>NZ_JOFZ01000168.1 GCF_000721265.1 Streptomyces sp. NRRL F-5126 | reverse complement strand
ATATGTTGATACCCCGGTCTGCCGGATGTGATGTCCGGTGGATTTGGGTTCCTTTGTAGTAACACAGCGAGGATGCTGTGGACGGGAGGGATTATTCCTTCCTCCTGTTCCGCTCTCGTGATTGTTTCAAGCATTCACGGAGAGTTTGATCCTGGCTCAGGACGAACGCTGGCGGCGTGCTTAACACATGCAAGTCGAAC
>NZ_JOFZ01000167.1 GCF_000721265.1 Streptomyces sp. NRRL F-5126 | reverse complement strand
GGTTGGCGTCGGCGGTGTCGCAGGCGGTGATGGTGACGTTTGCGCCGAGGGCGGTGAGGTCTTGGTGGAGTTGCTTGGCGCCTTGGGCTTTGGGGCCGCTGCGGCTGGTGAGGTGTAGGTGGGTGTGGCCTTGGTCGGCGAGGTGGTGGGCGAGGAGGCTGCCGAGGGTGCCGGTGCCGCCGGTGATGAGGATGGTGCCG
>NZ_JOFZ01000166.1 GCF_000721265.1 Streptomyces sp. NRRL F-5126 | reverse complement strand
GGGGTGGTGTCTAGGTCGATGAGGGTGAAGCGGTCGGGGTTTTCGCTCTGTGCGGTGCGGATGAGGCCCCACAGGGGTGTAGCGGTGAGGTCGTGGATGTCTTCGTCGGGGTCGGTGGCGATGGCGTTGCGGGTGCAGATGACCAGGCGGGTGGTGGTGAGGCGCTCGTCGGTCAGCCATTCCTGGAGCAGGGCGAGCAGG
>NZ_JOFZ01000165.1 GCF_000721265.1 Streptomyces sp. NRRL F-5126 | reverse complement strand
CACCCCTGTGGGGCCTCATCCGCACCGCACAGAGCGAAAACCCCGACCGCTTCACCCTCATCGACCTAGACACCACCCCCACCGACACCTCCGCCCTCAACGCCCTGCACACCGCGCTGGCCACTACGGAACCCCAACTGGCCCTCCGTAACAACACCATCCACACACCCCGCCTGACCCGCACCACCACCCCCACCGACACC
>NZ_JOFZ01000164.1 GCF_000721265.1 Streptomyces sp. NRRL F-5126 | reverse complement strand
ACGCCTTGTGGGGCGCGGCCTCTCCGGCGTCCTGGCCGACGGGCGGGTCCGGGACTTCGACCAGCTTTCCGGCTACGACCTCGCCGTGTACTGCCGAGGAGAGGCTCTCAAGTGGGGCGGCGACACCATCACCCCATTCGAGGCCAACAGGCCCGTCGTGGTCGGTGGGGTCGCTGTCAGACCGGGCGATTACGTGTTCGCGGACGGGG
>NZ_JOFZ01000163.1 GCF_000721265.1 Streptomyces sp. NRRL F-5126 | reverse complement strand
CCCCGTCCGCGAACACGTAATCGCCCGGTCTGACAGCGACCCCACCGACCACGACGGGCCTGTTGGCCTCGAATGGGGTGATGGTGTCGCCGCCCCACTCGAGAGCCTCCCCTCGGCAGTACACGGCGAGGTCGTAGCCGGAAAGCTGGTCGAAGTCCCGGACCCGCCCGTCGGCCAGGACGCCGGAGAGGCCGCGCCCCACAAGGCGT
>NZ_JOFZ01000162.1 GCF_000721265.1 Streptomyces sp. NRRL F-5126 | reverse complement strand
GAGGTGGGGGGTGAAGGCGTGGCAGGCTTCGTCGAAGGCTGTGGCGAAGACGGGTGAGGCGGCGTGGAGTTCGCGGCCCATTCCGGCTCGTTGCGAGCCTTGGCCGGTGAAGAGGAACGCTGTCCGTCCTGTCGGCCGGGGCTGCTGGCCGGCGTGTATGAGATGGGGTGAGGGCCGGCCGTCCTGGAGTGCGGTGAGGGCGTCGAGGAGGTCGGTGCG
>NZ_JOFZ01000161.1 GCF_000721265.1 Streptomyces sp. NRRL F-5126 | reverse complement strand
GGCTGGTGAGGTGTAGGTGGGTGTGGCCTTGGTCGGCGAGGTGGTGGGCGAGGAGGCTGCCGAGGGTGCCGGTGCCGCCGGTGATGAGGATGGTGCCGTCCGGGTCGAATGATGTGGGTGAGGTGTCGGTGGGGGTGGTGGTGCGGGTCAGGCGGGGTGTGTGGATGGTGTTGTTACGGAGGGCCAGTTGGGGTTCCGTAGTGGCCAGCGCGGTGTGCAG
>NZ_JOFZ01000160.1 GCF_000721265.1 Streptomyces sp. NRRL F-5126 | reverse complement strand
CCTGCTCGCCCTGCTCCAGGAATGGCTGACCGACGAGCGCCTCACCACCACCCGCCTGGTCATCTGCACCCGCAACGCCATCGCCACCGACCCCGACGAGGACATCCACGACCTCACCGCTGCACCCCTGTGGGGCCTCATCCGCACCGCACAGAGCGAAAACCCCGACCGCTTCACCCTCATCGACCTAGACACCACCCCGATCAACCCAGCCACTCTCC
>NZ_JOFZ01000159.1 GCF_000721265.1 Streptomyces sp. NRRL F-5126 | reverse complement strand
CGGGGTGAGTTTGACGCGGAGGTGGCGGGCGCCGGTGGAGTACAGGTCGACGCCGGTCCAGGAGAATGGCACGGACACGTCGCCGCTGGGGGTGTCCAGGGCCTGTAGGGCGATGGTGTGCAGGGCGGCGTCGAGGAGTGCGGGGTGGATGTCGAACGCGTCGGCCTCATCCGTGACGGTGTCGGGGTCCTCGGGGAGGGTGATGTCGGCGTAGGTGTGGTGG
>NZ_JOFZ01000158.1 GCF_000721265.1 Streptomyces sp. NRRL F-5126 | reverse complement strand
GTCCTCCAGGACGCCACGCTGCCCAACCTCACCCCAGACCACCTGGACGCCGTCCTGCGGCCAAAGGCCGACAGCGCCTGGAACCTGCACCAGCAGACCAAACACCTCAACCTCAGCGCCTTCATCCTCTACTCCTCAGCCGCCGGAACCCTCGGCAACCCCGGCCAGGCCAACTACGCCGCCGCCAACACCTTCCTCGACGCCCTCGCCCACCACCGCCACACCCAC
>NZ_JOFZ01000157.1 GCF_000721265.1 Streptomyces sp. NRRL F-5126 | reverse complement strand
CCTCGACGCCCTCACCGCACTCCAGGACGGCCGGCCCTCACCGCACCTGGTGACCGGCCCCACCGATCACCATTCCCGCGTCCCGGGCAAGATCGCGTTCGTATTCCCCGGCCAGGGTTCGCAATGGCCCGGCATGGGCCGCGAACTCCTAGAGACCAGCAGTGTCTTCCGCACCCACATGCAGGCCTGCGCCGACGCCCTCGCCCCACACACCGACTGGTCACTCCTC
>NZ_JOFZ01000156.1 GCF_000721265.1 Streptomyces sp. NRRL F-5126 | reverse complement strand
GAGGAGTGACCAGTCGGTGTGTGGGGCGAGGGCGTCGGCGCAGGCCTGCATGTGGGTGCGGAAGACACTGCTGGTCTCTAGGAGTTCGCGGCCCATGCCCGGCCATTGCGAACCCTGGCCAGGGAACACAAACGCGATCTTGCCCGGGACGCGGGAATGGTGATCGGTGGGGCCGGTCACCAGGTGCGGTGAGGGCCGGCCGTCCTGGAGTGCGGTGAGGGCGTCGAGG
>NZ_JOFZ01000155.1 GCF_000721265.1 Streptomyces sp. NRRL F-5126 | reverse complement strand
GTGGTGGTGTCTTCGATGAGGGTGCCGGTGACGGTGGAGTAGAAGGGGGTGTGGCCGGTGTGGGGGGTGATGTTGCGGAGGTCGTGGAGGAGGCGGTCGCGGACGGCTTCGAGGTAGGCCGAGTGTCCGGGGACGTCGGATGGGATGGTGCGGGCGTCGATGTGTTGGGTGGTGCAGGTGGTGGTGAGTTCGGTGAGGGCTTGGGTGTCGCCGGAGACGATGGTGGTGGTGGGTCCGTTG
>NZ_JOFZ01000154.1 GCF_000721265.1 Streptomyces sp. NRRL F-5126 | reverse complement strand
GTGGTGGTGTCTTCGATGAGGGTGCCGGTGACGGTGGAGTAGAAGGGGGTGTGGCCGGTGTGGGGGGTGATGTTGCGGAGGTCGTGGAGGAGGCGGTCGTGGATGATTTCTACGTGGGCGGAGTGGGAGGCGTAGTCGACGGGGATGGTGCGGGCGTCGATGTGTTGGGTGGTGCAGGTGGTGGTGAGTTCGGTGAGGGCTTGGGTGTCGCCGGAGACGATGGTGGTGGTGGGTCCGTTG
>NZ_JOFZ01000153.1 GCF_000721265.1 Streptomyces sp. NRRL F-5126 | reverse complement strand
TGCGTTCGCAGGTAGTGCGCGAGTGTGGCGGGGGTGGGGTGGTCGAGTATCGCGGTGGTGGGCAGGCGCAGGCCGGTGCCGATGCCCATCTTGTTGCGGAGTTCGACGGCGGTGAGGGAGTCGAGTCCCATGTCGAAGAATCCGCGGTGTTCGTCGATTCCGCGGCTGTTGCTGTGGCCGAGTACGGCCGCCACGTGGTCGCGTACGAGGCCGAGGAGGAACTGCTCCTGTTCGCCCTCGGTGAG
>NZ_JOFZ01000152.1 GCF_000721265.1 Streptomyces sp. NRRL F-5126 | reverse complement strand
GGAAGCCAGGTGACTGGTGGAGTTGACCGGTACTAATAGGCCGAGGGCTTGTCCATATTTGCTCGCGTCCACTGTGTTGGTTCTGAAACCACGAACAGCCGTGTTGTCTTCCGGTGTTCGATAGTTTCATAGTGTTTCGGTGGTTTTAGCGTAGGGGAAACGCCCGGTTACATTCCGAACCCGGAAGCTAAGCTCTACTGCGCCGATGGTACTGCAGGGGGGACCCTGTGGGAGAGTAGGACGCC
>NZ_JOFZ01000151.1 GCF_000721265.1 Streptomyces sp. NRRL F-5126 | reverse complement strand
GGGATGGCGTGGAGGGTGGTGGGGTTGTGGTCGATGTCGAGGAGGCGGAAGTGGTGGGGGTGTTCGGCTTGGGCGGTGCGCAGGAGGCCGGTGAGGGTGCTCTGGGCGAGGGAGGTGATGTCTTCGCCGTCGTGGATGGCGTTGGCGCGGTGGGTGAGGATGACGAGTTGGGTGTCGGTGAGGCGCTCGTCGGTGAGCCAGTGTTGGAGGAGGCGCAGGATGTGGCTGGTGACGTGCCGTATCTCGG
>NZ_JOFZ01000150.1 GCF_000721265.1 Streptomyces sp. NRRL F-5126 | reverse complement strand
GGGATGGCGTGGAGGGTGGTGGGGTTGTGGTCGATGTCGAGGAGGCGGAAGTGGTGGGGGTGTTCGGCTTGGGCGGTGCGCAGGAGGCCGGTGAGGGTGGTTTGGGCGAGGGAGGTGATGTCTTCGCCGTCGTGGATGGCGTTGGCGTGGTGGGTGAGGATGACGAGTTGGGTGTCGGTGAGGCGCTCGTCGGTGAGCCAGTGTTGGAGGAGGCGCAGGATGTGGCTGGTGACGTGCCGTATCTCGG
>NZ_JOFZ01000149.1 GCF_000721265.1 Streptomyces sp. NRRL F-5126 | reverse complement strand
CGGTGGTGGGGATGTGTGTCTGGATGTAGGTGGCGAGGGCGGTGGGGGTGGGGTGGTCGAAGATGAGGGTGGTGGGGAGCCGGGTGCCGGTGGTGGTGCTGAGTTTGTTGCGGAGTTCGACGGCGGTCAGTGAGTCGAGCCCCATCTCCTTGAATGCCTGGCGGTCCTGGATGGTGGCCGGGTTGGAGTGGCCCAGGACTTCGGCGATGTGGAGGCGGACGGTGTCGAGGAGCGCGGCGTGTTGTTCCTCGG
>NZ_JOFZ01000148.1 GCF_000721265.1 Streptomyces sp. NRRL F-5126 | reverse complement strand
GGGCAGTGTGGTCCATTCGATGTGGAAGAGGCTGTTTCGGATGGTCTTGGTGGTGTCGGTGAGTTGTTCGGTCGGCAGGGGGCGTGTGGTGAGGGTGTCGATGGTGGCGACGGGGGTGCCGAGGGTGTCGGCGAGGTGGATGCGGATGGTGTCGTTGCTGGTCGGGGTGAGTTTGACGCGGAGGTGGCGGGCGCCGGTGGAGTACAGGTCGACGCCGGTCCAGGAGAATGGCACGGACACGTCGCCGCTGGGGGTGTCCAG
>NZ_JOFZ01000147.1 GCF_000721265.1 Streptomyces sp. NRRL F-5126 | reverse complement strand
GGTTGGGCAGCGTGGCGTCCTGGAGGACGCCGGCGGTGTGGATGACGGCGGTCAAGGGGTGCTCGTCCGGGATGGCGGCGAGGAGGTCGGCGAGTTGGTCGGCGTCGGCGGTGTCGCAGGCGGTGATGGTGACGTTTGCACCGAGGGCGGTGAGGTCTTGGTGGAGTTGCTTGGCGCCTTGGGCTTTGGGGCCGCTTCGGCTGGTGAGGTGTAGGTGGGTGTGGCCTTGGTCGGCGAGGTGGTGGGCGAGGAGGCTGCCGAGGGTGCCGGTGCCGCCGGTGATGAGGATG
>NZ_JOFZ01000146.1 GCF_000721265.1 Streptomyces sp. NRRL F-5126 | reverse complement strand
ATGTCCCACACGGTTGCTCATGGGTGGAACGTTGACTATTCGGCACTTTTGTTGATCATCCGCGTTAGTACTGCCCCACTGGGGTGTGGAAGACGGGGGATGGGAGACGGGGTGTCGGGCACGCTGTTGGGTGTCTGAGGGCATGGACGTGAGTCTGGTGTCTTCGGTATGCCGGTCCCAGTGAACTCACGTCATGGTGTGGGGTGGTGGGTGGCTGGTCGTTGTTTGAGAACTGCACAGTGGACGCGAGCATCTGTGGCCAAGTTTTTAAGGGCGCACGGTGGATGCCT
>NZ_JOFZ01000145.1 GCF_000721265.1 Streptomyces sp. NRRL F-5126 | reverse complement strand
GCGAGAGATTGCCCAGCGTGGCGTCCTGGACGACGCCGGCGGTGTGGATGACGGCCGTCAGCGGGTGAGCGTGAGGGACCGTCTCCAGCAGCGCGGCGAACTGGTCGGCGTCAGCGATGTCGCAGGCGCTGACGGTGACGTCCGCACCTAGGTCCGTCAGCTCCTGGCGAAGCTGGTCGGCGCCTTCGGCCTGGAGTCCGCTTCGGCTGGTGAGGTGTAGGTGGGTGTGGCCTTGGTCGGCGAGGTGGTGGGCGAGGAGGCTGCCGAGGGTGCCGGTGCCGCCGGTGATGAGGATG
>NZ_JOFZ01000144.1 GCF_000721265.1 Streptomyces sp. NRRL F-5126 | reverse complement strand
CGTCAACCAAGACGGCACCAGCAGCCAACTCAGCGCCCCCAACGGCCCCTCCCAGGAACGCGTCATCCGCCAGGCCCTCGCCAACGCCGGTCTGTCCGGTGATCAGGTCGATGCAGTCGAAGCGCACGGCACCGGCACCAAGCTCGGCGATCCCATCGAGGCCCAGGCCCTCCTCGCCACCTACGGCCAGGACCGTCCCGCCGAGCAGCCGCTCCACCTCGGCTCCATCAAGTCCAACATCGGCCACACCCAGGCCGCCGCAGGCGCCGCCGGTGTCATCAAAATGATCCTCGCTATG
>NZ_JOFZ01000143.1 GCF_000721265.1 Streptomyces sp. NRRL F-5126 | reverse complement strand
GTCGAGGACGTAGGCGCGGGTGTTGTGGACGGGACGGCCGATGGGCGGGGCGGCCGTCTGCCCGGTGGCGGAGGCGTCGGACCGGGCAGGGGTGTCGTACCAGGCGGTGGCGTAGACGGTGGCCTCGGTGGGGCCGTAGATGTTGGCCACCCGGCTGCGCGGCATGGCGGTGCGGACGGCGTCGACGGTGCGGGCGGCAAGGCCCTCACCGGCCAGCACCACCAGGTCCGCGTCCAGCGGCGCGCCCTCGCGCCTGTCTCTTATACACATCTCCGAGCCCACGAGACTCCTGAGCATCTC
>NZ_JOFZ01000142.1 GCF_000721265.1 Streptomyces sp. NRRL F-5126 | reverse complement strand
GGCCGAGGGTGGCGAAGCCGAGGGCGTTGCGCCAGAACGCCATGGCCAGCGGTGAGGCGGAGGCGGCGGCGGTGAGGGGCGCCGTCGCCGAGATGGAGAGCACGGCGACCGCCATCGCCGCCGCGGTCAGCGGATCGAAGCGGTGCCTCATGCCGTGGCACCGCCACCGGTCGCCGGGAGCCCGGCGGCTGAGGTCCCGCGGGCGGGTCGGTCGTCGACTGAAGGATGCATGGTCTCCTGCCCCGGAGTGGGAGCCGGGGCCGGCAGGTGCGAACCGGACCGCCCCGGCGGTACGTAAGGA
>NZ_JOFZ01000141.1 GCF_000721265.1 Streptomyces sp. NRRL F-5126 | reverse complement strand
GCCACGGTGTTCAGGTCGTGGAACTCCCAGCGTACGAAGTGGTGTGGCTCGGGCAGAGAGAGTTCACCGTCCCAGCGGGAGATGCGGACCACGGCGGTGACGCGGCGTACATCCAGGCGGTCGTCGTGCAGCACGGTGATGACGTGAGCGTCGTCCACGCGCGCCGTCAGCCCGGTCTCCTCGTTCAGCTCCCGCACGGCGGCCGCTGGTGCGGCCTCGTCTGTCTCGATGCGGCCGCCCGGTAGCTCCCACATGCCTCGGGTGGAGCGGCCCAGCAGGACCCGGCCGAACGTGTCGGTGACC
>NZ_JOFZ01000140.1 GCF_000721265.1 Streptomyces sp. NRRL F-5126 | reverse complement strand
GATCGTCACCACGCCGTTGAGCATGGCGAACAGCTCCATCTTGGTGCCGTCGGGCACGTCCAGCGGGTCGAGGCAGGCCAGGCAGTGCTCGGCGAACCGCAGCACGTTCGGGCTGAGGGCGTGCACGCCGGACATCAGGCGCGGCAGCCACGGGTGGCGGTGCATGAGGTCCCGGGTCTGCCGGGCGGCCCGCAACATGTCGGCCCGCCAGTCCCCCGACGGTTCCCACAGCTCGTGCTCCCCGCTGACGGCATCGACCATCAGCTCGTACAGGTCCTCCTTGCGCGGGACGTAGTTGTAGAG
>NZ_JOFZ01000139.1 GCF_000721265.1 Streptomyces sp. NRRL F-5126 | reverse complement strand
TCGGGACAACCTGACGATCCTGGACCTGATCAGCCGCGGCGAGACGGCCGGGAACTTCGAGTATCTGCAGGTCACTGGTGTGACCCGCAACGCTGCCGTCGTGCCGGACGAGATCCTGCCGGGCGACGCCAACGTCAAGCCCACCAGCACGATCCAGACCGAGCTGGCCGACGCGAAGGTCTACACCTACGCGGACGGCTACGACGTCACCAACCAGCTGCTCTCCGACGCCCCGGCGCTCGCCTCGTACATGGACAACGAGCTGGAGTATTCGCTGGACTACGTCATCGAGGACAAGCTGCTGAAC
>NZ_JOFZ01000138.1 GCF_000721265.1 Streptomyces sp. NRRL F-5126 | reverse complement strand
CCCTGCGCCAGCCTGGTCACCGCTGCGGGGACCGGCGGCGCCAGGTCGGCCACGGCGCGGAGACCGGACAGGACGTCGTCGGGTCGTACGGCAGGCGTCACGTGCCGAACAACCAGCCGCAGTATCGCACAGGGCCGGTCGTTCGGCCTATCGGCCTGCGGAGGGTGCGTTTCGAGCCGCAGCACGGCCGGACGTGCGTCGAAGGTGCGCAGGCCGTTCTTCGTACGGCGCTGGACCTCGACGGTCCCGGCCGCGGCGAAGGCCGCGACCGCGCGCTCGGCGTCCGCGGGCGCCACGCCGTCCAGGCG
>NZ_JOFZ01000137.1 GCF_000721265.1 Streptomyces sp. NRRL F-5126 | reverse complement strand
GTGGTGGTCGGTGGAGGCGAGCGCCTGCGGAGCGGTGGCGAGCGCGCCGACGCTGCCGGCCAGGGCGACCCCGACCCCGGTGAGCGCGGTTCGTCCGGTGAAGTCCCTGCGGGTGAGCGACATGCTGACTCCTGTGACGGAAGAGGCGACCGTGGAGGGTGGCGCACCGCGATTGCGGCGCCACGGTGCCGCGCTCGCGTGAACGCCGGCCCAACGGGGCATGGCGCCCCGTCAGGGGCGCGGGGAACTGCGCGAGAAGCTCCACCGGCGGCCGGCCGACAACGAACCCTCGGGGTCCAAGGGGCGGAGC
>NZ_JOFZ01000136.1 GCF_000721265.1 Streptomyces sp. NRRL F-5126 | reverse complement strand
GCGGGCGGGGGTGGGGGCGCCCGGGGGGAGGACCCCGGGGGGGCCCCTGCGGATGCGCCGCCCGCAGCGTCCGGTACACCGCCGTCGCGAAGTCGTCGTCGTACAGCCGCAGCACCACCCGCAGATCCGGCCGCACGGACCGCGCGTACAGCGCCGCCTCCAGATTCGTCGTGTCCGCGCTGGTCAGCGCGAGCAGCGTCCGCGCCCGGTGGATCTTCGCCGCCTCCAGGACCCCCTCCTGCGTCACGTCCCCCAGCACCACCGGCACCCGCAGCCGCCGCGCCACCGCGAGCCCCCGCGCCTCCGGGTCG
>NZ_JOFZ01000135.1 GCF_000721265.1 Streptomyces sp. NRRL F-5126 | reverse complement strand
CCACAGCTTGGCCCACTCGGAGGCGAGCACCCGCCGTCCGGTCACCCGGTAGACGGGGCGGGCGGGCGCGGTCCGCGGTTCCTCGGTGGTTGCGGTGAGCGTGCTCATGCGGTCCTCCCCAGGTCGTTGTCGCCGGTCGTCCTCGCGCCGGCGTCGGCGCCGGTCGTCGTGCCGTGGTACTCCACGGCGTCCCTCGTCAGCTCCATGAACGCCTCCTCCAGTGACACGGTGCGCGCGGTCAGCTCGAACAGGGCGATCCCGTGCTCCGCCGCCCGCAGTCCGATCTCCCGGGCGGTCAGCCCGGTCACCTGG
>NZ_JOFZ01000134.1 GCF_000721265.1 Streptomyces sp. NRRL F-5126 | reverse complement strand
CTCCGAGAAGGATTGGGCCCGTGGATTGCACGCTGGTACGTGCGTCGTGGTCACAGGGGCTTGATTCGAAGGCCGCGAACAGCGGCTCCGGTCGGCGGCATCGCCCGCCCAACAGGAATGACACTACACATCGAAATGCGAATAAGCAACACTCGGGGGGAAGGGGTGGCCGGCCAGTCGCTGCGCCTAGGGGGAGTCGTACAGGTAGGCAGCGGCATGGCCGGCCGGCTCGGTGCGGACGTGACCTACGCGGGCGCGGCGGCGAGCTGTCCGACCTTGTCGAGCAGGAGCTGAGCACGGGCGAAGGCGGCCG
>NZ_JOFZ01000133.1 GCF_000721265.1 Streptomyces sp. NRRL F-5126 | reverse complement strand
AGCTGTGGGAGAAGCTCGCCCGGGAATCCGGCTTCAACCCGCGAACACCCACCACTACCTCCAGCAGCTCCGGAGGGCCACGCTCATGACCGCGCACCGCCCCGACACCGGGTATCCACTCGTACCGCTGCCCGCCCGCCGGGTGGCAGGTGTGGCCCTGCACGACTTCGCCGCCGCGGCCGGGATGCGCCGGGAGGACACCCTCGGCGTCGCGCTCGGCATGGAGTTCCTGCATGTCGGCTCGCTCGTCCACGACGACATCATCGACGGGGACGAGTTACGGCGCGGGCGCCCCTCGGTCGTCGCCCGCCAC
>NZ_JOFZ01000132.1 GCF_000721265.1 Streptomyces sp. NRRL F-5126 | reverse complement strand
GGCCGGATGCGTCTCCCCTGGACCGTGTCCGGTTGATAATCGCGCTGTGGCTGTCCATCCGAAGACCACAGAGACCAACGTCCGGCTTCCGCCATGTGCTTTCGAGGCGTTGAGTGCGGTCATGGCCAGAGAGGGCACCTCGCGGGATGCGACCGTCCGCCGGTTGCTGGCCGGGCACGTCGAGCGGCAGGAGCAGACGGACACCGACGACAGGCTGACCCACATCTCCACCGTGCTGCGCTATCCGCCGCCGCCGCGCTGGCGAAAGGATCCCCGCCAGGACCGGCCCCTACGGCTGCGGGCCAGCCCCGAC
>NZ_JOFZ01000131.1 GCF_000721265.1 Streptomyces sp. NRRL F-5126 | reverse complement strand
GCGTGATCGGCGTCGCCGCCGCCATCAAGAGCCTGCGCGAGACGCCCCGCCCCGCGAAGAAGAAGTGACCCGCCCCCACAGCTTCGTGACGTCGCGAGCCCACCACGCCACGACGTCACCACCGACCGAGAAAGGCAGCCCCACGATGGAGAACACCCAGCTCCGGGAACTCACGAAGGTCCAGCGCTACCTGCTCATCGGCACCATCGTGCCGATCCTCGCCGTCGGCGTGATGGGCGGCGTCGGCACCTACACCAACCTCTCCCACGTCTACGGCAAGGGGACCGCGCTCGGTGCCCTCGCGGCCGGTGAGGG
>NZ_JOFZ01000130.1 GCF_000721265.1 Streptomyces sp. NRRL F-5126 | reverse complement strand
AATAGAATCCGAAAGCGTCGTCTGCGTATTCGCTATCTGGCATTTCTGTGGCGTCGTCTGCGAAGAGAACTCTCCGCGGATCCTCGGTCTGGGACGCCACGACGATTACTCGCTGTCGGCGTTGCGGCACACCGGTGAAACGCGAATCAACCAGCCTGTATGCCCAGCGGTAGCCAAGTCGCTCAAATTCACGGACGAGGTATGCCATGGCTTGGCCGCGATCTAGTGACAGCATATTGCGCACATTTTCGATCACGACCCACTTGGGCGACGCATCTGCAAGGAGTTTGAATAGATGCTTCACCAATCCAGACT
>NZ_JOFZ01000129.1 GCF_000721265.1 Streptomyces sp. NRRL F-5126 | reverse complement strand
CCCAGCGCCCGCAGGGCGTCCACCTGGTCCTGCATCAGCGCGATCAGCGGCGAGATCACGACGCCCGTACCCGGTCTGACCAGGGCGGGGATCTGGTAGCACAAGGACTTTCCGGCGCCCGTCGGCATGAGCACCACGGCATCGCCGCCCGCGACGACGTGCTCGATGATCGCTTCCTGCTCGCCGCGGAAGGCGTCGTACCCGAAGACCCGGTGCAGCGTGGCCAGCGCCTCGCCGTCACCGCCCGCCGCCGGTACGCCTACGTCGGTCATCACAGCCGTCCCGCCCATCCCGTGCATCGCTCGTCCCCCGTAC
>NZ_JOFZ01000128.1 GCF_000721265.1 Streptomyces sp. NRRL F-5126 | reverse complement strand
GGCTGGATGCTCGCGAGCGCGAGGAGTGGCCCGCTACTGGGCTCCGAGTCCTGCCACGCGTTGGCCGGGCGCACCCGATGCATGTCCTTGATGGCCAAGATCTCGCCATCGTCGAAGACGGGCTCTACCCCGATCTTCTGGTGCGGAAGGCGGTCCAAGTTGTCCTTGAGATACCGCACGCGGCACTTGAGTAGCCCTGCCGCTTCCTCCAGCGAGTAGTTCTGGAGACTCATGCCGCTACCTCGGACAGGTCCTCGTCACCGGCGGCAAGAGCGTCCTTCATTCCTGCGTAGACCTGCGGCGACGGCTGACTCCGCCCC
>NZ_JOFZ01000127.1 GCF_000721265.1 Streptomyces sp. NRRL F-5126 | reverse complement strand
GACGCGCCCTGGGCGGGGGGAAGCGCCACAGTCGCGGTCAGGGTGTGAGCCTCTGTGTCGTTGTCCGTCGCCAGCGGCACGCCCTGGCGGCACTTGGCAGTCTCCGGCGTGGTCAGGGCGCAGGCGGGAAGCCGCACCAGATGCAGACGCGAGGCCCATTCGGCGCCGTACGCCGAGTCGATGCCCGCGTAGTCCACCTGAACATCGGCCGCCCCAGCCGTAGAGGTGTCAGTGGACTGAAGCGACAGCAGCAGGCCCTCGATCCCGGCCCGTTGCGTGGCTTCGTGGTCGGCAACCGTCACGTGCACGCGGTTGGGACC
>NZ_JOFZ01000126.1 GCF_000721265.1 Streptomyces sp. NRRL F-5126 | reverse complement strand
GGCTCCTCGTCCAGCTCTACTCCCTGCTCTCCCACCGCTCCTGGGGCATGGGCGACCTCGGTGACCTCGCCGAGCTCACCGCCTGGGCCGGCCGCACCCTCGGCGCCGGATTCGTGCAGGTCAACCCGTTGCACGCGGCCGTACCCGGCGCCCCCACCGACCCCTCCCCGTACCGGCCCTCCTCCCGCCGCTACCCCGACCCGGTCCACCTGCGGGTGGAGGACGTCCCCGAGTACCCCTACGCCGACGCCCCCGCCCGCCTCGCCGAGCTCCGCGCGGAGGGCGCCCGGCTGCGCGCCGCCGTCCTGCACGAGGACGCGC
>NZ_JOFZ01000125.1 GCF_000721265.1 Streptomyces sp. NRRL F-5126 | reverse complement strand
GTGTATAAGAGACAGCGCAGAGGACCCCGAACGATGACGACTGAGGCCGGTACCCGGCGCAACGGGCGGATAGTGACGTTCTACTCGTACAAGGGCGGTACGGGACGGACGATGGCACTCGCCAACACCGCCTGGATCCTGGCCTCCGCCGGACACCGCGTGCTCGCCGTCGACTGGGATCTCGACGCCCCCGGGCTCGACCGCTTCTTCCACCCCTTCCTGGACGAGGAGAAACTGCGCATCACGCCCGGCGTGCTCGAACTCGTCTCCCGCTTCAGCGAGTCCCTGGTCCAGGTGCGGCACACCGCCGCCGCCCCGGCCGT
>NZ_JOFZ01000124.1 GCF_000721265.1 Streptomyces sp. NRRL F-5126 | reverse complement strand
CAATAGTGATTCCGGGAGTAGCGGCGAGCGAAACTGGATGAGGCTAAACCGTTCATGTGTGATACCCGGCAGGGGTTGCGTGGGCGGGGTCGTGGGAGTGGACTTTCACTGTCTGCCGGCAGTGAGGCGAGTTAGAAACCGTATGGGTAGGCGAAGGGCATGCGAAAGGCCCGGCTAGTACCGTGAGGGAATGGTGAAAAGTACCGCGGGAGCGGAGTGAAATAGTACCTGAAACCGTGTGCCTACAAGCCGTGGGAGCGTCGCATGCAAGCTTGCTTGCATGTCGTGACTGCGTGCCTTTTGAAGAATGAGCCTGCGAGTTTGCGGTGTGTTGCGAGGTTAACCCGTGTGGGGGAGCCGTAGCGAAAGCGAGTCCGAAG
>NZ_JOFZ01000123.1 GCF_000721265.1 Streptomyces sp. NRRL F-5126 | reverse complement strand
CTTCGGACTCGCTTTCGCTACGGCTCCCCCACACGGGTTAACCTCGCAACACACCGCAAACTCGCAGGCTCCGGTACTATCCGCTATCGGTCACCAGGGAATATTTAGGCTTAGCGGGTGGTCCCGCCAGATTCACACAGGATTTCTCGAGGCCCGTGCTACTTGGGAAATCTTCAAACGAGCCGTGAACGTTTCAGCTACGGGGGTCTTACCCTCTACGCCGGGCCTTTCGCATGCCCTTCGCCTACATCCACGGTTTCTTACTCGCCGACCAGCCGGCAGACCAGTCACAAAAACTCCCACGACCCCGCCCACGCAACCCCTGCCGGGTATCACACATGAACGGTTTAGCCTCATCCAGTTTCGCTCGCCGCTACTCCCGGAATCACTATTG
>NZ_JOFZ01000122.1 GCF_000721265.1 Streptomyces sp. NRRL F-5126 | reverse complement strand
GGGCGGCCTCGGCGAGCTTGAACACCATCGCCAGGGCGGCGGCCGGGCTGCCCGCTCCTCGGGTGACCTTCGTCCGCAGCCTGATCGTGGAGAACGTGGACTCGATGGGGTTCGTGGTCCGCAGATGGATCCAGTGCTCGGCGGGGAAGTCGTAGAACGCCAGGAGCTCGTCCAGGTCGTCGGTGATCTTCTTCACGGCCTTGGGCCACTTCGCCCCGTAGGTCTTCTCGAACGCGCGGGCCGCCTTCTCGGCGTGGGTGCGGTCCTCGGCGTTGTAGATCTCCTGCAGGGCCTTCTTCGCTCCGGGCTGCGTGGACTTCGGTAG
>NZ_JOFZ01000121.1 GCF_000721265.1 Streptomyces sp. NRRL F-5126 | reverse complement strand
ATGTGCGGTCCGGTAGACGTCGGGCATGTCGAGTTCCCCAGTGGTACGGCGGTCCAGCACGCCTGCGTCGACCAGTTCCTCCAGCAGAAACGGGTAGCTGGTCGGGTGACGCGGTCCGGTCCGGGAGCGGCTGGCATCCGCCACGGCCCGTCGTGTCATCTCCTGGAGCCGGTCAGCCAGACCGATGTTCGCCCACAGCTCGAAGACGTCCTCCTCCCGCATCGGGAGCTGCTGCCCGGCCAGCGGTTCCAGGGCCAGCCGGGCCCACGGCAGCGACTGGTGGAGTTCCTCGGCCCGCGCACCACAGCTCACGCCGTGACGGAGAT
>NZ_JOFZ01000120.1 GCF_000721265.1 Streptomyces sp. NRRL F-5126 | reverse complement strand
CCGCCCCCCGCGGCCGCACGCTCGCCCAGCAGCCCGACCCGGTCCTCCCGCGGCTCCAGTCCGGCCGCCCGCAGCCCCGCCTCCTCCCCCGCGTACTGCTCCAGACAGCCGCGCCCGCCGCACACACAGGCGGGGCCCTCCGGACGCACCGGCACATGCCCCAGCTCCCCGGCGAACCCGCGCGTCCCCCGCAGCAGCCGCCCGTCCACGACCACCGCGCCACCGATACCGATCTCGGCGGACACGTGCAGGAAGTCGCGGGGCGTGCCGTCCCCGAGCCAGAGTTCCGCGAGGCTGCCGAAGTTGGCCTCGTTGTCCACGGTCAGCG
>NZ_JOFZ01000119.1 GCF_000721265.1 Streptomyces sp. NRRL F-5126 | reverse complement strand
CGCCCATGCCGCCGCCCATGCCGCCGCCCATGCCACCGGCGATGAAGTAGTGGATCCTTCCGTCCGCCACGTACTTCTTGAACTGGGCCAGAGTCGGGGAGGGGTCCGTGCCGTTGAAGCCGCCGATCGCCATGACCGGTTCCTCGGTGGCCAGCTGGTAGCTCGCCGCGTTCTGCGAGCCGATGGCCGCGGCGGCCCATGTGTAGTCGTCCGCGTTCTTCTCCAGCAGCTTCTTGGCCTCGTCGGTCACGCTCGCGCCGTTGAGCAGGCCGCCCATGCCGCCACCGCCGCCGCCCGTGCCACCGGCCTCGCCGGTCGCGCCGCCGGGC
>NZ_JOFZ01000118.1 GCF_000721265.1 Streptomyces sp. NRRL F-5126 | reverse complement strand
TGAGGGCCGGCCGTCCTGGAGTGCGGTGAGGGCGTCGAGGAGGTCGGTGCGCTCGTGGGCGATCACGGCGGCACGGTGCTCGAACGTGGTACGCGTGGTCGCCAGAGCATGAGCGATGTCCCGGGCGTCCACCTCCGGATGATCGGTGGCAAACGCGTGCAGCTGCGCGGCCTGCGCGGCCAGCGCCTGGGGCGACTTGCCCGAGAGCAGCCACACACACGGCCCCTCGAAAGAAGCCGCCTCCGAAGCCTCGGTGTCGGTCGGAGCGTCGGCGTCGCTGGGCGTGTCTGTGGTGGTGGGGGGTTGTTCGAGGATGAGGTGGGCGTTGGTGCCG
>NZ_JOFZ01000117.1 GCF_000721265.1 Streptomyces sp. NRRL F-5126 | reverse complement strand
GCTCCCGCCGGCAACGCCACACCCACCAGCGCACCGCTCTCCCCCACCGGCAAGCCGCCGGTCGCCTCTGGTACGAGACACGGCAGCCGGCGCGCACCCCCCCTTCCGCCGCACCGCCCTCCCGCGGCCCGGCCAGGGACAGGTCAGCCACTACCCGCCGCGTTTGCTACTCACCCCGCTCCCACCGCGTTTACTGCTCACCCCGCTCCCACCGCGCCACCACGCGATCCGGCAAGACCGTGCCGGCCTGAAGGTCCCGGCGCACCACCCCGTGCAACGACGCCAGCGAGGGCACCTCGCCCCCGGGCCGCCTTCAGATACCGGTGCAGCACCGCCC
>NZ_JOFZ01000116.1 GCF_000721265.1 Streptomyces sp. NRRL F-5126 | reverse complement strand
GTCCCGACCTCGGTGGGCGGTGCGACGAGTCGGAACACCGCCCTGGCCCGTGTCTGGCCCGCGCACCGACTGTCTTCTCCTGCGGCCCGTCACCGAGGAAGACGGTTCTCTGGTGAGCGGGTTGTTGTCGGTCGGCCGTGTACGCGCGTACCTCAGTGGGTCCGGTCACGGAGGATCCTGTCGCCGCCCGGCAGGCCGCCTACCTGACGACGGCTGGCGCCTTCACCGCCGTTCGCGTCGCCGACCAGCGGCCGATCGGCCTGGTGGCCATCGGCGCCGACCACAGGTGCGAGGGCCGCGCCGGACTCTCGTACCAGCGCTCCCCGCCGGGCCGGGGCG
>NZ_JOFZ01000115.1 GCF_000721265.1 Streptomyces sp. NRRL F-5126 | reverse complement strand
CCACGGCGGACACTTCCTCGAAATGGGCAAAACCGACCTCCGCGACCCCCACACCATCACCACCACCCACCCCGGCGTCACCTACCAGGCATACAACCTTCACGAGGCCGATCCTGATCTCATTCAGCGGATGCTGGCCGACCTCAGCCGGCTCTTCGAGTCCTCACCGTCCCCCCGCCGACACCCTTCAACCCGGACGGCACCATCCTCATCACCGGCGGCACCGGCACCCTCGGCAGCCTCCTCGCCCACCACCTCGCCGACCAAGGCCACACCCACCTGCACCTCACCAGCCGACGCGGACTCCAGGCCGAAGGCGCCGACCAGCTTCGCCAGGAGCTCACAGACCTAGGTGCGGACGTCACCGTCAGCGCCTGCGACATCGCCGACGCCGACCAGCTCGCCGCGCTGCTGGAGACGGTCCCTCACGCTCACCCGCTGACGGCCGTCATCCACACCGCCGGCGTCGTCCAGGACGCCACGCTGGGCAATCTCTCGC
>NZ_JOFZ01000114.1 GCF_000721265.1 Streptomyces sp. NRRL F-5126 | reverse complement strand
AGGTGCGGCTGGATCACCTCCTTTCTAAGGAGCACATAGCCGACTGTGGGCGCATGTCCCACACGGTTGCTCATGGGTGGAACGTTGACTATTCGGCACATCATGGATTGCTGCTGCTAGTACTGCCTCTTCGGGGGTGTGGAACGCGGGAAGCGAGTACGTGGTGTGTCGGGCACGCTGTTGGGTGTCTGAGGGTGCGAGCGTTGCTCGTCCTTCGGGTATGCCGGTCCCAGTGAACTCACATCATGGTGTGGGGTGGTGGGTGGCTGGTCGTTGTTTGAGAACTGCACAGTGGACGCGAGCATCTGTGGCCAAGTTTTTAAGGGCGCACGGTGGATGCCT
>NZ_JOFZ01000113.1 GCF_000721265.1 Streptomyces sp. NRRL F-5126 | reverse complement strand
CGTCAGGACCGAGTCGCCCTCGCATCGGAAGTCCGGCTGGCTGGCTCAGCGTCCGTCCTCGCTCATCCTCAACAAGCACCGGGCTTTGCGTCCCGTGACAGGGCGACAGCCCGCAACTCTGTAACCCTGACCAGCAAATATGACCGGTCCGTCTTGTCCGGTCATGAGCGTAAGCTGACCGGCACAACTTCAAGATCAACGGCCGGTCAACGCGAAAACCCGCCCCGGACCCTCTCTGGCGTCGAAACCAGGTGAGGGGTCGAAATCCGGTAAGCGGGTTCGCGTTGGCCTTGAGTAGTAGCCCACCTGGGAGTGTAAGGCAGTGCCAGGGAGATTTCTCCCCCCGG
>NZ_JOFZ01000112.1 GCF_000721265.1 Streptomyces sp. NRRL F-5126 | reverse complement strand
CTGGTGATGACCGGCTCCTGGCCGGCCAACACCGAGTCCGGTGGCCAGCAGGGCAAGGCCAACATTGAGACGACCCTGACCATGGCCTGCCGCCCGGCTCCGGCAGGTCGTCCTGCCGGCCGTAAGGGCGCCGTCGAGGCGGAGATCAAGACGGAGATCAAGCAGCGCTACCCCGACTGGGAGCGATGGGGCCTGGCGCCTGCGGACATGCTGATGGCCGCCGCTGGCCCTGCCATGGAAGTTGTGGGGCGCTACAGCGAAGTCCTCGACGCCAAGGGTGAGCCCGTCGACATTTATACGTTCCTGCCGCTGGCGCGCGCCGCGGTCCAGGAGGCCATGGCGGTTGAGG
>NZ_JOFZ01000111.1 GCF_000721265.1 Streptomyces sp. NRRL F-5126 | reverse complement strand
GTCGAGCATGAACGAGTGCCATGCCTCGTCCACCTGCTTGGACGGGCCCATGAGAAGGTCCGGGTTCTCGCCACACGTGACCAGGTAGGCGATGGCTTGTCCGAACGTGGCCTCTGCCAGTTCGCGCGTGTTCTCCGGGTTGCGGAGGAGGAGGGCCACCTCCCGCTCCCACACGTCCGGGGTGACGTACGCCTTCGGGTCGCGGATCACTACTGCCGTGCTCATGCTGGCTTGCCTCCACGCAATTGGGGGTCCGTGGTGCTGCGGTCATTTCGCCCACCCCTGCACTTGGGGCACAGGCACGGCGGCATCAGGCCGGTAGCGAGGGGTTCCCCGCCCTCACCCTCGTAC
>NZ_JOFZ01000110.1 GCF_000721265.1 Streptomyces sp. NRRL F-5126 | reverse complement strand
GCCTGGGCCAGACGATCGTCTACGCCCTCACCCCGATGGCCATCACCGCGTCCGCCGAAGGTCTCGCGTTCCTGACCCGCCGCGTGGTCATCCACCAGGTCGGCCGCGACGTCGAGGCCCAGGCCCGCGCCGCCGCCGTCCTGAAGGACCTGGCCTACCACCAGGCCGTCGCCGCCGGACACCCCGACGAGAAGACCCGGAACAAGGCCGTGAAGACGTCCTGGAAGCTGGCCCGGAAGGTCGGCGTCGGTGACCCGTCCCTGGCCGCCGACCTGATGGACGTCCAGCGCGACCGGATCGGCAAGAGCGCCGACATCGCCCTGGAGCGGATGTTCACCCCGGGCCTGTCCACCAC
>NZ_JOFZ01000109.1 GCF_000721265.1 Streptomyces sp. NRRL F-5126 | reverse complement strand
GGCCGGTCCTGTGGATCAAACGACGGGTCTGGCGCAAGGACCCCGCGTACTCACAGCTCGTCGTCGACACGCGTGTGCCCGTCCGCCGGCAGAGCGTCCCCCGGCGGTAACACGCCTTCCGCCCGTTCTTACCCTTCCTCTTCACAGGAGTTCACGTCATGAGCGACCTCCCCAGCCCGGCGCGCGCCACCAGCTCGGTGCTCGCCACCGAATCGATCATCGATTCCCTCCTCGACGCCTTGGACGAGCAGCAGCTCGACGAGCTGGCCAGGCGCATCAGCACCCGCCGCTTCGCACGGGTCGAGGTCCGGCTCCTGGCCGCGCTCCGCGCGGACAGTGCCGTACTGCACCGCGA
>NZ_JOFZ01000108.1 GCF_000721265.1 Streptomyces sp. NRRL F-5126 | reverse complement strand
TGAGGGCCGGCCGTCCTGGAGTGCGGTGAGGGCGTCGAGGAGGTCGGTGCGCTCGTGGGCGATCACGGCGGCACGGTGCTCGAACGTGGTACGCGTGGTGGCCAGTGCGTGAGCGATGTCGCGGGTGTCGACGTCGGGGCGCGCGGTGGCGAACGCGTGCAGTTGTGCGGCCTGGGCGGTCAGCGCGTCGGCCGACTTGCCGGACACGAGCCAGACATGCGGTCCGCCGACGACGGTGTCGGCCGCGGTGCCGGTGTCGGCGTCGGTGTCGGCCGGAGCGTCGGCGTCGCTGGGCGTGTCTGTGGTGGTGGGCGCCTGTTCGAGGATGAGGTGGGCGTTGGTGCCGCTGATGCCGA
>NZ_JOFZ01000107.1 GCF_000721265.1 Streptomyces sp. NRRL F-5126 | reverse complement strand
GGGCAGGGTCGGTACGGTGTCCGAGCCCTCGATCCGGGAGATCTTCGCCTGGGTCAGGCCGCACCTGCGCGCCAGCTCGTCCTGCGAGAGCCCAAGGGCCTTGCGCCGGTCGTACACGACCTGGGCAAGGGCGATCGAGAGGCTGATCTCACGATCGAGCTCCTTGAGCTCCGGGGACCTGTCGTCCCGTTCCGTGAGCGCCTTGTCCCGGGCCAGCTTCCAGCGGCTGTGGTTCACACCCATTCCTCCTCGTCGACATCGCGCTCGAACACATCATGAGCCGGACCGTGCTCGGACTCACAGAGCTTCCTCGCCTGTTTCGCCCGGTCGACCTCCGCTTCCTCCCGCATCCTGGT
>NZ_JOFZ01000106.1 GCF_000721265.1 Streptomyces sp. NRRL F-5126 | reverse complement strand
GCGGGAGACCTCGCTTCACGGCGAAGGTGACCAAGGCGCGCGGCAGGAAGTCCGTACTGTTCCATGCCATTCGGAGGAACGGCGCTGACATCTGCGGATGTTGGATGCCGGACCACAGCCAACCAACGGCTTGGCGGCCGTGCCGGTGATCACGAGAGGGGTTGGCCATGGCTCACTTCTCCCCGTCACGGCGGGCTGCCCGTCCCGCCACGAGCTGGTGAGCTCGGTCAGGTGAAGACTCGTCGAGGTCCACTCGTCTCGGCGTCTGAACGCGTTCACGTACCGTGGCTCGGACCGATGCAGCGGCCCGCGCCCACGCGGTCGCCACCGGGATCAGGACAGGCACCGGCGGAGCATGGCCT
>NZ_JOFZ01000105.1 GCF_000721265.1 Streptomyces sp. NRRL F-5126 | reverse complement strand
TCACAGCACGCCCCGCGTCGGCCTCACCTCTGCGAGTGACGGCTCTGCACAGCGGGTAGGGACGCCGCAACCCAATTTCTCCTGTGATCTCCCGTTGAATGTCCGGAATGCGGACGCCCAGTGCCGATAGATGTGTAACAAGTCTGTTTCGGGGTGATCTTTCACCAAACCCTTTGTCCGTATTTCGGAAGAACTGGGCAGTAGGTGTGATCGAACCGAGACCTTTGAGGTGTGGTTCGGTTCCAGCCGATGGCAGATAGTTAGGCGCGTAGATGCTCGGAGCGAAGGGTCACGCGTCGGTAGGCCGGCGGCGACTCGCGAGCGGTGGGGGCACCTGACCATTGCAGGCACCGGTGACGGAGCCATGGCC
>NZ_JOFZ01000104.1 GCF_000721265.1 Streptomyces sp. NRRL F-5126 | reverse complement strand
GGTCCGGGTGATCGAGAAGACCGTCGGGACCACGCATGTCGTGGTGCTCCCGGGAGCCGCCCGCAATCCGGTCGGGGACGTCGTGATGTGCGACGTGGCCCGCGAGGCCGGCGACGAACTCATCGGCTCCCTGCGGGAGCTGGGGCTCGACGACGCCGGTTCGATCGCCGTGGAGAACATCGACCTGTCGCTGTCCCGGCGGGCCGACAAGGCCGAGGAGGACGCGCCCGGCGAGGGCGCGGACGCGGTGCTGTGGGAGCAGCTGACCGAGGCCACGCACGAGGAGTCGACGCTGTCGGTCACCTACGTCGCCTTCCTCACCCTGGCGACGATGATCGCGGCGTGCGGTGTCGTCCTGGACAACGCCATCC
>NZ_JOFZ01000103.1 GCF_000721265.1 Streptomyces sp. NRRL F-5126 | reverse complement strand
GCCGAGGACATGGGGAAGGCGCTCTTTGCTCTCGACCCGTCCAAGGCCGTGAAGGACCTGGGGAAGGTCGGCGGCGCGGCGAAGCAGGCCGGGGACGACCTGCGCGACAACGCCGCGACCAAGATTGAAGTGTTCAAACGCCAGGCCATGATGGGCCTGGCGAACGTCCTGACCACCCAGGTCGTCCCGGCGGTGAAGGACGTTGCGCCGGCGGTGAAGGAAGCGCTGGGCCCGGTGCGGGATCTGTGGCAGTGGCTATCCGCAGACCCGGACCGTATGCGGGCCGCCGCCGTCGCCCTGCTGGCGGTCGCCGGTGCGGCCGGCGCCCTCAAGGTGGCGTCGGCCACGGCCCGGGGTGTGCAGCTGCTGTG
>NZ_JOFZ01000102.1 GCF_000721265.1 Streptomyces sp. NRRL F-5126 | reverse complement strand
CGCTCTCCGCGAGCGAGTCGCGGTAGCGGATGTCCGGCCTCTCGATGCCGTGCAGCAGCATGTTCATCGAACCAATGCGGAGCATCGTGGAGTCGAAGTCGAAACCGTGGAACATCGACTCGTTGAAGTGCTCTCGCTGCTCCTTGTCGAGCAGCGCATCGCGGTGCACCCGCTGCACGTAAGACGCCGCCTGCACCAGGAAGCCGGCCGTGCCGCACGCCGGGTCGCAGATCTCGTCGCGGGGACCTGGCTGGGTCATCTCGACCATGAGGTCAATGATGTGGCGCGGCGTACGGAACTGACCATTCTGACCGGACGTGGCGATCTTCGCGAGCAGGTACTCGTAGATATCACCCTTGGTGTCGCTGCTGTCC
>NZ_JOFZ01000101.1 GCF_000721265.1 Streptomyces sp. NRRL F-5126 | reverse complement strand
GCTGCGGCCTGCGCAACCGGGACGACACCGGGTACATGCGCCGCCTCGACCCGAGCTACGAGAAGAAGTCGCCGCGCTGGTGACACCGGGCGGTCTCCGCCCCAAGGCCCCACCCCCCTTCGGCAGTTCGACCGACTCCCGCTCCCTCACGACAAGAAGGTCCTCTTATGCATTGGCTGGACTGGACCACCCTCGGCGCCTACTTCGTGGTGATGCTCCTCATCGGCGTGTGGTCGCACCGGCGCGTCAGCGACGTCTCCGACTACTTCACCGGCGGCGGCAGAATGCCCTGGTGGCTGACCGGCATCTCGCACCACATGTCGGGTTACAGCGCCGCCGTGTTCGTGGCCTACGCCGCGGTCGCCTACAACTACGG
>NZ_JOFZ01000100.1 GCF_000721265.1 Streptomyces sp. NRRL F-5126 | reverse complement strand
CCAGACCCTCCCGGCCGTGCGAGCGCTCCACAGGGCCGCACGGACGGCCCAGTCCAGGGCTGCGGCGCCCTGGCCCCGGTAGGCGTTGAGCCAGGCGGCGGCGTTGCGGGCCCAGGGGCTGGGCTGGCGGCGCACGGGCTTGACCAGGCTCACCTTGGGTGCGGCGGCGGCGACGGAGGCCATCGAGACGGCCTGGGCGACGGCGGGGCGGTCGAGCGGGGTGCCGGCGCGCAGGAACGTCGCGGTGCTGCGGGGCTCTCCCCGGAGCTCCCGGCCGCCGTAGAAGCGCAGGACGGCCCAGACGGCGAGGGCCAGGGCGCGGATGCTGCCGAACAGCTTCTTGAAGCCGCCGACGACGGCCTGGCCGGGCTTGCGC
>NZ_JOFZ01000099.1 GCF_000721265.1 Streptomyces sp. NRRL F-5126 | reverse complement strand
GTTCCGGCTGGTATCACGGCGGTCATGACGGCCGCCGCGGCTATTGGAAGCGCGAGCCGAAGTTTCTTGGAGAGCATTTTTCACTCCTGTTCTCAGAGGGTGCAAGTCGTTCAGCGTGACCAATTCACCTGTACGCGGCAAGCGGGCAGTCACCTTACCCACCGTCAATTTGCTGTGCTCAGGCTAGAAATGTGATGGCCGTGCTGTCAACTGCGATTTCTTGCTCCGGTATTTCGATCGTTTACATTCGCCGACAAACTGCTGGAACACCAGGGCTTGGACGTAGTCGAACGACGTCCGCTTGTTGACGTCTCGCCGGGTTGGTCGGCGTCGGGTACGAAGTAGGGGTGAACGTCCGTGACCGTGGAGTTCGCTACGC
>NZ_JOFZ01000098.1 GCF_000721265.1 Streptomyces sp. NRRL F-5126 | reverse complement strand
ACTCCCACGACCCCGCCCACGCAACCCCTGCCGGGTATCACACATGAACGGTTTAGCCTCATCCAGTTTCGCTCGCCGCTACTCCCGGAATCACTATTGTTTTCTCTTCCTGAGGGTACTGAGATGTTTCACTTCCCCTCGTTCCCTCCACACACCCTATGAGTTCAGGTGCGGGTGACAGCCCATGACGACTGCCGGGTTTCCCCATTCGGACACCCCCGGATCACAGGTACCAAGGCATCCACCGTGCGCCCTTAAAAACTTGGCCACAGATGCTCGCGTCCACTGTGCAGTTCTCAAACAACGACCAGCCACCCACCACCCCACCCGAAACAGGCAAGTTCACTGGGACCGGCATACCCGAAGGACGAGCAACGCTCGCACCCTCAGACACCCAACAGCGTGCCCGACACCCCGTCTCCCACCCCCGTCTTCCACACCCCAGTGGGGCAGTACTAACGCGGATGATCAACAAAAGTGCCGAATAGTCAACGTTCCACCCATGAGCAACCGTGTGGGACAT
>NZ_JOFZ01000097.1 GCF_000721265.1 Streptomyces sp. NRRL F-5126 | reverse complement strand
GTCAGCCATTCCTGGAGCAGGGCGAGCAGGTGGTGCGTGGCCTGGTGCAGCTCCGTCATCGTGGTGAGAGGCTGGAAGACGCAGGACAGCAGGACAGCGTTTGGGGTGGCATTGTCGACAGCTTCGGCGAGCGCGGAGATGCTGTGGAACCGGGGAGCGGATGCGCCGGTTCCCGCTGCTGTCTCGTCGGTCTGCGGAGTGGCGGGGAAGTGCTCGGTGTCCAGCCAGGCCCAGATCGCGTCCGTCTCGGAAGCGGGTGCGGCATCCTGCGCGAGCGGTGCGGTCGGGGGCAGTGTGGTCCATTCGATGTGGAAGAGGCTGTTTCGGATGGTCTTGGTGGTGTCGGTGAGTTGTTCGGTCGGCAGGGGGCGTGTGGTGAGGGTGTC
>NZ_JOFZ01000096.1 GCF_000721265.1 Streptomyces sp. NRRL F-5126 | reverse complement strand
GTGGAGGTCGATAGGCTCAACCCGCTCCGCTCCCAAGGTGATCTGAGGAATCAACGTTGACGAAGGACCGCACCCGTCCCACCGTTGTCGTGGTCGGCCTCGGTGGCACCATCGCCATGATGCCCTCCGACCGTGATGGAGCGGCTCGCCCCACCCTGAGCGCGGAGGACCTGCTCGCCGCGGTACCCCAGATGGACGGTTCGGACGTCGACATCCAGACGCTGTCCTTCGCGGGCAAGCCCGGCGCCTCGCTGACGCTGGATGACATCGACCGCCTCGCGAACCGGCTCCGGGCGATGGCCGGCGAAGGCGCCGTCGACGGCATCGTCGTGACCCAGGGAACCGACACCCTGGAGGAGACCGCCTACCTGCTGAGCCTGCTGTACGC
>NZ_JOFZ01000095.1 GCF_000721265.1 Streptomyces sp. NRRL F-5126 | reverse complement strand
GGCCTGGTCCTCGCCGGCGGGGTGTCCGTGCAGTTCGGGGCCGCCCTGGCGGTGAACCTGATGCCGCGCGCCGGCGCGCTCGGCGTGGTCACGCTGCGGCTGGCGATGGCGGCGGTGCTGATGGTCGTCGTCTGCCGCCCGAAGCTGCGCGGCCACTCGCGCGCCGACTGGGGCACGGTCGTGGCGTTCGGTGTCGCCATGGGTGCGATGAACGGCCTCTTCTACCAGGCCGTCTCCCGCATTCCGCTCGGCCCCGCCGTCACCCTGGAGGTGCTCGGCCCGCTGGCCCTGTCCGTCCTGGCCTCGCGCCGGGCGGTCAACGTCGTCTGGGCCGGGCTGGCCCTCGCGGGCGTCTTCCTGCTCGGCGGGGGCGGCTTCGAGGTACACACCC
>NZ_JOFZ01000094.1 GCF_000721265.1 Streptomyces sp. NRRL F-5126 | reverse complement strand
CCCCCGCGGCGGAGCCGCGCAGACAACACAGCCCCGCGCCCCTGCAAGGGGCGCGGGGAACTGCGCGAGCAACCACGACGCACCCGCACCAGACAACGAAGTTGTCAGCCCAGGTCGACCTCGGGGTAGAGGGGGAAGCCCGAGACCAGGTCCGTCGCACGGGTGGCGATCTCTTCCGCCGTCTTCGGGTCCAGCACGTGCTGGGCCATGGAGCGCGTGCCCTTGGCCGTCGTGCCCGGTTCCGTGGCGGTCAGGACGCGGTCGATGAGGCACGCGATCTCGTCCATTTCCTCCACGCCCAGGCCCCGTGTCGTCAGCGCGGGCGTGCCGACGCGGATACCGGACGTGTACCAGGCACCGTTCGGGTCGGCCGGGATCGCGTTGCGGTTGGTG
>NZ_JOFZ01000093.1 GCF_000721265.1 Streptomyces sp. NRRL F-5126 | reverse complement strand
TATCGTCGGCAGCGTCAGATGTGTATAAGAGACAGGCGTTACGGCCCTGATGCAGCGAGGGAACTACTCGGTCGGAGGACGGCAGACGTCGCAGAACTCGCCCTGGACGCCGTGGCGGACGCGGCACTCCCGACAGGCCCGCCACTCGCAGGTGAGGCACTTCGAGAAGCCCTCGATGTCCTCGAAGTACAGGACGGTGTGGTCCGCGTCGTAGCCGTGCGCCGTCTGCCTGCCAGACGGAGAGCGGTAGCTCACCGCAGCCGCCGAAGCAGGGCCCGCCTGGTCGCCTCGTGCTCCCGGGCAAGCCGCAGCACCTCGCGGAACACCTCGGCCTTGTCGAGGTTGCGCCGCTGGGCCGCGAGCCGCAGTTCGAGGACGAACTGGTCGACCTCCGC
>NZ_JOFZ01000092.1 GCF_000721265.1 Streptomyces sp. NRRL F-5126 | reverse complement strand
GCGCCGTCGGGGCGGGTGAACGGCATCAGGCCCTTCTTCACGACGCCCTTGGTGTCCGCCTCCTCGACCGGGGCGACGACCGGCCACTTCTCCAGGCAGGCGCCGGTGCAGGCCGACTTGGAGACGGGCCAGGCCTGGTCCTTCATGAAGCGGTAGACGGTCCTGCCGTTTCTGTCGACGACGATGTCGCCGAGCTTGGCGTCCTTGCGGACGGAGAGGCCCGGCAGCGTCGCCTTCTTGCCGTCGGCGGCCGTGGCGAACCACTTGCCGCCCACGCCCTCGCCCTTGGTGTCCCCGGCCTCGGTGTCCTTGGCGTAGCGGTACATCGGCCAGCCGGCGACGGTGAGCTGCTTGGTGCCGTCGCTCCGGGTGACCTCGCCGATCAGGGACTTGTCG
>NZ_JOFZ01000091.1 GCF_000721265.1 Streptomyces sp. NRRL F-5126 | reverse complement strand
CTTCCTGGCCTCGCGATCCGGTCCAGTGGCCTACGACACGCTCCGTGCCTTCCTTGAACCGCACAGCCGCGAATCAAAGAAGCTCACGACGGTCCATTACGCCCTCTCTGCTCTGCGGTCATTGGGGCTCGCCGAGGAAGGCAGCGACGGTCAGGACTGGGCTTTGTCGGGTGACCTCGCGACCCTCTCTTGGCACGACTATGCCGCCTTCCAGCGTGCCCTGCGCTCCGCCGTGCTGGGCCTGCGCGGGCACCAACCGGCCGAGACCGCCGACGACCTGCGGCGAGCTCTCGTGTGGAGCCTGACCCGCGATCCGTTCTCGGAGTCCTTCAATTGGGTCGTGGTGGACAGTCGTCACCAGAGAGACGCGCCTGATGGAGAGTTGGTCTTCGTGAAC
>NZ_JOFZ01000090.1 GCF_000721265.1 Streptomyces sp. NRRL F-5126 | reverse complement strand
GTTCCCCAGCAACGAGGCCGACCCCGAGCTGGCGAAGCCGGACGGCATGAAGCTCGGGTCGCAGGGCGGGCAGTGGACGGCGGAGAACACCGTGCCGCTGGCCGACTTCCTGCCGCTGTTCGAGCAGGTCCGCCCGGACCACAAGGTGTTCATCCACAACGCAGTCGAGCAGTACACCGCAGAGCGTGGGGAGTGATCGGTCATGGCCAAGTGGTGGAAGTTCGGACTCGGCGGCAAGAAGGACCAGGAGCAGGGTCCCGCTCCCGAGCAGGCGCCCGCGCCGCCCCCGGCACCGGCCCCGCAGGCTCCGGAGCCGTCGGCCGGCACCGAGGGCGGCGGCGAGAAGAAGCGGGGGCTGCTGGGTCGGCTGTTCGGCCGGGGCAAGGGGAAGAAGGAGAAGGCTCCCGC
>NZ_JOFZ01000089.1 GCF_000721265.1 Streptomyces sp. NRRL F-5126 | reverse complement strand
GACTTCGCCTTTGCGCCCGCTGTGTGCGCCCGCCCGTACGCTCCTCTCCTGCACCCTGCGGAAAGCCGCAGGTCAGGCACGGGTTCATGCGTGAGCCCGCGTCACTTCCCGTCATCTCTCGTCATTTCTCGTACGGACGGTCATGAACAACAGACGCAAGAAGCAACTCCTCGACGCCGTGGGCCCCTTGCTGACCCAGGGCGAGCAGGCCGAACTCGCCTCGCTCGCCAAGGTCGGCTCGGTCTCCGCCAAGCGCCGGGTGCTCACCACGGCGGTGGTCGGCGCGCTCACCGCCGGCGCCGTCATCGCCATCGCGCAGCCGCGCCCCATGTACTGGGTGCTCACCGACCGCCGACTCCTCTTCGTGGAGGCCGTCCAGGGCAGCGGCCGGCCCGGCAAGCTCCTGATG
>NZ_JOFZ01000088.1 GCF_000721265.1 Streptomyces sp. NRRL F-5126 | reverse complement strand
ATGGACACGAGCGAACGTCTGTCCGCGCTGGCCCGACGAGTGGGTGCCGCCGATGTCGTGGACGCCATGGGCCGCCTCCACAAGCACCGGAGTCACATCCTCGACTTGATGAGCCCCACCCCCGGCCGGCTGCTCTTCGGTCCCGCCGTGACGATGTCGTTCTTTCCCGCATGCGAGGAGTCGCTCCCGTCCGCGCGGTACAACTTCACCGACGTCTTCGACCAGGCGGTCGGGGCGGACGGACGCGGGAAGGTCCTGGTCATGGCCAGTAACGGATACCCCGACGTTTCCATGGGCGGCGGAACCAAGCTCGCACGCCTTGTGGGGCGCGGCCTCTCCGGCGTCCTGGCCGACGGGCGGGTCCGGGACTTCGACCAGCTTTCCGGCTACGACCTCGCCGTGTACTGCCGAGG
>NZ_JOFZ01000087.1 GCF_000721265.1 Streptomyces sp. NRRL F-5126 | reverse complement strand
TTCGTCGACCTCGCCCTACACACCGGACACCACACCGGACACCCCCACCTCGAAGAACTCACCCTCCACACACCCTTGCTGCTAAACAGCGCCCCGCTCGATCTCCAAGCCACCCTCACCCCACCCCACGACGGACGACGCACCCTCACCATCCGCACTCGCCCCCACACAACGAGCCCGGACGACATCACCGCCTGGACTCGCCGAACACGGCTACACCTACGGCCCCACCTTCCAGGGCCTCACCGCCGCATGGCACGACAACCACCACACCTACGCCGACATCACCCTCCCCGAGACGGACACCCTCACGGCCGACGCCGAGACCGGGGCCTTCGACATCCACCCCGCACTCCTCGACGCCGCCCTGCACACCATCGCCCTACAGGCACTGGACACCCCCAGCGGCGACGTGTCCGTGCCATTCTCCTGGACCGGCGTCGACCTGTACTCCACCGGCGCCCGCCACCTCCGCGTCAAACTCACCCCG
>NZ_JOFZ01000086.1 GCF_000721265.1 Streptomyces sp. NRRL F-5126 | reverse complement strand
ATGCCTGGCGGTCCTGGATGGTGGCCGGGTTGGAGTGGCCCAGGACTTCGGCGATGTGGAGGCGGACGGTGTCGAGGAGCGCGGCGTGTTGTTCCTCGGTGGGCAGGGAGGCGAGGCGCTCGATGAGTGTGGTGGTCTGGGTCTGGGTGGTGGTGTGCGCGGTGCGGCGGATGGTGTGCTGGGTGAGCTGACTGAGGAGTGGGTTGCCGCGGAGGGCTGCGGGGTTGAGGCGGGCAGTGAGGAGGTGGGCCTGCGGAGCGCTGAGGGCGTGGTCGAAGAGGGTGAGGGCGTCGTCGGTGGTGAGTGGAGTGATGCCTGTGCGGTTGATGCGTGCGTGGTCGGTGGTGTCGAGGTGGCTGGTCATGGTGCTGGTCTGTTGCCATAGGCCCCAGGCGAGGGAGGTGGCGGTCAGGCCG
>NZ_JOFZ01000085.1 GCF_000721265.1 Streptomyces sp. NRRL F-5126 | reverse complement strand
GCCCGGGACGCGGGAATGGTGATCGGTGGGGCCGGTCACCAGGTGCGGTGAGGGCCGGCCGTCCTGGAGTGCGGTGAGGGCGTCGAGGAGGTCGGTGCGGTCGTGGGCGATGACGGCGGCACGGTGCTCGAACGTGGTGCGGGTGGTGGCCAGGGCGTGTGCAATGTCGCGGGTGTCGACGTCGGGGTGATCGGTGGCGAAGGCGTGCAGCTGCGCGGCCTGGGCGGTCAGCGCGTCGGCCGACTTGCCGGACACGAGCCAGACACTCGGCCCGTCCGTCACCTCGCCGGTGTGCTCGGGGGTGGTGTCGGTGGGCGCGACTGTGCCGGCGTCGGTGTCGGCCGGAGCGTCGGCGTCGCTGGGCGTGTCTGTGGTGGTGGGCGCCTGTTCGAGGATGAGGTGGGCGTTGGTGCCGCTGATGCCGA
>NZ_JOFZ01000084.1 GCF_000721265.1 Streptomyces sp. NRRL F-5126 | reverse complement strand
GAGACGGACGTCGTGCACAAGCCGGCGAACGTGTCCTGGGAGCACGCCGCCACGCTCGGTATCGCGGGCGGAACTGCCTATCAGGGCCTGAAGAGGGCCAAGCTGCGATCGGGGCAGGCGGTCTTCGTCACCGGCGTGCTCGGTGCGGTCGGCCGGTCGGTGGCGCAGATCGCCATGGCCGCCGGTGCCACCGTGAGCGGCAGCTGCCGTGAGAGTGCGTGGCAGGACGCGTATGACCTCGGTGTCTCGCCGGTCGTCGGCTTCGACTTCGACTTCGATGCGCAGGAACTACGCGGACGATTCGACATCGTCTTCGACACGTCCGGCAAGCTACCGATCGCGACGTCCCGCACGTTGTTGAAGTCCGGCGGCCGGATCATCGACATCGTGCCGGCGCCCGCGAAATTCGTCCGCAGTGCTCTGAGC
>NZ_JOFZ01000083.1 GCF_000721265.1 Streptomyces sp. NRRL F-5126 | reverse complement strand
GTGTTCGTCGATTCCGCGGCTGTTGCTGTGGCCGAGTACGGCCGCCACGTGGTCGCGTACGAGGCCGAGGAGGAACTGCTCCTGTTCGCCCTCGGTGAGGGGAGCGAGTGTCTGGGCCAGCCGCTGGGGTGGTGTCGAGGTGGCTGGTCATGGTGCTGGTCTGTTGCCATAGGCCCCAGGCGAGGGAGGTGGCGGTCAGGCCGTGGGTGTGGCGGTGGTGGGCGAGTGCGTCGAGGAATGTGTTGGCGGCGGCGTAGTTGGCCTGGCCGGGGTTGCCGAGGGTTCCGGCGGCTGAGGAGTAGAGGATGAAGGCAGAGAGGTTGAGGTGTTTGGTCTGCTGGTGCAGGTTCCAGGCGGCGTCGGCCTTTGGCCGCAGCACCGCGTCTAGGTGCTCGGGCGAGAGATTGCCCAGCGTGGCGTCCTGGACGACGCCGGCGGTGTGGATGACGGCCGTCAGCGGGTGAGCGTGAGGGACCGTCTCCAGCAGCGCGGCGA
>NZ_JOFZ01000082.1 GCF_000721265.1 Streptomyces sp. NRRL F-5126 | reverse complement strand
GGGCGGGACCGCTATTTCGACTCCCTCCGCGCGGCCGCGCTCATCCGCGTCGTCACGTATCACACCTTCGGGTGGGCCTGGTGCGGCATGGTCTTTCCCTCCATGGGCATCATGTTCGCCCTGGCCGGCACCCTGATGGCCAAGTCGCTTCAGCGCCCGGCGCTCACGGTGATCCGCGGCCGCGTCCGCCGGCTGCTGCCGCCCTTCTGGTTCTGGGGCGTCTTCGTCGTGCTGGCCATGCTGATCCACGGCTGGATGCCCGGCCGGCAGATCGTCTACTGGGTGGTCCCGCTCGGCGACCCGCCGGGCAACGCGTGGGGCGAGCAGGCCTGGGAGATCCTCTGGTACCTGCGCACGTATCTGTGGTTCGTGCCTGTCTCTTATACACATCTCCGAGCCCACGAGACTCCTGAGCATCTCGTATGCCG
>NZ_JOFZ01000081.1 GCF_000721265.1 Streptomyces sp. NRRL F-5126 | reverse complement strand
GGTTGGCGTCGGCGGTGTCGCAGGCGGTGATGGTGACGTTTGCGCCGAGGGCGGTGAGGTCTTGGTGGAGTTGCTTGGCGCCTTGGGCTTTGGGGCCGCGTCGGCTGGTGAGGTGTAGGTGGGTGTGGCCTTGGTCTGCGAGGTGGTGGGCGAGGAGGCTGCCGAGGGTGCCGGTGCCGCCGGTGATGAGGATGGTGCCGTTCGGGTCGAGTGGCGTGGGTGTGGCGTCGGTGTCGCTGTCGGTGGGGGTGGTGGTGCGGGTCAGGCGGGGTGTGTGGATGGTGTTGTTGCGGAGGGCCAGTTGGGGTTCGGTGGTGGCCAGGGCCGTTTGGAGAGTGGCTGGGTTGATCGGGGTGGTGTCTAGGTCGATGAGGGTGAAGCGGTCGGGGTTTTCGCTCTGTGCGGTGCGGATGAGGCCCCACAGGGGTG
>NZ_JOFZ01000080.1 GCF_000721265.1 Streptomyces sp. NRRL F-5126 | reverse complement strand
GCCCTTTAAGTGCTTTTCCAAAATTCACGATCTCGGCCATTTTCGCCTCTTTCTTGAATTCTCGGAACCCGATATCTAGGCGATCATTCACGTCCTTATCAAGCCTTCCAGGAACGTTTATACAGGCCCAATCCAGTGCCCGCAACCCCCATTTTCGGTGCGTGCATCAGACGTGAATCCCCTATGTACTGTTGGCATTTCTCGGTGATTCCCCCCGGGTTTTGGGCATGGAAAAGCCCCCTCCATAGAGGGGGCTGTTTCCGCGTTTCCGCAGGTCAGACGGCGTCGTCCTGCTCGGCTTCAGTCTCGCTTTCCTCGCGCTTTTCGATGCCGCGCTGCTCGTAGAAGGCGATGAGCTGGTCCACGGTGAACTTCTCGTCGCGCCCCTCACCGACTCCGGTGGGGAATCCGGTGCTCTCGCGGCGCCGCTTGTGCTGGCGGATCAGCTC
>NZ_JOFZ01000079.1 GCF_000721265.1 Streptomyces sp. NRRL F-5126 | reverse complement strand
GTCGTGCCATGCGGCGGTGAGGCCCTGGAAGGTGGGGCCGTAGGTGTAGCCGTGCTCGGCCAGCACAGGGTAGGCGTCGTCCACGTCGATCGCCGTGGCGTTGGCCGGCGGCCATTCGCTCAGGTCGACCCCCGGGTCTGCTGGTGTGGTGTTGGTGAGGGTGGCGGTGGCGTGGGTGGTCCAGGGGGTGGTGTCGTCGGGTGTGGTGGTGTGGGGGCGGGTGCGGATGGTGAGGGTGCGGTGTCCGTCGTGGGGTGGGGTGAGGGTGGCTTGGAGATCGAGAGGATGGCTGTTTAGGAGCAAGGCTGTGTGGAGGGTGAGTTCTTCGAGGTGGGGGTGTCCGGTGTGGTGGCCGGTGTGTAGGGCGAGGTCGACGAAGGCGGTGCCGGGGAGGAGTGGGGTGTCGGTGATGGCGTGGTCGGTGAGCCAGGGGTGAGTCTGGGTGGAGAGG
>NZ_JOFZ01000078.1 GCF_000721265.1 Streptomyces sp. NRRL F-5126 | reverse complement strand
CGGTACGACTGGTCGCAGGCGGACGAGCTGGTCCGCTTCGCCCGCGCCCACGGCCAGCAGGTCCGCGGGCACACCCTGCTCTGGCACAACCAGCTCCCGGCCTGGCTGACCGACGGCGTCGCCGACGGCTCCCTCGACGC
Source organism: Streptomyces sp. NRRL F-5126 (assembly GCF_000721265.1). GTDB lineage: Bacteria > Actinomycetota > Actinomycetes > Streptomycetales > Streptomycetaceae > Streptomyces. Next base: position 318 of record NZ_JOFZ01000078.1, on the reverse strand, counting down.
GAAGGCGCTCCGGGGCATCCTGCGCGACCACATCACCGCCGAGGTCACGCACTTCAAGGGCAGGATCTACCAGTGGGACGTCGTCAACGAGGTGTTCAACGACGACGGCACCCTGCGCGACTCGCTCTGGCTGCGGCAACTCGGCCCGTCGTACATCGCCGACGCCTTCCGCTGGGCGCACCGGGCCGACCCCAAGGCCAAGCTGTTCATGAACGACTACAACGTCGAAGGCGTCAACGCGAAGTCGACCGCCTACTACGAACTGGCGAAGAAGCTGCGCGCCGAGGGAGTTCCGGTGCAGGGCATGGGCGTCCAGGC
>NZ_JOFZ01000077.1 GCF_000721265.1 Streptomyces sp. NRRL F-5126 | reverse complement strand
GTCTCCTGGACGGGCAGTGTGGTCCATTCGATGTGGAAGAGGCTGTTTCGGATGGTCTTGGTGGTGTCGGTGAGCTGTTCGGTCGGCAGGGGGCGTGTGGTGAGGGTGTTGATGGTGGCGACGGGGGTGCCGAGGGTGTCGGCGAGGTGGATGCGGATGGTGTCGTCGCTGGTCGGGGTGAGTTTGACGCGGAGTTGGCGGGCGCCGGTGGAGTACAGGTCGACGCCGGTCCAGGAGAATGGCACGGACACGTCGCTGCTGGGGGTGTCCAGTGCCTGTAGGGCGATGGTGTGCAGGGCGGCGTCGAGGAGTGCGGGATGAATGTCGAACGCGTCGGCCTCATCCGTGACGGTGTCGGGGTCCTCGGGGAGGGTGATGTCGGCGTAGGTGTGGTGGTTGTCGTGCCATGCGGCGGTGAGGCCCTGGAAGGTGGGGCCGTAGGTGTAGCCGTGTTCGGCGAG
>NZ_JOFZ01000076.1 GCF_000721265.1 Streptomyces sp. NRRL F-5126 | reverse complement strand
GTGCAGGACGTCCGCCACGTGGTCGACGCCATCGCCACCCGCCACGGCCGCAACGCCGACGACAAGGCGTTCCAGGCCACCGTCGGCAAGTACGTCCGCGAGGCCAAGGCGGACATCCCCAAGGACGACCACGCCTCGGGCCAGTACCTCTAAAAGATCTTCCGCCGGAATGTCACACGGCGGCCCAAAAACAGACCTTTACAGAGTGAGAGGCCAAGATCCCGGACGCCCTCCGCAGGCGTCCGGGACGGACTGTCAGACCCACCCGGAATGATCGCCCACCAGGGCGTTCCTCGGGGGATTCGCTCGCCCGGCAGGCTCCTCCTGCCAGAGACTCACCTGCCGGGCTGCGGGCCCCCCTCCTGAGTACGAGGGGAACTCGATGCACATCCTCGCCGCCGCACTCGCGGCGCACACCGAAGCCCCGCCCAACCCGTCGGACCCCGGCTGGTTCGGCACCGCCTGGAACTGGTC
>NZ_JOFZ01000075.1 GCF_000721265.1 Streptomyces sp. NRRL F-5126 | reverse complement strand
GAGGATGAGGTGGGCGTTGGTGCCGCTGATGCCGAAGGAGGAGACGGCGGCTCGGCGTGGGTGGTCCGTCACTGGCCATGGGGTGGGTTCGGTGAGGAGACTGACGGCGCCACTCGTCCAGTCGACGTGTGGGGTGGGCTCGTCGATGTGCAGGGAACGGGGCAGGGTGCCGTGCTGCATGGCGAGGATCATTTTGATGACGCCGGCGGCGCCTGCGGCGGCTTGGGTGTGGCCGATGTTGGATTTGATGGAGCCGAGGTGGAGCGGCTGGTCGGCGGGACGGTCCTGGCCGTAGGTGGCGAGGAGGGCCTGGGCCTCGATGGGATCGCCGAGCTTGGTGCCGGTGCCGTGTGCTTCGACTGCATCGACCTGATCGCCGGACAGACCGGCGTTGGCGAGGGCCTGGCGGATGACGCGTTCCTGGGAGGGGCCGTTGGGGGCGCTGAGTTGGCTGCTGGTGCCGTCTTGGTTGACG
>NZ_JOFZ01000074.1 GCF_000721265.1 Streptomyces sp. NRRL F-5126 | reverse complement strand
CGGCAGGACCTCGCTGATCTTCGGGGACTTGCGGCACCAGGGCGGAAGGATTTTCGAGGAGAACCGCTGCCGTTCACCGGTCGCCTCGTCGACGCGGCGGTCGTTCACTCGCGGGGCGCGGACCTCGACCGGGCCGGCCGCTGTCGTCACGGTGCGGGGACGGTGGTGACCGTTACGCACCACCAGACGGTGGCCGCGTTCGTCCCGCTCGGCAGCCAACTCGGCTATGTACTGGTCGACTTCCGCTTCCAGAGCGGCGGCGAGCATCCGGCGGGCGCCTTCCCGCACGATCTCGTCGATCAGCGAACCGGTAGCGGTGGAGCCGTCTTCGTTGACTACGCTGAGCACGGGCGTGCCTTCCCGACCCGCGCTGCGAACGCGGGCCTGACTTGGTGACCGATACAGGATCATTCGGGAAGGTACGCCCTTCGCGTGCCGTCCCGAAGACCGATCCACAAGTCATGAGCATTGCTCTGGCGATGAC
>NZ_JOFZ01000073.1 GCF_000721265.1 Streptomyces sp. NRRL F-5126 | reverse complement strand
GCTCGGCCACGCTGAGGAGCACGGGGGCCGCCAGGGGGTCCTGGGAGCCCTCGGGGCCGGCCTGCCCGGGGACCAGCCGCAGCCTGTCACGCTGGGGTGTCACGCCGGGTGTCACGTCGCCCTCGGGCGTGACACCGCGACCTGCGGTTTCGTCGCTCAGACCCCCCTCAGAGGCCCCCTTGAGCCCTTCGGGGAGCTTGTCACGTGACACGCCCTGGAGGAGCCGCGGGAGGGTCTTCGGGGAGGGCTTGGGCGGGGCGCCGTAGAGGCCGGCGCCCTCCACGAAGCCGGTGCGCTCGCGGGCCGCGATGGCCCAGTCGCGCAGCGCTTCAGGGGTGCCGTAGAGGGTCTGCACCCAGTACTGGGCGTTGCCCTCCACAATCATCATTCGCCCGGCCTTGTCGATGGATTCCGGGACGGGCTTGGTGCCGACCACGTTGTCCCAGGAGTTCTTATTGAAGTTGCCCATGAACTTCAGACGGAAGAGG
>NZ_JOFZ01000072.1 GCF_000721265.1 Streptomyces sp. NRRL F-5126 | reverse complement strand
ATGCCTGGCGGTCCTGGATGGTGGCCGGGTTGGAGTGGCCCAGGACTTCGGCGATGTGGAGGCGGACGGTGTCGAGGAGCGCGGCGTGTTGTTCCTCGGCGGGCAGGGAGGCGAGGCGCTCGATGAGTGTGGTGGTCTGGCTCTGGGTGGTGGTGTGCGCGGTGCGGCGGATGGTGTGCTGGGTGAGCTGGCTGAGGAGTGGGTTGCCGCGGAGGGCTGCGGGGTTGAGGCGGGCGGTGAGGAGGTGGGCCTGCGGAGCGCTGAGGGTGTGGTCGAAGAGGGTGAGGGCGTCGTCGGTGGTGAGTGGGGTGATGCCTGTGCGGTTGATGCGTGCGTGGTCGGTGGTGTCGAGGTGGCTGGTCATGGTGCTGGTCTGCTGCCATAGGCCCCAGGAGAGGGAGGTGGCGGTCAGGCCGTGGGTGTGGCGGTGGTGGGCGAGGGCGTCGAGGAAGGTGTTGGCGGCGGCGTAGTTGGCCTGGCCGGGGTTGCCGAG
>NZ_JOFZ01000071.1 GCF_000721265.1 Streptomyces sp. NRRL F-5126 | reverse complement strand
GTCCTCGGGGAGGGTGATGTCGGCGTAGGTGTGGTGGTCGTCGTGCCATGCGGCGGTGAGGCCCTGGAAGGTGGGGCCGTAGGTGTAGCCGTGCTCGGCGAGGAGGGGGTAGGCGTCGTCCACGTCGATCGCCGTGGCGTTGGCCGGCGGCCACACGGTCAGGTCGACCCCGGGGTCTGTTGGTGTGGTGGTGGTGAGGGTGGCGGTGGCGTGGGTGGTCCAGGGGGTGGTGGTGTCGGGTGTGGTGGTGTGGGGGCGGGTGCGGATGGTGAGGGTGCGTCGTCCGTCGTGGGGTGGGGTGAGGGTGGCCTGGAGATCCAGCGGGGAGCCACTCAAGAGCATAGGTGTGTGGAGGGTGAGTTCTTCGAGGTGGGGGTGGCTGGTGTGGTGGCCGGTGTGCAGGGCGAGGTCGACGAATGCCGTCCCCGGGAGGAGCGGCGTGCCTGCTATGGCGTGGTCGGTGAGCCAGGGGTGGGTCTGGGTGGAGAGGGTTCCGGTG
>NZ_JOFZ01000070.1 GCF_000721265.1 Streptomyces sp. NRRL F-5126 | reverse complement strand
CCCCAGAGCTGGTCGACGAGGATGCCGAGGTCCATGTCGGAGCGGAGCTGTCCGCGGTCGCGGGCCCGCTCGAACGCGGCCAGTGCCAGCGCCCGGCGCGGCGCGGAGTAGTGCCGGGAGAACGCCGCCGAGAGCTCCGGGTCGGTCTGTGCCACCCCGATCAGCCCCGCGATGGCCGTGCCCGTGCTGCCCCGCGTCACCAGCCGCACGAACGCGCGCAGCTGGGAGGTGAGGTCGGCCCGTATGTCGCCGGTGTCCGGGAACTCGAGCTGCTGCTCGCTGTGGGCGAAGAACGCCTCCGCCGCGAGCGCTCCGGCGGACGGCCACCACTTGTAGAGGGTCATCTTGCTGGACCCCGCCGCCGTGGCGACCCGGTCGAAGGTCACCGCCTTGATCCCCTCGTTCAGCAGCAGGTCGGCGGCGGCCCGCAGCACCCCCGTCCGCACCTCCTGCGCCGGCCGCCGTCCCCGTCCGCGCCGGGGCGGGGGCGTGTTCAGGGG
>NZ_JOFZ01000069.1 GCF_000721265.1 Streptomyces sp. NRRL F-5126 | reverse complement strand
GAGGTGGGGGGTGAAGGCGTGGCAGGCTTCGTCGAAGGCTGTGGCGAAGACGGGTGAGGCGGCGTGGAGTTCGCGGCCCATTCCGGCTCGTTGCGAGCCCTGGCCGGTGAAGAGGAACGCTGTCCGTCCTGTCGGCCGGGGCTGCTGGCCGGCGTGTATGAGATGGGGTGAGGGCCGGCCTTCCTGGAGCGCGGTGAGGGCGTCCAGCAGGTCGGTGCGCTCGTGGGCGATCACGGCGGCACGGTGCTCGAACGTGGTACGCGTGGTCGCCAGAGCATGAGCGATGTCGCGGGCGTCCACCTCCGGATGATCGGTGGCGAACGCGTGGAGTCGTCCCGCCTGGTCTGCCAGCGCCTGGGGCGACTTGCCCGAGAGCAGCCACACACACGGCCCCTCGAAGGAGGCCGCCTCCGAAGCCTCGGTGTCGGTCGGAGCGTCGGCGTCGCTGGGCGTGTCTGTGGTGGTGGGGGGTTGTTCGAGGATGAGGTGGGCGTTGGTGCCG
>NZ_JOFZ01000068.1 GCF_000721265.1 Streptomyces sp. NRRL F-5126 | reverse complement strand
AGACCAGCAGTGTCTTCCGCACCCACATGCAGGCCTGCGCCGACGCCCTCGCCCCACACACCGACTGGTCACTCCTCGACGTCATCCAAGAACACCCCGACGCACCCACCCTGGACCGCATCGACGTCGTCCAACCCGTCCTCTTCGCCACCATGACCTCACTCGCCGCCCTCTGGCAATCCCACGGCATCCAACCCCACGCCGTCATCGGCCACTCCCAAGGCGAAATCGCCGCAGCCCACACCGCCGGCATCCTCACCCTCGACGACGCCGCCCGCATCGTCACCCTCCGCTCCCAAGCCCTACGCCAACTCTCCGGACAAGGCGGCATGGTCTCCCTCCCCCTCCCCGCCGACCAAGCCACCACCCTCATCGCCCCCTGGAACAACCGCATCAGCATCGCCGCCCACAACGGACCCACCACCACCATCGTCTCCGGCGACACCCAAGCCCTCACCGAACTCACCACCACCTGCACCACCCAACACATCGACGCCCGCACCATCCC
>NZ_JOFZ01000067.1 GCF_000721265.1 Streptomyces sp. NRRL F-5126 | reverse complement strand
GGCCGTGTGGCGTCACACCGCCGTGGTGTCCTTCGGCACGGCGGGCCTGCGGCTCGCGATCACCCGCCTGGCGAGTGAGCGCGGGCTCGTCAGGAAGCCGTATCCCCAGGCCATGTGCATCGTGGCGAGCGCCACCGGAATCTGCAGGCGCGCCTTGGCACCGAGTCCCTTGCCCGCCGGTACCGACCCGGCGACGATGCCGGCCGCGTACGCTGCGGGCACGAGGAAGGCCCACGGTGTGACGGCCGCGCCGACGACGATGCCCGCGGCGATGGCGCACACCGCGGTCGGCGGCGCCAGGTAGCGCAGGTTGATGGAGCCGGCGTGGTAGCGCGCCACGACGTGGCGCCAACGCCCGTAGTCCTTGTACTGCTTGGCCAGCGCGCGCACGGACGGGCGCGGCCTGTACTGGACGCGCAGCTCGGGCGAGAACCAGATCGAGCCGCCCGCCTCGCGGATGCGGAAGTTCAGCTCCCAGTCCTGGGCGCGGATGAACTCCTCGTTGTAGCC
>NZ_JOFZ01000066.1 GCF_000721265.1 Streptomyces sp. NRRL F-5126 | reverse complement strand
GTTCAGCACGCCGAGGCCGCCGAGCTCGCCGATGCGGATCGCGGTGGCCGGGGAGACGACCGAGTCCATGGGAGCGGCCAGGAACGGCAGCTCGAACCGGTAGGCGTCGATCTGCCAGGCGATCGAGACCTCCTTTGGGTCCCGCGTACGGCGGCTGGGGACGACGGCGATGTCGTCGAAGGCGTACGCCCGGCGGCCGCGCTTGCCGCGCCCGATCTCGATCTCAGTCACGTCTGTGGCCTTTCCCTGATGCGTTGCAGCGCCTTCCAGTATCCCCGACGGGTACGACAGCGCCCCCGCGCAGGTACGCGGAAGGGCGGTCCCGGGGTTCCGGGACCGCCCTTTTCGTGCCTCACGCGCGCGTGGAGCACGTCCGCACGCGCGCGTGGAACGCGTTCACGGCCTCACTTGCGGCTGTAGTTGGGCGCCTCGACCGTCATCTGGATGTCGTGCGGATGGGACTCCTTCAGGCCCGCCGAGGTGATCCGGACGAACTTGCCGTGGGTCTGGAG
>NZ_JOFZ01000065.1 GCF_000721265.1 Streptomyces sp. NRRL F-5126 | reverse complement strand
TGGGGGTGTCCAGGGCCTGTAGGGCGATGGTGTGCAGGGCGGCGTCGAGGAGTGCGGGGTGGATGTCGAACGCGTCGGCTTCAGGAGCCTCGGGGAGGGTGATGTCGGCGTAGGTGTGGTGGTTGTCGTGCCATGCGGCGGTGAGGCCCTGGAAGGTGGGGCCGTAGGTGTAGCCGTGCTCGGTGAGGAGGGGGTAGGCGTCGTCCACGTCGATCGCCGTGGCGTTGGCCGGCGGCCACACGGTCAGGTCGACCTGGGGGTCTGCTGGTGTGGTGTTGGTGAGGGTGGCGGTGGCGTGGGTGGTCCAGGGGGTGGTGTCGTCCGGGGTGGCAGCGTGCGCGCGGGTGCGGATGGTGAGGGTGCGGCGTCCGTCGTGGGGTGGGGTGAGGGTGGCTTGGAGATCGAGCGGGGAGCTGTTTAGGAGCAAGGGTGTGTGGAGGGTGAGTTCTTCGAGGTGGGGGTGTCCGGTGTGGTGTCCGGTGTGTAGGGCGAGGTCGACGAATGCCGTCCCCGGGAGGAGC
>NZ_JOFZ01000064.1 GCF_000721265.1 Streptomyces sp. NRRL F-5126 | reverse complement strand
GTCCTGGACGGCCAGGAACGTCGCCTTGCTGGCCGTGGCCGAGGGCGACTTGACCTCGGTCGCCGCCGCCCGGAGGTAACCCCGGAGGAACCGCACCTTCGGCGCGCTCTCCTTCTCCTCGGCCTCCGGGTCGACGTCCAGGTCGGCCGGGTTGACCAGCTGGTGACCGATGATGAACGCGGCCTCCAGCTCCTCGCCCAGCATCGGGACGTCCGTGCGCTCGTCGCGCTCCGCGCCGCCCTTGCCGAACTGGACGTTCAGCAGCCCCTCGACCTCCGGGAACGGGTTGTAGTCCGGGTGGATCACGATCGCGCCGACCGGCAGCGCACCGTCCTGGAAGACGCGGGACAGGTCGTGGATCGTCTCGCCGTTCTCGCCCTCGGAGACCGAGTACGAGTAGGTGCCGGTCTGGGTGGTGAGCGTCTGGGTGCCGGACATGAAGATCCCCTCCAACAGGGTCAGGTGGTGTGGATTCTCGGCCGGTTCTTCGTTCCCCCGACCTCGCGATAACTACAGTACACATCGAACT
>NZ_JOFZ01000063.1 GCF_000721265.1 Streptomyces sp. NRRL F-5126 | reverse complement strand
AGTCGTGCCATGAGGGCGTGTTCGACGAGGGTGATGAGTCCGCTCTTGGCGTCGGCGCGGTGGCGGGCGTCGGTGGTGATGATGGGGGTGTCGGGGCCGATCTGGAGTGCTTCGCGTACTTCTTCGGGTGTGTAGGGCTGGTGTCCGTCGAAGCCGTTGAGGGCGATGACGAAGGGGAGTCCTGAGTTTTCGAAGTAGTCGACGGCGGGGAAGCAGTCGGCGAGGCGGCGGGTGTCGACGAGGACGATGGCGCCGATGGCGCCGCGTACGAGGTCGTCCCACATGAACCAGAAGCGGTCCTGTCCTGGTGTGCCGAAGAGGTAGAGGATGAGGTCCTGGTCGAGGGTGATGCGTCCGAAGTCCATGGCCACGGTGGTGGTGGTCTTGTCTCCGGTGTGGGTGAGGTCGTCGATGCCGGCGGAGGCGCTGGTCATGACGGCTTCGGTACGCAGCGGGTTGATCTCCGAGACGGCGCCGACGAACGTGGTCTTGCCCACGCCGAATCCGCCCGCCACCACGATCTTCGCGCT
>NZ_JOFZ01000062.1 GCF_000721265.1 Streptomyces sp. NRRL F-5126 | reverse complement strand
GTGGGTGTGGCGGTGGTGGGCGAGGGCGTCGAGGAAGGTGTTGGCGGCGGCGTAGTTGGCCTGGCCGGGGTTGCCGAGGGTTCCGGCGGCTGAGGAGTACAGGACGAAAGCGGAGAGGTTGAGGTGTTTGGTCTGCTGGTGCAGGTTCCAGGCGCTGTCGGCCTTTGGCCGCAGGACGGCGTCCAGGTGGTCTGGGGTGAGGTTGGCCAGCGTGGCGTCCTGAAGGATGCCGGCGGTGTGCACGACCGCGGTCAAGGGGTGCTCGTCCGGGATGGTGGCGAGCAGGTCGGCGAGTTGGTCGGCGTCGGCGGTGTCGCCGAGGGTGCCGGTGCCGCCGGTGATGAGGATGGTGCCGTCCGGGTTGAAGGGTGTCGGCGGGGGGACGGTGAGGACGATCTTGCCGGTGTGGCGTGCCTGGCTGAGGAAGCGGAAGGCGTCGGGGGCCTGGCGGATGTCCCATGCGGTGGTGGGCAACGGCCGCAGGGTGTTGTCGTGGAACAGCACGCTGAGGTCGGCCAGCATCTCCTGGATTCGGTCCGGGCTCGCTTGGTACAGGTTGTATGCCTGGTAGGTGACGCCGGGGTGGGTGGTGGTGATGGTGTGGGGGTCGCGGAGGTCGGTTTTGCCCATTTCGAGGAAGTGTCCGCCGTGG
>NZ_JOFZ01000061.1 GCF_000721265.1 Streptomyces sp. NRRL F-5126 | reverse complement strand
CCACCCACGGTCCTCGGGGAACCCGGATATCGCATCCGTGCTCCCCGCAACCAGACCCCACAATCCCTCAGGCGACCGCACACCACCCGGATAACGGCACCCCATTCCCACCACCGCAATAGGCTCACGTGACGCCGTGATGAGAAGCTGATTCTGCTGCCGCAGCCTTTCGGCTTCCTTGACGGATGCTCGTAGGGCAGTGACGACTTGGTCGATAGACATGGCCATGGGAACTTCGCACCTCTGAATTCGTCAGGACTCGGTTGTGTTACCCAAAGCGATCTGAACGAGACTCTCCGCGTCCATGTCGTCGATCAGGTCTGCGGAGGCGTTGTCAGTGGTCAGCGCTTCGTTGCCGGGCTCGGCGAGTTGCAGCAGCGTGTCGAGCAGGCCGGAATTGCGCAGCGTGGCAAGCGGAATGGAGGTCAAAGCCTCGCGGACTTTCGTTTCGAGCGCATCGGCTTCGACTTCATTGCCGGAATTCGATACTGACGGCACCAACTGCGTTCGCAGGTAGTGCGCGAGTGTGGCGGGGG
>NZ_JOFZ01000060.1 GCF_000721265.1 Streptomyces sp. NRRL F-5126 | reverse complement strand
CGGTAAGCCGGTAGCGGCGGTCCGCCGCCGCGTTCGCGCCCTTGCAGCGCTCGCAGGGCGTCTCCTTGCGGCGGTGGTGGGCGCGGTAGCCGCGGGGCGTGCCGCACTCGACGCCGGGGCGTGTGCGGGTGCCGGGGCGAGCGAGTCGAGGCGTGGCCGGCACCACGTGCTCGGGGAACCAGGCCCGGAGCGTGTCCGTGGAACGGCCCACCCGAGCGGCCACCACGGAGTAGGGCACGTGGTGCTCGAACATGACCTGGGCCGCGTAGCGGGCCTCGTCGGCGGTGAGGGTCCAGCCCTTGCGGTCGCCGTTCATCGCCCGCTCCACGGCGATGGTGTCGATGAACACCAGGCCGTCGGAGGTGGCGAGCCAGATGGAGGGCGACGCGGTCTGCGGGAGTCGGATGGAACGCTGGTACTCAGTACGATCCGTCACAGGATCGGTTCCCTTCTGTGCGTCAGTCGGGAGTCGGTCTCAGGCCCCGTTTTCGGTGTTGCGCGCCGAAGCGGGGCCGCTTGCGTTCTCGCATCACCAAACTTAGGTACTCAAGTTC
>NZ_JOFZ01000059.1 GCF_000721265.1 Streptomyces sp. NRRL F-5126 | reverse complement strand
TGAGGGCGGAGGTGTCGGTGGGGGTGGTGTCTAGGTCGATGAGGGTGAAGCGGTCGGGGTTTTCGCTCTGTGCGGTGCGGATGAGGCCCCACAGGGGTGAGGCGGTGAGGTCGTGGATGTCTTCGTCGGGGTCGGTGGCGATGGCGTTGCGGGTGCAGATGACCAGGCGGGTGGTGGTGAGGCGTTCGTCGGTCAGCCATTCCTGGAGCAGGGCGAGCAGGTGGTGTGTGGCCTGGTGCAGCTCCGTCAGGGAGGCCGCCGACTCACCGGGCTCCGTGGCGAGAGACCCGAAGACGCAGGGCAACAGGACGGTGGCAGGCTTGGTGATGTCGAGGGCCTCGGCGAGCGCGGTGATGCTGTTGAACCGGGGGATGCGTGTATCGCTCCCCTCTGCCGTTCCGTCGGCGTGGAGGGGGAAGTGCTTGGTATCCAGCCAGGCCCAGTTCGCGTCCGTATCCGGAGTGGGAGCCGTCTCCTGGACGGGCAGTGTGGTCCATTCGATGTGGAAGAGGCTGTTTCGGATGGTCTTGGTGGTGTCGGTGAGCTGTTCGGTCGGCAGGGGGCGTGTG
>NZ_JOFZ01000058.1 GCF_000721265.1 Streptomyces sp. NRRL F-5126 | reverse complement strand
GGTAGGTGGTCCGAGCCCGCCATAAGCAGGCTGGTGCGGCTCGGCATCCTCAGGGTGGGCGACTTCCTTCCCGTTCAGTGCCAGAACGTAGGACAGCCCTCGCGCCTGGAGACCGAGCCGGAACGGGGTGCTGACGCCGTAGCCGGCGTCGGCGACCACGACCGGAGCCTTCAGCTGCCACTGGGCGAGTGTGTCCAGCAGGCCGAGCGCCAGACGCCACTTCTCCCGGTGCACCACGTCGTCGGGAACTCCTGCCCTGCGGCACCGGTCCGCCTCGTCCGTCCACTCACGCGGCAGATACAACTGCCACTCCAACGGGCACGAGGCGGTGTCGGTGGCGGCATGGACACTGACCGCGACCTGGCAGTTCGCCCGTTTCCCGACCGCTCCGCAGTACTGGCGGGCCACCCCGACCGACGCCTTGCCGCACTTGGGAAACGACACGTCGTCGATCACCCACACCTCAGGTGTGATCACCTCGACCAGCCGCTCGGCGATCCGCCGTCTGACCGGCAGCGGATCCCACGGCGACTGGTTCACGAACTGCTGCAGGGCCTGCATGTTCCCGTCCGGCAGACGCCCGGCCATCGGC
>NZ_JOFZ01000057.1 GCF_000721265.1 Streptomyces sp. NRRL F-5126 | reverse complement strand
CCGCAACAAGATGGGCATCGGCACCGGCCTGCGCCTGCCCACCACCGCGATACTCGACCACCCCACCCCCGCCACACTCGCGCACTACCTGCGAACGCAACTGGTCAAGGACGAGGCACCAAATCCGTCAGACGTTTTCGCCGCGCTCGAAAAGATTGACATGGATTCCTTGATTCCCACTCTGCACGCCGAATCGCGGACGCGAATCGTGTCACAGCTCCAGAGGTTCCTTATCGAGCTGGGAGAGGACCCGGAAAGCATCAGAGCCACACAGGAGATCAGTTCCTCCTCCGACGAGGAAATCTTCTCCATGATCGACAACGAGCTCGGCCTCTCCTAACACCGTTCGCGAACTAGCATCAGAGGAACACCATGGGGAATGAAGAGAAGCTCCGCGATTACCTCAAGATCACCACATCCGAGCTGCGGCGGGCTCGCCGACGTCTGAGCAAAATGGAGTCGGACCAGCGTGAGCCTATTGCGGTGGTGGGAATGGGTTGCCGTTATCCGGGTGGTGTGCGGTCGCCTGAGGGATTGTGGGGTCTGGTTGCGGGGAGCACGGATGCGATATCCGGGTTCCCCGAGGACCGTGGGTGG
>NZ_JOFZ01000056.1 GCF_000721265.1 Streptomyces sp. NRRL F-5126 | reverse complement strand
TGTCTCGTACCAGAGGCGACCGGCGGCTTGCCGGTGGGGGAGAGCGGTGCGCTGGTGGGTGTGGCGTTGCCGGCGGGAGCGCAGCTGGTGCGGATGCTGCGGCACGCCGTCGACGCGCTCGGCGCGACCGTCGTCATGGTCACCCACGACCCGGCTGCGGCCGCCTGGGCCGATCGCATACTGTTCCTCGCCGACGGCGCCTTCGCCCCTGGTCACCGCCCCCGACGTGGTCTTCGCCGATGAGCGCACCGGCGCGTTCGACACCGGCACGGCCGCCGAGGTCCTCGGACGTCGTCGGGTGCGGGCGGTGGCCGAGGCGGTCGGGCAGACGATGGCGACACTGGGCGCGGTGTGTGTGTTCGGCGACCCGGGCCGGGGCAAGACCGCGGCCGTGCGGATGGCGCTTGGCGAAGTGCCCCCGGGCTGGAGGGTGACATGGGTGCCGGTAGCGGTTCGCCCGTCGGTGGCCGGTATGAGGGTGGTCGACGAGGCACAGCGCCTACCCGTGCCGTGCCTGGAGTACCTGCAGAGCCTGTGGGACCACCCCGGCACCCGGGTCACGCTGGTGCTGTGCGGAACGCGAAGGCTCTGGGCCCCCTGCTCCGCTCACTGGACTTTGAAGAAGCGTTCGAAAGCGTCCTGGCCCGCCGAGGGGTGACCCTCACTGCTCCCTGAGTCGGTACGAGA
>NZ_JOFZ01000055.1 GCF_000721265.1 Streptomyces sp. NRRL F-5126 | reverse complement strand
GGCCTACGACGACCGGATCAAGAAGGCGCGTCAGGCACGGCTGGCGGGCCTGGCCGGACCGGAGACGCCGGAAGTCCTGCTGGACGCGCTGATGGTGTGGACCCTGTCCACCCGGCACGGCCGCGAGGACTCCCCGGAGGTCACTCCCTACTACGCCTCCCCGAACAAGACGGGCGAGGACTTCGCGGGCGGCCTGTCCCGGCCCGACGTCGCGTGCGACGCGATCCGCCGGCGGATGGTGCCTCCGGCCGACCCGGAGCACAAGGACTGCGTGAACTGGGCGATGGTCCCGCAGATCTGGGAGAAGCCGCTGGCCGACTTCACGCCCGAGGAGCGGGCGGCGGCCTGGATCCAGGAGTACGACAAGACGGCGGCCTGGCTGCCCGCGTACTCCAACGTCAGGCTCGGGATCGGGGAGCCGACCCACCTCGAGGACGGGGGGGCCGCGTACGACAAGCGGTTCGCCGGGTACTGGCGCGTCGCTGAGATCCCCGGCACGGTCGCGCTGCCGGGTCTGCCGCCGCTGGTGTTCAAGGAGGCCCAGGAGGGCGGCTACTGGGTGGCCACCCCGAGCATGGACCTGCTGAAGGAGCTGTGGCCCACCTGGGACCCCCAGATTCTGGAGGCGTGGGTGTGGCAGGACTCGAAGCGGG
>NZ_JOFZ01000054.1 GCF_000721265.1 Streptomyces sp. NRRL F-5126 | reverse complement strand
CCGGTGTGTAGGGCGAGGTCGACGAAGGCGGTGCCGGGGAGGAGTGGGGTGTCGGTGATGGCGTGGTCGGTGAGCCAGGGGTGAGTCTGGGTGGAGAGGGTTCCGGTGAAGACGTGGGTGTTATCGGGGAGTTCGAGGGTTGCGGTGAGGAAGGGGTGTTGGGTGGTGTTGAGGCCGAAGGCGGAGGCGTCACCTGCGCTGCCGGGGGTGTGGGTGAGCCAGTAGTGCTGGTGTTGGAAGGGGTAGGTGGGGAGGTTGACGGGCTGGTTGGTGGCTGGTGTGGTGTGGTGGGTCCAGTTGATGGTGGTGGCGTGGGTGTGGAGGTGGGCGGCGGAGGTGAGGAATTGGGTCCAGTTGCCTTTTTGGCGGCGGAGGGTTCCGGTGGTGAGGGTGGGGGTGTTGTGGTGGGTGGTGGTGTCGAGGATGTCTTGGATGCTGGTGGTGAGGACGGGGTGGGTGCTGGTTTCGATGAGGTGGTGGTGGCCGTCGGTGATGAGGGTGTGGGCGGTGTCGGTGAAGCGGACGGTTTGGCGGAGGTTTTGGTACCAGTAGTTGGTGTCGAGGGTGGTGGTGTCTTCGATGAGGGTGCCGGTGACGGTGGAGTAGAAGGGGGTGTGGCCGGTGTGGGGGGTGATGTTGCGGAGGTCGTGGAGGAGGCGGTCG
>NZ_JOFZ01000053.1 GCF_000721265.1 Streptomyces sp. NRRL F-5126 | reverse complement strand
CCCATAAGGAGATGCACGAGGGCTTTCGGGTCACCCATTGGTGGTGGCGCGGCCCCGCGGCCTCGTGGGGCCACGAGCCAGCCTCTACGCTTCCGACGACACCGACGAAGGAGGACCGATGGCGACACGCGTGGCGATCGGCAACAACAAGGGCGGGGCGAAGAAGTCGACCCTGGCCGTGCGCCTGGCCGAAGCCCTCGCCAAGAGCGGGAAGCGGGTCGGCGTGGTCGACTTCGACCCGCAGGGCAACGCGTCGCGGCGGCTGGGGTGGAAGGACGACCCTGAGGCCCCGCAACTGACCGCCGCTGAGGCAGTGGAGTACAGCAGCACCCCGCCGAAGGTCGTCTACGACGGCCAGGCCGCCGAAGTCTGGCAGCCGATCGGCTGGACAACGCCGTACGCGGAGCGGATCAGGCTGATCCCCGCCCGGTACACCCTGGAGGACCGGGCGACCGAGGCCGGGATGAAGGGCGCCTGGCGGCGGCTGGCGAAGGCGCTGAAGGGCACGGACGACGCTCTCGACTACGTCCTGATCGACTGCCCGCCCTCGCTCGGGCACCTGACCCAGATGGCTCTGGGGGCCGCTCACTTCGCCCTGGCCAGCACGGAGCCTGAGTACGACAGCATCGAGGCCGCGGTGAGGTACCGGGACTTCGTGGCGGCTTCCGGGGACGACCTGGGCAACTCGGAGCTGAGCTTCCTGGGGG
>NZ_JOFZ01000052.1 GCF_000721265.1 Streptomyces sp. NRRL F-5126 | reverse complement strand
GCTGTAGGCGAGGCCCTGGCCCATCGCCATGACGGCCGGGGCGGCGACGACCAGGAGGACCGTGGCCGGGGTGCACAGGATCAGGAGGCCGACGGCGGCGATCAGCGCGTTGCGGAGCCAGGCCGGGATCGGCTGGGACGGCATCGGGACGACGACGGGCGGCTGCTGGGTCTGGGGGATGTAGACCGGCTGGCCCTGCGGGGTGTAGGCGACGGTCATGCCGGGCGGGACGGCGGGCAGCGGCTGGGGCTCGTAGTGCTGGATCTCGTGGTTCATGGCGGGTCTCTCCTTCACGCCGCGAGGGCGGCCGGGTCATCGGCGCACCCCGGGCAGCAGCCGAGGGACGTCGGGATCACGAAGTCGTAGGTGACGTGGCAGTCGGGGCAGGTGCGGCGGGCGCGCATCATGGCGGCGACCGCGCGCATCCGGCCCGGCGTCATCGGCCGGACGGGGGCGGCCAGGTCGATGCGGTAGAGGTAGGCGGCGCGGATCGGGCGGACCCGGGTGAGCGGGTCGCGCCGGCCGTGCCAGAGGATCTGGGCGACGACGTCCTGGCCGTTGGGGCGGAGGCCGCGGGCGCGGAGCTGGCGGCGCGTGGCCAGGCCCTCGGGGGCGAGGCGGCGCGGGTAGGTCGGGATGCCGAACGTCTCGCCGGTCGGGTCGTAGAACTTCACGTCGGTCACCTCCTTGGCTGGTCGTCGGGGTGTGGTGGGCTCGTGGGCTT
>NZ_JOFZ01000051.1 GCF_000721265.1 Streptomyces sp. NRRL F-5126 | reverse complement strand
GGCGCAGGCCTGCATGTGGGTGCGGAAGACACTGCTGGTCTGTAGGAGTTCGCGGCCCATGCCCGGCCATTGCGAACCCTGACCAGGGAACACGAACGCTGTTTTCCCTCCGGTGCGGGAATGGTGATCGGCGGGACCGGTCACCAGGTGCGGCGATGGCCGGCCTTCTCGCAAGGCGGTGAGGGATTCCAACAGGTCGGTGCGGTCGTGGGCGATGACGGCGGCACGGTGGTCGAACGTGGTGCGGGTGGTGGCCAGGGCGTGAGCGATGTCCCGGGCGTCCACCTCCGGATGATCGGTGGCGAACGCGTGCAGCTGCGCGGCCTGCGCGGTCAGTGCGCCCGCCGACTTGCCCGAGAGCAGCCAGACGCTTGGTCCGCCGGTGACGGTGTCCGCCGGGATAGCAGGAGCCGCGCTCGCCGATTCCGTTTCCTGCGTGGGGGGTTGTTCGAGGATGAGGTGGGCGTTGGTGCCGCTGATGCCGAAGGAGGAGACGGCGGCCCGGCGCGGGTGGTCCGTCACCGGCCATGGGGTTTGCTCGGTGAGGAGGCTGACGGCACCACTCGTCCAGTCGACGTGTGAGGTGGGCTCGTCGATGTGCAGGGAACGGGGCAGGACACCGTGCTGCATAGCGAGGATCATTTTGATGACACCGGCGGCGCCTGCGGCGGCCTGGGTGTGGCCGATGTTGGACTTGATGGAGCCGAGGTGGAGCGGCTGCTCGGC
>NZ_JOFZ01000050.1 GCF_000721265.1 Streptomyces sp. NRRL F-5126 | reverse complement strand
GTTGCGGGTGCAGATGACCAGGCGGGTGGTGGTGAGGCGCTCGTCGGTCAGCCATTCCTGGAGCAGGGCGAGCAGGTGGTGCGTGGCCTGGTGCAGCTCTGTCATCGTGGTGAGGGGCTGGAAGACACAGGGCAACAGGACGGCCATCGGCATAGCGGCGTCGAGGGTTTCGGCGAGTGCCGCGATGCTGCTGTAGCGGGGGACGGGTGTGCCGACCGTCATCGTCTCGTCGGCATGGAGGGGGAAGCGCTCGGTGTCCAGCCAGGCCCAGTTCACACCGGCCGGGGCAGCGGGACCGGCCTCCGGAGACAGCGGGGCCCATCGGACCTGGAACAGGGTGTCCCGGACGGCCCTGGCGGTGTCGCTGAGCTGCTCGGCCGGCAAGGGCCGGAACGTGACCGCTTCGATCGACGCCACGGATGTTCCGCTGGAGTCGGCCGCCGCCAGTGCGAACGTGTCCTTGCCTGTCGCGGTGAACCGCACGCGCAGGGATGACCTCGGGGAGGGTGATGTCGGCGTAGGTGTGGTGGTTGTCGTGCCATGCGGCGGTGAGGCCCTGGAAGGTGGGGCCGTAGGTGTAGCCGTGTTCGGCGAGGAGGGGGTAGGCGTCGTCCACGTCGATCGCCGTGGCGTTGGCTGGTGGCCACACGGTCAGGTCGACCCTGGGGTCTGTTGGTGTGGTGTTGGTGAGGGTGGCGGTGGCGTGGGTGGTCCAGGGGGTGGTGTCGTCGGGTGTGGTGGTGTGGGGGCGGG
>NZ_JOFZ01000049.1 GCF_000721265.1 Streptomyces sp. NRRL F-5126 | reverse complement strand
GTGTTCGTCGATTCCGCGGCTGTTGCTGTGGCCGAGTACGGCCGCCACGTGGTCGCGTACGAGGCCGAGGAGGAACTGCTCCTGTTCGCCCTCGGTGAGCGGGATGAGCCTCTCAGCCAGCGACTGTCCTGCGCTCCGGTTTCCGCTGCCGTTGTTGGCGGTGGTAGGCCGCACGGTCGGCAGGAGGGTGCGGTAGAGGGGCGGCAGGTCGGGGTTGTTGCGGAGGGCAGTGAGGTTGAGGCGGGTGGGGAGCAGGTGGGGGTGGGAGGCGGCGAGGGCATGATCGAAGAGCGCAAGCGCGTCGGTGGTGCTGAGCGGCGCGATGCCTGTGCGGCTGAGACGGGCGCGGTCGGCGCTGTCGAGGTGACTGCTCATGGTGCTGGTCTGCTGCCATAGGCCCCAGGCGAGGGAGGTGGCGGCCAGGCCGTGGGTGTGGCGGTGGTGGGCGAGTGCGTCGAGGAAGGTGTTGGCGGCGGCGTAGTTGGCCTGCCCTGGATTGCCCAGGATGCCGGTGATGGAGGAGTAGAGGATGAAGGCGGAGAGGTTGAGGTGTTTGGTCTGCTGGTGCAGGTTCCAGGCGGCGTCGGCCTTTGGCCGCAGGACGGCGTCCAGGTGGTCTGGGGTGAGGTTGGCCAGTGTGGCGTCCTGGAGGATGCCGGCGGTGTGGATGACGGCGGTCAAGGGGTGCTCGTCCGGGATGGTGGCGAGGAGGTCGGCGAGTTGGTTGGCGTCGGCGGTGTCGCAGGCGGTGATGGTGACGTTTGCGCCGAGGGCGGTGAGGTCTTGGTGGAGTTGCTTGGC
>NZ_JOFZ01000048.1 GCF_000721265.1 Streptomyces sp. NRRL F-5126 | reverse complement strand
TCTCGTACCGACTCAGGGAGCAGTGAGGGTCACCCCTCGGCGGGCCAGGACGCTTTCGAACGCTTCTTCAAAGTCCAGTGAGCGGAGCAGGGGGCCCAGGAGCCTTCGCGTTACTGTGCCGGGCGCGTCGCGCAGGGCAGCCATGGGGGTGCCGGTGCTCTCCTCGTAGGTGTCGGCGCTGTACCTGTGATAGCCGGCGAACATGGACTGGCTCCAGCGACGTCGGCCGCGGAGTCGGTTGGCACCCACAGCCACGGCCCAGTTGCCGTGGTAGCCCACGTCCTGGGAGATCAGACGGATCAGTTCCAGCATGTGTCGGGTGAAGAGGACAGCGGCGGAGTCGAAGATGACCTGCTTGGCCTCGTCCGGTGACTGGTACGTCCTTGAGTTGGCATCGGAGAGGCGGGTCATGAGCAGTCGCAGCCCGCCGTCCTCGAAGAACTGAAGCTCGATGACGTCCTCGTCAAAGGAGCGGCCTTCTGGGGTGTAGATGCGCACGGCACGTTCCGCACGTGGGCCGCTTTGACTGCCCACCTGCAGAACGCGCACGACTGGTCGATCCGCGTCAGGTCCGGGGCCGGCACGGTGCGCCACAGCGGATGGAATCTGCAGGTACTCCAGGCACGGCACGGGTAGGCGCTGTGCCTCGTCGACCACCAGTACCCGCGCCTCAGTCAAGGCCCACGTGAGCGCGGCGTCGGCCGCCTGCCGGCGTGTGCGGGAAGCGGCCCGGCAGCACCAGCGCGTCGAATACCGCACGCCTCATGCCGGCCACCGACGGGCGAACCGGTACCGGCACCCTGTCACCCTCCGGCCCGGGGGCACTTCGCCAAGCGCCATCCGCACGGCCGCGGTCTTGCCCCGGCCCGGGTCGCCCCCGGCCCGGGTCGCCGAACACACACACCGCGCCCAGTGTCGCCATCGTCTGCCCGACCGCCTCGGCCACCGCCCGCACCCACGACGTCCGAGCACCTCGGCGGCCGTGCCGGTGTCGAACGCGCCGGTGCGCTCGTCGGCGAAGACCACGTCGGGGGCGGTGACCAGGGGCGAAGGCGCCGTCGGCGAGGAACAGTATGCGATCGGCCCAGGCGGCCGCGACCGGGTCGCGGGTGACCATGACGACGGTCGCGCCGAGCGCGTCGACGGCGTGCCGCAGCATCCGCACCAGCTGCACTCCCGCCGGCAACGCCACACCCACCAGCGCACCGCTCTCCCCCACCGGCAAGCCGCCGGTCGCCTCTGGTACGAGACACGGCAGCCGACGCGCCCCCCCCCCCGCCGCACCGCCCTCCCGCGGCCCGGCCAGGGACAGGTCAGCCAC
>NZ_JOFZ01000047.1 GCF_000721265.1 Streptomyces sp. NRRL F-5126 | reverse complement strand
TTGTGGACCTCCCTGGAGCCTGCCTCGACGACTGTGGATCCGGGAGGTTCCGCTCGTGTCCGGCTGAGGCTGCGCAATACCGGCGACGTCGTCGACGAGTACCGCTTCGTACCCGTCGGGGACCTCTCCCCCTGGACGACCGTCCAGCCGCCGAGCATCCGCCTCTACCCCGGCACCACCGGCACCGTGGAACTGACGTTCGCCCCACCCCGCACCCCCGACGCGACCGCGGGACCCAACCCCTACGGCGTACAGATCATCCCCACCGAACACCCCGAGGCCACCACGGTCCCCGAGGGCAACGTCACCATCACCCCCTTCTCCGAAGTACGCGCCGAACTCGTACCCCACACCGTCAAGGGACGCTTCCGCGGCCGCCCCAAACTCGCCGTCGACAACCTCGGCAACGTCAAACTCACCGCCTCCATCGCCGGCAGCGACAACAACGACCAGATCACCTACGACCTGCAACCCGCCAACATCCAGGTCGAACCCGGACACGCCAAATTCATCAAAACCACCCTGAAACCGCGTCAGATCATCTGGGCCGGATCCAAACAATCCCGCCCCTTCTCCCTCGCCGTCCAACGCTCGGGCGCCGACCCCGTACCCGTCCAAGGCACCTACATCCAACCCGGCATGTTCCCCCGCTGGGTCGGCGTCGTCCTCGGCATGCTCCTCGCCCTCATCCTCGCCTTCGTCATGCTCTGGATCGCCCGCAAACCCCACGTCACCACCCAAGCCGGCGAACTCGCCGCATCACAAGCCACCAAACTCCCCACACCAGCCATATCCACCGCCCCCTCACCACCCACCCCCACCTCAGCAC
>NZ_JOFZ01000046.1 GCF_000721265.1 Streptomyces sp. NRRL F-5126 | reverse complement strand
CCGGACAGACCGGCGTTGGCGAGGGCCTGGCGGATGACGCGTTCCTGGGAGGGGCCGTTGGGGGCGCTGAGTTGGCTGCTGGTGCCGTCTTGGTTGACGGCGCTGCCGCGGATCAGGGCGAGCACGGTGTGGCCGTTGCGCTGTGCGTCGGAGAGGCGCTCCAGCATGATCAGGCCGACGCCCTCGGCCCAGCCGGTGCCGTCGGCAGCGGCGGCGAAGGGCTTGCAGCGTCCGTCGGGAGAGAGGCCGCGTTGGCGGCTGAACTCGATGAAGGTGTTGGGGGTGGCCATGAGGGTGGCGCCGCCGGCGAGGGCGAGTTCGCATTCGTTGTTGCGCAGGGCCTGGACGGCGAGGTGGAGTGCGACGAGGGAGGAGGAGCAGGCGGTGTCGACGCTGACGGCGGGGCCTTCGAGGCCGAAGGTGTAGGAGATGCGGCCGGAGGCGATGCTGGCGGCGCTGCCCAGGCCGAGGTAGCCCTCGAGTTCTTTGGGCTTTTCCAGGAAGCGGGCGGCGTAGTCGTTGTACATGACGCCGGCGAAGACGCCGGTCCGGCTGCCGCGCAGGGAGGTGGGGTCGATGCCGGAGCGTTCGGTCGCTTCCCAGGCGCATTCCAGCAGCAGCCGCTGCTGGGGGTCGATGGTCAGTGCTTCACGCGGGCTGATGCCGAAGAACTCGGCGTCGAAGCCGTCCGCCTCGGTGAGGAAGCCGCCGTGGCGGGAGTATGACTTGTGGGGTGCGTCCGGGTCCGGATCGTAGAGCGTCTCGGTGTCCCACCCACGGTCCTCGGGGAACCCGGATATCGCATCCGTGCTCCCCGCAACCAGACCCCACAATCCCTCAGGCGACCGCACACCACCCGGATAACGGCA
>NZ_JOFZ01000045.1 GCF_000721265.1 Streptomyces sp. NRRL F-5126 | reverse complement strand
CTCGTCGACGACGTCGCCGGTATTGCGCAGCCTCAGCCGGACACGAGCGGAACCTCCCGGATCCACAGTCGTCGAGGCAGGCTCCAGGGAGGTCCACAAGCTCATGACCCGACGATACGTTGACCACGCACGGGCTGTCTCAGGCCGCGGGGCACTGCCCGGCGGCCGGGGGAGCAGGCCGCGATGCCCTTTCGGAACGCCGTGCGGCGAGCGGCATCGCGCCGTCAGCCCGCGTTCTGCCCGGGCTTGACGAGGTTCCACCCCCGGTCGTCGTCATTGGTGCACGCGTAGAGGGTCAGCACCGTGCCGGGCGCCTTGTCCTCGCCCTTGTTCGCGAAGCCGTCGACGTTGAGGCACATGCCGTTGCTCTTGTAGTTGCGGATCCAGTAGAGGTTGTTCGTGTCCTCGCCCTTGTGCAGGTACCAGAGCTGGTTGTCGTCCATGCTCCCGGTGCAGGGGAACGCGTCGATCTGCGTGTGGGTCTGCCCGGGGCCGTTGCTGGGGAGGTCCAGGCAGTTGCCGCTCTTCAGGTTGCGGATCTGGACGAGGTCGGTGCCGTTCGGTCCCTTGCCCTTGAACAACGTCTCCACGGCCCACAACTCGTTCGGAACGGCCGGGGTCTTGCAGTCGTACTGCCGGACCTTCACCAGGTCCCCCTGCTTGGTGTTCAGCTCGGGTGCGGCGCACTGGTTCGTGGTGCCGTTGGCGAGGAGTACGCGGGCGAGTGGGTTGGTTTTTTTCTTTTTCTTGCCGCCGCCGCCTCCGGCGCCTGTGGAGTTGCTGGTGTTGGGGGTGGGGCTTGGTCTGTCTCTTATACACATCTGACGCTGCCGACGATATGCAGTGTGTAGATCTCGGTGGTCGCCGTA
>NZ_JOFZ01000044.1 GCF_000721265.1 Streptomyces sp. NRRL F-5126 | reverse complement strand
GGTCAGACCTCCAGCTCGTAGACCAGGCGGTGTCGGTCCCCAGGGGCGATGGTGACCATCACGCGTACAGGTCCCGACTCCCCGTAGCCGATGCGGACATGTTCCGCGACAGGTGTGCCGGGCGGGAGGTCTAGGCGGTCCGACTCTTCCGGATCTGGCATCCGAACGGTGATTTCGTCGCGTACGTGAACCTGCGGGTGCCCGATGGAGGCGAGAATGCCGCCCGGCATGGCGACGTCCCCTTCCTGCATGAGGGGCGTCCCCTCGGCAACGGCCATCGGGAAGCTACTCGTTGAGAGCTGGTAGGGCTGGCCGTCGACGGTACGCAGGCGGATGCGGTGCACGACGTCGCTCCCGACCGGGACCTGGAGCCAGGCGGCAACCTGCTCGCTCGCGGGAGCGGTCTCGACAGTGACGTGCTGGGCCGGTTCGCGGCCGGCGTCGCGGATGGCGGTTGACCAGTCGTCACCAGCCGAAGAGTCGCGACGCCTTCCGCGCTCGAACTTGGTCAGGTTCCACACGATCGGGCGCGTGGACCGGACCCGGCGCCGGCCGCCCTGCTCACCGATCACGAGCCCTTCCGACTTGAGGATGTCGAACCCCGCGCCCACGGTCTTCGGCGTTACGCCGAACTGTTCGGCCAGCTCACGGCTGGTGGGCAGAACGTCGCCGGGCTGGAGGACGCCGGTCCTGATCTGGCGTCGGAGGTCGTCGGCGATGGCTCTAGCCGTCATGCGGCGGGCGGGTGTTGAGGTCATGGGCGGAAGAGTACACCGATCACGGAGTTGAGTACACAACTCGCCGCCACCTGAGTGACAGTCAGGGTCTGTTAGGTACATAAGACTTGACGGTCGATTACCTAAGCGCTTACGGTCAGTGCTGTCG
>NZ_JOFZ01000043.1 GCF_000721265.1 Streptomyces sp. NRRL F-5126 | reverse complement strand
GCCGCAGCGTCACGCGACGGCCCGTCATCCACCGGCCCAGGACATTACGGGCAAACCGCCGGGTCGATCAGCGATCGAACCCCGCTGACGAATCGAGGCTAACGCCGCCGCGCTGGATCAAGAAGCGCGGTGCGGCACTGAGATCCGCATGGCGATCATCTCTCTCGATCCCACTGGCAAGGGACAAGCCTGCTGGACGATGCGCTGGAAGACCGCACTGGTCGCCTTCGACATCACCTACGCGAACACCATCTTGGTCCACCTCATGGGGACGATCTTCATTTCTGCGGGTTGTATTGGTGTCTTGCTCTTCGCCATCGCCTGCCCATTGACCGCCGTGGGCGGGATCAACGGCTCGGCGAGCACCATCGTCGGCGCGCCATGGTGCTCAGTCGACGCGCACGCACCGGGCATCGGAGCTACTACGGGTGGGTGGGCTGCATAGCGGGTGGCATGGCCTCGCCGCGCGCGCCGAGTGGTTGCTCTTGTGTGTTCTCGGTTGTCACCGGGGCGTGGTCCATCGTGGGGAATTGTCGGTCCAGGACTGTGACGGGCTGGCTGTGTTTGTCCGGGAATTGGTGGTAGATCGTTTTCTTGCTCGTACCGAGCTTGCGCGTGGGTTCGTTCATGCTGACGTGATCGAAGGGTCGGGGCTCCGGTCGGTTGTTGGGTGAGGAGGTGGTCCGCTTCTTTCGTGGTTCGGGGGCTGTGGGGGCCCGGAGTTCGCCGCGCCGGATACTGCAGCCTCTCGGCCGCCGGTATGCGGGCGCCTGGCAGGGGTGTGGCTTGCACAACGTGAATACCTGTCTGGTATGGGGAGGGGGGCGCGGTCGGTGTGGCTGAGGCAGGCTGCCGGCCTGCTCCACCGGCCCTTTGCTTCTGGCTTGCGGGTTCCGGGGCTTGCCGAGGACGATCTTGATGCCCGGCAGGCTGGTGGTATTCGGGTGTCGGGAGGGTTGGTGTCCTTGTCGCCGGGCGGTGCTGCACCGGTATCTGAAGGCGGCCCGGGGGCGAGGTGCCCTCGCTGGCGTCGTTGCACGGGGTGGTGCGCCGGGACCTTCAGGCCGGCACG
>NZ_JOFZ01000042.1 GCF_000721265.1 Streptomyces sp. NRRL F-5126 | reverse complement strand
AGGTTGTATGCCTGGTAGGTGACGCCGGGGTGGGTGGTGGTGATGGTGTGGGGGTCGCGGAGGTCGGTTTTGCCCATTTCGAGGAAGTGTCCGCCGTGGGGCATGAGGCGGAGGGAGGCGTCGGTGTATTCGTGGGCGAGGGAGTTGAGGACGATGTCGACGCCGTTGCCGTGGGTGGCGGTGCGGAATTTGGTTTCGAAGTCGAGGGTGCGGGTGGAGGCGATGTGGGTGTCGGGGATGTCGTGTTGGCGGAGGGTGTCCCATTTGCTGGGGTGGGCGGTGGCGTAGGTGGTGAGGTTGAGGTGGTGGGCGAGTTGGAGGGTGGCTTGGCCGACGCCGCCGGCGGCGCTGTGGACGAGGAGGGTTTCGCCGGGTTGGGCGTGGGCGAGGTGGGTGAGGCCGTAGTAGGCGGTGAGGAAGACGACGGGGGTGCCGGCGGCTTGGGTGTAGGTCCAGTGGTGGGGGATGGGGGTGATCATGCGGTGGTCGGTGATGGCGGTGGAGCCGATGCCGAAGAGGCCCATGACGCGGTCGCCGGGGTGGAGGTGGGTGATGTCGGGGGCGGTTTCGGTGATGATGCCGGCGCCTTCGCCGAGGGCGGGGTGGCCGTCGTCGGGGACCATGCCGAGGGCCATGACGACGTCGCGGAAGTTGAGTCCGGCGGCGTGGACGGTGATGCGGACTTCGCCGGGGTTGAGGGGTCGGTGGGCGTCGGGGTGGGGGACGAGGTGGAGGCTTTCGAGGGTGTCGTTGCCGGTGCGTTCGATTTGCCAGTCGGTGTGTGCGGGTGGGGTGAGGGTGGGTTGGGCGGTGGTGCGGGTGAGTCGGGGTGTGTAGGGGGTGGCGTTGCGGAGGGCGAGGTGGGGTTCGTTGGTGGTGGTGAGGTGGGTGAGGATGACGAGTTGGGTGTCGGTGAGGCGCTCGTCGGTGAGCCAGTGTTGGAGGAGGCGCAGGATGTGGCTGGTGACGTGCCGTATCTCGGTGTGGGTGGGTGAGGTGTCGGTGGTGGTGGGTGGGCAGGTGGCCAGGACCATGCCGGGTGCGGGCTGTCCCTCGGTCAGGGCCGTCAGTAGGCTGTCCAGGTCCTTGAACCGTCCGGCCTTGTGACCAGTACTGTCAGTGAGGGCGGACAGCAGACTGGTGCCGAATGCGTCATCCTCGGGTCCTGCTAGAACAGCCCAGCTCGTGTCGGTTCCGGGAGGGGACGTGGTCTCCTGGACGGGCAGTGTGGTCCATTCGATGTGGAAGAGGCTGTTTCGGATGGTCTTGGTGGTGTCGGTGAG
>NZ_JOFZ01000041.1 GCF_000721265.1 Streptomyces sp. NRRL F-5126 | reverse complement strand
GCACCACCACCGGCACCCGGCTCCCCACCACCCTCATCTTCGACCACCCCACCCCCACCGCCCTCGCCACCTACATCCAGACACACATCCCCACCACCGCGGACGAGACCTCACTGTCCGTGCTCGACGAGCTGGGCAGGCTGGAGAAGGCTCTCGCGGCAGCGGCGACGGACAAGCAGCAGGAACAGATCACGACACGCCTCAACGAACTCGTGCGGCGCTGGAACAGGACTCACCAAGCGTCGGAGGACTCGCTCGACGGCGATCTCAACTCCGCGACCGACGAGGAACTGTTCGAAGCCTTCGACAACAACTTCGCGTGATCCACTCACCGTCAACCGAACTCCGTACGAGGTGACACACATGTCAAATGAGGGCAAGCTTCGCGACTACCTGCGTCGTTCGATGGC
Organism: Streptomyces sp. NRRL F-5126; assembly: GCF_000721265.1. GTDB lineage: Bacteria > Actinomycetota > Actinomycetes > Streptomycetales > Streptomycetaceae > Streptomyces. Next base: position 1,195 of record NZ_JOFZ01000041.1, on the reverse strand, counting down.
CGAACTGCGTCAGGCCCAACGGCGTCTGCGTGAACTGGAAGAGGGGCAGCAGGACCCGATAGCTGTCGTGGGAATGGCCTGCCGGCTGCCGGGAGACGTGTCGTCCCCGGAGGAACTGTGGGAACTGGTCGCGTCCGGGACGGACGCCATCGTCGGCTTCCCCTCCGACCGCGGCTGGGATCTGGAGGGCATCTACGATCCCGATCCGGAAGTGCCCTGGAAGTCCACCGTCCGGCACGGCGGTTTCATGCGGGACATCAGCGGATTCGACACCGAGTTCTTCGGCATCAGTCCGCGTGAGGCGCTGGCCATGGACCCCCAGCAGCGGCTCATGCTCGAATGCGCTTGGGAGACCTGCGAGCGCACCGGCATCGACCCGGAGACGATCGACACCGCCTGCTCCTCCTCCCTGGTCACCATCCACCTCGCCAGCCAGGCCCTGCGCAACGGCGAGTGCGACCTCGCCCTGGCCGGTGGCGTGGCCGTGCTGTCCCACCCCGACGGCTTCGCCGAATTCAGCCGGCAGCGTGGTCTGGCGGCCGACGGGCGCTGTAAGCCGTTCTCCTCGGCCGCCGACGGCACCGGGTTCTCCGAGGGTGTCGGCCTGGTCATGCTGGAGCGGTTGTCCGACGCGCAGCGTAACGGGCACACGGTGCTGGCCGTGGTGCGCGGCAGTGCCGTCAACCAGGACGGTGCGAGCAACGGGCTCACCGCGCCCAACGGCCCCTCCCAGGAACGGGTGATCCGCCAGGCCCTCGCCAACGCCGGTCTGTCCGGCGATCAGGTCGACGCAGTCGAAGCGCACGGCACTGGCACCCGCCTCGGCGACCCCATCGAAGCCCAAGCCCTCCTCGCCACCTACGGCCAGGACCGCCCGGCCGACCAGCCCCTCCACCTCGGCTCCATCAAGTCCAACATCGGCCACACCGGGGCGGCCGCAGGCGTCGCCGGCGTCATCAAAATGATCCTCGCCATGCAGCACGGCACCCTGCCCCAGTCCCTGCACATCGACGAACCCACCCCACACGTCGATTGGACGAGTGGCGCCGTCAGCCTCCTCACCGAGCCCACCCCATGGCCGGTGACGGACCACCCCCGCCGAGCCGCCGTCTCCTCCTTCGGCATCAGCGGCACCAACGCCCACCTCATCCTCGAACAGGCGCCCACCACCACAGACACGCCCAGCGACGCCGAC
>NZ_JOFZ01000040.1 GCF_000721265.1 Streptomyces sp. NRRL F-5126 | reverse complement strand
GTCCACCATCACCCACCTGACCGACGACGGCGAGGACATCCGCACCGAGTACCTGGCCAAGGGGAAGCGGCAGCGACGCCCGCGCATCCTGACCGAAGACGAGCTGGACCGTGGCACCTGGGCAGCCAAGCTGGGTGCCCGCCGGCCGACGGGCAACGACGAGAAGCACGCGTTCGCGCGGCTGATCCGCGAGGAGGGCGACAAGGCCCCGATCGTCCCCGCCCGGACCTACTACAACGAGGCCGGGGACCTCATCTTCCCGGAGGCTGACGCGCAGACCCTCGGGTACCGCGTACTGCGGGGCGAGGAGAAGGCCGCGCGGGAGGCATGGGACGAGATCGGCGCCTGGGCCTGCGACTGCGGGAAGTCCGCGCTGTGCATGGGCTTCATGTTCGCCGGGCCCGTCCTGGACGCCCTGGACGTGCTGCCGCACATGCTCAACGCCTACGGTCCCGGCCAGCAGGGCAAGAGCACCATCCTCACCGTGTCGTGCGCGTGCTTCGGGGACATCAAGCCCCGGCGTCAGCGCATCCTCATCAGCTGGGATGCGAGCAAGCAGGGCATCGGCCAGACCCTCCGGCTGCGGGGCTTCCTGCCGCTGGGCATGGATGAGCACAGCAGCTGGGGCCGCTCCATCAAGGAGTCGTCCCGGGAGATCAGCCAGTACGTGGCCGGCGCGCAGCGCTCCATCGGCAGCGCCGACGGCTCCCCGAAGGAGTCGGACGGGTTCTGGAACTCGGCTGCGTTCTCGACGAGCAACGAGCCGCTGAAGTTCACGGGCCAGACGGAAGACCTGGCCTCGCGGCTGCACGAGGTGTCCGCGCCGTTCTTCCCGAACAAGTTCGTGGACTCCGACGGCGGCCCGGCCGCCCCCGGCCTGGGTGGTGCGGAGCACGTCTCCAAGCGGCTGAAGCGGCTGGCGAAGGAGTTCGGCGGCTGGCCGCTGGAGTGGGCGATCCGCAAGGGCATGTACCGGGCGGAGAACCTGGCCAAGCTGAAGAAGTTCCACTTGGAGC
>NZ_JOFZ01000039.1 GCF_000721265.1 Streptomyces sp. NRRL F-5126 | reverse complement strand
ATGCTCAGGAGTCTCGTGGGCTCGGAGATGTGTATAAGAGACAGACTCGTGAGCGACCGGGGTCTGGGCTCCGATCCGGCGCACGTACTCCGTCGGACCCAGGCCCTTCGCCTCCCGCTCCTGCGCGACACCGAGGGCCTGGCGCTCCTTGAGGGTGGGCAGGCCCATCGGCTTCATGGCCTCCTCGTGGACGTACAGGGTCTTCAGCCCATACGCCTGCATGAGCGCCGGGACCTGGTCGACGTGGTCCGGCACCGGTACGTGTACCGGCTCGTGGTTGGGCAGGAACAGCCGGCCATTGCCCAGCACGCCGAACCGCAGCGCGGACGACGTCTTCCCCTTCGCCTTCGCCACCAGGTCCGCCCACTCCTGGTCGGTCACCGCGGCGACCGCCGCCGGGAACACCGCCGTCGTGGTGGCCTCGTGAGCCCGCGAGGCCGTGGCCTCTTCAGCCGGGGCGGCCTCCTGGTCGGGGAACTCGAAGGGCAGCGGGGTAGGACCCGCAGCCCCGGTAGCCCCATCGCTGGCCGGGGCCTGGTCGTCCGGGGCTACCGGACCCTCGCCGGGGTAGCCCCCGGGTGCAGCCCCGCCCGGGAACTGCCCGCCGTCGTCGTCCGGCTCGTCCGGGGCGAACAGCTCGGCCGCCCGCTGGACGTTGAAGCAGTGCATCCGCTCACCCAGGCCCGCGCCCCGGATCTCCTTCGGCAGCTTGCGCTGCACGTTCCGGCCCGCGTTGCGCAGGTGGACACCGAGCCCGTGGAGCTCCCGCAGCGCGGCCGACAGGTTGTCGATCCCGGCCTGTACGGCGGCCTCCTGGACGACGGGGTTGATCACCCACCACTCGTTCGTGTCCGGGTTGAAGAACCCGCGCAGCCGCCGGAAGCCCTCCTCGGCCACGGTCGGCAGCTTGTCCATGTCGGGGAACGCGGACTTCTCGATCCGCAGCGCGTCCAGCGCCTCCCACAGCTTCTCGTGGTCGGAGACGTTGTTCTCGGCCGCGACCTTGATGGCGGCCTGGAGGCGGGCGGCGGCCTCGCGCTCCGCGACCTCTCCGAGCGTCGGTACGCCGATTGCC
>NZ_JOFZ01000038.1 GCF_000721265.1 Streptomyces sp. NRRL F-5126 | reverse complement strand
GTCAGCCATTCCTGGAGCAGGGCGAGCAGGTGGTGCGTGGCCTGGTGCAGCTCCGTCATCGTGGTGAGAGGCTGGAAGACGCAGGACAGCAGGACAGCGCTTGGGGTGGCATTGTCAAGGGCCTCGGCGAGCGCGGAGATGCTCTTGAACCGAGGGATGGGCGTCTCGGCCGACATCGCCTCGTCGGTCTCCGGGGCGACGGGGAAGTGCTCGGTGTCCAGCCAGGCCCAGCTCGCGTCGGTTCCGGGAGAGGACGTGACCTCCTGCACGGCCAGTGCGGTCCACTCGATGTGGAACAGGCTGTCCCGCACGGTCCTGGTGGTGTCGACGAGCTGGCCGATCGGCAGCGGACGGAACGCCACCGACTCGACCGACGCCACGAGCGTTCCGGCAGAGTCGGTCGCCGTCATGGCGAACGTGTCCTTGCCCGTCGCGGTGAACCGCACATGCAGGGACGACGCACCGACGGCATGCAGCCGCACCCCGGACCAGGAGAACGGAACAGGAACGGCGTCACCGGGAGCGCCCATCGTCTGCAACGCGATGCTGTGCAGGGCGGCGTCGAGGAGTGCGGGGTGGATGTCGAAGGCCCCGGTCTCGGTGTCGGCCGTGAGGGTGTCTGTCTCGGGGAGGGTGATGTCGGCGTAGGTGTGGTGGTTGTCGTGCCATGCGGCGGTGAGGCCCTGGAAGGTGGGGCCGTAGGTGTAGCCGTGTGCGGCGAGGAGGGGGTAGGCGTCGTCCACGTTGATGGCTGTGGCGTTGGCTGGTGGCCAGACGGTGAGGTCGGGTGTTTCCCGGGCTGGTGCGGTGGCGGCCAGGGTGGCGGTGGCGTGGGTGGTCCAGGCGGTGGTGTCGTCGGGTGTGGTGGTGTGGGGGCGGGTGCGGATGGTGAGGGTGCGTCGTCCGTCGTGGGGTGGGGTGAGGGTGGCTTGGAGATCGAGCGGGGCGCTGTTTAGGAGCAAGGGTGTGTGGAGGGTGAGTTCTTCGAGGTGGGGGTGGCTGGTGTGGTGTCCGGTGTGTAGGGCGAGGTCGACGAAGGCGGTGCCGGGGAGGAGTGGGGTGTCGGTGATGGCGTGGTCGGT
>NZ_JOFZ01000037.1 GCF_000721265.1 Streptomyces sp. NRRL F-5126 | reverse complement strand
GGTCACGGGTTCGGTGGTCCGGTCTCCCATCCGGCCCAGTCCGCGACGTCGTCGGCGGCCTCCCAGCAGGCGTCCCGGACGGCGCGGCGACCGCCGTTGGTGGTGGCCAGCAGGGGCAGGGCGCAGGCGAGGCCCACGGCGAGGGAGCCGAGGAGGGCGACGGCCAGGACCAGGAGCCCGGAGGCGATCGGCATGCCGCTCTGGGTGAGGAGGCCGACCAGGCCGCCGGCCACCAGGAGCGCACCGAGCTGCGGGGCGCGGGAGACGACGTAGAACACGGGGAGCGCGATCAGGGTCCGCATCAGAACCACCGCCGCGAGCCCGGGACGATCATGTTGCCGTGGCCGTTGACCATGTGGTCGACGCAGGCCGGGCAGTCCTCGCGCGGGCCGAGGTGCGCGTGCTGGGCACGGCTGTCGTGGGCGTGCAGCCAGCACTGGCGGCACTCGCCGGGCGGCGGGTTCGTGGCCTTCTGGCTCGGCATCGTCACCACCATCCCGACGACTTCTTGGCGACCGTGGCGGCGGCGGCCTCGTTGATGACGGTCTGGCGGGCGCTGCGGGCGGCGGCGAGTTCGGCGGCGACGCGTTCCTCGGCGTCCGCGAACACGCGGTCGACGGCGCGGTCCGGGGCGGCCGTGGACTTGCCACGGACGACCCGGCGCACGCCCCGGCCGATGTGCAGGAAGGCGCGGGCCTGCTCGCCCCCGGACAGGGCGCTGATCTCGCCGTTGCGGATGCGCCGAAGGCGGGACTCGGACTCGCGGATCTGGCGGTCGAGCTGGCGGGTGTTCGGCTTGCCCATGCGGGGTCAGCCCTTCCTCGGGTAGGTGTGGCCGGCGGGCGGGTACGGGTCGCCGGGCAGCGGCATCGCGCCCTCCAGGACGACCTCTTCGAAGTCGGTCAGGGGGCCGCCGTCGACCGGGTCGCCGGTGCGGACCGCGTAGGCGGTCTCCAGGCCGTCCAGCAGGCGGCCGGTGCGGGCGTGGTCGTCGGACTGCTTCTCGGTGCGGCGCAGGAACTTCACGACCGCTCACCGCCCTGCGGGGTCCGGGCGGCCTCGGCGGCGGCGCGAGCGGCGGCGGCCTCGGC
>NZ_JOFZ01000036.1 GCF_000721265.1 Streptomyces sp. NRRL F-5126 | reverse complement strand
CACCACCAACCCCTACACCGGCAACCGCTACGCCTACGGCGCCGGCAACCCCACCAGCATGATTGAGGCCGACGGCCACACCAGCTGCGACATCACCGGAATGTGCGGAGGCACCTACCGTGAAACCCCGACAATCAAGCACGAAGAAGCCGATTCCCCTGAAGGAAGCACCGGATCAACTTCCAGTTGTGCAGTGGTGGTCCTTGAGTGTGGCAGCGACACAAATAGCAGCAAAATGTTTCTTGCGCCGCCAGCCGCACCGCTACGAGTCCTCACACCGGCGAGTCTGGAGGCACCTCCGGTCGAAGGCGGTGCTCCAGAAGGAGGTCCGCGCGGCGGCGGAGAGCTCGGCGCCATTGTGGCCATCCTGTCCCAGGCTCTGGCCGGGGACACGCCGCAGGACCATGAGTGGAATCTGGACAATGATCGAGAGAGCGAGAATTGTCTGAAGGACACCTCGTCCACGAGCACAATCTTCTACAATAATCCCGATGACAAGGGGCGCGCGACCGGCGCGTGGGCCTGCCTGAGCGCCACTATCCGCAAGGTCAACTTCACGGATCCCCAGCAGCCGGTTGGTTGGAAATCTGGCATGGACCGAGCACACCTAATAGCCCGGGAGTTCGGCGGTACTCACGAGAGGAAAAATATCATCCCTACCAGCCGTACAGCGAACCGAGAGGGCATGCGGAGGATCGAAAGGATTATCGAAAGGCGTCTGGCTAAGAATGAGCGCGTCTTCTACTCCGCCGTGCCATCGTACAATGTGCGCTCTATTCGCCCGACCGGCGTCAACATGTTCGTAGAGACGAGCGGCGGGTATAATACTTCAACTTTCGTGCCGAGTGGTGTGTATCCGTAGCGGAAGCGAGATGGAGGCTACGGCAGAGTAGTTGGACCACTCCGCCACGCCGCGCATGCCATCAGATAGGGGGTTAAAGACCTTGGGACCGTCCCTGGCAGCCCCTGGAAGTAGGCAAACGGCTTCCCAGAATTCAGACCTCTAGCCTCGACTATTCAGCGGAATTGGTTGAGCTGATGCCCTGGTAGCAGAAAGGTGCCGCTGAGCTGCAAGGATGCGACTGTCGAGGAAGCATCGGGTGCAG
>NZ_JOFZ01000035.1 GCF_000721265.1 Streptomyces sp. NRRL F-5126 | reverse complement strand
GGGGGCGAGGAAGCGGGGGGCGGCGGGGGCCCGGCGGGTCCGGCCGGGGAGAAGGAGGGAAAGTTCCCGTCCAGCATCGAGGCGACGGCGGACGGGGACTGGAGGATCTCCCAGAACGACTGGTACGGGCAGATGAACGCCACGCTGAGCGGCAACAAGGCGAAGGCGTTCATCCTCGCCTACGAGGCCAACAACTGGACCGAGTGCGCGCAGCTCGTTGCGGACGGGTGGAACATGCCGGTCGCGAGCCAGATCGACACCGCAGCCTCGAACGTCGAGAACGTCTCCTGGAACTGATCCGCCGGGGCCTGCACGCTCGCCGTGCGGGCCCCTCTCGTGGCCTCGTGACGTCACGAGGCCACGGGGTCACCTAATCGACTGAATCCCCGCCATAGAGCCACCGGCAGGCGGCAGGATGAGCCAACATCGCCCCACCGACGAAGGAGAAACACCATGAACGCGTTCGACCAGATGGCCGCAGCCCAGCACCCCCTGGGTGTCGCCATGCAGATCGCCGACGTCACCCTGGACCTGCGGGAGGCCCTGGCCGAGGAGTACGACGGCGACGTCCAGGAGGCCGCCGCCGACAGCGACCTTCGCCGCCGCTGGGCCGAGGCCGAACCCGAGACGCGGGCGTGCCTGCTGCTGAGCTTCGCCTGGCACTCTCGCGAGCACGACGTCACCGTGACCGACGACCACGGCGGGGCGTACGCGGAAGACCTCCACCAGTACGCCGCCGCCTTCGAGGGTGGCTCGGAGGCGTTCCACGGTCCGCGGTTCCCCTCGATGCCGCTGCCCGGCCAGGCGGGCGCGCTGGCGTCCTCCGTGGCCTTCGACCGCGACGACTGCGACACGTCGCTGAAGACCGTGCTTCTGCTGATGGCGCCGGTCTGCCACGGGCCGCGTGCGGAGCCGGTCGGCCTGGACGTCCTCTCGGAGGACGTTCGGGCCTCGCTTCCGGCCGGCACCACGGCCGCGCGGTGCAGCGGCTGCGGGGAGATCCGGATCAGCCGTCCCGACGTCCCGCTGGACGAGTGGAAGAACCACTGGCCCGACGAGTGCGAGGCGTTCCAGGCCGACGGCGGGCGCTGCCCCGCCCCCCTTCCAGAGGGCCCCCGCCGACATCCGGCGGGGGCCCTCTGGCCTGTCGCGCCCTCTGTCGCGCCGCCCTGTCGCGTGGGGTCCTGTCGCGTGCTGTGAGCTGGGCTGAGACACCGAAACCCCTGCCC
>NZ_JOFZ01000034.1 GCF_000721265.1 Streptomyces sp. NRRL F-5126 | reverse complement strand
GCACCACCACCGGCACCCGGCTCCCCACCACCCTCATCTTCGACCACCCCACCCCCACCGCCCTCGCCACCTACATCCAGACACACATCCCCACCACCGGGCAGAAGACTGACAAGGCGCCCTCCGACTTCTTCGTCCAGCTCGCTGAGATCGACACCGATCTGCTGGTACGAACCCTCGACACCGAAGCCCGGAACCAGGTCACCTCCCAGTTGCAGCGCCTTCTGGCGAAGCTGGGCGAGACGCCCGCGGCCACTGACGTCACGCAGAAAATCAACTCGGCGTCGGACGATGAAATCTTCGACTTCATCGACAAAGAATTCGGCATGTCCTGACCGCACGTATCGACATATCCAGCCCAGAGGAACGAATCTGCCATGCACACCGAAGAAAAGCTCCGCGGCTACCTCAAGAGGGTCACGTCGGAACTGCACCAGGCACGCCAGCGTCTGGTCAAGTACGAATCGAATCAGCAGGAGCCGATAGCGGTCGTGGGAATGGGCTGCCGGTTCCCGGGAGACGTGTCGTCCCCGGAGGAACTGTGGGAACTGGTCGCGTCCGGGACGGACGCCATCGCCGGCTTCCCCTCCGACCGCGGCTGGGATGTCGAAGGACTCTACGACCCGGACCCCGAGGTTCCCGGTAAGTCCACCGTCCGGCACGGCGGTTTCATGCGGGACGTCAGCGGATTCGACACCGAGTTCTTCGGCATCAGTCCGCGTGAGGCGCTGGCCATGGACCCCCAGCAGCGGCTGCTCCTGGAATGCGCGTGGGAGACCTGACGATCGACACCGCCTGCTCCTCCTCCCTGGTCACCATCCACCTCGCCAGCCAGGCCCTGCGCAACGGCGAGTGCGACCTCGCCCTGGCCGGTGGCGTCACGGTGCTGTCCGGGCCGGACGAGTTCGTCGAGTTCAGCAAGCAGCGTGGGCTCTCACCGGACGGTCGTTGCAAGCCGTTCTCGGCGGGTGCAGACGGCACCGGCTGGGCCGAGGGCGTCGGCCTGGTCATGCTGGAGCGGCTGTCCGACGCGCAGCGTAACGGGCACACGGTGCTGGCCGTGGTGCGCGGCAGTGCCGTCAACCAGGACGGTGCGAGCAACGGACTCACCGCGCCCAACGGCCCCTCCCAGGAACGCGTCATCCGCCAGGCCCTCGCCAACGCAGGCCTCACCCCGGACCAGGTCGACGCGGTCGAAGCACACGGCACCGGCACCCGCCTCGGCGACCCCATCGAAGCCCAAGCCCTCCTCGCCACCTACGGCCAGGACCGCCCCACCGAGCAGCCGCTCCACCTCGGCTCCATCAAGTCCAACATCGGCCACACCGCAGCGGCCGCAGGCGTCGCCGGCGTCATCAAAATGATCCTCGCCATGCGGCACGGCACCCTGCCCCGTTCCCTGCACATCGACGAACCCACCCCACACGTCGACTGGACCAGTGGCGCCGTCAGCCTCCTCACCGAACCCACCCCATGGCCAGTGATGGACCACCCACGCCGAGCCGCCGTCTCCTCCTTCGGCATCAGCGGCACCAACGCCCACCTCATCCTCGAACAGGCGCCCACCAGTGCGGAGATCGAGCCCGCCACGCCGGTCGACACCGAGCCGGACCGCGTCGACGAGGTGACGGACGGGCCGAGTGTCTGGCTTGTGTCCGGCAAGTCGGCGGGCGCACTGGCAGACCAGGCCGCGCAGCTGCACGCCTTCGCCACCGATCACCCGGACGTCGACGCCCGCGACATCGCTCACGCCCTGGCCACCACCCGCACCACGTTCGAGCACCGTGCCGTCGTCATCGCCCACGACCGCACCGACCTCCTCGACGCCCTCACCGCACTCCAGGAAGGCCGGCCCTCGCCGCACCTGGTGACCGGCCCCACCGATCACCAGCCCCGCGTCCCGGGCAAGATCGCGTTCGTGTTCCCTGGTCAGGGTTCGCAATGGCCGGGCATGGGCCGCGAACTCCTACAGACCAGCAGTGTCTTCCGCACCCACATGCAGGCCTGCGCC
>NZ_JOFZ01000033.1 GCF_000721265.1 Streptomyces sp. NRRL F-5126 | reverse complement strand
CAGGGCTTGATCAAGTTCCGTTGAGGTCGGGCTTGTAGGTGATGCCCAGGATGGGGAGGGCTCGTTCGGGTTGGTCGCGGATGGCGCGGGTGGTCTTCGCGATGTTGGTTGCTTCGAGGGCTTTGAGGGCTCCGATCGCGAGGTTGCGGAGGGTGGCCATGGCGCGGGGTGCGTTGCCGGTGTGGACGGTGGAGGCGTCTTCGGCGAAGGTGCGGTCTCGGATGTGGTGCTGGGCTTCCACGGTCCAGTGTCCGCGCAGGTGGGAGGCGAGTTCGGCCGGTTTCGCCTGGTGGGCGTCGAGGCTGGTGACCGCGTAGACGGTCTCGCGGGTCTCCTTCCTGCCGGTTGCTTTGCGGCGACGGTGGACGCGGAGGGCGAGCTTCGCGTGGGGGAAGGCGATGCCGCCGAGGTTGTCGGCGATGGCGAGAGTCTTGATCGAGTGGGACTCGCGGCGGCCGTGTTCCTTGTTCGAGGCGGTGTGTTGGATGGCCACCGCGTGCCAGTCCAGACTGTGCAGCTGGGCCCAGGCGGTGGGCTGGTTGGGTTTGATCACGGCCACGTAGTGCGCCTTCTTGGTCTCGGCCAGCCAGGTGACGTTGGTCTTCACGGAGTGCAGCGCGTCGAAGGTGACCACGTCTTCTTCCAGGTCGAGCGGTGCAAGCAGGGGCTGGAAGTGCCGTGTCTCGTTGGTCTTGGAGCCGACCTCGGCCTGGGCGAGGGTGACTGGGCAGCCGTGGGTGACGGCGGACAGCAGGTGCCGGCGGGGCTGGTCCAGGCGGGCGGAGCCCCGCAGTGCCTTGCCGTCCACGGCGATCACCCGTCGCCTGCCCGGGGCTGCGGCGCTATGGCGGTGAGCCAGCCAGGCGCCCACGGCCGCATCGAGTGCGTCGGTGTCGAGACGCGCGAGGACCCTCCCGATCGCAGACCTGGACGGCGCATGCCGCCACCGCAGCAGGTGACGGCGCACGCCGAGCGCGGCGAGCAGCCCGGCGTCGGCGCGGGCGCCCCACTCGGCGAGTTCGTCGATGGTCCGGGCTCCCGAGACCGCGGCGGCCGCGCAGACCAGCAGGATCGCGGTCAGCGAGTACCAGCGGCCCCGCCGGGAGCGGGGATCGGGCACCGCCTCCAGGAAGATGCGCAGGTCAGATGTGTCGTCCGGAGGGAGCGGGCCCAACTTGGCCAACACGGCAGGGATCGGGGAAGATGAGACAGCGGACACGGGAACCCTTTTGATCACTTGGCTTAGACACCTGAATGATCACGGATCCCGTGTCCGCTCTGTCATCCGCCCCGACCTGCGGCATCTTCACGTCAGTTGGGCGATCCCGGGAACTCGCGCAAGCCCTG
>NZ_JOFZ01000032.1 GCF_000721265.1 Streptomyces sp. NRRL F-5126 | reverse complement strand
TGGTCCGTCACTGGCCATGGGGTGGGTTCGGTGAGGAGGCTGACGGCGCCACTGGTCCAGTCGACGTGTGGGGTGGGCTTGTCGATGTGGAGGGAACGGGGCAGGGTGCCGTGCTGCATGGCGAGGATCATTTTGATGACGCCGGCGGCGCCTGCGGCGGCCTGGGTGTGGCCGATGTTGGATTTGATGGAGCCGAGGTGGAGCGGCTGCTCGGCCGGGCGGTCCTGGCCGTAGGTGGCGAGGAGGGCCTGGGCCTCGATGGGATCGCCGAGCTTGGTGCCGGTGCCGTGCGCTTCGACCGCGTCGACCTGGTCCGGGGTGAGGCCTGCGTTGGCGAGGGCCTGGCGGATCACCCGCTCCTGGGAGGGGCCGTTGGGCGCTGTGAGCCCGTTGCTCGCACCGTCCTGGTTGACGGCACTGCCGCGCACCACGGCCAGCACCCTGTGCCCGTTACGCTGCGCGTCGGACAACCGTTCCAACACCACCAGCCCGACACCCTCGGCCCAGCCCGTGCCGTCCGCGTCCGCCGAGAACGACTTGCAACGGCCGTCCGCTGACAAGGCCCGCTGCGGTGCATGGACACCAGGGACGAGGAGCACGCGGTGTCGACCGTCAACGCGGGGCCTTCAAGGCCGAGGGTGTAGGCGATCCGACCGGACGCCACACTGCCGATGCTTCCGCTGCCCATATAGCCTTCCAGCTCCGAAGGCACGTGATGGAGCCGGGACACGTAGTCCGTATACATCAGGCCGATGAATACGCCTGTCTGGCTGCCACGCAGTGAAGCCGGGCGTACGCCCATGCGCTCGAACGATTCCCAGGCGCATTCCAGCAGCAGCCGCTGCTGCGGGTCGGCGGCCAGGGCTTCGCGTGGGCTGATGCCGAAGAATTCCGCGTCGAAGTGGTCGGCTCGGTCGAGGAACCCGCCCATGCGGGTGTAGCTCGTGCCCGTATGCGACGGCTCCGGGTCGTAGAGCGCATCGATGTCCCACCCGCGGTCGTCCGGGAACGGGGAAGCGGCGTTCACCTCATCGGTGACCAACTGCCACAGGTCATCCGGGCCAAGGACTCCACCGGGGTAACGGCAGCTCATCGCGACGATGGCGATCGGCTCGTCGTCTGCCGCCACTGCCGTGGAGGCGACCGTCGCCGGGCCACCGCTACCGGTCAGCTCGGGGAGCAGATGCTCGACGAGGGCCGACGGCGAGGGGAAGTCGAAGATCAGGGTTGTGGAGAGGCGCAGACCGGTGACGTTGCTGATCCGGTTGCGCAGTTCCACCGCTGCGAGTGAGTCGAATCCAAGGGACTTGAAGGAATGCTCGGCTTGTACCGTGTCGAATTTCTGGTGCCCGAGGATGGTTGCGATCTCGTTGCCGAGAAGGTTGAGGATGAATTCCTTCTGCGCGGACTCGGAGAGAGGGCTGAGCCGTTCCGACAGGGTGGAGTCGCCGCTGGAGATGTGTGCGCGATGAGTCGGCACGGCGTTTCGGGGCCGGGTGGGCACGACCTCGCGCAGCAGCGCCGGCAGCGTTCCGTCCTGTGCCTGAGTACGCAGGACCGAGGTGCTGAGACGGGTCGGGAGGAGGTGAGGTTGGGAGGTGGTGAGGGCGTGGTCGAAGAGCGCGAGGGCGTCGTCGGTGGCGAGGGAGGCGATACCGGTGCGGTTCATGCGCGCCAGGTCAGTGGTGTCGAGGTGGCTGGTCATGGTGCTGGTCTGCTGCCATAGGCCCCAGGCGAGGGAGGTGGCGGTCAGGCCGTGGGTGTGGCGGTGGTGGGCGAGGGCGTCGAGGAAGGTGTTGGCGGCGGCATAGTTGGCCTGCCCCGGATTGCCCAGGATGCCGGTGATGGAGGAGTACAGGACGAAAGCGGTGAGGTTGAGGTGCTGGGTCTGCTGGTGCAGGTTCCAGGCGCTGTCGGCCTTTGGCCGCAGGACGGCGTCCAGGTGGTCTGGGGTGAGGTTGGGCAGCGTGGCGTCCTGGAGGAC
>NZ_JOFZ01000031.1 GCF_000721265.1 Streptomyces sp. NRRL F-5126 | reverse complement strand
AGTGGGGCGGCGACACCATCACCCCATTCGAGGCCAACAGGCCCGTCGGTCGTCATCCCAGCACCGCAGGTGTCAGCCGTTCTGGAGAACGCCCGCGAGACAATGGTCGCGGAAGCCGCTGTGGCGAGGGAGTGGATCGCCGCGGACCGCGCCGGCGGGAACCACGCCTAGGAGCGAGCGCTCCCACCAGCTTTTGCCCGAGCGCACCGGCGTCTGCTCGACATGGTGCAGAAGACCGGCTTCATTCAGGCTGCGGGGATACCGGCGAGCACCGCCACGGCGGACACCGCCTCGTCCTCCGTCACGACCCGCCGTATGAGTTCACAGTCGGCCGGCTCCGCCGTCGAGCGGCCCGCGATGCGCGCACGGGACTCCAGGCACACGCCACCCACTCTGATTCCGTGCGGACCGTACTCCGACGCCCAGGACGTGGTGAGTTGCTCGACCGCGGCCCTTGCCGAACGGTAGAGAGCCGCGCCGGGGAGGTGGCCGACCTCCGTGCACAGAGTATTGACGATCGCCCCTCTTCCCACCCTGGCCATGGTGGGTGCAAGGGCTCCGACGAGGAAGTAGAGACATCTCACGTCAATGCCGAAGAGACGGTCGTACACGTCCTCGGGCGTCTCGCCTGCCGAGCCCGACGGCGTTGCGCACGTGGTACTCACCAGGATGTCGAGGGTACCCCCGAGCTGGACGGCATCGTGTGCGAGCGCCCTGGCCGAGTTGGCGTCGACCAGGTCGCACGGGACATGCTGCGCCGTACCGCCTTCGACCTGGATCTCATCCACCACACGCCTGCCCGCCGTGCGGTCGCTGTCCGCCACAAGGACGTGTGCTCCACGAGAGGCGAGCCCCATCGCCACGGCCTTGCCGATCCCCCGCGTCCCGCCGGTCACAAGTGCGACGGAGTCCGGTGATGGAGAAGTCATGGGAGATGCCTTCCGGTCGCGGCCGCTGGGTTGGGGATGACGGGGGAGCGGCAGGGCTGAGCGGAAAGCCGTCAGAAGGTGCTCGCACGCCTTGCCGAGCCGGTCACGACGTCGCCTGGCCGTCGCCTGAACGTGCACGGCGGACACGTCTGAGCACCTGCCTTGCGTCTTCCACGGTGCGGGCGCCAATGCCACGATCCGCTTGTGGCTCCGGCCATTGTCGGGGACAGAACCTAGGCTCCCGGGCCCTGGTGCTGGTGCGCGGCCCACGCGAAGGTCTCCGCCAGGTCCCTCAAGGCCGCGGCGACCGCACCGTGGTCACGGTGCTCCGCCTGCTGCCGCGCCTGAGTCGCGATGGCCTCGAAAAGCGCCGCCTGAGCGTCCTGTTGAGCTGAAGAGTCGACGCTGCTCACCATGTCCTCCGATGCTTCTCCCAGTGGGAGACCTGTCGGTCAGGGCTTGATCAAGTTCCGTTGAGGTCGGGCTTGTAGGTGATGCCCAGGATGGGGAGGGCTCGTTCGGGTTGGTCGCGGATGGCGCGGGTGGTCTTCG
>NZ_JOFZ01000030.1 GCF_000721265.1 Streptomyces sp. NRRL F-5126 | reverse complement strand
GCCAGTGAACGGCCGCCCCCGCTCGGATCAGCTCTGGGTCGAGGTGCTCTCGTCGGCGGCCTCCAGCTCGGTCACGAGGAAGCCGAGGACGTCCGCGAACATCTCCTCGCCCCGCGGCTTGCCGCTCAGGCCGCGCAGGTTCAGGGAGCCGTCCCGGGCCTCCGCCATCACCTCGCCCACCTTCCCGACCAGGTCGGTGCGGTCGGCCAGCGGCCCCGAGACTCCGGTGATGCGGACCCGCTGGCCGATGACGAAACCGCCGGCCACCTTCGTGCCGGTCGTGTACGGCGAGACCCCTTCGTCGGTCGGGGTGCCGAAGAACCCGTCGGTGGGCGTCACGACGTGGCTGCGGTGGATGCGGAAGGCGTCGTCGTCGGCCGTGGTGACGATCGGGTCGCCCTGGCGAGCCGTGTGCCCGCAGGCCCCGCAGTGCTCGCGCTCGGGGCCGCCAGCGGTCGCCCAGAGCTCCCACGAGGTCTCCGGGCGGTTGATGACCGCGTTGCGCCGGGACTGCGCGGTCGACTTCGCGACGTCCATCGCCATCGCCAGGTCACCGATGCTCCCGCCCAGCTCCTGGTGCAGCCGGACGGCGGCGTCGCGCACGCCCTGGAGGCGGGGCAGGAGTCGGTGGTCCAGGTCGTTCAGGACGGTGTAGAGGCTCTGCGGGGTGACGTCCTGGGGGGCCTGCTCGCCCCGCTCGTTCTGGCCGGTCCGGAGCAGGGCGAGGGCCCACAGCGCGGTGTCGAACCAGTCCGCGAGGATGCTGGCCTCGGCTCCGAGGGCCTTCGCCTCGCCGGGGGTGAGGCTGATCGTGATGTCCAGGCCGCCGCGGATCGCGTCGGCGCCGCTGCGGAAGCTGGGGTTGGGGGTCTGGGTGTTCGTCACGGTGACTGTCTCCTGGTGGTCGGTGGATCAGGGCTGGAGGTAGCGGGCGGCGACGTCCACGAACCGGTCGTGAGCGACCAGCGCGGCTTCCCGGGCACGGGTCAGGTCGTCGGTGCTGGTGGATGCGTCGCGCATGGCGTAGGTGGCGGTCACCATCGAGTCGGCGGCCTCGCGGACGGCCGGGTCGGTGACGTGCAGGCGCAGGGCGACCAGCGGTCGGGTCACGGCGGACCGGGTGCTGTGGCTGCGGGCTCGGAGCTCCCGGACGCGGTCGTCCGGGTCGCCCTTCAGCCGGGCCTCGCCGCGGACCCACATCGCGGTGCGGTGGTCGCTGATCGCGACGGCAAGCGCGGTGATGGCTTCGAGCTGGGCCGCGCGGTGCTGCTCGCGGCGGGCGGTCTTTTCGGTCCGGCCGGCGGACGCGTGCTGGAACAGGCCGGTCACGATCGAGCCGAGCAGGGTTCCGGCGATGGCTAAGACGGTGGCGAGCAAGTCGGTCTCCCCGAGTCGGAAGGGGTACGAACCTTCGTACCCACACCCCAAAGGTACGAAGGTTCGTACCCCCCGTCAAGAGGCAGTCATGAACTCGCGGGTTCACGGACTCATGACGTCACTAGGTCGCCGCTGCAACGTGCAGCACGGGCCATGCTGCACGGTCCTTTACAC
>NZ_JOFZ01000029.1 GCF_000721265.1 Streptomyces sp. NRRL F-5126 | reverse complement strand
GGCTGCGCCGGGTTCCACGGGCCCGGAGAGTGCGGGTCTGCCCTCCTTCCTGATCCTCGTCGGGGCGATGCCGGCCGTCAGGTGACGGCCGGAAGCTGGGTGAGCCGCCTCCAGCTGGTGGTGAAGGCCGATGCCCAGGGCCAGGTCCGCTCGATGCGCAAGTAGCGGCGGCGAGCGTGGTGGGCCAGGCGGGCGGGCAGGTGGTAGAGGCGCAAGCGCATGGTGTCCGGTTCGGCGCCGGCGAGGTCCTCGCTGTCGTGCAGGGCCAGCAGGCGGAGCCAGGCATCGAGGTCGGCTGCGAGGTTGCAGGCGAGCATCCAGCCTGTGTTGACCTGCCACGATGAGGACGGGAGATTCATCAGGCCCATGGCCTTGGCGGTGCGGATGCGGTCTTCGACCTCGGCGTGGTCGCGGTGCAGGGCGTCGAGGAACTGGATCTGGTGGGAGCCGGTGATGCCCCACATGTGCCGGATGTTCGTCGCGGTGATGGAGTACCGCCAGCCGGTCTTCTTCTCGAAATCGGTCAGCTTCTTCATGTGCCGCCGGGAGGGCCGCACCCGGCGGGCGATCAGCCGCATCCCCTCCGGCCAGCCATCGCGCGTGTTCAGCCCGGTCAACTCCGCAATCCCATAGTCTCCTTGATGCTGGCCGTCCTGTGTCAGCGAGGTCTCCCACGCGCTTTCGGGAAGCTGCGCGATCGCGGCCTCGTCCTCGGGCGTGATCTTCCAGCCGACCGTGTAACGGACCGTGCGGCGGGTGGTGTTGAGCGCTTCGAGGTGCTGGAGCAGACCGTGCGTGGCCCCGGCACCGTCGACGCGGACCAGCAGCTTGGACCGCGAGGAGTGCGGGATCTGCTGAAGGCAGGCGGCCAGGACGCGCAGGTGGTCCTCGACGGTGTTCGCCCCCGCGTTGCCCGGGCGTAGTTCCATCGCGAGGTTCTCGCCGGTGTTCGCGCACCAACCGCCCAGCGGATGGAACCCGAACGTACCCTTGAACGTGCCCGCGGCCCCTTCCTTCCTGGATCCGCTCGTGATGACCGTGGCGTCCAGGTCCACGACGATCCAGCCGGTCAGGGTGCGCCCGGCCACGGTGAGCCACGGGAAGCCGCCGGGCCGCAGTCGTAGCAGCATCCACACGTGGCGGCGCACCCGCCGACGCACCTTCGCGACCCGCGCCAGCGTCTGCTCGTCAAGCCCGGCCAGTACCCGGCGCGTGGTCGAGTCCGAGGCGCCCGGCCCGAACAAGCCCTGGTGGTGCAGTTGGAGCTGCTCGGACTCCAGCAGGCTCCGGGCCCCGAGCGCGATCGTGACCGCCAACTGAATGAGCACGGCGGCCCGTTCCCGCCAGCCGGCCGCCGTACTCGTCGGCAGCACCCCGGCGAGCCCTCGTGTCAGACCGGTCCGGTCCGCCAGCTTCCGCAGCAGCACCGCTCCGGCATGCCCGACCAGCCCCTTCCCGTCGGCCATCACAGACAGCCCACGGTCCCACCCTGTACGCTCGCTCACCAGAAAGGTGTCCTGACTCCTGCACCCGATGCTTCCTCGACAGTCGCATCCTTGCAGCTCAGCGGCACCTTTCTGCTACCAGGGCATCAGCTCAACCAATTCCGCTGAATAGTCGAGG
>NZ_JOFZ01000027.1 GCF_000721265.1 Streptomyces sp. NRRL F-5126 | reverse complement strand
CATAGCGAGGATCATTTTGATGACACCGGCGGCGCCTGCGGCGGCCTGGGTGTGGCCGATGTTGGACTTGATGGAGCCGAGGTGGAGCGGCTGCTCGGCCGGGCGGTCCTGGCCGTAGGTGGCGAGGAGGGCCTGGGCCTCGATGGGATCGCCGAGGCGGGTGCCGGTGCCGTGCGCTTCGACCGCGTCGACCTGATCACCGGACAGACCGGCGTTGGCGAGGGCCTGGCGGATCACCCGCTCCTGGGAGGGGCCGTTGGGCGCGGTGAGCCCGTTGCTCGCACCGTCCTGGTTGACGGCACTGCCACGCACCACGGCCAGCACCGTGTGCCCGTTGCGCTGCGCGTCGGACAACCGCTCCAACACCACCAGCCCGACACCCTCGGAGAACCCGGTGCCGTCCGCGTTGGCGGCGAACGGCTTGCAACGGCCGTCCGCTGACAGGCCCCGCTGCTGGCTGAACTCGATGAAGGTATTCGGGGTGGCCATGAGCGTGACGCCGCCGGCCAGCGCGAGATCGCAGTCGCCGTACCGGAGGGCCTGACTGGCGAGGTGCATGGTGACCAGGGAGGAGGAGCACGCGGTGTCCACGGTCACGGCCGGGCCCTCAAGCCCCAGGGCGTAGGCGACTCGACCGGACGCCACGCTGCCGGCACTGCCGTTGCTCATGAACCCTTCGAGACCGTCCGGGGCCTCAGCGAAACGCGTCCCGTAGTCGTTGTACATGACGCCGGCGAACACACCGGTGCGGGTGCCACGTAGGGCGGTCGGATCGACCCCGGCACTCTCGATCGCCTCCCACGCGCATTCCAGCAGGAGCCGCTGCTGCGGGTCCGTGGCGAGTGCCTCGCGGGGACTCATGGAGAAGAATTCGGCATCGAACGAGTCTGCCTCTTTGAGAAAGCCGCCGTGCCGCGTGTAGACCTTGTGTGGCTGTCCCTCGGCCTCGTCGTAGAGGCCCTCCAGGTCCCAACCCCGGTCGGTGGGGAACTCGCCGATCGCGTCGGAATCGGCCGCGAGCAGTCGCCACAGCTCCTGCGGAGAACGTACGCCTGCCGGGAAACGGCAGCTCATCGCCACGACGGCGATCGGCTCGTCGGACGTCGACCGCACACTGCCGGTGGCCGCCACTATCCCCTGCGGGCTCACCAGCTGATCGCGCAGATGACGGGCGAGAGCGGCGGGAGTCGGGTGGTCGAAGACAAGCGTTGCCGGAAGCCGGATTCCGGTGATGGTGCCGAGCTTGTTGCGGAGCTCGACGGCGGTCAACGAGTCTATGCCCAGTTCCTTGAACGGGCGCTCCGCTTCGATCTCCGTGGGGTTGGCGTGGCCGAGGATCGCGGCGAGTTGCTCACGGACCAGATCGACCAGCACTTGGTCGCGCTCGTGCTCGCTCATCGCGGACAGCCGCTGGGCCAGACCGCCCTGCTCACCTGCGCTGTCGTTGGCGGCCGCGGCACGGAGCCTGGGTGTGGTCACGGGTAGGAGGGTGCGGTAGAGGGGCGGCAGGTCGGGGTTGTTGCGGAGGGCTGCGGAGTTGAGGCGGGCGGCCAGGTGGTGGGGGTGAGGGGTGGTGAGGGCGTGGTCGAAGAGGGTGAGGGCGTCGTCGGTGGTGAGTGGGGTGATGCCGGTGCGGTTGATGCGTGCCAGGTTGGTGGTGTCGAGGTGGCTGGTCATGGTGCTGGTCTGTTGCCATAGGCCCCAGGCGAGGGAGGTGGCGGTCAGGCCGTGGGTGTGGCGGTGGTGGGCGAG
>NZ_JOFZ01000026.1 GCF_000721265.1 Streptomyces sp. NRRL F-5126 | reverse complement strand
GAGGATGAGGTGGGCGTTGGTGCCGCTGATGCCGAAGGAGGAGACGGCGGCTCGGCGTGGGTGGTCCGTCACTGGCCATGGGGTGGGTTCGGTGAGGAGGCTGACGGCGCCACTGGTCCAGTCGACGTGTGGGGTGGGCTCGTCGATGTGCAGGGAACGGGGCAGGGTGCCGTGCCGCATGGCGAGGATCATTTTGATGACGCCGGCGGCGCCTGCGGCGGCCTGGGTGTGGCCGATGTTGGACTTGATGGAGCCGAGGTGGAGCGGCTGCTCGGCCGGGCGGTCCTGGCCGTAGGTGGACAGGAGGGCCTGGGCCTCGATGGGATCGCCGAGGCGGGTGCCGGTGCCGTGCGCTTCGACCGCGTCGACCTGGTCCGGGGCGAGGCCTGCGTTGGCGAGGGCCTGCCGGATCACCCGCTCCTGGGACGGACCGTTGGGCGCGGTGAGCCCGTTGCTCGCACCGTCCTGGTTGACGGCACTGCCACGCACCACGGCCAGCACCCTGTGCCCGTTACGCTGCGCGTCGGACAACCGCTCCAACACCACCAGCCCGACACCCTCGGCCCAGGGTGCATGGACACCAGGGACGAGGAGCACGCGGTGTCGACCGTCAACGCGGGGCCTTCAAGGCCGAGGGTGTAGGCGATCCGACCGGACGCCACACTGCTTGTGCTGCCGGTCAGGCGGTAACCCTCGTAGCCGGGCGTCTCCTCGTGCAGCTGTGGGCCGTAGTCCAGGGAGGTCGCGCCGATGAAGACACCGGTCTGGCTCCCGCGCAGGGAGTTCGGCTCGATGCGGGCGTTCTCGAACGCCGCCCATGACGTCTCCAGCAGCAGTCGCTGCTGAGGGTCCATGGAGGTCGCCTCGCGCGGACTGATACCGAAGAACGCCGGGTCGAACAGCGGGGCGTCGTGGAGGAAGCCGCCGTGCCTGGCGTAGGAGGTCGCGGAGCTGTCGGGGTCGGGGTCGTAGAGCTCCTCGAGGTTCCACCCACGGTCCGCCGGGAACTCGCTGATGGCGTCCAGTTCGCCGCTCACCAGCCGCCACAGGTCGTCGGCTCCGGCGACGTCACCGGGGTAACGGCAGAACATGCCGACGACGGCGATCGGCTCGTCCGGCTTCTCCGACGAGGTGGGCACCGGGGCCGCCGCCCCCGCTCGCAGGGGCGACACCCTCGTTGTCAGGTGGTCGGCAAGCGCGCTTGAGGTGGGGTAGTCGTACACCACGGACGTCGCCAGGCTGATCCCGGTGGCCGTGACGAGGCGGTTGCGGAACTCCAACGCCACCGTGGAGTCGAAGCCCAGCTCCTTGAACGACTGGTCGGTGTCCACGTCGTCCGGGCTCCGGTAGCCCAGAGTGAAGGCGACCTCCGCGCGCACCAAGTCCAGCACCAACTGACGCTGCTGGCTCTCGGACAGGCCCGCCGATCGCTGAGCCAGCAGCGAGGTTGCGGGGTTTGGGCCGTTGCGCTCCGCGCCGTCGTCGTCCGCGTCGACCACCCTTTGGGCACTGCCCGCAACGAGACGGGCTGCGTCGCTGCCGGGTGTTGTCGTGAGCCAGTAGTGCTGGTGTTGGAAGGGGTAGGTGGGTAGATCCACGGGCTGGTTGGTTGTGGGTGTGGTGTAGGTGTTCCAGTTGATGGTGGTGCCGTGGGTGTGGAGGTGGGCGAGGGTGTGGAGCCAGGTGTGTGTTTCGGGGTGGCGGGGGTTGAGGGCTGCTTGGGCTAGGTAGGTGTCGGGGGTGTTGTGGTGGGTGAGGGTGTCGGTGGTGAGGGTGGTGAGGGTGGTGTCGGGGCCGAGTTCGAGGTAGGTGGTGGTGTGGTGGTGGGTGAGGGTGGTGAGGGTGTCGGCGAAGCGGACGGTGGAGCGGACGTGGTCGCTCCAGTATTGGGGGTTGGTGAGTTGTTGTGGGGTGGCGGTTTGGCCGGTGAGGTTGGAGATGACGGGGGTGTGGGGGGTGTGGTGGGTGAGGGTGGTGGCGAGGTTGTGGAGTGGGGTGAGGACTGTGTCCATGTGGGGGGAGTGGAAGGCGTGGCTGACGTGCAGGGTTTTTGTTTTGTGGCCTTGGTTGGCCCAGGTGGTGGCGATGGTGGTGGCTGCGTCGTGGTCGCCGGAGATGACCAGGGATGTGGGGGAGTTGATGGCGGCGATGGAGAGGTGGTGTTCGTGTCCGGTGAGGAGGGGGCGGATGTCGTTTTCGTTGGCTTCGAGGGCGATCATGGTTCCGCCGGTGGGGGCGTTTTGCATGAGGCGGGCGCGGGTGGCGATGAGTGTGGCGGCGTCGGTGAGGGAGAGGACTCCGGCGAGGTGGGCGGCGGTGAGTTCGCCGATGGAGTGTCCGGTGAGGTAGTCGGGGATCAGTCCGGCGTCCAGGGCGAGGTGGTGGAGGGCGACGTGCAGGGTGAAGAGGGCGGGTTGGGTGTATTGGGTCTGGTGCAGTAGTGCGCCGGTCTCACTGTTTTCCTGTGCCCACATCACGTCGCGGAGTGGTTGTGGGAGGTGGGGGGTGAAGGCGTGGCAGGCTTCGTCGAAGGCTGTGGCGAAGACGGGTGAGGCGGCGTGGAGTTCGCGGCCCATTCCGGCTCGTTGCGAGCC
>NZ_JOFZ01000025.1 GCF_000721265.1 Streptomyces sp. NRRL F-5126 | reverse complement strand
GCTGTTCGTGGTTTCAGAACCAACACAGTGGACGCGAGCAAATATGGACAAGCCCTCGGCCTATTAGTACCGGTCAACTCCACCAGTCACCTGGCTTCCATCTCCGGCCTATCAACCCAGTCGTCTACTGGGAGCCTTACCCCATCAAGTGGGTGGGAGTCCTCATCTCGAAGCAGGCTTCCCGCTTAGATGCTTTCAGCGGTTATCCCTCCCGAACGTAGCCAACCAGCCATGCCCTTGGCAGAACAACTGGCACACCAGAGGTTCGTCCGTCCCGGTCCTCTCGTACTAGGGACAGCCCTTCTCAAGACTCCTACGCGCGCAGCGGATAGGGACCGAACTGTCTCACGACGTTCTAAACCCAGCTCGCGTACCGCTTTAATGGGCGAACAGCCCAACCCTTGGGACCGACTCCAGCCCCAGGATGCGACGAGCCGACATCGAGGTGCCAAACCATCCCGTCGATATGGACTCTTGGGGAAGATCAGCCTGTTATCCCCGGGGTACCTTTTATCCGTTGAGCGACGGCGCTTCCACAAGCCACCGCCGGATCACTAGTCCCGACTTTCGTCCCTGCTCGACCCGTCAGTCTCACAGTCAAGCTCCCTTGTGCACTTACACTCACCACCTGATTACCAACCAGGCTGAGGGAACCTTTGGGCGCCTCCGTTACTCTTTAGGAGGCAACCGCCCCAGTTAAACTACCCATCAGACACTGTCCCTGATCCGGATCACGGACCCAGGTTAGACATCCAGCACGACCAGAGTGGTATTTCAACAATGACTCCACCTGAACTGGCGTCCAAGCTTCACAGTCTCCCACCTATCCTACACAAGCCGAACCGAACACCAATATCAAACTATAGTAAAGGTCCCGGGGTCTTTCCGTCCTGCTGCGCGAAACGAGCATCTTTACTCGTACTGCAATTTCACCGGGCCTATGGTCGAGACAGCCGAGAAGTCGTTACGCCATTCGTGCAGGTCGGAACTTACCCGACAAGGAATTTCGCTACCTTAGGATGGTTATAGTTACCACCGCCGTTTACTGGCGCTTAAGTTCTCAGCTTCGCCAACCCGAAAGTTGACTAACCGGTCCCCTTAACGTTCCAGCACCGGGCAGGCGTCAGTCCGTATACATCGCCTTACGGCTTCGCACGGACCTGTGTTTTTAGTAAACAGTCGCTTCTCGCTGGTCTCTGCGGCCACCCCCAGCTCACGAAGAAAATTCGATCACCAGGAATGGCCCCCCTTCTCCCGAAGTTACGGGGGCATTTTGCCGAGTTCCTTAACCATAGTTCACCCGAACGCCTCAGTATTCTCTACCAGACCACCTGAGTCGGTTTAGGGTACGGGCCGCCATAAAACTCGCTAGAGGCTTTTCTCGACAGCATAGGATCATCCACTTCACCACAATCGGCTCGGCATCAGGTCTCAGACACATGCCCGGCGGATTTACCTACCGAACGTCCTACACCCTTACCCCGGGACAACCACCGCCCGGGCTGGACTACCTTCCTGCGTCACCCCATCACTTACCTACTACCCCCTTGGGCCGGCGGCTCCACCACTCCCCTCAACTCCGAAGAGATCAGGGCGGCTTCACGGCCTTAGCATCAGAAGATTCGATATTTGACGCTTCACAGCGGGTACCGGAATATCAACCGGTTATCCATCGACTACGCCTGTCGGCCTCGCCTTAGGTCCCGACTTACCCTGGGCAGATCAGCTTGACCCAGGAACCCTTAGTCAATCGGCGCACACGTTTCTCACGTGTGAATCGCTACTCATGCCTGCATTCTCACTCGTGAACCGTCCACAACTACCTTCCAGTGCTGCTTCACCCGGCACACGACGCTCCCCTACCCATCTACACACTCGTTAGAGCTCTTGTGCAAATGACACGACTTCGGCGGTACGCTTGAGCCCCGCTACATTGTCGGCGCGGAATCACTAGACCAGTGAGCTATTACGCACTCTTTCAAGGGTGGCTGCTTCTAAGCCAACCTCCTGGTTGTCTCTGCGACTCCACATCCTTTCCCACTTAGCGCACGCTTAGGGGCCTTAGTCGATGCTCTGGGCTGTTTCCCTCTCGACCATGGAGCTTATCCCCCACAGTCTCACTGCCACGCTCTCACTTACCGGCATTCGGAGTTTGGCTAAGGTCAGTAACCCGGTAAGGCCCATCGCCTATCCAGTGCTCTACCTCCGGCAAGAAACACGCGACGCTGCACCTAAATGCATTTCGGGGAGAACCAGCTATCACGGAGTTTGATTGGCCTTTCACCCCTAACCACAGGTCATCCCCCAGGTTTTCAACCCTGGTGGGTTCGGTCCTCCACGACCTCTTACAGCCGCTTCAACCTGCCCATGGCTAGATCACTCCGCTTCGGGTCTTGAGCATGCTACTAAATCGCCCTCTTCGGACTCGCTTTCGCTACGGCTCCCCCACACGGGTTAACCTCGCAACACACCGCAAACTCGCAGGCTCATTCTTCAAAAGGCACGCAGTCACGACA
>NZ_JOFZ01000024.1 GCF_000721265.1 Streptomyces sp. NRRL F-5126 | reverse complement strand
AGACCACCCGCGCCATCCGCGACCAACCCGAACGAGCCCTCCCCATCCTGGGCATCACCTACAAGCCCGACCTCAACGGAACTTGATCAAGCCCTGGGCACTTTCGGGACCACGCTGATGATGACGGCCATGCAACTCTGTGCGGAGAGGATCGCCACGCCCGCGACCGGGGCGGAAGCCCGGTACCGGACGTGACGGTGCGCAGAGGGGGTGCGGCAGGGCGGCCGGGGGCCTATGGCCTTGGCGCCGGGCGTGCGGCCAGGCTCCGAACGTTCTCCAGCAGCGCGTGCAGCACCCTCGGCTCGCCGCCGCCAGCGGTGCGTGCCGCCTCCGCGTACGTCGGCACATGCTTTCCCTCCACGTAACCGATGCGCTGCCGGACCAGCTCGCGACAGCGAGCACCCCATGAGGGCCAGTTCTCCGAGAGATACGTCTCGAGGTCGTCCGCGAAGACGGTGTGGGTCGTCCCACTGCTGGTCGTGGGTTTCGTCTCGGCCGGCGCGCCCAGGTAGCAGAGGATCTTCGTGTTCTTGTCGGTCGAATCCCGGATGCTCCGTGCCTTCTTCTCCGCCCGTTTCCTTGCTCCGTCCACCGTCTGGGGCTTTGCGAGCTTTTGCGCCTCCGCGAGCCTCTGAGCCTCTTCGAGCTTCTCGGCCTCGGCGTAGTTCTTCGGCCCTGTGTCCGCGTCGAAGACGAGGTGGCAGCGGACGCCGAACGCGGTGAGGATGGCGTGGCAGAGGATCATGTTGTCCTTGCCCTCCGCGTTCATGACGCAGATACCCTTGGCACCGAGGCGCAGTCCCTGACGCTCCGCGAAGCCGATGAGGATGCTCTCGTCCGTCGGACCCTCGACCACGACGGCGACATCGGCGAAGAGGGCCTCTGCGAGATTCCGCACGTAGCGGGTGGTCCCCCGACGGGCGATCGACTGCGCGCTCACCAGCCCGTCCAGCGACTGATGCAGCGTCTGCTCGGTGAGCGCGCGCAGGTAGACCTCGGGGTGGTCGCCACCGACGGCGCGGTACAGCCTGCGGACTTGCTGGTAGTCGCTCGGGTCGATGAACACAGGGCTGTGCGTCGCGTACATGACCTGCGTCTGGTCCCCGCCCGACTCGACCAGGCTGCGCAGGGCCTGAGCGAAGACCGCCGTCTGCGCCGGGTGCTGGAACAACTCGGGCTCCTCGATCGCCAGGCACAGGGAGCGCTGGCCGCTTTCGGGGCGGCGGCACTCCGAGAGGTACCTGAGCGCGGCGATGATCAGCGCACGCTGGAATCCATGGCCCTGCCGGCGGACGTGGGTGAGAACCACGCCGTCGCGGATGTTGACCTCGAACGCGGTCCTGGCACGCTTCGGGACCTGGGCCGTCGGGGTGACGACGATGCGCCGCCCCGTGGTGAACTGGCCGACCTCCCGGGAGAGGGCGTCGGACAGCGTCGCGAGCACCGGCCCGTAAATCTCGTCGTGCACCTTTGCGCGGGCGGTCTGGGCGTCCTCGTCGATGGTCGTGAACCGGGCCTCGGCCTCCGAACGGTCGACCGCGTGCTCCAGGATCCGGCCCACCACAGAGGACTTGTTGTCGTCGGTCTCCTCGTATGCACGCAGGTCGGCGGAGATGAAGACGAAGTCGATCAGCTTGCCGAGCAGTCCTTGGCCGGCGAAGCCGAAGAAGTGCGTGCCCTCGACCTCGGCCTCGGTGAGCCGCGCCCGGTTCGCCGCCTCCCAGGTCCGCATCTCCGCTTCGGCAGCGTCCCAGCTGCGGACGTTGGGCAGGCCGAGTGCCGGGTCGTGCTCGCGCAGTGTCTTGTACGCGTCGGTCTTCTCCTTGTTGCCGGTGCCCTGCCGGACCTGCTCGAAGGGCGGATAGGCCAGTGCCTTGCCGGTGATCCGGTCCTCCCCGTTCTCCCACGTGCGCCAGATGCTCAGACTCTCGACGCCCTCCGGCGCGTAGTGGCCGAGTGCGGCACGATCGGAGGCGGTGAGCCCGTCGAACTCGACCTCCACGCGAATCCGCTTGGTCTCCGATGCCGAATGGACGTCCTCCTCACTGAGGTTGCCGCCCTTCTCGCCGTTGAAGAACCAGTCCAGGGCGCGAAGGACGGTGGACTTGCCGACACCGGTCGGGCCGATGAGCGAGGTGATGGAGTCGAAGGAGACGTCGAGGCTGCGCAGGCAGCAGAAGTTCTCGATGCGGACGCGCTTGATCTTCACGGCTTTTCCTGACGTGTGACAGTGCGGAGTGTCCCGAACGGCCGGGAACGAGTCTTGGGCCGGAGATCGAGGTGTCCGGCAGGGCGTCGACAGGTCGACGCGTCGGCACTGGGTTTCCCCGTGCATGCGGTGAACGAGTGCTTCAGGCGCCCCAGGCGTCTTCGGAAGCGTTAACACCTAACCATGATGTTGAAAGCGTTGTCAACTATCATTATGCGCGAAGGTGGCGATTAGGTAGTGGGTCGTATGGGGTCTGCATGGGCATGCGGGGTCGACCAAGGGGATGAAGAGAGGTCGCGCCGAAGTCAGGTGCCCGTCCGTCCGTATGCCTGACGGGGCATCGAGAAGCCGGGAGCCGCCCGCCGGCGGCCGGGAGGGGCTACGCGTGTTGGGTAGTGGCGCGGAAGAACGGCAGAGTCAGGGCGAGACGTCGGAGCCGCCGCCGTCGAG
This sequence comes from Streptomyces sp. NRRL F-5126, assembly GCF_000721265.1. Classification (GTDB taxonomy): domain Bacteria; phylum Actinomycetota; class Actinomycetes; order Streptomycetales; family Streptomycetaceae; genus Streptomyces. The sequence goes on along the minus strand of NZ_JOFZ01000024.1, from coordinate 1,880 downwards.
GTCGAGGCGGATCACGGCCAGGGTCTCGGCCACCTCGGTGGAGAGTTCGTCGTCCGGGCCGAACACCACGCAGAGGTCCGCGTGCAGCGGCTCCAGAACGTCGTACGCCTCCGCCGTCCGGCCCTGCGCGAGCAGCAGCATGCCGATGTCCCGGCGCAGCTCCACCGCGTTCTCGCTCACGTCGCCGTCGGCGGCGCGTACGGTCTCCAGCACAGCGTGCAGCCCGGCCAGTGCCTCCGTCACCTGGCCGAGTTCACCACGGCAACGCGCCGCCTGGGCGCGGCTTTCCAGTGCCTGCTCGCTGCCGGCTCCGCTCACCCGCGCGTAGGCGTCCGCCAGCGCCTCGAACTCGGGCAGAGCGGCCCGGTGGTCACCGGCCAGTTGACGGCTGACCGCCCGGCGCATGCGCAGCCCGAGGACCGCCTTGCTGTCCGAGCCGAGGGCGTGCGCCGCCGGTTCGATCATCTCGCCCGCCACTTCGGCGGCCTGCGTGTAGCGCTCCTCCTCCATGAGGGCGCGGTAGTGCGCGTGTACCTCGCGGATCTGCTCCCGCAGCGCCTCACGTTCGGCCGCGGGGACGGCAGGCAGCGCGTCAGGCACGGCGCCCGGCTCCCCGGGGCGAGCGCTCGCGGTGCCGGCGCGCGAGCGGGGCGCGTAGGGGCGGCGGAAGATCGCGGTGGGATCGGGGAAACCGGTGGGTTCCGACCCCTCCGGCACGGCCCCCTCGCCAGGCGAAGGCAGAAACGCCCGCAGCCGCTCGTACACCTCCTGGACATCCACCGGTCGCGCCTCAGGAGCCTTGCGCAGCAGGTGCAGGACGAGCTCCTCCATGGCCTCCGGCACGTCGGCGCGCAGCTCACGCAGGGGAGTGGGGGCGGCGTTGACATGCTGCGTCATCAGCTGCCACTCACTGTCCCCTTGGAACAGGGGCCGCCCGCAGAGCAGTTCGTGCAGCACGCAGCCGAGCGCGTACAGGTCGGTGCGCGGTGTGACCCGCCCGCCGCGCACCTGTTCCGGCGCCATGTACTGGTGCGTCCCGACCGGATTGCCGGTCGCGGTCAGCTTTGTGACGTCCGTCCGCAGGATCGCCGCGATCCCGAAGTCGAGCACCTTCACCGTGCCGTCGCGTGCGACAAGGATGTTGGCCGGCTTCAGGTCACGGTGCACCACCGGTACGTCGTGCGCGTACGACAGGACGGTCGCGACCTGCGCCGCCACGGCCACCGCCCAGACGGTGGGGAGGAGGTGGTCCGGGTGCACGTACGCGCTCAGCGGTACGCCGTCGACCAGCTCCATCACGAGGAACAGCTGCTCGTACGACTCGTCGAGCACCGCGTCGTACACCTGTGGCACACCGGGGTGCTGGATGCGCGCGGTAACCCGTGCCTCGCGCCGGAAACGCCGCTCGAGCTCCTCGGCCAACTGGGGTGTGGCGGCGACAGTTTGCGGCCGGATCCGCTTCACGGCGACGGGCCGGTCGAGCACCGCGTCGTAGCCTCGCCACACATCGCCCATGCCGCCGTTGCCGAGCTGCTCCAGCAGTTCGTAGCGGCCCGCGATCGGTCTGTCCGGCACCTGTCCCCGCCCCGCGTCCTGGCACTGGCGCTCGCTCGTCCCTCGAGCCCCGTTGGTAGCGGCCAGTTTCCCCGGAAACGGATCACCGCGTCCAGCCGTGTCCTACGACGGCGCGGCGTACGGACGGGATCGAGCCACCGCGCCCGCGTCCGTCGTGCCCCCGTTCACCGTGTACTCGACCCAGACCGTCTTTCCCGGGCCATCCGCAGGGCTTGATCAAGTTCCGTTGAGGTCGGGCTTGTAGGTGATGCCCAGGATGGGGAGGGCTCGTTCGGGTTGGTCGCGGATGGCGCGGGTGGTCTTCG
>NZ_JOFZ01000023.1 GCF_000721265.1 Streptomyces sp. NRRL F-5126 | reverse complement strand
CATGACGGCTTCGGTACGCAGCGGGTTGATCTCCGAGACGGCGCCGACGAACGTGGTCTTGCCCACGCCGAATCCGCCCGCCACCACGATCTTCGCGCTCGTGGTGGATCGGGCGGTCGCTGCGCCGCTAGAGCTTTCGAAGTCCACTGAGCACCCTTTCGAGCAGTGTCACATCTGGTTGGCCGCCGGCGGACTCGTCACCGCCGGGCTGATGGATGGCGACGAGTCCGGCCTCGGCCAGGTCGGCGACGAGGATCCGGGTGACGCCGAGGGGGATCGAGAGCAGCGCCGAGATCTCGGCGACCGACTTGACCTCAAGGCAGAGACGGCAGATCCGCTGGTGCTCGGGCAGTTGCCCGTGCAGCGCGGACAGGTCGGCCGTCGTGGAGACCAGCGCCTCCATGGCGAGCTGGTAGCGGGGCCTGGTGCGGCCTCCCGTCATGGCGTACGGGCGCACCAGGGGGTTGTGCGGGCCCACGGGCTCCCTGGTGGGCTCGGGCGCCCGCCGGGGAGCGACCGGCTCGATGCGGCGCCGCGGCTGATCGAAGGGGCCCTGCGGTGGCATGGGCGCCCGGTGGGCGCCGTCGGGGCGCTCCTCGGAGGGCACGCCGGGGTAGCCGCCCTGGGCGCCGGGGCGGGTGATTCGCCCGTCCGGGTATCCGTTCTGCGCCACGGGGTGCCCCGGGTAGGACGGGTAGCCGCCCTGACCCCCCTCGTACCCGCCGCCCTCGTACCCGCCGGCCCGGTATCCGGTGCGGGGGTCCTCGGCCGGGTAGCCGGCCGGCCCGCCCGGGTAGCGTCCGCCGTACGGGTCGTCGTTCGCGCGCATGTCCGGGTACGACCCGTCGTCGGGGCGGCCACCCGTCGCCGCGGCGCCGGGTCCAGTGCGGCGCGGGCCTGGGTCACCGGGGAACCGCCGGGCCCCGTCATGGGGGTACCCGTCTGGGTGTGTCGCCACTTCTCCTCCTCCGACTGCCGGCTGCCGGTACCGCATCCCTGCGGCACCGCGCCACCGCACCTTAATGGTGCGGTGGCGGGAAGCGCACTGTCTCTCAGTTGAGAAGACTTCCCTGGAGTTCGGCGCGGAGGTCCGGTGTGAGTACTGTGCCCGCGCGGTCGACGAGCAGTGCCATTTCGTACCCGACGAGGCCGATGTCGGCCTCCGGGTGGGCGAGCACGGCGAGCGACGAGCCGTCGGAGATGGACATGATGAACAGGAAACCCCTCTCCATCTCGACCACCGTCTGGTTGACGGCGCCGCCCTCGAAGATCCTGGACGCCCCCGCCGTCAGCGAGGTCAGCCCGGACGCCACTGCGGCGAGCTGATCGGCACGGTCCCGCGGGAAGCCCTCGGACATGGCCAGCAGCAGTCCGTCGGCGGAGACCACCACGGTGTGGGACACCCCGGGGGTGTTGTCCACGAAATTGGTGATCAACCAGTTGAGATTCTGCGCCGCCTGGCTCATCGGGCTCACACTAACGCTCCTGGTTGTAGATACTGCCCGGGCCGTGGCCCGGTCTGTTCGTGTCCGCTCCCGCGTTGCGGCCCCGCTGCACCCCGCTGCGCAGGTTGCTCAGCCTGCCGCGTACGTCCTCCGGAGCCCGGGAGACCTGCGGGCCCTCCTTCGGGGCCTGCTCCGCGGTGCCCGCGACCAGGTTGGCCCTGGGCACCCGCTTCGGCAGCCCCGACGGAGTGACCCCGCCGGCCTTCGGCTCGCGCAGCTCGCCGGCCCTGCGGAAGCGCTCGTCGTTCGTCGACGAGCCCGGGTCCTCGGGGCCTTCGGCCGCGCTGGTTCCATTGTGCCCATCCGGCGCAGGCTGCGGGGGCACTCCCGCCGGTCCCGCGGAGCCGGCCGTGCCGGGGTCCGTCGTCCACGCCTCCTGGGGCGGTCGCGCGGCACCGCGCCGCGGCAGTCCGGCGTCGGTCAGCGTGTGGCTCGCGCTGGGGGAGGGGCCCGGTCCTGAGCGCTCGGGGCCCGTCCGCCGAGCGTCGTCCGCGTCGGGGTCGGACTCCGGCTCCTGTGCGGGGGCGGGCTCCTGGGGCACCGCGTACGCCGCGCCGTCCGTCCACGTATCCGCGCGCGGGGGTTCGAGGGGTTCGTCCCAGCCGCTCTGCCGGTAGCCGTCGGCGCCCGTCAGGTAGTCCCCGTATGCGGCGCCCTGTCCCGGCTCCCCGCCCTGCTGCCCGCCGGGGTAGGGCCGCCCGTCGCCGTACGGGTCCTGCGGCTGCTCGCCCTGGACACCCGGGTCGTACGCCTGACCGCCGTAGCCCTGCCCGTCGAAGGCCTGTTCCACGTAACCCTCTTGGCCGTACGCCTGCTGTCCGTATCCCTGCTGCTCGTAACCGTGCTCCCGGTAGCCCTGTCCGTAGCCCTGCTCGTACGTGCCGGGCGGCGGCTCGGCGCCGGGCGCGAGCTCGGGCGCGGCGCGGTCGGGAGCTGCCTCGACGGCCGCGCGCCGCTCCTCCCGCATCAACGTGCGGTTGACGGGGTCGAGCGTCCTGGCCTCCGGCGCGGCCGTGGACTGCTCGTACCGCGAGTCGTCGAAGCCGAGCTGTGCGGCGGTCAGCATCGGGCCGCTGCCGTGGGCGGTCACCTGGGTGGCCGAAGGCGGCGCCTGCGGGATCATGCCCGAGACGGTGAAACCTTCCTCCGGCGCCTCGGCGCCGCCGCCGTGCGTGATCGCGTCCGGCAGCATCACCAGCGAGGTGGTGCCCGCCTGCTCGCCCGAGGGGCGCAGCTGGACGCGGATGCCATGGCGGTCGGCCAGGCGGCCGACCACGAACAGGCCCATGCGCTGGGAGACCTCGACGTCCACCACCGGCGGGTTGGCCAGCTTGTGGTTGATGTCCGCGAAGTCCTCCGCGGTCAGGCCGATGCCCTTGTCGTGGATCTCGATCATCATCCGGCGGTCGGGCAGCCTCGTGGCGGTGACCCGCACCTTCGTCTGCGGGGACGAGAACGACGTCGCGTTCTCCAGCAGCTCCGCGAGCAGGTGCACCAGGTCGGTCACTGCCTTGCCGTGTATCTCGGCTTCCGGCAGGCCGGCCATCTCGATCCGCTCGTAGGACTGCACCTCGGAGGCCGCGGCCCTGAGCACGTCGACAAGCGGCACCGGCTGGTTCCACCGGCGGCCCGGCTCCTCGCCGGCGAGGACCAGCAGGTTCTCGCCGTTGCGCCGCATCCGGGTCGCCAGGTGGTCGAGGCGGAAGAGGCTCTCCAACTGCTCGGGATCGTCCTGGTGGTTCTCCAGCTCGGTGATGAGGGTCAGCTGCCCCTCGATCAGCGACTGGTTACGTCGCGAAAGGTTTGTGAAGATGGCGTTGACATTGCCGCGAAGCATCGCCTGCTCGGCGGCGAGGCGCACCGCCTCCCGGTGCACCTGGTCGAAGGCGCGCGCGACCTCGCCGATCTCGTCGCGCGAGTCGATCGGGATCGCGGCGACCCGTGTGGCCATCCGCTCGGGGTGGGCGTTCGGTTCCGTCCGGGAGAGCTGGTCGACCACGCGCGGCAGCCGCTGCTCGGCGACGTCGAAGGCAGCCGTGCGCAGCGATCGCATCGCGCGGCTCATCTGCCGCGCCATCAGCCCGGCGAGCAGGAACGCCAGCAGCAGCGCGACCAGTACTCCCGCGCCGTTCACGACGGCGTCCCTGCGCGCGCCCGACGCGATGTCGCCCGCGTCGTCCACGGCCTTGTCGACAAGGCCCTTCTCGATCGTGGTGTAACCGTCGAACTTGGCGGTGGAGGCGGCCATCCAGGTCGCCGGGGTGATGCCCGCCGCCTTGAGGTCGTCGGGGCCCTTGCCCGAGCCGATCGCCGCGACCATGCCGTCGAGCACGGAGGAGCCGGCGCTCGACGGGGGAGTGACATCGGTGGACGCGGCGCCCTCGGGCGCGCCCTGCGCCGCGACCTTCTTCATCACGGCTGTCAGCCGCTTCGTGTCGGCGGCGGTGCCGCCCGACTCGTACTCCTGGACGGAGATGCCCTCCAGGTACGCGTACGAGTTGAGGGCGACCAGCTGGCCCGACCTGATGTCCGCCTTGTGGCTGGGCCTGACCAGCAGTTCCATGCCGATCGAGCGCTGCAGCGACTCCGCGGCCTTCGCCAGCTGGATCGCGTACAGGGTGCGGCCGTAGCTCGTGATGTTGCCCGTGCCGAGGCCCAGCTCGTTGGAGAACTCCATCAGCGAGTGCTGGACCTGGACGTAGCCCTCCTGCGTGGCCACGGGTCCGCCGTGCCCGCCGCTCTTGTCGGGCGTCTCGATGGATTCGCTGTACGCCACCTTGCGCAGTTGGGCGAGCTTCGGCTCCACGGCACGGAAGAGGGACAGCCGCCGCTGCAGGCGCGGCTCGTGGGGCATGCTGCGCACCACGGCGTCGAACCGCTTCTTCGCCGCGTCGGTCGCCGCGCGTGTCTTCGCGACGACGGGGTCGTCGCGGTGGCCGGTGAGCAGCGGCCGAGCGGTCAGGTCGCGCTCGTTCAGCAGCGCCTGGCTGTAGTCGGACGCGGCCCGTACGACCAGGGCGGCGCGCTCGGCGTCCTGCGCCTCGTGCCAGGTGTCCACGGACGCCTTGACCTGGAAGCCGCCCATGACGAGGCCGACCAGGACCGGCAGCAGGAGGATCGCGTTGAGCCGCGTCGGCACCCGCCAGTTGCGCGGGGCGAGCCTGCTGGTGGATCCGGTGGACGACGGCCCGGTCGGGGCGGCGGGCGGCACGGCCGCACGCGGGGGTGCGGCGGGACCGCCCCGCGCCTCCTCAGCGGAGCCCGTCTTGCTTCGCCTCACTCGACCAACAACCTCTCGGCGACGGCACCTGCGCTGTGCCGTTTCTCGTTTCGGGCCGTACCGCAACCACTCGGGAGCCGTCGAATTCCAGCATGTGTCACGGCTGTGTTCCAAACACCGGGAACCAGCCATTCCGAGTGATCCAAGCCGCAGATAAAGCGGGCGTAAGGGGTGAGTTCCGCCAAAATGGCGAGAGGTTGGTGAGCGCAGGGAAACCGGCCGACCGCACCGCGTGTCGGGAGGTGGTGAATTCTCTGTCGAAACGTTATGAACGTGGTGGTGGGCCGTGTCCGAAGACACAGCCCACCGTTACTGACACGTACAGCAACCGCCGTAGGCAGGGCTACTTGAGTCGTGCCATGAGGGCGTGTTCGACGAGGGTGATGAGTCCGCTCTTGGCGTCGGCGCGGTGGCGGGCGTCGGTGGTGATGATGGGGGTGTCGGGGCCG
>NZ_JOFZ01000022.1 GCF_000721265.1 Streptomyces sp. NRRL F-5126 | reverse complement strand
CCGGTGATGTCGCAGCTGGTGTGGCCGTCGGCCTCAATCATGCTGGTGGGGTTGCCGGCGCCGTAGGCGTAGCGGTTGCCGGTGTAGGGGTTGGTGGTGAGGTTCATGTCGGCGAGGGCGCCGGGGTCGTAGTTGCGGAAGCCCATGTCGTAGGTGCCGGACTGGGCGTCCCAGCGCTTCGCGTTGAAGGGTGGTGCCGTCGCTGTTGTGGCCGGCTGCCGTTTCCGACGTGGTGCGGTCCAGCGGGTCGAAGGTGTACGTCGTCGACTTCAGCGCGCCCGTGTCGTCGGCCTTCTCGGACTTGGTGACGTGGTCGAAGCCGTCGTAGGTGTTGCGGGAGATCACCTGGCCGCCCGCGGTGACCGACTGCCCCATCGACCCCGCCGGAACGATCTCGGCGGAGCCGCTGGGACCCGCGACACGACTACGGCTTGAGAGCCTTAGAGACCAAAAACTCTAGAAAGTCCTGATGCTCAGGAACCATATCCCTGGTTTCGTGGTCAAGGAAGGTTACCTGATCAGAGCAGACGCCATTATCCACCAAGAACCCCCATAGGTCTCCAGTGCCGACCGGTGAAAAGGCCACAAAGTCCGCATCCCACCATTGCTCTCGATTTACAGACTCGAGGTCCTCCACGCTTCCTTCCTGCGGATTTAGCGGGAGAATGTCAAGGAAGCCGAATCCTCCGCCACCTGCGGTCAACATGAAACGTCTGTAGGCAGCAGGAAGGGATACGCCTAAGATTACCTCGGTTTCGGCGATCTGTTCTTCGGTCGACCGCCACCCTTCAAAGTTTTCAAACCAGAACGGGTGGTCCGATCGAACGCTTTCCAGCAGGTGTTCGAATTCCGAGTATTCCACTTTACGCCGGCCCTTCTTGGCTGCCATCAAAGCCCTTCTGAAGCCGCTGGCCGGTTATCGAACCAGGCCGGCCCGTATGCGCTCCCCCCAATTTCACAGGGCCAACGGTGAGACGTCAGTGACCCTCGATCGCAGGCCAGGTCTTCCAGACTTGTTCGAGACGGCTGTAGGCGTCATCGAACCAGGAATCGGCCAGCGGCACCATCACGCTCACCGTTGTCATAGACATGGTGTCGTCTCTGATAGTGACGGTGAGTTGCTCTCCGATATCGTCGCGTTCGATGGACAGCGCCGGGCCTCGTACAGCCTCACGCCAGGTGATGCCGGCCTGCCCGCTGTCGAGCGCGTCGAGACATTCCTGCCATTCGGCCAAGTCTTCCGGAAACACCCAGGCATTGAGGGTTCCCCTAATGAACGGCGTGTCAACCACGAACTCACCCGTTAGCACATGGGTCATGCGCGCCCCTCGCCGGGTCTCTCTCCCCGTGATCCGAAGGACGACGTTGTTGCCCTCACCAACCAGGCGGATCAGGTCGATCGTGCCCTGAGCCATCGCTGCCCCTTCCAAGACGTTCGTAGTGGCCAGATTCTATCCATACAGGCGGGCGGCAAGCCGGGGGAAATCTGCAGCCCTGGCCTGCCGCCGCTTTCACGAGGTCACTGTCTCTGTACCGCAGGCCCTCTTACGGGTACACGCCGCTCGGCACGAACTTCGACGTGGTGTATCCGCTGCTCGTCAGCATGAACATGTCGATGCCGGTCGGGCGAATAGAACCCACGTTGTAGGCCGGTATGGAGGAGTAGAAGACTCGCTCGTTCTGATCCAGGTGTTTCCGAATATCCCTCTCGAACTCCCGCATGTCCGTCTGGTTCGCAATCGGGCTGGTGGGAACGATGTTCTTCCTCAAGTGTGTGCCGCCGAACGTCCTCGCTATCAGGTGCGCCTTGTCCATTCCTGCCTGCCACCCGACCGGCTTCTGGGGTTTGGTGGTGTTGATCTCCGTGATAGTGGGATTGAGGCAGGCCCATGCGCCGGTCGCGCGCCCCTTGTCATCGGGATTGTTGTAGAAGATTGTGCTCGTGGATGAGGTGTCCTTCAGACAATTCTTGCTCTCTCGGTCATTGAGCGTCTTCAGAGTGACCACTGATGGGGTGACGGCGGCCGGGGGCGCAACGCACGAGGCACCTGTGCCGTTGAGAGAGGTGTTCGAAGTCTCAACTCATCAGCGCAGGTGCCTCGTTGGTCTCCTATCCTGCCGCACTCGACCTGCCGCATGCGCTGGTCGAGTGGGTCACCATGCTCATCGTCACCCGCGAGGGTGACCGACGCTGCAAGCTTCCGCCGCACCAACACGCGCTGGTCGCTCTGGTGTACCTGCGCAAGCACGACACCCTGGCCCAGATCGCAGCCGGCTTCGGCATCTCGGTCGGCACCGCCCACGCCTACACAGCCGCCGTGATCGACCTTCTGGCAGCACGGGCGCCCGGCCTGCTCAAGACGCTGCGCGAGCGCGAACCGGACTACGTGCTGCTCGACGGGACACTCGCCGAATGCGACCGGGTGGGCGACGGCCGGGCCGACTACTCCCACAAGCACCGCCGCCACGGGGTGAACGTGCAGGTCGTGACCGACCCGGTCGGCCGCGTGCTGTGGATCTCGCCGGCCGTGCCCGGCCGGTGCCACGACCTCACTGCGGCCCGCAGCCACCGGATCATCCGAATCTGCGAACGCCAAGGTGTCCCGATCTTGGCCGACCGCGCGTACCAAGGAGCCGGTCCGTGGGTCACCACCGGGCGCAGACGACCACCCGGCGGGCAACTCTCCCCGACACAACAGACGGTCAACCGAGTACTGGCCACCTCCAGGGCGCCCGTCGAACGCGGCATGGCACTGCTGAAGTCCTGGCAGATCTTCCGAAGATCCCGGATCGGCCCCAACCGCATGACGTCAATCACCAAGGCCATCCTCACCCTGGAGAGACGACTCTGAAAAAGCTCACTGAAGCATCACCGAGAGCAGCAGCAGCGCGAGGCCGCAGGCACGGCGTGGCAGCACAACGGGCACGTGTTCACCACGCCCCAGGGCAGGCCGATCGACCCGACCAACCTCACCCGCACCTTCACCACACTCCTCCGCAAGGCCGGCCTCCGCCGCATCCGGTTCCACGACCTCCGCCGCTCGACCGCGACCCTCCTCCTGGAACAGGGCGTGGAACTCGTCGTGATCAAGGAGCTGCTGGGGCACGCCCACATCGGCGTCACCGCCACCGTCTACGCCCACGTCCGACTCCGGCTCCAACGCGACGCCATCGACCTCCTCGGCCACGCCCTCCGCAACCCCGCCGAGACCACCGGCAAGCCCGACGACGGCAACGAACCACCGCTCGCCGGAGCCGCCGTCCGCTGACGTTGCCGTCAACTACTGCCGTCACACCCGCTGAAGCCCCGCCAGACACTGCCTGACGGGGCTTCAGATTTGCGTGTGTACGTGAGGAGCTACCGGCCCCAGACGGACTCGCGGAACCGCCGAACCTGAGAGATGGTCGTCGACCACTCAGAAATTCGGTTCCCGTCCTCGTCAACCAAACTCCGAGCCTCCACATATCGCCAAGGCTCTTGCGGATTGAACTGTTCTTCGAGGCCGTCCAGGAAAATGATCGAGTTTTGCACGTAGACATCTTCCCCTTCCCGGTAAACAGGCCAGCAGAAGATGAACTTAGCGGTCTCCGGGTCCGTGATCGAAGAGATGAGGCACGAAGTCGAATTATTGCTCGCCTCAAGCTCCCCTAGGGCCCTCTCCCAACTTCGAGAGTAGTCACCCACCGTCCAGAAGCTCAGGTCCATCGGGAATGGTTCTGAAAAATCCCCGACTGTGACCCTACCGGTGGCCTCGGAAGGCGACGAGACGCCACCCTCCGAGGCGGGATCACCGATCACTTCGATCGCGAATCGTCTATTCCTTGAGATAGTTGAGGTCTGGGTCATAAGTACCGATCCGTTGGCCCTTGCGGTTGAACATCTTCCAGCCGTCCGACACATTATGCCCGTCAACATTCGGCGTGATGTAGTTCTTCCCATTCGAGAAGACCACCTGGCCGTGCGAATTGAACGGAGCCTTTTGCGCGGGGATTCTCGTCCTATACCCAAGGGCCCCCGCCCTGTCCCCTACGGTTCCGGCGTACAACTCCCGGTTCTGCGCACTTCGCGCGGCTACTGAGTCCGGATGATACGGATCACCCTTGAGCGCCGGGGAAGAGGTGTACCCCTCAGGAAGATCACAGTTGCTGTTGTGAACGAGAACCGGTGTCTGACCAGCGAGTACATAGTACGTGTGGAGTTGGTTGACGGTGAGGTTGTACATGTCTGCGGTGCCGGGGTGACTGTGGACCGCAGTGACGTGTACGTGGTGGTTGGTGGCTGTTTCGAGGCTGTGACCGGGTGTCAGGTGGCCGGCGGGAACCCAGATGTGGAGGGTGTCGTCCCAGAAGGGGTGTTTGGAGGTGGTGTGGAGAGTGTGGGTGTGGCCAGCACTGGTTTGGATGGTCAGGTCGACCAGGTCGTGGTCGTGATTGATGTGGGTGGCAGTGACCCGACGGGCGCGCTTGTGTTTGCCGGTGCCGGGGTTGGCGGCTTCGACCTTGTCCCCGGTCTTGACCTTCCCGATTGGCTTGGTCTTGCCGTCCTTCATGAGGACGGGTGTGTCCGGGGTGAAGCTGCAGCCCTTGGTGAAGAGTTTGCTGAGGACTCCTGCGTCAGATGCCGCGCCTCCGTCTGATGTGGCGAGACCCCGGCAGATTTGTCGGGGCCTCGCTCCGCTCCGCTCCGAGGATCGGTTCCCTACAAGGCGTTCGCCCTCTTGACGCTCGTGGTGCCGATCGGCACGTCGATCCGGTCCCGAGCGACGACGACCCCGTCCTTGACGACGTAGCACTCGACGACGTGCTCGCCTTTGAAGTCCGAGTGCTCGATGCGGACTCCCCGCATGCTCGAGTCGACGATCTGGCCGCGGATCGCGTCCCGCCGCTCGGCTTCCGGACCACGATTGAGCACTTTCCACTTCAGCGTGTAGGGCTCCCCGACCGAGCAGCTGGTGACCACGAACCTCAAGCTCTTGTCAGGTTCTGAGGGGGCCGGGGTGCAGCAATGCGCTCCGGCTACCCGACTGAAGCCTCTGGTGGTTACGGACATGATCTTGTGGTGAGACCTGTCCTACCAGGGGCTTTACGTCTGTCCGCAGCCGGGGCCATCCTGGCCGGCCTGCTCACGCATGGCGTGGTTCACACCGCTTCGACGTACGCCATTTCGCTGAGAAAACGTCACTCGTCACCTTTTCGTGTTGCTGCCTGCCGCGAAGTCTCTGTGCCGCCCGTCACAGCGAGCCGGACCGCGAACCTGACCAGGGTACGGAAGCAAACATCCCCCCGGGACGCCGACAGGCTTTCTCCTCACCGCTGCTGGCGTCTCCTGGGCCGCTGCGCTCACGCCGTTCGCGACACACCCAAGGCCACGTGCCATGACAGGAGGTTGCGTATCACCGCTCGTTGGCCACGCCGGCCGCCGCTGAGCAACGACTTACCGGCCTGGCCCGCCGTACCACCGTGAGCGAGCCACGCCGGAGGAAGTCGGCGAGGACCCCCACGGCAGTGCTCAGCCGCTCTGCTTCTTCACGGTCCTGGTGGGCTGAGGAAGTGTCCATGGCCGACAGTCTGGCTCTGCTTCCCGTCTCCGGTGGGCGTTGGAACGGCTCTCGCCGAGAACCGGCGGTGCAGCGCGGCCTCCCGATGCGGGCCGCCTGACCATGGACCTGCACATCGGCATCCGGTGGCTCCTGGAGCGCCAGGCAGAGGTCCTGCCCAAGCACCCCTCAGTGCATGACCTCTCCGCCCTTGTGGCCGCCGTCGCCCGCCATCGCGTCAACACCCCGCAGATCGGTGTCGCCGTCGACAACGCCTGGCGCGCGGCCGCGCTGATGCACACGCTCATCCGGCTCCGCCCGCTCCCCGCCCGTAACGCCCTGTTCGGCTCGGCCGTCGCAGTCGCTTACATGAATGCCGCCGGCGAGGGCATCGACCCACCGTACGGCGCGCTGATCGACCTCTCGCGCGACATCGCGGCCGACCGTGCGGACGCGTACGACACGGCCGACCGTCTGCGGTCCTGGCGCATCTGACAGCCCACCCGGCAGCGCTCGCCAGGGGGCACCCCAGGATCGCCACCGAGTGAGCCTCGGTGCGCCCTCGACCTTCCGCTGTCGCGGTCGCAGCAGCGGTTACGTGACGGGGCCGGGTGGTGGCTCATGCCGTAGCGACTGGGCAGAGCCCGTCAAGGCAGTGGGCTGTCTTCGGGCCCGGCCGTGTAGCCTCAGCCAGAACGTCTGCAACGACTCGGCGGGGCCGCCCACTTCGAAGCGGTTGCGGACCTTTCCCAGCGGGTTCCACACCCTCCCGTCCGGCATCCGCACCCCCACCGGCTGACCGAAATAGACCTGCTCCCTGTCGTCGAAGTCCACCCGCACGGCACCCGCCCGGCGCAGGAGCACCTCCCCCACGTACGCACCCAGCCCCAGCAGCGTCTCCCGCGCCCGCTCCGGTTCGGCCCCGCCCTTGCGCAACCCGTCCACGACGAAGTCGACGACCCGGAGACTGGCCACCGAGTAGTCCAGCGGCAGCCGGTTGCGTGCCGTCACCCGCGCCACGAAGTCGGCCGCGTACGAACGCATCCCCCGCACGCGCTTGGCACTCTGTCTCCGTCCGCTTCATCCATGAGTCCCACCCCTCGCTCATCCAACGGAAGCGTCAAAAACCCCTCCACAATTTCGAGCGAACGCCGTCACGCGAGCGTCACGGGTAGCGAACATGCCAAATCTCACGCTCAGTTGATGGTTTCTGTCGGCCGCGGCCGGGGACCGCTCTAGTCGCCTCCGGTGACAGGAAGTACTGTGCTTGTGCTGTGTCGCAGGGCACACGCCGGTGGGGCGGCAGTGACTCGCGCCGGCGCATGCACTGCTACCAACGCGCGGGAGACCGCAGTACGGATAAAAATGAGCGTAGGCACGCACAGTTCATGCGCGCTCGCTACAGTTCGGACTGTACAAATTTTCCAGAGGAGTACCGATGACTGAGGGACCGATCGACCTGATTCGTCTGACCGGAGATGGTAACAGCGTCATCCTTCGTGTCACAGGTAGAACAAAACCGCAACAAGACGCATTGACGTGCGAATTTGTGGTTGAGACGCCATTTGTCAGTGGAAAGCAAAGCGACTGGCTGTTTCCTCCCGACTTGACCGAGTGGCAGAATTGCCTTGACGCACTTGATGCGGGGCAGAAAATCGCCTGGCGTGAGTATGTACGCGGTACTGACCTGTTCATTGAACGTGACGAGGATGGAGAGCGCTTCCAAGTCACCGTTAGAGACAAAGAATCGACTTTGACAACGGTGACCGTAAAAGTCCCGCTGTACGACTCGTGGTTCGATGACGCCTACAACCGCCTCGAAAAGGTGCTGCGAATCTGGCCGCTGACCGAAAGCGACTGAATTTGCCCCCTCGGCAAAGTGCGTCCAGGTCTTAAGGTCCGCCGAGGGTCGTTCTGCATCCGCCAGGATGACTCGCATTTGACGCGGATGGGCAATTTCACACTGCGGTGGGCTGTAAAAGATCTCTCGGGCAGTTGGACTGGCAGCGGACGAGCCGCCCGGTAATCGCATATCTGATCCGCGCGTTCCTGACGCCCCATATCAGCGTCCCCTCTCGGCGGCCACGCGGACGTCTATCCGGCCCCAGTTACGTCCCGAGTAGGGCACCCACCCCGGTCTCGACCCGTTTCTTCAAGCGCAAGGGCCGCCCGGCTTGCCGGGCGGCCCTTGTCTAGCCTCGATTCGTCAGCGGGGTTCGATCGCTGATCGACCCGGCGGTTTGCCCGTAATGTCCTGGGCCGGTGGATGACGGGCCGTCGCGTGACGCTGTGGC
>NZ_JOFZ01000021.1 GCF_000721265.1 Streptomyces sp. NRRL F-5126 | reverse complement strand
GACGCGCAGCTCGGGCGAGAACCAGATCGAGCCGCCCGCCTCGCGGATGCGGAAGTTCAGCTCCCAGTCCTGGGCGCGGATGAACTCCTCGTTGTAGCCACCCTATTAGTTCCGGTCTTGGCCAAATAAACGACGAGTGGACGGAGGCCTGCTGCTATACGGGCCTCACCTCCCACCGAACCCACCGCGTCGCCTCAGGCACGAGACCACCGACCCGGGCCGTCGTCACATCACTCCAGCGGACGCCACCGCTTCCTGGTGCAGTACTCCGTCGGCGGCCTTCGCGACGAAGCACTTGGTTACGCAGCACTAGACCGAATACACGTGATTAACATCACTTCCTCCTTGGCCTTGCCATGACAACCACACTTTCATCATAATTATTTGACATCCCGTCAACTGCCTTTGGGGGCAATCGTGATGCACATACGTCCAAGGCTTGCAGCGTGCACGGCGGCTCTGTTGATGACTGCCGGTGGTGTTGTTTTCGCTGCGGCTCCGGCGCAAGCCGCGCCTGCCCAGCCCGCCGCTTACAATGGCGCCTGCGGTAGTGGGTACAGCGTCATCGATTCCATGAGTGTCGGCTATGAGGGCGCTGGCACTACCTACCTGAGCTACAACAGCTCAAACGGTTATAACTGTGTCGTAACGGTGAATAACACCGGGTCGACGCAGTGGGTACAAGCCTCGATCGAGCGGTCATCGCGCAAGGGCGGCGGCTGGATCGATGACTCGGGTAGATACCGCTCTTACGCTGGTCCGGTGTACGTATACGCGGCGGGCGAGTGCATCGACTGGGGCGGCTACGTCTCGGATGACGCCGGTATCGAAGACATCGTGTGGAACGACCACTGTGGCTGACGGATAGAGCCCGCCGCGCCGGCAGTGCGGCGGGCTCGTGTTCACCGAGTCAGCTGAGGCGACTCGGTACAGAGTTTGTAGTTGGGACAACGGACGGGCCTCGTTTCAAAGCCGCCGTGCGCCGTTCGCGGTTGACGCCAAGGGGACCGCCCCGAGTGAGCTCCTATTCGGTGCCCGGCACCTGCTGCCTCAGCGGTGTGCCGGGCGTGCCCGGCCGGCCGCGGCCGACGTGGTGGGCACCCGCCCGCCGGGCGGCTCGGGCCTGCTGCCCTCGTCGCCGCCGTCCTCGCCGGCGGGCTCGGACGCCGAGCTCGCCAGCAGCCGCAGCTTCGGCGGCGGCGTCCTGCGGTGCTTGGGCCCCGAGAGCGGGCGCACGGCGGCCAGCTCGCGCAGCAGCTGGCCGAGCTGCGTCAGCGCGAGGCCGACGGGCGGCAGCTGCGCCGAGCACTCGGGGCGGCGCGCGAGCACCGTGTGCTCCGCGTCCCTCAGGTGCTGCTCGACGTCGGCGTGCGGCGCGGCCGTGAGCGCCGGGTGGTCGGCCAGGTGCGCGGCCGCCGCGGCGAGCGATCTCGCCGCCCCCGCGTACTCGGCCGCCGCGTTGGGTGCCTCGAGCCGCTGCGGGGCCAGCGCCAGCGTCCTGCCGCGGCGCGAGACCGCCGCGTACAGCGTGAGCCGGTGCCGGGTCAGCCTGGGGTCGTTGCCCCAGACGAGCGGCCTGGTCAGCGGGGACGCGACGAGCGCGAGGCCGCGCACCTGGTGGTCGATCGCGCGCGCCTGCGCGTCGAGGTCCGTCTCCGGCTCCGAGCCGTCGAGGCGTCCCGCGACGCCTTCGAGCAGCGTGGAGAGCGCGGAGTAGAACGTGGTGCGCACGCTGTGCAGGGTGTCGCGCGTCGAGGTCGGCAGGACGAGCAGGCCCACGAGGATGCCGACGGCCGCGCCCGCCGCGGTCTCCTCCAGGCGCAGCATGAGCAGCCCGGGCGAGAACTCGTTGAGGATGCTGTACAGCTGCGAGACCATGATCGTCACGAAGAAGATCATCAGGCCGTACGAGATGCGCACCAGGTAGAAGCCGCACGCCATGGCCAGGATGATCACGGCGAGCGCGGTGAGCGTGTGGCCGGCCGTCACGTGCACCATGCCGATGCCCGCGCCCAGACCGACGAGGGTGCCGGCGACGCGGTTGGTCGCCTTGAGCGTGGTCTCCGAGCGGGTGGCCGTGCCGGTGAAGGCGACGAAGGCGGCGATGACGGCCCAGTAGTAGCGCTGCTCGTTGATCTCACGCCCCACGAGGATCGCGACCCCGCCCGCGACGGCCACCTGGATGGCCTGGCGGGTGGTGAGCTTCATGCGCGCGAAGACGTTCCAGCGCCGGCCGCGCGCCGCGACGCCGCCCGCGATGGCGGCGGACCCCGGCAGGTTGCCCATCGCGAGCTGGACTGCGGGCTCGTACTCCTGCCCGCTCGCCCCGGTGGCCGGTGGTGCGTCGCCCTGGCGCGCCAGGGCCACGTACTCCATGGCCGCGGCCGCCAGATGGCTCGCCGCCCACACGCCCTCGACGGCCCCGGTAACGCCGGACGCGCTCGTGGGCGTCGCGGGCAGGGCCATCGAGCCCGGCCCGCGGTCGCCGCGCCTGCCGGTGGGCCGCGGTACGAGCGCCGCGGGGTCGAGCAGCGGGAGCGCGAGGCGTTCGACGGCGGCGAGGTCGCGGTCGGCGAGCGCCCTGGCGATGCGGGCCGCCGCCCGCCTCGTGACGGTGTCCGCCTCCGTCGCACGGACCGCGGCAGCGGCCAGCGCCTCGACGGCGAGCTGGAGGTCGAGCATGCGGCGGCGCAGCGCGGGGCCGCTCCAGCCGCCCGGCAGGGCGCCGGGCTGCCCCGACCAGCCCTCGATCATCAGCGCCGTCTCCGCGAGCCCCAGCTGCCGCGCGTGCAGCAGGCGCCGCCTGCGTCCGGCCTTCTGCGGGTCGTCGGACTCCAGCAGGTCCGCGGCGGCCCGCGCGACGGCGCGCGAGCGTGCGTCGAACGCCTGGCGTATCCGGCGCAGGGTGCGGCGGGTGTTGGTGCGCAGGATGGTCAGGGACAGCAGCAGCACCCAGGCGGCGGAGACGGCGACGGCCGCGAGCTGGCCGGGCAGCTGGGCGAGCGTGGGGTGCAGGAAGGCGGCGAAGAAGTAGCCCATCCACACCATGAAGCCGTAGAAGAAGAACGCGGGCCCGAAGCGGCGGATGTACACGGCGGCGAACATCACGACGACGAACACGGACAGCATCAGCGTGGTGCTGCCGCTCACGAGGATGCCGAGGAACAGGCCGGTGCCGAGCGCGAACGGGAAACCCGCCGCGGTCCATGCCTGGGTGGCGGCCGGGATGCCGCCGAGGGCCATCGAGCCCATCATGGCGACGATGGTGCCGAGCATGACCGTGACGAGGGTGCCCTGGGCGTTCTCGTGCAGGACCGTGGCGAAGCCGTCCTCGACGGCCATCGCGCTCGCCATGGCGACGGCGGCGCCCACGGCCTGCCGCAGCCTGCTGAGGCCCGGGTCCGAGGAGAGGATCTTGTCGCGTATGACGGATGCTCCACCGCTGGTGACCCCGGCCATCCGACCCCTTCTCCCGGCGATTTGCTCCCGCATATCCATGTAGTATGCAAATAATAACATGCATCGTACCGGTGTTCCCTTCGCGGGACGGTCGAGCGGCCGGGGGCCACGAGGAGAGGAGAGACGCGAGCGATGGGCAGTGACAGGGAAGCGGTGCGGCGCATCGAGCGCCAGGCCGCGGTCCTCAACAGGAACTTCGAGCTGCTCTACCGGCGCACCGCCATCCACGACACGCTCGACCGCTCCGGCTATCTGCTCCTGCGAACCCTGGCCGACGAGGGGCGCACGGACATCCGCACCCTCGCCGAACGGCTCGGACTCGACCCGTCCACCGCGGGCCGGCAGATCGCGGCCATGGAGCGCGCCGGCCTCGTGGAGCGCCGGTGCGAGCCGCCCGACCGCCGCCGCGCCCTGATCACGCCCACCGCGGAGGGGATCGCACGCGCCGAGGCCGTACGCCGCGAGCGCACCGACGGCTTCGCGGCTCTCCTCGCCGACTGGGACGACGACGACCTGCGCACGCTCGGCGAGATGTTCGAGCGCTACAACCGCGCCGTCGCCGAGCGCTACCTCACCGGGTCCGGCGACGACGCGGCGCCCACGCCGCAGCCGCGCGCGACGCACTGAGGGCCGCCAAGCCCCCTCCGGGGGGACCCGGCGGCCCTCGGGCCGGCTCGCACGCGGGTCAGCCGGTGACGGTGACCTTCTGGCCGTTGTTGAGCTCGTTGACCAGCTCCTTGACCTTGGCCTGGTCCCAGACGAGGTTCCCGCCGCGGTTGCCGGAGACCGGCATCGTCATCGAGACGCCGTTGCCGCCCGTCACGTCCTTCATCGCGAAGAACATCTTGGCCAGCGCGTACGGCGACATGTCCTTGTCCACCGTCAGCGTGTCGAGGCCCGCGCCGAGCGCCGGGTACAGCTTGAACGGGTTGAGGATCGTGCTCGGCGTCGCCGTCTGCGAGGCCAGCGCCGACAGGAACTTCTGCTGGTTCTTCTCGCGCTGCAGGTCGCTGGTGGCGAACGCGTGCCGGGTGCGCACGTACTCCAGGGCCTGCTTCCCGTTGAGCGTCTGCTCACCGGCCTTGAAGTCGGCGCCCGAGTACTTGTCCTTGAACCCGTGGTCCAGGTTCATGTGGACGCCGCCTATCGCGTCGACGACGTTGGCGAAGCCGGAGAAGCCGATCTCCACGTAGTGGTCGATGCGCAGCCCCGTCTTGGCCTCGATCGTGCGGACGAGGAGCGTCGGGCCGTCGGTCGCGTACGCCGCGTTCAGCTTCATGTGCACGCCGGGCCTGGCCGGGTACATCTTGCCGGACTCGTTGCCCTTGAACGAGGGCAGCGTTATGTCCGTGTCACGGGGCAGTGAGATCAGCGCCGGGCCGCCCGCGCCCTCGTGCAGGATCATCATCGAGTCCGTCCGCTGGCCCTCGGCGGCGCCGGTGTGCAGGTTCTTCTCCTGCTCCTTGGTCATGCCCTTGCGGCTGTCGGAGCCGACGATCAGGTAGTTCGTGCCCGCGCCGCCGGCCGGCCGGTCGATCACCTTGGACAGGTCGACGTCCTTGTGCAGCTTGGAGTCGGCCCAGAAGTACGTGCCCACGGAGACGCCGAGCACCACGACGACGAGCGCCAGCACGCCGTACCTGATGCGCCGGCCCCAGTTCGCCGGGCGCCTCGGCGGCGCCGACGTCCCTCCGGGGCCGTACGGGCCGCCGCCGTATCCGTCGCCGGGACCGCCGCCCCGGCCGCCGCCGTACACCTGGCCGGTGTTGTAGCCGCTGTCGTACCCCTGGCCGTACGGGTCACCCTGGCCGTACTGGTCGCCGTACCCACCGGGCGCCTGCTGGGGCGGGATGCCGTAGCGCCCGCGCTGGCGCGGGGGAACGCTCCCGCGCTGTACGTGCGGCATCGCGCGCGCCCCCTCGGGCTCAGCGCTGGCGCTGCCGCGCCCGTAGCGCTCGGGACGCTCGCCGTTCCATCCTTCGGGCCACTCGCTCATGCGGTCCAGTGTGCAGGGCGGTGGCGGGGGCCAGACAGACCACGAGGTAAATCGCACCGGCCCTGTTGCCAACCTGATGCAATGGCACCGGGATCCACACATATGTGAAACGGGTCACCGCGCCCGCGGCCCCCGAACCGGCGCCGGCGCGGCGGTCAGGGGCAGACGACCTGGTCGCCCGTGACCGTGTTGAACGCGCCCTTCGGCTGCGCCTCCGCCCGCACGGGCGCCACCTTCGTGAACCCCTTGCCCACGAGGACCTTGAGCGTTGCGCCCTGCCCCTTCACCGCCTTGAGGCGGCTGCCCGGCAGCGCCGCGGCCAGCGACCGCGCCGAGCGGTCCCACCGCGGGTCGTACGCGACGACGGTGGCCTTCGCCTTCAGCGCGGGCTTCGTCCTCGGCGCGCGCGTGGTGTCGAAGCCCGTCGCCCTCAGCGCGTCGTCGACGCGCTTGCCGAGGCCGTCCACCGACGTGCCGTTGTAGACCTGCACCCGGATCCGGCCAGGGTCGACGTCCACCACCGAGGCGCCCCGCCCGGCCGGTGGCGCGGCCCTGTGCGGGGGCGCGAGCGGC
The DNA here is from genome assembly GCF_000721265.1 of Streptomyces sp. NRRL F-5126. Taxonomy (GTDB): domain Bacteria; phylum Actinomycetota; class Actinomycetes; order Streptomycetales; family Streptomycetaceae; genus Streptomyces. Next base: position 2,100 of record NZ_JOFZ01000021.1, on the reverse strand, counting down.
TTGTCCTCGCGCACCGCGCGGAACAGCCGCTTCGCCTTCACCGGATCCCACCTCACCGCCGAGCCGCCGTCCGCGAGCGTCACGCCCTGATCGGCGAGCGGCACGGAAGCGAACTCCGACGACGAGAGCGAGAAGCCACGCATCGCCTGGCCGAGCGACAGCAACTGGCCGGGACCGAAGCCGGGGTCGGCGCGCACCGAGTCCAGCACGGCCGACACGACGTCCTTGAGCCTCACCGGGTTGAGCAGCACCCCGCTGCTCGTCGCCTGCTTGATCATCGCCGCCACGAACCGCTGCTGCCGCTGCATCCTGCCGAGGTCGGCGCTCGCGTCGCCCTCGATGTGCCGGGAGCGCACGTACTGCAGCGCCTGCCCGCCGTTGAGCCGGTGCGTGCCCGCGGCGAGGTCGAGGCCCGTGTTCGCGTCCTTCAGCCGCCGCGGGGTGCAGATGGACACGCCGCCCAGCGCGTCCACGGTGCGCATGAAGCTGGTGAAGTCGACCTCCAGGTAGTGGTCGATCTTGACGCCCGTCATGGACTCGACGGTCTTCACGGTGAGACCCGGGCCGCCCTGGGCGTAGGCCGCGTTGAGCTTCGCCGGGTACGTCGACCCCGACCCGCCCTTCGACGGCGACGGCAGCCGCGTGTAGCTGTCGCGCGGCAGGCTGACGACGCTGGCGCGCTCGCCACCCTCCGACAGGTGCACCAGCATGATCGTGTCCGTGCAGTGGCAGGGCGCGCCGCCCAGGTGGTACTCGCGCTTCTGCGCCGCGGTGATGGTGGACCGGCCGTCGGTGCCGACCAGCAGCAGGTTCATGCCGTGCCCGGCAGCGGGCCTGTTCTTCATGTCCTTGAACGGGTCGACGCGGCCGATGCCGCTGTCCAGGCTCGTCACGACCGCGTGGCCGATGCCGCCCGCGCCGAGCACGAAGACCGAGAGGGCGGTGGCGAGCCGCATGCCCCAGCGCGGCGCCGGGACACCGCGCCGCCGGCCGCGCCTGCCGCCGGGACGCCGCCCGGGGGGCCTGCCGCCCGGTGCCGCGGGGCGGCGGCCCGCGGGAGGACGGACGCCGCTCACCCCGCCCGTGCGCGGACCGCGGCCGCCTCCCGCGCCTCTGGCCTGCGAGCGGCCCTGCGCGCCGAACTGCGCCCGCCCCTGGCGCTGCCGCTGGGCGCCGAGTACGGGGCCTTGGCGGTGGGGCTGCCGGGGAGGCACGGGCACGGGGACACCTCCGTCGGTGACGACGCCCCTTCCGGCCGGGACCGGAACGGACGTGGCGGACATACAGGGACGACCACGGGAACCGTAGGTCCATACGATGAGCGGCACCTGTCCCGGGGCGGGCGGCACGCCTGCCTGTCCCCCGTTCGCGGTAACGTGACGCCCGGATCCACTGACGCCGTAACCCGCTTCCGACCTTGCGACCAAGGTCCCCACCAGGACCCCGAAGGACCCCATGTCTGACCACTCGCCCGCGGTCTCCGTGATCATGCCGGTGCTCAACGAGGAACGCCATCTGAGGAACTCCGTCCGGCACATCCTCGAGCAGGAGTACGAGGGCGAGATGGAGGTCGTCATCGCCCTCGGCCCCTCGACCGACCGCACGGACGAGATCGCCGCGGAACTGGTGCGTGAGACCGCCGAGGGCGGCCGGGGCCGACGCGTGCAGACCGTCCCCAATCCGACGGGCCGCACGCCGGCCGCGCTGAACGCCGCGATCAAGGCGTCGTCGCACCCCGTCGTCGTGCGCGTCGACGGGCACGGCATGCTCTCGCCCGACTACATCGCCACGGCCGTCCGCCTCCTCGACGAGACCGGCGCGCAGAACGTCGGCGGCATCATGCACGCCGAGGGCGAGACGCCCTGGGAAGAGGCCGTCGCCGCGGCGATGACGTCGAAGATCGGTGTGGGCAACGCCGCGTTCCACACCGGCGGCCAGGCAGGACCCGCCGAGACGGTGTACCTCGGGGTGTTCCGCCGCGAGGCGCTGGAGCAGCAGGGCGGCTACAACGAGGAGTTCATCCGCGCCCAGGACTGGGAGCTGAACTTCCGCATCCGCGAGGCGGGCGGCTCGATCTGGTTCTCGCCCGAGCTGCGCGTC
>NZ_JOFZ01000020.1 GCF_000721265.1 Streptomyces sp. NRRL F-5126 | reverse complement strand
AGACCACCCGCGCCATCCGCGACCAACCCGAACGAGCCCTCCCCATCCTGGGCATCACCTACAAGCCCGACCTCAACGGAACTTGATCAAGCCCTGGGCTTCAGGGGCTCCACGAAACACAGAGCAGCTCAGGAGGCCGCCCCAAAAATGCGAAGCATGTCGACGGTGCCTTCTGCGCCGTTATCGTATTCGTACAGATAGGAAGCCGCTTGACCTGATCGGTACAGCGGGCTGCCAACAGGCTTCTTGGCCTGTGTGTGTGCTTTGTCGAGACTCGGCATCGTGCGCTTGAGCCATCTGGTCGCCACAGTCGGCTGCGCCCCGGGATAGTTCAGTTTTGCGCAATCTCGTAGAAAGTCCTTGTAGTCCGGTACCTTTCGACTGACGCTGCATGTGAGGGATGCGAGGTCGCCGGACAGTTCCCATACGGCGGTGACGTCCGTCGTGGCCTTGGTGGACGAGTGTCCTGTTCCTGCCGCAAGCCAAACGGGCGGCACGTCGTCCTTTTTGTTGAAGTCGTTCTTCTTCCTCGGGCCCAGAGTGATGTGCCACTGCTTCGCCAGCCGATTGATGAATTCGGATCCTGTATAACCCTTCCCGAAGGTGGTGCTGAGCAGTTTTCCATGAGGCATTTCGTCCACCGTCACAGGCTTGGTCGGCCAGTCTTTCAAGTCGGTGACAGCCGTATGTGACGGATGTGCGCTGGCCGTGTTGGAGGGTGTGATTTCGCTGCCGACCGGTGACGGAGAGGAGGCTGAGCCGGGGGATGAATTGTGTTGGGCGGTGCACCCTGCGAGGAGGGCGCAGGCGGCCACCGTCGCCGCGAGAGCGTGGGAGCATTTCATGATCGTGGACTCCGTTGAAGGGCAGGCGTCTTGCAGGCGGTGCGCCCGCACAGTCCAGAATTTCCGGGCTGTGCGGGCGCACCGCCGTGCAGTCGTGTTGCGGTGGTCAGGTCATTGCGTCGTGGAAGCAGATGCCGTTGCTTGATGCAGTGTCGGTCCCATGGAAGACCACCGCGTCGTAGGCGACATCCTGATCACCCGTATAGTCCGAGCGACTGCTGTTGTCGGCCTGTAGGTTGCCGCCCTGAAACATGCGTACGGTGCCGAGTTCGACCCATACGTCTTTACCGTTGCTGGCCTTGGCCTGGTTGACGCTGCAGGTGCGGGTGGCAGCCACGCCGAGATGGTTCATGCCGACGTTCACGGTATAAGGAACGATGGCCTGGGCACCGTGATTGGGCAGGTGCACGTAGATGTCGTACAGGTGACCACCCGAGCCCTCAACGGGCATGGCGGAAGGGTTGGGAGTCCATGTCGCGGTGACCTTGTGCCACAGGTTGGTGCGGCTGCCGGCTCCGCCGGCGTAGCCATGGGTGAACCAGGCGTGCCCATCGTATCCGGCGCCGAGTTGGTGCAGGTCGATCGGCGCGATGTCGCCGGTAGCGCGCCAGGTGCCGTCGCCGCGGTCATGGGTGAAGTTGTCCCCGAGCTGCAGGTTGAACTTCCCTCCCGTGGTCTGTGACTCTGTGCAGTTTTGGGTGTTGGCGCTTGGGTCAGGAAGGTCGTCGATCAGCAGTCCTGCGGGAGCGTTGTTGCACGGGCCTGCGGTGTACTGCCGCTTCAGAGGTGGTTCACTGCTGCCGAGTGAGTAGACGAGGTTCTCGGTGGATCCGTCGCTGGAGTCGCTGCCGGCGCCCCAGTTGACTGATCCGTGGAACCAGCAGGTGTCGTTCTCAGCAGGGCATGGGTCGCTGCCGGATGCCGTATTCGGGTCGCAGTTGTTGGAGCTGCCGCAGTAGGCACGGTAGTTCGTGTTGAGGTTGAGCTTGCCCGCTGGGCTGGTGCCGCCTGTGGGGAACTGGGGCAGGGCGTATGAGGGCTCACCGTGGTAGGTCAGCTGCGGAGTCTCGACCCAGCCCATGATTTTTTCTTCGTAGGGCCAGTTGGCCGGGTGTGCGGCGTCGTCGTACGAGTCACGCAGGAACGGAGAGCGGTCTGCAGGGTAGTTGGGGTTGGCCGGGTTGTTGAACCAGCCCAGGCCGGTGTGTCCGCCGTTTTGCGAGGAGTCTGTGTAAACGCCACTGTTGTAGCCCCAGAGTGCCATGAACCAGTTCTCGACGTACGCCGGGTTGCCGGTGTTGACGTTCATGCCCAGACCCTTGAGCTGGTTCCAGGTCTTACTGAGGATCTGCAGACCGGCGGCGATGTTGGCGGCGTAGTCGGTGGCGATGGCGTACGCCTCGGTCGGCTTGTAGGGGTTGGGCTTGGCCTCGTTCATGCCTGTGGTGACCTGGGCGATGCCGTAGCCGCAGTCTGCAGCGCCGGCGTTGGGGTAGTAGTGGATGCTGTCGGCGTTGCCGTAGTAGTCGCCGAGCAGCGGGTTGCCCCCGTCCCCGGGCACGGAGTGCCAGGTCGCCTGCTTGAAGTTGGACTCCTGGGCGAGTACGCCGAGCATCACCTGCGCCGGCACGGTGCCGCCGCCCGTCAGATTTACCCGCGGGAAGAGCGTCTCCGGGTTGTAGGCGCCACTGCCGGTGCCCAGATAGTTGGCAGGACGGGTGATGCTCAGGTCCCCGTGCACAGCTTGGTCGACGGCCCACTCCACCATGTTGGGGCTTGGCTGCAGGGCCTGGGCGTGCACGTCATTGCGTTTGACGAGGCAGTCGGAGTAGTGGGACTGCGGGTTGGGATCGCTCGGGGCCATGCCGGACTGCGCGAGGGCGTCCTTCTCCGGCTGACCGTCGACGTCGGGTTCTACGTCGTCGGCGGTGGAAGAGGCAGCCTCGGCCGTGGTGACTTGCGTGGTTGCCGAGGTATTGCTGCTGGTGGCGAGTGCCTTCACGTCGATCCGCCCGGCACCTTGCCGGTTTGAGGAGCCGATCTTCGAGCTGATGCCCTTGAGTTCCTCGGAAGCAGCCCAGGTGGTCAGTAGATGACCTTCACGAGAGGCCGCGATGGGCTTGACAGGTGCGTCGACCTTGGTGAGACCCGGCGCTGCCTTGGTGTCAATACCTGATACGTGCCCTGCGACCAAGTCGCCGCCAGAACTAGCGAAGAGACCGAGTTTGCCGATGGGCGCGGTGCCCAAGCTTGTGAGTCTCTTGCCGTCCCAACGATGCAGGACGTCCTTCCCGCCCGCCACAACAGCTAGGTCGACGGCTCCCCCAGAGGAGGCGGAGATCGCGAATGGGCGGCCGGGTAGATCAGCGAGTCTGGTGATGCGTCCCTTGGTTGAGGCTTTGACTAGCCGACCGCTCAGTACGCCGATGTCGCCGCCTGCTGTGGGCAACGGGTTGGTGAACTGGCCCTTGACGTTGACCGTGTCGACCGTCTTACCGGTGGCGGCGTCGACGTTGAAGAGCTTGGTGCTGCCCTTTCCCGAGTCGTCGACGGCGCTACGCGTGAAGGTGACAGTGTTGCTCTTCCCGCAGCCTGGAGAGAAGTAGGCGAGTTGAACACCCGTGACTGAGTGGGTGACTCTGCCAGTTCTCAGATCCACCACTGCGGCGAAGGCGCCGTGCTGCATCAGAGCGGGCTTGTTGGTGGCCATGGACGGCGCGTAGACCGCTGCGGCGTACCGGCCGGATCCGGTGGTGCACACGTATCCTGTCCACGGTCCCACACCGTCGAGGCCGGCCTCGATCAGGTTGGCCACCTCGTGGTAGCGGAAGGACTGGGACTCATCAGCCACAAGAATGTGGAAGCCGTCAGAGTCGCCCGTGCCGATGACTGCACGGTCGGGTGACGACTGCCAGTCCTTGCCCAGCGCCGCGGTAGGGGAAGCAAAGAGCCTCCCGCTATCCTGGGTGATCGGTGCCTGGGCCACGGCTTCGTTGGCGGCTGCTCCGGAAGCGGGTAGCAGCCCCGCAGCCAGTGCAACGCACGACAGTATGCCGACCCGGGCTGTGCCCATCGGGAAGCGCGTCTGCGGGCGCCTACGGCGCCTCTGCTCGGTATCAGTGCCATCGGGTGCACACTCCGCTGGTCCCCTCCTGCTTCCAGGTCTCCGGGGCTGGGTCGAAACCCGGCCCCGATTCAGTGGCGCAGCCCTTCGCCATGGCGGCGCCGCCCACCATAGGAGTGGGTTTGGCCACGTCGCTTTGATTCACATAGCCGGCTGAATAGGAGGCTTCGCTGCCTCCAAGCTCCGGTATGTAGAAGATGTTCGCTGCTTGCGGATAGGCGTTGGGGTCCGTCGAACTGACGGTTACGTATGCCCAGGAAGCGTCACATGTACCCGAGTAGTAGAAACGCAGGGACATGCCGGTGTCGTCGATCTCTTCCAGGAGTGCAGCATCGCTGTCACACCCCATCGTGACGGGATTGCGCCCGGTGCAGGATGAGCTTCTGCAGGTGTCGGCCGATGCCGACGCCGATCCCACGAACATGCAGGCGGCGGCTAGGGCGAGCACCATGAGCGCGGAGCCGACGGTGCGGAAGCGGTTCGAGTGAGGCGTTGACTCGGCAGGATGTCTTCGCGTGGACATGCATCTCCTTTGCAGTAGGGAGAGGGCCAGTGCGGCGGTGGTGACGCCGCGTCGGGGCGGCTGCCGGATCATGCGACGGGCGCCGCCTGACCGCCGCCATGGGTGAGTGAGCATGACAACTCAGCCTTCACGAGGTGATCACCGAAGGAGCACACGAACAACCAAGATCGGTTAAAAATCTTCCCGAGCGAAGGTGTACCGGCATCGTCCAGGCCTGCCTGACCCGGCAGATCCTCGTGCTGGCAGACCGCGCCTACCAGGGCGCCGGCGTCACCTTCCGCACCCCCTACTATCACCACAGCGAACGGCCGGAGCATTATCAGCAGTTCAACCGCGACCACGCTCGACTCCGAGCCCCGGCGAACGCTCCTTCGCCCGACTCAAGACCTGGCGCATCATGCGCAGAGCACGCTCCTCCACCCGCCGCATCAGCGTTTTCAGCGTTGTCTTTCCAGGGTGAGGATGGCCTTGGTGACTGACGTCATGCGGTTGGGGCTGATCCGGGATCTTCGGAAGATCCGCCAGGACTTCACCGGGGCGATGTCGCGTTGTACGGGTGCGCGGGACGTGGCCAGTGCGCGGTTGGCGGTCCGCTGCGTCGAGGCCAGATGTCCGCCGGGCGGCCCTATGCGTCCGGTGCTGCGCCGGGAGCCGGCGCCTTGGTAGGCGCGGTCCGACGGACGGGGAGGCCTTGACGTTCGCAGATCCGGATGATCTGGAGGCCTGCGGGCGGCGGTCAGGTCGTGGCACCGGCCTGGCAAGGACGGTGAGACCCACAGCACCTGACCGACCGGGTTGGTCACGACCTGCACGTTCACGCCGTGACGACAGCGCGTATGCGAATAGTCGGCCTGTCCGTCGCCCACCCGGTCGCACTCGGCGAGCGTCCCTCCGAGCAGCACGTACTCGGCCCATGTTCGCGCAGAGCTTTGAGCAGGCCGGGCGCCCGGGCCGCCAGGGCGTCGATCACCGCGGCTGTGTAGGCGCAGGCGATGCCGACCGGGATGCCGAAGCCGGCGGCTATCTGACTCAGGGCGTCGTGCTTGCCGGTACACCAGAGCGACGAGTGCGCGTTGGCGCGCGGTGAAGTGCACAGCGAGCGGAGTGACGATCCTGCCGGGCTGTCTTGGGTGTCAGACTGATTTCGTCGCAGTACTGGTCGAAGGCGCCGACCAGCCCGCCCGGGGCCGTGATGCTCAGCAGCTTGTCGCCGATGACCAGCCGGTTCTGGCATCCCTCGTTCATCCGCCGACCGTCGCGCGCATCCCGGGACCCTGTAGCTCATACGGATGACCCATCGCAGTCAGTCGCCGGCGCGCACCGTAATCAGGCGCAGCAGAGAACTGGACGGGAACGGTGTGGCATTGGCGTCCTGGCCCTGAGGCCATCGGCGCCCGTGCGTCACCGTGTGCTGCTGGGGGCCACCCGCAAGGGGGACGGCGGCTCAGCCCGTCCTCGGGACGCCACAGGTGCCGGGGTACGCAAGTGCGAGTGTGCGGTAGCCATCGCAGCTGGCCGCATTCGAGAGTGCTGGCCCTCGCCTCGCAGCCGGATGCGGCCAGGGCGAACGCAGTCCTCGTAGGTGCTCTCGGACTTGGTACCTGCAGCATCGGTCTGGTCCGTGGCCCGGTCGGCGAACCCGCCTTCCTTGAACCAGTCGGCAACGATGATCCACAGACGCCCAAGTCTGGGCACTATGCGAATATTCAGATCCCATAGGGAGTATGTCGTTACTGTATCGTTACATTTATTGCAACCTTTGTGCGTAGTTTGTGAAGCTTAGATGAGATTTATATGTCTGTTGGGAGTCTCAGTAATTCCATAGAGTGTTCACGTCAAAACGGAGCGCATAAGAGGCCATGGGGAAGCCTTCGCTTCGCGTCGTGAACAGGGGGCTCATGGCAAGGGATTGCTCGCGGCTGGTCGTTACTCCTTCCCTCCAGTTGGAGCGCCGACAATGACGACAGCGTCGTCACAACCGCGCTCAGCTGCAACCGCGCAACCTCGCCAGGGGTGAACCGCAGCGCCAATGGTCGCCGCGAGCAGAGAAATCTCGCTGAATCCGCAGTCCCTCACTGATTTTCGGCGCTTGGTGCATTATTTACCCGTGCAGTGGTATGGGACCCTCTTTTCTGCCTGCCCGGTACCAGTACCACCGCCTCTATGTAGTGAAATCTGCTAAGAGCTCGTAACACGATCATGGTGAGACGCGGTCTACCCTTGTTGGGGTGTCGTCCCTCGCTGTTACTGCTTCTTCGCACTCATCGGCGTCTGCCGCCATCGTCTACGCGGCGCTCCTGGATGCAGAATCCTGGCCGTTGTGGTCCGCCTACGCCGACGTCGAGTGGGATGTGCCTGCGGGAGTCGACCGGCCGGCACGCGTCGATGACCTGCGCACCATCCGTTCCCTTACTGGGCGTGTGTGCTGCCGCGAGCGCGTCGTCGAGATGGTTCCCGACCAGCGGTTCAGCTACGAACAAGCCGCAGGACTGTTCACCTCTCATCGAGGTTCTGTGGGCCTGGTCCGAGCCCCCCATGGCGGCACCGACATCACCTGGTCAGCGACCTACCAACACACCCTCCCTCTCCTGGACATGCTCAGGAGACGGCGTCTGCAGGTTTGGGTCCAGGATCTTGCGTCATACGCCAACTCGATCGTGAGCCGCAACTCCTAGAACTGCAGCGCAGATTCATGATCCAAACTTCTTCAGGCGTCTCCAGCAGATGAGGCTGCAGCCCAACGAGACCAAGGCGTCGTGGAGTTCGAGGCGTCGTTCCCATCGGATGGCGAGACGTTTGAACTGGTGGAGCAGGGCGAACGTCTGCTCGACGACGTAGCGGAGCTTGCCCAGGCCCTTGATGTTCGGGGCACCCCTGAGGGAGATGACCGGCAGGATCCTGCGGCGTCGCAGTTCCCGGCGTACGGCCTTCGAGTCGTATGCCTTGTCGCCCAGGACGGCCTCGGGGCGCCGTCGCGGCCGGCCGGGCCGGCCAGTGACGGGCGGGATGCCGTCGACCAGATTGAGGGTCTGGGTGATGTCGTTGACGTTCGCCGCGGTGGTGATGACTTTGAGCGGGGTGCCGCGTCCGTCGCAGATCAGGTGGTGTTTGCTGCCCGTCTTCCGCCGGTCGACCGGCGACGGACCGGTCTCGGCGCCCCCTTTTTCGCGCGGATGTGGGAACCATCCACGCAGGCCCGTGACCAGTCGAGTTCGCCGACCGCGTTCAGCTCTGCGAGCAGGACCTGGTGCAGCCGGTCGAAGACCCCCGCCTCCTGCCACCGGTCCAGACGCCGCCAGCACGTCTGACCCGAGCCGAACCCCAGCTCCAGCGGTAGGAGCTGCCACGCTATGTCGTTGTAGAGAACGAACAGGATGCCCTGGAGACAGAGCCGGTCCGGCACCGGTCTCGGCCCCGGCGACCGCTCCGGCCAAGGCGGCAAGAGCGGCTCAATCAGCGCCCACAAGTCGTCGTCCACGATCCACGGCCGAGTACTCACACCATCACGAACGGCCGAATCTTCACACCGGTCACGGCCAACCAGCACGTTTCACCAAGATCGTGTTACGAGCTCTAACACATTCGAAAACTCGACGTTTTCGCAAAAAGACGGGATGTGCGATGAGATTGAAGAAATGCATAACCGCAATAGCTATGGCTGCTGCTGCCGTTCTGGTCGGGGCGCCTGTGGCTTCGGCAAACAACGACGAAGAGAACCTCATGAGCATGGAGGCTTGCAAAGTACCCTATACGTCAAAGTTCAAGTTCGCCATCTACTACAACTCGGGCCTAAACGGAGCGTATAGGGATATTGGATATAGCGTGTATGACTTCAATGCGCTGCGAATAGGTGGAACTGACCCTTCAACCCATCCGCTTACATTCTGTGATGGACACGCAGGCGCCGGCCAGCACATCAAGAATAATGCAGCTTCGGGTGAGAATAATCATCCAACGTACATGGCCAGAGTTTACTACAACTCGGGTTACAAAGGATCGCAAGACGTAATAGGCCCGTACCAGCAACATGACCAGTTCGTCAATGTGTACAACGAAGACGCGTCCTTCAAGTGGACTTCTTCCTGAAAAGGAGATCGAGAAATGAAGCATCTTCCGAGCCGTCTGAAGCTCGTGCCTTTTGCTACTGCTTTCCTAGTAGTGGCTGTAGCTGCTGGAGCCTCATATGCAGTGCACGGTGATAGCAAGCGACACCTACCTGCTGCAACACACCAGAAGTCAGCCCCCTACAGGCCAGCGTCCCTAAGCACGCTTGAGGGGGGAAGTGACGATCCCGCTGACTGGAAGTTGCCGGTAGAGAAATATCTGCCGAAAAAACTGGATGTGCGAACAGTAAGCGTTACGCGCGGCAGTATTATAGAATCCTGTATGAGCGATGCTGGATATCCAGATTGGGCCGCGCCACCAAATCTCCCCGACTTGGGTGGAAAGACCCTCACTGACTGGCGCTACGGTGTGCACGCCCGGGCTGAGGTGAAGAGATGGGGATATCATCCTGACCCCAAGCAGCAGGCGGCTTACGACGAGGCGGAGTCGAAGGGGGCCGTGGACAATTCGGGTGCCCCAGAGGGACAAGTCCAAAAGTGCGTAGGCATGGCAGATGCAAAACTTCCCAAGCTTGTGCCGTCGCCGGTGGCACAGTCGATCGAAGGGCAGTCTTTCATCGCATCTCAGAAAAAAAAGGAAGTCGTCTCGGCCTTCCACTCGTGGTCTGTCTGCATGAAGAGCAAGGGCTACAACTACAAAAAGCCGCTCGACGCAAGCGACGACCAAAGGTTCTCGAATCCGTACCGCATCACTAAGCTTGAGAAGCGAACGGCCGTTGCGGATGTTGCATGTCGCGAAAGGGTGAACCTCGAGAAAACCTGGTTCGACACGGAAGCGAAGATCGAACAGTCTGCTATCGCTAAGCAGATTTCCGCGCTCAAGTCCGCCCCCGCACAGTATGCGGCGCTGGTCAGTAAAGCTCAGTCAATCGAGTAAATCCTCGAATGGGCAATCCTGGACGCTACGACGATCCAGGATTGCCCAGTATGCCGAAAACGTGCGTGTCCTTCGCAAATTGACGTGCAGCCACCGTCACCGAGCCAATTCCTAACTCGCGCATGTTAATCTCCCCAAACACGTTCCACTAGGTCGATTCGCACGAAAGCCCAGAAGTCATTGTACGAACGAAAGGGATGCTTTGAGACGCAAGATCAAACTAAGACACCGCGTGCAAGCGGTTGCAATAGTTGCTAGTGCCACACTGATAGGGGGACTTACACAGGCCGCCCCAGCCGCCGCAGCGCCGCGAATAGGCCCAACGCACGAGGCCACTCAGTCCACCACCTCGTCCACCTCGTCGAGTGGTGTCACGGATCCCGAAAAGAAGCTCGGCAAGGGCTGGAAGACGTCGTCGGACCGAGCAGTCACCGCCGCAGCCGACACCGACGGCCTCCACCTTCTCGTCGCCGACAGTAGCAAGGCCTACACGTGGAAGACCGCCGCTGTCTTGTCCGAACCGGGCATGCCCGCGGACAGCTGGATCGGTAACGAATGCGTCATGGACCGCACCCACGCAGCGGTGGTCTACGCGCCAAGGACCTTCACCAACAAACCCGACCTGATGCAAGGTGGCGCGTTCGCGGCCATCGTAAACCTGGACAGTGGGCAGGTATCAAAGCTCCCGTTCACGGCATCGCTGGCCTACTTCGATCCGTCCTGTAATCCTCATAGCCATACGGCAGCGTTCACGGCGTTCCGCGGCATGAACGACCCGGCTAAGACCAAAACCCGCGTGCTGACCGTGAATACCACCGGCAAGGTCACCAGCAAAGCCGCAACGAAGGGCGAAGTTACCAGCGCCGTACCCGTCGACGACGGTACGGTGGCGGCACTGGGCCGGCGCCTGATCCACCTCGATCACTCCGGCAGGGTCAAGCCCATGCTCACCGCAGGAGGACTGCCCTTCGACATCCACCCGACCAAGGATGGAAGCATCGCCTTCGTCGAACGCAACGGCGGCAAGAAGGCGCGCGCCAGAGTGTGGAACAAGCGTGACGAACCGTCCACGATCGCCACTGGAAAGCTCGGCGCCTTCGACCTGCAACAAGCCGGAACAGCCCAGGTGTTCCTTACTGGGCGTGTAACTGGCAATTCGCACACTCGGGCCAGAGGGGTCACACGGGTCGACGCTCCGACCGGCACGGACATCTCCAGCAACGGGCGCCTAGCCATCGCACCGGTCCTCACTCCCGGTATGCACGCGGGCCTTGCACGGATCAAGAACGCCGGCAAGGGCTTCTCTAAGGCAGAATCCGGTGGGAACGAGGAGACTGCTCAGTCACCGGAAACGCTGACGGTAACCAAACCGCTGACGGTCACCTCGACCGTAACCAGCACCGGCACGAAGATCACCCAATCGGTTACTGTACCCGCGTCGCCCAACGGCATGAAAAAGCTCTCACCCGCTCTGACCGCAACAAGCAAGTCTGGATCAGGCACGGGCAATCACACGCAGACCGTGCGTGCCATGTCGGTCGGTGTGTCTCACGACCCCACAGACCCAGATCGATGGTGCTCCGTCTCCCGCAACGACCTACACGCGCAGGCGCTGCAACCGACCCCGAACCAGGTCGAGTGGGCCGTCGACATGGCCGTACGCGGTGACTTGCGCGCCAGTTATATCCGACAGGGCGGCTATCGCAGCCAGGCAGGTTTGGGCACCATCGACCCACAGGGACTCTTTCCTCTCCCCACGCTGACGGGTGGAGGCAGAATTCCTGCCAATGTCATGCTCGGCATCATGGCCCAGGAATCAAACCTGTGGCAGGCCGAAGGCGGCACCATCCCGGGCCAGATGGGCAATCCTCTCGCGGCCGTGGACGGTTACTACGGGCATAAGCCCGACCCAGGCGACCCGAACTCCTATTGGAATATCCACTGGGATGAGTCGGACTGTGGTTACGGCGTTGGGCAGGTCACCGACGGAATGCGTCTGGCTGGCCATGAGAAGGGGAATGAGACGAGTCTGTCGCCGTCCCTGCAGAAGTTGGTCGCCGTCGACTACGCCACAAACATCGCCGCGTCCCTGAAAATCCTGGCAGACAAGTGGAACGAGGTCCACAAGGAGGGGCAAAAGGTCACAGTAAACAACGACGACCCCTCCCGGGTGGAGAACTGGTTCACCGCCGCATGGAATTACAATCTCGGCTTCAATCCCCCATCCGACGCCTCTAACCACGACGGGCACTGGGGCCTTGGCTGGTACAACAATCCCGCCAACCCAATCTACAAAAAGAGCTGGGGCCACCCCTTCATGGACACCGACCATGACGGCACGGAGGCCAACAAGGACGCCGCCCACCCGCAGGACTGGCCCTACGAGGAGAAGGTGATGGGCTGGGCCGCCTGGTCCATCGACACCGGTTTCTCCTACAGCACCTCCGGCCGGCAGGACTGGCCGGGCGAATCCGGATTCTCTTCCGCCGGCTTCAGGCCAGCCTGGTGGACCAGCTCAGCTGAACGCAGCAAAGTCTCACCTGACCTGACCATCTTCTGCAATGCCAACAACAACTGTGACTCACTCTCGCCCCCCAATTGTCCTGACGCGGACTGCTACGCGCAGTACTGGTGGAATAAATCTAATGCCACCTGGAAGGATGATTGCGACACCACCTGCGGGCATGAAAACATCAAGTACCTGACGCTGGTTGACGAACCGGGACGTGGCTATCGCCTGAAGAATGGCGAACCAGTCTGTACTGGCGCGCCTACCGGATCCCACGTTGTCGCCTCTGTGCCCCAAGGCACCGAGACATGGAGTGACTGCAAACAAGTGACCTCCGCGGGTAGTTTCCAATTCACTTTCTACCCGGACACGTTGGGCACGCACTACGAGGCCAAAGCCGACCTCCACCAGATAGGTGGCGGGTTCGATGGCCACTTCTGGTACGCCAAGACGCGCAACGTGGACCATCTCGGCGGCAGCCGCGGAGAGATGACCATCGACGGGACCTGGACACTTGGGCAGAGCGCGAACTGGGCTCGCGTCCTCGTCCACCTCCCCGACACCGGCGCTCAGACCAGACAGGCCACATACGTGGTGGGCGGCTCAGACAGCCTCAGTCCCAAGCGCGTCGTGCTTCAGCGGGCAGGCGGCTGGGTCAGCTTGGGCGTATTTCACTTCACCGGCACTCCGACAGTGTCCCTGTCGAACAGCACTGCAGACGGCACCGCGGACGAAGACATCGCCTGGGGCGCGGTCGCTTTTCAGCCCCTTGGAGGAAAGCCCGCAAATTCCATCGTGGCCATGGGCGACTCGTACTCCTCGGGCGAGGCAGCAACGACAGGCGGCGGTGACGACTACTATCCAGAAACCGACTACTACAACTCAAGTCAACCAAGCACCGAGGACAAGTGCCACCGGTCGAAGTATGCCTGGTCTCGCCAGGCAACTCTTCCCGGCTACAGCAGCTCTATCGGATCCATGGGCGACAACCTTGACCCGCAAATGGACTACCACTTCGTAGCATGCTCCGGCGCTCGCACGTACAACATTCTGAGCAAGGAGCAGGGTTCAGATGAAGTGACACAGATCGATTCTGGCTACCTCGATCAGAATACGACGCTGGTTCCCCTGTCCATCGGTGGCAATGACATGCGATTCTCCGACATCATCCAGGATTGCATACTTTCCCTGACCGTCTGCACCGATGACTCCCTAGAGTCCGTCAACCCAAACACCGGAGACAAAATCGAGGGGCAATCTACGGGCCCAATGAACAAGTGGGCGTCGGTATGGGCGCACGACACAGTCCGCCCCCTCCTGGTCAAGACAATCAACGAAATACACAAAAAGGCGAAGAACGCCAAAATCGTACTTATGGGCTATCCGCGATTGCTGGAACGCGAGGGGATATGCGTCCCAGGCATCGGCACCGCGGAGGGTCCCTGGCTGAACGAAATGGCCGATACACTGGCAACAGAAATGAAGGGTGCCGTCGAGGACGCCAACGCCCAGTACCAGGACAATGCCGTATTCTCCGACCCGCGAGACGAGTTCTCAGGCAAAGCTATTTGCGGAGACCCGGAGGACGTAAATGGTGTGGTCCTCAGCGGATATTCGAAAGCGGATAGCCGGGGGCCGAGCTGGTTTCCCGGCAATCCCAACCCATCCATGAAATCCTTTCACCCGAAGATTCCTGGTGCCGGCCTGTATGCAACGGCCTTCGAGCACACGCTCGCGGGCAGTTGACGAAACGTCGACCTCGGATGGGCGGTGGGCCTGAGTACACGTACTCAGGCCCACCGCCTCGGTGGCGTGAAACACTCGGAGGCGTGTGGAGAAGAATAGTTGCCCGTGGGGCCAAGGGGTTGCTGGTGTCCGCGGCGTCCGTGAGTTTCTGCTACTGGTCCTGGTCCTCCTTGAGGGAGTGGGCGCAATCGGCCTCGATTGCAGGTCAGGGCGCGATGGGCGCTGGCTGGCTCGAAGGCCTGCTGGCCACGCTCGACGGTGCAATGTCTATGCCTGTGTTGCTCTGGGTGGGAATGCGACTGTTGGGCGAGCGGGACAATTATTTGCTCGTCCTGGGCGGAGTGCCGTCCTGGTGGTTGATCGGCGGTCACGTCGTGGAAGGGGCCGCTAGCCGCCTGGACACCGGGCTGTTCCTCATTCTCTTCGTATCGCTCGGCGGTCTCTTCTCGTTGGCCGGGTTCCAGACCCAAAAGGACTGAGCCCCGATCCACTGATTGATGTGCGGTGGCGATGTGCCCGGGAACGAGGAAATGCCCTGTGACCTGCGGTGATGAAAGTTCTTCACGCTTCCAGCGCGCACGACTCAGGAGGGCGCTTCCGAGATGTAGTCCTCCCATGCAACGACAAGCGACTCCCTGGTCTCGACGCCCCCGGTCTGTATCGTGGGAAATCTGCTGCAGCAGCATGGGAAACGAACGTCGACGGCGCCCGTATAGGGCCGGACCAGCGAGTTCCGTCGGTGACCCAGGAACGGTCGCGATTGGAGCGCGGTTTGGGGTGGGAGTCAGCGCCCGCGCCGTGGCGCCGACGAGTTGGCCGGCAGCTGGGCAGAGGTCGCGGTCGCGGGGTGCCCCGTCCGTTTCTGCGCCGCCCCCGTGGAGCGGCTCTGCGCGGCCATCACCCGGAGGTCGGCTGCTGTGCGTGGTGCCCGCGCGGCACGGTGTACGGCCTGGGTGACCCAGGGCTTGCGCGAGTTCCCGGGATCGCCCAACTGACGTGAAGATGCCGCAGGTCGGGGCGGATGACAGAGCGGACACGGGATCCGTGATCATTCAG
>NZ_JOFZ01000019.1 GCF_000721265.1 Streptomyces sp. NRRL F-5126 | reverse complement strand
CTGGGCCCCCTGCTCCGCTCACTGGACTTTGAAGAAGCGTTCGAAAGCGTCCTGGCCCGCCGAGGGGTGACCCTCACTGCTCCCTGAGTCGGTACGAGACTGCGGGCCCTGTCGGTGGGGCCGGGGTCTCACGGCGGTGGGGGAGTGGTCAGAGGTTGTCCCAGTAGCTCTCCCGCTCGGAGTTCGGTCCGTACCGCTCGATGGACCAGCAGGTGCAGTTCCCGCCCTCGTACAGTTCGTTGTCACACTCCTCGTGGTGCTCCCGCACCCGCCGCTTCGCCGGTGCTGCTGGCGTCTGTGCGGGTTGCGGGGCGGGCGGCTCCGGGGGCGGCCTCGACGGCCGGCACCACGCCCGCCCACTGCATCCCCAGTGCGGCGAGGGCGGCGCGCTGCTGGGCGGTGAGCTTGTCCCGCCTCGATTTGGTGTTCGAGAGCCATACCCCCAGCTTCACCGGTACCGGCTCCGGCTCGCCGTCGACCGCGACCTCCACGACCGCGCCGCGCGGGACCGGCCGCTGTCCCTCCTTCTCCGCCCACTGCGCCAGGGCTGCCAGGCCCCGCTGGAACGCCGCCTCGGCCTTGCTCCCTGCCTTCTTCGGCCCCTTGAGGGCGGCGGGCAGAGCCGGACGGAGCCCCGCCGGGGCGGCGGCCGGCACGGGGAAGGCGGCGCCCTGCACGCCCAACGCGGTCAGCCGCTCCCGCTGCTCGGGTAGGAGCTGCGCCCAGGTGCCCGGCTCCTGCTGCCGCCACCGCCACGTGCCGATGTCATCGCCGTCGAAGGTGACGCCGGGTGCGATGTGGGGCAGGCCGCCGTCGGCGTCGACCAGGTCGGCGAGGACGCGGTAGTGCCGCTGCCAGTTGAGCGGCCAGGGGCAGTTCCAGTCCGGGTCGATCGCGGCCAGCTGCTTCGCGCGCTCCTTCGCGCGCTTCGGGTCCTTACCCAGACCGCCCTTCCGGCGCAGGTTGGCCATGTACTGCCCGATGGGCACCATCGCCTCGCCCTCGCCCCACACGGCGTCCTGGCGCGGAGCGAGGTGCCCGGTGACCCGGTGGTAGGACCGCAGCGCGGCGAGCTTGTTCTCCCACGCCTCCTCGCCCGGCTCCCAGACCATCCCGGCCTCCGGCGCGTCCAGCAGCGTCCTGCGCCGTTCCTCCAGCTCCCCGGCCCGCAGCGCCTTGCGCTGCTGGTGCACCCATCGGCCGAGCGGAAAGTCCTTGGTGACGCCGACCTCGACCTCGACGTCATACGAAACGGGATAGAGGCCGGTGATCTCGTTCTCCTTCCGCCACCGCAGCAGGGCCTGGTAGCCCTCCAGCCACACCAGGGACTCCGGCCGGTAGACCCGGGTGCGCAGGAAAGCGGCGATCGTGGCGGCGTCGCGCGGGCTGGAGAAGTGCAGCAGGGCGGCCTCAGCGGCGGCCTGCGTGTCGTCGCCCTCCTGGTCCTCGCCGTCGCCCTCGCCGCCGGCCCCGACGATCTGCCCGTCCTCGTCACGCCGGACGTGGACCTTGCGCTTTCCGCTCGTGAGCGCGCGGGAGGCGAGCTCCTCGACGAGTCGTTCATCATGCGAGCGCAGGCCCTGGAGGACCGCTACAAGGGGGCGGAACGAGGCGCTGGCGACCATGTCGGTCGGATCCTCGTTCGGCTCCAGGAACACCGGCACGATGATCCTGGCCACCTTCGTGGAGCCGTCCTTGTTGAGCCGGAGCGCCCGGCCGATGTTCTGCACGATCTCCACTTGCGAGCCGCGGGTGTCCGCGAAGCAGATCGAGTCGACTCCCCGCTCGCCGGTGATGTCCACGCCCTCCCCGAGCACGCGAACGCTGGCGAGGAAGGCGCGGTGCACCCGGCGTCCGGCCGCATCGATGCCGCCTGCGAACTGGCGGATCTTCTCGCGCCGTTCGGCGACGGTGTGGTCGCCGCACAGCCACGCCGACCACACCCGCTCCGGCGGTACGTGGCGGCCTGCCTCGAGTTCGTAGAACTCCGCGTCGATGGACGACTTCGCCAGCTTGTCGGCGGCAGCCAGGTCGTCGTCGGTGGCGTCGTTGACGTACAGCTCGGCTGCCGTCTCCGGCAGCTTCTCCGCGAACGCCGCAGCCTCCTCCACCTTCTGGTGGAACGTCATGACCGAACGCAGGTTGTGCGCGGCGGCGTGCTCCAGGATCGCGGTCTGCAACAGCGCCAGGCGCCGGCCACGCCGCGCCTCCTCCGACTCCCCCACAACGGGGGAGGGGTCGCGTGTCGCCGTTCGCTTGTTCTGATCGGTGTCTGGTGTGTTGAGCTGGGGGGATCAGTTGGCTGGTTGGGGCTGACGGTGTGTTGTGTGCTGGCGTGGTGGCTGGTGTTGCTTGCAGGTCTGGGCTGAGTGGGGCTTTGAGCTGCGGGTTTCGAGGTCTGGGGTGGTCTCGTTTGTGTTGATCAGTTCGGGTGGTTGGCTGGTCGGTTTCACTGGGTGGCTGTTGTAGCGGTGCAGGGGTGTGGGGCCGTGGATGCCGAGGGTGGTCATCAGGTGTTGTTGGTGGGGGTGGAGCTGGTCCCAGGTGCGTTGCTGGGTGCGGATCCATTTGGTGGTCTGGCCGGGGAAGGGCTGTCCGGTGTTGTGGTGGGCGTGGGCTCGGTGCCAGCTGTGGTTCCAGGTGGCTCGCCAGGGTGGGTTCCACCACGGGTCGAGGGCGGCGAGTTGCTCATCATGGAGCCACGGGTTCCCGGTTCGTTTCAGGTGGTCGTGGGCGGCTCGGCGTTGTTTGTACAGCCACCATCCGAGGGGGAAGCCTTCGTGTTCGGTGCGATAGCTGGCCGAGGTGAGGTTGCCGTGAAGGTCGGCCCAGGCCTGTGCGTAGGGGAGGCCGGCCGCGAGGGACGAGGGTGGGTTCTTCAGACGGGGGCGCGCCGGGTGGGACGGTTGGGCAGGTTTCGGGGGTGGGGCCAGGGCGTGGGCGCGTTCGGCGGGGAGGCCGATGCCGGCCAGCAGTTGGCGTTGCCCGGGTTGGAGGCTGTCGTAGCTGGCGCATTGGGTGAACAGCCATTTCGAGGTGACTGTGGGTAGGGCGTCGAGGTCGGCCGTGGTGCCCAGGGCCTTGCCGGTGGTGTGGTCGCGCGCGGTGCACAGGGACTGTTGCCAGCGTGTGTTCCAGGACGGGTTCCACCACGGGTCGAGAGCGGCGAGGGCGTGTGCGCGGTCTTCCGGGAGCCGTCCGCGGGCGGCGCGTTTGCGCTGGTGGGCGAGCCATTTGCCCAGCGGGTAGCCGTCGTGGCAGGTGTCTCCAGCGACTGTGAGGTGGCCGTGCTGGTCAGCCCATGCCGTTGCGTGGACGAGGCCGGCGGCGAAGGTCGCGGCCTGGGCGATACGGCGGGGCCGAGCGGTTCGGGCGCCTTCGGAGGTGAGGCCGAGGGCGGCGAGGAGCTCCTGCTGGTGTGGGTGGAGTTCGGGATAGTGGGTGCACTGGTCGTACAGCCACTGCCCGGTCCAGTCTGGTGTCCCGGGGAAGCCTTTGGGCGGAGCGAGGTCTTGTCCGGGAGTGAGTTGTGCGCGGGCGGCCTGGTAGCGGCGTTGCCACTTCATGCCCCAGGGCGGGTTCCAGTACGGGTCGATGCGGGCGAGGTGTTCCTCGTGTGGCCAGGGGGTGTCGAAGAGGTCGCGGTGGAGGTTGGCCTGGCGGCGTTGCCTGGCGAGCCAGCGGCCGAGGGGGAAGCCATCGTGGCGGCAGGTGCGGGGGAGGTCGAGGGTTCCGTGTTCGGCTGCCCAGGCCCGGGCATAGTGCAGCCCAGTCTCCATAGAGGGATGCCGGGTGGCCGGGTCGGGCACGGCGCTGCCCGCCACAGGTTCGGTGATGCCGATCAGGGCCAGGAGTTCTTGCTGGCCAGGCTGGAGCGCGTCGTAGCCGATGCACTGGGCGTACAGCCACTGCCCGGTGCGGTCGTCGACGTTACGGAATCCGGTTCCGGGATCAAGGAATGCGCCGGCAGTGACAGCGGCGTGGGCGATGTGGTGTTCACGCTGCCAGTCGGTGGGCCATGGCGGGTTCCACCAGGGGTCGATGTCGCTCAGCGTCTGCTTCAGTGCTGGGTCGAGCCGGCCGCGCCGGGCGCGTACCCGCTGACTGTGCAGCCACTTGCCGACCGGGAAGCTGTCCTGGCAGGCAGAGGTGGGGGCGCACAGGTGGCCGTGCCGGGCGACGTAGGCGCGGGCGTGGTCCAGCGCGGTGTGCTGGACCGCTTTGATGTTCTTACGCCGGGGCTTGGCCTCACATGCCCGCTCAGGCGTGATGCCGATCTGAGTCAGCAACTTCTGTTGCTGGGGGTGGAGGCTGCTGTAGACCTGGCACTGCCGGTACAGCCAGGTGCCGAGATTCTCGCTGGTGCCCGGGAAGCCCTGCTCGGGTCTGATGTCGGTGCCTGAGTCCAGCAGCCGTCGTGCGCGCAGGTAGATGCGCTGCCACAGCGTGCTCCACGCAGGATTCCACCACGGGTCAAGAGCGGCCAGGGCCTGGCTGCGCCCGGGGGAGAGCTGAGGGCCTGCTGCGCGCTGGTTGGACAGCCACAGGCCGAGTTGGAACCCGTCCTCTTCGTACCGGTAAGGAATGCAGAGGTGGCCGTGTTCGGTGGCGTAGGTGCGGGCGTGGCGCAGGCCGCGCGCGAACCCCTTGGCGGTCTCGGCCACGTCTGGGGCCGGCGCCCCCGCCGACTCCGTTTTTCCGGGCGCTTCGTCGATGGGCCGGGTTTCGGCCAGGAGCCGGGTGATCGGTGCGGGCCGGTGGGGTGGGGAGACGTGCCACATGCTGCGTGTCTTCGGCTTGTGCCCGGCTCTGGTGCGTACGCAGGCGCGTACCCAGGCGTTCAGCGGGCCTGTCGTCAGGGCGCTGAGGCGACCGGCGACCCATGGCCGCTCAAGATGCCGAGCCAGTTCGTCCACGAGGCCGGGGACATCGGCGAGCGCGTGCGGCTGATGCCGTCCCGCGTCATCGAGTAGCCGCTGCTGCAGGCTCGGGTCGGCGAGGGCCGCGGACAGCGTGACGGCTTCGGGATAGGTCACCGCATCCCGCGCCGCGGCACGCCAAACGAGGTCGTTGCCGGGGGCCATCAGCCGCAGCCGATCGGGCCAGAGGATCTCTTCCGGCCAGGGCTCGTCCCACCACGAAGCCATGATTGCCTGCGCCACGGTGAACGCTTCGCCGGCGTGCGTAGAGCGCCGCAGCAGCCGTACGTGACGGCGCTGGGCCGCCCCGATCTGCGGCACATACCGCAGGTCCAGCTGCCCGGGGACGGCCGCTGCCCCGTCGACGACGGGTGCTTCCAGCATCCAGCACTGGTGCTTGACGCATACCCGGCCGTGCGGCAGCAGGTAGCGGCGTGCTTCTTCCTGGCCTCGTGTGGCGGTCGCGGTGCAGGCCCGGCATCCGGGGCCGGTCGGCGGGATCGTGGCTGCGGTGCGGACCCAGGCGGCCGGCCCGCTGCCGAGCCTGCTCGAAGGGACGTCCCTGCCCCAGGCCGGCAGGGCACGGTGCAGGTGTTCTTCGGGCATGCGGCAGAAAGCGGCGACCACCGCCCGGGCCTCGGCGTTGAAGACCACTTCTCCGTCGGGCCGCACCGTGAACAGATTGGGCCGCCGTCCCACGTCCACGAGCGCGCCAATGAGTTCTTTGGCCGTGAGTTTGTACCGGGAGGCGACTCTGCTCATGAACGACAGCGTCGTCTCGCCGTTCAGCGGAGCGACACGCACCGCGCCCGAAGGCGGTCTGTGCAGGGGTAGTTCGTTCTGCTCGCGCTGTGGTGGCTGCGAATGATCCCTGACGGCAGGTTCCATCAAAGGGCTGGTGGTCTTCACCGCTGGTCCGCCTCGTCAGGATTCAGTGCCGTTGTTGCGGGGGCGCGGGAGGCGTTTTCGGGACGGGCGGGCTTGCTGCTCCGCGCGGATGTCGAGCTGGATGCCGGCCAGGAGCCGTTTGGTGATCTTTTCGCTGCCGTCGAGGAGGGCGGTGAGAGCGGCTTCACGGATGAGGTGGGAGAGGCTTCCCATGACTCCGCCGGTGCGCTGGTGGAGGTAGTCGGCGTGCCGGGCCAGAGTGCCCCCAGTGTGGTGGCGCAGGTGCAGGGCGTTTTCCATGGCGGTGACCAGGTCCAGCCAGGTCGCGCGCTGTTCGGCGGTGCCGCGGGACAGGGCGGTGTTGCGGACCAGGGTGAAGCGGCCTGCCAACTGTGCGCCGCGGGGCCCGTTGAGGAGGGGGGAGGCCTCGACGTCGACGCCTGCGTAGACGAACGTCGCCGGGATCCTCTCGCCGAGGTGCTTCATTTGGTCGGAGGTCTCCGCGCCGGCGCGGGTGCGGGTGTCGAGCAGGTGGACGTCGTCGACGAGGACCAGTGCGGTGCCCAGCTGGCACAGCAGGTGGCAGACGGCGTCGGTGATCTGCGCCTGGTTCATCCGGACCGCGATGGGGATGCCGAGGAACCGGGCGAACTCCGATACCAGCATCTTGGGAGTGGAGGCGGGCGGCACCGCCAGGAACACCACGGGCAGCCGGTCGGTGCGGCCGGGGTGGCGGCGCTGCTCGGCGAGCTCGAAGGTGCGGCCCATCTCCAGCAGGGTGGTGGTCTTGCCGGTGGTGGGCGGCCCGGACACGATCAGCCCGCGGCGCGCGGTGCCCTGCTGGCGGCGGTTGAGGAGCATCAGCCGCCGTACCGACAGCGAGATGCGCTGCATCGCCGGGGTGGTCAGGACGACGAACCGTGAGTGGTAGTCCAGGCGTTCCTCCAGCGACCAGTCCTCGTCCCCGGTGGGCGGGGGCTGCAGTGGGGGAGTGCCGACGAACTGCTGCCAGCCCTCCCGTGTGGTCGGCGGCGCATACGCCGCGATCTGCTGCTCCTCGTCCGGGACGGGACCGGCCTCGGGGACTGCTACCACTGGGTTGCCTCCTGGCGGGCGTCGTAGATCCGCGACGGGCGGGGGACTGCGGCCCGCCCGGATGGCTGTTCGTCTCCGGCGGGGGCGCCGCTGGCATCGTCTGATGTGCCGAGCGGGTCTTCGTCCTCGTCCCAGCCGTCCTCGAACTCTTCGTCGTCGGGCTCATCCAGGCTTACTGGGGTGAAGGCGCCGACCAGGCCGTAGGAGAGGGTCGGGGCGGTGAGGGGGTCGGGCGGCTCCTGCTGGTTTGGGGCGGGCCCGGCGAGGGAGGCTGCGGCGCTGGCACGTGTCGCGACGGTCCGCTCGCGGCGGGTGCCTTCCCCGTTACCGGCCCGCCGCAGGAGGCGGTCCAGGGCCTGGGCGAGCTGTTGCTCGTGCTCGTCGCGGTCGCCGTGGCGCTCGACGGTCGCGCGGATGTGCCGCCAGGTGAAGTCGGTGAAGGGCAGGCTTACCCGCTCCTTGTGGATCCAGGGCACCTCCTCCCAGCCGCCAGGCAGCCGCACCCAGATCTGCTGGGGGTCATAAGGGTTGTGGTGCACCTCTCACATCCCGTCCGGGGCCGTCGACTGGAACCCGCGGTGCGGGTTGAGGACCTCGTGGTCGTAGGTGCGGTAGTCGAAGCGGATGCCGTAATCGTTGATGCCCACCCGCTTGACCGGCATGAGCTCGACATAGTCGTCTTCGCTGAGCAGCACCGGCACATAGCCGGTCACGCCGACCAGCGCGGCCCACATCTCGTTCGGCGACACCGCGAGCTTCGGGGCCAGAGGATGACGCAGGGACGCGTGCCGACGGTGCTGCCAGTCCGCGACCAGCCACTCGTCCAGCAGATCCTGCACCTGCGGCAGCGTCCAGCACGCCTCGTCCTCGACGTGAGAGCCGCGCTGAGTGACGTCGGAGCCGGTGTAACCGGCCACGTACTGGGAGAACCGGTCGCCGATGGTGCGGAACATCCGCTCGACATTTCCCTTGGCCGGACCGTTGGCCGGAGGCGCCGGCTGCACCGACACCCCCAGACTGTCGCACGCCGCGGTGAACGAGGCGGAGACGAACACCCGGCCCTGGTCGACGACCACCGTCTCCGGCATGATCACCGGACGAGCCGCCGCACCCTCCAGCCGCGCGTCCAGAGACACCAGCCGCTCGTAGGGGATGACCGACCGCGACATCGCCAGCGCCTCTTCCCACCCAGGGCGCATCCGCATGGGCGTCACCATCTGCGCCAGCAGAACCGCCGCGTCCACCGACCCTGTGCCCATCGGCCGCAGCACGGTCGCACAGATACTGCGCGTCGCCACGTCCAGCGCGATCGTCAACTCGGCCTTACCCACCACCCCGTCGGCCAGAACCACCATCACGTCCAAAGGCGTGCTGTCCAGCATCACCAGCCCACCGGGCCGCAACGCCACCGTCGGGGTGAACGGCGGAGCCGGCCGTGAGGAATGACGGCGCCGCTGCGCCGCCGTCCCCAGCAGTCCCTGGCGGTCGGCGAGGGCGTGCACCAGCCGGTTGAACGTCGAGGCAGGCGGTACCTTCACCACCCCCACGCCGTGGGTGTCCTCCAGGATCCAGCCGACGGTGCGCCGCAGCCGGCTCAGCGTCCCGGTCGACCGCTCCCGCTGCGCCTGTAGTGCTTGCTCGATCGCGGCGATCACCCGCTCGTCGGCGCGTCCCACAGGTGAGCGGCGGCGGGCGGCCCGGCCGTCCACCAGCCCCCACAGGCCGTACTCCCGGTAGCGAGCCCGCATCCGCCGCACCGTCACCGCACTGGCCGTCTGCCCGGCCGCCGTCAGCTCGGCGGCCTTGGCCTCCTCCCGCTCCGCCATGGTGCGCATGGCCGGATCGAACTCGGCCCGCGGCACCTGGTCCTGACCCGGAACGGGGCACCCGGTCTCCACCTCACGCACATGCCGCTCCCAGGCGTACGCCTGCTCGCGCACGTGCTCCGGCAGTTCCTCCAGGAGCCCGAACGGCGGCACGCTGCGCCGCGGGGCGCCCACCACTTCGAAGTCGGGGTCGGCGAAGAGGTAGTTCACCAGGACCGTGGCGACGGAGTTGTCCGCGTCGATCAGCTTTACGGACAGGCCTTCCAGCATGACGACCGTCCAGGTCCGCTTCGCGAAGCGCACCTGAGCTCCGGGCTCCAGTACCGTGCCGCTCATCCCTGCCCCCGCCCTCGGGCAACCGCCGTCACGGTCACCCGCTCGTGCAGGGGCACGCCGAGCGGAGCCGACAAGTTGCCGTGCCACAGTGCGTGGAAGACCACCGGGAAGAACTGGATCGGGTCGCCAAGTTCATACACCCCCTCGATCAGGGGCCGCGGCAGCCGGAATGCCTCGGCCGCGCGCCTGGCCAGTTTTCCGCCCTTGTAGTGGGGGTGCCGGTACCCGGCCAGCCAGCGCAGATTGGCCGCCAGAACCGGATCCGGAGGCCGCAGGACCCGATACCGCCAGCCCACCGCTGCGGCTGCGGCCTCCATCACCGTCGCCCGACGGGCCAGGCGCGGCGAGATGTCCCCTCGCCCGGCGCAGTCCGCCAGCAGATCCCTGCCGTCCGCGAGCCGGGCCATCAGATGCGGTGCGTGCCGCACCCAGCCTCCGTCTCGCCCACGCCAGGTGAGTTCCACCGGGCGGCACACAATGGCCACCACGCGAGGGTCATGGTCCAGCAGCATCACCTGGGTCCGCATCACCCCGGACGCATAGTGCACCAGCCGCCCGTCGGTCGCCGACCACCACCATCCCGGCGCCATCCGCTTGCCATGCCGCACCGGGAAACGGCGCACCGGGCCGCACTCCTCCCAGCAGACACCACGTGCGGCCTCCGCCCACGGCATCCGCCGCTCGGTCCCCGCCTGGTCGATGAACCGAGCTATCAGCCCGTCGCCGATCCCGACCGGTAACTCCACGGCCTCCTCAGCATCGTCCGGCATCCCGTCCGACGTCCCGGCAGAGCGACCGGGCGCGCGAACCGGCTCACGGACCGCCGCGAGCGGCAGCGGGTCGCATCCTCCGCCCGCCGGACCAGATGCCCGAGGACCGGCCTCCGCAGCGCTGTGCGCTCCCGCGATCTGCCGTGGTGGCGGGGGTAAACCGGGGCCGCCGGATGCCGGCAGGTGGTGCCTGTCGATCATGCGCTCCAGTCAAGCGTGCCCGGCTCGCGCGTACGACCTGAGTGGGCCAATTTCCGCCACCCGGGCGGTCCTGGTTCGCCCAGTGTTGTTGATGACGGCCCGCATCCTACGGCGGTGTCAGTGCAGACCCTTGCCCCACGCACGCCGTTCGCCGCTGGCGGCCGGGTGCGGGCGGTGGCCACCCGGGTGGTGCGTGCGGTGGCTCGTCGACTGTGACCTCACGTCCCGCGTTACAGCTTCGTCGAGCCCCTGCTTCCGTTAGCCGGTCCCGTCCCCTGGGCCAGGCGCTGCATCACGTCAGAGGGCCGGGTCAAGGTCGCAGCGAGTGCAGCGAAGAAGCTTGCGAACTCGTCCATGGCGGCTTCCCTACTGCGCCGCCAGTCTTCAAGGGCGTGGCAGAAGTCCCGCTGAACGAGCGGTGAGATGCCGTGCAAGTGGTGCGCGGAGAGCTCGGCGACGACCTGCTCCCACAGGGCCCATTCCCCCTCGACGGCCGTCGTCGACGGTGTGACACCGGTACGTTCAGACATCCTGCGTCGTAGAGCTTGCAGGGGGCTGTCCCTGACCTGTAGCTGCTCGCGTGCTGCCGCTTGCAGACTGTCGAGCTCAGCCTCCAGTTCGCGGAGCCGCTGGGACAGCGCCGGTGGTTGCGGTGCTGCCAGGTCGGTGACCGGAAGCGGAACCACCTGGAGCGAACGGATTACTCGCGGGTGGATGGCGAGCGACAGCGAGCCGATGGCTTCGTGGGTGTTGAGGTAGCGGAGGGCATCGAGCCCAAGAGCCTGTAGTTCGTCCAGACTGATCTGCGAAGCCGGCTCGTTGTTCGCCTCCCGGTAGCCGTCGTTGATGCGCCCGGCGCTGATACCGAGGGAGACTCGGTACAGGTAGAACGAGGACGTGGCATCGTCCTGATCGCGCATCCGGCGCAGCATGTTCTCTACGGCGGCCTCGTATGTGCCGACGTGGAGAGCCTTGGCGCGCTCGATGTGGGTTCCGTAACGGTGTCCGAGGCGCAGCTCAGCTTCCCGGACCCGTGCAGCGAACCTGCTGGTGTAGTCGGGCGACGGCCAGTCGGGCGATGTACTGGAGTGATACCAGGCGAACCGGGCGACCGCAGAGTTGTCGAGGGCGGGATCATGTCGGTCACGGATCCCGGCAACGGCGCGCCCGTAATGGATCGAGGTACCGCAGTGGCTGCACGCAATCCGGGCGTCGAGTGACTCGCGCTCGATGTAACCGGCGGCGGAGAGATCGGACAGTTCACCGCAATCGCATTTCATCCGGAACCCGTAGTCGAACCGGGCCTCGCGCTCCTGCAGATCGCTTGACTCCGCGGGCTGCTGGTCGTTCGTCATCCGGGTGGCTCTCCGCAGGGGGTCGAAGTCGATGTTCAGAACGGTCGTGCCCGGGTGGGTCTGGGGCAAGGGTTGGCTGCCCCACCGCACAGCACGGCCGGGCCTCCGATGTGCACCTGCCTGAGGGGTAGCAAAAAAGCAGTCATATCAGGAAAGTGTTCCGCCTAACATCGGTGCATGACCGGGGAAGAGATCGCGCAGGAGTGCCCGATGCCAGGTGCTCATCGGCGGCTGATGGACGGCCATGCGCAGTGGCACAGGTTGCACGAGGACTACTTTGATCCGCACGGGTTCAGGATCATGCTGAACGCGCTGGTCCCGAACCTGCGGAACGTCACATGGCTGCTGCAGAAGCAGAAGAAGGAGCTCGCGGGCTTCGACCAGTGGTATCCCCGGTTCCAACAGCAGTCCGGCAACAGCGAGATCATGCGGTGGGTCGTCAAGTCCCGGAACCGCATCACCAAGGAAGCCGATCTGGAGCTGCACAGCGAGCTGCAGATCGTCTGGCAGCAGAACTGGCTGCAGCGCGTTCTGGGCGCCTCGGCGAAGTTCCCGCCCCGGATGTCAGTCCAGGAAATCCTCGACGATGTCGTCCGCCGGTACCGGCCGCCGGGCGGCACTGTGACCGTGCGACGACGCTGGGTGGACGCGGCGCTGCCTGAGTGGGAGCTGCTGGACGCGACGGGGGAGGCGTACGCACAGCTTGCCGCGCTGCTCGCCGAGGGACACCGTGCAGCCGGTGTACAGGTGTGCGACCTTTCGGCACGTGAGGAGGAATGCGTGACGGCATACCTCAGTTCGTCGGGAACCAGGCCGCACTGCATGCTGGTTGCCAAGGATGACCTGGAAGCCCACTTCGACGTACTCAGGGGCGTCCAGATCGAGTCATACAACCTGACCATCGAGCGCGACGAGGACGGCACCAGGCTGGCGATCGAACGCTACGGCCAGCAACCCGAGCCGCATCCCGGGGATCCGATCGCTTCGGTGCCCTGGCACATGGCCAACGCCCGACGGCTGATGGAGAAGGACGGTTTCCACACGATGTTCGTCTTCCTCTACAGGGGAGAAACGATGGTGCAATTCGGCCATCTCGACTTCGACAGCCAGGGCACGAAGATTCTCTCCTTCGAGAAGCTCGCGAACCAGGTGAACGCGCTGAAGGCTGACGGCGTCGTCGTGACCTCGGAATCATGGTTCGCCAAACCCACGCGCACGGAGCAGGAACTCGGCACCGTACTCATCCCGCCGCGTGACCGCTTGGACCGGCTGGAAGCGCTCACCGTTTACGCCGCGACGCGTGACGGCCGCCGGGCAGGACAGATGTCCCTGGTTACTCGCGGCCCTGCCCGGCAGACGACCTGTTCTGATCCACAAGACGCCGAGTACGCGGTTGAGCACACCCTCGCCCCCGTTCTGAGAATGTGGGAGGAGACTGCACAGCCGACCGGCTGACACGCTATTCGGCGTGCTCTCTCGCCATGGCCCGACGACGGCACTTGGCCAGCGTGTGGCGGCGGTGCCCCTGTGGAAGGAGACAACCGGTCCAGCAGTTCGGGCTCCATAAGGCGATGATTGACCTGCACGACGGCGGTCTCATCCGGATGGCCCACCCGGCGAACGGAGAGCGGCCAGACCTGACGGAGGCCATCGAGGCCGGCCACGCTGCCCTGGCAGACGGGCCCTGCAGGGCCCGTCTGCAGGCCCGCCCCAGCGCTGAGGGAAGAGCGGCAGCGCTACGACGGGCATGAGGGCCCAGCGGCTACCTCCGTCAGGCCCATTCCATGCCCACCTTCCGCAGCGCGCCCAGTTGCTCTGCCGTGAGTTTGTCTCGCCTCGCGCGGGTGTTGGAGACCCATACGCCGAGCTTCACCGGCACCGGCTCCTCCTGGCCGTCGACCTCGATCTCGACGACCGCGCCGCGGGGTACGGGCCGGCCTGCGCCTTCCTGGTCCACCCACTGTGCGAGAGCTGCCAGGCCCCGCTGGAACGCCTGCTGAGCCTTGCCCGATCCCTTCCTCGACCGCGTAGCCACCGGGGCGTGGGAGCGGCCTTCAGTAGGTTGTACGCCCAGCGCGGTCAGCCGCTGCTGCTGCTCCTCGGTGAGCTGCTTCCAGGTGCCCGGCTGGGTTTGTCGCTGGAGCCATCGTCCGATGTCGTCGCCGTCGAAGGTGACGCCGGGATCGATGTGGGGCAGGTGTCCGTCGGCGTCGACGAGGTCGGCGAGCACCTTGTAGTGGCGTTGCCAGTCCAGTGGCCAGGGGCAGTTCCAGTCCAGGTCGATCGCCGCCAGCTGCTGTGCGCGTTGCGCCGCTCGCCCGGGGTCCTTGCCGAGACCGCCCCTGCGGCGGAGGTTGGCGAGGAGCTGTCCGATGGCCAGCTGCTCGCCGTCCCCCTCGCCTTCGCCCCAGACAGCGTCCTGCCGGGGTGCCAGGTGCCCGGTGGCCCGCCGGTAGGACCGCAGCGCGGCGAGCTTCTTCTCCCATGCTTCGTCGCCCGGCTCCCACACCATCCCGGCCTCGTCGAGCAGCGTCTTGCGGTGGGGGTCGAGTTCGCCTGCGCGCAGCGCCTTGCGCTGTTGATGCACCCATCGCCCCAGCGGAAACGCCTTCGTCGTCCCGACTTCGGTCTCGACGTCATAGGGGACGGCGTGAAGGCCGGTGACCTTGTTCTCGGTGCGCCACCGGACGAGGGCTTGGTAGCCCTCGAGCCAGACGAGGGACTGAGGGCGGATGACGCGGCAGCGGGTTAGGGCGGCGATGTCGGCGGCGTCGCGGGGGGAGGCGAAGTTGACCACGATGGAGGTGACCCGGTCGACCTCCTGCTGCGCCTCGCCAGCCTCCGCGGGCATGTTCTTGTTCTCCGGGCTGGCCGCGGTGGCGGGGGAGGGGCGGACGTGGATACGCCGTCGTTCGGTGCCGCGGGTCAGGGCGCGGGAGGCGAGCTGGTCGACCATGTGTTCCGAGTGTGAGCGCAGGGCTTGGAGGATGTCGACCAGGGGCTGGTAGCTGGCCGAGGCGATCATGTCTTTCGGGTCCTCCCCGGGCTGGAGGAAGACGGGGATGATGATCCGCGCGGTCTTGGCCCGGCCGTCGGGGTTGGGGCGCAGGGCGCGGCCGATGTTCTGGACGACGTCGACCTGGGAGCTGCGCGAGCCGACGATGCACACGGCCTCGACTCCGCGCAGTCCGGTGATGTCGACCCCGACCCCGAGAGCGCGTACTGAGGAGAGGAACGCCCGGTGCACCCGCCGATTCTGGGCGTCGATGCCGTTGGCGAACCGATGGATCACCGCACGCCGGTGCGCGATGGGATGGTCCCCGCACAGCCAGTCCGCCCACACCCGGCCCGGGGGCACGTGACGGCCCTCCTCCAGCTCGTACAGCTCAGCGTCGATCGACGATGCGGGCAGCGCCTCCGCACCGGCCAGCGCCGCCGCGGAGGCCTCAGCGGCATACAACTCGGCGGCCGTCGACGGCATCTGCCCGGCGAACGCTGCGGCTTCCTCGACCCGCTGGTGGAACACCATGGTGGTGTGCAGATTCTGCTGCGCCGCGTGCTCCAGCAGCGCCGCCTGGAGCAGGGCCATGCGCCGGCCACGCAGGGCGTCCTCGGACAGGCCCAGGACCGGGTCCGGGTCGCGGATCTCGAGCACGTCGATCTCGAACCCCGCAAGGATCGAGCGTTCCACCGCCTCTGCCAGACCGAGATCAAAAATCCGGGTGCCGTAGGTGCTGGAGTCGCCCTCCATCGACGCGATCACCAGCTCCCGGCCGTCCCGGCCCCGTTGCGGCCGGGGCGCGGCGAGGATCCGCGGGGTCGCGGTCAGGTAGAGCCGGAAGTCGACAGGGATCCGGCTGTTGTCATGGATCGCCGCCCACGGCCGCCCCATGTCCCCGGCGGTCATGTGCCCCTCGTCCAGAATGGCCAGGTCAAACGGAGCCATCCGCTGCCCGTACAGCCGCTCCCCGCCCGCCAGAGCCGATTCCAACGGCCCCGGGACAGTCCCACGCCCAGAGACATCGGCGGGGTCCTCACGGTCCACGAGAGAGGCGTACGTAGCGAACACGACCACCAGCCCGGACCCCGCCCACAGGGCGAGCTGGATGGGGTTGGTGGTGGTGCGTACTCCGAGCTGCTCCAGGACCTCGTCCCTGTCCACCGAGCAGACCGCGACCATCGGCGCCCGGTGCCCGACCCGCCGCCAGGACTGGGCACTCTGCACGACCAGGTCCAGCGTGGGCACCATGACGAGGATCCGCCCCTCCGGGAAGTACTCCAGAGCGCACGCAGCGGTGGTGATCGTCTTACCGGACCCGGTCGCGGACACCCCCATGGCACGGGCCCCCTCCGGAGACACAAAGGATCTTGCAGGAAATCCGACCCAGTTACGAAAGCGCAATTTCTGGTCGACCTGGTGTTCCTTGAGCGGAATCAAAAGCATTTCCAAGCCCTCCCTGATTCCCATTTCTGTGATCCTTCGATGGCCGCGTGCGGAATGCAGACCGCACCCGAGCAGTTCCAGATCGACGCCCCCGCCCTGTGCCAGCCGGGCTTTCCGTCCTTGAAGGGCGCCTGGTCGTCCAGGTCGTAGTGCCCGACACCGAGCGCGCAGAGGATGCAGTCCTCGTCGCTGTTCACCCTCCGCGCGCCGCTCACAGACCGCCAGCCTCGCCCAGCACCCGGCGCCGCGCCATGGTGTGCGAATGGGCACGCAGCAGCACGGACTCCCGGACGAACCCCTCCAGCCGCACCAGGCACGCCCGTTCACGCTGCCTCACGTCCGCGAAATGTACGGCCAGCTCAGCCGCCGAGCCGGGGCCATCCCCGGCCCGCGATGCCCCCGCGCCTCGCTCACCGCCATCACGCCTTCGTCCCAGCCGTCCGCGAACACAGCGCACCCCAAGAAGCCGGCACCATGCCGTCCAGCTCCACCACCTCGCACTGCGCCCCGGCGACCGCCCCGGCCTCCAGGTCGTCCGCTCGCTCGCGGGTACGCCCTGCGCCTCCAGGAGCGCGAACAGCCTCAACTCGGAAACTTAGGATATTCCCGAGCGACTGGCGGGGTGTCCCATATTTCTGCCAATGATACATGCTGCGTCTCTCTGAGGCAGCAACACACTAGAACCCGCCACGAACGAGCACCCCCCGCTCCTCGTAGCCAGCCAGGCTCGCGTCAGCGGGCCCTGGGTCCTGGAGGCGCAGCCGGAAGGGCCCTTGAGACGGGGGAGCGCAGCGGACCCGCCGACCCAGGGCGGAGCGAAGCGGAGCCCAGGGCCAACGTGGCGAAAGCCACGCAGCTCCGGAAGCGCAGCGGACGGAGCGTCATCAAGCCCGCACAGCGGGCTTGATGAGCGGGACGCACAGCGTCCCGCCAGCGCTCCCGCGGAGCGGGAGCGCAACACCCGCGCGGAGCGCGGGTTTTCGCTTGCACATCGCGCAGCGA
>NZ_JOFZ01000018.1 GCF_000721265.1 Streptomyces sp. NRRL F-5126 | reverse complement strand
CCACCGGACATCACATCCGGCAGACCGGGGTATCAACATATCTGGCGTTGACTTTTAGCACGCTGTTGAGTTCTCAAGGAACGGACGCTTCCTTCGGAAGCCCTTCCAGGCTCCCTCCGGGCGCTTTCCCTTCGGCCTTACGTTTCTGAACCCTACCAGACGCTGTTTCCGTCCGATTCCCCGTCAGAAAGGGATTGCTTCGAGAATTTGACTTGCGTCTTGATTCTTTCCGCTTTTCCAGATCCTAGCAGACGGCTGTACCGGCTGATTTCTCAGCTTGATTTCAGTCGTACCGAGTTACGGATCCGATCGGCCCACCGGAATCACATTCCGGCCCAGAGCCTCGTAGAGGTTAACGTGCACCGCACGGGATGTCCAAACGATCCCGGGCAACTACCCGAATCTACTGACCCGTTCCAACTGCGTCAACAGTTTTCCTGGGGTGCTGGTGAGCCTAACAGGCCTCGGGCGGCAGCTGCACACCAGGCCCCGACCGGAAGGACGAGGGCGGCTCCGCCAGGTCCTCCAGTTCGATGCCGGGGGCCGCGACGACCACGTCGCCGGCCAGGTGCACCGTCTGCTGCTCCCCCGTGTCCAGGGCGTTGACCAGGTATTCGTGCACGATCAGGGGGCCGTTGTCAGTGGCGTGCGCTTCACTCTTCACCAGGGCCCAGGACTGGTCGACGGTGCGCGGCGCGAGTACCGGGTCCGTGAAGGTGACGAGGCGTACCCGCTTCGCGGGGGAATCGGGGGTGAGCCGCAGCAGCCGTGCTGTGGCGACGAGGAAGGCCGGGGATACGCCACCGAAGGCGTGGGCGTCGACGTTGCCCTCTGTGGCGTGTGTGCCGGTGGAGTCGGTGCGGACCCAGGTGACGCCGTCGAGGGCGGCGCCGCGGATCTGCCAGGGGCCGGCGTGGAGTTCGAGGCGGATGGGGCGCCCGTGCTCGTCGATGGCCAGGTCGACGGAGCCGGCGTGGGTGCCGGCCGGCGTCGTTGTCTCGGACACGTAGCGCCATCCCGACGGGCCCGGCGCGCAGTGGAAGTGTTCCAGCAGAACGGGGGTGTGGTCGTGGGGATCGTGGAGCGAGTAACGGCCGCGGGGCATGGGATCGTTCGGGGCCTTCGTGCGGTCCTGCGGCGCCCCGGGGGTGGGGCGGCCTGCTGGGCTGACGCGGGCGGTCCCGGCCGCCGGTGTTGCTTTGGCGGCCGGGACCGGCGCGGATCAGTAGCGGTAGTGGTCCGGCTTGTAGGGGCCGGCCACGTCGACGCCGATGTAGGAGGCCTGCTCGGGGCGGAGCGTCGTGAGCTTGACGCCGAGCGCGTCGAGGTGGAGACGGGCGACCTTCTCGTCCAGGTGCTTGGGGAGCACGTAGACGTTGACCGGGTACTCCTCCGGCTTGGTGAACAGCTCGATCTGGGCCAGCGTCTGGTCGGAGAACGAGTTGGACATCACGAACGACGGGTGGCCGGTCGCGTTGCCCAGGTTCAGCAGGCGGCCCTCGGACAGGACGATGATCGTCTTGCCGTCGGGGAACGTCCAGGTGTGCACCTGCGGCTTGACCTCGGACTTGACGATCCCGTCGATCTTCGCGAGGCCGGCCATGTCGATCTCGTTGTCGAAGTGACCGATGTTGCCGACGATGGCCTGGTGCTTCATCTTGGCCATGTCCGCGGCCATGATGATGTCCTTGTTGCCCGTCGTCGTCACGAAGATGTCCGCGAACCCGACGACGTCGTCCAGCGTCGCAACCTGGAAGCCGTCCATCGCCGCCTGCAGCGCGCAGATCGGGTCGATCTCCGTGACGATGACACGGGCACCCTGGCCGCGCAGCGACTCCGCGCAGCCCTTGCCGACGTCGCCGTAGCCGCAGACCACGGCGACCTTGCCGCCGATCAGGACATCGGTGGCCCGGTTGATGCCGTCCACGAGGGAGTGGCGGCAGCCGTACTTGTTGTCGAACTTCGACTTCGTGACCGCGTCGTTGACGTTGATCGCCGGGAAGAGGAGCAGGCCGTCGCGCTGCATCTCGTACAGGCGGTGCACACCCGTCGTGGTCTCCTCGGTCACGCCGCGGATCTCGGAGGCCAGCTTCGTCCACTTCTGCGGGTTCTCACCGAGCGTGCGGTTCAGCAGGGTGAGGATCTCGCGGAACTCCTCACTGTCGGCGGTCTCCGGGCCGGGAGCCTTGCCCGCCTTCTCGAACTCGACGCCCTTGTGGACGAGGAGGGTGGCGTCACCGCCGTCGTCCAGGATCATGTTCGGACCGCCCGTGGGCGAGTTGGGCCAGGTCAGGGCCTGCTCCGTGCACCACCAGTACTCGGCGAGGCTCTCGCCCTTCCAGGCGAAGACGGGGATGCCCTTGGGGTTGTCCGGCGTCCCGTCCGGACCCACGGCAATGGCCGCGGCCGCATGATCCTGAGTCGAGAAGATGTTGCAGGACGCCCAGCGGACATCGGCGCCGAGCGCGACCAGCGTCTCGATCAGCACAGCGGTCTGCACCGTCATGTGCAGGGAGCCGGTGATGCGGGCGCCGGCCAGGGGCTTCGCCGCGGCGTACTCGGCGCGGATCGCCATCAGGCCGGGCATCTCGTGCTCGGCGAGGGTGATCTCCTTGCGGCCGAACTCGGCGAGCGAGAGGTCGGCGACCTTGAAGTCCTGTCGGTTGGCGACAGTCGTCATTTCGAGCTGCTCCTCGTATGGGTCGAGGGTGGGTTCGTTCGGCTGGCTCTGTTGGCACCGGACATACGGATGCCCGAGCCTACGCGGCACAGTCCGTCGGGCCCCTCTCTCCCTCGGCCGGTCCGCGCGGGGCGGGCCGCCCGACCGCCATCAGCAGCGACGTCTGGCTCCCCCGAATCTACACCGGTCGCGCCGCCGGGACACAGCGGACCGGGAAGGGCCCGCCGTTCCGGGACGGGCAGGCGGAGGGGCCCTGGTGGGTCAGTGCTCCTGGGGGGCGGGGCCCGGGCCGCCCGGTGTGGCCGCGGGGTCGGCGCCGGCGGCGGCCGCCGCCTCGCTGTAGACGTCGGGCTCCAGGTAGATGACGCGGGCGATGGGCACGGCCTCCCGGATCCGCGACTCGGCCGCGTCGATGGCGGCCGCGACCTCCGCCGCCGTGTCGTCGTGCCGTACGGCGATCTTCGCCGCGACGAGCAGTTCCTCGGGGCCGAGGTGCTGGGTGCGCATGTGGATGACGCGCGTCACGGCGTCCCCGTCGACCGCCGCCTCGCGGATCCTGCGTACCTGCTCGGTGCTCGCGGACTCGCCCAGCAGCAGCGACTTGGTCTCCACGGCGAGTACGAGCGCGATCAGGATGAGCAGAGTGCCGATGCACAGCGTGCCGGCGCCGTCCCAGACACCGTTGTGGGTGCCGAGCGCGAGGCCGACACCGGCAAGGGCGAGTGCGAGGCCGATCAGCGCGCCGAAGTCCTCCAGCAGGACGACGGGCAGTTCGGGCGCCTTCGCGCGGCGGATGAACTCCATCCAGGACAGCGACCCGCGCGTGACGTTCGACTCCTTCATCGCGGTCCGGAAGGAGAAGCCCTCGGCGATGGCCGAGAAGACGAGCACGCCGACGGGCCAGTACCAGTCGTCGATCGGGTGGGGGTCCTTGACCTTCTCGTAGCCCTCGTACAGCGCGAACATACCGCCGACCGAGAACAGCACGATGGACACGAGGAAGCCGTAGATGTAGCGCTCGCGCCCGTAGCCGAACGGATGCTCCTCGTCGGCCGCACGCTTCGCGCGCTTGCCTCCGAGGAGCAGCAGGCACTGGTTGCCCGAGTCGGCGACCGAGTGGACGGCCTCGGCGAGCATCGAGGACGATCCGCTGAAGAGGAACGCCACGAACTTGGCTGCCGCGATCGAGAGGTTGGCGCTGAGCGCCGCCACGATCGCCTTGGTTCCGCCTTGCGCGCTCATGGGTTGCGCGGTGTCCCTTCGTCGCGGGGGTGGTGTCGTCGTTCCTGCGTTCCCGTACGCCGTACACGTCGCACAGCCGGTCATTGTTGCAGCCGCGCGCGGGACGCCGGGCTCAGACCACCACCGTCGCCCGGAAGACCGTTCCCTCCCCGGACAGTTCGGTCTTTTCGCCCGCCCTGACGAACACCGCGTCGCCGGGCCTGAGTTCGAGGTCGTTCGCCTGCGATGTGCCGGACGTGCAGAGCAGGATCTGCGGGGCGGAGGGTGCCGTCAGGTCGCGGGATGCGCCGCCGGGCGCGAGCACGTACCGGGAGAGGCGGAATTCGTCGATCCCGGTGGCGTACACCTCGGCGCCCTCCGCGTCGGGCGCGGGCCGCAGCACTCCGGGGTCGGCTGCCTCGAAGCGAACGATGCGCAGCAGCTCGGGCACGTCGATGTGTTTCGGTGTCAGGCCGCAGCGCAGGACGTTGTCGGAGTTGGCCATGATCTCGACGCCGAGCCCGCTGAGGTAGGCGTGCGGGACGCCGGCCGCGAGGAACATCGCCTCGCCCGGCCGGAGCGTCACGGAGTTGAGCAGCATGGCGGCGATGACGCCGGGGTCGCCCGGGTAGTGGCGGGCGATGGACGCGTACGTCGCGTACGGGCCGCCGAGGCGCTGCGCGGCCTCGGCGGCAGCCGTGACGGTGGCGGCGGTCGCGGCCGGGTCGCCCGTCAGCACGGCGGTGAGGACCTCGCGCAGCGCGGCTTCCTCGGGACGGGCGCGCAGCAGGTCCACGTAGGGCTTGAGCGAGTCGACGTCGAGGGCTTCGAGCGTGGCGGCGGCGTCGGCGACCGGACGGAAGCCGCACAGGCCCTCGAAGGGCGTGAGCGCGCAGATCAGTTCCGGCTTGTGGTTGGCGTCCTTGTAGTTGCGCTCGGGTGCGCCGAGGGGCACGCCCCTGCGCTCTTCGTCCGCGAAGCCCTCCCTGGCCTGTGCGAGGTCGGGGTGGACCTGGAGGGAGAGCGGGGACCCTGCCGCGAGGAGCTTGAGGAGGAAGGGCAGGCGCGGGCCGAACTTCGCGACGGCGGCGGCGCCGAGTTCGTGCTCCGGGTCGGCGGCGATGACGTCCGCGAGTGACTGCTCACGCGGCGTGCCGTCCGGCGCGGTGCGGGTCACCCGGGAGGGGTCGCCCGGGTGGGCGCCCATCCAGACCTCGGCCTGGGGTTCACCGGTTGGCTCGGTGCCGAGCAGTTCGGGGATGGCGGTCGTGGAACCCCAGGCGTAGGGGCGCACGGGGCTGGAGAGGCGGTCCATGGCGGGAATTCTTCCTTGTGCGTCGGGACGTCGGGACGTCAGGGCGAGGCTTCGGGGGCGTCGGGCCGGTGGTGTGCCTGGTCGGTCGGGCGGCGGAGCGGTCGCCTGGCCGGGACGGGCGGTGCGACGGGGAGCGGTCGACGGTGGACGTGGGCGGCAGCCGCGGCCGAGGACGGGTTGTGGGCGAGGTTGCGGGGGCCGGGCCGCGATGGGCCGCCCCCGGACGCGCCGGCCGGACGGACGGGGGACGGGGACAGGGGGACGGGGACGGGGGACGCAGCATGCGGGCAGCCGGGCCGGGACCGGGCGGCTGGGCGAGGCGTGCTGAACCGAGTGGGGGCACTGATGGTGGCCGGGCCCCGCGGACGGTCGCGGCCGGGGGCTCTCCGGCCGGCGGAGGGAACCGCTCTGCGAACGGACAACGGGCACGGCTCGCTGCGCGCATGGGCGTGCGAGCAGGTTTCTCGGGACCTTCGCTGCCGGGCCCGGAGTGGGGCCGCGAGGGCTGCTCGAACAGGCGGCCTCAGGGGTCGTTCGGGCATGACGCATGCCCGAACCAACGTGTCCCCTGCCCGAATCGGCGCGGTCGACCACACGAGAGGCTGCGCAATCGCCCGATCGGGCCGCGCGATTGCCCGGACAGACTGCGATCCTGCCCGAACGGAAACAGCAAGCTGCCCCGCGAGATGCCCGTGCGTCCCCGCCTGTGCACCCCGGGTGCCTCATTCACCGTCCCGTCCGCGCCGGGGTTCTCCGCCCACGCGGCGTCACGTGTCCTTCGCCGTCAGTGCCATGTACGCGACGGTGAAGTCGGTGATGGCGAGCAGCTCCGCGAGTGCTTCCAGTGCGCCGCCCTCTTCCGGCTCCAGTTCGCTGAGGGGCGTCTCGTGGTCCTCGGCCGCCTCCCGGGCTGCGGGCGCCGCCGAGAGCCCGTCGGCCGGACGGTCGCGCAGCAGCACGACACGGGCGTGCAGCGCCTCAGGATCCTCGACACGGTCCCGGAAGAAGTCGTCGGGGTCGGCGCCTGCGGCGAACGCCCCGCGCAGCAGCGCGCCGTGCGAGGGGAGCGCCTCGGGCAGGTCAGCGGCGAGGGCGGGCCTGCCGGTGACCTCCGCGAGCGCGGTGGCGAACCTGCGGCCGACGGGAGCCGCGGCCACGCCCTCGCTCCAGATCAGCGGCAGCGAGTCGGCGAGTTCCGCCGCGAGGGTCTTCGCCGGGTTGCTGTACGTGGCGATCGCCGGGCCGCAGCGTTCGGCGACGCGGTCCAGGCGGTCCGCGAGCGCGTTCACCGTCTCGGGCGGCGCGTCGATGAGTCCGATGCGGTCGAGCAGCACCAGCAGCGGGGTGAAGAGGGCCCACAGCGCGCCGGGGCCCGCCGGGACGGCCTCGTCACGCGGCCCCTGCCCCGCGAGGGGCGTGGTGCCGTACTCGTGCGCCGGGGCGACGGCCAGCGGAACGAGCAGGCCCCGCGCTCCGTCCACGGTCCGCGTGAGCGGCGAGTGGTGCGGCGCCACGGCGACGACGGAGCAGCCGCGCCGGTACGCCTGTTCGGCCAGCAGGCCGAGGCCGGGCTCGCCGCCGTCGGTGGTGACGACGAGCAGCAGGTCCACGGCGCCCGTCCAGCCCGGCAGCGTCCAGCGCAGCGCGCCCGCGGCGGGTGCGACGCCGGTCGGGCGCAGGCGCGTGACGGGCGCCACCGCGCCGGCGAGCGCGCCGATCAGGTCGGCGACGGCGGACGCGGCGGCCCCGGACCCGGCGACCAGCACGGAGCGCGGCCGCCCCTCGGGGGCGAGGCGCGCGACGCCGGCCTCGTCCGCGTTCCGCAGAGCCGTCCTGACGCGGGCGCCGGCCTCGGCGGCGCCGCGCAGCAGGCCGCGGTGGTCGGCGCGCGCGAGGGCGTCCGGGGCGTCGAGCATCGACTCGTCGAGCATGGTGTGGCCTCCGGGCCGTCTGTGCGCGTCGGCGCCGCTTACGCCGGCCGGCGTGCCTCGTCGACGAGGAGCACGGGGATCTCGTCCCTGACCGGGTACGCGAGGCCGCATTCCTCGTTCGTGCACACCAGCTCGGGGTCTTCGGCCCCGGTCCGGTCGCTGAGGGGTGCGTGGCAGGCCGGGCAGGCGAGGATCTCCAGGAGGCCGGCTTCGAGCGGCATGGGGGGTCCCTTCGGGCTGGATGACTGGCCACGTCAGCGTACCCGCAGGCGCCGTGAGGAACGCGGTCCCCGGGCTGTCCGTCCCCTGATCGTGCCGCTGTCCCCGATGGTGCCGTTATCCCCTGATCGTTTTCAGGGCCTCGTCCCTGACCGCCGCCATCGTCTCCTCGTCCCGCGCCTCCACGTTCAGGCGCAGCAGCGGTTCCGTGTTGGACGGCCGGACGTTCAGCCACCAGTCCCGGGTCGTCACCGTCAGCCCGTCCAGGTCGTCGAACGACACGTCGTCCCGGCCTGTGTACAGCGCGCGCACCGCCTCGGTGCGCGCGTGCTGGTCCTCCACCGCGGAGTTGATCTCCCCGGAGCCCACGTACCGCTGGTAGACGCCGAGCAGGGCCGACAGCGGGGCATCCTGGCCTCCCAGGGCGGCCAGGACGTGCAGCGCGGCCAGCATGCCCGTGTCGGCGTTCCAGAAGTCCTTGAAGTAGTAGTGCGCCGAGTGCTCGCCCCCGAAGATCGCGCCGGTGCGCGCCATCTCCTGCTTGATGAACGAGTGGCCCACGCGCGTGCGGACGGGGACGCCGCCCTGTTCGCGCACGACCTCGGGCACGGACCAGGACGTGATCAGGTTGTGGATGACCGTTCCGCCCGGCTGCTTCGCCAGTTCACGGGCCGCGACGAGCGCCGTGATCGCGGAGGGCGATACGCCCTCGCCCCGCTCGTCGACCACGAAGCAGCGGTCGGCGTCGCCGTCGAAGGCGAGGCCCAGGTCGGCTCCCTCGGCACGCACCCGGGCCTGGAGGTCGACCAGGTTCTTCGGGTCGAGCG
Organism: Streptomyces sp. NRRL F-5126; assembly: GCF_000721265.1. GTDB lineage: Bacteria > Actinomycetota > Actinomycetes > Streptomycetales > Streptomycetaceae > Streptomyces. The sequence goes on along the minus strand of NZ_JOFZ01000018.1, from coordinate 21,346 downwards.
GGTTGGCTTCGTGGTGGGGGAAGGTGCCGTCGAGCTCGAAGTACATCGGGACGAGGTCGAGCGGGAGTCCGTCGAAGACTGTCGGCACCGTGTGTCCCGCCATGCCGTTGCCCGCGTCGACGACGACCTTCAGGCGCCGGATCCCGCTCAGGTCGACCAGGCCGCGCAGGTACGCCGCGTACGAGGCCAGGGTGTCCTTGGTCGTGACGCGGCCGGGCCGCGGTGCCGTCCGCGGCGCCGGGAGGCCGCTGCGCATGGTCTCCTCGACCCTCGCCCTGATCTCCCGCAGCCCGGTGTCCTGGCCGACGGGCGCCGCACCCGCCCGGCACATCTTGATGCCGTTGTAGCGGGCCGGGTTGTGCGACGCGGTGAACATCGCGCCCGGCAGGCCCAGCGCGCCCGACGCGTAGTACAGCTGGTCCGTCGAGCACAGGCCGATCACCGTGGCGTCCGCGCCGCGCGCCGCCGCGCCGCGGGCGAAGCCCTCCACGAGAGCCGGTGAGGACGGGCGCATGTCGTGTCCCACGACGATCTCGCGTGCCGCCGTCACCTCGGCGAACGCCGCCCCGAAGAGTTCCGCCAGCCCCTCGTCGAGCTGGTCCGGGTACACCCCGCGCACGTCGTACGCCTTCACCAGCTGGGACAGATCCGCATCAGCCACGAGGTGTCTCCCGAGTCGGTCGTGGGCCGTCGTGCGACGAACGGCTCCGTGGTGCGATCGGCTCACCGTACCGCCGGGCTTCCGGCCGCTCCCGGGGCGATCCCGGGCGGCCGCCGGTCAGGGCTCGGGGCTGCGCAGGACCCGCAGGTGGCCCCTGCGGCCGACCTCCATCGGATCGGCGCCGGGCGCGCCCTTGCCGCCGGCCTCGGCCGCGCGCTCCTGGGGGCGTGCCGCCTCCCGTACCGCGTCGGCCAGCGCCTCGAGATCGTCGCCGCTGGGGCGGGCGGGGGCCGAGCCGTCCGTGAGGCGTACGACCTCCCAGCCGCGCGGGGCGGTCAGGCGCTCCCCGTGTTCCGCGCACAGGTCGTAGCAGTGAGGTTCCGCATAGGTGGCGAGCGGGCCGAGGACGGCCGTCGAGTCGGCGTAGACGTACGTCAGCGTCGCGACGGCAGGGCGGCCGCAAGCGGTGCGCGAACAGCGACGTACAGGGCTCACGATGTTGGACGGTACCGCACTCTTGAGCGGGCCGCGACGACTCAGCTGCACGTCACCCGCCCGTGTCGTCCTGTGAGATCCCGCACAGCTGACTCTCTGTCAGTCCGAGGGGACCCTCAGCGCTCGCCCGGCGCTCCCCCCGGGCGCCGTACGGAGGGCGGTGCCGCGCCGCCGTCCGTACGTGGAAGTACGCTGCGTCAGTGATGGACAGCCCCGTACCGCCGCCGCAGCCGGCCGAGCCGAGGCCGCGCCGCCGCGACCGCCACGGCCGCGGGATGCGCGGCCCCGTCGCCCCGCCGCAGGTGCCGCTCTCCGCGAGCCGCGCCGAGACGTTCCAGGACCTGGTACGTGACTCCGTGGACCGTCTTGAACGGCACTGGCCGCAACTGGCCGACGTCGAGTTCGTGGTCATGGACGTGCCGGGCACGCAGGAGGAGTCGGTGCCGCTCGGCCGATCCGTGCCCGCCGGCAAGCGGCAGCCCGCGCGCATCCTCGTCTACCGGCGGCCCGTCGAGATCAGGTCGAAGGGGCGTGACGAGCGGGCGCTGCTGGTCCACGAAGTGGTGGTCGAGCAGGTCGCCGAGCTCCTCGGGCTGGCGCCCGAGTCCGTCGACCCCAGGTACGGGCAGGAGTAGCCGGCCCCCGGGTACGGGCGGGGGCGGTGGGCCGGCGGCCGCCGCCGGCTAACCGTCGCCCTGCAGGATGGACAGGTCCTGCTGGGCCCGGGGCACCGAGACCGTCCCCCGGTCGTCGGGGAGCGTCTGGACCGTGAACATCGAGATGCCGCTCTTCCGCTGCGACAGGGTACGCGCCGCGTACACCGGTCCGCCCGACACGGTCTGCACCGTCAGCGCGTAGGAGCCTTTCAGGCCGCTCGGGACCGGCGGGGTGAAGGCGAGCGTCGTGCCCGCCTTCACGGTGTACGTCTTCTGCGTCTGCTTCCCGCCGTCGGAACCCGCCGACGCCGTTACCTTGACCTGCGCCGCCTTGTCCGGCGCCACGAGCGACAGTGTGGAGCCCTTCGAGCGGTTGTCCGCGACCGTCGCGCGTGACGCCACCGGCCCGGTGGCCGGGATGAAGGCCATGTCCTGCCCGTCGCCCTTGCCGCGCGTGACCCGCAGCGCCGCGACGACGGGCGTCGCCTCGCCCTTCTGCGACGGGCTGAGGATCAGCGACCCGGCCTCGCCCCGGGTGACGTTCCCCAGGTCGACGGAGGCCGTCATGCCCGACTTGACGTGCAGGGACTCGTGTCCGGCCGGCACGATGCCGCCGCTCGGTCCTGACAGCTTCAGATCGAGGTCGGCGTCGTTCTGGCCCGGAGCGTAGACCACGAGGCGCACGTCGGAGGCGTCCTCGGGAATGCCGGGCATGACGAGCGTGGGCGACGGGTCGGCCGACGGTACGAGCCAGTCGCCGCCGGTCTTCGCGTCGGACGCGCGCAGCGCGGCGCCGACGCGGCCGCTGCGTGTCGTCACGTGGACCGTGACGTCGTCCTCGGCCTGCGAGGTCAGCGTCGAGAGCAGGACGGGGACGCTGGAGTGGGCCGGTACGGGGATGCCCTCGCCCGTGTCCGACTTCATGACGCCGTTCTTGCCGTAGAGCTGCAGGTCCACGACGGCCGTGGAGTCGTCGGGGTTGGTGAGGTGGACGTAGTCCTCCCTGGACGACGCGGTGCTCGCGCCGGGCAGCCAGAAGTCCGTGTCGGGCGCCGTGCACGTCAGCGCGGCCAGGCCGCGCCCGGTGCCGACGTCGTCCGTCGTGGTCTCCTGCGTGGTCCAGCCGGGGGCGAGCGCGCCGGTCGCGGTGCCGACGAGCGCGGTGGGGTCGTCGGGGGCGGTCGCGGTGACGGGCGTGCCGGGCTGCTTGAGGGAGAGGACGGGCTTCTGCGCGGGTGCGGACGGGGAGGACGAGGACCCGGCCGACGGGGACTTGGACGACTTCGGCGTCTTGTCCTCGGAGCTCTTCTTGTCCTTCGATTTGTCCTTCGATCCGCCCTTGTCCCCGCCGGACCCCTTGCTCGTGGAGGGCGTGCCACCCGGCGTGGGCGCGGGCGCGGCCGGTACGAGCGCGGCGGCGCCGGCACCGTCCGCCGCGGCGGAGGTGCCCTTCGGGGCGAACGACGTGTAGGTGGTCTCGGCGGTCTGGGAGTCGCCGGGCGAGGGGCAAAGACCGCTCGACCGCTGCACGGGCAGCGTCTTGGGCGCCGCGGCAGCCGTCGCCGTCCCGCCACCGCCGGACGAGGTGACGGAGGCGATCCCGGTGACCGCGGCGAGGGCGACCACGGCCGCGCCGAGGGAGAGGGTCGTACGGTTCACTGGTTGCTGCTCCCGTCCGGGTGCTGCGGCTGCTGGTCACTGTCCCCGCCGTCGGCACGCGGCCGCGGGTGTTCGGGGTCCGGCCCGTCCTGCTGCTGCGCGTCGTAGCCGTACGGGGCGTACCGGGCCGGGTCGTACGGGGCGCCCGCCTGGGCCGGGTCCTGGTACTCGCCGTAGCCCCACTGCTGTTGCGCCGCGAACTGCTGCGGGTCGCCGTAGGCGGGATCCGCGTACGCCTGGCCGTTCGCGTACTGCTGACCGTCCGGGTACTGCCGACCGTCCCCGTACTGGCCGCCGTCCCCGTACTGGCCGCCGTCGTCGTACTGGCCGCCGGCCGCGTACTGCTGCTGCCCGTAGCCGTCCTGCGCGTAGTCGTCCTGCCCGGGGAAGTCGCCCTGCGGGTAGCTCCCCTGCCCGTACGGGTCCTGCGGGTAGTTCCCCTGCGGGTAGCCGCCGGCCCCCGCGTAGTCCGCCTGTCCCGGATAGTCCGCCTGCGCGTAGTCCCCCTGCCGCGGGTAGCCGTCGCCCGCGTACCCGCCGCCCGCCGTGTCCCAGTCCGCGTCCGCGTAGCGCTGCTGGTGCGGGATGGCGCCGTAGAGGTCCTGGGCCTCGGCCTCCTCGTCGCCCGGCTCGCTGCCGGGGGCCGGCGGCTCCTGCTCCTCGGCGGCGCGCGCGGCCTGCGCGGCGCCGCCGGGCGTCTCGTACGGGTCGCCCGCCTCGTACACGTCGGGTCCGCCGGGACCGTCGGACGGCGCGTCCTGCGCCGCTGCCGCCGCGGCCTCCGCCTCTGCGGCGGCACGCAGCCTGCGTGCCCTGCGCCCGTCGCCCTCCAGGGCCTCCGGTGGGATGACGGCCAGGGCCTCGTCCGGCAGGTCGTCCTCGACGTCGCTGCGGCGGCCCGGCAGGGCCAGCACCAGCAGCACGAGTCCGAGCAGCCCCTGCAGCCACACCCACGCGGTGTGCGTGATCGGTTCGTCGTACGTGAGGTCGAGCCTGCCGCCCTGCGCGGGCAGCGTGAATCCCTGCGCCCAGCCGTCGACGGTGGTCGCGCCGAGCGGCTTGCCGTCCAGGGTCGCCTTCCAGCCGTCCGACGCGCGGTCGGCGATCCGCAGGATCCGGCCGTCCTGCCCGGCGGGGATCTTCGTGTGCGCGTCGACGGGCGAGGACGGGACGGACACCGGCGCGGCGGTGTCGCCGGTGGAGCCGTCCTGCGAGGAGGACGACGGCGGGACGATCATGACGCGGGAGACCTGCTGGTCGACGCGCCACAGTTCGCTGCCGTCCAGCTGGCTGAGCCTGGTCAGGCCGGGCGTCGCGTCGAGTACGCGGCTCATGTCGTGCGGCGCGCCGTCGCGCAGCAGGACGTAGCGGACGGCGAAACCGCGCAGCTGCGTGGTCTGGTCGGCGCCCGAGCCCGCCACGAGGTTCGCGACGACCTTGTCGAGGCGCGGGTCGTCGCCCGCGGCCCTGGTCAGTTCGGCGTCGCCGAGCCTGCTGCCCTCGCCGCGCACCAGGGTGTAGGCGACGGACCCGGGCGACGTGCCGCTGAGGACCAGGGTGCGCGGCTGGTCGGACGTGGTGGACTCCTCGGCGACGAACGCCGGCACCTGGCTCGGGTCGGTGCGCTGGAGCGGTCCTGCCGCGCCGGTCGCCATCCAGGTGAACGCCGCGACGAGCGGTGCGACGGCGGCGAGCAGCGCGATGAGCGCGGCGACCGGCTGACGCCAGCCGAAGCTCATCTCGGCGACGCGCAGGCGTGCGCCGTCCGCGCCGACGAGGGCGGCGGCGAGCAGCGCGACCGCGTACACCAGGGTGGCGGGGCCCGCCCAGCCGTCGCGGTCGGAGGCGACGGCGAACAGGAGCGCCACGAGGGCGGCCGCCCACGCGGTGCGCACCGCGAAGGAACGCTCGTGGCGCAACAGCGCGGCGAGAGCGGCGAGTACGACGCCCATCATCAGCAGGCCGCCGGTGGCCTTGGGTCCGCCGGGGTCCATGCCGAGGAGGTCGAGCGCGGACGCGGCGCCCGTGCCGAAGTCGAGCCCCGCCTCCCGCAGGAAGTCGCGCGGGCTGGTGAGCAGCGTCAGCGACCAGGGCGCGAGTAGCACCATCGGCGTGGCGACCGCGGCCAGGACACGCGGCCCGTACGCGGTGATCTCGCGGCGGCGCAGGGCGAGTACGGCGAGCGCGAGGACCAGCGAGAGCGGCCACACGACCGGCGTGAAGGCGGTGGTGACCGTGAGGAGGAACGTGTACGCCCAGGTGGCGCGCCAGGTGCCGCGCCCCGTGCCGCGCAGCCCGTACGCGGAGACGGCGGCGCGCGCGGCCACCGGCAGCAGGATCGCGAGGACCGCGGTGCCGAGCCGCCCGGTGGCGAGCGCCCCGGTCACCGCGGGCAGGAAGGCATAGACGACGGCGGCCCAGGCGCGCAGCAGGCGGGAGGGCACGAGTGACCTGGACGCGAAGTAGGCGCTGACGCCCGCGAGCGGTACGGAGCACACCAGCAGCACGGTCAGTGCGAGGCTGGTCGAGCCGAGGAAGACGAAGGAGAGACTGGCGAGGATCGCCAGGTACGGGGGTGCCGTCTCGGTGCCGCCGGTGCCCGCGGTGTGCCAGGCGTCCGCGTACCTGTCCCACAGCGCCGACACGTGCGACGGCGCGGGCAGCAGCGCGCCGCCCGCCAGGGACCCGCCGGAGAGCAGGGCGCGGCACGCGATGATCGAGAAGACGAGCAGGACGACGAAGAGCACGGGGCCCGGCCTGCGCGCCAGCTTCTTCAACCGGGCGAACTGCTCGATCTCCATGTAGTCGGCGTCCTCGCCGCCCGGGCCCGACTCGACGACGCCGTGGCGGGATCCGCCCGTCTCGGCGTCGGAGGCTCCGCCTGCGCCGAGGCTCGCCGCCGCCTGTTCGACGGTGGCCCTGATGGTCGCGCCGGGCGGCGGGAACAGCGGCCGCAGTTCGGAGAAATCGGTGGTGGCCCCGGCACGCTTGCGGCGTCCGCCGAGGATCCTGCCGGGGCGCAGCAGCGTGCCGGAAAGACCCATGACCTCGTCGACGGCCTGGACCGGCGCCTTGGCGAGCAGGTAGCCGAGGGTGCGCAGCAGGGTGCCGACGACGAGCCGCAGCATCACCCAGGGCAGCGCGGCGCCGCGGGCGTTGACGAGCATCGTGTAGACGGCGCCCGCCTTGTCGACGCGGTGCGGGTTGGTGGCGGAGCGGCCCACGCAGTCGACGGTGCGCCGCTCGCGCGCGGCGGCCTCCGCGTGGCGCAGTACGGCGTCGGGGGCGACCAGGACCCGGTGGCCGGCCGAGTGCGCGCGCCAGCACAGGTCGACGTCGTCGCGCATGAGGGGCAGGCCGCGGTCGAATCCGCCGAGTTCGTCCCAGACGTCGCGCCTGATGAGCATGCCGGCGCTGGAGACGGACAGCACGGTGCGTACCTGGTCGTGCTGGCCCTGGTCCTGCTCGCGGCGGTCGAGCCCGGTCCAGCGTCGGCCGCTGTTGGCGATGGAGACGCCGACTTCGAGCAGTTGCCGCCTGTCGTACCAGCCGCGGAGCTTGGGCCCGACGACGGCCGCGTACGCGTCGGAGTCCGCGACCCTGAGCAGTTCGGCGAGCGCGTCGGGCGCGGGTGCGCAGTCGTCGTGGAGGAGCCAGAGCCACTGCACCGGTTCGCCGTGCGGCAGTTCGGGCATCTCGTACGCCTCGTCGTGCCAGGTCCGCGTCTGCGGGTCCCAGCCGCTCGGCCGCCTGAGGTAGGGCAGGTCGTCGGGGGTCAGGACGGGCGCGGTGCGCACCGCCTCGTCGACGGCGGTGCCGAACCCGGACCTGCGGGCGAGGTGCAGGACGCGCTCGGAACCGAACGCCTGCTCCAGCAGGCGTGCCGAGTCGTCGGCGCTCCCGGTGTCGGCGGCGACGACGTTCTGTACGGGCCTTTCCTGGCCGGCGAGGCCCGCGAGTGCGTCGGGCAGCCACCGCGCTCCGTCGTGCGAGACGAGTACCGCGGTCACCACATGGCGCGGGTACTCGGGGGGCGTGGCGGGCGCGTGACCGCCCGCGGTGGCGGGCACGAACGCTGCGGTGGTGGCGGACATCGAGGTGAAGGGCCCTCCGGCCGGGGGTTGCGCCCTCCATGGGGCGCGAAGCGTCTGGGACGGGCCACCACACTAACGGCTGAAGCGAACCCCGGTCGCGGAGCGGCTGGTACGGCCCGTGCGGGCGGGGACACGCGCGCGGGCGGCAGGAGGTGCGGGCCACGTCCCGCCGGGTTCGTACGGGAGTTCGCGGCGCCGGGGTACGGCGCGGGCGGGAGCGAGCCGGGCGCGCGCAGAGCGGCGGGACGCGGAGGCACGTGCCGGGGTGGCGTCGGGCGCGACGGCGACGGTCCGCCTCCCGCGCGGGGAGCGCGCGGCGGGCGGACCGTGGTTCGTGCGGTGGGCGGGCCGTTCGTGCGGGTCACCGGTGCGGGCACACGGGCGGCGACCACCCGTGGCGAGCCGGCGGGGGCGGTGACCGGCGCGGTGGCTCAGATCGCCGCCTTCTTCAGGCGACGCCGCTCACGCTCGGACAAGCCACCCCAGATACCGAATCTTTCGTCGTTGGCCAGGGCGTATTCCAGGCACTCCGACCGGACTTCGCAGGCGAGGCAGACCTTCTTGGCCTCCCTGGTCGAACCGCCCTTCTCCGGAAAGAAGGATTCCGGATCGGTCTGTGCGCACAAGGCGCGCTCCTGCCAGCCGAGTTCCTCTTCCGCGTCCTCGACCAGCAGTTGCTGGAACAGCTCGGTCATGTGCGCCCCTCGTCTGTCTTCGCGTCCCCGTGGTGTTGTGGCCGCCAGTCCTTTTCGGCCGAACGACACGAGTGAAATTACAAGTGTGGTACTACGGGCCAGTCAAGCGAAGGTCTGCTATTGGGCCCGGTATTCACTCTGCGGAACCAAGGCTATGCGGTAAGTGTTCAAATCAGCAAAAACCTGACACATGCCACTGGCCTGCCCGCACCCCTCACGGCGCGGCTGCCGTCACTCCGAGAGACGTCGCCCACGACCTCGCGGTTGAAATCCGGCCAATAAAGCGATCCGGATCACAACCCGGTCACGGAGACCCGACGGGGTCGACGAGCACGGTTGCTGCGCCATGTCTCCCGACCTCGACGCCTCCAAACCTGACAGCGGGAGAAGCAACCGGATGAGGTGAAGCATTACGGCCAAACCGGTCATCGAGTTGACATCGCGGGGGTCGATTCGCCACCTTTAGGGCATGCCAGCGACCTCTTCGCGCCTCGCGACCCACCTCCGTGGACACCGCAGTGCCGCCCAGGACCGCTGTCGCTGTCGCCGCCCGAGCCGTTCCTGCTGCCAGGGCCGCCGCCGAGGCTGTTGACGCCTGCCGGGCACGTCGCGGCGTCGCCCGTCTCTCGCTGAAGCGTTCGAAACGATCCGGACACGGCCCGGCCGGGCCGCGCGACCACCGTCGCACCCCGCCGGTTCCCGTTCGGCATTCGGCCCTCCCCGCCGCCGGCTCTCGCGCCGACGGGCCGGTTCACGCGAATCCCGCGGAGCCGTCGCGTTTCCGTTCCCCCATCCCCGCGAACGGAACAGCGCGATCCGTCGGATGAATAGTTCCGTAAGAAAATCGCTTTTCTTCTGACGATTTCCTGCACAACTCCTGCCGGTTTCTTTACCGACCGCCCAGCCGCCCGCTTCTCACCAAGGGACCGCACGCTCGATGAACAGCGACAGTGACCTCCAGATCGCCGGGGATCTCTTCGAGGTCGAACACCTGCTCACCCCGGCACGCGAGCACCCGGGGACCGTCGCCGAGTTCGCCGGTCTGGCGCGAGCCCTCGCCGCGGAACGGGCGGAGTGGGAGCCGCTCGTGCTGTACGACGCGACCAGCCGCTGGTACCACAGGATGCGCACCGGCCCCGGCTACGAGGTGTGGCTGCTGTCCTGGGTGCCGGGACAGGGCAGCGGGCTGCACGACCACGGCAGGTCGGCCGGCGTCCTGACCGTCCTGGCGGGGCAGCTGACGGAGCGTGCGGGGGCGCCGGGGCAGCCACGGCACACGGAGCGCGCGCTCGGGCCCGGCGCGCAGCGCGTGTTTCCTCCCGGCTACACGCACGCCGTGGTCAACGCGTCGCTCGAACCCGCCGTGAGCCTGCACGTCTACTACCCGGGGCTGACCGAGATGCCGATGCACGAGGCGCCCGCGGCGGGGCGCTGCGCCGCCGCGCGGCCCCGCCCCGCCACCTCGCGCGAAGGGGCCGCCTCCGGCTGACACACTGTCCCCATGCGCATTGTGGTTCTGGCCGGCGGCATCGGCGGTGCACGCTTCCTGCGAGGCCTGAAGCAGGCCGCGCCGGACGCGGACATCACCGTGATCGGCAACACCGGCGACGACATCCATCTGTTCGGGCTGAAGATCTGCCCCGACCTCGACACCGTCATGTACACCCTCGGCGGCGGCATCAACGAAGAGCAGGGCTGGGGGCGTACGGACGAGACCTTCGCGGTCAAGTCCGAGCTCGCCGAGTACGGCGTGGGCCCCGAGTGGTTCGGGCTCGGCGACCGCGACTTCGCCACCCACATCGTCCGCACGCAGATGCTCGGCGCCGGGTACCCGCTGAGCGCCGTCACCGAGGCGCTGTGCGCCCGCTGGCAGCCGGGCGTCAGGCTGCTGCCGATGTCGGACGACCGGGTCGAGACCCATGTGGCGGTCGACGTCGACGGCGAGCGCAAGGCCGTGCACTTCCAGGAGTACTGGGTGCGGATGCGTGCCTCCGTCGAGGCCCGGGCCGTCGTTCCCGTCGGTGCCGAGCAGGCCAAGCCGGCGCCCGGCGTGCTGGAGGCCATCGGCGCCGCCGACATCGTGCTGTTCCCGCCGTCGAACCCGGTGGTGAGCATCGGCACCATCCTGGCCGTGCCGGGCATCCGCGAGGCGATCGCGGACGCCGGCGTCCCGGTCGTCGGGCTCTCCCCGATCGTCGGGGACGCGCCGGTGCGCGGGATGGCCGACAAGGTGCTGGCCGCCATCGGGGTCGAGGCGACGGCCACGGCGGTCGCCCAGCACTACGGCTCGGGGCTGCTCGACGGCTGGCTGGTGGACACCGTGGACGCCGCGGCGGTGCCGGACATCGAGGGCGCGGGGATCCGCGCGCGTGCGGTGCCGCTGATGATGACGGACCTGGACGCGTCGGCCGCCATGGCGCGCGAGGCGCTGACGCTCGCCGGGGAGGTGTCGGCGTGACCTCCGGCGTGGACGGTGCGCGCGCGGGCGCCGCGTACCGGGTGCGTGCGCTGGGCGCCGCCTTTCCCGAGGTGCGCCCGGGCGACGACCTCGTGAAACTGATCGCCGCGGGCGCGGAACCGGGGCTCGTGGACGGCGACATCCTGCTGGTCACCTCGAAGATCGTGTCCAAGGCCGAGGGCAGGATCGTCGAGGCCGACGACCGCGAGGCGGCGATAGACGCCGAGACGGTACGGGTCGTCGCGCGGCGCGGCCCGCTGCGGATCGTGGAGAACCGGCAGGGGCTCGTCATGGCCGCCGCCGGGGTCGACGCGTCCAACACGCCTGCGGGCACGGTGCTGTTGCTGCCCGAGGACCCGGACGCCTCGGCGCGCGCGATCCGCGCGGGGCTGCGCGAGGCGCTCGGCGTCGACGTGGGCGTGATCGTCACGGACACGTTCGGACGGCCCTGGCGCAACGGCCTCACGGACGTCGCGATCGGCGCGGCGGGCGTGCGGGTCCTCGACGACCTGCGCGGCCAGCGCGACGCGCACGGGAACCTGATGTCCGCGACCGTGGTGGCGCTGGCGGACGAACTGGCCGCGGCAGGCGACCTCGTGAAGGGCAAGGCCGCGGGGATGCCCGTCGCGGTGGTGAGCGGTCTGGCCCACCTGGTGGCGGCGGCCGCGGACCCGGGCGCCCGCGAGCTGGTACGCGTCGCCGCCGACGACATGTTCCGGCTCGGCACGTCGGAGGCGGTCCGCGAGGCGGTCGGGCTGCGGCGCACCGTACGGGAGTTCACGTCCGAGCCGGTGGACGGTGGCGCGGTGCGCCGCGCGGTCGCGGCGGCCGTGACGGCGCCGGCGCCGCACCACACGACGCCCTGGCGCTTCGTGCTGCTTGAGACGCCCGCCGCGAGGACCCGGCTGCTGGACGCGATGCGGGACGCGTGGATCACGGACCTGCGGCGTGACGGCAAGTCCGAGGAGTCCGTGGCCAAGCGCGTACGCAGGGGCGAGGTGCTGCGGCGCGCGCCGTACCTGGTCGTGCCGTGCCTGGTGATGGACGGCTCGCACACGTACGGGGACGGGCGGCGCGACGCGGCCGAGCGCGAGATGTTCGTGGTGGCGATGGGCGCGGGGGTGCAGAACTTCCTGGTGGCGCTGGCCGGCGAGCAGCTCGGGTCGGCGTGGGTGTCGTCGACGATGTTCTGCCGTGACGTGGTGCGCGACGTGCTGGACCTGCCGGCGCACTGGGACCCGATGGGCGCGGTGGCCGTGGGCCGCGCGGCGAGCGCGCCGGCCCCGCGGGGGGAGCGGACGGTCGAGGACTTCCTGACCGTCCGCTGACACCCGGTCATGGGTCGCGTCGCCCCGGCGGGCCCGGCTTCCGGGCAGGTCCGCGCGCATGCGCGACCGAACGCCCGACGCGGTCGTGGACCTGTTCGGGGCATGGGCCGCAGCCGGACGCGCGGCTGTGCGGACGTGGGACCGCCGGCACCACCTGCCGCTGCCGGGGGTCCGGCTTCCGGGCAGCGTCGGGTACGGGGACACGGGGCAGCCGCCAGGCACCCCGGCTGGGACGAGTCGGCGCGACGTGGCACAGCAGGGACCGGACGGGCGCGCCGCCTGCCCAGGGCCGCGGGGCAGGGCCGGAGACCCGGCCGGCAGGGACCCGGGCGCGGGCTACCGGGGGCCGCTGCGAGCGGCCGCAGGGCACAAGCCCGGCGGGGCGCAGCCCCGTGCCTGGTGACCGGGCGCGGCATCGCGCCCGGTCACCAGGCCCTGATGTCGCCGACCGGCATGCGCGGCGCCCTCCTGCTCGGGGTTCTCCCGCTGAGCAGGATCAGGCGTACCGCACGGTGGCGCTGGCCGGCGTACGGGGCCAGAAGTTCCAGCATGCGGGCGTCGTCGGCGTCGCGCTCGCCCGCCAGGACGTGGCCCACGATGCCGGGCAGGTGCAGGTCGCCGACCGTGACCGCGTCCGCCGCCCCGTTCGTGCGCTGGACCACTTCCGCCGCCGTCCACGGGCCGATGCCCGTGATCAGTTGGAGCCGCGCCGCCGCGGCCGCCGGGTCCATCGCCGCCGCCTCCTCCAGGCGGCCTGCCACCCGGGCCGCGCGCAGGATCGTGGCCGAGCGCTTCTCCTCGACGTTGGCCTTGTGCCACTCCCACGACGGGATCCGCGCCCAGGTGCGCGGGGCCGGCATCACGTACAGGCCGTCGGCCGGTCCCGGCGCGGGCTCGCCGTAGCGGCGCACGAGTGTCCGCCACGACCGGTACGCCTCGATCGTCGTCACCTTCTGTTCGAGCACCGACGGGATCAGCGCCTCCAGCACGAGGCCCGTGCGGCACAGCCGCAGCCCCGGGCGGCGGCGGCTCGCGGCGAGCACCGCCCTGTGCCTCGGCACGAACGCGGCCGGGTCGTCGCACCCGCCCAGCAACCGCGGGAGCCGGTCGAGGAGCCAGTCCGCCCCCTCGCCCCACGCCTCCGCCTCGACCGCGTCCGCGAGTTGGACGAGCCGGATCGTGGCCGGGCCCGCGGGGGTGCGGCTCGCGCGCCACACCTCGCCGTCCCCGGTCTGCCGGAACGTCGGGTCGGCCGGGCCTCTGCGCAGCGGCCCGACGACCAGGCCGAGGTCGTAGGGGCCCTCGGGCGGCGTCCACCGCCGGCGGGCGCCGGGGACGGCCGTGGGACGGATCCGCAGGGCCGATCCCTGGCGCGGGGCGAAGCGGCCTGCCATCGGTCCTCGTGGTCCTCGGGGTGGGTGGTTGCGGGCGGTGCGGCGTGCCGTACCGGCGGCGTGCCGTACTTGAGGGTACGGGGTCGCGTATCCGCGCCGGCCGGACGCGCCCGCGCCCGCACCCGGCTACTCGTCAGGCGAGAAGCGGATCGCCGCCGCCTCCACGCGGGCCCCGCACCACACCCTGACCCCGCCGCGCAGCTCGTTGTCAGCACCCACGTGCGCTCCGTCGCCCACCACCGCACCGTCGAGCACCGTACGGGCGCCCACCCGTGCCTGCCTGCCGACCATGGAGTCCGTGATCACCGCGCCCGGTTCCACGACGGCGCCGTCCAGCACCGTGGAGCCGCAGATCCGCGCGCCCTCGCCGATCACCGCGCCCGCGCCGATCACCGTCCCGCCGGCCAGCTTCGCGTCCACGGCGACCTGGGCGGTCGGCAGCACCAGGCACTCACCGCACGTGCTCGGCACGGCGGGCGACGGCGCGCGGCCGAGCACCAGGTCCGCCGAGCCCCGCACGAACGCCTGCGGCGTGCCGAGGTCGAGCCAGTACGTGGAGTCGACCATCCCCTGGAGGTGGGCGCCGTCCGCGAGCAGGCCGGGGAACGTCTCGCGCTCCACGGACACCGGCCGCCCCGCGGGGATCGTGTCGAGCACCGACCTGGTGAAGACGTAGGCGCCCGCGTTGATCTGGTCGGTGACGATCTCCTCCGGCGTCTGCGGCTTCTCCAGGAACGCGGTGACCCTGCCGGTGGGGTCCGTCGGCACGAGGCCGAAGGCGCGCGGATCCTCGACGCGGGTGAGGTGCAGGGACACGTCGGCGCCCGACGTGCCGTGCGCGTCGATGAGCGCCCTGATGTCGAGGCCCGTCAGGATGTCGCCGTTGAAGATCAGCACGGGGTCGTCGGGTCCCGAGTGCAGCCGGTCCGCGACGTTGCGCAGCGCGCCGCCCGTGCCGAGCGGATCGACCTCCGTCACGTACTCCAGGTGCAGGCCGAGTTCGGCGCCGTCGCCGAAGTACGGTTCGAAGACCTCGGCGAGGTACGACGTGGCGAGCACCACGTGGTCCACGCCTGCGGCCCGGGCACGGGCCAGTTGGTGGGTGAGGAAGGGCACGCCCGCGGCCGGGACCATGGGTTTGGGCGTGTGCACGGTGAGAGGCCGCAGCCGCGTCCCCTTGCCACCGACCAGGAGAATCGCTTCGGTCACCTGTCGTCTCCGCTTCTTGCCGTGGTCGGTCGTGGGGGCGCCTCGTCGCCGCCGGGCGCTCCATTCGTACACCGGTACCTATCATTCCGATCACCGGATCATCAGAATCATCCGGATCACCGCATCCCCGTGGCCAGGGCCCCGTACGGCGTACGCTTTCCCGCGTGAACGCCAGCGACCGCACCCCCGCCGACCTCCTGCGTTCCGCGCTCGCCGCGGACCCGGCACGTCCACTTGTCACCTTCTACGACGACGCGACGGGCGAGCGCGTTGAGTTGTCCGTCGCGACTTTCGCCAACTGGGTCGCCAAGACGGCGAACCTCCTCCAGGACGACCTGTCGGCCGCCCCCGGCGACCGGCTCGCACTGCTGCTGCCCGCGCACTGGCAGACCGCGGTGTGGCTGCTCGCCTGCTCGTCGGTCGGCGTCAGCGCGGAACCCGGCGGCGATCCGGCGGCGGCCGACGCCGTCGTCAGCGGCCCCGACACGCTCGAAGCGGCGCGTGCGTGCGGCGGCGAGCGCCTGGCCCTCGCGCTGCGCCCGCTGGGCGGCAGGTTCCCCGAGCCGCCCGCGGGGTTCGCCGACTACGCGGTCGAAGTCCCGTCGCACGGCGACCGGTTCGCGCCCTACGCGCCGGTCGACCCGGCGGGCGTCGCGCTGCGCGTCGGCGGCCGGGAGCTGACGGCGGCGCAGGTGGTCGAGCAGGCGGCGGCCGATGCGGCGGAACGCGGACTGGCGCCGGGGTCCCGGCTGCTGTCGGGGCTGCCGTACGACACGTGGGAGGGGCTGTCGGCCGGCCTGTTCGCGCCGCTGGCGGCGGGCGCGTCCGTGGTGCTCTGCCGCAACCTGGAGAAGCTCTCCGCCGAGGGCCTCGCGCAGCGCGTGGCGAGCGAGCGGGTCACCCACCGCGCCGTGTGAGCCGTGGCGGCGACGGCCGCGCCGGGGGCGATTCGTACGGACGTGCGCACAACCAACCCGGCGGTTCGCCCGTCTATCGGTACGACCGGCGGCACCCGACGCCACCGACGCCAGCGAGGGGTGGACGCAGACGTGAGCGAGAGTGCCGGAGCCACGGCGGGCGGCGGCAGCGACGGCGAGGCCGCCGCCGGCAGCTCTGACATCGATGCCATACCCGCGATACCCGTGCCCGGCGCCGCGGACGCGGCGCCGGGCAGCAACACGGCGAAGAGCGGCCCCGCCGCCGACAACGCATCAGACGCGCAGGCCCCGGCCGGGACGGCCCCGGCGCGCGGTGCGGACGAGCCGGCACCGGCGACGGAGAGCGCGGCATCGGCCACGGCGGACCCGGAGCAGGGGCCGGCCGAGGCCTCGGGGCCGGACGAGGCGCATGGCACCGAGGCCACCACCGAGGCCGCCGCTCCGGGCGCGGGGGCAACCGGGGCGGACGCCGCGGTCGGCTCGGGCCGCGGCGGGCTGTTCCGCGGCCGGGCCGCCCGGCCCGCGCGCCCCGGCCGGGAGGGCCGCGGCGGCGAGCACACCGGCGCCCCGGGGAAGCCGCCGCACGGCCGCCGCCGCCCGTGGCTGCGGTGGATCGCCGGCGGCGTCGGTGTCGTGGTGCTCGCGGCCGCCGGCACGGGCTGGTGGTTCTACCAGAAGCTCAACGGCAACATCACGTCCGACACCCACGCGGCCGCCGAGCTCCAGACGTACGAGAAGGAGCGCCCCACACCCGTCGCGCTCGACGCGCTGAACGTCCTGCTGATCGGGTCCGACACCCGCACGGGCAAGGGCAACGGCAAGTACGGACGCGACGACGGCGCGCGCTCCGACACGACGATCCTGCTGCACCTCGCCGCCGACCGTAAGAGCGCCACGGCTGTGTCGATACCGCGCGACCTGATGGTGCACATACCGAGCTGCGGCAGGTCCGACGGCACGACCACGAAGGCGCAGTTCGCGCAGTTCAACTGGGCGTACTCGTTCGGCGGCACCGCCTGCACGACCCGCACCGTGGAGAAGCTGACCGGCGTGCGGATCGACCACGAGATGGTCATCGACTTCCACGGCTTCAAGGACATGGTGAACGCCATCGGCGGCGTGCAGATATGCCTGGACCAGCCGGTCGACGACCAGGAGGCGCACCTGCACCTGCCCGCGGGCAGGCAGACGGTCCACGGCGAGCAGGCCCTCGGCTTCGTCCGCGCGCGCCACGGCATCGGCGACGGCAGCGACACGCAGCGCATCCAGCGCCAGCAGGGATTCCTCGGCGCGCTGTTCAAGAAGGTGCAGTCCAACGGCGTCCTGCTGAACCCGGCGCGGCTCTACCCGCTGCTGGACGCGGCGACGAAGTCGATCACCACCGACCCCGGGCTCGCCAGTTTGCGAGATCTCTACAACCTCGTCCACTCGATGCGGGACGTGCCGACGGACAAGGTGCAGTTCGTCACGGTGCCGGTGCGGCCCTACAGCCTGGACCACAACCGCGACGAGATCGTGCCGGGCGAGGCGAAGCGGCTCTTCCAGCAGATACGGGACGACGCGCCCGTCACCGTGAAGCCGTCGCCCGCGCCCGGCACGGGCGGCGCGTCCGGCTCCGCGTCGGGGTCGCCGGCGGACACCGCTGGTAAAGACTCCGGCAAATCCACCGGAAGACACACCTCCACCACCGGTCCGAGCGCCTCGGCGACGGGCAGGATCAGCGGCGCACCGACCGCTTCGCCCGGCGCGTCCCAGGTATCGCCGGGACCGACGTTCACAGGAACCAATGCCAGTGTCGGCCTGTGTGCATGAGGAGCATGTGAGTGAACGGTGAGCAAGGAGAACCGCACAGGACACGATGATTGGGCGTATTGCCCGCTTGTAAGGACGCAGCACCGCCGCACCGGCGTCGCTCCCGGGCGAACCGGACGGATAGTGTGTCGCGATCCGGCGTATGCGGCGGCCACCGCGGCGCACCGCCGGATCGAAGACCTGGCGCCCGAGGGGGAGGCGCTTCGCGTGGCACCGACGGAGGATTCGGACGACCGTGGATGCACATGACCGTGGGCAGGGCGAGATCGACCCGGCCGACCAGTGGGTCCTCAACCCGGAGACCGGCGACTACGAGCTGCGACTGGACAATCCCGCAGCGCAGCCGCCGCCCCCTCGCTCCGGTGGCACGTCCGGTGGTTCCCGTGCGGACGCGCCCGCGCCACGCAGCGGCGCGCCCAGCGGTCCCGACGTACCGGGCCAGCGCGGCGGCCGGGGGGCAGCCGGGCCCGGGGGGCCGCCGAGCCGCCGCAAGGGCAAGGGCCCGAAGAAGCTCGCCAAGAAGCGGTCGGGCAAGAAGAAGGCGCTGCTGTGGACCAGCGGCGTGGTGGGTTTCCTCGTGCTCGCCACCAGCGGCGGCGCCTACGCGTACTACCAGCACCTGAACGGCAACCTGTCGACGGTCGACGTCGGCGGCGCGGGCAGCCAGAGCGGTTTCGACCCCGGCAAGCCCATAAACATCCTGCTGATGGGCACCGACAAGCGCACCGGCAAGGGCAACGAGGGCTACGGCGACGCGGGCAGCGTCGGCCACGCAGACACCAACATCCTGCTGCACGTCTCGGCGGACCGTACGAACGCGACGGCACTGTCCATCCCGCGTGACCTGATCACCGACATCCCGGACTGCGAGACCAAGGAGCCGAACGGGCAGACGAAGGTCATCCCGGGCACGCCGCACGTGCGGTTCAACGTCAGCCTCGGCCAGGACGGCCGCGACCCGGGCTGCGCCATGCGGACCGTCGAGGAGATCACCGGCGTCAAGGTCGACCACTTCATGATGGCCGACTTCAACGCGGTCAAGACGCTGTCCACCGCGGTCGGCGGCGTGCCGATCTGCGTCGACCACGCCGTGGACGATCCCAAGTCGCACCTGAAGCTGTCGAAAGGCGAGCACACCATCGAGGGCGAGCAGGCGCTCGCGTTCGTCAGGACGCGGCACAGCTTCGGCACGGGCAGCGACCTCAGCCGCATCCAGGTGCAGCAGCAGTTCCTGAGCGCGCTGCTGCGGAAGCTGAAGTCGAAGGACACGCTGAGCAGCCCGACAAAGCTGGCGAGCCTCGCGGAGGCCGCCACGAAGGCGCTCACGGTGGACACCGGCATAGGGTCCATCAAGAAGCTGACCAGCCTCGCGGGCGAGCTGTCGAAGGTGAACCCGAAGAACATCACCTTCACCACGCTGCCGGTGGTGGACAACCCGGACGAGGTCGTCCACGCGACGGTCGTGCTGAACGAGGCGCAGGCGCAGCCCATCTTCGACGACCTGCAGAACGACACTTCCCTCACCGAGGTGAAGAAGAAGACGAAGTCCAAGGACGACAGCGTGCTGAAGGGCCCGAAGGCCGCGGCGAACGACGTCAGGGTGGACGTGTACAACGGCGGCGCGCCCGCCGGTTCCGCGCAGGCCACACTGGCGTGGCTGCAGAACACCAAGCAGGCGCCCAAGACGACCAACAAGGGCGACGCCACCACCGAGGTGGCGAAGACCACGCTGGAGTACGCGCCGAACCAGGCCGACCAGGCGCGCACGGTCGCCGCCTGGATGGGGCTGCCGGCGTCGGCCCTGAAGAAGGGCACGAAGGACGCGGTGGGTCTCCAGGCGATGACGCTCACGCTGGGCAAGGACTTCAAGGGCGCGGGGACGCCCCTGACGGGTCCGGCGAAGCTGCCGGACACCGTGCAGAAGGTGGAAGCCGATAAGCAGATTTGTGCCCGGTGATGCTAGTGAGCCGGTGCGCGGGCAGGACATGAACCGAGGGGGAACGGGTGGGTCAGGACAGTGCGCGCCGCGCCGGCGCGAGGGGACGGGCACGTAACGCCCGCGGGCGGGGCGCGGACGACGGCTCCTACGGGCACGCCGCAGACGCGGGCGCAGGTACGTCGGTCCGCACGGCGACGGTGCCGGAGCAGCGCGGCCCCGGGACGGCGCCGGGCCGGGCGGGCGCGGGCGGCGGCGGGCGCCGCGGCCAGGACGGCGGCGGTGGCGGTGGCCGCTCGTCGCGGCGGCGCAAGAAGCAGCGCAGGTTCAGGGCGCTGCGCTGGATTGCCGGCGTGCTGTCGCTGCTCGTCCTCGCCACGGCGGGGGCCGGGTACCTGTACTACCGCCACCTGAACGGGAACATACGCAGCGGCTCCCGCACGGGCGGCCACACCGACGTGAACAAGCCGAAGGCGAACGCGGCCGGGCAGCGGCCGCTGAACATTCTGCTCATAGGCTCCGACTCCCGTGCCAGCGCGGCGAACGTGGCGCTCGGCGGTGGAAAGGATCTGCGCGACGACCCGCCGCTCGCGGACGTCCAGATGCTGCTGCACGTGTCCGCTGACCGCAAGAACGCGTCGATGGTGTCGATACCGCGTGACACCCGGGTCGACATACCGGAGTGCAAGGACGCGAAGACCGGCAAGGACTACCCGCCGACCAACGCGATCATCAACACCACACTCGCTCGCGGCGGCGCCGGCTGCACGCTCTCCACCTGGGAGAAGCTGACCGGCATCTACATCGACCACTGGATGACGATCGACTTCGCGGGCGTCGTGAAGATGGCGGACGCCATCGGCGGTGTGCCGGTGTGCGTGCAGGATAACGTTTGGGACCACTCGACGCCCGAGGTGCACGGCGGTTCAGGGCTGAAGCTGAAGGCCGGCACGACCAAGGTCAAGGGCAAGCAGGCGCTCCAGTGGCTGCGAACCCGGCACGCGTTCGCGAGCGACCTCGGCCGCAGCAAGGCGCAGCACATGTACCTCACCTCGATGTTCCGCGAGTTGAAGTCGCAGAACTACTTCACCAGCCCGATGAAGCTGACGGGTCTCGCGGACGCGGCCATCAAGGCGCTCAAGGTGTCGGACGAGATCGGCTCGGTCAGCAAGCTGTTCGACCTGGGCATGCAGCTCAAGAACGTCCCGATCAACCGCATGACCACGGTGACCATGCCGACGATCGAGGACCCGCAGAACATCAACCACGTCCTGCCGAAGCCCGGGGACGCGGACCAGCTGTGGTCGCTCCTGCGCGACGACGTGGCGCTGGACAAGAACGGCAAGGCCAAGTCCTCCGCCACCCCGAAGCCCTCCACGAAGGCGAGCGTGCCCGCGCCGAGCGACTCCCCCGCCCAGACGGCGGTGACGGTGTTCAACGGCACCGGCGGCGACCAGGCGCCCGTGCCGGGCCGGGCCGGTGCGATAAAGGAGGTGCTGGTCGGCAAGGGCTACGGCCGCACGGTGACGGACTCGACGCAGAAGCCGCAGAAGGACACCACGGTCCTCTATGCGCGCTCCGCGCTTGCCGGGGACGCTCAGGGTGTGGCGAAGGCGCTCGGTGTGCCGTCGAGCGGTGTGCACCAGTCGTCCTCGGTGACGGGCGTGACGGTCGTCGTGGGCGCGGACTGGCGCGAGGGCACCACGTACCCCAAGCACGAGAAGCCGCAGGCCGGTTCGGTGCCGACGTCGGCGGACGTCCTGAACGGCGGCAAGAAGGACGCCTGCATGCCGGTGTACAAGCCCTACCAGTGGTGAGGGGCTGCCGGCGGGACCGCCGGCAGCCTCGTAACCGTGAAGGCCGCCTGACGTGACGTCAGGCGGTTTTCGCCATACAGTGATCCGGCCCTCGGGGCCGTGTGGCGTCACACCGCCGTGGTGTCCTTCGGCACGGCGGGCCTGCGGCTCGCGATCACCCGCCTGGCGAGTGAGCGCGGGCTCGTCAGGAAGCC
>NZ_JOFZ01000017.1 GCF_000721265.1 Streptomyces sp. NRRL F-5126 | reverse complement strand
GCCACAGCGTCACGCGACGGCCCGTCATCCACCGGCCCAGGACATTACGGGCAAACCGCCGGGTCGATCAGCGATCGAACCCCGCTGACGAATCGAGGCCAACTCCAAGGCGCCGGCCTCGCCTTGGCAGACCACGGCCAGTCAGGGCCACGCACGCTCTGCCGCCCCCGGAATGTTTCCCACTCACTGCACCCTCTCTTCTGACGGAGTGAAGGTATGCGGCAGCGCCGAGCTCTACAACGGCCGTAACTTCACCCTGCACCGTGGAATCGGCTCGCGGACGAAGACCGCCACGACGCAATCCCTGGTCAGCAACTGCGACCTGGCCAACCCACGGGCAGGGCTGTGGACCACGCGCTTCGAGGAGTGCTCGTCGTTCGTCATGGCGTGGGAAATAGATGTCGGCGGCGCCCCGTGGGGCACCGTGAAGGCGCTCGTGGTCAACGAGCGCAAGCTCGACCCGAAGTCCGGGAACATCACTGAGCGGATCAACGTCACTGACGTGGACGTGCCGGCGAACATCCCCACGTTCACCCTTGATCCTCCGACGATCGACTGCAAGCCGGCCGGCAACTGCAGCGTCCAGAACATCGGCGGCTGGCAGGGTGCGGCCATGTGGGTGCCCGGTGACCACCACAGCGTGACTGCGGACGCGTCCTACCTCTGGGGGCCAACCCTGACCGGGCCGAACTCCACCAGCCCGCAGGTGATGAAGCTCGGCGTGTTGTTCGCGATTCAAGGCGACGCAGAGGTCCCGGGCCAGAAGGTGCAGTCGGCTCCTGCGGCCTTCAGGGACTTCGCGAGCGACGACCTGGAGAATGACGGAGCCTCCGACCAGATCCGATGCGGAAACACCAAGATCGCTAACGAGGTGCCGACGATCGGGTGCGTGTTTCACAACTACGTGCCGACCTACACGTTCAACGCGGCGAAATTCCCACAAGCGGCGTCGCACGCCTGGCTGATCCAGCACAAGCTGGCCAATCACCCCGGCAGTCGGGCCGACAGCAAACCGCTGTACTTCCTGCAGGACAGCAACGACAGCGGCAATCGAACGGTGATCTGCCCCGCTAAATGGGCAGCAGCAAACGGCGATAGCAGCGCCCTCGACCGTACTGGTGACAAGCTGAACTGCGATGAGTTCGCGTTCAACTCCACCTACAACAGCGGCGGAATGCCCTCGCTGGCGGGCGGTCTGAACCCGGTGAGTAGCGGCTCCGCCTGTGTGCAGACTTTCGCGAGCAGGCAGGATGGGGTCCTGCACCTGTTCAACATTGACGGCTTCGTGCCGACATGGAAGGAGGTATGCGGACGGTCCGCGATCTCCGGATACGAAAACAGTAGTTCGATGTCCGGGTTCGGCTCGTTCAACGTGAACCAGCGTCTGCTGGACCGGGACCCGTACTGGCTGAACACCAACATGAGCGCGGCGTGCTCTCAGGACAGCACAACCGTGAAGTGCACGATGACCGTGAACAACCAATAGCACCACCTTGCTCACAAGGGGCGCCGTGCTGCGGGCACGGCGCCCCTGCTCTGGTTCAGAGAGGGGAGGGCAGGTGCACCGCCGGAAGCAGTCCCTTCTCGATCTCACGGCGCGGCAGCGACAGCCCGAGGTGCTGGCCCACCGCCTCAAACAGTCGCTTCGCCAACTCCTCTTCCTCGCCCCATGGGTCGTCGGGGTCCTCACAGCCGGGGAAGGTGGCCCGCACCGCCCCGGCCTCGCGCATGGCCGCATCCAGTGTGGCGAACGCCCCGAGTCGGTCCTCGGGTGGGAACGCTGTTTCCAGCAAACTGTCGCCCAGGTCGATGGCTCTCACTTCACCGGTTGCGTCGCCGTAGTACACCCAAGGGTCCTGCTGCAGAAAGCGGTCCAGGCAGACGAGTTCCTCGCCCTGTTTCACCAGGGTGTCCTGGCCCAGCCCGTCCATGTGGATGAGGTTCCAGGTGGACCGCTCGGTCTCCAGGACGTACGTCCATTCGCCACTGCGGCCGAACATCGCCACGCTGTCGCCGGCGTCGAAGCTCAGCCTGTCGACGTCTCTGAACTGCGGGGGGCGTTCGGCCTTGTGGCGGTCGGCACCGAGGCGGACCACCAAGTCCACCGGGTCCACGTTCCGCACCGCCGTGACACAGATGTTTGAGATCATCCCGTCCTTGACGATCGCACCGCTGTACCAATGCTCGCCTATCCATCCCAACCCGTCCGCCATGGTGTTGACCCCTCTCCCCGCTCCTGGCGCACACGCTACCGGCCGAGAGACAGCGTGTGCGGGTAGAGCCGCAGCGGTACAGGCATGCCGACGCGCCCACCGGGCTCGTACGCCTCTTGGTCGCCGGAGGGCAGGCCGCTGCCTACGGACCGCCAGCGGTCCGGACGGCAGATGCCCGCGACCTGTCTGCTCCGGCGAGCCGTTACCGCGGCGGGTGCGGCGGCTCCCCGAGACCGTCGCCCGGACCCTCGTCCGGTCCGCCGGGGCGCGGCCCAGGCTCGCCCTGCGGCGGGGCCGTGGACTCGTCCGCGAAGTGGCACGCCGACGGGTGCGCCGCCGGGCCGCCGCCGTCGCGGAACCATTCGGGCACCTCCAGCGGCGGCTCCACCCGTGCGCACACCTCCTGCGCCTTCCAGCAGCGGGTGCGGAAGTGGCAGCCCGACGGCGGGTTCGCCGGCGACGGCACGTCGCCCGTGAGCAGGATGCGCTCCCGGTGCTCGCGGTCCGTCGGGTCGGGCAGCGGCACGGCCGACAGCAGCGCCTGCGTGTAGGGGTGCGTGGGGTGCTCGTAGATCTCGGTGTCCGTGCCGATCTCCACGACCTTGCCCAGATACATCACGGCCACCCGGTTCGAGATGTGCCGCACGATCGACAGGTCGTGCGCGATGAACACGTAGCTCAGGTCGAACTCGTTCTGCAGCCGCTCCATGAGGTTGACGACCTGCGCCTGCACGGACACGTCGAGCGCCGAGACCGGTTCGTCGGCGACGATCACCTCGGGTTGCAGCGCGAGCCCGCGCGCGATGCCGATGCGCTGGCGCTGCCCGCCGGAGAACTGGTGCGGATAGCGGTTGATGTACTCGGGGTTGAGGCCGACGACGTCGAGCAGGTCCTGCACCTTGCGGCGCCGGTCGCCCTTCGGTGCCACCTCCGGGTGGATCTCGAACGGCTCGCCGATGATGTCGCCCACGGTCATGCGCGGGTTGAGCGAGGTGTAAGGGTCCTGGAAGACCATCTGGATGTTGCGCCGCACCGACTTCATCCCGCGGCCGGTCAGCTGGGTGATGTCCTGGCCCTTGAACGCGATGCGGCCGCGGGTCGGCTCCTCCAGGTGCACCAGCATCTTCGCGACCGTCGACTTCCCGCACCCCGACTCGCCCACGATGCCGAGCGTCTCGCCGCGCGCCAGGTCGAAGGAGACGCCGTCGACGGCCTTCACCGCGCCGACGTGCCGCTTGAAGAGGATGCCCTGCGTCAGCGGGTAGTGCTTGACGAGGTCGTGGACCTGGAGGACCGGCTCGGACGCGGTGCCCGCAGGCACGGCCGACTCAGTTGTCGACGTCATGGAGCGTCTCCCTCCAGAAGTGGCAGGCGCTGTGGCGCGTGCCGCTCACCTCGTACAGCGGCGGCTCGTCCGTGGTGCACACGTCCCGGGCGCGCGGGCAGCGCGGGTGGAAGGAGCAGCCGGGCGGGATGTTCAGCAGGTTCGGCGGCAGGCCCTTGATCGCGTAGAGCTCCGAGCCCTTCTGGTCGAGCCGGGGGATGGAGTCGAGCAGGCCGCGGGTGTACGGGTGCGCCGGCGCCTTGTAGATGTCGTGGACCGGCGCGGTCTCGACGATCTTGCCCGCGTACATCACGGCGATCCGGTCGGCGACGTCCGCGACCACGCCGAGGTCGTGGGTGATCAGGATGAGCCCCATGTGGAGCTCGCGCCGCAACTCCGCCAGCAGGTCCATGACCTGGGCCTGCACGGTGACGTCCAGGGCGGTCGTCGGCTCGTCCGCGATGATCAGCGACGGTTCGAGCGCCAGCGCCATCGCGATCATGATGCGCTGGCGCATGCCGCCGGAGAACTGGTGCGGGTACTGCCCGACGCGCTCCCTGGCGGCCGGGATGCGCACCCGGTCCATCAGCTCGACCGCCCTGGCCTTCGCGTCCTTGTGCGACATGCCGCGGTGCACCACGAACATCTCGCCGAGCTGCTGGCCGACGCTGAGCACCGGGTTGAGCGACGACAGGGCGTCCTGGAAGATCATCGCCATGCCGGCGCCGCGCACCTTGCGCCGCTCGTCCTCCTTGAGCTTCAGCAGGTCCTGGCCCTTGAAGATCACCTCGCCGCCGCCGATCCTGCCGGGCGGCACGTCGAGGATGCCCATGATCGCCTGCGCCGTGACCGACTTGCCCGAGCCGGACTCGCCGAGCACGGCCAGCGTCTCGCCCGCGTCGACCTCGTAGCTGACGCCGTTGACGGCCTTGACCACCCCTTCGCGGGTGCGGAACTCCACGTGCAGGTCTCGCACTTCGAGCAGCATGCCGGGCTCCTCAGCGCAGCTTGGGGTCGAGGGCGTCGCGCACCGCGTCGCCGAGCATGATGAACGCGAGCACGGTGATGGCCAGCGCTCCCGCCGGCCACAGCAGCATGTGCGGCGCGTTGCGTACGTAGGGGGACGCGGACGAGATGTCGATGCCCCAGGAGACGGTGGGCGGCTTCACGCCGACGCCGAGGAACGACAGCGTCGCCTCCAGCGAGATGAACGTGCCGAGCGCGATGGTCGCGACGACGATCACCGGCGCGATCGCGTTCGGCATGATGTGCCGCAGCAGCATCCGCGAGTCGGACGCCCCGAGCGCGCGCGCCGCCTGCACGAAGTCGTTCTCCTTGATGGTGATGACCGAGCCGCGCGCGATGCGGGCGATCTGCGGCCAGCCGAGCAGCACGATGAAGCCGACCACGGGCCACACCGTGGAGCTGGTGATCACGGACAGCAGCACGAGGCCGCCGAGCACGACGGGGATGCCGAAGAAGATGTCGGTGAGCCGCGACAGGAGCGCGTCCCACGTCCCGCCGTAGAAGCCGGCGAGCCCGCCCAGGACCGAGCCGACGACCGCGACGCCGGCCGTGGCGCACACGCCGACGGTGACGGACGCGCGCGCCCCGTAGACCGTCCGCGTGTAGACGTCGCAGCCCTGGCCGTTGAAGCCGAAGGGGTGGCCGGGCGACGGGCCGTCCTGCGCATGTGCCAGGTCGCAGGAGAGCGGGTTGCCCGAGGCGATCAGCGACGGCCAGATCGAGATGACGATCAGGAAGAGGATCACCAGCGAGGAGATGATGAAGATCGGGTTGCGCCGCAGGTCGTGCCACGCGTCCGACCACAGGCTGCGCGGCTGGCCGAACCCGCCCTCCTGCGGCCCGCCGGGCGCGGGGCCCGGGCCCGCTCCCTCGGTCGCGATGTCCATCTGGCCGCCGGCACCTGTGGGTGCGATGGCGCCGTCGCCCGGGCCTCCGGGGGTGTGTTCAGGCATACCGGATCCTCGGGTCGAGTACGGCGTACAGGAGGTCGACCAGCAGGTTGGCGACGAGGAAGACCAGCACGAGCACGGTCACGAAGCCGACGACGGTCTGCGAGTTCTGCCGCAGGATCCCCTGGTAGAGCTGGTAGCCCACGCCGTGGATGTTGAAGATCCGCTCCGTGACGATCGCGCCGCCCATCAGGCTGCCGATGTCCGTGCCGATGAACGTGACCACGGGGATCAGCGAGTTGCGCAGCAGGTGGCGCACGACCACCCGGCGGCGCGGCAGGCCCTTGGCGATCGCGGTGCGTACGTAGTCGGCGCGCCGGTTCTCCGCGATGGAGGTGCGGGTCAGCCGGGTGACGTAGGCGAGCGAGACGGACGCGAGCACCAGACCCGGCACGATCAGCTCGTTGAACGGCGCCTCGGGGGAGACGGACGGCGAGATGACGTTCCACTCCACGCCGAGCAGCAACTGGATGAGCAGGCCGGTCACGAACGTCGGCACGGAGATCACGACGAGCGTGAGCAGCAGCACCGTCGTGTCGACGGGGCGGCCGCGGCGCAGCCCCGTGACCACGCCGAGCGCGATGCCGATGATGATCTCGAAGATGATCGCCACGATCGTCAGCCGGATGGTGACGGGGAAGGCGGCGGCCATCAGGTCGATGACCGGCTGCCCGTTGAAGGCCGTGCCGAAGTTGCCCTCGAAGACGTGGCCCATGTACGTCAGGTACTGCTGCCACACGGGCTTGTCGAGGCCGAACTCCCTGCGCAGCTGGGCCGCGGTCGCCGGGTCGCACGCCTTGTTGCCGCACAGGCCCTGGATCGGGTCGCCCATGACGTTGACCATCAGGAAGATCAGCAGCGTGGCGCCGATGAACACGGGGATCATCTGGAGCAGCCGCCGGATCACATAGCGTCCCATGCCGGCCTCCACGGGTCGTCGGATGCGTACGGGCGCCGGCGCGGCGGCGGGTACGCGGGCCCGGCGCGGTGGACCGCGCCGGGCCGTGGGCGGTGCGGCGTCACTTGACCTTGATGTCGCCGTACACGGGGACGCTGAACGGGTTCAGCTCGACGTTCGAGACTTGGTCCGAGTAGCCCGCGCTGCCGTTCTGGTACCAGAGCGGGATGGCCGCCATCTGGTCGCGCACGACACCCTCGGCCTGCTGGAACAGCTTGACCGCCTGCGTCCTGTTCGTCTCCGCGTTGGCCTGGTTGACCAGCTTGTCGAACTTCGGGCTGGAGAACTTGCCGTCGTTCGAGGAGGCGTCGGTGTAGTACAGCGGCTGCAGGAAGTCCTGGATGAGCGGGTAGTCCATCTGCCAGCCGGCCCGGAAGGGGCCGGTCATCTTGTGCTGCGTGATGCGGCTGCGGAAGTCGGCGAAGGTGCCCACAGGGGCGCCGACGCACGCCTTGTTGTTGTGCAGCACGTTGTTGATGCTGTTGCAGGTGGCGTCGACCCACTCCTTGTGGGAACCGGTGTCGGCGTTGTACGTGATCGTCATCCGGCCGCCAGGGATGCCGCCGGCCTCCTTGACCAGCTTGCGCGCCTCGGCCGGGTTGTACACGCACGCCTTGCCGCACAGCCCGTGCTGGTAGCCGCCCGCGGTGCCGAGCACGGGCGAGGTCCAGTCGGTGGCGGGAGTACGCGTGTTGTTGAAGATCGTCTTGGTGATCTGCGCGCGGTTGATGGCCATCGAGATGCCGGTGCGCAGCTTCGCCCCGTTCTTGTTGTTCCAGCTCTTGTCGTAGAAGGGGAACGCGATGGTCTGGATGATGCCGGCCGGGGTGTTGAGGTACCGGCCGCCCAGGTCCGACTTGACGTTCTTGAGCTGCGAGGCGGGGATGTCGTCGACCAGGTCGAGGTTGCCCGCCGTCAGGTCCGTGTACGCCGTGTTGTTGTCGGTGTAGACCTTCAGGTCGACGCCGCCGTTCTTCGCCTTGTCGGGGCCCGGGTAGTTCTTCCACTTCCGCAGCTTCATCTGCGAGCCCTTGGTGTAGCTGCTGATGGTGTACGGGCCGTCGCCGATGGGCTTGGACAGCCACTTGGCGTGGTCGGTGAAGAAGACGCTGGGCAGCGGGGAGAAGGCCGCGTAGCCGAGGGTGTCGGGCCACATGGAGAACTTCTGCGACAGCCGGACGGTGAAGGTCTGCGGGCCGGTGACCTTCAGCCCTGACATGGTCTTCGCGGTGGGCGTGCCCGTGGCCGGGTGCACCGCCTTGTACCCGTCGATGTACTGGAAGAACGACGCGTTCACCTGGTTGTTCTTCAGGTACGCGCCGTAGTTCCAGGCGTCGACGAACGACTTGGCGGTGATCTTCTCGCCGTTGGAGAAGGTCCACCCCTTCTTCACGGTGACCTTGAAGTTCTGCGAGTCCTTCGTCGTGATCGACTGGGCGAGCCAGTTCTCCGCCTTGGCCGTCTTGGGGTTGTACCGCTTGAGGCCGCGGAAGATCATGTCGAGGACCTTGCCGCCCTGGACCTCGTTGGTGTTCGCCGGCTCCAGGGGGTTCTGCGGGTCGCCCCACGAGGCACTCACGATTCCGTTCGCACCACCGCTCCCGCTGCTGCTTCCGCCGCCGCCCCCGCCGCAGGCCGTCGCCGTGAGGGCTACGGCGACCGCGCCGGCCGCCCACTTGGCGTGCGTGGCTCCTCGCATGGGGTGCCTCCTCTTCGGGCCCAAGATCTCTTGAACCCCAATACACCCCATATGGATGCAAACCGCATTTTCTCCTCGGCTGTTCGCGCCGGACCCCGGCTCAGATACGCCCGGATGCAGGCAACGCGGGCAGCAGCCCGGCCGCCTGGGCGCGCAGCACCGTCGCCAGCCGGTCGCGCGTGCCGAGCTTGCGGTAGATGTTCTCCGTGTGCTTGTGGACCGTGCGCACCGAGACGCACAGCCGGCGGCCGATGGCCGCGGCGGGCAGCGCCTCGGCCAGCAGCACGAGCACGGCCGTCTCCCGCGGGGTGAGCCCGTACCCGCCCGCGCCGGCACGCACCGCCGGCGCGGGCCGGCAGCGCCGCAGCAGGCGCACATGGCTGTCCATGCCGCGCAGCAGCGGGTGCATCCGCGCCACGTACGCGCGCTCCCGCACGCTGCCGCCCGGCTCGGAGCAGTGCACGAGCATCCCGCGCACCGGCCCTGGGCCGCCGCCGTCGTACCTCAGCGCCAGCACGTCCTGCGTGCCGAACAGCGCCCGGGTCACCTCGCGCATCTCGCTCTCGTCCCACGGGCCGCGGCCCGCGACACCGCTCGCGAGCAGCGGCCGGCCGTCCGGGATCGCCTGTCCGGCGTCCGCGAACGGGTAGCCGCCGCGGATGCAGGCCAGCTGAGCGGCCGTCGGCCGCCGTGCCACGGGCCAGGCCAGGACGCGGCCGGTCGTCGCCGTCCAGTCGTCGTCCTTGCAGAGCACCGCCGTGCCGGGCAGCGCCGACATGATCTCCCGGCCGACCCGCGCCCAGACCTCCTCGGGGTCGTCGGCGAGCAGGACCTGGGCCGTGAGATCGAGCATGCGCGCGTCGTCACGCGCCGACAGGGCGCCAGAGGCCGTTGGCTCACCCATGACCCCCCTCGATCCCCTCGGTGGGTACGCAATTGTACGAATGGACGCCGCCGCGGCGCGGTGAAAACCTGGAGACCGCTCCGGAACGTGCGGGGGGCCTTCCGGACCGCGCGTGCCGCGCCGTGCGCTCAGGCGCGCGGCGCGGCACGCCCGCCGACCACGGGCGCGGCTGTCCGGTACGGCGCGGTCCCGGTGCGGCTGGGCTGCTCAGTTGAGCATCGCGCGGGCCGCGCGGGCGCGATGGCGGATCGCGTGCGCCGTCGACGGTTCCACGGCCGCCACGACGTCCGCGTACTCCTCGAATTCGGCGGCACCGCGCAGGTAGTCACCGCGCTCCACCAGCAGCCGGCCGTGCTCGTAGCGCAGCCGCGCCGGGTGCGAGGGCAGCAGCATGGCCAACTCCACCGCCCACAGCGCCACATCGCCGCGCTCGGGACGATCCGACGCCCACGCCCTGATGTTGTTCAGGACACGCCTGACGATGTCGAGCGGGTCGGCGGGCAGCAGCATCTCGGGGCTCAGCTCCTCCCCGGCGGTGCCCGCGACCAGCGCGGCCGCGTCCCCCGCCGAGAGCAGCGCGCCCCCGGCGAACGGGTCGGCAAGCACCTGGCGATCCGGCGGGCCGAACCCGACCACGAAGTGCCCGGGCAGCGCCACGCCGTAGACGGGCGCACCCGCGCGCCGCGCCACCTCCGTCCACACCACCGACAGCATGATCGGCAGCCCCCGCCTGCGCCGCACCACCTCGTGCAGCAGCGACGACTCGAGCCGGCGGTAGTCGGCGGCCCCGCCGTGGAAACCGCAGCGCCCGCCCAGCAGGTCGGCCACCGCGCGTGCCCAGTCCTGCGGGCTCCTCGCCCCGAACGGCAGCAGGCCGGCCAGCCGGTCGAGTTCCACCTGCGCCTCGTCGGCCAGCGCGTCGCCCGCCTCACCGGCCTCGCCGGCAGCGCCCACGGCCTCCGCACCGATCAACAGGCACAGGACGGCCACATCCGGGCGGGCCTCGCGCGCCTCGCGCGCGAACTCGCGGCGCCGCTCCTCCCCGGTCATCAGGCCGTCCCGCCGGGCGCGGGATCGGAGGGCGCGGGATCGGAGGGCGCCGCGCGGAAGTAGCGGTATCCGTGGTGCGCGGTGAACCCCATGCCCGTGTACAGGGCGCGGGCCGGCGCGTTGTCCTCCTCCACCTGGAGCCAGGCCGCCGAGGCGCCCTCGTCCAGCGCGCGCCGCGCGAGCGACGCCATCACGGCGCGTGCGAGCCCCTTGCGCCGGTGCGCGGGAGCGACCTCGACGGCCATGAACCCGGCCCACCTGCCGTCGGCCACGCACCGCCCGATCGCCGCCGGGCCTTCACCGCCGTCGCCGTCCCCGTCGCCAGGGACGGTCGCGAACCAGGTCGAGGGGCCGCTGCTCACCACGTGCAGTACATGCTCCCCGGCGCCCTCGCCCGCGCGGTGGTAGCGGCGCAGCCACTCGCCGTCGGGCGAGCGGCCGAGCACGACGCGGCCGGTGTCGGCCGCCAGGTCGCCGACGCGCGCGAGAGAGCCCGTCCACACCTCCGTGGCGCCCTCCGGTCGCCAGCCGAGGGAGGCAAGCTGCGCGCCCAGCCGTTCCTGCCCGTCGGGCGACTCCGCCTGCAACTGCACGTACGGTGTCAGGCCCCGAGCCCCGTACCAGCGGCGCACCCCGTCCAGCGCCTCGGCGAGCGGCATGCCGGGATCGCCCGTGGCCAGGGCCGAGTTCGCGCGCCGGGTGAACCCCGCGGCGGCGCGCAGCCGCCAGGTGCCCAGACGCTCCGACTCCACGGGCTGCCAGGCGCGCGCGCCCGCCTCGATGAGCTCCGTGCGCGTGGCCGCCGGGCCGCGCCTGCGGGCCGGCGCGTCGGGCACGACCTTGCCCGCGACCAGCGTGGAGTCGTCGAGCGAGACGACCTCGCCCGTCCTCCGTGTGATCAGCATCACGCCGTCGTTCCACGATGTGAGAACGCCGACCGTGTCGGTGAACTCGGGCGCACTGCCCGACCCGCCGGTCAGTCGTCTGACTGATACCCGTTTGCCCAGATCGGAAGGGGTGATTCGGACGACAAGACGCCCCCCGCCGGTGATTTCCATGGCTCTGACCGCCCCTCCTGTTCGGATCGTGCCCGGGAACGGAGATACTAGGTGCGGGCATCGACGACGCCGCGCTCCCGCGCGCCCGTGGACGGAGCCGCAGATCGGCCCGCCGCGCCCTATGGAGGAGGAACGACAGCGTGACCTACGTCATCGCGCAGCCTTGTGTCGACGTGAAGGACAAGGCGTGCATCGAGGAGTGCCCGGTCGACTGCATCTACGAGGGCTCACGGTCCTTGTACATCCACCCGGACGAATGCGTCGACTGTGGTGCCTGTGAGCCGGTCTGCCCGGTCGAGGCGATCTTCTACGAGGACGACACCCCGGACGAGTGGAAGGACTACTACAAGGCGAATGTCGAGTTCTTCGACGAACTCGGCTCGCCCGGTGGTGCCTCGAAGCTCGGGCTGATCGAGCGGGACCACCCGCTGATCGCCGCACTGCCGCCGCAGAACGGCTGACACGGCGTTATTCGGCATTCGGCGTATCGCCGTACCCGGTTG
Organism: Streptomyces sp. NRRL F-5126; assembly: GCF_000721265.1. GTDB lineage: Bacteria > Actinomycetota > Actinomycetes > Streptomycetales > Streptomycetaceae > Streptomyces. Next base: position 59,051 of record NZ_JOFZ01000017.1, on the reverse strand, counting down.
CCGTACCCCGGTCCCGCACGGCCGTCGCCGTGCGGGACCGAGGCGTACGAGAGAGTGAGTGAGTAGCGTGCGCGCACCCCTGTCGCAGTCACTGCCGGTCTTCCCGTGGGACAAGCTGAAGCCGTACGAGGAGACCGCGAGGGCCCATCCGGACGGGCTCGTGGACCTGTCCGTCGGCACCCCGGTCGACCCGGTCCCCGCGGTCGTCAGGCAGGCGCTGGCCGGCGCGGCGGACTCGCCCGGCTATCCCACCGTGTGGGGCACGGCGGCGCTGCGTGACGCGCTCACCGGCTGGGCGCGGCGGCGGCTCGGCGCGCGCGGGCTCACGCACCGGGGCGTGCTGCCGGTCGTCGGCTCGAAGGAGTTCGTCGCCTGGGCGCCCGTCCAGCTCGCGCTCGGGGCGGGCGACCGGGTGGCCTACCCGCGCCTCGCCTACCCGACGTACGAGGTCGGCGCGCGCCTGGCCGGCGCGGGCCTCGCGCCGTACGACGACCCGACGGAGCTCGACCCGGCAGGGCTCAGGGTGCTGTGGCTCAACTCCCCGTCGAACCCGACGGGCGCCGTACTCGCGAAGGACGAGCTCGTCAGGATCGTCGCCTGGGCGCGCGAGCACGGCGTGCTGGTCCTCAGCGACGAGTGCTACCTGGAGCTCGGCTGGGAGGGCCACGAGCCCGTCTCGGTGCTCCACCCCGACGTCTGCGGCGGCTCGTACGAGGGGCTCGTCGCCGTCCACTCGCTCTCCAAGCGCTCCAACCTCGCCGGGTACCGCTCGGCCTTCCTCGCGGGCGACCCCGAGGTGCTCGGAGAACTGCTCCAGGTGCGCAAGCACGGCGGGATGATGGTGCCGGCCCCGGTCCAGGCGGCCACCGTCGCCGCGCTCGGCGACGACGCCCACGTGGCCGAGCAGCGCGCCAGGTACGCCGCGAGGCGCGGGCCGCTGCGCGCGGCGCTCGAGGCGGACGGCTTCCGCGTCGAGCACAGCGAGGCGGGGCTCTACCTGTGGTCGACGCGCGACGAGGACTGCTGGGACACCGTCGGCCACCTCGCGCGGCGCGGCATCCTCGTGGCGCCCGGTGACTTCTACGGCCAGGCGGGCGCCCGGCACGTGCGCGTGGCGCTGACGGCCACCGACGAGCGGGTGGAGGCGGCCGTCAAGCGCCTGCACGGCTGACCGGACTCAGCCGCCCAGCGGGAGGCTCGGCAGCTGGTTGTTCTTGGCGGTGTCGCCGAGCATCGTGCCGGCCGTGCCCGCGGTGTCGCCGGCCACCTTCTGAGCGGCCGGGGCGACGGTCTTGCCCGCGGATCCGACGGTCCTGCCGGCGGCGGGGACCGCCGTGCCGACGATGTGGCCGCCGGTCTGGCCCGCCATGTCGGTGGCCTGCTGGGCGCCCCTGTCGAGGGTGTTGCCGACGTTGGCGCCGTCGAGCGAGGAGACCGCTCCCAGGTCGGTGGCCCCCGGCAGCGACGCGGCATTGGCGGCGCCCGCGGCGACGACAGGGGCGGCCGCGCCGGCGGCGACGAGCAGCGCGGCGCGGGCGATGCGGCGGGTCATGGGGAGGGACATGATGCTCCTTCGACGGTTGAGCGGCGTCCGGGGGCCCCGCCGGGTCGGCGGGCGCCTTCGTGTCGGGCGCCGGTCTGACGCCGTGACAACCGCTCGGAGGGCGGGGGAGGTTGCGGCGGGCCAACGTAAAGAATCGGCAATGCGTCGTATTGTCGGAGTCGGACGAAAACGGCAAAGGATCAGCTTCCGCACCCGGCTGGCGAACCGTCACTCCCCGGGCGCCGCAAGGGCATCGGGGCGATGGGGCCGCTCGTGGGCGATCTTCGGGAAAGTGCCCCGCGAGTGTGCCGGGCGCGCACCGTGCGAGTGACGGTCCGAACTACCGGCCGAACGCGATCGTGACCTCGGACGTGGAAGTGTCGTCCGGATTACCGGACTTGTCGACGCGCTGCCACCCCGCGCCCGCGTCCTGCGCGCTCCACACCCGGCCCGCGTACGCGACGCGCTCCAGGCGCAGCACCCCGGCCTGCGCCACGGCCCAGTGCGCGAGCTCCCAGCCGCGCTGCTCGGTCGCCGCCGCCGCCATCTCGCCGTGCGTACCGCCGCCCGAGCCCGGCAGCGCCCGCACCGGGACGGACAGCTCGCCGGCGGCCGCGTCCGCCGTGCGCGCGTCCGCCACGCCATGGTGCGGCGGCGCGGAGGCCGCGACCGCCGCCGTGCCGGAGGCGGCCTTGCCGCTACCGGTGGACGTGCCGCTGCCCGCCGGCGCCGTCTTCGGCTTCGACGGCAGCACCTCGGGGCCGAACGCCTCCACGAGCGCCGCGCGCACCTTCGCGGGGTCCCCCGGCTTGCGGTCGACGGGACCCGGGCACGTGAGCACCGCGGGCGCCTGGCCCGTGAACGCCGCCGCGAGCAGCGACGCGTCCGCCTCGTGCTTCGCGTACGCCCCGGGGAAGCCGCTGTGCTGCACCCGCTGCGCCGCGACCGTCAACGGCAGTTGACCGTAGCCGTGGATCTTCGCGAGGCGCGTGTAGAACTGCTTCGAGGCGTAGACGGGGTCGAGGATCTGCTGCCGCGTGCCCCAGCCCGCGGAAGGGCGCTGCTGGAACAGGCCGACCGAATCCCGGTCCCCCTGGCGCAGGTTGCGCAGCCCCGACTCCTGTATCGCCGTCGCCAGCGCGATCGTGACCGCGCGCTCCGGCATGCCGCGCGTGATCCCGACCGCGGAGATCGTCGCCGCGTTGGCCGCCTGCTCGGGCGACAGCTCGTAACTGGCGGCCTCCCCACCGCCGGCAGGGGCCTTCGAGGCGTGGACCGTGCACGACGTGGGAGCGCTGCCGCCGCCGGTGACGTACTGCACACCGGCGTACGAGGCGACACCGGTCAGCACGGCGAACGCCGCTGCCCAGCGCAGGAAGCGGCCGCCACGTGATCGCTTGGAGGTCTCGGACACGAGGGTCACCGTAGCGGAGTGCGGCCCCCGGCACCGCCCCTGTGGAAAACCGCCTGTGGACAGCCGGGCGGCCCCGCGGACCACGCGCTTCGGGCCCCGCACCGGGGCACGTTAGTGTCACTCCATGTCCGACAAGCTCGACCTCACACTCGACGCCGCCACGCTCACCGCACGCCTCGTCGACCTGCCCTCGGTCAGCGGCTCCGAGGAGGTGCTCGCCGACGCCGTCGAGCAGTCGCTGCGCACACTGCCGCACCTGCGTGTGGACCGGCACGGCAACAACGTCGTGGCCCGCACGCGGCTGGGCCGCGCCGAGCGCGTCGTGCTCGCCGGCCACATCGACACGGTCCCCGTCGCGGACAACCTGCCCTCAAGGCTCGACGCGGACGGCGTGCTGTGGGGGTGCGGCACCACCGACATGAAGTCGGGCGTCGCGGTGCAGCTGCGCATCGCCGCCACCGTCCCCGAACCCAACCGCGACCTCACGTTCGTCTTCTACGACAACGAGGAGGTCGCCGGCCACCTCAATGGACTCGGACACGTCGCCGACGCGCACCCCGACTGGCTGGCGGGCGACTTCGCCGTCCTGCTCGAACCGACCGACGCGCAGGTCGAGGGCGGCTGCCAGGGCACCCTGCGGGTCAAGCTCACGACCACGGGGGAGCGGGCACACTCCGCGCGCAGCTGGATGGGGTCCAACGCCGTCCACGCCGCCGCCCCGATCCTGGCGCGCCTCGCCGCCTACGAGCCGCGGCAGCCGGTCGTCGACGGGCTCACGTTCCGCGAGGGGCTGAACGCGGTACGCGTCGAGGGCGGCGTCGCGGGCAACGTCATCCCCGACGCGTGCACCGTCACCGTCAACTACCGCTACGCGCCCGACCGCAGCGCCGACGAGGCGGTGGCGCACGTGCGCGAGGTGTTCGCGGACTGCGGCGTCGCCGACTTCGTCGTGGACGACCACTCGGGCGCCGCCCTGCCCGGCCTCTCGCACCCGGCGGCCGCCGCGTTCATGGCCGCGGTCGGCGGCACGGCGCAGCCCAAGTTCGGCTGGACGGACGTCTCGCGCTTCGGCGCGCTCGGCGTGCCCGCGGTGAACTACGGGCCGGGCGACGCGCTCCTCGCCCACAAGGCCGACGAGAGGGTCGCGGTGGAGCGCATCGCCCACTGCGAGGAGCGGCTGCGCGGCTGGCTCACGTCCTGAGTGACGTGTCATGCGCCGTACCGACGGCCGGAATTTCGCCGTTCGTCATGTTCGTGCCCTTAGGCTGGCGAGGAGAGCGGAAGTCGGCCGGAACCGTACGGAACGGTCGGCAACTGTGTGTAAACACGCGATTTTCCGCCGATAAGCAGAGAACAACAGGAACGAGGACAGAACATCAGCAAAGTACGAAAGGGGCGGCTCATGGACGATCCCACGAGACCGGCGCAGTCGGGGGAGCAGCGGCTCGGGCCCGTGCTCCGGCGGGGCGGCCAGGTGCAGGCCGGCACCACGGACCAGAGGCTCCTGGACACGGGGGGTGACTCCGAGTGGGTGCACACCGACCCGTGGCGGGTCATGCGCATCCAGTCCGAGTTCGTGGAGGGCTTCGGCGCCCTCGCGGAACTGCCGAGCGCGATCAGCGTCTTCGGCTCCGCACGCACGCCCGTCGACTCCCCGGAGTACGACGCGGGCACGCGCATCGGCAAGGCGCTCGTGGAGGCCGGCTTCGCCGTGATCACGGGCGGCGGGCCGGGCGCGATGGAGGCCGCGAACAAGGGCGCGAGCGAGGCGGGCGGGGTGTCCGTGGGCCTCGGCATCGAGCTGCCCTTCGAACAGGGGCTCAACCCCTACGTCGACATGGGCATCAATTTTCGGTACTTCTTCGTCCGCAAGACGATGTTCGTGAAGTACGCCCAGGGCTTCGTCGTGCTGCCCGGCGGCCTCGGCACCATGGACGAGCTGTTCGAGGCGCTCACGCTGGTACAGACGCGCAAGGTGACGCGCTTCCCGATCGTGCTGTTCGGCACGGAGTACTGGGGCGGGCTCGTCGACTGGCTGCGGAACACGGTGGTGGCCCAGGGCAAGGCCGCCGAGAAGGACATGCTGCTCTTCCACCTCACGGACGACGTGGAAGAGGCCGTCGCCCTGGTCAGCAAGGAAGCGGGCACGGACCGCCTGTAGCGCGCCGGAGCCCGCACTCCCGTGCACGTGCCGCACGCGTGCGGCTGTCCCGGCGGCCGGGCCCTGCCGGCGCGACGGCCGGCGACATCTGCGACGGACGCGGGCCGTCCAGCGCCTGACGGGGTGCGGTGGGCCCGCGGCACCCGCAATGGACGCGGGCCCGTCCAGCGACTGTCGGCCCCCGCCGTCTCGTGCCGGCCGCACGCGTGCGCCCGGCCCGGGCCGCCAGGTCCCAGCGGGGAGCGGTGCTCCCAGGACGCGGCCACCGCAGGCACACGCCATGCGCCCGGCCCGGTCCCGGCCAACGCCTGGGGCGAGCCCCGCTCGGCACCCACCGGTGACCGGCGGCCCGCCCCGGCGCCGTGCAGGGCCGCCCGGCCATACCGTCCGGCAGCGGAGCCTGACCCGCCCGGCCGCCTTCGTACGCACCGGTGTCCGCGCCCGTGCCTGCTGCCCCCGGAGACCGGCTCCGGGCCCCGGCGGTCTCGTGCATGCGTCGCACGCGTGCGTCCGGCCGGGCGGCCAGGCCTCTGCGGGGTGTGGGGCCCCAGGGATGCGGCCGTCCCCCGGTACGGCGGTCCGGTCCGCCGAGCGAGGTGGAAGCCGTCACCCACGGAGCCTCGCTCGCTCCGCCGTATGCGGCAGCCCGGTCCTGGCCAATCCCTGGGGCGAGCCCCATGCGCGGGCCGATAGGGGCCGGGCGCGTCGGCGGTGTCAGTGGGGCGTGGCACGATCGGTCTGACGTAGTTCGGCTTCGGCACCGGGGAGAAGCGCGTGTTCTGGTTCTTGCTCATCGCGATGGTCGTGGTGGTCGCCGCGGTCACGATGGCCGTCGTGGGCGGGGGCGACCGCACCGTCCTGCCGGAGACCGCGCCGCAGCGCCTGATCGACCCGCTGCCCGAGACGCGCCCGGTCAGCCGCGCCGACATCGACGCGGTGCGGCTGCCCGTCGCCGTCCGCGGCTACCGCATGGCCGACGTCGACGACGTGCTCAGCCGCCTCGGCGCCGAGCTCGCCGAGCGCGACGCGCGCATCGCCGAGCTTGAGGCCGGCCTCGCCGGGGCGCGCGCGGGCGCGGCCGCGGGGCCCGGCGCGCACCCGGGGGCAGCCGCAGGCCCCGGCGGCCCCGGCCAGGGCGGTCACGCGGTCCAGGGCGGCCAGGGCACGCCGGGCTACGGCACGCCGGGCTACGGCACGCAGGGGTACGACGCACGGGGCTACGGGGCGCAGGGCTACGGCGCGCAGGAGGCGTGGCCCGGCCACCGGCAGGACCCGCCGCCGTGGTCCCCGCCCGGCTACCAGCCGGGCCAGGAGCCCGGTCACGGGCAGGAGCAGGAGGGGGGCGGCCGATGAGCGCGGGTTCCCCCGCCGCGGCCGGCCCCGACGGGCTCCCGCGCTGCCCCTGGGGCCTGTCCGCCGAGGACTACGTGGCGTACCACGACACCGAGTGGGGCCGCCCGGTCCGCGGCGACGACGCGCTGTTCGAGCGGCTCAGCCTTGAGGCGTTCCAGTCCGGCCTGTCCTGGATCACGATCCTGCGCCGCCGCGAGACCTTCCGCGCGGCCTTCGCCGGATTCGGGATCGCGCGGGTCGCCGCGTTCACGGAGCAGGACCGCGAGCGGCTGCTCGCCGATCCCGGCATCATCCGCAACCGCCTCAAGGTCGACGCCACGATGGCCAACGCGAAGACGCTCGCCGCGTGGCAGCCGGGCGAGCTCACCGAGCTCATCTGGTCCTATGCGCAGGACCCGGCCGGGCGCCCGCTGCCGGTGACGACGGCGGACGTCCCGGCCGTGACGGCCGAGTCCACGGCGCTGTCCAAGGCGCTGAAGAAGCGCGGCATCCGCTTCGTGGGGCCCACGACCGCCTACGCGCTGATGCAGGCGTGCGGCCTGGTCAACGACCACCTGGCGGCCTGCGCCTTCTCGGACGTCACCGCCCCGCGGTGACCCGACGGTGATGTGGCGAAGGGCTCAGCGGCCCAGGTAGCGCGGCTTCTCCTTCGCCAGGAACGCCTCGACGGCCAGCCCGTGGTCCTCGGACGAGCCCGCCCTCGACTGCCCCTCGTCCTCCTTCTCCAGCGCCTCGTCCAGCGAGTGGTCGGTGCCGTACGCGAGCGACTCCTTGATCGCCGCGTACGCCACGGTCGGCCCCTCCGCCAGCGCGCGGGCCACGGCCGCGGCCTCGCCCGCCAGGTCGGCCGCCGGCACGAGGCGGTTGACCATGCCGAGCTCATACGCCTCCTGCGCCCGCACGGTCCGCGGGAAGAGCAGCAGGTCGGCGGCGCGGCCCTGGCCGATCATGCGCGGCAGCGTCCAGGACAGGCCGGAGTCGGCGGACAGCGCGACCCCCGCGAACGAGGTGTTGAAGCTCGCGGTCTCCGCGACGACCCGGTAGTCGGCGGCCAGCGCGAACCCCATGCCCGCACCGGCGGCCACGCCGTTCACGCCCGCCACCACCGGCTTCGGCATGGCCGTGATGGCACGCGCGATGGGGTTGTAGTGCTCGCGCACCGTGCGCATGGTGTCGGTGGACCCCGCCGCCTTGGCCTCGGCGAGCAGCGCGACGTGCTCCTTGAGGTCCTGGCCCACGCAGAAGGCGCGGTCGCCCGCGGCGGTCAGCAGCACGGCCCGCACGGCGGTGTCGTCGGCCGCCTCCCGCAGCGAGTCCCTGAGCGCCACCTTCGTCGCCACGTCCAGAGCGTTCATCGCCTCAGGACGGTTGAGGGTGATCGTCGCGAGGCCGTCGCGCACCTCGTACAGCACCGTGTCCGCCATGTTCCGGGTCCTTTCGTGGGCTCGTCTTCCCTCGTGCGGGCACCAGCATGACGGACCGCGGGGGCGCGGTGGTGTGCCAGGGCGGCGAAGTATCGCAGGCAGATCGCCGAATTGGGGGGTTTTGCGCGAACGCGTTGCGCAAGCGATGCCGTCCGATGTTGGTCATCGGGTCGTGCGATGCGGGATAATGCGCAGGAAGCATTGTGTTCGATGCCGGTGTCACAGCGCCTGCCACGGGGCCGCCGGCTGCGACGAGCTGGTTTCAGGAAGGGGAACGAGCATGGCGGCCATGAAGCCGCGGACGGGCGACGGCCCGCTCGAGGTGACCAAGGAGGGGCGGGGCATCGTCATGCGGGTTCCGCTCGAAGGCGGTGGTCGGCTTGTGGTCGAGCTGACCCCGGACGAGGCGGACGCTCTCGGCGACGCGCTGAAGAAGGTCGTCGGCTGAGTAGGACGGCCATCGCCACCGTCCCTCCAGCCTTCGCCCCGGGGGTCACCCCGACGGAAACCGTCGCTGCCCCGGTACGGACGAACGCGGTCCGTACCGGGGCAGTACTGCGCCCGGACCGGTACACGCCCCGCTGACGGCCCTCCCTCAGCCCCCCGAAGGGCCCCTGCGCACGGCGCACAGCAGGCCGTCGCCCACGGGTAGCAGCGAAGGCAGCAGCTCGTCGCTCTCCCGCACCGCCCTCAGCAGCTCCCTCACTCTGAGCACCTCGGTGGGCTGGACCGCCGAGTCGACCGTGCGGCCCGAGGCGAAGACGCCCTCGAAGCACACGAGACCTCCAGGTCGCAGCAGGCGCAACGATTCAGCCAGGTACTCCAGGGACTCCAGCCGGTCGCCGTCGCAGAAGACGATGTCGTAGCCGCCGTCGGCGAGCCTCGGCAGCACGTCGAGCGCATGGCCGGGGATGAAGCGTGCCCTGTTGCCCGTGAAGCCCGCGGCACGGAACGCCTGCCGGGCGAACTGCTGCCGCTCGGGTTCCACGTCCACGGTGGTCAGCACGCCGTCGGGGCGCATGCCCCGCAGCAGGTGGATGCCGGATACGCCGGTGCCCGTGCCGATCTCGGCGACGGCCTTCGCGTCCGCCGCGGCGGCGAGCAGCCGCAGCGCGGCGCCGGTGCCTGGCGACACCGAGCGGAGCCCACTCTCCCTGGCCCGCTCGCGGGCCCAGCGAAGTGGATCGTCCTCGGCGACAAAGGCGTCGGCGAACGCCCAGCTCGTCTGCCGGTTGGCGGTAATGACCCTCTCCTTGTCCCCCGGTGTCGGCGCAACCGTGACTGTATCCGCTGGGGGCGGGAACCCGCCGATGGCACCGGACGTTGAGCGGGGGTAAGGGCACGACGGGGGAATCGGCCCGGATCCAAATTCGCGTAAAGATTCTTATCCGGAGCTGACGGGCGAGGTGGTTATGGTAGGGGCTCTACTGGACACCACCAGAGCCGACAGGGGAGGTGCGGCCGCGACTGTGGATCGGACGGGAGTGCTTCGGCGCTTCCTCGGGTCGGCAGGTGAGCCGAAATCCGTGACCGACACTGCTGACCGTTCCCGCTCCACCGACTCCGCGGTCACCGCGACCTTCGCATCGGATGCGGAGTCGCAGGCGTGGACGCCTCCCAGCTGGGAGGAGATCGTCAGCACGCACAGCGGACGCGTCTACCGCCTCGCCTACCGCCTCACGGGCAACCAGCACGACGCGGAGGACCTGACCCAGGAGGTCTTCGTCCGCGTCTTCCGCTCGCTGTCCACGTACACGCCCGGCACGTTCGAGGGCTGGCTCCACCGCATCACGACCAACCTCTTCCTCGACATGGTCCGCCGCAAGCAGCGCATCCGCTTCGACGCGCTCGGCGACGACGCGGCCGAGCGTCTCGCGAGCCGCGAGCCGTCCCCGCAGCAGGCCTTCCACGACACGCACTTCGACGCGGACGTGCAGCAGGCGCTCGACACGCTCGCGCCCGAGTTCCGCGCGGCGGTCGTGCTCTGCGACATCGAGGGGCTCTCGTACGAGGAGATCGCGGCCACGCTCGGCGTGAAGCTCGGCACGGTACGCAGCAGGATCCACCGCGGCCGCTCGCACCTGCGCAAGGCACTCAAGCACCGTTCCCCCGAAGCACGCGCCGAGCACCGCTCCTTCGTGGGGGTGGCAGGCGTCAGCGTGGCCGGGGAGGGCGGAACGGCGTGAGCGCCTTGGGCCCGACCCCCTCGGAACACCACCTGGGGGACCGGCTTGCCGCCCTTGTGGACGGTGAGCTCGACCACGACGAGCGCGAGCGCGTACTCGCGCACCTGGCGACGTGCGCCCGTTGCAAGACCGAGGCGGACTGCCAGCGCAGGCTGAAGAGCGTCTTCGCCGAGGTGGCGCCGCCGCCCCCGTCCGCGGGGCTGCTCGCGCGGCTGCAGAGCCTGCCGGGCGGCGGATGCACGTCCTCGCGTGACGACGACGACAAGCGCGGCCCCTTCGGCCGCGGACTCCTCGGCGACGGCGGGCATGACTCGTTCGGCCACGGCGTGTTCGACGCCCCCGACGGCCACGGCCCGCACATGGACACCTTCCGGTACGCCGGCGCGCACGGCGCCTCGGTCTTCCCGATCCACGAGGTCGGCAAGCGGGAGTCGGAGCGCTCGCCCTGGCGTGCGCGCCGGTTCGCGTTCGCGGCAGCCGGTGCCGTCTCCCTCGCGGCGATCGCGCTCGGCGGGTCGCTCCCCGCCGCGTCGGGCCCCGGCGCGGCGGCCCGCAACAACGTCGTCCCGCTGCGCGTGGCCGGATCGTCCACGGCCGCCGAGGCCGGCCGCCGCCAGGGCTTCGGCGGCGGACAGCTGCCCGGTGCCGGTACGTCGGCGCGGTCCGCGGCCGCCCCGGGCACGCTCCAGGCGCGGAACCTGCCGGTGCACGCCGCGCTGTCGTCGCGTACGTTCGCGGCCCCGTCCTTCGCGTCGCTGCCTTACGCCGCGCCGTCCGTCCCGAGCCTCGCCTTCGGTACGCCCGCGTTCCCCGCCGACGCGGTCAACAGCGCCCCGCCGGCCCCCCTCGCGGCCGCCGCCGGCGCCCTGCGGACGATGAACGGCTCCATGGCCCCGATCGGCCTTTCGGGTGGGCCGGGCCCGCTGTCCGGGTCCGGCTGACCGCGCCGGGGAGGGTACCGCCGGGACGGTGGGTGCGGGTACCGTGTAACGGCCCGGACCTTGACCCCACCGCGGACCAGGACGGACCGACCCGTTCCCGCCGGCACGGAGAGCACAAGGAGCTGCTAGGTGTTCAACGACATTGGCCCACTGGAGATCCTCGCTCTCGTGATCCTCGCCGTGATCGTTTTCGGTCCCGACAAGCTGCCGAAGGTCATCCAGGACGGCGCGCGGCTCATCCGCAAGGTCCGCGAGTTCTCGGAGAACGCGAAAGAGGACATCAGGTCGGAGCTGGGCCCCGAGTTCAAGGACTTCGAGTTCGAGGACCTCAACCCGAAGACGTTCGTGCGCAAGCAGATCCTGGAGAACGACGACTTCAAGGAGATCCGCAGCAGCCTCGACCTGCGCAAGGAGATCTCCGATGTCGCCGACATGAAGAAGGACTTCGGCGTCTCCGAGATGAAGAAGGAGATGGCCGAGGTAGCGGACGCCGTGCACGGCCGCGACACGGCTGCCGCGGCCGCGCCGATCGCCTCCGCCAACGGCTCCGCGGCCGCCTCCACCACCCCCGACCTGCTCAAAAAGCGTGAGGAGCCGGACGGCGGCGACCACCCGCCGTTCGACTCGGACGCCACCTGAGCACCGCCTGTCCCGCCCCGCGGGGGCGGGATGGCTATCCTCCAACTGTCCGGCAGGTGTGAGTCCCCGGACCCAGGGCAGATCGAGGAGGCGGGCCGGACCGATGGAGACGACCAGTCAGGCGGCGACCCAGCAGGTCGCTGACGAGGCTGAGGAGCGGGACACGCTGGAACCGTCGAGACCCGTCGACGGGTACCTCAGAGCGGGCTTCCCCTGGTACGGCCTCGACGCCGCGTACACGGGACCGCGCAGCCTCATGCAGGCCGTAGCCGCCGCGGACGGCACGGTGCAGCACGGGGCGGTGCGGCACGGCGGAGAGCCCGCGGTCAGGCCCGAGTCGGTAGCGGTGCCCGCCGCCGCGTCCACCGGCGGCGACGACAGCGGCGAGGACAGGCAGCGCTTCGTCGTCGTGATCACTGTCGCGGCGAGCCCCGCACGGGGCAGCGGGGACGGCACGGGCCGGCTGGACGCGACGACCGCGTCCTCCGCCGCGTGGCTCGCGGGCTCCGGCCTGCTGTCGTGCACCTGGCCGGGCCAGCTCGACCACACCCTGCGCGACGACTGGCTGACCCAGCAGACGGAGACCGCCTTCGAACTCGCGGACGACCTGGAGAGCCCGGAGTGGACCGTCCTGTCGCTGCCGGTCGACGGCGTGCCGACACCCTTCCGCTACCGCGAGTCGGAGTACGGCTGGGTGCTCGCGGGATCCACCCACGGCGTGCACCTCGGCGCGTACGGGCGCGGCATGAGCGCGTACGGCCTCGGCTTCGCGCGCATCGAGGACATCAGGACCTACGAGCCCCAGGACCGGAACGCGGCCGGGACCGAGCCCGCTGACCCGGGCGTGGCACGGGCTCAGGCCGAGGCCGAGGACGCCCAGGTCTGACGGTCTGCCGGGCACGGCCTCGCGCGGCCCAGCGCGCGGCCGCGCCCGCCACCGCGTCAGAACTTGTTGCGCGGCGTGATGCCCAGAGACAGACCGGACAGCCCGCGCTTGCGCTCGCCCAGGCGGTCCGCGATGGAGCGCAGCGCCGCACCCGCCGGGGACTCCGGGTCGGTGAGGACCACGGGCCTGCCGTCGTCGCCGCCCTCCCGCAGCCGCACGTCGATCGGGATCGCGCCCAGCACCGGCACCTCGGCGCCCGTCGTGCGCGTGAGCCCCTCGGCGACCAGCTTGCCGCCGCCCGTGCCGAACACGTCCAGCATCTCGCCGCAGTGCGGGCACGGCAGCCCCGCCATGTTCTCGACGACGCCCACGATCTTCTGGTGCGTCTGCACGGCGATCGACCCGGCGCGCTCGGCGACCTCGGCCGCCGCCTGCTGAGGCGTCGTGACGACGAGGATCTCCGCGTTCGGCACGAGCTGCGCCACCGAGATGGCGATGTCGCCCGTGCCGGGCGGCAGGTCGAGCAGCAGCACGTCCAGGTCGCCCCAGTACACGTCGGCGAGGAACTGCTGCAGCGCGCGGTGCAGCATGGGGCCGCGCCACACGACCGGCGCGTTGCCCGGCGTGAACATCCCGATGGAGATGACCTTCACGCCGTTGGCCGACGGCGGCATGATCATGTTCTCGACCTGCGTGGGCCGCCCCTCCGCGCCGAGCATCCGCGGCACGCTGTGCCCGTAGATGTCCGCGTCGACGACGCCGACCTTGAGGCCGTCAGCGGCCATCGCCGCCGCCAGGTTCACCGTCACCGACGATTTGCCGACGCCGCCCTTGCCCGAGGCGACCGCGTACACGCGCGTCAGCGACCCCGGCTGCGCGAACGGGACCTCGCGCTCCGCCTGGCCGCCGCGCAGTGACGCCGCGAGCTCACGGCGCTGCTCGTCGCTCATCACGTCGAGCTCGACCGAGACCGACGTGACGCCGTCCACCCGGCTCACGGCCTCGGTGACCTCGCGGGTGATGGTGTCGCGCAGCGGGCATCCGGAGACCGTCAGGTACACCGCCACGGCCACCGCGCCGTCGTCCGCGATCTCCACCGATTTGACCATGCCGAGATCGGTGATCGGCCGGTGGATCTCGGGGTCGTTCACCGTCGCAAGCGCCTCGCGCACCGCGTCCTGCGCGGGGACGGTGGTTCCGTACGTGTCGGTAGCCATACCGAGATGGTACGGCGCCCCGCACCCTCCACGGGAAGCGCCGAGCCGCCGTTGAGACTGCCGTCACGGCCGCGCGGTGCGCGCCGCCTCGGGGCCGCCTCGAAAGCCCGCGCGGGAGGCCGCTCAGCGCTCCCGGCCGGTGTGGTCCCTGGCCGCCCCGTTCAGCCGCCGGTCGTCGCGAATGTCCTCGCGCCTGCCGTCACGCCGGTCGTCCAGTTCCCGCACGAGATCCTCCAGCTCCGACCTGATCCAGTCGCGGGTCGCGACCTCCCCGAGGCCGATGCGCAGCGCCGCGATCTCGCGCGTGAGGTACTCCGTGTCCGCGATCGACCGCTCGTCCTGCTTGCGCTCCTGCTCCCTGGTGACGCGGTCGCGGTCGTCCTGCCTGTTCTGCGCGAGCAGGATCAGCGGCGCCGCGTACGAAGCCTGGAGCGAGAGCGTCAGCGTCAGGAAGATGAACGGGTACTGGTCGAACCTCAGGCCCACGGGCGCCGCGACGTTCCACACCACCCACACGATGATGACCAGCGTCATCCAGACGATGAAGCGGCCCGTGCCGAGGAACCGCGCCACCCGCTCCGACAGCCGGCCGAAGGCCTCCGGGTCGTACTCGGGCAGCAGCCTGCGCCGCTGGGCCCTCGGCTGGTCAAGACGCACCCGCGAACGGCTCTCGCCCGGGTCGCGCCGCCGGCCGTCGCGCAGGCGCCTGCGCGCCTCGCGCCTGCCGCCGCCCTTGCCGCGCACCGCCGTCGCGCCGTGCGGGCGCGGTGCGCCGCCGGCCCCGTCCCCGCGCTGGTCACTCGCCACGCGCCGCAGCCCCCTCCATGCCGTGGAAGCCGGACTCCCGCCAGTCGTCGGGCAGCAGGTGGTCGAGCACGTCGTCCACCGTGACCGCGCCGAGGAGCGAACCCCCGGCGTCCACCACCGCGGCCGACACCATGTTGTACGCGGCGAGATGGCTGGTCACGGCGGGCAGCGGCGTGTCGGGCGCCAGCGGCGGCAGATCGCTGTCCACGACGGACCCGACCATCGTGAACGGCGGCTCGCGCAGCAGCCGCTGGAAGTGGATCGTCCCCAGGTACATGCCCGTCGGCGTGTCCTCCGGCGGCCGGCACACGTACACCTGCGCGGCCAGCGCGGGCGACAGGTCACGCACCCGTACGCGCGCGAGTGCGTCGGCGACCGTCGCGTCGGGCCGCAGCACGATGGGCTCCGTCGTCATCAGGCCGCCCGCGGTGCGCTCCTCGTACGACAGCAGCCGCCGCACGTCGGCGGCGTCGCGCGGCTGCATCAGCGCGAGCAGCCGCTCCTTGTCGTCCTCCGGCAGCTCGGACAGCAGGTCGGCGGCGTCGTCCGGGTCCATCGCCTCCAGGACGTCGGCGGCGCGCTCGTCCTCCAGCTTGCCGAGGATCTCCACCTGGTCGTCGTCCGGCAGCTCCTCCAGCACGTCCGCGAGGCGGTCGTCGTCGAGGACCGCGGCCACCTCGGCGCGCCGCTTCTCCGTCAGGTTGTGCAGCACGTTGGCGAGTTCGACGGGCCGCAGCGTCTCGAACGTCGCGACGAGGTTCTCCGCGCCCTGGCCCTCCTCTTCGAGGAAGAAGCCGGTGACGTCGGACCAGTCGGCCGTGAACGCGTCCTTGCGCCGCCGCAGCGCGCCGGCGCGGCCACCGCGGCGCACGAACACCTTGGCGACCTCCCAGTCGCGCCGCGCGGGCAACTGCTGCACCGCCACGTCGAGGACGGTGACCTCGGCGCCGTCCTCCACCATCCGTACCCGCCGATCCAGCATCTCGCCGAAGATCAGCCGCTCCGTGGGCCGCTGCTCGAACCGGCGCACGTTCACGACACCGGTGCTGATGATCTGACCGGACGCGATGTCCGTGACGCGGGTCATCGGCAGGAAGATCCGCCGCCTGCTGGCCACCTCCACGACGAGGCCGACGAGGCGCGGCGGCATGCCGCCGACGCGCAGCATGGCGACCAGGTCCCGCACCCGGCCGACCGGATCGCCCTGCGGGTCGAACACGGGTACGCCCGCGAGGTGGGACACGAAGATCCTGGGGGCGCCTCCGGCCATGTCGCGCGCCTCCTCGATGCCGTCGCCCGCGTCGTGATCAGGCTAGCCCGTAGGCGCCCCGCGCGCCCCGGCGGAAGGGGGTGACCCCCGTCGACGCGCGGAACGCGGCCGCTCGCACCACCGGTAGCCTGCGATCTGCCGTACCCCCCACACGTGAAGAGGCCTGTGTGTCCGTGACCCTCCCGCACCGCCGTTCCAGCCGACTCGTGGCCTGCGCCGCGCTCTGCGCCGCGCTGGCGGGGGCGGTGGCCGGGTGCGGGGACCCCGACGCCGGCACGAACGGTGTGGGGAAGCTGTCGGCGCGTGGGATCGAGCGGAAGGCGCGGACGGCGGTGGACGGGGCGACGGCGGTACGGGTCTCGGGGAAGCTCGTCACGAGCGGTCAGACGTACACGCTGGACATGCGGCTCACCGAGAACGGCGCGACGGGGTCGGTCGCCTCGCACAAGACCACCTTCACGCTGCTGCGCGTGGGCGACGCGCTCTACCTCAAGGGCTCGGACGCGTTCTGGCACCAGGCGGCGGACGGAACGAGCCCCGCGGTCGCGGACAAGCTGGGCGGCAAGTACGTCAAGGTCCCCGCCGACGACCCGTCGTACAAGCGGCTGCGCGGCTTCACGGACATGCGGGCGCTGCTCGACGGCCTGCTCGCGCTCGGCGGCACGCCCGCCAAGGGCGACAGGAAGACCCTGGACGGCGTGAAGACCATCGAGGTCACGGGCGGCGACGACGGGAAGGGCGGCACGCTGGACGTCTCCCTGCGGGGCAAGCCCTACCCGCTGCGGCTCGTGCGGGCCGGCGGAGCGGGGACAGTGACGCTCAAGGACTGGGGCAAGGCGGTCGCGCTGAAGCCGCCGTCCAAGGACCAGCTCGTGGACTACGGCAGCAAGATCCCGCACACGTGAGCGAGGCCCTGCGCACGTCCTGAGCCGCGCTTTGCACGGGTCGCGCTCGGCCCGGGCGTGCGGGCCTGACTTGAGCCGGCCGTTCGGCTCGGGCGTCGCTTTGCTTGGCATGGGCTGTGCGCGTTTGGGTTGTCGCCTGGCCCGGGCGTGCGCCTGGCTTGGGCCTGCGGTTCGGCTCGGGCGTCGCTTTGCTTGGCATGGGCTGTGCGCGTTTGGGTTGTCGCCTGGCCCGGGTGCGCCGCCTGGCTTGGGCCTGCGGTTCGGCTCGGGCGTCGCCTTGCTTGGCACGGGCCGTGCGCGTTTGGGCTGTCGCCTGGCGCGGGCGCGCGCCTGGCTTGGGCTTGCCGTTCGGCCCGGGCGTCGCCTTGCCTGGCCTGGGTCGCGCTTGGCACAGGCGCCGCCCGGCTTGAGCCGCTTGCCGGCCCGGGCCGTGCTTGCTCGAGCCGCGGTCTGGCCCGGGCGGCGTCCGGCCCGGCGTCAACCCCTGCGTCCGCGGCGGCGCCGCGCGAGGAAGCCGGGGAGCGGGCCGCGCGTCGTCGCCGGCGTGGCGGCGGGGCGCGCGGCGAGCGACGCGTCCGGCAGGTCCGTCGACGCCTGCCGCACCGTCAGGCGCAGCACCCGGCACTCGCGGGCCCAGCGGTCCGCCATCGCCTCGCCGTCCGGCGCGTTCAGGCGCTTGCCCCTGAGCTCGGCGACCGCGGCCGCCCACTGCGGTGAGCCCGGCGCGAGCTCGCCGACCTCGGCCGTCCAGGACACGACACGCCCGCGCTTGTCCTTGCTCGGGACGGTGACCTCGGCGCTCGCGCCGTCCACAAGGCCGGACGGCAGCGGCTGCTCGCCCGGGCCGTCGCCGACCAGGTACGCGGCGCCGTCGAGCCACACGTGCCACACAGGCCTCGCACGTTCGGTGCCCCGCACCCAGACGAGCCCCGACTTCTTCGTGGCCTCCTCCACCAGGGAGCGGGCCGCCTGCGACTCGGGCACAAGTCCTCCTGCCGGGGTGGGCGGTTGCGGGCGGGCCGTCAGAGCCAGCCGTTCTTCTTCAGCGTCCGGTGGATGACGAGGCAGACCACCACGATCGCGCCGAGCACCATCGGGTAGCCGTACTTCCAGTGCAGCTCCGGCATGTGCTTGAAGTTCATACCGTAGATGCCGCACACCGCCGTCGGCACGGCGATGATCGCGGCCCAGGACGTGATCTTGCGCATGTCCTCGTTCTGGGCGACCGTCGCCTGCGCCAGGTTCGCCTGGAGGATCGAGTTGAGGAGCTCGTCGAACCCGATGACCTGCTCGTGGACGCGCACGAGGTGGTCGGCGACGTCGCGGAAGTACTTCTGGATCGCCGGCTCGACCAGCCGCATCGGCCGCTCGCTCAGCATCTGCATCGGCCGCAGCAGCGGCGAGACCGCGCGCTTGAACTCGAGCACCTCGCGCTTGAGCTGGTAGATCCGCTGGGCGTCCGGGCTGCGCTGTCCGCCCTTGGCGTTCTTCACCGGCTCGGAGAAGACGTCGATCTCGACCTCGTCGATGTCGTCCTGCACCGCGTCGGCGACGGCGAGGTAGCCGTCCACGACGTGGTCCGCGATCGCGTGCAGCACGGCCGAGGGACCGTGCGCCAGCTGCTCCGGGTTCTCTTCCAGGCGGTGCCTGAGGCCGCGCAGGGACCCTTTCGTGCCGTGCCGGACGGTGATGACGAAGTCCCGGCCGGTGAAGCACATGACCTCGCCCGTCGCCACGACCTCGCTGGTCGCCGTGAGCTCGGCGTGCTCCACGTAGTGGATCGTCTTGAACACGGTGAAGAGCGTGTCGTCGTAGGGCTCCAGCTTGGGCCGCTGGTGCGCGTGGACGGCGTCCTCCACGGCGAGCGGGTGCAGCCCGAACTCGGCGGCGATGCCCGCGAACTCCTGCTCGGTGGGCTCGTGCAGGCCGATCCAGGCGAACCCGCCCTCCTCGCGCACCCGCAGCATCGCCTCGTGCGGGGTCGCGCATGTGCCGGTCGTCACGCGGCGGCCGTCGCGGTAGACACCGCAGTCGACGACCGCCGTCGACGCGGACGCGTCATGGGCGGTGTCGTAGGAGCGGTAGGAGCCGCCGTTCTTGCGGAACGACGGACGAACGGCTGCACGCAGGTCACGGATCATCGACATGGCAGGCTCCTTCACGACAGAGACCGTCAGGCGAGGCGTGGCGCAGCCCGGAACGGGGGCGTGGACTCGGACTCGACGAGACCTGCACGTCCGCGAAGCGGGCGGCGCCGGGGGATCGCGATGACGGTGTGCGCTACCGACAGGTGAAAAACACAAGCTGGGGTGATGCGCTCATCCGCCGGACGGAAAGCCGGTGCCCGGCCGATCGGTGCGCGGTCGCGGTGCGTGCGACGTGGCGGGCCGGTCAGGGGGGCGGGCTCAGCTCACAACGTTGTGAAGCCGTACGGAGAGCGGCTGGTACTGGCCGGGTGACTTCGATCCACCGCAGCCCCACCTCCTCCGGTCGGTCCCCCGTGGGGGATGACGTGTGCGTCGGGACTGGAGAGCAAGGCTTCTGCCTGCTGCCCCGATCGGCGCCTCAGCTTAACAGCCTGAGCGCGGCCAATCTTGCGTCATGCCCGATCCTTACGCGATCTATGCTCGCCGAGTGGCAGAAATTCTTCCGCTGGTCGAGGACCGGCTGCGCGCGGCGCTGGGCGAGCC
Source organism: Streptomyces sp. NRRL F-5126 (assembly GCF_000721265.1). GTDB lineage: Bacteria > Actinomycetota > Actinomycetes > Streptomycetales > Streptomycetaceae > Streptomyces. The sequence goes on along the minus strand of NZ_JOFZ01000017.1, from coordinate 39,615 downwards.
GGACGCGCGCGCGGCGGTGACGTTCGTCGGCGCCGACCGCATCGAGGTGCTGCGCTTCGTCGACACCACGAACCCCGCGGGCCCGGTCGTGCGGTACGCGACGCTCGGCATGTCGGCGGCCCCGATGAGCGACGGCACGTCGATGGCCGCTGACGCTGTGCGGGGACCGCGCGCGGAGCTGCTGCTGTCCGTGAAGGCGGGGCTCGCGCGCACCGACGAGGTGCTGCGGCCGCTCGCGGTGCTGGCCGCGTCGCCCCAGGTCGAGGGCGTTGTTGTGGCACCCGGCGCGGCGCTGGACGTCGGCGGTCCGCTGTGGCCGGGGGCCCCGTTCGCGTCGGTCCTGGTCGCGGAGGGCGGCGGCCTCGTCGCGGATCTGGAGCTGGCGGAGCCGATGGATCCCGTCCGGTTCCTCCCGCTGCTCCCGATGACGGCGCACGAGGCGGCGTGGAAGCGCGCGAGGGGCGCACAGGAGCTCCAGGAGCGCTGGTTGTCCCACGGCACGGACCTTCGTGACCCTCTGCGCGGTGCCGTACCACTTGACTGAGACGCCGCCACCGCACTCCCGGTCGCGTGATCGCCTTGACGCGGCGTCGGCCGGGGAGGACCGTTGGCGGATATGAGGGGCCAACCCAGTTGCCCGAAGTGCGGTGGGCGCGTGAGGGCGCCAGGTCTCTTCTCCGACTCCTGGCAGTGCGACGCGCACGGGACGGTGCACCCGCTGCAGCCTGTGATCCCGCCCAGCGTCGAGTCCCTGGGCGTCGTCGTGAACCGCGCCAGGGTCCCCGTCTGGATGCCGTGGCCACTGCCCGTCGGCTGGCTGTTCACGGGCGTGTCGCACGCGGGCGACGACCGCAGCGGCGGCACGGCGACCGCCGTCGCCTGCTCGGGCCCGGGACCGCTCGGGGGCGTGGGCGAGATGCTGCTCGTCGCGGAGGAACTCGGCGTGGGCCTCGGCGCGCGGTACGCGGGCGTCGAGGGCCCCGACCCGGGCCCGCTGCTGCGCGTGGACGAGCCGCCCCGCGCCAAGCTCCTGGCGGCCGGCCGGCCCACCCCCCTGTGGCGCGTCTCGGGCACGCCGGACGACCGCGTGGCGTTCGCGGGGGAGGCGCTCGGGCTGTGGCTGTGGGCCGTGGCGTGGCCCGAGGAGTCGGAGCTGCTGCTCTACGACGAGCTGGTACTGACGGACCTGCGGGACGCGGGCGCGGAGGTAGACCTGCTGCCGTGCGGCGCGCTCTCCCCGCGTCTGCTGTCCTGACGGCCGGGCGTCGGGGCGTGGCGGGGGAGGTGGCGTGGGGCCGTTACGCTGGATGGGTTGCCGTCGACCCAGCGAGCCCAGGAGCATCCCCCGTGCGCATCGATCTGCACACCCACTCCTCGGCCTCCGACGGCACCGACACCCCCGCCGAGCTCGTGCGCAACGCCGCCGCCGCGGGGCTCGACGTCGTGGCGCTCACCGACCACGACTCCACCCGCGGCCACGCCGAGGCGGCCGCCGCGCTGCCGGACGGGCTCACGCTCGTGACCGGAGCCGAGCTGTCCTGCCGGATCGGCGGCGTGAGCATGCACATGCTCGCCTACCTCTTCGACCCCGCCGAGCCGGGACTGCTCGCCGAGCGCGAGCTCGTGCGCGACGACCGCGTGCCGCGCGCCCACGCCATGATCGGCAAGCTCAACGCCCTCGGCGTGGGGATCACCTGGGAGCAGGTGGCACGGATCGCGGGGGACGCCTCCGTCGGCCGCCCGCACATCGCGTCCGCCCTCGTCGAGCTGGGCGTCGTGCCCACCGTCTCCGACGCGTTCACCGCCGACTGGCTCGCCGACGGCGGCCGTGCGCACGCGGAGAAGCACGAGAGCGACCCGTTCGAGGCCATCCGCCTCGTCAAGGCGGCCGGCGGCGTGACCGTCTTCGCGCACCCCGCCGCCGTGAAGCGCGGCCGCACCGTCCCCGAGGACACCATCGCCCGCCTCGCGGCCGCCGGGCTCGACGGCATCGAGGTCGACCACACCGACCACGACGCCGGGACCCGGGACGCGCTGCGCGGCGTCGCCCGCGACCTCGGGCTGCTCGTCACGGGTTCGAGCGACTACCACGGCAGCCGCAAGGACGTCGCGCTCGGCGAGAACACCACGGACCCCGAGGTGTACGCCGAGATCGTGCGGCGCTCCGCCGGCGCCTTCCCCGTGCCCGGCGCGGGCGGTCACGTCACCGCCTAGGCCCTGCCCGCCGCAGAGCCCCCGCCGCGCCCGCGTGCTCCGCACGACCCGGGCGCGCCCGGGGGCCCGGCCCCGCCACGTCCCGTCCTGTCCCGGCCGGTCGCCCCCAAGGCGCGACCGGCCGGGCCCCGCGCGCGTGCGTGCCCGCACGCCGCGCCGCCCTCCCCGTACGACACTCCTCACCAAGGCCACGCCGTGTTCGACTTCGCCGTGTTCGGCTCCCTCTTCCTGACCCTGTTCGTGATCATGGACCCGCCCGGGATCACGCCGATCTTCCTCGCGCTCACCTCGGGCCGCACCGCCAAGGTGCAGCGCGCCATGGCTTGGCAGGCCGTCGCCGTCGCCTTCAGCGTGATCGCGATCTTCGGGGTCCTGGGCCGCCAGATCCTCGACTACCTGCACATCTCCGTGCCCGCCCTGATGATCTCCGGCGGGCTGCTGCTCCTCCTGATCGCGCTGGACCTGCTGACCGGCAAGACGGAGGAGCCCAAGCAGACCAAGGACGTCAACGCCGCACTCGTGCCGCTCGGCATGCCGCTGCTCGCCGGGCCCGGCGCGATCGTGTCCGTGATCCTCGCCGTGCAGCACGCGCACGGGGTCACGGCACAGGTCTCCGTGTGGGCCGCGATCGCCGCCATGCACGTCGTCCTGTGGCTGGTCCTGCGCTACTCGCTGCTGATCATCCGGCTGATCAAGGACGGCGGTGTCGTACTCGTGACCAGGCTCGCCGGGATGATGCTCTCCGCGATCGCGGTGCAGCAGATCATCAACGGCGTCACGCAGGTCGTACGGGGCTCCTGATCCGCCCGGGACCGGCTGCGCACAGCACCGCGCCCCCCGGAATCGCCGGGGGGCGCGGTGGAGTCGTCTGCCGAACCGTATGATCGCATCGGGGCGGCGGGAAAGAGAGTTACGAGGCCGGCGTCTCGGCCGGCCGGATGTAGATGCGCTGGCCCATCGCGGCGGCCTGCTGCACGATCCGGTTGACGGAGGCTGCTTCAACGACGGTGCTGTCCACGGCGGTGCCGTCGACGTCGTCGAGTCGCGTGATCTCGAAGCGCAAGGCTTCTCCCTTCGTCTGATCCTCCTGGTGGAGAACTGCTGAACTGCTGATGACAGCGAAACTATCGAGCGAGTATCGATCGATACATCGGAATCAACGACTTTCCCTGTGCAAACATTCCCTACGCTAAAGAAATCTTTCGAGCATCTAACTACTGGCCGGTACGGGTGCCTGCCATGGAGAACGAAGCGCGTATGAGCGAGGCAAGCGAGCCGCAGGCGGAGACCACCACGACAAGCGGGGGAGACGCGCCGTGCCACGCGCCGGGCGGCGCCTTCGCCGATGACCTCGTGTAGCGGCTCTCGCACACCAACGAGCTGCTCACCCGCATGCTCGCCGAGGTGGCGAAGACGCCGTCCACGCACGCCATCTTCGTCGACGCGGGTTACGTCTACGCTTCGGCCGGGTTGCTGGTGGCGGGCACCGAGGACCGCCGCTCCTTCGACCTCGACGCCGAGGGCCTCATCGAGGCGCTGATCGACAAGGCGCGCCTCATCTTCGCGGACAGCAGGCTGCTGCGCGTGTACTGGTACGACGGCGCGAGGCGCCGCATCCACACCACGGAGCAGCAGGGCATCGCGGAACTGCCCGACGTCAAGGTGCGCCTCGGCAACCTCAACGCGAACAACCAGCAGAAGGGCGTCGACTCGCTGATCCGCACGGACCTCGAGTCCCTCGCACGCCACCGCGCCATCAGCGATGCCGCACTCGTCGGCGGCGACGAGGACCTGGTCTCGGCCGTCGAGGCGGCGCAGGGCTACGGCGCGCGCGTGCACCTGTGGGGCATCGAGGCCGCCGACGGGCGCAACCAGGCGGAGCCACTGCTGTGGGAGGTCGACAGCCAGCGCACGTTCGACCTCGACTTCTGCAAGCCGTTCGTGACCCGCAGGCCCGTCAGTACCTGGGAGCACGAGGCGCAGCCGCCGCCGAGCCGCGACGAGGTGCGCTTCGTCGGCGCGCAGATCGCGGCGACCTGGCTGGTCGAGCGGGGCCGCGAGACGATGGCCGAGCTGCTGCCCGGCCACCCGTACCTGCCCGGCGCCGTCGACCAGGATCTCCTCATCGAGGCCGAGCGCCTCCTCCAGCGGTCCCTGCGCGGCCACGCGACGCTGCGCAGGGCGCTGCGCGACGGCTTCTGGCAGCACCTCCAGGCGCAGTACTGAGTCGGTCGGTACTGGAGTACGCGGTACTGCTCAGCGCTGGTCGTCCCAGAACCCGATCAGCGCGGCCGCCGTCGGGTCCGGCCTGTCCGTGTTGGGCGAGTGCCCCGCGTCCGGCACGACCGTCCTGCGCGCGCCGAGGCGCCGCGCCATGTCGTCGAGCAGCGCCGGCGGCCAGATGCCGTCCTCGTCGCCCGAAACGACGTGCAGCGGCAGCGGCGGCCGCACCGCCGCCAGCTCGTCCACCCGGTCGGGCTCAGCCACCAGCAGGCCCGCCGCGGCGACCAACTGCGCCGGATCCGTCGCCATCCAGCGCCTGCGCAGGTCGTCGCCATCGACCGGTGTCTCCTCCATCGGCGCCATCTCCGCCATGGCGTTCCACACCTGCTCCATCGTCATCACAGCGAGCGCGTCGATCAGCAGTTTCGCCCGCTCCCGCTCCGTCCGGGAGATCTCGGCGGGCCCCGACGACATCAGCGTGAGCGAACGGAACGGCCGCGCGTCGAGCAGCACCGCCGCACGGGCGATGTGCCCGCCGAAGGAGTGGCCGAGCAGATGCACGGGCGCCCCGAGCGCCTCGGCCTGCGCCAGCACGTCCGCCGCCAGCTCGGCCTGCGCGTAGCCGCCGGGGTCCGCGGGCGGCGCGGACTCGTACTGGCCGCGCCCGTCGACGGACACGACCCGGTAGCCGGCCGCGGCCATCGGTTCGAGCAGCGCGTTGAAGTCCTCCTTGCTGCCGGTGAACCCGGGCAGCAGGACGGCCGTCGCGACGGCTTCCCCGGCGGGCAGCGCCTCGATCACGGCGAAGTCGCCCCGGGAGGTGGCGAGCGTACGGGCGCGGGCGCAGGCGGGCGGGGCGAAGCTGTGGGGCCGACTCATGGCACGAGGCTAACGGTGCGGCGACGGCGCGCGCGCCGGTGATCCGGGCACGCCCGGTGCCCGGGACCTGGGCGTGACATGCCGGTGGCCCGGAACCCCTCGGGGTCCCGGGCCACCGTCGCGTCGGATGCGGGCCGACGGCCGCCGTCTCACGCCTCCGGCTGGGCCTGCTTCGACGAGCGGGTGCGGCGCCTGCGCGGCGTGGCCGCGGCGTCCGTGGCCGCGCCGTCCTGTGCCGCCTGGGCGGCGGGAGCCGCCCCCTCGCGGTCGGCCGCGGCCGCCTGCTTGACGGGGCGCGTGCGGCGACGACGGGGCTTCGCGGGCGCCTCCTCGGCGCTGCTCGCCGTGTCCGGCGCCTCGGCGGGTGCGGGGACGGCCGCCTCCGCGGTGGCCGTCGCGCCGGAGCGCGTGCGGCGCCGGCGGCGCGGGGCACGCTCGGCGGAGTCCGCGTGGTCCGCCGTGCCGGCACCCGTGGCGCCCTCCGCCGTGTCCGCCGCCTCGACGGCGGCCGCCGTGGCGTCGTCCGGGCGGAGCCCGCCGCGGGTACGGCGGCGCTGGCGCGGCGTGCGGGTACGAGCGGGGCGCTCCTCGGCGGCGGGTGCGCCACCGCGGCGGCCGCGGCCGCCCGTCTCGCCCAGGTCCTCGACCTGCTCCGCCGACAGGCCCGCGCGGGTGCGTGCGGCACGGGGCAGGATGCCCTTCGTGCCCTCGGGGATGTCCAGCTCCTCGAACAGGTGCGGCGAGGTGGAGTACGTCTCGGGCGGGGACGGGAAGCCGAGGGAGAGCGCCTTGTCGATGAGCTGCCAGCGCGGGATGTCGTCCCAGTCCACCAGCGTGACGGCCGTACCCGTCGCGCCCGCGCGGCCCGTGCGGCCGATGCGGTGCAGGTAGGTCTTCTCGTCCTCGGGCGACTGGTAGTTGATGACGTGCGTGACGCCCTCGACGTCGATGCCGCGCGCGGCGACGTCGGTGCACACCAGCACGTCGACCTTGCCGTTGCGGAACGCGCGCAGCGCCTGCTCGCGCGCGCCCTGGCCGAGGTCGCCGTGGACGGCGCCGGCGGCGAAGCCGCGCTGCATCAGCTGGTCGGCGATGTCCGCCGCGGTGCGCTTCGTGCGGCAGAAGATCATCGCCAGCCCGCGGCCCTCCGCCTGGAGGATGCGGGCGACCATCTCCGGCTTGTCCATCGAGTGCGCCCGGTACACGCGCTGCGTGGTCGCGGCGACCGTCGCGCCCGCGTCGTCGGGCGACGTGGCGCTGATGTGCGTCGGCTGCGACATGTACCTGCGGGCGAGGCCGATGACCGCGCCCGGCATGGTCGCGGAGAACAGCATCGTCTGCCGGCCGGTGGGCAGCAGCTGGATGATCTTCTCGACGTCGGGCAGGAAGCCCAGGTCGAGCATCTCGTCGGCCTCGTCGAGCACGAGCGCCCGCACCTGCGACAGGTCGAGCTTGCGCTGGCCCGCCAGGTCGAGCAGCCGGCCGGGCGTGCCCACGACCACGTCGATGCCCTTGTTGAGGGCCTCGACCTGCGGCTCGTACGCGCGGCCGCCGTAGATCGCGAGGACGCGCACATTGCGCACCTTGCCGGCGGTCAGCAGGTCGTTCGTGACCTGCTGGCACAGCTCGCGCGTGGGGACGACGACCAGCGCCTGCGGCGCGTTCGTCAGCTGCTCGGGCGTCGCCCGGCCGGCCTCCACGTCTGCGGGCACGGTGACGCGCTCAAGCAGCGGCAGGCCGAAACCGAGGGTCTTGCCCGTGCCGGTCTTCGCCTGGCCGATGACGTCGGTGCCCGAGAGGGCCACCGGAAGCGTCATCTCCTGGATGGGAAAGGGGGACTGGATGCCGACGGCTTCGAGGGCCTCGGCCGTCTCGGGAAGGATCCCGAGATCGCGGAACGTCGTAGTCAGGGTGCTGCCTCTTCCGTGAGGTGCGGTGCGAGGCGAACGCGGGGGTTCGTACCGCGCCGGAGTCCGCGCTGGTCGGATATTCCGGTCGTGAGTGACCGGATGGCGCGGGACCCCTGCCGTCGCTCAAGCGCTCGTACCGCTCAGGGGGCCCCTCATGTGCGGGTTCGTGTGCAGCTCGGCGCACGGACCGCGCTGAGGGCGGTCGGGTCGGAGCCGATCGGGCCACCGACCGGGCATCCTCATGGGGCCTGTCCGAAGGCGGCCTGACCTCACACGCCGTGACGGTGCACAGCGGTCCTGTCGACCCTCGGCCAAACGTTGTGATCGCCCGCCGAATACTCGGCACGGCGCATTACCACCATACCCCGGATTCGCGCACACGTGTTGTGCGAAGTTCACCAGGCGGTTCCCGGCCATGCCAGGACCGGAACTTTCCCGCGGCCGGCGCGGACTATTGTGCGGTTACGCGGGTTACGACGAGCACACGAATCGGAAGGTTTGCCGTGGCAGACGCAGACAGCGGGAACACCGGGATCGCCGGGCAGGACTGGGCCACGGCGTCCGCGCAGCCGCAGTACCACGCGGCCGTCGTGGACCTGCTCGGCGCTCTCGCCTACGGCGAGCTCGCGGCCTTCGAACGCCTCGCCGAGGACGCGAAGCTCGCCCCGTCGCTCGCCGACAAGGCCGCGCTCGCACGCATGGCGTCCGCCGAGTTCCACCACTTCGAGCAGCTGGACCAGCGGCTGATCGAGATCGACGCGCACCCCACCGAGGCCATGGAGCCCTTCGCCAAGGCGCTGGACGAGTTCCACCGCCAGACCGCGCCGTCCGACTGGCTCGAAGGCCTGGTCAAGGCGTACGTCGGTGACTCGATCGCCAGCGACTTCTACCGTGAGGTCGCCGCCAGGCTCGACACCGACACGCGCGCGCTGGTCCTGGCCGTGCTCGACGACACCGGGCACGGCAACTTCGCAGTGGAGAAGGTGCGCGCCGCGATCGAGGCCGACCCGCGTGTCGGCGGCAGGCTGGCGCTGTGGGCGCGGCGCCTCATGGGAGAGGCGCTCTCGCAGGCCCAGCGCGTGGTGGCGGACCGCGACGCGCTGTCGACGATGCTGGTGGGCGGCGTGGCCGACGGCTTCGACCTGGCCGAGGTGGGCCGGATGTTCTCCCGCATCACGGAGGCGCACACCAAGCGCATGGCCGCGCTGGGCCTCGCCGCGTAGCGCACGGAGCGCACGGGCCCCTACGGGATCGCGCGCCCGGCGACGGACGTGTTGCCGACGACCGGCACGCTCCCCGCGACCGGCGCGGACGCGGACGCCGCGGCGGCCGGGCGCAGCAGCAGCGAGATCATCACCGCGGACACGCCGAGCGCGCCGAGCAGCGTGGCCGGGACATGCCCGGGGCCGAGAGCCTCATGCGTCACGTACGCGCCGAAAAGGGCGCCGAGACCGCCCGCGAGCAGCACCAGGTGCCGGGCGGGCAGGCGGCGCGCCAGCAGCACGGCGGCGGCCGCGGACAGGCCGAGGCCGATCAGCGCAGAACCGAGAATCTCCAGGATCACGGGATCACCTCGCGGCTTCCGGGCGGCACGCCGGGCGAGTGGCCGGCGCGTCCAGCCGGTCATTACCCGGTGTGCACACCCGGCAACCCTGCCGTGACGGGCGGCCCCGCGATCAGGTGACGCGACACGACGCGACACGGATCGGCCCGGCAGGGCCATCCCTGCCGGGCCGATCCACATCGCGATGCGCCGGGCGCGCGACGGCGCCGAATGCTAGACGGTGCCGAAGCCGACCCGCCGCTGCGTCGGCGCGCCGATCTCCACGTACGCGACCCGCTCCGCCGGCACGAGGACCTTGCGGCCCTTGTCGTCCGTGAGGCTGAGCAGCTGCTCCTTGCCGGCCAGCGCCTCGGACACGGTGCGCTCGACGTCCTCGGCGGACTGCCCGCTCTCCAGAACGATCTCCCGAGGCGCGTGCTGCACGCCGATCTTGACCTCCACGGCTATGTCCCTCCGAACGGTCAGTGCGTTGCGCGGCCTGACCGCGCGGTACGCAGCACACATTAGCCCGCGCGGAGGGCGCGCAAGACGCCGCGCTGCAACGCCCGCAGCGAACACCGGACGGGAACAAAGCCGGTCAGCACCCGCTCCCGTCCTTCCGCCGTGACGCGCGTGCGCCCCGATCAGTGCCCCTCGCCGTGCAGCGGGAAGCCGGCGATGCCGCGCCAGGCCAGCGACGTCAGCAGCGAGACCGCCTTCTCGCGCGGCACGGGCGACGCGCTGGACAGCCAGTAGCGCGCCACCACCTGCGAGACCCCGCCGAGGCCGGTGGCCAGCAGCATCGACTCGTCCTTCGACAGGCCGGTGTCCTCGGCGATCACGTCCGAGATGGCCTCGGCGCACTGCATCGCCACCCGGTCGACACGCTCGCGCACCTCGGGCTCGTTCGTCAGGTCCGACTCGAAGACCAGCCGGAACGCGCCGCCCTCGTCCTCGACGTACGCGAAGTACGCGTCCATCGTCGCCTCGACACGCTGCTTGTTGTCCGTCGTCGACGCGAGCGCCGTGCGCACGGACTGCAGCAGCGCCTCGCAGTGCTGGTCGAGCAGCGCAAGGTACAGCTCGAGCTTGCCCGGGAAGTGCTGGTAGAGCACCGGCTTGCTGACCCCGGCACGCTCGGCGATGTCGTCCATCGCCGCCGCGTGGTACCCCTGGGCCACGAAGACCTCCTGAGCCGCACCGAGCAGTTGGTTGCGCCGGGCGTGACGCGGCAGGCGCGTCCCTCGCGGCCGCGCCGCCTCCGTCTGCTCCATGGCTGTCACGCCGCCTCCCATATCGTTCTGTGCGCCGCGAAGGCCCCGTGGTCCACGAGTGGCCGGCGTGCGCTGTGCCCCGACTGGCCATCGTACTTTTCGGTAACCCTGTAGCGCGCGGTACGGGAGGGAATTTCACATACCGGATGCCGGGCTCAGCGGTAGTCGTCGTCCTCGCCGCCGCCCGCGGAACGCGCCTGCTCCGCCAGGTCCGCCTCGTCGGCCTCGTCCGTCGCGCCGCGCGCGGGGCGCTCCTCCGCGTCGTCCTCCCGCACGTTCGCCCGCTGCTCGGCGGCGTCGGCCTCCGGGGTCTCGGCGTCCGGCTCGCCGTCCGCATCCACGTACTCGTCGTACTCGTCAGGTTTCTCGGGGACCGACATGTCTGCCCTTCCCGCCGTGGCGCGCGTGTCCGCCGCACCTCGCTTCGTCACCTGTTCTTCCGTCCTCCTTCGACCCGTGCCCCGATTCGAGCGTAGAAGTCACCCGTGCGCGACGCCACGCGGCCTGTGACCGCCGCCACACGAACGTGTGCGTGACTCTCTACGTAGCATTGCGGACATGTCTTCGACCGAGCTACCGGAATCCGCCGCGGCCTCCACGGCTCCGCGCGTGGCCCCCGTGGCCGTGGCGGAGGGGGAGCGGCTGAGCGCGGTGGAGCTGCCGGGGCTCACCCTCACGGTCCGTGCGCGCCCCGGCGCGCGCGCCGGACTGCCGCCCGCGCTGTACGTGCACGGGCTGGGCGGCTCCTCGCAGAACTGGTCCGCGCTGATGCCGCTGCTCGCCGACGTCGTCGACGGCGAGGCGGTCGACCTGCCCGGCTTCGGGGACTCGCCGCCGCCCGACGACGGCAACTACTCGCTCACCGGGCACACGCGCGCGGTCATCAGGCTGCTCGACGCACGCCGCCGCGGGCCCGTGCACCTCATCGCGAACTCGCTCGGCGGCTCGGTCGCCACCAGGGTCGCCGCCGTACGCCCCGACCTCGTCCGCACGCTGACGCTGGTCTCGCCCGCGCTGCCGGAGATCCGCGTGCAGCGCGGCGCGCTGCCCACCGCGCTGATGGCGCTGCCCGGCGTGACACCGCTGTTCACGCGCCTCAGCAGGGACTGGACGGCGGAGGACCGCACGCGCGGCGTGCTCGCGCTCTGCTACGGCGACCCCGCGTCGGTCGGCGAGGAGGAACTGGCCGCCGCCGTGACCGAGATGGAGCGCAGGCTCCGACTGCCGTACTTCTGGGACGCGATGACGCGCTCGGCGCGCGGCATCGTCAACGCGTACACGCTGGGCGGCCAGCACAACCTGTGGCGGCAGGCCGAGCGCGTACTCGCGCCGACGCTGCTCGTCTACGGCGGCCGTGACCAGCTCGTCTCCTTCCGCATGGCACGCAAGGCGTCGGCGGCCTTCCGCGACTCCCGGCTGCTGACGCTGCCGGACGCGGGCCACGTGGCCATGATGGAGTACCCCGAGGTGGTCGCCCGTGCGACGAGGGACCTCATCGCGGACAACGACGTGAGCTGATCCGCGCGCCGCACCCCGCGCGCCGGCCGTCACGTCGCGCGCCGGGCTCGCGCGCCCCGCTCGCACGCCGCAGGTGCGCGCCCCGTAGCCGCTCGAACGCGCCCGCAAGCGATTGGTTACGTGCATTCACCCCTTCCGGTGGCGCGATGGACAACCGTCCATCGCGCCACCTTCATATCCGCATACCGTCGTTCCGCAGCGGGTCGCCGGTCCGGAGGCGGCCTCCCACAGAAGGAACGGGGGAGTGCTCGTGCGGATCGGACTGGTCACGGACGGTGGTTATCCGTACGCGAACGGCGAGTCCGGGCCCTGGTGCGACCGGCTCGTACGCGGGCTCCACGACCATGAGTTCGACGTCTACGCGCTCAGCCGCAGCGCCAGGCAGGAGCGGTCCGGGCTCGTCGACCCGCCGCCGCAGGTGCACCGGGTGCACACCGCGCCGCTGTGGGCGCCGGTCGACGACGGGGGCGCCTACGGCAGGCGCGAGCGCCGCCGGTTCGCCGAACACCTCGGTCGACTCGCGCTCGCCGTGTGCGACGAGCGGGCCGACACCGACGAGCGGGCCGGCGGCTTCGCCGCCGGCCTCTACGGCCTCGCGGAACTCGCCAGGGAACACGGCGGGTTGTACGCGGCACTGCGCTCGGAGACCGCCCTGCGCGTCCTGGAGTCCGCGTGCCGGGCACCCGGCGCGCGCCGGAGCGTGCGGGACGCTGCCGTGGCCGACCACCTCGCCTTCGCCCACGAGTTGGAGCGCGCTCTGCGCCCCCTGTCCCTCGACTGGTACGACACCGAGGAGGGCGGCCTCGGGTCCGTGGACGTCTGCCACGCGACCTCGGCGGGACCCGCCGCGCTCCCCGGCCTGCTGGCCAAACGCTTCTTCGGCGTCCCCCTGCTGGTCACCGAGTACGGCGTCCGGCTGCGGGCGCACTACCTCGGCACCGACGGCGGCCGCGAAGAGCCCCGGAGCGCCCCCCTGCGTGCGCTGCTGGCGGCCTTCCACGGTGCGCTCGCCGCCGAGGTCTACCGTGCCGCCAGCCTCGTCACGCCGGGCAACGCGCACGCGCGCCGCTGGCAGCAGCGGTGCGGCGCCGACCGCGCCAAGCTCCGCACCGTCCACCCGGGCATGGAGGCCGAGCGGTTCATCGAGGTGGGCGAGGGCGACGACACAGGCGACCGCGACACACTCGTCTGGGTCGGCGTGATCGAGCCCGCCAAGGACCTCGAGACACTGCTGCACGCGTTCGCCCGGATCCGCGAGGAGCGGCCGCAGACGCGGCTGCGCATCGTCGGGGGCCCCGCCGGCACCGGCGAGGGCCCCGCCTACCTCGCCCACTGCCGCACGCTCGCCGCCCAGTTGTTCCCCGACGAGGCCACGGGCGCGTACGCGGTGGGGGAGAACCCCGTCTCGTTCGAGGAGGCCGGCGGGCCCGAGTCGGCCGAACTGGCCGACGCCTACGCAGGGGCCGGGATCGTCGTGCTCTCCAGCGCGGTCGAGGGCTTCCCCGTCAGCCTCGTCGAGGCCATGTTCTGCGGGCGCGCGACGGTCTCGACGGACGTGGGCGCCGTGGTGGAGGTCATCGGCGGCACCGGCCTCGTCGTCCCCGCGCACAACCCGAAGGCCTTCGCCGACGCGTGCCTCGGGCTGCTGGGCGACGACGGGCGCAGGCGGCGCCTCGGCGCGGCCGCGCACTCGCGCGCGCTCGAACTCTTCACCATCAGCCAGAACGTCACCGCGTTCCGGGCCGCCTACCTCGAAATCGTCTCCCACACCCCGGTACGGCGCGTGGCGCAGGCGGTCGGCGCGGGCGGCGCACCGCTGCCCTTCGCGGCCGCCGCCGAGGTGTACGTGCCGGTCCGCTGGGCCACGGAGGCCCCGGGAGACAGGCGTGAGGCGGTCGGCGCGGGCGCGGCGGCGGGCGCCGGAGGCCGCGATGTCTGACGGAGGCACCACCATGGCACGCACCGCACCGGGCACCGCCGACCCGGTGAAGCCGCTCCTGAACCGGCACAGGGCGCTGTGCGAGGACGCCGTCGACCCGCTGGAGATCGCCGCGGCCCTCGAAGTGCACGGCATCACCGACAGGGCCGCGCTCTCCCGCTTCCGCCACCGCGACGTCTTCGCCCTGGCCGAGGAGTTGTACGCGCGCGTCCCGCACGACACATCGCGCGCGGCAACGACCGTGGCGGCACAGGCCCCCGCTTCCGGGCGCCTCGCACCCTGGATGCTGGTCACGCCCGCGCCCGGCCTCGTCGCCGCCCTCACCCTGTTCCTCCTGGACAGCACCGGCGGGGGGAGCCGGCTCGCCGTCACCCTCACCGGCGCCGTGGCGCTCTCCTGCGCCGTCGCCGCGAGCCTGCGGCACGGGCCGCTGCGCGCCGAGGGCCGCCGCGCCCCCGCAGCCCGCCTGTGGGTGTACTGGCTGCTCGCCTACGCCGTGTACGGCGACGGGCTGCTCACCGCGCACGTCGAGGGCGGCTCAGGCACGTCCTGGAGCGCCACGCCCACCTCGCTCGTCGCCCTCTCGTTCGCCGTCGCGCCCGCCGCCTGGTGCGCGCACCTCTTCTCCCTGCGCGCCAGGCGCGGGCTCTCCCGCAGCCGCGACCTCGCGGACTTCGCCGCGTCCACGAGACCGGTACTGCTCGCGGTGGTCGCGCTGTACGCGTGCGCCCTGACCGGGATCGCGCTGCTCGTCCCGCTGCTGTTCCACGGCTTTCACGGCTTCCACGGCGTACCCGGCTTCCACGACGGCGGAGACCCCGCGCACGTGGCCGCCCTCGCGACCCTGCTGCTGCTCGCCAGGCTCCTGACCGTGCACGGCTACCCCGCCGCGGCCGCCGCGGGGCTGGCCGCCGCCTGCGCCGTCGAGGCGCTGGCCTGCCTTTCCGTCCTCGTGGCCGGCGTGCCCGGCTGCGCCGTACTCGGCACACCCGTCGCGCAGGCCGTGCACGCCTGGGGCGCGGGCGCCGTGCCCGCGTTCGCCTGCGGCGCGGCCGCGGCGGGGCTCGTCTGCCACGCCGCCGTCAGCCTCGCCAGGGCGTCGGCGCACACCTGAGGGCCCGCCCGTGCCGCCGGGCCGCAACCCCTTCACCACCACACCAAGGAGACCAACCGTCATGATCCCGCACCCCAGGACCCGGGCCCAGGTGGCCGCGACCGTGAGAGGGGCGTCCCGATGAGGGTCCTGCTGCTCGGCGCCAACGGCTTCCTCGGCCGCTTCGTCGCGGACCGCCTGCTCGCCGACCCCGCGGTCCACCTCACCGCACTCGGCAGGGGCGACGACGCCGACGTGCGCTTCGACCTCGCGGGCGGCAGCCCGGGAGCCCTGACGCGCTTCATGGACGCCGTGCACCCCGGCGTGGTCATCAACTGCGCGGGCTCCACCCGAGGCGGCGCCCGCGACCTGATCCGCCACAACACCGTGTCCGTCGCGACCGTCTGCGAGGCCCTCAGGCGCAGCGGCTGCGGCGCGCGCCTCGTGCAGATCGGCTGCGCCTCCGAGTACGGGCCATCGCAGCCCGGCTCGTCCACCGCGGAGGACGCGGTGCCGCGCCCCGGCGGCCCGTACGGCGTGAGCAAGCTCTCCGCCACGGAGTTGGTGCTCGGCTCGGGGCTCGACGCGGTCGTGCTGCGCGTCTTCTCGCCGGTCGGCCCGGGCACGCCCGCGGGCTCGCCGCTCGGCCGGCTCGCCGAGGCGATGCGGCGCGCCATGCAGGCGGGCGACCCGGAGCTCAAGCTGGCCGGACTCGGCGTGCAGCGCGACTTCGTGGACGTGCGTGACGTCGCGCGCGCCGTCCACGCGGCCTCGCTCTCGGCGGCCCAGGGCGTCGTGAACATCGGCACCGGCAGGGCGGTCAAGCTCAGGGACGCCGCCGCCGTGCTGGCCAGGGTGGCCGGTTACGCGGGCGCGCTCAACGAGCTGGACGCGCCGTCCCCCGCCGTCGCGCGCGCCCACGGCCACGGCCCGATCGGCTCGCCGCGCGGCGAGCCCGCGGCCGAGCACCTGGGCGTCGGCCCCTTCCCGTACCCCGACGGCTGCGGGACATGGCAGCAGGCCGACGTCCGCACGGCGCGCGACCGGCTCGGCTGGCGCCCGAGGATCGGTCTGGAGGAGTCGCTGGCGGACATCTGGATGGAGGCCGCGTGCCGCATCTGACCAGCACGGGACGGCCGCGTACCGGCACGGCGGCGGGCAGCACGGGGTTCGGCGTCCCCGGCTACGCGCACCCCCTGCTCGCGCCCGTCGAGTGGGCCGAACTGACCAGGCCGGGCACGCCGCTGCACTGGGCGGTGCTCAACGTGGCCGACGGCCCTGGCGATCGGCCCGACCCGCACTGCCTGGAGGCGGCGGGCCGGCTGACCAACGCCGGGGCCAGAATCCTCGGCCACCTGGACCTGCGCCACGGCACCTGCGACTTCGCCGAGCTGGTGCGCGACGCCCAGCGGTTCGCCGACTGGTACCGCGTCGGCGGCTTCTACCTGGATCGCGCTCCGTCGGGCCGGGAGGACCTCGCCGCCGTGAGGAGGATCACCGCGACCCTGGAGGCGGTGCTCGAAGGCGGGCACCTCGTACTCGGCCACGGCACGCACCCGTACGCCGGATACGCGGAGGCCGCCGACCAGTTGGTGACGTTCTGCGGGCCGTGGGCCGACTACCGCTGGTCGCAGGCGGCCGAGTGGACGGCCGCCTATCCGCAGGACCACTTCGTCCACCTGGTGCACGGGGTACCGCGCACGCACCTGGACGAGGCGGTGCGCATCGCGCGCTGGCAGGGCGCGGGCACGATCTTCTTCACCGACCGCTCCGACCCGAGCGGCCGCGGCGACCCGTTCGCGGCGCTGCCCGGGTACTGGGACGAGATCGTCTCGCTCGTCGGACCGGGTATCTCGGAATGAGAAAGCGCATGGCACTGTTACAGGGAGAACAGTTTCCGAATTGACCTACCCCTGTAGAGGTCCCTGTGTCGTTGCCCCCCTTGGTCGAGCCCGCCGAAGGGCTCACCGTCGACGAGGTCCGCAGGTACTCCCGTCACCTGATCATCCCCGACGTGGGCATGGACGGGCAGAAGCGGCTCAAGAACGCGAAGGTGCTCATCGTGGGCGCCGGAGGACTCGGGTCCCCGGCGCTCATGTACCTGGCCGCGGCCGGTGTCGGCACGCTCGGCATCGTCGAGTTCGACGAGGTCGACGAGTCGAACCTGCAGCGCCAGATCATCCACAGCCAGTCCGACATCGGCAGGTCCAAGGCCGAGTCCGCGAAGGACTCGATCAAGGGCATCAACCCGTACGTGAACGTCGTCCTGCACGAGGAACGGCTCGAAGCCGAGAACGTGATGGACATCTTCGCGCCGTACGACCTGATCGTGGACGGGACGGACAACTTCGCCACCCGTTACCTGGTCAACGACGCCTGTGTGCTGCTGAACAAGCCGTACATCTGGGGTTCGATCTACCGCTTCGACGGCCAGGCCAGCGTCTTCTGGTCCGAGCACGGCCCCTGCTACCGCTGCCTGTACCCGGAGCCGCCCCCGCCCGGCATGGTCCCGTCGTGCGCCGAGGGCGGCGTGCTGGGCGTGCTCTGCGCGTCCATCGGCTCCATCCAGGTCAACGAGGCGATCAAGCTCCTCGCGGGCATCGGTGAGCCGCTCGTCGGGCGTCTGACGATCTACGACGCCCTGGAGATGCGCTACCGCGAGGTCAAGGTCCGCAAGGACCCCGACTGCGCGGTCTGCGGCGAGAACCCGACGGTCACGGAGCTCATCGACTACGAGGCGTTCTGCGGTGTCGTGTCGGAGGAGGCCCAGGAGGCCGCCGCCGGTTCGACGATCACTCCCAAGCAGCTCAAGGAGTGGATCGACGACGACGAGAACATCGAGATCATCGATGTCCGCGAGCCCAACGAGTACGAGATCGTGTCCATCCCGGGCGCCAAGCTGATCCCGAAGGACCAGTTCCTGATGGGCAACGCGCTGGAGACGCTCCCGCAGGACAAGAAGATCGTCTTGCACTGCAAGACGGGTGTCCGCAGTGCGGAAGTCCTGGCGGTGCTGAAGTCCGCGGGCTTCTCCGACGCGGTGCACGTCGGCGGTGGCGTCATCGGCTGGATCAACCAGATCGAGCCGACCAAGCCCGTCTACTAGTCGCCACGAGTCGCTACGAGTCGCCGAAGGGCCGGTCCGCGCACGCGCGTGGACCGGCCCTTCCCCGTCAGGTCACCGGCAGACCGTGCCGGCGGCCGGCAGCTTCCCGTCCAGCAGGTACGTGTTGACCGTGCGCTGCACGCACGCGTTGCCGCTGTCGTACGCGCCGTGGCCCTGCCCCTTGTACGTGAGCTCCACGGCGACGCCCTTGCCCAGCGCCTTCTCCATCGCCTTGGCGCCCTCGTACGGCGTGGCCGGGTCCCCCGTGTTGCCGACGACGAGGATCGGGGCCGAGCCGGGCGCGCTGACGTCCGGGTGCGTCCAGCGCCCGGCCACGGGCCACTTGGAGCAGCTGAGCATCCCCCAGCCGAGCAGGTCGCCGAAGACGGGCGACGCCTTGCGGAACTCGGCCAGGTCCTGCTGGGTCCGCGCCAGGCCGAAGCGCTCCTTGGAGTCCAGGCAGTTGACGGCGGCGTTGGCGGCCTGCGTGTTGCTGTAGCGGCCGTGCTGGTCGCGGCCGTTGAGCGAGTCCGACAGGGCGAGCAGGAGCTGTCCGCTGCCGCCGTACGCCTCCTCGATGCCCTGTTCGAGCAGCGGCCAGAAGTCCTTCGAGTACAGCGCCTCCACCACCCCGTTGGCGGCCTCCGTCTGCGTCAGCTTGCGCGATCCGATCCCGGGGATCGGGTGCGCGTCGAGCTTGTGGAACAGGTCGACGATGGGCTGCTCGACCTCCTTCGGCGTGGAGCCGGGGAGGTGGCAGGCGTCGCCGCGCGCGATGCAGTCCTTGGCGAAGTTGTCCAGGGCGAGCTGGAACCCCTTGGCCTGGCCGAGCGCGCCCTGCAGCGAGTCCTGGGTCGGGTCGACGACTCCGTCGAAGACCGCCCGTCCGACGTGGGTGGGGAAGAGGTGCGCGTACACGCCGCCGAGCTCGGTGCCGTACGAGATGCCGAAGTAGTACAGCTTCTTGTCGCCGAGCACCTGCCGCATCAGGTCCATGTCGCGTGCGGCCTCGGTGGTGCCCACGTGCGGCAGCCTGCCGGACGAATTGCTCTTGCAGGCGCCCGCGTACCGGGCGAGCGCCGCCGTGTACGCCTTCTTCTCGGCGGCGGTGTCGGGCGTCGAGTCCATGGCGTAGAAGGAGTCGAGCTGCTTGTCGTTCTCGCACTCGACGGGGGCGCTGTCGCCGACGCCGCGCGGGTCGAAGCTGACGAGGTCGTAGCGCGCCCGCAGCTTCTCGTAGTCCTTCGCGAACGACGGCAGGCCGGTGACGCCCGAGCCGCCGGGGCCGCCGAAGTTGAAGATGAGCGAACCGATGCGGTGCTTCTGGTCGGTGGCCTTCACACGGATGAGGGCGAGGCGGATCGTGCCGGACGACGGATGCGTGTAGTCGAGCGGCACGGACATGTCGGCGCACTGCCAGGTGCCGCCGTGCGGCAGCGGTTTGGGCGCCGCCCCGCCGCCCTGCGCCACGCTCGGGGCGCCGCAGGCGCGCCAGTCGAGTTTCTGCGTCGCGAGGTCGCTCGGCGCGGGCGACGCTCCCGAGGCCGGGGCCGAGCCGCTGTCCGCGGCATCGGAGCATCCGGCGAGGGCGACGAGGGCGAGGGCGGACACGGCGGCGACCAGGGATCTGCGCATGGTCCCATGCTGGAGCCGCGCCCGCGCCGCCGCCTGCGGCCACGGTCCAAGCGGGTGGCGGCGCCACCACCCGCTGCCGGGCGCCCCGCCGGTTGCCGGTCGCACCAGCACAGCCGCGTCGGGTGCCGGCCATGGCCCACACCGCAACGGGCCGCACCGCCGCCGCACGCCCCGCCCCCAGGGTCCGCACCCGGTGCCACCCGGCCGGGGCCGCCCCGGCGGGCGGCGGCCACTGGCACCGGGCGCGAGGCCCGTCGTGGTCCCGTACCCCGGGGGCCGGTCCCGAGCCCTGTGCTCCGGGGCCCCGGCGGGAGGCGGCGGCTGGCCTTGTGCGCGAGGCCCGTCGTGGTCCCCGTGCCCCGGGGGCGGGTCCCGAGCCCTGTGCTTCGGGGTCCCGGCGGGAGGCGGCGGCTGGCCTTGTGCGCGCGGCCGGTTGTGGCCGTGTGCCGCGGTCTTGGCCCCGCACCCCCGTGCCCCCCGGTCAGTGGCAGCCTCAGCGGGAGGCGGCGGCTGGCGTTGTGTGCGCGGCTGGTCGTGGTCGTGTGCCCCGGGGGCCGGCCCCCCGGCCCCGAGCCGGGCCTGCCCTGCGTGAGGGCTCCGGCAGGCCGGGGGAGACGGGCCGCGTCGCCAACGACGGGGCTTGCCCCGCCCGGGCGGCTTGCGCCGTTCACGGCCCGCGCCTGGCGAGGGCCCCGGCAGTCGCCGGTTCCGGCAGGTGCTGGAAGACGGACGAGCCGTCGGGTACCGGCCCGGGGCGGACGACCGACGTGCCGCGTGCCCGGCTGTCCGGCGCGGCCGGTGCCGTTATGGGCGGCGGCCGGCCGCGAAGGCGGGGTGCCTGCTTCGCCGCGGCGCCGCACGGCGGGCGGCGCCGCGGGGTGACTCGTGTCGGCGCGGGAACGCGTGGCGACGGCGAGACGGCCCGTCGCGCTGCCTTCCCGGCGCCGCACTCCACAGCGGGCGGGTTCGGCGCCCATAACGGCACCGGTCCTTACGCCAGGCCGGGCAGTGATCCGTAGCCAGGCGGCCCGGGGCGCACCCGTCGCGTCAGAGTGAGCCTCTGCGGGTCAGCTGGTTGAAGCAGATCCACCCCGGCAGCACCGGCACCCACAGCGTCATCAGGCGGAACAGCAGCACCGCCGGCGCCGCGACCTCCTTCGGCAGGCCCACGGCCAGCAGGCCCAGCGTCAGCGCGCCGTCGATCGCGCCCACACCGCCCGGGGTGGGCGCCGCGGAGCCGATCGCGTTGCCCGCGAGGAAGACGACGGCGATGCTCGCGTAGCTCAGCTGCTGGTGCCCGTTGTCGAACGCGCGGATCGACGCGTCGAGGCACATCACGAACATGCCCGTCAGCAGCAGCTGGCCGCCGATGCCCGTCGCCAGCTTCATCGGCTGCTGCAGGACGTCCAGCATGCGCGGCACGACGCCGGCGAACAGCGACCGCAGCCGTGTCACCACCCACTTGCGCAGGAACGGGATCGCCGTCACCACGAGGACGAGCACCGCGACCGTCAGCAGCCCCGCGATCACCGTCCTCGACGGGGTGAGCGACGTCGTCTTCTCCGTACCCGTCAGATAGCCGAAGGCCGCCAGCAGCAGGATGTGCGCGCCGAGCCCGAACAGCTGGGACGCGCCCACGCTCGCCACCGCGAGTCCTGGGCGCACCCCGGAGCGCTGCAGGAACCGGGTGTTCAGCGCGACACCGCCGACCGCCGCCGGTGCGACGATCTTCACGAAGGACCCGGCGACCTGCGCGGACACTGTGCGCAGGAACGGCACACGCTCCGGCACGAAGCCGAGCAGGCTCATCGCGGCCGCCACGTACGACGCCGCCGAGAACAGCACCGCGGCCACCACCCAGCCCCAGTGCGCCTTGCTGATGACCATGCCGAAGTCGAGCTGGGTGAGCTGCGACAGCAGGAAGTACGCGGCGATCGCGCCCGCGATGAACCCGATCAGCGTGCGCGGCCTGATCCGTTCGAGGCGCACAGGCTCCACCGGCGCCTGCGGCCTGATCAGCAGCACCTGCCCCCGGATCTGCGAGAGCAGGTCCTCCTCGCGTGCCCCGCCCAGAGCGTCGTCTATGGCACGCTTCTCGGCCTGCTTCTCCGCCCGCAACGACTTGCGTGCGGCCTTCTTGCCACCGTCCTTGTCGCCGTCCGCCGCGGCGGACGCCTCCGCGAGCCGCGCCTTCTTGTTCGCGGCGGACGCCTCAAGCACGGCCTCGCGCTCGCGCTGCGACCGTTCGCGCGCGAGCCTGCGCAGCGTCGCACGCGTCGAACGGCTCAGCGCGATCGGCTGGAGCAGCGGCAGGCAGTCGGCGACCGCGTCGGGCCCCAGCACCCCCACCGCGGCCGCGACGGAGCGCTCCGCGCCGACCCGCAGGCCGACCGTGGTGAGCAGCTGCGCGGTGTCCATGCGCAGCACCACGTCGCTCGCGGCGATCTCGCCGCCGCGCAGCTCCGTGAGCGTGACGAGCCCCGTACGGTCCACGAGCAGCGCGTCCCCGGTCAGGCTGCGGTGCGCGATGCGCCGAGACTGCAGTGCCCGCACCTGCTCCCAGGCGCCGCGCATCAGCTCGTCGGTGATCTCGTCGTCCGCGAGGGCGTCGAGCGTGCGCCCGCCGAGGTGCTCGTACACGAGCATGACGGCGTCGGGCCCGAGCTCCGATGTGGCGATCAGCTTGGGGGCGCGCGCGCCCGCCGCGATCGCCGCGTATGCGAGCAGTGCCTCCTGCTCAAGCGCCTGGCGCAGGGACGGGATGGACCTGCCCGAGGTGATCGAGCGCAGCGTCAGCCTGCGCCACACCCGGTAGAAGAAGCCCTGCGCCTGCTGCTCGCGGTCGACGACGGTGACGTCGAGCGGCGGCCCGTCCTCCAGGGAGACGAAGTACCGCCGGCCCCGGTCGGCCGCCTCGATCGGCTCGGACGACGGCTCCTCGGCGCGCATCGCGCTGACCGGACGGAAGCCGACCCTGCGCAACCCCGCCATGAGGGTCTGGCCGGTGGGCCGCACGTTCGGCGAGCCGACCGCGTAGAGCGTGCCGTAGGCCACCGTCCAGCCGATGAGCACGGTCAGAATGATCGAGAAGGGCGTCGTGTAACCGGCGACGAGCATGGCGAACGCGTCGAGCAGCAGCACCGCCCACAGGACCACCCGCCAGCGCGGCCTTCGGGCCATGCCGACGGCCGTCATGTAGGCGATGACGGGCGCCAGGTAGCCGTGCACCGGGTCCGTCGCCCCGCTGCCGACCTGCGGCATGGTCAGCGCGGCCTGCAAGCCGTGCGGGGCCGCGCGCGCCACCCACAGGTCGGTGGCGAGGGTCACACCGTGGGCGAGCACCGCAGCGAGCACGCCGTCCGCGATGCGCAGCCCGTCCCGTTTGATCAGGCGCTCGATCGCGAACGCGACGGGCACGAGCAGCACGGCGATGCTGGACAGCAGCCCCGCGAACTTGGCGAGCAGGTCCGGCGCCTGGCCCGTGCCCCTGCTGATGTCCTGCTCAAGACCCGACGTGGTGCCGTGGGCGAACGCGGACAGCAGGAGTACGAGGGCGATGGCGAGCAGCCCCACGAGGAGGCGCAGCAGGTCGGAAGGGCGGTGCACGCGCGCGGCGAGCAGCGGCTCGTCGCCGGAGACGCGGTCGGCGTGCGGGACCTCGTCCTCGTCGCCGACGGGCTCCGTCTGGGCGCGCACGGCCTCGGGGGACTCGCCGTCGGGGGACTCGGCGGCAGAGGACTCGGCGTCAGGGGACTCGGCGTCGGCGGACTCGGTATCGGGGGATTCGGTATCGGGGGACCGGCCGTCGTCGTCCGTCACGGCCGTGTCCTCCCCGGCGGCGGCGGACGGCGCGCCGTCACGGTCGCACGGCTCACCGCCGGAGGGGCCCTCGGCCGTGGCAGGCCGTCCGGCCTGCCCCTCCGTCGCGTCCGTGTCTTCTCGATCTTGTATCACCAGTCACCGCCCGCACGATGGTGGCACGTGAGGTCCGCGCACGGGGGCAACACAGGGCGTTGCGCGCACAGATGAGCAGCGGGACGTGGCGCTTTGCCCTGGTATGCGGGCACTGCGCCCGCCCGCCGCGACTGTCCGTGCCGTGAGGCAGGATGGGACGGATGAGGCGGCAGGAGCACGAACGGGACGGGAAGCGGGTGGCCGGGCCGGGCGAGGGCCCGGGGCCGGCGGACGGCGCGGCGGAGCTGCCGGAGTACGCCGAGAGGGTCCTCGACGTCGCGGAGCTGATCCCGCCGGGCCGGGTCATGACGTACGGCGATGTCGCCGAGTGGATCGAGGAGGGCGGCCCGCGCCAGGTGGGCCGCGTCATGGCGCTGTACGGCGGCGCGGTGCCGTGGTGGCGCGTGGTGCGCTCCGACGGCGTGCTGCTCGCGGGGCATGAGCTGCGGGCGCTCGACGCCTACCGGGCGGAGGGCACGCCGCTGCGGGAGGCCGCGCGCGGCGCAGAGGGCCACCTGCCCCGCCTCGACATGCGGCGCGCCAGGTGGGACGGCGGCGCGGTGGGCGGCGGGCAGGCCGCGGAGCACGCGGGCGATCGGTCTCACATATGACAGTTTCCGCCATCGTGGTGCGGGATGGAGAGGCCCGGTCGGTTTCGCACCACTGCCTGCGTCCCCGGGGCCCGGCGGCGTAGCGTCTGGCGCACGCGTCACGCACGGCTCCCGCGCCGCTGCCGGGCCCCACACGGCCCGCTCGACTCCTCGCACCTCAGCACCCCCTCGTACGACTTCCAGGACCGGCGATCGACGTGAGCTCCTCCACCACCACCGGGCGCCCCCCGCACCAGGGGGCGCGGCAGCGGGGCGCCGGCGCCTACCGTCTGGTACGCACCGCCCCCGAACCGGCGGACCTCCCTGTGCTGGACGCGGCACAGCGCGCGGTGGTTGACCACGCGGCGGGACCGCTGCTCGTGCTCGCAGGCCCCGGCACGGGCAAGACCACGACACTGGTGGAGTCCGTCGCGGCACGCGTCGCGCGCGGCGGCGACCCGGCGCGGATCCTCGTGCTGACGTTCAGCCGCAAGGCCGCGGTCGAGCTGCGCGACCGGATGGCGGCCCGGCTCGGCGGCGCACGCGCGCCGCAGGCGACCACGTTCCACTCGCTGTGCTACGCCCTGGTACGCGCGCATCAGGACGCCGCCCTGTTCAGGGAGCCCCTGCGGCTGCTGTCGGGCCCCGAGCAGGACGTCGCCGTGCGCGACCTGCTCGCCGGCCAGATCGACCTCGCGCGCGAGGGACGCTCGCGCGTGCGCTGGCCCGACGACCTCAGGGCCTGCCTGACGACGCGCGGCTTCGCGGACGAGGTGCGCGCGGTGCTGGCGCGCAGCCGCGAGCTCGGCCTCGGCCCCGACGCGCTCGGCGCGTTCGCGGCGCGCACGGGGCGCCCCGACTGGCGCGCGGCGGCCGCCTTCCTCGCCGAGTACCTCGACGTGCTCGACCTCCAGGGCGTGCTGGACTACGCGGAGCTCGTGCTCCGGGCGGCGCTGCTCGCCGGCCTTCCCGACGTGGGCCCGAAGCTGGCCGCCTCCTACGACGCGGTCTTCGTCGACGAGTACCAGGACACGGACCCGGCGCAGGTCAGGCTGTTGCGTGCACTGGCGGGCGGCGGGCGGACGCTGGTCGCGTTCGGAGATCCCGACCAGTCGATCTACGCGTTCCGCGGCGCCGACGTCAACGGCGTCCTCGACTTCCCGCGCGCGTTCCCGCGCGGCGACGGCCGCGAGGCGCCGGTGGCGGTCCTCACCCGTACCCGGCGCTCGGGGGCGCGCCTGCTGGCCGCGACGCGCGAGGTGGCACGGCGGATGCCGCTGCCGCGCCTGCCGCGCGAGGCGGTCAGCGCGCACCGCGGGCCCGAGCCGGTGCGGGACGGCGGCAGGGCGGAGGTGTACACCTTCCCCACGCCGTCCACGGAGCTGGACAACGTCGCGGACATCCTGCGCAGGGCTCACCTTGAGGACGGGGTCGGCTGGGGCGACATGGCGGTGCTGGTGCGCGCGGGCGGCCGCACGATCCCGTCGATCCGCAGGGCGCTGACGTCGGCGGGCGTGCCGGTCGAGGTGGACGGCGACGACATCCCGCTGCGGCACGAGCCGGCGGTGGCCTCGCTGCTGACGGCGCTGCGCGCGGTGGCGACGGCCGCGCTCGCGCGCCCCGCGCCGGGCGCGCGCCCGGGGGACGCGGGCCACGCGGTCGCGGGGTCTGACGCACGCGCGCACGACGCCACCGGGCCGGCCCCCGCAGTCGGAGCGGACACCGGCGGGGCGCCGGATCCGCAACCGCCGGATTCGCAACCGCAGGTGTGCGACGCGACGGGGCCGGGCTCGCAGACGAGCCCCGACCCGTGCGCGCAGGCGGCAGACGGGCGGTCGCCGTCCGACGCGCGCACGGGCTCCTCCACGTCGGCTGCCCCCGGCGCCGATGTGGCGCCCGCGGCCGAGGGGGACTCCGTCGCTGGGGCGGCTCCCGCCGCTGCGGCGGCCTCCGCCGAGGGGGCGGCCCCCGCTGGGATGGAGGTCCCCACCGGGTCGGGGGACGCCGGCGCGGCGCTGCCCGTCGATGTCGCGCTCGCGCTGCTCGGTTCGCCGCTCGGCGGCATGGACGCGGCCGACCTGCGCCGCCTCGGGCGCGCCCTGCGCGAGGACGAGCGGCGCGCGGGCGACCGGCTGCCGGCGCCGTCCGACGTGCTGCTCGCGCGCGCACTAGCCGAGCCCGAGCGGCTCGTCACGCACGATCCCGCCTACGCGCGCGGCGCGCAGCGCCTCGGCGACCTGCTGCGGGGGACCCGGGAGCTCCTCGAATCCGGCGGCACCGCCGAGGAGGCGCTGTGGGCGCTGTGGGACGGCACCCCCTGGCCCGCACGCCTGGAGCGTGCGGCGCTGCGCGGGGGCGCCGCGGGCCGCAACGCCGACCGCGACCTCGACGCCGTCTGCGCGCTCTTCGACGCCGCCGCACGTGCCGAGGAGCGCACCGGCGGCCGCGGCGTGCTCAACTTCCTCGAAGAGCTGGACGCGCAGGACATCGCAGCCGACACCCTCACCCGCCGTGCGGTGCGCCCCGACGCCGTGAGCCTGATGACCGCGCACCGCTCGAAGGGCCTTGAGTGGCGCCTCGTCGTCGTCGCCGGCGTGCAGGAGGGCCTCTGGCCCGACCTGCGCCGCCGCGGCTCCCTGCTGGAGGCGGACCGCATCGGCCGCGACGGCCTGGCCGAGCCGCTCACCCCGGGCGCGCTGCTGACCGAGGAGCGCAGGCTCTTCTACGTCGCGGCCACGCGCGCCCGCGACCGGCTCGTCGTCACGGCCGTAAAGTCAGCCGCCGACGACGGCGACCAGCCGTCCCGCTTCCTGACCGAACTCGGCGTCGAGCCGCGCGACATCACGGCGAGGCCCCGCCGCCCACTCGCCGTCGCGCCGCTTGTCGCGGAGCTGCGGGCCACGACCGTCGACCCGGAGGCGAGCCCCGCGCTCAGGGACGCGGCCGCGCGCCGCCTCGCGCGCCTCGCCGCGCTCACCGACGAGGAGGGCACGCCGCTCGTCCCCGCCGCGCACCCCGACCGGTGGTGGGGCCTGTACGAGCCGACACTCAGCGCGGTGCCGGTGCGCGACAGGTCGCTGCCCGTCGCGCTCTCGGGCAGCGCGCTCGACCAACTCGCCAACACCTGCGCGCTCCAGTGGTTCCTGGGCCGCGAGGTGAAGGCCGACGCGCCCGCGACGACGGCGCAGGGCTTCGGCAACGTGCTGCACGTACTCGCGGACGAGGTCGCCTCGGGCCGGACGCCCGCGGACCTCGCCGTCCTGATGGAGCGGCTCGACACCGTCTGGGACGGCCTCGCCTTCGACGCGCCCTGGAAGTCGGTGCAGGAGAAGGACCAGGCGCGCGCCGCACTCGAACGCTTCCTGCGCTGGCACGTCACGGACCGGGGCGGGCGGCAGGCCGTCGCCACGGAGCACGAGTTCGACGTGACGATCGGGGCGGGGGAGTACGAGGTGCGCGTCCGTGGCTCCATGGACCGCGTGGAGAAGGACGGCGAGGGGCGCGCGTACGTCGTCGACTTCAAGACGGGCAAGCAGGCCCCGACGAGGGACGAGGTGGCGCACCACGCGCAGCTCGCGGTGTACCAACTCGCGGTCGGCGAGGGCGCGGTGGACGGCGCGTTCGAGGGCCGCGGGCCGCAGCCGGGCGGCGCGGAACTCGTCCAGCTGCGGCAGCCCGCGCCCGCCAAGGAGGGCGGCGACGCGCAGCCCAGGATCCAGGCCCAGGAGCCCCTGTCCGGCGACTGGGCACCGAGGCTCCTGGCGGAGGCGGCGGGCCGCGTCCTGGACGAACGCTTCACGCCCACCCCAGGCGCACACTGCACGCACTGCGCGTTCCGCGCGTCGTGCAGCGCACTCCCGGAGGGCCGCCAGGTGGTCGACTGACCCGTCCTCGCCCGGCCCGGGCAACCTTCGCCGGCGCCACGCGGCCCTCGTGCCTGACACCGTCGCCGGGCTGCCGACGTGCCGGTATCAAGCGACAGAAGTACAGAAGCAACGTGCACACTGCCTGAGCAAGGGTGGAGCTGATGAATCCGAACACCGTGGTGACGTGGGTCGACGCACGCGAGAGGCTGCCGGAGCCCGGCATGCCGGTGCCGGCGGCCATCACGGGCCGGTATCCGGCCCAGCCCGGCACGCCGCCGCCGGGCGAGGAGTTCTGGCTGGTGAGGCCGATGGTCTTCACCGACCGGTACTTCACCGAGGACGGGACGGAGCACCGGGACTGCTTCTTCGACTCCGACGGCGTCGTCCGTCTGCCCTACGGCCTGGACAGCGAGGAGACCGTGACGCACTGGTCCGAGCTGCCCACCCTGCCGGGCGGGACGACGCACCTCGTCCTCGGGGACGACGTGCAGCCGGCCCAGCGGAACGCGTGGGGCGCGGGCCCCGCCGTCTGACCTCCTGCGAGCCCGCCGCCCGGCGGTGGTGGAGCGGATGACGGTGGTGGCCTCAGTTCGGGCGGGCCACCACCGTCATCGCGTGCGTACGAAACAAGCGCGTGCAGAGACGCGATTGTCAGCCGATGTCGGTCACGCTCTGCCAAAGCGGGCTCGTGCTGACGACATTGTGTGCGCCGAGCGCTGACGTGCCGGACAGGGCGTGTCCCATATTGGCCCAGAGCCGGCGCTCTTTGATGATGGAGAGGACATCGGGATAGCCGTCTCCATCAAGGTCACCCAGACTGGTGATCATGGGGCGGTTCGCCGCTGAGAAGTCGGGTGTGCCGACCTGGACGGGACTGCCGAGTGTCGGGGTTGTCGCGGGGAGGGCGTACTGGAAGATAACGCCATCGCTATTGCGACGCGTCCACAGCTCGGGACGACCATCGCCGTTGGCGTCCCCCGGTGCCATCAGGGTGCGGTTGCTCCAGTCGAGCGTGCTCAGGTTCTCGGCTGCATCGAACTGGCCGGATGCGGCGGAGCCGAGATACAGCCAGAGCTGCTTGTTCTCGACGGTGATGAGGTCGGGGTGACCGTCCCCGTTGACGTCTCCGGGCGCGATCATCTGTGTGACGTGGCTCCAGTCGGTCGCGTAGGCGGTGCAGTCACCGGCCGTGCAAGGCGGTCGAGAGGTGATGTCGCTGTGGTTCGCCCGGGTGTAGTAGAGGTTGCTGTTTCCTGCCAAACCGCCTTGGTTGTTGAGGTTGTTGGCATAGAAGGAGAGGTGGCCGTTGCGGTAGGCCCACAGGTCGTCGACCCAGTTGCCGGTGGAGCTGTGAGTGGCGGATGAGCGGTGCGCGAGAAGAGTGTCGGCCCAGGAGTGGCTGCCGTCGCTGCCGGTCGGGCCGTTCGCGGCGTTGGAGGCGAGCGGCGGTGCGGGTGTGCCGCCCGAATTGGGGACTTCGTGGCTCGGCGCGATGAGGTCCAGATTGCCGGACGTGCCGTCGGCCGCGAGGAGGTCGGGCGTTCCGTCGCCGTCCACGTCGCCCGGGTGGACTGTCTTGGTGAGGTCTGCGGGGACGTAGAACTGGACGGAGACCGTTGCCGACTGGTTGCCTGCCTTGTCCACGGCGGACACGTAGAGGGTGTTGCTGCCCCAGGCAGTGGGAGTGAGGGTGACTGTGGCGCCGCCGTTGGCATTGGCGCTGACGTGGGTGCCGCCGTCGCCTGCGAGGGCCGCGGCCGACGCGGTCGAGTAGTCGAAGTGGCTCAGGCCACTGGCGTGCGCGCCCGAGGGGGCGGGGTCGGTGGCGGACAGGGCGAAGGTGGCCGGGTCGCCCTCGTGCTTGGTGCCCGTGCCGTCCGTCGGGAAGTCGCTGGTGGTGGCGTGGATGGTGTTCGGTGCGGTGTCGTCGTACCAGAAGTAGCAGTAGGCGGATTCTGCTGAGGTGTCTATGCCGTCGTTGGTGCGGACGTGCCATCCGTACTTGTGGCCGTCGGAGAGCCTGCTCGTGGCGACGGTGATGGCCGAGGTGCCCCCGCTGCCCGGTACGTTGTTGCCCTCACCGGCGGCGTCGCCGGTGCTGATGAGGTTGTGAGCCGTTGCGGTGCCGGAGCCGCCCTTGTCCCAGAAGGCGAATTCGCCGTGGATGTTCTGCTTGCTGCCGTCGGGGTCACTGACATGGGCGGACACGCGTACGCTGCTGGTTTTCCCGATCCAGCCGTAAGTGTCCGAGTCGCAGCCCTGGGTGGCGGGGCTCACTGGCGCGGGCGAAGCCTTCAGCGACGACGGGACGTTGGGCTTGGTGTTGTAACGGATGGCCAGTGTGGCCTTCTTGTTGAAGCGCTTGAAAGCGGTCCGGTTGCTTTCGCTGCCCGTCAGACGGAAGGTGACGGTGCCGTCCCCGTCGTTCGCCACGGCTGAGGTGACGTTGAAGCCGCCCCTTGTGCCACCCGCGCAATCCTTGTTGTTGGACCCTGTGAACGGCTCGGTGTCGGTATCGCTGTAGAGGCCTGGCTGAGCGTTCCACGTGGTGGTGGTGTGAATGGGGCCGACGTTGCGTGCTGTCACGTTGTACTTCGTGCAGCTCCAGTCGGCCGAGTAGCTTTGCGTCACGTCCAGTTCGGCCGAGTGGATGTGCTTGTCACCCATGGTCGAGCCGATACTGAACTGGTAGTACGAACGCTCCGCGCCCGTCGGCGATGTCCATCCCTGGTCCCCGACGCCGAGGCTGTTGCCCTTGTCGTTGTAGTTGCTCGTGCCGGGGTAGGCCGACTGTACGTACGTGGAGGCGGACGACGAGTGGGAGACCGGCACCCATGTCGGGTCTATGTAGACGGGGTAGTGCGTGGCGGAGTCGTTGAGCAGTCCGGCATCGGGAGTCAGGGTGAGCTGTCCGTCCGTGCTGCTGACTTCTACAGGAGCCTGGTGGGCGCCTGGCGCCGGCTCGTCGACTGCGTCTGTGGTCACGGTGCCGTCGGCGGCAGTCTCGTCGGCGTTTGTCACCGTGCGGGCGGATGTCCGCGCCGGCGAGGCCCCCGAGGTGGGATCTGTCGCCGTCGTCGACGAGTCCCACATGATCGGCGCGGCGGCGTGAAAGACGGCGTCCCCTGTGGCCACGTCGCTGGCCGTGAGGTTGCCTCCGGAGTCGGCGGCTACCTGGACACCTTGGGCAGCCGTGGTGAGCTCAAGGTGTGTGAGTTCCGGATTTGCCGCTGAGTCCTGAGACTTGACGATGAGGACCTCGGAGAAGCCGCCCTGCTCATCGGCACTGACTCTCAGGTCCACCCCGGGGAGAACGTCTTGGTACAGGGCAGTGTCCCCGGTGACCGTCGGTGTGGGGAGCGGTGAAGGGAAGGTGAGGGACAGTTGCCGACTGCCGTCTTGCATCACGGCGAGAGGGCCCGAGCCGCCGCCTGAGAGCGTGAGCTGAGACGTGGTCGTCGTTGTCGCATAGCCCCCTCCTTCCGCCGGGTGCAGCGTGGCATCCAGGGGAACCCAACCGCCGCTGCGTTGGAGGCGCACGGGCTGAGAGCTGATGGTGCGAAGGAACGAGCCGTTCGGTTCTGCGGTGAGGGTGCTCACCGTGTCGGTGGCAGCGTCCACAGCGACAGGCTGCCCGCTGCTCGCCGCCTGCGCGGCGGCAGTGTCCTCAGCCTGCTCCAGCGTGGTCGGTGAGGCCGCGGGTGGCGTGGTGTCTGCGTAGGAGACGCCTGTTGTGCCGGTAAGCATCAACAGCGCCGCGCTTCCTGCGAACCATGCTGGGACGCGTCTACGGAACCTCCCATTCCGGCTCTGAGTGCGGATCACGCTTTGTCTCATGTGCCCTCATCTCTCGGAGAAGCCCGGAGGAAGCCCGGAGGATCCCGAGCGGCAGCGCACATTAGTCCACAACCCGAAGGAGTTGTGGGGACAGTGTGCTGAACAACGCCCAACACATCGCCGTTAATGGGTACGTACTGGGCCAAGCGACCACGACAAGCTCGACTGCTTGGCCAATTCTTTACCTCCCCATGAAGTTTCAGCCCCGAAGTCGGAGAAGCTCATGACCTGCTCATGATGTTTTGACGTGCTCGCGTCGCTTAGATTGCATCGATTGCTTGAAGATCATGGCCGAGTGGTGGGGATCTGTGATGGCTCGCGGACGTTTCGTGAAGCTCAAGTCGGTGCGTACGGTGGTGACGGCGCTTGCGTCCTTCGCACTGTCGAGCACGCTGCTCACCCCGGTCGCCGCGGCAGCAGCGCGCCCCGATCTCTGGTCCCCGTTCCCACTTGCGAAGGCCCACTCGGTCGATGTGACGGACGTCGGCGGCTCCGCTTCAAGTAGTGCTGCAAAGCCGGTGATGAAGGCCTTCCACGCCTCCCATGTGTCGTGGCCGAAGGCCGCCACAGCCAAGGTCACGCTGAACGCTGCTCCGGTAGCCCCGCTCACGTCACCCCTCGCGGCAGCCGAAGCGCAGCCCTTCACGACATCACATGCACCTGTCCAAGCTGCCGGAACTCCGGTGACCATCGGCGCCTCCGGCGTTCTGGACTCAGGTCTCCTGCCACGCCGTTCGGACGTCAAGTCCGCGCTGTCCAAGGGGGCACATGCCGCAGCGCCGGGTACGGTGCACGTCACTGTGGCGAGCCACAAGACAGCACAGGACGCCGGCATCAACGGTGTGATCGTCTCGCTCACTCGTGCCGACGCGCGCCAGGCCGAACCTGCTCACGCGTCCATAGCGCTCGACTACTCTTCCTTCGCCGAGGCCTACGGTGGCGACTACGCCTCCAGGCTACGTCTTGTCAGTCTGCCGGCGTGTTCTGTGACCACCCCGGAGAAGGCCGCCTGCCAGACTCGGACGCCCGTGACCGCGGCGGCGAATGATGTTGAGAGCAAGCGTCTCGTCGCTGACGTCGCTCTCCCCGCAGCAGACACCGGAACAGCCGGACAGCCCGTCGTGCTGGCAGCGTCTGCGGCCCCCGCCGGCACGGCCGGAACGTATTCGGCGACGTCGCTTGCCCCGTCAGGCAAGTGGGGCACCAGCGGCAACACAGGCGCCTTCACCTACTCCTATCCGCTGACAGTTCCACCCTCTGTGGGTGGTGACGCGCCAAGCGTGTCCTTCGACTACAACTCAGCTTCTATCGACGGGCGCACCTCCGCCACGAACAACCAAGCATCCTGGGTGGGCGACGGCTGGAGTTACAACACGGGATCCATCGAGCGCGCCTACCGCCCCTGTTCCGACGACGGCCAGACCAAAGACGGTGACGAATGCTGGGCAGGTGACAACGCGACTCTCTCCCTGGGCAGTTCATCGGGCACGCTGGTCCCGGCCGGATCGGGCAAGTGGCGTATAGCGAACGATGACGGGGCCCTGGTCGAGGAGCTCTCCGGTGCGGACAACGGTCTGAACGGTGGTACCTACTGGCGCCTCACGAAGGATGACGGCACGCAGTACTACTTCGGCGCTGATCACCTTCCGTCTGCCGCGGGTGGCAACGGAAGCGACGCCAGTACCAACTCTGCGTGGGGTGTGCCTGTCTACGGCAATGACACAGGTGAGCCGTGTCATGCATCGACGTTCGACAAATCGGAGTGCACTCAAGGCTGGCGCTGGAACCTTGACTTCACGGTTGATCCCAACAAGAACATCACCGTCTATCACTACGCAGCGGAACGCAACTACTACGGCCGTGGTAGCACTCATACGCTGACGTCGTACACGCGCGGTGGATATCCCACGCTCATTGCCTATGGCCAGCAGGTCAAGGACTATGTCGCGAAGGCCACTCCTGCTGCGGAGATCTCCTTCGCGGTCGCGCAGCGCTGTGACGGCAAGAGTGGCGTCGACTGTACGAAGGCGCCGACAAGCGCGACGGCATCCCACTGGCCGGACGTCCCTTATGACCTAAACTGCGGCTCTTCGGGAACGTGCGACAACTACAGCCCTTCCTTCTGGTCCACCATGCGGCTGAAGAGCGTCACGACGAAGGTGTGGGATGAGTCCCTCGCCACACCGGCCTGGTCGACGGTGGACACCTACAGCCTCAGCCAGAGCTACCCCGACCCGGGTGACGGCACCAAGCCTGCGATGTGGCTGTCCTCCGTTCAGCGCACCGGCGCTGACACGCGAGGTGGCGGCTCCAAGACGACGACTCCCGCAGTCAAGTTCTCTGGGCAGGCGGGGCTCCCGAATCGGGTGGACGGGCTGGAGCAGCCGGAGAACATACCCCCACTCAACCGCTACCGCCTCCAATCCATCACCACTGAGTCCGGCGAAACCATCACGGTCACCTACGACAGCAGCCATACCTGCAGCCGCACGGCGCCGCCAAAGGAAGACGCCGACACTTCCACGTGCTATCCGGTCCGATGGAGTCCGCCTGGTTACCCGGATCCGATCCTCGACTGGTTCTACACGTACCCGGTCACTGAGGTCGACGAGAACGACATCGCCGCGTCCGGCTCGCCTTCGATCGTCACCACGTACGAGTACAAAGACGGCACTGCCTGGCATCACGATGACAACCCCATCACCGCGAAGAAGGACCGGACATGGGGCGACTTCCGCGGTTACAGCGAGGTCATCACCCGGACAGGCAAGAGCCCGGACCCGGTGACCAAGACGGTCACGGACTACCTCCGCGGCATGAACGGGGACGCTACTTCGACCGCCGGAACGACCAAGAGCGTCAAGGTCACGGATCTGACGGGGACCTCGATCACGGACGACGACGCGCTGAGTGGCTTCGTCTACCAGACCACCGTCTACGACAAGGACGGCGGGAAGCCTCAGAGCGAGTCGGTGAGCCACCCCTGGCTGTCGGCTCCCACAGCGACGAAGGATGAGGGCGATGGGCTTCCGGATCTGGTCGCACGCCACAGTGGGATAGGCGAGGCGATCAAGAGGGACCTGAAGAAGGACGGCAGTTGGCGCACCACCGAGACTGACACCACGTACGACGCCGGAACCGGACTCCCCGTCCGGGTCGACGACAAGGGGGAGGTCGGCTCCGACGGCAAACCTGTGGCCGGCAGCACCACTCCGGAGCAGTGCACGACGACGCACTACGCATCCGATGCCGATCGCAACATGACCAACTTCCCCTCCGAGGTCATCAGCGAGGCCGGAGCATGCGTGAACGCTCCGGACGCCCATACAACGGCCGACACAAAGACGTGGTACGACAAGAGCACCACACTCGGGGCAATACCCGGTCCGGGGAACGCGACCAGCACGCAGAGCGCGAAGTCGGTGTCCTCCGACGGGACCCTCACCTGGGCCGCAGCGGACTCCACCTCGTATGACGCATACGGGCGTGTGACGGCGACGTCCGACCCCCTCGGCCGCAAGACCAGCACCAGCTACGGCAGTACCGCCACCGCGCAGAAGTACCTGCCGGTGACCAAGGTGACCAAGAACGCCAAGGGCTGGCCGACCACCACCACGTTCGATCCTGGCCGGCAGGCAGCCCTCACCACACTGGACATGAACCAGCGGCTGACCACGGAGACCTACGACGGGCTTGGCCGCCTTACAGCAGTCTGGCTCCCCGGTCACGCGAAGTCGTCCAACCCCAACCAGCCGAACGACAAGTTCACCTACACCCTGTCCAGCACGGCACCGTCCGTCGTGGAGAGCCAGCAGTTGCTCGACTCCGGTGATTACAGCGTCGACTATCAGATCTACGACGCACTGCTCCGTTCGCGCCAGGAACAGTCCACACCGAAGGACGGTTCCACCGGTCGCCTGATCGCCGACACGGCTTACGACTCCCACGGGTGGACGACGGAAACAGACGCCCCCTTCTACAACGCCGACTCGGCACCCTCGGGCAAGCTCGTCGCCCCCGTACCCGGTCAGATCCCGTCCTCGACGCACACCACGTTTGACGGACAGGGGCGGACCGTCGACAGCGCGCTGTACTCCCTGGGGACGAAGCAGTGGAGCACGGTGACGGCCTACCAGGGAGCCGACGAGACAGACGTCACACCCCCGGCCGGCGGCACGCCGACCGCCACCCTCACGGACGGCCGTGGCCAGACCACCGAGCTCAAGCAATTCGACGGCCAGTCACCCACCGGCACGTACGACAAGACCCTCTACACGTACGACTCAAGCGGCAACAACGTCACCAAGACGGGACCGCTGCCGTCCGCCACGGATCCTGACAGCACAGCGGGCAAGGCGGTCACCTGGTCCAGCAGCTACGACCTGCTCGGCAACGTCGTCTCGTCCAAGGACCCTGACACAGGGACGACGACCACCACCTATGACGACGACGGTGAAGTGCTGACGGCCCGCGACAATGCGGGCAAGAGGTCGCTCACCTACGACTACGACGCTCTGGGCCGAAAGCTCCACGAGTACAACGGAACGAGCACAGACGGCAGTCTGCTGGCTGCGTGGACCTACGACCCCAGCGGCGCTCTCGGCCAGATGGCCTCGTCCACGAGCTACGGAGCGTCGGGCAAGCCCGAGTACACCGCCTCGATCCTCGGCTACGACGTCGGCTACCAGCCCACGAAGACGGTCACCACGGTCCCGGCCGGCGTTTACCACAATGCCTCCCCGATCACGTACACCAGCACCAACACGTACACGCCGGTCCAGGCCCTCCCGGACACCACTCGCATGGCAACGACCGGCGCAGGTTCCCTGCTGCCCGACGAAACCGTCCACCACGGCTACAACGGCACCGGCCTGCCCACCACGCTCGGGGGCAGCGACGTCTACGTCGCCTGGACCAACTACACGCCCCTCGGCCAGGTCACGCGGGCAACGATGGGCAACCAGCCGGCACAGGTCGTCACCACGAACAACTGGGAAGCAGCCACCGGCCGCCTCCTGACGGCCACCACGAACGCCGAGAACAGCACGGCGGCCGTCGATACCGTCTCCTACACCTATGACGCGTCGGGCCGCATCACCTCCGACAGCGACGCCCAAGACGCCGCGCACACCGACACCCAGTGCTACACCTACGATTACCTGTCGCGCCTCACCCAGGCATGGACGGACACCCAGGGCACCAACACCGCGCCCTCCCCGTCGATCAACGGCATCGGCGACTGCAACAGCGCGACCCCCAAGGCCTCCAACATCGGCGGCCCCACGCCGTACTGGCAGTCCTACACCTACGACGTGAGCGGTGACCGCACCGCAAAGACGGACCACGACCCGACGGGCGACACCGCTAAAGACGTGGTCACCAAGGAGGCATACGACTCACCCGGCTCCACGCACGCGGTCTCACAGGTAACCGTCGGCCAGACGACGCAGAACTACACCTACGACGCTGACGGCAACCCGACGGCCATCGCCACAACGAACTCCGCGAACGCCCAGGACAACCAGGACGCGAAACTGGCCTGGACCGCCACCGGCAAGCTGTCCACGCTCACCACGGACAAGACAGGCACCGAGCAGCACGCCACTGGCTACCACTACGACGCGGACGACAACCAGGTAGCCCGCACCGACGACGGAACCACCACCCTCTACCTGGGCAGCGACGAGCTCACCATCGGCTCGGACGGCACCGTGACACAGGCGACGCGCTACTACGCGATGGCCGGCGCCCCCACAGCGGTGCGCACGGCTACCGCGGGCAAGAGCACGTCGACCCTCGGCTACCTGGTCAGTGACCCTCAGGGCACCGCCACCATCGACATCGACGCCGCCACGCTCGCAGTCACCCGCCGTGCCTACACCCCCTTCGGCGAAGCCCGCGCTGGCGACGCCGCGGGGCCTTGGCCCGGCGACAAGGGATTCGTGGGCGGCACACAGGACACGACGACCGGCCTGACCAATCTCGGCGCACGCGAATACGACCCAGCCCTCGGCCGGTTCCTGAGCCCCGATCCACTGCTCGTGAACGACGATCCCCAGCAATGGAACGGCTACGCCTACGCCGACAACAACCCTGTCGACAACGCCGATCCCTCAGGGCTGCGAACTGCGGACTGTGTGGGCGGATGGGACGAGTGCGGACCAGTGTCATCCCACCGTGGCGCCTTGGTCGACGACCCCGGTCGCCACCAATCACCTGGTGACGCGGACAACATTAAGGCGGGCGTTGAAACAAGTGGCACGGATGAGAACAACGATGGCAAGATAAAACTTCTTAAGCACTACTCGATTAATTCCAAGTGGAAATACGCCAAGGAGTTCGCAAGGCAGTTCATCAGGGAAGGCATTAAGAATTGCTATATAGGTGACCTGTCTTGCTATGGAGTGGATAACCAGGCAGATCGCGAAAACTTCGCATCACTCAAGTGGAATACCTGCATAGGGCTGGGCAAAAAGTCAGATTGCTTCCGTCAGGCCAACTCGTCGCTGTCGGAGTTCACGGCGGCCCTCATTGGAGTGGCGTTCGGTGAAGGAATATCCGGCGGCAAAAAAGGTCCAAAGGGCTCCTCGGGTCCTTGCAGCTTCACCCCGTCAACTCCCGTCCTCATGCAGGACGGAAAAACCAAAAAGATCGGCGATATTCAAACCGGCGACGAGGTAGAAGCGGCAGACCCGGACACGGGTCGGCACAAGGGGCCGGAAGAGGTCACAGCAACACATATCAACCACGACTACGACCTCGTAGACCTCACGATCCAGACCTCACCGGGCCACACGGCCGTCCTCCACACGACGTCGAAGCATCCCTTCTGGGACGACAGCACGCACACCTGGGTCCCAGCCGGCCGGCTCAAGCCCGGCCAAGCCCTGATCACAGCGGCAAACAAGCATGTCCGCGTTGCACGAGTCGTCACGATCGCCGGTGACGCGGACATGTACAACCTCACTGTCAACCAGCTGCACACGTACTATGTACTCGCTGGTCAGACGCCGGTCCTGGTTCACAACAGCAATGGGTGTGTGAACTGGGCTTCTAACAGCGTGAAAACGTGGGGTCACACATTCAAGACTCATGGCGCTGGGGCGAAGAACACGAAGGCTCTGACTGATCGTGCTCGCAGTACTGGGAACCAGCAAGGTCAATGGTTGGACAACGACGCTGCTGCAGATTTCCTCAAGGGGCTCCATGTCGAAGGAGCCGGTCCCAGGTCGGTGCAGATCCCGGAGGGAATGGGGCAGGTGATCATGCCGGATGGGAGCATTGTCCAGGCGCGCGCAGCTACCGTCGTACCGAGTCCAAATGGTCTGTACAAGACGGGATTCCCGATCATTGGCCCGAACTAGGAGGCTGGAGAGATGACCTTCTCTGTGTCGTTCAATCTGGCCGTGCCGTCAGGTGCCCTAACTCCTGATTCAGCGAGTCTGGAGCCCGGTGGAGAGTACGAAACTCTCGTTATGGAGGCGTGTAGCGCACTCTCCGATGTTGGAGGCGGCAGATTTCACATTGGCGGCTTCGGGAATGATGAGTGGCCGCTCGATGTCGCGTATGACTTGTCTGCCTTCATGGAGCAACTCCCGTCGCTTCTGGTGAGTGTGCGTGAACGCC
Source organism: Streptomyces sp. NRRL F-5126 (assembly GCF_000721265.1). GTDB lineage: Bacteria > Actinomycetota > Actinomycetes > Streptomycetales > Streptomycetaceae > Streptomyces. The sequence continues at coordinate 408 of NZ_JOFZ01000017.1, read as the reverse complement.
GCGAAGTCGAGGTGGATCTTTACTCGCAAGGCATCGAGAGGACTTTGACCTTCCGACCAAGCGGAGATCTCGTGATGATTCACTGTGATTCGCGGACCAATTGGGTTCCAGACCCGGAGTGCGAGAGCATTGCGCAGAGTGAGCTAGTTGCGATGCTCTCGAAATTGGCCGAGGACTTCGCTGGAGGGCTGAAGGCGATCAATTCCGAGCTGTCGGAGGTCGCGCCATTCGAACGTTGGCTGGAGGGTGAGGTGTAGCCTCACTGCCCGATCCCGCAACCCTCTCGCTGGATAGCAACAGCAAAGTTGACCTCGATTCGTCAGCGGGGTTCGATCGCTGATCGACCCGGCGGTTTGCCCGTAATGTCCTGGGCCGGTGGATGACGGGCCGTCGCGTGACGCTGCGGCT
>NZ_JOFZ01000016.1 GCF_000721265.1 Streptomyces sp. NRRL F-5126 | reverse complement strand
CCACCACACCTACGCCGACATCACCCTCCCCGAGGACCCCGACACCGTCACGGATGAGGCCGACGCGTTCGACATCCACCCCGCACTCCTCGACGCCGCGCTCCACGCTCTCGGCCTGGACGCGCTGGAGAACGCCGAGGAGCAGACCGGGGGCATGCGGTTGCCGTTCTCCTGGTCCGGTGTCCAGCTGTACTCCACCGGCGCCCGGCGGCTGCGCGTCAGACTCACCCCGACCGGCGACGACTCCGTCAGCCTGGATCTGGCCGACGCCGGGGGCGCGCCCGTCGCCACCGTGGACGCCTTCACCACCCGTCCACTGCCGCCCGAGCAGCTGGCCTCGCTGGCCTCGCGTCAGTCGCCGTCGCAGCCGTTGCTCGTGGTGGACTGGACGGCGGTTCCGGTGGCGGACGAGGAGGCGGCGTCGTCCGCCACCTGGGCGACGCTCACCGGCAGGGTCGCCGGTACGGACTCCGGCTTCGGGCAGGTGCCCGTGTCGGACCTGGGTGCCGTCGAGTATCCGGACATCGCCGCGCTGGGTGCGGCGGTCGCGGCGGGTGCCGCGGTGCCCGACCTGGTGCTGCTGCCCTACGCCTCCGCCACGGACGACGACGGTCCTGTCGGCGGGGCGCACGCGTCCGTGCGCGAGGTGCTGCCGTTGCTGCAGGAGTGGCTGTCGACGGCGGCGTTCACGGCGTCGCGGCTCGTGGTGGTCACGCGCAACACGGTCTGGGGTCAGGCCGGCAGGGACGCCGCTGTCTCGCTGGCGGACACTCCGCTGTGGGGCCTGCTGAGGTCGGCACAGTCGGAGCACCCCGGCCGGTTCACGCTGCTCGACATCGACGACGCGACGTCGTCCCTCGGCGTGCTGACCGCGGCCCTGGCGACCGACGAGCCCCAGCTGGCCCTGCGGAACGGGGTCGTGTACGCGCTGCGGCTGAACCGTCTTGACGCCCGGATGGCGCTGCGGGCCCCCGAGGGTGCCGCGGCCTGGCGGATGGAGATGGCGGGCGGGGGGACGCTGGACCACCTCACGCTGGCCGCGATGTCCACGGACGACGTTCCGCTCGCGGCGGGAGAGGTGCGGCTCGCGGTGCGGGCCACCGGCATGAACTTCCGGGATGCCCTCATCGCCCTGGGCATGTATCCGGGTGAGGCGGCCCACCTCGGCAGTGAGGCCGCGGGTGTGGTGACGCAGGTGGGTCCCGGCGTCAGCGAGCTGGTGCCGGGTGACCGGGTGATGGGACTCGTCCCGCACTCCATGGCCTCCGAGGCGGTGACCGACCACCGCATGCTCATCCGGATGCCCGCCGAGTGGTCGTTCGTGCAGGGGGCGGCCGTACCGGTCGTCTTCATGACCGCGTACTACGGTCTCGGCGACCTGGGCCGGCTCGGCTCGGGTGAGAAGGTGCTGGTGCACGCCGCGGCCGGTGGCGTGGGCATGGCCGCGGTGCAGCTGGCCCGCCACTGGGGCGCGGAGGTCTTCGCCACCGCCAGTCCGGGCAAGTGGGGTGCTCTTCGCGAGATGGGCTTCGACGACGCGCACATCGCCTCCTCCCGTACGTGCGACTTCGAGGAGGCGTTCCTGACGGCCACCGGCGGTCAGGGGGTGGACGTCGTGCTGAACTCGCTGGCCAGGGAGTTCGTGGACGCGTCGCTGCGGTTGCTGCCTGGAGGCGGTCGCTTCGTGGACATGGGCAAGACGGACGTCCGTGACGCCGAGGCGGTCGCGGCGGCGCATCCGAGTGTCGCGTACAAGAACTTCGACCTGTTCGAGGCCGGTCCCGACCGCATCCAGGAAATCCTGACCGAGCTGCTGGGCCTGTTCGAGGCGGGTGTGCTGCGTCCGCTGCCGGTCACGGCGTGGGACATCCGGCAGGCTCCGGAGGCGTTCCGCTTCCTCAGCCAGGCGCGTCACATCGGCAAGATGGTGCTGACGGTGCCGCATGCGCTGGACCCGGAGGGGACCGTGCTGATCACCGGTGGCACCGGCACCCTGGGCAGTCTGCTGGCCCGGCACCTGGTGGGTCAGGGACACATGCGGCTGTTGCTCGTCAGCCGCAGCGGCCCGCGAGCGGAGGGTGCCGAGGCGCTGTGCGAGGAGCTGAACGGGCTCGGCGCGGAGGTCACCGTCGCGGCCTGTGACACGGCCGACGCGGAGCAGCTCGCCGCGCTGCTCGCCGGGGTGCCCGATGCCCATCCGCTCACCGCCGTCGTGCACACGGCGGGTGCGGTGGGGGACGCCACGGTGGAGAAGCTCACGCTGGACAGTCTGGACACCGTGCTGCTGCCCAAGGCCGACGCCGCCTGGAACCTGCACACGCAGACCCGGCACCTCGACCTCGCGGCGTTCGTCCTGTACTCGTCTGCGGCCGGTTCGCTCGGGAGCCCGGGCCAGGCCAACTACGCGGCGGCCAACACGTTCCTGGACGCCCTGGCCCATCACAGGCAGGCTCTGGGGCTGCCCGCCACCTCCATGGCCTGGGGTTTCTGGGAGCAGACGAGCAATCTGACCCAGCATCTGAACACGACCGATCTCAGTCGCATCGACCGCAACGGCATCGCGCCGATGAGCAGTGCCGAGGGTCTGGCCCTGTTCGACGGGGCGCTGGCCTCCGGCCGCGCGAGTCTCGTCACCGCGCATCTCAACCACGGTGCCCTGCGGGGTTACGCTGACCAGTTGCCGCCGCTCTTCCGGAGCCTCGTGAAGAGCCGGCGCCGGACGCTCGCGGGTGGCGCGGCCGAGGGTGAGGGGCGCAACTCTCTGACCGGGCGGCTGGCGCCGATGAGTGACCGTCAGCGAGACCAGCTGCTGGTCAATCTGATCCGGGACCAGCTCGCCGCCACGCTCGGGCACACCGATCCGTCGGCGATCGAGGCGGACAGTGCCTTCAAGGAGCTGGGCATCGACTCGCTGACGGCGGTGGAGCTGCGGAACAAGCTGAGTGCCAGCACCGGTGTCCGGCTGCCTGCGACGCTCGTCTTCGACCATCCGACGCCCACGGCGCTGGCCCGGTATCTGCGGGAGCAGCTCGCTCCCGATCTGCCGGAGGCCGAGCCCCCGATGCTGTCGGAGCTCGCCGGTCTGGAGTCGGCGCTGGCGGGGCTGACGGAGGAGCCGGACGAGGAGACCCACTCCCGGATCACGCTTCGGCTCGAGACGGTCATGGCGAAGTGGAAGCAGCTGCGGACGGTCGAGGCCGTGCCGGAGCAGGACGTGGCCCGGCGGATGGAGTCGGCTTCGGCCAACGAGATCCTCGACTTCATCAACAAGGAGCTGCGCGAGAAGCGCTGACTGGGCGACGGCGAAGGGCCCCGGTCGGAGACTGGGGCCCTTCGCCGTGCGAGGGGTGAGCTGGTGCCGGTCAGGGCGCCGCCGGCACGTCCTCAGCGGCGGACGCCTCGGGTGCGGTGTCCTCGGGTGCGGTGTCCTCGGGTGCGGTGTCCTCGGTGGTGGCCGGCTCCGGGATGTGGGAGCCGATCTCCTCCAGCCGCGTCTTGAGGTCGGTCAGCACGTCGGCCGCCTCCGCACCGTCGATGACCCGGTGGTCGAAGGCGAGGCTGAGGCGCATCATCGGCGCGATGGTGACGGCGCCGTCCCGGACGACCGGGCGGTCGGACATCCTGCCGACGCCGAGGGTGACGGTCGTGCCGCCGACCGAGTGGAAGCTGTCCACGGCGCTGTGGCCCAGGGAGGTGACCGCGAAGGTGCCGACCAGCTGCGGCCGTTTGGCGAGGCCGCGGATGCCCGTGCGGAAGGCCAGTCGGCCCAGCGGCACGGGCAGCTTGCGCAGCGCCCTGATCTTCGCGAGCTGCGGCATGGTCTCCGGGTCGCCGTCCCGGATGAATTCGATCTGCCGCTGGATGTCCGCCTGGGCGGCCTCGTGCACGTCCGGCAGCACGGTGGACAGGACCACACGGCGGCCGTTGACCGTCTTGTCGAACGTGACCTTGCCCGCGACGCCGGTGAACTTGGCGACCTTGGGTGCGAAGTTCCCGCGGATGGCGGCGTTGGCTTCGGGGTGCTGGGCGAGCACGCGTCCGGCGGCGTGGACGACGTAGGAGACGAGGGAGTAGTGCTGCCCCTCGGCCTGCGCGTCCGCCCGGTGCTGTCGCACGGCCGTCATGTCGACCTCCGTGTCCAGGAAGACCGGGGAGAACGACTTGATGTGGTCGAGGAAGTAGAAGGTGGGCCGCCGCTCGTGGGCGAGGGGCGCGGCGCTCACTGGGACGCCACGATCTTGTACAGAGCGGCGAGGCTGGGGGCCTCCAGCATGTCCGGCAGGGAGAGGCTCTTGCCGGTGCGCCGCTCCAGGATGGTGAGCAGCCACAGCATCTGTACGGAGTCCCAGCCCGGCAGCTCGTCGAAGCTCAGGTCGACGTCCTCGGCCGTGAGGGGGAGGCCGAGTTCATCGCGCACGATCGAGACGAATTCGTCGATACTAATCATCACATTCCACCTACAGTTCCTCGTGGAGCGACACGTGTTCGGGTCGGTCGGGTAGCCGGCGCAGGTCGTGACGGAAGACGAGCGTGTCCCCGTCCTCCGCCTCGGGGGTGAATCCGTAGCGGGGGTAGAGGTCCCGCACCGCGCCGTTCTTCTTGCTGGGCCGGTAGGTTCCGTACACGGCCCGCATGCCGTCGGTGCGGGCCTGTTCCAGGACGGCGGCGAGCGCGGTCTGCTCGATGCCGCGGGAGAACACCCGGCAACTCAGGACGAAGTTGTCGATGTGCAGGGTGTCTTCGTCCTGCCTCGTGAACACGGCGCCGACGAGTCCGTTGTCGCCGAAGCGGTCTCCGGAGTGGATCGTCAGCACGCGGGCGGCCGGGGCGGCCGCCAGTTCCTGCACCTGGGCCTGCTGGAGACGGCGGGTGGTCAGGTTGAACTGGTTGGTGCGCAGGGTCAGCTGGGACACGCGCGGGATCTCGGTGTCCCGGACGGGGGCCAGCCGTACGGTGACCTTCAGTTCGCGCAGGAAGTCCTGGACCGAGTCGAAGCTGTCCAGGAAGTCCTTACGGACCAGTTCTTCCTGGTAGCGGACGACGCGCTGCTGGTCCTCGGCCGTGAGCTGGGGGGTGTCGAACCAGCCGTCCCGGAGGATCTTCTCGACGTGCAGGGCGGGGTCGCCGTCCACGCGGACGACGGAGACGCCGGGCAGTTCGCTGCGCACGAGGCCGCATTCGAGGGGGCTGTCGTCGACGAAGACGAAGCTGTCCACGCCGAGGTTGACTGCCTGTGCGAGCTCTTTCAGGTTGTCGTGCTTGGGGCGCCAGTTGGCGATGACGCGGACGAAGTCGTCCTCGCGCAGTTCCGAGTCCCTTCGGTCCCGGAACGCCTCGCGGACCAGGTCGATTTCGTTCTTGCTGACCACGGCGAGGAGGACGCCCTGGGAGCCGATCTGCTTCACCACGCGTTGGACGCCGTTGAACGCCTCGCCCTTGGGGCTGCCGGAGAGTTCGATGCCCTCGACGCCGTCGTCGCCGAGGACTCCGCCCCACAGCGTGCCGTCGAGGTCGAGGACGAGGGCCTTCTTGCTCTTGCCGACGCTGTGTCGTGCCAGGTGGCCGATCTCCCGGGCATAGCGGGCGAGCAGGTCGGCCGAGAGGTGGGCCTTGGCGTACGTGCTCATCCGGGCGTCGGTGACCGTGACGCCCTCCGCCACCAGCGGGTCCGTGTCGATCACGACGAGGCCGGGGGCCGAGGCCGCCATGCGCAGCAGGCGGGCGTTGGCCTCGCGCCAGACGGCGCCGAGTTCGCTCCTGGAGCGGTGGTCGACGAGCTGTGCGGTGAACTGCCTGGGCAGCGGGAGGGTGTTGAGGACGAGGGTGCCGTGGCCGCCGGCGCCGAAGGTCGCCGCGATCCGCTCCAGGGTGCGCAGTTTCTCGTCGAAGACCCGCTGAACGTCGGCCGACCGCCAGGGGACGGGCACCTCGTCGAAGACGATCATGGGGTCGAGCACGCACAGCGTGAGGTCGGCGCGCTGGCTGTAGAGGTCGCTGTCCGGGTTGAGGAGGTCGAAGATGTAGCTGCCGAAGTCGCTCACGTGAGGGCGCAGCAGTATTCCGTGCCGGGCCAGCTCGCCGGTGAGCGGTGGTACGAGGGTCGAGAGGGTGCCGTGGCCGGTGATGGCGACGGTGACGGAGGCGCGGTCCGGGTGGGCCTCCAGGACCGCGTCGGGGTCGAGCCGCGCGAGCTGGTGGCACGCGCGTGCGAAGGCCGGGGGCTCCACCGTGGCGAGGAGGTCGGCGACGCGTGGGTACCGGACCACCGCCTCGCCGGTCGAGAGCAGCCGCAGAAGTTCGTCAGCGGGGTCGGGCGTTGAGTCCGCGGGCGCGACAGGTGTCACTATTCTCCTTAATACGCCAACAACGGAGGAAACCGGTCGTCCACGGTGAGATGGCCCGGCCCTTCCAGCGCGAATATCGTAGGTTTCCTCGCTAACAGCTATCTGTCGCAATGCTTCCCATAGGGCAGCCCGGCGGGTTGGCAGCGGGGCCCATGGCCTCTTTCCGCCCTGCCGGCGTCGTACCCGCGCCTCCTCCCGCGAAGTGGCGCGAAATGGGGGTGCATGAAGTGCGGGGCGGCTGGTCAGCACTCTCGCCGATGGTTCCATCCCGCGGCCGACGGCGTTCCCGGAGGTTCCGGTTCGTCCGATACGGGCCGTCGCCCGTTGTGCCGGTTCGCACCTACTCAAACGTGCCATCTTCCGGATACCGATCTGAAGACCCGTATGACTACAATTGCGGTGGCCACGCAGGCTGATGTCACCGTCTCCGCGGGCGGTACGCTGGTCGACATCACGCCAGTTCGGTTCGATGGGAGACCGCCACCGGACCGCAGGGGAGGAGGGGCTTGCTGAGCGTCGCGACGAGGCGATCGTCGGGTACGCGATGCCAGTCCGGCGGTGGACCGCTCGTCCACCACGAAGACGGGGGAGGTGAGAGCGCGTTGCGCCGCCCGAGAGCCACGGACAGCCTGTCTCTTCAGACCGGCACCACGGACAGTCGCCGTTCTCCCGGTGACTGTGGGGCGTGCGTGCCGGCCCCCGAACCGCGGGGAGCGGGAGGACGTCGACCGACCCGTCACCCGCCGGCGGAGTCCGCCTCCCGCAAGAAGGCGGGGCGCGTGACGTGGATTCTCTTCAGAGCAGCCCACAGGGCGCCGGCCAAATCAGCACCACCGGCCGCCCCGGAAAGTAACAAAGGTTAGTCCATGCGCTATGAAATTCTTGGGACGTTAAGGATAACGTCGGGGGATGAAGAATTCGTCTCCAGTACTCGAAAAGTCGAGATCATACTGGCGACGCTGCTCATCCGGGCCGACCAGATAGTGCCGACGAAGGATCTCCTCGCAGAGCTGTGGGACGAAAACCAGCCGAAGCACGCCTCGGCCAGTCTCTATGCCTATGTCTCACAACTTCGCAAGCTGCTTGCCCAGGCGAGCGAACGCGATGATCTGATCGCCACCCGCACCAGCGGGTACGTCCTGCATCTCGGGTCCGACGACCTTGACCTCCACTTTTTCGAGCAGGCCCTCAAACGCGGGCGCAGCGAACTGGCGGCCGGAAACGCGAAAGAGGCGAACGCCGCTCTCAAGGAGGCGCTTTCCGTCTGGCGCGGGTCCCCGCTCGACGGTCTGCAGGGCGGTCCCACCGTCAACAGCTTCACCCAGCGGATCAAAGAGCTGCGGCTGGAAGCCCTGGAAATGCTGATCGTGTCGAACTTCCTCCTCGACCGCCATCGCGAGATGATCAGCGTGCTGTACTCACTGATCGCCGGTCACCCGCATCACGAGGTGTTCTACCAACATCTGATGCTCGCCCTGTACCGGTCGCAACGCCAGGCGGACGCCCTGCACGTCTACGAACGCGCCTGCGCGGTCTCCGACAGTCTCGGACTGCGTCCTGGACGCTCGCTGCGCCACCTGCACGAAGCCATCCTCAACAAGGACAAGGCAGTCCTCAGCACTGCCTGTCCAGCGAGTTGGGCGCCCCGTCCGACCTAGGCCAGCGGCCGCACCTTCCTTCCCCGAGGCCCTCTCCCGGCCTTCGACACTGCCCGCTCCGGTAATCGTTCGGCCTCACTGTTCCAGGCATGTCTCGCACCGTGCTTACACCTCGCTAATTTCACCGATCCTGAACTCCGCCGGCCCGCCGGCCGTGGCCGTGTACGGCACGGCCGCGCTTGTTCGTGCTCGGTGTCCGCTGCTACGGTCCCGGTGAGTCTCACGACCGCACCAGGACGCCGCTTCCTCCGCACGCGGCTTTTTCCTCTCCCCTCGGTGTGCCCGATACGCGCCCGCCTTTGTTCGTCCCCCCCTTGTGCCGGCCAGGCCTGCCCCACCGGCGGGGACCTTGGGCTGTGTCGTCGGCGCACCGCAGAATTCGGCCCGCAGCCACATTCGTCGCCTGTTCCGAGCCACGCCGAAAACTGAGAGGTCCGTGATGCAGCACATCATCGAGATGATCGAGTCGCCCGACGCAGTCTCCGAGGACTTCGCCGCGCTGCGGGTTCCCGAGTCGCACAAGGCGGCCGTGCTGTTCCGCAGCGAACGCGACATGTTCGAGGGCATACCACCCCAGGAACGCGACACGACGAAGTCCATCCACCACGAGGACGTGCCCACCCCCCAGCCCGAGGTCGGCGAGGTGCTGATCGCGGTCATGGCCAGCGCCATCAACTACAACACCGTGTGGAGCGCGCTCGGTTCGCCGGTGTCCACCTTCTCGCTGCTGGAGCGCTACGGGCGCACCAGCGGCTCGGCCGCGCGCCACGACCGGGACTACCACACGATCGGCTCCGACCTCGCGGGCGTCGTGCTGCGCACCGGCCCCGGTGTGCGGCGGTGGCGGCCCGGTGACCGGGTGGTGGCCCACTGCCTCTCCGTCGACCTGGAGGGCTCGGACGGCCACAACGACACGATGCTCGACCCGGAGCAGCGGATCTGGGGCTACGAGACCAACTTCGGCGGCCTCGCCGAGCTGGCGCTGGTCAGGGCCAACCAGCTGATGCCGAAGCCCGAGCACCTGACCTGGGAGGAGGCGGCGAGCTCGGGACTGGTCAACTCGACCGCCTACCGTCAGCTGGTGTCCCGCAACGGCGCGGGCATGAAGCAGGGTGACAACGTCCTGGTCTGGGGCGCCAGCGGCGGCCTGGGCTCGTACGCGACCCAGCTGGTGCTGGCCGGCGGCGCCAACCCGATCTGCGTGGTGTCCAGCCCGCGCAAGGCCGAGCTGTGCCGGGCCATGGGCGCCACCGCCGTCATCGACCGCTGCGCGGAGGACTTCCGGTTCTGGAAGGACGAGCGGACGCACGACCCCAAGGAGTGGAAGCGGTTCGGCTCGCGCATCCGCGAACTGACCGGTGGCGAGGACGTCGACATCGTCTTCGAGCACCCCGGCCGCGAGACCTTCGGTGCGAGCGTGTTCGTCACCCGCAAGGGCGGCACGATCGTCACCTGCGCCTCCACCTCCGGTTACATGCACGAGTACGACAACCGGTACCTGTGGATGTCGCTGAAGCGGATCGTCGGCTCGCACTTCGCCAACTACCGCGAGGCGTGGGAGGCCAACCGCCTCATCGTCAAGGGCAGGATCCACCCGACGCTGTCCAGGACGTACCGCCTCGAGGACACCGGCCAGGCCGCCTCGGACGTCTACCACAACGTCCACCAGGGCAAGATCGGCGTACTTGCCCTGGCCCCCCGAGAGGGTACGGGCGTCCGCGATCACGCCCTGCGTGCCGAGCACCTCGACGCCGTCAACCGCTTCCGCACGTCCCCTGCGGCCGACGGCGGGGCGGTCTCCGACGGGGACTGACCCCATACGCCGTCCGCAGGTCAATCGATTTTCGTGAAGTCAGGGGAGTCAAAGCGTGGTTGAGCAACACAGGGTGGTCGGCGTGGTCGGCCTGGGCTCGGTGGGGCAGAGCCTGCTGCGCGCGCTGGACGCGGGCGGGGTCCGGGTCATCGGTGTCGACACCGACCCGGACGTCGTCGCGAGGGTGCGCTCGTGGGCCGGCACGGCCGAGGTGAGCGGCGACGTCGAGCGGCTGGCCGAGGCCGGCGTCGTCGTCGAGGCCGTGTCCGAGGACGCGGAGAGCAAGGCGGAGGTGCTGCACCGGCTGGGTGCGCTGTGCCCGCGCGTCACTGCCCTGGTCACGACGACGGCCTCGCTGTCGGTGCCCGCGCTCGCCGTCGCGTCCGGCCGACCGGCTCGGCTGGTGGGCCTGCGCTTCGCGGTCCCGTCGTCACCGAAGGCGGGGGCGGCGCTCGTGAGCACCACGATGACCGCGCCCGAGGCGGTCTCGGCGGCCGAGGAGCTGGTGTCGCTGCTCGGCCGGCCAATCGCTCCGCAGGGCACCGACACGGCCGCCGCCCGGGAGTTGCTGCTGCCCTACCTCGGCCGCGCCGCCGCGCTGCACGAGGCGGGGTACGCGTCCTGCGAGGACATCGACACCGCCATGCGGCTCGGCTGCGGCCTGCCCGCCGGTCCCCTGGAGATGCTCGACACCGTCGGTGTCGACACCGTCCACCGGGAACTGGGCGACCTGTACCGGCGTACCGGCCTGGAGCACCACCGTCCGCCCGGCTCGCTGGAGCGGATGATCGAGAGCGGCCGGCTGGGGCGCAAGAGCGGCCAGGGCTTCTACGCCTACGACGCCGCGGGGCGGCGCGTCGTCCCCGCGGCGCGGGACCGGGCCCCGGAGGGTGCTCCGGCCGTCGGGCACGTGGGCGTCGTGGGCACCGGCACCATGGCGCGTGGCATCGCGCAGGCCCTGGTGCTCGCCGGTGTACGGACCACGCTGGTGGGGCGGACCACCGAGCGGGCCGACGCCGCCCGCGCGGCGATCGGTTCGTCGCTCGACCGGTCGGTCAAGCGGGGCCGGCTCGACCCCGGCGCCGCCGGCGCGGCGCTCGACCTGGTGCGCGGCGACCAGGACGTCGCCGTCCTCTACGACTGCGACCTCGTCATCGAGGCGGTCGTCGAGGACCTGCCGGTCAAGCGGACGGTCTTCGAGCAGCTCGGCAAGGTGTGCCGGCCCGGCGCGGTGCTCGCGACCACCACCTCGAGCCTCTCCGTCGCCGAGTGCGCGGCCGCCTCCGGCCGGCCCGAAGACGTGATCGGCATGCACTTCTTCAACCCGGCCCAGGTGATGCGCCTGGTCGAGGTGGTGCGCGCGGAGGCGACGAGCGACGCGGCCCACGCCGCCGCCCGCGCCCTGTGCGAGCGCCTCGGCAAGACCGCCGTCGGCTGCGGCGACCGGACCGGCTTCATCGTCAACTACCTGCTCTTCTCCTACCTGAACCACGCGATCCGGGCGATGGAGAGCGGCGGTTGCCTCGACATGGGCGACGTCGACACCGCCGTCGAGTCGCTGCTGGGCTTCCCGCTCGGCCCGTTCACGCTCCTGGACACGGTGGGCCTCGACGTGTCGCTCGCGATCCTCGACCGGCTGCGGGAGACGTTCGGCACCGAGGACTTCGCCGCGGCCCGCTCCCTGCGCGGCCTGGTCGCGATGGGGCACCTGGGACGCAAGACGGGGACGGGTTTCCGCACGGTCTGATCCGATCCGACGAGGCGGTCCCGAACCTGGGGCCGAGCCGTGGGACGCGATCGAGTGGGCCTCACCCGGCCCCGGAGTTCACGTTCTCCTGCCCGGAACGGATGTCCCCCACGCGCGGCGCGGCCTTCGCCTTCGGGACCGGGACGCCGATGTGGACAGGCCGTCCCCCACGACTTCCCGGCCGAGGACGCCGCCCGGCATCCTGAGGACACGGCGGCCGCCCCCGCGCCTGCCGCCACGCTCCTCGCGCCACGCCCGGACCACCCGTCCCTGCCGGCCATCACCAACCGGCTCGGCATCCACGCCCTGATAGCCGGCGCCTAGCGGCGCAACCCGCAGGCCGGGGCCGGCCAGGACCTCGCCCGCCTCGCCCGCCACGCACCGCGGGGATGGTGCTGCGCGCCCTCGTCGTCGAGGTCGCTCAGGACTCAGCAAGCAGCCCGGCTTGCCGAGTGGCGGTGTCGGTGGCCAACTGCTTTGCGGCGTGGCCGACTTCCGTGGCGACCTCCCGGTACATCAGGTGCACCGCCTTGGCGGCCGCGGAGGTGTGGGCAAGGGCGTTCCGAACGCGCCGGCGCGGCAGAAGACCACATCGCCTACTGCCGCACCCTGCGTGGCAGAGCCTGCGGGCCACCCACCTCGGCCACGGCAAGAAGGGTCTCGAACCGGCCCGCGCCGCCGCCGAAGCAGCTCCCGGAGCAGGCCACCGCCCGGCGGCATTCCTCGTCCCGAGCCGACGACCGACGCGACGCCGTGGGCGGATACGACCAGTCCATGACCGAGCGGCAATTCCGCATCGTGGAAGAGATCCGTCCCCTCGTCGCTCAGCGCGTCCTGTCCGCCGGCCCCGATCGCGATGCCCGCCCCTTCACCGGCCCGCGCGGCGGTCGCATCTCCACCGCCGTCCTAGGCGACGCGACACATTGGGACGATGCGGTCACCGAGCTCGGATACGAGCACCTGTGCCGCCACGACCTCCGGCACACCGGACTGACCTGGTTCGCCGACGCCGGAGTCCAGGTACATGTCATGCGCAGGATCGCCGACCACGGCTCCCTGACCACCACCCGGCGCCACCTGCACGGGTGCCGGTCCCCACCTGCTCCCCAAGAATGATCAAGGCCCGGTTTCTGACACCTCCGAAACCGGGCCTGACCTGCGACTGTCTCCAGTCGGGACGACAGGATTTGAACCTGCGACCCCTTGACCCCCAGTCAAGTGCGCTACCAAGCTGCGCCACGTCCCGATGCGCGTGTTCGCGATACGTGATCACGCGCGTCACACGATACCTCACTCGGCAGGTGCGCCGGTCCCCCGCCGACTGCGGGCACAATCGGGCGTATGGGTGAGCGAGAGCGGGACGCCAGGGACCGGGACACCGAGGGCCGGGCGCGCAACGCGCGCCCGCGGGACGGGCTCGGCAGGCCGCTGCCGTACGGGGCCCCGGGCGTGGAGCGCCAGCCCGAGGGCGTGGTCAGGGCGGCGCGGGAGAGCGTCGCCGAGGCGCAGCGGCTGCTCGACGCGGGCATGCCCTTCCACGCGCACGAGGTGTTCGAGGACGCCTGGAAGTCGGGCCCGCCCTCCGAGCGTGCGCTGTGGCGCGGGCTCGCCCAGCTCGCCGTGGGGCTGACGCACGCGGCGCGCGGCAACGCCAGGGGCGCCGAGCGGCTGCTGCTGCGCGGCGCCGGGAGTCTGGAGGCGTACGGGGACGGCCCGGCGCACGGGCTCGATCGCGCGGGTGTCGTCACCTGGGCACGCGGCCTCGCGGCCCGCGTGGGTGCGGACGGCGGGACGGTGGATCCTGCCGCCGAGTCGCCCCGGCTGCGGGCCTGACCCGCGCCGGGCCCGACCCGCGCCGCAGCGCCGGCTGCGTCAGCCCTCGACGAGGATCACTTCCAGGGTGCGCGGGCCGTGCACGCCCTCCACGCGGTCGAGCTCGATGTCGCTGGTGGCGGACGGGCCGGAGATCCAGGTGAGCGGCCTGGTCTGGTCGAGTCGCGGCATGGCCTGCGGCACGCCGCCGACGACCTGCTCAGGGGCGCGCACCACGCAGATGTGGTGGTCGGGCACCAGGGTGATGCGGCGCCTGCCCTGGTCGGGGCCCGCGTCCAGGACGATGGTGCCCGTCTCGGCGATCGCCACGGCGCAGCCGGTGACGACGGAGTCGACCGCGTCGAGCTCGGCCGCGGTGGTCCCCGGCGCGTCGGGTACACGCGTCACGTCCGTCGCGGCGAGCCAGGGTTCGGGCAGCCCGGGTGGTACGGCCACGGACCGGCTGCCGTGCTCGGCGAGCAGGCGCGCCACGAGGGCGGGCAGGCCCGCCGCGTCCGAGCGGTGCACGAGCGCCCGGTAGTCGGCCAGGTTGTCCGCGAGCAGGTCCACGCGGCCGTCCTCGGGCGTGTGCGTGTCACGGTAGGTGCGCGCCGGCCCGGGCGCCTCGGGGGCGCCGTCGACGGCGGCGCGCACGCGCGCGAGGATCCGGTCGCGGGACGGCGAGGCGGGGCTCACGATCCGTCGTCCTTCCTGCCGCCCGCGGGGGCGGCGCCTCGGGTGCGGTTGCGGCGCCACCAGTCGCGGAACGACTCGGGCGGCATCGGGGGCAGGTCCCGGCTGTTGGTCCAGGCGCCGGCGCCCGGCAGGCGCGAGGGGTGCAGCCTTCTGGTGGCGGTGGCCGCGCGCTCCCCCGCCGCGAGGGCTCCGGGGTGCTCGAAGACCCAGCCGGCCGCCTTGATGGCGGCGCGTTCGAGGAAGTGGCCCCTGCAGCCCTGGTGCGCCACCCGGTCACGCAGGTGGACCAGCACCTCGGGGATGTCGATGGCGACGGGGCACACCTCGTAGCACGCGCCGCACAGCGAGGAGGCGTACGGCAGGGACGCGTCGATCTCGCTGCCGGTTCCGCGCAGCTGCGGGCTGAGGATCGCGCCGATGGGCCCCGGGTAGACGGAGCCGTAGGCGTGGCCGCCTGCCCGCTCGTAGACGGGGCAGACGTTGAGGCAGGCGGAGCAGCGGATGCAGCGCAGTGCCTGCCTGCCGGTCTCGTCGGCCAGGGTGGCGGTGCGGCCGTTGTCGAGCAGGACGAGGTGGAAGGCGCTCGGACCGTCGCCGTCGGTGGTGCCCGTCCACATGGTGGTGTACGGGTTCATGCGTTCCGCGGTGGACGAGCGGGGCAGCGTCTGGAGGAAGACCTCCAGGTCCCGCCAGGTGGGGACCACCTTCTCGATGCCCACGACGGAGATCAGCGTCTCGGGGAGCGTCAGGCACATCCTGCCGTTGCCCTCGGACTCGAAGACGGCCAGGGTGCCGGTCTCCGCGACCATGAAGTTGGCCCCTGAGATGCCCACCTTGGCCCGAAGGAACTTCTCCCGCAGGTGGAGCCTTGCCGCCTCGGCCAGCTCGCCGGGCGCGTCGGAGAGGCCGTCCGGTGCGGCCCTGCCCCACTTGCCCATCTCCGAGGCGAAGATGGTCCGGATCTCGCCGCGGTTGCGGTGGATCGCCGGCACCAGGATGTGGGACGGCCGGTCGTCGCCGAGCTGGACGATCAGCTCGGCGAGGTCGGTCTCGTACGCCGAGATGCCCTCGGCGGCGAGCGCCTCGTTGAGCCCGATCTCCTGCGTGGCCATGGACTTGACCTTGACGACCTCGCTCTCGCCCGTGGCCTTCACCAGGTCGGCGACGATGCGGTTCGCCTCGGCCGCGTCGGCGGCCCAGTGCACCACGCCGCCCGCGGCGGTCACCGCCTCCTCCAGCTGGAGGAGGTAGCGGTCCAGGTTGCGCAGCGTGTGGTCCTTGATCTGCTTCCCGGCCTCGCGCAGCAGCGCCCAGTCGTCGAGTTCGGCGACGGCCTTCGCGCGCTTGTCGCGGATGGTGTGGGTGGCGTAGCGCAGGTTGCCGCGCAGCGTCTCGTCGGCGAGCGCGCTGCGCGCGGCCGTGGGGAAGGAGGGCATCCCGACGAACGTGCCGGTCATGACCAGGGCTCCTCTTCGGTCGAGGCGAGGATCTGCGCGATGTGCAGGGGGCGCACCGCCTGGGCCTCGCGGCTGAGGACGCCGCCGATGTGCATCAGGCAGGAGTTGTCCCCGCCGCACAGCACCTCGGCGCCCGTGGAGACGGCGTTGTGCGCCTTGTCCCGGCCCATCGCCGTCGAGACGTCGGCGTTCTTGACGGCGAAGGTGCCGCCGAAACCGCAGCACTCCTCCGCGCCCGGCAGCTCTCTGAGTTCGATGCCCTTGACGGCGTTCAGCAGCTTGCGCGGGCGGTCCCCGAGGCCGAGGAGCCGCAGTCCGTGGCAGGAGGGGTGGTAGGTGACGGAGTGCGGGAAGTAGGCCCCGACGTCGGTCACGCCCAGCACGTCGACCAGGAACTCCGTCAGTTCATACATCCGAGGTGCGAATGCGGCGGCGGCGCTGTCGCCCATCGCGGGGTAGTGGTCGCGCACCATGGCGGCACAGGATCCCGACGGGGTCACCACGTAGTCGTAGCCGTCGAAGACACGTGCCGTGCGGTGTGCGAGGGGGACGGTCTCGCGGCGATAGCCCGTGTTGTACTGGGGTTGCCCGCAACAGGTCTGCGCTTCGGGGAAGTCCACTTCCACCCCGAGGCGCTCCAGAAGACGCACCGTCGCAATGCCGGTGGCCGGGTACACGGCGTCATTGACGCAGGTGACGAAGAGAGCGACGCGCATGGGGCGAGCATATGCCGGGCGCGCCGGGCGCAGAAGAGGTCGTTCCGCGTGACGGGACGTCAGACATCCGACCGCTGCACCGGTCCGCCGCGGGCAGGGCGGTGGCGCTGTGACGACCGGCACGCGCAGGCGCAGGCATGACCGGCCCGCGAACGGGAAGGT
Source organism: Streptomyces sp. NRRL F-5126 (assembly GCF_000721265.1). GTDB lineage: Bacteria > Actinomycetota > Actinomycetes > Streptomycetales > Streptomycetaceae > Streptomyces. Next base: position 173,322 of record NZ_JOFZ01000016.1, on the reverse strand, counting down.
GCCGCAGCAACGTCCCCTGCGGAGCCCGCGGGAGAAAGGCAGGCACACGCCGTGCTGATGGCTCACCCGACGATGCTGCGCCACCTTGTCGCACAGTACGAGACCGCGCGCGCCGAGCACGCCCGGCACAGCACCAGGCAGACGGCCCGGCGCCTCGATGACGCCACCTACACGCTCTGCGTGTCGACGGGCACCCGCTCGGCCGCCGACGCGCTCGCGGTGGCGGCCAGGCGGCTCGCCGCGGCCGGCGGCGGCACGGGCGCGGGTCCCGCGGACACGCCGGGCGGCCTCGCCGCCGTGTGACGAGCCCATGGGCGGCCGTCGCCCACGACCTCCCGCGGAAACGCTCAGGGAGGCCGCCGAAACGCCGGCCGCCCCGCCGGCTGCGGATCCTCCTGCTCATCGGGCGCCGGCCCGGGCTGAACCTCACGGGTCTCGCCGGATGCCTGGGGGTCGCCATGCCGCGCGCCGGCAGGCTGTGCGCGTCCATGGAGTCGGACGGCCTCATCGAGCGCCTGCCGGTGCGGCAGGACCGCAGGGAGATCGGGCTCGTGCTCACCGCTCGCGGCAGCGGCCCTGCTCGCGGACTACCGCGCGTTGCGCGCCGACGGGATCGCCGGCTCCCGGGACCGCTGAGCCGTCCGTCAGCGCCGACGCCACGGTGCTGTGCACCGACAGCGCCGCCCCGAGCCCGATCACGTCGAACAGCCGCTGGATGAACGCCGACGGCGTGGCGATCCTCAGCCGGTCTCCGAGGTTCTCGCGGGCCCGCAGCAGCACGTTGACCGTCGTCGAGTCGGCGAAGGTGACACCCGACAGGTCGAGGACGACGGCCTGGCCCGCACCGTCCCGCGCCACCCGGCCGAGGGCCTCGGCAAGAGGCGCGACGGTGTCCAGATCGAGTTCGCCGCCGACGGCGAAGACGACCGCGGCACCTTCCTGGCGGGTGATCAGGTCCATCGCCCTGTCGGCGCTGGGGTGAGGAAGCACGGTGTCCCTTCGGACGTCGGCGACTCGGCGTGAGTGGCCCCACGATAGAATCGATAGTTGTCATTTGACAACATTCTCTGGTGGGCAACAATCTGTTCACCGCTTCCGCGCGCCGACCGTCGCGCCGGAGGTAACGTGCCCGTACCAGGAAGTGGGGCTGAATGAAGCTACGCGCTGTCCGCCACCCGGCGCTGCCCGGCGTCGGCGGGTGCGTTGCCGAGCTCCCCGAACCGCTCCCCCGCCGCGGCGCGGAAGGCGCTGAGCCCCTCGGCGAGTGTCACGACGTCCGAGGGCTCCATGTGGTCGAGCACCAGCTCCACCTCACGGGTGCGGAAAGCCCGGTACTCGTCGAGGAGCGTGCGGCCGCGTCTGCTGAGCCGCAGTTCCACCTCGCGTCTGCTGGTCGGGCTCGGCGAGCGCGCCACGAGCCCCATCGCCTCCATCCGGTCGCAGAGCCTGCTGAGCGACGACGGACGGGATCCGAGCACGTCGCTCAGCGTGCGCAGGTTCGCACCCTCGTAGGCTTCGATGACGAGAAGGGCACGTAGTTGCGACGGCGACACCGGCCCCGAAGGCGCCGCCTCCTGGCCACGGCCCCACAACACCTCCAGCAGCTCGGAGGCGGCGCGGGCGGCCATGGCGACCTGCTCGCGCTGGTGCGGCTGAGCCGTGAAGCGGGACATCGATCCACTCTTTCATCCGGCACGGGTCTTTGTCAGCCCAGACGGATTCGCCCTGAGAAGAAGGCCTGAACCACAGTGACTGTACTGGCGGACATCGAAAGATCGGTCCGGGCAGCGGCCCCGCACGCGCTGGTGGACGTGGTACGCGACGCGCTCGTGGCGGAGTACGGAGCCTCGTTCGTGCGCCTCTACCTGGCCGATTACGGGCTCACGGTGCTCAACCCGGTGGACGATGCCGGCGCCGAGGGCGCGCTGCCGCTGAGCAACAGCCCCGAGGGGCGTGCGTTCGGCAGCCAGGAGCCGCACGAGCGCCAGGTGCGCCACGGGGACGAGGTCGACCACCACCTCCCCGTCACCGTGCGTGGCGACCGGCTCGGCATCCTGACCGTGCGGCTGCCGCAGCAGCGCTCGACGGCCGAGGCCGTCGACGAGCTGTCCAGGGTGGCCGTGCTGCTGGGCCACGAGATCCTGGTCGCGGAGCGCGACACCGACCTGTACCGGCGGGCGCGCCGGGTGAGCCGGCTGACGCTCGCCGCGGAGATGCAGTGGGAGCTGCTGCCCGGTCGTGCCTGCGAGGCGACCGAGTACGCGGTCGGCGCGCAGCTCGAGCCGGCCTACGCGATCTACGGAGACAACTTCGACTGGTCGGCCGACGGCCGGTCCCTGACGCTCGCCGTCACCAACGGGATGGGCGAGGGCATCGGGGCCGCCCTGCTGACCAATCTGGCGGTGAAGGCGCTGCGCAACGCGCGCAGGGCGGGCATCGGCATCGCCGACCAGGCCGCACTCGCCGACCAGGCGCTGTACGAGCGGTACAGGGGCGCGCAGCACGTCTCGACCCTGCTGCTCCGCATCGACCTGGCGTCGGGGCGCGCGCAGGCCGTGGACGCGGGGTCGCCGCAGCTGTGGCGCCAGCGCGGCAGGAGCGTCGAGCGGATCGATCTCGAGGCGCAACTGCCGCTCGGGATGTTCGAGGAGTCGGACTACACGGCGCAGACGCTCCGCGTGGAGCCGGGCGACCGGATGGTGTTCGCGAGCGACGGCGTGTACGAGGCGCTCTCGCCGCGCGGCGACGTGTTCGGTGAGCGCGCCCTGGCGAGGGCGATCGCGGCCACGAGCCTGCTGCCGGCCGCGATGGTTCCGGACGCCGTGCTGCTGGAGCTCGCCCGTTATCGTGACACCGAGACCCAGGACGACGCGCTGGTGGTGTGCGTGGACTGGTTCGGCCCCGGGGGCCGCTAGAGCGCCTCCGGCATGCCGCGCCTGCGGCTACGCGCCGTGCGGGAAGTCGAAACGCGCGCTCACGCGCTTGCCGACGGGGACGACCTCGGCCGTGACGGCGTCGCTGACCGCGCGGACGATCTCCATGCCGTGGCCGCCGAGCCGCGACGGGTCGGGCGGGAAGTGGCGCGGCAGCGTCGCGCTGCTGTCGTAGACCGTCACGGTCGCGTACCCCGCCGTGCCCTCGAGCTCGATCAGGTAGGGGCCGTGGCTGTGCCGCTCCGCGTTCGTGACGAGCTCGCTGACGACGAGCAGGACATCGTCGCGCGTGCGGTCGTCGAACGGGGCCAGCCACTCGGCGCCCAGCTGCTGGAGGAACCGGACGGCCAGCTCCCTGGCCGCTGCTATGCAACCGGGTTCCCCGCTGAATTCCGCCGCCCTTCTGAGGCAATGTGTCGGCTGCACCCACGACTCCGTACCGGCGGGCGCAGTCGCCCCTGAGACGGACATCTGTTCGTTCATTCGCTCCTGCCCGCGCACCTGTAGGCGTCCGGGTTCCCCCCTGTTCGTTCCCGCTTATGCCCCCTCACGCCCATCTCATGCACACGCGTTGCATGGCACGGATCACGGGCGCCCTGGCAGCCTGACCACGCTCACGAAGAACTCGTCGATCTGGCGCACCGCGGTGATGAACCGGTCGAGGTCTACCGGCTTGGTGACGTAGGCGTTGGCGTGCAGCTTGTAGCTGCGCAGGATGTCCTCCTCGGCCGAGGACGTGGTGAGCACGACCACGGGGATGAGCGCGAGTTCCGGGTCGGTCTTGATGTGCTCGAGCACCTGTCGCCCGTCGTAGCGCGGCAGGTTGAGGTCGAGCAGGACCAGGTCGGGCCGCGGGGCGTCCTCGTGCGGGGCACGCCGGTGCAGGAAGTCCAGCGCCTCCTGGCCGTCGCGCACGACGTGGAGGGCGTTGTGGATCTTGTTGTCCTCGAACGCCTCGCGCGTCATCAGCTCGTCGCCCGCGTCGTCCTCGACCAGCAGGACCTCGATCGGCTTCGGCTGCGCGGGAACGGTCATGTCACTGCTCCTGGCGGGGGCGGGGTGGGGGACGGTGCGGTGAGCGCGGCGGTTGCGGCCGCGAGCTCCGCCGCGTGGTGCTGGGCGCCGGATTCGGCGGGCAGGTGGAAGTGGATGGCGGTGCCGCCGTCGGGCACCGGCTCGAGCCAGATGCGCCCGCCGTGGAACTCCACGATCTTCCGGCACAGGGCGAGGCCGATGCCGGTTCCCTCGTACTCGTCCCGCGCGTGCAGGCGCTGGAAGATGATGAACACCTTCTCCGCGAACTCCGGGGCCACCCCGATACCGTTGTCGGTGACGCTGAGGTGCCACACGGACCCGTCGCCCGTCCCGGGACCGGCCTCCTCGCGCACGCAGCCGACCACGATCCTGGCGGGGCGGTCGGGGCTGCGGAACTTGACGGCGTTGCCGATGAGGTTCTGCCACAGCATGGCGAGGGTGGTGGGGTCGCCGTGCACCTCGGGCAGGACGGCCTCCCGTACGACGGTGACGTCGTTCTCCTCGATGACCAGGGCGAGGTTGCCCAGCGCGCGCTCGAACGAGGCTTCCAGATCGACGGCCTGCCAGGCGTCGTGGACGCGGCCGACGCGGGAGAAGGTCAGCAGGTCGTTGATGAGCACCTGCATGCGCTTGGCGCCGTCCACGGCGAAGTCGATGTACTGCCTGCCCCGGTCGTCCAGGCTCCCGGCGTACCGCTTCTCCAGGAGCTGGCAGAACGAGGCGACCTTGCGCAGCGGTTCCTGGAGGTCGTGCGAGGCCACGTAGGCGAACTGCTCCAGTTCGGAGTTGGAGCGGCGCAGCTCCTCCGCCTGGTCGGCGAGGAGTTCCTCGCGTCCGGTGCTCTCCTCCAGTTCCTCGACGAGGCGCGCCCGCATGTCCTCGACCGCCGCGCCGACGGCCCTGAGGTCCGACGGGCCGCCGACCTCGATCCGGTTGCGGAAGGCGCCGGCCCGTACGCCGTCGGAGGCGGCGCGCAGCTGGCCCAGCGGCCTGCCCACCATGGCGTGCAACAGGTAGCCGAGCGCGACGACGGCGGCCACGAACAGGATCAGCATGCACAGGAAGACGATGTCGCTCACGTGCCTGGCGTGGTCGAGGCGGGCACGTGCCTGGTCCCGCGCCGCGTCGAGGTGGTGTGTCTGGGTCGCGAAGCGCCTGCGCAACCCGTCGAACCGGTCCTTGCTGCGGTCCATCAGGGTGCCCGACGCGGTGAGCCTGCCGCTCGTCTTGACGCGGGCGAGCACGGGTACCGCGATGTCGCGCCGCCAGGCGGCGGCGGCGCGGGTGATGGCGTCCGCGTCGGCCAGCAGCGCGGGGTCGTCCGAGACCAGGGCGCGCACGGTGCGCGTGTGGACCCGCTCGCTCGCGAGACCGTCCGTGTAGGGCTGGAGGAAGGAGTGGTCGGCGGTCAGGGCGTAGCCGCGCAGCCCGGTCTCCTGGTCGAGCAGGGACTTCTGCACCTGAAGGACGGCGGCCCTGGCGGGCTGGATGCGGTCGGAGAGCTCGTCGCTGCGTGCGTTGGTCCGGGATATCAGCGCCGCCCCGACGGCGGTGCAGCCGACGACCACGAGGACCATCGCGGCCAGGATGAGCCGGCTCCAGCCCTGCACGGAGAGCCGCTCCCTGATGAGGTGCCACAGGCTCAAACCGCTTCTCCCCAGCCGAGGTGAAGCACGGCGACGTCGTCGGCGAGGCCTCCATAGGGCGCGGCGCCGGCTGCCGCCTCGCTCACCAGCGCGTCGACGAACAGGCGCGCCGGGAGGGCGCCGTGGCGGCGGGCGACGTCGAGAAGCCCGTCCTCGCCGAGCCGGGTCGAGGGTCCGGTGCGGCCCTCGAACAGGCCGTCCGTGAACAGGACGACGTGGCCGCCGGGCGGCAGCGGCACCGTGGACTCGCTCCAGCGGCCGGCCCCCGGCAGCAGGCCGAGCGCCATCCCGGCCCGGGGCTCGACCCAGGAGACCTCGGAGCCGTCCCGGACCAGGAGGCCGGGGTGACCGGCGCGGACGACGCGCACCTCGGTGCCGCCCGGTGGGAAGACGAGGGAGGTGACGGTCGCGAACACGTGGCGGTCGGAGCGCTCCGCGACCAGGATCTCCTCCAGGAGCCTGACCTGTTCCAGCGGGGCGGTGCCGCACAGGACCGCGGTGCGCCAGGCGACGCGCAGGCAGACCCCGAGGGCCGCCTCGGCCGCGCCATGGCCCGACACGTCGCCTATGACCGCGTGGACGGTGCCGTCCGCGGTTTGCACGACGTCGTAGAAGTCACCGCTGAGCAGGGCGTGGGCACGGCCCGGCTCGTAGCGCGCGAACGCCTGGAAGTCCTCGTCGCGCAGCAACGGCACCGGCAGCAGGCCGCGCTCCAGGCGGGCGTTCTCCCGCGCCATCAGCTCGCCCGCGCGCAGGGCCGCGGTGGCGCGTTCGACCTGCTTGCGCTGGAGGGCGTAGCGCACGGCGCGGCTGAGGACCTCGGGGTCGAGGCGGTCCTTGACGAGGTAGTCCTGGGCGCCGGTGGCGACGGCGGTGAGGCCGGTCCCGCCCTCGGCCATGCCGGTGAGGACGACGATCGCCGCGTCGGGCGAGCTGCCGACGATGCGCGTGACGGCGTCCATCCCCTGGGCATCGGGAAGGTGCAGGTCGAGCAGGACGCAGACGGGGCCGGCGCGGCCGGCGAGGTGCTTGTGTGCCTCGGTGACGGTCTTGCACCAGGTGAGCGGGGAGCGGAGGTCGCTGTCCGCGAGCATCTCCTCGACGAGCAGCGCGTCTCCCGCGTCGTCCTCGACGAGCAGCAGCGCGGCGTCGACCGCACCCAGCGAGGCACGTGCTCCGGCGACGGCCTCCTGCGCGGGCAGCCGACCCGGGGTGCTCGCCTGTCCGCGTCCGGGCCGCAGCTGCGGCGACGCGGGCCCAAGGGGCGCCTCAGCCACGTTTTCCCCCTCAGCCAGGCGGCGCCCAGGGACGACGTCGCTCTCCGCCGGGAAGCATATGCGAAGCCCGCCCTGCCGGGCCCCGGGCCGCCGGATCCCGCCCGAAGCTTTTTGTCATATGCCAAAAACATATACGTGGCAGCGTGCGCGCAACGCAGGCGTCAGCCGGCGCTCCAGCGGGCAGACGCAGCCAAAGGAACGCAAGCCACGAGAGGGAGGTGTCGCGATGACACTCCTGGTGCCCGCCCCGGATGCCGGGGCGCAGAACGCCGTCATGGACTCCGCACCGCCGGCCGCGCGGCCACTGGACGCGCAGCCGCACTCCGCGGGCGAGGCGCGTGATCTCGCGGCGGCGTATCTGGGCGGCAGGGACGTGGCGGTGCCGGGGCCGGTCGCGGACGACGTGCTGCTCGTGGTGTCCGAGCTCGTCACGAACGCGTTGCGGCATGCGGGCGGCGTGAGCGGAATGCGGGTCGCCGTCACGCGGGCCGGTGTGGAGGTGACGGTGCGGGACGCCTGTGGCGAGCGGCCCGTGGTGCGCGGCCGGGGCGGTGACTGGCTGCCGGGCGGGTACGGCTGGCCCATGGTGTCGCGACTGGCCGAGGTGGCGGTGATCCCGCTGGGGACGGGCGGCAAGCTGGTGCGGGCCACGGTCCCGGTGGCGGGCCGCTGACGCCTGCCCGCGGCCGTGCGTGACGGCCGCGGCTCCCCCGTCGGCGGCCGACTGCCGCGGCGGGTGCCGGGGCCGCTCGCAATGAGTGCCGGCACCGGCCGCGGCCAGTGGCCGCGCGCCGCGGAGGCTTTCGCCCCCCGCTTCCCCCCAGAACCGGTTCGCGGCGCGCTGTGCGACCAGCATGACGCAGTCTGGGCCGCATTTCTTCGGACGGCTTCTCTTACGAATTACCTTGTGAATAATGTGAGTCCGACGGACCTTTCTTCCCCCCGGAGGGCCACCGGACATGCACAAGAAGGCGCTGAGCGCCATGCTGCGCGAGCGCCGTGCGCGCATCACGCCGGAGTCGCACGGGCTGGCCCGACCGACCGGGCAGGGCAGACGGGCGCCCGGACTCTCCCAGCAGCAGATCGACTTCCTGCTGAACCGGGCCGTCCACACCTACCACCGCCTCGAGTCGGGCACGTACCACAACCCTCCCGTCTCCCTGCTGAGGGAGGTGGCGCAGCTGTTCGGCTTCGACGAGCAGGAGTGGGTGTCCTTGTGCCGCTACGCGCGGGACGAGGACCCGCCGGGCCCCCTGCGCCCCTCGGCGGGCAAGGAGATACCCGGCATGTGGCAGGACGCCGTCGAGGGCATCCTGCACCCGGCGTACATCACGGACGCCTCGTGGGACATGCTCGCGTGCAACAGCGCGTTCACGCAGATGGTGCCGGGCGGCCGTGCGCCGGCCAACATGATGCACTTCATGCTGCTCGACCCCGACGGGCGCGAGGTCCTCAGCGACTGGGAGACGGCCTGGGCGCCGCTGCTCGTCCCGCAGTTGCGCGCCGCGCTGGTCGCGCGGCCCGGCGACGCGGTGCTGCGCCGGATCGAGGCGGAGGTGCTCGCCGATCCGCTGGCGGCCCCTCTGTACGAGGCCGGTGGCGCGGTCATCCACCCGGACGGCGACGAGCGCCCCATCAGGCACGTGCGGCAGGGGCCCGGCTGGCTGCGCATGTGCGCGGCGCAGCCGCTCGCCTCCCCCGGCGCGCGGCTGATCATCCTGATGTACCGGCCGGGTGCGCGCCATGACGGGACGCCGGCGATCCGGGCCCACTGACGCCGGTGCGGGCCCGGTCGGGCACGTGCCTCAGGGGCTCGGCACCGTGTCCGTGAAGTGCGTTCCGGCGGATTCGTACCCGTTCACGGCCGCGTCGACCTGGCTCGGGGTGAGCGTGCCGGTGGCGTTGTAGTAGACCCAGTTGACCTTCTCGTCCCAGCTGCGGGCCCCCGTGAACGGCAGGTCGATGAACCACTCGTTGAAGTCGATCGTCATCGGCTCGCGCGGGTAGTACTTGCCGGTGGTGGAGAAGTACTCCTGGCCGTCGACGTAGTAGGTGACCGTGCCGTCCGCCACCGTCATCTGCAGTGTGTGCCAGCCCTGCAGACTGCTGACCACGTTGTGGGTCTGGCGGTCCATCGCGTCGGCGCTGTACCAGCTGGTGGTGTAGAGCGTGGGCCCGGGACCGCCCCAGCCGCCGTTCGGCAGGTACTCGTTGTCGAGTTCGCTGTAGAGCGAGTTGTCCGGTGTGATGGTGTAGAAGGTCTCGTTGACGTGGTCGCCGTCCTGCCCGGAGGTCGGCGCGTCGTTGAAGTACACGCGGGCGGCGTACGTGCCCTCCTGGAACTTGCGCTGCGTGGTGTCGACCTCGGCCTGCCGGGTGCCGGCCGCGGTGCCGTCGGTCGTGGCGCGCAGCCGCATCACCTTGCCGCCCAGTGCGGTGGAGTCGGACGGGAAGCTGACCGCGTCCGCCGACCAGGTGTTCTGGATGCCGGGGCCGCCGGATCCGGTGCGTACGCTCCAGCCATGGCCGGCGAGGGCGGGGTCGTCCGGGCCGGTGTAGTGGAAGTCGTCGAACAGCGCGGTCCCCGAGGGCGGCGGGTTGTCGGGGGGCGGTGTCGTGCCACCGCCCCCGCCCGAGGTGGAGCCGTCGGGGTTGGTGCCCCAGACCTGGTTACCGTCCAGCGACGCCGTCACGTGGTCCGAGGCCGTGTAGGTGGTGTCGGCCGCGTCGAACGAGTAGTCGTCGGCCTGATCGACGCGCTGCCAGTCCGTCCGGAACAGCCGTAGCTGGAGGTCGCCCGAGGAGCCCCCGGCCGGTATGGAGCCGCCGGTGAAGGTGATCTCGAGGTAGTGGTCTGCGGTCGCGGTCGGGTTGGGCATCTTGACCACACTGCCCTTGACATTGCCGCAACCCACCTGCGCCCAGGCGCACGCGAAGGTGTAGGAGCCTGTGGTGTCGGCGGTGAAGTAGTAGCGCAGCATGACCCGGTTGAGGGCGACGGCGCTGCCGGTGTTGTTGTGCACGGCGAGCCAGGGTTCTGCCTCGTCGGCCTGAGCGGCCGTGGCGGTCTTGTACTGGACCGTCAGGGCCGGTGTGTCGGCGTGGGCGGGGCTCGTGGCGATCAGGCCGGCGGCGGCGCACACCATGGCCGATCCCGCGACGAGTGCCCGGCGCAGAGCGCGCGGACGGGTGGGGGCGTACTCCATCGGAACTCCTGCTGAGGAGAAGGCGGAGGTGCAGGGATGGCGTCCGTGACAGGGTCACGTTTCTTACCACTGGTCATTTTCTGATGCGATGACAAGCCCAGGCTGACGCCTCTTCCGTAAGCCGTCAACCCTTGGAATATCAGGAATCTGCATCCGATCCTGAGCATTGACATTACCAGTGGTCAGGTTGGAGCCTCTTCTCATCGACAGCAGACGTTGCCGAAGACGGCTCCCGGACCGCCCGCCACGTCGCCTTGAGGAGACACCCATGCGCAGATCCGCCCTGCCCGCGACCGCCGTTGTGCTCGGCCTGGCACTCACCGCCTGCGGCGGCAACGGCTCCACGGAGAAGGCCTCCGCGGGCGGTGACCGCACCCTGACGGTGTGGCAGATGGACGGCGACCTCAGCCCGCAGGCCGTCGCCGCCATCAACAAGCGCTTCGAGAAGGCCACCGGCGCCAAGGTCAAGGTCGAGATCCAGGAATGGAACAACATCAACACCAAGATCAGCACCGCTCTGGCCCAGGACGACGCACCCGACGTCGTGGAGATCGGCAACACCGACGTGCCGCTCTTCGCCGCCACCGGCGCGCTCACCGACATCACCGGGCACCGATCCGACCTGGCCGCCGGGGGGACCTGGCTCGCCGGCCTCACCGGTCCCGCCACCGTCGGGGGGAAGCTCTACGCCGCGCCGCTGTTCGCGGGCAACCGCGCGGTGATCTACAACAAGGAGATCTGGCGCAAGGCCGGCGTCACCGAGCCACCGGCCACGTACGGGCAGCTCACCGCCGATCTCGACAAGGTGAGGGCCGCGAACTCCAGCGCCGACTTCTCCGCGTTCTACTTCCCGGGCAAGTACTGGTACGGGGCCCTGCAGTTCGTCTGGGACGCCGGCGGAAAGATCGCGGTGAAGTCCGGCGGCCGGTGGCGGGGAACACTCTCGGACGCCAAGGCGCAGGCCGGGATCGCCCGGTGGAAGCACTTCCAGAACACCTATTCGACCCCCGCGTCGCGCAATGTCCTGACCACCTCTCCCGACCAGTCGGCGGTGTTCGCGCACGGCAAGGCCTCCGCCGTGCTCGACACGACTGTCAACAAGATCCTCAAGGACAACCCCGCCATGAAGGGCAAGCTGGGCACGTTCCCCTTTCCGAGCGCGACGGGCAGCGGCAACCAGCCCGTCTTCCTCGGCGGTTCCGACCTGGCCATCGCCGCACGCGGCCGCCACCAGGACCTGGCACTCGCCTACCTCAAGACCGCGACCGACCCGTCCGTGCAGGCGTCCGTCGTCGTCGGGATGGACCACTGGACCCCGATCTCCACCCAGATCATCGACAGCACGCAGGCCAAGCTCCCGGCCCTGTCCAAGGCGTTCACCACCGCCGCCAAGAAGAGCGTGGCCACGCCCGCATCACCGGGCTGGGCCACCGTCGAGAGCGACCAGTCCATCAACACGCTCTTCGCCGATGTCGCCACCGGCCGCAAGACACCCGCCGCGGCGGCGAAGGCGTTCGACACCCACCTGGACCAGGCCCTCAATGCCGCCCAGTGACACGGTCGCCCCGCAGCGGCGCGCCCTGCGCGACTCCCCTGCCGGCGAGCCGCCGGGGCGCGAGGAGGTGTCCGCCCACGCGGCCGCCGCTGCCTCCCGCCGCGCGCGACTGGTGCCCTATGGGCTGCTCGCGCCCGCCGCCGCCGTCCTCGGCCTGCTGGTCGGGTATCCACTCGTGCGGCTCGCCGTCATCTCCGTGCGGGACTACGGCCTGCGCGCCCTGTTCACCGGCCGGGCCGGCTGGGCGGGGCTCGCCAACTACCGTGCCGTCCTCGACGATCCGCAGCTCGTCCCCGTGCTGGTACGCAGCGCGGCGTTCTGCGCGGCGCTGGTGGCCGGCACCCTGGTGATCGGCCTCGGCACCGCGGTGATGCTGCGCGGCCTCGGGCGGGTCGCCCGTACGGCCGTGACGCTCACACTCATCGCGTCGTGGGCCATGCCCAACGTCGCGGCGACCCTGGTGTGGCAGTGGCTCTTCCAGCCCGGGTACGGCGTTGTCAACTGGTGCCTCACGCAGCTCGGCTGGTTCGGCGACCTGACCCAGCACGACTGGACCGCCCACGCCCTGACCGCGTTCGCCATGGTCTGGCTGCTGGTGGTGTGGCAGTCGGTACCGTTCGTCGCCCTCACCCTGTACGCCGGCCTCACCCAGATCCCGCGCGCCTACTACGAGGCAGCGTCCCTCGACGGGGCGGGCGCCTGGCGCTCGTTCCTCGTCATCACCGTGCCGTTCCTGCGTCCGGTGCTCGGCCTGGTCACCGTCCTGTCCGTCATCTGGGACTTCAACGTGTTCAACCAGTTGTGGATCCTCACCCAGGGCGGTCCTGGCGGGTCCACCACGACCCTCGGCGTCTGGTCCTTCACCAAGGCGTTCAGCGCCAACTCATTCGGCCAGGGCGCGGCGATCGCCGTCTTCTCGGTCGCCGTCCTCGCGGTCCTCACCGCCGTCCACGTACGCGGTCTGGTACGCGCCGGGGAGGAGTGGTGAGCCGCCGGGGGGCCGGCCGCACGGCGGCACGCCGCGGGCGCAGGATCGCGCTCAACACCACGGCCGGGCTGTTCTGCCTCCTGTGGATCTTCCCGGTCTACTGGATGCTCAACACCGCGCTCACGCCCTACGCGAGGATCGTCCGGCCGACGCCGAGCTTCCTGCCGTCGCCGCCGACGCTCGCGAACTTCTCCGACGCGGTGCACCAGCACGGCTTCCTCGGCGATCTGCGCAACAGCCTGCTGGTGACGTGCACCGTCATCGTCGTGGCACTGCTCTTCGCCTTCGTAGCGGCCGTCGCCCTGACCCGCTTCCGCTTCCGCGGCCGCCGATCGTTCCTGGTGGCCGTGCTCGCGGTGCAGATGGTGCCGCAACCGGCGCTGATCATCCCGCTGTTCCTCAGCCTGAAGAGCGCTCACCTGCTCAACCACCTCGCCGGTCTCGTCGGCACCTATCTGGCACTTGTGCTGCCGTTCACCCTGTGGACGCTTCGGGGGTTCCTGGGTGGCGTGCCACGCGAACTGGAGGAGGCCGCCATGGTGGACGGCGCGGGGCGTGTCACCGTCATGCGCCGCATCCTGCTGCCGCTCGTCCTGCCGGGGCTGATCGCCACCAGTGTGTTCTCGTTCATCACCGCCTGGAACGACTACCTCTTCGCCTACGTGATCATGAAGGATCAGAGCGGCTACACCCTCCCGGTGTGGCTCGTCTCCTTCTCCACCGGTACGGGCACCGACTACGGCGGCCTGATCGCCGCGTCGGCGCTGTTCTCCCTGCCGGTGATCGTGTTCTTCATGCTCGTGCAGCACCGTCTGGTCGAGGGAATGACGGCGGGCGCGGTGAAGGAGTGACGCACGCACGCGCCATGAACCGCGGCCGCCGGGCGCACGACCACCGGGCGCACGGACCGCCCGCGGCGGGAAGAGCCCGCTGCCCACGCCACCGTACGCACGCGCGTCACCGGAGGAAGCCCTCGTGATCATCCCTCAGCCCGCCGGACTGCGCCGGATGCCCGGCCGCCTGGCCCTCGCACCGTCCATCCGCCTGGAGGCCGGCCCCGGCGCGGGCCCCGCCGCCGAACTGCTCGCCCACCACCTCGGCCCCGGGCGTCCACGGTCCTTTGCAGGGACCCCGCTGCGGCTCGCGCTGCGGCCGGGCGGCCCGCCCGAGTCGTACCGCCTCGTGGTGGCGCCCGGAGGGCTCGACCTGACCGCCCCGGCGCTCCCCGGGCTCCTGCACGGGGTGCACACGCTGCGCCTGCTGATGGACGAGGACGGCAGCGGCTGGCCGTGCGTCGACATCGCCGACGCGCCCCTGATGCCGCGTCGCGGTGTGCTGCTCGACGTGGCCAGGCACTTCATGCCCCTGGACTTCCTGCGTTCCTTCGTCGACGAACTGGCCCTGCACAAACTCAACGTGCTGCACCTGCACCTCACCGACGACCAGGGGTGGCGCATCGAGGTCGGGACGCGGCCGCGCCTGACGGAGATCGGCGCCCGGCGCACCGAACCCGACGGCTCCGTGCACGCCGGCCACTACACGAGGAAGGACCTCGTGGCGCTCGTCGAGCACGCGGCGTCCCGCGGCGTCGAGATCGTCCCGGAGATCGACATGCCAGGACACGTACGCGCCGCTCTCGCCGCCTATCCCGGCGTCGGCAACGATCCGCGGGGCGGTGTGACGGTGTGGAACGGATGGGGTGTCAGCGAGGACGTCCTCGCCCCGCACGACGGGTCGCTGGACTTCCTGCGTGACGTCCTCGACGAGGTGGCGGAGATCTTCCCCTCCCCCGTCGTCCACATCGGCGGCGACGAGTGCCCGACCGTCCAGTGGGAGCGCAGCCCCGCCGCGGCCTTGCGCGCGCGGGAAGCGGGCCTGGACGACCCCAGGCTGCTGCGGTCGTGGTTCGTCGCCCGCTTGCACGAGCATCTCACGCGCCTCGGCCGGCGCACCGCCGTGTGGGACGACGGGTCGCGCCTGCCGAAGGGCCGCCTGCCGGCCGACGCACTCCTCACGGTGTGGCTCGACGCGGCGCACGCCGCGACGGCCGTGGCCCGCGGGCACCAGGTCGTCATGGCCCCCCACACCGCCACGTACTTCGACTACCGCCAGAGCGACGGTCCCGACGAGACGCCCGCCCCCGGGCATCCCGTGACCACGCTCGCCGACGCCTACGCGTTCGAGCCGCTCGCCGGCGGCCTGCCCGCGGCCGACATCCGGCGGCCCGGACAGGCCGGAGTGGTCGCCGTCCAGGCCCAGTTGTGGACCGAGTACGCGCCGACCCCCGACCATGTCCGCTACCTCGCGTACCCGCGCCTGTGCGCGTTCGCCGAGGCCGCGTGGTGCGCCGAACGCCCCGGTTTCGCGGCGTTCCGCTCACGGCTTCCGGCGCACCTCGGCGTGCTGCGCTCGATCGGCGCCCTCGCGGGCCCGGGGCCTCGGTGGCAACGGCCGGGCGAGGCGGCTGAGAGGATGAAGCGGTGAGCAGCACCCAGCGCAGGGAGGCCGGCATGCCGACGGTCCGACGACCGGCCACGGCGAAGAGGGACCTGGTCCGCCGCCATCTGGTCGACATCATCGAGAGCGCGGGGCCCGGCACGGGGCTGGCGTCCGAGCGCGATCTCGCCCTCGAACTCGGCGTGTCCCGGCCCACGGTCCGTGCCGCGGTCGAGGAGCTGATCCACAGCGGGCTGCTGGTACGCAGGCACGGCCAGGGCACGTTCACCAGCCCGCACAAGGTCACCCAGGAGCTGGCGGGCACGACCACCAACGGCATGGCCGTGCCGCCCGCCGAGGGCCACTGGACGAGCCGGATCGTCTCCTTCCGCACCACGCAGGCCGGGCCGACGCGCGCCCAGCGGCTCGAGATGGCGCCCGACGAGCCGGTGCGGCGCGTCACCCGGGTGCGCCTCGTGGACGACGAGCCGATGGCCATCGAGCACCTGGAGCTCCCGGCCGCGCTCGTCCCGACGCTCACCGCGGCCGACCTGGAGCAGGGAAACTTCTACCAGCTGCTGAGGGAGCGCTTCGACATCCGTGTCCGCGACGCCCTGCAGACCTTGGAGCCGACCGTCACGAACCCCGAGCAGGCCGAGCTGCTCGGGGTCTCCGTGTACGCGCCCGTGCTCCGTGTCGAACGCACCACCCGCGACGTGCTCGGCCGCGTCGTGGAGCTGGCCCAGTCGTTCTACCGGGGCGACCGCTACCGCATCACGTCGAAGCTGCGATTCGACGACGCCTCGGGCTGAGCCGGGCCCGGCCCCACCGACCGGGCCCGGCTCAGCCCGAGCAGGTGAGGGTCGGCGCGGCCCAGTCCCCGTGGTCGTAGGCGTTGCCGTCACCGGCGTCGCCGACCACGAGGTCGAGGGTCCCTACGCCGGTGAGGTCGGCCGTGAGCTGCTGCGCGGGGTCGCCTCCCTTGATCGTCTTCGTGGCCGCCAGGGTCCTGCCGTCGCCCAGCACGCTGAACGTCATGGAACCCGAGCTGCCCGCGTCGTCGTCATTGCCTACCGTGGAGGTGAACTTCGAGCAGTTGCCGCCGAGGTAGACGGTGACGTCGCTGACCGAGTTCGTGCCCAGTCCCTTCGGGTACACGGTGCCGTTGATGGTGAGCGGCCCACCGTCCCCCGCGTTGGTGCCGCCCACGGACTCGTCACGCTCGACCGGGCCCCAGCCGTTCGTCGACGCGACGAAGTCGAGGTCGCTGACGTCATTGACACCGGAAGGCGGGGGCGGGTTGGTGACCGCCACCTGCGCGTCCTGCCGCAGCCACTGCGCCACGCCGCCCTGCGCGAAGGTGGCGGTGGCGCTGATCGTCGCGGTGGACGCCTTGTCGGTGGGCGCCGTCAGCTGCCAGGAGGCCGACGCGCTGCCGCCTGGCCTGATCGAGCCGAACACCTGCGGCTGCGCGTCGAAGGTGAAGCCGGGCGCGTCGAGGCTGATGTTGACGCCTTCGGCCGCCTTGGCGCGCTTGGGCACCGAGACGGTGGTGGTGACGGTCAGTGTCTTGCCTCGCCGCACGCTCTTGGCCGACGGTGTGACGGCCAGCGCGGCCGTCGGCCTGGCTGCGCGGACCTTGGTGAAGGAGAGGTTGTCGAACTGGTCGGTGTCGTACGAGGTGAGCCCGAGCCCGCCCTGTCCGGCGCTGTAGCTGCTGTCGTCCACCACGCCGATGCTCTTGCCGTCGACGGAGGCGGTGATCCGCGATCCGCTGAACGACAGCCCCAGCCGGTGCCACCTGCCGGTGCCGAGCGGTGCGGTGGCCGACCTCGTCAGGACGGTGTGTTTCCCGTCGGCGTCGCTCTTGAAGATCGTCCATGCGCCGGTGTCGCTGATGCGGAAGTAGTAGCCCTGCTGGTGGGACTGGGGGCGGTTCTGCTTCCCGGCGCGGCCGATGAGTTCGACGGTGCCAGGCTTGGCGAGTTCGACGTCGGAGTGCATGGAGTAGTTCGTCCACGACGGGTCACCGACGAGTGTGAAGGCATCGGAGTCGTCCTGCCATTCGATCGGCTTGACCGGCGCCATCTGCTGCAGGCACATCCCGCGGCGTCCCGCGGTGCACTTCTGCACCTCGAACGACCCCTGCATGTCGGAGACGTACCGTGCCTCGGTGCCTGCCGCGTCGCGGTCGAAGTCGTCCTTGTAGGGGAGCGACAGCGGGTGCGCGGCGGGCGCGGTGGCGGTCCCCTTGCCCTGTCCTGTGGTCGTGGTGACCGTGTAGATGTATCCGGGCTTCATGGTCAGCGCGTATGTGCCGTTGGACGAGGGGGTGATGTCCTGCGTGTGGACGAAGTCCGTTGCCGGGTCCGGGTGGTTGACGTCGGTGGCCCAGACGTGGACGGTGCCGCGTGACAGGCCGCCGCCGACCGTGAAGTTCGCGGTCTGCGCCGCGGTGGCCGTGGTGGTCTCCAGCACGGTGGAGTAGTCCTTGCCGTCCGGCGACTTCAGCGTCACGTAGCTGCCGTTGGACTCGGAGCCGCCGAGGTGGCCCGATCCGGCGTCGATGAACTTCCAGCCGGGCTTGGCGAACTGGGTGACCTGCGCGGTCGCCCAGGTGTTCTCTCCGATGCCGTAGTGCCCTGACCAGGGCGAGCCCGCGGTGGCCAGGCCGACCGTGGAGTACGGCAGGTTCGGGTAGATCGCGGCGATCAGGGGCCAGTTGAAGTAGCTCGTCATCTTCGCGTCGACGTACCCGCGGGTGATGGAGCGGATCAGCGCCGGGGCGCCCGTGTTCATGTCCTGCGAACCGTTCTCGCTGGCCCACAGCGGCTTGCCGTTGTCCTGCGCGGTCTTCGTGCTGGAGCAGCTCGTCGCCGGTCCGCCGTCGCCCTGGCAGGGGTAGTGCGCGCCGATGATGGAGACCGCGTCGTTGAACGCCTTGTCCTTGGCCATGTCGTCCGCGACGTCCCAGCCGCTGTCGTCGGCGACGATCTTGATCTTGGAGTAGCCCGCGTCGTTCAGCGCGGAGCGCAGCTGCACGTACCAGTCGGCGTCGTGGCCGCGCTCGTTCCAGCCGCCGAGGTACTTGATGTCCAGGCCGTGCTGCTTGGCGCAGCCCAGCCACGTGATGAGGTAGTGGATGGTGTCGGTGGACCAGAAGCCGCCCTTGATCCAGCCGGGCGCCGACCACGCCAGCCCGTACAGGCCGATGTCCGGGTTGCGCTTCTGCGCCTGCTTCGCCAGCCAGAACTCGTACCCGGCGTCGCAGTTGACGCTGCCCTTGCTGTGCTCGATCGACGGCTCGGAGCCGTCGGTGGAGTTGGCGTCGCCGCCGATCTCCAGCTTCAGCAACTGCAGGCCGGCGCCGTAGCCCGGCTTGAAGAGGTAGTCGAGGATCTGGTTGCGCTGGGCGGCCGGGTAGTCCGTCAGCAGACGGGAGTTGCCGCCTCCTCCGCTGATCGCGCCGATGCCGTCGAAGGTGCGTCCGCCCTTGCTCCCGTCGACGCTGATCGACGTGGCGGAGTCCGCGTGGGCGGGGGCCGTGCTCGCCACCAGCAAGGCGGCGAGCAGCGCGAGGATCCACAGGGGGATCAGATTCCGTACATGCTTCAGCGCTATGGGCACGGCTGAGACCCCTTCACTCCGGAGTGATGCGAGACAGCGTGCCTATCTGTTGGATAAGTCGTCAATATCGCGAACAATAAAACACAATCAAACATCGGCGAGCGAGGTTTCCGCACCGGCCCCGCTGCGCTTCTCCCCCGCCCCGCCTATCGTGGCCCCGAAAGCCGTGCCATCCGCCCACACCGAAGCGAGCGACCATGGACCGCTATCCGCCCATCGCCGACCACGGCCTCGTGGGCGACCTCCAGACCACTGCCCTCGTCTCCGGCAAGGGCGTGCTGGACTGGTTCACGTCACCCCGCTTCGACTCGCCCAGCATCTTCGCGGCCCTGCTCGACCACGACCGGGGCGGCTGGTTCAGCCTGGCGTCCGACGAGCCGGAGGCGACGTGCCGGCAGCTGTACTACCCGGACACCGCCGTCCTGGTCACGCGCTTCATGTCGCCCCGAGGAGTCGGCGAGGTCCTCGACTGGATGCCGCCCAACCCCTCGGGACCCGCCACCGACCGGCACACGGTGATCCGCGTGGCCCGGGCGGTGCGCGGCACGGTCGACTTCACCCTCGACTGCCGCCCGCGCTTCGACTACGGGCGCACTCCGCACGAACTGACCCTGGGGCAGGACAGCGCGGCCTTTCGCACGGCCGGCGCCGCCGTCCACCTCCAGGCCACGTTCCCGCTGGAGCGTTCGGGTGATGACGCCCGGGGTCGCGTGACCCTGGACGCGGGCCAGGCCGCCGGCGCCGTGCTCACCGCCTGCGCCGGCGGCGACGCCCCCGCGCCGCCGACCGTCGAGGGCCTGACCGAGCAGCTGTGGGACGCGGTGAACTTCTGGCAGGACTGGGTGCGCACCTCCACCTACCGCGGCCGCTGGCCCGACATGGTGCACCGCTCCGCCATCACCCTCAAGCTCCTGACCTACGCGCCCACCGGCGCCCCGGTCGCCGCCGCCACCACCGGCCTGCCCGAGCAGATCGGCGGGGAACGCAACTGGGACTACCGCTACACCTGGATCCGCGACGCCTCCCTGTCGGTGCGCGCCCTGCTCGACCTCGGGTTCGTGGAGGAGACGGCCGCCTTCACCGGCTGGCTCGGCGACCGCCTGCGCGACCGGCTCGACCTGCCGGGCGAACGCCTGCAGATCATGTACCGGGTCGACGGCGCCCCCGACCTTCAGGAGGAGGTGCTCGAACACTTCGAGGGCTACCGCCGCTCGTACCCGGTCCGGGTCGGCAACGCCGCCATGGACCAGCTCCAACTCGACATCTACGGTGAGGCGTTCTACGCGCTGGCCGAGGCCCGCACGGCCGGCATCCAGGCCGGCTACCACGCCTGGAAGGCCGCCGCGGCGACCCTGGACTGGCTCGCGGGGACCTGGGACCGGCCCGACGAGGGCATCTGGGAGACCCGCGGCGGACGCCAGGACTTCACGTACAGCCGGGTCATGACGTGGGTCGCCTTCGACCGCGGACTCACACTCGCGCAGGACTTCAGCCGCCCCGCCGACATCGAGCTGTGGCGGCGCACTCGCGACTCCGTACTGGAACAGGTCATGACGCGCGGCTGGAGCGAGCACCAGCGCGGTCTCGTCCAGCACTACGGCAGCGACGTGCTCGACGCGTCCCTGCTGCTCATCCCCCGGGTCGGCCTGCTGCCGCCCAGGGACCCCGCGTGGCTGTCCACCCTCGACGCCATCGACCGCACGCTGGTCCGCGACAGCCTGGTCCACCGCTACGACCCGGCGGCCTCACCCGACGGCCTGCGCGGGTCAGAGGGCACGTTCAACCTGTGCAGCTTCCTGCACGTCGACGCGCTCGCCCGCGCCGGACGCCGGCAACGGGCCCGCTACGCCTTCGAGAAGATGCTCACCTACGCCAACCACGTCGGCCTGTTCGCCGAGGAGGTCGGCCCCTCCGGGGAGCAGCTCGGCAACTTCCCGCAGGCCTTCACACACCTGGCCCTGATCATGGCTGCGACCACGCTGGACGAGGTGCTCGACAACGCCGCGGGCACCGCGCAGAACGCCCGCCGCCCGCCCCGTTGAGCATCGGCGCGGGTCGCTGTGCGGCTGCCGGGAAACGATCGAGGGCCGACTTCGGAGTCACTCCGAAGCCGGCCCTCGATCTGCGACTGTCTCCAGTCGGGACGACAGGATTTGAACCTGCGACCCCTTGACCCCCAGTCAAGTGCGCTACCAAGCTGCGCCACGTCCCGATGCCCGCATGACCTGGGGTTTTCCCCCGGCCGAACGTGCAAGAGAACAATACCGCACTCACGTGCCTGGTCACGAACACCCTGGTCATGTGCGACCTGCCAAGGGCCCGCCACAGCGGGCATCGGACGGCGCCGCGGGGGAAGCTGGTCCGGGACACCCCGGACGCGTTATGGAGAGGACCACGCCATGCCCGTAAGCACGGACCTGCTCATCGACGGTTTCGGCCGGATCCGGGAGGTGGTGCACGAAGCGGTGGACGGGCTGAGCCCCGAGGACCTGGCCACCCGGCTCGACCAGGGCGCGAACTCGATCACGTGGCTGGTCTGGCACCTCACCCGGGTCCAGGACGATCACATGGCCGACGCGGCCGGGTCGCAACAGGTGTGGACGTCGGACGGCTGGTCCGACCGGTTCGACCTGCCGTTCAAGCCGGGTGCCACCGGCTACGGCCACTCCTCTCGGGATGTGGCGTCCGTCAGCGGCGTCTCGGCCGAGCTGCTCGCCGGCTACCACGACGCCGTGCACGACAGGACGGTCGCCCACCTGCGCACGCTCGGGGACGCGGACTTCGAGCGCGTCGTCGACGACTCCTGGACACCCGCGGTCACGCTGGGCGTGCGGCTCGTGAGCGTGATGGCGGACGACCTCCAGCACGCGGGCCAGGCCGCCTTCGTCCGCGGGGCCCTCGAGCGGCGGTAGCCGGAGAGAGGCGGGGTGGGCCCGGCGTCCGGACCCACCTCCTCACAGCACCCGCTCGTCCAGCCAGTCGGTGAGATCCCTCATCACCTCGTCGCGGTTGGTCTCGTTGAGGATCTCGTGCCGTGCCCCGGGGTACGCCTTCCAGGTCAGGTCGGTCATGCCGCGGTAGCGGAAGTCCTCGAGCAGCTCGTACACGAGGGTCATCCGCTGGTGGCACGGGTCCTGGTCGCCGACCGCCACGTGCACGGGCAGGTCGGCCGGGACGGCCGCCAGCGCGCGCGGATCATTGATCTTGCGTACGCCGAGCACCCAGTCGAGCGCGAGGCCGGCGGAGAAGGGGAAGCCGCACCGCTCGTCCGCCGCGTAAGCGTCGACCTCCGCCTCGTCGCGCGAGAGCCACTCGAACCCGGTGCGGTGCTCGTACGGGTCGTTGAGCGAGGCGAAGAGGTCCGAGAGGAAGGACGACCGCGCGTCCCGCCCCTCCTCGGCGGCCTCCAGTTCGAGGCGTACGGCCGTCTCCGCGATCTCGCAGCCGGGCAGCGAGCGGAACGTCCCGGTGAGGATCAGGCCGGCCAGATCGTCCGGGTATTCCTGGGCGTAGTCCCTGGCCAGCATCGACCCCATGCTGTGCCCGAGCAGGAAGAGCGGCACGCCGGGGAAGAGCGTGCGCGCCTTGCCGCCCGCCGTCCGCAGGTCGTCGACGTCGGCGCGCCAGCTGTCGCCGTCCGCGCCGCCGCTGCCGAAGCCGCCGGTGGACGTGGCGGTCGCGCCGTGGCCGCGCAGATCGGTGGCGAGCACGCCGTAGCCGTGCGCCGTGAGGTGCTGGGCGAACCGCTCGTAGCGCAGAGCGTGTTCGGCGGCGCCGTGCGCGATCTGGACCAGTGCCCTGGGCCTGCCGCCGTCGGGGAGCCAGGTGTATCCGGCGATCTGGACGCCGTCGTGGGCGGTCAGCAGTCCCGGCGTGCAGTTGGTCATGGGCGGGGTCCTCCGGTCGCGGTGCGGTCATCGTCCCTCCCCATGCCTCTTTCCCCGTGCCGCCACGCCATGCCTGTCACAGGGCCGCCTCCGCGGAGGTGGCGGCGGTGAGCAGGTGCTGCACGAGCGTGACGAGAGTGCGGATGCCGGAGCTGGCGATCCTGGCGTCGCACAGGATCACCGGGACCCGGGTGTCGAGCCCGAGTGCGGCCCTGACCTCCTCGGGGTCGTAGCGGTAGGACCCGTCGAACTCGTTGACGGCCACGACGAAGCCGATGCCGCGCTGCTCGAAGAAGTCCACGGCCGAGAAGGACTGTTCGAGACGGCGGGTGTCGGCGAGCACGACCGCGCCGAGCGCGCCCTCGCACAGCTCGTCCCACAGGAACCAGAACCGCTCCTGGCCGGGCGTGCCGAACAGGTAGAGCACGTGTCGCGGGTCGAGCGTGATGCGTCCGAAGTCCATCGCCACGGTCGTGGACGTCTTGGCCTCGACCCCGGTGAGGTCGTCGAGGCCCGCCCCCACCTGCGTGAGCAGCTCCTCCGTGCTGAGCGGCGCGATCTCGCTGACCGCCCCTACGAAGGTCGTCTTGCCGGCCCCGAAGCCGCCCGCCACCAGCACCTTGAGCGCCTGCGGGAAGACCTCTGGCTCCGCCGGCGCGGGGCGGTCGCCCGCCGCGCCGGGTTCTGGCGGCCGCGGCGCCGGGGCGCGCGGCGCGGGCGCGGTGTCGACCGCGGACGCGGAAACGGGTTCAGAGCTGTCGTCGTAGGCCATCGAGCACCGCCTCAAGCAGTAACTGGTCGGTGGGGTCCCGGAACCGGGAGGGTGGACGCACGCGGATCGCGCCGCACTGCACGAGGTCGGCGAGGAGGATCTTGGTGACCGTCGCGGGCAGCCCCATGCGCCCCGCGATCTCCGCGACCGGTGTGGGCGCGGGGCAGAGGCCGAGCACCTGGCCGTGCTCGGGCCCGAGTGGCCCGTCGGGGGCGCTGCCGGTGGATATCACCAGCGTCAGCAGGTCGAGGGCGACAGCGGGCCGTGTCCTGCCGCCGCTCACCGTGTACGGGCGGACCAGCCGCCCCGCCGCGCCGTCGAGCAAGGGCCCGTCCTTCGGGGCCGGCACCTGTCACCGCCCCGCGTCGCTCGCGCTGCCCGCAGGCCGCCGCGCGGGGATGGCCAGGTAGGGGCGCACGCTTTTGACCAGCATCGCCATCTCGTAGCCGAGGATGGCGGCGTCCGCCTCCCGCCCGGCGAGTACCGCGAGGCAGGTGCCGCTGCCGGCGGTGGTGACGAACAGCAGCGTCGCGTCGAGTTCGACGACGACCTGCCGCACTCCCCCGCTGTCGCCGAACCGCACACCGGCGCTGCGGCCCAGCGAGTAGAGGCCCGAGGCCAGTGCCGCCATGTGGTCGGCACTGTCGGGGTCGAGGCCGTGCAGGGATCTGACCAGCCCGTCGGAGGAGAGCAGCACGGCGCTGCGTGTGTACGGGACGCGCTGGACGAGACCGGCGAGCAGCCAGTCCAGATCCTGCGCGTGACCGGTCGATACGTCGCTCGCCATCGTGTGTCTACTCCTCGGTGGTGGGGGTGCGGCGGTGCGCTTCTCGCTGCTGCGGGGCCTGGCGCTCCGAGGGCTGCCTGCGGGGCAGGCCCGGTTTCTCGACGGGAGCCCGCGGGGCGGCCTCGGGCGGCGCGGGCGCGGCGGCCGTCCCGGTCTGCTCGCCCGGCTCGGTCTCGGCGAGGCCGATGCCGCGGCGGAAGGCCGCCATCAGGCCGGGGTCGTGGCCCGCGGGCTCGCCAGGGCCGTCTGCCGGCGGGGCGGGCGGCCGCTCCCTGAGCTGCGGCGCCATGTGATCCTGGCCCTGCCGCTTCGGCAGCTCGGGGCGGCCGGGCGGCGCTGTGGCGCGTGCGGGTGACGGCACTGCGGTGGTCGCGGGATCGGGCGCCGTCGCGGGAGCGTGAGCGGACGGCGCACTGCCCGTGCGGTCCTGGGCGGCGCCCTCCGGTGCCCGGCGAGGGGCGGGAGCCGGGGACACGGCTCCGGCCGGCGCGGGGCCCGGCCCCTGGCCCGGCCCCGGCACGAGCGGGACGCGGGCTGCGACGGCCTGCGGCACGCCGCGCGGCGACGTGTCCTCGTCGGTGCCGAGCAGGGCCTGAGGCAGTACGAGCACGGCCTGGATGCCGCCGTAGATGTTCGACCGGAGCCGGACCGCGATGCCGTGCCTGCGGGCCAGCGCCGAGACCACGAAGAGTCCGATCCTGCCGTCCTTGAGCAGGTGCGCCACGTTGACCTGGTCCGGGTCGGCGAGCAGGCCGTTCATGGCCGTGCGCTCCTCGGTCCGCATCCCGAGGCCGCGGTCCTCCACCTCCACCGCGATGCCCGCCGTGACGCGCTGGGCGCTCAGCAGTACCTGGGTGTGCGGGGCGGAGAACAGCGTCGCGTTCTCGACGAGTTCGGCGAGCAGGTGGATGACGTCTGCCACGGCGTGGCCGCGCAGGGTTCCCTCGACGGGCGGCACGAACGTGACCCTCTGGTACTGCTCGACCTCGGCGACGGCGGATCGCAGCACCTCCGTCACGGTGACCGGCCTGCTCCACTGGCGGCGCGAGACCGCGCCGCCGAGGACGGCGAGGTTCTCCGCGTGCCTGCGGATCCTGGTGGCGAGGTGGTCGACGTGGAAGAGCCCCTTGAGCAGTTCGGGGTCCTCGACCTTGTTCTCCAGGTCGTCGAGGAGCTGGATCTCGCGGTGCACGAGCGACTGGAGGCGCCGCGCGAGATTGACGAAGACCTCCACCTTCTGCTCGTTGCCCGCGCTGCTGGAGAGGCGCGAGGCCTGGACGACGGCGGCGACGGCGGCCTCTTGCGACCGGGTCAGCTCGCGGGCGAGCCGGTCGATCTCGTCGCCGTGGGCCTGCGCGGTGGGCTGGGTGCGGCGCACCGTGACGTGCTCGCCGCCGCGCAGCCGCTCCACGACGGACCGCAGCTCCTCCTGGCCGCGTGCGCTGGTGCGGCGCAGGGCGTGGCAGCGTTCGATGACGGTGCGGGCGGTGCGCTCGGCGCCGAGCGCGGCGGCCGCCACGGACACGAGGGCGAGCAGCGCGGTGACGGCGAGGGCGGCCCAGGCCCCGGCGGTGGGTTCCGCGCCCGTCGACCGCAGGACGACCACGACCGCCGCGGCGCCGCTGAGTGAGGCGAATATG
Organism: Streptomyces sp. NRRL F-5126; assembly: GCF_000721265.1. Classification (GTDB taxonomy): domain Bacteria; phylum Actinomycetota; class Actinomycetes; order Streptomycetales; family Streptomycetaceae; genus Streptomyces. The sequence goes on along the minus strand of NZ_JOFZ01000016.1, from coordinate 147,533 downwards.
GCCGGCAGGACGGCGGCGCGCAGCAGTTGCGGGCGTATACGGGTGTCCTTGGGCCGACGCGGCGCCGTCCTGGCGCCCGGGTTCCTGCCCCGGGCGCCAGGCCTGCCGTGCCGTCCGCCCTCGCGGCGGTCGGGCCGCGCGGCGGATGCGCGAAGTTGAGACATGCCGTCAGCGCCCTCCGTTGATCATCGGGCACTCACGGTAGTCGGGGTGTGCGGGGGCGCGGACGGCAGTTGGCGAAGTTGCCCGTGCAACGTCCCGCTCTGGTATGAGGGTCAGGACGCGCGTTCGACCCCCGTCAGTAGCCGGAGCCGTCCGTCGTGCACCTCGGCGGTCCTGTCGGCGGACGCGAGGTGGGTCGTGTCGTGGGTCACCAGCACCGTGGCGGTCCCCCTCTCCCGGGTGAGGCGGACGACCAGGTCGACGACGGCGCGGCCGCGTTCGTGGTCGAGGGCGCTGGTGGGCTCGTCGACCAGGAGGACCGTGGGGTCGTTCATCAGGGCGCGGGCGATGTTGACGCGCTGGCGCTGGCCGCCGGAGAGCTGGTGGGGGCGTCGGCCGGCCTCGCCGGCCAGGCCGACGGCGTCGAGCAGCTCCCTCGCCCTGGGGAGGGCGGCGGCCGGTGAGCGTCCGTCGAGCACGGCCACGACCTGCAGCTGTTCGAGGGCGGTGAGGGAGGGCAGCAGGTTGGGCTGCTGGAAGACCATACCGATCTTCCGGCGGCGCAGGTCGGTGAGTTCGCGGCGGGTCATGCCGGTGGTGTCGGTGGAGTCGATGCTCAGCGTGCCGGCGTCGGGCGTGATGAGAGTGGCGGCTACGGCGAGAAGGCTCGACTTGCCGGACCCGGAGGGGCCGACGACGGCGGTGAGCGTGGCGCGCGGTACGTCGAGGGAGACGTCGTCGAGGGCGGTAAGGCGGCTGTCGCCGTCCGGATAGGTGAGGGTGACTCCGGTCATGTTGAGGCTCATCGGGCGCTCCCCAGTGCGGTCAGCGGGTCGACGGACGTGATGCGGCGGATGGCCAGGGCGGCCCCGCACGCGCCGAGCAGGATGATCACCGCGGCCGGGAGCGCCACGGTGGTGGGCGTGACGAGGAACGGCACGGCGGTGCCCGCGAGGGCCGCTCCGACAGCGGCGGCGCCCGCGGTGCCGATGAGCGTCCCGGCGGCCAGCAGGACGACGGCCTGGCCGAGGGCGTCGCGCAGCAGGGACGCGGTGGAGGCGCCAAGCGCCTTGAGGACGGCGACGTCGCCGCGGCGCTGGATGGTCCACACGGTGAAGAACGCGCCGATGACCAGGGCGGAGATCGCGAACAGGAATCCGCGCATGAGCTGGAGCGAGCCGTTCTCCGACGTGTACGAGCCGATCGCGGACAGCGAATCGTCCCTGGCGACGGTCCTGGTGCCTGCGGCCCGGTCCGCTGCCTTCGTGTCGGCGTCGCCGTTGGTGCGCAGCGCGATGACGGAGGCGGTCGGCCCTCCCTGCGCGTCAGCGGCGGTGGGCGCGGCCGCGCGCCAGGTGGACAGGCTGGTCCAGATCACCGGCGTGTGGCTGAAGGACGCGTCGCCCGCCACGGCGGTGACCTGCAGTTTCCGGCCGGCGAGTGCGAGTGTGCCGCCGCTGTGCAGCCCGAGGTCGTCCGCGGCGCCGGCGGACACCACCGCCGAACCGTCCCGTATCCGTGCGCCGTCCGGGGCCAGCGCCGAACCGGGCCTGACGCCGAAGACGGACACGCCGGCGCTTCGGCCGCCCGCCGTGGCTCTTGTGGTGGTGATGCCCAGCGGCTCCGCACTGGTGACGCCGTCCACGGCGGACCAGCGCCGCCACTGGCTCTCGGTCACGGTGGTGTCGGAGTAGGAGAGCGACTGCCCGGCGGCGGGCGCGTCGAACGCGATCCTGTCCGCGGGCAGGCCGGTGATCGCGGAGACGTTCTGCCGGCCCAGTCCGGCGGTCAGTCCCGACAGCAGGCCGACCAGCAGCGTGATCAGTACGATGACGGTCCCCATCAGGGCGAACCGCCCCTTGGCGAACCTGAGGTCCCTCCAGCCGACGAACATGCCTTGCCCGAGCCTTCCCACGACGAAAACGGAACGTCTCCACACTCGCCGGGCGACCGCCGGGCGGCATCGGGCCGACGAGCGGATCTCGCGGGCGAAAGGGTGCGGGCCCGTTTGTAACTTTCGGGAGAGGCCGCGGCGGGCGGTGGCTCGTAGGCTGGGGAGACTGTGAACACGACCGGCCACTCCCCCACCCCCACACCCCGCGTGCTGGCGTGGTGCCTGCACCTGCTGGTCGCCGGCCTGCTGGCGCTGGCGGCCGGCCGGGCCGTCGCCGACGGGGAGCCGCGATCGGCGCTCGTCGTCGTGGCGGCCGTGGTGCTCGGTGCGGTGTACGCGGTGGGTCCGCTGCTGCCGGGCGTCCGGCTCAGGAGCAGGGATGCCGCGCTGTGGCTCGCCGCCACGGGCGTCGTGTGGCTTGCTCTGCTGGCGCTGTCCGCCGACGGGGTGTGGGTCGCGTTCCCGCTCGACTTCCTCCAGCTGCACCTGCTGTCGCGCCGTACGGGCCTGGCCGCGGTGGTGGCCACGACCGCGGCGGCGATCGCGGGGTTCGCCGCCCATGCAGGCGCGCTCACCCTGGCGGCCGTGGTCGGACCCGCGCTCGGCGCGGCGGTGGCCGTGGCCGTCGTGTGGGGGTACCAGGCGCTGTACCGGGAGAGCGAGGCGCGCCGCAGGCTCATCGAGGAGCTCACCGCCACCCGCGCCGACCTGGACCAGGCTCAGCACACCGCCGGTGTGCTGGCGGAGCGCGAGCGGCTGGCGCGCGAGATCCACGACACGCTCGCGCAGGGTCTGTCCAGCATCCAGCTGCTGCTGCGCGCAGCGCAGCGTGCGCTGCCCGCGACGGAGGACGCGGCCGGTGACTATGTGGAGCAGGCGCGCCAGGCCGCCGTGGACAACCTCGCCGAGGCCCGCCGGTTCGTGGCCGCGCTCGCGCCGCCGGGACTGCACGGCGCCACGCTGGCCGGCGCGCTCGAGCGGCTGTGCGGTGCCATGTCTCACCGCCACGGGCTCAGCGCACGCTTCCGTCTCCGCGGCGACCCGGTGCCGCTGCCTGGTGGGCACGAGGTGGCGCTGCTGCGCGTCGCCCAGTCGGCGCTCGGCAACACCGTGCGCCATGCGGGCGCCACGACGGTCGACGTGACCCTCCGGTACCTCGGTGACGAGGTCGCCGTCGAGATCGTCGACGACGGCTGCGGCTTCGATCCGGACGGGCTTCCCGCGCGGGATCCGCACGACGGCGGATTCGGGCTGCCGGCCATGCGTGCCCGGGCGCGGGCGCTCGGCGGCTCGCTCACCGTGGAGTCCGCGGCCGGGCGTGGCACCACCCTGGCCGCCAGGCTTCCCGTCGCCGAGGCGCCCACCGGGTCCGTCCGATGACGGGGGCGCCGATCCGTCTGCTGCTCGCGGACGACCATCCCGTGGTGCGGGCGGGCTTGCGTGCGGTGCTCCAGACCGAGCCGGGCATCGAGGTGGTGGCCGAGGCCGCTACCGCCGAGGAGGCCGTGGCGCGTGCGGCGCAGGGCGGCATCGACGTAGTCCTGATGGACCTTCAGTTCGGTCCAGGGATGGGCGGCGCGGAGGCCACCGCGCTCATCACGGGGCGTCCGGGCGCGCCGCGCGTGCTGGTCGTCACCACGTACGACACCGATGCCGACACGCTGCCCGCGATCGAGGCGGGCGCGACGGGCTACCTGCTCAAGGACGCGCCGCCGGAGGACCTGGCGGACGCGGTGCGCACCGCGGCCGCCGGGCGCACCGCGCTGGCACCGTCCGTCGCCGACCGCCTCATGGCGCGGCTGCGTGCGCCCGCGACCCGGCTGACCAGGCGCGAGACGGAGGTGCTCGTCCTGGTCGCCGAGGGGCTTTCCAACCAGGCCGTGGGGCGGCGGCTGCACCTCACGGAGGGCACCGTGAAGTCCCATCTGGCACGCGTCTACGCCAAGCTCGACGTCGACTCGCGCACGGCGGCGGTGGCCGTCGCGGCGGAGCTCGGCCTCATCCGCCGCTGAGCGGCGGCCGCCCAGGCCTGCGGGGAGTTGGCGTGCGGGTACGGGACCGGGCCCGCGGGCCCGTCCGCCTGCCGGGCGTGGCCCGAGAAGAGTTCGGGCAGCCGGTGGCCGAAGTGTGCGGACGCCGCGAGGAGTCCCGCGCTGACCACCGCGGCCTCCTCGTGCAGGCCGTACCCGCTCATGCCGAGGACGGCGATCGCGTTGCCGTGCGGCCACACGCTCCCGCGGTGGCACGAGAGAGGGTGGTACGGCGCCTGGCCCGCGGCGAGCGTCCTGATGCCCCAGCCGGAGGAGAAGTCGTCCTCCACCAGCCGCCGCCCCACCAGCCGCGCCGTTTCCGGTGCGGGGATGCCCGACCACAGCAGGTGGCCCGCGCGATCAGCCGCGACCGGTTCCTCCCGGTGGCCCAGGACGAACCCGAGCCGGACGCGGGCCGGCCCCGGCGGGCGTTCGCGTGCCGGCTCGCCGCGTCGCGCGCCCGGCGCGCGGCCGGCCGAGGCGGCGCGAGGGGCGCGCGGCACGCGCCGTGTGCCTCGTCCGGTGGTTTGTGCCTTCGCGGCAGGGAACGCGCCCCGTTCACGCGCTCCCCGTGTGCCCAGCGGACTGCTTGGCTGGTTTCCGCGCCAGGTCGTCTCATGGCACCGGCCGGGTGCTCAACCCGTTCGCCTTCTGGGAGGGAATGTGTCCGTACTGGACAGCGTCACCGGCCCTACCGCCGAGGAGCCCGAAGAACCATCCGCGGACACGCCCCTCAGCAGCCTCAGCACCAGGGCCGCGCGGCAGCTCGCGACGACCACCAAGACCGAACCGCAGATGCAGGCCATCTCGTCCCGGTGGCTGCTGAAGGTGCTGCCGTGGGTGGACGTGCGGGGCGGCACCTACCGGGTCAACCGGCGCCTGCAGCTCCACGTGGGCCGAGGGCGCGTGCAGTTCGAGCACAACGGCGCGGACGACGTCCGGGTGATCCCGCAGACGCTCACCGAGCTGCCGCCGCTGCGCGGGTACGGCGACACGGAGGCGCTGCGGGAGATCGCCGGGGCCTTCCGGATGCGCGAGGTGCGTGCGGGCCAGGTGCTCTTCGAGGAGGGCCGGCCGGTGAACGAGGCCTACCTCGTGGTCCACGGCCGGCTCACCAGGTACGTGCGCGGCAAGTACGGTGAGGAGGAGGTCATCGGGGTCGTCACGGACGGCGACCAGCTGGGCGACGAGGCCATCGGCAGGCCGGATCCCGTGTGGCCGAGCTCGGCGCGCGCCGAGACGGCCGGTGTGCTGCTCGTGCTGGAGTGGCGCGCGGTGCGGGAGTTCACCGAGCGGGTACCGTCACTCGCCGCTCACCTGGCCGCGTACGCACGGCAGCGGGAGCGCCCGGCGAACCGCAGGGGTGAGGCGGACGTGCCGGTGCAGGCCGGCCACACCGGGGAGCCGCGGCTGCCCGGCGCGTTCGTCGACTACGACCTCGCGCCGCGCGAGTACGAATTGTCCCTGACGCAGACGGTGCTGCGCGTGCACAGCAGGGTCGCCGACCTGTTCAGCGATCCGATGGACCAGACGCAGCAGCAACTCCGCCTGACGGTGGAGGAGATCAGGGAGCGTCAGGAGTGGGAGCTGGTCAACAACCGGGAGTTCGGTCTGCTGCACAACGCCGACTACGGCCAGCGCATCAGCACGTTCACCGGCCCACCCACCCCGGACGACATGGACGAGTTGCTGTCCATGCGGCGCAAGACGCGCCTGCTGCTCGCGCACCCCAAGGCCATCGCCGCCTTCTTCCGGCAGTGCAACAAGCGTGGCCTGGTGCCCGGCACGGCCGACGTCGACGGGCACCAGGTACCTGCATGGCGCGGTGTGCCGATCTTCCCGTGCGGCAAGATCCCCGTCTCGGACGCCCATACGAGCAGCATCATCGCGCTGCGCACCGGCGAGGCGGACCAGGGCGTAGTCGGCCTGCACCAGACAGGCATCCCCGACGAGTTCCAGCCCGGCCTCAACGTGAGGTTCATGGGCATCAACAAGGCGGCCATCATCAACTACCTCGTGACCGCCTACTACTCGCTCGCGATCCTCGTGCCCGACGCGGCCGGAGTCCTGGAGAACGTCCAGATCGGCCGGACCGCTGACTGACCAGGGGGAGCACACGCACATGTCCACGTCCCCGAACGCCACCAAGGGCTTCGCGCTCCCGGGCCCACCGCACCCGGTTCCCGGCCACAAAGCCCGGCGCGGCGGCCCCGTGCCCGGCCTGCGGTACCGGCCCGTCGCCCCCGCCGACCCGGAGAAGGCGGCGGAGATCGACCGCAGACTGGAGGCGTGGGCGCGCGGCCTCGACCTGTTCCCCGCCTCCTGGTCGGGCGACTTCGCCCAGTTCCAGTTCGGCAGGGCGGTCGCGCTCCAGCACCCGGCAGCGGCCGACCTGGAGCGCCTCACCGTCGCGGGCAAGCTGCTGCTCGCGGAGAACATCGTCGACAGCTGCTACTGCGAGGAGGACGAGGGCAGGGGCGGCGCGCGCCGGGGCCTCGGCGGCCGCCTCGTGATGGCCCAGTCGGCCATCGACCCGTTCCACAGCAGCCCCGAGCAGGAGGAGGACTGGCGCCACGGCGTCCAGGCCGACGGGCCGCTGCGCTCCTACTTCTGGGCCCTCAAGGACTACGCGGCCCTCGCCACGCCGAGCCAGACCGACCGGTTCGTGCACGACATCGCCCGGCTGCACCTCGGGTATCTCGCCGAGGCGTCCTGGGCGGAGACGCGCCACATGCCCAGGGTCTGGGAGTACCTGGTGATGCGGCAGTTCAACAACTTCCGCCCCTGCCTGTCCATCGTCGACGCGGTGGACGGCTACGAACTGCCGGAACCGCTGTACGCGAACCCCGAGGTCCAGCGGATCACCGCGCTGGCCTGCAATGCCACGACCATCGTCAACGACCTGTACTCGTTCACCAAGGAACTCGCGAGCGACCCCGACCACCTGAACCTGCCCAGGGTGGTCGCCGCGAACGACCGGCGCGGCCTGAGGGCGGGATACCTCACGAGCGTCGAGATCCACAACGACATCATGGAGGCCTTCGAGACGGAGTCCGCGGAGATCTCGGCCGTCTCGCCGCTCGTCGAGCGGTACGCGCGCTCCCTGGCCGACTGGGTCTCCGGCAACCACGAGTGGCACGCGACCAACACCCACCGCTACCACCTGCCCGACTACTGGTGAGCCGACGCTCCCCCACACGCCACAGCATGCACCACAGCAAGGAGTCACCGTTGACCACCACTCGCACCGGCACCGCCACCGCGTCCATCCCCACCCAGTCCACCTACCAGAGCCGCGTCGCGGACTACTGGAACGCCGAGGAGAACCCGGTCAACCTCGAACTGGGCCGGATCGACGACATGTACCACCACCACTACGGCGTGGGCGCGGCGGACCGCTCGGTGCTGGACGAGAAGAACCCGGCACGGCGCGACGAGCGGATCACTGCGGAACTGCACCGGCTCGAACAGGCCCAGGCCGAACTCCTCGCCTCCCACCTCGGCGACCTGAAACCCACCGACCGGGTGTTCGACGCCGGCTGCGGGCGCGGTGGCGGCAGCGTGGTCGCACACACGCGGTACGGCTGCCACGCCGACGGGGCGACGATCTCCGCCAAGCAGGCCGACTTCGCCAACTCGCAGGCGCGCGGGCGCGGCATCGACGACAAGGTGCGCTACCACCACCGCAACATGCTCGACACGGGTTTCGCCTCGGGCGCCTACGCGGCGTCGTGGAACAACGAGTCGACGATGTACGTCGAGCTCGACCTGCTGTTCGCCGAGCACGCGCGGCTGCTGCGCAGGGGCGGGCGCTATGCGGTGATCACCGGCTGCTACAACGACACCTACGGGCAGGCCTCCCGTGAGGTGTCCCTCATCAACGCCCACTACATCTGCGACATCCATCCGCGCTCCGAGTACTTCAAGGCCATGGCGCGCAACCGGCTCGTGCCCGTCCACGTCGAGGACCTGACCGAGGCGGCACTGCCGTACTGGGAACTGCGCCAGGAGGCCGCCCACCTCGTCACGGGCATCGAGGACACCTTCGTGACGGCGTACCGCAACGGCAGCTTCCAGTACCTGCTGATCGTGGCCGACCGGGTGTAGGGGGCCGCGCCGCGGCGGCACGCGGGGCCGGTCCCCGTCCTGGGGGCCGGCCCCGCGCTCACCGCGGTTCGAGCTTCCAGATCTGCGGGGAGAGCTTGTTGCACGTCCACTGCTGGACGTTGGCGCCCGGCGAGGACGAGCCGCCGGAGACGTCCAGGCACAGGCCGCTGTGCGCGTTGCGGAACGTCCAGTAGCCGTCGCCCTCGTTGAGCGGGTACCAGTTCTGGGCGGAGGAGCCGTCGCACGTCTGCTGGTCGACATTGGCGCCCGGCTGTGTGGCGGCGCCGTCCACGGCCACGCACAGGCCGCTGTCGCGACCCTTCAGTGTGTACTGGCCGGTGGACCGCTGGGTGAGCGTGAAGTCCTGCGGGCCGAGGCCGTTGCAGGTCCACTGCTGGACGTTGCCGCCGGGTACGCGCGAGTCGGCCGACACGTCGAGGCAGTCGCCGCTGATCGTGTTGACCAGCCGGTAGGTGCTGCCGGAGTGCAGGCCGGCTCCGTTCGCGTCGCCGGTCCCCTGTGCCGAGGCCGTCGCGTAGTAGGGCTTGCACACCGTGCCGTCGTAGTCGGTGGCGATCTCCAGCAGGCGGGTGCCGTCGGCGGAGGGCAGCAGCGCCGAGCTGTAGTTCGGGCAGTAGGTGCCGTCGGGGGACGGCACGGCGACCGGAGCGTCGATGGGGAACCAGTTGCCGCCGCCACTCTCCGTGTTGACGAGCACGGTCCGGCCGCTGGTGGTGGCGAGATCGCCGTTCGCCTCGCGGAACTGCTGGCCGACGAGCACCAGCCGCCCGGCCGCCGTGCCGTTGCCGAGCCAGGCGACGACGGGCGTGTGGGTGAAGTACTGGCCGGTGGCGGTCCTGATCACCGGGCCGGTGTCGGTGGGGGGTCCCCAGTCGGCGCCGTCGGCCGAGGTCCTGTAGTGGGCGGCGCAGTCGTAGCGGTCACCGGTCCCGCAGACCTCGTAGGTCATGTAGTAGCGGCCGCTGGGCAGTTGGGTGACGGTCGCCATTCCGGGGCGCAGGCTCGCGTTGTCCGGTGCCACGGTGGGGTATGCCGCGCCCCAGTGGACACCGTCCGAGGAGAACCGCTCCTGGAGGGACTGGCTGTGGTGCCCGGGGTCGGTCTCGTCCGAGTAGTGGCACACCAGGTCGCCCTCGGTGTCGACGGAGAGCTCCGGTTCCCACAGGCCGCCCGTGTTCGGGGCAGCCGCGCAGACGGACAGCGAGGACCACGTCGAGCCGTGGTCGCGGCTCGCCCACACGTCGATGGCCATGCGGCGGTCCGCCGCGTCCTGGCCCACCGACGCGGCCCACAGCAGCGTCCCGGCGGGCAGGAAGCCGATCTGGCGCGGCAGCTCGTACAGCGTGGAGCAGCACAGGCCGTTCGCCGCGGCCGGGTCGTGGATGTGGCCGACTTCCGTGAAGCCGGCGCCGTCGTCCGTGCTGCGGTAGATCACCCCGACGCCGCCCTGCGCGTCGAAGTCGACGACCGAGGCCACCAGTTGGCCGTTGGCGCCGCCGGAGTGGCCGAGGCGCACGACCCGGGGGTAGAGCCCGGTCCCGGCGCGCAGGGCCGTGCCGGAGGCGGCGGGCGCCGCCGCGCCGGAGCCCGCGGGGCTCGCGTGCCGAGGGGCGGCGAGTGCCGCCGGTGCGGGCAGCAGGAGCAGCAGGAGTGCGGCGAGGAAGGCAAGCGGACCGCGGCGGAGGCGGGAACGCCTGGAGGTGCGTCTCATGTGCGCGGCTCCTTCGCTCGGCCGGGCGGCGCGGGCTCCCGCCGGCGTGTGGTCCCCGCCGTGTCTCCGCCATGGCGGCCAATCCGCGACGGTACGCCCCGGCCGCCGTCCGGGCAATCGTTTCCCCGCGATCACCTTTCAGGGTCCTTGCCATGTCAACTGCCTTTCATATGAGGAAAGTTACTGCCAATGACGGTGATAGCCGCAGCTCGCCCGAAGTTGCGGAGGACTGGACCAACGGCACCGTCTTGGCCCTCTTCCCGCCCGGCGTCCCGGGCCCTTACGTTCGACGCGCTCCACACGGTCGTTCACACCGAGCAACCCCCACACCCGGAGGCACGCATGCCCGCTTTCCGCACCCCCCGCCTGCGCAGAACCGGCTCCCGCCGCACGACCGCCGGCCTGCTCGGCCTGCTGGCCGCCCTGTCGACCACCGTCCTGGCGCTGCCGGGCTCGGCCACCGCGGCGCCGCACACGGCCACGCCGAACGACGTCACGGCGACGGCCCACACCGCCGCGGCGGGCAGGGGCGGCGTGACCCACCCCCGGCTCGACTGGCTGGGTTCGACCGTGCGCGCCCACGAGGGCGGGAAGCCGGGCAACACGCCGGCGCCCTCCCTGGTCGCGCAGACGCCGGGCATGGATGTGAGCGGCTACCAGGGGAACGTGAACTGGCAGGCCGCCTGGAACAACGGCGGCAAGTTCGCCTACGTCAAGGCCACCGAGTCCACGACGTACACCAACCCGTACTTCGCGCAGCAGTACAACGGCTCGTACAACGTCGGCATGATCCGCGGCGCCTACCACTTCGCGACGCCCAACACGTCCAGCGGCAGGACACAGGCCGACTACTTCGTCAATCACGGCGGCGGCTGGTCCGACGACGGCAGGACGCTGCCCCCGATGCTGGACATCGAGTACAACCCGTACGGCGCCACGTGCTACGGCCTGAGCCAGTCGACGATGTCGCAGTGGATCGCCGACTTCAGCAACGAGGTGCACGCGAGGACCGGCCGCTACCCGACGATCTACACGACCACCGACTGGTGGACCACGTGCACCGGCAACAACCCCGGCTTCGGCGCCAACCCGCTCTTCATCGCCCGCTACGCGTCGAGCCCCGGAGCGATGCCGGCGTCGTGGGGCTACCAGACCATCTGGCAGTACGCGGACTCCGGCACCTACCCGGGTGACCAGGACTACTTCAACGGGGCCCTCGACCGCCTCCAGGCCTTCGCCCACTGATTTCGGGCGCGCTCACACTCCGTTGACGAGGCGCATGTACCGCGTCCAGTCCCAGTTCGGCCCGGGGTCGGTGTGGTCGGTGCCCGGCACCTCGACGTGGCCGATGATGTGGTCGCGGTCCTTGGGGATGCCGTACTTGTCGCAGATCTCGGCCGTCAGCGCCGCCGAGGAGTGGTACATGGCGGTCGTGAAGTACGAGGGCTGGTCGACCCACCCCTCGTGCTCGATGCCGATGCTGCGCGTGTTGTAGCTCCAGTTGCCCGCGTGCCAGGCGATGTCGTGTTCGCGTACGCACTGACCGATGTGGCCGTCCGCGGATCTGACGACGTAGTGGGCGGCCGCGGCGTGCGCGGGGTCCTGGAACAGGCGGATGGTGTCGGCGTAGGTCTCCTGCGTGACGTGGATGACGACCATGTTGATGGCGTAGCTCGACGGCCGGTTCGATGCGGTGTAGTTGCTGGTGCTGGCCGGCGACCAGACCGCTGACGGGTAGTCGACGTTCGAGGCGGCCGCCGCGCGGCCGGCGGTGGCGAGGGCCGCGGCCGCGGCGGCGCCCGCGGCGAGTCCGCCGCGCAGCAGCGCACGGCGTGTGGGTGTCGTGATGGGGGCGGAAGGCGGGGTGCGTTCCATGTGGGGGCTCCTGGGGGCGTCATGACGGGACGTGGGGTGCATGGCCATCAGGTGGGGCGTGGCCATCGTGGGCCCACGGCGGGCCGGTTGCCAATAGCCGGACGAACTGGCAGTGGTACAGGCCGGTGAAGGACGCCGCGCCGACGGGATCGTCGCAGCTGGGGCCGGTGCGGAGCACGGGGACCGAATCGCGTCGCCATCAATTCGGCAACGGCCGGGCGGTGTTGACGCGGCGGCCGTCTGCTGTCTCGCGGTCCACGGGCGCCGTCGAACCGCACGGTGCGCATCGGGGCCTCCGTCCGCCGGCACCTCGGCATGCCGGCCCGGCCCCGATCATCGGCCGGTTCGCGCGCCGGCGGGGCGGCGCGGGCCCGCCGCCGGCACCGGTGTCGGCGAACTCCACCCGTCCGGCCCAGTCGGCCGCTGCCGCGCCGGCCCCAAATCATGTGATGTTCAAATGTCTGATGTCTGTATGTATGCTGTCTCCATGAAGCGCATCAGTACACCGCGGAGATCGGCAAGCCTGTCCGCGCAGCTCGTGGACAGCCTTCGTGCACACATCGAGGCGGGGGGATGGCCGGTCGGCACGCGCATCCCGCCCGAGCAGACCCTCGTCGAAGAGCTCGGGGTCGGGCGCAGCACGCTGCGCGAGGCGATCGGCGCGCTCACGCACCTGGGCCTGCTGGAGGCCCGGGTGGGGGACGGCACCTACGTCCGCTCGTCGAGCGAACTCCAGTCGGTCATGGTGCGGCGGGCGAGTTGCGGCCGGCGGGACGAGATCCTCGAACTGCGTACCGTCCTCGAGGAGTACGCCTCGGGGGCCGCCGCCCTGCGGCGCAGTGACGACCAACTGCACCAGTTGCGAGAACTGCTCACCGACGCCGACGCGGCCTGCGCGGGCGAGGACGCGTCCGCGGCGACGAACGTCGACGCCCTGTTCCACCGGGCCGTGGTCCGGGCGAGCGGAAACGACCTCCTGATCGAGGTGTACGACTACCTCGGCACGGCTCTCGCCTCCGCCCTGGGGGGCCTGCCGTGGGATGCCACGGCCGCCGAGGCCCACGCCGGCCTGCACAGGCGGCTCGTCGACGCGATCGAGGCCCGCGACCAGAGCGGTGCACGCGACGCGGCAGCCGCGATCGTCCGGCTCAACCGCGAGCACGAGGCCGCGGCATCACGGGAGGCGGAGGGCCGATGAGTCCCCGGCCGGCTACGGCATCCACCTCTCGCTCCGTCTCTCGCTCCGTGTCCGCACCGTCGGGCGCGGACACCACCCGGCCCGCCGTGTCCGTCGGGCTCGTCTTCGCGATCTGCCTCGTAGCGGCGAACCTGCGTACCGGTCTCACCGGTGTCGGCACGCTGCTTCCGGCGATCGAGCACGACAGCGGCCTCACATCGAGCTGGGGCGGGCTGCTGAGCACGCTCCCGCTGCTCACGTTCGCGGCGACGTCGCCCCTGGTGGCCAGGGTCTCCCACCGGTTCGGCACCACACGGTTGCTGGGCGTGGCGCTCGGCGTGCTGGCCGCCGGAACGGTGGTCAGATCCCTCCCCTCGGTGGCCTGCCTGTTCGCCGGAACAGTGATCCTCTCCGCCGCCATCGCGTTCGGCAACGTGCTGCTGCCCGCCTTGATCCGGCGGAGCGTGCCCGCGCACCGCATCCAGGCCATCAGCGCCCTCTACGTCACGGTCATGGGCGTCACGGCCGCCGTCTCCTCCGGGATCTCCGCGCCGCTGGCCCACACCCTGCCGGGCTCCTGGCACACCGCTCTCGCCTGGGGCATCGCCTTCACCGTCGCGGCGTTCCTCGGCTGGCTGCCCCGGCTGCGAGGCGACCGCGCCGCCAAGGTGCCGAGCGACGGGCCGCGCAGCGCGGTCCCCTGGCGCTCCGGGCTCGCGTGGCAGGTCAGCATCTTCATGGGCCTGCAGTCCCTGGGCTTCTACACCGCCGTCGCGTGGCTGCCCAGTATCCTGATCCACCGCGGCACGTCCAGCACCACGGCCGGATGGATGCTCTTCTACTACCAGCTGATCGCCCTGGCGGCCAGCAGCCTCCTGCCCCTGCTCACCCGGGGCCGCCACGACCAGCGGTGGACAGCGGCCGGAGCCTCGGTCGTCGTCGCCGGCGGTTTCGCCGTGCTGATCTCCGCCCCCGGGCTGTCCGTGATCGCCTGCACGCTGCTCGGTCTCGGCGGCGGCGCCTGCCTCGTCCTCGCGCTGACCTTCCAGAGCGAACGCGCCGCCGGCCACGGGGAAGCCGCCGCGCTTGCGGGCATGGCACAGTCCATCGGCTACCTCGTAGCGGCGGCCGGCCCGCTGCTCCTCGGCATCCTGCACGACACCACGAGCAGCTGGACGCTGCCGATCATGCTCCTGATCGTCCTCAGCCTCGCCATGGCGAGCGCCGGATACGGCGCGGGTCGGGACCGCCACGTGAGCTCATCCGGCCGTTGAGGATCACGCGGAGCCGCCCCGGGGCCTGCACGCCGTGGCCCCGGCCCCGGAGCGGCTCCCGCTCGACCGGCCAATGCCCCTGGACACCGTCAGGAGCGGTAGGCGCGCTTCGACCGGCGGCTCATCTCCGTGTTCTGGAAGGCCACGCACTCCCAGCGTCCGTCCTGGCGGCGCAGTGTGAACGTCTGGAACTTGTCGAAGCCGATCCGGCCGCCCTTGCCGATGCCGCCGACGGTGGTCACCACCGCCGTGGACTCGTCCGGCATCCGCACGTCGATCGGCTCGACCACCATGCGCGTGCCCTTCTGCCACCGGGTGAACACCTCATGATGCGTCTGCTCGATGGCCGCGCGCCCGAGCATGGCGTCCCCCATGAAGATCACGTACGAGGCGTCTTCCGCGAACTGTGCCGCGTAGCCGCTCGCGTCCCCCGCATCCCAGGCATCCCGGATCCGCCCGAGGAACCCTTCGACCGTGTCCTGATTCGTGACCGCCATCGTCGTCTCCTGTGGTCGGCCGCCTCGCGGCAGCACGTCAATCCGTTCCCACCGAAACTATTCCAACCGAAACGATTTCTGCAAGTCCCGGGTGCCACCGAATCAGGGAAAACCCGGGCCGACGGCCCGCTCACCAGGCCCTGACGGGCCGCCCTTCGGGCTCGACGGCGACATTGGCGTAGACGATGCCGAGCAGCCTGCGCAGCTCCGAACGGTCCTCGGCCGTCAGCCCAGCGGTCAGCCGCTTCTCCGAGGCGCCCGCGAGCCGGATCAGCTTCTCCAGCTCCCTGAGGCCCTCCTCACGCAGGCTGACCAGTTTCACCCGGGCATCGGCCGGCGACTCGCGCCGCTCCACCAGGCCTCTCTCGATCAGCAGCGCGAGCAACCCCACCAGACGGCTTGCCGGGATGCCGAGCGAGGAGGCCAGCTGCTGCTGTGCGTGCTCCTCGCCGTCACGCAGCCCGCGCAGCACGGCGAAGTGGCGGGGAAGCAGGCCCTCGGCGGCCAGGGCCGACTCGAACGCGAGCGCCGCCGCATTGCCCGTCGAAGCGATCACGAAGCCGAGTGGCTCGTCCGCGCCGGCGCCCCGCGCGGCAGGTCCTTTCCTCATCCGGGAAACCTAACAGCTGACCGTTCCCACCGAAACGGTCCTGCCTCTACGGCCCGGGTCACAGCCAGCCGTTGGCCTCGGCGAGCCGCGCCGCCTCGGCGCGGGTACGCGCCCGCGTCTTGCCGATCGCCGACGAGAGATGGTTGCGCACGGTGCCCTGCGAGAGCCGTAGCGCTCTGGCGATGTCGGCCACGGTCCCGCCCTCCGCGGCGGCGCGCAGCACGTCCGCCTCTCGTGCGGTCAGCGGGCTCGCCCCGCCGGCCAGCGCTTCCGCGGCGAGGGCCGGGTCCACGAAGCGCAGGCCGGCGTGGACGCGCCGGATCGCGTCGATCAGCTGCTCCGGCGGGGAGTCCTTCACGACGTACCCGGCGGCGCCCGCGGACATCGCCCGCGCGAGGTAGCCGGGCCTGCTGAAGGTCGTGCAGATGATGGTGCGGCAGCCCGGCAGCGCCCGCTGGAGATCGGCGGCGACGGCCAGCCCGTCCCGGCCTGGCATCTGCACGTCGAGCAAGGCGATGTCGGGCTGGGTCCGTTGCGCGGCGGGCAGCACCTCGGTGCCGGTGCCCAGCTCTGCGACCACGTCGATGTCGGGCTCCAGCCTGAGCACGGATGCCAGGGCTCCCAGTACGAGCGCCTGGTCGTCGGCCAGCAGGACACGGATCATGTCGGCTCGTCCTCCCGGGAAGGTGCGGGGCCGGTCGCCGTGGCCGGCCCGCGGGCGACGACCCGGAACCCGCCACCGGGGGCAGGTCCGTGTTCGAGGGTGCCCGACACGGCGGCCAGCCGTTCGGTGAGGCCGGTGAGGCCGTTTCCGGCGCTCGCCCCGCCGGTGAAAGCGCCGTTGTCGGTGACCTCGACCCAGTCGGGCCCGACGCGGACGGTGCACAGTTCGGCGTCGGAGTGGCGCAGCACATTGGTGACCGCCTCGCGCACGACGTAGCCGAACACCTCGCGCAGTCCGGCGCGCACGGCGCCGGTCCCGGCCGGGAGATCGGCGCGTACGCCGGCGGCACGCAGCGCCATCCGGGCGCCGGCGAGCTCGCTGTCGAGCGACAGGGTGCGGTAGTTCGAGATGGTGGCCCGCACGTCGGACAGCGCCGTGCGGGCCATGTTCTCGAGCTCGGTGACCTCGCCGACGGCGAGGGCCACGTCTCCCGAGGACTCCAGGATGCGCCGCGTCAGCCCCAGTTTGACGGTCATCGTGGAGAGGCTGTGGCCGAGGACGTCGTGCATGTCCCTGGCGACCCGCTCCCGCTCCTGGTTCACGGCCAGCCTCTTGACCTGCTCCCGCGCGGCCCGCAGGTGGCCGATCGTGAAGTTGAGCGCGAAGACGGTGCCGAGTGCGGCGCTCACCCCGACGAGGATGGCCACCTGCGCCCACGCCACCTCGCCCTGGGCGGTGCGCATCCAGACGATCTGTGCCAGCACCGTGGCGAGCCCGAGCAGCAGCGCGCGGCGCAGGGGCAGCAGCATGAGGCCGATGGAGAGCGCGTAGGTCAGATCGGTCAGGTAGTACGGCGCCGCGAGGAGCACGGCGGGTGCGGCCCCGAGCAGGAACAGCACGGCCACGATGGCGACGCGTCCGCGACGCAGCGCCATCGGCCCGTACCAGGGCGCGAGCATGCAGCCGACGCCGTAGCAGGCGACGAGGCCGATGGCGAGCGAGGTGAGCAGGGCGGGGGCGGTGCCGTGCGCGATGTCCTCCGCCCGGGCGATCAAGGTGAGCGAGGCCAGAGCGGTGGCCGTGGCGACGGCCGCACGGCCCCGGCCGATGCCCCTGGCGCTGTCCGGCCGGTCCTTCCAGAAACTCCAGTCCGGCCACTGGCCGGCGGAGAACTCGTCCGGATCATGTGCACCCACGACGGTCATGCTACCGGCCGCTTCTCCTGCCGCCGTTCGGTTGCCACCCGGCCGTGCATGACAGATGGCATGGGTGCGGCCACCGGTCCGATGCTGCAATGAGGTCATGTTGCAGGCGAAGAAGACCAAGCTGGCGAACCAGGAGTACGAGCTCACCGAGGACGGCCGGGCGCTGACGACGTTCTCGTTGCCGAGAGGCCGCATCGGTGCGCGCTTCACACTGAACGGCGTCGATTACGTCGTCCGCACGCATCGCTTCAGTGGGGTCTACGAACTGCTCGACGCCGGCGGGAACGCCGTCGCGGCCACGGACCGGGTACGCCACGAGTGGCACCTGACGTGCTCGGGGCGGACCGTCCGCTTCCGGCAGACCGCGGCGGGTGGCCGGGAGCAGACCATGCTCGGCGACGACGGCGAGCCCGCCGGCACGATCCGCTGCTCCGGGCACGTCCACTCCGAGGTGACCGCCGACCTACCGGGTCTGGAACTCGTACTCCAGGTCTTCGCGCTCGTCGTGGTGCTGCTGCGCAGGCGGCGCAGGCGTGCGTCGGCGGGCGTGCGTGCGACCTCCCTCGCGGGCGGCTGACGCGAACCCCGTGAACGCGGTGGCGCTCAGGCGGCAATGCTGACGCCGAGGGAGAAGTCGTAGTTCCCCACGCCCTGGCGTCCCAGGCCCATCATCAGCACGCCCGCCCCCTCAAGCCACTGCGCCATCTCCAGGCCGCCGGTGTCCATGGCGCGCAGTCCGATGCTCTCGATGAACGCCGACGTGCTCGCCTTGGCCCGCGCATCGTCACCGGCGATGAACACGTCGAGCGGGCGCCGCTGGGCCAGGACATGACCGAAGACGGTGTTGAACGCCTTCACGACGTGGACGCTCGCCGGAGCGGCCTTGGCGACCTCCCGCGCGACGGAGGTGCCGTCGGGGGTGACGACCCCGGTGGCGCTGGAGTTGAAAGGGTTCGTGATGTCGACGACGACCTTGCCGGCCAGCGCGTCCCCGTACTGGCCGACGAGCGGCACGGCGCTCCCGTGGGGCACTGCGAGAATGACGATGTCCCCGGCCGGGGCCGCGCCCACCGTTCCCGCGGTGGCGCCGCGGCCGAGAGCGCCGGCCACCTCCGCGGCCTTGGCCGCGTCACGGCCGATGACCTCCACGGTGTTTCCGCCGTCGAGCGCGCGGTCGGCGAGAACGCGGGCCATCTGCCCGAGACCGATGATGCTGATACTGCTCATGGTGAGTGCTCCTTGATGTGTTGGCGTTCTTTGCCTGTGTCGCGCTGTCGGGTCAGGACCAGCGCGCTCCCCCGTCGACGTGGAGGGTCTCGCCGGTGATGTAGGGATTCGTCAGCAACGCGCAGGCGGCAGCCGACACATCGGACGGATCCCCCACGCGGCGCGCCGGCGCGGAGGCCGCTATGTGCTGGAACAGCTTCTGCTTGTCGGGCACCACGGCGTCCCAGTTGCTGGTGTCGATCACGCCGGGTGAGAGGGCGTTGACACGCGTGGGCGCCAACTCGACCGCGAGGGCGGACGCGAGCGTGCTCACGCTGCCGTTGGTTGCCGCCATCGCGACGAGCCCGGGTGACGGCCGCCAGGCGGCCAGGCCCGAGAAGAACAGCAGCGAACCCGCCTCGGCGATCAGCGGGGCGAAGTGCTTGGCCAGGAGGATCGGGCCCACGACCTTGGCATCGAAGGCTGCGAGCAGGGCGCGGCGCTCAAGGGAGCGGACCGGCGCGTTGCCCCGCTCCGTGGCGGCGCTGACGAGATGGTCGAGTCCGCCCGCGGCCCTGACCTGATCCGCGGCCGCCCCGATCGATTCCTCGTCCGAGAGGTCCAGTGCGATGGGCCGTACGGCGTCCCCGATGGCCTTCGCCGCGGCGGTCGTCTTCTCGGCGTTCCGGCCCGCGAGCGTGACCCCTGCGCCTTCGCGGAGGAGGTCACCGGCCAGGGCGGCGGCGATGTCAGAGCCACCCCCCACGATCAGAACGTGCTTGTCCTTCAATGAATACGGCATCGAGCGCTCCACGCATGGTCCGCGGGACAGGCGGTGCACCCGTCCTCGTCTCAGAGTCCAACGCCCGCGGGGCGACCCGCCCTTCCCGTCGGATCATCGATAGATGGAAGAGTTGCCATAAATTCTTCTCATGCCGCAGCGGCGAGCCGGGCGTTCACGTCAGTTCCATGAGGACGTCGGCGCGGGCGTAGTAGTCGGACACCGGGAGACGGTCTCGGGCGATCCGGACGAATCCCGCTTCCTCGTAAAGGTGGATGGCGGGGGCCAGTTTGGTGTTCGTGCCGAGGAACAGCCGCGTCCCACCGAGCGCCCTGGCACGGTCGATCGCCGCGGCTATGAGCAGGCGGCCGATGCCGCGTCCTTGCGCGGCGGGAGCGACGGCCATCTTCGCCAGTTCGAACACATCATCCGGGTAGGCCAGCAGCGCGACGCAGCCGACCGCGGCTCCACCGTCCGGCTCCCGCGCCACGAGGACGTCGCCTCCCGTGGCCACGATGCGGCCGAACGGATCGCCGAGAACGGCCCGGTCCTCGTCCTGGAGGGTGAACAGGCGCGAGATCCACTCCTCGTTCAGCGTGTAGAACGCGTCGGCGTCACTTTGCGAGGCGATCGAGGAGACCTCGATGGGGGCGGAGGCGTACGACATGGGGCGGGCTTCCTTTCAGGTTTCGCTCCCCAGAGCCTCCGGCCCCGCTCACCCATATGTCCAATACACTCATTGGTGCTTACCAATAAGCTCAACGTATGGATCAGCGCATCGAACTCCGCCATCTGCGGTATTTCCTCGCTCTGACCGAGGAGCTGCACTTCGGTCACGCCTCCCAGCGGCTGCACATCGCTCAGCCCGCCCTGTCACAGCAGATCAGACAGCTTGAGAAGATCGTCGGCGTCGAGCTGTTCCGGCGGACCTCGCGGAGCGTCCGCCTCACAGAGGCGGGGGCGGCGTTCCGGCCACGGGCTCAGAGCCTCCTGGACACACTGGCTGCCGACGTCGACGAGGCCGGGCGCGTCGGCCGCGGCGAGACGGGCCGCTTGGATGTCGCCTTCATCACCTCCGCAACCGGCATTGTCGCCGGGCACCTCCGCGCATTCTCCCGCTACCGCCCCGAGGTTCAGGTCAAGTTGCAGGACGGCTTCACCACCGACGTCCTCGCGGCCTTGGAGCGTGGCACAGCCGACGTGGGAATCGTCCGGGACGCCGAGAAGCGGGACGACATCGATCTCTCGCTCCTGGCATCGGAGCGGTTCGTCGCCGTCGTCCCCGCGGACCATCCGGCCGCCGAGGGCGACCGGGTGCACGCGCGAGCGCTGGCCACCGACCCTCTGATCCTCTTTCCGCGTTCCGCGGGACCCAAGGCGTTCGACACGAACACGCAGCCGTTGCGGAACGCCGGTGTCGACGTCCAGGTCGCTCAGGAGTGCTCGAACTGGCACACCATCGTCACGTTCGTCGCGGCCGGCCTCGGTGTCACCATCGCGCCGTACAGCGTCACGACACCGCTCACCGCAGGCGCCCGAAGGCTGGAACTCGACGGACCTGCCACGGTGAGTCGGATTTTCATGGCCACCCGACAGGGGGACGACCGTCCCCTCGTACGAGCCTTCATCGCGGCGTCCGCCTCCGCGGGTCACGCCAGGACGCGCCGTCCTCCCCGGTGAAGCCGCGCGAGGCCCCCCGGGGAGTCCCCGACGCGAGAAGGGTTCTCGTGCCCGGTGTCACACGACGGGCGGCACGCGGAACAGTCGCTCGGCATTGCGGTGGCTGATGGCCGCCCGCTGTTCGTGGTCGAGGTCTGCCCCGGCCAGGAATGCGGTGGCGACGTCGCTGTCCTCGTAGGGATAGTCGACCGCGAACAGCACCCGCTCGGCGCCGACCTTGGCCAGGCAGTAGTTCAGGGCGTCGTGGTCGAACATCCCGCTCGTGGTGATCCAGACATTGCGCTGAAAGTATTCACTGGGCTTGAGTTCGAGCCTGACCATGTTGAGCACGTCGCGCGCCCAGGCGTACGTCTTGGCGTGGAGATTGTCCGTACGCCAGAGCCAGTACGGGATGCCCTCGCCGAGATGGCCGAGGACCATGCGCAGATCGGGATGCCGGTCAAAAGCACCACTGAGGATCAAGCGCATCGCGTGCGTCGCGGCCTCAGCCTGAAAGCCCCAGATCGCCTGTTGCAGACCGTAGGGGTTGAACGGGTCCAGCATCTGTGGGCTCGGCATCCGCGGATGCAGGTACAGCGTGCTGCCGGTCTCCTCGATGGCGGCCAGAATCGGTTCGGACTCCGGCTCGTCCAGGTAGCGCCCACCGGTGTGCGAGCCGATCAGCACGCCGCCGAATCCCAGCGTCCCGGTGGTCCGCCGGATCTCCTCGGCCGCCGCCTCGGGGTCCTGCGGCGCGACGGCGGCGAGCGCGGCGAACCGGGTCGGGTGGGCGGCCACCGTGTCCGCGAGCACGTCGTTCATCTCTCGCGCCAGCGACGTGGCCATCGCGGTGTCGGACCAGAGTTGGGCACCCGGCGGATTGAGGCTGAGCACCGACACGTCGATACCCGTCCTGTCCATCTCCTCCAGGCGCGTTCGCAGATCCGTCAGCCGCCGGCTGATGAACTCGTTGGTGATGAAACTACGGGAATACACCCGTTCGGCGTCCTCGCCGGGAAATGCCGCCTGGTCCGCCGTCCGCTCCCAGAAACGAGTGGTCGCGAAGTGCTCCTCGACCGCGATGATGCGTCGGCCCTCGGTGTCCGGCATCGCACGCTTCCCTTCTCCGTCAGTGTGTTGTGCCCGATGTCCTGACAAACGCTACGGAGATGCCGAAGGCGGATGCTGACCCCCGCTCTTCCTGGGAGCGGCAGGGTCACCCACGCATAGGATGCCTGGTGTGCACGGAAACAATTTGCTCGGCGAGTACCTGCGCATGTGCCGCGCTCGCGTCTCCCCGGGCGCCGTCGGGCTTGAGGGACTGGGACCACGTCGCGTGGCCGGGTTGCGACGCGAAGAGGTCGCGCTGCTCGCCGGCATCAGTTCCAACTACTACCTTCGGCTCGAACAGGGCCGCGACCGCAATCCCTCGGAGCAGGTGCTGCAATCCCTCGCGCGTGCGCTGCGCCTCGACCCGACCGAGAGGGCACACCTGCTCGCACTGGGCCGGCCGCCGGCCAGGCAAGTCGACGATGCCCGGCTGGTGACCGTCCCGGCCAGTATCGGGCAGCTCCTGCTGACACTGGACCTGCCCGCTTTCGTGCAGGACGAGCATTTCGACGTCCTCGCGTCGAATGCCATGGCCCGGGCACTCTCGCCGGCACTGCGGCCCGGCCGGAACCGCCTGTTGTCGGTATTCCTCGATCCGGACGAGCGCGCGCTGTTCGCCGACTGGGAGCTGGTCGCCGATCACCTGGTCGCCTCGTTCCGCACCTCGATCGGCGCCGATGCGGGTGACCAGCGCACCAGCGAACTCGTCAACGAGTTGTCGGCGAGCGGCACTCGTTTTCGCGCACGGTGGGAACGCCATGCCGTCGCCGACTTGGTGGACCGGCCTCCGGTCCGGTTCGCCCACCCGCTGGTCGGCGAGGTCACCCTGACCCGGGACAACCTGGCCATCGACGGACCCGACGCGCTGCGGCTGATGATCTACCACGCCGTGCCGGGCTCGGACGATCACGAGAGGCTGGTCCGTCTCAGGGAGGCGGCGCGCTCCGGCTGAGCGGGCCCGCCTGTTGGCCGAGGCCTGCCTGCCGGGCGCACGCGGCCTGCTACCAGGACGACGCGGAGCGCACCGATCACCGTGGCGTCAGGTCCTGGGGCCCGTCCTGTGCGAGCTGAGTGCGCACATCGCCGGGCACCCTCATGCCATGGCCGCGCAGATCGTCGATGAACCGCGCGACGAGCGGATCCGGCTCCCCCGGCGTCACCGCCACCAGTTGCCTGACCCACCGCGGGGAGAACGACCGCACTGCTCCCGGAAAGCCGTGGCTGACCGCGCTGACGGGGCACACGGCAATGCCCAGACCGGCGGCCGCGAGCTGCGGTGCCGTCGCGGTCACCGATGTCCTCATCACCGTCTCCGGGTGGACTCCCGCGTGGGCGAAGGACTGGTCGAGCCAGGCGCTGAGGCCGTTGTCCGGCGAGAAGTGCACGAGCGGCACGCCATCGAGATCCTCAAGGCGTACGGCCGACCGCTCGGTCAGCGGATGGCCGGCGCGTGTCGCCAGTACGATCTCCTCTTCCGCGACGGCGGTGATCGTGAAGCGCCCGGCCGAGGGAGCGGTCAGCACTGCTACGTCGACTTCGCCGGAGTCGACGAGGCCGAGTGCCTCGTCCATCGCCGTGGACTCGCGCAGTGTGATCGCGACCTCTGGACGGCGACGATGCCACTGCCGGATGACGGCCGCGAGCAGCGGCACCGTGAGGCTCTGCGCGCAGACCAATCGCAGGACTCCCCCGGCCGCTTGTCCCGCGGCACGTGCCGACCGAACCGCGGAGGCGGCCGCCTCGATGGCTCGTCTCGCATCCGCGACGGCGGCACGCCCGGCAGAAGTGAGCTTGACTCCCCGAGGCTCACGGCGAAGCAGGCTCGTGCGGGTCTCGCGTTCCAGCGAAGCGAGCTGATGAGAGACAGCGGGCTGCGACGAGTGCAGCAGCAGCGCGGCCTGGGTGATCGATCCGGAGTCCGCGACAGCGACAAGGCACTCCAGTGCCCGCAGAGAAGCCATCCATGAATTCTATCGCAGACCTTCGAAGCATGACTGTTATTGAGGGAAGGCATCCGGGCCCCTGGTTGCTCACATCCACGAGACCCTCTCGCCTGCCCGGCGAGGGGCTCGCACAGAGGGAAGGAGAGCCTTATGGCGCATGTGTTCGTTACCGGCGGTTCCGGGTTCATCGGCCAGGTGCTGGTACGCCGGCTGCTCGGCGCTGGGCACTCGGTTGCCGCTCTGGTACGAAGCGAGGCATCGGCCGCGAAGGTCTCGGCGCTGGGCGCGGAGCCCGTGCGGGGCGAGCTGACCGACCCGTTCACGTGGCGTGACAATGTGGCGGGGCACGACGTGGTCTTCCACCTCGCGGCGGAGACGGACGTCACCGCCGATCGCGAACGCCATGAGCTGGTGACGGTTCGCGGCACCCAGGCGGCCGTCGACGCCGCTCGGTACGCGGGAGTTCCACGTTTCGTCCACTGCGGCAGCGAAGCCGCGCTTCTCGCCGGCGCCCCGCTCGTGAACGTGGACGAGACCGCGCCGCTGCGGCCCGACTCGGACGCCGCTTACAGTGCGACGAAGGCCGTGGCCGAGAAGATCGTGCTCGACGCGAACACCCTGGGCTTCGCCACGGTGTCGATTCGCCCGCGCTTCGTCTGGGGTCCAGGCAGCTTCCTCGTCGAGGGCCTGGCCGCGGCGGCGAAGGCGGGAGGGTTCGCCTGGATCGACGGCGGCCGGCACACGACCGACGTCACGTTCGTCGAGAACGCCGTCGAGGGACTCGTGCTCGGCTGGCAGCGCGGCCGGCCAGGTCAGGCCTACTTCATCACCGACCGGCACCGCGTCACCCTCCGCGAGTTCCTGGAGAGCCAGTTCGAGATCTACGGCGTCGATGTCCCGATCCCCGAGATGGACGCCGAGACCGCCGCAGCCGAGATGCCCGTTCCCGCTCGATGGTTTCTCGGGCAGCAGTGCACCCTGCGGACGGACAAGGCCGTGATCGATCTCGGATACGAGCCCGTTGTCGACCACACCGCCGGTCTGGACGCGGTCAGAGAGTCGGTGGGGCTCAGCCGCGCGTGAAGCGCCGTCCACCCCCAGCCGGCATACATCAATGTTTTGGAGATCCCCATGTTCGAAGCGGTGAATTGGCCCGAGGCCATGACTCCGAGTCGCTCCCCCATCCACTTCACCAACGAGCTCGAGGTCGAGGCCGCACCGGAGACGATCTGGTCCCTGCTCGTCGACACCCGGACCTGGCCCGCCTTCTACCCGGGCGTCGAGCATGTCCAGCTGCTCGACGGCCATGACTCACTGCGCCTCGGAACCCGATTCGAGACCAATCTCGCCGGCCAGGACGTCTTCGCGTCCGTACAGGAATTCCAGCCTGGGACGCGTATCGCCTGGGGCGGTGGTCCCAAGGCATCGGAAGACTCACAGGCTTATCACGCCTGGATCATCACGCCCACGCCGAAGGGAACCCATCTCTGGACCGAGGAGACGATGCGGGGCCCGCTCTGGATCGAGCTGGCGAAGCAGGATCCCGCGGTCTTCTGGCGCACGCACGAGAACCTTCTCGCGGCGCTCGCCCAGGTGGCGGCCGAGCGTGAGAACCAGGCCGGTTGACCCGCGCGGCACTGCGAAGCACTCTCGCCGCACCACCCGAAGAGGAGAAAAGGCCGATGTATGACAAGGTGATCTGGCCCGAACAGTACGACCCGAAGGTTTCGGCTCTCTACGCGCTCAACGACATCGACGTGAAGGCGCCGCCCGAGGTGGTGTGGAGGCTGCTCGTCGACGCCGAGAACTGGTCGAGCTACTTCCCGCCCGAGGACCGCGTGAAGGTCCTGACCGGAAAGCCGGAACTGGCTCTCGGGACCCGGTTCAGCCGAGTGACGGTCGGCTTTCCCATGACTCTCGAGGTGACGGAGTACGAGCCATTCACCAGGCTCGCGTGGGCGACAACGGTCGACGGCGACGAAACGGGTTCGACCGCCTACCACGGGTGGGTCATCACGCCCACGCATGCCGGCTGCCACGTATTGACGGAGGAGACACAGCAGGGCGCTTTCTTCGTCGAGGAGCTCGGACGCAAGCATCCCGGTGCGCTCTACCAGTACCACCAGGAGTGGGTCGAGCTCCTCGCCCGTGCCGCAGAGGCGGAGGCGGCAAAGCCCGCGGCGTAAGGGCGTTCCGCCTCAGCGGTGCCATGCCGGACGGCAGGGCGGCGTTGACGAGCGGCGGCGACCCTCCCCCTCGCGCGGGGCGGGCAACCGGACCCGAGCGACGGCCTTGCCGTCCGAGTGTGGTCGTGTGGGGGGCTGTCATCTGCGATACCGCTGGGCCACTGCCGAGAACGCGGCCTTGGGTTCCCACTCCATGTCGGAGTAGGTCCGTCCCCGGCGGCCTTCGAGGAGTTTGACGATGCCCAGGCCGGCCCGGTCCAGGTCGTCCCTGGGGTCGCCGTCCGGGCGGTGCGGGTAGCCGGGCAGGGCGAACAGGAACACGAACGCGCTGTCCACGCCCTCCGACTCGAAGATCTCCAGCAGTTCGCTCAGATAGGCGGCCTGGCCCGCCTCGTCACGCTCGTACACGCCGTTCAGCCGCACGGGAGCCTTGGTCACCGGGTCGTACTCGACCACCTCAAGCACCCGGCCGCCGCGATCCCCCGCGCCGCGGTAGGCCGCGGTACCGAACCCGGTGATGGCGAGCGGCTTCGGGCCTTGAGCCAGGGTGTGCACTGCCTCCCGGAACCGGTCGGCGACCTCGGCCGAGCGGATCAGCTCGAACGTCACCAGGTCGAAGGGGGTCCAGTCGACCTGCTCGAACTGGATGGACGCGTAGGTGAGCCGGCCCTGGAAGTGTGCGCGGACCGTGGCCGCCGCGTCGCGGAGGAACGTATTGATGCGCATGCCGAGTTCGCGCATCGCTTCGGCCCGTCGCTCGGGCCGGCTCATCAGCCGCTCGACCCGTTCCTCGGGGCTTTCACCGCGCAGGAACCCCCGGTTCATCACGCTCAGCTCGACCCCTGCGACGAACACCACCGTCGCCCCCTGCTGCCGGAGCCGTTCCGCTCGCGCGGCGCAGTCGCGGAAGAGTGTGAGGATCTGCTCCGGTTCCAGTTCCAGCGGATAGGGCGAGAACCAGACCTCCAGGCCGAGTTCGGCGGCGGCACCGGCGGCCAGCTCCAGTCGCCGCGGGTCGCCGCCGATGATCTGTACCGCGTTGCAGTGCAGATCGTCGCGGATGATGGCGAGTTCGCGCCGGACGACTGCCATGTCGAAGTGATCGCGGGATGTCCGGTCGTGCGCGACGAACCCGGTGTCGTAGGTCATTCCTCTTGCTCGCATGGTGACGTCCTCTCCATCGATCCTGGTCGGGGCGAGGCTGGCAGAGGAAATGCGTGCACGCAAGTTTGCGTGCACGCAGTCCGCGTGGGAGGCTGGGGCCGTGACGACACCACCCTCAGGGTTGCGGGAGCGGAAGAAGCAGGCCACACGCGAGGCGCTGCGCGAAGCCGCTCTGCGCCTGGCCGTCGAGCGCGGACCCGACCGGGTGCGGGTCGAGGACATCGCCGATGCGGCCGGGGTCTCGCCGCGCACCTACAACAACTACTTCGCCAGCCGGGAGCAGGCGATCGTCTCCGCAGTGACCGCGGACCGGGAGGCGCGCGTCGCGGCGGCCGTCGCCGCGCGGCCCGCGGGGGTGCGCCTGGCCGACGCCGTCACGGAGGCGGTGGTCGAGCAGTACACGCACACCGGCGACCACGAACACGAGGTATTGCTGCTGATCACCACCCGGACAGCGCTGCGCGACGCGTTCCTCGGTGCCACCGCAGCCATCGAGCCCCCTCTCACAGCGGTGATCGCCGAGCGCCTGCAAGACACCGGAGCGCACGCGGCTCGCGTGCTCGCGGCAAGTGTGGCCGCGGCCGTTCGCATCGCGCTGGAAGGCTGGCTCAAGCCCCCCGTGAGCGCGGAGGCCGCCGAGGGACCCGCCGCAGGACTGGTCGTGCCTTCCGGCTCCCTGCCCGACCAGCTCCGCGACACACTGGCCCCGCTCGCGCCCGCGTTCGACGCCGCCGAGCGACGCGTCAGGCCGTGAAGGCGAGTCATCCATCGCAGGCACGTGGCGCGCCGGGTCCGGCGTCGCGCTCGACGGCCACGCTTCGGCCCTCGGACAGAGAGTCGCCGATGTCGCCGCCCACCGCCGAGGGGCCGTGGCCGAAGCGGCCAGGGCCCCTCGTGCGGCCGGTCCACCGAGAGCAGCAGCGGAAGACTACCCGGCCTGGTGGACCGTCACGGCGAACAACTGGAGCCGCGCCTGGTCGGGCAGAGTGATCGACCGCAGCGTACGGCTCGGGTCAAGCGGAAGCGTACGAGCGTAGATGTCGACGGCGGGGCCGTCGCGCCCGGCGCCGGCCTTGTAGCGGTACGGTGCCGCGACGGCGACCTCCTCGCCCGCTTGGGGCCCGGAGGCCCAGTCACTGACGTTCAGGGGAAGCGACGCGGTCGACCCGTCCGTGTACGTGACGGTGGCGCTCGTGGTCACCGCTCCCCCGCTCGCGGCGGCCAGCAACCGCAGGTCGCTCGCACGAAGGGCGGGCAAGGGGAGCGTCTGGCCCTTCGCCGTGACCGTGTTGTCCACGCCGTCGGCGCCCGACGGGAAGGCGAACGGCGATCCGGCCAGCACGTCGGCGCCTTCCGCGGGCAGCGTCTCGGCGGCGTAACTCCAGCCGAGTCCGTCGAAGTTGCCGTCACCGGGATGCGCGGCGGTCGCGATCGAGTCGTGGTCGTAGGCGGAGGTGAGGTCGACCGTGCAGGCGTCGTCGGTCTGCGCGCACCCCACGTGCTCGACGTCGAGGGTCGCCTGCGCGAAGGCCCGGCGGCCGTCACTGGTGCGGACGGTGAAGGCGACGTGGTGTGTACCGGGCTTCGTCGTCGAGGGCACCTTGAGGTCCTGTGCGAGGTCGACCTGTGCGTAGCGCCCCTTGCTGGGTACGGCGAACGAGCTGTGCCGGCTCGCCCCGTCGAGGGTGACGGCGACGCTCCCGCGGACCGTGCCCGGGCCCTGGACGGTCACCCGCGAGGTGAAGGACACCGTGGCCGGACTGCCGGCGATCGTCACGGTGCTGCTGGGCGCTGCGGCCAACGACAGCGAACGTTCCGCTCGGCCGTGCGGCGCCGGCCGCACCCGCGCCGGCCGGCCGAGTGCCTTCAGGTCGATGGAGTCGGCCATGGCCCGGTAACCCGCGTCGCCGGGGTGCAGGTGGTCGCCGCTGTCGTACGCCGGCAGCATGCGGTGCGGGTCGGCGGGGTCGCGCACGGCCGCGTCGAAGTCGACCACCGCGTCGAAGACACCACTTGACCGGATCCAGTCGTTGACCCCCTGGCGGGCGGCCTCTTCGTCCGCGTCGTACGTACTCCAGCCTTCGAAGGGCGTGATGGTGCCGCCCAGTACCCGCAGGCCGGCGGCGTGCGCCTGGTCGGCGATCCCCCGCAGACCCGCGATGATCCTGGCCGGGTCGAGTTGGTGCGGCGTCTGCTGGATGTCGTTGATGCCCTCCAGCACGATCAGCGTCTGGGCCCCCGCCTTCCGCACGACGTCACGGTCCACCCGGGCCGTCGCGCGTACGCCGGCACCGTCGAGCAGCACCCGGTTGCCGCTGATGCCCGCGTTGAGCACGCCGAACCCGGCGGCCGGGCCATGGCTCGCGTTCAGCCGTGCCGCCAGCCGGTCCGGCCAGCTCACATTGGCGTCCGCCGTGGAGTGGACCCCGTCCGTGATGGAGTCGCCGAGGGTGACCACCGCACCGGCCCTGGCGCGGATGGGCGCGACATCGACCTCGGTGACGTAGAACCAGGACTGCGTGGTCGACGGCAGGCCGGCCGCGGAGGTGTCGGCGGCGTGGTCCGTCCCGTCGGCCGAGTACCAGGACGTCGTGTTCGCGAAGGAGTGGAAGGTCATCGGGTCGGACGGGTCCGGCGTGAACGTGGTGACGAAGAGGTTGGCGGCCGCCGCGAGCGGCAGGGGTACGGGGTCGCTGTAACGCTCCTCGCCCGCCGGGATCGTCACGGACCGGTTTCCGCCGAAGGTCACGTTCCGCAGGGTGCCGGGCGCGATCGCCGCGCTACCGGGCAGTTGCTGCAGTGCCACCGTGGTGTGCGCGAACCGCACGGGCTTGCTGCCGAAGGCATTGGACAGCTTCACCCGCACGCTCTGTCCGGCGATGCTCGTGCGGACGAGGTTGCGGATCGTGTATCCGGCGGAACCGGTGCCACTCGTACCGCTGTCGGCCGCGGCCGCCCACGTACCGACCCAGTCCCCGCTCCGCGTGGGCTTTTTGACGGCCGTGTGCTCCGCGGCCGGTGGTGCGGTCACGGTTGCGTGTGCCGGTGTCGTTTCGGGCTCCGCGGCCGCGGCACTGGCCGCGGCGGACAACGGGAAAAAAGCTGCCAGCAGGAACAGGACTGGCAGCATGGCATATCTGCGCATGGACACTCCCTCCGAACTCGTAACTCGTATCTCTCCCGGGTGCATGAGTGCGTGGCGAGCCCGTCGGCCGCCATGGAGCGGAAATGGCAACGTTGTCATAGACCTGACGGCCCGAAGGTACAGCACGGCGGAGGAGCCGCCAAGAAGGCCGGGGCCGCTCGCAGCGGCGCCGCTCCGCGCCTCGTGCACCCGGCGGGGCGCCACCGCCTGGCCGGCGTCCACGGCCGCGTCCTTCGTCCACTCCCCCGGCTCCGCCCATGCGTGCGGCGCGAGGTTGAACGTCCCCCAGTGGATCGGCGCAGCCGCAGGACCTCGATGGTGGTGGAGAAACCAAGACGGGCGGGAGCCACGGTCACAGAAAATCACATCTCTGACCTGCGGTTTTTCAGGTCCCCCTACGTTGACATGTCCTCGACCGCGTGGGCCAGCCGTTCCGGGGGCTTTCCTGTCTGCCACGGGCGAACTGTCGATCCGACTCACTTCGCTTCGGACCTGCCGCCCACATGACTGGTGCGTCCGCTCTACCGGCTTCGGCTCCTACGACAGTCCTTCGCACCGCTCCAGCCGCTCGGGTTGATACGGCAGCCGCCCTGTGTCCGGCCCTTCCTCGACCTTCTGGCCCGCCTGGCCATGAGCCGTGCAAACGCCAAGGCGTCATGTTGCACCCAACGGAACACCCTCGCAGGCGCGGGGGTGTTCCGTACTGGGACTGTGGGCCGGAGTGGTCGTGGGCGTCCTAGGCCGTGTATCGAAAATGGATCTTGGGCTGTGAATGATCACGACTCATGGGTCGGGGAGATCTCTCAGACGAACAGTCGGCAATGCTGGAGCCGTTGCTGCCGAAAGGGACGAAGGCGGGGCGGCCACCGGTCTGGCCCCGGCGGCAGCTGATCGACGGCATACGGTTCCGGGTCCGGACCGGTGTTCCGTTGCGGGACGTGCCCGTCGAGTACGGACCGTGGAACCGGGTCTACGACCTGTTCCGCCGATGGCAGTGAAACGGCACTTGGCACCGCATTCTTACCTGCCTCCAGTCCCTGGCCGACGCGAAGGGGGCGATCGTGTGGGACCTGAACGTCGACTCCACGGTCTGCCGCGCCCACCAGTATGCGGCCGGAGCCCGAAGGCAGGGTGACCTGCAGAAGGAACCACCGGGCGGTGTCCATGAAGAGCCCGGAGATCACGGACTGGGTCGGTCGCGCGGCGGGTTCACCACCAAGCTCCACTTGGCCGTCGAGCAGGGCCAGAAGCCCATGGCGATCGTGATCACAGCAGGGCAGCGCGGCGATTCGCCGCAGTTCGAGCCCGTGCTGGAGAGGATACGTGTGCCCGGCCTCGGGCCGGGTCGGGGCGTGTCCGCCCCAACCGGGTCCGTGCGGACGAGGCGTACGCCTCCCGCAAGAACCGAGGCTACCTGCGCCGCCGCGGCATCCGCTGCACCATTCCGGACAAGGCCGACCAGGCACGCATCCGCAAGAAGCTCGGTTCTCTCGGTGGCCGGCCGCCCGGGTTCAACGCCGAGGACTACAAGGCTCGGCATGCCGTCGAGTGCGGCATCAACCGCCTCAAAAGGAACCGGTCCGTGGCCACGAGATACGACGAGCTTGCGGGCCGCTACGAGGCCACTGTCCTCGTAGCGGCCATCAACGAGTGGCTGTGAACGGCGCAATCAGGGGCGACGGACGGATGTCCGTGGAGTTGTGGAGGTTCAGGTGTTGATGGCGTGTTCGACGAACTGGCCGCAGGCGCGGAACCCCAGGCGGCGGTACACAGGCTCGCCGTCGGCCGATGCCTGCAGGACCGCGATGTGGTGGTCTCGATCGCGGGCAGCGTGAAGGGCCGCGAGCGTGATGGCTCCGCCGTATCCACGCCGGCGCTGGGCGGCCAGGGTGGAGATGTTGTAGACGCCGGCGACTCCCGCGTGGTGGAACACCTCGGCAGAGCAGACCGGACGGTTCTCCACGTAGCCCACCAGGTACCGGGCCGGGCAGGTCGCGGCCAGCGCCTGGGAAGCAGCCCTGGCGAAGAAATCACGGACCGTTTCGGCGGGTGGGTTCCAGTTCGCGGCGAGGACCGTGGCGTAGTCGGCGAGCTGCTCGGGCGTGTTCACCGTTCGGATGTCCAGACCCGGGACAGAAGGAACCGGCAGGGTGACGTCCAGCTCGGCCCACATCGCCGTCTCACTCTCGGACACCGGCAGACCGACCGCGGTCAGGCGGGTGGTGAGGTCTGTCGGTGTCGAGGCAGGTCCCACCCACCAGGAGAAACCGCGGCCGGTACCGGCCAGCGATTTGACGATCTCGGAGATGCGGGCCGCGGCGTCGCCGGCGGTGAAGCGGGCCGCGGCGACGATGTTGAACGTGTCGTCGTTCAAGCCGCTGTCCGCGACCAGGAGGTCATCAGTCTCCGTGACGGTCGCACCGGACATGCTCCGGTGCAGATGGCAGGCGTGTTCCGCCAGATTCCGCTCCATCCTGTCCGTCAAGTCGGCTTCATCGAGAAAATGATCATTCATAGGGGTTGATCCCAGCACGACCGGGGGAAGGCTGCATGTCATTTTAGGCGGTGCCACGCCGACGACCAGCAATTTCGATACACGCCCTAGAAGATCACTGAAAATCAGCGGTGCTGGCCCTGTGCCACTCGGTGCGGAGCCAGCCTGTTGGTGCGTACCAGTGCCTGCGCACCTCCCCCTGAGAGCTTCTGCCATCATGGCGCGATGAGGAGCGCCGAATCCGTCCCCCTGTCGCTCACCGGACCCGCGAGCCACACGATCGTCCGAGAACCGGGCGTCGGCAGCCTGACGATCGGACCGGCCGACGCCGGCGGCCCGCGACCCGACCTCGTCGTCGGGGCCGACGACACGATCAACTGGTCCGCGTTCGACGGGAACACCTTCTGGCCGCGCTACCTGACCTACCGGGGGAACGACATCGGCTTCTTCGCCTGGTCGATGAAACGCCCCGTCGAGGGCGTGACATGGATACCGCAGGCCGCCGCAGAAGTGGACGCCAGCCAGGCCCGGATCAGGGAACTGAGCGTCCACCTGCACGCGGTCGGCCTGGACATCGTCCTGCCGAACGACTGCTCCAGCTTCGTGGCAGTCGGCGACCTCTCACAGCTCAAATCGAAGCCGGCCGCAGACGCGCTCTGCCCACGGCTGGTATTCCGCCCCACGACCAAGCCATCACGGCGAGCCGATCCGCTCAGCTTGCCGAACTTCCCCGCCCTGGCCGCCGCCACCTCGGTCAGTGTCACTGTCGACCCGTTGCGGCAGGCATTCGACTGCACCAGCCTGCTGCAATTTCCCCGAACACGGCATGTTTCACTGCGGGGCCGACTCACCGGCTTGGAGGCGCTGGCACGCTTCAACGATCTGGTGGGACTGGAACTGCGGTACTGCCCCGATCTGTCCACCCTGCCACCCCTGGACACCTGGCCGGACCTCACCACCTTCATCGGCTGGAACATCGACGAAGCCACCGGCAAGCGGCTGCGCACCGAGATCCGTAGCCTCACCCGGACGGCGGGGCGGCAGTGGGAGTTCGCCTCCGCGAAGCAGCTGCGATCGCCGGAGTGGTTCGCCACGGAATACGGCCTTCCGTTCTCTGGGTGGCCGGCGAAGGCTGCACGCGTCGCTGTTAAGGAATACCGTGCCGCCGAAGCCGGCATGGTCGCCTCGCCTTCCCTCCGTGGCGCCGAGGCGGCAATCCGCGCCTTCGTCCGAGCGGTCAACGTGCTGCCGGCTGTCGAGACGACAGAACGCGAGGATGCCGCTGAGGCGGTCGTACAACTCGCCGCGAGCGCACCGGTGGACATCGCGGTGGACCTCGCCCTGTCCTGGTTCGAGTCGGAGCGGGACTTCTAGAACGCTCCTGAAAATTATGGGTTCTGACCCTGCTCCGGGTGGAGTGGGGCCAGTCTTGTGTCATGCAGGGGGAATGGGGCGGGGAGAGCGTCGGCGAGGACGTGTGGGAGACCTGCCGGGAACTGATCCCGGCCGGGGGCGTGTTCGCGTTCCTGGCCGAGCACCGCGAGATGCTGTTCCCGAAGTCGATGTTCGCGGACATGTATCCCTCGACCAACGGGCGGCCCTCGATGCCGCCGCAGGTCCTGGCCGCGACGGTGGTGTGCAGAGCCTGCACGGCTTGTCGGACTTCGAGACGGTGCAGGAACTGCGGTGCGACCTGCGGTGGAAGGCGGCGTGCGGGCTCGGGCTGCACGACACCGCGTTCGACCCCTCGCTGCTGACCTACTTCCGCCGCCTGCAGCGTTCCGGCGACCCGAACCGGCTGTTCCACAAGGTCAGGGAGGTCGTGGCGGCGACCGGTGTCCTCAAGGGCCGGCAGCGGCGGGCGCTGGACTCCACCGTGCTGGACGACGCGGTCTCCACCCAGGACACCGTCACCCAACTGGTCGCCGCGATCCGCCGGGTCATCCGCGAGGTCCCCCACGCCGAGCAGACCGCCGCGACCTGGTGCACCGCCCACGACTACACCGACCCCGGCAAGCCGAAGATCGCCTGGAACGACGAGGCCGCCCGCGCCGACCTGGTCGACGCCCTGGTCACCGACGCGCTCCCCCTGCTGGGCCGGCTGCCCGAGCAGCAGGCGGGCGAGGCCGCGGCGAACGCGCTCGGGCTGCTGGCCCTGGTCGCGGGCCAGGACGTGGAACCCGCTGACGACTCCGACGGCCGCGACGGACGCTGGCGCATCGCCCAGGGCACGGTCCGCGACCGCACGGTGTCCACCGTCGACCCCGAGACGCGGCACATCCACAAGAACCGGACCCGTCACCAGGAGGGCTTCCGCGCCCACGTGGCCTTCGAACCCGAGGCCGGGGTGTTCACCGACGTCACCCTGACCACGGGCAGCGGCGCGGACAACCACGAGGCCGCCGTCGCCAAGGATCTCCTCGCCGAGGAGGACGCGCCGGTCACCGCCCTGGGCGACGCCGCCTACGGCACCGGACTTACGCGAACATCTCCAGGGGCAGGGGCACAGCCTGGTCCTGAAGCCGCCGCCGCTCAACCCGGCGATCCCCAGCGGGTTCACCGCCGACGACTTCACCATCGACACCGAGCAGGGCCAGGCGACCTGCCCCGCCGGACACACCGTCGCGCTCGGCCGGCCCTCGGCGAACGGCTCCCGCCAGGCCCAGTTCAAGAAGCTGTGCGCCACCTGCCCGCTCAAGGACCGCTGCACCCGCTCCAAGACCGGCCGCGTCTTCAGCGTCCACGCCCAGTACGACCTGCTCAAAGCCACCCGCGACCAGGCCGCCGCCGACCCCGAATGGCAGGCCGAGTACCGCCGCTGGCGACCACCGGTCGAACGCGCCATCGCCTGGCTCGTCGCCAAGGGCAACCGCCGCGTCCCCTACCGAGGCGTCATCAAGAACGACACCTGGCTCGACAACCGCGCCGCCGCCCTCAACCTCCGCCGCCCCATCAACCTCGGACTCACCCGCGCAGGCGGCACCTGGACGATCGCCACGACCACCGCATGACACGAGGGGCCACCCGGCCCTCGACCGGACGACCCCTCGGACAAGATCTTCAGGAGCGTTCCAGACGCTGCCACCGACATCGGCCGGGCGCTGACCGGCCTGCCCTCTCCTGCAAGCTCAGCGCCACACGATACGCGTTCGGACGACCAGCCGAGACGAGCCCTCCAGGGACGGCAAGGGAATGAAGCGCTGAGCCGTCGCTTCACGCTGCCGTTCGTCAGCAGGGGGACGCTCCAGCATCCGCACCATCTCCCCCATCTTGTCCCCGACCTGGCCACCGCCTGGCCGGCGTCCACGGCCGCGTCCTTCGTCCACTCCCCCGGCTCCGCCCATGCGTGCGGCGCGAGGTTGAACGTCCCCCAGTGGATCGGCATCAGCACGCCACGCGGCACGCCGCCCTGCAGGTCGAGGTGGGCGCGCAGTGCCTCGGCGGGCGTCATGTGGATGTCGGGCCAGTACTCCGAGTACGCGCCAAGCTGGATCATCGTGGCGTCGAACGGTCCGTGTGCCGCGCCGATGTCGCCGAAGCCGGTGAAGTAGCCGGTGTCGCCGCTGTGGTAGATCCGGTGCTCGGGGCCCGCGACGGCCCACGACGCCCACAGGGTGTGCTGCTTGTTGCGGATCCCCCTGCCGCAGAAATGGCGGGCGGGTGTGGCCGTCAGCCGTACGCCCGCTACCTCGGTGGACTCGTGCCAGTCGAGCTCGCGCAGCCTGGACGGTGCGACACCCCAGTGCTCCAGGTGGGCGCCCACCCCGAGGGGCACGGCGAAGACGGTGTCCGTGGCCGCGAGCGCCTTGATGGTGCCCATGTCCAGGTGGTCGTAGTGGTCGTGCGAGATCACCACCACGTCCACGGGCCCGAGCGAGGCGAGCGGCACCGGCACCGGGTGGAGCCGCTTCGGGCCCGCGAACGCGAACGGCGAACACCGCTCGCCCCACACCGGGTCGAACAGGACCCGCGCGCCGTCGATCTCGGCAAGCACGCTGGAGTGCCCCATCCAGGTCAGCCGGAGCCCGCCGGCCGGCGGTTTCGCGATGTCGGCGAGCGTCGTGGCGTGGACGGGCACGGTGCCGTTCGGCGCGCGCCTGGCCCGCGCCTCCTTCTCGAAGTAGGCCCTCGCGTACTCGAGCGGTGACCCCGAGGGCCTGGTGCGCGCCGTTCCGTCCGGGTTCTTGAACGTGCCGTCGGCGAAGTTCGGCGAGCGGCGGATGCGAGCGAGGCGCTCCCCCGTCGAATCCGCGCCGAAGGCGCCGGGGCGGTAGCCGCGCAGTCGCGCACGGAGGGAGCGGGGCGAGCCGGTGGCCGGCAGGGCACTTGCTGGGCTTACGGAGTTCTCCACAGCCGCAGAACGTCTGCGGGGCCCGTGGGATTCCCGGGCCGGACGGTACGCGCCGGAACTCCTCGGGCGGGGGTGAGTAGGGTGTCGGGATTCGCCGTTCAGACGACGTCGTCCGCGGGTTCACCGCGGCGCGTCAGCATACCGGGACGGGTACCGACGCGAAGGGGAGACTGTGGCGGACCAGCGGAGCGACGACGGACCCGGCCGGGCGGCGCACGACGTCCTTGTCGTCGGCGGCAGCGGCGTGGACACGGTGGTCCGGGTCGACTCGCTGCCCGTGCCGCTGGCCGACTCGGTCGACGTGAGCGCGATACACGAGTGGCCGGGGCACACCGGGGGCAACGTCGCCCTCGGCTGCCGGGCGCTCGGTCTCGCCGTCAAGTTCCTCGACTTCGTCGGCGACGACTGGACGGGCGAGCAGGTGCGCCTGCGGCTCGCCGAGGGGGACGTGGACTTCGAGGCGCTGATCTCCCCCGCGGGCACGCGGCGTGCGGTGAACCTGGTGGAGCGCACGGGGCGGCGCATGTCGTTCCGCGACAGCCGCGACCCGGCGGACCTGCGGATGCCGCCGTCCTTCTACCGTCCGCACCTGCGTGCGGCCCGCCACGTGCACCTGTCGGTCGTGGACTTCGCCCGCCATCTCTTCGACGACATCGAGGAGTCGGGCGTCCCCGTCTCCACCGATCTGCACGGCTGGGACGGACTGACCGAGCCGCAGCGCGAGTTCGCCCTCCGCGCCGACCTGGTGTTCCTGAGCGCCACGGGGGCGGGCGGACGGATCGCGTCGGTGATGAAGGAGATCCTGCGGGAGGGCCGCGCGGAGGCGGTCGTGGCGACGGCAGGCGCCGGCGGCTCGTACCTGATGACCCGCGAGGGCAGCCGCACGCCACGGCCCATCGCCGCGACGGTACCGCCGGGCCCCGTGGTGGACTCCAACGGCGCGGGCGACGCGTATGTCTGCGGTTTCCTCTACGGCCGGCTCGCCGGCCGGAGCCTTGAGGAGAGCGCGGCGCTCGGCGCGCGGGCCGGCGCCTACGCCTGCACGGGCCAGGGGCCTTCGGCCCTGATCGGCCGCGACGACCTGCTGGCCGGCGCGCGCTGAGCTGCCGCGCGCCGGGGCAGGCCGCGTCAGATCGTCACGCCGTGGGACTGCAGGAACGCCATCGGGTCGATGTCCGAGCCGTAGTCGGGGCCGGTGCGGATCTCGAAGTGGAGGTGCGGCCCCGTCACGTTGCCGGTGGCGCCGGACAGGCCGATCTGCTCGCCCTCGGTGACACTCTGGCCCGCGGACACGGACAGGGACGACAGGTGGCCGTACTGCGAGTAGTGGCCGTCGTCGTGCCGGATGACGACCTGGTTGCCGTACGAGCCGCCCCAGCCCGCCGTGACGACGGTACCGGCGGCGACGGCGTGCACCGGTGTGCCGCTGTCGACGAGGAAGTCCGTGCCGGTGTGGTATCCGCTCGACCACATGGAGCCCGCGGCGTGGTACGGGGTGCCGATGGGCGCCTTGCCCGCCGGGAGCATCCAGCCGGTGCCGGTCGTCGCGGAGGCCTGGTGCGCGGAGTTCCCCGTGGCGGCGGTCCCCGCCGGGGTGGCGGCGGAGCCGAGGCGGAGCTTCTCGCCCGGGCGGATCAGCGACGGGTCGGCGCCGACCACGTCCTTGTTGGCCCGGTAGAGGGCCTTCCAGCCGCCGCTGACGTGGTGGTGTACGGCGATCGAGGCCAGTGTGTCGCCCTTGGCGACGGTGTAGGTGGACGTGGCCGCCGCGGTGGTCCCGGCCTTGGCCGCGGGCGCGGTGTGTTCCGCCGCGCCGGCGCTCGCGGCTCCGAGCAGTGGCAGGACGACGGCGGCCCCGCCCGTGCCGACGGCCGTGAGGCCGCGGGTCAGTGAGCGGTTCCTGGGACGGCGGTGCTTACCCCGTGCGGGCATGGCGCTTTCCTCTCCGGCGCCTGCGAGGTGAGCTGTCGGGTTCGGGCTGGAGTTGCCCGGCCGCGCCGTGGCGCGGCTTCACCCCGAGCCGTCCGTGCGGTCGCGTGCGGACACACGTGCGCGCCGGTGGCGGCGTACTGCCTGGGT
Organism: Streptomyces sp. NRRL F-5126; assembly: GCF_000721265.1. Taxonomy (GTDB): domain Bacteria; phylum Actinomycetota; class Actinomycetes; order Streptomycetales; family Streptomycetaceae; genus Streptomyces. The sequence goes on along the minus strand of NZ_JOFZ01000016.1, from coordinate 108,188 downwards.
CCCCCGCTCCTGCCTGGCGTGGGTGATGTGAGGTGTGTTCGCCGGGCGGTGGCAGGACTCGGCGTCCCGCCCGGACTGCCGCGACGGTAGGGCGGGCGGCGCACACCGGACAAGGCCCGCGTGCCACTGGTCCTCCCGTGACACCACCGGCGCCCACCGCGCTCAGTGACTCTGCGTCGCAGGCTCTCCGCGTTTCCCCCGTGGCCCGCGGACAGTCGGGACGGCGCTCGGCCACGGTGTGTCACGGTTATGATCCTGCTCACGGACGGCCGCACCATCATCCGCCCACCCAGGGCACGTTGGGGCAATAGTCTCATAGCGGGCAACTCGCGCACGGCGCCGATGGCCTAGGGTGCGTGAGGAGGAGCCGTACCGGCGTCCCCACCGGTACCGACGACGAAGGAGTACCCGTGACGCAGGAGTCGCAGCACGTCCCTTCGACCGAGCCCGGGAGCGCGGCCGGGAACGCGGGCGAGCCGGAGCCCGAGCTGACCGGCGTGCGCAACTTCCGCGACGTCGGGGGTCTCCCGGCCGCGGACGGCAGGCGGGTGCGGCGGGGAGTCCTCTTCCGCAGCGGGCACCTGGCGGGCGCCACCGCGCAGGACGCGGTCTTCCTCTCGTCGCTCGGCCTGCACACCGTCTTCGACTTCCGCAACGCGGCCGACCGCAAGCTCGACGGTCCCGACATCGAGCTGCCGGGCGTGCGCAATGTGAACATCCCTCTCAACGACCCCGCGGAAGGCGCCGAGTTCTGGAAACTCGTCCGCCACGGCGACGTGGACCAGCTGCGTTCGATCCTCGCGGACGGCAAGGCCGGCGACCGCATGGCCGACTCGTACCGCAGGATCGTCGTCGAGCGGAGCGCGGAGATGGGCCGCGTGCTGCGCACCGTCGCGGACGGCAGCGTGCCGGTACTGGTGCACTGCGCCGCCGGCAAGGACAGGGCCGGTGTCACGACGGCGGTCATCCTGCTGGCGCTCGGCGTGGGGCACGAGGCGATCGAGGAGGACTACCTCAAGTCGAACGCGGCACACCGGCGCTACCGGGTGCGGCGCGACGAGAACGCGGACGGCGGCCGCTCCGCCGAGGTGCTCGAACTGCTCGGCCCGCTGTTCGGCGCACACGCCGAGTACCTGCGGACGGCCTTCACGGCGATCGAGGAGCACTGGGGCGGCACCGACCGCTACCTCTCCGAGGGCCTCGGCCTCACGCCCGGCGCGCGCGAGAGCATGCGCGCGCGGCTACTGACCGTGTGAGCCGATCGTGAAGAGCACCTGGAGGAAGGCCGCTCGGCAGGACACCCTCTTTGTGTCCCGGCTTCCGGCTGTCCAGCGGGTCGTGTGACATGGCGGCACCGGGGGGCAGCACAGCGCGCTGGGCGGCGGCCTCCGGGGTGAGCCGTCGGCTGCGGCGCATTGCTCATGCCTTCATCGGGCCAAAGCACTGCCCCTGAGGCGGACAACGTGCCTCAGGGGCAGAACACACTTCTCGAGCCGCGCCGGGGCGGGCGGCGCGGGCCCCGAGGTCAGCGGTTCGCGACCGCCTGCTTCACCAGGGTCTTGCCGAAGTCCCACATCAGCCCGCCGCCGCCGTGCGCGTCGTCCATGACGGCGGTGAAGGCGTCCACGAACCTGTCGACCTCGCGCTCGCCGATGGTCAGCGGCGGGATCAGCTTGATCACTTCGAGGAAGTCGCCGGAGACCTGCGTGAGAATCCGGTGCTTCTGCAGCAGGGGCACGACCACCATCTGCGCGAACAGGCCCTTGCGTGCCGCCTGGAGCATCGTCCAGCGGCTGCGCAGCTTGAGCGAGCTCGGCCTGCCGAACTCGATGCCGATCATCAGGCCGCGGCCGCGCACGTCGTGCAGCAGCTCGTACTTCGGGATCAGGTCCGCCAGGCGCTGCCTGAGCAGGTCGCCCGTGGTGCGGGCGTTCTCGACGATCTTGTCGTCCTCCATCACGGAGAGGACGGCGAGCCCTGCCGCCATGGCCTGCGCGTTGGACCCGAAGCTCGCCGAGTGGACCAGCACACGGTCCATCGACGAATAGACCTTCTTGAAGATCCAGTCCTTGCCGAGGGTCGCGCTCACCGGCACGTACCCGCCGGACAGCGCCTTGGCCACGCAGACGAGGTCGGGCTCGACGCCCGCCTCGTGCTGGTACGCGTAGAAGGTGCCGGTCCTGCCCATCCCGGTCTGCACCTCGTCGGCGATCAGCAGGGCCTTGTGCCGGTGCAGCAGGTCCTGGGCCGCGCGCAGGAAGCCTGGCGGTGTCTCGTGGACGCCCTTGCCCTGGATCGGCTCCACGACGAAGCCGGCGACGTCGCCCTTCTTGAGCTCCCTCTCCAGCGCGTCGAGGTCGCCGAGCGGGATGGCGGTGTCAGGCAGCAGCGGTGCGAAGCCGTCACGGAAGCTGTCCTCGCCGTTGACGGAGAGCGAGCCTGTCGTCAGGCCGTGGAAGGCGTGCGACGCGTACAGGACGCGCTTCCTGCCGGTGGCGTACCGGGCGAACTTGAGCGCGGTCTCCACCGCCTCGGTGCCGCTGTTGCCGAAGAACACGCGGTCGAGGTGGGGGCTGTGGGTCAGCAGCTTCTCGGCGAGCAGGCCCGGCAGCGGCTGGCAGTCGAAGCGGGTGAGGTCGGCGAGGGAAGCGTCGAGGACGTCGTGCAGTGCCTTGCGCACCACGGTGTGGTGGCGGCCGAGGCCCATGACTCCGAAGCCGGCCAGCATGTCCAGGTAGTCGTTGCCGTCCGCGTCCCAGAAGTAGGCGCCCTCGGCGCGCTCGTAGAACTTGTCGAAGCCGATGGTGTGCAGCATGCGGGGCAGCTGCGGATTGACGTACTTCGCGTGCAGTTCGTAGCGCTCCGCGCCCCGCTCGGCGAGCAGCCCCGCCAGGTCGAAGCCCTTGGGCTCCCTGAGCTCCTTCGGCTCGTTCAGCTCGGCGAGCCCCTCGGCGCCGGTGGGGTGGGTCATTGCGCATTCTCCTTGCGTGCCAGGGCGGCACTGATACGTCCCGCGATCTCTACCGGGGTGAGGCCGATGTCGGCGAGCAGCTCAGAGCGTTTCGCGTGGGCGAGGAACTGCTCGGGGATGCCGAAGGTGCGCACCGGCACATCGATCCCGGCGTCGCGCAGCGACTGCGCGACGGCCCAGCCGACACCGCCCGTGCGGCTGTTGTCCTCCACGACGGCGACCAGCCGGTGGCGCGAGGCGAGCGGCGCCAGGTGCTCGTCCAGCGGCTTGACCCAGCGCGGGTCCACGACGGTGCAGCGGATGCCGCGTGCTTCGAGCAGCTCCGCGGTGTGCAGGCAGACGGGTGCGAGCACCCCGGCCGACACGAGCAGCACCTCGGTGTCATCGCCACCGTGCAGGACATCCATCCCGCCGATGCGGGCGAGGGCGGGGACGGGTTCGCCCACCGATTCCTTCGGGAAGCGCACCACGGTGGGTGCGTCGTCGACGTCGACGGCCTCGCGCAGCTGTGCGCGCAGCTGGTCGGCGTCGCGTGGGGCCGCGAGCCTGAGGCCCGGCACGACCTGCAGCATCGACATGTCCCACATGCCGTTGTGCGAGGGGCCGTCGCTGCCGGTGACACCGGCGCGGTCGAGGACGAACGTGACACCGCAGCGGTGCAGTGCCACGTCCATCAGCACCTGGTCGAAGGCACGGTTCAGGAACGTCGCGTACACGGCGACGACCGGGTGCAGGCCCGCGGTGGCGAGGCCGGCCGCCGAGGTGGCGGCGTGCTGCTCGGCGATGCCGACGTCCCAGACGCGGTCGGGGAAGCGCTCGGCGAACTTCGTGAGGCCGACGGGGTGCAGCATGGCCGCGGTGATGGCGACGACGTCGGGGCGCTCCTCGCCGATGTCGACGATCTCCTCGGCGAACACCGATGTCCACGAAGGCAGGCTGGGCGCGAGCGGCTCGCAGGTGAGGGGGTCCATCGCGCCGACGGTGTGGAAGTGGTCCGCCTCGTCCTGGAGGGCCGGCGGGTAGCCGCGGCCCTTCTCGGTCAGGCAGTGCACGAGGACGGGGCCCGTGAAGCGCTTGGCGCGCTGCAGTGCGGCCTCGACGGCGGGCTCGTCGTGCCCGTCGATGGGCCCGAGGTACTTGATGCCGAGGTCTTCGAACATGCCCTGCGGCTGGAAGGCGTCCTTGAACCCCTTCTTGGCGCCGTGCAGCGATTCGTACAGCGGCCTGCCGACGACCGGTGTGCCCTGCAGGACGCCCTTGCCCCAGGCGAGGGCGCGCTCGTAGCCGTCGGTGATGCGCAGGGTGGCGAGGTGCGCGGCCATGCCGCCGATGGTGGGGCCGTAGCTGCGCTCGTTGTCGTTGACGACGATGATGAGCGGCCTGTCCTTGGCCGCGGCGATGTTGTTGAGCGCCTCCCAGGCCATGCCGCCGGTCAGCGCCCCGTCGCCGATGACGGCGACGACGTGGGCGTCGCTGCGCCGTACCCGGCCCGCCTTGGCGAGGCCGTCCGCCCAGCCGAGGACGGTGGAGGCGTGCGAGTTCTCGATGACGTCGTGTTCGGACTCGGCGCGCGACGGGTAGCCGGAGAGGCCGCCCTTGCCACGCAGTTTCGAGAAGTCCTGCCGCCCGGTGAGGAGTTTGTGCACGTAGCTCTGGTGCCCGGTGTCCCAAAGGATGCGGTCGACGGGCGAGTCGAAGACCCGGTGCAGGGCGATGGCCAGCTCGACCACGCCCAGGTTGGGTCCGAGGTGGCCGCCGGTTCTGGCCACCGCCTGGATGAGGAACTCCCTGATGTCCTCGGCGAGTTCGTCGAGCTCGTGCTCGCTCAGCGCCTTGAGATCGCGTGGTCCCCGGATGTTCTCAAGGATCGACACGCTCGGCCCCCTCTCGGATCGTTCCACCGTCGCACGGGCGACGGGTGCCCCGGAAGGCACCCGGTATTCGGCCGGGCGATGTCTCAGAAGCTGTTGTCCTGCCCCCTGCGGGGCCGGGAGCACCACGGTGTGCGGTGCCCCCGGCGGCCGGTGTCATCGGGTTCCGGCGACCGTCTCACGCGCCGCGCGGATGGTCTCCTTGAGGGAGCCCATGGTGGCGAGGACGGCGGTCGGCTCGTAGCCGCAGTGCGCCATGCAGTTGTCGCACCGCGCGTCCTTGCCGCGCCCGTACTTGCTCCAGTCGGTCTCCTCGATGAGCTGCTTGTACGTCGGCACGTAGCCGTCGCTCATCAGGTAGCACGGCCGCTGCCAGCCGAACAGGGAGTAGTTGGGGATGGCCCACGCCGTGCAGGGGAAGTCGGCCTTGCCTTCGAGGAAGTCCAGGAAGAGCGGGGAGTGGTTGAGCCTCCAGCGGGCCCGGTTGCCGCCGCCGAACGCCTTCTTGAACAGCTCGCGCGTCTGCGTCACACCGAGGAAGTGGTCCTGGTCGGGGGCCTTCTCGTAAGCGTAGGCGGGCGAGATCATCATCTCGTCGACCTTGAGGTCGTCGTTGAGGTAGTTGAGCACCTCGATGATGTTCTGCGGGGTGTCCGTGTTGAAGAACGTGGAATTGGTGGTCACCCGGAAGCCGCGCCGCTTGGCCTCCTTGATGGCCTCCACGGCCTCGTCGAACACGCCCTCCTTCGCCACCGACTCGTCGTGGCGCTCGCGCATGCCGTCGATGTGGACGGTGAAGGCGAAGTAGGGCGACGGGGTGAACTTGTCCATCTTCTTGCGCAGCAGCATGGCGTTGGTGCACAGGAAGACGTACTTGCGCCTGGCGACGAGCTGGCGCACGATCTCGTCGATCTGCGGGTGCATCAGCGGCTCGCCGCCCGCGATGGAGACCATCGGCGCGCCGGACTCCAGCACGGCGCCGACCGCCTGGGCGACCGGCATGCGCTGCTTGAGCACGCCCGCGGGGTGCTGGATCTTGCCGCAGCCCTCACATTTCAGATTGCACGCGAACAGCGGCTCCAACTCGACGATGAGCGGGAACTTCTCCCGCTTGCGGAGCTTCTGTTCGGCAAGGTACGTCCCGACCCTGATGGTCTGTCGGAGCGGCATAGCCATCTGGCTCACCTCCTGGGGAGCAGCAAAGAACGGTGCCATTCATAGAAAACCGGAAGGACGGCACGAAGGACGCGGAAGGCTGATATTCCTCCGCGTACCGTGCCGATCCGGACGAGCTCGTGCTCGGGAGCGTCCACGACCACACGTACGGCCGCAACCGGGCGCGGCCCGGTCTCCAGAGCGGTTCGGAGTGTCGTGGCGGACTCCATGTCCACCCCGACGGCCCCAGTGGTGCGCAGTTCGGCCCGTTCCTGGCCGCGTACCACATGGTCGGAACCGGTCAGCGGACCGGTGTGGACCGTGTGTCCGGGCAGTGCCCGCGACAACGCCTCGGAGAGTTCCGCGGAGCCGGTGCAGGGCGTGATGCCCTGCTGGTCCCTGGTCTCGTCGGCGACGATCAGGTCGCCCGGGCTCATGCCCGGGACGAGACCGGCGCAGAAGCCGGACGCGATGACCGCCGCGTCCCTGTGCCGGTCGTCGCCGAGCGCGTCCCTCACGGCGCGCTCGGCGTTGGCCGGGCCCATGCCCGTGCGCAGCACGGTCACGGGTCCTGCGGGCTCGCCGCGCCTGCCGCGCAGCGCGAACCGCTCGATGCCGAGCGCGCAGGCGATCAGCAGCGAGGGGTGCGTTCCACGGGGCTCGGCCCCGGCGCCGTCTGCCATCAACTGCCCTGGAGCGCTCGGCCGGCGAACGGCTCCCCGTGCACGTAGCGGCCGAGGGCCGTCAGCGGGAAGACCTGCCGGTAGAGGTGGTAGTTGATGGAGAAGTCCCACGGGAAGCCGGTGCCGGTGAAGAACGGCTCGTCCCACGATCCGTCCTCGCGCTGCGTCGCGGCGAGGAAGCCGATGCCGCGCTCGACGGCCGCACCGTCCCGCTCCCCCGCGGCGAGCAGCGCGAGCAGTGCCCACCCGGTCTGGGACGCGGTGGAGTCGCCCTGCCCGATCCACTTCTCGTCGGTGTAGGAGCGCTGGTCCTCGCCCCAGCCGCCGTCCTCGTTCTGCACGGACTCCAGCCAGGTCACCGCGCGCCGCACGGCCGGGTGCGTGGTGGGCAGCCCGGCGGCGGTCAGCGCGGGCACCACGCTCCCCGTGCCGTACAGGTAGTTGGTGCCCCAGCGGCCGAACCAGCCGCCGAACGTCTCCTGTTCGGCCAGCAGCCACTCCACTCCGCGCCGCGTGGCGGGGTGGTGCGTCCTGCCCTCGTAGGCCAGCATCTCCACGACGTGCGCGGTGACGTCGGCCGAAGGCGGGTCGATGACCTCGCCGAAGTCGCAGAACGGCAGCCTGTTGGGGAACGGGCTCATGTTGTCGGCGTCGAACGCGGCCCAGGCCCCGTTCTTCGACTGCATGCCCAGCGTCCAGCGGGCGCCGCGGGAGACGGCGTCCTCGATCCTGGCCGCGTCGGGGTGGTTGACCCGGCGCAGCGCCAGGATGACCTCGGCGGTGTCGTCGATGTCCGGGTAGTTGTCGTTGTGGAATTCGAACGCCCAGCCGCCGGGGGCAAGCGACGGCCTGCGCACGGCCCAGTCGCCCGGGCGGGCGATCTCCTCACGCACCATCCAGTCGGCCGCCTTGACGAGCGCGGGGTGGTCGGCGTCCAGGCCGGCGTCGGCGAGCGCGACGGTGGCGAGGCAGGTGTCCCACACCGGGGACTGGCACGCCTCGATCATGCGGGCGCCGTCCTCGCGCCACACGGCGAACCGGTCGAGCGAGGCGAGGCCCGCGCTCATGACGGGGTGCTCCAGGTCGTAGCCGAGCAGGTGGAGTGCCATCAGCGAGTAGACGGCGGGCGGCTGGATGCCTCCCCAGCAGCCGTCGTTCTCCTGGCGCTCGATGATCCAGCGGGACGCGGCGCGCATGGCGGCGCGGCGCAGCTTGCGCGGCGCCACCTTGCGGTAGGCGTGCAGTCCCTTGTCGAGGCGCTGGAAGAAACCGTCCCAACTGGCGGCCGCCGCAAGGGGCTTGGCTGGGTTGGGATCGGCGGCGTCGGTGTGCAGCTCGTCCAGCGGGAAGGGTGCGGGACGTACCGGGCGGAACGCGCCCACCACCGTCAGCGGCACGATGGTCTGGCGGGCCCAGCACCCGAAGTCGTAGACGTTGAGCGGCAGCCACTTGGGGAAGAAGATGACCTCGGGCGGCATCTCCGGCAGGTCCTCCCACTTCCACCAGCCGAAGAGGGCCAGCCAGATGCGGGTGAAGACGCGGCTCTCGGCGATGCCGCCGTGTTCGCGCACCCACTGCGCGGCGCGCGCCATGTGTTCCGCGTCCGGTCTGTCGCCCGCGAGCCGCAGCGCGACGTACGCCTCGATGGTGGCGGAGAGTTCACCGGGGCCGCCGTGGAACGTGGCCCAGGTGCCGTCGGCCCGCTGCTCGCCGCGGATGAAGAGCGCGGCGGCCTCGGTGGTGTGCGCGTCGCGGATGCCGAGGAACTGACGCAGCAGCAGGTCCTCGGCGTCCATCGTCACATTGGTCTCGAGGTCGCCCTTCCACCAGCCGGCCTCGTCCTGGCGGCCGAGCAGGTGCTCGATGCCGAGCCGGGTGGCGCGCTCGGCGGCCTCTCGTACATCTCCGGCCGTGGCGGTGCCGGCCGGTACGCCCGCCGAAACGGCCTGGGGCCTCATCGCCCCGGCGCTTCCGTCGGTCGTCGCTGTCATAACTTCCCCTCCGTGCAGTGGTGCATCTGCTGTGCTGGGGTCTTTGCCGCCCGTGTCCGCGCCTGTGGCGGGCACGGGCGGCGACTGCTCAGGTCAACCCCCAGAAAGGGCAGGTATGCGAATCGTGATCATCTCTCTCGTACGACGACGAAGTCGGCGAGCGCCACGAACTGCGCCCGGACTTCTTCCGGCATGTCCACTCCCGCCAGGGCCTCCACCGCGACGGCGTGCTGCCGACGAGCCTCCTGGGAGGTCCACTCCCGGCCGCCGGACTCTTCGATCAGCGCTGCGCGGGTGGCGAATTCTTCCTCGGAGAAGGTCTCGAAATCATTGCTTTTCGCGTCGGCGGCGAGGAGTTCGCCCAACCGGCGCGACGGGGCGTTGTCCGCCGCGAGTGCGGCGACGACCGGCAGGGACTTCTTGCGCTGCCTGAGGTCGCTCCAGGTCTGCTTCCCGGTGGAGCCGGGATCGCCCCAGATGCCGAGCAGGTCGTCCACGGCTTGGAAGGCCAGGCCCAGGTGATGGCCGTAGGACTCCAGCAGGTCGGCGGTGCGGTCGTCGGCGCCGCCGAGCACCGCGCCGATGGACGAGGCGCAGGCGAGCAGGGCGCCCGTCTTGTTGCCCTCCATCGTCAGGCACTCGTCGACCGTGACGCTCTCCCGGTGCTCGAAGGAGATGTCCTGCGCCTGGCCGTCGATCAGTTTGCGTGTGGCGCTGGTCAGGCGGCGCGTCGCACGGCCCGCCTCGGCCGTGCCGAGCTCCAGCAGCACCTCGTTCGCGAGCGCGAACAGCGCGTCGCCCACGAGGATCGCCTGCGCGGGTCCGTGCACCTTCCACACCGTGTCGCGGTGCCTGCGCTGCTCGTCGCCGTCCATCAGGTCGTCGTGCAGCAGCGAGAAGTTGTGCACGAGCTCCACGGCGACGGCGCCGGGCACGCCCTGCTCGGGCGCGGCGCCGGCCGCCTCGGCCGACAGGAGCGCGAGCGCGGGGCGCACGGCCTTGCCGCCGTCGCCCGCCGCGGGGTTGCCCGCCGCGTCGATCCACCCGAAGTGGTACGCCGAGACGGTGTCCATCGGCGGCGCCAGCCGGTCCACGGCCGCACGCAGCACCGGGGTCGCAAGGCTCCGCCCGCGGTCGAGCAGCGCGTTGACGTCCGCGGTGTCGACAGCCATGTCTGCCGGGGGCACAGTCGGCACGGTCTCTCCTCTAGTTCCAGTACTCGTAGGTGCAGTACCCAGGCTCATGCCGCCTCCTCCAAAAAGTTCTCGTGGGGACGGCCGAGGTCGGTCAGGGCGGCGCCCGCGGCGCTCATGCCGCTGCGCACCGCGCCCTCCATGGTCGCGGGCCAGCCCGTGGCGGTCCACGAACCGGCCAGGTAGAGTCCGGGCAGGTCGGTGCGTGCCGCTGGGCGCAGCCGCCCCACACCCGGAGCGGGGGCGAAGGTCGCCGTGCGTTCCCGGGTGACGAAGAAGTCCCTCACCCCGGCGCCGCGCGCGGCGGGCAGCAGCCGTTCGAGTTCGGGCAGGTAGCGCTCCCTCAGCCGCGCCACGGGGGTGTCGATCTCGTCCTGCGCGGCCGACTGGGACACGGCGAGGTACTGGCCGTCCGTCAGCCCCGAGGCGCTGGTCCTGTCGAACACCCACTGGACGGGTGAGCCGAGCGCGGCGAAGAACGGCCTGCGCAGCACCTTGCGGTCGTAGACCACGTGCACGTTGAGGATGGGCGCGGTGTCGATGTCGAGCAGGCGGCCGGGTTCGGCGAGGGCGCCCTCCGGCAGCAGGGAGTGCGCCTCGTGCTGCGCCACCGCGAGCACGACGGTGTCCGCCTCGACGCTCTCCTCGCCGAGGTGGACGAGCCAGCGTCCGCCCTCCGAACGCGTCAGGTCCGTGACGCGGGTGCGCACTTCGGTGCGGACGCCTGCGGCGGCGAGCGCCTTGCCGGCCAGCGTGTCGTGGAGTTCGCCGAGCGGCACGCGCGCCCAGCCGATGTCCGCGGCGCCCGGCTCGGTCAGCAGTCCGGTCTTGAACACCTTGGCGGCGAGCGCGAGCGAGCTCTGCGCGGCCCTGGCGTTGAGCGTGGCCACACCGACGAGGTCCCAGAGGGCTTCCACGGTACGGGGCGACTGGCCGTGCGCACCGAGCCAGGTGGCGAAGTCCACACCGTCCAGGGCCGGGTCGTCGGGGTCGAGCTTCTTCAGCGCGAGCGCGGCACGCCCCACGGACGCCCGTTCCGCGAGCGAGAGGTGCGGGTACGCGGCGAGGCCGGCGGCCAGGTGCAGCGGCACGGGCAGCGCGTTGCGGCGCAGCCTCCCCAGCCGCGGCGCGGCGCCGCCGACGTCGAGTACGGGCACGTCGAGCCGGTCCTGCAGCGGCGCGAGCCGCGTGCCCTCGACCCGGTCGAGGAACCAGCGGTAGGCGGTGCAGCAGCGCAGGTACACGTGCTGGCCGTTGTCGACGCTCAACCCACCCCGCCGGAAGGAGAAGGCGAGGCCGCCCAGTCGTGGGCGGCCTTCGACGAGCGTGACGCTCAGCCCCGCGTCGGCCAGCCGGAGGGCGGCGGTGATCCCCGCCAGCCCGCCGCCGACCACGACGGCTTGGCCGGACTGTGGATCGTCGGCCGTTGTCATCCTGGCTCCCCTCGTACGGTCACGCGCAGGAAGGACGCGGCCGGGTGCTCGGGGGTTGCCGTGCGGATGAGGCGCTTGGCGTTCGGGCGCGAGCCATCGGCGATGTGCCGCATCAGCCGCGCCCCCTGCTGGTCCGTCGTGAGATGTGGCGGGCGTCGAGACCGGAGAGCCCGCGCACGGCAACATACGCCTTCTCACGTCCCGGAAGTGACACCCGCCCCCTCAGTACCGCCTCCGGGTCGCGTTCGATCCGGTCGAGCAGGCGGCGGTAGATGCCCGCCATGGCGGCGACGCATGCTCCGCTGCGGCGGTCGAGCAGCGGCAGCAGCCGGTAGCCCTCGGCGAAGAGCGTGCGCGCGCGGCGCGCCTCGAAGTGCACGAGGCCCGCGAAGTCGGAGCCCGCCGGGGGCGTGGAGCTGTGGAAACCGTCCGAGCAGCCGAACTTGGCGAGGTCCTCGGCGGGCAGGTAGGTACGGCCGTTGCCGGCGTCCTCCCGTACGTCCCTGAGGATGTTCGTGAGTTGGAGTGCAAGGCCGAGCGTGTCCGCGTACTCGAAGGCGCGTTCGGAGCGCAGCGCGGCGCCGGAGTCGAACACACCGAGCGAGAGCCGCCCGATGGCGCCGGCGACGCAACGGCAGTAGACGCGCAGTTCGTCCCACGTCTCGTACGTCTCGCCGTGCACGTCCATCAGGACGCCGTCGATGAGCTCGTCGAGCGCGTCGATGGGGATGGGGAAGCGGCGTGCCGTGTCGCTGAGGGCCACGGCGACGGGGTCGGTGTCGTCCTCCTCGACAGCGTCCTTGCGCACCCGGTCGAGAAGGACGCGCGTCTCCTTCAGCCTGGCCTCTTTCGTCGCGGTGTCGAGCGTCCCGTCGCCGATGTCGTCCACCCGGCGGGAGAGCGCGTACAGCGCGGACATGGCCTGCCGTTTACCGGCGGGCAGCAGTCTGATGCCGTAGGCGAAATTCCGGGCCTGCTGTCCGGTCACGGCCTCGCAGTACCGGTAGGCCGCCTGTACCGGCGCGGACATGGGTGTCTGTCCCTCCACGTTCCGGCTCACCCCTCTCTGTGCGCACTTCGCAAGACAGCGCCCACCTCGCGCAGCAGCCGCGCCTTGGTGGGTTTGGGCGGTCCGGGGAGCACATCGTGCCCGGCGGCCGCGATCGAAGCGAGGGCGGCGCGCCCTCCGGCCACGAATCCGGCGAGCAGCAGCCGGAGTCTGCCGTGGACGCTACCCACCAGCGGGGCGCCCTGGTCCAGCAGGTCCCGCGCGCGCTCGGCCTCGAACGCGATCAGCGTACGCACCGAGGCGTTCGCCGTCGCGGCGGCGAGGTCGCGCTCGCCGACCAGGAACCGCTTCATGTCCTCGGCCGGCAGGTACACGCGGTCCCTGCCCAGGTCCTCCGTGACGTCCTGGAGGTGTTCGACGATCTGGAGCGCGGTGCACACGGCGTCGGAGCGCCGTACGCGCTCGGGTGTCGCCGTGCCGGTGATCGCCAGCACGAGGCGGCCCACCGGGTTGGCCGAGAGCTCGCAGTAGGCGAGCAGGTCGTCGTAGGTCTCGTAGCGCCGCACGAGCTGGTCCTGGCGGTTGGCGCCGATGAGGCCGAGGAACGGCTCTGGCGTCAGGGAGCAGCGCCGCACGGTCGGCACCAGGGCACGCAGCAGCGGGTGCCCGGGACCGGGTCCCGCCGGGTCGAACACCTTGCGCAGGTCGGCCTCGAAGGCGTCGAGCATGGCGACGCGGTCGCCGGCCCGGCCCGGGTCGACGCCGAGGTGGCGGGCGTCGGCACCGCCGGGCGCGAGGTCGCCGTCGCCGATGTCGTCGACGAGACGGGAGAAGCCGTAGACGGCCATGAGGTCGTCGCGCCATGCGCGCGGCAGGAAAAACGGGGCTACGGGGAAATTCTCGTCCGCGGCCTTGTCCAGCGTGTCGCGCGAGGAGGCGTCGGTTCGCCCCTGCCGGGTAGCCATCACTTCCGGGTTCCCAACCCGCAGGACCTGTATACGGGGACGGCGTAATACTCGCAGAGCCGGAGATTTTCCGTCATATCCGTCATATCTCCCGTTCTACACTGCCGACCGAATACATCCCATTTCGGACACGCCGCCCGCCCTCCCGAGCAATGACCACTGGGGCAGGTGAGGTACTCAGGGGGAATCACCCCACTTGCCGCTAATTCAGAACCCGCACAGCTTACGTTGTACAACGGGAAGGGGCGCGCGGGGGGTGTTGCGCGCATTACAACAACGCTGCGATCCGTCCAACACTTCCCCTGGGCAGCGGAATTGACCCGTCCTTGACGTTGCCCAGCGGCCGCGCGGCACGGCTCGTGCCACCGCGCGACCGGGGGCGCGGGGTCGCGCCGCCGCCCTACGGCCCGGCTACTTGCCGCTCTCCTTCTCGTAGGCGCGCAACACCTCTTCGGTGGGCCCGTCCATGAGCAGCTCCCCCTTCTCGAGCCACAGCACCCGGTCGCAGGTGTCCCTGATCGACTTGTTGCTGTGGCTGACGAGGAACACGGTGCCGGCCTCCTTGCGGAGTTCCCTGATGCGTTCCTCGGAGCGGACCCGGAACTTCTGGTCGCCGGTGGCGAGAGCCTCGTCGATCATCAGCACATCGTGGTTCTTCGCCGCCGCGATGGAGAAGCGGAGACGTGCCGCCATACCGGAGGAGTAGGTACGCATCGGAAGGGTGATGAAGTCGCCCTTCTCATTGATGCCGGAAAAGTCCACGATCTCCTGGTAGCGCTCCTTGACCTCTTCCCGGGACATGCCCATGGCCAGGCCGCCGAGGATCACATTGCGCTCGCCCGTGAGGTCGTTCATGAGGGCCGCGTTCACGCCGAGCAGCGACGGCTGGCCGTCGGTGTAGACCCTGCCCTTCTCCGCGGGCAGCAGCCCCGCGATCGCGCGCAGCAGCGTGGACTTGCCCGAGCCGTTCGAACCGATGAGTCCGATGGCCTCGCCGCGGTAGGCGGTGAATGTGACACCGCGCACGGCGTGCACCTTGCGCACCCCGCGGGACTCGCCGCCGCCGCGGCGCAGGATCCGGCTCAGCGCCGCCGTCGCGCTGCCCTTTCCCCTGCTGCCGCCGTTCACGCGGTACACGATGTGGACGTCATCGGCGATGACGGTGGGGATGCGGTCGCCCGCTTCCGGCTTGTCCAGAGAGATGTCAGCCACGACCGTACTGCTCCTCAGCCTTCCAGAAGTAAATGTAGCCCGCGACGCCCAGGAGCAGCGCCCATGCCAGGGCGAACAGCCAGACGTGCGCCGGCAGGTTCTCAGCACCGTAGCCGCGGATCAGCGCGTAGCGCATCAGGTCCATGTAGATGGCCAGCGGGTTGTGCTGCAATGCGATCTTGATCCAGTCCGGCTTGCCCCGGAGCATGACGGGGATCGAGTACATGACGCCGGACGCGTACATCCACGTCCGCATGACGAACGGCGTCAGCTGCGCCAGGTCGGGCGTCTTGCTGCCGAGCCGCGCCATCACCATCGTGATGCCGACGTTGAAGGTGAACTGCAGGGCAAGTACCGGCACCATCAGGACCCAGCGCGGCGACGGGTAGCTGCCGAACACGATCGCCGTGGCCACGAGGATGACCATCGAGTACAGCAGCTGCTGGAGCTGCTGGATCGCGATCGACACCGGAAGCGCGGCCCGCGGGAAGTGCAGCGCACGCACCAGGCCGAGGTTGCCGGAGATCGCCCGCACGCCGGCCGTCACGGAGCTCTGCGTGAACGTGAAGATGAAGATGCCCGTCACGAGGAAGGGGACGAACACGTCGTGGGGGATGCCGCGCCTCGTGCCGAGGAGGATGCCGAAGACGAGGTAGTAGACGCACGCGTTGAGCAGCGGCGTCGCCACCTGCCACACCTGGCCCAGTTTGGCCTGGCTGTACTGCGCGGTCAGCTTCGCGGTGCTGAACGCGACGATGAAGTGGCGCCTTCCCCACAGCAGGCGCGTGTACATGGCGAGCCCCGGTCTCGCTCCGCTCACCGAGAGGCCGTACCGCCCGGCGAGCTCCGCCGGGGGGAGCCCGTCGCCGAGTGACGGCGTGGCGCCCGTCATGCTCGCACCGCCGTCCGCTTCCCCGGCCCGGGGGCGGGCGCCCCCACCGCCTTGCGCACTTGCCACCGCGTTCCGTACTCCCGTCTTCGTCGGGCGCTGCCCACTTCGTCCGGCGCCTGCCCGCCGCGCCGAGTACTCACGCTCTTAAGGATGCGTTACCGCAGCCGGCTCGACGCGAGGACCGACACCAGGTGGAGCAGTGTCTGCACCACGGCGACGACCGCGAGCACCGCGATGCCGAGCCGGGTGAAGAACAGGTTGCCGCCGGCCGGTACGCACAGGTCGAGGATGGCCGTGAGCAGGATGAACAGGCTGGCCTCGATCCCGCCCACCAGCCGGTGGAACCGGAGCGCAGCGGCGGCGCGCCTGGCGAGCGCGAGCCGCTGCGAGCGGGGCGCGGACGCCTCGTCCCCGGCGGCGGCGAGCCCGCCGCGCTGCCTGGCCACGTCGACCAGATCGGTCTCGGCCTTGATCAGGATCGCCCCGAGCGCGGCCAGCGTGCCGAGGAAGGCCCACAGCCACCGCGCCGCGGGCCCCTGCTGGTGGAACACGTCGGCACCGCGCAGGCCGAACCCGACGAGCAGGGACGCCTCGCACAGGTAGTGGCCGATCCTGTCGAGGTAGACGCCGGTGACGGAGGTCTGCCCCCGCCACCTGGCGACCTCGCCGTCGACGCAGTCGAGCAGCAGGTAGACCTGGAAGAGCACCACCGCGAGCACCGCGCCGAGGATCCCGGGCACCAGCAGCACGGCGCCGCCCGCGATGCCGGCCAGCACCATGAGGTACGTGAGCTGGTTGGGCGAGACACGCGTGCCCACGAGGTACGGGTCCAGGCGGAGCGAGACCTCGCGCATGTACAGGCGACCGGCCCAGTGCTCGCCGCTGCGCCGGTCCTTCACCCCCTCGGGGTGGACGACCGGACGCAGTTCAGCCGCGGATGGTCTTGGCATGGTCGGCGTAGGCGTCCCTGATCCTGTCGGCTGGCAGGTCGAGGTGTTCGAGGATCGTGAACCGCCCAGGCCTGGTCTGCGGCGCGTACTCCACGGCCCGCACGAACTCGTCCACCGTGAAGCCGATCTCCTCGGGCAGCACCGGCAGCCCGTGGCGGCCGAGCACGCGGGCGAACGCCTGCGCCTCCTCGCGTGCGCCCCGCAGGTGCATGGCGAAGGCCGCGCCCATGCCGACCTGCTCGCCGTGGAGCGCGCGGCGCTTCGGGTAGAGCAGGTCGAAGGCGTGGCAGATCTCGTGGCAAGCACCGGAGGACGGACGGCTGTCGCCGCTGATCGACATGGAGATCCCGGTGAGGACGAGCGCCTCGGCCAGCACGGTCAGGAAGTCGTCGTCCGCCACGCCGCCGGGGTGGCGCAGCACCGCCTCGCCCGCCTGCCTGGCCATGGCGGCCGCGAGGCCGTCGACCGGCTCGCCGGTGACGGTGCGGGACAGCTCCCAGTCCGCGAGGGACGACAGGTTGGAGATCGCGTCGCCGATGCCGGAGCGCACGAAGCGGACCGGCGCCTCGCGGATCACGTCCAGGTCGATGACGACGGCTATCGGGGTGGGCACGCCGTAGGAACCGCGGCCGTTGTCGTTGTCGAGCGTGGCGACCGGAGAGCAGAGCCCGTCGTGCGACAGGTTGGTGGCGACGGCGACCATGGGCAGGCCGACACGGGCCGCCGCGTACTTGGTCACGTCGATGATCTTGCCGCCGCCGAGGCCGACCACCGCGTCGTAGCGGCGGCCCTTGATGCCGTCCGCGAGCCGCACGGCCGAGTCGATCGTGCCGTCCGCGACCTCGTACCAGTCGGCACCCGGCAGCGCCGGCTCGAGGCGGGCGCGCAGTACCTGGCCCGAGCCGCCGCTGACGGCGAACGCGAGCCGGCCCGAGGCGGAGATCCGCTGGTCGGCGAGGAGGGCGGCGAGCCCGTCGAGCGCCCCGCGGCTGATGTCGACCACCAGCGGGGAGGGGATCAGCCGCGTCAGTACCGGCACGCGATGGCCCGTCCCTTCGCGAGGTCCTCGTGATTGTCGATCTCGACCCACGGGATGTCGCCGATGGGCGCGACGTGCACGGTGGCCCCGCGGTCGACGAGCTCCTGGTAGCCGTCCTCGTAGTAGAGCTGCGGGTCACGCTCCCACGTGGCCTTCAGGGCGTCCGCGAGGTCGTCGGCCGCCTCGGGCTCGATCAGCGTGACCCCGATGTACTCGCCCGTCGCGTCCGCGGGGTCCATCAGCTTGGTGATCCTGCGGACACCGGCCGAGGGGCCGTCGCAGACGACCTTCATCTCCTCGTCCGCGAGATCCTTGACCGTGTCCAGGGCGAGGATGATGCGGCGTCCTGAGCCGCGCGCCTTGAGCAGGTCCTGCTCGACGGAGACGGGGTGGACCGTGTCGCCGTTGGCGAGGATCACACCCTGCTTGATGATGTCGCGAGCGCACCACAGGGAGTAGGCGTTGTTCCACTCCTCGGCCTTGTCGTTGTCGACGAGGGTGATGCGCAGGCCGTAGCGGGACTCGAGCTCCGCCCTGCGCGCGTACACGGCCTCCTTGCGGTAGCCGACGACGACGGCTGCCTCGGTGAGGCCGACGGCGGCGAAGTTGCCGAGCGCGATGTCGAGCACCGTGGTGGTGCCAGTGCCCTCGGGGTCCACGGGCACGAGGGCCTTCGGGAGGGTGTCCGTGTACGGGCGCAGGCGCCGTCCGGCGCCGGCTGCGAGTACGAGGCCGATCATGCCGTCTCTCCTTCGTCGTGTACGGCCGGGGCCGACGAGGACACCCAGAACCGGATGGACTCGAACAGCGCGACCAGGGCCACGGCCACCGCGAGGACCGCCAGGGCCACGGTGAGGTCCGTGTGGCGGGTCACGAGGACCGCGGCGAGCGCGGCGACCACGAGCGTCCTCGTCTCGTGGCCGCCGAGGGTCAGCACCAGCCACCGCGGGGGTGCGCCCGTGCCGCCGCGGATGCGGTAGGTCGTGTCGTAGTGATGGTAGGCGACCGCGGCCACCAGCCCGAACGCCGCGGGCAGCGCGCCGTCCACCCCGGAGCGCGCGGCGATCAGGAGCACCGTGCCGTACTCGGCGGCCCGGAAGACGGGCGCGACGAGCCAGTCGAGCGGGCCCTTCAGCGGGCGCGCGACGGCGAGGCCCGAGGCCACGACGTAGAAGAGTGCGGCCACCACGATCCAGGGGCCGTCGATCCTCGCGCGGGCGGCGGTGCCCGCGAGGACGGCGCCGCCGGCGAGTGCGACGAGGAAGGGCAGCACCGACGGCAGGGCGCGGGCGGGGCGGCGCAGCACGGCCGCCACCACGCGGGCGAGCGGTCCCGAGTCCGCCAGGTCGGCGAGAGCGCGCGCGGCGCGCTCGGTGCGCACGGACCTGCGCAGCACGGAGCGCAGCACGCGGCCGGCCGTGGTGTAGCAGGCGGCGAAGGCGCAGCCGATGAGCAGCGCGTAGAACGTGATGCGCGGGGTGGTCACCGCGGTGAGTACGGCGATCATCGCCCAGCGCTCGCCGATGGGCAGGACGATCATGCGGCGGACCCACACCGTCCAGCCGACGCTGTCGAGCCTGGTGGACAGGGCCGCTGTGGGGGTGCCGGCGACGGCCTTGCCCGCGGGTGCGCCGACCGCGCTGTCGGCGTGGGCCTCGTTGAAGGCGAAGTCCACGACGTGCCGTGACGTCTGCAGGACCATGGCGCCGAGCGCCAGGGCCCAGACGGCGTCGCCGCCGCGTGCGGCGCCGAGCGCGAGGCCCGCGTAGTACGCGTACTCCTTCGCGCGGTCGAAGGTGGCGTCGAGCCAGGCGCCGAGCGTGGAGTACTGCAGCGAGTAGCGGGCGAGCTGGCCGTCGGTGCAGTCCAGCACGAACGAGCAGTACAGCAGGGCGCCCGCCGCGATGTAGCCGCCGCGGGTGCCGGTGGCGGCGCAGGCCGCCGCGATCACCGCGGTGATCAGGGAGGCGGTGGTGACCTGGTTGGGCGTGAGGCCGCGCCGCGCGCACCACCGTGCGATGTAGCGGGAGTAGCTGGAGACGAAGAACGTGGTGAAGAAGCCGTCTCGCGCCTTCACCGCGGACCTGAGCCGCACGGCCTCGTCGTCGACGGCCGCGACGGCGCGGCTCGCCTCGTCGCGCGCGGCGCCGTCCTCGGGGACGGCGGCCACCAGGGAGCCGAGTTCGGTGCGGTGCACGTCGGCGCCTTCGGTCTCCAAAGACGCGGCGACCCGGTCGGCGAGCGCTCCGGTGCGCGGGGCCGCGGCGAGCCCCGTGCCGCCGCCGGATGCCGGACCGCTCTCCTCGTCGCTCCGCCCGGCGGCGGTGAGCGCGCGGGCGAGGGAGGTGCGGGCCTCGGGCTTCGCCGTGACGGCGCCCGTGGTGGCGGAGAGCGGGAAGCGCGGGTCCGTCAGGGCGAGGCGCAGGGCATGGCGGTGGCCGACGAAACGGGCGTCGACCAGCGCGACCCGTTCGCCCGCGGGGGCGTCGGCGAGTACCCGCCGCGCTTCGTCGGCGCCCGGGGCGGTGCGGACGTCGAAGCCCAGCGACCGGAGATCGCCTTCGAGGGGCGAGCCGGGCACCGGGGCACCTGTGAGGATGGCGGTCGACAGACGGACTCACTCCTTGGCACTGGCAGATCGGGGTGCGCGGGCCGCTGCACGTCGGCAGAGGTTATCGGATGAACCGGAGAGCGAGTTCACCGACCGTTCACCCGCCGGCCCGCGGCCTGCGGGGCCGCGCCCTGCCCGGCCCTGTTCTTGCCCCGGGCCGTCGGTGCCGGGGCCGTTAGGGTGACGCCATGACGTGGCTGATCGCAGGCGGAGCGGGGTACATCGGCGCGCACGTGGTGCGCTCCATGGCGGCGGCGGGCGAGCGCGCCGTGGTGCTTGACGACCTGTCGACGGGTGTCGCGGAGCGGCTGCCGGGAGATGTGCCGCTGGTGCGCGGTTCGGTGGCCGACAGGGCACTCGTGGACCGGGTGCTCGCGGAGCACAAGGTGACGGGTGTGGTGCACCTCGCGGCGAAGAAGCAGGTCGGCGAGTCGGTCGAGCAGCCGCTGCGGTACTACCGGGAGAACGTGGGGGGTCTGACGACGCTGCTGGAGGCTGTGGTGGCGGCGGGTGTGCGCGCCTTCCTCTTCTCCTCGTCCGCGGCGGTGTACGGCAACCCGGACACCGGGCTGATCACCGAGCGGACGCCGGCGGAGCCGATCAACCCGTACGGCGAGACGAAGCTGGCCGGCGAGTGGCTGGTGCGCGCCGCCGGCCGGGCACACGGCCTGGCCACGGCGTGCCTGCGCTACTTCAACGTGGCGGGCGCGGCGGAGCCCGCCCTGTGCGACACCGGCGTCTTCAACATCGTGCCGATGTTCTTCGACCGGATCACCCGCGGTGAGGCCCCGCGCATCTTCGGCGCGGACTACCCGACACCCGACGGGACCTGTATCCGCGACTACATCCACGTGGCCGACCTGGCCGAGGCGCACGTCGCGGTGGCGCGCGCGCTCGCGGAGCGTGGCACCGGGGACCTGACCGTCAACATCGGGCGCGGTGAGGGTGTCTCCGTGCGGGAGATGGCGGCGGTGGTCGCCGAGGTGACGGGGGACGCCACCGCGCCCGTGGTCGAGGCGCGCCGCGCCGGGGATTCGCCCAAGGCCGTCGCCTCGGTCGGGCTGATCGCCTCGGAACTCGGCTGGAGGGCGTCGCGCGGCGTGCGCGAGATGGTGGAATCCGCCTGGGAGGGCTGGCGCTCGCAGCATCCGCCGACGCCGGTCGGATGATCTTCCCGTCGCTCTGACCTGCGAACGTTTTCGCAGGTCAGATGAGATGACAACGGTGTTCAACGTCGTGTTGCCGGGTGCACGCTCCCCGTAGTTCACTGACGTGGTCGGCAGGGTGCCGCGACGTCGGGGAGGTGGCCCATGGGGGCAGGGCACGATCACGGGCACAGCCATGGTCCGCCGGGCGGCACCGTCACGGCCGGCTACCTGGGCAGGCTGCGCGTCGCGCTGGCCATCACACTGACCGTGACGGCCGTGGAGATCGCCGGCGGGGTGGTGTCCGGGTCTCTCGCCCTGATCGCCGACGCGGGTCACATGGCGACGGACGCGCTGGGCCTTGGCATGGGCCTGCTGGCGATCCACTTCGCGGCGCGGCCGGCGGGCGGGAACCGCACCTTCGGCTACGCGCGTGCGGAGATCCTCGCCGCGCTCGCCAACTGCCTGCTGCTGCTCGGGGTGGGCGCGTTCCTGCTGTACGAGGCGGTCGAGCGGTTCATCGAGCCCCCGGAGACGAAGGGCGGGCTCACCATCGCGTTCGCGGTGATCGGCCTCGTGGCCAACGCCGTCTCCCTGTCCCTGCTGATGCGAGGGCAGCGCGACAGCCTCAACGTGCGCGGCGCCTACTTGGAGGTGCTCGCGGACACGCTGGGCTCCTTCACCGTGCTGGTCTCGGCCGGGATCGTGCTGGGGACGGGGTGGCGGTACGCGGACCCGGCCGCGTCGCTGCTGATCGGCCTGATGATCGTGCCGCGCACGGTCAAGCTCCTGCGGGAGACGCTCGAGGTGCTGCTTGAAGCGGCGCCGAAGGGCGTGGACATGACCGAGGTGCGGGCCCACATACTGGCCATGCCGGGCGTGGCGGACGTGCACGACCTGCACGCGTGGACGATCACGTCGGGGATGCCGGTGCTCTCCGCGCACGTCGTGGTGGACCAGGACGCGCTGGACGCGGCGGGCAACGAGAAGATCCTGCACGATCTCCAGGCGTGCCTCGGCCACCACTTCGACGTGGAGCACTGCACGTTCCAACTGGAACCGGGCGGCCACGCCGAGCACGAGGCGGGTCTCTGCCCCTGACGCGCCCGCGCGCCCCCTGGCACAAGGGGGTGATGCCTTGCACGCGTGTGCGGATTCCACAGGGCACCACACCCGCGCGGGTGGTGTGCGCACGGCGCGCGCGCCCGCCCGCGCCTCCGCACACCGGGTTTCCCCCGCCGTGGCGGTGGTGTCCCCACCGGCAATCGTGGGAATGGATCATGCTCGCGCCCCCGAAGTGCAGACAGGGACCGCTTGTACGGCAGACTTGGGGGCCGAGGCCCGAAGCGAAGGACGGTTATGCCGACCACACCAGTCACCACGGCGAGCAGCGCGCAGGCAGACGCCCCTGAAACGATCATGCTGGAGCTGGTCGATGAGGACGGTCATACGATCGGCACCGCCGAGAAGCTCGCCGCGCACCAGGCGCCGGGGCAGTTGCACCGCGCCTTCTCCGTCTTCCTCTTCGACGAGCAGGGCCGCCTCCTGATCCAGCGCCGTGCGCTGTCCAAGTACCACTCGCCCGGTGTGTGGTCCAACACCTGCTGCGGCCACCCGTATCCGGGCGAGGCCCCGTTCGCGGCCGCCGCGCGCCGCACGTACGAGGAGCTCGGCGTCTCACCCTCGCTCATGGGCGAGGCCGGCACGGTCAGGTACAACCACCCCGATCCCGCTTCCGGCCTGGTGGAGCAGGAGTTCAACCACCTCTTCGTGGGACTGGTCCAGGCAGCGGTGCGCCCGGATCCCGAGGAGATCTCCGAGTACGTCTTCGTCTCGCCCGCGGAGCTGGAGAAGCGCTGCGCCGACGGCCCGTTCTCGGCCTGGTTCATGACCGTGCTCGACGCGGCGCGCCCGGCGATCAGGGAGTTGACGGGGGCGCAGTCGGGCTGGTGAGGGGCAGGGACGCCCAGACGACCTTGCCACCGCCGGCGGTGTGCTCGACGTCGCAGGCACCGCCGGCCTCGCGGGAGAGCTCGCGCACGAGCAGCAGGCCGCGTCCGCCCGTTCTGGCCTGGTCGCGCTCCAGCGCCTTCGGCCGGTAGGGGTGGTTGTCCTCGACGGACACCCTGAGCCAGTCCGCGCCCACGGCCACCTCGACGGCGATCTCGGGCGAGAGCACGGCGGCGTGCCGCACGGCGTTGGTGACCAGCTCCGAGACGATGACCAGCAGGCACTGCACCACGTCGCCGTCGACGGGTACCGCCTGGCGCGCCAGCAGGTCGCGCACGGCGTGCCTCGCCCGCGGTACCGAGACGTCCACGGCGGGTGCCGTGAAGCGCCACACCCCTTCGTACGGCAGTGGCCGGACCGGAACACTCCCGCGGCTCTCCATCTGCGGCACCCACCCTCGCTTCGTTCCCCGTTGTTCGTCCCGAGTGTTGGCGTGGCTCGGGGCTCCCGGGCACGCTGAACGCAAGTCAGCGGCTATCGGCGCTTACCGACCGCGCTCGCACCGCAATGGAATGTGCACGACCGCTCGTGACCACATCATGTGCGTTTCCTGTCGATGTGCGGCCCGGCGCGGCAGGCACGGTCACGGGGCATACTCCGCAGGGCGGCGCGGCGGGGCCGCCCGAGGAACCGCCGTCCGGTCCCCGGAGGAACAACCGGCGCCGTCCCGTCCTGTCGCGCCCTCGGCTGTCCGAGCCACCTGCCACAATGCAACCGCGAACGGACACACAAGCGGAGCGTGACAGTGACGACGAGCGTGACAGCGACCAAGTCCATCGAAAGCAGGATCGCCGAGGAACTCGGCGTGCGGGAGCGGCAGGTCAGGTCGGCCGTCGAGCTGCTCGACGGGGGCTCCACGGTCCCGTTCATCGCGCGCTACCGCAAGGAAGCGACCGAGACGCTCGACGACGCGCAGCTGCGGACGCTGGAGGAGCGGCTGCGTTACCTGCGGGAGCTGGAGGAACGGCGCACGGCCGTCCTGGAGTCCGTGCGCGAGCAGGGCAAGCTGGACGAGGCGCTGGAGGCGCGGATCCGCTCGGCGGAGACCAAGGCTCGTCTCGAGGACATCTACCTGCCGTTCAAGCCGAAGCGGCGCACGAAGGCGCAGATCGCACGCGAGGCGGGGCTCGCGCCCCTCGCCGAGGGCCTGCTGGCCGACCCGTCGGCGGAGCCGGCCGCCGCGGCGGCCGCGTTCGTCGACGCGGACAAGGGCGTCGCGGACGCATCGGCGGCGCTCGAAGGGGCGCGGTCCATCCTGACGGAGCGCTTCTCCGAGGACGCCGACCTGATCGGCGAGTTGCGCGAGCGCGTGTGGAGCCGTGGCAGGCTGGCCGCGAGGGTGCGGGACGGCAAGGAGGAGGCGGGGGCCAAGTTCGCCGACTACTTCGACTTCGCCGAACCGCTGACGCAACTGCCGTCGCACCGGGTACTGGCGATGTTCCGCGGCGAGAAGGAAGAGGTCCTCGACCTCACCATGGAGCCGGAGGAGCCGTCCGCCGATCCGGGTCCCTCGGCGTACGA
The DNA here is from genome assembly GCF_000721265.1 of Streptomyces sp. NRRL F-5126. GTDB lineage: Bacteria > Actinomycetota > Actinomycetes > Streptomycetales > Streptomycetaceae > Streptomyces. The sequence goes on along the minus strand of NZ_JOFZ01000016.1, from coordinate 83,537 downwards.
GAACATGATCGCGCGGCGCTTCGGCGTCGCCGACAGGGGCAGGCCGGCCGACAAGTGGCTGGGCGACACGGTGCGCTGGGCCTGGCGCACCAGGATCCTCGTCCATCTCGGCATCGACCTGCGCCTGCGGCTGCGCACGGCCGCCGAGGACGAGGCGGTCCGTGTCTTCGCGTCGAACCTGCGGGACCTGCTGCTCGCCGCCCCCGCGGGTACGCGCGCGACGCTGGGCCTCGACCCGGGTTTCCGCACGGGCGTGAAGGTGGCCGTCGTCGACGCGACGGGCAAGGTGGTGGCGACGGACACCATTTACCCGCACGTGCCGGCCAACAAGTGGGACGCGGCGCTGGCCGCGCTCGCGAGGCTGGCGAAGCAGCACGCGGTCGAGCTGATCGCGATCGGCAACGGCACGGCGTCCCGCGAGACGGACAAGCTCGCCGCGGAACTGTGCGCGAAACACCCGGAACTCGGGCTCACCAAGGTCATGGTGTCGGAGGCGGGAGCGTCGGTGTACTCGGCGTCCGCGTTCGCCTCGCAGGAACTGCCCGGGATGGACGTGTCGTTGCGCGGCGCCGTCTCCATCGCGCGCAGGCTCCAGGACCCGCTGGCCGAGCTCGTGAAGATCGACCCGAAGTCGATCGGTGTCGGGCAGTACCAGCACGACCTGTCCGAGGTGAAGCTGTCGCGCTCGCTGGACGCGGTGGTGGAGGACTGCGTGAACGGCGTCGGTGTGGACGTCAACACGGCTTCCGCGCCCCTGCTCTCGCGGGTGTCGGGCATCGGCACCGGTCTTGCGGAGAACATCGTCACCCACCGCGACACGCACGGGCCCTTCAGCTCGCGCAAGGGGCTCAAGGACGTGGCGCGGCTCGGCCCGAAGGCCTACGAGCAGTGCGCCGGGTTCCTGAGGATCCGCGGCGGCGACGACCCGCTGGACGCGTCGAGCGTGCACCCTGAGTCGTATCCGGTGGTGCGCTCCATGGTGAAGTCGGCGGGCAGCGAGGTCGCCGCCCTCATCGGCAACACCTCGGTCCTCAGGTCGCTGAAGCCTGCCGACTTCGTGAACGACACGGTCGGCCTGCCGACCGTCACGGACATCCTCCGCGAGCTCGAGAAGCCGGGACGCGATCCGCGGCCCGCGTTCAGGACGGCCACGTTCAAGGAGGGCGTCGAGAAGATCGGCGATCTGGCGGGCGGCATGGTGCTCGAGGGGGTGGTCACCAACGTCGCCGCGTTCGGCGCCTTCGTCGACATCGGTGTCCACCAGGACGGCCTGGTGCACGTATCGGCGATGTCCAGGACGTTCGTCAAGGACCCGCGCGACGTCGTGAAGCCGGGCGATGTCGTCAAGGTCAAGGTGCTCGACGTGGACATCCCGCGCAAGCGGATCTCGCTGACGCTCCGGCTGGACGACGAGGCGGCCGCCGAGGCCGGCCGACCGGGCGGCGGCCGCGAGCGCGAGCGCGCCAAGGGCACGGGGGGCCGGGCGCCGCAGCAGCGCCAGGGCGGTGGCCGCGAGCGGCGTGGCGGCGGCTCGGGCGGCGGCGGTGCCGCGGGCTCCGGCCGGCGCGGCCAGGCGGCGGCCCCCGCCAACAGTGCGATGGCGGACGCGCTGCGCCGTGCGGGCCTGCTCGGCAAGGAACGCTGAGGGGCGGGGTCACCGCCGCCTCCCTGGCGGCGGTGACCCCGCGGCGGCCGCGTCGTCCGGCTCAGCGCTCCGTGACGAGGCCGTCGCGCACGTCGAGCCGGCGTGTCGTGCGCACGGCCGTGAGCATTCTGCGGTCGTGCGTGACGAGCAGCAGTGTGCCGGTGTACGAGTCGAGCGCCGACTCGAGTTGCTCGATGGCGGGCAGGTCGAGGTGGTTGCTCGGCTCGTCGAGCACCAGCAGGTTGACGCCCCTGCCCTGCAGCAGGGCGAGCGCGGCGCGGGTGCGCTCGCCCGGCGACAGGGTGGTGGCCGGCCTGGTCAGGTGGTCCGCCTTGAGGCCGAACTTGGCCAGCAGCGTGCGCAGTTCCGCCGGTTCCGCTTCCGGCACCGCCGCCCTGAAGGCGTCGAGCAGTGTGTCGTCGCCGAGGAACAGCCGCCGCGCCTGGTCGACCTCGCCGACCACCACACCGGAGCCGAGCGCCGCGTGCCCCGCGTCCAGTGGCACCCTGCCGAGCAGCGCGGCGAGCAGCGTGGTCTTGCCCGCGCCGTTGGGCCCCGTGATGGCGACGCGGTCCGTCCTGTCGACCTGGAGGGTGACGGGTCCGAGCCTGAAGCCGCCGCGCCGCACCTCGGCGCCGTTCATCGTGGCGACCACCGCCCCCGAGCGGTCAGCGGCGGCGATCTCCATCCGCAGCCGCCACTCCTTGCGCGGCTCCTCCACCACGTCGAGGCGCTCGATGAGCCGTTCCGTCTGGCGCGCCTTCGCGGCCTGCTTCTCCGTCGACTCGGCACGGAACTTGCGGCCGACCTTGTCGTTGTCGGTCGCCTTCCTGCGCGCGTTCTTGACGCCCTTCTCCATCCAGGCCCGCTGGGTGTGCGCGCGTGCCTCCAGGGCGCCGCGGCGGTCCGCGTACTCCTCGTACTCCTCGCGCGCATGCCTGCGCGCGGTCTCCCGCTCCTCCAGGTAGGCCTCGTAGCCGCCTCCGTACAGCGCGGTCCGCTGCTGCGCGAGGTCCAGTTCGAGGACCTTGGTGGCGGTGCGGGCGAGGAATTCGCGGTCGTGGCTGACGAGCACGGTGCCCGCCCGCAGCCCGCGTACGAACGCCTCCAGCCGCTCCAGGCCGTCCAGGTCGAGGTCGTTGGTCGGCTCGTCCAGCAGGAAGACGTCGTAGCGTGACAGCAGCAGGGAGGCGAGCGAGGCGCGGGCGGCCTGGCCGCCGGAGAGGGTGGTCATGGGCTGGTCGAGCCCGATGGTGAGGCCGAGCGAGGCGGCGACCTCCTCGGCGCGCTCGTCCAGGTCGGCGCCGCCGAGTGCGAGCCAGCGCTCAAGGCCCGCCGCGTACGCGTCGTCGGCGCCCGGAGCGGCCTCGACGAGCGCCGCGGTCGCCGCGTCGAGGTCGCGCTGCGCCCCGGCGACGCCGGTACGGCGCGCGAGGAAGGCGCGCACGCTCTCGCCGTGGCGCCGTTCCGGCTCCTGCGGCAGGTGGCCCACGGTCGCGGTCGGCGGGGACAGCGACATCGCGCCCTCCTCCGGCCTGTCGAGGCCGGCGAGCAGCCGCAGCAGCGTCGACTTCCCGGCGCCGTTGGCGCCGACGAGTCCGATCACGTCGCCTGGCGCGACGACGAGGTCGAGGCCGGTGAACAGGGAGCGTCCGCCGTGGCCCGCGGTGAGGGCCTTGGCTACGAGCGTGGCAGTCATCAGGGCGACGAGCTTAACGGGCTGCCGCCACAGGCGGCAGCCGGATATCGGGCGTACCCGGCCGGTACCCGGCCCGTCACGGGGAGGGAGGTCAGGGCCTAGGCTGTGGCGCATCGCGAGAGTAGGAGCGCACCGTGCCCGAGACGAGCCCGGAAACGCCGGCCGGGTCGAGACCGCCGTCAGGTCCACGCCCGACCCTGGAGGCCGTCGCCGCGCGTGCCGGCGTGTCGCGGGCCACGGTGTCCCGGGTGGTCAACGGCAGCACCGGGGTGCGCCAGTCGCTCGTCGACAAGGTGCACCGGGCGGTCGAGGAGCTGGGGTACGTCCCGAACCACGCGGCGCGCACGCTGGTCACCCGCCGCACGGGCGCCGTTGCGGTGATCATCCCCGAGCCCGAGGTGCGGATCTTCTCCGACCCGTTCTTCTTCCGCCAGATCCGCGGCATCAGCAAAGAGCTCACGGCGCACGACACACAGCTGGTGCTGATGCTGGTGGAGGCGAGCGGCGACTTCGGACGCGTGTCGCGCTACCTCGCCGGCGGCCACGTCGACGGCGCGCTGGCCTTCTCGCTGCACACCGAGGACCCGATCCCCTCGATCACCCGGCGCGCCGGGATCCCGACGGTGTACGGGGGGCGGCCGGTGTGGACCGCGTCCCGCGACCGGCAGGCCGTGCCGTACGTGGACGCGGACAACCGGGGCGGCGCGCGAGTGGCCGTGCGGCTGCTGCTGGATCTCGGGCGCACGCGCGTCGCGCACATCGCGGGGCCCCGCGATCAGACGTCGGGCACCGACCGGCTTGACGGCTACCGCGACGCGCTCGGCGCGGCGTACGACGACTCACTGGTGGCGCAGGGCGGCTTCACCCCCGAGAGCGGGGCGCGGGCCATGGCGCACCTGCTCGAGCGGCGGCCCGATCTGGACGCGGTGTTCGCTGCGAACGACCTGATGGCCTCGGGCGCCCTGCGCGTGCTCAAGGAACACGGGCGCCGGGTGCCCGGGGATGTGGCGCTGGTCGGCTTCGACGACATGGACTCGGTGGCCGAGTCGACGGATCCGCCGCTGACGACCGTGCGCCAGGACGTGGAGGGGCAGGGCCGGCTGATGGCGCGGCTGCTGCTGCACGGCCTGGACGGCGGCGGCCTGCTGGACGGCGAGGGCGCGGCGGGACCGCTGGCGACCACGCCCGACGGCGATTCGGTGATCATGCCGACGACCCTGGTGCGCAGGTCGACGGCCTGAGCGCGGCCCGGCATCCGACCGTCTCGCACCTGCCGTACCGCTGCGCGGACTTGCCGCAGCGAGGCTCGCGTGGCGTTGGCGGCGTGTCCAAGGCGCGCACGCACCCGCCTCGCGGCGCGGGACCCGCACAACGCTCCGCTCCTGACCGGAAGAACGCGGCGGCCGTCCCACCGGCAACCCGGCATCGGCCGCGCGAGGCGCTGGTTCGCGCGGCATAGAGCCCGGCTCGCAGCACGCGGGCGGGGGCCGTGCCAACGGCCGGGGGACGCCGCGTCTCCCGCGCGCCCGGGAACGCGCCCGCCGGGGCGGAGGCTTCCCCTCGTGGCACGCGGCCGACGGGCGCGGGCAGCGGCAGCGCCCGCGCCTGCACGCGCCTCCAGGGGGGAGCGTTACGCGTCCGCGTACCGCTCCCCCGTCGCCGCGCGGGACACCAGCGTGGCCGGCGGTTCGAACCTCGCGCCGTAGCGTTCGGCCAGTTCGCGTGCTCGGGCCACGAAGCCTGCCGGGCCGCCCTCGTAGCCGTTCACGTACTGCAGCACCCCGCCCGTCCACGCGGGGAAGCCGATGCCGAGCAGCGAGCCGACGTTGGCGTCCGCCACGGACGTCAGTACGCCCTCGTCCAGGCAGCGCACCGCGTCGAGCGCCTCGGCGAACAGCATCCGATCCCGCATGTCGTCGAACGGGATCCCCGCGCCCGGGCGGGTGAAGTGTTCCCGCAGGCCGGGCCAGAGCCGGGTGCGCGCGCCGTCCTCCGCGTACTCGTAGAACCCGCCGCCCGCCGCCCTGCCGCCCCGGCCGAACTCCTCGACCATGCGGTCGACGACCGCGTCGGCGGGGTGCGCGGTCCATGTGCCGCCCGCGTCCTCGGTCGCGCGCCTGGCCTCCTGGCGGATCCTGCGGGGCAGCGTGAGCGTCAGCTCGTCCATCAGGGAGAGCACCTTCGCGGGGTAGCCGGCCTGTGCCGCCGCCTGTTCGACGGACGCGGGCTCGATCCCCTCGCCGACCATCGCGACGCCCTCGTTGAGGAACTGGCCGATGACGCGTGAGGTGAAGAAGCCGCGCGAGTCGTTGACGACGATCGGCGTCTTGCGGATCTGCCTGACCAGGTCGAAGGCGCGGGCCAGCGCCTCGTCGCCCGTCTCGCGCCCCTTGATGATCTCGACGAGCGGCATCCTGTCGACGGGCGAGAAGAAGTGCAGGCCCACGAAGTCGGCGGGGCGTGCGACGCCCTCGGCGAGCGCGGTGATGGGCAGGGTCGAGGTGTTGGAGCAGAGCAGGGCGCCGGGCGCGACGACGTCCTGGACCTCCTGGAAGACCTTGTGCTTGAGCGCCGTGTCCTCGAAGACGGCCTCGATGACGGCGTCGCATCCGGCGAGGTCCGCGAGGCCGCCGGTCGCCGTGATCCGTCCCAGGAGCAGGTCGCGTTCGTTCTCCGTGGTGCGGCCCCTGGCCACGGCCTTCGCGAGCAGGTCCGCCACATGGTCCTTGCCACGGTCCGCCGCCTCGGGGCTGACGTCCTTCAGCACGACGTCGATGCCCGCGCGTGCGCAGGAGTGGGCGATGCCCGCGCCCATCATCCCGGCGCCCAGCACGGCGACGCGGCGCACCGTGTGCCTGGGAACGTCCTGCGGCCTGCTCGCCCCGGAGTTGACGGCCTGGAGGTCGAAGAAGAACCCCTGGATCATGTTCTTCGCGGTCCGGCCGGTCGCGAGCCCCGCGAAGTAGCGGGACTCGATCGCGAAGGCGGTGTCGATGTCGACCTGGCTGCCCTCGACGGCCGCGGCGAGGATGTCGCGCGGCGCCGGCAGCGGCGCGCCCGCCGTCTGCTTGCGCAGGGTGGCGGGGAAGGCGGGGAGTGTGGCGGCGAAGCGCGGGTCGGCCGGAGTCCCGCCGGGGATGCGGTAGCCCTTGGCGTCCCAGGGCTGGTGGGACTCGGGGTGCGCGTCGATGTAGGCGCGCGCCTTGGCGAGCATGTCCTGCGGCGTCTCGGCGACCTCGTGCACGAGGCCCGCTTCCAGGGCGCGGCGCGGGGTGTACCTGGTGCCCTTGAGCAGGACCTTCAGCAGGGCGTCGGCAACGCCGAGCAGCCGCACCGTGCGCACCACACCGCCGCTGCCGGGCAGCAGGCCGAGCGTGACCTCGGGCAGCCCGATGCGCGAGCCGGGCGCGTCGAGCGCGATGCGGTGGTGGCAGGCGAGGGCGATCTCGTAACCGCCGCCGAGCGCGGCGCCGTTGACGGCGGCGACGACGGGCTTGCCGAGCGTCTCGATGCGCCGCAGCGCCGCCTTCATCTCCATACCGCGCTCGAACACCTGCTCGACCTGATCGGGGCGCAGGCGGATCAGGTCCCTGAGGTCGCCGCCGGCGAAGAACGTCTTCTTGGCAGAGGTGACGATCACGCCGCGCACGGTGTCCCGCTCCGCCTCGATGCGGTCGGCGACCGTGGAGAGCGAGTGGCGGAACGCGTCGTTCATGGTGTTGGCGGACTGGCCGGGGTCGTCGAGTACGAGCGTGACGACACCCGTCTCGTCCTGCTCCCAGCGGATGGTGGTGGACTCGCTCATGCTGCGGCTCCGTTGCGGGCGTGAGGGGGTGCGGGGGTGCGGGCGTGAATGCTGCGGGGCGGGGCGTGCGGCCGGCCGGTGCGGTCAGAGGCGTTCGACGACGGTGGCGACGCCCATGCCGCCGCCGATGCACAGCGTCGCGAGCCCGTACCGCTTGTCCTGGCGCTCCAGTTCGTCGACGAGCGTGCCGAGGATCATCGCGCCGGTCGCGCCCAGCGGATGGCCCATCGCGATGGCGCCGCCGTTGACGTTGACCTTGTCGAGGCCGAGCCCCATCTCCTCGACGAAGCGCAGCACGACCGCCGCGAACGCCTCGTTGATCTCGACCAGGTCGATGTCCTCGATGGCGAGCCCCGCCTTGGCGAGCGCCTTGCGGCTCGCCGGCGCGGGGCCCGTCAGCATGATGGTGGGCTCCGAGCCGGTGACGGCGGCGGAGACGATCCGGGCGCGTGGGGTGAGTCCGTAGCGCTCGCCGATCTCGCGGGATCCGACGGCCACGAGCGCGGCGCCGTCGACGATGCCGGAGGAGTTGCCGGCGTGGTGCACATGGTCGATGGCCTCGACCCAGTGGTACTTCTGCAGCGCGACGGCGTCGAACCCGCCGGCGTCGCCGATCCCGGCGAACGACGGCTTGAGGGCGGCGAGCGACTCCACGGTGGTGCCGGGCCGCATGTGCTCGTCGCGGTCGAGGAGGGTGATGCCGGACCGGTCGCGCACGGGCACCACGGAGCGGTCGAAGCGGCCGTCCTTCCAGGCCGCGGCGGCGCGCTCCTGGGACAGCGCGGCGAACGCGTCCACGTCGCGCCGCGTGTGGCCGCCGAGTGTGGCGATCAGGTCGGCGCCGATGCCCTGGGGGGCGAAGCCGACCTGGAAGCTGGTCATGGGGTCCATGGCCCAGGCGCCGCCGTCGGAGCCCATGGGGACGCGCGACATCGACTCGACGCCGCCCGCGAGCACGAGGTCCTCCCAGCCGGAACGCACCTTCGCCGCGGCCAGGTTGACGGCTTCGAGGCCGGAGGCGCAGAAGCGGTTCTCCTGTACGCCGGCGACGGTGTCGGGCAGGCCGGCGGCGAGCGCGGCGATCCGCGCGATGTCGGATCCCTGGTCGCCGATGGGGCTGACCACTCCGAGCACGACGTCGTCGATCGCGGCGGGGTCGAGTCCGGGGAAGCGGCGGCGCAGCTCGTGGATGAGGCCGACCACGAGGTCGATGGGCTTGGTGCCGTGCAGGGCACCGTTCGCCTTGCCCCGTCCGCGCGGGGTGCGGACGGCGTCGTACACGTAGGCCTCGATGCTCACGGCGGGTGCCTTTCTGTCGGAGGGAGGTTCGAAGGCTCGGACGGGGACGCGGGCGTCCCGCGGGCGGCGGGTCAGCCGATCCAGTTCTTGACCGTCTCCACGAGCCGCACGGGGTCGGGGCCTGCCGGCACGACGTTGAGCATGCTCACGCCTGCCTCTCTGAACGCCTCGACGCGCTCGCGCACGTAGCCCGCGGGTCCGCACAGGGTCGCGAGTTCGCAGAACTCGTCGGGCACGGCGGCGGCCGCGTCCCTGAGCCTGCCTGCGAGATAGTGGTCCTGGATCTCGGCCGCCGCCTTCCCGTACCCGTAGGCGACGGCGAGGTCGTTGTAGAAGTTCTTGCCCCGCGCGCCCATTCCGCCGACGTAGAGCGCGATCTGGGGGCGCGCCTTGTCCCGGAAGCGCGCCGCGTCGTCGCCGATGGCGAGGATGCCGCCCGCGACGGTACGCAGCGGCCCGAGCGAGGGGTCCCGCTTGGCGGTGCCCCGGGCGAGCGGCTCGCCCCAGACGCGCTGCGCCTTCTCGGGCAGGAAGAGGTGGGGAAGCCAGCCGTCGGCGATCTCGGCGGTCATCGCGACGTTGGCGGGGCCGAGGGCGGCGAGGAAGACGGGGATGCGGGGGCGGACGGGGCGCGTGAGCATCTTCAGTGGCTTGCCGTGCCTGCCGCCCCTCTCGGGCGGAAGCGGCATGTCGGTGATGCCGTGGTGCTCGACGGTCTCGCGCCGCCAGACACGCCGGCAGATCTCGACGGTCTCGCGGGTGCGGCCGAGTGGCCTGTCGTAGGGCCTGCCGTGCCAGCCCTCGACGACCTGGGGTCCCGAGGCGCCGAGGCCGAGAATGGCCCGGCCGCCGGAGAGTGCGTCGAGACCGGCCGCTGTCTGGGCGATGAGCGCGGGCGTGCGCGAGTAGACGTTGACGATGGCCGAGCCGATGGCCACCCGCTCGGTGCGGGCCGCGAGGTAGCCCATGACCGTCGCCGAGTCGAACCCCCAGGCCTCGGCGACCCAGACGGCGTCGAGCCCGGCCGCCTCGAGAGCGGGCACCAGGTCGCACGCCGCACGCGGGTCGCCCCTGTGGTCGAGCTGGAGCGAGATCTCCATCGCGTGGCACCCTTCCTGCTGCCCGGTGCTCTGCGACGGGGCGGCCCGCGGCAGTTCGCCCGAGCGCGGCCGACTCTGGCACAACTGGTGTGGAGGCCCGATGTTACCGCCTGGTACGGGTCGGTGGGGAGGCCCTGACGCCCGCGTCCTCGCCAGGGGTGCAACGGGGCGCCGCACCGGTGGCTGCGGCGGGCCGGCGGACGGGTATCGACCTCGCACGTCTCGGGCGCACCTACGTACGGTGACACAACTCACGCGGCTCCCCCGGGCACGGAACGAGTGCTTCCGACGTCATAAGAGGCAACCGGGCCACCAACGTGCCGCAGCGCTCGGCGCCGCCAAAGGGGAGCAGCCATGTCACCTGTGATCGAACAGGCCGTGCAGGCGCGCGTCGTCGCATCGTCCCCCGACCTGGAGACCGTCCCGGCGACGCTGGTCTACGACAGGACCGATCCGTTCACCGTGCGGATGGCCTTCCCGCCGCTCGCCACCCTGGAGGGCACCGAGGTCACCTGGGAGTTCTCCCGCGAGCTGCTCGCCGCGGGCATGTCCGCGCCCGCCGGTCTCGGGGACGTTCGCGTCAGGCCGTTCGGGTACGGGCGCACGGTCCTCGAGTTCCACGCGCCCGAGGGCACCGCGATGGTGCACCTGCGCACGTCGGAGCTGCGGCGGTTCCTCGACCGCTCGCGGTTCCTGGTCCCCGAGGGCCACGAGCACCTGTACCTCGACCTCGACCAGGCCCTCACCGAACTGCTGCGCGACGCCTACTGATCGGGCGCTTCGGGAACCACCCGTTCCGCCGCGACGGGCCCGCACGCCATGATGGGCGCGACCGGAAGCCGTTCAGGATCGGGAGACCAGCACGTGCCAAGCAGGAAAGCCCTCGTCCGCCAGCCGAGCTCGCGCCTCGACGAGGGGCTCGTCACGCATCTGGAACGCAGTCCCGTCGACGCGGTGCTCGCGCTGCGCCAGTGGGAGGGCTACACGACGGCGCTGGAGCAGCACGGCTGGCAGACGATCGAGGTGGCACCGGCGGACGAGTGCCCCGACGGCGTCTTCGTCGAGGACACCGTGGTGATGTTCCGCAACGTCGCGCTGATCTCCCGGCCGGGCGCCGCCTCGCGCAGGCCGGAGACGGCGGCCGTCGAGGAGGAGCTGGCGCGGCTCGGCTGCTCGGTCAACTGGGTCTGGGAGCCGGGCACGCTGGACGGCGGTGACGTGCTCAAGGTCGGCGACACCGTGTACGTGGGCCAGGGCGGCAGGACGAACGCGGCCGGGGTGGCGCAGCTGCGAGCCGCGTTCGAGCCGCTCGGCGCGCGGGTCGTCGCCGTGCCGGTGAGCAGCGTGCTGCACCTGAAGTCGGCCGTGACGGCGCTGCCGGACGGGACGGTGATCGGCTACCAGCCGCTCGTGGACGTGCCGACGGTCTTCCCGCGCTTCCTGCCGGTGCCCGAGCCGTCGGGCGCGCACGTCGTGCTGCTCGGCGGCGCCAGGCTGCTGATGGCGGCGAGCGCGCCGAAGACCGCGGAGCTGCTCGCGGGGTGCGGGTACGAGCCGGTGTCCGTGGAGATCGGCGAGTTCGAGAAGCTTGAGGGGTGTGTGACCTGTCTCTCCGTGCGGCTGCGTGACCTGTACGTGTGATTCCGCGCGCCCCGGCGCCGCCCCGCGCGGGCGTTCGCTCCGCCTCGCCGGCGCCCTTCGGTCGCGGTCCGGATGCCGGCTCCGGCCACCGCTGTGACCTGCGGCGACCTGCCTCCACGATACGGACCGCGGACGACCGGTTGTGAAGGACGGGCGCGCATGGGCAGCGGCGCGCCGGGTACGCGCACTGCATGAACGGTCGCGGAAGTACCGCGGTTCCTCCCACAGTCTTACCCGCTCTTTAACCTACGGTTTCGTAACCTACGAGTCCGTAGGTAGTTTCCCGTCCCCAGGAGCACCCGTGACCATCACCTCTCCCCACCTCGGCAGTTCGGACGCCTGGACAGACGCCCGGCTGCTGTACGCGCTGGAGGAAGTGGTGGAGAAGGAGCTCAACCGGCACCTGAAGGTCGCGAAGGACTGGATGCCGCACGAGTACGTGCCGTGGAGCGACGCCCGCAACTTCCCCGGCCTGTTCGAGGACGGCGAGCCCTGGGAGCGCGCGCAGTCGAAGGTCACCGACGTCGGCAGGACCGCGCTCGTCGTGAACCTGCTGACCGAGGACAACCTCCCGAGCTACCACCACGAGATCGCCACGCTCTTCGGCAGGGACGGCGCCTGGGGCACCTGGGTCCACCGCTGGACCGCGGAGGAGGGCAGGCACGGCATCGTGATGCGGGACTACCTCCTCGCGTCCCGCGCCGTCGACCCCGAAGAGCTTGAGCAGTTCAGGATGGCGCACATGTCGGAGGGGTACGAGTCCGACAACCGCCACTCGATGCTGCACTCCGTCGCGTACGTCGCCTTCCAGGAGCTGGCCACGCGCGTCTCGCACCGCAACACGGGCCACCAGTCGGGCGACCCGGTGTGCGACCGCATGCTGGCGCGGATCGCCACCGACGAGAACCTGCACATGGTCTTCTACCGCAATCTGCTCGGCGCCGCCTTCGGGATCGCGCCGGACGAGACGATGGCCGCCGTTCGCGACGTCGTCGTGGACTTCCGGATGCCGGGACACGGCATGCCCGGGTTCGAGCGCGCCGCCGTGGCGATGGCGGTGGGCGAGGTCTACAACCTGCGCATCCACCACGACGACGTGATCTCGCCCGTGCTGCGGTACCTGAAGGTGCTGGACATCGACGGCCTCGGCCCCGAGGGCCTGCGCGCGCAGGAGGAGCTCGGCCTGTTCATGCAGGGTCTTGACGGAGAGGCCGCCAAGTTCGACGAGAAGCTGGCGGCCCGCAAGGCGCGGATGGCGGCGCGCGGGAAGTAACAGCGCGCGGTCCGGTGCGTACGGCGGCGCCGTACCGGGTGGCCGGCCACCCGGGACGGCGCCGTCTCGACGTACGCCCCCGTGTTTACGGGAAGGTGATCTTGAAGTCGTCGATGTAGCCGGTGTCGCCGGTGTAGACGTCCTGCACCCGGAGCTTCCAGGTGCCGGCCGCCGCCACCGAGGACGCGTCGACGGTCCACGTGCCGCTCACATTGGCGGCCGAGTCGTACGGGCTGTAGTCCTTCAGGCGGGCGTAGGCGCCGTTCGGGGCCACCAGGTCCACGATCAGGTCACCGCGGTAGCTGTGCTTGATGTCCACGGACACCTGGAGGTTGCTCGGAGCCGCACCGCTGATGCCGGTCACGTCGACGCTCGAGCTCGCCGAGCCGTAACCGTCCGGGATGTTGATGTTGTTGCTGTTCTCGAACGTCCCGTTCCCGGTCGGCGGAGGGTTGCCGCCGCCGTCACGCGAGCCGACGTTCACCCCGGCCCAGGCGTTCTCGACCGCCTTGTACTCGGGCGAGCTCGCGCCGTACAGCGCGGAGGCGGCCGCGAGGGTGCCGGTGCGGGCCGACGCGTAGTCGGTGGTCGACGTGAACTGCTCGGTCAGCGCCTTGTACCAGATCTGCAGCGCCTTGTCGCGGCCGATGCCGGTGACGGGGAGGCCGTCCGAGGTGGGCGAGTTGTAGTTGACGCCGTTGATGGTCTTCGCACCGCTGCCTTCGGAGAGCAGGTAGAAGAAGTGGTTGGCCACGCCCGAGGAGTAGTGGACGTCCTCGTTGCCGACGCCTGACGACCAGTAGTCGGCGGAGCCGCCGTCCTTGCTGGGCTGGTCCATGTAGCGCAGCGGGGTGCCGTTCCCGTTGATGTCGATCTTCTCGCCGATGAGGTAGTCGCCCTTGTCGCTCGCGTTGTTGGCGTACCACTCCACACCGGTGCCCATGATGTCCGAGGTGGCCTCGTTGAGGCCGCCGGACTCACCGCTGTAGTTGAGGCCGGCCGTGGCGGCGGTGACGCCGTGCGACATCTCGTGCCCGGCCACGTCGAGCGCGGTCAGCGGGTCCTGGTTGTTCTGCCCGTCGCCGTAGGTCATGCAGAAGCAGCTGTCGTCCCAGAAGGCGTTGACGTAGCTGTTGCCGTAGTGGACGCGGGAGTATGCGGCGGCGCCGTCGCCGCGTATGCCCGTGCGCCCGAAGGTGTCCTTGTAGAAGTCCCACGTCTCGGCGGCGCCGTAGTGCGCGTCCGCGGCCGCGGTCTGCGCGTTGTTCGGGGTGCCGTCGCCCCACGTGTCGTCGGGGTCCGTGAACAGGCTGCCCGTGCCGGACGTGCCGTGGTTCAGGTTGTACGTCTTGTGGCCGCCGCGCGTCGTGTCGTTGAGGGTGTACGACGAGCCCGAGGTCGAGGTCGAGAGCGACACGGTGCCGCTGTACTCGGTGTTGCCGGTGCCCGTGCTGGTCTCGATGCCCTGCCACTGGAAGATCTTCTTGCCCGTGGCGGCGTCGGTGATGACGTGCAACTGGTTCGGGGTGCCGTCGTCCTGAAGCCCGCCGATGACGGTCTCGTAGGCCAGTGTCGGCTTGCCGCCGGCGATCCAGATGACCTTGCGGGGCGCCTTGTCCGCGCTCGTCTTCGCCGATCCGGCGTCCTTGGCGAGTGCGAGCGCCTTCTTCTCGGCCGCGGCCGGCTTCACCGCGGCCGTGGTGGAGACCTTGCCGAGCTTGGCGGTGGCCGCCCGGGTGACCTTCTCGGTCTTGCCGGACTTCGCCGTCTGGACCACCAGGTCACCGCCGAGCACCGGCAGGCCGGCGTAGGTGCGCTCGTAGCGGGTGTGCACCGTGCCGTCGCGGTCCTTGACGACATCCTTGACGGTCAGCTTCTGCTGCGCGCCGAGGCCCAGGCTCTTGGCGGTGTCCGCCTTGGTCGCGTTGGCCCCGCGTATCAGCTCGGCGCGCGCGGACGGGGTGAGCTTGGCGGGCAGGGCACCCGTGTCGAGCTTCCCGGTGAGCGTGAGCGGCTTCTTGGCGGCCGACGCGTGCGTGTCCGCCGAGGCGGCGCCCGCCTGGGTGCCCACCGCGAGCATCGCGGCGACGGCGACCAAGGCACCGGTGGCGGTCGCACGTCGGCGACCGCCACCGGGGAAGGCGTGGGGGGTACGTCTGTGGGAGATGCTTCTCAACACTGACTCCTTCTGCGTGGCCCCGGGTCTCGTGGCCATGGCGGACACCGGGCGGCGGGGTGGCCGTCCGGGCAGAGCGGGGCGGAACCATGTGTGCGCCGCACCCGGTCGGGCGACCGGGCGGGTCCGTGCTCTGGCCGTGCGGACGCGCTGGTCCCGGGAGTGCGGACGGGGCCGGCGCGGGCCACGGACGAACATCCGTGCCCGGACTGTTCTGGTGGCCGTGGGAAGAGTGGCAGCCCGAGGACAGAGTTGTCAGGAGCGCGTCATTGGATTGGCCGGAAACGGTTCGTTCGTCGGATGGTCACGTCCGGTAAACGAACCCTTCATCCCGCCGGGGCCGCGGTCCAGGCGTGAGCGGCGCGGCCGCACTGGGGCGCGGAGCGGCCCCTCGGCGGAGCCGATCGAGGGCCGGAGCTGGGGATGAACACCCCTGGCGATAACGGCCGTTCACATGGATGGCATCGTTCCGCCGACTCCCCCGCACCGGCGGCCGGACGTCCGGAATGTGACATCGTGCATGCCGCCGTAAGAGCCTGGCAGCGTGCGGGCTCGCGGTCCGGCCGGCCGGCGGCGGAGCGCCGGGCAGGCCGCTTCAGCACGGCGACTTTCGGCCAAGACCGGGTAAAGGCATGGTTGAGCTGGGGTTTCGGTTCGGTCAGCGGCGGGTCCGGCGCAGCCGAAGGCGCTCACGCTCGGAGAGGCCGCCCCAGACGCCGAACCGCTCGTCGTGTTCGAGCGCGTAGGCGAGGCAGGCCGCGCGCTCCGGGCAGGCCCCGCAGAGCTGCTTGGCCTCCCGGGTGGAGGAGCCTGGGGCGGGAAAGAAGAACTCGGGCCCTGTTTGCGCGCACAGCGCGCTGTCCTGCCAGGCCGGCGACGTGTCTGTGACGGACCGGGAACCCGCGTTCGTACCGGGGGTTGGGTTGATCGGCATGCGTGTCAGGCTTCCGCATGTCGATAAACGTCCGATTGATGGTTGATCAATCATCAATCGGCGAGGACGGGCGCCACGAGCCGAACGCGCGTGGCCCACGCCGTGACGTTCGTAGCGTCCCAGCGGCAGGCCGCGTTGTACAGCTGCCCGCCCGGCGCGGCGCGTCGCCGCCTCGGGCACGGACCCCGCGCGCTCAGGGCTTGCGGCGGGCGCGGCTCGGCTGGACGCGGGTGGGCTCGCCCGGTGCCTTCGGGTGGTCAGGCGGGTAGGGCAGGTCGCCGAGCCCGTGCTCGCGCTCGTCCCTCGCCGCGAGGTCGAGCAGGGACTCGAGGCCGAACGCGTGCCGGTCCATGCCGGCGTGCACATCGCCGAGTTCCGCGTACCGCGCGGGCATGGTCGCGATGTCGAAGTCCCGCGGGGACACGTCGTCGATCTCGTCCCAGCGCAGCGGCGCGGAGACCGGGGCGTGCGGCCTCGGGCGCACGGAGTACGCGGAGGCGATGGTGCGGTCGCGTGCTGTCTGGTTGTAGTCGACGAAGATCTTCTGCCCCCGCTCCTCCTTCCACCACGCGGTCGTCACGCGCTCCGGCATCCGCCGCTCGAGCTCCCGGCCGACGGCGATGGCGCACCTGCGGACCTGCGTGAACGTCCATCGGGGCTCGATCGGCACGAACACGTGCAGCCCGCGGCCGCCGGACGTCTTGGGCCAGCCGCGCAGCCCCTGCTCGTCGAGGACAGCCCGCAGTTCGTGGGCGGCGGTGACGGCCTCGGCGAAGCCGGTGCCCGGCTGCGGGTCGAGATCGATGCGCAGCTCGTCGGGGTGGTCCGTGTCGTGCCGGCGCACGGGCCAGGGGTGGAAGGTGAGACACCCGAGGTTCGCGGCCCACACGACGGCGGCGACCTCGGTGGGGCAGATCTCGTCCGCGAACCGGCCGCTGGGGAAGGCGATCCTCGCCGTGGGGATCCAGTCGGGCGTGTTCTTGGGGGCGCGCTTCTGGAAGAACGACTCGCCGGTGACGCCGTCCGGGAAGCGCTCCATGGTGGTCGGCCGCTCGCCGAGCGCGCGGCCGATCCCGTCGCCCACGGCGAGGTAGTAGCGGGCGACGTCCATCTTGGTGAAGCCGCGCTCGGGGAAGTACACCTTGTCGGGGTTCGACAGCCGTACGGTCCTGCCGCCCGCGTCCAGCTCCACCGCTGCGCCCATGTGCGTCACGCTAGGCCCGGCACGTGCGGCGCGCACATCGGGCGGAGTGCGGCGCCCGCGGTGACAATCGGACGCATGGACCTGCCGGTGATGCCCCCGATCCTGCCGATGCTCGCGAAATCCGTCGCCCGCATACCGCCCGGCATGAGTTACGAGGCGAAGTGGGACGGGTTCCGCGCGATCGTGCACCGGGACGGGGACGAGGTCGTCATCGGCAGCCGCAACGGCAAGCCGCTGACACGGTACTTCCCGGAACTCGTGGACGCGGTGCGCGCCGAACTGCCGGACCGCTGCGTGGTGGACGGCGAGATCGTCGTCGTGCACAACGGGCGTCTCGACTTCGACCGGCTCACCGAGCGCATCCACCCGGCGGCCTCGCGCGTGGCCACGCTCGCGGAGCGCACACCGGCGAGCTTCGTCGCGTTCGACCTGCTGGCGAAGGGCGACGCCTCCCTGCTCTCCATCGCCCAGTCGCTGCGGCGCGAGGCGCTGGAGGCGGCGCTGACCGGGGTGCGGGCGCCGGTGCACATCGCGCCGGCGACGACGGACATCGCCGTGGCGGGCGACTGGTTCGAGCGGTACGAGGGAGCGGGCCTCGACGGCGTCGTCGCCAAACCGCTCGACCTGCCCTACCGCCCGGACGTGCGTGCCATGTACAAGGTCAAGCATGAGCGGACCGCGGACGTCGTCGTGGCGGGCTACCGCCCCCACAAGAGCGGTCCGGTGGTGGGGTCGCTGCTGCTCGGCCTGTACGACGACGCGGGCGTGCTCCAGCACGTCGGCGTGTGCGCCGCGTTCCCGATGAAGCGGCGGGCGCAGCTGATGGAGGAGCTTGAGCCGCTGCGCATGGATCCGGCGGACCATCCCTGGGCCTCGTGGGGCGAGGCGTCGGCGCACGAGAGCGCGCGGCTGCCGGGCGCGCCCTCGCGCTGGAGCGGCAAGAAGGACCTGTCCTGGGTGGCGCTGCGGCCGGAGCGCGTGTGCGAGGTCGCGTACGACCACATGGAGGGGACGCGGTTGCGCCATACGGCGCAGTGGCGCAGGTGGCGCCCCGACAAGGCGCCAGGAGACTGCACGTACGCGCAGCTCGCGGAGGTCGTCGGCTACGACCTGGCCCAGGTGTTCGGCGGGGCGTGAGGGGCCGGGTGGGGCGAATCGGCCAGGCGGTGCCGGGAGGCGCCGGGGCGCGCCCGTCCGGACCTCTCCGCATGCGGGCGTGGGCCGGTGGTGTGAGCGTGCAAGGATGAGCACCGTCAGCGAGCAACGTCCCGAGCCGGCGCCCTCGCAGGCCGCGCCCGTCGCGCTGACCGGGCGGCGCAGGAACATCGTGTTCACGACGATCGTGCTCGGCATCCTGCTGGCGGCGCTCGACCAGACCATCGTCGGCACGGCGCTGCCCACCATCGTCGCCGACCTCGGCGGCGCCGAGCACATGTCGTGGGTGGTCACCTCGTACCTGCTCGCGGAGACCATCTCGACGGCGCTCGTCGGCAAGTTCGGCGACCTGTTCGGGCGCAAGCTGATCTTTCAGCTCTCGGCAGTCGTCTTCATCACGGGCTCGTTCCTGTGCGGTCTCGCGAACGGCATGACGCTGCTGATCGCGTGGCGCGCCCTCCAGGGCATCGGTGCGGGCGGGCTGATGGTGACGGCGATGGCGCTGATCGCCGACGTCATCCCGCTGCGCGAACGCGGCAAGTACCAGGGCGCCATCGGGGCGGTGTTCGGCGTCGCGACCGTCATCGGGCCGCTGCTCGGCGGCGTGTTCACCGACCATCTGACGTGGCGGTGGGCGTTCTACGTGAACGTGCCGATCGCGATCGTCGTGGTGGTCGCGGCGGCGCGCACCATCCCGTCCGTGAGGTCCGCGGCGAAACCGGTCATCGACTACCGCGGCATCGCCCTGGTCGCCCTGGGCGCGGGCGCGCTCATCCTCGGCACCAGCTGGGGCGGCAACCAGTACGCGTGGGGCTCGCCCGTCATCCTCGGCCTGTTCGCCGGCGGTGTCGTGGCGCTCGCCCTGTTCTGCGTCGCCGAGACGCGGGCCGTGCAGCCCATGCTGCCGGTACGGCTGTTCCGCAACCCGGTCTTCTCGGTCTGCTCGATCCTCAGCTTCATCGTGGGTTTCGCGATGCTGGGCGCGATGACGTACCTGCCGACCTACCTCCAGTACGTGGACGGCGACTCGGCGACCATCTCCGGGGTGCGGACCCTGCCGATGGTCATCGGGCTGCTGATCGCCTCGGTCTTCAGCGGGAACGTCGTCAGCAAGACCGGCAGGTACCGCGTCTTCCCCATCGCGGGAACGCTGGTGATGGCTCTGGGCCTGTTCCTGCTGTCGCGGGTCGGGCCGGGCTCCGGCGTGTGGAAGGAGTCCGGCGCGATGTTCGTGCTGGGCCTCGGCATCGGCCTTGCCATGCAGGTCCTGACGATCGCGGTGCAGAACACCGTGGACTACGCGGACCTCGGCACGGCCACCTCCGGTGTCACGTTCTTCCGCACGCTCGGCAGCTCGTTCGGCACCGCCGTCTTCGGCACGATCTACGTCAACGCGCTGAAGCCCAACCTGCGTGACGGGATCGCCGAGGCGGTCCGTGCGGGCGGGGCGTCGCCGTCCGCGGTGGCCAAGGCGGCGGGCAGCCCCGAGGGTGTGCACCGGCTGCCGCCCGCGCAGTCGGCGCCCGTGGTGCAGGCCTACGCGGACACCCTGCACACCGTCTTCCTGTGGACCGTGCCGGTGGCCCTGGCCGGCTTCGTGGTGGCGCTCTTCCTCAGGCAGGTCAAGCTGCGCGACTCGGCGCGCGCCACCTCCACGGACATGGGCGAGGGGTTCGCGACGCCGCGCTCCGGCGACTCGGGACGGGTGCTCGAAGTGTCGGTCGCCAGAATCCTCAAGGGGGTGCGGCCCGATGTGGCGCGCTCCGTGGTACGGGGTTCCGACACGCGGCTCGACATCGCCGGTGCCTGGGCCGTGATGCAGGTGGAGCTGCTGACCCGGATGGTGGGGCACGCGAGCCTCGGCCTGATCGCGGCCCGGCGCGACCTGCCGCCCGAGGTCCTGGTCCCGGTCTTCGACCGCATGGTCGACGAGGGGTTCCTGACCAGGGCGGGCACCTTCTTCTCGCACACGGCGGCGGGCAGCAGGGAGGCCGACGCGATCAACGCGGCGTGGGGGCAGTGGCTCAACGAGCGGCTGACCGCGGACCGTGGCCGGCCGAGCGGGCAGGAGCTGCGCAGGGCCGTGGACGCGATCGCGAAGCGGCTGCTCGCGGAGGACCTGTCGCACACGCTGATGCCCGGTTCGGCGGTGCGGCTGCCGGTCGGCGCGACAGCCTCGGGGCAGGGCCGGGGGTCGTGACGGTCCTGGCCCCGAGCGCCTGCCCTCAGCTCTGGACGCCGGCGTCGAACGTCAGCCCTGAACGTCTCCGTCCACGTAGACCCAGCGGCCCTGCTCGCGCGCGAAGGTGCTGCGCTCGCGCAGGGTTCCGGGCCCGCCGCGGTCCGTGTAGTGCGCGGCGAAGGTGACGGTGCCCGTGGTGTGGAAGGCGGTGCCGTCCGTGCCGGCCAGGACGTCGAGCCCCGTCCAGCGCACCGCGGGGTCGAGGCCGAGGGCGGTGGGCCTGGTGGCGGCCGCCCAGGTGCGCAGCAGGTACGGCTCGTCGCGCACGGCGAAGGCGCTGTAGCGGGAGCGCATGAGCGACTCGGCGGTGGCGGGGGCCGCGCTGCCCGTGTGGAAGCGCGCGCAGCAGGCACCGTAGGTGGCGGGCAGCCCGCAGGGACACGGCGAGGACGCCGGGACCCCGGGCTTGACGGGGGCGGAAGGACGGCGGGTGCGCTTGGCCATGCGCCCATTGTCCCGTGCCGATGGCCTGCCTCGTCACGGACGTTCTCCTGCCGCTCCCGCGGTCCGGTTGTGTCGAGGGGCCGGCGGGTCGGCGATGATCGGTCCGTGTACGGATGCGAGAGGGAGGCGGTCCTGGCATGAGGCTGACGATTCTGGGCGGCGGCGGGTTCCGTGTGCCGCTGGTGTACGGGGCGCTGCTGCGCGACCGCGGCGAGGGCCGGATCACCTCGGTCACGCTGTACGACGTGGACGCGGGCAGGCTGTCGGCCGTGGGCCGGGTCCTCGCCGACCAGGCGGCGGGCGTGGCGGACGCGCCGGCCGTCACCGCCACCACGGACCTCGACCAGGCGCTGCGCGGCGCGGACTTCGTCTTCTCCGCGATCCGGGTGGGCGGCCTGGCCGGCAGGGCCGCCGACGAGCGGGTGGCGCTGGCCGAGGGCGTGCTCGGCCAGGAGACGGTGGGCGCCGGCGGCATCGCGTACGGGCTGCGCACGGTGCCCGTCGCGACGGCGATCGCCCGGCGGGTCGCGGCGCTCGCGCCGGACGCGTGGGTCATCAACTTCACCAATCCCGCCGGTCTCGTGACCGAGGCGATGGGGCGCGTGCTCGGCGACCGGGTGATCGGCATCTGCGACTCCCCCGTGGGTCTCGCGCGGCGGGTGGCGCGGACGCTGGGCGCCGATCCCGCCACCGCACGCGTGGATTACGCGGGTCTCAACCACCTGGGCTGGCTGACCGGCCTGTACGTGGCGGGCCGTGACCGGCTGCCGCGGCTGCTCGGCGATCCCGGGCTGCTCGGCTCCTTCGAGGAGGGCCGGCTCTTCGGGGCCGAGTGGCTGGCCTCACTGGGCGTGATCCCCAACGAGTACCTGCACTACTACTACTTCAACCGCGAGACGGTGGACGCCTACCGGAGCGCGCGGCACACACGCGGCGCCTTCCTGCGCGACCAGCAGGCCGGCTTCTACGCGGAGGTCGGCGGCGCCGGCGAACCCGGCCCGGGCGCGGCGTCGGCGGCCTGGCACCGCACGCTCGCGGAGCGGGAGGCGACGTACATGGCGGCGAACCGGGACGCGGCCGGGCTGGGCGAGCGCGACGACGCGGATGTGGAGTCCGGCGGGTACGAGAAGGTGGCGCTCGCCTTGATGCGGGCGATCGCGCACGACGAGAAGGCGACGCTGATCCTCAACGTACGCAACAGGTCCACGCTGCCGGTGCTGGACGGGGACGCAGTGGTGGAGGTGGTGTGCACGGTGGACGCGAACGGTGCGCGGCCGCTGGCTGCCGGGGCGCTGCCCGGCCACGCGTTGGGTCTGGTCACGGCGGTGAAGGCGGTGGAACGTGCGGTGCTCGCCGCGGCGGAGAGCGGCGCACGGGCGGACGCGGTGAAGGCGTTCGCCCTGCATCCCCTGGTGGATTCCGTCGCCGTGGCGCGGCGGCTGGTGGACGGCTACGCGGCCGCCCATCGGGGTCTGGCCCACCTGCGGGGCTGACGGGCCGGGTGGCGACGCACCTGCCGCCGATCACCGCGTGCGGCGCCGCAGCGCACCTGAAAAGTGCTGCGACGCCGCACACGTGCCCCTCCCCGCCATGGCAGTCTTGCCAGCCGTCAGGTCAGTCGGCCGGGAGAGCGTCGGCCGGTCAGGTCAGCAGGAAATCGGCCTGGCCCGACTTGGCGCCCTGGATGAAGGCGGCGATCTCGGCCGGTGTGTAGATGAGTGCGGGGCCGTCAGGGTCGGACGACTGGCGCACCGCGATCCTGCCGTCGGCCAGCTTCATGGCCTCGATGCAGTTTCCGCCGTTGCCGCCGCTCCACGGCTTGTGCCAGCCCTCGGCGCCGAGCTCGCGGGAGGGCATGCCGTTGTATATGGGGTCCATTCACAGCTCCTTGCGGACATCCCTGAGGATCTCCTTCGTGCTTTGCGCAGTTGCGGCCTGCGCCGCCATCCGGTCCATGACCTCAAGGTGAGTGGCCACTTCCGGTCGCGCGTCGAGGTACACGGCACCGGTCAGGTACTCGCTGAAGACCATGTCCGGCAGCTCTGGTTCCGCGAAGCGGAAGATCACGAACGGCCCGTACGTACCGGGGTGGTGTCCGTTCGCGAACTCCGCGATCTGAAGGGTCACATTGGGCAGGTCGGCCGCGTCGAGCAGCCGGTCGATCTGCGCCCGCATCACCTCCGGGCTGTCACCGACGGGCCGGCGAACCACCGTCTCGTCCATGACTACCCAGAATCGGGGTGCGTTCTCGCTGGTGAGCAGCGACTGGCGGGCCATGCGGAGCGCCACGTGCCGCTCGGTCTCCTCGGGTGAGGACCGCCCCACGGCGCCCGCGTGCAGCACCGCGCGCGCGTAGTCCTCGGTCTGCAGCAGCCCCGGCACGAAGTGCGGTTCGTACCCGCGCAGGAGCGAGGCCGCCCCTTCCAGGCTGACGTAGACGCTGAACCAGTCCGGCAGGATGTCGTGGAACCGCTGCCACCAGCCGGGTTTGTTGGCCTCCTCGACGAGTCCCGTGAAGACGCCTGCCTCCTCGGGGCCCACGCCGTAGGCCGTGAGCAGCACCTGGACGTAGGGGATCTTGAGCGCGACCTCGGCCGTCTCCATCCTGCGGATCGTGGCAGGAGCCACGCGCAGGAGCTTGGCGGCCTCTTCGCGTTTCAGGCCGCAGCGCTCGCGCAGGTCCTGTAGACGCCTGCCGAGCACGACCTGTCCCACGGTCGGGGCCGACCGCGGTTCACTCACTTCTGGGACCTCCCCGTCGCACGATGTGGAAGCAGTCTGCCATGACTCTGCCAGTTAGAACACGGCACTCTGGAAATTCCAGAGTGCCACTTGCCAAGTGTCTCGGACAGGTGGAGAGTGGAGTGAGTGAACCAGTTCACGCGGCTGTCGCGCTGCGCCACGGGAGAGGCGCGGGGCAAAACAGCCTTTTCCCCACCGTTAGGAATCGGTCGTGGCACCTGGTAACGCGCTCACCCCCCAGCTTGCGCCTGTGTGCCCTGGCAACGTTGTCCGCCGTTACGGCTTCGAACTGCCGGCGCGCGCGGAGTCCGTGGGCCGGGCGAGGAAGCTCACCCACGACCGGCTGCTCCGCTGGGACGTGCTCCAGGGGACGTCGGAGACGGCGGTGCTCGTGGTGTCCGAACTGGTGACGAACGCCGTCGTCCACGCCGCGGGCGACCATGTGATCTGCGAGCTCAGGCTCGACGGCGACCGGCTGCGGATAGCGGTCGAGGACCAGGGGTTCGGGCCGACCGGTCCGCAATTGCACCGCGGCGCCGAGGACGAGGGCGGCCGCGGGCTGTTCCTGGTCGACTCGGTGTGCACCTGCTGGGGGGCGCAGGACACCTCGGGCTACGGGCCGGGCCGGGTCGTGTGGGCGGAGCTGCGCGTAGGGGCGGAGCAGGCGTGTTGAGGAGCGCGAGGACGGCGCTGCTGCGGCTCGGCAGGGCCGTGCGCACGCCGGACGGCGCCGGCGCTGCGGCCCGGGGCGGCGGCACGGTGCGCCTGCCGTTGCCGGAGACGCTGCCCGCCTCGCTGGGGTGCGACGCGGTGGGCGTGCCCGCGAGGCACGGCTTCCGGCTGATGGCGCGGATGCCGCGCACGGGGTGCGTCTTCGCGGACCGCGACTGGTGGTGGTGGATCGTCCCCGCCGGGTCCGACCTGGAGCTTTCCTGGCCGTCGCCCGCGCTGTACGTGCGGGGCACCAGCGTCCCCGCCGTACGGCCCCGGCTGATCCACTGGCCGGACGACAGGACGCCTTACACCCCGCCGATCCCCTTCTACCTCATGGTCTGCCAGCTGGCGGGCACGGCTCCCGCATGGACGGAAGGGCCGCTGCCCGCCCCGCCCGGCGGAGCGCGCGCGTAGGGCCCGCCCCTCTTCCCGCGGCGCCCTCGGGCGCAGGGGCGACGCGCCCGAGGGCGGCCGGGGTTGATCGCATAGGGTCGCCCCAGACATGGACACCAACCACACGCCGCCGGTCTCCCTCGGCACGAAGGCCGGCAAGGAGACGGTGCGCCGGCACAACCTGAGCCTGGTGCTGCGCGCCGTGCGGGACGAGGGAGAGGCGACCCGCGCCGGGATCGCCGCGCGGGTGGGGCTGACCCGGGCCGCGGTGTCCTCGCTCGTCGAGCAGCTGATCGGGAGCGGGTTCCTCAGCGAATCGGGCAAGACGTTCAGCGGCCAGGCCGGCCGGCCCGGGACCGTGCTCAAGGTGGCGCGCACGGGGCCCGCCGGCATCGGCGTCGAGATCAACATCGACTACGTGTCGGTGTGCGTGGTCGACCTGTCAGGCACCGACCGCGTGCGGCTGACCGAGCACATCGACAACCGGGGCGCGCCGCCCGCCGAGGTGCTCGCGCGCGGCGCGCGCATCGCCGCGCGCACGCTGGAGTCGGCCGCCGAGCAGGACCTCGCGCCGGTCGGGGCGGAGCTCGCCCTGCCCGGCCTGGTGTCCGCGGGCACGGTGCGCCAGGCGCCGAACCTGGGGTGGAACCGGGTGCCGGCCGAGGAGTACTTCGCCCGCGCCCTGGCCGGGCTGCGGCCCGGCGCGAAACCGCTGCCGGTGAGCTCGGAGAACGAGGCGAACCTGGCGGCGCTCGCGGAGCTGTGGTTCGGCGGTCTCGGCACGCTGCGCACCTTCCTCTACCTGACGGGCGAGATCGGGGTGGGCGGCGCGTTCGTCATCGACGGCGAACTGCTGCGCGGCGCGCACGGGTTCGCCGGGGAGATCGGCCATGTGGTCGTCGACTCGCAGGGCCCGCTGTGCCGGTGCGGCGCGCGCGGCTGCCTGGAGCAGTACGCGGGCCAGTCGGCGCTCCTGCGGGCCGCGGGCATGGACCCGGACGCGGGCGTGCCGGGCGTCACCGAGCTGGCGCGCAGGGCACGCGGCGGGGACGCCGCCGCCCTGGCGGCCGTCGGACGTGCGGGGACGATGCTCGGGCGAGTGGTGTCGGGTGCGGTGAACCTCTTCGACCCGGACGCGGTGGTGCTGGGGGGGATCTACCGGACGCTCATGCCGTGGCTCTCGCCCTCGGTGGACGGCGAGTTGACCGCCCGCGTCGTGTCCGGTCTCTGGCCGGCGGGCAGCGGGCGGCTGCGGGCCTCGTCGTCGGCGGGTGACGCCGCGCGCGGGGCGGCCGCGCTGGTCGTGCGCGCGGTGCTCGCGGACCCGTCGGCGTATGTGAGCCGGACATAGCGGCGCACGCGGCCGCCCTCCCCGCCGCGCGGCGGGGAGGGCGGCCGACGGCTCAGCGCGCGCCCAGGAGGTGGTCCATGGCCAGCTGGTCCAGGCGCTCGAACGCCATCCCGCGCTGCGCCGCGGCCTCCGCGTCGAACTCCTCGTACGCGCCGCGGTCCGCGAGCAGTCCGGCGAGGCCGTCCTGCGCCGTGGGCAGGGCGAGCTGGTCGAGGCGTGAGGCGCGCAGCGCCTCCTGGACCTCGGGGTCGGCGCGGAAGGCCGCCGCGTGGTCCTTGAGGATCAGGTAGTTGCGCATGCAGCCGGCCGCCGAGGCCCAGACCCCGTCGAAGTCCTCCGTGCGCGGGGGCTTGAAGTCGAAGTGGCGGCAGCCGTCCCAGCCGGCGCTCTCCAGCAGGTCCACGAGCCAGAACGCGGCCCGCACGTCGCCCGCGCCGAAGCGCAGGTCCTGGTCGTACTTGATGCCGCTCTGCCCGTTGAGGTCGATGTGGTAGAGCTTGCCCGCCCACAGCGCCTGCGCGATCGAGTGCGGGAAGTTGAGCCCGGCCATCTGCTCGTGGCCGACCTCGGGGTTCACGCCGAACAGCTCGGGGCGCTCCAGGCGCTCGATGAACGCGAGCGCGTGGCCGACCGTGGGCAGCAGGATGTCGCCGCGCGGCTCGTTGGGCTTGGGCTCGATGGCGAACCTGAGGTCGTAGCCCTTCTCGGTCACGTAGTCGCCGAGGAGGTCGAACGCCTCCTTCATCCGGTCGAGCGCGAGGCGCACGTCCTTCGCCCCGCCGGACTCGGCGCCCTCGCGCCCGCCCCACGCGACGTAGGTCTCCGCGCCGAGCTCGGCGGCGAGGTCGATGTTGCGCATCGTCTTGCGCAGGGCGAAGCGGCGGACGTCGCGGTCGTTGGCCGTGAAGCCGCCGTCCTTGAACACCGGGTGGGTGAAGAGGTTCGTCGTGGCCATCTCCACGACGATCCCCGTGGCGTCGAGCGCCTGGCGGAACCGCTTGATGTGCGACTCGCGCTCCGTGTCCGACGCACCGAACGGGATCACGTCGTCGTCGTGGAACGTGACGCCGTACGCGCCGAGGTCCGACAGGCGCCGCACCGACTCGGCGGGGTCGAGGGCGGGGCGGGTCGCGTCGCCGAACGGGTCCCTGCCCTGCCAGCCCACCGTCCAAAGGCCGAAGCTGAACCTGTCCTCGCGGGTGGGTGTGAAGCGTTCCGTCATGCCCCTGGCCGCCTTCGCTGCCTCAAGGTCCGTGCGAACCTTTTTGTTTTCTGACATGACTAATATGGCACGGCGCCGCGGGTGCGCAAAAGCCCTCGCGCGTCCGGCCGGCGCACGACCGGCATCCGCGCTCCCACGCGTGACGGGACCGCCCGCTCTCCCGTAATTTGTTCGCCACCGTTCAAAAAGGCGCCGCAAGCCGCCCGTTCGAGAAGAGGTCCCCATGCCGCGATCCCCGCTCGTGATCGGCGTGGACAGCTCCACCCAGTCCACGAAGGCCGCCGTCACCGACGCGGCGACCGGCGAACTGCTCGCGGTGGGCCGCGCGCCGCACCGGGTCACCGGCGAGGCCGGTGCCCGCGAGAGCGACCCCGAGGTGTGGTGGACGGCCCTCGGTGAGGCCGTCGGTGCCGCCCTGTCCGAGGCGGGCGCCGAGCCGTCCGCGGTGACCGGGATCGCCGTCGCGGGCCAGCAGCACGGCCTGGTCGTGCTGGACGGAGCCGGGCGCCCGCTGCGGCCCGCGATGCTCTGGAACGACACCCGCTCGGCGCCGCAGGCCACCGCCCTGACGGACGCGCTGGGCGGGCCCGCGTCCTGGACGGCCCGCGCCGGGTCCGTACCGGTGGCGTCGATCACGGCGACGAAGTGGCAGTGGCTGCGGGAGAACGAGCCGGCCGTCACCAAGGCGGCGGCAGCCGTGCGGCTGCCGCACGACTTCCTCACCGAGCGGCTGTGCGGCGAGGCGGTCACCGACCCGGGCGACGCCTCGGGCACCGGCTGGTACGCCACGGCGACGGGCGCCTACGACCCGGCGCTGCTCGACCTGCTGCACCTGGACGAGGGGCTGCTGCCCACGGTCGCGGCGACGGGCGGGGCGCGGGCCGGCTCGCTCACGGCGGCGGCGGCGAACGCCCTCGGGCTGCCGGCCGGCATCGCCGTGGCGGCGGGCACCGGCGACAACATGAGCGCGGCCGTCGGCCTCGGGCTCGGCGGGCAGGGACTGCTCGACCACCCCGTGCTGAGCCTCGGCACGTCGGGCACGGTCTTCGCCGCGACCACGACGCGCCCCGACTCGGTGGCGCTGAACGGCTTCGCCGCCGCGGACGGCTCGTACCTGCCGCTCGGCTGCACGCTCAACTGCACGCTGGCGGTGGACAAGGTGGCGCGGCTGCTCGGCCTCGACCGCGAGGACGCGGTGCCGGGCGGCGAGGTCGTCGTCCTGCCCTACCTGGACGGCGAGCGCACGCCCGACCTGCCGACCGCGGCGGGCCTGCTGACGGGCATACGGCACGACACGACGCCCCAGCAGCTGCTCGGGGCGGCGTACGAGGGCGCGGCCTTCACGGTACTGCGCGCGCTCGACGAGGTACTGCGCGCGTGCGGCCTCGACCCCGCGGCGCCCGAGGTGGCGGCGCGGCCGCTGCGGCTGATCGGCGGCGGCGCGCAGGGCCGCGCCTGGACGTCGACGGTGCGCAGGCTCTCGGGCCGCGCGGTGATCGTGCCGCAGAGCGGCGAGCTGGTCGCGCTGGGCGCGGCCGCGCTCGCGGCGGCGGCCGCCACCGGCGAGGACCCGGTGGGCCTCGCGACGGCCTGGAACACGGGCGCGGGCCCCGAGCTCGAGCCCGTCGAACGCGACAGTGAGGCGTGGGAGCGGGTGGCATCGGTCCTGGACCGGGCGACCCCCGCGTTGCTGACCTGATGCCCCGGCGGGCGGGCGCAGGCGCGCCGTCGGGGACAACCAGGGCCAGCGCCGCCAGTGCTCGGACCGCCTCCACGTGGTGCGCAGGCCTCACGCGCCCGCGACGCGCCCGTCCCCGGCGGCGGACGCAGGCGCCACCGGGACGACCCGGACTCGCGCCGCCGTACCGCCCTCAACGGGAAGGCCCGGCTACCGCGCCGGGCGGGCACCGGCGATGCCGGACCGCCCGCACGCGGTGCGCGGCCCCGGCGGGCGGACGCAGGCGCGCCGCCGGGGACGACCCGGGCTCGCACCGCTCGGCCTCCGGTCGGGAGGCCGGGCTACCGCGCCGGGCGGCGGCGCAGGCCCCCCACGGCACTCCGGGCGCACAGCCGCCCTGAAGCGGCACGAGCCGTTGAGCCGGCCCGCTCGCCCACGGGGGCCGACGGTGGCCCGCCCGGCAGCTCGCGGTCGCGGTGTGCGCCGGACGGCCGCTCAGCCCGTCGTCAGTCCGTCCGCCGCCGCGTTCAGGGCCGCCAGCACCGGGGCGATCAGGGGGTGCGTCTCGGCGCCCCTGCGCACCGCCGCGAAGACGCGGCGCGTGGCGCGCGGGCCGGCGACCGGGCGTACCACCGCGCCCTTCAGTTCCATGCCGCGAAGCGCTGAGCGCGGTACCAGCGCGACGCCCGCGCCCGCGCCCGCCAGCGCGGCCACCGCGTGGAAGTCGTCCGAGGCGTGCACGAGCCGTGGCGCGAACCCGGCACGCTCGCAGGCGAGTTGCGTGACCTCGTAGCACGGGTTGCCCGGATGCTGCCCGATCCAGTCGTCGGCGGCGAGCGACGCGAGCTCGACCTCCGGGTGCGGCGAGAGGCGGTGGCCGTCCGGCAGGACCGCGTCGAACGGCTCCGCGTACAGCGCCACGCGCGACAGCCGTACGTCGTCCTCGCGCGGCGCGCCCCGGTACTCGACCGCGACCGCCACGTCCGCCTCGCCGTCGAGCACCATCGGCAGGCTCTCGTCGCCCTCCGCGTCACGCACCCGTACCCGTATGCCGGCGTGCGCGGTGGCCAGGCCGCGCACGGCGGGCGCGACGACCTCGGCGATGCCCGTCGCGAAGGACGCCACGGTGACCTCGCCGGCCGCGCCGCCCGCGTAAGCGGCGAGTTCCGCCTCCGCGCGCTCCAGCTGCGCGAGTACCGCGTTGGCGTGGGTCAGCAGGATCTCGCCCGCGGCGGTCAGCCGCACCCCGCGCCCGCTGCGGGTCAGCAGGGCGTGCCCGGTCTCCTGCTCCAGCGCGGCGAGCTGCTGGGAGACGGCGGAGGGCGTCAGGTACAGCGCGGCGGCCGCGGCGGTCACCGTGCGGTGGTCCGCCACGGCCCGCAGGACGCGCAGGCGCTTGGGGTCGATCACTCCCCCATTTTCGCAGGGCGGCGCGGGAGCGCCGGGATGGGCGGCGCCGGGTCAGCCGTGCAGGGCGGCCCGCGCGTCCGCGAACGCCGACACCGCGCGCTCCACGTCTTGCGTCGAGTGCGCCGCGGACAGCTGCACCCTGATGCGCGCCTTGCCCATCGGCACCACCGGGTACGAGAACCCGATCACGTAAACCCCGCGCTCGAGCAGCAGCTCGGCCATCCGGCCCGCCTCGGCGGCGTCGCCGATCATCACCGGGGTGATGGGGTGGTCGCCGGGGAGGATCTCGAACCCCTCCTCGGACATCCGCCGGCGGAAGAGCGCCGTGTTGGCCCTGAGCCGCTCGCGCAGGTCGCCGGCGGTCTCCAGCAGGTCGAGGACCTTGATGGACGCGGCGGCGATCGTCGGCGCGAGCGAGTTGGAGAAGAGGTACGGGCGTGAGCGCTGGCGCAGCAGCGCGACGATCTCCGCACGCGCGGCCACATAGCCGCCCGACGCGCCGCCCAGCGCCTTGCCGAGCGTGCCGGTGATGATGTCCACGCGGTCCATGACCCCGTGCAGCTCGGGCGTGCCGCGGCCGCCATCGCCGACGAAGCCGACCGCGTGCGAGTCGTCGACCATGACCATGGCGTCGTAGCGCTCCGCGAGGTCGCAGATCTCCCGCAGGGGGGCCACGTACCCGTCCATGGAGAACACGCCGTCGGTCACGATCAGGCGGCGGCGCGCCTCTTGCGTCTCCTTGAGCCTGGCCTCGAGCTCGGCCATGTCCCGGTTGGCGTAGCGGTGCCTGGCGGCCTTGGACAGCCGGATGCCGTCGATGATGCTGGCGTGGTTGAGCGCGTCGGAGATGACGGCGTCCTGCGCGTCGAGGAGGGTCTCGAAGACGCCGCCGTTCGCGTCGAAGCAGGACGAGTAGAGGATCGCGTCCTCCTGGCCGAGGAAGGCCGAGAGGCGGGCCTCCAGGTCCTTGTGGATCTCCTGGGTGCCGCAGATGAACCGTACGGACGCCATGCCGTAGCCCCAGCGGTCGAGCGCGTCCTTGGCCGCGGCGAGCACGTCGGGGTGGTCGGCGAGGCCGAGGTAGTTGTTGGCGCAGAAGTTGAGCACCTCGGCGCCGGACCCGTCGGCGCCGACGGCGACCGACGCGCTCTGCGGGCTGGTGATCACCCGCTCCGGCTTGAAGAGTCCTGCCTCGCGGATCTCGTCGAGGGTGGCGCGCAGGTCGTCCCGTACAGACGCGAACATGTGATGGGCTCCCGAGGTCGGTCGTTCAGTCGTTCCAGTTGAGGATGATCTTGCCGCTGCGTGCGGTGGCGGCCTCGTCGAACGCGGCGTCGTAGTCCTCGTACCCGTAGTTCCCGGTGATCACGGGGCCCAGGTCGAGGCCGCCCTCGATCAGCACCTGCATCGCGTACCAGGTCTCGAACATCTCGCGGCCGTAGATGCCCTTGATCGTGATCATGTGCTGGACGATCTTGGACCAGTCGACGGCGAACTCGTCGGCGGGCAGGCCGAGCATGGCGATCCGGCCGCCGTGCGTCATGTTGTCCAGCATGTCGCGCACGGCCTCGGGCCTGCCGGACATCTCCAGGCCGATGTCGAAGCCCTCCTTGAGCCCGAGCTGCTCCTGCGCGTCCGCGATGGTGTGCCGGGAGACGTCGAGGGCGAGCGAGACGCCGACCTTCCGGGCGATCTCGAGGCGCTCGGGGCTCACGTCGGTGATGACGACGTTGCGCGCGCCGGCGTGCTTGACCACCGCGGCGGCCATGATGCCGATCGGGCCGGCACCGGTGATCAGCACGTCCTCGTTGAGCGAGGGGAAGCTGAGCGCGGTGTGCACAGCGTTGCCGAAGGGGTCGAAGATGGCGGCGACGTCCAGGTCGACCTTGGTGCGGTGCACCCAGACGTTGGTGGCCGGCAGCACGACGTACTCGGCGAACGCGCCGTCGCGGCCGACCCCGAGGCCCACGGTGTTGCGGCACAGGTGGCGGCGGCCCGCGAGGCAGTTGCGGCACTTGCCGCACACCAGGTGGCCCTCGCCGCTGACGAGGTCACCCACGGCGACGTCGGCCACGTCGCCGCCCACCGCCGCGACCTCGCCCACGAACTCGTGGCCGATGACCAGGGGTGTGGCGATGGCCTGCTGGGCCCAGCCGTCCCACGCCCTGATGTGCAGGTCGGTGCCGCAGATGCCGGTGCGCAGGACCTTGATCAGCACGTCCCCCGGTCCGTGCTCGGGCTCCGGCACGTCCATGAGCCGCAGCCCTGGCTCGGCGGTCTGCTTCACGAGTGCCTTCATCGGCGGGGCTCCCGGCGGTGGCGAGATGGATGATCGTGTTTCGCCACCAATCTCGCCTCAGTGGGGCTCCGGCGTCCATCGAGGATTTCTTAACCGGGCCCTCAGGCAAGCTTCACGCGCGCTCCGCACGGTGCTTCTCGGGCTGCGCCGGAACCGAGTGCATGGCGCTCGCGCCCGGCCGTCCGCCGCCACCGCGCGGCGCGTTGTCGCTGCTCGGCCGCCGTGCGGGGCGGGCCGAGCGTGCCAGCAGGACCACGCCGCGCGCGGCGAGCACCGATCCGGCGGCGGCCGCCGCGATCCCGAGCGGACCCCCCTGGATCCGTTCGCCCAGCAGGATGAGTCCGATCGCGGACGCGGCGACCGGATTGGCGAGGGTGAGCAGCGCCAGCGGTGCGCCGAGCCCGCCCCGGTAGGCGGCCTGGGCGAGGAGGAGGCCGCCCACCGCGAAGACCGCCACGAGGGCGACGACGATCGCGCTCCCCCATCCGGGCATGCCGCCGTCGCCCGTGAGGGTGACGGTGACGGTCTGGGCCAGCGCGGACGCGACGCCGGAGGCGAGGCCGGACGCGATCGCGTGCCGCAAACCCGGTCGCGCGCCGGGCAGCGAGAACACGAGGAGCGCACAGAGCGCGGCCGCCGTGGCCGAGACGCCGGCCGCCTGCGGCAGCGAGAGTGCTTCGGCGGGGCCGCCGCCGGCGGCCGCGAGCAGGATCGCCGCGAGCCCGGCGAGCGTGTACGCGGTGCCCGCCCACTCCCCCCTGGTGACCCTGCGCCCCGCGCGGTACGCGCCGAGCGGCACGGCGGCGACGAGGGTCAGCGCCCCGAGCGGCTGCACGACGGTGAGCGGCCCGCACGTGAGTGCGGCGACGTGCAGCAGGGCGCCCCCGCCGTTCAGGGCGACGGCCGACCACCACGCCCCGTGCCGCAGCAGCGCGAGCAGGTCGCCACCGCGGCCGGTGCCCGGCCGGTGCTCGCCGCGCGCGGCGAGCCGCTCCTGCGCCACGGCGGCGACGGCGTAGGCGACGGCGGAGACCAGGGAGAGGCCGACGGCGGCCCACGTGCCCCCCGTCACCGGCGATCACCGGCCGGCTGCCGCGACCGCGGCTCGCGGCGCCCGTGCGTGCGACCGCGCGCGACGAGCCTGGTGCCTCGTGGGGCGGTGCCCGGCGGGCGCAGGAAGGCGAGGGCCACGGCCACGAGCGCCGCGGCGACGAGGGTGTCGAGCCAGTAGTGGTTGGCGGTGGCGATGATCACGAACAGGGTGACCAGGGGGTGCAGCAGCCACAGCCACCGCCCGCGCGCCCGGGTCGCGGCGATCAGCCCGAGTGCCAGCACGAGCGCCCAGCCGAAGTGCAGGGACGGCATGGCGGCGAACTGGTTCTCCAGTCCGTCGGCCGCGGGATCGGAGCCGTACACGGAGGGGCCGTACACACGGGCGGTGTCGACGAGCCCGGTCAGCGCGAGCATGCGGGGCGGGGCGAGCGGCACCAGCAGGTGCAGGACGAGCGCGCCGCCGGTGACGGCCGTCAGCACGCGCCGCGCCCACACGTAGTGGCGCGGCCTGCGCCAGTAGAGCCAGGCCAGGAAGAGGATCGTGGCGGGAAAGTGCACGGCCGCGTAATAGGTGTTGGCGATGTGCACGAGCGTGTCGCCGTGCAGCAGCAGGTGCTGGATCCCCGCCTCGCTCGGCAGGTGGACGTCGCGCTCCAGGTGCCAGACGGAGCGCGCGTTGTCCATCGCCTCGCCCGTGCGGCCGCGTGCGAGCTGCCTGCCGAGCTTGTACAGGAGGAACAGCGCGACGACGAGCCCCAGTTCACGCATCAGCGGCGGGCGCGGCGAACGCGCCGGGCCGCCGCCCCCGGGTATTCGCCCGGCGGCGGGTCCATCGGGGACGGACGCGTCGTCGCGGGTGCGTCGTGCGGGGGTGAGCCTGCGACGCAGGTCGGGACCAGTCCGGGCGTTCATTGACCCGACCCCTTCGCGTGGCACGGCACGGCGTCGACGTCGTGGTGCGATGGCGGCTCGGCACACACTCGCGCCAGAAGCCCTTATCGATACGCCAGTGTACCGATACGCCGTCGTATCGGTACACTGGCGTATCGATGTCGCAAGCGTTTTCGATCACACGTCCAGGCGGGGCACGCGCCACGCTGGGAGCACGGGCCCGTCGGTGGTCCGTGGTCGCCTCGTGCGGAAGGGAGAGACGATGACGTCAACGTCGAGCCGCTCCAAGATCACACCCGAGCGCGAGATGGAGTTCTATGCCGCCGCGCTCGACCTGCTCAGGGAGGGCGGGTACGAGGCGCTGACCATGGAGGGCATCGCCGCGCGCACCAAGTGCGGCAAGTCGACGCTCTACCGGCAGTGGCGGTCCAAGCCGCAGCTCGTCTGCGCGGCCCTGCGCGGCACGCGGTGCGTGACGCTCTCACAGATCGACACCGGCACGCTCACCGGCGACCTGCGCGCCGTGGCCCGCGCCACCAGCGCCAACGCCCGCCGGGACACCGCGCTGACGCAGGCGCTCGTGCACGCGGCCAAGCAGAACCCCGAGCTGGCGAAGGCGCTGCGCGAGAACCTGATCGAGCCCGAGGTGGCGAAGATCGACGCGATGGTGCGCAGGGCCGTGGACCGCGGCGAGGTCGCGGCGGACAACCCGGCGATCGAGTTCGTGGCGGTGCAGCTGTTCGGCGTGATGCGCGCAGCGCTGCTGCTGCACGGATCCCACGCGGACGAGGCGTACATGACGCGCTTCGTCGAGGCGGCGGTCCTGCCCGCGCTCGGCGTCACGGCCACGCCTTCCGGCCCCTGAGGGGCCGGTCACGAGACGGCGGCAGGACCCCCGAGCGGAGGGTTCCGCCGCCTGGCGCCGCACCGTGGGGACGGGGGCGGCGCACCCACCGGCCGGTGGGCCCCCGCGACCAGGGGGCCCACCGGCACGCGGGCGGCGGTGGCGGCCTGCGAGAATCGGCCGTGCCCCGCGCCCGCCACCACGGCGGGCCACGCCCGGGCCGGACCACGGAGGCGAGAGATGAGCGGCGCGCCGGAGCGCGAACCCCACTTCGTCCGGTCCTTCGAACGCGGCCTGGCCGTGATCCGGGCGTTCGACGCCGACCATCCCGAGCTGACGCTCAGCGAGGTGGCACGCGCCTGCGACCTGACGAGAGCGGCCGCACGCCGCTTCCTGCTGACGCTGGCCGACTTGGGCTACGTGCACACCAACGGGCGCACCTTCCGGCTCAGCCCGCGCGTGCTGGAGCTCGGATACGCGTACCTGTCCAGCTTCTCCCTGCCTCAGATCGCCCAGCCGCACCTGGAGCGGCTGGTGGCGGAGGTACACGAGTCGTCCTCGCTGTGCGTGCTGGACGGCGACGACGTCGTGTACGTGGCACGGGTGCCGGTCAGCCGGATCATGACGGCGTCCATCACGGTCGGCACGCGCTTCCCCGCATACGCGACCTCTGTGGGGCGTGTGATGATCGCGCACCTGCCGGAGGACCGGATCGAGGAGATCGTGCGGCGCAGCCGGCCCGCGGCGCTCACCGGGCGCACCATCGCCTCGTCCGAACTCCTGCGGGCCGAGCTGGACGTGATCAGGGATCAGGGGTACGCGATCGTGGACCAGGAACTGGAGCCGGGGTTGCGCTCCGTCGCGGCGCCGGTCCGCGACGGCGCCGGGGTGGTCGTGGCAGCGGTGAACATCCCCGTGCACGCGAGCCGCAATTCGATCGAGTCCGTCCGCGAGGACCTGCTGCCGCACCTGCTGGCGACGGTCGCCCGCATCGAGAAGGACCTGCGGGTGGCGGCGCCCCGCTCCTGACCGGCCGGCCCCGCCGCCTGCGCCCTCACGCTGCGTGACGCCGGCCGCGCTCCGTGGTCGGGGAGCCCGACGCCGCGCACGGCCGGGCTCCCCCGCCGATACTGGGGCCATGACCCGACATGGAGAGCTGGGCGCGGCGCTTCATCGCTGGCGTGACCGGATATCACCCGCCGAGGGCGGGCTGCTGGAGGGCGGCCCCGAGGATCCGGGCATGGGGCGTACGGAGCTGGCGCGACTGACCGGACTGTCCGTCGACTACATCACCCGTCTGGAGCAGGGCAGGGCCACCACACCCTCGTCGCAGGTGCTCGCCTCGCTGGCCCGGGCACTGCGGCTGGACGACGTCGAGCGCCGCCACCTGTTCCTGCTCGCGGGACACGCACCGCCGGCCACGGATCGCGTACCGCGCAGGGTGCCGCCGAGCGTGCGGCGCATGCTGGACGGCATGGCCGGCACGGCCGTGGGCGTGCACGACGCCGCGTGGTCGCTCGTCACCTTCAACCCCCTGTGGGCCGCGCTCCTCGGCGACCCGTCGAAGTCCGCGGCGAGCCCGTGCCGCAACGTCGCCTGGCGCCACTTCACGGAGGCGCCGAGCCGTGTCACCCGTACACCTGAGCAGGCGGCCAGGTTCGAGATGGCGCTCATCGCGGACCTGCGTGCGGCGGCGGCCCGCTACCCCACGGACGTGGACCTGCGCGCGCTCGTGGCGGAGCTGCGGCGGGCGAGCGGCCGGTTCACCGAGCTGTGGACGTCCCGCCTGACCGGGTCGCACGAGAGCGAGTCGGTCACGGTCCACCACCCTGACGTCGGACCCGTCACCGTCGACTACGACATCATCACGGTGCCGGGGTGCGACCTGCGTGTCATCGCCCAGTCGGCACCTCCCGGCAGCCGCGCCGCCGAGGCGTTCGACCTGCTGGGAGCATGGTCGGACGGGCCGGTCCCGCTCACCGTCGCGGGCTGGGACGAGGGCCGCGAGCAGGAGCCCGCCGGCGTGTGACGGCGAGGTACGCCGAACACCGGGGCGCGGTCCGCCGCAACAGGCGGGCCGCGCCTTCGCGTATGCGCGGCACGCGCACCGCCGCGCCGGGGTACGCGCTGGGCCCCTCACCGGCCGGAGCCGGGCGCAGCGCCCTGCCGCGTGAGCGCGGGACCCATCCCCGCAGCGTCCCGAGCACCCCGGCCGCGTGCGTTCGGGCGCACACGGGCGACGGGCCGGAAACCCCGCGTAGGGCCGGGGCCCGGTCACGCGAGAGCCTGATCGCCTCCCCGCCCGGGCGCACACGACGCAAGGGCACCGGACCCGCGGTACCACGTGCCGCCACACGCGCCGCTACCGCGGGCGAGGATCACCGCCACGTCGGACCAGGGGCCGCCTCGCGGCGATCCGTGCGCCCGCCGCCGCGTGCGTCGAGCCTGGCCGCCCCCCGCGTGGAGACCAGGCGCACCGCCGCACGAGAGCCTGATCGCCTCCCCGCCCCCGGCGGACACCACGCGTGGGCGCCTGACCCGCAGCACCACGTGCCGCCGCACGCACCGCTCCCGCGGGCGACGATCACCCGGGCGCCGCCTCGCAGCGGCCCGTGCATCGGGCCAGGCCGCACCCCCGCATGACGACCGGGCGCCCCACCACGCGAGAGCCTGCTCGCAACCACGCCCCGGGAGGCGCGCTGCGGTGGGGCCGCCTTGTGGCCGGGCCGCAGGCCCGTGTCGCGCGGCGTCCCCGCGAGTGTGCGTACCTCCGGTCGGCGCACGTGGCCATGCGCGCCCGGCCGGGCGTTCTTACCGTGGCTGAATGTTCATCAGATCCGCGACGCGCTCCGCGCTCACCGGTACGGCCGCGCTTGCCGCAGGCCTGCTCGTGCTCCTGCCCGGGTCCGCCCGGGCGGCCGTACCCGCGCGGTCCGCTCCCGCCCTCGCCGTGTCCCCGCCCGCCCAGCCGCGGGCCGATCCCCTACCGCCCGCGCCCGCTCCCCCCTACGTCGACAGTTCGGCCCTCTACGACAGCGGCACGCAGGCGAAGCCCGCGCCGGGCACACCCGCGCCGCCCGGCGACATCTCCGCGCTGTCCTGGCTGGTCGCGGACGCCGACACGGGCGACGTGCTCGCCGCCGACAACGCGCACCGCAAGCTGCCGCCCGCGTCGACGCTGAAGACGCTGTTCGCCCTCACCGTGATGCCCCATCTGTCCGCCTCCTCACGGCGCACCGTCACCCAGGCCGACCTGTCCGGCATCGATCCGGGCGCCAGCATGGTGGGCATCGTGCCGGGCGAGTCGTACCAGGTGCCCGACCTGTGGCGGGGGGTGTTCCTCAGCTCGGGCAGCGACGCGGTGCACGCGCTGGCGGCCATGAACGGCGGCTGGGACGCCACCGTCACCCAGATGCAGCGGGAGGCGAAGCGGCTCGGCGCGCGGGACACACACGTGGTGTCCTGTGACGGGTACGACCATCCCGGCCAGGTCTCGTCGGCGTTCGACCTCGCCGTCTTCGGCCGCGCCGGCCTCAGCAACCCGCAGTTCGCCGCGTACGCGTCCACCCGCGACGCACAGTTCCCCGGCAAGCCGGGCGAGACCTTCGGCATCCAGAACACCAACCGGCTGCTCAGCGGCGCGCACGGCGTGCAGACCTACCCGGGCATGATCGGTGTCAAGAACGGCTACACCACGCACGCCGGCAACACGCTGATCGCGGCCGCGCGGCACGGCGACAGGACGATCCTGGTGACCGTGATGAACCCGCAGTCGGGCGAGTCGGAAGCCGTCTACAACGAGGCGCGCGAGCTCCTCGACTGGGGCTTCGAGGCCGACGGGCACGCCACCCCGGTGGGCTCGCTCAGGCCCCCGCCGCGCGTGCAGGCGGCGGGCGCCGACGGCACGCGAAGTGCCCACGGCGCGGCGCCCGCGGCCCGGCACGGACGCGTGGCGGAGGCGTCAGGCGCGGGCGGCTCCTCCGGGTTCCTGCTCCCGATGGCGCTGATCGGCGCGGCGGCCCTCGCGTCAGGCGGGCTGTTCGCGCTGCGGCGGGTCAGCAGGCGGCGCAGGACGGCCGGCTGACGCACCGGCGGCCGGCCAGTGGGCGGGGCGGACGAGGGAGGGCGGCAGCGCGGTGGCGCCGTCGCCCTTCGCCGATTCCAGCTGGGCCTGGGTCAGGAACAGCGCGCCCCTCAGGTCCGCGCCCGCCAGGTCGGCGTCCCTGAGGTCGGCGCCGATCAGATCCGCGCACCTCAGATCGGCGGCGCGCAGGTCCGCGGCGATCAGGCGGGCGCCGCGCAGGTCCGCACCCCGCAGATCCGCGCGCACGAGCCGGGCGCCGAACAGGTCCGCGCCCCTGCGGCTCCTCGTCCCGCGGCCCTTGGCGCGCGGGGCATCCGCGCGCACGAGCGCGCTCGCGCGATCGAGCAGCGGGGCCACGACCTGCCCGCGGTGCCCGGCGACGTCCGTGGCGAGCAGCGTGTCCGCGTCAGCGAGCGTGAGGCGCTCCGTCTGCTCGTACGCGCGGGTCAGCTCGGCGCGCAGCGGGCGCGTGCCGGGCAGCGACAGCGCCTCGGCGAGGTAGTACAGCAGTTCCTGGAGCTGCCGCA
The DNA here is from genome assembly GCF_000721265.1 of Streptomyces sp. NRRL F-5126. Taxonomy (GTDB): domain Bacteria; phylum Actinomycetota; class Actinomycetes; order Streptomycetales; family Streptomycetaceae; genus Streptomyces. Next base: position 43,712 of record NZ_JOFZ01000016.1, on the reverse strand, counting down.
TGACGGGAAGCGCGGCGAACATGGCGGGCGCCGTTTCCGGGGCCCGGCGCCAGTCCGTACCACCGAAGGTGTGGCGGGAGACCTTCTGGCCCGCGCCGAAGCAGTCGTAGACGGCGCAGCCCGCGTAACCGCGCCGCCGCAGTTCGCGGTGGACGCCGCAGCCGAAGTCGGCGCCGAGGTGGCGGCAGGGTTCGCCCGCGTCCTTGTCGGCCGGGAACCCGGCCACGGCCGAGAAGGACAGCGCGACGCAGCACAGGCCGAAGCAGGAGGCGCAGTCGGCGCGCAGACCGGGGTCGTCGGAGGCGGCAGGCACCTGGGCGAGTCTACGGCCTGGCGGCCCGGTCAGTGCCGCAGCCGGGTCGACTCCAGCGCCCTGTTCGCCCGTGCGGCCAGGCCGTCGGCGCCGCACCCGACCGCGAGGTCGTGGCCGAGGGAGAGTTCGGCGGTGAATCCGGTTGCGATGCCGTACTCGACCCGCGCACGCGCCAGTTCGTACCCGGAGGGCGAGGCCTCCAGGTGGTCCACCGCCCGCTCCAGCAGCCCGGTGCGCTCCCGCCCCTGCCGCAGCGACGCCGCGCACACCAGCGCCTCGCCCATGGCGGTCCTGGTACCGAGCCGCGCGGCCTCGTGCTGTACGTACCCGGCGAGCTCGGCTGCCCTCGCGGGGTCGGTGACGGCGAGTGCGCGGGCCAGGTCGAGCGCCCAGGGCCCGGCGACGATGTTGTGCCTGCCGCGCCCCGTGAGCGCGCGTCCCGCGGCCTCCAGCTCGTCGACCGCCTGCTCGGTGCGGCCGAGGGCGAGCAGCAGCCTGCCGTGCACGCACGCGCCGTCGGGCAGCAGCATCGTCGCCGGGTACGGCGGCCCGAAGCCGTAGCGCTCGGCGCACGCGGCGGCGCGCTCGACGTGGCCGCGGGCGAGCAGAGTGTCGACGAGCACGCAGACGGCTTGCGCGCGCACCGGCAGGAGGTCGCCGACTCCGTCGGCGAGCCGTACGCCTTCCCGCAGGTAGCCCTCGGCCTCGGCGAGGCGGCCGCGCCTGCGGTGCGTCAGGCCCATCATGGCGTGCGCGAACGCGAGGTGCCCGCCGCTCCAGCCGGAGAGCTCGAAGTCGCGCAGGGCCTCGGTGAACAGTGCCTCGGCCCGGTCGAGCCGGTCGGTGAGGACGTACGCGAGACCGAGCAGCGCGGGCACCTCGAAGCCCCACTCGGTGTCGGTCCAGTGCAGCCCGGGCGCCGGCCCGCCACCGACGAGGGCGCGCTCCGCTGTGCGGACGCTCAGCGCGGCGCTCTCGCCGCGCACCGCGGCGTCGAAGGCGCGCAGCGTCAGCAGGACGCGCTTTGTGCTCCCCTCTCCCGTCAGGTGCACGGTGGCGTCGGCGAGTCGCCGGGAGCGCTGCGGGCCCTGCGCCTCCCCTGCCTGCAAGCCCTCCCAGAGGAAGCGGACCGCGGTGTACCGGTCCCGCAGCGGCCCCGGTGGGCACAGTTCGGCCTCGGCGGCGAGCATCGCCGCCGCCTCGGCGCCGCGGTCGGTGTGTGCCAGGACCTGCGCGAGTTTGAGTACGGCTTTGACACGGTCGCCGCCGGCGAGCCCCGGGCCCTCCAAGGCGTCGCGCAGGTGGCCGACCGTGGTGGCGGGCGCGGTCAGGAGCGTTGCGCAGCCGAGTTCGTAGAGCACCGCGGCGCGTTCCGCCGCCGGCGGCGGCTCGTCCAGCGCGCGCCGCAGGCAGCGGCGTGCCGCGTCGGGCGCGCCGACGGCGAGGTGCTCGGCCGCCGCCTCACGCAGCTGCCTGACGAGCTCGTGGTCGCCGTCCGGGTGCACTTCGAGCAGGTGCGGCGCGGCGGCGGCCGCTCCCCCGCCACCACGGGTGATGACCCAAGCGGCCCTGCCGTGCAGGGCGGTGCGGGTGGCCGGCGGGATCGCCCGGTAGACAGCGCTCGCGATCAGCGGGTGGACGAATTCCAGCGGGTCGGTGCCGACGAGTATGCGTGCCGCGCGCAGCCGCTCGGCACACCCTTCCGCATCGGCGCCGCCCATGCCGGCGACCGCCATGGCGGTCGCGAGGTGGATGCCGGTGCCGAGGACCGCCGCGGCGCGGGCGAACTGGATGGTGGGGGTGCCGAGTTCCGCCAGGCGCCGCACGAGTCCGCTGCCGCGGGTCGACGCGCCGAGCCCCCGCAGCGCGGCGGCCGACGCCCCGACGGGGTCCATGCCGCTGTCGCGTGCGCGTACGAGGAGCTCGACCGCCTCGTACGCGTTGCCGCCGGTGACGGCCCACACCTCGTGGCAGAACGCCGCGTCGGCGCGCGGTCCGAGCACGGTCCTCGCGAGCCGCGCGGTGGCGTCCGCGGTGAGGGGTTTGAGGGTGCCGACGAGCCGCGCGGACTCGCCGATGGTTGCCAGCAGTTCGGCCGCGGCGCCGATGGCGTCCTCCGTGCGGTAGGCGACGACGAGGAGGACGGGCAGTCCGGGTCCGGGCGCGCGGGCGAAGGACGCGAGCCAGGCCAGGGTCTCCAGGTCGGCCCACTGCGCGTCGTCGACGAGCAGCAGCAGGGGCCCGTAGGCGTCCGTGAGACCGTGCGTCAGGGCTTCGAGGCCTTCCCTGACCCGGTGGGGGTCGCCGTACTGCGCGCCGGGCGGCGCGACGCCGAGCGCCGGGCCCGCCGCCTCGTACCACTCGCCGAGCAGTTCGCCCGGGCCCGCGGTGAGCGCGGGCTGGAGCAGTTGGCGTGCGACGTGGAAGGGCACCGAGGACAGCGCCTCGCCGCAGCGGGCCGACCACACGACGCAGCGCTCCGCGGCGATCGCCCGGACCTCGGCGAGCAGGGCGGTCTTGCCGAGGCCCGCCGCGCCGCGGTAGACGAGCACGCCGCCCGTGGGCGCGGCGCGCGTGCCCGGGTCCCCGCGGCCGTCCGCGGCGGCCGCCGTGCCCGCGGCGGTTCCCGCGCACAGGGCCCGCACCGCGCGCGCCGCGGCCGCGAGTTCCGGCTCGCGCTCCAGCAGGGGAAGGCCTCGGGAGAGGCCGGGGCCGGCGACCATCCGCTGCGCCCCCTCTCGCTCCGTGCCTCGCCACGCGACGAACCCGTGGCTGCCGAGGTTAGCGCCGGCGCCGTGCGCGGGGCAGCGATCCGGATCGATTCCTGCCCGTGTTCGGCGTGTCGATCCCGCGATGAACATCGGCGGAGTATCGTGCGCCGCCGCACGGGCCGGTGCGGCCTCGCCGCGATCAGGCGGGCACGGCGGCCGCGCCGTCGGAGTGGGCGCCGCCCGCGGCCAGTTCGAAGGCGGCGCACACGACCCTGAACTGGTGCTCGACCTGGTCCTCGACGGGGATCCAGCGCGGCCTGCACCGTTCCTCGAACGCGGCGCAGCGCGCGGTGAGGAACCGGTCGAGGCGCTCCCGCACGTCCCGCGCCCCGGGCCCGCACGCCTCGACGGCCTGGTAGAGCATGCCCGCGGTGCGCAGGACGAGCCGGCGCGCGGCGATGGTCAGCGCGAGCACCTGCGCCCGGTTGAAGCCCCCGAGGCCGCCGGGGAACGCGGCGAAGGACTCGGGCCGCCACTCGTCGACGAGCGAGGGGCAGCTGCGCAGGAACTCGTCGACGGTGAGCAGCAGCGGCATCCCGTGGTCCGGGATGCGCGGCCTGACCCGCTCGGCCGTATCGGCGAGGAACGCCGCGTCGCGCTCCGTGGTACGGCTCGCAAGCGCCATGGCTCCGCACGGGTCGGGGTGCGGCGAGGGGTCGGCTATCTCGTCGGCCGCCCACATCGGCGCCTCGACGATCGCGGTGACCGTGCCGTACGCGTAGGGGTGGTACCAGGTGGAGGCGTGGCTCGACGACAGCGCGACCGCGAACTGGTCGCGCCTGCTCGGGGGCGGCATGTCGAAGACTCCGGTGCCGGGGCTCGGCCAGAAGAAGGCGTCGAACGGGGAGAGTTCCACGGGAATGCCCAGCCGCGCGGCGGACCTCGCGAGCGGCCGCGCGATCCCCGGCAGGTCGCGCGTGAGCTGCACGAAGCTGCCGCCGACGTCGACACCGTGCAGCGAGCACTGGAGGAAGGGGCGCACCTCGTCCTGGAGGTCGATCAGGGCGCGGGTCTCCGGCAGCAGTTCGGCCTCGGAGCGCGCGTGCAGCCACTCGGGCTGCTCGTAGAAGTTGGGCCGGAACATGCGCCTGAAGTGGTGGTCGAACGTCATCGGCCCGTTCAGCCAGCGCTCGTTGCGGCGTGCGCCGTCGGGGTCGAGGCACAGCAGCAGGTGCCAGGTGGCGGCGCCGGGGCCGTCGTCGCGCTCGCGGGAGACGAGGTGCTCGGCGATCCTCAGGGCGGTCGCGCCGCCGACGGGCTCGTTGGCGTGCGGCCCCGCGACGACGAGGACGTCGCGGTCGCCACCGCCGCCGACGGTCAGCAGGGTCAGCGGCTCGCCGCCGCGTGAGGAGCCGATGCGGCGCACGGTGGCGCGCCCGGGGTGGGCGGCGGCCAGCGCGCCGGCACGCGCGGTCAGTTCACCGACGGTGGGATAGCGCGGCGGCACAGCGCTCCGATCTGTCGTCCTCAGGTGCACGGCCGGCCCGCCGCGCACCGTGCGATAGTCAGTCACTGGAAGGCACGACGTCAACACTGCCCGTCACGTCACCCGCACGGTTTGGGGAGACCTTGGGGTGGGCCCGGCCCTGCCGTGGCCGCCCGTGAGGCAATACGCTGTGGCCGCCCAGCGGTACACGGCACGTCCGGGACGAAGGGGACGGTGCCGGTGGTGGAGATGGAGGGGGATCGCGTGGACGAGGCCGCGGAGGCCGACGGGACCGGTTCGGCCGGCGCGGCCGCCCCGGGGGCCGCCGGCTCGACGTTCAACTCGGTGTCGGGCCACGCCGTGGTCTCCGGCATGGTGATGGCCGAGCGGATCGGCGCCCTGACCATCAACGCGCAGCCACCGCGCGAGCTGCCGATCCCCCGGCAGGTGCCGCCCCCGCGCGGCGTGTTCGTCAACCGGGTGCGGGAGCTGGCCGGGCTGCGCGCCTCGGCCGCCACGCCCGCCGGCGGGCGTGGCGGCTCGTCCATCGTCGCCGTGACCGGACTCAGCGGGGTCGGCAAGACCGCACTGGTGGCCCAGTGGGTGCACCGCGATCTGCGCGAGAGCTACCCGGACGGCCAGCTGTACGTGGACCTCGACGACTTCAGGCGCGACGGCGTCGTCGACGTGACGGGCGTGCTCGCCGGCTTCCTGCGGGCGCTGCAGCCCGGCCGCGCCGAGGCGCCCGGTCATCCCGCCGCGTGCGCGGCGGAGTTCCGCAGCGTCGCGGCGGGTCGCCGCCTGCTGGTCGTCGCGGACAACGCGCGCCAGGCTCCCGAGGTCAGGCCGCTGGTGCCGCCCGACGGGCTGCTGGTGGTCACGAGCCGCACCTGGCTGCCCGCGCTCAGGCTCGACGGCGCCGCGCAGATCACGGTGGACCCGCTGGACGAGGCGGCGGGTGTCGCCCTCGTACGCAACTGGCAGGTGACGGCCGCGGCGGGAACGGCGGCCGAACTGGTGCGGCTGTGCGGCGGATTGCCGTTCGCACTGCGCGCCGCGGGCGAGTGGCTGGCCGGCCGGCCGCATCTGGGGCTCGACGCCGTCGTGCGGGCGCTCACCGCGCAGGGGCACGGATCCGGCGGGGAGATCGAGGGGGTCGGCGTGGTCCTGGACGCGGTGCTGGCGGAACTGCCGGAGCACTCACGGGCGTTGTACCGGCTGATCGGCTGCCTTCCCGGCAACACCGTCACGGTCGCCGTCGCCGAGGCGGCCGGTGCGCCCCGGGTGGACGACGCGTTCGGCGACCTGGTGACGGCGCACCTGGCGCAGCTCACCGAGGCGCGGAGCGGGCCGCGCAGGTTCCGGATGAACGACGCGGTCAGGAGCCACACGCGGCAGGCCGCGGCCGCCCTGCCCGAGGCGGAGCGCACGGCGGCGCTGCGGCGCGTCGTGGACTTCTACGTCGAGGCGGTGGCGCACGCGGACGCCGTCGTGCTGCACACCCGCTTCCGCATCCAGCCGCCGCCGTCCCGCACCATGGCGGAACTGTCGCCCTCGGGACCGCTGTTCGGCGACACCGGCGAGGCGCTCGACTGGCTGGACGCGGAGCGCGCCAACGTCCTCGCGGTGCTGCGCGCCGCCTCGAAGGAGCGGTGGTACGACGCGGTCTGGCGGCTGTGCGAGTCCCTGTGGGCGCTGTACCACAGCCGCGCCCACTGGGCGGACGCCCTGGAGGCGTACCTGCTCGGCATCGAGGCGGCACGCTGGGAGCGTCGTGACGACGTCGAGGTCAGGATGCGCAACCATCTGGCCCGCGTGCACGACGGGCTGGCCGAGTACGACGAGGCGCGCGCCCAGCTGGCGGCCGCGAGCGAGCTGCTGCCCGCCGTTTCCGACCCTCGGCTGACGGGCGTCGTGCGCGAGACGCAGGGGCTGATCGCGCTCAGGCTCGGCCGGCCGGGCGAGGCGGTCGGCCTGTTCCGCGAGGCGCTGCGGGCCAACGAGGGCGACGAGCACGGCATGGTGGTGCAGGCGTACCAGGTCGGCCAGGCGCTCCTCGCCTCGGGTGACGCCTCCGGGGCACTCGACGTGCTGGCGGAGGCGGCGCGGCGGGCCGAGGCGACGGGCGACCTGGCGATGCGCACCCGGCTCGGGATCGTGACCGCGCGGGCGCTTGACGCGCTCGGACGCACGGACGAGGCGGTCGCGACCGCGGTCACCGCCGCGGAACGCGCGTACGCGCAGCGCCTGATCCCCAAGCTCGACCAGGCGCTCGACCTGCTGGCGTGGCTGGCGGAACGTGCCGACCAGGCGGTGCTGCGCGAGAGGGCGGCGGGCAAACTGCGCGAGCTGCGGCAGGCGCGCGAGGACGGGCAGCCGGACGTGCTGGGCTGAAAAGCGGCGCCCGCTCGCGCTCGAAGCTGAACGGCGGTGATCAGGCCCGCGAGCCCCTCGTGGCGCGAGGCGGAGTGCGGTGCCGGCGGGCGGTGGCCCCGAGGGCTGCGCCCAGAACTCCGCCGCTCGGGCTGCAGCGGACTGCGTGGCGTCGATGATCACGGCGTACGCACGGCTGCGGTGCAGGGCGTCAGATCGGCCCGTGGCCGGCGCCCTGCTGGTGGCGTGGCGTCCACCATTCCGTGAGACCCCACACCGCGAGCGCGAGCACCGCCAGGGCCACCAGCGGCGCGGCCCACGGGCGGCGCACCCACCTGCCGGCCAGGGCCCAGGCGAGGAGCGGGACCAGCGCGCCGCCGAGCACGACGAGCGGCAGGTCGACGAAGAGCACGCTCAGGTCGCGGGCCTGGCCCTCGAACCCTCCGCCGACGCTGATCGCGGCCCGCGGCGCCCAGGCGAGCGGTGCGGCCACCGCGCCGAGTCCGGCGAGCAGGCAACCGGCGCCGTCGTTGCGCTTCGGGGCCCTGCGCGCCGTTGGCCACTCGGTCTGTTCCGCGGTCCTGTCGTCCATGCCCGCAAGGGACGCGGTGGTGCGGTGAGCGGTTCCGGCGGGCGGCGGCCGCGCGGCGCCGCGCCTGATCCGCACTAGAGTCACGTGCGACGACCGCGGGAGCCGCCGGCGGGAGACCGCACCGGGGCAGTACGCACCGACGAGGACACGTAGAGGCCGCACGCAGATGACGAGACTGGTGCCCCTGCCGCGGGCGCTGCGCCGCCGCCTCGCCGCGCCGCCCGCGCGCTCCCGCTGGGACACCTTCGAGCCGCCGCGTGCCTCGGTCATCGGCGTGGCGCGCAATCTGACGTCCGCCACGCGCGTGCTCGACGTGCTGCGGCTGCTGCGCCGCGAGGACGGCATCGAGAAGTACTGCGCGGTGAACCCGGGTTCCGCGTTCGGCGAGGGCCTCGGCGAGTACCTGGCGTCCACCGGCGTGCGGGTGCTCAGCTGGCGCGAGGCGACGCGCCGGTCGTTCGACCTGGCGGTGGCGTGCTCGGTGCACAGCTCGATGCGGCGCCTCGACGCACCGCTGATGGTGCTGCCGCACGGCGCCGGCTACAACCGGCTGGTCACCGAGTCGACGGGCGACGCCTCCTCGCCCGCGGGGCTCTCGCGCAGGGAGCTGATGCGGCACGGCAGGGTCGTTCCCGCGGCGATCGGCGTCTCGCACGAGGAGCAGATCGAGCGGCTGGCGCGCACCTGCCCCGAGGCCGTGCCGTACGCGACGGTCGTGGGCGACTGGTGCTTCCAGCGGATCCTGGCGAGCCTGCCGCACCGCGATCTGTACCGGGCGCGGCTCGGCGCGGTGGGCGGCAGGCGGCTCGTGGTCGTGCACTCGACCTGGAGCGAGCACTCGCTGCTCGGCAGACGGCCGGACCTGCCGCTCGACCTGGTGACGGCGCTGCCCGCCGACGAGTTCGTGGTCGCCGCCGTCCTCCACCCCAACGTCTGGGCGCGCGAAGGCGCCCACGGGGTGGCGGAACGGCTGGGCGCCGCGCTCGACGCGGGGCTGCGGCTGATCCCGCCGCACGAGGGGTGGCGGGCCGCGGTGGTCGCGGCGGACTGGGTCGTCGGCGACCACGGCAGCACGACGTTCTACTCGGCGGCCGCCGAGCGGGTCACCGTGCTCGCGGCGACCGGGCTCGAGGAGCTCGACCCGCGCTCCCCCGCCGCCGAGTTCGGCCGCCGCGCCCCGCGGCTCGACCCGGACGCCGACCTGTACGGGCAACTGCTCGCGGCGGAGGCCGCGCATGATCCCGGCCTGTTGCGGCCGGTGGTCGACCGGCAACTCGGCGGCGTCGACTCGTCCGGAGAGTCCACCAGGCGGCGGATGTACGAGTTCCTGCTGGAGCGCGGGGTGCGCCCACCCGCGAGGCCGCCGCGCCCCGACCCGGTGCCGCCGCCCGAGCCGGCCGAGCCGCGCCGTCCGACCGTGTACGACGTGACGGGGCGGGTCACCGACGACGGGGCCGTGGAGGTGCGCAGGTGGCCCGTGGTGGCGGACCACCACGACCGGGCGCGCGGCTTCTACGCGGTCGCGGCCGAGGAGACCCTGCGCCACTGGCTGGGCAGCGCGGACGTCATCGCCCGCACGACAGCGGACGCGGAGGTGCCCGCGGCCGAATGGGTACGTGCCGCGGCGGCGCGGCACCCGGGCGCGGGAGTGCTGGTGGCGGCGCTCGGCCCGCACCGCTGCCTGGTGGCGCTGCGCGGCGGAACGGTCGTGGAGGCGGCGTCCGAGCGCGCCTGGGGCACGCGCAGGGCGGAGCTCGATCCGCTGCTGCTGGGCTCGGCGGTCCACCTGTGGCTGGTGGACGGACGGCACGGCGACGGGCATGCGGGCCTGGCCGGGCAGGAGCTGACGGTGCGTACGGGCCGGATATCGGTACGGGTGGTGTGCACCGGGCGGCCTTGACACGGGTACGCCACGAGCATTCGTCACACTGTCAGACCGGCCCTGTGGACAAAGACGCGCCTGGTGGAGCCATGGCTTGAGAGGATGAGGCAGCAGATCGATCGCGGGACGACCGAGACGGAGGAGTGGGCAGATGGCGCACGAGCGAGCGGGCCGACCGGCCGGGCCGGAGGACCTCACGGACGTGGCCCGGCTGGTGACGGCGTACTACGCGCTGCATCCGGACCCGGGCGAGCCCGGACAGCGCGTGGCGTTCGGTACGTCCGGGCACCGGGGGTCCTCCCTGGCCGCCGCGTTCAACGAGGACCACATCGCGGCGACGAGCCAGGCGATCTGCGAGTACCGGGCGCGCCGGGGCACGGACGGCCCGCTGTTCCTCGGCGCCGACACCCACGCGCTCTCCGAGCCCGCGAAGGTGACGGCGAGCGAGGTGTTCGCGGCCAACGGCGTGCGGCTCCTGATCGACTCGGCCGACGGGTACACGCCGACGCCCGCGGTGTCGCACGCGATCCTGGCGCACAACCGCGGGCGCTCCTCGGGCCTCGCGGACGGCGTGGTGGTGACGCCGTCGCACAACCCGCCGGCCGACGGCGGGTTCAAGTACAACCCGCCGAGCGGGGGCCCCGCCGGCTCAGAGGCCACGGGCTGGATCCAGGACAGGGCCAACGAGATCATCGCGGCCGGCCTGGGCGACGTGCGGCGCGTGACGTACGCGCGGGCTCTCGCCGCCGATACCACGGACCGCTATGACTTCCTCGGCCGTTACGTCGCGGACCTGCCGTCCGTGCTCGACCTCGACGCGATCCGCGGGGCGGGCGTGCGGATCGGCGCCGACCCGCTGGGCGGCGCGTCCGTCGCCTACTGGGGCCGCATCGCCGAGGAGCACAGGCTCGACCTGACGGTCGTCAACCCGCTGACGGACCCGACGTGGCGGTTCATGACGCTGGACTGGGACGGCAGGATCCGGATGGACTGCTCGTCACCGCACGCGATGGCGTCGCTGATCGGGCAACGTGACAGGTTCCAGATCTCCACGGGCAACGACGCGGACTCCGACCGGCACGGCATCGTCACGCCCGACGCGGGCCTGATGAACCCGAACCACTACCTGGCCACGGCGATCCAGTACCTCTACGGCCACCGGGACCGGTGGCCGGCGGGCACGGGGATCGGCAAGACGCTGGTGTCGTCCTCGATGATCGACCGGGTCGCGGCGGATCTCGGCCGGAGCCTGGTGGAGGTCCCCGTCGGCTTCAAGTGGTTCGTGGACGGTCTGCTCGACGGATCGCTGGGGTTCGGCGGCGAGGAGTCGGCGGGCGCCTCCTTCCTGCGCAAGGACGGCTCCGTGTGGACGACGGACAAGGACGGCATCATCCTCGCGCTGCTCGCCTCCGAGATCCTCGCGGTGACGGGCAGGAGTCCGTCGGAGCACTACGCGGAGCTGACCGGGCGCTTCGGCGAGCCCGCGTACGCGCGCATCGACGCGCCGGCCACCCGCGAGGAGAAGGCGGTACTCGCGAAGCTGTCGGCGAAGCAGATCTCGGCGGACCGGCTGGCTGGCGAGCCGGTCACGGGCGTGCTCACCGAGGCGCCGGGCAACGGCGCCGCGATCGGCGGCATCAAGGTCACCACCGACTCCGCCTGGTTCGCGGCGCGCCCTTCGGGCACGGAGGACGTGTACAAGATCTACGCGGAGTCCTTCCAGGGCGCCGGCCACCTGGCCCGGGTGCAGGAGGAGGCCAAGGGGGTGGTCGCGACCGCGCTCGGATCCTGACCCGAGGGTCCGCCAGGGTGCCTACGCGGCGGCCGCGCGGGCGGCACGGTCCTCCGGGCCGGACACGCCGGAAACGGGGACGCCGAGCGGCCGGGCGAGGCCGATGACGCCCTCGTCCAGCCGCTGCAGGTGGCGCAGCACGCGGAAGGTGACCGATCCGGTGCGCAGGGCCTCGGAGTCGGTCTCCTCCAGCATCGAGGCGATGCTGGCACCGGATTCGACCTCGCCGCCGGCGCGTTCGTCGGCGACGTGCGCCGCGAGCACGGCGATGTTGTGGGCGAGGCGGTCCCCCGCCCCGGCGAGCCGGGGGTCGGCGGCGATCCGCTTGCTGTACGGGACGAGTTCGGCTGTCGCCGCCAGCGACCTGGCGTGGTAGGCGCCGCTCTCCAGCAGCGCCACGAGGTAGCGGGCGCTCTGGCGCCGCTCCCGCAGGGGCGTGAAGGGATGCGTGAGGGGCAGAGTCGAGCGGCGCAGGTCGTCGAGCGCGGTGTCCAGGTCGCGGGCCATGTCGAGCAGGTCGGCCGGGGCACCGCCGCTGAGCTGGGCGACCGCCGCCGACGCCACCTCACCGAGCCGCAGCAGCACGGTGCGCAACTGCTGGTCCGTGCGCCGTCCGGTTCTCACGGGCAGCACGATCAGGGCGGCGAACATGCCGCAGGCCGCGCCGAGCGCGGTCTCCTCGATCCGCAGGACGAGCACGGCGACGCTGTAGGTGTGCAGCAGCGTGTAGAGCAGTCCGAGCATCGAGGTGACGAAGAAGGACATCAGCGCGTAGCTCAGCGGCGCCGTGAAGAACATGCCGAAGATGCACAGCAGCACGAGGCCGAACGCGGTGTAGGTGTGGTTGCCCACCAGACCCGCGAGCGCGACACCCGCGACGACGCCGCAGACGGTGCCGATGAGGCGGCGGTAGCCCTTGACGAGGATCTCGCCGGTGGAGGAGGTGTTGAGGAAGACCACCCAGCAGGTGAGGACCGCCCAGTACCAGCGCTGTGAGGAGAGGAACTCCCCGCCTGCCATGGCCAGGACGGAACCGGCGCACACCTGGAAGGCGGCGCGCGTGGAGCGCCTGCGCAGCCCGGTCTCGTCGTCCTCGCCCGTCTCGGCGCTGCCCGCGGAGACGGCCTCGGCCTCGAACTCCTCGCGGGACCTCGCGGTCTCGGCCGTGTCGTCGGACTCGTCGCCCGGGCCGTCGAGGGCGAGCCTGAGGCCGAGCACGGCGCGGGTGGCCTCGCCGACGCCGCGGAAGACGTCCTGCACGGCGGATGGCCCGGCCGGCAGGTTCTCCTCCTCCCGGTAGCCCAGGAGCCGGTTGCGCAGCCGGACGTGCGCGGTGCCGCGGTGCTCCGGGCCGAGGCGGCTGATCAGCAGGTGGAGGGCGGCCAGGTCGCGGCGCAGCAGCGCGGTGGTGTCGGCGCCCAGCGGTCCTGTGGTGGGCTGGCGCGGCACGGGCGCGCCCGGCAGGTGCATCGTGAGGGTGTCGGCGCGCTCGGCGCTGCGCGCGTTGAGCAGCAGCACGCCGAGGCGCTCCGCGGCGATCTCGGCGTCGGCGATGCGGCGTTGCAGCACGTCGGCCCGTGCCACGCTGTCGGGCTCGTCGTCCAGCCGGCCCTGGATCATCAGGGCGGCCTCGTGCAGCCGCGCCGTGTCCCTGCGCAGGCCGGCGAGCACCTTCTCCAGCTCGTCGGGGGTCGCGTCGAACATCTCGACCTGTGTCGCGACGAGTTGGGCGAGCCGTGCGCGGAACGCGTTGCGCAGGCGGCCGAGCGTGCCGACCGTGGTCTGCCGGAAGAGGACGAAGCGGGAGACCGCGCTGGACGCGAAGGCCACGGCGATGGCCAGCCAGAGCTGGGGCAGGGCCGAGGGAGAGGCGTGCACGAACAGCGAGACGAAGTAGAACTGGAAGGCGAACAGCCCGATCGTGTAGCCGCGGTCGCCGAACCTGCGTGCGTAGACGGCGCAGAAGATCAGCGCGAGGAACACCAGGTCGCTGGGGATGCGGTGGCTGGCGAGGACGGCGCCGAGCGACACGGAGACGCACGCCGTGAACAGGCCGAGCACAAGGGTGAGTGCCTGCTTGGGCCGCGTCTTCTCGCGGACGCCGAAGGTGGCGACCATCGCCGCCATCGCGCCGGCGACGAGGTGGAAGACGACCGTGTGCAGCGCGAACAGCACCACGAGCGTCAACGCGATGGCGCAGACGGTGCGCAGCGCGGACGTCAGCCGGATGTATCCGGGGTCGGACGCGGCGAAGCGGTCGAAGACGCCGCTCCTCGTCCGCCTCGAAGACCGCGGTGTCGCTGCCATCGTCTCCCCGTACGCTCTTTCCGGCCATGGTCAGAGTTGGACCCAGCATCGCACGAGAACCTGGCGGGGCAATGCGCGGTCCCGCCCTCAGGGCCCTGAGTGGCGGGGCTAGCCTCGTGGCCATGTCGAAATTCCTGCTCGTCCTGCATGTGCTCGCGGTGATTGTCGGGCTGGGGCCCGTGATGGTCGCGTCGAGCATGTTCCCCTCCGTGCTGCGGCGTGCCACGACCGGTGCGGACGCCGCGGGCGCACGCGGCGCTCTGGGTGTCCTGAACCGGATCTGCCGCGTCTACGCGGCCATATCCATCGCCGTGCCGGTCTTCGGCTTCGGCCTTGCGAGCATGCACGGCGGAATGGGGAAGCCCTGGCTGATCGCGTCGATCATCCTGACCGTCGTGGCCGCGGGCGTCCTCGTCTTCCTGCTGCCCGCACAGCAGAGCGCGCTCGAGGCACTGGGCGGCGGCCCGGCGGCCGAGGCGGCGCCGGCCGAGGGCGGCGCGGCCACGGCGACTGCGACCGCCGAGGCGGTCTCGCCCGGCAGGCTCGCCATGCTGGCGGGGATCTTCAACCTGCTGTGGGTGGTCGTCGCCGTCCTGATGATCGTGCGTCCGTAGCGACCATCCACGGCGCCTGTCCCCAGCACCCCGGCGGGCGGGCGGTTCAGCGTTCGGCCGGCCGCGCCCGCACGTGCATGCGCTCGCCCTGGGGGCCGAACAGGGCGAGGTACTCCGCGGGCCGGTCCCCCGCGTTGACGAACCCGTGCGGGGTGCGGGTGTCGAACTCGGCGACCTCGCCCGCGGCCAGCGTGAGGTCGTGGTCGCCGAGCGCCAGCCTGAGCTGCCCGTTCAGGATGTACAGCCACTCGTAGCCCTCGTGGCTGCGCTGTTCCAGCCGCTCGTCCCGGGCGCCCGGCAGGCCGGGAGGGACGATGGCCTTGTAGGCGAGCAGGCCGCCGAGGTGCCGGGTGAGCGGGAAGAAGGTCGTGCCGTGCCGCACGAAGGGCCGGGACCGCACGCGCGGATCGTCCCGCTCCTGCGTGCCCACCAGCTCGTCGAGAGGCACGCCGTACGCCTTCGACAGCGGCAGCAGCAGTTCGAGGCTCGGCCTGCGCCCGCCCGACTCCAGGCGGGAGAGCGTGCTCAGGGAGATGCCTGTCGTCTCGCTCAGCGCGGCGAGCGTGGTGCCGCGGCTCTGCCGCAGTGCCCGCAGGCGCGGGCCGACCGAGGTCAGCACATGGGCGAGGTCGTCGTCAGCCATGGTTCCATTTGCCGACTCGGCAATACCTTTTGTCAAACGCTCCCCTGCCGTTCCACCATCGCCCCGATGGATCAGGAACGGGAGAACAGGCAGGAGAGCGGCATGTCGGCATATGCGGACCGTTATGACGTGGTGGTGATCGGCGGTGGCGCGGCCGGTCTCGGCGGCGCCCTGACCCTGGCGCGGGCGCGCCGCTCCGTGCTGGTGGTGGACGGGGGCGAGCCGCGCAACGCGCCCGCCGAGGGGGTCCACGGCTATCCCGGCCGCGAGGGCACCCCTCCGGCCGAGCTGCTCGCCGCCGCCCGCGCGGAGGTGGCGGGCTACGGCGGCGCGTTCGCCGACGGCACCGTCGCGTCGGCGACGCCGCTGCCGGGGGGAGGCCGCTTCCTCGTCGTGCGGGACGACGGCACCGAGGTGGTGGCGCGCCGTCTGCTGCTCGCGACGGGCCTGGTCGACGAGGTACCCCGGCTGCCGGGCATCGACCTGCTGTGGGGCAGGGACGTGCTGCACTGCCCGTACTGCCACGGGTGGGAGGTCCGCGGCACGCCGATCGGCGTCCTCGCCACGGGTCCGCTCGCCGCGCACCAGGCGCTGCTGTGGCGGCAGTGGAGCGACGACGTGACGCTCTTCCTGCACACGGCGCCCGAACCTGACGACGAGACCTACGAGCGGCTGGCCGCCCGGGGCATCTCGGTGGTGGACGGCGAGGTGACGGCATTGGAGGTGGCGGACGGCCGGCTCGCAGGCGTCAGGGTGGGCAGGGAACTCGTGGTGCCACGCACCGCCCTGGCGATCGCCCCGCGCTTCACGGCGCGCGACGCCCTGCTCGACGGCCTCGGCCTGACGACCGCCGAGCAGACCATGGCGGGGCATGTGGTCGGCAGCTGTGTGCCGTCCGACCCGACGGGCGCGACCGACGTGCCGGGCGTCTGGGTGGCGGGCAACGCCACGGTGCTCACGGAACAGGTCATCGGCGCCGCGGCGGCGGGCGTACGCGCGGGCGCGGCGATCAACGCCGACCTCGTCACCGAGGACACCGAGGCCGCCGTCATGGCGTACCGCGCGAGCGGGGCGTCCCAGGGCGAGCCGCTCGGCGGTCAGGACTTCTGGGACGCGCGCTACCGGCGCAGTGAGCGCATCTGGAGCGGCGAGCCCAACACCGAAATGGTCAAGGAGGTCGCCGGTCTGAGGCCCGGCCGCGCGCTCGACCTGGGCTGCGGCGAGGGCGCGGACGCCGTGTGGCTGGCCGCCCGCGGCTGGGACGTCACGGCCGTGGACATCTCTCCCGTCGCGCTGGAGCGCGCCCGTGCGCACGCGCGCGATGCCGGGGTGGCGGACCGTATCGACTGGCGCGCGGCCGATCTCGGCGCCGGCTTCCCCGCCGGCACATTCGACCTGGTGTCGGCGCAGTTCCTGCACTCGCCGGGCGAGATGGACCGGGAGACGGTCCTGCGCTCGGCCGCGGCGGCGGTCGCTCCCGGCGGTGTGCTGCTGATCGCCGGGCATTCGGGCGGGGCGCCGTGGGAGCCGGGCCACGCCGACCTGGTGCTGCCGACGCCCGCCGAGGTGGTGGCCTCGCTGCGGCTGCCCGAGGGCGAGTGGGAGGTGGAGCGCTGCGAGGACCACGAGCGCGTGCAGCAGGCGCCGGACGGCACACACATGGTGCGCACGGACAACACCGTCAAGGTGCGCCGCGTCGCCGGATGATCTCGCGGCCCGCGGGCATCCCGCTCCGCTCGCCCGGCGCGTAAGGTCCGGTGCGCGATGGAGAGTGGATCAGCCGGCGGCCTCCTGCTGCTTCGCGTCCACGGCGGAGGAGGCAGTCGACGCGTTGGGGGTACCCGGTCGGAGGCTGGGGGAGGACCGCAAGGTGTCGGGAGCCCGCTCGCCACCGCGCACCAGGCCGTTAGGATCGGCAGGGCCGGGAAGGCGCGGTCTCTCGCGGGCCGCGGGCCGCGGGCCCGGCACGAGCGAACGGGAGAGCGGATTGACGGTCGAACCAGCCACGGGCCCGGAGCCGCAGCCGGTGCTGAGCCCGCTCACCACGGTCGCGATCTTCCTGGTCGCCACGGTCGACGAGGGCGGCGAGCAGTCCGTGCGCGAACTGCTCGCCGACCTGCCCGGCCTCCGGCGCAGCTACGGCTTCGGCGCACCGGACGGCCGCCTCAGCTGCGTCGCCGCAGTCGGCTCCGAGGTGTGGGGGCGGCTGTTCGGCGGCCCGCGCCCGGCCGAGTTGCACCCGTTCGAGGAGCTGTCGGGGCGGCGCCACCGGGCCGTGGCCACGCCGGGTGACCTGCTGTTCCACATCAGGGCCACGCGCCAGGACCTGTGTTTCGGCCTCGCCTCCGAGATCATGGCCAGGCTGCGCGGGTCGGTCACGGTCGCCGACGAGGTGCAAGGGTTCAAGTACCTGGACGTCCGCGACCTGATGGGGTTCGTGGACGGCACGGAGAACCCGCAGGGCAGGGCGGCGGTCGACGCGGTGCTCGTAGCGGGCGAGGACGCGGACTTCGCGGGCGGGAGCTACGTCATCGTGCAGAAGTACCTGCACGACCTGGACGCGTGGAACGCGCTGCCCGTGGAGGCGCAGGAGAAGGTCATCGGCCGCACGAAGCTCACCAATGTCGAACTGGACGAGCCCACCTCGCACGTCTCGCTGAACACGGTGACGGACGAGGACGGCGGGGAGCGGCAGATCCTGCGCGACAACATGCCGTTCGGCAGCCCGGGACGCGGCGAGTTCGGCACGTACTTCATCGGCTACTCGCGCACGCCCGAGGTGACCGAGGAGATGTTGCGCAACATGTTCCTCGGCACGCGGGACGCGACGCACGACCGGATCCTGGACTTCTCCACGGCGGTCACGGGCACGCTCTTCTTCGCCCCGTCCGCCGACTTCCTCGACGACCTGCCCGACCCGCCGGCGGCCGCCGGCGAGCGTCCCGTACCGCACACCCGCACCGAGAGCCCGGAAGGCGCCGGCGCCGACGGCACCCTGGGCATCGGAGACCTGAACAGGAGCACCGCCCCGTGAACAACCTGCACCGCGAACTGGCACCCGTTTCCGCCGCGGCCTGGGCCGACCTGGAGGACGAGGCGCGGCGTACCTTCAAGCGCAACGTGGCAGCCCGCCGGATCGTGGACGTCCCCGATGCGGCGGGCGCCGAACTCGCGGCCGTCGCCACGGGGCACCGGGACACGGTCGCGCCGCCCGCGCGCGGCGTGCTCTCCCACACGCGCCGCTCGCAGCCGCTGGTGGAGCTGCGGGTGCCCTTCACCGTCGACCGCGAGCAGGTCGACGACGTCGAGCGTGGCGCGAAGGACGCCGACTGGGGACCCGTCAAGGACGCGGCGCGGCGCCTCGCCTTCGCCGAGGACCGTGCGGTCTTCGAGGGCTACGCGGCGGCCGGCATCGCCGGCGTCCGCGAGAGCTCGTCCAACCCGTCGCTCGCGCTGCCCGCCGAGGCGCGTGACTACCCGGGCGCGATCGGCCAGGCGATCAGCGCGCTGCGCCTGGCCGGTGTCGAGGGCCCGTACACGCTGGCGCTCAGCGCCGACGCGTACACCGCGGTCAGCGAGACGTCGGACCACGGCTACCCGATCCACGAGCACATCGCGAGGCTGCTGGACGGCGAGATCGTCTGGGCCCCCGCCATCGACGGCGCGTTCCTGCTGTCCGCGCGCGGCGGCGACTTCGAGCTGTGCCTGGGCCAGGACGTGTCCATCGGCTACCTCGGCCACGACGCGACCAGCGTGGAGCTGTACTTCCAGGAGACGTTCACGTTCCTCGTCCACACGTCCGAGGCGGTCGTCCCGCTCACCCCGCACCAGGGCTGACGGGTCGCTCGGCGGGTGGACCGGATACGGAGCTCTTCGGCGCGCGAGGGGTGGCGCGGCGGCGGCGCGGGCAGTGGGATGGTGTGGTGACCTCCCAAGCGTCGAGACCCCTTCCGGGCCGGTGGGCCGTGCCCGGCCACTGGTGGGCCGAGCTGCCGCCCGCCGCCGGCGGCTGCGTGATGGCGACCGGCATCATCTCCATCGGTCTCGCCCTGTCGGGGTACGAGGCGGCGTCGCTCGCGGCGCTCGCGGTCGGCGGGCTGCTGTGGCTGCTGCTCGCCTACGACTTCGCGGCGCGGCTGCTGCGCGACAGGGCTCGGTGGCGTTCCGAGGCCGACACACCGCCCGCGCTGACGGCGGTCGCGGCGACGACGGTGCTGGGCACGCGGGTCGCGCTACTGGGCGGGCTGAGCGTCGCGGAGGCGCTGCTCTCGCTGGCCGCGGTGGCCTGCCCGTACCTGCTGTACGCGGTGATGGCACGGTGGCGCTCGCGCGTGCCGGGGGCGGCGTTCCTGGTGTGTGTGGCGCCGCAGGGCATGGGCGTGCTCGCGGGGACGCTGGCGCTGGCCGGGGTCGGCGTCTGGGCGGCGTGGGCCGGGCTCGCCTGCCTGTGCGCGGGGCTGCTGCTGTACGTGGCGGCGCTGGTCCGCTTCGACCTGCGGGAGCTGCGCACCGGGCGCGGCGACCAGTGGGTGGCCGGCGGCGCGCCGGCCATCTCGGCGCTGTGCGCGTCGAAGCTGGCCGCGTACTCCGTCTGGCACGGGGCGTCGCACGGAGTGCTGCGCGGGGTGACGCTCATCCTCGTGGCGCTGTGTCTCGCCTGGTACGCGGTGCTGCTGGCGTCGGAGGTGCGGTGGCCGCGGCCGGACTTCGACATACGGCGCTGGTCGACCGTCTTCCCCCTCGGGATGACGGCGGCCGCCTGCCTGTCCGCCGCCGCGCCGACGGATGTCCCCGCGCTGCACACGCTGGGCGAGGTGCTGCTGTGGGTGGCGGTGGCGGCATGGCTGTTCACCGCGGCGCGGCTGGCGGTGACGCTGCGCTCCGCCGCTCCGGCCGGCCCCTGAGCGGGGCGGCCGGGGCGGCGGCCGCGTGCGCTACGGGAGGGCCGGGCGTCCGGGCGCCTCGAGCCAGGTGTGGAAGAGGCCGCGCAGGTCCTGGTGGGAGACCTTCTCCGCCAGCGCCTCGAACTGCTGGGTCGTGCCGTTGCCGTAGCGGTGGGCGGCGGTCCAGGCAGGCAGCAGCTTGAAGAACGCGGTGTCACCGATGCGCTCGCGCAGCGCCTCGAGCGTCATCGCGCCGCGCGTGTAGACGGCGTCGGCGAACATCGTGTCGTGCTTCGGGTCGTCCACCTGCCGCTGCCAGAAGTCGCTGCTCGCGGGGCGGGCGTTGTACGCGTCGACGAAGTCCTCGCGCGTCGTGTGCGTGCCCTTGTGCTCGTCCCACAGCCACTGGGCGTAGGTGGCGAAGCCCTCGTTCAGCCAGACGTTCTGCCAGGTGGCGACGGACACCTCGTCACCGAACCACTGGTGTGCCAGTTCGTGGACGATGGTCGACTCGCTGCGGACGGCCGAGTAGGCGGGCTTCGACTGGACCTCCAGCGAGAAGCCGGCCTGCGGCATGTCGTCCACGATGGCGCCCGTCTCCTCGAAGGGGTAAGGGCCGAACAGCTTGGTCCAGTAGTCGGTGGCCTCGGCGGTCACCTTGTAGACGTCGACGTTGCCCTTCGGCAGCACCGGGTCGGTCGCGACGTAGATCGGTATGCCGCCCGGCGTCCTGCCCTGCTGCACGTCGAACTTGCCGATGGTGGCGGTCGCGAGGTAGGTCGCCATCGGCTTCGACTCGCGCCAGTGGAAGTACGAGCGGCCGTGCCGGGTGTGCGAGTTCACCAGGCGGCCGTTGGAGACGCCGGTCAGCCCCTTGGGCGCGTCGAT
The DNA here is from genome assembly GCF_000721265.1 of Streptomyces sp. NRRL F-5126. Lineage (GTDB taxonomy): Bacteria > Actinomycetota > Actinomycetes > Streptomycetales > Streptomycetaceae > Streptomyces. The sequence goes on along the minus strand of NZ_JOFZ01000016.1, from coordinate 23,228 downwards.
GCGTATGTCGTAGGTGGCCTTGTCGCTCGGGTGGTCGCTCGAGGGGAACCAGGTGGAGGCGGCGTTGGGTTCGCAGGCGACGAAGACGCCGTCCTTCGTCTTCATCCAGCCGTACTGCGAGCCGAAGACGATCGGGCCGCTGAGGGCCTGCGGCACGCCGTGGTAGGCGACCGAGACGCGGAATCGGCGATGCTTGGCGAGGTGTTTCGCCGGGGTGATGACCAGTTCGTCGCCCGATCTCGTGAAGTGGGCCCTGCGGCCGTCGACCCTGACCGTGTCGACGGTCAGCTTCTGCAGGTCGAGGTCGAAGGAGCTGAGATCCTTGGTGGCTTTCGCGGTGAGCGTGGTCGTGCCGTCGAGGACGTCGGTGTCCGGGTTGTACGTGACGCCCAGGTCGTAGTGGAGCGCGTCGAAACCGCCGTTGCCGAGGTCGGGGAAGTACGGGTCGCCGATGCCCGGCGCGCCGGGTGACGCGGCGCCGGGGGCCGCGGCGATGGCGAACGCGCTGGCGACGGCCGTCGCCAGCGCGAGCCAGCGGGAGGTACGGCGGACCGAACGTGACAGAGCCATGACAGCCTTTCGGATACACGATACCGGTGATCGGACGTGCACACTCTGCTCCGTTCGGCGCCCCCTCACTCCATGAACGGGACACTTTTTCTTGCGAGTGCCTTGAAATAGCGGGGAGTTGACCTGGTTGCACCCGACTTGTCAGCCGGGCACGGGCCCCGTCGTCCCGCGGACCACCAGGCTCGGCGAGACGGACATCAGCACCGCGCGCGTGCGTCCGTCGATCCGTTCGAGCAGCAGCCGCGCCGCCGTGGACCCCATCAGCCCGCCCGCCTGGTCCACGCTCGTCAGCCGCACCGGCGCCATCGCGGCGACCGCCGTGTTGTTGTACCCGGCGAGCGAGACGTCCTCGGGGATGCGGAGCCCGAGCTCGCGCGCCGCTCGGAACACGCCCATCGCCGCCACGTCGGCCCCCGCGAACACCGCCGTGGGCCGGCCGGGGCCCGCGAGCAGTTCCATGCCCGCCCGGTACCCGCCCTCCTCCGAGTACGCCGTCGTCGCCACCCGCGCGCACTCGTCCAGGCCGTGGAGCCGCATCGCCTCGCGGTAGCCGCGCCGCTGCACCCGCTCGGGCGTGCCCGACCAGCCGGCGCTGTCGTTGCCGTGGGCCGACGTCAGGGCTATCCGGCGGTGCCCGAGCGCGACGAGGTGGTCGACCACGAGAGCGGCACCCTCCGCGTCCGCGTCCACCACCGAGTCGTAGGCGTCCGCCGTGTCGTGGTGGCCGATGACGACGGTCGGCACCGTGGCCGCGGCGCTGACCACCTCCGCGCGCGAGAACCCGGGGCCGATCAGGATGAGCCCGTCCATCTGGCGGTCGACCATCGCGCGCGCCAGCCGCAGCTGGTCCTCCGCGCCGAAACCGGCGGCACCCAGCAGCATCTGGTAGTCCGTGGAGCGCAGCCGCTCGTTGACCCCGTCCAGGATGTCGGCGAAGAAGGCGTTGCGCAGGTTGTCCAGGAGCACGCCGATCGTGTACGTACGGCCGCGCATGCCGCGCGCCGCCGCGTGCGGCCGGTAGTCCAGCGCGTCCATCGCCTCGCGCACCCGCTCGCGCATCGCGTCGCTGACCCCGTACGCGTTCCTGAGCACCTTGGAGACGGCCGAGGTGGACACGCCCGCATGCCTCGCCACGTCCGTGATCGTCACACGGCGCCCGCCGCCGACCGGGTGCATTGAAGCGCCTCCGCTTTCCGGCCCGCCCGGATCGGGTAAGGCCAAGGTTTCACACAACGTTCTACAACCTTACGCACGTGTCTTGACGTCGAACGGGCGCTCGACCCTACGGTGGCCTCCCCTTGGTTGGAGAACGTTCTACGACGAGGAGCGGCAGCATGGGACAACCGGCAGCCGGCGGCCGTACAGCCGGAGACTCCCCCGATGACGTGCAGACCACGGACGGCGACCCGGCCGGTGGCATCAGCCGCCAGCAGTGGAAGTGGTCCGCGCTCGCCGGCATGGCGTCCTATCTCGACGCGGGCTCGATCGTGGCGATCGGCTCGGGTCTCGCGCTGTTCCAGGACCACCTCCATCTCGCCACCTCGGGCCTGACGGGCGTGGGCGCGCTCGCCGCCATAGGGCCCAACGCGATCGGCGCCGCCGTCGGTTCCTTCATCGGCGGCAGGCTCGGCGACAAGCTCGGCCGCAAGCGGATCTACCAGTACGACCTGCTCGTGTACGCGGCGGCCGTGCTGCTCATCGCGCTCTCGGTGAACGCGTGGATGCTCTTCCTCGGCACGTTCGTCGTGGGCGTCGCCGTCGGCGCCGACGTCCCGACATCGCTCGCGCTCGTCGGGGAGTTCTCGCCCGTCAGGGCGCGCGGCAAGCTGCTGGGGCTGACCCAGGTCGCGTGGAACATCGGCCCCATGATCGTGCTGCTGCTGGCGCTCGCGCTGTCGCACCTGAACCTGCTGGGCATCAGGATCGTGTTCCTGCACCTGGTCGTGGTCGCGATCGTCACGTGGGCGATGCGCCGGGGCATGACCGAATCCGCCATGTGGAAGAAGGCGGCCGAGAAGGGCGCCGCGAGCAGGGCTCGGATGCGCGCGCTGTTCAGCGGCGCCCACCTGAAGGCGCTCGCCTGGACGGGCAGCTTCTACGTCTTCCAGGGGCTCGCCGCGGGCACGGCGGGCCTGTTCACCCCGTACATGGTCAAGAACCTGGGTGCGGGCGACCAGACCGTCTCCGTCGCGCTCGCGTGCGCGGGATTCGGCATCGGGATCGTGGCGACCGTCTTCGTCTACATGCCGCTGAGCGACCGCAACCACCACACGCGCAAGCAGTTGTGGGCGGCGGGCGCGGTCATGCAGATCGTCGCGTACGCGCTGTTCCTGTGGTTCCCGTTCACGGTGCCGACGATCCTGCTGAACACCTTCCTGTTCGGTGTCGGTGCCTCGCTGGCGGGTGACGCGTTCTACAAGACCGTCAGCCAGGAGCTCTTCCCGACGATGCTGCGCGGCACCGCCCAGGGCTTCACGTTCGGCGTGGCACGCGCGTGCCTCGGCGTGTGGAGCTATTACGTGCCGCACCTGGCGAGCGCGGGGATCACGACGGTGGCGGCGCTGCTGTGCGCGTTCTTGATCATCAGCGGCTGCGTGGGCTTCTTCTTCATGCCGAACACCGTCGGCAAACCGCTCGACTCCATCCAGCTCGAACGCGCCCACTGAACGACGGGCGGTCAATGCGCGACCCGCACTGCACGCACGACCCGCACGTCAGAAAGGCCCCCGCTCGTGACCGACCCGGCATCGCGGCTGCTGTCCCGCTTCACCGACCCCGCCCCCGAGTACGGTCCGCTGCCGCTGTGGTGGTGGAGCGGCGCGCCGGTCACGAGGGAGCGGCTGCGCTGGCAGATGGAGCAGATGCTCGCGCAGGGGGTGCGCCAGGCGGTCGTGATCTGCCTGGCGCCGACCGGGCCGATGTTCGGGTCCCTCGCGGACGATCCGCCGTACCTGAGCCCCGAGTGGCTGTCCCTGCTCGACGACGCCTGCGCGGATGCCGACGAGCTGGGTTTCACCCTCTGGATGTACGACCAGATCGGGTTCTCCGGCGCCAACCTGCAAGGGCGGCTGACGGCGGACCGCCCCGAGTTCGCGGGGCTCGCCCTGTACCGCACCACCGCGGACACCGACGGGGGGCCCGCGGTGGTGCGCGCGCCGGCCGGCCACACCGCCCTGGCCGCGTACGCGACGCCGTACGCGGGGGGCGAGGCGAGGCACGTGCCGGTGCCGGTCGCCGGCGGTCAGGCGCACTGGGAGGGCGAGCCCGCGTGCCTGGCCCTCGTGCACAGCGGCATCAGCGGCTTCGACTACTTCGGTGTGGAGGCGTGCGCCGCGCTCCTCGACCAGGTGCACGGCACGCTGGAACGGCACGTCGGCAAGTGGTTCGGACGTTCCGTCGGCGGGTTCTTCCAGGACGAGCTGCCCGCCCTGCCCACGTGGGGCCGGGACTTCGCGGACACCTTCGCGGCCCGCTACGGCTACGAGCTGGTGGAGCGGATCGCCGCGCTGTGGGAGGGCGGTGACGACGACGCGGTGCGGGTGCGGCGCGACTACCACGAGCACCGGGCGGCGCTCGGCCGGCGCGCGTTCTTCGGGCCGCAGCGCGCCTACTTCGAGCGGCACGGCCTGATCTGCGGCTTCGACCAGCCGTCGCCCGCGCGCGAGGGCGACCCGGTCGGCGGCGTCACGGTGTACGGCGACTACCACGCCACGCACCGGGGGTACGGCGCGCCGGGCAGCGACCACTGGGGCGACGCCAAGGTGCACAGCTCGATGGCGCACGCCAACGGCGAACCGCGCACCTGGATCGAGGCGTTCCACTCCTCCGGGTGGGGCGGCACGCCCGAGGAGACGTACGACTGGCTGTCGCCGTTCCTGCGCCGCGGCGCCAACCTCTACGACCCGCACGCCGTCTACTACGCGACGCCGGGCGGCTGGTGGGAGTGGGCGCCGCCGTCCACCTGCTGGCGCCAGCCGTACTGGCCCGTCTACCACGTGTTCGCGGGCGCGGTGGCGCGCCTGTGCTCGGTGCTGACGGCGGGCCACCACGTGTGCGACACGGTGCTGCTCTCCCCCACCACGACCGCGCAGGGCCACCTCACCCTCGACGGGCCGCTCGCAGCCGCCACCGAATCGGCCGAGCTGTACCACCGGCTGAACGGCGTGGGCACCTGGTTCGCCGAGCGGCGCGGCGTGCTGGAGAGCGCCGGGATCGACCATGACGTCCTCGACGAGACGGCGCTCGCGGGCGCGCGCCTCGCCTCGGACGCGGCGGGCGCGGCGCTGGCCGTCGGCGCGGAGACGTACCGGACGGTGGTGGTGCCCGGCGCCCGGGCGCTGCACGCGGCGGCGGCCCGCACGCTCGCGGAGTTCGCGCGTGCGGGCGGCCGTGTGGTGTGCGTGGGCCGGGCACCCGAGCTGTTCCTCGGCGGCGAGGGTGAGAACGGCGCGGGCGCCGACGGGGGCTTCGCGGCCGCGCTGGCTGACGGTCTCGTCACGGTGGTCGCGGACCCCGAGCTGGTGCCCGGCACGGTCGCCAGGGGCCCGGTTCGGGTCACCGCCGACGCCCCGTACCTGCTGCGGCGCGACGGCGACACGCACGTGCTCGCGCTGGTGGCGCACGACGAGGACACGGGCACGCGCGCCCCGATCGTCGCGCTCGACGCGCGCGGCTGGACGACGCAGGACAACTTCTCCTGGTCCGAGTACTGGCGCCAGTTGCGCGAGGACGGCTACACATACGTGCCGCCCACGGGGCGCACCGCGGCCGTGTCCGTCGAGGGGCTCGACGCGGCGCCGCGCGCCCAGCGCTGGGACCCGGGCACGGGCGCGCGGACTGAGCTGGCGGTCTCACCGGGCGCGGACGGCTGCTGGCGCTTCGACGTGCCGTTCGAGGACGGCGCCGTGGCGCTCGTCGTCCTCGGCCGGGATCTGCCGGAGCCGAGCGGACGCCCCCTGGGTCCCGTCACGGGAGCGGTGGAGGTGACGGGCCCGTGGCGGGCGCTGGCGCTGTCCACGCTCGACAACGACTGGGGCGACCTGGCGGCCGCGGACCGGCGCGGGACGCTGCCGGTCGAGGTGTGGCGCATGGAGCACCGCGCGGACGAGGAGGGCCCCTGGGTCCCCGTGACGGCCGGGTTCGGGCCGTTCGCCGAGGTGCGCGCGGGGACGGGGGCGTACGAGCCCGGCGAGTGGTCGCTGTCGCGCGGCATCCGCAACGATCCGGTCCACGACTACCGGCTCGGGCCCAAGGGCTACGTGCCCGAGGAGTTCATCGACCTGCGCCACGCCGCCGAGGGCGACACGGCGTCGGTGCGCACGCACCTCACGCTGCCCGCCGGGTCGGGATCCCGGTGGCTCGCGGTCGGCGCCAACACGGCACGGCGGGTGCGGGTGGACGGCGCGGAACTGCCGGTGGAGGGCGACGGCTACCAGTCGTTCAGCCCCCTGCCCGAGGCGTCGGCCGGCCGGACGGTGGCGCTCGACCTCACCCTGACGGCCCTCGCCGACGGGCCGGTGCGCGCCTCCTTCGCGGTGGTGCGCGACCCCGACGCGTACCGCCGTCCCGAGTGGCTGTCGGCCGGCGCGGGCGGCGTGCCGGGCAGGACGTACGACCTGACGCTGCGCGCGACGCTCGAACAGCTGCCGCAGGACACGACGGTGCAGGTCAGCAGCGACGGGGCGTGCGCCGTGCTCGTCAACGGCGCGGAGGTCGGGCGCCAGGGCGACTTCAACCCGTACCCGGGCCATCGGGAGGTGAGGGTCCACCCGTACGACATCGGCGCGCACCTGCGCGCCGGCGAGAACGAGTTGACGCTGCGCCTGACGGACGCGGACGGCGCCCCGACCGCCGGGGCCCTGGACTCGGCCCCCGTGGCGCAGGGCGGCCTCGGCTGGCGCAGCGGTGCGCACTGGACGGCCGCCTCGGACGGCGCCGGGCTGCCGCTCGTGCCGCGCCCGACGCACCTGGGGCGCGACCCGCGGTTCGTCTGCGCCTGGGCAAGGCCGCACCCGCTGCCGGGCGCGCACTGGCTCGAACCGGCGGCGGCCCAGGGCGCTGTGGTGGAGCCCGTGGTGCCCGACACGGCACCGGGCCCGCCGCGTGAGGAGTGGCTTCGCTTCACGGCGCCGCTCGGCGCGACGGCGCTGCGCGTACCGACGGACCTGCAGACGGCTGTCCTGGTGGACGGCCATGAGCTCGTGCCGGACGCCACGGGCCGTGTGGTGCTGCCGGAGCCGGCCGCCGCCGGGTGCGAGGTGGTGCTGCGTGTGACCGCGGTCGACGGCCGGCGCGGCGGCGCGCTGCTCGACGCGGCGGTGGCGGCCGAGGTGGCGGAGGCCGTGGCGCCGCTGGCGCGTTGGGAGGACCTCGGGCTGCGCGCGCTGGGCGGCGCCGTGCGCTACCGGGCGGAACTGCCGCTGCCCGAGGTCCCGGCGGGCCGTGCGGTGCTCGACCTGGGCGAGGTGCGCGGCACGGCGGAGGTCACGGTCAACGGCGTGCCGTGCGGCGAGCGGGTGTGGGCGCCCTGGACGGTGGAGGTGACGGGCGCGCTGCGGCGCGGCGCCAACACCGTGGAGGTCGTGGTGCGCGGCACGCTCGCCGGCTACCTCGAAGAGGCGTCGCCGACGCGCGCGATCGCCGCGGGCCAGGTGCGTACGGGCCTCTTCGGACCGGTATGTCTGCGTACGCACGAGGCGTGAGGGAATAGACCAAGATCCGACTTTACGCACACTTTTATACGCCCTTAAGAGTGATAAAGCTGTTTCTTTCGGTCTCTTCGGGCTCGCGCCGTGCCATTAAAGAAGGGCACAGCAACTCCAGCGAAAGAAGGACTCCATGCACGCATCGCGTGTTGGGCGCCGGGCAGCCACCGCCCTTGCCGGGATTCTGATCGCGGGCGCGGCCTCCCTGGCCGCCGCACCCGCGAACGCGGCCTCCCCCGTCCCCGACGGGCAGGCGACCCCGACCCATGCGCAGACCGCACAGAACGCGGCCTGGCAGCACCCGCGCGGCAGGGTCGTCGCGCGGCTGCCCCTGTCGATCCGCGCGCGGGCCACGACGAACTCCAGCTACCTGGGCAGCCTGCGCCCCGGTTCGATCGTCGAACTGCGCTGCAAGAAGCGCGGACAGAACGTGGACGGCAACAACCTCTGGTACAAGCTGGAGAACCACCGCGGCTACTCCGCGGCGCGCTACATCCAGAACCTGTCGCACGTCCCGTGGTGCTGATCGGCTCAAGCAGCACCGCGTGACACGTCCTCTGCCGCCGAGCGCTCCCCGCGCGCGGCGGCAGAGCCGTGTCCCGCACCTGGTTCGGGGCGGCCCGAAAAGATTTCCCTGCGGAAAGTATTGTCATGGGGATCCGGGGCAGAAGACGGTCTGCCCCACCCCGTTCTTGAAGGGAACGCTCATGGTCTCCACCACCGTCGGCCCCGCGGCACGTGTCGGCGAGCTGCCCCGGATCGAGGACCCTGAGGCAGTCTCGCCCGTCGACGCACGTGCGATGTCGAAGCTGTTCTTCGACCGGCTCCAGGAACTCGAAGAGGGCTCCCACGAATACGCGTACGCACGCAACACCCTCATCGAGATGAACATGTCCCTGGTCCACTTCGCCGCGCGCAGGTTCAACAGGCGCGACCAGGTCGAGGACATGATCCAGGTCGGGATGATCGGCCTGATCAAGGCCATCGACCGGTTCGATCTGAGCCGGGAGAACGAGTTCGCCACGTTCGCCGTGCCGTACATCGTCGGGGAGATCAAGCGGTTCTTCCGTGACAGCACCTGGGCCGTGCACGTGCCGCGCCGCCTCCAGGAGATGCGCGTCGAGCTGGCCAAGGCCAGGGACCGCCTCTCCCTGAGCCTCGACCGGGAGCCGACGGTGGCCGAGCTCGCGGCGGAGCTCGGGCGCCCCGAGGAAGAGGTCGTCGACGGCCTGATCGCCGCCAACGGCTACAGCACGGACTCGCTGGACATGCCGTACGACAGCGGCGAGGGCTCGGCGCGCAAGTCCGCCACGCTCGCCGACTCCTTCGGTGCCTGCGACCCGGGCATGGAGCTGGTGGAGGACCTCGCCTCCCTCGCGCCGCTGCTCGCCGAGCTGGACGGCCGCGACCGTACGATCCTCGAGATGCGCTTCGGCAGGGAGTGGACGCAGTCCGAGATCGGCGAGGCGCTCGGCATCTCCCAGATGCACGTGTCGCGCCTGCTGGGCCGCACGCTCAAGTCGCTCCGCTCGGGCCTGCTCACGGAGGACTGAGCCTCGGCGTTCCCCCTCCTTACCGGCTGCTCGGCCCGGTGCACGGTCTGCCGACCACGCACCGGGCCGGGGCGTACTCAGCCCCGCGTCAGACAGTGGCGACCCCGTTCGAGTACGCCTTCATGTTGTACGTACCGAAGCCGTTCTCGACGGGGTCACCGGCATTGTTGATGCAGTGCAGGATGCCGCCACCGCCGGCGTCGTTGAGGCAGACGGTCATCAGCGAGGTGAACACGACGCCCGGGGTGTCGGGGACCTCGTAGGCGCGGTCGGTGTAGATGTTCGCGTTGAGGTTGAAGAAGGCGTAGCTGCCCAGGCCCCACGCGTGGTGCTCCCTGACGTGGTCGCCGACCTTGTAGGCGGCGAACCCGTTCGTACTGCCGTGCCTCCACGCGGACTGCGTCGGCACGTCGTACGGGTGCTCGTTCTGGAAGAAGTAGGTGCGGCCGTGGTCGCCGTTCCAGAGCACCTCGTAGTTCTGGTGGTGCTCCACGAACAGGCCGTACGTGGTGACACGGTCACCGCCGACGAGGAAGCCGACGCCCGCGGGGTTGACCGACCAGCCGACCGTGCCGTCGAGCCCGTGGTCGGCGCGCCAGACCCAGACGTGGTCGACGATCACGTCGTTGCTGTCGATCTGGAGGGAGACGTCCGTCCCGCCGGCGACGGCGCCGCCGATGCGCGGGAAGACGTCGAAGAGCGCGGTGGGCCGGTGCGCGTGGCTCCTGCGGCTGCGGCCGCGGCCGACGCGCAGCAGGACGGGCGAGTGGGGCGTGGCGGGTTCGAGGATCACGCCTGCCACGGACACGTCGTCGACGTCGGCGACCTCGATGAGCGAGTTGCCGTGGGTGGCCTGGAGGGTCGCGAGCCCGAGGCCGAGGACGACGGTGCCGGGCCGCGAGACCCGCAGCGGCGCGGAGAGCGGGTAGATGCCCGGGGTGATCAGCAGGTGCTTGCCCCAGGCGAGCGCGCGGTTGATGCTCTCGGCGGAGTCACCCGGGTGCGCGACGTGGAACTCGGTCAGCGGGACGCTGCGGCCCGCGGCCCGTCTGCGATGCCAGGAGGTCCCGGTCGTCTCGCGCCGCAGCGCGGGCACGAACACGTGGTAGCCGCCATGGCGGTCCATGGTCAGGAACGGCTTCTCGCGGACCACCGGGGTACGGTCCACGCTCGTGTAGGGAGGGGTCGGGAAGGACGTGGCGGGCGCGCCCTGGACGCCGACGAAGACCATGTTCCAGTTGGAGCCCTTCCAGCTGCCGATGGTGTCGTTGCGCGACAGCCACTGCTGCTGGGAGCCGGAGTCGATCTGGCCGTCCACCACGCTGTCGGCGAGGAAGCCGCCGCTGGACCAGCCGTTGCCGGGCGGGCTCGGCATGAGGATCATGTCGCCCTTGACGTGCACGCGCCGCAGCGGCCCGGCCTGGGCGACGGCCCAGCGGTCGAGCCCGTCGGGCGGCACGATGGTCAGGTTCTCGGCGGCCCGCCAGAAGTCCTGGGTGCCGTTGCCGTCGAACCACTGGGCGTCGACGGTCACATGGCCGTTGATCACGACGTCCTCGGGGCTGTCGCCGAGCCCGAGCACGTGGGTGTAGAAGCCGACGTTGACCTCGACGTTGTACGTGCCCGGCTTGAACGCCAGGGCGTACCGCTCGGTGCCGAACTGGTTGGACGCCTGGACGGCGAACACGGCGTCGATCTGCTTCTGGATCGCCGCGTCGCCCATCGACGGGTCGAAGACCAGGACGTTCTGCCCCAGGTCGGTCCGCCCATGGCAACCGGCCCCGCCGCCGCCGTGGCCGCGCGAGCGGCCGGCGGAGACGGGGGACGACGCGAAGGCGGATCCGGCGGTGGCACCGGCCAGCGGCACGGCAACGGCGGCGACCGCCGCCCCGCGGAGCATGGCACGACGAGAGGAGTTCACGGACACGGCTCTCCCTGGAGGTGGTGAACTGAACGGGTCGCGGCTGGTTCGCAGCAGCGAGAGAGCGCTCTCAGTACCGGAGTGAATCACCGCAGGTACACACCGTCAATAAGTCTGCACCGCACGCGTCCCCAGGAACCTCGCTCGCTCCACTTGCCTTCCCCCGGCCCCCGCCGCCCGCGGCGGTCGGCCCGCATGTCCCCACGCAACCGCACATGGCACCGGCGGATGCCTGCGCACCGGCCTCGACAGAGGCCGCGGCCCACGGCGTTGGGACTCTGAGTAGCGTGGACCCGGGCAGGGCCACCCATCCCGCCACCCCGCCTGCCGCCGGAGCGTGTGCGCCCGGCGCTCCGGCCACCGAGGAGGAGCCGTGCCACCACTGCCGGACGAGAGCGACGTGTTCAGATTCGAGTTGCGGCGCTCGGCGCCCGGCCACGGCGAGTGGGCACCTGCCCCGCCACTGACGGTGCACGTGGGCGAAGCCGGTGCCCGGCCCCTTGCGCGGCTGTCCTGGGCCACGGCGGACGGCACGCGCTACGCCATGGCCTTCGCCCCCGGGATGGCGCAGTGCGTCGGGCACCGCCGGGCGGCTGACGGCGGTGTGACGGAACTGCGGGGCGAACTCGCGGACAGTGGACCCTGCTCTGCCTACGGGGACGCCGCCGGGCCCCGCGCGTACGCCTTCGATGTCGAGGAGGGCGGGCAGGGCACGCTGCACCTGTGGATCGACGACGGGGGCACGGCGCCGCTGTGCTCCGCCGAGTGGTCGGACGCCTCGGGCGACTCGCGCTCCCTCGCGCTGTGTTCCGCCACCGCGTCCGGTACACCCGACGTCACGCATCTGGTCGGTGAGGTTCTGGCCACTGCCCAGCACGTGCGCGCGGGCGAGGTCGCGGGGAACCTGATCGACCCGTCGAGGAGCAAGTGGTTCGCGCCTCACGACCGCGTCACGATCGATTTCCGTCTCACCGAGCCGGTCGCCGTGGAGCGCTACCTCCTCACCTCCGCGAACGACGCCGCCGACCGCGACCCCTCGGCGTGGACCCTGAACGGCTCGGCGGACGGCGGCTCCTGGAGTGTCCTCGACTCCCGATCCGGCGTGTCGTTCACCGAGCGGCACCAGTCGAAGGAGTTCCGGATCGCCGCGCCAGGGGCGTACGACCACTACCGGCTCGACATCACCCGCAGCAGCGGCTCACCGCACCTCCAACTCTCGTCCGTCCGCTTCCTGGCCGCCGCGGGCGCCCGCTTCGTCGGCCACCGGGGGCACGCCGGTGGTCCCCCGGTCGTGTACCGGGGGACGCGCACGGCGCCGCCCGGACGCCGTACCGCCCTTTCCGGCACTGCCGGGGCGGGCATGGTGGTCCACGGCCACGACGGCATGTACCCGTTCGTCGTCCGCACCGACTTCGGCGACGACGGCGCCTGGGCCCGAGTGATCACGGGCCTGCGCGAGCCGATCGAGGAGGACGACGAGGTCGAGCCATGGATCATCGAGGACCGCGGGTACGAGGGCGCCCCGGTCGAGACACTGCTGCAAGACCTCCGCGCGGCCGCGCCCGCGCCGCTCGACATCCCGGGCGTGATCTTCGTGGCCGACGGCCCGACCATGCGGGAGGCGCGGCACCCGCTGCTCGCCGTGCGGACCGAGACGTACGACGAGGCCGCGGAGTACGGGGCCGCGGGCCCCGAAGACGCCGACGAGCCGATCATGTCGTTCCGCATCGCGCCCGACGCGGCCGTCGAGCTCAGCGTGAACCTGGGCCTCGGCAACATGGATTTCGAGGACTTCGCGGGCGAGGGCGTCACCGAACGCATGAACTGACCCCGGCGGGCGTCGCCCGCGGACGATGCGCCGCACGAACATGACGTGAAAGCATCGTCCATCACTATTTTGATGTTGAATCACGCTGTAGAGTGTGACCACGTCGACCACCGAGCCAGGACCTGATCCATGCCGCAACCCCCCACACCGCCCGCCCAGGTGACCGCCGCCGAGATCTCCCGCATCGCGGGCGTCACGCGCGCCACCGTCAGCAACTGGCGCCGCCGGCACGACGACTTCCCCGCGCCCTCGGGCGGCACGGACAGCAGTCCGCTGTACGACCTGGAAGAGGTCCGTGCCTGGCTCGCCTCACGCGGACAGCACACGGCTGCCACGCCAAGCGCGGAGCTGCGCACCACCCTGCGCCTGCGCGAACGTGCCGGCGCCGGGGCGTCCGACCTGCTCCTGATGGTCCTGGCCGCGGCCCGCCGCCCCGCCGACGACCTCACCGGTCTGCACACGTTGCCCGACGCCGATCTGGTGAAGCGGGCGAACGACGCGTCTGCCGAGGTCGCGGACGTGGTGCCGGACACGGAACCGGTCCGCTTCACCGCCGCCGACACCACCGTCCTGCGCGCGCTACTGCTCTGTGTCCGCGACGAGGGCGCGCAGACGGCGCTGGGCGTGCTGGCGGAGCGGGAGTTGGAGGACAGCGCCGCCAGCGGCGCCTACCGGACCCCGGCCCCACTGGCCGACCTGCTGGCCCGCCTGATCCCAGGCTCTCCGCTTCGGGTTCTCGATCCCGCCTGCGGCAGCGGCACCTTGCTGTCGGCCGCCGCCGCGCGGGGCGCGCGCGAGCTGTACGGGCAGGACAGCCTTCCCGTACAGGCACGGCGGTCAGCGGTCGGGCTGACGCTGACAGCCGGGGAGGGTACGGACGTCACCGTGCGCACGGGCGACAGCCTGCGCGCCGACGCATTCCCCGACCTCACCGTCGACGCCGTACTGTCCAACCCGCCCTACGGGGACCGGGACTGGGGCCACGACGAGCTGGCCTACGACCCGCGCTGGGCGTACGGGTTCCCGCCGCGCGCCGAGTCCGAACTGGCCTGGGTCCAGCACGCGCTGGCCCACCTCGCACCGGGCGGCCACGCCGTGCTGCTCCTCCCGCCGGCCACGGCGTCCCGCTCGTCCGGGCGCCGCGTACGCTCCGAGCTGATCCGCACCGGCGCGCTGCGGGCGGTGGCGGCCCTGCCGCCGGGTGCGGCGATCCCGCTCCACATCGGCCTGCAGGTGTGGGTGCTGCAGCGGCCGGAGCCCGACCGGCCGGCACACCAGTCGGTCCTCTTCGTCGACACCGCGGGCGAGTCCACGGCCCCGGCGCGCGGCGGGAGCCGTGCCGGGGCGGCGGTGGACTGGGCGCGGGTGAGCCGGCAGATCGTCTCCGCGTGGACGGCGTACGCCGAGGACCCTGATGGGTTCGAGCCGCAGGCCGGTGTGGCGCGTGCGGCGAGCGTGGTCGACCTGCTCGGTGAGGTGGTCGACGTGACACCCGCGCGGCAGGTGCGGGGCTCCCAGGCGGATATCGCGCCGCAGGACCTGGCCCGGGAGGCGGTGGCGGCCCGCGAGGGGCTTGCGGCGGCGGTGCGGACGGTGGGCGAGCTGGCCTCCACGGGGATGTGGAAGGCCGCGGGGACTTCGGCCCGCGCCTGGCGCACGGCCACCGTCTCGGACCTGGCACGGGGCGGGGCGCTGAAGGTCCTGCGTGCGGCGCCGGGCTCGGCCCCGGGCTCGTCGCGGACGACGGTCGCCGAGACGAAGGGCGCGGATACGGGCGCAGCCGGCGGGAGCGGGGAACGCCCGCCGGCCCTGACGGGCGGCGACATCGCCCGGGGGACGGGGCCGACGGGGCGTGCCCCGGGGGGCCAGGCGCAGGGGGCACATGGAGCGAAGGGCGAGCGGGACGCGCAGGCCGAGCGGCTGCCGGAGATCGCGGTGGGCGACGTCCTGGTCCGCAACCTGGTCGGCGGCACGGGCCCGGTGGCCCGAGTCGCGGGCGAGGCGGAGGCCGGTGTCCTTCTCGGCACGGGCGTCCACCTGTTCCGGCCGGACCCGGCGCGGCTCGACCCCTGGTTCCTCCTCGGCTTCCTCAGCTCCGAGGCCAACCTGGCAGGCGCCTCGACCGGCAGCTCGACACTCCACCTCAGCCCGGGACGGCTGCGCGTGCCGCTGCTGCCGCTCGCCGAGCAGCGACGGTACGGCGAGGCCTTCCGGCACGTGGAAGCACTACGCGAACAGGCCCGGCGCATAGGAGACTTGGCGGAGGAGACGACACGGCTCGCGAGCGGGGGGCTCACGGGCGGACAATTGGTACCAGAGCCCACAGAGGCTTGAGAAGTACCCCATTCTTGAAGCGGGCGGCGGACGGACGAAGACATGCCGGTCTGTCCGCGCCGCACCATCATCCGTACTGGCGGCCCCGGAAGGGAAGCGGAAGAGGCCTTGAACAGCAGCAAGCACACGGAGTTGGCGAACCACGCGTGGTCGGTCGCCGATCTCCTGCGGGGGGACTACAAGCAGTCGGACTACGGCAAGGTCATCCTGCCGTTCACAGTGCTGCGGCGGCTGGAGTGCGTGCTGGAGCCGACCCGCGAGAAGGTCACGCAGATCACCGAGCAGTACAAGGACTGCGACATCGACGCGGACCGATTCCTGCGCCGGGCCTCGGGCCACTCCTTCTACAACACGTCCAACCTGACGCTGAAGAAGATCGCGGCGGACCCGCAGAGCGCGGCGAAGAACCTCACGGTGTATGTCGGGGCGTTCTCGGACAATGCCCGTGGGGTGCTGGACCGCTTCGAGTTCGCGCAGCAGATCAAGCGGCTGGACAGCGCTGGACTGCTCTACCAGGTCATCGGCAAGTTCACCGACCTGGATCTACGCCCCGAGGTCGTGCCCAACCACAACATGGGCTACATCTTCGAGGAGTTGATCCGCCGCTTCTCCGAGCAGTCCAACGAGACGGCCGGTGAGCACTTCACGCCGCGCGAGGTCATCCAGCTCATGGTGCGGCTGCTGGTCGCCCCGGACGGCGACGCGCTCCAGCTCCCGGGCGCGGTCCGCACGGTCCTCGACCCTGCGTGCGGCACGGGCGGCATGCTCTCCGCGATGGACGACCTGATCACGGAGCTGAACCCGGACGCGACGGTTGAGGTGTTCGGGCAGGAGCTCAACCCGGAGTCGTGGGCGATCTGCCGGTCCGACCTGATGATCAAGGGCCAGGACCCGGAAAACATCCGCTTCGGCAACTCGTTCTCCGACGACGGCCACCAGCGCAAGTCCTTCGACTACATGCTGGCGAATCCGCCGTTCGGCGTGGAGTGGAAGAAGGTCAAGGACGAGGTCACGGCCGAGCACGAGCAGCTCGGCGACGCGGGACGCTTCGGCGCAGGACTGCCGCGCATCAACGACGGCTCACTGCTGTTCCTGCAGCACATGATCTCGAAGATGAAGCCGGTGGACGTGGAGGGTGGCGGCGGCTCGCGTATCGCGATCGTCTTCAACGGCTCGCCCCTGTTCACGGGCGCGGCGGGCTCGGGCGAATCTGAGATCCGCCGCTGGATCCTGGAGAACGACTGGCTTGAGGGCATCGTCGCTCTTCCGGATCAGCTCTTCTACAACACCGGCATCTCGACGTTCTTCTGGATTTTGACGAACAGGAAGAGCCCGGACCATAAGGGCAAGGT
Source organism: Streptomyces sp. NRRL F-5126 (assembly GCF_000721265.1). Taxonomy (GTDB): domain Bacteria; phylum Actinomycetota; class Actinomycetes; order Streptomycetales; family Streptomycetaceae; genus Streptomyces. The sequence continues at coordinate 6,966 of NZ_JOFZ01000016.1, read as the reverse complement.
CGTGCTGCTGGATGCACGGGACCAGTGGCAGAAGATGCGCAAGTCTCTGGGCGACAAGCGCAAGGAGCTGGGCAAGGACCACATCGCGGCGGTGGTCAAGCTGTACGGCGAGGCGCTGGAGGCGGCGGGGGATGCGGAGCATCCGCTGCACGGCAAGGTGAAGGTCTTCCGGAACGAGGACTTCGGGTATCAGCGGATCACGGTGGAGCGGCCACTGAAGCTGCGGTTTGAGGTGACGGATGAGACGCTGGCGGCGCTGGAGGCGTCGAAGGTCATCCAGAAGCTTCCCCAGAAGCAATCCATCGTCATGTTCGACGCCTTCGAGTCGATGGACGTCACGAGCTGGGCTACAAAGCAGGAGGCGTGGCTCGCCCTCAAGGACGCGGTCGTCGCGGCCGGCTCGACGTGGCCCACGGGGGCGCCGTTCAACAAGGCGCTGCGTGACGCGATCGGCGTACGGAACCCGGAGGGCGAAGTGCAACTCGTGAAGGGCCAGCCCGAGCCGGACCCGGAGCTCCGGGACTACGAGAACGTTCCGCTGGGCGAGGACGTCGAGGAGTACCTCACCCGGGAGGTCCACCCGCACGTGCCGGATGCGTGGATCGACCACAGCAAGACGAAGATCGGGTACGAGATCCCGTTCACGCGGCACTTCTACGTGTACGAGCCGCCGCGGCCACTGGCGGAGATCGACGCGGACTTGAAGGCGCTGGAGGCCGAGATTCAGGGACTGCTGAGGGAGGTCACCGAATGAGGCGGACGACTCTACGCGCTGCCGCCGAAGTAGTTCTCGGACGCCAGCGTTCACCCCAGCACGACTCAGGTTTGCATATGGTTCACTACCTGCGAGCCGCCAACGTCCAAGATGGGGCGCTCGACCTGACGGACGTCAAGCAAATGAACTTCACCCCAGCCGAGCAACAAATCTTCTCACTTCGTGCTGGCGATGTTCTTGTCACTGAAGGCAGCGGAAGTCTGCGATCCGTGGGTGCATCGGCTGTCTGGCGGGGAGAAAGTGACGGAGCCGTGTGTTTTCAGAACACCCTTCTAAGGATGCGCCCCCGCTCCGGCATTACTGACGGGCGTTTTCTCGAGTGGTGGGCTCGGTCGGCGTTCGGAAGTGGTCTCTTCGCCTCCATCGCAACGGGTGCGAACATCTACCACATCAGCGCCGAGCGGGCGCGGGCGGTGCCCATCGACCTGCCACCCATAGACGAGCAACGCCGCATCGCCAACTTCCTCGACGCCGAGACCGCCCAGCTCAGACTGATCGAAAATCGCTCCCATCGACTGACGGGTCTGCTCGAAGAACGCAAGTTTTCTTTGACTGCAGAATGTTTCACGTTCGAGAGGCCTGAAGACGCGCTCCTTATCCCGCTACGAAGAGCGGTCCGGCAGTGGATCGACTACCGCGGCGCCACACCAACGAAGACAGCTTCCGGAACTCCCCTTGTCACAGCGAAGAACATCAGGAACGGCCTAATTGATCTTAAAATAAGCCGTGAATATATTGCCACAGATTCCTATACGGACTGGATGCGCCGAGGCCTACTCGAGGGGAAAGACGTACTCCTCACCACGGAGGCCCCGCTCGGGCAGGTTGCCATGGTGAACGATACGTCGATTGCACTTGCGCAACGCATCATCGTGCTCCGGGCCAACCAAGATGTCTGCTCACCCGAGTGGCTCTACTGGTATCTGCGATCGCCTCAAGGGCAATCTGAACTGGAACGCCGGGCTACTGGCTCCACGGCCTTGGGCATCAAGGCGGACAGACTGCGCGGCGTTCCGATTCCGTTGCCCCATCCGAATGAAGCTGCCGGACGACTTAATCGACTGAGCGCATGTGTTACCCGGGTCGAACTCTTGGAACGGCAACTGATCAAGCAAAAAGCACTCTTGGCAGAACGCCGCCAAGCCCTCATCACCGCCGCCGTAACCGGCCAGTTCGACGTCACAACCGCCAGCGGACGCAACGTAACCGAAGGAGTCACCGCATGAGTCCCGTGCACGACGAGTCCTCCTTCGGCTCGGCCATAGTCGCTGCCCTCTGCAACCGTGGCTGGCGCGAGGCGAACCCGGCGGACTACCGTCCTGACCTCGGCCTGGACACCAACGAACTCTTCACCTTCATCGGCGCCACCCAGCCCGACGAGTGGAACGAGCTCCTCACCGTCTACGGCGGCAACCCGAACGAAGCCCAGCGCGGCTTCGCACAGCGCCTCGACCGGGCCATTGCCGACGACGGGCTGCTCCACGTCCTCCGCAACGGCGTCAAGGATCGCGGGGTCCGCCTCCGCGTCGCCTATTTCAAGCCCAACCTCATCTCCGCCGACTCTGTCCTCGACGGCTATCGGGCGAATCGCCTCACCGTCGTCCGCGAACTCCCGTACGCGACCAAGCAGGCCGACTGGGGCCACCGCCTCGACCTGACCTTGTTCCTCAACGGCATCCCCGTCGCCACCGCCGAGTTGAAGAACCCCCTCACCGGCCAGGGTGTCGAGCACGCCAAGGAGCAGTACCGGACCGACCGCGACCCCACCGAGCTGATCTTCACGCGTCGCGTCATCGCCAACTTCGCCGTCGACCCCGACCTCGTCTTCATCACCACCCAACTCCGCGGCAAGAGCACCCACTTCCTCCCCTTCAACAGCGGGTCCAATGGCCCCGGCCAGCCCGGCGGCGCCGGTAACCCCACCCCCACCGCCCACGGCACCTACTCCACGTCCTACCTGTGGGAGCAGGTCTGGCAGCGAGACAACTGGCTCGACCTCCTCCAGCGCTTTGTGCACCAGCAGAAACACAAGACGCCCGGCGGCGGCACGACAAAGTCGACGATCTTCCCCCGCTTCCACCAGTGGGATGTAGTCCGCAAGCTCACCGCGCACGCGTCCGTCCACGGCGCCGGTCAGAACTACCTCGTCATGGCCTCCGCCGGCTCGGGCAAGTCCAACACCATCGGCTGGCTCGCCCACCGCCTCAGCGACCTGCACGCCCGCAACGATCCCGCCGTCCTGCGGCCCGACGCCCTCGCCGACGGCCGTATCAAGCCCGGCGAGCCCGTCTTCGACAAGGTCATCGTCATCACCGACCGCCGCGTCCTGGACGCCCAGCTCTCGGCGACCGTCGGCAGCTTCTCGCAGACGGACGGCCTGGTCGTGAAGGTCGACGAGAAGCACGGCGCGAAGAGCGAGCAGCTCGCCCGCGCGCTCTCCCGGGACACCGGGAAGATCGTCACGGTCACCCTGCACTCGTTCCCGGCCCTGCTCGACTACATCAAGCGCAACCCGACCGAGATCAAGGGCACCCGGTTCGCGATCATCGTCGACGAGGCACACTCGTCCCAGTCCGGCGACGCCGCCACCGCCGTGAAGTCGGCCCTGCGCGACCTCGGTCTGGACTCCGACTCGGACGACGAGGGCGCGACCACGGTCACCGTGGACGACAAGCTGAAGGCGAAGGCGGTCGAGCGCTCCCAGGCCGCCAACCTCTCCTACTTCGCCTTCACCGCCACCCCCAAGGCCAAGACGCTCGAACTATTCGGCACGGAAGGTGTGGAGAACGGCAAGACCGTCTACCGCCCCTTCCACACGTACTCCATGCGCCAGGCCATCGAGGAAGGCTTCATCCTTGACCCCCTGCGCAACTACGTCACCTACAACACCTACTGGAAGCTCGCGAACCTCAACCACGACGAGAAGGAGGTCGACCCCTCCAAGGCGAACAGCCTGCTCGCCCGGTTCGCGCTCATGCACGAGCACACGGTGTCGCAGCACGCCCAAGTGATCGTCGAGCACTTCGTCGCCCACACCCGCGGCCGTCTCGGCGGACGAGCAAAGGCCATGGTGGTCACGGCGTCGCGCCACTCCGCTGTGCAGATGGCCCGCGCCATCCGCAGCTACATCGCCGACCGCGAGTACGACAGCAAGTACCCGGACCTCGGCGTTCTCGTCGCGTTCTCCGGCTCCCTCACCATCGACGGTGAGGAGACCACCGAGAGCAAGGAGAACGGTGGTCTGTCGGAGAGCGGGCTTCCCAAGGCGTTCGCGTACACCCGCGCCGACGACAAGGCCGCCAAGGCTGGTGGCAAGGGCCAGCAGGAGTACCGGATCCTCGTCGTCGCCGAGAAGTACCAGACCGGCTTCGACCAGCCGCTCCTCACGACGATGTACGTCAACAAGACGCTGACCGGCATCGCCGCCGTGCAAACGCTCTCGCGCCTCAATCGCACCGCCGACCGCAAGTCGCAGGCCGACCTGGCCGTCCTGGACTTCGTCAACGACGCCGAGGACATACAGGACGCCTTCCGCCCGTACTTCGAGGAGGCGCATACCCTCCCCTCCGACCCGAACCTCCTCTACACGGCCCAGAGCCGGGTCATGTCCGCGCCGATCGTCTCGGAACAGGACATGGACGAGTTCGTCTCCGCGTACTTCGAGGCGCAGGAGAAGGCCGAAGGCTCGCAGGCCAAGTGGGAGAAGCTGCACGCCGAGCTGTACCGGCTCCTCTCCCCCGCCGTTACCCGCTTCACCGCTCTCCTGGAGAGCGACGACGAGGAGGACGCCGAGGTGGCAGAGGAGTTCCGGGCCAACCTCAACGACTACGTCCGCAAGTACGGCTTCCTCGCGCAGATCGTGCCCTACCAGGACCCCGACCTGGAGCGGCTGTACCTGTACGGGCGCTACCTGCTCAACCGCCTGCCACGCCTGGCGGACGGCGGCGTCGACATAGGGGAGGTCGACCTCAGCCACCTGCGCGTCGAGAAGACGGGCGAGCACGACAAGTCCCTGCTTCCCGAGGGCGCTGCCGAGCTCAAGGGGTTCGGCGACGGGGCCGGCGGCGGCAAGGACGCGGAGAAGTCACTGCTGTCCGAGCTGATCGAGAGGTTCAACGCGAAGTTCGGCACGGAGTTCACCGAAGAGGACGTGCTCCCGGCGTTCAACGCGACGAAGAAGGACCCGAAGGTCCGGGCCGCCGCCCTCGTCAACGACGAGGAGAACTTCGGCGTCGTCTTCGACAAGAAGTTCGAGGAGAACATGATGGACCATGTCTCCACGATCGACACGCTCGGCAAGCGGTACTTCGGAGCGGACCGCGACTTCAAGTCCAACCTCGACCGCAGCGCGCGCCGCGCGGCCTGGCGGATGATCCGCCGGGAGGAGGGCTTGGAGGAGTTCTAAAAGTTGGGGCCCCGGCGCCAGCCGGGGCCCCAACTTGGTTCGGCGTCAGCCGCGGGCGGCTCGCTTGACGAACACACCCCAGGCTTCGGCTCCGACTGCCAGCGTGCCACCAGTGGGCCGCTTCGAGTCCCGAACGAGAGCAACTTCGGGAGTTGCGGCAACCTCAACACACTCGCCGCCCCCGCCGCTGCTGTAACTACTCTTGAACCAGGCTGACTCCGGCACGGTCAACTCACTGCATTGAACTGTCATTCCGCTCCCAGCAGTTCCTCAATGAAGGCCAGCGACTCACAGGGAGTGAGCGCCTGTGATCGCAGGATGCCATATCGAGCCTCGAGCTCACGGATCTTCCCGGCGCTGGTGTACATGCGACTGTCGTCCTGGACCTCGGTGTAGGCGAGACGTTGCCCGTCGGCATCGTCGATCAGGTTGAACGGGCCGCCCAGTGCCGCGTGGTCCTCTCGGTCCGTCGGCATCACCTGAATCTCCACATTGCGGTTCTGTCCGACAAGCAGGATCTGTTCCAACTGTCCACAAAGCGCTGTCCGTCCGCCAATCGGTTTGCGCAGCACAACTTCTTCGATGATGAAGCTCAGCAGCGGCGCCGGGCGTCGCGTGAAGATGTCCTGGCGCATCATCCGAGCAGTCAGACGCTGTTCGATGACAGCGTCATCCAGTAGCGGGCGCTGCATCTGGAAGACGGCCCGGGCGTAGTCCTCTGTCTGCAACAGGCCAGGCGCGGCATGAGTGGCATATACGCACAGGCCGACTGCGCTGGCCTCCAACCGAGCCATGTCTCGGAAAAACGCCGGGTACTGAGCCCGACCGACCTCCCCCTTCATAGCCGTCAGTAGACCACCCGCATCCAGCACCTCGTCTGCCTGCTGGATGAACCGTGGCTGCGGGACGCGCCGTCCCTGCTCGTACGAGGCGATGGTGTCCGCGGAGTACCCAACTCGCCTGCCGAGTTCGGCCCGCTCCATGCCCGCCCGCGTCCGCAGCAGCTTTAACTGGCGTCCAAACGCGCCGATAAGGCCCCTGGCCGACTCCTCCTCGCTGCGCCGTTGTCCCGGCACCTCGGTGTCGACTCCGCTCTCGCTCTCACTCTCGTCCAGCACCGCACACCTCGCTTCCCGCCCACCCGGCCGTACCGTCCCGTACACGGCGTGCGCCCGCGAGTACTCCACATCGCGTCAGCGCGTCACCACTGGTCACGGTATGACATAACTCACCACGCTGTGTGCATGGATCTCACAGAACAACCCTCACCGGCGACCCCGGCGGCCTCCGCCCGCCCCCACTCCTGCTTTTCCCTCTGCTTCAGCTCGACGCCCCGAGGCGCGCGCCTGGCCCGCCGGCTCTGCGGGGAGCGGCTCGACTCCTGGGGCGTGCCGTACGGCAGCGAGGCGCACGACACGCTGAGCCTGCTCGTCGCCGAACTCGGCGCCAACGCGATCACCCATGGCCGCGTTCCCGGCCGCGACTTCCGCGTCCGGCTCCTCGCACTCTCCGCGCCCACCGCCTCGCCCCTCACCATCCGCCTGGAGGTCACCGACACGCGAGGCGACAGGCTTCCCGCGCCCGCCGCCGATGCTGCCGCCGTCTGCCCCGCCCGTACTGGCGGACGCGGCCTGCTCCTCGTCGCGGCCCTCGCCGACTGCTGGGGCTGCGACCCGCGCCCGGATGGCCCAGGGCTTGCGCGAGTTCCCGGGATCGCCCAACTGACGTGAAGATGCCGCAGGTCGGGGCGGATGACAGAGCGGACACGGGATCCGTGATCATTCAG
>NZ_JOFZ01000015.1 GCF_000721265.1 Streptomyces sp. NRRL F-5126 | reverse complement strand
CTCGTCGACGACGTCGCCGGTATTGCGCAGCCTCAGCCGGACACGAGCGGAACCTCCCGGATCCACAGTCGTCGAGGCAGGCTCCAGGGAGGTCCACAAACTCATGACCCGACGATACGTTGCCCCTCATCCCCCTGCCTCAGGTGCTGGGGCACCATGCGCCGACCGCGGGGCAGTCCGCCCTGCCCGTTCGGAAGACGGACCCGCGGCTCACGTGTTTGCCCGGCCCCGGGGCGGGGCATCGAAGGCCGTACGCGGGCTCCGGCCCCGGGCGCTGCAGCCGCCGAAGGCACACCGTCGCCATAACCGGCGCGGCGCCGCTACGGCAAGGCCCGAAAGGGCACTTCCGCGGGACGCAGGGGCAACGTGGCCTGCCCGGCTCGCGCCCGCGCCGCCCGACCCGGCCGTCCGCCGGGCCCGCGCACCCCGAGCGGCGCGCCATACTGGCTGGTAGGCGCGCAGGGGGCCAGGAACCGATGCCCCTTAGGGCAGCGACCATGCCCCCGGCAGGGCACGGAAGGTCCTTCCTCCGCCGCCGTCCATCGGTAATCGTTGTAGCCGTACACATCTCTGCGGCGTCGTACCGCTTGTACCGCCCACCCCCCCCGCTATTCCGTACCCCATAGGAGAGCAGAGCATGCCGTCGTACCTGTCGCCGGGCGTCTACGTCGAGGAGGTCGCCAGCGGCTCCCGTCCCATCGAGGGCGTGGGAACCTCCGTGGCGGCCTTCGTCGGACTCGCGCCCACCGGCCCGCTGAACAAGCCGACCCTGGTGACCAACTGGTCGCAGTACGTCGCCGCCTTCGGTGAGTTCACCGACGGGTACTACCTGGCGCACTCCGTCTACGGCTTCTTCAACAACGGCGGCTCCGCCGCGTACGTCGTGCGCGTCGGCGGGTCCGCCGAGGGCGCGAACGCGAGCGCGGAGGGACCGGCCGCCGTGTCCGCCCCGGCCGCCCGTGCCGCGCTCGAACCGGGCAAGCCCGCCGAGCTGGGTACCTTCACGGTCCGCGCCCTGCCCGCCGGCGGCAGCACCGGCACCGGCAAGCTGAGCGTCGAGGTGGCGGACGCGGACGGCGAAGGCCCCGCCGAGCGGTTCAAGCTGGTCGTCAAGGACGGCGACCAGGTCGTCGAGACCTTCGACGTGACCTCGAAGAAGAGCAACCGCAACTACGTGGTCACGCAGGTCAAGGAGCGCTCCAAGCGGATCACCGTCACGGAGAACGCGCCCTCGGCCCAGCTCGCCCGGCCCGACAACCAGACCGTGGCGCTCGCCAACCCGCCCGCTCCGGCCCCCGCCGCCCTGCCCGTCGAGCAGCAGGAGGACGGCCACGCCGGCCCCGCCGAGTACCTCGGCGACTCCTCCGACCGCACCGGCTTCGGTGGCCTTGAGGCGGTGGACGAGATCTCGATGGTCGCCGTCCCCGACCTGATGGCCGCCTACCAGCGCGGCGCCATCGACCTGGAGTCCGTCAAGGCCGTCCAGCTCGGGCTCATCGCCCACTGCGAGCTGATGGGCGACCGCGTCGCCGTCATCGACCCGCCGCCCGGCCTCAACGCCCGTGACATCAGGGTGTGGCGCCAGGAGACCGCCGGCTACGACTCGAAGTTCGCGGCCCTGTACTACCCGTGGATCAAGATCTTCGACCCGGCCACCGGCCAGGCCCGCATGGTCCCGCCGAGCGGCCACGTCTCCGGCATCTGGGCGCGCAACGACTTCGAGCGCGGCGTGCACAAGGCCCCGGCCAACGAGGTCGTGCGCGGCGTCGTCGACCTGGAGAACCAGATCACCCGCGGCGAGCAGGACCTGCTCAACCCGATCGGCGTCAACTGCATCCGCGCCTTCCCCGGCCGCGGCATCCGCATCTGGGGCGCCCGGACGATGTCCTCCGACCCGGCCTGGCGCTACATCAACATCCGCCGGTACTTCAACTACCTGGAGGAGTCGATCCTGATCGGCACCCAGTGGGTGGTGTTCGAGCCGAACGACGAGGCCCTGTGGTCGCGTATCCGGCGCAACATATCGGCGTTCCTCGTCAACGAGTGGCGCAACGGCGCCCTGTTCGGCTCGCGTCCCGAAGAGGCCTACTACGTCAAGTGCGACGCCGAGACCAACCCGTCGGAGTCCGTGGACCTCGGCCGGGTCATCTGCGAGATCGGCATCGCGCCCGTCAAGCCCGCCGAATTCGTGATCTTCCGGCTGGCGCAGTTCTCCGGCGGCAGCGGCGAGCTGGAGGAGTAGCCGGGCCGCGGCCGCGTGCCGCGCCCACCCCACCCCGTTCTGTGCGTGCCCACACGCACGTCACCAGTAGGAGAAGGACAGAATGCAGCCGGGCGATGCGCTCACTACCCATAATTTCGGCCTCCAGATCGACGGCGTCATGGTCGAGTTCCTGCACCAGGTCCAGGGTCTGAGCCTTGAGCAGGACGTCATCGAGTACCAGCAGGTCTCGGCCCAGGGCCACCCCGTCACGAAGAAGATGCCCGGCGTCAAGAAGGCCGGCGTCTGCACCGTCGTGCGCGGCATGACGCAGTCCCAGGCGTTCGACCAGTGGATCAACGAGTCCCTCGCGGGCCAGATGGACACGGCGCGCAAGAACGCCACGATCATGCACATGGACACCCTGAACAACCCGCAGAAGCGCTACCACCTGCGCAACGCGTGGTGCAGCAAGATCGAGGCCGGCAGTGTCACGGCCGGTGAGGCGCAGGCGCTCACCGAGACCGTCACGATCACCTACGAAGAACTGGTCATCGAGTAATGCGCCGTACGACTGCCCGTCCGCCCGCCGCGCCCGCAGTGCCGGGCGCGGCGGCGGACGAAGCTTCCGAACCCGCGCCGCAGGCCGCCGCTCCGGTGGCGGAGCGGGTGCCCGAGCGGCAGTCGCTGCGCACCGAGTTCGAGTTCGAACTGCCGCGCGGTTACGTCGACGCGACGGGCACCGTGCACCGCAACGGATCCATGAGGCTGGCGACCGCGCGGGACGAGCTGATCCCGCTGCGGGACGTCCGCGTCCAGGAGAACCCCGCATACCTCTCGGTGGTGCTGCTCGGCCGGGTCATCACCCGGCTGGGCACGGTCGCGCAGGTCCACGACGGCGTGGTGGAGAACATGTTCGCCTCCGACCTCGCCTTCCTCCAGGACTTCTACCGGCAGGTCAACGCCGAGGGACACACCCGGGCCGGGGTGACGTGCCCGCACTGCGAGCAGCCCTTCGAGGTGGAGCTCGGCGGGAGCCGCCTGGGGGAATCGTGACGTACGCGACCGACCGCATTCATGAGGAGATCGCGTACATCGCCTACCACTTCCACTGGAGCCTGGAGGACGTCCTGGACCTCGAACACCGCGACCGGCGGCGCTACGCGCAGGAGATAGCCTCTCTCGTCAACCGAGCCTCGGCGGAGGGCTGATGGGGTTCCTCGACAGGCTGCGCGGGCGGCCAGGGGCGGCCCGCGGGACAGCGGACACGACGGGCGCAAGCACGTCAGGAGCCGGCGCGGCGCAGGCCGCGCCGGCCGGCGGGCGTGCGCCACAAACGCCCCACGCGGCGGACGCCGCGCGCACGGGGGGCGGCACGGCGGGCTGGTCCGCCCTGCCGCCCATCCAGCGCGCGGCGGCCACCGCATCGCCCGGGCCCGTCGCCGACGCGGGGTTCAGCTCCTCGCTCACCACCTGGCGCAACCCCTCGTTCGCCGGGACGCTTTCGCATGCCGTGCTCGACGGCGCGCCTGGCGGGCTGGTCGGCGGCGCCCTCACGGTGCCGCCGGTCGCGTCGGGCTCCCCGCAGCTCGACATGCCCTCGCTGACCCTGCCCGTCGCGCCCAGGGACGTGCCCCAGGCACCCGGGGAGCCGGAGCCCCCGGCCTCCCTGTGGACGCGCACCGGCGCGAACGGCCCGGGGCCCGCGCTGCCCGTCAGCAGGCCATCGGGTGCCAGGGTGGCGCCGGTGGCGCCGCCGCCCACGCCCAGGCCCGGGTCGGCGGCTCTGACCAGGGCCACCCCCGTCCAGCGGCGTTCCCTGCCGGCGGCGCCGACCCCGCCGGCCCGCAAACCGGCCCAGAACGCGCCGGCGGCGAAGGCGGCACCGGCACCGGCCGCGGGGACCCGCGCGCCGGCGTCGTCGTCCACCGCCCCGTCCCCCGCGGCGAACAAGCCCGCCGCACCGCCGCGTTCCGCGCCCCCGGCCGCACCCCCCGCACGCACGGGCACCGCCCCGGGCGCCGCGCCGGGTTCGCGTCCCTCGGCAGGACCCGCGCCAACCACCTCTGCTCAGGCGCCGCAGGCCGCGCCGCTGCGTACAGGGACGTCCGGGCCGGCCGGCCCTCCCGTCGAGATGCCGGTCCAGCGGCGCACCACCCCTGCGCAGGCGCACGGCGGGCTCGGCGCGCCCGTTTCGGGGACGCCCGCTTCCCCGGCACCGGCCGCCGGTACGCCCGTGTCCGGTACGCCCGCCGCCTCGGCTCCCGCGTCTTCCGCGCCGTCAGGACCCGAAGCCGCGCCGCCGCCCTCCGCGACTTCCGCCGGGCCCGCGCCCGCCTCCCCGGCCGCGCCCGCCCCCTCGGCGGGTGGGCCGCAGCGCCGCCGCCCCCTGCTGGGCGCGCCGCTGTCGCAGACGGGGCAGTCAGGCACCGGCAAGCCCACGGCGGACGCCGGACGGGACGGCAAGCCGTCCGTCCCGCTGCGCGGCCCCGCCGCGGCCCCCGGCAATCCGCTGTCGGTACAGCGCTCGGCCGCTTCGCCCGGCCGCGCGCAGCCGCTCACGGAGCCCGCGCGCCGCACGCCGCCCCCCGCGGGCCAGGACGGCGGGGCCCGCCCCGCCTCGCCCGGCGCGGCGCCCGCTCCATCCGGTACGGCGCCCGCGCGATCCGGTGCGGGACGGCCGGCCGGCGCCCCGACCGCGTCGGCTCCGGGCGAGCCGTCCGCGGGAGCGGCGGCGCGGGCACCGCTGAGCGGCGTGACGCCCTCTGCGTCCACCCCCGTGCGGCCGGCAGGGCCCGGGGCCGTCGGCCCGGCGGGCCCGGTCGCACCGCGCTCCGGTGCCCAGGCGCCAGGTGGACCGGCGGCCACGCCCGTGCAGCGCAGCCAGACCGGCAGCCCGCGGACCGGCACGCAGTCCGCACCCAGCACCCCGGCGCCGCAGGGGAGTTCCCCGGGGGCGGGTTCGCCGTCCGCGGGTTCCCCGTCCGCTGCGCCCGCCGGCCCCGCGCCCGCGGCAGCCTCGGGGCCCACCGCCCCGGCCGACGGGGCGCCTTCGGCAGGCGGCCCCGCCGGTGCCCCCGGCCGGGCCCCGGCGCGCCCTGCTGCGCCCGGCTCTTCCTCTCCGGCTCCCGGATCGGCGCCGAGCGCGGCTCCCGTGCACGTGCAGCGCGCCGCCGCTCCTCGCCCGGCCCCGCTGCCCGTCGTGCCGGTACGGCGTAACGCGGCGGCCCCCGCGCCCGGGGCGGACCGCCCCGCGCCCGTCGCCGCCCGGCCCGTCGGCGCGCCCGCCGCGCCGACGGCCGGTCAGGTGCTGCCGGCCGGTTCCGCAGCGACGCCCGCCGCCGCACCGGCGGCCGCCTCGCCCGCGCCGGCCACAGGCCTTGCCGCGCCGACCGTGACAGCTCCCGACGCCCCCGTGAGCGTCTCCCGGCCGTCGCTTCCGCTGGCCTCGGCACGGCCCCTGTCGCCCGCGCTGCCCCCGGCAGCCGCGGCCCCGGCCGTGCAGCGCGCCGCCGCGCCCGCCGCCGTGCCGCTCCGGCGCACCGCGCCGGCCGCCGCACCGGCAGCGCCCGCCCCGCAGCCGGGCCGCACGTCCCGTCCCGGCGCCGGCGGCACCCCGGTGCAGCGCCGCGCCGCCGCGCCCGCGAGCGGCGGGGTCGCCGCACCGGCCGGGACCGCCGCCCCCGCAGGCCGTGCACCTGCCGTGCCGCCCGCCGCGCCCGGGCGCCCGGCCGCCGGCGGCGGCCCCGCGTCTCCCGGAGGCGCTCCCATCGCGCCGGCGCGCCCCGCGAGCGGCCCGGCGGTCCAGCGTCTCGCGGCGCCTGCGGCGCCTTCCGCGCCGTCGGCCGGTGGGACCGGCGGACCGGGTGGCGCGCAGGTCGTCCAGCGCCTCACCGCCCCGGCCGCGCCCGGACGGGCCACGGCCACACGCGGCGCCGCGCCCGGGGCCGCCTCCGCCCTCGCCGCCCCGCCGCTGCCGCCAGGCCTGCCCGCCTCCGCGGCGCCGTCCGCGTCGGCGGCGCTGTCCGCGCCCGACCCGTACGCGTGGCTGCCGCCCGCTCTCGCGGCGCATGCCGCACGTTCCGCGGCGCCCGGCAGCGGTCCCGTACAGGGCGGCGGCCCGGCCCCGGCACCGGGCGGAACACCGGCAACGCCCGTGCAGCGCGCGGCCGCCAGGCCGGCGCGGTCCGGGCTCAGGCCGCCCCAGGGCGGATCGGCGCCCGCCCCCGCCCGCACCACAGCCGGGCCGGGCACCGCGCCTGCCGGGACCGTCAACGCGCCCGTACGTATGACGGCCGCGCCCGCGCCGCCGCCCGTCGCGCTGCCGGTGCAGCGGGACATGCTGGCCAAGCATGCCCAGCCCGCCACCGAGCATGCGGCGCAGTCGGCGTTCGCCCTCCCCGCGGCCGTGACCTCGCAGGCCGAGCGGGCCGCACAGCCCTCCGGCCTCTCCGGGTTCGAACTGGCCCGGCAGCAGCAGCCCGCGCAGCCCCGCAGGCGGGCCACGTCCGAGCGCAAGGTCAAGGCGGCCGAGGCGGCCGCCAAGGCCGACCGCGGCGTCAGGACCACGGACGAGTTCGAGCCGACGAAGCTGACGGACCGGCAGGTCGACGAGTTGCTGCACCGGCTGATCGGCCCGCTGACCCGCCTGCTGAGAACCGAATTCCGCCTCGACCGTGAACGCGTCGGCAGACTGCGCGACCCGCGCCGCTGACTCCAGGCACCGGTGGCCAGGGAGCCCACCGACCCGAGGCGAACCCCCTACCGCACACGAAAGGCCGCCCCGATGTCCAGCGATCTCGACCCGGGATCCACGATCTTCTTCACCCTGTCCATCGACGGCGAGAGCCTGGGGTTCTTCAACGGCTGCGAGGGGCTGTCCTCCGAGGTGGAGGTCGAAGACCGCCAGGAGGGCGGCAACAACGGGTTCGTATGGAGGCTCCCCACGCGCGTGACGTTCTCCACCATCCGCCTGACCCGGCCCCTGACCGCCGAAACGGCGAGCGTCGCCGCCTGGATCTCCTCCATCACCACCGGGGTGCAGCGGCCGACCGCCGAGATCAGCGCGCTGCGCGCGGACGGCTCCCTGGTGGCCCGCTGGGGGCTGCTCGACGTCCTGCCGGTGCGCTGGCAGGGCCCGTCGCTCGACCCGGCCAACCCGTCCGTCGCCACCGAGGTCCTTGAGATCACCCATCACGGGTTCACCGATGTGGAGGGGGAGTAGCACCATGGCAGGCAAGAGCAGCAAGATGGGCAAGATGGAGAAGGCCGGCGAGCACCTGAGCCAGCTCATGGGCAGCCTGGTCCACGCTCACCTCGCGATCCACGAGCCCCCGCTCGGGTACAGCACCACGCCGGGCGGGCTGATCAAGGCGCTCGACTTTGAATTCAACCCGTCGCAGCTCTCGATGAGCCGCCGCGCCCAGTGGCAGTCCACGCCCACGGCCGCGCTGCGGGACGGCGTGGTCCCCGAGTTCATGGGGCCCGAGCCGCGCGAGCTGTCCGTCGAGATCTTCTTCGACCGGTCGGACGACCCCGACAGCAACGACGTGATGAAGATGGTCGAGTCGCTGTTCCGCTGCTGCGAGGTGACGTCCGCGAGCATCGCGGCGAAGCAGCCGTCCACGCCGTGGGTCATCTTCCAGTGGGGCTCGTTCAAGACCGCCAGGTTCCACGCGTACGTCGCTTCCGTCGAGGCGACGTACACGCTCTTCGGCACCACGGGCATGCCGATCCGGGCCACCTGCCAGATGCAGTTGCACGAGATCCCTTCCGATACGCTGGGGCAGAACCCGACGTCCGGTGCGCTCACCGCCCGCCGCGTGCACCGCCTCGTCGCGGGCGACACCCTCCAGTCGCTCGCCTGGCGGGAGTACGGGGACGCCACCGTCTGGCGCGCGATCGCCGACGCCAACGGCATCGACGACCCGGCGCAGCTCACACCGGGCACCGAGCTCATGCTGCCCGCAGTCGAAGAGGTCACCGCCTGATGCCCCAGCTCGCGTTCTCCAGCGTCATCGACGTCCACATAGGCGGGTCCAAGCTGCCGAAGAAGGTCGCCGAGCAACTCGTCGGCGCGTGGGTCGACCTGGGCGCCGGGGTACCGGGCGCCTTCGAGCTCGTCTTCCGCGACCAGCACAGGAAGGTGCTCAAGCTCGGCGGCATCAAGATCGGCTCGAAGGCCGTGCTGTCGCCCGTCTCGGACGGCAAGGGTGCCCACGACCCGCTGCTCACCGGCGAGGTCACCGCGCTGGAGACGGACTACGACGGCAAGGGCACGTTCACCGTCGTGCGCGGCTACGACCTCGGCCACCGCCTGCTGCGCAGGCGCCGGGTGTTCGGCTTCCCCGACATGACCGCCACCCAGATAGTCCGGGACATCCTGGGCGACCACGGGATACCCAAGGGCAAGATCGAGTCGACCGGCGCCGCCTACGACTTCGTCACCCAGGACAACGTGACCGACTGGGACTTCATCGCCCGGCTCGCCGACGAGAACGACAAGCTGTTCTACCTGGACCCGCACGGCAAGTTCCAGTTCGTCGCCCGCGAGGACGCCTCGGGCGCGCCTCCCGAGTCGACGCCGAGCGACAAGAGCCCGCTGATCCTCCAGGCCGGCCACGACGTGAAGCGCTGCCGGGCCGGCGTGACCTCCGCCGATCAGGTCCGCGATGTGCGGGCGCGCGGCTGGAACGTCGACGCGAAGCAGACCCTGAAGTCAACCGCCCAGTCATCCAGCAACGACGGCTTCAAGATCGGCACGACACCCGGCAAGGCCGGGGCCGGCTTCAAGCTGGCCCCGCTGGTCGAGACGTCGACCCCGTACGACAAGATCGGACGCGTCGAGCGGGCGGCGAAGTCGCTGGCCGACGACGTGACCTCGTCGTTCGCCGAGCTCGAGGTCACCGTGCGCGGCAACCCGAAGCTGCGGCCCGACACCGCCGTGACGCTCAAGGACGTCGGCGACCCGTTCGAGGGCAAGTACACCGTGACCGGCGCACGGCACGTCTTCGCGTCGGGGCGGCCCTACGAGACGCTGGTGACCGTCAGCGGCCGGCAGTGGCGGTCCCTCTACGGTCTTGCCTCGGGCGGCACGAGCGCCGCGCCGCGCCTGCCGTCCGTCGCGAACGCGCTCGTCACGGACACCAAGGACCCGCTCAAGCAGGGCCGGGTGAAGCTGGAGTTCCCGTGGCTCGACGACAAGTACGTCAGCGACTGGACCCGCGTCGTGCAGTACGGCGGGGTGGACGGCGGCAGCATCATGCCGCTCGACGTCAAGGACGAGGTCCTGGTCGCCTTCGACCGCGGGGCGCTCGACCACCCGTATGTCATCGGCGGGCTCTACAACGGCAAGGACCACCCGAAGCGTGACGACGTGCCGCTGCACGACAAGCTCAGCGGCAAGGCGAGCAGGCACACCATCTCGGACCGCGATTTCAACCGCATGGACCTGCTCAGCCAGCGCACCGGACTGCGCAAGCGTGGGGTGCGGCTGAGCACCGGCGACGACCATCTCGTCATCAACATGGACCGGACGAAGACCGAGATCACCATCGACAGCAGGGGCGGCGTCACCATCAAGGGCAACCGGTCGGTGTCCGTCGAGGCCGGCGCGGACATCAGACTCGACGCGAAGGGCGTCATCAACCTGAAGTCAGGGGGCGCGATGACCTTCGAGTCGGGCGGCGCCATGAACCTCACCTCGACGGCGATGGCGCTCAACGCGCGCGCCGCGCTCAGCATCTCCGCCGGCATGGAGGCGAACATCAAGGCCGGCCTCGCGATGCAGCTCATGGCCGGGCCCAACATGACGCTGACAGCCGTATCGATGGACCTGGTGACCGAGGGCGGCCCCGAGGTGCTCCTCGCCAACGGAATGCCGATCGTCTGATGCCCGAACAATTCGTAGGATCCGGCTGGTCCTTCCCGATGCGCATCAGCCCGACCGGGGGCATCGCCCTCGTCAGCGGGGAGCGCGAGGTGGAGGAGGCCATGCACCTGGTGCTCGCCACCGCTCCCGGCGAGCGCCCGATGCGGCCCGAATTCGGCTGCGCCATCCACGACATGGTCTTCGCGCCGATCAACGAGGCCACCGCGGGCCGCATCCAGCACGAGGTGTACACCAGTCTCGACCGGTGGGAGCCGCGCATCGAGGTGCACGACGTGGAGGTGACCCCCGGCAACGATCCCGGGGTGCTGCACATCGACGTCCGCTACTCGATCCGCGGCACCAACAACCCGCGCAGCCTCGTCTTCCCGTTCTACGTCATCCCCTCACACGACGATCCCGAGTCACCGCCCGAAGGCGGCGGACCGGCCACCGAAAGCGACCGCTGATGGCACTGCCCTCCCCGAACCTCGACGACCGGCGCTTCCAGCAGTTCGTCGACGACGCCAAGCGCTACATCCAGCAGCGCGCCCCGGAGTGGACCGACCACAACGTGTCCGACCCCGGCGTCACCCTTGTGGAGACGGTCGCCCACATGGCCGACCAGATCGTGTACCGGCTCAACCGCGTGCCGGAGAAGAACCACCTGGCCTTCCTCGACCTCGTGGGGATCACGCTCTTCCCGCCGACCGCCGCGCGCACCGATGTGACGTTCTGGCTGTCGGCGCCGCAGGAGGACCCCATCACCGTGCCGCTGGGGACGCAGACGGCCACCGCGCGCGCCGACGGCGAGGAGTCCGTCGTCTTCTCGACCGAGCGTGAACTGACGATCGTCCCCAGCACGTTGAGCCACCTGGCGGTGCACAACAGCGGCCAGGCCGTCGTCGACCGCAGCGCGGACCTCGTCGAGGAGAAGCACGTGCTGTGCTTCTCCGAGTCGCCGCGCGCGGGCGACTGCATGCTGCTCGGCCTCAGCGCGGCCGTACCGCACTGCGCGGTGGCGCTTCGGCTCGACAGCCGCGTCGACGGTGTCGGTGTCGACCCGCGCCAGCCCCCGCTGGCCTGGGAGGCGTGGACGGCCGACGGCTGGGTCGCGTGCGAGGTCGAGCAGGACACCACCGGTGGCCTCAACCGGCCGGGCGACGTCGTGCTGCACGTGCCCGGCGGCCACGTCCTGTCGCGCGCGGGGCGCCACGAGGGCGGCTGGCTGCGCTGCCGCGTCACCGAGCCCGGGCCCAACCAGCCCTTCTACACCACCTCGCCGACGGTGCGCTCCGCCGAGGCGTTCACCATGGGGGGCACCGCGCCCGCCGTGCACGCGGACGCGGTCTACGACGAGGCGCTCGGCGAGTCCACGGGCCTGCCCGGCCAGCGCCTGCGGCTCGCGCATGCCCCCGTCGTCGGCGACGTGCCGCCGCTGCTGCTCCAGGTCGCCGAGTACGACGGCTGGACCGACTGGCAGGTCGTCCAGCACTTCGCCGCGTCAGGGCCGAAGGACCGCCACATCACCCTGGACCCGGCCACCGGCGAGATCGCCTTCGGACCCGCCGTGCGCGAGGCCGACGGCACACTGCGCAACTACGGTGCGGTGCCGGCCAAGGGCGCCGTGATACGGGCACGCCGCTACCGCACGGGCGGCGGCCGCACCGGCAACGTCGCCCGCGGCGTCATACGGACGCTGCGCGACTCGGTGCCGTACGTCACCGAGGTCATCAACCGCGAGGCCGCACACGGCGGTGTGGACGGCGAGACGGTCGAGGAGGCCAAGGCGCGCGCGCCGCTGACGCTGCGCGCCCAGGACCGGGCCGTCACCCTGCGCGACTACGAGCAGCTCGCCCGGCACGCCGCGCCCGAGACCGCCCGCATCACCTGCATCGAGGGCGAGCCCGAGGAGCACGGCGCCTACGCGGTGCGCGTCCTCGTCGTGCCGCGTGCGGTGCCCGACCCCGGCGGCAGGCTGCGCTTCGAGCAGCTCGTCCCGGCCGACCGGCTGCTGGAGCGGATCACCGGCTACCTCGACGAGCGCCGCCTGATCGGCACCCGGCTCGCGGTGGGCCCGCCCTACTACCAGGGCGTCACCGTCGTCACCACGCTGCACGCCTTCCGCGGCGCGGACGTCGACCGCGTCAGGCGTCAGGCCCTCGACGCGCTCTACCGCCACCTCGACCCGCTCACCGGCGGCGTCGACGGCAAGGGCTGGCCCTTCGGCCGCCCCGTCCAGTCGGGCGAGGTCTTCTCGGTGCTGCAGCGCGTGCCCGGCGTGGCACTCGTCGACGACGTGGCGCTGCACCCCGCCGACCCGCTGACCGGCAAGCGCGGCGACCGCACGGACCGCATCGACCTCGACGCGCCGTCGCTGGTCTTCCCCTACGACCACCACGTCCGCGTCATCGAGGGGGTCTCGTGAGAGGCTCCGTCGACGGCCTCGCCTCCTCGGCCCCGCTCGGCACGATGCTGCCCGCGGTCTTCGCGGACGACGACCTGGCGCAGCGGTTCGTCGCCGGGCTCGACGAGGTGATCGCCCCGATCCTCAACGTCCTCGACTGCCTGGACACGTACTTCACGCCGTCCCTCGCGCCGGCGGACTTCGCCCGCTGGCTCGGCGACTGGGTCGGTGCGGAGACCGACGGCATCCAGGACGACGAGCCCGGCGGCGAGGCGCGGCTGCGCGCCGCGGTCGCCGCGGCCGTGAGCCTGCACCGCGCACGCGGCACCCGCCAGGGCCTCGCCGAGGCCGTGCGCCTCGCCTTCGGCGTCGAACCCGAGATCACCGAGAGCGGCGGCGCCGCCTGGAGCGCCCGTCCCCGCGGCCCCGTTCCCGGCGACCGCCGGCCCCACCTGAAGGTCTCCATCCGTCTGCCCGCCCCGACGCCCGCCGACGAGTACCGGCTGGACGATCTGGTGGCGGCCGCGCGCCCCGCCCACATGCCCTACACGGTCCAGGTGACCGCCGCGGAAAGGACCTCCAAGAGATGACGAGCAGTTGGGCCTCCGGTGGGCACGGGGAGGGCGAGCGCACCCTGACCTGCGACCAGTGCGGCACCCCCCAGGAGCCGGGCCAGGCTTTCTGCGACACGTGCAACGCGGTGCTGGTCTGGAGCCCCGTCGCCTCCGACCAGGCGCCGGCCGCCGCCAAGCAGACGCCCGCCCAGGACCCGCCCCCTTACGTGCCCGCTCAGGAGAGCCCCGCGGAACGCGAGCGGCCTGCGTCCCCCCAGCCCGAGTGGCACACCCCCGCACAGCCGATGCCGTATGCCGTCTCGTCGCCGGTGCACGGGGCCCCCTCGTCGCCGCTGCCGCAGGCGTCCTCCGGGCCGTCGGCCGCCCCGGCGGCTGCCGCACCGGTGTCGATGCCGATGCCGATGGCCATGCCGCTGCCGGCCGAGAACCAGGACGAGGACGAGGACGACCCCACGGAGCCGCTCGACACCCGGGGCGTGCGGCCGGGCGCCGGTCAGGCTCCGGCGCCCGGCTACTCCCACGGCGCGGACCCCGGCTACGCGGCGCAGGGCAACTCGCCCTACGGCCCGGCAGCCGCGGGCGCGGGCCAGGGGCCCGGCGGCGGGCCCCACGGGGGCGGCGGGCAGCCGTGGCCGCAGTCGGACGACGCGGCCGAGCGGGCGAGGGCCCTGCTCGTGCCGGTCGACGAGCCGCAGGCCAGGCCGGAGCGCGAGCAGCCCGTCGCCCCGGTCCTGCCGGGACGCCCCGAGCCCGTGCGGCCCGGCGTGCGCGCCCCGGGCGAGCAGCAGATCCAGGGCGGCATCCCGTGCCCGTGGTGCGGCACGACCAACCGTCCTGACCGCCACTTCTGCACCCGGTGCGCCATGCGGATGTCGGAGTCGCCGGACGGCGGGCCGCGTGCGCCCTGGTGGCGCCGGCTGTTCGACCGCAACAACCGCGAGCAGCCGTGGGCCGGCGAGCGGCCGCGGCTGCGCTGGCAGTTCGGCCGCATCGTCAAGTACGTCGTCTGGGCCGCCGTGCTCGGCCTCGTCGTGTGGGGCGCGACGAACGTCGGCGCGGGCGTCTCCGCGGTACGCGACCACTTCGCCAGCCGTGCGTCGCTCGCGCCCGACTCCGTCAAGGCGTCGCACTCGTACCCGCACCACGACCCGAAGCTCGCTTTCGACAAGTACAGCAACACCTGGTGGGGCCCGGGCATCTCGGAGTCCGGGCAGGGCGAGTGGATCGAGGCGCACTTCCAGGAGCCGGTGAACCTCCTCGACGTCGGCATCACCTCGGGCGAGTCCGCGCACGCCGACTCGCTGTCCAAGTCGGCGCGCCCGCACCGCATGCAGGCCCTCGTCACCACGGACGACGGCAAGACCCACACCATGGAACTCGTCCTCGACCAGACCAGCGGCTTCCAGTCGCGCGCCTTCAGGTATCACAACGTCACGTCGGTGCGCTTCACGCTGGGGACCGCCTACGGCGTGGACGCGAAGAAGCAGGTGGCCATCGCCGAGATCGAGTTCTTCGGACCCTCCCAGGGCGGCAGCGACTGAGCCGCCGCGTCCCGCCCCGCCCGCACGGCTGGGCGGGACGCGCCATTCCCGGCACCCAACGACCGCTCACATTCGAGCTGTTGACATGACGAGTTCCGCTCGCTTTACTCCACTCAACGCCAGGATCGAGCATCCGGCGCCAGAGGTACGCCCAGCCGGTGAGCGGCCCGCAGTGCCGCGAGTCCGGACAAAGTCGCCAGGGCACTCCAGAGCCCGAGGCGGGGACGTATCCCCCATCTTCTGGAGCTCCACGATGCGTGCTCACCGTGTCCGGTCCCGCAGATCCCTCGCCATGTCGGCCGCTGCCGCGCTGGCCGTCGCCACGCCGCTGGTCGCGTGCTCCACCGCGGGCGCTTCGACCACCCAGGGCGCCGCCGCGTCCACCACCGCCGCCGCGTCCACCGGAGTCACACTTCCGCCGGCGCACGCCGGGTTCGACTACCAGATCGGCGGCGCCTACAAGCCGCCGGCCGGCGTGAAGGTCGTCAGCCGCGACCACTCGGCCTCCCCGGCGGCGGGCCTGTACAACATCTGCTACGTCAACGCCTTCCAGGCACAGGAAGGGGCGGAGGGCGACTGGGACTCCGACCTGCTGCTGCGGGACGCGAACGGCAAGGTCGTCTACGACGACGGCTGGGACGAGGCCGTCCTCGACATCCGTACCGCCGCCAAGCGTGAGCGGATCGCCGCCAAGGTGGACGGCTGGATCGACAGCTGCGCGAGCAAGGGCTTCCAGGCCGTCGAGCCCGACAACTTCGACACCTTCACCCGCTTCCCCGAGCTCCTCACGTCGAACGAGGCCGAGGCCTTCATCAAGCTGCTCTCGGACCACGCGCACGCCAAGGGCCTGGCCATCGCGCAGAAGAACACCTCCGAGCTCGCGGGCGACCACGCGGGCAACGGGCTCGACTTCGCGATCGCTGAGGAGTGCGGCCGCTACGACGAGTGCGGGGTCTACACCTCGGCCTACGGCGACCACGTGATCGCCATCGAGTACACGGCCGCGGGCCTGAGGAAGACCTGCTCAGGCTACGGCGACCGCATCAGCGTCGTCCGCCGCGACGTCGACGTCTCGCCCATCGGCAGCGACGGCTACCTGCGCCAGACCTGCTGATCCGCACCGCCCCGGAGACCGGCCCGGCGCGCCCGCCGCAGCACGCGGGCGCGCCGGGCCGCCGCCGTCACCACGCCTGCGTGCCCGTCTGCGTGCCCGACGCCTCGCCCTGCCGCGGCTCCGGGCTCCGGCTGAGCTCGTCGGCCGCGGGAAGCTCCTGACCCGGCAGCCCGAGCGCCCGCAATTCGGCCGGCGCCACCTCGCACCGCGCGCCCGCGAGGCCCATGCCCGCGCGCGCCACCGGGTCGAGCAGGGCCTGGTACGGGCCGACGGCCGAGACCCCGATGGAGCGCAGGGCCGTCCACATCGTCACCTGGTTGGCGGACAGCACCGGGATCCGCAGCTCCGCCTCCAGCTGAGGGATCACGTCGTACGTGGGGAGGTTGGTGCAGCTGATGAAGAGCGCGTCCGCACCCTCCGCCACACCGCTGCGCGCCATCTCCGCCACGCCCTGGTAGGGCACCCGCCAGATCTCCCGCGTCAGGCCCAGGTAGGAGCGCCCGGTCACCGTCATGCCGGCCTCGGCGAGGAAGTCCTCCAGCGCGTCGGTCAGCGACTTGGTGTACGGGGTGATGACGGCGACCTTCCGCACGCCGATCTCCGACAGCGCGTCGATCAGCCCGCCCGACGTGGTCGTGGCCGGCAGCGGGCCGACGTCACCCATCGCCGCGCACATGGCACGCTCGCCGAGCAGCCCGGAGATGAAGCTGCCCGACGTGCACGCGTACGTGACCGCGCCGGGCCGGATCGCCGTGAGCGTGCGCACCGCCATCCGCAGGGTCTCGTGCTCGCTGATGATCCTCGCCATGTCTGGCGTGACCTCGACCGGCACGAAAGGTGTCCGGGTCAGATGCAGGCAGACGTCGTCGGGCACCCAGCGCCAGAGCTCACGGTCGAGGGCGAAGTCGAACGGCGCGACCACCCCGATGCCCCGCTGCGGAACGGGACCGCCGAGGAATGTGATGTCCACTGGAAACCCCTTTGCGGCGAAGAAGAAACGGGGTCACCGGGCGCGCCCGGCGGGCGCACCACGGAAGGGTCTTGCGTTGTGTGCCGCCGGTGGCGGACCGCGACCAGAGCGGTCGCGGAGCCGCGTGTGCCTGCTGCCTAGCGCCAGTGTGGAACCGTGCCGGGCCGCAGGACCAGCAAGATTTTTTCGGACATGCCGTTAGTGTTCCTACATGTTCGAGGTACGGCGGCTGAGGCTGCTTCGAGAGCTCGCCGCGCACGGCACGATCGCCGCCGCGGCCGAGGCGTGCGCGCTGACCCCGTCTGCGGTGTCCCAGCAGCTCGCGCTGCTCGAACGGGAGGCGCACACCACGCTGTTCATCCGGGACGGCAGGCGCCTGCTGCTGACGGAGGCCGCGCACGTCCTGGTGGCGCACACCGAGATCATCCTGGCCCAGATGGAGCGGGCGCGCGCCGAGGTGTCCGCGCTTGAGCAGGGGGTGCGCGGCACGGTGCGGCTCGGCGCCTTCCCGAGCGCGGCGGGCGCGATCGCGGCGCCGGCGATCGCCGCGTGCCAGGCGTACCACCCGGACCTCAATGTGGAGCTCGGCGAGCAGGAGCCGGAGCAGAGCCTGGTCGAGCTCCGGGCCCGCCGCATCGACGTCGCGCTGGTGTACGAGTACAACCTGCTGCCGCGGCTGCCGCACGCGGGGATCGAGCTGCGGCCCGTGATCCGCGAGCCCGTGCTGCTCGCGCTGCCGCCGCGCCACCCGCACGCGGCCGACGAGGGCGCGCGTCCCCTCGCGGCGCTGCGGGACGAGCACTGGGTCGCGCCGCGCAGGGACGACTCACTGCGCACGGTGCTGGAGCGCGCGTGCGAGGCCGCCGGGTTCAACCCGCGCTTCGACTTCACCAGCGACGACTACTCGGTGGTGCTCGCGCTCGTCCAGGCGGGGCTCGGGGTCTCGCTCGTGCCGCGGCTCGTCGTGGAGCAGCTCGCGGCCGACGTGACGCTGCGGCCCGTGGAGGACCTGCAGCTCACCCGTACGGTCTCGATCGCGGTGCGGGCCGGCAGCGGAGGCGACCCGGCGATCAACGCGCTGGTCCTCGCCCTTCGCCGGGCGGCACGCCAGGACTGAGGGCCGCCGCGCGTACGCCGTCCCGCAGCAGCTCGGCCAGGTGCACGGGGCGCCGCCCCGACAGCTGGGAGATCTGGGTGCGGCAGCTGAAGCCGTCCGCGAGGACCACATGGTCATCGGGCGTCTCCCGCAAGGCGGGCAGCAGGGCGTTCTCGGCGACGGCCACGGACACCCCGTAGTGCTCCTTCTCGAAGCCGAAGTTCCCCGCGAGGCCGCAGCACCCGGAGTCCAGGCGCTCGTTTCCGACGCCGATCCTGGCCAGCAGCCGGTCGTCGGCCGCGCTGCCCAGCGTCGCGTGCTGGTGGCAGTGGGTCTGGGTGACGGCGGCGCGCCCCAGGTGCCCGAAGTCCGTGCCGGGCGCCCTCCTGTCGAGGAGCTCCGCGAGCGTCACCGTCGACTCCGCCGCCCGCCGTGCGCGCGGGTCGTCCGCGAGGAGCTCCACGGCGTCCGAGCGGAAGAGGGAGGTGCAGCTCGGTTCGAGGCCCACCAGGGGGATGCCGCGCGCGAGGTACGGGTCGACGGCGTCCAGCGTCCGTCCGAGCACCCTCTTGGCCACGCCGAGCTGTCCC
The DNA here is from genome assembly GCF_000721265.1 of Streptomyces sp. NRRL F-5126. Classification (GTDB taxonomy): domain Bacteria; phylum Actinomycetota; class Actinomycetes; order Streptomycetales; family Streptomycetaceae; genus Streptomyces. Next base: position 248,446 of record NZ_JOFZ01000015.1, on the reverse strand, counting down.
GTCGTCAGCCAGGTGAGGCCGCAGCACAGCCGGTCGGACGGCAGCAGCACCTCGAAACCGGCGTGTTCGAGCACCTCGACGGCTGCCCGGCCCACCTCGGGCGTGAAGAACTCCGTGAACGTGTCGGGCCACAGCAGCACCTGCCGGCCCGGGTCCCCGCCCGGCGCGGGCGCGCGCCCGGCCGCGGGCCTGGACTCGAACCACCGGCGAAAGCGCGTCGGCGCGAAGCGCGGCACGGGCCGCTGCGCGGCGATGCCGCCGGCGGCCTTCAGCGCGGCCGCGGGCAGCCTGCTGCCCGTCACCCGGTTGGCCAGGCGCGGTGCCGTGGCCGCGAGCCTCGCCCACAGCGGCAGCCAGCCGAGCGAGTAGTGGGCGCGCGGCCGCACCCTGCGCCGGTAGTGCCGGTGCAGGAACTCCGCCTTGTACGTGGCCATGTCGACGCCGACCGGGCAGTCGCTCTTGCACCCCTTGCAGGACAGGCACAGGTCGAGCGCGTCCCGCACCTCCTCCGCGCGCCAGCCGTCCGTGACGACGTCGCCCTGCACCATCTCGTACAGCACGCGCGCCCGGCCCCTGGTGGAGTCCTTCTCGTCGCCGGTGACGCGGTAGCTCGGGCACATCACGCCGCCCGACGACGTGCGGCACTTCGCCACTCCCACGCAGCGGCGCAGCGCCCGGCTCAGGTCACCGCCGTCCTCGGACAGGGCCAGCGTCGTGGCGAGCGGCAGCGCGGGGCGGTGGCCCGCCCGCACTCGCAGGCGCTCGTCGGCCGGGCGCGGGTGGACGAGGATGCCCGGGTTGAGGCCGCCGTCCGGGTCCCAGACCGCCTTGAAGGCGTTGAACGCGTCGATGGCGGCCGGGCTGTGGACGAGGGGCAGGAACTGGGCGCGCGCCTGGCCGTCGCCGTGCTCGCCCGACAGGGTCCCGCCGTGGCGCGCGACCAGCCGGGCGGCGTCCGCCATGAACGCCATGAAGACGCGGACGCCTTCGCGCGTGGTGTGGTCGAAGTCGATCCTGATGTGCACGCAACCCTCGCCGAAGTGGCCGTACGGCGTGCCGTGCAGGCCGTGGCGGGCCATGAGCTGCTCGAAGTCGCGCAGGTAGTCGCCGAGGTGCTCCACGGGCACGGCGGAGTCCTCCCAGCCGGGCCACGCCTCCGTGCCGTCGGGCGCGCGGGTGGCGAGGCCCGAGCTCTCCTCCCTGACGCGCCACAGGGCCGCCTGCTCGCCGGGGTCGGTCACCAGCCTGACGCCGACGGCGCCGGTGTCGCGCGCGAGCGCCGCCGCCTGCTCCTCGTCGCCGGCCGCCGGGCCCGCGTCACCGAACTCGCACAGCAGCCAGCCGCGCCCCTCGGGCAGCAGCCGCTCGGGCTCCGCGTCGGGCACGTTCCTGCGCAGCGCGGCGACCTGCTCGGCGCCGAGGCCCTCGCACGCGATGGGATCGTGGCGCAGCACGGCGCGCGCCGCGTCGCCCGCTGCGGGCAGGTCGGGGAAGCCGAGCGCCACCAGGGTGCGGCGCCGGGGGAGCGGCACGAGCCGTACCGTCGCGGACAGCACCACCACGCAGGTGCCCTCCGTGCCGACCAGGGCCGCCGCCACGTCGAAACCGCGCTCGGGCAGCAGGTGCTCGAGCCCGTACCCGGACACCTGGCGCCTGAACCGGCCGAACTCGGTGCGCAGCAGGGCGAGGTTGCCGTCGCGCAGGTCGCGCAGGGCGGCGTGGATCTCCCCGCTTCGGCCGCCCGCGGCGACGGCCTCGTCCAGCTCGCGGGCGCCGAGCCTGCCGACGCGCATGCGCGTGCCGTCGTACGTGAGCACGTCGAGCGCGACGATGTTGTCCGCCGTGCGGCCCCAGGCCACCGAGTGCGTGCCGCACGCGTTGTTGCCGATCATCCCGCCGACGGTGCACCGCGAGTGCGTCGAGGGGTCGGGGCCGAACCGCAGGCCGTGCGGGCGGCAGGCGTCCTGCAGCCGGTCGAGCACGACACCGGGCTCGACGGTCGCGGTACGTGCCTCGGGATCGACCGACAGGATCCGGTTCAGGTGGCGCGAGGTGTCGATGACGACGCCGTCGCCCACGGCCTGGCCCGCGATGCTGGTGCCGCCGCCGCGCAGCGTGACGGCCGTCCCGTGCGCGCGGCACGCCGCCACGGCCGCGATGACCTCGTCCGCGTCCGCCGGCATGACCACCGCCACGGGCACCTGCCGGTAGTTGGACGCGTCCTGCGCGTACTCCGCGCGGCGCCTCGGCCCGAAGTCCACGCTCCCGCGCGTGACGGCGGCGCGCAGCGCCGCCTGGAGCGCCTGCGGGGCGTGCGCCCCGGTTTTCCCCGCCCCGGTGTGGAGACGATGCTGGTCGGCCATGGTTGGCGTCAACTCCCTCGGCGCCGCCGTGCCTGGCCGGGCGGAGACGGACGCGTTCTGACGTGCGGCTGCCCGTACTCCGGCGCCCGGGTGCACCGGTGGTGTTCCGCGCGGCCCGCCCGGCGGTGCCCGGGCTTCCGGCGGCCTGCCCGGCGGCGGAGACGGACGCGTTCTGACGTGCGGCTGCCCGTACTCCGGCGCCCGGGTGCACCGGTGGTGTTCCGCGCGGCTCGCCCGGCGGTGCCCGGGCTTTCGGCGGTCTGCCCGGCAGGCGAGCGCTACCCGCGCCCGTGCCGGGCGCCCGCGCGGCCGTTCGGTGCGGCGGTTCTCCGCCAGGTGGCGGCAGCTTCACGCGCGCCCGGGCGGGACGCCCGCACGATCCCCGCGCGGCGCTCGCGTCAGGACAGCGCGTCGGCGACCGCGTCGCCCCACAGGGCCAGCCCCTCGCGTACCTGCTCCGCCGTGACGACGAGTGGCGGGATCATGCGCACGACCTGGCCCTGCGCCCCGCAGGTGAGCAGTAGCAGCCCGCGGCGCGACGCCGCCGCCTGGGCGGCCGCGGCCGTCGAGCCGTCGGGCTCGCCGTCCGCCGTCACGAACTCGCTGCCTGCCATCAGTCCGAGCCCCCGCACGTCGCCGATGCCGGGCCCCGACGCCGGCGCGTGCCGCGCCGCGACCTCGCGCAGCCCAGCGAGCAGCTCCTTGCCGCGCCCCGCCGCGTTCTCGACGAGCTTCTCGTCCTGGATCACGTCGAGCGTGGCGATCGCCGCCGCGCACGCGACCGCGTTGCCGCCGTACGTGCCGCCCTGCGAGCCGGGCCACGCCTTCTCCATGAGCGCCGTGGGCGCGGCGATGGCGGACAGCGGGAAGCCGCTGGCCAGCCCCTTCGCGGTGACCACGATGTCGGGCCTGCCCGCGAAGTGCTCGTGGCCCCAGAACATCCCCGTGCGGCCGAAGCCCGTCTGCACCTCGTCGAGGACGAGGAGGATGCCGTGGCGGTCCGCGCGCTCCCGCAGGCCGCGCAGGAACGCGGTGTTGGCCGGCACATACCCGCCCTCGCCCAGCACCGGCTCGACGAAGAACGCCGCGGTGTCGGCCGGCGCGGAGACGGTCGCCAGCAGTTGGTCGAGCTCACGCAGCGCGAACCTCGTCGCGGTCTCCTCGTCCCACCCGTAGTGGAAGGCGTTGGGGAACGGCGCGATCGCGACGCCCGGCATCAGCGGCCCGAACCCCGACCTGTACTTGGAGGCGGACGTCGTCAGCGACGCGGCGCCGATGGTGCGTCCGTGGAAGGAGCCCTGGAAGACGACGATGTTGGGCCGCCCGGTGGCCTGCCTCGCCAGGCGCATGGCGGCCTCGACCGCCTCGCTGCCCGAGTTGACGTAGAACAGCGAGTCGAGCCCTGCGGGCAGCACCTCGCCGAGCCGCTCCGTGAGCGTGAGCAGCGGCCGGTGCATGACCGTCGTGTACTGGCCGTGCACGAGCGTGGCGACCTGGCGCTGCGCGGCCTCGACGACACGAGGGTGGCAGTGGCCTGTGCTCGTCACGCCGATGCCGGCGGTGAAGTCCAGGTGGGCGCGGCCCGCCTCGTCGTACACGTACACGCCTTCGCCCCGGGCCGCGAGCACGGGCGTGGCCTGCTTGAGGACGGGAGAGAGTGTGGCCATGTTCGCTCCTTCGGGTACCGGGCGGGAGAACCTCGATCGTAGGATTGTCAACAACCTACACTCATGCAAGCATGGACGGGCGCCGTTGTCCACGAGCCGGGGAGAACACAGTGACCGCACAGGCAGAGCACGAGCGCGCGGTGGTGGACGCGGTCCCCGCCGGGCTGTACATCGCGGGTGACTGGCGTCCCGCCGCCTCGGGGGACGTGTTCGAGGTGGAGGACCCGTCCGTCGCGCGCCCGCTGCGCACCGTCGCGGACGCGGGCACGGACGACGCCCTGGACGCGCTCACCGCCGCGCACGAGGCCCAGGAGTCCTGGGCGGCCAGGCCGCCGCGCGAGCGAGGCGAGATCCTGCGCAGGTCCTACGAGCTGATCCGCGAGCGGATCGACGACCTCGCGCTGCTGATGACCCTGGAGATGGGCAAGCCGCTGGCGGAGGCGCGCGGCGAGGTCGCGTACGCCGCCGAGTTCTTCCGGTGGTTCGCCGAGGAGGCCGTGCGCATCGACGGCGGGTACGCGACCTCCCCCGACGGCAAGGACCGGCTGCTCGTCATGCGGCGCCCGGTGGGGCCCGCGCTGCTGGTCACACCGTGGAACTTCCCCCTCGCCATGGGCACCCGGAAGATCGGCCCCGCCGTCGCGGCCGGCTGCACGATGATCGTCAAGCCCGCCGAGCAGACCCCGCTGTCGATGCTCGCGCTCGCCGGGATCATGGCGGAGGCCGGGCTCCCCGGCGGCGTGCTGAACGTCGTCACGAGCAGCAGGCCCGGCGACGTCGTCGAGCCGCTGCTGCGCGACGGGCGGCTGCGCAAGCTGTCCTTCACGGGCTCCACGGCCGTCGGCAGGCTGCTGATCGCGCAGAGCGCCGAGCAGGTGCTGCGCGTGTCGCTGGAACTCGGCGGCAACGCCCCGTTCATCGTCTGCGAGGACGCCGACCTGGACGCCGCCGTCGAGGGCGCGGTGCAGGCCAAGATGCGCAACATCGGCGAGGCCTGCACCGCCGCCAACCGGCTCTACGTGCACGAGAGCGTCGCCCCCGAGTTCACGCGGCGGCTCGCCGAGCGGATGGGCGCCATGGCCGTCGGGCGCGGCACGGAGCCCGGCGTCGAGGTGGGCCCGCTGATCGACGAGGACGGCCGCGGCAAGGTCGGCAGGCTCGTCGGGCAGGCGCTCGACGCCGGCGCCAAGGCGCTGACGGGCGGCGAACCCGCCCCCGGAGACGGCTACTTCTACGCGCCGACCGTCCTCGTCGACGTGCCCGCCGACGCACCGATGCTGCACGAGGAGATCTTCGGGCCCGTCGCCCCCGTCGTCTCGTTCAGCGACGAGGACGAGGCGGTGGCGGCGGCCAACGCGACGCCGTACGGCCTCGTCTCGTACCTGTACACGGAGAGCCTCAGGCGCGCCTTCCGGATCTCCGAGCGGCTCGACACCGGGATGATCGGCCTCAACAAGGGCGTGGTCTCCAATCCGGCGGCCCCCTTCGGCGGGGTGAAGCAGTCGGGCCTCGGCCGCGAGGGCGGCAGGGCCGGCATCGAGGAGTTCCTCGAAACGCGCTACCTGGCGATGCCGGCGTCCTGACCGGCCGGGGCGGTGGGCGCCCCGGCCGACGAGCCGGCACCGCCCGCACCGAGGGGCCTTGAAAAGCCGCGCCGCGAGCAAGGCGCCGGTACCCGTACCGGAGTCCGGCGGCCGGAGCAGCGGAGTACGTGAGCCGACACCCGGAGACGGAGAGTGGGGACAAGTGGACCGTTACATCGAGATCGCGCTGGAGAAGCGCGGCGTCAGCTGCGTGGCCAAGCTCCTCGACGGCCAGGCGCCGCGCACGTGCGAGGCCGTGTGGAACGCCCTGCCGCTCGGCAAGGACGTCTTCCACGGCAAGTACGCGCGCAACGAGATCTACACGCTGGTGCCGGCGTTCGCCGCCGAGGAGCCCGGCACGGAGAATCCGACGATCACGCCCATCCCGGGTGACGTCGCCTACTTCTCGTTCGCCAAGTGGCAGCTGAACACCAGCTCCCACGGCTACACGCAGGGCGGCAGGCCGCAGGCCGAGGAGTCCATCGTCGACCTGGCGGTGTTCTACGAGCGCAACAACCTGCTGCTGAACCCGGACACCGGCTTCGTGCCCGCGAACATCTTCGCGACGATCACCGAGGGCCTCGACCGGATGGCCGAGGCCGCACAGGATTTGTGGCTGTCGGGCGTGCTCGGCGAGTCCCTGACGTTCAGGCGCGCCGCCTGAACGCACGAGTCCGTACGCCGCCCGCGCGGGCCCGACTCTCCGCGCGGGGGCGCCCCTTGGGCGGTGGCGCGACGCGCGCCGGCCACGACGCGACGCATGAGGGCGGGCGGTGAGGCCTGCGCGAGGCCTCCAGGGGCCCCGGGCCTCGGCCCGGGGCCCCACAGGTCACGCCCGCGAGGGCGCACTCAGCCGCGCGGGTCCACCGGCGCGGCCGAGACCGTGCCCTCCGCGGCCAGCGCCTCGAACAGGGCGTGGGACGCCCGCAGCACCACGTCGTCCCTGTTGCGTGCCGCGACGAGCTGGACGCCGACGGGCAGCCCGTCCGCGCCGGGCCCGCACGGCACGGTGGCCGCGGGCTGCTGCGTGAGGTTGAACGGGTACGTGAAGGGCGTCCAGCCCGTCCACCGCCCGTGGCCGCTGCCCGGCGGCACCTCGTGGCCCGCCTCGAACGCCGTGCCCGGCAGTGTCGGGACCACGAGCAGGTCGTACGCGCGGTGGAAGCGGCCCATCTCCACGCCGAGCGCCATGCGCGCGTCCACGGCGCCGAGGTAGTCGAGCGCGCTCATCGCCGCGCCCTGGCGGCAGATCTCCGCGAGACCCGGGTCGAGTCGGGCGAACTGCTCGGGCGTCAGGTGTTCCACGACCTTCGCCGCGCCCGAGAACCACAGCGTGTGGTAGGCGGCCACCGGGTCGGCGAAGGCCGGCGCCGCCTCCTCGACCTCGGCGCCCAGACCTGCCAGCAGCTCCGCCGCGTGCCGCACCCGCGCGGCCACGTCCGGCTCGGCGGCCGTGCCCGCGAGTGACGTGCTCCAGGCGACCCGCAGGCCGCGCACACTGCCGCCGTTCGCCTCGCCGAGCCGGTCGCGGAAGCTGCCCTCGTACGGCGGGAGCCCGGACCAGTCGCGGTCGTCCGGCCCGCACAGCACGTCCATCATGAGCGCCGCGTCCTCGACCGTACGGGCCAGCGGGCCCGCGTGCGCGAGCGTGCCGAAGGGGCTCGCCGGGTAGAGCGGGACGCGGCCGTAGGTCGGCTTGAATCCGAACACACCGCAGAACGAGGCGGGGATGCGCACCGACCCGCCGCCGTCGGTGCCCACCGACAGCGGCCCGAGCCCGAGTGCGACGGCGGCCGCGCTGCCGCCGCTCGATCCGCCCGAAGTGCGCGACGGGTTCCAGGGGTTGCGGGTCACACCGGTCAGCGGCCCGTCCGTGACGCCCTTCCAGCCGAACTCGGGCGTCGTCGTCTTGCCGACGAACACAGCGCCGTGCTCGCGCATCCGCGCGACGGACGGCGCGTCCTGCTCGCACGGCGCGGCCGGGTCCGTACTGAGCGAGCCGCGCAGTGTGGGCCAGCCCCTGGTGAGCAGCAGGTCCTTGATCGAGACGGGCACGCCGTCGAGCAGCCCGAGCGGCTCGCCGCGCCGCCAGCGCTCCTGCGAGGCCGCCGCGTCACGCCGCGCCGCCTCCTCGTCGACCAGGCAGAACGCGTTGACGAGCGGGTCGAGTTCCGCGATGCGCGCGAGCACGGCCTCGGTGACCCGGACGGGCGAAAGGGACAGGTCCCGGTAGCCGTCGAGGAGTTCGGTCGCCGTGCGGGAGCAGAGGTCGTCCGCCGTCCGCGTGGTGCCGGCGGTACGCACGGCCTGGTCGCCGATTCCTGTCATGGCGTGCCCTCCTCGGTCCGCGGGGCGGCGCCGGGCCGGCCGGCCACGGGCACGTACCCCAGTTCCTTGTCCACGATGTTGAGCAGTGGCCGCCCGGCGACCCAGCGCTCGAAGTTGCCGAGAAACACGTCCGCGAGGTCGTCGAGCCAGCTGCGGGTGTCGCCCGACATGTGCGGGGACACCAGCATCCCGGGAGCGTCCCACAGCGGGCTGTCCGCGGGCAGCGGCTCCTGCCGGAACACGTCGAGCGCCGCGCCGCCGAGCGCGCCGGTGCGCAACGCGTCCAGCAGGTCCTCCTCGACGACGAGCGGTCCCCGGCCTACGTTGACGAACCGGGCGCCGCTCTTCATGCGGGCGAAGGCCGACGCGTCGAACATGTCCGCCGTCTGCCCGGTCAGCGGCGCCGCGCACACGACCCAGTCGGCGGCCGGCAGCAGCGCGGCCAGGTCGCCGAAGCCGTGCACGCGGCCGAACTCGGGATCGCCGTCCCGCGCCGTGCGGGAGACCAGCTCGACGCGCAGGCCGAGGGCGCCCAGCAGGCGGGCCACGGCCCGCCCGACGGGGCCGCCGCCGACCACGACGGCGCGGGTGCCCGCGACGGATTCGGTGACGCGGTGGCGCCACTCGCGGGTGCGCTGCCGCTCCAGCGTGCCCGGCAGGTCCTTCGCCATGGCGAGCACGAGCCCGGCGACGTACTCGGCGATCGGCCGCTCGAACACCCCGCGCGAGTTCGTGACCAGGGTGTCCGACTCGCGCAGCGGCGAGAACAGCAGCCGGTCGACGCCCGCGCTCGCGGTGTGCACCCAGCGCGGGCCGCCGTGCTCGGGCCAGGCCGCGGGCAGCGCGCCCGTCAGGAAGTCCCACACGAGCAGGACGTCCGCCTGCGCCAGCGCGCCCGCGAGGTCGCGCTCGCCGACGCGCAGCACGCGCGCGGCGCCCGCGAGCCGCTCGACGACGGGCGGCTCCTGCTCCGCGAGCACCGCGACGACGGGGAGACCGGTCGTTGGCATGGGCAGTCCTTCGGTCGCCGCTTCCACCGGGCACCGGCAGCCGCCGGATTCCGATTGACACGTTAGGGCGGCGACCGTAGGATTGTCAACAATCTACAGCTGCGGAGCGCGTACCGCGATCCGCCCTGCTCGAAAGGGCGTTCACGCATGGCTGACCGCGCGGCGACAGTGGGATTCCTCTACCCGGGACACTCGGCGGAGGACGACTACCCGCTGCTCCAGGACAGGGCGGGCGGCGCCGTGCGCCTGCCCCTGGTGCACACGGACATGGGGGAGGACGCCCACCGCGTGGACGCGCTCCTGGAGATGGGCTCCATCGGCCGGCTCACCGAGGGCCTGGTGGAGCTGAAGAGGCAGGCCGTCGACGCGGTGGTGTGGGCCTGTACGAGCGCCAGCTTCATCTACGGGCGCCGGGGCGCGAGCCAGCAGGTCGAGGAGCTCGCCCAGGCCGCCGGCGTCCCCGCGTCCAGCACGTCCTTCGCCTTCGTGCACGCGATCCGCGCCCTTGGCGTGCGCAGGGTCGCCATCGGCGCCACGTACCCGGACGACGTCGCCGAGTACTTCGTCCGTTTCCTCGCGGACTCGGGGACCGAGGTGGTGCGGGTGTCGGGGCGCGGCATCATCACCGCGGCCGAGGTCGGTACGCTCGGTCGCGACCAGGTGCTTCAGCTCGCGCGCGGCAACGACCACCCCGAGGCCGAGGCGGTGCTGTTGCCGGACACCGCGCTGCACACGGCGGCCTGGCTCGACGAGCTGGACGCCGCGGTGGCCAAGCCCGTCCTCACGGCCAACCAGGTCACTGTCTGGGAAGGCCTGCGGCTGGTGGGGGACACCACGCCGCGCGAAGGCCTGGGCCGGCTGTTCCGCCGCGCCCCTGTCACCGCCGCCGAGTAGCAGGGCGGCACCGGAGAAGGAGATCAGTCATGCCGGGAGGCAGACGGCTGGAGCGCGTCAAGCGGGAGCCCGCCGCCATCTCGATCGCCCACCAGCTCACCGAGGCGATCATGGACGGCACGCTCGCGCCCGGCTCACAGCTCGGCGAGGCCGAGCTGGCGGGCGAGCTCGGCGTGAGCCGGGGCCCGCTGCGCGAGGCGATGCAGCGCCTCGTCCAGCAGGGCATCGCCTACAGCGAGCCGCACCGCGGGGTGTTCGTGACGACGCTGACGGAGGACGACGTGCGGGACATATACCTCGCGCGTACGGCCGTCGAGTCGGCGGCCTGCCGCCTCATCCTCCGCGGGGACCGGGCGGCCTCGGCCGACCGCCTGGCCCGGGTGCACGACGCGATGGCGGACGCGGCGAGGCGCGGCGACCACGCCGCGCTCAGCGCCGCCGACACCGAACTGCACCACGTCCTCGTGACCGAGTCGGGCAGCGTGCGGCTGCGGCGCATGGCGGAGACGCTGTTCGTCGAGACCCGCATGTGCATCGCGGCGCTCCAGGACAAGTACCCGGTCCCCGAGGTCATGGTCGAGGAGCACGCGGCGATCATCGACGCCATCAGGGCGGGCGACGAGGCGCGGCTGCTGTACCTGATGGACGAGCACATGCAGGACGCGGTGCGCAGGCTCACGGGCATACCGGACGAGGCCCCCGGGCGGCGGTGACACCGCCCGGGGGCTCCCGGTACCGGCCTCGATCAGTGATCAGTGATCAGTGATCGGGGATCAGCCGTCTGAGTCCGACGACGGGATGTAGGCGCCCGGCACGTCACCGGGCGAGTAGATCTTCTTCTCGCCCGGGTACGGCTTCTTCCAGTTGTGCGTCTCGTACCAGGTGAGGTGGTTCATCTGCTCGGGGTCGGCGTAGTCGGCCACGGCGTTGGGCCCGGTCAGCCGCTGGTGCGACTTCCAGGTGTCCCACTGCTTCGCGAGCGGCTTCATGTCCGCCGGGACCTTCGTCGCCGGCACGGCCGCCGCCTTCGGGTCCTGGGGCGCCGGGGTGTCCACACCGCAGGAGGGCGCGGTCGCCAGGCCGTCGGTCAGCGACGTCCTGTTGGCCAGTGCCTTGAACGGCGCGTAGTTCGGCTTCCTGGTGAAGGCCCCGGTCATGGGGGTGGCCGCGCTGTCCTTCTGGTTCATCGGGTGGATCCCGAGGATCTGCTCGATGGTGCGGATCATCGTGATCTGCGAGTAGTAGTGGTCGTCCACGACGCCGTGCCTGGCGTAGGGGCTGATGATCTGGATGGGGGCACGGTGGCCGTCGACGTGGTCGAGCCCCGCCTGCGAGTCGTCCTCGACGACGAAGATCGCCGAGTCCTTCCAGTACTTGCTGTGGGAGATCTCGTCGACCATCCTGCCGACCGCGAGGTCGTTGTCGGCGACCTGTGCGGCCGGGCTCGCGGGGCCGCCGGTGTGGTCGCTGGACAGCCAGAACATGTTCAGGTTCGCGGGGCCGTTCTTCTCGAAGTCCTGCTTCCAGATCTGCTCCCGGTACACGTCGGGAACGCTGGTGTCGAACTTCGGGAACCCGTGCACCGACACGTCGTTGAGCGACGGGATCGGTGAGGACGAGACCAGCGGGTAGGCGGTGGGGTCACCGGTCGCCCGCATGTTGTTGGCGTCGCAGTACAGGTTCTGCCAGCTCGCGCCGGCCGGCTTCGTCAGGAACTGCTGGAACTCGCCGAAGTCGCGTACGGACTTGCCGGCGGCCTGGGCGCCCGTCCACAGGAAGCCGGACTTCTGGTGGCCGAGTGCGTCGTCCTCGGTGTCGTAGGAGCGCAGGTACTCGCCGGCCGACGACTCGGTGTACTCGGGGTTGTCGGCCTGCATCAGCCAGTTGTGGCCCTCGGCCGAGTTCGTGCCGATGTCGTAGGTGTTGTCGTACAGCCCGAACTGGTTGGCCAGCGCGTGCTGGTTCGGTGTCACGTTCTCGCCGAACTGGGTAAGCGACGCGTCGCCGTTGCCCTTGGGGATGTCGCCGAGCACCTGGTCGTAGGTGCGGTTCTCCTTGACGATCAGGAAGACGTGCTTGATCGTCGAGGGGTCGCCGATCCGCGCGGGGACGGGCACCGGCTTCGGCTTGTGCCTGCCCTTGGACTTGGCGAGCTCCACCGAGTTCCTGGTCCAGCCGTTCTGCTGGAACACCTTGCGCGTCTCGGCCTTGATGGTCTTGTCGCCGGGCAGTGTGAACCGGGTCAGGCTGGCCGTGGTGTCGTGGGTGCCGTGGCCGCCCTTGGTGGTGGGACGGCGGGCGTCGATGCCACGGGTGTTGGACACCACCACCTGGTTGCCGACAGTGGCGATCTCGGCGGGGAAGTAGTCCGTCGGGAGCAGGCCGACATAACTGACCGGCTCCTGGGGCGACTTGTACCGGTACACGGCGACCGCGTCGGCGCGGCCCAGCGTGACCAGCAGATGGCCGTCGTCGGTGAGCGTCACCGCGTCCGGCTCGTAACCCACCGAAGCCTCGGGCCACGGCGTGGTCGAGATCGTCTGCACGACCTTGTCGTTGGCCGTCTTGATGACGGACACGTCGTTGGTCGCGGTGTCCGTGACGAACACCGCGCCCTTCTTCGCGTACAGAGCGGTCGGGTGCAGGCCGACGTCGATGCTCTTGACAGCGGCGGACGGCTTCCTCAGGTCGATGACACTGACCGTGCCCGTCGTCGTGGCACCCGTCACCGGGTTCGCCGGCACCTGCGTGTGGTACGAGTTGATCGTCGACTCGCCGGGCCGCGCCGGGCGTCCGCCCTCGTTGCTGACGTACAGCTTGTGACCGGCCAGGACTACACCGCGCGGCGCGTTGCCCACCGTCCAGCTGTGCTCGATGGCGCCGGTGGCCGCGTTGATGGCCACGACCCGGTTCTGGCCGTTGACCGCCGCGTACACGGTGGCCCCGTCGGACGAGAACACGGCGGCGGAGGCCAGCGCGTGCTTCGCCCCGTCCGCCGGGATCGGGATGTCCACCGGATCGGAGACGGAGCCGTCCTCGCCGACGGTGAACCGGGTGTAGCCGTCGGTCCTGCCCAGCCACAGGTGCTTGCCGTCGGGTGAGTACGTGGGGCCCTCCTGACCCACGTCGTTGCCGCTGATGCGCAGGTCGGCCGTGGCGGAGTCGCCGACGAGCTGCTGCGTCTTCCACGTCTTCAGGTCGACGATGGACAGCGCCATCCCGCCGTCGGTCACCGAGGCGGCGAGGTGCGTGCCGTCCGGGCTGACCGTGGACGACATGATCTTGCCGTCGTTCATGACGAGGCGCTTGCCGTACGGGGCGAGGTACTGGTCGCTGGAGATGACCTGCCCCTTGTGGGTGATCAGGCCGACCTGCTGGGTGCCGAACTGGTGCGTCTGGGCGAAGGCGGTGCCCGTGGCGGCCAGGGCGGCGGCGGTGATGCCCGCCGTCACGAGGGGTATCCGGCGCCCGGCGCGTCTTGCGAGCAGGACGGGTTTCTTCTTGGCACGCCTGCGGCGTGTGACCTGCATGGGGTCATCCCTTCAGAGGGTGGTCGAGCAGCTCGACGTTCCCGTCGAACTGCCACAGCGGGTTCGGCGCGTCCCCTTCCGGAGTCCGCACCAGGAAGTAGCCGTTGACTTCCTTCGGCCCGTCGCCGTCGGCGACGAACCGCCCGTCGGAGGTGACGTCGAGTTGGTAGACCGCCGTGCCGGTGGCCTCGACGCCGGGAAGGTGCCAGGTGACCACGCAGTGCCAGTCGTTGCCCGCACCCTGGGCGCCGTCGCTGACGTCGCCCTTCGTGCACGCCGCCGTCGCCCTCAGCTGCGCCTCCGTGACGGCGGGCCGGTTCAGCTGACCGGTCTGCATCCGGTAGAGGTGCGCGAACGCCGTGGCGAGCGAGCGCTCCACCCCGGCCTGCCGGATCCCCGACCCCGTCAGTGTCGCGGGAGTCGCCGCCGCGAGTACGGCCACCGTCAGGGCAACGAGCCCGGCGAGCGGCAGCAGCCCCGCGGTGACGGCGCGGCGCCCCGAGCTCCCGTCGGATGGGTTGGTGAAGTCGCGCCGCAGGAAGAGCAGAAGGGCCAGCGCCGTCGCCGCCGCGGCCCACACCAGGCAGACCGCGACGCCGATCAGGAGCGGGCCGAGCTGCGCGGGGCGGGTGAACAGGCCGTTCCAGGCGATGAACGCGTAGCCGGGCAGCGCGAGCCGTACGGCGACGGGCAGCGGCAGCATCTGGGCGAGTTGCATCGCGAGGGCGACGAGCGCCGGCAGCAGCAGGCCCATCGGGGACCGCCACAGGACCACGGACCCGAGCAGACCGATCGCGGCGAGCGCCAGCGTCGGCGCGAGCACGCACACCCAGGCGAGCAGGACGTGCGCGGCGGCGTCCCCCGGCGCGAGCAGGTGGCCGTCCAGGCCGACCAGTGGCTGGTCGCCGACGGACACGAGCCCGCCGGCCGCGGAGGAGCAGGCCAGCCCCGCGACGAGCAGCAGGATGACGGTGAGTCCTGCCAGCGCCTTCGCCGCGAAGATGCGCCGGGGCGAGCGCACCGCCACGAGCAGGTGCCGCCAGGTGCCGAGCCGGTCCTCGCCTGCGAACACGTCCCCCGCGACCACCGAGGTAAGCAGCGGCAGCGCCCAGGTGCCCGCGAAGCCGAGCACCACCAGCGGCCCGGCCCACCCGGTGGCGTGCATCCACCGGCCGAAGAGCGTGTCGACGGGCAGTGTGCCCTGCCGGCTCACCGCGGCAACGAAGACGGCGGGCGCGACCCAGCAGGCGAGCACGAGCAGCCGAATACGCCACTGCGACACGAGTTTGACGAGCTCGAAGCGGTAGACCCGCGCCACCGGCACGGGCCGTGCGGCGGCAGCCTGATCCGGTGCTGACGGGGGAGTCGCGGTCGATGCGGCCATGGGCGTGGGCGTCGGCGCGGTCATCGCGCGTCCTCCTGCTGCTCGGTGAGGGCGAGGAACGCGGCCTCAAGTGGTGACACCACCGGTGCCAGCTCGCGCAGCGCGATGCCCGCGCGCACGAGCCTCACCACCAGCTCGTCCAGGGCGGGCACCAGCGCGCGCACGACGAGGGCTTCCCCGCCGTGGGGCGCCCCGGCGCCGTCGGCGGCCCCTGCGACCCGCACCCCTTCCGTACCGGCGGCGAGCCTGCGGGCGGCCGCGGGGTCCGACGTGAGGAGCCGGTAGTCGAGTTCGGGGTTTTCGGCGGCGAGCTTTTCCAGCGGGCCTGAGAAGACCACGCGCCCCGTGGCGATGATGGTGACGTCGGAACACAGCGCTTCGAGGTCGTCCATGCGGTGGCTGGAGAGCACGACAGCGGTGCCGTCCGACGCGAGCCGGGTCAGCACACCGTGCACATGCCTGGTGCCCGCGGGGTCGAGTCCGTTGGCCGGTTCGTCGAGTACGAGCAGCCGGGGCCTGGTGAGCAGGGCGGCGGCGAGCCCGAGCCGCTGGCGCATGCCGAGGGAGAAGCCGCGGGCCCGGTCGTCTGCCACGTCGGCGAGCCCGACCTGGCCGAGCACGTCGTCGATCCCGGCTGTCCGCGCGCCGCCGCCGCGCAGGGCGGCCAGTGCGGCGAGGTTCTGCCGGGCGGTGAGCGAGGGGTAGAGGCCGGGCCCGTCCACGAAGCCGGCGACGCCGTCGGGCGCGGCGAGCGCCCGCCCGGCAGGCGTCCCCAGGACCTCGATGCCGCCGCTGTCGGCCACGGCCAGGCCGAGCAGCAGACCGAGCAGCGTCGTCTTGCCCGCGCCGTTGGGCCCGGCCAGGCCGTGGATGCGGCCCGGCGCCACGTCCAGATCGATGCCGTCGAGCGCGACGACGTCACCGAAGCACTTGGTGACCCCGCGAGCCCGGACGGCGAGGAGCGTGTCCATGAGTCCCTTCCCCGTTGTCGCTGCTTCACGACTTCACAGGGACCCTAGGGACGGCACACAGCCCGCACACGGACGCGGAGTTGAACGTTCGGGGAACGAGTGGCGACACGTGTGCGCCGCACGGGGAGCGGACGCGCCGCGACCGGTCGGCTACTGCCACCTCGAGTCGGTGCGCGACAGCGAGGGCAGACCGGTCCTCCGCTGGGTGACGTGGTTGCCGGTGTCGATCAGTGTCACCGCGGGGTGCTTGATCGTCGGCAGGTCACGTGCCGGCCTGTGCGTCGTCACCTTCACGGCGAGGTCGAGCCGTTCGCCGGCCTTGAGGCGCACCCGGGTGGTCCAGTGGGTTTCGAACAGCGACGCGGTCCGTCTGCTCGACAGCTGCCGTACGCCCGCGTCGTGCGCCTTGTGGTCGAGCCGGGCGCCGGTGATCCTGACGTCCCGTACGATCCGGGGGTCCAGTGCGACGGAGATCGCCGCGGCCGCCGGGGCGGTGCCGGGTCCGACGTTGTGCAGGGTGACCCGGGCCGGGTAGTAGTACCAGCGCTTGCCGTCCGCCCACTCGTAGCGCTCCCACACGCCGCTGACCTCGATGCCCCATGGCGTGGCGACGCCGCCGAACGCCTTGGGCCGGTGGGACTTGAGGCTGCGCCTGCCGGTCGGCTTCCTGTTCTCGCGGCCCACCGCGGCGGTCGCGCCCGCGGGTGCGACGACCAGGTCGAGCGGGTAGAGCGCCGGGTTGGCGGTTCCCACGACGACCACGGGTTCGCTGCCGGCGGGCAGCGCGTCGGTCAGGGTGACCGTGCAGGTCGCCAGGGTCGTCCTGGGGTCGGTGGTGGTCTTGCTCGTGGCGGGCAATCGGTGGCGGCCGCTGGTCACCATGGCGGTGGGCAGCGGGGCGTACAGGCGGGGGTCGTAGGTGATCGCGACCTGTGTCCCGGCCGGGAGGCCGGTGCCGGCGTGCTGTACCTGGACAGCCAACTGCCTCGGGAAGGCGGCGGGTTGGACGCCGACCCCGGGCAGCACCACGACCGGGCTCGCACCGACCGGTACCAGCGTCACGCCGCCGGCCGGCGAATCGGCCGTGGAATCGGCATATGCCGTGCCGCCGAGGCCGGCGACGTTGACGACGCCAACGCCGAGCGTCAGGCCGCCGAGTACCAGCACCTGTCTGCGGCTGACCTTGGAGTTCATGGAAGTCATCTCGGCTCCTCGATTCCTCAGAGGGAACAGTTCTGGAGAACGGCGTCCCGGAACGCCGTCGCCACGGCGGAGATCGAGGCGTCGGACATCGACTGCGGGGTCGGGCACGTGATCGACCCGAACTGGTCGAGCCAGAAAGCGGCCCGGATGAGGTTGGTCTGGTCGTCGCCGCGGCCGATGGCGCTGATGGCGGCGTCTCCCAGGGTGTCCGGGTCGCTGTTGAACCGGATCCGGTAGAAGTCCGTGCACCGCTTGCCGGACGACGCCACAGACGCGTAGGCCGACTTGAAGCCCGTCGACAGCGGCTGAGTGGAGCCCTGCTGGGCCGGGTAGCCGAGAACCCAGGCGTCCATGTTGGCAAGGAAGTCGCTGAGCGAGAAGAACGTGTTGTCGTCCCGGTTGAACATCTTGCCCATGGCGTAGTCGTAGGCCTGGTCGTCGGAGCGCCCGCTCTGGTGGAACTGCCCCAGGACGCTGACCAGGTCGCCGCCCCAGGAGCCGAAGTCGGCCAGGTTGCAGTCCGTGAGGTCCGAGACGCGGCCGTGGCTGACGACGGCGCCGAACGACGCGCCGAAGTGGTCGGGGTCGGAGTCCCACAGGTAGCCGGGGTCGCGCAGCGGGGCCGCGAACGGCATGTCGGCATAGCCGTTGACGAAGTCGATGAAGCCCTGGTCGAGCGAGCCGAAGACGTCGTCGGCGAAGGACTGCTTGTTCAGCCCGTCGCGCACGCGCAGGTACTGCGAGACCAGCAGGGTGGCCGACCTGCTGTTGTTCCCCTGCGCGATCCACTGGCCGGCCCTGGCCTCCAGCCAGATCAGATAGGTGTAGAAGCCGTCGTTGGGGTCGCGCGGCCGGGTCACGCTGTCGAGACCGAGGTCCCGGCCGGAGGCGATGTCGTTGTCGATCTCCACCGCGCCGCTGGTGCCGGAGGCCAGGGTGAAGTCCTTGATCTGGTCGAAGGCCCAGTTGTCCGGGAGCGGGTAGCCGAGGTTGCCGCTGTAGCCGGTGGACATACCGCTGACGAAACTGCGGTTGGTGAGGCCGGCGTCCGAGAGGCGGCTGCAGACGTTGCGGCACCCGTACACGCCGATCGTGTACGTCCCGATGATGGGCATTCCGTCGTTGACGCCCTTGAAGTGCGGGATGATCGCGCTGTCGATGTCCGCGTCGGTGGCGTCGAAGTCCACGGAGAAGTAGATGACCGTACCGGCCGGGATGCCGAAGCTCTCGGCAGCCTGGTACGCGGCCTGTGCGGCCGCTTTGCCCTTGTCGTAGCCGAAGTCGCTCAGCTGGTTGCCCTCCTCCTGGTAGATCGGGAAGAAGGACATGCCGTTGTCGAAGATGAGCGCGATCTCGGAGTTGGTCAGCACCTTGCTGGTGCCGCCGGTGAGGTAGCGGCCGGCGATCGAGTACCCGTTGCCCTTCACCGTCTTGATCGTCGTGGGGTTCAGCGGGTACATGCAGTCGAACGCGATGCCCTTGCGGTCCGGGTCGCCGGTCGACACCAGCAGCGACATCCACGTGTCGTAGTCGCCCGTGCCGTTGGCGGTGAGCGCGCTGAACTTCTGGAAGGCCGTCACCGTGGCGGCCAGATCGGAGCCGTACGTCCCGCCGTTGTCCCCCCAGTGGTTGTCGTAGCCGTTGAAGGCGACAGCGCACTGGAAGAGCTGGACCCAGTTGCCCGTCGAGCCGTTGGAGACGTACGCGGTCGTCTTCAGCGCCCCTTCGGTGGCGGGTCCGATGGTGCCGGTCACCTGGGAGTCCGTCAGGCCCATCTGGTACTGGATGCCCAGGACCAGGGACTGCTGGACATTGCGGGAGAAGTGCCCGTCACACGGGCCGACGAAGAACTGGCCCCTGCTGTAGTACGCGTCGTTCAGCCACCGCTGGCAGGTCTGGATCATGTCCGAGCCGCCGTACGTCTGCACGTAGGCGTCCATGGACATCAGGGCCCTGAAGACCTTCGGATCCGCGTTGGCGACCAGGCTGCCGTAGTGCGACGCGATGCCCATGTCCGAGATCAGCGAGCCCAGTCCGCCGCAGGTGTCCAGGCCGAAGGCGCCGTCGATCTCGCCGCCGCTGTAGCCCTTGCAGTAGAGGGCGGCCTCCACGATGGTCCGCATGTTCATGTTGCTGGAACTCGCGCCGACCGGGCCGTAGGCCTGTAGGTCCGCCCAGGTCGTCGGGCCGAAGTTGTCGGACAGGGCGGTGATGCCGAGCTCGTGCTGGAGCGCCCGGATGAGGCTGTAGATCGTGTCCCAGCCGGTCATCCCGTTCTCGGTGCACGGGTTGTACTCCGGCACACCGGCGTACGTCGCGTTGACCCACTGCTGGGCCTTGAGCACCATCTGATCCATGAAGCGGTACTCCCCCCGTTGCCGGCTCGGGCCGCATCCAGGCGGACCGATCGCCGGTTCGGCGCTGACTGTAAGGCATTTCCGCGCCGCGTACATCCCCACGAATACACACTTTGGTGGAACAAGTCACGCTAAAACAAGAGGAGTTGGTGTCTGACGGAAACTCGCGGCCGGGACTGCGGACGGGGTGCTCCACGTCCTCATCCGTCCGCGGGGCCGTCCTCCCGGTCCTCGCGGTCCTCCCGGTCCGCCCGCCAGATCCTGATCGCCTCGCCCACCAGCGTCAGGATCAGCAGGACGAGGCAGCACCCGGCACCGAGCAGTCCGGCCGCGAGCAGGTAGAGCGGACGCGCGTCCACGCACTCGATGGCCGGTGAACAGCCGACGGTCCGCGGGTCGGCGGACGGCCCCATCGCATGCAGGCCGAAGGCGACGCAGAGCACGGAGACGACGGCCGCGGCCGACAGCAGGATCCACCGGACCCGCCGGGACCCCCACCACGACAGGATCCATGCCGCGATGATCACCACGGGCAGGATGAACACATAATCAGGGACTACGCTCACGCTGAATCGCTCCGCGACATCGAAGTACGGCCGGTCTGCCGCCGGGTGATGCGGTCGCCTGGGCCGATCGATCCTAACCGTTGCGTGTTCGACGCCGGCAGGCGCAGGCGAGTTGAGTCCACCGCAGGATGCTCGGGCCCGCCCCCGCGTTCAGGGATGCGGCCCGCGCCGGCTCGCCCGGGCGCCCGGTGGCCGACCTTCCCCGGCCGGTCACCGGGCGCCGGGACCTCCGCCGCGCGACACCCCGGCTCCCTGCCCCTGCGGAGAATGGCTCGGCGCCGTGCTCGCCGCCGAGTTGCCGTGGCCCTCCTGCTTCGCCTGCCCGGGCTTCTCGCTCGCCGGCGTGCTCTTCGGCTCCGCCTTCGTCCTCCCCTTGCCGTCCTGCTGCTTCCCGGAGCCGGAGCCGGGCAGCACTTGTGCACAGTAGGCGGACACATGGTCCTCGCCGCCGGCGGCCGCGATGAACCGCTGCCAGCCCGCCGAGTCCAGTGCCTTGCCGTTCCCCTTGACCGACGCGTACGCGCGGCAGTGGGCCTGGACGTCCTCGGCCGTCGGCGGGCGGCCCTCGGACCGCGGGCCAACGGCGGTGCCGGCGGAGCCGGAGGGCGAGGCACTGCCCGGCCCTGCCGTGGTCGCCGTGCCCGAGTGTGTGGGCGGGGAGGGTTTTGAGGATGCGGAGGGTCCGGGGCCTGACGGCCTCGGACCCTCGTGGTGTGTTCCACCGGAAGACCCGGGCAACTCGATCGCGGCGAACGCCGCGCCACCCAGGGCCAGGCTCGCGAGCAACACGGCCACGGCGATCCTCACCGAGCGCCGCACCGTTGTGCGCGGCGAGCGCCAGTCGTCACTCGTGCGCGTGCGTGCCTGCGTGTGCAGGCCCGCGTCGCGGGCCGCGCGGTAGGCGGCGACGGCCTGCTGCTGCGCGTGTGCGTCCAGCGTCTCGTCGCACATGGCGCTGCCGAGTGCCGCCTCCAGGTCGGCGGGGGTGGTCGGTTCGGCTGGTTCGGGCCTTGGGCCGGTCGGGCCAGCGGAATGACGGGCGTACGTTCCGCCCTCGCTGTCGTGGGTGCCCATGCCTGCTGCCGTCCGTCCTCGTGTGATTCCCGCACTCGCCTGTTGTCCTACGCGCTGGGCGTCGCGCCGCTCATATCGACCGCCTCAGCGTAAGGGGTTGTGCTCTCGTCTCCTCGGCGCCGCCGAGTTGGCGCGCCAGCCGCTTCAGCCCGCGGGAGGTGGCACTGCGTACGGCGCCGGGACGCTTGCCGAGCACACGCGCGGCGGACGGGCCGTCGAGGCCGACGACGACGCGCAGCAGCACAGCCTCGGCCTGGTCGCGAGGCAGGGTGCGGACCAGCCTGAGCGCGCGCTCGGTGGACAGGCCCTCGAAGGCCTGGTCGTACACGTCGTCCGGTCCCGGAACGTCCAGGAGGTCCGGATCGAGCGCGCTGGTGACGGGGCGGCTGCGACGCCGCCGCAGGTGGTCGAGCGCCCGATGGCGTGCGATGGTCGCGCTCCAGCCGCGAAAGCCCGCGCCGTCACCCTTGAACCGGCCCAGATCGCGGGCGATCTCCAGCCAGGCATCCGACGCCACGTCCTCCGCCTCATTGCCGACGAGCCCGCGCAGATAGCCCAGCAGCCTGGGGTGCACCATCCGGTACACGACCTCGAAAGCGGCGTCATCGCCGCCTTGCGCCCGCGCGACGGCGTCCCCCAACTCCCCGTCCCACCGCTCCGTCCCGCCGCGTGGCCCGCCTGCCTCGCCCACACTCATCCTTGTCCGTACCGTTCGTCGCGACACAGCCCATGCACAGTACTTCGCGTCATCGCAGGCGGCCAGGGGTGCCAAGTGCGCCTTCGACCAGGGCTCTGGCGAGGGCCGTGGTGCCGGTGAGGGTGTCGAGGGGGAGGGGCCGCGCGGCCAGGGCGCCCTCGTGCAGGACCAGGAGGCGGGTGGCGAGCGCGGCCGGGTGGGCGCAGCCCGCCGTCGTGGCGAGGTCTTCGAAGAGGTCGCGCAGCCACAGCTTCTGGCTCGCGGCGATGCGGTGACCGGGGTGCGCGGGATCCGGGAGTTCGGCCAGGGCGTTGATGAACGCGCAGCCCCGCGTGTTCGTCCCGCACCAGGTGCGCAGCGCCTCGAAGGGGGCGGTGACGGCGTCGGCGGCGCCGTCACAGGCGTCGATGGTGGCGCGGACCAGTGAGCGCCAGCGCTCGTCGCGTTGCGTGAGGTAGGCCGCCACCAGGTGGTCTTTCGAGCCGAACCGGTTGTACAACGTCCGCTTCGTGACCCCCGAGTGCTCGGCGATCAGGTCCACGCCCACGGCCGTGATCCCCCGGTTGTAGAACAGCTCCTCGGCTGCGTCCACGATGCGGTGGCCTGCCGGTGTCATGGGCCGCGGTTCCTGCATGATGTGCGCCCTTCACTGATCGGTGTACCGTGGTGTCGAGCAGAAGGTTCACAGATCAGTATAGTTGCGAGGAGGTCGGACGATGGCGGTGCCCGAGACCATGCGCGCGGTGCGCATCACGCGGCACGGGGGGCCCGAGGTCCTTGAGGCGGCCGAGGTGTCCGTGCCCGCGCCGCGGGCGGGAGAGGTGCTGGTGCGGGTCGGCGCGGTGGCGCTGAACAACACCGACCTGTGGACCCGCGAGGGTGCCTATGGCCGCCCGGGTGCGCCCAAGACGCTGTCGGGCTGGCGAGGGCCCATCGACTTCCCGCGCATCCAGGGCGCCGACGTGGCCGGCCGGGTCGCGGCAGTCGGCGCCGGTGTCGCGGAGAGCCTCGCCGGCCGCCGCGTGGTCGTCGACCCCGCGATCTACGACGGTGACGGGCCCGACGCCAACCCGGTGGGCCTGATGGGGAGCGAACGCGACGGCGGGTACGCCGAGTACGTGACCGCGCCGGTGGAGCGCGTGCACGACATGACCGGCTCCCCGCTCGCGGACGACCAGCTCGCCGCGTTGCCGACCGCGTACGGCACGGCGCTCGGCATGATCGCGCGCGGCCGGCTGCGGGAGGGGGAGACGGCGCTCGTCTCGGGCGCGTCCGGCGGTGTCGGCCTCGCGCTGGTGCAGATCGCCCGGGCCCGCGGCGCGCGGGTGGTCGCCGTCAGCAGCGGGGTCAAGATCGGCGCGGTGCACGACGCCGGCGCCCATGCCGTCGTCGACCGGGCGCGGGACGTCGCCGAGCAGGTGCGCGCCGCCGCCCCTGACGGGATCGACGTCGCGCTCGACGTCGTGGCCGGCGAGCTGGTGGGAGAAGGCCTCCCGCTGCTGCGCGAAGGGGGCCGCTGGGTCGTCGCCGGGGCGCTCGGCGGGTACGACCTGCGGTTCGATGTGCGCCGCCTCTACCTGCACAACGCGCAGGTGATCGGGTCGGCGATGCACACACCGACCCACTTCGGCCTGCTCATGGACCTGGCGCGCCGGGGCGCGGTACGGCCCGTCATCGCCGGCACGTTCCCACTGGAGCGGGCGGCCGACGCGCAGCAGGAGCTGGCACGCAGGGGACATGTGGGAAAGATCGTCCTGCGTCCGTGAGCGACGCGGTTGGCAACCGGTGAACTTCGGTCACGACGGCGGACGTTGAGACGCGAGGCCGGTCAGTCCCCGAGGACGGAACCGATCCACGTCAGCACGTCTTCGGTGACCGGATCGGTGACGTCGGCGAATTCATCGTGTTTCCGGATGAACCTCGCCACATAGGGGCAGACGGGCACGATGCGCTTGCCGGCGTTCCGCGCGTCGGTCAGGGCCTGCTGCACGAGATGGGAGGCGAGGCCCTGCCCGGCGTGGGCGTCGTCGATCTCGGTGTGATGGAAAACCCGCTGCGCGTCGCGGTCGCGGAACGCGGCGAACCCGGCGAGTTCCCCGTCGACGAGGATTTCGTAGCGGTGCTTGTCATCCACTCGTTCGACCACACGGCTGCTGGACTGCGTCATCGGGGACCTTCCACGAGGTTGGGAGCGAGGGTTCTTGCGTGGGGTGATGGTGGCATTCGGCAGGGCAGGCGCAAGAAGGCGGTCTCCCTCGTAGCCATCGACGTGGCCGAAGCGGTCGGCCGCGCTCTGCCACGCGTCCCTGGCCTGGACGATCTCGTCGTGGCTGCGTGCGACGAAGTTCCACCACATCACGCTCTGCTCCTCGAACGGCGCCCCTCCGAGCAGGATCATGCGGGCCGCACGATCGGTGGGGTTCTTGAGGGTCAGCGTTGCGCCGCCCGGCGCGAGGTAGCCGAGCTCCGACGGGCGTAGCGGCGTCCCCGCCATGAGTACGTCCCCGTGGTCGACGAGCAGGCCGTGCTCGAACCCGGGATCGATGGCCAAGGTCGTCTCGGCCCGCGGTTCCAGAGTGAGTTCGGCGCCGAGAAGCGGGCTGAAGGTGGGGACTGGTGAGGTGCCGCCCGCGAGGGAGCCGAGAAACACCCTTGCTTCGCCCCCGTCGAATGGGATCGCGCTCGGAACGTGGTGCTCGAACTTGCCGGCGGTGGCCCGATGCCCTTCGGGAAGCGCCAGCCAGAGTTGTACGCCGTGCAGGACGGTGGTGCCGGCGGTGGAGACCTCCGAGTGGCTGATGCCGTACCCGCCTGTCATGAGGTTCAGCTCCCCGGGCACCACGAAGGCATGGGTCCCGAGACTGTCCCGGTGCTCGATCTCGCCACTGAACAGCCAGCTGACCGTCTGCAGACCCGTGTGGGGGTGAGGGGCCACGTCCATGCCGCCGGTCCTGGCGACGTCGTCGGGGCCGTAGTGGTCGGCGAAGCACCAGGCCCCGATCAAGGTACGGGCTCGCTGCGGCAACGTACGCCGTACGGTCATCGCCCGTGGGCCGCCCAGCGGCACGTCCCTCGCCGAGAGGACCTCCACCTGGGATCCGCCCCTCGCGGACTCCTCCTCGGACACTGTCCCGCAACGCAGCTCGGTGAAATCGATCTCGGTATTGCTCACCGTGCGCCGCCTCCGCCCGCCATGTCGTTTGTGATTCAACAAGAGTAGGCGCTGACGCCGCGACGTGCATGACGGTCACCTCAACGAGGTCGGCCAGGACCTTGCGCGGTAGCCTCCGTGGAGCGATCACATCCGGGGGGATCCATGGACACCGCACGAACCGTGCGCCGCATGGCGCCGATACTGCTCGCGGCGTCGCTGCTCACGGCCTGCTCGGCCGGGCACGGCGGGACGTCGTCACCGGCCGCGGACGCCACCACCTCGCCCGCCGCGGTCCGCGCGCCCGCCTCGGCCGCGCCGATCGTCGCCGGTGACAGCGGCGCCACGGGTTCCGGCTCCCCGAGCCCCTCGGGGACGGCGGGCTATCCGACGACGGAACGCGCGCCCGGTTCGCAGGTGCCGGCGGTGCGTGACTCCTTCGCCGTACTCCAGGCCACCTACAACGACGGCTGCACGACCCCGGGGAACTGCGAGTACTTCCTCACCCGCCTGGTGAACAACCTCGACGACCTCTACGACTCGATGAAGGCGAGCCCGAAGGGCCACGCGCACTTCGCCGCGCCGATCGCCCGGATCCGGGCGATGCAGCACGACTTCAAAGGGGACTTCTCCTTCCCCAGCCTCAAGCAGCACAAGCAGCTGCTGACCGCCACACGGGACAAGGTCAACGCCTGGATGCAGGGACACCCGGAGGACTACCGGTAGCCCCGATCGCCGCGCGGTGTACCTCAGTTGCCGGAGGAGAACGCCGAGTCGAAGGACCGTTCCGACGGCTCGATCGCGGTGAGCCTGCGGATGAACCTCAGCGCGTCGGGCGCGCCGACCAGGCGGTCCATGCCCGCGTCCTCCCACTCCACCGAGATCGGTCCTTCGTAGCCGATGGAGTTGAGCACACGGAAGCACGCCTCCCACGGGACGTCCCCGTGCCCGGTGGACACGAAGTCCCAGCCTCGGCGCGGGTCCGCCCACGGCAGGTGGGAGCCGAGCCGCCCGTTGCGGCCGTTGAAGCGTTTGACCGACTCCTTGCAGTCCACGTGGTAGATGCGGTCCCTGAAGTCCCACAGGAAGCCGGCCGGGTCCAGGTCCTGCCAGACGAAGTGTGACGGGTCGAAGTTGAGGCCGAACGCCTCCCGGTGGCCGATCGCCTCCAGGGTGCGCACCGTCGTCCAGTAGTCGTAGGCGATCTCCGAGGGGTGCACCTCGTGCGCGAAGCGCACGCCGACCTCGTCGAAGACGTCCAGGATGGGGTTCCAGCGGTCGGCGAAGTCCGCATAGCCGCGTTCGATCATCTCCGGCGGTACGGGCGGGAACATCGCCACCGTGTGCCAGATCGACGAGCCCGTGAAGCCGATGACCGTCTTCACACCGAAGGCGGCCGCGGCCCGGGCGGTGTCCTTGATCTCCTGCGCGGCGCGCTGCCTTACGCCCTCCGGCTCGCCGTCGCCCCAGATACGGGCGGGGAGGATGCCCTTGTGGCGCTCGTCGATGGGGTGGTCGCACACGGCCTGGCCCGTCAGGTGGCAGGAGAGCGCCCAGCACCGCAGGTTGTACTTCTCCAGCAGGGCGCGGCGGCGCGGGATGTAGTCCTCGTCGGCAAGAGCCTTGCCGACCTCGAAGTGGTCGCCCCAGCAGGCGATCTCCAGCCCGTCGTACCCCCACTTCGACGCGAGCCGGCACACCTCCTCGAACGGCATGTCGGCCCACTGGCCGGTGAACAGGGTGATGGGGCGTGGCATCTGGGTTCCTCCCGGTGGTTCATCGGTTCTGTCACGCTGTACGGTGCCGTCGCACCGGCCCGTGCCCCATCTCCGCCAGGCGCAGCAGCAGGTCCTTGACCTCGGTGGCGTCGTAGTGGTCGCGGGCCTCGGCGGGACGGGAGCACAGCAGTACGGGGCCGTCCTCGGGGCGGCCGGGCAGCCGGCCGTGGCTGCCGCGCACCGGGGACGGGTCCAGCGGGACGACGCTCATGCGGTAGCGCATGCCCAGCTTCTTGCGGGCGAGCGCCGCGGCGGCGCGCAGCTTGACCTTGGGGTCCTTCGGGTCCATGAACAGCTCCGCCGGGTCGTATCCCGGCTTGCGGTGGATCTCGACGAGGCGGGCGAAGTCGGGCGCGCGGTCGTCGTCGAGCCAGTAGTAGTACGTGAACCACGCGTCGGGTTCGGCGACGGCGACGAGGTCGCCGGCGCGCGGGTGGTCGATGCCGTGGGCCTTCTTGCCGGCCTCGGTGAGCACGTCCGCCACGCCCTGTGTACCGGCCAGGAGTTCGCGCACGCGCTCCGTGTCGGCGGGGTCGGCGACGTAGACGTGGGCGACCTGGTGGTCGGCGACGGCGAAGGCGGACGACGTCCACGGGTCGAGGTACTCCATGCCGTCCTGGGTGTGGACGTGCAGGAGCCCGGCCCTGCGCAGCACGCGGTTGATGTCCACGGCCCTCGACACGTTGGTGATGCCGTACTCGGAGAGGGCGACGACGGTGACGGAGCGTGCGGCGGCGGCGTCGAGCAGCGGGGCGAGTACGCGGTCGACGTCGGCCGCCGCGGCTGCCGCGCGCGGGTCGTCGGGGCCGTAGCGCTGGAGGTCGTAGTCGAGGTGGGGGATGTAGGCGAGGACCAGGTCGGGTGCCTCGGTGGTCAGGACGTGCCGGGCCGCGTCGGCGATCCAGCGCGAGGACGTGAGGGAGGCCGTCGGGCCCCAGTAGGTGAACAGGGGGAACGTGCCGAGTTTCGCGGTGAGTTCGTCGTGCAGCTGCGGGGGATACGTGTAGCAGTCAGGCTCCTTGCGGCCGTCGGAGTAGTAGACGGGTCGCGGTGTGACGGTCAGGTCGACGTCTGCCCCCATGGCGTACCACCAGCAGATGTTGGCGACGCGGTAGCCGGGGTGCGAGCGCCGCGCCGCCTCCCACACCTTCTCGCCGCCGACGAGGGCGTTGTGCTGCCGCCACAGCATCACTTCGCCCAGCTCGCGGAAGTACCAGCCGTTGCCGACGATGCCGTGGCCGGTCGCGGGCTGCCCGGTGAGCAGGGTGGACTGCACGGTGCAGGTGACGGCGGGGAACGCGGTGTCCAGGCGGGCGGTGAAGCCCGTCTCGCCCAGGGCGCGCAGCCGCGGCATGTGGGCGAGCAGCCGGGGGGTGAGGCCGACGACGTCGAGTACGAGCAGTGGCGCGGGGCTCATGCGGCGGCCTCCTTCAGGCCGAGGGAGAGCAAGTGGTCACGGGTGAAGGCGAGTTCGGCGGCAATGCCGTCGGCGAGCGCGCCGGGCCCGTGCGGCCGGCGGTCCTCGGGGAGCACGCCCCAGGTGTACGTCTCGGCCTCCACATGCGCGGTGCGGGCGGTGTCCCCGCCGAGGAGGGCGGCGAGGGTCGCCTCAAGTTCGGGCCGTGTCGTGGTCAGCGGGGGTTCCGGGTCGGCGTGCAGCGGCACGTGGAAGTGGACGCGCCAGGCGTCCTGGCCGGGCAACTCGCCGGCCAGGGCGGCGTCGAGGTCGTCCACGGCCAGGGGCGCGGGGCCGCGCTCGCGCACCTGGTGCAGGAAGCGGGGTTCGGCGAAGGCGGCCAGCGCGTCACGAGCCGCCGGGTCGGAGGGATCGCCGGCCTGCAAGGCGCAGGACGCCTGCGCCTTGACCACCCGCAGCGCCGCCGCGTCCAGGCGGGCGAGGGCGGCGGCGGGTTCCTCGAAGGCGACGGCGAGGTGGCAGGCGTCCAGGCAGACGCCGATGCGGTCGGTGTCCACGCCGGCCAGGTGGCGGGCGGCCTGGGCCGTGGTCTCGACGACGCATCCGGGCTCGGGCTCCAGGCCGACCCCGACCGTACGGCCGGTCTCGGTTTCGAGGGCCGCGAGCCCGGCGGCCAGCTTGTCCAGGGCCCTGGCCGCCTCGTCCGCCTGCCCGGCCGTCCACGGGGTCCGCCAGCCCAGCGGCACGGTGGAGACGCTGCCGTGGGCCGCGTCGTCGGGGAGCAGGGCGGAGAGCACACGGGCGAGGTCGAGTGTGTAGTGCAGCCGGTCCCGTGTGGTCCAGTCGGGCCGGTAGACGGCGTGCTTGACGACGGGGTCGTGGAAGCCGCGGTAGGGGAAGCCGTTCAGTGTGACGACCTCCAGGCCGCGCGCGTCGAGCTCCCGGCGGAGCCTGCCGACCGCGCTGCCGTCGGCCGCGAGTGCCGCCGCTGCGTCGCGCGCGAGCCACAGCCCCAGGCCGAGTACCGGTACGTCGAGCCGTTCGCGTACGGGCTCGGCGTGGAAGGCCAGTTGGGCGAGGACGCCGTCTAGGTCCTCGGCGGGGTGCACGTTGGTGCAGTACGCCAGGTGGACGAGTGTGCCGTCGGGATGCAGCAGACGCACGGTCACACCTCCGCTCGGACGCCGCGCAGCACGGAGTTGCCCTCGAAGGTGGCGCCGCCACTGGCAGCCCCGAGTGGGGGTTCGTCGAGCTCCAGCTTGCCGCTCTGGCCGTAGAAGGTGACCGGATTGCGCCACAGGACAGCGTCCACCTCGTCGTCGGTGAAGCCGGCGGCGAGCATGGCGTCCCCGGTCCTGCGCGTCTTGAGCGGGTCGCTGCGCCCCCAGTCCGCCGCCGAGTTGACGAGGATCCGCTCGGTGCCGAACTCGCGCAGGACGGCGACCATGCGGCGCTCGTCCATCTTGGTGTCCGGGTAGATGGAGAAGCCCATCCAGCAGCCTGTATCGGCGACTTGGCGCACGGTCACCTCGTTGAGGTGGTCGACGACGACGCGTTCGGGGGCGAGCCCCGACTCCTTCACCACGGCGAGTGTGCGCTCGACGCCCGCGGCCTTGTCGCGGTGCGGGGTGTGGACCAGCGCGGGCAGGTCGTGGGCGACGGCGAGCTGGAGCTGTGCGGCGAACGCCTCGTCCTCCTCGGGCGTCATCGAGTCGTAGCCGACCTCGCCGACGGCGACCACCCCGTCCTTGGGCAGGTAGCGCGGCAACTCACCCAGCACCTCGGCGCAGCGCGGGTCGTTGGCCTCCTTGGGGTTGAGCGCGATGGTGCAGTGGTGCCGGATGCCGAACTGTGCGGCACGGAAGGGCTCCCAGCCGATCAGGGAGTCGAAGTGGTCGAGGAAGCTGCCCACGGAGGTGCGCGGCTGGCCGAGCCAGAACGCGGGTTCCACCAGGGCGCGCACGCCGGCGGCGTGCATC
The DNA here is from genome assembly GCF_000721265.1 of Streptomyces sp. NRRL F-5126. GTDB lineage: Bacteria > Actinomycetota > Actinomycetes > Streptomycetales > Streptomycetaceae > Streptomyces. The sequence continues at coordinate 218,494 of NZ_JOFZ01000015.1, read as the reverse complement.
GCCTCGTAGTCGTCGGTGGTGCGCGAGGACATGTGGATGTGCGGGTCGAAGATGCGCATCACGCCTCCCGGGAGCTGCGGGGTTCGGTGGCCGACGTGGGAACGTCAGCGGGGCGGTCCTGGCCGCCGGGGGCCGTGGCCTCGGGGAAGCGTGCCAGGATCGGCCGGATGTCGGCGGGTGTCTCGCGCCCGGCGGCGGCCCGCTCAAGGGCGAACGCGCCCATCATGCGGGCCAGCCGGGCGTCTTCCCGTGCGGGCAGGCCGGGCACCGCGGCCAGCGGGATGCCGGTGAAGACACACTTGAGCACGGCCTGCCGGTAGGCCTCCGCGTCCAGGTGGGCCGTCGCGTAGTCGCCGAGCGCGGCGGCGATCAGGCGGGTGTCGTTGGTGCGCAGCGCGTCGCGTACCAGGGGCAGCGCGCCGTCACCGACGGGCAGCAGCGGCAACGCCCGCAGTACGGCGCGCCGTTCCGCGGCGTCGCCCGTGCGGTACAGCCCGCCGATCTCGTCGAGCAGCCGACCGCCGGTCAACGGCAGCGCGGTGAGCAGCAGGGCGCGGGCCGCGTCGTCCACGCTCCAGCCGTGCGGGTCTGCGGGGTCCAGCGGGCCGCGTCCGCAGCGGCGTCCGGCTGGCGGGAACAGGGAGCGGACGGTCTCGGGGTCGGCTGCCGCGGCGGCGCACGCGCCCGCGAGCCACGCGGAGCCCTGCGCGGTCATCCGTCCTGCCAAGGCGGCTCTGAGGCGGTCGGGGGTCATGCCGTCTCCTCCTCTCGGCGGGCCGTGCGGCGGGCCGCAGGGTGGGCCGCCGGGTCGCACGACCGCAGGAAGTCCAGGGAGCGGCGGGCCGTCCCCGGCGCGTCGTGGCTGTGCCTGGGCAGTTCGACGGCGACGAGGCCGCGGTAGCCGACCTCGTCCAGGGCGTCGAGCACCGGCGGGAAGTCGATCTCCCCGGTGCCGAACTCCAGGTGCTCGTGGGTGCCACGGCGCATGTCGTCGATCTGCACGTTCACCAGCCGGCCCCCGGCACGGCGCACGCACTCGGGCACCGGGTACGGCTCCAGGCAGCGGCAGTGGCCGATGTCGAGGGTCAGGCCGAACGGGGCGGGGTCGCCGAGCGCCGCCGCGAGCCTGCCGTACCCGTCGAGGCTCTCCACGAGCATCCCGGGCTCGGGCTCGAAGCCCAGCGTGACGCCCGCCCGGGCCGCGGTGTCGACGACCTCGGCGCACCCGGCGACCAGCCGGTCCCATGCCGTGCGCGGGTCGAGCTCCGGGGGCCTGACCCCGGCCCAGAAGGAGACGGCCTGCGCGCCGAGGTCGGCGCCGACCGCCACCGCACGGCGCAGGAACTCGACGCGCAGTTCCCGGCCTTCGGACGCGAGCAGGGTCGGCTCGTGCTTGTGCCAGGGGTCGAGCAGGTAGCGGGCCCCGGTCTCGATGATGACGCCGAGACCGAGCCGGTCGAGCCACCGTGCGAGCGCGGCCGTACGGGCGGCGAGGCCGGGCGCGAACGGGTCGAGGTGGTGGTGGTCGAGGGTGAGCGCCACGCCGTCGTAGCCGAGTTCGGCGATGACGGTGAGCGCGTCCTCAAGGCGGTGGTTGGCGAAGCCGTTGGTGCCGAACCCGTAGCGCAGGAGGGGCTCGTCCGGCGCGCGGCCGGCGTCGCGTGGCGCGGTCATGTCGGCGACACCCGCCTCGACAGGGCGCGGGCGGGCGCGAAGACGGCGGCCAGCGCGAGCGCGGGGCGCCGCGCGCCCGCGGACGCGGCGAGCGCGGCCTGCAGCGGGATCAGGCCGAGTATGCCCGCGCCGACGGCCCCGCGCACCCTGCCCGGGGAGGGATCGGCGACGGCGCGGGCCTGCGCGAGGCCCGCGGTGGCACCGTACGCGGCGAGCCCGCAGGCGACGGCCGGCCGGGCAGCGCGGCCCGCGCGCTGCCCGGCCCGCATCGTCCCCGCTGCACCCGCTGCACCCGCTGCCCGTGCGCCGCGCAGCGCCACCGCGGCCGTGACGGCCCCGGTGGCGGCGAGCGCCGCCCCCGGCAGCCACGGGTCGGCGCCGCTGACCTCCGCACGGCTGAGCGCGGTGACGGCCAGGGTGTGTCCCGCGATGGTCGCGGCCGCCGGCAGGGCGGGCCGTGTGCGGCCGACGCCCGCGCCGAGCAGCACGTCGAGACCGCGGGCGGCCGCCATCACCGCGGGCCCCGCCGCGCGCGGCTTGGCCCACAGGTCGTAGGCCCACACCGTCGCCGCGAGCGGCACACCGACCGTCATCGCGCGGCGGCCCTCCGCGGCCGCGGCGAGCCCCAGGGCCGCGGCGGTGAGGCCCACGGCGGTGGACAGCGCGACCGGCGCCGTCACACGGCCGGAGGGGATCGGCCGCTCGGGGCGCTCGACGGCGTCCAGATCGCGGTCGGCCCAGTCGTTGAGCGCCATCCCGGCCCAGTAAAGGCAGACCGACGAGGCGGCGAGGCCGGCCACCGGCAGGCCGGGGCTGCGGCCCGCGGCGGCCGCCCCTGCCAGTACGTCGCCCGGCACGGTGAGCGCGGCCGGTGCGCGCACCAGCTCGGCGAGGTCACGCAGACGCCGGGCGGCACCCGCGCCGGGTCGGGGCGCGGACCGGCGGGTCACCGATCGCCCCCGACGTCCCCGAGCCCGGAGGCGAAGGCACGCAGCGTCTCGTACTGGGCCATCACCGCGTGCTCGTCCGTGCCGATCGGGTCCTTGAAGAAGAAGCCCAACTCGCCCAGCGGGCCCGACACCTCGCGCTCGTGGGCGCGAGCGGTCAGCCGGGCGAGGTCGATCACCAGGGGCGCGGCCAGCGCCGAGTCGCAGCCGACCCAGGTGAACTGCAGGTTCATCCGCACGCCGAGGAACCCGTCGAACGCCACGTGGTCCCAGGCGGTCTTCCAGTCGCCGAGCGCGGGCACGTAGTCGATGTGGACCTCGCCCTCCACGGGGTGCCCCAGCGTCCGGCCGAGCACGTGCTGCTTGGAGACCTCCTTGCTGGCGCTCGCCGCCGGGTCGGCGAGCGTCTCGCCGTCGCCGCCGCCCAGCAGGTTGGTGCCCGACCAGGCCCTCACCCGCAGGCCCCGGGCGGCGAACATCGGCCCGAGTGTGGCCTTGAGCAGGGTCTCACCCGTCTTGCCGTCGTTGCCCGCGTACGGCACGCCGGCCTCCTCAGCCAGCTCGCGCAGCGCGGGGATCCGCATGCCGGGCGACGGCGTGAAGTCGACGTGCGCGCACCCGGCCGTGATCGCGGCGAGCGCGTAGAGGGAACTGGGCGGCAGCACGTCCTCACCGGCGGCGAGGGCCGCGCGCAGGGCCGCGGCCGAGTCGTGCGCGGGGTGCGAAGCGAGCACCGGTTCCGTCGACGACACGTTGACGACGACGACCCGCGCGAGGCCGTGCCGCTCGCGGAAGGCAACGATGTCATCGCGTATCGCCGCGACGGCGTCCCCCTGGCTCGTGGCGCCGTCGGGGAGCGGAGCCTGGCGTATCTCCGCGTCGGCGGCGGCCAGGTCGTCCTGGATGCCCGCAGGCAGCCCGTGCGGCAGCACGCCCGCCTCGACGAGCTGCTCGGCCCGCTTCGGAAGCGGCGTGCAGGCCACGTCGTGGCCCCCGAAGACCAGGTCGGACAGTGCGGGCAGCCCGGCGTCCGGAAAGTCCGGCTGCTCGGTGACACACCCCGCCGTCCCGGCAAGACCCGCACGCAGGGCCGCGGTGCCGGCGACGACCGTGGTGGCCACCGATCCGCGCGCCCCCACCAACCAGACACCCGTACGACTGCGCTGACCTGGCATATCGTCACCTCCATCGGGCCGGGGCGCACTCGCGCCCCGGCCGTCTCGTTCGTCGCCGTCGATGTCGCTGTCCCGTGTGATCCGAGTGATCCGTGTGACCCGTGTGATCCGTGTGTTTTCGGATCAGCCGGTGTGCTCCGGATCGCAGTTGAACTTCGCCGCACCGGCCGTCATCTCGATGCCGCCGAGGATGTGCGAGAGGAACAGCGGGTCGGTGTAGCTCTCCTTGGTGTGGCCCATGCCCGTGTAGAAGGCGCGGCCACCGTCGTACGGATGGCACCAGGCGATCGGGTGGTCCGCGCCCATCGAGCCGCCGTTGTAGCCGACCGGGTCGTACGTCCGCTCGTCAAGGGTGGCCAGTACCCGCACGTTCTCGCGCGGGTTGGAGCGGTAGTTGTACCACTCGTCGGTGCGCTTCCAGCGGTTCGGCAGGCCCCTGGTGGCCGCGGTGCCCCTGCCCACGACGTCGACCGTCGCCGGCTGGGGCGACGGGTGGTCGTTGAAGTACGCGCCGACCAGGCCGCCGTACCAGGACCAGGTGTAGCCGGAGTCGGCGGCGGCGTGGATGCCGACGTAGCCGCCGCCCTGCTCGATGTAGCGCTGGAAGGCGTCCTTCTCGGCCTGCTGGTCCAGTGGGTCGCCCGTGGTGGACAGGAACACGACCGACTGGTACTTCGCCAGGCCGGTGTCGTTGAACACCGTGGCGTCCTCGGTCGTGTCGACGTTGAAGTGGTGTTCCCGGCCGAGCTTCTGGATGGCCGCGACGCCGTCGGGGATGGAGTCGTGGCGGAATCCGGTGGTCTTCGAGAACACCAGCACGTTGTACGCCGGTGTGCCCGCCTGCGCGGTGGCGGCGCTTGTGGCCGCCAGCGGCAGGGCCAGAGCGGCCGCCGAGAGCAGCGCGAAGATGTTTCTACGGGACATCATCAACCTTTCGTGACCTGGTTTCCGAAACGGTGTGCGCCGGATCAGCTGAAGGCGCCGGGCAGGTACTGGTCGACGTTGTCCTTGGTGACGGTCGCCGAGTACAGGGTCACCGAGGACGGCAGGTCCTGCCCGACGAGGTCGCCGATGGCCTTGTGCTGGGCCATGAGCCTGGCGAGCCTGATGGCCGACGCGGACATGTTCGAGGGGTAGACGACCGTGGCCTTGACCACGGAGTTGTCCGCCTTGATCTCCTGCATCACGTGCTTGGAGCCTGCGCCGCCGACCATGAAGAACTCGCTGCGTCCGGCCTGCTTGATGGCCGCCTCCACGCCGATGCCCTGGTCGTCGTCGTGGTTCCACACCGCGTCGAGGTGGGAGCGTGCCTGCAGCACGTTGCTCATCACCTGCTGTCCCGAGTCCGCGGTGAAGTCGGCGGCCTGCCGGATGCCGACGGTGAAGCCGTACTTGGCCAGGCCCTTCTTGAGTCCTGCGCTGCGCTGCTTGGTGAGTTCCAGGTTGTCGATGCCGGCGATCTCGCCGATCACGGGCTTGGAGACGCCCTTCGCCTTGAGGGTCTTGCCGATGTAGAGGCCGGCGTTGAGGCCCATGCCGAAGTTGTCGCCGCCGATCCACGTCCGGTACGCGAGCGGCGTGTCGAAGACTCGGTCGACGTTGACGACGGGGATGCCCGCGTCCATCGCCTGCTGGGCCACGGCCGTCAGCGCCTTGCCGTCGAAGGGCAGGATTACCAGGATGTCGACCTTCTTGCCGATCAGCGTCTGGACCTGGCTGATCTGGGCGTTGACGTCGTTGGTGCCCTCGACGACCTCCAGGTGCACGTCGGAGTACTGCTTGGCCTGTGCCGAGGCGTTCTTGGAGATGGCGGCCATCCAGCCGTGGTCGGCCGCGGGGGCCGAGAAGCCGATGGTGACCTGCTTGCCCGGCTTGTCGTTGTCGGTGCCGGCCTTGGCCGCCGCGTTCAGGTTGCCCGAGGAGTCGTCGGGGCTCTTGTTGCTCGTGCAGCCGGCGACCAGGGCTCCGCCGCCGAGTGCCGCACCGCTGAACAGGAGGCTTCTGCGGTCGAGGCCGCCGCGTCCGCGCTTGTCCATCTCGCTCGTCCTTCCAGTCACGGGGTCTATGGGGTGGCGCCTTTGCGGCCGCGTCGCTGGATCAGCACGGCGGCGACGATGATCAGGCCCTTGGCGATCTGCTGGATGTCGGTCGTCAGGTTGTTCAGGACGAAGATGTTGGTGATCGTGGTGAACACCAGAACGCCCAGGATCGAGCCGACGAGCGAGCCGCGGCCGCCGGTCAGCAGCGTGCCGCCGATGATCACCGCGGCGATCGAGTCCAGTTCGTACAGGTTGCCGAGGTTGCTGGCGCCCGAGGTGGTACGGGCGGTCAGCATGACCGCGGCGATGCCGCAGCACAGCCCTGACAGGACGTACAGCAGCAGGGTGTGGCGCCGCACGCCGAGTCCTGCGAGGCGCGCCGCCTCCTGGTTGCCGCCGATGGCGAACGTCCTGCGGCCGAAGGTGGTGCGGTTGAGCAGCACCCACCCGGCGGCCACGGCGACCGCCAGGATGTAGACCAGCAGCGGGATGCCGAGGAACCTGGTCGACGCGATCGAGTTGAACGACTGGACCGTGACGACCTGCGACTGCCGGTCGGAGATACGTTCCGCCAGCCCGCGTGCGCTCGCCATCATGGCGATCGTCGTGATGAACGCGACGATGCGGCCGTAGGCGATGATCACGCCGTTGACGAGGCCCACGACGGCGCCCACCACCAGCGCGCAGAGGATCATCCCGCCGAGCCCGTAGGACTGCGTGGCCACCGTGGTGCACCACACGGACGCGAGCGCCACGATCGCGCCGACGGACAGGTCGATGCCGCCGCCGATGATGACGAAGGACTGGCCGATCGTGATGACGCCGATGACGGCCGCGCTGCTGAGGATGACCAGGGCGTTCTGGCTGGTCGCGAAGTTGTCCGAGGTCAGCGCGCCGACGACGCAGAGCAGGACGAGCACCGCGAACAGGCCGAGGTTGCGCACCCTGCCCATGTGGCCGAGGAACGCGGGCCCGCCCGGTCCGCCCGGTGACGAGCCGGTTTTCCCGGCGGATCCGGGCGCGGCTTTCTGGGCGGCCGCGGGCAGCGGACCGCTCCCGCCGGGGGGACTGGTCTGCCGGCTCATGCGGAGCTCCCTTCCATCACGAGGTCGAGCACGATCGATTCGTCGAGGTCACGCGCCGCGGCCTCAGTGACCACCCGCCCCTCGCGCAGGACGAGTACGCGGTCCGAGAGACCCAGGACCTCGGGCACCTCGCTGGAGACGAGGAGCACGCCGACCCCGGCATCCGCGAGGCGCCTGATCAGCGCGTACAACTCGGCCCGCGCCCCGACGTCCACGCCGCGCGTGGGCTCGTCGAGCAGCAGGAGCCGGCAGTCCGTGAGCAGCCACCTGGCGACGACGGCCTTCTGCTGGTTGCCGCCGGAGAGCGTGCGCACCGGCCGGGTCGGGTCGGGCGGCCGCAGGTCGAGCTTGCGTACGGCATCCGCCGTGGCCTCCAGTTCGGTGCGCGCGTCCATGAACCCGGCGTGGGCGAACCGCCGCAGCGAGGACATGGACACGTTGTGGGCGATGGAGGAGTGCAGGAACAGCGCCTGGCTCTTGCGCTCCTCCGGCGCGAGGCCGACGCCTGCCCGGACAGCGGCGGCGATGGAGCCGGGCCGCAGCGCGGTGCCGGCCACGCTGACGCGCCCCGAGGCCGGGCGCCGTGCGCCGTAGACCGTTTCGAGGATCTCCGAGCGCCCCGAGCCGACCAGGCCCGCGAGCCCGACGATCTCGCCGGCCCCGACCGTGAGGGAGACGTCCTCGAACTTCCCCGGGAGGCTGAGGTGTTCGACGTCCAGGAGCACCTGGCGCTCCTCGGACCCTTCGCCGCCGCCGCGCCGCGGCGGGAAGACGGACTCGACGGTGCGTCCGGTCATCAGCGCGACGAGCTCGGACGTGGGGGTGGTGCGCGCGGGCAGCCCCCTGGCGACGGTGCGGCCGTCCTTGAGGACGGTGACGCGGTCGCCGATGCGGCGGATCTCCTCCATGCGGTGGGAGATGTAGACCACGGCGACGCCCGCGGCGGTGAGGTCGGCGATGATCCGGAAGAGGTTGTCCACCTCGTCGTGGGCGAGCACCGCGGACGGCTCGTCCATGATGATGAGCCGGGCCTGGTGGGAGAGCGCGCGCGCCATGGACACGAGTTGCTTGCCGGCGGCGGACAGTTCGCCGACCTCGCGGGTGGCGGGGATCTCCGGATGGCCGAGCCGGCGCAGGAGCCGCCGGGTCGCCTCGTGCATCCGCGAGCGCTGGGTGAAGCCCATGCGGGCCTGCTCGTGGCCCAGGTAGATGTTCTCCGCCACGGACAGGCCGTCGGCCAGGTCGAGTTCCTGGTAGATGGTGGCGATGCCGTGCCTCATGGCGGCGGTCGGGCTCGTCAGGGCCACCGGCTCGCCCTCCCAGGCGATGCGTCCCTCGTCGGTCCTGTGGGCGCCCGCGAGGACTTTGATGAGGGTCGATTTGCCGGCGCCGTTCTGGCCCAGCAGGCAGTGCACCTCTCCGGCGACCACGTCGAGGTCGACGCCGTCGAGGGCCCGGACGCCGGGGAACTCCTTGACGACGCCTTGCATCTCGAGCAGCGGGGCACTCATGGGTCTCCCTGTGTGATGCGGTGTCCGCGGGCCCTGTGCGGGCGCCATGGCGGTTCGTCGACTTGTCGATCTCGCTGATCGGAAACAGGCCGCTCACGGCCGCCTGTCGAGCTGAGAGGAAGGTAGTATTTGAAGCGTTGTTTGAAAAGGGTTCGCGAGCCTTTGGTTGCATTCCTGGCCGGAAGCGGCAACTCCTGTAACGGTTCGCGGCAATCGGTTTCGGCGCACACCCCGCCCGCACGTCGTCGACCTGGGAACTCCGACCTCGTGCGTACGGGACGGCGGCGGCGCGGCCGATTACGGGACTTCGGCCGTGAATGATTGGCGAAACCCGTTCCGGGGCAGGGCGGTATTGCGTTCCGCCCTCCCCCGCCGGCGAATACGAATTGTTCGGCGAGCGGATACTCGCGAGTATTTCTTGAAGTCCTCCTGTTTCAGGGAGCGACCGTGACAGGGGTGTCGGTCCTGGGCGGTGGCGGCGGGCCGTCCGGCGCTGTGCCCGTGTGATCGACGGGCGTCCAGGCGCTGCCGTTCGCGGCGCTGTCCTCCACCGCGGCCAGCACCCGCTGCACCCGCAGGCCGTCCGCGAAGGACGGCTCCGGGTCGCGGTCCTCGCCGATGGCGTGGATCAGGTCGCGCATCTGGTGCACGAAGGTGTGGTCGTAGCCGAGTCCGTGGCCCGGCGGCCACCACCCTTCGAGGTAGGGGTGGTCGGGTTCGGTGGCGAGGATCCGGCGGAAGCCCGCCGTCGCGGCCGGCTCCGTGTGGTCGTGGAACTCCAGCTCGTTCATGCGTTCCATGTCGAAGGCGAGGCTGCCCCGGTCTCCGTTGATCTCGATGCGCAGCGCGTTCTTCCGGCCGGAGGCGACCCTGGTGGCCTCGAACGAGGCGACCGCGCCGCCGGGGAACCTGCCGAGGAACAGCGCCGCGTCGTCCACCGTCACGGGCCCGCGCGCGGCCGTCCCGTCGGGGGTGGCCGCGAGTCCCGCCGAGGCAGCGGGCAGCGGGCGTTCGCGTACGAACGTCTCCGTCAGGGCTGCGACACCCGAAAGCGGCTCGCCGACGAGGAACTGGGCCAGGTCGACGATGTGGGCGCCGAGGTCGCCGAGCGCGCCGGAGCCGGCGTGCTCGCGTTTCAGCCGCCACACCAGCGGGAATTCGGGATCGACGATCCAGTCCTGGAGGTACTGGGTGCGTACGTGCCGCAGGGTGCCGAGGCGGCCGTCGGCGATCAGCCGGCGGGCGAACGCGAGCGCCGGTGCGCGCCGGTAGCTGAACCCCACCATCGAGCGCACACCGCGGCGTGCGGCCGAGGCCGCGGCGGCCGCCATGGCCTCCGCCTCCTCGACGGTGTTGGCGAGCGGCTTCTCGCACAACACGTGCTTGCCCGCCTCCAGCGCCGCGATGGCGATCTCGGCGTGGCTCGAACCCGGGGTGCAGATGTCCACGAGCGCAACGTCGGGGCGTGCGATCAGGGCGCGCCAGTCGGTCTCGGTCGCGGCCCAGCCCAGACGCGCGGCCGCTTGCTGAAGTGCCGCCTGCTCGCGCCCTCCGAGGGCGGCCATGACCGGGCGCATGGGCAGGTCGAAGGCGGAGGCGACGGTGCGCCAGGCATGAGAGTGCGCCTGGCCCATGAATGCGTATCCGACCATGCCCACCCCGATCTCGGGCGGGCGGTGCTGACTGTCCATAGGCGCTCCTGGTCTTGTGGGCGCGGGTGACGGACGCGGGAACGCGTCCGTTCGCGGGGGAACGGGATCCGGCCGCGCTCGGGGGCGTCAGGCCGGCGAGAAGACGTGGTCGCTGATGAGACGGGTGGCGCCGACGACGCCGGCGATCTGGCCGAGTTCGCCGAGGACGATCGGCAGGTTGCCGGTCGCCAGCGGCAGGGACTGCCGGTAGACCTGGGTGCGGATGGCGGCGAGCAGAGTGTGGCCGAGCCCCGTGAGGCCGCCCCCGATGACCACGAGTCCGGGGTTGAAGAAGCTGACGAGGCCCGCGATGACCTGTCCGGTGCGGGTGCCGCCGGCCCGGATCATCTCCAGGGCCGCCGTGTCACCTGCGCCGGCGGCCGCCGCCACGTCCTGCGGGATCAGCCGCCCGGCCGCTTCGAGCCGCGCCGCCAGCTCCGCGGAACGGCCCGACTCGGCGAGCGCGGTCGCGTCGCGCACGAGGGCGTGGCCGCCGAAGTGTGCTTCGAGGCAGCCGACGTTGCCGCAGGCACACTGCGGGCCGTTCGGGTCCACCTGGATGTGCCCGATGTCGCCCGCGCTGCCGGTGACACCGCGGTGGACCGCGCCGCCGACGACGATGCCGCAGCCGATGCCGGTGCCGACCTTGACGCACAGGAAGTCGCGCGCGGACCGTGCGACACCGGCCTGCTGCTCGCCGAGCGCCATCAGGTTCACGTCGTTGTCGACGAGGACGGGGCAGCCGAGCTCCTGGCTCAGCGCCTCGCGGACGGGGAACCCGTCCCACCCCGGCATGATCGGCGGTGCGACCGGGACGCCCTCGGGAAACCTGACGGGCCCGGGCAGCCCGATGCCGGCGCCGTCGAAGTGCTCGGCGAGGCCGGCCTCGCGCAACTTGGCGGCCAGGGCGAGCACCCGCTCGAAAACGACGACCGGGCCCTCGCGCACGTCGAGGGGTTCGGACAGGTGGCCGAGCACCTCGAGCTCCGCGTTGGTGACGGCGGCGTCCACCGAGGTGGCGCCGATGTCCACGCCGAGGAAGCGCAGCGACGGGGCGATCCTGACGTTGTGCGAGCGGCGGCCGCCGCGGGAGGCGGCGAGGCCGTCCTGGACGGCGAGGCCCGTCTCAAGCAGCCGGTCGATCTCGACCGCGAGCTTGGAGCGCGACAGTTCGACCTGGTTGCCCAGGGCGACTCGGGACTGCGGACCGAGGTCGCGCAGCAGGCGCAGCAGCCTGGCCTGATGGACATTGGCCGGTCGAGCCGTCATTCGCCTCACGCCGCCCTCCCGTCGTGGAAATACGCCTGCACGCCCGGCAGTTCGGGGTGCCACTTTCAAAAGGACCGTACCATCGTGGTGTCGAACACGAAAGAAGTTGTGCGGACACCGGTTGAACTTTTATCTCGCAGTGGACAAAGGCGGGTTGAAGCCCCGCCTGCCTGCTGCGTCGGTCCGTGCGGGCGCGGGGCCGCGGTGGCGCGGCCCCGCGCCCGCACCTCACCTCACCTCTGTGCGTGAGCCGCGTGCGGCTTGCCCACGTCGGAGCGTCCGGCCGCCTTCTTGATCTGAGCCGTTTCCCGCTGGTCGATGACACCCTCGTGGCGCAGTCGCGCGACGAGCTTGCCGACCTGCGAGACGAACGTGCCGTGGTTGGCCCAGGCCCGGTGGTCCTCGATCAGCTCGTTGATCGTGCAGCCGTTCGCGGTCACGCGGTTGGGGACGCCGGTGTCCACCGTGCCGGCGAACACCGTGGAACGGTCATCCGTCTCCGGGCAGTTGGTGGGCGGCTTGCTGTCGACGACGGTCAGGGAGAGCGACTTGGCGCCGGACGTGTTGCCGGCCCTGTCGGTGGCCCGGTACAGGAAGGTGTGGTCTCCCGACCTGTTGATCGCCACCGGCGCCGAGTACGGCAGGTAGGGGCCGCCGTCGAGCGAGTACTCGATGCCGGCCACGCCGGAGCCGGCGTCCGAGGCGCTCACCGCCACGCTCGCGCTGCCGACATAGTCGCCGGAGTCGTCCTTGGTGCCCGAGACGGTGGCGGAGGTGTCGGGTGCGGTCGTGTCCTGCGGCGGGGCGGCGGCCACGGTGAACGACACGGACTTGGCGTCCGAGGTGTTCCCGGCCTTGTCCGTCGCCCGGTAGGAGAACGTGTGGTCGCCCGTGTCGCTGACGAGCACGGGCGCGGTGTAGTCCGCGTAGGCACCTCCGTCGAGCGCGTACTCGATGGTGGCGACGCCCGACTCCGTGTCGGACGCGGTGACGGTCACCGTCGCGTTGGCGACGTAGGCGCCGGAGTCGTCCTTGGTGCCCGAGACGGTGGCGGAGGTGTCGGGTGCGGTCGTGTCCTCGGGCGGTGCGGCGACGACCACGGTGAACGAGACGGCCTTCGCGCCTGAGGTGTTGCCGGCCTTGTCGGTGGCCCGGTACGAGAGCGAGTGGTCGCCCGCGGTGTCCACCTGGACGGGGTCGGTGTACGGCGTGAAGGCGCCGCCGTCGAGGGCGTACTCCACCTTGGCGACGCCCGAGTCGGCGTCGGAGGCGGTGACGGTCACGGTCGCGCTGCCGACGTAGTCGCCGGCGTCGTCCTTGGTGCCTGAGACGGTGGCGGAGGTGTCGGGTGCGGTCGTGTCCTCGGGCGGTGCGGCGACGACGGTGAACGAGACGGACTTGGCGTCCGAGGTGTTGCCGGCCTTGTCGGTCGCCCGGTACGAGAGCGAGTGGTCGCCCGCGGTGTCCACCTGGACGGGGTCGGTGTACGGCGTGAAGGCGCCGCCGTCGAGCGCGTACTCCACCTTGGCGACGCCCGAGTCGGCGTCGGAGGCGGTCACGGTCACGGTCGCGCCGCCGACGTAGTCGCCATTGGCGTCCTTCGTCCCCGACACCGAGGCCGAGGCGTCGGGTGCCGTCGTGTCGTCATCGCCAGGGGCGGCCGTGACGGTCAGCTCGCCCGACATGATGTGTCCGGGCATCGTGCAGAAGTAGCGGTAGACACCGGGGGTCAGGGTGACCTCGGCCGTGTGCCTGCCACCACTGGAGTCCGACGGGCTCGCCTGGATGTTGAGGCTGACGTCGTTGTTGTAGTCGGGGTTCGAGGTGTCGAACGTCAGCGTGTGTGGCAGCCCGGTCGTGTTGCCGGTCGCCGCGCTGTTCTCGAACACGATCGTCGCCGGCCCGGCCACCGCGGTGGTGGGGGCGGACATGTATCCCAGGTAGTTGTCTCCCGCGGTCCAGGTGAGCACCTGTTCGGGCGCTGCCGTGGCCGCCTGGGCGCCGCCGCGGCTGACCGCCGCGTACGCGGCCGGCGCGGCCAGCGAGAACGCCGTGAGCAGTACGGCCACCAGCGCCACCAGCACCGGATGCCTGCTGAACGTGTGCCGTCGCGCCGAGCCTGAGGGGGGCGGATCCGTCTGGGCATGGAGCAGTCTTCTGAACACCGCTGCACCTTTCGCGAATCGCTTGTTGCGGTACCGCGCACGGATCGGCGGTTCCGCCGGGTGGATGACCAGCCGCCGGGCCGGGTGGGTGTCACGCGGAGCTCGCGCGTGACAACGTTCGGAAGCTAGCTCTCTTTTGATGGTTCGCCAAGGTCTATGCCCGCAATCCGACGAACTTTGACCTGGGTCTGGAAAAACTCGTGCGGCGCCGTTACGGTGAGGCCGTTCCTGGGTGCGGTCCGTCACCCTGACCGCGGATCCGCCCGTGCCACGCTCCGCCGGCCCCGCGGGGCCGAATGCCCGGCATGTCACTGCCAACCGCCGCGTACGGAAGCTGTGTTGCCCGAAGCGGCGCACCTCACGACCACGAAACGCCCGCAGGCGCACGCGCCTGTCGCGGATTGGAGAGCGATGACGGACTCAGGCGCGGACGCTCGACGCCCCATCTCCCGGCGGTCGTTCGCCATCGGGGCAGCGGCGGCGGCCGCCGTCCCCACCCTGCTCGGCTCCGCCGCCGCGGCCGACCCCACGGGCAACGGAAGCGGCAACGGAAACGGCAACGGCAAAGGCGGCAAGGGCGGTCAGGTACGCGACCTGACGCTGTACATGGAGAAGCTGCCGAACGGGGAGATGGGCTACGGCCTTGAGCCCGGCAAGGCGACGATCCCCGGCCCGCTCATCGAGCTGACCGAGGGCGACACCATGAACATCGAGGTGGTCAACAACCTCGACGTCGCCGCCAGCCTGCACGTGCACGGCCTGGACTACGACGTCGCGAGCGACGGCACCCTGATGAACGACAGCGTCGTCCAGCCGGGCGCCAGACGCACCTACGTCTGGCGCACCCACACACCCGGCAAGAGCCACGACGGCACCTGGCGGCCCGGCAGCGCCGGCTATTGGCACTACCACGACCACAACGTCGGTACCAGGCACGGCACCGAGGGGATCAAGCAGGGCCTGTACGGCCCCGTCGTGGTGCGGCGCAAGGGCGATGTGCTGCCCGACAAGCAGTTCACGGTCGTGTTCAACAACATGACGATCAACAACAGGATCGCCCCCGACACCCCCACCTTCAAGGCCGTGCGTGGCGAGCGGGTGGAGTTCATCATGATCACCCACGGCGACTTCTTCCACACCTTCCACGTGCACGGCCACCGCTGGGTGGACAACCGCACCGGGATACTGCAGGGCCCCAAGGACGTCAGCCGCGTCATCGACAACAAGACGACAGGACCCGCCGACTCCTTCGGCTTCCAGGTGATCGCCGGCGAAGGCGTCGGCGCCGGCATGTGGATGTACCACTGCCACGTCCAGAGCCACGCGGACATGGGGATGTACGGCACGTTCCTGGTGACCGAGGCCGACGGATCCGTCCCCGGCGGCACGCACGGCATGTGACGGGCGCGGCCCGCGAACGCCCCGTCCCCCCGCTCCACCCCCCACGACCACAACGGACGTTGTCGGATCGAGTCAAGGAGCAAGAATGGGCCGAAGAGACCGGTACGCACAGTATCGACGGAGCGGAGCACCACCGTCGCCCCGCGTGCGGACCCACCGCAACGCACGGCCATGGCGCCGTGCGGTCGTCCTGCTGTCCAGCTCGGCGCTGGCACTGGGGCTGGCCGCGCTGCCGACCATGCAGGCACAAGCGCAGCCCAGGACCGCGAAGGCCGAAGGCCGGAGCACCGCCGCCGCGTCCTCGGTGAAGGTCCTGGTCTTCCACGGTCCTGCCGCTAAGCAGGACGACCCCGTCAAGGCCGCCGCCTCGGCGGTCGAGGAGCTCGGGCAGAAGAACGGCTTCTCCGTCGACGAGTCGGACGACCCGTCCGTCTTCACCGCCGACAGCCTGGCCAAGTACCGGGGCGTCGTCTTCCTGTCCGCCAAGGGCGTGTCCCTCACCTCCGACGAGGAGTCCGCGTTCCAGGCGTACGTCAAGGGCGGCGGCGGCTTCGTCGGCGTCCACGACGCCGCGCGCGCGGACGCCGACTCCAACTGGTTCACCGGCCTGATCGGCACGCGCCCGGCCGCCGGCCTCCCCGCGTCCGAGAAGGTCGCGGAGGTCACGGCCAGCGACGACAACCCGCCGAACGAGACCAAGGCCAAGCTGTTCGACGGCAGCAACTCCACCAAGTGGCTGGCCCACGACAGGACCGGCTGGGTCACGGCGAAGATGGACCACGCCGTCGCCGTGTCCCAGTACGCGCTGACGTCGGGCAACGACTACCCGGGCCGAGACCCCAAGGACTGGAGTCTCCAGGGCTCGCAGGACGGGAAGTCCTGGAAGACCCTGGACACCGAGACCGGCCAGAGCTTCCCCGACCGCGCCCAGACCAAGCAGTACAAGTTCACCAACACCACGGCCTACCCGTACTACCGGCTGGACATCACCGCCAACTCCGGTGAGCCGCTCATCCAGTTGGCCGAGCTGCGGCTGTTCGGCGCCGACCCGGCGCCCGCGCCGGAGACGAAGGTGCAGAAGGCGGTCGTGGACGTCACCGACCGGCAGCACCCGGCGAACAAGGGCCTGCCGCTGAAGTGGGAACGGTCCGACCAGTGGATGAACTGGGACCCGAACCCGAACGGCGAGGTGCAGACCGTCGCCCAGGTGGAGGAGAACTCCTACGACCCGGGCCCGGCGGGCAACGGCCCGTTCCACCCGATCTCCTGGTGCCGTGACTACGACGGCGGCCGGTCCTTCTACACCGGTATGGGCCGCACCGAGGACAGCTACACCTCGGACACCAAGTTCCAGAGCCATCTGCTCGGCGCCATCGAGTGGACGACCGGCATGGTGCGCGGCGACTGCCAGGCGACCATTGCCTCGAACTACTCGGTCGAACGGCTCACCGCCAAGAACCAGCCGGGGCAGCTCGACCAGATCGGTGAGCCGCACGGCCTGACGGTCGCCCCCGACGGCAAGGTCCTCTACATCGGCAAGGCGGCCTGCCCGAGCGGCCCGATCCCCGACTGGAGCGACCCGAAGGTGGGGCTCGGCTGCGGCACGATCCACCAGTGGGACCCCAAGACCAAGAAGGTCAAGCTGCTCACCACGCTCGACGTGATGGGCAACCGGGGCAGCGGCGACGAGCTGGTCAAGAACGAGGAGGGCCTGGTCGGCATCACGCTGGACCCCAAGTTCGAGCAGAACGGCTGGATCTACGTCTACTGGATGCCGCACGAGTCGATCGACCGGGACAAGCAGACGGGCCAGAGAACCGTCTCGCGGCTGACTTACGACGCCAAGAAGCAGTCGATCGACCAGTCCACCCGCAAGGACCTGCTGCACTGGACCGCGCAGATCCACAGCTGCTGCCACGCCGGCGGCGGCATGACGTTCGACAACAAGGGCAACCTCTACATCGGCGTCGGTGACAACAACTCCTCGCTGGGCGCGGGCGCCGGCTACTCCGGCAACAACTGGACCAAGGACTACAAGGGCCTGTCGTTCCAGGACGCACGCCGCACGGCCGGCAACACCAACAACCTCAACGGCAAGATCCTGCGGATCCACCCCGAGGCCGACGGCACGTACACGATCCCCGAGGGCAACCTCTTCACCGGCAAGGAGGAGGGCGGCGGCAAGACCCGCCCGGAGATCTACGTGATGGGCGTGCGCAACATCGCCCGGATCGCCTGGGACAAGAAGAACAACTGGCTCACCGCGGGCTGGGTCGGTCCCGACGCGCCGACTCCCGACCCGGAGCTCGGCCCGGCCAAGTACGAGACGGCGACCGTCATCACCTCGGCGGGCAACCAGGGCTGGCCGTACTGCATGGGCAACAAGCAGCCGTACCGCGACCGCAGCAACACCGACGCGAGCGTGCTGACGGGCTGGTACGACTGCGACCACCCGAAGAACACCTCGCCGCGCAACACCGGCCTCGTGGACCTGCCGCCCATCAGCAAGAACATGATCTGGTACTCGCCCCAGGGCGGCGGTGTGGTCTACCCGAAGCGCGACGACGGCAGCGGGCTGCCCACGTACGTGCAGAGCGACGAGAAGTACACCGAGCCGTACCTCAAGGGCGGCGGCCAGGCCATCATGGACGGCCCCACCTACCACCGCTCGGAGGTCGACACCAGCAGTGGCGTCGCCTGGCCCGCGTACTGGGACAACAAGTGGTTCATCGGTGACGAGTCCAACGCGAACAACCGTGTCGCGGTCACCGTCACCCCCGACCAGGTCAAGGACCACTCCCAGCCGGCCTTCGGCGAGGACCTGCGCAAGATCCTCCCCGGCGGGGTGGGCGACAACAAGGTCCAGAGCTGGATGGACGCGAAGTTCGGGCCCGACGGCGCGCTCTACCTGCTCGACTACGCCGGCGGCTTCTTCAGCCTCGACCCGAACCAGAAGCTGGTCCGCGTCGCCTACCACGGCGGCCCGGCCACGCCGAACCCGAGCGACGCGGCGGGCCGTGTCGTCAAGCAGACGCAGCCGCGGACGGTCCAGTTCTCGGCCGCGAAGGCGGGCGGCGTCGCCTGGGAGTGGGACTTCGGTGACGGCAGCCGGCCGTCGCACGAGGCCGACCCGGTGCACACGTACGCCTCGTACGGCACCTACCACGCCACCCTGAAGGTGATGTACGCCAACGGCGAGCAGTCCACCGGCAAGATCGACGTGACGGCGGGCTGCACGGCGCCCGACGCCCGCGCCACGGTGCACCTGCTCGACAGCGACACGGGCGTGGCCAACCACAAGGCCGGCGGCGGGTGCACGATCAACGACCTGGTCGACGACGAGTCCACCTGGTCGAGCCACGGCGCGTTCGTCAGCCACCTGAACGGCCTCGTGAACCAGTTCCGCAAGGACGGCGTTCTCGACAACAAGGAAGCGGCGACGCTCAAGAAGGACGCCGCCCGATCGCCCATCGGCAAGACCGCGGGATACCGGCCCGTCTTCGACGGGTCGGCGAAGAGTCTGGCCGGCTGGAGCCAGGCGGGCGCGGGGAGCTTCTCGCTCCTGCCCGACGGCACCCTGCACAGCTCCGGCGGCATGGGCATGCTCTGGTACAGCAAGCAGCCGTTCAAGGACTACTCGATCAGGCTGCAGTTCCGGGACGCCGCTCCGGGCGACAACCGGGCCAACAGCGGTGTCTTCGTGAGGTTCCCCGACCCGCGCACGCCACTGGACCAGCGGCCCGAGGGCTGCAGCACGACGGGAGCAGCCCGCTCGGCCCCCGAGTGGGTGGCGATCTACTGCGGGAACGAGATCCAGATCTACGACGGCACCGGCAGCGAGCCGCAGAAGACGGGCTCGGTGTACAACTTCGACCCACTCGGCCTCGACCAGGCGAGGGTGACCCCGAAGGGCCAGTGGAACGACTACGAGATCCGGGTCGTCGGACAGCACTACACGATCATCCGCAACGGCGTGGTGATCAACGAGTTCGACAACACCCCCGGCAAGTCGTCGTCGCGTGCGGGCGATCCGCCCACGGACCTGCGTCAGTTCTTCAGCGGCTACGTGGGGCTGCAGAACCACAGTGACAACGACCTGATCGAATTCCGCAACATCCGGGTGCGGGACCTGTAGAGGGAGGCGGTCGGCGCCGGGCTCGGGGCGGCAGCCCCGGGCCCGGCTCTGCACGAGCCGGACAGGCCGGAAGATTTGGTGCCGACGAGGACGTACTCGGATCAATCGGCGGAGTCACTCTTGACCGTGTGCATGCGAAAGGTTTACTTGAAACGATTTTAAGCGTTGGACGACCCTGCGGTCGATCACGGGTCCAGGCCTCCGAGCGGTGGCCTTCCCCGCGTTCCCGGCCCGGCCGCACACGGCGAAGGAGGACTGAAGTGTCCGCGCTCAGCTACCAGACAGACCGGCGGCCCCAGACCGGCGACGAGTACCTGCACAGCGACGAGGTGCGTCTGCTGTCGCTGCTGGCGACAGGCCTGCCGGTCGAGTCCGTCGCCCGGCGGCTCAACGTCTGCCCCCGCACGGTGCGCCGGCGGTGCCGCGGCGTGTGCGACAAGATCGGCGTCAGCAGCGTCATCGAGGCCGTCGCCTGGGCCGCGCGGCGCAGGCTGATCTGACGCGAGCCCGCTCGGGGCATGCGAAACCCCGTCTCCCCTTCTCCCCGGCAAGAGCGGGGGAGAAAGGGAGACGGGGCGCCGGGCGCAGCGGGTCAGGAGAGCAGGTCCGCGAGCGCGGTGTAGCTGTGCTGAGCCGCACCGAGCGAGCCGGGCGGGTCCGGCTGGGTACCGGGTGCGTTGTCCTGCTCCCAGATCCCGTGGTGGTTGCCGAAGGGGCCGATCGCGTGGATGAAGCGCTGGTAGCGCATGTCTCCGGCGCCGAATTCGGTCATGTCGTAACCGTCGGCCGCGTTCGGGTCGGACGTGCCGTCCTTCATGTGGAACAGCGTGTACCGGTAGGGGTGCCTGCGGACGTACGCGGCCGGATCGAAGCCCGGGTAGCGGAACTGGCCGACGAAGGCCCAGTACACGTCCATCTCCAGGTAGACGTGGGCCGGGTCGGTGTTGTCCATGAAGACGTCGTAGAGGCGCACCTCGGGCCGGTCGGAGGCGAAGGCCCACTCGGCCCAGTGGTTGTGCTGGTAGAGCTTGAGCCCGCGCGCCGTGGCGGCCTCGCCCCAGCCGTTGAACTCCTCAGCGGCGGCCTTGTAGCCCGCGACCGTCGGGGTGTCCGAAGGGGCGTTGGGCGTACCGATGTTCGGCATGCCGAGGATCTCGGCGTTGTCCAGTTCCTGCTGCAGGTTGCTGCGGAAGGCGCCGATCCCGATGTGGCTGCCGATGGCGCGCAACCCGTTGTCGTCGAGCAGTGTGCGGATCTCGGGCACGGTGATCTGCCGGCCGAGTATGGAGGTGTCCTGCGTGTAGCCGGCGAACTCGACCTCCTTGTACCCCATCCGCGACAGCTCCTCGAAGACGGCGCGGAAGCCGAGTCGGCCGACCTTGTCGCGCACGCTGTAGAGCTGGATGCCGATGGCGTCCTTGGGGATGGTCAGGCAGGCGCCGCGTGAAGCGGCGTCGGTGGCGGGCTTCTGGGCAGCCGCCGCGGGCACGGCGCCCGCGAAGGTGGCCGCGCCGATGGCCACGGTGCCTGCGGCTGCCGCGCGCAGGAAACCTCTGCGATCGAAGTCATGGGCGAACTGACCCATCATCACTCCTCACTGGTGGAGCACTGGGCCGCGGTGGACCGCGGCGGGCCGTGATGGATGGGGGAGGCGTCCTCGACGCCCTCACCCCGGGTGTCGGGCCTCAGGCGGGACGACTAATGCCCAGGGCCATCGATAGTTCACCACGCATCACCGTGGCTTTTCACCGTACGAGCAAAAGATATGGCCACTTGAGGCCATGAAACGCTGCTACCGGGCAGTACCTGGTTGACAGTCCATGGTCAGGGCGCAACGCTCGTGACACTTCATCAAGGGACGGGCCCCTCTCGGAGCCCCCGCTTCCCACCCCCCGTTCCCGCTGTTCCCGCGCGACGCGACCGCTCGCGCGATGTCCGTCGCAGCGTCCCAAGAGAGGCAGGAAGTACGTGCGTACACCAGTGAGACGGCTACTCACCGCCACGTTGAGCGCCATGCTCGGCGTGGGGGTCGCGGTGGCCGGATCGTCGTCCGCGCAGGCACACTCCCAGGCACCCGGCCCCTCGGCCGCTGCCGCGCCGAGCGCCGCGACGTCCGACTTCCAGCAGGTCACCCTCGCCAAGGGGCCCGACCAGGTGGGTGAGCCCATGGGGCTCGCGGTGCTGCCCGACGGGAGCGCACTGCACACCTCCCGCGACGGCACCGTCTACCACACGACCCTCGACGGTCTCACCGACGTGGCGGCGAAGCTGTCGGTGTACACCCACGACGAGGACGGGCTGCAGACCATCGTGCTCGACCCGCACTTCGCCAAGAACCACTGGGTGTACGTCTACTACGCGCCGAGGCTCGACACGCCGATGTCCGACGCCCCGGAGAGCGGCACCGCCGCCGACTTCGCGCCGTACAAGGGCTACAACCAGGTGTCCCGGTTCACCTTCACCGGCGGCAAGCTCGACATGTCGAGCGAGAAGAAGGTCCTCCAGGTCGACACCGACCGCGGGCAGTGCTGCCACGTCGCCGGCGACATGCACTTCGACGGCCACGGCAACCTGCTGCTGAGCACCGGCGACGACTCCAACCCGTTCGAGTCCGACGGCTACGCCCCCATCGACCGGCGGCCGGACCGCAACCCCGTCTTCGACAACGAGCGTTCCACGGCCAACACCAACGACCTGCGGGGCAAGCTGCTGCGGATCAAGGTGCACAACAACGGCACCTACACGATCCCGAAGGGCAACCTGTTCCCCAAGGGCACACCGAAGACCCGCCCCGAGATCTACGCGATGGGCTTCCGCAACCCCTTCAGGTTCCACGTCGACAAGAAGACCGACGTCGTCTACCTCGCCGACTACGGCCCGGACGCCGGCAGTGCGGACCCGAAGCGCGGTCCCGAGAACACCGTCGAGTACAACCGCATCACCAAGCCCGGCTACTTCGGCTGGCCGTACTGCATAGGCGACAACACACCGTACGTGCAGTACGACTTCGCCACGGGCAAGTCGGGGCAGCCCTTCGACTGCGCACACCCGGTGAACGACGCCCCGCTGAACACCGGCCTGAAGAACCTGCCACCGGCCCAGCCGGCCTGGATCTGGAACCACTACGCCGGCAACCCGCTCTTCCCCGAACTCGGCGGCCAGGGCGCGCCGATGGGCGGACCGGTCTACGACTACGACCCGGGGCTGAAGTCCGCGGCCAAGTTCCCCGAGAGCTATGACGGGAAGTTCTTCGCCTACGAGTTCGGCGCCCACTGGATCAAGCCGATCGCCTCCGACAGCAGCGGGAAGATCCAGTCGATCGACACGCTGACCGACGGCAACGACTGGGCCCACCTGGTCGAGCCCATCGACACGCAGTTCGGGCCCGACGGCTCGCTCTACGTGCTCGACTACGGCAGCGCCTGGTTCGGCGGCTCACTCGACGCCGGGCTCTACAAGATCGAGTACGCGCCGGGCGACAAGGCGCCGACCGCGGCCATCAAGACCGACGTCACCTCGGGCACGACACCGCTGACCGTCACGTTCGACGGCACGGGTTCGACCGACCCGGAGAACGACCGGCTCACCTACGCGTGGGACTTCGACAACGACGGTACGACCGACTCCACCAGCGCCACCCCGTCGTTCACCTACGCCGCCGACGGCCAGTACCACGCCAGGCTGACGGTGTCCGACCCGAGCGGCAGAACGGGTGTCGCCGCCGTCCTGATCACGGTGGGCAACTCCGCGCCCGTCCTGTCGTTCTCCCAGCCGCCGAACGGGCTGACGTTCAAGGACGGCGACCAGGTCGCGTGGAAGATCGACGCGACCGACCCGGACGGCACCCCGGTGGACTGCTCCAAGGTCCAGGTCAACTACTCGCTGGGCCACGACATGCACTCCCACAACCTCTCCCAGGCCACGGGGTGCGGCGGCACGTTCACCATGACGACGGCGGGCCACACCGACGCCGACGACTTCTACGGCATCTTCACCGCGAGCTACACCGACACCTCCCCGACGGCGGGGGTCCCGGCCCTCACCGGCACGACGCAGATCGTGCTGCAGCCCAAGGGCAGGCAGGCGGAGTTCTTCCGCTCGCAGTCCGGCGTCGAGACGGCGTCGGGCAACGGCGCGCAGGGCACGGCGGTCACGTCGATCAGCGATGGTGACTGGATCGAGTTCGACCCGTACGACCTCCAGGGGGTCAGCGGGATCGACTTCCGGGCGGCGTCGAGCGGCGCGGGCGGCACCATCGAGGTGCACACCGACGCGCCGGACGGCCCGCTGGCCGGCACGGCGACGGTCGGTGACACCGGCGGCGCCTACCAGAGCGTCAGCGCACCGGTGACCGACCCGGGCGGGACACACAAGCTGTACTTCGTCTTCAAGGGAGGCAGCGGCGACCTGTTCGACCTGGACGCGTTCACGATGAGCTGACGCGCCCGCAACACCCACCGGCCCGCCCCGGCCGTCACCACGACCGGGGCGGGCCGGTGCGTCCTGCACCCGGCCTCCTGCAACCGGCCTCCTACGCCCGGCGGCGCAGTGCCGCACGCGCGGGCAGTGTGACCGCGAGCAGCGCCAGGCCGCCGGCAGCGGCCGCGAAGGCCCCGTACTCCAGCGGCGGCACGTACGGTGCCTCGCCCGTCGTGCCGCGCATCATCGGGATGAGCGTCGCCGCGGCGATCGCCGTGCCGAGCACCACACCGGCCGCTGCCGCCAGCAGCCCCTCCCCATGCAGCATCCGCAGCACCTGGCGCCGTGTGGTGCCGACGAGGCGCAGCGTGCGCAGCTCGCGCCGGCGGTCGAGCACCGTCATCACCAGGGTGTTGACGGCGGCGACGGCGGCGAAGCCGCCGAGCACCGCGGCCATCGTGTAGTTGGACCAGGCGCCCAGCCTGTCGTCGAGGCTCCGCTGCGTGGCGTAGCCGGATGCGTCGGTGACCTTGCCGAGGGCGGAGAGCGAGGTCACCGATCCGCCGTTCACCAGCAGGGTGTCGTCGAAACCCGAGGTGACGTGCCCGGCCAGGGACGCCCGGTCCATGGTCACCGCGGCCAGGCCGAGCCCGCGCCCGTAGACCGCGACGACCTCCGGGGCCGCCTTCGTGCCGTCCGGCAGGTAGAGCGGCAGCCGGTCGCCGACGCCCGCGTGCGACGAGTCGGCCAGGGTCTCGCCGATGGCGACACGGCCCTTGCCCAGCCGGTCGAGGCTGCCCGCGCGCACGTCCAGGTCCTGCACCTGCGCGAGTTCGGCGCCCGGGGCGGCGACACCCTGCGTCGGCGCACCCAGCAGCGACTTGAACTCGCCGGAGCCGACAGGCACAAGCACCTGCGTGTCCAGCAGGCCGACGGCCGCGTCCACGCCGGGCGTCCGGGCGGCTTGCGCCGCCGCGTCCACCGGGAGCCCGGCCGGGCCCGTGACCACATGGTCCGCGGTGATGCCCGCGCGCAGCTGCTCGCCCGCGGCGTGGTCCTCGCTGGTGTGCATGAAGACGAGCGTCGAGGAGAAGGCCATGGCGAGCACGATCGGGGTGACCACGGAGGCGAGGCGGCGCGCGTTGGCACGGGAGTTGGCGGCGGCGAGCCGGCCGGCCGGGCCGGCGGCCCGCAGCGGCAGGCCGAAGAGGCCCGCGCACGCCCGCGCCACCAGCGGCCCGAGCAGCCCGACGGCGAGCATGAAGCACAGGACGACGCCGAGGGCCGCGCCGGCCGCGTCGTCCCCCGTGGAACGGGCGGCGAGGCCGGTCAGGAACGAGCCGCCGACGATGGCGCCGACGCCCAGCACCGTACGCACCACGCCCGGCCGGAGCCGCTCGAACGACGCATCGGCGAGCGCCTGCCCCGGCTTGGTCCTCGCGGGCCTGCGCCCGGCCGCCCAGCCGGCGCCGAGCGCGGTGAGCAGCCCGATGGCGACGGCGGCGAGCAGCGGGAGCCCCGACACGTGCACGCGCACGCCCTGCGGGATCGCGCCACGGTCCTGCAACTGCCCGAACCACCAGTGCGCGAGCCCGATGCCGGGCAGGCAGCCGGCGATCCCGGCGAGCGGCGCGACGAGCAGCGCCTCCGAGGCGACCGCGCGGCGGATCTGCCGCGGGGTGGCGCCGACGGCGCGCAGCAGCGCGAACTCGCGGGCGCGCTGGGACACGGAGAGGGCCACGGTCCCGGCCGCGGTGAAGACCGCGACGATGGCGGCGATCCCGCCGAAGGAGCCGCCGAGCGCGAAGAGCGTCTGCTTGGCGTAGCCGAGTCCCGGCGCCTCGACGGCGCCGCGGCCGTCGCCGGTGTGCACCTCGGCGCCCGAGCCGGCCAGGGCCTTCTTCACGGCAGCGGCGAGGGCGCCCGTATCCGCGCCCCGGTCGGCCGTCACGGCGATGGCGTCCGCCTTGCCGGGGTGGCCGGCGAGCACGGGGGACTGCGCGTCGGAGAACCAGGCGAGCGAGCCCGTGCCGCCGCCGTCCCGTGCCGTGTCACCGGGCCCGGCCTCGGCGATGCCCGCGACGCGGAAGTCCCGCCGCCCGGCGGCGGTGCCCAGTGCGACGGTGTCGCCGACGCCGGCCTTCGCCGCGCGTGCCGTGCCCGCGTCGAGCACGACCTCGCCCTGGTGCGGCGCCGATCCGCTGGTCAGCGCGGTACCGGTGAAGACGTGGGAGCCCCAGCCGTGCGCGGTGAGTGCGCCGCCCTGGACGCGCGGCGTGCGGGCGGCCGAGCCCGCGGCCGCGCCTGTGTCCGGCGCGCCCGCGTCCGCCGCGCGCACGGGGAACGTGAAGTCCGGGACGGCGCCTGCCGCGCCCGGCGCCTTCGCGGCCTTCGCCGCGAGAGCGGTGTCCACCCGTGCGGTGTCCGGCAGCGGGGTCGCCTCCTTCTCGCGGTCCTCGCCGCTGCCCGTGACGGTGTACTCGTACTGGTCCGCCGCGGCGACGACCGGCACGCCCGCGTACCGCTCGGGCGGCACCGACGCGCGCAGGCTCGTTTCGAGCAGCACACCGCAGGCCGTGACGATCAGCGCGGACATCATCAGCGCGACGAAGGTCCCGGCGAACGACGCGGGTTTGAAGCGGACGGCCGCGCGGGCGAGCCCGTTGGGGCGCCTCATGCCACTGCCCCCGTCCCCGCCGTCGCGCGCGCACCGGCGGAACGGGCGGTGAGCGCCGCCATCCGCGCCGCGATGCGCTCCGCCGACCCCCGCTCCAGGCGGTCGGCGAAGGCGCCGTCGGCGAGGAACAGCACGCGATCGGCCCAGGCGGCCGCGGCCGGGTCGTGGGTGACCATGACGACGGTCGCGCCGAGCGCGTCGACAGCGTGCCGCAGCAGGCCGAGCACCTCGGCGGCCGTGCCGGTGTCGAGCGCGCCGGTGGGCTCGTCGGCGAAGACCACGTCAGGGGCGGTGACCAGGGCGCGGGCGACGGCCACCCGCTGCTGCTGCCCGCCGGAGAGCTCCGCCGGCCGGCGCCGCGCCATGCCGGCGAGCCCGACCTGGGCGAGTACCGCGGACGCCCGGCCGTGGCCCCCGCGCCGCCCGGCGAGGCGCATGGGCAGCAGGACGTTCTGCTCCACGGTCAGCGACGGCAGCAGGTTGAACGCCTGGAAGACGAAGCCGAGGCGGTCGCGGCGCAGTTCGGTGAGCTCGTTCTCGCGCATGCCGGTGATCTCCGTGCCGCCGAGGCGCACGGACCCCGCAGTCGGCCGGTCGAGCCCGGCGGCGCACTGCAGGAAGGTGGACTTGCCGGACCCCGACGGGCCCATGACCGCGGTGAACGTGGCGCGCGGCAGCGCCAGGTCGACGCCCGCGAGGGCGTGCACGGCGCCCGCCCCGCGCCCGTACCGCCGCTGGACACCGCGCAGTTCGACGGCGGGACCGGATGCGGCGGCCGTCGTGTCCGGCCGGTCGTCCGGGCGGCCATCCCCGCGTTCCGCACCGCGCCGCTTGCCGCTGCGTAGCCTCATGTTCCACTCCTCCGTGATCCGTTCCTGGTGACGCGGTGGAGTGTGCGGGGGCGGCTTCGCGCCGGGCGTCATACCGCGGAGCCAAGGTGGACGTGCTACCCCGGTAGGGGGTGGGCGGCCGGGGCTGTCCTACTCGCCCGGGGCCACAAGACCGGATTCGTAGGCGAAGACGACGGCCTGGGCGCGATCGCGCAGGTCGAGCTTGGTGAGGACACGGCTCACGTGCGTCTTCACCGTCTGCTCGGCCAGCACCAGCGTGCGCGCGATCTCCGCGTTGGACAGGCCGCGCGCCACCAGCGTGAGGACCTCGGTCTCGCGCTGCGTCAGGGCCTTCAGCCGCAGCGCGGGCTTGCCGCGGCCGGCGGGGCGCTGGCGGGCGAAGTCGGCGACGAGGCGGCGCGTGACGGACGGCGCGAGCAGCGCGTCGCCCGCCGCCACGACGCGTACCGCCGAGACGAGGTCGGCCGGCGGCGCGTCCTTCAGCAGGAACCCGCTGGCGCCGGCGCGCAGCGCCTCGTACACGTAGTCGTCGACGTCGAACGTGGTGAGCATCAGCACGCGCGGCCGGTGCTGCCGACCGTCCGGCGGGGGCGCGAGGATGCGGCGTGCGGCCTCAAGACCGTCCATCTCGGGCATGCGGACGTCCATCAGCACGACGTCGGGGTGGGTGCGCCCGCTCAGCTCGACGCCCTGCGCGCCGTCCGGTGCCTCGCCCACCACGTCGATGTCGCTCTGCGCGGCGAGCAGCGCGGCGAAGCCGGCCCGCACCATGGCCTGGTCGTCGACGATGATGACCCGGATCGTCATGCCGTCCCCTCGCTGTCGTCGCCGGAACCGGTCCCGGCCCCCGCTTCGGTCCCGGCCCCCGCTTCGGTCTCTGTCCCCGCTTCGGTCCCTGTCCCCGCCACCGGCAGCCGTGCCGCCACCCGGAAGCCGCCGTCGGGCAGCGGCCCGGCGTCCAGTTCGCCGCCCACCAGCCGTACCCGTTCGCGCATGCCGACGAGGCCGTGCCCGGTGCTGCCGCTGTCCTCCAGGGGAGCGGTGGGCGGCCGCGGCGGGGGCCCGTTGACGACGAGGACGATGAGCCGCGCACTGCCCGGCGCACCCGCCTCGGACACCGACACCCGCGTCGGCGCACCCGGCGCGTGCCGCACGACGTTCGCGAGCGCCTCCTGGACGATGCGGTACGCGGACAGGCCCACGGCCTCGCCCACCTCGGCATCGCAGCCGGTGAACTCGACGGGCACGCCCGCACGCACCGTCGCCTCCACGAGCTGCCCGATCCGCGTCAGGCCCGGCTGGGGCGCGAGCTCGCCGCGCGCCTCCTCGTTGCGCAGGACGCCCAGCAGGCGCCGCATCTCGCCGAGCGACTCGCGCGCGGTGGCCGCGATGGACGTGAACTCCTCGCGGACCCTCGGCGGCAACCCGTCGAGCCGGTACGCCGCCGTGTCCGCCTGCACCGTGATGATCGACATGTGGTGCGCCACCACGTCGTGCAGCTCGCGCGCGATGCGCGCACGCTCCTCGAGCAGCGTGCGCCGGCCGCGCTCGGCCTCGCTGATCGTCTCCTGCTCGGCCAGCCTGCGCTGCGCCTCGTACCGCTCGCGCAGCGCGCCGCCGAGCACGAGTGCTGCGCCGCCGAGGATGGTGAGCAGCACGCTCATGCCGCTCGCGCCGTGGGGCGCGGCGAACACCAGGCCGACGTTCGCGCCCGCCGTCGCCAGCCACACGAGCAGCAGCGTGCGGCGCCGCTCGCGCAGGCCGAGCGCGAGGCACAGGCCGACGTACCCGACGATCTCCATGGGTGGGAAAGGCCACAGGCGCTGCGCCGGGAAGTCGACGGTGAGCAGGGCGATCGCCCCGGCCACGTCCGCCGCGAAGACCACGTACCAGGCCTGCAGCGGCCGGACGACGGCGAGCAGCAGCGGCGCCGTCTGGGCGACGGCCAGCGCGCTCGCGACCCCGCCGTTCAGCCCGTAGTCGGCGGTGAGGACCTGGATGGTGGTCGGCAGCAGCGCGACGCACAGCACGAACGCCACGCCCCACGGCAGCAGCCGTACCCACCGGCGCGACGCCCCCGCCAGCAGCGCGCGCGGTGGACCGGCCTCCACTGAGATCATGGACACCAACCTAGGCCTCCGTCCGTCCGAGATGACGGAGAGCAACGTAGGGAGGCGGCGCCGGGCAGGTCGTCACACCAGAGAGCCAATCCGAGGGTGATACCCCGGTAGGGGGCAGTGCGCCGGGGCGGCGCGGGACCGGTTCACGCGCCGGGGCGGCGCGGGACCGGTTCACCGCGGCCCGTTCTCTCGTCGTCTCTTTCGTCGTCGCTCTTTCCGCTCGACGGCGTCGTCGAAAGCGCGGGTGACCCGCTCGCGGACGGCTGCGACGAGCGCCGGGTCCAGCCGCGGCTTGGCCGCGTACGCCGTCGCCCAGATCAGCACGAACGCGATCAACGAGAGGGGCCCGTCCAGCGGCCACGAAAAACCGAGCTGCCGGCTCTCGTCCAGTGCGTACACCAGGCTGAGGATTCCGCTTACGGCGAGGACGGTGGCCGTGAGGTTGCCAAGCCACGGCCGCTCCAGGGACCTGGCCCGCAGCGGCCGGCCCGGGTGAGTGCGCCAGGGCAGCGAGATCCAGTGCGCCGGCCTCAGCAGCGGTGAGCCGGCCCGCCGGGCCGCGGTCCGTGCCGCTGCCCGCCACACCTCGGGGTCGGCGCCCCATCCGACCGCCTCCTTGTCCGCGAAGAGTTCACGGTGTCTGAGGATGTCGGCACGAGCCCACTGGACCTGGAACACCAGCATGACCGCGAACAGCAGATCCTTTGCCTTGGGCGACTGTTCCGCCGAGAGCGGCGCGGTCGAGCCCGGCACGTGGCCTCGCGACAGGAGCCAGCACTCGAAGAAGAGGTAGGGCAGCAGCACCGCGATCAGGAAGACACGGCCCAGCGCGACACTCGCGTAACCCAGCCCGGCATCGGCGTTGGCGACGTGCGCGAGTTCGTGCAGGACCACCGCCTCGAACTGGCGCGGGTCGGAGCTCCGCCTCACCAGCAGTCCGGCGTGCAGGCACACCGTCGCCCGCCTGCCCGTGCCGAATACCGCAGCCCCCGCCGAGAGCGCGCGTGGATCGACGGCGAATCGCGGACGGCGTGTGAGCCCGGCGCGTTCGCACAGTCGGCAGAGGTCGTCGTGCAGCTCGGTTTCCGCCACCGGGCTCACCGTGCGCAGACGGCTGCCGCGCCACCGCCATCGCGGAATCATGCGGTAAAGGACAAAGGTGGCGAGCAGGACCAGTATCGTGCCGCCGAGTGCCTGGAGGAACGCCGGGTACAGCAGTGCGTGCTCGCACGCTTCGGCGCGGTGGCCGAAGGCGAGCACCTCGGCGTCGCCGGAAAACGGCGCCTTGCCGTCGGGCCCGGTGACGGCAGCGCTCATGCAGTGCCGGTAGCCCGTACGGTCGCGCCATTGCGAGGCCACCTCGTACAGCAGGGAATAGCTGGACACGACCAGCAGGAAGATCAGGAGCAGGAAGCGCCGGGTGGTGCCGTCGCCGAGCCTCCGCTCCTTCTCCCCGGCCATCTCAGCCGCCCGGCTCCGGTTCTGACCCCTGTCTCCCGCCGGCTGCGGGGCGCGTATCCGGTGTGCCGCCCAGCTCACGCGCCAGCCGGGAGACGACCGCGTCGGCCAGTGCCTCTGCCTGGGGCCTGCCGACGGACGAGGCACCCGCCAGCTCCCGCACGCGGCGATGCACCGCGGACAGCTGATCCGCCGTCAACGGCGGTACGGGAGGCGGGTCCTGAGGCGCTCTGCCCGACATGCGGCGCAGGCCTGCGGAGACTCGCCGAACGAATGAGTCGGCCACGGCTCCCACCGCACGGCGGGCCGTCTCGTCCACGGCCATCCACACCACGGGGGTAACGAGGGCGGAGACCTCGTCGATCCCGAACCCGAGCAGGTCCGCGCGCCGGCCCGGTCTCGCGAAGAACTGCGTCACACGGCCCTCGTCGAGATCCGACAACCCGTCGAGGAGGGGGAGTTCCTGCGGCGCCACAGCGGTCACCACATCCCGCACCACGTCACGTACCGCCGCCCCCACCGCGTTCCCCCGTCCCGCGCGAACCGTCGCACCGCGCCATGCCGACCATGCCCGGAACAGTACGCACACAGTCGTACGGCTGTGACAAGGCCTGGCGCCGGTACGCCGTGGGCCCACGCCGGACCCGGGGCCTCGGCCGCGCGCGAGGCGGAGCCGTCTGTGCCCCCGGCAGGACTCGAACCTGCGGCCAAGCGCTTAGAAGGCGCCTGCTCTATCCACTGAGCTACGGGGGCCGGGTGGTGCCGGCGCCGGTCCTGGGACCGGCCGGGACAAGGATAGGGGTCCGATCACCCTGGCCCGTTTGCTTCACCTCCATGGCATGTTGTGGAGGTTCGGTGAAGCGAACCGATACTCGCAGGCGAGTTCCGATCCCGCAGCGGTTTTTTCCCTCCGCGCGCCGGGTGTTGTGCACTCGTTATGCCTGCGCCCCACTCGTCCCATCTGTCCGGTCGGATCTTCCGAACGGTACCCAGTCGGATCTTATCGGCGCGCAGAAGTGGCTATACGCTTCAAAAAACGCATCAAATTGGGCATTCTTCGCATGTGGTGACCTTGGATGTACGGCCTGAGCTGATCGACGCACTCTCCGCGCTGCGCGACCGTGTCGCTGCCGTGCGTCTGCCGCTGCCCCTGCCGGGCGCCCCCCGCGCGCGGCAGAGCCGGGGGGAGCTGCTCGCGCAACTGGACGACTACCTGCTGCCCCGCCTCAAGGACCCCGATGCACCGCTGCTGGCCGTGGTGGGCGGCTCCACCGGCGGCGGCAAGTCCACGCTCGTCAATTCGCTGGTGGGGCGTCAGGTCACCGAGGCGGGCGTGCTGCGGCCCACCACGCGTACGCCCGTGCTGGTCTGCCATCCGGAGGACCACCACTGGTTCGCGGGAACGCGCGTCCTGCCCGGCTTCACCCGCGTGTGGCTGCCCCAGGACCGCGAGCAGATCCCCGCGCCGTCACGCGGGACCGACGGACGCGGCGTGCTCGTCGTCGAGACCGAGGTCGGGCTGCCCCGCGGGCTCGCCCTCCTGGACGCGCCGGACGTCGACTCGCTCGTCGTGGAGAACCGGCTGCTCGCGGCCGAGTTGATCTGCGCCGCGGACGTCTGGGTGATGGTCACCACCGCGTCCAGGTACGCCGACGCGATCCCCTGGCACCTGCTGCGCGCCGCCAAGGAGTACGACGCGACCCTCGTGACCGTGCTCGACCGGGTGCCGCACCAGATGGTCGACGAGGTCTCCCGGCAGTACGGCGCCCTGCTCAAGCGGGCCGGTCTCGGCGAGGTGCCGCGGTTCACCATCCCCGAACTGCCGGAATCCACGGCCGGCGGCAGCGGACTGCTGCCGACCACGGCCGTCGCGCCGCTGCTCGGCTGGCTCGCGCACCGCGCGTACGACCCGGCCGCCCGGCAGCAGACGGTCGTCCGCACGGCGAGCGGTGTCGTCCGCTCGCTCGGCGCGCGCATGTCGGAGCTGGCAGCCGCCGTCGCCTGCCAGCACGCGGCGTCCGGGCGTCTGATGAGCGCCGTGGACGAGGCGTACGCCGCCGAGAACGACCGCGTGCGCCGGCGGCTGCAGAAGGGCGCCGTGCTCGCGGGCGACGCCCGTACGCGCTGGCGCGGCTACCCGCGCCACAGCTCGGCGCGTGAACTGCTCGACTCGCTGGAGGAGAGCCTCGGCGCGCTGCTCCAGTGCGCCGTGGCCGCCGCCGACGAGCGGGTGGCGCAGGTGTGGGAGGGCGAACCCGCGGCGCGGGCCCTGACCGCGGCGGGCAAGGACGCCGAGACCTCGGAGCGCGTCGGGATGCGCGTACGGCGCTGGCGCCGCGAGCTCGACGAGCTCGCCGAGGAGGAGGTGCGCGAGCTCGACCGCAATGCCGCCCCCGAGTCGGAGACCGTGTCCGCGCTGCTCGCCGCCTCGCTCCTGGGCGGGCGCCGCACGCGCGTGTCGGGCGAGCGGCTCGCGGAGCTGCTCGGTGCGCAGGGCGCGCTGCGGCTGCGCGACGCGGGGTCCGAGCTCCTGGCGGCGTACATCGACCGTGTGCTGCACGGGGAGCGCGACCGGCGGCTCGCGCCGCTCGAGGCGCTGGGCGTCGCGCCCGAGCCGCAGGCGGAACTGATCGCCGCGCTGTCCGTACTGCAGAAGGAAACGAGGTGACTCCCGTGAGTGATGTGGTGGATGTGGCGGGTGCCGGCGCCGGACGGTGTACGGGTACGGGTGCGGGTACGGACGCGGCCCCCGGCCCGGAGACGGCGGCAGGCCCCGAGAAGACCGCCGGCGCCGGCGGGGCCTCCCTCACCGCACCCGGAGGCGCCGGGCGCGCCGGTTCCGGGGCGCCCGGGGGCGGCCGGGCCCGCGCCGACCGCGGTGCGGGCGCCGCGCCACCGGCGTCGCGGGCCGCCGACGCGGCCGACGCCGGTGACGCGACCAAGGCCGGGGACGGCGCCACCGGCCGCGGCAGCGACGCCGGCCGCCCGGACGGCGGCGGCTCAGGCGCCGGCGGCGCGACAGGCGGCGCGACCGGCAGCGCGACCAGCGGCGGGGCCGGACGCTCGCCGCGGCCCGGCCTCGCCTCCGCCGGCTGGGACGACGGGCTCATCGCGCGGCGCGCGCGCCAGAGGACCGAAGGGGACGGCCCGGAGTCCCTGCTCACGGGCGGCGGCGCGCACACGCCCATCGGGAGCGCCTACGCCGGCCCCCTGCGCGCACGTCTCGACGCGCTCGGCGAGCTCGTCGGCCTTTCCCGCACCCGCGTCGACGCCGCCGTGCTCGCCGAGGCCGGTCAGGTGCTCGACGAGGCATCCACGCGCCAGCGCCTCTCCTCGCGCCACACCGTCGTCGGGATCGCGGGCGCCACGGGCAGCGGGAAGTCCACGCTGTTCAACGCGCTCGCGGGCGTGCCCATCTCGGAGACGGGCCTGCGCAGGCCGACCACGTCGGCGCCCATCGCGTGCGTCTGGTCCGACGGTGCCGCGGGCCTGCTCGACCGGCTCGCCATCCCGGGCAGACTGCGCCGCAAGCCACTCGCCGGCGGCGACGGGGACGAGGAGTTGCACGGCCTCGTCCTCGTCGACCTGCCCGACCACGACTCCGCCGTCACCGCCCACCGTGACCAGGTCGACCGCGTGCTCGGGCTGGTGGACGCGGTGATCTGGGTCGTCGACCCGGAGAAGTACGCGGACGCCGCGCTCCACGAGCGCTACCTGCGCCCACTCGCGGGACACGCCGAGGTCACCTTCGTCGTGCTCAACCAGGTCGACCGGCTGCCGGGCGAGGCCGCCGAGCAGGTGCTCGACGACCTGCGCAGGCTGCTGGACGAGGACGGGATGGCGCTCGGCGAGTACGACGAGCCCGGCGCGACGGTGCTCGCCGTGTCCGCGCTCGGCGGGCAGGGCGTCGGCGAACTGCGCGAACTGCTCGGCCGATTCGTGCAGGAGCGCACGGCCGCCGAGCGCCGGCTGTCCGCCGACGTCGCCGCGGCGGCGCGGCGGCTGCGGCCCGCGTACATGGCGGAGGGGCGCTCAGGACTCGGCGAGCGCTCGCGCGAGCAGTTCGCCGACCGGCTGGCCTGGGCGGTCGGCGCCGTCGCGGCCGGTGAGACGGCCGAGCGCGAGTGGCGCAGGAACGCGGGACGCGCCTGCGGCACGCCCTGGCTCAGGCTGTGGCGCTGGTACCAGAGCACGCGCACACCGGGCGCGGAAGTGGCCGAGGAGCCGCTGGTCGTCGAGGAGGAGGCAACGGCGCGCCAACGGGTCGAACAGGCGGTGCGCACAGTCGCGGACGAGGCGTCCGACGGGCTGCCCGCGCCGTGGGCGCAGGCGGTGCGCGAGGCGGCGGTACGGGGCTCGGCAGGGCTGCCCGAGGCGCTCGACGACCTGGCGGGCACGGCGGCGGCGCCGAGCAGCCGCCCACCGCGGCCCGCGTGGTGGCCGGCCGCGGTGCTGGTGCAGGCGTCGATGACGCTGCTGCAGATCTTCGGCGCGCTGTGGCTGCTGGGGCAGATCTTCGCAGTGGTGCCGCCTGGGCTGCTGCCGCCCGCCATGGTGATGCTCGCGGGCATCGTCGGCGGTCCGGTCGTGGAGTGGGCGTGCGCGGCGGCGGCGAGGGGGCCGGCACGCAGGTACGGGCAGGACGTCGAGCGGCGGCTGCGCGAGACGGCCGCGGGATGCGGGCGGGCGAAGGTGCTCGACCCGATCGCGGCCGAGCTGATGCGCTACCGGGAGGTCCGCGAGCAGTACGCGGCGGTGTCGGGGACGGCGTCGGGCGCGGCCGTGCTGACGGCGGGAGGCGGCGGCGTGCAGGGGTACGGGGGCGCGGGGAGGGCCGGTACGGGCCCGGTGACCAGGGGCGGTACCGGTTCCGGTTTGGCGCGGCGGAGGACGGGCCGCGCAGGGACAGCTTGAGCGGTAGAGGCCGTTCGAGCCGTGGAAGCGCCGGGGAGTCGCTCGGCCGGGTGACGAGGTTTTCCACAGTCGAAGGCTCTCCGCCCCTCTTCCGGCGGTGCCGCGGGCCACTTGTCCACAGGGCTCAGCAGGATCCGCGCGACTCGGTCACCCTGGTGCCACGAGCGGTGAGCGCGGCGGGCGTACGCGGCGGGCATACGCGGCGGATGGCGCCTGGCGCGCGCCGGAAACGGGGGAGAGGCGTAATGACGGACACCGTGGTGACGCTGGTCGGAAATGTCGCGACCGGCGTGGAATTCAAGGATTCGCCGACGGGCGGAGTGGCCCGTTTCCGGTTCGCCGTGCCCGTACGGCGGTGGGACAGGGCGGCGGCCGACTGGACGGACGGGCCGACGAGTTTCTACACGGTCTGGGCGTGGCGCGCGCTGGCGGCGAATCTCGCAGCCTCCGTGTCCGTGGGCGAACCCCTGGTGGTGCAGGGCAGGTTGCGGGTACGCGAGGAGGAGAGGGAAGGCAGGCGCAGGACGTTCGTGGACATCGAGGCCTCGGCCGCGGGCCACGACCTCAGCCGCGGGACGTCCGCGTTCCGGCGGGTGGCGCGGGTACCCGCAAGCCGTGGCGCGCTCAGCCAGGGCGAGGCGGTCGCGGGGCTGCTGGCGAAGGCGGGCGCCGGCCACCGTCCGGTGCGTGAGCGGGCGCCGGACGGCGGGCAGGGGCAGTTGTGGGAGTCCGGGCCGCCCGAACGGCCCGGTGGACGCGACGGCGGGCCCGCGCGGGCAGGCCGCCCTGCGGAGGACGCGGCCGAGCCGGTGGAGAGCGCGGGCGGCGGGCGGTCCGCAGCGCGCAACGGATGAGCGGGCGGGGCCGGCCGGCCCCCGGCCGGGCCAGGGCGGCACACCAGTGCAGGGCGGCACAGGGGGTGGAGATGGGAGAGCCGGGCCGCGGGAACCATGAACTGACGGGCGGTCACGCGGGTTCGAGGCGAGCCGACAAGTCGACAGGAGGCATCTTCTCCCGTGGAGTCACTCCTGTGCCGCGCTGTACGGCCGATAACGATTCCGATGCGTTACGGCCGCCCGGACACGAGAAAGGCCGTCGGCCACAGCGGTCCTCCCTAGGATTCCGACTGTCCAAGGGGCTCCGCACGAAAGTGCCCCTGGCGAAAGGGAATTCGGTGCTTTCTGTGATATCGGTCTCAAGTGGGCGGCGGAGGGCTGGTTCCGTACGTGCCAGGGGGCGCGTCCGCGCGGCAGGGCTCGGCGCCATGCGCCTCGCCTCGGCGGCCGTCGTCTCCGGTCTGCTGGTGGCCGGCCTGGCCGCCGGGGCCGGTACGGCCGCGGCCGACGACCTCGCCGACGGGCAGCAGGACGGCGCGACGGCCGTCCTCGACGGCCTCGATGTGCACGGCACGGCCGTCCTGCACAAGAAGGACGCCCACGGCCGGACCACGGACGAGCAGCTGGACGCGGGCCTGTTCGAGATGAACGTCGACGGCGGCGGCAAGCTCAAGACGTACTGCGTCGACATCGACAACCCCGTTCAGGACGACGCCAGATACGCGGAGACACCCTGGGCCCAGAGCTCGCTCGGAAGCAACAGGAACGCGGGCAGGATCCTGTGGATACTGCGCCACTCGTACCCGCAGGTCGACGACCTCGCCGCGCTCGCCCGTACCGCACACTCCGGCGCCCTGACGGCGCAGAGTGCGGCGGCGGGCACGCAGGTGGCCATCTGGCGGCTGTCGGACGGCGCCGACGTGGACGCGACGGACCCGCATGCGGAGCGGCTGGCGGACTGGCTGGGCGCGCACGCCCGCTCGGAGCGGGAGCCGCGCGCCTCGCTGAGCCTCACGCCGTCCGCGGTGTCCGGGAAGGCGGGCGAGCGGATCGGCCCGATCAGGGTCAGTACGGACGCGGACAGCGTCACGGTGGTGCCTCCGGCCGACGCGGCCGAGAGCGGGGTCAGGGTCACCGACGCCCAGGGCAAGCCGGTGACCAAGGCGAAGAACGGCACCGAGCTGTACTTCGCCCCGCCGCTCGACGGCCGGCCGGGCCAGGCGAAGGCGGGCACGGCGGAGCTGGGCGTGCAGGCCACGACGTCCGTGCCGGTCGGGCGGGTCTTCGCCGGGATCAGCAGGAGCCAGACGCAGATCCTGGCCGGGTCGAGCGACTCGACGGTCTCCGCGTCGGCGTCAGGCACCTGGGCGCCGGACGCGGCGACGGCGACGCTCACGGCGCGGAAGGACTGCGCGAAGAGCGGCCTGGACGTCACGGCCACCAACCGGGGCGAAGGCGCGTTCTCGTTCGAGATGGGGCAGGAGCGCGAGACCGTCGCGGCGGGCAAGGCCAAGACGGTGACGCTGCCGGTCGCGGAGGACCAGCGCTACGACGTCACGGTCACCGGCGACCACGGCTTCGAGCAGGAATTCTCCGGCACCCTCGACTGCCTCACCGCCGGCGCGGCGCCACGCTCCGGCCAGGGCGTCAGCAACCTGAGCGCGGCCTCCGCCGGGGGCACCGCGGGCGGCGGCACGACCGACCTGGCGAGCAGCGGCCTCGCCGAGACGGGCTCGTCGAGCGCCACCCCCCTGATGGCGGGGATCGCCATCGCGCTCGTGGTGGTGGGCGGCGGCGTGATCTTCCTCGTGCGCACCAGGAAGAAGGCCCCGCGGGCCGGCCGGTGACGGTGCCGGCGGGCCGGGCGGACGCCTCGCGGGCCCCGGCGGAGCCCACTGGTTTCCGCCGGGGGGCGGCAGGCTGGCAAGATGGGCTGTATCTGCCCTCACGCGGCGGAGCCGCACCTTGACCCTTCTCGATTGCCGGACGGTTTCTCTTGGCTGAGTACATCTACACGATGCGCAAGACACGTAAGGCGCACGGCGACAAGGTCATCCTCGATGACGTGACGCTGAGCTTCCTGCCGGGCGCGAAGATCGGTGTGGTCGGCCCGAACGGCGCGGGCAAGTCCACCGTCCTCAAGATCATGGCCGGCCTCGAGCAGCCGTCCAACGGCGACGCGTTCCTGTCGCCCGGCTACACCGTCGGCATGCTCCTCCAGGAGCCTCCGCTGGACGATTCGAAGACAGTCCTGGAGAACGTGCAGATGGGTGCCGCCGAGATCATCGGCAAGCTCAAGCGGTTCAACGAGGTCGCCGAGCTGATGGCGACGGACTACTCCGACGCCCTCATGGAGGAGATGGGGCAGCTCCAGGAGGACCTGGACCACGCGAACGCGTGGGACCTGGACACCCAGCTGGAACAGGCCATGGACGCGCTGGGCTGCCCGCCGGGCGACTGGCCCGTCACCAACCTCTCCGGCGGCGAGCGCCGCCGCGTCGCCCTGTGCAAGCTTCTCCTCGAAGCGCCCGACCTGCTCCTCCTCGACGAGCCCACCAACCACCTGGACGCCGAGTCCGTGCAGTGGCTCGAACAGCACCTCGCCAAGTACCCGGGCACCGTCGTCGCCGTCACCCACGACCGGTACTTCCTCGACAACGTCGCCGGCTGGATCATGGAGCTCGACCGAGGCCGCGCCATCGGCTACGAGGGCAACTACTCCACGTACCTGGAGACGAAGCAGACCCGCCTCAAGGTGGAGGGCCAGAAGGACGCCAAGCGCGCCAAGCGGCTCAAGGAAGAGCTGGAGTGGGTCCGCTCCAACGCCAAGGGCCGCCAGGCCAAGTCGAAGGCCCGTCTCGCCCGGTACGAGGAGATGGCCGCCGAGGCGGACAAGATGCGCAAGCTGGACTTCGAGGAGATCCAGATCCCGCCGGGCCCGCGCCTCGGCAGCGTCGTCGTCGAGGTGGAGCACCTGTCGAAGTCCTTCGGCGACAAGTTCCTCATCGACGACCTGTCGTTCACGCTCCCGCGCAACGGCATCGTCGGCGTGATCGGCCCCAACGGCGCGGGCAAGACCACGCTGTTCAAGATGATCCAGGGCTTCGAGCAGCCCGACACGGGCTCGATCAAGATCGGCGACACGGTCAGGATCAGCTACGTCGACCAGGGCCGCGAGAACATCGACCCGAAGAAGACGCTGTGGGCGGTCGTCTCCGACGAACTCGACTACATCAACGTCGGCCAGGTCGAGATGCCGTCGCGCGCCTACGTGTCCGCCTTCGGATTCAAGGGCCCCGACCAGCAGAAGCCGGCCGGCGTGCTGTCCGGCGGTGAGCGCAACCGGCTGAACCTCGCGCTCACGCTGAAGCAGGGCGGCAACCTGCTGCTCCTCGACGAGCCGACCAACGACCTCGACGTCGAGACGCTGTCCTCGCTGGAGAACGCGCTCCTCGACTTCCCGGGCTGCGCCGTGGTCGTCTCCCACGACCGGTGGTTCCTCGACCGGGTCGCGACGCACATCCTCGCCTACGAGGGCAACTCGAAGTGGTTCTGGTTCGAGGGCAACTTCGAGGCGTACGAGAAGAACAAGGTCGAGCGCCTCGGCGCCGACGCGGCGCGGCCGCACCGCGCCACGTACAGGAAGCTCACGCGCGACTGACCATGGCCAGATTCCTCTACCGCTGCCCGCTGCGCTGGGCGGACATGGACGCGTTCGGCCACGTCAACAACGTGGTCTTCCTCCGCTACCTGGAGGAGGCGCGCATCGACTTCATGTTCCGCCTGGCGCCGGGCGACGGCTCGGCGTCGTTCTCCGGCGGGTCCGTCGTGGCGCGCCACGAGATCGACTACAAGCTGCCGCTCGTCCACCGCTACGAGCCGGTGCCGATCGAGCTGTGGGTGACGGAGGTCAAAGCGGCCTCCCTGACGGTCGCGTACGAGGTGAAGGACATGGCGACCGCGGAGCTGCCCGAGCGCGTGTACGTCCGCGCGTCGACGGTCGTCGTGCCCTACGACCTCGAAGCGCAGCGGCCGCGCCGCATCACCGCGGAGGAGAGGTTCTTCCTCCAGAAGTACCTGGAGAACGCTGTCGACGACGTCGAGGGTGACCAGTAGGAACAGGGTGGGGGTCCTCGTGGAACTGCCGGGCTCGCTGCGCCTCGCCGACGCGGGGGAGGCGGCCGACCTCGCCGCCTTCCTCGGCCGGCTGCTGCACTACGACCGCGCGGCCGCCGTACGACTGCAGGCGGGCGGCGGCGTGCTCGCCGTCTTCGGCCGCCCGCCGTCCTTCGAGGTGATCGCGATCCGCTCCGTACGGCTGCGCGAGGCAGGTGCCGCGTTCGACGTCACCGTGTCAGCGGGCGACCTCCTTGAGGGCGTCGCGGAGGACCGCGCCGAGATGGCCGTACCGCCTGCCGTCACGGGGCCTCCGTGGGCCGGGGTGCTGCCGCCGCGCGGCGGCTGGCGGCCCGTCGAGGGGCTGCCCGAAGTCCCGGAGATGGCAAGGGCGGTGGCCGCCGCCGTCGCCGAGTTCCGGCGGCGCGACGAGGAGTTGCCCGAGGAGCGCCGCACCCGCGCCGAGCGCGACCGCATCGGCCGCGACATCTGGTCGCGCACGCTCGGCGCGACGGGCCTGCCGCTGCGTGTGGTGCACGCGGCCCGCTCGGTCGGCTTCCTGCGTCCGCCGGGTGCCGCGCCGGGCGCGGGCGAGGCGGCGCTCTTCGCCGCCGGGTCGTGGCTGCGGCTGCGCACGGCGTACGGGTCGATCGTGGTCCGCGTGGGCGGCACCGGCCTCGGCGGGCTGCCGGGGCTCAGCGTCCTTGGCGGAGAGGCGAACAGCCCGAACGGGTGACCCGTGGCGGGGCGCACGCGGCGGCCGACACGGGCGCGGCCCGCCGGTGCGGGCTGCCGGGCGCCATGTTGTACTGGCCGGATGGAGCGCAAGCACGCCCTCGGGCTCGGCAGGTACGTCGGCCGGTCCGGCGGTGCCGCCCGC
Organism: Streptomyces sp. NRRL F-5126; assembly: GCF_000721265.1. GTDB lineage: Bacteria > Actinomycetota > Actinomycetes > Streptomycetales > Streptomycetaceae > Streptomyces. The sequence continues at coordinate 177,131 of NZ_JOFZ01000015.1, read as the reverse complement.
GACGGCGAGAGCGCCAGGCGCGCCGAGAAGGTGCGCGACAGGGTGCGCCTGCTGATCGAGATCACCGCCAGGTCGGGCGCCTACCGCAAGGGCCTGGTCGCCGCCGCCGCGCACCTCAGCGCCGAGGAGGCCGCGATCCTCACCGACCTGGAACGGCACGGCCTCCAGGTCCCGCAACTGCACGACGTGCTGTGCGGCGGACATGTCCTGGTGGACGACGTCGCGCTGTACGACAGGTGGAACTTCGCGAAGGTCAGCCACCCGCGCCTGTCCAGCCACCACCGCGACATCGACAAGAACCGCTACCCGGACATCGGGATGCGCGGACGCGTCGTGCGGGAGAAGCTGCACGGGCGGACCGTCCAGGGCACCTGGGTGCAGCTGGAGAAGACACCCGCGGCCTTCGGCGGGCGGAAACTGCCCAGCATCGACGACCTGCGCCACCTCGTGGACTATCTGGTGTACCGCTTCACCCACAGCAACGTCGGCCCCTGGGGCCTGTCGCGCAGGACGGAGCGGCGCCCGATGTACCTGTCGCCGATGCTGGCCGTGCCCACGTCCCTGACGCCCCCGGTGGCACGGTCGCTGGCGCGCACGCTGCGCCGGATCGAGGCGGACGACGACGTCACCTCGGTCTCGGGCGACCTGGCGTCCAGGTTCCCGCCGCCGGACCGGGCGGACCTGTCGAAGGAGCTCGGCCGGTCGCTCTCCGGCAGGGCGGGACGCGGCCTGTTCGGCAGTTCGGAGGTGTGGGTCACCGAGACGCCGTCACGCGGCGCCGCGGCCGTCCTGCGCGAGAGCAGCCTGCCGTCCCCCGGCGGATGGCAGACGGAAGGAGATTCATGAGCGACGAGCGCCCCGCGTCGGGAGGCCCGTCCCGCGCCCCGAACCCGTCCGACCCGGGTGAGGCGGCGGTTCCCGAAGGGCTCGTCACGGCCGTGGTGAACCTCGTGCACACGGGCCCGGTGGCGCTCGGCGCGTACACCATCGCCGAACTCACCGCCGTGGACGCGATCGTGGACTTCCTGGAGGCCCGGCCCTCGGACGAGGTGCTTGCCGAGGCCGTGCGGTCCCTGGCCGCCCGCCAGCTGCTGCTTGCCGGTCCCAGCGGCGAGGAGATCCAGGTCCGGGGCGACCTGGGCATCGCCGTCGCGCTCCAGCAGCGGTCGCGGAAAGTACTCGACGCCCGCACGACCGGGACGGGCCCCGGGGAGCCGTGGCGGATCCTGCTGCTGCCGCAGCCCGAGCCGATCTGCCTCGTGGTGCGCATCGACGCGCTCGGGGTGCACCAGCTCGGCCTCTACACGTCCGAGGAGGCGTTCCGCCTGCTGACCGACTGGCTGCCGCGCGGCACGTCCGCCGGCGCCGGTGCCGGGGACGCCGACAGCGTGCTCGCCGCGGCGGAGCGCTCGGCGCTGGTCACCGTCACGCACTACACCGCGAACGGATCCGCCGAGGTCGCGGGCGCCAGCACCGACCTGGTACTCGCCCGAGCCGACGGCCGCCTGCACGCCTTCTCCCGCGACGCGCAGGCGCGCGGTGAGTTGGTGGCGAGCCCGCTGGATGGCAGGGACGGCGTGCACGACAGGCTCGTCGAGCTGCTGGCGTAGGTCCCGTAGGGCCACCGGCCTGGACGCGGGCGCTCACGCTCCCGAGGTGTCGTCCGGGCGCACCTCTATGTGGTCGGGTTCGAGGTCGAGCGCCACCCGGTGCTCCATGCCGAGCGCCTCCGTGTACTCCTTCGGGAGCTGGAGGCGGCCCGCACGGTCCAGCGTCGCGTACTCGCGGGCGACCAGGCTCTCCTGGCCCGTCGCCGCGTCCACCTCCGTGCGGCGCAGCACCTCGGAGGACGTGCGGCCGTCGCGGATCGCCACCGTGCGGCTGACCTCGGACGCCACCTTCTGGTCGTGCGTGACGATCACGATCGTCGTCCCGAGCCGCTCGTTGGCCGCGCGGAACGCGGCGAAGATCTGCTCGCCCGTCGCCGAGTCGAGCTCGCCCGTGGGCTCGTCCGCGAGCAGCACCGACGGCTCGTTCGCGAGGGCCACCGCGATCGCCACCCGCTGCTGCTGGCCGCCCGACATCTGGCGCGGCTCGCGGTCCGCGCAGTCCGCGACCTCCAGGATGTCCAGCAGCATCGCGGCACGCTCGGCGCGCTCCGCGCGGGCACGCCTGCCGCGTCCGCCGCCCTTCAGCTGCATCGGCAGCGCGACGTTCTGCGACGCCGTCAGGAACGGCATGAGGTTGCGCGCGGTCTGCTGCCAGACGAAGCCGACGATCTCGCGCCGGTAGGCGAGCCGCTCCTTGGCGCCCATCGCCAGCAGGTCGCGGCCTGCGACCCGCGCCGCGCCTGCCGTCGGCTCGTCGAGGCCCGCCAGGATGTTCATCAGCGTCGACTTGCCGCTGCCCGACGCGCCGACCAGCGCCATCAACTCGCCCTGCGTGACGAGCAGGTCGAGGCCCTGCAGCGCCTGCACCTCCACGCCGTCGGTCGTGAAGACGCGCACCAGCCGATCGCAGGTGATGAGCGCGTCGTGCCCGTACGCGGGGCGCTGCCCGCGCTCCGTCGCCCGTCGCTCAAGCTCTTCCAGGGACGTGTCACTCATCTCGGGCCTCCCGCCCTCAGCTCGATCGTCGCCCTGCGGCGCGTGGACAGCCAGGCCTGCACCGCGGCCACCCCGGCCGCGAGCACCACCACAGCCGCCGCGGGCAGCAGCAGTGACCACGGGTCGGTCACCAGACGCACGGGGGTGCCGGCGCCCTGGTCGGGCAGTGCGAGCGGTGCCAGGTCGAGGCCCGGCGCCAGCAGCCTGATCGCGGCCCAGCCGACGAGCGCTCCGCCGAGGCCGGCGAGCACCGCCTGCGGCAGCGACTCCAGCACCAGCAGGCGTCTGCCCTGACGTCGCGTCATGCCCAGTGTCCGCAGCCGCGCCAGCAGCGCCACGCGTTCGGGCGCGGCCTGTGCCACCGCGAGCAGCAGGGCGAGCACGGCGTACCCGGCGCCCGCCGCCACCGCGACCGTGTAGACGCGCTCGGCGCCCGACTGCAGGGGCGAGTCCGTCAGGGCGGCCCGCACCTCGGCGAGCACCTGCACGTCCGTGCCGTGCCCGGCGGCCCGCACGGTCGCGCGCAGCGCCTTGGCGTCCAGGGAGGCGCCCGTCACCAGCAGGCCCGTGTCCGCGTGCTGCGGCACGTACGCGGCGTCGACCAGCAGGAAATCACCGCCGGCGAGCGCAGGCGTCTCGTCCCGTACGGCGGCCACGCGTACCCGCAGCGACCGGTTCGTCTCCTCGATCCGCTCGGCGCCGGAGCCGAGCTGCTTTGCCACGGCGGGCGAGGCGATGGCCGGCAGCGTGGCCGTGTCCCCCGCGGAGCCGGCGGAGCCGTGGCGGGTCAGCAGGCCTGCGTCGAAGGCGCCACGGCCCGTGCGGGCGGCGAGGCGCGCGTACGACGCGGGGTCGACGGCCACGAGCGTCACCACGGAGCCCTGGCCGGGCGCCGCCGTGGAGCCGGGCAACTGGACGTCACGGCGCTGCTCGACGGCCGTCATGTCCGTGACGCCCGGTATATTCCGCACGGAGCGGGCAAGGCCCGCGGGCAGCTTTTCCGCGGCGGTCACCGAGGCGTCCGCGCCCACGGCCGTCAGCGCCGCGCCGTCGCGTGCGTGCGTCACACCGGCGAGCACGGAGCCGCCGAAGCCGGCCGTCGTCAGCGCGATCAGCAGCGCGAGCAGCGGCAGCGCCGCCGTCACGGGCGTGCGCCCGGCGCGCGCGAGCGAGAGGAAACCGGTCACCCCGCGCCGCCGTGCCACCGGCAGCGCCGCGAGCCGCAGCGGCAGCGGATACAGCCGGCCGAGCACCAGTGCGGCGATCACGCCGACGAGTACGGGCGCGAGGCTGACGAGCTGGTCCACCCCGCCCGAGGCGTCGGCGCCGCGCCTGCGCAGCGCGACGACGGCGCCCACCGCGAGGACCAGTACGGTCAGTTCCGCGACCGTGCGCCGCCGCGACGGCCTGGCACGTACGAGGTCGGCGCGGCCCTCGTGCGTGCGCGCCGAGCGGTGCGCGAGCACGGCACGCACCGGAAGCGTGCCGCAGGCGAGCACGGCGACGGCGGCCGCCGCGAGCAGGCACGGCGTCAACCGGGTGCCCGGCACCAGTGCGACGGCCAGGGCGCAGCCGATCGCGGCGGCCAGCACCGCCGGCACGGCGGTCTCGGCCAGCAGCCGGCCGGCGATCCCGCGCACCGAGGCGCCGCGCGCCCGCAGCAGCGACAGTTCGCCGTGCCTGCGTTCGGCGGCGAGGCCGCCCGCCATCAGCAGCACCACGGCGCCGACGGCGGCCACGCCGAACGCCCCCACGGCCACCACGGGCGTCACGGAGCCGAGCAGGGAGGTGAAGTCGTCGAAAACGGTGTCGAGCCCGGTGACCACGGACACGTCCGGGTTGACGGCCCGCCCGAGCGCGGTCAGCCCGGGGCCGTGCGTGATCGAGCCGACCGCGGATCGCAGCGGCCCGAGGTCGTCCGAGGTCAGCCCCGAGGTGTCGGGCGACAGGCGCCAGAACAGCTCGCAGTCGACGACGGCGGGCAGGACGGGCCCCGCCTCCGGGGGCAGCACGACCGCCGCGTGCCAGTAGCGGGGGCCGACGCCGCTGGGAGACGGGTCGCCGAACAGCTCGGGCGCCGCGAGGTCGGGCTCGCCCTTCCAGTACGAGAGCGACGGGTGCAGCGGCGTGACGATGCCCGTGACGCGGACGGCCACTTCGGCGCCGAGGCGCTGCCTGGAGGGGAAGTGCAGCACGGAGCCCACCCTGATGTGCAGGTGCTTGGCGGTGGCCTCGGAGACGGCGCCCTCCACCTCGTGCGTGCGGTAGGTGACGGAGTCGCGCGCGGCGCGCGGCAGCCGCCCCGCGGCGAGGCGGGAGTGCGGGCCGAGATCGTCCTGGGTGGTGAGCGTGAACACGGGCGCCTTGCCCTCGGGCCGAGCCAGGTAGGTGTCGCGTGCGGACACCTGTCCCCTCGTGCGCACCCCGTAGGACGACTGGTCGCGGCGGGCTCGCAGCGGCGCCGGGAGCGTGGCGATCGCCCGGCGGTAGCGCGGTTCGATGTAGCCGGGCCGCAGCATCTCGGCGACGCGCTGCGCGTCGCCGTCCGTCGCGCCGCCGTACGCGACGGACAGCGAGACGGCGCTGCGGTCGATCGACGCGGTGTTCACGGCGTGCCGCAGCGCGTCGGTCTCGTACGAGGCGGTCGCCCGGGGGAAGGCGGCGGCCAGGAACGCGGTCACCAGCACCAGCAGGCCGAGCCCGAACGGCAGTCCTGGCGCGGCGCGCAACCGGGTGCGCACCCACGGCGCGGGGGCGCGCCGCGCCGCCCGGCCGCGCGGGGTCTCGGCCTCACCGTGCCGTCGTGCCACGCCACTCACCTCGCTACTCGCCTCCCTGGGCCCGCAGCGAACTCGCCGGGTCCGTGCGGTGCAGCGCGAGCGCCGCCACGATGACGGCCGGCGCCACCGCCACGCCGGCGAGCAGCAGCACGACCTCGCCGGCAGGCAGCAGGATGTGCACGGCGGGCACCGGCTGGGTCGCCTTGCCCGTCAGGACGATCAGCGGGACGACGGCGCGGGTCAGCACCACGCCGAGCACCACGCCCACGGCGAGTCCGATGCCGAGCAGCAGGGAGTGCTCCGCCGCGAGGAGCCTGGCCAGCTGGCGGCGGGGCGCGCCGAGCGCCCGCAGCACCGCGAACTCCCGCGAGCGCTCGCGCAGGGCCGCGACCGTGCCGACGGCGAAGCCGACCGCGGCGAGCGCGGCCGCGGCGATCGCGGCGGCCAGCAGGGCGGCCTGCGGGCCCGCGCCCAGCGGGTCCCGGTGCAGCCGGCCGGAGATCTCCGTGCGGACGAGGATCTGGCCCGGGTCGATGTCGGTGCGCTCGCGCAGCGCGGCCGCCACCTGCCCGGCCTTGCCGGGCGCCGGGTAGAACCACCACTCGGTCGGGGCCGGCGTCTGCGCGTCCTTCACCGCGAACGCCCGGTCGACGGCGCGCAGGTCGAGCAGTACGGCGCCGCTGTCGGTGGCCGCGGGCACGCCCTGGCCGTCCACCGCGGCGCTCGGGCCCGTCGTCGGGATCTGCCTGACCGTGCCGGCGACGCGTACGGAGAGCGTGTCGTTGCCGAGCGGCACCCGGATCACGGATCCCTTCTTCGCGCCGGTCGCCGACGCGAACGAGTCCGTCACCAGCGCCGCCGGCAGCGGCGCCGCCTGCGCGGGCGTGGTGACGCGGATGTCGTCAAGGGCCTGCGGCCCGTACGGCTGCCCGTGGTACGAGCTGGCGTCGTACGTGAGCGAGAGGGGTGTGTGCGTGTCACCCCGTACGCCGGTCACCTTGGCGGGGGAGGCGTTCGGCTGGGCGGAGAGGTCGGCGCCCGAGGTGGTCACCGAGGTCCCCCAGTGCGGGGACGGCAGGGACACCGGGCGGTCGCCGTGCGGGGTGTGGGCCGTGACGGAGGCGATGGTCAGCTCGTAGCGCTGCGCGTGCGCGGGCGAGGCCGGGGTGTCGAACTCGAAGCCGGTGATCCGCAGCGGCCCGGCCGGCTCGCCGTCGGGCGCGCCGGCCGCGCCCGCCAGGTCGACGCCGAGGGTGTGGGTGGCGCCGTCGGCGTGTATCTGGTCGAGCTGCATCGGGTAGCGCACCCCGTAGCGGTCCTCAAGCGTGACGAAGCCGAGCGCCGCGTCGTCGGCCGACGACGGCGCCGGGTCGGCCGTCAGCCGTATCGCCAGGTCGAGCCGGGTCGTGCCGTCGGGCACCGGCAGCCCGGTCGCCCGCACGTCGGCGGGGTGCAGCGCGGCGACCTCGCGGGCGGCGTCCCCGCCGGCCAGATCGTCGCGCATGCCGATGCCGGGTGCCGCGTCGCCCGTGTCGAGGGCGAGCACCGTCGCCTCCCTGCTGCCCGACAGGCTCATGGTGTCGCGCACGGCCGGCGCGAGCCCGCGCACGCCGGGGATCGCCGCGAAGGCGCCGCCCTGGCCGAACACGGGCGTGCGGCTGCCGACCACGCGCACCGGCGCCCCGGCCTCAAAGCCGGCCTGGTCGCTCTGCGAGGCGTCCCAGGAGGCGCCCTGCCCGATGGCGAGCACGCCCATGGCGACGGCGAGCACCAGCAGCAGTACGGGGCCCGCGCCCCGCAGCGGCCTGCGGCTGAGCTGCCAGCCCGCGAGCGCGGCAGGCAGCCCGCGGCCCCTGGCGGCCCGTCGCTCGGCGAGCCGCGCGACGGGCGGCAGCAGGCGCAGCGTCAGGACCGTGCCGGCCAGCAGCGCGAGCGCGGGCGCCACGACGAGCAGCGGGTCGATGGACAGCCCGCCCGAGCCGCCGGCGCTGAGCGCGCCGCTGCCGGACGTCTGCCGGTCGAGCTGCCAGTACGCGACGCCCGCGATCACGAGCAGCCCGAGGTCCGCGCCCGCGCGCACAGGTCCCGGCAGCGACGCGGCACGCCCCGGCCGCCCGTACCCGCGCGCGGTCAGCGCGGGCAGCGCGACGGCCAGCGCGCACGCCAGCGCGGCGGCGCCGCCCGCGAGCCACACGGAGCCGGTCGGACGGTCGTCGAGGCGCAGCCCGAGACCCGCGAGCGCGCCCTGCCCGCCCAGCATGCGCGTGAGCGGCCCCGCGAGGAGCGGCGCGACGACCGCGGCGGGCACCGCGAGCAGCAGCGCCTCCAGAGCGGACAGCGCGGCGATTCGGCCGCGCGAGCCGCCGCGCGCCAGCAGCAGCCGGGTCTCCTCGGTGCGGTCGGTCGCGAGCAGCCTGGCCACGAGGAGCAGCGCGTACCCGGCGAGCAGCACCAGTTGCAGCGCGACGATCAGCAGCGTCGAGCGGGCCACGAGCAGTGCCCGGTGCGCCGAGTCGAGCAGGTCGGGCAGGGAGGTGCGGCTGAGGACGCTGCCCTTGAAGACGGGTTCGGCGGCGAGGAAGTGCTTGGCGCGCGCGGACGTCGCGCGCAGCGCGCCGATCCGGCCGGCGGTGAAGTGCGAGAAGTCGGCGGTCGCCAGCCAGGACACGTCACCGCGGGAGACCTTGCCGCTCTCCAGCAGCGCCGGGTCAGCGACGAGCGGGCCGTACGTCGTGAAGGAGTCGGTGCGCACACCGCGGCCGCGGAGCTGGTCGAGCTGCCAGTACGGGTCGGTGGTGTCGGCGGGGCGGTAGACGCCGGTGACGCGGATCTTGAGGTGCCCGCCGTTCAGCCGGTCGGCGAGGGTGAGGACGGCGGGCCCCGGCTTGAGCTTGAGGCGCTCGGCCGCCACCTGGGGCACGGCGACCTCGGCGACACCACGCGCGTCCGTGGCCTGCCCCTTGGCGGGCCACGAGCCCTTCACGAGCCGCACGCGCGAGCGGTCGAGGGCCGCCAGCTGCGTCAGGTCGGGGTCGCCCTTGCGTGCGGCGGGCGGCTGGAGGCCGCGCGGCAGGCCGTAGGGTCCTGAGGCGTCGAGGGCCCGCATGCGCACAGGCAGCCCGTCGTACGTGCGCGAGGCCGCGCGGCGCGCGGCCGCGTCCAGCGCGGGGCGGCCCGCGTCGGGGGTCTGCGCCGTGATGACGAGCGAGGCGGAGGCCGAGTCGTCCGAGCTCAGGGCATGCCTGAGGCCCGCGTCGCCGATGGCGCCCGCGAACGCGGTGAGCGTGGCGAGCACGGCGGTGGTCAGCACCACCGCGAGCAGCGCGGCAGCGAGCAGCAACCGGTGCGCACGCACACGCAGAAACAGGAACCTCGTCAAGCCTCCCCCTGGCACCGCCTGCACGGAGGCCCCCTGCGCCCCCGGCGTTCCCCTGATGTTCCACGGCGTTCCCCCGAACGCCGATTCGGATGCTGTCAGGATGAGCGCCGGGAGAAAACGCTTGCAGAAGGAAGTGACGAGATCGTGACCGGAAATCGACCGCGCCGCACCCGGTAGCGGACGCTCCGCATCCGTGCCGCTACCGGCCCCGGCGCGGAGGGGAACCACCCGGCGCCCGACGGCGTATCCAACTACGGGAGGGTGCCGTACGCTTCACCGGACGCCGGGCGGGCAAGATCGCGACCGAACGCCGGGCAGACGCCGAAGCCGCGCCGAGACCAGGGCCCGTACGCCCACGTCACGACGTGCGGGGCCCGTACACCGACGTCACGACCTGAGGGGGAGGTCGAGTGACCCATCCGCCGAACGTGCGCGAGACGCGCTCGCCCGCTCCCGTACCCGCGCGCCCGCAAGGGCCGCCGCAGGCGGGCGCGCCGGACGAGGGACGCCGGAAGGCGTGGCGCGAGGGCGCCGAGCGGCTGCGGCACGCGGCACGCACGGAGCCCGGCAGGCTCCGCCTCATCGGCGCGGCGCTCGCGCTCGCCGTGGTCGTCTTCGGCGCCGTCACCGCGTGGCAGGGCTCGGACCGGTACGCCTCCGCGGACGACGTGGTGGGCCGCGGGCAGACCGTCAAGGACACCGCCGACCTGTACGACGCGCTCGCCGACGCCGACACGCAGGCGGCCACCGGCTTCCTCGCGGGACCCACCGAGCCGTCCGACGTGCAGAGCGCGTACCGCGGCGACATCGCGCGCGCCGCGACGCTGCTTTCCGGCCTCGCGGAGAACGTGGCGCCCGGCAGCCGCTCGGCCGGCCTCATCGCCCGTATCAACGGCCGGCTCCCCGTGTACACCGGCCTCATCGAGCGGGCGCGCGCGGCCAACCGCCGCGACCTCCCGCTCGGCGGCGCCTACCTGCGCTACGCCAACGAGCGGATGGCCGGCTCCGACGGCATCCTCCCGGCCGCGGAGGACCTCTACACCGCGCAGAGCGCCCGGCTGAACGCGGACTCGGGCAGCGCGCGCACCTGGCCCCGCGCGGCCGTCGCGCTCGGCATACTCGCGCTCCTGCTCCTCGCCGCCGCGCAGTACCGCAACTACCGCATGACGAACCGGGTGTTCAACCGCGGAATGCTCTGCGCGACCGTCGCCTGCACGGCCGTAATGCTGTGGCTCGTCGCGGCCCAGACGGCGGGTGACATCGGCCTGCACAGGGCCGACCGCGACGGCCAGCAGTCGCTGATCGTGCTCAACGACGCCCGCGTCAACGCCCTGAAGGCGCGCGCCGACGAGAACCTGACGCTGATCTCGCGCGGCTCCGTCGTCGCCGCCGACGGCAGGACCGACCTGTACGAGGTCGACTTCGGCGCCAAGACGGCGAAGCTGTGGGCCGACCTCGACGGCGCCCGAGAGCTCGCGGACGACGCCGCCGGCCGCAGGCCCGTGCTCGCCGCCATCGACGCCGTCACCACGTGGCGGGAGCGCCACGCGGCGGGCAGCAGGGCCAGTGCGGACGGCGAGTTCGCCCGTGCGCGCAAGGAGGTCAACGGCCGCGGGCAGACCAGCGAGCAGGCGTTCGCGCGCGTCAACACCGCGCTCACCACGGCCATCGCGCACGAGCAGGACGAGTTCACGGCCTCCGCGAAGAACGGCCGCGGCGCGCTCGCGTGGCTCTGGCTCGGCGCGGCCGTGCTCGCCGTGCTCGCGGCGGTGAGCGCCATCCTCGGCGTGGGCCGCAGGCTTTCGGAGTACCGGTGAGAGGGGCGGCCATGGGTCACGCGTCCGGCAGGCTGTCCGGAAGGCTCCGCGGCTGGGGCGGCGTCACGGCCATGGGCGCCGCCTGCGCCGTGACCGCCGCGCTCACCCTCGTACCCCTGTCCCAGCACGGCACCGGGTCCGCGGGCCGGTCCGCCGGGCCACCCGTCCACCGGGTCGAGGCAGCCGCACGCGAGAGCGCGGACGCGGGCACAAAGGCCCCATGCCCGTCCACGGGCAGGCCCGCCGAGGCCAGCCTGCCCCCGTCGAGCGGCAGCGGCCGCACCATCGACAAGATGCTCGGGCGCAAGGGCGACGAGCGGAAACTGATCGTCGGCGTCGACCAGAACAGCTACCGGTGGGGCTATCTCAACCCGGCCACCGACGCCTTCGAGGGCTTCGACATCGACCTCGCGCACGCCATCGCCAAGAGCATCTTCGGCGACGCGGACGCCATCACCTTCAAGCCCGTCTCCACGAAGGAGCGGACCACGGAGCTCGCCAACGGCTCGGTCGACATAGTCGTCAGGACGATGACGATCTCCTGCGACCGTCTCAAGGAGGCCGAGTTCTCCACCGCCTACTTCACGGCGGGCCAGCAGGTGCTCGCCCCGCGCTCCTCCACGATCACCGGTTACAACAGGACGCTCGCGCACAAGCGCGTCTGCACCGCCACGGGTTCGACGGGCGTCCAGGAACTGGAGAAGGACAACCCCTACGGGGCGTATTTCTGGGATGCGAGCCGGAACGTGGGCCACAACCCCGATCATGTGGACGTCGACGACCTCAGCGTGCCCAACCAGCTCGACTGCCTGGTCAGGCTCCAACTGGGGCTCGTCGACGCGGTCATCACGGACAACGCGCTGGCCGCCGCGCAGGCCGCGCAGGACCCGGCGGTGGAGCTGAAGGGAAAGCCGTTCACGACGGAGTACTACGGTGTCGCGGCCAGGCGGGGTGCCGACGACCTGGTCGCCAGGATCAACTACGTACTGGAGCAGTACCGTTCAGGAGGAGCGGACAGCGCCTGGCAGAAGTCGTACGACAAGTGGCTGAAGGCCGAACTCGGGCCGACGACGGGCCCGCCCGCGCCGCGCTACCTGCCCGGTCCATGAGCGGGAGCGGCACGGTGACAGGAGCCGGCACGGCGTCGGGTGCCGGCAACAGCGGAGAGGTGATCGATGGGCGCCACGGGCTCCTTCCCCGACCCTGCGGGGACACCGCCAGGACCGGTGTTCGACCGGGACGAGGCGGACCGCGCCCTCGCGCGCATGCGGGCCGAGCACGAGGCGATCGAGACGTCACTGCTCTCGCTCCAGGACCACGCGGGGCGCAGGCTGCTCGAAGGCGCCGAGCTCACCGGCGTCACCAAGAGCCGCTGGGCCGCTACGGAAGCGTCGATCACCGAGCTGTGGACGTACTACGACGCGTACACCAAGGAGCTCGACGCCGCACTCGAAGTGCGCGCAAGGCGCCGCTCGCCCTCGCGGGACGAACTGGTGTCGCTGACGGACCGGCTGCGCGGCGCCTCCGTCGCGGTCGGTGCCGTCGGTGACAGGCCCGCCGAGCGGTTCACCCTCGCACAGCTCGTGGACCGGATGAACGACCTGTACGCGACGTCGCTCGACACGATCGTGGCGGCCGACGCCGTCTGGTCCGCGCTCCCCGCCAGGATCGACCTGCTCGCCGCCGAACTGCGCCGCACCCGCTCGCTCGCGAACTCGGCCGGGGTGCGGCCCGGCCAGCACCCGGCGGGCGACGACCTCGACGACATCACGGACGAGCTGGCCACGCTGCGCGCCGAGGTCGTCTCCGACCCGCTCGCCTACTGGCGCCCGGCGCGCGGCAGTTCGGCACCGGGCGGCGGCGCGCCCGACACCGGTCGCTACGACAGGGCGGCCCGCGCCCTGGAGGACGTACGGCGGGAGATCGAGGCGGTCCTTGAGGTGCGCAAGGACGCGGAGGACCGCCTGCTGCGGCTGCGCGACGTCATCTCGCGTGCCGACCGCACGCTCGACGAGGCGCGCGCGGCACGCGGCGAGGTACTCGCGAAGATCGCCGCCACGGAGGTGCCGGCCGTCAGCGGTCCTTCCGCCGTCCTGCACGAGCGGCTGGCCACGGCCGCCGGGTACCGCAGGAACGCGCAGTGGCACCGGCTGTCCCCGCTGCTCGACTCGCTGGAAAGGGAAGCCGAGGACGAACTGCTCAAGGCGCGCGAGTCGTTGACGGCCGTGACGGCGCCGCTCGCGGTCCGCGCCGAGCTGCGCGGCAGGCTCGACGCGTACCGGGCGAAAGTGTCACGTCTCGGCCTCGCGGGGGACCCGTTCCTCACCGAGCGCTACGACGCGGCGCGCCGGATGCTGTGGAGCGCGCCGTGCGACCTGCGGGTCGCGGAGCAGGCCGTGCTGCGCTACCAGCGGTTGGCCGCCGAGCTGCTCGACCGTGGGAGCGGCGCATGACGGGCCCCGCACGCATGGCGCCGTGCCAGCGCCCCGACTGCGAGGGCGCGTACGAGGACGTCGGCGACGGAGAGCTGTACTGCGACATGTGCGGACTCGCGCCCGTCGTCGGTCCCGACGGCGCCATCTCCTCGCCGCCGACGGGGCTGGCCGCCGGCCGGAAGGGACGTTCGTCGACGGCCTCGTCGACGTCGCCCTCTTCCCCACCGTCGCACTCGGCGCCGTCGCGCTCGCCCGCGTCGCGGCGCTCCGTCTCAGGGCGGCTGACGCGGGAACGCGGCGTGGCCACCTCCGCCGCGTCGGTGTCCGTGCGCAGCTCCGGGTCCTCGGAGTCGTCGTCGGGGCGCGGCAGGCTCGGCGCGGGGCTCGTCTCCGTCCCGGACGTGCCGAAGCCCGACCCGCGCGAGGCGGTGATGGTCCACGCGGAGGTGCCCGAGCGCAAGCGGTTCTGCTCGCGCTCCGACTGCGGCGCGCCGGTGGGCCGTTCGCGCGGCGGCCGGCCGGGCCGCACCGAGGGGTACTGCACCAAGTGCGGCCACCCCTACTCCTTCGTGCCGAAGCTCGGCGAGGGCGACGTGGTGCACGACCAGTACGAGATCGCGGGGTGCCTCGCCCACGGCGGCCTCGGCTGGGTCTACCTGGCCGTCGACCTCGCGGTGGACGGCCGCTGGGTCGTCCTCAAGGGCCTGCTCGACACGGGCGACGCGGACGCGATGGCGGCGGCCATGGCGGAGCGCCGCTTCCTCGCCGAGATCGAGCACGCGAACATCGTCCGCATCTACAACTTCGTCGAGCACCTCGACCGGCGCACCGGCTCCATGGACGGCTACATCGTCATGGAGTACGTCGGCGGCAAGTCGCTGAAGCAGATCGCCAACGACCGCCGCGAGGCGGACACCGGCAGGCGCGACCCGCTGCCCGTCGAGCAGGCGTGCGCCTACGGCATCGAGGCGCTCGAGGCGCTCGGCCACCTGCACAGCCGGCACCTGCTGTACTGCGACTTCAAGGTCGACAACGCCATCCAGAGCGAGGACCGCTTCAAGCTGATCGACATGGGCGCCGTCCGCCGGATGGACGACGACGTGTCACCCACCTACGGCACGGTGGGCTACCAGGCGCCCGAGGTCGCCGAACTCGGCCCGTCCGTCGCGTCCGACCTCTACACGGTGGCACGCGCGCTCGCGGTGCTGACGTTCGATTTCCAGGGCTACACCACCGTGTTCGCGGACTCGCTGCCCGACCCCGCCCATATCGAGGTCTTCCGCAGGTACGAGTCCTTCTACCGCCTCCTGGTGCGCGCGACGGACCCCGACCCCGCGCGCAGGTTCGCCTCGGCCGACGAGATGGCGGAGCAGCTGACGGGCGTGCTGCGCGAGGTGGTCGCGCTGGGCTCGGGACGGCCGAGGCCCGCGCTGTCGACGGTGTTCGGGCCCGAGGTGCGCGTCACGGACGGCCGCCTCTTCGCCGACCTCGACGACGACGTCTCGCTGCTCGGCGCCCGGGGCAAGGGCGCGTCCGCGCCGCGCGTGCCCGTGCCGCGCAGCCCCGAGGCGTACGGCGCCGCGCCGGGGCCTTCCGGCGGGATGTCCGCGCTGCGGCTCCTGCCCGTCGACGTGCCGGCCGCGGCCCTCGCCCTGCCTGTTCCGCGCATCGACGCGCACGACCCCCATGCGGGCTTCCTCGCGGGGCTGCTCGCCTCCTCCGCGTACGACGAGCTGATCGCCGCCCTCAGGGCGGCCGAGAGCCACGAGCCGGGCGCGACCACGGAGCTGCGGCTGCGCGAGGTGCGCGCCCACCTGGACCACGGCGTTCACGCGGCGGCCACCACCGCCCTGGAGGACCTGCGGGCCCGCCACCCGGACGTGTGGCGTGTCGTCTGGTACCGCGGCCTCGTGGGGCTCGTCACCGGCGACCATCCCTCGGCCGCCATGGCGTTCGACGCGGTCTACGACGCGTTCCCCGGGGAGCCCGCGCCGAAGCTGGCGCTCGGCCTGTGCGCCGAGGTGCTGGGGCAGTTCGACAACGCTGAGGAGTACTACCACCTCGTGTGGGTGACGGACCCGAGCTATGTGAGCGCGGCCTTCGGCCTCGCGCGCGTCCGGCTCGCGGCGGGCGACAGGACCGGCGCCGTCGCGGCCCTCGAGTCGGTGCCCGAGGCGTCCATCCACTACACGGCCGCGCGCGTCGCCGCCGTACGGGCGCGGCTTCGGCGACGCGCCGCCTCCGAGCCGCTGCTGCCCGACCTGGCGGCCGCCGCCGTGCAGGTGGAGGCGTTGCGCAGGCTCGGCCTCGACGCGGTGCGCGGGCAGCGGTTGTCGACCGAAGTACTCGGGACGGCCCTCGACTGGGTAATCTCCGGGGGCCGGGGCGGTCGGGCAACAGCTCCTCAGGAAGCAGCCGCCACGACCCTGCTCGGCAGCCGTCTCGACGAGCGGAGCCTGCGCTTCGCACTGGAGCGCTCGTACCGGGCACTCGCCCGGCTCGCCCAGCGCGGCGAGGAGAGGATCGAACTGGTGGAGCGGGCCAACCGCTTCCGCCCCCGGACGTGGGTGTGATTGATGGCGCACGAGCACCAGCGGGACAGCGGCCCCTCGCCCTGCCCCAACCCGGAGTGCGGCGAGCCGGTCGAGCGCGGTGACCTGTTCTGCGGCGCCTGCGGCTACGACCTGACGGCCGCCCCGCCGCGCGGCGCCGGCACGGACGTGCCGACGGTCGCGCTGAGCGTGCCGGGGACCGAAGGCGCGACGAGGACGGTCCGGCCGGACACGGCGCGTGCGGCCGTACGGGAGCCCGGCGAGCTGCCGGGCGGGGACGCGCCGGGTGACCGCATCCCCGCGCAGGAGGGCGACTTCACGCTGGAGCCGCCGCAGGCCGGGCCGTACGCGGGCGCGCCCGGGGGCGCGGCCCCCGCCGGCCACGGCGGCCGGCCGGCCGGGCCCGAGCACGCGGCGCAGCACCCGGCAGAGCCGGCCCCGTCCGACCCCCGGCAGCCCACCCCCACCGAAGCGCCGCCCGCGCAGGCACCGCCCGCCGGGGCGTCGCCCGCGCCTGCCGCATCCGGCCCCGCGCCCGTCGGGGCGCAACCCGCGCCTGCCGGATCCGGGCCCGCGTCTGCCGGGGCGCAAGCCGCGCCTGCGGGATCTGGACCCGCGTCCGCCGGGGCGTCATCCGCGCAGGCAGGGCCTGCCGGACCGCCGCCGGCACCCGGGTCTGCCGGGGCGCAACCCGCGCCTGCCGGATCTGGACCCGCGTCCGCCGGGGCATCACCCGTGTCTGCGGGGCCCGGACCCGCGCCCGCCGAGGCGCAACCCGCGCAGGCAGGGCCTGCCGGACCGCCGCCCTCGGCACCCGCGTCCGCCGGGGCGTCACCCGTGTCTGCGGGGCCCGGACCCGCGCCCGCCGGGGCGCAACCCGCGCCTGCCGCACCCGGACCCGCGTCCGCCGGGGTGCAACCCGTGCCGGGTGCCGTCTGCGTGGCGTGTCGGGCCGGCCGGGTCGACACCGACGGCTACTGCGAGCGCTGCGGCCACGCCCAGCCGCGCGAACGCGACCACATGGAGCAGGAGTCGGGCACGGCCGCCGCCGTCAGCGACCGGGGCCTGCGCCACCACCGCAACGAGGACGCCTTCGCCCTGTCGACGGCGACGGTCGCGGACGGCGCACCCGCGACCGTCGCCGTGGTGTGCGACGGGGTGTCGTCGGCGGCGCGGCCCGACGAGGCGTCGGCCGCCGCGTCGGCCGCCGCGAACCAGTCGCTCCTCGCGGCGCTGCCGCGCGGCACGCACCCCCAGCAGGCCATGCACGACGCGATCGTCACGGCCGCCCACGCCGTCAACGCGCTGGCGGCCGAAGGACACGGCGCGCAGGAGCACGATTCCCAGCGTCGGCGCAACGCGCCCGCCTGCACGTTCGTCGGGGCCGTCGCCACCGGCGGACTCCTCGTCATCGGCTGGGTCGGCGACAGCCGCGCCTACTGGGTGCCCGACGACCGTGCCACGCCCGGCGCGCGGCTGACGGAGGACGACTCGTGGGCCGCGCAGATGGTCGCCGCGGGGCTGATGAACGAGGCGCAGGCGTACGCGGACGAGCGTGCCCACGCGATCACCGGCTGGCTCGGCGCGGACTCGTACGAACTGGAGCCGCACACCGCCTCGTTCGAGCCCGAGCAGCCCGGTGTCGTCATCGTCTGCACCGACGGCCTGTGGAACTACGCGGAGAGCGTGCGGGAGATGGCACGCGCGGTGCCCGCCGACGCGGCGGGAAGACCGCTGCACGCGGCGCAGGTCCTGGTCGGGCACGCGCTGGACGGCGGGGGCCACGACAACGTAACAGTGGCGGTCGTCCCGTTCGCCCCGCCGTCGGCGGGGGCAGGATCCGCGTACACCGCGCCCTGACCCTCCGTGTCGAGGAGCCGACCCATGGCGAACTTCTCCAAGTCGAACGTGCCGCACTTCTGCGTCGACGTGTACCAGAACGAGTACCTGGCCGAGGGCGCCCGCGAGGTCAACGCGATCGTGACGGTGACGTCGACGGGCGGCGGCACGGGTGTCTCGGGCGGATCGGGCGGATCGGGCGGCGCCGGGCCGGGGGCTGCCGTGGTCGTCATGGTGGACTGCTCGGGCTCCATGGACCAGCCGCCGGCGAAGATGCGCGGCGCGCGCGAGGCGACGGCCGCCGCCGTCGACACCCTGCGCGACGGGGTCTCGTTCGCCGTGGTCGCCGGGACGCACGTGGCCCGGGAGGTGTACCCGGGCGGCGGCGCGCTCGCCGTGGCGGACGAGCGGACACGCTCGGAGGCCAAGCGGGCGCTGCGGGCGCTGAGCGCGGGCGGCGGAACCGCCGTGTCCACCTGGCTGCGGCTGGCAGGCAGGCTGCTCGCCACGGCCACCGAGCCGATCAGGCACGCCGTCCTGCTGACCGACGGGCGCAACGAGCACGAGTCGCCCGAGGACCTGCGTGCCGCGCTCGGCGCGTGCGCGGGCCACTTCACCTGCGACGCGCGCGGCGTGGGCACGGACTGGGCGGTCGGGGAGGTCACCGCCGTCGCCTCCGCGCTCCTCGGCACGGCGGACATCGTGGCGGAGCCCGAGAACCTCGCCGCGGACTTCACCGCCATGATGGACACCGCGATGGGCAAGGAGATCGCCGGAGTGTCGCTGCGGGTGTGGACGCCGACGGGCGCCGCCATCCGCTTCGTCAAACAGGTGGCACCGGCCGTCGAGGACCTGACCGGGCGGCGTACGGACGCCGGCCCGCGCGCCGGCGACTACCCGACCGGGTCGTGGGGTGACGAATCTCGCGATTACCACATCTGTGTAGAGGTGCCCGCGACGGCGGTCGGCCGGGAGATGCTGGCCGCCCGGGTCCTGCCCGTGCTGCCCGCGGCGGACGGCGGCACGGCGGAAGTGCTTGCGCAGGGCCTGGTCAGGGCCGTGTGGACGGACGACACGGCGGCGTCGGCCGCGATCGATCCGCAGGTCGCGCACTACACGGGGCAGGCCGAGCTGGCCCGCGCCATCCAGCAGGGGATGGATGCGCGTAAAGCGGGTGAAATGGACATCGCCACGGCCAAGTTGGGGCGGGCGGTGCAGCTGGCGGAGTCGTCGGGGAACGCGGATACTGCGAAACTCCTTTCGAAGGTGGTGGACGTGGTCGACGCGGTGGCAGGTACTGTGCGACTCAAGGCGAAGGTCGCGGAAGCGGACGAGATGACCCTCGAGACCCGCTCCACCAAGACCGTCCGCGTCAAGAAGCAGCACCACTGAGCAGCACCACCGAGTAGCACCACTGAGCAGCACCGAGCACGACGGCCGTGAGGCCGGACGAGGAGAGGGGGAACGAAGCCATGCCGACCTGCCCCAACGGACACCAGTCGGGCTCCGACGACTGGTGCGAGGTCTGCGGCCACCGCATGGGCGGTCCCGCCGTGCCACCTCCCCCCGCGCAGCCCGGCCCCGGCTACGGCTACCACCCGCAGGGCCAGGAACCGGCGCGGCAGCCCGAGCTCTGCCCGCAGTGCCGCACTCCGCGGGAGGCCAACGCGCCCTACTGCGAGGAGTGCCGGTGGAACTTCCTGACGAACACCGCCACCTCGTACACGCCGCTGGCGCCGCCGCAGCGCACCCCGCAGGGCCCGGGCCCGCGCGGCGCGGTGAACCTGCCGCCCGGCTTCCAGAACCAGCCGCCCGCACCGCCGCAGGTGCCGGGCCCCGCCGAGCCGTACGAGCCCACGGGCACGCGCCCCTCGCAGATCAACCGGCCCGCCGAGCCGCTGATGTCCGAGCAGGCGCCCGGGCCTTCGGGCGCGGTTGACGACGGGTGGGGCGCGCCGCCGCCCCCGCCGCCGTTCGAGCGCGTCTCGCCGCCCCCGCCGCCCTTCGAGCGGGTGTCGCCGCCCCCGTCGCCCACCGCCGACGGCTGGGCGCAGGGGACGCCTGCCGCGCCGCCGTTCGAGCAGGCGTCCGCGCCGGCCCACCAGGGCCCCGGCCCCGCCGCCGACTGGGGGTCCCCCCGGCCGGAGGTCGGGGGAGACTGGACGCTCCCGCCGCCGTCCGAAGCCGAGCACCAGCAGCAGCCGCGGTTCCCCGGCACCGCACGGTGGAGCGTCGTGATCGGCCCCGACCCCATCTATTTCCAGGCGATGATGCAGCGCAGCGGGCCGGAGGCCGCGGGGCTCAACCTGCCCGCGTACTCCCCGGAGCAGCAGATGCCGCTCACCGGCAACCAGGTCTCCATCGGCCGCCACAGGCACTCCACGGGCGAGGCGCCCGACATCGACCTGTCGCTGCCGCCCGAGGACCCCGGGGTGTCGCACCAGCACGCGATCCTCGTGCAGCAGCCGGACGGCGGCTGGGCGGTGGTCGACCAGAACTCGACCAACGGCACGACGGTCAACGGCGGCGAGGAGCCGATCCAGCCCTTCGTGCCGGTCCCCCTGGACGACGGCGACCGGGTGCACGTGGGCGCCTGGACGACGCTCAGGGTCGTACGGGACTGAGCGGGACTGAGCCCGCGAGCCCGCCCCGGCGTCAGGCGCACGGCAGCGGCCAGGTGTGCGGGCCGCCCGGGTCGTCGAGCCAGGCCCACTGGGCGTCCGGCATGACCGTCACGCCGTAGCGCTCCCTGCCCGGGCGGTGCTCCCGGCGCCACAGCGCGTACGCCTGCTCGGGTTCGAGCGCGCCGGCGCTCAGCACCAGCAGGAACTGGAACAGGTCGTTGCGCAGCGCGTGCCTGGGCACCCCGCCGATCCCGTCCTCCGGGTCGCCGCCGGCCGCCACCGCCCCGCGCAGCGCGACGAAGTACGCCGCGGTGTGCAGGAACCGCCCCTGCGCGACGCGGCCGTGCACGCCGTCCGCCACGCGCAGGGACAGCAGCCCGGTCGCGAGCGGCGTCAGGATACGGGCGCCGCTCGCGCACTGGTCGACCCAGGCGTGCGGCACCGAGGACAGCGCGCACGTGGCGATGATCCGGTCGAACGGCGCCCGTTCCCGGCAGCCGCGCGCGCCGTCACCGGTGACGACGGTGGGCCGGTGGCCGGACGCCGCGAGGTGGGCGCGGGCCGACTCGGTGATCTCCGGGTCGAGGTCGACGGTCGTCACCAGGCCGTCGCCGAGGCGGTGGGCGAGCAGCGCCGCGTTGTAGCCGGTGCCCGCGCCAATCTCGAGGACGCGGTCGCCGTCGCGCACGTCCAGTTCGTCGAGCATCCCCGCCATCAGCGACGGCTGGCTGCTGGACGAGACGAGCCGCCCGTCCCGCATCCGGGTGGCGAGCGCGGTGTCGGCGTACGCGCCGCGCAGCCAGCGCCCGCGCGCCTCGGGGTCGGTATCGCCCGACCACAGCAGCCGCCCGCCGCCGCCGTCCGCGTAGTAGTAGGGCACGAAGAGATGGCGCGGCACCTCCGCGAACGCCGCGCGCCAGGCGGGATCGGCGGGCACGCCGATCGCGGCCATGCCCCGCACCATCTCGGCCCGCGCCTCGGCGGCACGTGCGTCCTCGTCCTCTGCGGCCACACCCCCACTGTCCCGCCCGAGCGGTCCCGGGGCGAACCTGGCTGGAGAGCGGGGGAGAGGTCCTAGGCCCAGGGGCCTGGGCCCAGGCGTCTGAGACCATGGACGGGTGACAGAGATCCCGCGCGGCACGCTGAGCGAGCAGACGTTCTACGAGCAGGTCGGCGGCGAGGAGACGTTCCGCCGCCTGGTGCACCGCTTCTACGAGGGCGTCGCCGAGGACCCGCTGCTGCGGCCGATGTACCCGGAGGAGGACCTCGGCCCGGCCGAGGAGCGCTTCCGGCTGTTCCTGATGCAGTACTGGGGCGGCCCGCACACCTACAGCGAGCAGCGGGGGCACCCGAGGCTGCGGATGCGCCACGCGCCGTTCGCGGTCGACAGCGCGGCGCGGGACGCGTGGCTGGCGTGCATGCGGGTGGCCGTGGACGATCTCGGCCTGGCGCCCGAGCACGCGCAGCAGCTCTGGAACTACTTCACGTTCGCCGCCGAGTCGATGATCAACACCCCCGGCTGAGCGCGGGTGGCCGCGCCTCCCGGCTCGCGCGGCCCAGCCGACAGGGCCGGGCCCCGACCGGGAGACGGCCGGGGGCGCCCGCACTGCCGCACGGCGCATCAGCGGGCCGTCCGGCGGTGCCAGGAGGTGGGATGCGGGTCCATGTACGCGACCTGGCACCGCCTGAGTCGGCCTGCGCTCGCCTGTACCGGCCCGTGCGCGGGCCCGCCCTGGCCGACGCCCCCGCGCGGGCGGAAGTGACCTTACGAGCCCGCAGCGTCCGGGCGCGGGCGGCCGGCGGCGTCCGCGTACTGCGCCGCGAGGCGCACGTGCGCCTCGGGCGGTGCGCCCAGGTGGTCGAGGCCGAGCAGCCCGGAGCCCAGCACGGGCGGGGCCGTCACGACGTCCGCGACGGCCTTCGGGGCCCGCACGGCAAGACGCTCGGTGATCATGGCGTCGAGCTGCGGATGGCGTGCCGCGAGCACGCCGCCGCCGAGCAGCACCGGGGCGGGCTCGTCCAGCAGGCCGAGCTTGCCGAGTGCCACCGCGGCCATCACGACGACCTCCTCGGCGAGCCGCTCCACGACCGAGGTGGCGACCGCGTCTCCGGCCGCCGCGACCTCGAAGAGCACGGGCGTCAGCTCGTGGCGGCGCCGCGGCTCCACCCGGCCGAGGTGCAGCGCCTCGATCAGCTCGTACATGGTGCTCAGGCCGAAGTGGGCGGGCAGCGCCCGTACCAGCTCCGTGCGGCCGCCCCTGCCGTCCTCGGCGCGTGCCGCGTGCCACAGCGCCTCCGTCGCGAGGTGGCTGCCGCCGCCCCAGTCGCCGGAGATCTGGCCGATGGCGGGGAACCGCGCGGTGCGGCCGTCGGGCAGCATGCCCACGCAGTTGATGCCCGCACCGCACACGACGGCCACCCCGCGCGGCGCGTCGCCGCTCGGCAGGCCCGCACGCAGTATCGCGAACGTGTCGTTGCGCACGTCGGTGGTGGTGCCCCAGCCCCGTTCCTGCACCGCCTGTGCCAACTGCCGCTCCTCGACGGGCAGGTCGGCGTTGGCGAGGCACGCCGACACGTGCGAGGCCACGCCCGACGCGGGCAGCCCCGCGTCCGCGGCGGCGGCGGCCACCGCCACCGCGAGGGTGTCGATGGCCGCCTGGACGCCGACGATCGGCGGCTGGAAGCCGCCTCCGCGTGCCGCGCCGAGCACCGAGCCGTCGGCGCCGATCACGGCCACGTCGGTCTTGCTGTTCCCCGCGTCGACCGCGAGCACGGCCGACGGGGGAGTGTCGCTCATGCCCACGCCAGGTACTCCCGGTTGTGGGCGATCAGCTCGTCGGTCAGCTTCTCGGCGTACTCGAACTGGCCGACCAGCGGGTTCGCGAGCAGCGCGTCGTACACGCGGTCGCGGCCGCCGCGCAGCGCCGCGTCGAGCGCCAGGTTCTCGTACGCGGTGGCGTGCGCGATCAGCCCCGCGTACAGCGGCTCGACCGGCGCGACGGCGAGCGGCTCGGCGCCCGCGGTGGTGACCTTCGCCTGCACCTCGATCACCGCGTCGTCCGGCAGGAACGGCAGCGTCCCCCTGTTGAACGTGTTGACGACCTGCACGGGGCTCCCCTGCCCCCGCAGCAGTGAGGCGGCGAGGTCCACGGCCGCCTCCGAGTAGTACGCGCCCCCTCGCTTGGCGAGCAGCGCGGGCTTCTCGTCCAGCTCGGGGTCGCCGTACATCTCCAGCAGCTGCTTCTCCATCGCCGCCACCTCGGAGGCACGGGACGGCTTCGTCCGCAGCTCCCGCACCACCTCGTCGTGCGCGTAGTAGTACCGCAGGTAGTACGAGGGGACGACGCCGAGCCGTTCGACGACGGCGCGCGGCATGTGCAGGTCCTCGGCGATCGCCGCGCCGTGCTCGGCGAGCAGCTTCGGCAGCACGTCCTCGCCCTCGGGGCCGCCGACGCGCACCCCGCGCTCCCACGTGAGGTGGTTGAGGCCGACGTGGTCCAGGTGGACGTCGGACGGCGAGACGCCCAGGCGCTCGGCGAACTTGCGCTGGAAGCCGATGGCGACGTTGCACAGCCCGACGGCCTTGTGCCCGGCAGTGAGCAGCGCCCGCGTCACGATGCCCACCGGGTTGGTGAAGTCGATGATCCAGGCGTCCGGGTTGGCGCGCCGCACCCGCTCGGCGATGTCCAGCACCACGGGCACGGTGCGCAGCGCCTTCGCGAGCCCGCCGGCGCCCGTCGTCTCCTGGCCGACGCAGCCGCACTCCAGCGGCCACGTCTCGTCCTGGTTCCTCGCGGCCTGGCCGCCGACGCGCAGCTGGAGCAGCACCGCGTCGGCTCCGTCCACGCCCGCGTCCAGGTCGGCTGTGGTGACGATGCGTCCGGGGTGGCCCTGCTTGGCGAAGATGCGCCGGGCGAGGCCGCCCACCAGATCGAGGCGTTCGGCCGACGGGTCGACGAGCACCAGCTCCTCGATCGGCAGGGTGTCCCTCAGCCGCGCGAATCCGTCGATGAGTTCAGGTGTGTAGGTGGATCCTCCGCCTACCACTGCGAGCTTCATGGTTCCTTAGCCCTTTACTCCGGTGAGGGTGACGCCTTCCACGAAGGCCTTCTGTGCGAAGAAGAACACCAGGATGACGGGTGCCATGACGAGCAGGGTCGCCGCCATCGTGATGTTCCAGTTGACGCTGTGCGCGCTCTTGAAGGATTCCAGCCCGTAGCTCAGTGTCCAGGCGGCGGGGTTCTGCGAGGCGTAGATCTGCGGTCCGAAGTAGTCGTTCCAGCAGTAGAAGAACTGGAACAGCGCGACGGCCGCGATGCCCGGCTTCGCCATCGGCACGACCACCCGCAGCAGCGTGCGCAGCTCGCCGCAGCCGTCGACCTTCGCCGACTCGATGTACTCGTTCGGGATGGTCAGCAGGAACTGCCGCAGCAGGAAGATCGAGTACGCGTCGCCGAACGCCATGGGGATGATCAGCGGCCACAGCGAGCCGGACAGGTGGAACTGCTGCGCCCACACCAGGTACATGGGGATCACGATGACCTGCGGCGGCAGCATCATCGTGGAGATGACGAGGATCATCGCCGTACGGCGGCCCTTGAAGCGGAACTTGGCGAGCGCGTAGGCGACGGGCGTCGACGAGACGACCGTGAACACCGTGCCGAGCACCGCGTACATCAGGGAGTTCTTCCACCAGGTGAGGAACCCGGGGGTGTGGAAGACGGTCGAGTAGTTCGACCAGTGCCACGACCTCGGCCACAGGTCGCTGGTGAGGGCCTGCTGGTCGCTCATCACCGAGGTGAGGAAGACGAACACGAACGGCAGGACGAAGAACAGCGCGGCGGCGATCGCCAGCGCGTGCACCGCGACCCAGTGGAGGAACCTCCTCCTGCGGTGCGCTCCCGCGTCGCGCCCGCCGGAGGCCGGCGCCCGGACGGAGCGTGGCGGATTCAGGGTGGAAGTGGCCATCTGTCAGTCCTCCGCCGGGATCAGGCCCGCGCCCTTGCGCATCAGCAGCAGGGTCACGGCCATCGCGATGACGAACAGCACGAGCGAGAGCACGCACGCCGCACCGGTGTTGAAGTTCTGGAAGCCCAGCTGGTAGACGAGCTGGGGCACGGTCAGGGTCGAGTGGTCGGGATAGCCGGGCTGCACCACGGAACCCGGGCCGATCGAGACGCCGGAGGCGATCTTCCCCGCCACGAGCGCCTGCGTGTAGTACTGCATGGTCTGCACGACCCCGGTCACCACCGCGAACAGCACGATCGGGGTGATCGACGGCCAGGTGACGAAGCGGAACTTGGTCCAGGCTCCCGCGCCGTCCAGGTCGGCCGCCTCGTACTGCTCCTTCGGCACGTCGAGCAGCGAAGCCATGAAGATCACCATCAGGTCGCCGATGCCCCACAGGCTCAGCAGCACCAGCGAGGGTTTCGCCCAGTGCGGGTCGTTGAACCAGGTCGGGCCGTGGATGCCGACCCAGCCGAGCACCTGGTCGACGGGGCCGGTCGACGGGTTCAGCAGGAAGACGAACGCGACGGTCGCGGCCACCGGCGGCGCCAGGTAGGGCAGGTAGAACGCCGTGCGGAAGAATCCGACACCGGTCTTGATCTTCGTGACGAGCAGGCCGATGCCGAGGCCGAACACGACACGCAGCGCCACCATCACGACGACGAGCCAGATCGTGTTCCACAGCGCGGGGCCGAACAGCGGCATCTGCTCCAGCACGTACTTCCAGTTCTTCAGCCCCACGAACGTCGGGGACTTGATCTGGTTGTAGTGCATGAAGGAGAAGTAGACGGTCGCGATCAGCGGGTATCCGAAGAACACGGAGAACCCGATGAGCCAGGGGGAGAGGAACCCGAGTACCTTCCACCGGTGCCTGACCCGCTTGCGCTTGAGCGACATGTCAGGACGGGTGTCCTGGCCGGTACGCGCGGACGCGCCGGCCGAGGACGAGATCGACAGTGCCATGCCCTGCTCCTCAGCTCTCCGACTGGAGGTTGTCGGCGTCTATCTGCTTGTCGAGCTTCTTGAGGCCCGCGTGGAGGTTCTTCTCGCCGCCCTCCTCCTCGGAGTAGGCGAAGTCCTGGAAGGACGTGATGTACATGCCGCCGTTCTCGGACGGCGGGATCGCCGAGCTGTACTTGTTCTGGGCGATCTTGATGAAGGCGCGGAAGTTCGGGTCGGGCGTCAGCTTCGGTGACGCGAGCGCCGCCTTCGTCGACGGCACGTTGTGGATGTCGTTGGCGAAGTCCACGACCTGATCGGTGTTGGTGGTCAGGTACTTGACGAGCTCCCAGGCCGCGTTCTGGTGCTTGCTGCTGTGCGCGATGCCGGTGACCGTGCCGGTCAGGTAGCCACGCCCGTACGTGTCGGCCTGGTCGTCGGGGACGGGCAGCGGGGCCACGCCCCAGTGGAACTTCGCCCCGGCGTCCTTGAGCATGAGGCCGCGCCACTCGCCGTCCATGTGCATCGCGAGCTTGCCCTGCAAGAACGCGTTGCCGTCCGAGTACTCGTCGCCGAAGCCCGACCGCAGCTTCTCCAGCTTGCCGTGGCCGCCCTCGGCCGACGAGATGGCGTTCATCTCCTTGAAGAACGCGGTGACCTTGGGGTCGTCGGCGAGCCGCGCCTTGCCGTTCTCGTCGAAGTACTTCGGGCCCCACTGCGCCAGCATGCGGTCGGGACTGTTCTGGTACAGGCGGAAGTTCGGCATGAAGCCCGCGCGGGTGATCGAGCCGTCCTTGCCGTGTCGCGTCAGCTTGACGGCGTCGGCCTTGAACTCGGACATCGTCCTGGGCGGCGAGGCGATCCCGGCGGCCTTGAAGTCGTCCTTGTTGTAGTAGAGCCCGTACGCGTCGGCGAGCAGCGGCAGGGCGCACTGGTCGCCCTTGTACTGCGTGTAGTCGAGCAGCGTCTTCGGGAAGACGGTGTGCTTGTCGATCCCGTCCTTCTTCATGAAGGGGTCCAGGTCCACCCACATGCCGGACGAGCAGTACTGGCCGACGTTGTTCGTCGTGAACGACGTCACCACGTCGGGGGTGTCGCCGCCGCCCGCGCGCAAGGCCTGGTTGATGGTCGCGTCGGTGACGTTGCCGGTGGAGCGCACCTTGATGTTCGGGTGCAGCTTCTCGAAGCGGGCGATGCTCGCGTTGATCGCCTTGACCTCGTTGGGATCCGACCAGCCGTGCCAGAACTTCAGCGTGACCGGCTTCGTCGGGTCGTCGTTGGCGCTGCCGGTGCTCGGATTCGCGCATCCGGCGAGCAGCAGTGCCGTGGCGGCGCCCAGGGCCACGGGCACGCAGGAGCGTATACGCCGACCTGCCATGGCGGACTTCCTTTACGAGGAGGAGGACAGGGATGGGAGGCACGTGCGTGCGGCCGTGCCGGCGCGCAGCGCAGTGCGGTGTGGTGTGGCGTGTTCTTCGGCCTGTTCGGCTACTTGGCCGTGTCGAAGCGTGTGGTGTCGAAGACCGCGTCCCGTGCCTGCGTGAGCGCCGTGCGCAGCGCCCCCGTCAGGATCGGGTCGCCGTCGATGTCGCTGATCCGCAGCAGGGGTCTCGGCAGCGCGAGGCCGGACAGTTCCGCGTGTACCCTGGCGCGCAGCGCCTCGCCGCCCGCCTGGGCCACCGACCCCGACAGCACGACGAGTTCGGGGTCCACGACCGCGACGACCGCCGCGATCCCGGTCGCGAGCCGCTCGGCGACCGCGCCGAGTACGCCCTCGTCCGCCAGCGCCTCGCCGAGCGGCGCGCCGCCCGCGAGGGCCCGTACGGCCGTCGCCGACACCTGGCTCTGGAAGCCGCCGCCCGCGTCGTCGCCCGCCCACGCGGCGGAGCCGCCCCGGGCCAGCGGCGCGCCCGGCAGCGGCATGTACCCGATCTCGCCCGCGCCGCCCGTGGCACCGCGCAGCAGGGTGCCGCCCAGCACGATCGCGGCGCCGACGCCCCGGTCGAGCCAGGTCAGCACGTAGTCGTCGTAGTCCTGCGCCGCGCCCTCGTACTGCTCGGCGATCGCCGCGAGGTTCACGTCGTTCTCGATGACGACCGGCGCGCCGAGCACCTCGGCGAGGTCCGCGAGCAGGGTGCGCGAGTGCCAGCCGGGCAGGTGCGGGGCGTAGCGCAGTTCGCCGGTGGCCCGGTCGATGGCTCCCGGCGTGCCGATGACCGCGCAGTGCAGGTCGTCGTGGCCGAGCCCGGCCTCGGCGAGCGCGCCGTCCACCGCCTCCGCGACGAGTTGCGCCGTCCTGCCGCGCACGTCCTCGTCCACCGCGTCCGCCTCGACCCGGCAGGAGCCGACGACGGCGCCGGTGATGTCGGCGACCTGGGCGCTGATGCCCGTGTGCCCGACGGCCAGGGCGGCGACGTGCGCGGCCTGCGGGTGGATCTCGTAGAGCGCCGCGTTCGGTCCCGGCCGGCCGCTGACCCTGCCGGTGGTCCGCACCAGTCCCGCGGCCTCCAGGCGGGCCAGCAGCTGGGACGCGGTGGGCTTGGAAAGACCGGTCAGCT
Organism: Streptomyces sp. NRRL F-5126; assembly: GCF_000721265.1. GTDB lineage: Bacteria > Actinomycetota > Actinomycetes > Streptomycetales > Streptomycetaceae > Streptomyces. The sequence goes on along the minus strand of NZ_JOFZ01000015.1, from coordinate 148,595 downwards.
CACCGATCCGGGTCCTGGTCAGCGGGCCGTGGGCGACGAGCAGGTCGAGCGCGGCGCGGTCGTTCATCGCCCGCAGCACCCTGGGTGTGCCAGGTGAAGGTGGTGTCGTGCTCACGCCCGGTCCCGTTTCCTCGACATCATTGTTAGGAAGGTTTCCTAACCGGCTGCGAGGAAGGTATGACCCGCGCAAGGGAGCCGTCAATACCCGAAAGCGTCCTTTTCCCGCCGGGCGGCCGAACCGTTACGCGCCCGCAGGGGCTACTTGTGCCGATCCGGCTGCGACGGCGGCGGGGACGCCTGGACGGACCGCCGGGAGGCGGGGGCGGACAGCGCGTACGGGGCGGCGCCCCCGGCCGACGTGTCGGGCGCGAAGTCCTCGGCCAACAGCGGCAGCGTGCCGCCCACGATCTGGACGCCCGCCTCGTCGAGCGCCCGCTTGACCCGCCAGCGCAGCTCGCGCTCCACGCCGGCCGACTGACCCGGCATGGTCTTGGCGGACAGCCGCAGCGTCATCGAGTCGAGCCGCACCGAGTCGAGGCCCAGCACCTCGACGGGCCCCCACAGCCGTTCGTTCCACGGGTCCTCCTCGGCCATCCCCTCCGCCGCGCGCGCGATGGCCGCCTTCACCTCGCCCAGGTCCTCCGACGGCCGCACGGTCACGTCGAGCGCCGCCGTGGCCCAGCCCTGGCTGAGGTTGCCGATCCGCTTGATCTCGCCGTTGCGCACGTACCAGATCGCGCCGTTGTCGCCGCGCAGCTTCGTGACGCGCAGGCCGACCTCGATCACCTCGCCCGACGCGACGCCCGCGTCGATCGAGTCGCCCACGCCGTACTGGTCCTCCAGGATCATGAAGACGCCGGAGAGGAAGTCCATCACGAGGTTGCGCGCCCCGAAGCCGAGCGCGACGCCGGCCACCCCCGCCGACGCGAGCAGCGGCGCGAGGTTGATCTTCAGCGCGCCGAGCACCATGAGCGCGGCCGTCCCGAGCACCAGGAACGAGGTCACGGACCGCAGCACGGAGCCGATCGCCTCCGACCGCTGCCTGCGCCGTTCCGCGTTGACCAGCAGCCCGCCGAGCGCCGTGCCCTCCACCGCCTGCACACCGCGGTTCATGTGGGCGATCAGCCGGGTCAGCGCCTTGCGTATCAGGTGCCGCAGCACCAGCGCGATCACGATGATCACGATGATGCGCAGCCCGATCGACAGCCATGTGGACCAGTTCTGCCCCACCCAGCTCGCCGCGTCGCTCGCCCGGTCCGTGGCGTCGCCGACGGTGAGGGGCGTCGGGTGCGGTGCGGGTGAGGGCGAGGCGGCCTGCAGGGCGGACCAGGACACGGCGGGGACCTCCAGGATGCGCCGGGCGGGTCCACCACACTACGGCCGGCGGAAGGGGGCGAGGCGCCGTTCGGGGGTGCGAGAGACGGGGCTCACGCGGCGCCGCGGCCGGGGCTGTGGCCGAAAACACCAGGAGCCCGTTACCCGGCCGTGGTGGCGTTTCGACCAGGCATGAGGAGAGACTGAGAGCAGATCGTCCCGGCGCGAGCCACGCGTCGCCGGCGTAATAGGAGGCATCCGTGCCGCATGTCCTGGTCCTGAACGCGTCGTACGAGCCGCTCGGCGTCGTACCGCTCCGCCGCGCGCTCGTCCTCGTCCTGGAGAACAAGGCGATCTCCCTCGAGGACTCCGGCGCCTTCCTGCACAGCGCCACACGGGTCGTGTCCGCGCCCAGCGTGATCCGGCTCAAGCGCTTCGTGCGGGTCCCCTACCGGGGGCCCGTACCGCTGACCCGCCGTGCCCTGTTCGCCAGGGACGGCGGACGCTGCATGTACTGCGGTGGCGTCGCGACCAGCGTCGACCACGTCGTTCCACGCAGCCGGGGCGGGCAGCACGCGTGGGAGAACGTGGTGGCCGCCTGCCGCCGCTGCAACCACGTCAAGGCCGACCGCCACCTGCGCGAGCTGGGCTGGCGGCTGCACCAGCAACCCGCCCCGCCGTCCGGTCTCGCGTGGCGGATCATCGGGACAGGGCACAGGGATCCGCGCTGGCTGCCCTATTTGCAGCCGTACGGCGCGGAGGACGCGATGGCCCGGATCGACGGCGTTTCAGCCTGACACCGGGTCATCGTCGTAAGCCGCGGTCCCCGCCGGCCCGGCGGGGCGGTGCGCAGCCGTAAGCCGCCACTGGACGGCCACTCGCCCACCCGACGGACCACGGCGCCCTCGCGTACCCGGCCGCGCCGGGCCTTCCCGTCCCGTCCTTCAGTCCCTGGCGGATTCCGTTCCCGGCCGGGAGCGCCGCGCGTGGCCCCGTGTCCAGGGAGAGCGGTATCCGGCCCGCGCCGGCGCGGGCATGCGCGGCAGTGCGTGACCGCACGCGTGCGCCGGCGTTGTGGTAGGCAGGACGTCCATCCGGCGGCCCACCCCTCAGGACCCGTACGCCGGCCGGCGGCGCACGCCGCCGGATGCCCCGCGTCACGTTCTCGCACCGGCAGGTCTGCGAACGTCCGCGCTGGGTAGGGCTGACTGGGTCCGGATTCCTCATGCTGGGAGACAGAGCCGTGACCGCTACCATCCGTGAACACTCCAAACGACGGGCACTGTGTGCACCGGCCGTACCGGTACAGGCGCACACAGTGCCGACGTTCGCCCCGGCCTTTGTGCCGGCTCCCCTCACCAGTGAGCCACCCCTCGCCGACGCCGCCCCGCTGACGAGCGAGCCGCCGCTCGCGGAGACGGCACCCTTGACCAGCGAACCGACCGCGCCCCTGACGGCCGTCGGCCCGGAGTCCCCAGGAGTCTGAATGGGCCTCGCCCGCCTCGCCGAGCTGCACGGTGTCGCCACGACGTACGCGCCCTCGCCGGCGACGGAGGTCCACGTCGACGACGCCACGGTCGTGGCGGTGCTCGCCGCACTCGGGGTCGACGCCTCGACCCCGGCGGCGATCGCGTCGGCGACCGGCGCGGCGGAGCGCGAGGCCGCGGCCCGCCTGCTGCCCCCGACCGTGGTGTGGTGGGCGGGCGAGCCGCCGCCCGCCTGGTCGGCGCGGCTCCCGGCGGGCACGGTGCTCGGCGTCGACCTGGAGGACGGCGGCCAGGCGCGACTGCGTGCCGACGCGGGCACCCTCGGCCTCGCCGCCGCGGAGGACGGCCCCCCGCTCGGCGTGCACCGGCTGCGCGCCGAGGCCCCCGGCGGCCGCACCGCAGAAGCCACCCTGATCGTCGCGCCGCCGCGCGCGCCGCAGCCGCCGGGCCGGTGCCACGGGTTCCTCGTCCAGCTCTACTCGCTGCTGTCCTCCCGATCCTGGGGCATGGGGGACCTGGGGGACCTCGCCGAGACGGCCTCCTGGGCCGGACGCACGCTCGGCGCGGGATTCGTGCAGATCAACCCGGTGCACGCCGCCGTGCCCACCGTGCCGAGCGACCCGTCCCCCTACCGTCCCTCGTCGCGCCGCTTCCCCGACCCCGTGCACCTGCGCGTGGAGGCGGTCCCCGAGTACGCGTACGTGACGGGCCCCGACCGCGGGCGCCTCGACGCGCTGGGCGAGCGCGCCGCGGCGCTGCGGGCGGCCGTGCTCCACGAGGACGCGCACATCGACCGCGACGCCGTCTGGGCGCTCAAGCGCGAAGCCCTGGAGATCGTCCTCGCCGTCCCGCTCGGCCCCGGCAGGCGCGCCGAGTACTGCGACTACCTCGCCTCCCAGGGCAGGGCACTCGACGACCACGCGACCTGGTACGCGCTCGCCGAGGTCCACGGCCCCGACTGGCACGCGTGGCCCGAGGGCCTGCGCGACCCGCGGTCGGCCGAGACCGCCGCCGCGCGGGGCGAGCTGCTCGACCGCGTCGAGTTCCACAGCCGCGCCGCGTTCCTCACCGACCAGCAGCTCGGCGCCGCGAGCCACGCCGCCGCCGAGGCGGGGATGGCCGTCGGCATCGTCCACGACCTGGCCGTCGGGGTGCACCCGGACGGCGCCGACACCTGGGCGCAGCAGGGGGTGTTCGCCGACTCCATCTCCGTCGGCGCGCCACCCGACGCGTTCAACTCGCTCGGGCAGGACTGGGGCCTGCCGCCCTGGCGTCCCGACGCGCTCGCCGCCACCGGCTACGCGGCCTACCGCGGCCTGCTGCGCGGCCTCCTGAGGCACGCGGGCGCGCTGCGCATGGACCACGTGATGGGGCTCTTCCGCCTCTGGTGGATCCCGCGTGACGCCGAGGGCGGCGACCCCACCCGGGGAACGTATGTGCGCTACGACGCCGAGGCGATGCTCGCCGTCCTCGTGCTGGAGGCGCACCGCGCGGGCGCGCCGGTGGTGGGGGAGGACCTCGGGACCGTCGAGCCCGGCGTGCGCGAGGCGCTCGCGCGGCGCGGCATCCTCGGCACGTCCGTCCTCTGGTTCGAACGCCACTGGGACAAGGACGGGCAGCCGCCCCTCGACCCCGCCGAGTGGCGGCCAGGCTGCGTCGCGACGGCCACCACGCACGACCTGCCGTCCACCGCCGCCCGCCTGACGGGCGAGCACGTCGCCCTGCGCCACCGGCTCGGCCTGCTCTCCCGCCCGCTCGCCGAGGAACAGGCCGAGGACCGCGCGGAGGTGTCGGCCTGGCTGCGCGACCTGGCTGTACTCGGCCTGCTGCCCGACCGGGCGCTCGGGCACGGCGCGGACGACGAGGAGGACGAGATCGGGGCCGTCCACCGCTTCCTGCTGGCCACCCCCGCGGCGATGGTCGGCGTCTGGCTGCCCGACACGGTCGGCGACAGGCGCCCGCAGAACCTGCCGGGCACGTCGGACGAGTACCCCAACTGGCGGCTGCCGCTCGCTGACGCGGCGGGTCGTCCCGTGACGCTGGAGGAACTGGCCGCCTCGCCCCGCCTGCTCCGCCTGATGGAGGTGGTGGAACCCCACCTTCCGGCGCGTACACCACCCCCGCCCGCGCGTCCCGCGTAGGCGTTCGCTACGTTTGCACCGTGGACAACAAGAACGCTCTGCGCGCCGGCGCCGTCGCGGCCGGTACGACGCTGATGATCCTGCTGATGTCGTCCCCGGCGCTGGCCGTGACCAAGCCCCAGGGCAGCGACCCGGGCCCGGGCCTGAGCGCGATCCAGACCGTCGGCCTCTTCGTACTGTGCCCGCTGGCGCTCTTCGCGATCATCGCGGGTCTCGTCACGGTCCTCGACCGCGGCAGGAAGGCCGACGCGCTGACCACGGTCACCAAGCCGAAGAAGCGGGCCAAGGCCGGGGTCTGACCCCGCAAAGGGCGCGAACCGCACCGACGCGCCGGCGCACAGCGACACCGATGCACCGCCCTGACCACCGGGCGGTGCATCGTCGTGTCCGCGCCCGGTACCGGGGCCCGTGCGCCGTGCTGCCGGTCAGGGACGGAAGCACTCCCGTGGCCCGGCGCCCACCGGGTCGAAGCACACCCGCAGGCCGGTGAGGTCGCTCGCGTCGACCATGTGCGTGAAGAGGTAACTCTTCGTGTCGCCGCCGCCCGTGGCCTCGGCTCGCCGGGGTGGGCCGCCGGGAGCGGAGACCTCGATCGCGTCCCCGATCCGCGCGTGCCAGAAACGGCCCCAGGCCGCGGCGCACGCCTTGCTGTACCTCAGTTGCACGAACGCGCCCGTCCGGGTGCGGTGCCGCGGCCCCAGCACCTCCGAGCGGTCGGGCAGTGCGCACGACATGGGTCCGGGGTCCTTCCCCTCGCACGTCCTTCCGCGGCATCCCGGAGTGGGGCTCAGCGCCGGAGACACCACGGTCCGATGGCCGGTGTCCGCGCCGCTCAAGGACAGTGCTGTCAGCGCCGCGACCGCGGCCAGCGCGGCCGCCCCGGCGCCGATGAGCAGCGGGCGCCTGTGCCCGGCCCGGCGCGGCAACTCCGCGGCTTCCGCGGTGCCGGCTGCCGGTGGGGCAGCCGCCGCCGGAGCGGCACTCGAACGCCCGCTCCACTGCGCGTCCGCCAGTTCCCACAGGGCGATCAGCGGCCCGGAGTCCTCTCCCGCCAGCGCGCACAGTGCCTGCACGGCCTGCCGGGGCGCCGGCTTCTTCCCGCCCAGATAGCGGTCCCACGAGGACTTGCTGTACGCGGTGCGCTCGGCCAGTGCCGCCAGGCTCAGGCCCGTACGGGCCCGCAGCTCCCGCAGGCGTTCGGCCAGCAGAGCGCATTCTGCCGCCGTCCCGGTCACCTGCGCAGCACCCGCCAGGTGTCCGGGCCCGCCACGCCGTCGACCGGCAGCCCTGCCTTCTCCTGTAACCGCGCCACGGCCGCGATGGTCTGCTGCCCGTACACGCCGTCGACGGCGCCCGGATCCATCTTGTGGTACCTGAGCAGGCACTGGGCCTCCACCACGTTCCAGCCGGGACCCGCGAGGATGGCGGTGCGTGTCGCGCTGTAGCCCGCCTCCAGACCCCCCTGCTTCCCGTGTGCCCTCGTGACCTCGCAGGGGTACGTCTTGCCCAGCTTGTAGACGTACGGCCCCGGACCGCCGGCAGCCGTGCTGCCCGGATGGGGGCTGCTCACGGCTGTCCGCGCGCTGCCGCCCGTTCCCTCGTGGCGCGGCCAGGACGAGACGATCAGCATCCCGGCACCCAGACCCACGAGCGCGGCGGCCACGACGGCGGCCAGGACGACGGACCCCCGCACCTCGGCCGGGCGCACGGCGCCCACCGCGTTCACTGCCTCCTGCTCGCCGCCTTCGCCCACGCCGGGCGAAAGGGACGGAGCAGCCCGCTCCTCCCTGGCGCGGGCGGCCACCTCGTGCAGCACCAGCAGCCTGGCGGGGTCGGTGCCGGCGACGTGCGCCAGTGCCTCGACCGCCTGCCTCGGGGGCACGGCCCTCCCATTGAGATAGCGCTCCCACGACGAGCGGCTGTACGCGGTCTTCGCCGCGAGGGAGGCCAGGCTCAGCCCGCTGCGGTCCTTGAGCCTCCTCAGCTGCACGACGAGCTGCTGATCCCTGTGGTCCAGCGTGTCCGGCAGTCGCTTCCAAGCTGCCACGGTCCACCCCCGGTACGCGTGCCTTCTGCCAATGCGTTGGTACACCCCGGCGCACGGTCCCGTGGCCGCACCCGGACGTTGCCGTCCGCGTTTTCGGCCAGGGCAGGACCCGGCGGGCGTCCCGGGAACGCCTCATCCCGGGCCACGCCCCAGCAGGTCAACGCGGTGTCGTCCCGTCCCGTCCGCACATCGCCGCCGCCGACGGCGGCCCGTCAGATTGGCCTGCATTCTCTGTAGGCAGCAGCACGGCACCACGAGAGCCGGAGGTCAGGACGTGCCGACTTGAGGCACACATGGACGGCCGGAACGGCCGAGCGGCCGTGGGCCGGCCCCCCCGCCGGGGAGGGGGCCGGCCCACGGTCCGGTCAGGCGCGGGCCGCCGACTCGTCCGCGCGCCTCGCGCCCAGCGCGCGGGCGATGCCCGACCTGGACTCCGTCATCAGGCGGCGCAGCGCCGCGTTGGGTCCGGCCTCGGCGAGCCACGCGTCCGTCGCGTCCAGCGTCTCCTGGGAGACTTGCAGCGCGGGGTACAGGCCGATCGCGACCTGCTGCGCCATCTCGTGGGAGCGGGTGTCCCACACGTCGGCCACCGCCGCGAAGTACTTCTCCGTGTACGGCGCGAGCAGCTCGCGCTGATCCGTCTGGACGAACCCGGCGATCACCGCTTCCTGTACCGCGTTCGGCAGCTTGTCGCCCTCGACGACCGATTCCCAGGCCTCCGCCTTCGCGTCCGGCGTCGGCCTGGCCGAGCGGGCCGCCGCCGCGTGGCGCTCGCCCGCCGCGGTGCGGTCGCGCTGGTACTCCGTGTCGATCTCGTCCTCGTCGAAGTCGCCCGTGGCCGCGAGGCGCTGCACGAACGCCCAGCGCAGCTCCGTGTCGACCGCGAGGCCCTCAATCGCCTCCGTGCCGTCGAGCAGGGCGCGCAGCAGCTGCAGCTGCTGCGGCGTGCGCGCCGTCGCCGCGAACGCGCGCGCCCACGCGAGCTGGTGGTCGCTGCCCGGCTCCGCGGCCCTGAGGTGCGCCAGCGTCGCCTCCGTCCACTGCGTCAGGCCCGCCTCGCGCCACGAGGGCGCCGCGTACTGGTCGAGCGCCAGCTTCGCCTGCCGGTGCAGCGACTGCACCACGCCGATGTCGCTCTCCTTGCCGATCCCCGAGAGCACCAGCTTCAGATAGTCGCGGGTGGCCAGCTCGCCGTCACGCGTCATGTCCCACGCCGACGCCCAGCACAGCGCGCGCGGCAGCGACTCGGTGAAGTCGGCGAGGTGCTCCGTGACGACCCGCAGCGACTCCTCGTCCAGCCGGACCTTCGCGTACGACAGGTCGTCGTCGTTGAGAAGGATCACCGCGGGCCGCGCACGGCCGGCCGGGAAGGGCACCTCGGTGCGCTCGCCGTCCACGTCCAGCTCGACGCGGTCGGTACGCACCAGCGCGCCCTCGCCGTCGAAGTCGTAGAAGCCGACCGCGATGCGGTGCGGCCGCAGCACCGGCTCGCCCTTCGCGCCCTCGGGGAGGGCCGGCGCCTCCTGCCGCACGGCGAACGACGTGACCGCGCCGGACGCGTCCGTCTCGATCTGAGGGCGCAGGACGTTGATGCCCGCCGTCTCGAGCCACGCCTTCGACCAGGCCTTCAGGTCGCGGCCCGAGGTGCGCTCCAGCGCTCCCAGCAGGTCGGCCAGGCGCGTGTTGCCGAACGCGTGCGCCTTGAAGTACGCCTGCACGCCCCGGAAGAACTCGTCCTCGCCGACGTACGCGACGAGCTGCTTGAGCACCGAGGCGCCCTTGGCGTACGTGATGCCGTCGAAGTTGACGAGCACGTCGTCGAGGTCGCGGATCTCCGCCATGATCGGGTGCGTGGAGGGCAGCTGGTCCTGGCGGTAGGCCCAGGTCTTCTCCGAGTTGGCGAACGTCGTCCACGAGTGCGGCCAGCGGCTGCCCGGCGCGGCGGCCTGGCAGGCGACCGACGTGAACGTGGCGAACGACTCGTTCAGCCACAGGTCGTTCCACCACTCCATGGTGACGAGGTCGCCGAACCACATGTGCGCGAGCTCGTGCAGGATGGTCTCCGCACGCCGCTCGTACGCCGCGTCCGTCACCTTCGAGCGGAACACGTACTGGTCGCGGATCGTCACCGCGCCCGCGTTCTCCATCGCGCCCGCGTTGAACTCCGGCACGAAGAGCTGGTCGTACTTCGCGAACGGGTAGGCGTGGTCGAACTTCTCCTGGAACCAGTCGAAGCCCTGCCGCGTCACGTCGAAGATCGCGTCGGCGTCGAGGTACTCGGCGAGTGAGGGGCGGCAGTAGATGGCGAGCGGTACCGTGCGGCCGTCCTTCTCGTACGTGCTGTGCACGCCGTGGTACGGGCCGGCGATCAGCGCCGTGATGTACGAGGAGATGCGCGGCGTCGCCTCGAAGCGGTGCACGCCCTCCGCGTCCGCCTCGGGCGTCGGCGAGTTGGAGATCACGGTCCAGCCCTCGGGCGCGCGCACCGTGAACCGGAACGTCGCCTTCAGGTCGGGCTGCTCGAACACCGCGAACACCCGCCGCGAGTCCGCCACCTCGAACTGCGTGTACAGGTAGGCCTGCTGGTCGACCGGGTCGACGAACCGGTGCAGGCCCTCGCCGGTGTTGGTGTACGCGCAGTCCGCGACCACGCGCAGCTCGTTGCGCCCCTGGCGCAGGCCGCGCAGGGCGATCCGCGAGTCCTCGAACACCTCGCCCGCGTCCAGCGAGGCGCCGTTCAGCACGACCTCGCGGACGGCGGGCGCCACCAGGTCGATGAAGGTGCCGGCGCCGTCCTCCGCGCTGTCGAACACCACCGTCGTGACGGACGCGAAGGTGCCACCCTCCTGTGCGCCGCCGAGATCGAGGTCGATCTCGTAGCTGTCCACGCTGAGCAGGCGAGCCCGCTGCCGGGCCTCGTCGCGTGTCAGGTTCGTACCAGGCACCCGGGTCATCTCCTCGTTGAGTCTCGCTGTACGAGTGCCATCCTTCCACGCGGGTACGACAGCACGCCGTCGTATATCCGCCGGTGACGGGCTCCGCGCACGTCCAGCATCGTGGGCATGGCATCCACCACGCGCGCGGCAGCGCGCCACACGCCCTCGCCCATCGACGCCGCGACCTTGCGCGAGCTGCGCGTCCGCGACGACGCGGGCGCCGCGATGACACCGTTCACCGACGAGGAAGGCGGCGCCCCGCTGCGCTGCTGCCTGCGGCGCAGCGAGACCGGCGAGCGCATCGCCCTCGTCTCGTACGCACCGCTGCGCCGGTGGGCGGCCCGCACCGGCGCGCGCCCCGGCGCCTACGACGAGCAGGGTCCGGTCTTCGTCCACGCCGGCGCCTGCGGGGGGCCGGCGGCCACCGTGCGGCGCTACCCGTTCGCGCGCCCCGGCGCCCTGCGCACGCTGCGCCGCTACGACGCACGCGGGCACATCGCGGGCGGCCGGCTCTTCGAGGTCCCCGGCGACGCGGACGCCGGCTTCGACGCGGCGCTCGCCGAGGCGTTCGCCGACCCGGACGTCGTGCTCGTGCACGTGCGCGCGTTGGAGTACGGCTGCTTCCAGTTCGAGGTGCGGCGGCCCTGATGCCGGGAACGGTGCGGGCCGCGGGGCACGTGCCCCGCGGCCCGCACCGTCAGCCGCGGCTACGCCGCGAGCTCCCGGGCGACGAGCTCCGCGATCTGCACCGCGTTGAGCGCCGCGCCCTTGCGCAGGTTGTCGTTGGAGACGAACAGGGCGAGGCCGCGGCCGTCCGCCACCGTCTCGTCCACCCGGATGCGGCCCACGTACGACGGGTCCTGCCCGGCCGCCTGCAGCGGCGTCGGGATCTCGGCGATCTCCACGCCGGGCGCCTGCGCCAGCAGCTCGTACGCGCGCTCCACGCTCAGCGGCCGCGCGAACCGCGCGTTCACCTGGATCGAGTGGCCCGTGAAGACCGGCACCCGCACGCAGGTGCCGGACACCGGCAGCTCCGGGATCTCCAGGATCTTGCGCGACTCGTTGCGGAGCTTCTGCTCCTCGTCCGTCTCGTGCGAACCGTCGTCGACGATGCTCCCGGCCAGCGGCAGCACGTTGAACGCGATCGGCCGCTTGTACACGGACGGCTCGGGGAAGTCGACCGCGCCGCCGTCGTGGGTGAGGCCGTCCGCCTCCGCGGCCACCTTCTGCACCTGGCCGTGCAGCTCCGCCACGCCCTTCAGGCCCGAGCCCGACACCGCCTGGTACGTCGTCGCGACCAGCGCTTCGAGGCCGGCCTCCGCGTGCAGCGGCTTGAGCACCGGCATCGCGGCCATCGTCGTGCAGTTCGGGTTGGCGATGATGCCCTTGGGCCGGTTCGCCACCGCGTGCGGGTTGACCTCGCTGACCACCAGCGGCACGTCGGGGTCGCGGCGCCAGGCCGACGAGTTGTCGATCACGACCGCGCCCTGCCCCGCGACCTTCTCGGCGATCGCCTTCGACGTGGCGCCGCCCGCGGAGAACAGCACGATGTCGAGGCCGGTGAAGTCGGCCGTCGCGGCGTCCTCGACGGTGACCTGCTCGCCCTTCCACTCCAGCGTCGTGCCGGCCGACCGGGCGGAGGCGAACAGCCGCAGTCCGGTGACCGGGAAGTCGCGCTCCGCGAGGATCCTGCGCATGACCGTGCCGACCTGACCGGTGGCTCCGACGATTCCGACCTTCACGGGGTCTCCTTAGCTGTGACGTGCGTACGGATCGTTCCGCGCGTACGTACGGCGCTGTGCGTACGACGGTGGTGAGAGGCTGCCCATCATGCGGGCCCCACACCTCACGTTGTCCACCCCATTGTCCGACAGGTCACAGAGATGCCCAACCGTGGTGATAGCGTTACACGCCCGTCGACCGAGGAGGTGAGTCCCGTTACCGCCGTCGTGCCGCAGTGTTCCACCGGACTCACCCGGTCCCGCTGATCCTTCCCCCGGGACGGGGACGTCCGGTCCTCCCGGAAGGTCAAGGCATCACACCGATGTCCATCGTCGCCACGCTCCGCGCCGCGGGGTGCGTGTTCGCGGAAGAAGAAGCCGAGCTCATCCTGTCCACCGCCGACGGTCCGGGCGAAGCCGCCGCCATGGCCGGGCGCCGTGCCTCCGGGCTGCCGCTCGAACACGTGCTCGGCTGGGCCGGCTTCTGCGGCCTGCGGATCGCCGTCGGCCCCGGCGTCTTCGTGCCGCGCCGCCGCACCGAGCTGCTCGCGGCCCATGCCGTCCGCCTCCTGCCGCCCGACGGCACGGCCGTGGACCTGTGCTGCGGCTCGGGCGCGCTCGGCGCCGTGCTCGCCACCCGCACCAGCGGCGAGGTGCACGCCGCCGACCTCGACCCCGGCGCGATCGCCTGGGCGCGCCGCAACCTCGAACCCCTCGGCGGCCACGTCCACCAGGGCGACCTCTACGCCGCGCTCCCACCAGGGCTGCGCGGCCGCGTCGACGTGCTCGCCGCCAACGTCCCGTACGTACCGACGGACGAGGTGCCGCTGCTGCCCGCCGAGGCGCGCGAGCACGAGCCGCTGCTCTCCCTCGACGGCGGCGGCGACGGCCTCGGCGTCCTGCGGCGGGTGGCCGCGGGCGCGCCCGGCTGGCTCGCCCCCGGCGGGACCCTGCTCAGCGAGACCGGCGAGCACCAGGCGGCGGCCGCCCTCGCCGCGTTCGCGGCCGCGGGCCTCGACGCGCGCCTTGCCGAGGACGACGAGACGGGCGCGACCGTCGTCATGGGCACGCGGTAAAGCCCGGCTCCGGGCCCGGCCCCGGGAGACGCCGCGTGCCTCACTCGTCCGCTGTCAGCGCGCGCTCCCAGGGGGCCGGTGGCGCCGCCCCCTCCTCCGGGAGCCGCTTCGTGGCGGAGTAGCGGGCACGTCCGGCGCGCACACGCAGCACACGCACCGGCAGGACGAGGAGCGCGCGGCCCCTGCGGATCTCCGCGCCGCCGTCCGGGCCCGGCGCCCCGGAGAACACCGCCGTGAGGACGTCGCCGACATGTCCGACGGCGACGTCCTCGAGGATCCAGTCGTCCAGGACGAGCCGCACCTTGCGCGCGGACGCCGACTTGCCCATGACCGCGATGTACACGTCCGAACCCGCCAGCCCGCCCGACCAGTCGGCGAACCAGTGCCCGCGCCCCGCGGGCCGCTCGTCCAGGGTCGCGCGGCCGGCCCCGAGTCCGCGCAGCGCCGCCTGGGCACCGCTCACCGCCGGGAGTGGATCGCCATCGCCTCGCGCCATGGCCCCGACGATCTCACAGCGACGAGGCCGTGGCCGTCACCGCGCGGCCTGGCAGCCCGGGCACCAGAACAGGTTGCGCGCCGCGAGCGGAGCGGTGCGGATCGGCGTTCCGCACACGTGGCACGGCAGGTTGGCCCGCCGGTACACGTACACCTCGCCGCCGTGGTCGTCCACGCGCGGCGGGCGGCCCATCGCCTCGGGCTCGTGCTCGGGGCGCACCGTGTCGATGCGGCCCGCGCGCACGCCCGTGCGCATCAGCCCCACCAGATCGGCCCAGAGCGCGTCCCACTCCTCGCGGGCGAGGTCTTTCCCGGGCAGGTACGGGTCGATGCCGTGCCGGAACAGGACCTCGGCGCGGTACACGTTGCCCACGCCGGCGACCACTTTCTGGTCCATCAGCAGCGTCGCGACCGGCGTGCGCGAGCGCGAGACACGGGGCCACGCGCTGTCCGCGTCGTTGCCGGGCTCCTGCGGGCGCAGCGGGTCCGCGCCCAGCCGCTCGTGTATCGCCTTCTTCTCGCCTTCCGTGATCAGCGCGCACGTCGTGGGACCCCGCAGGTCCACGTACGCCGTGTCGTTGACCAGGCGCAGCCGCACGGTGTCCGCCGGGGCCGGCGCGGGCGGCCGACCGAAGGCGACCTTCCCGAACAGGCCGAGGTGGACGTGGATCCACCCGGTGGCCTCGAAGGCGAGGAACAGGTGCTTGCCGTGGGCGTCCACGCCGTCCAGCACCCGGCCGTCGAGGAGCGCCGCGCTGTCGGCGAACCTGCCCTGCGGGCTGGCCACCCGTACCGTCCGGCCGCCGAAGCGGTCCAGGTGGTCGAGGGCCAGCCGGTGGATGGTGTGACCTTCTGGCACAGGGGCGGCCGATCAGTCCTGCCGCGGGTGGTGCGCGGGGACCGGCGGCAGCTCGCCCGTCTCCTCGTACGCCGTGAGCATGTCGATGCGGCGGGTGTGCCGCGCCTCGCCCGAGTAGGGCGTCTTGAGGAAGACCTCGACGAACGACGTCGCCTCGTCGCGGCTGTGCATCCGCGCGCCCACCGACACCACGTTCGCGTTGTTGTGCTCGCGGCCGAGCCGCGCGGTCTCCTCGCTCCACGCGAGGGCCGCCCGCACGCCCTTCACCTTGTTCGCGGCGATCTGCTCGCCGTTGCCCGAGCCGCCGATCACGATGCCGAGGCCGTCGGGGTCGGCCGCCGTGCGCTCCGCGGCGCGCAGGCAGAACGGCGGGTAGTCGTCCTGGTCGTCGAGGATGTGGGGGCCGCAGTCGACCGGTTCGTGGCCGTGCGAGGTGAGCCACTGGACGAGGTGGTTCTTCAGTTCGTAGCCCGCGTGGTCGGAGCCGAGGTAGACGCGCATGGACCGAGTGTGGCACGGGAACAGGCGGGTATCGGACGGGGGCTCGCCTCATGTTGATCTGAGCCCGACAATGCCGTCAGCAGTCAGCACGCCGAGGGCGGACCGGCCCAGTCCCGGCGCCGTCCCACGACAACAGAACCCGAGGTTGCCCTATGACTCGCCCCCCCACCCTCACCGCGGAAGGCGGAGATCCCGCCAAGTCCGGGCCCGAGGCCCCGCCGCCGGGCCCCGAGGGCGGTCTGCGCCCCGGACTCAGGAGCCGCCACCTTTCGATGATCGCGATCGGCGGCATCATCGGCGCGGGCCTCTTCGTCGGCTCGGGCTCGGGCATCGCCGCCACGGGCCCCGCGATCCTCGTCTCGTACGCGCTGGTCGGCCTGATCGTCGTCCTCGTCATGCGGATGCTCGGCGAGATGGCCGCCGCCAACCCCACGTCGGGGTCGTTCTCCGCGTACGCCGACCGGGCGCTCGGCCGCTGGGCGGGGTTCTCGATCGGCTGGCTCTACTGGTTCTTCTGGGTCGTCGTGCTCGCCGTCGAGGGGACGGCCGGCGCCACGATCCTCAACGGCTGGCTGCCCGCGGTCCCGCAGTGGGCGTGGGCGCTGATCGTCATGTGCGTGCTCACGGTGTCGAACCTGTCGTCCGTGTCGTCCTACGGTGAGTTCGAGTTCTGGTTCGCCAGCATCAAGGTGGTGGCGATCGGCGCGTTCATCGTCATAGGCCTGCTCGCCGTGTTCGGCGTGCTGCCCGGCTCCGACAACCCGGGAGACGGCTTCGGCCACCTCACGGACGCGGGCGGGTTCCTGCCGAAGGGGCCCGGCGCCATCCTCACCGGCGTGCTGCTGACGGTGTTCTCCTTCATGGGCAGCGAGATCGTCACCCTCGCGGCCGGCGAGTCCGCCGACCCGCGCCGCGCCGTGTCCCGGGCGACCAACAGCGTGATCTGGCGCATCTGCATCTTCTACCTGGGCTCGGTGTTCGTCGTGCTGTGCCTGGTGCCGTGGAACGACAAGTCGATCACCGACGACGGCAGCTACGTCGCCGCGCTCAACACGATCGGGATCCCGCACGTCGGCACCGCGATGGACGTGATCGTGCTGACCGCCGTGATGTCCTGCCTCAACTCCGGCCTGTACACGGCCTCCCGCATGGCGTTCTCGCTGGGCCTGCGCGGCGACGCGCCCCGCGCCTTCCACCGCACCAGCGGGCGCGGCGTGCCGCACGTGGCGATCCTGTGCTCGGTGGCGTTCGGCTTCCTCGCGGTGTGGTTCAACTACCAGTGGCCCGACACGGTCTTCCAGTTCCTGCTCAACTCGTCCGGCGCGGTCGCGCTGTTCGTCTGGCTCGTGATCTGCCTCGCCCAGCTGCGCATGCGCCGGGTCATCCTGCGCGAGTCGCCGGACAAGCTGGTGGTGCGCATGTGGCTGTTCCCGTACCTGACGTGGGCGACGGCCGCGGTGATCGTGTTCATCGTCGGCTACATGCTGACCGACGACTCCGCGCGCAGCCAGATGCTGCTCTCGCTGCTGGTCGCCGCGATCGTGGTGGCGGTGGCGCTGGTTCGTCGCGCGATGGGCAAGGAGACGCCGGCGGCGCCGGCCGTCGAGCCGGCCGGGGCCGCCCGGGCGGCGGGCGCCGCGCCGGACGACCGGCCGTAGGGGAACGGGCCGTGAGGCGCGTCGGCCGTCGTCAGGACGCGCCTCACGGCATGCCCCGGCGGCGTGCCCTCACGCCCCGGGCGCGGGCACCCGCCGCCTGGCTCGGCGCAGCAGCGCCGCGAGGGCGAGCGCCGCGACGACGGTCACGGCGGGCGGCACGGCCCACCACGGGGCGCCGGTCGCCACCGCGAGCAGCCCCACCACGGCGCAGCCGGTGAAGATGGCGCTGAGCGTCCTCGCGCCGTACGGCCTCCACGCGAACAGCGGGGAACGGGGCCTGAGGAGGCGGACAGCGCCGAACGCGAACGCCTCGGCCGCCAGGAGCCCGGCGAACGTGCCGACGGCGGCGTCCACCTGTAGCCCTTCATGCGGCACGTCGCTGGTGTTCTGCCGGACGCCGTCCTTGCCGAGCACCATGATCTGGCCGCGCCACGCGGTGGCGGTGACCCTGTCACCCGCCTTCAGCCGGTCGAACAGCGGCTCTGAGCCGCCGAAGTACACCTCTCCGCGCCAGGAGTGCCTGCGTCTCAGGGTCGCCCTGTAGGTGTTGCCCTCGCCGTTGTGCTTGGTCACTGCCTCCACGACGGTGAGGTGCCAGGTACTCAGGCACTCCTGGCGCGGCCGGTGCGGCTGGACGCGGCAGGGCAGGGCCGCTCGGTAGTCCTGGTAGCGCGCCCCGTCGTAGGGCAGCCACTGGGTGAACACGACGTAGGATCCCGCGGCCAGTGCCAGCGACAACAGGATCAGCAGCCCGCCGGCGAACCGCGTCAGCCCCGGTGACCGACGGCCGTGACCGCCGCCGGCCCATTGCCCGGCCGCACTGTGTCCCGTTGCCCTGGCCCGCGTCGACTTCGCCATAACAGCCCCCATACCCATGCTTCCATGGGCGAGACCCCGCCCGCCGCGCGTTACGCGGGGAGCGGGGCCTCGACGGAGGTCCTGCGGGGGCAGCCGATCAGCCGCGGCGGCCCGCCAGCCTCCAGGCGCCGGGCAGCGCACCCATCGCCAGGGCGGCCTTGAGCGCGTCGCCGAGCAGGAACGGCACAAGGCCGGCCGCGATCGCGGCGCTCGCCGACATGCCGGCGGACAGGGCGAGGTACGGCACGCCTATCGCGTACACGACGGCGGAGCCCACCACCATCGTGCCCGCCGTGCGCAGCACGGAGCGGTCGCCGCCGCGCTTGGCCAGCGCGCCGACGACGGCGGACGCGGCGAGCATGCCGAGCACGTAACCGAACGACGAGCCGCCGGGACCCGAGGTGCCGCCGGAGAACCACGGCAGGCCCGCCATGCCGAGCACCGTGTACAGCGCGAGCGACAGGAACCCGCGGCGCGCGCCGAGCGCGGTGCCGACGAGCAGTGCCGCGAAGGTCTGCCCCGTGACCGGCACGGGGGAGCCCGGCACCGGCACGGACAGCTGCGCGGCCAGCCCGGTGAGCACGGCGCCGCCGGCGACGAGCGCGATGTCGCGGGTACGGCTTGCGGGGATCAGGTCGGCGAGTACGCCGGCGCGGGACGCGACCGCTGTGGGCGCGACGGTGCTCATGGGGACTCCGCGGGGGGTCGGGGACGGACGGTCGGCAATCGTCTCGACGTTAACCCACGGCGCACGGCCGCCTGCTCGTCGGAGCCCCACAAATGCGGGGGCACGGCGTTGTGGACCGCGCGCCCCGCGCCCGCGCCGGCCCGTACGGACCCGCTGGTCCCGCGGCCGCGGCAAGCCCCCGGGACACCTCGCGCGGAGGGCGCCACGCCTCGCGCACATGCCGCGCCGCCCGGACGCCCTCCGTCGCAGGCGCCGCGTGCCGCATGCGGCCGACGCCGAAGACGCACCGCGTCGCGGACAGCCCGCACCGGAGGCACCACATGCTGGGGGGCGCCAGGCGCCCCCGGTGCCACGCTCCAGGCGCAGCCCGTGCCGCGTGCACCGTGTGTCACGGAGGGTCAGCGCCGGGGACGGGCGCGTCGCGGGTCATGCGTTCCGCGGGTCATGCGTTCCGCGGGTCATGCGTTCCGCGGGTCATGCGTTCCGCGGGTCATGCGTTCCGCGGGTCATGCGTTCCGCGCGTCATGCGTCCCGCGCCGGGGCGCTGCGTGCCCGGCGCGGGGCGGCGGCCGTGTCAGTCGAAGATCGGGCCCTGCGTCCTCGTCCGCTTGATCTCGTAGAAGCCCTTCACCGACGCCACCATGAGCGTCCCGTCCCACAGCTTCAGCGCCTCTTCGCCCTTGGGCGCCGGCGTCACCACGGGCCCGAAGAAGGCGATCTGCCCGCCGTCCTCGCCCGGCACCGCGATGACCGGTGTGCCGACCTCCTGGCCCACCTTGTCGATGCCCTCCTTGTGCGAGGCGCGCAGCTGCGTGTCGTACGTGTCCTTGTCCGCGTACTCGATCAGCTCGGCCGGCAGGCCCGTGTCCGCGAGCGCCCCGGCGATGGCCTCGCGCGTCGGGCCCTCGCCCTTGTTGTGGAAGCGCGTGCCGAGTGCCGTGTACAGCCTGCCGACCACCTCGTCGCCGAACTGCTGCTGCGCCGCGATGACGACGCGCACCGGCGCCCACGCCTTGCCCATCGTCTCGCGGTACGACTCGGACATGTCGTCGAGCCGCGGCTCGTTCAGCACCGCCAGGCTCATCACGTGCCACCTGATGTCCAGGTCGCGGGCGCTCTGCACCTCCAGGACCCAGCGCGAGGTCATCCAGGCCCAGGGGCACAGCGGGTCGAACCAGAAATCGACGGGCGTTTTCTCCGGCATGTCTCTCCTCGAAAGTGACACCTCTTACTACGGCAACGCGCTCGGCCGCTTCCCCCATTCCCCCGCCCCCGGTGCCCGCATGCCGGTCACCCGGCACCGACATGCGAGGATCGACCCCGTTCCAAGACGTCCGCGAGCTGCGAAGGAGCTGCCCCCGTGCCTGGAGAGAACCTGTCCCGCGACGAGGCCCGTGAGCGGGGAGAACTGCTCTCCGTCACGGAGTACGAGGTCGCCCTCGACCTCACGTCGGCGATCGGGGAGTGGCAGGGCGCAGGCGCCCGCACGTTCCGCTCCGTCACCACCATCCGCTTCGCCTGCGCACGCCCGGGCGCCGCGACCTTCGTGGACCTGATCGCCCCGTCCGTGTCCGCGGTGACGCTCAACGGCCGCGCCCTCGACCCCGCCGCCGTCTTCGACGGGGCGCGCATCGCCGTCGACGGCCTCCAGGCGGAGAACACGCTCGTCGTGGACGCGCAGTGCGCCTACAGCAGGACCGGCGAGGGCATGCACCGCTTCGTCGACCCCGAGGACGGCGAGGTCTACCTCTACACGCAGTACGAGCCCGCCGACGCCCGCCGCGTGTACGCGAACTTCGAGCAGCCCGACCTCAAGGCGCCCTACACGTTCGAGGTGACCGCGCCCGACGGCTGGCAGGTGTGGAACAACGGCGCGGGCGAGCGCGGCGCCGACGGCGTGTGGCGCTTCGCGCGGACCAAGCCCATCTCCACGTACATCACGGCCGTCGTCGCCGGCCCCTACCACTACGTCACCGACACCTACCGGCGCGCCCTGCCGGACGGCGGCGAGCTGGAGATCCCCCTCGGCGCGATGTGCCGCAAGGGCCTGGCCAGGCACTTCGACGCGGACGACATCTTCCTCGTCACCAAGCAGGGCCTGGACTTCTTCCACGACAACTTCGACTTCCCCTACCCCTTCGGGAAGTACGACCAGGCGTTCGTGCCCGAGTACAACCTCGGCGCCATGGAGAACCCGGGCCTCGTCACCTTCCGCGAGGAGTTCATCTACCGCGGCAAGGTGACCGAGGCGTCGTACGAGCGCAGGGCCAACGTCATCCTGCACGAGATGGCGCACATGTGGTTCGGCGACCTCGTCACCATGCGGTGGTGGGACGACCTGTGGCTGAAGGAGTCGTTCGCGGACTTCATGGGCTGCTTCTCCATGGTCGAGGCGACCCGCTTCAAGAACGGCTGGATCACCTTCGCCAACAACCGCAAGGCGTGGGCGTACCGCGCCGACCAGCTGCCCTCCACGCACCCGATCACCGCCGACATCCGCGATCTGGAAGACGCGAAGCTCAACTTCGACGGCATCACCTACGCCAAGGGCGCGGCCGTGCTCAAGCAGTTGGTGGCGTACGTCGGCAGGGACGCGTTCCTCGAAGGCGCGCGGCGCTACTTCAAGCGGCACGCCTACAAGAACACCGAACTGGGCGACCTGCTGGCCGTCCTCGCGGAGACCTCCGGCCGCGACATGGCGGGCTGGGCGCGCTCGTGGCTGCAGACCGCAGGCGTCAACTCCCTGACCCCGCAGGTGGTGTACGGCGAGGACGGCCGCGTCGCGGAGCTCGCCGTCGTCCAGGACGCCCCCGAGTCGCACCCCGAACTGCGGCCGCACCGGGTGGCCGTGGCGCTCTACCGGCTCACCCCGGAGGGCGGGCTGACCAAGTACGCGAGCACCGGCGCCGACGTGACCGGGCCGCGCACCGTCATCGCCGAGCTCGCCGGAGCCGAACGCCCCGACCTGGTGCTCGTCAACGACGAGGACCTCACCTACTGCAAGACCCGCCTCGACGCCACGTCCCTCGACACGCTCCGCGCCCACCTCGGCGCCCTGGCCGACCCGATGGCGCGTGCGCTGTGCTGGTCAGCGCTGTGGAACATGACGCGCGACGCGCTGCTGCCCGCACGGGACTTCGTGGCGCTGGTCCTCGCGCACGCGGGCCGCGAGAGCGACATCGGCGTGCTGCAGATGGTGCACGCCTGGGCGCGTTCGGCGCTGAACCACTACGCGGCGCCCGCCTGGCGCGCCGAGGGCGGGCGGATGCTCGCCGAGGGCGCGCTGCGCGAACTGCGGGACGCCGAGCCCGCGGGCCCGCACCAGCTCACCTGGGCCCGGTTCTTCGCCCAGGTCGCCGAGTCCGACGCGGACCTGGCGCTCGTCGAGGGCCTGCTGTCCGGCAACGAGGACGTGCCGGGGCTCGACGTGGACCAGGAGCTGCGGTGGGCCCTGCTCGCCGCGCTGGCCGCGCACGGCCACGCCGACGAGAAGGCCATCGAGGCCGAACTCGCCCGTGACGACACGGCGTCGGGGGAGCGGCACAAGGTGCGCTGCCTCGCCTCGCGCCCGTCGGCCGAGGTGAAGGCGGCCGCCTGGGACGCGGTCGTCGAGTCGGACGCGCTGTCCAACGCGCTCGTGGAGGCGACGATCGCCGGGTTCGCCCAGCCGGGGCAGCGCGAACTGCTCGCGCCGTATGCGGAGAAGTACTTCGCCGCCGTCGAACGCGTGTGGGCCGAGCGCTCCATCCAGATCGGCGTCCTCGTCGTGAGAGGCCTGTTCCCCGACCTGCAAGACGATCCGGCGACCCTCGAAGCCGCGCGTGCCTGGCTCGCCGCACACCAGGAGGCTGCGCCCGCGCTGCGCCGCCTCGTGCTGGAGGCGCAGGACGACCTGGCGCGTGCGCTGCGCGCACAGGAGTGCGACGCCACCGCCTGACGCCCCGGTGCGACCTCGTCGTGTGTAGGCCGAACGTGGCAGCCTGCTCGGCACTCGAACGCCCGTACTTTAGGACGGTCTTGTCCGGTTTGGGCTACACGCTTGTAACAGCGGTTAGCGCGGTGGCGGGCAGCGGGGAGACCCGGGACATGAACAACAACAGCGCCCCGCTCTCCCCCTCCCACCGCCCGGGTTGCGACGCCCACGGCGCCCACGCTGCGGCAGCGCACGCGGACGTCGCCGACGCCGCGGTCCCGGACCTGCTGACCGCGGCGCAGCTGCGCGAGCGCGGCCTGACCTCGGCGAGGGCCGCGGCCTACTGCCGTCCCGGCGGCCCGTGGCAGCACCTGCTGCCCGGCGTCTACCTGCTGCACCGGGGCCCGGCCTCCGGCCAGGAGCGGCTGCGCGCGGCGCTGTTGTACGCGGGGCGTGCCGTGCCCGCCCAGTCGCGCGGCACCTCGGGTGCCGTGCCACCGGCCGCGGCGGTGACGGGGCTCGCCGCGCTCGCCGTCCACGGGTTCGAATCGGCGCCGCCCGCGGCGTCACTCGACGCCGTCGACGTCCTGGTGCCGCGCACCAGGAGGCTGCGCTCCGCCGGGTTCGCGCGGCTGATCAGGACGGCCGCGATGCCGGAGCCCGAGCGCGTCGGCGGCATCGCCGTGGCGCCGGTCGCACGCGCACTCGCCGACGCGGTGGCCGCACTCGCCGACGCCGGCCGCGTGCGGCTGCTGCTGACCGAGGCCGTGCGCGACGGCTACTGCGAACCGGGCCCGGTCGTCAAGGAACTGGCCGAGGCGCGGCTGCTGTCCAGGCCCCATGTGGTGGGCGCGGTCGACGCGCTGCTCGCCGAGGGACGTGCGCGCGCCGAGGAGCGGCTGTACGCCCTCGTGCGGCAGGGCGGCCTGCCCGAGCCGTTGTGGAACGTCGAACTGCGGCTGCCCGGCGGCCCCTGCCTCGGCGGTGTGGACGCCTTCTGGCCCGAGCAGGGCGTCGCCGTCGAACTCGACACGCGCGCACCGCGGTTCTGCGGCAGCTTCGACGACGACGCACGGTGGGAGGCGTGCGCGGCCAAACGCGAACACCTGGAGCGGCTCGGGATCACCGTCGTCCACCTCACACCGAAGAAGCTCCGCGAGACGCCGGGACAGCAGGCCACCGTGGTGCGTACGGCCCTCACCGCGGCGGCCGAGCGCGAACCCGCCGCCTACCTGGTCGTGCTACCGAGGTGACGCCGCCCGCACACTCCCCAGCGCGGGCCGCTCCCGCCACAACCGCAGCGCCGTGTCGACCTGCTGGACGTGCGGGAGGTCCGCGACCGCGTCGAGCGGGTGCCAGGCCGCCAGGTCGGTCGACCCGTCGGCCTCCGGGCGCAGCACGCCGCCCGTCACCTCGCCCGCGTAGAAGACGCGCACCTCGTGGAAGCCGTCCCGCGTGTGCGAGTCGATCCCGAGGAGCGCGGTCATCCTGGACGCGTGACCGGTCTCCTCGCCGACCTCGCGCACGACGGTGTCCAGCGGGTCCTCGCCGTGGTCCATCCCGCCACCGGGCAGCGTCCACCGCCCGGCGGCCGACCCGTCCCTGAGGTGGGGGACGAGACGGGACAGGAGTATCCGCCCGTCGTCCACCAGCACGGCATACGCGGCGACGCGAAGTGAGGTACGCACGGCCGCAGCGTACCCAGGCCCCCGGCACGGCCGCCCGCCCTTTTCGGCCGCGCGGCTCGACGGCTCGTACGACCCGCGGCCGCCCGTCAGAAGCCGTGCGGCAGCCAGGGCGCCACGTCGGAGCCGAACGCGAGCGACGCCTCGGCGAGCGCGCCGGGACGCAGTTCCGTCACCCGCCCCGCGTCCGCCAGCGCGCGCAGCGTCACGCCGCCCAGGTAGGCGGAGCCCAGCTCCCGCACGCTCAGCGCCAGGTCGGCCGCGTCCCCGGTGCGCGCGCAGGCCGCGCCCTCCGCGTCGCCGCTCAGCCGCCAGCGCCCCTCGTTCCACGGGCAGAAGGCGTCGCGTACGTCGAGCACCACGTCGACGGGCGCACGGTAGGCGCGCGCCGCGAGCGCGCCGCCCACGTCGACCGGCCGCGCGTACGCGACGTCGCGCACCCGCAGCCCGCAGCGCCGCACGTCCGACAGCAGGTGCAGCACCGGATCGTCCACCGGGCGGCTGCCCACCGACACCGTCCACGTCAGGTCGATCTCGCACAGGAAACGCCACAGCGCCGCGTACGAGGCGGGGTCCCCCGTGTACACGTCACGGACCCGCACCACGCACTTCGCGCCCGCCATGTCCGCCTCGCCCGTCATGTGGAAGAGGGCGAAGCCGGCGACCTCGCCGCCGCGCCGCGCGAGCACGCACCGGAGCGGCGAGGCGCCCTCGCGCTCCTGCGGCGGGTCGAGCAGCGGCAGCCGCTCCCAGCCGGGCTGCCGGGCGAGCATCCCCGGGCGCGCCGGCACGGCGCGGGCGTAGACGTCCTCGATCGCGCGCCCCACTTCCGGGTCGGTGGGCGAGGCGTACCGCAGCTCCACCGCGTCCGCGCCCTCGGGAAGCGACGCGACGCGCACGCGCGTGGTGTCGATCTCCATCGCCAGCTTCGTCGTCGCCAGCCCGTATCCGAACCGTCCGTAGATGTCCGGTTCCGACGCGGTCAGGACGGCCATCGGCTCGCCGCGCTCGCGCACGTCGTCCAACTGCCGCCGCATCATGGACCGCAGCAGCCCGCGCCGCCGGTGCGTGGCCGCGACGGAGACCATGGTGACGCCCGCGGCCGGCACGAGCGAGCCGCCCGGGACGGACAGGCGGAACGAGAACGCGCCGGCCGTACCGACGCAATCCGCACCGTCCCAGACGCCCAGGGAACGGTCCTGCTCGGTCAGTTCGTTCAGCAGGGCACGCCTCTTCGGAGCCTCGCCCGCCCCGCCGAACGCACGGTCCAACGTCTCGTCCCAGCGGTCCCAGTCGTCCTTGCACAGCACCCGCAGCTCTGTCATGCACCCATCCCTACCAGCCGTCCGCCGCCGTGACGATCCGATATCGAACACACGGGGGCCCTCTGCACGGCGGCCGGACAGATCGATAGGGTCCACTCCAATGGCCGGTGTCGCGGAAGCGGAGTCGTCGACCGCCCGGATGCGCAGGAGACTGCACCGGGTGCGCATCTCCGTGCGCCGGGCCGGTGTCGACTGGTTCCGCGGCGAGGGATCCGACCTGATCGCCATGGTCGGCCTGCTGGCGCTCGTGCCCGCGATCACCGTGACGACGCTCGCCGTCCCGATGTGGTGCGCGCCGGCCGCGCTCGCCGTGCCGATCGTCGCGGGCGGCCTGCTGCTGCGGCCCGCCAGCCTGCTCGGCCTGTACGCGGCGTCCGCGGCGGCCCTGATCGTCGAGGCGATCGTGCTCGGCCCCTACCAGCACGGCCCCGCGCGCGTAACGCCTGGCACGGTACTCGTGGTGGCCGCTTGCGGCCTCTTCGGCCTGCTGCTCGCCCAGTTCAGGGCGCGCGTCGGGGTGCCGTGGCGGCGTGGCGGCACCATGCTCTTCGACCTGCGTGAACGCATCCGGGTGCAGAGCGCGCTGCCGAGCCTGCCGGGCGGCTGGTACCGGGAGTGGTCGCTGCGGCCCGCGGGCGGCCAGTCCTTCTCCGGCGACTTCGTCGTCGCGGCCCGCACGGGCGGCGGCCGGACGCTGGAGATCGTCCTGACCGACGTGTCGGGCAAGGGCATGGACGCGGGTTCGCGCGCCCTGCTGCTCTCGGGCGCGTTCGGCGGGCTGCTCGGCTCGCTGCCGCCGCACGGCTTCCTGCCCGCGGCCAACGGCTACCTGCTGCGCCAGAACTGGGAAGAGGGGTTCGCGACCTCGATCCACCTGGTGCTCGACCTCGAATCCGGCGACTACGAACTCCTGTCCGCAGGCCACCTCCCGGCACTCCAGCTGCACGCGGGTACCGGCAGGTGGGAGGAGAAGTCCGGCGAGGGACCGCTCCTCGGGGTCTACGACGGCGCCCAGTTCGACCCGGCGAAGGGCGCGCTGCGCCCCGGCGACGTGCTGATGCTCTTCACCGACGGCCTGGTGGAGGCGCCGGGCCGCGACCTGAGCGAGGGCATCGACCGCCTGACGGGCGCCGCCGACCGCTACGTGAAGGGGGGCTTCGAGGGCGCGTCCTGGCACCTGATCGAAACGGTCGCGAAGGACGTCAACGACGACCGCGCGCTGCTCCTGCTCGCCCGAGACGCCGACACGGCCCCGTGACACCGGGCGACTGGCGCACCCTGGCCGCGCGGCAGTTCGCGCTCCTGCACGCCGACCTGACCGTGCTGTACACGGACGCCGTGGACGACTGGCTGCACGCCGCGCCACCGTACCCCCCAGGCGCCAACACGCCCGCGTGGCTGATCTGGCACATCGCACGCGGCCAGGACCGCAACATCTCCGAACTCCTCGGCCGCGCCCAGCTGTGGACGGCGGACGGCTGGGCGGACCGCTTCCAGCGCCCGCGCGACCCCGCCGACACCGGGCTCGGCCACACGACCGCGCAGGCCGCCGCCTTCCGCGTCCCGCCGGCGTCCGGCGAGAACCTCGCCGCGTACGCGGCGGCGGCGCACGCCCGCACCCTCGGCTACCTTGCGGCCGCCCCGCCGAGCGACGCGGCGCGCCCCGTGACGAGCCCCACACTCCGCAACACCCACACCGTGGAGGAGCGCCTGGCCGCCCTGGTGCGCGACGGATTCGAGCATGCGGGCCAACTCGGCCTGTGTGCCGCGGCGGTCCGCCGCTGAAGGAGGGCGCGGCCGGCCGCGCCCTCAGCTCTCGCGCGTCCGCCTGCGCTGCCGCTCGCCCACCTGAAGGAGTACGTCCGCGACGGTGAAGTTCTCCAGCAGCGCGGCGCGCAGGGTTTCGACCGCCTCACGTATCCCCGCCAGCTGCTCGCGCGGCTCCCGCGCCCGCAGGAACCACCTGGCGAAGTCCGCCGTCGGCGCGGTCCCGGCCCTCTCGCCCGAGCGGAACCACTCGCCCTCCGAGGCGTCGACGACATCGTCGCCCGCTGCCAGGACCATGTCCGTCGCGATCCGGCCGCGAGAACCCGTGCGGCGGGCGAGGTCGACCGCCCATGCGTCCACCTCGGCCTGGGTCGGCCTGGTGGGGAAGCCGCCTCCCGACATCACCGTGCCGACCGCGGCCAGCGCGCCGGACTTGAAGCCGATGAGCGGCACGAGCCGGTTGTAGGCGCGGGGCTCGATGATCTGGAGGAGAACCGAGTTCTCGTCCAGCAGCTCCGAGGCGCGCCGCAGCTGGTCGCCCTGGTGCAGGACGAGTTGCCGCACCGCCTCCTGGGAAGGCGGAACGCGCGCGAAGGCGTCGGGCCCGCCGGACGCGTACCCGGCCAGCCCCTCGAAGGCCCGCACGATGTCCTCGGCCGTGACCAGGATCTGGTTGATGTGCGTGTACAGCAGGAAGAGCTCGGCCGCCACCTCGCGCCGCCTGCGTTCCTCGCGGAGCTGGACCGCTCCCGTCCAACTGCCGGCCAGCGCCTCGATCAGGGACTTGATCACCTCGAGCACTCGCTCAGCGTAGAGCCTGCGGCGGCCGTCAGGGAGGGGCCGGGCGGCCCCCGCTCACTCCTGCGTGCGGAACGCCCAGGCCATGTCGGGCTCCACGGCCCAGCGGAAGGCCCGCCGCACCGGCGGGCTGCACAGCAGCGTCACCGCCACCGCCGCCAGCAACGTGACGACGACCTCACCGGCAGGTGCGCTCAGCCACGGGTGGTCGTCGAAGACGCCCGCGAAACCGGCGCCCTTGATCAGGAAGCCGTGCAGCAGGTAGCCGCAGATGGTGCCCGCGCCGAGCACGGTGAACCACATGGGCCGGCTCGGCACCCACGAAAGGAAGCACGCGGTCAGCGCCAGCGAGCAGGCGAAGAGCCCGAGCTGCATCGCGGGCCCCGTCCACCAGGCCTGGCCGAGATCCTCCGCACTGGTGTTGTGGTAGAGCCAGCCGGACGCGAACCTCGGCGCGATCCCGTACGAGAAGGCCACCGCGCACAGGAAGACGGGCGCGCTCAGCAGCCGTACCTCGCGCCGCCGCACCAGCCGGAAGTGCTCGGGCTTCAGGCAGAGGCCGAGCACGAAGTACGGCAGGAACTGCAGCACGCGCGGGAGCGCGAGGTCGCCGCTGATCGACGGGCAGAACGACGCGAGCATCGCGACGACGAGCGCCACCGGCAGCGGATGCCGGATCGCCCGCCACAGCGGCGTCGTCAGCCGCCAGACGAACAGCGCGATCAGGAACCAGGTCAGGAACCACGGGTCCTGGAGGCTGACGCTCAGGTGATGCGGCTTCTCGCCGGCCCAGCGCAGCAGCGAGTACGCCGTCTCGAAGACGATGTAGGGCACGGCGACGCCGGTCACCAGGCGCTTCAGTTGGCGCGGGGTCGCGGTGAAGCTGCGCGAGAAGTAGCCGGAGATGATGATGAAGGCCGGCATGTGGAACGTGTAGACGACCATGTACAGCGCCTTGGTCGCCCGGCTGCCGTCCATGAGGGGCTCCCACGAGTGGGCCACGGCCACGAGCACGATCGCCAGGTACTTGGCGTTGTCGAAGAATGCCTCGCGCCGCTTCGGCCGCGCCGCCGCCTGCTGCCCGGAGCCGGCCTCCGGGCTCGCCTCCGAGCCGGTCTTCGCGGCCGGGACGGACTTCTCCGCGGTGTCGGCGACAGCCGTTCGCGCGGCAGGACCGTTCGGATCCGGCGGCGTGTCGGCCACCGCTCCCGATGCGTTCGCGACGGCCGGATTCGCCGATTCCCGCCTGCCGTTACGTGACCCGGAAGCCTTCTCATATCCCTGTGACGCCTGAACCATTCGACGCACCCTAGACGGGTCCCAGGCAATCGGTAAAACCACCCTGCCGCCCGGCAAGGTGGAAAAGGAAACGAGTCGTGACCGCACCAAATGCCCCGATTAATCCGCATTGAATCGGGCAAATCGTCACCGAATCGAAGGCCTGGCGACGTGCATGCATTCCTGTTTCGGATGCCCGTGCGCTTACCGTTCACGCCTCCTGTGAATTATCTGTGTGACCCACGAAACGATTGCGCGAGGCCATTGGCGATTCCCCTACGCATTGATCATGCGTGTTCGGCGGGCAACGGCGGTTCGTTGCGGATGCGACGGTTTGCGGCGCCTCGGGGTTGGCGCGTTCTGGTCGTCGATGATGCGTCACCCGGCAGCGCGCACACAGAGGTTGATGGCACCATGGTGACCAGCGGGAAGCGGGATGGCACGCGGTCCCGCGGCCGGCTAGGCGGACCGACCGAGGGTGTGATCAGTTATGGCCGTTTCAGTGTCCGTGGCGGTGGTGTTGGCGATCATCCTTGTGCTGATGATCCGCGGTAAGTCCATCAAGGCCGGGCCCGCCATCGTGGCGATCCTGTTCGGCTTCTTCCTTGCCTCGACGAACATCGCCCCGTCCGTGAACAGGTTCATGAACTCGGTGGCCGACACCATCAGCCAGATCCACTTCTGAGGCGGATCGGGACCGTCACGACAACAGCCCGGTCGGCGAGGAAATCGCCGGCCGGGCCGTGGTCGTACGTACCGGGCGCGTGAGGAGCGCACCTGGGAGGCAGCGGCCTCCGAGAGCGGGCGACGGGAATCGAACCCGCGTAGCTAGTTTGGAAGACTAGGGCTCTACCATTGAGCTACGCCCGCGCGAGCCCGGGAATCCCGCAGGGGGACCGAGCGCGTACGCAGAGCATCGTAGCGGTTCCGGCGCCCCGTCCGCACACGGGTGTGCGCGCCGCTCCCGCCCACCCCGCGAAACGGGGTCCGACGCAGTGCCTTCGGGCATGTACCCTACGTGTCGCACCGACGGGGTGTGGCGCAGCTTGGTAGCGCGTCCGCTTTGGGAGCGGAAGGTCGTCGGTTCGAATCCGGCCACCCCGACCAGCCGCGCACGCGCGCGCACCGGAAGATCGCGTTGTGGGCCTGTTCATGCTTGCGGTTACTATGCAAGCTGCGTGCCCGCGTGTCTGACGAGTCTCCGAGGACCCCAAGAGCCGGGCCGATGTGCAGGCCGACGCCGATCATGAGCGCGCGGCATGCGAACCCCAGAATCAGCCACCAAGGAGACCGAACCGTGAAGAGCGCCGTGGAGACCCTGAACCCGACCCGGGTTCGGCTCACTGTCGAGGTGCCCTTCGAGGAGCTCAAGGACAGCCTCGACGCGGCGTACAAGAAGATCAACCAGCAGGTCACGGTGAAGGGCTTCCGCAAGGGCAAGATCCCGGCCCGCGTCATCGACCAGCGGTTCGGCCGCGGTGCTGTGCTGGAGGAGGCCGTCAACGACGCCCTTCCGAAGTTCTACACCGACGCGGTCAACGAGGGTGAGCTGAACGTGCTCGGCCAGCCCGAGGTCGACATCAAGGAGCTGAAGGACGGCGAACTGCTCTCCTTCACCGCCGAGGTCGACGTCCGCCCCGAGATCACGATCCCCGACTACTCCGGCATCGAGGTCACCGTCGACGCCGCCGAGGTCAGCGACGAGGACGTGGACAAGTCGGTCGAGCAGCTGCGCGACCGCTTCGCCTCGACCAGCGCCGTCGAGCGCGCCGCCGCCGACGGCGACGTCGTGACGGTCGACCTGGAGGCCAGGATCGACGGCGAGGTCCTGGAGGACGGCGTCGCGAACGGCATCGACTACGTGATCGGCTCGGGTGACCTGCTCGACGGCATCGACGCCGCCGTCACCGGCCTTGAGGCCGGCGGCGAGGCCACCTTCACGTCCGAGCTGAAGGGCGGCTCCGCCGAGGGCAAGGCGGCCGAGGTCACCGTCAAGGTCAGCGAGGTCAAGGCCCGCGAGCTGCCCGAGCTCGACGACGACTTCGCGCAGACCGCCAGCGAGTTCGACACGCTGGAGGAGCTCAGGGCGGACAGCCGCAAGCGCCTGGTGTCGATGAAGCAGTACGACCAGGCCACGCAGGCGCAGGAGCGCGTGCTCGACGAGCTGGTCAAGCTCGTCGAGGTGCCGGTCCCCGAGAAGCTGCTCGCGGACGAGATCGAGACCCGCACGCACAACCTGGAGAACCACCAGCTGCCGCAGATGGGCATGGACCTCGCGCAGTACCTCCAGATCCAGGGCAAGACCCGGGAGGAGTTCGACTCCGAGACCGAGGAGCAGGCGGTCAAGGGGATCAAGACCCAGTTCATCCTGGACGAGCTCGTCAACCGGGAGAAGCTGAACGTGAACCAGGAGGAGCTCACCGAGCACCTCATGCGCCGCGCGCAGTCCTCCGGCATGAGCCCCGACCAGTTCGCGCAGGCGGTCGTCGAGGGCGGCCAGGTGCCGATGCTGGTCGGCGAGGTCGCCCGCGGCAAGGCGCTCGCCGCGGTCGTGGAGGCGGCGAAGGTCGTCGACACGAACGGCGAGACGGTCGACCTGGACGACGAGGAAGGCGACGCCGAGGCCACCGAGGCGGCCACGGAGACGGTCGAGGCGGCGGAGTCCGCCGAGGCCCCCGCCGCCGAGTCCGGCGATGACGAGGCCAAGCCCACCGCCTGACCGCACCGCACGCAGGACGGGCCCCGGACGCACCAGCGTCCGGGGCCCGCCGCGTCCGCCCCGGCCACCCGGCGCAGCCCCGCCCCGGACCGCTGCCGAGCCATGGCCGTGAGGAGCCACCGCTCGTGCCCCCGTCCGATCCGGCCCGCCGCCCGCCGCCCGCCGCCCGCCGTACCCGCCCGCGGGCGCGCCCCGCACGGCCTGCCGTCTGTCGCCCGCTGGGCCCCTCCGGCGGCATGGCGCGGATCGACTGCCGCCGGGCACAACAGCCTGCGGCACCCGTCGGTCCCGCCGCGCGGCCGGTCCGTCGGCTCACCGCCGCCGGGTCACGGCCCGGCCGGCCCGCCGCCCGGCGGCCGCCGACGGGGCACCGTACTGCCTGCCGCCTGCCGCCTGCCGCCTGCCGCCTGCCGCCTGCCGCCCGCTCCGGCCCGCGGCCGCCGCGTGGACTGCCTCGTCCGGCCTGCCTCGCATACCCTCGCGGCCGTCCCGTCCCGCCATCGGGCGCCGCGTCGCACGCCGGTCGGGCAAGCGCCGGTTGCTCGGCCGGGATCCGCCGAGACCATGCCCCGCGGGCCGAGCCGCCGCGTGACCGTGCCCGCGCATCGGGGCGTCACCGGGCCGCACAGGCGTGCGGGGCATCGCGCGTCCGGGCCGGTGGCCGGGGGGTGTGCGCGGGGCGGGACGCCCCGCGATACGGTCGGCGGCACCGCGCGCACGCGGGCCAACTACCTTGCGCTCCGAGCGAACAGCTACGGAACCGGGATGGCGCCCGCCGACCAGGGGGTTAGGGTCCATGAGTACGAGAGCCGGAGAAGCCGTCCGGGAGCAGACCGGCCGGCCTTTCGGATCTCGGGACGAAGACGCTGAGACGGCCGAGGCCGTCAGAGACGAGCAGGTGGACACGTGACGAATCTGATGCCGCATGCCGCAGGAGAGCCGTCCATCGGTGGGGGCCTCGGCGACCAGGTCTACAGTCGGCTGCTCGGCGAGCGGATCATCTTCCTCGGCCAGCAGGTCGACGATGACATCGCCAACAAGATCACCGCGCAGCTCCTCCTCCTCGCGGCCGAGCCCGAGAAGGACATCTACCTCTACATCAACAGCCCGGGTGGCTCCGTCACGGCGGGCATGGCCGTCTACGACACCATGCAGTACATCCCGAACGACGTCGTGACGATCGGCATGGGCCTCGCGGCGTCCATGGGCCAGTTCCTGCTGACCGGCGGCACCGCGGGCAAGCGGTTCGCGCTGCCGAACACCGACATCCTCATGCACCAGGGCTCGGCCGGGCTCGGCGGTACCGCGTCCGACATCAAGATCCAGGCCCAGCAGCTGCTGCGCACCAAGAAGCGCATGGCCGAGATCACGGCGCGGCACACCGGCCAGACCGAGGAGACGATCATCCGCGACGGTGACCGCGACCGCTGGTTCTCCGCCGAGGAGGCCAGGGAGTACGGCATCATCGACGAGATCATCACCGCTGCTTCGGGTGTCCCGGGCGGCGGCGGCACCGGGGCCTGAGGGCCCCGTCCTCCCCGTCATCAAGCCCGTCCTCCGCAGGTCACCCAAGGTCACAGGAATGGTGAACACCCAGATGAACGACTACTCCGCGAGCGGCCTCCACACGGGCCCGCAGGTGGACAACCGTTACGTCGTCCCGCGCTTCGTCGAGCGCACCTCGCAGGGCGTCCGCGAGTACGACCCGTACGCCAAGCTGTTCGAGGAGCGCGTGATCTTCCTCGGCGTGCAGATCGACGACGCGTCCGCCAACGACGTCATGGCGCAGCTGCTGTGCCTGGAGTCGATGGACCCGGACCGCGACATCTCCATCTACATCAACAGCCCCGGCGGCTCGATGACGGCGCTCACCGCCATCTACGACACGATGCAGTTCGTGAAGCCGGACATCCAGACGGTCTGCATGGGCCAGGCGGCCTCCGCCGCCGCCGTGCTGCTGGCCGCCGGCACGCCGGGCAAGCGTCTCGCGCTGCCCAACGCGCGCGTGCTGATCCACCAGCCGTCCAGCCAGACGGGGCGCGAGCAGCTCTCCGACCTGGAGATCGCGGCCAACGAGATCCTGCGCATGCGCTCGCAGCTCGAGGAGCTGCTGGCGAAGCACTCCACGACCCCGATCGAGAAGATCAGGGACGACATCGAGCGCGACAAGATCCTCACCGCTGAGGAGTCGCTCGCGTACGGTCTGGTCGACCAGATCGTGTCGACCCGCAATGTCAGATCCAAGGCGGAGGAGGGAGTCGACGCGGAGCGTCGGCGACTGACGACAACGCCGGAGATGGCTGTGCCAGGCGACTCGGGCCCCGCAGGGGGCAAGACAACAGCTTCCGGCCCGGCGCGCACCCTTGGCGCGGCTGGTCACAGGCGCCCCGCAGGTCCCGCAAGGGCCGCGTACCGCGCCGCGAGGCCGG
This sequence comes from Streptomyces sp. NRRL F-5126, assembly GCF_000721265.1. Lineage (GTDB taxonomy): Bacteria > Actinomycetota > Actinomycetes > Streptomycetales > Streptomycetaceae > Streptomyces. The sequence goes on along the minus strand of NZ_JOFZ01000015.1, from coordinate 114,900 downwards.
GCGGGGAGTGTGGTGAACCGCGCCAAGGGGGGCCCGAACACGGGGCCGGGCAAGGTACCGTCGGGTATGAGGCACAGGAGCCGCTGAACCAGGCTGCTCCCAGGCGAAGGGGATCCACCTCGTGGCACGCATCGGTGATGGCGGCGACCTGCTCAAGTGCTCGTTCTGCGGCAAGAGCCAGAAGCAGGTGAAGAAGCTCATCGCAGGGCCCGGTGTGTACATCTGCGACGAGTGCATCGACCTCTGCAACGAGATCATCGAGGAGGAGCTCGCCGAGACCTCCGAGGTGCGGTGGGAGGAACTGCCCAAGCCGCGCGAGATCTACGAGTTCCTCGAGGGGTACGTCGTCGGGCAGGAGCCCGCGAAGAAGGCCCTGTCGGTGGCGGTCTACAACCATTACAAGCGGGTGCAGGCCGGCGAGAACGGCGGCGGCTCGGGCCGTGAGGACGCGATCGAGCTCGGCAAGTCGAACATCCTGCTGCTCGGGCCGACCGGCTCGGGCAAGACGCACCTCGCCCAGACACTCGCCCGCATGCTCAACGTGCCGTTCGCGATCGCCGACGCGACCGCGCTGACGGAGGCCGGGTACGTCGGCGAGGACGTCGAGAACATCCTGCTCAAGCTCATCCAGGCCGCCGACTACGACGTCAAGAAGGCCGAGACCGGCATCGTCTACATCGACGAGATCGACAAGGTCGCGCGCAAGAGCGAGAACCCGTCGATCACGCGCGACGTGTCGGGCGAGGGCGTGCAGCAGGCGCTGCTGAAGATCCTTGAGGGCACCACCGCCTCCGTCCCGCCGCAGGGCGGACGCAAGCATCCGCACCAGGAGTTCATCCAGATCGACACGACGAACGTGCTGTTCATCGTGGGCGGCGCCTTCGCGGGCCTGGAGAAGATCATCGAGGCGCGGGCCGGCGCCAAGGGCATCGGGTTCGGCGCGACGATCCGCTCCAAGCGCGAGATCGAGGAGCGCGACCTGTTCCAGGAGGTCATGCCGGAGGACCTGGTGAAGTTCGGGATGATCCCCGAGTTCATCGGCCGCCTCCCCGTCATCACCTCCGTGCACAACCTGGACCGCGAGGCGCTCAAGCGCATCCTGGTCGAGCCGCGCCACGCCCTGGTCAAGCAGTACCAGCGGCTGTTCGAACTCGACGGCGCCGAGCTGGAGTTCGACGAGTCGGCGCTCGAAGCCATCGCGGACCAGGCGATCCTGCGCGGCACCGGCGCGCGCGGACTGCGGGCGATCCTCGAAGAGGTGCTCCAGTCGGTGATGTACGAGGTGCCGTCGCGCAAGGACGTGGCACGCGTGGTCATCACGGAGGAGGTCGTGCACTCGCACGTCAACCCGACGCTGGTACCGCGCGAGCCGAGGATCGTCAAGAACGACGGACGGCACGAGAAGTCCGCCTGAGAGGCGCCCGGCCGGCCGGCTCATGGCCGGACCGGCCGGACGCCCGGCGTCAGGCCTTGACGCGCACGTCGCCCCGGAGCTTCGCCGCGAGGTCCGCGACGTCCGAGACCGGCTCCGACTTGCCCGTCGCGAGCGACGCGATGTCGAAGTGGACGACGAAGCCGAGCGTGCTGTGGTCGGCCCACACGCAGATCGGCGTCGTGAACTCCTTGGGCCCCGACGCCGCGCCGCTGCCGGCGTCCGAGTTGGTGCTCTTGACGTTCTGGCACTTCATGACCGCGTCCTTGAGGCCGGCCGGCTTGACCTCCTTGGGCTGCCCGACCAGCCGGCTCTCCTTGTCGCCCTTCGACTCCTTGTTCGCCGAGGCGAAGAACGCGTCCAGCGTCTTGCGGGGATCGTCGATCTGCCCGTAGACGCCGCCGAACTCCAGGAGCGACTGGGCGAGCGGGTTCGACTCGTCGCCCTTCATGTACGCGGAGGAGACGTCCTTGGGGTTCTTCACCCCTGCCTTCTTCGCGTCGTCCAGGTCGCTCGACGTCGAGGACGAGTCGGTGTCCTTGGCGTCCTTCTTGTACTGGCCGCCCAGCACCGAGGCCGGCGTGATGAGCTTGTGCGGGCCGTCGTCCGCGACGTCGGAGCCGCTGCCGCCTGACGTCAGGAAGTACGCGCCGCCGGCGATCACGGCGCACGCCACGACCACGGCCGTGACGATGAGGCCTGTCCGCTTCTTCTTCGGCGGGCCGCCGGCCGGGCCGCCCGCGTACGGGCCGGCGCCGTACGGCGGCTGCCCCGGCTGGCCGTACGGGTTCTGCCCGTACGGCGGCTGCTGCGGCTGCGCGTACGGGTTGGGCCCGCCCTGCACGCCCTGCTGCGGCGGCGGTCCGTACGGTCCTGGCGCGGCCGGCGGCTGCTGCGGGTGGCCGTAGCCGGGCTGTGCCGGGACGCCCGGCTGCTGCGGGTAGCCGTACCCCGGCTGCGGTCCGCCCTGGGGCGGCTGTCCGCCCTGCGGGGGCTGCCCGTAGGGGCCGGACTGGCCGTAGGGCCCGGGCTGCTGCGGCTGCTGAGGCTGCGGCCCCCCGTAAGGCCCGGGCTGATCGTTGCTCATGTCGTCGGTTCCCCTCCGAATGGATGTGACTCGGGACATCCTGTCGGATGTGAGCACGACACGTGCCCCCCGGGGCCGGACCTTTACGCCCGCAGACGCCCCGCAATCGGTTTCGGGACGCGCCCGTGACACCTCTAAACTGAACCGGTGACCGAGAACTCAGCGCAGCAGCCACCAGCAGGCCCCCGTGAATTGCCGACGCAGTACGCGCCGGCGGAGGTAGAGGGGCCGCTGTACGAGCGCTGGGTGGAGCGGGGTTACTTCGAGGCGGACGCGTCGAGCGACAAGCCCCCGTACACGATCGTCATCCCCCCGCCGAACGTCACAGGATCCCTGCACCTCGGCCACGCCTTCCAGCACACGCTGATGGACGCGCTCACGCGCCGCAAGCGCATGCAGGGCTACGAGGCGCTGTGGCTGCCCGGCATGGACCACGCGGGCATCGCCACGCAGAACAAGGTCGAGCAGCAACTCGCCGAGGAGGGCAAGTCGCGCCACGACATCGGGCGCGAGGAGTTCGTCAGGCGCACGTGGCAGTGGAAGGACGAGTACGGCGGTCGGATCCTCGGGCAGATGCGCCGCCTCGGCGACGGCGTCGACTGGTCGCGCGAGCGCTTCACGATGGACGAGGGCCTGTCGAAGGCCGTCCTGACCATCTTCAAGAAGCTCTACGACGACGGGCTGATCTACCGCGCCGAGCGCATCATCAACTGGTGCCCCCGCTGCCTCACCGCCATCTCCGACATCGAGGTGGACTACCAGGACGACGAGGGCGAACTGGTCTCCCTCAAGTACGGCGAGGGGGACGAGACGGTCGTCGTCGCGACGACCCGCGTCGAGACGATGCTCGGCGACACCGCCGTCGCCGTCCACCCGGACGACGAGCGGTACGCGCACCTCATCGGCAAGCGCATCAAGCTCCCGCTGACGGACCGTACGATCCCCGTCGTCGCGGACGCGCACGTCGACCCCGAGTTCGGCACGGGCGCCGTCAAGGTGACCCCGGCGCACGACCCCAACGACTTCGCGATCGGCCGCCGCCACGGCCTGGAGTCGCTGACGGTCATGGACGAGCGCGCGGTGATCACCGTGCCGGGTCCTTTCCAGGGCCTCGACCGCTTCGAGGCGCGCGCCGCGATCGTCGAGGCGCTGCGCGAGCAGGGCAGGATCGTCGCCGAGAAGCGCCCCTACGTGCACAGCGTCGGCCACTGCTCGCGGTGCCGCACGACCATCGAGCCGCGCCTGTCGCTGCAGTGGTGGGTCAAGGTCGAGCCGCTGGCGAAGGCCGCGGGCGACGCGGTGCGCGACGGCCGGGTGAGGATCCACCCGGAGGAGCTGTCGAAGCGCTACTTCGACTGGGTCGACAACATGCACGACTGGACGATCTCGCGCCAGCTGTGGTGGGGCCACCGCATCCCCGTCTGGTACGGGCCGAACGGCGAGACGGTCTGCGTCGGCCCCGACGACGAGGCACCCGCGGGCGAGGGGTGGACGCAGGACCCGGACGTCCTCGACACCTGGTTCTCGTCCGGCCTGTGGCCGTTCTCGACGCTCGGCTGGCCGGACGAGACCGCGTCGCTGGAGAAGTTCTACCCGACGGACGTCCTGCTCACGGGACACGACATCATCTTCTTCTGGGTCGCCAGGATGATGATGTTCGGCCTGTACGCGATGGACGGCGTCCCGCCGTTCCACACGATCGCGCTGACGGGCCTCGTCCGCGACGAGCACGGCAAGAAGATGTCCAAGTCCAACCCCAACTCGGTCGACCCGCTCGACTGGATGGACGCGTACGGCGCCGACGCCGTCCGCTTCACGCTCGCCAGGGGCGCCAACCCCGGTGCGGACGTGCCGATCGGCGAGGACTGGGTCCAGGCGTCCAGGAACTTCGCCAACAAGGTGTGGAACGCGACGCGTTTCGCGCTGATGAACGGCGCGACCGTCGAGGGCGAACTGCCGCACGCCGAGACGCTGTCCGCGACGGACCGGTGGATCCTCTCCCGGCTGAACCGCACCGTCGGGGCCGTCGACGCGTACTACGACGACTACCAGTTCGCCAAGGTCAGCGACGCCCTCTACCACTTCGCGTGGGACGAGGTCTTCGACTGGTACGTCGAGCTGTCCAAGACGACGTTCGCCGCCGGGGGCGACGGCGCCGCCGCCTCGCGCCGTGTCCTAGGCGAGGTCCTCGACGTCACGTTGCGCCTGCTGCACCCGGTGATGCCGTTCGTGACGGACACCCTGTGGACGACGCTGACCGGCCGCGAGTCTGTGGTCGTCGCCGAATGGCCCGCCGACAGCGGCTTCCGCGACGAGGCGGCCGAGCGGGAGATCCAGCTGCTCCAGGAGGTCACGACGGAGGTCCGCCGCTTCCGCGCCGACCAGGGCCTGCAGCCCGGCCAGCGCGTCCCGGCCCGCCTCGACCTGTCGGGGACGTCCCTTGCGGCGCACGAGCCGGCGATCCGGCAGCTGCTGCGCCTCCAGCCGGAGGGCGACGGCTTCCAGGCGACGGCGACGCTCCCGATCGCCGGCGCGACGGTGGCGCTCGACCTGTCGGGCACCATCGACGTGGCGGCGGAGCGCAAGCGCCTCACCAAGGACCTGGGCGCGGCGGAGAAGGAGAAGTCGCAGGCCACGGCGAAGCTCGGCAACGAGGCGTTCCTCGCGAAGGCGCCCGACCAGGTGGTCGGCAAGATCCGGGGCCGCCTCGCCAAGGCGGAGGAGGACATCGCCCGCATCACCGCGCAACTGGCGAACCTCCCGGCCGCCTAGCGGCGCGGGGCCGCACGACGCGAGCCGCGCCACCGGGCCGCGCTTCCCACGGGCAGAGCCGTGGGAAGTGCGGCGCCGGGCGGTCCGTAGACTGGACGGCGTGAGTGAGACCCCCCAGCACGGCGACGACGGCGACGACGGCTTCGAGGACATCGTCGCGAACGAGACCACGCGCGACCCCGACCTCGCCGCCATCGAGGCCGGCAGCCGCACCCTCAGGGCGCAGGCCGGCCCTCCTGCGGGCGACATCCCGGCACGCCCCGAGGACCCCGAGGTCGACGCGGCGCTGCGCGCCGTGGAGCAGGAGCTCGCGGGCCGCTGGGGCGAGACGAAGCTCGACCCGTCGGTCGAGCGGATCAAGGCGCTGATGGACGTGCTGGGCGACCCCCAGCGCGGCTACCCGTCCATCCACATCACCGGCACCAACGGCAAGACGTCCACGGCCCGGATGATCGAGGCCCTGCTGGGCGCCTTCGACCTGCGCACCGGCCGCTACACCAGCCCGCACGTCCAGTCCATCACCGAGCGCATCAGCCTGGACGGCGCCCCGATCTCCGCCGAGCGCTTCATCGAGACGTACGCGGACATCAAGCCGTACGTCGAGATGGTCGACGCGGCCAAGGAGTACCGGCTGTCGTTCTTCGAGGTGCTGACGGGCATGGCGTACGCCGCGTTCGCCGACGCGCCCGTCGACGCCGCCGTCGTCGAGGTCGGCATGGGCGGCACCTGGGACGCGACGAACGTCATCGACGCCGGCGTCGCCGTCGTCACCCCCATCGACCTGGACCACACCGACCGGCTCGGCTCGACGCCCGGCGAGATCGCGGGGGAGAAGTCCGGGATCATCAAGCGGGACGCGACGGTGGTGCTCGCGCAGCAGCCCGTCGACGCGGCGCAGGTCCTGCTGCGCAAGGCCACCGACCTCGACGCGACCGTGGCCCGCGAGGGCCTGGAGTTCGGCGTGCTCGCGCGCGAGGTCGCCGTCGGCGGGCAGCTGCTCACGCTGCGCGGCCTCGGCGGCGAGTACGGCGAGGTCTTCCTGCCGCTGTACGGCGCACACCAGGCGCACAACGCGGCGGTGGCGCTCGCCGCCGTCGAGGCGTTCTTCGGCGTCGGCGCCCAGCGGCCCGGGCCGCTCGACGCGGACACGGTGCGCAAGGCGTTCGCGTCGGTCGCCTCACCCGGACGCCTCGAGGTCGTGCGGCGCTCGCCCACGGTCGTCCTGGACGCCGCGCACAACCCGGCGGGCGCACGCGCCGCCGCCGACGCCGTCACCGAGGCGTTCGGCTTCAACCGGCTGATCGGCGTGGTCGGCGCGAGCGCGGGCAAGGACGTCAAGGGCATCCTTGAGGCGCTTGAACCGATCTGCGCCGAGCTCGTCGTCACCCGCAACTCCAGCCACCGCGCGATGGACGCCGACGAGCTCGCCGGCGTCGCGGTCGAGGTGTTCGGCGACGAGCGCGTCCAGGTCGAGCCGCGGCTCGACGACGCGATCGAGGCGGCGATCACGCTCGCGGAGGAAGAGGGCGGGTTCGCGGGCGCGGGTGTGCTCGTGACCGGCTCGGTCATCACGGTCGGCGAGGCCCGGCTGCTGCTCAGGAGGGGCTGACACAAGGCCATGCGTACGCTCTGCTCGTCGACGCTGCTCGCCGAGTTCTTCGTCATCGGATTCGCGGGCCTGGTCGCGATGAAGTCGGACTCGCTGACCATGACGGCCGTCTGGACCGTGTGCGGCGCCGCGATGCTGCTGTCGCTGCTGCTGTGCGGGGTGATCACCCGCCCGGGCGCGGTGCAGCTCGGCTGGGTGCTCCAGGTGGCGCTGCTGCTGAGCGGCTTCGTGGTCCCGGTGATGTTCATCCTGGGCGCCGCGTTCTGCGCGCTGTGGTGGGCGTCCGTGCACTACGGGCGCATCGTCGACGTCCACAAGGCGCGCTGGGCCGAACTCGCCAGGTCCCAGGAGGCCGAGGCGGCGTCGGGCGCGCCCGCCGCAACCCCGTCGGGCTCCGCCCCCGCTCCCGCCGCCGACCACACGCCCCCACCCGCCGAGTAGCCCCGCCCCCGGGCGCCCGGCCCGCGCCCCGACCTGTCCGCTCCGCCATGCCCGGGCCTCGCCACGTACAGTCCGCCCCCGCGGGCCGGGGGCATGCTCGTCGCGCCGCCGCTGTGGCGCCCTGGCGTGCCCGTCGGCGCGACTCGCCGCCTTGGGCGGATCCGGCCCGTGCCGCGCGTCCGCCATACCGCTCTCACGTCCATGAGGGCGCCACCGCTGTCGCGGATCGGCCCGCCAGGGCCGAGACCGCCCGCGCCCGCGCGGTGCCACCCCCCGCCGGACATGCTGCGGCGCCGCCGGCGCCACCCGCGGCCGCCGCCGCACCGCCCAGACCGCGCCCGCCCGGGTTCGCCGGTGCCGTGCCCGCCTGGAGCAACCGCGCTTGCGCCGCGCCCGCCTGCGCCGTGCGCCGGGCTCGCGTCGAGCCGGGTCCCACGCCGCGGGCCGGTGTTGCACGGGCCCGCCGCGCTGCCGGCCCCCCGCCCGCACCCGCCGGTGCCGTGGCTGCCCGGGGTCCTCGGCCCGCGCACCGGTTGCGAGCGGGCCGTTCGCCGAGCCCCGCCCTGCCCGGTCGCCGGCCGGGTGCCGTGCGCCGGGCCGGCCCGCATGCCGGGGGCGCGGGCCGCATGCCGGGGTGCGGGCGCGTGCCGGGCCGCGCGGCAGCCCCGGTAACCTCGCAGCACTGTTCCGCTCAGCGTCACCCCGTTACCCAAGGAGCCGCACCCATGACGACCCAGCGCACCCTCGTCCTCCTCAAGCCGGACGCCGTGCGGCGCCACCTCGTCGGCGAGGTCATCGGACGTATCGAGCGCAAGGCCGGCTGGAGCATCGCCGCCATGGACCTGCGCTCGCTCGACCAGGACACCCTTGAGCAGCACTACGGCGAGCACAAGGGGAAGCCGTTCTACGAGCCGCTGGTGGAGTTCATGGCGTCCGGGCCCGTCGTGGCGCTCGTCGTCGAGGGCGAGCGGGTCATCGAGGGCGTGCGCGCCCTCGCCGGGCCCACCGACCCGATCGCCGCTGCGCCCGGGTCCATCCGGGGGGACTTCGGCACCATTGTCCGGGAGAACCTGATCCACGCCTCCGACTCGGAGGAGTCCGCCATTCGGGAACTGAAGATTTTCTTTCCCGGCCTTTCCTGACCGGCTGTCAGCCGAATAGCCTGTTGGCCTGGGGCGACCGGAGGAATTCGGTCGCCCGAGGGAATGTCTTCCGTCCGCGCGGGAACGCGTCGCGAAGACACTTCGTCACCCATACTGAGGTGGGCCAGCGCGCAGATCCGGGGTCGTCGGCACTACGATGAGCTCCACGCCACGCAAGCCTTCGGCTTCGAGCGCTCCACCACCCACCTCGCCATCCTGAAAAGCCATCAATGCTCGATTTGGGAAGGCCAGACGCATCCTCATGGGGAACAACATGTCGTTCATCGGCCGTGACATGGCTGTCGACCTCGGGACCGCCAACACGCTGGTGTACGTCAGAGGCCGGGGGATCGTACTCAACGAGCCGTCCGTCGTCGCCATCAACACCAACACAGGCGGCATTCTCGCGGTAGGCGCCGAGGCCAAGAAGATGATCGGCCGGACACCGGGCAACATCGTCGCCGTCCGGCCGCTGAAGGACGGTGTGATCGCCGACTTCGAGATCACCGAGCGCATGCTCAGGTACTTCATCCTGAAGATCCACAAGCGCCGCTACCTCGCCAGGCCCCGCGTCGTCATCTGCGTGCCCTCGGGCATCACCGGCGTCGAGCGCCGCGCCGTCATCGAGGCGTCCACCCAGGCGGGCGCGCGCCAGGTGCACATCATCGAGGAGCCGATGGCCGCGGCGATCGGCTCCGGGCTGCCGGTGCACGAGGCCACCGGCAACATGGTGGTCGACATCGGCGGCGGCACGACCGAGGTCGCCGTGATCTCGCTCGGCGGCATCGTCACGGCGCAGTCCATCCGGGTCGCGGGCGACGAACTCGACAACGCGATCATCCAGCACATCAAGAAGGAGTACTCGCTCCTCCTCGGCGAGCGCACCGCCGAGAGCATCAAGATCACCATCGGCTCCGCGTACGACCTGGAGAAGGACGAGCACACCGAGATCCGCGGCCGCGACCTGGTCTCCGGGCTGCCCAAGACCGTGGTCATCTCCGCGGCCGAGGTGCGCAAGGCCATCGAGGAGCCGGTCAACGCGATCGTCGACGCCGTCAAGACGACGCTCGACAAGTGCCCGCCCGAGCTGTCGGGCGACGTGATGGACCGCGGCATCGTCCTCACCGGCGGCGGCGCGCTGCTGCGCGGCCTCGACGAGCGGCTGCGCCGCGAGACGGGCATGCCGATCCACATCGCCGAGGACCCCCTGGACTCGGTGGCGCTCGGTTCCGGCAAGTGCGTCGAGGAGTTCGAGGCGCTCCAGCAGGTACTGGACGCGCAGCCACGCCGCTGACCCCTGCGGCGCGGTGACCCGACCCGGGCGGCGACCCGCCGTTCGCACGTTGCCCTGCCGCACGGCGGGTCGTTGATACACAGGCAGAGACATTCCTACGAGGAAGGCACGGCCGCCGCACGTGAGGGACACAAAGGAGAGCCGGCTGCTCCTGGTGCTGCTGATTGTCGTCGCGTTCGCCCTGATCACCGTCGACATCCGCGGCGGGGAGAACTCGCCGGTGCAAGGTGCGCGCCGCGCGGCCGCCGCCGCGTTCGGCCCCGTCGAGAACGGCGTGGCGGGCGCCGTCGACCCGGTGGGCAACGCCATCGCGGCGGTACGGGACTCGAACACCCGTCACAACCGCATCACCGCGCTCGAACACCAGAACGCCAAGCTGAAGCGTGAGCTCGGCACCGGCGATGCCAACCGCGCGAAGGCCCAGGAGCTCGACAAGATCCTGCGGACGGCGGGCGCGGGGCAGTACGGCGTGAAGGGGGCGCAGGTCGTCGCCATAGGGGCCGCGCAGGGCTTCTCGTGGACCGTCACCATCGACATCGGCAGCAACGACGGCATCAAGCGCGACATGACGGTACTCAACGGCGACGGACTCGTCGGCAGGGTCACCACGGTCGGCCCCAGCACGTCCACCGTGCTCCTCGCCAACGACCCCGACTTCACGGTCGGCACGCGCCTGGAGAAGACCAACGAGCTCGGCTTCGCGACGGGCCAGGGCGACCGGCCCCTGTCCGTCCAGCTGCTGAACACCAAGGCGAAGGTCAAGGTCGGCGACCGCATGGTCACCTTCGGCTCCAGCAAGGACAAGCCGTTCGTGCCCGGCGTCCCCGTCGGCAAGGTCGTGCGGATCGACCCGTCGGCCGGCAACCTGACGCGCACGGTGTACGTGCAGCCGTTCGTGGGCTTCACCAAGCTCGACGTGGTCGGCGTCGTCGTCCAGGCCCCCAGGAAGGACCCGCGCGACACGGTCCTGCCGCCGAAGCCGAAGGTCCGGCCCACGCCCACCGTGACGGTCACGGTCACCCCGTCGGCCGGCGCAGGACAGGACCAGAACACGGGCCAGGACCAAGGCCAGGGCAACGGCCAGGGCCAGGGCACGGGCCAGGGGACGGCCGACGGCGGCGGAGTGCTGCCCGACCCGAACGCCGGGCAGAACGCGAACGCCGGAAACTAGGAAGAGAGCCGACCCCATGCGCATCAACAGGATCCTGCTCTCGGCGGCACTGGTCATCGTCGCCCTCGTCCTCCAGGTGTCCGTACTCGCGAGGCTCCATCTGCCCGGCGCCGTGCCCGACCTGATGCTCCTCGTCGTCCTGGCACTCGCGTTCGTGTACGGGCACGTCGGCGGCGCCCTCATCGGCTTCTTCGCGGGTCTGCTGACCGACCTCGCGCCGCCGGCCGACCACGCGGCCGGGCGCTACGCGCTGGTCCTGTGCGTGATCGGCTACCTGGCCGGACTCGTCAAACCCGAGAAGGGCCAGATGAGATCGGCGCTCGCGCCGATGCTCGCCGTCCTGTGCGCCGCGCTCGGCTCGACGCTGCTGTACGCGGGCGTCGGCGCCCTCGTCGGCGACACCGCGGCCCGCCACGTGGGCCTCGGCGGCCTGCTGTTCACGGCCGCCGTGTACGACCTGCTGCTCGCGCCGTTCACCGTGCCGTGGATCATGGCGCTCGCCAGGAAGGCGGACAACGACCCGCTGGCCGAGCCGCACAAGAGCAAGGGCCCGGGCGCGGGCTCGGACGTCGCGGCCGGCTGGATCAGCTCGGGCACGGGGCTCAGCATCGGGGGGCAGCGCGGCGGGCTGCGGGTGCGTGCGGCCCGTAACCGCGCGGCGAAGGCGGGACGCATCAAGGGGGTCAAGCGGCTGTGAGCAACATTCCCGAGACCGGCAGGACGCCCCGGGTCAAGATCCGGGTCATCACCATCCAGATCCTGGTCTTCTCCCTGCTGCTCACCCTCGGCGGCCGCCTGTGGTACCTGCAGATCCGCAACGGCCAGCAGTACACGCAGGAGGCCAACAACAACCACGTCCAGCAGGTCGTCAAGCCCGCCGTGCGCGGCTCCATCGTCGACGACCGCGGCGTGCCGCTCGCCGACAACGCGACCAGGCTCGTCGTCTCCGCCAACCGCACCGCACTGCTGAAGCAGCCCGACGACGGCAAGGCCGTGCTGACGCGTCTCGCCGGCATCCTCGGCCTGAACCCGGCGGACGTCATGGACCGGGTCAGGCTCTGCGACGCGAAGACACCGCAGCCCTGCTGGAACGGTTCGCCCTACCAGCCGATCCCGATCACCGACAAGGCCACCACCAAGCAGGCCCTGCAGATCATGGAGCAGCGCGAGGACTACCCCGGCATCACCGCCGAGCCCACCGCCGTGCGCAGCTACCCGGGGCCCGTCGGGGTCAACGCCGCCCAGGTACTCGGCTACCTCGGCCCCGTCACCGACAAGGAGGTCGCGGCGTCCGAGAAGACCGACAACCCGCTGCTGCGCTCCGACAACGTCGGCAGGGCCGGCCTGGAGAGCGAGTACGACCAGCAGCTGCGCGGCAAGTCGGGCGTCACGCGCTACGAGGTCGACAACCTCGGGCGCGTCATCGGCAAGGCCGGCGCGACGCCCTCGCAGCCCGGCAGCAACCTCGTCACGAGCATCGACTCCCGGGTCCAGGCGCTGACCGAGAAGGAGCTCGCGCAGGCCATGAAGAACCTCCGCAAGCAGTACGACCCGGTCAGCGGCGAGAACTTCAAGGCGGACTCCGGCGCAGCCGTCGTGATGGACGTGCACACCGGGCAGGTCATCGCGATGGCCAGCAACCCGACCTACAACCCGAACGTGTGGACCGGCGGCATCTCCTCCGCCGACTACAAGAACCTCACCGACAAGAAGTCGAACTACCCGCTGCTCAACCGCGCCACCCAGGGCCAGTCGGCCCCCGGCTCGACGTTCAAGGTCATCTCCACCAGCGCCGCCCTCGACGCCGGGTACCCGGAGAACGGCGGCTACCCGTGCACCTCGTCCATGAACGTCGCCGGCCGCACCTTCAAGAACTACGAGAGTGAGAGCTTCGGCCCCATCAGCCTGGCCAAGGCGCTCGAGGTCTCCTGCGACACCGTCTTCTACGGCATCGCCTACGACCAGTGGAAGAAGGACGGCGGCATCCACCCGAAGCACCCGAAGGACTGGTTCTTCAAGACGGCCCACCGGTTCGGCCTCGGCAAGAAGACCGGCATCGACCTGCCCAACGAGGTGTCGGGGCGCGTCCCCGACCGCCAGTGGAAGCAGGACTACTGGGACGCCAACAAGGCGAGCTGGTGCAAGAACGGCAAGAAGGGCGGCTCGTACGTCGAGCAGATCGAGTACGAGAACTGCAAGGACGGCTACCAGGTCAGGCCGGGCGACTCGCTGAACTACGCGATCGGGCAGGGCGACACGCTCCTCACGCCGATCCAGGAAGCCGTCATGTACTCGGCCATCGCCAACGGCGGCACGATGTACCGGCCGAGCATCGGCAAGGCCGTCGTGAGCGCAGACGGCAAGCACGTCACCCCCATCAAGCCCAAGGTCGCCGGGCACCTGCCGGACTCGAAGAAGAGCATCTCGTACATCAACAAGGCGCTCGCGGGCGTGGTCACCAGCGGAACGGCCGCCTGGCAGTTCGGCGGCTGGCCGCAGGACAAGATCACCCTGCACGCCAAGACCGGTACGGCCGAGGTCGCCGGCAAGCAGACCACGTCATGGCTCGCCACGTACACCAAGGACTACGCGGTCATCATGACGATCTCGCAGGGCGGCACCGGCTCCGGCGGCTCGGGCCCCGCGGTCCGCAAGATCTACGAGGCGATGTACGGCATCGGCGCGGACGGCAAGGTCGACCCGAAGGCGGGCATCCTGCCCAAGCCCGTCACATCCCTGCCGAAGGTCGGTTCCGACGGCTCGATCGACGCGCCCAAGCTCAAGCCCTACTCCCCGCCGAAGAAGAAGGAGCCGGTCGACCCGAACGCGTCGGCCGACCCCAACGCCACGGCGAACCCGAACGCCTCACCCGATCCGAACGCCTCAGGACAGCCGGCCGATACCGGGGGCGGCACCCAGCAGGTGGCGGCCGGGCCGCCCGCGACACTCCCACGGAGGGACTGAGCATGGCCGGTACCAGTGGTTTCTCGGTCTCCGGCTACGGGCCGCGCCGCTCGGCGTGGGCCCGGATGGCGGCGCGCGACTCGATCGTGCGCAAGCTGGACTGGCCCCTGCTGCTGTCCGCGATCGCGCTGTCCCTCATCGGCTCGCTGCTCGTGTACTCGGCGACGCGCCACCGCAACTCGCTCACCCACGGCGACCAGTACTACTTCTTCATCCGCCACCTGATGAACGCCGGCATCGGCCTCGCCCTGATGATCGGCGTCATCTGGCTCGGCCACCGCACCCTGCGCGGCGCGGTGCCGATCCTCTACGGCCTTTCGATCCTGGCCATGCTGGCGGTACTGACGCCGCTCGGCTCCACCATCAACGGCGCGCACTCGTGGATCGTCATCGGCGGCGGCTTCTCCGTCCAGCCGTCCGAGTTCGCGAAGATCACCATCCTGCTCGGGATGGCGATGATCCTCGCGTCGCGGGTGGACGCGGGCGACACCGAGCACCCCGACCACAGGACCGTCGCCAAGGCGCTGGGGCTCGCGCTCGTCCCGATGGTCGTCGTCATGCTGATGCCCGACCTCGGTTCCGTCATGGTCATGGCGGTGGTCGTGCTGGGCTGCCTGATGGCGTCCGGCGCGGCCAAGCGGTGGATCTTCGGGCTGATCGGCGCCGGCGTCCTCGGCGCCGTGGCCGTCACGTCCCTCGGCATCCTCGACCAGTACCAGATCAACCGGTTCGCCGCGTTCGCCAACCCCAGCCTCGACCCGGCGGGCGTCGGCTACAACACCAACCAGGCGCGGATCGCGATCGGCTCCGGCGGCCTGCTCGGCAAGGGCCTCTTCCACGGCACGCAGACCACCGGCCAGTTCGTGCCCGAGCAGCAGACCGACTTCGTCTTCACCGTGGCCGGCGAGGAACTCGGGTTCGTGGGGGCCGGCTTCATACTGCTGCTTCTCGGCATCGTGCTGTGGCGGGCCTGCCGCATCGCCCGCGAGACGAGCGAGCTGTACGGAACGGTCGTCGCGGGCGGGATCATCGCCTGGTTCGCGTTCCAGTCCTTCGAGAACATCGGCATGACGCTGGGCATCATGCCGGTGGCAGGCCTGCCGCTGCCGTTCGTCTCGTACGGGGGCAGTTCCATGTTCGCGGTGTGGATCGCGGTGGGGCTGCTGCAGTCGATCAGGGTGCAGCGGCCGATAGCGGCATGACGCCCCGGACGCGAAGCCCGGTCGCACGGGCGCTTGGGGACGGCGCTTCCCGGATACCCGTCAGGTATGGCCGACACCAGATGCGAGATCGGACGCACTTACCTCATCCCCGATCCGGCGGCCGGTGACCCGCCCGCGGCACCTGACCTGGCCGCCGCCCTCGTCCGTGCCGGGGGAGCCCGTGCCGAGGCCGGGGACGTGACGGAGACGGCCGCCGTCCACCATGACACCGCCGGCCTCCGCCTCGCCGCGTGCGACGTCACCCTGTGGCGCGGCGAGGGCGGCCACGACGAGGGCTGGCACCTGCGGCTGCCCGCCGTCCTCGGCGTGCGGGGTGAGCTGAGCGCCCCGCCGTCGCCCGCCCCGCCCGGCGACCTCGTCCGGCTGCTGCGCTCAAGGACCAGGGGCGCGGCCCTCGTCCCCGTCGCGCGCCTGCGCACGTCCCGCGAGACCACCAGCCTGCTGCGGCGGGACGGCAGGCCCCTGCTGCGCCTGACCGTCGACGCGGTACGCGCGGAGCGCCTCGACGCACCCGGCGGCGGCCCACCCGCCGTCACCGCCTGGACCGAGGTCCGGGCCCGGCTCGCGCAGGGCGCGGAACCCGCGCTGCTCGACCGCGTCGACGAACGGCTGCGCGAGGTCGGCCTCACCCCGTCGGCCTCCCCGTCCCCACTCGCCAGGGCGCTCGCCCGCACCGACGCCCGCGACGCCCGCGACGCTCGCGCCGAAGGACGAGGCCGCGGGCCGCACGGCGCCCCGCCGGAGCCCGTGACAGCGGGCGACCACCTCCTCGCCTGCATCGGACGGCAGACGGACGCGATCGTCGCGCTCGATCCCGCCGTACGGCGCGGTCTGCCCGACGCCGTGCACCAGCTCCGAGTCGCCGCGCGCCGGTTGCGCTCGGTCCTGCGCTCCTACCGCAGGCTCCTCGACCGCCGCCGCACCGACCCCGTGATCGCCGAGTTGCGGTGGCTCGGCGCCCAGCTCGCCGCCGACCGCGACAACGAGGTCCTGACGGGGCGATTGCGGGCCCGCGTGGCCGAACTGCCGCGGACACTGGTGCTCGGCCCGGTCGAGGCGCGCCTGCGGCTGTGGAGCGTCCGCCGTGAGGCGCGTTCCCGCGACCTCGCCCTGACCGCGCTCGACAGCGACCGCTACCTCGCGCTGCTCACCACGCTCGCCGCGCTCGCAGCCGACCCACCGCTGCGCGAGAGGGCGGACCGAGAAGCGGCGAAGGCGCTGCCGGAGCCCGTGCTGAACGAGTACGCCGGACTGGCGCGGCGCGTCGGGCAGGCGCTCGCCCTCCCGCCGGGCGAGGAGCGCGACATCGCCCTGCACAGCGCCCGGAAGGCGGCCAAACGCGTCAGGTACGCCGCCGAGGCCGCCGAGCCCGCTCTCGGCCCACCCGCGGAGAGATTCGCCCGGCGGATGAAGAACGTCCAGCAACTGCTCGGCGACCACCAGGACGGCGTGGTCGCGCGCGGCGCTGCCCGCGACCTGGCCGTGGCCGCCCACGCGGCCGGCGAGTCCGCCTTCACCTGGGGGCTGGTCCACGCCGCCGAACACGAGGGTGCGCTGCGCTGCGAGCGCGACCTGCCGCGCGTATGGGCGAAGGCGTCCGAGCGGCGGCTGCGCGCGGCCCTGACGGCATGATCCCCGGGCGGGCGGTGAGTGGCGCCCGCGGTGCGGGGTACGCTGGTTCATCGTCCCGGCAGCGGGTTCACGGCTCACCACGCACGGGGAGGCGAGCTGCCCGCCGGGAGCGCCACCCAAGCCGACCACGAAAGATCAGCGATGTCTGCCGATTCGGTCTTCCCGCAGCTCGAAGCTCTGCTCCCGCATGTACAGAAGCCGATCCAATACGTCGGTGGTGAGCTGAACTCCACGGTCAAGCCGTGGGACGAGTGCGACGTGCGCTGGGCGCTGATGTACCCCGACGCGTACGAGGTGGGACTGCCCAACCAGGGCGTCATGATCCTCTACGAGGTGCTCAACGAGCGCCAGGGAGTGCTCGCGGAGCGCACGTACAGCGTCTGGCCCGACCTGGAGGCGCTGATGCGGGAGCACGGCGTCCCGCAGTTCACGGTGGACAGCCACCGTCCGGTCTCCGCCTTCGACGTGCTCGGCCTGAGCTTCTCCACGGAGCTCGGCTACACGAACATGTTCACGGCGCTCGACCTCGCGGGCATCCCGCTGGAGGCCAAGGACCGCACGCAGGACCACCCGATCGTCATCGCGGGCGGCCACTCCGCGTTCAACCCGGAGCCGATCGCCGACTTCATCGACGCGGCCGTGGTCGGCGACGGCGAGCAGGCCGTCCTCGAGATCACCGAGATCATCCGGGCCTGGAAGGCGGAGGGACGCCCCGGCGGCCGCGAGGAGCTGTTGCTGCGCCTCGCGAAGACCGGCGGGGTGTACGTGCCGGGCTTCTACGACGTCGAGTACCTGCCGGACGGCCGCATCGCACGTGTCGTGCCGAACAGGTCGGGCGTGCCGTGGCGCGTGGCCAAGCACACGGTGATGGACCTCGACGAGTGGCCCTACCCGAAGCAGCCGCTCGTGCCGCTCGCGGAGACCGTGCACGAACGCATGTCGGTGGAGATCTTCCGCGGCTGCACGCGAGGCTGCCGCTTCTGCCAGGCCGGCATGATCACGCGCCCCGTGCGCGAGCGCTCCATCACCGGCATCGGCGAGATGGTCGACAAGGGCCTGAAGGCGACCGGCTTCGAGGAGGTCGGCCTGCTGTCGCTGTCGTCCGCCGACCACAGCGAGATCGGCGACATCGCCAAGGGGCTCGCGGACCGGTACGAGGAGGACAAGATCGGCCTGTCCCTCCCGTCCACCCGCGTCGACGCGTTCAACGTCGACCTGGCGAACGAGCTCACACGCAACGGCCGCCGCTCCGGGCTGACGTTCGCGCCCGAGGGCGGCAGCGAGCGGATGCGCAAGGTCATCAACAAGATGGTCTCCGAGGAGGACCTGATCCGCACGGTCGCCACCGCGTACGGCAACGGCTGGCGCCAGGTGAAGCTGTACTTCATGTGCGGGCTGCCGACGGAGACCGACGAGGACGTCCTCCAGATCGCCGACATGGCGATGAACGTCATCCAGAAGGGCCGCGAGGTCTCGGGCTCCAACGACATCCGCTGCACGGTGTCCGTCGGCGGCTTCGTGCCCAAGCCGCACACGCCGTTCCAGTGGGCGCCGCAGCTGTCGGCCGAGGACACGGACGCGCGCCTGGAGAAGCTGCGCGACCGCATCCGCGGCAGCAAGAAGTACGGCCGCTCCATCGGCTTCCGCTACCACGACGGCAAGCCCGGCATCGTCGAGGGCATGCTCTCCCGCGGGGACCGCCGTGTGGGCGCGGTGATCCGCGCGGTCTACGAGGACGGCGGCAGGTTCGACGGCTGGCGCGAGCACTTCTCGTACGACCGCTGGATTGCGTGCGCCGAGAGGACGCTGCCCGCGTACGGCGTGGACGTGGCCTGGTACACGACCCGCGAGCGCTCCTACGAGGAGGTCCTGCCCTGGGACCACCTGGACTCCGGCCTCGACAAGGACTGGCTCTGGGAGGACTGGCAGGACGCGCTGGACGAGACCGAGGTCGAGGACTGCCGCTGGACGCCGTGTTTTGACTGTGGCGTCTGCCCCCAGCTCGACCTCGACATCCAGGTCGGCCCGACGGGCAAGAAGCTGCTGCCGCTGACGGTCGTCTGACGGCCCTGCCCCGCACAGCCCGCGGCTGGACTCAGGCGGCGTCCGGGTAGTCCGGCAGCGCCATCGCGGTGTGCGCGGCGTGCGCCTCGTCGGTCTCCGCGTGGGCGCGCATCGCGGATGATCGGGGAGCGCGCAGGGCCGCGTTGCGGGCGTCGAGCTGCTCGCGTGTCGTCGGCGTCACCACGGTGCCGCCGGCGCCGGCGAGCGCCTGGTTGCGCTCCGCGAAGGGCCGCATCCGCTTCTCGTACGCCGCGAAGGCCTCGGCGTGGTCCGCGTGCGTGGCCAGTTCGCCCGCCAGGACGTACGCGCCCACGAGGGCCACGCTGCTGCCCTGACCGGACAGGAACGACGTCGCATGGGCCGCGTCCCCGGCCAGGGCGACACGGCCCCGGGACCACACGGGCATGTGGATCTGGCTGACGATGTCGAAGAAGAGGTCGTCGGCCTCCCGCATCGCCTCCACCAGGCGCGGCAGGTGCCAGACCTGCTCCGGGTAGCGCGACGCCACCAGGTCGCACTGGGCCTGCGGGTCGCGGAACGCCTCGTAGGGCGGGGCCTCACTGGTGAAGGCGAGGAAGCCGTGCAGGTACTGGGACGGCTCGTGGGCGTAGAGGATGGCGGCGCGCCCGGGCTCGTTCCAGGCGAGGCCCTCGTGGGCGAGTCCGAAGTCGTTCGGCAGGGTGAAGCCGGCGAAGACGTGCCCGAGGTAGTGGTGGAAGGGCTCTTCGGGGCCGAAGACGAGGCGGCGCGTGTTCGAGTGCAGGCCGTCCGCGCCGATGACGAGGTCGAAGGTGCGGCGCGCACCGCTGTCGAAGACGACGTGGACGGCGTCGCCGTCGTCGTCAAGCGTCGCGATCGAGTCGTCGAAGAGGAACTCGACCCGGTCCTTGATCGGCGTGTACAGCACGTCGGCCAGGTCTCCCCGCCGTACCTCCAGGTCGAGGTTGCCCTCCCCGCCGGTTATCCCGTTGGGGTCGACCGAGCCGATCGGCTCGCCCGCGGCGTCCACGAAGCCGAGGCGCTGCGTGTTGACGTGCGCCGCGCGCAGCTGGGGCAGCAGGCCCATGCGGTCGGCGACGTCGCGGGCAGTGCCGCGGATGTCGATCGCGTATCCGCCGCCGCGGACGGCGGATGCCTTCTCGACGACGGTCACGTCGAATCCGTAGCGGTCGAGCCAGTAGGCGAGCGCGGGGCCCGCGATGCTGGCTCCGGAGATCAGTACGCGGCGTGCGTGGGGAGCTGCTGAGTGGTCCATGACGTCTCACCTCTCGCTACCGGGCAGCAAATATGCGTACCTCAGGTATATTGTTTGCGGCCATACGGACCCCCGTGGGCCGACTGCCCCTCACCATACAGATACCTAACTCAGGTAAGCAAATGGAGTGTCATGACCCCGGAGCCCCACGAGCCGCCACGGCCGGAGGACGCACAGGCTGACCTGGCCGCAGTGCTCCCGCGCATCACGCAGCTCAGCGCCGCCATCTCCAAGGGCCGGCTCCCGGAGCGGGCCGCCGAGGCGGCCGGCCTCAGCCTCGACCGTCCCGCCCTCGGCGTGCTGCTGGAAGTCTGCCGGGCCGAGAAGCCGCTGCGTGTCGGCGAGATCGCCGACCGGATGCAGGTCGTGGGGCCGCACGTCACCCGCCAGGTCCAGAACCTGGAGCGGCGCCGCCTCGTCCGCCGGGTCGCCGACCCGGACGACCGGCGCGCCAGCATCATCGAGCCGACCCCGGCGGGCGCGGACGCGGCGACCCGCTACGTGACGTCCCTGCTGGGCTGGTTCGCCGAGGCGATCGCCGACTGGCCGCGCCAGGACCGCGAGGACCTCGGCCGCCTCCTCGGCCGGCTGGCCGACGACGTGACCACCCGGCTGGAGCGCCTGGACGAGGGGGAGAGCGACTGAGGGCCGCTCTGCCCCCGGAATCCGCTGAGGGCGCCGCCCCCGGCCCCGCTACTGTGGAAGGCGGGAGGGGGTGCGGTGGGACGGGAAGGACGCGGGTTCGCAGCCATGGTCGCCGGTGTCGCTCTGGGACCCCTCGCCGCAGTGGTCGGAGTGCGGGGGCTGCCGTCGGTGCCCAACGCGGTCTTCGTGTGGTGGGTGGGAGTCGCCCTGGCGGCGGCGGGTGCCGTCCTCTGGCTGCTTCTGCGTTTCCTGCCGCCGCACGAGCGGACGTGGCGTCCCGCGTTCGCTGTCTCCGTCGGGTTCCTGGGCCTTTACGCCGCGGCCTTCCCCGTCGCGATGTTCGTGCTGTTCTTCGCGCCGCTGGTCACTCTGCTCTGGCTGATGGCGGCGGCGTTCGGTCTGGCCGGAACCATCGGGCTGCACGGTGGCAGGCTGCGGGGTGCGTGGCTGTCCGCGACACCGGCTGCCGCGTTGGGCGTGATGGGCGTGACGGTGGCTGGTGCGGCCGCGGGCGGTGGCTGGACGGCCCTTGCGGGCTGGGCCGCGCTGGATGCCTGCGCGGTCATGCTGCTGCTGTCCGCACGGGCCGCCCGGCGGGGCGGGACGGACGGGGCGTCTCAGAACCACAAAATGCCCCCGTCGGCACGTTCGGCGCGGCAGTCCGTATAGCCGCGGTGGGCCGTGACCGGCCGGACAACCGAGGCCCTTGATGGCACTGATACGGGCACGGTGGCCCCGGATTCGGCGTCCCGGCCACGACCCTGGCGATGGTGTTCAAGTTGGTCGAGTCCGCAAAGGCCCGCTGGCGCGCGATCACCGGCGCCCACCTCGTCGCCCTGGTCCGCTCAGGTGCCCGGTTCGAGAACGGAGTCCTGGTCGAGAGCGAGGAAACCGCTGCCTGATCACGCCGCATCGGTGATCTAATCCTCGCCGATTGTCGTCACGGAGGCGGTACGTGACCGGGCGGAAGCTCGCCACGCTCGGGGGACCAGAGCTCTCCGCCCGGCAGATCCTGGCGAGCCTCTATGAAGTACTCAAGCTTGCGGTCGAGCCGGACTCCTGACACAAGATCAGCGATCGTTGGCAGGACAGCGTCCGGAACGGGGTAGACGTTGTACATCCACACGTCGTCGCCTCGGTCAAAACCTCCGCGGACCTGAACGATGTCCTCTCGGCTCAGTACGGCGACCGTGACCCGGTCAAATTCGCCGCGCCAGACCACGAGGTCCCATGCGACGTTCTCTCCCCCATGGAATGGATACGGCCGCGTGCTCACAGTTGTCCCCTCGGGTCGGGTCACCCCAACTTACCCAACTCCGTCGATGGTCCGATCGCCGTCCCGTGATCCACAAGTCTTGACGATTGCTCGGCGGGGAGGGGCCACGCTGGCTGCTCGCAGGGCCCATCACGCGGGTTCATCCTCTGCGAGGAGATCCACCCACACGATCTTCTTCCCACGGCGCAGGTCGGTTCCCCACCGGTCGGCCAGTGCGTCGACGAGTTGCAGCCCGCGTCCCGTTGTGTCGTCCTCGCAGGCCTCTTGTTTCACGGGGACGGTCGTCGACGTGTCCGACACGGAGAGCCGCACGCGGCCGGGACCGGTCAGGGACACGCTGACGTGCACGAGACGGCAGTTGCTGTGCCGGACACTGTTGCCGACCAGCCCTGAGACGATCAACGTTCCATCGTCGATGAGCTGTTCGAGTTTCCATGAGTAAGGCAGCCCGGACGAGTGAGCGAGCGCGTGCCGCGGACTTCGCCTCGCAGGGACAGGTCTCGCTGTACCCGGGAGCGCCCGTTGCGTGCGGACGGGAGGCGGTTGTTGTCACGAGCTGTCCCTCCGAGGCGAGTGCGCAGTGGGCAAGTGAGGCGATGCCTCGCTGCGAGGAAGCCGTGGCGGAAGCACGACCGAACGTCCACAGGCGCCGCTTCGGATCGGCTCTGCGGTCCTTGCGCGTCGCCGCCGGACTGGGCATGGACGAGGCTGCGGAGAGACTTGGCCTGGCCGGAAAACCGGCGTTGAGCAAGATCGAGAACGGTAAGCAGCGGGTGTCCGGGCTCGGCTTGACGGCCTTCTTGAAGGTCTACGGGGTCGACTCGGAGGAGACCGTCGCGAAGACGAAGGCGATGGCCTCTCTTGCCGCGTCCAGCAAGCGCACGAACCTCTTGGACGAGTACAAGGAGTCCATCCAGACCGAGGGGTTCGACGACTTCCTGCACTTGGAAGAGATGGCCTCGAAGGCGGAGTTGTACCTGCACATGGTTCCCGGCCTGCTCCAGACGCGGGAGTACGCCACTTCCGTCGTTGAGCGAAGCCACCTGTGGACGTCGAAGCGGGAGGCCGGCCGCTTCGTTGACCTCCGCTTGGCCCGGCAGGCGGCTCTGACTCGAGAGGCACCACTCAGCGTGTGGTGCATCCTCGATGAGTCAGCCCTGCGGCGCACCGTGGGCGGGCCCGATGTGATGCGTGCTCAGCTCCAACTGCTACTGCATGTCGCTGAGGAGTATGCCCACGTAGGGATACAGGTGCTTCCGTTCGATGTGGGCGCCTTCGCGGGTATGGATGGAGCCTTCCAGCTCCTACACTTCGAGGTGGGCTCACCGGTTGCCGTCGTCGAGATGAAGACGACCTCCCTGTACTTGGAGGAGGATGGGGATGTGGACCGCTATCGGACCGCTTTCGACGCTCTCCGTACACAGGCGCTCGATGAGCAGAAGAGCCAGCGCTGCATCCGCGAGCTGATCAAGGACTGCTAAATGAACAAGAAGGTTGACCTCTCCAACGCCGTGTGGGCGAAGAGCGAGATGTCCAATGGCGGCGACAACTGCCTGGAAGTCGCCTTCGTCGACGGAGTCGTGGCCCTGCGCGACTCCGTGGACGTGGGCGACCCCGACGCCCAGGTCCTGGTCATCTCCAAGAAGGACTACGAGCTCTTCACCAGGAGCGTGCAGGCCGGACAGCGGAACCTTCTCCTGCCCTGAGCTCGCTCTCCTGTCATCCTCGGCCCCCGCTCGCCTTCTGAGCGGGGGCCGGGTCGCGCCTGGTGCGCGGGCGCGAACCCGGCAGGTGGGCCGCGGGGACCTGGACAATGGCGTCCATGGACTACGAGGAACCGCTTCGCGAGGCGATGCGCGCCGCCCGGGCCACCGCGGGCCGCGGGCGGATCGCGGACTACATCCCGGCCCTCGCCGACGCCGATCCCCACGCGTTCGGCATGGCGATCGCCACCGTGGACGGCCAGGTGCACGGCGTCGGCGACTGGGAGCGGCCGTTCTCCATCCAGAGCGTTTCCAAGCTGTTCACTCTCGCCCTTGTCCTCTCCCATGGCGGCGGCGACACACTCTGGCGACGGGTGGGCCGCGAGCCGTCCGGCAACCCGTTCAACTCGCTCGTCCAGTTGGAGACCGAGCAAGGCATTCCGCGCAATCCGTTCATCAACGCCGGAGCCCTGGTCGTCACCGACCGGCTGCTGAGCCTGACCGGTGATGCAGCCCAGCAGGTGCGGGCGTTCCTGCGTGCCGAGTCCGGCAATCCGGACCTGGCGACCGACCGTGACATCGCCGCTTCCGAGGCGGCGCACGGACATCTGAACGCGGCCCTCGCTCACTTCCTGGCCAGCCACGGCAACCTCGACAACGAGGTGGAGCAGGTCCTTGAGCACTACTACGGCCATTGCGCGATCGCGGCGTCATGCCGCGACCTGGCCCTGGCATGCCGCTTCCTGGCACGCCATGGCCTGCGCGCCGATGACACTCGGCTGCTGTCGGGCAGCGACGCCAAGCGCGTCAACGCGGTGCTGTTGACCTGCGGAACCTACGACGCGGCCGGCGAGTTCGCCTACCGCGTCGGGCTGCCGGGCAAGAGCGGGGTGGGCGGTGGAGTGCTGGCGGTGGTGCCCGGACGGGCCGCGCTGTGCGCCTGGGGGCCTGCGCTGGACGCGGCGGGCAACTCGGTCGCAGCGGTGGCGGCCTTGGACGCGTTCACCACGGTGACCGGTCTGTCGGTGTTCTGACGCCCTGGCGTGACTGCCGGAGAAAGGGAGTTGCGACCGGATCCGCGCGGAGCGCTGCGGCGTCCCTGTTCGTATGGAGCGCGGACAGCATGAGGGGGCCGGCGGCACCGGCGACGGCGGTGCGGGGTGCCTCGTGGCGGCCGTGCGGTTGCCGCTGCGGATCGTCGTGTTCGTCGTGGTGCTGCCCGTGCGGATGGTGTGGGACGCCCTCGGCTGGTCGGTACGGGCCGTCAACCGCGCTGTGTTGCGGCCACTCGGACGTGGACTCGTCTGGGCGGTAAGGGTGTTGGTGGGCCTGCCATTGCTGTGGGCCGGCGCCGCGTTGTGGCGGTGGGTTGTGGTGCCGGTGGTGCGCTATGGGGTGGTGGTGCCGTCGGTGTGGTTGTACCGGCATGTGTTGACACCGTTCGGGCGTGGTGCGGCGTACGTGTGCGGCCTGTTGTACATGTGGGTGTGCGTGCCGGTGGCGAATGCGCTGGCGTGGCTCGGCATGGCGGTGTTCTGGTGGCCATGGGGCGCGTTGTGGCGGTGGGTTGTGGTGCCTGTGGTGCGTTACGGGGTGGTGGTGCCGTTGGGGTGGGCATACCGGAGTGTGCTCATACCGGTCGGGCGCGCGGCGGCGTGGCTCGCGCGGGCGGTGGGCGCCGGGATCGCGTTGCCGGCCACCGCCCTGCTCGTCGTTCTGCTCGGGTGGCTGTGGCGGACCGTCCTCGTCCCGTTGGGCCGTGAGCTGGGCGCGGCGCTGGCGCTCGGCCGGCGCGCGGCCGGGTTCGTCTCGCGCGCGGTGGGCCGGGCCGTCGCCTGGATCGCGTGGCACGCCGTGGGGCGCCCGGTGCGCTGGATGTACCGCGCCGTGGTCAGGCCGCTCGCCGTGCCCGTGCTCCTGGCCGTACGGGACGCGGCGCGTGCGGCCCGCGCCACGCTGCGGCACGCGCGGGCCGACCTGCGCCGCGCGGTGTTCGGTGCGCCACCCGCCCAGCGGGGCGACAGCGGCCACGGCCCCACCGCCCGGTTGCCGGAGCCTCGGGAACCGAACGGAGGCCCTGCGCGTACTCTGGGTAGTAAGAAAACCGTCCCCGGCGCGGCGCCCGCACCCGAAGTCACCTTGAGCGATCAGGGCTGATGCCGGGAGACCACGAAAGGCCCACGGGCCGTGCGTCACCGCGCGGCCCCGCACCGAGGAGTAAACCACTGGGCAAGCGACAGCCCGAAGGCCCGCCGCCCGCACCCACGGTGCAGCGCATCAGACTGCGCTACACCAAGCGCGGCCGCCTCCGGTTCACCAGCCACCGCGACTTCCAGCGCGCTTTCGAGCGGGCGCTGCGCCGCGCCGAGGTGCCCATGGCGTACTCGGCCGGCTTCACGCCGCACCCGAAGGTGTCGTACGCCAATGCCGCACCCACCGGCACGGGCAGCGAGGCCGAGTTCCTGGAGATCGCCCTGGTGGAGCCGCGTGACCCCGAGGCGCTGCGGGAACTGCTCGACGCGTCGCTGCCCACGGGCCTCGACGTCGTCGACGCGGTGGAGGCCCGGGTCGCCGGGCTCGCCGAGCGGCTGACGGCCTCCGTGTGGGAGCTGCGGCTCGACGGCGTGGCGGACGAGGAGGCCGAGCGCGCCGTGGCCGCGTTCCTCGCGGCGCCTGCCGTCGAGGTCGAGCGCCGCACGAAGAACGGGGTCAGGACGTTCGACGCCAGGGCCGCCGTCGCCGAACTGCACGTCGTGGCGGAGCCCGGCGGGGACGTCGGCCGCACCGGGGCGGGCCCCTGTGCGATACTGCGACTGGTTGTTCGGCACGAGACACCCGCCGTTCGACCCGACGATGTCCTGTCCGGTCTCCGAGCTGTGGCCGACCTGGCGCCGCCGGTCCCCGCAGCGGTGACCAGGCTGGCGCAGGGGCCCCTCGACGAGGAGTCCGGCACGGTGACCGACCCGCTCGCGGCCGACCGCGAGGCGGTACCCGCGGGCCACTCGAAGGCCCCTGGAGCCGCCGCCGCGACGGTGCGGACGGGCGCGGCCTCCGCTTAGGACAGTCGTCGGGCGCGGCCCTTGAATCCGGGAGCCACCTGGATCGGGCGGCGCACAGACCAGAAGACTTTCGCCAGGCCGCACCCGCGTGACAAGCGGGTGGGGAACCGGCGAGCCAGACAAGCCCCCGTGCGGCGCCCGCGCCCCGGGCGGCGGCGGACGCGCACAGCGCGGACCGCCGCTGGACCGGAACCAGGCGCGGCGCCCGGGAGCGTGACGGGAGAAACGCCCGGATGCCCATCGAGCCCACGTCCTCCGGCACGGCCGGAGAGACGACACAAGAGAACAACAGCCCCAGCGACACGCTGCCGCCGCGCCGTAGGCGCCGCGCCGCATCGCGCCCCGCCGGGCCCCCCGCCGGCAGCGCCGAAGCCACCGAGGCCCCCGAGGCCACGGCCGCGCAGGCCCCCGCCGCGGCCGAGCAGGCGGATGAGGACCCCGAGGCCGAGGCCGCCCCCCGCCCGCGGCGCCGCGCCACCCGCAGGGCGACGTCGCCCGCGGGCGCGCCGCAGGCGCAGGACGAGCAGTCCGCCGAGACGGCACAGAAGACGACTGCGCAGGCTTCGGCGAGCGAGGCCCCGGCGGACGAGGCGCCCGCGCCGCGTACCCGTCGCCGCGCCACGCGGAAGGCCACCGCGCCGGTGGCGTCGGCCGAGCCGGCGGAGCAGCCCGCCGCCGACGCCGGGTCCGGCGCCGCTGACGCGCCCGCGGACGAGGCCCCCGCGCCGCGCACCCGTCGCCGCGCCACCCGCAAGGCCACCGCGCCCAAGGCCCCGGCCGCGCCCGAGCCCGAGCAGGCTCCCGCCACCGAAGAGGCGGCCGAGGCGGTCGCCGTCCCGCAGGACGCGGAGCCCGAGGCGCCGCGCACCCGTCGTCGCGCGACCCGCAAGGCCACCGCCCCCGCGGTAGAGACCGAGGAGACGAAGGAGCCGGAGGCCGAGGCCGAGCGCCCCGCGCGCTCCCGTTCCCGCCGCCGGGTCGCCGAGACCGAGGGCGGCGCCGTGGTCGAGGAGGAGGCGGCCCCCGCGCGGGGCAGCCGCAGGACGGCACGGCCGGCCACCGCCGTCTTCCAGCAGCCCGTCTTCGCCGAGCCGATGTTCCAGACCCCGGAGACCGCGGCCGCCGCGGCCGCGTCGGACGGCCCGTCCACCGCGAAGCACGACGACGAGCAGGACGCCGCGGCCGAACAGCCGGCCGGCCGCCGCAAGCGCCGCCGCCGCGGCGAGCCCGAGGCGGCCGCCGAGCAGCAGCAGCCCGCCGCCGAGCCGGAGGAGACCGCCGACGAGGCCGACGCCTCGCAGGACGCCGACACCCGGGACGGCGCCGAGGACGAGGACCGCCCGTCGCGCCGCCGCCGCAGGGGCGGGCGCAGGCGCCGCCGAGGCGAGTCCGCCGACGACGGCGGCTCCGAGCAGGACGAGACGTCCTCGCGCGAGGACCGCGACGACCGCGACGACCACCGCGAGCGGGCCGAGAAGGCCGACCGCGCCGGCCAGGACGAGCGCGGCGAGCACGCCGACCAGGACGGCCAGGCGGACGGTGAGGCGCGCGACGACGCGGACGCGTCCCACGACGATGAGCACGGCGAGCACGACGACGCGGGCCGCGCCGGATCCGGCTCGTCCAGCAGCCGCCGCCGGCGCAGGCGCCGCCGCCGTGGCGGCGACCTCGGCGCGGAGGCCGAGTCGGGCGACGACCCGGAGCGCACGGTCGTCAAGGTGCGCGAGCCGCGCAAGAAGGAGGAGCGCACCGGCTCGGACGAGGTCCAGTCGATCAAGGGCTCCACACGCCTCGAAGCGAAGAAGCAGCGCCGCCGGGAGGGCCGCGAGCAGGGCCGCCGCCGCGTGCCGATCATCACGGAGGCGGAGTTCCTCGCACGCCGCGAGGCCGTCGAGCGCGTGATGGTCGTACGGCAGAGCGGCGAGCGCACGCAGATCGGCGTGCTCGAGGACGACGTGCTCGTCGAGCACTACGTCAACAAGGAGCAGGCCACCTCGTACGTCGGCAACGTGTACCTGGGCAAGGTGCAGAACGTGCTGCCGTCCATGGAGGCCGCGTTCGTCGACATCGGCAAGGGCCGCAACGCCGTCCTGTACGCGGGCGAGGTGAACTTCGAGGCGCTGGGCATGTCCGGCGGCCCGCGCCGCATCGAGACCGCGCTCAAGTCGGGCCAGTCCGTGCTCGTCCAGGTGACGAAGGACCCGATCGGCCACAAGGGCGCGCGCCTGACCAGCCAGGTCTCGCTGCCCGGCCGGTACCTCGTGTACGTGCCCGAGGGCTCGATGACGGGCATCAGCCGCAAGCTGCCCGACACCGAGCGCGCCCGGCTCAAGACGATCCTCAAGAAGGTCGTCCCCGAGGACGCGGGGGTCATCGTCCGCACGGCCGCCGAGGGCGCCAGCGAGGACGAGCTGCGCCGCGACGTCGAGCGGCTCCAGTCGCAGTGGGACGAGATCAAGAAGAAGTCGAAGTCCGGCGGCGCGTCGAACGCGCCGACGCTGCTGTACGGCGAGCCCGACATGACGGTCCGCGTCGTCCGCGACATCTTCAACGAGGACTTCTCGAAGGTCATCGTCAGCGGCGACGAGGCGTGGGACACCATCAACGACTACGTCTCCTACGTGGCGCCCGACCTGTCCCAGCGGCTGCAGCGGTGGACGAGCGAGGTGGACGTCTTCGCGACGTACCGCATCGACGAGCAGCTGATGAAGGCGCTCGACCGCAAGGTCTGGCTGCCCAGCGGCGGCTCCCTGGTCATCGACAAGACCGAGGCCATGGTCGTCGTCGACGTCAACACCGGGAAGTTCACCGGCCAGGGCGGCAACCTGGAGGAGACCGTCACCAGGAACAACCTGGAGGCGGCCGAGGAGATCGTGCGCCAGCTGCGCCTGCGCGACCTCGGCGGCATCGTCGTCATCGACTTCATCGACATGGTGCTTGAGTCCAACCGCGACCTCGTGCTGCGGCGGCTGCTGGAGTGCCTGGGCCGCGACCGTACGAAGCACCAGGTCGCCGAGGTGACCTCGCTCGGCCTCGTGCAGATGACCCGCAAGCGCGTCGGCCAGGGCCTGCTGGAGTCGTTCTCCGAGACCTGCGTGCACTGCAACGGACGCGGGGTGATCGTCCACATGGAGCAGGCGTCGACCCCGGCGGGCGGCGGCAGCACGGGTGGCGGCAAGCGCGGCAGGAAGCGCCGCGGCGGCTCCGGCGGCGCGGACCACGAGCACGAGTACGCGGCCGAGAAGGCTCCGGCGGTGGAGGCCGCGGCCGAGGCCGGGTCCGCGCAGGAGGCAGGGCCCGCAAGGACCGAGACGGCCGCCGAGGTCGCGGCCGAGGTGGCGGCCCCCGCGGCGCTGCCCTCGCCGGCCTTCACGCCCGACGAGGAGCTGTACAACAGCGTCGCCGAGGCGGAGGCGGCCGCGAGCAGGGGCGGCCGTTCCCGCCGCAGGGCCACCCGCAAGGCCTCCGCGCCGGCCGGGTCCCCGCGCACGGCGGACACGGCGGCGCCCGCCGAGGTCGTCGTCCCCGCGGCCGAGACAGGTGCGGCGCCGCAGGCCCCCGAGCCGGCCTCGGCCGAGCCCGATGCCTCGGCGGCGCAGGAGCCGGTCGCGGCACCGCCGCGAGCGCGCCGCAGGGTGACGCGCAAGGTCACCGCCCCCGCGGGCGCGCCCTCGGGCGACGGCGGCGCTGTCGTGGTCGTCCCGTCCGCAGGCCAGAAGGCGGACGGTGCCCCCGAGACGGAGGCGCCCGAGGCGGAGGCGCCCGTCGAGGAGGCCGCCGCGCGGGAGCCGGCGGCCAAGAAGACGGCGAAGAAGGCGGCCGCGAAGAAGGCTACGGCGAAGAAGGCCACCGCCAAGAAGACGGCGGCCAAGAAGACCGCCGCCAAGAAGACGACGACGGCCAAGAAGGCCGCCACGAAGAAGACGACGACGAAGAAGTCGGCCGCGAAGAAGACCGCGGCGGCCGAACAGGCCGCGCCCTCGGGCGTGGTGTCCGCGACGGACGCCGCGGACGACTGACCGGCCGGTGACCCGCGACCGGTCCCGGGCCGCCTCGCACCTCAGCGGTGCGGGGCGGCCCGGGACCGTTCAGGGGCCGGTTTGACCCTCTGCTCCGGCGCCCCGTATTCTTACCCTTCGGCGTGTCTGTGTGCACGCCCGCCTCTGAGCACCCACCTCCCGGTCCCCGGGGGAGGCCGCTCATCCACTCCGGACTGTCATGGCCCTCGGCCGTGCGGGCGGCTGGCGTCAGAGGTTTCCGTTCCTAGTGAGAGTGAGATGCGCGTGTACGCCATCGTGCGCAGCGGTGGCCGCCAGCACAAGGTTGCTGTCGGCGACATCGTTGAGGTTGACAAGATTTCCACTGCCAAGGTGGGCGACACGGTCGAGCTCTCGACCCTGCTCGTGGTCGACGGGGAAGCCGTCACCAGCGACCCGTGGGTCCTGGACGGCATCAAGGTCACGGCCGAGGTCGTGGACCACCACAAGGGTGCGAAGATCGACATCCTTCGCTACAAGAACAAGACCGGCTACCGCCGTCGTCAGGGTCACCGCCAGCAGTACACGGCGATCAAGGTCACCGGCATCCCCACGGCCGCGAAGTAAGGGACTGAGGATTCATGGCACACAAGAAGGGCGCATCGTCCTCCAGGAACGGGCGCGACTCCAACTCCCAGCGGCTCGGCGTGAAGCGCTTCGGCGGTCAGGTCGTCCTCGCCGGTGAGATCATCGTCCGCCAGCGCGGCACGCACTTCCACCCCGGCACCGGGGTCGGCCGCGGCGGCGACGACACCCTGTTCGCGCTCAACGCCGGCGCGGTCGAGTTCGGCACCAGCCGTGGCCGCCGCGTCGTGAACATCGTTCCGGTCGCCTGAGAAGCAATCCGGACCGATCAGCGGTTTCGCGCTCAGGGCGGGCCCCCTTCCCTCGGGAAGCGGGTCCGCCCTTTGCGTGTTAGTCAGGAGAGGCCATCTCCGCGTACGTGCTTGGAGGCACCACACCATGACCACCTTCGTGGACCGCGTCGAGCTGCATGTCGCCGCGGGTAACGGGGGCCACGGCTGCGCCTCCGTGCACCGGGAGAAGTTCAAGCCGCTCGGCGGCCCCGACGGCGGCAACGGCGGCCGCGGCGGCGACGTCGTGCTCGTCGTCGACCAGTCCGTCACGACGCTGCTCGACTACCACCACGCGCCGCACCGCAGGGCGACCAACGGCAAGCCGGGCGAGGGCGGCCACCGCTCGGGCAAGGACGGGCAGGACCTCGTGCTGCCCGTGCCGGACGGCACCGTCGTGCTCGACAAGCACGGCGAGGTGCTCGCCGACCTCGTCGGCCAGGGCACGACGTACGTGGCGGGCCAGGGCGGCCGCGGCGGCCTCGGCAACGCGGCGCTCGCCTCGACGCGCCGCAAGGCACCCGGCTTCGCGCTGCTCGGCGAGCCGGGCACCGGCGGCGACGTCGTCCTCGAACTGAAGACGGTCGCGGACGTCGCGCTCGTCGGCTACCCGAGCGCCGGAAAGTCCTCGCTGATCTCGGTGCTGTCCGCGGCCCGCCCCAAGATCGCCGACTACCCGTTCACCACCCTCGTGCCGAACCTCGGCGTGGTCACCGCCGGTTCCACCGTCTTCACCATCGCCGACGTGCCGGGCCTCATCCCGGGCGCTAGCCAGGGCCGCGGCCTCGGCCTCGAATTCCTGCGGCACGTGGAGCGCTGCTCGGTACTCGTGCACGTGCTGGACACCGCGACGCTGGAGTCCGACCGCGACCCGCTGTCCGACCTCGACACCATCGAGGAGGAACTGCGGGAGTACGGCGGGCTCGACGACCGGCCCCGCCTCGTCGTGCTCAACAAGGTCGACATCCCGGACGGCCGGGACCTCGCCGAGATGATCAGGCCCGACCTCCAGGCGCGCGGCTACCGCGTCTTCGAGGTGTCGGCGGTCGCGCACCTCGGCCTGAAGGAGCTGTCGTTCGCGCTCGCGGAGATCGTCGGCAAGGCGCGCGAGAGCGCACCGCCTGCCGAGGCGACCCGGGTCGTCATCCGCCCCAAGGCCGTGGACGACACGGGCTTCACGGTGACGCTTGAGGACGACGGCATCTACCGCGTGCGTGGCGAGAAGCCGGAGCGCTGGGTGCGCCAGACAGACTTCAACAACGACGAGGCCGTCGGCTACCTCGCGGACCGGCTCGGCCGCCTCGGCGTGGAGGACGAGCTGATGAAGGCGGGCGCCAGGCCGGGTGACGGCGTCGCCATCGGCCCCGAGGACAACGCGGTCGTCTTCGACTGGGAGCCGTCGATGGCGGCCGGCGCGGAGATGCTCGGCAGGCGCGGCGAGGACCACCGTTTCGAGGCCCCGCGCCCCGCGGCGCAGCGCCGCAGGGACCGCGAGGCGGAACGGGACGAGGCGGCACGCGAGTTCGACGGCTTCGACCCGTTCAGCTGACGGCGCCGTGCCTCCACGGGCATCCGCTGCGCGGGAGGGCCGGACAGCCGTCCGGCCCTCTGCTCGTGTTTGCGTAATGTGTAACACCTTTATGACCGCTTGGTTAACGTATCCTTATATCCATATGATTTACTACACGAAGTAGTGTTCGTGTGGCGGCTGTTGTCTGGTCGCACAGGCAGCAGGAGCCGTCAGGGTGCAGAATCCGGAAGCACCGCGTTTGGTGGGCGCGTACAGACGTATTCTCCCCGAGGAGGCGCGGCGTCTGGTGGCCGGCAGAGTCGGCTCGGACCTGCGGCGCCGGGTCAAGCTCGGTCTCGCCACGGCCGAGTCCACCCGGGAGCGGATGCGCAAGGTACGTGCCGCGCGCAAGTACGGCTCGCACATGCTCGGTTCGCGCCGCCGCGTGGTGGCCGTCGAGGAGGCCATCCGCCTCGCGATCGCCGAGAAGGGCATGACACCGCTGCGCGCTCGGCGGAGCAATCTGCGCGATGTACTCGCCGTGCTGGACGCCGCCGGCGTCGGCCACTTCTGTGTACGCGGTGCGTCGCAGACCGCGGCCGCCGTGGCGGTCGCCGCGTCCGACCGCGGCACCGTTCTCGCCGAACTCCTCAAGTTCTGTGCCGTGCAGCCCGGTTACGTGGCCGCGGTGCGGCGCGGCGAGCCGGACGATTCGGATGTCCACCCCGTGGAGTCTTCCGGCGCCTGGCGGCGCGTCACCGCCGCGTCCGTCCTGCGGCTCGTCTGGTACCGCACCGACCCCACGGGGAAGCTGGTCCTCGGTGCGTCCTACGGCTGTGACCTGGAGTTCTGGACGGAGGATGACGAGCGGCTCATCTCCCCCCGTGCCGGACGGGTCACCGATTCCGTGCCTGTGAAGGGCGATGTCCAGGAGGCGGACGAGGACTACTTCACCGACCTGGTGCCGCGTTTCGGCCCGATGGCCGAAACGGTGCGGGTGCCCACCCGCCCCGAATTCGTCGCGCGCACCACGCACCAGCCGGACTTCCCGATCGATGTCGTGTACACGTGGGTCGATGGCTCCGACCCGGAGTGGCAGCGCAAGCGGGCGCGGTACTCGGGTGCCGCGTACCACGAAGAGGCGGCGAACGACGCGCGCTACCTCAGCCGCGACGAACTGCGGTACTCCCTGCGGTCGCTGAACATGTACGCGCCCTGGGTGCGCAAGGTCTACCTCGTCACGGACGGGCAGGCCCCGTCCTGGCTGAACACGGAGCACCCGGGGATAGAGCTCGTCGACCACCGGGACGTCTTCCGGGACCCGAACTGGCTGCCGACGTTCAATTCGCACGCCATTGAAAGTCAATTGCATCACATAGACGGGCTTTCCGAGCATTTCCTGTACTTCAACGACGATGTGCTGCTGGGCCGCGAAACAGTCCCGGGTGATTTCTTCTTCGCCAGCGGGATAAGCCGCTTCTTCCCGTCGCCGGCTCTCGTCCCGCTCGGCCCTGTGGTCGACGACGACCCGCCCGTCGCGGCCGCGGGCAAGAACAACCGCCGGTTGATCGAACGCAGCTTCGGCGCCGTCCTCGTGCAGAAGATGAAGCACATGCCGCACGCCCTCAACCGCTCCGTGCTCACCGAGATCGAGGTGCGCTACGCGGACGAGTACCGCGCGACCGCGGGCAGCCGCTTCCGCAGCATGGCCGACCTGTCCATCACCTCGTCGCTCCACCATTACTATGCTTTCCACACTGGCAGGGCGGTCCCGTCGAACGAGCTGCTCTACAACTACGTGGACCTTTCGCGTGACGGAGCGGAGCGCAGGCTGGGCCAGCTGATCGCGCACCGCAAGCGACACGTCTTCTGCGTCAACGACACCGGCTCCACGGTCGCGGACACGGAGAAGCAGAGCGCGCTGCTGCACGGCTTCCTCGCCGATTACTTCCCCGTGCCCAGCCCGTTCGAGCGCGACCAAGGAGAAAAGTGAGACCTCTCGTCACGCCCCATGAGGCCTTGCGTCAGGGATACGCCCGGCTGCGGTCGGTCAAGCAGCGCTGGGGCGGCCGCGTTCACCTGCTGCCCCAGGCCGACGACTGGCCCCGCCTCGTGCCCGGGCACCTCTCCGTGCTGGACGGAAGGACGCTGAACGTCTCCGTGGCAGTGCCGCGCGACATCGCGGCCTCGGCGGCGCGACTCGTGCTCGGCGACCGGAGCGAGCGGACCGTCGTCCCGCTCAGGCTCAGGGAGCAGGACGGGGGTGGCGCGAGCGCGGACGGCACGGCCGTCGTCGAGCTCCGCGGCGCCGCGGAGGCGGCCGGCGTGCTCCCGGCCGGGATCGACCGCCACCTGCTGGACGAGGGCAACTGGAAGGTCTCCGTCGAGTTCACCGACGTGGAGGGCGGCAGCCGGCACTTCGCGCTCGCCACGCCGCCCCCGCTGATGGAGGACGGGCCCACGGTCCCCGACCCGGTGCGCGAGGACGGCACGTCCTGCCGCCTCGGCACGTCCGCCACGGGCCGGGTGCACCTGACGATCGGCAGGGACGGACCCGGCGCCGAGGTCAAGCTGGTGCGCTTCGACTGGACGGGGATCACGCTGCGCGGCCACCTGGTGAACGCGCCGGCAAACGCCTACGCCGGCGGCACGGTGGAACTCGTGCGCCGCTCCGGGAAACTCAGCCACAGCGTCCCGATCCACTGGGACGGCGAGTACTTCGAGGCGTCCGTCAGGACCGAGGACCTGCCGGGTGTGACCGGGCGCGAGCAGGTGTGGGACGTGCGGCTGCACTGTCCCGGCCTCAAGCCCCTGAAGGTCGCCCGAACCCGCCACGACGTGCGTGTACCCAAGAAGGTCCACCGCATGCCGGTCAGGCTGCTGACCGGCGAGGACGACCGCAGCATCCGGGTCAACCCCTACTACACACCTGTCGGCAGCCTGGCCCTGCGGGGCGCTCTCGTCGCGGGGGGAGAGAAATGAAGATCACCTTCCTGCTCACCTGGGGTGACGAGATGGGGGGCACCGAGCAGGCGGCCTACACCCAGGCCGCGCATCTCGCGCCCCGCCACCAGGTGGAGATGGTCAGTGTGTTCCGAACACGGGACGCACCGTTCTTCAAGCCCGACGAGCGGGTTCGCGTGCGCTACCTGGTGGACCGCACTCGGCGCCCGCAGCGGCCGGTACGGCAGAGCGACCTGACGGCGCAGGAGTGCGAGGAGCTCGCCGGTGTCCCGAGCTCCCTCGTCGACATCTCCTGGGAATCCACCTTCGACGCCCTCTCCGACATCGAACTGCGCTACGCCCTCAGCACCGTCGACACGGACGTGCTGATCTCGACGACACCCGCCCTCATGAGCCTGATGGCCGACCTGGCTCCGCCGGGGGTCGTCACCGTCCACCAGGAGCACCGCTGCTCGCAGCTGCGCGGCACGAGTGGCGAGCCGCTGCTGCTCAGAGCTCCGGAACTCGATGCTGTGGTCGCCCTCACCGAGCGGACATGCGACTGGTTCGCGGAGTCCCTGGGCGCGGCGGCGCCGCGGCTGGCCGCGATACCGAACGCTGTCCCGGGCGGTTTCCGTCCGCGGTCGAGCCTGACCGGGCAGACGATCGTCCTGCCCTCCCGGCTGGTGCCGGAGAAGCAGATCGACCATGCGATCCGCGCGTTCGGCATCGCGTCCGAGGAGCATCCCGGCTGGCGGTTGCGGCTGTTCGGGGAGGGACCGCAGGCGAGTCGGCTGCGCTCGCTCGTCGAGGGCCTCGGCCTGCACGACAGTGTGGAGATCCTCGGCGCCAGCGGACACATGAAGGACGAGTGGTCCCGTGCCTCCTTCAGCGTGCTGCCCTCCCGTGGCGAGGCGTTCCCCCTGGTGCTGCTCGAGTCGTTCGCCGCAGGCGTGCCCGCCGTGGCCTATGACGTCCTGACCGGTCCCGCAGAGATCATCCGGCACGAGGTCGACGGGCTCCTCGTCTCGTCGGGCGACATCGAAGCGCTCGCTGCCGCCATGGGCCGGCTGATGGGCGATCCCGAACTGCTCGCCCGGATGGGCACCAACGCCCTGGAGGGCACGCAGCGCTTCTCCGCCGAGACAGTGGTGAAGCAGTGGGAGGAGCTGTTCGGCGAACTCGTCGCGCGTCGGGACGATCCGGTGCGTCAGGCGCAGCGTGCTGATCGGTCCGCGCACCAGGCGCTGCATCTGGGGGCCGGCCGGTTCCGGCTGTCCGCCCAGGCCGACCGCACCGCGCCCTCGACGGGCGACCAGCGGGCGCGCGAAGTGGTCATCCAGGCCGGCAACCGCGCGCTGGTCCGCTCCTCGGGCCGGCTCAGCGAGGTGCGCGACGACCTCTTCGTGCACGATGTCCTGCAGCGGAACCTGGACGCCGTCGTCACCGTACTGGAGGAGCACGAGATCCCGTACGTGGTCGTGCGGGCCTCCGACAGCGTGGTGCGCCACCGCGTCGCGGTCGATGCCGACCGTTCCGCCGAAGTGCGTGCCGCATTCGCCAAGACCCACCACGGCAGTGCCGTCTACGCGGAACTGCTCAAGCCCAGGACGCATGCCCCGGGCGTCGTCCTCGCGGAGCGGCTGACAGAGGTCGGCGAGTCCGCGGGACTCCGTGTGTTCCGTCCGGTCGTGACCTCCGGCCGCACTCTGCGCTTCGGCCCGGCATACGGCTGCGACCTTGAGTTCTGGCCCCGGCTCCCCGAGGGCGAGGCGGATGCCGGGCTGTTCGCCGCCCCGCTGGGCAGAACTGCTCTCGGTACCCTCCTTCCCTCGCTGACCGCCGACGCGACAGTCACCATCCGCGAGCGCGACTACCCGACGCTGGCGCCGTTCAGCAAGCAGCTGGTCGGTGACGTGTCCTTCCCTGTCGACGCGGTGTACACGTGGGTCGACGGTGGCGATCCGGCCTGGCAGGAGCGCAAGGCCAAGCGGATGGCGGAGCTCGGGCTGCCGACAGCCAAAGCCGACTCGGGCGACGTGCGTTTCCGCGACCGCGACGAGCTGAAGTACTCCCTGAGGTCACTGGCCATGTACGCCCCATGGGTGCGCAAGGTCTACCTGGTGACGGACGACCAGGTGCCGAGTTGGCTCAACGAGGAGCATCCCGGTATCGAGGTGGTCCCGCATCGCGCGGTGTTCACCGACCCGGACTGCCTGCCGACCTTCAACTCGCACTCCATCGAGAGCCAGCTCCATCACATCCCCGGGCTGTCCGAGCAGTTCCTCTACCTCAACGACGACTTCTTCTTCGGCCGTCCCGTGGTGCCGCGGGTGTTCTTCCACTCCACCGGCGTGCCCAACTTCTTCTGGTCGCCGACCACGGTCCCGGTGGGTGAGGCGACGCAGGCGGACGAGGGTTACTTCGCGGCGGCCAAGAACAACCGGCGCCTGTTGGAGGACCGGTTCGGGGCGACCGTGACCAACGGTTTCCTGCATGCCCCCCACGCTCTTCGCAAGAGCCTCCTCGAAGAGATCGAGCAAGCCTTCCCCGAGGACATGGCCAGAACGGCGGCCGCGCCCCTGAGGGGCTGGCGGGACATCTCGGTCGTCTCGTCGCTGC
The DNA here is from genome assembly GCF_000721265.1 of Streptomyces sp. NRRL F-5126. Lineage (GTDB taxonomy): Bacteria > Actinomycetota > Actinomycetes > Streptomycetales > Streptomycetaceae > Streptomyces. Next base: position 76,165 of record NZ_JOFZ01000015.1, on the reverse strand, counting down.
ACCACCACTTCGGCTACTTCTCGGGCAAGGCGGTACCCGGGGCCATCCGGTGCTCCTATGTCGACGTCGGCAGCTACACCGGGCATCCCGACCTGACGCGGCTGCTCTCCGGGCGCGGCTACGACGTTTTCTGCCTTGGCGAATCCCCGGACGCGGACGTGCCGGCCGAGGAGCAGGCGCGGGTGGTGAAGGCATTCCTGCGGGCCTACTTCCCGGTGAAGAGCCCGTACGAGCGTTGACGGCCGATAACGCGGTCATGTGAAAATTTGGTGATCACATGCCTGAGGGCCGGGCGCGAGATCATTGGCCCTGCCGGTCCGGCATGAGAAAAGCATGAGAATCACGCGCCCGTGATGATCTCCACGAGCGGCGCCGACTGGTGCGACCGGGCGCGGGCGAGTGAGGAAGGGACTGACCGGCATGTGGATGGTCACCGGAGGCGCCGGATACATCGGCTCGCACGTACTGCGGGCGCTGCGAGCCGGCGGTGAGGCCGTCATGGTGTACGACGACCTGTCGACGGGCAGCGCCGACCGGGTGCCCGACGGGGTGCCGCTGGTGGTCGGCAGCGTGCTCGACGGAGCGGGGCTCGAAGCGGCGATGCGCGAGCACGCCGTGGAGGGCGTCCTGCACATCGCGGCGAAGAAGCAGGTCGGTGAGTCGGTCGAGCAGCCGCTCCACTACTACCGGGAGAACGTGGCCGGGCTCACCACGCTGCTGGAGGCGATGGCGGCGACCGGCGCGGACCGGCTCGTCTTCTCGTCCTCGGCCGCGGTGTACGGCATGCCGGACGTGGATCTGGTCACGGAGGACACCCCGTGCGAGCCGATCAACCCGTACGGCGAGACGAAGCTCATCGGCGAGTGGCTGATCCGCGCCGCCGCGCGGGCGCACGGAATCCGGGCGGCAGCGCTGCGCTACTTCAACGTAGCGGGGGCGGCGTCCCCCGAACTCGCGGACGCGGGGGTGTTCAACCTCATCCCCATGGTGTTCGAGCGGCTGGAGGCGGGGAAGGCCCCGCTGATCTTCGGGGACACCTACCCCACCCCGGACGGCACCTGCGTACGCGACTTCATCCATGTGAGCGATATCGCGTCCGCCCACCTCGCGGCGGCGGTACGCCTGCGGGACGCGGAAGCGGGCACGATGCTCACGCTCAACATCGGCCGGGGTGAGGGCAGCTCCGTGCGGGAGACCGTGGAACGCATCATCAAGATCACGGGCGCGGCCGGGGCCGTTCCCGAGGTCGTCGACGCCCGGCCGGGTGACCCGGCGCGCGTGGTGGCGTCCGCGGACCGGATCGAGCGGCAGCTCGGATGGTCCGCCCGGTACGGCCTCGACGTGATGATCGAGTCCGCGTGGCACGGGTGGAGGCTGCGTCACCCGTAGGGACGGCACGTGCCGTCGTTCTTCCGTAGCAGCGTCTGCCGCTCTCACGGGTCCCGCGACCTGTGGGAGCGGTTTGCTGTGCGGCGGCATCGCCGTGAGCAGGCATCTTGCCGGCGCGCCAGGGCTCTGGAAGTCGTGAAGTCGACCACCACAGGTATGCATTCCCGGTGATCGTTCCGTGAAATCGGACACCCGCTTCACGGGCGCTATGAATTCCCTGTGCGGCAGCCCAGTGTGACGTGTGCACGAGCCTCTCGTGCAATTTGATTATTTTCCCAATGGAAGCGTTATGTTGGCCTCCACGGAAGCCGGAGGCCGCCTGCGCTCGCCTTGCATGCCGGTCACTGAGAGTGCAACTATCGTGCTGCTTCCCCCGTTCTTTGCTAGGTAGGTTCCCCTGTGTCTGTGTCGCGTGACGCTCGTACCCGTACCACGGCAGTCGTTCTCGCCGGTGGCACCGGCCAGCGCGTGGGCCTCTCGATCCCGAAGCAGCTGCTGAAGATCGCCGGCAAAGCCGTCATCGAGCACACGCTCGCGATCTTCGAGCGTGCGGAGTGCATTGACGACATCGTCGTCCTGATGGCGCCCGGCTTCGTGCCCGATGTGGAGAAGATCGTCGCCAAGGCGGGGTTGACGAAGGTCAGCCAGGTCATCGAGGGCGGTGCCACGCGCAACGAGACGACCGAGCGCGCCATCGCCGTGCTCGGCGAGGGGCTCGCCGAGGGCGAGGACCGCAACCTCCTCTTCCACGACGCGGTGCGCCCGCTGCTCTCGCAGCACGTGATCGCAGCGTGTGTCGACGCGCTGGAGCGCTACCAGGCGGTGGACGTCGCCATCCCGTCGGCCGACACGATCATCGTGACGCGGACGCACGGTGACGACGGCGAGTTCATCACGGACATCCCCGACCGTTCGCGGCTGCGCCGCGGCCAGACGCCGCAGGCGTTCAAGCTCTCCACCATCCGCAGGGCCTACGAGGTGGCCGCGGGCGACCCCAACTTCCAGGCCACCGACGACTGTTCGGTCGTGCTGAAGTACCTGCCCGACGTCCCGGTGCACGTCGTCGCGGGTGACGAGTACAACATGAAGGTCACGCAGCCGGTCGATGTCTTCATCGCGGACAAACTCTTCCAGCTCGCGTCCACCGCCGCGCCCGCGCAGGCCGACGAGGCCGCGTACCGCGAACTGCTTTCGGGCAAGACCATGGTCGTCTTCGGCGGCTCGTACGGGATCGGCGCGGACATCGCCGACCTGGCCCGGCGCTACGGCGCCACGGTCTACGCACTCGGCCGGTCCACCACGGGCACCCACGTGGAGAACGCGGACGACGTGGACGCGGCGCTGGCGAAGGCGCACGCGGAGACCGGCCGCGTCGACTACGTGGTCAACACCGCCGGCGTGCTGAGGATCGGCAAGCTCGCGGAGACGGACAGCGCCACCATCCAGGAAGCGCTGAACGTCAACTACCTGGCGCCGGTGCAGATCGCGCGGGCCTCGTACAGGTATCTGGCCGCGACCAAGGGCCAGCTGCTGCTCTACACCTCAAGCAGTTACACGCGGGGCCGCGCCGAGTACAGCCTGTACTCGTCCACCAAGGCCGCCATGGTGAACCTCACGCAGGCACTCGCCGACGAGTGGGCGGGCGAGGGTATCCGCGTCAACTGCGTGAACCCGGAGCGCACGGCGACGCCGATGCGCACGAAGGCGTTCGGCGAGGAACCCGCGGGTTCCCTGCTGTCGTCCGAGGCCGTCGCGCGCACCTCGCTCGACGTGCTGCTGTCCGAGCTCACCGGCCACGTCATCGACGTGCGCCAGCAGGATCCGACGCGCGGCGCCGCCGAGGCATCGGGTTTCGAGCAGGCGCTGGCCTCCGTGCTCGATCGACATGGAGATGTGTAATAATCCGCCTCTAGTTGTACTTTTCGGGCCTCTGTGATCGCTGCCGCGCGGACGCAGAGGCCCGAGTGCGTAAATTGCAATTTCACATTTTCCGCAAATCGTGTAATAACCGGCACCCTATGGAGCAGGTTCCTCGTGTTTTCGACCGCCATTCGACTGGCCCGTGTAGGTAGCGGATCCGAGCTGGCCGCGGCAGCCCTCATGGGGCTGGGCTATCCGTGCGTCATGCTCGCCGCGCTGATCCCGAACGTCTGGTTCTTCGCGGCATCGGCAGCAGTCACGTACGTTGCCGACCGCTATCTCCACCATCGCGGCAGCTACTTGATAAACCGCCTGGAGAAGGTGCGGGCCGGCCTGGCGATCCGCTTCCTCGCCCGCCAGCTGCTGCTCATCCTGCTGCTGACGCGGGTCGGCCTGACCAACGTGGGGCTGACGTACGTCGCCGTCGCCGGGTTCCTGGTCTTCTACGGGCTCAACGCCGTTCAGGGCGCGCTGGTGACACTGATCAGGAAGCGCCGCTCCCTGCCGGTCGTGACGCGGAACATCGACCTGAGCGGCCTGCGGATCCCGGACGCGCCGAAGCGGTTCCTGATGGCCCAGTCCGTCCCGAAGATGCTCCACCTCGACCTCCCCATGGAGATCGGCGTCTTCGTCGCCGCCGCGACGGGCGTCTTCGCCTACGGGTACGCGGGCGTCTCCGCCTCGATCGCGCTGGGCCTCGCCTACATCCTCGCGCTCGCGCCCACGCTGCGTCCGAAGCGCATCGTGCCGTCGCCCGCCAAGGTGCTGGAGGCGATCGACGAGTGGCTGCGCGACTACCGGCCGCACACCGTCCTGTACTTCTCCGGCTCCAAGGAATCCGCCTACCAGGTCAACATGTGGCTGGAGACCATGGAGCAGATCGAGCGGCCGCTGGTCGTCCTGCGGGAGCGGACCATCGCGGGCCAGCTCGCGCCCACGTCCGTGCCGGTGATCTGCGTGCCGGGCGGCACGCACCTGATGAACCTCGACCTCTCCACGGTGCGGGTGGCGCTCTACGCGGCCAACGTCGGCAAGAACATCCACCTGCTGCGCGTGCCGACGATGAAGCACGTCTTCATCGGCCACGGCGACAGCGACAAGATCGCCAGTGTCAACCCGTTCTCGAAGGTCTACGACGAGGTCTGGACGGCAGGCCGCGCGGGCCGCGACCGGTACGCCCTCGCCGACGTCGGCGTGCGCGACGACGACATCGTCGAGGTGGGCCGCCCGCAGCTGGCCCCGATCCAGGCGGGCACCGGCCGCCCGGCCAACCCCGTCCCGACGATCCTCTACGCGCCGACGTGGGAGGGCTGGGACGACAATCCGGGCAACACGTCCCTGCTGCTCGCGGGAGAGAACATCGTCAAGCGGCTGCTCACCGCTCAGTCGCCCGTACGGGTCATCTACAAGCCGCACCCGTTCACCGGGATCCGCGACAAGAAGGCGAAGGCCGTCCACCAGCGGATCACCGCCATGGTGCGGGACGCCGCCGCGGCCCGGGCGGGGGAGCCGCGCTGGGTGGAGGCGGCGGCCGCCGCCGCGAGCGACCAGGCCGCCGCGCGCGCCGAGCTGGCCAGGGTGGAGGCCCGGCTGGCCGAGCTGGCCACGTCGGGACACGCAGGCGGTGACGAGGCCGAGGTGGCGCGCAGGTCGGTCGGCGACCAGGCGCGCCTCGACGAGGCCAAGCGGCTGCACACCGAGTGGAACGACGCGTACTGGCGCTCCTTCGGCTGGTGGGAGCACCGGGTCGTGATGGGCGCGGAGCCGAAGCTCTACGACTGCTTCAACCAGTCCGACGGCATGGTCTCGGACATCTCCAGCGTGGTGTCCGACTTCATCGCGAGCGGCAAGCCGTACGCGGTCACCGACTCGGCGGAGATCGGGGCGGACGAGTTCCGCCGGCAGAACACCGCCGTACGGGCCGCCGTCGTCCTGTCCAACAGCGCGCGGGAGATCGGCGAACTGCTCGACGCGGTCGCCGACCCGTCGGCCGACCGTTTCAAGGAACGCCGCGGCGAGCTCAAGCGGTACCTGCTCGGCCCCGGGGAACCGACGTCCATCGAGCAGTTCGGCGCGGCGGTCGAGGCGCTCGCGGTCAAGTCGGAGGGGCGCAACAGCGGCGTCGCCAAACGCCTCGCGGAGCCCGAGGAGGCCGCGGGCCTCGACGACTCGGCCCCCGGCGGCCCCGGTGCGTCCGCCGCCGTGGACGATCCCGAGCGGGACGCGCACGACTCACCGGTCGGCGGCTGACGGTCAGGCAACCGCCAAGCGAATTTCCCAGTCTTACTTTCCGATGAAAATCAAGCAGGAGAACGGCCTGTACCCCCCTCGGAGCCCCTCGTCCGGGTCGACCGCATGGGTAGAGTCGGGTCGTCGGGCCATGCCCGTACCGCATCGTCGTGTCGGCAGGGGATACGCATAGTGAAGGCTCTCGTACTTTCCGGAGGAGCGGGCACGCGCCTGCGTCCCATCACCCACACCTCGGCGAAACAGCTGGTCCCGGTGGCGAACAAGCCCGTGCTTTTCTACGGGCTCGAAGCCATCGCCGAGGCCGGCATCACCGACGTCGGCGTGATCGTGGGCGACACGGCGGACGAGATCCGCGAGGCGGTCGGTGACGGGTCGCAATTCGGCATCCGCGTCACGTACCTCCCGCAGGAGGCACCGCTCGGGCTCGCGCACGCCGTGCTGATCGCACGCGAATTCCTCGGTGACGACGACTTCGTGATGTACCTCGGCGACAACTTCATCGTCGGCGGCATCACCGGCCTGGTCGAGGGGTTCCGCGAGGACCGGCCCGACGCGCAGATCCTGCTGACCAAGGTGGTCAACCCGACGGCCTTCGGCGTGGCCGAACTCGACGCCGAGGGCGCCGTGGTGGGGCTTGAGGAGAAGCCCGAGAAGCCCAAGAGCGATCTGGCGCTCGTCGGCGTCTACCTCTTCACCCCGGCCGTCCACGAGGCCGTGCGGTCCATCGAGCCCTCCTGGCGCGGCGAGTTGGAGATCACGCACGCCATCCAGTGGCTGATCGACCGGGGCAGCGACGTGCGCTCCACCACCATCTCCGGGTACTGGAAGGACACCGGCAACGTCACCGACATGCTGGAGGTCAACCGCTCGGTGCTGGAGACCGTCGAGCCGGCCTGCGAGGGCTTCGCCGACGACGCAAGCGAGATCGTCGGCCGGGTCAGGATCGAGGAGGGTGCCACGATCACCGGCAGCCGCGTCGTCGGCCCGGCGATCATCGGCAGGGACAGCGTCGTCAAGGACGCGTACGTCGGCCCGTTCACGTCCGTCAGCGAGGGATGCCGGATCGAGGACAGCGAGATCGAGTACTCGATCGTCCTGCGCAACTCCTCGATCTGCGGGGTACGCCGGGTGGAGACCTCCCTGATCGGCCGGGACGTCGAGGTCACGCCCGCGCCCCGCAACCCCTCCGTCCACCGTCTCGTACTCGGCGACCACAGCAAGGTGCAGATCTCTTCATGACGACTCGCATTCTGGTGACCGGCGGCGCCGGCTTCATCGGCTCTCACTACGTCCGCACGGTGCTCGGCCCCGAGGGCCCCGGCGACGTCCGTGTCACCGTGCTCGACAAGCTCACGTACGCGGGCAACCCCGCCAACCTCGACGAGGTGCGCGACCACCCCTCCTTCTCGTTCGTGCAGGGCGACATCTGCGACGCCGAACTCGTCGCGAAGCTGATGGCCGAGCACGACCAGGTGGTGCACTTCGCCGCCGAGTCGCACGTGGACCGGTCCATCGACGGCGGCGCCGAGTTCGTCCGCACGAACGTCGTCGGCACGCACACCCTGATCGACGCGGCGCACCGGGCCGGCATCGCGACGTTCGTGCACATCTCCACCGACGAGGTGTACGGCTCGATCGACAAGGGCTCCTGGCCCGAGACCGACCCGCTGGCGCCCAACTCGCCCTACTCGGCGGCCAAGGCGTCCAGCGACCTGATCGCGCTCTCGTACCACCGCACGCACGGCCTCGACGTGCGGGTCACGCGCTGCTCCAACAACTACGGGCACCACCACTTCCCCGAGAAGGTCATCCCGCTGTTCATCACGAACCTGCTGGACGGCAAGCAGGTGCCGCTCTACGGCGACGGCGCGAACGTGCGCGACTGGCTGCACATCGACGACCACGTGCAGGGCATCGAACTGGTCCGCACGAAGGGCCGTGCCGGCGAGGTCTACAACATCGGCGGCGGGACCGAGCTGTCCAACAAGGAGCTCACCCGGCTGCTGCTCGACGCATGCGGCGCCGACTGGGACACCAGCGTCGAGTACGTCGCCGACCGCAAGGGCCACGACCGCCGCTACTCCGTGGACTGCGCCAAGATCCGTGAGGAGCTCGGGTACGAGCCGCGCAAGGACTTCGCCACGGGCCTCGCCGAGACCGTCAGGTGGTACCGCGACAACCGCGCCTGGTGGGAGCCGCTCAAGGAGCGCGCCGCGCTCTGACGCCGGCGGACGGCACAAGGCGGACTGACGGACGGCACGGACGGCACCGGCGGACAACGGACAACGGACAACGGACAACGGACAACCGGCTGAGGAGCGGAGCGGCGATGAGCGGTGGCTGGCTGATCACGGGCGCGGGCGGGATGCTGGGGCAGGACCTGCTCGCGAGACTCGCGGCGGACGGCGACCCCGCGACCGGGCTCGACCGCGCCGCCCTCGACATCACCGACCCGGGCGCCGTGCGCGCCGCGCTCGAAGCGCACGCGCCCGCCGTCGTCGTCAACTGCGCCGCGTGGACCGCCGTCGACGACGCGGAGGCCAAGGAGGACGAGGCGCTCGCCGTGAACGGCCGGGGCCCGCTCGTGCTCGCCGAGGCGTGCGCGGCCGCCGGCGCCGTGCTGATCCAGATCTCCACGGACTACGTCTTCGCCGGCGACGCGACGGCCCCGTACGCGGAGGACGCCCCGCTCGACCCGCGCTCCGCCTACGGGCGCACGAAGGCGGTGGGGGAGAGAGCCGTGCTCACGACGCTGCCCGACACCGGCTACGTGGTGCGCACGGCCTGGCTCTACGGCGCGGGCGGCGGCAACTTCGTCCACACGATGATCCGCCTCGAAGGCGTCAAGGAGGCCCTCGATGTGGTGAACGACCAGCGCGGCCAGCCCACCTGGACGGCTGACCTGGCGGGGCTGCTCGCGCGGCTCGGGCGCGCGGCCCTCGCGGGCACCGCGCCCGCCGGTGTCTACCACGGCACGAACGCGGGCGACACGACGTGGTTCGGCCTCACCCGGGAGATCTTCCACCTGCTCGGGGCCGACGCCGCGCGCGTGCGGCCCACCACGAGCGAGGCGTTCGTACGGCCGGCCCCCCGGCCCGCGTACAGCGTCCTCGGCCACGACCGGTGGCGCGCCGCCGGCATCGAACCCCTGCGGAGCTGGCACGATGCGCTGACCGACGCGTTCCCGGCTCTGCTGGACGCCAAACGTGAGACGACACACCATGGCGGTTGATGTGTGCCGGGAGTTTACGAGCCGTCCGGTCAGGGGCTAACTTCGCTGGGAATCGAGGAAAATCTTGAGTGATTCTCAGCGAAGGGCACCACAGTGGACCGCCACGGCTTCCTACGCCAACTGCACCGCGTGTACAAACCCCGGAACTACTTCGAGATCGGGGTCAATGACGGGCGCAGCCTGACCCTCTCCCGCGTACCGTCCGTCGCCGTCGACCCGGCGTTCAAGGTCGTCACGGAGATCGCCTGCGACGTCCACCTGGTCAAGCAGACCAGCGACGACTTCTTCGCACGCAAGGACCCGCTGCTCCACCTGCGCCCCGGCCGCAACCCGTTCCGCGCGCTGGCGCGCCGGGACCCGCTGTCCCTGTTCGGCGGGGACCCCAGGCTCGACCTGTCGTTCATCGACGGCATGCACATCTTCGAGTACGCGCTGCGCGACTTCATGAACGTCGAGAAGCACGCGCAGTGGTCGAGCGTCGTCGTCTTCGACGACATGCTCCCGCGCGACATCGACGAGGCGGCCCGTGACCGCCACACGAACGCGTGGACCGGCGACGTCTACAAGGTCGCGCAGGTGCTCAGGCGCTTCCGCCCCGACCTCGTGGTCGTCGAGGTCGACACCGCGCCCACCGGCGTGCTCGTGGTCTTCGGCATGGACCCGACGAGCACGGTCCTGGCGCACAACTACGACGCGATCCTCAAGGAGTACGTCGTCGACGACCCGCAGGACGTCCCCGAGGAGGTCCTGACGCGCAAGACCGCCGTCTCTCCCGAGGCGCTCCTCGGCGCGAGCTTCTGGCGCGAACTGACCCGCGCCCGCGACCTGCGCAAGTCGCGCTCCGCGTTCACGCCGATCCGCCGGCACATCGAGGCCGTCGGAAACTGACCGTGTGACGGCGGGCCGCGAGCGGTCCGTCCCGCCGCCGGGTCGGCACCGATTCAACGGTGTCCTCCCGGCGGTTTCTTTTCCCACACGAAATCGTCACACGAATTCGCGATGCGAATACTGCCTATACCCTGGACGCTACGCAGACCCGGATCCCGGGGCGTTTTCCCGACCAGTTGGGGCTTGGTGCATGTCCGTCAAGGTGAGCGTGATCATTCCGGTGTACAACCCAGGTGCGTACATCGAGGACTGCATCTCGTCATTGCTGAGACAGAGCCTCCCCGACGACGAATACGAAGCCATCTTCGTGGACGACGGGTCGAGCGACGAGACGCCCGCGCGACTGGACGAGCTGGCCGCGGCGCACCCGCACATGCACGTCGTCCACCAGGAGCCCTCGGGCTGGTCGGGTCGCCCGCGCAACGTCGGAATCGCCCGCGCACAGGGCGAGTTCGTGATGTTCGTCGACAACGACGACTGGCTCGGCGACGAGGCGCTCGAGCGGATGTACGACTACGGCACGGCCAACGAGGCCGACGTCGTCGTGGGCAAGATGGCCGGCAAGGGCAGGCCCGTTCCGCTGGAACTCTTCCGGGTGAACCGCCCGAAGGCCACCGTCGACAACGCGCCGCTGATCGACAGCCTGACCCCGCACAAGATGTTCCGCAAACGGTTCCTCGAAAAGAATAAAATCCTCTTCAAGGAGGGCCGCAGGCGTCTTGAGGACCACGTCTTCGTCGCCGAGGCATATCTCCTGGCCTCGAACGTCTCCGTCCTCAGCGATTACGTGTGCTACTACCACGTAAAACGCGAGGACGCGTCGAATGCCGGATTCCAGCGCTTCGATCCGGTCGGATACTTCCGCAATCTGCGCGAGGCGCTCGACGTGGTCGAGCACAACACCGAGCCGGGACGGCTGCGCGACAAGCTCTACCGCCGCTGGCTTCGCAACGAGATGGTGGAGCGGCTGCGCGCGCAGCGTTTCCTGTCGCTGCCCGATGACTACCGCAAGGAGCTGTACGACGAGATCCGCGCGGTGGTCGGTGAGCGCATGGGCCCCGGCGTGGCGGCCGGCCTCCAGCCGACCCAGCAGGTCGTCGCCGCACTGATCTCCACCGGTCGCTTCGAGGACGTCGGGACGTACGCCCGCTGGGAGGCGGGGATCAAGCCCACCGGGCGTCTCGAGACCATGGAGTGGGGCGAGGCGGGCCTGTCCCTCGGCTTCTCCGCCGAGTTCCAGATCGAGGGCGAGCCCCTGCGGTTTCGCACCGAGGACGGCGAACCCCTGCTCGACCTGCCGTTCGGCCCCGAGGCACTCGCCGCGATCACCGAGGCGGGCGCGAGCACGCGCGCCACCGTCGACGGCGCCCGGGTCGGCCTCGTCGTCAAGGAACGCAGCAGCGCCGCCGAGTTCTACCAGCCGATCGAACTCACGGTGGAGCGCGTGCCGCTGGAAGGCGACGGCGACTTCCGCATGGTGCTGCGCGCACGCGCCACCGTCGACCCGGCCACGGCCGCGGGCGGCGGCCCGCTCGGCCCCGGCATCTGGGACATCCACGTGCGCATCATCGCCTGCGGCTGGTCCAAGGCCGCCCGTCTCGGCTCCGTGCGCGACGAGACCGTCGACAAGGCCCGCAGGGGCGCCCTGACCGGCGAGCCGCGCCGCCTGGTCATGCCGTACTGGACGCAGGGGTACGGGAACCTCTCCCTCGACGTCGACTGCGAGACGAACTGGATCGACCGCGACCTGGCCCCGCTCACCCCGCAGGACATCACGCTCGCGGGCGGCGCCGTGCGCCTCCCCGTACCGCTGCACGTGGCGGCCGGGCAGGGGGCCGACCTGCGACTCAAGCCCCTCAAGGGCGGTTCCGCCACCCGCGTGCCCGCGTCGCTCGCGCCCGGGGACGGCGGCGCCGTCCTGACCGCGACCCTCCCGACCGCGGAACTGGCCCGCCGCACCTGGAAGGTGGAGCTGGGCGTGCCCTCGGCGCGGCGCGGCGCCCCGCGCTGGACGCCGCTGCCCGTCGGCGTGCGCGTGCGCGCCGACGGACGGGCCGCCTTCGCGCCCGCTTCCGCCCTCACCGGCGACCCCCGTAAGCGGGCATCGCTGCCGCAGCGGATCATGAGAAGGCTGCGCCGCGCCCTCTCCCGGGCGTGACGGACCCCACCACAAGCACCGACGCGAGCCAGAAAGCTGAGTCAGTCATGCGACCCCTGTCCATCGAAGGCGCGTGGATCCACGAACCGAAGGTCTTCCCCGACGACCGCGGCTCCTTCCACGAGTGGTTCCGCGCAGCCGACCTCCGGGACGCCGACGGGCACGACCTCGACCTCGCCCAGGCCAACTGCTCCGTGTCGCGGCGCGGCACGCTGCGAGGCATCCACTACGCCGACGTGCCGCCGAGCCAGGCCAAGTACGTCAAGTGCGTGCGCGGCGCGGTGATCGACTTCATCGTGGACATCAGGACCGGCTCTCCCACGTACGCGTCGTGGGAGGCCGTGCGCCTGGACGACGAGACGCACCACGCCGTGTACCTCTCCGAGGGGCTCGGGCACGCGTTCTTCGCGCTCACCGACGACGCCACCGTCGTCTACCTGTGCTCCTCGGGCTACGCGCCGGAGCGCGAGCACGGCATCGACCCGTTCGACCCGGACCTCGGGATCGAGTGGCCCGAGGGCATCGAGCCGCTGCTGTCGTCGAAGGACGCGCAGGCGCCCTCGCTTGCCGAGGCGGCGCGGCGCGGACTCCTGCCGACCTACGAGGAGAGCACGGCCTTCCGCGCGTCGCTGCGCCCCGCGGCCCACTGAGCGCACCGGCCGGGCCGTGAGGGCCGGCCGCACCGCCGCGGGACCCACCGTCCGGCAGGTGGAAAGGGTGTCCGCCGCCACGGACCGTACGCGTACGCTGACCGGCGCAAGGCGGCGGACGGTGAGCGGGAGAGCAGGGGCGACGGGACGTGGCAGCGGCACGGCAGCAGGCGCAGACGCGGCGGGACGCCGTGACGGGCGCGCGGAGGATCGTCGTCAAGGTCGGCTCCTCGTCCCTGACGACCGCCGCGGGCGGGCTCGACGCCGACCGGGTGGACGCCCTGGTCGATGTGCTCGCCTCGGTGCGCGGCGGCGAGCGCGAGGTCGTGCTCGTCTCCAGCGGCGCCATCGCGGCGGGCCTCGCCCCGCTCGGCCTGGGGCGCCGCCCCCGCGACCTGGCCCGCCAGCAGGCCGCCGCCAGCGTCGGCCAGGGGCTGCTGATCGCCCGCTACACGGCCTCGTTCGCCCGCTACGGCGTGCGCGTGGGCCAGGTGCTGATGACGTCGTACGACACCAGCAGGCGTAGCCACTACCGCAACGCGTACCGCACCCTCGAACAGCTCCTGCGGATGGGCGCGCTGCCCGTCGTCAACGAGAACGACACCGTCGCCACGGACGAGATCCGCTTCGGCGACAACGACCGCCTCGCCGCCCTCGTCGCCCACCTCGTACGCGCCGACCTGCTCGTGCTCCTGTCCGACGTGGACGGCCTCTACGACGGCGACCCGGCCACCCCGGGCGCCTCGCGCGTCGGCGAGGTGCGCGGCCCCGGCGACCTCGCGGGGATCACGATCGGCAGCGCCGGCAAGGCCGGGGTGGGCACCGGCGGCATGGCCACCAAGGTCGAGGCGGCCAGGATCGCCACGGGCGCGGGCGTCCCCGTCGTCCTGACCTCCGCGAGCCGCGCCGCCGACGCTCTCGCGGGACGCGAGAGCGGCACGTACTTCCACCCCACGGGGCGGCGCTCGCGCGGCCGGCTGCTGTGGCTCGCGCACGCCTCCACGCCACGCGGCGCCCTCACCCTGGACGACGGCGCGGTGCGCGCCGTCGTGGAGCGCCACACGTCGCTGCTCGCCGCCGGGATCGCCGCGGTGGAGGGCGAGTTCGGCGCCGGCGACCCGGTGGAGCTGCGGGACATGGACGGCATGGCGGTCGCCAGGGGCCTGGTCAACTTCGACGCGAAGGAACTGCCGCAGCTGCTCGGACGCTCCACCCGCGACCTGGCCAGAGAGCTCGGCCCGGCCTACGAGCGCGAGGTCGTACACAAGGACGATCTGGTGGTGCTCCAGCGCTGAGGCGGCCCCCCGATGGGCTGAGAAAGGGTGTGGGAGGCGTTCCGGCGGCGTGGAGGTTGCCGAAAACGCCCCCAAGGGCGGCCTCGGGCTGGTCAACTCTATGGGGGGACAGGGGAAGCAGCAGCACCGATCAGCAGGAGGAGGCCGCCGGTGAGACGAGTGCGTCCAGGCACGGCGATCCGCCCGGGCGGAGGCGTCCACGCCCGGCGGACGGCGGGACACGAGACGATCCTCACGAGTGTCGACGCCGGCGACGACTTCGGCGCCCCCGGCGGGCACGGGCGGCCCGCCGGCGAGCCCGAGGGTTCCGACGGCGGGGCACGTCCGGTGTCGCGGCTGTGGCACGTCACGCTCAGCGTCTCGGGCGACGAGGCGCCGCTCACCGACGTCAGGCGGGCGCTCGAACAGCTGGCGCACGACCACCCCTTCCTGCTGACCAGCAGATACGCGGGCGATCACGCCGAGATCAGGTACTGGGAAGAGGCCAGGGACCTGCACGACGCGGCGGCCGTCGCGCTGCGGCTGTGGGGCGAGCACAGGTCGAGCGCGAAGCTGCCGCCCTGGGAGATCGTCGGCCTCGAGGTCATCGACCGGGAGACGTACCACCAGCGCGTGGCGGAGGGGTACGGGCCGCCGCCCGCGGCCCGCGTCGGCGTCCACCCGTTCTGACCGCGGGCGCGCCCCCGGAACCGTCCCCCGCCGCCTCGGCGGACGGGGACGGGGGGCGTCTCGCAGTGCGGGATACGGGCGGAAAGCCTGCTCCGCGCGCACTACGCTGCGGTTCATGACCTCGCTCTCGCCCTACGACAACCTCTCAGCGGTCGCCAGGGCCGCCTACCGGTCGAAGTCGGCCGCTGAGGACCTCGCACCGCTGCCGCGCGCGGCCAAGGACGACGCGCTGCTCGCGATCGCCGACGCGCTCGAGGTGCGCACCCACGAGATCGTCACGGCCAACGCCGAGGACGTCGAGCGGGCCCGGCGTGCGGGCGCCGAGGAAGCGATGATCGACCGGCTGACGCTCACCCCCGAGCGGGTGCGGGCCATGGCGCGGGACGTGCGCGACGTGGCCGCGCTGCCCGACCCGGTCGGCGAGGTGGTGCGCGGCTCGACCCTGCCGAACGGCATCGACCTGCGGCAGGTCCGGGTGCCGCTCGGCGTGGTCGGCATCATCTACGAGGCGCGTCCCAACGTGACCGTCGACGCGGCCGCGCTCTGCCTGAAGTCGGGCAACGCCGTGCTGCTGCGCGGCTCCTCGTCCGCGATCGCGTCCAACACCGCGCTCGTACGGGTGGTGCGCGACGCGGTCGGCGGGGCTGGTCTTCCGGCGGACGCGGTGCAGCTGGTGCCGGGCGAGGACCGCGACTCGGCGCGCGAACTGATGCGGGCGCGCGGCCTGGTGGACGTCCTCATCCCGCGCGGCGGCGCCGCGCTGATCCGCACCGTCGTGGAGCAGTCCACGGTGCCGGTCATCGAGACCGGCACGGGCAACTGCCACGTGTACGTCGACGCCGACACCGACCTGGACATGGCCGTGTCGATCCTCGTCGACTCCAAGGCGTCCAGGCCCAGCGTGTGCAACGCCGCGGAGACGCTTCTCGTGCACCAGGACGTCGCGGCCGACTTCCTGCCGCGCGCGCTCGACGCACTCGCCGACGCGGGGGTGACGGTCCACGGCGACGAGCGCGTCGTGCCGTACGGCGAGCGGAGCAAGGCGACGGTCGTGGCGGCCACCGCGGACGACTGGGAGACCGAGTACCTCTCGTACGACATCGCGGCCGCGGTCGTCGACTCGCTGGACGCGGCGGTGGCGCACATCAGGCTCTGGTCGTCCGGGCACACCGAGGCCATCGTCACGACCTCGCAGGCGGCGGCCCGCAAGTTCACCCGGTTGGTGGATTCGACGACGGTCGCCGTGAACGCGTCCACCCGCTTCACCGACGGCGGCCAGTTCGGCTTCGGCGCCGAGATCGGCATCTCCACGCAGAAGCTGCACGCGCGCGGCCCGATGGGCCTGCCCGAGCTGACGTCGACCAAGTACATCGTCACCGGGGACGGCCACACCAGGTAAGTGGCGCGGTTCATACCGCGTGGCAGGGGAAGAAGACGGACTCTCCCTGCCCAAAGCGGCCCGGCGGGGATACGCTGGATCCGTGGCGGACGACGTGGGGGGCAGGCCGTTCCAGGACGGCTGGGAGCCCGACGACGACCGCGGAGCGGACGAGGAGTTCGCCTCCGTGGTGCTCGACGAGGCCTTCGTGCGGGCGGCCGAGTTCCATGAGCCGTCGGCGGTCGAGCGGCTGCTCGCCGCCGCCCAGGCCCGCGCCGAGGCCGACGCCGCGAGGTCGCGCGCCGGCAGGCACGCCCCTGAGGAGGAGCACGAGCTCTGGGACGAGCTGTACAGCCGCAGGCACCCGGAGGCCCGCGCGCACGGCGCGTACGACCCCGACGACCCGGATGCGCCGAGCCCGTACGGCCGCCACGGCGGCACGCTGTTCCCCTACCACGGCCGGGCGCGCTGGCACCGGCCGGTGGCCTGGCTGCTCGCGCTGCTGATCGGCATCGGCATGGTGGCGCTCGCGCTCTCCGCGGTCTCCCGGGGCTCGGGAGGCGGCAGCAGGCCGGGGCAGGCGCCGCAGCCGGCCTCCACGGGAATAGACGCGCCGCGCGTCGAGGGGCCGGACGACCCCGCCGACGGCGGCGACAAGGCGGGCGGTGGCGGACGGCGCCAGTCGGCACCGCCGGTCTCGGCCGTGCCGCGCACCCGCTGAGCCGACCCGGGCGCCGGGCGCCTCGGATGCGTAACCGGAACCCGCTCCAGCCCTGATCGCCGATGGCCGGTTCTGGTGCAAGTTGACCTCTACGGCCGCGTTTACCTCCGTCCGCCGCGGCCTACTCTGAAAATATGGCAGGGCATGGAGACCCGCCCGAGGGGACACCCGACGGTCCGCCCGGAGGCGACGACGAGTACCGGTCCGTCGTCTTCGACGAATCGTTCGTCCGCGCTGCCCGCATCCAGGAGCTCTCCGCGCGCGAGCGCATGGCAGGCAGCGAGCACGCGGTGCGTACGCGCGGCTCTCGCGCGGGCGCTGCCACGCGCGGCCCCAGAAGAGGCCCACACCCGCTCCTGACGCTGTTCGTGCTGCTCGCGCTGGCCTTCGGCGCGGCCGTCTACCTGGGCTTCCGCCAGCCGAGCAGGCCGCCGGGCACGCCGCGCTCCGCCGCGCAGCTGCGGATGACCGTCGTACCACTCGCCCCCACCGCCGATGTGCCCGGCGGCACCCCTGCCGAGCTGCTGGCCAACAGCCCCGCGAAGAGCTTCCACGTCGGAGGAGAGGGCATCCCGACGCCGGTGCCGAAGAGCACGGCCCACTTCTCCGCGAGCCAGGTGGGGACCGCGCTCGGAATCGCCAAGAGCTACCTGGTCGCCTCCGCGCTCAACCCCGACGTGCTCGCCGGCCGGGACCGCGACGCCGTCCGCGACCTGCTCGACCCGGCGCAGACCGGCCAGTTCGACCGCTCGTTCGCCGCGCCGGACGCGGACGGACTGCACGAGCCGGCGGGCTGGCTGGTGTCGTTCGACCCCGCCAAGGTGCGGCAGGCGGACGGCGCGGTGCGGGTGCACGGCTCGATGGCGTACCGGGAGAGCGCCGACCGGGCGCTGGAGGTCAGCACGCACCATACGTTCGTCTATCTGCTGCGCCCGGCCGGCAGCACGGCGAAGGACGCGGCGTCGCTGTTCACCGTGCGGCGTGAGCTGCGGTTCCGCTTCGACATGAGCGACCTGGAGACCAAGCGCGCCCGGCTCGTGCAGAGCGACGTCGACGCGGGGCCCGAGGCGTGCTCCGCGGCGGCCCGCAAGGCGTTCGCGCCGCTGCTCGCGGGCGCGAGCGCCCCGTCGGGCGATCCGGTGGAGGTCGACCCGTTCGCCCCTGGCCGCCTGACGGGGGACCTGTGCGGGGCGCTCGGCGCGCCGGGGCGCTCGGCGCCGGCGCACGCGGCAAGCACGCACGCGGCGCCGACGCACTCGCCCACCGCGCACTGACGCGGCTCAGGCGCCCGCCTGGCCGCCGTCCGTCGGCTCATCGCCCTGGCCGCCCTGGCCGCCCGCCGCGTTGCCGCCCTGGCCGCCCATGAAGCGGTCACGCAGCTTGCCGCCGAGGTCGCCCGCGCCGCCCGCGATGTCGCCCACCAGCTTGAACAGCGGGTCCTTGCTGCCCTTGACGGTGTCGGCGTAGTGCGACGCGGAGTCGCGGAACGAATCGGACACCGAGGCGTCCTTGTCCTCGTCCCTGCGCGGGTAGTGCCCGTCCATGATCCGCTGGTAGTCGCGGCTCGCGGCCCACTTCTTCAGCTCCGCCGCCCGCACCGTCGTGAACGGGTGCGAGCGCGGCAGCACGTTCATGATCTTCAGGACCGAGTCGCGCAGGTCGCCCGCGCTCTCGTACTCCTCGGCCTGGGCGAGGAACGCGTCCACGTTCATCTCGTGCAGGTGGTTGCCGCCCGCGATCTTCATCAGGCCGCGCATCGACGCCTGGAGGTCCTGCCCGACCAGCAGCCCCGCGCGGTCCGCCGACAGCTCCGACTTGCGGAACCACTCGCGCAGCGCGGTGACGATCGCCATGACCGCCACGTTCCCCAGCGGGATCCAGGCGACCTTCATCGCGAGATTCGTCAGGAACAGCAGGATCGTCCGGTACACCGAGTGCCCGGACAGCGCGTGGCCCGTCTCGTGGCCCACGACCGCCCGCATCTCCTCCTCGTCGAGCAGCTCGACCAGGCCCGTGGAGACGACGATGATCGGCTCGTCGAGCCCGACACACATGGCGCTCGGCTGCGGGTTCTGCGTGACGTACATCGTCGGGACCTTCTTCAGGTCGAGGACGTACGACGCGTCGAGGAGCATCTCGTGCAGGTGCGGGAACTGCGCCTCGCTCACCCGCACCGAGTCGGAGAGGAACAGCAGCCGCAGGCTGCGCTCGGGCAGCAGGCCGCTGAGCGCCTTGAAGACGGTGTCGAAGCCGCTCAGCTTCCGCAGCGCGACCAGCGCGGAGCGGTCGGCGGGGTGCTCGTAGGCCCGCGAGGAGATGCCGGGGAAGCGCCTGCGCTTCCGCATCGGAACGCCGCTGTGGTCGCTGTCGTCGGTCATGGCCCGTCCCCTTGCTGCGTCACCTGTCCCGTACGGGATCCCGCACGGGATGCCGGCTCGTCCCCCTGCCGGAGAACAGCCTAGGCGCTGGGGCTACCGTGTGGGTGGGGGCAACAGCCGCTTCCCGGTACGTTTCCGGTGCGGCGGTCAGCGAGAGATCGAGGAGCGCACTCGTCATGCAGGCAGCCACCACACTCGCCGCGGCGTTGGCCACCGCGGGCCAGCAGGGCGCCGGTACGGTCCTGCGTGTCGTGATCGTCGTCATGGTTCTCGGCGCGGTCTTCCTCGCCTGGTTCCTGCTGCGCGGCTACGGCGACAACGGCGACAATGGGGGCAACGACTGAGTCGGCATGTGCCCGCCGCGCGGGCCCGCATACGATGTGCCCGAAGTCACCGACCCACCGTCGATCGATAGGTCCTGTTGAAGATGATCGCCTCCGGTACCACCGCACATCTCGCCACCCTCGCCGAGGGCAGCGGCCACGACAGCCTGAGCCCCTACCTGACCGGTGGCGGGGCCCTGTTCGTCCTGTTGTTGCTGCTGTGGGTCACCACGCGCTTCAACCGGGACCGCTGAGCGACGGCCGAAACCACGTGCCAGTAGGCTCTGCGGGCATGGAAGAGCAGCGAGGACCCGCCGCCCCCGGCAGGCGCCGACTCGGCGTGATGGGCGGGACATTCGATCCTGTCCACCACGGCCACCTGGTGGCGGCCAGCGAGGTGGCGGCGCTTTTCCACCTCGACGAGGTGGTCTTCGTGCCGACGGGCGAGCCGTGGCAGAAGAGCCACAAGGCGGTGTCCCCCGCGGAGGACCGCTACCTGATGACGGTCATCGCCACGGCCTCCAACCCGCAGTTCTCGGTCAGCCGTATCGACATCGACCGCGGCGGCCCGACGTACACCATCGACACCCTGCGTGACCTGCGCGAGCTCAACCCGGACGCCGACCTCTTCTTCATCACCGGCGCCGATGCGCTGTCGCAGATCCTCACGTGGCGGGACGCCGAGGAGCTCTTCGCGCTCTCGCATTTCATCGGGGTCACCCGTCCGGGGCATGATCTGACGGACGACGGGCTGCCCAAGGGCGGTGTCTCCCTGGTCGAGGTGCCCGCGCTGGCCATCTCGTCCACGGACTGCCGGGAGCGCGTCGTCAAGGGCAACCCCGTCTGGTACCTGGTGCCGGACGGCGTCGTGCGGTACATCGACAAGCGCCAGCTGTACCGCGCGTGAGCGATCGGGCGCGCGAGCGCCCACGGCAGTCACCCACCGAAGAGGGGCACCGGTGAACGACCAGCAGCAGCCGCCGTACGGTCCTGGTCCATACGACCCGTACAACGGCGGCCCGCGGGTCGTCGGGTACGACGCGTACGGCCGGCCCGTGTACGAGCAGCCCGGCGACGAGCAGCAGGGGTACGGCTACGGATACGACACCGGGCAGCAGCCGACGGTGCCGGGCCAGGACCCCGCAGCCGGCGCCGGAAGCGGGCAGCCCTACGGGTACGGCCCCTACGGGCAGCAGCCGGGGGCTCAGGGGCAGCCGCAGCAGGGCCGTCCGCCCGGGTACGGCGACCCCTACGGGCAGCAGCAGGGCTACGGGTACGGCGGCTACGGCCAGGCAGGCGACTACGGCACGGGGCAGCAGCCCGCCGCTGTCGACACCACCCAGCAGTGGAACATCCCGCAGCAGCAGCAGCAGCAGCAACAACAACAACAGCCGCCGCAGCAGCACGGCACGGGGCAGCGGGAATTCCCCGACCAGGCCGGCGCGGACACCGGGAGCCGGGCGGCCGTGCCCGGCCAGCGCCCCGCACCCGAACAGGAGTACCGCACCGAGCAGTTCTCGTTCATCGAGGAGCCCGACGATGACTCCGAGGACGTCATCGACTGGCTGAAGTTCACCGAGAGCCGCTCCGAGCGGCGCGAGGAGGCCAGGCGGCGCGGCAAGCACCGGTTCGTCGCGCTGCTCGTCGTCCTCGCCGTCGTGGTGGTCGGCGGTGCCGGCTACCTCTGGTACGCGGGCAAGCTGCCGGGCGTGGGCGCGACGGCGAAGAAGCAGTCGGCGGCGTCAGGCGGCCCGCAGAAGCGCGACGTCATCGTGGTGCACCTGCACAACACGGCCGACAAGAGCACCTCGACGGCCCTGCTGGTCAACAACGAGACGACGGGGGAGGGCAGCACGGTCCTGCTGCCGAACTCCCTGGCCGTGACCAACGACGACGGCACGGTCACCACCCTCGGCAAGTCCGTGGACGAGGACGGCTCCGACGGCACGCGCACGGCACTCGGCAACCTGCTCGGCACCAAGGTCGCCGGCACGTGGCGGCTCGACACCCCGTACCTGGAGAACCTCGTCGACCTGGTCGGCAACATCGGCGTCACCACCGACACCGACGTGCCCGACACGAAGAAGGGCACCGCGCCCCTCGTCCACAAGGGCGCCGACCAGACCCTCAGCGGCAAGGCGGCCGTCGCGTACGCCACTTACCGTGCGCCGGGCGAGAGCGACGACAAGCAGCTCGAACGGTTCGGCGAGGTCATGCAGGCCACGCTGCGGAAGATGTCGAGCGACCCGAAGGCCGCGACCGTCACCGTGCAGACGCTTGCGCAGATCCTCGACCCGTCGCTGACCGACAGCGATCTCGGCGCGGCCCTCGCGAAACTCGCCGACCACGCGAAGAAGGACCGGTACAAGACCGTGGTCCTGCCCGTCGGGACCGACGGGCAGCTCGACTCGCGGGGCGAGAGCGAGGTCAAGCAGATCCTCGGCGGCTCGGTGAAGGCCTCGGACCCGTCGGGCTTCCTGCGGGTCGGTGTGAAGAACGCCACGGGCGGGAAGTCGGCCACGGAGACCGCACGCGTGAAGCTCGTGAACGCGGGCTACACCGTGGTCGACAGCGGCACGGGCGCCACGGCCGCCTCGTCCTCGGTCACGTACGCGGACCCGAAGGAGAAGGCGAAGGCCGCCGGGGTCGCCAAGACGCTGGGGCTGCCGGCGGGCGCTGTCAGGAAGGGCTCCGCGGGCAACGCCGATGTCGCCGTCGTCCTCGGCGAGGACTTCAAGCAGAAGCTCGGCTGAGACGGTCGCGGGGCGCGGCCTGTCAGTGGTCCGTGAGACCCTGGACTTCTCCACGACCACCGACGAAAGCCTGCTTGTGACCGCTACCGACCGTGCCGTCCAGCTCGTCGAGACCGCCGCCCAGGCGGCCGCCGACCGTCTCGCGCACGACATCATCGCCTACGACGTCAGTGACGTCCTGTCGATCACCGATGCCTTCCTGCTCGCCTCCGCGCCCAACGACCGGCAGGTCAAGTCGATCGTGGACGAGATCGAGGCGCGGCTCCAGAAGGAGTGCGGTGCCAAGCCCGTACGCCGCGAGGGCGACCGCGACGCGCGCTGGATCCTGCTCGACTACGTGGATGTCGTCGTCCACGTCCAGCACAACGAGGAGCGGGTCTTCTACGCCCTCGAGCGGCTCTGGAAGGACTGCCCCGAGCTGCCGCTCCCCGAGGACGCGGCGAAGACGAAGGGCAGGCGCGAGGAGCACGCGGCGCTGTCCGCGGAGGCCGACGGGGACGCGAGCTGAGCGCGTACGGCGCCAGCCCGCCCGCGTCCGCCGCGGAGGCGCCCCTGCGCGACCGCAGGATCGTGCTGTGGCGGCACGGGCAGACCCGGTGGAACGTCGAGGGCAGGTTCCAGGGCTCCACGGACATCGAGCTGACGGACGTCGGGATCCAGCAGGCCAGGCGTGCCGCGGGGCAGCTCGCGCAGCTGAAGCCGCACGCGATCGTCTCGTCCGACCTGCGCCGCGCCGCCGCGACGGCCGCGTGGCTCGCCGCCGAGACGGGCCTCCATGTGACGCACGACGCCGGCCTGCGTGAGACGTACGCGGGCGACTGGCAGGGCCTCACGCACACCGAGATCAACGAGCGGTACGGCGACGAGTACCTGGCGTGGAAGCGCGGCGAGCCCGTGCGCCGCGGCGGCGGGGAGCTGGAGACCGAAGTCGCCGACCGGGCCGCACCGGTCGTGCTGCGCCACGCGGACGCGCTGCCGGACGGCGGCACGCTCGTCGTGGTCAGCCACGGCGGCGCGATCCGCACCACGATCGGCCGGCTGCTCGGCATCGAGGCCCGCCACTGGGAGGGCCTCGGCGGGCTGACCAACTGCTTCTGGTCGGTGCTCGGCGAAGGGGTGCGCGGCTGGCGCCTGCTTGAGCACAACGCGGGCTCGCTGCCCGAGCCGGTCCTGGGCGACGACGACTGATTTCACTTTCCGGCGGCCCGCAGGCTAAGGTTCTTCTTGTCCGCGGCGCGCAGCGCACAGGACACACGGGGCTATAGCTCAGTTGGTAGAGCGCCTGCATGGCATGCAGGAGGTCAGGAGTTCAATTCTCCTTAGCTCCACGGTTCCTACGCAGACAGCGCCCCCGATCCGTTCACGGTTCGGGGGCGCTGCGCGTTTCCCCTCCCGGTGTTCCGCCCGTCCCGCGGCCGAGCGTGGCCGTGCGTATAACGACCCGGCTGTCAGCGGCGTGAGGGGGGCCGATTGCGGCTGCCCCACGCGGCCCCGCCATGGCAGAATCGGACCGCCGGAGGGGACGGTCGGCCGGGACGGGAGGAGAGCACGATGTCCGCCAGCAGCATCGACGATGATGCACTGCGTGCCGGAACGGACGGGTCCGCCCGTCTCAACTGCCCCTCCTGCGGCTCGTCCCATGTGGCACAGGTGCTCGGTGACAACGGTGGAGTCTCATACGTGTGCACGGCCTGCGGCCACAGCTGGAGCTAGTGATGGGCGCACACAGGCGTACCTGCGACTGGTGCGGCAGCGGCACGCCCATTGTCAGGGACATGGACCCGCTGAACCTCGCCTACCAGTACTGGTGCGAGGAGTGCGCGCGGGCACTGATCATAAAGGGCGACCCGATCGAGACGTACCGCGAGCTGGAGGGCGAGCCGATCTACGGACGGCTGCTCGACGAGCACTGCACGCTGAAGCGCTTCTACTCGTTCGCGCGGGCCTGACGCCGTTCGCGCGGGCCTGACGCCGGGGCCGACGAATTGGTGATCCAGCCTGGTCACCGTGTACTGTTGCCCCATCGCACGGGGCTATAGCTCAGTTGGTAGAGCGCCTGCATGGCATGCAGGAGGTCAGGAGTTCAATTCTCCTTAGCTCCACAATCGGTGTACTCGGCGTGAGGGCCCGCCCCCCAGGGGACGGGCCCTCACGCATGCGCCGTGCGGCCCTTGCGGCGGCTGCGGTAACCTGTGCGCATGCGTGCCGTACGCCTTCTGCTTAGCGAGCCGCGCTGATCAGTACCGGCGGATGAGAGATCCCGTCAAAATCAGCGCGGCGTCCCCTCCTGTGCGAGGGGTTTTTTCGTTCCCGCGGCAGAAACGACTGGGACCCGCGGCAGAGACGACCGATGGAGCTTCTGAGGACATGAGCGAGACGAACCCGGCTGCCGCCGGCGCGGAGAACACCGCGCCCCACCGCTACACGGCCGCCATGGCCGCCGACATCGAGGCGCGCTGGCAGGACTTCTGGGACGCCGACGGCACGTACGAAGCGCCCAACCCGAGCGGTGACCTGGCCGGCGACCCGGCGATCGTGGCCAGGCCCAAGCGGTACGTCATGGACATGTTCCCGTACCCGTCGGGCGTCGGCCTGCACGTAGGGCACCCCCTCGGCTTCATCGCCACCGACGTGTACGCGCGCCACCAGCGGATGACGGGCCACAACGTGCTGCACACGCTGGGCTTCGACGCCTTCGGCCTGCCCGCTGAGCAGCACGCCGTCGCCACCGGCACCCACCCCAGGGTCTCCACCGAGGCCGCCATGGAGAACATGACGCGGCAGTTGCGCCGCCTGGGTCTCGGCCACGACAAGCGGCGCGCGGTCGCGACGATCGACCCGGAGTTCTACCGCTGGACGCAGTGGATCTTCGTGCAGATCTTCCATTCCTGGTACGACCCGGCCGCGGGCAAGGCGCGGCCCGTCGAGACGCTCGTCGCCCAGTTCGAGCGGGGGCAGCGGCCGACTCCCGACGGGCGGCCCTGGTCGGCGCTCGGTGACGCCGAGCGCGCCGACGTGCTGGGGCGGTACCGGCTGGCGTACGCCTCGGACGCGCCGGTCAACTGGTGCCCCGGGCTCGGCACCGTGCTGGCCAACGAGGAGGTCACCGCGGACGGCCGCTCCGAGCGCGGCAACTACCCGGTGTTCAAGAAGAAGCTGCGCCAGTGGAACATGC
Organism: Streptomyces sp. NRRL F-5126; assembly: GCF_000721265.1. Lineage (GTDB taxonomy): Bacteria > Actinomycetota > Actinomycetes > Streptomycetales > Streptomycetaceae > Streptomyces. The sequence continues at coordinate 50,986 of NZ_JOFZ01000015.1, read as the reverse complement.
GGATCACCGCGTACGCCGACCGGCTGATCGACGACCTGGACGCCCTGGACTGGCCCGAGGCCATCAAGCTCCAGCAGCGCAACTGGATCGGCCGCAGCGAGGGCGCGCGCGTCGACTTCCCGGTGGGCGGCGCGGGCGACGCGATCACCGTCTTCACCACGCGCCAGGACACGCTGTTCGGCGCCACGTACATGGTGCTCGCGCCCGAGCACGACCTGGTCGACAAGATCGTGCCCGCCGCCTGGCCCGCCGACACGCACGAGGTATGGACGGGCGGCCACGCGACCCCGGCCGACGCCGTCGACGCCTACCGCAAGCAGGCGGCCTCGAAGTCGGACGTCGAGCGTCAGGCGGAGGCCAAGGACAAGACGGGCGTCTTCACCGGCGCGTTCGCAACCAACCCCGTCAGCGGCGACCAGGTGCCCGTCTTCATCGCCGACTACGTCCTGATGGGCTACGGCACCGGCGCGATCATGGCCGTGCCCGCCCACGACAGCCGCGACTTCGCCTTCGCGCGCGCCTTCGAGCTCCCGATGCGCTGCGTCGTGCAGCCGACCGACGGCCGCTCCACCGACCCGGCCGCATGGGACGACGCGTTCGCCTCCTACGACGCCGTGCTGGTCAACTCCACGGGCACGGACATCGCCCTCGACGGCCTCGGCGTCGTCGAGGCCAAGGCCCGCATCACCGCCTGGCTCGCCGAGACCGGCATCGGCGAGGGCACAGTCAACTACCGGCTGCGCGACTGGCTGTTCAGCCGCCAGCGGTACTGGGGCGAGCCCTTCCCGATCGTCTACGACGAGGAGGGCACCGCGCACGCGCTGCCCGAGTCGATGCTGCCGCTCGAACTGCCCGAGGTCGACGACTACTCGCCGCGCACGTTCGACGCGGACGACGCCGACACCGAGCCCGAGACGCCGCTGTCGCGCAACGAGGACTGGGTCGAAGTCGACCTGGACCTGGGCGACGGACGGGGCGTCAGGCGCTACCGCCGCGAGACGAACACCATGCCCAACTGGGCGGGTTCCTGCTGGTACATGCTGCGCTACCTGGACCCGACCAACACCGCCGAGGCCGTCGACCCCGCCGTCGAGCGGTACTGGATGGGGCCGCGTGAGGGCATGCCGCACGGCGGCGTCGACCTGTACGTGGGCGGGGCGGAGCACGCCGTGCTCCACCTGCTGTACTCCCGCATGTGGATCAAGGTGCTGTTCGACCTGGGGCACATCTCGGCCTCCGAGCCGTTCCACAAGCTGTACAACCAGGGCATGATCCAGGCGTTCGTCCACCGCGACAAGCGCGGCATCGCCGTACCCGCGGCCGAGGTCGAGGAGCGCGACGGCGCCTACTACTACGAGGGCGAGAAGGTCAGCCGGCTGCTCGGCAAGATGGGCAAGTCGCTGAAGAACGCCGTCACGCCCGACGAGATCAGCGCCGAGTACGGCACGGACACGCTGCGCCTCTACGAGATGGCCATGGGCCCGCTCGACGTGTCCAGGCCCTGGGACACGCGCGCGGTCGTCGGCCAGTACCGGCTGCTGCAGCGGCTGTGGCGCAACGTCGTGGACGAGGCGACCGGCGACGTCACCGTGGTGGACGCCGAAGCCGGCGAGGAGACCCTGCGCGCGCTGCACAAGGCGATCGACGGGGTCACCCAGGACCTGGAGGCGCTGCGGTTCAACACCGCGGTCGCCAAGATCACCGAGCTGAACAACCACCTGACGAAGACGGCGGCCCCGGTCGCACGGTCCGTGGCCGAGCGGCTCGTGCTGCTCGTCGCGCCGTTCGCCCCGCACATCGCCGAGGAGCTGTGGCACCGGCTCGGCCACACCGACACCGTCGTCCACCAGGACTTCCCCGTCGCGGACCCGGCGTACGTCGTGGACGAGACGGTGACGTGCGTGGTGCAGGTCAAGGGCAAGGTGAAGGCGCGCCTCGACGTGCCGCCCTCGGTGTCCGACGCCGATCTCGAGGCGCTGGCGCTCGCCCAGCCCGGGGTGGTGGCGGCGCTGGGCGGCGCGGGGATCAGGAAGGTGATCGTCCGCGCGCCGAAGCTCGTGAACATCGTGCCGGCGTAGGCCCTTCGCCTCTGCCGGGCGGCCCCTGCGCCCGGCTCGTCAGGGGCCTCCCCTACGGGGCGGTTGGGGGTTCTGGAGGAACCCGCGGCCGCCCCGCTGCGTTTACCGTGGAAGGGGCCGCTGAGGCCCGGACCGACCGGGCCGCGACCGTTTCGGAGGGCACCCATGGAAGCCGTGCTGCTCATCGTGGTGCTGCTCTTCGTCGCCGCGGTCGTGGTGGGTGCGTACGCGACGGTGAAGGCGGTCGGGGCCGCCAAGCGGGGCGTGGACCGCACGATCGCGCAGGCGCGCCGTTCCGTCGAGGACACGACGCTGCGCGCCAAGAGCTTCGGGCAACCCGGCATGGCCGGCGAGCTCGCGCAGCTCAGGCTGCGGCTGCGGACGTCCATGCGGTCGACGCAGGAGGCGCTGTACGCGGGCGTCGCCGCCGACGCGTCGCTTGAGGAGTCGGCACGCCTCTTCGAACGGCTCAGCGCCCACGGACACGAGCTCGAGGGTCACCTCAAACACGCCGAGCGCGACCCGGACCGCGCGACGGTCGGCGCCCACCTTCAGGAGCTGCGGGAGCGCACGGAGCAGATCACGCGCGCCGCGGACTCGCTGCGGTGGGCGATCAGGGACAGGGCCAGGAAGTTCGCGGACGACGACCTGGCGGCACTGAGCGCGGACATCGATGTGGAGTCGGGAGCGCTGCGCCACTGGGCGCCCGTCGAGGAGCACGAGGGCCCACGGGAGTGGGGCCCGGCCGGCGCGGGGAGCACCGAGGCGGTGGAGGCGGCGGACGCCGCCGGGCCCGAGGCGATCGGCCCTTCCGACCCCCGGCGCTTCGCAGCCGGGAATCCGTTGCGCAAGGAGGCGTGGCGCACGCGGAAACGGCCGGAGGCGTCCGGCTGAGCCCGGGGCGGGGGGTTCGTACGGATACTGGTAGCGATGGTTCCGGTTCTCCGAGGCCCCGGCTGCCTGAGCAGCGCCGCTGCGGGTAACCTCCGGAGCATGTCCCGCCATGTCGCCATCGTCACCGATTCCACGGCCTACCTGCCGCCGCTGACGTCGCGGCACTACGGCATCACGGCGGTGCCCCTGACCGTCGTGCTCGGCGACAAGGCGTTCGAGGACGGCAGCGAGATCTCCGCGACGGCCGTGGCGGAGGCGTTGCGCAAGCGCAGGTCGGTGACCACTTCGCGGCCGAGCCCCGAGGCGTTCGCGGTCGCGTACCGCAAGGCGGCCGAGGCCGGGGCGAGCGGCATAGTGTCGCTGCACCTGTCGGCGGAGTTCTCCGGCACGTACGACGCGGCCGTGCTCGCGGCGCGCGACGCGCCCGTGCCCGTGCGGGTGGTGGACACGGGGATGGTGGCCATGGCACTCGGCTTCTGCGCCGTGGCCGCGGCCGAGGCCGCCGAGGGCGACGGCGGTCTCGAAGAGGCCGTCGCGGCCGCCGAGAGGCGCGCGAAGGCGACCTCCGCGTACTTCTACGTCGACACGCTCGACTATCTGCGCAGGGGCGGCAGGATCGGCGCCGCGCAGGCACTGCTGGGATCGGCGCTCGCGGTGAAGCCGCTGCTGCACCTGGACGGCGGGCGCATCGAGCTGCTGGAGAAGGTGCGCACCGCGTCCAAGGCGCTCGGGCGGCTCCGGGACATCGTGGTGGAGCGGGCCGGCGGGGGAGAGGTGGACATCGCCGTGCACCATCTCGCGGCTCCCGAGCGCGCCGCCGCGCTCGCCGAGCAGCTCGCCGACCGCGTGCCGGGCCTCGTGGAGCTGCACGTCAGCGAGGTGGGAGCGGTGATCGGCGCGCACACGGGGCCGGGGCTGCTCGGAGCGGTGGTCTCGCCCCGGTAGGGCGCTGCGGCGGGGCGGGCGCGTCACCCGCCGGGGTGGCCGAGTTGTCCACAACGGGCTGGTCGTCCACAGATCTCGACCAAGATCATCGCGAGCCGCGGCGGATACCTAACGTGTTGAGGCATGACCCTCCGTGTGCGGCCCCGCGCCCAGCCCCGACCTCTGCCCGCTCGTCCCGCGGCCACCCGTTCCGCCGGCGGTGGCTCCGGCCGGGTGCCTCGCTCTTCCCGGGCGCTCGTGCGTGCGCGCGAGAGGCAGGCGCGCGCGAGCGGGGAAGAGGCGGACACGGCGCTGATGCCCCCGCTGAAGCCGCCTGCCGGGCCGGACAGCGCGCGCCGCCGCGCGGACGCGCTGCTGGGAGGGGGCGCGGCAGCCGCATCGGCAGCTGCGCCCGGCGCCGAGTCCGACGCCGCGTGCGAGCCCGAGCCCGAGCCCCCGCCACTGGCGCGGGACGGTGGCGCGTCCTTCGGCGCGCTGGGCCGCCGCGAGCGCTTCACGCTCGCGCTGCGGGACCGGCTGCCGGTGTGGGTGAGGCTGCGGTTCGGGATCGAGCCGAGGGCACTGGCGGCGCTCGGCGCCGTGCTCGCGGTGGCGGCGCTGCTGGCCGTCCACCACTTCTGGGTGGCGCGGCCGAAAGCCGTCAGCGCCCCGCGGACGGTGGGCAGCGTGCGCGAGGCGGCGCCGTCCCCGGCCACCGCCGCCTCCAACGCGCCCCCGGCCTTGTCCGAGGGCGGCGGCCGGGGCGGGGCCCTGCCGTCGGCCGCCGCGGGGCCCGCGTCATCGGCGGGACCGCCCGCCAGGATTGTGGTGGACGTGGCGGGCGAGGTCCGCCACCCCGGCGTGTTCCGGCTGCCCACCGGCTCGCGGGTGGAGGACGCGCTGCGCGAGGCCGGAGGGGCGAAGAAGGGCACGGACCTCACGGGCATCAACAGGGCCCGCCTGCTGACGGACGGAGAGCAGGTCGTCGTCGGCGGCCCCGGCGGCGCCCCGGCCGTCTCGTCCGGTGGCGCGGGCGCGGGCGCGGGCGGTGGCGCGGGCGGGGGCGCCGCGCCACCGGGGGCCTCCACCGGACCCGTCAGCCTGAACTCCGCCACGAAGGACCAGCTCGACACGCTGCCGGGCGTGGGGCCCGTGCTGGCGCAGCACATCCTCGACTACCGCGCGCAGAACGGCGGGTTCCGTTCCGTCGACGAACTGCGCGAGGTCGATGGGATCGGTGACAAGCGCTTCGCCGATCTGGAACCGCTGGTGCGCCTGTGAAGCGTCGCGAGGGCCCGACCGCAGCGGACGGGCAGGGTCCCGGCCGCCTCGATCGCCTCGGCGAGGGCCCGGCCGACGCGCGGCTCGTGCCGCCCGCGCTCGCCGCATGGGGAGCTGCTGCCCTCGCCGTCGGCCTGCCGGCGCGCTGGACGGCCGCCGCCGTGGCCGGCTGCCTCGCGGCGGCGGCTGCGCTCTGGGCCCGGCGCTCCCGCACCTGGTGTCCCGTACTCGTGGCCGTGCTCTGCTGCGCGGCGGCGGGCGCGGTGTCGGCGGGACTGCACGCGGCGGACGTCCACCGCGGGCCGGTGCCCGCCCTCGCGGAGCGCTACGGGAGCGCCGCCGTCGAGGTGACCGTCTCGTCCGACCCGCGGCCGGTGCGGCAGAAGGTCACGGGCGACCATCTGGCGGCCGCGTCGCTGATGTTCGACGCGCGCGTCGTCAAGGTGTCCCCGCGCGCCGGGCCCGCCGTCGAGGTCGCCACGCCCGTCCTCGTGTTCGTGACGCCCGGCGGCCACACGGCGGCATGGCAGCGGCTGCTGCCGTCGACACGGCTGCGCCTCACGGCGCGGTTCGAGCCGCCGTTCCCGGACGACGCCACCCATGCGGCGATCCTGAGGCCCGCGCGCTCGGGGGCGCCGCCGGCCGTGGCCGGGCGGCCGACCTGGGCGCAACGCACCGCGGGCGGACTGCGGGCCGGGCTCAGGAAGGCCACGGCCCCGCTCCCGTCCGACGCGCGTGCGCTGCTGCCAGGACTGGTGGTCGGCGACACCTCAAGGATCACGGCGGAACTCGACGCCGCGTTCCAAGCCACCGACCTCACGCACCTCACCGCCGTCTCGGGAAGCAACCTCAGCCTTGTGCTGTCGCTGCTCATCGGCCCGCCCGCGCTCGCGCTGCGGGCGGAAAGACGGGGCCTCGCCGCCCGGTTGGGCATCCCCCTGCGGGTGACGGCACTGCTCGGCGGGGCGGTGGCCCTGGCGTTCGTCGTGGTCTGCCGTCCGGACCCGAGCGTGCTGCGGGCCGCCGCCTGCGGTCTTGTGACGCTGCTCGCCATCGCCACCGGCCGGCGCAGGTCGCTGATCCCGGCGCTGGCCGCGGCCGTACTGGCACTCGTGCTGTACGACCCGTGGCTGGCGCGCAGCTACGGCTTCGCGCTGTCGGTGCTGGCCACGGGTGCGCTGCTGACGATCGGGCCGCGGTGGAGCGCCGCGCTCGTGCGGCGCGGCGTGCCGGAGCGGCTCGCGGAGGTGCTCGCGGCGGCAGGCGCCGCGCAGGCCGTGTGCGCTCCGGTGGTCGCGGTGTTCGCCGCACGCGTCGGCCTGGTGGCGGTGCCGTGCAACCTCGCGGCCGAGCCGGCCGTGGCGTCCGCGACGGTGCTGGGGTTCGCGGCCCTGGCCACCGCGCCCGTCGCGATGCCGCTCGCCCACGTGCTGGCCCGGTGCGCGGGGTGGCCCGCCGGCTGGATCGCCGGGGTCGCACGAGCCGGGGCCGCGCTGCCCGGCGCGCAGCTGGCGTGGCCGGGCGGCTGGGCGAGTGGTGCGCTGCTGGCCGGGGTGACGGTCGCGCTGCTGCTGGTGGCGCGCGGGCTCAGGCACCGGCCCTGGACGGCGGCGGTGTGCGCGGTGCTGCTGCTCCTGGCGCTGCTTCGGCCGCCGGCGGTCACCCGGCTCGTGACGGGCTGGCCGCCGCCCGGCTGGTCCTACGCGATGTGCGACGTGGGCCAGGGGGACGCGACGGTACTCGCCGCCGGGCCGGGCAGCGCCGTCGTCGTGGACGCGGGCCCCGACGCGGCGCTCGTGGATCGCTGCCTGCGGCAACTCGGGGTGGAGCGGATTCCGCTGCTGGTACTCACCCACTTCCACGCCGACCATGTGACCGGGCTGCCCGGGGTGTTGCACGGGCGCTCCGTCGGGCAGATCGAGACGACGACGTTTTACGAGCCCGCGGGTGAGGCGGCGTTCGTCCGGCGCACGGCGGCCGCGGCCGGGGTGCCGGTGGCGCCCGCGGTGGCCGGGGAGCGGCGCGAGGTGGGGCCGCTGTCCTGGCGGGTGCTCTGGCCGCGCGCCGGTCCTGGGCCCGTGACGGAGGAGCCCAACGACTCCAGCGTCACCATGCTGGTGACCGTCGATCGCGGCCCCACGCTGCTGCTGCCTGGAGACCTCGAGCCGTTCGCGCAGCGGGCGCTGCTGAGGTCGTACCCCGCTCTGCCGCGTGTGGACGTCCTGAAAGTCGCCCACCACGGCTCCGCCCACCAGGACGCGCGTCTGATGCGCGTGCTGAGCCCGCGTCTCGCGCTGATCTCGTGCGGCACGGGCAACCCGTACGGGCATCCGTCACCGCGTACGGTGGGTGCGCTGCGGGCCTGGGGCGCGACGGTTCTGCGGACCGACAAGGACGGCGAGATCGCCGTCACGGGAAGCGGGAGGACGCTGCGCGCGGTGTCCCGGACAGCGGACCGGCCGACGGGATGAAGGACGCGTCTGCCATCATCGGCCGGACGGGAAACCGAACGACGGGCTTCCGTTCCTGCCGCCGGGTTTGCCCGGTACAGCACAACAGTGATCGAATGCCTATTCGTTCAGGAGCCGTGGGCGGGCTCCTGGCCAGTCAAGAGCCCAGGGGTATCACGACATGATCAGCCGCTTGTTCGGCCGGCGGACGTCCGCGGACCAGAAGAACCCGTTCTCGGGACTCTCGGTGCCACCGGGAGCCGGGCTGCTGACCTGCCGTGTCCTCAGCCCCGTGCGCGAGCCCGTCGTGAACGCCGAGTTCACGGTCACCGACGCCGGGGGCCGCAAGGTCGTCAGCGGCGAGACCGACCCGTTCGGCGGCGTGACGGCCATGGTGCCCAAGGGCGAGTACCGGCTCGCCATCACCGCCGACAGCTACAGCCCCTACCGGGCGAGCGCGTCGATCACCGAGGACGTCCAGCTGGCGTCGCTCGGGGACATCACGCTGCAGGACGCGCCGCCGCAGCCTCAGCCCACGCCCGGCGACTGGGAGATCGAACCGGCCCACTCGCGCGTCGGCTTCGTGGCACGGCACATCGGACTCGCCCGCGTCTACGGCCGGTTCGACAACTTCGCCGGCGCGATACGCATCGGCGAGTCGATGGAGGACTCGGCGATGCACGTCGTCATCGACGCCTCGTCGATCGACACCAACGTGCGGATGCGCGACGACCACCTGCGCTCGGGGGACTTCCTCGACGTCGAGAACTACCCGACGATGGAGTTCTACAGCGACCGCTTCCAGCACCGCGGCGGCGACAACTGGCTCATCACCGGCGCCCTGACGCTGCACGGCGTCACCCGCACGGTCACCCTCGACGCCGTGTACGGCGGTGTCCGCGTCGGCATGGAGAACGAGACGCGCGCGGCCGTGCGCGCCACCGCGGAGCTGCACCGCGAGGACTACACCATCAACTGGCAGACCATGCTGGCCCGTGGTATCGCCGCCGTCGGTTCGAGCATCAAGGTCGAGCTGGAGATCCAGATCGTGCCCAAGGGCACCGAGCTGCAGTTCAAGTAGGGGACGGGCGGGACGGCCCGGCGGACGGGAGCGCGGGGCACGGCACATGGACGACGTGACACACCTGCTGGTGCTGCCCGACCGCGAGTCGGCCGACGAGGCGGCTGAGCAGCTGGCGGACCGCTTCGGCACCACCCGGGAACCGCAGGTCGTACGCGACGCCCTGGCCGGCGAGGACGACGCCGAGGACGCGCAGTGGCTCGTCGTCGTGGCCGACCCCGAGGGCCGCATCGACCGGGCCGAACTGGAGGCGTACGCCGCGGCCTGGGACGGCTGGGTCGAGGCGCCCTAGCCGAGCGGCATCGCGCTCGGCGGCGTTCGTCACTCGCGCGGCTCGCGACCGTCCCCGCGGTCGCCGGCGCCGTCCGCGGCCTCGCGGGCCTCTTGCTGGTGGCCTCGGCGGGCATCGCGGTCGAAGATGCCCATGATCTCGCACGGCCCGCGCTCGGCGCCGATCGCGTGCGGCATCATCGTGGGGAACTCCGCGGCCTGGTTGGTCTCGACGCGGATCCGGCTGTGGCCGAGCATGAGGACGGCGGTGCCCGACAGGACCACCAGCCATTCGCGGCCGGGATGGGCGCGCATGCGGGCGGGGTCGTCCGGCGGCGGGTCGGTCATCCGCCGGCGCATCACGCTGACGCCGGGGTCACCCTTGACGGCCCACCGCATCAGGCCGTGAACGCCGTCGATCACCGGGCTGGTGACGACATCGTCGGAGGCGTTCTCCACGAGCTGGTCGAGCGATGTGTCCAGGGCGCGGGCGAGGGTCACGAGCTGATCCAGCGCGAGGCGGCGCCGGCCGTTCTCGATGCGGCTGAGCGAGGACTGGCTCATATTGGCGCGGCCGGCCAGTTCTTCCAGGGACCAGCCCTGGGCGACCCGCAGGGCCCGGATCCGTTTGCGTACGAGGCTGTCAAGATCCGCATTTTCTTGCGTCATGGGCAGTACTGTATGCCTTTCCCGCAATGCGGTCGGCGGACCACCGGTGATCCGTGCTCCGATCACCGGTGGTCTCCGGTTCAGCCTTCCGTGACGCGGATGATCGCCTTGCCCGGGGTGCGCGTGGCGGGGGTGAACGCGGCGGGTGCTTCGGCGAGCGGCCGTACGGAGCCGACGACCGGCTTGATCCGGCCGTCCCTCACGCGCCGGACGAGGTCGGCGAGCCGGGCACGGTCGGGTTCGACGACGAAGAAGACCGCCCGGCCGTCCTCGGGCCGAACGTTCGGCGGCATGGCGATGGTGACGAGCGTGCCGCCGGCCCGGACCAGAGCGGCCGATCGGTCGAGAATGTCTCCGCCGATCACATCGAACACGACGTCGGCCTGGCCGGCGTCCTCCAGCTTCTCCGTGCCCAGGTCCAGGAAGGTGTCGACGCCCAGTGCGAGCGCCCTGTCCCGATCGGCGGACCGGCCGGTGCCGATGACACGGGCGCCGGCCTCGCGGGCGAGTTGTACCGCGATCGAGCCGACGCCGCCCCCGGCGCCGTGGATCAGGACGGTCTGGCCCGTGCCCAGGCGGCCGTGGTCGAACAGTCCCTGCCAGGCGGTCAGCCCGGAGATCGGCAGGGCGGCGGCCAGGGTGTGGTCGATGTCCGCAGGCAGCGGTGCGATATTGCGGGCCTCCACCGCGACGTATTCGGCGAGCGAGCCGTTGCGGGTCCAGTCGGCCATGCCGAACACCCGCTGGCCGACGCTCACGCCGGTCGTGCCGAACCCCAGCTCTTCGACGACACCCGAGAACTCGTGTCCGGGCACGCTCGGCGTCCGGTCGCGGCCCGCACGATCGGTCCACGTGGCCGGCCAGTCCAGCTCTCCGGGGGTGAAGCCCGCCGCGTGCACCCGCACGACGACGTCGTTCTCGGCCATGTGGGGGTAGGGCAGGTCCGCCAGGGCCAACCCGGCGAGACCGGCCTCACGGTCGCGGACGGTAACGGCTTGCATACATGTCCTTTCCGGTCAGGAGGCGACCCGAATGCGCGACCCTTCACACGCGAGCCTCGTCGCGGCTCGTGATCCGGGGAGATGCGGTAGGGGGATGCGGTAGATGGATCCTTGCCATTCCGCCTGATCGATCTCACCTGCTGGCGCGCATTCCCTCGGCTGCCTCGCTGCCTCGTTCCGATTCTCATCAGGGAGACGAGGCAGCCCCCCGGGACGTGACGGCTCAGAGGTGGGAGAGCTTGTCCGGGTTGATGACCCTGCGGTAGGCGGTGATCAGACCGTCCGCGATCTGCAGCGTGTCCACGGAGTAGACACGCCCCTCCCGGCGGAACGCCAGGGAGAGTTCGCCGCCGACCTCGACGAGGTCGATGCGGTCAGGACGCCACTGGCGGCCGACACGCACCATCACCTCGGCGACGCGCTCGCCGCCGTGGATGGGCTTGCGCGCCGCGGCGGCCTTGTCGCCGCCGTCGGTGACGTAGACGGCGTCCGGGTGCAGCAGCCTGACCAGGCCGGCCAGGTCCCCGGCCTCGTAGGCAGCGCGGAAGACCGCGAGGACGCGTTCGCGTTCCGCCTTCGACGCCTGCGGCATGGACTGCTTCGCCTTGGCCACCCGCCGTCGCGCCCGGGAGGCGAGCTGCCGGGCACCCGGCACGGAGACGTCCAGCACTTCGGCGATTCGGCCGAACGCGAGACCGAAGACGTCGTGCAGGACGAGGGCCACCCTCTCCGGCGGGGACAGTTCCTCCATGATCAGGAGCATCGCCGAGCCGACGGACTCGTCGACGAGGACCGGCTGCGACGCGTCCGGCCCGGTCAGCAGCGGCTCCGGCAGCCACGGCCCGACATAGGTCTCCCGACGGAAACGGGCGCTCTTGAGAATGTCGTACGACCGGCGCGCGGCCACCGTCACCAGCCAGGCCCGCAGGTCATCGATGCCCCGCAGATCGGCTCCTGCCGCCCGCAGCCACACATCCTGGGTCACGTCCTCGGCGTCTGCCACGCTGCCGAGCAGCCGGTAGGCCGCGCCGAATACCGCGGGCCTGTGCCTCTCCCATCCGGCTTCGAGCGGGTCCTCCCGCTCGGACCGTCGGGGGCCGTGCCCGTCACCCGTACAGATCGCAACCTCCTGCGGCTCGCGGATCCAGCGTAGCCATCCGGACTCGGGATCCTCGCAGACAGCCGCGCCGGCCCGGACACCCGGACCCGCCCCGGCGGCCCGTTGTCGGTGGGGCGTGCCATGCTGACAGCGATGGCCACCAAGAACGCACGCGACGACGACCCGCTCGCCCCCCTCACCCTCGCCGTGGGCCAGGAGGACCTGCTGCTCGACCGCGCCGTGCAGCAGGTCGTCGCCGCGGCGCGCGCGGCCGATCAGGACACTGACGTGCGCGACCTGACGTCGGACCAGCTCCAGCCGGGCACACTCGCCGAGTTGACCAGCCCGTCGCTGTTCGCCGAGCGCAAGGTCATCGTCGTGCGCGGCGCGCAGGACCTGTCCGCCGAGACGGTCAAGGACCTCAAGGCCCACTTCGGCGCGCCCGTCGAGGAGATCACGCTCGTGCTGCTGCACGCGGGCGGCGCCAAGGGCAAGGCCGTCCTCGACGCGGCCCGCAAGGCAGGGGCGCGCGAGGTGGCCTGCCCGAAGACGACGAAGCCCGCGGAGCGGCTCGGTTTCGTACGGTCCGAATTCCGCGCCCTGGGCCGCTCGGCCACGCCCGAGGCGTGCCAGGCCCTGGTCGACGCCATCGGCAGCGATCTGCGCGAGCTGGCGAGCGCGGCGTCCCAGCTCTGCGCCGATGTCGAGGGCACGATCGACGAGGCGGTCGTCGGCCGCTACTACACGGGCCGCGCGGAGGCATCGAGCTTCACCGTCGCGGACCGCGCGGTCGAGGGCAGGGCGGCGGAGGCGCTTGAGGCGCTGCGCTGGTCGCTGTCGACGGGCGTGGCTCCCGTACTCATCACCAGCGCGCTCGCGCAGGGCGTGCGCGCCATCGGCAAGCTGTCCTCAGCGCGCGGCGGCCGCCCGGCGGACCTGGCGCGCGAGCTCGGCATGCCGCCGTGGAAGATCGACCGGGTGCGCCGGCAGATGCGCGGCTGGACGCCGGACGGTGTCGCCACCGCGCTGCGTGCGGTGGCCGAGGCGGACGCGGGCGTCAAGGGCGGCGGTGACGACCCGGAGTACGCGCTGGAGAAGGCGGTCGTGACGATCGCACGAGCCGCCCGCCCGGCCCATCAGGGCCGCTGAGCCCGCCCGAGCTACTGAGCCCACCGGGCCGCCGGCCGCCGTGCATGCGTGAGGCCCCCGGCCTTGGGTGGCTGGGGGCCTCACGTGTACATCCGGTGGATCCGCACCCGCGTGGCGAACGCAGTCGGTGCGCGGATCCGGGTGCCGGCAGGGGCGGGAGAGAGGGGCCCGCCGGGTCCCGCCGGCGTCGATCAGACGATCGGGTCAAGCACGAGCGAGAGCGCTCAGCCCTGGATGCCGTTCACCGTCGCGGCCAGCGCCGACTTCTTGTTGGCGGCGGCGTTCTTGTGGATGACACCCTTCGACGCGGCCTTGTCGAGCTCGCGCGCGGCGAGGCGGGCGGCGGCGGTGGCCTTCTCCACGTCACCGGCGGCCGCGGCCTCGCGGGTCCTGCGGATCGCCGTCTTCAGGGAGGACTTGACGGCCTTGTTGCGCAGGTGCGCCTTCTCGTTCGTCTTGTTCCGCTTGATCTGGGACTTGATGTTCGCCACGAAAGAGCCTTTGCAGGTTCGGATGATCTTCTTCGGTGAGCGTCGCGCGCACGAGGCACGAGACACAGCTGTTCAGGCTAGCAGCCCCGATATGACCGGCCCAAATCGGTCGCGGGGCGCCTGCCGTGGGACGATGGTGTTTCTGCGTATCGATCCGATCCGATGTCGACCCGAGACAAGGCGACACGCCCCAAGGACAGCATCCGCGGACAGTGTCCGCACCAGGATCAGTACCCGTAAGGCGAAGCCACTCAAGAATCAGGACCCTGCGTGCCCGCGACCCCTGTCAACGTGCCCGAGCCCAGCCGCACGGACCCCGCGCTGATCCGTAACTTCTGCATCATCGCGCACATCGATCACGGCAAGTCCACGCTCGCCGACCGGATGCTCCAGCTCACCGGTGTCGTCGATCAGCGGCAGATGCGCGCCCAGTACCTCGACCGCATGGACATCGAGCGCGAGCGCGGCATCACCATCAAGTCCCAGGCCGTCCGGCTGCCCTGGGCGCCCACCGCGGGCGAGGGGCACGGCACGACCCACATCCTCAACATGATCGACACCCCCGGGCACGTCGACTTCACCTACGAGGTCTCCCGGTCGCTCGCCGCCTGCGAGGGCACGATCCTGCTGGTCGACGCCGCGCAGGGCATCGAGGCGCAGACCCTCGCCAACCTCTACCTGGCGATGGAGAACGACCTCACGATCATCCCTGTGCTCAACAAGATCGACCTGCCGGCGGCGCAGCCCGAGAAGTTCTCCGAGGAGCTCGCGAACCTGATCGGCTGCTCGCCCGACGACGTGCTGAAGGTGTCGGCCAAGACCGGCCTCGGCGTGGACCTGCTGCTCGACAAGGTCGTCGCGGACATCCCGGCGCCGGTAGGCGTCGCCGACGCGCCGGCCCGCGCGATGATCTTCGACTCCGTCTACGACTCGTACCGCGGCGTCGTCACGTACGTCCGCGTGGTCGACGGACAGCTCAACAAGCGCGAACGCATCAGGATGATGTCGACGGGCGCGACGCACGAGCTGCTGGAGATCGGCACCAACTCGCCGGAGATGCGGGCGGCCGACGGGCTCGGCGTCGGCGAGGTCGGCTACCTGATCACCGGTGTGAAGGACGTACGGCAGTCCAAGGTCGGCGACACCATCACCTCGCAGGCCAAGGGCGCGACCGAGCCGCTGGGCGGCTACAAGGACCCGCGGCCCATGGTCTTCTCCGGGCTCTACCCGCTGGACGGCTCCGACTACCCGGAGCTGCGCGACGCCCTGGAGAAGCTGCAGCTCAACGACGCGGCCCTCGTCTACGAGCCGGAGACGTCCGCCGCACTCGGCTTCGGTTTCCGCGTCGGCTTCCTCGGCCTGCTGCACCTCGACGTGATCAGGGAGCGACTGGAGCGCGAGTTCGGCCTCGACCTGATCGCGACGGCGCCGAACGTCGTCTACCGGGTGGTGATGGAGGACGGCAAGGAGCACACCGTCACCAACCCGAGCGAGTTCCCCGAAGGCAAGATCGACGAGGTGTTCGAGCCGGTCGTGCGGGCCACGATCCTCGCGCCGAGCGAGTTCATCGGCTCGATCATGGAGCTCTGCCAGGGCCGGCGCGGCACGCTGCTCGGCATGGACTACCTCTCCGAGGACCGGGTCGAGATCCGCTACACGCTGCCGCTCGCGGAGATCGTCTTCGACTTCTTCGACCAGCTGAAGTCCAAGACGCGCGGGTACGCGTCGCTCGACTACGAGCCCACGGGCGAGCAGTCCGCCCAGCTGGTGAAGGTCGACATCCTGCTGCACGGCGACAAGGTGGACGCCTTCTCCGCGATCACGCACCGCGACCAGGCGTACGCCTACGGCGTGCGGCTCGTCGCCAAGCTCCGCGAGCTGATCCCGAGGCAGGCGTTCGAGGTGCCGGTGCAGGCGGCGATCGGCTCCCGCGTCATCGCGCGCGAGACGATCCGCGCCATCCGCAAGGACGTACTCGCGAAGTGCTACGGCGGCGACATCTCCCGCAAGCGGAAGCTGCTGGAGAAGCAGAAGGAGGGCAAGAAGCGGATGAAGATGGTCGGCAGCGTGGAGGTGCCGCAGGAGGCGTTCATCGCGGTGCTGTCCAGCGACGACTCCGGGTCGGGCAAGACGAAGAAGTAACACGCGTGGGCGCGCCGCCCTCGCCGGCCGCGCCCACGCTTTGCGACGACCGCACCGCACCACGCTTTGCGTCGACCGCGCCGCACCACGCCTTGCGTCGACCGCGCCGCACCATGGGTCGGCGTGCCACGACCGCGCCCCCGGCGCCCGCGCCGGCCGGGCAGCGGCCCCGGGCCCGGGCCGTGCTTGTTCGAGCGGCACCGGCACCGGGTCCCCGGACCCCGCTGTGAGCCGCGGGCCCGCCCCGGCTCGCGGCGGGCCCCATATCCGGGGCGGAGCCCCTGGCTCCGCCCCGGCACTACGCGTCGGCGCGCCATGAGCGTGGCCCCGGCGCCCGCGTCGCCCCAAACCGTGGCTCGTTCCCGCGGCACCGGCCCCCGCGCGCCGCTGCCGCGGGCATGCGCCCCGGGTTCGCGCGGTCCCGAACACGCCGCCCGTGCCCACGCGTCGGGTCGGCCGCGCCCACACCGCCTCGGCGCCCGCGCGCGCCGCCGTCGGCTCCGTGGTCCTGCCCATTCGAGCGGCACCGGCACCCTGCACCCCGCTGCCGCCGGGCGCCACGGGCGCGCTCCGGAACCGGCCTCCGGCGGGCGGCGGGGCTCCGAAGCCCGGTCGCCCCCGGCCCGAGTGCGCGCGGCTCGCGCCTGGCCACCGGCCGGTACCGCGCCTTCCGCGCCTCGCCGCAGGCGCGGTCCGGACGTCAGGCGGGCCGCGCGGAGACCCCCGCGGCCCGCCGACCGTTCGTGCATCCTCCCTGCGCCGCCCCCTCACGGGTGTGTGGGAAATGTCGCCCCCCTTACGCCTGTGCCACCTGGGGCCTAGTCTGATTACCGCCCGGTAGCTACTCGTCGGTCAGTTACCGGAACGCCATACGTCTCTTGATCAGATGCATCGTGCGGTGCGACCCGTACGGTTCCGGAGGAAGCCGTGAGCGACACAGACAACTTGATCGAGAACCGGCCGCCCTCCGTGGCGACCCTCTTCATTGAGCGCGTGGCGGCCACGCCTGACGCGGAGGCGTTCCGGTACCCCGTTCCCCCCGCGTCGGGCCAGGGGCCCGACGAGTGGAAGTCGCTCACCTGGGGCGAGACCGCCGAGCGCGTCTACCACATCTCGGCCGGCCTCGTCGCGCTCGGCGTGCGGCCCGAGGAGCGCGTCGCGCTCGCCTCGGCCACCCGCATCGAGTGGATACTCGCCGACTTCGGCGTGATGTGCGCGGGCGCGGCCACGACGACCATCTACCCGTCGACCAACGCCGACGAGTCCGTCTTCATCCTGTCCGACTCCGGCAGCCGCGTGCTGATCGCCGAGGACGCGAGCCAGCTCGCCAAGGTGCGGGCGCACCGCGCCGAGCTGCCCGACCTCGCGCACGTCGTGGTGATCGAGGCGGCGGACGCGAAGCCGGCCGAGTCCGACCCCGAGGGCTGGGTACTCTCGCTCGACGACCTGGAGAAGCTCGGCGCCGAGGAGCTCGCGGCCCGCCCCGACGTCGTCAGGCAGCGGATCGGCGCCCTCAGGCCCGACCAGCTCGCGACGCTCATCTACACGTCGGGCACGACCGGCAGGCCCAAGGGCGTCAGGCTGCGGCACGACTCGTGGTCGTACATGGCGAAGGCCATGGCGGCGACCGGGCTGATCTCCAAGGACGACGTGCAGTACCTGTGGCTGCCGCTCGCCCACGTCTTCGGCAAGATGCTCACCTCGGGGCAGATCGAGGTCGGCCACGTCACCGCCGTCGACGGCCGCGTCGACAAGATCATCGAGAACCTGCCGATCGTGCGGCCGACGTACATGGCCGCGGTGCCGCGCATATTCGAGAAGGTCTACAACGGCGTCGCCGCCAAGGCGCGCGCGGGCGGGGCCGCCAAGTACAAGATCTTCCAGTGGGCCGCGGCCGTCGCCCGTGAGACGTCGAAGGTCTCCCAGGACAATTTCCGGCACACGGGCAACGAGTCCGTCCCCTTCGGCCTCGCCGCCAAGCACAAGGTGGCCGACGCGCTGGTGTACGCGAAGATCCGCGAGGCGTTCGGCGGCAGGCTCCGCGCGGCCGTCTCCGGCTCCGCCGCACTCGCCCCCGAGATCAACTACTTCTTCTCGGGCGCGGGCATCCCCATCCTGGAGGGCTACGGGCTGACGGAGACGAGCGCGGCCTGCTTCGTCAACCCGGGCGTCGCGATGCGCACGGGCACGGTCGGCAAGCCCATGCCGGGCACCGAGGTGCGCATCGCGGCGGACGGCGAGGTCCTCATCCGCAACCCCGCGATCATGGTCGGCTACCACGGCCTGGACGAGAAGACCGCCGAGGTCCTGGAGCCGGACGGCTGGTTCCACACGGGCGACATCGGGGAGCTCTCCACCGACGGGTACCTGAAAATCACCGACCGCAAGAAGGACCTCATCAAGACGTCCGGCGGCAAGTACATCTCGCCCGCCGAGGTGGAGAGCCAGTTCAAGGCGGTGTGCCCGTTCGTCTCGAACATCCTCGTCGTCGGGGGCGGACGCAACTTCTGCAGCGCGCTCATCACGCTGGAGGAGCCCACGATCATGGAGTGGGCCGCGGAGCACGGCCTGGGCGGCAAGACGTACGCGCAGGTCATGGAGGCCTCCGAGACGCAGCGGCTGATCGACGGGTACGTCCAGCGCCTGAACGACGGGCTCCAGCGCTGGCAGGCCATCAGGAAGTTCCGCCTGCTGCCCCGCGACCTCGACATCGAGCACGGCGAGCTGACGCCGAGCCTCAAGCTGAAGCGCCCGGTCGTGGAGCGCGAGTACGGCGACCTGATCGAGGACATGTACGCGGGCACGCGCGAGAAGTGAGAGCGTGCGCGCGAGAGGAGTGACGCGCGGTGCGGCGCCGGGCCACTGCCCCGGCGCCGCGGGCTGTCCCGATGCGTAATCTCTGCCCTTTTCGGTGACTTGGCGTGCACGGGCGGGGTCTGTCTGCCACCCTTGCTTGGTCACCCACAGGACCGACGAGGCGTGCCGTGACCGGCACAGCGCACACGCAGCAGACAACCGGACACGGGAGCCGCAGTGGGGCCCTTTCCGATCCAGCGTGCGACCGACCCCGGCAACCCGAGCGGGGAGCCGCAGGGGGCGGACGCGCCGCCCTCCGTCCGTATCAGCCTGGAGAGCGACCCGGTCGCGCCCGCGGAGGCGCGGCGGCTCGTGCGCGCGGCCCTCGCGGAATGGGCGGCGCTCGGGCTGCTCGGCGCGTGCGCCTTCTGCGGCACGCGGGCCGGCGGCGAACCTCCGCCGCCCGGTCCTGGAGGCGGCGAGGACGCCGCCGGATGCGCGCCCGGCGCCCACAGCACGGACCTGCTCGCGGACGACGCGGCCCTGGTCGCGGACGAACTGGTCACCAACGCCGTCGTGCACGCGGGCACCAGCGTCGAGGTGCGCTGCCGCCTCCACGAGCGGGCCACGGCCGGCACACCGGGCACCGGCGGCGCGGCAGCGCAGTCCGACGGCGCGGCAGCGCAGTCCGACGGGGGGCCGCACGGCGCGGACGAGGAGCTCGTCGGGCTGCTCGTCGAGGTCTCCGACCACCACCCGTCGCGTGCGCCCGCCGACCCGGGCACACCGTACGGACAGGCCGGTGGACAGGCCCCCGAGTACGGCCGCGGCCTCCAGATCGTCGCCTCGCTCGCCGAGTGCTGGGGCGTCACGTACAGGACCGGGCTCAAGACCGTCTGGGCCCGCATCCCGCTGGACGGCGCGGGCGCCCTCGGCAGGCCGCCCGTCCGCGCGGACGAGGAGGCGGCCGGAGCCGTCCGCGGCTCGGCACGCGACGAGGCCGACTGGCGCGGGCACGGCGCGCTGTCCTTCCTCGCGGAGACGTCGGACCTGCTGGCGGGCCAGCTCGACGAGGAACTGGTCGCGGCGCTGGCGGGCCAGCTCCTGGTGCCGCGGCTCGCCGACTGGTGCGCCGTGTGGCTGGACGGGGCGGGCACGGCGCCGCGCCTCGCGGGAGCCTGGCACGCGGACGAGTCGCGGCTCGACGCGCTGCGCGCCGCGCTGGAGAAGAACCCGCCGGGTCCTGGCGACCCGCCGTATCCGGGCGTCACCGAGATGCGGGGACCCGCGGCCGACGGCGACCCGGGCGTGGCGCTGGCCTGCCGGCTCGTCACGAACGGCAGGCCCGTCGGCACCCTCGT
Organism: Streptomyces sp. NRRL F-5126; assembly: GCF_000721265.1. GTDB lineage: Bacteria > Actinomycetota > Actinomycetes > Streptomycetales > Streptomycetaceae > Streptomyces. Next base: position 31,300 of record NZ_JOFZ01000015.1, on the reverse strand, counting down.
GCTCGGCAGACCCGGCAAGGCGGCCGTGTCCGACGCGATCGTCACGCTCGTCGAGGACTTCGCGCGCCGCGTGGCACTCGCCATCGGCGCGGCACGCCGCTACACGCGGCAGGCCACCATCAGCCGCGTGCTCCAGCGCGGTCTGCTGCCCAGCCAGGTGGCACGGATCCCGGGCGTCGCGAGCGGCCTCGTCTACGAGCCGAGCGACGAGGGGCTGGCGGGCGGCGACTTCTACGACGTGTTCCACTGCCCGGGCGACCGCTGGTGCTTCATGCTCGGTGACGTGCAGGGCAGCGGCCCCGAGGCCGCGGTCGTCACGGGTCTCGCCCGGCCCTGGCTCCGGCTGCTCGGCCGCGAGGGGTACCGCGTGGGCGAGGTGCTCGACCGGCTGAACAGGCTGCTGCTCGACGACGCGACGGAGGCCGCGGAGGCGGCGTCCGCGCTGGCCGCCGTGAGCGCGGCGGAGACGATGGCGGCGGGAGAGGCCGTGGCGGCGGGGCTGCCGGTCGCCGGCGCGTCCGACGGCTACCATCCGCGTTTCCTCTCCCTGCTCTACGGGGAGCTCGTGCCGCTGCCCGTCGGCGGCAAGGGCGGCGGAGCCCGGTGCACGCTGGCCAGCGCGGGCCACCCGCTGCCGCTCCTGCTCCGTCCTGACGGGACCGTGCGGCAGGCGGCCGAGCCCCAACTGCTGCTCGGCATCGCGGAGAACAGCCCGTACCAGAGCCATACCTTCGACCTGGAGCCGGGCGACACGCTGCTGTGCGTGACCGACGGCGTGACCGAGCGCCGCTCCGGCGGCCGGATGCTGGACGACGGCGACGGGCTCGCGCATGCCCTGGCCTCCTGCGTGGGGCTGAGCGCCGAACGGGTGGCGGGGCGCATCAGGAGTGTCGTGCACGACTTCGACGGGGCACCGCCGGACGACGACCTGGCCCTGCTCGTCTTCCAGGCGGAGTGAGCGGCGCGCACGCGCGCCGAGCGCTCAGGACCGGCCACGTGGCAGGTACCGGCCGCTGAGGCGGGCCGGCTGTGCGGCCAAGTCCGGTCACGCGGCCTGGGCCGGCCCGTCGCCCGGGCCTGTGACGTACGGCGCGGCGCCGCTGCACGGAGAGCAGGCGCGCGGCAGGCATCGGCCGCTGAGGTGCGCGAACCACGCCGCCAGGAGGGCACGAGGGCCCGGGTCGGCCCGGCGGTCGGGCGCCGGGCGGCACACGCGGCCCGTCGGGGCCGGGCCCGGGTAGCCGGTACGGCGCGTGCCGTCCGGTGTGCGGGTAGACGCGGTGGGTGCTGGTCGCCGATGTACGCGGGGCGCGCCGCGGTGTCCTGCGCTCGGCCGGGCCGGGCACAGGGTCGGGCCTGCGGGAGCGTCGGCGTAAGCGGGCCGGGCACGGTCCCGGGACCCTCGCGGCGCCTCGGGGCCGGGCGCCGGTTGCCGGTACGGCGCGTGCCGCCCGGTGTGCGGGCACACGCGGCGGGTGCCGGTCGCCGATGTACGCGGGGCGCGCCGCGGTGTCCCGCGCCCGGCCGGGACGTGGCACAGGGCCGGGAACGGGAACGGGAACGGGAACGGGCCGGGATCGACCCGGCCAGGGCCGGGCGGCGCGTGCGGGACAATGGAGCCCATGCCCTCCGCACTGCCAGACGGCGACCCCGTCCCCACCACGGGCGAGCTGCCGCCGCACGCCCTCGACGGCGCGGCCGACCGTCCCCTCGGCTTCTACCTGCACGTGCCGTACTGCGCGACCCGCTGCGGCTACTGCGACTTCAACACCTACACCGCCACCGAGCTGCGCGGCTCCGGAGGCGTGCTCGCCTCGCGCGACAACTACGCCGACACCCTGGCCGACGAGGTCCGCCTCGCCCGCAAGGTGCTCGGCGACGACCCGCGCCCGGTGCGCACGGTCTTCGTCGGCGGCGGCACGCCCACCCTGCTGGACGCGGCCGACCTCGTGCGGATGCTCGCGGTCGTGCGCGACGAGTTCGGCCTCGCGGATGACGCCGAGGTCACAACCGAGGCCAACCCGGAGTCCGTCGGCCCCGCCTACCTCGCGGTCCTGCGGGAGGGCGGCTTCAACCGCGTCTCGTTCGGCATGCAGAGCGCGCGGCAGCACGTGCTGAGCGTCCTCGACCGCACGCACACGCCCGGCCGCCCCGAGCGCTGCGTCGCCGAGGCGCGCGACGCGGGTTTCGAGCACGTCAACCTCGACCTGATCTACGGCACGCCGGGCGAGAGCGACGACGACTGGCGCGCCTCGCTGGCCGCGGCGATCGGCGCGGGCCCCGACCACGTGTCCGCCTACGCCCTGATCGTCGAGGAGGGCACGCGCCTCGCCCGCCGCATCAGGCGCGGCGAGGTCCCCATGACGGACGACGACGAGCACGCGGACCGCTACCTCATCGCGGAGGAGGCGCTGTCGGCCGCGGGCTACTCCTGGTACGAGGTGTCCAACTGGGCCACCACCGAGCCCGCGCGCTGCCTGCACAACGAGCTGTACTGGCGCGGCGCCGACTGGTGGGGCGCGGGCCCGGGCGCCCACAGCCACGTCGGCGGCGTGCGCTGGTGGAACGTGAAGCACCCCGGCGCCTACGCGGCGGCACTCGCGGACGGCCGCTCGCCGGGCGCGGGCCGCGAACTGCTCACGGCGGAGGACCGCCGCGTCGAGCGCGTCATGCTGGAGCTGCGGCTGCGGGAGGGCGTCCCGCTGGCGCTGCTCCACGAGGACGGCCTGACGGCGGCGCGCCGAGCCGTGCGGGACGGCCTGCTGGAACCGGCCCCGCACGAGGCGGGCCGCGCGGTGCTCACCCTGCGCGGCCGACTGCTGGCGGACGCGGTGATCAGGGACCTGGTGGACTGATCCCACTCCCGTAGCCGCGCCCGCGCCCGCGCCCGCCGCCGAGGCCCGCAGGCCTCACGGGCCCTCGGGGCCGCCGATGGTGACGAAGTCGATCAGTTCCTCCACCCGGCCGAGCAGCGCCGGCTCCAGGTCCCTGTACGAGTGGACCGACGCGAGGATGCGCTGCCACGCCGCGCCCGTGTTCTCCGGCCAGCCGAGGGCGCGGCACACCCCCGTCTTCCAGTCCTCGCCCCTCGGCACCCTCGGCCAGGCGCCGATGCCGACCGACGACGGCTTCACGGCCTCCCACACGTCGATGTACGGGTGGCCCGCCACCAGCACGTGCTCGCCCGAGGCGTCGGCGGCGATGCGGGACTCCTTCGTGCCGGGCACGAGGTGGTCGACCAGGACGCCGAGACGCGCGTCAGGCCCCGGGGCGAAGTCCGCGACGATCGCGGGCAGGTCGTCCACGCCGCCGAGGTACTCCACGACGACGCCCTCCACGCGCAGGTCGTCGCCCCAGACCTTCTCGACGAGCTCCGCGTCGTGCCGGCCCTCCACGTAGATGCGGCCCGCACGCGCGACGCGCGCCCGCGCGCCCGGCACCGCGACCGAGCCGGACGCGGTACGGGACGGAGCCGCGGGCGCCGCGGGACCCGGGCGCACGAGCGTGACGGGCCTGCCCTCCAGCAGGAACCCGGCCGGCTCCATCGGGAAGACGCGGTGCTTGCCGAAGCGGTCCTCCAGGGTGACCGTCGGCCCCTGCGCGGTCTTCTCGCAGCGGATCACCGCACCGCAGAACCCCGTCGACACCTCCTCGACCACCATCTCGGGCTCCGCGGGAACCTCGGGAACGGGCGTGGAGCGCTTCCACGGGGGCGTCAGGTCAGGGCTGTAGCTGCGCACGCACCGACCCTATGCGCTCCCGGCGCCGAACGCCGCCGCCAGCGCGGCGCGTTGCTCGCGGACGAATGCCGCGTCCACCACCGCGCCGTGCCCCGGCACGTAGCGCGCGGCCTCGCCGCCGAGTGCCAGCAGGCCGTCGAGCGCGTCGGGCCAGCGGCCCGGCAGCGCGTCGGGACCGGCCTGCGCAGGACCCGACTCCTCCACCAGATCGCCGCAGAACAGCACCGGGGGACCGGTGCGCGGGCGCACCAGCACCGCCAGGTCGCCCGCCGTGTGGCCGGGGCCCGCGTCCACCAGGAGCGCCACGGTGCCGCCGCCGAGGTCCAGCTCGTACGGGCGTGAGACCTTGACCCCGGGCGCACGGAGCGCGGCTGTCGCCGCCGCGGCGTCCTCCCGCGCCACGCCGTGGCCGACCGCGTCCGCGTACAGCGCGGCCCGGCCCGCCGCGCCCGCCAGCTCGCGGGCCGCGCCCGGGGCGGCGATGACCTCGGCGTCCGCGAAGGCGCCCGCGCCGAGAACGTGGTCGAAGTGCGGGTGCGTGAGTGCGAGGTGCGTCACCCGCCCGCCGCCCAGCAGGCGCTCCGCCGCACCCCGCAGCGCCGCGCCCTCGCCGAGCGTCGAGCCCGCGTCGACGAGCAGCGCGCCCGCGGCGCCCACCACGAGCCCCGCCGTGCAGTCCCAGCCGGGCAGCCTGCACCGGCCGACGCCCGGCGCCAGCTCCTCCCAGCCCTCCGCGGCCCAGCCGGGCGCGCCGCCGCCGTCCACCATCGAGCTCTCCTCCGTCCTCGGGCCCCGTACGTGCCCCTGTGGTGCCTTTCGCTCGAACACTGCCTTGCTACGCCCGCACCCCACAGCCGTACACTGACCCGGAAGGGGCTGGCACTCCACCGGATCGAGTGCCAAACAGGGTCGTAAAGGGCGACGAACGACGACGGCTGGAGGTGTGCGCCGGTGCTCAGCGAACGCAGACTCGAAGTGCTGCGTGCCATCGTCCAGGACTACGTCGGCACGGAGGAGCCCGTCGGCTCCAAGGCGCTCACCGAGCGGCACCGCCTCGGCGTGTCGCCCGCGACGATCCGCAACGACATGGCCGTCCTGGAGGACGAGGGCTACATCGCCCAGCCGCACACGAGCGCGGGCCGCATCCCCACCGACAAGGGGTACCGGCTGTTCGTGGACAAGCTGGCGGGCGTCAAGCCGCTGTCCTCGCCCGAGCGCCGCGCGATCCAGAACTTCCTGGAGGGCGCGGTCGACCTGGACGACGTCGTGGGCCGCACCGTGCGGCTGCTCGCACAGCTCACCCGGCAGGTCGCCGTCGTCCAGTATCCGTCGCTGACGCGCTCGACGGTGCGTCACGTGGAACTGCTCTCCCTCGCGCCGGCCCGGCTGACGCTCGTCCTGATCACCGACACGGGCCGCGTCGAGCAGCGCATGATCGACTGCCCGGCCCCGTTCGGCGAGGTCGCGCTCGCGGATCTGCGGGCGCGGCTCAACAGCCGGGTCGTGGGGCGCCGCTTCGCGGACGTGCCGCGGCTCGTGCAGGACCTCCCCGACTCCTTCGAGGCGGAGGATCGTGCCACCGTCTCCACCGTCCTCGCGACGCTGCTGGAGAACCTGGTCGAGGAGACCGAGGAGCGCCTGTTGATCGGCGGCACGGCGAACCTCACCCGGTTCGGGCACGACTTCCCCCTGATGATCAGGCCCGTGCTCGAGGCGCTTGAGGAGCACGTCGTGCTGCTCAAGCTGCTCGGCGAGGCGGGCCAGCCGGGCATGACGGTACGCATCGGGCACGAGAACGCCCACGAGGGCCTCGCGTCCACATCCGTCGTCGCCGTCGGCTACGGTTCGGGCGACGAGGCAGTCGCCAAACTCGGCGTGGTCGGACCGACCCGCATGGACTACCCGGGAACGATGGGAGCGGTACGCGCAGTGGCACGTTACGTCGGACAGATCCTGGCGGAGTCGTAAGTGGCCACGGACTACTACGCCGTACTCGGCGTGCGCCGCGACGCCTCCCAGGACGAGATCAAGAAGGCGTTCAGGAGGCTCGCGCGCGAGCTGCACCCGGACGTCAACCCCGATCCCAAGACGCAGGAGCGTTTCAAGGAGATCAACGCCGCCTACGAGGTGCTGTCCGACCCGCAGAAGAAGCAGGTCTACGACCTCGGCGGCGACCCGCTCTCCGGAAACGGCGGGGGAGCGGGCGGCTTCGGCGCCGGCGGCTTCGGCAACTTCTCGGACATCATGGACGCGTTCTTCGGCACGTCGTCGCAGCGCGGGCCGCGCTCGCGCACGCGCCGCGGCCAGGACGCGATGATCCGTCTGGAGATCGAGCTGGGCGAGGCGGCCTTCGGGACGACCAAGGAGATCCAGGTCGACACGGCCGTCGTCTGCACCACGTGCAACGGCGAGGGCGCCGCGCCCGGCACATCGGCGCAGACGTGCGACATGTGCCGCGGCCGCGGCGAGGTCTCGCAGGTGACGCGGTCGTTCCTCGGCCAGGTCATGACGTCGCGCCCGTGCCCGCAGTGCCAGGGCTTCGGCACGGTCGTGCCCACCCCGTGCCCCGAGTGCGCGGGCGACGGGCGGGTGCGCTCGCGCCGCACGCTCACCGTCAAGATCCCGGCCGGTGTCGACGACGGCATGAAGATCCAGCTCGCGGGCGAGGGCGAGGTCGGCCCTGGCGGCGGCCCCGCCGGGGACCTGTTCGTGGAGATCCACGAGCAGCCGCACGGCATCTTCCAGCGGCGCGGCGACGACCTGCACTGCACGGTGACGATCCCCATGACGGCGGCCTCGCTCGGCACGAAGTGCCCGCTGGAGACGCTGGACGGCGTGGAGGAGATCGACGTGCGCCCGGGCACGCAGTCGGGCCAGTCGATCCCGCTGCACGGCCGCGGCGTGACCCACCTGCGCGGCGGCGGGCGCGGCGACCTCGTCGTGCACGTCGAGGTGACGACACCGTCGAAGCTGGACCCGGAGCAGGAGCACCTGCTGCGCGAACTGGCCAAGCTGCGCGGCGAAGAGCGGCCGACGGGCCAGTTCCAGCCCGGCCAGCAGGGGCTGTTCTCCCGGCTGAAGGACGCCTTCAACGGCCGCTAGGCGGCACGGGCACGTTCGTACGCACGGGACCGGCGCGGGCTGCGGCTCGCGCCGGTCCCGTGCGCCTGCGCGTGGCCGGTTCTCGTCGCCGCCGGGCGCCTGCCGCCGGTCTCAAAGGGGGCGATTTGGTCCTTGCGAACCGCTGCGACCGGTGGCCCTGTCTTTGGCATATGCCAGATGCGGTAGCGATTCGGCGTGCTGATCCGGACATGGCACGATGCGTGCATGCCCTCCACGCTGACCGATCTCTTTCGGTATCCGATCGTGCAGGCCCCCATGGCAGGCGGAGCGTCCTGCCCCCAGCTGGCCGCCGCCGTGTCCGACGCGGGCGGCCTCGGCTTCCTCGCCGCCGGCTACAAGACGGCGGACGGCATGTACGAGGAGATCAAGCACCTGCGCGGGCTCACGGGCGCCCCCTTCGGCGTGAACGTCTTCATGCCGCAGACCCGGCACGCGGACCGCGCCGCCGTGGAGCTGTTCCGCAGTCAACTCGCGGGCGAGGCCGACTGGTACGACACGGCGCTCGGGGACCCCGATCGGGGATGGGACGACGGCCACGAGGCCAAGCTCGCCATACTGCTCGACGATCCGGTGCCGGCCGTGTCGTTCACCTTCGGCTGCCCGCCCCGCAGCGTGTTCGACAGGTTCCGCCGCGCCGGCACGTTCACGATGGTCACCGTCACGACCCCCGAGGAGGCGCGCACCGCCCAGGCCGCGGGCGCCGACGCGGTCTGCGCGCAGGGCGTCGAGGCAGGCGGCCACCAGGGCACGCACAAGGACGAGCCCTCGGCCGACGGCGCGGGCATCGGCCTGATGTCCCTCGTCGTCCAGGTCAGGGACGCCGTCGACCTGCCCGTGCTCGCGGCCGGCGGGCTCATGCGCGGCCACCAGGTCGCCGCGGTGCTCGCGCTCGGCGCGGACGCCGCGCAACTCGGCACCGCGTTCCTCGTGACACCCGAGTCGGGCGCCGACGAGCTGCACAAACACGCCATGACCGACCCGCTGTTCGCGCGTACCGAGCTGACGCGCGCCTTCTCGGGCCGCCCCGCGCGCGGGCTCGTGAACCGTTTCATGCGCGAGCACGGCCCGTACGCGCCGCAGGCCTATCCCGAGGTGCACCACCTCACCTCGCCGCTGCGCAGGGCCGCCGCGAGGGCGGGCGACCCGCAGGGCATGGCGCTGTGGGCGGGGCAGGGCCACGGGATGGCGCGCGCGCTGCCCGCGGGGCAGCTCGTCGGGGTGCTCGCCGCGGAGACCGACGCGGCGCGAGCCGCGATGTCGCTCGGCAACGCGTCATGACGGCGCCGGTGTTCGTGGTGGGCGCCGATGTCGCGCTGCGCCCGGGCACGGTCGTGCTCGACGGGCCCGAGGGCCGCCACGCCGTGTCCGTGCGGCGGCTGCGCGCCGGCGAGGAGGTCGTCCTCACCGACGGCGCGGGCACCGGCGCCTACGGCACCGTCCAGGCCGTGCAGGGCAAGGACCGCCTCGACGTCGCCGTCACGGACGTGCGCACGGAGGACGTGCCGGCGCCGCGCGTCACCGTCGTGCAGGCGCTGCCGAAGGGCGACCGTGGCGAGCTGGCCGTCGAGACGATGACCGAGACCGGCGTCGACGCGATCGTCCCGTGGCAGGCGGGGCGCTGCGTCACGCGGTGGAAGGGCGAGCGCGGCGCCAAGTCGCTGGCGAAATGGCGCTCGACGGCGCGCGAGGCGGGCAAGCAGTCGCGCCGCCTGCGCTTCCCCGACGTCGCGGACGCGGCGTCGACACGCGACGTCGCCGCGCTGCTCGCCACCGCGGACTTCGCGGCCGTGCTGCACGAGGACGGCGGCGTCGCCGCGCCACTCGCCACCGCGGAACTGCCGCGCACAGGGCACCTGGTGCTCGTCGTAGGACCCGAAGGCGGCGTCACTCCCGAGGAGTTGGCGGAATTCGCGGACGCTGGCGCCCTGCCGCACCGCCTGGGCGCGAGCGTCCTGCGCACGTCGACGGCGGGCACGGCGGCCCTCGCGGTCCTGCTGGCCCGCACGGGCCGCTGGTCCTGACCGCGTATCGCCTGCGGCGCGCGGCCCGCTGGTGGTGACGGGCCTCAGCTGCCTGCACCGCCGGTTGGCCCTGGCCGGGCGCCGTCCGTCTCGGTTCGGGCCTGCGGTGCCCTGCCCGTACAGGGCGCCCGGCGTGCGGCCGCCGCACGCCGGGCGGCGGTATCGGTTTCCGTGACGTCGCGCTGCCCGCCTGTGGCGGCGTGGGCCGCTGGTGGTGACGGGACGCAGCTGCCTGAACCGCCGGTTGGCCCTGGCCGGGCGCCGCCCGTCTCGGCCGGGGCCGCCAGTGTCCTGACCGCGCGTGGGCGCGCCCCGGTCGCATCCCGCGTTGCCACTTGCCGCCTGTGGCATGCACAGGCCGCTGCTCGCGAGGGACCCGGTTGCTCGCACGGGGCGCGGGCCCCTGATTCGCGCGGCCACCGTCGTCCCGGCCGCCTGGCACAGCCACCCGCCCGCACGTGGCCTCGCGTCCCCCGCGGCCCCGCCGGGGCTGGTCCCGATCGTGCGGCCGCCTGCGCCGCGGGCCGCGTGCCCCGCGGCCCGGCGGCCGGCGGCCGCACCCGCGGCTGAGTGGAACGTCCGCCGGCGTGGCCGGATACGATGCCGTCCTACGGACGTGAGGAGTGAGGACCCGGCCATGGCGGGAGAACCACAGGCGGACTGCCTGTTCTGCAAGATCGTCGCGGGGGACGTGCCTGCCACGGTCGTGCGCGAGAGCGCGACCACCGTCGCCTTCCGCGACATAAACCCGCAGGCCCCGACGCACGTCCTCGTCATCCCCAGGGCCCACTACGCCGACGCCGCCGCCCTCGCGGCCGCCGAGCCGGACATCGCCGCCGACGTGCTGCGCGAGGCCGCCGAGGTCGCCGCAGGCGACAAGGTGGACGAGGGCGGCTACCGGATCGTGTTCAACACCGGGGGCGGCGCCGGCCAGACGGTCTTCCACGTGCACGCCCACGTACTCGGCGGACGCGGCTTCAACTGGCCCCCCGGATAGCCGGGCAGGGACGGGACGGTCGCCGTGTCCGTACGCGAACTCGTCGTGCTGGGCACCGCGAGCCAGGTGCCCACACGCCACCGCAACCACAACGGCTACCTGCTGCGCTGGGACGGCGAAGGCCTGCTGTTCGACCCGGGCGAGGGCACGCAGCGGCAGATGCTGCGCGCCGGGGTGTCCGCGCACGACGTCGACCGCCTCTGCGTGACGCACTTCCACGGTGACCACTCGCTCGGGCTCGCCGGGGTGATCCAGCGCATCAACCTCGACCGCGTGCCCCACCGGGTCACCGCCCACTACCCGGCGAGCGGGCAGCGCTACTACGAGCGGCTCGCGCACGCGACCGCCTTCCGCGAGACCGTCGCGATCGCGCGGGGCCCGGTCGAGGGCGACGGGCTCGTCACGCTCGCCGAGACACCCGCGTACACGCTGTGCGCGCACCGCCTCTCGCACCCGGTCGAGGCGTACGGCTACCGGCTCACCGAGCCCGACGGCCGCACGATGCTGCCGGACCGGCTCGCCGCGCACGGCGTCGCGGGCCCCGACGTGGGGCGGCTGCTGCGCGACGGCGAGCTGCGGGGAGTGCGGCTCGACGACGTCAGCCGCGTGCGCCGCGGACAGCGGTTCGCCTTCGTGATGGACACGCGGCTGTGCGACGGCGTGCACGCACTGGCGGACGGCTGCGACCTGCTCGTCGCCGAGTCCACGTTCCTCGACGAGGACGCGGACCTGGCCGCGGACTTCGGCCACCTGACCGCGGGCCAGGCGGGCGCGGTCGCCCGCGACGCGCGCGTGCGCCACCTCGTGCTGACGCACTTCTCGCAGCGCTACGACGACCCCGCCGCGTTCGGCCGCCAGGCGCGCGCGGCGGGCTTCACCGGCGAGATCACGGTCGCGGCCGACCTCATGCGCGTCCCCCTGCCGAAACGCCGCTAGCCGCCGCTCACCGCCGCCGCCCGCCGCGGCCCCTCGCGGCCCGCCTCTTACAACCGTCCTCATCGGGCAGACTGGCCGGAAAGCACGCGTACCAGGAGCCCGCCGTGACCCCACGAGACCGCACCGGAGAGACGACAGCCCGCAGCGGCGCCGCGGAGCCGGGCATCGACCCGCTCGGCGGGCTGCGCGGGCGGGGCGACCCCGACTGCGACGTGTACCTGACCGGCACCGTCTTCCTCGACATCATCTTCACCGGCCTCGACAGCGCACCCGTGCGCGGCACCGAGTCCTGGGCGCGCGGCATGGGATCGAGCCCGGGCGGCGTCGCCAACATGGCGACCGCCCTCGCCAGGCTCGGCCTGCGGACGTCACTGTCCGCCGCGTTCGGCGACGACCACTACGGCGAGTACTGCAAGGACGCGCTCGAACAGGGCGAGGGCATCGACCTCTCCAGGTCGCGCACCGTGCCCGGCTGGCACTCCCCGGTCACCGTCTCCATGGCCTACGAGGGCGAGCGCACGATGGTCTCGCACGGCCACGAGGCGCCCCCGCCCGACGGCGCCCTGCCCGAATGCCCGCCGCGCGCGCGTGCCGCCGTGGCCTCGCTCGTCCCCGGCCGCAGGCAGGACTGGATCGCCAGGGCGGCGGGCGGGGGCGCGCGCGTCTTCGCGGACGTCGGCTGGGACGACACCGGCAGCTGGGACCTGCGCCGCCTCGCGGACCTGGAGCACTGCGAGGCGTTCCTGCCCAACGCGGCCGAGGCGATGCGCTACACCGGCACCGAGTGCCCGCGCGCCGCCGCGCGCGCCCTCACCGAGCACGTGCCCGTCGCGGTCGTCACGCTCGGCGCGGACGGCGCCTACGCCGTCGACGGCGGCACGGGCGAGACCGCCGAGGTCCCGGCGATCGCCGTCGAGGCGCTCGACCCCACGGGCGCGGGCGACGTCTTCATGGCCGGGTTCATCACCGGCTCGCTCGCGGGCTGGCCGCTCGCCGACCGGCTCGCGTTCGCGGGGCTCACCGCGGCCCTGTCCGTCCAGGAGTTCGGCGGCTCGCTCTCGGCGCCCGGCTGGGCCGAGGTCGCCGCCTGGTGGAGCTACGTGCGCGACGACGCCGGCCAGGACCCGGGCGGCCTGCGCCGCTACGACTTCCTGTCCTCGCTGCTGCCCGCTCCCGCCAGGCCCTGGCCGCTGCGGCGCGCGGTCCCGACGATCGGCTTCCGCCGCTCGACGTGACGGCGCGGCCCGCCGCCCGTCCGGCCGGTGTCGAAAAGTCCTTCGGGCTTGTCGGTGCGGGGTCGTACGCTGGTAGTCCAGAGGTTGTCGAGCAGCGAGAACCCTGCAACGGGAGGTATGTGCAGGCCACAGCGCCGGCCCATGAATCGGACATCCACAGCCCAGCAGCCCTCGCAGGACCGGACCACGGCACGGTTCACCGTCCCCGCCAAGCACCCGATGGTGACGGTCCTCGGTTCCGGGGATTCGCTCCTCCGTGTGATCGAGACGGCGTTCCCGTCCGCCGACATCCATGTGAGGGGCAACGAGATCAGCGCCTCGGGCAGCGCGGCCGACGTCGCCCTGATCCAGCGCGTGTTCGACGAGATGATGCTGGTGCTCCGCACCGGTCAGCCGATGACGGAGGACGCAGTGGAACGTTCCATCGCCATGCTCAAGGCGAGCGAGAACGGCGGTGCGGACGGCCAGGAGACGCCGGCCGAGGTGCTCACGCAGAACATCCTGTCCAACCGTGGCCGCACGATCCGCCCGAAGACGCTCAACCAGAAGCGCTACGTCGACGCGATCGACAAGCACACGGTCGTCTTCGGCATCGGCCCCGCCGGCACCGGCAAGACATACCTCGCCATGGCCAAGGCGGTGCAGGCCCTGCAGTCCAAGCAGGTCACCCGGATCATCCTGACCAGGCCCGCCGTCGAGGCCGGTGAGCGGCTCGGCTTCCTGCCCGGCACGCTCTACGAGAAGATCGACCCCTACCTGCGGCCCCTGTACGACGCGCTGCACGACATGCTCGACCCGGAGTCCATCCCGCGCCTGATGGCGGCGGGCACCATCGAGGTCGCCCCGCTCGCCTACATGCGCGGCCGTACGCTCAACGACGCCTTCATCATCCTGGACGAGGCGCAGAACACGAGCCCCGAGCAGATGAAGATGTTCCTGACACGCCTCGGCTTCGACTCGAAGATCGTCATCACGGGCGACGTCACCCAGGTCGACCTGCCCGGCGGCACCAAGAGCGGCCTGCGGCAGGTCCAGGACATCCTGGAAGGCGTCGACGACGTGCACTTCTCCCGCCTCTCGTCGCAGGATGTCGTACGGCACAAGCTCGTCGGCCGTATCGTCGACGCCTACGAGAAGTACGACAGCCGCACAGGCAACGAGCCGCGGCACTGACCGGGGAGTGTCCCAGCGCACCATGTCGATCGACGTCAACAACGAGTCAGGAACCGAGGTCGACGAGCAGGCGATCCTCGACATCGCCCGCTACGCGCTCGGCAGGATGCGTATCCACCCGCTCTCCGAGCTTTCGGTGATCGTGGTGGACGAGGCCGCCATCGAGCAGCTCCACATCCAGTGGATGGACCTGCCGGGACCCACGGACGTGCTGTCCTTCCCGATGGACGAGCTGCGCCCGCCGGGCAAGGACGAGGAGGAGCCCCCGCAGGGGCTGCTCGGCGACATCGTGCTGTGCCCCGAGGTCGCGCTCAAGCAGGGGCAGGAGGCGCCCACGCGCCACACCATGGACGAGGAGCTCCAGCTGCTCACCGTCCACGGCGTGCTGCACCTGCTCGGCTACGACCACGAGATGCCCGACGAGAAGGCCGAGATGTTCGGCCTCCAGGCGGCCATCGTGGACGGCTGGCGGGCGGAGCGCGGCCTGACGGGCCCGTCGCCCGCGCCCACCGTGTCGTGAGCACGTCGCTGATCCTCGGGGCCGTCGCGCTCGTCGTCGTGGCCTGGCTCGCCGCCTGCGCGGAGGCGGGCCTGGCCCGCATCTCCGCGTTCCGAGCCGCCGAGGCGGTGCGGAACGGCCGCAGGGGTGCGGCGAAGCTCGCGCAGGTCGCGTCCGACCCCACGCGCTACCTCAACATGGCGCTGCTGGTGCGGGTGGCGTGCGAGATGGCGGCCGCCGCGTTCGTCACGTACGGGTGCGTCGAGGAGTTCGACGCCACGTGGGAGGCGCTGCTGGTCGCGATCGGCGTGATGGTGCTCGTCTCGTACGTGGCGGTCGGTGTGTCGCCCCGTACGATCGGCCGCCAGCACCCGGTGAACACGTCGACGGCCGCCGCGTACGTCCTGCTGCCGCTGGCCCGGTTCATGGGGCCCGTGCCGGCACTGCTGATCCTCCTCGGCAACGCGCTCACGCCCGGCAAGGGGTTCCGCAAGGGCCCGTTCGCCAGCGAGGCCGAGCTGCGGGCCCTGGTCGACCTGGCGGAGCAGGAGTCGCTGATCGAGGACGAGGAGCGCCGGATGGTGCACTCGGTCTTCGAGCTGGGCGACACGCTGGTGCGCGAGGTGATGGTGCCGCGCACGGACCTCGTCGCGATCGAGCGGTACAAGACGATCCGTCAGGCCACGACGCTCGCCCTGCGCTCGGGCTTCTCCCGCATCCCGGTGACGGGGGAGAACGAGGACGACGTCGTCGGCATCGTCTACCTGAAGGACCTCGTCAGGAAGACGCACGTGAACCGCGACTCGGAGGCCGACCCGGTCTCCACCGCGATGCGTCCGGCCGCGTTCGTGCCGGACACGAAGAACGCGGGCGACCTGCTGCGCGAGATGCAGCAGGAGCGCAACCACGTGGCGGTCGTCATCGACGAGTACGGCGGCACGGCCGGCATCGTCACGATCGAGGACATCCTGGAGGAGATCGTCGGCGAGATCACCGACGAGTACGACAGGGAGCAGCCGCCCGTCGAGGAGATCGGCGACGGCTCGTACCGGGTGACGGCGCGCCTCGACATCGGGGACCTGGGCGAGCTGTTCGGCCTCGACGAGTTCGACGACGAGGACGTGGAGACGGTCGGCGGGCTGCTCGCGAAGGCGCTCGGCCGGGTGCCGATCGCGGGCGCCACGGCGCAGATCGACCTGCCGGACGGCCGCAGGCTGCGCCTGACGGCGGAGGATCCGGCGGGCCGCCGCAACAAGATCCTCACGATCCTCGCGGAGCCGCTGCCGGCGGCCGCGGACCACGGGGAGCGGGTGACGCCATGACGCCGTCGGGCACGATGACCGCGCAGCGGCTGAGGTCCTTCTGCCTCGGCCTCGCGGGCGCGGCCGAGGACACCCCGTTCCCGCAGGCACCGGGGCTCACGGTGTTCAAGGTCGAGGGCAAGATCTTCGCGTTCTGCGCGCTGGACGAACTGCCGCTGACGGTCTCGCTCAAGTGCGACCCGGAGGAGGCCCTGCGGCTGCGCGAGGCGTACCCGTCGATCGTCCCGGGCTGGCACCTCAACAAGCGGCACTGGAACTCGGTCACGGTCGGCGAACTGCCGCGGCGCATGGTGCGCGAGCTGATCGAGGACTCGTACGACCTGGTGGTCGCGGGCCTGCCGAGGGCGGTACGGCTCCGCCTCGACCGGCCCTGAGCGCGGGCGCCGACGTGCGTACCCGGCTTCCCGCCGTCACTCCGGCGTGAGGATCTCGGCCAGGCGGAGAGTGTCATCGAGGTAGCGCTCGTAGGGGAACCCGGCCGCGATGAGAGCGGCCTTGAACTCGTCGTGCAGAGGCCTCCCCTCCGTGCGGAAGGCCTCCTCGCCCGCACTGGTGATGCGCACGAGGCGGCGCCGCCCGTGGTCGGGGTCGGGAACGACCTCCACCAGGCCGTCCGCCTCAAGGGGCCGCAGGGCCCGGCTCACCGCCGGGTCGGACACCGAGAGCGCCTGTGCGAGCCGGTGCTGCGTCGTCGGCTGGATGCCCTCAAGCGCGCCCAAGAGGCGCAACTGGCTGTAGCCCAGGCGGCCGTCGTGGCCGGCGCGCTTGCGGGTGGCGTCGCCGAGCAGCATGACCACGCGGTGCAGGAGATCTGCGAGTCCTTCGTCCACGCCACCATCCTACTCGAATCTTGCGCGATTAATATTAACCATGCAACACTCAAGCCATGGACACTCTCTCGTACGTCGCGAAGTCGGCGACTCCCATGCTGTTCCTCCTGGTGGCGGTCGTCGGGGCGCTCGTGGGCACCCGCAGGCACCCCGAGCGGACGCCCGCCGAGACCTGGGTGCGCTGGTGGGCCGTCAGCGCGCTGGGCTGCGGAAGCCTGTGGATGACGCTCTCCTTCCTGCTGATGCCCGCCACCATGGCCGACGCGATCGGCTTCACCAGGACCCCGTTCATGTTCGAGATCGCCTTCGCCAACCTGGCGCTCGCCGTCCTGGCCTTCCGCGCCAGGACCGCCCCGGCCCGGGAACGGCTCACCGCGGGACTCGCCGCCGGGGCGTTCCTGTGGGGCGCCACGATCGGGCACCTCTACCAGTGGTTCGCGAACGGCGACCACCACGCCGGCAACACCGGGGGCATCCTCGTCTACGACGTACTGGTCCCGGCGATCATGATCGTCCTGGCGCGGCGCGCCGGGCACTCCCGGCGCGAGCCGGCCGTCGCGGCGTCCGGTCAGTCGCCCGCGATCAGCACGCGGTAGCCGTAGTCGACGGCCTCGCGCGCCAGCAGGCCGGCGTGGCGGCGCGCCCAGGTGCCGGAGTCCAGGTCGGCGCGCAGCCGCGCCATCGCGGGCTCCACGACGTCCGCGGGCAACTGCGCGAACGTCGAGTTGGCGGCACGCACGGCGGGGTCGAGGAACCGCTCGGGGCGGCGCCAGTACGCCGTCTGGAACCCGTCGGTGAAGTCGTGCGGGATGGGGAACGCCAGGACGGTGTGCGCGCCCATCAGCCCGGCCACCTCGGCGACGGGCCGGAACCTGGCCTCCTCCATCGCCCTGATCTCCGGCAGGTACTCGGCCAGAAGCCACAGCTCGGGCCGGTGTGCCACGTCCCACGTGAACACCACCTGGCGCCGTGCGACGCGCCGCAGTTCGGCGAGGCCGCGCGCGAGGTCCGTCCAGTGGTGCACGGTCATCACGGCCGTCGCCGCGTCGAACGCCCCGTCGGGGAAGGGCAGTTCCTCGGCGCATGCCTGCACCTTCCGCCCGCCCGGGTGCTGGCCGAGCATCACCCGCGACGGCTCGACGGCGGTGACGTCGAGGTCGCCGGGCTCGTACGACCCGGCGCCCGCACCGACGTTGACGACGGTCCTGGCACCGTCGAGCGCGCGCCGCAGCACCGCCGCGAGCCGGGGGTCGGGCCTGCGCACGTCGCGGTACCCGACGCCGATCCGGTCGTACACGGGCACCGCGGCCGGCGCGGGGCCGGCGGGAGTCGCGTTCACGCCCCCATCCCACCAGCACGCGCGCCCGCGCACCAGAGCGCCTCCGTGCCCGCTGACGGGCAGGCGGCCCGTCGCAGGCTCTCGGTAGCGGTGGGTTCGCGTATTCACGTGTCGCGAGTTCGAGGGCGGCCCGCCCGGCGGCCGGGGCGGCCGTGTTCGGTGTTCTCGGCACACCAGGCGTCGATGTCGAGCCGGCCGCAGGACGCGAGAGAGCTGTGCCGCTCGGCGGCGAAACGTCGGACGCCGGCCGTGAGGTGACTTCGCTCGGCGCGGGCTCGCGGCCGGTGGAGCCTGGCCCCGTGTCCGAGCGCCGGCACGTTCGTCACAGGTGCGTCGTCCGGCGCAGCAGGCGGTCGATGTTCTCGCGGCTGCGCCTGTCGGTGGGGGTCTGGACGACGAGGCGGACGCCGGGATGGTCGGTCAGTTCCATGCCGGTGGCACGCAGGGTCACTTCGCCGATCCCCGTGATGTCGTAGCGCTTGTCGCACAGGTGGGGTGGGGCGACGTCGTGCGTGGCCCAGAGCCGGGAGAACAGCGGGCTCGCGGCGCACAGACGGGCGACGAAGTCCTGCCATCGCGGGTCGCCCAGGTTCTGGCTGTAGCGATAGCGGAACCCTGCCACGGCCTCGGGCGCCTGCTCGTCCCGGTTGACGATGCGGTGCTGCCCCTCCGGTACCGCGAAGAGGTGCCAGAGGGTGTTGCGCTCGCCGGGCGGAGCACTCACCAGCGCCGGGTGCAGGGCGGCGTATGCGCCGTTCCAGCGCAGCACGTCGGTGCGGGCGTCGACCAGCATGGCGGGCAATGGGTCCAGGGCTCCCAGGACGGTGTCGAGGTGGCCGGGGAGCTCGGTCGGCGGATCGTTGCCGGCCGGGGGCCGGGGGACCTCTGCCAGACGGTAGAGGTGGTCGCGCTCGGCGGCCTCCAGAAACAGCGTGCGGGCCACCGCGTCGAGCACCTGCGGGCTGACGTTGATCGGCCGCCCCTGCTCCAGCCACGTGTACCAGGTGATGCCGACACCGGCCAGCTGGGCGACCTCCTCGCGGCGCAGCCCGGGGGTGCGCCGGCGCACCCCCGGGAGGATGCCGACGTCCTCGGGTGAGACCCGCGCGCGTCGTGAGCGCAGGAACTCACGCAGTTCGGTCCGGTTCGTGGTCGTCGGCACCTGTCCACTCTGCCAGAGCCGGGGAACCGTCCGCCTGGTGCTGCCGGCACCAGTACCAGCGGGCTCTTGGCACCGGTGTCCGCATCAGGCACAGGCTCGTACCGCCTGTGTTCCTCAGGACGTTCCCTTCGGAACGGCTACCCGGATGAACGGACGACGAGTTCCATGAGCAACGCGTTTGACAACAAGGTCGCGGTCGTGACGGGCGGGAGCGCCGGTATCGGGCACGCCACCGCACGGAAGATCGCCGAAGCGAGCGGTACCGTCTACATCACCGGACGGGACCAGGACGCCGTGACGGCGACGGCCGCGGACATACCGGGTGATGTCATCGGAGTGCGGGCCGACTCGCGCTCGGCCGACGACCTCGACCGGCTCTTCGCGCAGGTCGAGCGGCGCAGTGGCCGGCTGGACGTGCTGGTCGTCAATGCGGCGGCGATCGCGACCGCACCGCTGGGAACCATCACCGAGGACATCATCAGGACGGTCTTCGACGTCAACATCACCGGCACGGTCATGACCGTCCAGAAGGCGCTGCCGCTGCTGGCGGACGGTGGCGTCATCGTCCTCACCGGCTCGATGGCCGCGCACAAGGCGTCGCGCGGGCGGAGTGTCTACGCGGCCTCCAAGGCCGGGGTACGCGCCCTCGCCCGTACCTGGGCCCTTGAGCTGACCCCACGCGCGATCCGGGTGAACGTGGTGAGCCCGGGCCCGACGGATACGCCCGGTATCGCACAGCTGGCTGCCACTGCCGAGGAACGCGAGGCGCTCATCGCCACGATGGCCACAGGGACCCCGATGACCCGGGCCGGTACGGCGGAAGAGGCCGCCGCCGTCATCGCATTCGTCGCCTCGGACGCGGCCTCCCACGTCAATGGCGCCGACTACCAGGTCGACGGCGGATACGGCCAGGTCTGACGCCCTCGCGGGGCCGTCACGAACCACCCGTTGGAGAACTGTGTTCGTTGGTGGAACAATGTTCGTTATAGTGTGCGGGCGACCCACGCGAAAGGAATCACCATGACGACCCCGGTCTCGATCATCGGCGCGGGCCTCGGCGGACTCACGCTCGCCCGGATCCTGCACCTGCACAACATCCCCGCCACCGTCTACGAGGCGGAGGGGTCGCCTGGCGTCCGCACGCAGGGAGGGCAGCTCGACCTCCACGAGGAAGACGGCCAACTCGCCCTGGAGATGGCCGGGCTCACCGAGGAGTACCGCTCGATCATCCACCGGGGCGGCGGCGCACGGCGTGTCGTCGATGAGCGGGGGCGAGTGGTCGTCGACCGTCCTGACGACGGCTCCCTGGAACGGCCGGAGACGCTGCGCGGCGACATCCGCCGCATCCTGCTCGAATCACTGCCGCCCGGCACGCTGCGATGGGGCAAGAAGCTCGTCGCGGCGGCCCCCGTCGGGAGCGGACGGCACGAGCTGTCGTTCGCGGACGGCTCGTCGGCCGTCTCCGACGTCCTCGTGGGCGCCGACGGTGTCTGGTCCAAGGTCCGGCCGCTCCTTTCGGACGAGCGGCCGGTGTACTCGGGCATGAGCTACGTCGACACCTGCCTCCACGACGTCGGCACGGCCCACCCGCGTGTGGCCGGCCTCGTCGGGGACGGCGCCCTCTACGCCCTGGTCCCGGGCAAGGGATTCCTCGCCCACCGCGAGCCCCATGACGTCGTCCACACCTACGTCGTGCTGCACCGTCCGGCGGAGTGGTTCGGCGCGATCGACTTCGCCGACGCCCCGGCCGCGAAGGCGCGGATCGCCGCGGAGTTCGACGGCTGGGCGCCGGAACTGCGGGCCCTGATCACCGACGGCGAGTCCGCGCCCGTCCTGCGCGGCATCCACGAGCTGCCCGACGACCACCGCTGGGACCGGGTCCCCGGCGTCACGCTCATCGGCGACGCGGCGCACGCGACCGTTCCCGGAGGAGACGGAGCCAATCTCGCGATGCTCGACGGCGCCGAACTCGGCACCGCGATCGCGGCCCACCCCGGCGATATCGAGCGGGCACTGGCCGACCACGAGAGCGCGATGTTCCCCCGGAGCCGGAAGGCGGCCACCGAAGCCCACCGCACCATCGAGTTCATCTTCGGCGCGGACGCCCCCGCCGGGGTCATCAGCCTGTTCTCGGGACGTGAAGACGCCCCGGCCTGAGCCGGCGGGGCGCCCACCGAGACCGTCACGAGGTGCGTACGTCGTACTCCTCGCGGTGTGCGAAGACCTCGTCCATGTGGGACTGCGCCCAGTACCTGAGGTGCCGGGTCAGCTCATGCAGCGAGAGCCCGAGGCCCGTCAGCTCGTAGGAGACGGTGACGGGGACCGTCGGTGTCACGGTGCGGGTGAGCAGGCCGTCGCGTTCGAGCGACCGCAGGGTCTGGGTCAGCATCTTCTGGCTGACCCCTGCCAGCAGCCGCGAGATCTCGGAGTAGCGCATCGCCCTCGCGCCCGCCCTCGCGCCGTCCGACGCTCCGGGCCGCGCGGACGCGTCGCCGCCCAGCGCGCACAGAACGAGCACGACCCACTTGTTCGAGATGCGGTCGAGCAGCTGACGACTGGGGCACGCAGCCAGGAACGCGTCGTACTCCGCCTTGGTACGGGCCTTCCCGCCTGCCTTCGTCGTCACTGCTTACCCAGCCTCTCCCCATTGCACCGGTTACGCACTCGAAAGTGCCTACTTCCCGTAGGGAAGCAGCTCTCCAATACTGATGCGGGGAGGCAGGAAACGCCACCCCTGGTCTGCGACGAAAGGCGCCATGATGCACACATCCCCCACCCCGCTCCCCGGCGGCACCTGGACCCTGGGCGACGCGGAAGTCACGCGGTTCGGCTACGGCGCGATGCAGCTCACCGGCCCGTGGGTCATGGGGCCGCCGGCCGACCACAACGGCGCCCTTGACGTGCTGCGCACCGTGGCCGACCTCGGCATCACCCACATCGACACCAGCGACGCCTACGGTCCCCGCGTCACCAACGCGCTGATCCGCGAAGCCCTGCACCCCTACCCGGACTCCCTGTTCATCGCCACCAAGGTGGGGGCGAACCGCGACGCGCAGGGCGGCTGGCCCACGGCCCGGCGGCCCGAAGACCTGCGCAAGCAGGTACACGAGAACCTCGCATCCCTCGGGGTCGAGGCACTCGACCTGGTCAACATGCGCATGGGCGACGCCGAAGGCCCTCAACCCGGTTCGCTCGCCGAGGCGTTCGGAACGCTCGCCGAACTCCAGCGGGAGGGCCTGATCCGGCACCTCGGAGTCAGCAACGCAACCGAGGAACAGGTCGCCGAGGCGCGCGGCATCGCGCCGATCGTCTGCGTGCAGAACATGTACAACCTGGCCCACCGCCAGGACGACGCCCTCGTCGACCGGCTCGCCGCCGACGGCATCGCCTACGTGCCGTTCTTCCCGCTCGGAGGCTTCACACCGCTGCAGTCCGAGGCGCTCTCGGTGGTCGCGGCCCGCCTGGGCGCCACGCCGATGTCCGTCGCACTGGCCTGGCTGCTGCGGCGCTCGCCGAACATCCTGCTCATCCCCGGCACGTCGTCGGTCGCGCACCTGCGCGAGAACATCGCGGGCGCGGGCCTCTCCCTCTCCGAGGCGGACGTGGCCGAGCTGGACGGCATCGGCCGCTGAAAACCGCTGTGCGTGCCACTGGCGAGCTGGGTAGGGTCCGGGCCTGATGATGCACGCTGACGAAGTTCGAACCGACGCCGACCTGGTGCGGCGGCTGATCGCGCAGCAGTTCCCGCAGTGGGCCGACCTGCCCGTCGAGGTGGTGCACCCACCGGGCACCGACAACGCCGTGTACCGGCTCGGCCACGACATGGCGGTGCGCCTGCCGCGAACCGCCGCCGCCGTGGGGCAGTTGGAGTTCGAGCACGATCAGCTGCCCCGGCTGGCCGCGCTGTTGCCCGTGGCCGTCCCCCGGACGATCGCACTGGGACACCCGGGCCTCGGGTACCCGTACCGGTGGGCCGTCAGCCACTGGACGCAGGGCGCGCACCCGAAGGACGCGGAGCGTGAGGACCACCGGTTCGCCTCGGACCTCGGGGAGTTCGTCGCGGCGATGCGCGCCGCCGACTCCACCGGGGCGCGGCGGGGCTACCGGACCGGTTCGCTTCGTACACGTGACGCCGACGTACGTGAGTGGACGGCGAAGGCGGCGGACGTCCTCGACGTTCCCGCCGTTCTCGCGGCCTGGGAGCGTGCCCTGGACCAGCCGGAGTGGGACGGGCCTCCCCAGTGGACGCACGGCGACCTCATCCCCGGCAACGTCCTGGTCAGCGGCGGCCGGCTCCGCGCCGTGATCGACTTCGGCGCGGCGGGCGCGGGCGACCCGGCCTGCGACGCCATCCCGGCGTGGACACTGCTCAACGCGCGGACCCGGCCGACCTTCCGCACCGCGGCCGGGTTCGACGACGCGACCTGGGCACGCGGCAGGGGCTGGGCGCTCACGTTCGTCAGCGGCATCGACTACTACCGGCACACCAACCCGCCCATGGCGGAGCTGGGACGCCGCGCGGTCGCCGAGGTTCTCGCGGAGGCGCCGTAATCGCGCCAGAGCGCTGCACGTCAACCGCCCTCCGACCGTTCGCGAACTACCGCTTCGGCCCCTTGGGCAGGGTGGCGGTGCAGGTGGCACGGCCGTAGGGGCCGCTGGCGGTGGCGCTTTGGGCGTGCTTGCCGTGGATGGCGAGGCTGCAGTGTGCCTGGCCGCCATTGTGGCCGAGGACGATGCTGATGATGGGCTGCTTCCCGAGCGGGACGTCGACGGTGGTGTGCCAGGGCAGGTGGGCGGCGTGGACGACCGTGGCCCGGCCGGACGCGCTGCGGGCTTGGTAGGTGAGTTCGGCGGTTCCGGTGCCGGTCACTTCGTAGGTGACGGGCGCCGTGGGGGTGCGGTGGTGTGCCGTGCTGCCGTCATCGCTGCCGGTGTGGAGGACTCCGTAGAGGACGAGGGCGGCGCAGGCGGCCAGCACGGCGATGCCCGCGATGAGGCCGGCGCGGTCGCCGCCGGGCCTTTTCCCCGTCGCGGCGGCGTATTCGTCCTCGCTGGCCGAATTCGCCTCGGTGGCCGGGTCGGCTGTCGCCGCTGCCGGGTTGTTTCCCCCCACGAATGGCCCCCTTCGGGAATCTCGACCGCCGGGTAGTCGGATTGAATCGGACCGGTTGTACACCACTGGGAACGGCCATTTCCAGTGGACAAATATATCGGACATTCTCCCTGGTCGTGTTCTGTCCCGTTCTGGGTGCACAAGATGCCAAGTGGCGGCAAAATCCCAGCCGTTGACATGGCACCACCCGTGTGACTAGAAATCCGCCGCTACTTCCTGTGGCCTGCGTGTTCTGCAGGCGGCACGAGTTGTCGGTTGTCGATTTCCGTATCGGTCACGCAGGGGAAGGTTTGACGTGAGACCCAGACTGGGCAGGCTTTTCGTGTGCCTGGTGGCGGCCGCGGTGACGAGTACCGCGCTGCCCCAGATGGCCTATGCGGCGCCCGCTGACCATGGTGACGGCAAGGGAATAGTCGACACCGTCAAAGGCTGGTTCGGGGATGACGGCAAGGCGAGCGCGAAGCCCCCGTCACACGACGCCCTGGGGATTGCGGACCGGCAGAAGCTGCCGCCGGGCAGGAAGGCGCCGAAGGCGCATCGGGTACGGGAGCTGACGGGTAAGCGGACCGCTTCGGCGCGGTATTGGAAGCTGTCGGACGGCACGACGCAGGCCGAGCTGTCCGCCGTGCCGCTTGACTACCACTCGGCGGCCGGCTGGAAGGCGATCGACACGAAGGTCGCCGCGAGCGGCCGCTCCGGTTACCGGTACGCGAACACCACCAACCTGGCCCGCTCCTACTTCGGTTCACGCAGTGGGAGCCTGCTGCGTTTCGAGGCCGACGCCCGGCACACCGTCACGCTGGGTCTGGCCGGCGCGGACAGGGCGCTCTCGCCGGTGGCCAAGGGCGACACCGTTACGTACAAGAATCTGACGGCCGGCGGCGCCGATGTGACCTACCGGGTCGGGCGTGGTGCGGTGAAGGAGAACATCGTCCTCGACCGGGCCCCACGCGGCCCGGTCTCCTTCACGTTCAACCTCAAGACGCACGGGCTGACGCCCCGGCAGAACAAGGACGGCTCGATCGGCCTGTACGGCGGCAGCGAGACGGGCCGTCCCGTGCTGGTGATCCCGGCCGCGGTGATGTTCCAGGCCCCGAAGAACACCGACTCCCCGGTGGCCGACATGTCGCACGGCCGCGTGGCGCAGAAGCTGACTCGGCACGGTTCGTCGTGGCAGGTCACGCTGAGTCCGGATGCGAAGTGGCTGGCCGCGAAGGACCGCCGGTTCCCGGTGACGGTCGACCCGACGGTGATGATCGCGCCGACCCCGTCCACCTCGCAGGACGTGATGGTGGACTCCACCCGGCCGACGATCAACCTCGACGGCACCTGGCAACTCGGCGTCGGCACCACGCAGACGGGCACGCTGCGCTCCCTGCTGAAGTTCCCCCTCTCCAGCATCCCCGCGGGCACGGACATCTCCTCGGCGAAGCTGGGCGTGTACTACAACCAGGTCCACACCTCCAACACCCACGACGTGGTGATCGAGGCGCACCGGGCGACGGGTTCGTGGGACGCGTCGACGGCCACGTGGGCGAACACGAGCGGCCTGTCGGGCGAACTGTCGGGCACGACGGTGAGCGTGGACGACGGCGACGCGGGTACGGCGGCGAAGGGCTCGTGGCCGTACTCGGGCAACACCACGTACACGCCGTTCGCCATCAACGGCGACTACGCGTACAACAAGGACTCGGTCGCCGGGGACACCTACACCTGGCAGCCGACCGTCCCGGCGTCTGGCTCCTACCGGGTGGACGTGCACACCATCCCGGCCAGTGACCGGGCGACGGACGCGCCGTACACGGTGAACTACGACGGGGGCACCTACCACGGCACCGTCGACCAGTCCGCGGGCAGCGGCGGGGTGTGGCGGTCGCTGATCGGCGGCACGCCGCTGCCGTTCGCGGCGGGCACGGCGGGCAAGGTCGTGCTGGGTGACGGGCCCGCCTCGACGTCGACCGCGGTGGTCGCGGACGCGGTGCGGCTGGTCGAGCCGGGCACCACGCTGACGAAGCCGGCCGGCAGCTACGACCAGTGGCACCAGTTCGCGGTCACGGACACCGTGCGAAAGTGGATCGACGGCACGGCTGCGAACGACGGGTTCGTGCTGCAGGCAGCGGACGAGTCCACCCTGGGGCAGGGCGGACCGCTGTACGAGGCGGCGGAGTTCGGGTACGGCGGGGAGACGGCCACCTACCCGAAGCTGACCGTCGTCTACGGCACGCCCGGCGTGGCAGTGAAGGCGCCCACCGTGATCCACGCGACTGGTGCGGAGCTGTCCTGGCCCGCCTACACCAACACCACCGGGGACCCGGGCAACGACCTGGCCGAGTACCAGGTCCACCGCAGCGTCTTCCAGGGCTTCACCCCGTCGGCGGCCACACTGATCGCCCCGGTCGCGGCCGGAACCACCACCTTCACCGACACCACCGCGGTGCCCACCGCCGCCGATGCCACCGACCCGTTCCACGCCGTGTACTACGAGGTCGCGGTCAAGACGAAGAGCGGGAAGATCATCGGCGGCCCTGTGCAGCTGGCGGAGCTGCCGAAGGCCGGGCAGACCACACAGATCATCCAATCAGGGCAGACGGACACCACCCTGTCCTCCGCGCAGCCGTCCACCGGCCACGACACCATCGCCTCCGACGGCGTGGGCCAGCACTGGCTGGAGGTCGGCGACAACTCCGCCACCTACGGCACCACCAGGGCTGCCCTGAAGTTCCCGACCGGCTCGCTGCCGTCGACGGCACGCGTGATCAGCGCACGCTTCCAGGCCTGGTCGACGATCACTACGAACACCGGCGGTGGACAGGCCACCTACGAACTCCACGCCCTCAGCCGCAACTTCGACGAGGCCGGCGCGACATGGAACGGCGCCGCCTCGGGTACGGCGTGGACCACACCCGGCGGTGACTACTCCGGCACGGTCTCGGACACGGTGGCCTCCATCACCAACGACCCGGTCCGGCACTGGTGGGACGCCACCTCACTGGCCCAGCAGTGGATCACCACCCCCGCATCGAACCACGGCGTCCTGCTGAAGGTGGCCAACGAATCCGCGTCGGGCCCGCAGGAACGCAGCGTCTTCGCGTCCTCGGAAACCTCCGAGCCGCAACTGCGCCCGCAGTTGGACGTCACCTATGTGGACGCCACCACGGCCTCGACGTACTACGTGCCCTCCACGCCGGAGAGGATGACGCCGGGAACGACGTACAACGTCGACGTCACCGTCACCAACACCACCAACAGCACGTGGACGGCGGCAGACCAGGCACTGTCCTACCGCTGGACCCTGCCCGACGGCACGGACGTCACCAACGGCGGCAACCAGATCAAGACCGTCCTCCCGCAGGACCTCTCCCCGGGCGAGACGGCCACCATCCACGCTCAGGTCAAGGCCCCCACCAACGCCGACTCCGGCAACCCGACGAACACCCGCACCCAGTACTCACTGACCTGGGACCTCTACAACAAGACCAACGCCACCTGGAACTCGGCGACCGGAGGCGTCGCGGGCCTGGCGCAGGACATCACCATCGAGGACCCGACCTCCGACACCCTCGGTCTTGAGAAGTTCTACTCCTACACCGGCAAGAACACCGGCGCCGGCTCGACGGTGATGAACAACCTCGCCTCCGGCAACACGGTGTGGTCGTACAACGCCTTCACCAACCCCGGACGTGGTCTGACGACCTTCGCCCGCCTCGCCTACAACTCCCTCGACACCAGCGACACGGTGTCCGGCGCGGGCTGGTCCATGCAGTTGGCCGGACCCATACGCCTCGGTGCGCCGCTGGACTTCCACCCCAACCCGCACCCCACCGAGATACGCCTGGCCGACGGGGACGGCACCACCCACGTCTTCACCCAGCAGGCCGACGGCACGTGGAAGGCGCCCGCCGGAGTCCACTACCGCATCACCGCGAAGCCCGGCCTGGACTGTACCCCCAGCAAGGACCCGGTACCGGACGCCTGGACGCTGCTGAGCCCTGATGGCACGCGGTTCCTGTTCGGCTGCGACGGCTATCTCACGTCCACCGTGGACAAGAACGGCAACACGCAGACGTTCACGTACACCGAGCGGAAGTCCAACAACAAGCCGACCAAGTTCCTCAAGTACGTCACCGACCCGGCAGGCCGCCAGTCGCTCACGGTCGACTACTGGCAGAAGGGCCAGTCGGGCTACCAGTACGTGGACGACTCAGGCGTTCTGACGACGGACACCGGCAAGCTCAACAACTCCAAGATCTACGACCACATCAAGTCGATCACGGATATCTCCGGCCGGAAGATCTCCTTCTACTACACGGCCAAGGGTCTGCTCGGCCAGTTCGTGGACGGTGCGGCTCCGCCCAGCCGAAGACGTTCAACTTCACGTACGACGCGACGCAGGGGAACAAGAACGTCAAGCTGGTGTCGGCCACCGACCCGCGCGGCCATGCCACGAAGCTCGCGTACTACGAGCCGAAGTCCGGGGACGACCCCGCCTACCACTGGTGGACCAAGACCATCACCGACCGCCTCGGCGGCAACACCGACTTCGCGTATGCGGCGGACGCGGCGAACAGCAAGTTCGTCGACACCACCGTCACGGACGCCCAGGCACACGCCACCCACTACGTCACGGATGACTTCGCCCGGCCCGTCCAGACGACGAATGCCAAGTCCGAGACGACGAAGATGTCGTGGGACGCGGACAACAACGTCACCTACCTGGAGGAAGCCAACGGCGCCAAAACCGCGTACTGCTACGACCCCAAGACCGGCTACCCACTCTGGCAACGCGACGCGGAGAACAACACCTCGGGGGTCCCTGACCAGACGACCACCTGCGTAGCGGACACCTCCAAATGGCCGGCGAACGCGGCGACCTACGAGTACCAGACCCGCGCCGACGGCTACGCGGCCGACCTGTACCGCAAGACGTCCCCGGAAGGGCGCGCCTGGCAGTTCGGCTACGACACCTTCGGCAACCTGACCTCGGTCACCGACCCCAAGGGCGTCGCCACCACCACGGTCGACGGTGACTACACCACGACGTACGCCTACAACACCTACGGGGAACTGACCAAGGCGACCGACGCCGACAACAACCCCACCGGCTACAGCGACTTCGGCCCGACCGGCAACCCGGCCACCATCACCGACGCGCTCAACGAGCCGACGACATACGTCTACGACGAACGCGGCCAGGTCACCCAGGTCACCGACGCGCTCGGCAAGAAGACCACCCAGAGCTACGACACGTTCGGACGTCCCCTCATCTCCACGGTCCCGAAGGACCAGGACACAGGCGACCTGATCACCACCCCCGCTCCGGTCTACGACGCCAACGACAACGTCACCACGTCGACGGCGCCCAACGGCGCCGTCTCCACGGCCGTCTACGACGCGGCAGACGAGATCACCTCCGCCACGGCGCCCAAGGACACCAGCACGTCGGACGATCGGAAGACGACCTACACCTACGACAAGGTCGGCAACCTCAAGACCACCACCGAGCCCGACGGCACCCTCACCACCACCGACAGCGCCGACTACGTCACGACGAACAACTACGACGCGATCAACCAGCTGACTTCGGTGGTCAACGCCCAGGGCGACACCATCTCCTACACGTACGACAACGTCGGCAACACCACCACGGTCATCGACCCCATCAAGAACGCCACAACCGACACCACCGACTACACGACGAAGACGGCCTACGACCTGGACCACCGCGTCACGGCGGTGACGGACGCGGCCGGCCACACGACAAGGAAGGCATACGACAAGGACGGCCTCGTCACGTCGAGCACCGACGCGGCCGGCAACACCACGCTGACCACCTACGACGAGCGCGGGAAGGTCGCACAGGTCCAGGTGCCGCACGAGGGCACCTCGCCGATCACGTACCGCACCACCAAGTACGAGTACGACCAGGTCGGCAACACCATCAAGGTCCTCACGCCTCGTTCGGTGGACGCGGGTTCGACGGACGCGTTCACCCAGCGCACCGACTACGACGCGCTGAACCGCCCGGTCAAGCGGTACCAGCCCTACGACCCGGCGGACGCCCGCTACAACGACCCGAACGTCTACACCCAGACCAGCTATGACGCCGCAGGCCGGGTCAAGTCGACGTCACTGCCCCCGTCCGAGGGCCAGACGGTCCGCAACACCACCAGGTACGCCTACTTCGACAACGGCTGGACCAAGTCGTCCACCGACCCGTGGTCCATCCTCACCACCTACGACTACAGCGACCTGGGGCAGCAGACGACCCGGACGCTCACGTCAGCGGGCGGTTCCTCCAACCGCACGATGAACTGGTCCTACTACCCGGACGGCAAGCTCAAGTCGCGCTCCGACGACGGTGTGCCGGTCGGCAAGGACGTGGTTCTGGCCGACAACTCCGACACCCAGTCCACGTCGGCCACGGGAACCTGGCAGACCGCCGACATCACAGGCGAGCAGGGCTACAACCACGCCACCCACGCCGCCGGAACCGGCAGCGACACGTTCACCTGGACGCTCGACATCCCGTCGGACGGCACGTACGAGGCCTTCGTGAAGTACCCGGCAGTGCCGGGCGCGGCCACGGACGCGAAGTACACGGTGACGCACGACGGCGGCACGACCGACAAGACGGTCGACCAGACGTCGGGCACGGGTACCTGGGTCTCCCTCGGCTCCTACAGCTTCAAGCAGGGCAACGCGGCCAAGCTGCAACTGGCCGAGAACAGCGGCGGCACCGTCGTGGCGGACGGAGTGAAACTCGTCCGCGACAACTCCGCCGACACCGACAACGAGCAGAAGACGTTCACGTACGCGTACGACGCGAACGGCAACCTCACGTCGATCGACGACGCCTCCTCCGGGGCGAAGATCGACAACTACGGCATCGCCTACACGGGCCTCAACCAGGTCAAGAAGGTCACCGAATCGCTGGCCGGCACGGCCAAGACGTCCACCTCGTACACGTACGACGCGGACGGCCAGCCGAAGACGGTCGACCACCCCGGCCAGTACTCGGCATACGCCTACGACCTGCGCAACCTGGTCAACACGGTCTCGGTGGGCACTTCGTCCACGGACACGTCACCGAAGGTCACCGCGTACACGTACACCGACCGTGGTCAGACGCTGCAGCAGACGAAGGCCAACGACAACACCGTCGACTACAGCTACTACCTCGACGGCCCGGTCCACACCACCACCGAGCAGAAGACCGACGGCACCCTCGTCGCCTCACACACCTACGCCTACGACCCGAACGGCAACAAGGCGCAGGACGTGGCGAAGAAGATGAACGCCGACGACCACACGGCGTACCTCTCCTCGACCACCGACTACACCTACGACCCGGCCGACCGCCTGGCCAAGGCGGTGAAGACCGGCAACGGCGCCGACACGGAAACCTACGTCCACGACGACAACGCCAACGTCATCAACCAGACCGTCAAGGGCACCACGACCACCTACACCTACGACCGCAACCGCCTGCTCACGGCCACGCAAGTCCGAGAAGGCCGACGACACGGGCGCGCTGAAGTCGACGACGTACACCTTCGACCCGTCCGACGGCTACTACGGCTACAACAGCCACACCGACGTCGAAACCCTCACCGACAACACCGGCGACACCAAGGCCACCTACGGCTACACCGCCTACGGCGCCGACGACAAGTCCGAGTTCACCGGCATCGACAAACCCGACTCCACCGACCCGACGAAGGAGACGTACAACCCCTACCGCTTCAACGCGAAGCGCTGGGACGCCCAGTCCGGCACCTACGACATGGGCTTCCGCAACTACGACCCCGGC
>NZ_JOFZ01000014.1 GCF_000721265.1 Streptomyces sp. NRRL F-5126 | reverse complement strand
CAGGGGGGACCCTGTGGGAGAGTAGGACGCCGCCGAACAATACGTTGCAGGACCGGGGAGGCCCGCACCATCTGGTGCGGGCCTTTTCGCATTTCCCGCTAGGTCGACCCCGACGGGAGGGGCGGCCGACGTGCCCACCCGTGGTCCTTGGCCGGCGACATCCGTGGAGGCGGAAGCCATGACAGCGAGACCTCACAGCGTGGGCATCCTCGTCTTCGACGGCATGAAAATGCTCGATCTCTCCGGTCCGGCGGAGGTCTTCAGCGAGGCCAACCGGTACGGCGCCGACTATCGGTTGAGTATCACGTCGACGGACGGAGCGCCGGTGCTGTCATCCATCGGCATGCGGGTGCCGGCGGACACGGATGCACGGGACGGCGCCGCGTACGACACGCTCGTCGTCGTGGGCGGCGACGCGTTGCCCGGCTCGCCCGTGGATCCCGGTCTCAGCGCGGCGGCGCAGACACTGGCGGGCCGGGCCGGGCGTGTGGCCTCGGTGTGTACCGGTGCCTTCATCCTCGGCGCTGCGGGTCTGCTCAAGGGCAGGCGGGCGACGACACACTGGCAGCACGCCACGGCGCTGGCCCAGCGCTACCCGTCGACACACGTGGAGCCCGACGCGATCTTCGTACGGGATGACAGGACGTACACATCCGCAGGTGTGACAGCGGGCATCGACCTTGCCCTCGCGCTCCTGGAGGAGGACCACGGGCCCGGCCTGGCGCGTGAGGTCGCCCGCTCCCTGGTGGTGTACATGCAACGTGCCGGGGGCCAGTCCCAGTTCTCGGCGTCGCTTCAGGGGCCCGTACCCCGGACTCCGGTGCTGCGGTTGGTGCAGGAAGCGGTGCAGGAGGATCCGGCAGCCGATCACAGTCTGGGGTCCCTGGCCGCGAGGGTGCGGGTCAGCCCGCGGCATCTGACGCGCATGTTCCGGGCCGAGCTGGATACGACGCCGGCGCAGTACGTGCAGCTGATCCGCTTCGACGTGGCCAAGGCCCTGCTGGACGCGGGGCACAACGCCACGGAGGCCGCGGCCGGATCCGGGTTCCCCAGCTACGAGAGTCTGCGCCGCGCCTTCGCGCGTCATCTGGGGCTGTCGCCCCTGAGGTATCAGCAGCGGTTTGCCGCGACCGCGCAGGGTCCCGTCCGCAGGCAGGCCGAAGGCCGGGGAGGACGGCAGGGGCCATGACCGTTTTCGAGGTGGTGTTGGCCATCGGGTAGCGGACGGGGACGGCCCGCCCCGCACAGAGTGGGTGGCACAGGCCAGCACAGAACCCGTCCCGGGAGGACAGCCATGGCAGAGCTGATAGCCGGAGTCGAGATCCCTGACAGCAAGCTCGCGCGGGAGGCCACCGAACTCATGCGCGACACCCTTCCGCCATTGATCTTCGACCACTCCCGCCGGGTCTTCCTCTTCGGCAGCCTCCAGGCCGCCGCGCAGAACATCCGGCCCGACGCCGAGTTGCTGTACGTCGCCGCGCTGTTCCACGACACGGGGCTGGTTCCGCCCTACCGCAGTGACGATCAGCGCTTCGAGATGGACGGTGCCGACCAAGCGCGAGCCTTTCTCGTGTCCCGAGGCACGGCAGAGGCCGATGCGGACACCGTCTGGACCGCCATCGCCCTGCACACCACGCCTGAGGTGCCGTACAAGATGGCACCGGAGATCGCGGCGACGACGGCCGGCGTCGAGACGGACGTACTCGGCCTCAACCTGGCGGCCCTCACACAGGCGGAGATCGAAGCGGTTACTTCCGCGCACCCCCGGCCGGACTTCAAGAGGCGGATCCTCCAGGCGTTCACCGACGGTTTCCGGCACCGTCCGGACACGACCTTCGGCACGGTCAACGCCGATGTACTGGAACACTTCGTGCCCGGTTTCCGGCGTACGGACTTCGTCGACGTCATCGAGAACTCCGCCTGGCCCGAGTGAGCATGCGTGGCGACCGGCCTCGCGCCACCTCGTCGTGTCAGCTGTTCCTAGGATCGGAAGCATGCGCTATGACCTGATCATCTTCGACAACGATGGCGTCCTCGTCGACAGCGAGCCGATCTCGAACACGATCCTCGCCGCCTACCTCACCGAGCTGGGCCACCCCACCTCCTACGAGGACTCGCTGCGTGACTACATGGGCGCTGCCGTGCACCGCGTGCACGATCTGGTCATGGAGCGCACGGGCAAGGCGCTCCCCGCGGACTTCGACGACACCCTGCACGCCCGGGTGTTCGCCGCGTTCGAGCGTGAACTGGTGCCGGTGGCCGGCGTGCCCGAGGTGCTTGAGGGGCTGGAGTCCGAGGGCGTCGCGTACTGCGTCGCCTCGTCGGGCAGCCACGAGCGCATCCGTGTCGGGCACCGCAAGACGGGGCTCGACCGGTGGTTCCGCGACGAGATCGTCTTCAGCGCCCAGGATGTGGGCCGCGGCAAGCCGGCGCCCGATCTGTTCCTGCACGCGGCCGAGCGGATGGGGGTCGACCCGTCGCGTTGCGCCGTGGTCGAGGACAGCCCGCTGGGGCTCGCGGCCGCGCGTGCGGCGGGGATGGACGTGTACGCGTTCACCGCGATGACGCCTGCCGCGCAACTGTCCCCCGCGTCCGGTCACTTCTCGAAGATGTCCGGGCTGCGCGCGCTGCTCGGGTAGCCGTGCGACGGCCGCCTGATCGGGGCCGTGACCGGTCTACCCATCGGTAGCCGTCCGTTCTACGCTTCCCGCCATGACGCAAGCGCGGCTCCGGCACGGTCGGGTCTCCCTCGGTGTGTCCTTCTTCGTCCAGGGAGTCACGTTCGCCCTCCTGGTGACGCGCATCCCCGCGATCCAGGACCGCTACTCCATCTCGGACGGGCTGCTGCCCGTGTTCCTGGCGGCCGTGCCGGTGCTCGCGGGTGTGGGCAGTGTGCTCACGGAGCGCGTGGTGGGGCGCGTGCGTCCCTCAGTGGTGCTGCGGTGGCTGCAACCGGTCGCGCTGCTCGCGCTGCTGGGTGTCGGGGCGGGCAACCGGATGTGGGAGGCCGCCGTGTCGCTGGGGGCGTTCGGGCTGTCGGCCGGCGGGCTGGACGCCTCGATGAACATGCTCGGGGTGAGCCTCCAGCGGGCGTACGGGCGCTCCATCATGCTGGGCTTCCACGCCGCGTACAGCCTCGGCGGGATCGTGGGCGCCTCGCTCGCGTGGGTCGGCGCGCACTGGGACCTGGCGCTGTTCGTCTCGTACCTGCCGGCGGCGGCGGTGCTGCTGCCGGCGGCGCTGATCGGCAGCAGGTGGTACGCGGACGCCGGCGTGGATGCGGGTGCGGCTGCCGACCCGGGCCGGTCCGAACCCGGGGGCTCCGAACCCGGGGGCTCCGAACCCGGGGGCTCCGACGTGGGAGGCTCGCGGGTGGTTTTCCGGATGCTGCTGCCGCTGTGCCTGGTGATGGCCTTCGCGTACATCGGCGACTCGACGGTGTCCAACTGGTCGGCGAAGTACCTCAAGGACACGCTGGGCAGTTCGGCGGAGCTGGCGACCGTCCCGTACAACGCGTACATGGTGACGACGCTGCTCGGGCGCTCGATCGGGGACTTCGGGGTGCGGCGGTTCGGTCCTGTGGCGGTCGTGCGGTTCGGGTCGGTGCTGGCGGCCGCGGGGTTCGCGGTAGTGGCGGTGGCGCCCGGCGCTTGGACGGGGATCCTCGGGTTCACCGTCCTCGGCTTCGGGTTGTGCGTGCTGGTGCCGCAGTGCTTCGCGGCCGCGGGCCGGATGTTCCCCGGTGCGAGCGACGCCGCCGTGGCGCGGCTGAACATCTTCAACTACGTGGGCTTCCTGGTCGGAGCGCCGCTGGTGGGCGCGTTGGGTGACGCGTGGAGCTACCGGGGCGCGTTGCTCGTGCCGATGGTGATGGTTCTGGTGGCGTCGCTGTACGCCCGCTCGTTCGGGCAGCTGCCCGACGGATACGGTGGCGGGCATGACGGGCAAGAGCGGCCGCGCGCTGTTGATGTGGGATGACGCGGTCACGGGTTACAAGTTCGACGACCGGCACCCGATGGATCCGGTGCGGCTCGCGCTGACCATGGGCCTCGTACGGGCGTACGGGCTGGACGCGGCGGTCGACGTGCGCTCGGCGCCCGCCGCGGGTGACTCGACGCTGCGGCTCGTGCACCGGCAGGACTACGTCGACGCGGTGCGCGCGGCGTCGGCCGATCCGGGTTCCGCGGACGGCTCGTACGGGGTCGGGACGATGGACGACCCGGCGTTCGCGGGCATGCACGAGGCGTCGGCGCTGATCGCCGGTCTCTCGGTGGCCGCGGCGGAGGCGGTGTGGCGCGGCGAGCACGCGCACGCGGTGAACTTCACGGGTGGGCTGCATCACGCGATGCCGGGCGAGGCGTCCGGGTTCTGCGTGTACAACGACGCGGCGCTGGCGATCGCGCGGATGCTGGAGCTCGGCGCGGAGCGCGTCGCGTATGTCGACACGGACGTGCATCACGGTGACGGCGTGCAGGCGGCGTTCCGCGAGGACCCGCGGGTGCTGACGATCTCGCTGCACGAGCATCCGCGGACGCTGTTCCCTGGGACCGGGTGGCCGCAGGAGACGGGGTTCGGCGCGGGCGAGGGCAGTGCGGTGAACGTGGCGCTGCCTGCCGGTACGGGCGACGCGGGGTGGTTGCGCGCGTTCCACTCCGTGGTGCCCGAGCTGGTGGCGGATTTCCGTCCGCAGGTCCTGGTCTCGCAGCACGGCGCGGACACGCACTTCGAGGATCCGCTGGCGCACCTGGCGGTGTCGCTCGACGCGCAGCGTGCGGTGCAGGCGGCGTGCCACGACCTGGCGCACGAGCACGCGGAGGACGGCAGGTGGCTGGCGCTGGGCGGCGGCGGGTACGAGGTGGTGGACGTGGTGCCGCGGTCGTGGACGCATCTGGTGGGGATCGCGGCGCACAGGCCGGTGGATCCGGAGTCGGTGCTTCCGGCGTCGTGGCGCGATGAAGTGTACGCGCGGACGCGGCAGTTGGGTCCTGGCCGTATGACGGACGGCAGGACGCCGGCGTGGCAGCCGTGGGAGGCGGGGTACGACCCGGCGGACCGCATCGACCAGGCGATCAGGGCGACGCGCACGTCGGTGTTCCCGCAACGGGGCCTGCTGGCCTAGCCGGCTGCCGGGGCGTCGGGGCGTCGGGGTGTCGGGGTGTCGGGGTGTCGGGGTGTCGGGGTGTCGGGTTGCCAGGGTGCCGGGCTGCCGGGGCGCTGGGTTGGCGGGTTGCCGGGGCGTCGGGGCGCCGGGTTGGCGGGTTGGCGGGTTGCCGGGGTGTCGGGTTGGCGGGTTGCCGGGGTGTCGGGTTGGCGGGTTGGCGGGTTGCCAGGGTGCCGGGTTGCCGGGTGTCGGGGTGCCGGGTGTCGGGGTGTCGGGTTGGCGGGGTGCCGGGTTGCCAGGGTGTCGGGGCGTCGGGGTGTCGGGGCGTCGGGGTGTCGGGTTGCCGGGTGTCGGGGTGGCGGGGTGCCGGGTTGCCGGGTTGCTGGGGTGCCGGCAGTGGGCCGGCCACGGGTGCCGTCCGGCGCTCTCGTTCGTGCGCGGCCCGTCGCATCGGCAGCCCGCTCGATCCGGCGCGGGTCCGGTGGCCGCCGGGGGGCCACAGCGCCGCCGTCGGCGTACCGTTCGTGCGGTCGGGCGTTAGGCCGACCGTGGGGCTTGTGCCCGTATCGCGGACGCCGGTGGCCGCGATACGGGAGCATCGGCGGGTGCTGACTACCGGGGCGCTGCGCGCGCATCTGCTGGCGGCCCGGCTGGCCGGGCCCGTGGCCACGTCGCGGGAGGCGAGCCTGCGGTCGTACCGGATGTTCGCGGCGCGGGATCCGCGTGCGACGCTGGGGCTCGTGCCGCAGCGCGGCTGGCCGGAGCCTGAGCTGCTGCGGCTGATGGCGCGGCGGTGCGGGGTGTCGGCGGATCCGCGCCATGTCGCCGGGCCCGACGTGATCGACCCGCAGCGGACGCTGGAGGCGCTCGACGCGTTCGCGCGGCGGCTCGGGGAGGCCGCGGCTGCTGGGGCGGCCGTGCTGTTCGGGACGGGGCATCCGGACCGGCTGCTGGGTTTCTACGGCGCGCTCGCAGACGCTTTGTCGACGGCTGGATGTGAAGTCCTCATGCCGGCGCAGGGCAGGCGTGTCGACATAGCGACCCGGTTCGGCGTACGCACGTACCGCCTTGAGTATCTGGGAGGCGTGGCGTTGGTGCGTGAAGCGGGAGTGCGGTGCGCCGGGAGTGAGACCGGCGCACACTCCCATTCGCCCCTGCCGGTCCGGGTGGCGCTGGAGGCCGCCGCGGCGGCCGGCGGCCCGCTGCCCGGGCTCGTCGTCGGGGACCACGGGTGGGTGTGCGGCGCAGGTCAGCTCGGTGTCGAGACGCTCGCGGTGGCCGACACGGACGATCCGGCGGTCTTCGTCGGCGAAGCGGAGGGCCGAGTCTCCGTGGCGGTGCCGCTCGACGATGCGGCGTGCGCCGCCTCGTACGGTCCACTCGTGCGTTATGTGCTCAATAGGGCCTGTTTGGCACGGTAATGAGCCGGGGGGTGCTCCTCTTCCCCACTCGTACCACCCGCCCCTACTCTGGTTGTGAGCGCACAGCGACGAAGAGTCACCGGAGGGGAAGCCGGGGGCCGTTGCGTGCGGAAGGTACAGGTGGGTCATGGCTGCTGGCAGCGAGAGGCCTCTCAACGAGGTCAAGTTCCTTACCGTGGCGGAGGTCGCCTCGGTGATGCGAGTGTCGAAGATGACCGTGTACCGGCTGGTGCACAGTGGTCATCTGCCGGCGATCCGGGTGGGCAGGTCCTTCCGGGTCCCGGAGCAAGCGGTTCACGAGTACCTCCGGGAGTCCTACGTGGGGGTGGAAACGGCCTGACGGTACCGCTCGGCGTCCCTCGGATTACGTCCGTCACTCGGCGGCGGGTAGGGTGGCCCTTCGTAGGTCGTGTGGGCCCAGACGCCCCGCACCGAGTGAGAAGAAGTGAGCGAGGGTAGTCGTGGGCTCTGTAATCAAGAAGCGGCGCAAGCGGATGGCCAAGAAGAAGCACCGCAAGCTGCTCAAGCGCACGCGCGTGCAGCGTCGCAACAAGAAGTGAGCGTGTCCCCGCGCGCGACGCGGGGATATTGCCGTGCCGTACGGCACGCTGTTCGCCGTGGCGGCCTTTCCACCGGATAGGTGGAGGGGCCGCCATGTCGTATGTCCGGCGTGAGGAAAGGCGCTTTCCGTGGGCAGAGTGGTGCTCGTCACCGGGGCCTCCCGGCGGCTCGGCGGCCGTCTCGTGCGGCGCCTGATGCGCGATCCCGGCGTGGAGCGGGTGGTCGCGGTGGACGCGGTGGCGCCGGTGCACGCGCTGGGCGGCGCGGAGTTCGTCCGCGCGGACATCCGGCGGCCCGCCATGGCGCGGGTGCTCGCGCAGTACCGCGTCGACACGGTCGTGCACATGGACGTGACGGGCACGGCGCTGGGCGGTGGCAGCCGCGCCTCCGTCAAGGAGAGCAACGTCATCGGCACGATGCAGCTGCTCGGCGCCTGCCAGAAGTCGCCCGGTGTGCGGCGGCTCGTGGTGAAGTCGAGCACCAGCGTGTACGGGTCCGCGCCGCACGACCCGGCCGTGTTCACGGAGGCCACGCCGGTGCGTTCGCTGCCGAGCGGCGGGTTCGCCAAGGACGCCGTCGAGGTCGAGGGGTACGTGCGCGGCTTCGCGCGGCGCCGGCCGGACGTCGCGGTGTCGGTGCTGCGGTTCGCGAACATCGTGGGGCCCGCGGCTGACACCCCGCTCGGCGAGTACTTCTCGCTGCCGGTGCTGCCGACCGTGTTCGGCTACGACCCGCGGCTGCAGTTCGTGCACGAGGACGACGTCATCGACGTACTGCTGCTCGTCGCGGACGAGGAGCGCAGTGGCGCGCGCGGCAGCGGCACGTTCAACGTCGCGGGCGACGGGGTGCTGCTGCTTTCGCAGTGCGCGCGGCGGCTCGGCAGGCCGACGGTGCCGGTGCTGCTGCCCGCGGTGACGTGGCTGGGGTCCGCGCTGCGCACGGCGGGCGTGACGGACTTCGCGCCCGAGCAGATCAGGCTGCTGACGCACGGCAGGGTCGTCAGCACGGCCCGGATGCGCGAGACGCTGGGGTTCTCGCCCGCGTACTCGACGCCTGACGCCTTCGAGGACTTCGCGCGGGGCCGCGGCGAGGGGCTGCTGCCGCCCCGCACGGTGGGCGCGGTGGTGGACCGGCTGTCGTCGGTGGCGGGCAGGGCCGCCGGTCCGGCCGCGAAGCGCCGGGCGGGGTTCGTGGAGTACGACAGCGGTGACGGCGCGGGCGACCGCGCGGGCAAGGAGCGCGACTGACATGGCCGATGCCAAGGTGATCCCGTTCGGCGAGGGGAGCGGGAAGCGCCCGCGCGGGCGGGGCACGGGGCGCCCCGGCGGCCACGGGCGCGAGGACGGCCACGGCCGGGCGGACGGCCACGAGGGCGCGGACGGAAGGGAGCGCCCGCCGCTGCGTCCCGTGCCCGAGCCGGGGGCCTCGGGCCCCGGTGGCGACGGGGGAGCGGAGGCGGGCGGGCACCCCGACTGGGAGCAGCGGATCGCGCGCGGCCTTGCGTTCCTGCGGCGCCGCGTGACGGGCGAGTACGAAGTCGACGACTTCGGCTACGACGAGGAGCTCACCGAGCAGGTCCTGATGTCGCTGATCAGGCCGGTGTACGAGAACTACTTCCGCGTCGAGGTCAAGGGCGTGGAGAACATCCCGTCCGACGGCGGCGCGCTGGTGGTGGCCAACCACTCGGGCACGCTGCCGCTCGACGGGCTGATGATGCAGGTCGCGATCCACGACCACCATCCGGCGCGGCGCCGCCTGCGGCTGCTCGCGGCCGACCTGGTGTTCACGCTGCCGGTCGTCAGCGAGCTGGCGCGCAAGGCGGGCCACACGCTGGCCTGCACGGCGGACGCGGAGGAACTCCTCGGCCGCGGCGAGGTCGTGGGCGTGATGCCGGAGGGCTTCAAGGGGCTCGGCAAGCCGTTCGGCGAGCGGTACAAGCTCCAGCGCTTCGGCAGGGGCGGCTTCGTCTCCACGGCGCTGCGTGCGGGCGTGCCGATCGTGCCGTGCTCGATCGTGGGGGCCGAGGAGATCTACCCGATGCTGGGCAACTCCAAGACGCTTGCGCGGCTGCTGGGGATCCCGTACTTCCCGCTGACGCCGACGTTCCCGTGGCTCGGACCGCTGGGCGCGCTGCCGCTGCCGACGAAGTGGACGATCCAGTTCGGCGAGCCGATCGCGACCGACGGGTACCCGCCGGAGGCGGCGGACGACCCGATGCTGATGTTCGACCTGACGGACCAGGTGCGCGAGCGGATCCAGCACACGCTGTACACGCTGCTGGTTGACCGCAGGTCGGTCTTCTTCTGACGCCGCCCCTGTACCTCGGCGCCGGTCAGGGGCGCACGTGCAGCCCGAACCCCGTGCTGCCCGCGGCCTCGCGGCCCTCCTTCAGCCGCAGCGAGGGGATCTCGTAGTCGCCGAGGTTCTGCGGCCGGAACGCGATCGGCTCGGTCGACTCCAGGGTGAGCAGGCGCTGCTCCCAGGCCTTGGCGATGTCCGGGAAGTCGTCGCCGGTCATCCGGTCGGCTCCGTACACCACGAACGGCGGCAGCACCTCGATGCCCGGGTAGTAGAGGATGCCGTGCTGGATCGGGAACAGCAGGTCGTCGATGGGGCCGTTGATGCCGCGGGCGGCGTAGTGCGGCTCAGGGCCGCCGGTCGTCACCGACAGCAGGGCCCTTCTGCCCGCGAGGGTGCCCTCGCCGTAGCGCTCGCCGTACTTGGTGTCGCTGTGCTCGCCGACGCCGTACGCGAAGCGGTACGTGAACACCCGGTCCACCCAGCCCTTGAGGATCGCGGGCATCGAGTACCACCACAGCGGGAACTGGAGGATGAGCGTGTCGGCCCACAGCAGCTTCTCCTGCTCGGCGCGGACGTCCGGGGTGAGCGTCCCGGCGGCGAAGGCCCGGCCCGAGTCCGCGGCGACCTTCAGCGGGGTCGAGGCGTCGCAGCCGTAGTCCGCCGCGTCCACGGCGGCCTTCCAGCCCATCGCGTACAGGTCGCTGACCCGCACCTCGTGGCCTGCGGCCGCCAGCGTCGACACCGCGAGGTCCTTGAGCGAGCCGTTGAGGGACGCGGGCTCCGGGTGGGCGTGGACGATGAGCGTCTTCACGGGGACTCCTCGGGATCGGTGGCTCTCGACATCGGGTGCCTTCGATCCTGCGCGCCGCGGCGGCTCGCGTTCAGGGGCGCTCGTACCGTCGGACGGGACTTCCTGGTATCGGCAGGGTCACCTTCGTGTGCGTCGCCGTGCCCATACTGGGGTGCATGGACGATCTCGCCGCCGGCACGGACGATCTCGCGGGCTTCCTCAGGACCCGGCGTGCCCGGGTCGATCCGGCGGACGTGGGCGTCGCCACCGACAGCCGCCGGCGGGTCGCGGGGCTGCGCCGCGAAGAGGTCGCGCACCTCTCGGGGGTGAGCGTCGACTATTACGTGCGCCTTGAGCAGGGCCGGGCGACCCAGCCGTCCGAGCAGGTACTCGACGCGCTCGCCCGCGTCCTCGGCCTCGACGAGACCGAGCGCGGGCACTTGTGCCGGCTCGCCCAGCGCCGCCGCTCCCCGAAGGTGCCGGGCGGGAGGGTACGGCCCGAGCTGCTGCGCGTCCTCGACCTCGTCGCCGGCACGCCCGCGTTGATCATGGACCACCGCCTGGACGTGCTCGCGGGGAACCGCCTCGCCGGGCTCCTGCACGGCCGGCCGATCCCGGGCCTGAACACGGCCAGGCACATCTTCCTCGAGGAGGCCGCGCAGGGCCTGTACGCGGACTGGGAGAAGTGCACGCTCGACGTGGTCGGGCACCTTCGCCTGGCCGCCGGCAAGTACCCGGAGGATCCGCGGCTCGCCTCGCTCATCGGCGAACTGGCGATGGGCAGCGAGCGTTTCCGCCGCCTGTGGGCGCGGGCGGATGTGCGGGCCCGTACGCACGGGCGCAAGACGTACCTGCACCCGCTGGTCGGGCTCCTTGAACTGCACCAGGAGAACTTCGCGCTGCCGGACGAGTCGGGCATGGAGCTGCTGGTGCTGTCCGCGGCCCCCGGCAGTCCCACCGAGGACGGGCTGCGCCTGCTCGCGAGCCTGGGCGACGACGCTGGGGACGGCGAGGACGTACGGCCGGCGGACGCGCGTGGTCAGGCGGACGGAGCGGGCGGCGTCCACACGCCGAGCCACTGATCGGCGTCGTAGGCGCGGAAGCGCTCCACCTCGGTGAAGCCGAGGGTCGCCGCGAGCCGCATCGAGCGTTCGTTGGCGGTCTGGGTGCGCAGCGCGACCGGCCGGCCGGGGCGCTCGGCGGCGAACCAGGCGAGTGCCGCGGTGCACGCCTCGGTGCCGTAGCCGCGTCCCCAGGCGTGCGGCAGGAGCAGGTAGCCGAGTTCGGCCTCCGCGACGTCCGGGCAGGTGTGCTCCTTGCCCTCCGCCTCGAACCTGACGAGCTGGA
Organism: Streptomyces sp. NRRL F-5126; assembly: GCF_000721265.1. Lineage (GTDB taxonomy): Bacteria > Actinomycetota > Actinomycetes > Streptomycetales > Streptomycetaceae > Streptomyces. The sequence goes on along the minus strand of NZ_JOFZ01000014.1, from coordinate 111,645 downwards.
CCATGCCGATCATCCGCGCGTCGCGTTCGATCACGAAGAGCCCGGGGCGCCGCCGTACCTCTCCGGGCAGCGTGCGTTCGAGTTCGCCGCGTGGGCGTGGGCCGCCGAGGTAGGTGTGCACCTCGGGCGAGGCGAGCAGGTCGATGAAGGCCGGGGTGTCGCGGTCCTCCCGTTCGCGCAGCACGAGCCGTTCGGTTCTCAGCGGGGCGGGCGGCCAGGCGACGGAGCCGAGTTCGGTCATGGCGGGCAACCTACCGCGCCCCATGCGCGAGGGTGGCGGCTCCCGTGCTCGGGAGCCGCCACCCTCGCCTGCGGATCGTGCCGCTACTGGTCCGCGTCGTGCTCGTCGATGCCGAGTCCGGGCAGGAGCCCGGGCAGCAGCGGCGGGATCGTCACGTCGGGCCCGGGGGCGCCCGGCGCGTCGTCCTGCGGCGGCGCGGACGGGTCCGTCGCCCCCTGGGACGGCGGGGCGACGAGGCCGCCGGCGGCGCCGCCGAGCAGGCCGTCCTTCTGGGACGAGCCCGCGGAGCCGTTCGAGCCCGACGGGGACGGCGTGCCGTGGCCGTCGGTGCCGCTGTGGCCATTGCTCTCGCCCGAGCTCGGGGTGGCGGACGAGGGCTTGCGGTGCTTGCCGGTGCCCGGCGAGCCGGTGGCGGCGGAGTCGCCCGTCCCGTCGGCGCCGGGCCGCTGCCGTACGGGCCGCGGCAGCTTGGACTTGAGCGGCGCGACATCCTCGTCTATGGCGACGAAGACCGAGTCGACCTGGTCGCCGACGTCGGTGAGCTGTACGGGCAGCCGCCCGCGCAGCCCCTCCCACGCCTGGCGGTGCGCGGCGGCGAACGACGACAGGGTGGCCATGGGCGCCAGCGAGCCGTTCTTCTCGTACGCGGCGTGCAGCAGCCGGTGGCCCTCGGATGCGTCGTTCTTCATCCCGGTCAGGGTGCGGCGGATCTCCGCGAGCGACTCGTGGTCGAGGGAGCCGCCGCGGCCCCGCTCCATGAGTCTTCGCGCCTCCGAGAGCCGGGTGGAGGCATGGTCGAGGTACAGGCCGCCGCGCGCGGAGTCGTTGTCCGCCAGGTCGAGCCTGATGTCCTCCATGCCGCGCTTGAGCCCGTACAGCGAATCACCGGGCAGTGCGTCGGAGCTGGCAGCGGCGACTCCGCTGAAGGCGCCCGCCGCGACACCGACCGTGAGGCCGCCCGCGGCGAGACTCTTCGACCAGCGGGACCTCGGCCGCAGCCGCCCGAGGGGTGACGCCCGGTGCGCGCCCCTCGGTGTCCGCTGCTCCGGCACCGTAGGGTCCGCTCCCAGGCCGGCCGCGCCCTCCTGGACCATGGCCTGCATGGCGGCCACGAGCTGGGCCCGCTGCACCACCTTGACCTCCGGGTCCAGCGCCGGCTTCGGCACGGCCCCGAGGCCGTTCGCCAGGCCCAACAACCGCCCCTGCCCGGCCGGTTCTGCCGGGTCGGCGGACTCGGCCCGCGGCGTCGTCGAGCCGCGGCCTGTCCTGTCTTCCAGGGCCTGGGCGAAGGCGTTCGCCCGCCGGTGTGCCGAGACGTTCGCGATCACTGGCGGCACCTCCTCTCGTCATGACGGTCGACTCCCCTGGGGGTCCGGGTCGGGATCGCCCCCCGTCCGCGGGGGCCACAGGGAGCCTGCATCCCGCACAACGAGCGGCCCGGCACTTGGGTTACGCGCGGGAATCTCCCGAATCGGAGCGTCGATGGGTCATCAACGGAGCGTGATGAAACGGGCGTTGGGAACTGCTCGCCGGGCGGCCCCGGCTCAGCGCGCGTCGTCGGGCAGCAGCCGGGCGAGCGTCCGCACGGCGCGGTACTGGAGGGTCTTGATCGCTCCCTCGTTCTTGCCCATGACGCGGGCGGTCTCGGCGACCGAGAGGCCCTGGAGGAAGCGGAGCGTCACGCACTCCTGCTGCTGCGGGTTGAGCCTGCGCACGGCTTCGAGGAGGGCCGCGTTGGAGAGGGACTCGAGGACGGAGTCCTCGGGACTGCGCTCGACCTCGTTGGCGTCCAGCATCTCGCCCGTGGTCACTTCGAGCCGGAACCTGCTGGACTTGAAGTGGTCGGCGACCAGGTTGCGCGCGATCGTGACCAGCCACGCGCCGAAGTCGCGGCCCTGCCAGGTGAACGTGGAGATCCGGCGCAGGGCGCGCAGGAACGTCTCGCTCGTGAGGTCCTCGGCGGTGGCCCGCCCGCCGACCCGGTAGTAGATGTACCGGTAGACGGTGTCGCTGTACTGGTCGTAGAGCCGGCCGAAGGCCTCGGCCTCGCCGGCCTGGGCGCGCTCGACCAGCTCCATCATGCGGCCGCTGTCGCTGTCGGCGGTCGGCCGGCGCGCGGTGGCCGTGGCGGTGCCGGACGCGCTGCGGGCGCGGCCGCTTCGTCTGCCGACCGCGGCGCCGCCGCTCGCGAGGGCATAGCAAGGTCCGGCAGGGCCGCTCACGGCAGGGGCCGGGACGGCCGATGCGGCGAAACCGGTGGGGACGGCGGAAACGGCAATAGCGGGGACGGCGTACGCGGTGGGGACAAGACCGCGCAAATGGTCGAGGACCGTTGCGCGCAGCGTAGCCAGGCCCGAGGCGTCAACCCCGACGTGTGGGTACACGGGACTCCCAGAGGCAGAGCTTCCATCACGTGCAGTGCGGGACCTTTCACTCATCGTGGCGATGCGCGGGGTCCGTTATGCGTCTGAGGAGAATAACGCTTCGTACAGGGCGTGCTACACCCAGTTGCTAAATTCACCGGTTAGGTCGCTTCGGTGACGGCTCCCCGATGGTTCCGATAGCGGATGGTGACCGGTTACTGATCGGATTGCGCCAAGATCTGATCGCTATGGCGGTGACGTGGGCGTCGGCGGGCTTCGGTAATCGGACAGAGCGCCGGTATTCGCACGGGCGGTGTGACTCGCGGCACATTCCTCGGGGTGGTGACGCACCCCGGGCGTTGCGCGGTTCCGGCGGGCGGTCAGCGCCTGCGGCGGTGCAGCGCGACGGCGGCGGCCGTGCCGCCCGCGAGCGCGCCCACGCCGGCGGCCGCCGGGATGCCCACGCGCGCGGCCTTGCGGCCCGTGCGGTAGTCGCGCAGCCGCCAGCCGCGCTCGCGCGCGTGCTTGCGCAGCTTCGCGTCGGGGTTGATCGCGTGCGGGTGCCCGACGAGGGAGAGCATCGGGATGTCGTTGTGCGAGTCGCTGTACGCGGCGCAGCGCGCGAGGTCGAGTCCCTCGGCCGCGGCGAGCGCGCGGACGGCCTCCGCCTTCGCGGGCCCGTGCAGCGGTTCCCCGACGAGCCTGCCGGTGTAGACGCCGCCGACCGACTCGGCGACGGTGCCGAGCGCGCCGGTCAGGCCGAGCCTGCGCGCGATGATCGTCGCGGTCTCCACGGGCGCGGCCGTCACGAGCCAGACGCGCTGGCCGGCGTCGAGGTGGGCCTGGGCGAGCGCGCGCGTGCCGGGCCAGATGCGGTCGGCCATGTACTCGTCGTAGATCTCGTCGCTGATGGCTCTCAGCTCGGCCACGCGGTGGCCCTTGACGATGGACAGCGCGGAGTCCCGCACGTCCTGCATGTGGTCGGGGTCCTCGACGCCCGCGAGCCTGAACCACGCCTGCTGCCAGGCGAACCTGGCCAGCTCGCGCCGCTGGAAGAACTTTCGCTTGTACAGGCCCTTGCTGAGGTGGAAGATCGCGGCGCCCTGCATCACGGTGTTGTCGAGGTCGAAGAACGCGGCGGCGCGTACGTCCCCGAACACCGGGAAGTCGGGGACCCGTTCCTCCGGGGCCTCCGCGAGTGTCCCCGGGGGTTCCTTGAGTGTCTCCGGCTCCGCGAGCGCGACGTCGGCGGTCGACTTGCGTGCTGCCTCCGCCGCGGCCTCGCCCGCCAGGACGCTCCTGGCTGTGGCGGAGCGCCTGCGCGGAGTGAGCCATCCCCATGCGGCCATGTGGTGAGCATAGCCAGTCCGTTCCGCTCTCCCGTCGCGAAGGGACGCCCGGGAGGTGAACACCCGCTGTCCGATGTGTTCATCAGCACATATGGAGAACGCGGGCCGGCTGTGGACAACCGGCGGGCCGCGGCCCCGCGCAGGCGGAGAATGGCGTCATGACTCCTCTGATGCGGCGCAGAAAGAAGGACGGCGAGGGTGCGGGGGCGGCGCCCGCCGCGGCGGGCGCGCGCGTGCGCACGGTGACGCTGCTGTCCAAACCGGGCTGCCATCTGTGCGATGACGCACGTGCGGTGGTGGAGCGGGTGTGCGCGCAGACGGGCGCGAGGTGGGAGGAGAAGGACATCAATGAGGACGAGGCGCTGCGCGAGGCCCACTGGGAGCAGATCCCCGTGGTGTTCGTCGACGGCGAGCAGCACACGTTCTGGCGGGTCGACGAAGCGCGGCTGCGCCGTGAGCTGGCCGGGTCCTGAGTGCGGGGCGCGGCCGGTCCCGGACCCCGGCGCGAGGCTTCCCGGACGCGGGGCGCGGGCGGACGCGCGGCTCGGCCGGGGGCAATGGCCTGACCTCGTTGGTGGTTCCATCGCGAGGCGATCAATGCGCGTGACCCCGGTCACTTTGGTCGGACAAAACGGACACCATCTTTGTGCACGCGTTCACAAAGACATAGCCTGCATTCGACGGGGCGGCCACCCAACGCACGACCGCCTGCAACCCCGCTCATCCCGCAGGAGCACCGTGGCAACTGGCCGAACGCACCGACCGGCGACGCGCAGCCGTGGCATTCCCGAGGCCACCGTCGCCAGGCTCCCGTTGTACCTGCGGGCCCTGACCGGACTCTCCGAGCGCTCGGTGCCGACGGTCTCCTCCGAGGAGCTCGCGACGGCCGCCGGGGTCAACTCCGCGAAGCTCCGCAAGGACTTCTCCTACCTCGGCTCCTACGGCACGCGCGGCGTCGGCTACGACGTCGAGTACCTCGTCTACCAGATCTCCCGCGAGCTCGGCCTCACCCAGGACTGGCCCGTCGTCATCGTCGGTATCGGCAACCTCGGCGCTGCGCTCGCCAACTACGGCGGGTTCGCCTCGCGCGGGTTCCGGGTCGCCGCGCTGATAGACGCCGACCCGGCCATGGCGGGCAAGCCCGTCGCGGGCATCCCGGTGCGCCACTCCGACCAGTTGGAGGAGATCATCCGGGACAACGGGGTCTCCATCGGCGTCATCGCCACGCCCGCCGGCGCCGCCCAGCAGGTGTGCGACCGGCTCGTGGCCGCCGGGGTGACGTCCATCCTCAACTTCGCGCCGACCGTCCTTTCCGTGCCCGACGGCGTGGACGTGCGCAAGGTCGACCTCTCCATCGAGCTCCAGATCCTCGCCTTCCACGAGCAGCGCAAGGCCGGCGAGGACGTGCGGGACGTGGCCGCGCCGCCACCGACCACGGTCGCGCAGGACGGCGCATCGTCAAGTCCCGCGGGCGACGGTGCGCGCACCGACCGCGAGGGTCCCGACGGCGAGCTGCCGGCGGTGATGCCGGCATGAGCCTCCTCGTCGTGGGACTGAGCCACCGCAGCGCCCCCGTCAGCGTCCTGGAGCGCGCGTCGCTCCCGGCGGACGCCCAGGTCAAGCTGTTGCAGGACAGCCTGGCCGCGGAGCCCGCCGCCGAGGCCGCCGTCCTCGCCACCTGCAACCGCATAGAGCTGTACGCGGACGTCGACAAGTTCCACGCGGGCGTCGCCGAGCTGTCCATGCTCCTCGCCAGGCACAGCGGCGTCGGGCTCGACGAGCTCACCCCCCACCTCTACGTGCACTACGAGGACAGGGCCGTACACCACTTGCTGTCGGTTGCCTGCGGCCTCGATTCCATGGTCGTGGGCGAGGGGCAGATCCTCGGCCAGATCAAGGACGCCCTCGCGCTCGGCCAGGACCTGCACACCGCGGGACGCCTGCTCAACGACCTGTTCCAGCAGGCGCTCAGGGTCGGCAAGCGCGCCCACAGCGAGACGGGCATCGACCGCGCGGGCCAGTCGCTCGTCACCTTCGGGCTCGAACAGCTCGCGGGCGCCGACGGGGTCTACGCGTGGGCCAGGGGCAAGCGCGCCCTCGTCGTCGGCGCCGGGTCCATGTCGTCGCTCGCCGCCGCCACCCTCGCCAGGGCGGGCGTCGCCGAGATCGTCGTCGCGAACCGCACGGCCGCCAGGGCCGACCGGCTCGTGGAGATCCTCCAGCAGCCAGGCGGCACCGGCGTGCACGCACGCGCCGTCGAGATGGCCGCCGTCGAGCGCGAGCTCGCGGCCGCCGACATCGCCGTGTCCTGCACCGGCGCCACCGGCCTCGTCCTGACCGGCGACGCCGTGCGCGCCGCCGCGGCCGCGCGGTCGGACGCCGCCAGGCTCTTCCTGCTCGACCTCGCCATGCCGCGCGACATCGACGCGGTGGCCCACCGCGTCGACGGCGTCACGTTCGCCGACATCGAGACGCTCGCCGAGGCGTCCGCCGACGCGCCCATGGCCGCCGACGTCGACCGGGTGCGCGCGATCGTCTCCGAGGAGGTCGCCGCGTTCGGTGCCGCCCAGCGCGCCGCCCACATCACGCCGACGGTCGTCGCGCTGCGCGCCATGGCCGCCGACGTCGTCAGCAGCGAGATCGCCCGCCTCGACAGCAGGCTGCCTGGCCTCGACGACAAGGAGCGCGCCGAGATCACGTACACGGTGCGGCGCGTCGTCGACAAGCTGCTCCACGCGCCGACCGTGCGCGTCAAGCAGCTCGCGGCCGAGCCCGGCGGCGCCGGGTACGCGGACGCGCTGCGCGAGCTGTTCGACCTGGACCCGCAGACGGTCGCCGCCGTCAGCCGCGCCGACAGAGGCCGGGCATGACGACGACACCCACCGCTCACGCATCCGAGGGCGCCGCCCGTCCGCTGAGACTCGGCACCCGGCGCAGCGCGCTCGCCAAGGCACAGTCCCAACGGGTCGCCGACGCCGTCGCCGCACACGCGGGCCGCCCCGTCGAGCTCGTCGAGATCACCACGTACGGCGACAGGAACCGCGCGCACCTCGCGCAGATCGGCGGCACCGGTGTCTTCGTCACCGCCCTGCGTGACGCGCTGCTGCGCGGCGACATCGACTTCGCGGTGCACTCCCTCAAGGACCTGCCGACGGCGCAGCCCGAGGAGCTGGTCATCGCCGCCGTGCCACGCCGCGAGGACCCGCGTGACGTGCTCGTCGCGCGCGACGGGCTCACGTTCGACGCCCTGCCCGACGGCGCCCGCGTCGGCACGGGCTCCGCGCGCAGGTCCGCACAGCTCCACGCCCACGCGCGCGGCATCGGCCGCGCCATAAGGATCGTGCCGGTCCGCGGCAACATCGACACCCGGATCGGCTACGTCCGCGGGGGAGAGCTCGACGCCGTCGTGCTCGCCGCCGCGGGCCTGAACCGCCTCGGCAGGAGCGGCGAGGTCACCGACGTACTGTCGGCCGGCACCGTCCTGCCCGCCCCCGCCCAGGGGGCGCTCGCTGTAGAGTGCGCCGCGGTCAACGTAGACCTCGCCGCCTTGCTCGCCGAGCTCGACGACCCGGGCACCCGGGTCGCCGTGACCGCCGAGCGGTCCCTGCTCGCCGCCCTGGAGGCCGGCTGCAGCGCTCCCGTGGGAGCACTCGCCGACCTGCTGGCCGACGGGCAGATTGTCAACGAAATGCGCCTGCGTGGCGTCGTCGGCACCGCCGACGGCTCGACGCTCGTGCAGCTGTCCACCACCGGTCCCGTACCCGTGTCGCACCAGGACGCCATCGCGCTCGGCCGCGAACTCGCCTCCGAGATGCTTGCCAAAGGTGCGGCCGGTCTTATGGGGGAGCGAGCACTTTGAGCCCCACCACGACTGACCTTCCGGCCTACTCCGCATCGGGGTACGTCACCTTCCTCGGTGCCGGACCCGGAGACCCGGGCTTGCTGACTCTGCGCGCCGTCGAGGCGCTTGCGGGGGCGGACGTACTGATCGCCGAGCCCGAGGTGCTCGACGTCGTACGCACCCATGCCCGCGCCGGTGTGAGCACGCCCGCACTGACGGTTGTTGATGACGCGTCAACAGCCGCCGGTATCCCCGCGATCAGGGATGCCGCCAATCTTGTCATGGAGGCCGCGCGGGGCGGCAAGCGGGTCGTCCGTGCCGTCCCCGGCGACCCGGGGCTCGACGGTGACGCGGGCCGCGAGATGCTGGCCTGCGCCTCCGCGGGCATCCGCTTCGAGGTCGTGCCCGGTATCGCCGCCGCGGTCGGCGTCCCCGCCTACGCGGGCGTTCCGCTTCGGGACGCGCACGGCGCGGACGTACGGTTCGTCGACGCGCGCACCGCGAGCGAGCGGTGCTGGACGGAGGTCGGCGCGAGCGACGCGACGGCCGTCGTCTCCACCACGCTCGACACGGTCGCGGCCGCCGCGGGCGAGCTCGTCGCGGCGGGCCGCAAGCCCGACACCCCCATGACCGTCACGATCGCCGGCACGACGACGCGCCAGCGCACCTGGACGGCGACGCTCGGCACCATAGCGGTGACGCTCAAGCAGGCGAAGGCGCTGCCGTCGCCCGAGGGCCACCAGCCGGCGATAGCCGTCGTGGGCGAGCGCAGCGCCGCCGCCCAGCGTGATCAGCTCGCGTGGTTCGAGTCCAAGCCGCTGTTCGGCTGGAAGGTGCTCGTGCCGCGCACGAAGGAGCAGGCGGCCTCGCTGTCCGACCAGCTCAGGTCGTACGGCGCGGTGCCGCACGAGGTGCCGACGATCGCGGTGGAGCCGCCGCGCACGCCGCAGCAGATGGAGCGCGCGGTCAAGGGCCTGGTGACGGGCCGCTACGAGTGGATCGCCTTCACGTCCGTCAACGCCGTCAAGGCGGTGCGGGAGAAGTTCGAGGAGTACGGGCTCGACGCGCGCGCGTTCGCGGGCATAAAGGTCGCGGCGGTCGGCGAGGCCACGGCCGCGTCGCTGATCGACTTCGGCGTCAAGCCGGACCTGGTGCCGAGCGGCGAGCAGTCGGCCGCGGGGCTGCTGGAGGACTGGCCGCCGTACGACCCGGTCTTCGACCCGATCGACCGCGTCTTCCTGCCGCGCGCCGACATCGCCACGGAGACGCTCGTCGCCGGGCTGATCGAGCTGGGCTGGGAGGTCGACGACGTCACCGCGTACCGGACGGTGCGCGCGTCGCCGCCGCCGGCCGAGACCCGCGAGGCGATCAAGGGCGGCGGGTTCGACGCGGTGCTGTTCACGTCGTCCTCGACGGTGCGCAACCTCGTCGGCATCGCGGGCAAGCCGCACAACGTCACGGTGATCGCCTGTATCGGCCCCGCCACGGCGAAGACGGCGGAGGAGCACGGCCTGCGGGTCGACGTCATGTCCCCCGAGCCGTCGGTGCACAGACTGGCGGAGGCGCTGGCCGCGTTCGGTGCTGCCCGCCGCACGGCCGCGCTGGAGGCGGGCGACCCGGTCACCCGCCCGAGCGAGCGCCGCCCCGGCGCGCGCAGGCGGCGCACGACCTGACGACTGCCGCACACCGCTGAGGCCCCCGGGGAACCGCCCCGGGGGCCTCAGTCGTGCGTGGAGACGGTGAAGGCGAGGGAGCTTCGCTCTCCTCGCCACTCTCAACGTATAGCGCACCCCTGGGCTTGTGGCAAGACCCCCGTAATACCGCAAAATCGGCGTCCGAAGGACGGAACCTCAAGGACAGAACCTACGGAAACCGGGAGTGGCGAAGTGCGTGTGCTGTTGACGACGTGGGGTTCGCGCGGTGATGTCGAACCGCTGGCCGCACTGGCGGTGGCGCTGCGGGAACTCGGCGCGCGGGCGACGGTGTGCGCGCCGCCCGACGAGGAGTTCGTGGCCCTGCTTGAGCGGGCCGGTGTGCCGATGGTGCCGCTCGGCCCGACGGTCCACTCGGTGGTCGCCCGGCCGAGCCGGCCGACGCCCGAGGACGCGTTCCGGCTGGCCCGCGAGCTGGTCGCGGCGCGCTTCGGCACGCTCACCGCCGAGGCCGAGGGGTGCGACGTGCTGCTGGCGAGCGGGCTGATGCCGGCCGGCGCACCGGACGTGGCCGAGAAGCTGGGCATCCGCTACGTGCACGCGTGCCTCCAGATCTTCGGACTGCCGTCGCGGCACTTCCCGCCGGGGGCGCGTCCTGGCAGGCAGTCCTCCCCGGACGAGACCGACAACCGGACCCTGTGGGAGCAGGACGCCCAGCGGGTGAACGCCCTGTACGGCGAGGCGGTGAACAACCACCGGGCGGCGATCGGCCTGCCACCGGTGGTCAACGTCCGCGACCACGTCTTCACCGCCCGGCCGTGGCTGGCGGCGGACCCGGTGCTGTGCCCGGCGCAGGGCATGACGGACCTCGACGTCGTACAGACCGGGGCCTGGGCCCTCCCGGACGACCGCCCGCTCCTGGACGAGCTCGAAGCGTTCCTGGCGGCCGGCGCGCCGCCCGTGTACGTGGGCTTCGGCAGCATGGCCTCGCACCTCCCGGAGAACATGGCCCGGGTGGCCATCGAGGCGGTCCGCGCGCAGGGCCACCGCGTCGTTCTCGCCCGCGGCTGGGCGGGCATGGCCCCGGTCGACGGCGCCGGGGACTGCGTCGTCGTCGGCGAGGTCAACCAGCAGGCCCTGTTCGCCAGGGTGGCCGCCGTCGTGCACCACGGCGGTGCGGGTACCACGGCGACGGCCGCCCGGGCAGGCGTGCCGCAGGTGGTGGTCCCGCAGATCGCGGACCAGCCGTACTGGGCGGACCGCGTGGCCGAGTTGGGCATCGGCGCAGCGCACGACGGCCCCGTGCCGACCGCCGGCTCGCTGTCCGCCGCGCTCGCCGCGGCCCTGGCGCCGCGTACCCGGGACCGGGCGCGGACGGTGGCCGGGACTCTCCGCGGGGACGGGGCGTCGGTGGCCGCGAGACTGCTGCTCGACGGGGCCGACGCGCCGTCGGCAAATGCCCGGTCCGGCCGGGCGTAGCGTGTAAGAGACCCGACCGGTCCGACCGACCCGACCGGTCCGACCGACCCGGCCGATCACACCGACCCGATCCGACTGGCACGAGGCGACTTCCATGACTGTCCACGGTTCGTTCCCCGGCGTCCGCCCCCGGCGGCTGCGCACCACGCCCGCCATGCGGCGGATGGTCGCCGAGACGCGGCTGCACCCGGCCGACCTGATCCTGCCCGCGTTCGTGCGTGAGGGCGCCGACGCGCCCGTGCCGATCGCCGCGATGCCCGGTGTCGTGCAGCACACCCTGGACACGATCAGGAAGGCGGCGGTGGACGCCGTGTCGGCGGGGGTCTCGGGGATCATGCTGTTCGGCGTGCCCGAGGACGCCAAGAAGGACGCGCTCGGCACCGCGGGCACCGACCCGGACGGCATCCTCCAGCAGGCGATCCGGGCCGTGCGCTCGGAGGTCGGCGACGACCTGATCGTCATGTCCGACCTCTGCCTCGACGAGTACACGGACCACGGCCACTGCGGCGTCCTCACGCCCGACGGCCGCGTCGACAACGACGCGACGCTGGAGCGGTACGCGGAGATGGCCAGGGTCCAGGCCGAGGCGGGCGTCCACGTCGTGGGCCCGAGCGGCATGATGGACGGCCAGATCCGCGTGGTCCGCGAGGCGCTCGACGCGATCGGCAAGCAGGACGTGTCGATCCTCGCGTACACCGCGAAGTACTCGTCCGCCTTCTACGGCCCGTTCCGCGAGGCGGTCGGCTCGTCGCTGCGGGGCGACCGCAAGACGTACCAGCAGGACCCGGCGAACGCCCGCGAGTCCCTGCGCGAGCTGGCGCTCGACCTGGAGGAGGGCGCCGACATCGTGATGGTCAAGCCCGCCCTCCCGTACCTGGACATCCTGGCGCGCATCGCGGACGAGTCGGACGTGCCGGTCTGCGCGTACCAGATCTCGGGCGAGTACGCGATGATCGAGGCGGCCGCGGAGAAGGGCTGGATCGACCGCGACGCGGCGATCCTGGAAACGCTGACGGGCATCAAGCGCGCGGGCGCGAGCATGATCCTCACGTACTGGGCGACGGAAGCGGCGCGGCGGCTGGCGCGCTGAGGGCGACGGCGGCTGTACCCGGGCGGCCCGGGAGCCCCACCCGTGGGCGCCCACTCCCGTGCGGCGGTACCGGTCAGCGCACCAGCAGGTCGATGACGCCCGCCAGGCCCTCATCGCCGCTGCCCTCGGCCAGGCGGCGGCGCATCAGCTCGAAGTACGGGCTGAGCAGCTCCGGGCTGACGCCCTGCTGCTCGGCGGTGCTCAGGAAGGTCGGCGTGCCGGCGACCTGCATGGCGAGGTCGGAGACGACGCCCCGGGTGTAGTCGCCGCTGCGCAGCTGCTCGGCCGTCTGGCGGACCGACGGGGCTATCGCGGCGAGCCAGCCTGCGAGCAGCGGGGCGAACGAGGCGGGGTCGATGTCCTCCTCGCGGATCAGGGCGAACGCGTGAGCGGCCCCGGCGAACATTCCGTACATGGCGCTGAGCAGGGCGACGTCGTAGAGCGCCGCGAAACCGGCGTCATCGCCGACGTACGTGGCGCCCGCCGGGGCCGCCAGGATCTCCTCGTACTGATCGAACAGTTCCCGCGAGCCGCTGTAGAGGACGTAGCCGCCTGCCCCCGGGACGCCGATCACCGAGGGGACGGCCATGATCCCGCCGTCCAGGTAGCGGGCGCCGCGCTCGCGCGCCCACTGGGCGCGTGCGCGGGCCTGGGCAGGGATGCTGGTGGTCAGGTTGACCAGGTCCCTGCCGGTCAGGTCGGTCCCGGCCAGCGCCTCCTCGACCGAGGCGTCGTCCAGCAGGCAAAGGATGATCAGGGTGTTCGCCCGGACCGCCTCGGCGGCGCTGTCCGCGAGCTGTGCCCCCTCGGTGGCGAGTGCCGTCGCACGGGCCTGTGTACGGTTCCAGACGGTGAGCGGGTGTCCGGCGGCAAGCCAGGCACGCGCCAGCGCGGTACCCATCGAGCCGAGGCCGAGCAGCGTGCAGGAAGTCTTCTCAACTCTGTTGCGTGTCATGCTGATGAGGCTGGTCGCCGGCCCCGGAGCGATCAAGTACGCACTTGAGGGTGGGTGGTTACCCGGGGGTGAGCGAGCACGTAGGAGGGGTGGGGGAATGGCGACGCTGAACCGGCCGGGCGCACCCGGCGGACACGTGTGCGGGATCGACGCCGCGATGGAGGTGATCGGAGGCAAGTGGAAGGTGCTGATCCTCTGGGCGCTCCACGAGCACCCATGCCGCCGATTCGGCGAGCTGCGCAGACTGCTTCCCGGCATCACCGAGAAGGTGCTGGCCTCGCACCTGCGCGAACTGGAGGCGGACGGCGTCGTGCGCCGCGTCTCCTACGACGAGGTGCCGCCCCGCGTCGAGTACTCGCTGACCGAGGACGGCACGCGCCTCAATGACGCCCTCCGGCCGCTGGCCGAGTGGGGCCGCGAGCGGGCGGCCGGTCCGGTCACGCCCGTAGAAGCGTGACCGGACGGCACGTCCCGGCGATCCGGTGTCAACGCGTCACAGGATCTCGATGGACTTGACCTTGGGCGGGCGGTTGGGGAACGTCATCACGGTCCAGCGCTTGATCTTCACCGAGTCGCCGTTGGCGTCGTAGTAGATCAGGTCGTTGTTGCCGGTGGAGATCTTGTCGACCCACCAGTTGCCGAAGTCCGTCCGCCCGGCGTTCGCGTAGCAGTCGACGCTCTGTCTGCCGCCGCTGTGCGACCAGATCTTCAGGAAGTGCTCCCCGCCACGGCATTCGACGTGGTTGATGGCGTAGGCATTGCCGCTCGTGCAGATGGTGAGGGCGGCGGCCGTGGCGAGCGAGACCGCCAGGGCGCGCGCGACCCTCTTGCTCTTCGAGATCACAGATTTCCCTTCGTGCGAGGGCAGGGCCTCAGGGGCCGGCCCTCAAGGTGATGGGGCGTCATTTCGGCACTGTGCTTGGTCGTTGGCCCGCCAGTCGGCCGTGTCCAGGGCCGGGCGGATCGAACGATCTTGGCCCACGCTACAAGCCAAACAGGGCGAGATCGGTCGTACCGATCCAAAACACATCGAAGAGGTGATAACGCGGCGTAAGGCTGTGGCGAAGGACGAGACCGGATCGTGCCGGGCCGTGTGGTCACACGAGCGACGGCCCCCGCACCCGCCGGGCCGTGTGCGCAGGTCGGCCCGGAGCTTGAGCCCCGGGTCCCGGGCGCCGGGCCTCGGGCTCCCTGTTGGTTGAAGGGGTGGTTTGGGATACCCACCCTTCCCCCCAAGCCCCCGCTGACGAGGAGGGATCGCTTTCCGTGATCGGCTTGCGCCGGAGCGTGTCCACCGTTTAGCGTACGAAGCGTTAAGCGGCCCCGGCCGGTGCTGAGAACACCGGGCGCGGAGCCTGACCACGCACCGAAAAGAGCGTTTCGACGATGGCTGCCGCCAACCTTAATGCTGCCCTGCCCGCGCCCGCACACCCCCAGGCCAAGCCTGGATACGGCAAGCGGAGCGCCCCCGACCAGCGCCCGCGCGGCGCCCACGATTTCGCACACCTGCGCACGAGGGAAGCGGCCATCGCCGCGTACATCGACCGCATGCCCGAGGGCACCGCGATCGGCTACAAGGCCCTCGCGTCCCAGCTCGCCGACTACGGCCAGCAGGCGTGCGGCAAGGCGCTCAACTTCCTCTCGGAGGCAGGGCACTTGCGCCGGATCAAGGAGCACCTGCAACTCGACGACAACACCTTCCGCTGGGTGACGCACACGTTCTTCTCCCGCACGCCGCGGGAGGACGACTGGTGGCGGACGTTCGTGGACAGCATGCGCGGCATCGACCTCACCGAACGGGCGCGGCGCGCGCGGGCGGCCGAGGCGGGCGGAGAGTCCGACGCGGAGCCCACGCCCACGCCCCCGGACCCGGCGCCCCCGATGACCACATCGCCCACGCCCTCCGACGCCTACCGCGCGCTCCAGCGGCTCGGCCGCGCCGAGCCCCGCATGACGCTCTCCGCCGCCGAGTGCGCGGCGCTGGAGCCCCTGGCCGCGCAGTGGTTCGCGCGCGTCGCCACACCGCAACACCTCACGCGCTCGCTGACCGAGGGCCTGCCGCCCACGCTGCACAGCCCCGGCGCGATCGCCCGTACCCGACTGGAGAAGAAGATGCCCCCCGAGCCCATCCAGGAACGCGCCTACGTCGACCGTGTGGTGATGGTCTGCATCGGCTGCGACGTACCGGACAACGTCAGCCCGCTCATCAACGGCGTGTGCGTCGAGTGCCGCGAGGAGATGACCGCCTACGAGGCGGCCGAGGAGGCGGGGATCGTCATCGACCGTGTCCCCGACACCTTCCGCCGCATCCCGGCGCAGGTGGACGTGGCGCGCCGAGCCGACGAGCTCCGCGCGGCGGCGGGATTCAGGGCCCGGCCGCTGGCGAAGCCGACGCAGGGGAGCGCCGGGGTGTTGTGAAGGGCCGTTTTGTTCGGCTCAGTTGTGGTGCCGGGCCGTCTTGGTGCCCCGTAGTGTCGGACGCATGGATGACGGGCCGGTTCATGTGACGCTGTGGCAGGACGGGGCGGCGGCGACCGCGCCCCGGGCGCTTCTCGTGCACGGCACGATGTCCTGGGGCACCGACTCCTTCCGGGGCCAGCGCCCGCTCGCGGAGCGGTTCCGGCTGGAGCTGATGGATCGGCGCGGGTTCGGGCGGAGCCCGGACATCGAGCGCAGTGACTACGAGGTGGATGGGCAGGACATCGCGGTGCTGCTCGGCTCCGGGGCCCACCTGGTGGGCCACTCCTACGGTGCCGCCGGCACGATGCTCGCGGCGGCGCGCCGTCCGGATGTCGTCCACTCGCTGACGCTGATCGAGCCGTCCACGCTGCGCATCGCCGAGGAGAACCCGGTGGTCGGGCAGGCGCTGGCCCGTATCCGGGCCGCCTTCGGCGAGGCGCGTGAGCCGATGAGCCCGGAGGAGTACCTGCGGTACTCGACCGAGGACTATGGCCTTCCGGCACCCGAGTTCACGCCCGGCCTGCTGCGTGCCGCCGTGTCGGCGATGGCCGAGCGCCCGGTGTGGGACGCCGACATACCGCTGGCTGCTCTTGCTGGGGCCGACTACCCGAAGCTGGTGGTCAACGGCACTTGGGAGACCGCGCACCCGGAGTACCGCGCCTTCTCCGGCGAGGCCCTGATGGCCTGCGGCGAGTCCGTCGCGGACCGGATCGGTGCCCGTCACGTGCGGGTTCCGCGCGCCGGCCACTCGCCGCACCAGGATCGGCCCGACTCCGTGAACCGCTTGCTCGCCGATCTGTGGTGCTAGGCGGGCTCGCCCTTGGCCCGGCCGATTTGTCCGGGGCGCCGGCGTCGCGGTTGCGCGGTGCTCGTCGGCTCCGGCTGGTAGGCCTCGGCCGTCCGGCGTGACTCGTCGACGATCGCCTGTAGCGCGGCGAGATGGGACTGGAGTGCCTGGTGGCCCTCGGCACTCAGGTTCAGCCAGGTCCTGGGGCGCTTGCCGACGTAGCCCTTGTCCACTTCCACGTAACCGCGGTCGCCGAGCGTGGTTACCTGCTTGGAGAGGGCGGAGGCGGACAGGCCCACCGACTCGCGGACCCAGGAGAACTCCGCCCACTCCACCCCCGTGAGCAGCGACACGATGGACAGGCGTGTCGGATCGAGCAGCAGCGGGTCGAGGTCACTTCTTGCCATGACCGGTCATTGTCCCTCCCGGCGCCCCCGACCGTGCCGCCGCCAGCAGCGACCGCTGGAGCCGGCGGCCGAAGAAGACGCACACGCCGCCGAGCACAGCCCCGAGAATCGTCCGCAGGTAAGGGACCGACAGGTCCCCGTGCGCCACGAACGTGAGCACGAGGCCCAGGACCACGACCGCGAGGATCCCCAGGCGGTGGTACCGCGTGAACTTCGGTGAGATCTCCTCCCTGCGCAGGCGGTTCGGCCTGCCCAGCAGGGTGGAGCCGCGGCGGGTGCGCAGCATGGCCGCGTAACCGATGGCGAGCGCGGCCAGAGCCCAGGACGTCCACGCGTCGGCGCCGTCTCCGAGGAAGTCGGGCGCGGCCATGAGCAGGAAGAGCGCTGCCCCGAACACGGCGTAGACCCAGGGCGCGTCGGTGGCGGAGTCGAAGGCCTGGTCCCTGCGTGCGCCGGCGTCCTGCAGCGCGCGGGCGGCCTCGGCCGGTGCCGGTCGGTCGGTCATGACGACCTCCAGTAGTTTCTTGGAGAGAAGCAGTTTCCTCTCAGGAAACTAGTTTCCTGTACTGGGAGTGCCAAACGTTCGCCTGTCGCGGCGCAGTACGGCGCAGTACGGCGCGGTCAGGCCCCGTGCGCGGTCATGACGTACCCCTCGGGTCCTGCGAAGGAGAACACCGGGCCGAACGGGCTGTCCCTGACAGGCGCGACGATCTCGATGCCGGCCGCGGCGAGCTTGTCGTGCAGGGACTGGGCGTCCGGCGTGGAGAACCACAGGGCTACGCCAAGACCCGGGCGGCCCGCGTCCAGGTCCGTGCCGGGCAGCGGCTGGCGCACCGCGAACGGGCAGGGCTTGGTGTCGAAGACCACCGCGCCGGGCGGGGACGCGGGGGTGCGGACGAGGCCGAGGTGCTCCTCGCAGAAGGCGGCGGCGGCCGCCACGTCACGGACCTGGAGCGCTACGAAGTCGGGGCCGCTGATGGTGACGGACATGGGGTGCCTCCCGTTTGCATGTCAGGATATTGACATAACCGACGGTACGGCGCCCCACCGTTGATGTCAAAATGCTGACATGGAGAACAGGATGCCCGCGGAACCGCCGCACCCCGCAGACGACGTGCTCGACCACGTGGGCTACCGGCTCAAACGCGCCCATGCGGCCCTGCGCGCGGCCATGGACAAGGCACTGCGGGAGCACGGACTGACCGTGCCGCAGTACTCGTGCCTCGAAGTGCTCGCCGCCAGGCCGGGCATGTCCAACGCCGACCTCGCGCGCGCTACTTTCGTCACCCGGCAGTCCATGAACGTCGTCATGCGCGGGCTGCAGGACGCCGGGCTCATCGACCGCCCCGGCACCGTCGCCTCCGGCCGCGCACGCCCGACCACCCTCACGGCGGAGGGCCGGCGCCTGCTGCGGGACGCGCAGGAATCCGTCTACGCGATCGAGGCGCGCATGGTCCGCGCCCTCCCGGGGCACCGCCTGGCCGCGCTGCTCGAAGACCTCGACCGCGTGGCGCGGGCCCTCGACGAGTGAGGCTGTGCGCCGCCCATCCGGCGATGGTCAGCGCCCGGCGGCGCCGTCAATCGCGCGTCCGGACCGGGTCGGCGGTGATGACGTACAACCAGAGCGCCACTGCGAACAGAACGGCACTGGCCGGCCAGGCGCCCAGGCTTACGGCCGGGTAGAGCGGAAGAGCCCACCAACTGGCCACGGGATCGTCCTGCGATGCGATTCCCACGCCGGGCCCTTCTCCGTTCGGGGCGTGTCTTGTCGCGTGCCCTGAAATCGCGACCTGGACCCGCAGTTACCCGGCGCACCTGCCACTTGGTCGGGGAGCTGCTGGGCCCTTGGGAGGTCCGTCGACTGCGGTGCCCCTCAGTGGACTGATGGTGCCGAAGACAGCTTGCTTCGCCGCTTGCGCGAGTGCGGCCTGCGTGATGGCTGTAAGTCCGATCCGGTTGAAGTGGAAGATCACATGCAGGGCGATGACGGCGCGTATCCCGCGGGTGAGATTGCCTTGTTCACGCAGGGTACGCAGGGCCGTGCCGGTGTCCTCGAACGCCTTGAGCCAGTCGCTCGCGATGGCGTCGGTGCGGGCTGTGCCCAGGAGGAGTCGGCGTACGTCGCCGACGAAGGACGCCCATACCCGCGCGTCGGACGGTGCCGTGAACAGCCCGGCGCGCTGCTCGGCAACCCGGGCCCAGGCGTCGCCCTGCTCGTTGCTGTCCAGCCCCGCGGCCCGCATGAGCGCGGTGCACAGCACGAGCGAATGCTCCTGCCGGTCGGCAGGGTCAAGGGAGAGGAAGGACAGCAGGTGGCGGCTGTCCTGGTGGAAAAGGGTGTGTGCGGCGTCCATGCTGCCGGGACCACCGAAGCCGTGGACTTCCGGTTCGTAGATGTCGGGGGTCCAGGTGACTCCGGCGGTGAGCAGAGGGTGGACCGGATCGATGCTGCTGTTGTCTATGGCCGGGAGGTAGCGAATGCGCCAGGGGCCTTTGCGGATGAAGAACCACGCGGTGATGAGACCGCCCGCCTCGGCGCGGGGAAGGATGCGGGCAAGGTGGGCGACGGCGTGGGGTTCACGCTCGCGGGGGCCCGCGCCGGGGTAGGCGATGTTCACTTGTTTCCAGGGCGTCTCGTTCATATCCCCTCTTCCGGTCAGCTGAGCAGGAGGCAGGCGTCCCAGGCGGTCTGGGTCGTGATGGCGGCGGCCAGGTCGGCGCCGGCGGTTCCCACGAGGAACCCGGGGGGTTCGTCGGGCGCGGCAGTGGCTCGTTGATGCGCGCCCAGTGCGGGAGTTAGGGGCATGGGGGTGAGGGCGTCGGCGGAGATCCGGCGGGCGACCGTCAGCAGGCCGGCGGTGCCGTGGCACAGGCTGCGGTCGGTGAGGCGAGCCAGTTGCGCCGGGTCGCTCACGCAGTTGGCGAGCGCGCGCTCGGCTCGGCGCTGGTGGGCGCGATCGCCCACGGCGCGGGCGGCGAGTGTCTGGGCGAAGGAGATTCCCGGGGTTCCGTAGCACCAGGACGGCCGGAGGGGGCCGTCCTGGTGCGTGTCGCCCCGGTTGACGTCGGCGGCGCTGACGGTGGCCGGCCACCATGCGCCGCTCGCGCCTCGCTGTTCCCAGGTGTCCAGCCACGCGCAGATGCGTCGGATGGCCGCCGTCTGGCCGTCGACTTCGACTCCGTCGTGCAGCGCGAGTGCGCACAGGGCGAGGGGGCCGGTGATGCCGTGCGCCATCCCGTGGTCGCTGTGGTGCGTCCACCAGCCGGGAAGTCCTTGGATTGGTTCGGTGAGCCGTACGAGGTAGGTGAGGATCTGTCGTAGCAGGTCCGGGCGTCCGCGGCGGCGTACGCAGACGCCCAGTCCGGTCAGTCCGCTGATCAGGTCGAACTCGGCGGCCAGGGGCCGGGCGCCGGCGTCGATGCGCCGGTGTGCGGCGTCGAGTTTGCGGCGTAGGACGGTTTGGGTTCCGGCGTCGGCGGTGGCCAGGGCGCCGGCCAGTCCGGGCCTGCGCGCGCAGCTGTGCAGGACGAAGGCCAGCGCCGGGGCGCCGTAGTACAAGCTCGCGTTGTCCGCGACGCTGAGACCGTCGCGGGCCGACCGTTCCAGCCATGCGTGGGCCTGCGGCCAGGAGCCGGTGCTTGTGACAGCGCGTTCGAGGTGCAGCAGGGCGATGCCGGCGGCCCCGCCGCTGAGTGACTGCGCGGGGCGGTTCGGAGTGTGGGCCGTGGCGTGTGCGGAAGTGTCTTCAGCGGTCATCGTGGGTCGCCTGCTGTCCGCGCGTGCTGCTGCTGGGCCAGAGACCGGGCCATCCGCAGGCACATCCGTTCGGAGTCGGGGTCAGCGCCGGTCATGCGGGCGTGATGAAGATGCAGCAGGTCGTCCAGGGCCGGGCTGAGCCGGTCGTCGTCCAGGTGGGCTCGATACCGGCGCAACGCGGCGCGGCGCCGTTCGAGGATGTCGGTCAGAGCGGGCTGGGGTCGGCGGGCTTGGTGGAGCACGTCGCGGTCCAGGGGCGGTGTGCCGCCGTGGGCCGCGTGTTCGATCAGCCATGCTGTCCCGGCGGTGCCGAGGAAGCCGGTGGCGATGTCGAGGTAGCTCGCCGCGATGAGGGCCTGGCGGTGCAGCCGGGTGGTGAGTTGGGCGACCACGACGGCCGAATCCGCGGCGAAGACGCTCTCGGCAGCTTCCAGTGCGCGGCCAGAGCCGAACCGGCCGGTCTCCGGGCGGTAGACGTCGAGGGTGGTGTCGCCGATCAGGCCGGTGCGGCGCTGGTCGGTGGCCCAGGTCCCGAAGGTGCGGGCGGCGTCCCCGTACCGGTCGGGGTGGTGCAGGCGGATGCGCAGCCGCAGGTGGGGGGTTGGCTCGGGATGGCGGATGAACCACCAGCAGTCGCGCGGGCCGTGCTCCCATCGGGCCATCAGTTCCGGAAGGGCGCCGGTGAGCAGTGCGCTGTGGCTGTCGGGGTGCCCGTAGACCTTGGCGTACAGCCACGCGCCGGCTCCTGGGGAGTGCTCCTCCGGGGGCGGATAGCCGCGGGTCGGCAGGGGCCGGGCTGGAGACCGGGACGGTGACCGGGAGGCGAGGGGCAGGGCAATGTCGTGTGGGCGCCCGCCGATCCAGCCGTGCTCGGCGTCGGTCTCGGTCACGGTGGCGCGGCCGCGCCGGTCCAGGTGGTCGCGCAGCAGTGCCCGGTGGGCGGACTCGGTGAGGTCCAGGCGGATGCGGACATCGTCATCACCGAGCTGGACGAGAGCCGGGATGTGACGGGAGTCTCGGAGGCTTTCCAGCGCGCGGACCCAGGTCGGCCAGGGTGCGAGGGGTCCGGGCAGGTCGCCCTGGTTCAGGTTCCAGTGGGCGGGGGCGAGGATGGTACGGCCGTAGCGCAGGCGGGGCAGGAACGGAACCTGCCGGGTGAGGAGATGACCCCAGAAGAACGGAGTGCACGGCGCGGCGCGGGCCGTGGTGATCTCACACAGGAACCGGGCCAGCGGATGGGTGTGGTGCCGCAGCCCGACCGCGTTGAACATGACTGGTTCGACGGGGAAGCCCCGGGATCGGGACAGCAGGTAGAAACGGTGGGCATCGGCGGTGACCGCCAGATCGTCCAGGCGCAGGTGGCTCTCGTCCTCGCGCCGGTGCTCGCCCAGCGGCAGTAGCGGCGCGAGCACGGGAGTCCGGGCGACATTGCCGATCTTGGCGTTCAACGGCGGGCTGGAGATCTGGACGGTGAGTGCACCGGGTGCGGCCGTCGGCAGCGTCGCGAACGCGCGGGTGAACCGCGCGCGTTCGCCGGGCTCCAGTAAGTACAGGAACCGCCCCATCGACGTGCCGGCGTGCCTGGCCGCGCCCGTGACGGTCAGCGTGAACGCGCCGCGGTCCAGATCGGACACGGTGGCGGCCTGCACGCTGAATCGCAGTTCGGTGTGCGGCGGCGCTGTCCGGGCCGTGGCGGTGCTCGTCAGCTCGGCCAAAGTCCGGTCGTCGAGCAGGATCTCCCGGCAGCCCTCCAGCGCGGACCTCTGGGCCAGAGCCGCGAGCGCGGTGTCGCGGGGCAGCAGCGGCTGCGGAACGCGGGCCAAGGATCCGCGGTATCCGGCGGGGAAGCCCAGGCCGGTGTCGGGATTCACCAGCTCGCGCACCCCGATCACAGCGCCGGGACCGTACCGGTCGAGGAAGGCGCCGTGGTAGGCATCCCAGATGGGCCGGGGCGCGGCCAGGCGCACCAGCGCCGACGCGGCGGCCTCGGCTTCGCGCAGCACCGCCGGGGGCAGGCTCACCGCGCAGTCCAGCCGCAGATCGACCGCTGCGGGAGCTGCGCGCAGGTCCGGGACGGCTTCGGGCACCTGGCCGGCCAGGGCGAGGTGCGGATCGGTGACGGTCATCGCCGGCCGCAGACTGCTGATCAGCGCGTGCCGGCGCACCAGCTCGGTCAGCATGCCCTCCACCGCGTCGGCGGGAGCGGCCGGGTATTCGGCCCGCAGCTTCGCCGCCAGGTCTCCGAGGACGATCGGAACCTGGGCGTGGTGGAGGGCGGCGCGCACGGCGCCCGTGCGCCGGATGACCACGTCGGACACCGATGTGTCGGTAACGTGCCGGCAGGGAATCACCCAGTCGTCGCCGCGCGCGAACCCGAGATTGTTGGCGGTCACCGGCAGGGTCCGCAGGACGTCGGGCCGGGCCTCCAGAGTCGTGATGAAGCCGTCCAGCCAGACGGCGTCGGGTCGGCGGTGCGGGGAGTGCGCGCCGCCCCAGCGGACCGATGCACGGTCGGTGAGGGTGACCGGTGCGACTCCGGCGAACAGGCCGAACGGTACCGGCCGGCTCGTGGCCCGTAGGAGGTAGCGGGCCAGTGACACGGTGATGCGCCGCACCTGGCGCGCCGTGAACTTGCTTGCGTCCCGGCACAGATCGGTGACGCGCGCGGCGAGGTCAGGGCTCGCCGCGCGCACCGCCTCGGCCAGCGTGTCCAACTCCCACACCCGCCTGATCCACGTCAACCAGCCGGGCAGGTCCTCCCTCGTCAGATCGGGCCACGCGGGCACGGTCAGGCCGTCGGGGTAGGCGGCGGCTCGGATCAGTGCCACGTCCATCGCACGAAACTCCGCGCGGAACTCCGGTTGGTTCACGAGGTGGCCCTTCCTTCGGCAGGTGGTGGAAGGGGTTGGTCCCGACCCCGGTCCTGTGCCGGGGCCGGGACCAACCTGTGCATCAGAGGTCGGCGCCAGGCCCGCACGGGGTGGGACCGCAGCCGTCACCGGTGCAGTCCTCCGAGGAGACGACCGAAGCGACCGGGCCGGCGTCCACGAGCCTGACGTTCAGGACGAACTCGTCATCGTCCCTGGTGGTGTCGTTCATGACAGGATCCTTTCGGTGGGTGGGGCTACCTGGCGGTCGGCCAGGAGATCACGACGCGGCTGTGCCGCTTGTCCACAGTCAGCCCGTCCGGCACAGCAGTGTCGGGAGTGCCGGACGGGAAGACGCTCAGGTGTGGGTCCGGGCGCCCGGCCCGGTCCCAGGCCCGGATCTGCTCGGCGAGAAGAGTGGCTGCTTGCTCGGCCTGTGGTCCGTGCCCGTATACGCCGAATTCGACGTGGCCCGGGTCGCCGTCGACGGGGCGGGGTGTGGCCCGGTAGGCCAGCGTCGGGCCGTCGGTGACAGCGGGCGTCCCGTAGCGCCAGGGCAGGTCCACGATGCCGCTGTCCATCGCCTCCTGGTCCGCGGTGATCAGGCAGAAGCCCGGGAGCTGGGCCAGCCACAGGTCCTGGTCGCTGTAGGAAGTTCCCTCAGGGATCGTCACTTCCGACCACACGGCCGCACGCGGCGCCGACAGGACACCGTCCAGGGCCGACGTGTCCACGCGCTGGCCTTCGTCCAGCCACAGACCGACCTTGTCGCCGGGCAGTAGCGCGACACCGGTCCCCCGGCTGGTTCCGGCCCCCTGCATCGGTACGAACCCGCACGTGAACTGGCCGTGGCTTTCGAGTGCGTCGCCTCGGCGCTCCAGCACCCACGATCGGGTGGTGCCCATCGTGCGCAGCGGTACGACCAGCCGTCCGCCTTCGGCGAGCTGGGACGTCCAGGCCGGTGGGATGTCCCAGGCCCCGACCGTGATCAGGATCTTGTCGAAGGTCCGGTCCCCCGGGACGGGGAACTCAGCGTCCTGACAGATCACCTCAACCTGGTCGTATCCCGCCTCCGCGAGGCACTGGCGTGCCCGGTCGGTCACCTCACGGTCGATGTCGACCGTCGTGACCTGGCCGTCGAGGCCGGCCAGCTCCGCGATGAGCGCCGCGTTGTAACCGCCGCTGCCGATCTCCAACACGCGATCACCCGGTCGGATCCGGAGCTGGCCGAGCATCGCCGCTTGCAGCCACGCCGCCGAGACCGAACTCAGCGATACGCCCCGCTCGTCCCGCTTGGTGATCACCGCATTGTCGCCGTATGCCTCTTCCAGCGAAGCGGCACCGGTGAACACGTGCCGGTCCACGGTCAGCAGCGCCTGCTCCACCTCAGGCGCCAGCACCCACCCCAACCTCTCGAACTGTGCGGTGACCCGCGCGACCAGCTCGGCGCGCAGCTGTGCCACGCGGTCCGTGTCGACCGGAGTTCCGTGCATAGAACTACTCCTTCAGCGGTGTTCCTGTTGCTCTGTGCTTCGGCAAGGAGACTTGCGCGGGCGAACCTACGCGGCATTGCAGAGAGTAATGAACCTGCTACGCAGACTGCCGACAACCTGAGGGGCGACCACACATCCGGCCATCCCGGTCTGATGGTCGAGCCGGGAAGCTCTGGGGTGCCGCTCGGCGGTCCGGCCTTTCGCCCAGGACCGCCGGAGCTGGTGATCCCGACGTCGAGGACGCCACCGCCGAGACGAACGCGGGTGGTGACTCGGCATCGACGGCGATGAGCGTGCGGATGATCTCCGCAAGGTCTGCCATGTCCTCGGCTGGGCTCTCAGCAGCGTCAGTCGAGGCGATGAGGTGTTCCATCATCGCCTCAGCGGTGCGTGCGAAGCCGTTCACAAGCCCACCCGCGCATGTCCGTCAGCCAGGGGCAGGGAGCAGCGGGCGGTTGTGCCGTCTTCGCTGAACTCCCATAGGCCGTTCAGATCCGTCACGAGCGCGTCCACAAGGGCGAGTCCACGACCCGACTCGTCCAGCACATCGGCTTGAACCGGCTCAGGAACGAGACTGGGGCTTCCATCGCACACTTCGAGCTGCACCCACCCAGCGCGCGGGCAGTAGCTTCGGTAATGGATCGATGGACCCGCCCCGTGCCGCACGGCGTTCGACAGGAACTCAGTCAGCACGACGAGCGTGTCATGGACCCGCGATTCCTGCATGCCGCAGACCGTTCGGAGCCATGCCCCGCTGATATCGCGCACAGTACGAACCTGTTTGGCATCTCGTTCGACGCTCACCGCGATCGGGGAAGGTAACGCCGAGCGACCTACAGAGGAGGCCGATGCCGACGACTGACCATCACTCGTGTGACAGGCCGCGTTGATGACGCGGGCTCCGCCGATAGAGGAGTGCATGGGAGTTGCTCCTGCCCGTGGTTGTAGTTGCTCGGACACGCTCAGCGAGGGAGCTATGAGCGTGGCAACCGGCGACGGACGGATCTACCCCCAAGGCGGCCCCGGAGGTGGACGGAGTCACCGCCCAATCTGATGACGCATCCTCGCAATGCCCTCTGAATGGCCTCGGAAAGCTAAGTAGCCCTCATAACGGCCAGGTTGAGATGTGTAACGACCTAGTGTCGGAGCATTGATGCGTCAGGCGGACGTCGTCGGAGGCGACATGTTGTTCTTCCGTAGCGAGCTTGCACGGCGAGGTCTCCTCGATCCCGCACGGTTCCAGGAGGTGTACCGGGCCGAAGCCAGAAGGCTGGGCAGCCGGGACGCGGACCCCGCCATCAAGACGGTCGAGGGCTGGATCTATACGGGACGTAAGCCCCAACGGGCCTTCCGGCCGGTCATCACCAGCATGCTCGGCTACGACATAGACGACCTGTGGGCGGACGACACCGAGAGGCCTCCGCCCACCGTCCGCCTCGCCGGCACGTCACCCGAAGCACCCCATGCCGATCCCGGCATGGACCTGGGCGAGATGAGAAGGAGCGGTGCCATGGCCGTACGGCGTGCGAGGAGCTACATCCTCAAGGCGGACAGCGAAAGGGCAGGAGAAGACACTCTCCCCCTGCTTCACGACCAGGTCGCACGACTCGTCCGCGACTACCCACGGGTGCCGCTGTCGGTGATCTGGGACGACCTCTTGGACGCCCAGGACCAGATCATCGCGGTTCTGGAGACACGGCGACACCGACCGTCTCAGCTCAAGGACCTGAACTTCCTGGCGGGTGTGCTGTCGTTCCTGGTCGCCAAGGGGCTCAACGACATGGAGGACCGGGACGCGGCCCGGACGATGAGCATGCTCGCTCTCGCCTTCGCGAAGGACGCGGAGCACCAGCCGCTGATCGCCTCTGTGAACGGCCTCCAGTCTCTGATCGAGTACTGGGCCGACCGGCCAAGCGATGCACTCTTCTACGCCGAGAAGGGAGCGGAGAGCGCACAGAACCTGCACGGCACGGTTGGCCTGTGGCTTCTCGGCCTCCAGGCTCGCGCGGCCGCGGTGCTGGGAGACAACGTGACAGCGCAGGCCGCCGGGCAGGCCGCCACCGATCTGCGTCAGAGCGTCGTCGCCGACGACCTCGACCAACTCGGCGGTCTGTTCACCTACTCGCAGCGCAAGCAGGAGTACTACCACGTCGAGGCCGCTGCCCTACTGGGGCAGGGCAGCGTCGACCTGGCGGCTCAGGCGGCACAAGCCGTAGACGGCTTCGCTGACCGCGACAGCGAAGACTGGGCGTTCGGTGACCTGGCCGGCGCCCAGTGCAACCAGGCCCTCGTCCACCTTCACACCGGTGACATCGACGGAGCAGCCGAAGCGATCCGTCCCGTCCTGGACCTGGCGCCTGGGTACCGCAACATCGGGATCATCGTGTCGGCCCAGCGGGTGCGTGCCGCGCTGACGACGGGCCCCACACGGACTGCCCGAGTAGCCGGCCAACTGCGGGACGAGATTGCCTCGTTCCCGCCCCGTAGGCTCGCGCTCCCCGCAACGACCCGAGGGTAATAGGGTTCGGGCATGAGCCCCGTTGATCGTTCAGGTCCGCGTCTTCGTCTGCGGGAACTCACCGTTGGGGACGTAGACGCGGTCTACGCGATCTACGGGAGTCCGGAGGCGACCGCGCATCTCAGCTTCGAGCCGCGGTCGCACGACGACGTCGGCAGGATTGTGAGTCGCTCCATCACGTCGGCCACGGCCAGTCCACGCAGCGAGTACGCTGTCGCGGTCGAGAAGCGTGAAAGCGGCGAGGTCATCGGCTTCGGCCGACTCGCCACAGACCCCCACCAGCCGGGCGCGGCCACCTTCGGCTTCGCACTACGTCCCGACACCTGGGGTGCCGGATACGGGCAGGAGATGGTCGACCTGCTGCTGGGACTGGGCTTCGAGGAGATCGGACTGCACCGCGTATGGGGAGCCCGATCCCCGCTCAACGAGGCATCCGCCAGGACCATGAGTACCGCAGGGATGACGGAGGAAGGCATCATCCGCGAGCACATCCAAAAAAACGGCGTCTGGCGTGACTCCGTCGTACACGCCATCCTCGACCGTGAGTGGCGCGCCCTTCACCAGAGCGCCTAGTTTGCCTGTACAGCGGCCGACCGTGTCCCCTGGCGTCCCGCTCACGGAGTCGTGGGAGCGGGACCCCACCACAGGGCCGTGGGCCGACGGTCCGGCGGGGTCTCATGTGCCGTGTCAACCGTTCCGCGCGCCTCGGTCTCGGGGCAGAAGCGGGCCGGCGCTGGTCCGCCAGGTCGACCGCGTCACGCAACGATCCTCCCGAGTTGTGCGCCGCGCTGGCGAAGCAGCGGGAGGAGGCGCGCAGTTCACGAACACGGTGGACGGTCGAGGATTGCAATGGTGAGCTGCTCAATCACCACCACGGGCGGGCCGCCGACCGGCGGCCGGAGCGATCGGTGTGAGGCCGGCGTGCCGCCCTCGGACGCGTCGGCGGCGCCGCGCGGCCGACGGACGAGGCGCGTGGCACGATCAGGCCGTACGCGCCGAGCACCGAGCGGCGCGCGGAGAAGGGAGCCCGGTCCCGTGACCGTTTCCGACGTGCGCCTTGCCGGCGAGGGCCTGGTCCTGCGTGGGTGGACCTATGACGACGTACCCGCCATGGCCGTCCTGTTCGACGACCCGCAGGTCGCCAGGTTCACCCCGCTAGTCTCGCCCTTCGACGCGAAGGCCGCGCGCGATTACCTGGACCGAGCACGCGAGGCCTGCGCCACGGGGCGCAGGATCCAGCTGGCCATCACGACGGACGGCGCCGAGCCGCTCGGTGAGGTGCTGATGTTCGCGACGGACAACGACCCGTACGCGGTCGAGATCGGCTACGCGATCGGCCCCCGCCACCGCCGCCAGGGGCTGGCGGCCCGCGCCGTGCGGCTCGCGACGGCCCACGCGTACGGCGCGCTCGGCGCACGGCGCGTGCTGCTGCGCATCGAGGCGGCCAACGCCCCGAGCCGCGCGGTCGCCCGCGCCACGGGTTTCGCGATCGCGGACACTGCCCCGATCGAGCGCGGCGGCGTCACGCTCGACACCTGGCGCCACACCGCACCGCCGGCGCAGGGCGGCACGCGCGCCGGGCGCTGAGGACACGCCACGATCGAAGCATCTTGCCCCGCACGGTAGTTGCGGCAATCCTGGAAGCCGTCGGCTGAGACGGGGGCTCGATGAGGCACGACGGAACCGAGACGGCACGCGACGGCCGCACCGCAGGGTGGTTCGGGCGGTGACGCATCCGGGGAGTGGTGGTGATCAGCCGATCGACCTGTACCCGGACGATCTGAACTCGGTGGCGGGGAAGTTCGCCACGGGCCAGATGAACCTGGACAAGGCGGCGTCGACGCTGAACTCGGCGTTGCAGAACGCGGCGGGGATGGCGGGGAACGACGATTACGGGCACAAGTTCGCCCGCAAGTACGATCCGGCCGCGAAGTCGCTGTTCCATACCTTGTCGGCGGGGATCCGGGCGATCGGGCAGGCGTCGGACGCGTTGGTGACGACGGCCAACAACTACCTCAAGGCCGATCACCACTCGAACGTGAAGAAGAAGGGCAAGGGCGCCCCGAAGCTGTACCCGTCGCCGCCGGTGTTCACGGATGTGATGTATCCGGATCCGGATTCGGCGGTGGGTCCTGGGCATTCGTCGGTGCCGTCGGTGATCGCGAAGTACTGGCCGAACGGGCATCAGGACAAGTTGCGGGATGCGGCGTCGGCGTATCGGACGGCGGAGACGGCGTTCCAGGGGATCGGGCACACGCTGCACACGCAGGTGGAGTCGCTGACAGACAACAATTCGGACGAGTCCGTGCACGCCATGGCCGCGTTCTGGGCCACGATCTGGCAGGACGGCGGGAACGCGCACAAGGCGCCGTTGTCCGCCGCGCACGAGGCGTGCGGGAAGCTGGCCTCGGCCTGCGACAAGTTCGCGCACGCGATCGACGAGGCGCACAGCAGCACCGAGCACAAGCTTGCCGGGGCGGGCATCGCGATCGGTCTCACGACGGTCGTCGGCATCCTGCTGACCCCGTTCACCGGGGGCGGTTCTGATGCGGGTGCGGCCGCGCTGGACGGTGCGGAGGCCGGGGCGATCCTGGGCGGTGTCGAGGTCGCGGCGGATGCGGCGGTCGCGGAGATCGACACCGCCGTCATCGCGGACGTCAGCACGGAACTCGAAGCCGCCGCCGAGGCCGTTCCCGAGATCGAGACCGTCGACGCCGAGGTCACCGAGGTCGAGGAGACCCTCGACCGCGAACTCACCGAGACGGAGACTCGCGAACCGGCCGGGACCGGCGGAGACGGCGAGTACACCCAACCGTCGAAGGAACCCGACCCGGCCGCGAAGCCCGGAGGCCGTCGCACGTCCATCAGCACGAAGGACGACGCGGCCACCACGCGATCTCTGGAGCGGGAGAACGAGTCGGCGGACATCTTGGCGCAGAAGGGGTACGACGTCGAACAGAACCCGGATGTCGCGGGGCCTAAAAACCCTGACTATCGCGTCGAAGGGCAGGTGTTTGACAACTATGCGCCTTCGACAAGCAACGCACGTAACATCGCCACTGAGATGGAGAAGAAAGTCGTGAAGGGCCAGACCGACCGCATCGTCCTCAATCTGAAGGACAGTTCGGTCGACCTGGCAAAGATGAGAGCGCAATTGCGGGACTGGCCGATAAAGGGACTCAAGGAGGTGCTGATGATCGACGGCGACGGAAACGTAGTGAACTTCTACCCGTAAATCCCTATCGCAGAGGAAACGCAGTGGCAATCTCCTACGACTTCGAGATCGCGGCGGCCCTGCCGGTGCACGATGTAGCAGCGGTCCTCGGCCGCGCGGTTCAGGAAGCCGGTCTTCTTCATGCGCCGGTCACTCCGGAAGAGCTGCTGGAAAAGGGAGCCGAGACCATACGGGGCACCTTTGTCCAGGCCTTCGAGGAGCGGCCGCAGCCGTGGCACCCAGTGGTCAGCGACCTCGGATTCACACCGACCGTGTCGGTGTCGTTCCGTCTCGGCAAGTTCACGGACCTGCCGGGCCAGCAGGACGACATGATCCGTGTGGTGGACGCGCTGCTTGCCCGGATCCCGGGTGACGCGGTGCTCGAACACCAATCAGAGGACATCTGGCTGCTGCGCCGGGCCGGCGTCCTCGCTCTCAGCGAGGACGACGAGTTGTGGCCTTCGCATCGGCTGGCCTTGCTGAACCATCCCTATCACCGGACGACTTACACCTTCGCCGACGACTGATCCGTGTCCGCGCACAGGAACCCCATGCCCGAGCCGCTGCTGCTGATCCTCAGGCCAGAGGTCCAATGCTTCCCGCTGTGGGCGGGCCGAGGCGGGGCCGCGGACAACACCGACCCCGGCGCCCTTCCCCTGTCAGCCGGTCTGATCGCTGACCTCGACGACTGGCGGGCTCGTTGGGACGCCACGTACGACCTTGGCGACCCGCTCGGCGCGGGCTTCGCCTCGGACGACGAGGAGTGCGCCTTCATGGCGGACGGCGAACGTCTCGCCGCGCGGCTGCGAGCGGAGCTCGGCGAAGGTTGGACGGTCTCCGTCCGCGTGCCGAAGTGACGCACGGGCTCGGCCCGGACCGGGGCAGGCGCCTCAGAGCCGCTCCGGCGCCCTGATGCCCAGCAGCGCGAGGCCCTTCTCCAGGGTGCGGCCCGTCAGTTCGCACAGGAACAGGCGGTTCGCCACCTGCTCGGGCGTGTCCGCCTTCAGTACCGGGCACTGGTCGTAGAACGACGTGTACAGCGACGCGAGCTGGTAGAGGTACGCGGCCACCTTGTGCGGCTCGTGGCCGGACGCCGCCTCGGCGAGCGTCTCGCCGAAGCGGTCCAGGTGGAGGCCGAGCGCCCGCTCGGCCGGCGCGAGCGCCAGCTCCGGGTGCGGGGCCGGGGACACGTCGCCGGCCTTGCGCAGGATCGAGCGGATGCGCGCGTACGCGTACTGCAGGTACACCGACGTGTCGCCGCTGAGCGACACCATCTGGTCGAGGTCGAACTTGTAGTCGCGCACCGCCGACGTCGACAGGTCGGCGTACTTGACCGCGCCGATGCCGACGTACCGGCCGTTCTCCTCGATCTCCCGCTCGCCGAGGCCCGCCTTCTCCGCCTTCTCCCTGACGACGGCCGTCGCCCGGTCGACCGCCTCGTCCAGCAGGTCGACGAGCCGCACCGTCTCGCCCTCACGGGTCTTGAACGGCTTGCCGTCCTTGCCGAGCACCGTGCCGAACGCCAGCTGCGACGCGTGCACCTCGTCGTTCAGCCAGCCCGCCCTGCGCGCCGTCTCGAAGACCATCTTGAAGTGCAGCGACTGCCGCACGTCGACCACGTACAGCAGGGTGTCCGCGCCCAGGTTCCCCACCCGGTCGCGGATCGCGGAGAGGTCCGTGGCCGCGTACCCGAAGCCGCCGTTCGACTTCTGCACGATCAGCGGGACCTGCTTGCCGTCCGGGCCCTTCACGTCGTCGAAGAACACGCACAGCGCGCCCTCGGAGCGGACGGCGACGCCCGTCTCCTCCAGGATCCGGCACGTCTCCGCGAGCATGTCGTTGTACCCGGACTCGCCGACGATGTCGGGGTCGCGGACCTCCATGTCGAGCGTGCCGAAGACCGAGTAGAAGTACACCTTCGACTCGTCCACGAACCGCTGCCACAGCGCCAGCGTCTCCTCGTCGCCCGCCTGGAGCGCCACCACGCGGTCCCGGGCCCGCGCCTTGAACTCCTCGTCGGAGTCGAAGGCCGCCCGCGAGGCCTTGTACAGGCGGTTCAGGTTCGACATGGCGGCCTCGCCGGCCTCCTCCGAGGGCGCCGCGGCGGTGCCGGAGGCCCCGGCGGTGCCGGCGGTCACGGGGGCGGGGGCGTCCTCGCTCCTGTCCAGCTCGTGCGGGTGCTCCATCAGGTACTGGATGAGCATGCCGAACTGGGTGCCCCAGTCGCCGATGTGGTGGCGCCTGATCACCTTCTCGCCCATGAACTCCAGGATCTCGACCATCGCCGCGCCGATGACGGCGGACCGCAGGTGCCCGACGTGCATCTCCTTGGCGACGTTGGGCTGCGCGTAGTCGATCACCGTCGTGCCGGCGTTCGGCGCGTGCGCCACGCCGAGCCGGTCGTCCGCGAGGCGGGCGGCCAGCGTGTCGGTGATCGCCCGGTCGGCGACCGTGATGTTCAGGAAGCCGGGCCCCGAGACCTCGACGTCCTCGACGACGCCGGGTGCGGAGAGCGCCGCGACCACCCGGGTCGCGAGGTCGCGCGGGTTGCCCTTCAGCTTCTTCGCGAGCGCCAGGATGCCGTTGGCCTGGAAGTCCGCCCGGTCGCTGCGTCGCAGCAGCACGTCCGCCGCGCCGGCCTCCGGCAGGGCTGCCGAGAGGGCGGAGGCGATGTGCTGTTCGACGGTCGAGGCGAGGGAGGGAACCGAGGCCATGGGCTGGCTGCCGTTTCTGTCGGGGTGCTGGTGCGAGCGCGGGGGCCAGGACGCGTCGGGGTCCACCGGCTCGGCCGCCATTCTTTCATGGTCGGACAAGTCGTTTTCGCGACGGCTGAGCGACCTGGGAGACTGGGGCGACACAGCAGACCGCATGGTTGCGATCCAACGCGCGAGCAGGGAAGAAGGACGTGCCGACCGTGGCTCAGAGCACAGAGACCGACTGGGTCTCCCGTTTCGCCGACGACGTCATCGCCGAGTCGGAGCGACGTGCCCCGGGCAAACCGGTCGTCGTCGCCTCCGGGCTCTCGCCCTCAGGCCCCATCCACCTCGGCAACCTCCGCGAGGTCATGACCCCCCACCTCGTCGCGGACGAGATCCGGCGCCGCGGGTACGAGGTGCGCCACGTGCTGTCGTGGGACGACTACGACCGGTACCGCAAGGTGCCGAACGGTGTCGCCGGCGTCGACGCGTCCTGGGCCGAGCACATCGGCAAGCCGCTGACCTCGGTGCCCGCCCCGGCCGGCTCCCCGCACCCGAACTGGGCCGAGCACTTCAAGGCGGCCATGACCGACGCGCTCGCCGAGCTCGGCGTCGTCTACGACGGCATCAGCCAGACCGCGCAGTACACCTCAGGCGCCTACCGAGACCAGGTCCTGCACGCGATGCGGCACCGCGGCGACATCGACGCGATCCTCGACCGCTACCGCACCAAGGACAAGGGCAAGGGCAAGGGCCAGGGCAAGGGCCAGGGCAAGGGCCCTGGACAGGGGCCGAAGCAGCAGCAGAAGCAGCAGAAGCCGGTCGACGAGGCCGAGATCGAGGCCGCCGAGGGCTCGGGCGCGGCCGCCGAGGACGACGGGGGCGGCGCGGGCGGCTACTACCCGTACAAGCCCTACTGCGGGCAGTGCGGCAAGGACCTCACCACCGTCACCGGCTACGACGACGAGACCACCGAGCTCACCTACACCTGCACGGCGTGCGGGTTCGGCGAGACCGTGCGGCTGAGCGAGTTCAACCGCGGCAAGCTCGTGTGGAAGGTCGACTGGCCGATGCGCTGGGCGTACGAGGGCGTCGTCTTCGAGCCGTCCGGCGTCGACCACTCCTCGCCCGGCTCGTCCTACGTCGTCGGCGGGCAGATCGTCCGCGAGATCTTCGACGGTGTGCAGCCCATCGGGCCCATGTACGCGTTCGTCGGCATCTCCGGCATGGCCAAGATGTCCAGCAGCAAGGGCGGCGTGCCGACGCCCGCGGACGCGCTGAAGATCATGGAGGCGCCGCTGCTGCGCTGGCTGTACGCGCGCCGCAGGCCCAACCAGTCGTTCAAGATCGCCTTCGACCAGGAGATCCAGCGGCTCTACGACGAGTGGGACGCGCTCGGCCGCAAGGTCGCCGACGGCACCGTGCTGCCCGCCGACGCGGCCGCGTACTCGCGCGCCGTCCGCACGGCCGCGGGTGAACTGCCCGGCACGCCGCGCCCGCTGCCGTACCGGACGCTCGCGTCGGTCGCGGACGTGACGGCGGGGGCCGAGAAGCAGACGCTGCGCATCCTCGGCGAGCTCGACCCGTCGCGCCCGCTCGCGTCGCTCGACGAGGTCAGGCCGCGGCTGGACCGCGCCGAGTACTGGATCAGCAGCCAGGTGCCCGTCGAGGCGCGCACGGTCGTGCGGGGCGAGCCGGACAAGGAACTGCTCGGCTCGCTCGACGAGCAGAGCCGCGAGTCCCTGCGGCTGCTGCTCGAAGGGCTTGGCGAGCACTGGTCGCTCGACGGGCTGACGACGCTCGTCTACGGGGTCCCGAAGGTCATCGCGGGCCTCGCGCCCGACGCGAAGCCGACACCCGAACTCAAGGCGGCGCAGCGCGCGTTCTTCGCGCTGCTGTACCGCCTGCTGGTGAGCAGGGACACGGGCCCGCGCCTGCCCACGCTGCTGCTCGCGGTGGGCGAGGACAGGGTGCGGACACTGCTCGGCGCGTGACGCCGGCCCCTGCGGCCGCGCATCGCGGCGGCCGCAGGGGCCGCGTGCGCCTGGGGCTCGCCCTGTGTGCGTCGGCGCGCAGGCCCGGCGCGGCCGGGCGCCGCGCTCGCTCGCACGGGCGCGCACGCGGCTGCGCGGTGCGCGGGCACGGGCAGCGGTCCGGTGCGACGGTACGGCGGGCGCCTCGACGACGGTGGCCGACCCGCCCGTCCCGGGCGGGTCAGGCGATGTGTTCCGCGTCCATCTCTTCCTGGAAGCGGCGGTACGCCTCGCGCAGCGGCCCACGCAGTGTGTTCTCGCTGAGCGGGCCGCCCGCGCGGCCCCTGATGTCGTACATCTCCATGAGGTAGCGGCCCAGTTGGCGCTCGTTGGGCGCGTCGCCGTTCTCGCTGATGAACTTCCTGAAGGCGTTGTAGTACTGCTCGTCGCGGTGCGAGGTGTCGGGCGCCTGGGCGGCCTGTTCGGCCTGGGCGGCCTGGGACGTCGTCGCCGGCTCGGGTGCGTCCGCGGCCTCAGGCTCCGCCTCGGGGCCGAACTCCGGCTCGGGCTCGGGCCCGGGGGCTTGCTGGGCTTGCTCCGGACCGGGCGCGCCGCGGCCCACCGGGCCCGACGGGGGGCGTACCGGCGTCGGTTCGAGGCCTTCGACGTACGTCGGGTTGTACGCGCCCTCGTAGGCGGCCTGCGGGAGGCTCTGCGCGGCGAACCACGGGTTGGCGTCCTGCGATTGGCCGTCCAGTTGCCGGCCGTCCTGCTGTGGGCCGTCCTGCAGCGCGGCCCACTCCGCCTGCTCCCACTGCGGGTCCTGGTACTGCTCCTCGTACCGCTCCTGGCCGTGCCAGTCCTGCTGCCCGAACTGCCCGAACTGCGCGGGCGGCGCCTGGCGTTGGCCCGGGAGGTGGGCGCGTGGCGGCTCGACGGCCTGGGCCGCCGGGGGCTTCGCCAGGTCGACGCCGCCGGCTGCCGTGCCGGCCGTGAGCTCCCCGGCCGCCGCACCGGCGCCGGGCGCGGCGGGGACGATCGCCGCCGCCGCGTCGATGCCCGCGGCGGCGAGCCCGGCGGAGGCCGTGTCCGCCAGCGGCACGCCGTACTTGGCGAGGCGCAGCGGCATCAGCGACTCCACCGGGGCCTTCCTGCGCCAGGCGCGGCCGAAGCGTGCCTGGAGCCTCGACTGGTAGATCAGCCGGTCCTGTTCGAGCTTGATGACCTGCTCGTAGCTGCGCAGCTCCCACAGCTTCATCCGCCGCCACAGCAGGAACGTCGGGACGGGCGAGAGCAGCCAGCGGGTCAGCCGCACGCCCTCCATGTGCTTGTCCGCGGTGATGTCGGCGATCCTGCCGACCGCGTGCCGCGCCGCCTCCACCGTGACGATGAACAGCAGCGGGATGACGGCGTGCATGCCGACGCCCAGCGGGTCGGGCCAGGCGGCGGCGCCGTTGAAGGCGATCGTCGCGGCCGTCAGGACCCAGGCGGCCTGCCGCAGCAGGGGGAACGGGATGCGGATCCAGGTCAGCAGCAGGTCGAGCGCCAGCAGGACGCAGATGCCCGCGTCGATGCCGACGGGGAAGACGACCGCGAAGGCGCCGAAGCCCTTGCTCTCGGCGAGCGCGCGCACGGCCGCGTACGAGCCGGCGAAGCCGATGCCCGCGATGATGACCGCGCCGCTGACGACGACGCCGACCAGTATTCGATGCGTCCGTGACAGCTGCATCGCGGCCACGCGCGATCCCCTCCCGTTGTCGTCCTCAAGGCCTCGGGAACCCACCGGGCCCCCGTCTGCCGCCCTCCGGCGGTGCAACAGCCTTGCACACGCGTACGGGTGCCGCGGGCGCGGGAGTGGGCAGCGGCGCTCCGCCCCAGGCGGGGGCCGGGGCGTCAGCCCGCCGTGCTCGCCTTCGTGGACGGCGACGCCGAGCCGGACGGCTTCGAGCCGGACTTCTTGTCCGACTTGCCGCTCGACTTGCCGCTCGATTTCGACGGGCTCGGCGAGGACGATTTCGAGGATCCCGAGGACGGGGACGTCGTGCCGGAGCCCGAGCCGCTGCCGCCGCTCGTGATCACCTCGACGGCGCTCTTCGCGGCCGACACCGCGTCCTTCGAGATGTCCGACACGCTCGGTGACTTCTCGCCCGCGTACCCGGCGCCGTTGTACGTCAGCGCGAGGACCACGTTGTCCGCGCGCGCCACGACCGTCGCGTAGGAGAAGTCCTCGTCCGTCTTGCGCAGGGTGTACGTGACCGTGGTGGCCTGGCTGCCGATGCCCGTGGCCGGGTGCGTCATGACGCTCTTGGCGCCCGACGTCGTCTGCGCGACCTCGATGGCGTTGGCGTACTGCTTGGACGCCTGGGCGTTGCCGCTGCCGATCGTCGACTGGGAGTCGTAGCGCTGCAGCGAGACCTCGAGCCAGCGGTACTGGGAGCCGTCGACGCCCTTGTTCTTCAGGCCGTTCCAGTGGCAGCTGCCGTGCGCGTTCACGTCCGTCGACGTGCCGGCCGTGCCGCTCTTGTCCTTGGCGGACGGCACGAGCTTGCCGATCGTCTTCGAGTCGATGATCTTGCAGGCGTCCGGAAGGGTGCGGTACTTCGCCGGCGCGACGGACGGCGAGGCCTTGGCGGACTTGCTCGACGCCGAGCCGTCCGCCGCGTCCTTGCCGCCTCCGCTGCCGGAGCCGGACGAGCAGCCGGCGACGACGAGCAGCGCGGGAACGGCCGCGGCGGCGAGGATGCGGGGGAGTCGCGAGGCTGATCGGCGCATGGTTCCTTCAGTCGTTGCTGTCGTGTCCGAGCCGCCACGTTAACCGCAGGGAGGCCCGCGCAGGACCCGCGCACCGGAGAGCGTCCCGTCACGCAGGGGTGCGCGCGGGCCGCCGTCCGCCCCCTACTGGTCGAACTCGTCGGCCAGCTTCTTGGCCAGCGCCTGCGCCCTGTCCTGCAGTTCCTTGCTGTCGGGGACCTCGTCAGGGTGCGTCGGCTGCTGCGTGTACGTCACGGTCACGATCACGTTCGATGTGCGAAAGACCACGCTCACCGTCCGGTTCTGAGTGGCCGATCCGGACTGGGTGAGCCTGTCGTTCACGTACGCGGCGTCGCCGACCCCGCTCAGCGTGCGCGGCAGCAGGTCGGGGGCCCCGCCCCCGCCGCCCGCGCCGCCGCCGTCACTGCCGTCGCCCGCGCCCTCGCCCGACGACCCCGCCGTGGCCGTGGCCGTGGCGGACGGCGAGCCCGACGGAGTCCCCGACGGGGACCCGGAGGGAGAGCCGCCGGCGGTCGGGATGTGCGCGGCCTGCTGCTTCTTCGTGAAGACCTGCTTCGCGCGGTCCGCGTCGCTGACCGACGGGTCGTACGAGACGACGCGCTCGATGTCCAGCGACAGCCGGTGCGACGAGCTTGGCGAGTCGGCCTTCCAGCCGCACCCGACCCTGCGGTCCGTGTCGTACGTCACGGCCGGGGTGCCCTCCAGGGCGCGTTCCTGCTGGTCGGGGCTGAGGGAGGAGATGCCGGGCAGCAGGTCCTTGAGCATGGACGTGGGCACGGCGCCGCAGGGTTCGAGCAGCGTGCGGTACTTGCCGGGCGCGGGCATCGACAGCGTCGGGTCGCCCTGCTTGGGATCGGTGGGCGACGCGCTGCCGCTGCCGCCCGCCGTGCAGCCGCCTGCGACGAGCGCGACGAGCAGCGCCGCGAGACCGGGCGCGTACACCTTGCGTAGCGCGCCGCGCTGTACGCCACGGCGCGCCTTGTGCGCGATTCGCTGCACGGTGCGGAGCCTCCTGGGGGACGTGTCGGTGATGGCGGCCGACGGTGAAAAGCGTTTGCCGCGGTGGGGCGGACGGTGGACACAATGTGTACCGCACACGCCGTCGGCGCTGATGGGCGGCCCTTTCGCCACCATTCGGCACCTCGTGGGCGCGGTGCGCACCGTGTGCCCTGGTGGGGTGGCCGGTGCGCCGTGTGCATCGTAATTCGTCGGCGGGAACGGGGAGCCGGGGAAGCCGTCGAAACGGGTTGAAGCGCGTGAATCGGGTGAATCCGGTACGGGTGGTTTCGGCCTGTCTCGTTCCGGCGCGCAGCGACAATCGGGGGTATCGAGCACCATGGCATATGAAGAGGTTCCGGGTCAGAAGGTCCCGATCCGGATGTGGGCGGACCCGCGCGGCGTCGAGGACGCGGCGATGGGGCAGCTGCGGAACGTGGCGTCGCTCCCGTGGATCAAGGGTCTCGCCGTGATGCCGGACGTGCACTACGGCAAGGGGGCGACGGTCGGCTCCGTCATCGCGATGCAGGGCGCGGTGTGCCCGGCCGCGGTCGGTGTGGACATCGGCTGCGGGATGTCGGCGGTGAAGACGTCGCTGACCGCGTCCGACCTGCCCGGCGACCTGTCCCGGCTGCGGAGCAGGATCGAGCGGGCGATCCCGGTCGGCCGCGGGCTGCACGACGAGCCGGTGGACCCGCACGGGGCGCACGGGCTCGCGACGGCCGGCTGGGACGACCTCTGGAGCCGGTTCGGGCGCCTGGCGGAGTCGGTGCGGCACCGGGAGGGGCGGGCCAGGAGGCAGATCGGCACGCTCGGCTCCGGCAACCACTACATCGAGGTCAACATCGGCCACGACGACGCGGTGTGGCTCACGCTGCACTCCGGCTCGCGCAACATCGGCAAGGAGCTGGCCGACCACCACATCGGCGTCGCGCAGGGCCTGCCGCACAACCAGGGGCTGGTCGACCGCGACCTCGCGGTGTTCATCTCGGACACGCCGCAGATGGCCGCCTACCGGAGCGACCTGTACTGGGCGCAGGAGTACGCCAGGTACAACCGGTCGATCATGATGGGGCTCCTGAAGGAGGTCGTGCGGCGGGAGTTCAAGAAGGCCGGCGTCACGTTCGTGCAGGAGATCAGCTGCCACCACAACTACGTGGCGGAGGAGCGGTACGACGGCATGGACCTGCTGGTCACCCGCAAGGGCGCGATCCGCGCGGGCGGCGGCGACCTCGGCATCATCCCGGGCTCCATGGGCACGGGCTCGTACATCGTGCGGGGCCTCGGGAACGCGGCGGCGTTCAACTCCGCGTCCCACGGCGCGGGCCGCCGCATGAGCAGGAACGCGGCGAAGCGCCGCTTCTCCACGAGGGACCTGGAGGAGCAGACGCGGGGTGTGGAGTGCCGCAAGGACTCGGGCGTGGTGGACGAGATCCCCGGCGCGTACAAGCCGATCGAGCAGGTGATGGAGCGCCAGACGGACCTCGTCGAAGTGGTCACGAGGCTGCGGCAGGTGGTGTGCGTGAAGGGGTGACGGGCCGCGCGCGAGCCCGGACGGCTCCGGGCTCGCGGCGTGCCCGCGTCAGTTGGCGCAGGTGAGCCGGGCCAGGCCCCAGTCCGCGTGGTCGTAGTTCTTGTTGTCGCCCCCGTCGCCGACGGCGAGGCCGAGCGTGTGCACGCCGGTGACGTCCACGGTCAGGTCGACCGCGCTGTCGCCGCCGCGCAGCACGCCGGTGGCGGCGAGCTGCCGGCCGTCGTCGCCGAGCACGGTGAACGTCACACTGCCCTGCCCCTTCGTCTCGTCGTCGACGCCGACGCGGGCCTCGAAGCGGGTGCAGCGGCCCTGGAGGTCGATCCGGACCTGCGCCGGCGCGTTCATGCCCAGGCCCTTCGCGTACACGGCCCCGCCCACCGTCAGCGGGTGCCCGTCCTGCCCGCCGGCCTCGCCGTTGGACTGGTCGCGCTCGACCGGCCCGTAGCCGTTGGTCTCGGTGAGGAACGGCTGGTCACTGGCGTAGACCGTGCCGTGCAGCGGAACGGAGACCTTGACGACCTTCTCGACGTGGATGGGCGGGGCCTTCCCGCCGGCCGGGTCGGCGTAGGTGACGACGACGGGCACGTCGACCTCACCGCCGGGCTGGTCCTTGCCGACCGTCACCGTCCAGTGGCCGTCGAGCGCCCTGCCGGCAGGGAGCGTCCCGGCCCTGACGTCGCGGCCGGTGGCGGTCCAGCCCGCGGGGAGCCGGTCGCGGTCCACCGTCATCCGCACCTTGTGCAGCGCGGCTCCTTCCGGCAGCGTGAACGTCGCGCCGATCCCGGCCCGCTGCCCGGGGCCCGCGGTCACGGCCGCGGGGTCGAGGGTGAGGGAAGTGGCGGGCGCGGTGACGACCGGGTCCGCGCAGTCGGTGCGGCCCCTGGTGGCGGGGCAGGCCAGCGCGACGAAGCCGCCGTCGGCGGCGGCGGGGACCGCGAGGGTGTCCGCGGCGGTCACTGTGCGCACGGTGCGCCGCAGCCGGCCGCCGCTGTCGCCGATCGTCTCGACGAGCCAGGTGCCCTTGCCGAGGAAGCCGAGCGGCGCCTTCATCGTGTCGCTCGCGCCGGCGAGGATGCCCCCGACGAACCAGCGGTGTCCGCTGCGGCGTGCGATGACGGCCTGGCGGTCGCCGGCCGGCTGCGCGCCGGGCCCGCCGGCGACCAGCCGCGTCTCGTCCCAGGTCGTGGGGAGCTGTTCGAGGAAGCGCTCGGCCACCGGATGCGCGGCGAACCCCTCGGGATTGTCGCCGAGGCTGGTCCAGCCGGACTCGAAGACCACGGGCAGCGCCAGCTCGTGCCCCAGGGAGTCCTGCCGGTTCGGACGGGAGAACCAGGTCGGGGTGTAGTCCATCGAGCCGACGATGTTGCGGGTGAAGGCGAGGAAGATGTCGCGGGTCGAATGCTGCCCGTTCTCCTCCCCGCGCACCGCCTCGACGCTCATCACCTGCGGCCAGGTGCGCTGCAGGCCGCGGGGGATCGTCGCGCCGTGGAAGTCGATCATGAGCTTGAGCCTGGCCGTGTCACGCAGGATCGCGTCGTACCACTGGAAGGTGGACTGCGAGTCCGAGTACATGTAGTCGACCTTGACGCCCGCGACGCCCCAGGCCTTGACCTTGGGGAGCCAGGCGTCGCGCTGCTGCTGGGTCTTCAGGTCGTTCCAGTCGAACCAGAGGATCACGTCGACGCCCTTGGCGCGCGCGTAGCGCACCAGCTCGGGCACCCAGCTCGCCTGCCATCCGGCGTCCACGAGCGTGTACTGGAGCCCGTGCTCGGCCGCGTAGTCGACGAAGTCGCGCTGACGGTTGTAGTCGCCGGGGCTCGAACCGTCGCTCAGCCAGGACCAGTCGTCCACGCCGGGACGTATCCACGAGGTGTCCTCGACCTTGGACGGCGGGGCGAGGTCGTCCACGAGGGTGGAGGCGACCAGCGTGTCCAGGCTCCCCACGATCGCGGTGCGCCACGGCGTCGCCAGCGGCCCGTCCGACGTGACGGGCGCGCCGTCCGCGAGCGCCACCGAGTAGGCCGAGGTGCCGTCGGCGTGGTCGAGATGGCTGCCTGAGTACCGGCCGTCGACGTCCGCCTCGGTGAGGAGCACGTAGGTGCCGCCGACCTCGAACAGCGTCGGGTAGCCGAACGAGCACGTGTCGCCCGTGCACGTGCCGGGCCGCGCCTCGTTGGCCGCGCCCGCGGTGGTCTCGGTCCGCTCGGTCTCGTAGCTGGTCACGTACGGCTGCACCCAGGCCCTGGCGTCCGTCGGCACCTCGAACGTCGACGCCTCGCGTTCGACGGTGACCGGGCCGCGGTCGTCCAGCAGGTAGCGGTAGGCGACGCCGTCGTCCGACACCCGCACCACCACGCCGAGGCGCGCGCCGTCGGCGCCGCGGAAGGTGAACGTCGACTCCC
The DNA here is from genome assembly GCF_000721265.1 of Streptomyces sp. NRRL F-5126. Classification (GTDB taxonomy): domain Bacteria; phylum Actinomycetota; class Actinomycetes; order Streptomycetales; family Streptomycetaceae; genus Streptomyces. The sequence continues at coordinate 68,799 of NZ_JOFZ01000014.1, read as the reverse complement.
GCATGGTGGCCGAACGCCGCAGCTGCTTGCCGGTGGTCATCCGGTAGGACTCGTGGACGGTGCGCTCGCGTCGCTTCACGAACCGCAGGCCCTTCGTCAGATCGTGGCTGGCGGTGCGGATCCCGAGCCGGCCGGGCAGCAGCACGGGTGCGCCGCCGCGGTCGACCGCGAGGCGCAGCTCGCCCGACGGGTCGAGGCCGAGTTCGGCGCTGAGCGCCGAGCGGCCGGGCTCGTTCACCGTCCAGGTGTTCGCGGGGCGCGGTGCGGCGGTGGACGGCGCGGCGGCCGCCACGGCCAGCCCGCTGCCCAGCAGCGCCGACAGCGCCACACCGGAAACGGCCCGCCGGAATCTTTCGCGCATGGGTCGCATGTGTGCTCCCTCCGGGACTTGACGGCCCGTCATGAACAACTACGAACTTTTCCGATAGTTTTCCATCACATGCCACCGGAACTCCACACGCTGTCACGTGCGAGTCCGGAGCCGGACACGCCGATCTGCTCGCGCCGCGCACGAGGGCGCCGCCTGCCAGGTGCAGGCGGCGCGGCGACTTGGTGTCTCCCCGGGCAGGCGGGGCAGCGTTCAGCGGGTCAGGAGCCAGGCCACCAGAGCGCGGGCCGCGCCTGATGCGGCGCCGGCCGCGATGCGGGCGATGAGCTGGAGGCGCAGAGCGCGGGACGTGGCGGCCGGGCTGGTGGGCATGGTGGGCTCCTTTGGGCGGGGCGCCGGCGGGGTGCCGTTGGCGTTGCGGCCCATGGCGCGACTTCCGGGGGGTATCCGGCGAAGTCCCCCCGGAGCCGCTCCGGATGGATACGCTGGTCGGCCGGGGTGCGCGGTTTTTCCGGGGTCGGGTGTTGTCCGGAAGGCGGGGTCGGCATGGGCAGGGAAGCGGACCGGTTCCACCAGCAACTGCGCGCCCTGTACGAGGCTGCGCGCTCCCCGACGCTGAGTCGGCTGGTCGCGCTCGGGACCGAGCAACGGCCGCCACTGACCATCTCCGACACAACGCTCAGCGCGTGGCTGACCGGTGAGGCCGTCCCCGGCCGGTCCTCCACGCCCTATTTCATGGTGCTGGTGGCCTTCTTGCGGGCCCGCGCCAAGTCCGGGCCGTCCACCGGGGACTGGACGCTGCTACTGGACCGCGCCCGGACCGAACGGGACGCCCGGCGCGGCGGAAAGGCCCGCGGCTCCGAACGGGCTTCGGAGCAGGGACCGGTCACGCTGCCCGCCGAGTCGGCCGTTTTCAGCGGCCGGGACGAGGCGGTCACGAGACTCCTGACATGGCTGGCCCCGGAGTGGGACGCGAGCGAAGGGACCTCGGGCAAGGGCGCCCCGGGCAAGGACGCCCCGGGGAAGGGGCCCGACCCTGCGCAGCCAGCGGTCGTCGTCTCAGCAATGACCGGAATGGGCGGGGTCGGGAAGACCGCGTTGGCTCTGCACGCCGCGCACCACGCCGCGCGCAACGGATGGTTTCCCGGCGGCGTGCTCTTCGCCGACCTGCGAGGGTACAGCCACGAGAGCCCCGTGGACGCGGCCACCGTCGCCGATCAACTGCTGCGCGCACTCGGCTTCAAGGGCAAGGACCTGCCCACCACTCCCGCCGAGAAGATCGACGCTTGGCGGCTCGTGCTGGCCCAGCTCGCCGAGCAGGGCCGCCCGCTGCTTGCCGTGCTGGACAACGTACGCACCGCGGGCCAGGCTTCCCCGCTGCTGCCCGCCGCCGGGCCGCACCGCGTGCTGGTCACCTCGCGGCAGACCCTGGCCGCTCTCGGTGCCCGGCGGATCGAACTCGCCCCGTTGGCACCGCCGGAGGCGGTCGCGCTGCTCGACCAGGTCTTGCGGCTCGGCGGCGACGGCCGTCCGGATGGCGAGGCCGACGACCGCGCCACCGCGCAGCCCGTTGACGCGGCCCGGATCGCGGAGCTGTGCGGGCGGCTCCCGCTGGCGCTGCGCATCATGGGGGCTCTGCTGGCCGACGACCGGGACCGACCGCTGCGCGACCAGGCAGAGGAACTGGCCGCGGCACGCCTGGACGTATTGGCCCTGGAAGACACCGACGACCAAGGCCGCCCGCTGGAAGTGCGCACCGTCTTCTACCTGTCCTACCGGCATCTGCCGCCGTCTCAGGCGCGCGCCTTCCGGCTGCTGTCGGCGGCCCCGGGGCCCGACGTGGGCACGCCGGCCGCCGCCGTGCTGCTCGGTGACCCGGTGGGCGCCCGCCGGCTGCTGCGCGACCTGGCCCGCGCGCACCTGCTTGAGCACCCGGCCGCCGAACGCTGGTCGATGCACGACCTGGTACGGCTCTATGCCGCTGAACTCGGCGCCGAGCACGCGCACTCGGACCGCCGGCGGGAAGCACTGAGCGGTCTGCTGGACCACTACATGGCCGAGACCCGGGCCGCGACGTCCCACCTGGAGGGGAGTTCCCCCGACAGCCGGTTCGCGGGCCGGGAGCAGGCCATGGGCTGGCTCGAGGCGGAACGGCCGAACCTGGTCGCGGCCGTCACCGACTGCGCGGCCGGCCATGTGCAGGCCGTGGTGGCCCTCGGTGAAGACCTGCGGGTGTTCCTGTTGCGGTACCGCCGGGTCGAGGACTTGATCGCCATCGCCCGGGCCACGCTGGAGGGTCTGCGCAGGCTCGCCGCGGGGACGGCCGGTGTGTCCGCGCCTGACGACCTCATGGACGGATTCCGCGTCCTGGAGGCCGGTGCGCTGAACAACCTCGGAAACAGCCTGCGCGAGGCTCGCCGCTATCCCGAGGCGATGGCCGCACACGCCGAGGCCCTGGGTGTCGCCCAGCGGCTGGGCGACCGCACCCTGGAGGCCGACTGCCTGAACGGCGCCGCCCTCGTCCTGCTTCGGGTGCGTCGTTTCGGTGATGCCGTCGCCCCGCTCCGCGTGGCTGCCGCCATCCACCGCGAGGCCGGCGATCTGCGCCGCGAGGGCCGGTCACTGGCCAATCTGGGCACCGCGCTCATGCGCCTCGACCGCGACGAGGAAGCGTACGAGGTGCTCGGCCGGGACCTGGCGATCTGCCGGGAGACCGGCGACCGCTACGGCGAGGCGGAGACACTGAGCAACCTGGGTCTGTGCCTGCGCCACCTCGGCCGGTTGGACGATGCGGTCGACGCCCATCGGCAGGCATGCCTCGTCTTCGCCGAAATGGGCGACCCCTACTCCGAAGGCCAGTCCTTGGACAACCTCGCCCTGTGCCTGCGGCGCCTGAACCGTCCGCAGGAGGCCCTGGCCGACCACGTACGGGCCGCGGCGCTGTTTCGATCGGTCGGCGATCGGCACGCGGAGGCGATGGCGGTCGGGAACAGTGCTGGGGCGCTTCAGGAGGCCGGACGGCCCGCCGAGGCGATCCCACTGCACGTCGAAGCCGCCGCCACCTTCGAAGAGACCGGCGACAGCCACGCCCAGGGTGCCGAACTGACCAACCTCGGCCGCGCCTACGAGGCCGAGGGTCGCGTCCTGGAGGCGGCGGAAAGCCAACTCCGCGCCATCGCCCTCTTCCGCGCTGTCGGCGACAACGGGGCCGCCGACGCCGCACTGCGCCTCCTGGCCAGGCTGCCCCTCCCGCCTGCCCCGGAAGAGGACGCGGGCACACCCGCGGAACCCGTGTAGCAGGTCCCGCGAGCACGGCCGGCCGGCCTACTCCCGGTCGGGGGGCGGCGTCAGGAGCGGGAAGAGGCGGGCGATCGCGGCGACCGCCACCGCGTGGCGCGGCCGGCGGGACGGGGACGCGTCGCGCGCCGCGTAGGCGCGCAGTCGCTCCTCGAAGGAGCGTGCCAGCTCGTCCGCCTCCGACGGGGTCAGATACACGACCGCGCTGACCGCCTCGCTCTCGCGCCCACGCCACTCCAGCGGTGCACGGTCCCGGTGCGCCAGCCAGCGGTCGTAGCTCTCGTTCTCCAACGCCCGCGTCAGCGTGCTGAATTCGGCGCCCGGGCCGTCGTCCGCCGGGGTCCTCCCGTCGCCGGCGTCCTCCCAGCGAAGCCGCCACGGCTTGGCGCGGCCGCCCGAGTGCGGGGCCTCCTCGATCAGGCCGTAGCGCGCGAGTTGGCGCAGGTGGAACGAGCAGAGGCCGGAACTGTGCCCGAGGCGCCGCGCGGCCTGTGTCGCCGTCAGCGTGCCGCGCTCCGCCAGCAGGTCGAGGAGTGCGAGGCGCACGGGGTGGTCGGGGAGGAGGCGCGGGGCGGAGGGGGCGAAGCGTGGCAGTGGGTCGTCACTCATTTTGCAAAGCGTGCTACTTTGCAAAGAGTTGTGCAAGCCGCGCTCTCCGGCGAGCGCGCTGCGGGCCGTTTCCCGAGGAGTACGCATGGCCGAGACCGAGCGGCGCGGAACGCCGCGGCCCGTCACGCTCGTCGGGGAGGAGATCCTGCGGCGGCAGTGCCGTCCCGCCGGGGCCGACGACTTCGGGTCGGCGGAACTGGCCGCGCTCGTCGACGACATGTTCGCCACCAACTCCGTCGCGGAGGGCGCTGCCATCGCCGCGAACCAAGTGGGCGTCGATCTGCGGCTGTTCGTCTGGGACATGGACGACGACTGGGGCGTGCGCCACGTGGGGCACGTACTCAACCCGGTGCTCGACGAGCTTCCACCCGGGCAGCGCCGGCTCGTCGAGGAGCGCGAGGGGTGCCTGTCCGTGCCCGGACCCCAGCGCGTCGTCCCGCGCACCGACAGGGCAGTCGTGCGCGGGTTCGACAAGGGCGGTGGGCCGGTCGTCGTGGAGGGGCGCGGCTACTTCGCCCGGTGCCTGCAGCACGAGACCGACCACCTCAACGGACGGCTCTACCTCGACCGGCTCTCCCGGCGCGAACGCGTCGGCGCGCTGCGGGAGATGGAGGAACTGAGCGAGGGTGTGCTTGCCCGCAGGGCGCGGCGGGCGGGTGCGTGGTGAACCACCGGCGGGGCGTACGCGAAGGCGCCGGCCTCCTCGGGGGAAGCCGGCGCCGTGCTCGCCGTGTGTCAGATCAGCCAGCCGACGAAGTGGACGAGGCCGGCGAGGACACCAGTGAGGATGTTCATGTTTCGTTCTCTCCTTGCTGTGTGCTGCCCTGAGGGCGCACTACTGGGACTGTTCCCGCCGCGTGGGACTGCGCGGGAGTGCTTGTGACGGTCCGCGGCCGGTCACTCGCACACCGTGAGCATCATCCATTCGGGGGTGCCCACGCCAGTAGGTTGCCGTCCCATCACCTGAACTGATGATCTTTCGATCAGGCGTTCAGTTGATGTGATGATCTGGCTCACAGCTCGGTGTCGTGCAGCTTCCTCGCACGCTCAAGCGCCCTGTCGAAGTCCCGCTGCGTGTCGTCCGCCCAGTGCAGCAGGTCCGCCAGCAGTCTCGTCAGGTTCTCGCCCGGACTCGACCGCCAGCTCTGGCCACTGGCGGTGTGGCCGGAGTACGCGTACGTCTCGACGGCTTCGCCGCCGCGCCTCGCGCCCTCGTCGTGGGCCCGCGTGGTGAAGTTGTCGGTCATCACTCGCTCCTCTCAGAGCTCCCTGTGCACCTTGGTGTTGGAGGCCTGCGCGCGCGGCCTGACGACCAGCAGGTCGATGTTGACGTGGCTCGGGCGGGTGACGGCCCAGGTGATCGTGTCGGCGACGTCGTCCGCGGTCAGGGGCGCCGCGACGCCCTCGTACACCTTCGCCGCCTTCGCCGTGTCGCCGTGGAAGCGCGTGGTCGAGAAGCCCTCGGTCTTGACCATGCCGGGCGCGATCTCGATCACGCGTACCGGCGTGCCGACGATCTCGAGGCGCAGCGTCTCGGCGAGCACGTGCTCGCCGTGCTTGGCGGCCACGTACCCCGCGCCGCCCTCGTACGTGCCGTGCCCCGCCGTGGACGAGACGATCACCACCGTGCCGTCGCCGCTGCCGGTCAGCGCGGGCAGCAGCGCCTGCGTGACGTTGAGCGTGCCGAGGACGTTCGTCTCGTACATCTGCCGCCACTCGGCGGCGTCGCCGCCGGCGACCGGGTCCGCGCCGAGCGCGCCGCCCGCGTTGTTGATCAGGACCTCGACCGCGCCGGGCGCCGTCTTCGCGAGGTGCGCGGCGAACGCGTCGACGGCCGCACGGTCCGTGACGTCGAGTCCGTGCGCGCTCGCGCTGCCGCCGGCCGCGGTGATCTCCTCGACGAGCGACGCGAGGCGGTCCTCGCGGCGCGCGGTGGCCACGACGTGGTAGCCGGCGGCGGCGAGCTGCCGCGCGGTCGCGGCGCCGATGCCGCTGCTCGCGCCGGTGACGACGGCGGTGTGACGGTCGGCGGCGGCGGTCATGGGTGTTCTCCTCGCGCGTGTGGTCTCTGCGGAAACCCCAGGATAGGCAGGGTGCTCAAGGGACCGGAGGGGCGGTCGCGACCGGCTCCTGCGCGTTGCCCGGCGTTCGCAGCGCGGTCAGCGGCAGCGCGATGAGCGGCAGCGCGGTCAGCGGCCGCGCGGTGCGAACATGATCAGCGCCATGCCCACCAGGCAGACGGCCGCCCCGGCGATGTCCCAGCGGTCCGGGCGGTAGCCGTCCGCGACCACGCCCCAGACGACGGAACCCGCCACGAAGACACCGCCGTACGCCGCGAGGACGCGGCCGAACTGGCCGTCGGGCTGGAGCGTGGCGACGAACCCGTACGCGCCGAGCGCCGCGACGCCCGCGACGATCCACGGCCAGCCGCGCCCGCCCGCGTCGCCGTCGCCGCGCACGCCCTGCCACACGAGCCACGCGCCGCCGATCTCGAACAGTGCGGCGAGTACGTAGAGTGCGGCGGAGCGGAGCACGAACATGGCCACAGCCTGCCATGCGGGTGCGCGGCCGCCGCGCCGCGTCGGCCGCGTGCGCCTCAGGCGGCCGTCCCGTCGCCGAACTCCCGGACCGCCTCGGCCACGATCTCCGCCAGGTGCCGGTGGTGCGCGCCGCGCCAGTAGACCTTGCCGCAGGCGGTGCACCGCGCGAACACGTCGTACGTCCGCGCCGTGCCCTGCTGGAGCGCGGCCCGCACGGACGCGTCGTCCTTGTCGGCAGCCGCCAGCACGCCGTTGCACGCCGTGCACCGCGTCCAGGGCGCCAGGGCGGGCGCGAACCGTCCCAGCACGTCGCGCAGTTGGTCCACGGGCCGGTCGCTGTAGACGTACGCGCCCGCCCACAGCGCGCTGCGGCGCAGCAGCCCGCGGTCGCGGGAGAGCATCACACGGCGCTCGGCGGCGGACAGCCTCGCGAGCTCCGCATCGCCGGCGTCCTCGCTCTCGTACGCCGCGTCCACGCCGAGCAGGCGCAACCTGCGGGCGAGCGTCCCGAGGTGCACGTCGAGCAGGAAGCGCAGCGGCGCGCCGGGCACGGACTGGGGGCGGGGGCGCGGCCCCACCTCGACGCTCTCCCCGGCGGACGGCACGTGCGAGACGAGCACGGGCCGCCCGTCGACGAGCAGCCGGCCCACCTCGGTGAGCGGGATCCCGAGCGACTGGACGACGTGGCCGAGCGTGGAGGAGCCGTCCGTGACCACGGTGGAGACGCCGTGGCGGCGCTCGGCGGCGACGAAGAGTCGCAGCTCGGGGGCGACGCCGAGGTGGATCGAGGGCCCGTTCACCTCGTCAGCATCCCATCGGCGCTCAGGACGGGGGCGGACCTTCCGCGGCCCTCAGCGCCTCCGCCCGCTCCTCGGGGGAGGCGTCCAGGTCAAGGCGCCAGTTGTTGCAGCGCATCACGTTGCCGGGCGGGTACTCGAAGGCGCACTCCCCGAGCAGCGCGTAGCCCGCCCTGCGGCACACCGCGTTGGAGCCCGGGTTGGCCACCGAGGGGAACGCGTGCAGGAAGCGGTGCGTGCGCTGGGCGCGCGCCTGCTCGGCGGCCGCGCGGGCCGCCGCCGCGATGCCCCTGCCCTGGAAGGCGGCGAGCAGCCCCCAGCCCGACTCGTACATCTCCCGGCCCTGCCAGACGTTCTCCCAGAAGCCGACCAGGCCCACGGAGAGCGCGGGCGCGTGTGGGGTGTCCGGCACGAGCACGACCCGGAACATCCTGCCCCTGGCGGCGCTCTGCGCGCTCATGCCCACGTACCGCCAGTGCCTGGCGAGCACCTGCTCGTCCGTCTCGGGGCCGCCGAGGTGGGTCATCAGCTCCGGGGCGTTCAGGGCGCGCAGGAGCCCGAGGTCGGCCTCGGACCACGGTTCGAGCAGCACGCGCGGCGCCTTCTTCTCCATGCCGGCCCACCCTGTCTCCTCGCCGGGCGCTCGCGCTACGGGTCGGCAGCCACGCCTTCGTGTTGGCAGCTCCCCGGCCCCGTGGTGTTCCTTGCGGCAGCGGGGCGATCGCGGGGGCCGGGGCGCCGAGCCCCCTGGCGTACGCGGGGAGCCACTCGGTCGCGGGGGCGGGTTCGTCGTCGACGAGTCCCGCGGTCACGCCGTTGGCCATGCGGGCGCCCGGTGCGTACCACGTCCCGGGACCGTAGAGCATCCCGTGGCGCAGGATGGTCGCGTGCCGCATCCGGCCCTCTTCGGCGCCGCGGGTGACGACCTCCACCGTGTGCGGGTTCGCGAGGAAGTAGCTCTCCTTGATCGTGTCCGCTGCGTGCTGCTGCCAGGAATCGGCGGGGTCCATCGTCCCCAGCGCCGCGTTGATGCCGCCGGCAGCGAGTGACGCGAGCTCGATCGCGGCCCGAAGACCGGATCCGCCCGTCCCGATCACCAGCACGGATGTCGCGATCCGGCGCTCGGTGCCGCCGCTCATGACTGTTCTCCTTCCGGCCGGCTGTCGTTCCGCTCGCCGGCCTCACAGATCACGACCGGGCAGCCGACCGGAATGTGAGGGAGGCGGGCGGACCTCACAAAGCAGTGCGCCGCCCGGTCATGACCCGTAGACCCTCAGCAGCGGTGGGCATGGCCTCGCGCTGCTCCTGACCACCGCCAACACCACGGTGGCACTGCTCGGCATCGCGATCATCATCGTCACCGTCGTCCGCGACCGCCGCGGGCAACGCTCAGACCGCGCGCCCGTAAGCGGCCGGTGACACCCCGACCGTGGCCGTGAAGTCCCGCACCAGGTGCGCCTGGTCGCTGTAGCCGAGGTCCGCGGCGAGCGCCGTCCAGTCCGCCGCGCCGCCCGCCGCCTCGGCCCGTTCGAGCGCCTCGTGGATGCGGTACCGCAGGATCACCCACTTCGGGCCCACGCCCACGTACCCGGCGAAGAGCCGTTGCAGCGAGCGCGGCGAGAGGCCCGCGGCCTGCGCCAGGCGGTCGACGCGCCGCATCGAGCGGTCGCGGCGTACGAGGTCGGCCAGGCCCGTCGCGCGTGCCACGGGCGCGGCGTGCTCCGGCGCGGGCGCGGCCGCCGCCACCGCGAGCAGGTAGGCGTCCAGCGCGGCGACCCGCTCGTCCTCGTCCTCGGGGCCGAGGACGGCCGCGAGGTCGGCGTCCGTCACGGGCATGGCCTCGGCCAGCGGGACCTGCCTCCCCGTCCAGTCGGCGACGGAGCGCGCGGGGGAGAAGGGACGGAAGCCGCCCGGCCGGAACTGCACCCCGCACACGCGGCCGCGACCGGCGAGCTCCTGCACGAACAGCTCGTCGCGGATGCCCGCGATCTCGGCGAACGGGCGGCTCTCGCGCGTGCTTGGCCCGCTGCCCGGCCCGCTGCCCGGCCCGCTGCCCGGTCTCTCCCGCGCGAAGTGCTGGAAGACGACGTTGACCGAGGGGTGGGGCACGACCTGGGACGTGTACGGCTCGTCGAGATCCCAGTCGATCAGCCAGTAGTGCTCCAGGTAGGGGCGCAGCGCGGGCGCGGGCTCCCTGCGCCGGAAACGCACGCGCACGAAGAGGCCCCCGGCGTCGACGATGCCTCGCGTATCGCGGCGTGGGCCTGCCATGCGTCCGATCGTAGGCGGCGGCCGTGGGATGCGCGCGGCCTCGCGGGGCGGGGGCGCCGCACGTGGCGCGTTTGTTCAAGACATGCCGCGCGGCGGCGCCTAGCGTCGGCCGCATGAGCGAGAAGATCAGTGACCTGGTGGAACGCGCCGCGGACCGCACCGTGCCGGTAGTCCGCGGCATCGAGGACGAGCAGCTGTCCTGGCCGACGCCCTGCGGCGACTACGACGTCCGCACGCTGGTGGGCCACCTCTACCGCGTGGTGGTCAACTTCCGCGAGCTCGCGGCCAAGCGGGACGCGGACTTCACCCAGCAGCCCGTGCCGCTCGAAGGGGACTGGCGGGCCGGATTCGCCGAGGAGACGCGGCGCCTCGTGGCGGCCTGGGCCGAGCCCGGCGCGGAGGAGGGCACGACCGGCGCGATGGCCATGCCCGCGCGCACGGTCGGGTCGATGGTGCTCGGCGACCTGGTGGTGCACGGCTGGGACCTGGCGCGCGCGACGGGCAGGACCTACGCCCCGTCCGGCGTGGACGCGACGCTGCTGGACGAGCTCGGTCAGCAGTGGGCGCAGCTGGCACCGACCGGGCGGAAGATGGGCGTGTTCGGGCCCGAGGTCCCCGTGCCGCCCGGGGCGGGCAGGTTCGAGCGGCTGCTCGGGCTCACCGGCCGGGACCCGGAGTGGGCGCCCGGGGCGCGCGCCGGGGCGTGACGGGGCCGTGACGGGGCCCTGACGGGTTCGACGGCGCGGGCACGCGCCCCCGTACGCTGAGAGTGCGAAGTCCGTCAGCGCGCGCCGCGGCACCCGCGGCCACCCCGCCGGAGGAGGCTCACCGATGACCGAACGCAAGCCGCCGGGCGTCAACTTCGAGACGTGGGTGGACCGGCAGATCAGGGACGCCCAGGAGCGTGGCGTCTTCGACGGCCTGACCGGCGCGGGCAAGCCGCTCCCCGGGCTCGACAAGCCGTACGACGAGCTGTGGTGGGTCAAGGACAAGATGCGGCAGGAGAACCTGTCCTACCTGCCGCCCACGCCGGCCCTGCGCAAGGAGGCCGAGGACGCGCTCGTCGCCGCGAAGCGGGCGCCGTCCGAGGGGAAGGTCCGGCGGATCGTCGCGGAGATCAACGAGAAGATCGGCGCGCTGCTGGCGAAGCCGCCGCCGGGGCCGCCGCTCGGGATCCGCCCGTTCGACGTCGAGGAGATCGTCGCGGACTGGCGCAGGCGCCGCCGCGCGGGCTGAGCCTTCCGGACCGAGAGGCCCGCGCCCCCGGTGCGCCCATGCCCCGCCTGCTGCGGGGAGTGAACGCCTGACGTGCGGGCACAAGCTCCGACGGGACGCACTGCCGACGGCAGTGGGGCGAACAGGAGCGGGCATGGAGATCTCAGGCATCATTTCGGCGATCGTCATCGGCATCATCATCGGTGTCCTCGGCCGCCTCGTGGTCCCGGGGCGCCAGCACATCGGTGTGCTGTGGACGATCATCATCGGCATCGTCGCGGCGTTCATCGGCGCCTGGATCGCGTCGGCCGCGGGCGTCGCCGACACGAAGGGCGTCGACTGGATCGAGTGGCTCATCCAGATCGGCCTGGCGGCGATCGGCATCGCGGCGCTCGACCGCCCGCGGGGCCACCGCAGGTGACACCGCGCGCACAGCGCGCGAGAGCAGCGGGCAGGCGGCCGCCGAGGACGACTCGGCGGCCGCCCCGCCGTTGCGCGCCGCATGTCCCTGCCGATCCGCACCCGGCCGGGCCGCCGCTCGCACCCTCTTTGATTGGATGGGGCGGTGAACAGCAGTGACAGCACCAGTCTGACGATCCTCATCCTTGCGGCGGTCGTCCTCGTCGCGGTGGTGTCGAACCGTCTCAGCGAACGCATCCGCATCCCGGCGCCGTTCCTCTTCCTCGTGTGCGCGGCCGCCGTCTCCGACTTCTTCCCCGCCGTCGGCAGGGAGGTGCCGATCGGTCTGGTCGAGCAGGTCGTCACCGTCGCGCTGATCGTCATCCTCTTCGACGGCGGCCTCGGCATCGGGTGGGGGCGCTTCCGCGGCGCTGCCGTGCCCATCGTCTCCCTCGGCGTCGCGGGCACGATCCTGACGACCGGAGCGGTCACGCTGCTCGCGCACTTCGTCTGCGGCCTGTCCTGGCACACCGCGCTGCTGCTCGGGGCCGCGCTCGCCCCGACGGACCCGGCGGTCGTCTTCTCCGTACTCGGCCGACGCGAGATCACCGGCAGGACCGGCACGATCCTGGAGGGCGAGTCCGGCGCCAACGACCCCGTCGGCATCGCCCTCATGGTCGCCCTGCTCGGCGCGGGCGGCAGCACGGGCTCGCAGGTGGGCCAGGTACTCGTCACGTTCGTCGAGCAGATGGCCGTCGGTGTCGCGGTCGGCGCCGTGGGCGGGTTCGCCCTGCTCTGGTTCATCCGCAAGGTGCCGCTGCCCGGCGCGGGCCTGCACCCGGTGCGTGCGCTGGCCGGTGCGGGGGTCATCTACGGCGCCGCGACCGTCGCGCACGGCTCGGGGTTCCTCGCGGTGCTCGTCGCGGGCGTGCTGCTGGGGGACGAGTCCGTCCCCTACCGCCTGGAGATCCGGCAGGTGTGCTCGGCGCTCGCGAGCCTGGCCGAGATCGTGGTGTTCGTGGCGCTGGGGGCGACGATCGGACTTCAGGCACTCGGCAGGGACAACGCCTGGCTGATCGGTCTCGTGCTCGCGGTGCTGCTCGCGTTCGTCGTGCGCCCGCTGCTCGTGGGTCCGCTGCTGCTACCGGTGCGCATGCGGCACGGCGAGCGGGCGTTCGTGCTGTGGGCGGGCCTGAAGGGCGCGGTGCCCATCCTGCTCGGCGGCTTCGCGATCTCGGCGGGCGTGCCGGACTCGCGGCGCATCTACGAGATCATCTTCATGGTCGTCGCCTTCTCCGTGCTGGTCCAGGGCGGCAGCATCGGCTTCGCGGCCAAGCGCTTCGGCGTCCCCATGGAGGAGACCACGCCCACCCCGTGGACCTTCGGCGTCCGCCTGCCGCACGAGCCCGTGGGCACGCGGCACTACACGGTCAAGACCGGTGACGACGCCGACGGGACGACGCTGGGCGACGTCGTCACCAACGGCGACGTGTGGGTCAGCACCGTCCTGCGCGACGGGCACCTGCTGCCCATGAGCCAGGACACCGTGCTGCGCCCGGGCGACGAGCTGCTGCTGGTGTCGGGTAAAGCCGAGGAAGGGGCGAAGCCCGCCGGGGGCGCCGGGGACGCCGGGGACGGGACCGGCGAGGACGTCACCGGCGAGGACGGCAAGGCCGGCGAGGACGGCCCCCGATGACGACGACCCCGGCGCCGCCCCACGCGCCGTCCCACGGCTCCATCACCGTCGTCGGCGTGGGCGCCGACGGCTGGGCCGGGCTGCCCGACGCGTCCCGGCGGGCGCTGCTCGCCGCCGACGTCGTGATCGGCGCGCCGCGTCAGCTCGCCCTCGTGCCGTCCGAGGCCCGCGCCGAGCGCGTCGCCTGGCCCTCGCCGCTGCGCCCCGCCGTGCCCGGGCTGCTCGCCGAGCACGCGGGGCGCGACGTATGCGTGCTGGCGAGCGGTGACCCGCTGTACTACGGCATCGGCCGCCTGCTCGCCGAGACCGTCGGGGCGGGGCGGCTGCGCGTGCTGCCGCATCCGTCGTCGCTGTCGTACGCCTGCGCGCGGCTCGGCTGGCCGCAGGAGGACGTCGAGGTCGTCACCCTGGTGGGCAGGCCGCCCGAGCGGCTCGCGGCCGCTCTGCACGGCGGCCGCCGGATCCTCGTGCTGAGCGCCGACGCCACGACGCCGGCCACCGTCGCGTCGCTGCTGCGCGAGCGCGGGTTCGGGCCGAGCGCGCTGCACGTGCTGGAGCGCCTCGGCGACGAGACGGACGGGCCGGACGGGCCAGACGGGCCAGACGGGACGCACGCGACGCACGAGCGGCACCTGCACGGCACGGCCGACACGTGGAACGAGCCGCCGGGCGACCCGCTGAACATCGTCGCCGTCGAATGCGCGCGCGCTCCGGGCGCCCCGCGGCTCGGCGCCGTGCCGGGGCTGCCCGACTCGGCGTACGAGCACGACGGCCAGCTCACGAAGCGCCACGTGCGCGCCGCCACGCTCGCGGCGCTCGCGCCCGCGCCCGGGGAACTGCTGTGGGACATCGGCGGCGGCTCGGGCTCCATCGGCGTCGAGTGGATGCGCGCGCACCCGTCGTGCCGTGCGGTGGCGGTGGAGCGCGACCCCGTACGTGCGGAGCGCATCGGCCGCAACGCGCGTGCGCTCGGCGTGCCGGGCCTCACGGTCGTGACGGGCGCGGCGCCCGCGGCGCTGGACGCGCTGCCCGGCCCGCCGGACGCGGTGTTCGTCGGCGGCGGCCTGACGGCCCCCGGCCTGCTCGACGCGTGCTGGGCAGCGCTCGGGGAGGGCGGCAGGCTGGTCGCGAACACGGTGACGCTGGAGTCGGAGGCGCTGCTCGCGCGCTGGTACGGGCGGCAAGGCGGCGAACTGGTCAGGCTGGCGGTAGCGGCGGCGGTGCCCGTGGGGACGTTCACGGGCTGGCGGCAGGCGATGCCGGTGACGCAGTGGTCGGTCACGAAGCCGGCGGCGAACGGCACGGCGGACGACACACCGGGAGACACGACATGACGGTCCACTTCATAGGCGCGGGCCCGGGAGCGGCCGACCTCATCACGCTGCGGGGCGCGCGGCTGCTGGCGCGGTGCGAGGTGTGCCTGTACGCGGGCAGCCTGGTCCCGACCGACCTGCTGGCCGAGTGCCCGCCCGGCGCCCGGCTGGTCGACACGGCGCGCATGGACCTCGACGCCATCACGGCGGAAATGGTGCGTGCGCACGGCGAGGGCCGCGACGTGGCACGGCTGCACTCGGGCGACCCGTCCGTCTTCAGCGCCGTCGCCGAGCAGATGCGGCGCCTCGACGCGGCGGGCGTGCCGTACGAAATGGTCCCCGGCGTACCGGCGTTCGCGGCGGCGGCCGCGGCGCTCAAGCGCGAGCTGACGGTCCCGACGGTCGGTCAGACGGTCATCCTCACGCGGGTCGCCCAGCAGGCAACGCCCATGCCGCCGGGCGAGGACCTGGCGACGCTGGGCGCGAGCGGCGCGCTGCTCGTCCTGCACCTGGCGGCCAGGTACGCGGACCGCGTGGCCGCGGAACTGCTGCCGCACTACGGCGCGGACTGCCCGGCCGCGGTGGTCGCGATGGCGAGCAGGGACGACGAACTGGTGCTGCGCGGCACGCTGTCGGACATCGCGGACCAGGTAAGGGCGGCGGGCATCACGAAGACGGCGGTGATCCTGGTCGGCCGGGTCCTCGGCGCGACGAGCTTCCGCGACAGCCACCTGTACTCGGCGCAACGGGCGCGCTGAGCACGCGCGTTGCGCCGGAGTCGGACGTCAGGACTTGGCCGCTCGTCCCCGCGTGCGCCCGCGCCGACGCATGGCCGCCTGCGCCAGCAGCATGGCCCCGATCGCCAGCACCCAGAGGACCACGGGTTCGGCATAGTTCTTGTCGGGGCTGTCCAGCTCTCCCAGCGTTGAGAAGGCGGCGGCGAGACCGAAGAAGAGTGTCAGGATGCGCGCCCCCACAAGTACGGCCCGCCACCGGCGGGACCGCGGCACCGGGCGGGAGCCCTCGGCGGCGGTAGAGGCGGCCGAGGCGACGGTCGATGCGGCGGCCGGAACGTCCGGTCTGGGGATGCGCTCCGGGTCGCGCATCGGCATCAGTACCAGCGCCGCGGGCGGCACCGACCGGTCGATGAGGGCGATGCGACTCTGGGTGACGTTCGCGAACATCGTCGGTTCGACGGCGACAAGGAACCCGTCGAGGCCGGTCAGGAGGCGGCCGCCGTCCGGGTAGGCCACGAGGGCGGCGCAGTCCGCGTAGCGAACGGTCGTCACCCGGTCCCCTGGGCCGTTGAAGCCGACCCCGTCCTCCCCGATGACGAGCGTCCACTCGGCGTCCTCGATGGAACGGTGCCGCGTCCCGGTGACGGCGGACTCAGGGACCGAGAACTGGGGTGCCTCGGTGAACCCCGCCCAGTCGGCGCCACGCCCCGGTGCCTGGAGCAGCGACGTGGAGTACCAGGCGCGTGCCACGTCGCGAACGTCCCCGACGGTGAGGGCCTCGAGTTCCGCCCTCCACTGGGCAGGAGCAAGGGACTCGTGTCCCGTGAGCGCGTTCATCGCACGCGACACGACGAGCGCGTCCGGTTCGCGCGTCTGGCTCTCGGCCGACCTCAGGCGCTTGGCGCGCACCGAGTCGAGTTCCGACTGTTCGACGTGACCGGTGCGCAGCCGTGCGAGGGCGTCCACGAATCCGCCGACCACCGCGTCCTGCTTCTTCGGCAGCGCGTCGGCGTACGCCGTGATGGTCGCGTACTCCGCGTCGCGCGGAACGTAGGCAGCAGTCGCGGTGTAGGAGTAGCCGCCCGTCTGGCGGAGGTCCGTGTAGAGGGCACGGCCGAGGACGTCGGCGAAGACGGTGGCCGCCACAGACCTGCGCACCACGCCGTCGGCCACGACCACCCCATCGCCACCACGGACGCAGGCGGGTGTGACGGGCAGCGCCGAAGTGGCTTCCGGAGTGGGCAGCAGCTCGCCGTCGGGCAGGGCGAGTTCCAGGGTGCCGGGCACGGTGTCCGAGGTGATCCACAGCACGGCGTTCCCGCGGGTGAACCGCGTACGGGCCCAGTCGCGTACGGCATCCGCGCCCAGGTGCCAGCTGCCCAGTTCCGTGTAGCTCGCAAGCCCGTAGCCCTGGGCGCCGTAACGCCACAATGGCAGCGCTTGGTTGGGGCCATCGCTGCGGCCGGACGCCTCCGTGCGCAGGATCTCGCGCTCGGTCTCCAGCCTGTCCAGCGGCAGGTCCCGCAGGGACGCGCACACGCCGTTCAGGTACGCGACCACTTCCTCCTCGGTCCCCGATACGTGGAAGACCGTGGCCGTGCTGGTCGTGGCGCCGTTGTAGTGTGCTTCGGTCACACCCTGGCGGTGCAGCGCCAGGTGTTCCACCAGGTGGGATATGCCGTGCGTCGCGTACGTCTCGTCCACCGTACCGACGCGGAAGGCGAGCCCGGCGGAGACCTCGCGGCCCTCGGTCGACTCCTTCGCGTCCGGCGAGGCCAGGAAGGCGCGTATGCCGCACACTTCCGTTTCCCGCACGCCGTCCGCCCGCGCCGCACCGGCGACTGTGGTGGTGTTCTCCGGCATCGGTCAGCCCCTTCTCAGCTTGTCAGCTTGTCAATGTCAGCGCGGTCGTACGGTGGTTGACGAACTGGCTCTCCGGATCGCCGGGCAGAAAGCCCCAAGGGTGCCTGTCGAACCGTTCGCCGAGCGCCTTGAAGTGCGGGACGGCCTCGGCGTGATGGCCGCCCGCCGACAGCACCATGGCGAACAGGGAGTGGCAGGTCACGTCCCAGAAACCCGGTCGGTGGTCCGGGTGCAGCACTGATCGGGCGGCGGCCTCGGTCAGTTCGTCGCGCACCTCGGGGGAGGCGATGTACTCGGCGTCCGCCGGCTCGTCCAGTTCGAGCCAGTGCTCCAGGTGCGCGTCGGCGACCAGCGCACCCGCCAGGCCCCCCGGCGGCGCGGCGTCCGCGCACGTGCGGGCGAACTCGTGCAGCGACTCGTACGTGCCGCCCCACTTCGGGCACAGCTTCTGCAGCAGATGGCGCTGAGAGGCGAAGTAGTACGGATGGTGCGCGGCCAGCCGGTCGTAGCGGCGACGCGCCTCGCTCTGGCCGAGTTCGAGGCCTCGGGCGGTGGCAAGGCGTGCGTTCCAGGCGAGGGCGTACGAGGGGTGGTCGGCGCAGATGCCGATCAGCAACTCCTCTGCGCGTCGCAGCCATTCGTGGAAGCGCTTGAACTGATCCCGTGACACGTACTTGGGGATCTTATGGGTGCGGATGTTCCAGCCGACGACGACGTAGCGCGCTGCGACCAGGGTCCTGGCCAGCGGATCGTCCGGATTCTCGGCCGCGGCACGCTCCAGGTACCCCTCCGTGTCCTCGATCTCCGTCAGCATCCGCACGGCGTACGCCCGGTCGTCGTCGCCGAGGCCGGTCAGGAACCGTTCGGTCGCCGGCCAGTCCCCGGCCTGCGCGGCGGTACGCAGCGGGACGAGCGCGGGCATGGTGACGTACGGGTCGGACTGCGGACCGGTCGGCGTCGGGACGGCAGACGGCGGCTCGACGGAAGGCGATGGCTCAGCTGGAGGCATGGCGGGTCCTCGGGATGCAGGGGCGGGGCGCGCCCTGCACACCTCGGCACGGTGATGTCGGGGTGTGCGGATGATGACCGGAGTGTGAAGCCGCAGGTTAGCAGTAGGCAGTTACGCAAGGGGAGAAAGATATGCCCCGTGACGGCCGCCGCCGTCCTGCCCGGCTGTTACCACCGGATCCGGAGGGGAACCTCTTGGAACTCCAGGAGTGGCGTGCTCTGCGCAGCTCAGCCTCCTACGAGGCGGGCGGGACCGTGCCGACCCGCAGGTACTTCGCGAATTTGATGTCGGCGAGGGACACGTCGGTGTCATCGCCGTCGCCCGGCGGCTTCGACCCGTACTCGGACATGAAGCCGAACCTGTCGGCGTTCTTGACGTCGAAGGCGCCGTAGTCCTGCAGCGCCTTCGCGACCATCCGCTCGTACGGCTTGAGCGTGGGATCGGAGTCGATGTCGTACGCGGGATCGAGCCAGATGAACTGCCCCTCGTGCCAGCGGCCTTGCTCCCGGCCGTCGCTCGCCACCGCCGGGAACACGTGCCGGCCGTCGTTGTCAGGAGCGCCGAAGCTCAGGGCGTGCTCGATACGGCCGGCCTTCCAGTCGTCACGTGTGACCATTCCGGCGAGGCGGGAGAGACCGCTCCCGGTGGCCTGCCCTTTCTCGACGACCGACGCGCGGCGCGTGTCGGTCACGGCTCCCCACTCACAGCTGGGCCTGCCTGCCTGCACCTTGATCCGCCAGCACTCCATCGCCCGTCCGTCAGGTGCGATCACCACCGTCCATTCGCGCTTCGGCGCCTTCCAGGCCGCGTCCCAGGGGAAGCGGATGCCTGCGAACGGGTCGGGACCCCAACTGCCGAGGTGCTCGCGCGGGGTGACCCTGTAGGTCGGGGTGCGCGACGTGGCCCGGTAGACCGGAAAGCCGGCCGTGCCGGCGTACAACTGCACCTTGCCAGGCGCGAGCAGGTCGTCGACCAGTTCCGCGGAGTCGGGTGCCAGGTGGGGATGCGGGTGCGGCCGGTTGAAGACGTCGTCCGGGGCGAAGAGGCGTGCGGCCTTGGCGTGGCCGGGCGACGGTGGCTTGTCCTGCGGGGGGCTCACGATCAGCACGCCGGTGATGGCCAGGCCGAGCGTGACAGCACCGATGACGGCAACGGCCCACCACCGCGGACGCCGTGTCGGCGGGGGCGCCGTGCCGAGTTCGTCCCTCGCCGCCCGCCACCGCCGCTCCCATTCCGCACGGTCCCCGTCGCAGGCCTCGGCGTAAGCCAGAGCGACTTCCAGGGGCGGTAGTCGCCCGCCCTGCGCGGCCGCGGACAGAGCGTTGGTGGACTGCCCCGTGCGGGCGGCCATCTGCCGGTAGGTCGGGCTGCCCGCCGAGTGGCGCAGCGCCCGTAACCCAGAGGCGAACCGCCCTGCTGCATCATCCGACGGATCGCCTGGCGGGTGCGCTGATGTTGCGGTCATCTGCTCGCCTCCAGCCGGGCCACGGCCCCTGGTCGCCCTCGGACGATGTGCGGACGACTCCTCCGAGTCTAGGTGTGTTGTGCGACAAACCGAGTCGATCGTTCCGCCGAACAAGCCCCGGAACCGCGGAAGTTACAGGGCAAGAGGCTTCGCGTGGCCGTCCGGGCGGAAGGATGTGTGCATGGACCAGGGCTGGGCGGCCATCGTGGGAGCCACAGTGGGTGTCGTCGGCACGCTGTGCACATCGTGGCTGACGTCCTCATCGGATCGGCGTCTGGCGCGCGACCAGGGCAAGGCCGAGCACGGCCGTGAGCTGCGGAGTGAACGCCGCGAGGTGTACCTCGCCCTCATGGAGGCCGCGGAGCCGGTCGACGCCGTGCTGCACCGCATCGCCCACCAGGACGGCGTACCGGCCGCCGTCCGGGATGCTCAGCCCCCGGCCGACGTGCTGCGCGAGGCCGTCGAGGAACTCGGCACCGCGGTGGACACGCTCTACAAGGCCCAGGCACGGCTGGACCTCATGGGGCCGGAGGCCGTGGCCGTGGAGGCCGTGAACGTGTGGTCGGAGGTGCGGTCCCTGCGCACGTACCTGGAGCGGGCGCTCCAGGGGCAGCTACCGGACGCCGGCTACCGCACCGGCCTCGAACGCGCTGTGGACGCGGTGGAGGTGAGCCGCGAGAAGTTCGCCCGGCGCGCACGCGAGGTGATGGAAGCCGCGCCCTGAACTCAGGCGTTGGCCCGCTCGGCGAGGAGGTCGGCGACCGTGTGCGGTTCGCGGCCCAGGAGTTCGGCCAGCAGCGGGTCGGTCTCCGCGAAGTGGCCGCTTCGCGCCGCGTCGAAGAACGGCAGCAGCATGCGGGCCATCGGCTCGGGTGTGCCGGAGGCGATCCGGTCGGCGAGCCACTGCTCGTCGTCCAGGACGACCCGGGTGACGTCGCGGCCGGTGAGCTCGGCCGCGGTCGTGGCGATGTCGCCGAAGGTGACGGCGCGGCGCGCGGTGAGCGTGACGGGGCCGTCGAGGGGGCGGCGGCCGGCGAGGACGATCGCGGCGGCTTCGGCGGCGTCGGCGCGGTCGGTCCAGGAGACGGGGCCGTCGGCCGGTGCCGCGATCGTGCCCGTCTGCTGCCAGGGGCCGAGCAGCCAGTCGAGGCTGTGCGCGTAGAAGCCGTTGCGAAGCGACGTCCAGGCGATCCCCGATGCTGCGAGCAGCGCTTCGGTGGCGGAGTGCTCGTGCGCGGGGGCGAACGGGCTGCCCGGCCGCACGTTCTGGTGGCTGGTGTACAGGACGCGCTGCGCGCCTACGGCGACCGCGGCCTCGATCGCGTTGCGGTGCAGGCCGATGCCGTCGGCGGCGGGGTCGTTCTGGGAGACCAGCAGGACCTGTTCGGCACCCTCGAACGCGTCCCGCAGCGCGGCCGGGTCGTCGTAGGAGGCGCGCCGTACGCGCACGCCGCGATCGGCGAGGTGCTGTGCCTTGGTGACGTCGCGGACGCTGACGCCGATCCGGGCCGCGGGAACGCGTTCGAGCAAGTGACGGACGGTTGCGCCGCCCAGGGCGCCGGTCGCGCCGGTGATGACGATCATGCTGTGTCGCCTCCGTTGTGTTGTGTTCCTCGGCGCCGGATCAGCGGCAGCACGATGTCGTCGACGATGTGCTCGACGAAGCCCTGGTCGCAGGGCTCCCCGACGAACACCAGCCGGTGGACGATGAGCGCCGGGACGATCTCGGCGAACAGCCCGGCGGCTCCGGGTACGAGGTGCTCGTCCTGGACCCCGCCGAACGGCTGCTCGGTCATCGCCGCTTCGTCGCGCCGCAGGATCCGCCGCATCTCCGCCGCCAGGTCCGGATCGCCGCGCATGCCGGCGAACAGTGCGCCCAGCAACCCGAGTTCCTGCTCGGCGATCTGCTCGGCCAGCCACCCCGCGGTCGCCAGCAGCGCCTGCCGGAGGTCACCGGCCGGGACCGCGGGCGGGGTGCTCCCCGCGCGGTGCTCGACCGCCGCGGCCACCAGCGCGGCCTTGCCGGCGTGGCGCCGGTAGATCGTCGGCTTGCCCACTCCCGCTTCGGCCGCGACCGACTCGATGGACAACTGGTCGTATCCGACCTCCACCAGCAGCCTCAGCGTCGCGTCGAGGATCGCCAGATCCCGGCCGGAGTCGCGAGGCCTGCCTCGGGCGGGCTCCGCGCCGTGGTTGCCAGGCATGCTCACCCACTCACCTCCATTTATGAAACGAAACGGGTACGTAACGAAAATAGGCCCGGTGTATGCCGGGGGTCAACCCCGATAGACACCGAGCCCGTCCCTGCCCGCGCGGCTGCGCTTGTTGACCTCGTCGAGGCGGGCGCGCAGCCGCAGGTGCGAGTCCTGTGCGCCGCCTTCGTCGTCGTGGCCCCGGTCCGGGCACGTCGGGCCCCCGCACCGGCAGGGCGGCCACTCCAGCGCGGACCCGGGCGGGAGTTCGCCCCCGTCCGAGGCGATGCCGCCCTTGGGGACGATCAACGCCCCATCGGCGCCGAAGGCTTCGGTCAGGGTGGACAGCATGCGTCGGCTGGGGCTTCGGCTCATTGCGGCGGCACGTACCTCTCGTGATTGCGGAGTGTGGCGAACTCCTCACAATCTGCTCGCAACTGACCTAGCCTCGGAAGGGTTCGCGGTCGTGGGTCCGAACGTGAGAAATCGCGGGCGCCCGCCTCTCGTGAGCCGCCGTTCCAACGAGCCCACGGGAGTACGCACATGGCCCGCCCACCGCGCCAACTCACACCCGACCTCTCGGCGCGCCACCTGTTCGGCGCGAAGATGCGGGTGTTCCGGGACAGGAACGGCATGACGCTCGACAGCCTCGCGGCCGTCGTCCACATGAGCAGGAGCCACCTGTCGCGCGTCGAGTGCGCCGAGTACATGCCGCCCGCCGACCTGCCGCCCGCCCTGGACGCGGCGTTCGGGACGGACGGCATCTTCCAGGAGCTGTACGCGCTGGCGCGCCGCGAGATCCATCCGGACCAGTACCGCAGGCGGATGGAGCTGGAGGCGCGGGCACGGGTGATCGAGGAGTATTCAGGCCACACCGTTCCGGGCCTCGCGCAGACGGAGGACTACGCGCGCGAGATCTTCCGCGAGAGCGATCCCCGGGCCCCGGAGGAGCACGTCGAGTCGCTGGTGAACGCCCGGCTGAGCAGGCAGAAGCTGCTGACGGCGAACCCGGCGCCTGAGCTCGTGATGATCCTGGACGAGGCGGTGTTGCGGCGGCCGGTCGGCGGCGCGGAGATCATGGGCGCACAGTTCGCCCGCCTGATCGAGTTGGCGGACACGCCAACGACCAGTGTGCAGGTGCTGCCGTTCAGCCACGGGGCGCACGCCCTGCTGGGCGGCTCGCTGACCCTGCTGACCCTGGACGACCGCACAACGGTCGCGTACGAGGAGAGCATCGGAACGGGCACGCTGATCGAGGACTTGGAGGAGGCCACCGGCAGGCGCCGGGCTTACGATCGCATCAGGGGACACGCCCTGCCGCCGCGGGACTCGGCGGCCATGATCCGTTCGGCCCGGGAGGCTCTGTCAGATGAACACCACTGCCTCGGACGTCCGGTGTGAGGCCTGGGTGAAGTCCAGCTACAGCAACGGCAATGGCGGCAACTGCCTGGAATGGGCGCCTGCGCTCGCTGCCGCGAGCGGCGCGGTGCCGGTGCGTGACAGCAAGTCGCTCTCGGCCGGCGTTCTGGTTTTCCCGGCGGGAAGTTGGGACGTGTTCGTGACGGCGGCTGCTCGGGGGCGCTTCTCCCGGATCGTCAGCGTTGCCGCGTGATGCGGCGGGGCTGAGCCGTCCGCTGTACGGGATGGCTCAGCCCCGGGTTCCTCTCGGAATGCCGATCGTCAGTAGACGACAGTGATGGTGCACTTCGCGTGCGTGCCGCTGTAGCAGTTGGCGGTGCCGTTCCCCGGGAACTTCGTCCACACGTTCTCATGCGCCTTGTGGTACGACGTCATGTGCGTGGACCCGCTGGTGGTGCTGGAGTACACGAAGTAGAACCGGACGTAGTAGTACCCGCTCGTGCGAACGGTGACGCCGTCCATGTCGTCGAAGGTCCCCGTGGTCGTGTGCGGATCGATCGTGTCGATGTCACACGCCATTTTTGTCGGGGCGTAGCGGCGGTCTTCGTACTTGTTCCAGATCTTGCACTCGGACTTGCCGTGGCCGAAGTGCGCGCCGCCGAGGTGCCTTCCCGTGTGGTTGACGATCGTTCCCCACGGTGGGCCGTTGCCGGCCGACGCGGGGGTGGCAAAGGTCAGAGCCGCCAGGAAAGTGACGGAGAGGGCAACAAGCACGGTCGCAAAATTCCGCGGCCTTGATCCGGCGAATTGATGGTTCACGTGAGAGACCCCCGTCTCACTCGCTGTCAACGCCCCCTGCGCGTCACGGTCGTTCCGCGCGCAGCTGAACGGGCCCAGCCTTGGACGCTGCCACACTGAAAGCGTTCCCTACAAGCATTTCCAGTGCGTCGGCGTGCCGGGTGCCGCGCCACTGCCGTGGCGGGGCCGGGCCGGGCCGGGCCGCCGGAGCGGGCTGCCCCGTCCGTCAGCGCGGCTCCGCGCGGCCGACGATCGTGCCCGCGCGGTCGATGCAGATGACGTCCACCGCGATCGGCGCCGCCGCGCCGCGCAGGACCGTGAGCGCCTCGTCGCGGGCGCGTGCCGCCACCGCGCCGCCCAGGGGGACGTTCGCCGCCTCCGACAGGCGCAGCGCCCCCAGGCCGGTGTTCGCCGCGGCGACGCTCGCCGCGAGGTCAGCGCTGCCGCCTGCCTCGCGGGCGAGTTCGCCCAGCAGGGCCTTGTTCACCTGCGAGCGCGCCGAGTGCAGGTCAAGATGGCCGGCGGCCAGCTTCGACAGCTTGGCGAAGCCGCCGCAGATCGTGAGGCGGTCGACCGGGTGGCGGCGTACGTACTTGAGGACCGCGCCCGCGAAGTCGCCCATGTCGAGCAGGGCGTCCTGCGGCAGGCCGTAGACCTCGGTGACGGTGCGTTCGGACGTCGAGCCCGTGCAGCCCGCCAGGTGCGTGCGGCCCGCCGCGCGTGCCACGTCCACGCCTCGGCGGATCGAGTCGATCCACGCCGAGCACGAGTACGGCACCACGATGCCCGTCGTGCCCAGGATCGACAGGCCGCCGAGGATGCCGAGGCGCGGGTTCCACGTCGAGCGGGCGATCTCCTCGCCGTCGTCCACCGAGACGGTGATCTCGACGTCGGCCGCGGCGCCGTCGCCGTGGGCCGCGGCGACCTCGGCCATGTGCTCGGTCATCATGCGCCGCGGCACCGGGTTGATCGCCGGCTCGCCCACGTCGAGCGGCAGCCCCGCGCGGGTGACCGTGCCGACGCCGGGGCCCGCGCGGAAGACCACGCCCGCGCCCGGCGCGAGCCGCCGTACCGTCGCGCGTACCAGCGCCCCGTGCGTGACGTCCGGGTCGTCGCCCGCGTCCTTGATGACGCCCGCCGTGGCACTGTCCTGGGCACAGTCCTCGATCGCCAGTGCGAACGACGGGCGTTGGCCGCGCGGCAGCGTGATCGTCACCGGGTCCGGGAACCCGCCGGACAGCAGCGCGGTGTACGCGGCGGTCGCGGCCGCGGTCGCGCAGGCCCCGGTCGTCCAGCCGGGCCGCAGGCCGGTGTGTTTGAGTTGGGCGTCCCGGCCGCCGGCCCCGGCGGGCCTAGCCATGGAGGCGTCCGATGCGGCACGTGCTGATACTCGGCGGTACCACCGAGGGCCGCCGCCTCGCCGAGGCGCTGGCGGGAGTCGGGGCCGGGGTGGCGCCGGGCCTGCGCGTGACCAGTTCCCTCGCGGGCCGCGTGGCCCGCCCCGTGCTGCCGCCCGGCGAGGTCAGGATCGGCGGCTTCGGCGGGGCCGGCGGCCTCGCCGCCTGGCTGCGCGAGCATCGCGTGGACGCACTCATCGACGCCACCCACCCCTTCGCCGTAACCATCTCCGCCAACGCGGCGCGCGCCGCCGCCACCAGCCATGTTCCCCTGCTGCGGCTGCGGCGCCCCGGGTGGGTCCCCGTTCCGGGCGACGACTGGCGCCGGGTCGCGTCCCTGGACGGCGCCGCCGAGGCGCTCGCCGCCGGGCCGTGGCGCCGCGTCTTCCTCACCACGGGCCGCATGGGCCTCGGCGCCTTCGCCCACCTGGACGGCCTGCGCTTCCTCGTACGGTCGGTGGACGCGCCCGAGCCGCCCCACCCCCGCCACCTGGACACGCTCCTCGACCGCGGCCCCTTCACCCTGGACGGCGAGCGCGCGCTGCTGCGCCGGTACGCGATCGACGTCGTCGTCACGAAGGACAGCGGCGGGTCCGCCACCGCGCCCAAGCTGGCCGCCGCCCGCGAGGCCGGGCTGCCGGTGCTCGTGGTGTGCCGCCCGCCCGCGCCCGAGGGCGTGCGGACAGCGGACACCGTCGCCGAGGCGCTGGCCTGGCTCGAAGCCGTCAGACGCCGAGCAGGTCGGTGAGGTCGTCGGCGTGCTCCTCCTCTTCCTCCAGGATCGACTCCATCAGCCGGCGCGTGGTGGGGTCGTCGTCCCCGAGCCAGCGGACGATCTCCTGGTAGGTGGAGATGACGATCCTCTCCGCGAGGAGGTTGGCCTTCAGCATCGCCTTGAGGTCGTCGTGCGGGGGAGTGGTGTAGTCCGTGTGGGAGCGGCTCACCAGGGTCGCGGGGTCGAAGTCGGGGTCCGCGCCGAGCTGCGAGACGCGCTCGGCGGCACGGACGGCGTGCTGCATCTCCTCGGCCGCGTGCTCCGTGAACTCCGCGGACACCTGGGCGCGGTCGATGCCGACGGCGGAGATCGCGTGGCGGGTGTAGCGCAGCCAGCACACCACCTCGGTGGCGACCACGTCGTTGAGTACGGCGATGACCCGGTCCTTGTCGAGGCCGTAGGTGTTGGTGATCGGGCCCGCGTCCATCTTCTTGCGGGCCTCTTCACGGATCCTGGTGACGTCCAGGACGAAGGAGTCTTTCGAGCCGCTTGAGTCGCTTGAGTCGCGCATGGCTGTCGGGTCCTCTGCTCGCTGGTGCGGTGGGGGCCCCACACCTCTTCCCGCCGCGGCGGCGCGCGGCCACCGGACGGACCGAGAATGACCTGTTCGAGGCAACGGGGAGCGGCCCCGTTCGCGTCACCTGCGCGCGTGCGTCACCAGGCGGTGGTCCGCCCGCGCAGGTCCTCGGCTTCGAGCTCGGCCATGAACGACTCGTGCGTCATGCCGGCCCCGCCGTGGTCGTTCCCGCGGCGCTCCGCCTCGGCGATGTCGCGTGTCTGCGTGAGGGGGTAGGTGGCGTCTGCCATACCCGGACTGTAGGCGTGCGGAGGCAGTACGCTCCCGGCCCCGGGGCAGCGGCGCGGGCGGCCGCGCGCACTGCGCGGCGCTCAGCCCTGGGGACCCCGTGGGCCTCGCGGGGGCTCCGGGTAGCGCCGTGGCGTGAACGCGATCTCGCCGCCCGCGCGCCGCGTGGCGACCGTCTGGGACGAGCCCACGAGCAGGATCGTGCGCATGTCCACCTGCGCCGGGTCCAGGTCCCCGAGCCGTACGATGCGGACGCTCTCCTGCGGGCCGCCCACGTCCCGTGCCAGGACGACCGGCGTGTCGGGCGTGCGGTGTTCGAGCAGCAGCTCGCGCGCCTTGCCGACCTGCCAGGTCCGCGACTTCGAGCCCGGGTTGTACAGCGCCATCGCCAGGTCGGCCGAGGCCGCCGCGTGCAGCCTGGCCGCGACCACCTCCCACGGCTTGAGCCGGTCGGAGAGCGAGATCACCGCGTAGTCGTGGCCGAGCGGCGCACCCGCGCGTGACGCGGCCGCGTTGGCGGCCGTCACGCCCGGCACGATCCGCACCGGCACGTCCCTGTACGGGTCGCACGACGCGACCTCGAGCACCGCCGTCGCCATCGCGAAGACGCCCGGGTCCCCGGACGAGACGACGGCGACCCGGTGGCCGCGCCGCGCCAGGTCGAGCGCGAACTCGGCGCGCTCCGACTCCACCTTGTTGTCCGACGGGTGGCGCCGCTGCCCGGGCCGTACGGGCACCCTGTCGAGGTACGTCGTGTAGCCCACCAGGTGCTCGGCGGCGGCCAGTTCGCCGCGTGCCTCGGGCGTCAGCCACAGCGGGCCCGCCGGGCCCGTGCCGACGACGACGACCTCGCCGCGCCCGGCCGCGGGAGGCTGCCCGGACGCCTGCGGCCGCGGCCGCGCGTCGACGCGGCTCGGCAGCACCGTCACCGCGAAGTACGGCACCGACTCCGGGTCGGTGTCCGCGAGCGGTCCCGTCCGCTCGCCGTCCATCGTGGCGCGCTCCACGTACCGCGCGTCGTCCAGCCGCCCCGCCCGCTCCACGGCGCGCCGCACCGCCGGGAACGTGCGGCCCAGCTTCATCACGACCGCGGAGTCCGACGAGGCGAGCCGTGCGGCCAGCTCCTCCTCCGGCAGCGTGCCCGGGAGGACCGTCAGCACCTCCTCGCCCTCGACGAGCGGCGCACCGAGGCGCGCCGCCGCAGCGGACACGGAGGTCACGCCCGGGATGACCTCCGTCGGGTAGCGGTGCGCGAGGCGCTTGTGCATGTGCATGTACGAGCCGTAGAAGAGCGGGTCGCCCTCGGAGATCACCGCGACCGTGCGCCCCGCGTCGAGGTGGACGGCGAGGCGCGCGGCCGCCTCCTCGTAGAACGCGTCGATGGCGCCCTGGTAGCCGCCGGGGTGGTCGGTCGTCCCGGTCGTCACCGGGTAGACGAGCGGCTCCTCGATGTGGTCGGCGCGCAGGTGCCCGGCGGCGATGGCGCGCGCGATCGACCTGCCGTGGCGGGCGCTGTGGTACGCGACGACGTCGGCCTCCGCGATCGCGCGCACCGCGCGCACGGTCATCAACTCCGGGTCGCCGGGGCCGAGTCCGACGCCGTAGAGGCGTCCTGTACCGGCGCTCTGCGGCAGTTCAAGGTGCGTGCTCACCGTTCGTCCTCGCTCGCGATCGCGTTCAGTGCCGCCGCGGCCATCGCGCTGCCGCCGCGCCTGCCCCGTACGACCAGGTGTTCGAGGCCCGACGGGTGCGCGGCCAGCGCGTCCTTGGACTCGGCGGCGCCGATGAAGCCCACCGGCACGCCGATGACGGCGGCCGGGCGCGGCGCGCCGTCCTCCACCATCTCCAGCAGCCTGAACAGCGCGGTCGGCGCGTTTCCGACAGCGACGACCGCGCCGCCCATGCGCTCCCGCCACAGTTCGAGCGCGGCCGCGCTGCGCGTCGTGCCGAGTTCGGCGGCGAGCGCGGGCACGGACGGGTCGCCGAGCGTGCACACCACCTCGTTGTCCGCGGGCAGCCGCCTGCGGGTCACGCCGCTGGCGACCATCTTCGCGTCGCACAGGATCGGCGCGCCCGCGCGCAGCGCCTCGCGGGCGCGCGCGACGACGCCGGCGGTGTGGCCGACGTCCTCGACGAGGTCGACCATCCCGCAGGCGTGGATCATGCGGACCACGACCTGCGCCACGTCGCCCGGCAGCCCTGACAGGTCCGCCTCGGCGCGGATGGTCGCGAAGGAGCGGCGGTAGATCTCGGAGCCGTCCTTCTCGTAGTCGAATCCTGTGGGCGTCGTCATCCCGTACCCGTTCCTGTCCCCGTCGTGGTCGTGGTCGTGGTCGTCGTGTACGTGCCCCCGGCCGTCGCCACCTTGTCGACGTAGCGGCCCTGCGGGTGCCCGCAGCGGCGCGCGCAGCCCGAGAAGTACACGGGGAGGCCGGGCGCGTGCGCGCCGAGGGATGCCGCGGCGTCGGCGCGCACGTCCGCGAGCGCCTTGCCGCAGCCGGGGCGGCCGGTGCAGGCGCCGACGCCGTACCAGGGGGAGTCCGCGCTCGTCACGAGTCCGGCCGCCGCCGCACGTGCGAGCAGTTCGTCCGCGGCGCCTGGCGTCAGGCCCGGGACGACGATTCCGCGCCACGGCGTGATCCGCAGGCCGTCGCCGTCACCGCCGCCGTCACCTTCGCCGTCGTCGCCGCCCGCCGACGCGAGCAGCCGCCACTGCGCGGCGGTCGCCCTGCCGAGCCGCGGCTGGACGGAGACGGCCGCGCGTACCTGTCCCGGGGGCCGGATGACACCCAGCGCGGGCGGCCCGCCCTGCGGATCAGACCCGCCCTGCGGCTCGGGCCCGCCCTGCTGCGCGGGCCACGCGGTGACGCCCGCCACCGCGAGCGCGGCGGCGAGGCGCGCGGACAGATCGTGCCCCTCGGGCAGTTCCCGCACGCGCCAGGCACCGGAGGCGGCCGCCGCTCCGAGGAACGCCTCGGCGGCGGCCAGCGCGGCGCGCGGCCCGTCGGCGTGCGGCA
Source organism: Streptomyces sp. NRRL F-5126 (assembly GCF_000721265.1). Taxonomy (GTDB): domain Bacteria; phylum Actinomycetota; class Actinomycetes; order Streptomycetales; family Streptomycetaceae; genus Streptomyces. Next base: position 38,917 of record NZ_JOFZ01000014.1, on the reverse strand, counting down.
CCCGGAGCCGGTCGCCGCCGACCCGCAGGAGCGCGGTCGCGCCGGCCGGTTCTGCGAGCAACGTCACATCCGCGCCGAGCCCGGCCACATCCCCCCGGCCGTCGTCGAGCGCGAACAGGAAACGGCCGGAAAGGCCCGCCGCCGTGCCGCTCCCGCATATCAGGGCGTCGAGTGCGCGTACCCACAACCGGACGTCGGCGAAGGGGTGTTGGTCCTCTCCCGCGAGCGGCGACGCGACGATGTTCCGTGCGCGCTCGTGCCGCTCGGAGGGGAGCAGCCCGACGGCGTGCAGCGCCTCGGCGAGAGGGCCCGCGCCGGCGTCGCAGAGCCCTCTCAGCTGAACGTTTCCACGCGAGGTGAGGTCGATCCCGCCATCGCCGAGCCGCTCGGCGGCGTCGGCGAGCGCCATCGCCTGATGGGGCGTCAACAGCCCGCCGGGCAGGCGCAGCCGGGCCAGCCGGCCGTCGTCCGCCGCGTGCAGCCGCAGCGCGCCCGGGCAGGCGTCGCCGCGCTCGCGCACGGCCTGGCCGTGCGGGTTCGCGCCGGTCGGCGGGGTGGTGGCTGGCATGGCGGCGAGCATACCCACGTACCCGGGAGTCCCCCCGGGACGGCTCTGTCCCGGATGTGCGCCCTCCCCACGCCTGACCAGGAGCGCCTACTATCGACACAACCAGCGACGGCGTCTGGGAGGAAGCCCGGTGCGAATCCGGCGCGGTCCCGCCACTGTGAGCCCGGCAGCACCTGCCGGGCGAGCCAGGAACTCCCGCCGTCCTCCCACCGCCCGGGGCGCGGACCCCGAGGAAGGCAAGACGCCGCATGCTCCTGCTCCTGTCGACGTCCGACACCGATCTGCTCTCCGCCCGCGCCGCGAACGCCGAAGGCGGCCCCGTGCCGTTCCGGTTCGCCAACCCCGCCCGCCTGCCACTCGGCGACCTGCCGGGGCTGCTCGACGGCGCCGACCTCGTCGTCGTGCGACTCCTCGGCGGCGTGCGCGCCTGGCAGGACGGGATCGACGCGCTCCGCGCCTGCGGCAAGCCCCTCGTCGTCCTGACCGGCGAGCAGGCGCCCGACGCCCAGCTGATGGAGGCGTCCACCGTCCCGATCGGGATCGCCGCCGAGGCGCACGCCTACCTCGCGCACGGCGGCCCGGCGAACCTGGACCGGCTGGCGCGGTTCCTCTCCGACACCGTGCTGCTGACAGGACACGGCTTCGAACCGCCCGCGCCCGCGCCGTCCTGGGGCGTGCTGGAGCGCGAGACCGCGCCCGAAGCCTCCCTGGGCGAGGCGGCGCCGCTCGTCGCCGTGCTCTACTACCGCGCCCACCACATGAGCGGCAACACCGCCTTCGTCGACGCCCTGTGCACGGCGATCGAGGCGGCGGGCGGCCGCGCGCTCCCGCTGTACGTGGCGTCGCTGCGCACGCCCGAGCCCGAGCTGCTCGACGCGCTGCGCCCGGCGGACGCGCTCGTCACCACCGTCCTCGCGGCCGGCGGCACCCGGCCCGCCGGGGCGTCGGCGGGGGAGGACGACGAGTCGTGGGACGCGGGCGCGCTCGCCGCGCTGGGCGTGCCGATCCTGCAAGCCCTGTGCCTGACCGGTTCGCGCGCCGACTGGGAGGCCAACGACGAGGGCCTGTCGCCGCTGGACGCGGCCGGCCAGATCGCGGTGCCCGAGTTCGACGGGCGGCTGATCACGGTCCCGTTCTCGTTCAAGGAGATCGACGAGGACGGCCTGCCGTCCTACGTGGCCGACCCGGAGCGCGCCGCGCGCGTCGCGGGCACTGCCGTGCGCCACGCCCGCCTGCGGCACGTGCCCAACGCGGACAAGCGCATAGCGCTCGTCCTGTCCGCGTACCCGACGAAGCACTCACGCATCGGCAACGCCGTCGGGCTCGACACCCCCGCGAGCGCGGTCGCGCTGCTGCGCCGACTGGCCGCCGAGGGCTACGACTTCGGCGACACGGACGACATCCCCGGCTTCGCCTCCGGCGACGGCGACGAGCTGATCCGCGCGCTCATCGACGCGGGCGGCCACGACCAGGAGTGGCTCACCGAGGAGCAGATGGCGCGCAACCCGGTGCGCGTCCCGGCCGCCGACTACCGCCGCTGGTTCGCCGGGCTGCCCTCCGAGCTCCGGCAGTCCGTGGAGCACCACTGGGGCGACGCGCCCGGCGAGATGTTCGTGGACCGCTCGCGCGACCCGGACGGCGACATCGTGCTGGCCGCCCTGCGCCGCGGCAACCTGCTCATCCTCATCCAGCCGCCGCGCGGCTTCGGCGAGAACCCCATCGCGATCTACCACGACCCCGACCTGCCGCCCTCGCACCACTACCTGGCCGCCTACCGGTGGATCTCCGCGCCGCGCGCCGATGGCGGCTTCGGCGCCGACGCGATGGTGCACCTCGGCAAGCACGGCAACCTGGAGTGGCTGCCCGGCAAGAACGCGGGCCTGTCCGCGGCCTGCGCGCCCGACGCGGCGCTCGGCGACCTGCCGCTCGTCTACCCGTTCCTCGTCAACGACCCGGGCGAGGGCACGCAGGCCAAGCGCCGCGCGCACGCCACCCTGATCGACCACCTGGTCCCGCCCATGGCGCGCGCCGAGTCCTACGGCGACATCGCGCGCCTCGAACAACTCCTGGACGAGCACGCGCAGATCGCCGCCATGGACCCCGCGAAGCTACCCGCCGTGCGCGCGCAGATCTGGACGCTGATCCAGGCCGCGAAGCTCGACCACGACCTCGGGCTCGACGGCGGCGAGCGCCCCGACGACGAGGGGTTCGACGAGTTCGTGCTGCACGTGGACGGCTGGCTGTGCGAGATCAAGGACGCGCAGATCCGCGACGGCCTGCACGTGCTGGGCGCCGCGCCCACCGGCGGGCCCCGCGTCAACCTCGTACTCGCCGTGCTGCGCGCCCGGCAGATCTGGGGCGGCACCCGGTCGCTGCCGGGCCTGCGCGAGGCGCTCGGCCTCGACGAGTCGGCGGCCACGCGCACGGCGGCCGACGACGTCGAGGCGCGGGCGCGCGCCCTCGTCCAGCGCATGGAGGACGCCGACTGGGCGCCGTCCGCCGTGGCCGAGGTCGCGGCGGGCGAGCCGGAGGCGGTCGCCGACATCCTCACGTTCGCCGCACAGGAGGTCGTGCCGCGCCTCGCCGGGACGACGGACGAGATCGACCACGCGGTCCTCGCGCTGAACGGCGGCTTCGTGCCGGCGGGCCCGTCGGGATCGCCGCTGCGCGGCCTCGTCAACGTCCTGCCGACGGGCCGCAACTTCTACTCCGTCGACCCGAAGGCGGTGCCGAGCCGCCTCGCGTGGGAGACGGGCCAGGCGCTCGCCGAGTCGCTGCTGACGCGCTACCGCGACGACAACGGCACGTGGCCCGACTCCGTCGGCCTGTCCCTGTGGGGCACGAGCGCCATGCGCACGGCGGGCGACGACATCGCCGAGGCGCTCGCGCTGCTCGGCGTCCGGCCGGTGTGGGACGACGCGTCCCGACGCGTCACGGGTCTCGAACCGATCAACCTCGACGAGCTGGGCCGCCCCAGGACCGACGTCACCCTGCGCATCAGCGGCTTCTTCCGCGACGCGTTCCCGCACGCGATCGGCCTGCTGGACGACGCGGTGCGGCTGGCCGCGTCGCTCGACGAGCCGGCGGACGACAACCGCGTACGGGCGCACGCGCGCGCCGACATGGCGGCGGGCGCCGACGAACGCGCCGCCACCACCCGCATCTTCGGCTCACGCCCCGGCACGTACGGGGCTGGGCTGCTCCAGCTCATCGACAGCCGCGACTGGCGCACCGACGCCGACCTCGCCGAGGTCTACACGGCGTGGGGCGGCTACGCGTACGGGCGCGGGCTCGAAGGGCGGGCGGCGCGCGAGGAGATGGAGACCGCGTACAGGCGGATCGCGGTGGCGGCGAAGAACACCGACACGCGTGAGCACGACATCGCCGACTCGGACGACTACTACCAGTACCACGGCGGCATGGTCGCCACGGTCCGCGCGTTGAAGGGCACGGCCCCCGAGGCGTACGTCGGCGACTCGACGCGCCCGGAGACCGTCCGCACGCGCACCCTGGTGGAGGAGACGTCCCGGGTGTTCCGCGCGCGGGTCGTCAACCCGCGCTGGATCGAGGCGATGCGCCGCCACGGCTACAAGGGCGCGTTCGAACTCGCCGCGACCGTGGACTACTTGTTCGGCTACGACGCGACGACGGGCGTGGTCGCCGACTGGATGTACGACAAGCTCACGGAGACGTACGTACTCGACGAGCAGAACCGCGAGTTCCTCCAGCAGGCCAACCCCTGGGCCCTGCACGGCATGGCGGAACGCCTCCTGGAGGCGGAGTCACGCGGCATGTGGGCGAAGCCCGACCCGCGCGTGCTGGCGGAACTGCGGCAGGTCCTCCTGGAGACGGAGGGCGACCTGGAGTCGGACGAGGAGGGCTGAGCCGCACCGGGCGCGCCGGCGTCGCAGGACGGCTCGCGCATTCTGGCTCGAACGCCGATTGACTCACCGCCGGTCCGCTCCGTACGCTCATGGAGTAGGGATGGCATAAGGAAGCTGGTGAGATTCCAGCACGGTCGCGCCACTGTGATCGGGCCTTCGGCCCGCAGTCAGACACTTCGCCATCACGACGCTCCACCGACTGTGGGACGCACGATCCCCGAAGGAGACTCCCCGTGAGCAGCATGTCCGCGCCCAGCGCCAACTCGTCCGCCACGCCGCTCGTCCTGCCCGTTTCCAAGGCCGTGATGTGGCTGGTGGGCACGGCGGTCGTCGCATTCGCGGTGTACTACTTCATAGGCGTCGACCAGGGCGCCTACTCCGTGTTCGGCAATGACATGCACGTGCACGAGTTCGTGCACGACGCACGCCACTTCCTCGGCTTCCCCTGCCACTGACCGGCCCGCGCCGGCCGCCGGCAGTACGAGAGAGTGGACATCTGAACATGGAGAAACGACTCATCCTGCGCGGCATCCTGGCCGGCGCGGTGGCGGGCGTGCTCGCCTTCATCTTCGCCCGGATCCTCGCCGAACCGCAGATCGACAGGGCCATCGACTACGAGAGCGGCCGCGACGCGGCGCAGGGCGTGCTGGACAAGGCCGCCGGGCTGGCACCCGAGGCCGCGGGTCCTGACATCTTCAGCCGCACGATCCAGGCGGACGTCGGTATCGGCGTCGGCATGATCTTCTTCGGCATGGCCATGGGCGCGCTGTTCGCCGTCGCCTACACCATCTGCCTCGGCCGGGTCGGCAAGCTGCGTGCCCGCAACCTCGCCATGCTCGTCGCGCTCGGCGGGTTCCTCGGCTTCTACCTCGTACCGTTCGTGAAGTACCCCGCCAACCCGCCCGCCATCGGGCATCCCGACACCATCAGGGACCGGGGGAACCTGTACCTGGTGATGGTGGGGTGCTCGCTGGTGCTGCTGATCCTGGCGGTCTGGGCCGGCAGGCGGCTCGCCGAACGGTTCGGCAACTGGAACGCCACCCTGCTCGCCGGTCTCGGGTACATCGTGGTGATCGGCGCCGTCATGGCGCTGCTGCCCTCACTCGGCGAGCTGTCCGTGAACGTCCAGCAGTACGGACACCACGCCACCGAGACGCCGCTGTCGCTGAAGGACCCCCACGGGACGATCGTCTACCCCGGGTTCCCGGCCGACGTGCTGTTCTCCTTCCGCTTCTACTCGGTCGCGGCCCAGTTGCTGCTGTGGGGAGTCCTCGGGCTGGTCTTCGCGCCCATGGCCGAGCGTCTCCTGGCGCGCCGTGCCCAACCCGCTTCGGTACCGTCCCCCTCCACAGCCGCGGGGCGCCCGGGGCAGACCCAGCCGGCCACCGGAGCATGACGGACAGCCCTTCGCGGGCCGCGGTGCTCGACGAGCTCGCGGCCTGCGGGCCGTTCTTCGCCGTCGCCTCGCACACCCCGGGATCGGCGTGCCGCTCGCCGTGGCAACCCCTGGGCGAACTGGTGACCCAGGCGTCCGCGCTGGCCGCACGCGTCGAGGCGGTACGCGGCCATCTCGCGGCGGCCGGCGGGCTGCGGCCCGACGCCGCCGGCCGGCGTGTTGCCGCGTCGGTCACCCACCTGGGACTGACCGCCCGCGTCGTCTCGCCGTTCCTCGCGCTCACCGCCCTGTACGGCGCGGTGCCCGTCCCCGCGCTTCGTGAGCTGTGGTGGCAGCCCGAGCTCGGCTCCGCGTTCCCGCTCTCCCTGCCGCACCCCGGTGCGCCGGGCGCTGAACCGCCCGGTCCACCGCCCGGTCCACCGCCCGGTCCACCGCCCGGTCCACCGACCGTGACCGCCGGCCGGGTAGTGGCGCAGCTCGTGGTGCCTCTCCTGGAAGCGGCGGCCGAACTGTCCGTGCCGCGAGCCACGTTGTGGGGCAACGTGGCCTCCGCGGTGAACGGCGCGGGCGCCGCCCTGGCGGCAGCGGCACCTGCGCGCGGGGACGAAGTCACCACGGCTGTCAGGGCCTTTCTGGCGCAGCCGCCCCTGCGCGGGACGTTCACGGGCGGCGAAGGGCGCGTGCGGTTCCGCCGCCGTAGCTGCTGCCTCATCTACCGGGCAGCGCCTCCGGGCGGCCGCAGGGAGGCCGTCTGCGGCGACTGCGTCCTTGCCGGCCGCGCATGACGGCAGGCGCGCGTTACGCTGACTGGCGCAGCTGGTTCGCATCCGTCCGCCAGGCGGGAGCGTCGTAAGAGGGAACCCGGTGGGAATCCGGGACTGCCCCGCAGCGGTGAGCGGGAACGACCGCCGTCACACGCACTGGGCCCGTCGGGCCTGGGAAGCGACGGCCAGTAGGTGGACGCCCGCGCCTTGAGGTGTCCGTGCTCGCGAGTCCGAAGACCTGCCCGTTGCCCGCGTGCGGCCATCCGTGCGCGGAGACACCGGTGGCCTCGTGGGTGGGTCTGGTACTCGTCGGAAGGACACGGCGCGAGGGTCGCGCGGTGTGCCTCCGGCAGATCCTTCCTTCACGTCGCACGGCGCCGCCGGGTCGCACGAGAGCGACTCGCGAAGGAGAGTTCTGTGACAGCGAAGCCCCCCGCCGTACGGGCGACCGTCCACGGCTACCCGCGCCAGGGCCCCGGCCGGGAACTGAAGAAGGCCGTGGAGGGGTACTGGAAGGGCCGAATCGGCGCCGACGAGCTGCGCCGGATCGGGCGCGACCTGCGCCTTGCCACCTGGCGTCAGTTGGCCGAGGCGGGCCTGACCGAGGTGCCGACCGGCGGCTTCTCGTACTACGACCACGTGCTCGACACCAGCCTGATGGTCGGTGCCGTCCCCGAGCGCCACAGGCGCGCCGTCGACACCGACCGCCTCGACGGCATGTTCGCCATGGCACGCGGCACGCAGGAGGCCGCGCCGCTGGAGATGACGAAGTGGTTCGACACCAACTACCACTACCTGGTGCCCGAACTGTCCCCTGACACGGTCTTCACCGCCGACTCCTCCCAGCAGACGGGAGAGATCCGGGAGGCCCTCGACCTGGGCCTGGCCGCTCGGCCCGTACTCGTCGGCCCCGTCACGTACCTGCTGCTGGCCAAGGCCGCGCCGGGCGCCCCGGCAGGATTCGAGCCCCTCACGCTGCTGGATCGGCTCCTGCCGGTCTACGCGCAGATCCTCGCCGACCTGCGGGCGGCAGGCGCCGGGTGGGTGCAACTCGACGAGCCCGCGCTCGTGCAGGACCGCACCCGCGCGGAACTGGACGCCGCGGCCCGTGCCTACCGCGACCTGGGCTCACTCGCCGACCGGCCGAAGCTCCTGGTCGCCTCCTACTTCGACCGTCTCGGTGAGGCACTGCCCGTGCTGGCCGCCACACCCGTCGAGGGCCTCGCCCTCGACTTCACGGGCCCGGCCGCCCGCAACCTCGACGATCTGGCGTCGATCGGCGGCCTCCCCGGCAAGACCCTGGTCGCGGGCGTGGTCGACGGACGCAACATCTGGATCAACAACCTGGAGAAGTCCCTCGCCACCCTCGCAACCCTGCTCGGCCTGGCCGACCGGGTGGACGTCGCGACATCCTGCTCGCTCCTCCACGTGCCGCTCGACGTGACACTGGAGCACGACATCGACCCGCGGATCGTCCGCTGGCTCGCCTTCGCACGGCAGAAGACCACCGAGGTCGTCACCCTCGCCCGCGGCATCACCGAGGGCACCACCGCCATCGCGGACCAACTGAGCGCGAACCGCGCCGACCTGGCCTCGCGCGCCGCCTCCGCCCTCACCCGCGACCCGGCCGTACGCGCCCGCGCCGCCGCGGTCACCGACGCGGACTCCCGCCGGTCCCGTACCTACGGCGAACGCGGCGCCGCGCAGCGGGCCCGGCTGGGGCTGCCGCCGTTGCCGACCACCACCGTCGGCTCCTTCCCGCAGACCGACGACCTGCGCGCCGCCCGTGCCGCCCTGCGCACGGGCCGGCTCGACACCGCCGGATACGAGGAGCACATCAAGTCCGCCATCGGCGAGGTGATCTCCTTCCAGGAGAAGGCCGGCCTCGACGTGCTGGTGCACGGCGAGCCCGAACGCAACGACATGGTGCAGTACTTCGCCGAGCAGCTGACCGGGTACGTCGCCACCCGCCACGGCTGGGTGCAGTCGTACGGCACGCGCTACGTGCGCCCGCCGATCCTGGCCGGGGACATCTCCCGCCCTGAGCCCATGACGGTCCGCTGGACCACCTACGCCCAGTCACTCACCGGCAAGCCCGTCAAGGGCATGCTCACGGGCCCGGTGACGATGCTGGCCTGGTCCTTCGTCCGCGACGACCAGCCGCTCGCCGACACCGCGCGGCAGGTCGCCATGGCCCTGCGCGACGAGGTGCTCGACCTGGAGACGGCGGGCACCGCCGTGATCCAGGTCGACGAGCCCGCCCTGCGTGAGACCCTGCCGCTGCGGGCCGCGGGGCGGCCCGACTACCTGGCCTGGGCCACCGAGGCGTTCCGGCTCACCACGGGCGGTGTGCGGCCCGACACCCAGATCCACACCCACATGTGCTACGCCGAGTTCGGCGACATCATCCAGGCCATCGACGACCTCGACGCCGACGTCATCAGCCTGGAGGCCGCCCGCTCCCACATGCAGGTCGCCCATGAGCTCGCCGGGCACGGCTATCCCCGCGAGGCGGGACCGGGCGTCTACGACATCCACTCGCCGCGCGTGCCGTCCACGGACGAGGTGATCGCCCTGCTGCGCAAGGGACTTCGGGCGATTCCGGACGACCGGCTCTGGGTCAACCCCGACTGCGGGCTGAAGACGCGGGGCTGGGCCGAGACGCGGGCATCCCTGGACAACCTGATCGCGGGTGCGCGGAGTGTGCGGGAGGAACTGCTCCGAGGCTGAGCGGGAGGGCCGGGAACGGGCCGCACCCCTGACGAGGCGCACCCCGTGGGGCGCATCCCCGTTCCCGGCCCGCCTGGTCGGACCGCTAGCGCCGCGAGACGTCCTTGACGAACACGAGCCCGTCGCTCGCGGTCAGGTGGGCCGGGTCGAGCGGGGCGTAGCCGAACCAGGGCGACTCGCGAGGCTCGGGCCGCATGTCGGTGATGACGGTGGCCAGTTGCCGTGCGTCGACGAGACAGCGTTCCTTCGGCAGCGCGTAGAGGAGGCCCTCGACGGTGTCCGGCGGCGGGGCGCCCACGCCCCGGTGCGGGAGCGTGCCGAGGGCCGTGGCCACGAACGCGTACCCCTCACCGAGGCGTGCGCTCACCAGCGCACCGGCGCTCCACCACTCCACCGGCCCCTCCCACATCCGCATCGAGCTCTTGGGCCGCTGGAGATGGCCGTTGTGCGCGTGGACGAGTGCCGGGCGTGCCGGGCCCCGTTCGGCGAGTGCGAGGAGGTTGGCGGCCATCATGGAGTCCCGCACGCCGAGCAGTCGCGCCATGCGGGCGGGTGAGGCCTCGGCCATCCAGTGGTGGTAGCGCAGCAGGCCTGTGGCGGTGCGCCCGTACAGGCGGGCGCGGTCCCGGTCGTCCCGTGACGTCCGCGCGATCAGGTGCGGCGCCTGCTCGTCGAGTACCGCCACCAGGTCGTCGGCGATCAGCCGCAGCCGGGCGGCCTCGGCCGACTGCCCCACGGACCTGGCCGGGTCCGTCATCGCCGCGGAGTCGACCCACGGGTCGTCGGCGCCGAGCAGGCCGTCGAGGGTTTCGGCGGTACAGGGGAGCAGGTGCCGGTCCGCATGGGCCGAGAGGTAGCGGTGCAGTGCGGTGAGTGCCTGACGGGGGCTCGCGGCGCCGGTGATCTCCAGCGGGCCGTCGATCCCGGCGAAGCGCAGCCGGTCCTGTGCGGCCCGGCCGTCATTGAACGTGCGCATCCAGCCCACGAGTTCGCGGTTGGCGGCGGAGGCGCCGAAGCCGTGGCCGAAACCGTGCGCCATGACGTCGTCGAGGGTGCCCGCGCCCCCGGTGACGTAGTCGTCCACGACCAGCCCCCGCATGCAGTCGCTCTCGATCGCGATCGTCCGGTAGCCCTCCTGCTTGACGAGCTGCCGGAACAGCTCGTTGCGCAGGTCGAGCAGAGCGTCCTCACCGTGGGTGGGCTCGCCCAGGGCGAGCAACTCCGGCCGGCGAGGGAGCAGCCGCATGACGGCCGATGCGTCGACGGCATGGAGGGCGTCCTCGATGTCAGTAGCCATGGATTCAACCGTATCGTTGAACTTTCAATGGAGACTTCGACGCGGTACTGTCCGGATTCGTGGCACAAAAGCTTCAAAGCGGTGAGCGTCTCAGGCCGGTCGATCTGGCGCGCGGGCACGGTCTGTCCACGCAGGCGGTCAGGAACTACGAGGAGGCCGGCATCCTCCCGGCCGCCGACCGCACGGCCCACGGCTACCGGACCTACACGCCCCTGCACGCGGCAGCCCTGCGCGCGTTCCTCGCCCTGCTGCCGGGCCACGGCCACCGGACGGCGGCGTCGATCATGCGGGCCGTGAACGAGAGCATGCCGGACGAGGCGTTCCGCCTCATCGACGAGAGCCACGCCCAGCTCCTCGACGACCGCAGGACGCTCCGGGCCGTGGAGAGGGCCCTACGCGACCTGAATCTGGCCGAGGCGCGCGTGCCCGGCGCGGGCGAGATGTTCATCGGCCCGCTGGCGGAACGCCTCGGCCTCCGTCCCGCGACCCTGCGCAAGTGGGAGAGCGCAGGCCTGGTGAGCCCGAGCCGGGACCCGAAGACCGGATACCGCGTCTACGCCGAGGCCGATGTACGGGACGCCCGCCTGGCCCACCAGCTCAGGCGCGGCGGCTACCTGCTGGAGCAGATCGCCCCACTGATCGCCCAGGTGCGGGCCGCCGGCGGCCTCGAACCGCTGGAGGCCACGCTCTCCGCCTGGCGCAACCGGCTGTCCGCCCGCGGGCGGGCGATGCTGACGGGTGCCGCCGAGCTGGAGGCGTACCTCCGCCGGCGTGGCTGAGGCCTCCGTCCCCCTCACGGCGCCTGCGCGCGACCTGAAGGGTTTGTCGCACTACTGGTGCTGTCAGCACGGCGTGTGCGCACGTCTCAGGCTGCCCAGTACGCGGCGGAGCACGGCCGCGCCGGGTCCGCTCGGGGGTGCTCCACTCGCCACGCCGAGGTCTGGTCCGGGCAACGGGTCGAATGCGGGCGGGAGTTCGGCCCAGACGACCTTGCCGGGACCGTCCATGCGCCGGGTGCCCCACCGGTGGCTCAGCGCCTCCACGAGGAAGAGGCCCCGGCCGCTCTCCGCCTCGTCGCTCTGGTCGGGGACGCCGGGGTCGCCGTCCCCCGCGTCCCACACCTCGACGCACAGGCTGCCGGCGCCGAGCAGCCGCAGCCGCACCTCGACCGACGGGCCGGTCATGACGTCGACGGCTTTGGTGTGTGTCACGGCATTCGCCACCAGCTCCGAGACGATCAGTTCAGTGTCGCCTCGCTGATCGGGAAGGCTCCAGGCGGTCAGCGTCTGGCGGACGAACTCGCGTGCGAGGGCAGCCGCTTCGAGCACCGCCGGAAGCCGAACCCCCGCGACGCGGCACACCACGTGCGCTGTGGCGGGGTGTCGGCCCCTCATCGGCGCGCTCCCACGCTGTACACCTCGGCACCCGTGGCCCACAGGAGGTGGTCGACGATGTGGGCCTGGAGCACGAGGCTCGTCCCGAGGTGCTGAAAGGAGGGTACGAGCACCGACCGCGTTCCGGTACGCCGTAACGAGACGACGAGTTCGTCCAGAGCCGCGAGGCTGCCCGCTGTGGTCTCCTCGTGGATCTCCACCAACTCCCACCCACGCTCGACGGCGCACGCGCGCATCCGCTCCTGGTCGGCCTCGATCTCGTCGTCCGGTGTGCCGGGATATGCCCGCATGTAGCCGTGGACAGGCTCCGTCATGGTTTTCTCCTCGCGCGGCGGCACTTGACCGGAGTGTGGTGACGCCGTCACGCACCGCTGTGATGGACACATGATGCAGCGTGGTTCAGTGAAAGTGTCAAGTCAACACTTTCATGGAAAGTACTATTACTTGCCTGCGTGGTGATGCCACGTCACACTGGTTGCTCCTGAAGGGCCGAGGGAGGACCCGCCATGCCGCTCAACACCAACCCGACGATCCGTCAACGCCGGCTCGCCCGCCGCCTGCGCGAGCTGCGTACCACCGCCGGGATGACGCATGCGGACGCCTCCGTGGTGCTGGACTCGGACAAGTCCAAGGTGGGCCGGATCGAGAACGCCCAGTCCGGCGTCCGCCTCCCGGACCTCCGTGCGTTGATGGACCTGTACGGGGTCACCGACCCGGACGAGCGTGCCGAGATCGAGAAGCTGTCCCGGGAGTCGAAGCAGAAGGGCTGGTGGTCGCGGTACGCGAACGCCGTCGACGGCGCCTACGCCGCGTACGCCGCCGTCGAGTCCGACGCGAGCGAGCTGTACAACGTCGAGACGAACCTCGTCCCCGGGCTGCTCCAGACGCCGGAGTACACCCGGGCAGTGATCGGGCTCCAGGTCCCCGACGCCACGTCGGAACATGTGGAGACACAGGTCACGGTGCGCGGCGAGCGCCGTCAGGTCCTCACGAAGGAACACCCGCTCCAGCTCTGGGTGATCGTCTCGGAGAGTGTGCTGTACCACCGGGTCGGTACGCGGGCCGTGATGAAGGCCCAGCTGGAGGCACTGCTGGCGGACAGTCGCAGGTCCAACGTCCAACTCCAGGTGCTGCCGCGGGAGGACCCGATGAACGCGTGTCTCTTCGGCCCGTTCGTCGTGATGGGCTTCCCCGCGGCGTCCGAAACCGACATTGCCTATAGCGAATCTCCGACAAGCACGCTGTACTACGAGGAGCCGGCCGAGGTCGAGGTGTACACGACGCTCTTCCGCCGCCTCAACATGGCCGCTGCTAACGTCAGGGCATCGCGGGCGTTGATCACGGACGCCGCAAAACAGATGGGTTAGATCATGCAGTCGAACACCAAGCCCGTTCCGGCGGCTGGGCCGGCGTGGGTGAAGTCGTCGTACTCCGGCAACAACGGCAACTGCGTCGAGGTCGCCGCGCTGCCCCGGGGTGGGCGCGCCGTCCGGGACAGCAAGGACCCGCACGGCCCGGTCCTCGCGTTCGCGCCCGCCGGCTTCCACGCGTTCCTGACGGGCGTCGTGTCGCAGAGTCGACTTTGACCGAGGAGGAGAGGCAGGGGCGGGCCGAGCGGTCCCGCGCCTGCCTGGCCGAGCATTTCGGCGTCCAGGTCACCGATGAGGACAGCGCGGCGATGGGCGCGCCTTCCTGAAGCGCCGACCCCGGTGGCGCTTCCTCCGAACGGGCAGGTGAGTTCGCGCGCCGATCCAGGGCCCCCGGCCAGGGCCGAGGCCGCCGCCCTCGCCGCTCTGCATGCCGACGAACCGCCCCTGCCTGCCCTTCGGCGATGACGCGGTCGACGCGATCGCTCACCACGTGGACCGCGCGCGTACCGAGCTTCGCTCCTGGGAAGCGCTCATTGGCTCCACGATTTCGAGGCGTGGACGCCAACCGAGGTATTCATCGGTATTCTGGTTTCATGGCCGACACCACGATCAAGATCGATGAGGGTATAAGAGATCGCCTTCGTACGCTGGCCGAGGAGCGAGGCCTCAGTACTCGCGCGTACGTGGAACGAGTTGTCGCGGCAACTCCCACCGAAGGCGAACGGGCCGAGCGCACGGCACGGGCGATCGCGTACGTCCGCGCGAACCTGCGGCCCGAGCTGACCGACGCGGACGTACGTGAGGCTCAGGCCTGGCGAGACGAAATAGCCGCCGGTCGCCTGGGAGGACGTCGGTGATCGTCCTGGATCACACGGCGGTGATCGCCCTGTGCAAGGGACACCGCCTGCTGTCCGGACTGGCCGTGGTCGAGGTCGACGACCCGCTTCGGCGCGTGCATGTCCCCGCGTTGTGCCTGATCGCGGCAAGCGTGGAGCTTCCAGGTGCGGCCGCACACACGGGGGCGCTTCCCGGCCTGGAGTTCCTGCCCCTCGATTTCGCCGGCGCGGCCGCCGTCGAACAGGCAACGGTGGCGGGCGTCGACTGGCGGCACGCCCACGCGGTCTACGCCTCGGCTGCCGACCAGGGCGGGGGGCAGGTACTCACCGCGATCCCGGAGGCGTACGACGGCACGGGGGTCTGGGCGGTGGACATCGGCAGGCCGTGAGATCGAGTCCCGAGGCCGGCTCCTGCTGCTTCGGCACCGGATCGGTGAACAAAGCGCGTTGCCGGCCGCACTGCCGAACGCCGCAGCAGGGGGTGTGTCAGTCTATGGACGCCCCCTCAGCTGCCGCCCGCCGGCCGGGCAGTGGCGCGGAAAGCGGTGGGTGACTGTCCGGTGTGGACGATGAAGAAGGCGGAGAAGTTCGACGGGTCGCGGAAACCAAGGCGGCGGGCGAGGCGGGCGACGGGCTGGTCGGTATGCGCGAGCAGCCGGCGGGTTTCGAGGACGAGCCGGCGGTTGATGGCCTGCTTCGGTGACTCCCCGGTGGCGGCCTGGGTGGCCCGGTTGAGCGTGCGGGCGGAGTAGCCGAGCCGCTGGGCGTAGTGCTCGACATCATGGGCCGTGGCGAAGTCCCGCTCCAGGAGGTCCCGGAACCGCGCGTCGAGTCCGATGGGATCGGGCCGCCTGGGGTCCGGAGCGTGCCGGGCCAGTTCCAGGATGAGCAGGGACAGCAGGTGGCGCAGTGTCTCGGTCTGCACGACCGTGGGCCGCCCGGAGCCGGCCGCCCGGGTGTATTCACGCCGGAGCGCGCGCCGGGCCGGCTCGAACGGACCGGTGGCTTCGACCGGGCCGCCGTGGTCGCCGGCGAGGCTCGCCGCGTGCGTGCCGGGGATCAGGAAGTCCGGCTGGAACAACACCAGGTCGCCGGTGGCCTGCTCGCCGAACTCCTGGACCCGGCCGGGCCGCACCCACAGCATCGACCCCGTGGCCAGGTGGTGTTTCTCGAAGTCGACGGTGTGCGTCGTGGAGCCGCTGGTCACCAACACCAGGAGGTGGAAGGCGGGGCGCTGTGGCGAGCTGAGGTAGCCCGGAGGTGCCATCGCCCACAGCTGCGCGATGGTCATCACCTCGATACCGAACGGTGTCGGCGCCTGGAACGGCACCCGGCGGATCGCCTGTCTTGTTTTCACCAGACAACGTCCCTTCTCCACCAGCGCTGATCCCTACTCTGATCACTGTATTCAGCGATCGTACGAGGAGGCGCCACAGGTATGACTGAGCTGCGAATGACCGATTCTCGCATCACCACCGGAACAGCGACGCCGTATGTCGAGCAGGTCGGCTGACATGGCACTGGTCAAGATCACCACGAGCGAAGCCGCGTTCGACGGTCACGACCCGGCGCGGATCGCCGCCGTGCTCGGTGGGCTGACCTGTGCCGCCGAGGGATTCGGGGACAGCGCCATCGCACCCGAACTGACCTGGGTGCTGTTCGAGCAGCTGCCCGCGACCGCGTTCCTCAAGGCGACCGGCCTCCCGCGGAAGCCGCACTACTACGTGGAGGTCAGCACACTGCGTGGTGCTCTCACCGAGGACGCGAAGCTGGACCTGGGCGCGAGGATCACCCGGGAGCTCATGGCCGTCGAGGGCTGCGCACCGACCGACGAGAACACCCAGCGCACCTGGGTCCGCTTCATCGACATCGCCGACGGTGACCTCGTCGTCGGCGGACAGGCCACGTCTCTGGCCACGCTGCGGGCGCTGATCGCGTCGGTGGGCCAAGGAAAGGAAACACCGGTGGACCACGCGATCATCACCGACCCGGCGACCTTCGCCGGCGCGTTCGACCAGGCACTCAACGCGGGCGACCTGGACCGGCTGCACAGCCTCTACGACCCGGACGCGACCATGCGGACCTCCGATGGATCGGTGGTTCACGGGCACGAACAGGTCGGCCAGGAGCTGAAGCGACTCATCGCGGCCGACGCGCGGCTGGAGAACCGGACCCGGCACGTGTTCCGGCAGAACGACGTGGTCCTGATCGTGGTCGACTACACGCTGCACATCACCACTCCCGACGGGCAGCGAGTCGACACCCAGGGCACCGCCACCAACGTCCTTCGGCACACCTCAGGGCTCGGCTGGCGCATGATCATCGCCAACCCGCCGGGCATCGCCTGACCGAACGCACCCGGTCACCGCACCAGTACCAGCTGACCAGGCGGTTGACCAACCGCCGGCGATTCCTGACCTCAACGATTGACGGGCGCCGTCGGGCCGGGTGCGGCGAAGGCCCGGCGGCTGTGCGCGAGCAGGGCCCGCGCGGCTGGGCTGTGCGTGTGCTTCCAGATCAGGGCGAGCAGCGCGGGCGTAGTGACGTCCTCGATGGTGTGCGCGGTGAGCCGGTCGCTGTAGCGCGCGGCCATCGACTCGCTGAGAACGGCGACGCCGAGCCCGCGGGCCGCGAGGTCGGCGATGGCGTCCGCGGCGCTGGCCTGCAGCGCGATCTCGGGCTTGAGGCCCTGGGCGGCGCAGGCCTGGTCGAACACCGCGCGCAGGCCGGTGCCCGGCGGCATGCACACGATCGGATGGGCCGTCAGGTCGCGCAGGGCGATGTGCCGCTGTTCCCGCAGCGGGTGCCCGGCCGGTACGGCCGCGACGAGCCGCTCGCTGATGATCGTCAGCGCGTCGAGCCCCTCGGGGGTAGTGGCCGCTGCGCCGATCAGTGCCAGGTCGACGGTGCCTTCGCGCACCCCGTCTGCGAGCCGGTCGGAGCTGTCCTCGCGCAGTGAGACCTCCACACCGGGATGCGCCTGGTGGAACGCGGCGAGGGCGTCGAAAAGCGGGGTGATGGTGCAGCCGATGACCATTCCGACCGTGAGCCGGCCTTGCAGCAGGCCGGTCACCTCGTCCACCGCCCGCCCGACGGCCCCGGCGGCGGCGAGCGCTGCGCGGGCGTGTTCGAGCGCCGCCTTCCCCGCGGCGGTGAGGGTGACGATGCGGGCCGAACGGTCGAACAGCTCGGTGCCGAGCTCGCGTTCCAGCGTGCGCATCTGCGCGCTGACCCCGGACTGGCTGATGTGCACGCGCTCGGCCGCCCGGGTGAAGTTCCGCTCCTCGGCGACAGCGATGAAGTATTCGAGCTGCCTGAGTTCCACATCATGACTGTAGCTTCTGGCATTCAGAATATCCATCTGTTGGACTACTGGTCGATGGGTGGTCATGCTGGAGAGCGTCGAAGTGCCGGAGCGCCGATGTCAGGAGGAATCCATGCCGGAGTACGAGAAGGCCATGCGGCCAGAGGACATCACCCGCCTGTTCGTCGAGCGGTCCAACGCCGGGGACGCCGCCGGGGTCGCCGCTCTCTACGAGGAGGGCGCGGTGATGGCCTACCCGCCGGGCGGTCGGACGGTGGGCCGGGAGGCGATCCGCGTGCTGTGGGAGAAGGTGCTGGCCAACCGCCCCCACTTCGAGCCGGAACAGCCGCTGCCGACGCTGGTCAGCGACGGCGTCGCCCTCACCTCGACCCCGCCGAAGGACGGGGCGGGAGCCCGCGCGCAGGTCGTCCGCCGCCAGCCCGGCGGCAGTTGGCTGCGCCTGCTCGACCAGCCCGAGTTCGTCGCGACCACCGGCTGACACCCTCTCCCCGGCTCGCGTATCCCCGAGCCCCCGCAGCTCCGCCTCCGGCCACAGGCCGGGGGCTGTTGCGCGCGCGCCTCCTCCCGCGTGAGGATCGGCGGGGGCCGCCTTCGGCTGCGCGCCGCCCTGGCGGCGGGGGAGGGGTGTGGATGGGCGACGGGCGAGACCGGGGCGACGGCGCGTCGGTGACCGTGACGGTGCCACACCAGTCCCGGCCGCTGGGCTGGGTCCTGGTGGCGATCGGGTGGCCACTGCGGTTGGTGGTGATCCTCCTGCTGCTGGCCGAACACCTCCATACGACGCTTCGGTCCGTCGGGACGATCGGCCTGGCCGTCTTCGCCGCCTCGTTCGTGCTGCCCGTCCCGCTGTACTTCCTCGCCGCATGGACGCGGCGCAGGGGCCGGCGCCATCTGACGGTGGCTCTGGTGGAAGACGAGCTGGGCGAGGGGCCGTTCGTCCTGTACCTGCGGAGCTTCTCCGACGATCCGCAGCGCGCCCGCCTCGCCCCGTCGCTGCTCGCCGCCATCGGGGGCCCGGCAAGGTCGTTGCTGAGTGACGAGGAACAACTGGCCCATTCGGTCAGGTGGTTCGGGCCCATGGTCGCGGTGGGCCGGCCGCGGGAGCGGCTCCCGTACGCCGGGGCGTCACGGGTCTACCTCCCGGACACGGGGTGGCGTGAGACCGTGGTGCGGCTCATGTCCACGACCCAGTTGCTGCTGGTGGGGCTCGGCCCGGGCGAGCAACTGCGCTGGGAACTCGAGCAGGCCGCCGTGCACGTCCCGCCGCAGCGGATCATCCTGCTCGTCCCGTACGACGAGAACGCGTACGCCGAGCTGCGTGAGGCCGTCCGCGCCCGGGGCGCTCTTCCACAACCGCTGCCGGCGGTACCCCCGCCCAAGAGGCGGCGGCGGTACCGGTACGGGATCCGCGGCGCGGTGCACTTCGACGCGGACTGGGCACCGCAGTTCGTTTCGTTCGCCACCGCGTACCCGCATCCTGGCAGACGGATCACGTACTCCTTCCTCACCCGATTCAGTGAGAAGTTCGGCGAACTGGGCCGCAGCCCACGCGGAAAGGAACATTGAGCGAGCATGTCCGAACCGACACAGACACCTGGGCCGCCGCCCCGGCCGGCACAGGGCGGCGGTGGCGCGCCGAGCACGGTCGCACTGTCCGACGCGGACCTGCCCGGCCTCTTCCACGCCGCGGACTCCGCCTCTCTGCGCGCACAGCGGCACTACCTCAGGGCGTCCTCGCTGCGACTGGCGCTCGCCCTGATCGCCGCCGTCGTCGGCGTCGTCTCCCTGCACGTGGCCGGCGTCGAGGCCGGCGCACTCGGCGTGGCGGTGGCGTTCGCGCTCGCGTTGATGGTCGAGGTGTGGCTGGCCCTGCAAAGGCCCGAGGAAGAGTGGGTGAACGGCAGGGCCGTGGCCGAGTCCGTCAAAACACTGGCGTGGCGGTTCGCCGTTGGGGCGCATCCGTTTCCGCGTACCTGCTCGGACGAGGGCGCCGAGGAGGCACTGAAACACCGCCAGAACGACCTGCTGCTGTCCGTCCCCGAGGCCACCTTGATACCTCCGGTCACCACGCAGGTGAGCGCGGGCATGCGGCGGTTGCGCTCGGAAGACCTCGCCACACGCAAGGAGGGCTACCTCTCGGCCCGGATCATGCAGCAGTACGACTGGTACGCCCGCAAAGCCCGCTGGAACGCCTCGCGCGCGCAGGCCTGGCGGATGGTGCTGGTCGCCTCTGAGGTCTGCGGAATCGCCCTGGCGCTGGCACGGGCGTACGACGCGTGGTCGTGGGACCTGTCCGGCATCGCGGCGGCGATCGTCGGCGCGGGCGCCGCGTGGCTGGGCACCAAGCAGCACCAGCCGCTGGCCCGCAACTACACGATCGCGAGCCACGAACTGCTCGCCATCCACGCCCGGCTGACACACATCGACGACGAGGAGACGTGGGCTGCGGAGGTCGCGGACGCGGAGGAGGCCATCAGCCGGGAGCACACCATGTGGCGCGCCTCGCGCGCGTCGGCCACCTGAGGCAGCGCCGGGACGGCGCCGCGCCGGGCGCCCGCGCCGACTCCCACGCCCGCGGGTCTGCTTACTTTCCGGTGCCCCAGTGGAAGCCGACCGGGTTGACCACGAGGCTGCGGATGTCCTTGGAGGCCTTGGCGGGGATGAAGGCCAGGCTGTGCAGTTCCACCGTGTCCGAGACCGTGTTGTCGGGCGGGGTGATGTCCAGCCGGGTGTACTTCTTGCCGGAGTTGTTGGGGTCCGGCATGTAGCCCAGGGTGAAGCCGGTCTCCTCGCCGGGCTTGAGCGTGACCGTGGAAGCCGTCGCCGACTCGGTGTTGCGCTCGGCGTTGGGCCCCCTGTCGCCCAGGCCGTCGGGGCCGACGAGCTGGACGCCCGGGTAGCCGTGCATGCTGCACGTGCGGGAGCCCTTGTTCGTCAGCGTGATGGCCAGCTCCTTGTCCTTGTAGCCCGGTGTGGAGGCGACGGAGAAGCCGAGGTCGTCCGTCTTGCACTTGGTGGCCGACGTCGCCGATCCCCCCTTGGCCGAGAGGTTGCTGCCGCTGCTCGACCCCTTGGCAGAGCTGGACGAGCCGGAGCCCGAGCCGGAGTCGGAGGAGTCCGAGCCCGAGCCGTTGCCGCCGGTCGAGCTTGCGGCCGCAGGCGCGCTGCCCCCGGTGGCGGACGTGCTGCTCCCGGCGGAAGCGCTCGGCTGGCCGCCGCTGTCGCACGCGGTCAGCGAGAGGCCGGCCGCGGCGACGGTGAGGGCAAGGGCTGCGATCTTCTTGGCGCTCATCGGTACTCCTGGGGGGTTGTGTCGTCTCGCCCGCTCGCGCCGGCTCGGCGGGCGTTGCTGCTCCATAGGACATCGCCCGTCGGCTCGGCCGTTGCAGGCGGCGCGACGTCAAGACGGGGCTGTGACATGCGGGTCGACCTGCCGTTACGTGAAAGCAGAGGAAGCGGGGCAGGCCGGGCGCGTCACCCGCCGACGCGGCGGGCGACCGGGACGCCCGTCACGGCCCGCGGTCCTTCAGGAGCTGCACCGCCCGTCCGTGCCATCGCGCAGGGCCTGCCCTGTCGGCCGTCTCACCGGCGCCACACCGGGGTGACCTGACCCGGGTCGCACTCGCGGTGCCTGCGGGAAGTCACGGCGAACCGCGGATGCGGCCGGGCCGGGTGACGGGATGAGACCCGCGGGCACGGGGCGCGGAGGCCGGGCAGGGGCCAGGAGCCGAAGACCCGGCGGCACGGGCCGGGGAGGGCGGCGACGGCGGCCTGCCGCGCCGCCCTCGCGGCCGGACGACTCCGCCGGGGTCTCACACCGGACGCGGACGGGACGTCACAGCGATCCGCCGGCGAGGCGAGCGTCCGGAATCAGCAGACCCTGATCGAGTACGGGCCGGGCATCTCGGCGACATCCCACCATGGCGGCCTGGCGTAGTAGCGCGCTGTGAAGGACTCGGACGCGCCCCCTCCGTTCTGGTCCACATAGGCCCAGGACTTCGTCCCCGCGTACTGGTTGTCCCTGATCCAGGTCACCTCGTCGCTCTGGGCGATGTTGTGGACCTCGCAGTAGTACCAGGGGCCCAGCCAGTCGTAGGTGCCGTTGGAGTGGCGGACGTGGACACACATGGAGCCCAGGGGCGGACTGTCGCAGCCGGCCGCCTGGGCGGTGCCGGCCGTCAGCCCCAGCCCTCCGATCGCCAAGGCGCTCACCAATGTCACCGAACCGAGCCGTCTGGAAAGCCGTGCGGACATGATTCCTCCATGCTTCGCGACGAGAAGGCCTGTGGTCGGCCTTCCTATGCGTCTCCCGGCCCACGGCCGAACCGCGGCCGGGCATTGACGACCAAATCATGGAAGGAGCAAGGCGATTGGGGAAGAGGATCCGCGATGTTCGTGCCGGGCGCGCCCCCGGCGCCCCGTGTCGTACGCCGGCCGGCGCGGGGCTTCGCCGCCCCGCCGTGTCCCGGTCAGCCGCGTGCACGCCCGTCCGCGCGTGTGCGTCCGCGACGGCCCTCCCCGGACTCAGCCCGAGACGCTGCCCCGGCCCGCCCCAGAACCGGGCCCGGCATCACGCGGCCGCCTCGCCGACGCCCGCGACGGTGCCGACGACCGCGGGCGTCGCGCCGCGGGGCCGGGAGCGCCGGGTGGCTCATGCCGCCGGCGCAAGCGGGGACGTAGGACGAGCGGGTGTGCGGACGGTCACCGCTTCGGCTCCTGTTCGTCATCGTCGCCGAAGCAGACGACCCGGACCGGCTCCACGGTGATCAGGCCCTCGATGCCGAGTTCATCGAGCTGCGGCAGGAACGCCTCGACGTGCTCATCGGTGTCCACGACGATCACGGCCACGGGGAGGTCGTCGGCCATGGACAGCAGCCGGGTCGTGTGGACGACCTGCCGCCCGCCGAAGCCCTCCACGCCATGGAAGATCGAGGCGCCGGCCAGCCCCGCGCGGTGGGCCCGGTGGACGATCTCGCTGCACATGGGCTTGTGGTGCCAGGCGTCGGTGTCGTCCAGCATGACGGTCAGGCGGACCGCTTCTCGCGTGTGGAAGCTCATGGCTCACTCCGATGCGACTCACCGCGGCTCTTCGCCGAGGGCGCCCGGGCCCCGGGCTGCCGCGCCACGACCCTTCGGCATTCGCGGACACAAGCGTACGAGCCGCGTCCCGCTCCCGCACGGCGCCGCGGCACCGCTGCGGGTACCCGCGAGAGCTCCCGGGTACCCGCCGGGCGCCCGCCGCGCTTGCGTGCCCACCCGGCAGCGGTGACGCTGGACGCTGAGCACGGCGCGGCGCGCATGGCCCGGTGCGACGCGTCGCGGGTGTGGCGGTGCGGGATCCCGGGAAGCCGGAACCCGAAGACCCCGGGGCGAGGAAGGCGGCACGAATGAAGGCGATCACGGTGGTGCCCGGCGACGTGGGCCAGGTGCGGGCCGAGGACGTGGCGGAGCCCGCGGAGGCGGAGGGCGCCCTGCTGGTCCAGGGCGACCTGCTGGGCATCTGCGGCACGGACGCCGACATCGTGCACCAGGGCTACGGCACGCCCCCGCCCGGCGAGGACCGGCTGCTGATCGGCCACGAATCGCTCGGCACGGTGCTGCGGGCGCCGCAGGGCAGCTCCTTCGCCGAGGGTGACCGCGTGGTGGGCATCGTGCGGCGCCCCGACCCCGTACCGTGCGAGCCCTGCTCGCGCGGGGAGTGGGACTTCTGCCGCAACGGGAAGTACACCGAGCGCGGCATCAAGGAGCGACGCGGCTACGGCTCGGAACGCTGGCGTGTGGAACCGGAGTTCGCCGTCAAGGTGGACCCGGGGCTCGGCGACTGCGGCGTCCTGCTCGAGCCGACGTCCGTCGTCGCCAAGGCCTGGGAGCAGACGGAACGCATCTTCTCCCGCGCGTCCTGGCGGCCCCGCACGGCCCTGGTGACCGGCGCGGGCCCCATCGGGCTGCTCGCCGCGCTGCTCGGCATGCAACGCGGCCTCGACGTCCACGTGCTCGACCTCAACGACAGCGGCCCGAAGCCGGGCCTTGTGGCGGACCTCGGCGCCACCTTCCACACCGGGGACGCCCGCGACACCGGCCTGCGCCCCGACGTGGTCATCGAGTGCACGGGTCACGGGCCGCTGGTCTTCGAACTCACCGACGTCATCGCCCCGAACGCCGTCATCTGCCTGGCGGGCATCTCCGGCGGCACCCACGCGGTGCCCATCAGCACCGACGAGGTCAACAAGAGCCTGGTGCTGGAGAACGCCGTCCTGTTCGGCACGGTCAACGCCGCACGCCGCCAATACGAACAGGCCGCCGACGCGCTCGCCCGCGCCGACCGCGCCTGGCTGGAGCGCCTCATCACGCGGCGCGTCCCCATGAGCGGCTTCAAGGATGCGTTGCAGAAGAAGAGCGACGACGTGAAGGTCGTGGTCGACCTGCACGCCTGACGCCTGACGCCCGGCGCCCTGCGCCGGGCGCCGGGCGCCCCACGCCCGCGGCCGCCACCGGGACGCCGCGGCGCCTGCCCTCACGGTGCGCCCTCACGGTGCGCGCAGTGCCTCGGCCGGCGGGGTGCGCAGGGCCCGCCGGGTGGGGATCTCGATGGTGACGAAGGACGTCGCGGTGAGGACGACGACGGCGACCGGCAGCAGCCAGGCGGGGCCCGCGGGCCATGGCCGGCCCAGGAACCCCTGCCCCAGCAGCGCCAGCGGCACGGCCGACACCACAAGACCCGCCCCGCACGCCATCGCGGCGATCATCGCGGCCTCGCGGCGCATCATCGCGCGCACCTGACCGGGCGTCGTCCCCACCAGACGCAGCGCGGCGATCTCGGTGCGCCGCTGGACGGTGGCCGTGACCAGCTTGTTGGCGATGGAGAGCAGCAGGTAGGCGAGCAGGACCACGATGACGGCCAGGTTGATCCACACCTCGGGCGGTGTGTGCTGCCCCGCACCGGCCCCCGCACCCGCTCCCGACAGGACCAGGCCGGAACGCTTCCCGGCCAGCGCGGCGAGCGCGTCCTCGGTCGCCGGCCTGCCGTCGGTCCTCACCAGAACGCTCTGCGCCGCGGCCACGGTGGTGTGCCCCGCGGCCAGATCCCGGGACAGGACCAGCGGGCCGAAGCCGAGACCCCGGCCGTAGACGGCGACGACCCGGGCCGTCACCCGCGCGCCGTCCCCGAGGAGCAGCCGCACTCGCCTTCCCGGCTCGGCACCGCGTGCACCGGCGACCGCGCTGCTCACGGCTACCGTGGCACCTTTCAGGCGCGTCAAATCCCCCTCCCGCACGTCGAGATCGAGCACACCGGCCGCACCCGGCGGCAGGATCATCGCGGACGCCGACTCGCTCGTTGTCTCGCCGAACTGCTGGTACTGCCACACCGCGGTGGTGGAGGTGACGGGCTCCGCGGCCACCACCCCCGGCAGCCGCCGTACGGTCGGCAGCGTGTCCGCGGGCACCCCGCCGAGCCGCGGCGCGCTCAGTGTGTACTGGGCGAGTGAGCCGGCCCGTACGTCCTGCCGCGTCGCCGCCAGCACCGTCGTCTGCGTCATCGTGTACGTCAGTACGAAGACGATGCCCATGGCCAGGGGGCTGATGACCCCGGAGAACCGCAGGGCGTGCGCGCGCAGACCCGACACCGCCAGCCAGTTCGGCGCGGATGCTCCGGGCCGCATGCGCCGCAGTGCCGCCCCGCCCGCGGACTTGACGAGTGCGGGGCCCGCGAGGGCCAGACCGATCGCGGCCACGATGCCCGCGATGGACGCGGACGTGGCGCCCAGCGCGGTGCGCACCAGCAGCGGGGTGACCGCCGAGGCGGTCGCGGCCGCGATCAGCAGCAGGCCGGTCAGCGTCCTGGCGCGGGAGGGTGTGCGCGGCTCGCTGCGTGACTCGGCGACCGCCTCGGTGGCAGGCAGCCTGGACGTGCGCCAGGCCGCGCAGCGTGCGGACACCTGCACGGCGGCGAGCATCAGCACGAGGGTGGCGAGCGCGGGCAACGGGCTGACGGTGAGCGGCAGTCCGGGCGGGAGGACGTCACGGTCGACGAGTACCTGCGAGAAACTCCCCGCCAGCAGGTAGCCGAGAGCGATGCCGGGCACGGCGGCGGCGACCGTGAGCGCCGAGGCCTGGAAGGCGGCGAGGCGGCGGATCTGCCGCGGCGTGGCGCCGACGGCGCGCATCAGCGCGAGGTCGCGGCGCTGCCCGGCGATCGACGCGCTCAGCGCGCCCGCGGTGACGAAGCCGATGACCATCAGCAGGATCCCGGCGAGCGAACCCGCCAGCAGGAGCAGCAGGGAACGCGCGGCGCTCAGCCCTGGGGCGACGGCCGTACCGCGGTCCTCGCCGGTGAGTACCTTCAGGTCCCGGCCCGCCACCGGGTCCGTGCCCGCCACCCGCTCGCGAACCGCCGCCGCCACGGAGTCCGCGGCGCCTGGCGCGGCACGCAGGCCGATCAGGTCGACCGTCCCGGCCCGCGGCCCGTCCTCGCGGCCCGACAGCCGCCGCGCGGTGCCGTCCGCGAAGTAGACGCCGGCGCCGGGCGCGTCCACGACGGCGGACACCAGGTAGGAGGAGGACGGCTTGCGCGCGCTGTCCCCGGTGACGACACGGACCCGTTCGCCCACCCGGAAACCGGCCGAGGCGGGTACGGCGACCTCGCCTGCTCCGGACGGCCTGTGGCCCTCGATCCGCGGCTTCGGCAGCAGCGCGGTCGACGACCAGCCATGGCCGGAGGCCCCGGGGTCCTCGGCCGGCAGCACACGGCCGCGGGCATCGACGAGCGCGGCGGGAAACCCGATGTCGCCGACAGCCGCGGTGACCCCGTCGACCTTGCCGAGCCGGCCGACGAGACCGGCGGGGAGCGTGGCGCGCTCCGGCAGTGCGATCGGCAGGTCACCGCTCGGGTGGAACTCCTGGTCGGCCGCGACGACCACGTCCGCGCCGCCGAGCCGGCCCGGCGGCACGTGGGAGCGCAGGCCCGACTCGGCCAGCACGCCCGTCCCGGTGAGCAGAGCGGCGCCGCCGAGTACCGCGCACGCCACGGCGATCAGCGCGGTGAGCCTGTGCGCGGCCATCCGCAGAGCGAGATGCAGCATGAGTCAGCGTCCCCCGAGCGCGATGAGCCGGTCGGCGAGCGAGGCGGCGGTCGGCGCGTCGAGCGCCTCGACCACCCGGCCGTCCGCCATCACCACGGCGTGGTGGGCCCAGGCCGCGGCCGCCGGGTCGTGGGTGACCATCACGACGGTCTGCCCGAACTCGTCGACGAGCCCGCGCAGCAGTTGCAGGACCTGGCGGGCGCTGTGCAGGTCGAGCGCCCCGGTCGGCTCGTCCGCGAACACCACCGCGGGCCTGGCCGCCAGGGCGCGCACGACGGCGGCCCGTTGCTGCTGGCCGCCGGACAGCTCGGCCGGCCGGCGGTCGAGGCAGTCGGCGATCCCGACACGCTCGACCAGCGCACGCACCCACTCACGGTCCGGGCCCCGGCCCGCAAGGCGCAGCGGCAGCGTGATGTTGTCCGCGATGGTCAGCGACGGGATCAGGTTGTACGCCTGGAACACGAACCCGACGCGGTCGCGCCGCAGTTCGGTGCGGCGTGTCTCGTCGAGCCCGGCGATCTCGTGCCCGTCGATCCGCACGCTGCCCGACGTGGGCGAGTCAAGACCGGCCGCGCAGTGCATCAACGTGCTCTTGCCCGAGCCGGACGGCCCCATCACGGCGACGAACGCACCCGGCCACACGGTCAGCGACACATCGTCCAGGGCCCGGACGCCGCCCCCGTACACCTTGCTGACCTGGCTCAACGCGACGGCGGGCCCGTCCGCCGCGGCCTCCGGCCGTACGGCAGGCCGCGCTGCCTCGGCCGTCCGCACGGCGGCCCCACGCCCGAAGCCCCCGAACCCCCAGCCGCTCACCGGTTCCTCCGCACGCGCCCCACGACCAGCAGAGCGGCGCACAGCACGGTGACCGCACCGGCGGCCAGATGCACGCCCGTACCGCCCCCGACGGCCGATGCCACGGTGTTCCCGACCACGCTGACGACGAGCACCACCCACAGCAGCGCGCGAACCACGCCCGCACCGCCACCGGTCCGCTCCGGTGCGTCGTCCCGCTTGCCACCAGGGGTGAGACGGTAGGGATCGGTGTGCGTCATGAGGACTCCTTCAGCGACGTGTGCGATGACATCGACGCTAGGGAGCGGCGCCCTTCGATCCGATCCCGTAAGCAGCCCGATCGGTGGTACAGCAGGCTGTACCAAGGGGATGCCAGTCCTTCGTGATGTGCCCCCGGCGCGACCTGGGGGGAGCGGTGCCCTCGGCAGGCAGCCCCGTCAGGCCATGGGGATCAGGAGCGACGGCAGTTCGCCGGCCTGGACAGCCGCGGAGTCGATGGACAGGCCGCAGTAGGCGCCGACGGCTGTGAACACGGCGGAGGGGAGGCGTTCCCCGTGCTCCTCGTGGTACGCCGCCACCGTGGCTTCGTCCGTGTCCCCGATGGACGGGAACACCGCGCCCGCCGCTTGGAGTGCCGCATCCAGGGCGGACGCCCGGCCGGTGTCCTCTCCGAACTCGGCCCGCCAGGCGTGGCCGTCGCCCGGCGCATGGATGATCGTTTGCGGGGGACTCCACCAGTTCATCGTTGCGCAGACGACCTCCTCGTCCGGGCCGGGCCGCATGGAGTCCACCTTTCGGTAGCCGGTTGCCCATGTCGCCATACCCCAGTCCTCCAGCACGTGGACCCAGTCACCGCACGTCCCGTACATGACGGCGTTGACGTGGGGCGAGGGCTTGTCCAGGCGTCCCAACCGCCGGGTGAGGTCCTTGTACGGGATGCGCTCGGCGAGCTCGTCGAAGTCGGCGCCGAGCGCGATGAGGAACTCGTCCGCGTCGACGCCGCGGGCGCACGTGAGTGAGATTCCGCCGAGCATCCCGGGCAGGCCGGCACGCTTGTCCGTCGTGGCGTGTGCGCCCATCCACGCGATCCCGCCGGGTGTGCTCGCGCGGCGCGGCCCGCTCAGGGCCACACCAGGCAGTACGGCTGGTGCCCCGCCTCGTGCAGCCGCTTCGAGAAGTCCTGCCACTCGTGGAGCGATTGGCGGCAGCGTGGCCCTGACCTGGGGCTTCGCACGGAAATGTGTGTTGACCTGCGGAAACTCGTCTTGGTAGTTCCCACGGGTCAACGCAGTTTCCCGGGCTCATGTGCCCCGGATGTGCCCTGGCCTCAGCTTGTCATCGGCTTGGCGACCAACACCAACCCCTGAGACCGTCGTACCGGTTCCCGCGTCAGTGATGACGGGCGGCACGCTTTTTGAACAGTTCGAAGCCGTGTCGCATCATCGCGATAGTTCGGTCTGTGGCCCAGAACAGCACCTTGGGTGAACTAGTGATCTTCGTAAGGTTCACGCGTCCTTGAGTGTCGACGATGTCGTGCTCCAAGACGCTGAACGTGCTGTAGACATCGC
The DNA here is from genome assembly GCF_000721265.1 of Streptomyces sp. NRRL F-5126. Lineage (GTDB taxonomy): Bacteria > Actinomycetota > Actinomycetes > Streptomycetales > Streptomycetaceae > Streptomyces. The sequence continues at coordinate 9,910 of NZ_JOFZ01000014.1, read as the reverse complement.
CGTGTGCCAGCGAGCTGCAACTGCTCCACACGACCTCGGCTTCGGTGCCCTGCATCGAGGCCAGAGCCCCTGCTTCGCGCACGATCTCCGAGTACGTTGCTGGCTTGAGGGCCTGCTTGGCGTCGTCGGGCTTCGTTCCTGCCTTGACGACGAGGTCAGTCAATTGCTGCATTCTTACATTCAGAGGGCACCTGGGCTGCTGCTTCAGTAGTCCGTTCATACGGTCGGAGTTCTTGTTCTCGGCCGCCTGCATGCACAGCCGTCGCTGTACACGTACGAGCCGCTGCGAGGGTCCGAGCATCCATACCGCACGAGCGCTGTTTTCGAAGGCGCCGCGTAGCAGCGAGTACTGCCCGTGGGTGTGGAGCGTGATCGAAACCGAATCGTCCCGCGGGCTGCTGGCGAACGTAGAGCGGAAGCAGTGGAGATGGTCCACCGCCACGGTCAGGGCGATCCACGCGTTGTGGGAAACCTGGTAGGGGTCGGTTTTGGCGTCGTCCCCGGCGAGGGCACTGCCGGGCTGCACCTGCCACTCCTTGGAGTCGGATTCGGTGAGGTTTTGGTACGCCTTGGCGCGGTCCAGTAGCGCAAGAACCCGTCTGATGTACTGATCTTCCTCAGATGTGGTCGTCATGGTGCGAGGGTATGGGCACACGCCATTTCGGTGCGTGGTAATTGCGCACCTCGGGTCGACAAGGTGCATGGGGACGACGTGACACCGTGGTTGGGAGTGCGTCCACACGATGATGGCCGCAGCGTTCAAAGTGGACCATTTCGAGGCCGCTGAGAGGCTTCGGCGCGCAGGTATCCTCTTGCCGCGTTGATCAATCAGCAGCGTGAGTGGCTGCCGTGCCGATGGAGAAGCCCGCTCGGCGGAGCGAAGCGACGGCGTTGATGATCTCGGTCAGCGCCGATCGGGCGATGCGCACACGCGGGTCGTTCTGTGCCTGTGGCGGCAGTGGCTGGATGGCGCTGACGTGGAGGCGCACTGCCCGGCCATGCAGGAGAGCGACCTCCCGGCTGAGCGCCAGAATCGCCAACTCCACGTCCTGGGTGACGTAGTAGCGGCCCAGGGCGTACAGGAAGCACTCCTGATTGAGCGTGCACAGCACGTCCCGATCCCATGCCTTCGCGACATCGAACTGAGCGGGGCTCATGTACTCCAGCGCCTTCTCCCGCTCCATCCCGTCATCGCCGGCATCCACGACGAGATCCCACAGCTCCGGGCCGAGGTCGGACGGGGCGCGCCTGCGCCTTGGTGAGTTCATCGCTCGTCCTGACTTCCCAGGAGCCGGGCGAGCCCCTCGTCCATGTCCGTCTGTCCTGTGGTGACCACGTGCTCGCACCAGTCGCAGACTGCGCGTACGCGCCGGATGCTCTCGGTGAGCGCTGCTTCGTCCTCAGTGGTCAGCATCTCGTCGCGCAGGTCGATGACGGCCCTCTGCATGGCCACCGCGAAGTTGGTGCTCAGCCCGATCGCGCGCAGCACCGAGGACGGCGTTGTACGCACGTCAGCCAACGGCGGGGATTCCTCCTCCGATGCCGTGTGCCCTTCCGCGGTGCCTTTGCTCGCCGGGGTATCAGGTGCCAGCCTCGGCTCCGGAGCTACCGTCTCTGCCTGTTGCGCCAGGCGGCTACCGCGCGCGACGGATGCCTCGCGGTACGCCCGTCGGAAGGTGGGGTACTCCAAGGCGGCCTCGATGACGTCGGGCCGATCCGAGAGCGCGTTCAGTGCTGCCGCCGCCTCCGGCGTCTTGCGGAGCATGTGCTTGACGTGCTCGATGCGCTCCTCGGTGCCGCTGGGGCTGCCCGGCAGGTTCTGCCGGGCACGGGAAGCCGCGTCGGTGTGCCAACGGCCCAGACCCTCGACGTCCAGGTCGTCCGAGGGCTCCTTGGCGAGCAGTTCGAACCGGTTCGGTTGTGGGGCCAGCGTTTGGTGCACGGTCCAGCAGACGTCTTCGCGGCGATGCTCAGGTGACCAGGCGGCGGCAACGCGCCGGTATGTGACCAATTGCTCATAGGGACAATTGATCTGCCTCGCCCACAGTTTGGTTACGCTGCGCACCCGTTGCTCATCGTAGCCGTCCGTCTGTGAAATTTCGAGCGCCGTATCTCCCAGACTGAAGTTGGCCATTCCTTTGGTCCGCATGTCCCGGCGGCCGCGACGGACCAGTGATCGCCATTTCTGCTCTTCGAACCCCTCGGGAATCTCCAGTTGATCCACAGCAGCTCCGTCCCTGACGTGGCCGACGGCCACGCCGCTATCGCATCGCACCTCACGGCCGCGTCTTGCCTTCCTCCATGCTGCGAACCTCCGTTGACTGGCAACAGGCGTGTGCAGCGGCGCCTGGACGTGCGACGGGCGTAACCGGAGAAAGGAGAGACCGGATCGTGACGGCGTGCGAAAACCGGCGTGCGGTAGACCTTCTGCGGAAAGAGTGGGAGCACGGAGACTACAGCTCAGGAAGCACCATTAAATTGCGCACTGTAAAAGCGGTTCCTTGAGGTGTGCATGTGGCGCTGCAAGAGTCATGTTCTCTCAGAGCGGCCTGGCCGATTTGTTGCGTGACAAAGACTTCGTGCAGACGAGCGCTTTTTGGTCTCGTGAGATATGGCGAAGCCGCCTTCCCCTAGCCGATCGGGGGAAGGCGGCTGCCTCGGTGTCTCTGGGTGCCTACCCTTCCGTGCGGGTCGTGGCGAGCAGAGCGGCGAAGGCATGCCGAGAGAGCGTCAGGGCAGGGCCGGTGGGGTTCTTCGAGTCGCGGATGGCGACGGCGTGGGCGAGTTCAGCCACCTCGACGCAGTTGCCCCCGCCGTTGCTGTAGGACGAAGTGATCCAATTGGCGTCCTCCAGGTCCGATGCCGCCACCGCGACAGGGTGAGTGCTCATTCTGCGATCTCTCTCGATAGTTGGTGCAGGAACTTCGTGGTGTCGCTCGGTGGCAGGGCTGCCGCCACCATCGCGTCGAACATGCGGGAGAACCGGCCGACCTCACGAGGCTTGTCGGTCACGGCCACGGTGAACCAGGCCGTGTCGGTCTGGACCGTAGTCGGCAGCCCGTCGCCGAGGATCATGATGTTGACATCATGGAACGCAACGTAGCCGGTCGCGCTTTGGGGAAGGACCTGCAGCGTCACGTTCTCCATCCCGGCCAGGTCGGCCAGCGCGGCGTACTGCTCCCGCATGGTCTCGGCGCCGCCCAGGTTGTAGCGGAGAGCCGGCTCGTACACGACGGCCCAGACCTTCAACGGGTCCTCGTCGCGAGTCAGCGCCTCCTTCCGCTTCATGCGCAACTGCACGCTCTGGCGGATGAATTCGGTGGTCGACTCATCGATGGGCTTGTGCGCCTCGTGCACGGCCTGCGCGTAAGCCTCGGTCTGGAGCAGCCCCGGCAGGACCGTGGGATGGAAGATTCGGATCTCCCGGGCAGCCGACTCCACGCCGAGGAAGCGAGGCATGCCCGAGAGCATGGTCGTTCCGGTGCCGGTCCACCACTCACGGCTGGAGGCTTCGCGCTGGAGGGCGACCAGCCGGTCGACTTCGTCCTCGTCGGTGACCCCGTACCGCTCCAGCAGGTCTCGGAGGTGCCCAGCCTGCCGGAACGATTTCCAGCCTGCCTCGACGCGTTGGAGCGTGCTCTCATCGAAGCGCAGGCCCTTGGCAGCCTCCGCGATGGTGAGACCGGCGTCTTTGCGCATCTGCCGCAGTTCGTGACCGAGGCCGATACGCCTGGCCGTTGGTTGCGGTCTCGCGGCCATGTGCCCTCTCTTCTGGCGCATGTGCGCGCCGTCGCCGACATGTGTCCAGCCTGACAGCCGTTGCGCGCGCAGCGGAAGCCATGAGCTTGCTTCGGCATGTGCCAATTTCCCTGCTGGGGCTGATTCCCAGCAGATTCTATTGCTCCCGAGCCGGCTCCTGAGTCACGGTAAGTGAGCCCCCGGAAGCGTCGAGTGCCGGCTGCGGCTGACAGCCGTACCGCCGTGCTGTGCGCTTCCCCCTGCCCGAGACCGAGGCGATGGCGATGACCATGACCCTGTATGAGCCCGCACCCGTTTCCGTGCCGCCCTGGCTGACCGTCGGCGTCCTTGTGCTGGACACCGGCCGTCGGCAGCTGGGGTTCGTGCAGCTCTTTCGCGACGAGTTGGGGGAGGTCAACGCATCGGCGTCGATACAGCGACCTACGCGCGTCCTGCTGCGGCCCACTGGTCAGGGACAGCCGTGGTGGGCATCCGTCGCCGACCTTGAACAACCGCCGGAGAGCGCGCGGTGAGCGCCGAACGGGGTGTGGGACTCGGCCATCACGAACACCCGTGGATCGGCTTGGAGGTGGTGGACGCTGCCTCTGGTCGCACAGGCCTCCTACGGGCAGTGTGCCCCGAACCAAACGGCAAGGGGGCACCGGTGGCCTGGTTGCTGCCGCCCGGTGGCGGCATGGAGTGGACAACGCACCTTGGCGCGATCCAGAAGGCGGGCGAATGATCACCCGCCACAGCCGCGCCAGAAGGCCATCGTTGGACGGCACCCTCGCTGGCATTGCCCTGCTCACGATCAACCTTGTGGGCATCACCGTCCTCGCCGAGTCGGCGACCTCGACCGGCACCGGGTCATCTTCCCCGGACACCCAGCCGGCCAATCGCGGGATTCCGATGCTGGGCGACCGCTTGCGGCGCCGAGACCTGTGGAGGGTTGCACGTGTACGCGATAGGGATGTGTGTAGACCGGCGTTACCTGGTCCCGTCGTTGGTGGCCTTGACCTCCCTGGCCGACGGACTGGACGCCGCACAGCGGCGGGAAGCAGCCGTCCGGGTGCTGACGTTGGACTTTCGCCGACAGGACGCGGAGGTCATGGCGGACATGGCTCATCGGTGCGGTTTTGGTTCCTTCGACATCCGCTGGGAGGTACCGCCCACCGAGAGTGTCATGGTGGACGGGGCCTACATCTCGGTGACGACGTACCTGCGGTTCGCCTTCACAACTGGCTTCGTGAACAGGCCGTATCTGATCTACGTGGACGCTGATGTCCTCGTCACGGGTGATGTCACCGTCCCGCTGGACGGCCTTCCACCGGATCAGGTCGGCGCGGTGGTGGACGAGTTCAACCCGGCTGTGGGCCGGGGCCGGGCTCTGCCGGGTGTGTCCGAGCGGTGGCCGCACCTGGTGGACCGTCCGTACTTCAACGCAGGGATGCTGTGGGCGCCCGGGCAGATGCTTGCACCGATGCGCGCGGGCGTCAGTCACGCGCTTCGTGCTGGGCGCCGACACATTTTGCACAACGATCAGTGCGCGCTGAACCTGTGGCTGCTGGCCTCGAGACGGGTGCATCCGGTGGCGCCCGTCTTTAACCGGTTCGAGGTGGGCCGGTTCCTGGAGCGCGGTGACTGGGTGCGCCGAGTGCTGCGCCGTCCCGCGGACTGCCAGGACGCGTGCGTGCTGCACTTCGTGGGCGAGCACAAGCCATGGCTACCCTCGTGCCCCGGTACCAGCGAGGTGGCGGCCTACCGGTCGCACATGCGGCGCACACTGCGGTACGTGCGGCGCGCAGGTCACCTGTCTCTGGTAGGCGACTGGTGACCGGGACCGCCTGCGCGCCGGCGGTCGAGTCGGCGTGCACCGCGCTGGTGCGGGTCGCGCCGGCGGCAGTGCAGCGGATCTCCGTTGGAACGGATACGGTCGTCTACCGGGTGCGGTTGGACGATGGCCGCCGCACGATCGTCAAGCTGTTCGCTGCGGGGCGGCGGCACGGTGCTGCCGAGGAAACCCGCCTGCTGCACGCGATCGCCGCCGATGGCCGTATCGCCGTGCCCGGTGTCGTCGCCAGCGGTCCGGTCCCAGGGCTCGGTACCACGGCCGTGATCACCACCGATGCCGGATCCCGCACTCTGGGTGACGCTGTGCGGGCGGGCCAGATGCCGCAGTCTGCGGCGCTCGTCCGGCTGGCATTGCTGATGAACGCCTTTCATAGCATCGCGCCACCGCGCGGCGTCCGGCTGGCACCCTGCCTCAGCGACCAGGTCAGCGCGCTGGCCAGGCACTGCCCACGTGCCGTCTTCGCCCAGCTCACCACTGCGCTGGAGGTCATCGCCCAAGGCGTCTCCCAAGATCGGATGGTGTGGTGCCACGGAGACCTGCACCTGGAGAACGCGGTCCTCTCAGCTACCCCCGCGGTCACCAGCGGCAGAAGCCGCCTTCCCGAACGTCTTGTGGACTTCGAGGCCACCACCTTGTGTGTGGCCGAGTACGACCTGGCCCAGACGCTGGTCACCTGCTCCGTGCTCGAACCCGCCGACCGGCTGTTCCTGGCCGCCGCCTACGGGCGGCCTGTCAACCTCCAACTCGTGACCGCCTTCACCGCGTTCCAGGCCGTACGCGGCTGGACTTACGCCGCTCAGCGGGAAGGGCGCCACCGCGCTCTTTGGGCAGCGCGTATGCGCCAGGCCCTCAGCCTCGACGTACGCACAGAGAGGACTGCTCCGTGAGCCAGACCGCCTTGTCGATCATCATCCCGGCCTACAACGAAGTCGCCTACCTGCCCCGTTACCTGCCCACCGTCCTGGCCTCGCTGCGACACTGGCAGGGGATCAGCGGTCTGCCAGGCGAAGTCATCGTCGTCGACAACGCCAGCACCGACGCCACCGCCGACATGGCTGCCTCCTTCGGCGTACGCGTGGTCAGCGAGACCGGCCGCGGAATCGGCCGGGTACGCAACACCGGGGCCAATGCGGCGCAGGGCGAGATGCTGTTCTTCACCGACGCGGACGTCGCCGTGCCGCTTGAGGCGATCGACGCAGCAGCCCATGCGATGCGCACCGGGTCCGCCGGTGGTGCCATCCCGCCGCTCTATACACCGAACCGGCTGGCTGCTCGTCTGCTGTGCGCCTACTGGGATCACTACCGCACTCGTCGTGGCGGCGCCCAGGGTGTTGCCCAGTTCTGCACCCGGCAAGCCTTCGAGGCCGTAGGTGGCTACCGCACCGACTACTTCATGAGCGAAGATGTCGAGTTCTTCGCCCGCCTGACCCGCCACGGCCACCGTACCGGCGCTCCCGTCGCCCTCCTGGACGAGCTGCGGGTCCGGCCCTCCACCCGCCGCTACGACCAGTGGTCGAGTCTGCGGATGTTGTGGTGGCAAAACCCGCTCACTGCCCGCCTGGCCCTGACCTCGCCGCGATTCTGGCGCCACTGGCGCACCACCACCGTCCGCTGAGACAAGGAGACGCCTCGTGCCGCAACTTCCCGTGCCGGACACCGACGGCATCTACAGATTCCCTACCGACCTGCTGGGCGCCCACCAGGCATGGATGGCCGCACTCGAAGGTGGCCAGATCATGGACCTGACCGCCCCATTGACCGGTGCCGCCTACCGCATCACGGCCCGTCGTCCAACGGGCCGACCGGTTGTGGTGATCGAGCCACACCACGACGACTTCGTCCTCTCGGCCGCCGGGCACTTCCTCACACACCCCCGCCCGCTGACCGTCATCACGGTCTTCACTCGATCCCGCAGCGTCCATCCGTCCCTGGAACCGCTCCACTCGGATGTCGAGTCAGTCTCCCGTCTGCGCGATCAGGAGGCAGCTTCGGCTCTGCGACCATTGGCCGCCGACCGGGTACCGCTCGGACACAAAGACGCCGACCCGCCCTACCGGGCGCACCCCCAATTGCTCACGAGCACGATCACCGGTGAACTCGCCGAAGTGCTCAAGGAACACCCCGAGGCCGAGTTGATCGCTCCGGCAGCGGTGACGCGCCACCCGGACCACCTTCTGGCGCACGAAGCGGCTCGGCGGCTTGGCTGCCGCTGGTTCTGGGAAGACGTGGCGTTCTGGCCCACCTACGCGCTCGCAGGCTGTGACCGGCACCTGTTCCACCAGCGCACGGGCGACACTCTCACGCCCCAGATTGCAGACATCACGGGGGCCGTGCTCGACAAGCTCACGCTGCTGCACATGCACGGATCACAGATGAACCCCGCGCCCAAGATGTACCGGCCCATTCGGCACGCCTACACCGTCGCCGCCGACATGTTGCCCGCCGGCCGAGACAACGGCTCCGGAACGTACGCCGAACGCTTCTACCGCCTGGGAGGCACCGCGTGATCATCGCTGTGGAAGGGCCGTCCTACGCGGGGAAGACCACCGCCCTCCGTCGGCTGAGGGAAGCGCCGTACATGCGGGAAGCGGTCTTCGCCGACTGCTACGTGAAGTCCATACCCCGCGCCGAGGACATCCCGCGGCCCGCAACCACCTCCGCCGCCGAACAACTCGCCGCGTTCGATACCTTCATGAGCATCGAAGCCGACCGCACCCGGCACCTGGTCTCCCACCAGGGCCCGGTGATCCTTGACCGGTCGGTGGACACCCTCCTGGCCCACGCCTACGCACTGGACGAGATGTACGGCTTCGGCGTCCACGATGTCGCCCGCGTTCGGGTCGCAGGACTGCCGCACCTGCGACCCGACCACACCCTCTACCTCGACGCCCCCGCGGACGTGCTGGCCTCGCGCCGCAAGGCCGCCGGACACCAAGCCGTCGAGCCGGACTATTTCCTCCACGACAGCGCCTTTCTCGGCCACACCCGTGACTATTTCTGTCGCCCGGCCCGCACCCCCATCGCTGCCGAGGTGACCATCGTTCCCAGCGACGGGAGCCGCGAGGAGAACGCCGCCCTCGTGCAGGCCCTGGTCGGCCTCTGGGTGGCGGCATGAACGGGCCTGCGGTGCTGTTCGCCTGGCGGCGCACCCCTCCACCGCTGCTGATCGGCGGCGCGGAGGTCTCCCAACAACTGCTGGCCGAGGAGTTCGCTCGCGCCGGCTGGCACGTCATCTACCTGGGAAGCCACCAAGCCCCGTGGGACGGATCCTGCCAGGCGACCGTCCTACGCACTCATCTCGATGCCAACCACGTCCCCTGGGAGGAGGCCGCAGGCCAGATCCGCTACCGGTGGAACGGCGTCGACTGCCACGCCGTCAGCCAGGACCGCGTGTGCACGGCGCTTACGGCCCTGGTCAGAACTCTTGCGCCAGAGCTCGTGATCACCTCGCTGGAGGGATCGGACGATTTGGCAGCCCTTGCCCGGATTCGTAGCCCGCGCGTGGCCGGTTGGCTCCACTCCGTTTCGACCACCGGTATGAACGTCCTGCAAGGTCGTCCGCACGTCGCTCTGGCCACGTCGCGCTTCGTGGCAGGTCGGGCGCACTGCCCGGCCGGAACGCAACCAGTGATCTTCTACCCGCCCTTCGCCCCGGCGGGTCGCGACCGGAGGACGCCCGGGGACGGGGTGCTCATGGTCAACCCCGTCCCCGCGAAGGGGTCTGCGCTCGTGCACGAGCTGATCCGAAGGCTCCCCGAACAGCGTTTCACCCTCGTGGAAGGCTGGTGGGACACCGCCCCCGAGTTCATGCACTACCCCAACGTCCGCTACATCCCACGCACGTACGACATGGTGTCCGTGTACGCCTCTCACCGGCTGCTACTGGTGCCCTCTCAGGTGGAAGACGCCTTCCCCCGGGTGATCATCGAGGCTGGACTCCACGGTGTGGCTACGCTCGGCTCTGACCGGGGCGGCATCCCCGAGGCGGTCGCCGACGGTGGGTTGATTCTGCCGCCAGATGGCCCGGGCGCTTGGGCGAAGGCGATCACTACGGCTGATCGTCACCATCTCGGCGCGCGAGCCTGGGACCGGGCACTGCAGTTGGTCCGGCCGTGCCTGCCGGAGCTCGCCGCAGCTGGCGTCATTGCCTCGGCGGACGGAGGCTACTGACTTCCGCGCATCGGGCCTGGATTGTTGGTGGCGAGACGTGTCCGAGCAGAGCCAACCTCGACTATTCAGCGGAATTGGTTGAGCTGATGCCCTGGTAGCAGAAAGGTGCCGCTGAGCTGCAAGGATGCGACTGTCGAGGAAGCATCGGGT
>NZ_JOFZ01000013.1 GCF_000721265.1 Streptomyces sp. NRRL F-5126 | reverse complement strand
ATCTGGCGTTGACTTTTAGCACGCTGTTGAGTTCTCAAGGAACGGACGCTTCCTTCGGAAACCCTTCCAGGCTCCCTCCGGGCGCTTTCCCTTCGGTGTTTCCCGCCTTTCGGCTGACCCCGACTTTATCAGAAGTTTCGGAGCCGTTTTTCCACCTTCCCGCAGGCTCCCGTGGGCACATGCGTGCCCACTGCTGCGTTCCGGTGGAGACTGAAACCTAACGGAGCGGGGGGCCTCGATGCAAATCGAGGCCCCCCGCTCCCGAGAGGTGCCCGGCGCGAGCGCCGACGAACCGTCAGACCTCGACCACCACGGGCAGGATCATCGGGCGCCTGCGGTAGGTGTCGGAGACCCACTTGCCCAGTGTGCGGCGGATCAGCTGCTGGATCTGGTGGGGTTCGGAGACGCCGTCCTGCGCGGATCTCGCGATCGCCTCGTCGATCTTCGGCAGCACCGCCGCGAACGCCGCGTCGTCGATGCCGGAACCGCGCGCCTGGACGTGCGGGCCGCCGACGACCTTGCCGGTCGTGGAGTCGACCACCACGAACACCGACACGATGCCCTCGTCCCCGAGGATGCGGCGGTCCTTCAGCGACGCCTCGTCGACGTCACCGACGGAGAGGCCGTCGACGTAGACGTAGCCGGCCTGGACCTTGCCGGTGATCTTCGCCTTGCCGTCGACCAGGTCGACGACCACGCCGTCCTCCGCGATGACGATGTGGTCCTTCGGGACGCCCGTCAGCGCGCCGAGCTCGGCGTTGGCGCGCAGGTGGCGCCATTCGCCGTGCACCGGCATGAGGTTCTTCGGCTTGCAGATGTTGTAGAAGTACAGCAGCTCGCCGGCCGAGGCGTGGCCCGAGACGTGCACCTTGGCGTTGCCCTTGTGTACGACGTTCGCACCCCACCGGGTGAGCCCGTTGATCACGCGGTAGACCGAGTTCTCGTTGCCCGGGATCAGGGACGACGCCAGGATCACGGTGTCGCCCTGGACGATCCGGATCTGGTGGTCGCGGTTGGCCATGCGGGACAGCGCGGCCATCGGCTCGCCCTGGGAGCCCGTGCAGACGAGGACGATCTCGTCGTCCGGCAGGTCGTCCAGGGTCTTGACGTCGACGATGAGTCCAGGGGCCGCCTTCAGGTAGCCCAGTTCGCGCGCGATGCCCATGTTGCGGACCATGGAGCGTCCCACGAAGGCGACGCGGCGGCCGTACTCGTGTGCCGTGTCGAGGATCTGCTGGATGCGGTGCACGTGGCTCGCGAAGCTGGCCACGATCACGCGCTTGCGTGCTCCGGCGAACACCTGGCGCAGCACCCCGGTGATGTCGCGCTCAGGCGGCACGAAGCCGGGGACCTCGGCGTTGGTGGAGTCCGCGAGGAGCAGGTCGATGCCCTCCTCGCCGAGCTTGGCGAAGGTGGGCAGGTCGGTGAGCCTGCGGTCGAGCGGAAGCTGGTCCATCTTGAAGTCGCCGGTGTGCACGGCCATGCCCGCGGGCGTGCGGATCGCGACGGCGAGAGCGTCCGGGATGGAGTGGTTGACGGCGACGAACTCGCAGTCGAAGGGGCCGATACGTTCGCGGTGCCCCTCCGCCACCTCCAGGGTGTATGGGCGGATGCGGTGCTCCTGGAGCTTCGCCTCGATCAGCGCGAGGGTCAGCTTGGAGCCGATCAGCGGGATGTCGGGCTTCAGCCTCAGCAGGTAGGGCACGCCGCCGATGTGGTCCTCGTGGCCGTGCGTGAGGACGACGCCCTCGATGTCGCCGAGGCGGCTCTCGAGCGTGGTGAAGTCGGGCAGGATCAGGTCGATCCCGGGCTGCTCCTCCTCGGGGAAGAGGACGCCGCAGTCGACGATGAGCAGGCGGCCGCCGTACTCGAACACCGTCATGTTGCGGCCGATCTCGCCGAGGCCACCGAGGGGGGTGACGCGGAGGCCGCCCTTGGGCAGCTTCGGCGGGGCGCCCAGTTCGGGATGCGGATGACTCAAAAGACTCTCCTCACCACACGCGCCACGTGCCGCTGAGGCACGTGGCGCGTGTGACATTCGTGCACTTGCAGTTGTCTGTTCCGGGAGCGGTTCCCGTTTCGTGCGTCGTCGCCGTGGCCGCCGCGTGTCCGCACGGCTGCGGCTTCGGGTATTCAGTTGTGAAGTTCGTGGTCAGAGCTGTACCCCGCCCGCGGCGAGGTCGAGCTTCAGCTGCGCGGTTTCCTGCTCGGTGAGCCCGACCAGGGGCAGCCGCAGCGGTCCGCCGGGCAGGCCGCGCAGTGCGAGGGCCGCCTTGGTGGTGATGACGCCCTGCGTGCGGAACATGCCGATGAAGACCGGCAGCAGCCTCTGGTGGATCTCCGCGGCCTTCTGCACGTCGCCGTGGCTGAACGCCTCGATGAGCTCGCGCAGTTCGGGTGTCGCCACGTGGCCGACCACGGAGACGAAGCCGACGGCCCCGACGGAGAGCAGCGGCAGGTTCAGCATGTCGTCGCCCGAGTACCAGGCGAGTCCCGACTCGGCGATGGCGAGGCTGGCGCGTCCGAGGTCGCCCTTGGCGTCCTTGTTCGCGACGATCCTCGGGTGGCCGCCGAGGCGGATCATCGTCTCGGTGTCGATCGGGACGCCGGTGCGGCCGGGGATGTCGTAGAGCATCACCGGGAGGTCGGTGGCGTCCGCGATGGCGGTGAAGTGCTGGTGGATGCCTTCCTGGGGCGGCTTGCTGTAGTACGGCGTGACGGCCAGGAGGCCGTGCGCGCCGGCCCGCTGCGCGGTGCGTGCGAGCTCCAGGCTGTGGCGGGTGTCGTTCGTGCCGACGCCGGCGATGATGTGGGCGCGGTCTCCGACCGCCTCGACCACGGCCCGTACCAGCTGCTCTTTCTCCGCGTCCGTGGTGGTGGGGGACTCACCGGTGGTGCCGCTGAGTACCAGGCCGTCGTTGCCCGCGTCCACCAGCTGGGTGGCGAGCCGCTGGGCACCGTCGACGTCGAGCGCGCCGTCCGCCGTGAAGGGCGTGACCATGGCGGTGAGGACCCTCCCGAAGGGGGTCTGCGGTGTGGAGGTCGGAGCCATGGGTAACACGCTACTCGCTGCTCAGCCCCGGGTGTGGTCTCGGGGCGCCGGACAGGAGGAGCCCGGCACTCCCTGCTCGGGGGTTCAGGCAGTGCCGGGTCCGTTTGATCAGCGTAGATGAACTTCTCGAAACACCGCAATACGGACACTTCGGTCGATGGCCCGTACATCTGTGCCCCCTCGGCTCCGCCCCAGGTCAGGGGGCGACCCGGCCGTTCGCGTTGAACGCCGCGTGGGTCAGCGGCATCAGGTGCCGCCAGTGCTCCTCCATCCGCTCCCCGACCATCTCGATCTCCCGCTGCGGGAACGAGGGCACCTTCGCCAGTTCGTGCTGCGTGCGCAGACCGAGGAAGTGCATCAGCGAGCGTGCGTTGCACGTGGCGTACATCGACGAGAACAGGCCGACGGGGAGCGTCGCCCTGGCCACCTCGCGGGCGACACCCGCCTCCAGCATCTCCTGGTACGCGGCGTACGAGCGCCGGTAGGACTCCTCCATGGCCTCGGTGACCGTCTTGTGCTGCTCGGGCGTCCCGTGCAGGAACTCGTACTTGCCGGGGCGGCCGCGCTGGACCAGCTTGCGGTCCTCCCCCGGCACGTAGAACACGGGCCGCAGCTCCCGGTACCTGCCGGACTCCTCGTTGTAGGACCATCCGACCCGGTGACGCATGAACTCGCGGAAGGCGAAGATCGGCGCGGTGACGAAGAAGGTCATCGAGTTGTGCTCGAACGGGCTGCCGTGGCGGTCCCGCATCAGGTAGTTGAGCAGTCCCTTCGACCGCTCGGGGTCCTTCGTCAGCTCGTCGAGCGACTGCTCGCCCGCGGTGGAGACGCGCGCCGCCCACAGGACGTCGGTGTCCGACGCGCTGTGCTTCACCAACTCGACGGTCACGTCGCTGCGGAAACTCGGCTCCGGCCCGGCCTTTTCGCTCTTCACCCGCGGGTCCTTCCGTCCTGTACGACTGCCTGGGCCACTCTAGAGCCCGTGACCGTCCGGGCCGCCTTGGGCGTTCGTTACCAGGTCGTTCCCCATTCTTTCGGGGAATTCGGGCACCTGATCGGTTTGTTTCGCGTCCTACCGAACAGCAGGACAGCACAGTCGACACGGACAACCAGGGAGTACGCACCATGTTCCGCCGGCGCGAGGACGTACCGTTCACCTTTCTCGCCGAGACCGATCGCTTCCGCAGCAACGTCGAGCCGCCGCCGAAGCGACGGCCCGCTCGTGGCGAGATCGCGGGCCGGCTGCTGATCGGCCTGGTCATCGCGGCCGCGTTCACGGGATCCCTGCTGTTCGGGGTGCCCGCGCTCCAGTCCAACCCGACGCTCCACCACGTGCAGCAGTCGGAGGCCGCGCGCCACCACTGAGCCCCGCCTCGCACCCCGTCCGGACCCCTCGGGTGGTCCAGGGGTGCGGCGGCTCGGTAGCCTCACCGGGCACAGCAATTCGAGCGTGCTTGTGAGTGAGGATCAGTCGTGCCCTTGCCCTTTATGACGGCCGGTCGTGGATTCGACACGGCGGACGACGTCGCGTTGCCGTACGACGACCATGATCAATGGCGGCGCCCCTACCGGCTGGGGCCCTGGCGGGTGGGGGTCGCGGCCGTGCTCCTGCTGCTGGCCTCGTTCATCCTGCTCGCGACGGTGATCACCGCCCTGGCGGCGGGTGGTTCCGGGGCCGTCGTGTGCGCTGTGGTCGCCGCCGTGGTGATCGCGGTGGCCCTGCGGATGCTGCGGATGGGTACGTGGGTGAGCAGGCACGGCGTGCGCCGGGTGGCCCTGCTGCACACCTCGACCGTGGCATGGAACCAGGCGTCGGCCGTGCGCACGGTGCAGCAGCCGGTGCGCTGGCTGGGCCTGCCGCGGACGGTCCAGGGGCAGGCCCTCGTCCTCGTGCGGCGCAGGGGCGAGCACCTCCCGCTGCTGACGACGCACAACGCCGACTTCCTCTCGCGCGGCGACGCCTTCGAGCGCGCGGCGGACACCGTGGAGGCGTGGGGCGCGGAGTACCAGCGCGCCCGGTGAGCCCCGCCGAGGGCCCACGGGCGGCCGGGGTGTCAGGCGCGGACGGCCGTGCCGTCGTGAAGCGCTATGGCACGCTGCATCGCCTTGCGGGCCCTCGGCGTGTCCCGGGCGTCGCGGTAGGCGACGGCGAGCCTGAACCAGCAGCGCCAGTCGTCCGGGGTGTCCTCCGTCTCGGCGCGCCGCTTCGCGAAGACGGCGTCGGCCGAAGCCCTGTCGATGCGGCCGCCAGGGGTGCGGACCAGTTCGTCGACGGGCAGGCCGCCCTCCGCGTCCAACTCCGCCGCGAGACGGTTGGCGCGGGTGACGAAGCGGGTGTTCTTCCAGAGGAACCAGGCGCCGATGAGCGGCAGGATCAGCACCGCGATGCCGAAGGCGACCGTGACGGGCGTGCCGGCCTGGATCAGCCAGACGCCGCGGCTCCCGGCCAGGACGAAGTAGAAGACGAGGACGACGGCGCCGACCACGTAGGTGATTTTCGCGCTCATGGGTGTGTCTGGTCCGGTCCCGTCAGCTCAGGTCGAGGAAGTGTTCCAGGCCGTACGTGAGCCCCGGCGCGGACGCGACGCGCCGCACGCCCAGCAGGACGCCCGGCATGAAGCTGCTGTGGTGCAGCGAGTCGTGCCGGATCGTCAGGGTCTCGCCCTCGCCGCCGAGAATGACCTCCTGGTGGGCGAGCAGGCCGCGCAGCCGTACGGAGTGCACCGGTACGCCGTCGACGTCGGCGCCCCGCGCCCCGTCCAGCGCGGTACGGGTGGCGTCCGGCTGGTCGCCGAGGCCCGCGGCGGCGCGCGCCTCGGCGATGAGCTGGGCGGTCCTGGCGGCCGTGCCCGAGGGCGCGTCGGCCTTGCCCGGGTGGTGCAGTTCCACGATCTCGACGGACTCGAACATGCGGGCCGCCATCTGCGAGAACTTCATCGTGAGCACCGCGCCGATGGAGAAGTTCGGCGCGATCAGCACGCCTGTGCCCGGCGAGGCCGCGAGCGAGGTGCCCAGCTCGGCGAGGCGTTCTTCGGTCCAGCCCGTGGTGCCGACGACGGCGTGGATGCCGTGGCGTACGCAGAAGTCGAGGTTGCCCATGACGGACGCGGGCGTGGTCAGTTCGACGGCTACCTGGGCACCGGACTCGACGAGAGCCTCCAGCTTGTCGCCGCGGCCGACGGCCGCGACCAGCTCCATGTCGTCGGCGGCCTCGACCGCCCGTGCCGCCTCGGAGCCGATGCGGCCCCTGGCGCCGAGGACGGCAACGCGCAGCTTGCTCATCGCTTGGTCTTCCTTCTCGGATCGTGGTGGTGGTTCAGGAGACCGCTTCGTCGAGGTGGACCGCGTCCTTGTCGCCGAGCGGGCCGATGACCGCGAGCGAGGGTCGCTGCCCCAGGACGTCGCGTGCCACTTCGCGTACGTCGTCCGGGGTGACGGCGGAGATCCGGGCGAGCAGGTCGTCCGTCGAGAGGTGGTCTCCCCAGCACAGCTCGCTCTTGCCCACGCGGTTCATCAGCGCGCCGGTGTCCTCGAGGCCGAGGACGGTGGCGCCGGAGAGCTGTCCGATCGCGCGGCCGAGCTCTTCCTCGTCGAGGCCTTCGGAGGCGACGCGGTCCAGCTCGTCGCGGCAGATCTTCAGGACGTCGCCGACCTGCGCGGGCCGGCAGCCGGCGTACACGCCGAACAGGCCGCAGTCGGCGAAGCCCGAGGTGTACGAGTAGACGCTGTAGGCGAGCCCGCGCTTCTCGCGCACCTCCTGGAAGAGGCGGGAGCTCATGCCGCCGCCGAGTGCGGCGTTGAGCGCCCCGAGCGCCCAGCGGCGCTCGTCGGTGCGTGCGAGGCCCGGCATGCCGAGGACGACATGCGCCTGCTCGGTGGTGCGGTCGAGGACGTCGACCCTGCCGGCCGTGCGCAGGGCGCGCCGGCCCGCGCGGGGGGCGGCGGGTGCCGCGTCGCTACCGGTGAGGGCGCCGGCCCGCTCGAAGGCCGTGCGCACCTGCCGTACGAGTGCGGCGTGGTCGACGTTGCCCGCGGCGGCGACGATGAGGTGCCGCGGGTCGTAGTGCTTGCGGTAGTAGCGCGCGATGCGGTCGCGGTCGAGGCCCTCGACGGTGTCGACGGTGCCGAGCACGGGGCGCCCGAGGGGCGAGTCGCCGAACATGGTGTGCGAGAACAGGTCGTGCACGACGTCGCCCGGGTCGTCGTCGGTCATCGCGATCTCTTCGAGGATGACCCCGCGTTCCGCCTCGACGTCGTCGGCCTCGATGAGGGAGCCGGTGAGCATGTCGCAGACGATGTCGACGGCGAGCGGCAGGTCGTTGTCGAGCACGCGCGCGTAGTAGCAGGTGTACTCCTTCGCCGTGAAGGCGTTCATCTCGCCGCCGACCGCGTCGATGGCGGAGGAGATGTCGAGGGCGCTGCGCCGCTTGGTGCCCTTGAAGAGGAGGTGTTCGAGGTAGTGGGTGGCACCGCCGAGCGCCGGGGTCTCGTCGCGCGACCCGGCCTGGACCCAGATGCCGAAGGTCGCGGAGCGCACCGACGGCAGGGTCTCGGTGACGACGCGCAGGCCGCCGGGGAGCGTCGTGCGGCGTACCGTGCCGACGCCGTCCACGCCCTTGACGAGGGTTCGGGTACGGGCGACGGCCCGCGCCTCTGATGAGGTGCGGGCCGTCGCCTTGAGGCTCCGTGACGTCACTTGGCGTCTGCGTCCTTCGCGTCGCCGGACTTGGCGTCGCCGTCCTCGCCCTCGATGACGGGGATGAGGGACAGCTTGCCGCGCTGGTCGATCTCGGCGATCTCGACCTGGACCTTCTGGCCGACGCCGAGCACGTCCTCCACGTTCTCCACGCGCTTGCCGCCGGCGAGCTTGCGGATCTGCGAGATGTGCAGCAGGCCGTCCTTGCCGGGCAGCAGGGAGACGAACGCGCCGAACGTGGTCGTCTTGACGACCGTGCCCAGGTAGCGCTCGCCGACCTCCGGCATGGTCGGGTTGGCGATGCCGTTGATCGTGGTGCGGGCGGCCTCGGCGGCGGGCCCGTCGGCGGCACCGATGTAGATGGTGCCGTCGTCCTCGATCGTGATGTCGGCGCCGGTGTCCTCCTGGATCTGGTTGATCATCTTGCCCTTGGGGCCGATGACCTCGCCGATCTTGTCCACCGGGATCTTGACGGTGATGATCCGCGGCGCGTTCGGGGACATCTCGTCGGGGACGTCGATGGCCTCGTTCATCACGTCGAGGATGTGCAGGCGCGCGTCACGGGCCTGCTTCAGGGCGGCGCCGAGCACGGAGGCGGGGATGCCGTCGAGCTTGGTGTCGAGCTGGAGCGCGGTGACGAACGTCTTGGTGCCGGCGACCTTGAAGTCCATGTCGCCGTAGGCGTCCTCCGCACCGAGGATGTCGGTGAGGGTGACGTAGTGGGTCTTGCCCTCGATCTCCTGGGAGATCAGGCCCATGGCGATGCCTGCGACGGGGGCCTTGAGGGGCACGCCGGCGTTCAGCAGCGACATGGTGGAGGCGCAGACGGAGCCCATCGACGTGGAGCCGTTGGAGCCGAGCGCCTCGGAGACCTGGCGGATCGCGTAGGGGAACTCCTCGCGCGTGGGCAGGACCGGCACGAGGGCGCGCTCGGCGAGGGCGCCGTGGCCGATCTCGCGGCGCTTCGGGGACCCGACGCGGCCGGTCTCGCCGGTGGAGTACGGCGGGAAGTTGTAGTTGTGCATGTAGCGCTTGCGCGTCACGGGCGACAGGGTGTCGAGCTGCTGCTCCATGCGGAGCATGTTCAGCGTGGTGACGCCCAGGATCTGCGTCTCGCCGCGCTCGAACAGCGCCGAGCCGTGCACGCGCGGGATGGCCTCGACCTCGGCGGCGAGGGTGCGGATGTCCGTCACGCCGCGGCCGTCGATGCGGACCTTGTCCTTGATGACGCGCTCGCGGACGAGCTTCTTCGTCAGGGTGCGGTAGGCGGCGGAGATCTCCTTCTCGCGGCCCTCGAACTGCGGGAGCAGCTTCTCGGCGGCGAGGCCCTTGACGCGGTCGAGCTCGGCCTCGCGGTCCTGCTTGCCCGCGATGGTGAGCGCCTGGGCGAGCTCGTCCCTGACGGCGGCGCTGAGCGCCTCCAGGACGTCGTCCTGGTGGTCGAGGAAGATCGGGAACTCGCCGGTCGGCTTGGCGGCCTTGGCCGCCAGGTCGGACTGGGCGCGGCACAGGACCTTGATGAAGGGCTTCGCGGCCTCGAGTCCGGCGGCGACGACCTCCTCGGTGGGGGCCTCGGCGCCGTTCTTCACCAGCTGGATGGTCTTGTCGGTGGCCTCGGCCTCGACCATCATGATCGCGACGTCGCCGTCCTCCAGGACGCGGCCGGCCACGACCATGTCGAAGACGGCCTCCTCCAGCTCGGTGTGCGTCGGGAAGGCGACCCACTGGCCCCGGATGAGGGCGACGCGCGTGCCGCCGATCGGTCCGGAGAAGGGCAGGCCCGACAGCTGCGTGGAGCAGGAGGCGGCGTTGATCGCGACCACGTCGTAGAGGTGGTCGGGGTTGAGCGCCATGATCGTCTCGACGATCTGGATCTCGTTGCGCAGGCCCTTCTTGAAGGACGGGCGCAGCGGCCGGTCGATCAGGCGGCAGGTGAGGATGGCGTCCTCGGAGGGGCGGCCCTCCCTGCGGAAGAAGGAGCCGGGGATCTTGCCGGCCGCGTACATGCGCTCCTCGACGTCCACCGTGAGGGGGAAGAAGTCGAGCTGGTCCTTGGGGTTCTTCGAAGCGGTGGTGGCCGACAGCACCATGGTGTCGTCGTCCAGGTACGCCACGGCGGAGCCTGCGGCCTGCTTGGCCAGGCGGCCCGTCTCGAAGCGGATGGTGCGGGTGCCGAAGGCGCCGTTGTCGATGACGGCCTCGGCGTAGTGGGTCTCGTTCTCCACCAGCGTTTTCTCCTCTTCTTCGTCCGTCACCCGTGTGGCGGCGGACGGTGGGGAGGGGCGCTCCCTGGTGCTTGCCGGTCTTCGATCGAAGCATCCGGTGCGCGTGGCGGGCACCACCCCGTGGGCGTGTCCGCGGCGCTTGTGCGTCTTCCGGATACCACTACCGAGGACCGGCGGCGGCGTAGGGCGCTCCTCCTCGTTACGTCTTCTTCTTGCGTCTTCTTGCAGTTGTACTGCTCTTCTGTACTGCTCTTCGTACCGCAATCACGCGGCACTCGTCAGCCAGGGTACTTAAACCCGCGCCGGTCATGGCGCTCCGGCCGGGCCGCGCATACGGCGAAGGGAGCGGTTCCCGAGGGTGGGAACCGCTCCCTTCGCACGGTGCTACTTGGCGCCCGCGGCGCCACGGCGGATGCCGAGGCGGTCGACCAGCGTACGGAAGCGCTGGATGTCCTTCTTGGCGAGGTACTGCAGCAGGCGGCGGCGCTGCCCGACCAGGATCAGCAGGCCACGGCGCGAGTGGTGGTCGTGCTTGTGGGTCTTGAGGTGCTCGGTCAGGTCCGAGATCCGGCGCGAGAGCATGGCGACCTGGACCTCGGGGGAGCCGGTGTCACCCTCCTTGGTGCCGAACTCGTCCATGATCTGCT
Organism: Streptomyces sp. NRRL F-5126; assembly: GCF_000721265.1. Taxonomy (GTDB): domain Bacteria; phylum Actinomycetota; class Actinomycetes; order Streptomycetales; family Streptomycetaceae; genus Streptomyces. Next base: position 165,659 of record NZ_JOFZ01000013.1, on the reverse strand, counting down.
TCTTGGTGGCGGTGTCGAGCGACACTCGTACTCCTCGTGGGTCTTCGCGGGCCGCCGAGTGCCCCGGGTCGAATTCTCCGGGAAGCTTCCTTGACTCGGGAGGCCGTTCCGTACGTGCCTGGCCCCCATACGGTCCGCGGCTTGGCCGCGCCGTAGCTGTGGGTACACGAACGGATCACCGCCAGAATACCAGCCGGTCGGACCCCGCCCGACCACGCACCCCTCCGCCCGGATCCGGTCAGGCGTCAGCTCGTCAGCGAGCGCGCCCTGGCGAAGACGTCGAGGACCGCGAGGCACAGCGGCACGAGCGACACCAGGACGGCGCCCTCGGCGATGTCGAGGAGGCGTCCCCAGAAGGGCGAGAGGCCCTTGCGCGGGATGATCAGGCCGATGGCCGTGAACAGTGCGGCCCCGGCGGCGACGGACGCGGCCAGCCACACGGTCCGCAGGTCGAGGGGGCCGTGGTCGCCCTCGCGCAGGAGGTCTCCGAGCGGTCCGGCGGGCGGGTTGAACGACAGGCCGAGCACCAGCAGGGCGATCGCGGCGATGCCCGCGACGAGCGCGCAGGTGACCTGCGAGGTGTAGCGGAACAGGCGCGCGCGCAGCAGCATCGCGAGGCCGGACGCCAGCGCCAGCAGCTGCCCGTAGAGGTTGTCGGAGAAGCCGAGCACGGCGGCCGCGCCGACGACGACGGCGGAGCAGCCGCCGACGAGCCCGAGCAGCATCTCGTGGCCGCGGCGCGCCTGGGCGGCGACGCGGTCGGTGTCGACGGGCTCGGCGACGGCCGCCGGGTCAGGCTCCGCGGTGTCCAGGCCGCCCGAGGCGCCGCGGGGCGCCGCGTAGCCGATGGGCAGCCGGGCGAAGCGGGCGGACAGGCCGGGCAGGAACGCGACGAGGCCGACGGCGACGGGTGCGCAGACGGCGGCGGTCTCCGTCGGGGAGGCCTCCGCGAGGATCGCGCCGAACGTGGCGAGGGTGCCGACGGCGGCCAGGAAGGTGGCCGCCACGAAGGGTGCGTCGCCGCTCGGGGTGAGCACGACGAGCGTGACGGAGGCGACCAGCACGATGACGCAGCCGAGCAGGAACTGCAGGCGCCCGGGGCCCTGGCCCGCGTCGGGGCCGATGATGCCGGAGCCGGCGATCATCAGCAGGGGCAGCGCGCCGAGGCCGAGGGCCACGGCGGCGGCGCGGTCCGCGTAGACCCGGGCCCGCACGCCGGAGAGGGCCGTCAGCAGCACACCCGCGGCGCCCGCGATGATGCCGGGCAGGCTGTGCATGTCGTGGCGCACCGGGTCCGCGAACCACAGCACGAACCCCATGAGGACGAGGAGGAGGCCACCTGCGACGAGGCCGGCGCCGCGCATGAGGTCGTCGCTCCACAGGTGGCGGTCGCGCCGCACCGCCGAGGCGACGGCGTCGGACACGTCGTCGAAGACGGCCGGCGGCAGGGACTCGGCGAACGGCCGCAGCGCGAGCACCTCGCCGTCGAGCACGCGCTGCGCGGCGAGCGTGCGCGCCCCATCGAGCACGGTGCCGTCGCGGCGCACGAGGTGGTAGCCGGTCGGCGCGCCCGCGGGCTGGGTCTGGCCCGTCAGGCGCAGGATCTCCGGGTAGATGTCGGCGACCGCGATGTCCTCGGGCAGGGCCACGTCGATCCTGCTGTCCGGTGCCACCACAGTGACGCGACAGAAACCCGTCGCCGCGGACGTACTCACGTGTCTGACCCCCTGGATCCCCTGTTTACGGCGCCGGTTGCCGCGCCGGCCGCACGGGTGTCCCGCCGTCGCCGGGTTCGCGGCCCTGCACAGTGCGCGCGCCACCCTACCGGGCGTCGTTGTCGGTGGCTGCCAGTAGGATCGCGCTGCCGCAGTCGAGCCGCCGCCACGGGGGCGCCGGTACGGAACCATCCGCCCGGATTGAGGAATTGATGCGCCGGTGAGCCAGATCGTCGTCAAAAGACCGCCGCGGTCGCTTCCGCCCGAAGTGCCCACGGAGCAGTTGACCCTTCAGGCTCCTCCAGAACTGCCCAGAGGGCAGCGGGAGGGCATGCTGATGCAGGTGCTCCCCGTGCTCGGGATGGGCACCTCCGTGGTGTTCTTCTTCCGCCCCGGGGCCGCTCCCATGATGCGCATCATGGGCGTGCTGATGCTGATCTCCACGGTCGGCATGGTCATCGCGCAGGTCTTCCGCTTCCGGCGCGGTACGCAGGGGCAAATGGCCGATGTGCGCCGTGACTACCTGAAGTATCTGGCGCAGTCGCGGCGTACGGTCCGCAGGACAGCGCGCGCCCAGCGCGACGCGCAGCTCTACCTGCACCCCGCGCCCGAGCAGCTGTGGGCCGTCGCCGCCGAGGGGTCCAGGATCTGGGAACGGCGCGTGGGCGACGCGGACTTCGGCCAGGCGCGGATCGGCCTCGGGGCGCAGCAGCTGTCGACGCCGCTGGTCGCGCCGGACACGGCGCCCGTCGACGAGCTGGAGCCCCTGACGGCGGGCGCGATGCAGCGCTTCCTCGCGGTGCACGGTTCGCTCGACTCCCTGCCGATGGCGGTGTCGATGCGGGCGTTCTACCACGTGACGGTGTCGGGCGATCCCGAGGTGGCCAGGTCCGCGGCGCGCGCGCTGGTGTCCCAGCTGGTGACGCTGCACTCGCCCGAGGACCTGACGGTCGCGGTGGTGGCCGCGCCGCAGGCGGTGTCCCACTGGGACTGGACGAAGTGGCTGCCGCACACGCAGGCGCCCGGCCAGGTCGACGGCGCGGGCACGCGGCGGCTGTTCGGCGACGACCTCGGCGAGATCGAACAGCTGCTGCGCCAGCGCCTCGAGGGGCGGCCGCGGTTCGGCAGGGACACCCACCCGGTGCTGGACCAGCCGCACATCGTCGTGGTGCTGGACGGCGGGATGGTCCCGCCCGACTCGCTGTTCGCCGCCGCCGAGGGCGTGCAGGGCGTGACGATCGTCGAGCTGGTGCCGGGAGACATGGACGAGCTGCGGGGCGGCCTGTCCGTGGTGGTGCATCCGGGCCGGCTGAGGCTGGAGTCCGGCGGCGGTGTGGCATACGAGGGTGTGCCCGACGGGATCCCGCTGCCCGCGGCGGAGGCGCTGGCGCGCCAGCTCGCGCCGCTGCGCACGGGCGGCGGCGACGAGGACGAGCCGCTGCTGGCCAACCTCGACTTCACGGACCTGCTGAACCTCGGCGACGCGGGCGCGGTGGACGTGGCGCGCACGTGGCGGCCGCGGTCCACGGCGGAGCGGCTGCGCGTGCCCATCGGTGTGGGCGAGGACGGCCAGCCCGTGATGCTCGACCTCAAGGAGGCGGCGCAGGAGGGCATGGGCCCGCACGGTCTGTGCGTGGGGGCGACCGGTTCCGGCAAGTCGGAACTGCTGCGCACCCTGGTGCTCGGTCTCGCGGTGACGCACTCGTCGGAGACGCTGAACTTCGTCCTCGCCGACTTCAAGGGCGGTGCGACGTTCGCGGGCATGTCCCAGATGCCGCACGTGGCGGCGGTCATCACCAACCTCGCGGACGACCTGACGCTGGTGGACCGCATGGGCGACGCGATCCGCGGCGAACTGCAGCGCAGGCAGGAACTGCTGCGGGCGGCGGGCAACTACGCGAACATCCACGACTACGAGAAGGCGCGGGCCGCGGGCGCCCCGCTCGAACCGCTGGCCTCGATGGTGCTCGTCATCGACGAGTTCTCCGAACTGCTCACCGCGAAGCCCGACTTCATCGAGATGTTCATCCAGATCGGCCGCATCGGCAGGTCGCTCGGCGTGCATCTGCTGCTCGCGTCCCAGCGCCTGGAGGAAGGCAAGCTGCGCGGGCTCGACACGTACCTGTCGTACCGCATCGGCCTGCGGACGTTCTCCGCGGCGGAGTCGCGTACGGCGCTGGGCGTACCCGACGCCTACCACCTGCCGGCGGTGCCCGGATCCGGCTACCTCAAGTTCGGCACAGACGTCATGACGCGCTTCAAGGCCGCGTATGTGTCGGCCACGTACCGCACCGCGGGCCCCGAGCTGCCGGTGGGACAGCCGGCCGTCGAGCGGCGGCCCACGCTCTTCACGGCGGTGCCCGTGCCGGTGGTGTACGCACGGCCCGCGGACGGTGAGCCGGCTCCCGCGACGCGCGAGGACGAGGCACTGGCGGACACGGTGCTCGACGTGATCGTGCGGCGCCTCGACGGGCAGGGCGTGCCGGCGCACCAGGTGTGGCTGCCGCCGCTCGACCAGGCGCCGACGCTGGACTACCTGCTGCCCGGCATCGCGCCCACGCCCGACCGCGGTCTGACGGCCGTCGACTACACGCGCCCGGGCGGGCTCGTGGTGCCGCTCGGCCTGATCGACAAGCCCTTCGAGCAGCGCCGCGAGGTGCTGTACCGGGACTTCTCCGGGGCGGCGGGCCACATGCTCGTGGTAGGCGGCCCGCAGTCCGGCAAGTCGACGCTGATGCGCACGATGGTGGCGTCGTTCGCGCTGACGCACACGCCGCAGGAGGTGCAGTTCTACGGGCTGGACTTCGGCGGTGGCGGCCTGTCCGCGCTCGCCGACCTGCCCCATGTGGGCGGGGTCGCGTCGCGGCTGGACCCGGAGCGCGTGCGGCGGGCGGTCGCCGAGGTGCTGGGTGTGCTGAACCGGCGCGAGGAGTTCTTCCGCGCCAACGGCATCGACTCGATCGGCACGTACCGGCGCAGGCGCGCCGCGGGCGAACTGCCGGGCGAGAGCTGGGGCGACGTCTTCCTGATCATCGACGGCTGGGGCGGCTTCAAGAACGAGTACGACATGCTGGAGCCGGTGATCGCGGACATAGCGGCGCGCGGACTCGGCTACGGCGTGCACATCGTGGTGACGGCCGCGCGGTACATGGAGGTGCGCTCGGCGCTCAAGGACCAGATGCTGGGCCGCCTCGAACTGCGCCTCGGTGATGTCATGGACTCGGAGTTCGACCGGAAGGTCGCCGCGAACGTGCCGCCCGGCGTGCCAGGCCGCGGTCAGGTCCCGGAGAAGCTGCACTTCATGGGCGCACTGCCGCGGATGGACGGCGTGAGCAGCGCGTCGGACCTGTCCGAGGGCACGGCGGCGTTCGTCGCGTCCGTGCGCGGCCACTGGTCGGGACCGGCGGCCCCGCCCGTGCGGCTGCTGCCCCGCAAGCTGCCGGCGGAGCAGCTGCCGAAGGGGTTCGAGTTCCCGGAGCGCGGCATCGCGATCGGCATCGACGAGACCAACCTGGAGCCGGTGTTCGTCGACTTCGAGACGGACCCGTTCTTCGTGGTCTTCGGCGAGAGCGAGTCGGGCAAGACGGCGCTGCTGCGGCTGATGGCGAAGCAGATCGCCGAGCGGTACACGCCCGAGCAGGCGCGGATCGTGGTGGGCGACTACCGGCGCTCGCTGCTGGAGGCCGTCCCGTCGACGCACCTGCTGGAGTACGCGCCGATGGCGTCGGCGATGGATGTCCACATGGACGCGATCGCCACGGTGATGGGCAAGCGCACGCCGAAGCCGGACATCACGCCGCAACAGCTTCGCGACCGCAGCTGGTGGTCGGGGCCGCAGCTGTTCGTGATCGTCGACGACTACGAACTGGTGGCGGCGGGCTCGAGCAACCCGATGGCACGCCTGGTGGAGAACCTGCCCTTCGCCCGCGACGTCGGCGTCCGCTTCATCGTGGCGCGCAACGCGGCGGGAGCGTCCCGCTCGTCCTTCGAGCCGTTCCTGCAGCGCGTGAAGGAACTGGGCGCGCAGGGTGTCGTCCTGTCGGGCGACCCTGGAGAGGGCGACATCCTCGGCCACGTACGGGCCCGCAAGATGCCCCCGGGACGAGGCACGTTCGTCACCCGCAGGCGCGGTGCACCGCTGGTGCAGACGGGCTGGTTGCCGGACAGGTAGATCCGAATCGGGAGAACAACCGTGATATCCGAAGAAGCGGCGTTCGCATCGGCGAGGGAGTTCCTCGGCGGGCACCGGGAGACGTACACACCGGTCCTGCTGCCGGAGGAGTCCTTCGAACATGCGGTGGCATGGCTCGTCCGATTCGACTCGAAGGAGCACCTGGAGACGGGCGAACTGCGGTTCGCCCCGTTCACCAGGGTGCTCGTCGTGCCCAAGGACGGAACGCCGGTGCACTTCCCTCCGACGTACCTTCCGGTCGAGGTCTACCTGGACCAGCTCGCGGCCGGCGAGTGGCCGGTAGGGCCGCGGGGCCGTTACAAGCGGGACAGCGGCCGTGACTGATCGGCTTCCAGGAGCGGCCCGACCGCTTCCGCAGGCCCTCCAGCGGAGTTGGCCGACGGCCTGAACCGGCGCCGTCCTCGCAGGTAGGCTCGGCTGCGTACAGCAGACATGACACCGCCGGGAGGAACGACGCCGATGGCCGAGGCAGTGGACAAGCAGCGCGTCAAGGAAGAGCTCTACGCCCTGGACATCTCCGGGGTGGAGTGGCTCGGTGCGCCCGGGACCGAGAACGACGAGGAGCGCGTCGAGATCGCGTACCTGCCGGAGGGGGCCGTGGCGATGCGGTCGTCGAAGGACCATGACACCGTGCTGCGGTACACGAAGGCGGAGTGGGACGCGTTCGTGCTGGGTGCGCGGGACGGTGAGTTCGACCTGGACGCGCAGCAGCCGCCGACCGCCCGGGAGGCGTAGCTCGCGGCAGGCGGAAGGGGGGTGCCCACCGGGTGGGCACCCCCCTTCCGCCTGTGGCCGGGACTGTCAGCCCATGCTCATGCGGAACCGGGCCGCGTTTCCACGGTCCGTGTCCTGGTAGCCGACGACGGCCTGGTCCAGGAGGGCCGCGATGCGCGCCAGGTCCTGGTTCATGCCGTCCATCTGGTTGGTGAGGTCGGTCTGCTTCTCGTGGTAGGCCTCTTTCGCCTGGCCGTCCCAGTGCTCGGCGACGGCCTTCACCCGGGCCATCAGGTCGGTGAGTTCACGCGTCAGGTCACTCGACGTGCGGCGCACGTCGCTCGCGGCCGTGGTGACGGTGTCGTAGTTGACTGCTGTGGTCATGTCTCGCTCCTCGGTGTCGCGTACGCGCGTACGCGGGAAGACGGTGTCCCCGGCCGTGTGGGCGCCGGGCGAGGTGGCTCGGGGCGTTCCTCAGGCCATGCCGAGGATGGCGCTCTGGCCCTGCGTCGTGTCGTCCATCTTCCGGAAGGACGCGATGCGGTCCTGCTCCTCGTTCGTGAAGCCGTGCGCGCTCATGCGCATGATCTGCTCCAGCTCGACGAGGTCGACCCGCATGGACCGCAGCCGTGTGTTGAGGTCGTTCTGCGCGGTGTCGTACGCCTTGCTCGCGGCGCCCTGCCAGCCCGCCTGGATGCGGTCGACCACGCTGTTCAGCGACGTGATGCGGCGCTGGAGCTCCTCGTGGAAGTTCTGGATCCTGTTGGCGAGGTCGGTCTGATCGTCCGCGGTTACGTTCAGGTCTTTGCCGTGCTGCGACATCCTGCCCTCTTTCCCATGGTCTGCCTGCGAAGCCTCTGCGGGCGGGAAGTGCTCGATGCCGCCCCCGTGTTCGGGACCGTGCACACGGTCCCACCGCAACTTTAGCCATTCGGTACAGCTGTTCCAACCGGGAAGTCACCTTCGCGGGGGCGGCCCCTGCCCGTTGCGCGTCTCCGCGCTGCCGCGCGCCGCGGCCTTCCTGCGGCTGTCGCGCAGGATGACGGAGGTTCCGCCGACGACGGCGACGAGTACGACCGCCGTGGCGAACGTGTACGTCGCGTACCGCTGCCCCCGCTGCTGCGGTGTCTCCGCCAGGGAGAAGTGGGCGGGTTGCGGCGCGGGCGCCTTCGCGGGGCCGGGGTCGGGGTGCGGCGACTCGATGGGCCCGTCGTCGCCGCCGACGGCCGCGACGGGGTCGACGACGCCCCAGCCGATGAAGTCGTCGTGGCCGTTGATGCTGCGCTCGGCGGTCTGCTCGATCCGGGCGACGATCTCCCGGGCGGTCCAGTCGGGGTGCTCGCCGCGCAGCAGCGCGGCGACGCCTGCGACGTACGGGGCGGAGAAGCTGGTGCCGTTGTCGAGGCACTGCCCGCCGCCCGGCACCGTCGAGACGATGTCGACGCCCGGCGCCGCGACCCCGACGAACGGTCCCGGCTGGGAGAACGTGGCGCGTTCGTTGTCCCGGTCGGACGCGGCAACGGCGAGGACGCCGTCGAACGCGGCGGGGTAGGTGTCGCGGGACTTGCCGTCGGTGCCGTCGTTGCCCGCCGACGCGACGACCACGACCTGGCGGGCGAGGGCGTATGCGACGGCCTGCGCGAGTTTCGATTCAGGGCCGAGAGGGGCGGACGTGTCCTGCGAGATGTTGATGACGTCGGCGTTCTGGGAGACGGCGTACTTGATGGCCTTGGCCATGGTGTCCGACTTGCCGCTGTTCTTCTCGTCGTTCTGCCGGATCGGGATGATGGTGGCCTCGGGGGCGATGCCGACGAACCCGGTGCCGGCGCGCGGCCGTGCGGCGATGATGCCGGCGACCTTGGTGCCGTGGCCGACCTCGTCCTTGGTGCCGTCGGTCTTGCCGAGGTAGTCCTTGCCCGCCGACGCGTCGACGGCCGGCTTCAGCTGGGGATTGACGTTGTCAACGCCCGTGTCGATGACGGCGACCCGTACGCCCTTGCCCTTGGTCTTCTTCCACAGTTCGTCGAAGAGGATGCGCTGGAGGGGCCACGGCGTGCCCGCTATCTGCTTCTTCATCGGGAACGTGCACTCGCCGCTGCCGTCCAGGGCCAGGGGCGCCTGCGCGGCGGCGCGCGGAGCCGCCGCCGCGGGGGGCAGGGCGGCGAGCCCCGCGAGTGCGGCGGCGGAGGCGAGCACGGCGGCCCGCCGGAACAGGTACGTCATCGCCACTCCCCCTACGAGCCCTGCGGCTGGCGGGCGCTGTTGGTGTCGAGGCGCGGCCCCTTGGACAGGAAGCCGGACCAGGCGATCGGCACGGGCACCGGGTCGACCTTCTCGTACCCGAGCCGGATCTGCGCCTGGCTCGGCTGCGGACGGCCGTCCTGCGTCTTGCGGTCGTCGCCCGCCCCGATGTCCGAGTGCTTCGAGTCGCTGTCGCCGTTCGCCTGTACGGCGTACCTGAGGCCGGTGTCGGTGACGAGGAACAGCGAGCCGCCCGCCTTCGACTGGTGGCCCTGCACCTCGTTGTAGAGCAGGCCGCTGCCGGGCGTGACGTAGGTGGACGTGCCACCGCCGTCCGTGATCCTGGCCGGGTACGACGTGCCCGCCCAGGTCGACAGGGAGGTGCGGCCGCTGCTGCCGGTCTTGCGCAGCACGCTGCACACGGTGTCCCGCGCGCTGCTGTCGCCGACGGCGTTGACCTGCCGGGCGCGCTCCTTGGGCCAGTCGTGCTCCTGCCCGAAGAAGGTGGATTCCGGGGCGATGGACTGGGCGTCGACGGTGGTCGGCGCGCCGTTCATGTCGAGGGAGTTCGTCTGCGGTGCGTTGATCAGGAGCCAGGCGGTGAAGTCGGTGACCGGCTCCACCTTGCCCTGCAGTACGACGTACTTCTGAGGGCCTGAGCCGGTCTGCGCGCTGAGCACCATGCCGACGCGGTCCTGCCGCGGGCTGAGGCCCCCGCCGACTCCGGCGTCCTCGCCGACCGTTCCGGGAATCAGCGGGAAGTCGACGGGGCTGCCGGTGTGCAGCGTTGCCAGCCAGTCGTCGGTGACGGGCTCGGGTTCGCGGCCCTGGCCGATCAGGGCGGTGGCGAGGCCGTCGCCCGGCTTCCCCTTCAGCAGGTACTTCGTGCCGCCCGGGTCGACCAGGTAGCGGGAACCGTCCTGCCCACGCACGTAGAGCGTCTGGCCGCCGGAGAGGCGGTCCTTGCCCTCAGTGCGCTTGAAGTCCCGCTGGGCGAAGACGAACGCGGCCTTCTGCACGCCGCCGCCGCTGCCGCCGCCCGGCTGCTCGCACACCGCCCACCGCTTGGGGCTGCCCGCCTCGGCGGCCGTGGGCAGCCGGTCGGGCGCGTACGGGATGCCGATGAGGGCGCCGCGCGGCGGCTTGCCCGCGTCGAGGACCTTGTCGTCGACCTGGACGACGGAGAACTGGTCGGGGTCGAGCAGCAGCCGCGCCGACGCGAGGTTGAGCACCGGGTGCAGCAGGTTGTGCTTGGACTTGCCTGAGCCCGTGGGCAGCACGACGTACCGGGTCGTGGACTGCTTGCCGACGATGACGTTCGCGCCGGGCTTGGCCCAATCCTTGGGCGCGGTCGGCTTGAACATGCCGAGCGCCCCGAACCCCGCGAGCACCAGGGCCCCGACGACCAGGCTCGGCAGGACCGTCCGCATGGGCCGCGGCGCGCCCTCCTCGGTCCCGGTGAGCGAGGGTTGCAGGAAAGACGCCACTGTGCGCTTCTTCGCGAAGGTGTACGCGTTGAGCTCGTCCCGCCGTGATGCCATGAGTCCCCACTCGTGAAAAGAAGTCACGGTACGGCCCTGTTGCGCAGCGGCCGGCGCGTGTCCCCCGTGCCCTGCCCGAGTGTCGGACCGGCCCCCTACTATGCCTGTTGGCCGGGTGGAGCGCCGGGCCGGGTAGGGTGATCCGGCCGTCAAGCCCCGGCCGCGCAGGCCGATCGGGACGATTCGGGGGGATTCACAGCATGGCTTTTGCGACGCAGTCGCCACCCGCCGCGGCGGGGCCGCCCGCCACGCCCTCCCCCGCGCCCGCGGCGACGCCCGCGGCAGCGGGCAGGGCGGCGCGTCCTGGGCACTTCGGGCCGCTGCGCATGCAGCAGATCGTCCTGTTCGAGCTGGCAGCGGCGGCGCTGCTGGTGGGCTGGGTGATCAGCCCGCTCATGCTGGTGCCCGCCGGCGTGGTCGCGGCCGTTCTGGTGCTGCTGGCCGTGGTGCGCAGGCACCGCCGTTCGCTGCCCGAGTGGCTGGGTACGGCCATGGCGCTGCGCAGGCGGACGCGCAGGGCCGCCGCACTCACGATCCCGCCGGACGTCGAGCCAGGCCTGGCCCCCGCTGTCGAGTGCGACCCGGCGCTGCGCACGTACGTGTACAGCGAGCGCGACCGCCGCCCGGTCGGCATGATCGGCGACGGCACGTTCCTGACCACCGTGGTGCGCATCGAGTCGGAGGGCTCGGCGCTGCGGGCCGACCGCGCGGCTCGCCCGCTGCCCGTCGCTCTGCTGCGCGAGATCCTGGACTTCGACGGGATACGTCTCGAGTCGGCGCAGATCGTCCAGCACACGCAGCCGGCGCCCGCGCCGCACCTGCCGCCGCAGTCGATGGCCGCCCGCAACTACGCGCCGCTCCAGGCGCAGACGGGCGCGCCCGCCCTGCGGATCACATGGGTGGCGCTCAAGCTCGACCCGGAGCTGTGCGCCGAGGCGGTGGCCGCGCGCGGCGGCGGGCTGCTGGGCGCGCAGAAGTGCGCGGTGCGCGCGGCGGACCAGCTCGCGAGCCGTCTGGCCGGCGCGGGTTTCCGTGCCACGGTGCTGACGGACCAGGAGCTGACGGCCGCCATCGCGGTCTCCACGTGCGCGAGCCCGATGGCCATCGCCCAGGCCGGGAGGGCGGCCGCGCAGAGCAGGCGCACCAAGGAGACGTCCCGCACGTGGCGCTGCGACGACCGCAGGCACACGACGTACTGGGTGGCGAGGTGGCCCGAGCTGGGCGCGGGTGGCGCGTCGATGCCGCACCTCGTGGCGCTGCTGACGTCGATCCCGGCGCTGGCGACGACGTTCAGCCTGACCGTGGGCCGTGGCGAGCGCCAGGGCGTCACGGTCACCGGCCATGTACGGATCACCGGCCGCAGCGACGAGGAACTCCTCACCGCCCGCCACGAACTGGAGCGGACGGCGCGCGGTGTGCGCACGTCGCTGGTGCGCCTGGACAGGGAGCAGGTGCCCGGCATGCTCGCCACGCTCCCGCTGGGGGGTACCCGCTGATGTCCGCGCCCGTTCCCACGTCCGGCGGTGCCGGGCAACCGCCGCAGCAGCCCGGTGTCGTGGGCCGGCCCGTCGCCTCGCAGGGGGTGCGTGCGCAGCCGGTGCCTCAGGCGGGCGTGCCGGGCCAGGGCGTGCCGCCCGTGCAGGGTGCTCCTGCGGGGCGGGCGCCCGCCAGGCCGCGGCGCGCCGTGCGGCCCGCGCGGCCGTCGGGCGGCAGGCCGCGGATCGGCTTCGGCCTGATCGGCCCGCGCCGTGAGCGCCATGCGCTCTCGCTCGACCAGCTGGAATCGCTCGCCCTTCCCGTGGGCGACGACGGCGTGATGATCGGCGTCGACGCGAACAGCAGGCCCGCGGTGCTCGGCGTCAACAGGCCCGCGCCGTACGACGTCACGCTGATCGGCGGCCTGTGGACGGCCCAGATCCTCGCGTTGCGTGCGGCGGCCACCGGCGCGCGTGTCGCCGTCGAGACCGGCAGGACGCAGGTGTGGGCGGCGCTGGCCCAGGCCGCGGGCGGCGGCCAGCCGTGCATCACCCTGCACGACGTGGGTCGCGTGCCGCCGCAGGGCGCCTCGGCGGGCAGCCCGGTCGTGATCGTGCGGGACTGCGGGATGCGGCCGCCGCGCGGGCGTGTGGTCTCGGCGCCCTGGCAGTCGGTCGTGACGCTGCTGCCCTATCTGAGCCCTGTGGCGCCGCGTCTGATGCGCAAGTCGGACCTCGTCGGCGTCCAGCGGGTGTCACCGGACGAGGGCGAGCAGATCGGCCGGATCATGGGCCTGCCGCAGGGGGAGGCGGCGGCGCTGACGACACTCGCCGACGGGGTCACCCTCTGGTGCACGGAGCGGGACCGGCAGTTCGTGATGACGCAGGCGACGGACGCGGAGACAGGGCTGCTGGGCGCGGCACGCAGGATGGACTGACGCGGGACGGTGTGCCCGTCACCACGCGGGGGCGCCGCGTGCGACGGCGCGAGTGGCATTTCCCTGTGCCTTTACTGTGCCTGTTTCTCCACGAGGGCACACCGGCATGTCGGCTCATGTGCCGATTTGCGCCCGGGCGAAGTTCACCGGGCGCCGCGTGACACCCACTTGAGCGAGGCGGGGGATGCGGCGGACCAGGGCGCCGGTCCTCGATCTGGCCTGCCACAGGTGCGTCGACGGCGATTAGGGTGGGTACGGGCGCGGCAGGTACCTGCGGGCAGGGCAGCCGCGCCGCCAGGGGGAGAGCCGGGCGAGCCGGACGCGAGGCAGGACATCCGTCGCCCCCACCCACGACGGCACAAGGGTGCTCGACCACACCAGGAGGCAAAGTGAACGGCGATCGGGACGAGTTCCGCGACGGCTGGAGCGTGCCGCCCGCGGACGATCAGTCCGACGCGGAGCCCGAGCTGACGGGTGAGTTCACCATCGACTACACCCCGCCCGCCTGGTACACGCAGAACGCCTCGGGGGACTCTTCCGGCGGCGCGTCCGCCGGGCAGAACGGGCAGAACGGGTCGAGCAGGGCCCCCGGCTCCGCCGGGTACGACAGCCGCTCCACTCCCCCGCCGCCTTCCGGCGCGCCGCTGACCGTACCGGGGCTGCCCGCCGGCAGCGGCTTCCAGCCGGTCGGCCAGGCGCCCCCGCTGCCCGCCGACTGGGCGGCGCCTCCGCCGCCTGCCGAGGCGGCCGGCACCGACGCGACTCCTCCCGCCGGCGCGCCCGCGCAGCCGGCGCCTCCCCCACCCCCCGCTGCGCCGGCACCCCCAACTGCGCCCCTGCCGCCCGCGACGCCCGAGGCGGCCCCCGCGGCTGCGGAGCCTCAGGCATCCGAGCCCCACGTCCTTGACGGCGTGGAGCCCGGCACGCCGGCGCGTTTCGCGCCCGGCACGCTCAAGAGCGAGTTGGCGGCGCGGCTCGCGGCGCGTGCCGCCGGCACCGCGGCCGGCGAAGCCCCGGAAGAACCCGCTCCGGCCGAGGACGAGGCCCCCGCCGACGCCGCGCACGCCTCCGGAGAGCAGCCCGCTCCACCGGCCCCGGCCCCTGCCCCGGCGCACCTGACGGTGGACAAGGCCGAGGCCCCTCAGCCGACGGCGCAGGCGGTCCAGAAGCAGGCGGACGCCGGCGCCGCGTCAGCACCGGCAGAGCCGCCGCCCGCCGCGGAGCCCGGCACGGCCGGGCCACAGGCACCCCTTCCCGACCAGCGACCGGCCGCCGAAGCCGAACCCCCCGAGCCGAACCCCGGCATCGCTCCGCCCGGGGCGCTTCCTCCCACCGTGGAGCCGGGAACAAGCACTGGCACGGCGCCGCCCGCCGCCGCGGCACCGGCCGCGCCCGGCGGCGACCCGTGGGCGGCGGGCGCGCCCGCGCCCGGCCCGGCGCAGAACGGCGGACTCCCGCCGCTGCCGCCCTCCTTCCCGCCGGCCGTGCCGGGTTCGGCGCCGCAGTGGCCCGCGAACCCCGCCGCGCCCCAGGGCGGCGCGCAGCCGCCCGCGCCGCCCGCCGCCCCGCAGCCGCCCGCGCCACAGGCTCCTGGCGCACCCGCCCCGTGGCCGCCGCAGCAGCCCGGCGGTTACGGCTACCCGGGTGCGCAGGGCGCCCCGGTTCCTCCGCAGGCACCTGGCTACGGCTACCCGCAGCCGGGCCAGCCAGGTCAGCCGGGCCGGCCGGACGGGCAGCTCCCGCAGGGCGGCTACGGGTTCCCGCAGCCCGGTGCTCCGCAGCCCGGGCAGGTACCGCCGCAGCCGTCCGGCCCGCAGCAGCCGATCGATCCGCGGACCGGCGCCGGCTGGCCCTCCCCCGCCTCGCCCGACCACCGCGAGCGGTCGGTACCGGGCGCTCCGCTCGGTTACACGGCCGCCGTCGAGTTGTCGTCCGACCGCCTGCTGCGCGGCGGCAGGCAGAAGGCGAAGAGCAACCGCAACCCCGCCGCGTCGAGGTTCAAGTTCGGCGGCAAGGCCGCGGAGGCGGACCGGCTGCGCAAGCTCGAACTGATCAGGACGCCGGTGCTGTCCTGCTACCGGATCGCGGTGATCAGCCTCAAGGGCGGTGTCGGCAAGACGACCACCACCACGGCGCTCGGCTCCACCCTCGCAACGGAACGGCAGGACAAGATCCTTGCGATCGACGCCAACCCGGACGCGGGCACGCTCGGCCGCAGGGTGCGCCGCGAGACGGGCGCGACCATCCGCGACCTGGTGCAGGCGATCCCCTACCTGAGCAGCTACATGGACATCAGGCGGTTCACCTCGCAGGCCCCTTCGGGACTGGAGATCATCGCCAACGACGTGGACCCCGCCGTCTCGACGACGTTCAACGACGAGGACTACCGCAGGGCCATCGAGGTCCTCGGCAAGCAGTACCCGATCATCCTGACGGACTCAGGCACGGGCCTGCTCTACAGCGCGATGCGCGGGGTACTCGACCTCGCCGACCAGCTGATCATCGTCTCCACCCCGTCCGTCGACGGCGCGAGCAGTGCTTCCACGACGCTCGACTGGCTGTCCGCGCACGGGTACGCGGATCTGGTGCAGCGCTCCCTCACGGTCATCTCCGGCGTGCGCGAGACCGGAAAGATGATCAAGGTCGAGGACATCGTGCAGCACTTCGAGACCCGCTGCCGCGGCGTGGTCGTCGTGCCGTTCGACGAGCACCTCGCGGCGGGCGCCGAGGTCGATCTCGACATGATGCGGCCGAAGACCCGCGAGGCGTACTTCAACCTCTCGGCCCTCGTCGCCGACGACTTCGCGCGCGCACAGCAGCAGCAGGGGCTGTGGCTCGCGGAGGGCAGCGGGCCTCCGCCGCACCTGGCGCCGCCGATGCCCGGCCAGGCGATCCCCGCCCAGCCGATGCCGGGTCAGCAGCCCATGCCGGGACAGCAGCCGGCGCCCGGTCAGCCGTACGCGCCGCAGCCCGGCATCCCACCGCAGGGTGCGCCCGGGCAGCCCCCCGCCTACGGTGCGCCGTACGGGCAGCAGTCCTACGGCTATCCGCCGGCACCCCAGCCGCAGCCCGGGTGGGGTCCGCCGCCGGCACCCGGAGTTCCGGCGCAGCCGCCGGCCCCCGGACCCGATCAGCAGGGCCCGCAGGACGAGCGGGCCGGACGGGACGCCAACAACCAGGACGGCACGGTGCCGCCGCCCGGGTGGCCGGCGCAGCCGCCGCCTCAGGCGCCGCCGCAGTAGGCCGGGACGGGCGCGGACTCCTCGGGGCCCGCACGGCGCGATTCCATGTCCGTGCGGGCCCCGCCGCATGCCTGCGGGGCAACACGGTGCGTGCCGGGTCGTTGACCCGTTGTGACCCACGCTGGTAGACCTCCCTTCACCAGTTCCCCGCACGAGAGACCGCCGCCTGCTGCTTCCCTGTCGCCGAGCGAGTGATGACGCGAGGTCACCGGCCATGGCTCGACCCGTATCCCCGTACCGCGCGCCGCGGCGCCGCCCCGCCCGCCTGCTGCCGGCCGGCCTGGCCGCGGCAGCGCTGGTGACCGCCGCGGGCGTCCTCCCTTACGGCGCGTTCCCCGGTGCGGCGCAGGAGGCGCACGCGGCGGGCGGCGCGGCCGGCGGGAGCAGGAAGGTCCTGACGGTCGCGGTGCGCCAGAGCGTGGACTCGCTCAGCCCGTTCCTCGCGCAGTCGCTCGTGGCGACCACCATCCACCGGCTGGCCTACTCGTACCTGACCAACTACGACCCGAAGGACGGGCACGCCGTCCCGGGCTTCGCGACCTCGTGGAAGTCCTCGCCCGACAAGCTGGTGTGGACGTACACCATCCGGAAGAACTCCCGCTGGTCGGACGGCGTCCCCGCCACGGCGCGCGACGCCGCCTGGACGTTCCGCAAGATGATGACCGATCCGGACGCGGCCACCGCCAACGGCAGCTTCACGGCGAACTTCGCGAAGGTCACGGCCCCGAATCCGACGACGCTCGTCATCCGGCTCAAGAAGCCGCAGGCCGACATGACCGCGCTCGACGTGCCGATCGTGCCGAAGCACATCTGGGACAAGGTCGAGGACTTCTCCACGTTCAACAACGACAAGAAGTTCCCGATCGTCGGCAACGGACCGTTCATCATCACGGACTACAAGGTCGACCAGTACGTCAAGCTGAAGCCGAACAAGACGTTCTGGCGTGGGGCACCGAAGTTCGACGAGCTGGACCTGAAGTACTACAAGGACGGCGACGCGGCCGTGGCCGCGCTGCGCAAGGGCGAGGTCTCCTTCGTCCCCCACCTGACGCCCGCGCAGACGACGTCCCTGGAGCACACCCCGGGCATCGAGGTCAACGACGCCCCGGGGGACCGCTTCTACGCCCTCGCGACGAACCCGGGTGCCCGCGCCAGGAACGGCCGGAGGTTCGGCGACGGCAACCCGGCCCTGCTCGACCCGGCCGTGCGCAGGGCGCTGTTCGAGTCCGTCGACAGGAAGCGCCTGGTGCGGACCGTCTTCCAGGGCCACGCCGTGGTCGGGCAGGGCTACCTGCCGCCTCGCTTCCGCTCCTACTACTGGCGTCCTTCGGCGGCGCAGCGCGTCGCCTACGACCCGGCGGCCGCCGCACGCGACCTGGACCGGGCCGGCTACCGCAAGGACCGGCAGGGGCGGCGGCTCGGCAAGGACGGCAAGCCGCTGCGGTTCCGGATCCTGTGCCACGCCACCGACCCGAACGACAAGGCCGTCAGCCAGTACCTCAAGGAGTGGTGGGCGAAGCTGGGCATCGGGCTGAAGGTGGAGTGCCTGGACAACGTCGGCGACCCGTGGCTCGCCGGCGACTACGACCTCGCGTTCGACGGCTGGACGGTCGGCCCCGACCCGGACTACGTACTGTCCATCCACACCTGCGGCGCCCTGCCTGCGACGGCGCACTCGAGCGGCTCGACCGACAACTTCATCTGCGACCCCGCGTACGACCGGCTGTATTCGCGCCAGTCCGCCGAGTACGACCCGGTGAAACGGGCCGCGCTGGTCAAGCGCATGGAGTCGCGGCTGTACGACACGGGTTACATGAACGTGCTCGCCTATCCCAACGCCATGGAGGCGTACCGCACCGACCAGATCGCCTCCATCGAGACGACTCCCTCGGCGGCGGGCAACATCTGGGGGCAGAACGGCTACTGGAGCTGGTG
This sequence comes from Streptomyces sp. NRRL F-5126, assembly GCF_000721265.1. Lineage (GTDB taxonomy): Bacteria > Actinomycetota > Actinomycetes > Streptomycetales > Streptomycetaceae > Streptomyces. The sequence continues at coordinate 147,666 of NZ_JOFZ01000013.1, read as the reverse complement.
GTCGGCGGTGCCCGCGGCGGCCGCGGCCGGCCCGGAGGGCGGGCGCCCGAACGGGTCCTCCTCGACCGGTGCGCTCATCGGCCTGGGTTCCGCGGCCGCCGTGGCCGCGGCCGGTGCCGTCTGGTTCGTGGTGCGCCGCCGAGCGACCGTCGACGATCGTGAGTAGCCGATGACCACAGCGAGCACACCGGAGTTCCCGTTCGGCAGCCCGGACGGCCCGGCCCCCGATGCCCGCGGCCCTCAGGGCGCGGACGGGGGCGGCACGGCCGGACGCGGCGCCGTCGCGGGCTATGCGGCGTACGTGGCGGGCAAGGCGGCAGGCGCGCTGGTGTCGCTCTGCGCCGTCCTCGTCACCAGCTTCTTCCTCTTCCGCGTCCTGTCGAGGGATCCGGTCAAGGCCATGACGCACGGTGCGCCGATGACCGTCGCCCAGCAGGACGCGCTGCGTCACCAGTTCGGGCTCGACCTGCCGCTTTGGCGCCAGTTCACCGGTTACTGCGGCAAGGCGCTCACCGGCGATCTCGGCACGTCGTACCAGTTCCACGCACCCGTCTCGGAGCTGATCTGGCAGAAGCTCCCGGCCACGCTGCTGCTGACGGGGACGGCCGTGGTGCTCTACTCGGCGCTCGGCCTGTGGCTCGGCACGCGCGCCGCCTGGCGCAGCGGCGGGCGGGGCGACCGGGTGAACACGGGGCTCGCGCTGACGCTGTGGTCGGTGCCGTCCTTCTGGCTCGGCCTGCTGCTGATCATCGTCTTCGGTGTGGGGCTCGGCCCCGTGCCGGGGATGTTCCCGACGGGCGGCATGTCGTCCGGCGACACGAGCGGCTTCGCGTACGTGCTGGACGTGGCGCACCACATGGTGCTGCCGGTGCTCACGCTGGTCGCCGTCGGGTACGCGCAGACACTGCTGGTGATGCGGTCGTCGCTGCTCGACGAGATGGGCGGGGACTACCTGACGACGGCACGGGCGAAGGGCCTGCGGGACGCGGTCGTGCGCCGCAGACACGCGGTGCCCAACGCGCTGCTGCCCACCGTGACGATGGTCTTCATCAACCTGGGCTTCGTCGCCGCGGGTTCGATCCTGACCGAGACGGTGTTCTCCTGGCCCGGTCTCGGGCGCCTCTTCTACCAGGCGCTGAGCGTGCCGGACCTGCCGCTCGTGCAGGGCCTCTTCATGGTGTTCGCCGCGGCGATGATCCTGATGAACCTCCTCGCGGACCTGCTGTACCCGTTCCTCGATCCCCGGGTGGGCCGATGACTCTCGCCGATGCGGAACAGCAGGAGCCGGCGGAGCTGCCGCCGCCGGGGAAGCGGTCCGCCGCCCGGCTCGCCCGGCGCAGGCGGCGCGCGGCCGCGGCACGCTTCTGGCGCGGCTACCGCGCGCACCGCGCCGGGCTCGCCGGGCTGGCCGGCCTGGTGGTGATCGCGCTCGCGGCGGTGGCCGCTCCGCTGCTCGTCGGGGACGACGTGCGCAGCGTGACGGCCGCCACGGGGGCGCCGCTCGCCGCGCCGAGCCCGGCCTTCCCGCTGGGCACCGACCAGTTCGGCAGGTCGCTGCTCGGCCTGCTGGTGTGGGGAGCGCGGGTGTCGCTGACGGTCGGGCTGCTCGCCGCCGCGCTCTCGGTGGCGATCGGCACGCTGGTCGGCGTGGTCGCCGGGCACTTCGGAGGTGTGTTCTCCACGGTCGTCATGCGGGTCACCGACTGGTTCCTCGTGATGCCGGCGCTGGTGCTCGCGATCGTGCTGGCGACCGTGATGTCCCGCTCGCTGTGGACCGTGGTCGTCGCGATCGGCGTGACGAGCTGGCCGACGACGGCCAGGCTGGTGCGCGCGCAGACGATCGCCGTGGAGTCGCGCCCCTACATCGAACGGGCCAGGGCGCTCGGCGGCGGCCATCGGCACGTGATGACACGGCACGTGCTGCCGAACGTGATGCCGCTGGTGCTCGCGCAGACCACCCTCGGCATCTCCACCGCGATCCTGACCGAGGCCACGCTGGCCTTCCTCGGCCTTGGCGACCCGACGGTCGTGTCGTGGGGCGGCATGCTGCAGGACGCGCGCGAGGCCGGCGCCGTCTCGTCCGGCCACTGGTGGTACCTGGGGCCGCCCGGCATCGCGATCGCGCTGGTCGCGCTCGCTTTCACGCTGTGCGGGCGCGCCGTCGAGTCCGTCCTCAACCCGAGGCTGGGGGTGGGCCGGTGACCACGTCCGCGGGGCACCTGCTGCGGGTCGAGGACCTGACGGTCACGTACGGCACGGGCCCGGACGCCGTGCCCGCCGTGCGCGGCCTCGACCTCGCGCTCGACGCGGGCGCCACGCTGGGGCTCGCGGGCGAGTCGGGGTGCGGGAAATCGACGCTGGCGCTCGCGCTGCTGCGGCTGCTGCCGAAAGCGGCGACGCTCACCGGGCGGATCCTGCTGGACGGTGAGGACGTGGCGACGATGCGGTGGGGGCGGCTGCGCGCGGTGCGCTGGGCCGGGGCGTCCATCGTCTTCCAGGGCGCGATGCACGCGCTGAACGCCGTGCACAGGATCGGCGACCAGGTCGCGGAGCCGTTGCTGGTGCACGGTGGGGCGACGGCCACCGCCGCCCGGCGCCGGGCCGCCGGCCTGCTCGAACAGGTCGGGCTGCCGGCGGCCAGGGCCACCGCCTATCCGCACGAGCTGTCGGGCGGCCAGCGCCAGCGGGTGATGATCGCGATGGCGCTCGCCTGCGAGCCGCACCTGATCGTGGCGGACGAGCCGACGACCGCCCTTGACGTGATGATCCAGGCGCAGATCCTGCGGCTGATCGAGGGGCTCGTCGCCGAGCGCGGCATCGGCCTGCTGATGATCAGCCACGACCTCGCTGTGCTCGCGGACACCTGCGACCGGCTCGCGGTCATGTATGCGGGCCGCATCGTGGAGGAGGGCCCGGCGCGTGCCGTCTACGACGCGGCGGCGCACCCGTACGGCAGGGCGCTGTCCGAAGCCTTCCCCCGCATCGGCGATCCGGCGTCCCGGCTCGCGCCGCGCGGCCTGCCAGGGGATCCGCCGGATCCGGCCGCGCTGCCCGCGGGCTGCGCCTTCCACCCGCGCTGCCCGGTCGCCCTCGACCGCTGCACGCACGACGACCAGCCGTTGCGGGCCGCGGGCGAGGGCCGCACGGCCGCCTGCGTACGAGTGGAGGGGTGAGTCATGGCCACGGCACCGGTGATGAAGGAGGCACCGTCGAGGAGTGCGCTGCTTTCGGCGGACGCGCTGTCCGTCACGTTCCCCGGCCGGCGCGGCGGACCGGCCGCGCGGGCCGTCGACGGTGTCGACCTGGACGTCGGGGCGGGCGAGATCGTCGCGCTGGTGGGCGAGTCGGGGTGCGGCAAGACCACGCTGGCGCGTGCGCTGCTCGGCCTGGTGGCACCGTCGGCGGGCCGGGTGGTGTTCGCGGGTGAGCCGCTCGGGTACGGGGCGCGTGCGCTCAAGGCGTACCGCAGGCGGGTGCAGCTGGTGCTGCAGGACCCGAGCGGGTCGCTCAACCCGCGCCACACGGTCTACGAGGCGGTGGCGGAGGGCCTGCGGATCCACGGCCGCACCGAGGACGAGCACGGGGCCGTGGCACAGGCACTCGCGCGGGCCGGGCTGCGGCCGCCCGAGCGGTTCTTCCTGCGCTACCCGCACGAGCTGTCCGGCGGGCAGCGCCAGCGTGTCGTGATCGCGGGCGCGCTGGTGCTGAATCCCGAGCTCCTGGTGGCGGATGAGCCGGTGGCGTCGCTCGACGCGTCCGTGCGCGGCGAGATCCTGGCGCTGCTGCTTTCGTTCCGTGCCGAGCTGGGCCTGTCGGCGCTCGTGGTGACGCACGACCTGGGGCTCGCCTGGAACATCGCCGACCGGGTGGCGGTGATGTACCTCGGCAGGATCGTGGAGTGCGGCCCCGTCGAGGAGGTGCTGGCGTCGCCCCGCCACCCGTACACACGGGCGCTGCTGTCGGTGCTGCCCGAGTCGGACGGGCCGCCGGTCGTGCTGGCGGGCGAGCCGCCCGACCCATCGCGCGTCCCCGGCGGCTGCCGCTTCCACGCGCGCTGCCAGATCCTCGCGTCGGGCGAGGCGGACCGCGCGGGCGTCGCACACGCCTGCCGCACGCGCGACCTGCCCGTCCTGCCCGGCACGGGCCCGCACGCGGCGGCCTGCCACTGGGCGCGCGAACGGTAGCGGCCGGCCGATCGCGGCCGCCGGCCCGGGCGGCGGCACGCGTCAGGCGGGCGGCCCTCCGTCGCTGCCCGCCGGCCCGGCCGTGCGGCGCGCGAGGTCGACGTACGCCCTGATCAGGGCGGTGTCACGGGAACTGCGCCAGGCGAGGCTCACGGGAGAGTGCGGCAGGCCGCGGACGGGGACGTGAACGATGTCGGGGCGGGCGAAGTACTGCGCGGTCGACAGCGGGAGCACGACGGCCCCGCGTCCCGCGGCCACGTGCTCGAGCACCTCCTCGATGCTCCCGGCCATGAGCGTCCGTCGCCACCCGCGGTGGGACAGCTGAGCGAGGGCGGGCTCTCCCCAATCGGACGCGGCGTCAAGGAGCATGTCCTCGTCCGCGAGTTCCGCGGGATCCACCGTGTCCCTGCCCGCGAGCCGGTGGCCGGCCGGCAGTTCGACCACGCGCTCCTCGGAGAACAGCCGCTCGACGGAGAGGCCGTGTGTGTCGGCGGGCAGCCGCAGGTAGCCGACGTCGACCCGGCCGTCCCTGACGAAGTCCGCGCGGCGCGGGTAGTCCATGCGCAGCACGTCGACGGAGACCTCGGGATGCCCGGCACAGAACTCGCGGACCGCGGGGGCGACGGCCACTCCCGGCGTGAAGCCGATGGTGAAGCGCCGCACGCCCGCCGCCGTCTCGCGGGCGCGCCGGCGTGCCTCGTCCGCCGCCGCGAGCAGGCTGCGGGCGTCTTCGAGGAGGGCCTCGCCCGCGGCGGTCAGCCGCGTCCCCCGGGTGTCCCGGTCGAACAGCTCCACCCGCAACTCGTTCTCCAGCGCGCGGATCTGGCGGGAGAGCACGGGCTGCGCGATGTGCAGCGCCTCGGCGGCGCGGCCGAAGTTCCGCTGCTCGGCGACGGCGACGAAGTAGCGCACCTTGCGCAGGTCGAGGTCCACGGCGCCTCCGCTCGCCCGGGAGAGTGATACCCCCAGGGTATGACGGTGGCGGCAGAAGGTCTTGGACGGGCGGCGGCGCCGCGCGGATCGTGGAGGCATGAGGATCATCTGCGTCGAAGAGCACACCATCGACTCGGAGATGGCGGCGGCCACCGCGCCCGCCCTGCTCCGGGAAGCGCCGTACATCAGCGTCCAGCAGAACACGGACGCGCCCTGGCCGCGCGGCAGCGGCCACCTGACCAGCGTCTCCATGCCGGAAGCCGCCGAGCTGGCCGTCGACCTCGGCGAGGGCCGGATCAAGGAGATGGACGCGCAGGGCATCGACACCCAGGTCCTGTCCTACTCGACGCCCGCGCATTTGCTCCCCGCGGACCAAGGGGTGGCCTTCGCGCGGGCCGCCAACGACCGGCTCGCGGAGGCGGTCCGCGCGCACCCGGACCGGCTGAGCGGGTTCGCGGTACTGCCGTGGCAGGACCCGCGAGCCGCGGCGGCCGAACTGGACAGGTCCGTCGGCGAGCTGGGCCTGAAGGGTGCGCTGATCGCGGGCCGGCCTGGAGCCACGTTCCTGGACGACGCGCGGTACGCGCCCGTGCTGAAGAAGCTCAGCGACCTGGGCGTCCCCCTGTACGTGCACCCCTACCACCCGGTGCCGCAGGTGCAGGAGGCCTACTACGCGGGCTTCGCCCCCGAGGTCAGCGCGTGGCTGTCGCTCGGCGCGTGGGGCTGGCACCACGAGGCGGGCGTCCACGTCCTGCGCCTGATCCTGTCCGGCGCGTTCGAGACCCACCCGGGCTTGCAGGTCATCAGCGGGCACTGGGGCGAGATGGTCCCCTTCTACCTGAGCCGCCTCGACGACGCGCTCCCCCCGAGGGCCACCGGCCTGTCCTCGACCATCACCGAGACCTACCGCGACCACGTCTGGGTCACCCCGTCGGGCGTCGGCGGGCTGCCCCACTTCGAGTTCATCCACAAGGTCGTGGGAGCCGACCGGATCATCTGGTCAACGGACTATCCGTACCTCGCGATGGACGGCACGCGCGCATTCGTCGAGAAGCTGCCCGTCGCACAGGAGGACCGGGAGAAGATGGCACACCTGAACGCGGAAAAGCTGCTGCGCCTGTGAGAGCCCGTCCCTACGATGGGCCGATGCCGCCGATCAGGAAGTTCCAGGTCACCTTCGACTGCGCGCAGCCGGAGCGCGTCGCCCGCTTCTGGTGCGAGGTGCTCGGGTATGTCGTACCGCCGCCTCCGGAGGGGTTCGAGACGTGGGACGCGTACGACCGCACACTGCCGCCCGAGCGCCAGGGCTCGGCGTTCGCCTGCGGGGACCCCGCGGGTGAAGGCCCGCGCCTGTTCTTCCAGCGCGTTCCGGAAGGCAAGGTCGTCAAGAACCGGGTCCACCTCGACGTGCGGGTCGGCACCGGGCTCGTCGGCGAGGAGCGCGTGGCCGCGCTGGAGGCCGAATGCGCCAGACTGGAGGCGCTCGGCGCGGCGCGCGTGCGGCTGCAGCTCGCCGACGAGGAGAACGAGTCCTGTCTCACGATGCAGGACGTCGAGGGCAACGAGTTCTGCCTGGACTGAGTGCCGGTGGCGCGCTGCGCCCCGACCCCCGCTGTACTACCGCTCCAGGGCGCGGCGGGCCGTGATCTCGGCGGGCAGCTGCCGCACGAGAGCTCCCGCAAGCAGCAGTCCGAGGAACCACGCCAGGAGCGGCGCCAGGAACGGGAACAGCAGCAGGGCGGGCAGGCGGCCCGCCATGGCCCGCCCCGGCGCCGCGGACTGCGCGGAGGAGGCACGGGCGCGCGCCTCGGCGGGCGTGGGCGGCGTCGCCATCGCCTCCCGTACCTGGCGCCGCGCCCGGGTCCAGCCCCAGGCGCCGCCTGCCGCGGTCAGCACCCAGTAGGCCGCGTCGCACACCGCGCGCCATCCGCCGGACAGTCCTGACACCAGGTCGGAGAAGCCGTACAGCAGCAGGGCGAGCATGCCGCCGAGCACCACCACGACGAAGCCGGTCATCAGCACACGGCGTGCCCAGTAGGCGAACCCCCTGCGTACCCAGGTGGTGCCGACGACCGGCAGCTTCGCCGGCCTGGGCACCTCAGAAGAGACCTGTGAAACCATTCCATGCCTTCTTCGCCGCGCCGCCGACGTCCTTGGCGAGGTTGACGTCCGACTGCCAGGACTTGGAGCCGGCGTCGCCCAGGCCGTGCAGGATGCCGCCGACCACTCCGTGGTCGTGGATGTCCTCGCTCCAGTGCTCGTGCAGCGCTGAGTCGATGTAGTTGGTCGCGCCGATGACGACGGCGCCGCCGACGCCCGCGACGACGGCCACGGGCACGGTGATCTCGGCGCTCGCGGCCAGGGCGACGCCACCCGCGACGGCCGCCGTGCCCGCCGCGAGGCCGCCGAGCGCCGCGCCCTCGTCGACGATCACCGAGTGCTTCCAGGACCAGCCCTTGTCGTGGTCGTCCTTGGCTTCGAGGAGGCCGACGGCGCCGGCCGCCGCGATGTCCACCACCGGCACCTCCTTGAGGAACTCCGGCAGCTTCTCCACACCCTCGCCGAGCCGGAGGGCCTTCGCCGCGTCCACGACCTTCGTGTTGAGCGCATGGTCGCCCGGGAGGACCGAACTGCCGTGCTCGCCGCGGGCGATGTCCGTCTCCAGGCCGTCGAGCTTCGCCATCGCGTCGCGGTAGGCGCCCTTGGCCGGCAGGTCCTTGGGCAGGGCCTTGCCCGCCTTCTGGTACGCCTTGCGCTCCGCCCGCATCTCCTTCTTCGCCTGGTCGGCCTCGCGCTTGGCGTCGTCCAGCTTCGTCGCGGCGTCGTGGCCCTTCGCCCGCGTCCGCTCCGAGTCGTAGGAGTACAGGGCGCGCAGGTAGTCGGCGATGGTGACGCCCTCGCCCCCGGTGCCCTTGTGGCCCTCGCCCTCCCCCGTCGCGTCCCCGTACAGCTTCCGCAGCGCGTCGGCGGCGTCAAGGCGCGCGCGCTGGGCGTCGTGCAGCGCCGTGTCGCGGACCTCGCCGTAGTCGTGGAGCGCCTTGATGGCCTTCGACTCCTTCGGCGTCGGCGGGTTGTTGGTCATCAGCGTGCCCGGCACGCCCTTGGGCCCCACGGGGACCCCGGCGCGCACCGCGACGTCCTCGGCGTTCTGCAGGCCCGTCTCCGCGGTACGCAGCCGGCCCGACAGCTTGGTGAGCACGTGGCCCACCGCGCTGACGAGTTCCGCGAAAGCGCCGGCCGCCATCGAGTCCGCTGTCCACGCCTCGCGGAACGACGACGCGGCCTCGCCCTTCCAGCCCGCGTCGTCCACCAGCTTGTCGGCCTGGTCGCCGAGCGGTTTCACGACGTCGTCAAGGGACTTCTTGGCCTTCACGTATGCGGTGCCCATGGCTTCGAGTCCGCCTATGTCACCGCCCACCCAGCTGTCGGTCACATCAGGTCCTCGAAGACGCCGTGCACGTCGACGTCGTGGCGGTGGTAGGAGTCGTGCGCGTACTGAAGTGCGTCGCCGTGATCGGCGATCCGGTCGCCGAGCTTGTCGTGCAGCCCCGCGATCAGGTCGGCCATGGACTTGATCATCGAGTCGAGGCCCGCGTCGCCCGATGCGGCGACGGAGGGCTTCACCTCGTGATGCAGGCCGTGGTAAGCGACGGCCTCCTTCTTGAACCTGGTCGCCATGGCGCTGAGATCGCCGAGTACGACCTGGTAGTCGGGCTTGCCCATCTAGGCCCGCTCCTCTCCCCCGTAGGCGTTGATGAGATCCTGCGGCCGCCAGCCGCGCCCGGTGCCGTCCACCTCCGGGTCGAGCCGTACGGACGGCAGCCCGGCTTCCCGCATCGCCTCGGCGTAGGGGCCGAGCGACACCGCGATCCACGGCTGGACGTCGCCGAGCGCCGCGACCAGGAGCTCCAGCGTCGTGAAGGCCACCGGCACGGGCGTGCCGCCCGCGTGCGCCATCAGCTCGAAGTCGACGGTCGGCGGCCCGCCCTGCGGGTAGCGCGGGTGCGCGGGCACGAACACGGGCGTGCTGTACGGGGGCACTCCGTCGCGTGCGCCGTCCGTCTCCGCAAGCGCCACGTCCAGGATGCGCGAGGCCGCGCGCTCGGGCAGAGCGGGCTGGGACACGGCGGACTCCCCCTGTGGTCGGTACCTCGCCGACACTGTAGAAGGGACGAGAACCCGCCAGCCAGGCCGAAAAGCGAACAAGCAGACACGAGCAGGACGCCATTGCCGAGACTTGCGACCGTGATGACCCGTCTTTGACCCATCGGTGACCGGACGGAGACCTCAGATGCTGCCGTCCTGACCCCTGCCGGGCGCCGCGCCGTGTTCCGCGTCGTACGCGGCGACCAGGTCGCGGCAGCGCTTGACGTCTCCCGCCATGGCTTCGAGAAGCGCGTCGACCGACTCGAACTTCTCCTGCCCGCGGACGTACGCGAGGAAGTCGACCGCGACGTGCAGCCCGTACAGGTCGAGGCCCACGCGGTCGATCGCGTACGCCTCGACGGTCCGGTCCACGCCCTCGAACTGCGGGTTGGTGCCCACCGAGATGGCGGCGGGCATCCGCTCGCCCGCCGCTGTCAGCCACCCCGCGTACACCCCGTCGGCGGGGATCGCCGAGTGCGGGAGCGTCGCCACATTGGCCGTCGGGTAGCCGAGTTCGCGGCCGCGCTGCGCGCCACGCACGACCACGCCCTCGACGCGGTGCGGCCGGCCGAGTACCTCGCGCGCTCCCGCCACGTCGCCCTCGGCGACCAGGGCCCGCGTGAGCGTGGACGAGAAGGGGCGGCCGCCGCCCGCCTCACCCGTCACGCGCAGGTCGATCACGTCGACCTCGTAGTCGTACGTCGCGCCGAGATCGGCGAGGACCTCGACGTTGCCGGCGGCGCGGTGGCCGAAGCGGAAGTTGGGGCCCTCGACGACCGCGCGCGCGTGCAGCTTGTCGACGAGCACCTTGACGATGAAGTCGGCGGGCGACAGCTTCGAGAACTCGGCGGTGAACGGCAGGATCAGCACCGCGTCCACGCCGAGGTCCGCCATCAGTTCGGCGCGGCGGTGCTGGGGGGCGAGCAGCGGCGGGTGGCTGCCCGGGCGCACGACCTCGCTGGGGTGCGGGTCGAAGGTGACCACGACGGACGGGACACCCAGGTCGCGTGCGCGCTCGACGGCCTTGCCGATGATGATCTGGTGGCCTCGGTGCACGCCGTCGTAGGAGCCGATGGTGACGACGCTGCGCCCCCAGTCCTGGGGGATGTCCTCCAAGCCGCGCCAGCGCTGCACTGTGACCGCTCCTCGCCCGAAAACCGTGTCTGTCCGCAATGTCGAATACCCGAAACGCAACACCAAGACTGCCATGCCGCGCTCTCGCGGGCCCCACGTGCCCCCACGCGCCCGCCGTCCCCGCCGGAGGCGGTCAGCCGAAGACCGCGAGGCTCTTGGCCCTGCCCTTGTGCTCCTCGACCAGCGCCAGGAGCCGCCCGTCGGGCCCGAAGGCCGCGACCGGCGACGTCGGGTACACGGGCATGTCCAGGCGTACGCCGTTGAGCAGCAGCTTCGCCCGCCGCTCGTCGACCTCCCAGCGCGCGAACGCGGCGCCGGCGGCGTGCGCCACGGGCATCACCGTCAGCTCCTCCTGGAGCTGCTCCAGGGTCTTCGCCGCGTCCAGCCCGTAGGGCCCGACGCGGGTCCTGCGCAGCGCCGTCAGGTGCCCGCCGACGCCGAGGCCCGCGCCGAGGTCGCGGGCGAGCGCCCTGATGTACGTGCCGGACGAGCAGACGACGGAGACCACCAGGTCGAGCACGGGGGTGCCATCGCCGGCCACCGCCGCGCGCGCGTCGTACACCTGGAAGGAGGAGACCGTCACCGGGCGCGCGGGGATGTCGAACTCCTCGCCGCCGCGTACCCGCGCGTACGACCGCTTGCCGTCGATCTTGATGGCGCTGACCTTGGAGGGGACCTGCATGATGGCGCCGGTCAGCCGGGTCACGTGGGCGTCGACCGCCTCGCGCGTGACGGCGGAGGCGTCCGTGGACGCGATGGTCTCGCCCTCCGCGTCGTCCGTCACGGTGGACTGGCCGAGCCTGATCGTGCCGAGGTACTCCTTCTCCGTCAGCGCGAGGTGCCCGAGGAGTTTCGTCGCCCGCTCGACGCCGAGCACGAGGACGCCGGTGGCCATCGGGTCCAGCGTGCCGGCGTGGCCGACGCGGCGGGTCCTCGCGATCCCGCGCATCTTGGCGACGACGTCGTGCGAGGTGAAGCCCGACGGCTTGTCGACGATGACAAGGCCGTCGGGCGTCCGGTTCTGCTCGGTCATTCGGCGGTGCCACCGCCCGTGGTGCCGCGCCCGCCGGACAGGTCGTCGTCGCCTTCCCGACCGTCCTCGCCGTCCTCCTCGCCCGGCTTGCGGTACGGGTCGGCCTCGCCGGCGTACTTCTTGCCCGTGGACACCTCGCGCACCTCGGCGTCCTTCGCGCGCGCCTTGTCGAGGAGGTCCTCGATCGTGCGGGCGTTGTCCGGGAGCGCGTCCGGCACGAACGCCAGCGTCGGGGTGAACCTGACGCCGGTCTGCCGGCCCACCTCGGAGCGCAGGATGCCCTTCGCGCTCTCCAGGGCCGCCGCCGACGCCGCGCGCTCCTCGTCGTCGCCGTAGACCGTGTAGAAGACCGTGGCCTCCCGCAGGTCTCCGGTGACGCGGGCGTCCGTGATGGTCACGAACCCGAGCCGCGGATCCTTGATACGCCGGTCCAGGGTCTCCGCGACCACGACCTGGATGCGATCGGCCAGCTTGCGGGCCCGCGCGTTGTCGGTCACCGGTCGTCACTCTTCCTTCTCGTTCTACTGGGGCTTGTGTTTCGGTGGGGCGCAGCCGGTGCCCGTCGCACGACGGGCGGGCAGGCGGCTCAGTCGTCCTCGCCGTGCAGCCGCCGCCTGACGGACAGCAGCTCCACCTCGGGACGGCCGGCCACGAGGCGCTCGCAGCGGTCGAGCAGGTCCGTCAGGTGTGTCCAGTCCCCCGACACCGCCGCGAGGCCGATCTCGGCCCTGCGGTGGAGGTTCTGGACGCCGGTCTCCGCGACGCTCACCGCGTACTTGCGGTGCAGCTCCGCGACGATCGGACGGACGACGGAGCGCTTCTCCTTCAGCGACCGTACGTCGCCGAGCAGCAGGTCGAAGGTCAGTGTCCCCACATACATGCGTGTCCGGATGTCCCGCCGGTACGGGTTCGCAGGTGCCTGCCGCGCGACGGCAGGATCATGTGCACCGTACACGCGGCGGCCGGGGCCGCTCGACGGATATTCGTCCGCCGGGCGGCCCCGGACCTCACTGCCTCGTCACTGCCTCGATGCGGCTTCGAGCAGCCTCGCGTCAGCCGCGGGGCTTCTCGCGCATCTCGTAGGTGGCGATGACGTCGTCGATCTTGATGTCGTTGAAGTTCCCGAGGTTGATACCGCCCTCGAAGCCTTCGCGGATCTCGGTGACGTCGTCCTTGAAGCGGCGCAGTCCCTCGATGTTGAGGTTCTCCGCGATGACCTTGCCGTCGCGGACGACCCTGGCCTTCGTGTTGCGCCTGACCTCGCCGGACCTGATGAGCACACCGGCGATGTTGCCCAGCTTGGACGAGCGGAAGATCTCGCGGATCTCCGCCGTGCCGAGCTCGGCCTCCTCGTACTCCGGCTTGAGCATGCCCTTGAGGGCCGACTCGATCTCCTCGATCGCCTGGTAGATGACCGAGTAGTACCGGACGTCCACGCCTTCGCGCTCGGCCAGTTGCGCGGCACGCCCGGCGGCGCGCACGTTGAAGCCGATCACGATGGCGTCGGAGCCCATCGCCAGGGAGATGTCGGACTCCGTGACCGCACCGACACCGCGGTGCAGCACCCGGATGTCGACCTCTTCGCCGACGTCGAGCTGGAGCAGCGAGGACTCCAGGGCCTCGACCGAACCGGACGCGTCGCCCTTGATGATGAGGTTGAGTTCCTGCACGAGACCGGCCTTGAGCGCCTCGTCCAGGTTCTCCAGGGAGAACCGGATGCCCCTGCGGGCGAAGTTCGCGTTCCGCTCGCGGGCCGCGCGCTTCTCGGCGATCTGGCGCGCCGTGCGGTCCTCGTCGACGACGAGGAAGTTGTCGCCCGCACCCGGCACGTTGGTCAGACCGAGCACGAGGACCGGCGTCGACGGGGGCGCCTCCTCCACGTTGTTGCCGTTGTCGTCGAGCATCGCCCGGACACGGCCGTACGCGTCACCGGCGACCATCGTGTCGCCGACGCGCAGCGTGCCGCGCTGGACGAGCACGGTGGCGACGGCGCCGCGGCCGCGGTCGAGGTGAGCCTCGATCGCGAGGCCCTGCGCGTCCTGCTCCGGGTTGGCACGCAGGTCGAGCGAGGCGTCCGCGGTCAGGACCACGGCCTCCAGCAGGCTTTCGATGTTCGTGCCCTGCTTGGCGGAGATGTCGACGAACATGGTGTCGCCGCCGTACTCCTCGGCCACCAGACCGAACTCGGTGAGCTGGCCGCGCACCTTCGTCGGGTCGGCGCCCTCGACGTCGATCTTGTTGACCGCGACCACGATCGGCACCTCGGCCGCCTTGGCGTGGTTCAGCGCCTCGATCGTCTGGGGCATCACGCCGTCGTTGGCGGCGACCACGAGGATCGCGATGTCCGTCGACTTCGCACCGCGGGCACGCATGGCGGTGAACGCCTCGTGGCCCGGGGTGTCGATGAAGGTGATCTTGCGCTCTTCGGCGTTGACTTCCGTCGTGACCTGGTAGGCACCGATGTGCTGCGTGATGCCGCCGGCCTCGCCCGCGATGACGTTGGTCTTGCGGATCGTGTCCAGCAGGCGGGTCTTGCCGTGGTCGACGTGACCCATGACGGTGACCACCGGCGGACGGGACACCAGCGCCTCGTCGCCGCCCTCGTCCTCGCCGAACTCGATGTCGAAGGACTCGAGCAGCTCGCGGTCCTCCTCCTCCGGGCTGACGATCTCCAGGACGTAGTTCATCTCGTCCGCGAGGAGCTGCAGCGTCTCGTCGGAGACGGACTGCGTGGCCGTGACCATCTCGCCGAGGTTCATCATCACCGCGACGAGCGACGCCGGGTTGGCGTTGATCTTCTCGGCGAAGTCGGTGAGGGACGCACCGCGCGACAGGCGGACGGACTGCCCGTTGCCGCGAGGCAGCATCACACCGCCGACCGACGGGGCCTGCATGGCCTCGTACTCCTGGCGCCTCTGACGCTTCGACTTGCGGCCGCGGCGCGCGGGACCGCCGGGACGGCCGAACGCGCCCTGCGTGCCACCACGGCCACCGGGGCCGCCGGGACGCCCGCCGAAGCCGGGACGGCCGCCGAAGCCACCCGGACGGCCGGGAGCGCCGCCGCCGGGACGGCCGGCGAAGCCGCCGCCACCGGGACGACCCGCGAAGCCGGGACGACCGCCGCCGCCGGGACGACCGCCGCCGCCGGGACCGCGGCCGCCACCGGGGCCACCACCGGGACGCGGGCCCGCGGCGGGACGCTGCGGCATCATGCCCGGGTTCGGGCGGTTGCCACCGGGGCCACCGCCGGGACGCGGGCCGCCACCCTGGGGCCTCGGCATGCCGCCGGGCGTGGGCCTGCCGCCCTGGCCACCGGGGGCCTGGGGACGAGGACCGCCCTGGCCCTGCGGGCGAGGACCGCCGGGACCGCCCTGGCCGCCGGGGCGCGGGGCACCGCCGGGACGGGGCGCCTGCGGGCGCGCCATGCCGGTGGAGCCGCCGGACGTGAACGGGTTGTTGCCGGGACGCGGACCCGCGGGTCGGGCGCCGGGACGCGGGCCCTGGCCGGGGCGCGCACCGCCGGGACGGCCGCCCTGGCGCTGGTCGCCGCCCTGGCGCTGGTCACCCTGGCCGCCGGGGCGGGCCGAGGGACGCGGCCCCGGGGTCGCGCCGGGCCGCGCGGACCCGGTCTGCGGCGCCGCCGGGGGCGCGGTGAACTCCGGCGAGGCGGGCGCGGCGGGCGCCGGCTTCGGACCCGGACGCGGGCCGGGCGCGGGGCGCGGGCCCGGCGCGGCCGGGGTGCCGGTGCGTGGCGCCTCCGCGGCGGCCGGCTTGGGGGCCGGTGCACCGGGCTTGGGGGCAGCCGGACGCTCCCCCGGCGCCTTGGCGGCACGGGAGGTACCGCCGGCCGGTGACGGCGCGGCGGGACGTGCGGGCGAGGCCTTGCGGGGGGCGGGCTTGGCGGCGGACTTGCCACCGTTGCCATTGCCCGCGGGGCCCTGCAACGCGTCGGTCAGCTTGCGTACTACGGGCGCCTCGATCGTCGACGACGCCGAACGGACGAATTCACCGAGTTCTTGGAGCTTGGCCATGACGACCTTGCTCTCCACGCCGAACTCCTTGGCGAGTTCGTATACCCGGACCTTAGCCACTTCGCTCCTTTTAGGTCCGGGTTACCGCCGGACCGTCGCTACTTCATGGGCGTACTCATCGCGTACTCATCGAGTGCTCATCGCAATCTCGACCTACTTCCGACTCGCGAGGTACCTGAACCGCACGGGGTTCCGTGCCGTACTCCTTCATTCCTGCGGCGCCTTCCCTGCCGCGATCGCGTCGACGGCCGCGCGCAGACGCGCGGTGTCGAGCGGTCCCTGGGTCCGGAGGGCCCGTGGCAGGGCCCGGCGGCGAACCGCCAGATCCAGACAGCCCACGGCGGGGTGCACGTACGCACCCCGGCCGGGCAGCGTACCGCTTCGATCAGGGACACAGTGTCCCGCGACCACCACGGTGCGCAGCAGATCTTTCTTGGCCGCTCGCTCCCGGCACCCTACGCAGGTTCGCTCAGGGCAGGCTCGGGCGCTCGTCCGGCCAGACATCAACAAGTCTACCTCTCCACACCGATCTCATCCCTGCGGGGCAAGATTCCGGACGGCCGCACGCCAGGGGTCGGCCGAAAGCCGTCAGTCCCGGTCGGCGGGCATCCCGTCGTGCGGCGCTCCGGCCTCGCCGGCGTCGTCCTGGTGCTCCGTGTCGGGGCGGATGTCGATGCGCCAGCCGGTGAGCCGGGCCGCCAGACGGGCGTTCTGCCCCTCCTTGCCGATCGCCAGCGAGAGCTGGTAGTCGGGCACGGTCACCCGCGCGCTGCGCGCGGCGAGGTCGACGATCTCCACCTTGGTCACCCGCGCGGGTGACAGGGCGTTCGCCACCATCTCGGCCGGGTCGTCCGACCAGTCCACGATGTCGATCTTCTCGCCGTGCAGCTCGGCCATCACGTTGCGCACCCGCGCCCCCATGGGGCCGATGCACGCCCCCTTCGCGTTCAGGCCCGACCGCATCGACCGCACCGCGATCTTGGAACGGTGGCCCGCCTCGCGGGCGATCGCGGTGATGTCGACCGACCCGTCGGCGATCTCCGGCACCTCGAGCGCGAACAGCTTCTTCACCAGGTTGGGGTGCGTCCTGGAGAGCGTCACGGAGGGGCCGCGCACGCCCTTGGCGACACGCACCACGTACGTGCGCAGGCGCAGGCCGTGGGTGTACTCCTCGTCCGGGACCTGCTCCTGGACGGGGAGAATGGCCTCCAGCTTGTCGTCCAGCTTGACCAGGACGTTCTTCGGGTCCTTGCCCTGCTGTACCTGGCCGGCGACGACGTCGCCCTCGCGGCGCGCGTACTCGCCGAAGGTCACGTCGTTCTCCGCGTCCTTCAGCCGCTGCTGGATGACCTGGCGCGCGGTGGTGGCGGCGATCCTGCCGAAGTCGGACGGGGTGTCGTCGAACTCCTTGGGCTCCTGCCCCTCCTCCAGGTCGGCCGGGTCCTCCATGGCCCACACCGTGACGTGGCCGGACTCCCTGCTGAGCTCGGCGCGCGCGTGCCTGCGGCTTCCCTCGGTGCGGTGGTACGCGATGAGGAGGGCCGACTCGATCGCCTCGACCAGCAGCTCGAAGGGGATCTCCTTCTCATGTGCCAAGCCCCTCAGGAGCTTCACATCGATGTCCACGGCTACGCCTCCTCTTTGCTCTTGTCCTTGCGGTTGAACTCGACCTCGACGCGCGCCTTCGCGATCTCGGGGAAGCCGAGGCGGCGCGCGGTGGCCTTGCGGCCCTTCACGCCCGGCACCTCGACGTCGAGTCCTTCGTCGTCCACCGAGAGGATCCTGGCCACGACCTCGCCGCCCTCGCGGAGCCGGATCCTCGCGAGCCTGCCGACGGCGCGCGCGTAGTGGCGGCGCTCGGTCAGCGGGCGCTCGGCGCCTGGCGAGGTCACTTCGAGCTGGTACTGCTCGTCGCCCATGGCGTCCGTCTCGTCGAGCCGCGCGGAAACGGTGCGGGTCAGCTCGGCGACGGTGTCCAGGTCCACGCCCTCATCGGAGTCGACCACGACCCGCAGCACGCGGTACCTGCCCGCTCTGGCGAGCTCGACCTCCTCCAGGTCGAGGCCCTGCGCGCCGGCGAGCGGTTCCAGCAGCCCGCGCAGCCTGTCGCTCTGGGTGGTGCTCATCCGGGTGACTCCTCGGCCGCGTGTGCTGTTGTCGTGACGTCGTCCGGCCGGAACGGTGCCGACCTGCCAGTCCCAAAGGGTATCCGGTCCGCAGGGGTGTTGCCGCCCACCGGCCGGGTACCGCGGGTACGCTCGCCAGCGAAGATCACCGCACAGCTCTGCCCGGCGGCCTCCGCGGCAGTGCAGCGACTGCCGAGGAGGCGCATGTGGGGCGAGACGGGACGACACGCAGACGCGCCCTGACCGGCGCCGGGGCGACGGCCGCGGCCGCCCTGCTGGCGGGCTGCACCTCCTCGGGGCAGGGCGAGCCGCCGGCGGACGGCCGCCGCGAACGGGTGTCCGCGGCGGCGGTGCGCGCACTGCGCACGCGCACCGCGGCCACCAGCACGACCCTCCTCGACCGGTACGACGCGGTCATCGCCCGCCACCCCGAGCAGAAGGCGCGGCTGGCGCCGCTGCGGTCCGCGGTGGCCGAGCACGTGAAGGCGCTCGCCCCCGCGGGCGGCGCGCCCCGGGCGTCCGCGTCCTCGTCGGCCTCCGTGTCGGCGTCGGCGCCCGCCGCCGAGGCCGGCTCGCGCGGCGGCGCGGTCCCGGCGGACGCGGCCGAGGCGGTGCGATCGCTCGTCACCGCGGAGCGGCACGCGGGGAAGGCGCAGACCGCCGCCCTCCTGGACGCGCCCCCCGAGCTGGCGCGGCTGCTCGCTTCGGTGGCCGCCGCCGACGCGGTCCATGCCTACCTGCTGTCCGGGGGAGCCTCGTCATGACCGACGCCACCAAGGACAAGGGCCTGCTCGACGCCACCCAGGCGGCGCTCGCGGCCGAGCACGCGGCGGTGTACGGGTACGGCGTGGTCGGCGGTCGCGTCGGCAGTGCCGGGCGCGCCGAGGCGAACGCGGCGTACACCGCGCACCTGGCGCGGCGGGACGCGCTGCGACGCGCCGTCCGCGCCCTCGGCGGTACGCCGAAGGCGGCGGCCGCCGCGTACGACCTGCCGTTCCCCGTGACGGACCGGGACTCGGCCGTGCGGCTCGCCGCGCGGCTCGAGGAGAAGGTCGCGGACGTCTACTCGGACCTGGTGCGTGCGGCCACGGGCGACGCGCGGAGCGACGCGGCGGCGGCGCTGAGCGACGCGGCGGTGCGTGCGGCCCGCTGGCGGGGGTCCGGCGTAGCCTTTCCTGGGCTCGCCGAGCGGGCCTGACCGCGCGGACCGCAAGGCGGAAGGACCCCAAGGACGTATGGCTTTCGAACCGCCTCGGCGGCTGGCGCGTGCGCTCGGCGAGAGGAACGCCGCCCCCGGGGCGGGCCCATGGCTCGCCAGGCTGCCCGAGATCGTGGCGGACGTGGTGGCGCGTCGGGGACTCGACGTCGAGCGGGTGGTGGCGCCGGGCGGCCGGGACAGCCTGGTGCTGCTGGTGCGCAGGGCAGGCGCGGCCGCGCCTGCCGCGCTCAAGGTCGCGCCGCCGTTCGCGGAGCCGGCCGCCGAGCGGGCGGCGCTCACTCACTGGAAGGGCTGGGGCGCGGTCGAGACGTACGACACGGGCGCCGACGACGACGGCGCGCTGCTGCTCGAACGGCTGCGCCCGGAGGTCTCGCTGCGCTCGCTGCCGGACGCGAAGGCGCTGCTCGAGGCCGCGGGCACGATCCGCAGGCTGTGGGTGGAGCCCCCCGCGGGGCATGCCTTCGAGACCGTCGAGGAGCGCACGGGCCGCGAGGCGCGGGTGATGCGCGCCGGGGACGGCCCAGAGGCACTGGTGGACGCGGCGCTGCGGGCGCGCGAGGCGATGCTCGCCACGGCGGACGAGTCGCTGCTGCTGCACGGCGCCTTCCGGCAGGGCAAGGTCCTGGCGGGCGAGCGGGCCCCGTGGCTCGCGGTGGGCCCCGAGCCGGTGGTGGGCGAGCGCGCGTACGACCTGGCGCGGCTGGCACGCGACCGCGTCGAGGACCTGATCGCCTCGGACACGGGCGCGTCCTCCGCCAGGCGCCGCATGCGGCGCCTGGCGGACTCGCTCGATGTGGACCGGGACAGGCTGCGGTCGTGGACGCTGTTCCGCGCGGTGGAGTCCGGCACCCGCGCGGCACGCGCGGGCCGGGGCTCCACGGCGGAAGTGCTCCTGGAGTACGCGAGCTGGCTGTAGTCCGCGGCACGGGGCCGTCGTCCCGGGCCACGCACGGCACACGCCCGGCACCGGGGAGCCCGTGGGAGCAGGGCGCTGAACGCGCACGACGGCCCGACCACCACCCCCGCCGGACCCGCGAGCGGGAACGACCCGGCCTTACGGCCGCCCTGCGCATGTACCCGCGGGGCGACTGGGCCCTGCGGGCCGGAAACGGGCTGGGGCACAACGCGGTCGCCGCTGGACGCCCAAACGGGACCGGCGGCTCGGTTGCCCACCGCGTGGGCGATCTCCGCGTGGGACCATCGGGCGCCGGGCGCCCTCGAAGGCCGGGACGGGCTGGGGCACGACGCGGCCGCGGCCGGTTGCCGAGAAGACCGGGACCGGCGGCCCGGTCGCGCGGCTCACGGGCGGCTCCGGGCCCCCGCCGTCACGAGCTGCCGCACCTGCCGGCGGCGATGCGGCCGGGGCTCCGGGCCTGCGCCGGTGCCGCCTGCCGCCGGCCGGCGCTACGCCGTGAGCGTGGACAGCGCCGTCACGGCGTCCGTGAGGGCGAGTTCCTCGCGCTTGCCGGTGCGGCGGTCCTTCAGCTCCACCACGTCCTCGGCCGCGCGGCGGCCCGCCACCAGGATCGTCGGCACGCCGATCAGCTCCGCGTCCGTGAACTTCACGCCGGGCGAGACGCCCTGGCGCTCGTCGACGAGTACGCGCAGGCCCGCAGCCGCGAGCTGCTCGGCCGCCCGCAGGGCCAGCTCGGTCTGGGCCGTCTTGCCCGCCGCGACCACGTGGACGTCCGCGGGGGCGATCTCGCGCGGCCAGCACAGGCCCTGCCCGTCCGCCGTCTGCTCGGCGAGCGCGGCGACGACGCGGGAGATGCCGAGGCCGTAGGAGCCCATGGTGACCCGCGCCGGCTTGCCGTCACGGCCGAGGACGTCGAGCTGGAAGACATCCGCGTACTTGCGGCCCAGCTGGAAGATGTGACCGACCTCGATCGCGCGGTCGAGCCTGAGGCCCGCTCCGCACGCCGGGCACGGGTCGCTCTCCTCGACCACGACGACGTCCAGGTAGTCGTCCACCTGGAAATCCCGCCCCGCGACGACGTCGCGCGCGTGCGTGTCCGGCTTGTTGGCACCCGTCACCCACGCCGTGCCGGGCGCGACGCGCGGGTCCGCGATGTAGCGGATGTCGAGACCCTGCGGGCCGACGTAGCCGCGTACCAGGTCGGGCCTGCCCTCGAAGTCCTGCGCCGTGACGAGTTCGACCTCCGCGGGCGCCAGATGCTCCCCCAGCTTGCCGAGGTCCACCTCGCGGTCGCCGGGCACGCCCACCGCGACGATCTCGCCGTCCACCTTGACCAGCAGGTTCTTCAGCGTCGCCGAGGCCGGGACGCCGAGGTGCGCGGCGAGCGCCTCGATCGTCGGCGTGTCCGGGGTGTCGAGCTCCTCGACGGGCCCCGGGGCGGCGGCCGCGTGGACCGCAGCCTTGAACGCGACCGCCTCCGTGTTCGCCGCGTACTCGCAGGCCGGGCAGTCCGCGAAGGTGTCCTCGCCCGCCGCGGCGGGCGCGAGGAACTCCTCCGACGCCGACCCGCCCATCGCGCCCGACACCGCCGAGACGATCCGGTAGTCGACGCCGAGACGGGCGAAGATCGCCCGGTACGCCTCGCGGTGCAGTGCGTACGACTCGGCGAGGCCGTCGTCCGCCGTGTCGAACGAGTACGAGTCCTTCATCAGGAACTCGCGGCCGCGCAGGACGCCGGAGCGTGGGCGTGCCTCGTCGCGGTACTTGGTCTGGATCTGGTAGAGGATCACCGGCAGGTCCTTGTAGGACGTGCACTGGTCCTTGACGACCTGGGTGAAGATCTCCTCGTGGGTCGGCGCGAGCAGGTAGTCCGCGCCCTTGCGGTCCTTCAGGCGGAAGAGCAGGTCGCCGTACTCCTCGTACCGCCCGCTCACCTCGTAGGCGTCCTTGGGCAGCAGCGCGGGCAGCAGGACCTCCTGCGCACCGAAGGCGTCCATCTCCTCGCGCACCACGCGCGCGACGTTGTCCAGCACCTTCTTGCCGAGCGGCAGCCACGTCCAGATGCCGGCCGACGTGCGCCGCACGTACCCGGCGCGCACGAGGAGCTTGTGGCTGAGTGTCTCCGCGTCCGCCGGCTCCTCGCGCAGTGTCTTGGCCATGAGACGGGACATGCGCTGGATCCGGGTCCGGGACATGGGGTGCACTCCTGCGTTGCGTCGGTTGCCTGCGGCTTGGCCGGGCGTGTGGCAGGAGGGTAACCGGGGGCCGCCGCCCGGCGTTAATCCGTTGCGGGCGCCGGGGAGTGCTTGCGCGGCAGCGGCAGCGGCGCGCCCATCACGGCGTACGGCCGCGGAGCGCTGGGGAAGTGCACCTGGCGGGCGAGGTCGCGGTAGCCGAGGGAGCGGTACAGGCGGCGGGCGGGGCTCTCGACGTCGATGGCGGAGAGGATGGAACGCGGCTGGGGGACGCCGTCGGTGATCGCGGTGATCAGCTCCCTGCCGATGCCCTGCGCCTGGAACGAGGGGTGGACGTGCAGCTCGGTGATGACGAACACGTCGTCGAGCCAGCTGTTGGCGTCCTGCCTGCGCAGATAGGGCTCCACGACGGTGGACCACCAGTGGGCGCGGTCGTTGGGCAGCCCGTACACGAAGCCGACGAGCCGGCCCTCGGGCGTGGTCGCGCCGAGGGAGCGGCAGCCGGGGTACATGAGGTGGCGCAGCACGATGTGGTGCCGTACGCCGATCTCCTCCTCGCTGAGCCCGAAGGCGAGCGCCTGCACGGCGAGCGCGTCGTCCACGCGCGCGACGAGGTCGATGGGGCCCACCTGTACGTGCGGTGTCCTCGGGGCGTTCCCTGGGGTGATCGGCATGGCCGAACCCTACTTTCAGAACAGGACGCTCATGAAGGCGCCCACCTCACTGAATCCCACCCTCCGGTAGGACGCCCTGGCGGCGGTGTTGAAGTCGTTGACGTAGAGGCTGACGACGGGTGAGACATCGGCCAGCGCGTAGCGCACGACGGCCGCCATTCCCGTCTCGGACAGGCCCCTGCCCCGGTACGCGGGGTCGACCCAGACGCCCTGGATCTGGCACGCGCGCGGGGTGGCGGCGCCGATCTCGGCCTTGAAGACCACCCGGCCGTCCTCGATTCGGGCGAAGGCGCGCCCCGAGCCGACGAGTTCGGCGACGCGGGCCTGGTAGAGGAGGCCGCCGTCGCCGGCCAGCGGTGAGACGCCGACCTCCTCGGTGAACATGGCGACGCAGGCGGGCATGATCGTTTCTATCTCGTTCTTGCCGAGCCTGCGGACGTACGGGTCGGATTCGATCTCGGCGGACGGGCGGTCGGTGACCATCAGCGGCTGGTGCGCGCGGACTTCCCTGGCCGGGCCCCAGGACGGCTCGAGCAGCCGCCACAGGAGCGCGGTCGGCTCGGCGGGTCCGACGATGGAGGAGCAGCGGCGGCCGGCCCTGCGTGCGCGGTCGGCGAAGGCGCGCACGGCCTCGGGTGTGGCGCGGATGGGCACGAGGTTGGCGCCCGAGTAGCACAGGGAGCGCAGCCGGCCGTCCGTGTACCAGCCCCACATCTCGCCGCCGAGGCGCCACGGGTCGAGCCCGGCGACCTGCACGCGGGATGCCACGAACGCGTTCTCGACGGGATCGCTCTCCAGGATCGCGAGGGCGTCGCCGAGTTCGCTGGGGTCGAGGACCCGGGTGGTGGTCTGCGTCAACACGTGGGGCCTCACCGTACGGTCTGCTTGTCTGCGCACTGTACCCGCCGGTTCCCGTCCGCGCCTCCCGCGGCCGCCGCCGGCCTCGGGCGCCTGTCAGGGGCCGCACGCGGCGACGAGTCCCGTGCCGCCCACCCTCGCGGGTGGCGCACGGGACTCGTCCTGGCGGTTGTGCCCGGCCGTCCGGGCCTGGGCCCGGGTCAGCCGACGGAGACCTCGGGCTCGCCCGAGGCGATACCGTCCTTCTCCATCTGCTCGGCCATCTTCATGGCCTCGTCGATGAGAGTCTCGACGATCTTGGACTCGGGCACCGTCTTGATGACCTCGCCCTTGACGAAGATCTGGCCCTTGCCGTTGCCGGAGGCGACGCCGAGGTCCGCCTCACGGGCCTCGCCGGGGCCGTTGACGACGCAGCCCATGACGGCGACGCGCAGCGGCACCTCCATGCCGTCGAGGCCGGCTGTCACCTCGTCGGCAAGCTTGTACACGTCGACCTGGGCACGGCCGCAGGACGGGCAGGAGACGATCTCCAGGCGGCGCTGGCGCAGGCCGAGCGACTCCAGGATCTGCTGGCCGACCTTGACCTCCTCGACCGGCGGTGCGGAGAGGGAGACGCGGATGGTGTCGCCGATGCCCTCGCTGAGCAGCGCGCCGAAGGCGACGGCCGACTTGATGGTGCCCTGGAAGGCGGGGCCGGCCTCCGTCACGCCGAGGTGCAGGGGGTAGTCGCACTTCTGGGCCAGCAGCCGGTAGGCGTTGACCATGACGACGGGGTCGTTGTGCTTGACCGAGATCTTGATGTCGCGGAAGTCGTGCTCCTCGAAGAGTGACGCCTCCCACAGCGCGGACTCGACGAGCGCCTCGGGCGTGGCCTTGCCGTACTTCTCCAGCAGGCGCCTGTCGAGGGAGCCCGCGTTGACGCCGATGCGGATCGGCGTGCCCGCGTCCTTCGCGGCCTTGGAGATCTCCCTGACCTTGTCGTCGAACTGCTTGATGTTGCCGGGGTTGACCCGGACCGCGGCGCAGCCGGCGTCGATCGCGGCGAACACGTACTTGGGCTGGAAGTGGATGTCGGCGATGACCGGGATCTGCGACTTCCTCGCGATCGCGGGGAGCGCGTCCGCGTCGTCCTGCGTCGGGCACGCGACGCGTACGATCTGGCAGCCGGAGGCCGTCAGCTCCGCGATCTGCTGGAGCGTGGCACCGACGTCCGACGTGCGGGTCGTCGTCATCGACTGGACGGAGACCGGCGCGTCGCCACCGACGGGAACCGAACCGACGTGGATCTGACGGCTGACCCTGCGGTCGGCGAGCTTGGCAGGAACGGACGGCATTCCGAGCGAAATCGCAGTCATCTGCTGTTGCAACCCCAAGTGTGGATCCTGGTCCCGAGATCGGCGGGCTCCGGGCACCGAGATTACGCCACCGTCCGCCGGGAGGTCACACCCACCGGGCCCCGTCCACTCAAAAGTAAGCAGCCGGACACCAGAGGTGTCCGGCTGCCGTCACCGGGGAAGTGGCGGCCCTTTTTTCCGGCCGCCGCGTCCGTCAGGTGATCTTGACTGGGTTCACGACGTCCGCGATCAGGACCAGTGCGGTGAAGCAGACGAAGACGCCTGCCACCACGTAGGCCACGGGCATGAGCTTCGCGACGTCGAACGGGCCCGGGTCCGGCCGGGAGAACACGCGTGCGAGATTGCGCCGCAGGGCCTCCCAGAGGGCGCCCGCGATGTGCCCGCCGTCCAGCGGGAGCAGCGGCACCATGTTGAACAGGAACAGCGAGAGGTTGAACCCGGCGAGCAGGAACAGCAACATCGCGATCTGGCTCTCGGCGGGCACGTGCAGCGTCATCACCTCGCCGCCGATCCTCGCGGCGCCGACCACGCCGACCGGCGAGTCCGCGGCGCGCTGCTTGCCCTCGAAGGCCGCGCCCCACAGGCCGGGGATCTTGGACGGCAGGTCCACGAGCCGGCTGACGCTGTCGCTGATCATCCCGCCCATGCGGTCGACGGACTCGCCGAAGGACAGCGGGACGATCTTCGTCTGGGCCGCGAACCCCAGGTAGCCGGCGGGCACGAACTTGCCGGGCACCACGTCGCCGTTCGAGTCCTTCTCGGCCACGGTGTTCTTCAGCAGGCTCGCGTGGAGCACCTGCTCGTGGCCGTCGCGCCGCACGGTGATCGTGGCGGGGCCGATGGTCTTGCGGATCCGGTCGGACAGGGTGTCCCAGTCGTCCACCTTGCGGCCGTCGAAGGCGACGATCTTGTCGCCCTTGTGCAGCCCCGCCTTGGCGGCCGGCGACTGCGGGTCGCCCGGCTTGCACGTCTGGCGCTTGGCGCTCTGCGAGATCACGCACTGCTGCACGCCGCCGACCTCGGTGGTCTGCGTCTGGAAGCCGTACGTCATCGCGACGCCGAAGAAGATCACGACGGCCAGGACAAGGTTCATGAACGGGCCGGCGAACATCACGATCACGCGCTTCCACGGCTTGCGCGTGTAGAAGAGGCGCTCCTCGTCGCCCTCCTGCATCTCCTCGAAGGCCGCCGAGCGTGCGTCCTCGATCATGCTGCGCCACGGCGACGTGGAGCGCGACGACATCCGGCCGTCGGGGCCCGGCGGGAACATCCCGATCATGCGGATGTAGCCGCCCATCGGGATGGCCTTGAAGCCGTACTCGGTGTCGCCCTTCTTCCGCGAGAAGATCGTCGGCCCGAAGCCGACCATGTACTGCGGTACCCGGATGCCGAACATCTTCGCGGTCGACAGGTGGCCGAACTCGTGGAAGGCGATGGAGAACAGCAGCCCGGCGGCGAAGATGACTATGCCGATGACCGTCAACAGAATCGTCATGCGCGAGCCTCCGCCGTGGCCTTCCGTGCGAGTTCCCCGGCCCGGGCGCGCGCCCAGGCCTCTGCTTCGAGGACGTCCGCGACGGTGAGCCGGGTTCCCCGGTCCGGCTCGCCGTGTTCCGCGACGACCTCGGTGACGGTGTCCATGATGCCGTTGAACGGCAGCCGGCCGCTCAGGAACGCCTCCACACACTCCTCGTTCGCCGCGTTGAAGACCGCGGGCGCGGTGGAGCCCAGGGCGCCGACGTGCCGGGCGAGCCCCACGGACGGGAAGGCCTCCGTGTCGAGCGGGTAGAACTCCCACGTCGACGCTTTGGTCCAGTCGAACGCGGGCGCCGCGTCCGGCACGCGCCGCGGCCAGCCGAGCCCGACCGCGATGGGGCCGCGCATGTCGGGCGGGGTGCACTGGGCGAGCGTCGAGCCGTCCGTGAACTCCACCATCGAGTGGACGTACGACTGCGGGTGGACGACGACCTCGATGCGCTCGAACGGGATGTCGTACAGCAGGTGGGCCTCGATCACTTCGAGGCCCTTGTTGACGAGCGTCGCCGAGTTCACGGTGATCACCGGGCCCATCGCCCAGGTGGGGTGGGCGAGCGCGTCCTTCGGCGTCACCTCGGCGAGTTCGGCGCGCGTGCGGCCGCGGAACGGGCCGCCCGACGCGGTCACGACGAGCTTGCGCACATCCGCCCTGGTGCCGCAGGCAACCGCCTGGAAGAGCGCCGCGTGCTCCGAGTCGACGGGGATGATCTGCCCCGGCGCGGCGAGCTCCTTGACCAGCGGGCCGCCGACGATGAGCGACTCCTTGTTGGCGAGCGCGAGCGTGCGCCCCGCCTTGAGCGCGGCGAGCGTGGGGGCGAGGCCGATGGAACCGGTGATGCCGTTGAGCACCGTGTGGCACGCGGAGGCGGCCAGGTCGCCGGCCGCGTCGGGGCCGGCGAGGATCTCGGGGAGCGTCTCACCGGGTCCGTACTCGGCCCCCAGCGCCTCCTTGAGCGCGGGCACGGCCTCCTCGCGCGCCACGGCGACGGCCGCGACCCGCAGCCGCCTGGCCTGCTCGGCGAGCAGGGCCACCCGGCCGCCCGCGGCGGACAGCGCGGTGACACGGAACCGGTCGGGGTTGCGCAGGACCAGGTCGATGGCCTGGGTGCCGATGGAGCCCGTGGAGCCGAGGACGACGACGTCCCGGCGGCCTTCGGCCGGATCGAAGGCGATGTGCGGGTCCGCGAGGGGGGCTGGGCTGTCGCTCATGGCACCCATTCTTGCCCCATCCGCTGTGCGCCGGGACAGCGGATGGGGCCGCGCCACCCGATCCGGGTGATCCGCGGGCGGCGCGCGGCACCGTGATCAGTACGGTGTCACGACGCCGAAGCGCTCCCTGAGCAGGCGCATGTCGTGCCGGTCGCGGTCGGCGGGCTCGTACCCCCGGTGGAAGTACACCTGCTGCGCGGCGGAGACACACGGCACGGCCGTGCCGGCGACCGTGCCCGACGTGAAGCAGTCCGCCGGGTAGCAGAACGGCGAGGCCGGGTCGAAGGACGACTGCAGCGCCGAGCCGTCGGCGGCGAACTCCAGCGGGTGCAGGTCGATCTCCCTGCCGGCGGGCCCGGAGAGGACGAAACGCACGGGGCGCGCGTCGAGCGTCTGGACGTATCCCGCGCCGGCGAGCGCGGCCAGCAGGCGCGGCTCGTCCCGGGAGCGGTGGCACAGGTCGACGTCCCGGTGCGGCCTCGTCTGCTCGCCGGCCAGGGCATCGACGCCCCAGCCGCCGCCGAGCCAGACGCGGGCCTCAGCGGCGCGCGCGAGCGCGAGGACGGCCAGAACGTCCTCGGCGGACATCATCGGGGCGCACCCCTCTCCCGCCGCGGCGCCGAGCACGCCCCGTTGCGCCGGGGACTGCCTTGCGGCAGCGGTCGCCGTACGCCATGCCGGGCGCCCGTGGGCGCCCGACGGCGAACGGCCTCGGATCCGTGGATCTCCATGACAGTCACACGGGCATTGTCCCGCGCATGCGGCACGGCGGGTGCGGCCGCGCGCTCCGCGGCTTGGCCCGACGTCCTAGAGCGCGAGGCCCGTCAGCACCATGACGCGCTCGTACGTGTAGTCGTCCATGGCGTACCGCACGCCCTCGCGCCCGACGCCCGACATCTTGGCGCCGCCGTAGGGCATCTGGTCCGCGCGGTAGGACGGGACGTCGCCGATGATCACGCCGCCGACCTCCAGCGCGCGGTGCGCACGGAACGCGGCCTGCACGTCGTGCGTGAAGACGCCGGCCTGGAGCCCGTACCTGGACGCGTTGACCGCGGCGAAGGCGGCCTCCTCGCCGTCCACCCTGTGCAGGGTGAGGACGGGTCCGAACACCTCGTCGCGGGCGAGCCTCGTGCCGTCCGGCACGTCGGCCAGGACGGTGGGCGCGTACGAGGCACCGTCCCGCTTGCCGCCCACGAGCAGCCGCGCGCCCTCCCGGACGGCCTCGTCCGTCCACTCCTCCACGCGTATGGCGGCGGCCTCGCTGATCAGCGGACCCACGTCGGTGGCCTCGTCCGCCGGGTCGCCGGTCACCTGAGCGCCGACCGCGGCGACGACCTTCTCGGCCAGTCGGTCGTAGACCGCCGCGTCCGCGATGACGCGCTGCACCGACACGCAGGACTGGCCGCCCTGGTAGTTGGAGAACGTCGCGATGCGCGAGGCCGCCCGGTCGAGGTCCTCGTCGGACGCGTAGTCGCCGAGCACGACGGCAGCGCCGTTGCCGCCCAGTTCCAGCGTGCAGTGCTTGCGCGGCACCGAGTCCATGATCGAGTAGCCGACGGTGTCGGACCCCGTGAAGGAGATCACGGGCAGCCGCTCGTCCTGGACGAGGGCCGGCATGCGGTCGTTCGGCACGGTGAGGACCGACCAGGACCCGGCCGGCAGGTCGGTCTCGGCCAGCAGTTCGCCGATGAGGAGCGCCGAGAGCGGGGTGGCGGGGGCAGGCTTGAGGATGATCGGCACGCCGGCCGCGATGGCGGGGGCCACCTTGTGCGCGCAGAGGTTCAGCGGGAAGTTGAACGGCGCTATGCCGAGGACGGCGCCCTTGGGGAAGCGGCGCGTCAGCGCGAGGCGGCCCGTGCCGCCCGCGTCCGTGTCGAGGCGCTGCGCCTCACCGCCGTTGAAGCGGCGGGCCTCCTCCGAGGCGAAGCGGAAGACGGACACGGCGCGGCCGACCTCGCCGCGCGCCCACTTCATGGGCTTGCCGTTCTCGTCCGAGATCAGCCGGGCGGCCTCGTCGGTCCGCTCGGCGATGCGCCGCGCGACATGGTCGAGCGCGGCGGCGCGCACGTGCGCGGGGGTCGCGGCGAACGCGTCGACGGCGGCGTGGGCCGCGGCGACGGCCTCCTCCGTCTGCGCGTCGGTCGGCACGGAGACGGTGCCGACGAGCCGGCCGTCCCAGGGTGAGGTGACGTCGAACGCGGACTCGCCGGTGGCCCGGCGGCCCGCGAGCCAGAAGGCGTGGGTGGAGGTCGTCATGGGGTCCCGGCCCTTCCGAGTGCTGGTGGGAACTGGCGGGCGACGGCTGCCGCGCCCGCCCGTGCCCACACGGTAGGCGGCACGTCCGCCATGGCGTGTTGGCCGCCGCGTACTGGTGGAGGCGCGGCTTGCTACGGAATGGCACGGCTGCGCAGGGGCACACCCGTGAGCGGCCGCGTCCGCGGATCGGCGCGGGCGGGGGACGCATGCCCGCCTGGCACGACCCGCCGTCAGTCGCGCGATGCCCGGGGCGGGGTACGGCGCGGTCCTGGGCTCCTCGGGGCGACGTGGAGTGCCGCCAGCGCGTCCGTCAGGCGCGGCCCGTCGTACGGGGCGCCGGGCAGCCCGCCGCCTTCCCGGCCCGCCGACGCACGAAGGCCGTCGACGAACAGTGCGAGGAACCGGCGCCACGAGCCGGGGAGCGCGGCCTCGGCGGCGGGGACCGCCCGGCCGAGCGCGGCCAGGCCGAACAGCACGTCCTCGACGGACACGTCCTCGCGCACCAGGCCGCGCTCGCGGCACCGGGCGAGCAGGATGCCGATCGTCTCGGCGTTGTGCGCGTGCAGCCGCTGGAGCGCGGGTACGCCGGCGAGGCGGGTCGTCATCAGGTCCGTGACACCGCGGTCGACCGCGAGCCCAGCGAACACGTGTTCCAGGTAGCCGGTCAGGCCCGCCATCGGGTCCTCGGCCGCGCGCGCCGACTCGCCCAGCTCGGCCGTGGCCGTGAGGCCGTCCCTGAAGACCTCCTCGATGAGCGACGACCGGTCGGGGAAGCGCCGGTAGAGCGTGGCGTTCCCGACGCCGGCCCTGCGCGCGATGACGTCGAGCGGCGCCTCGACCCCGAGCTCCGCGTAGACCTCGCGGGCCGCGGCCAGCACCCGTTCCCTGCTGCGCTGCGCGTCCTGTCTCACCGCCGCACAGTACCTCAAACGGGGGGTGCTCCCCGTTTCTGCTAGCGTGGGACATCAAAACGGGGAGCACTCCCCGTTAATTCTCCGGAGGCGCCGTGTCCACCGAATCCCCCTCCTCGCACCCCTCCTCCCCCGCCGTCCGCCCCGCGCTCGTCGACATGATCGACGACCCCGCCGGCTTCGTCGCCGACCCGCACGCCCGGTACGCGCGGCTGCGCGCCGGCGGCGCCGTCCGCCGCGTCCGGCTCCCGGACGGCGCCGTCTCCTGGCTCGTGCTCGGCCACGACGCCGTGCGCGCCGCGCTCGCCGACCCGCGGCTGCGCAACGACATCAGGGTGTCCGCCACCCGCGACGACGACGGCGGCTTCGCCGTCGGCCGCAACATGCTCCAGGTGGACCCGCCCGACCACACCAGGCTGCGGCGGCTCGTGGCGCGCGAGTTCACCGCCCGCAGGGTGGAGGCGCTGCGCCCGCGCGTCGAGCGCATCACGCACGAACTGCTCGACGCGATGGCCCCGCGCGGGCGGGCCGACCTCGTCGAAGCACTGT
This sequence comes from Streptomyces sp. NRRL F-5126, assembly GCF_000721265.1. GTDB lineage: Bacteria > Actinomycetota > Actinomycetes > Streptomycetales > Streptomycetaceae > Streptomyces. Next base: position 116,401 of record NZ_JOFZ01000013.1, on the reverse strand, counting down.
CGTACCCGCTGCCGATCACCGTGATCTGCGAGCTGCTCGGAGTGCCGCAGGCGGACCGCCCTCGGTTCGCACGGTGGTCCGCGGAGGTCGTCGCGGCAACGGACCCGGCCGCCGCGGGCACCGCGCAGGGGGAGATGGCGGCCTACCTGGCCGCGCTGATCGAGGCCAAGCGCGGCGATCCGGCCGCCGACGACCTGCTGGCGGCGCTCGCCCGGGCGCCCGGACGGGACGATGAGAACGGGAGTCGGAAGGACGAAGAGGAAGCCCTGTCCGGCGAGGAACTCGTGGGCATGGCCTTCCTGCTGCTGGTGGCCGGGCACGAGACCACGGCCAACCTCATCTCCTCGGCCGTCCTCCTCCTGCTGCGCCACCCGGACCAGCTCGCCGCGCTGCGCGCGGACCTCTCACTGCTCGAAACGGCCGTCGAGGAGAGCCTGCGCCAGGAGCCGCCCACGCTGGCCGCGAACTTCCGCTACGCGTCACAGGACGTCGATCTCGGCGGCGTGACGATCAGGGCGGGCGACACCGTGATCGTGTCCCTCGCCGCCGCCAATCGCGACCCGGCGAGATTCAGCGATCCCGACCGCTTCGACATCCGCCGCGACCCGGCACAGGTACGCGGCCACCTGTCGTTCGGGCACGGCATCCACCACTGCCTCGGCGCCCCGCTCGCGCGGCTCGAGGCGCCGATCGCCCTGCGCGCCCTGCTGGAGCGCTGCCCGCGCCTGGCGCTGGACGAGGAGGCGGGCATCGCGGCCTGGCGCCCGAGCCTGCTGCACGGGCCGGCGACGCTGCCCGTCCGCTGGTAGCCGCGACGCCGCCTCGCCGCGACGCGACTCGCTGTGCCGTCCCGCTCAGGCGGTTCCGCACTCCGGGCTCAGCGTCGGGGCCCGCCGGCCCACCGTGGCCTTGAGCGCGAGCCACAGCTCCATCCGGACGTCCGGGTCGTCCAGCGACCGGCCGAGGATCTCCTCGACCCGGCGCATCCGGTAGCGCAGCGTGTGCCGGTGCACGCCCAGGTCGGCGGCGGCCGCGTCCCACTGGCCGTGGTGCGACAGCCAGGCGCGCAGTGACTCGACGAGATCCCCGCGGCCCTTCGCGTCGTGCTCGTGCAGCGCGCGCAGCATGCCGTCCGCGAAGGCGAGCACCGCCTCGTCGGCAAGGAGCGGCAGCAGCGAGCCGTGCGCCAGCTCCTCGTGCTCGACCAGCGCGCGGCCGCGCCGCCGCGCGACCGACAGCGCCTGCTCGGCCTGCCGGTAGGCGGTGCCCGTCGCGATCGGGCCGGCGGGCGCCGAAAGGCCGGTGACCAGGCCGGCCTCATCGGCCTGGCGGTCCGCGTATCCGGCACACACCGCCACCGCGGCCCCGCCGTCGACGGCGATCACGACGAGGCGGCCGTCCCCGTCGGGCAGGACGAGGACCGGCTCGCCGGCCTGCGCGGCGGCCGCCTCCAGGGTCTCCGCGAGCAGTTCGAGCGGCGCGTCCGCGGCCGGGTCGCCGGCGGGCGACCCGGCCGGCTGCTCCGCCTCGGCGACGAGCAGCCGGAACGGGGCGTCGAGCAACGCCCCGTACAGGTCGCCCGCGACGGTACGCGCGTGGTCGGGCTGCCCGGCGAGCAGCATCCGCAGGACGGCGGCGCCGAGACGCTGCTCGGCGGCGCGCAGGGAGCGCGAGCGCTCGGTGGTGAGGGTCAGCAGGGCGATCGCCGAGTGGACGGCGTACCGCGCGGCGGTGCCGGGCGCGCCTGCCGTGCCCACGGCGAGCACTCCGCCCGATCTGCGCCCCGTGCCGAGCGTCTGCAGCTCGACACGGTCGCCGGTGCTCTCCGCGTCCGCGGCCGGGTCGCCGACCACGGAGCTGGTGTGCGGCCGCCGCTGCGCGAGGCGGGCGGCCGCGTCCCCGAGCCGGGCCGCGCGCCGGGCGGCCCACGGGGGCTGCGCGGCGACGACTCCGCCGGAGGGCTCGTACAGCGCGGCCCAGCCGTCGACATGGGCGGCGAGCCGCGCGAGCAGGGCGGCGGGCCCCTCGGCGAGGGACGCGCGCGTCAGGTCGCGCTGCGCCTCGAACCCGTCCGTGACGGCCCGGTACTGGTCGGCGGCGACAGCCTCGGACACGGCCTTGCCGATGGCAATGAACGGCGTGCGCCGCGGCACCTCGATCAACGGCAGCCCCTCGGCGCGCGCCGCGTCCACGAGCGCCTCGGGTACCTCGTCGTAGTTCACGCCGACGCCGAACCCGACCCCGGCGATCCCGGCGGCGGCGAGCCGCCGCACGTACCGGCCCATGGCGCCGGGGTCGGCCGCGGCGAGATTGGTGGCGGTGACCAGCAGCAGCTCGCCGCCCTCCATGTACGGCACAGGATCGACGAGCTCGCTGGCGTGCACCCACCGCACCGGCATGTCCAGCCGGTCCTCCCCGGCGCGCACGGTGAGCTTGAGCGCCGGATGCTGAACGAGCGAGGCGAGCGTGGGCGGCATGCTCGAATGCTACGTCGCGTACGAAGGGGGCGATGCTTTTGGGCCGAGATGTACGAACGCCTGCGGCAGGCATGAGCCTCGCGGTCAGTCCGCGGTGCCCGACCGCTCGCCCACTCGCGGATCCAGCCGGCGCAGGACGGCCGCCAGCGCCAGCAGGAGCACTCCGCACAGGGCGCCGCTGGCGACGACGTCCAGCGGCCAGTGGTAGCCGCGCAGCACGAGCCCGACGGCGGTCGCCGTGGTGAGCACGGCCGCGGCAGGAGACGTGACGCGCAGCGTCACGTACGGCCCCAGGACGAGGGCCGCGGCGCCGTACGCGACCATCGCCGTGGCCGTGTGACCTGACGGGTAATAACCGGTGGCGTCCGTCAGCGGGCCCGGCCGGTCCGTCCAGATCTTCAGCGGGACGACGAGGAGAGGCACCACGATCATGGTCGCCGCGCCCGCCCACACGCTTGCGCGAGCGCCGCGCCGGAGCGCGTAGGCGAGGGCGAGCGCGAGTACCGGCAGCGCGACGGGCATGGATCCGAGGTCGGAGAGTGCTTCGTCGAGCGCTCTCGGCCCGTGTCCGACCAGCAGGCGGTCGAGGCTCCTGTCGGCGTCCAGCAGCGGCCCCGCCACGATGACCTGCCAGGTGGCCAGCGCGAAGCCGATGACGAAGAGGGCCGCGGCGCCGAGTCGCAGCCGGCGGCTGGAGAGGACGGCCGTGGGAAGCGGCCGGTGAACGCACGAAAGCGGCCGTCCCGGAACAGGGGGGGTGGTTCCAGGACGGCCGTCGGGGCCGGCTCGCCGCTCGCTCCGGGGGGTTTGGAGCGGGCGGCCACCCGACCGGTGAGGAGATCCGGGGCCCGCGGCCCCGGTGGCGTGCGCGGAGGCACGCCCGGAACGGAGCCGGTGACGCTCCGAGCCGGAGTCGCCCGCGGTCTCCCGCGAGCGGGGTGTTTCTCTCATCTGCGAAAACAGTACGCCGCTCGCGTCACGGGCGACAGCCGCAACCCCATCCCGCCATCGGCCTCCCACACCTTCTTCACAGCGCCGCGAGCGCCTGCTCGATGATGTCGAGCCCCTCGCCGAGCAGGTCCTCGCCGATGACGAGCGGGGGCAGGAAGCGCAGGACGTTGCCGTAGGTGCCGCACGTCAGCACCAGCAGACCCTCCCGGTGGCACGCCTTCGCGAGGGCGCTCGCCGCCTCCGGCGCCGGCTCCTTGGTGGCCTGGTCCTTCACGAGTTCGATCGCGATCATGGCGCCCCGGCCTCGTACATCTCCGATCACGTCGTACTTCTCACGCATCGCCGAGAGCCGGCCCTTCATGATCTCCCCGATGCGCCTGGCCTTCGCGGGCAGGTCGAGTTCCCTCATCGTCTCGATCGCGCCCAGGGCGGCGGCGCAGGCGACCGGGTTGCCGCCGTACGTGCCACCGAGGCCGCTCGGGTGTGCCGAGTCCATGATCTCCGCGCGACCCGTGACCGCGGCCAGCGGCAGACCGCCCGCGATGCCCTTCGCGGTGGTGATCAGGTCGGGCACGATGCCCTCGTCCTCGCACGCGAACCACTGACCGGTGCGGCAGAAGCCTGACTGGATCTCGTCCGCGACGAACACGATGCCGTTCTCGCGGGCGAAGCGTGCGAGCGCGGGCAGGAAACCCTTCGCGGGCTCGATGAAACCGCCCTCGCCGAGTACGGGCTCGATGATGATCGCCGCCACGTTCTGCGCGCCGACCTGCTTGGAGATCTGGTCGATGGCCTGCGCGGACGCCTCGGGCCCGCAGTTCTCCGCGCCGGTCGGCCAGCGGTACGGGTACGCCATGGGCACCCGGTAGACCTCGGGCGCGAACGGGCCGAAGCCGTTCTTGTACGGCATGTTCTTCGCGGTCAGGGCCATCGTGAGGTTCGTACGGCCGTGGTAGGCGTGGTCGAAGACGACCACGGCCTGCCGGCCCGTGTGGGAGCGGGCGATCTTGACGGCGTTCTCGACCGCCTCGGCCCCGGAGTTGAACAGCGCCGACTTCTTGGCGTGATCGCCGGGAGTGAGCGCCGCCAGTTCCTCGCAGACCGCCACGTACTCCTCGTACGGCGTGACCATGAAGCAGGTGTGGGTGAAGTCGGCGAGCTGCGCGGAGGCACGGCGCACGACCGCCTCGGCGCTCGATCCGACGGTCGTGACGGCGATGCCGGATCCGAAGTCGATCAGCCGGTTGCCGTCCACGTCCTCGAGCACCCCGCCGCCCGCGCGTTCGGCGAATACCGGCATGGTCGACCCCACGCCGGCCGCGACCGAGGCGGTCCGCCGGGCCTGCAGCTCCAGCGACTTCGGTCCGGGGATGGCGGTGACGACGCGGCGCTCCTGGGGAATTTCTGTCATGTGGGGCTCCTGTGGGTCTGTCCCGACGCCGCGTGGCGCTGGTCCGGGGGTCGTGAGCTGAGCAGAACCGGTGTCTTTCCCGGCAGGCTAGGCGCGGCCCGTCCGCGTGGGCATGCTCCGTTCGGTAGTGCTGGGCGCGTGTCGTTGTCCGCAGTGGCCATGGCGTGGGGCACGGACCGCGGCGCCTTCCGGCGCGTCCGCGGCGGGGGGATGGACACCCCGGATGCGCGGAACGCTGAACTACCCGTGCGCGGGCACTAGATTGACGCTTGCACAGAACGGTCCTGGCTGGTCAGAGGGCAGGGTGAGTATGGATTCCGACGGCACGCACGACCCACGCGGCACTCGTGCCACACCGCTACCGCGGCCCGCGGCCCCGCCACCCATGCCTGCGGCCCCGCCGCGCGGACCGGCCGAGTCCTCGCCCGGCGCGGCGTACGGGCCTTCCCACCAGACACCCGGTGTGCCGCCGGCCCCGGGCCACGCGCCGGCCACCGGGCCCGCCTTGCGCGACTGGCTGCACACCCCGCGACGGGCGGACGGGCCGGGTACGTGGGCGTACGGGCACCGGCCGCGGCCGGCTGTGGCGCCCGATGTGACGCCGATGCGGCAGCTGGCGGTGGGAGCGATCATCTCTCTGCTGGTAGGGGTCCTGGCGTGGTCGCTGCTCGCCAACGGTTACCTCGGCACGTTCTGGCTGTGGCCCATGTATGCGGTGACCCCGGACGCCTGGTGGGTGGGGACCGAGCAGGGGGCCGCGGCCCAGGACGTCTATTACCTGCTCGTGATCGCGATCCTCGTCGTCGTCTTCGGGCGGCTCGGCCGCTGGCCCGAGCTGCTGCGCCGGATCTTCGGCCGCCGGACCCCGCCCCCCAGTGAGAACGTCTCCGCCGACGCTCCCCCGGCCCCGGAGAACGACCTCGCCGAGTGGCCCGAGCTGCGCGCCGCGGGCCAGGGTGATCTTGCGGGACGGCTCGCCGGCGAGGTACGCGCGGGCAGGATGAACGACGTCGACTACACCAGGATCGGACGCGCGTGGCGCTCCGTGCGTGTCGACCCCTCGCGGCTCGCCGCGTTCGCGGAGACCGTACGCAGGGACGGTGCGGCCGCCTGTCTCCACCCGTCGGGCAGCAGGGACCTGCCCGTGCGGGCCGCCCGGCACGATCTGCTCGTCCACCAGGTGCGGATCGGCACCGTCCAGGACGGTGAGCGCAACCCCTACGCCAGGCGTGGCACCGGCCTCGCTCTCGATCCGCAGCTGCTCGGAACCTCCCTGCTGGCCGTCGGCCCGCCCGGCGCCGGCAAGACGCGGGCCCTGATCAGGCCGGTGGTGGAGTCCCTTGCCCTCCAGGCCCTCGCCGGGCAGGCCGCCGTCGTCGCGGTATGCGCGGCCGGGACGCAGCTGGGCCCCGACGAGGCGTATGACGTCGTCGTCAGGCTCGGCGATCCGGGGTCCGTCCACGACCTCGACCTGTACGGCGGGACAACCGACCCGGACGAGGCAGCGGCCCTGCTCGCCGAGGGGCTGGTCGGCGATCTCCCGGACACCGACAGCAGGCGTGCCGCGACCGCGCTAGCACAGCTGCTCGGGCCGTTCTCCACGGCGTACCGGCGTCTGCCGACGGTGCCGGAGTTGCGGGAACTCCTCGACGGCACACCCGAGGCGCTCGACGGGCTGCGCACCTGCCTCGACTCCGGGGACCACCGCGCGATGCGCCGCGAACTCGACGCCCGCGAGCGCCACTCGGCCGCGCCCGGCGACCCCGGCAGGGCGCTCGCAGACCGGGTCGCGCTGCTCGACCGGCCCGCGTTCTCGGGCTTCTTCGACACCACGGGCAGGACCAGGCCGTTCTCGCTGCGCACCCTGGAGCATCCGCTGCGTGTGCGCATCGAGCTGCCGGAGCGCGGCCACGGCGAGGCGTCCAGGATGCTGGCCCGGCTCATCCTCGCGCAGTTCACCGCGAACGCGGCGGTGCGCGTGGACCGGTCGCTGTTCGCGTGCCTCGTACTGGACGACGCCACGCGCACCCTCACCGCGGAGACGTTGCGCGGCGTCCAGCGGCTGCGGTCGGTGAACGCGGGCGCCGTGCTCACGCTGCGGACCCTGGACGACGTGCCGGAGGCCCTCCAGCCGGCGCTGCTGGGAGCCGTCGGATGCCGGATGGCGTTCGCCGGGATCACGACCTGGGACGGCAAGCGGTTCGCCGAGGCATGGGGCACCGAGTGGGTGGAGACCAAAGTGGTCACGCAGCGCACGGTCTTCGCCGACCAGCCGTTGACCCGCGCGATCCACTCGTTCCGGAAGCTGGTGACCGGCAAGGCCGTCACCACGGACGCGGTGACTGTGCGCCAGGTGGAGCGCGAGCGCTGGTCGGCCTCGGACCTCGCACACACCGTTCCCGTGGGGCACGCGGTGCTCTCCCTGCGGACGGTCGCGGGTGACCACGTCCCGCCGCTGCTGGTGGACCTGCGGGGATGAGGCGTGCGTCCGGCCGGCATACCCCGCAGGGCCGCCGGCCGGACGCGCCCCCCGTCAGCCGAAGTACGCGTCGAACGTCTTCGCGAACTGGCCCCCCGCGAAGGCGTCCCAGTTGATCGACCAGGCCATCAGGCCCCGCAGCGCGGGCCATGTGCCGTGGGGCGTGTACGTGCCGCAGTCGGTGTTCTTGGTCAGGCAGTCGAGCGTCTGGGTCACGGCGGCGGGGGCGATGTAGCCGCCTCCCGCGTTGACCGATGCGGGGAGGCCTATGGCCACCTGGTCGGGGCGCAGGGGCGGGAACTCGCGGGTGGTGTCGCCGGCCACGGAGAAGCCGGTGAGGAGCATGTCCGTCATCGCGATGGGGAAGTCGGCGCCGCCCATGGTGTGGTACTGGCCGTCGAGGCCCATGATCGGGCCCGAGTTGTAGTCCTGGACGGTGAGCAGGGTGAGGTCGTCGCGCAGGGCGTAGATGACCGGGAGGTAGGCGCCGGCGCGCGGGTCTTCGCCGCCGGAGGCGCCCGGGCCGTAGAACTGGTGGCCGAGTTGGACGAAGAACGTCTCCGGGGCCATGGTCAGTGTGAAGCCCGCGCCGTACTTGGCCTTGAGCGTCTTGAGCGCGGCGATCAGGTTGACGATGGACGGCGTGGTCGGGGCGCGGAAGTCGGTGTCGCCCTTGTCGAGGGAGAGGGAGTCGTTCTCGAAGTCGATGTCGACGCCGTCGAGTCCGTAGGTGTCGATGATGTGCGAGACGGACGCGACGAAGGTGTCGCGCGCGGCTGCCGTGGTCAGCTGGACCTTGCCGTTCGCGCCGCCGATGGAGACGAGCACCTTCTTGCCCTCGGCCTGTTTGGCCTTGACGGCCGCCTTGAACGCGTCGGCGGACTCGACGTTGGGGCACTCGCTCGCCGGGCAGAGGCTGAAGTCGATCTGCCCGGAGGTGGGTGACGTGGGTTCGGCGAAGGCGAGGTCGATGACGTCCCAGGAGTCGGGCACGTCGGCCAGCGGTATGTAGCCGGATCCGTTGGCGAAGCTCGCGTGCATGTAGCCGACCAGGGCGTGGCCGGGCAGCGCGGTGGAGGTGGTCGCACGGGGGGCCGGGGGCTGGGTCGCCGCTCTGGCGTTCCCTGACGCCGCGGCCAGGCCGCCCGCCGTCAGGATGGCCGCGGCGAAGGCGGCCACGAGGCCGGTGAGGGGAGAGCGCCGCTCGGTGGGGTCCACAGGTGCCTCCGTGGGGGGAGATGGTGGGGGGAGATGAGGGAGCGTCGGACACGCGCACGCGTGGGGCGTGGCATGGCCTCGCCATGAAGATGGTCCAGACCAATTCCACTGTCAAGACTTTCCGCGCCCCGGGTCCGCCCCGCGCTCGCCGTTCACCCTGCCTCCCCCCTCCCCCAAGGCGGCCGCCGCCTCGTGCAGCGCCAGTTCCAGGATCGCGGGGTCCGTCAGCGCGCCGGAGCCGTCCGGCGGTACGAGCCACCGCAGGCCGTAGGCGCGCCCGCCGGGGTGCGGCACGACGATCCAGGTGCCGCGCCCCGCGCCGCGCACGCCCGTGCCCAGCCAGCGCGCGGCGGTCCCCGGGGGCACGAAGAACCCCATGCGCTCCTCGCCGCTGTCGGCGAGCACCGGGCCGGGGCGTTCCACCAGCCGGATCAGGACGTCGAGCGCGGGCCCGCCGAGTGAGGCGGGCAGGGTCAGCACGTCCCACCGCTGCCCGGCGGGCAGCAGGACCGTGCCGCTCGGGTCGCGCTCCCACTGCCGCCGGCATGCTGCGGGATCGGGGGCGACGGCGACGAGCCACCCCACCGCGTCCCGCGTGCTCCCGCCTCCGGTGCCTCCAGGTGTCGTGCCGGCCATCTGCCACGTCTCCCCTCGCGTCGACGGGCACCGCACGGACGTCGCACGGTGCCGGACTTTGCGTCCACAAGGGGAGAGCGGGCCGGGAGGCGGCTATGACGCGGGTTGCGGCGCCTCACGAGCCGGAGAGTACGTGATCTGCGTCACATGTCAGCTGTCGAAGCCGAGACCGAGCCTGTCCATCGTCCGCAGCCAGAGGTTGCGCCTGCCGCCGTCCGCGTCCGCCCGGGCGAGCGACCACTTCGTCAGGCCGATCCCGGCCCAGGCCATCGGCTCGGGCGGGAACGGCAGCGGCTTGCGCCGCACCAGCTCAAGCCGCGTGCGGTGCGTGGCCCGGCCGGACAGCAGGTCGAGCATCACGTCAGCGCCGAAGCGCGTCGCTCCGACGCCGAGTCCGGTGAACCCCGCCGCATACGCGACGCGCCCCTCGTGCGCCGTGCCGAAGAACGGGGCGAACCGCGTGCAGGTGTCGATGGCGCCGCCCCACGCGTGGCTGAAGCGCACGCCCTCCAGCTGCGGGAAGCAGCGGAAGAAGTGGGTCGCGAGCCTCAGGAACGTCTCGGGACGCTGGTCGCGCCCCGCGTCGAGCCTGCCGCCGAAGGGGTAGACGGCGTCGTAGCCGCCCCACAGGATGCGATTGTCCGCGGTGAGGCGGAAGTAGTGGAACTGGTTGGCGCTGTCGCCGAGGCCCTGCCGGTTGCGCCAGCCGATCGACGCGAGTTCCGCGGGGGTGAGCGGCCGCGTCGTCAGGGCGTAGTCGTAGACCGGCACGGTGTAGGGGCGCACGCGCCGCAGCAGCGACGGGAACACGTTGGTGCCCAGCGCGACCTGCCCCGCCAGGACGCGGCCGTACGGGGTGCGGACCGCCATGCCGGATCCTGAGCGGGCCAGCGCCGTGCCGGGAGTGTTCTCGTAGACGCGTACGCCGAGGCCACGGCACGCGCGCTTGAGTCCCCAGGCGAGCGCGGCGGGATTGACGAGGGCCACGCCGCGCCGGTCGAGCAGCCCGCCGAGGAACGTCGGCGAGTCGACCTCGGCGCGCAGGGCGTCGCGGTCGAGCAGGTCGAGGCCCGTGATGCCGGCCCGGTCCGCCTGGGCCTTGAGCCGGCGGAGTTCGGCGAGTTGGTGGGGCTCGGTGGCGATGTCGATCTCGCCGGTGCGTTCGAAGCCGCAGTCGATGCCGTACCGGGCGACGGCGTCCTCGATGGCGTCGAGGTTTCTCGCGCCGAGCTCCTCCAGGGTGAGCAGTTCACCGGGCCAGCGCGCGAGCCCGTTGGGCAGGCCATGGGTGAGCGAGGCCGCGCAGAACCCGCCGTTGCGCCCGGAGGCCGCCCACGCGACCTCGTGCCCCTCGATCAGGACGACATCGCGCGCGGGGTCGCGCTCCTTGGCGAGCAGCGCCGCCCACAGGCCGCTGTAGCCGCCGCCGACGACGAGCAGGTCGCAGCGGTCCTCGCCGGTCAGGGCGGGCAGCGCGGCGGGCCTCGCCGGGTCGTCGAGCCAGTACGGTACGGGCTTGACGTCCCCGAGCGACGCGGCGGCGGCGCGGGTGGCCGCGCGTGCGGCCGTGGCGGTTCCCATGGCTCCTGGGGCCATGTCTCCCAACTCCTTGTCCTCGGGCCGCGTCCTGCGACCCCTCGGTGACCCGTCTGGGCTCAGGACGCCGTGGCCGACTTGCCGCGCCTGCTGCTGACGGCCTGCCCCACGACGACGATCAGCACGGCGATGAGGAACATCGCCGTGCCGACCACGTTGATCTGGACCGGTGTGCCGCGCTGCGCCGATCCCCAGACGAACATGGGGAAGGTCACCGTGGAGCCGGCGTTGAAGTTGGTGATGATGAAGTCGTCGAACGAGAGCGCGAACGACAGCAGCGCCCCGGCGACGATGCCGGGCGCCGCGATCGGCAGCGTGACGCGGACGAAGGTCTGCACGGGCCCCGCGTACAGGTCGCGCGCGGCCTCTTCGAGGCGCGGGTCCATGGACAGCACGCGCGCCTTGACGGCGACCACCACGAAGCTCAGGCAGAACATGATGTGGGCGATGAGGATGGTCCAGAAGCCCAGCTGGGCGCCGAGGTTGAGGAAGAGCGTCAGCAGCGAGGCTGCCATCACGACCTCGGGCATGGCCATCGGCAGGAAGATCAGCGAGTTGACCGGCCCGCGCCCGTGGAAGCGGTACCTGACCAGCGCGAATGCGATCATGGTGCCGAGGATCGTGGCGGCGACCGTCGCGTAGACGGCGATCTGCAGGGACAGCCCGAGAGAGCCGCACAGCCCCGCGGCGCCGCAGGGCGACTTCCACGCGTCGAGCGAGAAGTGGTTCCAGGAGTAGTTGAACCGTCCGGTCGGCTTGTTGAACGAGAACACCATCACGACGATGTTCGGAAGGATCATGTACGCGAGCGTGACGAGACCCGCGATCACCACCAGGTGGCGCCGGATCCAGCGCGGTGCGGCCATCAGAGCAGTTCCTCCGTCCCTGCACGGCGGATGTAGAAGGTGACCACGAACAGCACGACGGCCATGAGGATGAACGACAGCGCGGCCGCGGTCGGATAGTCGAGCACGGTGAGGAACTGCGACTGGATGACACTGCCGATCATCTTCGTGTCGGCGGACCCGAGCAACTGGGCGTTGACGTAGTCGCCGCTCGACGGGATGAAGGTGAGCAGCGTCCCGGAGACGACGCCGGGCAGCGACATCGGGAAGGTCACCTTGCGGAAGGTGGTCCACGGCGTCGCGTAGAGGTCGCCCGCGGCCTCGTGGAGCCGGTGGTCGATGCGTTCGAGCGAGGTGTAGAGCGGCAGGATCATGAACGGCAGGAAGTTGTACGTGAGTCCCGTGACGACCGCGAGGGGCGTGGCGAGCACGCGGTGGCCGCTGGTCCAGCCGAGGGCGGCCGTGACGTCGAGTACATGCGCTGAGCCGAGGAAGCCGACCACGGGCCCGCCGTCGGCGAGGATCGTCTTCCAGGCCAGCGTGCGGATGAGGAAGCTGGTGAAGAACGGCGCGATGACGAGCACGAGCAGCAGGTTGCGGTGGCGGCCCGCCCTGAACGCGATGAGGTAGGCGAGCGGGTAGCCGACGACGAGGCAGAGCAGCGTGGCGACGGCGGCGTACAGCAGCGAGCGCAGGAACTGCGGGTAGTACTGCTGAAGCGCGTCCCAGTACGTCTGGAAGTGCCAGGTGACCTGGAAGCCGTTCTCCAGCGACCCCGTCTGCACGGACGTGGACGCCTGGTAGACGAGCGGCACGAGGAAGAAGACGATCAGCCACAGGACGCCGGGCAGCAGCAGCCAGTACGGCACGAGCCGCCTGCGGCGGAATGCGCGGCGGCGCGGCGGTTCGCCGCCCGCGGCCGGCGGCGCGGCCGGGGGCGCGGTGGTGGCCGTCATGACGCGGCCTCCTCGCCCGCGGCGATGTCCTGGTCGGCGCCGAGCCCGAACGTGTGCTGCGGGTTCCAGTGCAGGACGACGTCGGCGCCGGGCGCGAGGCGGCCGTCGCGCTCGATGTTCTGCGCGTACACCTCAAGGCAGGGGCAGACCGGGCTGTCGACGACGTACTGCGTGGAGACGCCGATGAAGCTGGTGCCGGCGATGCGTCCCGGGATCCTGTTGCGGCCCTCGGGGATCGTGCCGGCGTCGTCGGCGTGGGATATGGCCATCTTCTCGGGGCGTACGCCGACGAGCACCTTGCTGCCGCTGCCCGCGGGCGCGGAGCAGCGCGCGGCGGGGAGCGTGAGCTTGCAGCCGCCGCTGCCCGAGACGGTGATCGCGTCGCCGTCCCGGCCGACGACCTCCGTCTCTATGAGGTTGGACGTGCCGAGGAAGTTGGCCACGAACGTGGTGCCCGGGTTCTCGTACAGGTCGCCGGGGGTGCCGAGTTGCTCGACGCGGCCCGCGCTCATCACGGCGATGGAGTCGGCCATGGTCATGGCCTCCTCCTGGTCGTGGGTGACGTGGATGAAGGTGACGCCGACCTCCGTCTGGATGCGCTTGAGTTCAAGCTGCATCTGGCGGCGCAGCTTGAGGTCGAGCGCGCCGAGCGGCTCGTCGAGCAGCAGCACCTGCGGCCGGTTGATCAGGGCGCGGGCGACGGCGACGCGCTGCTGCTGGCCGCCGGAGAGCTGCTGCGGCTTGCGGCGGGCGTAGTCGCCGAGTTGGACGAGGTCGAGCATCTCGCCGACCTGCTTCTTGACGGACTTGATGCCGCGGCGCCGCAGTCCGAAGGCGACGTTCTCGTAGATGTCCAGGTGCGGGAAGAGCGCATAGCTCTGGAAAACGGTGTTGACGGGGCGCTTGTACGACGGCAGGCCGGTCACGTCCCTGTCGCCGAGCAGCACGGTGCCGGTGGTGGGTTCCTCCAGGCCGGCGATCATGCGCAGGGTGGTGGTCTTGCCGCAGCCGGAGGCGCCGAGCAGCGCGAAGAAGGAACCCTGCTCCACGGTGAGGTCGAGCGGCTTGACTGCCTCGAACGAGCCGTACTTCTTGCTGATGCCGGTGAGGCGGACGTCGCCGCCGCCCTGACCGGTGGACGCGGTCTCTGTCATCGGTAACGGTCCCGGTTGCTAGGAGGTTGGGCGGGCGTGACGACGCCTAGGCGCCGATGAGGCGGGAGAACTTCTGCTCCAGCGCCGTGTCTTCCTTGTTGCTCAGGGAGCGGAAGTTGTGCGAGGCGGCCTGCATCTTCGCGTCGGGAATGATCAGGACGTTGTTCGCCGCGTCCTTGTCGAGCTTCGCGAGCTGCGGTTTCACGTTGTCGCAGGGGCACACGTAGTTGGTGTAGGCGGCGAGCTTCGCGGCGGCGGGCGGCTCGTAGTAGTAATCCATCAGGCGCTCGGCGTTGGAGCGGTGCCTCGCCTTGGCCGGGACCATCATGTTGTCGCTGGAGATCATGTAGCCGGTCTTGGGGATGGCGTACCTGACCGCCGGGTTCTCGGCCTGGAGCTGGACGATGTCGCCGGCCCAGGCGAGGCAGGCGGCGATGTCGCCCTTGTCGAGGTCGGAGGTGTAGTCGTTGCCCGCGAAGCGCCGGATCTGGTGCGAGTCCACGCCCTTCTGGAGGCGGGCCAGGGCCGCGTCGTAGTCGTCGGTGCTGAACGTCTCGGGGGCCTTGCCCATGTCGAGCAGCGTCATGCCCATGGTGTCGCGCATCTCGGTGAGGAAGGCGACGCGGCCCTTGAGCTTCGGGTCGTCCAGCAGCTGCGAGACGGAGTCGACCTTGCGGCCGCCGGTGGCCTTGACGTTGTACGCGATGACGGTGGGTATGCCGGCCCAGGGGTAGGAGTGGGCACGGCCGGGGTCCCAGTCGGGGGCGCGGAAGGCGTCGATGAGGTTGGCGTAGGCGTGCGGCATGAGGGACGCGTCGAGGGTCTGTGCCCAGCCGAGGCCGATGATGCGGCCCACGAGCCAGTCGGTGAGCACGATGATGTCGCGGCCGATGTCCTGCCCGGCGGCGAGCTGCGGCTGGATCTTGCCGAAGAACTCGTTGTTGTCGTTGATATCGGTCTTGTACGTGACCTTGATACCGGTGCGCCGGGTGAACGCCTCCAGCGTGGGGTAGTGCTTCCCGTCGTCCGTGACGTCGATGTACTCGGTCCAGTTGGAGAAGACGATCTCCTTCTCGTGGGCCGAGTAGTCGGGGTCGCCTCCTCCTGCCTTCGCGTCCTTCTTCGCGGCGGGGATGCCGCATCCGGTGAGCGCGGCGAAGCCGCCGAACGTGAGCGCGCCGACACCGCCCGCGCGCAGCAGCGAACGGCGGGTCAGGGCGCCCCTGCCGGTGGTGAGGTGGCGGTGAATGGCCGCCAGTTGGACGGACGACAGGCTCTCTGGTGCGTCGTGTGCCATGGGCTTCGCCCTCTCGGGTGTGTGTGTCACGTCCGGTCCCCGAAGATCGTGCGGTGCCAGTCCTTCCGCGACACCCCGGTGTTGTCGTACATGACGTGCTTGACCTGCGTGTACTCCTCGAACGAGTACGCCGACATGTCCTTGCCCCAACCGCTGTGCTGGTAGCCGCCGTGCGGCATCTCGCTGATGATCGGGATGTGGTCGTTGATCCACACGCAGCCGGCCCTGATCTCGCGGGTGGCGCGGCCGGTGCGGTAGACGTCGCGGCTCCAGGCGGAGGCCGCGAGTCCGTAGGGGGTGTCGTTGGCGAGCGCGATGCCCTCGTCGTCGGTGTCGAAGGGGACGGCGACGAGCACGGGCCCGAAGATCTCGGACTGGACGGCCTCGCTGTCCTGCGCCGCGTCCGCGATGAGGGTGGGGCGGTAGTAGGCGCCGGGGGCGAGTGCGCCGCCTGGCGACTCGCCCCCGGTGACGATCCGTGCGCAGCCGCGGGCGCGGTCCACGAATCCCGCGACGCGGTCGCGCTGGGCGTGGCTGACGAGGGGTCCGAGGTCCGTGTCGTCCGCGAAGGGGTCTCCGACGCGCACGGTCTCCATCAGCGCGGCGACGTCGGCCACGAACGCGTCGTACAGCGGACGCTGCACGTACGCGCGGGTGGCTGCCGTGCAGTCCTGGCCGGTGTTGATGAGCGCGCCGGCGACGGCGCCGTGCACGGCGGCCTCCAGGTCGGCGTCGTCGAAGACCACGAAAGGCGCCTTGCCGCCGAGTTCGAGGTGGAGGCGGGTGACGTTGGCGGTAGCGATCGCGGCGACGCGCCTGCCGACGGCGGTGGAGCCGGTGAACGACGTCATCGCCACGTCCGGGTGGCCGACGAGGTGCTCGCCGGCGTCGGGCCCCGCGCCGCTGACGATGTTGATCACGCCGTCGGGGATACCTGCCTCCTGCGCGGCCCGGGCGAACATCAGGGAGGTGAGCGGCGTGATCTCGGCCGGCTTCAGCACGATGGTGTTGCCCGCCGCGACGGCCGGGAGGATCTTCCACGCGGCCATCTGGAGGGGATAGTTCCAGGGGGCGATGGAGCCCACGACGCCGATGGGCTCCCTGCGTACGTACGAGGTGTGGTCCGCGCTGTACTCGCCGGCGGAGACGCCCTGGAGGTGACGGGCCGCGCCCGCGAAGAACGCGGCGTTGTCGACCGTGCCCGGCACGTCGAAGCCGGCGGACAGCTTGAGGGGCTTGCCGCACTGGAGCGACTCGGCGCGCGCGAAGTCGCCGGCGCGCGCCGCGAGCACGGCGGCGAAGCGGTGCAGTGCGTCGGAGCGCTCGCCCGGGGTGGCCGATGACCAGCCGGGGAACGCGGCGCGGGCGGCGGCGACGGCCGCGTCCACGTCGGCGGTGGAGGCGAGTTCGTAGGTGAGCACGGTCTCGCCGGTGGCCGGATCCACCACGTTCTGGGTGCGTCCCGAGGTGCCGTGCACGAGGCGTCCGCCGATGAACTGCGCTCCGTCCGTGAAGCGTTGCTTCGCCTGGAAGCGGTCACCCATGACGTTCTCCGTTGTCCGAGCGTCGATTGAGTGATGATCCTGGCAGAGCATTGCCCATGCAACAAGGGATTCCGTTGTTTCCTTTTGGTCACGCAACGGAATCGGTCGATGACGGAAGCCGTCGACGTCCGGCGCGGCACGTGTGGCTCACGGCCCTGGCAGACTCGCCCCCGTGGACGAGGGCACCAGCGGCGACCGGGCGGATATGGCGTGTTTACGCGACCTCGCCGAGCGCGCACAGCGGGGCGAGCGGATCAGGTTCCTGTACTTCTGGGGGCACGCGCCCCGCCGGGACGGCAGGCTTTCGGCGAGTTGCCTCAGCCAGTGGTGGCCTTCGCCCTTCACGGTCGACGGCGTCGAGTACGCGACGGCCGAGCACTGGATGATGGCGGGCAAGGCGCGCCTGTTCGCGGACGCGGAGGCCGAGCGTGCGGTGCTCGCCGCGGGCCATCCGTCTCAGGCCAAGAAGGCCGGGCGGCTGGTGCGCGGCTTCGACGAAGACGTCTGGCAGCGCGAACGGTTCGCCCTGGTGGTGGCCGGCAGCATGCACAAGTTCGGCGGCGACGCCGCCCTGCGCGGCTTCCTGCTCGCCACGGGCGGGCGCGTACTGGTGGAGGCCAGTCCGCTGGATCGCGTGTGGGGCATCGGTCTGGCCGCGGACGACGAGCGCGCCGGGGACCCGGCGCGGTGGCGGGGCGGGAACCTGCTCGGCTTCGCCCTGATGGAGGCCCGCGGGCGGCTTGCCCGGGCATGACAAAGCGGGGGCGCCCGGACGGCAACGGCCGCCCGGGCGGGCGGGTCAGCGGGCCGGGTGGTCCACGACGAGCGACGTGGCGAAGGGGTCGCCGTCCTTGAGCGGCGTGTCGTCGTGCGAATCGTTGATGCCGATGACGATGGCGACCACGATGAACGCGATCACCAGCAGGCCGATGACCGCGCCGATCCAGCCGAGGATGAGGCCCGCGGTCGCCGCGCCGCGGTTGGTGGCCTGCCCGCTGTCCGCCTTTCTGCGGCCCTTGATGCCGAAGATGATCGCGAGGATGCCCGCGATCAGGCCGACGACCCCGTACATGCAGAAGCCGACCACCGAGATGATGCCGAGCACCATCGCCGCCGTGCCCATGCCGTTCGACGGCATCGGCTGTACGCCCCAGTGGCTGCCCGGGTAGGGGGCCGGGCCGCCGGAGTACGGGCCAGGGCCACCCGGGTAGGAGCCGGCGCCACCGGGGTACTGCGGGTAGCCGTAGGACGAAGGCTGCCCGCTGCCGTACGCGGACCCCGGGGCGGAGCCTGTCCCCTGCGGCGCGGAGCCCGGGGCCTGGTTCGGGTAGCCGTACGGGCCCGGTGCCGGGGGCGGCGGTGGCACGGCGGGCCCGTCGAACGCGCCCGGACCGCTGTCGGAGGCAGGCGCCGCCATGGTCGGCTGCTCGTGCACCGAGCCGCCGGAAGGAGGACCGGCCGGCCCCCCGGGTCCTGCGGCGGGCTTGTCGAGCGAGGGCCGCCGCTCCGGCGGCGCCCATGGATCCTGCGGCTGCTCCCCGCCCGCCTGCTGCCCGTGGTGGTCTGGCATCGCGCTCCCCCATCGTGTGAGCAGTCATGCTACAAGCGCCGTCACGCCCGCGATCTGCGAGGCCCTCGGCGCCGCTGCGCATACGATGATCCGTCGATGCCGGGCCTGGGCCGCGCCCGCTCCGGCCCGACCGGTTCACTGGAGGACCCCATGACCGACCTGCACCCGTTCATCGCCGGGCTGCCCAAGGCCGAGCTGCACGTGCACCACGTCGGCTCCGCCTCCCCCCGCATCGTCGCCGAACTCGCCGGCCGGCATGCCGACTCGAAGGTGCCGACCGATCAGGAGGCGCTCGCCGACTACTTCACGTTCACCGACTTCGCGCACTTCATCGAGGTCTACCTGTCGGTGGTCGACCTGATCCGCACGCCCGAGGACATCCGGCTGCTGACGTTCGAGATCGCCCGGGACATGGCGCGGCAGAACATCCGCTACGCCGAGCTGACGGTCACCCCGTTCAGCTCGACCAGCCGCGGCATCCCCGAAGTGGCGTTCATCGAGGCCATAGAGGATGCCCGCAAGGCCGCGGAGTCCGAACTCGGCGTGGTCCTGCGGTGGATCTTCGACATCCCGGGCGAGGCGGGCCTGCCGTCCGCCGAGGAGACGGCGCGGCTCGCGGTGGACCTGCGCCCCGAGGGCCTGGTCGGCTTCGGGCTCGGCGGGCCGGAGATCGGCGTGCCGCGCCCGCAGTTCAAGCCGTACTTCGACCGGGCGATCGCCGCGGGCCTGCACTCCGTGCCGCACGCCGGGGAGACGACGGGGCCGGATACCGTGTGGGACGCGCTGCGGGAGCTGCGCGCGGAGCGCATCGGGCACGGCACCAGCTCCGTCCAGGACCCCGCGCTGCTCAAGCACCTGGCGGAGCACCGCATTGCGCTGGAGGTGTGTCCCACCTCCAACATCGCGACCCGGGCGGTCGCCCTCCTCGACGAGCACCCCCTGGCGCGGATGGTGGAGGCCGGCGTGCTGGTCACGATCGGCAGCGACGACCCGCCGATGTTCGGCACCGACCTCAACCAGGAGTACGGGGTCGCCGCCAGGCTGCTGGGCCTGGACGAGCGGGGTGTGGCCGCTCTCGCGAAGAACGGCGTGGAGGCGTCCTTCCTCGACCAGGCGGGCAAGAAGACGCTCGCCGGCGAGATCGACGCCTACGCCGACGCGTGGCTCGCCCGGTGAGCCGCCGGGGCTTCGTCGCCGTGGCGCACCGCGGCGACCCGTACCGGCTGCGGGAGAACACCGTCGCCTCGATCCGCTCCGCCGCCGCGCGTGGGGCGGACGCGGTCGAGACCGACGTCAGGCTCACCCGTGACGGCGTGCCCGTGCTGCTGCACGACGCCTCGCTCGAACGCCTCTGGGGCGACCCGCGGCCGCTCGCCGACGTCACGGCGAGCGAGCTCACCGAGGTGACGTCGGGCGGCGTGCCGTCCCTGCGTGAGGCGCTGCTCGCGACGGAGTGCCGGCTGCAGCTCGACCTGCCGGGCGCGACGCCCGAGGCGGTGCGCGCCATGGCGGGGGTCGTGCGTGAGTGCGGCGCGAGCGAGCGGGTGTACTGGACGGGCGCGCCGTCCACGATGCTCGGGGTGCGCGCGGTCGAGCCGGAGGCCGAGATCGCCATGACGTGGAGCACGGTGGCGCCGCCGCTGCCCTCGCTGCTCGCGGCGGTACGGCCGCGGTGGGTCAACTACCGCTTCGGCCTGGCCACGGAGGAGGTGATCGCCCGCGGCCACCGCGACGGGCTGCTGGTGTCCGCGTGGACCGTCGACACGGGGTGGCGGATGCGGCGCCTGATCCGCGCGGGCATCGACGCGCTGACGACCAACAGGATCGAGGTGCTCGCCCGGTTGGTGTCGGGCTCGCGTGGCATGGCCGCGGGCAGCGGGGATGAGCGGACGTGACGGACAAGGGGCACAACGCGCCGACCCCGCCGATCACCGCACGGACCGGGGCCGAGATCGCCTCGTTCGCGGAGGGTCTCGACGTCCCGGAGCCCGGCACCGTCTCCTGCTCGCGCCGGCGTACCGCCCAGGGGGCCGCCGCCCGCCCCGGGCGGCGGCCACGCGCGGCTCAGTCCTCCAGCGCCGTCATCACGTGCTTGACGCGCGTGTAGTCGTCGAAGCCGTACGCCGACAGGTCCTTGCCGTAGCCGGACTTCTTGAAGCCGCCGTGCGGCATCTCCGCGACCAGCGGGATGTGCGTGTTGATCCAGACGCAGCCGAAGTCGAGGGACTTCGACAGGCGCATGGCACGCGCGTGGTCCCTCGTCCACACGGACGAGGCGAGCGCGTACTCGACGTCGTTCGCGTAGCCGAGTGCCTGCGCCTCGTCCGTGAAGGACTGCACGGTGATGACCGGGCCGAACACCTCGTTCTGGATGATCTCGTCGTCCTGCTTGAGGCCCGAGACGACGGTCGGCGCGTAGAAGTAGCCCTTGTCGCCGACGCGGTGGCCGCCGGTGACGACCTTCGCGTGTGCGGGCAGCCGGTCGATGAAGCCGGAGACACGCTCCAGCTGGTTCGCGTTGTTGAGCGGCCCGTACAGCACGTCCTCGTCGTCCGCCTCGCCCGTCTTGGTGGAGTCGGCGGCCTTGGCCAGTTCCGCGACGAACTCGTCGTGGATCGACTCGTGGACGAGGACGCGCGTGGCGGCCGTGCAGTCCTGTCCCGCGTTGAAGTAGCCGGCCTCCGAGATGCCCGCGACGGCCTTGGGGATGTCGACGTCGTCGAAGACGATGACGGGCGCCTTGCCGCCGAGTTCGAGGTGGACGCGCTTGACGTCCTTGGCCGCGGAACCGGCGACCTCCATGCCGGCGCGGACGGAGCCGGTGATGGACGCCATCGCGGGCGTCGGGTGCTCGACCATGGCGCGGCCGGTGTCGCGGTCGCCGCAGATGACGTTGAAGACGCCCTTGGGCGCCACGGACCCGATGATCTCGGCCATCAGGACGGTGGAGGCGGGCGTCGTGTCGGACGGCTTCAGCACGACGGTGTTGCCCGCGGCGAGCGCCGGGGCGAACTTCCACACGCCCATCATCATCGGATAGTTCCACGGGGCGACCTGCGCGCAGACGCCTACCGGCTCGCGCCGTACGAACGAGGTGAGGCCGTCCATGTACTCTCCGGCCGAGCGGCCCTCCAGCATCCGCGCCGCGCCCGCGAAGAAGCGGATCTGGTCCACCATCGGCGGGATCTCCTCGGTGCGCGTGAGGCCGAGGGGTTTGCCGGTGTTCTCCGACTCGGTCGCGATGAGTTCCTCGGCGCGCTCCTCGAAGGCGTCCGCGATCTTGAGGATGACCTTCTGGCGCTCGGCGGGCGTGGTGTCGCGCCAGGCGGGGAACGCGGCGGCGGCGGCCTCCATCGCCGCGTCGACGTCAGCGGGGCCCGACAGCGGCGCCGTGGCGTAGACCTCCCCCGTGGCCGGGTTCACCACGTCGGTGGTGCGCCCGTCGGCTGCGTCCCGGAACTCGCCGTTGATGTAGTTGCGCAGACGGCGCGGCTCGGTGGTCACTGCCACCCCTCCTGTCGGTCGGTTGTCCGATGTGTGAGACGCCCAGCCTAGTCAGGTACCCGACGCTTTCGACAGGCCCGACGCCCCGTAACTTCGGATTCGGTTTATTTCAGCTCTCAAGACAACGAATTTCATCGATACGGGGTTGCGTGACAGACGAGTACCAAGGCACAGTGAGGGCGTGGCCAGTCGCAGCGCAGAGTTCAGGAACGGGAACGGCTCGACCCACGGGATCGACGCCGTCTCCCTCGCCATCATCGAACAGCTCCAGGAGGACGGGCGGCGCCCTTACTCGGCGATCGGCAAAGCGGTCGGCCTGTCCGAGGCGGCCGTGCGCCAGCGCGTGCAGAAGCTGCTCGACCAGGGCGTGATGCAGATCGTCGCCGTCACGGACCCGCTCACCGTGGGCTTCAGGCGGCAGGCGATGGTCGGGATCAACGTCGAGGGCGACGTGGACGGCGTCGCCGAGGCGCTGACCGCCATGGACGAGTGCGAGTACGTGGTCGTGATCGCGGGCTCGTTCGACCTGATGGTGGAGATCGTCTGCGAGGACGACGACCACCTGCTCGAAGTGATCACCAAACGGATCCGCACGCTCCCCGGCGTGCGCTCGACCGAGAGCTTCGTCTACCTCAAGCTCAGGAAGCAGACCTACATGTGGGGAACCCGATAGCCGTGAGCAAGGACCTCTCCAAGACCGCGTACGACCACCTGTGGATGCACTTCACCCGCATGTCGTCGTACGAGAACGCACCCGTGCCCACCATCGTGCGTGGCGAGGGCACCCACATCTACGACGCCGACGGCAAGCGCTACCTGGACGGCCTGTCTGGCCTGTTCGTGGTCAACGCCGGCCACGGCAGGCACGAGCTGGCCGAGACCGCCTACAAGCAGGCGCAGGAGCTGGCCTTCTTCCCCGTGTGGTCGTACGCTCACCCCAAGGCGGTCGAGCTCGCCGAACGGCTCGCCCACTACGCACCGGGCGACCTGAACAAGGTCTTCTTCACCACGGGCGGCGGCGAGGCCGTCGAGACGGCCTGGAAGCTCGCCAAGCAGTACTTCAAACTGACCGGCAAGCCGACGAAGTACAAGGTCATCTCGCGCGCGGTCGCCTATCACGGCACGCCGCAGGGCGCGCTGTCCATCACGGGCCTGCCCGACCTGAAGGCGCCGTTCGAGCCGCTGGTCCCCGGCGCGTACAAGGTGGCCAACACCAACATCTACCGCGCGCCGATCCATGGCGACGACCCCGAGGCGTTCGGGCGCTGGGCCGCCGACCAGATCGAGCAGCAGATCCTTTTCGAGGGCCCCGACACGGTCGCCGCCGTGTTCCTGGAGCCGGTGCAGAACGCGGGCGGCTGCTTCCCGCCGCCGCCGGGGTACTTCCAGCGGGTGCGGGAGATCTGCGACAAGTACGACGTGCTGCTCGTCTCCGACGAGGTGATCTGCGCCTTCGGCCGGCTCGGCACGATGTTCGCGTGCGACAGGTTCGGCTACGTGCCGGACATGATCACCTGCGCCAAGGGCATGACGTCCGGCTACTCGCCGATCGGTGCCTGCATCGTCTCCGACCGCCTCGCTGAGCCGTTCTACCAGGGCGACAACACCTTCCTGCACGGCTACACGTTCGGCGGCCACCCGGTCTCCGCCGCGGTCGGCCTCGCCAACCTCGACATCTTCGAGCGCGAGGGCCTCAACCAGCACGTGCTGGACAACGAGTCCGCGTTCTTCAACACGCTCAGCAGACTCCACGACCTGCCGATCGTGGGCGACGTCCGCGGCAACGGCTTCTTCTACGGCATCGAGCTCGTGAAGGACAAGGCCACCAAGGAGACGTTCACCGACGAGGAGACCGAGCGGGTGCTGTACGGGTTCCTCTCGCACGCGCTCTACGACAACGGCCTGTACTGCCGTGCCGACGACCGCGGCGATCCGGTCGTGCAGCTGGCGCCGCCGCTGATCTCCGACCAGTCGACCTTCGACGAGATCGAGTCGGTCCTGCGCACGGTCCTCACGGAGGCGTGGACGAAGCTCTGAGCAGGACGCCGGCCTCCGGCGCCGCGCGCCCGCCGCCCGGGTGCCCCCGATCGAGTGAGACAGGGGCACCCGCGCCGCGTACTGCCCGCCCGCCTCGCGGTCGCTGCCTACCGTGCCAGTGACCATCTGATCCGAAGTCCGCGGCCCGGCCAAGGGCGGACCGTGCGAGCAGAACCGAGGTGTACGCCATGGTGGCTCCGCCGGACGACGACGTGCTGTGGGCGCGTTCCGTGCACTGCTCACTGGAAGGCTCCCCCGCGCTGTCCGGGATCTCGCTCGGGGTGCGCGAGGGCCACGTCCTCGCCGTGCGCGGGCCGCGGGCCTGCGGCAAGACGACCCTGCTGCGGTGCCTGTCGGGCCAGTTGGTGCCGCAGGAGGGCGAGGTGTGGTTCGACGGCCACCCCGTGCACACCCTGCGCAGGGCGCAGCGCGAGAGGCTGCGCGCCGAGAGGTTCGCGTGGATCGGCCCCGAACCCTCCCTCGTCCCCGAGCTGAACGGCTGGGAGAACGCGGCGCTCCCCCTGCTCCTGCGCGGCACCTCGCAGCGCGCCGCCAAGGCCGCCGCGATGGAGTGGCTCGAACGCCTCGACGTCGCCGACTGCGCCGGCAGGAAGCCCGCGGCGCTGCCACGGCACCGGCGCCAGCGCATCGCGGTGGCGCGCGCGCTGACGGCCCGTCCCGCCGTGCTGTTCGCCGACGAGCCCACCGCGTCGCTGCACGCCTCCGACCGCGCGCAGGTGCTGCGCACGCTGACGACCGCGGCGCGCTCGCACGGCGTCACCGTCGTACTCGCCACGCTGGACGAGGACGCGGCGGCGCTCGCCGACCACTGCCTGCCCCTGGTCGACGGCCGCCGCGCCGACGCCGCCACCCCGGAGGCGGAAGGGCAAGAAGCGTGCTCGCTCTCCGTCTAGCCCGCGGCTCACGCCCACTCGTCCAGCTGCGCCGCCTGCTGGTGGCGGCCGCTTCCGCGGGCGTCGGCTTCCTGCTGCTGTGCACGCTGATGTGGGCGGTCGACCACCCCGAGGGCGCCCTGCTACGCCTGCTGTGGTGCGCCGTGCCGGCCGCCGCGGCCGTGCAGCTCGCGGTGGCCGTCGCGCGGACGGACCCGGGCACGCGGCCGCGCCCCGGGCTCTCGGCGATCGGCCTCGGCCCGGTCAGGCTCACCGTGTACGCGGCCATGACGACGGCCGTCTCCTGCGTGCTCGGCTCACTCGTCGCGCTGCTCGCCTTCTGGCACCTGCGCGGCGACGGTTCCGGCCTGCCGCTCGACGGGGCGTCACGTCGGCTTCTCGCGGGCAACGGCACGGTGCCTGCCGGTGCGGTGGTACTGCTGCTCGCGGCCGTGCCCGTGCTGGCGTCGGCCGCCGCGGCCTGCGCGCTGAGGCCCTCCGTGCGGGAGCGCAAGGCCGCAGAGCCCGGCGCGACGTCCGCGCCCGCCGGACTCCCGTGGGGTGTGGCCCTCACCGCGGCGGGCCTCGCCGTGGAGACGTACGCGAGCGGCGGCGGCGACCGCACGCCGCTGCCGCTGCCCGGCCGCTTCGAGGGCAGCCCGGCCGGGGTGCTCGGCGGGTGGGCGCTGACGGCGGTGGGCCTCGCGCTCGCCGGGCCCGGCATCAGCCACCTGTGCGGCTGGCTGCTGCAGAGCGCGCGGCCCGGCGCGGTACGGCTGCTCGCCGGACGTGCGCTGATGGCGCAGGCCCGTTCCGTCGGCCGCCCGCTCGGCGTGCTGTGCGCGGTGGTGTCCGGCACGTTCGCGGCGGCCGCCCTGTACGGCCCGGGCGACCGGCGCCCGTACGGCGTCCTCACCGGGCTCGGCGCCGTCCTCGTCATCGGCTGCGCGCTGGCGAGCGTGCTCACGGCCGCGGCAGAGGCCGTGAAGACGCGCGAGGAGACGAACCTCTCGCTGGGCGAGGCGGGCACGCCCACGACGGTTGTCCGCACGGCCGCGGGTGTCCGCGTGCTCGCGCTCGCCGCCGTCTTCGCGCCCCTGACCTGGATCATCGCGGAGCTCGCCGCCGCGCCGCTCGGCCGCTGACGGGAGCGGCGCTCCCGCCGCCGGTGCTGTGAGGGGCATTAGCATGGCGCCGTGCCGATACCGCAGCAGAGACACGAGCCGGGCGGGGACAGCGCGGGCGAAGTCCCGCAGGACCGCGAGATCGAGACGCTGGAGGAGTTCGACCTCAGGGCGGCGGGGGGCGGCCTCGGCGGATACCGCGTCCAGTCCGTCGACCTGACGGGCCGCACAGGACGGCTGCTCGAAACGGACACCGCGGGCTCGGTCTTCCTCGGGTGCCCGATGGAGCCCGAGGCGCTCGCGAAGGTGCGCGCGGACGGCGCCATGGTCTTCCCGCCCGTGCCCAACCTGCCGTTCGACCCGTACCGCGGCCTGCTGTACACCCCCGAGCAGCTCTTCGACGGCCTCGCGTCCGACGGTTACGAGGCGACGCCCGACGCACGCGCGTACGGCTGGTTCCAGCGCACCAAGGACGACGGCGACGTCTTCGCGTCGATGCTGCGGGCCGTCCACGACGACGCGGTCTCCGACGCGCTCGACGAGCTCCTCGCGGGCGCGGCGGTCGTGGGCGTGATGGGCGGGCACGCGATGGCGCGCGGCACCGACGCGTACGCGGGCGCCGCCCGGCTCGGGCGTTCCCTCGCGCGAAGCGGGCTCACCGTCGCCACGGGCGGCGGCCCGGGCGCGATGGAGGCGGCCAACCTCGGCGCGTACCTCTCGTCGTTCGACGACGACGTGCTGGCCGGCTCCCTGGAACTGCTGGGCAAGACGCCCTCGTTCCGGCCGTCGGTCACCGACTGGGCGCGCGCCGCCTTCGAGGTGCGGGAGCGTGCGCCGGGCGGCGCGCGGTCGGTGGGGATCCCGACCTGGTTCTACGGGCACGAGCCGCCGAACCCGTTCGCGAGCCACATCGCCAAGTACTTCGCCAACGCGCTGCGCGAGGACGGGCTGCTGGCACGCTGCACGGCGGGCGTCGTGTTCCTGCCGGGCGCCGCGGGCACCGTGCAGGAGATCTTCGACAACGCGACGCCCAACTACTACGCCTCGCGCGGCGAGCCGACCCCGATGGTGCTGGTCGACCGCGAGCACTGGACCAGGGAGCTGCCGGCCTGGCCGCTGCTGCGTGCGCTGGCCGAGGAGCGTTCCATGGCGGACCGGATCGCACTCGTCGATACGGTCGAGGAGGCCCCGGCGGCACTGGCGGCGCTCGCGGGACGGACGGCCCGGGCCTGATGACCGCGACGGGGGGCGTCTCGGGGGATGTCACCACGCGGCGGCTCGTGCTGCACCCTCTGAGCACCGAGGAGGCCGAGCGTGTCGTGTCCTGCGCGCCGGGCCCCGGCGACCGCTGGGCGCCCGGCTACCCGGACGCGTTCGATGTGAAGGGCGTCAGCTCCTACCTCGCGACGTGCTCGATCAGCGGCGACCCGGCGCCGTTCGGGACGTACGAGATCAGGCGCCGCTCGGACGGGTGCGCGATAGGCGGCCTCGGCTTCAACGGCCGGCCGGACGCGCGGGACACCGTGACGGTCGGCTACAGCCTGATCGCCTCGCAGCACGGCAACGGCTACGCGCGCGAGGCGCTGCGCGGGCTGCTCGCCCGGGTGCGTGCGCTCGGCGTGCGCGGGGTGTGCGGCGACGCCGACCACGCCAACGTCGCCTCCCAGCGGGTGATGGCGTCGGCGGGGATGCGCCTCGTGGCGCAGGACGAGCGGGTCAAGTACTACGCGATCCGGTTCTGAGGCCCGCCTTCGCATCCGCGTCCGCGCCTGTGCCGGGCTCCGCCAGTACGACCACGTCGTCCGCGCTGAACGTGACGCCGACGGTGTCGCCCTCGCGCGGCGCCAGGGCCGGTGCGCACTCCGCGTCGAGCGGCGGGCCGCCGTCCTCGGGCCGCAGCCGCACGACGACGCGGCTGCCGCGGAACGTGCGGGTCACGACCTCGCAGCGCAGCCCGTCGTCAGGCGCGGCCATGCGCACCCCGGCGGGCCTGACCAGTACCGTCCGCCCGCCCTGCAGTGAGCCGGGCGCCACCGGCAGCTTCCCCCAGGGCGTGTCGGCGCTCTCGTCGCCGACGGCGGCGGGGACGAGATTGTCGAAGCCGAGGAAGCGCGCGACGAACGGGGAGGCGGGGCGCTGCCACACGCCGAGCGGCGTGCCGGTCTGCGCCACCCGGCCGTCCCCCATGACGACCACCCGGTCGGCGAGCGCGAACGCCTCGCCCTGGTCGTGCGTGACGGCGAGCACCGTCGTGCCGAGCCGGCCGAACAGGCCGCGCAGTTCGACGACGAGGCGCTCGCGCAGGCCGCGGTCGAGCTGGCCGAGCGGCTCGTCCAGCATCAGCAGCCGCGGCCTCGGCGCCAGCGCCCTGGCCAGCGCGACGCGCTGCTGCTCGCCGCCCGACAGCGCGGACACGGCACGCCCGCCCGCGCCGGGCAGGCCCACCAGTTCGAGCAACTCCTCGACGCGGCTGTGCTGTTCGGTGCGTGTGGCGCCGTGCATGCGCAGCCCGAAGGCGACGTTGCCCGCCACGTCACGCTGCGGGAACAGCTGATGGTCCTGGAACATCAGCCCGACGCCCCTGCGGTGCACGGGCACGGCCGCCTGGTCGGCCCCGTCGAGCAGCACCCGCCCGCTGCCGGGGGCCTGGAGCCCCGCGATCACGCGCAGCAACGTGGACTTGCCGCTGCCGCTCGGCCCCAGCACGCTGACGATCTCGTGCTCGGCGACGTCGAGCCGTACCGCGTCGAGCGCGGCGCGCGCGCCGAACCGCACGGTGACGTCCTCCAGTGTCAGCAGCGCCATCAGAACTCTCCCGAGCGGTCGGTGCGGATGCGTTCGAGCAGCAGCAGCGAGAGCGCGCACACGATCATCAGGACCGTGGAGAGCGCCATCGCCTCGCCGTACGTGAGGTCGCCGGGGCGCGAGAGCAGGCGGGCGACCGCCACGGGCAGGGTCGGGTTGCCGGGCCTCGCGATGAAGACCGTCGCGCCGAACTCGCCGAGCGAGACGGCGAACGCGAACCCGGCGGCGACGAGCAGCGCACGTCGCACCAGCGCCAGGTCGACCTCGCGGAAGACCCGCAGCGGCGAGGCGCCGAGCACGGCGGCCGCCTCGCGCAGCCTGCCGTCCACGGCGCGCAGCACCGGGAGCATCGTCCGCACGACGAAGGGCACTCCGACGAGCGCCTGCGCGAGCGGCACGAGGACCCACGAGGAGCGCAGGTCGAGCGGCGGCTTGTCGAGCGTGATGAGGAAGCCGAAGCCGACGGTGACGGCCGACACGCCGAGCGGCAGCATCAGCAGGGCGTCGAACCCGCGCGCGAACCGCCCGGCGCGCCGGGTCAGCGCCGCCGCCGCGAGCCCCCCGATCACCAGCGCGATCACCGCAGCGACGACGGCGTAGCGCACGGAGTTCCAGACGGCTTCCAGAGGCGCCACGAGAAAGGTACCGCTCGCGTCGACCGAGGTCAGCGCCCTGTAGTAGGCGAAGCCTTGCCCGCCGGGTGTGTCGAGCGAACGCTCGACGAGCACCGCGAGCGGCAGGAACAGCAGCAGTGCGACGCTCGCCAGGACCCCGCAGAGCAGCGCCCACTGCCCGGCGCCGCGCGGCCGGCGCGCGGTCGTGGACGGGTCGACGAGGCGCAGCGCGCCCTCCCTGCGCCGCACCGTCCAGGCGTGCACGCCGAGCACGGCGCCCACGGCGACGAGTTGCACGAGCGTCAGGATCGCGGCGGTCGGCAGCTGGAGCAGTTCGGCGGTCTGCCGGTAGATCTCCACTTCGAGCGTGGAGAAGCCGGGCCCGCCGAGGATCTGGATGACGCCGAAGGACGTGAAGGTGAACAGGAACACCATCAGCGCCGCGGCCGCCACGGCGGGCGCGAGCGCGGGCAGGGTCACCCTGCGCCAGGCGGCGAACCGGCTCGCCCCGAGCACGCGCGCGGCCTCCTCCTGGCGCGGGTCGAGCTGCGCCCACAGGCCGCCGACGGTCCGCACCACGACCGCGTAGTTGAAGAAGACGTGCGCGAGCAGGATCGCCCAGACCGTGGTGTCGAGGCGTACGCCCCACAGCTGGTCGAGCAGGCCTCCCCTGCCGAGCAGCGCGAGGAACGCCGTTCCCGCCACGACTGTCGGGAGCACGAACGGCACGGTGACGGCGGCGCGCAGCACCTGCTTGCCGGGGAAGGAGAACCGCGCGAATACGTACGCGCCCGGCAGCGCGATCAGCAGGGTGAGCCCCGTCGAGGCGAGCGCCTGCCACAGTGTGAACCACAGGACCCGCAGGATGTCCGGCCTGCCGAGCACCTGGGTGAGTGCCCCGAGCTGCCAGCCGTCCGCGGTCCTGAGGCCGCGCCCGACGATCGAGACGACCGGATAGGCGAAGAAGACCGCGAAGAAGGCGAGGGGCAGTGCCATCAGGGCCAGCCGTACGGCCGCGGTGCGCACGGCCCGGCCGCGCCCCGCGGTCCGGAAACCCGGCGGGGCGCCGGGTCCCGCGGCGTCCCTCACTTCACCAGGAGCGAGGACCACGTCTGGATCCACTGGTCGCGGTGCGCGGCGATCCTGGGCGGCGCCATGGACTCACCGTCCGTGATCTTCGCGCCGAACTTCGTGAAGACCGCGGGCTCCTTGGCCCCCTTGACGACCGGGTCGACGAACATCTGCAGCGGCATGTCCTCCTGGAACCGCTTGCTGATCATGAAGTCGATCAGGGCCTTGCCGCCCGCGGTGTTCTTCGCGCCGTCCAGCAGTCCGGCGAACTCGATCTGGCGGAAGCAGGTGCCCGTGGCGACGCCGGTGGGCGCCTGCGCCGGGCTCTTGGGCCGGGGCTTGGCGTACAGCACCTCGGACGGCGGGCTGGAGGCGTACGAGACGACGAGCGGGCGCGTCGCCTTGGCCTTCTTGCCGCCGGCGGACCCGGAGAAGTCCTGGTCGTAGGCCTGTTCCCAGCTGTCCACCACCTGCACGCCGTTGGCCTTGAGCTTCTTCCAGTAGCCCTGCCAGCCGGAGTCGCCGTAGCGGGCGATCGTGCCGAGGAGGAAGCCGAGGCCGGGCGACGAGGTGGCGACGTTCTCCGTCACCAGCATGTTCTTGTACTGCGGTTTGACGAGGTCGGCGAAGGTCTTCGGCGGCGCGAGCCTGTGGCGGGCGAAGTACGCGCGGTCGTAGTTGACGCAGAGGTAGCCGCTGTCGATGGGGGTGACCCGGTGCTTGGCCTTGTCGAGCCGGGTGGCGGGATCGACACGGTCGATGCCCTTGGGGGTGTACGGGGTGAACAGGCCGTTGTCGAGCGCCCTGCTGAGCAGCGTGTTGTCGACGCCGAAGAAGACGTCGCCCTGCGGGGCGCCCTTCGTGAGGATGGCCTTGTTGACGGCCTCGCCCGCGTCACCGCTCTTGAGGACCTTGACCGTGTAGCCCGTCTCCTTGGTGAACTCCTTCAGGACGGTCGGCGAGGCGGCGAACGAGTCGTGGCTCACCAGCGTGACCGTCCTGGACTTCGCGGCGCCCGCGTCGCCTCCGCCGCCCTGCCCGCCCTGCCCTCCGCAGGCGGCGAGGGCGGTGGCACCGACCGCGGCGGCGAGCGCGGCAGCCGCGAGCTTTCTTGTGGTGGGCACTTGTTTTCCTCCTGGGACGTCCAGTCCAGGAAGAGACGCGGCCCTGCCCCGGTCCGCGTGGGCGGACCGGGGCAGGGCGCAACAGCATGAGGTGAAGACCGGACTTCCTACCCAGAATGACCTGGGCGAGGTTCAGAGGGTCTGCGGCCTGGACCCGGGTCCCATGCCCCGGGCCGCTGCCGCACTCTCAGCGCTGTGGCGCTCCCCTGTCGGGTGTATGCGGTATGGGTTGTATGCGTTGTGTCAGCCACCAGGGTACACACGGCCGCACGGCGCGGGAACGCGCGTGCGAGGGGGGGCGGGGCGGTCAGCGTTCGGACGCCGCCAGCTGGCCGCACGCGCCGTCGATCTCCTGCCCGCGCGTGTCCCGCACAGTCACCGGCACGCCGTGGGCGGCGATCGCGTCCACGAACGCCCGCTCGTCCTCGGGGCGCGACGCCGTCCACTTGGAGCCCGGCGTCGGGTTCAACGGGATGAGATTGACGTGCACCCGCCGGTTCTTGAGCAGGCGGCCGAGCCGGTCGCCGCGCCACGCCTGGTCGTTGATGTCCCGGATGAGCGCGTACTCGATCGAGACGCGGCGACCCGACCTCTCCGAGTACTCCCAGGCCGCGTCCAGCACTTCGCGCACCTTCCAGCGCGTGTTGACGGGGACGAGAGTGTCGCGCAGCTCGTCGTCCGGCGCGTGCAGGGACACCGCGAGGCGGCACTTGAACCCCTCGTCGGCGAAGCGCAGCATCGCGGGCACGAGGCCCACCGTCGACACCGTGATCCCGCGCTGCGAGAGGCCGAGGCCGTCGGGCTCCGGGTCGGTGAGCCTGCGGATGGCGCCGACCACCCGGTTGTAGTTGGCGAGCGGCTCGCCCATGCCCATGAAGACGATGTTGGACAGACGTGCCGGGCCCCCCGGGACCTCGCCGTCACGCAGGGCGCGCATGCCGTCGACGATCTGGTGCACGATCTCGGCCGTCGAGAGGTTGCGGTCGAGGCCGTTCTGGCCCGTGGCGCAGAACGGGCAGTTCATGCCGCAGCCGGCCTGCGAGGAGATGCACATGGTGACCCGGTCGGGGTAGCGCATCAGCACGGACTCGACGAGGGTGCCGTCGTGCAGGCGCCAGAGCGTCTTCCGCGTCGTGTCGTCGTCGCACGAGATGTGCCGCACGACGGACATGAGGTCGGGCAGGAGCGCGTCCGCGAGTCGCTGCCTCGACCCGGCGGGGATGTCGGTCCACTGCTCGGGCGCGTGCGCGTACCGCGCGAAGTAGTGCTGGGAGAGCTGCTTGGCCCGGAACGGCTTCTCCCCCGCCGCCGCCACGGCCTCGCGGCGCTCGGCGGGCGTGAGGTCGGCGAGGTGCCGCGGCGGGCGCTTCGCGCCGCGGGGGGCGGCGAAGGTGAGTTCCCCCGGCTTCGGCGCGGGCATGAGCGACAACTCCTCGGTACGTACGGCGGGGATCCCGCGACTCGGCCGCGCGGCCCCGGGCATGTCACGGGGCGGGGACAGGCTCGGGGGCGGGACACAAATGGGCCCACCGCAGTGGGCGGCGGACCCATTCAGCGTACCCGCTCGGCCGGACGGGCGACGGGTCAGTGCGAGCCGACAGTTTGAGCCGTCAGTGCGAGCCGACGAACAGCACCAGCAGCAGCCAGACCACGGGCGCCGTCGGCAGGAGCGAGTCGAGCCGGTCCATGATGCCGCCGTGGCCCGGCAGCAGGGTGCCCATGTCCTTGATCCCGAGGTCCCGCTTGATCATCGACTCGCCGAGGTCGCCGAGCGTCGCGCTCACGGCCGCGCCCAGGCCCAGCAGCAGTCCCTGCCACCACACCCCGTCGTCGACCAGGAACTGCATGCACAACGCCCCTGCCACCATCGCGAACGTGACGGCGCCGACGAGGCCCTCGCGGGTCTTGCCCGGGCTGATGCGCGGCGCGAGCTTGTGGCGGCCGAACCGCCAGCCGACCGCGTACGCGCCCGTGTCGCTGATCACGGTGAGGATGACGAACGTCAGCACCCGCCAGGGACCGTCGTGCGGGGTGAGCATCAGCGCGACGAAGGTGGCGAGGAAGGGCACGTAGAACACGGCGAAGACGCCCGCCGTGACATCCCGCAGGTAGCCGTCGGGCGGCTGGGTCATCCGCCACACCAGCACGGCGAGCGCGGTCAGCGCCATCGCGAGCCAGGCGCCCTCCGTTCCCCAGACGTAGCCGGCGACGACCATCATGGCGCCGCCGACGGCGAGTGGGACGACCGGCGCCTTGATGCCCTTCTTCTCGTCCAGCCTGCTGGTCAGCTCCCACAGGCCGACGACCACGGCGGCCGCGATCACCCCGACGAACACGGCCTTGACGATGAACAGTGACGCCACGACCACGGCACCGAGGCCGACCCCGACCCCTATCGCCGCGCGCAGATCGCGTCCCGCACGCTTCTTCTGCGGGGGCGGGCCGGGTGCGGGATGCGGTGCCGGGTTCTGCGCCATGGGCTCCTGCGGCGTCTCGTCACGGAACAGCGGTCCGCCCGGTGCGGGTCCGTCGGGCACGATGGGCATGGGCCGAGTCTGCTGCGCCTCGGGCTCATCGCGGGCGGGACCCGCCGGGGAAGCCCCCTGGTCGGAGGCGGCCCAGTAGCCGGCTGCCGGCGGGGCACCGCGGGAAGAGTCGTTCATCAGACCTCGAGCAGCTCGGATTCCTTGTGCTTGAGCAGCTCGTCGACCTGCGCGACATACTTCGCGGTCGTGTCGTCGAGCTCCTTCTCGGCCCGCCTGCCCTCGTCCTCGCCGACCTCGCCGTCCTTGACCAGCTTGTCGATGGTCTCCTTGGCCTTGCGGCGCACGGCGCGGATCGAGATCTTCGAGTCCTCGGCCTTGGTCTTCGCGACCTTGATGAACTCCTTGCGGCGCTCCTCGGTGAGCTCGGGGAACACCACCCGGATGATATTGCCGTCGTTGCTCGGGTTGACACCGAGATCGGAGTCGCGGATCGCCTGCTCGATGTTGCGCAGGGCGCTCTTGTCGAACGGGGTCACCACGGCCATCCGCGCCTCGGGCACCGAGAACGAGGCGAGCTGGTTGATGGGCGTCATGGCACCGTAGTAGTCGGCCACGATCTTGTTGAACATCGCCGGGTGCGCGCGCCCGGTGCGGATCGCGGCGAAGTCGTCTTTGGCGACCAGGACGGCCTTCTCCATCTTCTCCTCGGCTTCGAGGAGGGTCTCTTCGATCACCACTTGCTCCTGCGTGTTGTGAGGGCGGTCTGCACGGTGTGGTACCGGCAGGGCTTTGTCCGTACGGGGCCGCGGGGACAAGACCTCAGTCCCTGCCGCCGTGGTCGCTCACGAGAGTGCCGATCTTCTCACCCTTGACCGCTCGCGCGATATTGCCCTCGGCCAGCAGCTCGAAGACCAGGATCGGCAGCTTGTTGTCCTGGCACAACGTGATCGCGGTCAGGTCGGCGACGCGCAGGTCGCGCGAGATGACCTCGCCGAACCCGAGCGCGTCGAACTTCACGGCGCCCGGGTTGGTCTTGGGGTCGGAGTCGTAGACGCCGTCCACGCCGTTCTTGCCCATCAGCAGGGCTTCCGCGTGGATCTCCAGCGCGCGCTGCGCCGCGGTGGTGTCGGTGGAGAAGTACGGCATACCCATGCCCGCGCCGAAGATGACGACGCGTCCCTTCTCCAGGTGGCGCACGGCGCGCAGCGGGATGTACGGCTCAGCCACCTGTCCCATGGTGATCGCGGTCTGGACGCGGGTCTCGACGCCCTCCTTCTCCAGGAAGTCCTGGAGCGCCAGGCAGTTCATGACCGTGCCGAGCATGCCCATGTAGTCGGAGCGCGCCCGGTCCATGCCCCGCTGCTGCAGCTCGGCGCCACGGAAGAAGTTGCCGCCGCCGATGACGACCGCGATCTGCGCACCGTCCCTGACCACGGCCGCGATCTCGCGCGCGATGGCGTGCACGATGTCGGGGTCGACGCCGAGCGCTCCCCCTCCGGCGAACGCCTCACCGGAGAGCTTCAGCATGAAGCGCCGCGGGCGTGGGCCCTCGGCGTTCCGGTCGTCGGTGGAAGGAACGGCGTCCGCGTCTTTGCTCATGGGGTTCTCCTCGTACACATACGACGAAGGCCATTGCCGGTGGGTCGGGTGTCGTCCCTGGCGGCAATGGCCTCCTCGTCGGATCTGCGGTCGTCCGGCAGGTACGCGGCCGACGACTGCATCAGACCCTAGCGGGGTCCGCCGTCCTCCGTGTACGACTGCGCCGGCGCGCTGGCGCCGGCGCAGCGGTCAGGCGCCGACGCGGATGCGCGCGAAGCGCTTCAGCGTGACACCGGCCTCGTCCAGGACCTTCTTGACGGACTTCTTGTTGTCCTTCGCGAACGGCTGGTCGAGGAGGGTGACCTCCTTGAAGAAGCCGTTGACCCGGCCTTCGATGATCTTCGGCAGGGCGGCCTCGGGCTTGCCCTCCTCGCGCGAGGTGGCCTCGGCGACGCGGCGCTCGTTCTCCACGACCTCGGCCGGGACGTCCTCACGGCCGAGGTACTTGGGCGCGAACGCGGCGATGTGCTGCGCGACGTCCTTCGCGACCTCGGCGTTCTCCTTGTCCAGCTCGACCAGGACGCCGACCTGCGGCGGGAGGTCGGGCATGGTGCGGTGCATGTAGGCGGCGACGAAGCCACCGTCCGCGGGGAACTGCGCGAAGCGGTCCAGGACGATCTTCTCGCCGAGGTTGGCGTTGGCCTCGTCGACGTACGCCTGGACGGTCTTGCCGGCCTCGATCTCGGAGGCGAGCAGCGCCTGCAGGTCGGCGGGCGTGCTCTTGGCGACGTGCTCGGCGAGCGCGGCGGCGACGGCCTGGAACTTCTCGCCCTTGGCGACGAAGTCCGTCTCGCACTTCAGCTCGAGCAGGACACCGGAGGTGCGGTCGTCCGCGATGAGGGAGACCACGGCGCCGTTCTCGGCACTGCGGCTCTCGCGCTTGGCGACGCCCTTCTGGCCCTTGACGCGGAGCAGCTCGACGGCCTTGTCGACATTGCCGTCGGCCTCGTCCAGGGCCTTCTTGCAGTCCATCATGCCGGCGCCGGTGAGCTCGCGGAGCTTCTTGACGTCGGCGGCGGTGTAGTTCGCCATCTGTGTTTCTCTCTTAAGAGGTCGAAGATCTACGGGTGGACGGCGGGGGCCGGTGGGCCCCCGCCGTCGCTGCGAACCGTGAGGTCAGGCCTGCTCGGCGGTGTCCGCGGCAGGGGCCTCGGCGGCCGGGGTCTCCGCGGCGGGGGCCTCGGCGGCCGGGGTCTCCGCTGCCGGGGCCTCCTCGGCCTGCTCGGCGTCGGCGACCTTGGCCGTCTCGGCGGAGGT
This sequence comes from Streptomyces sp. NRRL F-5126, assembly GCF_000721265.1. Lineage (GTDB taxonomy): Bacteria > Actinomycetota > Actinomycetes > Streptomycetales > Streptomycetaceae > Streptomyces. Next base: position 79,753 of record NZ_JOFZ01000013.1, on the reverse strand, counting down.
CTGCACCTCGGCGGCGGCCTCGGCCGGCTTCTCCGCGGCGGCCGGCTTCTCGGCGCCCTCGGATTCGCCCTTCTTCTCCAGCAGGTCGCGCTCCCACTCGGCGAGCGGCTCGCCCGCGGCCTTCTCACCCGGCTTCTGGTCGCCGGTCGCCACGCCGGAGCGGGCGATGAGGCCCTCGGCAGCAGCATCGGCGATCACGCGGGTGAGCAGGGTGACGGAGCGGATCGCGTCGTCGTTGCCCGGGATCTTGTAGTCGACCTCGTCGGGGTCGCAGTTGGTGTCCAGGATCGCGACCACCGGGATGTGGAGCTTGCGCGCCTCACCGACGGCGATGTGCTCCTTCTTGGTGTCGACGATCCAGACGGCGCTCGGCACCTTCTGCATCTCGCGGATACCGCCGAGGGTCTTCTCCAGCTTGGCCTTCTCGCGGGAGAGGACCAGGAGCTCCTTCTTGGTGAGGCCGGAGGCGGCCACGTCCTCGAAGTCGATCTGCTCCAGCTCCTTGAGGCGCTGGAGGCGCTTGTAGACGGTGGAGAAGTTGGTCAGCATGCCGCCGAGCCAGCGCTGGTTGACGTAGGGCATGCCCACGCGCGTCGCCTGCTCGGCGATCGCCTCCTGCGCCTGCTTCTTGGTGCCGACGAACATGATGGAGCCGCCGTGCGCGACGGTCTCCTTGACGAACTCGTAGGCGCGGTCGATGTACGACAGCGACTGGAGCAGGTCGATGATGTAGATGCCGTTGCGCTCGGTGAAGATGAAGCGCTTCATCTTCGGGTTCCAGCGGCGGGTCTGGTGACCGAAGTGGACGCCGCTCTCCAGCAGCTCCCGCATCGTGACGACGGCCATGGCCGTACTCCTAGGTACTCGGTTGTCGCGACCGCCGGACGGCGGTCGCGCCTGACGCCCTGCGCGCCGTGCCACGAGGGACCGAGAGGCGCTGACGTCGGCAGTCGAACGACGACGTCGGGGCGTGCGAAGTCGACCCGGTGACCCGGGCCGCACATGAATTGTACGGGACCTTCGCACCCCCGGGTGACGGCGTTGTCCACAACCGGCGCCTTGTCCACAGATGCCGCTCATGATCCCCGCGGACGTGCCCCGCCGCGGGAGGGTTGGCACATGGTCACTTTGCGTTGTGCGCTGGTCGCCGCGGTGCTTTTGTGGTGCGCCGGGCCCATGGCGGGCGGGTCCGCCGCGTCCGCTCCCCGGCCCGGGCCGCCGGGCGTCGCCGCGGCGGCTCCCGCGGTGGGCCGGGCCTGGCCCGTGGGAGACCGGCCGGCGGTCGTGCGGGGCTGGTTGCCGCCGGCTTCCGCGTACGGGCGGGGCCACCGGGGCGTCGACCTGGCCACGGCGCGCGGGGCGCCGGTACGCGCCGCCGCAGGGGGGCGCGTGTCCTTCGCGGGGAAGGTGGCGGGCCGCGGGGTGGTGTCGATCGCGCTGTCCGGCACGGGGACGCCACCGCTGCGTACGACGTACGAGCCGGTGGTGCCCCTGGTGGCCAGGGGCGACGCGGTGCGCGCCGGCCAGGTGGTGGCGCGGGTCTCCGCCGGCCCCTACCACTGCGCGGCGGCCTGCCTGCACTGGGGACTGCTGCGCGCGGGCGCCTACCTGGACCCGCTGTCGCTGCTGCCGCCCGGGCTGCTGCGCCGCGGCCCCTCGCGGCTGCTGCCGCTGTGGGGTCAGGCCGGGCCTGCGATGCCCCTGAGCGCCGTCGCGACCGCCGCGTCCGCGATCTCGCCGGGTTCCTCGGCCGCGCCGAGCTCGATGCGGCGCACGGCCGCGTCCACGATGCCCTGGAGGAGCATCGCGGCGAGGCGCGGGCTGCGGTGGCCGAGGTCGCCGAGTGCCGCCACGACCATGGCCACGAGCCCACCGTGGGCGGCGCGGATCTTCTCGCGGGCGCCGTCGTCCAGCTCGCCTGCCGAGATGGCGACGACGGCGCGGTGACGCCGGTCGCCGACGAGGGCGAGCTGCGTGCGCACGTACGCCTCGATCCTGGCCTGCGGGGTGTCCGCGGCGGCCATGGCGGCGGACACCTCGGCCGCCCAGACGGGGAAGTCGACGGCGCACAGCTCCTCGACGACGGCGGCACGTGAGCGGAAGTACTCGTAGACGGAGGACCGCGCGAGGCCCGTGCGCTCGGCGAGAGCGGGGAAGGTCAGCGCCTCGGTGCCGCCTTCCGACAGGAGGGAGCGTGCGGCGTCGAGCAGGGCGCCGCGCTGCATGGTCCGGTGCTCGGCCACGGAGGCCGCTCGAATCCTTGGCACGCGCCCACTCTACAAATCCGCCAATTTGGCCCGCAGCTGGAGGACCGACTTCGTGTGGATCTGGCTGACCCTGCTCTCGGTCACGCCGAGTACGTTCCCGATCTCGGCGAGGGTCAGGCCCTCGTAGTAGTAGAGCGTGACCACCGTTTTCTCGCGGTCGGGCAGGGTGTTGATGGCCCGGGCGAGCAGTCTTCGCTGCTCGCGGTCCTCGGCCACCTCTACGGGGTCGTCGGCGGCCGTGTCCTCCAGCGTGTCCATGAGGCTGAGCCGGTCGCCGCCGTCGCCGCCGACATGCAGCAACTCCTCAAGGGCAACGACGTTGGCCAGCGACAACTGACTGAACACTGCGTGCAGTTCGTCGACGCCGACGCCCATCTCCGCAGCGACCTCGGCCTCCGAGGGCGTGCGCCGCAACTGGGCCTCGAGCGTCGCGTAGGCCCGCTCGGCCGCGCGCGCCTTCTGCCGCACGGAGCGGGGGATCCAGTCCAGGGCGCGCAGTTCGTCGATCATCGCGCCGCGGATGCGGGTGATGGCGTACGTCTCGAACTTGATGGCCCGCTCGATGTCGAACTTCTCGATGGCGTCGATGAGCCCGAAGACCCCGGAGGACACGAAGTCGGCCTGCTCGACGTTGGGTGGCAGTCCTACGCTGACGCGGCCCGCGACGTACTTCACCAGCGGCGAGTAGTGCAGGATCAGCTGCTCGCGCAGGTGTCCGTCGCCCGTCGCCTTGTAGGACCGCCACAGCTCGTCGAGCGACGAGGGTGCGGGCGGCCGGTCGGCGCTCCGGGCGGCGGGGGGCGCCGACCGGGCCGCGGTGCGGTCGGACCCGGAGATGTGCTGGGGCATGCGGTGCCTTGAGCCGTTCTGCTGTGACGTGGGGATCTGGCTGAGCGTAGCGTGACCGCGCCGTCGCGATGCGCGTGCGGAGCGGGGGACGGTACTGCCTTGACCGGTACGGCGGTCAGCGGCGTATGTGCGTCATTCGCCTCACCCTGTCACCCGAATGCCCCAGGTCAAGCACCACCTCGTACGCCGTCGCCGCTGCCCTGCCGTGGGGCGGCGGGACGCCATGTGTCGCTGTGTCGTTCGACAAACCCGAGCGAGTGAAGCTCGAAGAGCCTGGCGAGTGTCTCGTCGGTCGTGGCGCCTGCCTCCCGCGCCACCTCGGCCACCCGGTCGGTACCGCCTGCGGGGAGTGCTTCGAGTACGCGTGCGCAGTCGGCTCGCAGCAGGTCTCTGGGCAGGACGGGCCCGCGTTTGCCCGGGGCCAGCTCTCCCATCGCCCCGACCAGTTCGATCACCTCTTCCGCGTCGGTGACCAGGGCTCCTTCCGCCCTGAGCAGTTCGTGGACGCCGGCGGACAGGCCGCTCGTCACCGGCCCCGGCACCCCCATCGCGAGGCGGCCGAGACGCTGGGCGCAGCGGACGGTGGAGAGTGATCCGCTGCGGTACGCGGCCTCCACCACCACAGTGCCCCGGGTGAGCGCGGCGATGACGCGGTTGCGCTGCACGAAGCGGCTGCGCGTCGGATGGTCGCCCGGCGGCAATTCCCCGAGGACGAGACCTTGTTCGGCGATGCGTGCGATCAACTCGGCATGACCGCGCGGGTACACCGTGTCGACCCCGCAGGCGAGCACCGCCGCCGTGGCCCCGCCCGCGCCGAGGGCGCCGCGGTGCGCCGCGCCGTCCACCCCGTAGGCCGCCCCGGAGACCACGACCCAGCCGCGCTCCGCGAGCCCGCCGGCGAGCGTCGCGGCCATGTGCGCCCCGTACGGGGTACAGGCGCGCGCCCCGACCACGGCGACCGACCGCAGCGCCCAGAGTCTGAGGTCGGGCGCGCCGCGCACCCACAGCCCGATGGGCGCCGCCGCTCCCAGGTCGTCAAGCTGGGTCGGCCACTCCGCGTCCCCGGGGCAGAGGAACCGGCCGCCCGACCGCGCCGCCGCGGCCAGGTCGCGCTCGGGATCGGCCACCGCAGCGCGCGCACGGTAGCTGTCGAGCCGGCCGGTGCCGACGCCGGCGAGCACCGCTTCCGCCACCGCACGGTCGCGGGTGAGCAGGTCGAGCAACGCGGCGGCGCCCAGTCGACGCAGCCAGACACCCGCGATCTCGTCGCCGGGCTCGAACACGCGCGTGAGTGCGGCCCTGGCCCGCCGCTCCCCGGACGCCGCGGCCGTCACTGCCTGCCCGCCATCGCCGTGGCACCGCGCGCGACGCCCGTACGCAGTTCGAGGGCGAGCGCCACGTCGCCTTCGGCCGGACGGTCGCGGCCCGCCAGGTCGGCGATCGTCCAGGCGACCCTCAGGACGCGGTCGAGTCCGCGCGCCGTGAGCAGGCCGCGCTCCAGGTCGCCCTCTGCCGCGGCGAGCGCGCCCGGTGCCACGGGCCACCGGGTGCGCAGCTCGTGCCCGGGCACCTGGCTGTTGAGCTGCCACGCCATGCCCTCGTACCGCGCTGCCGCGCGGTCCCTCGCCTGCCGCACCCGGGCCGCGACCTCCGCCGTCGACTCGCCGCGGCGGCCCACGCCCACCAGGTCGGCACGCTGCACGGGCCGCACCTCCACCCGCAGGTCCACCCGGTCGAGCAGCGGGCCCGACAGCCGCGCCTGGTAGCGGCGGACGGCGGAGGGCGGGCATTCGCAGGCAGAGCCGCCGACGCCGTGCCTTCCGCACGGGCAGGGATTGGCCGCCAGCACCATCAGGAACCGGGCGGGCAGCCGCACCACACCCGCGCTGCGCGCCACGACCACGTGTCCCGACTCCAGCGGCTGGCGCAGCGCGTCAAGCGCGCGCCCGGAGAACTCCGGCGCCTCGTCAAGAAAAAGCACGCCGCGATGGGCGAGGGAGACGGCTCCCGGCCGCGGCAGGCCGTTGCCCCCGCCGATGAGCGCCTGCATCGTCGCGGAGTGGTGCGGGGCGCAGTAAGGCGCGGCGCGCACCAGCGGTTCCCCGGGCGGCAGGACGCCCGCGACCGAGTGCACGGCCGTGACTTCGAGGGACTCCTGTCCGGTCAGCGGCGGCAGGATGCCGGACAGCCGTTCGGCCAGCATGGTCTTGCCCGCGCCCGGCGGCCCGGAGAGCAGCAGGTGGTGCCCGCCCGCCGCGGCCACCTCGAGGGCGCCGCGCGCCGTGTCCTGGCCTGCCACGTCGGCGAGGTCGGGCCCTCCCGCGGTGCCGGTCGCGATGCCCGTGCCCACGCCGGCCCCGGGCATCGTGAGTCCGGCGAGCATCGGGTCGGGGCGCCCGCGCAGGTCCTCGCGCGGCTCATCGGGAACCGGCTCGTCGGCGAGCACCGCGATCAGCTGGGCGAGGCTGCGCACGCCCAGCACGGACACGCCCGGCACGAGGGACGCCTCGCCCGCGGTCTGCTCGGGGACGACCACCTGCCGGTAGCCCGCCTCGGCCGCCGCGATGACCGCGGGCAGCACACCGCGCACGGGCCTGACCCGGCCGTCGAGCCCCAGCTCGCCGATGAGCACCAGGTCGGCGATCGACCTGGGATCGACACGCTCCGCCGCACCGAGCACCGCCACCGCGACAGCCAGATCGAAACCGCTGCCGCTCTTGGGCACGAAGGCCGGGCTGAGCCCGACCGTGAGCTTCTTCTGCGGCCACTCCGCGCCCGCGTTGACCACCGCCGCCCTTACCCGGTCCTTGCTCTCCACCAGGCTCTTGTCAGGCAGCCCGACCAGCGTGAAGGCGGCAACTCCCGGTTCGAGATCGGCCTGGACCTCCACCACCACGCCCTCGACGCCCACCAGCGCCACCGAACATGTGCGCGCGAACCCCATTCAGGCCACCCCCCGCACGTGCTCGACGACCGGTGCGCCCCTGGCGGGCAGCACGACACTGACGAGATCGATGCGCACGCCGCCCGTGGGCGGGCTCTCGCGCCGCTCGGTCCCGCACCGCTCGACCCAGCAGCCGGCGAGCCGTCTCAGCCGATCCGCCTTGGCAGGCGTGATCGCCTCCATCGGGTGCTGGAACCCGCCGGCTCTGCGGGTCTTCACCTCGCAGACCACCAGCACGTCCGCGTCCACCGCCACGATGTCGATCTCGCCGGTCCTGCCGCACCGCCAGTTCCGCGCGAGCACGGTCATGCCCGCCGCGGCAAGCCGTCGCGCCGCGAGATCCTCTCCGTACCGCCCCAGTGCCCCCGTCGCGTTCATCTCGGTACCACCTCCATCACCGAATGTGACGGATGGCACGGGCCGATGGGGCGCCGGTCGGAGATCTGTGGACAATTCCGGGATTGTGGACAACCCGGCCACTCGGCCGGGTGACTCAGCCGCTGGGGAGCTCCAGGTCGTCGTTCTTGTTGAGCTCCTCGATGTTCACGTCCTTGAACGTCAGGACGCGCACCTGCTTGACGAACCTGGCAGGCCTGTACATGTCCCAGACCCACGCGTCCGCCATCGTGACCTCGAAGAAGACCTCGCCCTGGACGGAGTGCACCTGCATCTCGTAGTCGTTGGTGAGGTAGAAACGACGCTCGGTCTCGATCACGTATTTGAACAGCCCGACGACGTCTCGGTACTCCCGGTAGAGCTTCAGCTCCATCTCGGTCTCGTACTTCTCGAGGTCCTCGGCGCTCATGGCATCCCCTTCAGCCGTTCGTCCCCCCATTGTGCTCCGGCAGGGAGGACCGCTAGGCGATTTCCGTGTCGAGCGTCACCGGAGTACCCGGGGGACCCTCGTCGAGCAGCCTGCGCAGCAGCCCGGCGAGCCTGGTCGGATACACCGTCTCACGCGTCGCCTCCAGCTCCGCGCAGGTCCACCAGCGCAGCCCTCCGACGCTGCGTAGCTCCAGTTCCGTCAGGCCGGACGGCGCGGCCGCCGTCTGCTCCGTACGGCCGAGGAAGTACCACTCGTCCTGGTCCCAGCGCCGCCCGTCGAAGGGGAACGAGCAGATCCGGCGCCACAGCACGGGCCCGATGTCGACGCGTGTGATCCCCGTCTCCTCCGCGAGTTCGCGGCGCGCGGCCTCCTCGCGGCTCTCGCCGCCCTCGAGACCGCCGCCCGGCGTGAACCACCAGGTGTCCGAGGGGTCATCCGGTTCGTGCCCGTGCATCAGCAGGATGCGGTCCTCGGGATCGAGCAGGACCACCCGGGCCACCCGGCGAAGGTCACCGGGCACCGGCGGTCTCCCCGGAGCGCGCCGTGGCCTGCCGCGGCCGCTCGCGACGGGCCAGCAACGGGCCGAGCGCGGCGCCCACGAAGATCAGTACCGCACCGGCGACCACGGCCACGAGCATCACCCGCAGCGGGCCCGGGCTCGACACGCCGCCCGGAAGGGCCGCGAACACGTGGGGGCGGGCGATCATGCTCGCGGGCGGCCAGGCGATCGCGTCGACCCTCGCCCGTACCTCGGAGCGCGGCACCGCGCCCTTCTGCTTGTCCTGGAGGTGGACGCGGGAGTCGAGCGACGTGGTGCGCTCGTCACCCAGCATGAAGAGCTCTCCCGAGGGGACCTTGGCGGAGTAGTTCTCGGTCGAGGCGCGCCCGCCGGGGGTCTTGTCGATGTAGGGCTCGGCCAGCGGCTTCCCGTCGACACTCATCCTGCCCTGCTTGTCGCAGCAGGCGACGGTGTCCCCGCCGACGGCCACGACCCGCTTGACCATCGGCAGATCACCCCACTCGGGGTCCTTGAAGACCACGACGTCGCCGCGGTGCGCGTCGGCGCCGGATATGCGCTGGGCGAGCACCTTGTCGCCGGCGTGGACCGTCGGGGTCATGGACCCGGTCGGCACCGTGTAGGGCTGGTACTCGATGGCGCCCCACGCGAACCCGCCGAGGAAGAGCACACAGCCGACGGCCACGAGCAGCCCCGACAGCCTGCTGCCGAGGCGGCCACGGCCGTCCTTCGTCCGTCCTGCGCGGCTCATCCGGGCACGCCTCCGATCGGGGGTGATCCCCGGCCCTCGGGGATCGGGAGCACCCTACCCGGCGGTACGGGAGCGGGTGCGGCGCCTCCTACGCCACAGCACGAGCGGTACGGCACCCGCAAGACCGGCGGCGGCAGGCGCGCCCGAGGTGGCCGCCGCGGCGAGTCCTTGCTGGTCGAAGGTGCTGGGGACGCCGAGGAAGTCCCAGCGGTTCACCGGCCAGGCCACCGAGAACGCGCGCCCGACGACCTCATTTGTGGAGACGGTGCCGTTTCCGGGGAGGTTCTGGTGGTAGCGGGAGTCGCTGGAGTCCTGGCGGTGGTCGCCCATGACCCAGATACGGCCCTTCGGGATCTTGATCGGGCCGAACGGCATGTCGTCGCAGGGGGTGTTGCCGGGGTAGATGTAGTTCTTCTCGTTCAGCGCGTGGCCGTTGACCATGACCTTGCCGCCCTTCTTGCACGACACGGTGTCGCCACCCACGGCAATGACGCGCTTGATCAGGTCTTTCTCCTGGGCCGACGGCATGAGTCCGATGAAGCTCAGGCCCTTCTGCAGCACGTTCTGCTGCGGGGTCGGCTCCCCTGCGAGCCAGCCGCCCGGGTCGTGGAAGACGACGACCTCGCCGCGCTGGGGCTCCGCGCCGAACCACGGCGTGAGCTTGTCCACCAGCACCCGGTCGCCGACCTGCAGGGTGTCCTGCATCGACTGCGAAGGGATCGAGAACGCCTGGACGAGGAAGGTCTTGATCACCAGGGCGAGCGCGAGGGCGATGATGACCAGCAGCGGCAGCTCCTTCCAGAAGGAGCGCTGCTGCTTCGGCTGCCGGTTCTTCGCCCTGCGGCCACCGTGGCTGTGCTTCTCACCGTCGTCCATCACTTCACCAGGCACTTCGTCGGTCACGGCTTCGGACGACGCGGCGATCTGCTCGCGGCCCTCCTCGGGACCCTCGTGCCCGGACCGTGCGCCGAACGCCACATCCCCCACATCCACTCCTTCACCTCGTGCGAATCCGTCGGATCCGAATTCACCGTGTATGGGCCCACTGGGCGCGAGTCCACTGCTTGCGGGCGCCTGCTCCGTGGTCGGAACAGCGCCACCACTCCCATAACGAGCGGAAGTTCCGCAGGACCCGGGGGTGCGGGCAGTCCGTTTCGGTTCCGGTAAGCCACAGTAGGGGACTCACCTGTGGCGAGAGCGTGAGTGCCGCCGGGGTCCGGAACCCCGCGGAAGGTCGCCGGTTCGTCGAGTTTCCGCCAGTGCCCCACGGGCCAGGCGATCACGACGGCACGGCCGACGACGTCGGAGAGCGGCACTGTTCCGCGGAATTCCTCGTGGAGATGGAATCGGGAGTCGGCGGAAACGGCCCGGTGGTCACCGAGGAAAAAGAGCCGCCCCTTGGGCACTTTCACCTCGAACGACATCGTCGAGGGCGCGTTGCCCGGGTAAAGATACGGTTCGTCGAGCGGCTTTCCGTTGACGGTGACTTTGCCGTTCTTGTTGCAACATTTGACGGTGTCACCGCCGACCCCGACGACCCTCTTGATCAGATCCCGGTCGTCGGCGGACGGCAGCAGGCCGATGAAGGTCAGCGCCTCCTTGATCTGCTTGACGACAGGCGGCGAGGTGTCGGGCGCCTGCTTCTCGCCCGCCAGCCAGTCGTTCGGGTCCTTGAAGACGACGACGTCGCCGCGGGACGGCTCGGCGCCGAACCAGGGGGTGAGCTTGTCGACGAGCACCCGGTCGCCGATGCGGATCGTGTTCTCCATCGAACCCGACGGGATCACGAACGCCTGGAGGAGGAACGTCTTCAGGACGAGCGCGATCACCAGCGCGACCAGGATGAGCAGGGGTATCTCCGTGACCGCGGACCTGCGCCTGCGCCGTTTCACCCTGCGCGCGAGCCTGCGCCGGTCGGCGCGGCCCCGGAGCGCGTACGCGCCGTCCCCCGGCGCTCCGGCGCCGCCGTGGCCGGCCGGTCTGCCGCGTCTACCCATGCGGCCCGCCGGCTGCCGGCACGCCGGCGAACGCGCTCCCCGCGCCGCGTACCGCGGACCAGTCGCGGATCGGCCAGCCGATCCACTGCGCCTTGCCGATGACCTTGTCCACGGGCACCATCCCGCCCCCGGGGTCGCCGAGGTGGCCGCGTGAGTCGCGCGAGTCGGCGCGGTGGTCGCCGAGGACGAACAGGGTGCCGTCGGGGACCACGATGTCGAAGGGGACGTTCGAGGGCTTGTTTCCCGGATGCACGTACCGCTCCGTCACAGGCCGCCCGTTCACCTCGATCCTGCCCTTCTTGCCGCAGCAGACCACGTGATCGCCTCCCACGCCCACGACGCGTTTGACATAGTCCGTGTCCGGCGGCGCGGCGAGGCCGAGTGCCGCGGCCACTCCGTGCAGCAGCCCGAGGACCGGGTTCGTGCTCGGGGGCTCCTGCACGAACGACCCGGTGCCGTCGAACACCACGACGTCGCCCCGGCGCGGTTCGTCACCGAAGCGGTATGCCAACTTGTCGACGAGGAGACGGTCGCCGATCTTGAGCGTCGGTTCCATCGAACCGCTCGGGATGAGGAACGGCTGCATCACGAAGTGGCTGAGCAGCAGGACGACCACGACGCAGGCGGCCCCCGTCCAGAGCACGCCGCGCCAGGTGAGGACCCGCCCGGCCGCGGAACGCACGGAGCGCGGCCCCTCTTCCCCGTCCCCCGTGCGGGGGGAGGCAGAGGGGCCGCGCTCGGTGTCGTACGCGTTGCTGTCCATCGGGCCCTGAGTTTATCGGGCCCTGCTGTGGACCCCGACGTCAGTTGTCCCGCTTCTCCTTGATCTTCGCGGCCTTGCCGCGCAGCTCACGGAGGTAGTAGAGCTTGGCACGGCGGACGTCGCCGCGGCTGACCAGCTCGATCTTCTCGAAGATCGGGCTGTGCACGGGGAAGGTGCGCTCGACGCCGACCGAGAAGGACACCTTGCGTACGGTGAAGGTCTCGCGGACACCCGAGCCCTGGCGGCGGATGACGACGCCCTTGAACTGCTGGATGCGAGAGCGGTTGCCCTCGATGACGCGGACGTGGACGTTGACCGTGTCACCCGGCCGGAAGGCGGGGAGGTCGGTCCGCAGCGAAGCGGAGTCGACGCTGTCGAGCAGGCTGGACATGGAGTTCTGCTTCCTCGCCGATGCCACAGGTCATCAGCGGAATGTCGTGGTACGGATCGTGTGGGTGCGCCGATCGCGTCGGGCGGGCGTCGTTCCCCCTGTGGCAGGGGCGCGCGCCGGACGTACGGCAGCGGCCTATTGTTCCACGGCCGGTGGCCTGCGCCAAAATCGCCCACCGGGCTCGGGAGCCCAGCCGAGGATGGAGAGCGTCTCCCGGTCCTTCTTGTCGAAGGCGGCGGCGTCGCGGCGCTCGATCAGATCGGGCCGGTTGCGGGCGGTCCTGTGCAGTGCCTCGTCCCTGCGCCACCGGGCGACCTTGCCGTGGTGGCCGCTCAGGAGCACGTCGGGCACGCCTCTGCCGCGCCATTCGGGCGGCTTGGTGAAGACGGGGCCCTCCAGCAGGTCGGCCATGGCGCCGGGGGCGAAGGAGTCGTCGCGGTGCGACTGGGCGTTGCCGAGGACGCCGGGCAGCAGCCTGGCGACCGCCTCCGTGATCACGAGGACCGCCGCCTCGCCCCCGGCCAGGACGTAGTCGCCGATGGACACCTCGTGGACCGGCATCCGTGTCGCGTACTCGGCGGCGACCCGTCCGTCGATGCCCTCGTAGCGGGCGGGCGTGAAGATCAGCCACGGACGTTCCGACAGCTCGACGGCGAGCTCCTGGGTGAACGGCCGGCCGCTCGGCGTCGGCACGACGAGCACGGGGTCGTGGGCGCCCTCCTCGTAGCCGCGCGCCAGGACGTCGTCGAGCGCCTCGCCCCACGGTCCCGTCTTCATCACCATGCCGGGGCCGCCGCCGTACGGGGTGTCGTCGACGGTGTTGTGACGGTCGTACGCCCACCGGCGCAGGTCGTGCACCTCGACGGAGAGCAGGCCGCTCGCGCGGGCCTTGCCGACGAGCGAGACGTGCAGCGGTTCGAGGTACTCGGGGAAGATCGTGACGACGTCGAGCCTCATCGGGCGCCGTCCTCGCGCCCCGGTTCCGATGCCGCGGTGCGCTCGCCGTGTGCGTCGTCGCCGGCCGAGGCCGTCTCGGCCCGAGCGGGGTCGAGCAGTCCGGCGGGCGGGTCGACGACGGCCCGCTGCTCCGCCAGGTTGACCTCGGTGACGATGTCGCCGACGAACGGGATCATGATCTCGCTGCCGTCGGGCCGCTCGACGATGAACAGGTCCTGCGAGGGCAGGTGGGAGATCTCCGTGATGCGGCCGATCTCCGTGCCGTCGGCGAGGACGACGTCCAGGTCCATCAGTTGATGGTCGTAGTACTCGTCCGGGTCGTCGGGCATTTCTTCGGGATCGACCTCGGCGATGAGCAGGACGTTGCGCAGCGCTTCGGCGCCACCGCGGTCCGCGACGCCCTCGAAGCGCAGCAGCAGCCTGCCGCTGTGCACCCGCCCCGTCGCGATGGTCAGCGGTCCCGAGGCGGCGGGATCCGTGGCCAGGACGGCGCCGGGGCCGAGCCTGAGCTCCGGCTCGTCCGTCCGCACCTCGACGGTGACCTCGCCGCGCACACCGTGTGCGCGGCCGATCCGGGCAACTACCAACTGCACTGCGTGTGCCTCTCCTGATGAAACGGCACGGACCGGGGAGGACTGTGCCTCCCCGGTCCGTGCCGGTGTTCCACTGCGTCAGCGCACCTGGTCCACGTCGACGAGGTCGACGCGGATGCCCCGGCCGCCGATGGCGCCCACGACCGTGCGCAGCGCACGCGCGGTGCGGCCGTTGCGGCCGATCACCTTGCCGAGGTCGTCGGGGTGCACCCGCACCTCGAGCACGCGCCCGCGGCGCAGGTTGCGTGACGCGACGCGCACGTCGTCCGGATTGTCGACGATGCCCTTCACGAGGTGCTCGAGAGCCTCCTCGAGCATGCTCAGGCCTCGGTCGGCTCGGCGGCGGCCGAGGATTCGGCGTCGTCGGCCTTCTTCTCGGCCTTCTTCGACTTCTGGGTGATCGCCTCGCCCTTGGGCTCGTCACCGGCAGCCTTCGAGGCGGCCTCGAACAGCCCGCTGCGGTCGGCCTTCGGCTCCGGCTGCTTCAGCGGCTCGGGGGCGGGGAGGCCCTTGTGCGCCTGCCAGTCACCGGTCAGCTTGAGGATCGCCATGACAGGCTCGGTGGGCTGGGCGCCCACGGAGAGCCAGTACCGCGCGCGCTCCGAGTTCACCTGGATGCGCGAGGGGTTCTCGATCGGGTGGTACAGGCCGATCTCCTCGATGGCCCGGCCGTCACGGCGGGTACGGGAGTCGGCGACGATGATGCGGTAGTGAGGCGAACGGATCTTGCCCAGACGCTTCAGCTTGATCTTGACTGCCACGGGAGTGGTGTCTCCTGGTCTTGACGTGATGGGCCACAGCGGTGTGCCACGTGGGGTTGTGGTACCCGATCTGCCCGATGGACGCGTCAGCCGGAGGAGAGAGGGGTCCTGTGCGACTGTCGAGTACAGCCAGCCATTGTGCCACACGTACGGAGCAGGCCGCGCCGCCGGTCCCGCCGCCGGGGCCCGCGGTCGCGGCCCACTGTCAGCTCGCGGCCGCCACGATCTCCTGCTCCGGGATCCGGAACGGCTTGCCGCAGCCGCCGCAGACGATCGGCGCCTGGGCGAGGACCGACGGCACCACGCGTACGTTGCGCCCGCAGTCGCAGACGGCCTTGACGCGCACGCCGCCACCGGACGAGCCGTGCCGCGCGGCGGGGCCCCGGAAACTTCGCTTGGTGTCGGCGGCGGTCGCGACGGTGTGCGCCTTCAGGGCGCGCTGCAACCGCTCCATGGTGGGCCGGTAGCGCCGCTTCGCCTCGGGGCTGAGCTCGACCAGCGAGAAGCCGCTGCTCGCGTGCGGCTCGTCCGGATGGTCGAGGCCCATCTCCTCCGCGATCGCGAGGAAACGGCGGTTGTGGTAGCGGCCGGCACGCGAGGTGTCACGCACCCCTCGCGCGGCGGCGATACCGTGGACCGCTTCGTGAAGCAGCCGTTCGAAGGAGAGTTCGGCGCCGCAGGCGGACGAGGACTCTCCGATCAGGGACTCTGGCGCGGCGAGATCCGGCAGCTCGGGGTGGTACCGCTGAATGTCGGCCCACGCCTGCGCCAGCTCTGCGGCGAGAACAGTTGGTGTCGTGCTCACGTCGTGTACAACGATCAGAATCGCCGCCGGGTTCCATTACGGGGCATCCCAATTAATTTGCCCGTACCCGTCAGTTGCGATTGATGCGCCCCGACGAGGGCAGGTGCGTCGAACTGTGGATAACTCTCACAGCTCACACCAAGGTGGTACGTAGCGCCCTGTACGCAAGTGCGCGTAGCCGATCTACGTACCACCCCGGACGCACGCCGCTGACCTCGGAAGCTCAGTAGGCGCGTGCGACGAGTGCGATCGTGCCGGGCGCGTCCTCGGACTCGGGCACCGATCCGTCCTCGGCGACCAGGCACCGTACGGTCACGCCCTGCTCGGCCAGCTTCGCCTCGCCGGCGTCCCCGAGAGCCGCCCAGGGGATGCGGCCCCAGCCCGTCGCGGCCGCCTCGACGGCCTCGTCCACCGACGTCACGTCCGCCGTGCGCGACTCGCGGCGCTCCCTGGACTCGCGCAGCAGCAGCGCCTGGTCCTCCTCCAGGATCCCGGGCACGACCTCGGGCACCGCGTCGAGGGCCACCGGCTCCTTGCCGCCCGCGATCCTGCGGGCCAGCACCGCCGTGCCCGCGGCCACGTCACGGGGGCCGATCTCGACGCGCAGCGGAACGCCCTTGAGCTCCCAGTCGACCGCACGGCGCCCGAACGGGGTGTCCGTACGGTCGTCGACCTGGACGCGCACGCCGGCCTCCTTGAGTCGGGCGGCCAGCTTCCGCGCGGCGTCGAGAGCGGCCTCGTCCTCCTTGATGACGACCACGACGACCTGCGTGGCGGCGAGCCGGGGCGGCACCCGCAGGCCGTTGTCGTCGCCGTGCATCATCACGAGCGCGCCGATCATGCGGGTCGTCGAGCCCCAGGACGTCTGCCAGACGTACTCCTGGGTGCTGTCCTTGGACAGGTACTGGGTGTGGAAGGCCTTGGCGAAGTTCTGGCCGAGCTCGTGGCTCGTGGCCACCTGGAGGGCCTTCCCGTCGCCCATCATGGCTTCGAGGGTGAGCGTGTTGAGGGCTCCGGCGAAACGCTCACGCGCCGTCTTGCGGCCGGGAACGGTGTCCATGGCGAGCACGTTCTCCATGAACTCGCCGTAGACGTTCCGGTGGATGTGCGCGGCGAAGTCCCTGGCGTCCTCGTACGTGGCGTGCGCCGTGTGGCCCTCCTGCCAGAGGAACTCGGTGGTCCGCAGGAAGACGCGGGGCCGCAGCTCCCAGCGCACGACGTTGGCCCACTGGTTGATCAGCAGCGGCAGGTCGCGGTAGCTCTGCACCCACTTCGAGAAGTACTCGTTGATGATCGTCTCCGAGGTGGGGCGGACGACGACCGGTTCCTCGAGCTCCTTGCCGCCACCGTGGGTGACGACGGCGAGTTCGGGGGCGAAGCCCTCGACGTGCTCCGCCTCCCTCGTCAGATAGGACTGCGGGATGAAGAGGGGGAAGTAGGCGTTGGAGACGCCCGCGTCCTTGATGCGCGCGTCCATCTCGGACTGCATCCGCTCCCAGAGGCCGTACCCGTATGGCCTAATCACCATCGTGCCGCGCACGGGGCCGTTGTCGGCCAGCTCGGCCTTGTTGATCAGATCCTGGTACCAGCGGGGAAAATCGTCCGCCCGCGGCGTGAGTACGGGTGCCTTTGCCATGGCGGGCATCGTACGGCGGGGGCGTGACGAAGCGGGAATCGGGCCGACGCCGGCCCGCGGTCCCGGGAGAACGCCGCGGACACGAACAGTTTACGTGTCCCCCACTGGACGCGGCGGACGATGCGCAGTTCCCTGGCATACGGGGGATGTGGGTGCGCAGGCACACAGAGCGTTGCCCGGCAGGGCACTACCGACCTCTCGGCGGATTGGGGCGCTATCCATGACACGCACGCTCGTCGACGACCACAGGCCGCACCGGGACGAGACCGGGAGGAGGGCCCCCGCCGCCTCCGCGGTGAACGACGTGAGTCCGCGCGCCAGGGACTGGGCCGAGATCCAGGAACGGATGCTGGTGCCCCTCTACGAAGCGGTCTACGAGCGGCTGGAGGTCCGTGAGGGCACGAGGCTGCTCGCCCTCGGCTGCGGCTCGGGGCTCTCGCTGCTCATGGCGGCGACACTGGGCGCCCAGGTGACCGGGGTCGACTCGGACCGGGAGCTGCTGGCACTGGCGGACGAGCGACTGCACACGGAACCGGCCCCCGCGGGGCGTGGCGCGGCGGCAGGGCCGGGAAGGCTCCTGCCCGCAGAGCGCATGGGCGACGCGTCGGGTCCTGGCCGCGAGCCCTACGACGTCGTCACCGCCTTCCGGCCGGTCGGACCGGTGGCGGGGGACACGAGGAGCCCCGGGCCCGCGCTGCGCGGAGCGGTACCGCTGGCCCGGCGCGGTGCGCCCGTCGTGCTGGCGGGCTGGGGCCCGCCCGAGCGCTGTGCCAGCGCCGGGGTGCTCGGCGTGGCGGGGCGGCTGACCGACCGGCTGCGCAAGGGGACCTGGCGGCCCGCGCACCGGGACGACCTGGAGGACGTGGCGGCACGCGCCGGCCTGCGTCCCGACGGCTCGGGCAGGGTGGCCTGCCCGTTCGGCTACGCGGACATGGCGAGCGCCGTGCGCGGGATGCTCTCGACCGGGGTGTTCGACGGCGCGGTGCGGGCCACGGACAGGCGCCAGGTGGAGAAGGAGATAGGGGAGGCGCTCCACCCGCACCTGCGCAAGGACGGCACGGTCTGGATGCCGAACGTCTTCCGTTACCTGATCGCCCGGGTGCCCTGAGCCCTGGCAGGTCCGCGGCCTTCGCACCTTCGAGCGTTCCCCCGAAAGAGTTCTTGTCAGTATCCGGGATTCTGGTTACTGTTGCCGTGTGACCGGACTTGACGAGCGTTTCCTGACGCGCAACGGCCTCGCTGCGCGCCGGCTCGCGGTTCTCCTGCTGAACCACGAGCCGGACACGAGGCTGCCGCGCGTGCGCGATTTCGCCGAGGAACTGGGCGTGGGAAACGGGACCGTGCAGGCCGCGTTGCAGCTGCTGGAACACGCCGAGGCCATCGAGACCACGGCCCGGGGCCACCTGGGCACGTTCCTCGTGCGCTCGGACAGGTCGATACTGTGGCGCCTGTCCGGTCTCGGCACCCTGCTCGCCGCGATGCCGCTGCCCTACTCGCGCCGCTACGAGGGGCTCGCGACCGGGCTGCGCAGCGCCTTCGAGGAGGCCGGCGCACCGTTCGCGATCACCTTCATGCGAGGCGCGGGGGCGCGGACCACCGCGCTGCTCGACGGCAAGGTCGACCTGGTGGTGCTGTCCCGGTTCGCAGCGGACCGGCTGGTCGAGGAGCACCCGGTGGAGCTGGTCGCCGACCTGGGGCCCGCCACGTACGTCGGGGCGCACGGCCTGCTGCTGCGTCACGGTCTCGATGCCGATATGTCAGGACTCAGAGTGGCCGTCGACCACGCGTCGGAGGACCAGCGCCTGCTGGCCGAGCGGGTGTTCGGCGACCGTGCCGACATCACCTGGGTCGAGGCTTCTTACATGCAGCTGGGCGAGTTGTTCCAGCACGGCGGGGCCGACGCCACGGTGTGGAATCTGGACGAGGCGCTGGACAGGCTCGGCCCGGGGGTGGATGTACTGCCGCTCGGCGACGAGGTCACGCGCGACCTCGCGCTGCGCAACTCCAGCGCCGCGCTCATAGGAAGGACCGACGAGGCGAAGGCGATGTCCGCGGTGCGGGAGGCCCTCGACCTCGCGCTGATCACCAACTGCCAGACCGAAGTGCTCAACGGCGAACGGGCACCCTGGTACTGACGGGCGGGTGCCGCACCCGCGCGGGCTGCTCGGTCCCACGGGCGGCCGGGCGGACCGTAAGGTCAGAATACAAAATACTGGTTACTGATTATTGTTGGAGGAGGAACCCCATGGACGACCAGCTCGCCCTCCGCATCAAGCTGTTCCGCGAGAGCGGACAGGTGCGTCCCGAGGTGGCCGCTTTCGTCTCGGACGAACTCGCGGCCCTGTCCGAGCAGGGGCACACCGTCACCGAGGACACGGCGGGCATGCTCACAAGCCATCTGATGATGGCGCTCACCCGCCTGCTGGACGGCGAGCCGATCTCCGCCTTCACCACCGACGACCAGGTCGCCGCCGAGCTCGCCGGGCACCCCGAGGCCGTGGCCAGAGCCCGGGAGGTCGCCGGCCGCGCCGAGCGCGAGCTCGGCGCGGCCCTGCCCGACTCCGAGGTCAACTTCCTCGCGCTGCATCTGGCGGTGCTCGCCCAGCACTCCCCCGCCTGATCCTCCCGGGGGAGCCCGACCGTCCCGTTCCCGACCACCCGCGCGACCAGAGAAGGAATCCAGCCATGACGAAGATCCTCACAGGCGGCGTCGGCAAGACCGAGGTCGCGAAGACCATCTCGGACCTCGGCATCGACACCCTGACCGTCACGGTCTCCAGCGACATGGATGCCGCGATGAAGCTGCGCGGCCGGCAGGCCGACTACTACCTCGGCACGTGCCACACCGGCGCGGGCGCCTCGCTCGGCGTCCTCGTCGGCCTGGTCGGGGCAGTGAAGTGCCACACGTTCGGCCGCTCCGTGCCGACCGAGGAGGAGGTCTCCGCGCTGCTCGCCGAAGGCAAGATCGTCTTCGGCTTCGCCATCGACCAGATCGACGTCATCGCCCCGGTCATGGCCCGCGCCATCGCGGCGCGGGGCTGACCGCCCAGGACACGACCGGGCACAAAGGAGTGACCCCGTGAGCACAGTGCTCGCAGCGAGCGCCCATCTGGACTTCTCGCTGACCCAGAAACTGATCGTCATCGTGCTGGCCGCGCTGACCGCGCTCGTCTCGCACATGGCGCTGGCCGTCTTCAACGACGGCACCCGCCCGTTCATGCTGGAGTTCATCCAGGGCCGCGCCACGCGCGCGGCGACCGCGGCGGTGGCCTTCGGGCTCTCGGCGGGGTTCATCTTCGGACTGGGCGCTCCGATGGCCCTGTCGTCCGGTGTGCTCAACCCGTGGCTGCTCTTCCTGCCCACCGACATCCTGGGCATCCTCGCGATCCGCAAATGGCTCGCGGTGGTGCTCGGCGGCGCCTGGGGCGCGCTGGTGGTCTTCGGGCTGAACGGCGCCAACGACGTGGCCCACAAGCTGCCCGTGGACTTCCTGACCGCGATGCAGCAGATGTCCACGCCGATCCTGTTCCTCTTCACGCTCTTCCCCGTGCTCGCGGTCGCCAAGCAGTTCGGCAAGGCGCGCGGCGCCATCACGGGCGTCGTGGAACTGGCCCTGGTCATCATGACGATGAAGCTGTGGCCGAACATCTTCGCCGGGTCGCTCGCCATGGCGGCGGGCGTGCTGATGCTGATCGGCTTCGCCGTACGCAAGGACCTGCTGCAGCGCAGGGCCGACCGCGCCACTGAGGCGGAGGCAGCAGCGGCCGCCGGCCCCGCGGCGGACGGATCGGGGGGCGGCGGCACCGCACTCGCGCAGACGGGCTCCGGCGGCACGGACGTGCCCGAAGAGGTACTCGAGGACCCGATGGCGTCCCTGTTCAGCGCGAGCGCGGCCAGGCTGCGCAAGCATCTGCCGCTGTTCATGCTGCTGGGCGCCGGCGTCTGCCTTATCGCGCGGATGCACATATTCGGCGGCGGCGAGGCCACCAGCTTCCTCATCGCCAAGGGACACATCAGCGAGGCGGCCCAGGTCGACTTCTACCGGGTCTTCGGGTTCATCCCGCTGATCGCGACGACGGCGCTGGCATCGGGCACCTACGGGATCGCCGGCCTGACGCTCGTCTACCCCATCGGCTACCTGATGCCGAACCCCGTCCTGGCGGCCGTGGCCGGCGCCGTGGTGATGGCCCTGGAGATCCTCGGCCTCTCCTCCATCGGCAAGGTCCTCGGCAAGCTCCCGAGTGTCCGCGACTCCTCCGAGCACCTGCGCAGCGCCATTACGGACACGCTGCAACTGGCCATCCTCTTCGGCTCACTGCTTGCCGCGAACGTGATGGGCGGTGGGCTCGGCATCCTCATCGTCGGAGGGCTCTACCTCGTCAACGAGGCGATGGGCCGCCCCGTGGTGCGGATGGCGGCGGCGCCCGCGGCGGTCATCGTCGGCGGCATCCTCCTCAACGTCCTGTACTGGCTTGATCTGTTCACTCCGGTGAAGGGCTGACCCGTCCCCGCAATCGAGAGGGCCCCACGGCCCGGAAAGGCACCCGCGCCATGCAGCACCATCTGCGCACCGTCGCCGGGCCGCTGGACGTCTCGGGGATCCGGGGGCCACTGCTCGCCCATGAGCACCTGGTCCTCGACCTCGACCACACGGGCGACCGGTCGGCTGTGCTCGACCCGGTCGCGCACGCACCCGCCGTCGCCGAGGAGCTGTCGGCGCTGCGCGCCGACTTCGGCCTCAGCGCCGTCGTCGAGCTGACGTGCCGGGGCATGGGCCGAGATCCGCGCACGCTGGCGCGGATCTCGGCGGACTCCGGCGTTGCGGTCGTCTCGGCGACCGGCTGGTACTACGAGCCGTTCCATCCGGCGGAGGTCGGCGCCTCGGGCACCGCCGGGCTCACCGACACCCTCGTCCAGGAGATCGAGCACGGCATCGGCACCACCGGTGTCCTGCCCGGTGTCATCGGCGAGGTCGGCAGCCACGGCGACGTGCCGAGCCCCGAGGAGAAACGGGTGCTCACCGCGTCCGCACGGGCGGCCGCAGCCACCGGCCTGTCGCTGGCGACCCACGCCCAGCTCGGCCGGGGCGGCCCGGCCCAATTGGACATCCTCACCGCGGCCGGGCTGCCGCCGCACCGGGTCTCGATCGGCCACCAGGACCTGCTGGACGACCCGGCCACGCACCGGGCGCTCGCCGCGCAGGGCGCGTACGTCGCGTTCGACACCGTCGGAAAATCGGGCTACCAGAGCGACGACACCCGGCTGCGGCTGCTGCTCGACCTGCTGGACGCGGGCCACGCTGACCGGGCGCTGCTCAGCTGCGACATCTCGCGCCACGGCTACCTGGCGTCCGAGGGCGGGCAGGGCTACGGGCACCTGTTCGGCTCGTTCCTGCCCAAGGCGCGCGCCGCAGGCCTGGACGACGACCTCGTGGACCTCATCACGCGCCGCAACCCCCTGCGCTTCCTCACCGGCGCAGACGTCGAGGAGATCTGACTGACATGCCGCACGGCACACCCCCCACACCACCCGCACCGGACACCCCCGAGACCCACGTGCGGCTGCCGGAGACCCACCCGCTGCCGACGGTGGCGCTTCAAGACGCGCTCCGCACGCAGTTCCGGCTGCTGGAGCGGACAGCGGCCCACTTCGAGGGGCCGCAGCTGTTCGAGGCGGACGCCGGCGTCGTGCCGGGACTCGGCCGGCCGCGGACGACCGCGCGTGTCGAGGCCGTCCTGGCCGAGTTCCTCGGCGCCGAGGACGCGGCGCTCGTGCAGGGGGCGGGCACCGGCGCCATCCGGGCCGCACTGCAGGCCGCCGTCGGCCCGGGCGAGCCGCTGCTCATCCACCGGGCACCGGTCTACCGCACCACCGCCGTCACGCTGCGCGGGCTCGGCATCCGCACGGTCGAGGTGGACTTCAACGACGCGGCGGCGCTCGAAGCCGCCCTGGCGACCGGCGAGTTCCGCTGGGCCTACGTGCAGCACAGCCGCCAGCGCCTGACGGACGCGTACGATCCGGCGGCGGTGCTGGCCGCCTGTTCGGCCGCCGGGGTGCGGACGATCGTGGACGACAATTACGCCGTGCTGCGCGTGCCCGCGTCGGGAGTCGAGCTGGGAGCGGAGGCGTCCTGCTTCTCGCTGTTCAAGCTGCACGGCCCCGAAGGAGTCGGCGCCGTCGTGGGTTCGGGCGAGCTGATCGGCCGGATCCGTGCCGACAACTACTCGGGGGGCGGGCAGGTACAGGGCCATCAGGCGCTCGACGCCCTGCGCGCGCTCACGCACGTGCCCGTCATGTGGGCCGTGCAGTCGGAGGTCGGCGCCGAGGTCGCCGACCGGCTGGCCGCGGGCGAGGTCCCCGGCGTCGCTGACGTCCGCCTGGCCAACGTCCAGGACCGCTGCCTGATCGTCCTCCTCGACCGTCCCGTCGCACGTGAACTGCCCGCCGTCGCGGCCCGGCACGGGGCCGCCCCCTACCCCGTGGGCTCGAACTCGCGCTACGAGATCGCGCCGCTCGTCTACCGCATGTCCAGCTCGTCCCTCGACGACGCTCCCGAACTCGCCGACTGGGCCGTACGGATCAACCCGATGAGGGCCGGCGCGGACCTCGTGATCGAGATCGTTCGCCGCTGTCTGCACGACCTGAAGGGCTGACCGTGTTCCTCGACACCGTCCTCACCCGCAACCCCGGCCTCGTCGAGACCGCCGCCGCGCTGCACGGCTCGGGCGCCATCCCGCCCGACACCTACGTGCTGGACGCCGACGCCGTCGAGGCCAACGCATCGCTGCTCGCGGCCGAGGCGGACCGGCTCGGCCTGACACTCTGGTTCGTCGTCAAGCAACTCGGCCGCAACCCCGAGCTGATCCGCGCCGTCTCGCGCCACATCCCCGCCTTCGCCGCCATCGACCCGGCGGAGGCGCGGCTCCTGCATGCCACCGGCGCCCGGGCAGGCAACCTCGGCCACCTGGTGCAGATCCCGCACCGCGACCTGCCCGAGATGCTCGGCTGGCAGCCGGAGGCCGTGACGGTCTTCGACCTCGCCAACGCGCGCGCCGTGTCGGACGCCGCCGCGGGCCTCGGCCGGGTGCAGGACGTCCTCGTGCGCCTCGAAGGCGCGCCCGGCACGGTCTATCCGGGCCAGGAGGGCGGCGTCCCCCTTGAACAGCTCGACGCGTTCGGCGCCGAGGCCGAACGGCTGCCCGGGATCCGGATCGCGGGCGTCACCGCGTTCCCGTGCGTGCTGTGCGATCCGGCGACCGGCGTGCCGGCCCCGACGCCCACGTTCGAGCTGGCCGTCAAGGCGAAGGCGCTGCTCTACTCGCGCAGCCACCGCGACCTGAAACTGAGCGCCCCGAGCGCCACGTCGATGGCCACACTGCCGCTGCTCGCGGAGCTCGGGGCGACGCACGGCGAGCCGGGGCACTCCCTCACGGGCACCACCCCGCTGCACGCCGTCGACGCGCACCAGCCGGAACAGCCCGCGTACGTGTACGTGACCGAGGTCGCCCACACCCTGGCGGACGGGCGCCCCGCCGTCTACGGCGGCGGGTTCTACGCGCGCGCCGGCATCCGCGACGCGCTGCTGACGCGCAGCGGCGTCCGGCTTCCGGTCCAGCCGGCCCCCGCGGAGAACATCGACTACTACCGGTTGCTCGGCGCGCCCGAGCGGGCCGGCACGGCGCGCGCGGGCGACACGGCCGTGCTCGCCTTCCGCACGCAGGTCTTCGTCACCCGCTCGACGGTCGCCGTCGTCTCCGGCCTGTCCACCGGCTCACCCCGGCTCACCGGCCTGTACGACTCGCGGGGCCGCCTTCTGGAGCGGCCCGGGAGGAGCACGCCATGAGCAGGACCGTCATCGTCGTCATCGACGGCTTCGGCGTGGGCGCCATGCCGGACGCCGGCGCCCTGCGCCCCGGCGACGCCGCGGCCGACACCTGCGGCCATGTGCTGGACGGCGGCCGCGAGCTGCTGGGCCGCCCGCTGAGGCTGCCCGCCCTCGGGGCGCTGGGTCTCGGCGTCGTCCATCCGCACCGGGATCTGGCGGCGGCCACGCCGCTGCCGGTGTCGGTCGGCAGGGCCGCCCTCGGCTATCCGGGCGCGGACACCTTCGCCGGCCACCAGACCATGATGGGGGCCGACTTCAGCCGCGTCAC
This sequence comes from Streptomyces sp. NRRL F-5126, assembly GCF_000721265.1. Taxonomy (GTDB): domain Bacteria; phylum Actinomycetota; class Actinomycetes; order Streptomycetales; family Streptomycetaceae; genus Streptomyces. Next base: position 55,543 of record NZ_JOFZ01000013.1, on the reverse strand, counting down.
CGTCGCCAGGCTCGCTGAGCACCTGACGGACGTGACGGCCGCCCTCAAGGCCGCGGGGCACACGGTGTCCCTGCTCGACGGCAGGCCGCTGCTCGTCGTGGACGACGCGGTGCTGGTGCACGACAACCTGGAGGCCGACCCGGGGATCAACTGGAACGCGTCGGCCCGCCTGTCGGACATGGCCTTCGACGGGACGCTCGCTGTCGCCCGCACGGTGCGCACGGTCGCCCCGGTGGCGCGCGTGATCGCCGTCGGCGGCAACGCGGACGGTCCGCTGCGGGAGTTCGTCCGCGACGGTGACGGCGGCACGGTGGGCCTTGACACCCCGGCGACGGGCTTCTACCGCAACGGCGGCCTCCAGGTGCGCCACCTGGGGGCGGAACTCGACCACACGCGGCAGCTCCCCGATCTCGCCGCCCGCTCCGGCATCCCGGTCACGCTCGTCGGCAAGGCGGCGGACATCCTCGCGTGCGACGCGGCCGAGCGCCGTCCCGCCGTGGCGACGGCGGAGGTCGTCGGGCACACGCTGGACGCCGTACGGGCGTCGGGGCGCGACGCGCTGGTCGTGGCCAACGTGCAGGAGTCGGATCTGGCGGGGCACCAGCAGGACACCGCACGCTACGGGCGGGTCCTGGAGGAGACCGACACGGGCCTGTTCGAGCTGGTCGGGTTGCTCGACCGGCCGGACGACCGGCTGATCGTGACGGGCGACCACGGCAACGACCCCAGCATCGGGCACGCGTACCACACCCGCGAGTTCGTCCCCGTACTGATCCACGCGCCCGGCACGGACGGCACGGAGACACTCCCCGACGCCCCCACGCTCGCGGACGTCGGCGCCCGCGCCGCGGCCTTCCTCGGTCTGCCGGCGGGAGCGCTGGCCAACGGCTCGGTGCGGCACTGACCTGACCCGCGCCGCACCGTGGGCCCGGCCTCCAGGCGGGGGCCGGTCCCGGCAGGGCCCCGCCGGTGTCAGCCGGAGGGCCCCGTCAGCCCATCAGCCCATGAACTTCTTGAACTCGTCGGGCAGTTCGAACGAGTTGCCCTGCTCCTGCGCAGGCGAACCGCCGAGCGCCGCCTGCTCCTTGCGGGCCAGCGCGGCCTGCTCCTCGGCCTTGCGCTTCATCGGGTTGCCGGAGCGCTGCTTGCCCTTGGCCTGCTTCTGCTTCTTCTTCTGCCGGCCGGGGCCACCGCCCATGCCGGGCATCCCAGGCATCCCCGGCATGCCGCCGCCCTGCGCCATCCGCGACATCATCTTGCGGGCCTCGAAGAACCGCTCCACGAGGTTCTTCACCGCCCCGACCTCGACGCCCGAGCCCCGTGCGATGCGGGCGCGGCGCGAGCCGTTGATGATCGTCGGCTCGGCGCGCTCCCCCGGCGTCATGGACTTGATGATGGCGGCCGTGCGGTCGACGTCCCGCTCGTCCAGGTTGTTGATCTGGTCCTTCATCTGCCCCATGCCCGGCAGCATGCCGAGCAGCTTGGACAGCGAGCCCATCTTCCTTACCTGCTCCATCTGGGACAGGAAGTCGTCGAGCGTGAACTCCTTGGGGCCCCTGGCCAGCTTCGAGGCCATCTTCTCGGCCTCGGCCTGGCTGAAGGTCTGCTCGGCCTTCTCGATCAGGCTGAGCAGGTCGCCCATGTCGAGGATGCGGGACGCCATGCGGTCCGGGTGGAACGCGTCGAACTCGTCCAGCTTCTCGCCGTTGGAGGCGAACATGATCTGCTTGCCGGTCACGTGGGCGACGGAGAGCGCGGCGCCGCCGCGCGCATCGCCGTCGAGCTTGGACAGTACGACGCCGTCGAAGCCGACGCCGTCGCGGAAGGCCTCGGCGGTGTTGACCGCGTCCTGTCCGATCATCGCGTCCACGACGAAGAGGACCTCGTCGGGCGAGACCGCGTCGCGGATGTCGGCGGCCTGCCGCATCAGCTCCTGGTCGATGCCGAGGCGGCCCGCGGTGTCGACGATCACGACGTCGTGGACCTTGTCCTTGGCGTACGTGATCGAGTCCTCGGCGACCTTGACCGGGTCGCCCACGCCGTTGCCCGGCTCCGGTGCGTACACGGCGACGCCGGCGCGCTCGGCCACGACGGAGAGCTGGGTGACGGCGTTGGGCCGCTGGAGGTCGCACGCGACGAGCAGGGGTGAGTGGCCCTGGTTCTTCAGCCAGAGGCCGAGCTTGCCCGCGAGGGTGGTCTTGCCCGCGCCCTGCAGGCCCGCCAGCATGATCACGGTAGGCGGCTGCTTCGCGAAGCGCAGGCGCCGGGTCTCGCCGCCGAGGATGCCGACGAGCTCCTCGTTGACGATCTTGACGACCTGCTGCGCGGGGTTCAGCGCACGGGAGACCTCTTCGCCTGCGGCGCGCTCCTTGATGTGCTTGATGAAGTCGCGCACGACGGGCAGCGCCACGTCGGCTTCCAGCAGGGCGATGCGGATCTCGCGTGCCGTTGCGTCGATGTCCTCCGGGCTGAGGCGCCCTTTGCCCCGAAGGCTCTTGAAGGTGGCTGCGAGGCGGTCGGAGAGAGTGTCGAACACGGTGGTCGCGGATCCTCGGCTAGGGGACGGGCGGACGGGCTGCCCTCCAGGGTATCCGGACCGGCGGGCGTCCCGGCCCCTGCCCGGGGTGATCACCGTACGCGAACCGCCCGTGATCGCCGTACGCGAACAACCGTGCCGCGCCTCGCCGCCGGCCCGCGGGTGAGGACGTCACGTGAGGACGTCACGCCGGCAGGGCCGCCGCCACCCGCTTCGCCGCCGTCTCCGCCTCCTCGGCGGTGAGCGGGGCGCCGTCGGGGCGCGTCACGTACACGGTGTCCACCGCGTCGGCGCCGAGCGTCGAGACGTGGGCACTGCGCACCCGCACGTCCGCCGCCTCCAGCGCGTGCCCGATGCGGTACAGCAGGCCGGGGGCGTCCTGGGCGCGCACCTCGATGACCGTCGCCTCGCGGGACGCCTCCCGTGAGGCGACGGTCACGCGCGGCGGCGGCGCCCCTGCGCCCCTGCGGCGCGGGTAGGCGGCGTCGCGCTCCGCGAGCCGCGCGGCGATGTCGAGCGTGCCGTCGAGGGCGCGTACGAGGTCGGCGCGCAGCCGCGCCGGCGCCGGCAGCGGCCCGAACTGGGCCGCGACCCGCCAGCTCAGCAGCAGCACCTTGGCGGTCGGGCCGGGGCCGCCGATCCCGGACGGCGGCTCCACCGCCCGCAGGTCGGCGGAGCGCACGGCGAGCCGGTGCAGGGCGAGCACCCCCGCCGCGGCCGGCAGCACGCCCGGCCGTTCCGGCACGGCGATGTGCAGCTCCACACCCACGGGCTCGGGTGCGGGCTCCCCGTCCGGGTCCGCCGCGGCCCCGGAGCCGCTCGGGCCGTCGTCCCCGGGCGCGCGGTCCGCGCTCAGGGCGAGTACCGGGCCGCCGGTGCGCAGCGCCTCGGCGGCGAGCCGCTCCTGCCGCGCGCCGGCCGCGGGCGGCCCCGGCGGGCGCACCGGTTCGCCCGCGAGTACGCCGGCGACGCGGCGCACCAGGTCGGCCACGAGTCCCGCGCGCCACGCGGACCAGGCCGCGGGACCTGTGGCGAGGGCGTCGGCCTCGGTGAGCGCGTGCAGCAGTTCGAGTGTCGTCCGGTCGCGCAGGTGCCCGGCGACGGCGGCGACGGTCGCGGGGTCGTCCAGGTCGCGCCGGGTCGCGGTGTCCACGAGCAGCAGGTGGTGGCGCACGACGGTCGCGACGACGCGCGTGTCCTCGGCGCCGAATCCGACGCGTGCCGCCGTGTCACGCGCGATGGTCTCGCCGGTCACCGAGTGGTCGCCGGGCCACCCCTTGCCGAGGTCGTGCAGCAGGGCGCTGATCAGCAGCAGGTCGGGGCGCGAGACGCGGCGGGTCAGCGAGGCGGCCCGTACCGCGGTCTGGACGAGGTGCCGGTCGACGGTCCAGGTGTGCACGGGGTTGCGCTGCGGGCGGCAGTGCACGCGCTCCCAGTCGGGCAGCAGCCGGGTGACGATGCCCTCCGCCTGCAGCGCCTCCCACACGGCGACGGCCGGTTCTCCGGCGCCGAGCAGCCGGATCAGCTCCTCGCGCGCCTCCGGGGGCCACGGCACTGGCAGGGGCGCGGCGGCCGCGAGGCGCCGCACGGCGTGCGGGGAGACGGGCAGGCCGGCCTGCGCGGCGGCCGCGGCGGCGCGCAGCGGCAGGACGGGGTCGCGCTCCGGCCGCGCGGTGCGGGCGAGCACGGCCTCGCCGTCCTGCTCGACGACGCCGTCGGCGAGCGGCACCCGCCCTGCCGCCGGCCTCCTGCCGGCGCCGAGCAGCACGCGCAGCCTGGGCCCGGCCGCACGCGCGCGCAGCACCCGGTCGACCTCGCGCCAGGTGACGTCGGAGGCGTACGAGACGGTGCGTGCGGCCTCGTAGACCTGGCGCAGCAAGGCGTCGGCGTCGGCCGTGCCGAGGCGTTCGGCGACGGCGTCCTGTTCCTGGAGGGAGAGCCTGTCGTTGGCACGCCCCGTGGTGAGGTGGAGGGCGTCGCGTACGTCGAGGAGCCGGGCGCGGGCCGCCGCGAGCCCTTCGCGGGGCGCGTCGGCGAGCCAGGACGCCGCGACGGCGCGCAGGGCGGTGGCGTCACGCAGTCCGCCGCGTGCCTCCTTGAGATCGCCTTCGAGCAGGAACCGGAGTTCCCCGTGGCGTCGCGCGCGCGTCGCACACAGCTCGGCCAGCTCCGGCAGGCGCCTGGCCGCACCCGCGCGCCAGTCGGACAGGATCGTCGTGCGCAGGCCCGTGACGAGGGCGCGGTCGCCCGCGACGGGCCGCGCGTCGAGGAGCCCGAGGTGGACCCTGAGGTCGCCGGCGGCCGCCCTGCGCGCCTCCGCGGGGGTGCGGACGGAGTGGTCGAGCGCGACGCCGAGGTCCCAGACCGGGTACCAGAGGCGTTCGGCGAGCGCGGCGACGGCGGCGGAGGGCGCTCCGTCGTGCAGCAGGAGCAGGTCGAGGTCGCTGTGCGGGGAGAGCTCGCCGCGCCCGTAGCCGCCGACGGCGACGAGGGCGGCGTTCCGCACGCCGGTGTCGCGGGCGGCCCGTGCGAACAGGGGCGCGAGCCAGTCGTCGGTGATCGCGGCGAGGGCCGCACGGCGGCGCGGCCCCGACCGCGCCCCGTCCGTAAGGAGGCGCAGCCGGGCGGACGCGTAGCCGCCGTCGCCCCGCCCGGTGCCGTCTTCCCGCCGGCCGTCCCCTCGGCCGGCCTCCCACGGGCCCCGCTCCTCAGAGGGCATCGGGCCCGCGTTCGCCGGTACGCACCCTTACGGCGCTCTCGACGTGCACGGTCCAGACCTTGCCGTCCCCGATCTTGCCGGTACGCGCCGCCTTCACGACGACGTCGACGATCTGCTCGGCGTCCTCGTCCTCGACGAGGACCTCCACGCGGACCTTGGGTACGAGGTCGACGGTGTACTCGGCGCCCCGGTAGACCTCGGTGTGGCCACGCTGGCGGCCGTACCCGCTGGACTCGGTGACGGTGAGGCCCTGCACGCCGAACGCCTGCAGTGCCTCCTTGACCTCGTCGAGCCTGTGCGGCTTCACGACGGCGGTGATGAGCTTCACACGTCCACCTTCCGGTTGGTCGCCGGCGGCGTCGGCGGGCGGGCACCCGCCCCGGCCGCGGGCACGCTGCTACGGGCGGACGCGGAGCCGACGCCGCTGAAGTCGTAGGCGGACTCCGCGTGCACGGACATGTCGAGGCCGCCGACCTCCTCGTCCTCACCGGCCCTGAATCCGATCACCTTGTCGACGAGTTTCGCCAGCAGCCAGGAGACGGCGAACGAGTACGCCATGACGGAGAAGGCTCCCACGGCCTGCTTGCCCAGCTGGGCAAGGCCGCCGACGCCGCCGGTGGCGAGCACGCCCACGAGGAGTGTGCCGATCACCCCGCCGACGAGGTGCACGCCGACGACGTCGAGCGAGTCGTCGAAGCCCAGCCTGAACTTGAGGCCTACGGCCCAGGAGCAGACGGCGCCCGCGGCGACGCCGATCAGCAGCGCGCCCCAGGCGTTCACGGCCGCGCCTGACGGCGTGATGGCGACGAGGCCCGCGACGGCGCCGGAGGCCGCACCGAGGGTGGTGAACGCCCCGTGCCTGAGGCGCTCGTAGGCGAGCCAGCCGATCATCGCCGCGGCCGCGGCGATCTGGGTGTTGAAGGCCATGTTGGCCGCGGCGCCGTCGGCGGCGAGCGCGGACCCGGCGTTGAAGCCGAACCAGCCGAACCACAGCAGCGCGGCGCCGAGCACCACGAGGGGCAGGCTGTGCGGCCGCATCGGGTCCTTCTTGAACCCGATGCGCCTGCCCACCACGAGCACCGCGGCGAGGCCGCCGATGCCCGCGTTGATGTGGACGGCCGTGCCGCCTGCGAAGTCGATCACGCCCAGCTTGTAGAGCCAGCCGCCCGACTGCCAGACCCAGTGCGCCACGGGGAAGTAGACGCACGTGACCCACAGCGCGATGTAGAGCGTCCAGGCGGTGAACTTGACGCGGTCGGCGAGCGCCCCGCTCATCAGGGCCGGGGTGATGACGGCGAACATCAGCTGGAAGAAGGCGAAGGCGAGCACGGGGATGCCGCCCTTGCCGGTCAGCGTCTCCGGCGTGATGCCGTGGAAGCCGACATGGCCGAAACCGCCGAGCAGCCCTGCGCCCAGGTCGTCGCCGAACGCCATCGTGTAGCCGTACAGCACCCACAGCACGCTCACGACGGCCAGCGAGATCATGGACATCATCAGCATGTTCAGGGCGCTCTTCACGCGCACCATGCCGCCGTAGAAGAAGGCGAGTCCCGGTGTCATCAGCATGACGAGCGCGGCACTGATCAGGACGAACGCGGTGTCTGCACCGTTCAAGGCCGGCGTCCCCTCCGTCGGTCGGATCGGCCCTTCCGGTGTCCGGTTGGGGCCGACTGTGCCCAGTAGGCTCACCCGGGCCCGTTTCCGGCGGGCGCGTGCCGTGTTTCGGCGCGGTGACGAAGGGGAGCGCCGTGTTACGGCGAGGTGAACGGGCGGGGCTCAGGCGGCAGCGCCGGGAGCGGCACTGGCTTTCGGGGAGCCGGCCGCGGCGTCACCCTGCTGTCCTGTCGGCGGGGGAGCCGTGTCGGGCGCTACGGGGAGAGCGCCGCGGCCGGGGTATCAGACCGCTTCCGCCGGTTCGGGGAAGCGGGGGCCGAGGAGCGCGCCGAGGTGCGCCACCTCGGGAACGTCCGGGAAGTCCCTGACCGCGATGTCCACGGTCTTGCGCAGCCGGGTGCTGACGCGCTCCGAGCGCACCCTGCGGGCGATCTCCAGGGCCTGCGCGGCCGGGCGCGCCATGCGTTCCGGCTCGCGTTTGAGCAGGTGGACGCTGGCCATGCCGATGAGGTTGAGCGCGTAGGACCGCTGGTGGTCCTCGTCCTCGCGGAAGAGCGCGACCGCGCGCTCCATGACGGGCTCCGCGAGCGACGCGTACGTGGGGCTGCGGCCCGCCACGAAGGCGAGATCGCGGTAGGAGTGCGCGTTCTCCGCGTGGAGTTCGGCCTCGCTGAAGAAGCGGATCCAGTCGGGTTCCGGCTCCCCGTCGAGGCCCACATCGGCGAACGAGTCCTCCGCCATCCTGACGGCGCGCTTGCACTTGCTCGGCTTGCCCATGCCCGCGTACGCGCGTGCCTCCATCGCGTACAGCATGGCCTGCGTGCGCGCCGTGGCGCAGTCGCGGCTGCCGTACTGGGCGAGGTGGATGAGTTCCAGGGCGTCGTCGGGGCGGCCGAGGTGGATCATCTGCCGGCTCATGGAGGAGAGGATGTACGAGCCGAGCGGACGGTCGCCTGCCTCCTTGGCCGCGTGCAGCGCGAGCACGAAGTACTTCTGGGCATTGGGCTGGAGGCCGACGTCGTAGCTCATCCAGCCGGCCAGCTCGGCCAGTTCGGCCGCGCAGGTGAACAGGCGGTGCGACACGGCCGCGGGCAGGGGTTCCTGGAGCAGGTCGGTGACCTCGTGGAGCTGGCCGACGACGGCCTTGCGGCGCAGCCCGCCGCCGCACTGCGCGTCCCAGAGGCGGAACATGGCCGTCGTCGACTCGAGGAGTTCGAGCTCGGGGCCCGACAGGCGCGGCGTGCGGCGCGCGGCGGACGCGGCCCGGCCGGGCACGGGGGGTTCGCCGCCGCCCGGCGTCGGCACCAGCCAGCGCTGCATGGGCTCGACGAGGGCGGGGCCCGCGGCGAGCGCCAGGGAGGAGCCGAGGAAGCCGCGGCGGGCGAGCATGAGATCGCTTCGGGAGAAGTCGCTGAGCATGGCGACGGTCCGGGGTCCTGCCCAGGGCAGGTCGACGCCGGCGTCCGAGGGCGACTGGTGCGCGGAGCGCAGGCCGAGGTCCTCGACGGCGACGACGGCGCCGAACCGCTCGGAGAACAGCTCGGACAGGATCCGCGGGATGGGCTCGCGCGGCTGCTCGCCGTCGAGCCAGCGCCGCACGCGGGAGGTGTCGGTGCTGACGTGGTGGGCGCCCATCTGGCGCGCCCTGCGGTTGACCTGGCGCGCGAGTTCGCCCTTGGACAGGCCGCTGCGCGCGAACCACGATCCGAGGGGCTCGTTCGGGCGCTTGCCCGTGCCCGACTCGTCTGCGCCGCTGCCGCTCACCTGGAACGCCCCCATCCGCTCGATACCCCGCGCGAGCCCCTGCAAGAATGCCGTGTCCTGCGGGCGCCCGTCCGCCGATTTCACCCGTCGAACAGATACCCGAAGTGCCTCCGGCATACCCGCGGGAGCACTTCACCTCACCGGCTCGTGCACCGAAAGTAATCCTACGATCACGCCCTCAGCTAGGGGATTCCACAAACGCCACCATTCGCCACCCCTTCGAATGAACTCGCCGTACACGGAACGCGATTCACTTGACAGGCGGCGGTCAGGGACGATGCGAGTGGAGTGCGCCGGGGCGTACGAATCGGGCCGCACCACCCCCATTGCCCCCTCACGCCCGCACCGACCCCCCGTCGACGACGGAGTGTCACGGGCAGACTTCGATTCGTAACCACTGGCGTGCTCGACCCGTTGGAGGGGGCATGGGCTTCACCATCGGCGGTATCCGGGACATCCGGGAGTTGCGGTCGGCATCGCGCCGCCGCGGTCGCGCCACGGAGTGCACCGCGGCCGCCGAGTACACGGGCCTGTGGGGCTGGGACGTCACGGCGGGCGTGCGCGCCTCCCCCGCGGGCGCGTGCTCCTGCGGTGACGCGGACTGCGCCGCCCCCGGCGCGCATCCGCTCGGCTTCTTCCCCGGCGTCGGCGCGGGCGCGACACTCGACGAGGTCACGCGCGCCTGGTCCGAGGTGCCCGGCGCCTCGGTGCTGCTGCCCGTCGGGCGCAGGTTCGACGTGATCGACGTGGCGCTCGGCGCGGGCGTGCACGCGCTCGCCCGGCTGGAGCGCATGGGACTGCCGCTCGGCCCTGTGCTCGCGACGCCGACGGGGCGCGCGTACTTCTTCGTGGCACCGGGGGCCGCGGTGGAACTGCCGGCCCTGCTCTACCGCATGGGCTGGGACGACGCCGACCTCGATCTGGCGGGAATGGGTCCTGGCGCGCACATCGTGGCACCGCCGTCGTCGATGGGGGCGCTCGGGCCGGTTCGCTGGCTGCGTCCGCCGTCCCCCGACACCGCGGCCGTGCCGCCCGCACGCCTGCTGCTGGGGACGCTCGCCTACATCTGTCACCGTGTGGGCCGCTGCCGGTCGCGCCGGAGCGGCTGACGGGGCCGCACGCCCCTGCCGGCCGCGCGCCGCGCCGCGGCCCGGACACGGTCAGGGCGGGCAGCCTCCCGGCCACCCGCCCTACCGGCTCACCGTACGGTGACACTCACCGCATGCGCGGCGTCAGTCGCCGATCAGGGCGTCGACGAAGGCCCCGGGCTCGAAGGGCGCCAGGTCGTCGGCGCCCTCCCCCAGGCCCACGAGCTTCACCGGCACGCCCAGCTCACGCTGGACTGCCACCACGATGCCGCCCTTCGCCGTGCCGTCGAGCTTGGTCAGCACGATGCCGGTGATGTCCACGACCTCGGCGAACACCCGGGCCTGAACGAGGCCGTTCTGCCCCGTCGTCGCGTCGAGCACGAGCAGCACCTCGTCCAGCGGCCCGTGCTTCTCGACGACCCGCTTCACCTTGCCCAGCTCGTCCATCAGGCCGGTCTTGGTGTGCAGGCGGCCGGCGGTGTCGACGAGGACGACGTCCGCGCCCTCCACGATCCCCTCCTTGACCGCGTCGAACGCGACCGACGCGGGGTCACCGCCCTCCGGCCCCCGCACGGTCCTGGCACCGACGCGCTCGCCCCACGTCTGCAGCTGGTCGGCGGCGGCGGCACGGAACGTGTCCGCGGCGCCCAGCACGACCGAGCGGCCGTCGGCGACCAGGACCCGGGCCAGCTTGCCCGTCGTGGTGGTCTTACCGGTGCCGTTGACGCCGACGACCATCACGACGGCCGGGGTGTCGAGGCCGCTCTCGGTACGCACCTCGCGTTCGAGGTCGGCGCCGACGAGCGTGATCAGCTCCTCGCGCAGCAGCGTGCGCAGCTCCTCCGGGGTGCGCGTGCCCAGGACGCGCACGCGCTCGCGCAACCGCTCCACCAGCTCCTGGGTGGGCTGCACTCCGACATCGGCGGTCAGCAGCGTGTCCTCGATCTCCTCCCAGGTGTCCTCGTCGAGGTGCTCGCGGGACAGGAGCGTGAGCAGCCCCTTGCCGAGCGAGTTCTGCGAGCGTGCGAGGCGCGCGCGCAGCCGCACGAGGCGGCCCTCGGTCGGCTCGGGCACCTCGATCTCCGGGGCGGGGGCGAGGCCGACCACCGGGTCCTCGACGGCGACCGGGGTCCCGGCGGCGTCCTCCTCGCCGGGGAGGCCGACCTCCTCGATGGTGCGGCGGTTCTCGTCCCGCGGGGTCTCGGCCTCGTCGCCGACGTGCGGCTCGGCCGGCGGGGCGGTGATGGTGGGCGCGGCGGGCGGTGGCGGCGGCAGCTTCTTCTTCCTGCGGCTCCGGCCGACCACGAGCCCGCTGAGGCCGCCGATGACGACGACGGCGATGACGACAACAAGGATGACGAGTTCCATCAGTCTCCTAGCGAGGGGGCGTACACATTTCTCTCGTCCCGCAAGGGACCGGTTCGGGCTGGACCGCAACCTCCGGGTCGGAAGCACCCTCCTTCAGGAGGGGAGCGGAGTCGCAACCATTCCAGTATCGGGCCGACGGCCGCGATTCACGTCAGTGCAGCCGCTGGCTGATGACCTTCGAGACGCCGTCGCCCTGCATCGAGACACCGTAGAGCGCGTCGGCCACCTCCATCGTCCGCTTCTGGTGCGTGATCACGATCAGCTGCGAGCTCTCCTGGAGCTCCTGCATGATCCTGATCAGCCGCTGAAGGTTGGTGTCGTCGAGGGCCGCCTCGACCTCGTCCATCACATAGAAGGGGCTGGGGCGCGCCTTGAAGATCGACACGAGCAGCGCGACGGCCGTGAGCGACCGCTCGCCGCCGGAGAGCAGGGAGAGCCGCTTGACCTTCTTGCCCGGCGGTCTCGCCTCCACGTCGACGCCGGTGGTGAGCATGTTCTCCGGGTCGGTGAGCAGGAGCCTGCCCTCGCCGCCGGGGAAGAGCCGGGAGAAGACCCCCTCGAACTCGCGGGCGGTGTCCCGGTAGGCCTCCGTGAACACCTGCTCGACGCGCTCGTCGACCTCCTTGACGACCTGGAGCAGGTCGGTCCTGGTCTTCTTCAGGTCCTCCAGCTGCTCCGAGAGGAAGTTGTGCCGCTCTTCGAGCGCCGCGAACTCCTCCAGGGCGAGCGGGTTGACCTTGCCGAGCTGCTGGTAGGCGCGCTCCGCCGCCCTGAGGCGCTTCTCCTGCTCGCCGCGCACGAACGGCCTCGGCCTGTTGCGCGGGTGCCCGGGGTCCTCGGGCAGGGTCTCGCCCTCCGCGGCGGGCGAGGGCGGCACGGGCCGCCCGGGGCCGTACTCGGCGACGAGTCCTGCGGGCTCGACGCCGAGTTCCTCGAGCGCCTTGGTCTCCAGTTGCTCGATCCGCATGCGTTTCTCCGCGCCGAGCACCTCGCCCCTGTGCACGGAGTCGGTGAGCTTGTCCAGCTCGGTTTTGATGTCGCGGCCGCTGCCGCGCTCGCGCGCCAGCCGCTCCTCCCGGTCCGCTTTCGCCGCCTCCGCCGCGACGCGTTCGCACTCCGCCCGTTCGACGGAGACCTCGACGTGCGCGAGCAGTTGCCTGGCACCGGCCGCGACGGCGCGCGCCACCTCCGCCTCGTGGCGCAGCCTGGCCCGTCGCTGTTCGGCGCGCGCCCTGGCCTCGCGCTCGGCGCGCGCGGCGCGGTCCAGTGAGTCCGCGCGCCCCGCGAGCCCCTTCACGCGCTCCTCGTGCGTGCGGGCCTGGAGCCTCGCCTCCATCTCGGTCTGGCGGGCGTTGGCCCCGTCCGCGGCGAGCCGGTCGCGTACGGCGGTGTCGGGCTCGTCGTCGCCCGCCTCGTCCGCCGCCTCCTCGACGACGAGCAGCCGCTCCGCGAGCTCCTCGGCCTCCGCGGTGGCCCGCTCCAGGGCGTCGTGCGCGGTGGCGACGGCCGCCGCGGCGCGCTCGGCCTCGCCCGCCGCGCCGCGTGCCTGCCCGGAGAGGCGGCCGAGCTGCCCGGACACGGCGGACTTCTCCCGGTCGGCGGCGCGCCGCAGCTCCCCCAGCTCCTCGACCCGTCCCGCGCATACGCGGCGCTGCTCGGCGGCGTCCCGCTGTGCCTGTGCCAGCGCCTCGCACCTGACGGCCAGCTCGGCGAGTTCGGCCGCGGCCTCGTCGACCGAGGCCTGCACTTCGAGAAGGCTCGGTGCGCCTGCGGAGCCGCCGTGCGCGACGTGGGAGCCGAGGATGTCGCCCTCGGCGGTGACGGCGACGAGCGCGGGGTGCGTGCGGACGAGTTCCTCGGCGTCCTCGAGCGTCGCGACGACGACCATGTCCCGCACCAGCCTGCGTACGGCGGCGACCAGCGGGGCGGGGCCGCTGACCAGGTCGGTGACGCGGGCCGGGCCGGCCGAGCCGGCCTGCGCGGGCAGCGAGACGCCGCCGGGCGCCGCGGCGTCGGCCCGCTCGGCGCCCTGCCGTTCGTCACCCGCGCGGAGGGCATGGCCGTCCGCGGGGGCGGGCACCGCGCCGGTACGGGCGTGAGCCGGCGGCGCGCCCTCTGCCGGAGCGCCGCCGCTGCCGGGGCGGGCGTGGACCAGTAGGCCGTCCTCGCGGCCGGCCCCGCCTGCGCGGTCCTGCGCCCGCTCTTCGGGCGCGTCGCCGAGCAGGAGGGTGGCGCGGCCGGCGTCCTGCTTGCGCAGCAGGCGGATGGCGTCCGCGGCGGTGGCCGGGTCGCGTGCCGCGACGGCGTCAGCCGCGGCTCCGAGCGCGGCCGCCACCTGGAGTTCGTGCCCCGGCTCGACGGTGAGCAGTTCGGCTGCCGGTCCGAGCACGCCGGTCAGGGTGGAGCGCGCGGCGAGCAGGGCGCCCGTGCCGTCCTTGCGGCGCAGCCCGAGCGCCAGTGCGTCGTGGCGGGCCGCCACGGCCGCCCGGCTGCGCTCGGCGGACACGGCGGCCTCGCGTGCGGCGGACAGCGCGGACTCGGCGTCGGAGAGGGCGCGTTTGGCGCTCTCGTGCTCGTCGCCCCGTTCGACGTCGTCGGCGTCGAGGCCGTCGACCTCCGCCTTGAGCTGCTCGTACTCCTCCTGCGCGGCGACGGCGCGCTGCTGGGCCTCGTCCCGGCTCGCGGCCAGCCGGTCGATCTCGGCCTGGGCGGAGGCGGCGCGCCCGCGCGCGGCGGTGACCTGGCCGTGCAGCCTCGCCAGTTGCTCGCGGCGGTCGGCGATGGCCCGCGCGGCGTCCTTGAGGCGGCGTTCCTCGACGGCCAGTTCGCGCTCCAGGTCGGCGCGGTGGGCGACGGTGTCGTCGAGCGCGCGCTCGGCCGCCTCGAGAGCCGCCTCCAGCTCGGCCTCCTGCTCGCGGACCCTGGCGGCCTCGCGTTCCATGTCCTCCGGGTCGCGGCCGCGCCGTTCCTCCGCGGGTGCCTGGGTGGCACTGGTGACGCGCGCGTCCGCGAGCGAGACCGTGCCGCGGACGCGTTCGGCCAGCCGGGAAAGCTCGTTCCAGGTCGCCTGGGCGTTATGGAGCCGGGGGGCGAGGCGGCGCACCTCGTCCTCCAGGGCCGCCTCGCGCGCGAGTGCGGCTTTCAGGCGCCCTTCGGCCTCGTCCTTGCGCCTTTTGAGCTCGGCCTCGTCGGCAACCTCGGTGCGCAGCGCCTCCTGGAGCGTGACGAGGTCGTCGGCGAGCAGCCTGAGACGGGCGTCGCGCAGGTCGGCCTGGATGACGGCGGCGCGGCGCGCGACGGCGGCCTGCCGGCCGAGGGGCTTGAGCTGGCGGCGCAGCTCGTCGGTGAGGTCCTGCACGCGCGCGAGGTTGGCCTGCATCGCGTCGAGTTTCCGCAGCGCCTTCTCCTTGCGCTTGCGGTGCTTCAGCACGCCCGCGGCCTCTTCGATGAACGCCCTGCGGCCCATCGGGTCGGCGTGCAGCACGGAGTCGAGTTGGCCCTGCCCGACGATGACGTGCATCTCCCGGCCGATGCCCGAGTCGGACAGCAGGTCCTGGATGTCGAGGAGCCGGCAGGTGTCGCCGTTGATCTGGTACTCGCTGCTGCCGCCGCGGAACATGATCCGCATGATGGTGACCTCGGCGTACGCGATCGGCAGCGCGCCGTCCGTGTTGTCGATGGTCAGCGAGACCTCGGCGCGCCCGAGCGGGGGCCTGCCGGTCGTGCCGGCGAAGATGACGTCCTCCATCTTGCCGCCGCGCAGCGACTTGGCGCCCTGCTCGCCCATGACCCACGACAGCGCGTCCACGACGTTGGACTTGCCCGAGCCGTTCGGGCCCACGACGCAGGTGATCCCGGGCTCGAAGCGCAGCGTCGTGGCGGACGCGAACGATTTGAACCCGCGGAGTGTCATGGCCTTGAGGTGCACGCCGCCGGACTCTACCCGCAGGGATCGTCCGGCGGCGGTTTCACCACCGGACGCGCAGGGCACATCAGACGTTAAGAAGGTGGGGAAGGACGAGGCGGGCGCGCGGCGGGGGCTGCGACTCAGGGAGCGGGCGGCTTCGCGGGGCCGGGGACAGAGAAGGCACAGAGAAGGCGGGGAAGAAAGAAAAGAAGGGACGCCGGAGCGTCCCTTGCATATTCTTGCCGGCGAGAATGTCCTCACCTGTCGGCGGCCCGCGCAGGGCCGTGATCAGGTGAGCGCAGGCTCCTGGGAAACATCAATGTCGATGCCGTCGAGCAGCGACTCTCCAGGGTGCTGTGCGGCGGCAGCGCTCAGCGCGTCGTTCTCGGTCTGGATCCGTACGAGTTCGGACTCCAGGTCCTGGACGCGCTGCTGAAGCCGTCGCATCTCGGCGAGGAGTCGCGGGTCGGAACCGCCGACATAACCGAGAAGCGCCTTTGCCATGATGGATGGTCCTCCACAATGAGTGACCGACCGGATGCGGTGTGGGTCGTGGGTTTCGTGAGGCTGGTCAAGCCCGCACGCCTGGCAGAGAGGTCGCTACCTCTGCTGTTCTCGCCGCCAGACAGTTGGTGTGCGCGGGGCTTCCAGAGTCTCACCAAAAAGTTTGACGGTCAACACGATCACCGTCCGTACGGGCACGGCGGCCGGCGGCGCGGCGCCCGCTGTCGCCCGGCGCGGCGTGTGCCCGGGGCCGGCCCGGTGCATGCCCTCGTCCGTGCGGAAGACTGGCACGCTCCGTGCCCCGCCCGCAACCACCAGGTCATCACGGTGGTACGGCCGCGTGCCGGCGGACCCGCCGCCGGGGCCCGCGTCCCGCACGTCCCGGGCAGGCGCCTCTTCCTCACCTGATCGCGAAGGTCTCGTAGCCGCCGCGCGCGGTGCCCCATATCTCGGTGACGCCGTCGACGCGGCCGGGCGTGTCGACGGATCTCAGCCAGTCGAGCAGCCGGTGGCAATTCTCACGCGCCCCTTCGGC
Source organism: Streptomyces sp. NRRL F-5126 (assembly GCF_000721265.1). GTDB lineage: Bacteria > Actinomycetota > Actinomycetes > Streptomycetales > Streptomycetaceae > Streptomyces. The sequence goes on along the minus strand of NZ_JOFZ01000013.1, from coordinate 39,508 downwards.
CACGACCTGCACCCTGCCGTCGTCGAGATTGAGCGCGAAGCCGGTGAGGCCGCCGATCTCCAGTGCGTTCGCCCTGGTGAACCAGCGGAACCCCACTCCCTGTACCCGGCCGCGTACCCAGACGGTGAGCCGTACCTGGTCATTCATGGACGCAAGCTAACCGTGCGATTGCCCTCAGTCCCCACCCGCCCCACCGCTCATGGCGTACAGTCCCGTCGCGAAACGCGCATCACTCGTTCGGGTGAGGGCGCCGATGGGTGGGAGGCCGCCCCGCCGGGGAGAGCCTCCACGACTACCGAGAGCACGAGGAAGGACCGCGGATGGGACGCCATGGACGCTCCGCTGCCGGGCCCGCCCCCGTACCCGAGCCGGACGGGGACGCCGGACGGCGCCGCGGGCGCGGGCGGCGTCTCGGCGGCCCCGTGCGCACCGGACTGCTCGGCGCATCGGCCGCGATGGCGGTGGGCGCGGTGGCCGTGACGTCGGGGCTGATACCCGGTGGCGGCGGCTTCGACGTCGGCGCGGGCGCGATCGGCTCGGAGCACGTCAGGCCGGCGGACGTCCCGTCCGGCCTGACCGAGCAGGGTGGCCACAGCGCATCCCCGACGCCCTCGGATTCCGCCGGCGGCACGTCGGAGGGGACGGCGCCCAAGGCGTCGGGCACGGGCTCGGCCGAGCCGTCGAAGACGCACACCGCCACGCCGGGCAGGTCGAAGGGCACGCCTTCCCCGCGGAAGACGAAGACGTCCGACGGCACGAGGACATCGGCGGGCACCGGGGCGCCGCCGAAGAAGGCCCCGGCACCCGCCTCCAGCACGCCGCACGTCGTCAAGGCGCCCGCGTCCCCCACGGGGCCGTCCACGGCGGCCGCGCAGGTGCTCGCCCTGGTCAACCAGGAACGGGCCAAGGTCGGATGCAGCGCGCTGAAGGACGACGGCTCTCTCGACTCGCTCGCGCAGAACTTCAGCGACGAGATGGCGGAGCGCGGATTCTTCGACCACACGGACCCGGACGGCAAGACGCCGTGGGACCGGGCGGACGCGGCGGGCGTGCGGCAGCTCGGCGGGGAGAACATAGCCCGCGGCCAGGCCGACGCGCAGGCGGTGATGGACGCCTGGATGCACAGCGAGGGCCACCGCGCGAACATCCTGAACTGCGACTACACCCGGCTGGGCGTCGGCGTGCACTACGGCTCCGGCGGCCCCTGGTGGACGCAGGACTTCGGCTTCTGAGAATGCCGCAGGTCAGCGCCCTATGAGCCCCTCTGGGCCGTGTCCGGGCCGTCATCGGTAGCCCCTTGATTCCCGAAGACCGCATCCACGGCGCTCCGAGTACGGGTCTCGCTCGCCGGCATCAGGTGCGTGTAGGTGCGCAGGGTGAAGCCGGGATCATGGTGACCGAGGTACTCACTCAGTGCTTTGATGCTCTCCCCCGCGTCGAGGAGTACGGACGCGTAGAAGTGCCGTAGCGCATGCATGCCGTTGTCCCGCCCCGTGGCCACGCCGGCGGCGACCAGAGCAGGGCGCCATTGACGGTGGTTGAAGCGGTTCCGATTCAAGGACAAGCCCTCGGGACTCCGGAAGATCAACGTTGCTGTCATCGGTGGCCCGTCCAAGGTCTTCCACGGCAAGGTCACCTCAGCCGCAGGGAACTGCGTCAGGTGACCAGCAAGCGCGAAGGCGATGGACTCGGGCAACGGCACGTCTCGTTCCTTGCCGCCCTTGGGCGGTGCGAAGACCGGCCGGTTGTGCAGGAGCTTGACTTGCCGGGTCACGTGAACGACGCCGCCGAGGAAGTCGACATCTTCGACAGCCAGGCCGAACACCTCACCTTGACGAAGTCCGCAACCGGCGGCAGGGTCCACGAGTGCCTGGTAGCGCGCGGGCAGCTCCGTCCGAACCGACTTCACACGCTCAGCGGACCAGGGCTTCACCTTGCGCGGGTCGAGCCGAGGAGCCTTGACCGACCGAGCACTGCACGGGTTGGCACGGATGATCCGGTCTTCCACAGCAGCGGTGAACACCGTCGAGACGTGCGCGAAGATCCCCCGCCGGTAGGCAGCCGACAGGCCCGCGTCCTCCAACACCCGCATCCAGAGGCGCAGATGGGTCGGATTGAAGGAACCTATAGGCCTCTTGCCGATGTGCGGGATGGCGTGCAGCCGTAGCCGCATCTCCACGGACTCACGCGTAGCGGGATCGGTCATCTGAGTCCGCATCCACTTGGTGGCGTACTGCTCGAACGTGACCTTCCCTGCTTCCGGCGCGATGTAGTCCCCGCGCGACATGTCCGCCTCGGTGTTGGCCAGCCACGTCTCAGCCTTGCGCTTCTGCTTGTCGGGGAAGCTCTTGGACTTCTCGGTGCCGTCGGGGCCGATGTAGCGGGCGCGGTAGCGCAGGCCGGCGCCGTGGCGGTCGGTCTTGACCTTGACTGACTTGCCGTCCGCGCCTGTCTCGGTGCGGTACCAACGGTCTTGGATGTGTCCGGCCATCAGGCTGCCTCTTCCATGAGGGTTTCGACCCAGGCGCGGACGTCTTCGGGGTCGTAGCGGAGGTGCCGGCCGACGCGGAAGCCGCGCGGGCCGGTGTGCTTGCGTCGCCACTGGTAGACGGTTTCGAGCGGGACGCCGAGGAGGTCAGCGAGGTCTACCGGGGTGAGGTAGCGCGTTGGCAGGGGCCGCTTCATGCCCACACCTCCGTGTCGTCCAGGTCGGCGAGTGCTTCGCGGGCGGTGTCGCGGCCGGTGTGCAGTTCCCGGGCGATGGTGGCGGCGAGCCAGGACTCACCGGGTGTGTGTCCGTGTCCGGCGTAGGTCCAGTGCGCGAGCGTCAGCGTGGAGCCCTCCGAGTCGTCAGGGTCGGGCAGGCCGCGTGCCTGGCGTTCCTGCCGGGCGCGGTACTCGGCACGCACCTGCCGCAGGGCACCGAGAGTGGTGGAGTAGCGGCGCGACTTCGTAGAGAAGTGGCCGCGAAAGCCGAGCATGTGGGCCCACTGCCACAGCTTGCGATCCGGATACGCGGCGTCGAGGTCGTAGCAGGCTTCGATGAGGCGCCGGGCGTGGTCGGGCAGGTCGGTCAGCTTGTCGAGTTCCGTCAGCTCTCCGAGCCGTCGATCCACGGTGCCGGTGGTCTCGGCCGCCTTGGTGGCGTACTTCGCGACGTACGCGGCGACCGCCTGCTCGGTGAGTTCGTCGTTCGCGGACGCGGCGCCGATCGGCCGGACATCCACCTGAGCACCCCACCGCAGCACCCGCGCGGGCTCATCCCCGGAGGCGGGCACGGGCACGGTGACGCGGGCGGCCGCCGCCGTGATGGCGTCCGCGAGGAGATCGGTGGTGGCCCACGCCGGCGGGGGCGTATCGGGCCCGTCCGGACCGTCGAGACGGACGATCGCGTGGAAGTGGACCGCGCCGCGCTTTTGGAACTCCGCGACCTTCCCGAAGGAGACCCGGCACACCTGTGCGCAGGCGGTTTGGGTCAGGCCGGTGCGGTGGGCGATCTCGCGGCGCAGGTAGATCGTGAAGCGGCGCCACAGGTCCCCGGCATGGTTGTTCCACAGCACCGCGCCCGCGTAGTCGTAGCGGGCAGGGTCCAGGGCCGTGCCCAGCAGCGGCGAGCCGTCCGGGTGCGTGGTGCCGCAGCGGCAGCGGCCGGAGGTGGGCCGGTTGTGGACCGGGCCGAACGAGGGAGCCGTGAGCGTGGCGAACACCTTCGGATGCGCCCGCACCGTCGAGGGCACGTCCTTGCGCGGATCACCGGTCAGCCCGGCGCGGATCAGGTGGAAGGTGTCGCCCGCGTACATCCAGGCGCAGGAGGGGCAGCGCGAGGCACGCCGGTTGCCGCACGCCACCCGCAGCCGTCCGCCCGGCTCGCCCTGGCTGGAGTAGGAGTAGAGCACCTGCCCCGTGCGGGTGTCGCGGGTGACGGTCATGCCCTCCAGGTGGATCGGATCGGAGCAGCCGCCGGTACGGCGTACCTGCTCCTGCCACCGCTCGAAGCCCGGAGCGTTCGCCACGCGGAGCAGGTCGGCCAGGGTGAGGGGGTCGGTACCCAGGGCGGCAGCACTACCGGCCACCGCGTCCGGCGCGACGGGGAAGGCACTCATGCGGACACCCCCGCCGGGGTCGGCATGTGGCCCTTGGGGTTGTGCCCGGCACAGTTCTCCAACGCCACGGACGTGGGGTCCTCGGGGTCGTAGCAGACCTCGAACCAGCCGGTACCGGCACACCGGCAGGCACCCTCGACCTGGGGCCGCCCGCCCCGTTCGCGAGCGGCGGGGCTCATCTCGGTCATGCCGACGGTGAGCGAGGCCAGGGACAGAGCGCGACGAAGGCGGGCGGCGTTCGGGAAGCGGCGCTTGTGGGCCCCCTCCTGCTCACCCGTGGCCGTGCGAGCCAGCCACAGCAGCCGGTAGCCGTTCTGAAACGCGGCCGACCGGTACAGCTCAGGCAGCCCCAACCGGCATGCACCCTGGACGATCCAGGCGAAGACCTTGCCGTCATCGCCACGGTGGTAGCGGTACTCACCGGGCATGTCCGAGGCGTACAGCGCAACCGCGCGCTCGCTGTTCGACAGGTCCGAAACGGACACCAGCTCTGTCGTCGGCAGGGAGGGAGCGAGGTGCGAAGCAGTGAGCGTTGCAGGCATGATGAGGGCACCCCTTAACGGGTCAGGGGAGCGGCTGACTGCTTGGCGGTAGGGAGCCGCTCCCTGCTCTTTAGTCCCCCGGAGAGGACTAATTCTGCCTCTCATGATGGGGACGGATGCGTCCGCTTGTCAAGGACTAAATCGTCCCCGACAATGGGTCTCATGGAGCTGAGCGAAGTACTCCGCAAGCGGCGCGGCGAGTTGGGCATGTCCCAAGCTGAACTAGCGGCAGCGGCAGGAGTCGACCGACGTCAGATCAGGCGGTACGAAGCCGGCGAGCAACAGCCGGTGCTGTCCGTCGCAGTGGCCATCGCCCACGCCCTTGAGATCACGGTCAATGAACTGGCTGGTCAGCCCCGGCACCGCATCGACCTATCAGGCGTGTGGTGGATGACGTGGCAGACCGCCCGAGGGGGCGAGTCGGTGGTCGCCGCGCAAGAGGTCAACTTCGCCCAGCAAGAGGAGCTCATTCACCTGGAGACCATTGCCAGGGGACTCAGCGTCGAGGCTGGCGGTTACCACTGGCGCGGAGAGCTTCGCCTGTGGGACCAAGAAGTCCTGATGGGCTGGTACGTGGCCAACGATGGGCCCGTGCGTTCGAAGGGAACGCTGTACTTCGTGCTGCACCCTCACGGCGTCAGCATGACCGGCCGATGGGTTGGTCTCGGTTTCGACAGCAAGATCATGACGGGGTGGGGCACAGCCTCCCGGAGCAAGGACGAAGCTGTAGCGCTGAACGAGCAGCTCCAGGCGGAGCGTGGGGAGACACCATGACGGACATCTGCGCCGTACTGATCACCGCACCGGATGCTGACTGGCTCGCGTCCCTCGTACACGGAATGGTGTCCGACCGGCTGTGCGCCACGGGCCACATCTCGCCGACCAGGTCCATCTACAGATGGGCAGGCGAAGTGCACGACACCACCGAGGCTCTCGCGACTCTTCGTACGGTGACGGATCGCGTCCCCGAGATCAGCGCCCGCGTCAAGAGCGAGCACCCGTACGAAGTGCCCAGCCTCATTACCGTTCCGATCAACGACGCGACCGCCGACTATCGGGCATGGATCATCGAGCAGACGAGCCCCGCCTAAGCAGCCGTTACAGGTTTCTCTACTTCATCAAGGCACCCGGCTGCGCTCCGCTCCGCCGGGCGCGCTCCCGGCTCCGCGCCGGGCGCCGCTCCTGCCTCCGGCCCGCTCCGCCCACGCTGCGCCGACGCGCGCCCACGAGGGAAGGGCCGAGGCCATGAGGGCGAGAACCGCGAGACGCCACGGCAGGCCACCAACAAGACATGCCTCCGGCGGGGGCGCTCATGCGTCCGGGGTGGGATGGCCCGTCCCGCGGGCGCCGGCATCGTCGTGGCGAGCGTGGGTGGCTCCCATCCCGACCACCTTCGACCCAGGCAGAGCCGAGCAGACGAGGCCCAGGGCGTCAAGGTCGTTCGTACAGTAGCGCGCTCCACCTTGACGCCCTGAACCACGCCCGCTCCACGATGTGTGGGTCGAAGGCGGACGGGATGGGAGCTGAGGTCAGTGGTGGGTTCAACTCGAACTCGTCCACCTGGTCAGTGTCTCAATGCTTCTTAACCCGCTGATACCTCGAAATCTCGTACTGCTCCAGCCAGTTGCGGCTGCTCCGCCAAGAGCCATCTTCAGCCTTGACAGCCTTCAATCGGCCTCTGGTCGCAGCAACACGGAGGGCATTCTCTGACATCCCGTCTGTAGCCAGGGCTGCCAGCGGGACCAACTTCACTGGTCCGGCGACGGCAGGGAGAACGAAGCGATACAGGTTCGTGGTAACGCTCCGAGCGATCAACTCAGCGAGCGGCCCATCCTCTCCTCGATCGGCACGACGCATCGCCTTGAGGTACTTGTCGCGATCGCGCTTGTAGATGATCGCAGGTGGATAGCCCATCCGCCCCAGGAGCAGATTCAAGACAAGCCGTCCCGTTCGCCCGTTACCATCGAGAAATGGGTGAATCTGCTCAAATCGATTATGAAGGCGCGCCAGCTTCTCCGGCACCGATACATCGCCACTGGACACTCGGAGATCATTCGTCGCGAACACCCAGTCCCGGACCAAGTGATCCACGTCCGTCCAGGATGGGGGTTTCATGCCTTCGCTGAACTCGGCAATCTCGTGCCGTCGAAAGCTGCCAGGGCCCTCGTAGTCATTGGCGTCAGGGTGAGGAGCAACCGTCCAGACGGGAGTCATCAGCACGTGATGGATGTTCCGGACCTCCTGCACAGTGACGATGGAGCCATCAGTCCAGCCACCGGGCTCCAATGCCTGCCCATACACCCACTTGGCCGCATCGCCGTAGCCCCGCACCTCCATGTAGTCGCGAAGCGGCTTGGCGCCTACCGCCTTCCCCTCTTCCAGCAGCTTGGCGACCTCACGCAAGACCAACGTGTTGCCTTCCAGCGCCGTACTGTTGTGGGCCTCTTCATGCCACAGGTCCGACCAGATGTCCTCCGCTTCAGCCGGGGTAGGAAGCCCCCCAAAGCGGCCCTGAAGCTCGCGGATCGCTTCATCCATGGCCTGATAGACGCTAGCGCGCGTTGGCCTACCCATACCGCAAACCCCCGGGTTGTTCGGTCCAGACTCCAGAAACCGTACCGAACAACTTCGAAGTTTGTTCACGATGGACGCCCGAAGCCGCCCGGAACTTCCAAATCTGTTCGAGCTGTACTTAGGAAACTGTTCTGAACAACTTCAGCCGAACCTATAGCGTCACCCAGAGTAACGATGCGCGTCGCGCGTGATAGGCTCACCCATGAGCTAGCAAGCATGAGAGCCTATCACGCGCGACCAAATCATCCTCCTCGTTTGCGCAGGTCAGCATTCGTTTGGGCACCTCCCTTACGACTGCGACTCAGCCACCTGTCGTCCTATCAAGGACCGCAAATTGGCACCTCGCAGCCGGGCCGCCCCTGGGCCGTCCTAGGACACACAACGACGACCAACGCTGACAACCATTGATGGCTCAGCCGCAGGTCACAGCGTTGGGCGTCTAGAGAGCCCCAGGTCAACAGGGCGCCGCGTCACTTCTTCGGCTTCTGAGCGCTCAGGCCGCGGCGCGGGGCGGGCGCTGGCAGCGCGGGCAGAAGTAGCTGGACCGGTTCATCCAGGGCCTGCGCCGCATGGGCGTGCCGCAGCGGCGGCAGGGCTCGTCCTCGCGCCCGTACGCGTCCAGCGCTCTGGCGAAGTACCCGGACTCCCCGTTCACGTTGACGTAGAGGCTGTCGAAGCTGGTGCCGCCGACGTCGAGCGCCGCGTTCATCACGTCGCGCACGTGGCCGAGCAGGTCGGCGGCCTTCTGGCGGGTCAGTGTCCCCGTGGGCCGGTCGTAGTGGAGCCGGGCGCGCCAGAGCGCCTCGTCGGCGTAGATGTTGCCGACCCCGCTGATGAGCGACTGGTCGAGCAGGGCGCGTTTGACGGTCGTCCTGCGGGCGCGCAGCGCCGTGTGGAACGCCGCGTCGTCGAAATCCGGGTCCAGGGGGTCGCGTGCGATGTGCGCGATGACGTCGGGCAGGCCGTCGGCCGTGTTGTCCTGGAGCGACAGACCCCCGAAGGTGCGCTGGTCGACGAAGCGCAGCTCGGTGCCGAGCGCGTCGGAGAAGCGCAGCCTGACCCGCAGGTGCTTCTCGTCCGGCGCACCCTCGGGGCGCACCAGCAGCTGGCCGCTCATGCCGAGGTGCCCGAGTACGGAGAACCCCGGGTCGTCGAGCGGCAGCCACAGGTACTTGCCGCGACGGCGGGCCACCCCGAGGGTGCGGCCCCTCAGGCGGGCGGCGAAGTCCTCGCCGCCCGCGAGGTGGCGCCGTACGGCGCGCGGGTGGAGCACGTCGGCCTGGGCGACCGTCCTGCCGCTCACCCAGCGTTCAAGACCGCGCCGTACGACCTCCACCTCGGGCAGTTCGGGCACGTCACCCCCGGGGAGCGCCGGAAGCGGCGGCGGCGCGCTCGTCCGCGGCGGCCTTGATGGCGCGCCACGCGGACTCGGCGGCCTGCTGCTCGGCCTCCTTCTTGCTGCGGCCGGTGCCGGTGCCGTACGAGACACCACCGACGCGAGCGGCAGCAGTGAAGGTCTTCTCGTGGTCGGGACCCTTCTCCGTCACGAGGTACTCGGGCACGCCGAGGCTCTCGGCCGCCGTGAGCTCCTGGAGGCTGGTCTTCCAGTCGAGCCCCGCGCCGAGGTTGGAGGACTCCTCGATCAGCGGGTCGAAGAGCCGGTGGACCAGCTCGGACGCCGCATCGAGGCCCTGGTCGAGGTAGACGGCGCCGATGACGGCTTCCAGGGTGTCGGCGAGGATGGACGCCTTGTCCCGTCCGCCCGTGCCCTCTTCGCCGCGGCCGAGCCGGATGAAGGAACCGAGGTCGAGGCCGCGGCTGACGCCGGCGAGCGCACGTGCGTTCACCACGGCGGCGCGCAACTTGGCGAGCTGGCCCTCCGGCAGGTCGGGGTGGATGCGGTACAGCGTGTCCGTGACCACGAGGCCGAGCACCGAGTCGCCGAGGAACTCGAGCCGCTCGTTGGTGGGCAGCCCGCCGTTCTCGTAGGCGAAGGAGCGGTGCGTCAGCGCACGCACCAGAAGGGCGGACTCGAGGTGGTACCCGAGCCGCCCTTCCAGAAGCGTGTGGGACGAGGCTGCGTGGACGGTGTCTGTCTGCTTGGTGACGTTCTTGTCCGCGGACAGTTCAGACATTGAGCCTCTCACCAGCCGCTCAGACCTCGAGAACCTGGCGCTTGTTGTAGGTGCCGCAGCTGGGGCACGCGATGTGCTGCAGCTTCGGCTCCTGGCAGCGCTCGCACGCCACCAGGTTGGGGGCCACAGCCTTCCACTGCGACCGGCGGTGGCGCGTGTTGCTGCGCGACATCTTCCGCTTCGGAACAGCCACGGCTACTTCTCCTGCTTCTCGTCGGTGCCGAAGCCGGCACCGTCCATGTCGTCCTTCTCGCCGTCCTTGACGGTCTCGGCGAGTCCTTGCAGTGCCGCCCACCGGGGGTCGACGGCATCGTGATGGTGCCCGGGCTCGTCCGCCAGCCTGACCCCGCACTCGGGGCACAGGCCTGCGCAGTCCTCCTGGCACAGCGGCTGCATCGGCAGTGCGAGCACCACCGCGTCACGCAGTACCGGTTCGAGGTCGAACAGGCCGTCCTCGACGAAGAGCGTGTCCTCGTCCTCGGCGTCGTCGCCGGGCTCCGCCTTGGGGCGGCCCCGGTCATCAACGTCGTGGTACGAGAACAGCTCCTGGATGTCCGCCGCCACCTCGCGGGTCAGCGGCTCCAGACACCTTACGCACTCCCCCTCGGCCGTGGCGCGGGCGGTGCCGGAGACCAGCACTCCCTCCATGACCGACTCGAGCCGCAGCTCCAGCTCGACGGGGGCCGATTCGGGCACCGCGATGACCCCGGTGATGCCGAGGTCGCTCGGCGCGGGGACCGAGCGGGACAGCCGCTGGAGCGCACCGGGTCGCCGCCCCAGCTCGTGCGTGTCGAACACGAGGGGGTTGCGGTGGTCGAGGCGCGCGTTCAGAACTGTCCCTGCTTTCGTCGGATCGGGGTGGTCACCGAAGGGCCGCCACTGTCGCCCATGGGCCGGGCGGGCAGCCGTGATCGCGGCGAGCACGCGACCGAAGGGCCAGGATACCGGTACGTGGGCGCAGGACCCAATTCGCCTCCGGGCCGGTGGCCGGCGAACCCGCTCGGCGCGTCAGCGGCCCTGCTCGTAGCGGCGGAGCTGCTCCAGGTCGATCATGCTGGTGTCGAAGAAACTGGTCTCGTCGAGCGCGGGCTGCTGCCCCTGCTGGACGCCATCTCCGGCGGCGGCCGGCTGCTGCTGCCAGCCGTAGCCCTGGTCCTGCCCGTACGCCTGGGGCTGCTGTGGCTGCTGCGCCTGCGAGGGGTCGTAGCCGCCCTGCTGGTAGGCGTACGGGTCCTGCTGCTGGTAGCCGTAGGCGTCCTGCTGCGCGTAGCCGCCGTACACCTCGCCGGCGCCGTAGGCCGCTGCCTGCGGGTAGCCGGCGGCCTCCTGCCCGGCCACGTCGGCCACGGCGTAGGCGCCGGTGTCGTACACGGTCGGCCCGTACCCGGCCTCCTGGTACGGCTGCTCCTGCGCCGGCACCTGCGGCTGCGCCTCCGCTGCCGCGGCGGCCGGTTCGGCCGCGGGCGCCGCGGGCCGCCTGCTGGGCCCCCGCTCGGCCGCGAGGTCGGCGAGGAAGTCGGAGTCGTGGGCGAGGCCGTGCTCGCCTGCCGCGTCCTGGGCCGCCATGTGGGCGCCGAGCTCGTCGGTGGCAATGTGGCCGAGGAGCTTCTGGCGGCCGCGGCCGACGGCGTCGAGCGTCTTGGACAGGACGGCCTCGAAGGCGCCGAGCTTGGCGTCCACGTAGTCGTCGGCCCGGCGGACGAGGGTGTCGGGGTCGGAGCTGTACTCGGGGGCGTCCGGGTCGTCATCGTCGTACGCGGCGTCGGCTCCGTCGCCCTGGGCGCGGCCGAGCAGCTTCTCGCGTCCGCGGTCCACCGAGCCGATGGTCTTGGTGAGCACGACCTCGAAGTTGGCGAGCTTGGAGTCGACGTAGTCGTCGGCCTCCGCGCGGATCTCCTCGGCGTCCCTGCGTGCGTCGCCGAGGATGCGGTCCGCCTCGTCCTGCGACTGCCGTGCGACGACTGTCTCGGAGATCAGCGAGGACCGCTCCTCGTGGGCCTCGCGGACGATCCTCTCCGCTTCCTGGCGGGCCTGTGCGGTGAGCTGCTCGTGCCCGCCGATCACCTCCTCGGCCTGCGCGAGGGATCCCGGCAGGGCCGCGCGCACCTCCTCCAGCATGGCGAGCAGTTCGGCGCGGTTCACCACGCAGGACGCCGACATGGGCATGGACCTGGCGTTCCCCACAGCGTCGACGATCTCGTCGAGCTTCTTCTGCACGTCCACCGTGTGCTCGCCTTTTCTCTGCCGGATTGGGAGACGGACGCCACCGACTGTACGACCACTCGCGCCGTGCCCGACACCGGGTGACGGACGGTCAGCCGGCGGCGCACCCGCCCGGCGGCGCTCAGCGTTCCGAGAGCCGCTGCACGACCGCGGCGTGCACCTCGGGGGGCAGCAGGTGGGAGACGTCGCCGCCCCAGGTCGCGACCTCCTTGACGAGCGAGGAGGACAGGAAGCTGTAGGTCGGGTTGGTCGGCACGAACAGCGTCTCGACGCCGGAGAGGCCGTTGTTCATCTGCGCCATCTGGAGCTCGTAGTCGAAGTCGCTGACGGCGCGCAGCCCCTTCACGATGGCGGGGATGTCGCGCTGCTTGCAGAAGTCGACGAGCAGGCCGTGGAAGGACTCGACCTCCACGTTGCCGAACTCGGCTGTCGCCCGCTGGATCAACTCGATCCGCTCCTCGACGGTGAACAGGCCCTTCTTCGACATGTTGATCATCACGGCGACGTGGACGACGTCGTAGAGCTTGGACGCGCGGGCGATGATGTCGAGGTGCCCGTTGGTGATCGGATCGAAGGATCCGGGACAGACGGCGCGTCGCAATGGGGTCTCCTCGCTCTGTGGCCTGGTCATGGCGCGTCCCCGGCCGCCGGGGAGGCGGCCGTCTCGGCGGCCGCCCTGCCGTGCCACAGGGTGCCCTCGCCGTAGCGGCGTGAGCGCAGCGGCTCGAACCCCTCGGGCCAGCCGAACGCGCCGCCTCTGGTGCTGCGCTCAACGGTGACGACGGCGCCGCCCGCAAGCCAGCCCCCGCGGCTGAGTGTGAGGAGGATCTCGCGAAGATCGTCGTCGGTGACCGCGTACGGCGGGTCGAGGAAGACCAGGTCGTACGGGGCGTCGGGGGCGGTGTCGCGGACGACCTGCCCGGCCTTGGCCGTGCGCACGTCCGCGCCGGGCAGCCCGACCGCGCGCACGTTCTCCCGTACGGTGCGCGCGGCCCTGCCGTCGGCCTCGACGAGCAGGGCGTGCCGGGCGCCGCGGGAGAGCGCTTCGAGGCCGACCGCTCCCGAGCCCGCGTACAGGTCGGCCACGCGGATGCCGTGGAACGTGCCGAGGAGCGACTCCCAGCTGGAGAAGAGGCCCTCGCGCGCGCGGTCGGAGGTGGGCCGGGTGCCGTTGCCCGGCGGCACGGCGAGCCGGCGGCCCCCGGCAGCGCCGGCGATCACGCGGGTCATGGGTGTCGGTTCCTCGGTTCGTCGGGGCGTGCGGGTCGCTGTCCACGATATGGCGTGCGCCTCCGCCGGGCAGCGCCGGGCGGTACGGGCGCCCACCGTCCGCGATCCCGGCCGCGCGTGTGCGGCGCCGCCGCCGTGCGCCGCGTCCGCCGTACCGCGCGGGAGGCGCCCCGCAGCGCTGAGGGGCCGCGCCCAACCGCCAACCGCACGCCGTCACCACTCCCACCGAGCAGCCCCTGACGGCAGCGAACCAGGTCGCCGCAGCCCGCCCGGGGCGGACCCGGCCCGGTCGTACGGGCGCCGCGTCCGCCGTACCGCGCGCGAAGCACCCCGCAGCGCTGAGGGCCGCGCCCAACCGCACGCCGTCACCACTCCCACCGAGCAGCCCCTGACGGCAGCGAACCAGGTCGCCGCAGCCCGCCCGGGGCGGACCCGGCCCGGCCGTACGGGCGCCGCGTCCGCCGTACCGCGCGGGATGCGTCCCGCGGGGGGCCGCGCTCAACCGCGCGCCGTCGCTGCTGCCGTCGCGCGGCGCCAGGTGGCAGCGGGCCACACTTCCGGCCGCCGGCTGCCGCAGCCCCGCCCGGGGGCGGCGTCGTGGCGTTCGCGGCTCGAGCAGGCGACGCGTGCGCCCACCGTGCACGGTGGGCGACCGTGCGCGTGGGCGGCGTTACCCCGCCGGGGCCGCCGCAGGCGCGCGGGCGGGGCCCGAGGGGTTGCGCGGCCCGGCTCGCCGCCAGGCGTTCAGCCCTTGTCGAGGTAGCTCTCCCGGTCGGCGTCGAGCAGCGCGTCCAGGGCCGTGCGCAGCTCCGGGCAGCCGGTCAGCTCGGGGTCCTCGGCGACGACGGCGACCGCCTCCTCGCGGGCCTGGGCGATGACGTCCTCGTCCTCGATGACGGCCAGCATCCGCAGGCTGGAGCGGACTCCCGACTGGGCCTGGCCGAGCACGTCGCCCTCGCGGCGCTGTTCGAGGTCGATGCGGGAGAGCTCGAAGCCGTCGAGCGTGGCGGCGACGGCGGCGAGCCTGGCGCGGGCGGGGCCGGCCTCGGGCGCGTCCGTGACGAGGAGGCACAGGCCGGGCGCGGAGCCCCGGCCGACACGGCCGCGCAGCTGGTGGAGCTGCGAGACGCCGAAGCGGTCGGCGTCCATGATCACCATGGCGGTCGCGTTGGGCACGTTGACGCCGACCTCGATGACCGTGGTCGCCACGAGCACGTCCGTCTCGCCCGCGGCGAACCGGCGCATGACCGCGTCCTTGTCGTCGGGTGCCATGCGGCCGTGCAGGACCTCCACGCGCAGCCCCGACAGCGGGCCCGCCGCCAGCTTCTCGGCGACCTCCACCACGGCGAGCGCGGGGCGCTTCTCGCCGTCCTCGGCTGCGGCCTTCTTCCGGTCCTCCTTCTTCCGGTCCTCCTCGTCGCCGATGCGCGGGCAGACCACGTACGCCTGGTGCCCCGCCGAGACCTCCTCGCGCACCCGGTCCCAGGCCCGGGCGAGGAAGTGCGGCTTGTCCTGCGCGGGCACGACGTGGCTCGCGATCGGCGACCTGCCGGCGGGCAGTTCGTCGAGCACGGACGTCTCCAGATCGCCGAAGACCGTCATCGCGACCGTACGGGGGATGGGCGTGGCCGTCATGACGAGCAGGTGCGGCGGCTGCTTGCCCTTGGCGCGCAGGGCGTCGCGCTGCTCGACGCCGAAGCGGTGCTGCTCGTCCACCACGACGAGGCCCAGGTCGTGGAACTGGACCTTGTCCTCGATCAGGGCGTGCGTGCCGATGACGATGCCCGCCTCGCCCGTGGCGAGGTCGAGGAGCGCCGCGCGGCGGGCGGCGGCCCCCATCGAACCCGTGAGGAGGACGACCTTGGTGGCGTTCTCGGCGGCGCCGAGCGTTCCGCCCAGAGCCAGATCGCCCATCATCTCCGTGATGGAGCGGTGGTGCTGCTGGGCGAGGACCTCGGTGGGCGCCAGCATCGCCGCCTGGCCGCCCGCGTCGACGACGGCGAGCATGGCCCGCAGGGCCACCAGCGTCTTGCCGGAGCCGACCTCGCCCTGGAGCAGCCGGTGCATGGGGTGCTCGGTGCCGAGGTCCGTGAACACCTCGTCGGTGACCCGGCGCTGCCCCTCGGTGAGCGTGAACGGCAGACGCGCGTCGAACGCGTCGAGCAGGGCGCCGTCGACAGGGCGCCTGGCGACTGCGGGCAGCCGGCCCTCCGCGCTGCGGCGCCTGGCGAGCGCGACCTGGAGCACGAACGCCTCGTCCCACTTGAGCCGCGCGCGTGCGTCCTCCACGTCGGCCTTCGACTCGGGCCTGTGCACCTTGCGCAGCGCCTCGGGCAGGGTGGCGAACCCGCGGCCCTCGCGGAGCGCGGCGGGCAGCGGATCGACGGCCTCGGCAGCGCGCGGCAGCACGAGGTCGACGGCCTTGGCGATCTTCCAGGACTCCAGGCCCTTGCAGGCGGGGTAGATCGGGATGAGACGGCCCGCGAACGCGTCGACGGCGGCGTTCTCGCCGCCCGGGCCGCCCTCCGCGCGGTCGTCGCCGTCGTCGCCGGCCGCACCGGACCGGCCGAGCGTGACGTACGTGGGGTGGGCGAGCTGGAGCTTGCGGTTGAAGACGGAGACCTTGCCGGCGAACATGGCGCGGCTGCCCGGGGGCAGCTCCTTGTGCGGTTTGTGGATGCCCCGGCCGAAGAAGACCAGCCGGAGCTTGCCGCTGCCGTCGGTGAGGGTGATCTCCAGGCGCTGGCCGCGGCCGCCGTTGAAGCGCAGCACGCGGGCGTCGGCGACCTGCGCGACGACCGTCACGTCCTCGTCGAGCGGGAGGTCGGCGAGGCGCGTCAGCCGGCCGCGCTCCTCGTAGCGCCGCGGGTAGTGGTGCAGCAGGTCGCCCACGGTGTGCAGGCCGAGATTGTCGGCCATCACCTTCGCGGTGGGCCGGCCGAGTGTCTTCGTGAGGGGTTCGTCGAGCGCGGACACGTCGTCCATTGCACACCACACCTCTGACATCGCTCGCTATTCGACGCCGATGAGCAGCGGCGCCGTCCTTCCGCCGCCCCGGTGGACGACGGTGTCGACGGCGAGGTGGCCGTCGCGCACATGGTCTTCGAGGCTCTCGGCGAGGGCGTCGGGCACGTCGTCGCCGAGCACCAGCGTGACGAGTTCGCCGCCCGCCGCCAGCATGCGGTCGAGGACGGCGCGCGCGGTGGCCTCGAGTTCGGTTCCGATGACGGCGACGTCGCCGTCGATGAGGCCGAGTACGTCCCCGGAGCGGCAGACGCCGGCCGTCGTCCACGCCATGCGCTCGGCCACGGCGAGCTCGCCGTAGCGGGTGGCCCCCGCGGCTGAGGTCATCGCCACGACGTCCTCGTCGAACCGGCGCTCGGGCTGGTGCACGGCGAGCGCGGCGATGCCCTGGACGGCCGCCCTGGTGGGGATCAGGGCGACGCGCACGCCCTCGGCGCGCGCCTGCGCGGCCGCGGCCGCGGCGGTGTGGCGCAGCTCTTCGTCGTTGGGCAGCAGCACGATCTCGCGTGCGTGCGCGCGGTGGATCGCGGCGGCCAGTTCGCCGCTGGCGGGCGGCGCCCCCTCGCGCGCCAGCAGCACGGTGGCCCCGGCCTGCTCGCAGAGGCCGGCGAGGCCCTCACCGTGTACGACGGCGACGACCGCGCGCTGCGCCTTCTCCACGGGCCGCTCCGCCGCGTGGAGCGCCAGATGCGTGATGCGCAGGCGGTACGGGCGTCCCGCCTCCATCCCGGCCTCGACGGCGGCTCCCGCGTCGTCGGTGTGGACGTGCACCTTCCACAGGCCCGCGCCGCCGCCGACGACGAGGCAGTCGCCGAGGGCGTCGAGGCGCTGCCTGAGTCGCCCCACGGCAGCGTCCTCGGCGGCTTCGAGCAGGTAGATCACCTCGTAGGCGGGGCCCTCGGACTCCGGCTCGACCGGCGGGCAGGCCGCGGGCGCCTCGGGCGCGCGTGCGGGGTTGATCCGGCCGCCCGGCGGTGGCTCGGGCCTGCGGCCCGCGACGGTCTCCATCAGCGCGCCGAGCAGGGCGAGCAGGCCGAGGCCGCCCGCGTCGACGACGCCCGCGGTGTCCAGGGCCGGGAGCTGGCCGGGGGTCGCGTCGAGCGCCGCGCGCGCCCCGGCGTACGCGGCGCACGCCACCGCCCCGGCGTGCGGGGCCTCGGCACGGCGCGCGGCGCCGGCCGCGGCGTCGGCCACGGTGAGGATGGTGCCCTCGACGGGGTGGGCCACGGCCTCGCGCGCGAGCGCGGCGGCGCGGGCGAGGGCACGCGCGAGGCGGTCGCCGGCGGCGCGCGCGCCGTTCCCGGCACCGTCCGTGCCCGCGCCGTTCTCAGCGGCCTCAGCGGCCTCGGCGGCCGCGGCGGTTTCGGCGGTTTCGGCGGCGAGCACGTCGGCGATGCCGCGCAGCAACTGCGCGAGGATGGTGCCCGAGTTGCCGCGCGCGCCGAGCAGCGCGCCGTGCGCCATGGCACGTACCGCGTCCTCGGGCGCGGGTTCCCCGCCGCCGGCGCCGTGCGCGGCGAAGACCGCCTCGACGGCGTGTGCGGCCGATTCGAGGGTCAGGTAGAGGTTCGTGCCCGTGTCGCCGTCCGCCACCGGGTAGACGTTGATCGCGTCGATCTCCTCGCGCTGACCGCCGAGAGCGTCGAGCGCCCGTGCGCACCAGGTCCGCACCGCGGCGGCGTCGAGGGTGTGGGGCACCTGCTGGTCCTCTTCTCCTGCGCGAACCGCCCGCGTGGCGCGGCCTGACGGGCATGTTCTACGCACAGTAGTCCGCGGCCGCCGGCCGGGCGTCCGCCGGTCCCGGCGCGGGACCGGCGGGGCTTCGGCGGCGGGGGACGGCGAGCCGCCGCGTCACCGTGCGCGCCAGCCGTGGTCGACGGGGCCGATGCCACCACCGAGCGCGAACCCGTGGCGCACCGCAGCGGTCACGTACTCCTTGGCCGCCCGCACGGCCGTCACGACGTCCTGCCCGCCGCCGAGGCCCGCGGCGATCGCGGAGGCCAGCGTGCAACCCGTGCCGTGCGTGTGGCGGTTGTCCAGGCGCGGCGCGCGCAGCCAGTGCTCCTCGGTGCCGTCGGTGAGCAGGTCGACGGCGTCGCCGGGCAGGTGGCCGCCCTTGATCAGCGCCCAGCGCGGGCCGAGGGCGAGCACCGGGGCGGCCGCGCGCCGCATGTCGTCCTCCGTCTCGACGGCCACGCCCGTGAGCCTCGCGACCTCGTCGAGGTTGGGCGTGGCCACGGTGGCGACCGGCAGCAGCCGGGTGCGTACGGCGTCGAGCGCCGAGTCGGCGAGGAGCGTGTCCCCGTGCTTGGAGATCCCGACGGGGTCCACGACGACCGGCGCCGCCGTGGTGGCGAGGAGTTCCGCGACGGCGCCGACGATCGGCGCGGAGGAGAGCATGCCGGTCTTCACGGCCTGGACGCCGATGTCGTCGACGACGCTGCGGTACTGCGCGCGTACGGCCTCCACCGGCAGCTCCCATGCGCCCTGCACGCCCAGCGAGTTCTGCGCGGTGACCGCCGTGACGACGCTCATGCCGTGCACACCGAGGGCGAGCATGGTCTTGAGGTCGGCCTGGATGCCCGCGCCGCCGCCCGAGTCGGAGCCGGCGACGGTCAGGACACGGGGTGGCGGCGGTGCGGACGCGGTCATGGAAGACGACCCTACGTTCACGCGTCGCCGAAGTGGTCCCAGCCCCCGTCCCCGGTCCACGGTGCGCCGTCGACGGTGACCTGCGGCTGGGCGGACGGGCCGCGCACCTCGCCGATGACCTTCCACCGCGCGGGCAGCTTCACGTCGGGCGGGAAGGTCGCGACGATCGCGTGGTCCTCGCCGCCGGTGAACACCCACTGGAGCGGGTCGATGCCGACGGCCTGCCCGATGTCGCTCATCTGCGAGGGGACGTCGACGAGGTCGGAGCGCAGGTCGATGCGGACCGTGCTGGCCTGCGCGATGTGCCCGAGGTCCGCGACGAGCCCGTCGCTGACGTCGGTCATGGCGGTGGCGCCGAGCCCGGCGGCCGCGGGGCCCGCGTGGTACGGCGGTTCCGGCCTGCGGTGGGCCTCGACGAAGGCGCGCGGCGAGCGGAAGCCGCGCGAGAGCACCGCGTGCCCGGCGGCCGACCAGCCGAGCCAGCCCGTGTAGGCGACGATGTCGCCGGGGTGTGCGCCGGAGCGCGTGACCGGCTCGTGGCCGCGCAGATCGCCGAGCGCGGTGATGGCGACGGTGATCGAGTCGCCGCGCACGACGTCTCCGCCGACGACGGCCGCGCCCGCGACCTGGGACTCGTCGCGGATGCCGTCCATCAGCTCGGCGGCCCAGGTCACCGGCAGCTGCGCGGGCACGACGAGCCCGAGCAGCAGGGCCGTCGGCACGGCGCCCATGGCGGCGATGTCGGCGAGGTTCTGCGCGGCGGACTTGCGGCCCACGTCGTACGCGGTCGACCAGTCCCTGCGGAAGTGCCGCCCTTCGAGCAGGAGATCCGTGCTGGCGACGACCCTGCGGTCGGGTGCAGCCACGACCGCGGCGTCGTCGCCGGGCCCGAGCCGGACCGCCGGGGTGGTGGTGAGGCGGGAGGTGAGCCTGTCGATCAGCCCGAATTCCCCCAGCTCCCCCACGGTTCCCTTCACCGGGTCTCCCTTCTCTGTGTGCGGCGAGAGGCCGTTGTCCGGCCGCTTCGTGCGTGTGCTCGCAAAACGCGGGCGGGCGCGCGGAGAATCCGCGGGAAACGGCCTGGACGCACCGGGTCTCCCGCCGGCACCGGCCGACGCGATACCGTGGCGTCCCTTCTCCCCTGGGACATGATCCTCATGGCCGCCCTGGAGGCTCCGTGGTACAGGCGTACATCCTCATCCAGACCGACGTGGGCAGAGCGACGGCGGTGGCCGAGACCATCGCGGCGTTCCCCGGCGTGCTGCGCGCCGAGGACGTCACGGGTCCCTACGACGTCATCGTGCGCGCCCAGGCGGACACGGTCGACGAGTTGGGCCGCATGGTCGTCGCCAAGATCCAGCGGGTGGACGGCATCACCCGTACCCTGACCTGTCCGGTCGTGCATATCTAGCCCCGTCTACGCTTGTCCGGTGACACCTCTTCGCCGAAGGGCCTCCGGGCGCAGGCTACCGGGCCGCCTCATCGCGACGTTGCCCGCCGTGGCCGTGCTGTGCGCGGCGGGCTGCTCGGGCGGCGGCTCGGCGGCGCACGTCGCGGTGCCCAGGCCGCCCGCCGACCAGGTCAAGGTGTGCGACGCGCTGCACAAGCGGCTGCCCGGCAAGGTCGGCGGGCAGAGCAGGCGCGATCCCCGGCCGAGTTCCGGCCTGACGGCGGGCTGGGGCTCGGGGTCCGCGTCGATCGTGCTGCGGTGCGGGGTGCCGCGTCCGAAGGCCATGAGCGACCCGCAGTCGGCGGCGGTCGACGCGAACGGCGTGAGCTGGATGGTGCAGCCGTACGCGAAGGGGCAGCGGTTCACCACCACGTACCGCGCCGCCTACGTCGAGGTCACGATGGGCTCGAAGTTCGCGCACGACGGTACCCCGATCGCGCAGCTCGCGAAGGCCGTGGGCACGACGGATCCGTCGACCGTCTGACGGGCCGGCGTGTCCGGCCCGTCTCGCGCGTGTGCTCAGCGCAGCCCGGTGGACCGGCGCAGCGCGGCCTTGATGAGCAGGTCCACGAGTTCGGCGTAGCCGACGCCGCTCTCCTGCCACATGCGGGGGAACATCGAGATGGGCGTGAACCCCGGCATGGTGTTGATCTCGTTGATGACGAAGGCGCCGTCCTCGGTGAGGAAGAAGTCCGCGCGCACCAGGCCCTCGCAGGACACCGCCTCGAACGCCGCCACCGCGAGCCGCCTGACCTCCGCGGTCTGCTCATCGGTGAGCGGCGCGGGCACGAGGCCCGACGCGGAGTCGATGTACTTGGCCTCGAAGTCGTAGAAGTCGTGCGCGGTGACGGGCGGGATCTCGGCCGGCAGGCTCGCCCGCGGCCCGTCCTCGAACTCCAGCACCCCGCACTCGATCTCGCGGCCGCGCAGCAGCGACTCCACCAGGACCTTGGGGTCGTGGCGCCTGGCCTCGTCGAGCGCCTCGTCGAGGCCCTCGAACCCGTCGACCTTGCTGATGCCGACGGACGAGCCGCCGCGCGCGGGCTTCACGAACAGCGGCCAGCCGTGCTCGGACGCGAAGTCGACGATGCGCCTGCGCGCGCCTGATTCGTCCTGTTCCCACTCGCGTGGCCTGATCACCAGGTACGGGCCGACGGGCAGCCCGAACGAGGTGAACACCCGCTTCATGTACTCCTTGTCCTGGCCGACGGCCGACGCGAGCACGCCGGCGCCGACGTAGGGCAGGCCGGAGAGCTCAAGCAGGCCCTGGAGCGTGCCGTCCTCGCCGTACGGGCCGTGCAGGACGGGGAAGACGACGTCGACGTCGCCCAGCGCCTTGGGCACGGAGCCGGGCTCGCTGTAGACCACTTCGCGGTTGCCCGGTGCGACGGACAGCACCACGTCGCCCTCGGTGGACTCGGCGATCTGATCGACGCTGGGGACCGCGCGGTCGGTGATGGCCATCCGCGCCGGGTCGTCGGCGGTCAGCGCCCAGCGGCCGTCCGCGGTGATGCCGATGGGCAGGACGTCGTAGGCGTCACGGTCGATCGCCGCGAGCACCGCTCCCGCGGTGACGACGGAGATGCCGTGCTCGGAGCTGCGGCCCCCGAAGACGACGGCTACGCGCGGCTTGCGGGGCTGGCCCTGAGGGCTCTGGGAGGCGTTCAGGCTGCTCATATCGCGATGAGGTTACCCGCAGATCCCGCACGGGTCAGCGGCCGAGGGGCCGTTCGGCGCGCCGCCGGCCCGTACGGGCCCGCGGTGCTACTCAGAGCCGTTCGGCCTTGGCGCTGCGTGACATGAGCTCCTTCAGCGCGGTGAGCGGAGCCTTGCCGTTGTGGACGATGTCCACGATCGTCTCGGTGATGGGCATCTCGACGCCGTGGCGGCGCGCCAGGTCGAGCACGGACTCGCAGGACTTGACGCCTTCGGCGGTCTGGCGGGTGGCGGCGATGGTCTCGTCGAGCGTCATGCCGCGGCCGAGGTTGATGCCGAAGGTGTGGTTGCGGGAGAGCGGCGACGAGCAGGTGGCGATCAGGTCGCCCATGCCGGCGAGGCCGGAGAACGTGTGCGGGTCGGCCCCCATCGCGAGGCCCAGCCTGCTGGTCTCGGCGAGGCCCCTGGTCATCAGCGATGCCTTGGTGTTGTCGCCGAACTCCATGCCGTCCGCGATGCCGACGGCGAGTCCGATGACGTTCTTGACCGCCCCGCCGAGTTCGCAGCCGACGACGTCGGTGTTGGTGTACGGGCGGTAGTAGGCGGTGTGGCACGCGGTCTGCAGGCGCCGCGCGACGGACTCGTCGGCGCAGGCGACGACCGCGGCGGCCGGCGTGCGTGCGGCGATCTCCAGGGCGAGGTTGGGGCCCGTGACGACGGCGACGCGTTCCGCCGGCGCCCCCGCGACCTCCTCGACGACCTCGCTCATCCGCTTGGCGGTGCCGAGTTCCACGCCCTTCATCAGGGACACGAGGACGGTGTCGGACGGCAGGACGGGCGCCCAGCGCGCCAGGTTGCCGCGCAGGGTCTGCGACGGCACGCACAGGACGGTGAACTCGGCGTCCCGCGCGGCCTCGGCCGGGTCGCAGGTGGCGCGGACACGGTCGGGCAGGCGGACCCCCGGCAGGTACTCGGGGTTCGTGCGGGTGGTGTTGATGGTCTGGGCGACGTCCGTGCGGCGCGCGCAGAGCGTCACCTCGCACCCGGCGTCGGCGAGGATCATGGCGAACGCGGTGCCCCACGATCCGGTTCCGAAGACGGCGACCCTGGTCACGTTGTTCCCTCGTCCTGTTCCGTTTCCGCTCGCGCGGTCTTTCGGCGCTCCCGCACCCGTGCACTGCGCGGATCGTACGGCACCTCGGGGGCGGGCTCGCCGCGCAGCTTGACCAGCAGTTCGGTGATCGCCGCCATGATGACCTCGGAGACCTCGCGCAGCAGGTCCTGCGTCATCGCCCGGCCGTAGTACGGCGACAGGTCGACGGGTCTCCCCACGAGGACGTGGTGCGTCTTGCGCGGGAGTACGGACGCCTTCTTCGCGTACGGCGGGAGCACTTCGTTGGCGCCCCACTGGGCGATCGGGATCACCGGGCACTTCGTCTGCAGCGCCACGCGTGCCGCCCCGGTGCGGGCGACCATGGGCCACTGGCCCGGGTCGCGGGTGAGGGTCCCCTCGGGGTAGAACGCGACGCACTCGCCGCGCTCCACGGCGTCGATGGCGGCGCGGAAGGCGCCGCGCGCGTCGCTGGAGTCCCGGTACACCGGGATCTGCCCGCTGCCGCGCATCACGGCCCCGATGAAACCGTCCGTGAACAGGGAACTCTTCGCGAGGAATCTCGGCACGCGGCCGGTGTTGTACTGGAAATGGCCGTAGGCAAAGGGGTCGAGATGGGAATTGTGGTTCACCACGGTGATGAATCCGCCGTCGGCCGGAATGTTCTCCGTCCCCCGCCAGTCCCGCTTGAAGAGAAGGAGGAGCGGCGGTTTCGCGAGCACCGCCGCAAGGTGATACCAGAAGCCGACTTTTCGGCGGGACACGCGGACACCTTCCTCATTACCTGCCCGGCTCCATGCCCGGCTGCTGGGGGACAAGTGTCGCCCCGAGCCCCTGGTCTGTCGAGGACACCGTACGCCCGGCCCCTCGGGGCGGGGCGGGCGCCGCGGGGGCACCGCGCCACAATGAAACGCATCCGCACGAGGACGGGGAGCCCGCCGTGAACACCGACCCGACGGCCGCATGGTCCCTGGTCGTGCCGCTGAAGCCGCTGACTCTGGCCAAGAGCAGGCTGGCGCCCGCGGCCGACGCGGCACAGCGCCACCGGCTCGCGCTCGCCTTCGCTCAGGACACCGTGGCGGCCGCGATCGCCGCCGACGCGGTGGCCGGTGTGGTGGTCGTCACGGACGACGGGGACGCGGCGGACGCGCTGGCCGCGTTGGGCGCGCGCGTCGTGCCCGACTCCCCCGCGGCGGGTCTCAACGCGGCGCTCGCGCACGGTGCGCACACGGTCAGGGCCGGGCGGCCGGGCGCCCGGGTGGCGGCGCTCAACGCGGACCTGCCCGCGCTGAGGCCGGCGGAGCTGACCCGTGTGCTGCACTCGGCCGCCGCATTCCCGCGCGCTTTTCTCGCCGATGCGGCGGGAATCGGCACGACGCTGCTCGCGGCTTGTGCGGAATGCGCTTTGCGGCCGGCGTTCGGCGGACCCTCGCGCCTGCGTCACGCCGCGGGCGGCGCGGCGGAGATCCTGCTGCGCGACGTGGATTCCGTACGGCGCGACGTGGACACCGCGGCCGACCTGCGGGCGGCCGCGGCCCTCGGGCTCGGCCCCCACACGGCCCGCGTGTGCGGGGCCCCTTCGCCGCTGACCGCACCCCAGGACGTGTCGTGAGGGCCCGCTCTGGGGGGTGACCCGTGGGCGGCGGGTCACGCGCGAGCGGCGGGACGGGGCGGACGCGGTTAGTCTGCGGGCATGCAGGCGACCGCGTACACCTACGACCCCGAGACGCGGCGCGGCAGCGTGCTGCTCGACGACGGCACCCCGGTGGAGTTCGGTTCCGAGGCGTTCGACGCGGGCGGGTTGCGGCTGCTGCGGCCCGGCCAGCGCGTCAGGATCGAGACGGCGGGCGAAGGCGCGCGCCGGCGGGTCACGCTGGTGACACTCGTGACGCTCTGACGCCGTCGGCCGGCGGGCGGGCCGCGCAACGCCGCGGGCCGGTCTCCCCGAGGGGAGCCCGGCCCGGCGTGTGCGCGGCCATGTGCCGCTTACTTGGACCTGGCGGCGGTCTTCTTCGCAGTCGAGCGCGAGGTGGTCTTGCGCGCCGGGGCCTTCTTGGCGGGAGCCGTCTTCTTGGCGGCCGTCGACTTCTTGGCGACCGTCTTCTTCGCCGGCGTGGCCTTCTTCGCCGTGGTCTTCTTGGCGGTGGTCTTCTTCGCGGGCGTGGCCTTCTTGGCGGCGGCCTTCTTCGCCGTCGACTTCTTGGCGGCGGCCTTCTTGGCGGCGGCCTTGGCCGTCGTGCGGGTGGAAGATCCGCCCGAGAGGCTGCCCTTGGGCGCCTTCTTCACGGAGACCTCGCCTCCCTTGGGAAGCTTCTTCGAGCCGCTCACCAGGTCCTTGAAGCCCTGGCCCGCGCGGAAGCGCGGCACCGAGGTCTTCTTGACCCGCACCCGCTCACCCGTCTGCGGGTTGCGGGCGTAGCGGGCGGGGCGGTCGACCTTCTCGAACGAACCGAAGCCGGTCACCGACACGCGGTCGCCGCTGACGGTGGCGCGGACGATCGCGTCGAGCACCGCGTCCACGGCGTCCGCGGCCTGCTGGCGGCCGCCGAGCTTGTCCGCAATCGCTTCTACGAGCTGAGCCTTGTTCACGTCTTCCCCTTCGGAGACATTGCCAGAACGAATGTGTTCAAGCCTTTTCGCACGTTAGGCAGATATATACCGCAAATCAAACACGAAACGGGCTGATCACCCTAGTGCCGCAACGAAGTCGGTCCGGCGCACTTCCACCGGTCAGTCCTCTTCCGGAAAACGACCCTCGTCGAGATCCGTCAGCAGACGGTCAAGGCGCCTTGCCGCATCCGGGAGATCATGCTTCGCCGCAGCCGTGATGACCAGCAGCTTTCGTGTGAGCGCCATGCGTACGCCCTCCGCGACTTGCAGTTCGCGCACTCTCGTGTGCGCTTCCTTCAGTTGTCCGGCGACCGACTCGTAGAGTGCGAGTTGGCTGTCGCGTTCCATGCACCGATTGTGCCATCTGAGGCGAGTTGTCGCCTCACGGGGGCTCAACAAGCAACTGCACCCCCCGCCGGACGGCAGGGGGTGCAGTTGGGGAAAACCGCTGATCAGGAAGGGATCAGGCGGCAATTGTGCGGGGCTTGAAGGACGGCCGCGCGGCCTCGTAAGCCGCGATGTCGGACTCGTTCTGCAGAGTGAGGCTGATGTCGTCGAGCCCGTTCAGCAGACGCCAGCGGGCGTTCTCGTCAAGGTCGAAATCGGCCGTCAGTTGCTCGGCGCCCGCCACGGCGGCACGCACCTGGCGACGCTCCAGGTCGACGGTGACCTCCGCCGCGGGGTCGGCCTCGGCCAGCGCCTGGAGGCGCTCCACGACGTCCTGGTCGAGGACGACGGTCAGCAGGCCGTTCTTCAGCGAGTTGCCGCGGAAGATGTCGGCGAAACGGGAGGAGATGACGGCCTTGAAGCCGTAGTTCTGCAGGGCCCAGGCGGCATGCTCGCGGGAGGACCCGGTGCCGAAGTCCGGACCGGCGACCAGGACGGTCGCGCCCCGGTACTCCTCCTGGTTGAGCACGAAGGACGGGTCCTTGCGCCATGCCTCGAACAGGCCGTCCTCGTAGCCGTCGCGGGTGACCTTCTTGAGCCAGTGGGCGGGGATGATCTGGTCCGTGTCGACGTTGCTGCGGCGCAGCGGGACGGCGCGGCCGGTGTGGACGGTGAAGGCTTCCATGGTTATCGCGCTCCAGCGGGCGTGCGGTCGGCGTCGGACAGGTCGGCGGGTGAGGCCAGATGGCCCAGTACGGCGGTCGCGGCGGCCACCTGCGGGGAGACCAGGTGGGTGCGGCCGCCCTTGCCCTGCCTGCCCTCGAAGTTGCGGTTGGACGTGGACGCGGAGCGCTCGCCCGGCGCCAGTTGATCGGGGTTCATGCCGAGGCACATCGAGCAGCCGGCGTGCCGCCATTCGGCGCCCGAGCCGGTGAACACCTTGTCGAGCCCCTCCTCGACGGCCTGCAGCGCCACCCGTACGGACCCGGGGACGACCAGCATCCGTACGCCGTCGGCGACTTTGCGCCCTTCGAGTACGGCGGCCGCCGAGCGCAGGTCCTCGATACGGCCGTTCGTGCACGAACCTACGAAGACGGTGTCCACCCTGATGTCGCGCAGGGCCTGCCCTGCGGTCAACCCCATGTATTCCAGGGCCTTTTCGGCGGCGTGGCGCTTCGATGCGTCGTCGTACGAAGCAGGGTCGGGGACGCGCTCGGACAGCGGCGCTCCCTGGCCCGGGTTGGTGCCCCAGGTGACGAAAGGCGCGAGGTCGGCCGCGTCGATGAACACCTCGGCGTCGAAGACGGCGTCGCCGTCGGTGCGCAGCGTCCGCCAGTACTCGACGGCGCGGTCCCACTCCTCGCCCTCGGGAGCGTGGGCGCGGCCCTTGAGGTACGCGAACGTGGTCTCGTCGGGGGCGATCATGCCGGCGCGCGCGCCGGCCTCGATGGACATGTTGCAGATGGTCATCCGGGCCTCCATCGAGAGCTTCTCGACGGCGGAGCCGCGGTACTCGATGATGTAGCCCTGTCCGCCGCCCGTGCCGATCTTCGCGATCACGGCGAGGATGAGGTCCTTGGCGGTGACGTCGTCGGGCAGTTCGCCCTCGACGGTGACGGCCATCGTCCTGGGCCGCGCCATGGGCAGCGTCTGGGTGGCCAGCACGTGCTCGACCTGGCTCGTGCCGATGCCGAACGCGAGCGCGCCGAAGGCGCCGTGGGTGGAGGTGTGCGAGTCGCCGCAGACGACCGTGGTGCCCGGCTGGGTGAGCCCCAGCTGCGGTCCCACCACGTGCACCACGCCCTGCTCGACGTCGCCGAGCGGGTGCAGCCGCACGCCGAACTCGGCGCAGTTCTTCCGCAGCGTCTCCAGCTGGGCGCGGGAGACCGGGTCGGCGATCGGCTTGTCGATGTCGAGGGTCGGGGTGTTGTGGTCCTCGGTGGCGATGGTCAGGTCGAGCCGCCGCACCTTCCGGTCGCCGAGCCGGAGGCCGTCGAACGCCTGGGGGCTCGTCACCTCGTGCAGCAGGTGCAGATCGATGAAGAGGAGGTCGGGCTCGCCATCGGCGCGCCGGACGACATGGTCGTCCCAGACCTTCTCCGCGAGTGTCCTACCCATCGCTTTCCCTCCGGCCGGCGCCATCGCCGGCGCTTCATAGAGACATCTGGTCCCGCGTCCGCCCCACCCGCCGGACGCCGGCCGCGGCCCGTGTTCGCGAGTCCGCTCACTACAGATTGGCAAGTTCGCCGGGAAATTGAACTTGCGTTTCACAGAGTGAGACGCGAGTATCGTTTCATGGACAACTCAAGTGGCGTCGGAGTTCTCGACAAGGCCGCTCTCGTGCTGAGCGCCCTGGAGTCAGGTCCGGCCACCCTCGCCGGGCTGGTCGCGGCGACAGGTCTCGCCAGGCCAACGGCCCACCGGCTCGCCGTGGCCCTGGAGCACCACCGGATGGTCGCGAGGGACATGCAGGGCCGGTTCATCCTCGGCCCGCGCCTCGCGGAGCTGGCCGCGGCCGCGGGCGAGGACCGGCTGCTCGCCACGGCGGGCCCGGTGCTCACGCACCTGCGGGACGTGACGGGCGAGAGCGCGCAGCTCTACCGCAGGCAGGGCGACATGCGCATCTGCGTGGCCGCGGCGGAGCGCCTGTCCGGGCTGCGCGACACGGTGCCCGTGGGCTCCACGCTGACGATGAAGGCCGGCTCCTCGGCGCAGATCCTCATGGCGTGGGAGGAGCCGGAGCGCCTGCACAGGGGGCTGCAGGGGGCGCGGTTCACGGCGACGGCGCTGTCCGGCGTGCGGCGCAGGGGCTGGTCGCAGTCGATCGGGGAACGCGAGCCGGGCGTCGCGTCGGTGTCCGCGCCGGTGCGCGGCCCGTCGAACCGCGTGGTGGCGGCGGTCTCCGTGTCGGGCCCGATCGAGCGGCTGAGCCGGCACCCGGGCCGGATGCACGCGCAGGCCGTGATCGACGCGGCGCAGCGCCTGTCCGAGGCGCTGCGCAGGAGCGCGTGACGTCCGCGGGCCGTCGTGTGCGGGCCGACCGCGTGGCCCGCACACGGCGAAGGCCCCCTCCTCGTGAGGAGAGGGCCTTGAGCCTTCCGCGTACCCCCGACCGGATTCGAACCGGCGCTACCGCCTTGAGAGGGCGGCGTGCTAGGCCGCTACACAACGGGGGCGAGATCGTGCGAAGCTGGGCTACCAGGACTCGAACCTAGACTAAATGAACCAGAATCACTCGTGCTGCCAATTACACCATAGCCCATGGTATAGACCAGTAGCCCCGACCGGATTCGAACCGGCGCTACCGCCTTGAGAGGGCGGCGTGCTAGGCCGCTACACAACGGGGCCCCAGCGACCTTCCCGTGAGGAAGATCCGTACCCCCGACCGGATTCGAACCGGCGCTACCGCCTTGAGAGGGCGGCGTGCTAGGCCGCTACACAACGGGGGCGTGCAGAGATGCTCTGCGCTGGGCTACCAGGACTCGAACCTAGACTAACTGAACCAGAATCAGTCGTGCTGCCAATTACACCATAGCCCACCAAAACACAACCCCCTGGTGGGGGTTTTGTTCGGGTTGCGCCCGCCTGACGGGCTTGTCTCCCTCCGGCGGCGCAGGAGGAACATTACCCGATGCCGGGACGCGCTCCAAAACGAGTTGTCCCGCGCAGCAGGGCAGGAAGAGGCCCGAGACCGGTGATGCTCACCAGCTCGGGACGGCCGCCGAGACCGCCCCTGTCGAGCCACACGGCCGCAAGCCCGGCGGCCGTCGCCGCCGCGGCGTCCACGTCGGGTTCGTCCCCGATGTAGACCACATCGCCGGGCGGCAGCCGCAGCGCCTCGCACGCGGCGGCGAAGGCCGCGGGCGCGGGCTTGCCCACGCCGATCTCGGCCGCGCACACGACGGCCTCGAACCGGTCGCGCACGCCGAGCACCGTCAGCTTGCGGTCCTGGTGGCGCAGGGACGAGTTCGACAGGACGGCGTGCCGGAAGTCGCCGGCCAGGTCGTCGAGCGCGGCGAGGACGTCGGGGAACAGCCGCCATGACGCCCGGTAGTGGGCGTGGTACCCGAGGAACCACGCGTCCGCCTCCGCGTCGCTCAGCGGCCGGCCGAGGAAGGTGCGCACGCGCTCCCGTCGCTGCTCCTCGAAGCCGATCTCCCCCGCCACGAAGCGCGCCCAGTGCAGCCGCATGCTCGCGCGCCACCGGTCGAAGGCGTCGGCGCCGGAGGCCTCGCCCAGGTGGCGCTCCAGCGCGAGACGGTCGGCCCCCGAGTAGTCGAAGAGCGTGTCGTCGACATCCCAGAGCACGGCGCGCAGCGGCATGGCACCACCCTAGGGCCTCGGCACCGGCACGGCACGAGGTACCCGCGAGGCGCGCGGAGGGTGGCGTTCCGGATTCAACGGCCTTTGACCAGCGCGTTGTTGGCTGTGAGACTGGCCGCGGCCACCACCCCCCGCCCCGCCCCCTCACCCAGACCGGAGCCCACCCATGGCGTCAGGTGTCCCGAAGCCGCAGGTCGACACGAGCAGGCCGCACTCGGCACGCGTCTACGACTATCTGCTCGGGGGCAAGGACAACTACCTCGTCGACCAGCAGCTCGCCGACCTGCTCCCCGACCTCGTCGCCCACACCGCCCGGCAGAACCGCGCGTTCATGCACCGCGCGGTCGCCTGGAGCGCGCGCAGCGGCATCGACCAGTTCCTCGACGTCGGCACCGGCATCCCCACCCAGCCGAACCTGCACCAGGTGGCGCAGGGCGTCGATCCAGCCGCCCGCGTCGTGTACGTCGACAACGACCCCATCGTGCTGCGCCATGCCGAGGCGCTCCTCGTCTCCGCGCCCGAGGGCCGCACCGACTACCTGCACGCGGACGTGCGCGACCCGGCGGCCATCCTCGAAAGGGCGGGCGGGCTCCTCGACCTGGACCGGCCCGTCGCCCTGTCGCTCGTGGCGCTCCTGCACTTCGTGCTGGACGAGGAGGACCCGTACGGCATCGTCCGCACGTTCCTCGACGCCCTGGCGCCCGGCAGCCACCTGGTGCTCTCCCACGCGACCATGGACACCTTCCCCGGTCCCGTCGACCACGAGCAGGAGCGGATGTACCGGAGCAACATCCCCAACCAGATGCGCACGCGGGCCGAGGTCGAGCGGTTCTTCGACGGCCTCGACCTGGTGGAGCCGGGCGTGGTGACCCCCGCCGCGTGGTTCAAGGACACGCCCGCCCCCGACGCGGGCGACCTGCCCGTGCTCCTCTACGCGGGCGTCGCCCGGCTCCCGTAGGACAAGCGGCGGGAGGGGCGGCCGTTCCCGGCCGCCCCTCCCGCGCTGCCATGTCCCTACGCGGACGCCAGCCTGGCGAGGGCCGCGTCGACGCGCGCCAGGGTGCGGTCGCGGCCCAGCACCTCCAGCGACTCGAACAGCGGCAGGCCCACCGTGCGGCCCGTGACCGCCACCCGCAGCGGGGCCTGCGCCTTGCCGAGCTTGAGGCCGTGCTGCTCGCCCGCGGCGAGTACGGCCTCCTTCAGCGGCTCCGCCTCCCATGTGGTCTCCGCGAGCTTCTCGCGCACCGTGGTCAGCAGCCCGGCGGGGTCGCCCTTCATCGCCTTCGCCCAGGACGCGTCGTCGCGCACCGGCTCCTCGAGGAAGAGGAAGTCGACGTTGGCCGTGATGTCCGAGAGGACCGTGACCCGGGTCTGCGCCAGCGGCGCGAGCGCGTCGAAGGCGCCCTGGTCGAACCGCTCGGGGGCCCAGGGCGCGTGCGGTGCGGCCAGCCAGGGCGCGCACGCCTCGGTGAACGCCTTCACGTCCAGCTGCCTGATGTGGTCAGCATTGATCGCCTCGGCCTTCTTGAGGTCGAAGCGTGCGGGGTTGGCGTTGACCGCGCTGATCTCGAACGCCCCGACCATCTCGTCCATCGTGAAGATGTCCTGGTCCGCCGAGAACGACCAGCCCAGCAGGGACAGGTAGTTGAGCAGGCCGTCCGGGAGGAAGCCCCGCTCGCGGTAGAGGTTGAGTGAGGACTGCGGGTCTCGCTTGGACAGCTTCTTGTTGCCCTCGCCCATCACGTACGGCAGGTGCCCGAAGGCCGGGACGCCCTTGGCGACGCCCAGCTCGCGCAGCGCCCCGTAGAGGGCGATCTGGCGCGGGGTGGAGGAGAGCAGGTCCTCGCCGCGCAGCACGTGCGTGATCTCCATCAGCGCGTCGTCGACGGGGTTGACGAGCGTGTACAGCGGTGCGCCGTTGGCGCGCACGATGCCGTAGTCGGGCACGTTGTCCGGGGTGAAGGTGAGCTCGCCGCGCACCAGGTCGGTGAAGGTGATCGGCTCGTCGGGCATCCGGAAGCGGACGATGTGCCGGCGCCCCTCGGCCTCGTACGCCGCCTTCCGCTCGTCGCTCAGGTCGCGGCAGTGGCCGTCGTACCCGGAGGGCCGGCCGGCCGCGCGCGCGGCGTCGCGGCGCTGCTCCAGCTCCTCGGACGTGCAGTAGCAGGGGTACGCGTAGCCGCCGGCCAGGAGCTTGTCCGCGACGTCGCGGTAGATGTCCATGCGCTGCGACTGGCGGTACGGCTCGTGGGGGCCGCCGACCTCGGGGCCCTCGTCCCAGTCGAGGCCGAGCCAGCGCATCGAGTCGAGCAGCTGCGCGTAGGACTCCTCGGAGTCGCGCGCGGCGTCGGTGTCCTCGATGCGGAAGACCAGGGACCCGCCGTGGTGCCGGGCGAAGGCCCAGTTGAACAGGGCCGTGCGGACCAGGCCCACGTGCGGGTTGCCGGTCGGGGAGGGACAGAAACGTACACGGACGGAGCCGTTAGCCACGCTTGATCACCTTGTTGGTGAGAGTGCCGATGCCTTCGATGGTGACGGCGACCTCGTCGCCGACGGAGAGCGGGCCCACGCCCGCGGGTGTGCCGGTGAGGATGACGTCGCCGGGCACCAGGGTCATGGCCTCGCTGACGTGGACGACGAGGTCCTCGACGGTGCGGATCATCTCGCTGGTGCGCCCGAGCTGGCGCTGGAGGCCGTTGACGGTGCACTGGACCGTCAGGTCGGACGGGTCGAGTTCCGTCTCCACCCAGGGCCCGAGCGGGCACGAGGTGTCGAACCCCTTGGCGCGCGCCCACTGCTTCTCGGACTTCTGCAGGTCGCGTGCGGTGACGTCGTTGGCGCAGGTGTACCCGTAGATGACGTCCCTGACGCGCTCGCGCGGCACCTCGCGGCAGAGGGTGCCGATGACGACGGCGAGCTCGGCCTCGTAGTGGACGTCGTCCGAGAAGTGCGGGTAGACGATGGGGTCGCCCGAGCCGATCACGGACGTGCTGGGCTTGAAGAACGTCATCGCCGCTTCGGGTACCTCGTTGCCCAGCTCCGCCGCGTGCTCCGCGTAGTTGCGGCCGACGGCCACGACCTTGCTGGGGAGCACGGGCGGCAGGAGGCGTACCTCGCTCAGGCGCACCTTCGTGCCGCTGAGCTGGGCGCCGCTGTACGGGACGCCCTTGATGATGTCGAGGAGCAGGCCGGCCGGATCGCCGCCTCCCGCGTCCTCGACAGCGCCGAAGGCGACATTGCCGTCGATGGAGAACCTGGCGATGCGCACGGTTTGCTACTCGCCCCTCACTTCACTCGCGGTCCTGGTCAGCAACTGTTCGGCCGACTCTGGCATCAGGCTAGCGCGGCGACGGGGCGCGGGTGCGTACCGGCGGGGTGGTACCGGCGGGTGCGGTCCCTACAGCTGTGTGCGCCTCGGGTTGGCGGTGCGGAGCGGGAGGGCCCCGCGGTATTCGCGGACCTGCGCCGTGACGAGCCCGGTGGCGTCCGCGAGATGGGCGAGCGTGGTGCGCCTCGGGTTGGCGGTCTTGCGGAAGTCCGTGGCCGTCTTCGCGGCAGGTGTCATGGGGCGATCCCGTTCTCGTGTCTCGCGGGTGGGGCGCGGCGGGCGGCGCGGGCCGCGCATATGCCAACCCTGGAAGGGGTCAGGTTAAACATCTGATTCTCGCCGAAAGGCGCGCCTGACACCCCTCCGCGTGTGAGTTTCCTCACCAGTTGACGGACATTCTTCCTAAATCTTCACGTCTCAGGGCGCCATGAAAACGGTCATCTCACACCAGAAAGCTCCATTCCGCTGCCGATCATGAGGACTGGGACACCCTGAGCCGCCCAGCGGATGTTCCGCAATGACCCGATTTCTCCGTGATCACTTTCGACGATTCGTGACACGGCCGTTACGCGGTGTCATACAGGTCACGGCAGTGCCGCCAGACCTTGTTGGAGATCCGGCACTGTGCTGGAATCACCCCCACCGCCGCGAGTTCCCACCCGGCGCACACGGGCGCGACGGAGCGTCGCGTGTGAACGGGGAGGAACGGCGGACTCACGACCACCATGGGGGGCGTCTCGCACCCCACGACGCCGACACCGTCCTGCCGCACGCGGTGGGACGCCTGGTCCAGAGGTTGCGACGCTAGTGCAGGGACGTTCGAAGAGGGATAGCAGTGCCGCGGCGGAGCAGGAGCCCCGCGGCGCGTCGGAACGCGGCGCCTCGGCCCAGCACACCCGGAACAGGACGGCGGCCGGCCCGTCGCCGGAGGGGAACGAGCGCGCCACCCGGCCCGAGACAGCGAACGAGACCCAGGCGGCCGCGCCCAGGGCCGCCGCGTCACCGGGGGACGCAGGCTCTCGAATAGCCCTGCGCAACTGGCGCATCAGCACGCGCCTCGTCTCCCTGCTGGCGCTGCCCGTGATCGCGGCCACCACGCTGGGTGCGTTGCGGATCGACGACTCGATCAACAACATCAACCAGCTCGACCACATGCAGTTGCTCACGGAGCTGACCAAGGAGGCGACCGCACTCGCCGCCCAGCTCCAGACCGAGCGCGACCAGGAGGCGGGCCCGCTCAGCCACGGCGTGCAGCCGAGCGACCTGAGCATCAAGCAGCTGCAGACCCAGACCGACCGGGCCAGCAAGTCGTTCCTCAATGCGACCAACGCCATCGGCAACACGAACAGCGACGACACGCTCAACAGCATCCGGGCCAACGTCAACCAGATCGCCGGTCAGGTCCAGCAGATCAGCGACCTGCGCAGCGGCGCCTACTCCACGCCCGGCTCGTCCTCGCTGACCGTCGACTCCTACGACCAGCTGATCACCTCGCTGCTGAGTCTGTCCCAGGACATGGCGCAGGCCACCAACAGCCCGGACATGATCAAGCGGACCCGCGCCCTGGCCGCGTTCTCGTCCGCCAAGGAGTACGCCTCCATCCAGCGCGCGATCATCGCCGCGGCCCTGCCGGCCGATCCGAAGAAGCACACGGGCAAACTGACCGAGTCCGACCGTCTCTACGGCGCCGCCGCCGCCAAGAAGGAGACGAACGAGCTCAACACGTTCCGCACGCTGTACCAGTCGATGGGCGGTAACGCCGACGATCTGATGGCCCCCCTGCAGGGCCAGGGCAGTCCCGAGATCAAGGCGGCCGACGACTACGAGAGCCGGGTCTTCGGCGGCCCCGACGGCCTCGCCAACCAGCCCAACCGCAGCTACGCGGACTGGATCGACCAGGCGTCGGTCCGCATCAACACGATGAAGACCATCGAGTCCACGCTGCTCGGCCAGGTGGAGGCCAAGGCGACCGAGCTGCGCCAGCAGTCGCAGCGCGACGCCATCATCAACGGCGCGGTGATCCTGCTGGTCCTCGGCGTCTCCCTGGCGGGCGCGTTCATCGTGGCCCGGTCCATGGTGCGCTCGCTGCGGCGGCTCCAGGACACGGCGACCAAGGTCGCCCAGGACCGGCTGCCCGAGCTCGTCAGGGAGCTCTCCGAGTCGGACCCGCAGGACGTCGACACCTCCGTGGAGTCCGTGGGCGTCCACTCGCGCGACGAGATCGGCAAGGTGGCCGCGGCCTTCGACCACGTGCACCGCGAGGCCGTCCGGCTCGCCGCGGAACAGGCGCTGCTGCGGGGCAACGTCAACGCGATGTTCACCAACCTCTCGCGCCGCAGCCAGGGCCTCATCCAGCGCCAGCTCTCGCTGATCTCCGAGCTGGAGTCCCGCGAGGCCGACCCCGACCAGCTGTCCTCGCTCTTCAAGCTCGACCACCTCGCCACCCGCATGCGCCGCAACGGCGAGAACCTGCTGGTCCTCGCGGGCGAGGAGCCGGGCCGCCGGTGGACACGCCCCGTCCCGCTCGTGGACGTGCTGCGTGCCGCGGCGTCCGAGGTGGAGCAGTACGAGCGCATCGAACTCGCCGCCGTTCCCGCGACCGAGGTCGCCGGGCGCGTCGTCAACGACCTCGTCCACCTGCTCGCCGAGCTGCTGGAGAACGCGACGTCGTTCTCGTCCCCGCAGACCAAGGTCCGCGTCACCGGCCACGCGCTGCCCGACGGCCGTGTGCTGGTGGAGATCCACGACACCGGTATCGGCCTGTCCCCCGAAGACCTGGCCGCGATCAACGAGCGGCTGGCGTCGCCGCCGACCGTGGACGTCTCCGTCTCGCGCCGCATGGGCCTGTTCGTGGTCGGCCGGCTGTCCCTGCGCCACGGCATCCGCATCCAGCTGCGCCCCTCGGACTCCGGCGGCACGACGGCACTCGTCATGCTGCCCGTCGACCTCGCGCAGGGCGGCAAGAAGGCGCCGGCCCAGCCCGGTGCGGCCGGCGGACGCGGCGGCCAGGCGCCGAACGCTCCGCAGGGCCGGCTCGCGGCAGGACCGGGCGCGGACGGCCCCGCCGGCGGCGGGAAGCCCGGGCTCGGCTCGGGCCCGGGAGGCGGTCTCGCCGGCCTCGGCACGGGCAACAACAAGCTCGGCGCGGGAGCGGGCGCCTCACGCGGCCAGGTCGGTGCCGGAGCGGCACCGCGCGCCGCGCTGCCCTCGCGCGACGCGGCGTCCTCGGCGCCGCGGGGCGGCGCCCCGAACGCGGGCGGCGGGCAGGACCGTGGCGCGACGAGCATCTTCGCGCAGAACGCCTTCGGCGCGGGACAGCAGCCGCAGGGCTCCGGCGAGCAGGAGCACCGGGACCGGCAGGCGCCGCGAGGTCCGGGCGCCGACCAGGGTCCGGCCACCGCGCAGATGCCCGCTGTCGGCGGCGGCCACGCGCCCGAGCCCGCGGCCGGGTTCGACCAGGGCGGCGGGCGCTTCGGCCAGGGACGGCAGGACCGCGAGCTGCCCGTGCGCGACGACGTGTTCGGAGGGCCGCGCGACGGCCGGACCGCCGGTGACGCGGAGCAGTCGCCACGCGGTGGCTTCAGCGGGCGCGCGCAGAACGCCTTCCCGCAGGCGGGCGGCCGCGCCGGCGGTGAGGGTCCGGGTGCCAGGCAGCTGCCGCCGCCCGGCATGCCGCGCGCCGAACTGCCCGGCGGCCCCGGGGCCGCCTCGTCCGGTCACCCGCAGGAGCGGATGCAGCTGCGTCCCTCGCTCGACGCCCCGCGCGGCCACGACGACGCGGCCGACCAGTTCGGCCGGCCGCGCCCCGATCGCCAGGACCGGCGCCCCGACCAGCACAGCCCGCGCCCCGACGACCGGCAGGGCCCCGGCTCCACGGCCGAGTTCGCCCGTCCGGACTTCTCGGCGCAGGCCGGTGCCCAGGACCCGCAGGCCACCGGTCAGTTCGCCCGCCCCGGCTTCGACGCCGCACAGCAGGGCTACGACGCGCAGGGCGGCTACACCGACCGCCGGCAGGAGTACGGGCAGGGCGGCGCCCCCGGCTACGGCGCGGGGCCCGGCCCCGCCCGCGACACCGGGCAGAACCCCGCGTACGGCACGGACCGCCCGCAGGCCTGGGACGACCGCCAGGGCCGGCGCTACGACACCGGCCCCAACCCGGTGTACGACACGGGCCGCGGTCAGGACCAGGGCTTCGCTCCCTCGTACGGCGACAGCGACCCGTCGTACGGCCGCCAGACTCCCGCGCCGCAGGGCTACGACGCCGGACAGCAGGGGTACGGGCAGCAGCAGGACTTCTCGCAGCAGCGCGGCCGCCAGGGCGGTGTGCCGCCGCAGCCGCAGCAGCAGGACCGAAGGCCCCAGCAGCCCGACGCGCTGCCGCCCGCCCCTGGTCCCGGCGACGGCCGCACGCCGCTGTACGACACGCTGGAGACCAACTGGTTCCACGGCGGCGGGCAGCAGCAGGGCACCGCACCCGGCGTGTCCGCACAGGGCGGCCAGGACCAGACGGGCCCAGCCCAGACCGGCCCAGCCCAGAGCGCCCAGGACCGCAGCCGCCAGGACCAGGGCGGGAACGTCCAGGGACCGGCCGCGCAGGGTGGCGAGCAAGGCTACGGCCGGGGCGACGTACCCCGGCAGGAGGACCGCCCGCGTCCCGCGATGCCCCGCCGGGACCCCGGCAGCGGCCTGCGACGCGACGCGGAGGCGTCCGGGTCCCTGTTCGGCGGCGACCCGGCACAGGAGGCCTCCGAGGGTGGTCACAACGCGGCGCCCGTGGGCCCCTCGCCCACCTCAGCCTGGCGCGCCTCGCCCAACGACGAACTGGTGCGGCAGGCCGAGCGGGTCAGGAAGCCCGCGGCCGGCGGCATCACCACCTCGGGCCTGCCCCGCCGTGTCCCGCGCGCCAACCTGGTGCCGGGCACAGCACAGGAGCAGAGCACGCAGACAGGGCCGCAGGTGTCTCGCGCACCCGCGGACGTACGGGGCCGGCTGACCAACCTCCGCCGGGGTATCCAGCAGGGCCGCAGCGCGGGCTCCGGCGGTACCAACGGCGGCGGGTTCGATTTCGGCCCCTCTCACCAGCAGGAGCGTCAGTGAGTCCGATGAGTCAGGCTGCGCAGAACCTGAACTGGTTGATCACGAACTTCGTGGACAACACCCCAGGGGTGTCGCACACGGTCGTGGTCTCCGCCGACGGGCTGCTGCTGGCCATGTCGGAAGGCTTCCCACGGGACCGGGCCGACCAGCTCGCCGCAGTGGCATCGGGTCTCACCTCGCTGACCGCGGGTGCCTCCCGGATCTTCGAAGGCGGCCTGGTCAACCAGACCGTGGTGGAGATGGAGCGCGGTTTCCTCTTCCTGATGTCCGTCTCCGACGGCTCCTCCCTCGCCGTGCTCGCCCACCCCGAGTGCGACATCGGCCTGGTGGGGTACGAGATGGCACTCCTCGTCGACCGAGCGGGCACGGTCCTCACACCGGACCTCCGCGCCGAACTCCAGGGGAGCCTGCTCCACTGAGACTCTCCAAGGCACCGTCCCAGCTCACCCA
The DNA here is from genome assembly GCF_000721265.1 of Streptomyces sp. NRRL F-5126. GTDB lineage: Bacteria > Actinomycetota > Actinomycetes > Streptomycetales > Streptomycetaceae > Streptomyces. The sequence continues at coordinate 613 of NZ_JOFZ01000013.1, read as the reverse complement.
CCGTCAGGCCGCCGAGCCGTCCCCCCACCGGCCACGAAGACGGCACGCAGACATCCTGCTGTCACGCCCGGAGGATTCATGACCCCGCCCACCGCCTCTCACGATCCGTACGGCGCGTCCGTCGACGCCAGTTACGGCCCGGAGGGCGACCAGCCGCTGGTACGCCCTTATGCGATGACCGGCGGCAGAACCAGGCCCCGGTACCAACTCGCCATCGAGGCGCTGGTCTCCACGACGGCGGACCCCGCCCACCTCGCCACGCTGCTGCCCGAGCACCAGCGGATATGCCACCTGTGCCGTGAGGTCAAGTCGGTGGCCGAGGTCTCCGCGCTGCTCACCATGCCGCTCGGCGTGGCCAGGATCCTCGTCGCGGACCTGGCGGAGGCCGGCATGGTCGCCATCCACCAGCCGGGCAACGGCGAAGCGGGGGGCGCGCCCGACGTGACACTGCTGGAAAGGGTGCTCAGTGGACTTCGAAAGCTCTAGCGGCTCGGCCGGAGGCAGATCGACCACCAGCGCGAAGATCGTGGTGGCGGGCGGATTCGGCGTGGGCAAGACCACGTTCGTCGGCGCCGTCTCGGAGATCAACCCGCTGCGTACCGAAGCCGTCATG
>NZ_JOFZ01000012.1 GCF_000721265.1 Streptomyces sp. NRRL F-5126 | reverse complement strand
CACCACCAACCCCTACACCGGCAACCGCTACGCCTACGGCGCCGGCAACCCCACCAGCATGATTGAGGCCGACGGCCACACCAGCTGCGACATCACCGGGATGTGCGGAGGCACCTATCGCGAAACCACGACAATCAAGCATGAAGAGCAGGAGACGCCGCAGAAGACCACTGCGGACAGCAGCACCGCAAAAGAAGCGCAAGCGCCCGCGCCCTCTTGTGGATTCTGAGATGTCAAATGCGGGTTCAAGCAGCTGTTCCACAGCAACTGTGGCTTCTGGGATGTGAAGTGTTCAGCGAAAGAGAACGCTGACGCCTGGAGTAACGCACTCGGAATCGACGACGCCAAACAGTGCGTGACCCAGGGCGACTTGCCGTCGTGTGGATGGACCGTCGCATCTTTCATCCCTGATGCGAGGCTCGGTAAGCTGGCCAAGCTCGCCTCTGAGGGTAAGGAGGTAAAAGCAGCAGCGAATGAGGGGCTCTTTGGAGATTACGCTAATTTCTATGGCGGTTCGGATGGTGGCGTGATGGCGAACGTAAATAATGGTGTGCTCAGCCTGGCGATCGAGAAGGGTCCGACTACACCGCGGGGTGCCCAGATGTTTGACGATGCCATCAATCACTTCGGTGCCGAGAACCTCAATGCAATCGAGGGTAAGTGGGTCAGGGCAATGCCGAGCAATCTCAATACATTCAATGAAATGGTTCGTGGTGGCATGTCGCCTGAACAGGCGGCAGGGAGTACGTTCACGGGTAAGATGGCAGCTCGACATGGATTCGGCAACGTTCAAGTCACGAAAGCAGTTGGCGAGCCTGGTGCCTACACTGACGTCCAGGTACTCTTCACGAGGTAGGAGTGTTCGAGTGGAAGCGCTCGTGGCGGACGCCCGAAAGATGATTCTGAACGGCAGTAGCCTTATTGACTTGATCGATTTTCTTCGGTCTGTCGAATCCTTCAAGTTGACACCGCTCAATTTCATGAGGGTGCTCAATGAAGCTGTTGGGATCCGAATGATGGAGTCTCGAAGGCTCGTCTCGATGTTCGACGCAGAGATGGAGCCCATCATGGCGGAGGCCGTTGTCGAATTGAGATGGAGATCGACTGTCGATTCTCATTCGCTGAATGATGGCCCCACTAGTATGTGAATGGCAGTCGACGGAAGTTCCCCTTTGGCAGTGCAATCTCAAAAGGGCACTTCCGTGTGAATGCTTCCTCGAGAGGATGTAAGTTGTGAAGCGGGATCCAGCAAATTCACGGTGCGGAGATTCATATCCAACGGATTCTGCACTCGTCCGAAAACTTCTCTGGGATTGCTTCTCGGGGCAGCGGGAGACGATCCTTTCCCTGGAGCGGGAAGAGCAGGAGTATGCGTTCCCAGATGATGTCGCACCACCAGAGGTGGGAGCCTATACCCTGGCTAGCGAAGTATTCGTCCAGGGGATCCTAACTCCGCTTTTGCATGCACCCCGGTTGGACGAAGACCTGGCAAAGCGTTGCGCATACTTCCTGGAGTGCCTCCTCGGGAGTGGACGGCCCTCCATTCGCGAGATGACTAGCATCAGGATCACTGACCACTTGCTCGGATACCCTGAGAACTGGCCGAAGTTCCGGAAATATGCGGGTGAACTCATGCTTCGCGAGGTAAAATCACGACAGCAATACTACAAGGGCCCGCCTCTGTAGCTGTTCACCCTGAGGATATCTCCTCGCTCACCAGCTCACCAGCTCACCAGCTTGGCAGTAGCGGAACGGACATGCGCAAGGCCGATTCGATAGCGGCCGGCAACCCTCGGTGCTCATGGAGATCGTCGCGCAACGCTCAGATGTCTATGCGTGTCAAGTGTGAGCCGTCCAGGGCGGACGCGGAACGACCCCGGCCCCACGCAAGACCGGCCTGTCTCCGCCGAAGTGTCAGATTCAGTGATTATCGGTCAGCAGCCAGATGATCAGTGCCGTTGCAAGGCGGTTATATGCATCGTCGAACCATGAGTCGTACAGCGGGAATGTCACGGACGCAGTTGTCAAAAGTCATTTCCTTGCCGCTAACGGTGATTTGAAAGCACTCTCCCTCTTCGTCACGTTCGATGGAGAGGGCAGCGCCTCGCACATGTTCACGCCAGGCAGCTTCCTGTCCTGCATCAAGCACGTCAAGGCAATTCTGCCATTCGATCAAGTCAGAAGGAAACAACCAGTCGCGCTGCTTTCCACTGACAAATGGCGTCTCAACGACAATTCGCACGTTAATGCGTCTGGGAAGGTCATACTTTCCGAACTGTAGCGAGCGCGTATGAAATGCGCCTGCTCACACTCATCCTTGTCCGTACCGTTGCCCACCCGCGCGCCGGTGGCAGCGCATGCACGGGCGCGGGTTCCTGCCGCCCACCAGCGCGCGCTCCAACACGCAGGACTGCACGATACTTCCTGTCACCGAAGGTGACCAGGATGCCCTGCCGGCCCCCGGTGGGCCGGTCCCAGGGCAGTCCCGGCCGTGGCCGACTTGAAACCATCAACCAGGTGTGAGATTCGGCATGTTGGCTACCCGTGACGCTCGCGTGACGGCGTTCGCTCGGAATGTGGAGGGCTTTTGACGCTTCCGTAGGACGAGTGAGGGGTGGGGCTCATGGATGAAGGGGACGGCGACAGAGCGCCGAGCGCGCGCGGGATGCGTTCGTACGCGGCGGCCTTCGTAGCGCGGGTGACGGCACGCAACCGGCTGCCGCTGGACTACTCGGTGGCCAGTCTCCGTGTCGTCGACTTCGTCGTGGACGGGTTGCGCAAGGGCGGAGCCGATCCGGAGCAGGCGCGGGAGACACTACTGGGGCTGGGGGCGTACGTGGGGGAGGTGCTCGTGCGCCGGGCGGGTGCCGTGTGGGTGGACTTCGACGAGAGGGAGCAGGCCTATTTCGGTCAGCCGGTGGGGGTGCGGATGCCGGACGGCAGGGTGTGGAACCCGCTGGGAAAGGTCCGCAACCGCTTCGAAGTGGGCGGCCCCGCCGAATCGTTGCAGACGTTCTGGCTGAGGCTGCACGGCCGGGCCCGGAGACGCCCCGCTGCCTTGACGGGCTCCGCCCAGTCGCTACGGCCGGGGCCACCACCGGGCCGCCCGGTCGCGTAACGCCTGTGGCCGCGACGGCGGAACGCCGAGGGGGGCACCGAGGCCCACTCGATGGCGGTCCCGGCTGGTGCCCGGCGTGATGCAGACATGCTTCCGTCCACCGTCGGCCGTGACACGGAAACGCAGTCGGCGGTGACGTCGCCTCGTGTGACGTGGTGGGAGATGCCCGCGCGACGGCCGGAGACAACGGCGTCGACGTGTCCAGCTTCACGCTGCGCCTGACCCAGCAGTTGCGGCGGCACCGGCGGTCGGCGTCCGGGCGAGCGCTGCCGGATGGGCTGCCAGATACGTCAGGACCGCAGACGGCCGGCCGTTTCGTACGCGTCCGTTTCGTACGCGTCCGTACGGTCGGTCGCGGTGTCGTCCGTGAGGTCGATCAGCGCGAGCGGGGAGCGAGCGGAGCCGGATGAGCGTGTGCATCACTGGGGCCGAGCACGCCAAGGGCGGTTGAGGGGTGCCGTTACCGCCGTCGCCCGGCCGCGCCCGGCTGCGCCCGGGTGGCGGCGGGCGTCTCGTGCCACCGGCTCACAGATAGCCGACCCCGGTCAACTCCTCGGCCTCCGCCCACAGCCGTCTGCCGACCGCTGGGTCCGTCGCCTCCCGGCTGAGGCGGGCCTCTGTGACCCGGCCGCGCGTCTCCCAGAGTCCCGCGGGGCCGAAGAACTGGCCGCCCCGCACGCCGGGTTCGGTCGCGGCGCGCAACTGCGGCAGGGTGCCGCGCTCCACCGGCTGGGTGGCCAGCAGGCCGAGCCACGCGATCACCTGCCCGGCCCGGCCGCGGTGCTCCCACGCGCGCGGAGTGAGGTTCGTGCGGGTGAGACCTGGGTGGGCGAGCGTACTGACGACGGGCGATCCCGCCCCGCGCAGGCGCCGGTCGAGCTCGATGCCGAAGACCGTCGTGGCGAGCTTGGACCGGCCGTAGGCCGCAGCGGCCCGGTAGCCGCGCTCGAACATCAGGTCGTCGAAGTCCAGGTGTGCGTTCTTGTGGGTGATCGAGCTGAGACTGACCACCCGCGGGTCCCTCCCCGCCGTCAGTGTGGACAGCAGCAGCCCGGTCAGCGCGAAGTGGCCCAGCATGTTGGTGGCGAGGTGCAGCTCGAAGCCGTCGGCGGACGTGCGGCGTGGGCCGAGCAGCACCGCGCCGGCGTTGTTGACCAGTAGGTCGATCGCCGGATGGTCGGCGGCCAGTTTCTCGGCGAAGGCTCGTACGGACGCGAGGGACGCCAGGTCCAGCTCGCGCACCTCGACCTCACCGCCGATCCCGCGGGCTGCCTCCCGCCCGGCGCCGGTGTCGCGGACGGCGAGCACGACATGCGCGCCGTGGCGCGCCAGCTGCGTCGCGGTGACCAGGCCGAGGCCCGAGTTCGCGCCGGTGACGACGGCGATCCTGCCGTGCTGGTCGGGGATACGGTCGGCGGTCCATCCAGTCATCCGCTGCTCCCTTGGGGTATCGGTGGTGGGGCGGGCGGATGACGCTAGACGCGACGCGGGCCGGATCGGTCGTCCCCGGTTGCCTAGGTCCACGGGACCTACCTTGCGCGCCGAGGAAGGCGGCACACTGGCCTCATGGCCCACCCCTACGCCCGTGAGCTCGGAGATTTCCTGCGCGCCCGGCGTGCCAGGCTGCACCCGCACGACGTCGGCCTTGAGCCGGGCGGCCGGCGCAAGGTCACCGGGCTGCGGCGCGAGGAGCTGGCCCTGCTGGCCGGGCTGAGCACCGACTACTACCAGCGCATGGAGCAGGGCCGCGAGGTGCGGCCGTCCGACGACGTCCTGGACGCGCTCGCCGCCGCGCTCGGCCTCGACGACGAGGAGCGCGGCCACCTGTTCACCCTGGCCCGGGCGGCCAGGCGCCCGATGCCGGCCGAGGTGGACCACGGCCCTGAAACGGTGCCCCGCAGTACGCGGCGGCTGCTGGGCGTCATGGACACCCCGGCAGTCGTCCTGGGCCGTCACCTCGACCTGCTCGCCTGGAACCCGATGGCGGAGGCGCTGCTCGGCAGCCCTGACGACTATCCGCCCCAGCGTCGCAACATGCTCCTGCTGATGTTCGACGACACACTGACCGGCGGCCGGTCCTGCCCCGACTGGGAGCGGCAGGCCCTCGACTACATCGGCATGATGCGCGCCGCCGTCGCCACCGACCCGACGCATCCGCGTGCCACCGCGATCGTGGGGGAGCTGTCCATCCGCAGCGCGGAGTTCCGGCGGCTGTGGGCCCGCCACGACGTACGCGCGTCGGTCTGCGGCACCAAGACGTTCCATGTCCCGGAGGTCGGCGACATCGTCCTGGACTGGGACACCTACCCGGTACCCGGCAGGGCCGGTCTGTTCATGCTCGCGTTCACGACGGAGCCGGGCAGCGCCGACGAGGACCGGCTACGGCTCCTCGCCTCGCTGCGGGCGACCCGTTAGGACGTGCGGGGCCGACCCGCCTTGATGCCTGCGACGAAGGAGGAGTAGGCGCCGGCGGACAGGGTGAGGGCGGGGCCGGTGGGGGCCTTCGAGTCACGGACGGGGACGATGCCGTGCGCGGCGCTGAGGTTGGTGGCGACCTCGACACAGTTGCCGCCGTTGTTGCTGTAGGAGGACGTGTGCCAGTGGGGCTTGTCAGTCACGGAACTTCCCTTTCACTGCCTGCTCGATCATCGCCACGGAAGCCGCCTGCGACAGCGCTCCGGCCTGTAGCTGATGGTAGGCCGTCAGAATCGGCACGACGAGTGTGATCTCACGGTCCAGATGGCCTCGGGTCTGGGCCTCGGCATATGCGGCCATGGACCGGTCTGGCAGCGTGAGGAGGTTGATCGGCAGGTCGACCGGACGGCGCTCACCCATGGTGAACGGGGCGATCTGGAGGACAGTATTCGGCAGCTCAGCGAACTCGACCAACTTTCGTAGCTGCGCCTCCATCACGTCACTGCCGCCAATGGCCTGACGGATGCAGCTCTCGTCCATGACCAACATGACCATCGGTGGCTGCGGTCGCGTCAGTGCCGACTGTCGCTGGGCCAGGAAGGCCACCCGCTCATCAGCCTGTTCGGGCGTGATGGCGCCTCGCCGCAAGGCAGCGTCGGCCAGAACCCTTGCGTAGTCGGGTGTCTGCAGCAGCCCGGGGATGATTCCGATCTCGTACAACCGGATCTCCACAGCCCGGCCCTCGTACTCGACGTACTCCGGAAAGCCTTCCAGCAGGGAGTTCTGCCGTACTGCCTGACTCTGCCGCTCCAGCCTGCCGCCGGTCCCGAGCGCGGTGTCAGCGTTCCTCGCGAAACGCGTAGTTGGGGGTCTACGGCCAGTTTCGACAGCGGAGATATGCGTTCCGGACCAACCCATGCGCTCCCCGAGCTCGTCCTGCGTCCACCCGCGCTCGTCCCGTAACGCGCGTAGCCGCTGGCCGAACGCCGCCATGGGTGACTTCTCCGGGTCCAGCTCTTTCCGGTTCAACGGTCTACCGCCTGACTCTCCGTGCAAGGCCTGCAAGTTGAAGGCATTCCGACTCTAGGCGACGCTGAACGCCCTTGGTAGTGGAATGACTACGGAGAGGAGCCGAAGTGTGCGCGGAAGACAGTCCACGCGACGCTCACGAATCACTTCACGCCCCCACCCTCTGCCGGGCCTGCGGGGAGCTCAGGTTGGCCGAAGCCGTCGCCAACGCCCAGCGCGACTACAGCAGGGCTGCGGACTGCCGGGTGCTGCTTCGGCGCCATCAGGCGACGGCCGAGTGTGCCGCGCGGAGGGCGGAGTGATGGAACGGGACGCGGGCTCGCCGGAGTTCAACCCGTTGCGCTTCCCGCCGTGCGCGTGCCCACGGTGCCGTCCCGGCGAGGACACTGCGGCGGACGGCGACGCCGAAGGCGCCGACGCGGACGCGGATGCGGACGGCGACTCCGCGCTGCTGCGTCACCTGCGCGCGCGTGTCTGCGAGGAGAACGCGCTGCGCGTCTCGCTCCGGCGCGCGGAGCCGTGAGTGACCGGGGCTTCTCCGGGGACCCCGAGCCGCGCCAGGTAGTGCCACACTTTCTTGATCGCCTGGGGGTCACGGTGGCCGGCGCGCACCGCGTCCCCGACGAGGAGCGGGTCGAGTACCCCGTCGACTGCGGTCAGTCACCTTGGCGGCGGTCTGCGTCGAACCGGAGCAGTACCGACACCAGACGCCACATTCCGGCAGCCGCACCGAGCAGGGCGCCTCCCATCAGCATGGATTTCGCCGTCTGTTCGGACACGTCGAGGAGCAGCGCCGGGATCCATGCCGCCGCGAACACGGCCGCTGCCAGCAGGATGCCCGTCACGAAGGCGAAGACGATCTCCACCGTCATCGCGTCCTTCGCATCGAGTGAGCCCCGGCCCATGTCCATGCCGCAAGTCTCACACGATGCGCACGCTCTATCGAGCAGTTGCCGGATTTCTTGACTTCCGCCTCAGGCCGGACCGAGGATCAGGTCCTTCAACCCGCCCAGGGTTTCGATCCGATGGGTCGCCTGCGAGAAGTCCTGTGCTTGCGTGAACGCGTTGTGAACGACGACGCAGTCGATGCCGGCCGCCACGGCCGAGGCCAACCCTCTCGATGAATCCTCTACGACCAGCGTCGCTTCCCTGGCCGCTCCGAACCGCTTCAAGCCCGTCAGATACGGCTCCGGGTGCGGCTTGGCGAGCTCGTAGTCCTCGCGGACAAGGACGAAGTCCATGAACTGCCTGATGTGGCGCTGTTCGTGGATGATCTCGAAATCCGCGCGTTTCGCTGTCGTCACGATGGCCATGCGGACGTGCTTCGACAGTTCCGCAAGCGTCTCGACGACGCCTTCTATCTCGATGGATTCCGTTCTCAGGTACTCCTGGTAGTAGGCATCGCGAGCCTTGCGCTGCCTGCCGATGGTGCGTTCGCAAACGCCTGCCGCCTTGGCTTGGGCCCACGTGCCAAGGCCCTGGCTCATGTCCCGCAGATATTGGTCCATGTCCAAGGGCAAACCAATCTCCGCCAGGGCGCGTTCGCCGGCCTTGTAGTACCAGGATTCGGTATCCACCAGCACGCCGTCGTGGTCGAAGAGTACGTACTTCTTCATCGGCTTGATCCCTTCCCATGGCCCCGCTCAACGGGCGCGACGCCCGAGCACGGTGTCTACGAGGGAGTTCACCAGGCCCTCGGGCACGCTCGCCCCCGTCAGGGCGCGGTAGACGATCGGGCCGACGAGGGCGTCGAACGCTGCGTCGGGGCCGAGTCCGGGCGGTGGCGTGGCCTCGCCGGCATCGATCGCCCGCGCCAGCATGGCGCGTTCCTGTTCGCGACGCGGGCCGAGGTAGCGCTCCTCGAAGCTCTTGGCTGTCGCGGCGTTGTGCTGCGACTCGGCGATGAGCGTGAGCAGGACCGTGCCCGCGGGGTCGTCGGTGAGGAACCGTGCGAAGCCGTGGAGGTAGTCGCGGACGGTCTCCACCGTGGGCGTCTGTGTCTTCGGGACGGGCAGGCGTTTCTCGCTGTCCTCGACCAGCGTGTCGAGCAGGATCTCCACCTTTGACGGCCACCAGCGGTAGATCGTCTGCTTGGCCACGCCGGCGCGCCGCGCGATCGCCTCGATGGTCAGCGCGCCGAAGCCGCACTCGACGAGCAGATCGTCCGCAGCGTGGAGCACGTCGAGGCGAGCGGCCTCGTCGCGCCGGCTGCCTGAGCGCGGCCTGCGAGGCTGAGGGCTGGCTGCGGGCACGCGGTACAGCCTACCCGGGAGTTGAGGAACGCCCTGGTCCGGCTCGTGTGCTGAGCGTTCTTCGGGCGCCGCGCGGGGCCCGCATATTGCTCAGGGGGTGAGGACGAGTTTGCCCGGTGCGTGTCCCGCGAGGCCGGCCCGGTGGGCTTGTGCCGCCTCGCCGAGCGGGTAGGTGGCGGCCACGACGACCCGCAATTCGCCGGAGCCGGCGCGCTCGACGAGGTCATGGCGGGCGGTTGCGCGGACTTCGGTGCCCGCGTCCTGTCCCGGCCCGTAGCCGAGCAGCTTGATGCCGGCTTCCCCGCGTCGTGGGGAACCGGCGATGGAGGCGATCCGCTGTCGGTCGGGGACCAGTTCCAGTGAAACGTCGAGTGCCTCGTCTGTGCCGGCGAAGTCGACTGCCGCACTGACGCCCCCCGGTGCGGCGGCGCGCACCCGGCCGACGAGCCCGGGACCGTAGGCGACGGGGGTGGCGCCGAGGTCGCGCAGCAGCTGATGGTTGCGCTCGGCGGCGGTGGCGATCACCGTGGCCCCCCGGGCGGCGGCGAGTTGCACCCCCATCAACCCGACCCCGCCGGACCCGCCGTGGACGAGGACCGTGTCGCCGGTGCTCACCTCGGCGGCTTCCAGCGCGTGGACCGCTGTGGTGCCGGTCAGCAGCAGCGACCCCGCTCCCGCCCAGCTGAGGCCGGCGGGCTTGCGGAAGACCGACGTGGCCGGGGCGGCCACGTAGTCGGCGTAGGCGGACGTCACCGGATACACGATGACCTCGTCGCCGATGCCCACCCCGGTGACCTTCGTGCCGGTCTCCGTGACGACGCCGGCGCACTCCAGACCGATCGAGGGCATCGGGGCGGCGATTCCGGCGGCGTCCTTGTGGGAGTCGTCCACGGCGTGGAACGCGCCGCTGTAGACCTTCCAGTCGATGGGGTTCACCCCGGCGGCCCGGACCCGGACGACGACGCCGTCGGCGGCGGCTCGCGGGACGGCCATGTCGGCCACGGCGAGTACCTCGGGCGTGCCGTAGGCGGTCGGGCGCACGATCCTTGGCATGGTTCTCCAACTCCGGTCTTCATGGGAGCCGCTCCGCGTCGGCAGGCGGGGCCGCACGGCAACGGCTTTTCGGGAGGCGATTTCGCTCCCGGCCACCAGCTTCCGTCCTCCCGGGCATAATTCCCAGTGCATTGTTGTAAGGGAGTAATTGCACCAAACGCATGAATGGGGTCGGCCGTGGCGGAGGAGCTGGATCTCAATCTCCTGAGGGTCTTCGACGCGTTGATGGACACCGGCAGCGTCGCGGAGGCCGCGGTACGACTGCACCTGTCCGCGCCGGCGACCAGCAGGGCGCTCGGCCGGCTCCGGCGCGCGATGAACGACCCTGTCCTCGTCCGGGCCGGCCAGGGCCTCGTCCCCACGCCGTTCGCGCAGCGATCGGCGTCCCGCGTCAAAGCCCTGCTCGATGCCGCCGGGGAACTGCGGGCCGACGCCTGTGACGGCGATCCTCGATCCTGGCAGCGCGCCTTCTCCATCCGCCTCAACGATGCCCTCGTGCCGATCCTTGTGCCCCGGCTGCTCCGCCAGGTCACCGCGGACGCCCCCGGAGTGCAACTCCGCTTCCTGGCCCAGAACTCCAAAGAGCCCGATCTCCTGCGCGACGGCACCATCGATCTCGACGTCGGGGCACTGGGTCCTGCGCCCGCGGACATCCACACCGAACGGCTGTTCACCGCCCGGTTCGCGGCCGTCGTCGCCATGGACTCCGACCTGGGACGCTCGGCGCAGCTCACCCTCGACGACCTGTGCGCCCGTCCCCACATCTCGGCTTCACGACGTGGTCTCGCCACGGGGCCACTCGACGACGCCCTTCAGCGGATCGGACGCTCGCGCCACGTGGCGGCGGTAGTCCCCTCGTACGCCGCCGGAGCCCTCGCGACCCTGGAGGGCGACGCCATCTGCATCATCCCCCACCTCACGGCCGTCCACCTGATCGAGAGGGGCGTCCCCCTGCGCTGCCATGAAGTCCCACTCGCGCTGCCCGCCACCGCCGTCGAACTCCACTGGCACCGGCGGGTCCACGAAGACCCCGCATCGCAGTGGCTGCGCGAACAACTCAACCGCGCCGTCCAGCCGCTGAGTGGTGTTCCGTCCGTTGCGGGACGGTCGGAGCAGTAGGCGGAGCGGGGCGCTGTCGGATGTCGCTTTCGAAGCCGCGATCCACCGCCCACGGATAGTCTAGACGAGACGTTGCGTCTAGACTAAAGATCCACCACGGAGGAGCGCATGTGTCTCACACGTCCCACACGTCCCACACCGCAGACCGTCAGGCCCTCGTCGTCGGAGCGTCCCGGGGGCTGGGGCTCGTCCTCGTCGGCGAACTCGCCCGGCGCGGCTGGCGCGTCATCGCCACCACGCGACGGACCGGTGGCGAACTGCGGGCTGCCGCCGACGCCTCTGGAGGCTCGCTGGAAGTCGAGTCGCTGGAGATGACGAGTCCCGAACGGCTCGCCGCGTTGCGTGAGCGACTGGAGGGTCGCCGGCTCGACCTGCTCTTCGTCAACGCCGCGATCGACCGGGGGAACCTGCCGATCGATGAGGTTCCAACCGCCATGTTCACCGAGGTGATGGCCACCAACGCACTGAGCCCGCTGCGTACGCTCGCGGCCCTGCGCGGACTCGTGGTCCCCGGCGGAACGGTCGCCGTCATGTCGTCGGAGCAGGGCAGCATCGCGCTGAACACCGAGGACGGATACGACCTCTACAAGGCGAGCAAGGCCGCGCTCAACCAGCTGATGCGCAGCTACGCCACCCGCCACGCCGACGACGGGCACACCAAGCTGCTCATCGACCCCGGACACAACCGGACGGGTCTCGGCGGGCCGGGCGCGCCGCTCGACCCTCGTGAGAGCATCCCGGCGGTCGTCGATGTCCTCGAAGCGCGGGCCGGCGCACCCGGCCTGCGCTTCCTTGACCGCCACGGCGAGACCGTCCCGTGGTAGGAGGTCCCGTCCTGGCCGCCCCCGCCGTCCCCGTGCGCCGCGCTTCCTTATGCTCTGGCGTATGACGCAGAGCACCGGACCGGGTCAGGAAGGCGCCGCCCTCGACCCGGAGGACCGCAAGATCGTCACGTTGGCGCGCAGCGCCCGTGCCCGCAACGGCGTACCGGAGGGTGCGGCAGTACGGGACGAGACGGGCCGTACGTACGTCGCCGGGACCGTCGCCCTCGACTCGCTGCGGCTGAGTGCCCTGCGCACGGCGGTGGCGATGGCCGTGGCCAGCGGTGCCACGTCGCTGGAGGCCGCGGCCGTGGTCTCCGCGTCGGACGCGGTCTCCGACGAGGACCGCGCGGCCGTGCGCGACCTGGGTGGCGCCGCCACGCCCGTTCTGCTCGCGGGGCCGGACGGCACGGTACGTGTGACGGTCTCAGCGGGCTGAGCCGCGGTAACGCGGCGGCATCCCCGCCGGGCCCGCGTGCCGGCGGTCTCAGTGCGCGAGCGCCGCGTCGACCAGCACGGCGCCGGTCGCGCGGGCCAGGACCGCGACCTCGGGGTCGTGGTCCATGCGGGCGGCGTGCAGGGCGCCGTCGTAGACGAGGTGCAACTGGCGGGCCAGCGTGCCGGGGTCGGTCGCGCCGGCCGCCTCGGCAAGCTCGCGGAGGACCTCGCGCGGGTAGTTGCGATAGCCGGCGGCCATGACCTCGATCTCGCCGCCGGTGCGCTCCTCGGCGGCCGCGGCCGCGAACGGGCAGCCGCGGAAGTCGCGCTCGGCGAAGAGCGTGGCCTGCGCGTCGAAGATCGCGAGCAGCCGCTCGCGCGGGTCGCTGCCCGCGCGGTCCAGTGCCGCCTGGATCCTGGCTACCTGCCGCTGGTGACGGCCTTCGAGGTAGGCCTTCACCAGCCCCTCCTTGTTGCCGAACGTCTTGTAGAGCGACGCCTTGGCGACCCCGGCCTCCTTGAGGATGCGGTCGATCCCGACGGTGTGGATCCCCTCGGCGTAGAACAGCCTGTTGGCGGTCTCCAGCAGTCGTTCGCGCGGCGAGCGGCTGTCGGGCCGTTTGCTCATCGTCGTCGTCTCCATGGGCACCGTTCCCTCACCTCCTGGGTCTTCAGGCCCACTTTACTCTTTGACTGAACAGACAGGTCTGTCTATGCTCGTCCCCATGCATCAGACAGACCTGTCTGTTCATTTGAGGAGTCGCCATGACAGCCACCATGCAGGTGCCCAGTACGGCCGTGGACCCGGCCGGGGACCGGCGCCGTCTCCGCGGGCTGGCGCTGCTCGCCTCCATCGTCGTCTCGTTCCTCGCCGCCTCGGCCGCCCCCGCGCCGCTCTACCAGCACTACGCGCTGGCCTGGCACGGAACCGCGCTGACGACCACCGAGGTCTTCGGGGTCTACGCCGGGTCCGTGCTCGTGGGGCTCCTCGCGCTCGGCGAGTTGTCGAACCACGTCGGCCGCCGCCCTGTGCTGCTCGCCGCACTGGCGGGCCAGGCCGTCGCCGTCCTCCTGTTCGCCACCGCGTCCTCGTTCGAGCCGTTCTTCATCGGCCGGGTCGTCCAGGGTGTCGCCGCCGGTGCCGCGCTCGGCACGCTCGGGGCGGCCATGATCGACCTGCACCGGCGGCACGGCACGCTCGCCAGCGCGGCCGCCCCTGGCGCGGGCACCGGTCTGGGTTCTCTGGTGGCCGGGCTGGTCGTCGGCTACCTGCCCTGGCCCACCCACCTGATCTACCTCGTGCTCATCGGGGTCTTCGCGCTGCAGGCGGTCGGGGTGCTGCGAGTGCTGGACGCGAACGAGACCCGGCCCGGCGTGCTCGCGAGCCTGCGACCCGCCATGACCGTGCCGCGCGCCGCGCGGCGCGCGTTCCTGGCGGCCGCGCCCGCCCTGTTCGCCTTCTGGGCCCTCGCGGGCCTGTACGGGTCGCTGGGTCCCGCGCTGGCCCGCGGGCTCGCCGCGAGTACCTCCATAGCACTCGGCGGCCTGACGCTCTTCGTGATGGCGGGCTTCGCCTTCGTCACGACGATCGCGTACCGCAACCAGCCTGCGCGGCCGCAGCTCTTGCAGGGCATCGCTGCCCTCGTCCTCGGCGTCGCCGCGACGATCGTCGCCATCGAGGCCGGCTCGATATGGGGCTTCTTCGCCGCCACCGCCGTGGCGGGGTGCGGCTTCGGCATGGGGCTGCAGGGGTCGATCCGCAGCGTGGTCTCGCTCGTCGAGCCGCACGAGCGCGCGGGGCTGCTCTCCGCGGTCTACCTGGTCTCCTATGCCGGCATGGGCGCCCCCGCGGTCGTCGCCGGCTACCTGGTCAGCAGGGGGCAGAGCCTGACCGGCGTGGCCGTGGGGTACGCCGTCGCGCTGGTCGGCCTGGCGCTGATCGCGCTGGCCCAGTTGTTCCGGCCCGCCCGTGGGCAATGAGCCGTGCCACTTGACACGAACGTCGTTCGTAACTAGAACGGTGTTCGTGACGACGATGAAGATGAACCAGGACAGGTACGTGGACGTGACCGTGGTCGGCGCCGGGCCCGTGGGCCTCGTGCTCGCCGCCGAACTGGCGCTCTCCGGCGTGAGCGTGCAGGTGATCGAGCGGCTGGCCGAGCCCGAGACCTCGATGAAGGCGGGCGGGATCAACGTGCCCACCGCCGAGGCCCTCGACCGCCGCGGCCTGCTGCCCGCGGCCGAGCGGGTGCACCGGGAGACGCTGGAGCAGATGGGCGCGGCGTTCGGCCGCAAGGCCCGGGCCGGAGCCCCGGCGCACGGTGACGGCCGCGGAGCGGGCGTCCGGCGGAGGATGACCGGGCACTTCGCCGGCATGGTCATCGACGCGGGCCTCGTCGACTGGGACGACCCCGACCTCGCCGCCCACGCCGCCGTCGCCGGTGCGCGGATGGTGCCGCAGCGCGAGCTTGAGGGGCTGCTGGCCGCCCATGCCGAGCGTCTCGGCGTGCCCGTGCGCCGGGGCGTCGAGGTCACCGGTCTTGATGACACCGGCGACGCCGTGCTCGTGGACACCACCGCCGGGGCGATGCGCACCGGCTGGCTGGTCGGCTGCGACGGCGGGCACAGCACCGTGCGCCGCCTCGCGGGCATCGACTTCCCCGGCACCGACCCCGAACTCACCGGGCGCGTGGCGGTCGTCGACATGGCAGACCCCTCGGCGCTCGCCGAGGGATGGGTGTGGTCGTCGCGCGGCGCGTACCGCCGCGGGCCGCAGCCGGGGCGGGTGTTCACCGTGGAGTTCGACGACGCCCGCCGCGACGACTCCGGCGAGCCCGATACCCCGGCCCGCCCCCGCCGGGGCGCGCCCGCCGAGCCCGTCACCCTTGAGGAGATGCAGGCGAGCCTGCGCCGGGTCTCCGGCACCGACGTGACGCTGACCGCGCTGCGCGGGGCCGCGACCCGCTGGAGCGACAACACCCGCCAGGCCGCGACGTACCGGTCGGGACGGGTGCTGCTCGCCGGGGACGCCGCCCACGTGCACTCGCCGTTCGGCGGCCAGGGGCTCAACCTCGGGGTCGGCGACGCGATGAACCTCGGCTGGAAGCTCGGCGCCGTGATCGCCGGCTGGGCACCCGAAGCGCTGCTCGACACGTACGACGCCGAGCGACGGCCGCTGGGCGCCTGGGTGCTCGACTGGACGCGCGCGCAGGCCGGGGTGATGCGCGGGGACGCCAAGTCGGTCGCGCTCCGCGAGGTCGTCGCCGAGCTGCTGGCCACCCGCTCGGGTGCGACGTACGCGGTCAAGAAGATCTCCGGCGTCACGCAGCGCGTCGAACTGCCCGGCGACCATCCGCTGACCGGGAGGTACGCCCCCGACCTCCACCTGGCGGACGGCTCCCGCCTGGCCGACCACTCGCACGCCGGCGGCTTTGTGCTGCTTGACCGCACGCAGGACGGCGCGTTCGCCCGTGTGGCCGCGCCCTGGACCGGGCGCGTGAGCGGCGTGACCGACAAGGCCGGGTCGGGGCAGGCGGCGCCCACCGGGGTGCTGGTACGTCCCGACGGCGTCGTCGCCTGGGCCTCCGACGCGACCGGGGCGGAGGCCACCGCCACCGCCGCAACTGCCCTCGAAGCCGCCCTGCGCCGCTGGGCCGGCGCCCCCGCGTCCGCACCGGCGGCCTGAGCGCGCCGCGAGCCGGCGGACGGCGCGGCGAAGGACCCGGCCGGTCACGGCCCGCGCGGGGGTGGTCGGAGGCGCCGCGCCGATCGGGGAGA
This sequence comes from Streptomyces sp. NRRL F-5126, assembly GCF_000721265.1. Classification (GTDB taxonomy): domain Bacteria; phylum Actinomycetota; class Actinomycetes; order Streptomycetales; family Streptomycetaceae; genus Streptomyces. Next base: position 701,916 of record NZ_JOFZ01000012.1, on the reverse strand, counting down.
ATGGCCCGCATGAGCGTGAGCACCCCACGGTCCGAGACGGCCGAAGCACCCCACAGGGCGGGCTTCGCCTGCTTCGTCGGCCGCCCCAACGCGGGCAAGTCCACCCTGACGAACGCTCTGGTGGGCAGGAAGGTCGCGATCACCTCGAACCGCCCCCAGACGACCCGCCACAGCGTCCGCGGGATCGTCCACCGCCCCGACGCGCAGCTGATCCTCGTGGACACCCCCGGGCTGCACAAGCCGCGCACGCTGCTGGGGGAGCGGCTCAACGACGTCGTGCGCACCACCTGGGCCGAGGTCGACGTGATCGGCTTCTGCCTGCCCGCCGACCAGAAGCTCGGCCCCGGCGACCGGTTCATCGCCAAGGAGCTGGCGGGGATCAGGAAGACGCCGAAGGTGGCGGTCGTCACCAAGACCGACCTGGTCGACTCCAAGACCCTCGCCGAGCAGCTGCTCGCGATCGACGCGCTCGGCAGGGAGCTCGGCCTCGAGTGGGCCGAGATCATCCCGGTCTCCGCCGTGGACGCGCAGGAGGCCGCGAACGCCGATGCCCCGGCGGACGCCACGACCGCCCCGGCGGACGACGCCACCGCCCCCGCGGGTGACGAGCGGGGCGCCGGCCAGGTGTCGCTGCTCGCCGACCTGCTGGTGCCGCTGCTGCCCGAGAGCCCGCCGCTGTACCCGGAGGGCGACCTGACGGACGAGCCCGAGCAGGTCATGGTCGCCGAGCTGATCAGGGAGGCGGCGCTGGAGGGCGTACGGGACGAGCTGCCGCACTCGATCGCCGTGGTGGTCGAGGAGATGCTGCCGCGCCCTGACCGCCCCGCCGACCGTCCGCTGGTGGACATCCACGCCAACGTGTACATCGAGCGGCCCAGCCAGAAGGGCATCGTCATCGGCCCCAAGGGCAGCCGCCTCAAGGAGGTCGGGACGAAGTCCCGCAAGCACATCGAGGCGCTGCTGGGCACGCCGGTCTTCCTGGATCTGCACGTCAAGGTCGCCAAGGACTGGCAGCGCGACCCCAGGCAGCTGCGCAAACTGGGCTTCTGAGCCCTCGGGGCGCCGCCCCGTCCGGGGCCTCCCGCGCCGGGGCCGGGCGACGTCAGGAAGCGGGCCGCCTCGGTCCGCGGTGGCCCCGGCGGCACGGTCCCGCATGCTGATACGCGTCGCCCACCACGCGCCCCTCTGGGATACAGTGCCCGCATCATGCGTTACGGGCTGCTTCTCCTTAGCTGCCGCGGTGAGGGTCTGTTGTCGTAGGTCGGCCCCCTTCCCGCGGAGTTCGGTGTTGCGGTGATCGCCCCGCCCCGTCGACCGACACAGCCATCCGGCACAGTCACCCGCGGATTCCCCGAGGAGCCCACGCAGATGTCCCAGCCCACGCCGAACACCAACGCGACGCACAGGCAGAAGCCGTCCGGGATGCCGATCCACAAGTACGGCCCGTACGACGCCGTCGACATCCCCGACCGCACGTGGCCGGACAACCGGATCACCGTCGCGCCCCGCTGGCTGTCCACCGACCTGCGCGACGGCAACCAGGCCCTGATCGACCCGATGTCGCCTGCGCGCAAGCGCGAGATGTTCGACCTGCTGGTACGCATGGGGTACAAGGAGATCGAGGTCGGCTTCCCCGCCTCCGGCGAGACCGACTTCAACTTCGTACGGTCGATCATCGAGGACCCCGACGCCATCCCCGACGACGTGACGATCTCCGTCCTGACGCAGGCGCGCGAGGAGCTGATCGAGCGGACCGTCGAGTCGCTGCGCGGCGCCCACCGCGCCACCGTCCACCTGTACAACGCGACGGCGCCCACGTTCCGCCGTGTGGTGTTCGGCGGCACGAAGGACCAGATCAAGCAGATCGCCGTGGACGGCACGCGGCTGGTGATGGAGTACGCGGAGAAGATCCTCGGCCCCGAGACCACCTTCGGCTACCAGTACAGCCCGGAGATCTTCACCGACACCGAGCTGGACTTCGCGCTGGAGGTCTGCGAGGGGGTCATGGACGTCTGGCAGCCCGCAGAGGGCCGCGAGATCATCCTCAACCTGCCCGCGACGGTGGAGCGTTCCACGCCGTCCACGCACGCGGACCGCTTCGAGTGGATGTCGCGCAACCTGTCGCGCCGCGAGCACGTGTGCCTGTCGGTGCACCCGCACAACGACCGCGGCACCGCCGTCGCCGCCGCCGAACTGGCCATCATGGCGGGCGCCGACCGCATCGAGGGATGCCTGTTCGGGCAGGGCGAGCGCACCGGCAACGTCGACCTGGTGACGCTGGGCATGAACCTGTTCTCGCAGGGAGTCGATCCGCAGATCGACTTCTCCGGGATCGACGAGGTGCGCCGCACCAGCGAGTACTGCAACCAGATGGAGATCCACCCGCGCCACCCCTACGCGGGCGACCTGGTCTACACGTCCTTCTCCGGCTCCCACCAGGACGCCATCAAGAAGGGGTTCGACGCGCTGGAGGCCGACGCGGCCGCGCAGGGCGTCGGCGTGGACGACATCCAGTGGAACGTGCCGTACCTGCCGATCGACCCGAAGGACGTCGGCCGCTCGTACGAGGCGGTCATCCGCGTCAACTCGCAGTCCGGCAAGGGTGGTGTGGCGTACGTCCTGAAGAACGACCACCACCTGGACCTGCCGCGGCGCATGCAGATCGAGTTCTCCAGGATCATCCAGGCGAAGACCGACGCCGAGGGCGGCGAGGTCACCCCGGCCGAGATCTGGGACGTGTTCCAGGACGAGTACCTGCCCAACCCGGACAACGCGTGGGGCCGCGTCCAGCTCAAGTCCGGCCAGTCGACGGCCGACACGGAGGGCCGCGACACCCTGACCGTCCAGGCCGTGGTGGACGGCGAGGAGCACGAACTGACGGGCACGGGCAACGGCCCGATCTCCGCGTTCTTCGAGGCGCTGGCGGCCGTCGGCGTGGACGCGCGCCTGCTGGACTACCAGGAGCACACGCTCAGCGAGGGCGCACGCGCGCAGGCCGCCTCGTACATCGAGTGCGCGATCGACGGCAAGGTGCTGTGGGGCATCGGCATCGACGCGAACACCACCCGCGCCTCGCTGAAGGCCGTGGTCTCCGCGGTCAACCGCGCGGCGCGGTGATCACGCCGTCCGCGAGTGATCACCGAGGGTGACATGGCCGAGAGTGATCGGCTTCTGACCCCCTGGCAACACCCCTGACCTGAGGGTTTCCCGAACCCCGCGCACCGGCTCCGGTGGGCGGGGTTCGGCCATGTCTGGTGAACTGGTGACTGGGTACTGACGTAGTTACGGGGATGTGGCTAACATCACGTCCACGGCGAAGATGCCGAACCGTTATGGAGGTGCGCGACGTGCTGCGAGCTCAAGGATCCAGCGGCCGGAAACCGCGCCTGTGCGGCGTTCGCACCTCATGGTCGACCGTGGGCGACGGGGAGTTCTTCTGCCCCGACTGCGGGGGCGACCGCAACTACCGCCGCCGCACCGGCCGTCGCCGCTTCACGTTCCTCGGCGTGCCCCTGATGTCGCGCGGCAGCGCCGGCCCCGTCGCGGAATGCGCGGCCTGCCGCGCCCGGTTCGGGATGGACGTACTCGACCACCCGACCACCGCACGGTTCTCCGCGATGCTGCGCGACGCCGTGCACACGGTCGCGCTCGCCGTGCTCGCGGCCGGCGGCACGGCCTCGCGGCCGGTGCGGGAGACCGCGGTCGTCACGGTCAGGGAGGCCGGCTTCGACGACTGCACGGAGGACCAGCTGACCGAGCTCGTCGACGCGCTCGCCGCGGACACCGGCCGGTACATCGCCGACCCGGGCCCGTGCGGCGCGGCGCTCGCCATCGAACTGCACGAGGCGCTCGAACCGCTCGCACCGCACCTGGCGGCCCCGGGCCGCGAGTCGATCGTGCTGGGCGCCGCGCGGATCGCGCTCGCGGACGGCGCGTACAGCCCGGCGGAACGCGAGGTGCTGGCGACGGTCGGCGGCGCGCTCCAGCTCGCGCCCGAGGTCACGACGCGGCTGCTCGCGGCCGCGTCGCGCACGCCGTCCTGACCCCGTAGCGGGACCAAGGGTCCTCCCCGGCCCGGTTCCGCCGCCTCCCGTACGCCCGGGGGAGTAGAGCGGCCCGCCGGCCTCCCCGGGGCGTACGGTGGAAGTCGCCCCACCGTGCGACGCGTTGGGACCGTCGCGAACGGGAGCCTGGGGGCATGACCCCAGGAATCCGCCGCGCACTGCCGTGGGCCGTCATCGCCTTCTGGGCCGCGGCCCTCGCCGTCTGCGCGCCCTCGGCCATCCACCTGACGTCCGTCCAGACGGACAGCGCCGTGGACTACCTTCCGTCGAGCGCCGATTCCACCCGCGTCGCCTCCGTACAGGCCGAACTGCCCGGCAGCGACGCCACCCGGCTCGAACTCGTCTACCACCGCGCGGGCGGCCTGACCCGGGCCGACCGCGTCGTGGCAGGACAGCAGGTGGACCGTGTCGTCTCCGGGCAGCACCTCGACGCATCGCCCACGCCCCGGGTGTCGCACGACGGCACGACCGAGGTGTACCTGATCTCGACCACCGCGGCGGGCAGCGGCGACGAGGCCCAGGACGCCCTCGTCGACTCGGCGCGGGAACAGGTGAACGGCGCGCACGGGCTCACCGCGCGGGTCACGGGTCCGGCAGCGCTGCGCAGTGACACCGGGGCCGTCTTCGGCTCCATCGACCTCACCCTGGTGATCGCCACCGCGCTCGTCGTGGCCGTCCTGCTCGTCCTCACCTACCGAAGCCCGCTCCTGTGGTTCTTCCCGCTGCTGAGCGTGGGCGTCGCCGCGATCACCACGAGAGGCATCGTGTACGGGCTCGTCCAGTGGACCGGCCTCACCGTGACTGGGCAGAGCGGCGGGATCATGACGGTCCTCGTGTTCGGCGCGGGCACCGACTACGCCCTGCTGCTCGTCTCCCGCTACCGCGAGGAGCTGCGGCGGGTGCGCCGGCCGTACGACGCGATGCGCGCGGCGCTGCGCGGCTGCGGTCCCGCGCTCCTCGCGTCGGGAGGCACCGTCGTCGCGGGCCTGCTGTGCCTGCTCGCCGCCGGTCTCAACAGCTCACGCGGGCTCGGGCCCGTCGGCGCCGTCGGTGTGCTGTGCGCGCTCGCCGCGATGACGACGCTGCTGCCCGCCCTGCTCGTCGTGCTCGGACGCCGGGTGTTCTGGCCGCTGGTACCGGTGTACGGCAGCGAGCCGCACGCGCCCCGCCGGGGCCGCCGTACGTTCTTCGCCGCGGTCGGCGCCCGCGCCGGCCGCCGCCCCGCCGCGGTGCTGGCAGGCGGCGCGGTGCTGCTCGGTGCCCTGGCCCTCGGCAGCCTGGATGGTCCGGGAACGCTCGGACAGCTGGACGGCTTCACCTCGCCACCCGAGTCGGTGGCCGCCCTGCGCACCGCCGACGCCGCCTTCCCCGGCGGGCAGGGTGACCCGATCCCCGTCGTCACCGCGACCCCGCGGGCCCAGCAGGCCCTGGACGCCGCGCGGGCCACCCCCGGCGTGGGCTCGGCCCGCGCCACCCGCTCGGGGAAGGGCTGGACGGAACTGCTGGTGCTCCCGCGCGCAGCGCCGGGCTCCGCCGCGGAGACCACGACGGTCACCACCCTGCGCGCCCACGAGGGCCGGGTGCCGGGCACTTACGTGGGCGGCACCATCGCCCAGCGGCTGGACCAGCAGTCCACCGACGCGAGAGACCTGCGGATCGTCGTGCCGCTCGTGCTCGCCGTCGTCCTGCTCATCCTCGGGGCCCTGCTGCGCTCCGTCGTCGCCCCGCTGATCCTGGTCGCCGCCGTCGCGGCGGTGTGGGCCGCGGCACTCGGCATCGGCTCCCTGCTGTTCGGCCACGTTCTCGGCTTCGCGGGCACGGATCCCAGCCTGCCGCTGCTCACGTTCGTCTTCCTGGTGGCGCTCGGTGTCGACTACGGCATCTTCCTGATGCACAGAACGCGCGAGGAGCGGGCGCGTGGTGCGACCGCGGACGGGGCGGTGCTCGCGGCGCTGCGCACCACGGGCGGCGTCATCGCGTCGGCGGGCATCGTGCTGGCGGCGACGTTCTCCGTGCTGACGACGCTGCCCCTGGTGATGATGGTCGAGACCGGCCTGGTGATCGCCGTCGGCGTCCTGCTGGACACGTTCCTCGTCAGGACCTGGCTGGTGACCTCGGCGAGCCTGCTGCTCGGCGACCGGCTCTGGTGGCCGGGCACGACCAGGCACGCGACCCGTCCGCAACAGGCCCGGGCCGGCGAACACACTGCGGCGTAGCCACGCCGGGACGGGCGGCGCGCTCCCGCCTCCGTCGCACGCACCGGGACCGCCCTCGCGAGGAGGCGCCCCTTTCCCCGAGGATGACCCCGTGGACACCACGACCACCCCCACCGGCAGGACGGCCGCCGTCGTGCAGGGCAGCCGCGGGCTGCGCGTCCTGGCCGCCGTCGGCCGCGACCCCGCGGACGCTCCCCATCCTCTGCGGGCCGACGGACTGCTCGCCCTCGCCCTGATGGCGCTGTCCGCGCTGCTGGCCCTGGCCGTGGACAACGGCCGCACCCTGGACGGCCCCGGCTGGGCGCTGCTGGCCTTGAGCGTGCTGCCGCTGGTGTGGCGGCGGCGCCACACCATGGCCGCCCTGGCGGCCATGGTGGTCTTCGTCGCGTCGTACCACGCACTGCGGTACGACCACCCCGCCGCGCTGCCCGCCTCCCTGGTGATGATCTACACGGTGGCCGCCACGGTCAGGCCGCTGCGCACGCTGCTGATCGCGGTCGCGGTCGTCTGCCTGAACGTCGGGATCCAGCTCGGCGTCGATCCCGGCGCCGGCTTCGAGGCACTGAAGGTGTCGGGCTGGCTGGCCTCGGTGTTCCTGCTCGGCGCCTACCTGCGGATCTACCGCGGGTACGTCGCCTCCATCGTCGAACGGGCGGAACGCGCCGAGCGCACCCGCGAGGAGGAGGCGGCCCGCCGGGTCGCGCAGGAGCGCCTGCGGATCGCCCGTGACCTGCACGACCTGCTGGCCCACTCGATCACGACGATCGGCGTCCAGGCATCCGTCGCCTCGCACGTCCTCGAGGCCGACCCCGGGCGGCTGGACCGCGCCGCCGTCGCCGCTGCCCTGGACGGGATCGCCGACACCTGCCGCACGGCGCGAGCGGAGGTCAAAGCCACCCTCGACGTGCTGCGCTGCGACGCGCCGGGGGAGTTCGCCGGCGGCGCGGCGGAGGGCCGCGGGCCGCTGCCCGGCCTCGCCGCGCTGCCCGGCCTGGTGCGCGCGGCCGGCGCCGGGCTGACGCTGCACGGCACCGGCGGGGCGGTCGTGCCGCCCGCGGTCGACGCCGCCGCGTACCGCATCGTCCAGGAGTCGCTGACCAACGCCGCCCGCCATGCAGGGCCCGGCGCCCGCACGGAGGTGACGGTGGAACGCCGCGGCGGCGCGCTCCGCGTCGGGATCGTCGACGACGGTTCAGGGGCGGCCCGCGACACCGCCACAGGCGGGGACGTCACGGGCGGCTATGGGATCCTCGGCATGCGCGAGCGCGCACGCAGCGTCGGCGGCTCCCTGACGGCCGGGCCCCGCGCAGGCGGCGGGTTCGCCGTCGAGGCACTGCTGCCTCTGGAGCAGGGGGATCGCACCGCCGCGGCGGACGAAGGAGGCAGGCCGTGATCCGGGTGCTGCTCGCGGACGACCAGACGCTGGTGCGCTCGGCGTTCGCCATGCTCGTCGGCTCCGCACAGGACATGACCGTCGTCGGCGAGGCCGCCACCGGGTGCGAGGCGCTGGCGCTCGCCCGGTCCGGGCGAGCCGACCTGGTGGTGATGGACATCAGGATGCCCGATCTGGACGGGATCGAGGCCACCCGGCTGATCTCCATGGACGAGGACCTGGCAGGCGTCAGGGTGCTCGTCCTGACCACCTACGACACGGAGGAGTACGTGATGGACGCCCTGCGCGCAGGGGCCTCCGGCTTCCTCGTGAAGGACACCAGGCCAGCCGAGCTGCTGGACGCCATCCGCACGGTCGCCGCGGGGGACGCACTGCTCTCGCCCGGTCCCACGGCGCGGCTGATCGCCCGCGCGCTGAAGGCGCCGGAGGCCCCCGCATCCCTCACGGACGCCCCGGCCGCGCTCGCGGCGCTCTCGGAGCGGGAGCGCGGCGTGCTCGCACTCGTCGCGCGCGGCCTGAACAACGCGGAGATCGCCGACGTCCTCGGCCTGAGCCCGCTGACCGCCAAGACCCACGTCAGCCGCATCATGGGCAAGCTCGCGGCCCGCGATCGCGCCCAACTGGTCATCGCGGCATACGAGTCGGGCCTGGTCAGGCCGGTGGGACCGGACGCCTGAGGCACCTCGCCCCGCCACCGGAGAGCACGTCCGCGCCAGCGTACGGAAGAATGAGGGCATGAGTCTGTTCCGGGACGACGGTGTCGTGCTGCGGACCCAGAAGCTCGGTGAGGCCGACCGCATCATCACGCTCCTGACCCGCGGGCACGGCCGCGTGCGCGCCGTCGCGCGCGGAGTGCGGCGCACGAAGTCGAAGTTCGGGGCGCGGCTCGAACCGTTCTCCCACGTCGACGTGCAGTTCTTCGCGCGCGGCAGCGAGCTGATCGGCCGCGGGCTGCCGCTGTGCACCCAGAGCGAGACGATCGCGCCCTACGGCGGCGGCATCGTCACCGACTACGCCAGGTACACGGCCGGCACGGCCATGCTGGAGACGGCCGAGCGGTTCACCGACCACGAGGGCGAGCCCGCGGTCCAGCAGTACCTGCTGCTGGTCGGCGCCCTGCGCACCCTGGCACGCGGCGAGCACGCGCCGAACCTGATCCTCGACGCGTTCCTGCTGCGCTCGCTCGCCGTCAACGGGTACGCGCCCAGCTTCGAGAACTGCGCGAAGTGCGGCCTCGACGGCCCCAACCGGTTCTTCTCCGTCGCCTCGGGCGGGATCGTCTGCGGCGACTGCCGGGTCCCCGGCAGCGTCGTGCCGTCGTCAGAGGCGGTGGCCCTGCTCGGCGCCCTGCTGACGGGCGACTGGCCCACCGCCGACGCGTGCGAGGCGCGCCACGTCAGGGAGGGCAGCGGGCTGGTCTCCGCCTACCTGCACTGGCACCTGGAGCGCGGGCTGCGCTCCCTGAGGTATGTGGAGACGGGCCACGGCCGAAGCGCCGCACACGACGTCCGGGGCCGCGCCTAGGAGCCGGGCCCGCGGCCCGGGCGGGCCGCCCGCACGCGCCTCAGTCCATCCTGTGGTGCGCGACGGCGCGCGCGTCCCAGCGCAGGCCGCTGCCCGGGTACTCGGACGGCACCGCGCACCCGTCGGCGATCCGCAGGGGCGTTTCGAGCACGGGTCCTGCCCAGTCGACGTACTCGAGCCAGTGGGCCGTCGGCGTCGCCGCCAGCAGCTGGGCGCTCACCTCCGGGTACAGGTGGGACGACATCGGCACGCCGGACACGTCGGCCAGCGCCGCCGCGTCGCGCCATCCGCTGACTCCGCCGATGCGGTCGAGGTCGGTCATCACGTAGTCACTCGCGCCGAGCCGCAGCGAGCGGGCCATCGCACGGGGCCCGGTGAGGTTCTCGCCGGCCTGGACGGGCGTGCGCAGCGCCGCCGCCAGGCGGGCCGTCCCCTCGTGGTCGTCGTGGCGCACCGGCTCCTCGATCCAGTACAGCCCCTCGTCGTCCAGTGCCCGGCAGCGGTCCTGGGCCTCCGCGAGCGACAGCGCCTGGTTGAAGTCGGCCATCACGGCGACGTGTTCGGGCAGGGCGGCGCGTACCGCGCGGACGGCGGCGAGGTCGTCGCGCGCCGAGGGCCGGCCGAGCCGCATCTTGACGGCGGAGAAGCCCTCGGCGGCCAGCTCCAGCGCCTCGTCCGCCGCGGCATCCGCCGGCAGCAGCCCCAGGCCGTTGCTGTTGTAGGCGGGGACGGGACGCGGCGCGGCGCCGAGCAGCCGGGCCAGCGGCAGGCCCGCGGCCTGCGCCAGCGCGTCCCAGCACGCCGCGTCGACCCCCGCGAGTACGGACGCGACAGGCCCGCGCACGCCCACCAGCTTGAAGTGGGCGGACAGCGTCCGCCGGCAGGCGGCGGGCTCGGCCGGGGCGCCGGCCAGCCGGGCGCCCGCGTCCCGCACCAGCGTCACCACCGCGTGGGCGAGCGCCTCGGCGTAGCAGAACAGGTACGAGCGGCCCGTCAGGCCCTCCTCGGTGCGGAGGTCGATGAGCACCATCGGCGCCTCGCCGATGCTGCTGGCGCTGGTGCCGAGCGGCCTGCGCATCGGCAGCAGGACCGGCGTGGCCTCGACGGAGCGCACGGTCGGCCCGTTCACGCCGTGCGGCCCTCGCTCCGGGCGGTGCCGCCCCCGGCCTGTGCGGCGTGACCATCGGCGTGCACGGCGAGCATGCCGGCGATCGCGCCGTTGTTCGGCGTGGGGACGGAGAGCGCGGCGCCGCGCTCGACCACGTCGCCGCTGAGCCAGCCGACCTCCAGCCGGTTGCCGCGCTCGATGTCGTGGTGCATCGACGACGTCATGGTGTCCGGCACGGTGTCGACGAAGGCCATGCGGTCGTCCGCGTAGTCCGCCGGCAGCGCCACCCCCTGCGCCCGCGCGACCTGGACGACCTCGTCCATCACGCCGCGCAGGAACGCGCGCGAGCGCGGGTTGGCGCGGATCGGGCCGATGGGGGAGCGTGCGAGCGTGGTGGTGCCCGAGAGGCCGACGAGGAAGACGAACTTCTCCCAGACGGCCCGCTCGATCCCCTCGCTCACCTCGACGTCGATGCCGGCGTCCGCGCACGCGTCGCGGAAGGCCCGCACGCGCGGGGACGAGGTGCCGTCGTACTCGCCGAACACCAGCTTCTGCATGGAGCCCGAGTGGCGGATGACGCCGGGCTCGGCGATGGTGGCGGCGATGTAGGACACGCCTCCCACGATGTGCTCGGCGCCGAGCACATCGCGCAGGATGTCGTCCTTGACGACGCCGTTCTGGAACGACGCGACGGCGGTGCCTGGGCCGAGCAGCGGCTTGACGAGCTCCGCCGCCGACGCGGTGTCCCACAGCTTGACGCCGAACAGCACGAAGTCGGCGGGTGCGTGTCCCGACGGGTCGTCCGTGGCTTGGACCTCGGGGATGTGCACGTCCCCGAGCGGGCTCAGCACGCGCAGACCGCCGTCGCGCAGCGCGTCGAGCTGGCGGCCCCTGGCCACGAAGAGCACGTCGTGTCCCGCCGCGGCCAGCCGGCCGCCGAAGTAGCCGCCGATACCGCCGGTGCCCATCACCGCGATACGCATGGAGCCTCCCATAGATGAATGTGCGTACAAATATATGGAGGTCAATTTTCGTCTGTCCAGCTTGCCGCTGCCTGTGTGTACCAGTTTTTTTGAACGTCCGAACCGGAACGCCTCGGGTTGGCATACCTCCCCCGGGGCGGAATACCCTGTCGAGGCCCCGGGTCGAAGCGGTTCAGGGCGGACACACGACGTCGGGAAGTCAGGAGAGCACCGGGCATGGCACGACTCATGGGGCGCTCCCGCCGCGAGTACAGGACGCCGGAGCCGCACCCCTCGGGCGCCGTACCGCCGAAGATCCCCGGCGAGCTGGTGCCGAAGCACGTCGCGGTGGTCATGGACGGCAACGGCCGCTGGGCGAAGGAGCGCGGGCTGCCGCGCACCGAGGGCCACAAGGTGGGGGAGGGCGTCGTGATGGACGTCCTCAAGGGGTGCATCGACATGGGTGTGAAGAACCTGTCGCTGTACGCCTTCTCCACGGAGAACTGGAAGCGCACGCCCGACGAGGTGCGGTTCCTGATGAACTTCAACCGCGACGTGATCCGCCGCCGCCGCGACGAGATGGACGAACTCGGCATCCGCATCCGCTGGGTCGGCCGCATGCCGAAGATGTGGAAGTCGGTGGTTCAGGAGCTCCAGGTCGCCCAGGAGCAGACCGTACGCAACGACGCGATGACCCTGTACTTCTGCGTGAACTACGGCGGACGTGCCGAGATCGCCGACGCGGCGCAGGCGATCGCCCGCGACGTGGCCGCGGGCAGGCTCGACCCGTCCAAGGTCAACGAGAAGACCTTCGCCAAGTACCTGTACTACCCGGACATGCCCGACGTGGACCTCTTCCTGCGCCCGAGCGGCGAGCAGCGCACGTCCAACTACCTGATCTGGCAGAGCAGTTACGCCGAGATGGTGTTCCAGGACGTGCTGTGGCCCGACTTCGACCGCCGCGACCTGTGGCGGGCCTGCCTGGAGTACGCGCAGCGCGACCGCCGCTTCGGCGGCGCGCTGCCCAACCAGCCGGACGGATCGCCCGCGGCCGGCTGACGGGGCGGGCGCGGGGACGGACGCCCGGACGGCCGGTGCGCGGCGGGGCCGCCGCCGTGCCGCTTCCCGCTACTTCGCGGCGCAGTCCGCGCACGTGCCGAAGATCTCCAGCGTGTGCGCCACGCCCACGTACCCGTGCTGCGCCGCCACGGCCTGTGCCCACTGCTCGACGGCCGGCCCCTCGACCTCCACCGCCGCGCCGCACACCCGGCACACCAGGTGGTGGTGGTGCGTGTCGCTCTCGCACCGCCGGTAGACGGACTCGCCGTCCGTCGTGCGCAGCACGTCGACCTCGCCGGCGTCGGCGAGGGACTGCAGGGTGCGGTAGACGGTGGTCAGGCCGACGGAGTCGCCCCGGTGCTTGAGCATGTCGTGCAGTTCCTGCGCGCTGCGGAACTCCTCGACCTCGTCCAGCGCCGACGCCACCGCCGCACGCTGGCGGGTGGACCTGCCGCGTACGGGGGGTCCGTCACTGTGCGCGGTCGTCACAGGTGCCTCCTCGGCGTCCTCGGGATGCTGGGTTCACGGCTGCCTCCATTCTGCCAGCCGCCACCGATTTGATCCGGGGGGTGAGGCCGCCGCTAATCTGAGGTATTCGCCGTTCGCCGTCATCGTAATGAAGAGAGCACCGTGGCCGCCGACAAGATCGACAGCATCGTCAACCTCAGCAAGCGCCGTGGCTTCGTCTACCCGTCCAGTGAGATCTACGGCGGCCAGCGCGCCGCCTGGGACTACGGGCCGCTCGGGGTCGAGCTGAAGGAGAACCTCAAGCGCCAGTGGTGGCGCGCCATGGTCACCTCGCGCGAGGATGTCGTCGGCCTTGACTCCTCGGTGATCCTGGCCACGGAGGTCTGGCAGGCGTCCGGGCACGTGGAGACCTTCACGGACCCGCTCACCGAGTGCACGTACTGCCACAAGCGCTTCCGCGCCGACCACCTCGAAGAGGCGTACGAGGAGAAGCACGGCAAGTCCCCCGCGAACGGCCTCGCCGACCTGAACTGCCCCAACTGCGGCAACAAGGGCACCTTCACCGAGCCCAAGCAGTTCTCCGGCCTGCTGACCACGCACCTCGGCCCGACGCAGGACTCCGGCTCCGTCGCGTACCTGCGGCCCGAGACCGCGCAGGGCATCTTCACCAACTTCGGGCAGGTCCAGCAGACGTCGCGGAAGAAGCCCCCGTTCGGCATCGCCCAGATCGGCAAGTCGTTCCGCAACGAGATCACGCCGGGCAACTTCATCTTCCGCACCCGCGAGTTCGAGCAGATGGAGATGGAGTTCTTCGTCAAGCCGGGCGAGGACGAGAAGTGGCACGAGTACTGGCTCGAGCAGCGCTGGAACTGGTACACGGGCCTCGGCATGCGCGAGGAGAACATGCGCTGGTTCGAGCACCCGGCGGAGAAGCTCTCCCACTACTCCAAGCGCACGGCTGACATCGAGTACCGCTTCCAGTTCGGCGGCGGCGAGTGGGGCGAGCTGGAGGGCGTCGCGAACCGCACGGACTTCGACCTGTCCGCGCACGCGAAGGCGTCGGGCCACGACCTGTCGTACTTCGACCAGGAGGCCGGGGAACGCTGGACGCCGTACGTCATCGAGCCCGCCGCGGGCGTCGGGCGCGGCATGCTCGCCTTCATGCTCGACGCGTTCAACGAGGACGAGGCGCCGAACGCGAAGGGTGTCATGGAGAAGCGCACCGTGATGCGCCTCGACCCGCGCCTCGCGCCGGTCAAGGTCGCGGTCCTGCCGCTGTCCCGCAACCCGCAGCTGTCGCCGAAGGCCAAGGGCCTCGCGGAGGACCTGCGGCGCAACTGGAACATCGAGTTCGACGACGCGGGCGCCATCGGCCGCCGCTACCGCCGCCAGGACGAGATCGGCACGCCGTTCTGCGTCACCGTCGACTTCGACACGCTGGACGACAACGCGGTCACCGTGCGCGAGCGCGACACGATGGCGCAGGAGCGCGTCTCCCTCGACCAGATCCAGACGTACCTCGGCGGCCGCCTCCTCGGCTGCTGACGCCGCGGGCCGCCTGAGCCGCACGTAGGGCCCGTCCCCACCGGGGGGCGGGCCCTGCGGCGTGTCCGGGCCCCGCCCGAGCCGGTCGCCGGAAAAATCGGTGGGGTGTACGGCGGTGGCGCTGCTAGCGTCGCGGTATGCGTATCACGGGAATGTTCTTCCAGCACTACGAGTGAGTCCGCGGCGGCCACGCGCCGCCCCATCGCGACCACATCGGCAGAACACACACTTCGGGAGACCCCGTGTCCAAGAGCCGTAACAACCTGCTCGGCGTGGGCGGGCAGCGCAGGAAGCTGCCCCGCGCCCAGCAGCAGGGCGGCGCGCCGAGCGCGACCGACCGCAAGACGAGCGCCGACCAGAAGCAGGAGCTGCTGCGCAGGATGCGCGAGCGCACCGCCGCGACCACGCGGGACGCCGGCGATACGCAGGACGGCACCACCGCGCAGGACGACACCACCGCGCAGGGCTGAGCGGGATCCGTCCCGTCCGGGCGTCGCACCCGGGCGGGGCGGTGCCGTCTCCAACTCGCCCCGCACAGGTGCCGGTTCGATCATCATTTCTTTCCGGTGGGCGGCGTGCGCTCCCTCCGCGGCGCCTGGCCGGCTGGTTGGGTGGGCCACCTTCGGACCGGCGTCGCCGGCCCACCGAGAGGGAGCCGCCCCATGAGCCCGTCCTCAGAGGTACCGTCCGCGCCCGCGACGGGCGAGAGGTTCGAGGCGGTGCTGCGCGACACCGTCGGGCCGCTCGCCGAGGAGATCGACCGCAGCGGCCGGTTCCCGCGCGAGGGGGTGCGCGCCCTCGCGGAGGCCGGGCTGCTCGGCCTGCTCAGCTCCCCCGAGAACGGCGGGGCCGGCGGCGACCTGCGGCAGGCCGCCGGCGTCGTGGAGCGGCTCGCCGGGACCTGCGGCTCCACCGCCATGGTCCTGCTCATGCACTACGCGGCGACGACCGTGGTGGACCGCCACGGGCCCGAGGACGCGCGGCGGGACATCGCCGCGGGCAGCCACCTGTCCACGCTCGCCTTCTCGGAGCGCGGCTCGCGCAGCCACTTCTGGGCGCCCGGCTCCACCGCGACCCCGGACGGGGCGGGCGCGGTGTGCCTGGACGCGGAGAAGTCGTGGGTCACCTCGGCAGGCGAGGCGGACAGCTACGTGTGGTCGAGCAGGCCGCTGCGCGCGGACGGCGTCATGTCGCTGTGGCTGGTCCCGGCCGGCAGCGCGGGGATCGACGTACGCGGCGACTACGACGGCTTCGGGCTGCGCGGCAACGCGTCGAGCCCCGTGACGGGCAAGGGCGTCTCGGTCACCGAGACCGCGATGCTCGGCGACGACGGGCAGGGCCTGGACACGGCACTCGGCCTCGTACTGCCCTGCTTCCTCGTGCTCAGCGCCGCCTTCTCCCTCGGCGTGACCCAGGCGCTGCTCGACCTGACGGCACGGCACCTGACCGGCACGCGGCTGGAGCACCTCGGCCAGAGCCTGGCCGAACAGCCGATTCCCCGGCAGGAGTACGCGCGGCTGCGGCTGCGCGCCGACGCCCTGCGGTCGTTCCTCGACGCCACCCTCACCGCGCTCGACACGGGCCTGCCCGAGGCGCAGTTGCGCGTCCTCCAGGTCAAGGCGCTCGCGGCGGAGACCGCCGCCGAGGTCGCCGACGGCGCCATGCGGCTGTGCGGCGGGTCCGCGTTCCGCCGCGACCTGGGCGTGGAGCGGCGGTTCAGGGACGCGCTGGCGGCCCGTGTGATGGCCCCGACCACCGAGGCCCTGCACGACTTCTGCGGCCGTGCCGGGCTCGGCCTGCCGCTGTTCGGGGACGCCCGATGAGCGGCGTGCTGCTGGGCGCCGTCGCCTACGACCCCAAGGTCGTCACCATCTGGACCGGGTTCCGCGCCTGGCTGCGCCGCCAGGACCTGCCGTTCGACTTCGTGCTCTACGCCCACTACGAGCGGCAGGCCGAGGACCTCGTGCGGGGCAGGATCGACGCCGCCTGGCACTCGCCGCTCGCCTGGCTGCGCACCCGGCGGCTGGCGCGGGCCGCACGCGTCGACGTGCGGCCGCTGGTCATGCGCGACACCGACCGCGACCTGACGTCGGTGGTCGTCGTCAGGGCGGACGGTCCTGTCGCGGGCGTCCCCGACCTGAAGGGCCGCGCCGTCGCCGTCGGTGCCGTCGACTCCCCGCAGGGCACGCTGCTGCCGCTGCACCACCTCAGGGCGCTCGGCCTCGAACCCGGCGCCGACTTCGTCGTGCGCGGCCACGACACCGGCGTGGGGCTGCACGGCGACCACATCGGCGGCGAGCGTGACGCGGCCCGCGAGCTGATGGCCGGCGAGGCGGCGGCCGCCTGCATGATCGACGTGAACCACCTGCTGTTCGGCCAGGAGGGCACCCTGCCGCCGGGCGCCACCCGCCTGCTGACCCGCACGGACCCCTTCGACCACTGCGTCCTGGCCGCAGGCCCGTCCCTCGCCCCCGACCTCGGCGAGCGCCTCACCGAACTGCTGCTGTCGATGTCCGCCGGGGATCCGGAGGTGCGCCACCTCCTCGACCTCGAAGGGCTCACGCGGTGGCTGCCGGGCCGGGAGAGCGGCTACGCGGCGCTCACGGCCGCCGTGGACGAGACGGGGTTCTACGACGAGCAGGGCCAGGTCACGGCGGCCGGCTACCTGCCGTGACGGACGGCGGCGCCCCGCCGGGTGCGCCCCTCGTGGACCTGGCGGCGCTCGGCTTCGACCAGGGCGCGCACCTGCTGCTGCGGCGGGCGCTCGACCGGCTGCCGCCTGGCCGCAGGGTGGCCGTCACCGGGACCGATCCGGCACTCGCCGCGCACCTGGCCGTCTGGTGCAGGCGGGAGGGCCACACCGTCGAGCGGGCGCCGCAGGGCGAGGCCGAGGTCCGGGCGTACGTGGTGTGCGGCGCTGCCGGCCAGGCCCGCGCCCGTGGCGCGGAGCGTGCCGGCAACCCGCCGGCCGGGCAGGTCAGCGAGCGTGCGCCGCTGCACTGGGGACTCGCGGCACGAGGCGCGCTGGTGGAGGCGGGCGGCCCCGAGGTGCCGTTCGTGGTCACTGACCGGGACATCGCCTGGTACGACCTCGCACCGCGGCTGTACCGCCAGGCGGCGGCCGGGCAGTGGGACCCGCTGACGGCCGTGGACTGGGACGAGCCGTTCAGCCTCCCGGACGGCGTGGAGGCGGCCGTCGTCCAGGTCATGACGTACCTGGTGGAGAACGAGCAGGCGGCCCTGGTCGTGCCGGGGCGGCTGCTCGCCCAGGTGCACCCGCACTTCCGCGAGGTCCTGCAACTCCTCGCCGTGCAGGCCGCCGACGAGGCCAGGCACGTGGAGGTCTTCACGCGGCGTGCGCTGCTGAAGTGCGGGTCGATGGGCACGTCGTCGGTGGGCGGCCGGGCGTCGCTGGCGACGCTGCTGCGCGAGCCGGACTTCTCGATCGCGTCCTTCCTGCTCTCCGTGCTCGGCGAGGGCAGCTTCCTCAACCTCCTCGCCTTCCTGGAGCGGCACGCGCCCGACCCGGTGACGCGCAGGATCAGCCACCTGGTCCGGCAGGACGAGGCGCGGCACGTCGCGTTCGGCCTCGGCCACCTCGAACACCGCGCGGGCGTGGACCCGGGGCTGCGCGGGCGGCTGCGGGGCGCCGTGGAGCGCAGGCACGACGCGCTGCTCGACACGGCGGGGCTGAACCGTGACGTGTTCGACGCGCTGGTCCTGCTGGCCGCCGGGTCCTGGGACCCGGCGGCCATCGGCCGCGGCTGGCGTGCGGTCGGGCAGTTGCAGGCGGAGATGGACGAGGGCCGCCGGCACCGGCTGTCCCGCCTGGGCTTCCCCGACGACGAGGCGGCCGAGCTGTCGGCGCTGCACACGCGCAACTTCATGTAGGCACGGGCACGCCGTGGCGTCCGCGCCGGCGGCCCCGGGCACCCGCGCGTGACCGAACAGCCCCAGCCGAGGCCAGGAAGCGCCAGGGGCGGGCGCGGTGGCGGCCTCCGATTCCGGGCCTGTACGGCCCTTTGCGCCAGGTCGGGGCGGACCGGCGCCGGCGCGGGTCGTGGGGCTGGAAGGGGCCGGGGCCCCTGCCTGGCGGCCCAGGGCCGGGTGGTGACGCGGCGGGGCCGTGCCGGTGTCGGCGTGGGTCGTGGGGCTGGAATGGGGCCGGGGCCCCTGCCTGGCGGCCCGGGGGACCTGCACGGGCCGCATAGGGCCGGGTGGTGACGCGGCGGGGCCGTGCCGGTGTCGGCGTGGGTCGTGGGGCTGGAATGGGGCCGGGGCCCCTGCCTGGCGGCCCGGGGGACCTGCCCGGGCCGCCAGGCCCTGCTCCAGGCCCGGTCGCGTAACCGGGGTGGGCCCGGTGGTGCTCCGGCTCCGGGCTCGTACGGCCTTTTGCCCAGGCCCGGGCGGTGACGCGGATCGTGTGGGCCGGAACGGGGTCGGGCGCGGGCCGCCCGAGGTCCCGGGGCCGCCGCAGGAGGTGGCGGCGGCGCCTGGCCGTTCAGGCGATCCTGCGGGGCAGTCGCAGCGCCAGGGCCACCGTCAGGACCACGAGGCCCAGTTGCGTCAGCAGCGTCACGGCCAGCGCGTGGCCCATGTCCGCCGTCCCCGTGCCGGCGAGTGTCAGGAACAGTGACCCGAGCGTCGCCACGCCCAGCGCGAGCGCCGACTGCTGCGTCGTCATCATCACGCCGCTGCCCACGCCCGCACGCTCCCCGGGCACGTCGGACAGCACGATCCGGTACACCACGGGCAGTTGGAGCCCCTGGCCGAATCCGGCGAGCGCCGTGCCGGGCAGCAGCGCGAGCATGCCCACGGACGGCCAGTCGTGCCACACCGCGTACGCCATGAGCGCGAGGCCCACGGCCTGCACCACGGCGCCGGACGCCACGATCCTGCTGCCGTACCTGCGGATCAGCCGCGGTCCTGCGAGCGACGCGGCGAAGAACGTCACCGCGAGCGGCACGAGCGCCACGCCCGCCGCCACCGCGCCCATGCCGAGGCCCTGCTGGAGTGCGACGGCCAGCACGAACATGAAGCCGCCGAAGCCGATCGAGAACGGCAGGATCAGCAGCAGCCCGCGGCGCAGCGACACCAGCTCGAACAGGCTGGGCGGCACCAGCGGCGTGCGGCCCTCGCGGTCGGCGCGCCGCTCCACCCGGTACAGGGCGTACGCGAGGAACGGGAAGGCGGCGAGCGACACCCACGTCCACAGCGGCCAGCCCGCCGCACGGCCCTCCGTGAGCGGCGCGAGCAGCGACGAGAGCGCGGCGGCCAGCAGCACGGTGCCCGGCACGTCGATCGGCGCGGGCGCCTGGGAGCGCGTCTCCGGCACCGTGCGCACGGCGAGGACGAGTCCGGCGACCGCGACCGGCACGTTCACCAGGAAGATCGCCCGCCAGCCCGAGCCCGCGACGTCGGCCGAGACCAGCACGCCGCCGAGTATCTGGCCGGCGACCATCGCGAGGCCCGCCGTCGCGCCGTACATCGACTGCGCGCGGGCGCGCCGGTGCCCGGTGGTCGAGGAGTGGATGGTGGCGAGCACCTGCGGCAGCATCAGCGCGGACGCGGCGCCCTGCGCCACCCGCGCGGCGACCAGCGACCACGCGTCGGGCGCCAGGCCGCAGGCCAGCGAGGTGACGCCGAATGCGGCCATGCCGGCGATGAACAGCCTGCGGCGGCCGAAGATGTCGCCGAGGCGGCCGCCGAGCACGAGCAGGACCGCGTAGCTGAGGCCGTACCCGGCGACGACGAGTTCGAGCAGGGCGGCGCTCGCGTCGAGGTCGCGTTCGATGGTGGGCAGGGCGACGTTGACGATGAAGAAGTCGATGAGCGGCAGGGCCGCGCCGAGCAGCACTGTGAACAGCCCGATCGGGCCGAGCACCGCGCCGTGGTGGTGCACCACTACGGCGTCACGGGCCTGCGGGTCCGCCGCCTGCCGCGGCTCCGCCTCCTGCTGCGGGGCCGCCGGCTGCCCGGCCGCGGTGGCGCCTGCCGCCCCGGGGGCGGCGGATGGGGATGCCTTGGTCATGACACCGACGATCCCCCGCCCTGCAGCCTGGTACCAGAGTCTCCTCATCCTGGTAGAAGAAGTACCCGGTAACAGCTTGAGGAGAAGAGGAGCGGGCGGGACACTGGGGCCATGACGACGACGGCGGTGCACGGCGACCAGACCCCGGACATCCGGCGCAAGGAGCTCGCCGAGTTCCTGCGCAGCCGCCGCGAGCGCATCTCCCCCGAGCAGGTGGGCCTCACGCGCGGCGCCAGGCGGCGCACGCCTGGCCTCAGGCGCGAGGAGGTCGCGCACCTGTCGGCGGTGGGCGTGACCTGGTACACGTGGCTGGAGCAGGCGCGGGACATCCAGGTCTCGGCGCAGGTGCTCGACGCGCTGGCGCGGGCCCTGCTGCTCGACCCGGTGGAGCGCGCGCACCTCTTCGCGCTGGGCGGCGCCGTCGACCCCGATCCGACGAGGCCGTGCCCGCGGGTGACGCCCGCGCTGCGCGGCATGCTCGCGCAACTGGAGCCGTACCCCGCCTGCGTGCAGAACAGCAGGTACGACATCCTCGCGTACAACAGCACCTACGGCGTGCTGATGCGCGACCTCGACGAGCTGCGTCCCGAGGACCGCAACTGCCTGTGGCTCGCCTTCACCGACGAGCGCTGGCGCTCCGCACTCGCGGACCCCGAGCGAGTGCAGCGCGCCATGGCCGCCAAGTTCCGCGCCGCGATGGCCGAACACCTGGGCGACCCGGCGTGGAAGGCGCTGCTGGCCCGGCTGCGCGCGGGATCCGCCGACTTCAGGAAGGTGTGGGACCGCCACGAGGTGGTCGCGAACACCGGCCTCACGAAGCGGTTCGACAACGCCGTCGTGGGCCGGCTGCGGCTCGAGTACACCCCGCTGTGGCTCGGCCCGCAGACGGGCCACGTGCTGATCAGCTACGTGCCGTCCGACGCGGACACGCGCGAGCGGCTGACGCGGCTGCACGCGCACGCCGGCGGCCTCGCCGCGCGCCGCGGCAGTGGGGCGGGCGCGCGCAAGCCGTCGTACGAGCGCACACGTGCCCTCGCCGAGGTCTGACGCGCGTACGCTTGACCGCGCCTGCGCCTGATCGCGCGTACGCCTGACGCCCGTAAGCGCGCCCCGCCACAAGGGCGGGCGGCCCCTCAGGACGCGGCGGATCCCGCGCGGGCCTGCGTGCGCTCCGCGTCGCCTTCCAGGCGGGCCGCCGCGCGCGCCGCGCTGCGCCTGGCACGGTCGCCGCTCGTCGCGACGCCCAGCACCAGCACCGCGAGGCCGCAGGCCGTCAGGATCCACCAGGCGGGCCGCGCGGCGTCCGTGAAGGCCCGCAGGTACGCGGCCGTCGCGTGGCCGCGCCCGCCCGACGCGGCGACTCCGCCGCCCAGCACCGCGCCGAGCACGGCGACGCCCAGCGTCGAGCCGATCTGGCGGCTGGTGGAGGCGACGGCCGCCGCGACGCCCGCCTGCGAGCGCGGCATGCCGGAGACGGCGGTATTGGTGATCGGCGCGTTCACCCAGCCGAACCCGATGCCGAACGTCACGTACGACAGGAAGAGCAGCGGGGTGTGCTCCTGCGCGTCGAAGACGGTGAACAGCAGGCCGCCAAGGGTCATCCCGACTCCCGCGATCACCAGCGAGGGACGCGGGCCGCGCGAGCCGACGAGGCGGCCCGACAGCGGTGCGCAGACCGCCGTCACCGCGGCCATCGGCAGCAGGTAGAGGCCGGCGTGCAGGGCGCTGAGCCCGCGCGCCTCCTGAAGGTAGAGCGTGTTGACGAAGAGGAAGCCGCCGAGCGCCGCGAACGCGCACACCGCGATCGCCGTCGCGCCGCTGAACGGTGCGCTGCGGAAGAACCGCAGGTCGATCAGGGGCTCGTGGCGCCGAGGCTCGTAGCGCAGCAGGGCGGCGAGGCACAGCACGGCGACGCAGACGAGGGTGACGATGAGCGGCGAGGACCAGCCGGCCGACGGCACCTCGATGATCGTGTACGTCACGGACCCGAGCACGCCGATGACCAGCAACTGCCCGACGGGGTCCGGCCTGCGGGCCTTCGCCGCCCGCGACTCCGGCACGAACCGCAGGGTGAGCAGCAGCGCCGCCAGACCGATCGGCAGGTTGATCCAGAAGATCGAGCGCCAGCCGACCGAGTCCACCAGCAACCCGCCGACGAGCGGGCCCGCCGCCATCGAGATGCCGACGACCCCGCCCCACACGCCGATGGCGCGGGCGCGCTCCCTCGGGTCGGTGAACGTGTTGGTGATGATCGACATCGCCACGGGGTTGAGCATCGACCCGCCGACGGCCTGCACCATCCGGAAGACGACCAGGGCTTCGAGGTTCGGCGCGAGGGAGCAGAGCAGCGACCCGAGCGTGAAGATCACGAGGCCCGTCGCGAAGACCCGGCGCCGTCCGATCCGGTCCGCGGTGGAGCCCGAGAGCATCAGCAGCGAGGCGAGCACCAGGGTGTAGGCGTCGATCGTCCACTGGAGTCCTGAGACGCCCGCGTGGAGTTCTCGCTGCATGGAGGGGAGGGCGACATTGAGGACGGTGTTGTCGAGGCTCACGATCAGCAGACTCAGGCAGCAGATCGCGAGCACCAGCATCCGCCGTCTGTGGCTGAGCTCGGGCATACATCGATAGTACGCAAAACTAACAACCTCGTTGTATCACCCACCCGCTTCCGGGGTCCTGACACCGGCTCGTGGACGGATACGCCGCGCGATACGCGACAATGGGGCGCATGACCAGCCAGACGCCCACCGCACCCGCGCCCGCATCAGCGCCAGGAGCGGCCGCATCCCTGGCCATCGGCCCGCACGCCGTGAGCCCGCCCGTGGTCCTCGCGCCGATGGCGGGCATCACCAACGCCCCCTTCCGCACCCTGTGCCGGGAGTTCACGGGCGGCAAAGGGCTCTTCGTGAGTGAGATGATCACCACACGCGCGCTGGTCGAGCGCAACGACAAGACCATGCGGCTGATCCGCTTCACTCCGGACGAGACGCCGCGCTCGATCCAGCTCTACGGCGTCGACCCGGTGACCGTCGGCAAGGCGGTCCGCATGATCGTCGACGAGGACCTCGCCGACCACATCGACCTCAACTTCGGCTGCCCGGTGCCCAAGGTGACCCGCAAGGGCGGCGGTTCCGCGCTCCCGTACAAGCGTCCCCTGCTGCGCGCGATCCTGCACGAGGCCGTGGCGAGCGCGGGAGCGCTGCCCGTCACGATGAAGATGCGCAAGGGCATCGACGACGACCACCTCACGTGCCTGGACGCAGGCCGCATCGCCGTCGACGAGGGCATCACGGCGATCGCCCTGCACGGCAGGACCGCGGCCCAGCACTACGGCGGCACGGCCGACTGGGACGCCATCGCCCGCCTCAAGGAGCACGTGCCGGAGATTCCCGTACTCGGCAACGGCGACATCTGGTCGGCCGAGGACGCGCTGCGCATGGTGCGCGAGACCGGGTGCGACGGCGTGGTCGTCGGCCGCGGCTGCCTTGGGCGCCCCTGGCTGTTCGCGGACCTGGTGGCCGGGTTCGAGGGCACGGGCGCGGCGGCGCGGCCCGCGCTGCGCGAGGTCGCGGCCGTCATGCGCCGCCACGCCACGCTGCTGGGGGAGTGGCTCGGGGACGAGTCGCGGGGCGTGGTCGACTTCCGCAAGCATGTCGCCTGGTACCTGAAGGGCTTCTCCGTCGGCTCCGAGCTGCGCAGGAAGCTGGCGGTGACGTCGTCTCTCGCGCAACTCGACGAACTGCTCGAAGGACTCGACCTGGACCAGCCCTGGCCGGCCGGCGCGGACGGCCCGCGCGGCCGCTCGTCGGGCAACAACCGCGTGGTCCTGCCCGACGGCTGGCTGCGCGACCCGTACGACTACACGGCCGTGGACGCGGGCGCGGAGCTCGACACCTCCGGAGGCTGAGCCCGGGGCCGGGCCCGCACTCCGAGGCCTGGGGCGTGCGCCCGGCGGCGGTTCGCGCCCGTCCAGGGTGGTAGACGTCCGGGGGGACCGGATGCCTCCGGCCCCCCGGACGTCTACCGATCGAGAGGGACCACGATGCAGTACAGGCAGCTCGGGAGGTCCGGTCTGCGCGTCTCCGCGCTCTCCATGGGCACCATGACCTTCGGCGGCAAGGGCGGCTTCGGCGTACTGGGCGCCACCGGCGTCGAGGGCGCCAAGCGCCAGATAGACATGTGCCTCGACGCGGGCGTGAACCTCGTCGACACGGCCAACATGTACTCGGACGGCGCCTCCGAGGAGATCGTCGGGCAGGCGATCGCCGGCCGCCGCGACCGGCTGCTGCTGTCGTCCAAGGTCCGCATGAGGATGGGGGAGGGCCCCAACGACCAGGGCCTGTCCCGGCTGCACATCGTGGACCAGGTCGAGCGCAGCCTGCGCCGCCTCGGCACCGACCACCTCGACATCTACCACGTCCACGAGTGGGACGGGCAGACGCCGCTCGAGGAGACCCTGGAGGCGCTCGACACGCTCGTGCGCTCGGGGAAGGTCCGCTACCTCGGCGTCTCCAACTACGCGGGCTGGCAGCTGATGAAGGCGCTGGCCGTCGCCGACGCCCACGGCTACCAGCGCTTCGTCAGCAACCAGATCTACTACTCGCTGGAGTCGAGGGACGCCGAGTACGAACTCGTCCCCCTCTCCCTCGACCAGGGGCTCGGCATCATGGTCTGGAGTCCGCTCGCCGGCGGCCTGCTGTCCGGCAAGTACCGGCGCGGGCAGCAGGCGAGCGAGGGCAGGCACCTCACCGAGTGGAGCGAGCCGCCCGTACGCGACGAGGAGAAGCTGTACGACACCATCGAGACGGTCGTCGACATCGCGTCCGCGCACGGCGCATCGCCCGCCCGGATCTCGCTCGCGTACCTGCTCGCCAAGCCGGGCGTCACGTCGCTGGTCATCGGCGCGCGCAAGGACGAGCAGCTGGCCGACAACCTCGGCGCCGCCGAGGTGGCGCTCTCGCGGGAGGACGTCGACCGGCTCGACAAGGTCAGCGCGCCCGACCTGATCTACCCGCACTGGCACCAGGCGGACTCGGCCTCCGAGCGCTTCGGCGCCCCGGACAGGGCGCTGCACGGCCCCGCCCGCTGACGCCGCGAGCCGCACCGCCGCCAGGTTGGTGGCGTCGAGGGGGGAGACGCCATGGGGCGGATACGGCTGTGGTGGAAGCCCGTTCTCGCGGGCGTGATCGGGCTGCTCGGCATCCTGTCGCTCGCGGGGACGGCGGTGTCCGTGGCCGGCGGGCGCGCCCACCTGGCCGACCTGCGGGCGCACGGCGTGCACGCCGCCGGCGAGGCACGCGTCATGACGCACTGCGGGGGCGGCCGCCGCTCGTACTCGTGCTCCACGGAGGCCGTCCGGCTCGACTTCACGGACGCGCGCGGCCGGTCCCGGCTGGTGCGCGAGAAGCCCGTCGCGTCCTTTCTGTACGTGCCGCACGGCAAGGCCGGCGCGGACCTGTCGATCGCGACGACCGTCGTCTACGACGCCTCGGACCCGGCGGGCGCGCAGCCCGCCGCGGCCCTCGACCAGAGCGTCCTCGACCTCGCACGCCACCGCACGACGGCCCTCGTCGTCGCGCTGCTGATGGCGCTGCTCGGAGTGGGAGCCGCGCTCGGCACCTGGCCCAGCCGCACCGCCCGTTTCCGGCCATCAGGCACGTGATATTCGCCACGCATGATACACAGTTTGCTCAAACGAGCGCCGAAAGGCTGTCTGCGAGTCCCAAACGGGTGGCACCCAGTGCCACGGATTCCGCGTTCGACACCTGAACTCAGACGTCGTTGTCACTGCTCATGTGAGCGCTTTGGGTCATGGCGAGGTCATCGCCCCTTCGCGTCCTGAAGAGCCGGGAAGAAGCCGGTCCGGCGGTGATCACCTCCGATCCGGTGGCGGACGGGTGGTTATGGCCGTATGACAGAAAGGTGGACGTCCCCGGAAGCCTTCGATCTGGGTATGTTCCTCGCCGTCAGGGCAGCCACCGCGTCCCGAGGAGTCGAGACCCGTGTCGGAAATCAAGGATCGGCCTGCGCAGCAGGAGAAGCAGGCGGAGAAGCAGGGGAAGTCGGGGAGGGCGGTGAAGCCGCAGAAGCCGGAGAAGTACGTCTACGACTTCACCGAGGGCAACAAGGGCATGAAGGGGCTGCTCGGCGGCAAGGGCGCCAACCTCGCCGAGATGACCAACCTCAAGCTGCCCGTGCCGCCCGGCTTCACCATCACCACCGAGGCCTGCAAGGTCTACCTGGACTCCGGCAGCGAACCCGGCACGCTGCGCCGCGAGGTGAGTGCGCACCTCGCGGCGCTTGAGGAGACCATGGGCAAGAAGCTCGGCCAGAGCGACGACCCGCTGCTCGTCTCCGTGCGCTCGGGCGCCAAGTTCTCCATGCCCGGCATGATGGACACGGTTCTCAACGTCGGCCTCTCCGACGACTCGGTCGCCGGCCTCGCCGCGCAGGCCGGCGACGAGCGCTTCGCCTGGGACTCCTACCGCCGCCTGATCCAGATGTTCGGCACGACCGTGCTCGGCGTCGAGGGCGACCTGTTCGAGGACGCGCTCGACGAGGCGAAACGCGCGCGGGGCGCCGCGACGGACGTCGACCTCGACGCGGCGGACCTGCGGAAGCTGGTCAAGGTCTTCAAGAAGATCGTCTCCCGCGAGGCGGACCGCGACTTCCCGCAGGACCCGCGCGAGCAGATGGACCTCGCCGTACGCTCCGTCTTCGAGTCCTGGAACACCGACCGCGCCAAGCTCTACCGGCGCCAGGAACGCATCCCCGGAGACCTCGGCACCGCGGTCAACATCGTGGCGATGGTCTTCGGCAACCTCGGCCCCGACTCCGGCACGGGCGTCGCCTTCACGCGCGACCCCGCCAGCGGCCACCAGGGCGTCTACGGGGACTACCTGCAGAACGCGCAGGGCGAGGACGTCGTCGCCGGCATCCGCAACACCGTGCCGCTCGCGCAGCTGGAGACCATCGACAAGGCGTCGTACGACCAGCTGATGCAGATCATGGAGACGCTGGAGAACCACTACCTCGACCTGTGCGACATCGAGTTCACCATCCAGCGCGGCAAGCTGTGGATGCTGCAGACGCGTGTCGGCAAGCGCACCGCCGGCGCGGCCTTCCGCATCGCGACGCAACTCGTCGACCAGGGCCTCATCGACGAGGCCGAGGCGCTGCGCCGGGTCAACGGCGCGCAGCTGGCCCAGCTGATGTTCCCGCGCTTCGACGACGACGCCAAGCGCGAGCTGCTCGGCCGCGGCATCGCCGCGTCACCCGGTGCCGCCGTCGGCAAGGCCGTCTTCGACTCGTACACCGCGATCAAGTGGTCGCGCTCCGGTGAGAAGGTCATCCTCGTACGGCGCGAGACCAACCCGGACGACCTGGAGGGCATGATCGCCGCCGAGGGCATCCTCACCTCGCGCGGCGGCAAGACCTCCCACGCGGCCGTCGTCGCGCGCGGTATGGGCAAGACATGCGTGTGCGGCGCGGAGGAGCTGGAGGTCGACACCAAGAGGCGCTGCCTCAGCGTCGGTTCGAAGGTCGTCGAGGAGGGCGACGTCATCTCCATCGACGGCTCGACCGGCAAGGTCTACCTCGGCGAGGTGCCCGTCGTGCCGTCGCCCGTCGTCGAGTACTTCGAGGGCCGGATGCACGCGGGGGCCGAGGAGGCCGGCGAACTCGTCGAGTCCGTGCACCGCATGATGGCGTACGCGGACCGCAGGCGCAGGCTCCGCGTCAGGGCCAACGCCGACAACACCGAGGACGCCCTGCGCGCACGGCGCTTCGGCGCCCAGGGCGTCGGCCTGTGCCGCACGGAGCACATGTTCCTCGGCGAGCGCCGCGAGATGGTCGAGCGGCTGATCCTCGCGGACACCGACGAGGAGCGCGAGCAGGCGCTCGGCAGCCTCCTGCCGCTGCAGAAGGCCGACTTCGTCGAGCTGTTCGAGGCGATGGACGGGCTGCCCGTCACCGTCAGGCTGCTCGACCCGCCGCTGCACGAGTTCCTGCCCGACATCACGGAGCTGTCCGTGCGGGTCGCGCTCGCCGAGGCGCGCAAGGACCCGCACGAGAACGACCTGCGCCTGCTGCAGGCCGTGCACAAGCTGCACGAGCAGAACCCCATGCTGGGCCTGCGCGGCGTGCGGCTCGGCCTGGTCGTACCCGGCCTGTTCGGCATGCAGGTACGGGCGATCGCCGAGGCCGCGGCGCAGCGGAAGGCCGCCAAGGGCGACCCGCGCGCCGAGGTGATGATCCCGCTGGTCGGCACCGTGCAGGAGCTGGAGATCGTACGGGACGAGGCCGAGCGCGTCATCGCGGAGGTCGAGCAGGCCACGGGCGTCGAACTGAAGCTGGCGCTCGGCACGATGATCGAGCTGCCGCGCGCCGCGCTGACGGCCGGCCAGATCGCCGAGGCCGCCGAGTTCTTCTCGTTCGGCACCAACGACCTCACGCAGACCGTGTGGGGCTTCAGCCGCGACGACGTGGAGGCCAGCTTCTTCACCGCCTACCTGGAGAAGGGCATCTTCGGCGTCTCGCCGTTCGAGACCATCGACCGCGACGGGGTCGGCGCGCTGGTGCGCAACGCGGCGGAGGCCGGCCGCGCCACCCGGCCGGGCCTGAAGCTCGGCATCTGCGGTGAGCACGGCGGCGACCCCGAGTCCGTGCACTTCTTCCACGAGGTGGGTCTCGACTACGTGTCCTGCTCCCCGTTCCGCATCCCGGTGGCCCGCCTGGAGGCGGGCCGCGCGGCGGTGATGGACGCGCAGCGGGCCGGCTGACCGGGCGGAGCCCGGGCCCCCGACCGCCCGGGCTCCGGCCACTTCGCGCCGCACGCGAGAGCCACCGGGGCCGGCCGTCCGCGACATCCCTCACCGACGCGGACGGACCGGCCCCGGTCCACATGAGGCGGGCGCCGTGCGGGGCGCCCGCCTCATGTGTTCCCGGCGACGCCTGGCAGCCGGGCGGCCCGACGGCCCCGAGGCGCCCCGGTGGGCGCTTCGGTACTGGAATCGTCCGTGGCCCGGCCGGCTGAGCGGCCCTGGGCAGAGCGGTCCTTCGGGTCCGAGCGGTCCGCGGATCCCGGCGGCCTGGCGGGTCCGGCGGTCCGGCGGCCTGGCGGCTTGGCGGTCCCGTGGCCCGGCGGGTCCGGGGGCCTGGAGGCCTGGCGGCTTGGCGGTTCGGGGGCCCGGCGGGTGCGGGGGCCTGGCGGCTTGGCGGTTCGGGGGCCCGGCGGGTGCGGGGGCCTGGCGGCTTGGCGGTCCGGGG
This sequence comes from Streptomyces sp. NRRL F-5126, assembly GCF_000721265.1. Lineage (GTDB taxonomy): Bacteria > Actinomycetota > Actinomycetes > Streptomycetales > Streptomycetaceae > Streptomyces. Next base: position 672,279 of record NZ_JOFZ01000012.1, on the reverse strand, counting down.
GCCCGGCGGGTGCGGGGGCCTGGCGGCTTGGCGGTCCGGGGGCCTGGCGGGTCCGGCGGCCCGGCGGCCCGGCGGGTCCGGGGGCCTGGCGGTCCCGTGGCCTTCCGGGTCCGGGGGCCTGGCGGCCTGGCGGCTTGGCGGTCCTGTGGCCCGGCGGGTGCGGGGGCTTGGCGGCTTGGCGGTCCTGTGGCCCGGCGCGTCCGGCGGCCCGGCGGCCTGGCGGGTCCGGGGGCCTGGCGGCCCGGCGGCCCGGCGGGTCCGGGGGCCTGGCGGTCCCGTGGCCTTGCGGGTCCGGGGGCCTGGCGGCAGCCGGGTCCGTGGCAGGCGCCACCCACGCGGCCCGGCGCAGCCAGGCCTGCAGCGCGGGTGCCGGCCGCGTTCAGTCGCGGTGCAGGGCGCGGTCCACCAGCGCGCCCGCCGCGCCCGTCCACGCAGCCGGGTCGAGCAGCCGGCCGTGGCCCGCGGCGTCCGCGGCCTCCGCGAACGTGACGTCCGCCGCCGCGGCCCGGTCGAGCAGCCTCCTCGCCTCCGCCCTGCCGAGCTCGACGGAGAACCGCTCGCTGACGATCAATCCGCCCGTGCGCGCCAGGTTCTCCGCCATCCGGCCCGGGAACACCCGCAGCCCCTCGGCCAGTTCCGCCGCGTGCGCGGCCGCGCCGCCCGCGAGGCGGAGCAGTTCGCGCAGCGGCGCCCACTCCGCGTGCCAGGCGCCCGCAGGGCGTTCGTCCTCCGCCGGCACCGCGCCGAACAGGACGGACAGGTGCGCCGGCGCCTGCCTTGCCGCCGCGGCGATCAGCGTCGCGTGGACCGGGTTCGCCTTGTGAGGCATCGCGGACGAGCCGCCGCCGCTGCCCTCCGCCACCTCGCCGACCTCCGTGCGGCACAGCGTCAGGACGTCCACGGCCGTCTTGCCCAGCGCACCGCACGTGAAGGCAAGGGCGGCCGCGAGGTCAGCCACGGGCGTGCGCAGCGTGTGCCAGGGCAGGCCAGGATCCGCGAGGCCGAGTTCGCGCGCGTAGGCCGCAGCCGTCGCGAGCGGCGAGTCGCCGAGCGCCGCGAGCGTGCCCGCCGCGCCGCCGAGCTGCGCGGGCAGCACGACCGCGTCGAGGCGGTCGCGCGCGTCGAGGACGAGCGAGCGCCAGCCCGCCGCCTTCAGCCCGAACGTGGTCGGCACCGCGTGCTGCGTCAGGGTGCGGCCGGGCATCACCGTGTCCCGGTGCGCCGCCGCGAGACGCGCCAGGGCCGCCGACGCACGCTCCAGATCCGCGAGCACCAGGCGCCGCGTGTGCGTCGCCACCAGCATGAGTGCCGTGTCGACGATGTCCTGGCTCGTCGCGCCCCGGTGCACGTACCGCGCCCACCGGTCGCCCACCGCCGCGCGCAGCGCCGACGCCAGCGGGATCACCGGATTGCCGCCCGCCCGCGCGGCCAGCGCCAACTCCCTTACGTCCAGGGCGTCCACGGCCGAGGCGATCGCGTCGGCCGCCTCGCCCGGCGCGCCCTGCGCCCTGGCGAGCGCCGCCTCGGCGGCCACCAGGGCGCGCAGCAGCGCGCGGTCGTCCGTCGCGGCCTCGGCCCGCGTGCCCGCCGTCGCGGGGGACAGCAGCCCGGCCGGTTCGCGGCCTTGCTGTCCGCCCGCATCACGCTCAGTGGAACTCAAGGAAGACCGTTTCCCCTTCTCCCTGGAGGCGGATGTCGAAGCGGTACGCCCTGTGCCGCGCCGGATTCTCCTCCCGCACCGCGACCAGCGTCGCGCGCCGCGCCGGTTCCAGCGAGCCGAGCAGCGCGTCGTCGCCGTCCGCCAGGTACGCCCGCGTGTACAGGTGGTGCATGAGCCCGCGCGCGAACACGCACACGCTCAGGTACGGCAGCGGCGCCGGGGTGCGCGGCGGCAGCGTGCGCAGCGCGTAGTGCCCGTCCGCGTCCGTCGCCACCCGGCCGAACCCGGTGAAGCGGACCCCGTCGCGTCCCAGGAAACCGCCGTTCACCGGCGAGCGGCGCATCGAGCCCGGCTCCCCCGTGCCAGGACCGCCCTGCCAGAACTCCAGCAGCGCGTCCGGCACCGGGGCGCCGGCGCCGTCGTACACCACGCCGTGCAGGGTGACGGCGTCGGGATGGCCGGCGGGCGCGACGTCGCCGCCGCCGGGGAAGGGCAGCGCGTAGCCGTAGAAGGGGCCGACCGTCTGCGACGGGGTCGGCGGGAAAGCGGGCGTGTCCGGCATCAGCGGCCCTCCTCGATCCAGGTGGCGGACGGTCCGTCCAGCACGATGTCCCAGCGGTAGCCCAGCGAGAACTCGGGTGCCGACAGCCCGTGGTCGTACACCGCCACGAGCCGCTGCCGCGCCTGCTCGTCCGTCACCGACTGCAGGATCGGGTCGTAGGGGAAGAGCGGGTCGCCGGGGAAGTACATCTGCGTGACGAGGCGCTGCGTGAACGCCTCGCCGAACACCGAGAAGTGGATGTGCGCCGGGCGCCACGCGTTGTCGTGGTTGCGCCACGGGTACGCGCCCGGCTTGACCGTCGTGAAGGCGTAACCGCCGTCGTCGCCGGTCAGCACCCGCCCCACGCCCGTGAAGTTCGGGTCGAGCGGCGCCGGGTGGTCGTCGCGCTGATGGGCGTAGCGCCCGGACGCGTTCGCCTGCCACACCTCGATCAGCTGGCGCCGCACCGGCCTGCCGCGCCCGTCGAGGAGCCGCCCGCTGACGGTGATGCGCTCGCCGAGCGGCTCGCCTGTGTGCTGCCTCGTCAGGTCGGAGTCGAGCGCGGTGACGTCCGTCGCGCCGAAGACCGGGCCCGACAGCTCGACCGCCTCCGGGTCACCGTCCACCGCGACGAGCGGCCGGTGCGGATGGCGCAGCACCGAGCTGCGGTAGGGGGCGTACGCGCGCGACGGGTGGTGCTCCGCGCTCCCGCCGTCCGCGAGACGCTTCTCGTACGCGCCGCGCGCCGCCCCGATCTCCGCGGTGATCTCCCGCTGGGTCGTCATGACGCCTTCTTCCCGGCCGCCTTCAGCGCACGCAGCGCGGCCAGTTCGTGTTCGGTGGGCGGCGCCGTCGCGGTGACGGACGGCGCGACCCTCAGGTCCCAGCCGGTCGCGTCCCGCACCTGTCCGACGGTGACGCCGGGATGCGTCTCGGTCAGCACCAGCTCGGCGGTGGCCGGGTCGGGACGCAGGATGCCGAGGTCGGTGATGACGGCGGCGGGCCCCTCGCCGCGCATGCCGTACTTCGCCCGGTCGCCGGGGCCCGAGCCGTGCCCCATCGTGGTGACGAAGTCGAGCGTGGGCACGAAGCCCCGGCGGGAGTGGCGCAGTACCAGCAGCACCTTCCGGCAGTTCGCGGCGATCTCCGGGGCGCCGCCCGCGCCGGGCAGCCGCGCCTCGGGCCTGCCCGCGCCTCGGGAGACGACCGTCGTGTTGACGTTGGCGAACCGGTCGACCTGCGCCGCGCCGAGGAAGCCGACGTCGATCCGGCCGCCCTGGAGCCAGTAGTTGAACATCTCGGGCACAGTGACGACGGCGTCGGCCGTGTCCGCGAGCTCCCCGTCGCCGATGGACAGCGGCAGCCGCGTCGGCCGAGAGCCGATCGTGCCCGACTCGTAGATGAGCACCAGATCGGGCTCGTGCGTGGCGCGCGCGAGGTTCGCCGCCGTCGACGGCAGCCCGATGCCGACGAAGCAGGTGCGCGAACCGGCCAGTGCGCGGGCCGCGTTGACCTCCATCAGCTCGTCGCTCGTGACACCGTGTGCCGCCGAGTCGGCTGCGGCCGCCGCCCGTTCGTCCCGTACCGGCCCGCTCATCGTGACACCCCCGCCGCACCCGTGCTGCCTGTCGTCGTGTCCGTCGTCCTGACCTCGGTGTCAAGCCACGCCGTGAACGCGTCCCGGTCCCTGGCGATCGGGTCCCACGCCCGGTAGAAGGCGTTGTCACGCTCCGAGTAGCCCGTCGCGTACGAGGGATGGGCGCCGCCGGGGACGACGCACACCGCGTCCACGACCCAGTGCGGCAGCACCACGGCGCCGGGCCGCGGCTCCAGCGCGTCCACGACTTCCTCCACTGTCACGAGCGCACGCTTCGAGGCGAGGACGGCCTCCTTCTGGACGCCGGTCAGCCCCCACATCTGCACGTTGCCCGCGCGGTCGGCGCGCTGCGCGTGGACGATGGCCACGTCGGGGGTGAGGGCGCGGACGGCCGCGAGCTCCTCGCCGGTGAACGGGCAGGTGACGGTCGAGACGGTGTCGGTGCGCGTCGCGAGGTCGGAGCCGCGGTAGCCGCGCAGCGTGGCGAACGGCAGCCCGGAAGCGCCGGCCACATAGCGGTTGGCCATGCCCGCGTGACTGTGCTCGTCGAGTTCGAGGGGCCTCGGCCAGCCGTTCTCGACCGCGTCGCGGAAGCGGTGCAGGGAGCCGACGCCGGGATTGCCGCCCCAGGAGAAGATCAGCTTGCGTACCAGGCCCGCCCCGATGAGCTGGTCGTAGATGACGTCGGGCGTCATGCGGGCGAGCGTCAGGTCGGTGATGCCCTGGCGGATGATCTCGTGCGCGGCGGCGAACGGGATCAGGTGCGTGAACCCTTCGAGCGCGACGGTGTCCCCGTCGTGGACGAGGTCGGCCACGGCGTCGTGGAGAGTGCGTACTCCCGCCATCCGAGCCCCTCCCTCCTCGGGTCGCCGGAGCCGGGGAAAATGCTCCGTGTACTGACGATTCATTCTCGGATGCGTACACTTCCAGGCGGTCAGGCGGTCGTCAATAGCTCAGTACACGGAGCAAATGCGTGACACGACACCAATGGAGCGTGACGGACATGGCAGCGGTGGATCTGGCCACACACCCGGGGCACCTGGCCCGCAGGCTCCAGCAGGCGCACACCCTGCTGTGGTCCACGCTGGTCTCGGAGGAGATCACCTCCCCGCAGTTCGCGGTGCTCAACGCCCTTGCCGAGAGCCCGGACATCGACCAGCGCACCCTCGGTGAGGCGGTGCGCCTCGACCGCTCGACGGTCGCGGACGTCGTCGCCCGCCTCGCCAGGCGCGGCCTGCTGGAACGCGTACGCGACCCGCTGGACGGGCGCCGCAACGTGCTGCGGGCGACCGGCGAGGGGGCCAGGGTGCACGCCAGGCTCGTGGCGCGGACGGCCGCCATGAACCAGGTCTTCCTCGCCCCACTCGACGAGGAGGAGCGCGGGACGCTGCTGCGGCTGATCGCCCGGGTGGCGGACGCGGCGGAAAAAGTTCGCGCGGAGCGGTGACTTTCGGTCCGGACGCGGGTCCAACCATCAAAGGACGCGGCGCACGAAGCGAAGCCGCGCACCGCGAGCGACCGGAGGAGCACCACCGATGGACAACGCCAGGATGATCTTCGTGAACCTGCCCGTGAAGGACCTCGCCACGACGCGGTCGTTCTGGGAGAAGGTGGGCTTCTCCTTCAACCCGCAGTTCAGCGACGAGCACACCGCCTGCCTCGTCATCAGCGACACGATTTACGCGATGCTGATGGACGAGGGCCGCTTCCGCGACTTCACGCGCAATGAGATCGCCGACACGGCGACGACGCGCGAGGCCATCATCGCGCTGAGCGCCGCCAGTCGCGCGGAGGTCGACCAGCTGGTCGAGTCGGCACTGGGCGGCGGCGGATCGGCCGTGGGCGAGACGATGGACCAGGGCTTCATGTACGGGCGCGCCTTCCTCGACCCGGAAGGGCATCACTGGGAGGTGGTGTGGATGGACCCGTCCGCCGTAGAACCGGCGGCGTGACGCGGCGGGACCGGGGCCTGCGGCGCGCATCCGTCAGCGGCGCGAGCCCGTCAGGTGCGCGTACGCGACGACGTTGCCCTCGTAGCCGGTGCGGTGCGAGAAGCCGCCGCCACAGGTGATCACGTGCAGCTCCGGGCGGTTCGCCGCCGCGTAGACCTTCTGGTCGGGGAAGGCGCTGTTCTTGTAGACCTCCACCGCGTCCACCGAGAACAGGGCCGTCCGCCCGTCCCGCCGGGTGATCGCGATCCGGTCGTCCTTCCTGAGCGTGCCGAGGTTGTAGAAGACCGCGGGGCCGCGCGCCGTGTCGACGTGGCCCGCCACGATCGCCGTGCCCTTGGCGCCGGGCGTGGTGCCGTGCTCGTACCAGCCGGCGAGGTTGCCGTCCGACTGCGGCGGCGTGGCGAGCCTGCCGTCGCGCGTCAGGCCGAGGCCCGTCATCGGAGCGTCCACGCCGATGCGCGGGATCCGCAGCCTGACCGGCGCGGATGGGGCGAGGGGCGCCGGGCCGGCCTTGGCGCCCGCGGCCGGGCCCGCCGGGGTCCGCGTGCTCTTCGGCCCCGCGGAGTGCGGGAACGCCTGCGCCGCCGTCGGCACGGGCGGCGTCACGGGCCGCAGGCCGGTCTCCACGAGCCAGATGCCGGCGCAGGCGGCCGCGGCCAGCCCCCATGCCATGCCCCTGGTGCCGTTGGCGTTCATCTGCCGGGACCTTTCTGCGGGGCCTTCCGCCGGCTTGTGCGGGTCCTGCCGCTGCCGGGCGTGGTCACGGGGGAGATATCCCCGCCCGGGTCAGCGATGAGCATGACGCGGGCGGGGACGAGGGGCGGGTGCGGGCCTTCGGCGGGTGGGAGCCGCCGCCCGTCAGCTCTGCGTGCCGCTCGCCCGGCGACGCAGGAGCCATACCCCGCCCACGGCCGATCCGGCCAGAACGGCCGAACCCGCCGCGACCTTCGGGACGTCGGCGTGCACGCTGCCGCCGACCCCGGTGCTCACATGGCCGTGCGGTATCGCGGGCTCGACCGGCTCGGCCGGGTACCGCGGTGGCTTCGGGTGACCCTCCGGAGTGTGCCCGGGCGCCGGCGGGTGCGGGCGCGGTGGCACGCCCGCGTGATCGCCGTCCACCGGGCCGGGACCCACGCCCGCGTGGTCGGTCTTCGGCGTCGCCGTGGCACCGCCGTCGTCCGCCGGCGCCCCGCCCGGGTCCGCGGACGCCGCGGGCTGCTGCCCCTGGACGTCCGGCTGGGGCGCCGCGGGGGCCGGCAGGTCCGTCGGGTCCCCCGGGTCCGCGGGGCCCGCCGTGGCCTGCGGATCCGCCGGGTCCTGCTGCTCCGTGCCACCCGTCGCGGCACCGTCGTCCGCGAGGGCTCCGGCCCCGGACGACGTGCCGTCGTCGTACGGCGCGCCGGTGACGTGCGCCGCGGGCTCGGCGAGCGCGGGCGAGGTGCCCGCGGCGGCCAGTCCGAGCGACGCGACCGCCAGCGCGGCGCCGGTCATCAGGCGGGCGGTGCGGGCGGTGGTGAGCATGCTGCCGTCCTCCGTGAAGGTGTCGTCTCCCTTACAGAGGTAAGGCGCGGGCCCGGTGGCGCGCCTGCTGACGTCCGGTCAGGCACGGCAAAGGCGTACCGGCCGGCGTGTGAACCCGCGCGGCATCGCCGCAGTTCAACGCCGCACGCCCCGTCGCGGCCCGTTCGGAGCGCCCCGTCGCGCCGAACGGGTGACGCACCCGGGCCGGCCCGACGGCCTGACAGCATGGGCGCCGAACCGTCAGGGACGCCGACGAGGAGGGGAGCCCACCATGGCCGGCACCGAGCCCGCGTATCTCACCGTGCTCACCACGACCGACAGCCGAGTGAAGGCGGAGGCGCTCGCGGCCGGGGCCGTGTCGGCGCGGCTCGCCGCCTGCGCGCAGATCTCCGCGCCCGTCGTCTCCGTGTACCGCTGGGAGGACGAGGTCAGGACCGACGAGGAGTGGCAGGTGCTGTTCAAGACGACCGCCGCTCGTTACGACGCGCTGGAGAGCCACCTGCTCGCCGCGCACGACTACGACACCCCGGAGATCATCGCGACGCCCGTGCTGCGCGGCAGCGCCGGCTACCTCGCCTGGGTGGCCGGGGAGACCTCCGGAGGGTGAGGGCGCGACTCGGCCGCGCTCCCGTCCTCGGTCCCGGCGGACGCCAGCGCCCGTTCGACTCCGTGCTCCCGGGGGCCGAGGAAGGTGGGCGCGGGCCGCAGCAGCGCGTCCAGTGACGCCTTGTCCGCCGCCAGGACCTCACGTGTGCTGCTGTAGTACCAGGTGACGTCGTGCGGTTCCGCCACCGGGACGCCGTAGGCGTCGAGGCCGGCCGCCGCACAGAGCGCCAGCGCCCGCGAGACGTGGAAGCCCTGCGTGACCAGGATCGCCTGCCGCACGCCGAAGATCTTTTTCGCACGCACGCAGGAGTCCCACGTGTCGAACCCCGCGTAGTCGTCCACGATCCGGCTGCCTGGCACTCCGTGCCGGGTGAGGTACCGGCGCATCGCGTCCGGCTCGTCGTAGTCCTTCCTGCTCTTGTCGCCCGTGACGAGGAGCACGCGCACCTTCCCCGTCCGGTACAGCAGCGCCGCCGTGTCGAGCCGGTGCGCCAGGTACGGCGTCGGCGTGCCGTCGCGCAGCCCGGCGCCGAAGACCACGGCCACGTCGCGGGCCGGCACGTCGGCCGCGGTGCGTATCCGCCCGTCCGCGCTCTGGTGGAGCCACACCGAGGGGACGAGCGCGAGCGTGCAGACGCCCATCACCGCCTGCGTCAGCCGCCGCTGACCGCGCCGGGTGCGCAGCCGGTCCCGGAGCGCCCGCGCGAGCCGCGCGGCCCGCCCCCCGCCCGCCGTCCGATTCGGCATCCCACCGGCCCCCTCCGTCGATCTCCGTTCGTCACAGGGGACGCCGTCGGGGGCCCGCCGGTTCGGCCGCGGGCCCTGTGCCGCGGGCCCTGTGCCGTGATGAGCGGCGCCCGACCGGCTCCGGCTACGGTCGGACACATGGCAGGCACCCGCGGCTCCACCCCGCCAGAACCCAAGGCCCACCACGACCCCACCCACTACGGCCCCGCCGACACCGCCCGCTGGGTTCCCGAACCCGACAAGCGCCCCGGACGCACCGAGTTCCAGCGCGATCGGGCCCGCGTCCTGCACTCGTCGGCCCTGCGCCGCCTCGCGGGCAAGACCCAGGTCGTCACGCCGGGCGCGCCGGGCGACGAGTGGGACGCCAGCCCACGCACCCGCCTCACCCACTCACTCGAGTGCGCGCAGGTCGGCCGCGAGCTGGGCGCCGCGCTCGGCTGCGACCCCGACCTCGTCGAGGCGGCCTGCCTCGCGCACGACATGGGCCACCCGCCGTTCGGCCACAACGGCGAGCGCGTCCTGGACGACTTCGCCGCCGACTGCGGCGGGTTCGAGGGCAACGCGCAGTCCCTTCGGCTCCTCACGCGCATCGAGCCGAAGCGTTTCACCACGCCGGGCAGCGGCCCCTCGGGCGCACCGCAGGCCCCCGGCACGGCCGCCGTCAGCGTCGGGCTCAACCTCACCCGTGCGGCCCTCGACGCCGCGACCAAGTACCCGTGGACGCGCGGCGCCGCGCAGGCGGCGGCCGGGGCCCGGGCGGGCCGCGCCAAGTTCGGCGTGTACGAGGACGACCTGCCGGTCTTCTCCTGGGTGCGCCAGGGCGCGCCGGCCGGGCGCACCTGCTTCGAGGCGCAGGTCATGGACTGGTCCGACGACGTCGCTTACTCCGTGCACGACTTCGAGGACGGCCTGCACGCCGGGCACATCGACCCCGCCGCGCTGGCCTCGCCCACGGAACGCGCCGCCATCTGGGAGGTGGCGGTGCGCCGTTACACCGACCCGGGCACGCAGCCGGCCGAACTCGCCGCCGCCCTCGACCGGCTGACGGCCGAGGAGTGGTGGCCGCACGCCCACGACGGCTCGGCCGTCGCACAGGCCAGGCTGAAGGACGCCACCAGCCAGCTCATCGGGAGGTTCTGCCTCGCCGCCGAGGCCGCCACCCGCGCCGCGTACGGGACCGGCCCGCTGACCCGGTACGGTGCGACGCTCGTCGTCCCGCGGCCCGCGCGCCTCGAATGCGCGGTGCTGAAGGCCGTCGCGGACCGGTACGTCATGCAGCGCCCCGAGCAGGAGGCGATCCGCGCCGACCAGCGCGTGGTCCTCGGCCGGCTGGCCGAGGCGCTGCTGGCCGGCGCGCCGTACGGGCTGAACCCGCAGTTCCGCGCCGCGTTCGGGGCGGCGGGCGACGACGCCGCGCGCAAGCGGGTCGTCGTGGACCAGATCGCGTCCCTCACGGACGCGGCCGCGCGCGCCCTGCACGCCAGGGTGACGGCCCCGGGCGAGCGCCCGGCGCCCGCCCCGGCGGACCGCCCGCGCCCCGCGTAGGGCAAGATCGACTCGCGCGCACTCGTACGTCTTCCGGCATTACCGGCCGGACCCGGGCAAGAAGACACGCCCATGGAGCGCCCCTCTTCCGCCGCCACGCTCCGTGCGGGACGCTCGCAGGTGGCGGCAGCACAACGAGGAGGCATCAAGTGGTCGACGCACATCGCACATTCGTCATCGTCGGCGGCGGTCTCGCGGCGGCGAAAGCCGCGGGGACCCTTCGCACGGAGGGATTCACCGGACGCGTGATCCTCATCGGCGACGAGCGCGACCACCCCTACGAACGCCCCCCGCTCTCCAAGGGCTACCTCGCCGGCGGCGAGGAGCGCGCGAGCGTCTTCGTCCAGGACGCCGCCTGGTACGCGAAGCACGAGATCGAACTGCACCTCGGCCAGTCCGTCACCGCGCTCGACCGCGCGGGCCACTGCGTGCACCTCGGCGACGGCAGCTCCATGCGCTACGACAAGCTGCTGCTCGCCACGGGCGCCGAGCCGCGCCGCCTCGACATCCCGGGCACCGACCTCGCCGGGGTCCACCACCTGCGCAGGCTCGCGCACGCGGATCGGCTGCGCCAGGTCCTCACGTCGCTCGGCCGGGACAACGGCCACATCGTCATCGCCGGCGCGGGGTGGATCGGCCTCGAGGTCGCCGCCGCCGCGCGCACGTACGGCGCCGAGGTCACCGTCGTGGAGGCGGAGTCCACCCCGCTGCACCGCGTCATCGGCCCCGAACTCGGCCAGCTCTTCACCGACCTGCACAGCGAGCACGGCGTCCGCTTCCACTTCGGCGCGCGGCTCACCGGGATCGTCGGCCAGGACGGCGTCGTCCTGGCGGCGCGCACCGACGACGGTGAGGAGCACCCCGCGCACGACGTGCTCGCCGCGATCGGCGCGGCGCCGCGCGTCTCGCTCGCCGAGTCCGCGGGCCTCGCCGTGGCGGGGCCCGCCGAGGGCGGCGGCATCGTCGTCGACGCGGGGCTGCGCACCTCGGACCCGGACGTGTTCGCCGCGGGCGACGTCGTCTCCGCGCCGTCCCCCTGGGGCGCGGCGGCCGGGGGCCGCATCCGCGTCGAGCACTGGGAGAACGCGCTGGAGGGCGGCCCCGCCGCGGCGCGCGCGATGCTCGGCCAGGAGGTGGCGTACGACCGCGTCCCGTACTTCTTCTCCGACCAGTACGACCTCGGCCTCGAGTACTCGGGGTGGGCGCCGCCCGGCAGCTACGACGAGGTCGTCGTGCGCGGCGACGCGGGCAAGCGCGAGTTCATCGCGTTCTGGCTGGGGGAGGGCAGGGTGCTCGCCGGGATGAACGTGAACGTGTGGGACGTGACGGACGACATCCAGCGCCTGATCCGCTCGGGAGCGGCGGTCGACAAGGACGCCCTGGCCGACCCCGGCACGCCCCTGGGCTCCATCGGCGGCTGACGCCCGGCCGCGGGCAGGAGTGTCGGTCCGCACCCTTAGAATTCACGGGTGGCCGGCAGGATCAACGATGACGACGTGAAGGCGGTGCGGGACGCCGTCCCGATCGACGCCGTCGTGTCCGAATACCTCCAGCTGCGCAACGCGGGCGGCGGCAACCTCAAGGGCCTCTGCCCCTTCCACGACGAGAAGTCCCCGTCCTTCCAGGTCAGTCCGAGCAAGGGTCTCTTCCACTGCTTCGGCTGCCAGGAGGGCGGGGACACCATCGCCTTCGTGATGAAGATCGACCACCTCTCGTTCTCCGAGACGGTCGAGCGCCTGGCGGCCCGCGCCGGCATCACGCTGCGCTACGAGGAGGGCGGCTACAACCCGTCGGCCCAGCGAGGCGAGCGCTCGCGGCTCGTCGAGGCCCACCGCGTCGCCGCGCGGTACTACGTGGAGCAGCTGGCGTCGCCCGAGGCCGAGATCGGCCGGGCGTTCCTCGCCGAGCGCGGCTTCGACCAGGCGGCGGCCGAGCACTTCGAGGTCGGCTACAGCCCCGCCGGTTGGGACCACCTCACGCGCTTCCTGCGCGGCCAGGGCTTCAGCGACCGCGAGCTGATCATGTCCGGGCTCTCCCAGGACGGCAGGCGCGGGCCGATCGACCGGTTCCGCGGCCGCCTGATGTGGCCCATCAGGGACATCTCGGGCGATGTCGTCGGATTCGGCGCGCGCAGGCTGCGCGAGGACGACAACGGACCCAAGTACCTCAACACCCCCGAGACGCCGATCTACAAGAAGTCCCAGGTCCTCTACGGCGTCGACCTCGCCAAGAAGGAGATCGCCAAGTCCAGCAGGGCCGTGGTGGTCGAGGGCTACACGGACGTGATGGCCTGCCACCTCGCGGGCGTGACCACCGCCATCGCCACGTGCGGCACGGCGTTCGGCGGCGACCACATCAAGATCCTGCGCCGGCTGCTCATGGACAACGGCAGCGCCCGCGTGATCTTCACGTTCGACGGTGACGCGGCCGGCCAGAAGGCCGCCCTGCGCGCCTTCGAGGACGACCAGAAGTTCGCGGCCGAGACCTACATCGCCATCGCCCCCGACGGCATGGACCCCTGCGAGTTGCGGCTCGGCAAGGGCGACGACGCGGTGCGCGACCTGGTGGAGCCCCGCACGCCGCTGTTCGAGTTCGCGATCCGGCAGATCGTGGCGCGCTACGACCTCGAGGTGCCGGCGGGCCGCGCCGCGGCGCTCGACGAGGCCGCCCCGATCGTCGCCCGGATCAAGAACAGCGCCTCGCAGCACGAGGTGGCCGTGCAGCTCGCCGGGATGCTCGGGATCCTCGACACGCAGTTCGTGGTCAAGCGCGTGGCCCAGCTGGCCCGGTGGGCCCGCGACCGAGGCGGCCGCGGCCCCGCGCAGGGCCCGGGCCCCGGCGGGCGCGAGCCGGGCGGCCCGGGGCCCTCGGGCGCCGGGCAGCCGCCCGCGTCCCGAAGGGGCCCGTCGGGACCCGCCCTCTATCTGCGCAACCCCGTGTTCGCGACGGAGCGCGAGCTGCTGAAGCTCGCCCTGCAACGCCCCGAGCTGGTCACGCCCGCGTTCGACGCGTACGAGACGGACGAGTTCACGGCCCCGCCGTACGCCGCGGTGCGCCAGTGCATCGACGAGGCGGGCGGCGCCGAGCAGGGCTGCGATGACGTCAGGGACTACCTGGCCAAGGTGCGGGATGCCGCGCCCGACGACACCGTACGCAAGCTGGTCACGGAGCTCGCGGTCGAGGTCTTCCGGGGCAAGTCGATCGACGAGCTGTACGCGGGCCAGCACCTTGTCCAGGTCCGCATCCGCGCCGTCGACCGCCGCATCCAGGACGTCACGTCGTCGCTGACGCGCCTCGGCAACGGAGGAGACCCGCAGCAGTACGCGGCCGTCCAGAACGAGCTGTGGGTGCTCCAGCAGTACGGCCAGACCCTCCGCAGCAACGGCGCGGGCGCGCTGTAACAGTCCGCGGGGGGCGCGCAGAAAGTGCGCGCAGGCCTCTCGTGGCCGGGATGTGCCGTACCCCACACTGGGGGCGGGCCGTGCTGCCGCACCCCTCGGAACCCGGCAGCGACCATCTGGAGGTCGCCCCCGTGCAGACCCGCAGCCAAACTCTGGACCAGAGCGGACCTCAGCCGCCGCGCCCGCGCCCGCGCCCGCAGCCGCCGGTGCGGCCCCCGCACACCGAGGCCGGCCCGCGGCCCGAGTCCGGGCCGGACGTGCGAGGCGCGGCCCCACCGAGCCCGGGACACCCGGCGGATCCGGCCGCCCGGCCAGGCCCCGACCTCACGACCGCCCGGACGCGGGGTTCCGTCCCGGGCCCGGACCCTGGATCGTCCCACCCGGCCGCGCCACGGCCAGGTGACACGCCCGGTGCGGAGTCCCCGCCGCCCGCCGCGGAGAGGCGCGACGCCGCGAGGACGCCTGAGGCCGTGGGGGCGCCCGAGGTCGCGGGGAGGTGTGACGCCGTGGGGATGCCCGAGGTCGCGGGGAGGCGTGACGCCGTGGGGACCCCCGAGGCCGCGGAGAGGCGCGACGCCGCGAGGGCGCCTGGGGCCGTGGGGGCGCCCGAGGCCGCGGGGAGGCGCGACGCCGTGGGGATGCCTGGGGCCATGGCGGCGCCCAAGGCCGCTGGGATGCCTGAGGCCGTGGGGACCGCCGAGGCCGTGGGGAGGCGTGACGCCGCGGGGGCGCCCGAGGTCGCCGGGACGCCCGAGGCCGTGGACGCGCCGCACGCGCCCTGGCGCGTCCCGGGCGCACGAGCGTCCGCCGGCGGCAGCCCCGCCTCCGACCTGCTGCGCCAGTACCTGCGGGAGATCGGACGGGTGCCGCTGCTGACCGCCGCGGACGAGGTCGAGCTCGCCCGGCGCGTCGAGGCCGGACTCTTCGCGGAGGAGAAGCTCGCGACGGCGCGCGTCCTCGACGAGCGGCTCGCGCTCGACCTGGACCGGCTCGTCGTCATCGGCCGGATGGCCAAGCGCCGGCTCATCGAGGCCAACCTGCGGCTGGTCGTGTCCGTCGCCAAGCGGTACGTCGGCCGCGGGCTGACCATGCTCGACCTCGTGCAGGAGGGCAACCTCGGCCTGATCAGGGCGGTCGAGAAGTTCGACTACGCGCGCGGCTACAAGTTCTCCACGTACGCGACCTGGTGGATCCGGCAGGCCATGTCCCGCGCGCTCGCCGACCAGGCCCGCACGATCAGGGTTCCCGTGCACGTCGTGGAGCTGATCAACCGGGTGGTGCGCGTACAGCGGCGCCTGCTCCAGGAACGGGGCTGCGAGCCGACGCCCGCCGAGATCGGCGCGCAGCTCGCCCTCGCTCCCGAGCGGGTGAGCGAGGTCCTGCGGCTGGCCCAGGAACCCGTGTCGCTCTACACGCCGGTCGGCGACGAGCAGGACCTGGCGCTCGGCGACCTCATCGAGGACAGGGACGCGGCATCGCCCGTCGAGTCCGCCGCCTTCCTGCTGCTGCGCAGCCACCTGGAGGCCGTCCTCACCACGCTCGGCGAGCGTGAGCGCAAGGTCGTCCAGCTGCGCTACGGGCTGGACGACGGGCGCGCGCGCACGCTGGAGGAGATAGGCCGGATATTCGGCGTGACCCGGGAGCGCATCCGCCAGATCGAGTCCAAGACGCTCGGCAAGCTGCGCGACCACGCCCTCGCGGACCAGCTGCGCGGCTACCTCGACTGAGCGCTCCGGCCGGCAGGCGCCGGGCACGCCCGTAGCCCGCCCTCCGGTCCGAAGGCGGGCTGCGAGACGCACTGGCTCAACGCGATGTGCTCACGGGAACAGCGCGATGCCCACGATCACCAAGAGGACGACCACGAGGATGATGGCACCCGCGGACCACGAGCCCTGGTGCTTGACGCCCTTCGCGCGGCCTCCACGCGGCCGGTCCTCTTCCAGTGTGGGATGCTGCGGCCTGCCGTGCTTGTAGAACGTGTCCGCCATGAGAGCCCCCTAACGGTGGTCTCGGTCCTTCCTGAGTGCCGAATACCCCCATTGCGGACACCCATGCACGCGCCCCGGCCGCACGACACAGGGCGCCCCCGGCGGCACGTACCGTCACCACCGTGAGCGCCCTGCGGGCGGGATGTCCTGCCGCGCACGCGGATGCGTCAGTCGACCTCCGCCACCGCCTGCGCGAACTGCGCCTTGTACAGCCGTGCGTACGCGCCGTCCACCGCCAGCAGCTCCTCGTGCGTGCCCTGCTCGACGATCGAGCCGTTCTCCATCACGAGGATCACGTCCGCGTCACGGATCGTGGACAGCCGGTGAGCGATCACGAAGCTCGTCCTGCCGTGCGCCAGCCGCGCCATCGCCTTCTGGATCAGCACCTCGGTGCGGGTGTCGACGGAGCTCGTCGCCTCGTCGAGCACGAGGATCACCGGGTCCGAGAGGAACGCGCGCGCGATGGTGATCAGCTGCTTCTCACCCGCGCTGACGCCCGTGCCCTCGTCGTCGATCACCGTGTCGTACCCGTCGGGCAGCGTGCGGATGAACCGGTCGGCGTGTGCCGCCCTCGCCGCCTCCTCGATCTGCTCACGCGTGGCGCCCGGCGAGCCGTCACGCGCCGGCGCCGCACCGTACGCGATGTTCTCCGCTATCGTGCCGCCGAACAGCCACGTGTCCTGCAGCACCATGCCTATCCCGGAGCGCAGCTGCTCACGCGTCATCTCCCGCACGTCGACGCCGTCGAGGGTGATGCGCCCCGACGACACCTCGTAGAACCGCATCAGCAGATTGACGAGCGTGGTCTTGCCCGCGCCCGTCGGGCCGACGATCGCGACCGTCTGCCCCGGCTCCACCGCCAGCGACAGGTCCTCGATCAGCGGCTTCTCCGGGTCGTAGCGGAACGCCACCTTCTCAAGCGCCACCCGGCCGCGCGGCGGCGTCAGCATCTTGCGCTCGGGACCGTCGGGCTCCTGCTCGTCCGCGTCAAGCAGCTCGAAGATCCGCTCCGCCGACGCCACACCCGACTGCACGAGGTTCGCCATCGAGGCGACCTGCGTCAGCGGCTGCGAGAACTGCCGCGAGTACTGGATGAACGCCTGCACGTCACCGATGGACAGCGCGCCCGTCGCGACCCTGAGCCCGCCGACGACCGCGACCAGCACGTAGTTGAGGTTCGAGACGAACATCATCAGCGGCTGCATGATCCCGCTGTTGAACTGCGCCTTGAACGCGGCCTCGTACAGCTGGTCGTTGTGCTCCTTGAACGCCTCGGCCGACTCCTCCTGCCGCCCGAACGTCTTCACGAGCGAGTGGCCCGTGTACATCTCCTCGATGTGCGCGTTGAGCTTGCCCGTCACCCGCCACTGCTGCACGAACTGCGGCTGCGACCGCTTGCCGACCCTCGTCGCCACCAGTACGGACAGCGGCACCGTCACCAGCGCCACCAGCGCGAGCAGCCAGGAGACCCAGAACATCATGGCGATCACGCCGATGACCGTCAGCAGCGAGTTGACCATCTGGCCCATCGTCTGCTGCATGGTCTGCGCGATGTTGTCCACGTCGTTCGTCGCGCGGCTGAGCACCTCGCCGCGCCGCTGCCGGTCGAAGTACGACAGCGGCAGCCTGGACAGCTTCGCCTGGATGTCCTCGCGCATCCGGTACACCGTCCGGTTGATGATCCGGATCGACATCCGCTGCGCGACCAGCATCAGCAACCCGGCGCCCAGGTAGACGAGCAGCGCCGTCAGCAGCACCGTGCCGATCCGGTCGAAGTCGATGCCCTGCCCGGGCACGAAGTCGACCCCGGACAGCAGGTCGGCCATCGAGCCGTGCCCGTGGGCCCGCAGGCCCTCGATCGCCTGCGCCTTCGTCGCGCCCGCGGGCAGCGAGCGCCCGATGACGCCGGCGAAGATCAGGTCGGTGGCGTTGCCCAGGATCCGCGGGCCCTCCACGGAGAGCCCCACGCTCACCACGGCCGCCGAGATCATCACGGCCAGCACACCGCGCTGCTGCGTCAGCCGCCCCAGCAGCCGCTTCGCCGACCCCTTGAAGTCGGCAGAACGCTGCGTGGGCGCACCGCCGCGCATCATGCGCCCCGGTCCTCCGCCGCTCATCAGGCCGCCTCCGCCTCGGTCAGCTGGGAGAGCACGATCTCCCGGTACGTCTCGTTGGACTCCATCAACTCCGAATGGCGCCCGGTGCCGACCACGCGGCCCTCGTCGAGCACCACGATCCGGTCCGCGTCCCTGATCGTCGACACGCGCTGCGCGACGATCACCACCGTGGCCTGTGCCGTCTCCCGTCCGAGCGCGGCACGCAGCGCCGCGTCCGTCGCGTAGTCGAGCGCCGAGAACGAGTCGTCGAACAGGTATATCTCCGGGCGCTGCACCAGCGTCCGCGCGATCGACAGGCGCTGCCGCTGGCCGCCCGACACGTTCGTGCCGCCCTGCGAGATCGGCGCGTCAAGACCGCCCTCCAGCTTCCGCACGAAGTCCTTGGCCTGCGCCACCTCAAGCGCGTGCCACAGCTCCTCGTCGGTCGCGTCCGGATTGCCGTAGCGCAGGTTCGTCGCGACCGTGCCCGTGAACAGGTAGGGCTTCTGCGGGACGATGCTCACCGTCTTCGCCAGCAGTGCCTCGTCGAGTGCGCGCACATCCTGCCCGTCGACCAGGACCTGACCGCTGGTGACGTCCATCAGCCGCGGCACGAGCGTCAGCAGCGTCGACTTGCCGCTGCCCGTCGAGCCGATGACGGCGGTCGTCTCGCCGGGCCGCGCCACCAGGTTCACCGCCTTGAGCACGCGCTCCTCGGCGCCCGGGTAGCGGAAGTCGACGTCCCGTATCTCCAGGTGGCCGTGGGCGCGCAGCTCCCGCACCGGGCTCACCGGCGGGACGACGCTGGAGTCGGTGTCAAGCACCTCTTCGATACGCTCGGCGCACACCTCGGCGCGCGGCACCATGATGAACATGAACGTGGCCATCATCACGGACATGACGATCTGCATCAGGTAGGAGAGGAACGCGGTCAGCGCGCCGATCTGCATCCCGCCGCTGTCGATGCGGTGCGCGCCGAACCAGACGACGGCGATCGACGACAGGTTGACCACCGTCATCACCGTCGGGAACATCAGCGACATCAGCCGGCCCGTGGACAGCTGGAGCCCGGTGAGTTCGCCGTTGGACGTCGCGAACCGCTCCTGCTCGTAGTCGTCCCTGACGAACGCGCGGATCACGCGGTTGCCGGTGATCTGCTCGCGCAGCACGCGGTTCACGCTGTCCAGCTTCTTCTGCATCTGCCGGAACAGCGGACGCATCCGGCGCACGATCAGGCTCACCGCGAGCGCCAGCGTCGGCACGACGGCCAGCAGGATCGCCGACAGCGGCACATCCTGGCTGAGCGCCATGATGATGCCGCCGACGCACATGATCGGCGCGGACACCATCAGCGTGAACGACATCAGCGTCAGCATCTGCACCTGCTGCACGTCGTTCGTGGTGCGCGTGATCAGCGAGGGCGCGCCGAAGTGGTTCACCTCACGCGAGGAGAAGCGCTGCACCCGGCCGAAGATGGCGGCCCTGACGTCGCGTCCCAGGGCGGACGCCGTCCTGGCGCCGAAGAAGACGGCGCCCATGTTGCACAGCACCTGTCCGATCGAGACGGCGAGCATGACGCCGCCGAACTCCAGAATGTAGGACGAGTCACCCTTCACGACACCGTTGTCGATGATGTCCGCGTTGAGCGTGGGCAGGTAGAGCGTGGCGACGGTCTGCAGCAGCTGCAACGCCACCAGCAGGGCTATGGGTCTTCTGTACGGAGCGAGGTGGGTCCGTAGGAGTCGTAGGAGCACGCGGGGGTCTCTCAGGGTCGGCGGGCAGAGGTCGCCCCCATCTTGCGGCACGCGCGCCCTTGATTCCCAAGGATTTCGGGGACGGACCCCCGCGGAATGGCCAAGGCCGGGTCAAGACGCGCCGCCTCGCGACGGGTACACCGAAAACCCTACGGCGCGGGTACGACACCGCCCCCGCGCCCTGCCAGCCTGACGTCGGGGCCGCACGGTGCCGGGGCCGCCGCCTTCGCGTGAGGAAGACGCCCCTCGCCCCGGGAGACGAGGAGTCGGCCGCGTCGCAACCCGGCGCGGCCCAGGACCCCTCGGCGTTCCGGTTACGGCGTGCCAGTGCCAGTGCCAGTGCCAGTGCCGGGTCCGCCGGTCACCTCGTCCGAGCCCGGCGCGGGAGCGGCGAACGCGCCCGGGTGGATCTGCTCACGCGTGGCCTGGTACTGCTGGCGCACCGCGGAACCGACCGCCAGCTCGTCGCCCGGCTCGAAGACCTGCGCGGCCGCGCCCTGCCAGGCCGGCGGCGTCGCCGGGTCCAGCGTTCCGTTCGAGACGCCGAGCGCCCACGCGGCCTGGCGGGCCGCGCCGAGCGCCGCGTACTCGGCCGGCTGCGCCACCACGACCTGCGCGCCGAACACGGCGGGGGCGATGGCCTGCACGGCGGGCAGCTCGGCAGCGCCACCGAGCAGGAACACGCGGCGCACGTCGACGCCCCGGCCGCGCAGCACGTCCATCGCGTCGGCGAGCGAGCAGAGCATGCCCTCGAACGCGGCCCGCGCCAGGTGCTCGGGGCGCATGGACTCGCGGCGCAGACCGCTGAGCGTGCCCGCCGTGTGCGGCAGTTGGGGGGTGCGCTCGCCCTCCAGGTACGGCAGCAGCACGAGACCGGAGGAACCGGGCGTCGACTTCAGCGCGAGCGCGGACAGCTCGGCCAGGTCCGCCGTGCCGAGCAGCTCGGCGGTGCCGCGCAGCGCACGCACCGCGTTGTTCGTGTGCACGACGGGCAGGTGCAGGCCGGTGGCGTCCGCGAAGGAGGTGATCGAGCCCGACGCGTCGGCCAGCGCCTCCCCGTGCACCGCCATCACGGACCCGGACCCGCCGAGCGACACGACGGCGTCGCCCGTCCCGAGCCCGAGGCCGAGCGCGGCGGCCATGGTCTCGCCGGTGCCCGCGGAGATCAGCAGTCCCTCGGGCGTGGTGCCGGCCGCCTCCGAGGGGCCGAGCACCTCGGGGACCACGACCCGGTGGCCGAGGGCCAGCTCGACGAGGTCCTGCCGGTACGTGCCCGTGGCGGCGGCCCAGTAGCCCGTGCTCGACGCGTCACCGCGGTCCGTCGTACGGCGGGCGGGCCTGCCGAGCAGCTGCCAGACGATCCAGTCGTGCGCCTGCATCACGGAGGCGACGCGGCGCGCGGCCTCCGCCTCGTGGCGGGCCAGCCAGCCCAGCTTCGCGAGCACCTGCCCGGCCGACGGCACCGCGCCGACCGCCTCGGCCCAGGCCTGCCTGCCGCCCAGCGCGTCCACCAGGTCGGCCGCGGCGACCTGCGCGCGCTTGTCGTTGCCGAGCAGCGCGGGCCGCACGAGGGCGCCCTGCTGGTCGAGGGCGATGAGCGCGTGCTGCTGGGCGGAGACGCCGATGGCCTGCACGCCTTCGAGCAGCCCGCCGCTCGCGGCCTCGCCCAGGGAGAGCAGCCAGGCCTGCGGGTCGACGTCCGTGGCTTTCGGGTCGACGGGGTGCGGCGCGTACCCCTGGCGCAGGACGGCACCGGTGCCGGTGTCGCAGACGACGATGCGTGTGGCCCCGGACGAGCTGTCGAGGCCGGCGACTATTCCCATGGCACGGGATTCTACGGACAGCGGTCAGCGGGCCCCGACGCCCGTCGAAGCCCGCTGACCGTCGCACCGCGCAGGCGCCCGGCCGTCTCAGGTATTGGTGGTGCCCCAGTCGTCCTCGCCGGTGCGGCCGCTGCGCTCGCGCAGCGAACGCACGCGCTGCGCGACGGAGGCGGGCACCCGGTCCCCGACCTTGTCGCCGACGCGCTCGCTCACCGAGTGGTACGCCTTCCCGGCGAACTCCTTGCCGGTCTGCGTCGCGGTCTCCGTGGCGTTGCGCACAGCAGGGTTCTGCGAGATCTGCTGCGCGGCGTCCTTCATCTTCTCGTAGCGCTCGCGGCCTGCGCGGGTTCCCAGAACGTATCCGAGAGCCAGACCCGCGATGAACGTGAGGCGGTACCTCATTGGCTGCCACCCTTTCCTAGCGTCGGACCGTGGGGCCATCGCTGCCCTCGCGTGCTGATGCGCCTACCCCGTCACGGCCCGGGATCACCCGACGTGACCCGGCACGATACCGATTGGCGGAGCACCCCCCTGCTTGCGCTAATGTATGTGTCGCAGCGAGCACGCGCCGCCCGGGTGAGCCGGACCGGCGAGGGCCCGCGGCAGACGCAGCAATCCCCTGTAGCTCAATTGGCAGAGCAGCCGGCTGTTAACCGGCAGGTTACTGGTTCGAGTCCAGTCGGGGGAGCGCGATCCCCTGTAGCTCAATTGGCAGAGCATTCGGCTGTTAACCGGAGGGTTGCTGGTTCGAGTCCAGCCGGGGGAGCAGCTCACACGGAAGGGCCCCGGAGGGGTCCTTTTTCGTTTCCCCGGCAACCCCGGCAACCCCGGGCCGAGCGGGACGGTCTTCGAGGCCGCGGCAGTCCGACCGCCACAGCAGGAGATCGTATGAGCGGCTATGCTGCGGCAGACGGCGCGCACACTTGTGCGCGACGCGCCGTTGGGGGCGGTAGCTCAGCCGGTTAGAGCAGCGGACTCATAATCCGTCGGCCGTGGGTTCGAGTCCCACCCGCCCCACTCGAACAGGCGTTTGCAATATCGCCTGGGCCCGCATTCGGGTTGCGCATCCCCGTCAGCCTCCTGAGCGCCTGTCACGCTTCCGAGGCCTCCTGTGTGAGCGGGTGCGTGCGCGGGCGTCCCAGAACCGCCCCCGCGGCGCGCACGCGGCACCTGAGTCTCGCGTTCCTCGTCGCCTCCATGCCGACCTGCCTGTCTCGTACCAGGGCAGCCGGTCCTTCGGGCGCGCTGCCCGTTCGTCGAGTCCTCCGTCCTCTGCTTCGACTCCACCGGCGTCCAGCCGTCCTGCACGATCGTCTTCGACCCGCAGCGGACCGCCCGACGTGTCGACGTCCGCCCACGCCTGTCCCACCGCCTCGCCGCGGCGCAGGCCCTCCCGTGGTGGGGCGGGCGGGCCCAGGCTCAGTGAGGTTGGCCTGCGGCGCATGAGTGGACATCATGGGGCACGTGCTGATCGAGACAGGGCAAACCCCGCTGCTGCGGGTGGACTTCGGTGATCAACAGGCTTGGGAGGCGGTGCGCTCGGCCGTGGAGGCGCCCGTCGGCGGTGGCCTGGTCGTGGCCGCGGTCGACGTGGTGAACGACCCGCGGTTGGCCGACTTGACGGTTGAGCAGGTCGTGGCAGCCGTCGGCCCCGACGCCCCGCACGCCGTCATCGTCGTGGCCGATCGGCGGACGATGGCAGGACCCGGCGCTCCTCTCCTCGTCATCGACCGGCGAGACCGGTGCGAACTGCGGTGCGCGCCGGGGGCGTTGTGGGCGATCGTCAACGACACCGGCATCCGGGGGATGCCTCTGCACGAGTTCGCGGACGATGTGGACGAGTCCGGCGTGTTCCGGGGCAGGGGAGGGCCTGAGGGCCTTGAACGGCGGCTGGCCGCGCTCGCGGAGTTGACGAAAGCCTCCGGCGCCGCCCGGGAAACGCCGCAGGCGGGGAGCCGTTCGCGCGTACTCGGTCCGCGCGGCGGGGGAAGCGCGGCTTCGGCCTCCGGTCCCTCCACCGCGAGGCCGGCCGGTGGGGCCGCTCGTCCCGTCCCGGGCAAGCCACCGCACCCGCCCGCGGCGGGCTGACCGGCGTGCGGCGTTGAGGCCTCAACCCAGCTGCCACTGGCCGAAGTCCGCCGCGGACGCCGTGTCCAGGTCGCAGCTCGCGCCGCCGATCGTCTGCTGGGCGCCCTGCCTGATGTGTGCGCGCTCGTCCCACTGGCCGCCCGACCAGGCCGGGGTCTGCCACGCCCAGGCGGCCTTGTGCGCGTCCAGCGCGCGCTTGACCGGGTAGTAGCCGCCGTAGATGCCCACGCGGTCGCGGCCGAGCACGCCGGCCGCGCCGTCCAGGTAGGAGTTGATCGCCGCCTGCTGGCCGGGCGTCGCGTCGAAGTCGACCGCGAAGTAGATCGGGCGGTCGCCCGGCATGCCCGCGTCCGCCGCCTGCTTCTGCGCCTTGCGCGCGTCCGCCGCGCCGCCCGCCTCTCCCGACAGGGCGCGCTGCGCCGTCGACTCCCACACCACCACGCACGAGACGCCGTGCGACGTCAGGTCGTTGGCCTCCGTCTTCGTCAGGTTCTTGGCGGAGTCGTTGCTCAGGTACCGGCAGGCGAACTTCTTGCCCGCCGCCTTGAGCGCTGCCCCGCCCGGATGCGACCAGGCGTAGTCGACTCCCGCGGTGCCGGCCATCGTCGACACTTCCTTCCGTGACCACTCGTGTCCGTTCGGTGCCACCGCGTCATCTACCCGTCCGGTGCCGTGCGAACCGGAGCCGGCGGGGGCGCTCGGGTGCGCCACGCGTAGCGTCCCCGCGCCGAGGCGCGCGCCGTCGGAGCCCGTCAGAGCTCGGGGGACTGCCAGGTCGCCGTGGTGCCCGTGCCCGTCCCGTCCTCGCGCTCCCCGTCGTCCCGCACCACGAGACGCACCGCGGCCCGCCCGTCGGGCAGCCTCGCGCCCGCGTCGACCTCGACCTCGACCGACGTGACGCCGTCCCTGCGGTGCGCCGCGGCGAGCGCTCCCCGCAGCGCCGACAGCAACTGCGCGTCGACGGGCTCGGCGACCGCCGAGTCCACCGGGCCCCTGAACCGCACGGAAGGGCGGAAGCCCAGCAGGGCCGCCGCGCCGTCGGTCTCACGCAGCACCCGGCCCCGCACCCCCGTCGGCGCCTCCGCGGGCGGCTGCTGCAGCGCGAAGATGGCGGTCCGCACCTCCTGGATGGTGGAGTCCAGCTCGTCGGTGGCCCGCCCCAGCAGAGCGGCCGTCTCACCCGTACCCGCGCGCCTGCGCGTCGACTCCAGCATCATCTCCGTCGCGAACAGCCGCTGCACGACGAGGTCGTGGAGGTCGCGCGCGATCCGGTCGCGGTCCTCGTACACCGCCAGCCGCTCCCTGTTGTGCTGGGCGTCGGCGAGGACGAGCGCCAGCGCCGCCTGCGAGGCGAACTGCGAGGCCAGCAGCCGGTCGACGGACGTGTACGGGCGCCTGCCGCGCGACCGCGGCACGGTGAGGGTGCCGATCAGCCGGCCGCCGTGCTGCAGCGGCAGCATCATGCTCGGCCCGAACCGCTCGCGCACCGCCGTCGTCATCCTCGGATCGGACGCCGAGTCCTCGATGAACACCGGTTCCCCGCCCAGCAGTTGTTCGAGCACCGCGGAGCCCGGCAGGATCGCCGTGCCGACCATGCCGTCGGCGATCGCGGGGTCGGCCGTCGACGCGGCGACGATCCGCATGCCGCCCTCAGGCGTGGGCAGCAGGACGGCGCCCGCGTCGGCGTCGGCCAGCACGCGGGCCGACTCGGCCACCGTCGCCAGCGCGTCCTGCGCCGACTCGCCCGTCAGCAGCGCGGTGGTGACGGCCGCCGCGCCCTGGATCCACCGCTCGCGCCTGCGCGCCCTGCCGTACGTGCGCGCGTTGCCGATGGCGATGCCCGCCTGCGCGGCGAGCGTGCGCAGCAGCACGTCGTCGTGCGCGGTGAACCCCCCGGCGCGCGCCGCCGTCCCGCCCACGGCGGCCGGCTCGTCCGCGCGCGTGCCGGTCACCCTCAGGTGCCCGAACACCTCGTCGGCCACGCGCACTTCCACCTCGGCGCGTGGACCGCCCTCGTCGGCGCCCGCCGAGAACAGCTCGGTCAGCGGCGCGCTCTCCGGCTGCACGACGCCGAGCTCCGCGTAGCGCGCCCCGACCAGTTCGACGGCGGTGTCCACGATGTGCTGGAGCGTGACGCCGAGTTCGAGGTCGGTGCCGATGCCCAGCACCGCCTCCAGCAGCATCGGCAGCCGGTCGGCGCCCGCGCCTGGGCCGTCCTCGTCGCGGCCGGGCATCGTGGTGGGACCGGTCAGTGCGCCGACGCAGTCGGGTCGATGGCCAGCGGCTGGACCTTGCCGTCCAGCATGGCGCCCATGCCGAGGATCGTGCACAGGTCGGGCTGGTCCGCGATCGCCACCGGCATGCCCGTCGCCTCCCCCAGCATGCGGTCGAGGCCGGGCAGCAGTGCGCTGCCGCCAACCATCCTGATGCCCGTGTCCGCCAGGTCGGCCACCAGGTCCGGCGGGCACTCGCGCAGCACGCGCCCGATCCCGTCCTTCACCGCGGTCAGCGGCGTGTAGATCGCCTCGCGCACGGCCGCCGTGTCCACCTTCACCGACCTGGCCACGCCCGTGGCGACGTCCCGGCCGTTGATCTCCGTGGTCGTCGGGCCCTCCTCCGTCAAGCCGTTGCCGCTCAGGGCGAGTTGCAGCGGACGAACGGACTGGCTCGGCAGCACGAGCTCGTGGTGGTGGCGCAGGTACTGCAGCACGGCCTGGTCGATCGCGTTGCCGCCGACGGGGATGCGCTGCGCCGTCACGATCGAACCGATCGACAGCACCGCGACCTGCGTGGTGGCCGCCCCGCACATGATGATCATCGTGGCGGTGGCGTCCTCGACGGGCAGGCCGCAACCGACGGCCGCGGCGATCACGGTGTCCACCAGCTCGACCCGGCTCGCACCCAGCCCGACGAGCGTCTCGATCGTCGCGCGCTGGGCAAGCGGGTCGCTGTCGTGCGGGGTGGAGGCCGCTGCGCGCAACCGCGGCTTGCGCCGCAGCTGGCGCCTGAGCTTGTCGCCCAGCAGATGGCGCAGCATGCGCTGCGCCATCTCGATGTCGATGACGGTGCCACCGGTGAGCGGCCGCACGACGCGGATGTAGTCGGGTGTGCGGCCCGTCATCCGCTCCGCGAGCGTGCCGACCGCCTTCAGCGATCCGGTACGGGTGTTCACCGCCGCACAACTCGGCTCGTCGACGACGAGACCCGCCCCCTTCACGAAGACCCGCGTCCTGGCGGCTCCCATGTCGACGGCGATGTGGCAGCGGCGCAGATTCTCAAGACTGACGGTCACGGCGGATCTCCCGAGCGGCTGGGACGGTCACCGGCGGCGCGGCCGGTCCTTGGGAAAATCCTGCTGCGGCAGCGGTCCCGGCGCGCGCTGGGCTGAGCCGGTCGGTGTACCACGGCGCGGTGCGCGCCACACCGGCCGGGCGGCATCGGGTCAGGCGGGCGCCCACCGCTGGAGCAGGCCCCACGTGAACTCGGCCGCGTACCGCGTGGTCGGTGCCGCCGCGGTGGGCGGCGCCGTCCCGCCCGGCCCTGCCTGCGGTCCCGTGGGCCCCTCGGGCGCCGCGAACGCCAGCCCGAAGCGGGTCGGCGCCGTGCCCTCAAGCGGCCGCGCGGGCGGGAACGCCCGCGCCACCTCGTCCACGGTGCACGCCCACGGGCGCAGGTCCGCCACCGTCCGCAGCTCGGGCCCCGGCACGCCCGGCGCCCGCACGAGCCACTCGTTCCACACGGCGCCGCCGGGCGCCACCATGATCTCGAAGCGCAGCGCCGGCCAGAGCGGCAACCGCCACTGCAGCGCCTCGCACTCCAGGTCACCGACCCGGTGCGGGAAGGCGCGCTCCGGTGGGCCGAGCACCGACCGGTACCTGGCCCGCGCGCCCCGGCCGCGCGGCGCGCGCACCATCGCCTGCCAGCGGCGGTTGGCCTCCCGCATGTCCCCGCGCGAGGCGCCGAGTTCGCGCCGCGCCTCGTCGACGAGGCCGGGCTGGTGGTCCGCCATCCTGCGCAGGAGCACCAGTTGGAAGGCGTGCGGTCCGAACGCCGCCTGGCTGCCTTGACTCATGTGCGCCATCCTCCCCAATCGGACAGATCGGTGCCGAATCCGGGGTTCCGCACAAGATCTCCACACATGCAGCTGCCCGCCGCGCAGTCCCGCCGCATACCCTGCCAGCGCCATGGACTACTGCGAACACTGCCGAAGGCACCTCAACGGCGCGCTGGCCTGCGCCGGATGCGGCAGGTACGCGCAGGACCTGCGACCCGCTCCGGCGCCGGGGCGGGACCCGGCGGCCGGGGGAGCCGCGAGCGCCCCGGCGGCCGCCGCACAAGCGCCGCAGGCGCAGCAGGCTCCGGACGTGGGGGAGCCCTCGATCGGGTCGGCGGCAGGGAACGCGCCGGGAGCAGGGCACGCGCCGGCGGCCGCAGACGCGCCGGAGCCCGCCGCGTCGGCGGATCCCGGTGCCCGTCCGGAAGCCGGGGGCCGGGCCGGTGGCCACCCGGAGGCGCCGTCCGGCGAGCTGCCCGGGCACGGCCACCGCCGCGCGGGCCGCAGGCCGCGCTCGGCGCCGCGCAGGGCGCGCAGCAAGCGCGGCCGCAGGATCGTCATCGGCACGCTCGGCGTCGTCCTCGCGGCGGGCGCGCTCAGCCTCGCGCAACTGGCGCTCGACCCCGGGAACAACGGCCTGGGCTCCGGTTCCGGCCTCGGCGGGTCCGCCGTCAGCGGCGACAGCACGGATCCCGACCCGGGCCCGTCCGCCTCGGGCGGTCCTGCCGTTTCCGGCGCGCCGGTGAGCGACCCGTCGGCGCAGAACACCCGCGGCGGTGCGACGGGCTCCGCCACGCCGGGCGCCGACCCGTCCGCGTCCGACGGCAGCGGCAGCCCGGACCCCGGCGCGAGCGACGGCGCCTCAGGGACGACACCGACGGACGGCGCGGGCGCGGGCTCGGCGACGGGCGGCCCCGCGACCGGCCCCGACGACCCCTCCGAGCCCGGTGGGTCCACGCCGGGCACGCCCACGCGGTCGGCGCCCGCGACACCCGGGCCGACGCGGAGCGGCCCGCCGCCGGCACCGGACCCGACCCGGAGCCACTGCACGCGGTTCCTGTGGTGGTGCGGCTGACACCGCAGGCGCTCTCGTGCGACCACGCACTCGGGCCCCACTGGCCTCACAGCTCCGCGTCGTCGCCCACCATCCGGCGCAGCAGGTCGCGCAGGGTGCGGCGCTCGTCCGCCGACAGCTCGGCGAGCGGCTCGCGCGCGAAGTCGAGCGAGCCGCGCAGCAGCTTGGCGGTGGCGAGGCCGCTCGCCGTGGGCGCGGCGAGCTTCACCCTGCGGTCGTCCGGGTCCGGCCGGCGCTCGACCAGCCCGCGCGCCTCCAGCCGGTCCACGATCCCGGTCACGTTGGACGGCTCGCACTTCAGTTTTCTGGCGATCCTGCGCATGGGCAGCGGCTCCACGGACAGCAGACCGAGGAGGCGCGCCTGCGCGCCGGTCAGGGAGTGCTCCGCGGCGGCCCGCTCGTACTCCTCGTGGTAGCGGGCCACGACGGAGCCGATGAGCTGGACGACCTCGAAGGTCAGTGGGTCGGTGCGGGTAGTGGCCATGCGTGTCAGCGTACCCATGTGCTTGACATCATGAAATATTGAGATGCAAGGTTGTTTCATCAACTGAAACATCACCTGGAACATCTTCCCCCGTCCCCCTCGAAGGAGGCATGCGGATCATGACCGCACTCCCCACGTCCGGCCGCGCCTGGCACCTCGTCTCCCGTCCCGACGGCTGGCCGGAGCCGGGTGACGTCGCGCTGCGCGAGATCCCCGTCGACGCGCCGGAGGAGGGCCGGATCCTGGTCCGCAACCTCTACTTCTCGGTCGACCCGGCGATGCGCGGGCGGATGAACGACGTGAAGTCGTACGTGGCGCCCTACCGCCTCGACCACCCCATGGACGGCGGGGCCGTCGGCGAGGTCATCGCCTCGGCCGCGGAGGGTTTCACGGCAGGCGACCACGTGCTGCACTACGGCGGCTGGCGCGAGTACGCGTCCGTCCCCGCCGACCGCGCCACGAAGGTCGACGCGTCGAAGGCCCCCCTCTCGACGTACCTCGGCGTGCTCGGCATGACGGGCCTCACGGCCTACGCGGGGCTCTTCGAGACCGCCTCCTTCAAGGAGGGCGACGCGGTCTTCGTCTCCGGCGCGGCCGGCGCCGTCGGCAGCCAGGTCGGGCAGATGGCGCGGATCAAGGGCGCGTCCCGGGTGATCGGCTCGGCGGGCTCGGACGAGAAGGTCCGCCTGCTCACGGAGGAGTACGGCTTCGACGCGGCCTTCAACTACAAGAACGGCCCCGTGAAGCAGCAGCTCAAGGAGGCCGCGCCGGACGGCATCGACGTCTACTTCGACAACGTGGGCGGCGACCATCTCGAAGCCGCGATCTCCTCGTTCAACCTGCACGGCCGCGCCACCATCTGCGGCATGATCGCGCAGTACAACTCCACGGAGCCGCCGCCCGCGCCGCGCAACCTCGCGCTGGTGATCGGGAAGCGGCTGCGGCTGCAGGGGATGCTCGTCCTCGACCACTACGGGCTGATGCCGCGGTTCGTCTCGGACGTGTCCGGATGGCTGGCGTCCGGCGAACTCAAGTACCGCGAAACGGTCGTCGAGGGAATCGAGAACGGCTTCGACGCGTTCCTCGGAATGCTGCGCGGTGACAACACGGGCAAGATGATCGTCTCCCTCGGCCAGTAGGACCCGCGCACGTACGCACTAGAGTTGACGCAGGCCGCCGCGATCGCGGGCGCGAGTCGCGGCGTACAAACAGAACGGACGAGCACAACATGCCGATTGAGCGCATCGACCCCCTGTACACGGCCGTCGCCACCGCGGAGAACGGCCGGGACGGACGCGTCGCCTCCGACGACGGGCAGCTCGACGTCGTCGTCAACCCCCCGAAGTCCATGGGCGGCAACGGCGCGGGCACGAACCCCGAGCAGCTGTTCGCGGCCGGCTACAGCGCCTGCTTCCAGGGCGCGATGGGCGTGGTCGCCCGCCAGGAGAAGCTGGACATCTCGGGCTCGACGGTGACCGCGAAGGTCTCCATCGGCAAGCTGTCGGCCGGCGGCTTCGGCATCGCGGTCGAGCTGGTCGCGTCGGTGCCCGCGCTGGACGAGGCGGCGACGAAGGACCTGCTGGAGAAGGCACACCAGGTGTGCCCGTACTCCAACGCCACGCGCGGCAACATCGAGGTGAGCCTGTCCGCGGCGTGAGCCGCCGGCCGGTGTGACTCGTCGGCCGGTGTGACTCGTCGGCCGGTGTGGCCGCCGAGCCCGCCCCGTTAAGGTGGCCCGCATGGGCGATCTCGGGGCGGGCTTCGGCTTTCTGGTGAAGGGCCAGCGGTGGGTGGGCGGCCACGGCAGGTGGTTCGGGTTCGGGCTGCTGCCAGGCCTGGTGACGCTGCTGGTGTACGCGGGCGCGCTGGTCGCTCTCGCGTACGGGGCGGACGACCTGGTGTCCTGGGCGACGCCGTTCGCCGACAGCTGGTCGTCGCCGTGGCTCGGGCTGTTCCGCGGCGGGATGACGGTACTGGTCTTCGCGCTCGGGCTGTTCCTCGCGGTGATCACCTTCACGGCGGTGACGCTGCTGATCGGCCAGCCGTTCTACGAGGCGCTGTCGGAGGCGGTCGAGCGCGCGGAGTCCGAGGACGGGGTGGTGCCGGAGTCGGGGCTCCCGTGGTGGCGCGAGATCGTGATCTCCGTCAAGAACAGCGCGTACGTGCTGCTGCGGGTCGTGGTGTGGGGTGTCGTGCTCTTCGCGCTCGGCTTCCTGCCCGTGGTGGGGCAGACGGTGGTGCCCGCGATCGGCTTCTGCGTGTCCGGCTTCTACCTGACGCAGGAGCTGACGGCGGTGGCGCTGGAGCGGCGCCGGGTGGGCGCTCGCGAGCAGTTGGCGTGGTTGAAGGGCCGGCGGCTGATGGCGCTGGGCTTCGGGGTGCCGCTGACGCTGGCGTTCCTCGTGCCGGTGGTGGCGATATTCCTGATGCCGGGGGCGGTGGCGGGCGCCACGCTGATGGCCCGCGCACGAGAGGCCGAGGCGGCCGGCTCGGCCGAGCCCGCGTCCGCCCCCGCGGACGCGGGCTCGGCCCCGTCCAACGCGCCGCGGCCCGGCCCGTCCCCGCGCCCGGCGCCGGACCCGGACAACGGAGCGCCCGCCCCGCGGGCCTGACCGGTCGTGTCCGGCGCCGAGGCGGCGTGGCGGGCGCCGGAGGGCACCGCCGGCGCGCCGGTACCGGTCGGCCACGACCCGGCGCCAGGTCCCGAGCCAGGGCAGCGCGGCCGGTCGCCGACCCACGACGCAACGCGGATGGCGACGCCGCCTGTTGCGTCTGCGTGCGCGCCGCGTTCGACGCCGAGGCGGCGTGGTGGAGCAGGTGGGTACCGGCACCGCGCTGGTGGCCGGGGACGCAGCCCGTCCCGGGACCCGCAGCGCGGCGGGGCCCCGCACACGGCGACGGGGTCGGCGACCGTGCGGCCGCGGCGCGGGCCTGACCGGTCGCGTGCGACGCGAGGCGGCGTGGCGGACGCCGACCCGCGACGCAACGCGGAGGGTCCCGCCGCCCGTTGCGCTTGCGCGATGCGCCCGACACGGCCCGCGTGGCCGGGGCTTCGGCCAGGGGGCGCCCCGGGCGCCAGGTGGCGGGCGGTTGCGGCCGTGGCGTGGCGCACCGGCGCGCCCCACGCTCGGGCGTACGGTCCCGGGGCGGTGTCAGGGTCCGCCTCGGGGCCGTACGGCTGAGGTCAGCGCTCCACGGCCAGCGGGGCGCTCAGGCGGACGTCCGCGAGGGAGTGCGCCACCTGGATCTCATACCTGCCCTCGATCAGCGACCAGGAATCCGCCGACTCGTCCCAGATCTCGAACGCCCGCCGCCGCAGCGGGATCGCGACCTCCACCGTCTCGCCCGGCGCCGCCTCGACCGTGGCGAAGCCGGCCAGCCACCTGGCCGGGCGCTCGGGCGCGCCCGCCGGGGTGTCCTGGGGCGCCACGTAGAGCTGCACGACCTCGCGGCCGTGCCTCGCGCCCGCGTTGCGCAGGCGCACGCGGGCCTGCGCCCGCGAGGCGTCCACCTTCTCGTAGTGCCACTCGGTGTAGCCGAGTCCGTGGCCGAACGCGTACGCCGGCACGGCGCCCGCCTTCTCCCATGCGCGGTAGCCGATGAACACGCCCTCCTCGTAGTGGAGCCGGCCCCCGCTCGGAGTCGTGTTCACGACCGGCGCGTCGGCGAGCGCGGCCGGCCAGGTGGTGGGCAGCCGCCCGCCCGGCTCCTGCGCGCCGAGCAGGACGTCCGCGAGCGCCGCGCCGCCCTGCTGTCCCGGGAACCAGCTCAGCAGCACCGCCGCGACGTCGTCGCGCCAGTCCATCTCCACCGGGGAGCCGGTGTTGACGACGACCACCGTGCGCGGATTGGCCGCCGCGACCGCCCGCACCAGATCGTCCTGGCGGCCCGGCAGCCGCAGATCCCGCCGGTCGAAGCCCTCGGACTCGACGCGCTCCGTGGTGGCGACCACCACGACCGCCGTGTCAGCCGCCGCCGCCGTCAGCGCGGCCTCGGCGATCAGCTCGTCCGGGTCGCGCTGCGGGCCGAGGTGCAGCAGGGAGAAGCCGATCGCGTTCATCGGCGCATCGGCGACCTTGAAGACCGTGACACGCAGCGAGACCTCCACCGCGCGGCCCGCTTCGAGCCGTATGCGGCCGCGTTCGGTCGGCACCCCGAAGAACGCCTCGAACGGGTCGGTCGACTCGGCCGGCTCCTGCCGGCCCTCGTACAGCACCGTGCCGTCCACGGTGAGCGTGAAGCCGCCGAGGCCGCGCGTGCCGAACGCGTGCTCGCCGCTGTCGCGCGCCGTGAACGTGCCGGCGATCTCGACACTGTCCAGTTCGTCGTAGTCCACGCCGTCCGGCAGGTCGCTGCCGACCCACTGCACGCGCCCGTCCGGCAGCGCGACGGCGGCGAGCACCCGGCCGTCCGCCGCGCGCGCCGTGGCCGTCAGGTCGAAGTCGGCGCCCGCCACGGACAGTTCGGTGTTCGGGTCGGCGCCCAGCGCGTACGTCAGCGACCCTTCGGGCAGCGCCGACGACAGCCCGTCGAGTGGCGCGACGACATGCGCGGGGAAGACCGTCGCCGAGCCGCCGCCGAGAATGCGGGCGTCCCGCGCGGCCGCGCCGATCAGCGCGACCTTCGGCGTACGCGCCGGGTCGATGGGCAGCACCGGGTGCCCGTCGCGCGCCGCGTTGCGCACGAGGACGAACGAGCGGCGCGCGATCTCTCGCGTCACCTCGTCGCCGTCCACCGCCGCGGGCGGCTCGGCGACGGCGCCTGCCACGCCCGGCAGGATGCCGACGCGCCCGGCGAGCCGCAGCACGTTGCGCACCGCCGCGTCCACCGCGGACTCCTCGACCTCGCCCGCACGCACCGCGGCGGCCAGCTTCTCGCCGTACACCGTGTCGGGCCCCGGCATGGCGAGGTCGAGGCCGCCCCGGGCGGCGCCGACGGTCGAGCGCGCGGCGAGCCAGTCGGAGACGATGACGCCGTCGAAGCCCCACTCGCCGCGCAGGACACCGAGCTGGAGGCGGCTGTTCTCGGTCATCGACGAGCCGTTGACGGTGTTGTACGCGGCCATCACGCCCCACGGGCGGGCGTCCGCGACGATGGCCTCGAACGGCGCGAGGTACAGCTCGCGCAGCGCCCGCCGCGACACCACGTTGTCGACGGTGAAGCGGTCCGTCTCCGCGTCGTTGGCCACGAAGTGCTTGACCGTCGTGCCGACGCCGCCGTCCTGCACGCCCCGCACGTACCCGGTGCCGATCTCCCCGGTCAGGTACGGGTCCTCGCTGTACGCCTCGAAGTGGCGGCCGCCGAGCGGCGAGCGGTGCAGGTTGACCGTCGGCGCGAGCAGCACGTGCACGCCCTTGCGGCGCGCCTCCTGAGCCAGCAGCCGCCCCGCGCGCCGCGCGAGGCCCGGGTCCCAGCTCGCGGCGAGCGCGGTCGGCGACGGCAGCGCGGCGGAAGGGTCGTCAGGCGTCCAGCGCACGCCGCGGACGCCGACGGGCCCGTCGGACATGACCAGCGACGGCAGCCCGATCTCGGGCAGCGCGGGCAGCGACCACTGGTCCTGCCCCGCGAGCAGCCGGGTCTTCGCGTCGAGGTCGAGCACGGCGAGCGCCGCCTCGACGCCCGCCTCCCGCGCGTCGTCAGCGGGTGTGGTGGATGCGCCGGTCAAGGCCGTACCTCCGGATGCCGGGTGGGTGAGGAGTGCCGAGCTGACCGTTACATACTGGGCCGCCGGCTTGTAGTCGAGTAGGTCTCGTTATCACTTCGTAATATTATGACCGATCGTGTGGCGTACGGTCCTTGCCCAGGAACGGACCAGGAACGATTGGAGGGCCGAGGCGGATGGCGGCGAGAGCCAGGAGCGAGGAGCGGCGGGCGGAGATCCTGCGTGCCACGATCGAGGTGATCGCGGAACGCGGCTACCGCGGCACCACGCTGGGGGCGGTCGCCGAGCGCGTCGGCCTCACCCAGCAGGGCCTGCTGCACCACTTCCCCACCAAGGAGGCGCTGCTCGTCGCGGTACTCGACGAGCGCGACCAGTGGGACACCGGCGGCGGCGCACGCCGCGGCGACGGCTGGCGCCTCGAACTGCTGGCGTCACTCGTGGACTACAACGCCATGCGGCCCGGCATCGTGCAGACGTTCTCCGCGCTGCTCGGCGAGAGCGTGACGGAGGAGCACCCGGCGCGGGAGTTCTTCACCCACCGCTATGGCCAGGTGCGCGCCGACATGGCGGAGTCGCTCCGTGACGAGTTCGGCGGGCGCCTGCCCGGCGGCCTGACGCCCGAGCAGGCGGCCCCGCTCCTCACGGCGGTGATGGACGGCCTGCAGTACCAGTGGCTGCTCGACCCGGAGGCCGTCGACATGCCGGTGGTCTTCCGCCACTTCCTGACCCTGCTGCGCGGCGGCGAGCCCGGCCCGGCGGGGCGACAGGTACCCCGGGATGTCTGACCGTCGCGGTTGGCGCACGGTACCGCCCGCTGAGGCGAGGGCCATGGAAACTCCAAGAATCATTAAAGGCGAAGGCGTTTCTGTGCTCCTATTTCGGATCTTTCGGGATAATTATCTGCAATCCCTCTCTTGCCGTTCCGTGGAACTCCCTTGTAAAGTCAACCCATGTATTAGGGCTTATGGATTGATGTTTTCCACTTAAAATCCCTGGTCAGTATGGATCCTCGGGTATTGATGTCGACTCCTTCGACGCCGCACCCAAGAGGGCCTCCGATGATTCTGCGCGTGCTGTTTCCGCCTGCCTGCGGCCTTCGCCATTGCCGTGGCCATTGAGAAACTGCGGAGTTGTTCATTTCTGTCAAATTACGGGGAGACTTGCATGGATCTGAGGCGTGCCCGCTTACCGTTTGACGCCGCATTGCGCGTGGTGGTCACCAGCACCGCGTCGGACGCCCACTCCTGGAACCTGATCTATCTTCAGCTGAGGCTGGAAGAGGCCGGGCACGTCGTCACCAATTTCGGGCCCTGCGTCAATGATCAGAGTCTTCTTGCCCGCTGCAGGCAGGTGGTCCCGGATCTGATCGTGTTCAGCACGGTGAACGGGCATGGCCGGCAGGACGGGGAGCGGATCATCCGGCTGATCCGAAACGCTCCGGACCTCCAGGGACTGCCGGTCGTCATCGGCGGAATGCTGGGCGTTGCCGGTCCCGACGGGAACGCCGCGGCACTCTCGCTGCAGGGTGCCGGGTTCGACGCGGTCTTCGGTCCACAAGGGGACATCGACAGATTCCTCGAGTTCGTCCGGGAGCTGTCGGCGGACCGTGCGAGACGCGGGTCCCGACCTGTGGGAGCCGCACGATGAGTAGGCCCCACGGCGGTGTGGCCCGGGAAGCGCCTGAGGGTTCCTTCGCCGGATTCGTCCATGCGGCGGCATCCCGCGGTGAGTTGGTCGTCCAGCCTCGGATGGGCTTCTCGGACCCCCGGTGGATGCACGCGGGCCTGCTGGCGGTCAAAGGCGCGGCGGCGACGGCGGCCGGCACGATCACGCTTGACAGCTTCACCAGAACCGGTGACCTGACCGCCGCGGGCACCGCGCTCGTCACCGGTGTACCGCTCAACGGATATCCGATCACCAGTCATCCCCTTGACGTGACTCGCAGCATCCTGAACGACGTCAGGGATCGCGGCTTCCCCGTCCAGGTCCGGCACGGGTCCGCGGCGCCGCAGGAGATCTTCCGTACCCTGACCCGGCTCGGCATCGATGCGACTGAGGGCGGCCCCGTCTCGTACTGCCTGCCGTACGGAGCGGTGCCGCTGCACGACTCGATCCGCAACTGGAAAGATTCCTGCTGGATATTCGCCGAGCTGCGAACGGGCGGCTTGCAGCCGCACCTCGAGACCTTCGGGGGCTGCATGATGGGTCAGTTGGGCCCGCCCGCTCTTCATGTGGCCATCAGCGTTCTGGAAGCGATGTTCTTTCGCCAGCACGGCATCCAGAGCGTCTCGCTCAGTTTTGCTCAGCAAACCAATTTCGAGCAGGACATGGCCGGCATCTCGGCATTGCGTCGGCTGGCGACCGATCTTCTCGGGGACTGCGGCTGGCACATCGTGGTCTACACCTATATGGGAGTGTTCCCGAGAACAGTGGCCGGAGCCACGCTGCTCGGGGAGACCGCGGTGCGGCTCGCGGTCCATGGCGGTGCCCAGCGCATCATCGTGAAGACCACCGCCGAGGCCACCCGCATACCGACGATCGAAGACAACGTCGTGGCAATCGAACGCGCCGCTCTCGTCGCGGCCACCCTGGACGAGCGCGAGCGCCCGGACGTCGACGAGACGCTCTTGACGAGCGAGGTCCATGCCGAGGCCGCCGCACTGGTCCACGGCGTCCTCGACTTGCGGCCGGACATCGGCGATGCCCTCGAAGTCGCCTTCCGGAAAGGCTACCTGGACGTCCCATTCTGCCTCCATCCGGACAACAAGGGCCGCGCCCGCAGTTATATCAGGCCTGACGGGCGCCTGGCTTGGAGCGATGTCGGCGCAATGCCGCTGCATGGTGTCGCGGACATCAGTCCGGGACGCGCGATGAGGTCTTCCGAACTCATGAGATCGCTGAGCTACGTCGCGGAACGCTTTGACAATGACTCTCTGGACGGCAGGCCATGAACGACAGACGCGTGATTGTTGTCATCTTCGACAAAGGCGCGGTGTCGGCCTCCAGTATCGCGCAGAGCCTGAACGACTCCTTTGATCTCGTGTTCGCCATTCATGACGGTCCTTTCACCGATCAGATGCTCCCCTTCCTGACCGAGACGAGTGAGGTCGTCCATCTCGTCGGTGACCCGGAGGTGGATGCCGCGAAACTGGCACGTCATTGCCCGGACGGCATACTGACTTTCAGTGAATCCATGCTGCCCTCGACCGCTCGGCTCGCCACGATTCTGGGACTTCCGTTCCACACGCCGGGGACGGTGCGTCGGCTGACCAATAAATTCGAACAGCGATCGGTTCTGCGCGCGAGCGGAGTGGACCGGATCGTCACCGCCGCCATTGACTCCGAAAGTGACTGGGAGAGGGCCCTCGCCAAGGTAGGCCTGCCCGCTGTGGTCAAGCCAGTCCGCGGAAGCGGAAGCAGCGGCGTCTGTCTCATCAGGGACGAATCGGAAGCCAGCCACCACCGAACTCGGCTCTTTGGCGGGGAATCGACTCCAGGGCATCTGCTGGCAGAAGAATATCTGCAAGGGAGACCCTCCCTTCCCTTCGGGGACTACGTATCCGTCGAAAGCTTGTGTACGCCGCAGGGCATCACGCATGTCGCGGTGACCGGCAAGTTCCCGCTCCGGCCCCCCTTCGCCGAGCAGGGCAGCTTCTGGCCCTCCCAACTCCCCGCGCACGAGGTCACCGCAGTGACTGAACTGGTCAGTAGGGCCCTCATCGCGCTTCAGGTATCCGTGGGAATCACCCATACCGAGGTTCAACTGACCCCGACGGGTCCGCGCATCATCGAGGTGAACGGGCGCCTTGGCGGGCAGATCGACGAGATCGCCACGCGCTCGGACTCCGTCGACCTGATCAAGATCAATGCCCTGCTGGCCGTCGGCGATCCGATCGGCGTGGAGCCGGCCTGTGCAGGAAAGGTCGTCTTCCTCAACATCCTCTCGGCGCCAACCCATCCGTGCACGCTGACAGCCGTGCACGGAGTGAGATCCGTGCGCCGAATTCCGGGTATCACCGGCTATACCAGCCTCGCCCAACAGGGGCAGTATTTTCCCGGAGCGCCGGAGATGCATCGCCTGGGGGTTCTCTACGGCGAAGCTTGCGACCATGAAGCCATGATCGCCATCGTGGACCAAGCGCGTTCGACGCTGTCGTTCGAGTTCTCGGAAACAAGCCATGTCCCAACGTCCAGCGGGAGTCTGACTTGAGTACGGAGTTCTGCGTCGTCATGAACGACGAAACGCAATATTCGATCTGGCCGCGCAACCGCGATCTGCCGGCGGGGTGGCGGGGGACCGGCTTCGCCGGAACGCGGGAGTCCTGCCTGGAGCATATCGACACGGTATGGACGGACATGTGTCCCGCGAGCCTGCGAGGGAAGGAGAACGACCAGTGAGCAGCCATCCGGAAGGCGACGTCTATGTCGCCCCGCGCACGCCGATGGAACGCGCGTTGTGTTCCATGTGGATCGAGTTGACCGCCAACGACGACATCGGGGTCACGGACCGCTTCCTCGACGTCGGCGGCCACTCGTTGCTTGCTTCCAAGGTCGTCGCACGGGTCAAGGAATCGTACGGTGTGCGTATTCCGCTCCGCTGGTGCATACAACAGCCGACGGTCTCGGACCTCTCCGAGCTCATTCAGAAGGCCCAAATTCAGTGAATGCCCCCGGCGGATACTTCAGTGTGTCGCCCGGGCAACGGCAACTCTGGTTCCTCCACCAACTCGACCCCAGTAGCGGCGCGTACAACATCGGCACTGCGTTGCGTGTGTCCGGCGAGCTGGATGCCGGCGCGATGGAGGAGGCATTCGGCGCGCTGATCGCCAGACACGTGAGCCTCCGCTCGGTATTCACCGACCGGGACGGGAGCCCCTGCTGCCGGGTGCTCGCACAGGCGCGGAGCACCATGGCGGTCGACGATCTCCAAGCTCTGCGGGACAACGAGCGAACGGATGCCGCCGCACGGTTGTCCCGGCAGGAAACGACCACGCCGTTCGACCTCTCGGTGGCTCCCCTGATGCGGCTCAGGCTCATCAGGCTGGGCGCCGGCGAGAGCCTCCTACTCCTCACCGTCCATCACATCGTGGCGGACGGCCGGTCCATGCATGTGCTGTTGCGGGACCTGTTCGAGGCATACCGGATCTGCTCCGCCGGCGGGACGCCAGGATGGGAAACGGCCGCGCCGCCGGTCGACACCGCCCCGCCCCCGGCAGGAGACGACGATGACGATGCTCGGGATCTGGAGTACTGGCGGGAAACGTTGCGCGACCTGCCGGGGGCACTGGATCTGCCCTTCGATCTGGCGCGTCCGTTACGGCCCACGTTCAAGGGCACACGGGCGAGTGCCTACCTCTCCCAGGAGGCGGCGGCTGGGCTGCGGGACCTGGCCCGCAAGGAGCAGGCGACGCTCTTCTGTGTGCTCCTGGCGGGTTGGCAGACCCTGCTGAGCCGTTGGACAAGGCAGAGCGACATCCCCGTCGGCACTCCCGTCTCGCTGTGCCCGGAGGGGCGCGAGGACGTCGTCGGCATGATGGTCAACACCGTGGTCCTGCGCGGAGACCTCTCGTCGTCGCCCAGCTTCGCCAAGCTCGTACGGGCGACTCGGGATCGCGTGTTCGATGCGCTGGACCACAAGGCGCTTCCGTTCGACACACTGGTCGAGGCCCTCGCTCCGCACCGTGAACGCGGCCGGAATCCGCTCTTCCAATCCATGCTCACGCTGGGCTCCGCCCCGAACGCGGCAGTCTGGGCGCCGGGAACGGAGCCGACGCTCGCCATCACCGCGGCAGAACCCGCCTACGAGACCACGAAGTTCGACCTGAGCCTCGGCGTCACCGAGGAGAGGGACGGCCGGTTGCGGCTGCGCATCAACGCGGCCACCGATCTCTTCGTTCCGGCGACGGCAGAGCGCGCCGTAAGCCATCTGCGTACTCTGCTCGAGAGCGCGCTCGATGACCCCGCTGCCCCGGTGTCGTTGCTTGCGCTGGTGCACTCCGACGATCCCGCGAGCACCGGAGCGCGCAGTGGGGACGACACGGAGTATCCGTACGTCACCCCCACGCACCTGATGACCGAGCGGGCAGTGGCCGCGCCGGACGACGTCGCGGTGAGCGACAGCACGCGGAGCCTGACCTACTGCGAGTTCGCGGCCCGGGTGAACCAGTTGTCCCACCGGCTGCGGCGAGCAGGAGTGGGCGTCGACACGGTGGTCGGGGTGTGCCTGCCGCGATCCGTGGATCTTCTGGTGGCCGTCCACGCGGTGGCTGCCGCGGGTGGCGCCTATCTGCCCCTCGACCCCGAGTTGCCGACTCGGCGGCTGGGCACCATGGCACGCGACTCGCAAGCGCACATGATCGTGACCTGGTCCGGCTGGGGCCGCGGGGACAGCACGTTCGACGGGGTGCCGCTCCTCACCATGGACCTGGAACGTGCCCGCCTGGACGCAGAGCCGGATACGCCGCTCGGCGTGACCCCGCCCCCGGACGCGCTCGCGTACGTCATCTTCACCTCCGGGTCGACCGGCACGCCCAAGGGCGTAGGAGTCTCGTACAAGTCGCTGGTCAACAGGCTCGGCTGGATGCAGCAGTTCTTCCCGCTCTCGGCGCGGGACCGGGTACTGCACAAGACCCCTTTCGGCTTTGACGTGTCCGTATGGGAACTGTTCTGGCCGCTCTCCGTCGGGGCCCGCGTCATCGTCGCGGCCCCGGACGGCCACCGGGACCCCGGCTGTCTCGCGGTCCTGATGCGGCGAGAGGCCGTGACCGTCGCGCACTTCGTCCCCTCGGTGCTCGATGTCTTCCTCGATGAGGTGCGGTCGCCCGGAGACCTGCCGGCCCTGCGGCTGATCTTCGCCTCCGGTGAGGAACTGGGCGGCGATGTCGCGGCGCGAACGCTGGACGTCCTGCCGAGGGCGCGGCTGCACAATCTCTACGGACCTACGGAAGCGGCCGTCGACGTGACGTGGCAGCCGGTGCTGCGGGCGGACAAGAAAACCCGCGTCCCGATCGGCAGCCCCGTTCCCAACACCCGGATCGAGGTGCTGAGCGCGGAGCTGCGGCGCTGCGCTGCCGGTGTTCCCGGCGAACTGTGCCTGGCCGGTGTGCAGCTGGCCCGGGGATACGTGAGTCGGCCGGGGCTGACGGCGGAGCGGTTTGTCCCGGACCCGTTCGGCCCTCCCGGCGGCAGGCTCTACCGCACCGGCGACCTGGGGCGCCTGCGGGACGACGGGTCACTGGAGTACCTGGGCAGGCTCGATACGCAGACGAAGATCAACGGCTTGCGTATCGAGCTCGGCGAGATCGAAGCGGGCCTCGCTGCCCAGCCCGAGGTGCGCGCGGCCGTTGTGACGGTGGTGAACGACCGGGCCGGCAAGCGGCTTGTCGCCTACCTGGTGCCGGCGGAACCGGCCGGCGAACAGGAATGCGCATCAAAGGACTGGGCGGGGAGACTGCGCGAACGCCTTCCCCCGTACATGATTCCGGCGCAGTACGTGATGATGCCGGAGCTCCCCCTGAGCCGCAACGGGAAACTCGACCGGACCGCGCTGCCCGTCCCCGCGAGGCCCGGGCCGGTGGCGGCGGGTGGCCCGACGGCGCCCGGCGCCGAGACAACGGTGGCGACGGTATGGGGCGAGCTCCTCGGGATCGCGCACGTGGGACCCGAGGACGACTTCTTCTCCATCGGAGGGGACTCGATGCGCAGTCTGAGGGTCGTCTCCAGGCTCCGCGCGACCGGCTACGTCCTCACGCTGGAGGACCTGTACACCCACTCCACGCCGCGGACTCTCGCGAGGCTGCTGGAAGAACCCGGCCGGGCGTCCAGCGCGGTGCCCCGCATCGACCGCGGAGCCGGTACGGGGGCACAGGATGCTCCGGCGCACGGCGCGTTCCAGTTGCTGGGCGCGGAGGATCGCGCGCGGCTCGAGGCGATGGGCGTTTCACGAGAGGACGCACGATGAACAGCGGCATACCGGGTGGTCAGGCTATCGAGGACGCGTACCCGCTTTCGGCGATGCAAGCGGGGATGATCTACCAGAGCATGCATGCGACGAGATCGGCGACCTACCACGACGTCCTGACCCTGACCTTGTCCGGGCCCTTCGACGCTGCCGAGTGGGAGGCCGCGGTCGCGGAACTGGTCCGCCGGCACGTTGCGCTCAGGACCTGTTTCGACCTGACCTCCTTCTCCGAGCCCGTGCAGGTCGTGCGCACGGACACGCGGCTGCCGGTGCGCATCGTCGACGTGTCCGCGCGGCCGGCAAAGGAGGCGAGGGACGAGGTCGCGCGGTGGCGGGACGAGGAGCGCTTTCGGCCCTACGACCTGGCCGCACCGCCGCTGATCCGGATCACGGCGCATCTGCTTCCCGAGGCGGCCTACACCCTGACGATCAGCTTCCACCACGCGGTGCTCGACGGCTGGTCGGTGGCCAGCTTGGTGACCGAACTGCTTCGGCGCTACCAGGCGCGCCTGGCTGGCCGGCCGTTGCCCGTGGAGCCGTTGCCCAACGCCTATCCGGAGTTCGTCGCGGCCGAGCGCGAGGCGGTGAGCGCGCCGGCCACGGT
This sequence comes from Streptomyces sp. NRRL F-5126, assembly GCF_000721265.1. Taxonomy (GTDB): domain Bacteria; phylum Actinomycetota; class Actinomycetes; order Streptomycetales; family Streptomycetaceae; genus Streptomyces. The sequence continues at coordinate 629,121 of NZ_JOFZ01000012.1, read as the reverse complement.
GGACTACTGGACATCAGTGCTCTCCGGGAGTTCCGCGAGTCGGCTGCCGCGGGAGCCGGGCCGGCCGGTCGACGGCGACCGCATCGCCCGTTTCCTCCGGTCCGACATCAAGCCGGAGACCGTCTCCGGGATCGAAGGACTCGCCAAGGCTTCCGGGGCTTCGCTCCGCAGTGCGCTGCTGGCCGTGCACCTTCACGTGCTGTCCAGGCTGACCGGCGAGGAAGACGTGGTCACCGGAACCGTTACGCACGGGCGTCCCGAAACGGAGACGGGGGCCGAAGTGCTCGGCCTGTTCCTGAACACGGTGGCGATCCGCGGCTCCTCGTCGTTCGGGACGTGGTCCGAGCTGGTGCGGGAAACGCACCGGAAGTACGTGGAGATGCTGCCCCATCGGCGCTTCCCGCTCGTCGACGCGCAGCGGATCGCCAACCGTTCGCCGCTGTTCGACACGGCCTTCGACTTCCGCGACTTCCACGTATACGAAGAACTGGACGGGGACGGGCCGGTCACACTCGCGCGGCGCGACCACCACGAGACCACGGACATCCCGTTCGCCGCCGCCATCACCCGGTCGCGGGGCAACGACGGCTTGACCCTGCTCCTGTCCTACGACGAGACCGAGTTCTCCGAGACGCAGATCCAGCGTTACGCGGATTGCTATCTCGCGGCCCTGACAGAGGCCGCGGCGGATCCGTCCGCGACGCCCGGCGCGGAGCGGCTCACCGAGGTCAGCACGGTGCCCGCGCTGCCCCGGCATGCAGCAGCCGACTTCTCCGCCTTGCACATGATGGTGGCCCGCCGGGCGGCAGCGGCGCCGGACGCGGTCGCGGTCTGTGACGCCGATGGCGACGTTGGCTACGGCCGGCTGTGGCATGCGGCGTGCGAGTTCGCCCGACGGCTCACGGAACGGGGAGTCACCCGAGAATCCGTGGTGGCCATCGCGATGCCGCGTTCGGCGGCGGGCATCGCGGCGATTCTCGGGATCCTCCAGGCGCGTGCCATCGTTCTCCCCCTCGACCTCGATCATCCGGATGCGCGCCTCAACGACCTGATCGCAGCCGCCGGCGCGGTCGCACTGCTCACCCGCGAGGAGCTCGCGCCCCGGTTCAGCACGTCCGCGGAGATCCTCGTGTTGGACGGCCTCCCTTCGGCGGACGAGTACTGCCGGGCGCAGGACGCGTCGGAGACGGATCCGAACGCGGCGGCACTGGCGCTGTTCACCTCGGGATCGACCGGAAAGCCGAAGGGCGTTGTCCTGACCCACCGAGCGGCCGTGCACTACTCGGCTGCCGCAGGGGGCATGTTGGGACTCGACGAGCGCTGCCGGGTGGCGCAGCGTTCGCCGTTCAGCGTGGACGCCGCGGTGGCCGAACTGGGCCTGGCCTTCGCCGGCGGCGGAACGGCGGTCGTCATGCCGACCGAAGCCGTCGCCGATCCCCGCGAATTCCAGAGTTTCTTCGCCGGACACCGCATCACCACGACGATCCTCGTGCCCAGCCTCATATCGCCTCAGGTCGAGGCGGGAACGTTCGGCGCATGCCCGGATCTCGCCCAGGTCCTCTCGGTCGGCGAGCAACTGCCGCCGGCGCTGGCGAAGGCATTTCTCGAACAGTCGGGCGCGCGGCTGTACAACGCGTACGGCCCGACCGAGGGCGGGATCGGCGCGACACTCTTCCAGGTGCGGCCGGAGCACCTCACGGTGGGCTCATCCGGGGTGCCGATCGGCGAGGCGATCGAGGGTGTCGAACTCCACGTGCTGGACAGGAGTGCGCGCCCCGCGCCGGTCGGCACCCCGGGCGAGTTGTACATCGGTGGAGACCAGCTCGCTCGTGGATACCTCGGGCAGCCCGGACTGACGGCTCGCACGTTCGTGCCGGATCACCTGTCCGGGATCGCGGGGGCCCGCCTGTACCGAACAGGGGACGGAGCACGCGTGCTCGCGGATGGAACGGTCCAGTTCCTCGGCAGGCTGGACAAGCAGATGAAGATCCGCGGAATCAGGACCGAGCCCGAGGAGATCGAGGCCCGGCTGGTAGAGCATCCGCTGATCGGCCAGGCCGTCGTCAAGCTGGTCGAAGCGGTCGGCCCGGACGGGCGTGAACAGAAGGCCTTGGCCGCGTACCTGGTGTGGCAGGGGCAGGGGCAGGTACGGGCCGAGGACAGCGAACTACGCGTCTTTCTGGCGAAGCGGCTGCCACGCGCGCTCGTGCCCACAGCGTTCGTCACCATGGACAGGATCGCCATGCTGCCCAACGGCAAGGCCGACCGCTCGGCGCTGCCGATTCCAGAACTCGGCGGCCTTACCGCCTACGAGGCGCCGCGGAACGCTGATGAGCGCGAGATGGCGACCCTGTGGGCGGAAGTGCTGAAGGTGCCAGCGGTGGGCGTCCGGGACGACTTCTTCGCTCTCGGCGGAGATTCGATCCGCGCGCTCCAGCTGATCCTTCGCATCAGGAAGACGTTCGGCCGGGAGCTGGGGGTCGACGCCTTGCTGTCGAGCCCGACGGTGGAGGAGCTGGCCGTGCTGGTGCGCCGCGCGGAGAACGCGCTTCCGGCGAGCCGCGTCGTCCCTCTGCATCGAGGCGGTGACGGGACACCGCTGTTCTTCTTCCACGCACTCGGCGGGCAGATCTTCAGCTATCAGCCGATGGCGCGGCTGATCGGGCCGGACCGGCCTGTGTACGCGATACCGGCGCTCGGGTTCCGCGACGGGGAAAGAGCCCATGCGACGGTCGAGCAGATGGCCGACGACTACGCGCGCCGTGTGACCGAGGCGTGCCCCAACGGCCCAGTGCTCATGGGCGGTTACTGCATCGGCGGCAATATCGCGGTCGAGGTGGCCCGCCGGTTGCGCGAGAACGGCCGCGATGTGCCGCTGGTCTCGGTCTTCTGGTCGCACGCGGACAACCCCGTCTCCTCGGAGATCTACGACGACGCCACGTTGATGATGTTCGCGCTCGCGGGCAAGCGCGTGGACATCGACCGGGAGAAGTGGGCCGAACTGAGCCCCGAGCAGCAACTCGTGACGGTGGTCGAGGGCGCTGCGGCAAGTGGTGACCTCAACCCCGCGGCTACCGACATCGACCAGGCGCGACGGATCCTGCGGGTCTACCGGGCCAACGCGACGGCGCTCAGCCGCTATGTGCACGCCCCCTATCACGGAGACCTCGCGCTGCTGAAGCCGAGCGACGACCCGTTCGACCCCGAGGACGACTTCCGGTGGCGCGAGGTGGTCAAAGGCCGTTTCACCATGCGGATGATTCCCGGCCGGGCAGGGAGCGCGACGGATGAACCGCACATCGCTGAGACGAGCACCATCATGAGAGAGCTGATCGACAGTGCAGAATGACACCCCGGGGCCGGCGGAACCGAACGCCGGCGAAGGAACTCCGGGAGCGCCCCGGGAAAAACATGAGGTCAGTCTCTGGAAGCAGGGCGACTTCCTGAAACTGTGGTCCGGCCAGAGCGCCTCCATGATCGGCTCGCAGGTCACGCTCGTGGCTCTTCCGCTGGTCGCGGTGACGCTCCTCAAGGCCTCCAGTGTGCAACTCGGATTCCTCACCGCGCTGGGCCAGGCGCCCTACCTCCTCGTGCTCTTCTTCGGGGTATGGGCTGACCGGGCGCGGCGGCGCCCGCTGCTGATTGCCGCGGATCTGAGTCGCGGCCTGCTGGTGGCCGTCATCCCGCTGGCCTTCTGGCTCGGCGGCCTCGGCATCGGCCTCATGTACGCGGTGACCTTCGTCGTCGGCCTGATATCGACCATGTTCGACGTCTCATGGTCGGCGTACTTGCCGACACTGGTGTCGCGGGACTCGCTGCCCGAGGCGAACAGCAAGATGCAGCTGAGCAGCTCGATCGCCCGGGTCTCCGGTCCCGGAGTGGTCGCGCTGCTGCTGACTTGGCTCTCGGCGGCGGCGACGATGGGCATCGACGCCGTGTCCTACTTCGTCTCCGCCGCGCTCTGCTTCTCCATCCGCAAGAACGAGGCCAAGCCGGACCACCCGGAGGGGGAGAAGAGGAGGAGCATCCTCAAGGACATCTCCGCCGGACTGCGGTTCGTCTTCCGCGAGAAGCATCTGCGTCCGATGCTGCTGTCGCAGGCGATCTTCATGCTCTTCGTCCCGGGAATTCAGGCGCTCTACGCCGCCTATGCCTACCGCGACCTGCACGTCTCGGCGAGCGGAGTCGCCTTCGTCCTCATGCTGTCCGGGCCCGGTGCCATCATCGGCTCGATACTCGGGCCAACGATCATCAAGAGGTTCGGACTCGGGCGCATGTGCGTCATCGCCGCGCTCGGCGGAAACACGTCGTACCTGTTCATACCCCTGGCGGTGAAGCCGCTGTGGCTGACGATCGCCATGCTGGGCTTCGGCCAGTTCCTTTACGGCTTCACGATGCCCTTGGGCGTGATCAGCATGACGACGCTGCGTCAGGCGTTCACGCCGAACCACATGCAGGGCCGGATAGCCGCGGCATTCCGCTGCTTCAGCATGGGAATCGCGCCGTTCTCGGCGCTCGCCGGCGGGTTCCTCGGGGCGGCGATCGGTCTCCGGACGACCATCCTCATCGATGCCGTAGGCGCTCTCATCCCGATCGTCCTGCTCTTCCTGTCGCCGCTGCCCGGGGTACGGAAGGTGTCGGACACGCGAGCCGCGGCGGTAGGGAAGGACACTGAGCGTGCAGCACATCGTTGAATTCTCCGAGGGCGGGACACCGGCTTCCGAGGCCGCGGAGGCTTGCGTGGACGCTCTGATCCGCGCACGAACCCGCGAGACGCCGGACGCCACCGCGATCATCGCGCCGGACGGGACGTTCAGCTACCGGCAGCTGGACGGGACCAGCGACAGGGTCGCGGCGGCGCTGGCCCGGCACGGCGTCGGCCGGGGCGACCGGGTGGCCATCCGCATGGGGCGATCCGCCCGGCTGATCACCACCTGGCTGGCGGTGCTCAAGCTCGGTGCCGCCTACCTGCCGATCGCGCCAGGCGACCCCCGCGAACGCGTGGAAGAGCTGCTGGCCGACGCTCGGCCGGCACTGGTGGCGTGCGACCACGCGCCGGAAGAAGTGGCCGCGACGACGGACGTCACGTTGCTCGAGATCGATGAATCCGTTCTGGGGTTCGCCGGGGATTGTCCACAGCGGAACGCCGACCCGAGCGATCTTGCGTATCTCATGTACACCTCGGGCTCCACCGGAAAACCCAAAGCGGTCATGGTCGAGCACAGGAGCATCAGTAACCTGGTGCTCGATCAGGATTATGTCCGCATCGCGCGGAACGACATCGTCCTGCATCGGGCCACTCCTGCCTTCGACGCGGCCACGTTCGAGATCTGGGGCGCGTTGCTGAACGGTGCGACGCTGGTCGTCGCACCTCAGGATCCGATCGGCGTGGACGACACCGCCCAACTGGTGTCCGATCACGGAGTCAGCATCATGTTCCTCACGACGGCCGTCTTCCATCAGCAGGTCGATGAGCGGGTCGACACCTTCCGCAATGTGCGGACAGCGATCGCGGGCGGTGAGGCGCTGTCCCCGGTTCATGCGGAACGGCTCCAAAAGGCCTTTCCCAGGTGCGTTGTCGTCAACGGCTACGGGCCCACGGAGGCTACGACGTTCACCGCGTGCCACCGGGTCGGGCAGGACGAGGACCTGGCGGCCTCCGTGCCCATCGGGATGCCGTTGCGGAACGTGCGGGTGCATCTGATCGACGAGAGCGGCATGCCCGTCGCGGACGGCAGTCCCGGGGAGCTGTGCGTCAGCGGCGCCGGCCTGGCCCGGGGTTACTGGCGAAGGCCGAGACTGACGGCGGAACGATTCATCCCGAACCCGTTCGACGAGGGGGAGAAGCCGGGCAGCCGCTTGTACCGCACCGGGGACCTGGCACAACGACTGCCTGGTGGCGAACTCGTTTTCCTCGGCCGCCTTGACGACCAGTTCAAGCTGCGCGGGATGCGTATCGAGCCTGAGGAGATCGAGCGGGTCCTCACGCGCTCGCCCGAGGTGCGGCGTGCCGCCGTCCTCGTCCGGAGAAGAGCGGAAGGTGACAATCTGACGGCTTTTCTGGTGCCGCGGGAGCCGTCGCTCGGAATCGATCGCCGAAGGCTCCGCCGCCTGGCTTCGCAATGTCTGCCAGGCCATATGGTGCCTGCCCAGTTCGTGATGGTAGATGACATTCCCGTCACCGGGCGCGGCAAGATCGACCGGGAATTCCTGGCCTCGATCCTTCGTGCGGCCGGCTGACTCGGCTGTGGGGAGTCCTTCGGTGAGCAATCCCTTCGAGAAGGAAGACGAGCTGTATCTCGTTCTCGTCAATGCCGAGAACGAGCATTCCCTGTGGCCCCAGCGGCTGCCGATTCCCGCCGGCTGGCTGTGCGCGCATCCCGCGGACGGTCGTCAGGCCTGCCTCGACTATGTCCGATCGCACTGGTTGGACCTGTATCCGACAGGAAGGACATGACGGAAGTGAACGCTTCCCCGGCAGTGGCGGAGGCCGAATGGTCCGGCTTGATGGCGGGCGTCGACGAGGGAACGCTCATCGGCAAGGCGCACCCAGGGGAGCGCGCCGAGCCGGGCCGTGCCATCCGGCGTGACCTACGGCCTGATAACGCGATGTCCCTGCACGACGCGCTCGTGAGCCGGGACCTGTCCGTGCAGACGGCTGCGAGCGGCGCCTGGGCTGTCGTGCTCGGACTCTTCGGGTCGGATCGTAGTGCGATTTTCGGAGTGCCTTCCTCGTGTGAGCCAGGCGCGACGGTCCCGGTCCGTTCGGACCTGAGCCGCCACCACACCCTGGCGGACCTGCTCGACAGCCTTCACCTCCAGCGCGCCATGACGTCGCCCCACGACCACATCGGCTTGGCGGCGATCAAGCGTCTGCTGCCCGTGGACGGCCCGCTGTTCGACACGGCGGTCATGGACATCGAAGACGTCGGGGTGAACGAAGACGTCGCGGAGACGCCGCTCACGCTCCCGCCGGGACTCGGCGTGGTGCTGTCGGTGACGCTCGCCCCTGAGGCGTCCGTCGTGATCTCCTTCGACCTGCGTTCAGTGAGCGCGGACATCGCCTCCGCACTCGCCGACGTCACAGTCCGCGTGCTCACCGCCATGGCGCACGACATGCGGTGCCCGCTCACGGCGCTTGATCTTGCTGGACCGGAGCAGGGACGCCGCGCACTGGTCACGGGGTGGAACGAGACGACGGTCGAGATTCCGGATCGCTGCTTGCACGAGTTGTTCGAGGAAGGGTCGGCACGGTGGCCGGAAGCGGTCGCGGTGATCTGCGCCGACGAGCGGATCACTTATGGCGAGCTCAACGCGCAAGCCAACCGGCTGGCCCGGTTCCTGCGCGGACTTGGTGTCCGCCCGGACGAGGTCGTCGGCGTGCACTTCGAGCGCGATGTCGGCATGGTGATCGCCATGCTCGCGGTCTGCAAGGCAGGCGGCGCGTACACCTTGCTGGATCCGGCGTTCCCGCAGGAGCGGCTGCGGACGGTCCTGTCCACCGCCGGGACCCGCGTTGTCGTCACGCGGGCGGGCCTTGCCCCCACGCTCGACGCCGGGAACGCCGGGTACCGCGTCGTGCGTGTCGACGCGCCGGACGAGGCTCGCGCGATCGCGGCCGAGCCGGCAGCGGATCTCGGCCGCACGGCCGGCCCCGGAAGCGTCGCCGCCGTGATGTTCACATCAGGTTCCACGGGGACGCCGAAGGGCGTCGCCTCGCCGCACCGTGCGCTGGTGGGTACCTACCTCGGCCAGAGCTATCCCCGTCTGGGACCGGAAGCGGTCTTCCTGCAGGCCGCCCCCGTCTCGTGGGACGCCTTCGCGCTCGAACTATGGGGCCCGCTGCTGCACGGGGGACGCAGCATCCTGCTGCCCACGCGGCAGGCCGATCCCGCGGCCATCGCGCGGCAGGTCGCCGAGCACGGCGTCAACAGGCTGAGGCTGTCCGCCAGTCTGTTCAACTTCCTCGTGGACGAATATCCGGAAGCCTTCCAAGGCGTCGAGCTCGCGTTCACCGCGGGCGAGGCCGCCTCGGTGTCCCACGTGGCTAAGATCATGGCCGCCTACCCGCGGCTGCGTGTGGCGAACGCTTACGGTCCGGCCGAGAGCATGGGCTTCAGCGCGACCCACGAGGTGCGGCCCGCGGACCTCCGCGCGGCTGCCATCCCCGTCGGGCGTCCCGTCGCCAACAAGCGGCTGTACATCCTGGACGAGGCCCTGCGGCCGGTCCCTTCCGCGGTGACCGGGGAGATCTACCTGGCCGGCGTCGGCTTGGCGCGCGGGTACGCCGGGCAGCCCGCGTTGTCGGCCGAGCGGTTCGTGGCATGCCCGTTCGGCAAGCCCGGCGAGCGGATGTACCGGACCGGAGACCTGGCCCGCTGGACGGGACAGGGGCAGGTCGAGTACGTCGGCCGCGCGGATCACCAGGTCAAACTGCGCGGGTTCCGGGTGGAGCCGGGCGAGGTCGAGGCGGTGCTGGCGCGAGCGCCGGGGGTGGCGGCCGCCGCGGTGGTCATCCGTGAGGACCGGCCGGGCGACAGACGGCTGGTCGCCTATGCGGTGCCGGTGCGGGCAGGCGCAGTGACGCCGGACGCGCTGAGGGCGCTCGCCCGCGCGGCGTTGCCGGACTACCTGGTGCCGGCGGCGATGCTGGTGCTCGAAGCGCTGCCGCGGACCGCGAACGGGAAGCTGGATCGCCAGTCACTGCCGGCGCCGGATTACCGGCGGGCAGGCGGTGGCCGGGCCGCGGCCGGCGCGAGCGAGCGGTTGCTGTGCGAGGTCTTCGCCGAGGTGCTGGGAATGCCGGAGGTGGGAGTGGATGACAACTTCTTCGACCTCGGCGGTCACTCCCTCCTCGCGGCTCGCGTCATCAGCCGCGTGCGCGAGGCCCTCGGCCGTGAGCTGAGCCTGGCCGGCGTCTTCGACCACCCCAGCGCCGCGGCCCTCGCCATCGTCCTCGACGCGAGTCGGGAGAGCGACCGTCCTCGGTTGGGGCCGGCGGAGCGGCGTGAGGTGATGCCGCTGTCGTACGCCCAGGAGCGCATGTGGCTGGTGGGCGAGATGGAGGGGCCCAGCGCGACGTACAACACCCCGCACGTCTTCCGGTTGCGTGGGGAAGTCGAGCCGGAAATGCTGCGGGCGGCGCTTGACGACGTGGTACGGCGGCACGAAGTGCTGCGCACGGTCTACCTGCCGTCCGTTGACGGCCCCCTCCAGCGGGTCCTGCCCGCGGACGCGGTCGCGCCGGTGCTGGAGTTCTCCGAAACGACCGTGGCGGAGATGGAGGCCGATCTGGCCCGGGCGGCGTGTCACGTGTTCGACGTCGGCTCTGACCTGCCGCTGCGCTGCTGGCTGTTCCGGCTGTCGGCCCGGGAACATGTGCTGCTGGTGCTCTTGCACCACATAGCCAGTGACGGGTGGTCGATCGGGCCGCTGCTGACCGACCTGAGTGCGGCCTGCGCGGCCCGTTTCGCAGGCCGAGCCCCGGACTGGGCGCCGCTCTCGGTTCAGTACGCTGATTACGCGGTGTGGCAGCGGGCACTGCTCGGTGAGCAGACCGCGCAGGGGTCGCTTCTCGCGCAGCAGCTCTCCTACTGGCGCAAGGCGCTGGAGGGCGCTCCGCACGATCTGGCCCTGCCCACTGACCGGGCGCGTCCGCAGGTGTCCTCCTATCAGGGGGAGACCGTGCGGTTCCGCGTGGACGCGGCGTCGCACGCGCGGCTGCTCGACTGCGCGAGGGCCGGCGGCGCCACCTTGTTCATGGTCCTGCACGCGGGTCTGGCCGCGCTGCTGCACCGGCTCGGTGCGGGGGACGACCTGCCGATCGGCTCTGCAGTGGCCGGGCGCGGCGACGAGGCACTTGACCGGCTCGTCGGGTTTTTCGTCAACACGCTGGTGCTGCGCACGGATGTCTCGGGCGACCCGACTTTCGCGGAGCTGCTCCGCCGCGTCCGAGACACCGACCTGGCCGCCTTCGCGCAGCAGGACGCCCCTTTCCAGAAGGTGGTCGAGCACCTCAACCCCGAGCGCACACTCGGCCGGCACCCTCTGTTCCAGGTCATGCTCCTCCTGCAGAACAACGCCCGCGCCGCCCTGCGCATCCCCGGAGTCCACGCGGTGGTCGAGGAACGGGCCGAGCTCAACGCCAAGTTCGACCTTTCATTCCTGCTGACCGAGGAGTTCGGCGCTGACGGCAGCCCGGCCGGCCTGTACGCCACCCTCGAGTACGCGACCGACCTGTTCGACCCAGCCACGGCCGCGTTGGTCGCGGACACCTACGTCCGTACCCTCCGCGACCTCGTCGCCGACCCGCACCGGCCCATCAGCGGACTTGCGCCGGCACCCTTCCGTCGCCCCGGCGGAGGCAGGCGGAGACCTCCTCGTACCACAGCCGGCGCGAGGCGAGGATGACTGGTCCATACGGCACGGGGCGGTTGGCGCGGCCCCGGGTGTCCCGCGAGGCCCTTCCGGCAGGCGCACCGCACGAGCGTCCCCGGCCGCGCCGCGCCCTCAGCGCGCGGTGAAGGCGTACGTCGTCGTCGAGGTGTGGCGCTCGCCCGGGCGCAGGATCGTGGAGGGGAACTCCGGCCGGTTCGGGGCGTCCGGGTAGCCCTGCGTCTCCAGCGCCACGCCCGAACCCGGCGAGTAGGGCACCGGCGGGGCGAAGCCGTCCGACGTGTACAGCTGGATGCCGGGCTCCGTGGTCGTGATCGTCAGCAGCCTGCCCGTCTCCGGCGCGTACAGCTCCGCCGCCGGGCCGCCGCCGTCCAGCACGAAGTTGTGGTCGTGGCCGCCGTCGAGCTCGCGCGCCTCGCGGAAGTCGTGGTGCGTGCCGGCCACCGGCGCCGTGCCGCCCGTCGGGATGTGCGCCGCGTCCACCGGGGTCATGCGGGAGGCGCCGAGCCGCAGCGTGTGGCGGCCGACGGCGGGCCCCGACTTCGCGCCGTTCAGGTTCCAGTACGTGTGGTTCGTCAGGTTCACCGGCGTCGGGGCGTCCGCCACCGCGTCGTAGCGGAGAGTGAGCGCGCCCGCCGCGTCCAGCGTGTACGTGACGGCCACGTCGAGGCGTCCGGGGAAGCCCTGCTCGCCCGCCTCGCTGACCCGTGACATCCGCACGCCGTCCGGCACTTGCTCAGCCCGCCACACCCTGCGGTCGAACCCCTCGGGGCCGCCGTGCAGGCAGTTGGGGCCGTCGTTGGCCGGCAGTTCGTACCTGACGCCGTCGAGCGTGAACGAGGCGCCCGCGATCCGGTTCGCGTACCGACCGACCAGCGCACCCAGGTACGGCTTGGGGCACGCCGCGTACTCGGCGGCGGAACCGAGGCCGAGCACCACGTCCGCCACCTCACCCGACCGGTCGGGCACCTCGACCGACCGCACGATCGCGCCGTACGTCAGCAGCCGCACGCGCGTACCGCCGCGCTCCAGCGTCCAGCACTCCACGTCGCCGCCCCCGGGCACCGCGCCCGCCGCTTCCCGCTCCACACTCGTCACGGTCGGGCAGCCTACGTGGTCGGCCGCGCCGCCGTGACACGGGCGTACGCGATCCTCGCCAGCGTGGCCTGCCCCTGTTTGCTCGGATGGAAGAAGTCGAAGGGGCTGAGCGACTTCGCCGAGAAGCGGTAGCCGAACACCGCGCCCCCGTCGTAGCGGCACCGCCGATCGTGCGCGCACACGTCGCGCAGCACGCCGTTGTACGCCACGATCCGGTCGTACACCGTCTGCCTGCGCTGCCTGGCCGCCGCGTCGTCGCTCTGCGCGTCCCCGAGCATCGACGCGCAGATCCCGAGCTTCCACACCTCGCGTCCCAGCGGGTTCGCGCGCCCCGTGGCCCACAGCCGCCGCAGGTCGGGCACGCTCGACACGTACACCTGCGACGACGGCGACACCGCGCGCAGCTTGCGCATCGCCGTCTCGAACGACGTACGGAACGACGCGACGGACGTCATACCGTCCACCGAACTCCGGCACGCGTCGTTCGCGCCCGCCGCCACCGTCACGAGACCCGGCCTGTGCACCGCGACCCGCGCCATCTGGGCGGGCAGCGCCGCCATCGTCGCGCCGGAGCGCGCCGCGTTCCAGCTGTGGTCCCTGACATGCGCGGGGCCGAGCAGCCGCAGCGCGAGGCTGTCCACCGAGGGGTCGGTCCCTGTGGACCACGACACCGACGGGCAGTCACGCAGCAGCCCGCACGCGTCGAACCCGCGCGTGATGGAGTCGCCGACCGCCGCGACGGACGCGGGGTCGCGGTCCCAGCCGGTGGCCGCCGCCGCCGTGCGGGACGGCGAGGGCGACGGGGAGGGCGACTTGGAGGACGAGGACGAGGACGTGGACGACGACGGGGGACGCGAGGTCCCGCGCGCGTCCTGGCCGTGGTGCGGGGAGCCGCAGCCGCCGGCCGCGAGCAGCGCCGCCACAGCGGCCGCGGCGCCCACACCGCGCGCCGCCGTCCGCCTGCCCCGTCGCACGCCTCGACACCTCATGGAAACACCGCCTTTCCCGGTTGTCGGCCGGGCGAAACCGCCACTGGCCTATGCGCACTCCCGGTCCCGCACGGGCGAGTGAAAGCTTCGCGTGAATCGGGCACCGGACCGACGGTACGTCACCCTCACAGCCCCTTCGCGCGGTAACTTTTCCACGTCGAACCAGCGGCACTCGGCGGACCGCGGCTCCGGTAGGTTGCATCACGTCACATGCTGTCCCATTTGCGGAGTTCTGCTTTCGATGATGTTTACTGAGGCCGCTGGGAAGGCGAACCTCGTCCCAGACTGGAGGTCCCGGTGACGACACGTGGAGTCCTGTACGTGCACTCCGCACCGCGCGCGATGTGCCCGCACGTCGAGTGGGCGGTCGGCGGCGTGCTCGGCGTCCGTGTCCAGCTCGACTGGGTCAGGCAGCCGGCTGCCCCGGGCACCTGGCGCGCCGAGTTCTCCTGGAAGGGGCGGGCCGGCACGGCGTCCGAACTTGCCTCGGCGCTGCGCGGCTGGCAGATGCTCAGATTCGAGGTCACCGCCGAGCCGAGCCACGCGGCCGAGGGCGAGCGCTACAGCGCCACCCCTGACCTCGGCATCTTCCACGCCGCCACCGGCGTGCACGGCGACATCCTGGTGCCCGAGGACCGGCTGCGGGCCGCACTCGGCCGCTCCGGGCGCGACGAGAGCGCGCTGCGGGACGAGATCGCGACGCTGCTCGGCAAGCCGTGGGACGACGAGCTCGAACCCTTCCGCTACGCGGGCGAGGGCGCGCCGGTGCGCTGGCTCCACCAGGTCGTCTGACCGGCACACCCCGCCGGAAGGCGACCGCGCGGCGCCGCGCCGTACCGTGGGGCCATGGCTGATCACAAGAGCGTCGCCCTGCTCGGCACCGGAATCATGGGGGCCGCCATGGCCCGCAACCTGCTGCGAACCGGCCACACCCTGCGCGTGTGGAACCGCACCCGGGCCAAGGCCGAGCCACTCGCCGCCGACGGTGCACAGGTCTTCGGCACGGCGGCCGAGGCGGTCGCCGGGGCTGCCACCGTCATCACCATGCTCTTCGACGGCACCGCCGTCCTCGACACCATGCGCGAGGCTGCGCCCGGCCTCACGAGCGGCGCCGTCTGGCTCCAGTCCACGACGGTCGGCGTGGACGACGTGCCGCGGCTCGCCGCGTTCGGCGCCGAGCACGGCCTCCTCTTCGTCGACGGCCCGGTCCTCGGCACGAAGGCGCCGGCCGAGGCGGGCAGGCTCACGAACCTCGCCGCGGGACCCGACCGTGCGCGGGACGCGCTCGTCTCGGTGCACGACGCGATCGGGCAGCGCACGGTGTGGGCGGGCGACGACGGCTCCACGGCGGCGGCGACGCGCCTCAAGCTCGTCTGCAACAACTGGACGCTCGCGCTGACGCACGCCACCGGCGAGTCCGTCGCCCTCGCCAAGGGGCTCGGCATCGACCCGCAGTCGTTCCTCGACACCATCGAGGGCGGCCTCATGGACTGCGGCTACGTGCACCTCAAGGCCGACGCCATCGCCAGGGACGACTTCGCGCCCAGCTTCGCGCTCTCCAACGCCGCGAAGGACACCCGCCTGATCCTCGCCGCCGCGCAGGCGGCCGGCGTGCGGATGGACGTCACGGAGGCGGGCGCCGAGCGGTTCCGCCGGGCCGAGGCGACGGGCCACGGCGACGAGGACATGGCGGCCGGCTACTTCGCCAGCTTCGACGACTGACGCACGAGGGCCCCGCCTCCACGCGGGAGGCGGGGCCCGGAAGCGCGGGCGCGCGGGTGGGTCAGAGCGTGCGCAGCGCCAGGACCACGTTGTGGCCGCCGAAGCCGAACGAGTCGTTGACCGCCGAGATCGTGCCCTCGGGCAGCTTCCTCGGCTCGTCGCGCACGATGTCCGCGTCGACCTCGTCGTCCAGCTCGGTGACGTTGATGGTCGGCGGCGCCGTCCGGTGGTAGAGGGCGAGGATCGTGGCGACCGTCTCGATGCCGCCCGCGCCACCCAGCAGGTGGCCCGTCATCGACTTCGTGGCGGAGATGGCCACATGGTCGAGGTCGTCGCCGAACACCTGGCGCAGCGCCTTGATCTCGCCGAGGTCGCCCAGCGGCGTCGAGGTGGCGTGCGCGTTGACGTGCACGACCTCGGACGGCTTGAGCCCGGTGTTCTCCAGCAGGTGGCGCAGCGCCGCCGCGATGCCGTCGCCCGTCGGCTCGGGCGCCGTGATGTGGTACGCGTCCGAGGAGATGCCCTGGCCGAGCACCTCGCAGTAGACGCGCGCGCCGCGCGCTGCGGCGTGCTCCGCGGTCTCCAGCACGATCAGGCCCGCGCCCTCGCCCATGACGAAGCCGTTGCGGGACTTGTCGAAGGGGCGCGACGCCTTCTCGGGCGCGTCGTTCTCCTTCGACATCGCCATCATGTTGGCGAACGCGGCGATCGGCAGCGGGTGGATCGTCGCCTCCGTGCCGCCCGCGATGACGACGTCGGCGCGGCCGGTGCGGATCATCTCGACCGCGTACCCGATGGCCTCGGCGCCCGAGGCACACGCGGACACCGGGGTGTGGGACCCGGCCCTGGCGCCCACCTCGATGCTGACGTTGGCCGCGGGGCCGTTCGGCATCATCATCGGCACGGTGTGGGGGGACACCTTGCGCGGCCCCTTCTCGCGCAGCGAGTCGTACTGGTCGAGCAGCGAGGTGATGCCGCCGATGCCGGACGCCACGACGGCGCCGAGCCGGTCGGGGTCCACCGACGCGTCCTCGCCGGCCTTCGCCGTGTAACCGGCGTCGGCCCACGCCTCCCGGGCCGCGACGAGCGCGAACTGCGCCGAGCGGTCGAGCTTGCGCGCGAGGGGCCTGGCCAGGACCTCGCTCGGGTCGACGGCCGCCGAGGCGGCGAAACGTACCGGCAGGTCCGTGTAGCGCTCGCCCTCGAGCGTGCGGACGCCGGAGCGGCCCGCGAGCAGGCCCTCCCAGGTGGACGCGGTGTCGCCACCCAGTGGTGTGGTTGCGCCGATACCGGTGACGACCACGGTGCGATTGGTCGAGCTCACTGGAATTCTTATCTCCACGTTTAGAAGGCTTGAATTCATACGGCGCCACCACCGGGTGGCCTCAGAGGCTGTTGTCTTACCCCCTGCGGGGCCCGAGTCCCCTCGACCTATCCCACACTGGGCAAGACAAGAGCCTCTCCGCCGTGCGATCCGATCAGTCCTGCGCGGTGCGTCAGGACTGGTGCTTGGCGATGTAGCCGGCGGCGTCGCCGACCGTCTTGAGCTCCTTGACGTCGTCGTCGGGGATCTTGACGTCGAAGCGCTCCTCGGCGGCGACGACGACCTCGACCATGGACAGCGAGTCCACGTCCAGGTCGTCGGTGAAGGACTTGTCCAGCTGGACGTCCTCGACCGGGATGCCGGCGATCTCGTTCACGATCTCCGCGAGACCGGCAACGATCTCTTCCTGAGTGGCGGCCATGTCTGGCGCTCCTTCGATAGTGGTGGGGTTGTGCTTCGTGCCCGTTCCCTCGGCCGATGGCCTGCGGGAAAACGCACCTAGGGGAGGGTAACGACCGTCGCGGCGTACACCAGACCCGCCCCGAAGCCGATGACGAGGGCGGTGTCGCCGCTCTTCGCTTTCCCGGTCGCGAGGAGCCGCTCCATGGCGAGCGGGATCGAGGCGGCCGAGGTGTTGCCGGTGGTCTCCACGTCACGCGCGACCGTGACGCTCTCCGGCAGTTTGAGGGTCTTCACCATCGAGTCGATGATCCGCATGTTCGCCTGGTGCGGGATGAAGACGTCCAGGTCGGCGGGGCCTATGCCCGCCGCGTCGAGGGCCTGCTGGGCGACCTTCGCCATCTCGAAGACGGCCCAGCGGAAGACGGACTGGC
This sequence comes from Streptomyces sp. NRRL F-5126, assembly GCF_000721265.1. Classification (GTDB taxonomy): domain Bacteria; phylum Actinomycetota; class Actinomycetes; order Streptomycetales; family Streptomycetaceae; genus Streptomyces. The sequence goes on along the minus strand of NZ_JOFZ01000012.1, from coordinate 612,760 downwards.
CCTCCTGCGCGATCGCGGGGAACTTCTCGGGCCTGCCGCCGTCCCGGTAGGCCGTCCACGGCTCGGTCTGGCGGATCGTCTGGGCCTTGTCGCCCTCGGAGCCCCAGACGGTGGGGCCCATCATCGGCTCCTTCGCCGGGCCCACGACCACGGCGCCGGCGCCGTCGCCGAACAGGAAGGCGGTCGCGCGGTCGGTGAGGTCCGTCAGGTCGGACAGCCGCTCCACGCCGATCACCAGGACGTGGCCCGCGGAACCGTCCACGATCATGCCCTTGGCCAGCGTGAGGCCGTAGCCGAAGCCGGCGCAGCCCGCCGAGATGTCGAACGCGGCAGGCTTGCCCGCGCCGACCCCGTGCGCGATCTCCGTCGCGATGGCCGGGGTCTGCTTGAAGTGCGACACCGTCGAGACGATCACCGCGTCGATCTGCTCGGGCGTCACGCCCGCGTCGGCGATGGCCTTCCCGGCCGCCTCTATGGACATCGCCGCGACCGTCTCCTCCGGGGAAGCCCAGTGGCGCGACGCGATGCCGGAGCGTGATCGGATCCACTCGTCGGACGAGTCGATCGTCTCGAGGATCACCTCGTTGGGTACCACACGGGTGGGGCGGTAGCCGCCTACGCCCATGATGCGCGCGTACGGCGCACCCTTGCTGGGGTTGATCTTCGACATGATCGAGTGCTCCTTCATCCGGCCGTGGAGGACTGCTCGGTGACCAGCGCGCGGGCCGCGTCGAGCTGATCGGGGGTCTTGAGCGCGAGCGTCCCGGCTCCGGGCAGGTCGCGCTTGGCCAGGCCGGTGAGCGCACCGCCCGGGCACAGCTCCACCTGGGCGGTGGCGCCCAGGGACTGGAAGGTCTCCATGCACAGGTCCCACCGCACCGGGTTGGCGACCTGGCCCACCAGGCGGGCGAGCACGTCGGCGCCGGTGGCGACCGCTTGCCCGTCACTGTTCGAGACGTACGGCAGGGCCGGGTCGCGGGGCGCGAGCTCCTTCGTCGCCGCTTCGAGCGCGTCGACCGCGGGGGCCATGTGGTGGGTGTGGAAGGCGCCGGCCACCTTGAGCGGCACGACGCGGCGCACGCCCTCGGGCTTGTCCTGAGCGAGCGCGTCGAGCTGTTCCATGGTGCCCGCCGCCACGATCTGCGTCCTGCCGTTCACGTTCGCGGGCGTCAGGCCGAGCCGTTCGAGGTGTGCGATGGAGGTGTCGCGGTTGCCGCCGAGCAGCGCGGCCATGCCCGTCTTCGTGACGGCGGACGCCTCGGCCATCGCGAGGCCGCGGGTGCGCACCAGGCGCAGCGCCTCCTCGTCGGTCAGGACCCCGGCGAGCGCGGCGGCGGCGAGCTCGCCGACGCTGTGGCCCGCGACGGCCCCGACGGCCGCGGTCAGGTCGTCCGTCGAGGGGAACAGCTGCCGCGCGGACAGCAGCGCGGAGGCGACCAGCAGCGGCTGGGCCACCGCCGTGTCGCGGATCTCCGCCTCGTCGGCCTCGGTGCCGTAGCGCACGAGGTCAAGATCGATGAGGGCCGACCACTGCCGCAGCTTCTCCTCCGCGCCGGGGAGGTCGAGCCAGGGGGTCAGGAAGCCGGGCGTCTGAGCGCCTTGGCCGGGAGCGACGAGTACGAGCACGCTTCCACTCTCTCTTGTCGGCGGTCCATTGGACCCGTGGGGACAGGGACGAAGAACCGCAAGGGGAATTGTGGAGAACTTACAAGCTCAGAACTGTACGTCGGCGTCGGCGAGCCGCCCGAGGATCAGCGCGATCCGCAGCGTGAAGGCGGATCGCACGTCGGAGGGGGACCACCCCGTGACGTCAGTCACACGGCGCAGGCGGTAGCGCACGGTGTTGGGATGCACAAACAGCATGCGCGCCGCGCCCTCCAGGCTGCTCGCCTGCTCAAGGTAGACGCTCAGCGTCTCGAGCAGCGCGGAACCCGCCTCTTCGAGCGGTCTGTAGATCTCCTCCACCAACTGCTCGCGCGCGGCCGGATCGGCGGCGATCGCGCGCTCGGGCAGGAGATCGTCCGCGAGCACCGGGCGCGGCGCGTCCTGCCACGCGGAGCATGCCTTGAGCCCGGCGGCCGCCGCCTGCGCCGAGCGCGTCGCCGCTTGCAGGTCGGGCACCACGGGACCCGCGACGACGGGGCCCGCCGCGTACGGGCCGATCAGCGACTTCGCCACCTGCAGCGGGTTGTCGGAGCCGCCGGCGATCACCACGAGGCGGTTGCCGAGCACGCCGGTCAGCACCTGGAGCTTGGCGTGCCGCGCGGCGCGCCTGATCGCCTCGACCGTCAGCTCGCTGTCGCCCTCGGGCGCCGTGCCGAGCAGCACGCACACGTGGTCGGGGGAGTTCCAGCCGAGCGCCGCGGCACGCGAGACCGCGCCCTCGTCCGCCTCGCCGGAGAGCACCGCGTTCACCACGAGGGACTCCAGGCGGGCGTCCCACGCGCCCCGCGCCTCCGCGGCCTGCGCGTACACCTGCGCGGTGGCGAACGCGATCTCGCGCGCGTACAGCAGCAGCGCCTCGCGCAGGACGGACTCGTCGCCCGGCGCGGCGATCTCCTCCACGGCCGACTCCACGACCTCGATCGTGGTGCGCACCATCTCCACGGTCTGCCGCAGCGTGATCGCCCTGGTCAGTTCGCGCGGCGCGGTGCCGAAGACGTCGGTCGAGATCGCCTGCGGCGTCTCGGGGTGCCGGAACCACTCGGTGAACGCGGCGATGCCCGCCTGCGCGACGAGGCCGATCCACGAACGGTTCTCCGGTGGCATCGCGCGGTACCACGGCAGCGTCTCGTCCATGAGGGCGATGGCGTTCGCGGCGAGCCGCCCCGACGACTGTTCGAGGCGGCGCAGGGTGGCTGCGTGCGGATGGGGTTCGTTCGCGGGTACAGGCACGGGACAAGACTGCCTCATCAGGGCAAGTGGTCGACGTGCCGGGGCTACCGTAGGGGCGTGATGTCCGTACGGTACGCAGAGGACCGGCATCGGGGCGGGGACGCGGCGGCCGGGATCGAATCCCTGCACGCCTTCTCGTTCGGCAGCTTCTACGACCCCGGCAACCTGCGCTTCGGCGCGATCGTCGCCTGCAACGAGGAGCGCCTGGCGCCCGGCGCGGGCTTCGACGAGCACCGGCACAGCCACACCGAGATCGTGACGTGGGTGGTGTCCGGCGAACTCACCCACCGCGACTCGGCGGGCCACGCCACGGTCGTCCGTCCGGGCGACGTGCAGCGCCTCGGCTCGGCCTCCGGCGTGCGGCACAGCGAGCGCAACGAGGGCGACGCGCCCCTCGTCTTCGTGCAGATGTGGCTGGCGCCACTTGAGCCCGGCGGAGACCCCGCCTACGACATCGTGCGCGGCATCGCCGACTCGACGCCGTACGCCCTGCCCGAGGCCGGGGCCATGCTGCACGTGCGCCGGCTGCGCCCGGGCGAGCGGTCCGCGGTGCCGGACGGGGCGTACGTCTACGTGCACGTGGTACGCGGCGCGGTACTGCTCGACGGCGAGGAGCTGCGGCCGGGTGACTCGGCGCGCCTCACGGACACGCGGGGCCTGGAACTGGCGAACCCGGAAGACGGCGCGGGCGGCGCCGTGGCCGAGGTCCTCGTCTGGGAGATGGCGCCGCCGGGCTGACCCGCGCATGGGGCGCCACGTCCGTCTCGGCGGTGACGGGCCTCGGCCGCTGCCGGGTCTCAGGTCCAGCCCCGGCGCCCCTGCCCCGGGCGGCTCCGAGCGACGGGGGTCTGCGCCGTACCAGCGGTGGCCGGGGAGCCGACGGGCCTGACCACGAGTCCGGCGGCGCCTTGGCCGCCTGCGCGGGCCGTTCCGCGACGCCGGAGCCCGTCGCCGGGGCCCGGGCCGTCGCAGGGCGCCCGCCGCGTGCGGCGGCTGAACGCGGGGGCGCGAGAACGCACGGGCGCGCGGGTGCGCCCCGCGCGGTCAGGACGTGCGCAGCTCGGCGAGGACGGCCTCCGTCAGCGGGGGCCAGGCCTCGATCGCCCACGGGCCGAAGTCCCGGTCGCTCAGGGCCACGCACGCGGCGCCCGCGTCCGGGTCGACCCACAGGAACGTGCCCGACTGGCCGAAGTGGCCGAACGTGCGGGGCGACGACGAGGCGCCCGTCCAGTGCGGCGACTTGGAGTCGCGGATCTCGAAGCCGAGGCCCCAGTCGTTGGGCCGCTGGTTGCCGTAGCCGGGCAGCACACCGGCAAGGCCCGGGAACTGCACGGTCATCGCCTCGGCGACCGTACGCGGGTCGAGCAGCCGCGGCGCCTGGAGCTCCGCCGCGAACCGCGTCAGGTCGTCCACCGTCGAGACCGCGTCCCGCGCGGGGGAGCCCGTGCCCTCAAGCGCCGTATCGGCCATGCCGAGCGGTTCGAGCACGGCCTCGCGGAGGTAGTCGGAAAACGCGATCTCCGTGGCCCGCGCCACGTGTTCGCCCAGCGTCTCGAACCCCGCGTTGGAGTACACGCGCCGGGTGCCGGGAGCGGACAGCGCGCGGCGCTCGTCGGGCGCGAGGCCGCTCGCGTGCGCGAGGAGGTGGCGGACCGTCGAGCCGTCGGGTCCCGCGGGCTCGTCGAGCTCGATCGCGCCCTCCTCGTACGCGACGAGCACGGCGTACGCGGCGAGTGGCTTGGTCACCGAGGCGAGCGGGAAACGCCGGCCGGCCGGCCCGTACGTCCCGGCGACGGTCCCGTCGGCGCGTACGACGGCGGCCGCCGCGTGCTCCACGGGCCACTTCTCGATCTGCTCCAGGCACTGCATGCGACCGACCCTATTTCAGGGCTGCCGCAGGCGGTCCGCGGGACCGCCGTTCACAGCATCAGGCGCATCGAGGGCGCCGGAGTGCGCACGAATCCCAGTGACGCGTACAGCGGCTCACCCTCGGGTGAGGCGTGCAGGTCGATCTTGACCACGCCCCGCTCGCGGTACCAGGCGAGCAGCGCCCGCATGCAGGCGCGCGAGTAGCCGCGCCGCCGCATCGCCGCGTCGGTGACGACGCTGAACACGTGGCCCGACAGGCCCGCGTGGTTGCCCGGCGCGCCGAGCCGCTGCTCCACGGTGCCGACGGCGCACGCCGCGAGCACACCGGAAGCGCCGGGTGCGTCCACGACGAACGCGGCCAGGCTGCCGCCCGGTTCGGCGAGCCGCTCGCGCAGGACGGCCACGCTCGCGGGCTGCCAGGAGTCGTCGTCGCAGGGGCGGAGCGAGCCGAGCATCACGGCGCGCAGGCGCACGAGCTCCTCGGCGTCCGAGGCCCGCGCGGCCCGCACGGGCGGATCGGCCTGCGTGCCTTCGTACGTGCCCTGGCCGGTGGGTGCGCGGTCGGCGGGGGATGCGGTGTCCATGGGCCGCAGCGTAAGGCGTCCGCCGCGCGTATTGCCTGGAGTGCACTCCAAGGAATTAGCGTGGAGCCATGACGCTCACCGAGAGCACACCCGCGGGGGCACAGGGGCGGGACGACGACCGCGCCTCGACGCCGGCCGCGCACCCGCGGCCCGACGGCGAGGACCAGTACACGATCAGCGAGGTCGTCGCCGTCACCGGCCTGACCGCGCACACCCTGCGCTGGTACGAGCGCATCGGGCTGATGCCGCACGTCGAGCGGTCGCACACCGGCCAGCGCCGCTTCAGCAACCGTGACCTGGACTGGCTCGCCTTTGTGGGCAAGCTGCGGCTCACGGGCATGCCCGTGGCGGACATGGTCCGCTACGCCGAGATGACGAGGCAGGGCGACTCGACGTTCGAGGCGCGCCAGGAGCTGCTGCGGCGCACCCGGGGCGACGTCCTCGCGAGGATCCGGGAGCTCCAGACCACCGTCGCCGTACTCGACCACAAGATCGACTTCTACGGCAACGCACGCCTGGCGTGGGAGGCGAAGGCCGCGGGGACCGCCCGTGCCCGAAGGCAACCCCGCTGAGGCGGGCGCCGCATGCGTCAGAGCTCGGCGAGCAGTTGCGCCTTCTTCGTGCTGAACTCCTCGTCGGTCACGAGCCCCGCCCGGTGCAGCTCGCCCAGGTGGCGGATGCGGTCCGCCACCGCGCCCGACGGGTCGGCCGCGGCCGGCACCACCGCGTGGGTCCGGCCACCGCCGCCGCCCCGCACCGCGGCGAGCACCGCCGCCGCGAACGGCAGCGACTCGTGCACGGGCCCGTAGCCGAGGCCGAAGACGACGGCGGCCGGGTCGTGGTCGGCCTCGGCGCGCCGCTCCGCCTCGGGGGACTCGGGCTGGCCGGGGATGTTGCCGCGCAAGGCTCCGTGCGCGGGCCCTTGGGCGCTCTCGCGCCGCACGAGGCGCAGGTAGCCGTCGAACGCCTCGGGTGAGCGCCACTCGACGCCCTGGAGGTCTCCGACGTGGAACGTCTGGTCGCCCGCCTTCCACTTCTCCGTCGACGCGCCCGTCCAGGACCACCGGAAGGCGACCCGGCTGCCGTCGAACGTCGCCTTGCCGTCGTAGGCCTTGAAGCCGAGCGGCGCCTCGGGCGCGGCCACCAGGCGCGCCTCGGCCACTTCCGCGCCGTCCGCGCCGCCGGACAGCACGGAGCGCAACTCCTCGGCGTAGTACTCCGCGAGCGTCTCGCGCCCGGCGGGCAGCACGAGACGGTAGGGGTCGTACGCCTCCTTGAGCTGGCCCGCCGCCACGTCCATCAGCGGGTCGGCGCCCGGACGCACGGTGGCGCGCAGAACGACCGTGCCACGTCTGCCGGGTGACACGCTCACCGATGCCAGCGCCGCATGGGGGATGCGGCGCTCGCGCAGCGCCTGGAAGAGTCTGGGCGTGCGTATCCCGCGTCCGAAACGGATCAGCACGGAGTCGCCCTCGAACTCCCAGGTGGCGTGGAAACCGGCCAGTACGTCACCCATGTGCCACATCGTAGGCCGCGATTCCCCGTACGTCTCCTGTCAAAGCACGAAAATCTACGCGCGTCAGGCGGGGTCCTCGACGTGGATTCCACTGTGGCAGCCCGAAACGCCCCGCGCGCACGCGACCGCGCCGAAGTCGCCGACACCGATGTCGGCGAAGTTGTCGAGGCTCGTCGTCCCCGGCTGGAAGTAGCCGCTGTGGCCCTGCGCACCGGCCGCCGACACGACGCGCGAGCCGAAGCCGCGGGAGACGGGGTCGGCGCCGTGGCCGAGGCCGACGACGTCCACGTAGGGGATGTCCTGGATCCAGTCGCCCGCGTCGCGCATAGCCCACACGCGCGCCCGGGTGTGCAGGCCGCGCTCGCTGCCCACGCGCATGCCGGGGCTGCCGGCGACGGCGACGTCCCGCACGCGCGGCGGCAGCGTGCGCGCGGCCATGCCACACACCACGGAGCCGTAGCTGTGGCAGAACAGCGCGATCGGCGTCCTGCCGGGCAGCGCCTTCGTGAGCGCCGTCAGGCGCACGGCCCCTGCCTTCGCGAGCGTCCCTATGGCCGCGTCCATGCCGAGCCCCGCCGGTGCGGTGTAGTCGGCCCAGGCGATCACCGCGGTGCTCGTCGCCGGGGAGGCGGCGCGCTCCGCCGTGTACAGCGCGGAGCCCATGCCGGACGGCGCGCTGTACCACTTGCCCGTCTTCTGGAATGTCAGCACGTTGGTGTCGACGCCGGGCACGACCACGGAGACCCGCTGCGCGTGCGCCAGATCGCCGAACACCTCCGCGACCCGCCCGCTGCCCGAGGGGTCGAAGGCCAGGAACCTGCGGCCGGGCGCCAGCATCGCCTGGTAGGTCAGCATGGTCTGCAGGGCGTGCGAGCGCCCGTCGCGCGAGAGCAGTTTGTCCTGCGAGCGGTGCCGCTCGACGGCCGCCTCCTGGCGCAGCGCGATCCGGTTGGCGCGGTAGCGCAGTCTCACCGGGGCGCCGTTCATGTTTCCGACGGCCAGCGGGTACGTGTCGACGAGCCTGGTCTGCTGAGCGGCCGTGAGCGATCCGAAGAACGTGGCGAGCCGGCCGGGCGGTGAGTGCGGGTCCGGCAGGTGCCGGTGCCCGACCGACCCCCTGCGCCAGGCCGCGACGGCGGCCTTCAGCGGATCGACCGGTCTTTGGCCCCGCTGCACGGCGGTCCACCCCGTGGTCGCGAGCATCACGAAGACCACGGCGAGTGCCAGAAGAGCCCGCCAGGCCATCACGGTCGGGGAGGAGCCGAAAGGAGTCACTGAGCTATCACCTAGGAGGCGCGTCGACGTCCGCGCCTACGGGTGAGGCAGGTCACGCGCGGATCACGTACAGGTCACATCGCGGCCAGGCTAGCCCACGGGAACGTCATCGCGACACACGTGGCGCCCGGTTCGTGGCTCACGCGCCCCGTGCCACGGTCCGGTCAGCGACGGCGCGAGGGCGTCGAGATACGTCTCGGTGAGGGCGGCGAGCGCCTCGACGCTGGTCTCGTGCCCCGGCTGTCCCCAGACGCGGCCCGCCATCCGCATCACCCCGCACACGGCCGCGACCGCGACGCGTGGGCGCGGGTCGGACTCGACGTCGAGGTGCTCGCGCGCGGCGATGATCCCCACGATCTCGTCCTCCGTCTCGCTGCCGCGCCGCAGCGCGGCGGAGAGCAGGGCGGGGGTCGACTCGATCATCCGGTAGGCACGCATGACCAGTTCGACGGGGGCGACCTCGTCGATGGTCTCGCCCATCAGCTCCCATGCGCGGACCACCGCCCTGCGCATGGCGAGGATCGGGTCCTCGCCCGCGGGGCGCAGCCGCAGCTGCTCGACGAACTGGCCCTCCACCAGGGAGGCGACGCCGAACGCGACGTCCTCCTTGCTGGCGAAGTAGCGGAAGAACGTGCGCTGCGAGACCTCGACGGCGTCGGCGATCTCGTCGACGGTGGTGGCGTCGTACCCCTGCGTCGTGAAGAGTTCGAGGGCCACGCGCATCAGGTCGTCGCGGGTGCGCTGCTTCTTCCGTGCGCGCAGCCCCGCCGGCCGCTCTGCCGCTGTGTCCTGCCCGACGCTCACTGCTGGGGACCTCGCTCGTCTGTGCCGGTGTGCCGCTGGTGCCGATGTGCCTGTTCGCCGCTCCCGCCGGCCGCTCGCCGAGCGGACGCTCGCGCCCCTGTCCACGGTAGTGGAGGCCGCTGTGAGCTACGTGACAGTTACCGACAGGTGAATTGGTTTGTCAACTGTCAGCGGCTGACACTAGCGTGTGCGGTATGACAAGTCAGACCACCGTCGACTCGGCGCCTCCCGTCACGGCGCCTTCCAAGAAGGGACTGCGCGGCCACCCCTGGCTGACGCTCTTCTCCGTGGCCATCGGCGTCATGATGGTGGCGCTTGACGGCACCATCGTCGCCATCGCGAACCCGGCCATCCAGAAGGACCTCGGCGCCTCGTTCGCCGACGTCCAGTGGATCACCAACGGCTACTTCCTCGCCCTCGCGGTGGCCCTGATCACCGCGGGCAAGCTCGGTGACCGCTTCGGCCACCGCCAGACGTTCCTCATCGGGGTGATCGGGTTCGCCGCGGCGTCCGGCGCCATCGGCCTCTCCCACAGCATCGGGCTCGTGGTCACCCTCAGGGTGTTCCAGGGCCTGTTCGGCGCCCTGCTGATGCCGGCCGCGCTCGGCCTGCTGCGCGCCACTTTCCCCGCCGAGAAGCTCAACATGGCCATCGGCATCTGGGGCATGGTCATCGGCGCCTCCACCGCGGGCGGCCCGATCCTCGGCGGCGTGCTCGTGGAGCACGTGAGCTGGCAGTCCGTGTTCTTCATCAACGTGCCGGTCGGCGTCATCGCGCTGGTGCTCGGCGCGTTCATCCTCCTCGACCACCGCGCGGAGAAGGCGCCGAAGTCGTTCGACCTGCCGGGCATCGGGCTGCTGTCCGCCGCCATGTTCTGCCTGGTCTGGGCGATCATCAAGGCGCCCGACTGGGGCTGGGGCAGCGGCAGCGTCTGGGCGTTCATCGGCGTCTCGATCCTGTGCTTCGTCGCCTTCGCGCTGTGGGAGAACCGGGTCAAGGAACCCCTGATCCCGATGGGCCTGTTCAAGTCCGTCCCGGTGTCGGCGGGCGTGCTGCTGATGGCCCTGATGGCGATCGCGTTCCTCGGCGGCCTGTTCTTCGTGACGTTCTACCTGCAGAACGTGCACGGGATGTCGCCCGTCGACGCGGGCCTGCACCTGCTGCCGCTGACCGGCATGATGATCGTCGCCTCGCCGCTCGCAGGCGCGGTCATCACGAAGGTCGGGCCGCGCATCCCGCTCGCCGGCGGCATGGTCTTCACGACCGTCGCCATGCTCGGCATGTCCCGGCTCGGCATCGACACCGGCACCGGGACCATGTCGCTGTGGTTCGCGCTGCTCGGACTCGGCCTCGCCCCCGTCATGGTGGGCGCGACCGAGGTGATCGTCGGCAACGCGCCGATGGAGCTCTCCGGCGTGGCCGGCGGCCTCCAGCAGGCCGCCATGCAGATCGGCGGCTCGCTCGGCACCGCGGTGCTCGGCGCCGTGATGGCCTCCCGCGTCTCGAACGAGCTGCCGGGCAACTGGACGAAGGCGGGGCTGCCGCCCCTGAAGCCCGGCCAGGTCGGGCCCGCCTCGGAGGCCGTCCAGGTCGGCACCGCGCCCGTGCCCAAGGGCGTGCCGGCCGCGATCGCCGAGAAGATCACGTCCGTCGCGCACGACACGTTCATGTCGGGCATGACGCTGGCGTGCCTGGTCGCCGCGGCTGTGGCGTTCGTGGCGATCTTCGTCGCGCTGCTGACGAAGCGCGGCGAGAACGCGGACGCGGCGAACGGAGCGGCGCACGTCTGACGTCGAGTCGACGCGCGCCCAAGGCCCCGCCGGATCGCTCCGGCGGGGCCTTTTGCGCGCCCGAGTGCGCACGACCGGGCCGAAGCCGCCGCGAGTGGACGGGTGTTCGGCGGGTACGCGGCCGCGTACGCGCGTGAGCCCCCGCTCGCGCGGCCGGACGAGGCCGCGTAACGGGCCGGACCGCGAGACGTCCGGGATCATCGGCCCGGTCCGGGCGATCGCCGGATTCTTCGTCCTGGGGATCGCGCAGGGCCCGGCCGCACCCGGCACCGGGTGGATCGCCACTGGTCCGCCGCATCCGACGGCCGCGGCGGGCCGGGCAGCGCGCGGCCGTCTGTGGGTCGTCACCCACCGGGGCCGCCGCGCGCCCGCCACCGGACGCTACGCGTCGCCGCCCGCCGTACCCGGGTCCGCCGCCGCCACGTCCATCAGCCGGTAGCGGTCGAGCGCCTGCTTGAGGGCGGAGCGGTCGACCTTGCCCTCCTTCGCCAGTTCCGTGAGCACCGCGAGCACGATCGAGTGCGCGTCGATGTGGAAGAAGCGCCGCGCCGCGCCGCGCGTGTCGGCGAAGCCGAAGCCGTCGGCGCCCAGCGACCTGAACGCGCCGGGCACCCACTGCGCGATCTGGTCGGGCACCGCACGCATCCAGTCCGACACCGCCACGAACGGGCCCTGCGCGTCACTCAGCTTCCGCGTCACCCACGGGGTGCGCTGCTCCTCCTCCGGGTGCAGCAGGTTGTGCTCCTCGACCGCCATCGCCTCGCGCCGCAGCTCCGTCCAGGACGTCGCGGACCACACGTCGGCCCGTACGTCCCACTCCTCGGCGAGGATCCGCTGCGCCTCCTCCGCCCACGGCAGCGCCACGCCCGACGCCATGATCTGCGCGGGGATGGAGCCGCGCTCGCCCCGCCAGAGCCGGTGCACGCCCTTGAGGATGCCCTCGACGTCCACGTCCTCGGGCTCCGCGGGGTGCTTGACGGGCTCGTTGTAGACGGTGAGGTAGTAGAAGACGTTCTCGCTCTCCTCGCCGTACATCCGGCGCAGCCCGTCCCGCACGATGTGCGCGATCTCGAACGAGTACGCGGGGTCGTAGGCCACGCACGCCGGGTTCGTGGACGCGAGCAGGTGCGAGTGGCCGTCCGCGTGCTGCAGCCCCTCACCGGTCAGGGTCGTGCGGCCGGCCGTCGCCCCCAGCACGAAACCGCGCGCCATCTGGTCGGCCATCTGCCAGAACTGGTCGCCGGTGCGCTGGAAGCCGAACATCGAGTAGAAGACGTACACGGGGATCAGCGGCTCGCCGTGTGTCGCGTACGCCGAGCCCGCCGCGATCGCGGACGCCGTGCAGCCGGCCTCCGTGATGCCGTCGTGCAGCAGCTGGCCCGTCTTCGACTCCTTGTACGACAGCAGCAGCTCGCGGTCCACCGACGCGTACTGCTGCCCCTGCGGGTTGTAGATCTTGGCGCTCGGGAAGAACGAGTCCATGCCGAACGTGCGGTACTCGTCCGGCGCGATCAGCACGAAGCGCCTGCCGATCTCCTTGTCCCGCATCAGGTCCTTCAGCAGCCGGACGAACGCCATCGTCGTCGCGATCTGCTGCTGCCCCGATCCCTTCCTGACCGTCGCGTACGCCTTGTCGCCCGGCAGCGCCAGCGGCTTCGCACGCACCACGCGCGTCGGCACGAACCCGCCGAGCGACCTGCGGCGGTCGTGCATGTACTGGATCTCCTCCGAGTCGCGGCCCGGGTGGTAGTACGGGGGCGCGCCGCCCTCGAGATCCTTGTCGGGGATCGGCAGGTGCAGCCGGTCCCTGAACCGCTTCAGGTCGTCAGCCGTCAGCTTCTTCATCTGGTGCGTCGCGTTGCGGCCCTCGAAGTTCGGGCCGAGCGTCCACCCCTTGACCGTCTGCGCGAGGATCACCGTCGGCTGCCCGCGGTGCGCCTTGGCGGCCGCGTACGCCGCGTACACCTTGCGGTGGTCGTGGCCGCCGCGTCCCAGGTGGAGGATCTGCTCGTCGGTCATGTTCTCGACCATGGCGCGCAGCCGGTGGTCGTCGCCGAAGAAATGTTCGCGGATGTACCCGCCGGTCTCGGTCGCGTACGTCTGGAAGTCGCCGTCGGGCGTCGTGTTCAGCCGGTTGACGAGGACGCCGTCCGTGTCCTGCGCGAGCAGCGGGTCCCACGTGCGGTCCCACACCAGCTTGATCACGTTCCAGCCGGCGCCGCGGAACACCGACTCAAGCTCCTGGATGATCTTGCCGTTGCCGCGCACCGGGCCGTCGAGGCGCTGCAGGTTGCAGTTGACGACGAACGTGAGGTTGTCGAGGCCCTCGCGGGCGGCGATGGTCAACTGGCCGAGCGACTCGACCTCGTCCATCTCGCCGTCGCCCAGGTACGCCCACACGTGCGAGTCCGAGGTGTCCGCGATGCCGCGCGCCAGCATGTAGCGGTTCATCCTGGCCTGGTAGATCGCGCCGAGCGGGCCGAGGCCCATCGACACCGTCGGGAACTCCCAGAAGTCCGGCATCAGCCGCGGGTGCGGGTAGCTGGACAGTCCGTTCGGCGCCTTCGACTTCTCCTGCCTGAAGCCGTCGAGCTGCGCCTCGGTGAGCCGGTCGAGCAGGAACGCGCGCGCGTAGATGCCGGGGGACGCGTGGCCCTGGAAGTAGACCTGGTCGCAGCCCCTGCCTCCCCCGTTCTCGGCTCCGCTCGAACGGGAGGTACCCCCATCCTTCCCGCGGAAGAAGTGGTTGAAGCCGACGTCGTAGAGCGACGCGGAGGACGCGAAGGTGGCGATGTGGCCGCCGACGCCGATGCCGGGCCGCTGGGCGCGCGAGACCATCACCGCCGCGTTCCAGCGCGTCGCGTTGAGGACCTTGCGCTCGATCTCCTCGTTGCCGGGGAAGAACGGCTCGTCCCTGGTGGCGATGGTGTTGACGTAGTCCGTGCTGCGCATCTCCGGCACGGCCACGCGCTTCTCACGCGCGCGCTCGATCAGCCGGAGCATCAGGTACCTGGCGCGTTCGCGGCCGCGCTCGTCCACGGCGGCGTCGAGCGAGTCGAGCCACTCCTGGGTCTCTTCGGGGTCGAAGTCCGGGACCTGACTGGGAAGGCCGCCAATGATGATCGGGGTGCGATCTGATCCGGAAGCCACGCTGTTCCCTCACTGTCTGTGGCGTTGTCTGTGGCGCTGTCTGTGGGTGTCGTACGTCGCAACCCATCGTGTACCGCGACATACGCGAACGTCACCTGTGCACCGGGAAGGTAACGGTGCGGCGGGCCGCCTCGTGGCGGGCGGGCACGGCGCACGTACCGTGTCCCTACCCGGTCCGTACCCCGTCCCGCGCGGCTCTACCGGCGTTGTGGCGTGCCACGCCCGGGCGACACCGTCCACCGGCGGTTCTCACTCGAATGGCGCAGGCCCGCGGCATACCATGGCGAACATGGAGAAAAGACAAGGCGCCCGTCACGCACGGTCGCCGGGCAAGTGCCGCAGCACGCGGGAGAGAGGCCCGGAACGTCACCGTTTCGGCGGTCTCGGCCGTCGGGTACTTGCGCGATCCGTCCCGCCCGTGTGGACTACGGCCATCGCCTCGCGTGTGCGCGAGGCCGAAGCAGACACCGCAACATGATCAGGAGGCAATCCGTGAGCGCGACCGCGGACCACGCGGAGGAGCGGACCCAGCAGGCGGCTCGTCTGGGGTTCGAGCCCGGAGAGGTGGTCCAGGAGATCGGTTACGACGAAGACGTCGAGCCGGAGCTCCGAAAGTCCATCGAGGCCGTCATCGGCCAGGAGCTCGTCGACGAGGACTACGACGACGTTGCCGACGCCGTCCTCCTCTGGTTCCGGGACGAGGACGGCGACCTTACGGACGCGCTGGTGGACGCGATCGGTCTGATCGAGGACGGCGGCGTGGTCTGGCTGCTGACACCCAAGACCGGCCGTGACGGCTACGTCGAGCCGAGCGACATCAACGAGGCCGCCCAGACGGCCGGCCTGTCGCAGACCAAGAGCGTCAACGCCGGCAAGGACTGGACCGGCAGCCGGCTGGTCACACCCAAGTCGAAGCGCTGAACGCGCGCCCGGGGTCCGCACCGCCCTGCGGGCGGGCCCCGGGCACCCGTACGACCGCCCCCGCCGCCGACGTCGCGGCGGGGGCTCACCTGTAGCCTCGCGTCGCGTAGGCACGCGTACGCGCGAAAGGACAGCTCCCATGGCCGTCGAGGCCGGTGCGCAAGCACCCGACTTCGCGCTCCAGGACCAGCACGGCAGGACCGTGCGGCTCTCCGATTTCCGCGGCCCCGGCGGGCGCCATGTGGTCCTCGTCTTCTACCCGTACGCGTTCAGCACCACCTGCACGGGCGAGCTCCAGGAGCTGCGCGACCGCACGGACGCCTTCGCCCGCGCCGGCGCGCAGCTGCTGGCCTGCTCCGCCGACTCCGTGCACGCCCTGCGTGCCTTCGCCGAGCAGGAGGGCATCGACTTCCCGCTGCTCGCCGACCACTGGCCGCACGGCGCCGTGGCGCGCGCCTACGGCGTGCTGGACGAGGAGCGCGGCCGTGCCGTGCGCGGCACGTTCGTCATCGACACGTCGGGGACCGTGCGGTGGAGCGTCGTGAACCCCGTGCACGAGGCGCGCGACAGCGAGGACTACATCAAAGCGCTCGCCCGGCTGTGAGGTGACGGCCTCTGCGGCGTACGGCGCACTCCGCGCGGGAAAACGCGCGGCCTGAGGGAACCCGTCACTAGGATCCAGACGTTGATCCGAATGCAACGCACCAGGGGGCGTGAGGCCCGCGGCAGCTGCCGCTGACCATGGCCGCCGGCCCCGACAACCAATGGGAGGACTCGTGGGAGTCAGCCTCAGCAAGGGCGGAAACGTCTCGCTGACCAAGGCCGCGCCCAACCTGACCGCGGTCACCGTGGGTCTTGGCTGGGACGCCCGTACGACGACAGGGCAGGACTTCGACCTCGACGCCAGCGCCCTGCTGGCGAACGCCGAGGGCAAGGTCGCGCAGGACGGCAACTTCGTCTTCTTCAACAACCTCAAGAGCCCGGAAGGCTCCGTCGAGCACACCGGCGACAACCTCACGGGCGAGGGCGAGGGCGACGACGAGGTGATCAAGGTCAACCTGGCCGCGGTCCCCGCCGACGTCGAGAAGGTCGTCTTCCCGGTCTCCATCTACGACGCGGAGACCCGCCAGCAGTCCTTCGGCCAGGTACGCAACGCGTACATCCGCGTCGTCAACCAGGCCGACAACAACGAGCTGGCGCGCTACGACCTCACCGAGGACGCCTCGACGGAGACCGCGATGGTCTTCGGCGAGCTGTACCGCAACGGCGCGGAGTGGAAGTTCCGTGCCATCGGCCAGGGGTACGCGTCGGGCCTGCGCGGCATCGCGCAGGACTTCGGCGTCAACGTCTGACCCGTACAACACACCGCGTCCGGCGCCGCACGCACAGCTGTCCGTGCGGCGCCGGGCGCGGCCCGTGTACGCCGGGCGCCCGCAGGAACCGTTCGGGGCGCGATCGGCGTGCAGTGCATAGAGGCCGTACGACCGGGCATGACGTGAAACGCGCCGTGCCCGCGCAGGACGCGCATGACGCGCAGCACGCACAGGACCACCATCGGGGAGGACTCAACATCATGGGCGTCACACTCGCCAAGGGGGGCAATGTCTCCCTCTCCAAGGCCGCACCGAACCTCACCCAGGTGCTCGTAGGGCTCGGCTGGGACGCACGCTCCACCACCGGAGCGGATTTCGACCTCGACGCGAGCGGGCTCCTGTGCCGCGAGGGCCGAGTGCTGGGCGACGAGTACTTCGTCTTCTACAACAACCTCAAGAGCCCCGAGGGCTCCGTGGAGCACACGGGCGACAACCTCACCGGCGAGGGCGAGGGCGACGACGAGTCGCTGCTCGTCGACCTCTCCCAGGTGCCCGAGCAGTGCGACAAGATCGTCTTCCCGGTCTCCATCCACGACGCCGACAACCGCCGCCAGACGTTCGGGCAGGTCAGCAACGCGTTCATCCGCGTCGTCAACCAGGCGGACGGCCAGGAGCTCGCCCGCTACGACCTGACGGAGGACGCCTCCACGGAGACGGCCATGATCTTCGGCGAGCTCTACCGGCACGGCGGCGAGTGGAAGTTCCGGGCAGTGGGCCAGGGGTACGCGTCGGGTCTGCGGGGCATCGCCCTAGACTTCGGGGTCAATGTTGCGTAAAGCGACGCTCTGCACGGGGGAAAACCCGTACCACCGGATGGGGAAGCAGTGATCCTGAAAACCTTTCGCTGGCCGATGGGCATCACCGCCCTCGGCCTGGCCGCGGCGGCCGTCTTCTGGGGGTGGGAGGCGTTCGGGGTCGTCCTGATCCTTTCGATCCTGGAGATCTCCCTCTCCTTCGACAACGCCGTCGTCAACGCCGGCGTGCTGAAGAAGATGAACGCCTACTGGCAGAAGATCTTCCTCACCGTCGGTGTGCTCATCGCCGTCTTCGGCATGCGGCTGGTCTTCCCCGTCCTGATCGTGGCGATCACGGCCAAGGTGAACCCGGTCGAGGCCGTCAAGCTCGCCCTGAACGACCCCAGCCGCTACGAGTCGCTGGTCACCGACGCCCACCCGGCCATCGCCGCCTTCGGCGGTATGTTCCTGCTGATGATCTTCCTCGACTTCATCCTTGAGGACCGCGACATCAAGTGGCTCGCGTGGCTGGAGCGCCCGCTCGCCAAGCTGGGCAAGGTCGACATGCTGTCGGTCTGCGTCGCGCTGATCGCCCTGCTCGTCGTCTCGCAGACGTTCGCGGCCCACGCGCACACCAGCTCGGGCCACGCCGTGGACAAGTCCTCGACGGTGCTGCTCGCCGGCGTCGCCGGGCTCATCACGTACCTCATCGTCGGCGGTCTGTCCGGCCACTTCGAGAACTCCCTCGAAGAGGAGGAGGAACGCGAGGAGGAGGAAGAGGCGAAGGCGCGCGCCGCGGGCAGGACGGTCTCCGCCGTGGGCCTCGCGGGCAAGGCCGCCTTCTTCATGTTCCTCTACCTCGAGGTCCTCGACGCGTCGTTCTCCTTCGACGGCGTCATCGGCGCCTTCGCCATCACCAACCACATCTTCTGGATGGCGCTCGGCCTCGGCATCGGCGCGATGTACATCAGGTCCCTGACCGTGTACCTGGTGCGCCAGGGCACCCTGGACGACTACGTGTACCTGGAGCACGGGGCGCACTACGCGATCGGTGCGCTGGCCGTGATCCTGCTCGTCACGATCCAGCACGAGATCAACGAGGTCATCACCGGCCTGGTCGGCGTCGTCCTCATCGGCGCCTCGTTCTGGTCCTCCGTGCGCAGGAACAAGAAGCTGGAGGCCGAGGGCGGCGACGCGGGCGAAGGCCCCCACGAGTCGGAGGAGCACGCGGGCGCGCGCGCCTGACGCGGACGCGCCGGCGCGACCCGCGGGCGCCCGAGCGTGCGGTGCCGGGCGCCCTTGTCGCACGGATATGCCCGTACGCGACAGGGGCGCGACCCCGTGCGACCCCGTGTGACCCTCAGGACGGGCGTCCCGGGGTGTGCGGCCCGGCGGAGCGAGGGAACGCTCAAGTGCGGGGGGCGGTGCACGGGCCTTCGGGCCCGCGGACCGCCCCACGACGCACGGCCGGACGCACACGTAGCGACAGGGGTGGGTGAGCATGTCTTTCTGGGACGGCCTGCGGCCGGGAGGAAGGGCGGCACAGTTCGATTCGGGCAACTCGGCGTCGAACTCCATCGAGCTGACCCGGCGCCATCCGGCGGTCTCGCTGACGAAGCAGGGCGCGGCGACGGGCAACCTGCGCGTCAACCTGTCGTGGCGGATGCGCACGTCGGACATCGAGGGCAGGTCGAAACAGGGCAGTATGCTGCGCCACCCGTTCAAGCTGTTCCAGCCCGACGTGGTGCAGGCGCACACGCAGGGCGTGGTCAACGTCGACCTCGACCTCGGCTGCCTCTACGAGCTGACGGACGGCAGCAAGGGCGTCGTCCAGCCGCTCGGCAGCTTCTTCGGCGACCTCAACATCGCCCCGTACGTCAAGCTCAGCGGTGACGACCGGTTCGGCGCGCCGTCCGGCGAGACGATCTTCGTCAACCTCGACCACCGCGAGTCGATCAAGCGCCTGCTGTTCTTCGTCTACATCTACGACCAGACGCCGGCCTTCGACCGCACGCACGCGAAGGTGACGCTCTACCCGAGCAACGGCCCGCGCGTCGAGATCGAACTCGACGAACGCGCCCCCCAGGCGAGGTCCTGCGCGGTGTTCGCGCTGGAGAACGTGAAGGGCGACCTGCTGGTGCGGCGCGAGGTCAGGTTCGTCTACGGCTTCCAGGCGGAACTGGACCGCCTGTACGGCTGGGGCCTGCAGTGGGGCAGGGGCTACAAGACGAAGGCGTGAGGGCCCCTTCAGGCGCCGTGCACGAACTGCGGGCCCATCGGGGGCAGGCGGAAGGACGGGTCCTGGGCGGGGCCGTCGGGGAGCGCCGCGGCTGCCGGCTGGGGGTAGCCGTAGCCGTAGGGCTCGGGGGAGGTCGGCTGCGGGTAGCCGTACCCGGCGGCGGGTGAGGGCGCGGGGGCCGGCGCCTGGTGCGGGTAGCCGTAGGCCGGTGCCGGTGCCGGTGCCGGTGCCGTCTGCGGCATGGGCGGGGTGTGGGACCCGGCCGTCGGCCCGGGCGGTGCGGGGGCGGTGGCCGGGTCCGTCTCGTCCACGGAGACGCCGAACGCTGTGGCAAGGCCCACGAGGCCGGTCGGGTAGCCCTGGCCGACCGCCCGGAACTTCCAGCCGTCGCCCCTGCGGTACAGCTCCCCGCAGATGATGGCGGTCTCCTCGCCCGTCTCCGGGTGCACGTCGAAGACCGCGACGGGCTCGCCCTCGGGCGCGGCGGTGTCGTACAGCAGGATCCGCAGGTCACGCACGTGCCCGAAGGGCTCTCCGTCGGACGAGGCGGCCAGGAGGACCTGGTCGACCGACGGGTCGAGCGCCGCGAGATCGGCCTCCACCGAGTCCGTGAGGCCGTCAGGACGCTGCTTCTTCGACAGCCGCCGCACGGCGCCCGACGGGTGCCTCGGCTGGTTGTAGAAGACGAAGTCCTCGTCCGAACGCACCCGCCCGTCGTGGCCGAGGAGCAGCGCCGACGCGTCCACGTCGGGGATGCCGGTGCCCGGCGTCCACCGCAGCACGGCCCGTACGCCCCTCACGCCGAGGGGGACGTTGGAGCCCTTCGTCATCGCGTGCGTCATGCGGGCCATCCTGCCTTCCGCCTCCGGGCCGGGACAACGCGGCACAGGCCCCGCAAGGGGACGGGAGGCGCGCGTCCGTTCCGGCCGCGCCACCAGGATTTCACGTGCCGGGGGAACCGGCGCCACCGGTTCGTACGTACTATTACCGGCCATGTGAACGAATGTTCCGAAGAGCACCACGGGTAGTACGGGGGAGGATGTATGCGTCATTTCGGGCACGTCCCGCCGGAGGACAGGCAGCGGTTGTTCCATCAGGAGCCCGCGGAGTTCACCGGGGACGCCCCGGCCCGGGTGCTGTCGGCGGCGCTCGGCGCCACGCTCTACAGCCCGGCGACCCGGCCCCGCCTGGCCGACGACATCGTCAAGCAGGAGGCCGCCGGGGTGCGGTCGATGGTGCTGTGCCTGGAGGACTCCATCGGGGACGGCGAGGTCGCGCACGGCGAGGCCAACCTCGTCGCCCAGCTGAGCGACCTGGAGACGCGCGGCGCGGCCCTGCCGCTCCTCTTCGTCCGGGTCAGGGCCGCCGAGCAGATCATGGACCTCGTGCGCAGGCTCGGCCCCGCGGCACGCCTGCTGTCCGGATTCGTGCTGCCGAAGTTCACGTACGAGCGCGGCGAGGTGTTCCTGTCGGCGCTCGGTGAGGCCGAGCGTGCGTGCGGGCGGCGGCTTTTCGCCATGCCGGTGCTGGAGTCGCCCGAGCTGCTGCACCTGGAGACCAGGTCGGAGACGCTGCTCGACATCGCGCGGATCGTCGACAAGTACCGCGACCGCGTCCTGGCGCTGCGGCTGGGCGTGACCGACTTCTGCTCCGCGTACGGGCTGCGGCGCGCCGCCGACACGACGGCGTACGACGTGCGGATCGTCGCGAACGTCATCTCGGACGTGGTGAACGTGCTGGGCAGGGCCGACGGCACCGGCTTCACGATCACGGGACCCGTGTGGGAGTACTTCCGGCTGCACGAGCGCATGTTCAAGCCGCAGCTGCGCAGCAGCCCCTTCCTCGCCGGGCGCGCGGAGTCCCTGCGTACGGCACTGATCGAGCACGACCTCGACGGGTTGCTGCGGGAGATCGAGCTCGACCGCGCCAACGGCCTGCTCGGCAAGACCTGCATCCACCCCTCGCACGTCATGCCCGTGCACGCGCTGTCGGTGGTCAGCCACGAGGAGTTCGTGGACGCCGTGGACATCCTGCGGCCGGAACGCGGCGGCGGGGGCGTGGTGCGGTCCGCGTACACGAACAAGATGAACGAGGTGAAGCCGCACCGCGCCTGGGCCGAGCGGACGCTGCTGCGCGCCGAGGTGTTCGGCGTGGCGCGCGAGGACATCGGCTTCGTCGAGCTGCTCGCGGCGGGGCTCGGCCGGTGACGCGGGGACGAGCGGCCGGCCGCGGGCCGGCGCCGGGCGCGACGCCGGAGGAGCGCGGCCGCCGCGCCGGGGCGTGTGACCGTCGAGCGGGAGGAGGCGCGCGACATGCGTGACGTACACGACGCGGTGACGGCGGCCCGGGCGGCTTCCGAGCCGACACGTGGAGACGACGCCTCCGGTGCCGCGGGGGCGTCGGGCGGCGATGGCGGTGTGGCGGGCGTGCCCGTGCGCGGCGATGGGGATGCGGTGGCGACCGGGCCGGGTGGTGCCGGTGCTGGCGTGGCGGGTGCCGCGGGGGCGTCGGGCGCCGAGGGCGGTGCGGTTGGCGGTGCTGGGCGTGGCGGCGA
This sequence comes from Streptomyces sp. NRRL F-5126, assembly GCF_000721265.1. Taxonomy (GTDB): domain Bacteria; phylum Actinomycetota; class Actinomycetes; order Streptomycetales; family Streptomycetaceae; genus Streptomyces. The sequence goes on along the minus strand of NZ_JOFZ01000012.1, from coordinate 591,056 downwards.
CGCGGCGCCTGCAAGCGTGCCGGGCGGCGATGGCGGTGTGGCGGGCGCGCCCGTGCGCGGCGGTGGGGATGCCGTGGCGTCCGGGCCGGGCGGCACCTCGGCCGGTGCGCCGGCGCCTCCAAGCGGACCGGGCGACGGCGGTGGGGCAGATGTGTCCACGCCCGGCGGCTCCGCCGCCGGGGCGGACGTCTGGCCGGGCACCTGGGTGGCCGGCGCGCTCGACGTGCGGCTCGGCGGCGACCCCGCCCTGCGCGGCCTGCTCGGCCTCGCCCTGCGCGACAACCCGAAACGCGCCCACCTGCTCGTCTCCAACGTCCTCGGCAAGCACGTGCCGCAGAGCCCCGCCGTCGTGCGCGACACCGGCCTGCGGCTCGGGGAGCGCGTACGCGCCCTGCTGGGCCCCGCCGCCGCGGACGCTGTCGTCCTCGGCTACGCCGAGACCGCGACCGGGCTCGGGCACTGCGTCGCCGACGGCGTGCGCGACGCCCCGTACCTGCACTCGACGCGGCGTCCCGTCCCGGGCGTCGAGCGTGCGGGCGGGTTCGAGGAGTCCCACTCGCACGCCACCTCCCATCTCCTGCTGCCCGAGGACCCGGCGCTGCTCGCGGGCGACGGGCCGCTGGTGCTGGTGGACGACGAGTTCTCCACGGGCAACACCGTGCTCAACACGATCCGGGCGCTCCACGAGCGCCGGCCGCGCGCCCGGTACGTCATCGTGGCGATCGTGGACATGCGCTCCGACGGCGACCGCGGCCGGCTCGCCGCGTTCGCCGGCGAGATCGGGGCCCGCGTCGACCTCGTCACCCTCGCGTCGGGGACCGTGCGGCTGCCCGACGGCGTGCTGGAGCGCGGCACGGCGCTCGTCCGCGCGCACGAGGAGGCCCAGACGCCCCCGCGCGCGGCGCTCGCCGCGGCGCCCGCACCCGGCCCCGCGGCCGTCACCCGCGTGCGCCTCGACTGGCCCGGACGCCTGCCGGACGGCGGACGGCACGGCTTCCTGCCCGTGCACCGCGACGCGCTGGACGCGGCGGTGCCCGCCATGGCGTCGGCGGTCGCGGCGGCCCTGCCGCCTGGGGCGCGGCGCGTGCTGGTGCTCGGTTTCGAGGAGCTGATGTACACGCCGCTGCGGCTGGCGCAGGAGCTGGAGCGCACCGCGCCGCCCGGCACCGAGGTGCGGTACTCGACGACGACCAGGTCGCCGGTGCTCGCCGTCGACGACCCCGGCTACGCCATCCGCAGCCGCCTCGCCTTCCCCGCGCACGACACCGCCGCCTTTCCCGAGGGCGCCGCCGACGGCGCGGGCGTGCGCTACGCGTACAACGTGGCGGGCGCCGGATTCGACGCGGTCGTACTGGTCGTGGACTCGGCGGGAGACTCGCCCGAGCTGTGCGCGCCCGGCGGCCTGCTGGCCCAACTCGCCGCGCATGCGGGGCCAGTGGTCCTCGCCGTCGTCCCCACGTACGTGCCGCCCGGCGCCGCACAACGCCTCGCCACGGGCGGCCGGCGGCCGCACCCACCCGAGCGTCAGGACACCACCATGCTGCCCGAGCCACTGCGTGGCCCCGCCTTCTCCTCCTACGCGCCCGACGAGGTGGGCTGGCTGCTCCAGGACCTGTCCGACGTGGAACTCGAGGCGCCGACCGAGGAGCGCGAGGAGGCCATCCAGAGCGGGGGCGCGCACTACGCCGAGTCGCTGCCCGTCGAGTACCAGCCGAACGCCGCGTACCAGGAGCTGTTCAGGGCCGCGCTCGACACGTCCGCCGCCCGGATCGCGCGTGCCGTCGGCGCCGTCACGGAAACGGTGCTCGCGGAGCGCTCGCCCCGCCCCGTCCTGGTCTCGCTGGCCCGCGCGGGCACCCCGGTGGGAGTGCTGATGCGGCGCTGGGCGGCGCACCACCACGGCGTCGAGCTCCCGCACTACGCCGTGTCGATCGTGCGCGGGCGCGGGATCGACACGACGGCGATGCGCTGGCTCGCCGCCCACCACGACCCGGCGGACGTCGTCTTCGTGGACGGCTGGACCGGCAAAGGCGCGATCACCCGCGAACTCGCGGCCGCGATCGGTGACTTCGAGGGATTCGACCCGGAGATCGCGGTGCTCGCCGACCCCGGCGGCTGCGTGCGCACGTACGGCACGCGCGAGGACTTCCTCATCCCGTCGGCCTGCCTCAACTCGACGGTGTCCGGGCTCGTCTCGCGCACGGTGCTGCGCGCGGACCTGGTCGGCCCCGACGACTTCCACGGCGCCAAGTTCTACCGCGAACTCGCCGGCGCGGACGTGTCAGGGCTGTTCGCGGACGCGGTGTCGGCGCGGTTCGACGAGGTGGCGGACGCGGTCGGCGCGGACGTCAAGGAGCTGCTCGCGTCGGACCGTTCGCCCACCTGGGCGGGGTGGGCGGCGGTCGAGCGGATCAGCGAGGAGTACGGGATACACGACGTGAACCTCGTCAAGCCGGGCGTGGGGGAGACCACCCGGGTGCTGCTGCGGCGGGTGCCGTGGCGGATCCTCGCGCGGCGCGGCGCGGGCGCCGACCTCGACCACGTAACGATGCTGGCAGGGCAGCGCGGCGTGCCCGTCGAAGAGGTGGACGAACTGCCCTACAGCTGTGTGGGGTTGATCCATCCCCGGTACACACGCGGCGCGACGGGCGCGGACGGCACGGCGGTGTCGCCGGGCGCCGCGGAGCCCGGATCCGCCGGGGCGGCGTCGTGACGCCCGCGGCGGACCGAGACCGTGAGCGCCCCGCGGTGGTCGCCAGCGACCTGGACCGCACGCTCGTCTACTCCGCGGCCGCCCTCCAGCTGACGGGCGCCGACGCCGACGCGCCCCGCCTGCTGTGCGTGGAGGTCTACGAGGGCAGACCGCTGTCGTACCTCACCGAGACCGCCGCACGCCTCCTCGACGCGCTCGCCCGCGCCGCGGTCTTCGTGCCCACCACGACCCGCACACGCGAGCAGTACGCGCGCATCCGGCTGCCCTGCCCGCCACCGCGGTTCGCGATCTGCGCCAACGGCGGGCACCTCCTGGTGGACGGCGTGCCCGACGAGGACTGGCGGGCGCTCGTCGCGAAACGCCTGGGGGAGGAGTGCGCTCCCCTCGGCGAGGTGCGCGAGCATCTGCTCGCGGCGGCGGACGGGCGGTGGCTGCTCAAGGAGCGCGTGGCGGAAGACCTGTTCGCCTACCTGGTCGTCGACAGGGCGCGGCTGCCGGCCGGCTGGGTCGAGGAGCTGTCCGGCTGGGCGGCCGAGCGCGGCTGGACGGTGTCCCTCCAGGGCCGCAAGGTGTACGCGGTGCCGGGGCCGCTCACGAAGAGCGCGGCTCTCGCCGAGGTCGCACGGCGTGCGGACGCGTCCCTCACGCTCGCCGCGGGCGACTCCGTGCTGGACGCCGACCTGCTCGCCGCGGCCGACCTGGCCTGGCGCCCAGGCCACGGCGAACTCGCCGAAGCCGGCTGGACGGCGCCCGGGGTGACCGCGCTCGCGACGGCGGGCGTCCTGGCGGGCGAGGAGATCCTCCGCGCGTTCCTGACCGCGTCCGGCCCGACCGCGTCCGGCGGCCGTATGCCGCTGTGACGTGCGGCATATCGTTTGGAAACCCGGTCGGGCATGTCTACGGTGTTGTGCGCTTGGCAGTGTCGCGCGCGGCGCGCGCCCCGTGCCCCGTGCCGCGGCGGGCGGGTGAACCGCCGTCCTGCGTCGATGCCCGGAAGAACCATCTCGGGTACGCAACAAGGGAGTCGCCCATGACCCGCACGGCGAGCACATCCTTCGACGCCGTCGACCTCGGCGTGCTGCGCAGCAGGCACCACACCAAGTGGCTCGGCGTCCCGGACGACGTGATTTCGCTGTCCGTCGCCGAGACCGACTACGACCCCGCCCCGCCCGTCGCCGAAGCCCTGACCCGCGCGGTCGCCGTCGGCGACTTCGGCTACGCGCCGCCCGACGCGCTCGAACTCCCGGCCGCCTTCGCGGCGTTCGCGGACCGGCACTGGGGGTGGCGGCCCGACCCGGACGCGTTCGTGCCCGTCTCCGAGATCATGGTCGGCGTGGTGGAGGCGCTGCGCGTGCTGACCGCGCCCGGTGACCGGGTGATCGTCGACACGCCCGCGTACGGCCCGTACTTCCGGGCCTTGCAGGAGGCGGGCCGCACGCTCGTCCCCGTGCCCCTGCTGCGCACCCCGGACGGTGTGCGCAGGGACGTCGAAGGGCTGCGCCGGGCGTTCGCCGACGGGGCCACCGCCATGCTCCTGTGCAATCCGCACAACCCGACCGGGCACCTCGCCGGCCGTGCGGAGCTCACGGAGGTCGCCGCGGCGGCGGCGGAGCACGGCGCGGCCGTCATCGCGGACGAGATCTGGGCGCCCCTGGTCCTCGACGACCGTGCCTTCGTCCCGTACGCGACCGTGCCGCAGGGCGACGGCGCCCGGTCCGTCGTGCTGACATCGGCGTCCAAGGCGTACAACGTGCCGGGCCTCAAGTGCGCCCTCATGCTGCCGGTCACCGGCCGGGCGGCCGAGGCATTCAGCGGCCTGCCGGAACTGCTCCCGTTCAGGATCTCGCTGCTCGGGGTGCTCGCCGGGCAGGCCGCCTTCGCGCAGGGCGACGCATGGCTCGCCGGCCTGCGCGCGTACCTGCGGTCCAACCGCGACCTGCTGACCCGCCTCCTCGCCGAGCACGTACCGGCCGTGGGCGGTCCTGCCGCGGGCTACGTGCCGCCCGCCGCCACCTACCTGTCATGGCTCGACCTGCGGCCGCTGCTGCCGGACGGCGCCACGGCCGCCGACCACGTGGAGGGGCACGCGCGGGTGCGGCTCACGGACGGCGGATATTACGGCGCTCCCGGCTGGGCACGGCTCAACTTCGCGACAAGCGCGACGCTGCTTGAGGAGGCGGTGCGCCGGCTGGGCACGCTCTGACACGCGCCCGCACGTCCTGACGCCTGCGCGCCCGCACGCCCTGACGTCCGCCCGTGTGCCCGCCCCGCCTCCGCGCTACGGCTCAGCCGCCGCAGCCGCAGGCACCGCCGCAGCAGCCACCGCCGCCACCGGCGGCGGGCGCGTCGCCGCCCTGCGCCGAGCCGCCCACGGAGACGGTCGACAGCAGCTTGACGGTGTCGCCGTGTCCGGCGGGGCAGGGTGCCGGGGCGTTGGACTGCGCCATCGGGCGCCGGAGTTCGAACGTGGCGCCACAGGCGCGGCAGCGGTACTCGTAACGAGGCATGGCACGAGCGTATCCGGTACGCCGTCGGCACGTGGGCGACGCCGCTCGTCCCGCCCCGGGCTCAGCGGCGCGGCGCCCGGTTGCCCGCCCGTTCCTCGCGGATCTCGTTGACCACGTGCGAGGCCGTCGCGCGCACGGCCTCCATCTCCGTCAGGAAGTGCCAGTAGTCGGGGTGCCGCCCCTCCAGGCCCGCCAGCGCGCGATCCACGCGCCCGACCGCCTCGTCCAGCGGACGTGCGTGCCGGGGATCGGGCGTGGCCCGCCCCGCCATCGCCAGCCGCTGGGCGTCGCGGACCGCGAAGCGCGTGCGGTCGACCTCCTGCTGCGGGTCCTTCTGCACCGCGTTCAGCCGCTGCAGGCGGTCCCCGGCCGCGGACACCGCTTCGTCCGTGTCGTTCAGCAGAGCGCGCACGGTGCTCAGCAGGGCCGTCGCGTCCGGCCAGCGCTGCTCCTCGCGGGCCTTCGCCGCCTCCTTGAGCTTGGTCTCCGCCTGCCGGACGCTCTCGCCGGCCTGCGCGGGCACCGGCTGGAGGTCCTGCCAGCACGCGGCGGAGAAACGGCGACGCAGCTCGCTGAGTACCGGCTCGACCGCCCCCGCGCGGTTGGCGAGCGCCTGGGCGCGCGTGCGCAGCGACACCAGGCGGCGATCGATCTCCTTCGCGCGCTCGGGCAGCCGCTCGGCCTCCGACCGCACGGCCTCGGCCTCGCGCAGCACGCGGTCGGCCCGCTGCAGCGTCTCGCTGACGCCGTGCCTGCCCGCGCCCTCGTTGAGACGGGTCAGCTCGGGGGAGAGCTTCGCGAGCCGCGCGGCGAGGTCGTCGGCCCGCAGCCCCGAGCCACGCACCGTGTCGAGGGCGTTGCTCGCGGCGAGCAACGCCTGCTTGGCGCGCTCGACGGCGGGAGCGAGCCGCGCGAGCTGCGTCTCGGCGCTGTCGAGCAGCGAGCCGAGGCCCTGCGCGAACCGGTCGAGCTCGCCCTTGACCCGGACCAGTTCGTCCTTCGCCTTCGTCAGCTCGTTGTGGGCGCGGGTCGCCGTGGCGATGTCGAGATCGTGGCGGTCCAGGTCGTGCGCGTCGACCGCCGTGATGTAGATGGAGCTCGCCTCGTCGATGCGGCGGCCCAGCGTGGCGAAGCCGTCGAGGGCCTTGCGTGCGCGCGGTGTGCTGTCCACGGCGCCGATGGTCTCGATGGACAGCCGCAGGTCACGCTGGGCGGTGTCCAGCTCGTAGAAGGCCTCGGCCGCCGCGTCCTTCGCGGCCTGCGCGGCGGCGCGCTGGTTCTCGCTGCCGCGCCCGCCGCCGAACCAGCGCCGTCCGCCACCGCCGCCGCCACCGCTCGCGAAGGCGGCGGGCAGCGCCGCGACGAGGAGGGGCAGGGGCAGCAGGACGGGCACGAACACGGCCGCGAGCAGCCCCGCGCCACGGCGCCAGGAACCGGCGCGGCGCGCACCGGCCCCGCTCATCCTCGCCCCAGAGTCTCCGGAGTCCCCAGAGTGCGGACGCGCGTGTGTCACATGCCTCTCCCGTGCCGGTTTCGCCCTGCCGGTACATTGTCCCACCCGGCAGGGACGAACACACGGGTCGTTCAGTCGGCAGCGCGCACGGAGATCCCCCCGTTGTCGGAGTGCGCCTTCACCGTGTGCGTGCTGGAGCCGTCGCGCGGGACGCCGATGCGCGTGCTGCCGTTGCGCACGGTGGCGTCGACCGCGTACGCCGTGTGCCCGGCGGGCAGATCGATCCGGACGGACCCGTTCCGGCTGGTGGCGTCGACATGGTCGGGCACGGCCGAGAATCCGAGCTGGATCCTCCCGTTGTCGGAGCTCGCCGTCACCTTCTTGCCGGAGATCCCGTACGCGGCCACGGAACCGTTGCGCGAGCGCAGCGTCACGGGACCTGAGCTGTTCCGTGCCTCCGCGCTCCCGTTGTCGGTGCGCAGGGACAGGGGAGTGGCGAAGCCGGACGCCTTGACCTTGCCGTTGCGGCTCTCCACGGTGACGGCCACGTCGCGCGGCACGGTCACCGACTGCCGCGCCCCGCAGTCGGCGGCGAAGCCCGAGCACTTCACGTCGAGGGTCAGCGTGTGCCCGTCGAGGCGCCACGTCGCGTCGGGCCCGTGCCCGAACACCACCCACCCGTGGACCTGCCGCTTCACATGGACGCCCTTGACGTCCCCGGGCACGACCTGCACCCCGGAGTCGTCGGCCTTGATGGTGAGCTTCTTCCCGGAGAAGGCGAAGGTGTGCTTCTGCACGGGCCCGCCGTCCCCGTCGTCGCCGCACCCGCTGACGGTCGCCGCGACGGCGACAGCGCCGCAGACGGCGAGTGCGGCGCGGATACGGCGGCGTGCGCGTGCGGTGGTCACGGTGATCGGTCCCCTTGAGGTTCGGCCTGCGGTTCGGCGGCGTGCGGTACAGCCACCGTAGAAGCACACGCGCGCCGTGCCGATCCGGCCGACCACCGTCCACGGGGTAGGGCTATCCCCCGCCCACCCCCACCACGCCACGGGTTTGCCGCCCGGGCCCGCGCGCCATGTACGCTGTGCTTTCACTGACGGGCGCGTAGCTCAGGGGTAGAGCGCTGCCCTTACAAGGCAGATGTCGGCGGTTCGAAACCGTCCGCGCCCACCGCCGCGAAGGCACGTCAAGGCCCAGGTCACCCGGTACGAGACCGGAGACCTGGGCCTTGAACTTTCCCTGCCGCTCGCAGGCGCCCCTTGCGGGTGAGCCGGGTTCCAGCAGAACTGGGCTCGGCGTCGCCGGCGTGCAACATGTCATCTGCGCGTGGTGTGCCAGGTCTTGAGCTGGGCGATTGCGCACTCACCTGGGGCGGGGTGTCGGGCGTGGCTCCTCAGCAAGCCAGCATCTTCTGAATGGCCTGACGCGTCACGCCGAGCTCGCGGGCGATGTCGACCCGTGATACGCCCTCGTCGATGAGGCCCTGCATCAACTCACGCCGCTTTGCTGCGCACTCCTGAGCCAGGCGGGCATGGTGGAGTGCTTGCTCGCGCATCTCCTTTATGCGGCTGAGGGTCGGCTGATGCGCGGAGAGGTCCTTGGTGTCTGCCATGCCGACAGAATGACAACGGGGGGTTGCCGTGTCAACCCCCCGTTGTCAATCAATGTCGCAAGGGCCTGCGGACACTGCCTGGGCCTGGAAGAACCGGGTGAGCCGGGAGGCGAACCAGGGCGGGTCCGCCAGATGTGCGCGCCGGGGGCGCTACGGTCACTCCGCCACAGACCTTGGGGGTTCACGTGAACTGGGACGACCAGCAGTAACCGCCGACGGCGGAGCCGGAGCAGCAGCGGGACTACGGCCGGCGCCCTGGCCGGACCCTCAAACGGTTCGTCATCCCTGGGGCCGTGGCCCTGTTCTTCGTCGGCGTCGCCGTCGGAACATCGGGCGGTGGCGGTAGTGCGACGACGAGAACGACGGCGGACGCGAAGCCCGCGTCCGTGCCGACCGTCACGACCACCGAGACGGTCACCGCCAGGCCTGCCGCGGAGCCGCCCGATGACCGCACGGCCGTCCCCAAGTTCGTCGGCATGGGGCTTCAGGCAGCCCAGGACAAGGCCCAGTCCGTCGGTTTCTACCTTCTGAAGTCGCACGACAGCACCGACCTCGCCCGTCGGGCGGTTTCCTCTGCTATGAACGGGCCATGGCACTGAAGATCGAACGGACCGACGCCCGCACCTGGCCCGATGAGCAGATGAAGGAGCTCTTCAGCGAGGGCTTCCCGCAGTTCATCGTCGCCGACCGGCTCGTGAGCGACTACCTGGGCAGGGTGCAGGAGTACTTCGCCGAGCTGGACCTCATGCTGATCGACGAGAACAACGTGCCGGTCGCGGGGGGATGGGGCGTGCCGATCCGGTGGGACGGTACCGAGGAGGACCTGCCCACGGGGTACACGCAGTCGCTCGTGCGGGCCGTCGAGGGCCGGGAACAGGGCGTGGAGGCCGACACCCTGGTGGTGTGCGCCGCGATCGTCACGCCGTCGCTCAAGGGGCGCGGGCTCGCCGGCGAGGTCATCACCGCTCTGCGCAGGGCCGCCGGCGAGGCCGGGCTCGCGCGGGTCCTCGCGCCGGTCCGGCCGACCACGAAGGCCCGGTACCCGCTGGCCCCCATCGAGACGTTCATGGCGTGGAAGCGCGAGGACGGCATGTCCCTCGACCCGTGGATACGGACGCATCAGCGTCTCGGCGCCGAGCTCCTCGCGGCGGCGCCCGTCTCCCAGACGATGACCGGCACGGTCGCCGAGTGGGAGGGCTGGACCGGCATGGTGTTCCCCGAGTCGGGCGACTACGTGATCCCGGACGGCCTGAGCCTGCTCACCGTTGATCGGTCCGCCGACCAGGGCACGTACCGCGAGCCCAACGTCTGGATGCGGCACAAATGACGGGCGGCCTCGCGGCCCGGCTGATAGCTTGCGATCGGCCGCGGCCGGCGATCGACGCCATTGACGTCACGGACGCGGATACGAACAGCCATGCATGCACCGCGATTCACCGGCCCGCCGTCCTTGAACGGTTCGAACGGAATGACCGAGCGCGACTTCACCGTGGGCGACGTCCCCGGCGTTCTCCGGTCGCCTGCCTCCGGCGCCGGTCGCGCGCCGCTCGTCCTGATGGGGCACGGCGGCGGCAACCACAAGAAGCACCCGGCCATGCTCGGCCGTGCGCAGCGCCTGGTGGCCGGCTGCGGCTTCCACGTCGCCGTCATCGACGCCCCGGGCCACTGCGACCGGCCACGCTCCGCCCACGACGAGCGGGAGATCGCCTCGCTGTACGAGGCACGGGCGGCGGGCGAGCCGGTCGGGCCCATCGTCGTCCGGTACAACACCCACCTCGCGAGGCTCGCCGTGCCCGAGTGGCAGGCGACCCACCGCGATCGGAGTGCCGCTGGTCGCAGCCGAGCCCAGGATCACGGCCGCGGTCTTCGGGCAGCACTGGCCCGACGCCCTGGCCGGCATGCGAGGCGGATCACCGTCCCGGTCGAGTTCGACCTGCAATGGGACGACGAGCACATCCCCCGCGAGGCCGGTCTCGCTCTGTTCGACGCCTTCGCCTCGGCGGAGAAGACGCTGCACGCGAACGCCGGCAGGCACAAGGAACTGCCCAGGTTCGAGGCGGACAGCGCGGTCCGCTTCTTCGCCAGGCACCTCGGCCGGCATCCCGGCGGGGCGGTCACCTCGCCGGCCTGACGCGGGCCGGGTGGAAACCCGCGTGTCCGCGAGGCGCCTGCCCGGTACGGTCGGACGGTGCCCGAGCTGAGACGACTCCATGCCGACGACGAGCAGGCCGTACTGGCCTTCGAGCTCGCGAACCGCGCGTACTTCGCCGCCTCGGTCACCGATCGCGGCGACGCGTACTTCGAGCAGTTCGGCGACCGGTTCAAGGCCTTGCTGGCTGAGCAGGACGCCGGTGTCTGCGTCTTCCACGTGCTGCTCGACGAGGACGGTTCGGTGCTCGGCCGGTTCAACCTGTACGACCTGGAGGACGGCGTCGCCGTGCTCGGCTACCGGGTCGCGCGGCGCGTCGCCGGTCGCGGGGTGGCTACGGGGACCGTACGCGAGCTGTGCCGCCTGGCGGCGGTCCGGCACGGGCTGCGCACCCTGCGGGCGGCGGCCTCGCACCACAACGTCGGGTCCCAGCGGGTGCTGCTCAAGGCCGGGTTCGTCCGGGTCGGCCCGGCCGAGCCGTCGGAGCTCGGCGGCAAGCCCGGCGACTGGTACCGGCGAGAGCTGGTGCCCCTGCCGTAAACCACGCCTCCTGCTCCGGATATGGGGGCCGGCCCGTATGGAAACCGCCGAGCCGGCGCTCGCCGCCAGGCGCTACCGGGAGGCCGCTGCCACCGCCTGAACCGTCAGGCCGCGACCGCCGTGACCGCGGCCACGAGCTGGGTGAGGCTGTCGACCGACCAGTCCGCCGCGTCCAGCACCGTCGGGTCGTCGGCCCAGAAGTGGCCCCAGGGGCCGCGCCTGAGGTGGGCCGTGTGCAACCCCGCCGCCCGGGCGGGGAGGATGTCGTTCGCCGGGTGGTCGCCCACGTAGACGATCTCGTCCTCCTCGGCCTCGGCCGCGCGCTGGACGCGGTGGAAGAACTCCGGGTCCGGCTTGGCGACGCCCCAGTCGCCCGACGTGGCGACCAGGTCGGCGGGCAGGTCGAGGCCGCGCAGCAGTTCGCCCGCGCGTACCGTCTGGTTGCCCGCGACGACGACGCGCAGGCCGCGGGCCTGCAACTCGCCGAGCGCCGGGCGCACGTCAGGGTAGAGGTCGCTCTCGTCGAGGTGCTCGCCGCGGCCCGCCGCGTCACGGGCGGCGTACGAGGCGCCCACGTCGATCCCCGGGCTGATCAGCCGCAGCGCGTCCGCGTGGTCCCTGCCCTGCGCGACGACGGCGCCCACGAGCGCGGAGACGGTGTGCCGTGGGACTTGCAACCAGTCGGCCCATGAGGCCCAGTACCGGTCGTCTCGGACGAGCGTCTCGCCGATGTCGAGGACTACTGCGCGGATCATGACGGTCAATCTAGGGCAAACGGCGTGTCCGTGAGGGACGGTACGGCCACGAGGCGTGTTTCCGCCGTCACGTCAGCCCTTCCAGACCAGTGCCTTCACCACCGCGGCCGCCACCTTCAGCGGCGTGGGCTGGAAGGCCTTCACGCGGATGCGCATGCCGTGCCCCGCCGGGAGGTGGTTGGTGATCGGCACCGTCGCGTAGGTGTTCCCCTCGGTCGCGATGATCTCCGCGATCGGGTGGTCGAGCACGTACGTGCCCTTCGCGTCCACCTCCGACTGGCGCACCTGGATCTGGGCCCCGGCCGGCGCGCCTTCGAGTACGAGGCTGACCGTGCCCGTGAAGCGTGCCTTGCCGCGGACGAAGACGCTGCCGCCCTCCGAGTGGTCGCCGGTCTCGTCCGTCCACTCCTTGGTGAACTCGATGGCGTCCCAGTCCTGCCCGGGGGCGATGGTGTAAGGCCTGGCCAGGGCGAGATTGACGTACTGGGGCATGTCGTCCTCCGGGGCGTCGGCGCCCGCGGCCCAGGCGCGCAGGGCGGTCGCGGACAGGTAGCACAGGGAGCGGTCGATGGGCGTGCTGGTGAACTGCCAGACCAGCGGCGAGCGCCCGGACGGCCGCGGCCGCGCCGCCGCTTCCGCCTTCGCGTACGAGACGGCCGTCGAGCCCCACGTGTACGCGGGGTACCACAGCGGTACGTCCGCCGGCACGTGTCCTGCGGCGAGGTCGGAGCCGGACGTGTAGACGCCGACCCGCTGCCCGGGGAAGGCACGGCGCACGGCGGCCAGCCACTCCGTCGCGTATGCCTTGATCTGCGCGGCGGACCTGCCCGTGTAGTTGCGGCCGTCGGGGTAGCGCTCCAGGTCGAGCCAGTGGCAGAACCCCTTGCCCGCGTGCGGTTTGACGACGGCGACGTAGTTGGCCGCCTCTTTCGCCGCCGACTGGTTGGGCCAGGCGAAGTGGTAGGCGCCGGGCACGAGCCCCGCCCTCTTGATGCCGCCGATGTGCGTGGCGAACCGGGCGTCGTGCGTGGTCTGACCCTCGCTCGCCTTGGCGAACGCGAAGACGACGCCTTCGGCCTTGCGGGCGGCCCAGTCCTGGACGCCCTGGTACGCGGATACGTCGACTCCTCGGCTGGTGGCCATGCGGTCTCCTCGGGGACCCGGCTCGCTGACTACGTCATCCGTACCAGAAGCCTTACCCCTCCCGCGCCCTGTTGTCCGGATCTACGCGAAGCCGACAACTCTTGTGCGTGCCGTGCGCGTTGCGCTTCCGTATCCGATCGGGAGCGGTACGGGTCGGACAGCGCCACCACGCCGCCCGGCCCGCCCCGCCCCGCCCGGCTCCGTCGCCGCGCCGCCCGGCTCCCGTCACCGAGTCGCCCGGCCCCTGTCACCGCGTCAGGCGGGTCCCGCAGTCCCGCCGACGGTGAACCGCGGGTGCAGCGCGCGGGTGTGGTCCACCTGCCGCACGGGCCCGTAAAGCTCCGCGTCCGCGCTCAGCCGCACGTCCCCGCTCGACGCGCCGAGCCGCAGCTGGAGGGCGCCGGGCTCCACGATCCGCCGGCCGTCGGAGCCGGTGAACGACGCGAGGTCCGCGGGCACGGCCACCCCGACCCTGGTCTGCTCGTCCGGCGCCAGAGTCACCCGCACGCACCCCACGAGCCGCTGGACGGGGCGCACGACCGAGGCGACAGGGTCGTGCAGGTAGAGCTGGACCACCTCGGTGCCGGGACGGCCCCCCGTGTTGCGGATCGTGAACGCCAGGCCGAGCTCGCCCCCGGTGGACGCGCGCGCCGTGGACACGCTCAGGTCCGACCACGTGAAGTGCGTGTACGTGAGCCCGTGGCCGAAGGGGTACGCGGGCGTCGGGTCGATGCTCGACACGGTCGAGCGCGCGGCGAGCGGCGCGGCCAGGTACGTGGACGGCTGGGCGCCCGGCAGGCGCGGGACGCTCACCGGCAGCCGGCCCGACGGCGCGACGCGCCCGGACAGCACCCCCGCAAGCGCGCGGGTGCCCTCCTGGCCGGGGAAGAACGTCTGCACGATCGCGGCCGCCTCGTCCACCGCGCGGCCGAGCGCGTAGGGGCGGCCGGCGATCAGCGCGGTGACCACCGGCGTGCCCGAGTCCAGCAGGGCGTCGAGCAGCCGCTGCTGCACGCCGGGCAGCGCCAGGTCGGGCGCGTCGCATCCCTCGCCGCTGGTGCCGCGGCCGAACAGCCCGGCGCGGTCGCCGAGCGCGGCGATCACCACGTCGGCGTCCCGTGCCGCGGCCACGGCGCCGGCGATGCCGTCCGTGTCCGGTGTGTCGATGCCGCACCCCTCGGCGGCGACGATCTCGCTGCCGGGGAATTCGGCGGCCAGCGCCTCGCGCAGGGTGGGCAGTTCGATGCCGAACGGCATGTCCGGATGCTGCTCCCCGATGTGCACGGGGAACGAGTAGCAGCCGAGCACGGCGGTCGGCGACCCGGCCTGCGGGCCGACGACCGCGATACGGCGCGGGGCCCGGTGCCCCGCCGCCGCGCCCTCGCGGGAGGACTGCCCGGCCTGCGGCCCGCCGAGCGGCGGCTCGGCGGCCGCCGACTGCCCAGGGACGTTTGTCGCGCCGCTCGCCGCGCCGGCACAGGCCTCCGCGCCGACCACGGCCGCCTCGGTCCGGGGCCGCCCGGCCGCGGACGGGGCCGCGCGGCCGTCGTCGCCCAGAGGCAGCGTCCCGTCGTTCGACAGCAGCACCACCGCCTCCTCGGCGAGTCGCCCGGCGATGTCCTGGTTGGCCGGCGTGTCGAGGTCCACCGTCCCGCGCAGGCGCTCCACCGCTGCCGGGTCCGCCAGGCCGCCGGCTCCCCCCTCGGCGTTCGCCGCGCCCGCCAGCGCCTGCGGCACCGGGCTCCAGTCCTCGTCCAGCAGGCCGAGTTCGGCCTTCTGCGTGAGGACGCGGCGCAGCGCGCGGTCGACCGTCTCCTCGGGCACCCGGCCCGCTTCCACCGCTTCACGCAGCGGAGCCCCGAACGTCTTCACTGTCGGCAGCTCGACGTCCACGCCCGCCGTGAGCGCGGTCGCGGCCGCCTGGCCGTCGTCCGCGGCGACCGCGTGCAGGGTGCGCAGGAACTCCACGCCGAAGTAGTCGGCGACGACCGTGCCCTCGAACCCCCACTCGTCCCGCAGGAGGCCGGTCAGCAGCTCGCCGTCGGCCGCGGACGGCACCCCGTCGGTGTCGGTGTACGCGTGCATCACGGAGCGCACGCCGCCCTCGCGCACCGCCATCTCGAACGGCGGCAGGACGACGTCCGCACGTTCCCTCGCGCCCATGCTGACGGGCGCGAGGTTGCGGCCCGCGCGGGAGGCCGAGTAGCCCGCGAAGTGCTTGAGCGTCGCCACGACGCCCGCGGACTCCAGGCCGCGCACATAGGCCGTCGCGATGACACCGACCAGGTACGGGTCCTCGCCGATCGTCTCCTCGACGCGGCCCCACCGTGCGTCGCGCACCACGTCGAGCACCGGCGCGAGGCCCTGGTGCACGCCGACGGAGCGCATGTCGCGGCCGATGGACTCCGCCATCTCCCGCACCAGTTCCGGGTCGAAGGACGCACCCCAGGAGAGCGGTACGGGGTAGGCGGTCGCGCCCCAGGCGGCGAAGCCGGCCAGGCACTCGTCGTGCGCCAGCGCGGGAACGCCGAACCGGTTCCTGCTCGCGATCAGCGCCTGCGTGCGGGCCAGTGACAGGGCGCCGAGCGCCGGGTCGACGGGCGCGGTGCCGAACGGCCGTGTCAGCTGGCCGAGTCCGGTGGGCAGCAGCTCGTCGAGCGTCGGCGGCCGCTCCATCTCGTGCTGGTGCGGGGCGACTTCCGCGCCGTCGGACGAGGCGCCCGCCCACAGCCCGTACAGCTGTGCGAGCTTCTCCTCCACGGTCATGGCGGCGATCAGCTCCGCCACCCGGGCCGCGCGGCGGGCGAGCAGCGCCTCGGACACACCGCCGGAGCCCCGGTCCGTGTGCGTCTCGGAGGCGCCGGGCAGGGTCAGGTTCTCGTTCACTTTCCTCCGACTCCCATGAGCCCCTGGACGAGCGCTCTGCGGGCGAACAGGTAGACGAGCAGGACGGGCACGGTGGACAGCACCACCGCGGCGAGCAGCGCGGGGATGTCCGTCCCGTACTGCGTCTGGAAGTTGTACAGGCCGAGGGTGAGGACCTTGGAGCTCTCCGACTGCGTGAGCACCAGCGGGAACAGGAAGCCGTTCCACGCCTGGAGCGCGGAGAACACCACGATCGTCGAGAGGCCGCCCTTCGACAGCGGCAGCACCAGCTGGAAGAACACGCGCCGGGTGTCGGCCCCGTCGATGGCCATTGCCTCGAACAGCTCGCCGCCGATGTCCCGCATGGTCCCGGTGAGGATCAGCGCGCACACCGGCAGGCAGAACGCGGCCGTCGGCAGGATCACACCGATGAGGTTGTCGTACAGCCCAGCCTTGCTGATCAGGTAGAACATCGGCACGATCACGGCCTGCGCGGGCACGGCGAGCCCGAGCAGGAACAGCCGGAACACACCGGAGGTGGCCCGTCCCCTGTTGCGCACGATCGCGAACGCCAGCGGCGGCACGAGCAGCAGCACGATCGCCACGACGCTCGCGGTGACCACCGCCGTGTTGAGGAAGTACCGTCCGAACCCGCTGGAGAAATCGCGGGTGAAGGCGCCGAATCCGAAGGTGCCAGGCAGCGACATCGGGCCGCCCGCCGTGTAGTCCGGCTTGGTGCGCACGGACGCGCCGAGCATCACGTACACCGGCAGGCCAACCATGCACAGCCACAGGAACGCCCCGGCGCCCGCGAGGTAGTTGGGCCTGCTGCCGACCACACTGCCCGCCGCGTCCGCCCTTCGCGCGGACCGCCTGGCGGACCGCGCCGCACGCGGGCCCGCGGCCGGGGGCCGTACCGCCGCACTCATGACAGTCCCTCCTGCGTGCCGGTCATCCGGTCGTACCCCGACAGCCGCACCACCACGAGCGAGATCGCCGTCGCCACCACCACGAGCAGCAGCGCGATCGCCGCGCCCGCCCCGTAGTCGAAGCTCTTGAACGCCTTCTCGTACATGTAGAAAGCCGTGATGGTCGTGTCGGTCCCCGGGCCGCCCTGGGTGAGGATGAGCACCGAGTCGAAGGTCGTCAGGCCCCCGACGACCATGAGGATCACCGACGTGACGATCGCGTTGCGCAGCTGCGGCAGTGTGATGTGGAAGAACTGCCGTACCCGCCCTGCCCCGTCGACGGCGGCGGCCTGGTAGAGCACCTTGGGGATCGCGCGCGTCGCCCCCTGGTAGATCAGCGAGTGCAGCGGCGTGTACTGCCAGGCGCTCACCAGCACCAGCACACCGATGGCCCCGGTGCGCGAGCCGAACAGGTTGCCGTCGCCGAAGAGCCAGCGGGCCTGCGCCGGCACGCCGAAGTTGGGGTCGAGCAGTGCACGCCACAGCACGGACACCGCGGTGACGGACAGCAGCAGCGGGATGAAGAACACCGCCGCGAGCACGGCACGCCCGCGCTGCGGTCCCGCCGCCCACACCCCGATCAGGATCGACAGCGGGGTCTGCACCACCACGCCGAGCCCGGTCAGCAGGACGCTCAGCCAGAGGCTCTGGATCATCACCGGGTCGTGGAACAGCTTCGTCCAGTTGGTGAGCCCCGCGAAGGACGGCGAGCCGAGCCCGCTCCAGTTGGTGAACGAGAGCACCGCCACCATCACCAGCGGCACCAGCGCGAACAGGCCGAAGAACACCACGGCCGGCAGCGCCCAGCCGATGCCTGGACGCGCGGTGCCGCGGGCGGCGGCGCTCCTGCGCGGGGCGCCGCCGCCCCGGCCACGGCCACCGAGGCCCATTCGGAGGCCGCGGCCTCCGCCGCCTCCGCGCGACGAGTGGGGGGCCGTCCCGCCGGGCTGTGAGGCCGTCACACCGGGGCGGGGGGCCGTCATGTCGGGTTGTGCGGGCGTCATGTCGCCTTCCGTCCTGCGTCCGTCCTCTTCCCGGCCGCCGTCAGCTCGCGTCCAGGGCCTGCATGTCCTTGATGAAGGCGCCGGCGTCGATCTTGCCGTCGGTGAACTCCTGGACGGCCTGGTAGATCGCCGTCATCTGCGAGGGCGGGTACGCCTGGTCCCAGGAGACCTGGAACGAGGGGGCGTTGGACACCAGGTTCAGCTGGTACTTCGCATACGCCGGGTCACCCGTCGAGTCGAGGAACTTGTCGGTGTTCGTGGTGGTCGGCAGGTTGCCGATCGACAGCTGAGCCTTGACGAAGTCGTCCGAGTACATGAGCTTGAGGAACTTCGCGATGGCGGCGCGCTGCTTGGTCTTCTTCATCACGGAGTAGAAGTTGTTGGTGTTGCCCACCAGGTCGGCGGTGTCGCCCTTGCCGCCCGGCACGCTCGGGAAGGTGGTGTACCCGAGACCGTGGGCCGCGAAGTCGGGGCTGCTCTCCTTCTGCGAGGAGTACTCCCACGACCCCATCAGCTCGAACCCGGCCTTGCCGGAGGCGAGGAGCTGCGCCGAGCCGCCACCCGTCCACTTCACCGAGTCGTAGTTGGAGCCGAACGCGCCCGAGTCCACCAGCTGCCGGAACATCGACAGCGCCTTCTTGCTGTCGGCGCTCGCCCACGCGCTCTTGTCCCCGGACACGGCCTTCTGGAACAGGCCGGGGCCGGCGACGCGGTCGTATAGGTACTCGAACCACATCATGGTGGTCCACTTGTCGCCGCCGCCGAGCGCGATGGGCGTGACGCCCTTGGCCTTGAGCTTCTTCACGTCCGCCAGCAGGTCGTCCCACGTCTTGGGCGCGGTGACGCCCGCGTCGGCGAGCACCTTCTTGTTGCTGAACAGCAGCACGGGCTGCGTCCCGCGCATCGGGATGCCGTAGGCCTTCCCGTCGATCTTCGCGGTGTTGTAGACGGACGGCAGGAAGTGGTCGCCGATCTTCGGGTCGTTCTTGAAGACGTCGTCCAGCGGCATGAGCAGCCCGGCCTTGACGTACGGCCGGATGGAACCGCCGCCCCAGTTGTAGAACACGTCGGGGGCCTGCGGTGTGTTGATGATCGTCTGGAGCTTCTGCTGGTAGTCGGCGCCGGGGATGGTGTCGAGCACCGCCTTGACCTTCGACGTCTTGTTGAACTCCGCGACGATCTTCTTCTCGACCTTGTTGCCCGCGTCGCCGTAGACGAGGACGTGGAACTCCTGGGAGCCGCCGCCCGAGCCCGAATCGCCACCACCGCAGGCGGTCAGGGACGTGCCGAGCAGCAGGGCGGCGCCGCCGCAGGCGACGGTGCGTGTGATGCGTGCCCTGGCCGGGGCGGATCGCATCGGTGTCCGTGTCGGTATCCGCTTCCGCGTCGACATCCGCATGAAGTCCCCTCCGAAAGTGTCGGCAAGATTACCGAAAGCTCTATGGCGTGGGACCGTAGAGTCGGCGTGCGAAGCCGTCAACAGCTGCACAGGCCTGCGCGCATGGCCGCAATCAAACCGTTACCGAATGGCGGTGCTCTATCCTTCTGCCATGGCAGATGACAGGAGCGCGGGCCGCACCACCCTGGCCCAGGTCGCGACGCAAGCCGGTGTGTCGCTCTCGACAGTTTCGAAAGTCCTCAATGGGCGGCCGGACGTCTCAGCACCCACGCGCGTCAAGGTCGAGGAACTGCTCGACGAACACGGCTACCGGCGCTCCGCGCCGACGCCGCCCGAGGCGCCGCTCCTCGAGATCGTCTTCCACGAGCTCGACAGCATCTGGTCGATGCAGCTGATCAGGGGCGTGCAGAACATCGCCCGGCAGGGCGGCATGAGCGTGGTGCTCACCGAGACCGGCACCCGCCACTCGCCGGGCGCCGACTGGGTCGAGGGCGTGCTGCGCCGCCGTCCCCTCGGAGTCGTGCTCGTCTTCTCCACACTGCCGGACGAGCTCAAGAAGAAGCTCTGGTCGCGCGCCATCCCGTTCGTCATCGTCGACCCGGCGGGCGACCCCGAGCCCGACGTACCCTCGGTCGGCTCGGCCAACTGGGCCGGCGGCCTCGCCGCGACCCGGCACCTCATCGACCTGGGCCACCGCAGGATCGCGATGATCACGGGCCCCGAGGACATGCTCTGCTCCCTCGCCCGCCTCGACGGCTTCCGCTCGGCGCTCGGCATGGCAGGCCTCGCTCCCGACCCCGCGCTCGTGCGCTACGGCGACTTCCATGTCGCGGCGGGCCGCGAGCACGCACTCGACCTGCTGCGCGCGCCCGATCGCCCCACCGCGATCTTCGCGGGCAGCGACCTCCAGGCACTCGGCGTGCTGGAGGCCGCACGCCTGCTGGGCCTGCAGGTGCCTCAGGACCTGTCGGTGGTCGGCTACGACGACATACCACTGGCCCAGTGGTCGAGCCCCGCGCTCACCACCGTCAACCAGCCGCTGGAGCGGATGGCGGAGGAGGCGGCGCAGATGCTGCTGCGGCTGCGCGGCGACCGCGGCCAGACACGGCCCGACGCTCGCGCCGGCTCCGACGGCCGTACGGACGGATCCGCGGGCACGGCGGCCGGCCCGGAGACCCGCATCGAACTGGGCACACGCCTCGTCGTGCGCGACAGCACACGCGCCCCGCGGGAGTCCGCGGGCGCGCAGGACTCCGCGGGCGCGCAAGGCTGACCGCGGGAGGGCCGCACGCGGCACACTGGAGACATGTGCCGAAGCATCAAGACACTCCGTCCGCCCGTGCTCCCCGAGGAGGCCACAGAAGAGGAGATCGGCGCGGCCGCGCTCCAGTACGTCCGCAAGGTCTCCGGCTTCCGCGCCCCCGCCGCACACAACCGCGAGGTCTTCGACCGCGCGGTGGCCGAGATCACCGACGCCACCGCACGCCTCCTCGCCGACCTTGAGGTCCGCGGCCCACACGGCTCGGCCGCGGCCCGCGGGACAACGGCCGTCCGACGGTGAGCGAGCAACTGCCAAGCGGTGGAGTTGAGTTGTCACCCGACGCGATCAGATCCCTGGACGCGAGGTGGTCGTCCTGCTGGACGCCGAACGAGGTCGCGCGGCGGCTGGCCGGGCTCGGCACGCCCTGGTATGTGGCCGGAGGCTGGGCGCTCGACCTGTTCCGCGGCAGGCAGACGCGCCCGCACGCGGACATCGAGATCGCCGTTCCGGCCGCGGGCTTCCCCGAGGTCCGCCGCCGCTTCCCGGGCCACGTCTTCGACGCGGCAGGCAGTGGCCACATCTGGGAGGGCGCCCCGCCGGAGGCACTGGCCGCCGTGCACCAGACGTGGCTGCGCGACCCGGCCACCGGGAACTACCTGCTCGACGTGTTCCGCGAGCCGCACGACGCCGACACCTGGGTCTGTCGACGCGACGAAGCCATCCGGCTTCCCTACGGTGACATCGTCCACCACACCCGGGACGGCATCCCGTACCTCGCACCCGAGCTGGTCCTGCTCTTCAAGGCCAAGCACGCCCGCGCCAAGGACGGAGCGGACTTCGAGGCGACGGTCCCGCACATGGCCCCGGCACAGCGCAAGACCCTGGCCGGGCTGCTCGCCCGCGTGCACCCTGGCCACCCTTGGGCCTCGGCTCTGCATCGACCCGGCCCGAAGGCCCCCGTACGCTGCGGCCGGGCCACGGGAGGGACACCGGATGCCTGAGCGCCCCGAGCATGCCGAGGCGAGCCCCGGGACGCAGGCCCGGATCCGCGAGAGCTTCGCCCGCCAGGGCCTGATGCGGCACCTCGGCGCCCGCATCACGCACATCGCCCGGGGCCGCGTCCACATCACCCTGCCCAACCGGCCCGAAGTGTCCCAGCAGCACGGCTACGTCCACGCCGGCGCCACCAGCGCCATCGCCGACACCGCCGGCGGTTACGCCGCGCTCACCCTGTTCCCCGAAGGCACCGAGGTCCTCACCGTCGAATACAAGATCAACCTCCTCGCACCCGCCGCCGGGGACCACCTCGAAGCGATCGGCACCGTCCTGAAGCCGGGCCGGACCCTGACCGTGTGCCGACTCGAAGTGTTCGGTGTACAGGATGGCGAGTCCACGCTCGTCGCGACCGGCCAGCAGACGCTCATCCGCATCGCGGACCAGCCAGGCGCGGCGCCGCGCTGACACCGACCCGCGGGCCTTGCCGGTCCTGCCGGGGCGAGCAGTAAAGCCGTTGGCCCCTGGAAGAGTTGGCGGATAACTTGCTGCCGTGACCCGCCGCCGTCCCGGGGGCAGCCCAACCGAGCAGCAACCCGGGCTGTTCTCCCGCACCTACCTGGCCGCCACCGCCAGCTTCGCGGCGGTGATGTTTCTGACCGGGTTCGCCGCGCTCGCCGTGATGCCGTTGCTGCCGGTGGCCGCCAAGGACCTCGACGGGGTTGCCCTGTACCCACTGGTGGCAGGGGCTTTTGTCGCTGCGAGCCTGCTCGGCGGCGTACTGGGCGGGACCTGGGCCGACCGCGGCGGTGCCCGCCGGCCGCTGACGGCAGGGGTGGCCCTGACCGTCGTCACACTGCTCATCTCGGCCACCAGCACTTCCATCTGGCAGCTGGCACTCGGGCGGTTCACGGACGGTATCGCGGCGGGACTGGTGGCGGTGTCCGTCAACGCGGCCATCGGCCAGTCGTACCCCGACCACGTGCGAGCCCGTGCCCTGGCCCTCATGAGCGCGTGCTGGATCGTGCCCTCGCTCGCCGGACCACCGCTCGCCGGGCTCGTTGCCGCGTGGCTGTCCTGGCGAGCCGTGTTCTTCGGCCTCGCGGGGCTCACACTGATCCCCGCCGCCGCGGCCGTGCTGCTGCTGCGCGGGCAAGCGCCGCCCACGGGAACGTCTTCGACGGCCCCCGAGCCCGAGGGGCCCGTACGCAGGCCCCCGCTCCTGTCCGCGGTGGCGGTGAGCGCGGCGGCGGCGCTCACCCAGTACGGCGTCTCCTCGTGGGACCTTCGGCATGCGATGGCCACGGCGGCGGGCCTGACGCTGCTCGTGACGCTCGCCCCGCGCCTGCTCCCACCACGCACCTGGCGCGCCGGGCTCGGGCTGCCCGCCACGGTGCTGCTACGGGCGTTGACGTCGGGCGCGTACTTCACACTCGAAGCGTTCGTGCCGCTCATGCTGACCACGGCACGACGAGTGCCGGGCGTGGTGACGGGGCTCGCCTTCACCGGCGCCGCGATTGCCTGGGCCGCGGCGTCCTGGACGCAGGGGCGCCTGCAGGGCCGGGTGGAGCGGCACCGGCTCGTCGCCTCCGGGGCCGGTGTGATGGCGGTTGCGGTCGGGTTGGCGGCGCTGGCCACCCTCCCCGAGGTGCCCGCGGTCGTCGCGGTCTCGTCGATGACGCTCGCAGCCGTGGGCATGGGGCTCGCCGCGCCCTCGCTCACCCTGCTGTCGCTCACCCACGCCCCGGCCGGCAGGCAGGGCTACGCGAGCAGCGTGAGCAGACGTCGCAGAACCTCGGCCAGACGCTGATCCTGGCCCTGGCCTCGGCCCTGTTCAGCGCGGTATCGGCAGCGAGTGCCAGCCAACTCCCGCCGTTTGCATGGGCATTCATCGTGCTGCTGCTACCGGTGGCGGGGGCGGGCTGCCTGGTCGGCCGCACCCGGACGGCGAACCCGGCTCGGCAAGGCGTCCACGAGCCGACCACCACAACTCGCGCCGAGTCGCTGGACGGCACGTGAGGCCATGAGAAGGCGCTCCGTGTGCGCGGAAGCGCCACCTATGACAACTGGCAGTGGGTCCACCGGATTCCCTGTCACGGTGTGACATTCACCCCGCACTCCGTACCTTCCTTCCGTGTCTGCCGTCTGCACATACTCCAGGGCCGCTGCGCCCTGAACTCCCAGGGAGCGGAGGCCGACCGAACGGAGTTGATGGGGATGACGTCACACGCTCCCGCGGCGGCAGCCGCCGGCACGTGGAGGCTCGGCGACCTCACCGTGAACCGGATCGGTTTCGGCGCCATGCGTCTGGCCGCCCGAGCCGCCTTCCGCACAGGCGCGTCGAGGGACCGTGGCCAGTCGATCACCGTACTTCGCCGCGCAGTCGAGCTCGGTGTCAACCACTTCGACACCGCGGCCTTCTACTTCTCGCCTCTGCGTTCCGCCAACGAACTGATCAATACGGCGCTGTCCCCGTACCCGGACGACCTCGTCATCGCCACGAAAGTCGGCCCGGCGCGGGATCCCGGCGGCGAGTGGACCACTCCGGCGCGCCCCGACCAACTGCGCGGACAGGTCGAAGAGAACCTGCGCCAACTGGGCCGTGACCATCTTGACCTGGTCTACCTGCGCGTCATGGGACAGGAATCCGTCAGCGAACACTTCGGCGCTCTCGCCGAGCTGCGCGATGCCGGTCTCGTCCGTCACCTCGGCATCTCAGGCGCCAGCCCGCGACACCTTGCCGAGGCTCGGGAGATCGCGCCAGTGGTCTGCGTCCAGAATCGGTACGTCATCGACACGCCCGGTGGGGAGGAGATGCTCCAGGCGTGCAGAGCACACGGCATCGCGTTCGTGTCTTTCTTCTCCATCGCAGGGGAAGGGGGCGAGGCCGGAGCCGTCCGGGTCGAGCGGGACGAGGTCCTCGCCGTGGCTCGCGCGCACGGGGTCTCGTACGCCCAGATCCGCCTGGCCTGGACCCTCGCACAAGGCGACCACGTGCTGGTCATCCCGGGGACGGGCGACCCGGAACACCTCGCCGACAACGTGGCGGCGGGTGCGCTCCGACTGACGGCGGAGGAGCTCCGACTGCTCGACCTGACAGGCCACCGGGAATTCTGACGCAGCCCGTACTCATCATCTCCGCATGAGTACGGTCCGAAGGCACACACGCAGAAGAGGCCGGATCTACCATGAGGCTCGTGACCATCGAGCTCGATTACTCCTCTGCCGGACCGCTGACGGGACTCGCCCCCGGCCAGGTCCCGTTGGCGGACGGTCTGCCGCATGACCCCGTCGGTATCTGTGCCACCGTGCAGGCTCTGTTCATCCAGCCCGGTGACGCCTCGGCTCTGGGCGTCGCTGAGCACCGCCTCGCAGAGAAGGACATCCGACCGGCGAGTGCACTGGTCGCGGCGCTCACAGCCCTCAACCCCGCCCCGCTCCGCCTCGCGCGGAAACCGGAAGAGCGTGTCGTGGGCACCTGCCGCCACTTCGCCACCCTCGCCTGCGCCCTTCTGCGGCTCCGGGGCGTCCCTGCCCGGGCCAGGTGCGGGTTCGGGATGTGCTTTCTGGAGGGGCGCGGCGCCGACCACTGGATCACCGAGTACTGGCGGGACGACGACTCCCGTTGGGTGCGCGTGGACATCGAACACCTCGGACACGGCTACGTGGCGCACCCCGAGGACCTCGGCCCGGACGAGTTCCTCACCGGTGGCGAGGCCTGGGTCCAGTACCGCGAGGGCCTCGTCGATCCGCACCGGTTCGGGGTGCCGGGGACGGACGACGCCTGGGGACCGGCCGAGATCAGCGGCAACGCCGTGCGCGACCTGGCCGCGCTCTGCAAGCACGAGATGCTGCCCTGGGACGAGTGGGGCCGCATGACGGCCGCGTACGACGGCGCCACGGGACCCGACTACGACCGGCTCATCGACGACGTCGCGGCCGCCTGCTCCGCCGATGAACCGTCGGCTCTCGTACGCCTTTTCGCGCACGAGGACCTGGCGGTGCCACGCCTCCTGATCGCCTGAAGGCGGCCCGCCGTCCCGAGCCGCGCTACCGCACCGCGTGTGCTACGAACGCCGTCCACTGGTCGCGGCCGAGCCGCAGCGCCGGGCCGGTCGCCGCCTTGGAGTCCCGTACGTACACGGCACCCTGGCCCGCGGCCACCTCCACGCAGTCGCCGCCGCCCGACCCGCTGTAGCTGCTCTTGAACCAGCGCAGCTCGTCCCCGCTTTCGGATACTCGCTTCCCGCTCATGTCTCTCCAACCAGCCGTTCGATGAGCCGTGCGGACTCCCTGCCGTTCAGAGCCTGCGACCGCAGCTTGCCATACCGCAACCCGAAGGCGCTGACGTCTGCCGGATCGTGGACCACGCAGCCAATCTCTTGGGACTCGATGTAACCGATCTGCCGATGTTCGTTCGTCTCCAGCAGCACGAACGGGCCGTTGAGGCCGGAGTGGAAACCTGGCGCGGCGGGCATGATTTGTACCTCGACGTTGCGCATCTCGCGGAGATCCAGCAGGCGGCGCCACTGTCCGCGCATGACTTCACCGCTGCCCACCGGATTCCGTAGCGCCTCCTCGCTGATGACGAACGACAACTCGGCGAGAGGCACCCTGCTCAGCAGCTTCTGACGACTGAGCCGAGCTTCCGTGTGCTGATCGATGATCTCTTCGTTCAGCGGTGGGCAGTGCCCCGCGAACACCGCCCGCGCGTACGCCTCCGTCTGCAACAGGCCCGGTACCAGCAGCGGGTCGTAGGAGAAACGGCTCAGTACCTCCGCCTCGATGAGGGCGAAGTCTCGGAAGAATCGGGGGAGTTTCGCGCGATCCACCTCGTCCTGGAGTGCTTCCAGGGCCCCGCGCGCCTCCAGCACCCGGTCAGCCGCCGTTGTGAAGTCGGCCTTCGCCGGGCGTCGGCCCTGCTCGACCGAGGCGACCTGCTCCAACGAGTACCCGATGGCCTGGCCGAACGCCTGCTGATTCAGCCCGCGCTGCTTGCGCAGGTGCTGGAGGAGTCTGCCGTACGCCGCCCACGCGCCCGGCAGTCCGCTCTCGCCCGCCCTGTTCGCCGTGCGCCTGTCGTGTGTATCCCGCATCGCCGCCCTCACGCCCCTTCCCGTCGCCGCGTGCACTGCCGAGCCTCACCCGGCAGCGACCGTCGTCGGCCTCACTGCGCCGGGCACGGTTCAACCCCGTGGGCGGTTCCCTGGGCACGGCCACCGGCCCGTACAGAACCCGTACAACAGCGGTTTCCCGGCGAGCCCGGAACTTCGGACAGGCGAGCACTCGTTGGTTCTGGCATGACTGAACTGCGCCCCCTCGGCTCGTCCGACCTCCTCGTTTCCCCCCTCTGCCTGGGCGGCAACGTCTTCGGCTGGACCGCCGACAAGACCCAGTCGTTGGCCGTGCTCGACGCCTACCTCGCCGCAGGCGGCAACTTCATCGACACCTCCGACTCGTACATGAACTACTTTCCCGAGCAGGGCAACGAGCCGGGACAGTCCGAGAGCATCATCGGCGACTGGCTCGCCACCCGGCGCAACCGCGACGACGTGGTCGTCGCGACCAAGGTCGGCGACCATCCGAAGTTCATGGGCCTCGCGCCCGCCAACATCAAGGCCGCTGCCGAGGAATCCCTGCGGCGGCTGCGCACCGACCACATCGACCTCTACTACACCCATTTCGACCGGGACGAGTCCATCCCGGTGGACGACATCATCACCGCGCTCGACGACCTCGTGAAGGCCGGCAAGGTGCGTGCCATCGCGACCTCCAACATCAGCCCCGAGCGGCTCTCCGCCTCGCTGGCCTTCTCCGATCGCGAAGGGATGGCCCGGTACGTCGCTCTGCAGCCGCAGTACAACCTCGTCTCGCGCGACACCTACGAGGGCGCGCGGCGGGATGTCGTGGAGCGCGGAGGGCTGGCCTGCGTTCCGTACTTCGCGCTCGCCTCCGGCTTCCTCACCGGCAAGTACCGTCCTGGGAAGAGCATCGAGAACGTGCGCGACATTCCCGGACTCGCCGGCGGCTACGCGGACACCGAACGCGGCGTGAAGGTGCTCGATGCGCTGGAGCGGATCGCGGCGGCGCGCGGGGCGGAGATGGCCACGGTGGCGCTGGCCTGGCTCGGGCAGCAGCCGACCGTGACCGCGCCGATCGCCTCCGCACGCACCGTCGAGCAGCTGCCTGCGCTTCTGGCCGCGCAGGACCTGCGTCTGTCGGACACCGAGCTCGGGGCCTTGACGGCAGCCTCGTCCTGACCGCCCAGGCACCTGCCGCCCGTACCGGAAGGAGGGGACCAGCGGCTCGACCGCTGGTGAGGGCCCCGAAACGAGGCTTCTTGAAGATGTTGCGGAATGCATGAAAATCCGTTTCCGACCCCTGCCAACGCCGCGGGGTGGCGTCATAGTCTGCCGCCATGCTCAACACGCACCGCCTGCACGTACTGGCCACGGTCGACCAGGCAGGGAGTATCGCCGGGGCCGCCCGCGAGCTGCGGTTGTCGCCGTCCGCCGTGTCGCACCAGCTGGCCCAGTTGGAGAAGGACGCGGGCATCAGCCTCGTCGAGCGCAGCGCGCAGAGCCTGCGGCTGACTCCCGCCGGGCGGCGGCTCTCGCTGCGCGGGCAGGAGGTGCTGGCCCTGCTGGACTCGGCGGAGCGTGACCTGCGGGCGCAGTCGCGCGCAGACTCGGGGCACCTGCGGATCGGGTTCTTCGCGTCGGCCGGCTACCAGCTGCTGCCGCAGTCGCTGTCACGGTTCTCCCGCCGCCACCCCGGCGTCGAGCTGGAGCTCGTCGAGGGGCAGCCGCACGAGCTGGCCCTCGGCGTCCAGCAGGGCGCGATCGACACGCTGGTCGTCTTCGAGCACGCCCTCGACCCGTGGGTGCCGCCCGAGGGCGTCGAGGTGAAGGTGCTCTTCCACGAGCCGCAGCTGCTGGTGGTACCGGCCGGTCACCCCGCCGGGAGGCGCGGCCAGGTGCGGCTGGTGGAGCTGGCGGGGGAGCAGTGGGTGACGTCGTTCGGCACGGGCACGCCGGTCCTTTCCGTGCTGGAGCGGGCGTGCGCCCTTGAGGGCTTCGTGCCGCACATTCGCTGCCGCAGCGACCACTACGAGGTGATCGTGGGCCTCGTGCGGGCGGGAATGGGCATCGCGCTGGTGCCGAGCCTCGGACTCAACGACACCAGCGGTGTGCAGACGAGCCGCGTGTCCGGGCCGAAGCTCTACCGGAAGATAGGCGTCGCCTGGCGTCCGGAGAACCCCAACCCGGTGCTGAGCAGCTTCACCGCCTACCTGGGCAGCGCCGCGTCCAACCTGCTGGCCGCCGGGCACCTCGCCGGGATGGCCCCCGGCTGATCCACGTCACTGACATGGCGGTTGGTAGGGGCGATCCGGCAGGTACTTCTTCCAATCCTGCTGGGAGATCGGGTCGCCGATCGCGTTGCAGAGAGACGTGATGACGTGCTGCGGATTGGTGTCCCACAGATCGATGCCGGCGGAGGCGCGTACGACGGCGAGGGTCTTGCCGTCGGGAGCGAATGCCAGGGAGTAGAAGTCCGATGCGGTCGGCATGTAGAACTGCCGGCTGGGTGAGTGCGGATCACTCACGTCCCAGACCTCGGGGCGCTTTTTGAAGTCGTCGTTGGTCGTGAACAGAGCGATGCGGGTCCCGTCGGGGCTGAAGGCCAACGGACTGTCGGGCTTCCCGATGGACACCTTTGCGGTGCGACCTGCCAGACGGTCACGGCGGACGTCCCACAGCCGGAGCGTTCCAGTCTCGTCGTAGAGCGCGAAGAGCTTCCCGTCCGGCCGGAACGCGAAATAAGCGAATCTGGTGCCGGTCGGCAGGCGTATCGACCACGATGCGGATGGATGAGTGGGATGGGTGACGTCCCAGCTGCGTACCACCGGGTCTGCGGTCGGGCGGGCTTTCCTGTCGCTCTTGGTGGACTCGTCGATGACCAGCGACCTGCCGTCCGGTGAGAAGACAAGTCCGTACCCGGCCGTTTCGATCGTGGAGAGGTGACGCGGGTGCCGGGGATCGGCGATGTCGTAGAGCCGGACGACCTGGGGCTTGGGGTTTCTGGCCACGAGGCCGTTGGAGTCGGAGACGGCCAGGAGGGGCTTGGTCGGACTGAAGGCGAGTGCTCCCACGCCGTTGTCCACATTGATCATGGCCAGCTTCTCTTTCGGGTGGGCGGTACCGCGCAGAAAGAGGTTGGCGTACGTGTCCTTGCCCTGCTTGTAGACCTCGGTGTCGGCGAGGAGCTTGCCGTCCGGGCTGAGGGCGATGTCCTGTCCCGCGAACATGTCGGGCGCGCGCGTCATGACCAGAGGCTTGCTTCGCCGACTCCGGAGGTCGAGGTCCCGCAGCCAGTTCGCGCCCACGCCTTGGTAGGCGAGGAGCACTTTCTTCCCGGCCCTCGCGAGGGACAGCCGGCCTCCGGTGCCGGGCGCCGGTGGTATGAATCCCACCGCCCCCGGCTGGGCGCCGTTGGCGAGGTCCCAGATCTTGACGCCGCGGTCGGTGGCCTTGAGCACCTGCTTGGCGTTGCCGGGGACAAACAGCGCTACTCCGCCGCCCCTGTCGCTGCCGGTGTTCGACGCACCGGGCAGGATCGCGTCGGTTCCGTGTGTGTAGATCCAGATCTTCCAACTGGGGCCGCAAGCCGCGACGATCCGTTTGCTCTTCGAGGCGAACGCCATCGAGGTCACGCTGTCCGTGCATCTGCTGGCGCTGCTCGACACGCCTTTGTCCGCTGACACGACCTGCCGGGGAGCCTTCGGGTCGTCGAGGGTCCACAGCGCCAGATCGTCACGGTAATCGAGGGTGTCCGTCTTCTTCGGTTTCTCGGCCGGTGCTGCCAGCAGGCTGCCCGAACTGTCGAAGGCGATTCGGTGCAGTGGCCGCATATGCTTGTCAAAGTAGGCGTCGTACGGGGCCGCGCGCAGTGTGGCGAGGGGTTTGGTGCCGGTCGCCTTCCACAGCCGTACCCGCCCGTCGACACTCGCGCTCGCGAGCAGACCGCGCTTGGGGGAGACGGCCAGGGAGTCGACCTGCTTGCCGTTGCCCCGGAGCGGGGGCAGGGCGTGCGGCGCACGAGGATCACCGGTGTCCCAGCGGAGGATCCCGCCCGCCGATGTGCCGGCGAAGAGGGTGTTCCCGTGAGTGCCGAAGACCAGCGCGGTGACGGCGTCCGACGTCGTGGGCGCGGACAGCTTCTTCGGCCGGCCGGGTCGGGAGATGTCCCACAGCCGCACAGTCGCCGAGGTGGAGCCGTCGGTGGCGTAGGTGGCCGCGGCGAGCACGGTGCCGTCGGCGGTCACCGCGATCGGGCCGGTCAGGATCCCGTCAATATGCCCTGCCCGGCCGTGCCGGGTGCGCAGCACGATCGAGTCGCCGGTGGAGATGGCGAGCACCTGGCCGTTCGCGCTGTAGGCGAGGTCATAGGCCGGTTCGCCGTCGTTGATCACGCCTGGTGTGTGCTGGCTGTTGAGGAGGGCGCTGCGGCCGGCCTCGTGGTCGAGCCGGTACGAGACCAGGCTGAGCTGCTTGGCCAGCCCGG
This sequence comes from Streptomyces sp. NRRL F-5126, assembly GCF_000721265.1. Lineage (GTDB taxonomy): Bacteria > Actinomycetota > Actinomycetes > Streptomycetales > Streptomycetaceae > Streptomyces. Next base: position 560,130 of record NZ_JOFZ01000012.1, on the reverse strand, counting down.
GGTGGAGCTCGCGCTGCCCCTCGGCCTCGGCGGCCAGGTACCGGGCGAGGTCGCGCTGCTGCGCCTGACCGGCCTGGCGCCAGTAGATTCCCGCGCCTGCCAGGCCGGTCGTCGCCAGCAGGGCCAGCACGACGAAGAAGGTGAACACGGCACGGCGTCGGCGGCCGTCGCGCGTGTGCTGGCGCCAGGAGTTCTCCATGAACTCGGCGGATACCGAGCCGAGTGGTGGGGCGCCGGGTGCGGCCGTGCGCTCCCGCATCGCGGCGAGCCGGTTCCCCCGGTACAGCAGGGAGGTGTCCCGTTCTGACTGCTCCCAGCCCGCCGCGTCCGAGGCGAGCTGCTGGCGGGCGCGCAGCAGGTCGCGATCCTCGTCGATCCACTGCCCCAGCTTGGGCCAGGCACGCAGCAGCGCCTCGTGGCTGATGCGGACCGTGTCGCGGTCGAGGGTGAGCAGGCGGGCCCCGGCGAACCGTGCGATCGCATTCCTCGCGATCGCCTCGTCGGACACCCCGTGCAGGAGCACAGGCCATTCGACCGGCTGTGCGGTGTCGCCGGCGTCCTCGCTCACCCGGGCCAGCCGGGGCAGCATGAGGCGCACCGCCTCCTGGCCGGGCGCATCGAGCCCGCCGTAGACGCTCTCCGCCGTGGTCGCGACGGCCTTCGTGATGCCACCGGTGGCGAGGTATCCGGAGACGGTGAGCCGCAGGTCCTCGCGCTCCTTCCACGTCTCCTGCAACACGTGGGACAGGAGCGGCAGCGCCTCCGCGGGCGACCGCAGGCCGGTCGCTCTGCCCAGCTCCTCCAGGATGAGAGGGGCGAGCCCCTCCTCGAGCTCCAGCTGCGCGGTGGCCGCAGGTTCCTCGATCGAGGCGCGCAGTTCGCCGGCGTCCATGGGGTCGACCAGTAGCTGGCTGCTACTCAGGATGGTCCGCAGTTCGGGGCGTTCGGCCGCCTGGGCGTAGAAGTCCGCCCGCAGCGCGAAGACCACCAAGGCCCGCGGTTCGTGGCCCTCTTGGGGCTGGGCCAGTTCGGTCACCGCCCTCAGGAACGCCGTCTGTTCCTCCGGGTCCGTACAGAGGGTGAACAGCTCTTCCAGCTGATCGACGACCATGACCAGCCGTTGCCCCGGGTGGTCGAGAAGGCGGTCCGCGAATTCTGCCGCGTGGCCCTTCACCAGCAGCGACTCGGCGCCGTCGGGGGCCTCGGGCGCGAGGGAGTCGGCGAGGTTCCGTAGCGGGTTCCTGCCAGGTGTCAGGCGCCGGCCGGGCCAGCCGGTCGACCCCGGCAGTCCGGGCAGTCCATGGGTGCGCAGACGTGCCAGCAGACCGGCGTTGAGCAGGGACGTCTTTCCGGATCCTGACGCCCCGACGAGGATCAGGGAGCCAGGTGCGCCGAAGGCCGCCGCCGTCGCCTTCACCAGGCGCTCGGTCATCGCGGTGCGTCCGGCGAAGACATCGGCCCGCTCCACCGAGAAGGGGCTGAGCCCCGGGTAGGGGCAGACGCTGTCGGCGGGCGGCTGCCGGTCCGGTGCGGAGGCACGCGTGTGAAAGGCCGGGTTGGGCGCGATGACGAGATTGCCGGAAAGGTCTCCGTTCACCCTCCGGGGTACGGGCTGCTGTCCGTCCCGCAGCCTTCGCTCCAGGGCGTAGTAGGCCGCGTCCAGGGTCAGCGACTGCTGCCCCTCGGCGTCGCCGTGCTCCAGCAGGTGGAGTAACGCCCCCGTGAATGTGGTGTGTTCGGCATCCTCCGGGGCGCGGGCCAGCAGTTCCGCCGACCCGAGGAGGTACATCCCATTGCCCGGTGCCGCGTTGAAAGCGGTGACCAATGAGGTGCCGCCCAGCGACGCGCGCCCGGAGAAGCAGCAGTCGAGCACGATGACTTTGGACGCGGCCCGGCTCGCCAGCACCGCCTCACGCAGGGCGGCGAAGGAGTACGCCTGGTGCTCGGCCATGCCGGGAGTGAGTTCCGCGGTGTTGCCTGCGGCCAGGTACAGGTCCCCGCTCGGGGCAAGCAGGCCGTGCCCGATGAAGTAGACCAGCAGAACGGTGTCGGCCCGCATTGTTGCCCTGGCCACGGCGAGGGCCATGCTCTGGGCGTCTGCCGGGTCGAGCACCGCCGTCACCTGTTCCGGCCGCACCCCGCAATGCTCGACCAGGGCCGTCCGCAGATCCCTGAAGCTGCCGGCGACCGACGGGACCGAGGGGAGTCCGCCGTCCTGGTGCGTCGCGGTGGCGATCAGCAGAACCTGCACGCCCGCGCCGTCCAGATCGGTCATCGGTCCTCGCGGTGCTCGGGCGCCGAGATCCGCAGGGTCGTGTCTCCCTGCTGGTCCTGCGCGCCCAGCAGGGACGCGACATCGGCCACTTGGCGCCGCAGGTCTGCCGCGTCGAGAGCGGCCACGTTCCTGGCGGAGAGTTCCAGTGAACGGCCGTCCGGGAGCGTCATCTTGACGTGTATCTCACCGCGCCGGGTACGCAGCCAGGCGATGACGGTGGTCGCCAGCGCGGATGCCGCGGCGCCGGGACCGACCGCCACCGTCAGCGCCTCGAGCAAAGGCCCGAGCGTGCCCTTCTCGGGCGGGCCCTCCTTGCGGCCGACTCGGCCTCTCAACTCATCGACATCCGCCAACCAGGCGTGCAGTGAACGAAGTTGGTCTGCTGTCATCGGGCCATTGGTGTTCAGCGTCACTTCTCACAAGCCCCCGTCGCCGCCGCGTACAACTCTCTGCCTTCACGGCTGCGACGAGGCTAGCGGCTGCCGCTCGGCCTGACCAGGGTCACTGAACTCGGCGCTTCGGACCGCGGCGCTCAGCTTGCCGCGGCCGCGATCTGCGCGCCGACCGCGCGCATCGCCCGCACCATTTCGAACTCGTCGCCCGGCGCGCACCTGGCGAGCACCGCGTAGCAGACCTGACGTGCGCCGCGCACCACCCCGACGTCACAGCGCACCCCCTCGTCCGTGCCCGTCTTGTTCGCGACCCACAGCGACGGGCACGGGACGTCGCGGACCTCGGCGTCCTCGGCGTCGTGCGGGATGAAGGCCGGGACCATCGCCCGGTCGCCGCATCCGGCCATCCAGCCGAGCAGCAGGCGCGCCCACCGCTCGTCGGCGGCGATGCGCTCCGCGAGGGCGGACAGTTCCGCCGCGGTGCCGACCGCGAAGGTGGTCGGGTGCCCCGGGAGCCGGGGTTCGCGGATCCGGTCGAGGACGCGCGTGCGGACGAGCCCGAGTGCTTCCGCCCTCTTGTTGACGCGCGAAAGGCCCACCCGGCGGATCAGCGCGTTGGTTGCGGTGTTGTCGCTCACCGCCGCCGTGAGGACGGCCAGGTCGGCGATGGTCGGGCGGCGTACGGACAGCCGGGTCAGCAGCCCTGAGCCGCCGCAATGGTCCTCGCCGAGCAGTTCGACGGGCTCGGCCGCGTCCAGGCGGTCTCCGGCCGGGCCGGTGCCGGTCAGGCCGTGGGCGACCTCGGCGAGCAGCAGCAGCTTGCCGACGCTGGCCAGCGGCAGCACCTCGTCGGGACGGTGTTCGAGCACGCCCGGCACCGAGACGGACAGCGTGCCGGGAAGGTCGGGTGGCAGCACGCCGCTCAGCATGCCAGCACCCGGCCCGGCCGCGCCTTGGTGACCTCGCCGTCCTCCACGACCACCGCGCCCGCCACCACCACGATCCTGACGCCGCACGGCGCCGGCAGCGGGTCGGAGAAGGTGGCGCGGTCGGCGACGGTCTCCGGGTCGAACACCACCAGGTCGGCGTGGCCGCCGTCGCGCAGCACACCGCGCCCGGTCAGGCCGAACCGCGCCGCGGTCGCGCCCGTCATCTTGTGGACGGCGTCGGGCAGCCCCAGCAGGCCGAGTTCGCGCACGTAGCGGCCGAGCACGCGGGCGAACGTGCCGGCCCAGCGGGGATGCGGCAGCCCCGGTCTCGGCACACCGTCAGAGCCGATCATGGTGAACGGCGCGGCGAGCACGCGCCGTACGTCGTCCTCCCGCATCGAGTGGCTGATGATCGTCACGTCCCCGTCCTCCGCCAGCAGCAGGTCGGCGACCACGTCGAGGGGATCGGCGCCGCGTTCGTACGCGATGTCCGCGACCGTTCGCCCGTGCAGCGCGGCGTGGTGTGCGGTGCCGGCGAGCGAGATCCGGTCCCAGCCGCCGTTGCCGACGGTGTTCTCCCAGCCGTCCACGCCGTCCGCGATGGCGGCGCGCATCCTGGCGCGCTGTTCCGTGTCGCGCAGCCGCTCCAGCAGGCGGACGTCGCCGCCGTCGTGCGCCCACGGCGGCAGCATCGCGGCGAGGGACGTGCTGCCCGCGGTGTACGGGTAGACGTCGCAGGTCACGTCCATGCCATCGGCGCGCAGTCCGTGCAGGCGCGGCAGCGTCCGCTCGGTGCCGCCCCAGCCGTACCGGCCCGCGGTCTTGTGGTGCGACACGTGCAGCGGCGCGCCGCTGTCGCGGGCGATCCGCACCGCCTCCTCCAGCGCCTCCTCGACGGCGGACATCTCGTCGCGCAGGTGCGTCACGTACGGCTTGCCGTGCCGTGCCGCGACCGCGGCGAGGGCCGTGACCTCGGCCGTGTCGGCGTACGAGCCCGGCGTGTAGATCAGGCCCGTGGACAGGCCCGCGGCGCCCGCGGAGAGCGCGTCGTCCAGCACCCTGCACATGGCGCCCAGTTCGTCCTCGCTGACCGCCCGGGCGTCGGGGCCCGCCACGGCCTCGCGCAGCGTGCCGTGGCCGACGAGCGAGGCGATGTGGTTCGGCCGGCCCGCATCGGCGTGTGCCCGGCAGAACGCCGGGAAGTCCGGGAAAGGTCCGGGGAAGGCGCTGTCGCCGCAGTTTCCGCAGACCTCCACGGTGACGCCCTGCAGCACGGCCGAGTGTGCGGGCAGCTCCCCGGTCCGGTCGAGGGCTGTGACGTCGGAGTGCGTGTGGGCGTCGATGAAGCCGGGCGCGACAACGTGCCCGGGGGCGTCCACGACCCGGTCGGCGGTCGCGGGGGCGCCGGGCGGCAGGACGCGTACCCGGCCGTCGGCGACCCCGACCTGGCCCGCGGCGAGCGGCGCGCCCGTCCCGTCCGCGATGTCCGCGCCCCGGATCAGCAGGTCGAAGTGGGGATTCATGTGCCTCCTCGCTCGAGCGTCCTCGCTGGGGTGTCCACCTGGACGCGCGGAGTCAGCGTGCAACCCGCCGGAGGCCTGCCGCACGGAGCACCGAAAATCTCGCCGCTCACCGATCACTTCTTGTACGGCGGACGGCAGGGCCCGCCTCAGCCGCCACGATGTCGACCCACCGGGCCAGCCGAACGTCGACCCTCCGGGCCAGTCGAACGAGGAGCGCACATGACCGCCGTCGAGGACACCGCCGCCACGGCGCCCGCGAGTACGCGCCGGCTGCGCGGACTGCGAGGACCGCGCGCCGTCCTGGCGCTCGCCATCGCGTGTGCCATGTGCCTGCTCGGCCTGGCGGGCTCCGCGTCCGCCGCGTCCCCGAGCCGGGCATCACCCGGCAGTTCCGCGTCCACGGGTTCCGCCGCAGGCAAGACGCTCCGCGTGGCGATGGACAGTTCGGGCGTGGACACGCTGAACCCGTTCGTGTCGTACTTCAACGGCTCCCTCGACATCTTCGGCGCCATCTACCCGACGCTCACTGTGATCGAGAAGAACGGCAAGCCCGGCCCCTACCTCGCCACGTCCTGGTCCCTGTCGAAGGACCACCGCACGTGGACGTTCAAGATCCGGCCCGGCCTCAAGTGGAGCGACGGCAAGCCGCTGACCGCCGCCGACGCCGCCTGGACCTTCCACCTGATCATGACGAACGAGGTGGCGGCGACCGCCAACGGCACGCTCGTGTCCCACTTCAAGTCCGTGTCGGCACCGAACCCCACCACACTGGTCATCACAACGGACGAGCCGCAGGCCGACCTCACCTACGTGAGCGTGCCGATCTACGGCATCCCGATCGTGCCCGAGCACATCTGGAAGTCGCACGTCAAAGACCTCAAGAGCTACCAGAACGACTCCTATCCCGTGGTCGGCTACGGCCCGTGGATTCTCACCGGGTACAAGACGGACCAGTACGCGACGCTCGACGCGAACAAGTCGTTCCTCTTCGGCGCGCCCAAGTTCGGCCACCTCATCGAGCGGCTCTACAAGACCAGTGACAGTGCCGTCGCCGCGCTGCGATCGGGACAGCTCGACTACATCAGCGGCGTCAACGCCACGGAGTTCACGTCGCTGAGACGCACCTCCGGTGTGCACACCGTGCAGGCGGCGGGCAACGGCTGGAACGGACTCGAGCTCAACCCGGGCGCGAGGACCCGCGGCGGCAAGCCCATCGGCACCGGCAACCCGGCCCTGAAGGACCCTGTGCTGCGGCGCGCGATCGCGCTGAGCATCGACAAGAAGACGCTGGTCGGCAAGGTTCTCGACGGCTACGGCACGGTCGGCCAGGGGTACCTGCCACCGGCCTGGTCGCAGTGGGTGTGGAAGCCGCCACCCGGCCAGGAGCAGAGGTACGACCCGCGGCATGCCAACCGGATGCTCGACAAGGCCGGCTACAAGCGGGGCCGGGACGGCATCCGGATCGACCCCAAGAACGGCAAGCCACTCGTCCTCAGGCTCGGGATCCACTCCGACGAGTCCGAAGACGCGGCGTTCGCCCCCTACATCCAGGGCTGGCTCAGGGACATCGGAATAAAGGTGGTGATCCACCCCATGAGCATGTCCGCACTCAACAGCGACCTGGGCAAGGGGGATTGGGACATGCTGATCGACGCATGGACCAGCGGCCCCGACCCGACGTACATGCTCGGCATCCAGAGCTGCACCACCCTGCCCAACGAGCAGGGCACGGGCGGCAACACGGACTCGTTCTTCTGCGACCCCCGCTACGAGAAGCTGTTCGCGCAGCAGCAGAGCGAGTTCGACCCCGGGCAGCGTGCGCGGGTCGTCGGCAAGATGCAGAAGATCCTCTACGACGCCGACGTGGACATCATGTTCTACAACAAGAGGCAGAAGATCGCGATGTCCTCCAAGGTCACCGCCATGAACACCGGCACACCTGACGCGCAGGGCTTCTACCCGGCGCAGGGCTCCTTCTGGAGCTACCTCGACGCGACCCCCACCGCCCAGCGCCACTACTCCGCCGGCGGCATCGGCCTCGGGTTCGGCATAGCCGCAGCGGTCATCGTGCTCGGGGCGGCAGCCGCGATCGTCCGGCACCGGGCGGGGGTGGACGACCGTGAGTGATCCCGCCATCGCCACCGGGACGACGGCCGGGGCGCCCGCCCCGGTCCCCGCGCCGCGCCGGCAGCGCTCGCCGCGCATGCCCTGGGCGCGCTACCTGGTCTCCAAACTCGCCGCCGCCGTCGTGAGCTTCGCCGTCACCCTCGTCATCGGCTTCGTGCTGTTCAACATGATGCCGTCCGACCCGGTGCGCACCATGACACGCGGGCGGCCCGTCAGCGAGTCCCAACTCGCCCACCTGCGCGTGCAGCTCGGCCTCGACAAGCCGCTGTGGCTGAGGTTCCTCGACTTCGTCAACGACACACTCCACGGCCATCTCGGCTACTCGTGGGAGTACCAGCGCTCGGTGGCGTCGCTGACGCTGAGCCACATCGGCCCCACCCTGCTGCTGATGGGAACCTCGTTCGCCATCTCCGTCGTCATCGGGCTGTGGCTGGGCCAGCGCAGCGGCTGGCGCGCGGGCAGTGCGTTCGACCGCGTCACCTCGTCCACGTCACTCACACTCTGGTCCGTGCCCACCTTCTGGCTGGGCATGATCCTGCTGATGGTGTGCAGCGTCGGCATCGGCCCGATCCACGGCTTCCTGCCCGCCGGCGGCATGAGCGACCCCTCGCTCCCGCAGACCGGGTTCACGCACTACGTGGACGTCGCGCGGCACCTGGTGCTGCCCGCGCTGACCATGGTCCTCGTCACCTACGCCCAGTACGTGACGATCATGCGGTCCTCGATCATCGAGGAGAAGGGCAGCCCCTACCTGCTGACCGCACGCGCCAAGGGACTGAGAGACGCCCACGTGCGCCGCGGCCATGCGCTGCCCAACGCCATGCTCCCCTCGGTGACCATGATCTTCATGCACCTCGGGATGCTGATCAGCGGCGCGGTCACCGTCGAGGCGGTCTACTCCTGGCCCGGCCTCGGCGACCTCACCTACGAGGCGCTCAAGATCCCCGACCTGCCGCTGCTCCAGGGCACCTTCATCGTCTTCAGTGCGAGTGTGATCATCATGAATCTCCTGGCGGACCTCGCCTACCGGTTCCTCGACCCCAGGGTGCGCGCCCAGTGAGCGCCGCACAGGCCGTGGGTGCCGATCAGGCGGCGGTGGCGGTCCCGCCACGGTTCGCCGGGGCGCGCCGCTTCGTCCGGGCCTTCGCGCACCGCCCGTCCGGTGTCACGGGTGTCGTGCTGCTCGTGCTGTTCATCCTGCTCGCGCTGGTCTCGCCGCTGTTCATCGGCCTCGACCAGCTCGACGTCACGAAGGCGGACGGGCCGCTGCTCGCAGCGCCGAGCGGCCACTACCCGCTCGGCACCGACCAGGCGGGACGCAACGTGCTGCTCCTGCTGGTCTGGGGTTCGCGCGAGAGCCTGCGGGTCGGCGTCATCGCCACCGCGCTGACCGTCGTGTTCGGCGCCGGCGTGGGCATCGTCGCCGGGCACTACGGCGGCTTCGTCGGCCGCGCGCTGATGCACGTGACGGACTGGTTCATCGCACTGCCCAGCCTGCCGCTCGCGATCTCCCTCGCCGCGGTGCTCGGCCAGGGCGAGACGTCGATCACCATCGCCATCGCCGTCACCTCGTGGACCGCGACCGCGCGCCTCATCCGCGCGCAGACACTGGCCGTCGAGGCGCGGCCGTTCGTCGAACGGGCGCGGGCGCTCGGGGCGGGGGACTGGCAGATCATGGTGCGCCAGGTGCTGCCCAATGTGACCCCGCTGATCCTGGTCTCCTCCACCCTGACGGTCGCCGGGGCCCTGCTGTCCGAGGCCACCCTGACCTTCCTCGGCCTCGGCAACCCCGCCTCCATCACCTGGGGCGAGATGCTCAACAACGCATTCTTCAACGGCGCGTTCACCGCCGGGGCCTGGTGGTACGTGCTGCCACCCGGCCTCGCGATCCTCGTGGTGGTCCTGGGCTTCACGCTCACAGGACGCGCCGTGGAACACGTGCTCGACCCACGGACGGAGGACAGGCGTTGACCACCAGTACGGCGGACGCCGCCGACAGCACGACCACCGAGGACACACCGCTGCTCGACGTGCGCGACCTCCACGTCACCTACCGGCTGGGCGAGCGCGAGGTGCCCGCGGTGCGCGGGGTCGGCTTCAGCCTCGCCGCCGGGGACACACTCGGCGTCGCCGGGGAGTCCGGCTGCGGCAAGTCGACGATGGCGCTCAGCCTGTTGCGGCTGCAGGACCGCGGCGCGAAGGTCGACGGCGAAGTGCTCTTCCGCGGCGAGAACCTGCTGACCACCAGATGGGTGCGGCTGCGCGCGGTGCGCTGGGCCGGCGCCTCCGTCGTGTTCCAGGGCGCGATGAGCGCGCTGAACCCGGTGCGCCGCGTCCTCGACCAGGTCGTCGAACCGATGGTCGTGCACGACGGGATACGGCCGAAGGCAGCGGAACGCCGCGCCATCGAACTGCTCGACAGTGTCGGCATCCCGGCCAGGCGGGTCCGCGGCTACCCGCACGAGTTCTCCGGCGGCCAGCGGCAGCGTGTGATGATCGCGATGGCCCTGGCCTGCCGCCCCGAGCTGATCATCGCCGACGAGCCCACCACGGCGCTCGACGTCATGGTCCAGGCCCAGATCCTGCAACTGCTGGCCGATCTCGTCCGCGAGTCGCGGATCGCCGTCATCATGATCACGCACGACCTGTCGCTGCTCGCCCACACCTGCGATCGGCTGGCCGTCATGTACGCCGGCCGGATCGTCGAACTCGGCCCGGCGAAGCAGGTACTGCGGAATCCGGAACACCCCTACACCAGGGCGTTGTCACGGGCGTTCCCCACCATCGGCGACCCGGCGTCGCGGCGCGCGCCCGCCGGCCTCAGGGGCGACCCGCCTCGGCCGTCGGACACCCGAACGGGCTGCGACTTCGCCGCACGATGCCCCGAGGTGCTGCCCGCCTGCCACACCGAGGACATGCGGCTGTGGCCCGCCGGGCCCGGTCGCACGGCCGCGTGCCTCAAGGCGCTGCCCGAGCACCGAGGAGAGCAGTGACCAGCGAACCCGGCCAGGCCCCCGCCGCGTTGGAGGCCCGCGAACTGTCCGTCGTCTACCCGCCGTCACGCGGGCGCGGCCCGGCCCGCGCCGTCGACGGCGTCAACCTGCGCGTCGCGAAGGGCGAGATCGTCGCGCTGATCGGCGAGTCGGGGTGCGGCAAGTCCACACTGGCACGCGCGCTGGTCGGGCTCGTCAAGCCGACCGGCGGCGAGGTGCGCTACGAGGACACACCGCTCGCCTACACGGCCAAGGGGCTCAAGCGCTACCGGCGCCACACCCAACTCGTCCTGCAGGACCCGGGCGGCGCCCTCAACCCCAAGCAGAACGTCTACGACGCGGTGGCCATGGGGCCGCGCCTGCACGGCCTCACCGACGGGCTGCCGCGCACCGTGCACCAGGCCCTGGCGCGCGCAGGACTGCGGCCGCCCGAGGACTACTTCGGCCGCTACCCGCACGAGATGTCCGGCGGGCAGCAGCAGCGCGTCGTCATCGCCGGCGTGCTGGCGCTCAACCCCTCCGTCATCGTCGCGGACGAGCCGGTGGCGTCGCTGGACGCGTCGGTGCGCGGCGAGATCCTGGAGCTCATCCTGCGGCTGCGCGACGACCTCGGCGTGTCCGCCCTCGTCGTCAGCCACGACCTCGGCCTCGCCTGGAACATCGCCGACCGGGTGGCGGTGATGTACCTGGGCAGGATCGTCGAGCAGGGCACCGTCGAGGAGGTGCTGCTGCGCCCGCAGCACCCCTATACGCGGGCGCTGCTGTCGGTGGTGCCGACCGGCGCCGACGACTGGCACCCCACCCTCCTCACCGGCGAGCCGCCCGACCCCACGGCCATCCCGTCCGGCTGCCGCTTCCACCCGCGCTGCGGCCGCTGGGCGGGCGCCACGCCACAGGAACGGGCCACCGCCGCCTGCGACCGCCGCGAGCTGCCCGTGCTGGGGTCCGGCACCTCGTGCGCCGCCTGCCACCTCCTCACACCGACACACCTGGAGAACGCATGACCCTGCTCCGTCCGCCCGCGCTGCGCCCGGGCGACACCGTCGCCGTCATCTGCGCCAGCTCGCCCGTGGACGACCAGGAGCACCTGGAGTCCGGCCTCGCGGCCATGCGTTCTGTGGGCCTCGTGCCCGAGGTCTTCGGGTCGGCACGCGACGCGGGCAGCGTCTACGACTACCTGGCCGGCGACGACGAACTGCGGGCGTCGGACCTGACGCGCGCCCTGTCCGACCCGGCCTACGCCGGCGTGTTCCTCGCCTGCGGCGGCTACGGCGCGCAGCGCACGCTCGAACTGGTCGACTTCGGCCGCATCGACCCCGCACGCCCGAAGGTCGTCGTCGGCTACTCCGACGTGACGGCGCTGCTCGAAGCGCTGGCCGCCAAGCTGGGCTGGGTCTCGCTGTTCGGGCCGATGGTCGCCTGCGGCGGCTTCTGGGAGGGCCCGTCGGAGTACGACTTCGCGCGGCTCATGAAGTTGCTGTACACGCCGTCCGAGGTCAAGGAACTGACCTTCCCCGACGCGCGGACGCTGGTCCCCGGCATCGCCGAGGGGCTGACCCTGGGCGGCACGGCGACGCTGATAGCCGCGAGCCTCGGCACCGACACGTCGTACCCGGCGAAGGACGCCATCCTCTTCCTGGAGGACGTCGACGAACTGCCTTTCCGTATCGACCGGATCGTCACCCAGATCAGGCGCGCCAAGAGCTACCTCGACGGGGTCGCGGGGATCGTACTCGGCACGTTCACCGAGTGCGGCGACCCCGCGCACGTCGACCGGATGCTGGCGGAGCGCTTCGGCGACCTCGGCGTGCCGGTGCTGGCGGGCGTCAACATCGGGCACAACACGCGGATGCAGACGTACCCCATCGGGGTCAGGGCGCGGCTGGACGCCGACGGAGCGCGGCTGACGTTCCTCGACCAGGTGCTCACCGACCCCGAGCCCGCCCTGCTCGGCTGACCCGGCCGCCCCGTGCGGTCCGGCCGCCGGGCCGGTGCGGCCCGCACCGGCCGGGGCCGTTCGCCGGGGCCGGACGGCGGCGTTCCAGGGACCGGGCACGCGCCGTCGTGGCCGACAGCGTAGGGACGCGTAGAGCGGCAGCAGGCCGTGGCAGGGCGCTCGCGCGCGGCAGTTCCCGGGACCCGGCGCTCCTACGCGGCCCGCATCGGGCGGGGCTGTTCGTCGGGGGCCGTGGCCTGGGCCGGGACGCCGGCCCGGTGCACGGACCGGGACATGGCCGGGGGCAGGTCGCAGCCGATGACGCGTACGCCGGTGGCGAGCGGGGCGGGTGCGGCGGCGGCCGCGACGGCGGCGGCCGGGCGGCGGCGGACCACGTACGCGGCGACCGCGCCCGCGCCGAACAGCGCCAGCACTGACAGGAACGTGCCGAACCAGCTCGCGCCGAGCCACTGCCCGCCGAAGTACCCGAGCCCCACGCTGTAGACGGCCCAGGCGGCGCCGGCCAGCGCCGACCACGGCAGGAACTCCTTCGTCCTGCGCTGCGAGGTGCCCGCGCCGAACGACATCACCGACCGCCCGGCCGGAGCGAAGCGCGCGATCACGACCAGGAGGCCGCCGCCCGCCGCCAGTGCCCTGCCGAGACTCTCGTGCGCCCTGGTCAGCCGCCTGGAGCGGCCCAGGGCGGCGGACAGCCTCGTGCTGCCGCTTCTCGCGAGGCGGAAGGCGACGAGGTCGCCGAGCACGGACGCGGTGGTGGCGCAGAGGCCGAGGAGGAGCAGGGAGGGCAGCTCGTGCGCCAGGCGCGTCAGGTGCGACACCTTGTCCGCGGCCTGCGCCATGCTGGTGGACCCGGCGGCGGTCGCGGTCGCCGCCGTCACCACGATCACACCACTCGGCAGGACCGGCACGAAGACGTCGAGGAGTACGGAGAGCGCCACGACGGCATAGATCCACGGGCTGCTCGCCAGCGGCCCAAGACTCTCCAGCACGTGCCCTACTTCCCCGATCCCGTCTCGTCGCCGCGGGTGTCGCAAGGGCGGCAGGAGCGGCCCACCGGCTATACAGCGTACGCCCGAGGCCTGTGGCGGGTTCAGGCGGCGTGCGTGATGTTGTCCACTTCGATACCTCCGGTGGTCACCCGCCGGTCATACGCGGCTCACCCGGGGTCGCCAGGGCCGGTACGGGTCGCACATGGTGCCGGAAGGCGTACGCAACGTGTGCGGCCGCGCCCGCGCGTGGCGGGGTCGCGGCCGCACAGGGGCCGGCTCAGGGCGCGACCGGGTCGCTCTCACGCGGTCCCCGGGGTGCGACCACGCCGGATGGGCCGTCGGGCGGCGTGGTCGCCGCGCCGTCACGTCCGCTCGTGAACAGCCGGTGCGAGGCGAGCGCTCCCGGGCCCGCGAAGGCGATCAGCAGGAAGGCCCAGCAGAAGAACACCGGGGCCTCGCCGCCGTTCTGGATCGGCAGCAGGCCGTGCTCCTGGTGGACGGTGAAGTACGCGAACGCCATGGATCCGGAGCTGAGGAGGGCAGCGGGCCGCGTGGTGAGACCCAGCATGACGAGCGCGCCGCAGGCGAGCTGGATGACGGCCGCGTACCAGCCGGGCCAGTCCCCGGCCGTCGCGGCGTGCTTGCCCAGCACGCCGAAGAGCGTCGCCACTCCGTGGCAGGTGAAAAGCGCGCCGATGATGATTCTGAACAGGCCGAGGACGTAGGGCTGTGTCCGATCGAGTCGTCCGAACATGTGGGGGTGACTCCTTCGGTCGGTCGAGACCAGTTGGTATGGACCTGTGGAGTCTCCTCGTGCGTGCCCGGCGGGGAAATCCGGCCGTACGAGTTCGATGTCTTCGCACGAACGATTCGGGTCGGGCCGGGGTGCGCTATGCGGACGCGCTGGTGGGTCATGGACATGCCCTTACCGCGGTGCCCGGCGTTCTGCGGTGTTCGTGGCCGCTTTGTGCCGCGGCGCACGCTCGTCCGAAAAGCGGCGCCTGCCACGGGACGGTCAGCTCGTCAGCGTCCGCTCGTCCACCGTCACCAGGCTCGCGGTCCCGTCCCGGGCCGCGCGGGACTGATCGAGGCGCAGATCGGCGCGGCGGCCGTCCAGGGTCAGTGTCATCAGCTGGTTGCCGAACCACGGGCCGCCCGTCCTGTCCCACGCCACCTGCGTGTGCCCCAGGCGCCCGTGCAGCCGCAGCAACCGGCCAAGCCCTCTGCCGAGGCCGCTCCAGCCCATTCGGAACGTGAACTTCATATAGCCCGGCACGGAGTTGTGCACGGGCGAGCACGTCAGCTGCACCACCCGCGAGCCGACCTCGCCCCCCGGCCGCTCGCGCGGCCACGCCGCCTGAGCGATATAGGCGTGGTGCACGTCCCCCGACAGCACACACACCGTCGCAGGGGCCTCGGGCCCACTGCCCACCTCCGCGACCAGGTCCGCGAGTTCGCCGAACGAGCGCGGGAACGCCGCCCAGTGCTCCAGGTCGGCCGTGCGGCGCAGCCGCTCGCCGATCCGCGCCCAGCGCGGTCCGCGCCCACCGCCGCACAGCACCGAGTCCCAGCTCTCCAGGTCGTGGATCATCGGCGGCAGCAGCCACGGCAGCGACGTGCCGAGCAGCAGGTGGTCGTACGAGCCAGGCGCGTCGAGCGCCTGCTCGCGCACCCAGCGCGCCTCCTCCTCGTCGACCATCTTGCGCCCGTCCTCCGCCAGTACGCGCGCCGCGCGCGAGTCGACCACCAGCAGGCGCGTGCGGCCCAAGTCGCGGCGGTAGCTCCAGCGGGTCGCCGCACGGTCGCGGTCGGCACGCGCCGCGAACTCCCGCAGCGCCGCCGTCGCGTCCTCGCCCTCCCGCACCGCCGCGTACAGCTCGTCGCGGCCCAACTCTCCGGGCGAGAGGTTGCCGAGGTGCTGGTAGACCCAGTACGACATCAGCCCGCTGACGATCCGCTCCTCCCACCAGTCGGTGGCGCGCATCTCGTCCAGCCAGGAACCGCTGGTGTTCCAGTCGTCCACGACGTCGTGGTCGTCGAAGATCATGCAGCTCGGCACGGTGGAGAGTAGCCACCGCACCTCGGGGTCGCCCCACGACTCGTCATAGAGGTGGGTGTACTCCTCGTAGTCGGCCACCTGCGTGCCCGGCGGGCGCCGGAGGTCGCGCCGGGACGCCAGCCACCGCTGCGTCTCCTTCGACGTCTCGTCCGCGTACACCTGGTCGCCCGCGAGGAAGAGCAGGTCGGGCCGGTCCGACTCGTCCGCCGCCGCGAGCCGCAGCGCCAGCGTGTCGAGGGCGTCGGGGCCGACGGGGTCGTGACCCTCCTTGGCGGGTCTCGCCCACCGGCAGGAGCCGAACGCGACGCGCGCACCGCCGGCGTCCCGCGCGGGCGTGCGTATCGCGCTCGGGGGGAACACCGGGCCGTCCGGCGCGGGCCGTCCGCCCGCGCCGCCGTGCGGCGCCCGCGGCCAGACGCCGTGCCCGTCAAGACGCACCTCGTACGTCGTCGACGTGCCGGGCGTCAGCCCCTCGACCAGTACGAGCGCGTAGTGGTGCCCGGCCACCTCGAACGTCGGCGCGGACCCCGACGCCCCGTCCGCGCAACGGACTTCGGCGGTGCAGGCGCCGTCCGCCTCCACCCACACGGTCGCCGTTCCCGATCCGTCCCACGCGACGTGCCGCAGCACGGGGCCCAGCCGAAGCTCGGTCATGCGTCACCCCTCCTCATGTCCGCCCGTACGCTACGGAAACCGGGTCGCGACACGCGAGGCGGCCCCCGGCGCGGTACGAATGGACCGTGCGACTGACCGAGGACGAGGCGAGGCGGCGGCTCGGCGCCGCCCGGGTGCTCAGGCTCGCCACCGTGGATGCCGGCGGCGCGCCCCACCAGGTGCCCGCCACGTTCGCCTTCTACGGCGGCGGCCGGCTCGCCATCGCCGTCGACCACAAGCCCAAGCGGACCAGCGACCTCAGGCGCCTGCGCAACATCGAGGCCGAGCCGCGCGTGTGCGTGTTGGCCGACGAGTACAGCGACGACTGGACGCGGCTGTGGTGGGTGCGGGCCGACGGCACGGCGCGCGTCCTGGCCGCCGGCGCCGTGCGGGAAACCGGCGCCGGGCGGACAGGACGCGACAGAGAGGCCGAGCGCACCGAGGCGGTGGACCGGCTGGTGGCCAAGTACCCGCAGTACGCGGCGCACCGGCCGGAAGGACCGGTCATCGTGATCGACGTCGAGCGCATCACGGGATGGGCGTACGCGGACCCGGCAGGGTAACCGCGGTCAGCCGATGCCGGTGACGCTGAGAGCCGTGGTCCAGTTGTTCTTCATGGCGCTGCGGGCGGCGGACAGGGTGATCCGCCCGTCGCACACCGCGTTCTTGAGCTTCGTCTCGACGCCGTCCTTGCTCCTGGCCGTCTTCGTACCCGAGTACGGCTCCGGCCACAGGTTCCCGGGGTCGCGCGGGGAGCCGCCGAGCTCCAGCGGGATGAAGTGGTCCTCCTCGTAGGCGGAGGTGGAGGTGTTCGCGTAGCCGTAGTCCGCGATGCCCTGCACCTTCAGCGGGTTGGTGTAGGACGTGGGCGGGCGGACGGTCGCCGTCCAGCCGGAGACGCAGATCGTCGAGTCGATCGTCGACTGGGTGACGTCGGGGTTGTACACGCCGGGGGTGCACGACGGGTCGGGCAGCGGCAGGTACGCCTGCGAGCAGCCGGCCGCCCGGGCGGTGCCGGCGGCCGCCTGGGCCGTTCCGGCGCTCACGCCGAGGAGGAGCCCGCTGCCGGCCACGGCGAACGCGGACGCGACGGCGACGGGCGTCCGGACTGTCCGGAGCATCCGGGGTATTCGGGGTGTTCGGGGGAGGGAACGCATGGGGGTCTCGCTCTCCTGAGTGGGTGGAAACACTGCGGACGGCCCCCGCGTGACGCGCGTAGAACGACGGCACTTGTCCTTACGGCGACGGGCGCGAGGGGTCGACTACGGGGCGAGCGTGGCGGGGTGGGGTGTCCGCCGCGCATGCGCCGGATGACAGCTTGGGGTCAGGTTCACGTCAAAACAAGAGGGGCGACGCGATCCGGGACGCCCGGGACGCGCGGGACACCCGGGACGCCCGAGGCCCAAGGGCCCTGGATGGCGAGACGGCCCGTGACGTAGGCTGGGGGCAGCAGAAGGGGAGTAGCTCTTCGCCGGAACGTCGACATACTGCCGGGCCCGGGATCCGTCCCGACCCGGCCGGCGCCCGGAGGCGGCCGTGTCCACGGCCCGCCAGCGAGACCTTCGGCCGCAGTGATCCGTGGTGCACGCCGCCGGCGCAGGACGCCGGTGGCCCCGACGACGCTGCCGTGCCGAAGCGGTCCGTCCCCTCGTACGGTCACCCTCCCGGTACGGCGCGCCCGACCGATTGAGGACAACGACCAGTGTTCAGCTTCACCGTCATGGCAATCGTCTTCGGCGTGATCTTCCTCGCCGAGCTGCCGGACAAGACCGCTCTCGCCGGCCTGATGCTGGGGACGCGCTACCGCGCCTCGTACGTGTTCGCGGGCGTGGCCGCCGCCTTCGCCGTCCACGTCGCGCTCGCCATCGCGGCGGGCAGCGTGCTGACCCTGCTGCCGCACCGGCTCGTGCAGGGGGTGGTCGGCGTGCTGTTCCTCGCCGGGGCCGCGATCCTCCTGTTCAAGAAGGACGAGGAGGAGGACGAGGAGGTCAAGGCGCCCTCCGACCAGTCCTTCTGGCGCGTCGCGGGCGCGGGCTTCACGCTCATCCTCGTCGCGGAGTTCGGCGACCTCACGCAGATCATGACCGCCAACCTGGCGGCGCGCTACGACGACCCGTTCTCGGTCGGCATCGGCGCCGTCCTCGCCCTGTGGGCGGTCGGCGCGCTCGGCATCCTCGGCGGCAGGACGCTGATGAAGTACGTCCCGCTGAAGCTGATCACCAAGATCGCCGCGCTCGTGATGATCGCACTCGCCGGGTTCAGCCTCTACGAGGCGATCGCGGGCTGACGGGGCGCCGCGGCGGGGCGGCTTGCGCGCGGGCTCGCTCAGGGCGCGATGCGCAGGGTGATGCCCGCCGTTGCCGCGTCGCGCTCCACCGTCACCTGCGTCAGGTCGCGCACGTGCGCCGTGGGGGCCATCGCGGCCGCGCGCGGCCCGACGCCCACCACCCGCATGCCCGCCGCACGCGCCGCGGCGATGCCCGCCTCGGAGTCCTCGAAGGCCACGCAGTCCTCCGGCGCGAAGCCCAGGCCCGCCGCGCCCTTCACGAACCCCTCGGGGTCCGGCTTGCTCGCGCTGACGTCCTCGGCGGTGACGCGCGTCATCGGCATGGGCAGGTCCGCCGCGCCCATCCTGGCCTCGGCGAGCGCCACATCGGCCGAGGTGACGAGTGCGTGCGGCAGAGCGGCCGCGACGAGCTCCGCGAGGAAGGCGGGGGCGCCGGGCACCGGGACGACGCCCTCCGTGTCCGCGGTCTCCTGCGCCAGCATCCGCTCGTTCTCGGCGCAATTGTCCTCCATCGGCCGGTCGGGCAGCAGCGCCGCCATCGTGGCGTACCCCTGCCTGCCGTGGACGACGCCCATGATCGCGTCGCCGTCGAGCCCGTGCCGGACGGCCCACTCGCGCCAGACGCGCTCCACCACCGCGTCGGAGTTGACCAGGGTCCCGTCCATGTCGAGCAGTACGGCCCGGCAGGTGAGGACGGTTTCGGGGGCGGTGGCCTGCATGTGCGCGACTCCAGGTGGGGGCGTAGGACACAAGCGGCCCCGCCCGCCGGTCAGGGAGTACGGGCGGAACCACTTTGTTCCCCCACAGTACAAACCAGAGGCCGTGGCGCGCCACCACCGGGGGGTGAACGCCGGGGAACGAGCGTCCGCGCAGGTGGGCGGCGTGTGATACGCGCCACGTGCGGGCCGCGTCAGCGGTAGCGCGTCCCGCCGTACCCGTCGAAGTGGTCTCCCGTGCTGCCGCTGCCCGCATACGTGCCGGAGTCCGTGCCGTAGGGGCTCTGCGCGCCGTAACGGCCGTCCGACGGGTAGGTTCCGGACTCCTGCCGCGACTGCCGCCGCGTCTCCTGGCCGGAGCGCGAGTGCTGCCAGGAGTGCTGCGTCTGCTGGGTCCGCCGGGTCTGCTGCGTGCCGGTCCCGCGGGCGCCATGGGTCCCCTGCCGCGGCGTCTGCTCCGACTCAAGCGCGCGCCGCGTGTTCGGCCCGTACACGCCCGGCTGATCGCCCTTGACGTGCCGGTACATCTGGTAGATGCGGACCGAAGCGGCCACGGACCGGCCGTATTCGCCGTCCTGCGCACCGTGGTACAGGTACATCGCCGCCAGGCGCCGCTGGAGCGCCGCCACGCGCGCGCCGCTGTCGCCGTAGGCGAGGGAGGCGCCCGCGTCAGTGCCTGCCGTCCGGCCCGCCGAGCGGTCGGCGCCGTGCTGGGCGCCCGATGATGCGCTGTGCCCCGCCGCGATGTTCTTGGCCGTGGCGGACGTGCGGGACGACGTGCCCGCCTGCGCGGGGTGGCCCGAGGGGTGGTCGGGAGCGGCCGTCGCACCGTCCGGGAGCGCGGTGTCGGGCAGCCCCGCGTGCGTAGCGTCGGCGAGGGCCTCGCCGGATCCGCCGCCCGAGAACATGCCGGACGCGAACGCCGCCGTGCCGAGCACGGCCGCGGCGGTCACGCCCAGAGCGACGGCCTTCATGGGCCTGTGCGCGGCCCTGCCCGCGTCCGCACGGTCGGGCGCGTGCGGCGGCATCGGCCCGGGCGGCGGGGGAAGCACACGCGCCAGCGGCGGCAGCGGACCGGCCGTACGCGGGGGAGCGGCGGGCCGCTCGTGCTCGTCGAGCGTCACGTACGGGCGTATGTGCAGCGGGTGGAAGTCCTCGGCGCCGGACGCCTCGGTAGACGCGGACGCCGCATGCTCGGCGTACGGGGCGCACGAGCAGCCCGCACCGCCGCCCGGCACGCGCGGCGTACCGCACGCACGGCAGAACCGCCCGTTCACCGTCACCGTGGAACCCCTCCCCTTTGTGAACTGCCCCAGATTATCCAGCCCCTGGGGCCTCATGGGGGCAAACGGCGGGTATTTCTACCGGGGCCCGATGTCCTTCCCGTACCAGATCTCCGAGTACGGGCCGGAGCTGTACGCCGCAATCTCCCGGAAGCCGTGCTTCACGTACAGTCCTCGCGCCTCGATCAGGTCGAGGCGGGTGTCGAGTACCAGCCGTGACGCACCCAGCGCGGCGGCGGCCGTCTCCAGCGCGGCGAGCACCGCCGCACCACCGCCGGTGGAGCGCGCTGCCGGGCTCACGTAGACCCGGGTCAGCTCCGCCCTGCACGCGTCGAGCAGGCGCACGCCTCCGCAGGCCGCCGCCTCCCCGCCGTACCTCCCGACGACGAACCGGCCGCACGGCGGGGCGAGTTCCAGGGCCGCGTCGTCCGCGATGCCCGCGTCCACCTCGGCCTCGGTGGCGGGCCTGCCCCAGTAGCGCCCGGCGACCTCCGCGTAGTAGGCGCGGCGCAGCCGTGCGGCGTCGCGCGTGCCGGCGTGCTCGGGGCGCACGGACCAGGCGCGGGCGTGCGGCGACGTCATGATCCACCTCCTGATCCGGATCCACATCCGGTTCCGCATCCTGATCGTCGGGAGCCCGTGGCGCGATCTCGTTTCCGGACACGCGGACGGCACCGCAGAGCGCACCGCGCGGCTGCGCCACGTCCCGCGTCACCCCGGTCGACCCCCGGCCGATCCCTGCCTTTCGCGGCGAAATGGGGGTGACAGCCGGCCGAAGAGTGGGTTGCCTGAACATTTCACCCCCGGAGGTGCCAGGCTCTTGCTCCAAGGGCCGCATCCGTGGCGGTTTCGGACGGGATTGGGAGGTCGTCGGGACGTGGCGAACGCGGAGGGCAGTGTCCGGGGCGGTACGGCGCCGAGAGGGGTGAGCGGTGGGCCCGCCGCCGCGCGGGCGCTGCTGTGGCTGGTGGCCGCCGTGCTCGCGGCGCGCCAAGTCGCCGCCGTGCTCGGCAAGCCGCCGGGCAGCCGCCTCACCGACCTGGCGACGTGGACGGGCCCGACCGGCCTCCTGCACGTGCGGGGTTCCCTCTACGACCATGGCTCGACCTTCACCGGCACGCCGTTCTCCGGGGTCGTGCTCAAGCCTCTGACGCGCTCGGCGGAGCAGTCGCTCGGCGTCGCCTGGACGTTCGGGACGCTCCTGCTCGTCGTCGCGGTCGGCGTGCTCGCCGCGCGCGCCATGCCGGGCCGTACGCGGGTGCCCGCCGCGCCCGTCGCGATCAGCCTGCTGATGCTCTCGCTGCCCGTGCGCAACAGCTTCCACCTGGGGCAGACCAGCATCATCCCCGTCCTGCTGGTCCTGCTCGGCTGCTTCGCAGCGCGTGGCGAGCGCGGCGCCGGGCTCCTCGTCGGGCTCGGGGCCGCGCTGCAGCCCGCCGTCCTGCTGTTCGCGCCGCTGCTGTGGCTGACCGGGCGCAGGAAGGCGGCCGTCACGTCCGTGGCGACCTTCGTCGGCTGCTCGGCGCTCGCCTGGGCCGTGCTGCCCGCGGACTCGCGGACGTACTGGGTGCACCACCTCGCCGGGATCGGCCTCGGCGAGTCCGCGTCAGGACTCGCGAACCAGTCCCTGCACGGCGCGCTGCTGCGCTTCGGCGCGCACGGCACCCTGGGTACGGTGCTCGCCGCCGTGCTGGCGGCCGCCGTGGTGTGCATCGGCCTGCGGCGTGCCGTGCGGTACGCGAAGGACGGGCAGTTGCTGCTCGCGGTGGCCGTGACGGGCTGCGTCGCGGTCGCCGTGTCGCCGACGGCGTGGCAGTACCAGCTGATGTGGATCCTGCTCGCGCTCGCGGGCCGCGTCGGCACGCGAGCCAAGGACCGGCTGGTGTGGCCCGTCGTCGTCGTTCTCGTGATGACGCTGCCCGGCACCGTCCTGCTGCCGAACATGGCCTTCGTCGCGCCCGTACGGGACAACGTGCCGCTGCTCGCCGCGCTGGCGGCCGCGTGCGTGGTGCCCTTCCTCGGGCGCACGTCGCCGTGCTTCGACAGACCCGTGCCGACCGATTACGCGCAGCCCGTACCGGCGCGCCTGAGCCGCGTCCCGCTCGCCGCGCCCGTGTGGCGGCGGCTGAGGGGCCGGCCGAACCTCGTGCTTGAGCTGCTCGTCATCCGCGTCGGCTACTCCGCCTACTCGCACATCAGGCTCGCCGCCTCCGCCGACCCGGCGACCGCCGAGGCGCACGGGCGGGCCGTGCACTCCCTGGAACGCTTCCTCCACATCGGCATCGAGCACTGGGCGAACCACGCGCTCGTGCAGGTCGGATGGTTGCGCGCCTTCCTCGACTTCTACTACGAGACGTTCCACTTCGCGTTCCCGCTGGCGATCCTGGCCGTGCTGTACTGGCGCAGCCCGGCCGACTACCGGTGGGCGCGCTCCTCGCTGTCCTTCGCCACGGTGCTCGCCCTGGTCGGCTTCTGGTTCTTCCCGCTCGCGCCGCCGCGCCTGATGCCGGGCCTCGGCTTCATCGACACCGTGCACGGCCCGCAGGACCTGGCGCACCCGAGCTACGGGGCGATGACGGCGGTCACCAACCAGTACGCCGCCATGCCGTCGCTGCACTTCGGCTGGTCGCTGTGGTGCGGCGTCACGGTGGTGGTGCTCGCGCCGAAGGTGTGGATGAAGCTGTTGGCGCTGCTTGACCCGCTGTTCACGGTGTCCGCGATCATCACCACGGCGAACCACTGGGTCCTGGACGCGGTGGGCGGCGCGACGGTGGTCGCGGCCGGGTTCGGTCTCACGTACCTGCTGGGCGGGCCGCGCAGGCTGCTGCCCGCGGGGGTCGCGGCCTCGGGGGACCTCGCGCCGGACCTCGACCCGGCGCCGCGCGCCCGGGCGGCCGCGGCGAGGCCCGTCGAGGCCTCCGACGACCGGCCACCGCCGCCGGACGCGGGGCGTGCACCAGAGGCGGCCGACGATCCGGACGGGCGTCCCCGCCCGGGCCCGGTGGCCCGCTGAGCGGCACGGGCGGCGCTGCTGGGCCGCCGCTGCCGGCGCGTTCACGCCGAACGCAACTCAGCTCCGGTCGAAGACCAGCCTGCGCAACAGATCGGTGTCGGTCAGGTCGTCAAGAACGACGTCGGCGCCCGCCTCACGCAGCTCGACGGCGGAGCTTCGACCGGTCGCCACGGCGATGACCCGCACGCCGTTCGCGTGTCCTCCATCAATATCTGCGGGTGTGTCGCCGACCAGTACCGCGTCCGCCGCTGTGATCGCTGAGCGGGTGAGCGCGAGATCGACGAGGGCAGGCCGCAGGTCGGCATCCTCGCCGTATGCGCCGACCTTCCAGTCGATGTGGGTGGCCAGCCCGAAGATGTCCAGCTTGAGTTCTGCGACCGCGCGGACGTTGCCCGTCACCACAGTCTGGCGCACGTGTGCTGCGGCCAGAGCGTCGAGGGTTGCGGCGGCGCCGGGAAGGGCTGTCCCGCGCTCCCGGAGTCTCCGAGCCTGCAGGACGTGGTGCTCGCTCAGGGCTTGGGCGAATCGCTCGAAGTCCGCCCGATCCGTTGCGAGACCGTGCAGCTTCGCGGTCTCACGGAAGATGACTGCCTCTGTGATGCCATCGATCGTCGCCTGATCCCGCATGGGCTGACCAGTCACCTGCTCGAACGCGGCTGCGGACAACTCTCGGCCCACGCCACGCGATTCGATGAGTGTGTGGTCGATGTCCCACAGAACCAGATGAGGCACGTTGTCCCTCCCTGAAGGTTGATCACGATGGTTCACGACAGTGGCGAAAGCCCCCGCCTCAGGGGAAGTCCGCCCTACGCTCGTCGTACGGGAGGACAGACAGTGGAATTAAAGCTGCCCATCGGGGCACGGATTAGGCACTACCGCAGAAGGCACGGTAACCGATCGCTGGCGGCCGTCGCGGGTCTGTGCGAGGTCTCCGAGCGGTATCTGTCGATGATCGAAAACGGGAAGAGGACACCCTCTCCCAAACTGCTGACCCGGATCGCTGCCGAGCTCGACGTGCCCGTGGCGGCACTCCTGTCCGACGAGCCACCCCCCAAGGACCCGATCTCGCTGACGACTTCTCCGGACGTCGCCCGGGCTCTCCTCGGGCACACGCCGACCCGTGCGCGCCCGGTTGCTGGGCCGACAAAGCTTCGAGACCGTGTCGAAGACGCGTGGCGGATCTGGCAGACCAGCCCCGAGCGGTTTAGCGAGATCGAGCGTGTACTCCCAGCCCTCATCGAGGATGTGGAGCAGTCCATCCGAGCGCATCGCGGATCGAGCGACTCCGTGGCCCGGCGGGACCTCCTCCGCGTAGCGGCCGACCTGTACGGCCTGCTGCGGTCCTACTGCCGCAGGTCGGGTCGGCTCGACCTGTCCCTGATGGTGGCGGACCGCGCCCTCAGGGCTGCGGAAGATGCCGACGATCCGATCCGAATCGCTGCGGCGCACTGGAACCTCGGGCACTGTCTCCTTTCTCAGGTCGGAGGCGCGCAAGAGGCTGAGGAGGTCGCGCGCGTCGCGATCAAAGGACTCGGTGTCCCCGGGGAAAGCCAGGACGCTGCCGCGATGAAGGGGGCCCTGGAGCTGGTCCGCGTTGTTGCCGAGGCGAAGAACAACAAGTGGTGGGACGCTCGGCAGAGACTTCAGACGGCCGCCCCGCTCGGGAAGAGAGTCGGCGACTCCAACACCATGTGGACCGTCTTCGGCCCGACGAACATCCACCTGCATGCCCTCAGTATCGAGATGCTGGCCGGCGAGAGCGCTGAAGGACTGCGCCTGGCCGACGAGGTCGACATCTCCCGGCTTCCCAGCCGGGAACGGCAGTTCACATTCACGCTCGAACTCGCCCGATGCTACGACCTCCGGCGCGATGACGCTGCGGTCTTCGTGCATCTCCTGGACCTCGAAGAGTTGAGTGGCGAGGACATGGCCCGGAGTGCCCCAGCCGTCGACATGGTGGCCGGGCTGCTCCACCGCGTGCGCCCTACCTACCGAAGGCAGGTGTCCAAGCTCGCCGAACGGATCGGCATCGTGTGAACACCCCGAACTGAGAGTTCTTCCGAACTCTCAGTTCGGGTCGTCGGCCCGGATGCGGAATAGCTTCCCTCCATCGCAGTCGCCGACGAAATGAGGCCCAAGGTGACGAGAGAGCCGCTGGGCGGCGTCTTTTCGGAATCCCGAACGACCGTCGCAGCCCCGAGTTGGGAGGCAGTTCGCGTCGGTCGGTACTACGGCCTCAAGGCGCTCACCTGGCTGACCGTTCCCGGCGCGGTGGCGGTGGACCCAGAGGATCCCGGGGTCTACTTCTTCGTCGCGGCCGGTGCCACGGCCGACTGGCCGCCATCCCCGGCCCGCACGGCCCTGGTCGTCAGACAGAGCCTCGACCTGCCACCTGCGCACCGCCGAACACCGCCCGGGACGTACTGGCTCGTACCGCCGTGGCGGGGAACAATCGGGCTCACGGACGCGGGCACACTCTGCGCGGCGCTCGCCGATCTTCTCCCCGAGTGGATGGAGACACCGGCGTGAACGAGATCCCATCAACCGGCGCTGCTTGGCTGCGGCCCGGTCTCCTGTTCGCGGCCGTGACGATTCCGGCCGGCGTCCTCCACGTGGCTGTTGGCTTTGACAGCCCGGAGGACTGTATGCAGTCCCTCGCCCCGGTGCTGGAGTCCGGCCCCCTGTTCTTCAGCTCAACCGGCTTCCGGCGCGAAGGCTCGTACACGGCGCTACTCCCTGCCGATGTCGCCCTACGGCGGGAGCCTCTGCCGGGAGTGGTGACGCTCCCGCAGCGTGCACTACTCATGGTGCCGGCGCCAGTGGTCACCGCGCCTACGGTCCAGGGTGCTCCCTGGTGGGTGTCCCCTCTCGTCGGCCCTGCGCTGCTGTGCCCTCCGCAGCGCGTCGCCGCTCTGGCCGCTCTCGGCCGAGACCTCCGCAGCCAGTCGAAGGGGCGCCACGATGACTGAGACCGCGCCCTTTACTCCTGCGCTACCCGCCTACACCGAGACATTGCTGAGGGCTCCGGAAGCCGCACGCGACGCGCGGCGCCTTGTGCACCTGGCCACGAATGTCTGGGGCATTCACGCCGTACGGGACGCCGCTGAGATCGTCGTCAGCGAGTTGCTGACGAACGCGGTTCTGCACGCTCGGCGGGACACGGTGCGGGTAACGGTGACGCGGCTGAGCGACGACCGAATCCGTATCGCCGTCGTGGACCTGTCGAAGGTGCGCCCGCAGATTCGGTGTGCGAGTTCGACTGAGGAGTCCGGGCGGGGACTGGGGATCGTGGCAGCGCTGAGCGGCGGCCGGTGGGGCGTTGACCCGCTTGCCTGGGGGAAACGCGTGTGGGCCGAGCTGAGCGCGGAGGGCGAATCCAGTGAGTGAACGTACACGGCAGGTGCTCTACGTCGTGACCCTCACGGCGCTGCTCGGCGCCTTGTACCTCGGCATCAAGCCCAGGTAGCGACTCACGGAAAAGGCATGAATCACCGGCGTGTTCCGACGCTGCGAGGCGTCGTATGCGCTCGTGCATACGACGCCTCGCAGCCCTGATTGCCGCCCACAAACCAGTTTGGCCATTCCGTCGCACGTTTCTACCCGTGGAGGCGCCCATGACCGCAACGACGAGCATCAGCAGAGAACAGGAACCAAAGGGTGTGCGGCTCGTTGCCAGCCCGTTCCTCGCCCAATACCTCCTCCTGCGGCCCGGCCGGGCAACCGGCGTGCGGATCCCCGAGGTCCGCTACGAGGAGTTGCGCACCGCTGGCGCCGAGGAGCGGCCCGTACCGGCCTGGATGGTTGACGCGGCGTCGAAGGCGTGGGGCGTCGCGCTGCCCTCGGTGCCGGTCGGTGACGTCGTCCTGGTCCGCGAGCGGTCCCAGTACGGGTACGGCAAGGCCTCATGGGAGATCAACCTCGGCTGCGACTACGACTGCGAGTTCTGCTACCTCGGCGAGAAGCGGTTCGAAGGCCTGAACTGGGACGGCAAGAAGCAGCTCTTGGAGGTGCTGCGCGACGCCGGAGTCCTCTGGTTGCAGATCACCGGCGGGGAGGCGCTGATCGACCGCGAGTTCGGCGCGGCGTACGAATACGCCCACCGCCTCGGAATGATGGTTCAGGTCTCGTCGAACGGGTCGTCGCTGCGGAAGCGGCCGATCCGGGACCTGTTCACCCGGCACCGTCCGTACCGGCTGACGCTCAGCGTGTACGGCGCGACCGCCGAGACGTACGAAAAGGTCACGCGGAACCGCGGCGCGTTCGGCCGCTTCGTGCAGGGCCTCGACGTCGCTCGCGAGGACCAGCTCCCGGTCCGGCTGAACGTGATCGTCTCCGACGACAACGCCCACGAGGTCAGCGAGATGGTGGCCCTGTGCCAGAGCTACGGCTTCCCGCACCAGGTGTTCACGAACATGTCGCCGACGATCGACGGCGAGGCGAACCCGTTGGCGACGCAGGCTGAAAGTCACATCAAAGCTCGGCGCGTCTTTACCGGTTGCAACGCTGGTCACACGTTCTTCCACGTCAACCCACATGGCATCGCTTCGATCTGCAAGGTTGGCCGCGATCCAAGCGTGAACCTCGTCACCGAGGGCGTCGCCGCTCTCCCCCGACTCGGCGTGATCGCCGAGTCCCTACAGCTCCGCACCGGTGGATGCTCTGGCTGCACGATCGCGGGCACGTGTCGCACGTGTCGTCCGCTGGCCAAGCTCTACCAGGAGGCGGGGGACAGAAGAGATCTCTACTGCCAGCATGGAGGCTACGGATCATGACTCCACCCACCACAACCCTGGCCCCGCCGTGTCAACCGGTGGCGGTCACCATCGGCCGCCGTCCGGCGGCCGGATCGACCGGCGTCCTGCCGGTGCCGCTGACCGGCGCCGCGATCAAGGACGACGAGGTTCAGTTCATCGCCGACCTGGACGAAGCCGCCGAGGGGGCCGAGTGCAGCTGCTCGGCCGGTGACGACCAGCCGTACTAGGGCGACACCGCGGGTGGCCTCCATGCCGCCTGCTCTCATCCCTTGAATGCCGCCCCGGCCGTAGTCTGGCCGGGGCGGCATTCCCTATCCCCGACCATCCCGAGGCAGAGCGCGTGTCCATGTCCCGTATTCCCTTCGAGCAGCTTCCCGCCGACGTCCGCCAGGCCGTCGGCGACAAGACCGGCGCCGTGCACCAGGCGGTGACCGCGCCGGGCGGCATGAACTCCGGAATCGCCTCCATCCTGGAGACCGAGAGCGGCAGCGTCTTCGTCAAGGGCATCCCTGCTGACCACCCGCAAGTCGCCGCACAGCGCCGCGAGGCGGCAGTGGCCCCGCACCTTCCGACGTCATGCCCGCGCCTGTACTGGCACCTGGAGCTCGACGGCTGGAGCCTCCTCGGATACGAGGTCGTCGGCGGCCGGCACGCCGACTACGCGCCCGGATCGCCGGACCTGCCGCTCGTGGAAGCGGCGCTCACCGAGTTGCAAAGCGTCAAGACCCCGTCCGGCATCGAGATCAAGGACGCTGTGGACCGGTGGGCGGACTACGCGCCGCTGGGCACCTTGCATCACTTCGACGGCGACGCGCTGCTGCACACCGACTTCGCACCGGACAACGTCCTGATTGTCGATGACCGCGCGCGGCTTATCGACTGGGCGTGGCCGACGCGAGGTGCGGCGTGGATTGACCCGGGCGCGCTGGCGCTGCGGCTTATGGACGCAGGCCACCCGGTCGAGGCGGCTGTCGCCTTCGCCGGGCGCTTCCCGTCGTGGCGTTATGCCGACCCGAAAGTGCTCGGGGAGTTCGGGGCGGCTACCGCGGCACTGTGGCGGGAAATCGCCGAGGAGGACGGGACGCCGTGGAAACTGGGGATGGCGGAGCGGGCGGCGACACTCGCCCAAATCCTCGGCGGGGGCCTGTAGGCGCTCGCGCTGCCGGTGGCGCCCAGCCGGACCGGCGACACTCGGGTGTCGGTCCTCCGCGTGGCGTCAGGCTTGGCGTGCGGGCACTTCTCGGAGAGTCCTGTTGTCTTTGCCGGGAGGAGGCGGACCCTTGGGGCGTGCCACACTGGAGTGGCTGCGATCGCGGCAACGGCACACGACCCGACCTACGAAGTTGCGCTCTCACACCCTGTGCCATATATCATCGACGCTATGGGCGGTGGGTGCTACTCGATCGAGATCGAGCCGGAGGTGCGGTTGTGGCTGGAGAACATCCCCTCCCAGCACTACAAGCAGGCCGAACGCGTTGCCGACCTGCTGGCCGAGCAGCCCACCACGCTCGATGAACCGCACTCCCGCCACCTGGGCGGGAAGCTCCGCGAGCTGCGCTTCCGCCTGGGCGATGCCCATCAGCGGATTACCTACTGGCTGGCGCCCGGCCGACGTGTCGTACTGCTCACCGTGTTCCGCAAGACCAAGATGCGCGAGCAGGCCGAAGTGGACCGCGCCCACGCCGCACAGCGACTGTGCGAGGCAGAGCATGAAGCCGCCGCCGAGCACGACCTCTACAGCCGCGACCTCAAGGAGAGCCGGTGAACCACAGCGAATGGAGGACCCGTCGCCACCGCCAGCTGCTGGGCGAACACCTGGACGCTGACCCCGAGTACGACCGGGTCTACGAAGAGGCCGGCCTCGCCATGACGTTGGGCAAGGCCGTCTACAACCGGCGTAAGCAGCTGGGCCTGAGCGAGATCGACCTCGCCGAGCGCATGCACGTCGGCGTCGATGATATCGAAGGCATCGAGACGGCCACCGAGCTGCCGCCCATCGCGGTCATCATGCGCCTGGCCCGCGCACTGGACCTCACGGTGGACATGCACCTCGCCGGCGGAGACGAGCCCACCGTCACTATCGTCGCCCCCGCGGCCTGAGGCGGGGAGGAACCATGCAGGACCCGCCTTCCGCGCTCGCCCGTGAGCTCGGGCAACTCGTCCACGACCGGCGCATCGAGCTCGGGTTGTCCCAGACCGAGCTGGCCGAGCGGTGCGGAATGAAGCAGCCGCAAATCTCCCGCTTCGAAGGCGGCGGGACCGTGCCCACGCTTCCCCTCCTGCGCCGCCTGGCTCAGGCTCTCGGCGCCGACCTGACCATCGGCCTCACCCCGCACGACGAAGCCGCCTGACACGCATGCGGAATGAGCCGGTCGCTGTCCGATTCGTCGGTTACGACGGACCGGAGTGGATGCTTCGCGGCGTCGTGACCGGACCCGGCGCCGACTCCGACATTCTGCAGGAACAGTCTCGCCAAATCTTCCTGAGATCGGTGGTTGACGTTCGCGGCGCCACGGCACTATCCAACCGCCTCATTACGTTGCAGTGGCCGCCTCTGGCCGGATGGAACGAAGCCGACACTCCACTGTTCGACTGACTCTTCAGCTGGAGCCACTTGCCGTGACGCCGCTGCGAGGGGCGTCCGCTTCTCGGGCGACGAGCCGATGCGACGAGCCGCCGGGGCTCGGGTGCGGCTCGCTCGCGGGCGGGTCAGTCGTGTGGGTGGGTGCTGCGGCGGTTGACGACGACCACGCCTGCCGCGATCAGCACGATCACGCCGATCGCGACCCACCAGACCGCGCCCGAGAACACGGGGCTGTCGTCGGCGTCGGCAGCCGGGGCGATCGCCGCCGGGTTCATTGCCGCCTCGGACGGGGTCGGGCTCGGCGTCGGGGCGGGCGAGCCGCTGTGGGTGGGCTGCGGTACCGGCTTCGGGGCCGCGGGGCCCGTCGCGTTGAGCTTCTTGACGAGGTCGACGCCGCCGAAGGCGGCCGGGTCGACGCCCGCCGTGTGCGCGGCGAAGATCAGGCGCGCGTAGGCGGCCGGGCCCGTCTTCTGCGCCCAGGAGGGGCCGTGCTTCTCCAGCCAGTGCAGCGCGCCCTCGGCCTTGTCGCCGTAGCCGGCCGCGCACATCGCGACGACGGCCTCAGCCGTGGCGCCCGGATCGGGGGCGCCGGAGACCGTGCTGAGGTGTGAGCCCGCGGGCGCGAGGAGCGGCGCGAGGTAGGCGGCGCCGTTGCGGGCGACGCCCTCGGGCGCGGTGGCGCCCGCCGGGTCGCACTTCGGCGGGGGGCCCGACTGCACCGGGGCGGCGACCTGGCGCTTCCCTATCCCGCCGAGCAGCGCCGCGGTGGTGGCCTGGGCGTCGGCCACGGGCCGCTGGCCGGGCGAGGGCGGGCTCGTCGCGAAACCGCCCCCTCGGCCGGTGGCGCCTTCGTCGGCCCCGCCGGCCGGCGCGCAGGGCACGGAGGCGGCGACGAGCGCGTCGTACGCCTGCTTGCCCGTGAAAGGGGACCTGATCGAGCTGGGCTTCGCGCCCATCATGGCGAGCGAGCCGATCACCACGGAGGTGGTGGCCGTGTCGGTGGGCGCGCCCGGGGTGGCGCCCCAGCCGCCGTCCGGGTTCTGCTGGGTGCGCAGCCAGTTGAGCGCGGCCTTCAGCCGGGGGCGCTGGCCGCCCACGCTGGTGAGGGCCTGCATCGCGAGGGCGGTGGAGTTGATGTCGCGCGCCTGCGCGGGAGTGCAGGGCACGGCGGGCTGCGGCCGGTAGGCGGTGAAGGAGCCGTCGGCGCACTGCTGTGCCTGGAGCCAGGCGATGGCGGAGTTCGCGGGCCGCAGCTCAGCGGCGTACTGACCGAGCAT
Source organism: Streptomyces sp. NRRL F-5126 (assembly GCF_000721265.1). GTDB lineage: Bacteria > Actinomycetota > Actinomycetes > Streptomycetales > Streptomycetaceae > Streptomyces. The sequence continues at coordinate 528,318 of NZ_JOFZ01000012.1, read as the reverse complement.
GGCGAGCGACTGGCGGCTCACGCCGTCGGCGGCGGGGTCCTTGCTGCCGTAGAGCCCGTGGGCCCGGGCGCCGGTGGCGGCCGGCTCGGGCGCGGCCTGCGCGGCGCTGGGGGACAGCGCCACGCCGCACAGCACGGCGGAGGCGGCTAGGGCGGCGGCGACGCGGCGGGCGGTGGTCATGGGGCGGACGGCGACTTTCCCTGACGGGCGGCGGGGGACCGGGCCACTCTACCGGGCGCACCGGTAGGCCCCTGACCCCCGCCGTCCCCGGCCGTGGTCCTGGTCGCGCTCCCGCTCCCGGCCCGGCCGTCCCAAGGACGTACGGGCTCCGCGGGGCGGCGCCACCCGGAGCCTCGGGCCGCCGCGCACGTGCGGCCCGCCGCGCGTCCCCCTCAGCCGCCCACGGGCAGCGTCCTCGCGAGCTCGCGCCACTGCGTGAGCGGCACGTCGTGCCGCGGGTCCGCGGTGACGACCTGGATCGCCACGTGGTCCGCGCCTGCCGACAGGAACGCGCCCACGCGGCTCGCGATCGTCTCCGCGTCGCCGAGCGCGAACACCGCGTCGAGGAGGCGGTCGCTGCCACCGCCCGCGAAGTCGGGCTCCGCGAAGCCCAGGCGTTCCAGGTTCTTCGTGTAGTTGGGCAGCTGCAGGTAGCCGCCCAGGTAGGCCCTGGCCGTCTTCCGTGCCGCCGCCACGTCCGTGTCGAGCACGACCTTCAGCTCCGGCGCGAGCAGCGCACCCTTGCCGAGGATCTCGCGCGCCTTCGCCGTGTGCTCCGCCGTCACGAGGTACGGGTGGGCGCCCGCCGCCCGGTCGCGGGAGAGCTCCAGCATCTTCGGGCCGAGCGCCGCCAGCACGCGGCCGCTCGCGGGGACCGGCTCCGCGGCCTCGTCGAGGCCCGTGAGGTACTCCTTCATCGTCGAGTACGGGCGGGCGTAGCGCTCAGCCAGGGCGCTGTGACTCGCCCCGAGGCCCAGCACGAAGCGGCCCGGGTGGTCGCGTTCCAGGCGGGCGCGTGCGGCGGCGACGTCCTCCGGGTTGTGGTCCCAGATGCTGAGGATGCCCGTCGCGACCGTGATGCGCCTCGTCGCCGCGAGCAGCGGGGCCGCGTCCGCGACCGAGGGGCTGCCGCCGAGCCAGATCGTGCCGTAGCCGAGGGACTCCAGCTCGGCCGCCGCGTCGGAGACCTCCCCGCCGTGCTCCGGGTTGTCCGTGCGGAGCGCGGTGCTCCACACGCCGATGGTGCCGAATGCCGTCGTGGCGGACGTGTTCGTGGGTTCCATGGATTCCATGGTGGGGCAACCAGGCGGCGGGACCGGGTTGTTCCACGCCGGTGCGGCCGTGTCGTACGCGTGTGCCGCACCGGAGCGGGGCCGCTGGGACACCTCACCCACACGTCTGCATCACGGTTTCGTCACCACCGGAACATTCGGGTCCGTCGGTGGCGCGCCACCGCTAGCGTCTTGCCTCCGACAAGCGGTCCTGGGGGGAACGCATGGCACGAGGCAATCAGCCGGCGCAACTGCCGCCGGCCACCAACCCGTACAACGGACCGGCCGGGCGGACCGGTCGGCGATGGACGCGCAAGCGCGTGTTGCTGCCGGCCGCAGCGGTCGTATTCCTCGGCATCGGTATGGGTGTCGGGGCCTCCGGCGGGGGTGCCGAGGCGAAGGCTGGGCCCGCCGCGGCCCCGACGGTCACCGCCACCGCCACGGCGACGGCCACCATGACCGAGACGCCGCCGGCCCCGACGGCGACGGTCACCACGACCGAGGAGGCGCGGCCCGCGCCGACCGTGACGGTGACCCGCACCAGCCGTGTCCGGGTCACCGTCACCGCGGCGGCCCCGCGCTCCGGAGGCGGTGGCGGGGGCAGCGGCAGTGGCGGTGGGGGCTCGACCTACTACGAGAACTGCACGGCCGCACGCGCCGCCGGCGCCGCCCCCCTCCACCGGGGGGATCCCGGCTACGCCGCGCACCTCGACCGTGACGGCGACGGGGTCGCCTGCGAGTAGGCCGACGACCGGAGGGTTTCGGTCCGCCGCAGGGGCTTCCCTGTCCGCCGCGCGGTTTTCCCACGACGGAACCGGAGGCCCGGGGCGGGGGGCGTGTGGGCGGTGCGCGTGGCGGGAATCACCTGATCCGGGGGCCTGCCGCCCCCTACTAGCCGGTAGATTCGGAGGCTGTCGCCGATCAGGCGTGACTTGTCCGCGCTCATCGCGGCCGGTTACGCTCCGTCGGCACGTCAAGTCGACAAAGAGCCCGGTGGGAAGGGGACGGAGTGACCGCTGGAGCCACGGAGTCCCGGGCCTCGTCCGACCGCCCGGGCCCCGCCCGCGGTACCGGCCCCCGCGCCGCCGGAACGGACCCTGCCGCGACGCGCGCCGCCGGAACGCGCGCCGCCGGGGCGCACGGCGCCGGGTCTGAGGCGCTGAGGATCGCGCTGCTCAGCTACAAGGGCAACCCGTTCTGCGGCGGGCAGGGCGTCTACGTCCGCCACCTCTCCCGCGAACTCGCCCGGCTCGGCCACCGCGTCGAGGTGATCGGCGCCCAGCCCTACCCGGTGCTCGACGAGGTCGACGGCGTCACGCTCACCGAGCTGCCCAGCCTCGACCTGTACCGGCAGCCAGACCCGTTCAGGACGCCGAAGGCCGCCGAGTTCCGCGACTGGGTCGACGCGCTGGAGGTCGCCACCATGTGGAGCGGCGGCTTCCCCGAGCCGCTGACGTTCTCGCTGCGTGCCCGCCGCCACCTCGCCTCGCGCGCCGGGCAGTTCGACGTCGTCCACGACAACCAGACGCTCGGCTACGGCCTGCTCGGCGACCTCGGCGCCCCGCTCGTCACGACCATCCACCACCCGATCACCGTCGACCGCCGCCTCGACCTGAGTGCCGCGCACGGCCGGCGGGGGCGGTACTCCGTGCGCCGCTGGTACGGCTTCACGCGCATGCAGAAGCGCGTGGCGCGCCGGCTGCCGTCCGTGCTGACCGTCTCGGGATCGTCGAAGCGGGAGATCGTCGACGACCTGGGCGTGCGGGCCGATCGTGTCCACGTCGTGCACATCGGCGCGGACACCGGCCTGTTCTCGCCCGACCCGGCCGTGCCCGAGGTGCCGGGGCGCATCGTCACCACGTCGAGCGCGGACGTCCCGCTCAAGGGGCTCGTGCACCTTGTGGAGGCGCTCGCGAAGGTGCGCACGGAGAACCCGGAGGCGCACCTCGTCGTCGTCGGCAGGCGCGCCGACGACGGGCCGGTGGCGCGGGCCATCGCACGCTACGGGCTCGAAGGCGCCGTCGAGTTCGTCAAGGGCGTCTCCGACGCCGAACTCGTCGACCTGGTGCGCGGCGCGCAGATCGCCTGCGTCCCCTCGCTGTACGAGGGGTTCTCGCTGCCGGCCGCCGAGGCGATGGCGACGGGCACGCCGCTCGTCGCGACCACCGGGGGAGCGATCCCCGAGGTGGCGGGCGCCGACGGCGAGACGTGTCTCGCCGTGCCGCCCGGCGACTCGGGCGCGCTGGCCGCCGCTCTCGGACGGCTGCTCGGCGACCCGGCGCTGCGCGCCAGGCTCGGCGCGGCCGGCCGCGACCGTGTCCTCGCCCGGTTCACCTGGGCGAAAGCCGCGGAGGGCACCGTCGAGAGGTATCGCGCGGCGATCGAGCGACGCGGACGGAACACCCCCGACCCGCGTCCGCGGCCGGCCGCGTAAGAAGCCAGAACCACTACCGACCGCCGAAGGCAGGATCACGTGCTGACCGTGGACTTCACCCGCTTCCCGCTCGCCGCGGGCGACCGCGTGCTCGACCTGGGCTGCGGCGCGGGCCGGCACGCCTTCGAGTGCTACCGGCGCGGCGCGCGCGTCGTCGCCCTGGACCGCAACGGCGAGGAGATCCGCGAGGTCGCCCGCTGGTTCGCCGCCATGAAGGAGGCGGGCGAGGCGCCCGACGGCGCCACCGCGACCGCCATGGAGGGCGACGCGCTCAATCTGCCGTTCCCGGACGAGTCGTTCGACGTCGTCATCATCTCCGAGGTGATGGAGCACATCCACGACGACAAGGGCGTGCTCGCCGAGATGGTGCGCGTCCTGCGCCCCGGCGGGCGCATAGCGGTCACCGTGCCGCGCTACGGCCCCGAGAAGGTCTGCTGGGCGCTGTCCGACGCGTACCACGAGGTCGAGGGCGGCCACATCCGCATCTACAAGGCGGACGAACTCCTGGGCCGCATCAGGGAGGCCGGCCTCAAGCCGTACGGCAGCCACCACGCGCACGCGCTGCACGCGCCCTACTGGTGGCTCAAGTGCGCCATGGGCGTCGACAACGACCGCGCGCTCCCGGTGCGTGCGTACCACAAGCTGCTGGTGTGGGACATCATGAAGAAACCCTTCGCCACGAAGGCGGCGGAGCAACTGCTCAACCCCGTCATCGGCAAGAGCTTCGTGGCGTATGCGACGAAGCCCCGCCAGGCGGCTGCGGGCGTGGAGTGACCCTGTCGAGCGCGGGGCCCGGCCGCACGGAACACCTCGTGCTGCCCGGTGTGCTGACGGGCCGTCAGGCATCCGAGACCGTCGCGGGCATCCGCGCGGTGCAACGGCCCGACGGCGCGATCCCCTGGTTCCGCGGCCACCACCTCGACCCGTGGGACCATGTGGAGGCGGCCATGGCGCTCGACGCGGCGGGCGAGCACGGCGCCGCCGGTGCCGCGTACGCGTGGCTCGCCGCCCACCAGAACGGCGACGGTTCCTGGTACGCGGCCTACCAGGACGGCGACCAGGGCTGCCGGCTGCCGCGCGAGCTGCACCGCGAGACCAACTTCTGCGCATATCCGGCCGTCGGCGTGTGGCACCACTACCTGGCCACCGGTGACGACGCGTTCCTCGACGCCATGTGGCCCGTCGTGCGTGCGGCCGTCGACTACGTGCTCGAACTGCGGCGGCCCGGCGGGCAGATCGGCTGGAAGCGCGAGGCCGACGGCACGCCCGTGCACGATGCACTGCTGACCGGCTGCTCCTCCGTGTACCAGGCGCTGCGGTGTGCACTCGCGATCGCGGGGGAACGCGAAGAGCCCCAGCCGGAATGGGAGTTGGCCACGGGTGCGCTGGGCCACGCGATCCGTTCGCACCCCGGTGCCTTCCTCGACAAGGGGCGCTACTCGATGGACTGGTACTACCCGGTCCTGGGCGGCGCGCTGACCGGCGCCGAGGCCAAGTCCCGTATCGAGGAGGGCTGGGACACCTTCGTCGTGCCGGACCTCGGGGTGCGGTGCGTCGTGCCGAACCCGTGGGTCACCGGCGGCGAGAGCTGTGAACTCGCGCTGGCCCTTTGGGCGATGGGCGAATCCGACCGCGCCCTCGGCGTCCTCCAGTCGGTGGGGCACCTGCGCGCCGACGACGGCATGTACTGGACCGGTTACGTCTTCGAGGGAGACAAGGCCATGTGGCCGGCGGAACGCACCACGTGGACCGCCGCCTCGCTGCTCCTCGCGGTCGCCGCGCTCGGCGGCGACGAGGCCACCACCGCGGTGTTCGGCGGTCGGCGGCTGCCGCGCGGTGTGGCACCCGACTGCTGCGCGTAGGGGACCCGCCGTTCCGACTGCCCTGCCCCGCACGCCCGTTCGGGGTTCCGAACGCGGGTTTCACACGTACACAAGCGGCAAGACGACCTGCATGGCCACACATACACGCAGTGGGAATCGTTCCGCGGCGACGGTCATCATCGTCATCGCCGACATCATGGCCCTCATCCTGGGCCTGTGGATCGTGATGTACCTGCTGGACGCCAACCGGGCGAACGCGCTGGTGAGTTTCATCCAGGACGCGGCCCGCTGGCTCGCCGGTTGGTCGTACAACCTGTTCACCTTCGACGACGCCTGGGCGAGGGTCGTCGCGGGCTACGGCCTGGCTGCCGTTGTCTACCTGTTCGTGGGCCACGGGCTCGCCAACCGGCTCCGCCACTTCTGACGCCGCCGGTCACGCCCCGGCCTTAAGGTCGGCGCATGCCCGTACTGACACACGAACGCTACTGTGACGAGATCACCCGGCAGACCGCCGCGCTGTGCGCGCTGCTCGACGGGGCCGACCTCGCGGCGCGCGTACCGACCTGCCCGGACTGGACCACCGGGCAACTGGTGCGGCACACCGGGGGAGTCCTGCGCTGGGCCGGGCACATCGTCGCCGAACGCGCGCAGCACAACCCGCCGGACGACGAGGTGCCCGAAGGAGAAGGCCCCGAGGGCTCCGATGATCCGCGCGAGACGGCGGCCTGGCTCGCCGGCGGCGCGGCCGTCGTGACCGACGCGCTCCGTGCGGCCGGGCCCGACGTTCCGGTGTGGACCTGGGGGTGGGACCAGTCGACGGCGTTCTGGGCCCGGCGCATGTGCCACGAGGTCCTGGTCCACCGCGCCGACGCCGCGCTCGCGGTCGCAGGCGGCCTCGACGCGTACCGGCCCGACGCCGATCTCGCCGCCGACGCGCTCGACGAGTGGCTGCGGATCATCGAGTTCGCGGTCACCGAGAAGCACTCCCCGGCGCTTGCCGGTCCCGCGCGCACCATCCACCTGCACGCCACGGACGTGCCGGGCGCGGAATGGCTGCTGGAGGCAGGCGGGCACGGTTTCCGGTGGCGCCGCGCCCACGAGAAGGCGGACGTGGCGGTGCGCGCGCCACTCACCGCCCTGCTGCTGGCATCGCTGCGGCGGCTCCCCGTGGACGGGAAGGACTTCGAAGTGCTGGGCGACCGTGAACTGCTGCACGCCTGGCTGGAGTCCGCCCGGTTCGACTGACTCCCGCGGAATTGAGCGCGCGCCGCCGTCATGGCATGAGTACGGCGGGCCCCTGAGCCGGGGACCCGCCGTACGCGCGTACCGCGCCCGGGAGACTCAGCCGCGCTGGATCCCCGTGGTGTCCTGGAGCACGCCCCTGCGCCCGTCCTGCGTCTGCGCGACGAGGCCCGCGCCGTGCTGCTCCACCGCCAGGTACCAGGTGCCCGGGGCGAGTTCGGCGATCGGGGACGGCGAGCCGTCCTCCCCGTACAGCGGGCGCGCGACCGGGACCGCGAACCAGAACGGCGCGAACTCCGGCGCCCCGCCGCCCGTCGCGGGCGCGGCACCGGCAGCCTGCGCGCCGTACCCGTGGCCCTGCGCCCCGTACGGCTGCTGGCCGCCGCCCGGGTACCCGTACCCCTGGCCGCCGGCGAAACCGGCCCCGTACGGCTGCTGCGGCTGAGGCTTCGGCGCGGGCGCGAGCGGCGCCTGCAGCGCGGGCAGCAGCGGGGTGGCGACCGCGCCGAACGCGAGGACAAGCGCCGCGATGAGGCCGATGACGAGTCCCGCGCCCCTGTCCGTGTAGTCGATGAAGGTCCACAGCGCCGTCCACGCGGCGAACACCGTGAACGCCACCCCGAACTGCCGCATGTCGAGGCCCATGACCTTGCGCGGCTGGGCCGACGAGCGGGACAGCACGAGCAGCGCCGCGCCGATCACGCCGCCCACGTACATGCTCATGGTGAGACCGAGGTTGTTCCACGCGTTCGACCCGAAGCCGTTGGCCGAGACCACATCGAGGAACGACGCGATGAACAGCACCACCGCTGCTCCGATCACCACGCCGTCGCCTCGAGTGAGAGAGCGGATGTTCACGTAAAAGTCCTTCGTCAGTCGTCTCTTCGGGGCGGGCGGTCGTGGCCCCGGGTGCGGTCACGAATGTATCGTCCGTCCGTTCGCGGCGTTCGGCGCGTCCGCCCGCCGGAACGTAGGCCCTGATCAGGCCCCGTCGCGCAGCGGGCCGCTACTTCAGGTACTTCTCAAGGCCTTCGGCCATGCCGAGGGCCGCCTTCTGCCGCCAGGCCGGACTCTTCAGCAGCGCCGCGTCCTTGGGGTCGCGCATGTTCCCGCACTCGATGAAGACCTTCGGGACCGTCGAGAGGTTGAGTCCGCCGAGGTCCGTTCTCGTGTCCAACCCGGTGCCACCGCCTATGTAGTTGGAGCGAGCACTGCCGGTCACCCGCTGGAAGGCGTTCCTGAGGTCCTTGCCGAGCGTGCGGGACGGCCGCACGATCGCCGCGTTGTCCGCGCCGCCCTCGTCCACCCGGCCGGGCATGATGACGTGGAAGCCGCGCCTGCCGACCGGGGCGCCGTCCGCGTGTATGGACAGCGCGGCGTCGGCCCCCGCCTTGTTGCCGGCCTCCGCGCGCTCCGTGACGCACGGGCCCCACGGGCGGTCGCCGTCGTAGGTGAGGACGACCTTGGCGCCCTGCTCTTCGAGCAGCGTGCGCAGCCGGTGCGCCACGTCGAGCGTGAAGTCGGCCTCCGCGTAACCGTCGTTGGTCGACGTGCCGGTGGTGTCGCACTCCTTGTGGCCGTTGCCCACCGCCACCTGCTTGTTGATCTGCGCGGTGTGCAGGTGGTTGTCCGGGTTGTGCCCCGGGTCTATGGCGACGACCTTGCCCGCGAGCGGCCGTGCGGGGGCCGTGGCCGTGGGCGCGGTGGCGGAGGGCGTGGCGGCGCGCGCCTTGGGGTCGTCGGTGCCGGCCGCGTGGGCCGCGGCCCCGGTGCCGTGGCACCCGGCGAGCGCGCACGACGCGGCGGCCAGCGCGGCGCCCAGGGCGGCCGCACGCAGCCGGCCGTGCGCCGGGGCGTGCAGAGGGGCGTGCGGTGTCGGCGACTTCTCGTGGTGGGACACCCGCGCGATGGTAGTGGGGCGCGCGCCCACCGTCAGAGGCCCTGTCCGATACGCCGTAGTACGCGCAGGGAACGCGTGACGGACGTCTCCTCGAAGGCGCCGGAGGCCAGCGCGCGCCGGTGGATCCGGTAGGGCGCCTGGCCGCCGTCCGCCGGGTCGGGGAACACGTCGTGGATCGCCAGCAGCCCGCCGGGCACGAGGTGCGGCACCCATCCCTCGTAGTCGCCCGTCGCGTGCTCGTCCGTGTGTCCGCCGTCCACGAACACCATCCCGAGCGTGCCGCCCCACACCGCCGCGACCTGCGGCGAGCGCCCCACCACCGCGATCACCCGGTCCTCCAGGCCGGCACGGTGCAGGGTGCGGCGGAACGTGGGCAGCGTGTCCATCACGCCCAGCTCAGGGTCCACCACCTCCGGGTCGTGGTACTCCCAGCCGGGCTGCTGCTCCTCGCTGCCGCGGTGGTGGTCGACCGTCACCGCGACGGTGCCCGAGCGCCGCGCCGCGTCGGCGAGCAGCAGCGTCGAACGCCCGCAGTACGAGCCGACTTCGAGCAGCGGCAGCCCGAGCGACCCCGCCTCGACGGCCGCCGCGTAGAGGGCGAGGCCCTCGTCCCGCGGCATGAACCCCTTGGCCGCCTCGAAGGCGTCCAGCGTCTTTTCGGCGGGGGTGGGCGCGTGCCCTTGCATGACGTGCTCCGTGCTCCGTGGTGGTGGTCCTGGCGGCCCTGGTGGTTCTGGCGCTCGTGGCGACCGTGGTGGCCGCTCCGGTGTCCCGGCAGGCGGCGGCCACGCGGCTCATGGTGCCAAGCCGCGCCGGGCCCCCGGCCACCGGGGCGCCCGGCACGGGCGTGAGTCCCGGGAACCCCGGTGGCGGTCACAGGCGCCTAGGCCGAAGGTCCGAGCTGATTCGGCCGTTAATCGGATGTCAGGGGCGCGGGCGCCCTGCGAGCATGACGCCATGCCCACCACACCGCCCGAACCGACCCCGTCGGCGCCCGCCCCGGCACGTGTCCCGCCGTCCGCGCCCGCCACCGGCGCCGGGGGACGCCGGGAGCGCGCCCGCACCGTCCCGGCCTGGGCGGTCATCCTCATCGCCTGCGCCGGCCAGTTCCTCGTCGTCCTCGACGTGTCCGTGGTCAACGTGGCGCTTCCGTCGATGCGGACGGATCTCGGCATGAGCGAGAGCGGTCTGCAGTGGGTGCTCAACGCGTACTCGATCGCCTTCGCCGGCTTCATGCTGCTCGGCGGCCGGGCGGCCGACCTGTTCGGGCAGAAGCGGACGTTCCTGCTCGGCCTCGCCGTGTTCACCCTCGCCTCGCTCGCCGGCGGCCTCGCCCAGGAGAGCCGGCAGCTGCTCGCCGCCCGCGCCGTGCAGGGTCTCGGCGCGGCCGTGCTCGCCCCCGCGACGCTGACGCTGCTGACCTCCGCCGTACCCGCCGGGCCCGCACGCGTGAGGGCCGTCGGCACCTGGGCCGCGGTGGGGGCCGCGGGCGGTGCGGCAGGCGGCCTCGTCGGCGGCACGCTGACCGACCTGCTGTCCTGGCGCTGGGTGCTGCTCATCAACGTGCCCGTGGGCGCGCTCGTGCTGACGGGCGGCGCCCTGTGGCTCGCCGAGCGCAGGGGCGGCGGCAGCCGCCGCCTCGACCTTCCGGGCGCGGTCCTGGTGACGGCGGGGCTCGCCGCCCTGTCGTACGGCATCGTGCAGACCGAGCGGAGCGGCTGGGGCGCCGCCGCGACCCTCGTCCCCCTGGCCGCCGGCCTCGTGCTGCTCGCCGCGTTCCTGGTGCTTGAGTCGCGCGCACGCGAGCCGCTGATGCCGCTGAAGGTCTTCCGCACACGCGCGGTCGCGGCGGCCAACGCGGCCATGTTCGTCTTCGGGGCGACGAGCTTCGCGGTGTGGTTCTTCATGACCGTCTACGCCCAGAACGTGCTGGGCTACACGCCGTTCCAGGCGGGCCTCGCGCTCGTGCCGAGCTCGCTGAGCATCGTGTTCGGCTCGAAGATCGCGCCCGCGATGATGCACAGGATCGGCCCGCGCCAAGTGGCCCTGATCGGCGGCGTCGTCGCGGCGGCCGGCTTCGCGTGGCAGTCCGGCCTGAGCGCGCACGGCGGCTACGCGACGTCGATCCTCGGCCCCGGGGTTGTCGTCATGACGGGCCTCGGCATGGCGGGCACACCGCTCGCGGCGCTCGCCACGGGCAGCGCGGAACCGCAGGACGCGGGCCTGGTGTCCGGCATCGTCAACACCGCCAGGACGATGGGCGGTGCGCTCGGGCTCGCCGTGCTGTCCACGGCGGCGGCGACCCGCAGCGGAGGGGGGACCGATCCGGTCGCGCTGACGGCGGGATACGCGCTCGCCTTCAGGATCGGCTGCGGGGTGTCGGTGGCGGCGGTCCTGCTCATGCTGGTGTGGCTGCCCCGCCGTCCGTCGGCACGCGAGAAGGCCGTGCGCGGCTGACGTCGCGTGCGGCTCACGTCGCGCGCGGGTGCCTCAGAGCCACCCCTGGCGGCGCGCGGCGCGTACGGCCTCCATGCGGTTGCGCGTGGCGGTCTTGCCGATCGCGGACGACAGGTAGTTGCGGACCGTCGACTCCGACAGGTGCACCCTGGCCGCGACGTCCGCGACCGTCGCGCCGTCGGCGGCCGCGCCCAGCACGTCCCGTTCGCGTGCCGTCAGCGGATTGGGCCCCGCGCTCAGCGCGGCAGCGGCGAGCCCCGGGTCGACCACCGTCTCGCCGCCGAGCACCCGGCGGATCGACGCGGCGAGTTCCTCGACGGGGCCGTCCTTGACCAGGAACCCGGCGGCCCCGGCCTCCATCGCCCTGCGCAGGTAGCCGGGCCTGCCGAACGTCGTGAGGATCATGACCCGGCACGACGGCAGCCGCTCCCGCAGGTCGGCCGCCGCGTCGAGGCCGCTGCGGCCGGGCAACTCGATGTCGAGCAGCGCCACATCGGGCCGCGCGGCGAGTGCCTCGGGCACGATGGCGTCCCCCGAGGCGACCTGGGCGACGACCTCCATGTCGTCCTCCATCCCGAGCAGCAGCGCGAGCGCACCGCGCATCATGCCCTGGTCCTCGGCGAGCAGCAGCCTCACAGGCGGCGCCGCGGGCTGCGCACCGCGGTCCGTGGTGTCGGTCATGGGCCCAGCGTAGAGCGCACGCGCCGGCACCCTGCCGTGGACGCCCAGCACGCCACGGCGTACGCCGCCGCGCCCCGCACACGCGGTGCGTGCCGTGGGCGTCCCGGTCGAGGAAGCCCCGCGCCGTTCGTCGCCGTTGAGGCGACTGGCGTCCCGGCTGCGAACTCCGCGCCCATCGGCGGCATCCCCGCACGGCCCCGCGTCGCCTGAGCTCATGACCGGGTGCCGCGTCCGTTCTCCCCGTGGCGCGCCGGCGCGGGGAGCCGCGCCGCCGCGACGGGCAGGCTCGGCGCCGTCCAGACACCGCGCCGGCGTCTGTGCTGTCGCCTCTGCGACTGGTGGCGTCCGATACGCGGGGCCGGGATCCGATGTCGGCCCGCACGCGTCGCCGTGACGGGCAAGCCGGGCCGTGCCCGCCCGGTCCGGGGCTTCGCCCGGTGGGGCGGCTCCGGGTCCGGTGCCGCCCCGTCCCGACGCCGCTCGGCGTCTGTGTTGTCGCCTCCGCGCGTGGCCGTATGCCATACGCGGGGCCCGGATCCGATGTCGGCCCGCGGGTGCGGGGTGGCGTGTCGGTTCTCCCCGTGGTGCGGTGGCGCCCGGGAGTGTCGCCGTGACGGGCAAGCCCGGCCGCACACCGGTCCGGGCTTCGCCCGGTGGGTCGGCTTCGGGTTCTGCGGCGTCCGGCTGCGTGGCGCGCCCGAGCGGGGCGCGCAGGGGGCCGCGTCACCCGGCGCGATGCCGCCCGCACGCGGCCGTTCACGCTCGGCGCCGCGTGCGAACGCCGTCGCCCGACGGGAGCGTCGCCGTGACGCGGAAGCCCGGGGCACTCCCGTCCGTCTCCAGGGCGCCTCCCGCCGCCGCGATCCGTTCCCGCAGGCCCTTGAGGCCCGTTCCCGTCGACGAGGCCACCAGGTCGGCGTGGACACCCACGCCGTCGTCCGAGACGCTCGCCCGTACGCGCCGGTCCGTCGACTGCACCTCGATCTCGCAGCGGCCCGCGCCGCTGTGCCGCACCACGTTCGTCACCGCCTCGCGGACCACCCAGCCGAGCAGCGCCTCCGTCGCCGGATCCAGCGGCGGGCCCGACTGCCGCACGACCGTCTCCACGCCCGCCGCGTCCAGCGCGGAGCGCGCCCTGTCCAGGTCCGCCGCGAGGCTGCCCTCGCGGTACCCGGTCACCGCCTCCCGCACCTCCGTCAGCGCCTGCCTGCCGACGGACTCGATGTCCGCCACCTGCGTCAGCGCCGCGTCCAGCCGCACGGGGGCCAGCCTGCGCGCCGCCTCCGCCTTGACGACGATCACGGACAGCGTGTGGCCCAGCAGGTCGTGCAGGTCGCGCGAGAAGCGCAGCCGCTCCTGCTCCACCGCCGAACGCGCCAGCTCCTGGCGCGTCGCCCGCAGTTGCATGACCGTTTCCGACAGCGTGAGGATCGCCGCCGTCACCATCATCGAGATGGCCGACCCGTAGGCGATCGGCACCGCGGTCCAGCCCTCGTGGTACGCGGCGATCGCGGCTGTCGCGCAGCCGAGCAGGAGCGCGCCCCACCCCAGCCACCTGCCACGCAGCACCGTGCCGCAGGCCAGACCGAACAGCGGCAGGAACAGCAGCCACGAACCGCCGTAGAAGCCCGCGAGCGCGAACGTCATCAGGCCCATCACCAGGACCATCCAGCGGACCTGCGGGCTGTCGCGCTTCCCCGGCACGAACGACCTGAACACCACGGAGACGTAGAGGGAGTTGAAGACGAGCAGGCCGAGTACGCCGATCCACGGGTCCGGTGTCTTGCCCTGCACGATGTTGGAGAACGAGCCGAGGCCGAGCAGCAGCCAGGGCATCATCGTGAAGCCGTTCGGCGGTCCCGGCCTGCGCAGGTGCCGCCGGCCCTCGCCGCAGCCGGACGGGTCGTCCGCGCCGGGCGGAACCGCCGCAGCCGACTCCGGCTCCCGCTTCCCCTTCCGACCCTTCCGATCGGCGCCCGCGCGCGCACGCAGCCACGACGGCGTACGGAACGGCGGCACCGGGAAGTCCCGCAGCACCAGCGGCTCCCGCCGGCGCTTCCCGTTCGCCGCCGGCGCCTCGTCCTCGTGTGCGCCCTGCACGCCGTGCACGGCCTGCACGTCCTGTTCGTCGTCCGTCATGTCGCCGTCCTCGCAGCCCTGCGGTACGAGACCACAGCGTACGAACCGCTCAGCGCGAGCCATCCGAGCAACACCGCCACCGTCGCCGCCGTCGGCGCCCCGCCCGCCGTGGTCGACCAGCCGAGCGCGGCGAACCGGTTCGCCGGTGTGAACTCGGCGATCACGCGCAACCAGTGCGGGAACAGGCCGACGGGGAACCACAGCCCGCCGATCACGGCGAGACCCACCAGGCAGCCGATGTTCAGCACGCCCGTCGTCTGCGCCGACAGGCGGTAGCCGTTGCCGATGCCGAACAGTGTGAACGGCAGTGCTCCGAGCCACATCAGACCCACCAGCGCGGGCCACTGCCACGCATCCAGCCGCACACCGTTGACCAGTGCGCCCGCGGCGAGCACCAGCAGCAGGCTGGGCAGCACCGTCACCGATCCGGCCAGCGCCCTGCCGAGCACCACGTCACGCGGCCTTATCGGTGTGATTCGCAACTGGTGCAGCCAGCCGAGCTGCTTGTCCTCGGCGATGCCCGTCCCCGTGCCGACGGCGGCACCCAGCGCCCCGTAGGCGGCCATCCCGACCATCGAGGTGACCTTCCAGGCGTCGCCGTCCGGGTTCGCGCCCTGGCCGATGTTGGTGAACAGCAGGTACATCACCACGGGCATCCCCGCGCCGAAGACGATGAACCCGGGGTCGCGCAGGGCACGCCGTACTTCGAGGCGCACATACCGGCCGATCATGACGTCTCCTCCAGGTGCTTGCCCAGGTGTTCGCCCAGGTGCTCGTCGTGCCGCCGTGTCAGGGCGAGGAAGGCGTCCTCGAGCGTGGCGCGGGTGACCTCGATGTCCCGCACCCTGCCGAGCCCCGCGAGCGCCACCACCGTCGCGTCCGCGTCGTCCGTGCGCAGATACGCGCGTCCCGCCCGCACGTCCACGTCCCGCACGCCGGGCAGCAGCCGCAGCCCGGCGGCGTCCCCGCCCGCCAGGTCGAAGGCGACCAGGCGGCCGCCCGCGGCCTCGCGCAGCCGTTCGCCCGTGCCGTCCGCGACGATCTCGCCGCGGTCGAGCACGAGGATCCGGTCCGCGTAGGCGTCGGCCTCCTCCAGGTGGTGTGTGGAGAACAGCACGGTGTTGCCCCGGCCCGCGTACGTACGCATCGACGCCCAGAACGCGCGCCGCGCCTCCACGTCGAGCGCCGCCGTCGGCTCGTCGAGTACGACCAGCTCGGGGCCGCCGGCGAGTGCGACGGCGAACCGCACGCGCTGCACCTGGCCGCCGGAGAGCCGGTCGACGCGCCGGTCCTCAAGCCCGGTGAGCCCTGCCAACCCGATCGTCTCCGCAACCGGCAGCGGGTGCGGGAACGCGGCGGCCACGAACGACACCAGCTCCCGTACGGTCACGCGCCGTACCGCCCGGCCGTCCTGCAGCATGGCGCCCACCCGCCCGGCGGCGACCGCGCGCGACGGCGGGCCGCCGAAGAGGCGCACCGTCCCCGCGTCAGGTTCATCGAGCCCGAGCAGCAGGCCGACGGCCGTCGACTTGCCCGCGCCGTTGCGGCCGAGCAGCGCAACCGTCTCACCGCGCGCCACCGACAGGTCGACGCCGGCGACGGCCCGTACCCTGCCGAACGACTTGTGCACCTGCTCGAAGCACACGGCGGGGGAGCCGCTCGTCGCCGGATCCGTCGGATCCGCCGGATCCGGCGGTGCCGTGCGCGCGGTCAGCGCTGTCAGCGCTCCATTTCTCATGCACTCGACGCTACGGACGGCGCGGCGCCCGCGGCAGATGCGGATGTTGGCGAACGGGCAGTACAAATGTCCTGCCCGGACATGGCGGAGGGGCCGCCCCGGCAATGCTGCTGCCGGGGCGGCCCCTCCGTCCGCTGAGCTCAGGCGGCCTCGGGCCGCCGGGCCGATGTACTCACGGCCGGCGGTGTTTGCCGTTCGCCTCGGACGACGAGTCGTCCGAGGGTGCCGAGCCCCCGCGGTGCTTTCCGTGGTTCCCGGCTGCACCCTGATCGGCGCCCGTGGTCTCCGGACGCTTCTCGATGGTGTCGTTTCGGGCTTCGGACATGGTGGGAAGTCACCCCGTCGTGGTCGCTGATTGTGGTGGCTCAGGGGCCCCGCGATCCGGGCCCGTCCCGCAGCACCGAGGCGATCGCACCCGCGGCGCGGTCACCGGTGGTGTCCGGTCGGCACGGCCGCGTAACCCCGGTCGAATTCTAGCCAAGTACCCCCTGGCCGCCGACCGGCACCCGCCCCGCACCCGCACGTTGCTGGAGGGGCGCCTGTTGCAGGGGAACCGGCCTGCACACCACAGGAGCGTGTACGTCGGCGCGTGGTTCCGCGACCGGTGGTTCCGGTTGGGGCGATTGTGTGCGGGAGCTGCCGCTGACGCCGCCTGCGCCACCCCGCTCGGCCGTCGTCCGCGCCGCTCCGGTGGCCCGATCCCGCCCGGGACGGTGCGACGCGGCCGCGATGGTCGCATCGTCCGGCGCCCGCACCTCCGCCACCGCGCAGGGCGCGCCGGCCGTCGTGCACGGCAGCCTCAGGACGCCCTCACGGGTCCAAAGGCCCGCACCGGCCAGCCATCCGGGCGGTGCGGGCAGCAGGTGCAGCCGACGTCCCGCCGGCCGCCACACGCCCACGCACGTGCCGCCCGCCACCCCGTCCACACGGAAGGCCACGGCGCACGTCTCCGGTGTGAGCACCAGGCCGGGCTGCGCCGCGAACGGGGCCGGCTCGCGGCCGTCCGCCGGCCGCAGGCACTCGGGGAAGCGCACCGGTCGCGTACTGCCCAGCACGCCCCAGCCGATCCTGTCCTCTCCCGGCGCGTTCGAACGGATCAGCAGCAGGCCGCTGTCCGGATCGGCCAGCAGCAGCCGGTCGTCGCTGTCCTCGGCGATCTGGAGCAGCGGCGACATCTCGCCGCCGCGCTCCAGGTCCACGGCGACGGTCTTCACGACGCCGCCGGCCTCGCGGTCGAGCGCGAGCAGCCGGCCCGTCCGATCCAGCCAGGCGCCGCCCGTGCAGTGTCCCGGTACCCGGGTGACCAGCTCGGGCCCGAAGGCGCCGCCCGCGACAAGCCAGACGTCCGTCGTGCGCGCGCCGGGTACGAGCGCGTACGCGCGGCTTCCGCCCGGCGCGGGCGGGAGGAGCGTGAGCCGCTCGCACTCGACGGCGCCGAGCGGCACCTCGCCCGTACCCGGGCCCGTCGGGTAGAGCAGCGAGAAGACGTAGCTGTCGGCGACGCGGCGGGAGATGAGGACGCGGCCGTCGGACAGCGGCTGCACCTGGCTGTCCGGCTCCTCCGGCTGCCCGAGGGGGAGGGGGACGGCATACGGCTCAGGACCCGCGAGGGTCCAGCGCTCCGGAAACCAGACGGCGGCGCCGGCCCCGGGCCCGGCGGGTGCGACGGGGGCCAGGCGGGCGGCGTACGAGCCGTCCGCGGCGATCGCGATGCCGGCGGGCGCGGCCGCGCCGACGCTCCGGAGAGCGCTGCGGGTGTCCGCGGTCCCGGAGGGCCGAGCGGCTCCCGGCACCCCCGCGGCGCCCGCGGGGCCGGACGCCGGGGACGCGCCGAACGCACCCGGTACATCGGCCGGCCCAGCCGCCCCGCCGACGGCCACCGCTGCCCATGCGACGGACTCCGACCCGGCGCCGTTCGCCCCGGCGGGCCGCGCCGGGACGGCCTGAGCCCGCGGGAATCGCACCTCGACGGCCCGCGTTCCGGCGGGTTCCCACCCGGCGGGCTGCGAGCGGGCACGCACCCGGGCGGCCGGTTCGTCAGCGGGCTCCGCTTCGACGGCCTGCCCACGGGCGGCCTGTGCCCGAGTGGATCGCGCCTGGGCGGGATGCGATGCGGCAGCTTGTTCCCGAGCAGCCGGTGCGCGGAAAGGCTCTGTCCCGGGGGCCTTTGCCTCGTCGGGTTCCCGTCCGGCGGGACGGGGCCGGGCGATCGGTGCCTGGGCCGCCTGCGTCTCGGCGGCGGTCCGCACCCCGGCGGGCTGTGCCTCGACAGTCCGCGCCCCGACGGACTGTGTCTCGGGAGGCGTTGGGGCGGTGGCCTCCGTCCCGGCGGCCCGCGCAACCGAGGGCCGAGCCCCGGCGGGGCGCGGCTCGCCGGGCTCGCCGGCGTTTTCGGCCTGCTCGGCCGAACCCGGCTCCGCCGGCCCGGCCGGTTCCGGGCCGGCCGGCCCGGAACCGGCGCGCTCCTCCTCGACGGTGAGAGCCGTCATCGATGTCATCGGTCCGTCACCTCCGGCCAAGAAGCTAGTTTTCGTACTTCCTGCCGAACAACGCGAGTCGACCGTCTTCACACGTACGAGTGGCGGCGGCCGGATTTGCCGGGGGCTGTCCCGTCGACTGTGCTGCTCCATGAGAATGCGCTTAAGGTAAGGTTCGCCTTACCTAATAGAACCACCGGGAGTCACCATGTCCCTGCGCCGTCGCGCCTCGCTCACCGCGGTCGCCCTGGCCACCGCACTGTCCCTCGCCGCCTGCGGCTCGTCCGACGGGAAGGGGTCGGGCGGCAGTGGCAGCGGCAACGGCAAGAAGGCCGACGTCGCGACCGGCGGCAAGGACTTCGCCAAAGCGGGCGAGCGGACGGCCGCGTTCGGCACGAAGGCGAAGGCCGGGCAGTTCCCCCGCACGGTCACCATGGCGATGGGCAAGGTGACCATCCCCGCGAAGCCGAAGCGGGTCGTGGTGCTGGACGTCGGGGAGCTCGACAACGTGGTCTCGCTCGGCGTGAAACCGGTCGGCTGGGCGCCCACGCAGGCGGGCCAGGGCATCCCCGGGTACCTCAAGAAGGACGCGGGCGACCCGAAGCAGGTCGGCACGATCAGCAACCTCAACCTGGAGGCCATCGCCAACCTCCACCCGGACCTGATCCTCGGCAGCGAGCTGCGCGCCGCGGACAAGTACAAGGAGCTGTCGAAGATCGCCCCGACGGTCTTCTCCATACGGCCCGGCTACACCTGGAAGAGCAACTACCTGCTGAACGCCGCGGCCCTGGACAAGACGGCGGAGGCGAACGCCGAACTCGCCGCCTACGGCAAGAGGGCGGCCGCCCTGAAGAAGGAGCTCGGCCCGCACGAGCCGACCGTCTCGATGGTCCGCTACATGCCGGGGCGCCTGCGGCTGTACGGCGAGGACTCGTTCATCGGGACGATCCTCAAGGACGTCGGCCTGCCGCGGCCGAAGAACCAGCAGGAGGACGAGCTGGCGATCGAGATCAGCCCGGAGAAGATTGACGAGGCGAACGCCGACTGGGTCTTCACGGGCGTCTACGGGGACCCGGCGAAGACGGACGAGGCGGCGGCGACGTCCAACCCGCTGTGGAAGAACCTGCCGGCAGTGAAGGACGGCCACGCGAAGACGGTGAAGGACGAGACCTGGTACCTGGGCCTCGGCGTCACGGCCGCGAACTCGGTCCTCGACGACCTCAGCACGTACCTGACGCACTGACCACTGACGTGCTGACTCGCCGGCGTGGCGCCGCCGTCGCGGGCGCGGGTGACCGTCCTGCGGGCCGGCAGTACGGACAGCGCTGTGATGGCGGCCGACGACGGCCCCATGAGGACGTGGAGGAGCCCGGGCCAGGCCAGGTCACTCCAGCGGTACAGAGCCACCTGCGCGGCCAGGTTCACGAAACTCACCAGTCCGATCACCACCGTCGACACCGTGGAGAAGCGGTGCAGCGCCCGGTGCGAGCGCCACGTGGCAGGGCCGCCCACGACCTTGTTCGCGACCAGGCCGGACAGCGGGCGGTCGGCAACGGCCGCGCACGCGGTCGCCACGCGAGGACGAGCACGGCGGTCAGCGCCGCGGCCGCACCGGTGATCGCGGACAAGGCACGTGATGACATCGTCACGCCGGCTCGGCAGTGCCGGCAACGCCGGCCGCGTCGTGGGAGCGGCGCCGGCCGGTGACCTTGGAGGACGGGAGACGGCCGGCCTTGGAGCTGCCGGTCATCGTGTCCCCGTCCACGGTGACGGTGAAGACCAGGTCGAGGTGCATCGGGCGGGTGATGGACTGCTTCCAGGCCAGTGTGTGGCCGTCGAAGGAGATGTCCTTCAGCGGCAGGCTCTCGCCGGCGCCGTGGGCGGTGCCGGCCGGCACCCCGTCCAGCGTGTGCAGCTCGACGACGGGCCGCACACGCCCGATGGGCGTCACGATGGTCAGGTCCCAGACACCTTCGATTCCAGTGGACATGCGGCAGTGCTTCCTTGCTACGTGACGTACAGGACGGGGGAGGCGTTCAGAAGGCAGCGGGCTCAGGACCGCCCGGGCGCCAGGTCGTGCCGCGGCGCTCATGCGCGAACAACTCCTCCACGGCATGGGCGATCCGCGAACCCACCTCGCGTTCCAGGAGGTACAGGCCGAGATCGAGCCCGGAGGTGACCCCCGCGGCGGTGATCAGGTCGCCGTCGTCGACGACGCGTGCGCGCACCGCGTGGGCACCGGTCGCGTCGAGCAGGTCGAGGCCCAGGTGGTGGGTGGTGGCATGGCGCCCCTGAAGGAGACCGGCCATGGACAGGACGAGCGAGCCGCCGCAGACCGTCGCCACGGTGATGTCCGGGTCCTCCATGGCCGCCTTGAGGAGCGCCGGCAACCCGGTCCTCAGCGTTCGGCCCAGGCGTACCGGGATGGCGTCCTCCTGCGTGCCTCCGTCGTCCGGCTCCGTGCCGTCCGTGCCGTCCGTGCCGTCCGTGCCGTCCGCACCGTCGCCGGGAGCGCCGACGCGCCCCGAGGCGCCGGGTACCAGGACGACACCGGGACGGCCGGGGTCGAGGGCGCCGCCGGCGCGCAACGTCAGGCCGCCGGTGCCGCTGACGACCGCCCGCGGCCCCTCGGCGCTGACCAGTTCCACGCTGACGGCGCCCCCGGAGGCCGTGCCTCCGGCGTGGAGGACCTCGAACGGTGCGATGGCGTCGAGCGGGTCGAACCCGTCGAACAACACGATCTGGACGTGCATGTGCGTGTTCTTTCGTGAGAGCGGCGGCCGGTGATCACCGGCCTCGCCTCGATGCTAGGAACGGCCGCGCACAGGGGGGATGGGCTCGATGGACAGGTTGCAACGGGATCTCGCCACAAGACCGTCAGACACGTTCGCTGCTGCGGAAAGCGGCCCGGTAACTCTGCGGCGTGGTGCCGGCGACCTTTTTGAAGCGTTCGCGGAAGGCGGTCGGGGAGCCGAAGCCGGCCTGGTCCGCGACGCGGTCGATGGTGTGGTCGGTGTTCTCCAGGAGGTACTGTGCCCGCCGGACCCTGGCCCTCAGCAGCCACTGCAGCGGGGTGGTGCCGGTCTGTTCACGAAACCGGCGGCTGAAAGTGCGTCCGCTCATACCGCTGTGCCGGGCCAGACGGCCGAGTGTCAACTCCTCACCGAGGTGCTCCTCCATCCAGGCGAGCACCGGTTCGAGCACGGAGCCCTGGGGCACGGGTGGCCGCGGATGGACGATGAACTGCGCCTGGCCGCCCTCGCGTTCCAGCGGTGTGACCGCCAGGCGGGCCGCGTCTGCGGCCACCGCGGAGCCGAAGTCGCGGCGAATCATGTGCAGGCACAGGTCCAGCCCCGCCGACGCTCCGGCGGAGGTGAGCAGTTGCCCGTTGTCGACGTAGAGGACGTCGGGGCGCACTTCGACCTCGGGGAAGCGGCGGGCCAGGTCGGGGGCGGCCACCCAGTGCGTGGTCGCCGCCGATCCGTCGAGCAGTCCGGTCAGGGCGAGATCGAACGCGCCGACGCAGATGGAGGCGATCCGGGCGCCCCGCGCCGCCGCCGCGCGCAACGCCCGCAGCACTTCCTTACCCGGCGGAGGCGCGCCTTCCGCGCGGCCGGGGACGACGATCGTGTCCGCGTCCGCGAGTTCCTCCAGCCCCCAGGGGGCGGTGATCACGAACCCGGCCGCGGGGACCTGGGCGGCGGGTCCGCACACACGCACCCGGTAGGGGCAGCGTCCGTCGGGCAGGCGTACCCGGGCGAACACCTCCATCGGCGTCGAGAGGTCGAAGGGGATGACCTGTTCGAGCGCCATGACCGCGATGGTGTGCACCTGGCGACTCCTCGGCAAAGGGCTGGCGAGAACCGGATGGATTCTGGCATCCACTCGGGCTGCCGCCTGGTGCGGGTTCGCCGCGCGGCCTGGCTTCGGGGTTGCCGCCCGGCGCCGATCCTGCGGGCTGCCGCTGCTCCCGATCCCCGGGCCGCCCGGCCGGCCCGGGCCCGGGGGCCCGCCGACTGCGGCCTTTCACGCGAGGGGCGGCCGGTCGCTCGGCGGCATCCCGCTCCGGGCGCCGCCGGGGGCAGGCCGCCGGCCCCACGAGCACCGGCCGTGGCTCCCGGGCGCTCCCGCCGTCCCGGCGGTGCGCCCGCCGGCCGGCAGGGGCGGCCCGCGACCGCCCCGTACGCGTGGCGCTCCGTGGCAGGTAGCCTTTCGGGCGTGCCCCGTCTGTCCGAAGTCCTCGCCGAGCTCAACGCCCTCTGGCCGCCGTCGCGGGCCGAGGAGTGGGACGCCGTCGGCACCGTCTGCGGTGATCCCGGCCTGCCGGGGGACCCGGCACGGCCCGGCGCGTCCGTCGACCGGGTGCTGTTCGCCGTCGACCCGGTTCAGGAGATCGCCGAGGAGGCCGTCGCGCTGGGCGCGCAGCTCCTCGTCACGCACCATCCCCTCTACCTCCGCGGCATGCACGGCGTCGCCGCCGACACGTTCAAGGGCCGCGTCGTCCACACGCTGATCGAGAACGGCGTCGCCCTGCACGTCGCCCACACCAACGCCGACAGCGCCGACCCCGGTGTCTCCGACGCACTCGCGGGGGCGCTCGGCCTGCGCGTCCTGCGGCCCCTCGTGCCGGACCCCACCGATCCCGAGGGCCGCAGGGGTCTCGGCAGGGTCTGCGAGCTCGACGCCCCGACCACTCTCGGCCACTTCGCGGCGCGCGCCGCCCACCGCCTGCCCGCCACCGCGCAGGGCGTCCGCCTCGCGGGCGACCAGGACGCGGCCGTCCGCACGGTCGCGGTGAGCGGCGGCTCGGGCGACGGCCTCTTCGCGGCGGCCCGCGCCGCGGGCGTGGACGCGTTCCTCACCGCTGACCTGCGCCACCACCCGGCCTCAGAGGCCACCCAGCACTCCCCACTGGGACTCGTCGACGCCGCGCACTGGGCCACCGAGTGGCCGTGGTGCGAGCAGGCCGCCGCCCAGCTGGACGAGATCTCCGACCGCAACGGCTGGGACCTGCGGGTCCACGTCTCGAAAGCGGTCACCGACCCATGGTCGTCGCACTTCGCGTCCTCGACGCCCGCCTTGACCACCAACCCACCGGGAGCCCCCAACTGAACGCCGCGCCTGCCGACCAGCTCCGACTCCTCGACGTCCAGGCACTCGACGTGCGGCTGTCGCAGCTCGCCCACCGCCGCTCGGCCCTGCCCGAGCACGCCGAGCTCGACTCGCTCGCCAAGGACCTGGCCCAGCTGCGCGACCTGCTCGTCGCCGCGCAGACGGAGGAGAGCGACACCGCACGCGAGCAGACCAAGGCGGAGCAGGACGTCGACCAGGTGCGCCAGCGCGCCGTGCGCGACCAGCAGCGCCTCGACTCCGGCGCAGTGACGTCCCCGAAGGACCTGGAGAACCTCCAGCGCGAGATCGCCTCGCTCGCCAAGCGCCAGGGCGACCTGGAGGACGTGGTGCTCGACGTGATGGAGCGCCGCGAGTCCGCGCAGGAGCGCGTCACCGAGCTCACCGGGCGCGTGTCCGCCGTCGAGACCAGGACCGGGGAGAGCCGCGCGAAGCGCGACACCGCGCAGGAGTCCATCGACGCGGAGAGCGCCGACGTGACGAAGGAGCGCGCGGCCGTCGCGGCCTCCGTCCCCGCGGACCTGCTCAAGCTGTACGAGAAGCTGCGGGAGCAGCAGGACGGCGTCGGCGCGGCCCGGCTCTTCCAGCGCAGGTGCGAGGGGTGCCAACTGGAGCTGAACATCACCGAGCTGAACGACGTACGGGCCGCCGCGCCCGACGCCGTGGTCCGGTGCGAGAACTGCCGCCGCATTCTCGTGCGCACGGCGGAGTCGGGGCTGTAGGCGACGGTGGCCGCACACGACGACACCCTGGCCGGCGGCGGTCAGCCCGCAGAAGCACGAGCACAAGCACAGGCGCCCGCACCCGCGCCCGCCGTCGGCTGGGGTGCAGGCGCCGACATGGGCGCGCCCACGACGTTCCTGCTGCTGCGGCACGGCGAGACGGCGCTGACGCCCGAGAAGCGGTTCTCGGGCAGCGGCGGCTCGGACCCCGAACTGTCCGCCACAGGACGCCGCCAGGCGCAGGCCGCGGCCGCCGCGTTCGCCGCGCGCGGCAGCGCCTCGGACATCGTCTGCTCCCCGCTGCGCCGCTGCCGCCAGACCGCGGACGCGGTCGCCGAACGCCTCGGGCTCGCCGTCACCGTCGACGAGGGCCTGCGCGAGACGGACTTCGGCGCGTGGGAGGGCCTGACCTTCGCCGAGGTGCGCGAGCGGTACGCCGACGACCTCACCGCCTGGCTCGCGTCGCCCGAGGCGGCGCCCACCGGGAGCGGCGAGAGCTTCGTCGCGGTCGGCGAACGCGTCGAGGCGGCCCGCCTGCGGCTCGTGGCAGGCCACGCGGGGCGCACGGTCCTGGCCGTCACACACGTCACGCCGATCAAGACGCTCGTCCGCCTCGCACTCGGGGCCCCTGCGCAGGCCATGTTCCGCATGGAACTCTCGCCCGCGTCGGCTTCGGTCGTGGCGTACTACGCGGACGGCAACGCGTCCGTGAGGCTCTTCAACGACACGTCCTACCTGGACTGACCGGGCCGGCGACCGCACCGGCCGCCGGGTCGGGTCGGGGACTTCACGCCCTGCGGCTGTCCTGGAGCGTCGACGCCTCGCGGGCGAGCGCCTCGACGCGGTCCCAGTCGCCGGCCTCGACGGCGTCCTGCGGCACCATCCACGTGCCGCCGACGCAGCTGACGTTGGGCAGCGCCAGGTACCGGGGCGCGGACTCGGCGGTGATGCCGCCGGTCGGGCAGAACCGGGCGCGGGGGAGCGGGCTGCCCAGGGACTTCAGGTAGGGGATGCCGCCCGCGGCCTCCGCGGGGAAGAACTTCATCTCGGTGACCCCGCGCTCCAGCAGCGCCACCACCTCGCTCGTGGTGGACACGCCGGGCAGGAACGGTACGCCCGACGCCTCCATGGCCGTGAGCAGGCGGTCCGTCCAGCCGGGGCTGACCAGGAAGCGGGCGCCCGCCGCGACCGACTCGGTCACGGCTTCCGGCGTGAGGACCGTTCCCGCGCCGACGACCGCCTCGGGAACCTCGGCGGCGATCGCCTCGATGGCGCCGAGCGCGGACGGCGTGCGGAGCGTCACCTCGATCGCGGGGAGCCCGCCCGCTACCAGGGCACGCGCCAGCGGCACTGCGCCCTGCGCGTCCTTGAGGACGACGACGGGGATGACGGGGGCGAGATCCAGCACGGAGGTCATGCCCTCATCCTGCCGCGCCATGGGCACGTAACGCAACGCCCGTTGCGCAGTACGCAACGAAGCAGGTGGGGGCCGGATTCGTTCAGTGAACCTCGGTCACCACCACGTCGATGCGCCAGGTCCTGCCCGCGCGCGCGGGCTCCTCGGCCTCGACCGTATGGCCGAGGTCCCGCAGCGCTCCGACGAGTCCGGCCGGCGTCTTCGGCGCGGCGCCCGACGTCAGCAGGTCGCGGACGATCCGGCCCTTCGTCGCCTTGTTGAAGTGGCTGACGACGGACCGCTTCTCCTCGCCCGTCCGCTCGTCCACGCGCGCGTGGAGCACCCGCACCGTGGCCGTACGCCCCGCGAGCTCGCCCTTGGGCTGCCAAGCCGCCGCGTACGCGGACGAGCGCAGGTCGAGCACGAGCCCGCGGCCCGCGGCCTCCGGCATGACCGCCGCCATCGGCCCGCGCCAGTGCGCACCCAGTGCGCCAAGACCGGGCAGTTTCACGCCCATCGAGCAGCGGTACGACGGGATGCGGTCACTCACGCGTACAGCGCCCCACAGGCCGGAGAAGATCAGCAGCGACGAAGCGGCGCGGCGCTTCGCGGCGGCGTCGAGCGTGCCGAGGCCGAGCGCGTCGTACAGCACTCCCGTGTAGATCTCGCCCGCGGGACGCGTGCCCGCGGTGCGCAGCGCGGCGTTCTTCGCCACCTCGCCGCGCAGGCCCTCGCTCAGGCCCAGCACCTCGCGCGCCTTGTCCTCGTCGGCCGAGCACAGCTCCACGAGCTCGTCAAGGACGGCGGCGCGTGCGGGGGCGAGGCCCGGCAGCGACAGGGCCTCGCCCTTCAGCGGCGCACCGCGTCCGGGCGCGGCCTTTCCTTCGGACGGCGGCAGCAGCACGAGCACGGCGGTGACTCCTCGGGGCGTGACTGGGCGGGACTCCCGCCCGCAGCCAGTCAGCGTAGGCGACACCCGCACAAGGCGGCGAAGGCCTGCGCCGGTGCCGGGGACCCGCCGCGACCGGTAGCATGTCGGACACGGCAGACGAGTCGGCCGGACGGCCGCGTCGGGATCACCGGTCCCGCCGAGGAACGTCCGGGCTCCACAGGGCAGGGTGGTGGCTAACGGCCACCCGGGGTGACCCGCGGGACAGTGCCACAGAAAACAAACCGCCCGGCACTTCGGTGCCGGGTAAGGGTGAAACGGTGGTGTAAGAGACCACCAGCGCCCGAGGCGACTCGGGCGGCTGGGTAAACCCCACCCGGAGCAAGGTCAAGAGGGGCCGCCGCGAGGCGGCTCTGCGCGGACGTTCGAGGGCTGCCCGCCCGAGTCCGCGGGTGGACCGCACGAGGCCGGTGGCAACGCCGGCCCTAGATGGATGGCCGTCTCGCCGGCCGCCGCGAGGCGACCGGACGACAGAACCCGGCGTACAGGCCGACTCGTCTGCCCCCTACCTGCGCCTTCGTCGCGGGAGAGTACGCCGTCCAACGGTCCCGCCTATGATGGACGCATGGATGGGGAAACCGTGGAACCCACCGCTCCCCTGACTGCCGAGTCCATCGGCATGTACGGCTGCGCGACGGTGGGTGACGCTCTCCGGCACGCTCGCGAGATGCTCCAAGCGCAGACCGCGACCATCTACCTGCTGGCAGCGGACGGACGGTCCTTGGCGGCAGCGATGGCCGTGGACACGCCCCTGGCGTTCACGCTCACCCCGGGGATGCCCTCGGACGACATGCGCTACTCGACGGCCGAGGCCCACCGGACAGGGCAGATCGTCGTGAGCGACTTCACGGAGCTGCGTGCCCTGGTCCGCGACGAGCCGGCGCTTGTGCAGTCGGTGCCGGCCCCGATGACGGCTGCCTCCGTGCCGCTGCGCACCCCCCGTCGGCGATTCGGGGCGCTGACCCTGCGCTGGCTGCCGCCCAGGAGCATTTCCCCGGCGTCGCTCAGCCGCCTGCGGGAGGTGGCGGACGAGATCGCCGAGCGCATCGAGCGCGCCGCCGACGCCGGCAAGGCCCCGGTCGCGCCGGCGGTCCCCGCGTTCGTCCCGATCTCCTCGGGCACACCGGTCCCGCCCGGAGCACCGCAGGACGGCCCGGTGGGTGAGGGGGCGCCGTGCGACTGGCACAGGAGCACCACATTCCTCTATCAGCTCCATCGAATCGCGATGGAGCTCACCGGCGCGGTGAGTCTCCGTGACGTGATCGGCATCGTACGGCGCCACGTCGCCTTGCCGTTCGGAGCACGGTCCGTCGCGTTGTGCCTGGCCGAGAACGCTCGACTGCGTGTCACCGCTTCGGCGGGTTTCGGCGAAGGGGACCGCCGGGACATCGATGGGCTGCTGCTCACGCGAAGTGCCCCCGAGAATGACGCGGCTGTGGGCGTCCAGCCACTGCTGTTCGCGTCGGGCCGTGAGCTGCACGCGGCCTATCCCGATCTGGGCCGCTACCGGGACGCGGGCGCGACCTGGTTCCTCCCCCTGGTCGTGGACGGGCGATCGATCGGGTGCTGCGTCGCGGTGAGCGATCGCCCGGGTCGGCTGGGCAACGAGGAACTCGCGGTCATCATGATCATGATGGGCCATGTCGCCCAGTCGCTGGAGAGGACGCGCTCCCACGAGGCCGAACACCGTCTGGCGCAGAGCATGCAGCGCAGTCTCCTGCCCGGCAGGCTGCCCCACTTGGAGTCCATCGTCGCCACCGGACGCTATCTGCCGGCTGCGGAGAGCGCCCAAGTGGGTGGTGACTGGTACGACCTGATCAACTTGCCGAACGGTCGGGTCGGGCTGGTGATCGGCGACGTCGAGGGGCACAACATCGAGGCCGCGGCCGTCATGGGCCAACTGCGCAGCGCCGTGCGTGCTTACGCGCGGGAAGGCCATGACCCGGCGATCACCCTGGACCGTGCCAACGAACTCCTCGCCGGTCTTGACAGCGACCTGTTCGCGACCTGTTGCTGCATGTGGCTCGACCCGGAAACCGGAACGTCGCGCATCGCCAGCGCCGGCCACCCGATCCCCGTGCTCGTGAATCCGGACGGCCGTGTCGTCGTGCCCGAAGTCCGCGTGGGCCCGCCCCTCGGCGTCGACGCAGCGGCCGTGTACGGTCAACACCGCGAGACGCTGGAGCCCGGGGCGGTCATCGCCCTGCACACCGACGGGCTGGTAGCCGGCCGGCGCCGGCCGAACAGCGAGGCCGGCCCGGCGCGGCTGGTACGCCTCCTCGCCGAAGAGCGGGACAAGGACCTTGAGGACCTTGCCGACGACATCATGTCGGCGAACTGCGACGGCCATCGCGCCGACGATGTCGCGCTGCTGCTCGTACGCTACGAAGGCCTGCGCGACGCGCAGCGCGCACGGATCGCCAGGGTCGCCATCCAGCGCCACGACCTGCAAGAGGTGCGCGAGCTTCGGCACTTCCTCCAGGAGGACCTGGAGGACTGGCAACTCGGTTCGCAGGCCGACGAGTTGCAACTGCTGTTGTCGGAAGTCGTGACCAACGCGCTGATACACGCCGAAAGCGACGTCGACGTGAGGATGCGGCGCTACCCCGACCGGATCCGGGTCGACGTGCGGGACAGCGATCCGCGCCCGCCCGTCGTCGTGGCCGTCGTGGGGGCCGAGGAGGCGACCGACGACCTCGCCGAATCCGGAAGGGGCATGCTCATCGTCGACGCCATGGCATCCGCGTGGGGGACATCACCGTCGGGTCGCGGCAAGACGACCTGGTTCGAACTCGCCACCACGTGAAACGCGCATCACGCCAACACCAACGCCGCCGTCGGCCCCGGCGCAAGCCGGGGACGGTGTGCGGTGCTCGGCGCGCCGAGCACCGCACACCTGGCCGGGTCCGTGCCATGACCGGGCGAGTGGACCGGACATACCCTCATGTGTCCCTGGCAGACGTGCGGTTCTGCGCTGCCGCTCGCCGACAGGACCCGGGTTCGGTGCCCACGCCGGCCGCGTGGGCCGGTGGGCGGTTCAGGGGGTGCGGGGCGGTGCGAAGCGGGCGAGGTACTCCAGGGCGTGGATGTCGTCGATCGCCTCACGGTCGACGACCTGGTCCGGGCGGGAGCCTTCCAGCAGGCGCTTGACGGGGACCTCCGGCCTCTTGCCCGTACGGGTATGGGGCAGGGCAGGGACCTCGATGATCGCGTCGGGGACGTGACGGGGTGACGCCTCGGTCCTGATCGCGGAGATGACGGCTTGGCGCACTTCGCCGGTGAGGCTCAGTCCCGGCTCCATGACGACGAACAGGGGCGTCCAGTCGCCGTCGGGGTGTGCCGCCGTGACGACGAGACTCTCGCGAATGCCCGGGATGAGGTCGACCACCGCGTAGACGTCGGCACTGCTCAGGTGGACGCCGTAGCGGCTGAGCGCGGAGTCCGACCGGCCGGGGACGATGACGCTGCCCCGGCGGGTGCGGATCATCCGATCGCCGTGGCGCCACACTTCCCGGTAGACGCCGAAGTAGGCCGCCCGGTAGGAGGAGCCGTCGGGGTCGTTCCAGAAGTACAGCGGCATCGACGGCATGGGGCGGGTGACGACGAGTTCCCCCACCGCATCGGTGACGGCGTCGCCGTGGGGGTCGTAGGCCTGCAGAGCGACGCCGAGCAGCGGGGCGGAGATCTCGCCGGGCCAGACGGGGGTGGTCGGGGCGCTGCCGGCGAAGGCGCGGTGGGGCTGCCGTCGTAGAGGACGATGGTCGCGCCCACGAGCAGGCCCGAGACGACCATGTTCCACATCATCCAGTTCGTCGTGGTGTGCCAGAGGAAACGGTCACCCGGGCGCAGGTCGAGGTGGAGGCCCAGGAGCTTGCTGTGGTCGAGGAGCACGCCGCCGTGGCCGTGGACGATGCCTTTGGGGGTGCCGGTCGTGCCGGAGGAGAACAGCACCCACAGCGGGGCGTCGAAGGGCAGCTTCTCGAACGACGGCTCCGCGGGACGGGCCGTCGCCTGCCGCCAGGTGGTGGCACGGCTGTGCCCGGGCAGTGGCAGGCCCAGTACGGGGACGTGGACGACGGCGCGGACGGTGGGCAGGGCGTCGCGCAGCTTCCTGACTTCCGCCCGCCGGTCGTGGTCTCGGCCCTGCCTGCGGTAGCCGTCGGCGGTGACGAGCACGACGGGTTCGAGCCGGCCGAAGCGGGCCGCCGCGCCCGAGGCGCTGTAGTCCTGGTCGCAGACGGACCAGATGGCGCCGATGGCGGCAGAGGCGAGGAAGGCGACGACGGCGTGGACGGTGTTGGGCAGGTATCCCACCACCCGGTCTCCCGCGGTGACTCCCTGTTCGCGCAGCCAGCCGGACAAGGCGCCGACCTGGTCGCGCAGTTCCCGCCACGTGGTGGTGGCGGTGGTGCCGTCCTCGCTGACCGAGATCAGTGCGGCCCCGGCGGGGTCACCGGTACGCAGGGCGTGTTCGGCGTAGTTGAGGCGGGCGCCGGGAAACCAGCGGGTCGCCGGCATGGGGGCGTCGTCCAGCGCCTGCAGCCACACGCCGGTGGTCCGGATGTCGAAGAACTCGGCGACAGCGACCCAGAAGCCGGCGAGGTCCTCGGTCGACCACTTCCACAGTGACTCGTAGTCGGGATGGGTGATGCCGGTCTTGCGGCCCACGAGGTCGGCGAACTCGCTGATGCGCGGCCTTCCGGCCGGGTGCGTGGCGGGCTGCCAGATCGGTTCCACCGGGGCCGCGTCCGCCTGCTGGGGCGTACTCATGGTGCGTCTCCCACCTCTTGCGCTTGCGCTACAGTCTCCGCTCCATCTATCGTTAACGCAATAGATTAACGATAAGTTATCCATCTGTCGTTTTTCCTGCTAGGGTGCCTGGCCATGACCGGTGAGAAGCTGACGCGAGCGGGTGCCGTCTACGTTCGGATTCGCGAGGAGATCTTCCGGGGCGACCTGCGGCCCGGGCAGCGACTGCGGCTGGTGGAGCTGGCCCAGCGGTTCTCGGTGAGTCAGTCGGTCGTCCGTGAGGCCCTTACGCGCCTGTCGGAACAGCGGCTGGTCCGCGCGGCACCGCAGCAGGGATTCAGCGTGGTCACCGTGTCCCTCGGGGACCTCGACCAACTCACCGAGGCGCGCATCGAGATCGAGACGATCGTGCTGCGCCGTTCCATGGCGCGCGGCAACCTCGACTGGCAGGCGTCCGTGGTCGCCGCCCACCACCGCCTGGCCGGCACGCCGCTCGTGCTGCCGGACGGCACGTTGAACGGCGAGTGGTTCGCCGTCCACGAGCGCTTCCACCAGTCCTTGCTCGACGGTTGCGGCAACTCGCATCTGCTGGCCGCCGCGCTCACCCTGCGCGACGCTGCCGCGCTGTACCGCCGGTGGTCCCGGGTGGTGGGGCACGACTTCGACCGTGACATCCCCGGCGAGCACCAGCATCTGGCGGACGCCGTTCTGCGTGGCGACGTCGACGCCGCGACCACGCTGCTGGCCCAGCACACCGATCGCACGGCTCAGGCGCTGCGCACGGTGATCGCGGACGGCGACGAGGGCGCGGTGTAACGCAGTCGGACGACCAGTGGCGCAGTGATCGTTGCTTTTTTAATGCATCGATCGATGCGTTTGTGCTACGCTCCTTTTTAACGCAGTGATCACTGCGATGTTCGCGTTCGCCGAGGAACCGGCCTCCGCGGGCATCGACCTCCTGGACGTCACCTCCGGCGTGCTCATGCGCGACGCGGCGGCCCACCCGCCGGCGCGCGCGGTGTTCATGGGACGAGCCCTGCTGCGTGACATCACCGTCAAAGCTATGAAGGGAACGTCAGATGACAACCAGCTACCGTGCCTCCGGGGGCCGTGAGGCCTGGAAGTCTGACGGCGGGAGTGCCCAGCACACACTGTCGGCCCGCGGTTCGCGGCTCGGCCCGGGGAAGGGCGCCTTCGCCGCTGTCGGCGCCGTGTTCATCCTCTTCCTGGCCGCGTCCAGCGCGCCGTCACCGCTCTACGCGGTCTACCAGCAGCAGTGGCACTTCGCCGCATGGGCGCTGACCGTGGTCTTCGCCCTCTACGTGCTCGGTCTGCTCGCGGCACTGCTCACCGTGGGATCGCTGTCGGACCATCTCGGCCGCAGGCCGGTGCTCGCCGCCGCGATCGCACTGGAAGCAGTCGCACTGCTCCTGTTCCTGGTCGCCGGGAACGTGTACGTCCTGTCCGCCGCACGTGTGCTCCAGGGCATCGCGACGGGGGCGGCGACGACCACCCTGAGCGCCATGCTCGTCGATCTCGAGCCGTCACGCGGGCGGGCGGGGGTCGTCACCTCCATCGCACCGCTGGGCGGACTCGCGGCCGGCGCCCTGGGCAGTGGCCTGCTCGTGGAGCTCGCCCCCGCGCCGACCCGGCTGGTCTACGCGCTGCTGCTCGCCGCCATGGCGGCCGCGGCGGTGGCCGTCGCCCGCACGCCCGAGACGTCGCCGCGCAGGCCAGGCGCTGCCGCCTCCCTGCGCCCGCGGGTCGCGATGCCCGCGTACCTGCGCGCGGACTTCGTGCCACTGATACCCGCGGGGGTGGCCGCATGGGCCCTCGCCGGCATGTACCTCTCGCTCGGCCCTTCCGTCGCCGCCCAACTGCTCGGACTGCGCAGCCATCTCATCGGCGGCGTCGTCGTGACGCTGCTGGCGGGCACCGGGGCGCTCGCGATCACCCTGCTCCGTTCCCGGCCCGCCATGTCGTTGCTCGCGCCCTCGTCCGCGGTGCTCGGGCTCGGCACTCTGATATCGCTCGCCGGAGTGATGCAGGATCTCGCCTGGCTCGCTGCTGCCGGCACTGTGGTCGCGGGCCTCGGCTTCGGTGCTTCGGTCCTGGCGACCTTCGGAACCCTGGCCCGTGTCGCGAGGCCGGGAGAGCGCAGCGCCGTCTTCGCCCTGGCGAACGTGATCAACTACCTGGGTAACAGCGTGCCGGCCGTGCTCGGCGGAATCGCCGCCACCACCCTGGGGCTGAGGACGGCGACCGAGATCTACGCGCCGGCCATCGTGGTGATCACGCTCTCCTCCCTCGTCCTGCGCCTGAAGGCGAAGAGGCGCGGCCCGGCCCCGGCAGCCGCACACGGCACCCCGGGCGCCTGAAGCGCCGAGCAGCACCCCGCGCCCAACCGTCCAGCCCCTCACCACCTCGGGCAAGGAGTCCGACATGACCACCAAGAGCAGGAAGAACCTTCAGGTCCAGCGAGCAGGCCACACGACGATCCGGTACACGGCCACCGGCCCGGGCACGGGACCTGCCCTCGTGCTCATCCACGGATGGGGCCTGAACCGGGGCGACTTCGACGCGATCACCGACCACCTGCCGGCCGGCCGACGCGTCCTCGCGATCGACCTCGCCGAGCACGGCGAGTCGCGTTCGACGCGGGACGTCTGGACGATCGAGGAATTCGCCCGGGACGTGGCCGCCGTACTGGAGGCCGAAGCGGTGGACACGGCGATCGTGGCCGGCCACTCCCTCGGTGGAGCGGTCGCCGTCGAGGTCGGCCGGCTGCTTCCTGGCACGGTCTCCCGCGTCGTGGCTCTGGACGCGCTGCACTACATGGGCCTGTTCCCGGCGCAGAGCGCGGAACGGACCGAGGGCATGAGGCGCCTGTTCCGCGAGGACTTCGCCGCGGGGGTGCGCGGCCTGGTCGAAGGCGGCTCGCCGGCCGGGACCGACGAGGCCCTGAAGGACGCCTACTTCGAGAAGATGTCCGCGGTGCGGCAGCCGGCCGGTCTGCGCTCGATCGAGGGGCTGGTGGAGTGGGACATGGACGCGGCACTGGCCGAGACGAAGCAGCCGATCACGGTGTTCGCGATACGAGAGCTGACAGCTCAGGAGGCGATCGACCGCTACGGGGACCGATTCAAGATCGTGCTCATCGACCTGGGCAGCCACCACTTCCCGGTGGAGTCGCCCGAAGGCACCGCCCGGCTCCTGGCAGGCGTGCCGGCCGAATGACGCGCGCCGCCTTCCCGGCGGTGCTCCGGCTACCCGGCGGTGCTCCGGCTACCCGTCGCCACCGGGTGAGAGGCGGGAGGCGGAGCGGAACCCACTGGGCGTCATGCC
Organism: Streptomyces sp. NRRL F-5126; assembly: GCF_000721265.1. Classification (GTDB taxonomy): domain Bacteria; phylum Actinomycetota; class Actinomycetes; order Streptomycetales; family Streptomycetaceae; genus Streptomyces. The sequence continues at coordinate 493,865 of NZ_JOFZ01000012.1, read as the reverse complement.
GGTCCGCTGCCGGAAGAACCCGTTGAAGACGGACGGGTAGGTGAAGCCGACGCTCTCGCTGATCGTCCCCGGCGGCAGGTCGGTGTGCACCAGCAGTCGCTGGGCTTCGAGCAGGACCCGGTCGTCGATGTAGCGTTTCGCGCCGACCCCGACTGCCGCCTTCGTCGCCCGGGTCAGCGTTCGTACGCTGTAGCCAAGCCGGTCCGTGAAGTCCTCGACCCGGTGGGTTCGCGTGAAATCCTCCTCGACGGCCCGGCGAAAGCGGTGGAATGCCTCGCTGCCGGCAGGCTGCGATCGTCCCGAGTCCGCCAGGTGCGCAAGATGCACGACGACGACGGAGACCAGGCCGCGCATCAGCTCCAGCCGGACCGCCACCGGAAATTCCGATACGGCGGAGTACTCGCGCCGCAGCATGTCCATGAATTGGGACAGTTCGGCATGGCGCTCGGGCCCCGGCGTGATCAGCGGATGCGCGGCGCACTCGCCGTCGTGGGCGAGCGCTTCGGGACCGAGGGGCAGGAAGGCGGCTGGAAAAGCGAGCAGCCTGCCCTCGCACGCTTCCGGTCGGGAACGGAAGCGCAGCACCTGCCCCGGCCGAACCCACAACCAACTCCCGGGGTGCACCGTGCAGTTGGTGAAGTCGACGGAGCACGCCAGATCTCCGGCCCGTGCGCAGATTATCAAATGGAATTCCAGTCGCATCGGTCTGGCCAGATCGACGCCATGGCGGCCGGCGCGGGTGAGGAGTTCCTGGAAGTCGATCACCTCGGCTCCCGGTGGGAAACCGGTGCCGGCGTAAAAGGGGACGAGGGGAAACGGAGTCCGTGCGGCGGACGCCTGCGCATGACCGTTTTCATTCATGGAATGCCCGAATATATGAGTCCGGCAGGAGAACGAAGAGATAGGTTGGCAAAAGAACCTGAAGGGCGAACGCACCCGGGCCGAAGTTCCCCGGGCGGCCTTTCACTGTGAAATCAGGAGACGTGCCATGAATTCCGATCCCTCCGCCACCGGGGCACCTGAGCCCGCGGCAGTTCCCGGTGCGCCCGGCATGATCGACGTCCACGCCCACTTCCTCACCGATTCGTACGTCGCCAAGGCACGGGCCGCCGGCCGGGAGTTTCCCGACGGCATCCCCCACTGGCCCGCCTGGAGCGCGGAGGCGCACCTTGAGCTGATGGACCGCAGTGGGATCGCCACCGCGATGCTCTCGACGTCCTCGCCCGGTGTCCACTTCGGCGACGACCGGGCGGCACGCGATCTGGCCCGTGAGGTCAACGAGTTCGGTGCCGGGGTGGTGCGGGCTCATCCGCGGCGGTTCGGGCTGTTCGCCAGCCTGCCGCTGCCTGACGTCGAGGGCGCACTGGCGGAGATCGACTACGCCTACGACACCCTCGGTGCCGACGGTGTGATCCTGATGACGAACACTCAGGGCGTCTACCTCGGCAACCCCGTGCTGGAGCCGGTCTTCGCCGAACTCGACCGGCGCAACGCGGTGGTGTTCCTGCACCCCACCTCACCGGTCTGCTGGGAGCAGTCCGCTCTCGGCCGCCCCCGCCCGATGATCGAGTTCATCTTCGACACGGCCCGTACGGTCACCGACCTGCTTCTCGCCGGCACCCTGGCCAGGTACCCGAACCTGAAGGTCGTCGTGCCGCACTGCGGAGGGGCCCTGCCGGTGCTGGCCGACCGCGTCAACCTGGTCACGCAGTTGTTCCCGGCGGACGACGGATCGCAGGGGCCCGACGCACTCGCGGCCCTGCGCCGGCTGTACTACGACACCGCCGGCACGCCCTTTCCCCGGCAGGTCCCCGCCCTGATGAGCCTGGCGGACCCGGAACGGGTGCTGTACGGCAGCGACTACTGCTGGACGCCTGCCCACGCTGCCGCACAGCACACCGCCTCGTTCGACACCGCACCCGATCCGGTCGAGGGAACCAACTGGCGCCGCCTGACCACCGCCAATGCCCAGCGCCTGATCCCGCGGCTCACCGATCGGCCCCCGGCGCAACGCTGACCGGCTCGGCCGGGCCGGGGACGGCCTCACTCCAGGTGGAGATCACCGCGCGAGTAGCGGACACGGACCGAAAGGGAGCCCTCGTTCAGCATCCACGCCCGGACCTCGAAGCTGCGTGCACCGCTCGCGTGCATCGGGTCCTGCTCCGCCAATGCGATCGCGGCCGCCAGCGACGGGGCACGGTAGACGAACAGCCCTGCACCGTCCCACCTGGAGCCGTCCGTGGAGGACAGCGGGCCGGCGGCGAACATCACCCCCTCCTCTTCGAGCTTGGCCTGGTAGGCGAGGTGGGGGTCGAGGTTGGCGGTGATCGGGCCGAATCCGGCCGTGGGAGTGGAGATCACGGCGAAGAGCTGCTTGGCCAGCAGGCCCTTCTGCTCGGACAAGTCACGAAGGGCGTTCCAGCTGAGAGGTTGCTGCTCGGGGGCCGTGGGGTTGGTCATGGTCGAATTCCCTTCGGTCGGTTCATCGTCGGTGCGGTCGGCGGAACTCCGGGGAGGTCCGCGGGAAGACGGTGTGCGGCGCCCGGGAGGACAGGGCAAGAGCGCCGCACACCTGCTCGGGGGAGCGGACGGCCGGGCCCGGTGGCCCGATCAGGTGGTCGGGGTCGGAGCGAAACGGGTGAAGTACTCCAGGGCCGCGGGGTCGTCGACAGCTTCGCGGCCCGCTACCTGGTGCGGGGGAGCTCCTTGCAGCAGCCGCTTGACGGGCACCTCCAGCTTCTTGCCCGTACGGGTGTGGGGCAGAGCGGGCACCGCGATGATCGTGTCGGGGACATGGCGGGGCGAGGCCCTGGTCCGGATCGCGGAGGTGATCTCGGCCCGGAGCGCGTCGGTGAGGGTGCGTCCGGGCTCCATGACGACGAACAGCGGCATCCAGTAGCCGCCGTCGGGCAGTTCCGCGCCGATGACGAGGCTCTCCAGGACACCGGGCAGGTCGTCGAGGGCGGCATAGATGTCGGCGCTGCCCAGGCGGACGCCGTGTCGGTTGAGCGTGGAGTCGGAGCGGCCGGAGACGATGACACTGCCGCGAGGAGTGGGGGTCATCCAGTCGCCGTGCCGCCACACTCCCGGATACGTGCCGAAGTAGGCGTCGCGGTAGCGGGAGCCGTCCGGGTCGTTCCAGAAGTACAGCGGCATCGACGGCATGGGGCGGGTGACGACGAGTTCCCCCGTGTCGTGCCCGGAGGGATGCCCGTCGGCTCCGTACGCGCTCAGGGCGACACCCAGCATGGGCGCCGAGATCTCGCCGGGCCAGACGGGGGTGGTGGGGGCGCTGCCGGCGAAGCCGCTGACGGGTGGGGCTGCCGTCGTAGAGGACGATGGTCGCGCCCACGAGCAGGCCCGAGACGACCATGTTCCACATCATCCAGTTCGTCGTGGTGTGCCAGAGGAAGCGGTCGCCCGGGCGCAGGTCGAGGTGGAGGCCCAGGAGCTTGTGGTGGTCGAGGAGCACGCCGCCGTGGCCGTGGACGATGCCCTTGGGGGTGCCGGTCGTGCCGGAGGAGAACAGCACCCACAGCGGGGCGTCGAAGGGCAGCTCCTCGAACGACGGCTCCGCGGGCCCGGCGGTCGCCCGGCTCCAGGAGACGGCGCGGTCCTCGTCGGGCAGCGGCAGCCCCAGGTTGGGTACGGACACGGTGACGCGCACCGTCGGCAGAGCCCTGCGGAGCTCGTCGACCTCCGCCCGCCGGTCGTGCTCCTTGCCGTTCCAGCGGTAGCCGTCGGCGGCGACGAGCACGACGGGTTCGAGCTGGGCGAAGCGCCCCGCCGCGCCCGAGGCGCCGTAGTCCTGGGCGCAGGCCGACCAGATGGCGCCGATGCCGGCCGAGGCGAGGAAGGCGACGACGGCGTGGACGGTGTTGGGCAGGTAGCCCACCACCCGGTCTCCCGCGGTGACTCCCTGCTCGCGCAGCCAGCCGGACAAGGCGCCGACCTGGTCGCGCAGCTCCTGCCAGGTGGTGACGGTCGTGGTGCCGTCCTCGCCGACGGAGATCACGGCTTCCCGCATGCCGTCCCGGGCGCGCAGGGCGTGTTCGGCGTAGTTGAGGCGGGCGCCGGGAAACCAGCGGGTCCCCGGCATGGGGGCGTCGTCCAGCACCTGCCCCCGGGCACCGGTGGTCCGGATGTCGAAGAACTCGGCGACGGCCGCCCAGAAGCCGGCGAGGTCCTCGGTCGACCACTTCCACAGTGACTGGTAGTCGGGATGGGCGGTGCCGGTCTTCCTGGCAACGAACTCGGCGAACTCGGTGATGCGCGGCTTGCGGTCGGGGGACGGCGCGGGGCGCCAGATCGGCTCCACCTGTTCCGCGGCCGCCCGCGGGGGATGGGACACGGCCTTCCTCATCCCTGCGGGCTGTGTGCGCCGGTCATCAGCGCGGCCAGGTCGTCGGGTGCCAGGAACGACGGCGGCATGGGAGGCCCCCACGCGTACAGCGACTGGACGCCCTCGAAGACGCCCGGCTTCCACAGCGCGTCGTCGACGATGCAGTCGAGGTCGGAGTAGTACTCGGAGAAGTTGCCCGCCGGGTCCTTGAGGTACCAGAAGAAGTTGGAGCCGATGTAGTGGCGTCCAAGACCCCAGGTGTGCCGGTCGGGGTCGGCCGCCAGCATGGCGGTCGCGCCTCGCCCGATCTCGTCGACGTCGTCGACCTGCCAGGACGTGTGGTGCAAAAACGCGACAGGGGCCTGGTGCACCAGCACGTTGTGATGGTCGCTGGAACAGCGCATGAACGCCCCCTGGTCCTTCACGGAGTCGCTCACCTTGAAGCCGATGCCCTGCTCGAAGAATCGCTGCGACGCCTCATGGTCGGTGGAGCCCAGGACCACGTGCCCGAGCTTGCGCGGCCGGACCGGCCCCTCACGCAGGATGCCCGGGGCACGCTCCTGCAGACGCCCGTCCACGCCCGGCACGTTGTAGGCGGGCAGCCGGGCGGGCCGCTGCTCGTAGCGCGGGGCGATTTCCACGCGGACCAGGACCTCGGTGCCCAGGTCGACGGCCGACACGGCGGTGGGGGTGCGCTCGATCGGCACTCCCAGCCTCATCAGCGCGGAGGCGACGCGGTCGAGGTCGTCGGGGTGGTCCGCGCCGACACCGAGTTCGACCAGACGCCGGCGTGCCGAGTGCACGATGCGAAGCTGTTCACCGCCGTCCACGGTCGACAGCACAGGGGACGGCCGGGAGCGCGGCGCGGTGGGAGCGGGCTCGGCGCCGGGCGTCAGACCGAACTCTCTGTAGTACGCGGCCGTCCGCTCGACGTCGGGCACGCCCATGACGACCTGGGTCAGGCGATGCAATGACATGGATACGGCTCCTTCCGAATCGGTGTGGGATTCCTGGGCGCGGGTCAGGCAGCGACCATCGGGTTGCGCAGCGTGCCGATTCCCTCGATCCACGTGACGAGCACGTCGCCAGGGGCCAGGGACCTCTGCGGACTGCGCCCCATTCCGACACCGGCCGGGGTGCCGGTGAAGATCAGGTCTCCGGGCAGCAGGGGGCACACCGCCGACAGCCGTGCCACCAGCTCGGGCACGCCGAAGATCATGCTGGAGGTGCGGCCCTTCTGCAGGACCTCGCCGCCTTCGAGCATGCAGCCAAGTTCCAGATCGCCGGGGTCGGTGAACTCGTCGATGCTGACCAGCTCGGGACCTACGGGCCCGAAACCGGGGTAGGACTTGCCGAGGGAGAACTGCGGCGCCGGCCCCGCCAGCTGCAGCCGCCGTTCGGACAGATCCTGTCCGACGGTCAGCCCGGCCACGTAGGACCAGGCGGTCTCCCTGGTCGCGTGGTCGCAGTGGCGGCCGATGACAGCGACCAGTTCAGCTTCCCAGTCCACCATGCCATCCGGCAATGCCACCGCTGCCCCGTGCCCGGTCAGCGATGTGGCGAACTTCGTGAAGACAGCCGGCTCCTCGGGGATCCGGAAGCCCGATTCGGCCACATGATCGCGGTAGTTGAGGCCGATCGCGAAAATCTGTGACGGGCGGGGCACAGGAGGTCCCCAGACGGCTTCCGTACCGGTCCGCACACGTGCCTTGTCCGCGACGCGGCTCGCGCCCGTCTCCTGGGCCCAGGCGGTGAGATCGTCCCAGCGGGCGAAGGCTTCCTGCGGATCGGATCCGAAACGGCCCTCGCTCGCGACCTCGACATCCACGTAGCCACCGGAGTCCTTGAGAGCCAGTCGCCCGTTGAGGTTCGCCACCCGCATGTGCGTCTCCTGTGTGTCTCGCGTTCGGTGTCTGTGCCCAGCCTCGACCTTGGAGTAGCGCCAGCGCAACAGATTAACGATTATTTTTTACTTTCTCGTTTTTACGCTAGTCTGCTCGTCACACTGCGTGGCGGACTCCACAGGCCTGCCGCATACGCGAGTGTCCGTGCGCATCCGGGACCCAAGAGGGGTACAAACATGACGAAGCTCGAGATAATCGTGGCCAGCACCCGGCCCGGCCGCGTCGGCCCCGCCGTCGGCGGCTGGGTCGAGGACGTCGCCGTGCGTCACGGCGGCTGCACCGAGGTCGAACTCGTCGACCTGGCCGCGTGGAACCTGCCGTTCATGAACGAGCCGAACCACCCGCGACTGGGCCAGTACACGCACCAGCACACCCGCGACTGGAGCGCGAAGATCAGCGAAGCCGATGCCTTCGTGTTCGTCATGCCCGAGTACAACTTCGGCTACAACGCCGAACTCAAGAACGCGATCGACTACCTCCACGGGGAGTGGCAGTACAAGCCGGTCGGGCTGGTCAGCTACGGGGGCGTCTCCGCGGGCACGCGCGCTGCCCAGATGATCAAGCAGGTCGTCACCACCCTGAAGATGACACCGCTTCCCGAGGCCGTGTCGATCCCCTTCGTAGGACAGTTCGTCAACGGGGACGAACTCACACCGAACGACGTGATGGACTCCGCCGCCAAGACCATGCTCGACGAACTCGTCCGGTTCGCCTCGGCGCTCGCACCGCTGCGCACGGCCGCCCCGGCCGAGTAGCGCGGTCGCCCCGATCCGGCTTCCCGGTACGACCGTGTCCCGGTGGTGTGTCAGCCCCCGACGAGGTCGCGCAGCTGGGAACGGGCGGTGACGCCCAGCTTGGGGAAGCTGCGGTAGAGGTGCGAGCCGACCGTGCGCGGGGAGAGGAAGAGCTTCTCGCCGATCTCGCGGTTGGTCAGCCCCCGGGCGGCGAGCCGGACGATCTGCTGCTGTTGCGGGGAAAGGCCGAGGAGCGCGTCGGGCGCCGCGTCCGTGACGTCGAGGCCGGCGGCCCGCGATTCGGCCCTGGCCCGCTCGATCCACGGCCGGGCGCCCAGACGGCCGAAGGTCTCCAGGGCCTCGGTGAGCGGCTCACGCGCCTCCGCGATGCGCCGACGGCGCCGCAGCCACTCGGCGAGGTCGAGCTGGGCCTGTGCGTGCTCGAACGGCCAGTATTCCAGCACCGGGTCCGCCAGAGCCGCCCGGAAGTGCGGTTCGGCGTCCTCGGGTTCCGCCAGCAGCCCACGGGCCCGGCTGATCAGCGCACGCAGACGAGGTGAGGCGTTGTCCGCCAGTTCGGACGACGCCCGCTCGACGATCGCGGCAGCCTCCTCGCGGTGGCCGCAGCGCACGGCGGCGGCCGCCAGATCCGCGATGGCCGGGTAGGAGGCGTGGTAGTGCACAGGCGCGCCATCCGCCGTGAACGCCCTGCGCAGCCGGCCGTACGCGATCTCGTAGGCGCCTTCCGCGGCCGCCGCGGCACCGAGCGCACGGCGCGCGTAGACGGCGACCGAGCGGCTCTCCAGCGGATCGATCAGCATGAGCGCGTCCTCGGCCCGGCTGACGGCCGCGGACGTATGGCCCTGGAAGGCGAGCACGGTGGCCTCCACACTGATCGCACAGGCCACGGCGTGGTCGAGGCCTGCCGCGTGGCCGACCTCGGCGGTGCGGGCACAGGCCTCACGGGCCCGTTCCCACTGCCCCCGCTCCACGTAGGCCCAGGAGACGGCCCCGCCCAGCCCCTCGGGGAGCGTTCCGCTCAGCTCCCAGCGGTCGAAGGCCCTGTCGAACGCGCGGACCGCCCAGGGGGTCTCGTCCAGCAGCCAGGCCATGATCCCGAAGGGGACGAGCCACTCCGGCCTGGCCTGTGCCGCGCCGGACAAGCGTGGGAGCAGCGACGCGACCTCGGCCCGGCTGTTCCATGGGTCCGAGACGGCCCTCGCCCAGGCGCGAAGGCCCTCCTGCGAGGCGTCCGCGGGGAGGCGCCCCAGGATGTCCAGGACACGGCGGCGCTGGGTTTCCTCTCCGGAGTAGAAGCAGACCACGGCCGAGGAGGCCACGAGGTCGAGTCCGGCGGCCGGCCGGGAGGGCGCCAGCCGCTCCGCGGTGTCGGTCAGCCGGGAGAACACCGTCGTATGGCGCGCGGTCAGGGCCGCCAGCCGCCCGGCCTGGACGGCGGCCGAAGCGGTGATGGCCGCGTCATCCGTGCGCCCCCGGGCCGCGGCGGCCAGCTCCTCGACCCATGCGATGTCTCCGGTGAACACGGCTGCCGCGGCGGCTTCGACCAGGAGCCGCGCACTGTCCTCGCGCCGGGGTGAGAGTTCCGCTGCCCGCTGCAGGGCCCGCGCCGCCGCCGCATGGCCGCCCCGGCGGCGGGCCCGGCCGGCGGTACGTTCCAGCTCGGCCGACACGGCCGCGTCCGGCTGCCGGCAGGCTGCGGCGAGATGCCAGGCACGCCGGTCGGGTGCGTCCCGCAGCATGGCGCCCAGCGCGATGTGCGCCTCGCGCTGCGCCGCCGGGGACGCGGCGTGATACACGGCGGAACGGACCAAGGGGTGGCGGAAGCGCACGCCCCGGCCGGTCCGCAGGACCAGCCCGGCTCGCTCGGCCGGCAGCCAGGTTGATTCCCCGGCGCGCGGCAGTCCCGCCGCCGCGGCCGTCGTGGCGTCGGTGCTGTCCATGGCGGCGAGGAGCAGCAAAGCCCGCGCGGTGGCGTCGGGGAGGCCGCTCGAACGGTCGGCGAAGATCTTCTCCAGCCGCTCGGTGAGCGGAAGCGGGCCGGTTGACGGAGAACCCGCGGTTACGTGCGCGGTGGCCGTACTCGCCAGTTCCACCAGAGCCAGCGGATTGCCACCCGCCTGGTCGAGGACGAGCGCTCTCGCGCGGCCGGTGGGGCTCGCCGGCTGAAGGTCGAGCAACCGGCCGGCCGCGGCGGCGCCGAGCGGTGCGAGTGTCAGTGCCGGCACCTGACGGCCGAAGCCGGGAAGGTGATCACCGGCACGGACCCCGATCAGCACGGTGACCGGTTCACCCGCCAGCCGTCTCGCGGCGAAGGACAGCGCGTCAAGGGAGGCACGGTCGAACCACTGCGCGTCGTCCAGCACCACGACCACCCGACCGCGCTCGGCCAGGCCGGAAAGCAGAGACAGGACGGCGACCCCGACCAGCATGGGCCTCGGCTCCGACGTGGCCGGCCCCTCGCCGAAGGCGTCCCGCACCGCGGCGCGCTGCCTCCCGGGCAGGCCGTCGACCTCGGCGTGCACCGGCCCGAGCAGCTGGTGCAACGCGGAATACGCCAACCTCGACTCCGACTCGCTCCCCTCGGCACGCAGCACGCGGGCACCGCCGTCCTCGGCCCGGCGTGCCGCACGCTCAAGCAGCGTGCTCTTCCCCGTGCCCACGTCACCCGCCAGCATCAGCACCGGGTCGGCCGGCACCGAGTCCACCGCACGGGACAGCCACGCCAGCTCCGCGTCCCGGCCGACGATCAACTCCCCCTGGTCACGGCCCGGTCCCACGGCCGGCTCGCGCCCGCCCCGCCGCACATCCACGCAGTCTCCCGTAACCGTGGCTCACGGCCGGAGCCGCCTTGCCCTTGACCGTCCAGGCTACAAGCAGCCCGGCACCGTGGCCGGGCCCCGTGCGCGGGTGCAGTCATGTTGCGGATACCGCGGGTGTCCAGCCCGCTCCTACAGTCACAAGAAATCTCCGAATTGCCAAGGATTCCTCATGGAAGAAATGAAGCTGGGTGACGTCTCCGTTACGCGCGTATGGGAATACTTCGGCTCTGTCGAAATGACGCCGGAAACTTTCTTCCCGGAAGTTCCCAGGAAAGTGTGGGACGACGGATCCCCCTGGCTGACCCCGTATTTTCTGGATTCCGGCACCAATCTCGTGAATTCCGCGATCCAGACCTGGGTGCTGCGCAGCGAGGGCAGGACCATCCTCGTGGACACGGGGGTCGGCAACCACAAGGACCGTCCGTACGCGCCGGTCTGGAACCGTCTCGAGACGGGTTTCCTGGCCAATCTCGCGCGTGCGGGCGTCTCGCCCGAGGACGTCGACATCGTGATCAACACGCACCTTCACATCGACCACGTCGGCTGGAACACCTACCTGGACGGTCGGCAGTGGGTGCCCACTTTTCCCAACGCCACGTACCTGATGCCGAAGGACGACTTCGATTTCTGGAACCCTGAGAACGGCCATGAGCCGCTGCTCGGCCGGGGCAACCAGAATGTCTTCGAGGACAGCGTGGCGCCGGTGCACCGGGCCGGCCGGACGCTGCTGTGGGAGAACAGCCACCAGATCGACGCCGGCCTCCGCCTGGAGACGGCTCCGGGACACACCCCTGGTTCCTCCGTGCTGACACTCACCTCGGGCACGGACCGCGCGGTGTTCGTCGGCGACATGCTGCACAGCCCGGTACAGATCGTCGAGCCCGACGCCAACAGCTGCTTCTGCGAGGACCCCAGGGGCGCGCGGGCCACCCGCCGCAGAGTCCTGGGCTGGGCGGCCGACAACAACGCACTGGTGATCCCCGCGCACCTGGGCGGCCACGGCGCCGCCGAGGTGGCCCGCGAGGGAGACGGGTTCGCCCTGAAGGGCTGGGCCCCCTTCGCCCCGTACTCCGAGCAGGCCTGAGCCCCCGCGGAAAGGCACGAGACATGAGCAACCACCCGCAGCCTGTCGTGACCACCGCGCAAGGAGCCGTCCGCGGTCTGCGCCGGGGCGGCATCACCACCTTCCTGAACATCCCCTACGCCGCCCCGCCCCGCGGCGCCGGCCGGTTCGAGCCACCGCGACCGCACGAGCGCTGGGACGGCGTACGGGACGCGACCGCGCCGGGACCCAACGCGCCGCAGTCGGAGCGCCGGCTCGGCAGCGTCGACATGTCTCCGTACTTCGGTACGGGCTGGATCCCCGGCGAGGACTACCTCACGGTCAACGTCCGGGCACCCGAGGGCGGCCGCGATCTGCCCGTCATGGTGTTCGTCCACGGTGGCGGATTCGTCGCCGGATCGACGCGGGCCGCGCTGTACGACGGCTCCGGCTTCGCCCGGGACGGCGTCGTCCTCGTCACTCTCAACTACCGGCTCGGCATTGCCGGGTTCCTCGACCTCCCCGGAGCCCCGGCCAACCGCGGCCTGCTCGATGTCGTCGCCGCCCTGCGCTGGGTCGGGGAGAACATCTCCTCTTTCGGCGGCGACCCGCGCCGTGTCACCCTCTTCGGCCAGTCGGCGGGGGCGACCATCGTCGGCGGCGTACTCGCCGCCCCTGGGGCCAGGGGCCTCTTCCGGCGGGCCATCGTCCAAAGCGGCAGTGGACTGGGCGCGTTCACCTCCGAGCAGGCCGCCCGCGTCACCCGGGCCGCGGCCCGGGTGCTGGGCGTCGAGCCGCACGCCGGATCCTTCGCGGACATCCCCGACGACCGCCTGGTCGAGGCCGCGTCCCGGCTCGGGGGCATCGACCTGCGGACCGAAACGCACTACGACCCGCTGATCGGGCTCAGCCCCTTCAGCCTTGTCCTCGACAGGCAGCCCGCCGAGTCCGTCGCCGCGGGCCTGGGCAACGACGCCGACCTGCTCATCGGCACCAACACCGAGGAGGGACACCTGTATCTCGTCCCGGTGGGCACGTACGACACCTCGACGGCCCGTGACGTCGACGACGCGGCGGCGCGCTCGCACCCGGACCCCGCGCGACTCGTCGAGGCGTACCGCAAGGCGCGCCCCGGCGCGTCCCTCGGCGAGCTGCGCTCCGCCGTCATGGGCGGCGCACTCTTCGGCGCGGGCAGCTGGGCCTTGGCGGACGCGCATGCCGCCCGCCCTGGATCCGGCACCTATGCCTATGAGTTCTCGTGGCGCTCCCGCGCCCTGGACGGACGGCTCGGCGCCACCCACGCGGTCGAACTGCCCTTCGTCTTCGACGTCGCCGACTTGCCGCGGCTGCGCGGGCCCGCCGCGCTGCTCGGCCCCGAGGAGCCCCCGGCGGATCTCGCCGGCCGTATGCACGCGGCATGGGTCCGGTTCGCCAGGACGGGCAACCCCGGCTGGGACCCTTACGACGGCGAGCGTCGCGCCACGATGCGCATCGGGACCGAGTGGGCACAGGTCGACGACCCCGGCGGCCGGGAGCGGCAGGCCTGGCTCTGACCGTACGGCGACTGTTGCCCGGCCGGGCGCGGCGTCGAGGTCACCGGTTTCGACGAGGACGCCGAAGGGGTGAGCGCCACGACCGACCGGGGCACGGTACGCGGCCGGTGGCTCGCCGGGTTCGATTTCCCGGTACCGATCCGGGGACAACCGCCCACCACGCCGTCGCCGACGTGGACGGACTGCGGGACCTGGACATCGGCCGGCGGGCGACCGCGACGGGGAGCTACCTCTACGACCCGCCACGCGGGCGCATCACCGTGATCGCGTTCGACAGCCCGCCGGCCGACCGTGACACGCCCGCGACCGCCACGGACCTCGCCGCCGCCATCCGGCACGTCACCGGTGCCGACGCCACCGTCAACACGGTCACGAGCCTGACCCGGTTCACCGACAACGCCCGCCAGGCGACCACCTATCGGCGCGGCAGGGTCCTGCTCGCGGGCGGCGCGGCCCACGTCCACGTCCACGTCCACTGACCCTTCGGGGGGCAGGGGCTCAACCTGCACCGCAGAGCGGCACCCCGCCGGCGCCCGGGTGCTGGACTGGACCCGGGCCCAGATCGCGCTGATGCGCCCGGATCCTTACGCACGCGCGCTGCGCTACGACCTCCCGGGCAACCATCCGCTCGTCGGCAGCAGCGCGCCCGACTACGTGCCGGCCGGCACCGTGACGGCTGCCCCGCTCGACGACGGGGCCCGGCGGCCGCGGTCAGCCGCTGACGCTCGCGGCGCCCGTTTCGAGGTGGCCCGTGAACCGCTGGGACCAGCTGGAGTCGGTGCTCGCGGTGACGGTGAAGTCGTACCAGCCGTGGTTGTAGTAGACGGCGTTGAAGAAGTCGCTCGTGGAGGAGCCGGGCTCGACGGTGTAGGTCCAGGGGCCGTCGGTGCGGTAGGCGTTGGCCGTGATGGTGAAGGTCGTCGCTGTGCTGCCGTTGTTCGCGAGCTCGAAGAAGACGGCGAGCTTGCCGGTGGTCGGGGCGTTGGCGTAGCTCTCGGTCACGGCGAGCTCGGCGCCCGGCTTGTTCGCGTCGCCCTGGAAGCGGCGGAGGAAGCGGTTCGGCCCGACGACGGTCAGGTCGTAGGGGCCGTCGCCGAAGCCGGGGCCGCAGTTGAAGAAGTCCTCGGTCGTGCCGCCCGGGGCGACCGTGTACTGCCAGGGCCCGCCCCCGCGGTGGGCGTTGACGTACGCGGAGAAGTGGGTGGCCGCCGAACCGCCGTTGGCCATGGCGATCCAGTACTGGACGGCGCCGCCCGAGCCGAAGGTGAAGCGGTCGAGCCTGGCGCTCGGCTGGTACGGCAGCGCGCGGGCGGGGCGGCTGCCCGGCTCCTGGGCGGGCAGCGCGTTGTCGACGGGTGCGGGGTTCGCCACCGGCGCGCAGACGGCCAGGCCGATGGTGGCGGAGGTGTCCGGCAGCGACGGCAGGCCGTAGACGGGGTGGGCGAAGTCGAAGGCGCTGGTGAGGTCGCCGCAGACCCGGCGCCTCCAGTCGCTGATGTTCGGGCACTTGGCGGGTCTGCCGATGGCGGCGGTCCACTTCTCCAGGAAGCGCAGCACCGAGGTGTGGTCGAAGACCTGCGAATCGACCCAGCCGCCGCGGCTCCACGGGGAGATGACGATCATCGGGACCCGGAAGCCCAGGCCGATGTTGGTGCCGTCCACGAACTCCCCGGCGGTGCCCGACGGGGCCACAGGGGGCGGGACGTGGTCGAAGAAGCCGTCGTTCTCGTCGTAGTTGAGCAGGATGACGGTGGAGTTGAAGACGTCCTCGTCGGCGGCGAGCGCGTTGATCACCTCGTGCACGAAGTGCGCGCCGTCCTCCGGGGTGGCGTAGGGGTGCTCGGAGGAGGCCTGGTCCGAGACGATCCAGGACACCTGCGGGAGGGTGCCGGCCTTGACGTCGGCCGCGACGGCCGCCGCGATGTCGTCCGGGGTCCTGCCCGTCCTGCGCGGGACCGAGCCCATGCCCTTGGTGGCGAGCGCGCTGCCGGCCGGGGCGTCCGCGAACTGCGTGAAGTACGCGAGGGCGTTGTCCGTGAAGTTGTCGTCGGCGTTCTGGTAGAGCTTCCAGCTCACGCCGGCGTCCTCAAGGGCCTCCGCGTACGTCTGCCAGCGCAGGCCGGACTCCGACCCGCCGTCGATGGCGGGACCTCCCGCCGTACCGGCCGGGTCGATCGTGCCGCTCCAGTGGTAGGTGCGGTTCGGGCCGGTCGCGCTGATGACGGACGAGTGGTAGGCGTCGCAGATGGTCCAGGTGTCGGCGAGGGCGTAATGGAAGGGGATGTCGTCGCGCGTGAGGTGGCCGAGGGTGCGGACGTTGCCCTTGGCGGCCACCCAGGCGTCGAGCTTGCCGCCGTTCCAGGCCGTGTGCTGGTCGGACCAGCCGTGTGCGAGGTCGCCGCTGCACTGCGCCATCCGCTCGGGGTCCGCGCCGCCGGACGGCGAGGTCGCGCTGAACTGCCACGGGTACTGGCGCCCCGAGCCGTTCGGCTGGTTGAAGACGCTGTGGCCGCCGGCGATCCGGATCGCGCTGCGGTCGGCGAAGCCGCGTACGCCCTTCAGCGTGCCGAAGTAGTGGTCGAAGCCGCGGTTCTCCTGCATGACGATCACGATGTGCTTCGCGGCGGTCAGATCGCCGGCGGAGGCCGCGCCCTTTCCGGCAGCGGCGGCAGGGGTCGCGCCCGCCACGGAGGCCCCGGTCACCACCGCGCCGGCCGCGCCCGCGGAGAGGGCCACGAACTTGCGCCGCGTCAGTTCGGTCATGGTCCTGCCATCCCTCTTCCCGGGTGGCACCACGGGTGCCGGAAACAAGCGATTGGAAGATCCCATCGGCTCTCGTCGCTGTCAAGAGGCCCTCGCCGGGCGGCCGTTCACCGGCCGGCCTTCCTCAGAAGCAGGGCGAGGGGCGCCGAGGCGACGCTGATCGCGGCGATGGCGTAGAACGCGACGCGATAGCCCTCGACGACGGCCGCTGCGCCGCCCGCACCGCTGTGCCGGGTGACGGTGGACGCGACGGTGACCAGGGCCGCCAGGCCCAGTGCCCCGCTGAGCTGGCGGCACATGTTGATCAGGCCCGAGGCCACCCCCGCGTCGCGCGGGGCGACGCCGGCCGTCGCCGCGACGATCGCCGGCATCATCATCAGGCTCGTCCCGGCGCCGACGACCAGGGTGGGGAGCAGGATGCCGCTCACGTAGCCGGGATCGGCGGGCAGCCGGGCGAGCCACACCAGACCCCCGGCGGCGACCAGGGCGCCGCCCACCACCAGGCGCCGAGGGCCGATCACGGGAATCAGCCTCTGCGAGACGAGGACGCCGACGCTGAGCACGGCCGCCATCGGCAGCAGGGAGAGCCCCGTGCGCAGGGCGCTGTGCCCGAGCACCTGCTGCAGGTAGAGGGAGAGGAAGAACAGCGGCGCCATGATCACCACGCCCAGGCACAGGGTCAGGACGTTGCCGATCCGGACGTTGTGCAGGGCGAACACCGCGGGCGGGATCAGCGGCTCCGCGGCGCGGCGCTCGATCGCCACGAAGGCGGCGAGCAGCACGAGCCCGCCGATCAGCAGCGCGAGCACCTCGGCCGACCCCCAGCCGTGGTCGGGGGCGATCGACACGCCGTAGACGATCGCGGCGGCCGACAGGGTGATCGTCACGGCGCCCGGCAGGTCCACGCGCCGGCCCGTGCCGTACTCGCCCCCGTCTGACGCGGGCCCCGAGGGCCCCGAGGGCCGCAGGCACGCCAGGCTCACGGCGAGCAGTCCCGCGCCGATCGGGACATTGACGAGCATCACCCAGCGCCAGCTCAGCGACGCGGTCAGCAGCCCGCCGAGCACGATGCCCGCGGCTCCCGCGGAGGAGGCCGCGACGCCCCACCACGTCATGGCGCGCGTGCGCGCGGCGGGCTCGGTGTGGCTCGCGGTGATCAGGCTCAGGCTCGACGGCGCGAGCGCGCCCGCGCCCGCGCCCTGGAGCAGGCGTGCCGCCAGCAGCATCCAGCCGTCCTGGGCGAGCCCGCCGACGAGACTGGCCGCGGCGAAGACCGTGAGGCCGGTCTGGAAGACGCGGCGACGGCCGAACAGGTCGCCGGCGCGCGAGGCGAGCAGCAGCAGGCCCCCGAACGTGATCAGGTAGCCGTTGACGACCCACTGCTGCGCGGTGACCGACAGGCCGAGGCCCGCCTTCATCGAGGGCAGCGCGACGTTCACGATGCTGGAGTCGAGCACCACCATGAACTGGGCGACGCACGCGATCGCGGCGACGGCCGCCAGGCGCACGCCCGGCTTGGCGACCTCCTGCGCCGTGGGCCGCGCGGGGGGCGTCACCGTCGCCACGCTGGGACGTTCGTGAGGCATGGGGCAGCTCCTCGACACATTGACGGATAGGCTGTCCGTCAACTGTAGAGCGATACCGGATAGGCTGTCCACCACTGTCGCCGTCCGGGCGGCAGGCGGATAGCGGCAGGAGCGAAGGAGAGCCATGGCTTCCGACAAGGCGTCGTTCCCCGCAAGGCGGGCCGCCGCGGAACGCAACCGCGACAGGATCCTCGCGGTCGCCCGGGACGCTTTCTCCGCCGGCGACACGTCACTCTCCATGGCCGAGGTGGCGCGGCGCGCGGGCGTCGGCATGGCGACGCTGTACCGCAACTTCCCCGGGCGGCGGGAGCTGCTCGAAGCGCTCTACGCCGACGAGGTCGACGCGCTCTGCGACGCCGCGGTCATCGAGGAGGGCCAGACGCCTGGCGAGGCGCTCACCGCCTGGCTGCGGCGGCAGTTCGCCTTCATCCCGCACAAGCGCCTCATCGTGTCCGAACTGCTGGTCCACGCCGGTGAGGGCGGTGTCCCCAGCCGCCGCGGACGGGCGCTCGACGCCGGGCGGCCACTGCTGGCCGCCGCGCAGGGCGCCCACGAGATCCGCGACGACATCACGCTGGAGCAGATCTTCGACGTCATCGTGGCCATCGCGAGGATCGAGGGCTCCCCGGAGTACCTCGAACCGATCGTCCGGACCATGCTGGACGGGCTCAGGGCGTAAGCGCGGCGGGAGGCCTCACGCCTCCGGCGCGGCCCGGTCCGCGGGGCGCAGGCTGCGTTCCAGGGCCGCGCGCAGCGCCTGCTCCGTGAGGTCGAAGTGGCGGGCCGCCACGCCGGCGGCGGTGTCCCCGTCGCCTGCCACGACCGCGTCCGTCAGCGCGCGGTGGTCGGCCAGCGCGCGCTCGGTCGCGTTGCCGCGGTACGGCTCGATCGGGAAGCCCGCGCTGATGTCCCGCAGCAGCTGCCGGCTGTAGAGCGCGAGCGGTTCGTTCTTCGCCGCCCGGGTGATCGCGTGGTGCAGCGCGGCGTCCGACTGCCGGATCCGCGCCCCGGCGGCCGGCCCCGCGCCGGGCCCGGCGGCCGGGGCGGTCGCGGCCGCCGTGTACTCGGCGAGTGCGCCGGTCATCCGCTCGATGTCCCGCGCGTCCCGCCGCTCGGCCGCGGTCCTGGCGATCAGCGACTCGACCAGGCCGCGGGCGTCGAGCAGCGCCTTGGTCTGCTCCCAGCGGGGCTCCAGGGTGCGCCGCACGGCAGGGGCCGACTCCTCCCGCCACCCGGAGCGCACGTAGTGGCCGCCCGACCTGCCACGCGTGACGTCGAGGCACCCGATGTCGCGCAGCCTCGCCACCGCCGCGCGTACCGTGGGCCGGCTCACGCCCAGGATCGCCGCCAACTCGCGCTCCGCGGGCAGGCGTTCGCCGACGCTGAACTCGCCGAGGGCGATCGCGGTGAGGAGCCTGTCGGCCACCTGGTCCACGGCGCTCGGCACCCGCAGCGTGCCGAGCCCGCCCCGCGCCGGCGACGCGTCGGCGCCCGGCTGCGTACCAGGCCGTTCTTCGTGGACCACGCGATCCCCTCCCTCACCGCTGTGCCCCGGCTCAGCCTGCCAGCACGCTCTCGTTTCGGCGAACTTAAGGTCTTGTTTTCTGACCATTCTTTCATCAGTATGGCCGGGTCCAGTAACGGTCGGCAGGAGGTTGGGCATGGTCCGTAGTGCGCAAGGCAGCGGCCCCGCGTCCGGGGAGCGGGCGCTCGCCGAGTTCGGGTACACCCAGGAGCTCAAGCGCAGCCTCGGCATGAAGGACCTGCTGATCTACGGGCTCGTGTTCATGGTGCCCACCGCGCCGTTCGCCATCTACGGCTCGGTGTTCAACGAGTCCAAGGGCATGGTCGCGCTGACCTACGCCATCGGGTGCGTCGCGATGATCTTCACCGCGTACAGCTACCGCTCCATGTCGCGCGCGTTCCCCGTGGCCGGCTCGGTCTACGCCTACGCGGGGCGCGGGCTCGGCGCGCCCGCCGGTTTCCTGGCGGGCTGGGCGATCCTGCTCGACTACCTGCTGATCCCGACCCTGCTGTACGTCACCGGCGCGGCCGCACTCGGGTCCGTCGTGCCCGAGGTGCCGCAGTGGCTGTGGGTGGTGGTCTTCGTGGCGGTCAACACGGTGGTCAACCTGGCGGGCATCAAGCTGTTCGCGATGGCCAACACCGTCTTCCTGATCGGCGAGGCGCTCGTCCTGGCACTCTTCATCGTCCTCGGCGTCATCGCGGTCGCGAGGGGCGTCAACGGGGCGCACTGGAGCTGGGACCCGGTGTACAACCCGGACCAGTTCCACGTCAGCTTCGTCTTCGGCGCGATCTCCGTGGCGGCCCTCTCCTTCCTCGGGTTCGACGCCATCTCGACGCTCGCCGAGGAGGTCAAGGGCGGCTCGAAGATGGTCGGCCGTGCCACCGTGCTGTCCCTGCTGATGGTGGCGGGACTGTTCGTCGTGCAGACCTTCCTCGCCGGGCTGCTGCTGCCCGGGAAGACGCAGTTCACCGGCGACACGGCGACCAACGACGCCTTCTACACCGTCGCCCGGCTGGTCGGCGGCACCTGGTTCAAGGTCGTGGTCGCGCTGACGGTGGCCCTGTCCGCCGCCCTCGCCAACTCGCTCGCCGCACAGGCGGCCACCTCGCGCCTGCTGTTCTCGATGGCCCGCGACGGGCAGCTGCCGAAGTTCCTCGCGCACGTCGACCCGCACCGCAGGGTCCCGCAGCGGGCCGTGCTGCTGGTCGGCGCCGTCAGCCTGATCCTCGGCGTCTTCTTCGTCGGCCAGGTCGGCCTGCTGTCCAGCCTGGTCAACTTCGGCGCGCTGTTCTCCTTCCTGATGCTGCACGTCACCGTCGGGGTGTACTACCTGGTCAAGAAGCGGCAGCGCACCTACGGCGTGCACCTCGCCGTGCCGCTCATCGGGTTCGCGATCATCGCCTACGTCCTGTGGAACGCCGACGCCAAGGCCCAGATCGGCGGCCTGATCTGGCTGGCGATCGGGGTGGTCGTCGTCCTCGTGCGCAAGTTCACCGGCCGCCCGGTCGAGCTCACCCAGCCGCAGTGAGCCGGCCCGCCCGGGCCACGCCCCACCTCGCCGCGGCGCTCACCGCCGGACGTGCGGACGCAGGCGCCGTGTCGGTGTGGTGCGGCCGCCCCGGCGAACGGCCCGCCTTCACGCACCAGGCGGACCGAACGCACTACGCGGCGAGCCTGATGAAGCCGGCCGTCCTGCGCGCCGCACACCGCAACCTCGACCTGGGCGAGCGGGTCCCGGTCCACGACCGGTTCCCGTCCGTGGTGCGCGGCCACTACCGCGTACAGCGGGGCGACGACAACGACGAGGCGCCCTGGGAGCGGCTCGGCGCCCACATGACGCTCGGCCTGCTGTGCCACCGGATGATCTGCGCCAGCAGCAACCTCGCCACCAGCCTGGTGCTTGAGGCCGTCGGGCTGCCCGCCGCCGCTGCCTGCGCACCGCCCGGCCTGGTGATCACCCGCCCCATCGGGGACCGTGCCGCCATCGGGGCCGGGCTCACCAACACCGTCACCGCCGCGGCGGCCGGCGCCCTGCTGGCCGACGCGGCCGGTGACGCCGCCCTGCTCGCCCCGTACCGCGACCAGGAGTACCGAGACGGGATACCGGCGGCGCTGCCGGCCGGCGTCCCGGTGGCGAACAAGAACGCCTGGGTGGACGGGGTGGAGCACGACGCCGCCCTCATCGAGCCCGCCGACGCGCCCCCGTACGTCCTCGCGGTGTGCACGACCGGCCTGGCACCCGAGCGCGCCCGCGCCGCGATCCATGCCGTGACACGGGCGAGCTGGGCCGACCGGCACTGTCTGGGCCGGCCGGCCGGGCACCTGAGGCCGCTCAGGCCTCGATGAAGGCGAGCAGATCGGCGTTGATGACATCGGCCTGGGTGGTGGGCATGCCGTGCGGGAAGCCTGCGTACGTCTTGAGCGTGGCGTTCTGGAGCAGCTCCGCGGTCAGCGGCGCGGAGTCGGCGTAGGGGACGATCTGGTCGTCGTCGCCGTGCATGACCAGCACGGGGATCGAGATGGCCCGCAGGTCGTCGCTGAAGTCCGTCTGGGAGAAGGCGACGATGCCGTCGTAGTGGGCCTTGGCACCGCCCATCATGCCCTGGCGCCACCAGTTGTCGACCACTGCTTCGACGGGCTCGGCCCCGGGGCGGTTGAACCCGTAGAACGGGCCCGCGGCGAGGTCGCGGTAGAAGGCCGAGCGGTGCTCCGCCGTCTGGGCCTGGAAGCCGTCGAAGGTGGACTTGGGCAGCCCGCCGGGGTTCGTGTCGGTGCGCAGCATCAGCGGCGGCACGGCGGAGATCAGCGCCGCCTTGGACGCCCGGCCCGCGCCGTGCCTGGCGAGGTAGCGCACCACCTCGCCGCCGCCGGTCGAGTGGCCCACGTGGACGGCGCCGTGGAGGTCGAGGTGCGCGGTCAGCGCGGCGAGGTCGTCCGCGTAGTGGTCCATGTCGTGGCCGTCGGGGACCTGCTCGGAGCGTCCGTGGCCGCGCCGGTCGTGGGCGACGACGCGGTAGCCGCGCCCCAGGAAGTACATCATCTGGGCGTCCCAGTCGTCGGACGACAGGGGCCAGCCGTGGCTGAAGACGATGGGCCGGCCCTGCCCCCAGTCCTTGTAGAAGATCTCGGTGCCGTCCGTGGCCGTGATGGTGGGCATGGGTGACTCCTGTCGGTGGCAGGCGCGTTGGGCGCGACGCTGGTCTTCGCACTGCCTACAGGACATGCGCTCTCCGCGCGTGCGGCGGCCCGCCGGCTTGGGCCACCTGGCGGACCGCGCAGTCCCCTCGCCGCGGGCGGGTGCCGACTCAGGCCGGTATGGGCAGCCTCTTCATGCAGAGTGGACCGGCGAGTGGAGGCGAAAGGGAACACATGACAGCCGTGCAGCGCGTCGACGCCTTTCAGCGCAGGCACCGGTGGCTCGGCCTGCCGCTGGCCGTCGTCTACAAGTTCTTCGACGACCAGGGGCCCTACCTCGCCGCGCTCCTCACGTACTACGGCTTCCTCGCGCTCTTCCCCCTCCTGCTCCTGCTCGTGACGGCCCTGAGCGGCCTGCTGCACAACGATCCGCACTTGCAGCACGAGGTGCTGCACTCGGCGCTCAGCCAGTTCCCGGTGGTCGGCGACCAGATCGGCGACAACATCCACTCCTTCCGCAGCAACGGGTTCGCCCTCTTCGGCGGCATCGCGGGCAGCCTCTACGGCGTCTCCGGCGTCATGACGGCGGCTCAGAACGCGCTGAACAACATCTGGGCCGTGCCGCGGTGCGAACGCCTCAACCCACTGAAGTCCCGGGTGCGCGGGCTGCTCTTCCTCGTCGTGCCCGTCGCCGGCCTCGTCCTCACCTCGGCCCTGTCCGCGCTCGCCTCGGTCCCCCGGGTCTTCGGCACCCGCATCGGGACGGGCTCCACGCTCGGGCTGAACGCCGCCGCGATCGTCCTCACCACCGCCATACTGATGGCGGCGTACCACGTCCTCACCCACCGGGCGCAGCACGTGCAGCACGTGGCGGGCGGGGCGCTGGTCGCGGCCTGTATCTGGCAGACGGTGCAGTGGGGCGGCACCTACTACGTCAACCACATCCTGCGCGGCACCACGGCCACCTACGGTCTTTTCGGCATCGTCCTCGGCCTCTTCGCCTGGATCTTCCTCGGCGCCCTGGTCTTCGTGCTGGGAGCCGAGATCAGCACCGTGCGGGCGTTCCGGCTGTGGCCGCGCAGCCTGCTCACCCCGTTCACCGACCGCGTCCTGCTCACGCACGGCGACAGGCTCGCGTACACCCGCTACGCCGCCATCCAGAAACTGAAGGGCTTCCAGGACATCGACGTGTCCTTCGGCCCCTCACCCCTCGACAAGTAGGCCGGCCGGGCAAGCGGGCGACGACAGGTCGGCGCGGTTCATCCGAACAGGCTCTGCGCCACGGCGAAACCGGCGAAGGCCGCGCCGAGACCCGCCACCACCGACGCGGCGACGTTCGCCACCGCGAAGAACCGGGCCCCGGTCTCGGCGAGGCGCAGGGTCTCGTACGAGAACGTCGAATAGGTCGTCAGCGCGCCGCACAGCCCGGTGCCGAGCAGCACCTGCAAAGTGTGGCCCGCCGCCCC
This sequence comes from Streptomyces sp. NRRL F-5126, assembly GCF_000721265.1. Lineage (GTDB taxonomy): Bacteria > Actinomycetota > Actinomycetes > Streptomycetales > Streptomycetaceae > Streptomyces. The sequence goes on along the minus strand of NZ_JOFZ01000012.1, from coordinate 470,972 downwards.
CGCCAGGGCCGCGCCCGTCAGGATGCCGAGGATCAGCGAGCCGACGACATTGACGGTGAACGTGCCCCACGGGAAGACCGTGTCGTGCCGCGACTGCACGGCCCGGTCGGTCAGGTAGCGCAACGGCGCGCCCACGGCGCCGCCCAGGGCGACGAGGAGGATGTCGCTCACCGCTCGCCCCACTTCGCGACGACACGGCGGGTGGACCACGCGCCGGCGCTCACCGCCGCCATCGCGGCGACCAGCGTCGCCGCCAGATAGGCCAGCGCGGGCCCGGCACGCCCGTGCTCGACCAGCCGCACGATGTCCACGCAGTACGTGGAGAACGTGGTGAAGCCGCCCAGCACGCCGGTCGCGAAGAACGGCCGCAGCAGGCGGTGCGCGGTGATCACCTCGCTCACCACGACGAGGAAGACCCCGATCACCAGGCATCCCACCACGTTGACGGCCAGCGTCACCCAGGGGAAGCCGTCTGTGCCCGCCGGCCAGAGCCGGGACGCGCCGTAGCGGGCGACGGCGCCGAGCGCTCCGCCGACGGCGATCACGCCGAGGACGGTGTACTGCGGCAGGCGCGGTTCGCGGCGGCGCGGCGTGGGCGAGAGGCCGGCATCGGGGTCGACGGATTCTGCCGACGCCGGCAGGCCGGTCCGCTGAGACGGCATGGTTCTCCCTACGCGTGGTGGCACATCCGCGTGCGCGGAGGCGGTCTTTCACGAGTAGGGACCGTTGGCGGCGGGCTGCCGCGGTTCGGGTACGGCGGGCCCCACCGCCGCGCGGGGCTCTGGGAAGAGCACCGCAAGGGTTCCAGGATAGCGGGCCCGTCGTGCCGCCCTTTCACCCCCCGAGCAGGCCGTACGCCGTCGCCACGAAGGTGTCGCGCAGGCGGCAGCGGCGCGTGCAGGTCGCGGCCAGCGCGGTGCCCGTGCCGGGGGCGAACCCGAGGAAGGTCTGCTGGCCGCTGGTGGCCCCCGCGTGGAAGTAGAGGGGGCCGCGGTCCGTCTCGTGGCGGAACCACGTGAGGGTGTGGACGTGCAGGTGGCCGCGCCCGCGGCGCAGGAGCGGGCGGCGCACCGCGAGCAGGGCCTCGCGCAGCGGCCCGGCCGGGCGCAGGTGGGCCTCCAGGAACGACAGCAGGTCGCCGGGGGTGGCGCGGACCGCGCCCGCCGCCTCGAAGCCGCCGATGAGCAGCGGCGGTGTGGGTTTCGTACCGTCCGCGCCGTGGCCGGTGGCGTCGATGCCGGGGCCCGCGGGGGACAGTGCGGTCCCGGTGAGGCCGAGGGGCGCGAGCACGCCGCCGGTCACCAGCTGCGCCCACGGCTTCCCGGTGGCGGCCACGAGCGCCTGGCCGAGGACGGCGACGCCGAAGTTCGAGTAGCGCCACCGGGTGCCGGGACGGTGGCGCGGGCGGGCCCGCAGGAAGGCGGCGCTCACGCGGTCGGCGCCGTAGTGCGCGTAGGGGTTGGTCAGCCAGTGCCGCACCGCCCCCGGGTACAGGTCGGAGGGCAGCGGCGGGAGCCCGGAGGTGTGGGTGATCAGGTGCGTCAGCGTGATGGGGTCGCGGCCGACGGGGCGTCCAGGGGCGAGGAGCGCGGCGGCCGGCGTGCCGGGGTCCACGGCGCCGTCCCGAGCCAGCCGCTCAAGCAGCAGCCCCGTGTACGGCTTGGACGCCGACCCCGCCTCATAGCGCAGGGCCTCCCGCGGCTCGGGCGGGGGCGGCGCCGTACCGCCGTGGCGTACGGTGCGCACGCCGGCACGGGAGTACGCGACGACCGCGTCGGGCGCGTCCATCGCGAGGACCGCTTCGTCCAGCGCCGGGGCCGGGTCGCCGGCCGTGTCGAGGAGCGTCCGCGTCCGGCCCGCCGTGTCCGTCATGCCGGGTCGCCGGTCAGGCGCGCCATGGCGCGCGAGGTGGCGAGGGTGGAGGCGAAGGCGGCGACGAGCGTCGGGTGGTACACGATGTCGAAGACCTCGTCGGGGCTGCCCTCCGGCATGGTGCGCACGGCCGGCATGGCCCCGTCGCGCCGCTGCGCCGCGGCGAAGGCCTCCCAGGCGCGTGCGTCGAGCGTCGGCTCGGGCAGGCACGCGTCGACGACGAGCAGTTCCCCGAGCAGGTCCCAGCGCTCCAGGTCGAGCCAGTCGTCCAGCCAGGCGGGCAGCCACAGCGCGAGGTAGCGTGCCAGGTCATCCGGCAGCCCCCGCGGGTTCCTGCCCCAGTCCGTGAGGTGGAAGACGGTGTGCGTGATGTCGTAGCCGATGTGTCCCTCGACGGTCCACGGTTCCGGGCGGCGCGCCAGCCACGTCTCGCGCAGGGCGGCGCGGAAGTCGGCGTCCGCCTCGTCCGCCCGCTCCGTGCGGCCCGCGCCGTCGGGCGCCGCGGCGGCCTCGAACCGCCGCCGGAACAGGGCGAGGCCGAGCCGCCGTACGGGCTTGGCCTCGAAGGCGGCCCAGCCGCGCCACCGCTGGTTCATCAGCACCGCACGCTCGACCTCGGGGTCCGCGTACCCCAGCTCGCGAAACGGCAGGTACACCTCGAACGGGATCGGCGAGATGGGCTCGATGCGCTGCCCCCGTACGAGCAGGTGGCCGCTGTCCAGCGTCTCGTGCCACACGTGGTCGAGCAGCCGCCTGACGAGGTCCGCCTGGCGCGAGCCCGCGACGCCCTCGCGGAAGAGGACCGAGCCGATCATGGCGACCTCGCCGATGGGCTTGAACCGTTCGAGGAATCCCGTCTCCGGGTCGACGCCGGGTTCCAGGCGGAAGCCGTCGCGGTGCGCGTACAGCCACTCCGCGGCCTGCGCGCCCACCGAGTGGAGCAGGGAGGTGGCGGCCGTGGCGGCCGCCGTGGTGGTGGTCATGCCGGGGCTCCCTCACTGTCTCGACGGGGGTCGTGCCCGCCCAGCGCGAGCGCGGCGGCGAAGGCGGCCATCAGGGTCGAGTGGTAGCAGTCGGCGAAGCCGCGCCGCCCTGCGCGCCCGTGGCGGCCGGGACCGGTCTCGGGCAGGCCGCCGCCGTGGTCCTGCGCCGCGGCAAGCGCCGACCAGGCGCCGTGCAGCAGCGCCGGTGCCGGGGGCTCGGGCAACGCGGCAGCCACGGCGAGGAGTTCGGCGAGCAGGTCCCACTGGTCGTCCTCCGCGCAGGAGTCGAGCCAGGCGGGCAGCCACAGGCCGAGGTACGAGGCGATGTCGCCGGGGACGCGCGAGGCGTCGCCGCCCCAGTCGGTGAGGTGGAAGACCACGTGGGTGAGCGTGTAACCGGAGGCCGTCTCGAACGTCCACGGCTCGGGCAGTCCGCCGAGCCAGGTGGCGCGCAGCGCCTGCTCGGGGGAGCGGTGCTGGGGCAGGCCGACCCGGCGCTCCGAGTTCAGCACGCCCAGGCGGCGGTTCGGCTGCTGCTCCGTCAGCCGCCAGCCGCGCGTGCCCGCCATCGTCGCCGCGAGCTCCTCGAACGCGGCGTGCCGCAGGCCCGCGGCCGCGAAGGCGGCGTAGACCTCCAGGGCGTACGTGGCGAAGGGTTCGAGGCGCAGGACGTCGTGGAAGCAGGCGCCCTCACCGGTCAGCGCCCATGCGTAGCGCAGCAGGTCGTCCGCGGTGTCGTGCAGGGGGTCCCCGGCGCTGGTCGCCCGGCGCACGGAGAGGCTGACCTGCGCGAGTTCACCGAGCGGTTTCCACGTGCGGTTGACGTCCCCGGCCGTGTCGAGCGCGTCCGCGCCGAGCCGGAAGTCCGCGCGATGGTCGCGGATCCAGCCGAGTGCGGCCTCGCCGACGGCTCTGACCGCCCCGGGGGAGGTCACGCGGCGGTCCCCGCCCGCAGCTCCTGCGCGACGTGGACGTGCAGCGCGACGCGCGCGTCCGGCGCGCCCATCTGCGCGACGAAGGCGAGGCCCGCGTCGAGGCCCAGGGTGTCCGGTGCGCCTCCGGTGGCGGACAGCCACCTCCCCGCGCCCGCGGCCTGCAGCCAGTCGCGGCGGCGTACGGCGCGCACGAAGCCCCGCGCGACGTCCACCGGCCTGCGTTCCGCGACGCGCGCGACGCCGCAGTCGGCGCCCGGTACGGCGAGGGCGGCGAGCACGGCGAGCTGGTGGGTCAGCGTCTGCCAGGGCGCGTCGTCCAGCCAGCCGGTGCCGGGCTCGGCGGCCGCCTCCGCCCCGTCGCCCGGTGCCGGGCCCGCGGCCGGGGGAGAGCCCGGCCGGGTGTACGTGCCGACCGCGTCGGTGGTGCCGGCGAGCCGCAGCAGGGTACGCGTCATGGCCCAGTGGCTCCACGCCGAGACGGCGGGGGCGTCCTGCGCCGGGGGGAAGACCGAGACGGCCCGCTGGAAGAGCGCGAGATCGGCCGCGTCGGCGGGGCGGCCGAGCATGGTGCTCGGCAGCAGCACGTCACAGCCGAGTACCCGTACGGCGGCGAGGCCGGGGCCGTCGTCCGTGCCGATGCCGGCGCCCCCGCACACACCGCCGACGTGGTCCCCGCCCCGGAGGGCGGAGACCACCTCGAACGCGAGGTCCTGCACCGCGCCCGTCAGACGGGTCGAGGTGCCTGACTGCTCCGTCATGGAATCCCGTCAGCCCTTCTTCGGCCGCGGGGTCGGGGGCGACAGCAGGACCTGTCCACCGCCGGCGGCCAGGGCGAGTGCCGCGCACTCACGGGTGTCACGGAAGGTGCCGGCCGCCTCGAGCGGGTTGAGCGCCGCTTCGAGTTCCGTGTCCTGAAGCTCAGTGAGGTCGCGGGTCACGGGTTCGACGGAAGCCATCCCCACCATCCCCTTTCGATCGGCTCTTTGCTTGCAGATCCATCGCAACACACACACGGCATAGGGAGCAAATGGGGCAAAAGCTCACGTAACTCTGCATGTTGCAGAGTTCAATCCCCAGACTGCGGTGTCGCTCCCGTCAGCCGATCGACGCCCCCAGGGCCGTCAACGCCTCCGGGACCGGCTGGAAGTACGTCTCGCCCCCGGACGTGCAGTCGCCGCTTCCGCCGGACGTCAGACCCAGCGCCGTGGACGAGTCGAACAGGGGGCCGCCGCTGTCGCCCGGCTCGGCGCACACGTCGGTCTTGATGAGGCCGCTCACCGTGCCCTCCTGGTAGTTGACGGTGGCGTCGAGGCCCGTCACCTTGCCGGTGTGGGTCTTCGTCGTGGACCCGCTGCGCTCGACGGACTGGCCCACCAGCGGGGTCCCGGCCTCGGTGATCGGCTGGGACGTGCCGTTGTAGAGGTCCACCTCGCTGGGGTGGGCCGCGGTGTCCGTGTACTTCGCCATCGAATAGTCGTTCGTCGGGAAGCTCACGGTCTCGGTCTGCGCGATCTTCGCCCCGTCCTGCGTGGACGACCAGGTCTTGACGGCCTTTCCGCAGTGACCGGCCGTCAGGAAGTAGGGCTCGCCGTCCTTGACCACGTTGAAGCCCAGGGAGCAGCGGGCGGTGTCACCCCAGATGGCGTCGCCACCCGCGATGGACAAGGACAGCTTGCCCGGGGTCCTTTCGAGCACCGCCCGGCTGCCCAGGTCGCCCACGATCTTGTTCAGCCGCGCCAGCCTGTCGTCGTCCACCGTGCGGTCCGCCGTCACCACGACCTTGTCCGCCCTCGGGTCGATGACCCACGCAGTGCCGACGATGTTCGCCTTCGCCTTGAGTGTCGCGGTGGCGGACCTGAGGGCAGCGAGCGAGTTGGACACCAGCCGCGGCGTCGCCCCGCCGGCTCGCACGGTGTCGGCGGCCGACTCGTCCAGGACGTTGACGACGAGCCGCCGGTGGGCGGAGTCGTAGAACGAGCCCTGGGAGGTGTCGCCGAACCGGGCCGCCAGCGACCCGGCGGACGCCGCGGACAGTCCCTGGGGCCCCGGTGCGGCGGGGGCGGCCGCGTGCGCGTTCGACGCGGCGAGTGCGGCGGTGGTGGCCAGGGCGAGGGCGCAGGCACCGGCCAGCCGGGCGCGCCGCGTCGAGATCTGTCTGTAGTACAACTCAGAGCCCTTCGAGGACAGGGGTTCGGCACGGTCGCGCGCGGAGGACGAACCGCTCCGCGTCGCACCCGCGCCCGGTTGCGTCGACTACTTCCCGCCCTGTGCGCGCAGCCGTGTGATCCGCGCCGATTTCGCACGAGCGGGTTGTGTGCTGCGCCAACCGGCCCCACCGCCGGGCGTGGCCCCGCGCTCCCCGGTAACGCGCGTGCGCCTGCCGCGTGCGCCTACCGCGCGTGCGCCTGTCCCGCGTACGCCGCGTGCGCCGCGTCGTGGAACGCGCGGCGCACCGCGCCGATGGAGTCGCCCTGCCGTGTCGGGTGCACCCGGTTCGTCAGCAGGACGGCGTAGAGGCCGGTGTCCGGGTCGACCCAGACACTCGTGCCCGTGAAGCCCGTGTGCCCGTACGAGGCGGGCCCGAAGGCCGTGCCGACCGGCGAGCCCACCGCGTCGAGCCCCTGCCACGCGAGGCACCTGCGCAGGCCGAGGCCGTCCGTGTGCGGCGCCGTCATCCGTGCGTACGTGCCGGGGCGCAGCATCTCGCGCGCGCCGCCCGCGAGCGAGATGCCGAGCCGCTCCATGTCCCCGAGCGGCGCGAACAGGCCCGCGTGCCCGCACACGCCGCCCAGCACGGCCGCGTTCTCGTCGTGCACCTCGCCGACGACGGTCCTGCCGCGCCACGGGCAGTGCTCCGTCGCCACCGCGCGCGCCCGTCCCACCGCGTCCGGCGCGAATCCGGTGCCCGCCATGGACAGGGGGCCGGTCACCGCTTCGGCGACCAGCGCGTCCAGCGACTGTCCCGATGCCGCCTCGGCGATCAGCCCCAGCAGCATGAACCCCTGGGAGGAGTAGGCCACCCGGGTGCCGGGCGGGCCGGTGAGCGTGAGCGTGCCGAGTGCGGCCAGCAGCGACTCGCGGGTGGGGTGATCGCGGTACATCGGTACCTGACCCGGCAATCCCGAGGTGTGGGTGAGCAGTTGACCGACCGTGAGGCGCGCCTTGTCGGTCGCGGCGTACCGGGGCAGATGCGCGGCGACCGTGTCGGCCAGGGCGAGCCGGCCCCGGTCCACGAGCGCCATAACCGCGAGTCCCACGATCGGCTTCGTCACCGATGCCAGGTCCCACAGCGCGCCGCCGTCTGCCTCGGGCGCGCCCTCGTCCCAGGCGCGGGTGCCGAGCCACCCGCGGTCCAGCACCTCGTCCGCCGTGCCCACCGACCAGGCCGCGGCCGAGTAGACCCGTTCGGCCCTGCCCCGCTCCAGGATCGCCCGCAGCTCGTTCACGCGACGCCCCCGTCCGCCACAAGACCGAGCCTCGGCACCCCGGCCATACCTGACGAGACCGCTTTCGCCGCCGCCCGCACCATCGGGCCGAACAGCTCGACGCCCGCCGCGTCCAGAGCGAACGTCAGCCCGCGCACCGCGATCGCGCCCACCGCGCGGCCGTCCGCGCCGACCACCGGCGCGGCCACCGCGCGTGCGTCCTGCTCCTCGAACTCGTCGTCCACCGCGTACCCGCGCCGCCCGCAGTCGGCCAACTCGGCCCGCAGCGCCGCCGGATCCGTCAGCGTGTGCGGCGTGCGCGCGGGCAGCGGGCCCGCGCCGTCCAGCACGTCGCCGACCTCGGCGGGCGGCAGCGCCGACAGCATCGCGAGCCCGGCCGCGCTGCAGTACAGCGGCGCGCGGCCGCCCGGGCGCGCGCTCATCCGGTACTCCCGCGAGGGCTCGGACAGGGCCAGGAAGACGGCATCGTCCGCGTCGCGCACCGCGTAGTACGCGAGGAGCCCGGTGCGCTGCCGCAGATCCGCCAGCACGGGACGGGCGAGGCCGAGCCCGGGGCCCGCGTCGAGCGCGGCGGCGGCGAGCCCGAGGAGCCGGGGGCCGGGTCGGTAGCTGCCGCCCTCGGCCACCTGGGCGAAGCCGTAGTCGGCCATGGTGCGCAGGTGGCGGTGGACGGTCGGTTTCGTCAGGCCCGTGCGGCGGGCGATCTCGCCGAGGCGGTGCGGGCCGCCACCCCCCTCGACCAGCGCTTCGAGCACCTCCATCGCCTTGTCGACCGGGCCCTTGACGGGCTCCTGCTCGCTGCGGCGGGTGTTGACCGGTTTCCCCATGTCGCTTAGCTTAACCCAACCGCATTCCATCTGACGGAACGGATGTGCTGTTCAATGGAACGAATACGGCCGGGACGTGCGCGCCGCGACGGGCCGCCCCGTCGCGACGTGCTGCGCCTCGGGGCCCTCCTCGCGCCGGCGCTCGCCGCGCCCGCCCTGCTCACCGGCTGCGGCGCCGACCCCGCGAGCCGTGTCGGCAACGTCCTGCGGGTGTCCCAGACCGGCGACCCGGAGACGATGGACCCGCAGAAGCAGGGCGACATGACGTCGATGAACGCCCTGATCAACATGTTCGACACCCTCACCACCCGCGGCGCCGACGGCCGGCTGCACCCGCGGCTCGCCCTGACCTGGAAGGTCGTCTCCCCGCTCACCTGGCGCTTCACGCTCAGGCCCGGGGTCACCTTCCACAACGGCGAGCCGTGCGACGCCGACGCGGTCAAGTTCTCCATCGAGCGGCTGCTCGACCCCGCCACCAAGTCGCCCATCGTCGAACTGCGCTACGTCAAGGGCGTGTCCGTCGTCGACAAGCACACCGTCGACCTGCACACCTCACTGCACGACCCGATCATTCCCGAGAAGGTCTCCCTCTTCGGCGGCGTCGTCGTGCCACCCCGCTACCTCGCCCGCGTCGGCGACCACGGCTTCGCACAACACCCCGTCGGAACAGGCCCGTTCACGTTCGCCGAGTGGCAGCGCGACCATCAGCTGCGCATGAAGGCATACGCGCACCACTGGGCAGGCCGCCCGGACGTCGACGAACTCGTCTTCAGCCCGGCGCCCAACGCGTCGTCCTCGCTCGCCGCCCTGCAGAGCGGCGGCGTCGACCTCGTCACCGGCCTCACTCCTGACGCTGCGCAGCAACTGGACGGATACACCGGTGTCTTTCTCGACAGCTACACCGGCATCCGCACCTCCTACCTCTCCCTCAACACACTCGACAAGGGTCCGCTGCACGACAAGCGCGTGCGCCAGGCGCTCAACCACGCCGTGGACGTGCCGCTGCTCATCAAGGCCGTGCTCGGCGGCAAGGCCACCGAGGTGCCCGCGATGATCCCGCGCGGCGCCTTCGGCTTCGACCCGGACGTCAAGCCCTTCACCCGCTCCGTGGCCACCGCACGCAGGCTGCTGTCCGAGGCGGGCTACCCGCACGGCTTCACCACCCGGCTCACCGCATCCAACATCGACTCCAACGTCGCCGAGGCCGTCTCCGGGCTCCTCGCACGCGCCGGTGTCCACGCCAAGGTCGACCTGATCGACCCGGGCACCTACTCGGACCGGCTGACCTCGAACGACCACGGAGCCCTCGGCCCCATGTACCTCGCCGCGAGCACCGTGTGGACCCTGGACGGCGAGTCCATGCTCCAGTCCAACGTGCGCAGCGACCGCAGGCAGAGCCGCTGGCACAACAAGGAGGCCGACCACCTCGTCGACGTGGAGGAGCTCGCCGTCTCACCGAGCGAGCGCCGCCGCGCCTTCTCCCGACTCCAGCGGCTGATCCAGGACGAGGCGCCCTTCGTGCCGCTCTACCAGATCGACAACATCTACGCCCGCAACCGGCGCCCGCACTGGAAACCGGGCCCCGCGGGCGTGCTGAAGATGGCGAGCGCGGAGGTGTCCCGATGACGGACGTGACACTCGGCCCTGCCCCCTCCGCGGGAGCGCCGGGCGGTACAGGACCCGGGGCCGCAGCGCGGCGCGGCGGCGGCGGCCACCTCGTGCGCATGGTGCTCACCCGCGTCGGCACCGCGCTGCTGGTGCTGCTGTGCACCGCCACCGTGTCGTTCTTCCTCGTACGGCTCTCCGGCGACCCCGTCAAGCTGCTGCTGCCGCCCGACGCCACCGCACACCAGGAGGCCACGCTCCGCGCGAGCCTGGGGCTCGACCGGCCCCTGATCACGCAGTACCTGGACTACCTGTGGGGCCTGCCGCGCTTCGACTTCGGCAACTCCCTCTTCTACAACGAGCCCGTCAGCCGCGTGCTGGCCGACCGGCTGCCCGCCACCCTCGAACTCGCCGCCGGAGCCATCGTGGTGACCCTCGGCGTCGCCGTGCCCGCGGGCATCATCGCGGCGATGCGCCGCGGCCGGGCAGCGGACCGCGGTGTGATGACGGGCGTCCTGCTCGGCCAGTCCACACCGCCGTTCTGGGTCGGCATCCTGCTCATCCTCGTCTTCGCCGTCGGACTGCACGCGCTGCCGGCCTCCGGCTACGGCACGTTCGCCAACCTGGTGCTGCCGTCCGTCACACTCGCCGTCTACTCCGTCGCCGTCGTCGCCAGACTGCTGCGATCGTCGCTGATCGACGTGCTCTCCTCCGACCACATACGCACCGCACGGGCCAAGGGGTTCGGCCCGCTGAAGATCGTCTTCGTGCACGCGCTGCGCAACGCGTCCCTCCCCGTGATCACCGTGGTCGGCCTTGAAGTGGGCAGCCTGCTCGGCGGCGCCATCCTCACCGAACAGGTCTTCTCCTGGCCGGGCGTGGGACAGCTGACCATCGAGGCCATCTCCAACCGCGACTTCCCGCTCGTGCAGGCCACCGTCATGTTCTTCGCCGCGGTGTTCGTCGTGGTGAACCTGCTCGTCGACCTCTCCTACAGCCTCCTCGACCCGAGAGTGAGGACGTCCCGTTGACCGCCACCTCCGCATCGGCCACCACCGCACCACCGCGGCGGCGGGCCGGATCGCGCAGCACGAGGGCCGTCGCCGTACGCGCCCTGCTGCACAACAAGCTCGCCGTCGCCGCGCTCGCCGTACTCGCGCTCATGCTGATCGCGGCCGTGTTCGCGCCGCTCATCGCCCCGGACGACCCCAATGCGCAGGACCTCCTCACGCGGCTGCGTCCCCCCGCCTGGGAGCACGGCGGCAGCAGCGCACACCTCCTCGGCACCGACCAGCTCGGCCGCGACATGCTCTCGCGGGTCATCTACGGCTCGCGCGTGTCGCTGCTCGTGGGTGCGAGCGCGGCGCTGCTCGCCGGTGTGATCGGCACCGCGGTCGGGCTCGCGTCCGGATACCTCGGCGGCTGGCTCGACAAGGTGCTGATGCGCCTGGCCGACGTCCAACTCGCCTTCCCCGCCATCCTGCTGGCGCTCGCCATCGTCGGCTTCCTCGGCTCGGGCCTGTGGTACGTGATCCTCGTGCTCGGCTTCACCGGCTGGGTGTCGTACGCACGCGTCGTACGCTCCGAGGTGTTGTCGCTGCGCACGCGCGACTTCGTCACCGAGGCGCGCGCGATCGGTGTGACCGACGCCGGCATCATGCGCCGCCACCTGCTGCCCAACGTCATGGCGCCGCTCGCCACGATCGGCACCCTGCACGTCGCGGCCGCCATCGTCGCCGAGGCGTCCCTCAGCTACCTCGGCCTCGGCGTGCCGAAGGAGACCGTCACCTGGGGCTCCATGCTCGCCGACGGCCAGCTCTACCTGGGCACCTCCTGGTGGGTCGCGGTCTTCCCCGGCGTGGCCCTGATGCTCACCTCGCTCGCCGTCAACATCACTGGAGACGCCCTGCGGGACGTCGCGGACCCGAAGGCGTACCGCCGATGACACCCACACAGAAACCGGGACAGGACCCGGCACCGAAACCGGCCCCGAAACCGGCACACGCGCAGGCGCCGAAGTCCGCGCCGCGCGGCGAACCCGTCCTGTCCGTCGAGGACCTGAGCGTCGACTTCCGGCTCGACGGCGGAGCCGTGCACGCGGTGCGCGGCGTCAGCTGGCAGGTCGCAGCCGGCGAGACGCTCGCCGTGGTGGGGGAGTCGGGCAGCGGCAAGACCGCGAGCGCCCTGTCCGTGCTGCGGCTCAACCCTGAGCCGCCCTGCGTCTACACGGGCGGCCGGATCCTCTTCGAGGGCGACGACCTGCTCTCCTGTACGGACAAGCGGCTCGGGCGCGTCAGGGGCAGCGCGGTGTCCATGGTCTTCCAGGACCCGATGACGAGCCTCGACCCGCTGCAACGCGTGGGCACGCAGGTCGCCGAGGTGCTCAGACACCACGGCGGCGCCTCACGCGCCGAGGCGCGGGACGCCGCCGTCGCCGCGCTCGACGAGGTCGGCATCCCCGACGCGGAACGCCGCTACCGCCAGTACCCGCACGAGCTGTCGGGCGGGCTGCGGCAGCGCGTGATGATCGCCGCCGCGCTCGTCGGCCGGCCGCGCGTGCTGATCGCCGACGAGCCGACGACCGCGCTCGACGTCACCGTGCAGCGGCAGATACTCGACCTGCTCGTCGCCCTGCAGACACGGCACGGCATGGCGGTCGTCCTGATCACGCACGACCTGGGCGTCGTCGCGCAGACGGCGGACCGGGTCGCCGTGATGAACCAGGGCGAGATCGTCGAGAGCGGAGACGTACTCGACGTGTTCGAGCGGCCCGAGGACCCCTACACACGGCGGCTGCTCGCGGCCACACCGCGATTGGAGCGCACGGCATGAGCGGCGGTAAGAGCGGCGGCACGGGCGGTGTTCCCCTGCTGGAACTCAAAGGCCTGCACAAGGAGTTCGGCGGCGGCCGGCGCGGACCCAGGGTGGCGGCGGTGTGCGACGTGTCGCTGGCCGTGCGCGAGGGCGAGACCCTCGCGCTCGTGGGCGAGTCGGGGTGCGGCAAGACCACACTGACCCGGCTGCTGCTGCGCCTCACCGAGCCGACGGCGGGCACCGTGTCGTACGACGGACGTGACCTCGCGACCCTCCCGCCGGCCGAACTACGGCGCACACGACGTGAGATGCAGGTCGTCCTCCAGGACCCGTACTCCAGCATGAACCCTCGGCTGCGGGTCGCCGACATCGTCGCGGAACCGCTCGTCACCCACGACCCGGCGATGCGCGGACGGCGCGGCGGCGCGCGCGCCAGGCTCCGCGAGCGCGTGGGTGCCCTGCTCGACTCCGTGGGTCTCGACGCCGGGATCCAGGACCGCTACCCGCACGAGTTCTCCGGCGGGCAGCGCCAGCGCATCTCCATCGCGCGCGCTCTGGCACTCTCGCCGCGCCTCGTGGTGCTCGACGAGCCGACGAGCGCGCTCGACGTGTCCGTCCAGGCCTCCGTGCTCGACCTGCTCGCCCGCCTCCAGCGCGAGCACGGCCTGACCTACGTGTTCGTGTCGCACAACCTCGCGGTGGTGCGCCAGGTCGCCGACCGGGTCGCCGTGATGCGGGCCGGGCGGCTGGTGGAGGTGGGGGACGCGGCGGAGGTGTTCCGTGCGCCACGGCACGCCTACACCAGGGAACTGCTGGCCGCGGTCCCCGACCCCGACCCGCGCGCGGCCCGCAGGCACAGGGGAGTGGTCGCCGGATGAGGCGGTCACCCGGGCGGAGCCGTGCGGATCGCGGCCGCTGCCGAACGCCCGCCCGGCGCGCCGCCCTCCGGGGCGTAGGCCATGGGCGCCGGGGCTCCGGTGCCCCCCGCAGGACCGATCCCCCCTGCGGGCAACGCGGGCCGGTGAACGGTGGGCCCGGGGCGGCGGCGCGCAGCGGTGCGGACCGGAGCCCGACGCCCTCGGGCGGGGGCGGGCGTCACAGGTGGGAGAGCACCAGCCCCGCGCCGCCCAGCAGGGCGACGTCGTCCACCGCGGCCTCGCTGACCACCACGCGCGGCAGCTCCGCGCCCGACGCCGCCACGTCCCGCCGCAGGCGCGTCTCCAGCAGCGCGCGGAAGTGCTCGCCGCCCTCCTTCGCCTCGCCGTGCAGCACGAAGAGACCTGGCGCGAACAACTGCTGGACGTTGACGAGTCCGAGCACCAGGTTCTCCGCGTACTGCGCGAGGAGCCGCCCCGCACGCTCGTCGCCGTCCGACACCAGCGAGCCCAGCGTCCGGTCCGCGCCGAGCCCCAGCGCGTCGGCGCGCGCCCTGAGCCACCGCGTCGTCGCCACCGTCTTCCAGCAGCCCGTCGAACCGCACGTGCACGGCCGCCCGCCCGCAGTCACCGTCATGTGCGCGCCGCTGCGGCCGCCGGGGGGCGCCAGCACCTCGCCCTCGTACAGGATCCCGACGCCCAGCACCTCGCCCGTCGACACCGACGCGAACGTCCGCCTGCCGCGGCCCGCGCCGAACCACCGGTCACCGAGAACCTGGAGGCGCGCCCGGTGCTCCACGCGCACCGGCACGCCCGTCAGCGCCGCGAGGCGCTCGGTCACCGGATACCCGTGCAGCGCCGGTACGTCGTTGACCTCGACGATCAGGCCAGCCGCCGGGTCCACGATGCCCGCGGCAGCCACACCGATCCCGGTCGGCGCGTGCCCGGTGAACACACCGGCCACCTCGGCCAGCGCCGCGTCCACGGCGCCACGGCCCGGCGCGTCGGGCGCGTACGCGGTCTCGGCGCGCGCCAGCACACGGCCGGAGACACCGAGCACCGCGGCCCGCACCCGGCCGGGCACGAGCTCGACCGCGCCGAGCGTCCTGACCGGCGCGGACGCCGGCGACTCGTCCCGGGGCCCGACCAACCGCAACCGCGTACCTCTCTGCGCCATGCGCCGAACTCTGCCACGTCAGCGATTCCCGGAGACAGCACTGTGAGCCAACGAAAAATGTCCGAGCTGTCCGAGCTGACCTGGCGCGAGGTGCGCGCCGCGGGCGACGGCGGCATCGCCGTGCTGCCCATCGGCTCCCAGGAGCAGCACGCCGCCCACCTGCCGCTCGGCACCGACACCCTCCTCGCCGAGGCGGTGCTGGACCGGGCCCTCGCGATCCTGGCCGACGAGAAGGAGGGTGCGGGCGTCGCGGAGATCGTCACCCTGCCCGCCCTGCCGTACGGGCACAGCCCGCACCACCTCTTCGCCGCCGCCGTCTCGCTCTCCGCCGCGACCCTCACGGCCGTGCTCGACGACATCCTCGCCTCCCTCGTCACGAGCGGCTGCCGCCGGATCATGATCGTCAACGGCCACGGCGGCAACGACGAGATCATGCGGCTCGCCGTCAAGCGCTTCGCGCTGCGGCCGGAGAGCGCCGGCGTCACCGTCGCGGCCTGCTCGTACTGGACGGTCACCGACACCGACACCGACAACGGCGCCGAGCGGCCCGCCGTCACCCCCGGCCACGCCGGGTGGTTCGAGACCTCGCTCATGCTCGCCGCGCACCCGGGACTCGTCCGAGCCCCCGTGCCGGCCCGCACCCCGGTCGAGTCGCCACCCCTGTTCGACAACCCGCCGTACCCGGGGCTCACCACCGAGCGCCACGGCGAGTGGGCCCGCGTCGGCGGGTCCACCGACGACGCGTCCCACGCCGACGCGGACACCGGGCGCCTGCTGCTCGACGCCCGCGCCCGCGGCCTCGCGAAGGCCGTCGCGGCCTTCGACGCCGCCACCCGCCCCGCACCCAAGGAGTCCCATGAAGATCACTGACGTCGACGTGCAGGTCGTCAACCTTCCCCTCGTCAACCCGTTCACCAGCTCGTTCGAGACGAAGACGGGGGAGACCCGCACGGTGGTGCGCGTGCGCACCGACGACGGCGTCGAGGGCTGGGGCGAGACGATGTGGGGCAGGCCCGTCGCCGCCATCGTCGAGTCGATCGCCGAAGACCTCATCGGCACCAGCCCGTTCGCCCTGGAGGCATTCCACCGCAAGCAGCACATGGTGCCGTTCTTCCACGGCTACCTCGGCTACGCGGCGATCGCCGCACTCGACGTGGCCTGCTGGGACGTCATGGGCAAGGCCACCGGCCAGTCGGTCACCGACCTGCTCGGCGGCCCGGTGCGCGACGAGGTGCCCATCACCGCCCTGATCACCCGCGCCGACGCGCCCGGCGCCGGTGCCGCCTCGCTCCCCGCCGAGCTCGCCCGGCACGCGGAGCGCGTCGTCGCCGAGGGCGGCTTCCGCGCCGTCAAGCTCAAGGGCACCACGGACGTCGACGGCGACGTGGCGATCCTGCGCGCCCTGCGTGCCGCGCTGCCCGACGTGCAGTTGCGCGTGGACCCGAACGCCGCCTGGTCCGTGCCCGACTCGGTACGCGCGGGCATCGCGCTCGAAGAGCTCGACCTGGAGTACCTGGAGGACCCCTGTACGGGCATCGAGGGGATGAGCCAGGTGCGCTCGCGGGTCCGCATACCGCTGTGCACCAACATGTGCGTCGTGCGGTTCGAGGAGTTCGCGCCCGCGATGCGGCTCGGCGCCGTCGATGTCATCCACGGCGACGTCTACAAGTGGGGCGGCATCGCCGCCACCAAGGCGCTCGCCGCGCACTGCGAGACCTTCGGGCTCGGCATGAACCTGCACAGCGGCGGCGAACTCGGCATCGCCACCGCCGCGCACCTCGCGGTCGTCGCGTCCACGCCGGTGCTCTCGCGCGCCATCGACTCCATGTACTACCTGCACGCGGACGACATCATCGAGCCCCTGCACCTCGCAGGCGGCAGGCTGCGCGTACCGACGGGCCCGGGGCTCGGCGTCACGGTGGACGAGGACAAGCTGCGCCACTACGCGGCGGTCAACGAGAGGGAGGGCGACCTCACGGGCTGACCACGCGGCCCCCACGGACGGCGCGCGGGGCGCCCCGGTCCCGCGCGCCCGTGGCGTGTCTCAGCGGTGCGGTACGGGCGGTCACACAGTCGCGGCCGGCACGGCACGGCGCTGTGCCGGCCGCGTCCGGGACCCGCGCCGGCCCGTCACGAGCGGGCGCGGTCGTCCACTCTCCGCAGGTGGCCGGCGAACACCCGCTCCGCGTCCTGGTTGAGCGTCCGCAGCGCGACCATCGCCGTCACGATGACGTCGCACAACTCGGCCTCCACGTCCCCCCAGCTGTGCGTGACGCCCTTGCGCGGGTTCTGGCCCGTGGCGCCGATGACGGCCGACGCGACCTCGCCCGTCTCCTCCGACAGCTTCAGCAGCCGCAGCAGCCGCTCCTGCTCCGCGGGCAGCGCCGAGCGCTCGTCCAGCCACGCGTGCAGCCGCTCGACGGTGGTCCATGGGCTGCCGGGATGCGGTGGCGCTTCTTCCTCGTGCTCCATGCGGGAAGTGTGGCACCGTGGCCCGTCCGAAAACCCTGCGGGTAGTTTCGGGCCCATGAGGATCGCAATTCTTGACGACTACCAGCACGTCGCGCTCGGCTTCGCCGACTGGGACTCACTCGGCGCCGACATCGAGACCTTCCACGAGCCCTTCGCCGACGAGGACGCGCTCGTGCGCCGGCTCGCCGGGTTCGACGTCGTCGTGGCGATGCGCGAGCGCACCCCGCTGCCCGCTCAGGTGCTGCGCCGGCTGGCCGATCTGCGGCTGCTCGTCACCACGGGCAAGGGCAACCGCTCCATCGACATCCCGGCGGCCGGCGAACTCGGCATCACGGTCTGCCACACCGGCTACATGTCCCACCCGACAGCCGAGCTGACGTGGGCGCTCATCCTCGCCGCCGTGCGCGGCCTGCCCGCCGAGAACCGCTCCGTGCGCGACGGCGGCTGGCAGACCGGGGTCGGCGGGGACCTGCACGGCAGGACGCTCGGACTGCTCGGCCTCGGCCGCCTCGGGTCGCGCGTCGCGGCGATCGGCCAGGCCTTCGGCATGGAGACCATCGCATGGAGCCGGAACCTGACGCAGGAGAAGGCCGCGGAGCACGGCGTGCGCGCGGTCGCGAAGGACGAGTTGTTCGCCTCCGCCGACGTGGTGTCGATCCACCTCGTGCTCAGCGAGCGCAGCAGGGGCCTTGTCGGCGCGCCCGAACTCGCGGCGATGAAGCCCACCGCGTTGCTGGTCAACACCTCGCGCGGGCCCATCGTCGACGAGGACGCCCTGCTCGCCGCGTTGCGCGAGCACCGCATCGGGGGCGCCGCGCTCGATGTGTTCGCACAGGAGCCGCTGCCCGCCGCCCACCCTCTGCGGCGCCTCGACAACGCGCTGCTGACGCCCCACGTCGGCTACGTCACGCGCGACACCTACGAGGTGTTCTACCGCGACGCGGTCGAGGACATCGCCGCGTGGGCGGCGGGCGAGCCCGTGCGGGTACTGACCTGACGGGCCGCCGGGCGGCGCGTGCTCACCCCCGTCCGGCTCACCCCCTCCGGCTCACCCCCGTCCGACGAACGGCATCGCCGTCGCGAGGACCGTGGCAAACTGGACGTTGGCCTCCAGCGGCAGCTCGGCCATGTGCCGCACGGTCCGCGCGACGTCCGCCACATCCATGACCGGCTCGGGCACGACCCGGCCGTCCGCCTGCTCCACGCCCTGCCGCATCCGCTCCGTCATGTCGGTGGCCGCGTTGCCGATGTCGATCTGCCCGCAGGCGATGCGGTACGGCCTGCCGTCCAGCGACAGCGACTTGGTCAGGCCCGTCAGCGCGTGCTTCGTCGCCGTGTAGGGCGCGGAGGACGGGCGCGGGGCGTGCGCGGAGACGGAACCGTTGTTGATGATGCGCCCGCCCCGCGGGTCCTGCGCCTTCATGCGGCGGAACGCGGCCTGGGCACAGAGGAACGCGCCCGTGAGGTTGGTGTCGACGACCTTCTGCCAGGCGGAGAGGGGCAGTTCGTCGAACGGGACGCCGCCGGGGCCGAACGTGCCCGCGTTGTTGAGGAGCAGGTCCAGGCGCGGCCGGAACGCGGCGGCCTCGCGGAAGAGGCGCTCGACGTCGCCGGCGCGCGAGACGTCGGCGGCGACGCACAGGACGCCGGCGCCCTCGATGCCCGCCCTGGTCTCCTCCAGGGCGGGCAGCCGCCGGCCGGCGAGCACGAGATCCCAGCCGGCGGCGCCCAGCTCACGGGCGACCGCACGGCCGATCCCGGATCCGGCGCCGGTCAGCAGCGCGACACGGGGTGTACGAGGTGGCTGAGTCATGCGGCGAGGCTATGCCCTGCCAGGAGGGGCCGCGGCGCGCGTAGCGCGCGGGCCGTACGCTTGCCGGTCGCGCCGCGCGCCCTGACGTCCGCCGCCGCCCCGCGCACCGGGGCCGCCCCCCGCCTGGTGGCGGCCCGCGCCCGGGACCGCCGTCGGGGCCACCACCGCACGCCCGGCGGCGTCAGCGCGGCGCGTCCTGCGCGTAGTGGACGCCGATCCGGGAGCGCACCGCGTCCAGCGTGCGCATGACCGCCAGCGTCCCCGACAGCGGCACCAGGGACGACTCCAGCGCGCCTGACGCCAGGCAGGACGCCACCTCGGCCGCCTCGTGCTGCATGCCGTGCAGGGGCGACTCCACCGTCACCACCTCGGGTTCCGCGCCGCCCTCGCGGTGCAGGACGAACGAGCCGGGCGCGAAGAAGCCCGACGGCACGTCGATCCGGCCCCGCGTGCCCGTCACCGTCGCCCGCGTACCCGAGCGGCCCTCGATGCCGCACGTCAGCGCCGCCACCGCGCCGCCCTTCCAGCCGAGCAGCATGCCCGTGTTCAGGTCCACGCCCTCGGGCGACAGGCGCGCGTCCGCCTGGACCCGCTCCGGTTCGCCCAGCAGCAACTGGGCGAACGAGACCGGGTACACGCCCAGGTCGAGCAGCGCGCCCCCGCCGAGCTTCGGGTCGCGCATGCGGTGGCCGGCGGGGAACGGCCCGGCGATCCCGAAGTCGGCCTGGACGGACTGGACTTCACCGATCGCGCCGTCCCGCACCAGCTCCACGAGGCGCCGCACCACCGGGTCGCAGTACGTCCACATCGCCTCCATCAGGAAGAGCCCGCGCTCGCGCGCCAGCGCGACCAGCTCCCGCGCCTCCCGCGCGTTCATCGTGAACGGCTTCTCGCACAGCACCGGCTTTCCCGCGTCGAGCGCCGCGGACGCGGCCGCCAGGTGACCGGAGTGCGGCGTTGCGACATACACCACATCCACGTCCGCGTCCGCGAACATCTCCGTCCGGTTTCCGTACGCGCGCGGGATCGAGAACCGGTCGGCGAACGCGCGCGCCGACTCCTCCGCGCGCGACGCCACCGCCACGACCTGCGCGTCCTCCATCTCCTGCACGTCCCGCGTGAACCGCTCCGCTATCCCGCCCGTCGCCACCACGCCCCAACGCAGCACCGTCCCGCCTCCTCGTCCCCGGTTTTCCCGGTCGTCCGCGACCACTGAGTGCTGCGAGCATATGAAACGACACGACGACCAAGGAGAAGAGATGCCGGCCGGCGGCCCCTCCGTCCACGCAGAGCCCGAGCCCCCAAGTCCCCTTCACCGCACCGATCACGTACCCGCCCGCAGGGCCGGGCTCCTCGTCACCCTCGTACTCGGCGGGCTGACCGCCCTCCCGCCGCTCTCCACCGACATGTACCTCCCGGCGCTCCCCGCCGTGACGAAGTCCCTGCACGCGCCCGCCGCCACCGTCCAGATCACGCTCACCGCCTGCCTCATCGGCATGGCGCTCGGCCAGATCGTCATCGGCCCGATGAGCGACAAGTGGGGCAGGCGCAGGCCCCTGCTCGCCGGCATGACCGTGTACGTGGCCGCGAGCGTGGTCTGCGCCCTCGCGCCCAACGCCGAACTCCTCATCGCCGTACGCCTGATACAGGGCCTCGCGGGCGCCGCGGGCATCGTCATCGCCCGTGCCGTGGTCCGCGACCTGTACGACGGTGTGGCCATGGCCCGGTTCTTCTCCAGCCTCATGCTGGTCTCGGGCGTCGCGCCGATCGCCGCGCCCGTGTTCGGCGGCCAGCTGCTGCGCTTCACCGACTGGCGGGGCGTCTTCGTGGTGATCACCGTCGTCGGCACCCTGCTGACGCTCGTCGCCGCCAAGTGGCTCCACGAGACCCTGCCGCCCGAGCGGCGCCACAGCGGCGGCGTCGGCCACACGCTGCACACGATGCGCGGCCTGCTCGCCGACCGCGCGTTCAGCGGCTACCTGCTGACGGGGACGCTCGCGTTCACCGCACTGTTCGCCTACGTGTCCGCCTCGCCGTTCGTCATGCAGGTCATCTACGGCGCCTCGCCGCAGACCTACAGCGTCCTGTTCGGCCTCAACGCGATCGGCTCGGTCGGCGTGGGCCAGCTCAACGGGCGCGTGCTGGTCGGCAGGTTCAGCATGCACAGGATCATGGCGGGCGGCCTGGCGGTCATCACCACCGCTTCCCTCGCGCTGCTGCTGATGACGGCAGGCGCTTTCGGGCACGTCGGCCTCGCGCCCGTCGCGGCCGGCCTCTTCGCGCTGATGACGGGCATGGGGCTGGTCAATGCCAACGCGAACACGCTCGGCCTGATGCGCGCCTCGCACGCGGCGGGATCGGCCTCCGCGCTGCTCGGCACCTCCTCGTTCCTCGTCGGCTCGCTGGCCTCGCCGCTGGTCGGCGTCGGCGGCGAGCACACGGCGCTGCCGATGGCGCTCGTCCAGGTCGTCTGCTCGCTCGGCGCCGCCACCTGCTTCGTCACCCTCGTACGGCCCTGGCGGCGCGCCAGGGCAGTGGCCCTACCCACGGCGCCGGTGGCCGCGGGCGGGCGCGCGACGGCCGGTGGCGCTCGCGAGCAAGGCGCACACGAGCAAGGCGCTCGCGCACACCGCGGCCGGTGATGTCCGCGGGACCCAGTACGGTTCATGCGTATCGACGTGCACCGTACTGGGGGAGCCCGCAT
Organism: Streptomyces sp. NRRL F-5126; assembly: GCF_000721265.1. Lineage (GTDB taxonomy): Bacteria > Actinomycetota > Actinomycetes > Streptomycetales > Streptomycetaceae > Streptomyces. The sequence continues at coordinate 449,449 of NZ_JOFZ01000012.1, read as the reverse complement.
GAGCAGCGTCACCACCACGCCGAGGGGCGACCGGCGGGTCAGTCCCGTGTTCCTCGGCATCGCCGCCGTCATGGCGGTCTCCGGCTACGCCGTGTGGAAGGGGTTCTCGGACAACGCGGCCTTCGCCGTGTTCCTCTTCGTGGTGTCCGCGTGGGTCGTCTCCCTGTGCCTGCACGAGTACGCGCACGCGCGCACCGCCCTGCACAGCGGCGACATCACGATCGGCGCCAAGGGCTACCTCACGCTGAACCCGCTCAAGTACACGCACGCCCTGCTGAGCATCGTGCTGCCCGTCGTGTTCGTCATCCTCGGCGGCATCGGCCTGCCGGGCGGCGCCGTCTACATCGAGCGCGACCGGGTGCGCGGCCGCTGGCGGCACAGCCTGATCTCCGCCGCGGGCCCGCTGACGAACGCGCTGTTCGCCCTCGTGTGCGCGATGCCGTTCTGGCTCTTCGGCCTCGGCGGCGTGCCGCTGGCGTTCAGGCAGGCCCTCGCCTTCCTGGTGTTCCTCCAGGTCTCGGCCACCCTGCTGAACCTCGTCCCCGTCCCGGGGCTCGACGGGTACGGCGTGATCGAGCCGTGGCTGTCGCACCGCATCCGCCGCCAGATCGCGCCCTTCGCGCCGTTCGGCCTGATCGCCGTCTTCGTCGTGCTGTACCAGGGCACGGTCAACAACGCCTTCTTCGACCTGATCTACGCCATCCTCGGCCACCTCGGCGTGGACCAGAACTCCATCTACTGCGGGCAGGACCTGTTCCGCTTCTGGTCCACGCAGGACCCGCGATGCTCCGTCGCGGCCTTCTTCGGCCCCTGACGGCGCTGTCGGCCCTGACGGCGCGGGCCCCCGGGGTCAGCGCTGTTGTGACGTGGCCGTCGCCATCCGTGCGCGCCGTACGTAGTACCAGGCCATGTTGGAGGAGAGGCCTGCCAGCAGGACCCAGATGATGCCGAGCCAGCTGCCCTGGACGAAGGAGAGTACGGCCGCGGCGACGGCGAGCACGCAGACGGTGACGGCGTAGAGGGCGAGGCGGGGCATGGGGTTCTGCTCCTGTCGGGACGGCGTGACGGTGTCACCCCAGTCTCCCCCATGGGGGTGCCCGTCCCGCCCCCGCCTCCGCGTCCGTGCGTGACGCGGAGGCCAGGCGGAGGCCGCCGTCAGAGGTCGGTGACGCGCAGCCCCGCGTGCGCCTTGTAGCGGCGGTTGACGGAGACCAGGTTGGCGACCAGCGACTCCACCTGGTGCGCGTTGCGCAGCCGGCCGGCGAAGACGCCCCGCATGCCGGCGATGCGTCCGGCCAGCGCCTGCACGACGTCCGTGTCCGCGCGGGACTCGCCGAGCACCATCACGTCCGTGTCGATCCGGTCGACCTCCGGGTCCTGGAGGAGCACGGCCGACAGGTGGTGGAAGGCGGCCGTCACCCTCGCCTGCGGCAGCAGCACCGCGGCCTGCTGCGCCGCGCTGCCCTCCTCGGGGGTCAGCGCGTACGCGCCCTTCTTGTCAAAGCCCAGCGGGTTGACGCAGTCCACGACGAGCTTGCCCGCGAGCTCGTCCCTGAGGGATTCGAGGGTCTTGGCGTGGCCCTCCCACGGCACCGCGACGATCACCACGTCGCTGCGGCTCGCACAGTCCGCGTTCGCCGCGCCCTCGACCCCGCCCCCTAGCTCCCCGGCCGCCGACCGGGCGCGCTCCTGCGACCGCGAACCGATGATCACCCGCTGCCCGGCGCGGGCGAACCGGTAGGCGAGCCCCCGGCCCTGGTCGCCCGTGCCGCCGAGCACGCCGACGACGAGTCCCGACACGTCGGGCAGTTCCCAGGGGTCCTTGGCCGGTGCCTTGGTCGCGGTCTTCCCCGGCTCGCCGGAGGGTGAGGGAGTGGCAGAAGTAGAAGTCATGGGTCCAGCTTTCCCTTTCGGGTGAGGTGTCCGCCACTCCCGGACGTGTGGCGTGGTTCTCGGGCAGGATGCGGGCCCATGGATGCCGTACGCGTCGCCCTGCTGCGTGAGGTGCTCGCCGGTACCCGCTGGCCCTCCGAGGCCCGTGGCTTCGCCGGCGCGCTGCGCTCGTGCGTCGTGCCGCAGGGCGGCGGCCTGCTGCTCGTCGGCACGCGCGCGTACGAGCCCTGGCACCTGGCGGCCCATCTCGTCGACGAGGCGGCGTGGTCGGGCCGGCCCGAGCTGGCGCCGACGCTCGTACGGCACGAGGTGCCCTGCGGCGCTCCCGCGCACCTCACGGTGGGCCTCGGCCGCCTGGAGGGGGCGGGGCGCGGCGAGACGCTGCTGGTGGTCGCGCCGGGGGCGGCGGACGAGTGCCTGCTGGAGCGCGTCCACGGCGCGCGTCGCGCGGGCGCGACGGTCTTCTCGCTCGACGGCGGCGACCCGGAGATGCACGCGCTGGCGCACGAGGTGCTCACGGTGGCGTGCGCGGCCGGACCGCCCCTGCTGCCGGCCCAGCCACGAGCGGCGGGACCCGGCCGTCCAGGGGATCCACCGGACGGTACGGAGTCGGCCGGTGCGGAGCCGGTCGGCGCTGAGGCGGCCGGTGCTGGGCCGGGCGGCGCGAACGGGCCGGGCGGCGCGGGTGAGCCCGGCGGCGCGGGCGAGTCCGGCGGCGCCGATGCGCCCGTCGATGTGGACTTCGACACAGTGCAGCACCTGGTGAGCGCCGCAGCGGGGGAGTCCGCGCTGCCCGCCGCCCGGGGCAGGCGCCGCTTCAGGGACCGGCTCTCCCTGCTCGCCGACCGCCTCACCGCCCCGCCTCCCGCCCGCTGGTGAGAACGGAAGCTTGAGCGCGAGCACGCGGCCCCGGCGCGGCGCGCGCCGCGCACGCCCGGAAGCCGGTTGCCCTGCGCACGTACGAGCGCCGAACATGACACCTCGTGCCGCACCCCTCGTCCCCCCGCCTCCTGCGCCGCGCCTCCCGCAGGGCCCTCGCGGTCCTGCCCGACCTGGCGCCGCTGCGCACGCTGCGTGACTTCCGCCTGCTCTGGTTCCAGGGGCTCGTGACCTCGTTCGGCAGCTCGATGACGATGGTCGCGCTGCCCCTGCAGATCAAGGAGCTGACCGGCTCACCGTTCGCCGTGGGGGCGATGGGCGGCGTCGAACTGGTGCCGCTGATCGTCTTCGGCCTTTACGGCGGCGCGCTCGCGGACGCCGTCGACCGGCGCCGGATCATCCTGTTCTCCGAGGCCGGGCTCGGCGTACTCGCCCTGGGCCTGCTGGCCAACTCGCTGCTTGCCCGCCCGGCGCTGTGGCCGCTGTACGTGGTCGCGGCCGGGGTGTCGGCGCTGTCCGGGCTCCAGCAGCCCGCCCTCGGCTCGCTGATCGCGAGGATCGTGCCGCACGACCGGCTGACGGCGGCCTCGGCGCTCAACTTCATGCGGGGCCAGCTCGCCGCCGTGGTCGGCCCCTCTCTCGCGGGCGTCGTCGTCACGTACGTGGGGCTGCCTGTGGCGTACACGGTGACCGTCGTCGGCTTCCTGCTCACCGTCCCGATGTGCCTGCGGCTCGCGCCCGCGCCGCCGCTCCACGAGATGTCGCGCCCTTCGCTGCGCAGCGTCGTGGAGGGCGCCAGGTACGCGTGGAGCAAGCCGGTGCTGCTGGGCACGTACGCGATGGACGTGGCGGCGATGTTCTTCGCCTACCCGGTGACGCTGTTCCCGTTCCTCGCGGACGAGCTCGGCGCCAGGTGGGCTCTCGGGCTGATGTACGGCGCGATTCCCTTCGGTTCGATGCTCGTGACCGGCACCAGCGGGTGGGCGGCGAGGACCAGGCGGCACGGCCGCATGGTCGCGATCGGGGCGGGGAGCTGGGGGCTCGCCATGGCCGCGGCCGGGCTGATGTCCAACGTCTGGCTGGTCCTCGTGTGCCTGGCGGTCGCGGGCGGCGGCGACATGGTCAGCGGCCTGGCGCGGCACACGATCTGGGACCAGACGGTCCCCGACGAGCTGCGCGGCAGGCTCGCCGGCATAGAGGTGCTGTCGTACAGCTGCGGCCCGCAGCTCGGCCAGGTACGGGCGGGTACGACCGCCGGCATCACGGGCACGCGCCCGGCGATCTGGGGAGGCGGTTTCGCGTGCGTCGCGGCGGTGGGGCTGCTGGCGGTGGCGCTGCCCGGGCTGATGACGTACCACGCGGACACGGACCCCGACGCGGTGCGCAGGCGCGCGCAGAAGGAGGCGGCGGCGCGCGCCACCGCCCCGGACGACGCGCCCGGCGCCGGGGCCGCGGCCGAGGCGCCGGGGGCGTAGGGCTCCGTGCGGCGGGGCACGGGCCCCGGAGGGGGCGGGCGCGGCGGCGCCCGCCGCCCGCTCCGCCACGCGGCCACCCGCCTGCCGTCCGAGGCGCCGGGCCTGCCGGCTTGCCCCTGTCCGCCGTCCACGGCGCGAGGCTTGCCGCCGCGTCGCCGTCCGGCCCGCCTGGTCCGCCCTCCACGGCGCCGGGCCCGCGGCCACACGGCCGTCTGCCGTCCATGGTGCGGGAGCCGGGCCTCGCTCCGGGGCCGCCGCCCTCCACGGCGCCGGGCCCGCGGCCACACGGCCGTCTGCCGTCCATGGTGCGGGAGCCGGGCCTCGCTCCGGGGCCGCCGAGGGTGTGGGCGCGGGGGCCTGCCGTCGCGCCTCCGTCCGGGCCGCCCAGGCCGGGCGCTGGGGCCGGCGAAGGGGGCGGAGTCGGCCGTCGAGGTCATCGCGGCGGCCGTGCGGGGCCCGCGGCGATGGTCCCGGGCAGGGCCGAGCCGGCCGGCAGGCCGACGGCCCCGCGCTACCCGCGGTGGGCCGCACGACGGGCTCGGTCCGTGCCCCGTGGCGGGTGGCGGGTGGCGGCCCGGGCCCGCCGCCCGCTACGGGCGAGGCGCGTCACCGCCGTCGTTCCACTTCGGGTCGGTGTCCCACTCGCGGTTGCGTTCCTTCACCTTGTCCATCGCGTGTTCCGCCTCGGCGCGTGTCGCGTACGGCCCGAAGCGGTTCTTCGCGGGGCACTGCATGCCTTCCTCCACCGCCTTGTGCTGGAGGCAGTAGTACCACTCGCCCGCCTTGGGCTCCGTGCGCTTCTTGAACAGTGCCATCGTCGTCCGTTCCTTCCGTCTCCGTCACGGTCATGCTGCCCCGCCGGGCGCGGCGGGACGCTGGTTAGACTCGCTCCATGTCTGGCCAGCCGCTTCTCGTACCAGGAAAGCTCTCCCCCGTGCGCGCCGTCCCCGCCGCGATCCCGCGGCCCCCGTACGTCGGCAAGCCGGCGCCCGAACCGTACGGCGGGCCCGACGTGCAGACGGACGAGACGGTCGAACTCATGCGGATCGCCGGTCGCATCGCCGCCGACGCGCGCGAGGAGGCGGCCAAGCACATCGCGCCCGGCGTCACCACCGACGAACTCGACCGCGTCGCACACGACTACATGTGCGACCACGGCGCGTACCCGTCCACGCTCGGCTACCGCGGTTTCCCCAAGTCGCTGTGCACCTCGGTCAACGAGGTCATCTGCCACGGCATCCCGGACTCCACGGTGCTGCGGGACGGTGACATCGTCAACCTCGACGTAACGGCCTACATCAACGGCGTACACGGCGACACCAACGCGACCTACCTGTGCGGTGACGTGGACGAGGAGTCCCGGCTGCTCGTGGAGCGCACCAGGGAGTCGCTGGCCCGCGCGATCAAGGCCGTGCGCCCCGGCCGGCAGATCAACGTGATCGGGCGGGTGATCGAGTCGTACGCCAAGCGGTTCGGCTACGGCGTGGTGCGCGACTTCACCGGCCACGGCATCAACACCGCGTTCCACTCCGGGCTCGTCGTGCCGCACTACGACAGCCCGCACGCCACCACCGTCATCCGTGAGGGCATGACGTTCACCATCGAGCCGATGCTGACGCTCGGGTCCTACGACTACGACCTGTGGGACGACGGCTGGACGGTCGTCACGAAGGACCGCAGGCGCACGGCGCAGTTCGAGCACACGCTGGTCGTCACGGCGGCGGGGGCGGAGATCCTCACGCTGCCCTGAGCGGGCCGGCGGGCTGCCCTCAGGCAAGCAGGCAGGCAGGACGCCGGCGCGCGGTCGCCGGCGCGCGCGGTCCCGGGCGTCCCGGGTTACGGTTTTTCCGCGACGCGACACCGGGTGCGCGAGGGCGGGCGGACGGGCGGCAGGGCTGGCTAGTTAGGTGAGCCTAAGCTAACCTTCTGGCGTTCCGGTCGTCCCCCGTGCCAGGAGGTTCCGCCCGTGCCGACAGCCACCGTTCCCTTCTCCGTCCAGCTCCGCGAGGCCTCGGCGTGCCGGCATGCGGCGGCCAGGGCATCCGGCTTCGTCAGCGCGCTCCTCGATGGCGGGCTCGGGGTCGACGCCTTCGCCCGCTACACGGAGCAGCTCTGGTTCGTCTACGCGGCGCTCGAAGGGCGCGCCACGGGCAAGAGCCCGGAGGAAGACCCCGTCGCAGGGCCGTTCCGCAGGCCCGAACTGGCCCGTACCCCGGGGCTCGCGCGCGACCTCGCCTACCTGCGCGGCCCCGACTGGCGCCACGACCTGGCCCCGCTGCCCGCCACCGCCGCGTACGCGGCGCGGATCGAGGAGTGCGCGGCCGGCTGGCGCGGCGGCTACGTGGCGCACCACTACACCCGCTACCTGGGCGACCTGTCCGGCGGGCAGGCCCTGGGCGACCGGGCGGAGAAGCAGTGGGGCTTCGCGCACCGCGGAGACGGCGTCCGCTTCTACGCATTCGACGGGATCCGCAACCCGGCCGCGTTCAAGCGCGAGTACCACAGGCGGCTCGACGCGCTGCCGGTGAGCGGGCAGGAGAAGTCGCGGATCGTCGACGAGTGCCGGCGCGCGTTCGACCACAACAGCGCGGTCTTCCGCGAGCTGGGCGAGCTGTACCTCACCTGAGGCTCTGCCTCAACCGCCTGAGGGCTCCGCCCCGACCCGCGGTGGCGTGCCCCGCACCGCGGGCGACAGCAGGACCAGCGCCACCGCCGTGGCCAGCGCGCCGACCAGGAACGTGCCGCGCACCGCCACCAGCGGCAGCGTGAGCCCGCCCGTCAGGGCGCCGAGCGCCACGCCGGTGTTGAACGCCGCCGAGTTCGCCGCGACCGCCGTCTCCGTGCGGCCGGGCGCCACCCGCAGCACCAGCGCCTGCGCCGCCATCACCACCGGCGCGACCGCCAGGCCGAGCAGCGCGAGCATCACCACCGTCACCCAGCGCACGCCGCCCGCCGCCCACAGGCCGAGCATCGCGGCGGTCTGCAGCGCCACCGGCACGGCCAGCATGGTCCACGGCAGCCGGTCGAGGAGCGGCCCTGCCGCCGCGATGCCCGCGAGGGCGGCGACGCCGAACACGAACAGCAGCGGGCTCACGGCCGCCCCGGAGAAGCCGCTGACGTGCGTCAGGAACGTCTCGATGTACGTGAAGCCCGTATAGGCGCCCGTGCCGGACAGCGCCGTGGTCGCCAGCACCACCGCGAACGCACGCCGGTCGGGCGCCGCGCCGTACGCCGCGTGGCCGGTGCCGGGACGCGACACCGGAAGGCAGGCCGCCACCAGGACGAGCGCCGTCGCGCCGAGCACCGTCAGCACGGCGAACGGCGCCTGCCAGCCCGCGTGGCGGCCGAGCCACGTGCCCGCGGGGACGCCGAGCGCCGTCGCGAGCGAGCCGCCGACCGACAGCAGGCCGATCACCCGGCCCCTGCGCGAGGGTGGGAAGAGACCCACCGCGGCGGGGCCCATGACCGCCCAGAACAGGGCCTGCGCGAGCGCCGTCGCCAGCCGGGCGGCCAGCAGCACCCCGTACGAGCCCGCGAGCGCGGACGCCAGGCTCGCCGCCACCAGCACGGTGAGCACCCCGCCCAGCACGTGGCGGTGCGGGACGGCGCGCGTGGCGCGGGCCAGCGGCAGCGAGAACACCGCCACGGTCAGCCCGTACCCCGTGACCAGGTAGCCGACGGCGGCGAGCGGCACGCGCAGGTCGCGCGAGACGTCGGCGAGCAGGCCGACCGGCAGGTTCTCCGTCGAGTTGAAGGTGAACGCGGCGAGCATCAGGCCCGCCACGACGATCGCGGAGCGCGCGGCGGACGCGCTCGCGGGGCGTGCGGTGGTTGCCGGCTCGATGGCCAACGGTTCCTCCGGGAGGACGGCGGGGCGTGGCAGGGCGCCGGTGGAGAGCGTGGCCGCCGCCGTCGGCCGGGCACTAGTGTTTCGGCCTGAGCCGAATCGAACGGCGGCCGGGAGGACCCACGCCATGCCCCTGCACATGCGTCTCGGCACGGAAGACCTCACGCGCTGCCGGTTCGCCGTCTCGCCGCTGTGCCAGACCCACGAGGCGCTGCGCCTGCTGCGCCGCCCCGAGCGGCACCGCTACCACCGCGCCTGGCTCACGCGCGTACGGGCGGCGGCGTCCCGGCTCGACCTGTCCGACCTCTGGCTGTTCATGCCGCGCGGCCGCGGCTACACGCCGGACTTCCTCGGGCCGCCGCCCGAGGCGCCCGTCGCTGCCTTCGAGGACGAGATCGCGCGCTTGAGGGCGACGGACCCCGCCATGGCGCGTGTGGAGATGGCGCGTTCGCTCGAGTGCACGCCAGGCGCGCTCGAGTCCGCCCGCGGCAGGGAGTTGCTGGCCGATCCGGCCGCGGCCGTACACCTGCTCGCGGACGTCACCGAGCGCGCCTGGCACACCCTGCTCGCCCCCGACTGGCCCCGTCTGCGCGCCCTGTTGGAGGCGGACATCGCGCACAGGTCGCGGCGGCTCGCGAGCGGCGGGCTCGAAGCGCTCTTCGCCGACCTCGACGACCGTGTCGTGTGGTCGGCCGGCACCCGAACCCTGCGGGTGGGGGACGTGTTCCCGGGGTTCCCCATCACGCAGCGCCTGGACGGGCGCGGTGTGCTGCTGATGCCCAGTGTGTTCGTGTGGCCGGACGTGATCAGCGGCTTCGCGCCGCCGTGGCAGCCGACGATCCTCTACCCGGCCCGCGGCATCGGCGAGTTGTGGGGAGGGACCGCGCGCCCCGACGCGTCGGATGCGCTGGTGCGGCTCATCGGCGCGAACCGCGCCCTGCTGTTCGCCGGGCTCGTCACCCCGGCCTCCACCACCGAGTTGGCACACCGGACGGGCTTGGCCCCCTCGTCCGTCTCCGGGCACCTGTCGGTGCTGCGGGACGCGGGGCTGCTGACGTCACGGCGCCACGGCCACCAGGTGCTGTACGAGCGGACGGCACTCGGCCGGACGCTGACCGATCCGGGCCGGTAGGCTGCTGCGGACGGTTGGGGGCTCCACGAGGGCCGGGGATCCGGGAAGCAGAAGGCGACCGATGAGAAGGCGTATGCGAACGGCGTGGCTCGCGATGGCGACGACCGCGGTCCTGTCGCCGGCCGCGAGCGGATGCGTGACGGTGCACGGCGAGCTCGCGGTCGTCCCGGCCGTGAAGCGGGGGGAGGCGGCGCAGGCGCTCAAGGGGTTCGTCGCCGCGTACAACGCCGCCGACAAGGCGTACGATCCGGCCCTCGACAGGGGCGAGGTCTCCGGCGCGCTCGGCGCGATCAACCAGGCGGGGCTGAAGTCGAAGTCGGTGACCAGTCCGGGCGGCAACGAGCAGCACAAGGACCTGGTGCTGACCGACGCGCGCTACACGATTCCCGAGAAGGCGGGCTGGCCCCGCTGGTTCGTCGCCGACGCCGCGCCCCAGGGGCAGCGGGCGGGCGGCTCGCATGCCCGGTGGGTGCTGGCGTTCGTCCGCGACGCCCCGGACGCGTCCTGGCGCGTCGCGTACCTGACGATCATGGCGCAGGACGCGATACCGCAGTTCAAGAAGGACGGCGACGGGTACGCGGTCGCGGTCGACGGCACGGCGGACGGGCTCGCGGTCGCTCCGGGACGCCTGAGCTCCGCGTACGCGAAGTACCTCAAGACCGGCAGCCCCGACGACTTCGCCCCCGGCCCGCACACGGACCAGTGGCGCGCGCAGCGCGCCAAGACGGCCAAGCAGCCCGCCTCCACGATCCAGTACGTCGACCAGCCCCTGAAGGACGGCGACTTCAAGCCGCTGGCGCTGGCGACGAAGGACGGCGGCGCGCTCGTCTTCTTCGCGACGCGCTACTTCCAGCGCCAGACCACGGCGGCCGGCTACCGCCCCGACCTCCCGGCGGACGTCAAGCCGCTGACGAAGGGCACGGTGAAGTCGAGCCTCACCAAGGAGTGGGTGTCGAGCCAGGTCGCCGAGGTCCCGAAAACGGGCAAGGTGCAGGTGGTCAGCCGCCTGGAGGGCGTCATCGCGGCGACGGGCTCGTAGCGGCGGTCCCCTCCCGGAGGCGACCGGCCCCGCCCGAGGGCGTGGACGGCCCTCTTCCGCGGCCGGAGCACTCACACCGTCAGGTTTGTTGCGTGGTGCGAACACGCACGCGGACGGTGGTCTCCTTGTGCGTCTCGACCTGGAGCTTGTGGCCGATCGATGCCTCGTCGCCCCAGACGAGTGTGAGTTCGGTGCCGTCGACGGCCATGGCCTCCTCGATCATCCCGAGGGAGACGAAGTGGCCGTGGTTGACGGTGTACATGGGGTCCATGGCGACGCCGGCGACGTCGTCGCCCGCCAGCACCTTGTCGTAGTGGATGACGCCGAAGCGGGTGGTGGGCACGCCCAGGTGCTTCGCCCTCCCGGAGGCCCCGAACAGGCTGCTGGCCATGACGCGCGCCACGTCCTCGTCGTGCCACTCCAGCCACACCTTGCGACGGTGCGGCCCCTCGGTCATGTTCTCCAGGGCCTCCCGTCCGATGAAGTCGTGGTCGAACGCGATCACCCTTCCGTAGCCGAGGTCGTAGGGCGTGACGTAGTAGTCCTCGGCGTTCTCGGAGTGGAAGCTGCCCGCGAGGGAGGCCCTCGCCTCGAAGCCCATGGCCGGCAGCCACTCACGGTAGGCCTTCATGTCGTCGCCCGTGTACACCGCGGCGAGGGGAAGGCCGATCCAGCCGGACTCGTTCGATGTGGTCGGGTAGGAGCGTGCGCCACCGATCCTCATGCCGAACGGCCTGCCCGCTTCGACGAGTGCGGAGTAGACCTTGTCGTGGTCCTTCCAGGGCCCGGTCATCTCAAGACCGGTCATCTCCTGGCCCGGGACTCCGACCATGGTGTGGTTGAGCGCGCGGACGGTCGTGCCCGCGATCCCGAACTCGCCGATGTTGAAGAACCTGATCCGCGGGATCGATCCGCCGGCGGCGGCCTTGACGATCTCAAGCGCGTGCGGGCCCTGGACCTGCAGGCGAAAGAGCAGCCGGTCGCCCGGGTTCCACGGAGAGGCCTCGTCGCGGGTGACGGTGACGTCGTAGTCGCCGATCTCGCACTGGTACTGTACCCAGTTCGCCGCTGCCGGCCCCCCGACCAGCGAGTACTCGTCATCGGCGAAGGCGAAGACGATCGCGTCGGCGATCATCCGACCCTGCGGGTTGACGGCGACGAACTGCTTTGCCTTGTCCTTCCCGAACTTGGCGAAGGAGTTGACGCCGACGTCGGAGAACAGCCGCTTGACGTCGGGGCCCTTGAAGTAGACATCGCTCATGTGGAACGACTGGTCGAACAGGATCGCCGTGCGGCGCCACGACTCCTGTTCGTCGCGCCAGTTCGTGTACTCCTCCTGCGGAATCGGAAAGCGGTAGGAGCCGCCGGGCAGATGGCGGAGCATGAGAGCCGGGTTGCCCCCGGCCTGCTGGATAGCCTGTTCGAGGCTTGTCGGGTTCACGGGTGGGTGCCTCCTCGTAGTGGCGCGGCGGGGCCGACAAGGCCCGGACGTGCAGGACGACGCTACGAAGGGCGTACCGGCGCGACTATCCGTTGCGGCCCGTAGGCCTGTGCATTTTCCGAATTCTCAGCGCCCGGCGCGGGCGAGCGTCTCCCCGGGCATCTCGCCGAACCGAGCACGGTACCGGGCCGCGAAGCGCCCGAGGTGGCCGAATCCCCACCGGTGGGCGATCTCGGTGACGGTGATACGCGGCGGATCGTAGTCGCGGAGGTCCTCGTGGGCGCGTTCCATTCGGACGCGCTGGAGGTAGTGCAGCGGGGTCTCGTCGAGTTCCCTGCGGAATGCCAGTTCGAGCGAGCGCACGCCGACGTTCACCGCGCGAGCGAGGTCCGGAACGGTGTACACGGCCTGCGACTCCGTGGCGATGAGGTCGATCACCTGCCGCACGCGAGAACCGCTCGTTGGCTGATCGGTGCTGTAGATGACGTCGGTGTGGTTGTTGGGCACCGACAGCCAGATGGTGCTCAGCGCCTGCTCGCGAAGATGCCTGGCCAGGGGCAGTGGCATGGTGTGGTTCGGGCCGAACCGCGAGAACACCTCCGCGAAATGGTGGATCGTCCCCAGCACGGAGTTCGGTCCCAGGCCGGTCGTCAGCGGAGAGGTCGCCCTGAACGGTTGTTCGCCGGCTTGGGGAGCGATCCAGTGCAGCGCTCGCGAGAGCTCCTCCGTGTCCGCCTTCAGTGCCATCACCACGGTGTGCGGTATCCAGCGAAGGCGCATCGCGCCGTGGCCGGGCGAGAACACCACCATGGACCGGCCCGGTGTGGCGACGTACTCCCGCCCACGTTGCTCGACGGACAGCGCTCCGCTGATCGGCACCAAGGCCGAGACGCTGCCGTCGAAGCCCGGGCGGTCGATCGTGATCTCGGCCCCGTAGCGGACGACGCCCACGGTCACGGGCTTGACCTGCACTGATTGGAAGGCCGCCGAGAAGTCCGCCAGCCTCCCACTGACCTGCAGCCGGTGCGGCGAGGTGATCAGCATCGCCTGCTCCTGCGCCTTCAAGGGGTCCCTGGTCCGGAACAGTTCGAAGTCGAGGAGAGGATCGGTCTCGTGCCGGGTCATGGTCGGATCTCCAACGCATCATCGCGGGGGAGCGGCTCTGTCCGACCTATCTCGCTCCTGGCGGCCTCGGAGTGTGTCGGACAGGCTCCACGGCAGCACGGTAGCGCAGTCTCGGCACGGCGGCCTGGGAGCCGCCGGGCATTCCCCGGTATTGCCTGGCTAGGCGCGATTCGCGGCCCCGGTCGACTGGGTGGTGTAGGCGAACGGGGCAGGTGCCACCGTCGCCCTGATCTCGGCCTGCCGGTGCCGCTCGACCCGGGGCTTCCGCGATCCTCCGTCGGGCTCGCCCCACACGACGGTGACCTCGGTGCCCGGGGCGGCGTATGCCGCTTCGATCATCGCGAGCGAGAGGACTCTGCGCTCGTTCGCGGTGTAGCCGCAGAACGTCGAGAGCCCGACGAGCCGGGAGCCGACGCGGATCTCGTCGCGCTGGGCGAGCAGCCCGTAGTCCGCGATGGGGAAATCGAAGTATTTGCAGGGAAGCTCCTGCTCCCGGTCGAGCATGGACGCGATCACGGCCAGTACGTCATCGCGGTCCCAGACCAGTGTGACCCTTCGGCGGGGAGGGTGCTCGGCCAGTGTCTCCAGAGCGGCCCGCCCGATGAAATCGTGGTCGAACTTTACGATGTGGTCGTAGCCGAGATCGTAGGGAGTCACGTAGTAGTCCTCGATGTCATCGCCCCGGTAGCTTCCCGCCAACTGGAAGTTCGCCTCCCAGCCGTCCGCGCTCAGCCATTCGCGGTAGCCCCGCATGTCTTCGGCCGAGTACACGGCGGGAAGCGGCCCGGCGATCCAGCCGGACTCGTAATTCGTGCTGAAGTATGACTTCAACCCGCCCAGCCTGAGCCCGTGTTCCTTTCCTGCTTCGATGAGCGCGCCGCGCACGGCGGCCCCGTGTCCGAACGGACCCGAAATCTCGTAGGCGCGATGGCGGCCGGCCATCCCGTGGCGCAGCACCATGACATCGACGCCCCTGACTCGGGCGTCGAACACGCGGAACGATCCCGATCGCGGAAGGGGCTCCTCGGCCACGGCCTGGAAGATCTCGGTGGCTCTCGGCCCGTCAAGCTGGAACCGGAAGCGGGCTCGGGTGCCGGATTCGTTCTCGGCCGTGTTGTTGTCCCGCTGGATCTCGACGTCCCACGGCCCGGTGGTCGCCTGGTACTCGATCCAGTTCAGCAGTGGCATGCTGCTCACGAGTTCGTAGGTGCCGTCGGCATGCGCGTACAGGATGCAGTCGCCGATGACCTGCCCCTGCGAGTTGCAGCCGATGAACTGCTTGGCGATCCCCGGCCCGAGGTTGGCGAGGCTGTTGACGCCGATCCGGTTCAGCAGCTTCAGCGCGTCGGGCCCGCGCAGGAACAGCTCGGGCATGTGGTGCGACTGATCGAAAAGGATCGCCGACTCGCGCCAGGCCAACTGCTCGTCCCGCCAGTTCGAGAACTCCGCCGGAATCGGGATGAGGTCGCCGCGGGTACGGATGTTCGGACCGAGCGTGTCATTGGAGAAGTAGTCGACCGGATCTGCTGTGGAGTCCAACAGGTCCTGGAGTGACATGCCTGCGCTCGTGCTCATCTCCGGGCCTTTCTCGAGTTGCTGAGGGCTGGTCCTCTGGACTCCGGTGACGCTAGGCCGGCGCATCGCGCGGCTCAATCCGCGCAGCGAAGGGCCAGGTGCGCTTTGCGAAGCCCCCGAGCGGAACGCTCACCGCGGCCCACCGCCGCGGCCGCCTCGCACAGCAGGTGCGACGACGCGCAGGTGTCCGCCGGGGCGCGTCGTCCCGCTCTCCAGGCGTGGGCCACCCAGGGGGCATGGGAAAACGCCATGTGCTCAAATTATCGAGAATCACTTGCAATCTCGACGGCGATGAGGCAGCCTGCCGGAGGCGCGATCGGCCGGCCGCGGAGCATGCATGCCTGCTCCAGGGCCTGCGCCTGCGCCCGGGCACCTCGCCACGTGGATCTCGCTTCGAATAGTGCACGGCAGGCGTTCGCTGGATGGCTCGGCTCGGCCGGCGCCGCACGTTAGCTTTTCCTCTCGACATCCGCGACCTGTTTCCTCGATATGGCCCGCGGTATTCCAGAGAAGGTTTCACGAGTACGCCCGTGGCCGAGCGCTGCGCGCACGAATGCAGAGGTGAAGGGAAAACCATGACGCTGGATGAGTGTGAGAGCGTCAGCCGTCCGGGGCTTCGGCAACCGGCCGACCTGATCGCTGCGGCGTCGCTGGAGGTGATTCCACTCAAAGGGGCCGCCGAGAAGCTCAAAGCGGCGCCGACGGGTTCGACGGTGACGATCACCTGTTCGCCGAAGTTCGGGCTGGAGCGGACGCTTGAGCATGTCGAGTCGGCGGTAGCGGACGGATACCGGGTGGTGCCGCACCTGGCCGCGCGGATGGTGCCGGACGAGCAGTCGCTGCGCCGGTTCGTGGCCCGGGTGCGCGAGTTGGGCGTGGACGGCCTCTACGTCATCGGCGGTGACGCGGACGAGCCGACAGGGAAATTCGACTCGGCAGGTCAAGTCCTCGACGCCCTGTCGCTGTTCGACCACCGGCTGGGGCGGATCGGCGTGGCGTGTTACCCGGAGGGCCACCCGAAGATACCCGACACGGACCTGCTGGAGGCGCTTCGGGACAAGCAGGTCCACGCCGACTACATGGTCAGCCAGCTGTGTTTCGACGCCGGGGTTCTCGCCGCCTGGATCAGGCAGGTGCGGGCCGCGGGAGTCGGGTTGCCGCTCCGCATCGGGCTGGCAGCGCCGATCAAGACGGCGCGTCTGGTGGAACTCTCGCTGAGGATCGGGGTGGGCCAGTCCATCCGGTACCTGTCGAAGCAGCAGGGAATGGTCGGCAGCCTGCTGCTGGGCCGCTCCTATGCCCCGGAGGAACTGCTTGCCGGGATGGGAGAGGGGCCGGCGAGCGACGATTCCCGGGTCGAGGGCCTGCACATATTCACCTTCAATCAGATCGACGTGACGGTCGCGTGGCAGCGACGGCTCACCTCACGCGGCGGCACGCCGGACCCTGACAGGGGAGCGCGGCGATGACGGCCGAGGTCATCGACGGCAGGAAGACCGCCTTCGAGTTGAGGGAAGTGGTCGCCGAGGAGCTGCGCTCGGCCACCGTGGCCGGGGTGGCGGTGGGCCTGGCCACCGTGCTGGTCGGGGACGACCCCGCGGCGGCCGCCTATCTACGGCGCATCGACCGGACCGCGGCCCGACTCGGAGTGGCCCGAAGGAGGGTGGCTCTCCCCGCTGCGGCGCAGCAGGCCGAGGTCATCGGGGCACTGGCCGGGCTCAACCAGGATCCGGCGGTGTCAGGAATCCTGGTGCTGCGCCCGCTGCCGGGGCACATCGGCGAAGCGGCGGTGTTCTCGGCGTTGGCCCCCGTCAAGGACATCGAGGCGGTACACCCCGAGAACGCCGGACTGCTGGCGCTGGGTTCGCCGCGGTATGCGCCCTCCACGGCGGCGGCGGTCTTCCACGTCCTGGACCGGTGGCTCGACCAGGCCGGCGAGGAACGCTCGGACTTCTACCACCGGGCTCGTCTGCTGGTGGTGGGCCGGTCGAACAACGTGGGCAAGCCGCTGGTGTCCCTCGCCTTCGCCAGGCAGGCCGCGGTGGGCAGCGTGGACGAGTGGGCGAGTGCCGGGAACCGGCTCGGTGCCCACACCCGCGGGGCTGACGTGCTCATCGTGGCCGCCGGTGTGCCGGGGCTGATCCGGGCCGAGCACGTCCGTGCGGGAGCGATCGTCCTGGACGTCGGGATCAACCTCGTCCCCACCGCCGGCGGAGGCCGGCGGATCACCGGGGACGTCGCGTTCGACGAGGTCGCTGCCCGGGCTCGCGCCATCACCCCCGTACCCGGCGGGATCGGCCCCGTCACCGACCTGTTGCTGGTGCGCAACACCATCGTCGCGGCCCGCAACGCCGCGGGGGCGGATCCGTGTGGGGCGAACGAGAGGCTGGAGACGTGACCGAGACCGGTGTGCGGCCCGAAGCCGGGCTGGTGCTGACCCTCTCCTGTCCTGACCAGGCCGGTGTCGTGCTGGCCGTGGCCCGGTTCGTGGCCGAACAGGGGTGCACCATCACCGAGAGCCAGCAGTTCCGCGACCCGGAGCAGGGCCGGTTCTTCATGCGCCTGCGCTTCGAGCAGGTCAACGGCCGGACGCTGGACCTGCCCCTGGTGAGAAGCGCCTTCGCCGCTGTCGCCGCCCCGTTGCTGATGTCGTGGCGTCTGACCCGGGCCGCGGAGCGGCAACGCGTGCTGATCATGGTGAGCAGATACGGGCACTGCCTCAACGACCTGCTCTACCGGGCATCGACCGGCGCACTGAACATCATCGTGGCCGCCGTCGTCTCCAACCACCCCGATCTCGGCGCGATGGCCGACAGCCACGACGTGCCCTTCCACCATGTGCCGGTCATCCCGGAGAAGAAGGCAGCCGCCGAAGCGCGCCTCCTGGAACTCGTCGATGACCTGGACGTGGACCTGGTGGTGCTCGCTCGGTACATGCAGGTCCTCTCCGGGGAGCTGTGCCGCAAGCTCGACGGGCGTGCGATCAACATCCACCATTCGATGCTGCCGAGCTTCAAGGGCGCGCGCCCTTACCACCAGGCCCACCGGCGTGGCGTCAAGCTGATCGGTGCCACCGCCCACTACGTGACGGCCGACCTCGATGAAGGGCCCATCATCGAACAGGAGGTCACCCGCGTCGACCACTCGATGTCCGCGAGGCAAGTCACCGCCATCGGCCGCGACAACGAATCCCTCGCACTCTCCCGAGCTGTCCAGTGGCATGCCGACAACCGTGTGCTGCTCGACGGCCCGCGCACCGTCGTCTTCCGCTGACGCGGCTCGATCGGGCCGTCCGGATCCACCGGCCGGTGCCGCCGCCCCTCCGTCCATCGGCGCTCAACGAGGAGTTGCAGAATGACCAGTAATACGGACCCGAGCACCTTTGTCCACGAACCCCTGACAGAGCGTGCCCGCAAGGCACTGGAGGAGTCCGTCGCCCGGCTGACGTCGGCCGAAGTGGCCGGCGACCTCGACGACCTCACGCCACCCCGAGCGAACCACGACGGCGACACCGAGACCATCGGCTCGACGTCTGTCACCCATCGGTTCGCCGATGCTCCCGGCGAGAGCGAGACAGTGCGCTGGCACTACGTCGAGGCCGGGCCCTCCGACGGTGAGCCGGTCGTCATGCTGCACGGCATCCCCGACTCCTGGTACATGTGGCGCCACCAGATCGACGATCTGGCCCGGCGCGGCCACCGGGTGCTCGCCATCGACCTCAAGGGTTACGGCCAGTCCGAGAAGCGAGCCGGCGACTACCGGCACGAGGGTGTGTCCGAGCAACTGCTCGCGCTGCTCGACCTCATCGGAGTCGACCGGTTCAACATGATCGGCCACGACCGCGGCACGGTCATCCTGGACTACCTGGGGGGCAACCACCCGGAGCGCGTCCTGCGCTACGTCCGCGGCGAACAGCACCTGTGGTACTTCAACCCCGAGCTCGCGCCTCAGGAAGCGCTCTTCGCCGACTACCGGCGCAACGTCATCATGCGCGAGCCCGGACGTTTCGTCCTGCTGTGCTACGGGGCCCTCGCGGTCCGCCCGGTCCCGCGGGAGGACCTGGTGCGCACGGCACAGGAGTGGAACCGCGAAGGGATCGCCGACGCGGCGCCCCGCTACTTCAACTCCTCCACGTTCCGCAAGGAGTGGATCGACCGCAGGACCCGGCTGATCCCGGCGTGGAACTTCCCGATCCTGCTGCTCCAGAGCCGGCATGACGGCTTCCAGCCCCATGAGTTCTACGAGCGGGCACTTGAGCACGTACCGTCCGCGCGCCTGCGCCTCGTGGACGCGGGGCACTTCTACCAGCTGGAGAATCCGGAGGAGACCGGCACGGCCATCAGGGAGTTCCTCGCCGAGCCTGCGACCGCGTAGCCCCGTGCCGTGCGGCGCCGTCAGGCTGCCTGGGGGACGGGCAGCTCGAAGCGGTGCGACGTGACGCCCCGCAGCGTGCGCCGGGTCAGTCCTGACAAGGTGGCCCCGGGACCCATGTCGAGGAAGTCGGTGCAGCCCAGCTCCTCGTGCAGCACACCGAGCGTGTCCGCCCACCGCACCCGGCTGACGAGCTGGCGGGCGCACAGGTCGCGCCAGTGGGGGCCGCCGCGGTGCGGCCTCGCGTCCACGTTGGCCACCAGCGGGATCGTTCCCTCGGCGAACTCCGTGGCGTCCAGGGCGCGGCGCAGATCCGCGCCCGCCGGCTTCATGAACGGGGTGTGGCAGGCGGCGGTGACCGGCAGTACGCTGCAGCGCAGGCCCGCCTCGGACGCTCTCGCCGACGTGTCCGCCACGGCCTCGCGGCTGCCCGCGACCACCGTCTGCCGGACGCTGTTGTGGTTGGCCACCCACAGCTCTGCGCCGTTCGCGCGGGCGGCGTCCACCAGGGCCGTGACGTCCGCCAGTTCGCCGCCCATCACCGCGGCCATCGCCCCGGGCCGGCGCGCGGACGCCGCGGCCATGGCGCGGCCGCGCTCGCCCACCAGCCAGGCGGCGTCCGCCACGGGCAGTGCCCCGGCCGCCACCAGCGCCGAGTACTCGCCGAGGCTGTGCCCCGCGACGGCCGCCACCCGGGTGTCCGGCTCGCGCCGGCGGAACTCCGACCAGGCCATCAGGGACACGGTGAACACGGAGATCTGCGCGTGGTCGGTGCGGGACAGGGTCTCCTGGCCGGCCGAAAGCAGCAGCTCGGCGACGTCGAAACCGGAGGCCCGGGAGACGGCGTCGACCAGCTCCCACGACGGGGTCCCCCGCCACGGCTCGCCCATGCCGGGGCGCTGGACGCCCTGGCCGGGAAACAGGACGGCGTAGCGCGGCCCGGCGGTGGGCCCGTGAACGTGCGCGACCATGATCTGCCCTCTCGGTGAATTTCGTCGAGTCCTACGTCGTTCCCGTACAGCGTCCCCGGGACCGCTCAAGACTCGCGTGCGTTCCGCTCAAGGCCCGGAAAAGGGGACAGCGGCTTTTTCGCGCCTTGAGTCAGGCATTGTCCGCGCCCCCGAATCCTTCTACCGGGCTGCCGACCGGTGGCGCCCCGAAGGGAGGAACACGGCATGACCACCGTGGTCGAGAAACCCGTGACGGAGAATTCGGTGTCCTTGGCGCGGCCCGCTGCGCCGGCTTCAGGACCGCATTCCGCGGCGGAACCCATCCCCGCGCCCGAGCCCGAGCAGCCCGCCACCGTGCGGGCCCGCGTGGACTCTCTGCGCCGGCTGCGCGCCGAGGTGCAGGCAGGACCGGGCCCGCGTGCCACCGAGGCCCAGCACGCCAGGGGCAAGCTCACCGCCCGGGAGCGCATCGAACTGCTCCTGGACGAAAGTTCGTTCACCGAGCTCGAGCCGCTGCGGCGGCACCGTGCGACGGGGTTCGGGCTTGAGCACAAGAAGCCGCACACCGACGGTGTCGTCACCGGCTGGGGCACGGTCGAGGGACGTCAGGTCTTCGTCTACGCCCACGACTTCCGCATCTTCGGCGGCGCGCTCGGCGAGTCGCACGCCGCGAAGATCCACAAGCTGATGGACCTGGCCGAGGCGTCCGGCGCGCCCTTGGTGAGCCTGTGCGACGGCGCCGGCGCCCGCATCCAGGAGGGCGTCACCGCGCTCGCCGGATACGGCGGCATCTTCAGCCGCAACGCCCGCTCCTCGGGCGTCATCCCGCAGATCAGCGTGATCCTCGGCCCGTGCGCCGGCGGCGCGGCCTACTCGCCGGCGCTGACCGACTTCACCTTCATGGTGCGCGGCGTGGCCCAGATGTTCATCACGGGGCCCGACGTCGTGCAGGCGGTCACCGGCGAGCGCGTCAGCATGGACGAACTCGGCGGTGCCGACGTGCACGCCACGGTCTCGGGCGTCGCGGCGTTCGCCTACGACGACGAGGCCGGCTGCCTCGAGGACGTGCGCCACCTGCTGTCGTACCTGCCCTCCAACAACCGGCAGGCGCCCCCCGTGCTGCCCTGCGACGACCCTGCGGAGCGGCGCACCGACCGGCTGGCCGAGGTGGTACCGGCCGACCCGGCGCGCGGGTACGACGTGCGGGAGGTCGTCGAGGAGGTCGTCGACGACGGCGAGTACTTCGAGATCCAGCCGGCCTGGGCGCTCAACGTGGTGTGCGCCCTGTCCCGGATCGACGGGCACGTGGTCGGCATCGTCGCCAACCAGCCCATGGCGAGCGCCGGTGTGCTCGACATCAAGGCCAGCGAGAAGGCCGCGAGGTTCGTGTCGCTGTGTGACGCCTTCAACATCCCGCTCGTCACGCTGGTGGACGTGCCCGGCTTCCTGCCCGGCGTCGACCAGGAGCACGGCGGGGTGATCCGGCACGGCGCCAAGCTGCTGTACGCGTACTGCAACGCGACCGTCCCGCGGGTCCAGGTCATCCTGCGCAAGGCGTACGGCGGCGCGTACATCGTGATGGACTCCCGCTCGGTCGGGGCCGATCTGTCCTTCGCCTGGCCCACCAACGAGGTCGCCGTGATGGGCGCCGAGGGCGCGGCCAACGTCGTCTTCCGCCGGCAGATCGCCGCGGCCGACGACCCCGCCGCCATGCGCGAGCGGATGGTCAAGGAGTACAAGGCCGAGCTGATGCACCCGTACTACGCGGCCGAGCGAGGCCTCGTCGACGACGTCGTGGAACCGGGGGAGACCCGCGCGGTGCTCGCCCGATCGCTGGCCATGCTGAGGGCCAAGCACCGTGCGCTGCCGCAGCGCAAGCACGGGATCACACCGCTGTGAGGGGCGTACCGTCCGTCGCCGACGTGCTGGGCGAGGCGGCCTTCCGGGTCGTGCGCGGCAACCCGGGGCCCGATGAACTGGCCGCGCTCGTGGCCGTGGTGAGCGTCGTACGCGCCCGGGCGGCCGCCGCCCCGGCCGGGCCCGACCGCCCTGCGGCGCCCCGCGCGACCTGGGACCGGCCCGACGACACCTACAGCTCTCCGCTCGCCTGGGTGGCCGGATAGCGCTCGCGCCTTTTCGCGGGCGCGGCCTTGAGCCCGCTTTTAGTCCGCGATGTGCCACCCGCCCCGACAATGAAATCAAGCGAAAAGAGAAAGAGCTCCGCCCGGAATCCTTCTCCTTTTCGCGCCGTATCAGGAGGACGCAGAAATGACACGTGCCGAGAAGAAGACCTGCCTTCCGGGTGCCGCGAACCTCGAATTCATGCGCACCGTCGACCGTTCCCTGCTGCACCGCTGGGCGCTCTCCGAGGTTTTCCTCACGGACGCCCGCAAGACCGGGGACGAGGAGTTCCTCGCCGCCGCCCAGCTCCCGCCGCTGCACGCCTACTACACCGGGCACACCTCCCGGCTCGGCAGCCCCGACCCGATGCTGCTGCTCGAGTGCTGCCGGCAGGCCGAGACGTACGGCGGACACGAGTACGCGGGGGTCTCGCGCAGCAGCAAGTTCCTGCTGCGCAACTGGACGATGGAGCTGCCGGGCCTGCTGACCGTCCCGCGGCAGGAGCGGCCGGGCGAGCTGCGGATCGCGGTGCGCACCAGCAACCGACGCGGCTCCCCGGGCGACGTGCGCCGGCTGACGTTCGGCATCGACATGAAGCTCGCGCAGCGCTGCCTCGGCTTCGTGCGCATGGATGTCGGCTACATACCCGCCGAGGTCTACGACACCGTCAGGATGCAGGGCAGGAACCGCCCGTTGGTGTCCTTCCAGGACCTGCCCGTCCAGTCCTCGTCCGTCGACCCGCACCTGGTCGGCCGCAGCGACCCGGCGAACGTCGTCCTCGCCTCCGCCACCGTGGGCAGCGACAACGCCTCCGCGACCGTCCGCGTCCCGCTGGACAACCGCAGCATGTTCGACCACGGCCAGGACCACCTGCCCGGCATGGTCCTGATGGAGGCCGCGCGCCAGCTCTGCCTGCTCGGCGTGTCCGACCTCTGGGGCGCCTCCGCCAACCGCAGCACCGCCGCCGGCTTCGACTTCTCCTTCACGCGCTACGCCGAACTCGACGCTCCCCTCCGCGTGCACATCCGCAAGACGGAGCCGTACGCCCACGAGGACAACCTCAGCCTGATGCTGCCCGAACTGCGCACCTTCTACATCGACTTCGAGCAGGAGGGCGACATCATCGCCTCCGGGCGCATGCACACCACCACGGCGTCCACGGGCGTCCCGCTCCTCGACGGCGAGGAGTGCGCATGAGCACCGGCCGTATGTGGATCGCCGCCGCCGAGTGGCTGCCGTCCACCGCCGCGAAGACGGTGGACGCGCTGGCCGCCGGCCGGGTGACCGCCCAGGAGGCCGAGGCGATGGGCTACGAGCAACTGCCCGTCTCCCACGACCTGTCGGCCCCGCAGATGGCGGTGCGCGCCGCGCGCCGGGCGCTGGAGCGTGCCGGTGTGTCCGCCGGCGGCGTCGCCGCCGTGCTGCACGCCTGGACCTACTACCAGGGGCACGACTTCTGGTCGCCCGCCCACTACGTGGCCGCCGAGGCCGGCGCGCACGGGGCGGTGCCGACCGGGATACAGCAGATGTGCAACGGCGCGGGCGCCGCCTTGCGCCTCGCGCTGCACCAGCTCGCTGCCTCGCCCGCCGCGGGACCCGTGCTGATCACCACCGCCGACCGGTTCGCCAGGCCCGGATTCGACCGCTGGGGCGGCGACTACGGTGTCTGGTACGGCGACGGCGCCACCGCCGCCGTGGTCGGCACAGGGCATGCCCCCGAGGGCGCGCTGACTGTGCGCGCCCTGCACACCAGGGCGGTGCCCGTGCTGGAGAGCGCCCACCGCGATGCCGCCACGTTCCACGCGGCGCCGCACCTGGCGAGCGCGGCCGTGGACGTCCGCAGGACCAAGAAGGCGTACTTCGGCGTCCACGGCAAGGAACCCTTCCTCGACCGGCTCGGGCGGGAGACCACGGCGGCCCTGGCCGCCGCTCTCGCCGAGGCGGGCGCGGGCACACGGGAACCGCGCTGTGTGCTGCTGCCCCGCCTGGGCGCCGCGACCGCGCGCGACGTGTACGGGCCGGCCGTGGCACGTGCCACCGGCGCGCCCACGGCCGACCTGGGGGAGCGCACCGGGCACCTCGGCGCCGGCGACCTGCTGTCCAACCTGGCGGCCCTGGCCGCTCCCGGCGGCCCGCACGCGCTGGAACCGGGCGAACGCGCGGCGGTGCTCAGCGCCGGCGCCGGCTTCACCTGGAGCACGCTCGTGGTCCAGCGGCCCACGTGAACCGCCCTGCCCCGCACACCCGTCACCCCTTCCGCCTCCGGGCGGACCCCGATCGAACGAAAGGCAACGTCATGACCGATCCGCATCGCGAGGGCCCTCGTGAGCGGCGTCCCGTCCTCGTCGTGGGCGCCGGCCCCGTAGGCCTCGTAGCGGCCACGGAACTGCTCGCGCAGGGCGTCCCGGTACGGCTGGTCGACCACTCGGCCGCCGGGCCCGCCCAGCACTCGCGCGCCAGCGTCGTGTGGCCGCGCAGCCTGGAACTCCTCGGCCGCATCGGCGCGTCGGAGCCGCTGATCGAGCTGGGCAACCGGCTGGACGCCGTGCGCTACTACTCCGACAGGCGCCACATAGGCTCAGTCGAGATGAGCCGGCTCGCCGGCACCCCGTACCCCTTCGGCGTGGTCATCCCGCAGGACACCACCGAGGAGGTGATACGCGGCCGGCTGGCCGCGTACGGCGGCGAGATCGAGTTCGGCTCCCTCACCGGACTCGACATCTCGGGCCGGCGGCCAGTCGCCGACGTGCGGGGTGCCGACGGGACCACCGAGCGGATCGAGGCCGAGTACGTGATCGGCGCCGACGGGGCGCGCAGCGCGGTGCGCCGGTTCGCGGGGATCGAGTTCCTCGGCAGCGGCAACGACGTGCTGTTCGCCATCGGCGACGGCCCCGTGGCCGGTGACATGGACCCGCACGCCCTCGTCTACGGCTACTCGCGCTCCGGCGCCCTCGGCATCGCCCCGTTCGGGCACGGGCAGTTCCGACTCGCCATCAGCGTCCCGGACTGGCAGGGGGAACAGGGCCCGCCGCCCGAGCTGTTCCAGCGGTTCGTCGACGAGCGCTCCCCGCGCCCGGGGATCGTCGGCGGGCTCGAGTGGTCGACCATCTTCCGCGCCAGGCGCCGGGTGGCCGAGACCATGCGCGCGGGCCGGGTCTTCCTCGCGGGCGACGCCGCCCACGTGTTCAGCGCGGCCGGCGCCCAGGGCATGAACACGGGCATCCAGGACGCGGTCAACCTCGCCTGGAAGCTCGCCGGAGTGGCGAACGGCCTCTTCGAGCCCGGCATCCTCGACACCTACGACAGCGACCGCCATCTGGCCGCCGAGCGCATCGTGCTCACCACCGCGAAGCAGACCAGCTGGGGCCTGTTCAAGCGCCGCCACGAACTCGCCCTGCGCGACGCGGCCGTGCGCCTGGCACACCGAACCGGTGCGCTCCAGCGCTTCGGCGCCCCGCTGATGGCGCAGCACGACGTCAGCTACCGGCCCGCCGAGTCCCTGCGGGACACGCTGCCCGGGCTGACGCGCAAGGTGAGCGCCGGCGACCGGCTGCCGGTGTTCGCCGCGCACGGCGCGCCCCAGCCGGGCGCCGACCGCTGGCCCTGCGTCGACCCGGCGCGGCCGACGCTGCTGCTGTGGGCGGGCGACCGGCAGGACGCCGACTGGGTGGCGGCGCGGCAGGCAGCCGCCGCTGCCGTGCCGGACGGCGTGGAGGTGCGCGACATCTCGGCCTGGCCCGGGTTCTCCCCGCTGCTCGGCACGGAGCCGAAGGCCGTTCTGGTGCGGCCGGACGGGCACGTCGTGGCCCTCACCGCGCCGGAGCCCGCCGCGGTCCGCACGGCCCTGCGCCGGGCGCACACCACCTTCCGCCGGGCCGGGGTCGCGCGGGACGCTGCCGCAGGAGCGGCGGGGGCACCCCTCACCGCCGTCGCGACGCCGGCCGGCGGCGCGGGCGGAGCGCACCCCGCGCGCGAGGTCGAGGAGCTGGCGTCGTGAGCCGCGCCGCTGTCCTGTGCGGCCTCGGCGGCGCGCTTCCCGCGACGGCCGTCACCAACGACGATTTGGCCGCCGAACTCGACACCTCGGACCGGTGGATACGCACCCGCACCGGCATCGGCGTCCGCCATGTCGTCGCCCCGGGCGAGGCCACCTCCGACCTCGCCGTCCGTGCCGGGCAGGAGGCCCTCGCCTCGGCCCTGCGCGCGGGGGGCCAGGATGCCGCCGTCGACCTGGTGGTGCTGGCCACCAGTACCCCGGACCGGCCCTGCCCCGCCACCGCGCCGGACGTCGCCCACCGGCTCGGCCTGCCGGGCGTGCCCGCCTTCGACGTGGCGGCGGTGTGCACCGGATTCGTGTACGCCCTGGCCACGGCCTCCTCCATGATCACTGCCGGCGTCGCACAGCGCGCCCTGGTGATCGGCGCGGACACCTTCTCGACCATCCTCGATCCGGACGACCGCACCACCAGGGTCATCTTCGGCGACGGCGCGGGAGCCGTGGTGCTGCGAGCCGGCACGGCCGACGAGCCGGGCGCTCTGCTCGGCTTCGACCTGGGCAGCGACGGCTCGGGCGCCGACCTGATCACGGTGCGCGCCGGGGGTTCCCGGCAGCGATCGAGCACCGAACCACCGGGCGCGGGCGACCACTTCTTCACCATGGACGGCCGTCCCGTCTTCACCCGGGCCGTGCTGGACATGAGCAGGTCCTCGCAGGAGCTGCTCGACCGGATCGGCTGGAAGGCCGGCGAGCTCGACAAGGTCGTGGCACACCAGGCCAACATCCGCATCCTGCACGCCGTGGGCGGCCAGCTGGGCGTGGACGAGGACCGGATCGTCGCCAACCTCGACCGGGTGGGCAACACCGTGGCCGCCTCGATCCCGCTCGCCCTGCGCGACGCCGTCGCCGACGGCGGCCTGCGCCCCGGTCACCGGGTGCTGCTCACCGGCTTCGGCGGCGGGCTCACCTGGGGCTCGGCTGCGCTGGTCTGGCCCGACCTGGACCCCCGCTGACCACCGGCACACACCGAAACACACCATGCAGAACACACGAGAGGAAACCGTCATGAACACCCCCGTCATCGAGGTCCAGGAGTCCGTCAAGCACCGCGTGTCCGCCCTGATCTGCGAGAAGTTCGGCTTCGACGAGGCGGAGCTGCTCTCCGGCGTCACCTTCGACGAGCTGGAGATCGACTCCCTCATCCTCGTGGAGCTGAGCCTGATCCTGCGCAAGGAGATGGGCATCGTCCTGGCGGAGGGGGACCTGAAGTCCTCCTTCACCCTGGACGAGGCGGTCGCCGTGATCCGCGCGAAGGCGGAGCAGGCGTGAGCGGCGTGGCCAGGGGCCGCGGCGTCGCGGTCACCGGCATGGGCCTCGTCACCCCGGCCGGCATCGGAGTGGAGGAGAACTGGCGGCGCGTCCTGTCCGGCGTGTCCGCCGCCGCCACCGATCCCGACCTGAAGGGCGAGAAGGTCGACATCTCCTGCAGGGTCCCCGGCTTCGACCCGACGGCCGAGCTTGGCCGGCGCACCGCATGGCGGCTCGACCGCTTCGCCCAGCTCGCCGTGGTGGGCGCCCGGCAGGCGGTGGCCGACTCCGGACTCGACACCGATGCCTGGGACTGCACCCGCGTGGGCGTCGTCATCGGCAACTCCCTCGGCGGAGTGGCCACCCTGGAGAAGCAGTTGCGCACGTACTTCGAGGGGACCCCCGACGACGTGTCCGCGCTGATGATCCCCATGGGCATGGTGAACATGGTCGCCGGCTACGTCGCGATGGACCTGCGCATCCACGGCCCGAGCCTGGTCACGGCGACCGCGTGCGCGTCGGGGGCGTCCGCGATCGGCACAGCACGCGAATGGCTGCTGTCGGGCCTGTGCGACATCGTCCTGGCAGGCGGGGCCGAGTCGGCCATCAGCCCGGGCACACTCAACGGGCTCTCCCGCATGGGAGCGCTGTCGGGCCGTACGGACGACCCGGCGGCGGCGTCCCGACCGTTCGCCGCCGACCGGGACGGCTTCGTGGCCGGCGAGGGCGCGGCGCTCCTGGTGCTTGAGCGGTGCGAGGACGCCACCGCGCGCGGCGCCAGACGCTACGCGGACATCGCCGGGTTCTGCGCCACCTCCGACGCGCACCACGCCACCGCCCCGCATCCGCAGGGCGAGGGTCTTTCGCGGGCCCTGCAGGCCGCGCTGCGGGAGGCGGGCGTGTTCCCCGACGAAGTGGAGCACGTCAACGCGCACGGCACATCCACCCCGATGAACGACCTGACGGAGGCACGCGCCCTGCACGCGGTGCTCGGCGACCGCGCCGCGGTCACGTCCACCAAGGGCGTCACCGGCCACACGCTGGCCGCGGCCGGCGCGGTGGAGGCCGCCTACACGGCGCTGTCGCTGTACCACGGCGTCGTGCCGCCCACCGCCAATGTCGAGTCGGTGGACCCGTCGATCGACGTCGACATCGACGTGGTCACCGGGGCGCCGAGGCGCCGCCGGATGAACGTCGCGGCGAGCACCTCACTCGGGTTCGGCGGGCACAACGCCGCCCTGGTCCTCACCGCCGCCTGACGGGGCCGGGGCGCCCCCACGCCCCGGCGCCGGCCCCTCGGCCCGTCCCCGCACCCCCGTCCCCTCGTTATCAGGTCGCCGAGTGCCGCCTCCGGCCGCACACCGGCACGACCCCACCAACGATTGTTTGAACGAATGGAGTTCGCGTGATCGCGCGTCGCGTCGGCCCGACAGGCCTCGCCGTCCACCCCGTCGGCCTCGGCTGCATGGGAATGAGCTGGGGTTACGCCGAGTCCCGGCGCGACGACTCGGTCTCCGTCGAGGTGATCCGCCGGGCCCTGGACGCGGGCCCGATCCTGCTCGACACCGCCGACGCCTACGGCGCAGGCCACAACGAGACCCTGGTCGGCCGGGCCCTGGCCGGCCGGCGCGCCGACGCGGTGGTCGCCACCAAGACCGGGATCGTGGTGGACGACCTCGCCACCAGGACCCTGAGCCGCAACGCCTCGCCCGAGCGCATCCGCCGCTGCGCGGACGCCTCGCTGCGCCGTCTCGGCGTCGAGGCCATCGACCTCTACTACCTGCACCGCGTCGACCCGGACGTCCCGCTCGCCGAGTCCTGGGGCGCCCTCGCCGAGCTCGTACGGGCCGGCAAGGTGCGCCGCCTCGGACTCTCCGAGGTGACCCGCGAGCAGGCGAGCACCGCGCACGCCATCCACCCGGTGGCCGCGGTGCAGTCCGAACTGTCCCTGTGGACCAGGGAACCGCTCGACCCGGAGACGGGGATCTCCGGCTGGTGCGCCGCCCACGGCGCCTGCTTCGTGCCCTTCGCGCCGCTCGGCCGGGGCTTCCTCACCGGCCGCTACACCGGTCCCGGCGACTTCGAGGCGGGTGACTTCCGGGCCGGCAACCCGCGCTTCGCCGACGAGGCGTTCGCCGCGAACCTGCGCATCGTGCGGGCTGTCGAGCGGGTCGCCGCCCGGCACGGCGCCACCGCCGCCCAGGTCGTGCTGGCCTGGACCCTCGCCCAGGGCGACCACGTCATCCCGATCCCCGGCACCAAGCAGACCCGCTACCTCGCGGACAACCTGGCCGCCGGCGCCCTGCTCCTGACGGAGCGGGACCTCGGTGACCTCGACGCCGCCCCCGCTGCCACAGGCAGCCGCTACTGACCACGTTCGTCCCACGACAGGCAGGAGCTCCACCATGATCGACACTACCGAGCAGCGCGACGGCGCGACGGCGCAGGACCCCCGCACCGTGGCCGTCGTGGGCCTCGGCGGCCACGGCCTCGCCCTCGCCCGGCGGCTGGCCCGCGCGGGTCTCGACGTCATAGGCGTGGACCACGATCCGGCCGCCGTCGCCCGCGCCATGGAACCACGCGGGAGCGAACACCTCCGGGCGGTGGCCAGGTTCCCCGACGGCATATCCGGGGCCGACCTCGTCATCGAGGCGGTACCTGAACCCCCCGCGCTGAAACGCGTGGTGCTCGCGGAGGTGAACCGGCGCCGCACCCCCGGCACGCCGGTGCTCACCACGGCGCTCACCACCCCGCTCGCCGAACTCGCGGACGTCGCGGGGCCCGGCCTGTTCGCCCTGCGCTTCCTGAGCTCCGACAGCCTGGACGGCGCCGAGCTGGCCGCCGCCCCCGACGCCGCCCCCGCACAGGCCGAACGGGTCGCCGAGATCCTCGGCGAGGCCGGGATCGCGGTCCACCCCAGTGCCGACCGGCCCGGATCGTACGCTCCAGGACTCCTGCTCGGCCTGCTCAACCGGGCGGCGTGGATGGTCCACGACGGATACGCGAGCGCCCAGGACGTGGACGACGCCATGCGCCTGGGCTGCGGCTGGCACGAGGGGCCGCTCGCCGTGCTGGACGCGATGGGCCTCGACACCGCGCGTGACGTACTCTCCCGGCTCGCCGACGCGGGGGAGGGGCACGTGGCGCCGGCGCCCGTCCTCGACGAGCTGATCGCCCAGGGGGCGCTGGGCCGCAAGACGGGGCGGGGCTTCCACCGGCATGACGGGCGCACCGGCCCGCGCCCCACGGTGGCGCCGACCGCCGCTCCCGGGCGCAGGGTCGCGGTCGTCGGCTCGGGCGTGATGGCCACCGGCATCGCCGAGGCGTTCGTGCGCGGCGGCTTCGACACCACCCTGCTCGCCCGGACCGGGGAGAAGGCACGGGCGGCGGCCGAACGGGTGGAGGCCGCGCTGACCCGCGCGGACGACGGCCGGACGGGGGCGGCCTTCACCGCGACCACACGCCGCTCGGTACTCGGCGCTGTGGACATCGTCGTCGAGGCCGTGGTGGAGGACCTGGACGTCAAGCGGCGCCTGTTCGCCGAACTCGGCGAGGTCTGCGCGCCGCACACCCTGCTGGCGACCTCCACCTCCAGCCTGCCGGTGGCCGCCTGCACCGAGCCGGCCGGACGCCCGGGCGACGTGCTCGGCCTGCACTTCTTCAACCCCGCGCCGATGATGCGGCTGGTGGAACTGGTACCGGCCGGCGGCACCAGCGCACACACACTCGCCCGGGCACGCGCGGTGGCCCGGTACCTCGGCAAGCGTGCCGTGCAGTGCGGCGACCGGGCCGGGTTCATCGCCAACGCGCTGCTCTTCCCGTACCTCAATCAGGCCCTGGAACTGCTTGACGCGGGTGGTACCACGACCGCCGCGCTCGACGCGTCCGTGCGGTCCGTGGGCGAGCAGCCGCTCGGCCCCGTACGGCTGCTCGACATGGTCGGCGCCGACGTGGCGCTCGAGGTGATGCGGCGGCTGCACGCCGACCCCCGCTGCCGGGCCCCACGCCCCGCCGGCCTGCTGGAGCGCCTGGTGGCCGCCGGCCATCTGGGCCGCAAGACGCCCGGCAGGAACACCCGCACCTATCTGGCGGCGCACGCCGCCCTGCCGGCCCCGCTCCCCGCGGCCATCTGACCCCGGGCCCCGTCCCCATGCCACGTACCCCGCATGCCAAGTACCCCGCAAACGGAAGGCACGCGCCCATGCCCGTCCCGCCGGACCCGGATCACCCGAACCGCCCCGTGGACGTCGCGTTCTTCGACGTCGACGAGACCCTGATCACCGTCAAGAGCATGTTCCGCTTCCTGGAGTTCCACTACCGGGCGCGCGGACTGCCGCCGTCCGCCTACGGGCAGGCGGCGGGCACACTGCGCCGCAGGTCGGCGGAGGGCGTCTCGCGGCTGACGACCAACCGCGAGTACTACCGCCTGTTCGCCGGCCGGCCGCGGGACGAGCTGTTCTCGCACGGCCGGGCGTGGTTCGAGGCGGAGAGCGCCGCGGGCGGTCTCCTGCATCCGCCCGTGGTCAGCGCCCTGAGGCGGCACCAGGAGCAGGGGGCGCTGATCGTCCTCGTGTCCGGGTCGTTCCGCCCGTGCCTCGAACCGGTGGCCGGCGCGCTCGGCGCCGACGAGATCCTCTGCAGCGAGCCGGAGTACGCGGACGGGCTGTGCACCGGTGTGGTGCGAAGCCCGGTGATCGGCGTGCAGAAGGGCCGGCTGGCACGTGAGCTGATGCGGCAGCGCGCCGTGCCCCCCTCGCGCGCCGCCGCCTACGGGGACCACGCGTCCGATCTCGAACTCCTGCGTTCCGTGGGGCATCCCGTCGCCGTCGGCGACGACCTGGTGCTCGGGGCCCACGCCGCCCGTACGGGCGGCGGCACACTGCCGGGCACCCGCCGGACGGCGGGCCCCGGTCAGGCGGCCGGTGTCACGCGGCCGGCCGGCCCGCGACCGACACCAGCGCGGTGAAGCACAGCTCGTCGTTCTGATGCATCGTCACCAGCAGCCGTGCCCTGCCTGTCTGGTCGTCCGGCAGCACGTCGGCGTCCACCTGGCAGGGCGCGTCAAGCTCCACGTAGCGGTGGAACACGGTCTCCATCGCCTCGGCGGTCCCGGCCCTGGGGTGCCGTACGGTACGCGCGGCCTGCTTGGCCGCCTCCAGCAGGAGGATGCCGGGGACGTGGTCGCTCGGGTGGTCGAAGTACATCGGGTGGTGTGTGTCGACGCGCAGCAGCCAGCGGTCGCGCGCGTCGGTGGGGGAGAGCACCGCGTCGCGGAACTCCTCGCTCGCCCCGGAGACCGGGGGCGGCAGCGGGCGGCTGCGCGCCAGTTCCATCATCCGGCCGGCGTCGCCGTGCGCGCCGCGCAGCCGCTGGACGATCGCGGGCGTCTGGATGATGAACCGCGTGTAGGCGGTGGCCAGTTGCTCGCCGTCCCGCACGACGGTGATGTCCATGGAGAGGCCGCTGACCCGGCCGCGGCGGCGCACCACGTCGTGGCAGCGTATGTGCAGATCGGGCCGACCGCCGAGGCCGCCGTCGTGCAGGGCGGCGAGGTTCAGTGTGTAGCGGTACTGGTCCCACAGCAGCCGCTCGCCGAACGGCACGTCGTACCCGGCGTGTGCCAGCAGCGGGAAGCACTGCCGGATCGTCTCGGTGATCAGGACGGCGTCGTCCAGGCCGCCGTGCCGGTGTGCGGCGAGTTGGCTGGTGTCCGTCCAGTCGGCCGCGACGAGGAACTCGTCCTCGCCGAGGCACCGCAGGCCCGCGAGCAGCACCTGCCCGGCGTCGTGCTTGTGGACGAGGTCCCTCGCGACCCGGTTCGCTCTGGAAACGGCAGCCGTGACCGACTCGTTCATGGTGGTTCCCCCTGATTCGAAAGCGCTGGAAAAGCGCTGCCCCCACGCGGTGGTGGAGCCGCGCCATGTCCCGTAACATAGAGGACGTTCTTTTTTTTGTCGAGACCGGGGCGCAGCCATGGCACCAGAGAAGCAGGACCGCGTACTCAAGCAGGAACGCGCCATCCAGACCCGAGAGCAGCTCCTGAGGGCGGCGGCGGAGGTGTTCGACGAGTACGGCTACTCCGGCGCCGGGATCAACAAGATCCTCCAGCGCGCCGGCGTGACGGCGGGGGCGCTGTACTTCCATTTCAAGAGCAAGCAGAACCTGGCGGTGGAGGTGATGAACGCCCAGCGCACGGCCATCGAGCCGCACGTGCCGACCACCGGCCTCCAGCGGCTGGCGGACCTCACCCTCACCTGGTCGCACTCGCTCCAGGCTGATCCCTTGCTGCGCGCGGGCGTCCGGCTCACCGGCGAGCAGGCCAGCTTCGGGCTCCAGGACGCGACCCCGTACGCCGTCTGGGCGCGCAGCTTCGAGGAGTGCCTGGAGGCGGCCCGTGCCCAGGGCGAGCTGCGCGAGCACGTGAACCCCGGCGAGCTGGCCGAGTTCGTCGTCGGTGCGTGCACCGGCATGCAGGAGTACGCGCAGGTCGTCTCCAAGCGGGCCGACCTGCCCCGTCGCACGGTGAACATGTGGCGCCTGCTGCTTCCGGGCATCGCCACGGCCCCGGCCCTCGACCGCATCGAGATCAGCGAGGAGCGCGCGCTGTCCCTGTGGGCATCCGTGAGCGCGCCCGTCACCAAGGGGGAGACCGACCATGAATGACCGTCCCGTGAACGACCGTACGCGCACACTCCGGCTTGCCGCCGTCAACATCGACGGCGTGCTCCTGGAGGACACCTTCAGCCCGCTCATCCACCGCTTCGTGACGCGCCGCGGCGGCACGTACTCGGCGGACGTCGAGCGCAGTGTCTTCTCGCAGCGGCAGGTGGACGCGGGCCGCGCCCTCGCGGCCGCGGTGCCGCGGGAGATGACCGGCGAGGAAGCCCTCGCCGCCTACTTCGAGGAGCGCGCCGCCTACCTGGCGGACCGTCCGGTGGCCGTCACCGACGGCGCGGAGGCCCTGCTGCGCAGGCTGGGGGCGGCCGGGCTCGACGTCGTCTGCTACGGAGGCCTGGCGAAGAGCCACTTCGACGAGCACCTCGGCCGCTGGGCGTCGCTGTTCACGCCTCCCGGCTACATCTGCACCAACGACGTGCGCCCGGGGCTGCGCGAGATCACCGCGCACTTCGGCCTCCGCGACGGCCAGGTCCTCTTCATCGACGACGTGGCACGCGTCGCCGAGGCCGCCCGGGAACTCGGCGCCCCGTTCGTCGGCCACCCGAGCGCTTTCGCGCACAGCCACCAGGCCGGCCTCATGCGCCTGGCCGGCGTGCGCCACATCGTCCCTGACCTCGGCCACATCGACGGGGAACTGCTGCGCACCCTGGACGCGGAGGCGGCGGCCGGCACGTCCTGGCAGGCCCACGCGATGAGCTAGGCGCGGCGGGACGGGCGGTCGTGCGGGTGCTCCGCGCCCGCGCGGCCGCCCGCGTCAGACCGCCAGCGTCCCGCCCTCAACGGGCAGGGTCGCGCCCGTGACGAAGGACGACGCGTCGCTGCACAGCCACAGGGCCGCGCGGGCGATCTCCGCCGGGGCGGCGAAGCGCTTCTGGATGGCGCGTGCGAAGAACGTCTGCTCCACCCCCGGCATCTGCTCGACCACGGACTCCATCATCTCGGTGAGCGTGCTGCCGACGGCCAGGGCGTTGACGCGGATGTTGCGGTCTCCGTACGAGGCCGCAGCCGCCTTGGTCAGCCCGATCACGGCGTGTTTGGCGGCCACGTAGGGGGCGCCCACGCCGGTGGCGAGAAGACCCGCCACGCTCGCGGTGTTGACGATCGATCCGCGGCCGCCCGCGAGCATCGCACGTGCCTGGTGGCGCATGCAGTTCCACACCCCCCGCACGTTCACGTCCATGACGGTGTCGTAGTCGCCGTCCGGTATCTCGTGCGGGTCGCGGCCCGGGGTGGCCTGGCCGGCGTTGTTGAAGGCCGCGTCCAGCCGGCCGAAGCGGTCGAGTGCCGTGCCGACCACGTGCTCCATGTCCCGGCTGCGGCGTACGTCCCCTGTGACGTACGCCGCCCGGCCGCCGCCGGCCTCGATCTCCTCGGCCAGCGCGGCGAGTTGCTTCTGCCTGCGGGCCGTGAGCACCACGTGTGCGCCGTGTTGCGCGAACAGCCGTGCCGCCGCCGCGCCGATGCCCGACGAAGCACCGGTGATCATGACTACCCTGCCGTCCATGTCGCACGTCTGATCGATCATGAGGGGCAGTCAAGCAAAGGCGCGCACGGCCGTCAGCCGGATCGGGGTCCCTCTTACCGGCCAACCTGCCAAGAACGTTCCGAGCTGCCGCTTCTCCTGATCTCTTGGGCAACTCTTGACCTACTGTGAGGTCTGTTCCAGACGGCGTACCGGGCCGTCGCGTTCCGCTGCCCGCACCACGGGCCTGCCATGGAAGCCGCCCGGCGCGCGGGAGACGAGAGGGCGTGCGGGCCACGTGGCGAAGCAGGAGCGGGCGGAGCAGACCCGGCAGCGGCTCATCGAGGCCGCGGCCGCGGAGTTCGCCGAACACGGCTACGCCGGCACCTCGCTGCACCGGATCGTCGGCTCGGCCGGCGTCACCATGGGGGCGCTGACGTTCCACTTCTCCAGCAAGTCCGCTCTCGCGGACGCCGTCCAGAGGGCGGGCGCCGACGATACGCGTGCGGCACTCCACCGCGCGGAACGCACGCTCGGAGCCCAGGGTCTGCTCGACGAGGTCCGTGCGCTGGCCGACGGCCTGCGCACCCGCCACAGCATCCGGGCCGCCGCCCGCCTCGCCCGCGAGCGCCAGGCCACCGGCCCCGGCTGGTACGGCTCGTGGGCGCCAGGACTGCGAGAGGCGCTGGAGCGTGCGTGGCGCGAGGAGCGGCCGGAGGGCGGCCCCGTGCCGCCGATGGTCGGCGCCCTGCTCTGCCACGTCCTGCTCGGCCTGGAGAACGCCATCGCCGTCCCCGACGTCCTGCGCACCATCACCGGCGAGGAGCCCGAGGAGAGCCTCGCGCACGCCCTGTCGGCGGTGGAGGCGCTTCTCGCCCCGCGCGCATGACTGAACGTGACCTTCCGCGCACGCGAACGACACGTTCCGCCCGTGCGCGTCCGGCGTCCTGATGTCCTCGTGGAGATTTCCGCGCCGGGGCCCACCGCGGGCGCGCCGCTTCCCTCGCAGCTCAAGCACGATGGCGGCGGATCGGCCGGCGACCGGAGTGGACCCTTCCACCGATTCGCCCCCTGGCGCACTCCAAAAACATAGAGAATGTTCTCTATACTTCGTGGCGACGGTGAGAAGAGAGGAGCCCGCCCATGTACGCGGCCGAAGCCCACCCCCGCGCCCCCGGCGCGCCGGCCCCCGCCCCGGTGGCCCACCGCTTCTTCGCGCACCTCGCACGCGCCGACCAGCGGCTGTGGGCAGGCGTCTATGTGCAGGGCCTGCTGACCACGCAGGGAAAGAAGTCGCTGCGCCGCATGGCCGCCTCCGTCACGCCGTCGCCGACGGCGCCGCAGTCCCTCCAGCAGTTCGTCAACGACAGCGCCTGGCAGTGGCGCCCGGTCCGTTCCGAGCTCGTCCGCTGGCTCACCGAGCGGACTGCCGTACGGGCGTGGACGCTCGCCCCGCTCGTCGTCCCCAAGCGCGGCCGGCTCGCCGTAGGCGTCCACCGCCGCTTCGTGCCGGCCTCGGGACGCACCGTCAACTGCCAGCTCGCCATCGGCGCGTTCCTCTCCGGCGACAGCGGCGACCACTCCGTGGACTGGCAGCTGTACCTGCCGCCGCGCTGGACCGAGGACGAGCAACTGCGCCACAAGGCCCGCATCCCCGAGACCGCGACCCACGCCTCCGCGGCCGGACTCTGCCTCGCGCTCACCGACCGGCTTGCCAGGACGGCACCGCGCAGGCCGGTCGTCGTCCACACCGGCGGCCACGTCGACGCCGGCACCGTCATCGAGGGGCTCGACGCGCGCGGTCTCGACTGGATCGTGGACGTTCCCCGCGCCGCACCGCTGCCACCGCTGCCGCTCTCGTCCGCGCACCGGCGGCCCGGCACCGTGCACGTGCT
This sequence comes from Streptomyces sp. NRRL F-5126, assembly GCF_000721265.1. Classification (GTDB taxonomy): domain Bacteria; phylum Actinomycetota; class Actinomycetes; order Streptomycetales; family Streptomycetaceae; genus Streptomyces. The sequence goes on along the minus strand of NZ_JOFZ01000012.1, from coordinate 412,261 downwards.
GGAGCCCTCGTCCACGGGCCGCCCGGCCGTGTCACGCACGGCCGGCGCGCAACCCGGCCGCCGTGCACGCGCCGGTCACGTCTGGCTGACCAGCCTGCCGCCGGCCCGGCACGCCCAGGCCCGCGCGCTCATCGGTTCTGCCGGTGCCGCGCCGGCCGGCGCCGCCGAAGCCGAACTCGGCCTGCACGACTTCGCCGGCCGGTCCTACCCCGGCTGGCACCGCCACGCCACGCTCGTCTCCGTCGCCGCCGCCTACCGCGGCTTGGGATACGACCGGTGCCCCGGGCCGTACCCGGGCGCCGCGTCTGACGGCGCCTGACGGCACACGGCACCACACGCACTTGCACAGCACGCACAGCACCACACCGCGCCTGCCCACCGCAGGACCGGTGCCGACCCGTTCGCCCGCACACCGCCGGCCGCGCCGGAGTGTGATGCCCACCCCGAGGAGGGGCTGTGGAGTTCCGAGTTCTCGGACCGATCGACGTCCGCGCGCAGGGGCGTGACCTGACGCCCAGCGCACCCAAGCAACGGCAGGTGCTCGCCCTGCTCGTGGCACAGGCCAACCACCGGGTCTCGGTGCCCGCCCTGCTGAACGAGGTGTGGGACTGCGAGCCGCCGCGCACCGCGACCACCGCGCTCCAGACGTACATCGGGGCGATACGCAAGGCGCTGGCCGCCGCCACCGGTGCGAGGGCCGGTGACATCGCCGCCCGGCGCCTGGTGACCGACGGCAACGGCTACGTGCTGCGGCTCGCGGAGGACGAGTGCGACCGTCCGCGTTTCGAGCGGCTGGTCCTTGAGGCGCGCGGACTCATGGAGCGGCGCGAGGCTCACACCGCCACCGAAGTACTCGGCCGGGCACTGGCGATGTGGCGCGGCGCGCCCTTCGCCAACGTCCGCCAAGGCAGCCGGCTCACCGCGCAGGCACGCGTGCTGCACGAGACGCACCTCGCCGCGTCGGAGGCGCGCATCGACGCGCTCCTGCTGTGCCGCCGCTTCCCCGAGGCCGTCGCGGAGGCCGTCGCCCTGGTCGGCGACCACCCGTACCACGAGAACGTGCACGCGCAGCTGATGCGGGCGCTGTACGCATCGGGCCGCCGCGCCGCCGCGCTCGACGTGTACCAGTCGCTGCGCCGCAGGATGACCGACGACCTCGGCATCCCCCCATCTCCGTCCACCACCACCCTGCACCACGTGATGCTCCAGGACGCCCCTGACCAGCGCTACTTGGCCGCCGCGGGCGCCGGAACCCTGCTCTGAGCCGCGGCGGCGCGCTCCCCGCCGAGGGCGGCACCGTCCCTCGCCCTCACGCCCCCTCGCCGTCCCACAGGCTCTCCACCGCGTGTGCCGGCCCGCCCACCCCGCCCACGTGCCGCAGCGCCAGCCGCGTGAACTCCCGCAGCCTGGCCGTCTCGTGCCCGGTGCGCCAGATGAACGCGTACTCGATGCGCGGGGCGTCGGAGAGCGGCCGGAAGACCAGGCCGGGACGGCTGTAGTAGTGCGCGCCGGCGGCCGCGACCGGTGTGACACCCTTGCCGGCCAGGACCAGGGAGAGCGCGTCCTCCCAGTGGGTTATGGCCTGCCCGTGCGGGATGGGCCGCCCCGACGGCGTCTGCCGCGGGAAGTGGTGGTCGAGCCAGTGTGACGGCACGCTCCCCCCGACGGTCAGCAGCGTCGCCTCGGCGAGATCCTCGAGGCCCACCGACGCGCGACGCGCGAACGGGTGCGACGACGACATCAGCAGCACCCTGGGCTGCGAGACCAGGACAGGACCGAGCGTCAGGTCGGTCTCGGTCAACGGCGGCTCGGTGACCTGGAGTTCCACGTCCCCGGACCGCAGAGGGCCGTACGGGTCGGAGATCTGCACCTGCCGGATCTGCACGTCGACGCCCGGATGGCGGCGCCCGAACTCCTCCGCGACGCGGTGCAGCAGGTGGCCCGTGAACGCCCCCGAGAAGCCGATGCGCAACGAGCCGGTGATGCCGCGGCCCGCCGACATCGCCTTCGCGAGCGCCTCCTCCACACCGCGCCACGCGGGCGCGAGGTCGCCGCGGAACTGCTCCCCGATCGGTGTCAGTGTGACCCGGCGGCTCGTCCGCTCGAACAGCTTGGCACCGACGCGGCGTTCGAGGCGGGCGACGGTCTGGCTGACCCTGCTCTGCGACACCCCGACCCGGTCCGCGGTCCTGCCGAAGTGCAGTTCCTCGGCAAGGGCGAGGAAGATCTCGATCTCCTGGCGTTCCATTGCCCGATCCCCGTGTCCCTCCCGACGTCGAACGATGAGTCCAGCGGATCGATCGTTGCACAGATCGTTCTTGTTGCGCAGGTGCGCGGGATCGAAGCTGGTCAGGCCGGACAGATCTCAGTCGGGCCACCCCCCCAGACGCATCCCACGGAAGGACCGGCCATGGCCGTCACCGAATCCTCGCCCCCCGCCGACCCCACGCCCGAGGCGCTCGCGCCCCCGGGGCCGTCCGCCGCGCGGCAGGCCGCGCCGGCCCCGGCGGCCGGCAGCGCCTTCGCGGCGCGCGAGTGGCTGGTGCTGATCACCCTGTGCTGCGCCACCTTCATGTGCGGCCTCGACTTCTCCATCGTCACCGTCGCCCTGCCGGACATCGGCAGCGGCCTCGGCTTCTCCTCGACGGGCACGCTCCAGTGGGTGGCGACCGCCAGCCTGCTGCCCTCGGCGAGCCTGCTGCCACTCTTCGCCCGGGTCGCCGACCTGATCGGCCGCAAGCGGCTGTTCACACTCGGCGTCGTCGTCTTCACGCTGTTCTCGCTCGGGGCGGCCCTCGCGAACAGCCCCGGCCTGCTGATCGCGGCCCGCATCGGCCAGGGCACCGCGGCCGCGATGATCGCCCCGGCCGCCATCGCCCTGATGACCGGCTACTTCGCCGAGGGCCCCCAGCGCGCCCGCGCGCTGGGTCTCAACGGCGCGGTGATGTCGCTCGGCTTCGTGCTCGGCGCGCTCGGCGGCGGTGTCATCACGAGCGGCTTCAGCTGGCGCTGGACGATGGTCGCGCTGTGCGCGATGGGCGTGCTCGCGCTGGCCGGTGCGCTCGCCCTGCCGGCGATCCGGGAGTCCGGCGCCGCGCACCGTATGGACATCCCCGGCGCGATCCTCGCCACGTTCGGCCTCTTCGGCCTGGTCTACGGCATCTCCACCGGAGGGGACCAGGGCTGGAGCCGCCCGGACGCGTTCGGCCCGATCGCCGGCGGAGTGCTCCTGCTCGCGGCCTTCCTGCTGGTCGAGCGGCGCCACCCGGAGCCGCTGGTCTCGCTCTCGGTGCTGAACCGGCCGACCGTGAAGTGGTCCGGTCTCTTCGGTGTCATCACCTTCGGCATGTGCGCGGGCACCACCGTGCTGCTCAGCCTCTACATGCAGGACGTGCTCGGCTTCAGCGCCCTCCAGGCCGGCCTCAGCTACCTCGGCGAGGGAGCCGCCGCGACCATCGGCGGACTGTTCGTCGCCAAGCTGCTCGGCCGCTTCGGCGGGGTGAAGGTGCTGGCCGCCGGCCTGCTCATCCAGGGCGCCGGCACGGTCATGATGTTCACCCTGCCGCAGGACGCCGACCTGACCGCCCTGCTGATCACCTCGTCGGTGATGGGCCTCGGCCACGTCTTCAGCGTCGTCTCCTTCATCACCGTGATGACCTCGGGCGTCTCCGAGGAGGACCAGGGCGTCGTCGGGGGCCTGTCGCAGCTGCCGCAGTACGTCGCGGCGATCGGCGTCTCGGCGCTCAGCGCGATCGCCGCCGCCCGCACCCTGGCGCTCGCCGGCGGCAGCTCCGCGCCGTCACGCGCCGACACCCTGGGCGGTCTGCACGCCGGCATGGTGACCGCCGGGATCGTGGCCCTCGTGGGCTCGCTGCTCGTCGGTGTGGTGCTGCGCAAGCGGACCCCCGCGTAGGAAGACGGGCCAGGCCGCCCGTGCCAGGCGCCGGCCGCCGGCACCGTCCGCACACCCGGCGCGTCCATCCGCCCCCGCAAGGGCGGCCGGACGCGCCGGCCGGAATCCGAGCCGCGCCGGGCCGCCTTGGCCGCCCGGGAGGGGATCATCCGTGAACGACATCCGGCTGCGCAGGCCCTCGGCGGTGCGCTCCTTGAGCGTGGGCGAGCTGAGGGTCAGCTACGTACCGGACGGCGCCATGCTGCTCAAGCCGGACGGCTGCCTGCCCGCGGCGGCCGACCGTATCCGCGCCGTCCACGGCGCCTATCTCAACGACACCCGAAGGCTCGTCGCCAACACCGGCGGCCTGCTGGTCGAGCACGGCGCACGCGCCCTGCTGATCGACGCCGGATACGGCCCGCACGCGCTCCCCGAGGACCCGGACCACCCCTACAGCGGCGCGGTGCACGGCGGAGGACTGCCCGGCAGCCTCGCCCTCGTCGGGCGCTCACCGCGGACGATCGAGACGGTCGCCTTCACCCACCTGCACCCCGACCACATCGGCTGGGCGCGCGCCGAGCCGCCCCTGTTCACCCGGGCCACCTTCGTCGTGCCGAAGGCCGAGTGGGACCACAGGGGACCCGGCACCTGGCCGATCGAGGCGAAGGTACGCCTCGTGCTGCCGGGCGAGGAGGTCTTCCCCGGGGTGCACGCGCTGGCCCTGCCGGGGCACACCGCGGGGCACACCGGCTTCGTCATCGCCTCGGGCCCCACCCGCCTGCTCGCGTTCGGCGACGCCCTGATCACCCCGCTCCAGGTCAGCCACCCCGACTGGTCGCCCGTCCCGGACGACGACCCCGGCCAGTCCGCCCGCCACCGACGCCGCCTCCTCGCCGAACTGGAACGCTCCGGCACGCTCGGCTTCGGCATCCACTTCGCCGACGTCGTCTTCGGGCGCGTCCGCCGGACGGCGCAGGGACTCGCCTGGCTCCCGGTGTGAACCGACCGAACCACCCGAACGGATCACTGCGGACAGCGGCCACCGCGGCGCACGATGTGGGTGTCACGCACAACGTCGTGCGCGACCACCGTCCGTGAGGAGTACACCGTGCACCGTGCCGCCTCGCCCCGCAGCTACCTCATGTGCCCGCCCACGCACTTCGAGGTCACCTACTCGATCAACCCCTGGATGGACCCGGCCAAGCCGGTGGACGTGCGGCTCGCCGTCGCCCAGTGGGAGATCCTGCGCGACCGCTACCTCGCGCTCGGGCACACCGTCTCCTTCCTCGCGCCGCGCCCGGGACTGCCCGACATGGTGTTCGCGGCCAACGGCGCCACCGTCGCCGACGGCCGCGTGCTCGGTGCGCGCTTCGCTCACGGACAGCGCACGGAGGAGGCCGGGGCGCACCTCGCCTGGTTCCGCGCACACGGCTTCGCCGACGTCCGAGAACCGGTCCATGTCAACGAGGGGGAGGGCGACTTCGCGGTCACCGCGTCGTACATCCTCGCCGGACGCGGCTTCCGCTGCGTGCCGCTCGCACACGACGAGGCGCAGGAGTTCTTCGGCAGACCCGTCATCGGCCTGGACCTCGTCGACCCGCGCTTCTACCACCTCGACACCGCGCTGTGCGTCCTGGACGACGCGAGCGACGAGGTCATGTACTACCCCGAAGCCTTCTCGCCGGGCAGCCGCTCCGTGCTCGCCCGGCTCTTCCCCGACGCGCTGCTCGCCGACGCGGGCGACGCCGCGGCGCTCGGCCTCAACGCCGTGAGCGACGGACTGCACGTCCTGCTGCCGCAGGCCGCTGTCGGTCTTTTCGGGCCGCTGCGCGACCGCGGGTTCGAGCCGATCGGCGTCGACCTCGGGGAGCTGCTCAAGGGCGGCGGCAGCGTGAAGTGCTGCACGCAGGAGCTACGCGTCTGACCCCGGGTCCCGTTCACGCTCCGCGCCGCCTTGCCGGTGCTCCCGCTGGGGCGGCGGCCACGCGTCGCCCCAGTCCGCGGAGCGTGCCGCGCGGTACTCGGCGCCCCGCCGCTTCGTGACCGTCTCCCGGCGCAGTCCGTCCGCCACCGTGCACAGGTCGAGCAGCACCTGGCCCTTCCTGGTCATCGGCCTGCGCACCACCCGCGCGGGCGCGGCCTGCGCCGGCAGGCGCACCGCGGCGACGTAGCTGAACTTCTCGTCCTCGTACGGCAGCGAGCCGCCCTTGACCTGCCGGTGCAGCGACGACCTGCCGACGCGCGCCGCGAAGTGGCACCAGTCGGCGCCCCGCTCGATCGGGCACGCACCGTCGTGCGGACAGGGCGCCGCGATCCGCAGGCCCGCCCCGATCAGCAGGTCGCGGGCCGCCATGATCCGCTCGTAGCCGTCCGGGCTGCCAGGTTCCACGACCACCACGGCGCGCGCGGCCCGCGCTGCGCCCGCCACCAGCGCCGCTCGGTCGTCCGGCGTCAGTTCCTTCAGCACGTAGCCGACGGTGAGCAGGTCGCAGGCGGGCAGCTCACCGGCCGCCCCACCGACACGGGCCCGCGTCCACCGGGTGTCGCGCAGGGCCGGGACACCGGCCGCGAGGTCCCGGCCCGCGGCGAGTGCCGGCCCGGCCCAGTCGAGCACCGTCGTCGTCCGGCTTCCGGGCCAGGTCGCGGCGGCCGCCCAGACGGCCGCGCCGGTGCCGCCGCCCACGTCGACATGGCTGCCGGGCGCCCAGCCGGGCGCCGCGTCCGCGAGGGCGCCGAGGGCGGCGCGCTCGGCCTCGAAGGTGGCCGGCATCCGGTACGCGGCGTACGCGGCGGCGTCGGCGGCGTCGCGCAGTACGGGCGTGTGGGTGGGGGTCGTGCCGCGGTAGGTGGCGATCAGCCGGTCGACGGCCGCGGCCGTCCGCGCGGGCGGCTCCCCTTCGAGCAGGCCGGCGAGGGCCGCGCGCAGGGTTTCCGAGGTGGGGAGGGTCGCGTTCACCGCGGGAAGTCTAGACGCGAGGGACGGGCCCGACGGTACGGGCCGACGGTACGGCCCGACGGGACGGGCCCGAGCGCGCCGGCGCCCGGGGCGCCCGGATCGGCTGAGACGCCCGCTGGGAGACAATGACGCCATGCGCTACCGCATCCTCGGCACGACCCGCGCCTTCCACGACGACGGCACCCCCGTCGCCATCGGGGGCGCGCGCCTGCGCGCCCTGCTCACCTCGCTCGCGATGCGCCCCGGCCGCACGGTGCCGGTCGGCGTGCTCGTCGCCGACGTCTGGGACGGCGACCCGCCCGCGGACGGCGTCGCGGCGCTGCAGGCCCTGGTCGGCCGGCTCCGCAGGGCGCTCGGGCACGACGCGATCGCGTCCGCCGAGGGCGGCTACCGGCTGTGTGCGGCCGAGGACGACGTGGACGGCCACCGTTTCGTCCGCCTCACCGCCGAGGGCGTGCGCGCGCTGGAGACGGGTGACCCGGTGAAGGCGAGCACGCTGCTCGCGGACGCGCTGGCGCTGTGGCAGGGCCCGGCGCTCGCCGACCTGCCGGACCGGGGCGGGGACGCCGCCCGCCTGCGGACGCGCCGTCAGGACGCGCACCGCACCGCGCTCGCGGCCGCGCTCGAACTCGGCAAGGCGGACGAGGCGCTGCCCGAACTGACCGCGCTGTGCGAGGAGTTCCCGCTGGACGAGCGCCTGCACGCGCTGCGCGTGCGCGCGCTTCGCGACAGCGGGCGCCCGGCGGAGGCGCTGGCCGCCTACGAGGAGACGCGCCGGCTGCTCGCCACCCGCCTCGGCACCGACCCGGGGCCCGAACTGCGCTCCCTGCACAGCGCGTTGCTCGCGGGCGACACCGGCCGCCAGGACCGCTCCGGGCGTCCGGAGCGTTCCAGGCACCCGGAGCGGCGCGCCCCCGATGCTCCGGCGCCACCCGCGTCCCTCACCCCCACGCCGCCGGCGCCGCCCGGGAACCTCCGGGCCCGCCTGACCTCCTTCGTCGGGCGCCAGGACGACATCAGGGCCCTCCACGGCGACCTCGCGCGCTCCCGCCTCGTCACGCTCACCGGCCCGGGCGGGTCCGGCAAGACCCGCCTCTCCCAGGAGGCGGCCGAGGCGGCGGGCGGCCCCTCGTACCCCGACGGCGTGTGGCTGGCCGAACTCGCCCCCGTCGAGGACCCCGGCGGGGTGCCCGAGGCGGTGCTCGGAGCGCTGCGCGCCCGCGAGACCGTCCTGCGCGGCGCGGGCGCCGAGAGCCTCCGCGCGGCGGACCCGCACGCGGACGACCCGCTGGAGTCGCTGGTCGAGCACCTGGCGCGGCGGCGCGTGCTGCTGGTGCTCGACAACTGCGAGCACGTGGTGGACGCGGCGGCGGCGCTCGCGGAGGTGCTGCTGACGCGATGCCCCGGCCTTTCGGTGGTGGCGACGAGCCGCGAGCCACTGGGCGTGCCGGGGGAAGTGGTGCGCCCGGTCGAGCCGCTGCCGCCGGGCTCGGCGTTCCGGTTGTTCGCCGAGCGCGGCGGCGCGGCGCGGTCGGGGTTCGACGCGGAGGGGGACCCGGAGGCGGTCGAGGAGATCTGCCGGCGTCTCGACGGGCTGCCGCTGGCGATCGAGCTCGCGGCCGCGCGGCTGCGGCTGCTGACGCCGCGGCAGATCGCGGACCGCCTTGACGACCGGTTCCGGCTGCTGACCGGTGGGAGCCGTACGGTGCTGCCGCGGCAGCAGACGCTCCGAGCGGTGGTGGACTGGTCCTGGGAGCTGCTGGACGAGGGGGAGCGCGCGGTGCTGCGGCGGCTGTCCGTCTTCGCCGGCGGCTGCGACCTCCCCGCCGCGGAAGCCGTGTGCGCGGACCCCGCGCCGGGGGCGGCCGCGTGCGGCGAGGCCCCCGCCCCGGGCTCGCGCGCCGGGGGCGGCCCGCGCAGCGCCGACGGCGCGGCGAGCGTCAACGGCGGGGGCAATGGGCCGAGTTCGGCTGAGGCGAACGGGACGTCCGGCCCTGGGGGTGGCGCACACCGCGTGGAGGACGCGTTCCGCCCGGGGCATGCGATCGGTCAGGGGCACCTGGGGGTGCACGGCGACGACATCGCGGCCGTGCTCGGGTCGCTCATCGACAAGTCCCTCGTGGTCGCCGTCCCGGGGACCGGCCCCGACGCCGGCATGCGCTACCGGCTCCTGGAGACCGTCGCCGAGTACGCGGCACACCGGCTCGACCAGGCAGGCGAGCGGGGGGCGACCGAGCGCGCGCACATCGTGCACTACCGCGAGCTGGCGCGGACCACCGACCTCCAGCTGCGCGGCCACGGCCAGCGCACGGCTCTCGAACGGCTCCAGCGCGAGTGGGAGAACCTGCGCACCGCCATGCGCAGGGCGCACGCGGCGGGCGACGAGCAGGAACTGCTCTGCTTCGTGCTCTCCCTCGCCTGGTACTGGCAGATGCTCGACCAGCGCGCCGAGGCGCGGCACTGGGCCGGGATCGCGGTGGAGTTCAGCTCCGACCCGTTCGCACCGCCGGCGGCGCCCGCCCCGCCGATCCACGAGCGGTGCACCGACGCGCCGCCGCCGATGCGCGACGAGGTGCTGGCGGAGGCACGGCGCGAGGTGTGGCTGTTCCGCATGCTCCAGGCGGAGTTCACCGCGGAGGGCTGGCTCGCCGGGCAGCAGGAGTGGCTGTCGAACGTCGCCCGGGTCTACCGGGCCGGGCTGCCCCAGACCTGCCGCTTCCCCGGCACGTTCTGGCTGCTCGCCATGTTGTTCACCGGGAACATCGACCGGCTCCTGGCGGGGCTCGACGCGACCGTGGAGGCGTGCGAGCGCCTCGGCTACGACTGGGACCTCGCGAGCGTGCTGCAGATGCGCGCCAACGTCATGGCCAACCGGAGCGCCTACGCCGAGTCGGCCGCCCGCGACGCCGACCGCGCCCTCGTCATCTTCGAGCGGCTCGGTGACCACTGGGGGGCCGCCGAGTCGCTGTCCGCGCGCGGTGAGGCACATGAGCGGCTGGGCCGCTTCGAGGACACCGTCGACGACTTCGCGACGGCCGTCGAGTACGCCGAGGGCCTCGGTGCCGGCAACCACGTCTCGCTGCTGAAGGTCAGGCTCGGGCAGAACCTGTTCGAACTCGGGCGCGGCGCCGAGGGCGAGAAAATGATCAGGGGCGTGCTCGCGGCCGACGAGGGGAGTGCGTCGGCCGGCCACGAGGTGGTCCCCGTGGCGAGGATGTCCCTCGCCCTCCAACTCGGCCGCGCGGGCCGCAGGGCGGAGGCGCGCGAACTGCTGACCCAGGCCAAGGAACTGCTGGCGACGACCGGCCCGATCATGATCTTCCGCTCGCTCGTGCTGTCCGGTCTGGCCTGGCTCGACGCGGAGGACGGCGCCTACGCGCGGGCGCGTGAGGGCATACGCGCCGTAATGGTGCACGCCGAGATACCGATGTCGGAGCTGGTGGCACCGGAGATGAGCGCGGTCCACCTGCTGATCGCGGCCAGGGCCCTGGCCGGCCTCGCGACGGCGCCTGACGGAGCGGACGGAGCGGACGGAGCGGACGGCCGAGGCGGCGAGGACCGCGGCGCCCTCGCCTACGACGCGGCGCGCCTGGTGGGCGCCTACGAGGCGCTGGTGCCCGAGGGACACGTGCGCGCCTCGTTCGAGAAGGAGCTGTACGAGGTGGCGTGGCAGGAAACGCTCTCGGCGCTCTCCGGGGACACCGCCGCGCACGCCGAGGCGCACGACCGGGGCGCCGCCCTGACCATGGCCGAGGCCAGGGCCATCATCTGACGCGGCGTCCGGTCGCGACGCTCCGGTGCGGGCCGCCCCCCGGCGGCCCGCACCGCACTCGGTGCTCGGTGCACGCCGCTCAGGTCTTGTCGCGGAACTTGCGTACCGCGAGCGGCGCCATCACCAGCGTGATCCCCGCCGCCCACGCGAGCGTCATCCAGGCGGAGTGCGCCACCGGGCCCCCGTTGACCAGGCCGCGGGCCGCGTCCGCCAGGTTGGACAGCGGGTTGTAGTCCGTGAACGCCTGCAGCCAGCCGGGCATCGTCTTCGTCGGCGCGAAGATCGAGGAACCGAACTGCAGCGGCATCAGCACGATCATGGCGACCCCCTGGACGGCCTGGGCCGTCTTCATCGTCAGCCCCAGCAGGATGAAGATCCACATCAGCGCGGCGCCGAAGAGCAGGGAGAGCCCCACCGCCGCCAGCAGGCCGAGCACCGACGTCTGCACCGTCATGCCGAGCGCGAACCCCATGCCGAGCAGGATCGCCGTGGCGACGATCATCCGGCCGACCTCGACCACGATCTTCGCGATCAGCACGGACGACCTGGCGATCGGCATCGTGCGGAAACGGTCCATGACCCCCTTGCGGAAGTCGTCGTTCATGCCCGTGCCGACGGCCATGGCGATGTTCATGCCCATCATCGCCATCAGCCCGGGCACCACGTAGTTCAGGTAGTCGTGGCGGTCACCGCCGAGGCTCGCGCCCACCGACCCGCCGAACACGTACACGAACAGCACCGTGAAGACGATCGGCATCAGCAGGACGTCGAACATCGACTCGGGGTCCTGCTTGATCTGCAGGGCGTTGCGCCGCGCGAGTGCGCCGATGTGCCGCAGGTGCGCCCGCAGCCCGATCCGCCCCTCCGCGCCGGCGCGGGTACCGGGACCGCCCGGGGGAGCGGAACCCTGCGGCGGGGCGCCCCGCTCCACCGCGGCCCCGCCTGCCGCGTGCGTCGCCTCCGTCGTCGTACCCGCCGCCGCGCCCGCCGTGGCGCCCGTCTCGTTCGTCGATGTGGCCGTCATGCGGCAACCCCCTCGGTCTCGGCGGCACCCGCGGTGCCCGTCGTCTTCTCGCCCGTGATGGCCAGGAACACCTCGTCCAGGCTCGGCAGGTGCGTGCCGATGTGCGCGATGGAGAAGCCGCGCTCACCGAGCAGCCCGATCACCGCGGTCAGCTGCTCGTCGCTGAGGATCGGCACGTACAGCGCGCCCTCGTCAGGCACCGCCGTCGCCCCGGACACCCCGTCGAGCCCCGTCTCGGCGAGCGTCCGCGCCATCGCCGCCACGGTGGCCGGATCGCTCGGCACGATGCGCAGCGTCCTGCCGCCGACCTTGGCCTTCAGCTCGTCCACCCGGCCGCTCGCGATGACGCGGCCGCGGTCGAAGACCGTCAGCTCGTCCGCGAGCTGCTCGGCCTCCTCCATGTACTGCGTGGTCAGCAGCACGGTCGCCCCCTCGCCGACCAGCCGCTGCACCTCGTCCCACACCTCGTTGCGCGTGCGCGGGTCGAGGCCCGTCGTCGGCTCGTCCAGGTAGAGCACCGACGGCCTGCCGATCATGGAGGCCGCCAGGTCGAGCCTGCGCCGCATGCCGCCCGAGTACTGCATGGCGGGCTTCTTCGCGGCGTCCGTCAGCGAGAAGCGCTCCAGCAGCTCGTCCGCCCTGCGCCGGGCGTCGGACCGGGGCAGGTCGAGCAGGCGCCCGATCATGTACAGGTTCTCCCGGCCGGACAGCTTCTCGTCCACCGAGGCGTACTGGCCGGTCAGGCCGATCGTGCGGCGCAGCTGCCTGGGCTGCCGCAGTACGTCGTAGCCCGCGACCCGCGCCGAGCCGGCGTCGGGCCGCAGCAGCGTGGAGAGGATGCGTACGAGCGTGGTCTTGCCCGCGCCGTTCGGCCCCAGCACGCCGAGGACCGTGCCCTCGCGCACGTCGAGGTCGACCCCGTCGAGGGCCCTGGTGCCCTGGGAGCCGCCGAACTGCTTGACGAGCCCCCGCACCTCGACGGCGATGCCCCTGCGGTGACCGCTCGGGTTCTTGTCGATTCGCGTCATGGCCACCATCAGACCAGCCGCCACCGACAACGCACCGACATGTCGCCGACAGGCGGGTGCGGGACGTGCGGCAGACGCGCGGCAGCCCGCCGGCGGGGGACGTCCGGCGGGCTGCCGATGGTGCGGGCAGTGGCTCAGGGGCGCGGCAGCACGGTGGGACGTGCCGCTCAGTGGAACGTGTGGTCCTCCTGCGGGAACGTTCCCTCGACGACCTCGTCGGCGAACGCGCGCGCCGCGTCGCGCAGCGTGCCGCGCACGTCCGCGTACTGCTTCGTGAAACGCGGCACACGGCCGGGCGTCAGGCCCACCATGTCCGTGTAGACGAGCACCTGCGCGTCGGTCTCGGGTCCGGCGCCGATGCCGACCGTCGGAATGTGCAGGCTGCCCGTCACCTCGGCGGCGAGCTCTCCGGGCACCAGTTCGAGCACCACCGCGAACGCGCCGGCGTCCTGCACGGCCTTCGCGTCACGCAGCAGCTGCTGCGCCGCCTCCTCGCCGCGCCCCTGCACCCGGTAGCCCATCGAGTTGACCGACTGCGGGGTGAGGCCGATGTGCGCCATCACGGGAATGCCCGACCGCACGAGCAGGGAGATCTGCTCGTGCGAGCGCTCACCGCCCTCCAGCTTCACCGCGCCCACGCCCGCGTCCTTCACCAGGCGGGTGGCGCTGCGCAGGGCCTGCACAGGGCCCTCCTGGTACGAGCCGAACGGCAGGTCGCCCACGATCAGCGCGCGCTTGGTGCCGCGCACGACGGCGGCGGACAGCATCGCCATCTCGTCGAGTGTCACCGGCACCGTTGTCTCGTACCCCAGGTGGCAGTTGCCCATGGAGTCGCCGACGAGCATCACGGGGATCCCGGCCTCGTCGAACACGGACGCCGTCATGGCGTCGTACGCGGTGAGCATGGGCCACCGCTCGCCGCGCTCCTTGGCCGCGGTGATGTCGTGGACCGTGATCCTGCGGGAGCTCTTGCCGCCGTACAGGGCCTTGCCGCCGTCGGAGCGCGCCGATGGCCGCCGGCCGGCCGGCGGCTGTTCGGCGGGCGGCTGCTGTTCGCGGGCAGGATGAACTGTCATGGCCGAAGGCCCTTCCGTCATCTCGAGGCGCCCTGACGGCGTCCCCGGACCACCTCCATGGTGGCACTCGCGGACGGGTGCGGGAAGTGGGGGTTGCGCCGCACCCCTGTGATTCCGCCCCCACCGCCGTCGGGGAACCCCCGACGGCGTACGTCACGTCATGGTCTCGGAAGGGCCGTCGTGAGGCGGCACGGAAAGCGGGCTCACATCACCTAGGGTCGGACGGACCCGGGGCGGGACGCGGGACGGGTTCCCGGTCCCGGCCCGGCAGGCACGGGCGAAGTCAGCGAGGGCATACATGACGCAGGAGCGCACGGCGGACACGGAGACGACGACGGTCGCGCAGGACCGGCTCGGCACCGGGATCCGGCGCGGCCCTGCCTGGCTCAAGGGCCCCGCCGGGTTCAAGAGCCCTGCCTGGCTGAGGCGCTGGCGGCCCGGCATGTGGCGCAGGGGAGTGGTGCTCGCGGCCTTCGCCGTCCTGCTCACGCTGCTGATGGCGCTGCATTCGCACATCCCGGACAGAATCGGCAACTTGGGCAGCCTGGCCGAGACCTTCCTGCCCTGGTTCGGCGTCTTCCTGCCCGCCATCCTGGTCCTCGCGCTGGTGCGGCGGTCCGCGACGGCGCTCGTCGCGCTCATCCTGCCCGTCGCCGTCTGGCTGAACCTGTTCGGCGGACTGGTCGTCAGCAAGGAGTCGCCCGGCGGCGACTTCACCGTCGCCACGCACAACGTGGACGCGGACAACCCCGATCCGGCGGGCACGGCCGCGGACCTGACGCGCTCGGGCGCCGACGTCGTCGCGCTCGAAGAGGTGACGCCGGCAGCGCTGCCCGCGTACGAGAAGGGCCTGGCCGGCACGTACAAGTACCACGCCGTCGAGGGCACGGTCGGCCTCTGGAGCAAGTACCCGATGAGCGGCACGCGCGCGGTCGACATCCGGATCGGCTGGAAGCGCGCCATGCGCTCCACGATCTCCACACCGCACGGGGACGTCGCGGTCTACGTGGCGCACCTGCCGTCGGTGCGCGTCAAGCTGCACGCGGGCTTCACCGCCAACCAGCGCGACAAGAGCGCCTTCGCGCTGGGCAAGGCGATCGCGAAGGAGCGCCAGCGGCGCGTGGTCCTGCTCGGCGACCTGAACGGCACGATGAACGACCGCTCCCTCACCGCCGTGACGTCCCAGCTGCGCAGCACGCAGGGCGCGGCGGGCGACGGGTACGGATTCAGCTGGCCCGCGTCGTTCCCGATGGCGCGCATCGACCAGATCATGGTGCGCGGCGTGGGCCCGAGGTCGTCCTGGACACTGCCGCGCACGGGCAGCGACCACCGCCCGATCGCGGCGCGCGTCGAGCTGTGAGCCGGCCGGCACGCCGAGGCCGCGGCGCGGCTACGAGGAGCGCGTCGCGGCCGTGCTGGGCCCTGCCCGCAGGGCGTGTCCCCGACGGGCAGGGCGGGCCTTACCTGACCGGCTTCTTCTCGCCGGCCTCGACGCGGAAGGGGTACCGGTTGCCGGCAGGCGGCGTCGGGCAGATCGGGAAGTGGTCGCCGAAGGCGCAGGGCAGGTTGATGGCCCGGTTGAAGTCGAGCGTGACGTTGCCGTACTCGTCCGGGGCGGGGATGTCGAGCGCGCGGCCCGCCGGGTAGGTGGTGTCATCGCCGGTGGCGTCGGCGAAGACGGTGGTGTACTGCCCGTGGGGGGTGATGACCTGCATCGTGTACTCCTGGCCGGCGATCTCGAAGCGCACCACGCCCGGAGTGGCGTAGTCGTGCGAGCCCTGGCCCACCGTGCGCAGGGCGAGCGACTGGTCGGAGTCGTACGCCTCGAACCTGCCCGGGATGATCCAGTCGGGGTTCGGGTCGTAGGTGGGAACGCCGTCGAACGCTCGCAGGGCCGGAGCGCCCGGGTTGTACGTGATGATGTGGTAGCCCTCACGGTAGGTGATCCCGACCTCCACGTCAGCCGCGACGACCCGTTGGTCGTCGGGCCCGGCGGCGAGGCCGAGGGCCTGAACGGCGGTGAATTCGGCCCCGTCGAAGGACATGGCCGTGCCGTCGGGGTCGACCATCAGCCTGTCGCCGTCCTGCCACCACAGGCCGGGGGTGCCGTCAAACCGGCGAGGGGTGTCATCCAGCCAGTTGACCGACACGGCGGACAGCCAGCCGTGGGGCCGGCTGAGCCACTGCTCCCAACCGGTCCGCCAGGCTTCCCAGTCGGTGCGGTAGCTCTCGGAGAGTGAGGTTTTCATGTCGTAGTCCTCATCGTGTGTGTTCAGTCGCGCGGGGTGGTTTGTTCGGTGTCCGCCCGGTTTTCTCGGCGCTTGCCGAGGGGGCGTGCCCAGACCGCGAACAGCAGCAGGGCAAGGAGGGGGAAGACGATGGCCAGCGTCAGGGCGGTGGAGATTCCGGTCGCTTTTCCGGACGAGGCCGCGGTGCCGGCGAAGACGGTCGACAGAACGGACAGCCCGGTGGCGCCGCCGAGCTGCTGCATGGCCTGGTTCAGGCTTGAGGCCGCTCCCAGGTGCTCCGGCGGAGCGTTGTGCATGATCACGGTGGTCAGCGGTCCGATGGTCAGGCCCGCGCCCAGCCCCAGCAGCAGGAAGGGCCCGAAGAGCCCGCCGAGGTAGCCGCCGGCCGGCGTGATGGATGACATCCATGCCAGGCCGCTCGCCAGGCCGACCATGCCCAGCGAACCGACCAGGCGCTCTCCGTAACGGGTCACCAGACGGCTGACGGTGAAGTTGGTGGTCAGCATGCCCGCGGTGAAGGGAAGCACGGCAAGGCCGGTCTGCAGCGGGGTGAAGTCCAGGACGTCCTGGGTGTAGAGAGCGGCGAAGTAGAGGAAACCGAACTGGCCGGCCGGGATCAGCATCATCGCCAGCAGAGGGGCCGCGCTGGACATGCGCTGGAAGAAGCTCAGCGGTACCACTGGCGACGAGTGGCGGCGCTCGGTCACGACCAACACCGCCAGTCCCGCTGCGGCCAGGACGAAGGATCCGATGACCGTACTGCTCGTCCACCCTTGATCGGCCGCCGTGGTCAGCCCGTAGACCAGAGCGGACATTCCGATCGTGGACGCCGCCGCACCACCGACGTCAAGCCGGCTGGAGTGACGTTCGGTCTCGGGAATCCGCGCCCGGACCCCGAAGAACACCAACGCTCCGATCGGCACGTTGATGAACATCACCCACTGCCACCCGAGGCCGGTGGTCAGGGCGCCGCCCAGGGTGAGACCGAGGCCGGCACCCAGCCCGATGGACAGCACGAACAGCGACATCGCGCGGGCGCGCTGCACACCGGGCCGGGTGATCGACATCAGCAGCACCAGTGTGCTCGGCGCCGCCAGAGCGGCGCCGATACCCTGAAGGACACGCGCCGCGATCAACATGGCCGGTGTTCCGGCGAACCCGCCCAAGGCGGACGCCGCGACGAAGATGGCGATACCGGTCAGCAGCGCCCGCCGCGGGCCGATGATCGAGCCCACCTTGCCGCTGACCAGGACCAGGCCCCCGAACACCAGTGCGTAGGACGTCACGACCCACGACAGGCCGGCGGCCGAGAAACCGAGTGCGCGCTGGATCTCGGGGAGCGCGACGTTCACCACGCTGTTGTCGATCACCAGCGTGACCTGCATCAAGGTGAGAACCAGCACGGACACGTACGGAAGCCGTGTCTGTTCGGCCGTGCCCTGGCCGGTGTCGCCTGCGGTCTGGACGGACATCGATCCTCTCCTCCTGTCTCGCCCGGCACCAGCCGGGTCACAGGGGCGTCAACGGATCTCTGCGGCAGACGAACGCGTCTTTGCCACCTTCGCAAAATGCGGGTCGAGCGGTCATCGGTACGGACCGTTCGCGCAGGCCGGAGGAGGCCCGCGCCGGGCCACGGACTCTCTCGGGCGGCGGGCGGCCCCAGTCACGTCGTGTGCGTGTGGAGGTGCATCTCCTGGCCTTGCTGCCCGAAGATGATGAGCACCTCCAAGGGCCTGCTCCCCGCGTTCACCATCGCGTGCGGGGTCCGGGTGCCGAACTCGGCGGCCTCTCCGGAGCCCAACCGGAACTCCTCATCACCGAGAACGAGCCGCAACGTGCCGGTGAGGACGTAGATCCACTCGCGGCCCTCGTGCACCTGCAGGTCGAGCTGGTCGGGGTGCTGTGCCTGCACCGGCAGCACCTGCTTGAACGCGTTGACGCCGCCCGGATCCCGGGACAGCGGAACCCACACCACGCCGTCACGGGAGATCGGTCGCGGGTGGATGCGCGGATCGCCTGTCGGCGGCGCACCGACCAGTTCGTCGAGCGGCATGCGGTACGCCTGCGCGAGGGGCAGCAGTACCTCCAAGGTGGGACGCCGTTTTCCCGACTCGATCCGGGACAGCGTGCTGATGGACATGCCTGTCAGTTCCGAGAGCTGCTCCAGTGTGCGTCCGCGCCGCCGGCGAATGGCACGCAGCCGTTGTCCGATCGAACTGAGGGCGGCATTGATGTCGTCGGCCATGGCGCAGTCTCGCATCCACCCGCTCGGCATGTCCTGTCGTCCACGATCGGGGAACCACACGTTGACGATGCCGTGCGCCGGCGGTGCGCCGGCGTCAGCGGCCGCCCGCCGCCCTCAGTACCGCGCCCGACACGTAGCTCGCATCCGGCGAGAGCAGCCATGCCACCGCCGCCGCGATCTCCTCCGGTTCGCCCGCGCGCCGCAGCGGGATGCCCGGCGCCATCCTGGCCGGGCGGTCGGGGTCGCCCATCGACGCATGCATGTCCGTGTCCACCAGGCCGGGTGCCACCGCGTTCACACGGATGCCGTCCGGGCCGAGCTCCTTCGACAGGCCGACCGCCAGCGCGTCCACCGCCGCCTTCGTCGCCGCGTAGTGCACGTACTCGCCCGGGCTGCCCAAAGTCGCCGCGGCCGACGAGACGTTGACGATCGCGCCGCCCCGCCCGGTGCCGCTCGGGGCCGTCATGTCCCGTACGGCCCGCCGCGAACACAGCAGTGTGCCCACGAGGTTGACGTCCACCACCCGGCGCAGCACGTCCGTCGGCACGTCGGCCAGCCGCCCGAGCGGGCCCGTCACCGCGGCGTTGTTCACCAGGCCCGTGATCGGGCCGAGTTCGGCCGCCGCCGTGTCGAACAGCAGGTCCACGTCGCCCTCGCGCGAGACGTCCACCCGTACCGTCACGCACCGCGCCCCCGCCTCCCGCACGGCCCGCGCCGTGCGCTCGGCGGCGTCCGCGTCGTTGACGTACGCCAGGGCGATGTCGTGCCCGTCCGCCGCGAGCCGCGCGCAGACCGCCGCCCCTATGCCCCTGCCGCCCCCGGTGACGACGGTGACCGGCCGCCCACCCGGCAGCGTCGCCGGACTGGCGCCGGGCTCCGCCCCGGCCACGGCCTCCTCGATCTCGACCGGCTCCGGCGCGCCCGGCGCGCTCGACGCCCCGTCCGCCGGTGCCGCGCCGCCGCTTCCGCTGTTGCTGTCCTGGCTGCTCATAGTGCTGTTGTCTACACGAAGGACGGCCGGTCCGCCTGCCGCCGGCCGCGCACGCGGGCGGACGGCCGCGTCATGCGCCTTCTTCCCGCTCGCTCGTGTCCTCAGTAACCGCGGTCCGGGCGCGCCTGCGTCCCAGCAGGGCGCTTCCCGCCATCACCAGTCCGATGGCGGCGATCTTGGCGGCCTGGTAGTAGCCCTGCGCCAGGTTCTCCGGTGTGCCCGGCAGCCGGAAGAAGGCCCACACCGCCACCAGAGCACCGAAGGCGATCAGCGCGGCGGAGCCAACCGCCCCGAGCTCCGCCCACCAGGGCGCTGCCGCGTAACCCCGCTCGTCGCTCTGGTCAACGCCCTTGCCGGTCATGGTCTGTTCTCCCGTGCGATGGATGGCCGTCGCAAGCCATGACGCGGGGTACACGCGTGTGGTTCACCGGCACGGGCGGTTCACCGATCCCCAACGGGCGGATCACCGGCCCCTACAGCACCGGCAGGTTCGTGCGCAGCTCGTAGACCGTCACCTGCGAGCGGTACTCCTCCCACTCCTGTTTCTTGTTGCGCAGGAAGAACTCGAAGACGTGCTCGCCGAGCGTCTCCGCCACCAGCTCGCTCCGCTCCATCAGCGCGATCGCCTCGCCGAGGTTCTGCGGGAGCGGCTCGATGCCCATCGCGCGCCGCTCGCCGTCCGACAGCGCCCACACGTCGTCGTCGGCGCCCGCAGGCAGCTCGTACCCCTCCTCGACCCCCTTGAGGCCCGCCGCGAGCAGCACCGCGTACGTGAGGTACGGGTTCGCGCCCGAGTCGATCGACCGCACCTCGACCCGCGCTGAACCCGTCTTGCCCGGCTTGTACATCGGCACGCGGATCAGGGCCGAGCGGTTGTTGTGGCCCCAGCAGATGTACGACGGGGCCTCGCCGCCCGCGCCCGCGCTGCGGCTGGACCCGCCCCAGATGCGCTTGTAGGAGTTGACCCACTGGTTGGTGACGGCGGAGATCTCCGCCGCGTGCGTGAGCAGCCCCGCGATGAAGGACCGGCCCACCTTCGACAGCTGGTACTCGGCGCCCGACTCGTAGAACGCGTTGCGGTCGCCCTCGAACAGTGAGAGGTGCGAGTGCATGCCGGAGCCGGGGTGCTCGGAGAAGGGCTTCGGCATGAACGTCGCATGCACGCCCTGCTCAAGCGCCACCTGCTTCATCACCAGGCGGAACGTCATGATGTTGTCCGCCGTCGACAGCGCGTCCGCGTACCGCAGGTCGATCTCCTGCTGGCCGGGGGCGCCCTCGTGGTGGCTGAACTCGACCGAGATGCCCATCGACTCCAGCATCGTGATCGCCGTACGCCGGAAGTCCATGCCCACGACCTGCGGCGTGTGGTCGAAGTAGCCGGAGTTGTCGGCCGGGGTGGGCCGCGAGCCGTCCAGCGGCTTGTCCTTCAGCAGGTAGAACTCGATCTCGGGGTGTGTGTAGAAGGTGAAGCCCAGGTCGGACGTCTTCGCCAGCATCCGCTTCAGCACGAAGCGGGGGTCCGCGAAGGACGGCGAGCCGTCGGGCATGAGGATGTCGCAGAACATCCGGGCGCTGCCGGGCGCCTCGGCCCGCCACGGCAGGATCTGGAACGTGCCGGGGTCCGGCTTCGCGATCATGTCGGACTCGTAGACCCGCGCGAAACCCTCGATCGCCGACCCGTCGAAGCCGATGCCCTCGTCGAAAGCCTGCTCAAGCTCGGCCGGAGCCACGGCCACCGACTTCAGGAAGCCGAGCACATCGGTGAACCACAGACGCACGAAGCGGATGTCGCGCTCCTCTAGCGTGCGGAGCACGAATTCCTGCTGCTTATCCATTTCCACCTATCCTCGCTGGTCAGGCCGTATGCTCCGGTGTCGGCGCGTGCGTCGGCCGCGCTGGGCGTGTCCCCTCGGTGCCCATACTGCCTGCCGGACGGCCGGGTGGGTAACGCGGCGGCGGCACCGACGCGTGTCGGGGTGCCCGGCCGCCGGGCAGACGGGCCGCAGCCCCGGCGCTGTCAGTGCCGCGTGCCACACTGCGAACGACCGGGCCCACCCGGGCCCACCCGGCCCGCCCGCTTCGTCACGGCGGGCTCCCGCACGCTGTTCGCAGGGCGGTCGTCCCTGCGCTGGAGGCATCGTGAAACTGCTCCTCACGTCCGCCGGAGTGAAGAATCCCAGCATCCGGCGGGCCCTGGTCGACCTCCTGGGCAAGCCCGTCGAGGAGGCCGACGCCCTGTGCATCCCCACCGCCGGCTACGGGCACCCCATGGTGGGCCCGGCCGGAGCCTGGCGCTTCATCACCGGACGGTCCGCCGCCCCGATGTGCGGGCTCGGCTGGAGATCCATGGGCGTCCTGGAGCTCACCGCCCTGCCCGGCATCGGTGCGGAGCGCTGGCAGCCGTGGGTCCGGCAGGCCGACGTCCTGCTCGCCAACGGCGGGGACGCGCTCTACCTGTGCCACTGGATGCGCCGGTCCGGCCTGGCGGAGCTGCTCCCCTCCCTGCACGAGAAGGTATGGGTCGGGATGAGCGCGGGCAGCATGGTGATGACGCCCCGCATCGGGGACGACTTCGTCGAATGGAAGCCGTCCGCCGGAGGCGACGAGACCCTGGGCCTCGTCGACTTCTCCCTCTTCCCGCACCTGGACCACCCGGACCTGCCGGAGAACACCATGGCCGAAGCCGAACGCTGGGCGGCCGCCCTGCCGAACCCGGCCTACGCCATCGACGACGAGACCGCCGTCAAGGTCGCCGACGGAGTCGTCGAGATCGTCTCCGAGGGCCACTGGCGGCTCATCTGACGCGGTTTCCGCCGCCTCGCGGCGGCGGGTCATGCCTCCGGAGCCTCCGGAGCCTCCGGCGCCGCCGGAGTCGCCGGAGTCGCCCGGCCGAAGTCCCACCGAGTCTGGCTGTACGGCGCCTTGCCGAAGCCGTACGCGCGTGACGGCGCGACCCGGAACACCAGGGCCTCGTTCCCGCGTGCGCCCACGAACACTCCGTCGCCGACGTCGAAGTGCCACTCCGCCCCGTATTTCTCCTCCCACGCGCGCGCCAGTACCCGCAGCGAGCCCGGGTCCGTGACCCGCACCGCCTCGCCCTCCACCACCAGGTCCAGGCCGCCGTGCAGCGCGTTCGCGCCCGTCAGGAGCGACACCCGGGGGTCGGCCGCCAGGTTGCGGGCCTTCTGCTCGCCGGCCCCGGTGCAGAAGTGCAGCGCGCCGCGCGACCACACCGCGAGCAGCGGTGTCGTGTGGGGGCCACCCTGCCCGGCTCTCAGCGTCGTCAGCGAGAACAGCTCCGCCGCGCCCAGCGCCTCCACGGCCGCGGACCACCGCGTCGCGCGCGCCGCCGGTTCGCCGTAGCGCGCGTCCAGCACCGTACGCGGTGACGGCCACGCCGCTGCATCAGTCGCCTCAGGTCCGTTCGTCTCGTTCGCCATGGGGTGGCGACTCCCGTCGCGGCCGGAAGTCATCGGCTCCCGTCCCGGCGCCCCCGGGACTAGGCTCGATCCCGGTCCGCAAACCCGCCGTCTTGCATGGCGGACACACCGGGCCGTCAGACGCCGGCGGGACGGGACAGCGCACCGCCGGAAGACGGGACGAGGAGAACCGAGATGACGTCGGCGCCGGGCCGCCGCAGCAGCACGTTCACACGCCTGCTGCGTCAAGGATTCACCGACCCATCCGCCGCCGAGCGGTTTCTCGACATGCCGGCCGTCGCCCCGATAAGGGCCGACCCGCTGCTCCTCGACGCCCTCGGCGCAACCGCCGACCCCGACCTGGCGCTGCGCGGGCTCGTACGGCTCGCCGAGGCGCACGAGAGACCCGAGGAGCGGCAGGTGCTCCTCGACACACTGATCACCGCCAAGCCGCTGCGCGACCGGCTGCTCGGCGTGCTCGGCGCGTCCGAGGCGCTCGGCGACCACCTCGCGCGCCACCCGGAGGACTGGCGGGTGCTGGCGACGTACGAGTCGGCCGACCTGCACCCGGGCGTCGCCGAGTTCGAGCACGAGCTCGCCGGCGTCACCGACGCCGTCGCCCTGCGCGTCGCCTACCGCCGCTGCCTGCTGGCCATAGCGGCACGCGACGTGTGCGGCACCACCACCGTCACCGAGGCCGCCGCCGAGCTCGCCGACCTCGCCACGGCCACCCTGCGCGCCGCACTCGCCCTCGCGTGCGCCGCCGCGCCCGAGGACGCCGCCGCCTGCCGGCTCGCCGTCATCGCCATGGGCAAGTGCGGCGGCCGCGAGCTGAACTACATCTCCGACGTCGACGTGATCTTCGTCGGCGAGCCCCCCGAGGGCGCCAGGGACGTGGACGAGAACACCGCGCTGCGCGCCGCCACCCGCCTCGCCTCGCACCTGATGCGCATCTGCTCGGAGACCACCGTCGAGGGCGCCATCTGGCCCGTCGACGCCAACCTCAGGCCCGAGGGGCGCAACGGCCCCCTCGTGCGCACCCTCAGCAGCCACCTCGCGTACTACGAGCGCTGGGCCAAGACCTGGGAGTTCCAGGCGCTGCTCAAGGCCAGGCCCGTGGCGGGCGACGCCGCGCTCGGCACCGCGTACGAGGACGCCGTCGCCCCGCTCGTCTGGCAGGCGGCCGAGCGCGACCACTTCGTGCCCGACGTCCAGGAGATGCGCCGCCGCGTCGTCGACCAGATCCCCGTCGGCCAGGCGGAACGCGAACTCAAACTGGGCCCCGGCGGGTTGCGCGACGTCGAGTTCGCTGTGCAGCTGCTCCAGCTCGTGCACGGCCGCAGCGACGCGTCGCTGCGCAGCGGCACGACGCTCGACGCGCTGCGCGCCCTCGCCGCCGGCGGCTACGTGGGACGCACGGACGCGGCCCAACTCGACGAGGCATACCGGTTCCTGCGCACGGTCGAGCACCGCATCCAGCTCTACCGGCTGCGGCGCACGCACCTGATGCCGGACGACGAGCACGACCTGCGCCGCCTCGGCCGCTCCATCGGGCTGCGCACGGACCCCGTCGCCGAGCTGACGCGCGAGTGGAAGCGGCATGCCTCGGTCGTGCGGCGCCTGCACGAGAAGCTGTTCTACCGGCCGCTGCTCGACGCCGTCGCCCAGCTCGCACCGGGCGAGATCCGGCTCAGCGCCAAGGCGGCGGGCCAGCGGCTCGAAGCGCTCGGCTACGCCGACCCGGTGGCCGCGCTCAGGCACCTGGAGGCGCTGTCGTCCGGCGTAACGCGCAAGGCGGCCATCCAGCGCACGCTGCTGCCCGTCCTGCTGGGCTGGTTCGCGGACTCCGCCGATCCCGACGCGGGGCTGCTGGGCTTCCGCAAGGTCTCCGACGCGCTCGGCAAGACGCCCTGGTACCTGCGGCTGCTGCGGGACGAGGGCGCCGCGGCCGAGAACCTGGCACGCGTGCTGTCCGCCGGCCGCCTCGCCCCTGACCTGCTGCTGCGCGCGCCTGAGGCCGTCGCGCTGCTGGGCGATCCGGAGGGGCTGAAGCCGCGCGGCCGCGCCGGTCTCGAACAGGAGATCATCGCGGCCGTCGCCCGCTCGGACACCGCGGAGGGCGCCGTCGCCTCCGCGCGCGGGATGCGCCGCAAGGAGCTGCTGCGTACCGCCGCCGCCGACATCATCGGCTCCTACGGCACGGAGGAGAACCCGGTGGAGGCGGACCGCGGGTCGCTCGTCGACCGGGTCGGCGGCGCGCTCAGCGACCTCAACGCGGCGACCATCGCGGGCGCCGTGCGCGCCGCCGTGCGGGAGCGCTGGGGCGACACCCTGCCCACCAGGTTCGCCGTCATCGGCATGGGCCGCTTCGGCGGCCACGAGCTGACCTACGGCTCGGACGCGGACGTTCTCTTCGTGCACGAGCCCCGGGACGGCGTGGACGAGCACGAGGCGGCCGTCGCCGCGTCGGCGCTCGTGACGGAGGTGCGCAGGCTCCTCCAGGTGCCGACGGCAGAACCGCCGCTGCTGATCGACGCCGACCTGCGGCCCGAGGGCAAGAGCGGCCCGATCGTCCGCACCCTCGCCTCGTACCGGGCGTACTACCGGCGCTGGTCGCTGGTGTGGGAGAGCCAGGCGCTGCTGCGGGCGGAGCCGGTGGCGGGCGACCCCGGGCTCGGGGAGCGGTTCGTCGAGCTGATCGACCCGCTGCGCTTCCCGCCGCGCGGCCTTTCCGACGACGACGTGCGCGAGATCCGCCGCCTCAAGGCCCGCATGGAGACGGAGCGGCTGCCGCGCGGCACGGACCCGAACCTGCACACGAAGCTGGGCAGGGGCGGCCTCTCGGACGTCGAGTGGACCGTGCAGCTGATCCAGATGCGCCACGGCCACGAGGTGCCTGGACTGCGCACCACCCGCACCCGTGCCGCCCTCGCGGCCGCACGCGACGCGGGTCTGATCAGCCCGCAGGACGCGGAGACCCTGGACGAGGCGTGGGTGCTGGCGACGCGCGTGCGCGGCGGCGCGATGCTGGTGCGCGGCAGGCCGGGCGACACGTTCCCCTCGGAGAGCAGGGACCTGGCGGCCGTCGGCCGCTACCTGGGTTACGGCCCCGGCCGCGTGGGGGAGATGCTGGACGACTACCTGCGCACGACGCGCAGGGCGCGTGCCGTGATGGAGGAGGTCTTCTACGGCTACGAGGCGCCCTGACCGCCGCAGACTTCGTCATGCGGGGGCGCTCGTCACGGGACGGACGGACCCCGCGCGGCGAGTGCGCACGTGGGGCCGGGCCCGCCGCGTGGCCGGCCGGCGTCCGCGCGGGCAGTCGCCGCTGGATGGACGCCTCGATGCGGTGTGAAGACCCCGGTCGCACGGGGCAGGCCCGCAGGTCGGGAGGCCGAGCCGGGAGGGGTCCAGCGCACTGGGGGGCGGCGGGAGGCGCCGGAGTGGGCCCGCCGGGCGCCCGGCGGAAGCCCGCTAGACGCCCGCTGGTTGCGCTTGTCCCGTCCCGTGTTCCTTGACCACGCGCGGCAGCCGGTAGGGCGCCGTGCCGTACCACAGGCACGAGAGGCCGTAGCCGAACGCCAGGCAGACCACCCCGCCGAACGCGTCGAGCCAGAAGTGGTTGGCCGTCGACACGATCACCAGCAGGGTGAAGACGGGATAGCAGGCGCCGAGGATGCGTGCCCACGGCGCCTTCGCCAGCGCGTAGATCGTCAGGCCGCACCACAGCGACCAGCCGATGTGCATCGACGGCATCGCCGCGTACTGGTTCGACACCGACTTGAGGTCCCCCGTGGAGTCCGAGCCCCACGTGTGGTGCACGACCACCGTGTCGATGAATCCACTCGTCAGCAACCGCGGCGGCGCGAGAGGGTAGAGGTAGTAGCCGAGCAGCGCGATGACGGTCTCCGCCGCGAGCACGAGACGCGCCGCCGCGTACCGGCCGGGGTGGGCGAAGAAGAGCCATACGAGCACCCCGATGGTGATGATGAAGTGCAGCGTCGCGTAGTAGTAGTTCATCGCCACGATCAGCCACGTCACCGAATTGACGGCGTGGTTGACCGACTGCTCCACGGCGATTCCGAGGTGGTGCTCCGCCTGCCAGACCCAGTGGGCGTTGCGCAGCGCCTTGGTGCGCTGTTCGGGAACGGCATTGCGGATCATGGAGTAGATCCAATAGCCGACAGCGATCAGCAGGATCTCGAACCAGATGCGCGGCTTGCGCGGCCTCCTGCGGCGGCGCAGCCACCTTCCTGTGACGGCTGTCGCCCCTCCGGGAAGCGGAGTCGATGCTTCCGTCGTTGCCTGTGCGTCGACCGTCCTTGTCCCCTCGTCAACACCGGGTGACGGTGCGGCCGTGAGACTCGTCCGTCTGTCCACGGTCGGTTCACCCATGGCACAGCAGTCTGCCAGATGGCCTCCACCGAACCGATCATCCGCAGGTCCGGTTCACCACCCGTTTGCCGCACTTTGGGCACACGATGACCAAAACGAGGGCATGTCGCGGCGGCGAGAGCCGAATCGGAGGAGCCCTGACGCCTCCGGTCCGCGTGTCGCTCGATCGCATGTGCGTGCTGTTACCGTTTGATCACGGAAAGCCAACGCCTCCGGCGCCTGAAGAAACAGGGACGACATGATCGAGCCGCCCGCTGCCTCCGCCCGCGACGCCGCACCCGCCGCCGCACCCGCCGCCGTCCCCGAACTCCCCGCACCCCTCGCCCCGTCCGAACCCCGTACCCTCTGCGAACCCCTCGCGCCCCATGCCGCCGGGGCGGACGGCCCCGGAGCCCGGCGCGACTGGTGGCGCGGCGCGGTGATCTACCAGGTCTACCCGCGCAGCTTCGCCGACGGGAACGGCGACGGCATGGGAGACCTCCCGGGCGCCCGCGCCCGGCTGCCGTACCTCAGGGGCCTCGGCGTCGACGCCGTCTGGTTCAGCCCCTTCTACGCGTCGCCGCAGGCGGACGCCGGCTACGACGTCGCCGACTACCGCGCCGTCGACCCCGCGTTCGGCACCCTCCACGACGCGGACGCGCTGATCCGCGACGCGCACGCGCTCGGCCTGCGCGTCATCGTCGACCTCGTGCCGAACCACTCGTCGGAGCAGCACGAGTGGTTCCGCCGCGCCCTCGCGGAAGGGCCGGGATCGCCGCTGCGCGAGCGCTACCACTTCCGGCCGGGAAGGGGCGCGGACGGCGCGCAGCCGCCCAACGACTGGGAATCCGTCTTCGGCGGACCCGCCTGGACGCGCACCACAGACCCCGACGGCACGCCGGGCGACTGGTACCTGCACCTGTTCGCGCCGCAGCAGCCCGACTTCGACTGGGAGCACCCCGCCGTCGCCGAGGAGTTCAGGTCGGTCCTGCGCTTCTGGCTCGACATGGGCGTCGACGGCTTCCGCGTCGATGTCGCACACGGGCTGGTCAAGGCCCGTGGCCTGCCCGACATCGGCGGCAGCGGTCGCCTGCGGCTGCTGTCCGGCGAGGCCGTGCCGTTCTTCGACCAGCAAGGCGTCCACGAGATCTACCGCGACTGGCGCGCCCTCCTCGACTCGTACGCGGGCGAGCGCATCGCCGTCGCCGAGGCGTGGACGCCCACCGTGGAGCGCACCGCCCACTACGTACGCGGTGACGAGCTGCACCAGGCGTTCAACTTCCAGTACCTGGAGACGCCGTGGGACCACGCGGCGCTGCGCGCCGTCATCGACCGCTCGCTCGCCGCGATGAACGAGGTCGGCGCGCCGGCCACGTGGGTCCTTTCCAACCACGACGTGTCACGGCACGCCACCCGGTTCGCGTCGGGCCCAGGGGCGGGTCCGCAGACCCGCGATCCCGGCGACCGGGCGCTCGGCCTGCGCAGGGCCAGGGCCGCGACGCTGCTCATGCTCGCCCTGCCCGGCTCCTCCTACCTCTACCAGGGCGAGGAGCTCGGCCTCCCCGACGTCACCGACCTGCCCGACGAGGTCCGGCAGGACCCGTCGTACTTCCGCGGCGACGGGCAGGACGGCCTGCGGGACGGCTGCCGCGTCCCCATCCCCTGGACGCGCGAGGGCGGTTCCCTCGGCTTCGGCGCCGGCGGCAGCTGGCTGCCGCAGCCCGCGTCCTGGCCGGAGCTGAGCGTCGAGGCGCAGACCGGCGACCCCGGCTCGACGCTGGAGATGTACCGGACGGCCCTCGCCGTGCGCCGCGACCACCCGGGTCTCGGCGCGGGGGACGGCGTGGAGTGGCTCGACGCCCCCGAGGGCGTCCTGGCCTTCGCGCGTCCCGGCTTCGCCTGCACGACCAACGCCGGCGGCGCGCCCGTGCGGCTGGCGGCCCCGGGCAGGCCGTTGCTGTCGAGCGCGCCGGCGTCCGGCGCGGACACCGCACCGGCCGCGGACACGATGCCGGGCCTGCCCGTGGTGCTGCCGCCCGACACGACGGTGTGGTGGACGCTCACGCCGGCCCGCCCGCGGGCGGCCACGGAACCGCCACGCGGGCGCCACTGAACTTCCACCCGTTCTCCGGACACCCGCACGAGGCTGAGGGCCGCGCCAGATCGATGCCGGGCGGCAGGGAGGCGCGGCCATCTCCCGGGCCGGACAGGGTGATTGGCGCCTGCCGGGCCGCGTGAAGGGCGCCATGCGGGACATCCGACAGGTATGACGTCCACAGACGTGCAACCCGATCCGGAAGACGACAGGTACCGTGCGCCCGCGCCGCGCGCACCGCGGTGGCGCAAGGCGCTCATCGCGGTCGTCGCCGTACTCGCGCTGCTGTTCCTCGGCACCCGCATCCACCTGCTGCCCGGCTTCGGCGGCCTGTTCGGCGAGGAGAGCCACGACAGGACGGGGCCGACGCTGCTGCGCTCCATCCAGGACCTGAACCGCTACGAGGCCGCGGAGGGCGACTTCCAGGTGGTGGTCGACCTGCAGAAGGACGCCAGGTTCCTGCCCGACGCGATCCGCGGGACGCGCACCCTGTACGTGGGCGCGGGCACCGTCGGCTCGTACGTCGACTTCTCGGGGATCGGGAAGGACGACGTCACGACGAACGCGGACCGCACGTCGGCGACGATCCGCCTGCCGCACGCGCGGCTCGGCAAGCCCGCACTCGACCCGGACCACTCGTACACGGTCGACAAGCAGCGCGGTCTGCTCGACCGGCTCGGCGACCTGTTCTCCGGCAACCCGGACAGCGAGCAGGCCGTGACGAAACTCGCCGCGCGGCACATCGAGGCCGCGGCGAAGGACAGCGAGCTGGCCAAGCGTGCGGAGACCAACACCACGGCGATGCTGCAAGGGCTGCTGCACTCGCTCGGTTTCACGACCGTCAGCGTCAGCTACCGCTAGCTTCCGGCGGCGGCGCCGCCGGCGCCGCCGAGCAGCCCGAGCTGTTCGGCGAGTTCGCCGAAGGGGCCGTCGGACGGCTCCCCGGCGAGTACGCGCGCCAGCAGCCCGGCCATCCCGTCGTCGTAGGAGGCGCTGACGGCGGCGAGGGCGACGAAGCCGTGCACGAGCTGGAGTTCCACCTCGCAGCGCGGGATGCGGCGGCCGTCCAGCCAGACGAGCGCCGTCGACTCGGCCAGCGCCACCCAGGACTTGACGACGAGCTGCAGGCGCGGCGGCGGGTTGTGGGAGGCGTCGAGGTGGCCGAGCATCCGCTCGTACGCGGCCTTGCGCACCCCGTCGAGTACGGCGCTCGCGCCGCCCGTGCCGGTGGAGGCGGGCGCACCGCGCACGAGGGCGGCGAAGCCGGGCCCGTGCTCGTCGAGGAAGTCGAAGAAACGTTTCACTACACGCAGCAGGCGCGCACCGAACGGCCCCTCGTGCGGTTCGTCGAACCGCGAGACGAGATCGTCGGCGGCCCGGTGCAACGCGGCGGCGTACAGGCCCTGCTTGCCGGGGAAGTAGTGGTACACCAGCGGTCGCGAGATGCCCGCCGCCGTGGCGATGTCGTCGAGGGAGACGTCCTCGGGCGAACGGCGGCCGAACAGGTCGAGTGCCACGTCGGTCAGCTGGCGCCTGCGCTCCTCGACACCCATCCTGCGCCGTCCGCGGGGCGCCGGGGTCATCACCGTCGTCATGGGAACAGCCTAACGGGCTGCGTGTGGCGGAAGTCCGTTACGCTCCCGGTTCATGAGCTCATCAGACCACGAGGACGTGGAGCGGGACGCGGGCGACGAGGTGGTCGCGGTGGGCCTGACGCCACGTCAGGCCCGCATGATCAGGGTCACGATGGGCTGGGTGGTGCTCGCGGGGATGGCGGTCCTGCTCTGGGTCCGCCTGGAACAGCGCCAGTCGGTGCTGGTGATGGGCGTCTACGGGCTGGCGATGGTGGTGTGCGGAGTGGTGATCGAGCTCAGCCGCCACGGCAGGACGCGGCTGGGCACCTACCTGCTCGGCCTGGTCCTCGTGGCCGCGCTCGGGGCGGACTGGCTGCTGCCCTGAGCGCGCCGGGACCTGGCTGCCGGGCCTGGCACCGGCCCTGTCCGGCGTGCGGAGCGGTGGCGTGGAGCCGGACGGCCCGGGTGGCCCCCGACGCGTGCGTTCGCTGTGCCGTCGGCCCGCGGGTGGCGCACCGGCCGGGGCCGGATGGTTCCGGTGGGCCCGGGTGCTTGCGTTCTTCGGGCCGCCACCTATGGGCGTGGGTGGGGCCGCGCCGGGACCTGGTTGCTCGGCCCGGTGCCGGTGGCGGCATCAACCCTGGCGGGTGCAGGGGGCGTGGCGTGGAGCTGGGCGGTCCCGTGTCGGCGCGGACGCGTGCGTTCTTCGCGGAACCACCCATGGGCGTGGGTAGGGCTGCGCCGGGACCTGGTTGCTCGGCCCGGTGCCGGTGGCGGCAGGAACCTCGACGGGTGCCTCGGAGCGGTGGCGTGGAGCTGGGCGGTCGCGTGTCGGCCCGGACCCGTGCGTGGCCGTGAAGCCGCCCGGGTGGGCGCCGATGTACTGCGGTCGCGCCCACCCGGGCGCCGGTGGGGCCGTGACCCGGCTGGGCCGCCCGGTGCCGGCGGCGGCGCGAGCCCCTGCCGGTGGACGGGAACGGCGGGGGCGGACGATCCCGGTCGGCGCCTGGACGCGTGCGTTCTTCGCACAGCGATCCACCTGGCCTCCGATGCGCGGGCAGCCGCGCCACCACCTGTTCCGGCGCCCGCGAGGACGGACGCGGACGGCCCGGACGTGCCGTGGCCGCACGCGGCCGGTCAGTGCAGGGGCTCCAGCGTGTGGCCGTCGTCCAGCGTGCCCTTCAGGCCCGCCTTCGTCGTCTGCTTCGCGGGCAGTGCCATCAGGCGGCCCTGCACGGACGCCTTCAGGTCGCCCGACGCCTTGAGCGACGCCACCCGGTCGCTGCCCGCGCCCAGCAGGAACCAGTCGCCGGACTTCGACTTCCACAACGCGCCCGCCAGCACGTCGGGCGAGTTGGCACCGCACGCGGGCGTGTCCGTGGCGCTCGCCGCGATGGCGCCGGGGTTGCCGTCGGGGCTGCCGTCCTTGCCCGTGGCCACCGGCGGCTGGAACTGCGCCATCACCCTGCTGTCCGCGCCACGCCAGGTCTCGCCGCGCGTGCACACCCAGTCCGCCGTGCCCTCGCCCTCGGGCAGTACCTGCTGTGCGTACTTCCAGGAGTTCACCGACTTCACGCCGTGCCCGCGCATGGTCGGCAGCAGGCACGCCGTGCGCGCCCAGGACGCCCGGTCCGCCTGTGAGGTGACGTCCTTCGGCGACTTCGGCGACCCCGACGTGAGCCGTGCGGGCACCAGTTCGCCGAGGTCCGTCAGCAGCCGCTGCTTCCCCTCGCCGTCCCGTACGTCCAGGGTGTCCCACGACGTGCACGTGCTCGCCAGGGCCGGGCTGCGCAGCGCGCCCGTCACGCCGTCCGCGTCGCGGTGCAGCGGCAGCGCGGACGCGTCGGGCGTCAGCAGGTCGCGCACCGTCGTCGAGGTGACCCACGGCGCCGTCAGATAGCGGACGTTGCCGTCGGAGCGGTCCACGACGACCGCGTCCGACGTGGCGCCGTCCGCCGCGTCCACCCGGGCGAAGTCGATCGCTGCCGCCGACGTGCCCTGGACCGGCTCGGCGTAGCGCACCACGCGCAGGCCGTCGTAGAACAGCACCACACGCGCCCGGTCCACCGTGCCCGCGTAGAGCAGCTGCGGCGGGCCCATCGGCGGCCCCGACGGGGTGCCGGGCGTGGTCGACACCTGGACCGAGGAACCCGGCCGCGCCCACACCGCGAGCGCCCTGCGCAGCAGCTCCTTGTCCTTGACGAGTGGGCCGCGGGCGGGCCACACCGAGTAGTCCGTGCGGCTCGCGTGGTGCCACACCGTGGGGGCGACCTTGACCACCTTCGCCGGGTCAAGGGCGGCCTGCGACGCGGGGTTGAGCGCGTACGGGGGCGCTGCGGGCCCGTCGGGGCCCCAGCCGCTGCCCGGGATCCCGAAGAGCGCCCCGCACACGGCAAGCGCGGCGACCGCGGCGAGCGCCGCCTTGCTGTGCTGTCGGCGGCGCACGAGGTCGGTGGGCCGGGCCTGGAGCGCGCACGGGTCGAACTCGGGGGAGCGCAGCAGCGACAGGTCCAGCGGGGCCGCGCTGCCGGCGCCGCGCGCGCCGGCGCCCGCGCCCGCGGTCCGTTCCTGCCCGGTCGTGCGGTCCGCCTCCCACACCGCGGCGGCGGGATCCGCGACGCCGGCGGCGGCCAGAACCCGCCGCGCCTCCGGGTCGGGCAGCCGATCGAGGCCGCGCAGCACGACTGCGGCGCGCACCGGCGCCGTCATCTTCGCGAGCCGCTGGTCCAGGGCGAGTTCACCCGCGCCGCCCTGCCGGGGGAACAGGCGCAGGCCCCACACACGCGGGAGCGCCGGGGGCAGTTGGGACCGCTTGGGCAGGCCGAACCGCAGCAGCGGCAGCTCCGTGTCGAGGGCCTGGCGCACGACACGGACGCGCAGCAGCGCGTACGCCGGGTCCTGCACTCCGGCCTCGTCCGCCTCGCCTCCCGGGGCCGTGCGGCGGGGCGCGGGCAGCAGCGCCTGTGCGTCCTTGTCACGCCCGCGCGGCAGTGACCGCTGGACGATCGCATGGGCCGTCAGGACGCGGCGGCTCCGGCCCAGCGAGGGCGAGAGGATCAGGTACGCGAGGCGTACCAGGCGGGGGTAGTGCTCGACGAGCGCGGCCTCCGCCCGGTCCACACCGATCGCGGAGAGCGGATCGGCGGAGCCGGTGGGGGAACCGGGCGCGGCAGGGCCGGCGGGGGAGGTGACGGCATCGTGGGAACGCACGTGGAGAAGAACGAGCGATTGGTCGGATGGTCACTCCGCGGCGTGCGCGCCCGTGCACGGAGCGCCACCGTGTGCCGCCGAGCGTGCGGTGCACCGCCCCGCCGCTCACGGCGAGTCGGGCACCGACGGGTCGGGCCGGCGGCCCTCAGCGGGACGGTCCCTGCGTCCTGCCGTGGTCGAGGTAGGCCAGCACGGCGAGCACGCGGCGGTTGTCGTCGTCCGACACCGGCAGGCCCAGCTTGCCGAAGATGTTCGACGTGTGCTTGGCCACCGCACGCTCCGTGACGACGAGTTGCCCGGCGATCGCCACGTTGGAGCGCCCCTGCGCCATCAGCTCCATGACCTCGCGCTCCCGCGGGGTGAGCGTGCCGACGGGGGAGTCGCGCGAACGGCGGCTCAGCAGCTGCTGGATGACCTGCGGGTCCATCACCGTGCCGCCGCCCGCCACCCGCCGGACCGCGTCGATGAACTGCTCCGCGTCGAACACCCGGTCCTTGAGCAGGTAGCCGATCCCGCCGTCGCCGTCGGCCAGCAGTTCGCGTGCGTAGAGCTGTTCGACGTGCTGCGAGAGCACCAGCACGGGAAGGCCCGGCCGCGCCCTGCGGGCCGCCAGCGCGCACTGCAGGCCCTCGTCGGTGTGCGACGGCGGCAGCCGCACGTCGACGACGGCCACGTCGGGCTCCGACTCGGCCAGCGCCCCGGCCAGTTCAGGACCGCTCTCCACGGCTGCGGCGATCTCGAAGCCGTACGCCTCGAGCATCCGCACCAGGCCGTCCCGCAGCAGGAAGAGGTCTTCGGCTAGGACAACGCGCAAGGGATCTCCACGGTCACCATGGTCGGACCGCCCGCCGGGCTGCTGACGGCCAGTACACCGTCGAATGTACCGAGCCTGCGCTCAAGGCCGCTGAGCCCCGAGCCCGTTCCCCCGGACACCGCGCCCCCGTGGCCGTTGTCGGTGACCGACGCGCGCAGCATCCCGTCGCTGTGCGAGAGGTCGATCCAGACCCGGTCGCCCCCCGAGTGCTTCACGGCGTTGGCGAGCGCCTCGCTGACCGCGAAGTACGCGGCGGACTCGACGGGCCCGCCCGCACGCCCCGGCAGCGCCACCGCGACCTCCACCTCCATCGGCATGCGCAGGGCGAGCGCCCTGACCGCGTCCCCGAGACCCCGCTCGGCCAGCACCGGCGGGTGGATCCCGCGCACGAGGTCGCGCAGTTCGGTGAGGGCGTCGGCCGACGAGCGCCGCGCCTGGCCGATCAGCTCCTTCGCCCTGGCCGGGTCCTTGTCGACGAGCGCCTCGATCGTGCCCAGGTCCATGCCGACGGCGACGAGCCTGGCCTGCGCCCCGTCGTGCAGGTCGCGCTCGATGCGGCGCAACTCGGCCGCCGACGCGTCGACGGCGTCGTGCCGCGTCTCGGTGAGCCGCTCCACGCGCCGCGCCAGCTCCTCGTCCCTGCCGGGGTCGAGCAGCGACCGCGTCAGGAGGAAGTGGCCGCGCAGCAGCGCGGGCGCGTACCGGACGCCGAGGCACAGGAACACGGCGCCGAGCGCCGCCGCCGGAAGCGCGGAGAGGGGTCCTGAGACCGGTATGAACCCGTACCAGTAGGGGTCGTGCCGGTAGGCGGCCCACAGCCCGGCGAGGAGTACGAACCCCTCGATCCCGTAGAGGAAGAGCGCGGGCGCGAGGAAGGCGCTGACGCACCCCGCGGTCATGTCGGCCGTCAGCCAGCGCAGATCGCGCCAGGTGGCCGGATCCTTGAGCAGGTGCACCGTCCGCTGCACGTCTCCGACGACGCCGCGCCGGGCATCGGGCGGCAAGGGCCGGTAGGCGGCCGGGATGCGCACCCCCGCCCACTCGGCCGCCCAGGCGCGCCTCCGGTGCGCGTGCCTTCTGACGGCATCCAGCACCGCGGGCGTGGTGAAGAAGCCGACGCCGAGCGGGACGAAGGCGATCGACAGGACGGAGAAGACGAACAGCGTGATCGACCCGGCCAGCGACACCACGAACAGCCGGGCGCCGCGCCATGCCGCGCGCGACGACTCCCGGATCCGCTTCCTCACACCGATCATCTCCTCCCGCACCGGGCACCCCCGTGGACCCGACCACCGGATCGGTCTCCAGTGTGTCCGGCGGCGGGTCGCCCCGTCAGCCGTGCAGCCCCCCATATCGGTGGTGTAGCCAGCACCACCCGGCGGCCGGACGCGGCGGGGACCCGGCGGCCGGCCCCGTCGCGCCGGCACGGCACACTGAACCGCATGAGCAAGCCACGCATCGCACTTTTCGGCACAGGCCCTTGGGCGCAGATGACCCAGGGCCCCGCGCTCGCCGCCCATCCGGGCGCCGAGCTCACCGGCGTCTGGGGGCGCCGCCCCGAGGCGGCGGGCGCGCTCGCCGCCACCCTCGGCACCACCGCCTACTCCGGCGACGAGGGTGCCGACGCGCTGATCGCCGCGAGCGACGCCGTCGCCTTCGCCCTGCCGCCGGACATCCAGGCCCCGCTGGCCGTACGCGCCGCCGCGGCCGGCCGCCACCTGCTGCTCGACAAGCCGGTCGCGGCGACGGCCGAGGGCGCACGCGAGGTCGCGGACGCGGCCGGGCGCTCGGGCGTGTTCTCCGTCGTCTTCTTCACCTCGCGCTTCGAGTCGGCCGTCTCCCGGTGGATCGGCGAACAGGCTGCCAGGGGCGGCTGGTTCACCGCACACGCGCACTGGCTCGGCTCCCTGTACGCGGACGGCTCCGACAGCCCGTTCGCCGCCTCGCCGTGGCGCCGCGAGAAGGGCGGCCTGTGGGACGTCGGACCGCACGCCCTGTCGGTGCTGCTGCCCGTACTCGGCGACGTGACGGACGTGACGGCCGTGCGCACCGAACCCGACCTGACGCACCTGGTGCTGCGCCACGCCTCGGGCACGTCGAGCTCGGTGGCGCTGAGCCTCAGCGCCCCGAAGGCGGGCGCGAGCACGGGCGTCGAGCTGAGCGGGACGCACGGCGTGGAGCGGATGCCGCAGGGGCGCGACACGGCGCAGACGTCCTTCGAGTCGGCGATCGACGGCCTGCTCCAGGCGGTGCGCACGGGCAGGGCCCACGAGGTGGACGTGCGCTTCGGCGCCAGGGTGACGGAGGTCCTGACGCGGGCGGAGGAGAGCATCGGAGCACACGCGCACGCCTGACCGCCGCCGGCGCGGTCCGCCCGCCTCCCCCTCGCGGCCCACAAGGGCCACAAAGTGCCTCTGGCCAGGGAGGATTGTCAGTGGCCGGTAGTAAAATCGAGGTAGTTCGGCAGAGCTGACAGACCGTACGCCAGCCACCGCTAGGAGGTCACCGATGGCCGCTGCCGCGTTGACGGAGACGACGACGATCCACACCGGCGAGTCCCGCCGCGGGCGTCCCGCCGTCCGCCCCGAAACCCTCCCGCCGCTCAGGCGCGCGCCACTGCCCGCGGGCCGGCCCCGTGCGTGGTACGAAGCGCACAACCGCAGGCTGAAGGCCATGCGCCTGGCCATCGCCCTGCTCGACACCGGCGTCTACCGCCCGGCGAGCGCCGATGACGGGCGGATACGCGACACGGCGGCGCGCATCGGCGTGCGCCCGCCGTCCGCCACCACGTGCAGGATGGTCCGCGCCCTGATCGCCTGACGGCGTCCGGGAGGGGCCTGGGAGGCACACGGGCACCTCCCAGGCTCTGGGGGCACTGGGGGAGGCATACTCTTCCCATGGCACACGGCGTTACCGGTGGGGCGAGAGTGGCGATCCGGCGGGCGACCGCACGGGACGCGAAGCGGCTCACCACCCTGGTCGGCTCATCGCGCGCATACGAGGGCCGGTACGCGTCGATGGTCGCCGGCTACCGGGTCGGCCCCGACTACATCGAGACGCACGAGGTCCATGTGGCCGTCGAGGCCCCGGGCGAGGCCCTGGGCCCCGGCGGCCCGGTCCTCGGCTTCTACTCCCTGCTGCTCGCGCCGCCCGAGCTCGACCTCCTCTTCGTGGCCGACTCCGCCCAGCGGCTGGGCATCGGCCGCCTCCTCGTCACACACATGAAGGCGACCGCGCGCGCGGCGGGCGCGGACCACGTCCACGTCGTGTCGCACCCCCCGGCCGAGGGCTTCTACACGAGCGTCGGTGCCACCCGCACGGGCACGAGCAGGGCCGCCCCGCCCGCCGTACCGTGGGACCGCCCGGAGCTCTCGATCCCCACACGCCCCTGACACCACCGGCCCCGACATGACGCCCGTCAGGCCGGGCCCGCTCCTCAGGCGGGGCCCGCCCCGGAGGCGCCGGTGTCCGCGCCTCCCGCGATCCTGCCGGTCATGTCGGCCGTCTTCGCCGCGGGCGGCGCGGTGACGTCGGCCTTCGTCCCGAAGTCCGTGAACCGGAGCTTCGAGTCCAGCGCGAGCTTCTTCCCCGCCGCCGAGCCGCCCGACCCGCTCCCGGCCGACGGGCTCTGCGCCGCCGACGCGGACGCGCCACTGCCGCCGCCCGCGCCCGGGGACATGGGCGCGGGTGTCCTGACCGCCGCCTTGACCTCCTCCTGGCGGATCCTGCCCTGGTCATCGAGCCACAGGTCGACCGGCAGCCTGTCGCCGAGCTGCTGCTTCAGCCGCTTGGCCTGCGCACCGCTGTCCTTCGCGAGCTTGTCCACGTCGACCGACACCTTGTAGTGCGTGGTCTTCGTGCCGTTCACCGTCTCCGTGCCGACCTTGGTGACGTTCTTGCCGCTCAGCCCCTTGACGTACGAGAACGGGGCGGCCGGGTCCGCCATGCGGGTCATGCCGCCCGCGCCGCCCGCGACCTTCTTCAGGTCGATCCTCACCCACGTCCTGCCACCCGGCAGCAGCTTCTTCGCGGCACTCGCCGGCAGCTTCTCGTAGAGGACGCCGTCCACGGTGCGTTCCTCGGTCCGCTGCCCCTGGACGCTCATGCGGAGGTCGCTCGCGCCGTTCGCCAGGTCGATCACGCCCGAGCCGCGGATCGTCGTGCCGCCGCCGTCCGTGCCGCCGACCGTGGTGCTCATGGTCATCTTCGCGGTCCTGGCGTCCGCCGTCTTCCGGTACGCCGACCGCACGGCGCTCGCGCTCTGCCCGTCGCCCGAGCCCCCGCCGCCCGACTCCGAGGCCGACGCGCCTGCCGCGGAGCCCGCCGACGAGGACGCCTCCCCCGCGCTGTGGGAGCCGCAGCCCGCCAGCACACCGACGGCCGCCGCACCACTGATCGCGAAGGCCGCCACCCGGCGGCCCGTGTTCTTCCGGACCATGCCATCTCCCGTTGTGCGCTTGCCTGTTCTGCCTTGGCCTCTCTTGTCCTGACAGGGGTCGGCTACCCGTCCCGCCAGTCCGCATACGCGGCCCCCGGACCGATGCGGGGCGATGCGGGGCGATGCGGGGCGATACGGCAGCCGCCCGCTGACCGCGTGTCAGCGTTCTGGCTTCCACTCCACCAGCACCAGCGTCGCGTCGTCGCGCAGCACGTCCCGCTGGCGGGCCAGCAGCGAGTGGATGAGCTGCCGCAGTGCCTCGGCCGGCATCGTGCCGGCGGCGGTGGCTCGGATGATGGTGTCGGTGAACCGTTCGAGGCCGAACTCCACGTCGCCGACGATCCGCGACTCGGTGACGCCGTCCGTGTACAGCAGCACACGGTCACCGGGCCGCAGCCGCTCCTCGTGCAGCGTCCGTGGGCTCGCGAACAGCTCGGACGGCATGCCCATCGGCGGCTCCGGCGTCCTCTCCAGCGCCTCTTCGAGCACCCGCTCGTCGCGGATGAGGAGCGGCGGGGGATGGCCGCAGTTGCACCACCGCAGGATCCCCTCGTCCGTGTCGAGCCGTGCCAGGATCCCGGTGCAGTACTGCTCGGGCAGCCAGCGGGCGAGTGCACGGTCGATGGTGCCGACCATCTCGGGCAGGTCCGCGTCGGCGCGCCGCGCGCTGCGGCACGCCGCCATCGCCACGGCCGTCGCCAGCCCCGCGGAGAGGTCGTGCCCCATGGCGTCGAGGATCACGGCGTGCAGCGTCGACCCGGTGAGCGAGTGGTCGAAGGCGTCACCGCCGAGCCGGTACGCGGGCTCCAGCACGGCGGTGGAGGTGGCGTGCCGGTTGGCGATGGTGCGCGGCGGCAGGAAGGCGCGCAGCAACTCGGCCGGCAGCCGCATCGTCTCCAGCCGGGTGCGGCGCGCGAAGTCTTCGCTGTACTCGCGCTTCGACACGACCACCATGGACAGCAGCGAGGCCAGGATGCGGCAGCGGCGCCTCAGCGCGGTGTCGACATCCACGGCCGTCACCCCGAGCACCCCGAGCCGCTCGGCCCCGTCCACGAGGGGCAGCCATGTCACCAGACGCTCGTGCCGTGTCTCCTCCATGCGCAGCCCGAGGGTCCGGTACGCGCGCCCCGCCATGGTGGAGTCGATGTCGAGGGGCGGCAGGCCGTCGACGAGCGGCACGAGGAGGCGCTGCTGGAGGTCGACGAGGTAGAGGTCGACCCGCTCGACACCGACGAGCGGGGCGAGCCGGCTCACGAGGACCGGCAGGTCCGTGGGAGACGCCTCGTGCGCCTCGGCCAGGAGCTCTTCGAGCATCTGCTCGTCGATGCCGCCGCCCGGGCCGTCTGCCGCCATCGTCGATCACCGCCCTCAAGGGCAGTCTCGCCCAGGCCCCGGCCCCTCGCGCCTCATGGGCACCCGGACGAGCGGCGGCAGGGCGCCGCCTGTGCGTCCGGGCTCACAGCCACGTCGTCGCCGTCGCGACGGCCGCCGCCGAGGCGAGGACGAGGACGATGTTGAGGGCGATCCGGCGGTCCCCGCGTGCCAGGTGCACCCTGATCGCGCCGGCCTGCAGCACCGTGAACCCGGCGGCCGCGGCCAGGGCGAGCCAGGGCGCGATGCCGGTCAGCGGCGGGAGCACGAGACCGGCCGCGCCGGCCACCTCGGCAGCGCCGAGCGCTCTGACGGCCGCCATCGGCATGTCGTCGACCCAGCCCATCATCGGGCGCAGCCGCTCGCGGCTGCGTACCAGCTTCAGGACGCCCCCGTAGAGGTAGAAGGCGGCGAGCAGGGCGGCGACGACCCAGTACACGGCGGTCACGAGCCCACCCGCGGCGGCTGCTCGCCCGCGGTCCCGCCCGCCGGCTCGGTGGCGTACCGGCTCATCACCAGGGCGGTCGCCTCCGGGGTGACGGCCCCGCCGCCGGCGATCATGTCGCGCAGGTCCCGGAAGTACTGCACGTACAGGTCGGGCGTGAACGTGCTGAGCATGACGGCCGGTTCGCCGGTCACATTGGCGAAGGTGTGGGGTGCCCCCGGCGGAACCATCACCAGCGTTCCCGCGGTCGCGTCGTGGACCTCGTCCCCGACGGTGAACCGGACGGCGCCGGAGATGACGTAGAAGCCCTCGTCGTGCTGGGCGTGCCGGTGCTGCGGCGGCCCGGGCGTGTGCGGGGCGAGTACGGACTCGGCGAGCCCGAGGCGGTGGCCGGTGTTGCTGCCGTCCTCCAGCACACGCAGCCGCGTGCTGCCGAGGACGATGGTCTCGCCGTCGCCGGGGCCCACCACCGACACGGCTGCTCCGGCGCTCTGATCGCCGCTGTTCTTCGGTTCTTCGCTCATGCCCCGATTGCACCGGCAGGGTGCGGCGGCTGTCCAAGACCTGTTCCACGTCCCCGATACCGTACGGGTATCGTCCCACCATGGAGCTACGCACGCTGCGCTACTTCGTGGCGGTCGCCGAGGAGCTGCACTTCGGCCGGGCCGCCGCCCGGCTGCACATGAGCCAGCCGCCGCTGAGCCGCGCCATCAAGCGGCTGGAGGCCGAGACCGGGGCGGCGCTGTTCGACCGGTCGCCCGCCGGCGTCGCGCTCACCGGGGTGGGGGAGGTGCTCCTCGACGAGGCGCGTGCCCTGCTCGACCGGGCGGACCGGCTGCGCGCACGCGTCGCCGCGGCGGCCGGCGCCGCGACGATCACCGTCGGCATCCTGGGTGGCAGCGCCGACCCGCACGCCATCCGGCTGGCCGGCGAATTCCGCAGGCTCCACCCGCGCGTCGAGGTCCGCGTCCGCGACACGGACCTGACCGACCCCACCTGCGGGCTGCACGCCGGCCTCGTCGACGTCGCACTGACCCGCGGACCGTTCGACGAGACCGGCCTCGCCGTACGGGTCCTGCGCGCCGACCCCGTGGGCGCGCTGCTGCGCGCCGACGACCCGCTGGCCCGCCGCGGGAGCCTGGAGCCGGCCGACCTGGCCGGCCGCCGCTGGTTCAGGTTCCCCGAGGGCACCGACGCCCTGTGGCAGGCGTACTGGAACGCCGGGGCCGTCCGCGATGGCCCGGTGGTGCGCGCCGTCCAGGAATGCAGGCAGGCCGTCCTGTGGAACGGCACGGTCGGCATGACGCTCCTGGACGACGAGCCGGCGGAAGGCCTCACGGTCGTGCCGCTGACCGGCGTGGAGCCGAGCCGAGCCGTGGTGGCGTGGAAGGAGGGCGACACGGATCCGCTGATCCGCTCGTTCGTGCGCACCGTGGCCACCGTCTACCGCGACTGAGCGGCCCCGGGCCGGCCCGGGACGGCCCACCGGCTCTCGGCCCGGCCCCTCGATCTCAGGCCCGTGCGCCGCCGTCCACTCGCAGCACCGTGCCGGTCACGTACGAGGCGCGGTCGCTGAGGAGCCAGGCCGCGGCCTGCGCGATCTCCCGCGGGTCCGCCGCGCGGCGCAGCGGTGTGTGTGCCGTGAGACGCTCCCGCAGACCCGGCGAGTCCTGCTCCCAGGCGCTGATCATGTCGGTCGGCGTGTTGCCTGGGGCGATGGCGTTCACGCGGATGCCCTCGGGGCCGTACGTGACGGCCGCCGACTCCGTGAGGCTGTTGACCGCCCGCTTCATGGCGCCGTAGGCCGGCAGCTCGGGGTTGCCCATCAGGCTGCCCACGGACGAGTTGTTGACGACGGCGCCCGTCCCGGCGGTGGCGCGGATCGCGGAGATCTCCGCGACCATCGCCAGCCACACGCCCTTCAGGTTCACGTCGTAGATCTGGTCGAAGTCGGCCTCCTCCATCCGGTCCATCGGGCCGGGCCGCTGGATCGTCGCACCGTTGTTGAAGGCGACGTCGAGTCGGCCGAACACGTCCACGGCGCGGTCCACGGCGGCGCGCACGGAGGCCGAGTCGGCCAGGTCGCACACGACGTACTCCGCGGTGCCGCCCGCCGCCCCGACCTCCTCGGTCACGGCCGCAAGCTGGGCCTCGGTCCTGGCCGCGAGCAGCACCCGGGCGCCCTCCTGGGCGAAGAGCCGGGCCGCGGCGGCCCCGATGCCGCGCCCGGCACCCGAGACGAAGGCGACCTTGCCTGCCAGCAGGCCCTCTCCCGCAGCGGCGCCGGACGTGCCGGTCACGCTGGTTGTGCTGGTCACACTGGTGTTGTCCATGGCACCGAGCCTGCGCCCGTCCGCGCGGGCCGGCCAGGCACCGGCAGTACCTGGCTGGGCGGCCGCCACCCGTACACACTGGATGCGTGGACAGAAGAGAACTGGCCGATTTCCTGCGCAGCCGGCGCGAGCGGATCGCACCCGCGGACGTCGGGCTGCCCGCGGGCACGCGCCGTCGCACGCCGGGGCTGCGGCGCGAGGAGGTGGCGCAGCTCGCGTACATCTCGATCGAGTACTACACGCGGCTGGAGCAGGCCCGCGCGCCGCGCCCGTCGCACGAGGTGCTGGCCGGGCTGTCCCGCGCCCTGCGCCTGTCGGACGCCGAGCGCGACCACCTCCACCACCTCGCGGGCGCGCCGCCGCTCCCGGCGGCCGGGCCGCCGCGCGCGGTACGGCAGAGCATCCTCGACCTGATGCGGCGCCTGCCGCAGGCGGCGGCGACGGTGACGTCCGCGAGTTTCGAGATCCTGGCCTGGAACGACCTGGCGGCAGCCCTGATGGAGGACTTCTCCGCCGTGCCGCGACGCGAACGCAACTTCGTGCGCCGCGTCTTCCTCGGCCCGCACACGAACGGGCAGCGCCTCTACGGGGTTTCCGATGCCGACGAGTTCGCCCGCAACGCGACACAGCGGCTGCGCGCCACGGCCGCCCGCTACCCCGACGACCCCGAGGTGGCCGAGCTCGTGGCCGAACTGCTCGACGGCAGCGAGGAGTTCACACGACTGTGGCAATCGCACGACGTGTCGGCCGAACCCTCACAGCACAAGACGTTCCAGCATCCGCTGGTCGGCCCGGTCACCGTCGACTGCGACGCCCTCGCGATCACCGACCGCGATCAGCAGCTCGTGATCTACACCGCGGCCCCTGGCTCCCCCTCGGAACAGGCGCTCCGGCTGCTTTCGGTCATCGGCACGCAGCGCATGGACGTCACGGGCTGAGTACCGCGGCGGATTCGCGGGAGCGCCGGCCACGCGCGGTGGGCGGTTCGCACTGCCCCGCCGTGCACCGGCCTATCCAGATGCGGGTGATCCGGCTGACATACCGTGCGCCGCAGCGGTCGGTCGAGACGACCAGCTGGCTGCCGGCGACGTCCAGATCCGTGCCGTCCATGCGGGTGGCCAGCACGATGGGCGCGCCGCCGAAATCGGGGTCCATCTCAGCCCAGGTCAGCACGGTGTGGTGACCGTCCAGACCCGTGACGGTCAGCAGAAAGTGGCAGCGGTCCTTGCGCCGTCGTGCGTCGAAGGCCGGCCCGGCGTCGGCGGCCACCTCCCGTAGGAGCGGCCCCTCGAAGGTGTGGTGCCGCACTCCGCTGGTGGCGCAGTCGAAGGTCACCTCGACCCGATGCTGTCGCCAACCCGCCCGCAGGTCGGCCACGGTCAGCGTCAT
Organism: Streptomyces sp. NRRL F-5126; assembly: GCF_000721265.1. Taxonomy (GTDB): domain Bacteria; phylum Actinomycetota; class Actinomycetes; order Streptomycetales; family Streptomycetaceae; genus Streptomyces. The sequence goes on along the minus strand of NZ_JOFZ01000012.1, from coordinate 367,566 downwards.
GGTGCGGGCCACCTCGCCGCCCAGCACGAGCGCTGTTGGCGCACGATCCCCGGCCGGGCTGTCGGTGGTGCGAGGAGGAACGACACGGCTCATCGGCATCTGCCTTCCAGGAGAACCCGCGACCCCGTCAGGGCGGCTACGCCAGAGATACCCGAACACTGAATAGCAGAACCGCATTTGCGGCAATGCGACGCCTTTTCGTCTCGATTTTGCCAGCCGAAATCGTATACAATCCCGCAGATGCTAGGAGCGGCCACGGCAGTCCCTGTCGAGACCGCCGACGGAATCCGCCCGCACCATTGCCGCGTGCGTGGTGAGCCGGTCGGCGAGGACCCCGCACGCAGGTCGGGTCGGTGTCCGCGGAGGCGGCGAAGACCACCGCTTCTTCGGGCGTCCCGCCTCGGACTCGTGCCGGGCGGGGGCGCCTTCGTGCGTGCGGACCTTCTGCCGTCGCGTGGGCCGCCGTACGCCGGCCGTACGGGGCCTTCATGATGACGCCGGCCGGCCGGTACGACGTCGACCAGGGCCAGGCCGTCCTACCTCGCGTGCTGTCCTGGCGCGAGGCCGAGTGGCTCCGCGACGCCCTGACGGAACTGCTCGTGCCAACGCCGGTCGGGATGAGCCCATGATGGCCACCGTCCTTTCCGACGGGGACCGCGTCTTCCCCCGCGCGCACCGCGGCTGCCTTCCGGGCGGTGCGTCATGACGCAGTGCCGCAGGGGCGGGCACGAGTTCCCCGTCGAGGACGATTACGGCGGCTACCGCAAGGAGCACGGGGTCGAGCTCATCGGGAAGCGCTCGCACGACGAGGTGCGACCGCCGCACCCGCTCTTGCCCCGGCCCGTGGACGCCGATGAGCCCGCGTCGCGCGCCGGCTGACCGCTCCGGTCGGCGGCGGCACGTGACGGATCCGTCGGCCGGAACCAAGACCGACCCCGAATCGGTGGCCACTGACCGTCTCGGCTTCGCTCGTCCCGTCGAGGAGCGTGTCCAGCAGCGGTCCCACCCGACCTGGCCTGTCCGGGGGGCGGCCACCCTTTGCCGTCCTCGACGACGCAGCTGATCCCTGGAGATCGGATCGCTGCCCCACCGGCCGCAGCCGGGGCTGACCCCGTCGCCGTCACCGGCCCTGCCGTCGTCATGACGTCGGGGTTTCAGCCGAGGAGGCCTGGGCGCTGGTCAGCGCCCGCACGGTCGCCTGGAGGGTGCGGGCGAGTTCGTCGGGTTCGACGGGCTGATCGGTGTCGAGCCAGGTCAGGATGGCATCGAAGATGACGGCCGCCATGAGGGCGGCGATCCATCGGCGTCGAGCCGGGTCGGGGATGCGTTCACGCAATCGGGTCTCGGCAGTCTGCCTGGCGTTGGTGTCCAGCTCGTCGACGTAGTCGGCGAAGTCCGGCTCCCGGCGGGCGTGGCGGTACAGCAGCCGGAAACCGTCCGGGGCCTCGCGGGCGGCCAGGGCGAGTTCTGCCACGGTGTCAGGGTTGAGCTGCGGGTCACGCACGTGGTCGCGGATGCGTCGGCGGGTGTCGAGCAGGACCGCGAGGTACAGGTCGTGCTTGGACTCGAAGTGCCGGTAGATGATCGCTTTGGTGACCCCCGCCGCGGCGGCGACGTCGTCCAGGCTGGTGGCCGCGAAACCGGCCTGCATGAACGAGCGGGCCGCCGCCGCCACGAGCTGGGCTCGGCGCTCCTCGCGCCCCAGCCGCCGCGTTGGCTTCGATCTTTCCTCACTCACCGTGCCACCACCGAACTTTCTCTAGTATCCTTCATAGTGTACAAAGCCAAGTGTATATTGTTCGTTAGACACGGTGCCGCGAGGGGAGGGGTCGGCATGGATCGGCTGCCGTTCGCACGCGGGCAGACCTGCCGGCGTTGGCGCCGTGATACCCGCAACTGCAACAGCAGGCCCCGTCTCGCGGGTGTGCACCCCGACTGGGGATACCGCATGGCTGGTCTGCACGTCTGAAGGAGAGTGTCATGTTCCTCATCCCGCTCCTGTTTCACAGCTACCTCGGCCTCACCGGCACCATCGTGCTCGTCGTCGCGCTGGTTGCACTGCAAATCGCACTCCGCCGCCGCCGCGCCCGGCGCAGCGGCGGACCTCAGGCACCCCGCGGCACCACACGTGGACGCGCCCGGCGCACCGACAACGACCGCACCACCACCACGAAGCCGTCGCGATGACAGACTCGTACGAGGAGATCGACGCCGACGTCCTGGTCGTGGGGGCCGGTCCGACCGGGTTGATGCTGGCCTTCGAGCTAACCCTGGCCGGAGCGAGCGCGATCGTGGTGGAGAAGGCCGAACACCCCAACCCCCAGTCCCGGGCCGGCAACATCCAACCGCGCACCGCGGAAGTGCTGGACATGCGGGGCCTGCTCGATGAGATCTCCGACCCGGCGACCCGGACTCTGTCGCGCGTGGGGCACTTCGCCGGGCTGCCCGTGCGGCTTGACTACACCACGTGGAACACGCCCTACCCAGCCAGCTTGGCCATCGGGCAAGGCCGCATCGAACGCCACCTCGAACGCCTGCTGACCGGGAACGGCACGCCGGTCGAGCGTGGTCAGGAGGTCCTCGGCGTCACCCAGGACGAAGACGGTGTCGAGATCAGGACCGAGCATCGTCGCCGGCGGGCCCGCTATCTGGTCGGCTGTGACGGCGCGCACTCCGCCGTGCGTCGCCTGAGCGACGTCGCGTTCCCCGGGCAGCCCGCCACCAGTCGCTCCACCGTGGTTGACCTGGACCTCACCGGGGACACCCCACCTCCGGGGCAGCACTTCTCCGACTACGTCCGCCATGCCGGCGACCGCTGGACGATGCTGCACCCGATCGAGGACGACCGGTTCCGCATGATGTTCGGCCGCACCGGCGCCGGTCTCGCCGAGGCCGACGAAGGCCCGGTGCATCATGAGGAAGTCGCTCAAGCGTTGCGGGCCACCCACAGCGACCGGGTGCAGGTGCGCGCGGTGCTGGCGGGGTCCCGGTTCAGCGACGCCACCCGCCAGATCGAGCAGTACCGCCACGGCCGGATCCTGTTCGCCGGCGACGCCGCACACATCCACGCCCCGATCGGCGGCCAAGGAGTCAACCTCGGTATCCAGGATGCGACCAACCTCGGCTGGAAGCTGGCAGCCGAACTGCGCGGCGACGCCCCCACCGGGCTGCTCGACAGCTACCACGCCGAACGACATCCCGCCGCCGCGCAGTCGCTGCAACTGACCCTGGCTCAGCGGGCCATCATGAACCCCACCGCACCCGAGTCCAGCGCTCTGCGCGGTCTCATGCTCGACCTCGCCGAACTCCCCGACGTGGTCGCGCGGCTGTCCGGGCTGATGTCCGGTTTGGCGCTGCGCTACGAGTTGCCCGGGCCCGACCATCCGCTGCTGGGTGCCCGGGTACCCGAGGCCACCCTCGCTACCGAGGCCGGCCCGCGGCGGCTCGCTGAGCTCTTGCACCCTGGCCGCGCGCTCGTCCTGCTGTTTTCCGACCGGCTCCGGCCCGAGCTGCCCGACAGCCCGCATGGTCCCTTGATCATCCGGGCCGACCCGGTACCCGAAATCCCCGCCGCTGCCGCCCTTGTCCGCCCTGATGGTTATATCGGCTGGGTCGGCGACGACATCGCCGGCCTGACCCAGGCACTCGCCACCTGGATCACCAACGCAACACCTCTCCACAGCGCGTGACCACTCCGAGCCGATCAAGACCCGGATGTCCATGACCGCGGTACCGATCCCCGACGCGTTCCCCGGAACGAGAAGCGCCGCGCCCGCGCGAAGGCCGCCGGCCTTCCGGCTCCGAGGCGGTGGTGGTCCAGCACCGCCTCCGCCACTCCTCGGCGAAGACGGTGCTGGACACATACGGTCGACAGATGATCTTTAAATGTCGAAGTAAAGCTCGAACTCGTGCGGGTGCGGGCGCAGCTGGATCGGGGCGATCTCCTTCGTGCGCTTGTAGTCGATCCACGTCTCGATCAGGTCAGCCGTGAAGACGCCGCCCGCCTGGAGGTACTCGTTGTCCGCCTCAAGCGCGTCAAGGACGGCCGGGAGGGATGTCGGGACCTGGGGGACGCCCGCGTGCTCCTCGGGGGCGAGCTCGTAGAGGTCCTTGTCGATCGGCTCCGCCGGCTCGATCTTGTTCCTGACGCCGTCGAGACCCGCGAGCAGCAGCGCCGAGAACGCCAGGTACGGGTTGGACGAGGGGTCGGGCGCGCGGAACTCGACGCGCTTGGCCTTCGGGTTCGAGCCCGTGATCGGGATGCGCATCGCCGCGGAGCGGTTGCGCTGCGAGTAGACCAGGTTGACCGGCGCCTCGAAGCCCGGGACCAGGCGGTGGTACGAGTTCACCGTCGGGTTCGTGAAGGCCAGCAGCGACGGCGCGTGCTTCAGGATGCCGCCGATGTAGAAGCGCGCCGTGTCCGACAGGCCCGCATAGCCCTGCTCGTCGTAGAAGAGCGGCGAACCGTTCTGCCACAGCGACTGGTGCACGTGCATGCCCGAGCCGTTGTCGCCGAAGATCGGCTTCGGCATGAACGTCGCGGTCTTGTTGTTGCGCCACGCGACGTTCTTGACGATGTACTTGAACAGCATCAGGTCGTCAGCCGCGTGCAGCAGCGTGTTGAACTTGTAGTTGATCTCCGCCTGGCCCGCGGTGCCGACCTCGTGGTGCTGGCGCTCGACCTCAAGGCCGGCCTGTTCGAGCTCCAGCGAGATCTCGGCGCGCAGGTCCGCGAAGTGGTCCACCGGCGGGGCCGGGAAGTAGCCGCCCTTGTAGCGGACCTTGTAGCCGCGGTTCTCCTCCGTCGAGCCGGTGTTCCAGGCGCCGGCCTCGGAGTCGATGTGGTAGAAGCCCTCGTTCGACGTCGTGTTGAAGCGCACGCTGTCGAAGACGTAGAACTCCGCCTCCGGCCCGAAGAACGCGGTGTCCGCGATGCCCGTCGACGCCAGGTAGGCCTCGGCCTTCTTCGCGATGTTGCGCGGGTCGCGGCTGTACTGCTCGCCCGTGATCGGGTCGTGGATGAAGAAGTTGATGTTCAGCGTCTTGTCACGGCGGAACGGGTCGACACGCGCGGTCGCCAGGTCGGCGCGCAGCGCCATGTCCGACTCGTGGATCGCCTGGAAGCCGCGGATCGACGAGCCGTCGAACGCGAGCTCCTCCGTCGGATCGAACGTCTTCGCCGGGACCGTGAAGTGCTGCATCACACCGGGCAGGTCGCAGAAGCGCACGTCGACGAACTTGACGTCCTCGTCCGAGATGAATTTCTTGGCCTCGTCGGCGTTCTGGAACATCCAGCTCCTCCTCCTCCCGCCTCGGGGAGGGGCGGGGGCTTGAAACTCGGCTGTGCGGGCGAGCGGTCCGTACTCCCTCGGCCCGTGCACGCGGCACACGATGACGGCGACCTTATGTTTCCGCCATTTCTCCAGGATGACCCGTTTGTTTCGCGCACGTTAACCGGCACGCCGCCGCGGGTGCGAGTGCGGTGACGCGCGCGGGAGCGCGCGGCGTGCGCGAACGTGGGGGCGGGCGGCCGCTGGGCCGCGCCCGGCGCGTACCGTGGAGCCGTGGACAACAGGCAAGCAATCGGATCCTGGCTCTCCGGGCCCCGCGCGGCGGCCGAGGACATGGGCGTCGACTTCGGGTACCGCGGCCAGCGGCTCGGCCTGCCGCAGGACGGCCCTGGCTCCGTTGCGCCGCTCGGCCGGCGCTTCGGCGCCATCTTCGTCGACTGGGCGCTGTGCGTCATCGTCGTGTACGGGCTGATCACGCGCGGCAGCGCGAACGTCGTCGAGAACTGGGCGCTCGCCGTCTTCTTCGTGCTCAGCGCCCTCACCGTCGGCACGCTCGGCTTCACCCCGGGCAAGCGGCTCTTCCGCCTCCGGGTCGTCTCCGAGGCCGGAGGCAGGCTCGGCTTCGGGTGGGCGCTGATCCGCTGCGTCCTGCTCTGCCTGGCGATCCCCGCGCTGATCTGGGACCGCGACGGCCGCGGCCTGCACGACCGGCTCGGCCGCGCCGTCCAGGTCAGGATGTAGCCGCGCCGCGCAGCCCGATCGCTGGGCGCCCGGGCCGAGGTGCCCGCCGGACCGCCCTGAGCGCCGGACCGAGCACGCCTGGCGCCGCCGGGCCGCACTCAGCCGTCGGGGCGCCGACGGCGAGCCGAGACGCGCGGGCCCGCGTGGCCCCCTGGTGAGGGGCCGGAGCCGCCGCACCGCAAGGGCCGGAGCGCGCCGAGCGGCCGGGTCGAGAGCACTGGCCCCCTCGGCTGCCGGTGATGCGCCGGAGGGCGCCGAGCGGCCGGGTGCCCGCGGGCTGCCGCCGGTGCGCCGGATCGGCCGCCGGACGCCGCCGGTCCGGCCACGCTCAGCCGTCGGCGCCGGGCGGGCTGTGCTCGACCGTCAGGGCGCCGACGCCGGGTGGGGCCGCGCTGTGCGCCGGGAGCGCCTGGTTATGGTCCCGGGCCGCCGAACCGCGTACCGGACCGCGCCGGCCGGCCGCACCGCGGGGGCCGGAGTGCGCCGAGCCGCCGGGCGCCCGGCCGAAGCCGGTGCGCCGGGCGGCTCGGCGCGACCAGCCCCACCGCCCGGCTGTCGACGCCGCTGAACCGCGCTGACGGGCCGAGTCGGCGTGCCAAGCCGCCCGCGTGCGCGCGGGCATCGAGCCGCCATCGGGCCCGGACATGTGGAAGGGGGCGGCCGGTACCCGGCCGCCCCCTTCCACATCGCCCGCGCGTCAGCGCATCTTGCCGCCCTTCGGCATGCGCACGTTCTTCGGCATGGGCCCCTTCGGCAGCGGCATGTTGCTCATCAGGTCGCCCATCGCGCGCAGCCGGTCGTTGGTGGCCGTCACCGTCGGCCCGTCCACCACGCGCGGCAGCTTCAGCAGCGTGGCGCGCACCTTCTTCAGCGGCACCTGCCCCTCGCCGTCACCCACGATGATGTCCCGCACCGGCACGTCGACGACGACGCGCGCCATCTTCCGCTTCTCGGCCGCGAGCAGCGACTTCAGCCGGTTCGGGTTGCCCTCGGCGACCAGCACGATGCCCGCCTTGCTCACCGCGCGGTGCACGACGTCCTGGCTGCGGTTCATCGCCACAGCCGGTGTAGTCGTCCAGCCGCGTCCCACGTTCTCCAGGACCGCGGCGGCCGCTCCGGGCTGCCCCTCCATCTGCCCGAAGGCCGCGCGTTCCGCGCGGCGGCCGAAGATGATCGCCATCGCGAGGAACGCCAGGATGAAGCCCAGGATCCCCAGATAGAGCGGGTGGCCGAGCGCGAAACCGATGGCGAGGATGACACCGAAGGTGACGATTCCCACGCCCGCGATGACAAGACCGACTTTGGGATCGACCCGCCGGGTCATCTTGTAGGTCTGGGCGATCTGCTTCAGTCGCCCCTGGTTCGCAGCAGAGTCTGCGTTGTCCTTCCTCGCCATACAGGAAAGTTTACGTGGCTTGGGAAGAGCGGTCGGACACAGCCTCGATCACGGACTGGCTCTCCGCGCGTGCGCGGGCGGCGCGCCGGTCCTCAACCACCGCTGACCAGGCATTTCGGCGCGCCGTCCGCTGACCGCCGGCCAGCAGCAGCGTCTCCACGGCGCGCAGCGCGAAACGTGCTGCCGCCAGCGGACGGGCAGTGGGGCGTACCGGCGCGGCCTGCATGATGTCGATCTCCCTGGCGAGACGAGCGGGGAAGAGCGGGATGGTGCGGTGCGATGAATGGTGCGGTGCGATGAGGTGCCGTGTGGTCCGCGGCCGCGGCTGCCCCGGGCGTGCCCGGCGTGTGCGGTGCGTGCGTGCGGCGTCACTCATCGGTGTTACCAGCGCGTGACCCGGCGGTCAAACCGCCGTGACCCGGGGCCGCGGACGCGCCGCGTGCGCCCCGGCGCGCGAGCGGCCCGTACGCGCCCCTCACCTGGGACGTACGTACGGGCCGCTCGGGCAAGCACTGCTACTCGCCGGTAATCACTTGTGCGCGGATTCACACCGCCGGCGGAACCGCCCCGACGCCGGAGGCCGCCCCGACGCCCGCGGGCTGCTGCGCGCTCCTGCGTTCCATCGCCTGCTGGAACAGGCGGCCCGCACGGTAGGAGGAGCGCACCAGCGGCCCCGACATCACGCCGGAGAAGCCGATCTGCTCGGCCTCCTCCTTCAGCTCGACGAACTCGTCGGGCTTCACCCACCGCTCGACGGGGTGGTGGCGCACCGAAGGACGCAGGTACTGCGTGATCGTGATCAGCTCGCAGCCCGCCTCGTGCAGCTGCCGCAGCGCCTCGCTGACCTCGGCGCGCTCCTCGCCCATCCCCAGGATCAGGTTGGACTTGGTGATGAGCCCGGCCTCGCGCGCCTTCGTGATGACGTCGAGCGAGCGCTCGTAGCGGAAGCCGGGGCGGATGCGCTTGAAGATGCGCGGCACCGTCTCGACGTTGTGCGCGAGCACCTCGGGCCGCGACGAGAACACCTCGGCGAGCTGCTCGGGCACCGCGTTGAAGTCGGGGATGAGCAGCTCGACCTTGGTCGCGCCCGCCTCGCGGGCCGCCGTCATCGCGTGGATCTGCCGCACCGTCTCCGCGTACAGCCAGGCGCCGCCGTCCTCCAGGTCGTCGCGCGCGACGCCGGTGATCGTGGCGTAGTTCAGGTCCATTGTGACGACGGACTCGCCCACGCGCCGCGGCTCGTCACGGTCGAGCGCCTGCGGCTTGCCCGTGTCGATCTGGCAGAAGTCGCAGCGCCTGGTGCACTGGTCGCCACCGATGAGGAAGGTCGCCTCGCGGTCCTCCCAGCACTCGAAGATGTTCGGACAGCCGGCCTCCTGGCAGACCGTGTGCAGGCCCTCGCTCTTGACGAGTTTCTGCAGCTGGTTGTACTCGGGCCCCATCTTCGCCCGGGTCTTGATCCACTCGGGCTTGCGCTCGATGGGGGTCTGGCTGTTCCGGACCTCCAGGCGCAGCATCTTGCGTCCGTCGGGTGCGACAGCGGACACGTCCGGCACCTCTTTCTGGCTGGCGCGGCATTCGATTCTTCGGCGAATACCAGGTTACGCCCGTGCATTACGTGGTCTTGTGGTCCGTTCGGACCGTGGTCTCTGGGTCACGGAGGGCTCTCGGGCCGCAGGGCCCGCCGCGTCGGGCAGGCCGTGGTCAGGCGCTCGCGCCCTCCAGCGCCGCGTCCGCGTCCGTGGCGGACACGGGGGAGGCGGCGGAATCGGAGGGCGCCTCCGCCAGCACCTCGCGCAGGTGCCGCTCCACCACGGGCAGGACCTCCGCGACGGGCACATCGCGCCCCAGCTCGTATGCGAGCGACGTCACCCCCGCGTCCCGGATGCCGCACGGCACGATGCGGTCGAAGTACGTGTTGTCGGGGTTCACGTTCAGCGAGAAGCCGTGCATCGTGACGCCCTTGGCGACGCGGATGCCGATGGCCGCGAGCTTGCGGTCCTCACGCCGCTGCCCCGCGTTGGACGGCGCGTACTCCGGGCCGTTGAGCCGCGGGTCGAAGTCGTCCGTCTTGACGCGCGGGTCGAAGTCCAGCACGAGGCCGGGGGAGGCCGCGCGGTCCGCGACCGCGTCGCCCAGCACCCACACCCCGCTGCGGCCCTCCACCCGGGTCGTCTCCACGCCGAACTCGGCGGCCGTCCGGATCAGCGCCTCCTCGAGGCGCCGGACGTGCGCGATGACGTCCACCGGGTTCGGCAGCTTCAGGATCGGGTAGCCCACCAGCTGGCCGGGACCGTGCCAGGTGATCTTGCCGCCGCGGTCCACGTCGATCACCGGGGTGCCGTCGAGGGGCCGCTCGTCGTCGCGCGTGCGCCGGCCGGCCGTGTAGACGGGCGGGTGTTCGAGCATCAGGCAGGTGTCGGGTACCTCGTCGGCGACGCGTGCGGCGTGCACGCGGCGCTGCTCCTCCCATGCGTCCAGGTAGGCGACGGCCTCGTCGCCGAAGCCCAGACGGACGAACCGCAGCTCATCCACGGCAGTGCCTCCTTGTGGCTGCGGCAGCGCAGCCGTCGGTCCAGCTTCCGGTGCGTCGAAGGAGCGCCCGGCACACCGCGGACGTGGTGCGCAGGGGGCGTTTTCCGTGCACTCCGGCGCTTCCGCAACTGTACGGCGGCGGACGGGCAACGTGACGGGGAGGTGGTGGGCGGCCGGTGGACGGCCGATCGGCGCATGTGCCGGAGGCAGATTCACGCGCCGCTCGGCAGAGGTTGCGCGGATCCTCACACGATCGGATGAACCCGGTGTGAAAGCCGGTGTGAGGTTGCTTTTTACCGCTAAATTCGCGCCGATCGTGAGGGGCCGATGGTATGGGGCTGCCCCGGGCCCGGAAGGCAGGAGACCGTACAGCTGATGTCGGAACGACCTCCGCAGCGCAATCCCAACAACAGGCTCGCCGCGCTCATCGCAGAAGCAGGCTTCTCCCACGCGGGCCTCGCCCGCAGGGTCGACCAGCTCGGCCTCGAGCACGGGCTCGACCTCCGCTACGACAAGACGTCCGTCACCCGCTGGCTGCGCGGCCAGCAGCCGCGCGGCACCACTCCGGCGCTGATCACCGAGGTGTTCACGCGCAGACTCGGCCGCCGCCTGACCACCCAGGACCTCGGGCTCGACGCGTGCGCGCCCGTCTACGCGGGGCTGGAGTTCGCCGCCACGCCCGAGGAGGCGGTCGACATCGTCGGCGGGCTGTGGAAGAAGGACTCGGGCAGCCACGCGGAGCTTCGCAAGATCGCGTTCACGCCCGCGGGGCTCGTGGTGCCCAGCAGGGACTGGCTGATCGGCAGGCCCGACGAGCGCGTGGGGCACCCGGCGGTGGCGTCGGGCGCGGCCGGCGCCACCGCGCCGCGGAGACCGGCCCCGGCGGGCGCGGTCGGCGGACCCGGCGCTGCGGGTACGGCCGTGGCCTCCGGTCCGGCCACGGGCGGCCCGGGAGGCGGCGGCGCCGGAGGCGGTGGCGCGGGGGAGGTCCGGGTCCCGTCGCAGCCGTCGGCCGGCCCGCTGGAGTCGGGGCCACGGGCCGCGGCTGTGCCGCGGCCTCGGCCGCACACCGGCGGCGCGGGCCGCGCGGGCGTGCCAGGTCCCCGGGTCTCGGCGGGCGACATCGCGGCCCTCAAGTCGGTGGGCGAGCTCTTCCGCACCCTCGACCAGCGCTACGGCGGCGGCCACGCCCGCCAAGCGCTCGTCCGCTACCTCGAACACGAGGCCGAGCCGATGCTCCGCGGCCTGTACGGGGAGTCCGTCGGACGGCGCCTGTTCGGCGCCGTGGCCGACCTGACGAGGCTCGCCGGCTGGACGTCGTACGACATCGCTGCCCACGGCCTCGCCCAGCGCTACTTCGTGCAGGCGCTCCGGCTCTCGCAGGCGGCGGACGACCGGGCGTACGGCTCGTACGTGCTCGTGACGATGAGCCGCCAGGCGGTGTACCTCAGCCACGGGCGGGAGGCGGTGCAACTCGCGCGGGTGGCGCAGCAGGGCGTGGGGGCGTCGGCGCCGCCGGTCGTGCAGGCCCTGTTGCAGGCGGCGGAGGCGCGCGGGCACGGCGTACTCGGGGATGCGCGCGCGTGCACGTCGGCGCTGCTGCGCGCCGAGCGGGCGCTGGAGGCGGCGCGGCCGGGGGAGGAGGTGCCGTACTGGGCGCGGTTCTTCGACGAGGCGCAGCTCGCGGACGAGTTCGGGCACTGCCACAGGGACCTCTCGCAGTACCGCGCGGCCGCCCAGCACGCGGAGCGCTCGCTGAGCCTGCGCGGGCCCGAGCTGGCGCGCAGCAGGCTGTTCTGCACGGTCGTGCTGGCCACGGCGCGTCTCGGCCTCGGCGAGCTCGACCAGGCGTGCGCGCTGGGCGCCGAGGCGGCGCAGGCGGCGTCGGAGATGAGGTCGGTGCGCGCGGTCGAGTACGTACGCGACTTCGAACGCCGTCTGGAGCCGCACCGGGACGCGGTCGCGGTGCGCACGTACCGCGACCGCGTGACGGCCCTGCGCTGACGGCGCGCCCGCGCGGCGCGGGCGGCCCACTTCGCCCGGTGCGGGCGCTTGCGGGCCGGGCGCGGGCGTGGCGCCCGTGCGGGCGGCCGACCACACCGGCCGCGGGGCGGCCCCGCGCGGCAGCGGCGTCGCGCCCGGGCGCCTGTGTGTCGCCGCCCGGTCCGTCGCCGGTGCGGGGCCGTCGTCAGTGGCGCGCGACGCAGTGGCTGCCTGCCTGCCCGGCAGCGTCCGCTGCGAGACCGGCCACCGTTGCCGGGAAACGGCTCCGGCGGCGTCGGCAGCGCGAGGCGACCCGCTGCGCCCGGCGCGGGCCGCCGTGGCCCCGCGGTGGCCTCGCGGCGTACGAGGGGCCTGAGGCCCATACGCGACGGGCGGGGTGTGGGTCACCACGGTCGTCGCGTCAGCGGCGGCCGGTCGGCCGGCCTGAGCGGGAGGACAGCGGCGCGCTACGCGTCGGGAAGCGTGTGCCGCTCGGTCGCGCCGCACGCGTGGCAGCCCGCCCCGGGGTCGCTGCTGAGGCGGTCCTCGCGGGCGGTAGGTACACCGAGGGCGCGGTGGCGCGGCTTCCGCCCAGACGCGCGGACTTCCCCCGCGGCCTGGACGCGGTGGGGCGATCCCCGCTGCGACGAATTCGCGCCCGTCGCAGGGGGCCTGCGCCCGCGAACCGAGGCGCGGCGCGCGGCCGCGCGCTATGCGGCGGCCCCCTCTGGCGCCTGCCTCGTGGGGCGCGCAGCCTCCGCCGCGTCCTCAGGCCGGTCGCCGCCGCTCACGCGGGCCACGCCCAGGTCCTTCATGGCCGCGTGCGCCGCTCTGCGGCCCGAGTGCAGCGCGCCCTCGACCGTGTTGACCTCGCGGTGGTCACCGCACACGTACAGGCCCGCCAGCAGCCGCACCGCCCTGCGCACGTCGTGCGGCGGGCGCGTCGTCACGACCGCCTCGGGATCGTGGTTGACCGCCAGCGTCTCCCAGCGGTGCGTCGTCACGCCGTACATCCTCGCCAGGTGGCGCCGCACGTCACGTTCCGCGGGCGGCGGGCCCAGCACCGTCGACGTGACGAGCACGCCGCCACGCGGCGCCCGCGCCGGGTCCACGGCGCTCATCACCGCCGTGTGGGACACGGGCCCGGCGCGGTCCGCGTCCAGCAGCAGCGAGGCGCCCGAGGGCGGCGGTTGCGGCGCGCTGTGGTGCACCACCGTCACCGGCTGGAAGCCCGGCATCCGCAGCCCGGGCAGTAACCCGGCCGCCGCGCGGGCCCCGGTCGCCACCACCAGCGCCCGGCACGCGATCTCGCCGTGCTCCTTCGTCGTGACGCGGCTGATCGACGCGTCTGTCACGCACACGTCCGTGTACAGCGCGCACCCCGGCGGAAGCGTCGCCGCCAGCAACCGCGGCAGCGCCGCCGAGCCGCCCTCCGGCACGCAGAGCCGCCCGCGCGCGAATCCACGCAACACCAGATCGGCGCACCGGCTCGACGACGTCAGCTCCGGGTCGTACAGCAGCGCGGACAGCAGCACACGCACGAGCGGAGACGTGTACGCCTCACGCGCGGTGCGTTCAGGGCGCGACACCAGGTGCGCGGTGGGCACGGTGGCGAGGCGCCCGAGAAGCGCGCCCAACCTGGCCTGGCCGAGCGCGACCGGGCGCGGCGGCAGCAGCGACAGGGGGCGGACGCTCGTCAGGGCGCGCGCTGACAACAGCGCGCTCCGTGCGCCCTGCGCGCTCCGTCCGCTCCGTTCGCTCCGTGCGGGGCCGGCGACCACGCCCGTCCGGTACCGCCTGCCGCAGCTGTGCACGGCGAAGCCGGGGGCGAACATCCGCAGCGGCACGGCGTCGAGCCCCGGCGTGCGCCGCAGCGCCGGGTACGCGGTGGAGAGCAGCGGCCCCAGCCGGTCGAGCAGGAAGCCGTCAATGCGGTCGGTCGCCATGCGGCCGCCGACGTGCGGCGCGGCCTCCAGGACGGTGACCGTCAGGCCCGCGGCGGCGAGATGGTGCGCGGCGGCGAGGCCCGCGGCGCCGGCGCCGAGCACGACGACGTCGGCCCGGGCCTCCATGGTGGTGCGGGCACTGACGCGCGGCAGTTGTTCGAGCACGGGCCCCTCCCCGAGGTCGGCACGTCCGACCGGGCCCGAGGCGCCCCGAAGCTCCCCGGAACGGGCCGGTTCGTGGCGAGGCTAAGGGCGGTGGCGCGCGTTCCGTACGCGCACGGGACGGGAGCACCGTGGCACGGGCGGCGCGCACCGGCGCGGGCCGCGCGGCGGCGTACGCCCCCTGGCGCCGCCGCACCGCCCCCACCGGGCCGTCGGAGCCGCACGCTTGGGCCCCGGGCCTCTGTGCCGCTCCCGTGCCGGGCCTCTTGGGCCCCGGGCCTCAGGCCCGGGGCCCCGGCCGCTCCCGCGTGATCGTCGCGGACCTCGCGGGCACAGCCCGTTCCCGGACCCCGCCGTCCGCCGCAGCCCGGGAACGGGGGGCCGCTGACGCGGCGCGATCCCTGGCAGCGCTACGGCCCACTGCCCTGGCCGTGCCGGTCGGACGGTGCCCTCCCGCGGCGCCTTCGGCCCGGTGCCGTGCCGTTGCCGCGTGACGTGACCGTCCCCGGCCCGGGCGATCGCGGCCCGCCGGCGGCGCAGGCCCAGGCGCCGGGCCGGCGCCTGGGCCTGCGGGGACCGTGGCTGACCGCTCCGGCGCGCGGCGGACGGTCCCGGCGGCCCGCGGGGCCGCCACCCTGCCGCCCATGGCAGACGCGGCCCGCGGCGTACGCCGCCCGGCCTACGCCGACGCCGCTCGTACCGCCTCGTCCACCGTCGGGAACGCGAAGCCGAACCCCGAGTCCAGCAGCGCTCGCGGCACCACCCGCTGGCTGCCCAGCACGTCGCCCGACAGCTCGCCGAGCGCCAGCCGCAGCGCCGCCGCCGGGACCGGGAGCGGGGTGGGCCTGTGCAGGACCCGCCCCATCGCCGCCGTCACCTCGCGGTTCGTCACCGGCTCGGGGGCCGTCAGGTTGACCGGCCCCTCAAGCGTCTCCGTGTCGATCAGGTGCCGCAGCGCGGCGACGTGGTCGTGCAGCGCGATGAAGCTCCAGTACTGCCGGCCGTCGCCCATCCGCCCGCCGAGACCCGCCTTGAACAGCGGGAACAGCCGCCCCCACGCACCACCGCCGCGCGCCACCACCAGCCCGGTCCTCGGGAAGACCGTACGGATCCCGGCCTCCTGCGCCGCGGCCGCGGCGGCCTCCCAGTCCACGCACAGCGTGGGCAGGAACCCGTACCCGGGCGGCGCGCTCTCGTCCACCGCGCGGTCGCCCGTGTCGCCGTAGTAGCCGATGGCCGAGCCCGAGACGAGGACGCGCGGCCGCTCGTCCAGCGAGGCGACCGCCTCCGCGATCGCCGCCGTGCCGAGGAGGCGGCTGTCCCTGATCTCCTTCTTGTACGCCTCGGTCCAGCGCCTGTCGCCGATGCCCGCGCCGGCGAGGTGGACGACCGCGGCGCAGCCGCGCAGGCCGTTCGTGTCGACGTGCTGGCGCTGCGGGTCCCACCGCACCTCGTCGCGGGCCGCGGGCTCGCGCCGCACCAGCCGCACCACCTCGTGCCCGTCCGCGCGCAGGGACCGTACGAGTGCCGTACCGATGAGCCCGGTGGAACCGGTGACCGCGATCCTCATACGCCCATCCTGCCCCGATACCGCCGTCCTGCCCCCGGAGGAGGCCGTCACCGCCCCGCCCCGTCATGTCGTGTCGCGTCAGGCGCTGAACGAGTCCGCCCCGAACTGCTCCCACAGCCGCGGGAAGCGCGCCTCCAACACCCCCGGGTCGTCGATGTCGAACGCCGTGCCCTCGGGCTCACGCGGCGGCGCCGGGATCCCCAGGTCCGGTGCTACGGAGCCGGTGAGCTGCTCGTACGCCTCGTCCGCCGCGTACCCGAGGTCCTCGCCGTCCCCGTCCACCTCCTCGTCGAAGTCGTCGAGGAGGTCTGCGAGGCCGTCCGGGTCCTGGAGCGCCCCCTCGAACACCTCGCGCCCCTGGCCGATGAGCCAGCAGCGGAAGAAGTCGAACGCGTCGTCGCTCGCACCGTCGAGCAGGACGGCCGCGGCGCCCCACAGGTCCCACCGGTAGGCGCGGTTGTAGCGGGACTCGAAGTGCCGGGCGAAGTCGAGCACGGCGTCGGGATCGAGCCGCACCAGCCGCTCGACCAGCAGGTCCGCGTGGGCTTCCGGGTCGCCGTCCGCGGCCTCGCGCGTGCTGTCGACGATCTCCCAGAAGTCCGTCTCGTCCATCACGGAACCAAGCATCCTGCCTCGGCGCCCGGCACGCACGCGCGCGCGGTCGCGCGGCGAGTCGTTCGGACGTACACGACACACACGGACAGCGGCGGACGCCGGATACCTGACGTTATCTGTCGGGTATCTCTGGGACGGTCGGGTCATGGACACGGATACGGGCACGGATACGGGCACGCCGCACGCACGTGCGCTGAGGGGCCGGATCGCGCTGGTGGCGGGCGCCACCAGGGGCGCGGGCCGGCAGATGGCCCTCCAGCTGGGAGCGCTCGGCGCGACGGTGTACGTGACGGGACGCACGACACGCGAACAGGTCAGCGAGGTGGGCCGTACGACGGAAACGATCGAGCAGACGGCCGAGCTGGTCACGGCGGCGGGCGGCGAGGGCGTCGCCGTCCCGGCGGACCACCTGGACCCGGCGCAGGTGGACGCGGTGGTGGACCGCATCGGCGCGGACCACGGCAGGCTGGACGTCCTCGTCGACGACATCTGGGGCGGGGAGCACCTGATCGAGTTCGACACGAAGGCGTGGGAGCTGGACCTCGGCAAGACCCTGCGCATGCTCGACCTGGGCGTGCGTGCCCACCTCATCACCCTGCGCTGCGCGCTGCCGCTGCTCGTACGCAACCGGGGCGGGCTTGTCGTCGAGATCACGGACGGCACGCAGGAGTCGAGCGAGCCGTACCGCGGCAACCTCGCCTACGACCTGGTGAAGTACGCGCCGATCAGACTTGCGAAGAACCTCGGCCACGAGCTGGCGGAGGCGGGTTGCACGGCGGTGTCGCTGACGCCCGGCTTCCTGCGCTCGGAGTGGATGCTCGACCACTTCGGCGTGCGCGAGGACAACTGGCGCGACGCCATCGCCCGTGAACCGCACTTCGCGATCTCGGAGAGCCCGGTCTTCGTCGGCCGGGCCGTCGCGGCGCTGGCCGCCGACGAGGACCGGCACCGCTTCAACGGCCGCTCCCTGTCGAGCGGCGAACTGGCGAAGGTCTACCGCTTCACCGACGCCGACGGCAGCGCACCGGACGCCTGGCCGTACATCGCGGCGGCGACGTCGGGGGAGGGCGGCGAGGTGGACGCGGCGGACTACCGCAGGCCGCACTGACGTGAGGCGCGCGGCCATCCCGGACGGCCCGGTCGACGCTCCTCAGCCGAACTGGACGGACCGCTTGGCGAGCCCCATCCAGAACCCGTCGATGACGGTGCGCCGGCTGGCGAGTTCGGACTCGGCGGCCCCGAGCGTGACGAAGAGTGGCGCGAAGTGCTCGGTGCGCGGGTGGGCGAGCCGGCCGGCCGGGGAGGCGTGCTCGAAGTCGAGCAGGGCGTCGATGTCCTGCGCGTCCAGCGCCTGCCGGCCCCAGTCGTCGAACTCCGCCGACCAGCCGGGCACGCCGCCCCCGGTGTGGCGCAGCGCGGCCAGGTTGTGCGTGAAGAACCCGCTGCCGATGATCAGCACGCCCTCGTCCCGCAGCGGTGCCAGCTTCCGCCCGACCTCAAGCAGCCGCTCGGGTTCGAGGGTCGGCATCGAGAGTTGCAGCACCGGGATGTCGGCGGCGGGGAACATCTCCACGAGGGGCACGTAGGCCCCGTGGTCGAGCCCGCGCTCGGGAGCGTCCTGCACGGCCTGGCCCGGGACGCTCAGCAGCTTGCGCACGCTCTCGGCGAGCGCGGGCGCGCCCGGAGCCGGGTACGTCACCTGGTAGTAGTGCTCGGGGAACCCCCAGAAGTCGTACTCGAGTGGCACGCTCCTCGTCGCCCCGACGGCGGGCGGCGCGGCCTCCCAGTGCGCGGACACGACGAGGATCGCACGCGGCCTGGGCAACTCGGCGCTCCACGCCGCGAGCTGGTCCGGCCACTGCGGGTCGTCCGCGAGGGGCGGCGCGCCGTGCGAGAGGTAGAGCGCGGGCATGCGTTCAGGTGCCGTGGTCATCGAGAGCGCCTCCTTGGGCCATCACCCCTTGAATGTTCAACTATACAGCCGCGTCGTCCTTGGTCACGGGCTCCGCCCGTGCGACGTCCGGCCGTGGCCGGATCGAGCAGGAATCGAGAAGTCCCGCCGACGGGCAACTCATAGCGTGATGGCCATGGCAACCACCGCGTCGACCACGTCCATCGCATCCGTCACCCTGGAGGTGGCCGACCGCGAGGCCGCGCACCGCTTCTACACCGCCTTCGGAGTCGGCACGCGCATACGCCTGCTGGCGTCCGAGGCGCACTCCACCGGATTCCGCGGCTTCACCCTGGCGCTCACGGTGTCCCGGCCGGCCACCGTCGACAGCTTCCTCGGCGCTGCCGTGGACGCCGGCGCCACGGTGCTGAAGCCCGTCGCGAGGTCGCTGTGGGGCTACGGCGGCGTCGTCCGGGCCCCGGACGGGACGATCTGGAAGGTTGCGACCTCGGAGAAGAAGGACAACGGCCCGGCCACACGCGAGATCGACGAGATCGTCCTCCTGCTCGGCGTCGAGGATGTGAAGGCCACCAGACAGTTCTACGTCGGCCGGGGCCTGACCGTGGCCAGAAGCTTCGGCGGCAAGTACGCCGAGTTCGCCTCGTGCGAGTCCAGCCCCGTCAAGCTGGCGCTGTACAAGCGCCGAGGTCTGGCCAGGGACCTCGGCGTCGCCGCCGACGGCGCCGGCTCACACCGCGTCATCCTCGGCAGCACCGCCGGCCCCTTCACCGACCCGGACGGATTCGCCTGGGAAGCCGCCACATCGCTCACGCCCGCGCCGTCCACGGCGTCCGCACTGTCCTGACTCCCTTCCCCGACCTCCCGCCCCTGACCTCCCTCACCCGTGTACGAGAGGACATCTGCCATGCAGCACACGAAGTCGCCTGCCGGGAACTCCGGCACGGCCGCCGAGCAGTACGACGGATTCACCGCCGAGGAGCGGGCCGCGATGAAGGAGCACGCGCAGGACCAGAAGAAGGCGGCGGCGCGGCGCGGTTCGTCGCGCGCGGAGAAGGAGGCGGCGGCGGAGCGGGACGTGCTCGCGAAGATCGCCGAGATGCCGGAAGCGGACCGGGTGCTCGCCGAGCGGATCCACGCCATCATCAAGACCGCTGCTCCGGACCTCACGCCCAAACTCTGGTACGGGATGCCCGCCTACGCCAGAGACGGCAAGGTCCTCTGCCACTTCCAGAGCGCGCAGAAGTTCAAGTCGAGGTATGCCACGCTCGGCTTCAGCGACCAGGCGGCACTCGACGACGGTGCCATGTGGCCGGCCGCCTACGCCCTGAAGGAGCTGACCGCAGCCGACGAACAGCGCATCAGCGAGCTGGTCAAGAAGGCGGTGGGCTGACGCAGGCCGGGGTGGAACCGACCGCAAGCCCCCGCCGGAACACCGGCGCTCGACGTGTGCCCCGAGACGGTCGGGGGAACGCCCGGCTGCCAGCCTGCCCCGGCGTCGACGCGGCCGCCACGGCGGGGAGGAGCGAGTATCGGGAGCTGATCGGATCAGTCCGTGACGGGCAGGCACTCGACGAGCAGTGCGACGACGTCGCGCCAGGCTCGCTGTGCGTGGCGTGGATGGTAGCCGACGCCGGGTCGCACGGTGTGGTCGACCGGTGGATGGTGGAAGGCGTGCAGGGCTCCTCCGTAGACCACGAGGCGCCAGTCGACGCCCGCAGCCTCCATCTCCGCGGTGAACGCGTCCCGTTGGGCGGGCGGCATGATCGGGTCTTGCGACCCGACCCCGGCCCACACTGGGCAGCGGATGTGTGCCGCCTCGCCCGGTCGGCCCGTGGTCAGTGCGTTGACTGTCCCAATCGCGCGCAGATCGACACCGTCGCGACCGAGCTCCAGTGCGACTGCGCCCCCGGTGCCGTAGCCGATGGCGGCGGTACGGCGGGGATCGGCCCGTGGTTCGGCGCGCAACACGTCGAGCGCTGCGTGGCCGATGCCCCGCATCCTGTCGGGGTCGGCGAGCAGCGGCATGCAACGGGCCAACATTTCCTTGGGGTCGCCCAAGTAGCGTCCACCGTGGAGGTCGAAGGCCAGCGCCACGTATCCCAGCTCGGCGAGAGCCTCGGCCCGGCGGCGCTCGACATCGCTGAGGCCCATCCCCTCGGGTCCGATCAGGACCGCGGGCCGGCGCTCGTCACCGGCGGGGAGCGCGAGGTGCCCGATCATCGTCAGGTTGTCGGCCGGGTATTCGACCGTACGGGTTGTGACCGTCGTCATACGACTGGACGGTAATGACCGTCGTGCCCGCTCGGGGTGATGTTCACGGATGGCAGACAGCAGTCTGTTCCGACTGCAACACCCGAACGCGTCGCCCCCTGCTGGCAAACGATGTCAGCTCTGAGCCGGCGCCGCTTGCCGAACGTCGGCCTCCGCGAGGCCACCGGGCGAGAAGATCGCGGCGGCGATCCGAAGCTGAGCCGGTAGGGAGGCCCACAGCTCGTCGAGAAGACCGCTGCGATTTCCGGCGGTGATGCTGACCTCGGTCAACGGGTCACCGGTCGTGATCTCGCTCCCGTCCGAGCGGTACGTAGTCATGAGAACCCCCTCGCCGGGCTCCAGGCCGCTGACCTCCAACGTCAACCGGTTTGTAGCCGTGCGTCCCCCGCGGCTGCGCCGCGCGGCACCGAACCAGGCTCGCCCACCGACCCGGCCGTCGGCGACCACGGTCAGGCGAGGAGTGAAGATCGGCGGGTCCGGTTCGTAGTCCAGGCCGCCCAGGGCCAGGGCGGGAAGCTCTCCGGAGCCGAGCCGGTCGGCGACTGTGGCGACCTGTTCGCCGTTGCCGAAGACCAGCCACTGGCCGCTCTGGCGGGCGGCGACGTAGTGACGCAGGTGGTCGTGTGCGCTCGATTCCGATGGGGCGACAAGCAGTGTCCCCTCCGGAGTGCGCTGCAGAGCGCGGTCCTTGGAGGCAGGACTCCGCCCGGTGAGGAAGTACCCGCCAAGCGTCTCGCCGTCGCCGGTTCGGCACCACAGCACCCCGCGTCCGGGGTAGTGGTTGTCCGCCAGTGTGTTGTTCAACCCGTTCACCGAGCTCAGCATCCCTCCGATTGCATGGCGTCCCCGCATCGTGCGAGGCCGTCGACGCTATCCAAGCGAATCTGGACGCGAGGGCCTTCACGGGGCTGCCATCGGGCCCTCTACGGCCACTCGTTGATCGCCGCGACCACTACGGTCGTCTCGTAGTGGGCGGAGAGCTTGTCATACCTCGTGACTACCGCGCGGTGTCTCTTCAAACGATCGTGCCGGCACTCGACTGCCTGGCGTTCCGGTAGTCAGCCAGATAGAAGTAGCGGCAGGCCAAGGTCCTTCGGGGTCCGCGAGTGCAGTAGACCGCTCCTTGTCCTCCGACGCCTGGTCGGACTTCCTCGCCGCGGTCAAGTGGGACGCCTACGGGAGGATCACGCCCATCTCCTCCAGTGCCTCACCCACCGACGCGCGTCGTGCTTTCAGCAGCGGGAGGCGTACATCGGGGGTAGGGATGCGGCCCTGGGCCTGCAGGACGCCCTTGATCACGGCCGGATTGGGGTCTCGAAGCGTGGCCGCAGAGAGACGGGCCAGGGCAGGGCCCAGTTCGCGGGCTCGCTTGTGGTCGCCGTTGTGCCAGGCTGTGACCAGTTCCGTGAAGCGTGCGGTAGCCAGGTGCGCGGAGGCGAGGACGCCACCTGCCGCGCCCAGTGCGAGCAGCGGGGCCAACAGCACATCGTCGCCGGCCAGGACGGCCAAATCCGGCGGCAGGTCGCCGAGCAGGTCCACGGTCTCCTGGTCCACGCGGCCTGTGGCCAGCTTGATGCCCCGGACGTTCGGGTGTTCACCGACGGCGCGCAGTGTTGCCGCGTCGAGCGGCTGCGCAGTGCGGTAGGGGACGTGATAGACGATCAGTGGAATGGGGCTGTGTTCCGCGAGGTGGGCGAAGTGCGCCACCACGCCCGCCGCCCCGGGGCGGCTGAACGCCGGCACGGGAACCAGCGCGGCCGTGGTCTCAGGCCACATCTTCCCGAGTTCCTTCAGAGCCCGCGCCGTCGCCCGGGTGTCGCTGCCGCCCAGGCCGATCGTCAGCGGTGCGCCGCGTTCCCGGCAGACCCGGGCGCAGATCCCCACGACCACGGTCTTCTCCTCCTTGTCCAGCATGGCCGCTTCCGCGGTCGTGCCGAGCGCGACGATGCCGTTGGCGCCCTCGTCGAGCACCGTGTGGGCGAGGGCTTCGAGGGCGTTCTCGGCGATGCTGCCGTCCGCCGTGAACGGCGTGATCAGGGGTACATGAATGCCGTGCGGGAAGGCCAGCTGCGTCATAGGACCAGCGTGGCCCGCTAGGATCGTGCAGGTCCAGTTCACGTTTCCGATTCTGACCGTAAGCTGGACTGATGCTCGATGCACGTCGCCTGCGCCTGCTGCGGGAACTGTCACTGCGCGGCACCATTGCCGCAGTCGCTCAGGGGCTGGCGTTCACGCCCTCGGCGGTCTCCCAGCAGCTCAGTGCGTTGGAGCGCGAAGCGGGAGTGCCGCTGCTGGAGCGCACGGGTCGGCAGGTCGCTCTCACGCCGGCCGCGCAGAACCTCGTACGCCACGCAGAGGTGGTTCTGGAACGTCTGGAAATGGCTGCCGCCGATCTCGCGGACGCACGACATGGTCTGTCAGGACCGCTGCGCATCGGCGCTTTCCCCACTGCCACGCGCACGATCGTCCCGTCCGCGTTGGTCGCGCTCGCGCGTGAGCACCCGGGCCTGGAACCGAGAGTGCGGGAGATCGACCCGGCCGCCGTCGCCGACGCCCTGCGCGGTGGCGACCTCGACCTGGCGCTCGTGCACGAGTACGACTTCGTTCCTTCCATGCCCGAACCGGGGCTGGAGACCGTCCCGCTCTTCACGGAGCCCATGTATCTCGCCTCAACACACCTACCCGAGGCGCCCGATGACATCCCGCTGCTCGCGCGCTTCGGCGGCGTGCCCTGGATCACCGCTACCCCCGGCACGCTCTGCCACGCCATGACCCTCGGAGCATGCCGGGCCGCTGGCTTCATACCCCAAGTCCGACATCAAGTAGACGAGTTCACCACGGTTCTCGCGCTCGTCGCCCTCGGCCAGGGCGTGGCCGTCGTCCCGCACATGGGTGCGGTCGACCCTCCCCGCGAGGTCTCGCTGACCCGCCTCCCGCTAGGCCGCCGCACCCTCGTCGCCCACCGCCGCGGCGCCGCCCGCCACCCGGCCGTCGTCGCCGTTGTTTCCGCCCTCCGTGCCGCTGCTCCGCCGCTGCCCGCATGAGGTCGCAGTTGACCTCTCGCTGTCCCACGCTCAGAATCCCGTACAAGGTGTCCCACGGCCGCTGATGCGCTGCATCCCGCACCGACGCCACCAGCTGGACCAAACGGCTAGCGCTCGGCAGCAGCACAAGGCGCTCGCGCAGCGGGCCCGCCACCGTGTCGAACAACGCCTTCGGCCCGTCTCCCGTCGTTCACGCCCGGGCGTTCGGCCAGGCCGGCAACTCTTCGCGGACCTCGGCGAAGTCGTGCCAGCCGCGAACTGTCGGCGGCTCAACAGCGGATCGGCTCAGGCCATAACCTCTCCCGTAGCGGGAATCCGGCAGCGCACTTGTTTGCCGACCGGCGTGCCCGCGACCCTCCATCCCGGAGCAAGTAGATCGATCAGCGGGAGTCCGCGCCCTGACTCCGCCTCGGGATCGTCCAGCCGTACGCTGCCACGCACGGGCATCGCGAGCCGGTACGGGTCGTGCAGCCTGAGCCGTACGCCTCGTTCCGTGCCGCCGCTGTGCCGCTGTGGTGGTTCGACCGCCACCTCGGCGACGAGTGGCACGAAGTCGCCACAGGCGCGGACCGCGTTGCCGAACAGCTCTGACATCACCAACTGCACAGCGCAAGACTGCCCTTCGGCCACTCCGGCGTCGGCGAGCGTCTTGTCGATGAGGGCGCGGGTGGCATGCAGGTGGTCGGCTGTGGCCGAGAGGTGGAGGACGAAGCCGGTGGGGGTGGAGGTGTGGTACCAGCCGAGGGAGTGAGGCATGGAGGACTCCTGTGTCGGGCGAACTCTGCTCGCTCTGAGCTGACTTGAGGGTGTACCTGTTCTCCCTTGAATCGCAACCTTTCTACCCTAATGAGTGACGGTTCCCCTTTGTGCCCGTCCCGGCGCCCCTTGAATGGCAGCATGTCTGCATGCCCAACGCCCCATTGGCCCCCACCGTCAGGCGCCGCCGCCTTGGAGGAGCTCTGCGCAGGCTCCGCAACGAGGCCGGCCTGAGCTTGGACCGTGCCGCCTCCGCGATGGGGTGGCAGAGCCCGAAGATGTCAAAGATCGAAAATGCGGTACAGGCAATCCGACCCACCGACCTGGACAAACTGCTCACGGTTTACGAGGTGAACGACAGCCAGGTCCGCAGCGCCTTGGAGCAGCTCAGGAACGACGCCGCGAAGAAGGGCTGGTGGCAGGCGTACGCACAGGTTGTCAGCCCTCTGTACGCGGACTACATCTCACTGGAGACGGACGCCGAAGTAGTGTGCTCCTGGTCGCCGCTCCTGGTTCCCGGACTGCTGCAGAGCGCCGCCTACGCGCGCGAGACGATCGCCGGGATCACCACCACTCGGAGTGCCGAAGAGGTCACAGCGCTCGCAGAGGTGCGCATGGCACGCCAGTCCGTGCTCAGTCGGCCCGGCACCCCTCTGGAGTTCTGGGCGATCATTCATGAAGCAGCCCTGCATCTGAGGTTCGCGAGTCGGCCCCGCACCATGCACGAACAGTTGCGCAGACTGCGCGAGACCGCAGAACTGCCCAACGTCACGGTGCAACTTATGCCGCTCAGCGCAACTCCTCATCCAGGACTTGAGGGCGGCTTCTCCCTCACCAAATTCCGGGCACCGTTGCCGAGCGTCGTCCTCTTGGAGAACCCAGGGGGAGCCACGTACGTTGAAGGCGAAGACGCGGTCCCCTTCGAGCGGGCGTACGAGCGCATTCGCGCCACTGCTTTGCCCGTTGAGGACTCACTCGTACGCATCGCCGAGCTGGAAGAAGGCTTCCGGAAGTGACCGACCGCAGGACTGAGCTGTACGAACACGACCTCAGTGGCGCCGTCTGGCACAAGGCGACAGCCAGCGGAGCCGAGAACGACTGCGTCGAGGTCGCCGAACTGCCGCACGGCGCACGGGCCGTACGTGACTCGAAGAACACGGACCGGGAACCGCTGCGGTTCACCGCTTCGGAGTGGGCCGCGTTCCAGGAGGGTGTGATCGCGGGCGAGCTGTGAGCTCGTAGGGCGGAAACGGCTGCGGCCCATGAGCGGGAATACTTCATGCGTCACGTTCACGGTTCAGGTCTGATCGATCAATGAACTGGGTCAGCCGTGGATCGGACAGCCCCGCGTTCAGGTCCACCGGACGCGAAATCTGGTGGGTAGCAGTCTGAGGCGGTCCAGTGCGGCGGCGAGTTCAGGGGCTGAGGTCTCAATGCGGTCGCCATCGACCAGCGGAGCAGAGCTGTAGATCTTGCGCAGCGCGTAGTCCCAGGATGACGGGTCATCGGGCGCCCCGCCGGAAACGACCCTCAGCCGATGCGGTTCGTACCGCAGCATGGTGCCCTCGGCACGTGTGGCTTCGAGAGAGTCGAACGCGGACCACAGCTGTGGATCAGTCATCCGTGCGAGCCGGTATGGATCGGCTGCCCCGCTGTCGAGCAGTCGGCGGACCAGGCGCCGCGCCACGGAGACTGGGCCTACGTTGTCCCAGGAGGTGTGCAGTCGTGCCTCTGCGCAGACGAGGTCGACAAGCGTTCCGGCCGTTTCGCGATCGGTTGAGAGCACTGCGTCCTGGAGGTCGAGCCGATCCAGCAGAGCGACTGGATCGGCGTCGAGTCGACCAGCAGCCCGCCCGCTGCGGACGTAGGAGTCAAGGTGGTCGAGGTTGAGCAGGTCGGGGTGGCTGCTCAACGGGGAGGCAGACCCATTACCCATGGCGGCTACGACCGCCTCAGCGCTGATGCCGTTGCTTGCGAGTACAGCGCGGAGCGGGTCGGCCTGGAGGAGGTCGGTGCCGATGGAGTGGTGATCGAGGTCGGCGACGCCTTCGAAAGTGTGGCTGAGTGGCAGATGGCCGATGTCATGCACCAGCGCGGCCACACGCAGCACCTGGTCGGTGGGGCGGAAATGCGAGGCCAGGGACAGAACGCCCAGACTGTGCTCAAGCCTTGAATACGACTGCAGGGTAGTGATCGTTGAGGCCCCACCGTGCGCTATGAAGTGCAGGCGCCGCAGCGGCTCGCTGCGCAGCAGATCGACTTCCACCGGGCTGAGATGGACGGAGATGCGCCAGAGTGGATCGGTGAACACCTCGCACAGGCCGACCACGTTGGTCGAAACAGGCGCTGCGGCGGCTGGTCCGCGGCCTTCCGCCAAGAGTTGATCATTCTGGCTGTTCACCGGGGCACTGTAGTCCGCCGGTCCTGGCCACGCAGGTGAGATTGTCCGTGCCTGCTCCTGCTGGCCGATCCCAGAGACAGGACGGGTACGGCGTGCGTGCTGCTGCCCCGAGGTGGGCCCGGCACGGGGCACGCGGGCCGTCCCGCCAGCGTCGGCGCCGCCTCCGCGAACCGCGCTCGCAGGGGACCCGGGTGCCAAGACCTCCGCCTCCACGGCAAGCCCCAGCAGTTGGCCGACCGCGACGTTCTCCGACTGCATCGCCAGCGTGACCGTGAGCCTGCCCTCCGCGTCCTGCGCCGGGGTCGCCGCGAGCGCCTCCTCGGCTGCCACCCTGTCCGTCATGTGCGGGAGGCGCGCCGCGCCCGCCTTCGTCAGGCGCAGCGTCACCTCGTAGCGCAGCAGCGAGCGCGCGAACTCCGCCGATCGCTCCTGCCAGAACGGTTCGAGTTCGAACTCCGGGTCCCTGCGGAAACGCTCCTCCAACAGGACGGTGTTTTCGTGAGCCGCTCGGCACGGGCCGATCGGTACTGGAGCGCGCTGCGGTGAGCCGGGTTCGGGACCCGGACGGGATCATTGCGATGATACGGTGTCCGGCGTTCGTGTCCGATCCAGATCGAGAAAGTCGGGAGGTGAGGTTGATGACCGCGCTCAAGGCCACTGCCATGTGCTCCGCCCGGACCACCCTCACGTCCCGGGCCGCGGCCTGACCTCATCCGGATCCGCCTCGCTGGGAGCGTGAGCTCGCGAGGCAATATCGACACGAACCAGCCATGGAACGGATCACCATCCATCGTGAGCATCAACTGGATCACGCGCGCTGAGACCAGCGCCGACATCTCCACCATCCGCGACATCACCCTCGCCGCGTTCGACACTCCGTTGGAGGCCGACCTCATCGACGCCCTGCGCGCCGACCCCTCGTGGGTCAACGGGCTGTCCATCGTCGCCACCGACCACGACGGCAGGCTCATCGGCCACGCGCTGCTGACCCGCTGCCACATCGGCGACACGCCGGCCCTGTGCCTGGGCCCCGTCGCCGTCCTGCCCGAGTACCAGAAGACCGGCGCAGGATCCGCGGCTGTCCGCGCCTCGTTGCGGGCTGCCAAGGAGCTGGGCGAGCACTTCGTCACCGTCCTCGGACACCCGGCGTACTACCCGCGGTTCGGCTTCACCCGCGCCTCCCAGCACGGCATCGGGCTCAGCATCGACGTCCCGGACGAGGCCATGATGGCCCTCACCCTCGACGCGGGCCACCCGCTGCCAAGCGGCACGGTTCACTACGCCGCACCGTTCGGCATCTAGTCAAGGCCCGTCGTGCCGGGGCCCCATCGAGCCCCGGCACGGCGGTTCTCGACTGCTCCTCGCACAGCGGGCCAGGTCGAGTGCGGACCCGCCAGGCGGGGCGGGCCCGGGTCTCGGCCGACGGAGATCCGGTATTCACCGGACAGGCGGCACGCCGAAGGCACAGGATGCGCGGGTATCCCTGGTCACGGAATGGGTGGGCGTTGCGGATGAGTGAAGACGTACCGGAGTTGACTGCCGAGCTCCTCGTGGACAGCGCGAAGCCGCGATCCCCGGTGATCTCCCCGGACGGCGTCTGGGTCGCCTACGTGGTGGCCTTACCCGGTCGGGGTCCGCACCCGGCACGTTCACTGTGGGTCGCCGCCGCTGATGGCGCCTCGTCTCCCCGGGAACTGGCCGGGATTACCGCGTGCGAGGGCGTGCCCAGGTGGGCGCCGGACTCGGCGTCGCTCTTCTTCCGGTCGGAGGGGCAGCTGCACCGCGTCGGGCTCGACGGTAGCCAGTGCGAGACCCTGACCGCCTGGCGGGGCGGGATCGTGGACCACTGGCCGCTCGCCGACGGCGGGACGGTCGCCGTGATCGCCGCCGACGAGCCGAGCGAGCGGGACGAGCGCCGGGAGGCCGAGGGCGACGACGCGATCGTATGGGGAGCAGGGGCTGTCCCTGTCCGGTTGCGCCTCCTGCACCTGGGCACGCGTGAGCTGTGTGTGATCGCGGCGCTCGGCGACAGGCACATCATTGACGTGGTCCAGCGACCGGACGGTGGCAGCCTGGCGGTCATCAGCTGGTCCTGCCCGGAGTTCGATCCCGGCACGTTCACCGCCGAGTTGCACGTGGTCGACCCCGCCACGGGAGCGTTTCTCGATCTGGGGCAGGTGGAGCTCGGGGCCTGCTCGCCGATCTGGTGGAGGGCCCGCGATGCCTGGCGGGTGGCTTACCTGGCGATGACCCCGCCTGGCCTGGTCGGCGGGCTCGCCGTTTTCGACGTCGCCGTGCCCGAGCCGGGCGCCGCTGCGGGGAAGCGGGAGCACCGCAACCTGACCGCGGGCATGGACGTCTGCCCGGCCGAGCTGGTGCAGGTCGGGAACGGGATGCCGTTGGCGCTGTTCGCCGACGGACTCGACACCGCCATCTACCGGCTCGACCCCGAGGTGCCGTGCTTCCGGCGTGTGTCCACGCGGGACGGCCGCGTCGACTCACTCACAGCCGACGGCTCGGGTGAGGCGGTCGCCGCGCTGGCGAGCACGGCCTACGAGCCGGGAGAAGTGCACTGCGGGCCTCCCGGCGGCCGGCTGGTCCGGCTCAGCGACACCAGGCCGGATCTGCGCCGGATCAGGTGGGGCAGCCAGGAGCGCCTCGCCTACAAGGCCGGCGACGGCCTGGACCTGGACGGGCTGCTGATCCTGCCGCCCGGCACGCGCCGGCAGGACGGCCCGTTCCCGCTCATCACCCTGGTGCACGGCGGCCCCTACGACCGGTACTGCGACGACCTGAACACCACCTGGTTCGCCCCGCAGTGGCTTGCGACCGCGGGATACGCGGTCTTCCTGCCCAATCCGCGGGGCGGTCAGGGACACGGCCACGCGTTCGCGGCGGCGGTCGCGGGCAGGGTCGGCCTTGAGGAATGGACCGACATCCTCACCGGGATCGACCTGCTGATCGCCGACGGGGTCGCCGACCCGGACCGGCTCGGGATCGACGGCTGGAGCCATGGCGGGTTCATGGCCGCGTGGGCGGTGGGGCAGACCGACCGCTTCAAGGCCGCGCTGATGGGCGCCGGGATCAGCGACTGGGGCATGCAAGCGGCCACCGGCGAGGAGGGGGTCCTGGAATCCGGACTCGGCGGCAGTATCGGCTGGGAGGGCCCGGGCCCGCACGTCCACGACCGGCTCAGCCCGGTGTCGTTCGCGTCGAAGGTCTCCACTCCGGTGCTGATCCTGCACGGCGAGGAGGACACGAACGTGCCACTCGGCCAGGCAACGTTCTTCCACCGTGCGCTGTGCCGATTCGGCGTCGAGCACGAGTTCGTCGTCTACCCCCGCGAGGGGCACCTGATCATGGAGCGCAACCACCGGATCGACGTCCTCCGGCGCACCCGCGCGTGGTTCGGCCGATGGCTCGGTGACCCTGCGCCGGGCAGCGACTGCGTCTGACCCGGCAGACCCGCGCCGGCTCTAGCCGTACAGCCCCGTCAGGGCGCGCGCCGCCTCCGCGAAGCGCGCCCGCAGGGCATCCGGTGCCAGGACCTCCGCCTCCGCCGCGAGGCCCAGTAGCTGGCCGAACGCGACGTCCTCCGACTCCATCGCCAGCGTGACCGTGAGCCTGCCCTCCGCGTCCTGCGCCGGGGTCGCCGCGAGCGACTCCTCGGCCGACGCCCTGTCCGTCACGTGCGGAAGGCGGGCCGCCCCCGCCTTCGTCAGGCGCAGCGTCACCTCGTAGCGCAGCAGCGAGCGCGCGAACTCCGCCGACCGCTCCTGCCAGAACGGCGCCAGCTCGAAATCCGGGTCTCTGCGGAAACGTTCCTCCAGGAGGGCGGCCGAGACGAAGCGGTCGATCCTGTAGACGCGGAACTTCGCGTCGCCGCCGCTGCCCGTCGCCGCCGCGCACGCGTACCAGACCCCTGCCTTCAGGACCAGGCCGTACGGTGCGAGCTCCCGCTCCGCCGCCGGGGTGTCGCCGCCGCCCGGGCGGGCGTACACCGCCGAGATCAGCCGGTCGGCCCACACCGCCTCCGCCAGTACCGGCAGCAGCTCCGGCGTCTGCGGCTCCCGGTACCAGCCGGGCGCGTCCAGGTGGAACCGGCGTGCGACCGCCTCCGGGGTGTCGCGCAGCGACGGCATCAGCGCCGCCGCGACCTTGAGCCGCGCCGCCGACGCCGCGTCCGCGAGGCCCAGCTCGCGCAGCGCGCCCGGCACGCCCGAGAGGAACAGCGCCTCCGCCTCGCCGCGCGCGAGGCCCGTCAGGCCCGTGCGGTAGCCGCCGACCAGCCGGTACCCGCCGCTCCTGCCCCTGTCCGCGTAGACCGGGACACCCGCCTCCGACAGCGCCTGCGCGTCGCGCGTGATCGTCCGCTCGGAGACGTCGAGCTCCCCGGCCAGCTGGGCGGCGGTCATCAAGGGTCTGGACTGGAGCAGGAGCACCATCTTGATCAGGCGGGCAGCGCGCATGAACCCATCATGCAGTGCACACGTACCCTCACGTACAGGAATCCCTGTCGAGGAACTGTGCACACTCCGTGCGCAGTTCCCCGGCAGGGATTCCGATCAGCCGGGTCAGAGACCGTAGCGCTCGCGGGCCTCCGCCACGCGCTGCGGCTTCACCTCGCCGCGCCGCGCGAGCTGCGCGAGCGCCGCCACGACGACCGACTGCGGGTCGACGCCGAAGTGCCTGCGGGCCGCGTCACGCGTGTCGGAGAGGCCGAAGCCGTCCGTGCCGAGCGACGACCAGTCCTGCTCGACCCACTGGCTGATCTGGTCCGGCACCTGCCGCATCCAGTCGCTGACCGCGAGCACCGGGCCCTGCGCACCCGACAGGGCGCGCGTGACGTACGGCACGCGCTCCTCGCCGCGCAGCAGCGCCTCGTCGGCCTCCAGCGCGTCGCGCCGCAGCTCCGTCCAGGACGGCGCCGACCACACGTCGGCCGATACGCCCCACTCGTCGGCGAGGATCTTCTGCGCGTCGAGCACCCAGTGGATCGCCGTGCCGGAGGCCATCAGCTGGATCTTCGGCGCCTCGGCGGCCGTCAGGTCGGCCGCACGGTAGCGGTACAGGCCCTTGAGCACGGACTCCTCGTCGACGCCCTCGGGCATCGCCGGCTGCACCTTCGGCTCGTTGTAGACCGTCAGGTAGTAGAAGACGTTCTCGGCCTCGGGGCCGTACATCCGCCGCAGGCCCTCCTTGACGATGACCGCGACCTCGAAGGCGAACGCCGGGTCGTAAGCGACCACCGCCGGGTTGGTGGAGGCGATCAGGTGCGAGTGGCCGTCCGCGTGCTGCAGGCCCTCGCCCGTCATCGTCGTCTTGCCCGCCGTCGCGCCGACGACGAAGCCGCGGCCCAGCTGGTCGGCGAGCGCCCAGAACTGGTCGCCCGTGCGCTGGAAGCCGAACATCGAGTAGAAGATGTAGAACGGGATCATCGGCTCGCCGTGCGTCGCGTACGACGTGGCGGCGGCGGTGAAGTCCGCGAGCGACCCGGCCTCGGTGATGCCCTCGTTGAGGATCTGGCCGTTCTTCGCCTCCCTGTAGTACAGGAGCTGGTCGCGGTCGACCGGGTCGTACGTCTGGCCCTTCGGCGAGTACAGGCCCGCCGAGGGGAACAGCGACTCCATACCGAACGTGCGGGCCTCGTCGGGGACGACGGGGACCCAGCGCTTGCCGGTCTCCTTGTCCCGCATGAGGTCCTTGACCAGGCGGACGAACGCCATGGTGGTGGCGATCTCCTGCGTGCCGGAGCCCTTCTTCAGCGAGTCGAACGGCTTCTCGGCCGGCGCGGGCAGCGGTTTGGCCGCGACCTTGCGTGCCGGGGCGAGGCCGCCGAGCGCGGCGCGCCGCTCGCGCAGGTACTGGACCTCGGGCGAGTCCTCGCCGGGGTGCCAGTACGGCACGAGGTCGCCGGTCAGGGCGGAGTCGGGGATCGGCAGTTCGAGCAGGTCGCGCATGGTGCGGAACTCGGCGCCCGAGAGCTTCTTCATCTGGTGGTTCGCGTTGCGCGACTCGAAGCCGGAGCCGAGCGTGTGGCCCTTGATCGTCTGGGCCAGGATGACCGTCGGCGCGCCCTTGTGCTCGATCGCCGCCTTGTACGCCGCGTACACCTTGCGGGGCTCGTGGCCGCCGCGCGAGTTCTGGAACAGTTCCAGCAGCTTGGCGTCGCTCAGGCCCTGCGCGATGCGGCGCAGCGACTCGTCGGCGAAGAAGTGCTCGCGGATGTAGGCGGCGTCGCGCGTCGCGTACGTCTGGAACTGGGCGTCCGGGGTCTCGCCGAGGCGGCGCACGAGCGAGCCGTCGGCGTCCTGTGCGAGCACGGAGTCCCACGCCTGGCCCCAGAGGGTCTTGATGACGTTCCAGCCGGCGCCGCGGAACTGGGCCTCAAGCTCGCTCACGATCTTGAAGTTCGGGCGGACCGGGCCGTCGAGGCGCTGCAGGTTGCAGTTGATGACGAACGTCAGGTTGTCCAGGCCCTCGCGGGAGGCGAGCGCGAGGGACGCCGTCGACTCGGGCTCGTCCATCTCGCCGTCGCCGAGGAACGCCCAGACGTGCGAGTTCGAGGTGTCCTTGATGCCGCGGTCGTTCAGGTAGCGGTTGAACCGCGCCTGGTAGATCGCGGAGATCGGGCCGATGCCCATGGAGACGGTCGGGAACTCCCACAGCCAGGGCAGCCGGCGCGGGTGCGGGTAGGAGGGGAGGCCGTCGCCGCCCGCCTCCTGGCGGAAGCGGTCGAGCTGCTCGGCGCTCAGGCGGCCGTCGAGGAAGGCACGGGCGTAGATGCCGGGGGAGGCGTGGCCCTGAAGGTAGAGCTGGTCGCCGCTGCCGTCGCCGTCCTTGCCGCGGAAGAAGTGCTCGAAGCCGGTCTCGTACAGCCACGCCACCGAGGCGTACGTGGCGATGTGGCCGCCGAGGCCCAGCTTGGAGCCGCGGGTGACCATGGCAGCCGCGTTCCAGCGGTTCCAGGCGGTGATACGGGACTCCATCGCCTCGTCACCGGGGAACTCCGGCTCGGCGGCGGTGGGGATGGTGTTGACGTAGTCGCTCTCCAGGAGCCCGGGCAGCGACACCCCGGAGGCACCGGCGTGCTCGAGTGTCCTGCGCAGCAGGTAGGCCGCACGGTGGGGGCCCGCATGCTCGGTGACGGCGTCGATGGAGGCCGCCCATTCTGCGGTCTCCTCGGCGTCACGGTCCGGGAGCTGGTCGAGCTCGCTCGGAAGCTTGCCTACGGGGTCGGGCATGGTCGCCGCCTTCCAAACACAGGAGGGGGTGGAGATAGGGGCCTTGTCTGGCAGGACAGGGCGGTGGGCTGTGGTTCAGCCACCTTCCACTGTAAATCGCTGATCGATGATCGATCAAAGGGGTGATGGGAGAAAGTTGGACGATCCGAAGAAATTGGCATTCGGTGCCAGCGGAAACGGCACGCAGTGACGGCACCGATAAGCCGTTTTCCCTGATCAAAGCCGCATTCCGGGCAGTGGCATCACGCGCGTCGCGGACCGCTGCCGGGGCGCGGCGCGCAACCCAGCACGTGCACCTTCACCATCGGCCCGATGTTCGGGTCGCGGCGCCTGAATGCCTCCACCAGCTCCTGGTGCTCCTCCGCGTACGACTGCTGGACGGTGCCGAGCCAGCGGATCGAGAGCGCGGTGAACACCTCGATCCCGAGCCCCTCCCAGGTGTGCAGCAGCACGCTGTTGCCCGCCGCGCGCACCAGCTCCCGGTGGAACCCCACCGTGTGCAGCACCTGCCCCGTGCCGTCGTTCGCCGTGTCCGCCTCGTACAACGCCGCGACGTGCGGTTCCAGCGCCGAGCAGTCCTCCGCGAGCCGCTCGGCCGCCAGCTCGGCCGCGATCTGCTCAAGGCCCGCCCTGACCGGGTAGCTCTCCTCCAGGTCGGCAGCCGACAGGTTGCGCACGCGCACGCCCTTGTTGGGGGCCGACTCGATCAGCCGCAGGCTCTCGAGCTCGCGCAGCGCTTCACGCACCGGCGTCTGGCTGACCTGTAGCTCGGTCGCGATCCGCCGCTCGACGATCCGCTCGCCCGGCTGCCAGCGCCCACTGACTATCCCCTCCACGATGTGCTCGCGGATCTGCTCGCGCAGCGAGTGGACGACGGGCGGGGTCATGGAAAGCTCCTCCTGGCGGACCGGCCGCCGGTACCGCCCGGGCGGTACCGGCGCTGTTGACGATAGGCGACGGCGGTACGGCGACGCCCCCGCCGGGACGAAGTATCCCGACAGGGGCGTCGTTGCCGTACCGGATCCGGCCGTTACCGCACGGCCGTTACTGCGCGGGTTGCGAGGGAAGGCCTCACAGACCCAGGTCGACCTCGAACTCGCCGGCCTCCAGGAACGCCTTGACGGCCCCCAGGTAGCGTGCCGCGTCGGCGCCGTCCACCAGACGGTGGTCGTAGGAGAGCGCCACGTACGTCATGTCGCGGATCGCGATGGTCTCGCCGAGCTCCGGGTGGTTGATCACCACGGGGCGCTTGACGGTCGCACCGATGCCGAGAATACCGACCTGGTTCGGCGGCACGATGATCGTGTCGAACAGCGCACCGCGCGAACCGGTGTTGGAGATCGTGAACGTCGCGCCCGCCAGGTCGTCGGGCGTGATCTTCGAGGCGCGCACGGCGCCGGCGAGCTCCGCCGTCTTCTTGGCGATGCCGGCGAGGTTGAGGTCGCCCGCACCCTTGATGACCGGGGTCATCAGGCCCTTCTCGGAGTCCACCGCGATACCGATGTTCTCGGTGTCGAAGTAGGTGACCGTGCCCTCGTCCTCGTTGATGCGCGCGTTGACGACCGGGTGGGCCTTCAGCGCCTGGGCGGCGGCCTTCACGAAGAAGGGCATCGGGGACAGCTTCACGCCCTCGCGGGCGCCGAAGGCGTCCTTCGCCTGCGCGCGCAGGCGCATCAGCCTGGTGACGTCCACCTCGACCACGGTGGTCAGCTGGGCCTGGCCGTGCAGCGCCTTCATCATGTTGTCGCCGATGACCTTGCGCATGCGGGTCATCTTCACCGTCTGGCCGCGCAGCGGGGACGCCTCGAGCCTCGGCGCCCTTCCGGCGGCCGGAGCGGCGGGGGCGGCCGCCGGCGCCGGGGTCGCGGCGGCCTTGGCGGCCTCCGCGGCGGCGACGACGTCCTGCTTGCGGATCCGGCCGCCGACG
Source organism: Streptomyces sp. NRRL F-5126 (assembly GCF_000721265.1). Taxonomy (GTDB): domain Bacteria; phylum Actinomycetota; class Actinomycetes; order Streptomycetales; family Streptomycetaceae; genus Streptomyces. The sequence continues at coordinate 331,772 of NZ_JOFZ01000012.1, read as the reverse complement.
CCGGAGCCCTTCACCGAGGAGAGGTCCACGCCGTTCTCGGCGGCGAGCTTGCGGACCAGCGGCGTGACGTACGCGCCGTCGTCCGTGGCGCCGTTCGCCGGGGTGGCGGCCGGGGCCGGGGTCGGGGCGGGCGCCGACGGCGCCGGGGCGGGCGCGGCCGGGGCCTGTGCCACAGGGGCAGGGGCAGGGGCCGGGGCCTGCTGAGGGGCGGGGGCAGGAGCCGGCGCCGGGGCCTCCTGCTGGGCGGGCTGCGCCGGGGCGGCGGCCGGGGCCGCCTGCTGCTGGGGCGCGGCACCGGGAGCGCCGATGACGGCGAGCTTCGCGCCGACCTCGGCCGTCTCGTCCTCGCCGACCACGATCTCCAGCAGGACGCCCGCGGTGGGCGCGGGGATCTCGGTGTCGACCTTGTCGGTGGAGACCTCGAGCAGCGGCTCGTCCTCCTCGACGGACTCGCCGACCTCCTTGAGCCAGCGGGTGACGGTGCCCTCGGTGACGCTCTCGCCGAGCGCCGGCAGGACGACGTCGGTGCCCTCGGCGCCGCTCGCGCCGGAGGCGGCCTGCGCCGTCGGAGCGCTCGGCGCGCTCGGCGCCTCCGGCGCCTGAGCCTCCGCAGCCGGCTGCGGAGCCTGCGCCGGCTCGGCCGCCGGGGCCTCCTGCGCGGCCGGCGCGCCCGAGCCGTCGTCGATGAGGGCCAGCTCGGCGCCCACCTCGACGGTCTCGTCCTCGGCGACCCTGATCGACGAGAGGACGCCCGACGCGGGGGCGGGGATCTCGGTGTCGACCTTGTCGGTGGAGACTTCGAGCAGGGGCTCGTCGGCCTCCACCCGCTCACCCTCGGCCTTGAGCCAGCGGGTGACTGTGCCCTCGGTGACGCTCTCGCCGAGCGCCGGCAGGGTTACGGAAACCGCCATGGTTTCTCTTGCTCCTATCGGGAAGTGCGGTAGTGGTCTCGTCTCGCGGACTGACGAGTCAGTCGTGGGCGTGCAGGGGCTTGCCCGCCAGCGCGAGGTGGGCCTCGCCGAGCGCTTCGCTCTGGGTCGGGTGGGCGTGGATGAGCTGCGCGACCTCGGCCGGCAGCGCCTCCCAGTTGTAGATCAGCTGTGCTTCGCCGACCTGCTCGCCCATACGGTCACCGACCATGTGGACGCCGACCACCGCACCGTCCTTGACCTGGACGAGCTTGACCTCGCCCGCGGTCTTGAGGATCTTGCTCCGGCCGTTGCCCGCCAGGTTGTACTTGAGGGCGACGACCTTGTCCGCACCGTAGATCTCCTTGGCCTTGGCCTCGGTGATGCCGACGGAGGCGACCTCGGGGTGGCAGTACGTCACCCGCGGCACGCCGTCGTAGTCGATCGGCACGGTCTTGACGCCGGCCAGGCGCTCCGCCACCAGGATGCCCTCGGCGAAGCCGACGTGGGCGAGCTGGAGGGTGGGCACGAGGTCCCCGACGGCGGAGATCGTTTCGATGTTCGTGCGCATGTACTCGTCGACCAGGATGTAGCCGCGGTCCATGGCGACGCCCTGCTCCTCGTAGCCGAGGCCCTGCGAGACCGGGCCGCGGCCGATCGCGACCAGCAGCACCTCGCCCTCGAAGGTCTTGCCGTCGGCCAGCGTCACGCGCACGCCGTCCTGCGTGTACTCGGCCTTCTCGAAGAACGTGCCGAGGTTGAACTTGATGCCGCGCTTGCGGAAGGCGCGCTCCAGCAGCTTCGAGCTGTTCTCGTCCTCGACGGGCACGAGGTGCTTGAGGCCCTCGACGATCGTCACGTCGGTGCCGAACGACTTCCACGCGGACGCGAACTCGACGCCGATGACGCCGCCGCCGAGGATGATCGCGGACTTCGGCACGCGGTCGAGCGACAGCGCGTGGTCCGAGGAGATGACGCGGTCGCCGTCGATCTCCAGGCCGGGCAGCGACTTCGGCACGGACCCGGTCGCCAGGAGGATGTGGCGGCCCTCGACGCGGCGGCCGTCCACATCGACGGAGGTGCGGGAGGACAGGCGCCCCTCACCCTCGATGTAGGTCACCTTGCGGGACGCGATGAGCCCCTGGAGGCCCTTGTGCAGGCCGGCGATCACGTCGTCCTTGTACTTGTGCACGGCCGCCATGTCGATGCCCTCGAAGGTGGCCTTGACACCGAACTGCTCGGACTCGCGCGCCTGGTCGGCGATCTCGCCCGCGTGCAGCAGGGCCTTCGTGGGGATGCAGCCGTTGTGCAGGCAGGTGCCGCCGACCTTGCCCTTCTCGATCAGGGCGACGTCCAGGCCCAGCTGCGCCCCGCGCAGGGCCGCGGCGTAACCACCGCTACCACCGCCGAGGATCACTAGGTCGAAAACGGTGCTGGCGTCGTTCGCCACGTCACGTTCCTCCATGCATGTGCGCCGTACGCCGGGCGGGTAACACGTCCGGACGGCTGGTGTTCGGCCGCTTCTCTTCGGCCCTGTGGTGGGGGCCCTGTCCTGCCGAGAACCCATCTTTGCACTTGTCGGCGGTCGGCGGGACGCGGGGCGGCGCTGCGGAGCGGCGGGTGAGCGGAGTCACGTCGCCGCCGCGCCGCCCGGTGACGGGCGGCGCGCCGGCGACGCGCAAGCGAGCCGGCAGGTCCGGGCGTCCCGGCGCCCCGGGGCGTCCCGGCTGCCCCGGTCGTCCCCGTGGCCCGGCCCTCCCGGCGGTCCAGCCGTTTCGGCGGCACGGGCGGTCCGGGGGAGTGGGCGCCCCGGCGATGCCGGGTGGCCGGGGCGCCCCGTTGTCCGGTCGGCCCTGGTGGCCCGGGCACCCGCGCGGTCCCAGTCGTTCGGGTAGCGACGGCGGTTCCGGCGTCCGCTGCGGCCCGGCGGATCAGGTCTCCGCAGGCTCGGCCCGGTCCTGCGCGGTTCGGGCGACCTCGGCCGCGCCGGTGGCCAAGCCGTCCCGATGGCTCGGGCGGTGCCGAGGCCGGGGCCGCCGCGGCGGCGCGGGGGGGTCTGAGGGCCGGGCGGCCCGAACCGCGTGTGCGGCTCGGGCCGCCCGGCGGGTCAGCCGAGGTCGCCGGCCGCCGCGTGCTCGGCCAGCGAGACGAGCGTGCGCACGGCGGAGCCGGTGCCGCCCTTCGGCGTGTAGCCGAACGGCGCGCCCTCGTTGAACGCGGGGCCCGCGATGTCCAGGTGCGCCCAGGTGGTGCCCTCCGGCACGAACTCGCGCAGGAAGATGCCGGCGACGAGGCCGCCGCCCATGCGCTCGCCCATGTTGGCGAGGTCGGCGATCGGCGAGTCGAGGCCCTTGCGCAGGTCCACGGGGAGCGGCATCGGCCAGGCGGCCTCGCCGGTCTCGCCGGCGATCTCGTACACCGCCGTGCGGAACGCGTCGTCGTTGGCCATGACGCCGAACGTGCGGTTGCCGAGCGCGAGCACCATCGCGCCGGTCAGCGTCGCCACATCGACGATCGCGTCCGGCTTCTCCTCGGCGGCGCGCGTGATGGCGTCGGCCAGCACCAGGCGGCCCTCGGCGTCCGTGTTCAGCACCTCGACGGTCTTGCCGCTGTACATCCGCAGCACGTCGCCGGGGCGGGTGGCCGACCCCGACGGCATGTTCTCGGCGAGCGCGAGCCAGCCCGTCACGCCGACCTTCAGGCCGAGCCTGGCGGCCGTGACCACCGCGGCGAAGACGGCGGCGGCGCCGCTCATGTCGCACTTCATGGTCTCGTTGTGGCCGGCAGGCTTGAGCGAGATGCCGCCCGAGTCGTACGTGATGCCCTTGCCGACGAACGCGAGGTTCTGCTTCGCGCCGCGCGGGGTGTAGGAGAGGCGCACCAGCCTGGGCGGGTTGACGGAACCCTGCCCGACGCCGATCAGGCCGCCGTAGCCGCCCTTGGCGAGCGCCTTCTCGTCGAGCACCTCCACCTTGATGCCGTGCTCCTTGCCCGCGGCGGTGGCGATGGCGGCGAAGTCGGCGGGGGTGAGGTCGTTGGAGGGGATGTTGATCAGGTCGCGGGCGCGGTTGATCTCCTCCGTCAGCGCGATCGCCCGGTCCGCGGCGGCCTTGTGGGCCTTGTCGCGCGGCTTCGCGCCGAGCAGCGCGGCCTCGCCGAGCGGCTGCTTGCCCGCGTCGTCCTTGGTGGCGGCCTTCGCGCCGTTCGCCTTCTTGCGCTCACCGTCGCGGTACGTGGTGAAGGCGTACGAGCCGAGCAGGATCCCCTCGCCGATCGCGGCGACGTCCTCGGCGGCCTCCACGGGCAGCGCGATGCCGGCCTTCTTGGTGCCGGTGAGGGCGCGCGCGGCGACACCGGCGGCGCGGCGCAGCGACTCGGTGCCGTACGCCTCGTCCTTCTCGGGCACCGGGCCGAGGCCCACGGCGAGCACGACGGGGGACTTGAAACCCGACGGCGCGGGCAGCTTGGTCACCTCACCCTCGGCGCCGGTGGCCCCGAGGGTCTCGAGCACGCCGGCGAGCCTGCCGTCGAACCCCTTGTCCACGGCCTCGGCGCCTGTGGCGACGACCGGTCCTGCGGCGCCCTTGGCGACGCCCACGACGATGACGTCGGCGCGCAGTGTGGCGGCGCCCGACGTGGTGAGAGTGAGAGCAGTCACGGTGGTGAATTCTCGCTTCCGTTGAGTTCCTTGGCGGTCGAGTGGTGGGCCGACCTGCCCGGCGCGTCGCGGAACCGGCCCTGACAACGCCGTGGCTGAGCCTACGCGCGCCGCTGACGTCAGCAATCTCGTCCCCTGGACACCCGGGGCCCCTCGTCAGCGGGGCGAGATCGCGAGTACGACGAGGGCCAGCGTGGCCGCGCTCTCGCACAGCGCGCCGAGCACGTCGCCCGTGATACCGCCGAACCGGCGTACACAGTGGCGAAGGAGCAACTGCGCGGCGGCGCAGGCCAGCAGGACCGCCGCGCCGTCCCGTACGGCGTCGGCGGCGGAGAAGGCGAGCCCGAGCGCGGCCGCGGTGAGCGCCACCACGGCCACGGCCGCTGCCGCCGCCCGCGTGGACACCGTCCCCGCGACGGCCGCGCCGAGGCCGCCGGGCCGCGCGGAGGGCACGCCGGTACGGCAGCCGAGCACGAAGACCACGCGGGCGGCGACGGCCGCGACCGCGATCCCGGCGGCCGCGCGTGCCGCGCCGTGCTCGTAGAGCCTGTCCACGGCGGCGACCTGGGCGAGCAGCGCGAGCAGCAGCGTGATCACGCCGAACGGGCCGATGTCGGACTGCTTCATCACGCGCAGGGCGTCCGCGGCCGGCTTGCCGCTGCCGAGCCCGTCCGCGGTGTCGGCGAGCCCGTCGAGGTGGAGGCCGCGGGTGAGGGCGGCGGGCACGGCGACCGCTGCGACGGCCGCGAGCAGCGCGCCCGTGCCGCACAGCCACAGCGCGGTGGCCACCGCCGCGGCGACCACGCCGACGACGATCCCCGCGAGCGGTGCGGTGAGCATGCCGAGGCGCGCGGCCGAGCGGTCCCAGCGCGTCACGCGCACGGGCAGCACGGTCAGGGTGCCGAGGGCGAACCGTGCGCCGTCGCCGAGCGAACTGCCCGGGGGCGGTGGGGGAGCGGAGGAGTCGGCCACCGCCGCACCCTAACCGCGGGCGCGCGAGGGCAAGGCGGGATAAATTACGCATACAGTTCGTATCGGTCGCCGGAGGCGGGGTGGCATGGGTCACTGGTTCCATCAGAATGTGGTGGAGCCGGGCAAGCTGCCGATGCTGCTCGCGCTCTTCTCCTTCGTCGTGTGCTTCCTGCTGACCCGCACGATCACCCGCCTCATCAGGGCGGGCAGGGGCCCGTTCCGCAACGTGACGCCCGGCGGCATGCACATCCACCATGTGGTGCCCGGCGTGATCCTCACGGTGATCGGCGGCTTCGGCGCCGTGAGCACGGGCACGCGCGGCCCGACGCCCGCGGTGTTCGCCGTGGTCTTCGGCGTCGGCGCGGGCCTCGTGCTCGACGAGTTCGCGCTGATCCTGCACCTGGACGACGTGTACTGGACGGAACAGGGCCGGCAGAGCGTCGAGGTGGTCGTGCTGGCGGCGGCCCTCGCGGGCCTCGCGCTCGGGGGTTTCGCGCCGCTCGGTGTCGACTCGCTGAGTGTGGAGCAGCGGCAGGACCGCGTGACGGCCATCGTGACGATCGTCGTCAACTGCCTGTTCGCCATCGTCACCTTCCTCAAGGGGAAGCCGCGGATGGGCCTGATCGGCGTGCTGGTCCCGCTCGTCGCGCTGATCGGCGCCGTCAGGCTGGGGCGGCCGGGCTCGCCCTGGGCCAAACGCTTCTACCGCGCACGCCCCAGGGCCCGGGCGCGCGCGACGCTGCGCGCGTACCACCACGACGCACGCTGGGCGGGCCCGAGGCGGACGTTCCAGAACTGGCTCGGCGGCGCCCCGGACCCATCGCCCCCCGGCGCGGTTCCGCCGCGCTGACGCTCGCGCGGCGCTTCCTGTTCTCCGTCGCGCTCCGCGGTGACCCGCACGCCAGGTGCCGGCCGCCGCTCCGACTCTTGGCTCTCGCAGGCTGTGGCGGTGACGGAGGGTCGGCCTCCCAGGACCGGGGCATTCGTGGGCGGCGCACACATGCGCCGGCCGTCGACTGGGTAGGTCCGCTGCGAAACGGTCGACGGCCTTCTCCCGCGACCGGTGGACGCGCCGGCCGGGCCGGGCCGGCGTCCCGCCCTCCCGATGGACCCGGTGCCCCACCCGGCTCCGGAATTCGTCCATGTGGCCGGTCAGTTCGGAGCGTGCACGTCGGCGGTACCCCGCGACAGGGAGGACAGGACGCCATGCCCCACATCGGCATCATCGGAGCCGGCACAGCCGGTCTGCACCTGGGCCTGCTGCTCCGTCGTCAGGACATACCCGTCACCCTCTACTCCGCCCGCAGCCCCCGGGACCTCGCGTCGAGCAGGCTTCTGGCCACCGTCGCCCACCACGCGCCGACCCTGCGTCGTGAGAGGGACCTCGGAGTGCACTTCTGGCCGGTCGAGGAGTACGGCTACACCTGCCACCATCACTACGTGGGAGGGGACAGGCCGCTGCGCTTCCGTGGCGACTTCACCGCACCGTCCTCGGCCATCGACGATCGCCTGTACCTGCCCGCTCTCGCCGAGGCCTACGAGAACAACGGCGGAGAACTGCGAGTGGGCCACCTCGAAGCGAGAGACCTCGCCGCCCTCGCGGATCGGCACGACCTGGTGGTCGTGGCGGCCGGCCGCTCCGCCTTCACCGAGCTCTTCCCCCGCCGTGACGCGCACAGTCCGTTTCGCGCACCCCAGCGAAGGCTCTGCGCCGGCCTCTACCACGGCGTCCACCCGGCGGAGCCCAAGGGTGTGACCCTCAGCATCTCCCCAGGCAACGGCGAACTCGTCGAAATACCCCTGTTCTCCCGCGACGGCCATGTCACCGCCCTGCTCTTCGAGAGCATCCCCGGTGGCGAACAGGACGTCCTCGGCGACATCTCCTACGACGAGGACCCCGCGCTCTTCACCCGGACCGTGCTCGGCAGGCTCGCCGCGCACCACCCGGACGTCTTCCAGCGGGTCGACCCCGGCCGATTCGGCCTCACCGGTCCCCTGGATCTCCTCCAGGGCGGGATCGTACCCACGGTGCGGACGGACCACGCCCGCCTGCCGAACGGCCGTTATGCCCTCGCCATCGGGGACGCCCACACCGTGGTCGACCCGATCACGGGGCAGGGCGCCAACTCGGCGTCCCACTCCGCCTGGGTCACCGGCGAGGAGATCTGCGAGGATCTCGCCCTGGACGAACTCTTCTGCCGGCGGGTCGCGCGACGCCGTGCCGACGTCGTCCTGGGCGCCGCACGCTGGACCAACCTCATGATCCAGCCGCCTCCCGACCACCTGCTCGGGCTCCTGGCGGCGATGAGTCAGAACCCGGGCGCAGCGGGCGAGTTCACCGACAACTTCGGCCATCCCGACCGCCAGTGGCGCATTCTGGCGACGCCTGAGCGGACCCGGGCCTTCCTCGCTCGCCACGGCGCGGGGCCCGGGTCCCCATGGTGACTGGTGCAACTTTCCGGCAGCTGGTGGCCCGCCGCGTCGGTCACGCCGCGTCGGTCACGTCGCGTCGGTCACGTCGCGTCGAGGAGGCCTCCGGCTGCGTCCGGCTCCTGCTCGTGCGAAGCCTCGGGGAGCTCCGCCGCCAGCGCGGCCGCCGCCTGGACGAGGGGGAGGGCCAGCAGCGCCCCCGTCGCGCCGCCCACCGTGACGCCCTGTTCGAGCAGCGGCGTCATCGCCATCCGGTCGAGCGCCTTGGCCTGGCCGGGCTCGTTCGTCGTCTGGCCCGCGAGCCACCAGTCCGGGGCGCGGAACGCCGCCCGCTGGCCCACCAGCGCGCAGGCCGCGGAGACCACGCCGTCGAGGATCACCGGCATCCTGCGCACCGCGCTCTGCAGCAGGAACCCGGTGGTGGCAGCCAGGTCCGCGCCGCCCACCGCCGCGAGCAGCTGCAACTGGTCGCCGAGGACCGGCCGCGCCCGCCGCAGGGCGTCCCGGATCGCCGCGCACTTGCGCATCCACGCCAGGTCGTCGATCCGCACGCCGCCGCGGCCCGTGACCACCGACGCGTCCGTGCCGCACAGCGCGGCGATCAGGGTCGCCGCCGCCGTGGTGCCGCCGACGCTCAGGTCGCCGAGCACCGCGAGGTCGGTGCCCGAGTCGGCCTCCTCGTCGGCGATCCGCATCCCGAGCCGCACGGCCTGCTCGGCCTCCTCCGGGGTCAGCGCGTCCTCGACGTCGATACGGCCGCTGCCGCGCCGCACCCGGTGCCGCACGACCTCGTCGGGCAGCAGCGACGGGTCGCAGTCGAGGCCCGCGTCCACGACGCGCACCCCCACGCCGGCGCGGCGCGCCAGCACCGCCCCCGCGCTCTCGCCGTCGAGCGCGGCACGCACCAGCGCGTGCGCGGTGGAGGCGGGGCGGCCCGAGACGGAGAGCGCGGCCACGCCGTGGTCCCCGGCGAAGACCACCACGCGCGGCTGCGACACGGCCTTCACCGGCACGCGGCGCTGCGCGGCCGACAGCCACTCGCCCAGCTCGTCCAGGCGCCCGAGCGCCCCGGGCGCGACGGTCTGCCGCTGCCTGCGTTCCTCGGCGTCCCGCCGCATACCGCTGTCGGGGCGCTCGATCAGATCGGAGAAGTCGTCGAGATTCAGGGCGCTCATGTGGTCGAACAGTACCCGTCCCGGCGCCGCCCGCCGCCTGCCAGGTGCCGTGGTCCGCCCGGGCGTTGGCGGCCGTGGGCCGCTGCGCCGCCGGCCCGGCCGCCCGGCGCGCCGCGCGCTCAGCCGCGCAGCCGCAGCGCCTGCCCCGCCACCACGAGCAGCAGGTGCTCGCACTCCGCCGCGAACGCCGCGTTGAGGCGGCCCAGTTCGTCACGGTAGCGCCGCACCGACGCCGTGGCGGGCACGACGCCCGAGCCCACCTCGTTGGTCACCGCGACGACGGTCCGCCGGGTGGCGCGCACCGCCTCGATCAGCTCCGACGTGCGCTCGTGCAGGGCCTTGCGGCCGCCGCCGTCCCACGCCGCGTCGTCCCAGGCGCCGACGCGGTCCATCGCGTCGGTCAGCCACAGCGACAGGCAGTCGATCAGCAGCGGCGGCCCGTCGCCCGCGAGCAGCGGCACGAGGTCGCAGGTCTCCTGCGTGCGCCAGGACGCCGGGCGCCGGTCGCGGTGCGCGCGCACCCGCTCGGCCCATTCGGCGTCGCCGTCGCGCCCGCCGCCGGTCGCCACGTACACGACGCCGGGGAACGCCGCGAGCCGCCGCTCCGCCTCCACCGACTTGCCCGAGCGGGCCCCGCCCGTCACCAGCGTGCGCCGCGGCACCTCGGGGCCCGGGCGGTAGGCGCCCGCGGTGAACGTCGTCCCGTCCGGCACCGCGCGGGCGCCGGCGGCGGCCAGCCGCCGCTCCAGTTCGGGGCCCTGCGGCACGTCGTGGCCGAGGTGGGCCGCGACGACGTCCGTCGCGGGACCGGCCGCGCCCACCGCACGCAGCCGTGCGACGGCGTCGGGCCGCCCCACCACGTCGGCCACCACGACGTCGTAGGCGGGCGAAGGGTCGCGCTCGGGCTCCACCCCGGCGGGCGCGCCGCCGGGCGGCAGGTACAGCAGCCGCTCGCCGTCCGGCGCGGTCACCTCGTACCCGGTGCCCGGCGCGTCCATCGGCACGGCACGCACCCGGTGACCGCTCAGCAGCGTCAGCACCCGGCCGTCCGCCGCGCGCCCCGCGGACGGCAGTCCAGGCGGCAGCTCGACCGACGGCCCGTCGTGCGGGTGGCTCAGCAGCACCTGCCGCACACCGCCGAGCGTCTGGCCCGCACGCGCGGCGGCGAGCGCGGCGCCCGGTGTCAGGTCGAGCAGCAGGACGCCGTCGACGAGCAGCGCGGTCGCGGCCCTGGCGTGCGGGCCGCGGGCCGCCGCGCACACGGCGCACGGGCATTCGGGGCGGGGCAGCCCGTCGGGGGCTCCGGTGCCCAGCAGTGTCAGTTCCACACGCACGATCCTCCCGCGACACCGCCGGCGGTGCGCGTCCGGCTACGCTGCGGTCAGCAAGAGTGATCAGGCAGCAGTGATCCCACAGCGGGCGGGGCGCGCGGCGGCCCGCTCCACCTGGAGGCGGACATGGCGTGGACGTGGCGGTTCGAGAAGGCCGACGGGACGGAGGTCGCGCCCGCCGTGGCGGCCGAGGAGTTCTCCACCCAGGGCGACGCGGAGTCGTGGGTCGGCGAGGAGTGGAAGGAACTCCTCGAGGGCGGCGCGGACCAGGTCACGTTGTTCGAGGACGGCACGAAGGTCTACGGCCCGATGAGCCTGCACGCCGAGCAGGCGGCGGGGCCCGCGGACGCGCCGCCGGAACAGGCGTAGCCGCCAGGCCGGGCATCGCAGGTGTGGCGCCGTACGGACCCGGGTCCGTACGGCGCCACACGTCTGCGGTCGGCCACACAGGGCCGCCCGCACCCGGTCGCCTACATCTCGCCCAGCTTCACCTTCGCCGTCTTGGATGCGCCGTTCCGCAGGTACGCAACGGTGACGTGCTGGCCCGGTTTGTCCGCCGCGAGCGCACGGGACAGCGACGTGATGTCCGTGATCCGCCGGCTGCCGAGCCTGACGATGATGTCGCCGGCCTTGAGACCGGCGGCCCGCGCGCCGCCGTTCTTGGTGGTGGAGACGACCGCGACGCCCGTCGGCTGGAGGTCGGTGCCGAGCACCGTACGGCCCGTGATGCCGAGCGCCGCCCGCCCCGAGTGCGTGACCTTGCCGTTCTTGATGATCTGGTCGGCGACCGTCTTCACCGTCGAGGCCGGGATCGCGAAGCCGATGCCGGGCGCCGCGCTGCCGCTGCTGCCGCCGATGCCCGGGTCGGTCGCCGCGAGCGTCGGAATGCCGATGACCTCGCTGTTGAGGTCGACGAGCGCGCCGCCGCTGTTGCCCGGGTTGATCGCGGCCGACGTCTGCACCATGTCGGAGATGGTGGCGCCGGTGCCGCCGGACTCGCCCGATCCCTCGCTGACGGTCCGCCCGACGGCGGAGACGATGCCCTGGGTGACGCTGCTCGACAGGCCGAGCGGCGACCCCATCGCCAGCACGATCTGGCCGACGGCGACCTCGGACGAGTCGCCGAAGCGCGCGGGGCGCAGCCCCTTGGGGATGGCGTCCAGCTTGATCACCGCGAGGTCCTGCTGCGGGAAGCTCGACACCAGGCGGGCGGTGAGCGGCTGCTCCCGGGTCGCGACGGTCACCTTGAACGTCTTGCCGGAGCCGACGACGTGGGCGTTGGTGACGATGTGGCCGTGCGTGTCGTAGACGATGCCGGAGCCGAGCGCGTTGCCCGCGTCGATCTGGACGACGGACGGCAGCACGTTCTTGATCGTGCCCTCGTAGTCCGTCTGCAGGTCGCTCGTCGCACGGCTCGGCGCCGCGGCCTGCCCCGCGGGGGTGGGCGCCTCCGCCCGCCCCGTCGCCGTGGTCGCGGCGATCGGCGCGATGGGGCCGGCCGGCATTCCCTCGGCCGCCGAGCAGCCGGAGGCCAGGGCGGCCGCGCAGAGCCCGGCGGCCAGGGTCAGCAGCGGCCGACGCGAGCGGCCGCGGAGAAGGGATCGATCCATGCCCGGAGTATCCCTTTTAACCTATTTATCGAAAGGGTGGCGCGCTCGGAGGCCGCCGTTCGCTCACCCGTCTCAGCCGCGCACCCCGCACAGGTGCAGCAGCGAGGCCACGCAGCGGTAGGGGTCCGTGCGTCCCGCGCGCTCCTCGGCCGCGAGCAGCCGGTCGAGCTCGGCGCCGGCCGGGGCCTGGGCGTCGTCGGGCGCGCCGTCCGTGAAGACCCGCACCCCGTACCAGGCGTGCAGTGGCGCGGCGATCCCCGCCAGCGTCCGCGTCAGGTCGGCGAGCCGGTCGGCCCGCACGGCAAGGCCCTCCTCGTCCGTGCGGGTGAGCTGGTCGAACGCGGTGAGCGCGGCCCGCCAGTCGCCCGCCTGCCCGGGCCGCAGGGCGGCCGCGTCGCCGTTGCGCACCAGGAGCGAGAGCAGGCCGCCGGGCGCCAGCATCCTGGCGAGCCCCGCGAGGAGCGCGTCCCGCTCCCGTACGCGCATCAGCACGCCGTGGCAGAGCACCACGTCGAAGGCGCCCGGCTTGAAGTGCACCCCCGTGTCCACGCCGTCGCCCTCGACGAACCTGACCCGCTCCCTGATGCCGTCCGGCTCGCCCGCCAGCTCGGCGCGCGCGGCGGCGAGCATCTCCGGGTCGGACTCAAGACCGGTCACCGCGTGCCCGGCGCGCGCGAGGCGCAGCGCCTGGGTGCCGCGTGCCATCCCCACGTCGAGGACGCGCAGCCGCCGGCCGACGGGGAAGCGGCCGGATATCTGCTCCTCCAGCTGGAGCGAGACGAGTTCCTGGCGCACCACGTCCCGCAGCCCGCCCTGCCCGGTGAGCCAGGGCGTGGCACCGCCGGCCGGCCACGACGGGCCGGCCGGCCGGCTGCTCAGAGCTTCGCCCCGCGCTTGACCTGCGGCTTGGGCAGGCGCAGCTTGCGGATCTGGAGCGTACGCATCAGGCCGTACATCACCACGCCGCGGCCCGAGTCGTTCGGGAAGCGCCGCGCGATGGCCCTCTTCAGCCGCATGCCGAGGAAGATCGAGTCCACGACGATGGCGATGATGAGGAGCAGCCACAGCAGCAGCGCGATGTTCTGCAGCGCCGGCACCCTGACCATCGTCAGCACGAGGATCACGACGGCGGACGGCAGGAAGAACTCGGCCGCACAGATCCTGGCGTCCACGTAGTCGCGCGCGAAGCGGCGCACGGGCCCCTTGTCCCTGGCGGGCAGGTAGCGCTCGTCGCCGTTGTTCAGCGCCTCGCGCTGGCGCGCCATATCGGCCCGGCGCGTCTCCCGCTGGCGCTTGACCGCGGTCTTGCGGTCGGCGGGTGGCGTCACGGCACGGCGGCGCTGGGACTGCGCCTCACTCCGCTTCGGCGTGGGCCTGCCCTTGGGCGCCTGCGGATCACGGGGTTGCTTGGTCAGGTCGGCCGTCACCTTGGTGCCGGGCGCCTTCTCTTCGTTCGAACGGCTACGGAACACAATCGCCAAGGGTACGGGCTCGGGTGCATGGACCCCACCCCCATGGGGAACGATCCCGCAACGGCCTTCGTCTCCCGGCTGTGCGCGGGCGCGTTCGCGCGGGCCCGCACAGGGCCGGGAAGGCGCCGCCCGGGGCGGCCCCTACTCCCTCCGCCGGAGCCGTCCACGCGCACAGTCGTCCTTGGGGATGAGCGCATCCGCGCTCGAACAGTGCGGTAATAGAGGCAGGGCCCGTACTGTGGGTCTTGTAGGAGTGCTGGATCCGGAGTCCGTCAGAAGGGGGCGCGCGAAGCCCATGAGCGGTGTCATGAAGCGTATGGGGATGATCTTCCGCGCGAAGGCCAACAAGGCCCTGGACAGGGCCGAGGATCCGCGCGAGACCCTCGATTACTCCTACCAGAAGCAGCTCGAACTGCTGCAGAAGGTGCGCAGGGGCGTCGCGGACGTGGCGACGTCGCGCAAGCGCCTGGAACTGCAGCTCAGCCAGCTTGGCGGGCAGTCGACGAAGCTGGAGGAGCAGGGCCGCAAGGCGCTCGCCCTCGGCCGGGAGGACCTGGCGCGCGAGGCGCTGTCCCGCAAGGCCGCGCTCCAGCAGCAGGTCTCCGACCTGGAGACCCAGCACCAGACGCTGCAGGGCGAGGAGGAGAAGCTCACGCTCGCGGCGCAGCGGCTGCAGGCCAAGGTGGACGCCTTCCGCACCAAGAAGGAGACCATCAAGGCCACGTACACGGCGGCCCAGGCGCAGACGAGGATCGCCGAGTCCTTCTCCGGCATCTCCGAGGAGATGGGCGACGTCGGCCTCGCGGTCCAGCGCGCCGAGGACAAGACGGCGCAGTTGCAGGCGCGGGCGGGCGCCATCGACGAGCTGCTGGCCTCGGGCGCCCTGGACGACCAGTCGGGGACCGCGAAGGACGACATCGCGACGGAGCTCGACCGCATCTCGGGCGGTTCCGACGTGGAGCTGGAGCTCCAGCGCATGAAGGCGGAGCTGGCGGGGGGCTCGTCCTCGTCGCAGCAGGCCATCGAGGGCGGCTCGCAGCAGGGGGACGCGCAGGGGCCGAACTTCAAGAAGACCGACACGAACGACCGGGGCTGAGGACGCGTCATGATCGTACGGATCATGGGGGAAGGGCAGGCGCGGCTCGCCGAGGACCACCTCGCCGAGCTGAACGAGCTGGACGACCGGCTCATGGCCGCGGTCAAGGGCGGCGACGAGGCGGTCTTCCGGCGCACGCTCACCGCGCTGCTCGACCGCGTGCGCGAGCTGGGTGAGCCGCTGCCCGACGACTCCCTGGAGCCGTCGGGGCTGATCCTGCCCGCGCCCGACGCCACCCTCGAAGAGGTCCGCGAGCTGCTCAGCGACGAGGGCCTGATCCCCTCGTCGGTCTGACGGACCGGCTCCGACCACCGTGCGCACCTCCCGTCCGGGCGACTCCACCGCCCCGCGTCCACAGGACGCGGGGCGGAGCCCTGCGTCCCCGCCTCCGGCGGCCTCGGCCGCCACAGCCGCCGGGGACGGAGACCAGGCCCCGGGCGCACGGACGGCCCCGGGCCCGGCGCCTGAGCCCGCCACGGCCCACGCACCGGCGGCGCCCGGGGGTGGCCCCGCCGGGCCTGGTGACACCGCCGCGGCAGGGGGCGCGACCCCCTCGACAGCTGCTGCGGCACCGGGCCCTGCGCCGGCGCAGCCTGTGGCCGGTCACGGAGCGGCACCCGTGCCCGCCGGGGGTGGTAGCCCGGCTTCGACCTCAGCTCCGGCCGCCGCGTCGGCGCCGCCGCTTGGAGGGGCCGGGAGACCTGAGGCCCCTGGCCTTGGCCGGGACGGCGGCCCGGCTCCGGGCGCCGGGACGGCTCCCGCCCGCGTGTCGGGCTCGGCCTCCGCCGGGGCCGGTGGCCGTGAGGCCCCCGTGAACGCCGGGGGCCGCGAAGTGGTCCCCGGCGTCGGGACGGCCTCGGGCTCCGCGCCCGCGTCGGCTTCGGCGCCTGCTGGGGCCGGAGGGCCTGCGGCCCCTGTGCCCGTCCGGGGCGGCGACCCGGTCCCGGGCGCCGGGACGGCGGCGTCCGCGCCCGCTCGTGGGCAAAGCCTCGCCGCAGGCGTACTCGCGCATGCGCGCTGCTGGAGCCGTGCCCACACGCTCGCGCCCGATGCCTGCCTCGCCCTCGCCGTCCTCGTCTGCATGATCGCCACCTCCCTCGTGCACCCGCGCGGCGGCAGGGGCTTCACCACGCCCATCGAGGTGCACAGCCCGAGCGCCCTGAGCCTCGCGCTGATGGCCGTCGCCGCGGCCACGCTCGTGCTGCGCAGGCGGCGGCCGCGCACCGTGCTGCTGGTGACCAGCGCGCTCACCACCGTCGGGGTGATCACCGCGAACCCGGCCCCGCCGGTCGTGTTCAGCGTCGTCATCGCGCTGTTCACGGTCGCCGCGCACACCGACCGCCCCACGACATGGCGCGTCGGCCTGCTCACCATGGCCGTACTGACCGGTGTGGCGATGGGGCTCGGCTCCGGGCCCTGGTACGCCCAGCAGAACCTGGGCGTCTTCGCGTGGACCGGCATGGCCGGCGCGGCGGGCGACGCCGTGCGCAGCCGCCGCGCGTTCATCGACGCGATGCGGGAGCGTGCGGAGCGCGCCGAGCGCACCCGCGAGGAGGAGGCCGGCCGCCGCGTCGCCGAGGAGCGGTTGCGCATCGCCCGTGACCTGCACGACGTCGTCGCCCACCACATCGCGCTCGTCAACGTGCAGGCCGGGGTCGCGTCCCACGTCATGGACAAGCGCCCCGACCAGGCCAAAGAGGCGCTCGCGCACGTACGGGAGGCCAGCAGGAGCGCCATCGACGAGCTGCGCGCCACGGTCGGCCTCCTGCGCCAGACGGGCGACCCGGAGGCCCCCACGGAACCCGCGCCAGGACTCGACCAGCTCGACGCGCTCGTCGGGACGTTCCGCTCGGCCGGCCTGCCCGTCAGGTGCGTGGTCGAGGCGGGCGACGCGCCGCTGCCGGCCGCCGTGGGGCTCGCCGCGTACCGGGTGGTCCAGGAGGCGCTGACCAATGTGCGCAAGCACGCGGGCGCGGATGCCGAGGCCGAGGTGAGCGTCTTGCGCGCGGGCGGGGGCATCGAGATCACGGTGGTCGACGACGGGGCGGGCGAGGCCCCGCGTGACCCGGCACCCGGCGGCGGCCACGGGCTGCTCGGCATGCGCGAGCGCGTCGCCGCGCTCGGCGGCGCCCTCGTCGCCGAACCCCGCCACGGCGGCGGGTTCCGCGTCCAGGCGATACTGCCCGTGCAGCCGCTGCGCAGACGAGAACAGGAGCACGCGTGACGATCAGGGTCCTGCTCGCGGACGACCAGACGCTGCTGCGCAGCGCGTTCAGGGTGCTGGTCGACTCGGAGCCGGACATGGAGGTCGTCGCCGAGGCGGCGGACGGCGCGGAGGCCGTGGCGCTCGCCGCCTCCGAGAAGGCCGACGTGGTCCTCATGGACATCCGCATGCCCGGCACGGACGGGCTCGCCGCGACCCGCATGATCAGCGCCGACCCGGCGCTCGCCGGGGTGCACGTGGTGATGCTGACGACCTTCGAGGTCGACGAGTACGTCGTGCAGTCGCTGCGCGCGGGCGCCTCCGGCTTCCTCGGCAAGGGCGCGGAGCCGGTGGAACTCCTCAACGCGATCCGGATCGCCGCGGCCGGCGAGGCGCTGCTGTCGCCCGCGGCGACCAAGGGGCTGATCGCCTCGTTCCTCGCGCAGCGCGGCCCGGCGGGGGACGGGGAGCAGGACGGCTCCGGCGCCCGTGCCGAGCGGCTGGCCGCGCTCACCGTGCGGGAGCGCGAGGTGCTCGGCCTCGTCGCCGGCGGCCACTCCAACGACGAGATCGCCGAGCGCCTCGCCGTCAGCCCGCTCACGGTGAAGACCCACGTGAACCGCGCGATGGCGAAACTCGGCGCACGCGACCGCGCCCAATTGGTGGTATTCGCGTACGAATCGGGCCTGGTGCGGCCGGGGGTGGAGTAGCACTCCTCCGCCGTGTACTCCAGGCGCGGTACGCCGGGGGCACCGGAAAGGGACCTGCGGCTGACGGAAGCGGCCACCCCCATGCCTGATCGTGTAGTGGGGGCCTGAGCACCGACCCGGCGGCATCCGCCCGACGGAACTGTCGGGCATGACCAAGAGGCCGGCCCGCGGCGCCGGCACCCCTGCCGCCCCGCGCGGACGCGTACACCGCACGCAAATAGAAGAGAGACCCCATGTCCTGGCTGTCCCGGTTCAGCCTCAGACAACGGGCCCTGGTGGGCCTGATGTCGATCATCGCGCTCGTGTTCGGGGCGATAGCGATACCGCAGCTCAAGCAGCAGCTGCTGCCGCCCATCGACCTGCCCCTGGTGTCGGTCGTCGCGCCCTACCAGGGCGCCTCGCCCGATGTGGTCGAGAAGCAGGTGTCGGAGCCGCTGGAGAACGCCATGAAGGCGGTCGACGGCGTCAGCAGCGTCACCTCCACGTCGAGCGAGGGCAGCGCCACCGTCGTCGCCAGCTTCGACTTCGGCCAGTCGGGCACCAAGCAGCTCGTCGCCGACATCCAGCAGGCGGTCAACCGCGCGTCCAACAAGCTGCCGAGCGACGTCGACCCGCAGGTCATCGCCGGTAGCACGGACGACCTGCCGACGGTGGTGCTCGCCGTCACGTCGGACAAGGACCAGCAGGCGCTCGCCGACCAGCTCGACCGCACGGTCGTACCGGACCTCCAGGACATCGACGGCGTCGGCCAGGTCACCGTCGACGGCGTGCGCGACCTCCAGGTCGACGTCACCCCCGACGCGAAGAAGCTCGCGGCCGCGGGACTGAGCGCCGCGTCGGTCTCGGACGCGCTGAAGGCCGGCGGGGTCCCCGTGCCCGCGGGCTCGTTCGCGCAGGACGGCAAGAACCGCACCGTGCAGGTCGGCACGGGCTACACCTCGCTGCAGCAGATCAAGGACCTCGAAGTCGCCCCCCAGGCGGCGCCCGGCGCCGCGCCCGGCAAGCCCGTGCGCCTCGGCGACATCGCCACCGTCGCCCAGCGGCCCTCCGCGCAGACGTCCCTGACCCGCACCGACGGCAAGCCGAGCCTCGCCGTCAACATCACGATGGACTCGCAGGACGGCAGCGCCGTCTCCATCTCCAACGCCGTCAAGGACAAGCTGGCCCACCTGCGCAAGGTGCTGGGCTCCGGCACGAAGATCGTGGTCGCGAGCGACCAGGGCCCCGCCGTCTCCAAGTCGATCTCCGGCCTGACCACCGAGGGCGCGCTCGGCCTGCTGTTCGCGGTCCTCGTGATCCTGCTCTTCCTGGCGTCGATCAGGTCCACGCTGGTCACCGCGATCTCCATCCCGCTGTCCGTCGTCATCGCGCTGATCGTGCTGTGGCTGAACGGCGAGACGCTGAACGTCCTCAGCCTCGGCGGCCTGACCATCGCCATCGGCCGCGTCGTCGACGACTCGATCGTCGTGCTGGAGAACATCAAGAGACACCTCGGCTACGGCGAGGAACGCCACAAGGCGATCGTCAGCGCCGTCAAGGAGGTCGCGGGCGCGGTCACCGCCTCCACGCTGACCACCGTCGCGGTGTTCCTGCCGATCGGCCTGGTGGGCGGCATCGTCGGCGAGCTGTTCGGCTCGTTCTCGCTGACGGTCACGGCCGCGCTGCTCGCGTCGCTGCTGGTGTCGCTGACGGCGGTGCCGGTCTTCTCGTACTGGTTCCTGCGCGCCCCCAAGGGCGCCAAGGGGCTCGGCGAGGACGAGGCGCGCCGCCGCGCCGAGGAGAAGGAGACCCACAGCAGGCTCCAGCGCACGTACGTGCCGGTGCTGCGGTGGGCCACACGCAAGCGCGTCACCAGCGTCCTGATCGCCGTGGTGATCCTCGTCGGCACGCTCGGCATGTCGAGCTTCCTGAAGACGAACTTCTTCGACAACAGCGACCAGGACGTCCTGTCCATCAGCCAGAAGATGGACCCGGGCACCAGCCTCGGCGCGACGAACGAGGCCGCGAAGAAGGTCGAGCACGTGCTCGCGGGCATGGACCAGGTGAAGGACTACCAGGTCACCGTCGGCACCTCCGGGTTCCAGGCGGCGCTCGGCGGCGGCGCGGGCACCAACCAGGCCAGCTACCAGGTCACCATCAAGGACGCGTCCCAGTACGAGAAGACGCAGAACGCCATCGAGGCCGAGCTGCGCGGCCTCAAGGGCATCGGCGACACCACGGTCACGGCCGGCGGCGGCTTCGGCAGCCAGGACCTGAGCGTCACGGTCAAGGCCGGCGACTCGGCGACGCTGAGGAAGGCGTCCGACCAGGTGACCCACGCCGTCTCCACGCTGCACGGCGTCACCGACGTGCGCAGCGACCTGTCGCAGTCCGTCCCGCGGATCTCCGTCACCGCCAACGACAAGGCGGCGGACGCCGGGTTCACCAACGCGACGCTCGGCGCGGCCGTGGCGCAGGCCGTCAGCGGCACCAAGTCCGGCACGGCGATCATGGACGACACCGAGCGGGACGTGGTGGTGACGTCCAAGCACCCCGCGACGACGATCTCCCAGCTCAAGGATCTGCCGCTCGGCCAGGTGAAGCTCGGGCAGATCGCCGACGTCAAGGTGGTGCCTGGACCCGTCTCCATGACGAGGATCGACGGCAACCGCGCCGCGACCGTCACCGCCCGGCCCGTCGGCGACAACACCGGCTCGGTCAGCACCAAGCTCCAGTCCAAGATCAAGGCGCTGAAGCTGCCGTCGGGCGCCACCGCGTCCATCGGCGGTGTGACCTCCGACCAGAACGACGCGTTCAAGAAGCTCGGCCTTGCCATGCTGGCCGCGGTCGCGATCGTGTTCATGCTGCTCGTCGGCACGTTCAGGTCACTGGTGCAGCCGCTGATCCTGCTGGTGTCGATCCCGTTCGCGGCGACCGGCGCGCTCGGCCTGCTGCTGATCACCGGCACCCCGCTCGGCGTGCCCGCCATGATCGGCATGCTGATGCTGATCGGCATCGTGGTCACCAACGCGATCGTGCTGATCGACCTGATCAACCAGTACAGATCGAGGGGCCTCGGCGTCGTCGAGGCGGTCGTGGAGGGCGGCAGGCACCGCCTGCGTCCCATCCTGATGACGGCACTCGCCACGATCTTCGCGCTGCTGCCGATGGCGCTCGGCGTCACGGGGGAGGGCGGCTTCATCGCCCAGCCGCTCGCGGTGGTCGTGATCGGCGGCCTGATCTCCTCGACGCTGCTGACCCTGCTGCTCGTGCCGACGCTCTACGCGATGGTCGAGCTGCGCAAGGAGCGCAGGGCGAAGAAGAAGGCGGCCAAGCGGGGCGCCACCCCGCCGCAGGCCGGCGCGTCGGAGGACCGCGCACCGCAGGGCGCCGGCGTCTGAGCCGTACGCGCAAGGGTGTGCCCCCGGTGGATCCGTCCACCGGGGGCACACCCTTGCCGCCTGCTGCTACGGCGATGCCGCTACGGAAGCGCCAGCATCCGCTCCAGGGCCACCTGCGCGTGGTGCGCGGTGTCCGCCTCCACCCGGATCTGGTTGACCTCCTTGCCGTCCGCGAGCGACTCCAGCGTCCACACCAGGTGCGGCAGGTCGATGCGGTTCATCGTCGAGCAGAAGCAGACGGTGCGGTCGAGGAAGACGATCTCCTTGCCCTCGGGGGCGAACCGGTCCGCCAGGCGGCGCACGAGGTTGAGCTCCGTGCCGATCGCCCACTTCGATCCGGCGGGTGCCGCTTCGAGGGCCTTGATGATGTACTCCGTCGAGCCGACCTCGTCGGCCGCCGCGACCACCTCGTGCTTGCACTCCGGGTGCACGAGGACCCGGACGCCGGGTATCCGCGCGCGCACCTCGTTCACCGACTCCAGCGAGAAGCGGCCGTGCACCGAGCAGTGGCCGCGCCAGAGGATCATCCGCGCGTCCCGCAGCTGCTCGGCGCTCAGGCCGCCGTTCGGCCGGTGCGGGTCGTAGACCACGCAGTCCTCGGGCGACATGCCGAGGTCGCGTATCGCGGTGTTGCGCCCGAGGTGCTGGTCGGGCAGGAAGAGCACCTTGTCGCCCTGGCCGAACGCCCAGTCGAGCGCGCGCTGCGCGTTGGACGACGTGCAGATGGTGCCGCCGTGCCTGCCGGTGAACGCCTTGATGTCCGCGGAGGAGTTCATGTACGAGACGGGCACGACGCCGTCGGCCACACCCGCGTCCGTCAGGACGTCCCAGCACTCCGCGACCTGCTCGGCACTCGCCATGTCGGCCATGGAGCAGCCGGCCGCGAGGTCGGGCAGGACGACCTTCTGCGCGTCCGAGGTGAGGATGTCCGCCGACTCGGCCATGAAGTGCACGCCGCAGAAGACGATGTACTCGGCGCCGGGCCGGGCGGCCGCGTCGCGCGCGAGCTTGAAGGAGTCACCGGTCACATCGGCGAACTGGATGACCTCGTCGCGCTGGTAGTGGTGGCCGAGGACGAAGACCCGGTCGCCGAGCCGCTCCTTCGCGGCGCGTGCGCGCGCCACCAGATCGGGGTCGGAGGGTGCGGGCAGGTCGCCGGGACACTCCACGCCGCGCTCGCTCCTCGGGTCGGCCTCCCGGCCGAGCAGCAGCAGCGCCAGCGGAGTGGGCTGCACGTCGAGTTCCGTAAGGGGTTGGGCCGTGGTCACGTCACGCACCCTTTCTGCTCTGCGGACCTGTGTACTGCGCCGCCGTACTGCGCCGCGCCTTTTCGTCGTTTTGACGCTATCTATCATATCCGCTTCGCGTCACTTTGACGATGCCGATCGTGTCGATGTGACGTGAAACCCGGCTCGCCGTACCCCGCCACCACGGGCCCGTGTCGGAGCGCCGGGCGTGTGCGAGCATGAGAGGGGGAATGAGAAACCGGGCCGTGGAATGAACCCGCGGCCGTGCCGGTTGCAAGTGTCGGCAAGCAGTCCGTACAACCCGGGAGAGAAGCAGATGTCCGTATCGGACGACACCACCACCGTGAGCGACGGCATCCTCCTGTCCGACGCCGCCGCGGACAAGGTCAAGACCCTGCTCGACCAGGAAGGCCGCGACGACTTGGCACTGCGCGTCGCCGTTCAGCCCGGTGGCTGCTCCGGCCTGCGTTACCAGCTCTTCTTCGACGAGCGCTCGCTCGACGGTGACGTCGTCAAGGAGTTCGGCGGCGTCAAGGTCGTCACCGACCGCATGAGCGCCCCGTACCTGGGCGGCGCCTCGATCGACTTCGTCGACACGATCGAGAAGCAGGGCTTCACCATCGACAACCCGAACGCGTCGGGTTCCTGCGCCTGCGGCGACAGCTTCCACTGAGCACTGGGCGCACGCGCACACCGGACAGCACAGGGCGGCAGACCCCCTCGGGGGTCTGCCGCCCTGCTGCTGCGCAAGCGCCCCGGCGCACTGACCGAGGGCGGCCCCTTCGAGGGCCTCGTCCGCACGGTGGCCATCGCCTACGGCCCGCCGGCGCCCGTCGCCAGGCCTGTGCGACCGGCCGGGTGACTCGCCGCGAGCGGCCCGCATGCGTGCGCCCTGCCCGGCATGGGTCCGTCCGCCCGCTGGGCGGGCCGGCAGTCGTCGCCAGGCCTGTGTGGCCGCCCGGCGACTCGCCATGAGCGGCCCGCATGCGTCGCGCTGTGCGCGTGAGGGCGGCGCCCCGCAGGGGTCCGTCCGCCCGCTGGGCGGGCTGACCGTACGCGCGCCGCCGTACGCGCTCCCGCCGCGGCGGGAGGCCGCCCCGCCCGCGGCTGCCCGCCGTTCGAGAGTGTGGCACCGGGTCACCGGGCCACCGGGCCACGGGTGACCCGGTGACCCGCACTGCCGGCGTGCCCGGGCGGTCCGCATGCCGATGGCACCCGCACGCCGAAGGCGCCCGCGGGCTCGCGCCGCCGCGGCGACGGGGGCCTCAGGCCCCCGAGCGCGGCACCTCCGCGCCTGTCGCGGCACTGATCACCTTCCGGTCGCCCAGCGGCTGCTTCAGCGTCACCGTCTTCGTCAGCCGCTTCGCCAGCGCCATGCACTCCTCGCCCGGCTTCGGGGTGGGCTTTTGCAGCCTGACCTTCACCGCGTGCCCCGACTCGTCCGCGCTCAGCGAGTACTCCCCGCACACCCCGCCGTAGAACCGCAGCGTGAGGTCGCGGCCGTGCGTCGTGTACGAGAGCGAGGGCGCCCCGGGCGCGCCGGACGCCCCGGTGCCGCCGCCCGGCTTCATCCCGTGCGGGGGCACCGACCGCAGGTAGGCGGGTGCCACCGCCGTCTGCGTCACCGTGTACGCGGGCGAGCCGCCGCCCGGCTCCACCGTGAACAGCCACGACGGCACCAGTGCGAGCCGCCCGTCCACGGCACGCGCCGCGAGGCCGAACTCCACCCTGTCCACCGGCACGGTCCGCTGCTGCGGCGTCCTCGACGCGTCCGGCAGGCCCGCCGTGCACGCGGGCGCGGCCGGTGCGGCCTCGGCCCCGGTGACCGGCCCGTGGACCACCGGAGCCGGCGTGCCGCACCCGGTGCCCTGCCCGGCGCCCGACGCCCCCAGGTTCAGCGCCTTCAGCGCCGCCGTCGCGCTGACCGCCGGGTAGGACGTCCCGGCCTCCGGCACGGAGAGCTCGCCGCCGCCGCTCTCGACGCGCCCGTCGGACCCGACCTGCAGCCCGGTCGTCCAGCCGTACGTCGGCAGCCCGTCCACCACCGGGTCCGCGTCCACCACCCGTACGGCGCCGAGCAGCCGGCTCGCGTCGACCCGCGCGCCGGCCTGGCCGAGTGCCCTCAGCACGGGCGCCGCGGCCTGCTTCGCCGCGTCCTCGCTCACCGCGCCGCCGGCGCCACCGCCGTGCACGAGCGGCTTGCCGCCGGTGCACGGCTTGCCCTTGGCGCAGTTGTCGCCGCCCGCGGGGGAGTAGCGGGAGAACGTCCAGTCGCCTGGCGCCTTCTTCTGCACCCGCAGCAGCGGCCCGCCCCCGTCCGCCGCCGTGCCGGCCAGCCAGGAGTCCCCGGACGAACGCGGCGCCCCGGTCACCCCGAGCGCCTTCGCGAGCGCCGCCACCCGCGCCTTCGTCACGTCGGCTCCGCGGTCGTACACGGGCGCCTTGCCGGGCCCGGCGGGCAGCGGCCCGCTCGCCCGGTAGAGGGCGCCCCGCGGATCGGGCTCGCCCGGTGCGATGCCGCGCGGCGGCACCTGCACCCGGGACGGGGAGGGACCGACCGAATCGATCGGGTGGTACGCGGGTCCGACGGACAGCGGCGGCGCGGCGTCCGACGCGCCGCCACCGCCGCCACCCGCGCCCACCGCCAGGTACGTCCCGCCGCCCGCCACGACGAGGACCGCCGCCACCACCGACGCCACCGCGAGAGGCGAGCGCCGGCGGCGCGGGGCCGCACCGGCCTCCGGCCCGCCGGGCGCGCTCCCGCCGCGAGGTCCTTCCGGCTGCTGCGTGCTGTCCACCGCTGCGCTCCCTCGCCCGTCGTCCATCCGTATGGCCGCGGCCGTTCGTGTGTCCACGGTCAACGATGGGACGTGGCGGCGGCGCACCCGGTTCCGGCGCGCGGGGGGCCGGCCCAGGAGCCGTACGGGTCCTGGCGGGTCAGCCGCCGTACTCGGGCATCGCGGCGACCAGCCGTACCGACCCCGGGTCCACGCTCACTCCGCGGATCGGCCGGGCGGCAGCGGCCGCCGCCGCGGCAGTGGGGTGCGCCTCCCAGCGCGGCGCCATGCGCGCGCAGTCGCCGCGCAGCTCCGCCATCCCGGCCCCCGGCTCGATACCGAGGTCGCCGCCGGCCCGCTTCCGCCGCACATCGTGGATCGCCATACGGCCACCGTACGCACGCACCCACAAGGGGCAAAGCGCTACCTTCGGGTAGTTTCCCGACGACACAGTCAATACCCTGCGGCCCTGTCCGCACCCGCCCGACCGGGTAGCGTGAAGTGCCAACCGTTCGTACCCCCAGGAGCGTTCACGCCGTGCGAATCGCAGTCTCCGGCTCCATCGCCACCGACCATCTGATGACCTTCCCGGGCCGCTTCTCGGACCAGCTGGTCGCCGACCAGCTCCACACGGTCTCCCTGTCCTTCCTCGTCGACAACCTCGACGTGCGCAGGGGCGGTGTCGCTCCGAACGTCTGCTTCGGCATGGGGCAGCTCGGCCTCAGGCCGATCCTCGTCGGCGCGGCGGGTGAGGACTTCGACGAGTACCGCGCCTGGCTGGAGCGGCACGGTGTCGACACCGGTTCCGTGCGCATCTCCGACCACCTGCACACCGCGCGCTTCGTGTGCACCACGGACACCGACCACAACCAGATCGGCTCGTTCTACACCGGCGCCATGAGCGAGGCGCGGCTCATCGAGATCCAGCACGTCGCCGACCGTGTCGGCGGCCTCGACCTGCTGCTGATCGGTGCCGACGACCCCGAGGCGATGCTGCGCCACACCGAGGAGTGCCGCTCGCGCGGGATCCCGTTCGCCGCCGACTTCTCCCAGCAGATCGCCCGCATGGACGGCGACGGCATCCGCGCACTCCTCGAAGGCGCCACGTACCTCTTCTCCAACGAGTACGAGAAGGGCCTCATCGAGGCGAAGACCGGCTGGAGCGACGAGGAGATCCTCGGCCGGGTCGGCCACCGCGTCACCACCCTCGGCAAGAACGGCGCCCGCGTCGAGCGGGCCGGCGAGCCCGCCATCGAGGTCGGCTGCGCCCAGGAAGAGGCCAAGGCCGACCCGACGGGCGTCGGCGACGCCTTCCGCGCAGGCTTCCTCGCCGGACTGTCCTGGGGCGTCTCGCACGAGCGCGCCGCCCAGGTCGGCTGCATGCTGGCGACCCTCGTCATCGAGACCGTCGGCACCCAGGAGTACACGCTCGCGCGCCACCACTTCATGGAGCGCTTCACCAAGGCGTACGGGCACGACGCGGCCATCGAGGTCCAGGCGCACCTGCCCGCCTGACCCCGGTCCCGCTACCGGGCGGGGCGAGCGCACGTCATGACAGCCGGCGGACCACGTAGGCGACACCGCGGTCCGCCGGCCGCTCGCCCACGTACTCCTGGCCGCGCATCCCGCACCAGGCGGGGATGTCGAGGCGCGCCGCCTCGTCGTCGGACAGCACCGTCACGACCCCGCCGACCGGGACGGTGCCGAACACCCTGGCCAGTTCGATCACCGGGATCGGGCAGCGCCTGCCCAGCGCGTCGACGACCAGCGGCTCCTCGCCGCCCGCCCCGTCGTCCGCGCCCGCGGCCGCGGGCGCGTCCCCGGACGCCCCGGCGGAAGGCGCCGCATCCGGCGCGCCGAGCTGCCGGCGTACGGCCTCGACCGCGCCGGGCAGCACGCCGAGGAAGCGCTCCACCTCCTCGCCCGTCGTCCCGCGCGGCAGCGACACGCGCACATTGCCCTCCGACAGCACGCCCATGGCGCGCAGCACATGGCTGGGCGCCAGCGTGTCGCTCGTGCACGACGACCCCGACGACACGGAGAAGTCCGCGCGGTCGAGCTCGTGCAGCAGTGCCTCCCCGTCGACATGGAGGCACGAGAACGTGACGAGATGGGGCAGCCTGCGTACCGGATCGCCCACCACCTCGACATCGGGCACCAGTTCGGGCACCCGTGCCCTGATCGTGTCGACCAGCCCCCGCAGCCGCGCGTTCTCCTCCGCCGCCTCCGCCCGCACCGCGCGCAGCGACGCCACAGCGGCCACCACCGCGGGCAGGTTGCCGAAGCCGGGCGACCGCCCCGACTCCCGCTCGTCCGACGGCCCGGGCGGCGAGAACCGCACCCCCTTGCGCACCACGAGCAGGCCCACCCCGGGCGGCCCGCCCCACTTGTGCGCGCTCGCCGCAAGCAGCGACCAGGGGCCCGGCACGGCGCCCCAGGGCAGTGACTGCGCCGCGTCCACCAGCAGCGGTACGCCGCGCTCGCCGCACAACCCCGCCACCTCGGCCACCGGCTGCTCCGTGCCCACCTCGTGGTTGGCCGACTGGAGGCAGGCCAGCGCCGTGCCGTCGCCCAGCGCGTCGCCGAACGCCGACGCCCGCACGGCCCCGAGCCGGTCGACCGGAACCTCCGTCACCGTGCCGCCGAGCCGCGCCGCGTGCAGCACCGAGGAGTGCTCGACCGCCGACACCACCACGCCGTCGCCGACACGCCGACGGCCGCGCAGGGCGCCGGCCGTCCCCGCGTGGACCGCGTGCGTCCCCGAAGGAGTGAAAACCAGCTCGTCCGCGCGGCACCCGACGGCCTCCGCCGCGGCCTGGCGCGCGCTGTCGAGCAGCAGCGAGGCGCGCCGCCCCTCCCGGTGCAGCCTGGCCGGGTCGGCCCACCCCTCGTCAAGGGACGCCAGCAGCGCCTGGCGGGCGACGGGGTGCAGCGGGGCGGCGGACGCGGAGTCGAAGTAGGACACGCCGTGAGGCTAACGGTCCGGCGCTCACCGGCGCCGGAGTGAGTGTCAGAAGTGCGGCCCGGCCTGGGGTTGAATCCCTTCGGGCACTCGGACGGCGCGTTGGGCACCCTCCCCGCGAGACGCCGAAGGGCGTCCAGTAGGGTTTGGTCCGCATAAACATCAAACCCCTGCCCGTGACAGGGCCGGCGACGACCGAGACGGCCGCAGCCGGTCGCGCGGGCGAGACTCTCGGGAAGGCGCTACGTGAGTCCCAACGGCTCCGACCGCTCGTCGCGGCGCCCGATGCGGCGGAAGCTGCCGCAGGCGGTGCTGATCGCGGGCCTGATCATGGTGACCGCTACCGGTTGCTCGTACAAGGATTTTCCACGCCTTGGTCTACCGACTCCGGTCACTGAACAGGGTCCTCGGGTCCTCTCCCTGTGGCAGAGCTCCTGGGCCGCGGCCCTGGTGGTGGGCTGCCTCGTCTGGGGCCTGATCATCTGGAGCGTCGTCTTCCACCGGCGCAGCCGCACGAAGATCGAGGTTCCCCCGCAGACCCGGTACAACCTCCCCATCGAGATGTTGTACACCGTGGTCCCGCTGATCATCGTCTCGGTGTTCTTCTACTTCACCGCGCGCGACGAGACGAAGCTGATCCAGCTCTCCCCCAAGCCCGCCCACACCATCAACGTGGTCGGCTACCAGTGGAGCTGGGCGTTCAACTACGTCGAGAACGTCGACGGAAACGACGCGACCGGGTCGAAGATCCCGAGCGAGCTCAAGGCGATCCCGCCCAAGTACACCAAGGCGTTCCCCAAGGGAGCCGAGGGCGTCTACGACGCCGGCACGCCGGGCGAGACCAACCCCCAGACCGGCAACCCAGGCCCCACGCTCTGGCTGCCCAAGGGTGAGAAGGTGCGCTTCGTCCTCACGTCGCGCGACGTGATCCACGACTTCTGGGTACTGCCGTTCATGATGAAGATGGACGTCATCCCCGGGCACACCAACTCCTTCGAAGTGACGCCGACCCAGTACGGCACCTTCCGGGGCAAGTGCGCCGAGCTCTGCGGAGTCGACCACTCGCGCATGCTCTTCAACGTGAAGATCGTCTCGCCCAAGGCCTATCAGCAGCACCTGAAGGACCTGGCCAAGAAGGGCCAGACAGGCTACGTCCCCGCGGGCATCGCCCAGACGGGACACGCCGCGACCTCTGAGGCGGAGGACAAGAAACTGTGAGCATCCTCAACGAACCCCAGGGTGCCGCCGCGGACGAGGACTCGTACGCCAACGAGATCCCGGTCCGCAACCGGCAGCCAGGCAACGTGGTCGTGAAGTGGGTGACCACCACCGACCACAAGACGATCGGCTCGCTCTACCTGATCACGTCGTTCGCCTTCTTCTGCCTCGGTGGCATCCTCGCCCTGTTCATGCGTGCGGAACTGGCGAGGCCCGGCCTCCAGATCCTGTCGAACGAGCAGTTCAACCAGGCGTTCACGATGCACGGCACGATCATGCTGCTGATGTTCGCGACGCCGCTGTTCGCCGGCTTCACGAACTGGATCATGCCGCTCCAGATCGGCGCGCCCGACGTCGCCTTCCCGCGGCTCAACGCCTTCGCGTACTGGCTCTACCTGTTCGGCTCGCTGATCGCGGTCGGCGGCTTCCTCACGCCGCAGGGCGCGGCCGACTTCGGCTGGTTCGCCTACTCGCCGCTCTCCAGCGTGGTGAACTCGCCCGGCGTCGGCGGTGACCTGTGGATCCTGGGTCTGGCCTTCTCCGGCTTCGGCACGATCCTCGGCGCCGTCAACTTCATCACCACGATCATCTGCATGCGTGCTCCCGGCATGACGATGTTCCGCATGCCGATCTTCACGTGGAACGTGCTGCTGACCGCCGTGCTGGTCCTGCTCGCCTTCCCCGTGCTGGCCGCCTCCCTGTTCGCGCTGGAGGCCGACCGGAAATTCGGGGCGCATGTGTTCGACTCCGCCAACGGCGGGGCACTGCTCTGGCAACACCTCTTCTGGTTCTTCGGCCATCCAGAGGTGTACATCATCGCGATCCCGTTCTTCGGGATCATCTCCGAGGTCATCCCGGTCTTCAGCCGCAAGCCCATGTTCGGCTACATCGGCCTGATCGCGGCGACGATCTCCATCGCCGGCCTTTCGGTGGCGGTGTGGGCGCACCACATGTACGTGACGGGCGGCGTGCTCTTGCCGTTCTTCTCCTTCATGACCTTCCTGATCGCGGTACCGACCGGTGTGAAGTTCTTCAACTGGATCGGCACCATGTGGAAGGGATCGTTGTCCTTCGAGACACCGATGCTGTGGTCGATCGGCTTCCTCATCACGTTCGCCTTCGGCGGCCTCACCGGCGTCATCCTGGCCTCACCGCCGCTCGACTTCCACGTCTCCGACTCGTACTTCGTGGTGGCGCACTTCCACTACGTCGTCTTCGGCACCGTGGTCTTCGCGATGTTCGCGGGATTCCACTTCTGGTGGCCCAAGTTCACCGGCAAGATGCTGGACGAGCGACTCGGCAAGATCAGCTTCTGGACGCTGTTCATCGGCTTCCACGGCACGTTCCTCGTGCAGCACTGGCTGGGAGCCGAGGGCATGCCGCGCCGCTACGCGGACTACCTGGCGAGCGACGGCTTCACGACGCTGAACACGATCTCGACGATCAGTTCCTTCCTGCTCGGCCTGTCGATCCTGCCGTTCCTCTACAACGTCTGGAAGACCGCCAAGTACGGCAAGAAGGTCACGGTCGACGACCCGTGGGGCTACGGGCGTTCGCTCGAATGGGCGACGTCGTGCCCGCCGCCGCGGCACAACTTCCTCACGCTGCCGCGCATCCGCTCCGAGTCCCCGGCGTTCGACCTGCACCACCCGGAGATCGCCGCGCTCGACCAGCTCGCGCACGTCGAGGGCGACAAGGCCCTGGCGGGCAGCGGCAGTGAGAAGGAGGCCGGCAAGTGAAGATCCAAGGACGGTTCTTTCTCTTCCTGTCCCTCTTCTTCCTGATCGTCGCGATCGTCTACGGCTACTGGTCGCACGAGACGGCCGGCACCGTGGCGCTGTTCCTGGCCTTCGGGCTGTCGATCATGATCGGCTTCTACCTGTCGTTCACCGCGCGGCGCATGGACCAGCTCGCGCAGGACAACAAGGAGGCCGATGTCGCGGACCAGGCCGGCGAGGTGGGGTTCTTCTCCCCGCACAGCTGGGCCCCCGTCTCGCTGGGCGTCGGCGGCGCGCTCGCCTTCCTCTCCGTGGCGATCGGCTGGTGGCTGCTGTACTTCTCGGCACCGCTGATCATGTACGCACTGTACGGCTGGGTGTTCGAGTACTACCAGGGTGAGAGCCGGAACCAGTAGCACACGAAGTACCCCGAGGGACCCGGACACTCCGACAAGGAGGTCCGGGTCCCTCGTTTGCCACATCCGTCGCGCCAGTCGTGACGAACCTTCATAGCGTGAGGTCCATGAACCACACGCCTCGCTACCGCACCGTTGCCGGCTGCACCCTGCTGCTCGCGTCCCTCGGGGCGGGGGCGGCCGCGTGCGGCGGCACCGACAGCGGGAAGCTCTCCACGCACCCCTACGACGCGGCCGACCAGATCTCGTTCGCCGCCGCCAAGGACAAGAAGCCCTGGCCGCTGAACAAGCCGCTGGAGATCACGGCCAAGGACGGCGACGGGCGCATCACCGACGTCACCGCCGTCGACGCCTCCGGCCACCACCTCGCCGGCGAACTGGCCGCCGACGGCCTGCGCTGGCGCTCCACGGCCCCCCTCACCGCCGGCACCCACTACACCGTGAAGGTGGCCACGGAGGACGGTGACGGGAAGCCCGGCACCCGCAAGCTGTCCTTCGACACCGCGCCGCCCCCCTCCAAGAAGCAGCTGAAAGTCACCTTCGGCCCGCAGGCGGGGGAGTACGGCGTCGGCGAGCCCATCACCGCGAAGCTCAGCGCGCCCGTGAAGTCCAAGTCGGCGCGGGCCATAGTGGAGCGCTCCCTCAAGGTCACCTCCGTGCCCGCCACCAACGGCTCCTGGTACTGGGTCGACTCCACGCACCTGCACTACCGGCCGAAGGAGTACTGGCCCACCCACGCCACCATCAAGGCGACGAGCAACCTCGGCGGCGTGAAGGTCGACGGCAAGCTCTACGGCGGCGACTCCAAGCCGCTCACCGTCACCACAGGCGACCGCTTCATCGCCGTCACCGACGTCGCCGACCACACCTTCACGGTGTACCGCAACGGCGAGGAGATCAAGACCATCCCCGTCTCCACGGGCAAGCCGGGCTTCGACACGCGCAACGGCATCAAGGTCGTGCTGGAGAAGCAGGCCTTCGTGCAGATGCGCAGCTCCACCGTGGGCATCGCCGCCGGCAGCTCCGACTCGTACGACATCCCGGTGCACTGGGCCACCCGGGTGACTTGGAGCGGCGAGTACGTGCACGCCGCACCGTGGTCGGCGGGGGCGCAGGGCGTCGCCAACACCAGCCACGGCTGCACCGGCATGTCGACCGCCGCCGCCGAGTGGTACTTCGACGAGGTGCGCCCCGGCGACATCGTCAAGGTCATAAACAGCGACGGCGACATGATGGAGCCGTTCGGCAACGGCTTCGGTGACTGGAACCTCAGCTGGGCCAAGTGGCAGAAGGGCAGCGCCCTCAATGGGTCGGGCTCGTCCAGCGGAGCCGGCAAGAGCGCGGTGAACTCCGACCGGAACGTCGTCCAGGCCTCGCGCCTGCGCCCGGCGGTCTGAACCCCCGCCGACCGCACGCGTAGCGCAGGAAGCGCCGCTCCCGCCCCTCAGGGGGCCCGGGGCGGCGCTGCCGCGCCCCGAGCCGACCCTCGGTAGGGCAGGACCCGATCAGGCTCCGACGGCCAGCCTGCGGCGCAGGAGCGACGCCAGCGCGTCCGCGAACCCCACAGGTTCAACCGGAAGAGTGACGGCCGCGTCGGCGCGGCTCCACGTGGCGAGCCAGGCGTCCTGCGGGCGGCCGATCAGCAGCAGCACCGGCGGGCAGGCGAAGACCTCGTCCTTGATCTGCCGGCACACGCCCATGCCGCCGGCCGGCACGGACTCCCCGTCCAGCACGCAGACGTCCACTCCGCCCCGGTCCAGGGCGTCCAGCACGGCAGGCAGCGTCGCGCACTCCAGGAACGCGACCGGCGGGACGTCGGCCGCCGGCCTGCGCCCCGCGGCCAGCCTGACCTGTTCACGGGTGTTGGCGTCGTCGCTGTAGACAAGCACGGTGGCGGTCGGCCGCATTGTTCCTCCATGGCTTGAGGCATCTGCGCCGGCCCAGGGCGGTCGCCCCCGCCATGGACCGTTGCGCGGATGCTACTCCGTCCCACGCCCTGTCAGCACCGGTAAGAACGTTCGTCGGCCGAGCCGTTGACTGAGCCGTTCGAGCTGGACACAGGGCATAGACACACCGAACGGGACCCCCCGGGGTGAGGGCGGGATAAGCGACCGACATAATGTCCGTCGTGGCGACAGCAACGACAGTAGAAACCGGGCACGCGCACCCGACGGTCAATCGGCCGAACCTCACCAGCGTCGGAACCATCATCTGGCTGAGTTCCGAGCTGATGTTCTTCGCGGCCCTCTTCGCGATGTACTTCACCCTGCGTTCGGTGATGGGCAGCGGGTTCTGGCACTCCATGAACACGCACCTGGATGTCCCGTTCGCGGCGGGCAACACCACGATCCTGGTGCTCTCATCGCTCACCTGCCAGCTCGGCGTCTTCGCCGCCGAGCGTGGTGACGTGAAGAAGCTCCGATCGTGGTTCGTGATCACGTTCATCATGGGTGCGATCTTCATCGGCGGCCAGATCTTCGAGTACACCAATCTGGTCAAGGACGACGGCATCTCGCTCTCGTCCGGCCCGTACGGATCGGTGTTCTACCTGACCACCGGGTTCCACGGCATGCACGTGACGGGCGGGCTCATCGCCTTCCTGTTCGTGCTCGGCCGTACGTACGTGGCCAAGAGATTCACCCATGAGCAGGCTACGGCCGCCATCGTCGTGTCCTATTACTGGCACTTCGTCGATGTCGTCTGGATCGGCCTCTTCGCCACGATCTACCTGATCAAGTAGCGGGGCACGCGCCCGACGCGCTCGCACACACACCAGAAGTACCGACGCAGAAGATCCTGACACCGGGGTAATCCGTGAAAAAGCTCTCCGCACGACGACGCCACCCATTGGCGGCGGTCGTCGTCCTACTCCTCGCGCTGGCGGCCACAGGGGGGCTGTACGCCGCGTTCGCGCCCGCGGACAAGGCGCAAGCTGACACTTCCGCCCAGTCCCTCGCCATCGACGAGGGCAAGAAGCTCTACGACGTCGGTTGTGCCAGCTGCCACGGAACCGGTGGTCAGGGCAGCTCCGAGGGCCCGAGCCTGGTGGGCGTCGGCGCCGCGGCCGTCGACTTCCAGGTCGGCACCGGGCGCATGCCGGCGCAGCAGCCCGGCCCGCAGATCGAGAAGAAGCGGGTCCAGTACAACCAGAAGCAGATCGACCAGCTCGCCGCGTACGTCGCGTCTCTCGGCGCCGGTCCGTCCATCCCGACCTCCAAGGAGTACAACCCCGCGGGGTCGGACGTCGCCAAGGGCGGCGAGCTGTTCCGGACGAACTGCACCCAGTGCCACAACTTCAGCGGCGAGGGCGGTGCGCTCACGGACGGAAAGTTCGCGCCCGACCTCGAAGGCGCGTCGGCCAAGCACATCTACGAGGCCATGCAGACCGGCCCGCAGAACATGCCGTCCTTCCCGGACACGACGATGCCGACGAAGCAGAAGCAGCAGATCATCGCCTACATCCACACGATCAACAGCTCGAAGTCCTCGACGCCCGGCGGTCTCAAGCTCGGTGGCCTCGGCCCGGTGAGCGAGGGCCTCTTCGCCTGGATCTTCGGTCTGGGCGCCATCATCGCCGTCACCGTCTGGATCGCGGCCCACACCGCTAAGGCCAAGAAGTCATGAGCCAAGACACGCCGCCGGAAGAGAAGCTGCCGAGCGAGCAGACACACGGCCCCCTCGCCCGCGGTGAGGAGGACCCGTTCGCGGACCCGGGGCTGCCCCCGCACCTGCCGCGCATCCAG
Source organism: Streptomyces sp. NRRL F-5126 (assembly GCF_000721265.1). GTDB lineage: Bacteria > Actinomycetota > Actinomycetes > Streptomycetales > Streptomycetaceae > Streptomyces. The sequence continues at coordinate 296,746 of NZ_JOFZ01000012.1, read as the reverse complement.
GACATCGACGAGCGGGCCGCCAAGCGCTCCGAGCGCACGGTCGCCTTCCTGTTCGTCCTCTCGATGCTGGCCACCGTCGCGTTCATCGCGTCGTACGTGGCGTTCCCGATCGACAAGATCGTCTACATCTTCCCGTTCGGGCACGTCAGCATCCTGAACTTCGCCCTCGGCATCACGCTGGGCATCGCCCTGTTCTGCATCGGCGCCGGCGCCGTGCACTGGGCCAGGACGCTGATGTCCGACCGCGAGACGCCGGACGACCGGCACGCCATCGAGTCGCCGCCCGAGGTCCGCGCGAAGGTCATGTCGGACTTCGCGGACGGCGTCGCCGAGTCCGGTTTCGGTCGCCGCAAGCTGATCCGGAACACGATGTTCGGCGCCATGGCGCTCGTTCCGCTCTCCGGTGTCATGCTCCTGCGCGACCTGGGCCCGCTGCCCGAGAAGAAGCTCCGCGCCACCATGTGGGCCAAGGGCAAGCAGCTCATCAACATGAACACGATGCAGCCGCTGCGTCCCGAGGACGTGGGCGTCGGTTCGCTCACCTTCGCCATGCCCGACGGGCTGAAGGAGTCGGACGAGGACTTCCAGGAGCAGATCGCCAAGGCCGCCCTGATGATCGTCCGCATCAAGCCGGACGAGATCAAGGACAAGCGCGAGCTCGACTGGTCGCACCAGGGCATCGTCGCCTACTCGAAGATCTGCACCCACGTCGGCTGCCCGATCAGCCTCTACGAGCAGCAGACGCACCACGTGCTGTGCCCGTGTCACCAGTCCACCTTCGACCTCTCCGACGGCGCCAAGGTCATCTTCGGCCCGGCCGGCCACCCGCTTCCGCAGCTGCGGATCGGCGTGAACGGCCAGGGCAACCTGGAGGCGCTCGGCGACTTCGACCAGCCCGTCGGCCCTGCCTTCTGGGAGCGCGGATGAGTACCACTACTGCACCGAACCGCGAGGCACCCGCGGGCGAGCGCATCGCGGACTGGGCGGACGGCCGGCTCGGCCTGTACTCCCTGGCCAAGACGAACATGCGCAAGATCTTCCCGGACCACTGGTCCTTCATGCTGGGTGAGGTCTCGCTCTACAGCTTCATCATCATCATCCTCACGGGTGTGTACCTGACGCTGTTCTTCCACCCTTCGATGAACGAAGTGGTGTACCACGGCAGTTACGTGCCGCTCCAGGGCATCCGGATGTCCGAGGCGTTCAACTCCACGGTGAACATCAGCTTCGACGTCCGCGGTGGTCTGCTGATCCGGCAGATCCACCACTGGGCCGCGCTGATCTTCCTCGCGGCGATGTTCGTGCACATGATGCGCGTGTTCTTCACGGGCGCGTTCCGCAAGCCGCGCGAGGTCAACTGGCTGTTCGGCTTCCTGCTGTTCGTCCTGGGCATGTTCACCGGCTTCACCGGCTACTCGCTCCCCGACGACCTGCTGTCCGGCACCGGTGTGCGGTTCATGGAGGGCGCGATCCTGTCCGTTCCGGTCGTCGGCACGTACCTGTCGATGTTCCTGTTCGGCGGCGAGTTCCCGGGCGGCGACTTCGTCGCCCGGTTCTACTCGATCCACATCCTGCTGCTGCCCGGCATCATGCTCGGGCTGGTGGCGGCGCACCTCATCCTGGTGTTCTTCCACAAGCACACGCAGTTCGCGGCGCCGGGCCGCACGGAGAAGAACGTCGTCGGCATGCCGCTGCTGCCGATCTACATGGCCAAGGCGGGCGGCTTCTTCTTCCTGGTGTTCGGCCTGATCGCGATCGTCGCGGCGATCGCATCGATCAACCCGATCTGGGCCATCGGACCCTACCGGCCCGACCAGGTCTCCACCGGCGCCCAGCCCGACTGGTACATGGGCTTCTCCGAGGGCCTGATCCGTGTGATGCCCGGCTGGGAGATCAACTTCGCGGGCCATACGCTCGTCCTGGGCGTGTTCATCCCACTGGTGATCTTCCCGCTGGTGCTGGCCGCGATCGCCGTCTACCCGTTCATCGAGGCCTGGGTGACCGGGGACAGGCGCGAGCACCACATCGCGGACCGGCCGCGCAACGCGCCGACCCGCACCGGCTTCGGCGCGGCGTGGATCTCGTGGTACTTCGTCCTGCTCGTCGGCGGCGGCAACGACATCTGGGCCACGCACTTCCACCTGTCGATCGAGAACATCTCGTGGTTCGTGCGGATCGCGTTCTTCGTCGTCCCGGTGCTCGTGTTCATCGTCACCAAGCGGGTCTGCATGGGCCTGCAGCGGCGTGACGCGGAGAAGGTGCTGCACGGCCGCGAGTCTGGCGTCATCAAGCGGCTGCCGCACGGCGAGTTCGTCGAGGTGCACACGCCGCTCAACCAGGCCGATCGGTTCAAGCTCACGGCGCACGAGCAGTACCAGCCGCTCGACGTCGGCGAGACCGTCGACGAGAACGGCGTGGAGCGCAAGCTGCCCCGCGGCGAGAAGCTGCGGGCGCGCCTCAGCAAGGGCTACTACGGCGAGGGGAACCAGATCCCCAAGCCGACCGCCGAGGAGTACAAGGAGATCACCAGCGGCCACGGCCACCACTGATCCCCGGCTCCGCCGGACGCTGTCACCACACACCGGGCCCCGGTCCGTGTCCCCTCGGGGGCACCGGCCGGGGCCCGGTCGTGCCGGCTCCCGGCGCCGATAGGCTACGGAGCGCGCAGCCGGCGGCCCGCCGGCGTTGAGGACACCCAGCCACAGGAGCGACCATGAGCGCTGTGACCCCCACCGGAGGCGACACCGTGGCGGCCCGTAGCTGGCCGGGCGTCCTGAACGCGCTGCTGCGCGGCGAGAGCCTGGGCCCCGACGACACGGCGTGGGCGATGGACCGCATCATGCGCGGCGAGGCGACGGACGTGCAGATCGCCGGGTTCGCGGTCGCGTTGCGCGCGAAGGGCGAGACCGTCGAGGAGGTGACGGGCCTCGTACGGGCGATGTACGAGCACGCCCGCACCATCGAGGTGCCGGGCAGGACGGTCGACATCGTCGGCACGGGCGGCGACCTCGCGAAGACCGTCAACATCTCCACGATGGCGGCCATCGTGGTGGCCGGGACGGGCGCGAAGGTCGTCAAGCACGGCAGCCGCGCGTCGTCGTCGGCGAGCGGCGCGTCCGACGTGCTCGGCAAGCTCGGTGTCAACCTGGAGTTGACGCCGGAGCGAGTGGTGGAGGTCGCGGAGGAGGCCGGCATCACCTTCTGCTTCGCGGTGAAGTTCCACCCGGCGCTGCGGCACGCGGCCAAGGCGCGCGGCGAGCTCGGCGCGCAGACGACGTTCAACATCCTCGGCCCGCTGACCAATCCGGCCCGCGTACGGGCGCAGGCGGTCGGGGTCGCCGACGCGCGCATGGCGCCCATCGTGGCGGGCGTGCTGGCGGAGCGCGGGAACTCGGCGCTGGTGTTCCGGGGCGACGACGGTCTCGACGAGCTGACGACGACGGCCACGTCGCGCGTGTGGCGTGTGCGGGACGGCCTCGTGGCGGAGGAGGCGTTCGACCCGCGCTCGGTGGGGCTCGACCTGGTGCCCGTCTCCGCCCTGCGCGGCCAGGACGCCTCCTACAACGCCGAGGTCGCGCGCCGTCTCCTCGCGGGCGAGCGCGGGCCCGTACGGGACGCGGTGCTGCTGAACGCCGCGGCCGCGCTGGTGGCGCTCGACCAGACGGACGACGCGCTCTCCGTCCAGCTCACGGCCGGTCTGGCACGCGCCGCGGAGTCGGTGGACTCGGGCGCGGCGGCGCGCGCCCTGGCGAACTGGGTCGAGGCGACCAACCGCTGACGCGAGCGGGGCGCCGCGCGCCCCGCCTGCCGCCGGCCTCTTGACGTCCAGCCGTGAGGGCGTCCCGCGTGGTGCCGCGATCCGGTCGCCGCGGGTGCCCGCACGCGGGTGCGGGGGTGATGTCCCTGGGGCTCAGGCGCGGGGCGGCACGGTGGCCACCGGGTGCCTTCGCCCGCAGGCGTGGGTGCCCGTCGGTGCTTGGGGGCGGGGGCGCCCCGGTAGTGCCGCGAGCCGGGCCCCGCAGGTGCGGGAGCGCCCGCCTCGCCGACCGGGGTGACTGCATCCGCGCCCACGCGTGCGATGGCCGTGAGGTCCCTGGTGTCCTGGCGTGGGGCGTCCCGGTAGTGCCGCGAGCCGTTTCCCGCAGGTGCGGGGCCCGTCGACGGGGGCGGGTGTGTTCGCGTCACGCGCGCGAAGGCCATCGGGCCGACGCCCGGCCGCGAGGGGGTGCCGCGTGGTCGCGCGTGCCTCGGGCTGGGCAGGCAGGCGCCACCCCACCTGCGGGGAAACCCGCGCGTGCGATCGCCGCGAGTCCTCTGGGTCCGGGCGCGGGATGCCCCGGGTGCCGTGTGCCTTCCCTCCGCAGGGCCGGGCGGGCGGGCCCGCGGGACGGGACGGAGGGGCGCGGCCCCCTCCGCCGTGACGGCGAGGGGCTGTGGCATACTCGCGTCCCAGGTCATGAGTGACAGCGACTTCGGCCCCGGCCCGCTGTCCGGCAACCCTCCGTCCGTGGCGGGGTGCCCCGGGTGAAGACCAGGCCGTGGGCAGCGAGGTCCGCGGCAAGCGCGGGCCCTGCGTTTCCCTGGGGTCCAGGTCCTCAGAGGGAGCTGTCCGTGAACAAGCGAATGCGATAGGCGCCGCGCGCGCCCCTCCGTGTCCCCTCACCAGAACTGCCACGAAGGAATTCGCCATGTCCGTCAACCTGGACACCCTGGACACCCCCGCCGCACGCCAGGACAGCCACGCAGCCCCCGCGCCGCTGCCCGTCCTCGGCACCGATGTCGCCGTGCCGCTCGCCGACGGCACCGAGATCCCGTACGCGGCCCTCGACTACGCCGCCAGTGCCCCCGCGCTGCGCCGCGTGTGGGACGACGTCGCCGCGTACGCCCCCTACTACGGCAGCGTCCACCGCGGCGCCGGGCACCTCTCGCGGCTGTCCACCGACCTGTTCGAGGAGAGCAGGCGCACCGTCGCCGGCTTCCTCGGCTGCCGCGAGGACGACCAGGTCGTCTTCACCCGGTCCACCACCGACTCGCTGAACCTCCTCGCGACCGCGCTCCCCGCCGGTTGCGAGGTCTTCGTCTTCGAGACCGAGCACCACGCGGCGCTCCTGCCCTGGGGGCGCACGGCGGACGTCACCGTTCTCGACGCGCCGCGCACGCCCGTCGCCGCGGTCGCGGCGCTGGAGGCTGCGCTGGCCGCGCGTGACGAGACCAGGCCCGCGCTGGTGTGCGTGACCGGCGCCTCGAACGTGACCGGCGAGCTGTGGCCCGTGCCCGAGCTGGCCGCCGCCGCGCACCGCCACGGCGCCCGCATCGTGCTGGACGCGGCGCAGCTCGTGCCGCACCTGCCCGTCGACGTGGCCGCGCTCGACGTCGACTGGGTCGCCTTCTCCGGCCACAAGCTGTACGCGCCGTTCGGCGCGGGAGTGCTCGCGGGCCGCGCCGACTGGCTGCGGGCGGCCGAGCCGTACCTCGCGGGCGGCGGCGCCACCCGCCGGGTCGCGCGCGGCGGCGACGGCGGCGTCACCGTCGACTGGAACACCGACGACTCACGGCACGAGGCCGGCTCGCCCAACGTGATCGGCGCCTACGCGATCGCCTCCGCGTGCCGTGCGCTGACCGACGCCGGGTTCGAGCACCTCGCCGGGCGCGAGCAGGTGCTGCTCGGCCGGCTGACGGCCGCGCTGGACGAGCTCCCTCGGGTGCGGGTGCTCAGCCTGTTCGGCGAGGGCGCGCACCGCGTCGGGGTGCTGTCCTTCGTCGTGGACGGGTACGACAGCGCGGACTTCGCCGCCGCGCTCTCCGACCGCTACGGGATCGGCGTGCGCGACGGGCTGTTCTGCGCCCACCCGCTCGTCCGGCTGCTGACGGGCGCGGACGGCGTGGACGGCGGTGACGGCTGCGGCGAGGGGCCGCTGAACGCGGTGCGCGTGAGCTTCGGCGCCGGCACGCCGCAGGAGCACGTCGAGCGGTTCGTACGGGCGGTGCGCGAGCTGGCCGCCTGACGGCCGCCGCTGCCGGGCGCCAGGGTCAGGCCCCGGCGCCCGGCGCCTGGATCAGGCGTCGAGGCCGATCGAGAACGCCGCTTCCAGATCGTGCTGCGAGTACGTGCGGAACGCGACGTGCGTGTCGGTCGCCTCGACGCCCTGGATCCTGCTGATCCGGCCGGGGATCACGTCCGCCAGGTCGTCGTGGCGGGCCACGCGGACCATCGCGATCAGGTCGTACGTGCCCGTCACCGAGAACACCTCGCTGACGCTCTCCAGCGCCGCGATCGACTCGGCGATCTCGGGGATCCTGTCGACGCTGGTCTTGATGAGCACGATCGCGGTGATCACGGCTGTCGTTCTCCCTCGGTGGCCACGGCTTGGCCCCTCACTCTACCGGGCCGCCAGTAGCACGCCGCCGCGTACAGGAACCCGGCGGTGAACCCCACAAGGTGCGCCAGATAGGCGACCTGCGGCCCCGCCTGGGCCCCCGCAGCGCCGGAGCTCTGGCGCTGCGCGAACCACTGGAGCGCGAACCAGAACAGCAGCACAGTCCAGGCGGGGAACCGCAGGGGCAGGAAGAAGAGGAACGGGAAGAGGCTGGTGACCCGAGCCCCCGGGAAGAGCAGGAGGAACGCGCCGAGTACCCCGGAGATCGCCCCCGAAGCCCCCACGAGCGTCTCGGCGCTGTCCGCGTTGGCCACGGCGTACGCGGACATCGCCAGCGCCCCGACGACGAGGTAGAACACGGCGAAGTGCAGGTGCCCCATGCGCTCCTCGGCCATCCCGCCGAAGACGTAGAGGAACAGCATGTTGCCGAGCAGGTGCAGCCAGTTCCCGTGCACGAACAGCGCGGTGACGGGCGTGACCAGGGCGTGCGGTGTCCACGCGACCAGCTGGTCGGGCACGATGCCCCACCGCTCGAAGTAGGCGCTCTGCGCCGCCAGCAGGGCGTCCGGCTTCCCGTGGGCGGGATCGAGGCCCGACACTGGAGAGACGACGAACGCCAGGCAGCACAGCCCGATGATGCCGTAGGTCACCACCGGGCCGTCCGCCGTCCGCCATTTGATCACGGACAGAGCATGACGCACCGGGGCGATCCGGTACGGACCGCCTCGCCGGATGGGCGGGTTCCGTAGGCTGCGGAGGCCAGGGCAGGCCGTAAGGTTGCCGGACCGAACGTGTTGGGTCGGAGCGGTGCACGAGGGCAGCGAGGTAGTGGGGTGACGGATCGTGGAGCAGCCCGCGGGCGGGGCTGAACCGGACGGCGCGGCCGCCGGGGCCGCGCCGTCCGGCGACGAGTCCCCGGAGGAGCTCGACCGCCCGCTGCCGGAAGGCGTGCGGCGCAAGGTCGTCGCCCTGTGCTCGGACGCCTTCGGCGGCCTGACCGTCGCCGAGCTGCCCGGCCAGCTGCGCCAGTACGCCCGCTTCACGCCGACCCGGCGCGCCAGGTTCGGCGGCAACGCCATGGCCGCGGCGCTCGCGGGCGACGCCGTGTTCCGGCAGCGCGTCGGGGAGCGGCTGGCCGCCGCGGAGCCCGAGATGGCCGCCGCGCTCGAATCGGGGTCGCCGCCCGCCGCGGCCGATCCGGTGGACGTGGCGGCGGCAGCATACGTCCTGCGGCCCCCCGGATGGGTGAAGTTGGTGGCCGCCGCGGGCGAGGAGGCCGAACGCGCGGACGCGGAACGTGCCGGTGACGAGGCCAGGCGCGAACTTGAGCGGCTGCGCGACGAACTCGCCGCGGCGAAGGCGCTCACCCGCACGGAGACCGAGCGGCTGCGCGCCGATCTCGACGCCGCGCGCAAGGAGGCCGACGTACTGCACCGCAAGCTGCGCAGCGCGCTCAGCGACGTCAAGCGCGGTGAGGCCGCGCTGCGCAAGGCCGCTGCCGAGACGGAGGCGGTGCGGGCCGAGGGCGCCGCTCAGGTGTCGGCGGCGGAGAGCGAGACCCGCAGGGTCAGGGCGCGGCTCGCGGAGGCGGAGTCCGCCGTCGAGTCGAGCAGGCGCGCCTCCCGCGAGGGCCGCTCGGTGGCGGACATGCGGCTGAGGCTGCTGCTCGACACGGTCCTCGAATCGGCGCAGGGGCTGCGCCGCGAGCTCGCCCTGCCGCCGGCGTCCGGCCGCCCCGCCGACCTGGTGGAGGCGGTCGAGCCGGGGCGGATGTCGCCGAAGGACATCGCCGCCCGCGCCCTGTCCGCCACCGACCCCGCGCTGCTCGACCAGTTGCTCGCGCTGCCGCAGACGCACCTGGTGGTGGACGGCTACAACGTCACGAAGACCGGCTATCCCACGATGCCGTTGGAGAAGCAGCGCCTGCGGCTGCTCGGCGGGCTCTCGCTGCTTGCCGCCCAGTCGGGCGCCGAGGTCACCTGCGTCTTCGACGGGGCGGAGCTCGCGGCGCCCGTCCTGCTCGCGCCGCCGCGCGGGGTGCGGGTGCTGTTCTCCAAGCCGGGCGTCACAGCGGACGAGTTGATCCGCCAACTGGTGCGCGCGGAGCCGTCGGGGCGTCCGGTCGTCGTCGTCTCCACCGACCGCGAGGTGGCCGACGGGGTCGCGGCGGCGGGCGCGCGCCCGGTAGCGTCCGCCTTGTTGCTGAAGCGGCTTTCGCGCTCCTGAGCAACTCCTGTGCCCAATGCCCGATTTCACCCTTCACGGAGCGCGGCAGAACGTCAGGTCGCGGTCACCGGCTGTGCAAAGTCCGGAATTTATGCCCTCCTGACGAAGATTTTTCGCGCTGGGATTTGAACTGATCACAAGAAGGTCACTAGGGTCGGGTCGAACCTTCGCGCGGTTGATCACCCACCCGGGGTGAACAGCGAAGGAACCGCCGAATTCGCGTAGTTCAGTTCAGCACGGGGGTGCGGGACGCGCGGAGCCGGAACCGGCGCCCCGCGCATGCGGAGAGACGGGCCCGGCAGGCGGCTGAGGAAGAAGGAGCTCGCCTCCGTGGCGTCCCACCGTCGTCCCAAGCAGCCGAACCGCGCCCGTGTCTCGGTGCTCACCGCTACGGCGGCCGCCGCCGTCGCCCTCACCTCGCAGGCCGCGCACGCGGACCCGAAGCCGAGCGTCAAGGACGTCAAGTCCAAGGTCGACGACCTGTACAAGCAGACGGAGCAGGCGACGGAGAAGTACGACGGCGCCAAGAGCCAGGAGGCCAAGCTCCAGAAGGAAGTCGGCAACCTTCAGGACAAGGTCGCGCGCGGCCAGGCCGATCTCAACAAGATGCGCGACGCGCTCGGCGCGATGGCGACCGCCCAGTACCGCACCGGCGGCATCGACCCGTCCGTGCAGCTCTTCCTCTCCTCGAACCCGGACAGCTACCTCGACAAGGCGTCCACGCTCGACCAGGTCAGCGCCAAGCAGGCCGACCAGCTCCGCGAGATCCAGGCCAAGCAGCGTGAGCTCGCGCAGGAGCGCAAGCAGGCCCAGGACAAGATGAAGAGCCTCGCCGCGGCCCGCAAGGAGCTCGGCGGCAAGAAGAAGGAAATCCAGGGCAAGCTCGCCGACGCGAACAAGCTGCTCAACACCCTGACCGCGCAGCAGCGCGCGCAGATGCAGCAGGACGAGCAGCAGGCGGCCAACCGCTCCAGCCAGCGCGTCTCGCTCGGCAAGGGCGTGCCCGCCTCGAAGCGTGCCGCGGTCGCCTTCGCCGCCGCGCAGACCAGGCTCGGCAAGCCGTACGTCTACGGCGCCACCGGCCCCAACTCGTTCGACTGCTCGGGCCTCATGATGTGGGCGTACGCGCACGCCGGCGTCTCCCTGCCGCGCACCTCGCAGGCCCAGGGCACCGTCGGTCCCCACCTCGGCAGGAGCCAGCTCGAGATAGGCGACCTCGTCATCATGGACGGCGGCAGCCACGTCGGGATGTACGCGGGCAACGGCCAGGTGCTGCACGCGCCTCACACGGGCACGGTCGTCAAGTACGAGGCCATGTCCGACATGATCTTCGACTACGGCGTCCGCGTAGGCTGAGGCGCCCACCGCACACCTGCCGAACCGCGAACCACACCGCCCGAACGGGCGATTGTGTGCACGCCGAGCTGACACCGCGCCCCGCCGGTGACCTGTTGGTCTCCCGCGGGGCGCCCGTGTGTCGCGTGGGGCGGGTCGCTGGCCGGTGCGTGATCGCCCGGCTACTGTCTGCTGCGCGCGGCACCGGCCGCGTGAGCGCGCACCGCGCGCGTCCAGCGGAAGGGAGTGCGGCTCCTGTGGTGTCCCATCGCCGTCCACCGGTGTCAGGCCAACGACCGGTGTCTGCTGAAGGACCAGTCCCTTCCGGGCACGCGGCACCGGCGCGGCACCGGCGGCAGGGCCCGGGTGCGGGCGGCAGGGCCGGCGCCGTCATCGCACTGTCGGCCGCCGCCGCCTCAGCCGCCGCGGCACTCGGCGCCGCCCCGGCGGACGCCCAGCCGGCGGCGACCCCCGCGGCCACCCGGGCACGGGTCGACGCGCTCTACGAGCAGGCGGAGCGCGCCACGCAGAGTTACGACGCCGCGACCGAGCGGGTCGCCACCCTCACGGACCGCGTCCGCAGCACCCAGAGCGACGCAGCGCGCGGCCAGGCGCGCATCAACACCATGCGCGGCGCCCTCGGGTCCGTCGTGGGCGCCCAGTACCGCTCGGGTGGCATCGACCCGTCGCTCGCGCTGCTGCTGACGTCCGACCCGGACACGTACCTCGAACGCGCCACGTTCCTCGACCGGATCGGGGAGCACGACTCAGGCACCCTGCACCGGCTCCGGCAGGCCCAACGCGGTCTCGACCAGGAACGGGCCACCGCGGCGCACGAACTCGCGCAGCTCAAGCAGAGCAGGGCCGCCGTCGCCCGGCACAAGCACACCGTCGAGGCGAAACTCGCCGAGGCACGCCACCTGCTGGCCGCGCTGCCCGCCGCCGACCGCGCCCCCTACGGCCGCGCCTCGCGCGGCAGCGGCCGCCTCGGCGACCTCGGCGACGTGTTCGGCGCCGAGGGCGGTGGCGCCTCGCCCGCCTCGTCGCGCGCCGCCGCGGCCCTCGCCGCGGCGCGCAGCGCGCTCGGCAAGCCGTACGCGTGGGGCGCCGAAGGCCCGAACAGCTTCGACTGCTCGGGGCTCATGCAGTGGGCCTACGCGCAGGCCGGGGTCGCCCTGCCGCGCACCTCGCAGGCCCAGCGGTACGCGGGCCGCCGCATCCCGCTGTCCGAAGCGCGCCCCGGCGACCTCGTCACCTACCGCGCCGACGCCAGTCACATCGCCATGTACGCCGGCCACGGGCAGGTCATCCACGCCCCCTACCCGGGCGCCTCGGTGCGCTACGACCCCGTCGGCATGCTGCCCGTCAACTCGGTCACCAGGGTCTGACCGGCGTCCCGCGCGGATCCGGGCATCGGGCCCTGGCGTTCCGCCGCACGCCCTACGATCGGCACCGTGGCAGATCCGTACGGCACCCCCGGCCGGCGCGGCACCCCCGGCCGCGCCGCAGGCGTGCCGTCCGCGCGGGCACGGCTGCTCGCACTCGTGCTCGCCCTGGCCTGCCTGTGCGCCGCCTGCTCGACGGCCGGGCAGCGGGTCGCGTCCGACACCACCGAGCAGCAGGTGCGCCAGGTCCTCGACCGGCGCGCCTCGGCCCTGCTGCACCGCGACCTGGACGCATACCTCGCCGCGATCGACCCGCGGGCGACCGATCTGCGCGCCGCGCAGCGCGCCGAGTTCGCGAGCCTCGCCGCCGTACCGCTGCGGTCCTGGCAGTACCAGGTCGACAGCGTGGCCCGCACGGGCGACACGGCCACCGTCCGCGCCCGGTTGCGCTACCGCCTCAGCGGCTACGACCGGGCGCCCGTCTCCACACCGCGCTTCCTCCAGCTGGACCGGCGCGCGGGCCGCTGGTACGTGGCGCTCGACCGGCCCGGCGACGGCGGCGCGCGGCAACTGTGGCAGCAGGGCAGGGTCGAGGCGCTCAAGGGCGCCCGCAGCCTCGTGCTCGGCGTCGGCCAGGACAGGGCCAGGCTGCGCATGATCGCGGCTGCCGCCGACCGCGCTGTGCCCGCCGTGGACGCCGCGTGGCACGGAACGTGGGAGCGCCGCGTCGTCGTCTACGTACCGGCGTCGCTCGGCGCGATGGCCGAGCTGCTCGGCCGCCCGGCCGCCGCGTACCGGGACATCGCGGCCGTCACCACCGGCGAGACCGGCGGCGCGGGCGCGGCGCCCGCTGACCGGATCATCGTCAACCCCGACGCGTTCGGCACCCTCAGCGACTTCGGCCAGCAGGTCGTCCTCACGCACGAGGCCACGCACGTCGCGACCAGGAGCGCCACCTCGGCGGCCACCCCGACCTGGCTGTCCGAGGGGTTCGCCGACTGGTCCGCGTACCGGGGCTCCTCGCGCACGGCCGCGGACCTCGCGCCCGAACTGCGGGCCGCGCTGCGCCGCGACGGGCCGCCGGACGCGCTCCCCGCCGACGGCGACTTCGCGTTCGGCTCGGACCCGGCCGCGCTGGCGAGCGCGTACGAGGAGAGCTGGCTCGCCTGCGAGCTGATCGCACGCAAGTGGGGCTCGGGGAAGCTCGACGCCTTCTACCGCGAGGTCGGCGCGCACGACGGGCGCGAGGGCGCCGTGGCCGCCGCGCTGCACGACGTCCTGTCGCTCACACCGGACGCCTTCACCCGGCTGTGGCGCGCGTACCTGACGGGGCGCCTGGGCTGACCTCGGGGCGCTCGGCCGCGGCCCCCTTGCCGCGTGCCACCGCGTGCCGGCCCGCCGTCTGCGTCCACAGCAGCCTGCACCCCATCACGGTCGCGGCGACCAGCAGCGCGTTGCGCAGCACCAGCAGCGTGACGCCGAGCGTGTCGCTCGCCACCACGTGCCCGAAGCCGAGCGGGAACTCCATCAGCGTCACCGCGGTCGCCAGCAGCACGAACACGGCCGGCACCGCCATCGCGCTCTCGCGCACTACCATGCAGACCGCCGCGAGCCCCACGAGCCACAGCATGTACTGCGGGCTGATCACGCGGCTCGTCGTGGTGAAGACCAGCACCGCGACGAACGCGGCGTCGCACAGCGTCGCGGCCGTGAAGACCCGCGCCCGCAGCCGCCACCACAGCAGCCAGCAGAAACCCAGCGCGCTCAGCCCCATCGCGGCGTCGGACACGACGGACACGTAAGGACCGACGAACTCGACCGAGCCGTAGTTCAGCACCACCTGGCCGTTCCAGCCGAAGTGGCGCGCGATGTGGAAGACGATCGAGCCGAGCGACTCCACCTCGGTGCCGCGGTCGCGCTGGAAGGCGAGGAACGCGAACGCGCCCGGCCCGAACAGCACGCACACCAGCGTCACGACCGCGCCCGCGACGGCGGCCGACGCCCAGGAGACCCGGGTCCAGCGGCCACGCGGAGTGCCCAGGAGCAGCAGCACCGGCCACACCTTCAGCATCGCGCCGAACCCCGCGAGCGCGCCCATGACTCCCGGCGCGCGCCCGCCGGCAGGTTCCCCGCCCGCCGCGCGGCCGCCCGCACGGCGGCGGGCGATCCCCGCGAGCAGGGCCGCGACCGCGACGGCCGTCACCATCACGTCGTAGCGCGAGTACGCGGTCGGCCCGAGCAGCGCGACGCCGACGACCCACACCCACGCGCCGCGCAGCGACCGTCCGGGGCGGGTGCCGGCGCGCAGCAGCAGCCCGAAGCCGATCGCGTCGAACACGCACGCCAGCACGAAGAACGCGGAGGTGTAGTCGAGGAACGGCAGCACGGCGGGGGAGAGGATCGCGAACGCGGCCGCCGGCGGGTACTGCCAGGTGACGTCGGACAGCGGGTACGTCCCGGTCCTCAGCACCTCGAACCAGCCGTGGTAGATGCCGGAGACGTCGCTCGTCACGTCAGGACCCGGCAGGTGCGGGAACCACGCCACCCTGAACACGAGCAGGAGCATCACCGCCCTGGTGAGCACCCAGACGGCGACGGCGATGGCCGTCTTCCCCCGTGAACCGTGGCCGCCCTCGCCCGCCATCGACCGTCCCGTCGCGTCGTCCGCACGTGTCGTCCGCACGTGTTTGCGAGGGCCATGATGCCGGGCGGACCGGCGCCGGGGCCAACGGACACGGCCGGCGCACCGGGAAGGTACTGTTCGGCCCGATGCGCAAGACCCTGATCGTGACGAACGACTTCCCGCCGAGGCCCGGCGGAATCCAGGCGTTCCTGCACAACATGGCGCTGCGGCTGGACCCCGACCGCGTCGTCGTCTACGCCTCCACCTGGAAGCGCGGCGCCGAGGGCAGGGACGCGACGGCGGCGTTCGACGCGGAACAGCCGTTCACCGTGGTGCGCGACCGCACGACGATGCTGCTGCCCACGCCCCGGGTGACGCGGCGCGCCGCCGGCCTGCTGCGCCAGCACGGCTGCGAGGCGGTGTGGTTCGGCGCGGCCGCCCCGCTCGGCCTGATGGCGCCCGCGCTGCGGGCCGCCGGCGCGCGCCGGCTCGTCGCGACGACGCACGGGCACGAGGCGGCCTGGGCGCAGCTGCCGGGCTCGCGCCGGCTGCTGCGGAGGATCGGCGAGTCCACCGACACGATCACCTACCTGGGCGAGTACACGCGCTCCCGCATCGCGGCGGCGCTCACGCCGGAGGCGGCCGGCCGGATGGTCCAACTGCCGCCCGGCGTCGACGAGAAGACGTTCCACCCGGACTCGGGCGGCGCGGCCGTGCGGGCCCGGCTCGGCCTCACGGACCGGCCGGTGGTCGTGTGCGTGTCGCGGCTGGTGCCGCGCAAGGGCCAGGACACGCTGATCGACGCGATGCCCGCGATCCTGGCGGCCGTGCCGGACGCCGTGCTGCTGATCGTGGGCGGCGGCCCGTACGCCAAGGCGCTGCGGGAGCGGGCGGCCAAGGCCGGCGTCGCCGCGTCCGTGCACTTCACGGGGCCCGTCCCGTGGGCCGAGCTGCCCGCGCACTTCGGCGCGGGCGACGTCTTCGCGATGCCCTGCCGCACCCGCAGGGGCGGCCTCGACGTCGAGGGACTCGGCATCGTCTACCTGGAGGCGTCGGCGACGGGCCTCCCGGTGGTCGCGGGCGACTCGGGCGGCGCGCCGGACGCGGTGCTCCAGGGGCGGACTGGCTGGGTGGTGTCCGGCACGGACACGGCCGCCGCGGCCGAGCGCATCGTGACGCTGCTGGAAGACCCGGCGGCGCGCCGCGCGATGGGCGAGGGCGGCAGGCGCTGGGTCGAGGAGAAGTGGCGCTGGGACCTCCTGGCCGAGAGGCTGAGGGCGCTGCTGTAGCGCCGCGCCCCGGCAAACGGGCCGCGCCGGGCACGCCCCGCGAGGGCCACGGCCCGGCCCGCCGCGTCGCCCCCTGCGACCGGTGATGCCGCCCCCCAACGGGCCCGGCCGCCGCGCGGGCGCCGCATGCTGGGGCACGGCGTCCGCCGAAGGCCGCCGGTCCTGGCGCCTGCCCGGACCCGCACCCGGCTGGCGCCGCGGCGCCGCGTCGTTGGCGGCAGCCATCGCAGGCTGCCGGCCGTGTCCGTGCGGGCCGCGATGTGCCGGGGCCTGCGCCGACGGCGAGCTGTCCGCCTGCGCGCGGAGGCCTGACGCGTGCCGTGGGCCGTGGCGCGGACCCCGGGCCGCCGGCGCCTGCGACGGGTACGGGCGCGGCGCCGTGACCGGGCGTACGTGCGGCCGTGGTGCCGGAGTGCCGGGGCGCGACCGCGTGGCCCGGCCGCGGTGGTGTGCGGCCTCATCCGGGCGGCGGCAGCCCGACCCGGGCCGCGTCCGTACGGCACCGGTGACGGCGTCCGAAGCGCTGGGGCGCGGGTACCTGGTCGGGACTGTGCGGCGAGTGCGGGGCGTACGCCGGGCGGCGGCAGCCCGCCCGCCCAGGGCCGCGCCGCCGTCACCGGCGGCCCGTACCGGACGGGCTGCGGGCCGGGCCCGGTCGCCAGAGGGCAGGGTGCGGGTGCCTGTCCCGGACCGGCACGCCGCGCGTGCAGCGGCGCCCGGGTTCTGTGCGCCGCTGCGCCGGGCCGCAGGCGCCCGCGCGCTCGGCGCGACGCGACCCGGCCGCGCCCGCCGGGCGCGGCCGGGTCACGTCGTGTACAGCGCCTCGATCTCCTCCGCGAAGTCCTTCGCGACCACGTTCCGCTTCAGCTTCAGCGACGGCGTCAGGTGGCCGCTCTCCTCCGTGAACTGGCGCGTCAGGATGCGGAACTTGCGCACCGACTCCGCCTTCGACACCGCCGCGTTGCCCTCGTCCACCGCCTGCTGGACCTCCGCCAGCAGCCGCGGGTCGAGCCGCAGCGACGCGACCGTCGCGCCGGCCGGGCTGCCGTGCTCGCGGGCCCACCGCGCGAGGAACTCCTCGTCCAGCGTGATC
This sequence comes from Streptomyces sp. NRRL F-5126, assembly GCF_000721265.1. Lineage (GTDB taxonomy): Bacteria > Actinomycetota > Actinomycetes > Streptomycetales > Streptomycetaceae > Streptomyces. Next base: position 280,418 of record NZ_JOFZ01000012.1, on the reverse strand, counting down.
AGCGCGCCCACAAACGGGCGGCCGTCGCCGACGACCATGCACTCCGCGACGAGGGCGTGCGCCCTGATCCGGTCCTCGATCACCGCGGGCGCCACGTTCTTGCCACCCGCCGTGACCAGGATCTCCTTCTTCCTTCCGGTGATCGTCAGGTAGCCGTCCTCGTCCAGCGAGCCAAGGTCACCCGTGCGGAACCAGCCGTCCGCCAGTGCCTGTTCGGACGCCTCGGGGTTGTTCCAGTACCCCGTGAACAGGTGCTCCCCGTGCAGCAGCACCTCGCCGTCGTCGTCGATGCGCACCACGGAACCCGGCAGCGGCTGCCCGACCGTGCCGATCTTCTGCCGGTCCCACGGGTTGAAGGTCGTCGCCCCGCAGGACTCGGTCAGCCCGTACCCCTCGAGCACCGTGAAGCCGATGCCGCGGAAGAAGTGGCCGAGACGCTCGCCCAGCGGCGCGCCGCCCGAGATGGCGTACTCGCCGCGGCCGCCGAGCACGGCGCGCAGCTTGCCGTAGACGAGTCTGTCGAACAGCCGGTGGCGCAGGCGCAGGCCGAACGACGGGCCCTGCGCGGTGCCGAGGGCCCGGCTGTACGCGACGGCCGTGCCCGCGGCGCGGTCGAAGATCGCGCCCTTGCCGTCCTCGTACGCCTTGGCGCGGGCCGCGTTGTACACCTTCTCGAACACGCGCGGCACGCCGAGGACCAACGTCGGCCGGAACGCGGCCAGTTCATCGGTCAGGTTCTTCGTGTCCTCCAGGCAGCCGAGCTTGACGGGCGCCATCACGCACGCCAACTGCACGATCCTGCCGAAGACGTGGGCCGCGGGCAGGAACAGCAGCAGCGACGAGTCGCCGGTGCGGAACAGCGGGCCGAGGCGCTCGACGATGTTGCCGCACTCGGCGAAGAAGCTGCGGTGGGTCAGGACGCACCCCTTGGGCCTGCCCGTCGTCCCGGAGGTGTACACGATCGTGGCGGGCGCGTCGGCCTTGCCCGCGGCGGCACGCTCGTCGAGCGCCGCGTCCGGCACGTCCGCGCCCGCGGCCACGAGCTCCGCCAGGCCGCCGCCGGCGAGCGACCACACCGAGCGCAGCGCCGGCAGCCCATCGCGCACCGACTCCACCGCCGCCGCGTGCTCCCCGCTCTCCACCACGGCCGCGACCGCGCCCGAGTCGCCGAGCACCCACCGCACCTGCTCGGCCGAACTCGTCTCGTACACGGGCACAGTGACCGCGCCCGCGCTCCAGACCGCGAAGTCGAGCAGGACCCACTCGTACCGGGTGCGGGACATCAGCGCCACCCGGTCGCCGGGCTCGATCCCCGCGGCGACCAGGCCCTTGGCAGCGGCCCGCACCTCGTCGAGGAACCGGCGCGCCGTCACGTCCTCCCAGCCGCCGGCGGCCTTCCGGCCGAACAGCGCGGTGTCCGGATACTGTGCGGCGTTGCGTCGCACGAGATCGGTCAGAGTGCCGTCCGTCGGGACCTCGTACAGGGCCGGAAGACTGAACTCACGCAAAACTGCTGCTCCTCATCGGGCGCCGGCGCCGCGGCCCTGACGCGCCCCGGCTGCGGTACGCACGGACCGCCCGCAGAGGTTACCTGCCGGTACGGTCCTATGGACGGTGCCCTGGCCAGATGGTTCCGGTGTCACACGGTTTTTGCGACTCCCGGTGCACAGTAGTCCAAGGGGCGGCCGCGGGGTGATCGCCGTCGCCCCGGCGCCGCCGGGCGACGGGCACGGGCGGCCAGCGGACGGGCGAGCACAGCGAGGTGACAGGTGACCAGGGTTCATGTGGTGAGTGACGTCCATGGCAACGCGAAGGGGCTCGCCGCCGCGGGCGACGGGGCCGACGCCCTCGTCTGCCTCGGCGACCTCGTCCTCTTCCTCGACTACGCGGACCACTCCCGCGGCATCTTCCCCGACCTGTTCGGCGCCGAGAACGCCGACCGGCTCGTCGCGCTGCGCACCGAGCGCCGCTTCGACGAGGCGCGCGCGTTCGGCGCCGGGCTGTGGGCGGGCCTCGACGCGACGCCCGCCGCGGCGATCGAGGCCGGCGTGCGACGCCAGTACGAGGAGTTGTTCGGCGCCATGCCCGCACCTACGTACGCCACCTACGGGAATGTCGACATGCCGGCCCTGTGGTCCGAGTACGCGCGCCCCGGCACGACCGTCCTCGACGGCGAGCGCGCCGAGATCGGCGGCCTCGTCTTCGGCTTCGTCGGCGGCGGCCTGCGCACCCCCATGCGCACGCCCTACGAGATCCCCGACGAGGAGTACGCCGCCAAGGTCGAGGCGCTCGGCGAGGTCGACGTCCTGTGCTCGCACATCCCGCCCGAGGTGCCCGACCTGACCTACGACGTCGTCGCCCGCCGCTTCGAGCGGGGCAGCACCGCCCTGCTCGACGCCATCCACCGCACCAGGCCGCGCTACGCGCTGTTCGGGCATGTGCACCAGCCGCTCGCGTCGCGCATGCGGATCGGCGCCACCGAGTGCGTGAACGTCGGGCACTTCGCCTCGACCGGCAGGCCATGGGCCCTGGAGTGGTGAGAGGGCGCAGGACCGCGCAGGAGGCGCCGCGAGGGCCGCGATAACCTGCACGCGGCGTACCCAGTCTGCGAGGAGCACCGCGATGGCGGAACACACGATTTCGAGCATCACGATCGAGGCGGCCCCCGCCGCCGTCATGGCGGTGATCGCCGACTTCGGCCGCTACCCCGAGTGGACCGGGGAGGTCAAGGAGGCGGAGGTGCTCGCCACCGACGCTCAGGGCAGGGCCGAGCAGGTGAGGCTCGTGCTCGACGCGGGCGCGATCAAGGACGACCACACCCTCGCCTACACCTGGGCGGGCGACGAGGTCACCTGGACGCTCGTCAAGTCCCAGATGCTCCGCTCGCTCGACGGCTCCTACCGGCTCGCGCCCCTGGCGGGCGGCGCCCACACGGAAGTCACCTACCGCCTCGCGGTCGACGTCAAGATCCCGCTGCTCGGCATGATCAAGCGCAAGGCCGAGAAGGTCATCATCGACCGCGCGCTCGCGGGCCTCAAGAAGCGCGTCGAGTCCACCGAGAGCGCGGGGGCCTGACCCGCATGTCCCCCCGTACGGTCTTCGTCACCGGCCCCGGCGGCGCGGGCCGTACGACCGTCGCGGCGGCCACCGCCCTCGCGGCCACCCGCCGCGGCGACCGCACCCTGCTCCTCACGGCCGACCCGGCGGCCGAGCCGGTACTCGGCGCCGCGCCGGGGCCCGACGCGGCACACCCCGCGCGGGTCACCGACGGCCTGTGGGCCGCGCGGGTCGACTCGGCGGGCCACTTCCGCACCGAACTGCTCGCCCTCCAGGAGCGGGCCACGCCCGCACTCGACCTCCTCGGCGCCCCGCGGCTGCGCGGCGAGGAGCTGACGGAACTGCCCGGCAGCGACAGCTTCGCGCTGCTGCACGCCCTGCGCACCGCCGCCGACGCCGGCTGGGACGTCCTCGTCGTCGACCTGCCGCCGCTGCCCGCCGCCCTCCCCCTGCTCGCCCTGCCCGAGGCGCTGCGCCGCTACCTGCGGCGCCTGCTGCCCCCGCAGCGGCAGGCCGCGCGTGCGCTGCACCCGATGATGGCGCAGCTCGCCGGCGTGCCCCTGCCGTCCAGGTGGCTGTACGAGACCGCCGGCCGCAAGGACGCCGAACTCGCCGCGGCACAGGCCCTCATCGAGGATCCGGCCACGTCCGTGCGGCTCGTCGCCGAGCCCGGCCACGCCGCCGACGAGGCCCTGCGGACCGCGCGCGCCGGCCTGGCCCTGTACGGCCTGCGCGCCGACGCGCTCGTGGCCAACAGGGTGCTGCCGCCGGCGGACGGACACCCCTGGCTGGCGGCCGCGGGCCGGCTGCAGCGCGAGAGCGTCGCGGCCTGGCGGGAGCCCGCCGCGGCCTGGCCCGCCGTCCACGAGCTGCCGCACCTGGGCCGCGACCCGCGGGGCGCCGGAGACCTGGACGCGCTCGGGCTCCCCGCCCCCGACGACGCGGGCGCGGCGGGCGAGGCGCGCGCCGCGGAGCCGTGGTGGGTGGAGGACCGCATCGCCGCCGACGGCCTGCTCGTGTGGTGCCTGCCGCTGCCCGGGGCGGTCAAGAGCGAGCTGAACCTCGTCCGCAGGGAGCACGAACTGGTGCTCACCGTCGGCCCGTTCCGCAGGATCGTGCCGCTGGCCCCTGCGCTGCGCCGCTGCACGGTCTCCGGCGCCGCTCTCACCGAGGGCGTCCTCAGGATCCGCTTCGCGCCGGACCCCGGCCTGTGGCCCAAGGACGGGCCCGCCGGGACCTGAGAAGCTGTTGTCTTGCCCCCTGCGGGGGTCGAGGGGGCTGGCACAGCCATCTCCGGCGTTGTCGTCACTCGCCGACGCTCCGCGTCGACTCCCTCCTCCGCCTTGGATCTGACAGCACCAGCCCCCTCGACCTCATCCCACACTGGGCAAAACAACAGCTTCTGAACCGCCCGGCCCTCTTCGGGTACCGTCGAAGGTGTACATCTCCCGCCGCCGGGCGGTGGGAGGCCTTGCCGGACGCGGGAGTACCCCATGAGCGATGCGAGCGAGCGGCCCGACGCGGACGCCTGGGCCACGGCGTGCGCCGAGGACCTGGCGGCGGAGAAGGCCAGGCGCCGCGCGGTCTACGGGCCGCCGCCGTCCTCGGCCGCCGACGAGCTGCGCAAGTTCGCCGACGCCGTCGCCGACCGGCTGACCTCCCTCGACAACCCGCTGTTCGGCATGGCCGCCCAGGGCGCCGTCCAGCAGTTCGTCAGCCAGGCGAAGGCCGCCGTCGAGCCCGTGATCCAGCGCAACCCCGACTTCTTCGACCACCTCGCGGCCGCAGGCGGCGAACTGCTCGCCGCGTACCGCTCCGCCGTGCAGGACCAGGAGAGCCGCTGGACGCGCGGCGCCGCGTCCGACGACGCCGCCACACGCGGCGGCGCACCGGGCGGTGCGGAGCAGGGCCGCGGGAAGCTCGGCCCGAAGGACTCGCGACAGTCCCTCGACCCGAGTGACCCGAGGGACGAACGCCCCGGCCCCGACGGCCACATCGACCTGGACTGAGCAGGGCGGCGCCGACCCTCGGGTACCGTTGGGCCCAGCGGGGCACGACCGAAAACTGAGGGACACATGGGACTCACCATCGGCGTCGACATCGGCGGCACGAAGATCGCGGCGGGCGTCGTCGACGAAGAGGGCACCATTCGCGATGTGCACAAGGTGCCCACCCCGGACACCGCCGAGGGGATCGTCGACGCGATCTGCTCAGCGGTCTCGGGGGCCGGTAAGGGACACCAGATCGAGGCCGTCGGCATCGGGGCCGCCGGCTACGTCGACGACAAGCGTGCGACGGTCCTGTTCGCGCCCAACATCAACTGGCGGCACGAACCGCTCAAGGACAAGGTCGAGCAGCGCGTCGGCCTGCCGGTGGTCGTGGAGAACGACGCGAACGCCGCGGCCTGGGGCGAGTACAAGTTCGGCGCCGGCAAGGGACACGACGACGTCATCTGCATCACCCTCGGCACCGGCCTCGGCGGCGGCGTGATCATCGGGAACAAGCTGCGGCGCGGGCGCTTCGGCGTCGCGGCGGAGGTCGGCCACATCCGGGTGGTGCCCGACGGGCTGCTGTGCGGCTGCGGCAGCCAGGGCTGCTGGGAGCAGTACGCCTCGGGCAGCGCGCTCGTGCGCTACGCGCGCCAGCGGGCAGCCGCACAGCCGGAGAACGCCGAGGTGCTGCTCGCGCTCGGCGACGGCACGCCGGAGGGCGTCCAGGGCAGGCACGTCAGCGACGCCGCCCGGCGGGGCGACCCGGTCGCGGTCGACTCGTTCCGCGAGCTGGCCCGCTGGGCGGGCAGCGGACTCGCCGACCTGGCCTCGCTGTTCGACCCGTCCGCCTTCATCATCGGCGGCGGCGTCTCGGACGAGGGCGACCTCGTGCTCGAACCGATCCGCAAGTCCTTCAGGCGGTGGCTCGTCGGCGGCGAGTGGCGCCCGCACGCACAGGTGCTCGCCGCGCAACTGGGCGGCGAGGCGGGCCTCGTCGGCGCCGCGGACCTGGCACGCCAGGGCTGACCCGGCCTCGACCCCGACGCGCGTGGCGCACTCGTGCCCGCCGTACCCCCGTGACCAGGGGGACGGCGGGCACGCGCGTTCCCGATCTCCCGTAGGGTGAGGGCATGGCAATGCCCCCGCTGCCCGACTCCCGTACCGAGCCGGACGGTTCGGCCGTGATCCGGGTGCTCACGTACAACATCCGCTCGATGCGCGACGACCGTGCGGCGCTCGCGCGCGTGATCCGGGCGTGCGCGCCCGACCTCGTGTTCGTTCAGGAGGCGCCGCGCTTCTTCCGCTGGCGCAAGTACGCGTCGTGGCTGGCGCGGGCGACGGACCTCGTCGTGCTCGGCGGCGGCGCCACGGCGGCGGGCCCCCTGCTGCTGTGCTCACTGCGCGCGACGGTGGAGTCCACGCGGGACGTCCTGCTGCCGCGCACCCCCGGCCTGCACCGCAGGGGCTTCGCGACGGCCGTCGTACGGTTCGGGCGCGCCCGGCTCGGCGTGCTGAGCTGCCACCTCAGCCTCAACGCGGGCGAGCGGCTCGACCAGGCCGGGAAGGTGCTCGACGGGCTCAAGTCGATGGACGCGCCGCACTCCGTCGCCGCGGGCGACATCAACGAGCAGCCCACGGGCCGCGCCTTCAGGCTGCTCGCCGACCAGCTGCAGGACGGCTGGGCCACGGCGCCCTGGGGGACGGAGCACACCCACGGTGCGACGTCGCCGGACCGCCGCATCGACGCGGTGTTCGCGACACCGGGCGTCGAGGTCCTGACCTGCGGCGTCCCGGCCGGCCTCGACGGCCTGTCCCCACGCGACCTGCGCAGGGCGAGCGCGCCGTTTCGTCTGCCGCGTCTCCCCGGCGGCGCCGTTTCGTCTGCCGCGTCTCCCCGGCGGACGGTGCGGCCTTCGGAGGGCGGCGGATTTCGGGCTTGGCGGGCCTTGGGTGTGGGGCAGCTCTGCCAGCAGGCGCGCGGGGCGCGGCTCGGGCGGGTTGGCGGCGGCGCGGGCGCCGTTTCGGTCGCGTGTCCCGGCGGCCGGCGGCGGATTCCGGGCTGAGTGTGGGGCAGCCGTGTCGGCTGGTGCGCGGGTGTGGTCCGCACGGTGCCTGGCCGGTTGCAGCGCGCGCGGCGGCGGCGCGGGCGGCGGGCCCTGGCGGCGGACGGCGGCAGGGACAGTACGACGTGGCGCCGGGCCCGGATATGGCGGCGCGGCTGCTTCCGGCAGCACAGGACCGCGGAGCACGGCAGCGCCGATCCGGGTGTGCGCTCCGGCGGAGCGTGGTTGGGGCCGCGCTCGCGGGCACGTGCGGGAGGTCGGCCTTCAGACGGATCCCTGCCCGGAGCGCAGGCCGGGCGCGCGACAGTGGGCCCCGCCCCGGGCGGGGACGACCCGCCCGCCCCGCCGGGGCCGGGCGGCGTCAGACGACCGCGCCCCGGCCCGGGTCGTCGTCGTCCTCGTCGTTGTCGTGCTCCATCCGCGCGAACAGCGTCGCGATGCCGCCGAGGAACCCGCCGGCGCACAGCGTCGTCAGCCACCACGTCATGTCCCACTGGAGGATCACCGCTACGAGCGCCAGCACAGGGCCGCCGATCGCGCCCATCCATGCGAACTTCGCCGTCACGTCCGACTCCGGCAGCGCGGGCGGCTCAGGCGGCACGAAGTGGCCCTCGCCGTCGTCCTCGGCCGGCGTGAAGTCCCGCGGCCCGCGCGTGGCGCCGGCCGACTTCCCCGCCCCGACACCGGGCGCGAAGACCACCGAGCTGCCCAGGCCCCGCACGGGCACGTCGCCGGGCCCCGCGGCGCCGCCGCTTTCGGCGCCGGCGCCGGCGCCGTCGTCGCGATCGGCGTCCGCGCGATCGGCGTCGCCGGCACCGCTGGGCGTCCCGCCGGTCTTGCTGTCGAGCGACGCGAGATCGTCCACCGACTTGAACGGCCTCGCGCCCGGCGGGTCCACCGGCTCCACGCCGTAGCCCTCGACGATCGCGGCCCACGCCGCGGCCTCGTCCAGCGGCTGCGGCTCGGGGTCCGCGTCATGGTCAGCCACCCGTGCCCCCCTTCTGTCCGGCACGTGGAGCGAGCCGCGCGACGAACGCCGCGCTCTCCTCGAAGATCCGCTCCGCGTCATGGTCCAACGTCGCGACGTGGTAGCTGTGTTCCAGCACGATCTCGCGCACGTCCGCCGAGGACACCCGGCTGAGCACCCGCTCGGAGTCCCAAGCGGGCACGACGTGGTCCTCCCTGCTGCGCAGGAGCAGCAGCGGCTGCGTCACCTGCGGCAGCGCGCCGTCGACGAGCGCGAACAGCCTGCGCATCGAGTGCGCCGCGTGCAGCGGCACGCGGTCGTAGCCGATCTCCTTGCCGCCGCCCTTCGCGATGTCGTCCGCGACACCCTTCGTCGTACGCACGACGTGCCGCAGCGCGGGCAGCGCGTACGCCGACAGGCCGTGCACCCGCACCGCGGGATTGACGACCACGATCCCGGCGATCTCCGCGCGGTGCTTCGCCGCGAGCCGCAGCGCGAGCGCGCCGCCCATCGACAGGCCGCAGACGAAAACGCGCTCGCAGCGCTCGGCGAGCTCCGCGAGCGCCACCTCGACGCAGGCGTACCAGTCCTGCCACCCCGTGAGTTGCATGTCCTGCCAGCGCGTGCCGTGGCCGGGCAGCAGCGGCAGGGAGACCGTCAACCCGCGGTCCGCCAGATACTCCCCCCATGGACGCATCGACTGCGGGGAACCAGTGAAGCCATGGCACAGAAGGACACCGACATCGCCGCCCTCGTGAAGGAACGGCTCGGCTCCTGGAAGGACCGGCACCGGGGTCTCCTGTTCGTGGGGAGGGAAGGGGGCGCGCACCCGCGCTCGGCTCATCTCACGGTACGCGACCGGACCGACACCGACCAGGCCCTTCGTGTGCCCGGTGAAGGCGCGGGCGACGGCGCCGATGAGGGGACCCGCCGCCGCCTTCGGGATATGGTCGTCGGACAGCACACAGGAGGCACCGAGTTGATCTACGGCGCGATGAAGGTCTCCCTCGGCGGCTCCCTGAAGCTCGCCTTCAGACCGTGGGTGGAGGGCATCGAGAACGTCCCGGCCGAGGGCCCGGCGATACTCGCGAGCAACCACCTGTCGTTCTCCGACTCGTTCTTCCTGCCCGCGGTGCTGGACCGCAAGGTCACCTTCATCGCGAAGGCGGAGTACTTCACCTCGCCCGGCGTCAAGGGGAAGCTGACGGCGGCCTTCTTCAAGGGCGTCGGCCAGCTGCCGGTGGACCGCTCGGGCGCCAGGGGCGCGGGGGAGGCCGCGGTCAAGAGCGCTCTGAAGGTCCTGGAGCGCGGCGAGCTGTTCGGCATCTACCCCGAGGGCACCCGCTCGCCCGACGGCCGCCTCTACCGGGGCAAGCCGGGCGGCCTCGCGCGCGTCGCGCTCCTGAGCGGCGCACCCGTGATCCCCGTGGCCATGATCGACACGGAGAAGATCCAGCCTCCCGGCAAGGTGGTCCCCAAGCTGATGCGTCCCGGCATCAGGATCGGCGCGCCCCTGGACTTCACCCGCTATCTGGGGATGGAGAACGACCGCTTCATCCACAGGTCGGTGACCGACCAGGTGATGTACGAGATCATGAAGCTGTCGGGACAGGAGTACGTGGACATCTACGCGACGGCCGCGAAGCGGCAGATCGCGGAGACGCAGAAGGCAGCGTCGGAAAAGGCGGCGGCGGAGAAGGCCGCGGCCGAGGAGAAGGCCGCGGCGAAGAAGACGCCGCACTGACGGGCACCGCGAGACGGGGGGACGGAGATGGCCGGGCGTGAGCGCGCCCTCAGGATGTCGGTCGAGGTGCCGCTGTGGCGCGCCCTCGCCGCCTACCGGCTGCTGACGGCCGTCTATGCCCTGCTGCTGTTCCTCTACGAGCGTGAGCGCTACGAGCGGCTCTGGCTCGGCCTCCTCTACCTGTCGGTCGTCCTCGTGTGGACGGTGGCGACGCTGCGGAAGGTGTCGGGCGCCGAGCGCTGCACGCGCACCTTCCTCGCCTGCGACCTGGCACTCGCCCTCGCAGGCATCCTCGTCACGCCTCTCGCGGACGCGCAGGCGCGCGGCGAGGACGTCACCACGCTGCCGTCGATATGGACGGCGGGCGCCGTCCTGGCCTTCGCGCTGAAGGGCGGCTGGCGCCTCGCGTGCGCGGCCTCCACACTCGTCGCCGTGGCCGACGTGGTGGAGCGCGCGCACCCCAGCAAGGACACCGCGCACAACGTGGTACTCGTATGGGTCGCCTCGATCGGCATCGGCTACGTCGTCGAGGTGGCACGCGCGTCCGAGCGGACGCTCGCGCGCGCCCTGGAGATCGAAGCCACCACGCGCGAGCGCGAGCGACTCGCGCGCGACATCCACGACAGCGTCCTCCAGGTACTCGCCATGGTGCAGCGGCGGGGCACGGCGCTCGGCGGCGAGGCGGCCGAGCTCGGCAGGATGGCGGGCGAGCAGGAGATCGCGCTGCGCACGCTCGTGACCGGCGGCCTCGCGCCGGACGGCCTCGTCGACCTGCGGACGCTGCTCGCGCCCTACGCGGGCGCGCGCGTCAGCTTCGCCGAGCCCGGCACGCCCGTGCGGCTGGCCGCGCGTGCGGCCGAGGAGCTCGCCGCCGCCGTCGGCGCCGCGCTGGACAACGTCGCACGGCACGCGGGCGACGGCGCGGGCGCCTGGATCCTCGTCGAGGACGAGCCGGGCGAGGTGATCGTCACCGTCAGGGACGACGGCCCGGGCATCCCCGAGGGCCGCCTGGCGCAGGCGGAGGGCGAGGGCAGGCTGGGGGTCGCGCAGTCCATACGGGGACGGCTGCGGGATCTGGGCGGCACCGCCGAGCTGGTGTCCGTGCCGGGGCAGGGCACGGAGGTGGAGATGAAGGTCCCGCGCGGGAAGACCGGGAAGGCCGACAGGACGACGAAGACACGGGGGAGCACGGCATGACAGGACAGGACGCACCGGTCTCGGTGATGGTCGTGGACGACCACCCGATGTGGCGCGACGCGGTCGCCCGCGATCTCGCCGAGGCGGGGTTCGACGTCGTCGCGACGGCGGGGGAGGGGGCCCAGGCCGTACGCAGGGCGCGGGCAACCTCACCGCAGGTGCTCGTCCTCGACCTGAACCTGCCGGGCCTGCCCGGCGTGCAGGTGTGCAAGGAACTCGTCGGCACGCTCGCGGGCCTGCGCGTCCTGGTGCTCTCGGCGAGCGGCGAGCACGCGGACGTGCTGGAGGCGGTCAAGTCGGGTGCCACGGGCTACCTGGTGAAGTCGGCGTCCACGGCCGAGCTGATCGAGGCGGTGCGCAGGACGGCCGTCGGGGAGGCCGTCTTCACGCCGGGTCTCGCGGGCCTGGTTCTCGGCGAGTACCGCAGGCTGGCGGCGGAGCCCGGCCCGCGCACGCCTGACGAGCCGAAGGCGCCGCAGCTCACCGACCGCGAGACCGAGGTGCTGCGCCTCGTCGCCAAGGGCCTGTCGTACAAACAGATCGCGGAGCGTCTGGTGATCTCGCACCGTACGGTGCAGAACCACGTCCAGAACACCCTCGGCAAGCTGCAGCTGCACAACCGGGTCGAGCTGGTCAGGTACGCGATCGAGCGCGGCCTGGACGACGCCTGACCGCGCACGGCGGACACGGCGCGTGTGCCCGCCGGGGCCGTGTACGTGCGGGCCCGGCCCTGCGCCGGTGCGCGGCGGGGCGCCTGGCGCGGGGGCGCGGCCGTACGCGCCGCCGGGCCGGCGCGGGTGCCGCCGAGCCCAGGCTCGCAACGGCCCGGTGCGGCGCACCCCTCGCGGACGCCGGCCGTACTCCAGGGGCGCGGCCCTGAGCCGCCGCGTCGGGGCCGGAACGCGGCCTCGGGCCGTTGCGGACCGCGCGTGGGCCGCGCCCCCAGCACCAGGTCGCGGGCGGTGCCGCGCCGGTCAGGCCGGCCGCGGCGCGTCCGCCTGCCGGGCGTGGGCCAGCAGGCGCGTGACGATGCCCGCGCCGTCCAGCGTGAGGACGGACTCCGCGTGGAACTGCCACGAGGCGAATCCCGGGCCGCGTACCGCGTGCACCTCGTGGGTCGCCGCGTCACGCGCCACCTCGATGCCGTGTGCGGCGAGCTCCGCCGCCGTCTCGTCGTCGCACCGCGCCGTGAAGCTGTTGTAGAAGCCGACCGTCTCCCGCACGCCGAAGAGGTCGATCGCCACCTGCGCGCCCTGGTGCGGCTCACTCTTGCGGACTACGTCAAGACCGAGCTCCGCCATCAGCATCTCGTGGCCCAGGCACACGCCGAGCACGCCGCGCTTGCGCGCCGCGATCAGGGAGGCGGCGAGCGACCGCATCGTCCGGATCCGGGGGTCCGACGCGTTCGCGGGGTCGCCGGGCCCCGGGCCGAGCACCACAGGCCCTTCGTGCGCCAGCACCGCCGCGCCGAGCCCCGGCTCGTCGTGGCGCCGCACCGTCACCGCGAGCCCTGACGAGCGCAGCAGGTGGGCGAGCATCGCGGTGAACGTGTCCTCGCCGTCCACCACGAGCGCGTGCCCGGCCTCGGGCGTGCACGCGGACGACGCCCGCATCCTCAGCCAGAACGGCGCCAGGTCCGCGCGCCGCGCGTCGAGCGCCGCCCGTACCCGCGGGTCACCGGCGAGCCCGGGTGCGGGCGTGGCCCCGCCGGCGGCGGGCCGCCCGGCGGGCTCCACCACGCCGAGCGCGGCGAGGACGCCCGCCGCCTTCGCGTGGGTCTCCGCGACCTCGCCGCGCGGGTCCGAGTGGCGTACGAGCGTCGCGCCGACACCCACCCGCAGTGCCCCCGTCCGGGCGTCGATGTCCGCCGTGCGGATCAGGATCGGCGAGTCGAGCGACTGCGCGCCGCCCTCGTCCCGCCCGAGCAGCGCGAGCGCGCCCGCGTAGTAGCCTCGCCCGCCCGGCTCGTAACGCTCGATGACCCGGCACGCGTTCCGCACGGGGGAACCCGTCACCGTCGCCGCGAACATCGTCTCGCGCAGCACCTCGCGCACGTCGAGCGACGACCGCCCCCGCAGCTCGTACTCGGTGTGCGCGAGGTGCGCCATCTCCTTGAGGCGCGGGCCGACCACGACGCCGCCGCGGTCGCCGACCGTGCACATCATCTTCAGTTCCTCGTCCACGACCATGGACAGCTCGTCGGTCTCCTTGCGGTCGGCGAGGAACGACAGCACGTCCTCGACGCGCGGGCCACCCGGCCCCTGCGGGTAGCGGAAGGTGCCGCTGATCGGGTTCATCACCACGGTCCCGCCGCTCATCCGCACGTGCACCTCGGGGCTCGCGCCCACCAGCACACGCCCGCCGTCGCCCGTGTGCACGACGAACGTCCAGTACGCCCCCTGCTCGCCCACCAGCAGCCGCCGGAACAGCGCCAGCGCGTCGGACCGCCCGAACCCGTCGACGCGCCCCTCGAACGTCCGCCTGATCACGAAGTTCGCGCCCTCGCCCGCGCCGATCTCGTCCCGCACGACGCGGCCCACGAGATCGGCGTACGCGTCGTCGTCCACGTCGAACGCCCCGCCCTGTACGCGCACCGCGTGGCCGGGCAGCGCGTCGAGCACGTCCGCGAGGGGCAGTTCGCGGTGCTCGTCGGCGATGAGCACCGACAGCGGCGTGCCGTCGTCCCGCACGTCGAAACCGCGCTCCCTGATCTGCCGGAAGGGGACGAGCGCGAGGGACGGGGCGTCGCCGACGGGGATGTCCGCGAGCACGGCAGCCTCGTGCACCCGGCCGATCAGCACCTCGACGACGTCGTGGCGGCGGCCGGGCGTGCGGCGGCGCAGCAGGGCGAACGGCTCCCGGCCCGCCGCCAGCCGGCGCAGCACGGAGGCGGCGCCTTCGCGCGGGCCGGAGCCGGACGAGGAGGCCCTACGGGGTGTGCGGGGTGTGTGAGGTGTGCGAGGAGCGGGAGACATGGGGCGGGGTTCCTTCCGGTGGGTGGGGGAACGGCCCGCCTCGCGGTCCCGGTCGCGTACTGCCCGGGAAAACACGGAAGGCCGCCCCTCGGGCGGCCTTCTCGATCCGTGCGATGTGCGTCACGCGCGCGGAATCAGCGGGGTCGCCGGGAGAGCCGGCCACCACCAGGACTGATGCGTGCGCGAGAGCATGGCGACACCCTAGCCGACGGCCCGGTCCGCGGTCCGCCCTGCCGGCGCTGTTCCACAGTGTGAGCCGACTGGTCTACCCGCGCGCGTGACCGCGTAATCTGGTTGCGTGACAGTGAACGCTGAGAAGCCCGTGACGTCTGTGCCCACCTGGAAAGGTCTCCCCGCTGCGCAGCAGCCGGAGTATCCCGACCAGGAGGCGCTGCGCGCGGTCGTGGCCGAGCTGGAGGCCTGCCCGCCGCTCGTCTTCGCCGGCGAGTGCGACCAGCTGCGTTCGAGGATGGCGGCCGTCGCGAAGGGCGAGGCGTTCCTGCTCCAGGGCGGCGACTGCGCAGAGGCGTTCGACGCCGTGTCCGCGGAGCACATCCGCGCCAAGCTCAAGACGCTGCTGCAGATGAGCGCCGTCCTCACGTACGCCGCCTCGGTCCCCGTGGTCAAGGTCGGCCGCATCGCGGGCCAGTACTCCAAGCCGCGCTCGAAGAACACCGAGACGCGCGACGGTGTGACGCTGCCCAGCTACCGAGGCGACTCCGTCAACGGGTTCGCGTTCGACGAGGCGTCCCGGGTGCCCGACCCGACACGCCTGACGCGGATGTACCACGCGTCCTCGTCCACGCTGAACCTCGTCCGCGCGTTCACCACGGGCGGCTACGCCGACCTGCGCCAAGTGCACGCCTGGAACCAGGACTTCGTGAAGTCCTCGCCGGCGGGACAGCGCTACGAGCAGCTCGCCCGCGAGATCGACAACGCGCTGGGCTTCATGAAGGCGTGCGGCACCGACCCGGCCGAGTTCCGGGCCGTGGAGTTCTACTCCTCCCACGAGGCCCTGCTGCTGGACTACGAGTCGGCGCTGACGCGCACCGACTCGCGCACGGGCACCCTGTACGACACGTCGGCCCACCTGGTGTGGATCGGCGAGCGCACCCGCCAGCTCGACGGCGCGCACATCGAGTTCGCGTCGCAGATCCGAAACCCCCTCGGCATCAAGCTCGGCCCGAACACCACGGTGGACGAGGCACTCGGGTACATCGACCGGCTCGACCCGGAGCGCGAGCCCGGCCGCCTCACGTTCGTGGTGCGGATGGGCGCCGACAAGGTCAGGGACAAGCTGCCCGAGCTCGTCGAGAAGGTCACGGCGTCCGGCGCGACGGTCGCCTGGGTCACGGACCCGATGCACGGCAACACCTTCGAGGCCGCCTCGGGACACAAGACCCGCCGCTTCGACGACGTGCTGGACGAGGTCAAGGGGTTCTTCGAGGTGCACAAGGGCCTCGGCACCCACCCCGGCGGCATCCACGTGGAGCTCACCGGCGACGACGTCACGGAGTGCGTGGGCGGCGGCGACGAGATCTTCGTCGACGACCTGCACCAGCGCTACGAGACGGCCTGCGACCCGAGGCTCAACCGCAGCCAGTCGCTCGACCTGGCGTTCCTCGTGGCCGAGATGTACCGCGACCAGTAGGTCTTCGCGGTCCTTGCGGGCGATGGGGCACGGATCCTGTGATCCGTGCCCCATCGCCCATGAGGGGGTTCTGCGAGCCCGCGGCAATGGGTTAGGTTAGGTTAGCCTCACCGATGGGAATCCATCGGTGGGACGACGACCAGGATCAGGCCCGGGAGGTGAACCGCGTGTACGTATGCTCCTGCTTCGGCATCACCGAGGCACAGGTCAAGGAGCACGCGGAGGCGGGCGCCTGCTCGCCGCGGCAGATCGCGTCGCAGTGCGGGGCGGGCACGGACTGCGGCGGCTGCGTACGGCGCATCCAGTCGATCCTCGGCCGGGGCACGTGCCCGCGCCGCGAGCTGCTGGAGGGCCGGACCGCCCCCGCGCCCGCCACACCTGTGCAGGAGCCGGGCGCCGCGCCTGCGCCCGCCGCCCCGGCGCCCGCGAGTCCCGCGCGTCTCCCGATTGCCCCCGCCGCCCTGCCCGTAGCGCTCCCGGCGGCGGTCCCCGGCCCGCTGCGGCTTCCGAACGCCGCCTAGACGGCCCCTGGCCGCCCGCCGGGCGCGGGGCGTCCGCCCCTGCGCCCACCCGCGCCGGCCGCGCTCCTCCGGGCAGGGCCCTGCGGCGCGGGGTCCTGCCTCAGCTGTCGCCGCCGTCCTCCGGCTGCTCGATCTGCTGCGCGATGTACAGCGCCTCGCCCAGCTTCCCGACCAGTGCGAGCTGCGTGTCCAGGTAGTCGATGTGGTGCTCCTCGTCCTCCAGGATCGACTCGAACAGCCGCTTGGACGTGTGGTCGTTCTTCGCCCGCATCACGTCGATACCGCGCTTGAGGCGGTCGATCGCCTCCACCTCGACCTGCCGGTCGGACTCGAACATCTCCGTGACCGTCTGACCCACCCGCACGTGGAAGAGCCGCTGGTAGTTCGGCAGGCCGTCGAGCAGCAGGATCCGGTCGGTCAGCAGCTCCGCGTGGCGCATCTCGTCGAACGACTCGGCGCGGGTGTTCTTGGCCAGCCGGGTCCAGCCGAAGTTCTCCTGCATCTTCGCGTGCAGGAAGTACTGGTTGATCGCGGTGAGCTCGGCGGTCAGCTGCTCGTTCAGGAACTCGATGACCTCGGGGTCGCCCTGCATCGCAGAGGCTCCTTCCAACGACGTGGCGGTGAACGTGTGACGCGTGTCAGACATGTGCCCACTGGGACTGGCCGCAGTCTCGCACCACCCCAGGGGGCCGTCCAGTAAGGACCTCCTTGCCACGAGATGGCCCGAATGGGCTTCGGCCCGGTCATGACCACCCCTCCCGGTCTGTCACCATGTAAAGCATGGGTCAGGAGCAGAGCGGGGGGCATCGGATACCGGACGCGTCCCCCCTGCCGCCCGGACAGCGCCTCCAGCGCGGCTGGCCCGTCACCCACTACGGGCCCGTGCCGAAGTTCAAGCCCGACCGGTGGGAGTTCCGCGTGTTCGGCGCGACCGCCGACGGTGACAAGCACTGCTGGGACCACGAGGAGTTCACCGCGCTGCCGTTCTCGACGGTCGTGGCGGACCTGCACTGCGTGACGAAGTTCAGCATGCTGGGCGCGGAGTGGGGCGGCGTCCACGCGAAGACGCTCCTCGACCTCGCGCCCCCCGCGGCCGCGGTGACGCACGTGATGGTCTGGGCGGAGTACGGGTACAGCGCCAACCTTCGCCTCGACGACTTCACCGCGAACCGCACGATCTTCGCGACGCACAGGGACGGGGAACTGCTCACGGCCGAGCACGGGTTCCCGCTGCGCCTCGTGGTGCCGCATCTGTACGCCTGGAAGGGGCCCAAATGGGTGAGGGGCGTCGAGTACATGACCGCGGACCGCAGGGGCTTCTGGGAGGAGCGCGGCTACCACAACGTGGGTGATCCGTGGGCGGAGCAGCGCTACACCTACCAGGAGGAGCCCGGCGCGGGCCCGGAACTCTGAGACCGCTCGCCGCGTGGGCATCAGCCGCTGGCCGCGTGGGCATCAGCCGCTCGCCGCGTGGGCATCAGCCACGTCTGGCGCTGGCCGCGTGGGCACCAGCTGCGTCTGGCGCTGGCCGAGTGCCGCGCGCCGGCCCTGGCGGGGCCTGTCCCTTGGCGGGAGCCGCCGCTCGCCGCGTGGGCATCAGCCGCTGGCCGCGTGGGCATCAGCTGCGTCTGGCGCTGGCCGCGTGGGCACCAGCTGCGTCTGGCGCTGGCCGAGTGCCGCGCGCCGGCCCTGGCGGGACCTGTCCCTTGGCGGGAGCCGTCGCTGGCCGCGTGGGCATCAGCCGTGTCTGCTGCTGGCCGAGTGCCGTGCGCTGGCCCTGGCGGGGCCTGCCCCCTGGCGGGGCCTGCCCCCTGGCGGGGCCTGCCCCCTGGCGGGGCCTGCCCCCTGGCGGGGCCTGTCCCTTGGCGGGGGCCGTCGCTCGCCGCGTGGGCGTCAGCCACGTCTGGCGCACGGCATCAGTCGAGTGCTGCGCGTGTCCGGCTCGGCCGGCCCTGCGGGGGGCCGTTCCTTGCCGGCGGTCGGTCCCTGGCGGGGGCCGACCCCGGTTGCGCGGCGGAGAGCCCGTGTCTGCTCCTGCCGGCCGTCCCGGCGGGAGCCATCGCTCAGGCGTCGCGGAGTTTCTTCAGGCGGGCGACGTCCTCGCTGTGGCCCGCCTTGCCGCCCGGCGTCTCGATCACGAGCGGTACGCCCTCCGTGGCCGGGTGGCCGAACAGCGCCGCGAACGGCTCCTCGCCGATGTGGCCCGCGCCGATGTTCTCGTGGCGGTCCTTGTGCGCGCCCGTCACGTCCTTCGAGTCGTTCGCGTGGATCAGGCCGAGCCTGCCCGCGCCCACCGTCTCGACCAGCAGGTCGAGCGCGCGCGCCATGCCCCGCGGGCCCGCCAGGTCGTGGCCCGCGGCGAAGGCGTGGCACGTGTCCAGGCACACCCCGAGCCGCGGGTGCGCGTCGAGCGCCTCGAAGTACGGGCCGAGGTCTTCCATCCGCGCGCAGAGCGAGGCGCCCTGCCCGGCCGTCGGCTCAAGCAGCAGTGCCGGGTCGGCGTCGTCCGTCAGCTCGTCGAGCAGCGGCAGCAGCAGCTCCCGCACCTGCGCGAGCGCCGCGGCCCGCTCGCGCCCGCCCGTCGCCGCGCCCGTGTGGACGACGACGCCCCGGGCGCCGATCACCCGGCCCCTGCGCAGGCTGTGGCGCAGCGACAGGACCGACCGCTCGGCCGTGGCCTGCGTGTGCGAGCCGAAGTTGATCAAGTAGGGGGCGTGGACGTACGCCGGGATGCCGGCCTGCGCGCACCCGGCGCGGAACAGCTCGTCCTGCGCGGGCGTGCCGGGCGGCAGCGCCCAGCCGCGCGGGTTGGCGACGAAGACCTGCACAGCCTCCGCGCCCAGGTCGCGGGCGTAGCCGAGGCCGGTGGTGGCGAGGCCGCCGGCCACGGGCACGTGGGCGCCTACAGGGTTGCGCATGGGGTGGAGCCCGTCCGTCCTCAGAGACCGTTGGTCGTGATCGTGATGGTGCTGCCCTCGGGCGCCTTGTCGCCGCCCGCCACGGACTGGACGGTGATCGTGTCGTCGATGAAGGGGAAGCTGTGCTTGACCTTCACGTCGAACCCCGCGTCCTCCAGCGCCTTGGTGGCGTCGTCCGCCGACCGGCCCGTCACGTCGGGGACCGCGACCATCTTCGGCCCCTTCGACAGGGTCAGCGTGACCGTGTCGCCCTCGCCCAGCTGCCCGCCGTCGGCCGGGGACTGACGGGCCACCGTGCCCGCGTCCTGGTCGGACTGCACGCGCCGCGTGGCGATCTTCGCCTTGAGGCCGGCGTCATCCAGGTCGGCCGTCGCCTCGTGCACGTCCTCGCCGGTCACATCCGGTACGTCGATCGCGCTGCCCCTGCTGACCTGCAGCGCGACCGCCTGGTCCGGGCGCAGGCGCGCGCCCGCGGCCGGCTCGGTCCCGATGACCGAGCCGCGGGCGATGGAGTCGCTGAACGCCTTGTGGACCACGCCGGCGGACAGGCCGGCCTTCGCGAGCGCGGCCTTCGCGCCGGCGAGCGGCCTGCCCGACACGTCGGGCACCGACACGATCCGCGGGCCGCGGGAGATGGTCAGCGTGACGGGGCCGTCGCCGCGGATCTTCGTCTCGGGTGCGGGGTCGGTCCTCATGACCTTGCCCCGGTCGAACGCGTCGCTGTAGCCGTGGGTGACGCGCGCGTCGAGCCCCGCGTCCGACAGGCGCTTCTTCGCCACCTGCTCGCTCTGGCCGAGCAGCGACGGCACGCGCGTGAACTGCCCCGAGTTGATGTACCAGACGCCCGCGCCGACCAGGACCACCACAAGCGCGGCGACGACGGCGACGATGCCGCGGCGGCGCCCCGGCGACCTGCCGCCCGCGCGGCCGCTGCCCCGGGCCGGCGGCAGCGGGGGCAGGTCGAGGCGGCTCGTCCTGCTGACACCCGCCGCGTCCGCGCCGGCGGGGGCGGAGCGCGGGATCACGCTCGTACGGTTCTCCGATCCTGACGTGCCGTCGGCGGCCCTTGCGCCGGGCGGCACCGCGTCGAGCTGGGCGTCGGTCAGCGCCGCACGGGCCGCGCGGACCTCGGCGAGCAGCGCGACCGCGTCCTGCGGGCGCACCCGGGAGTCGCGGGCCGTGGCCGAGGCGACGAGCGCGTCGAGCGCGGGCGCGAGGCCCGGCACGGCGGCGGACGGCGGTGGCACGTCCTCGCTGAGATGGCGGTAGATCACCTGGGCCGGCGTCTCGCCGCCGTGCGGCTTGCGGCCGGTCAGCATCTCGTACAGCACGACGCCGCACGCGTACACATCGACCCCGGGGCCCGCGCCCGCGGTGGTGTCGTCGAGCTGCTCGGGCGCCAGGTACGACACCGTCCCGAGGACGGCCCCGGTCGTGTTCGTGACGTCGCCCACGGTCCTGACGAGACCGAAGTCGGCGACCTTCACGCGGCCGTCGTCCCCTATGAGCACGTTCTCCGGCTTCATGTCGCGGTGGACGAACCCGGCACGGTGGGCCGCGCCGAGCGCGGCGAGGACGGGCTCCGCGATGTCCAGCGCCGCACGCGGCGGCAGCGCGCCGCGCTCGCGCACGACGTCGCGCAGCGTGCAGCCGGCGACGTACTCCATCGCCAGGTACACGTACGCGCCGTCGGCGCCCTGGTCGAAGACGGCGACCACGTTGGGGTGCGCGAGCCGGGCCACGGACTTCGCCTCGCGGATGAAACGCTCCACGAACGCGGCGTCGGTGGCGAGCGCGGGGTGCATCACCTTGAGCGCGAGCACGCGGTCGAGGCGGGTGTCCACGGCCCGGTAGACCGTGGCCATCCCGCCCACCGCGATGCGGGCGTCCACGCGGTACCTGCCGTCCACCACCTGCCCGACGATCGGGTCGCCCAGGGTCATGTCCACGCGCCGAGTCTACTTTCCGCCACGGACACCGACGGCTTCGCCCGAACCCCGCGACGCACCTGTGACGCGCCTGTCACCGCGCCGCGGTGGTGCCTCCGGCGACGGGTGCCGGCGTCGTGTCCTGTGCGCCCGGACGACCGCATGCCCGTTCCCTACGCCGACGAGGGCCGTCACCGTTGCCGTACCCCTGGCGCCCCGCCGGGCGCCAGGGCCTGCCACGTTGCCCCTGTTCGCGGCCACCACCAGGGGGACGAGGCCTGGATGCCGGCGTGGCAGTTGCCCCTCGGGCAGGCGCTCCCCGGGGACTGCCGGTCGTGCGGAGGGTGGAGGGGCGCGGGTTGCCCGCCGACCGGCGCCGTGGGGCCACCCGCGCCGCTGCCCTTTCCGTACCCCTGGCGCCGGTCGGTGCCCCGGCGGGTGCGCTCAGAACGCCGGGCGCTCCGGGTCGAATGCCGCGAGGCCGCTCTCCGGTGACGACGCCTGCGCGTGGTGGCGGCGCGGGATGCGGCCCGCGAGGCGGGCGAGCCTGCCGGCCTCCACCGCGCGGCGCATCGCCTCCGCCATGAGGGCGGGCTCCTGCGCCCGCGTCACCGCCGACGCCAGCATGACCGCCGCGCACCCCAGCTCCATCGCGAACGCGGCGTCCGACGCCGTGCCGGCGCCCGCGTCCAGGATCACGGGGACGCCCGCGCGCTCGACGATCAGGCTGAAGTTGTGCGGGTTGCGGATGCCGAGGCCCGAGCCGATCGGCGAGCCGAGCGGCATGACCGCCGCGCAGCCCACGTCCTCCAGCTTCCGTGCCAGCACGGGGTCGTCGTTGGTGTACGGCAGCACCGTGAACCCGTCGTCGACGAGCGTCTCCGCCGCGTCCAGCAGCTCGACAGGGTCGGGCAGCAGCGTCCGCTCGTCCGCCACGACCTCCAGCTTCACCCAGTCCGTGCCCAGCGCCTCCCGCGCGAGCCGCGCCGTCAGCACGGCCTCGCCCGCGGTGAAGCAGCCCGCCGTGTTCGGCAGCGGCCGGACGCCGAGCCGGTCGAGCACCGACAGCACGGAGCCCTGCACGCTCGGGTCGAGGCGGCGCATCGCCACGGTCGTCAGCTCCGTGCCCGACGCCAGGAGCGAACGCTCCAGCACGTCCAGGCTGGGCGCGCCGCCCGTGCCCATGATCAGCCGGGAGGCGAAGGCCGTCCCGGCGATGGTCAGTGCGTCGTCCGCCATCCTCGTCAGCCTCCCTGTACAGCGGTGAGGACCTCGACGCGGTCGCCCTCTTCGAGCGCCGTGCCCGGCCAGCCGCCGCGCGGCACCACCGTCTCGTTGAGCGCCGCGGCCACCCCGGAGGGCGCCGTCGTCACCGTCGCGACCAGCGCGGCCAGCGTCGTCGCCGCGGCCACCTCGCGCGGCCTGCCGTTCACCGAGACCCGCACCGTGCCGCCCCCTGTACCGTCCGTGCCGTCGCGTGTCATGCGTGCTGCTCCTCTCGTGAGGCATCGGCGGACCTGGCGGCGGCGGCTCCCGCACCTGCTGCCGCGAAGCGGGAGGGTGTGAACGGCCGTGCCACCTCCGGGAGCTCACCCGTCGTCAGCAGTTCCGCCATGGCGTCCCCCGTGACGGGCGTCAGCAGCACGCCGTTGCGGAAGTGGCCCGTGGCCAGGTGCAGCCCCGGCAGCGGTGTCGGGCCCAGCAGCGGCGCGTTGTCGGGCGAGCCTGGCCGCAGCCCGGCGCGCGTCTCCGTCAGCGGCAGTTCCGTGATGCCGGGCACCAGCTCGTGGGCGTCGCGCAGCAGTTCGTACACGCCGCCCGCCGTCACCGTGGTGTCCCAGCCGAGCTCCTCGCTCGTCGCGCCCACCACCAGCTCGCCGTTCTCGCGCGGCACCAGGTAGACGTGCCCGCCGCGCACCACGGCCCGCACCGTCCTGGACAGGAACGGCGCGTACCTGCGCGGCACCGTCAGCCGCAGCACCTGGCCCTTCACCGGCCTGACCGGCGGCAGCACCTCGTCGGGCACACCCGCCAGCCGGCCGCTCATGCTGCCGCCCGCCAGCACCAGCTGGTCCGCGGCGAGCGCCGTCCCGTCCGCCGTCACCACCCCCACGGCACGGCCGCCGCGCACCGAGAGCCGCTCGGCCCACGTGCGGCGCAGGGCCACACCGGCACGCTCGCACGCGGCGAGCAGCGCGGCTGCCATGCGGCGCGGGTCTATCTGGTGGTCGCCGTCGACCCGCAGCCCGCCACGCACACCGGGCGCGAGCATCGGTTCGAGGCGGCGGCAGTCGCGGCCGCCGAGCCACTCGGACGTCAGGCCGCACTTCTCCTGGAACGCGTGCAGCTCCCGCAGGTGCGCGCGGTCGTCGCTGTCGAGCGCCACGGCGAGCGTGCCGCACGCGCGGTACCCGGTGTCCAGGCCGCTCGCCGCCTCCAGCTCGGCGACGAACTGCGGGTAGCGGCGCGCCGAAGCGAGGTTCAGCCCCAGCAGCGTCTCCTCGCCGTAGTGCAGTTCGGTGACGGCGGCCAGCATGCCCGCGGCGACCCGGGCGGCCCCGCCGCCCGGCTCGGGATCGACGACCGCGGTGCGCAGCCCGCGCTGCGCCGCCCGCCAGGCCGTGACCAGGCCGATGATGCCGCCGCCGATCACCAGCACGTCGTAGGCGCGCGTCGTGGGTGTCGGGGGTGCGCAGGACACGGATGTTTCGGAAGGCTGCACGATCGTCAGCCCCTCCCTTCGCCGGCATGACCCGGATCAGGTTCGTACGGTCGGAGGCCGCCCAGCCTCCCTCTCAGTCCGGTGCGCCCGGGCTCCCGCGAGGTTCCACCGCCAGCGTAGCCCCTGCCTCCTCCCGCGTTAAGACGCGGGCATCCGGAGGGATCCAAAGGGATCTAAGGTGATCGCGTGAGCGAGGACCGGAGAGTCGTCATCGTCGGCGCGGGCATGGCGGGAGTGCAGAGCGCCGTGGCGCTGCGCGAGAGCGGGCACGAGGGTCCGGTCACCGTCGTCGGCGCCGAGCCGCATCCCCCCTACGACAGGCCGCCGCTGTCCAAGGCGGTGCTGCTCGGGCAGGCGGAGGGCTCCGCGTTCGACATCGACTTCGCCGCCCTCGGCGTGGAGCTCCTGCTCGGCCGCGAGGCGACCGGCCTGCGCACGGACGCGCGCGAGGTGGACAGCGACCAGG
This sequence comes from Streptomyces sp. NRRL F-5126, assembly GCF_000721265.1. Classification (GTDB taxonomy): domain Bacteria; phylum Actinomycetota; class Actinomycetes; order Streptomycetales; family Streptomycetaceae; genus Streptomyces. The sequence goes on along the minus strand of NZ_JOFZ01000012.1, from coordinate 256,218 downwards.
GGCCCGTCGCCTACGACGCGCTTGTCATCGCCAGCGGCGCCGAGCCCGTGACGCTGCCCGGCACGCGTGGCATGCCCGGCGTCCACGTGCTGCGCACGCTCGACGACGTCGAGCGGCTGCGGCCGGTGCTGGAGCGGCAGCACGAGGTCGTCGTGGTCGGCGCCGGCTGGATCGGCGCCGAGTTCGCGACCGCCGCGCGCGCCGCGGGCTGCGCCGTCACCGTCGTGGAGGCCGCGGACCGCCCGCTGGCGGGCGCGCTGCCCGCAGAGGTCACCGCCCCCATGGCCGGGTGGTACGAGGAGAGCGGCGCCACCCTCATGACGGGCGCGCGCGTGGAGCGCGTCGAAGAGGGCGCGGTCGTCCTCGAAGGGGGCAGGCGGCTCGCCGCGGGCGCGGTGCTCGTCGGCATCGGCGCCCGCCCGGCGACCGGCTGGCTCGCGGGCTCGGGCGTGGAGCTCGGGCCGGACGGCGCGGTACTGGCCGACGCGTGGCTGCGCACCTCCGTCCCCGGCGTGTACGCGGTCGGCGACTGCGCCTCCTTCCCGTCGGCGCGCTACGGCGAGCGGCTGCTCGTCCACCACTGGGACAACGCGCTCCAGGGCCCGAGGACCGTCGCCGCCCGCATCACCGGCGCGTCGATGGACCCGTACGACCCGGTGCCGTACTTCTGGTCCGAGCAGTTCGGCCGCTTCGTGCAGTACGCGGGCCACCACACGGGTGCCGACACGCTGATCGAGCGGGGCGAGAAGGCGGCGCCCGCCTGGTCGGCGGTGTGGCTGCGCGACGGCGTGCTCGTCGCGCTGCTGGCCGTGGGCAGGCCGCGCGACCTGGCCCAGGGCCGCAAGCTCATCGAATCGGGCGCGCGGCTCGACGCGGACCTGGCGGCGGACCCGGCCGTCTCCCTGAAGAAGTCCGTGGTGAAGCCGGTGCTGTGAGCGCCCGCCGGCCGGGCTCCGTGCGCGTCCGCCGGGCGGCGCGCGTGCCCCGCACGGACCGCCACCGCTACCGCACGCCGGTCCGGGATGGCAGTCTTGTCCTCGTGACCGAGATTGACGTGAAGATCGATGCTCTCGTCCCCGAGTGGCTGTACCTCCCGGACATCGCGGAGAAGCTGGACGTCGAGGTGACGCGCGTGCGGCAACTGGTCAAGGAGGGCCAGCTGATCGCCGTGCGACGCGGCGAGAACCGCGCACTCCAGGTGCCCGCCGCCTTCATCGACGGAGACCGGGTCGTCAAGGGGCTCGCCGGCACGCTGACGCTCCTGAAGGACGACGGCTTCTCCGACGAGGAGATGCTGGAGTGGCTGTTCACGGCCGACCCGACCCTGCCGGGCACCCCCGCCCAGGCGCTCAGCGAGAACCGCGGCACGGAGGTGAAGCGCCGGGCCCAGGCGCTCGCCGTCTGACGGCGGACGGACACACCACGGCCCGCCGGCGCGAGAGCGCCCGCGGCGCGAAGACGTACGTACGACCGCCCGCGCGCAGGAGCGCGGGCGGCACGAGTGGGGGGAAACACCCGATGTCCACGGCCCGCGCGGCGCTCGCCGACGCCCGGATCTACCTGTGCACGGACGCACGCAAGCGCCAGGGCGACCTCCCCGCGTTCCTCGACGCGGTACTCGCGTCGGGGGTCGACATCGTGCAGTTGCGCGACAAGTCCCTGGAGGCGGCCGAGGAACTCGACCACCTCCAGGTCTTCGCCGACGCCTGCCGCAGGCACGGCAAGCTGCTCGCGGTCAACGACAGGGCCGACGTGGCACACGCGGCCGGTGCGGACGTACTCCACCTCGGCCAGGGCGACCTGCCGGTGCCGGCAGCCCGCGCCCTGATCGGCGACGCCCCGCTGATCGGCCGCTCCACGCACGCGGAGGCCGAGGCGGAGGCGGCCGCCGTGCAGCCGGGCGTCGACTACTTCTGCACGGGACCCTGCTGGCCCACGCCGACCAAGCCCGGCAGGCACGCGCCGGGCCTCGGCCTCGTGCGCCACACGGCCGCCCATACCGCCGCGCGCTCCATCGACCGCCCGTGGTTCGCCATCGGAGGCATCGACGCCGGCAACCTCGACCTCGTACTCGACGCGGGCGCCAGGCGGATCGTCGTCGTACGGGCCATCACGGAGGCCGACGACCCGGCCGCCGCTACCGCCGCGCTCGCCGCGCGCGTCCGCGACCGCGCCGCGACCGTATGACGGACGGTGTGACGGCGCCCGCCGCCAATCGATAACCTGCCTCTATGGCCCTCGGTACCTCCTCGACCTGGACCCCGCAGACACGCACCGTGCGCGACGTGCTCGCCGGCGGCGGGGCCAGCTATTCGTTCGAGTTCTGGGCGCCCAGGACCGCGAAGGGTGAGCGCAACCTGTGGAACGCGCTGCGCCGGGTGGAGGCGGTCGCCCCGAGCTTCGTCTCCGTCACGTACGGCGCCGGCGGCTCCACCCGCGCGGGCACCGTCAGGGCCACCGAGCAGATCGCCGCCGACACCACACTCACCCCCGTCGCCCACCTGACCGCGGTGGACCAGTCGCTCGCCGAACTGCGCAACATGATCGGCCAGTACGCGTCGGTCGGCATCCGCAACATCCTCGCCGTACGCGGCGACCCGCCCGGCGACCCCATGGGGGAGTGGGTCAGGCACCCCGAGGGGGTCGAGTACGCGGCGGACCTGGTCAGGCTGATCAAGGACTCGGGCGACTTCTGCGTCGGCGTGGCCGCCTTCCCCGAGATGCACCCGCGCTCGCCCGACCGGGACAGCGACATCCGGCACTTCGTCGACAAGTGCCGTGCCGGCGCCGACTACGCGATCACGCAGATGTTCTTCAGGCCGGAGGGCTACCTCGAACTGCGTGACCGGGTGGCCGCGGCGGGCTGCGAGACGCCCATCATCCCGGAGATCATGCCCGTCACCAGCGTGCGGCAACTGGAACGGCTGCCGAGGCTCAGCACCGCCGCGGTCCCCGACGGGCTGAAAGAGCGGATCCTCGCCGCCAAGGAGGACCCGGTCGCTGTACGCTCCATTGGCATCGAGTTCGCGACGGAGTTCTGTGCACGGCTCCTCGCCGAGGGTGTTCCAGGACTGCACTTCATCACGCTCAACAACTCTACTGCGACACTTGAGATCTACGAGAATCTCGGACTGCACAGGCATTCCTGACCGGTGCCGCCACCCCTCGGGAGCGGCTGCCGTACGAGAGGGGCGTACATGGGCTGGACGGTCCTCTACATCGCGTTCGGCTTTGTCGCGCTGTGGCTGCTCGGCGAGGTCCTGCTCCAGTACAAGGCGCGGCTGCGGTGGCGCGTACTGGCGTTCGTGGGGTTCGTGGCGGTCGTCGCAGGAGTGGCGCTCCCGTCCATCCCCGTGATCGTGGTGGGCGCGATCGCCTTCGGCGTGGGGCAGTCGTACGTGACACTCTCCTTCCGCAAGGGCTTCTCGACGGGCTGGGCGATCGGCGGCCGGCCGAGCACGAGCCGCCGCCGCAGAACAGCGGCGAGCAGCGAGCCGCCCCGGCGGGCCGCCGAGGATGCCGGCGCCGCGCCGGAGACGCCACAGGAACAGACGATGGTGGCGGCCGGGCCGGTGGGATTGGGACAGGGACCGGAGCCGGCACCGGCCGGGGACGCCGCGGCGGTCACCGCTTCGTCCGCCGCGGCGGACGAAGCGGTTTACTCGCCGCAGCCGCTGCCGGACGACACGGGCCAGCAGTACGGCGTCTACGACGAGACGGCGACCGGGGCGGGCGGCCTCGGCGCGGCGGCGGGCTACGACCCGTACGGGGGGTACGAACAGCCCGCGGGCCAGGAGGCGTTCGGCACGTACGCCGGTTACGACGGCTACGCGCAGACGCCGGCGGCCCAGGGGCAGCAGTACGGCTACGCCGATTACGCCGACGCCGGTTACGGCGGCTACGGCACGGACCAGCAACAGCCGATGGGGCAACAGCAGGACCAGTACGCCGGCTACGACGCTTCGTACGCGGCCTACGGCGCCTCCCTCGGCTCGTCGTCCGGGGCCGACGGGGCGGATGGGTCGTACGGCTCGTACGGCTCGTACGGGTCCTACGGCTCCGACGGTGCGTACGGGAACTACGGCGGCTACGGTTACCCGCAGCAGCAGTACCAGGACCCCTACGCCACCGACACCCCACCCGGCGGCGTCTGGGTCCCGCAGCAGCGGGAGGGCGTCCAGGGCAGCCTGCCCGAGCAGCACGGCTACGGCCAGGACCACGGCTACGGGCAGCAGCAAGCGGACCTCGGCCACCGGCCGGAACCCGACGCGGGCGGCAACTACCCCTCGTACTGAACCGCCTGGAGGAGCCGTCGGGCGGCGGCGGGCAAGGCGGTCACCGCGAGCCCCGGAACGCGGGCCCCTCGACGATCAGCCCCGCCACCAGGGCCCCCGACATGCCCGCGTGCGGCAGCCCGCCCCCCGGGTGCGACCAGCCGCCGGCGGCGTACAGGCCGCGCAGGGGCCTGGAGTTGGCCGGATGCAGCAGCCGGCCGCTCGCGCCCGCGAGGGACGGCGCGGGAACGCCGCCGCCCCGCGCCCCCGTCTCGGCCTCGGTGTGCGCGGGCGTGCGCACCTCGCGCCACATCACCCGGTCCGCGAGGCCGGGCATCGCGGCGCCCGCCGCGCGCACCAGGACGTCCGCGTACCGCTCCCGCAGCGCACCGTCCGCCCAGTCGACGGGGCCGTGCGGCGCGACCGTCGCGGTGAGCGTCACCGCCTCGTGGGCACCGTCAGGCCGCGTCGACGCGTCGTCGGGCCGCAGCACCGTCACCGTGGGCCGCTCCGCGGGCCCGGCGCCCGCGTCGAACACCGCGGCCGCCTCCTCGGCCGACGAGGGCGCGTGCACGATCGTCCGGTGCGCCGTGCCCGCCGGCCGCGCACCGCGCAACGCCAGCAGCACCGTGAACCGGCCCGGCGCACCTCGTTTCCCGCCCCCCGGCTCCACGCCGGCCGGTGGCCTTGGACCGATGCCCGAGACGACATGGTCCGCGGCGGCCGCCGACCCGTCGGCCAGCTCCACCCCGGCCACCGCGCCGTCCTTCTCGGCGACCGCCACCACCTCGGCGCCGAAGGCGAACTCCACCCTGCGCGCGACGCAGCGCTCGTACAGCGCCCGCGCCAGCTCGCGCACACCGCCGCGCACGTACCAGGTGCCGAACGTCTGCTCCAGGTACGGCAGTACCGCCGCGCTCGCGGGCGCCACGCGCGCATCGAGCCCGTAGCCCTGCGCGTACGAGTCGAGCAGCGCGGCGAGCCCCGGCACGCGCAGCTCCCATGCGCCGATCTCCGCGAGCGTCGACGCCTGACGTGTTCCCCCCAGCAGCCTCCGCCGCCGCAGCGCCGGGTACGGGTCGCGGGCGAGCGGCCGCGTGTCCTCGATCAGCGGCTCCTCGAGCAGCGGGCGGCGGGCGCGCGCCCAGGCGTCGCCCGCTCTGCCGAGGAAGTCGGCCCAGCGCCCGCCCGCGCCGTCGCCGAACGCCGCGTCGAGCGCGGCGACCACACCGCCGCGTGACGCGTTCGGCAGCAGGACGTCCGCGCCGCCGGCGAATACGTGGCGCGCGTCGTGCGGCGGCTGATGCAGGTCGACGCAGCTCTCCAGCGGCTCCTTGCCCGTCTTGACGAACAGGTCGCGGTAGACGGCCGGCACGTGCAGCAGGCCGGGGCCCGTGTCGAAGACGAAGCCGTCCCGCTCGTACCTGCCCACCGCGCCGCCGTACGTCGCCCCGCGCTCGTACACCGCCACCCGGTGGCCCGCCACGGCCAGCCTCGCGGCCGCCGCCATCGCGCCCATCCCGGCGCCGATCACCGCAATCCGTGCCATGCCGGTGACTCTAACCGCCTCCTTGGCGGTCCCCGCCGACAGCCCGTCCGGCCGCCTGAGTACCCGTACTCAGGCCGATAGATGAGTAGAGCGGCGGATGGGGATCTTCCGGCGGCACGGAAGAGTGGAGACCACGGAAGGGGCGCCGCACCGGCACCGCCGGCACGGGGCGGCGGAACGGTGCGGTGACCCGGACCGGTACGGGGGCACGGGGGTGCACGGCACAGGGCACGGCGGTCCGCAAACCGCCGGGCCCGGCCCTCCCGCCTCGCGGACCGGGGGACGGGGTGGGGAACGGGGGAACAGGCGCGCCGGGCGCCGGACCGCGGACACGCGGCCCGGCGCCCGACGCGCGTCGGCGTCCGCGGGTGCGTCCGCGTCCGCGAAAGGCCTGGTCGGAGCCGATTGTCAGTGGTGGCCCTCACCATGGGACACAGACGGCAACCGTGCCGTCACACGTGACAGGAGGTTCGTCATGGCCGGCTCCTTCGCGGACGCCGCGCGCCGGCGGCCGGCACGCGGCCAGGCCCCCTCGCCGAGCGGTCCGCCCACCGACGTGCACCCGGTGCTGCGGCAGGCAGGGGCCCCGCCCGCTGCACTGGACCTCCTGTCCCAGGCCCGGGCCGGGATCGAGGAGGCATGCACGCTCGAAACGCCCAACGAGCGCTACGCCACCGCACACCTCGCCGCGCTGCGTACGGCGGCGGCCGTGCTCGCCGCGCGCGGCCGGCCCGAATCCACGCCGCAGCGCCGCCGCCGCATACGCAGCGCCTGGGAGGTACTGCCGGAGATCGCCCCCGAGCTCGCGGAGTGGAGCGCCCTGTTCGCCGCCGGCGCGCAGCGCCGGGCCAGGGCGGAGGCCGGGATACGGGGCGCTGCGGGCACGCGTGACGCGGACGACCTGCTGCGGGACGTCGAGAGGTTCCTGCGCCTGGTCGAGCGGCTGCTCATACGGGAGCCGACGCTGCCGCTGCCGCGCCGCCACGGTTCGGCCGCCTCCGGCTGACGGGCCGAGTCGCGGCGGAGCACGGGAGACGGGGGAGGAGGCAGGGAGGCAATAGGGTGGGCGGCACGCACCATCCATGCAACGCCGCAGGAAGCGGCACCGCGCCGAGGAGTCAACTGCCGTGTCGGACCCTTCCCCTGCCGTGGGCGCCGAGTCGCCGTCGTCCCGCCGCGGCCCCCTGCGCACCGGTGTGGTCTGGGAGGTCCTTGACGGCGCCTTCGCCCGCAGGGCGCAGGCCGCGGGGAGGGCATCGCTCGACGTGCTGGACACCGGCGGCGGCACGGGCAACTTCGCGGTCCCCGTCGCGCGCCTCGGCCACCGCGTCACCGTCGTCGACCCGAGCCCGAACGCGCTGTTCGCGCTGGAGCGCAGGGCGGCGGAGGCGGGGGTGGCGGATCGCGTCCGTGGCGTCCAGGGCGATGTCAACGGCTTGTTCGACGTCGCCGAGCGCGGCGGCTACGACGCCGTCCTGTGCCACGGCGTCCTGGAGTACGTGGACGACCCGGCAGGCGGGCTGCGCAAGGCGGTCGAGGCGCTGCGCCCCGGAGGCGCGCTGAGCCTGCTCACCGCCGGGGTCGGCGGCGCCGTGCTGGCCCGCGCCCTCGCCGGGCACTTCGAGGAGGCCCGGCAGGCGCTGACCGACCCGGAGGGACGCTGGGGGGCCGGCGACGCGGTGCCGCGGCGCTTCACCGTGGAGCAGCTCACCGGCCTCGCCGGACAGGCGGGCCTCGCGGTCGAGTCGGTGCACGGCGTGCGCGTCTTCGCCGACCTCGTGCCCGGCGGCCTCGTCGACAACGAGCCAGGCGCCCTCGAAGCGCTCCTCGCGCTGGAGGAGGCGGCGGCCTCCCTGCCGGCGTTCAAGGCCGTCGCCACGCAGCTGCACGTGCTCGCGGTCAAGCGCGGCTGATCAGTCCTGATGGGCGCTGCCGCACCCTCGTGCACACCGCATGGAGTAGGACACAAGCCCGCCCGCGGGCGGGCTTGGCACCGTATGATCGGGGTACACGATTCGGCATGAGGGATCACGTGTTGGGGAATCAACGCCTCAGCAGCCGAGCCCGCATGGCGGTCCGGCAGGCGAAATGGCGTTGAGGGCGGGTTTCTCGGGGGCGATTCGCCGCTTATCCTGGAGGAGCCGCATACCGGCCGCCCCCGCGGCCGACGACTAGGAGGACTCCGTGCCGCTCTCGGAGCACGAGCAGCGAATGCTCGAGCAGATGGAGCGAGCGCTGTACGCCGAAGATCCCAAGTTCGCGACAGCGCTCGAGGGAAGCGGGCTGCGTACACACACCCGGCGACGGGTCTACCAGGCGGTCGTTGGCTTCTTGGTGGGTATCGCGCTCCTGATGTCAGGAATGGTCGCACAGCAGATCTGGATCAGCGTGGTCGGGTTCCTGGTCATGCTCGGCTGCGCCGTACTGGCCGTCACGGGCTGGCGCAAGGCGCCCAAGCGGGGCGAGCAGCAGGTCGCGGCGCCCGGCCACGTCATGGGCGGCGGCCGCAGGCAGCGGCAGCACCGTTCGGTGATGGACAGGATCGAGGAGCGCTGGCAGCGGCGCCGCGACGAGCAGGGCCAGTGAGCGCGGGGCGCTGACGGCACGTACGTATCGGCGAAGGGGCGGACGCATCGAGCGTCCGCCCCTTCGCCGCGCGCGTGCGTGCGCGCCCACCCGGCGGCCATCGGCCGCCGCTCCGGACCTGCCCACGCGTGCCCGAGGCCGTCACCGCGCCGGGGCAGGGGTCCGCCGCCGAGCCCGCCTCTCGGCCGCGCCGAAGGACGGGCATCCGGACGTTGCCCGGACCTGCCGCTGAACGCACGGGCCGCGGGCCGCGGACGAGGACAGCGCGCCGCGTGAGCCGCATGCCCTGCGACCCCGGCACAAGGCGCAGGCCACCAGGCCGGAGCGGCACCCGTGAGCAGGCCTTTCCTGCGTCGGCCGCGCCGCCGGCGCCCAGGCACGCGTCTGTGGCAGCCACTCGCCTGGCCTCCCGCGCCGGGCGGGCGGGAGCGAGAACGGAGCGTGCGGCGGCCGACGCAGCCCGCGCACGTCAGCACCCGCACCCGCCACGGACGGCGAGCGGCTCCGTCCGCAACGCCGCGCCGCCTGTGCCCCGGCCGTGGCGGCGTCCCGGACGCCGGCGTGTGGCCCCCGTGCCCACCGGGCCGTGACCGGCGGTCCGCATGCGCAGCACCCGCGTCCCACGTCCCCGCCGCGCCCCGCGGCGGCGGGCGGAACCGGAGCGTACGGCGGCCCGCGCGGTCCACCATCCCGCGGCCCCAGCCGGCAGGCGGCTCAGCGGCGGCGCCAGGCTGCCGGGACGAGGCGTTCGGGGCCGAGGCGGGACGTCAGCGACTCCCACCGGGCCGACAGTGCCCACACCGCGCGGACGGACGACCGCGGCGCCAAAAGTGCGCGCAGCCGCGCGCCGCGCCCCGCCGACGCCCGCAGGGCGGCCCGCGCACGGCGCACGTCCTGCGCCAGGCCCGCGGGCGGCTCCGCCGGGCCCGGTGCGTACAGGGCGCGCTCCACCGCCCCGGCCAGCCGGTGCACCGCGGCGGCCGCCTCCTCGTCCAGCCTTCCGAGCCGCACGATCCGCTCCGCCGCCCGCCGCGGCGTCTGCGCCTCGTCCGGCGGGATGCCGTGGTCCCACGCGGTGTCGATCAGCTCGCGCCACGCGGCCTGAGCCGGCGCGGCCGGGCCGCGCCCGAGATGGGTCCCGCTGCCGAGCCTGCGCGCCCTGACCCGCGTCCGGTACAGCAGCGGGAGCAGCAGGACGAGCAGTACCGCCGCGCCGCCCACCCCGGCGCCGACCCATGCGCCTGTCGGCGTGCCGGGGCCCGCCGTCGGCGGGGCCACGGGAAGGGCGGCCTGGTCGCAGGCGCCGAGGCGGCGGTCCTGCGCCGCGCAGCTGCTCGACGAGGAGGGCGCCGTCGACGGCGCGGCCCGGTCGGGCGCGGCCGGCTGCGTCGCGGTGTCGGAGCCGGGGTCGGACGGCGAGACCGGCAGCGTGTACGAGGGCAGGCTGCCCCGGCTCGGCGTGGGCTCGAACCGCGTCCACCCGACGCCCTGGAAGTACAGCTCGGGCCAGGCGTGCGCGTCGCTCAGCGCGACGTCGACCGTGCCGTCGGCCTGCGGGGTGCCGGGCGCGAAGCCGACCGCGACGCGTGCCGGTATGCCCAGCGTCCGGGCCATGGCCGCCATCGTGAACGAGAAATGGACGCAGAAGCCGCGCTTTTCCTTGAGGAACCGGGCGATGGCGCCGGGGCCCGTGCCGGAGTCGACGTGCGTGTCGTACGTGAAGCCGCCGTCCTCCGCGAACCAGTTCTGCAGCGCGACGGCCCGCTCGTAGTTGTTCCTCGCCCCCGCCGTGACCTGCTCGGCGGTCCGCTTCACCACCCCGGGCAGGTTCCGCGGCACCTTGGTGTACTCACGCCGGAGCGACGCCGGCGGCGCACCCGCCGTCGCCAGCTGCGCCCGCGTGGGGTTCACCTGGAGGCTGTCGACGGTGTACCGCGCGTCCCCGGTGGACTGGCCGTGGTCGCCGACGAGCGTCCTGCCCTCGGGCTCGTAGCGCCAGCGGCCCTTGATGGAGACGTGCGATGCCGGGTACGGCATCGGCAGGTAGTTCTGCCGGTACCACGGGGCCGACGTGATGCTCGTGCTGATCCTCGTCCTGCTCACGGACGGGGCCAGGCCCTGCGGTGTGGGCAGCCGGTCGGGCACGTCGCCGACTTTGCGCTGCGAGAACCGCCACGTCGTGCCGTCGAACTCGTCGAGCGCCATGATCCGCAGGTACAGGTCCTGGGAGTCCGGCGCGTTGGTGCGGTAGCGCAGCGCCTCGCGGTCGTCGTTCTGGTTGAGGTCGTCCTGCAGCGACACCAGCGGGTTCACCGCGGAGATCGTGCCTCCGCCCCCCAGGCCCGTACCGCCACCCGCGCCGAGGCCGGCGAGCAGGCCGCCGCCGAGCTCCGGCAGGGCCAGCGGAACGACCAGCGCGATGCCGAGCGCGACGACCCCGATACGGCGGCCGCTGCGCGCGGGCGCGGCCGCGCGCAGCGACGGCGCGCCGGGCGGACGCCCAGGCCCGGCCGGTCCTGCGAAGACCCTGCCCCACCGCGACAGCCGGTCGCCGCCCTCCGCGAGGAGCAGCAGCAGGTATCCGGCGGCGGCGAGCAGGAACCACAGCCAGCTCGCGGCGGTGCCCGCGCTGCCGGAGATCCCGGAGGCCACCGCGTACAGGGCGAGCAGCGGCAGCCCCGCTGGGGCCGCGTTCCTGAACGTGACCGCGATGGCGTCCACGGCGAGGCCTATGACGAGCACCCCGCCGACCAGCATCAGCTTGATGCCCTCCGTCGGCGGCGCCGGGATCGAGTAGCGGGTGACGTCGTCGCCGCCCGAGGTCAGCAGCGCTCCGAACCGCTCGAAGACGTCGGGTGTCGGCACCAGGCCGAGCGGCGCGGTGGAGTGCGCGAACACGACCGTCAGCATCAGCACCACCAGGACCGCCTGGAGCACGACTGTCACCGTCCGCGCCATCGGCACCCTGCGCATCAGCGCCCCGGCCCCGCTGACGAGCGCCGCCATCACGGCGGCCTCGAAAAGCCAGGCGAGCGAGTTGACGAGCGGCACCAGCGCGCACGCCGCCAGCAGCGTGGCGAGCAGCGCACACAGCGCGAGCTTTCCCCTGCCGCTCATGACTCCCCTCCGGACCTCGCGCCCGTGCCGCCCACCGCGTACGGCAACGAGCGCTCCTTGGCCGCCTGCCGCCACAGCGCGGGCAGCGAGGCGCCGGGCGCCGCGGGCAGCACGGTCCAGCCCGCCTCGCGCAGCTGCCGCGCCCGCCCACCGGCCCCGGGCGAAGGGGCGGGCGGCGCGGCAGGTCCGGGCGACCACTCGCCGCTGTCCAGCAGGAACGCGACGGCCGTGCCGCTGCGGGCCCGCATGCGCGCGGCGAGGGCGGCCTGCTCCCCGTCCAGATCGCCGAGGAAGGCCACGAGCAGTCCCTCGGAGCCGCCGCGCAGCACGTCGTACGCGGGCGACAGCGCGCCGCCTTCGGCGGGCTCCACCACCGCGAGCGTGTCCATCAGCAGCCCCATGGAGTCGGCGGACTGCTGCGCGCCGCCGGCGTACCCCTCGCCGCCCTCGCCCGGCACCGACGCGCCGCCCGCCGTCAGCAGCCGCACCGTGTAGCCGCGCTGGAGCATGTGCGTCAGCACGGAGGCCGCGCCGGAAACGGCCCACTCGAACGCCGAGTCGGGTCCTGCGCCCCGGTAGGCGCCGGCCCGCGTGTCGAGCAGGACGGTGCACCTGGCGCGCTGCGGCGCCTCCTCGCGGCGCACCATCAGCTCGCCGTAGCGCGCCGTCGAACGCCAGTGCACGCGGCGCAGGTCGTCGCCGTGCCGGTAGCCGCGCGGGATCACGTCGTCGTCCCCCGCGAGCGCCGGGCGCCGCTGCCTGCTGTCGCCGTACCCGGAGGACTCGCCCACCAGCCGCACCGCGGGCAGCGCCTGCGTGCGCGGGACGACCGTCAGCGTGTCGGACGCGCTGAAGGAGCGAGTCAGCTCGCACATGCCGAACGGGTCGGAGAGCCGCAGCTGGAGCGGTCCGAGCGGGTAGCGGCCCCGCAGGTCGGAGCGGACACGGTAGGACACCTCGCGGCGGCCGCCCGCCTCCACGCGGTCGAGCACGAAGCGGGGGCGCGGCCCCAGCACGTACGGCACGTGGTCCTGGAGCATCAGCAGGCCGGTGGGCAGCCGCGAGACGTTGTCGATCCGCAGGTGCACGCGGGCCTCGGACCCCGCCGCGACCCGGGCGGGCGTCAGGCGCCTGCTGCCCGCGACCCGGTAGCGGGTGCGGTACAGGACGCCGACGCAGACCAGCGGGAGCACGAGCACCAGCAGCCCGACCCGCAGCAGCCCGGGCTGGCCCAGGATGTAGGCGCAGGCCACGGCCGCGACACCGGCGGCGAAGAAGGCGCGGCCACGGGTGGTCAGGCCGCCCAGCGCCGCGCGCAGGCCGGCCTGTTCCGCGTGCCCGCGGTCCGCTGTGGCGGGGCCGCCGTCCGTGCCGGCGGGGCCGCCGCCCGGCGCCTGGGGGACGCGGGTGCCCGACCGCCCGCCGGGAGCCATCACGGCCGCCGAGATCCGGGCCGCCGGCCGCCGGAGGGCCCCTGCGCGGCGGTGGACGGAGCGTGCCCGCCGTCGGCGGACGGCAGCGGCGTGTTCTGGAGGATCTCGAGGACGACCTGCTCGGCCGTCCTGCGGCCCAGCTGGGCCTGCGCGGTGGGCAGCAGCCGGTGCGCGAGCACCGCGGGGGCCAGCGCCTGGACGTCGTCCGGCAGGGCGTAGTCGCGGCCGTCGAGCGCCGCCGCCGCCCTGGCGGCGCGCAGCAGGTGCAGCGTCGCCCGCGGGGAGGCGCCGAGCCGCAGGTCCTGGTGGGCACGGGTGGCGCCGACCAGGTCCACCGCATAGCGCCGCACCCCCTGTGCCACGTACACGCTGCGCACGGCCTCGATCAGCTTCATGATGTCCTGGGCGTGGGCGGCCGGTTCGAGGTCGTCCAGGGGCGAGAGGCCGCCGTGCACGTCCAGCATGCGCAGCTCGGCCTCGGCGCTCGGGTAGCCGATGGACACGCGCGCCATGAACCGGTCGCGCTGCGCCTCGGGCAGCGGGTACGTGCCCTCCATCTCGACCGGGTTCTGCGTCGCGATCACCATGAAGGGGTTCGGCAGCTCGTACGTCGTGCCGTCGACCGTGACCTGGCGCTCCTCCATCGACTCCAGCAGCGCCGACTGCGTCTTGGGCGAGGCCCGGTTGATCTCGTCGCCGATCACGATCTGCGCGAAGATCGCGCCCGGCTTGAACTCGAAGTCCCGCCGCTGCTGGTCGAAGATCGACACCCCGGTGATGTCGGAGGGCAGCAGGTCGGGCGTGAACTGGATGCGCTGCACCGAGCAGTCGATGGACCTGGCCAGCGCCTTCGCGAGCATGGTCTTGCCGACGCCGGGGACGTCCTCGATGAGGAGGTGGCCCTCGGCGAGCAGCACCGTCAGCGCCAGCCGTACGACCTCGGGCTTGCCCTCGATCACACCCTCGACCGACGCACGGACCCGCTCCGCCGCCGCGGTCAGGTCTTCTCCCACCCGCCCGTACGCCCGGCCGGGGAGACCCCCTTGGTGCGCTCGATCGTCATACGTCGTCACCCGGCCCTCCTCGGCCCTGCCCCGCCGCTCCTTGAGGGAGCGGGGGGTACCCCATGGAAGCCCGGGCACGCCATGAGCGGCCCGGTACACCCCGAATACGGACACCGCTCCCGGAAGGTTCCGGGAGTGGCGTCCCCGACGCATTCTTGTTGCCGTTACCGCTTCGTGTCACTTGTCCGTCGTCGCTCCGTCGGCAAGCGCGACCCGCCGGGCCGCGCCCGGGCGGTGGGCGTCAGTCCGCGGCGACCTCGGCCAGGCGGCCGGTCTCCACGTCGAACACGAAGCCGCGCACGTCGTCCACGTGCGGCAGGAACGGTGAGGTCCGCACCCGGCGGATCGACTGGCGCACGTCGGCCTCGGCGCTCTTGAACGCCTCGACCGGCCAGGTCGGCCGCTGTCCCACCTCCTGCTCGATCTCGTCCCTGAAGTCCTCGGTGATCGTCGTCATGCCGCACCGGGTGTGGTGCACCAGGACGACGCTGGTGGTGCCGAGGGCCCGCTGGCTGACGGCGAGCGAGCGGATCACGTCGTCGGTGACCGTGCCGCCCGCGTTGCGCAGGGTGTGGTGGTCGCCCACCGTGAGGCCGAGCGCCTTGGCCAGGTCGATCCTGGTGTCCATGCAGCACACGACGGCCACGTGCTTGGAGGGCCGGGCGCTGAGTCCCGGATCCTCGAAGGTTTCGGCGTACCGGGCGTTGGCCTCCACGAGCCGGTCGGTGCCGCCTTCGGGCGTCGCGACCGAGGGCTCCTTGTTCGAATCAGTCGGGGTCGTCATGGACAAGAAGGTATCGGGGCGGGACGGGATCGGCTCCGGCGCGGGTCGTGATGTGCGGCGAACGTCCCGATTTTTCCGCTCCGGCCACGACCGCGGCGACGCGCCTGCCGGTTGATTGACCGTAAGGGACTGTGGACTAAAGTGGCGCGAAGTCCGCGGTCATCCACCGCACACCTGCCGAATTCCCCGCGTGCGCGGCGAACGTGCGGATCGGCCTCCTTCCGCTCGACGGTCCGGGCGGCGCCCTCGCGGCGCCGGCACCCACGCTTTACCGGGCGAGCGGGCGGGGCCAGGCCCCCGCGTACCGCGCGCCGGACCAGAGAGGGCGCATGAGCGAGCGCAGCGAGCGGCACGTACCGGTGATGCTCCAGAGGTGCCTTGACCTGCTGGCCCCCGCCCTCGCCGGCCCCGGCGCCACCGTCGTCGACTGCACCCTCGGCCTCGGCGGCCACAGCGAGGCCCTGCTCGCCACCTTCCCCGCCGCGCGCCTGATCGCCCTCGACCGGGACAAGGAGGCACTGCGGCTGTCCGCCGAGCGGCTCGCCCCCTACGGCGACCGCGCGACCCTGGTGCATGCCGTGTACGACGAGCTGCCCGATGTGCTCGACCGGCTCTCCGTCCCCCGTGTCCAGGGCGTCCTGTTCGACCTCGGCGTCTCCTCGATGCAACTGGACGAGGCGGACCGCGGCTTCGCCTACGCCCAGGACGCGCCCCTCGACATGCGCATGGACCAGACCGCGGGCGCGAGCGCGGCCGAGGTGCTCAACACCTACCCGCCGGGCGAACTCGTGCGGATCCTGCGCATGTACGGCGAGGAGAAGCAGGCCAAAAGGATCGTCGAGGCCGTCGTCAGGGAGCGCGCCAAGGAGCCCTTCGACCGCAGCGCCCGGCTCGTCGAGCTGATCAGGGACGCGCTGCCGCAGGCCGCCAAGCGCACCGGCGGCAACCCCGCCAAGCGGACGTTCCAGGCCCTGCGCATCGAGGTCAACGGCGAACTGTCCGTCCTGGAGCGCGCGGTGCCCGCCGCCGTGAGCGCACTGGCGGTCGGCGGCCGCATCGCCGTCCTCTCCTACCACTCGCTGGAGGACCGCATCGTCAAGCAGGCGCTGACCGCGGGTGCCACCAGCACCGCCCCGCCTGGGCTGCCCGTCGTGCCCGAGCGCTACCAGCCGCGCCTCAAGCTCCTCACGCGCGGGGCGGAGACGCCGGCGCAGGACGAGGTCGGCGAGAACAGCAGGGCCGCCTCCGCCCGGCTGCGGGGCGCCCAGCGCATCAGGGAGGACGCGCAGTGAGCGCGGGGCCCGGCAGGGGCGGGCAGCTGCGCGGCCGTGCGGCGCGGCTCGCCGGACTGCTGCCTTCCGGCACAAGCTCGGCCGCGCGCACCCCCTTCGTGCTGCTGGTGGTGGTGCTGCTCGCCGGCGGCCTGATCGCGCTGCTGATGCTGAACTCCTCGCTCAACGAGGGCTCGTTCCAGCTCAGCAAGTTGAAGAAGCAGACGCAGGACCTGACGGACGACCAGCAGGCCCTGCGCCGTGACGTCGACGACAAGTCCGCGCCCGACGCGCTCGCGCGGCGCGCCCGCGAGCTCGGCATGGTGCCGGGCGGCAACCCCGCCTTCCTTGAGCCCGACGGCACGGTGCGCGGGCGCCCGACGAAGGCGCACGCCCTCCCGCCGCCGCCGAGCCCGACGCCGTCCGCGACGCCCGCGCCGTCCGCGAGCGCCGGCGCCAGCCCCACCACGTCCGCGAACCCCACCGCGAGCCCCTCGCCCGGCGGCAGCGCCCCGGCCTCGGCATCGGCACCCGCCGCCGTGCCGCTCGCCGCGCCGCGGGGCGCGGCGGCCACCCCCACCACCACTCCCGGCAGGTGACTCGAGTGCCCTCCCAGGAACCGCCACGCCGCAGGGTGCCTGGCCCCGCGCGGCCCTCCGGCGGCGCCCGCCCGGGGCCCGGCTCCAGGCCGCGGCCCGCCAGGCGCCGCACGTACAGGACCGGGCCCCCGCGCACGCCGCGCCGGCTGACGCTCGGCAGCCCGAAGCCGCGGCTGCGGTTCGTCGCCTTCGCCATGTCGCTCGTCATGCTCGTGTTCGTCGTGCGGCTCCTGCAGGTACAGGCCGTGGACGCGACCGCGTACACCGCGAAGGCCGACGAGAACCGCGTGCTCAAGTCGACCATCGCCGCGGAGCGCGGCGAGATCACCGACAGGTCGGGCGTCTCCCTCGCGGCCAGCGACGACGCCTACGACATCACCGCCGACCCGTCGATGTTCACCCCGAAGTTCTCCAAGGCGCCCGACACGCCGGAGCGCGCGGCGGCGCTCCTGGCCCCGATCCTCGGCGTCGACCAGGCGGCCCTGGTCAAGAAGCTCAAGACGCCGAAGTCCCGCTACGCCATGCTCGCGCCCCGGCGCACCCCCCAGGTCTGGAACCAGATCAAGGACCTCAAGAACGTGCTCGCCGCCAAGGCGAGCAAGGATTCGGCCGCGGGCGGGCCCGGCACCAACCCGCTCGCAGGCGTCTTCGAGGAGGAGTCCAGCAAGCGCGTGTACCCCAACGCCGAGCTCGCCGCCGGCGTGCTCGGCTTCGTCAACGGCGCCGGAAAGGGCGCGGGCGGCCTCGAATCGATGCTGAACAAGGAGCTCGCGGGCAAGGACGGCGAGATCTCGTACACGCAGTCGGGCGGGCGGCGCGTGCCCACGGGCAGCTCGAGCGAGAAGCCGGCCGTGCCGGGCACCGACGTCGAGCTCACCCTGGACCGCGACATCCAGTGGGCCGCGCAGAAGGCCATCGCGGCACAGGTCAAGAAGTCCAAGGCCGACCGCGGGTACGTCGTCGTGCAGGACGCGCGCAACGGCCAGGTGCTGGCCATGGCCGACGCGCCGAGCTTCGACCCGAACGACCTGTCGTCCGCGAAACCGGCGAACCTCGGCAACGCGGCGCTCCAGGACGCCTACGAGCCGGGCTCCGTCGCCAAGGTCATGACCATGTCCGCGGTGCTCCAGGAGAAGGCGGCCACCGCGCTCACCCACGTCGTCGTGCCGAACCGGCTGCACCGGGGCGACCGCCTCTTCCACGACGACATCGACCACGCGACCGAGTACCTCACGCTCAACGGCGTCCTCGCCAAGTCGAGCAACATCGGCACCATCGAGGCGGCAGGCCACCTCGGCAAGACGCAGGCCCAGGCCGACGAGGTGCTCTACTCGTACCTCAGCAAGTTCGGCATCGGGCAGCCCACCGGACTGTCCTTCCCCGGCGAGACGCGGGGCCTGCTCGCCAAGCCGCAGGACTGGTCGACGTCGCAGCAGTTCACGATCCCCTTCGGCCAGGGCTTCTCGATCAACGCACTCCAGGCGGCGTCCGTGTACTCGACCATCGCCAACGGCGGGGTGCGCGTCCAGCCGACGCTCATCAAGGGCACCCGCGGCCCCGACGGCCGCTTCACCCCGAGCCCCGCGCCCAAGAAGACCCGCGTCGTCAGCGCCAAGACCGCGCACACCGTCGGCAACATGCTGGAGTCGGTGGTCGGCAACGTGGAGGGCACGGGGAACTCGGCGCAGATCCCCGGCTACCGTGTGGCCGGCAAGACGGGCACCGCCAACCGGGTGGACCCGAAGACCGGCGGCTACCACGGGTACACCGCGTCGTTCGCGGGGTTCGCACCCGTGGACAAGCCCCGTGTCACCGTGTACTGCGCCATCCAGAATCCGACCAAGGGGTCGTACTTCGGCGGCTCCATCTGCGGACCCATCTTCAAGAAGGTCATGGAGTTCTCCCTCAAGACGCTCCAGGTACCGCCCAGCGGCAGCAAGCCGGCGAAGCTGCCCGTCACCTTCGAGCCGGG
The DNA here is from genome assembly GCF_000721265.1 of Streptomyces sp. NRRL F-5126. GTDB lineage: Bacteria > Actinomycetota > Actinomycetes > Streptomycetales > Streptomycetaceae > Streptomyces. The sequence goes on along the minus strand of NZ_JOFZ01000012.1, from coordinate 237,569 downwards.
ATCCCGCGACTGACCCCCAGAGCACCAGGAACCGCACGTGACGATCGACACCACACCACCCGGCGACCGCCCGGCCCGCCAGGACGGCGCGTCGGCCTCGCTTGGCCCGAGCCCCGCGCAGGCGGGTACGCTCACCGCCGTGCCACAAGCTGATCAGAACCCGACCGACCCCGCGCCCGCCCCCGAGACCAGGCCGGGGCCCCCGCGCCCCGCCCGGGTGGAGCCCACCCCGCTCGACGGTCTGGCGCGGCTCCTCGACGGGACGCGCGCCGCCGGCGAGGGCGCCGTGACCGGCATCACCCACGACTCGCGCGCGGTGCGTCCGGGCGACGTGTACGCCGCCCTGCCCGGCGCCCGCCTGCACGGCGCCGACTTCGCCGCGCAGGCCGCCGAGCTCGGCGCCGCGGCCGTACTGACCGACCCCGCGGGCCGCGAGCGCGCGGTCGCCACCGGGCTGCCCGTGCTCGTCGTGGACGACCCGCGCGCCCGGATGGGCGAGCTGGCCGCCGCGATCTACGGTCGCCCCGGCGAGGACCTGCTGCAGATCGGCATCACCGGCACCTCGGGCAAGACCACCACGGCCTACCTCGTCGAGGGAGGCCTGCGCGGCGCGGGCCACCGCACGGGCCTGATCGGCACCGTCGAGATGCGCGTGGACGACGAGCGCATCAAGTCGGAGCGCACCACCCCGGAGGCCACCGACCTCCAGGCGCTCTTCGCCGTGATGCGCGAGCGCGGTGTGACGTCCGTCGCCATGGAGGTCTCCAGCCACGCGCTGGTGCTCGGCCGGGTCGACGGCTGCGTCTTCGACGTCGCCGTCTTCAACAACCTCAGCCCGGAGCACATGGAGTTCCACAACGGCATGGAGGACTACTTCCAGGCCAAGGCGAGCCTCTTCACCCCGGGGCGCAGCCGCAAGGGCGTGGTGAACTACGACGACGAGTACGGCCGCAGGCTCGTCACCGAGGCCACCGTGCCGATCACGACCTTCTCCGCCGAGGGCCACCCCTACGCCGACTGGCGCGCCGAGGACGTCCGCGTCGGCTCGCACCGCTCCACGTTCACCGTCGTCGGCCCGGACGGCGTGCGCGTCCACGCGGAGTCCCCGCTGCCCGGACCGTTCAACGTGGCCAACAGCCTCGCCGCGATCGTCGCGCTCGCCGTCGCGGGCGTCGACCCGCAGACGGCGGCCGACGGCGTCGCCGCCGTACCGGGCGTGCCAGGACGCCTGGAGCGCATCGACGCGGGCCAGCCCTACCTCGCCGTCGTCGACTACGCGCACAAGACGGACGCCGTCGAGTCGGTGCTGCGGTCCCTGCGCAAGGTCACCAAGGGCCAGGTGCACATCGTGCTCGGCTGCGGCGGCGACCGCGACACCACCAAGCGCGGCCCGATGGGCCAGGCGGCCGCACGCCTCGCCGACACCGCCGTGCTGACCTCCGACAACCCGCGCTCCGAGGACCCGCTCGCGATCCTCGCCGCGATGCTCGCCGGCGCGGCCGAGGTGCCGGCGCACGAGCGGGGCGCCGTCCTCGTCGACGCCGACCGCGCCTGCGCCATCGCCACCGCCGTCGCCAGGGCGCAGCCGGGTGACACCGTGCTCATCGCCGGCAAGGGCCACGAGCAGGGGCAGGACATCGCGGGCGTCGTGCGCCCCTTCGACGACCGGGAGGTCCTGCGGGAAGCCATCGCACACGCGCTCCACGACGAGCCCTGCCACGAGAACAGTCGTCACAGGAACAACAGTCAGGGATGACCAAGTGATCGCCCTCTCCCTAGCCGAGGTCGCCGCAATCGTCGGCGGGCAGGCGCACGACATACCGGATCCGGAGTCCGGGGACGTCATGGTCACAGGACCCGTCGTCCACGACTCCCGCGATGTGCGCGAAGGCAGCCTCTTCGCGGCCTTCGCGGGCGAGCGCGCCGACGGCCACGACTTCGCCCGCCAGGCGGTCGAGAAGGGTGCCGTCGCCGTGCTCGCGACGCGCCCCGTCGGCGTGCCGGCGATCATCGTCAAGGACGTGGTCGAGGCGCTCGGCGCCCTCGCCAAGGCCGTCGTGGAGCGCCTCGGCGCCACCGTGGTGGCCCTCACCGGCTCCGCGGGCAAGACCAGCACCAAGGACCTGATCGCCCAGTTGCTGCGCACCAAGGCGCCCACGATCTGGCCCGAGGGCAACCTCAACAACGAGATCGGCGCGCCGATCACCGCGCTGAGGGCGCAGGCGGACACCCGCTACCTCGTGCTGGAGATGGGCGCGCGCTACATCGGCGACATCCGGTACCTGACGGGCCTCGTCCCGCCGCGTGTCGGCCTCGTGCTGAACGTGGGCTCCGCGCACATCGGCGAGTTCGGCAGCAAGGAGAACATCGCGATCGCCAAGGGCGAGATGGTCGAGTCCCTGCCGCCGGCCGGCGAGGGCGGCATCGCGGTGCTCAACGCCGACGATCCGCTCGTGCGCGCCATGGCCTCCCGCACCGCCGCGCGCGTGGTGCTGTTCGGCGAGTCGGACGAAGCAGACGTACGGGCGGAGAACGTGCGCCTGACGGACGCGGGACAGGCCTCGTTCCTGCTGCGGACACCCTCCGGGTGCAGCGACGTGACGCTTCGGCTGTACGGTGAGCACCACGTGTCGAACGCGCTCGCCGCGGCCGCCGTAGCCCACGAGTTGGGCCTGTCAGTCGTCGAGATCGCCGGTGCGCTCTCGACGGCGGGGACCCTCTCCCGCTGGCGTATGGAGGTCACCGAGCGCTCGGACGGTGTGACGATCGTCAACGACGCCTACAACGCGAACCCCGAATCCGTGCGAGCGGCGCTCCGCGCGCTGGTCGCCATGGGCGGCGCCGCACGGGCCGAGGGGGGACGCACCTGGGCGGTGCTCGGCCCGATGGCCGAGCTCGGGGACGACGCGCTCACCGAGCACGACGCGATCGGGCGGCTCGCCGTCCGGCTCAACGTCAGCAAGCTCGTGGCGGTCGGGGGCAGGGAAGCGTCCTGGCTGCGGCTGGGCGCATACAACGAGGGTTCGTGGGGTGAGGAGTCGGTGCATGTGTCCGACGCACAGGCGGCGGTCGACCTGCTGCGCAGTGAACTGCGGCCGGGAGACGTCGTGCTGGTGAAGGCTTCCAGGTCGGCAGCGCTCGAGAGGGTGGCCCTCGCCCTGCTCGACGGCGCGGCCGAGGGCGAGGTCGCCGGCCGATGAGGCAGATCCTCTTCGCGGGGGCCATCGGGCTCTTCCTGACCCTGATCGGCACCCCGCTGCTCATCAAGCTGCTGGCCCGCAAGGGGTACGGACAGTTCATCAGGGACGACGGGCCCCGTACCCACGGCAGCAAGAAGGGCACGCCCACCATGGGCGGCATCGCCTTCATCCTGGCGACGCTCATCGCGTACGTCCTGGCGAAGGTGATCACGGGCGAGGCCTTCCACTTCTCCGGCCTGCTCGTGCTGTTCTTGATGACGGGCATGGGACTCGTCGGGTTCCTCGACGACTACATCAAGATCGTCAAGCAGCGGTCGCTCGGGCTGCGGGCCAGGGCGAAGATGGCCGGGCAGCTGATCGTCGGCATCGCTTTCGCGGTGCTCGCGCTGCAGGACCCCAACGCCCGCGGCATCTCGCCCGCGTCCACGAAGCTGTCGTTCGTCACGGACTTCGGCTGGTCGATCGGGCCCGTCGTGTTCGTGGTCTGGGCGCTGTTCATGATCCTCGCGATGTCGAACGGCGTGAACCTGACGGACGGCCTCGACGGCCTCGCCACCGGCGCCTCCGTGATGGTGTTCGGCGCCTACACCTTCATCGGCCTGTGGCAGTTCCAGGAGTCCTGCGCCAACGCGGTGACCCTGACGAACCCCAACGCCTGCTTCGACGTGCGAGATCCACTCGACCTCGCGGTCGTGGCGTCCGCGCTGATGGGCGCCTGCTTCGGCTTCCTGTGGTGGAACACGTCACCCGCGAAGATCTTCATGGGCGACACCGGCTCGCTCGCCCTCGGCGGCGCGTTCGCGGGCCTCGCGATCACCTCGCGCACCGAGTTCCTGATGGCCGTGCTCGGCGGCCTCTTCGTCCTGATCACCATGTCCGTGGTCATCCAGGTCGGTTCGTTCCGTATGACGGGCAGGCGCGTCTTCCGGATGGCACCACTGCAGCACCACTTCGAACTCAAGGGGTGGTCCGAAGTCCTTGTGGTGGTCAGATTCTGGATCATGCAGGGCATGTGCGTGATCGTCGGCCTCGGGTTGTTCTACGCCGGATGGGCGGCCCAGAAGTGAACACGGGCGACTGGCGCGGCAGGCGCGTCACCGTCGCGGGGCTCGGCGTCTCCGGCGTCCCCGCGGCGCGCGTCCTGGCCGGCCTCGGCGCCGAGGTCACCGTCGTCAACGACGGCGACGACGAGCGCTCACGCGCCCAGGCCGGCGAACTGGCCGCGCTCGGCGTCACCGTCAGGCTCGGCGACGGCGACACGCTGCCCGACGGCACGCAGCTCGTCGTCACCGCCCCCGGCTGGCGCCCGGACAAGCCGCTGTTCGCGGCCGCGGCCCGGGCGGGCGTCGAGGTCTGGGGCGATGTCGAACTGGCCTGGCGGCTGCGCGGCCGGGACGCGGCGCCGTGGCTCGCCGTGACCGGCACGAACGGCAAGACGACCACGGTGCGGATGCTCGCCGCGATCCTGGCGGCGGCGGGGCTGCGCACGGCCGCCGTGGGCAACATCGGCGTCTCGCTGCTCGACGCCGTCACCGGCGACGAGGCCTACGACGTCCTCGCCGTCGAGCTCTCCAGCTACCAGCTGCACTGGGCGCCGAGCCTGCGCGCCCACTCCGCCGCCGTGCTCAACCTCGCCCCCGACCACCTCGACTGGCACGGCTCCATGGAGGCCTACGCGGCCGACAAGGGCCGCGTGTACGAGGGCAACCGGGTCGCGTGCGTGTACAACACCGCCGACAAGGCGACCGAGGACCTGGTGCGCGCCGCGGACGTCGAGGAGGGCTGCCGCGCGATCGGCTTCACGCTCTCCACGCCGGGCCCCTCGGAACTCGGCGTCGTGGACGGCCTGCTGATCGACCGCGCGTTCGTCGATGACCGGCGCGAGCAGGCGCAGGCGCTCGCCGAGGTCGCCGACGTCACCCCCGCCGTGCCGCACAACATCGCGAACGCGCTGGCCGCGGCGGCGCTCGCCCGCGCCTACGGCGTCGAGCCGTCCGCGGTCCGCGACGGGCTGCGCGCCTTCCGCCCCGACCCGCACCGCATGGAGCACGTCGCCCAGGTCGCGGGCGTCACCTACATCGACGACTCGAAGGCGACGAACACGCACGCGACCGAGGCGTCGCTCGCCTCCTACGACCCGATCGTCTGGATCGCCGGCGGGCTCGCCAAGGGCGCCACGTTCGGCGAACTCGTCGCCGGCGCGGCGGGGCGGCTGCGCGGCGTGGTGCTGATCGGCGCGGACCGTGCGCTCATCAGGGAAGCCCTGGCGCGACACGCCCCGCAGGTCCCTGTCGTGGACCTCGACCGGACAGACACTGGGGCGATGTCGGCGGCGGTCCACGAGGCGACGCGCCTGGCACAGCCGGGGGACACGGTCCTGATGGCCCCGGCCTGCGCGTCGATGGACATGTTCGCCAACTACAACAAGCGCGGCGAGGCGTTCGCGGAAGCCGTACGCTCGCTCAGCGCGGAGCATGCCTGACCGGCGGGCCCAGGTGCCCGGCCGGGCGCGCGACTGGAGGGGACACCGACGATGCCGGCCGACGAGACCACCCCGCTGAGCGAAGGACCGGCCTCGGGGCGGCCGCCCCACCCCCCGTTCCCGCGCGACCGTGCCGCAGGATGGCCCGCCGCCCCGGGTGAGCACCGTCCGGCCGCCCGCGCCGCCGTCCTCGCTGTGCTCGACCGGCTGCGGCCCGCGCCGCAGGCCGAGATCGCCGGACTGCCGGGCGCCGCCCTGCGCGGCAGCGCGCCCGGTGCGCGGCCGCAGGCGCGCAGGACCTCGCCGCCGCGCGGTGCCGGCGGCCGCCCCCGAGCCCCGCGCCCGCCCGCGGGGCCGCCGCACGGCGCCGGGCTGCGGCGCAGGTACGAGCAGCTCAGACGCGCATGGGACCGGCCGCTCACCGCGTACTACCTGATCATCGGCAGCAGCGTGCTGATCACCGTGCTCGGCCTCGTCATGGTGTACTCCGCCTCCATGATCAAGGCGCTGGAGCTCTCGCTGCCCGCCTCCTACTTCTTCCGCAAGCAGTTCCTCGCGGCGGTCATCGGCAGCGTGCTGCTGCTCGCCGCGACCCGGATGCCGATCAAGCTGCACCGCGCGCTCGCCTACCCGATGCTCGTGGTCACCGTGTTCCTGATGGCGCTCGTCCAGGTGCCGGGGATAGGGATGTCGGTCAACGGCAACCAGAACTGGATCGGCTTCGGCTCCTTCCAGCTCCAGCCCAGCGAGTTCGGCAAGCTCGCCCTCGTCCTGTGGGGGGCCGACCTCCTCGCACGCAAGCAGGACAAGCGGCTGCTCAACCAGTGGAAGCACCTGCTGGTCCCGCTGGTGCCGTGCGCCTTCCTGCTGCTCGGCCTGATCATGCTCGGCGGCGACCTCGGCACGGCGATCATCCTCACTGCCATCCTCTTCGGGCTGCTGTGGCTCGCCGGCGCGCCCACCAGGCTCTTCGCCGGGGTGCTCGGCATCGCCCTGGCCATCGGCGCCATGCTCGTCAAGACCAGCCCCAACCGGATGGGCCGCATCGACTGCATCGGCGCCGGTTCGCCCGGCCCGAACGACCAGTGCTGGCAGGCCGTGCACGGCCTCTACGCGCTCGCCTCCGGCGGCTGGTTCGGCTCGGGGCTCGGGGCGAGTGTGGAGAAATGGGGCCAACTGCCAGAACCGCACACCGACTTCATTTTCGCCATCACGGGGGAGGAACTGGGCCTGGCGGGGACGCTGTCGGTGCTCGCCCTCTTCGCGGCTCTAGGCTATGCGGGTATCCGCGTGGCCGGACGCACGGAGGACCCTTTCGTGAGATACGCAGCGGGTGGCGTGATCACCTGGATCTTGGCCCAGGCCATGGTCAACATCGGTGCCGTGCTCGGTCTGCTGCCGATCGCGGGCGTCCCGCTCCCGCTGTTCTCCTACGGAGGGTCCGCCCTGCTGCCGACGATGTTCGCCGTCGGGCTCATGATCGCGTTCGCGCGCCAGGAACCCGCGGCGAAGGCGGCACTTGCCGTGCGGGGGCCCGTCCTCGGCAGGATGCCGGGCGGACTGGGACGGATGACGATGAGACGGCGCGTCAAGCGGCGGCCGTCAGGAGAGCGGTGAATTTCGGTGCATGTCGTACTCGCAGGTGGAGGGACCGCCGGCCATATCGAGCCCGCGCTCGCCCTCGCGGACGCGCTGCGCAGGGCGGATCCCACCACCGGGATCACTGCCCTCGGCACGGAGCGCGGCCTGGAGACCAGGCTCGTGCCCGAGCGCGGCTACGAACTCGCGCTCATCCCCGCCGTACCGCTGCCGCGCCGGCCGACCCCCGAACTGATCACCGTGCCCGGCCGGCTGCGCGGCACCATCAAGGCAGCCGAGCAGGTCATGGAGCGCACCAAGGCCGACTGCGTCATCGGCTTCGGCGGCTACGTCGCGCTGCCCGGCTACCTCGCGGCCAAGCGGCTCGGCGTCCCCATCGTCGTCCACGAGGCCAACGCGCGGCCCGGCCTCGCCAACAAGATCGGCTCGCGCTACGCGTCGGCCGTCGCCGTCTCGACGCCCGACAGCAAGCTGCGCGGCGCGCGTTACATCGGCATCCCGCTGCGCCACTCCATCGCCACGCTCGACCGTGCCAGGGTCAGGCCCCAGGCGCGCGCGGCGTTCCGCCTCGATCCCAACCTGCCGACGCTGCTCGTCTCCGGCGGCTCGCAGGGCGCGCGCAGGCTCAACGAGGTGATCCAGCAGGTCGCCCCGGTGCTCCAGCGCTCGGGCATCCAGATCCTGCACGCGGTCGGTCCGAAGAACGAAATGCCGCACGTGGACAACATGCCGGGAATGCCGCCCTATGTCCCGGTACCGTACGTGGACCGGATGGACCTCGCGTACGCCGCCGCCGACATGATGCTCTGCCGCGCGGGCGCGATGACCGTCGCGGAACTCTCCGCCGTCGGGCTGCCCGCCGCCTACGTACCGCTGCCGATCGGCAACGGCGAACAGCGGCTCAACGCCCAGCCGGTGGTGAAGGCCGGCGGCGGCCTGCTGGTCGACGACGCGGAGCTGACCCCGCAGTGGGTGCAGAACAACGTCCTGCCCGTGCTGGCGGATCCGCACCGGCTGTACGAGATGTCCCGCGCGGCCTCGGAGTTCGGCCGCAGGGACGCCGACGACCTGCTCGTCGGCATGGTGTACGAGGCGATCGCCGCGCGCCGCCAGGCGTGAGGCGCGGGTCCGCGTGACCCGACCGAGCGAGAGGCAGGGGCTCATGGCCGGACCGACCACAGCCGAGCAGCACGCGCGGCCACCGCGGTCGGAGCCCGGCCGCCCCGGTGACGGGCAGTCGGGCCGGGGCCCCCGCCTCACACGACGCAGGCTGATTGTCGTACTCGCGGCCGTGGCCGCCCTGTTCGGGCTCGTCCTCTGGCTGCTCTACGGCTCGTCATGGCTGAAGCTCACCCATGTCGAGGTCAAGGGGACGGACGTCCTGACACCACGCCAAGTGACCGACGCGGCACGGGCGCCCGTCGGGGCGCCGCTCGCCTCCCTCGACACCGGAGCCGTCGCGGCGCGTGTCGAGCGGCGGCTGCCGCGCGTCGAATCCGTGGACGTGTCACGCTCGTGGCCGCACTCACTCACACTCGAAGTGACCGAGCGGACTCCCGTCCTCGTCATGAGGAAAGGCGCCGGTTTCACGGAAGTGGACGCCCACGGCGTGCGATTCGACACGGTGGCCAAAGAGCCCTCGGGCGTTCCGCTGCTGAAATTGTCGCTGGACCCGGCCGCCAGGTCCGCCCGCTTCCCGACCACCCGGCTGCTGCGGGAAGCGGCTGCCGTACGCGCCTCACTCCCGCGTGAAGTCGCCGGTGAGACCAGCGAGCTTGAGGTCCGTTCCTACGATTCCGTCTCCGTGAGGCTGACCGGTGGCATTACGGTGATGTGGGGGAGCGCCGAGGACGGCGAGGCCAAGGCGCGAGCGCTCGGCGCTCTCATGAAAGCCGTCCCGAAGGCGGACCACTTCGACGTCAGCGCCCCCAGCGCACCCGCCGCGTCGGCGAGTTGACGCGCATGTGCGCAGGCCGGGGCCCTGGTTGGCCAGCGCTACGGGTGATCACATAGGGTGAAAAGAAAAACGGGAGGTTCGGCGTGTTCATTGAACGTCCGCCGCTTGTCGACTTAGTGTCCTGTTCGGAAGAGTCCAAGAAGCAGACACACTGGTAACCCTAAACTTCAACGTTAGGGTTCGGGTCGGCGATTCGGACCGTCCCAATCGGCATCAGTCGTCGCGCGGCGGAAAGGTAGCAGCGCGGCGGCACGCAACCCGAGGCGAGAGGCCTTCGACGTGGCAGCACCGCAGAACTACCTCGCAGTCATCAAGGTCATCGGTGTCGGCGGCGGTGGTGTCAATGCCATCAACCGAATGATCGAGGTCGGTCTCAAGGGTGTCGAGTTCATCGCGATCAACACCGATGCGCAAGCCCTGTTGATGAGCGACGCCGACGTCAAGCTCGACGTCGGCCGCGAACTGACCCGAGGCCTCGGCGCCGGCGCCAACCCGGCGGTCGGCCGCAAGGCGGCCGAGGACCACCGGGAGGAGATCGAGGAGGTCCTCAAGGGGGCCGACATGGTCTTCGTCACGGCCGGCGAAGGCGGTGGCACAGGCACCGGCGGCGCACCGGTCGTCGCCAACATCGCGCGCTCGCTCGGCGCCCTCACGATCGGCGTGGTGACGCGCCCGTTCACGTTCGAGGGACGCCGCCGCGCCAACCAGGCGGAGGACGGCATCGCCGAACTCCGCGAAGAGGTCGACACCCTCATCGTCATCCCCAACGACCGCCTGCTGTCCATCTCGGACCGCCAGGTCAGCGTGCTCGACGCGTTCAAGTCGGCCGACCAGGTCCTGCTCTCCGGTGTCCAGGGGATCACCGACCTGATCACCACGCCCGGCCTGATCAACCTGGACTTCGCCGACGTGAAGTCCGTGATGTCCGAGGCCGGCTCGGCGCTCATGGGCATCGGCTCGGCGCGCGGCGACGACCGGGCGGTGGCCGCGGCGGAGATGGCGATCTCCTCGCCGCTGCTCGAAGCGTCCATCGACGGCGCGCGCGGCGTGCTGCTGTCCATCTCGGGCGGCAGCGACCTCGGCCTGTTCGAGATCAACGAAGCGGCCCAACTCGTCAGCGAGGCCGCGCACCCCGAGGCGAACATCATCTTCGGCGCGGTCATCGACGACGCGCTCGGCGACGAGGTCAGGGTCACCGTCATCGCGGCCGGCTTCGACGGCGGGCAGCCGCCGACGCGGCGCGAGTCGGCGCTCGGCTCGTCGAACGCGAAGCGTGACGAGCAGCCCGGCGCCTCCCGTTCGCTGGACGGCGGCCGTCCGGTCTCGGGCGGACTCGGCACCGTACCGGCCCCCGAGGAGCCCGGCGCGGCCACGGCCGAGCCCGCCGTCCCGGTCGCCGAGAAGCCGCTGCCGCCGGTCTCCACCCCGCACGTTCCGCCGACGCGCCCGCCCTACCAGGACGGCTCGGCCGAGGAACTGGACGTCCCGGACTTCCTGAAGTGATACGGAACGACCTCGCGACAACGGGCGGCGCCCACTTCGCCTTCACCGACCGGTGGGGCGGGGTGAGCGCCGCTCCGTACGAGGAGCGCAACCTCGGCGGCGCGGTCGGCGACCGCGCCGCGGACGTCCTGGCCAACCGGAAGCTGACCGCCGAGGCGCTCGGCATCGACGCGGGCCGCGTGGTCTGGATGAACCAGGTGCACGGCCACGACGTGGCGGTCGTCGCCGCCCCGTGGGAAACGGACGCGGACATCCCGCAGGTGGACGCGCTCGTCACCGCCGAACGCGGGCTCGCGCTCGCCGTGCTCACCGCCGACTGCGTCCCGGTGCTGCTCGCCGATCCGGCGGCCGGGATCGTCGCGGCGGCGCACGCGGGACGCCCCGGCCTCGTCGCCGGTGTGGTACCCGCCGCCGTCGCGGCCATGACCGAACTCGGCGCGGACCCGGCGCGCATCACCGCACGCACCGGGCCCGCCGTCTGCGGGCGGTGCTACGAGGTGCCCGGCGAGATGCGCGAAGAGGTCAGCGCCGCAGTGCCAGAGGCGTACGCGGAGACGAGCTGGTCCACCCCCGCCGTCGACGTCGCCGCCGGCGTCCACGCGCAACTCGCCCGGCTCGGCGTGCGTGACCTGCACCGTTCACCCGTCTGCACCCGGGAGTCGGCGGACCACTTCTCGTACCGCCGCGACCGCACCACCGGTCGGCTCGCCGGCTACGTCTGGCTGGGCTGACCACATGAGCGATCGCAAGGCCGAACTGTCCCGCAATCTCGACGCCGTTCGGGGCCGCATCACCGCCGCGTGCGAGGCCGCGGGGAGGGAGCCCGGCGAGGTCAGCCTCGTCGTGGTCACCAAGACATACCCCGCGCAAGACGTCCGCATGCTCCACGAACTCGGCGTCCGCGACGTGGCGGAGAACCGCGACCAGGAGGCGGGCCCCAAGGCCGCCGCGTGCGCGGACCTGTCACTGAACTGGCACTTCGTGGGACAGTTGCAGACGAACAAGGCGAGATCCGTGCTCGGTTACGCCGACGAGGTCCAGTCGGTCGACCGTACGCGCCTCGCCGCCGCGCTCTCCACGGCCGCGGTGCGCCGCGGCCGCGAGGTCGGCTGCCTCATCCAGGTCGCACTGGACGCGGAGTCCGGCGAGCGCGGCGCGAGGGGCGGCGTCGCCCCCGGCGGCGTCGGCGGGTTGGCCGACGCCGTGGCCGGGGCCGAAGGGCTGCGGCTCGACGGGCTGATGACCGTCGCGCCACTCGCGGGACCGTACGCGGGACGGCAACGGGCGGCGTTCGAGCGGCTGATGGAAATCTCATCCCGCCTGCGCGCCGACCATCCTGCTGCGACCATGGTCTCGGCGGGGATGAGCGCGGACCTCGAAGAGGCTGTACAGGCGGGTGCGACACATGTACGCGTCGGTACGGCGGTACTCGGAGACCGACCCCGGCTCGGGTAACGTCGCGAAGCAAGTCGGACCAGAGTAGAAAATATGGTCATTTCCGCTGAAAGGCGGCTAGGCCGAGTGGATCGCGGACACTTGGTGACGAGGATCCACCACAGAGCGGAGGAACCGGAGCATGGCCGGCGCGATGCGCAAGATGGCGGTGTACCTCGGCCTCGTGGAGGACGATGGGTACGACGGCAGGGGCTTCGACCCCGACGACGACTTCGAACCCGAGCCCGAACCCGAGCGGGAGCACCGGCGCCAGCCCGTGCACCAGATCGAGCGTGAGGAACCCGTGCGGGTCCCGGGCCCGCCCCCGCAGCGTGAGCGGGAACGCGAACCGGTGTCACTGGCGGCGGAAAGCGGACGACCCGCGCGAATCGCCCCCGTGGCATCCATCACACCTGAACGCCCGAGTCTGGAGAAGAACGCACCGGTGATCATGCCCAAGGTCGTGTCGGAGCGGGAGCCCTACCGCATCACCACGCTGCACCCCCGGACCTACAACGAGGCCCGTACCATCGGGGAACACTTCCGTGAAGGCACCCCGGTGATCATGAACTTGACCGAGATGGACGACACCGACGCGAAGCGACTTGTCGACTTTGCCGCGGGTTTGGTCTTCGGTCTCCATGGCAGCATTGAACGTGTGACCCAGAAGGTGTTCCTGCTGTCTCCTGCTAACGTCGATGTCACGGCGGAGGACAAGGCCCGCATCGCAGAGGGCGGATTCTTCAACCAGAGCTGAGAACACGACACCGGGTACGACACCGGCCGCACGGCCGGACCGAGTGAGTCAGGGGAGAGGGACGCGCGGGATGGGCGTTGCGCTGCAGGTGATCTACATCGCTCTGATGTGCTTCCTCATCGTGCTGATCTTCCGGTTGGTCATGGACTACGTCTTCCAGTTCGCACGTTCATGGCAACCCGGGAAGGCGATGGTGGTCGTACTCGAGGCCACTTACACTGTCACCGATCCACCGCTCAAGGTTCTGCGGCGGTTCATTCCGCCGCTGCGTCTGGGGGGCGTGGCACTCGACCTGTCCTTCTTCGTTCTGATGATCATCGTTTACATCCTGATTTCCGTCGTAGGCGGGTTCGCGGGATGAGTGTGGACGATACGGTCTTGCCGACTGCCGACGACTACGTAGAGGTGAAGAAGAGATGCCGCTGACCCCCGAGGACGTGCGGAACAAGCAGTTCACGACCGTCCGCCTCCGAGAAGGCTATGACGAGGACGAGGTCGATGCCTTTCTCGACGAGGTCGAGGCCGAACTGACTCGCCTGCTCCGCGAGAACGAGGATCTGCGCGCCAAGCTGGCCGCCGCCACGCGAGCGGCCGCGCAGAACCAGCAACAGCAGGGCATGCGCAAGGCCCCCGAGCCGCAGGACAGGCAGGGGCAGAACGGCCCGCAGGGCCCAGGCGGACCAGGCGGTCCCGTCCCTGCGGCCATATCCGGACCTCCCGCACAGCAGCAGCCCCCGCAAATGGGGCCACCGCAGCTGCCCGCGGGTCCCAGTGCGCACGGCCCGCAGGGTCCCGGTGGCCCGCAGGGTCCCGGCGGTCCTCAGGGCCCCGGTGGTCCGCAGGGTCACGGCCCGCAGGGTCCCGGCGGGCCGCAGGGCCAGCACGGTCCCGGCCCCATGCAGGGCGGCCCGATGCAGGGTGGCCCTGGCATGCAGGGCGGTCCCATGCAGGGTGGCCCCGGCCAGCTGCAGCAGCAGATGGGTGGCCCCATGGGCGGACCCGGCGGTCCGATGGGCGGCCCCATGGGCGGTCCCGGCCAGATGGGCCCGGGCCCGATGGGCCACGGCCCGCAGCTCGGCCAGCCCGGTGGACCCCACGGTGACGGCGCCGCGCGTGTACTCTCCCTCGCCCAGCAGACCGCCGACCAGGCGATCGCCGAGGCGCGGTCCGAGGCCAACAAGATCGTCGGCGAGGCGCGCAGCCGCGCCGAGGGCCTGGAGCGGGACGCCCGCGCCAAGGCGGACGCGCTTGAGCGGGACGCGCAGGAGAAGCACCGCGTCGCGATGGGCTCGCTCGAGTCGGCCCGCGCCACGCTGGAACGCAAGGTCGAGGACCTTCGAGGCTTCGAACGCGAGTACCGCACGAGGCTGAAGTCGTACCTGGAGAGCCAGCTGCGCCAGCTGGAGACGCAGGCCGACGACTCGCTGGCCCCGCCGCGTACCCCCTCGTCCGCCCCGTCGCTCCCGCCGTCGCCCTCCATGGCGTCGGCAGGCGCGAGCTCGATCGGGCACTCGATGAACGGCAGCCCCTCGATGAACGGCAGCCCCTCGATGGGCGGCGGTCACGGCGGCCCGTCCTCGGGCCCGTCGTACGGCGGCCAGCAGCAGATGTCGCCCGCGATGACACAGCCCATGGCACCGGTGCGGCCGCAGGCTCCGCAGCCGATGCAGCAGGCGCCGTCGCCGATGCGCGGTTTCCTGATCGACGAGGACGACAACTGAGCGGGCGCGCGCCGATGCGGCGCGTGTGAGCGAACGTCCGCCGTCGGCAGGCAGGACGCAGGGCCGGGCCCGGGTCTTACGAGACCCGGGCCCGGCCCTTTCCGCGTGTCCGATCGCCGCGGACGCACTCGCCGTCCGCGGCGAATCAGGGCCGGCCGCCCCCGTCGTCCCACGAGGGGAGCAGGGCGGCGGCCGGCCTTGGTGTCACGCCTTGCGCAGGTGGAACGTGAGGCCGAGGCCCTCGTCCGTGAACGGCGACCCGTACGTGCCGTCCGGGCCGCCCTCCGCGAAGTCCGTCGCCAGCACCTCGTCGGAGATCAGCTTCGCGTGCCTGGTCAGAGCCGCCCGCGCCTCATCCGATGTCGTCACCCAGCGCAGGGCGATACGGTCCGCCACGTCGAGGCCGCTGTTCTTGCGTGCCTCCTGGATCAGCCGGATCGCGTCCCTCGCCAGGCCCGCGAGGCGCAGCTCGGGGCTGATCTCCAGGTCGAGCGCGACGGTGGCACCCGAGTCGGACGCCACCGACCACCCCTCGCGCGGGGTCTCCGTGATGATCACCTCGTCCGGCGCCAGCGAGACGCTCTCGCCCTCGACGTCCACCGACGCCGTGCCCTCGCGCAGCGCGCGCGACAGCTGTGCCGCGTCCGCCGCCGCGACGGCCTTCGCCACCTCCTGGACGCGCTTGCCGAACCGCTTGCCGAGCGCACGGAAGTTCGCCTTCGCGGTCGTCTCCACCAGCGAGCCGCCCACCTCGGAAAGCGACGCGAGCGACGACACGTTCAGCTCGTCCGTGATCTGCTCGCGCAGGCCCTCGGGCAGCGCCTCGAACCCGGCGGCCGCGATCAGCGCGCGCGACAGCGGCTGGCGCGTCTTCACGCCCGACTCGGCGCGCGTCGCACGGCCCAGCTCGACCAGCCGCCGCACCAGCGCCATCTGCCGCGACAACTCCGGGTCGACCGCCGACGGGTCGGCCTCGGGCCAGCTCGCCAGGTGCACCGACTCCGGCGCGTCCGGCGTCACGGGGACGACCAGGTCCTGCCACACCCGCTCGGTGATGAACGGCGTCAGCGGCGCCATCAGGCGCGTCACCGTCTCCAGCACTTCGTGCAGCGTGCGCAGCGCCGCCTTGTCGCCCTGCCAGAAGCGGCGGCGGGAGCGGCGCACGTACCAGTTCGACAGGTCGTCGACGAACGCGGACAGCAACTTGCCCGTGCGCTGCGTGTCGTACGCCTCCATCGCCCGCGTCGCCTCGGCGACCAGCGCGTGCGCCTCGCCCAGCAGCCACCGGTCGAGCAGCGGCCGGTCGGCGGGCAGCGAGTCGGCCGCGGACGGGGCCCACCCCGACGTGCGCGCGTACAGCGCCTGGAAGGCCACCGTGTTCCAGTACGTCAGCAGCGTCTTGCGGACGACTTCCTGGATCGTGTTGTGCCCGACACGGCGCGCGGCCCACGGCGACCCGCCCGCCGCCATGAACCAGCGCACCGCGTCGGCGCCGTGCTGGTCCATCAGCGGGATCGGTTCGAGGATGTTGCCCAGGTGCTTGGACATCTTCCTGCCGTCCTCGGCGAGGATGTGCCCCAGGCAGACCACGTTCTCGTACGACGACTGGTCGAAGACGAGCGTGCCGATGGCCATCAGCGTGTAGAACCACCCGCGCGTCTGGTCGATCGCCTCGCTGATGAACTGCGCCGGGTAGCGCCGCTCGAACAGCTCCTTGTTCTTGTACGGGTAGCCGTACTGGGCGAACGGCATCGAGCCCGAGTCGTACCAGGCGTCGATCACCTCGTCCACGCGCGTCGCCGTCTCACCGCACTGCGGGCAGGCGAAGGTGACCGCGTCGATGAACGGGCGGTGCGGGTCGAGTTCGGACTGGTCGGTGCCCGTGAGCTCGGTGAGCTCCGCGCGCGAGCCGACGCACGTGAGGTGGCCCTCCTCGCCCGCGCAGCGCCAGATCGGCAGCGGGGTGCCCCAGTAGCGCTTGCGGGACAGCGCCCAGTCGACGTTGTTGTCCAGCCAGTCGCCGTACCGGCCGTGCTTGACCGACTCGGGGAACCAGTTGGTCTTCTCGTTCTCCTCGATCAGCCGGTCCTTCACAGCCGTCGTACGGATGTACCAGGACGGCTGCGCGTAGTAGAGCAGCGCGGTGTGGCAGCGCCAGCAGTGCGGGTAGCTGTGCTCGTACGGCAGGTGCCTCAGCAGCAGGCCGCGCGCGCGCAGGTCCTCCGTCAGCGCCTCGTCGGCCTTCTTGAAGAAGACGCCGCCGACGAGCGGCACGTCCGGCGCGAAGGTGCCGTCGGGGCGTACGGGGTTCACCACGGGCAGCCCGTAGGCGCGGCCGACCAGGAGGTCCTCCTCACCGAAGGCGGGGGACTGGTGGACGAGGCCGGTGCCGTCCCCTGTGGTGACGTACTCGGCGTTGACGACGAAGTGCGCGGGGACACCGGCGGGGAACTCCACCAGGTCGAAGGGGCGGTCGTACGTCCACCGCTCCATCTCCTTGCCGGTGAACGACGTGCCCGTGGCCTCCCATCCTTCGCCCAGCGCCTCGGCCAGCAGCGGCTCGGCCACCACCAGCTTCTCGGTCCCGTCCGTCGCGACGACGTACCGCACGTCGGGATGAGCCGCGACGGCCGTGTTCGACACGAGCGTCCAGGGCGTGGTCGTCCACACCAGCATCGACGCCTCGCCGGCGAGCGGCCCCGACGTCAGCGGGAAGCGCACGTAGACGGACGGGTCGACGACCGTCTCGTACCCCTGCGCCAGCTCGTGGTCCGACAGGCCCGTCTCGTCCTTGGGGCACCACGGAGCGACGCGGTAGTCCTGCACGAGCAGGCCCTTGCCGAAGATCTGCTTGAGCGACCACCAGACGGAGTCGACGTACTCGGGACTCATCGTCCAGTACGCGTTGTCCATGTCGAGCCAGTAGCCCATGCGGTTCGTGAGCTCGGCGAAGGCGTCCGTGTGCCGGGTCACCGAGGCGCGGCACCTGTCGTTGAACGCGGCGATGCCGTAGGCCTCGATGTCCTTCTTGCCCTCGAAGCCCAGCTCCTTCTCGACGGCGAGCTCGACCGGCAGGCCGTGGCAGTCCCAGCCCGCCTTGCGCGGCACGTGGTAGCCGCGCATGGTGCGAAAGCGCGGGAAGACGTCCTTGAAGACGCGTGCCTCGATGTGGTGCGCGCCCGGCATGCCGTTGGCGGTCGGCGGGCCCTCGTTGAACACCCACTCGGGGCGGCCCTCGGTCCGCTCCATGGACTTGGCGAAGATCCTGGACTCGCGCCAGAAGTCGAGCACGGCGTGCTCGAGCGCGGGCAGGTCGACCTGCGCCGGCACCTGGTGGTACTGCGGCGAGGGCGGGGTCAATGCGGTCATCGGGCGCTT
This sequence comes from Streptomyces sp. NRRL F-5126, assembly GCF_000721265.1. Taxonomy (GTDB): domain Bacteria; phylum Actinomycetota; class Actinomycetes; order Streptomycetales; family Streptomycetaceae; genus Streptomyces. Next base: position 219,538 of record NZ_JOFZ01000012.1, on the reverse strand, counting down.
CCTCCGGCGGACTGCGGCATCTCCGTCCGGAGGGACGAGAGCGCTCGGCTCCCGCGGTACCACCCTCCTTGGCGCCGGGCACGCGCGTGCCCGGGCCCCCTCGTTGGGGTCGCGCTGCCGGGTCTAGTCACCCGCCGCGGTGCCACGGGCTTTCTTCCGGCGGCTCAGGGGTGATCCTTCGCACCGCGCTCTGCCCCCGGGCTCGCACCGTCCCCGGGTCGCTCCTGGCCGCTCTCGGGCTACTCGTCCCCATCCACGCCTCTCGCTGGCCCCAGTGTACGGTCCGCGCCGGCCGGCGCAGTACCGCTTTTGCCTGGCGCCCGGCCACCAGGCGCGTGTGACCCCAATGGCCACATGCGGACGGGCGGGTCCCGTGGCGGCTGCCCGGCGCCTGATGGGCCGGATTACCCGGCGGAGAGCTGGGCACAACGGATGCAGGCGCACGGCGAGAGAGCAGGGGAGAGGGCCGGAGGGGCGGCGTGCCCCGTTGCCGCCGGGCTGGTGTCGATTTATCGTCCCAACACGAGCCCCGGGCAAGATCACGGAATGTGAGGGAGCCGCGGCCATGGCGAAGAAGACGACCAGGGCAGGATCCGCGGCGGCCGGCCAGGGGTCGTCCCCGGAGCGACCGGAGGCCGATCAGCCGGCGGCGGAGCAGCCGCCGGCAGACGGCGCGCCCGCGGCCGGCGCGCCGACCAGGGAGGCACCGGCCAAGGATGCGGTGGCCGGGGAGGCGCCGGCCAAGAAGGCGCGGTCCAGGGAGGCGCTGGAGGTCAGGGAGGCACCGGCCGAGGAGGCACCCGCCAGGGAGGCACCCGCCAGGGAGGCACCCGCCAGGGAGGCGCCCGGCAAGAAGACGGCCGCGAAGAGGACGGCGTCGGCCGTGGAGGCAGTGGCCAAGGAGGTGGCGGCCAGGGAGGCGCCGGCCAAGAAGACGCCGGCCAAGAAGACGGCCGCCAAGAAGACGGCGGCGAAGAAGACGGCCGCGAAGAGGACGGCGTCGGCCGAGGAGGCAGTGGCCAAGGAGGTGGCGGCCAGGGAGGCGCCAGCCAAGAGGGCGCCCGTCAGGGAGGCGCACGCCAAGAAGACGGCCGCGAAGAGGACGGCGCCGGCCAAGGATGCGGTGGCCGGGGAGGCGCCGGAGGCCAGGGAGGCGGTGGCCAAGAAGACGGGGCTCGCCAGGGAGGCACCGGCCAAGGAGGCGGTGGCCAAGAAGACGGCGCCCGCCAGGGAGGCACCGGCCGAGGAGGCGCCCGTCAGGGAGGCGCCCGCCAAGAAGACGCCGGCCAAGAAGACGGCCGCCAAGAAGACGGCGGCGAAGAAGACGGCGCCCGCCAAGCAGGCTGCCGTCAGGAAGGCGGCGCCCGCCAAGAAGGCAGCGGCGAAAAAGGCCGCCGCAAAGAAGGCGCCGGCACGCCGGGCCCCCGGCGAGGAGACGCGGCGCGGCCCCGCCCGTGAGGGCGCGGCGCCCGGCGGGGAAGTACGCACCGGCGGGCACACCGCGGGTGCGGGCAGGGCCGCGGACGCGGCAGCCGACGAGACAGGAGCACATACGGTGGCAGCGAAGAAGACCGCGGGCGGCCGTTCCGGCACGGCCGCAGCAAAGGACCCGGCGGTGCGGGACGGGGCGGCGTCGGGCGTCGCGGCCCCGGTGGCGCCGGGAGAACTGCCGGTACGGCCGGGCGAGGAGCCCTGGAGCGAGGCGGAGGTGACCGAGGCCCGCACGGGCCTCAGGGACGAGACCGCCAGGCTCTCCGCCGAGATCACCTCGTCCGAGCGTGCGCTCGCCGGGCTGATGCGGGACTCGGCCGACGGCGCCGGGGACGACGAGGCCGACACCGGTACGAAGAACATCACGCGCGAGCACGAGATGGCACTGGCGGGCAACGCGCGCGAGATGCTGGAGCAGACCGAGCGCGCCCTGCAGCGGCTCGACGCGGGCACGTACGGCCTGTGCGAGGTGTGCGGCAAGCCGATCGGCAAGGCCAGGATGCAGGCGTTCCCCCGGGCGACCCTCTGCGTGGAGGACAAGCAGAAGCAGGAGCGCAGGGCCTGAGAAGCCGCTCTCGTGCCGTACCCTCGTTTCCACACAGGCACCGGCAGGGCCCGCCAGGGACCCGGCGGGTTCTCACCTAGCTTGTCGAGGAACTCACGTGGCAGAGGCGGAGCGCATCATCGGTACGCCGGACGTTGACGACGACGAGGCCGCGGTACCCGCCGAGCGGCCGAAGGGGAAGCGCAAGATCATCGCGCTCTTCGCCGTCGCCGTGGTGGCCTACCTCCTCGACCTGTGCAGCAAGCTGCTCGTCGTCGCCAAGCTGGAGTACCACGAGCCCGTCAAGGTGCTCGGCAACGCCCTCGAACTGAGGGTGATCAGGAACGCGGGCGCCGCGTTCGGGCTCGGCGCCGCCTACACGGTGATCTTCACCATCATCGCCGCCGCGGTGATCGTGGTGATCGCCCGGCTGGCCCGCAGGCTCTACAGCCTGCCCTGGGCGATCGCGCTAGGCCTGCTGCTCGGCGGCGCCCTCGGCAACCTCACGGACCGCGTCTTCCGGTCGCCCGGTATCTTCGAGGGTGCGGTGGTGGACTTCATCGCCCCCGCGCACTTCGCGGTGTTCAACCTGGCCGACTCGGCCATCACCTGCGGTGGCATCCTTGTCGTGCTGCTGTCGTTCCGCGGACTCGACCCGGACGGGACGGTCCACCGGAACTGACGCGGCCAGGTCACTTCACTACGGGACGGGCATCATTCCGGACATCAGAACACTCCCTGTGCCCGACGGCCTCGAGGGCGAGCGCGTCGACGCCGCCCTCGCACGCGTCTTCGGGTTCAGCCGGACGAAGGCGGCCGAGCTGGCCGCGCAGGGCAAGGTCCAGGTCGACGGCGTGACCGTGGGCAAGTCGGACCGTGTCACCGCCGGCGCGTGGCTGGAGGTGGAGATGCCGGGCGCTCCTGCCCCCGTGCGGGTCGTCGCCGAGCCTGTCGAGGGCATGGACGTCGTGCACGACGACGACGATGTCGTGGTCGTCGTCAAGCCGGTCGGCGTCGCGGCACACCCCAGCCCGGGCTGGCACGGGCCGACCGTGATCGGCGGCCTCGCCGCGGCGGGCTTCCGCGTGTCCACCTCGGGCGCGGCGGAGCGCCAGGGCATCGTGCACCGGCTCGACGTCGGCACGTCGGGCCTCATGGTGGTGGCGAAGTCGGAGCGTGCCTACACGCTGCTCAAGCGGCAGTTCAAGGAGCGGACGGTCGACAAGCGCTACCACGCGCTCGTCCAGGGCCTGCCCGATCCGATGAGCGGCACCATCGACGCCCCGGTCGGCCGCCACCCCACCGCCGACTACAAGTGGGCGGTCACCGTCGACGGGAAGCCCTCCGTCACGCACTACGACCTGATGGAGGCGTTCAGGGCCGCGTCCCTGCTGTCCATCAAGCTGGAGACCGGCCGCACGCACCAGATCAGGGTCCACATGTCCGCGCACCGCCACCCGTGCGTCGGCGACCTGACGTACGGGGCCGACCCGACCCTCGCCAAGCGCCTCGGCCTGACACGGCAGTGGCTGCACGCCGTCAGCCTCGGCTTCGAGCACCCGGCGGACGGCGAATGGGTCGAGTTCACCAGCGACTACCCCGCCGACCTGCAGCACGCGCTCGACACCGTCAGCCGGGAGAGCAACGCGTGAGCGGCCGGGTGGCCGCGTACGCGGTGCGCATCGCCGAGGGTCCCGCGGACCTGGCCGCGTGCTTCGCGGTGCGCAGGGACGTCTTCGTCGCCGAGCAGGGCGTGCCCGAGGAGCTCGAGTACGACGGACGCGACGGCGACGCGCTCCAGGTGCTCGCGGTCGGTGCGGACGGTGGCGCCCTCGGCACCGGGCGGCTGCTGCACGGGCCCGGCGCCGCCGACGTGACCGGCGGCGACCCGGGGACCGGCTCGCTGGGCAGGCTCGCCGTGACGCGCGCGGCGCGCGGGAGCGGCGTCGGCGCGGCGCTCGTGCGCGGTATCGAGGACGCGGCGCGCGCCGCCGGGCTCACCGCGGTGGACCTGCACGCGCAGACGCACGCGACGGGGTTCTACGAGCGGCTCGGATACGCGGCGTACGGCGGGGAGTTCCTCGACGCAGGCATCCCGCACCGCTCGATGCGGCGGGCCCTGTGAGGCGCTGGTCCGCCGGGCTGTGAGGGCCGCGGGGAGTCCGCGGGCCCGGCCCCTGGTGAGGCGCGTCACGGAGGACGTGCGCCCTGCGCGCGCCGCGAGCTGGCAGGCTGGAGCCGCGTGATCACAGCGATCCGATCACAGCCTGATCACAGCGGCCCGAGAACATCGTCGGAGGCATGACCGTGGACCAGTTGGCCCTGCTGCTCCTGCTGTTGGTGGGAGCGGTGGTGACCGTGCCCCTCGGGACGCGCCTCGGGCTGCCGCCGCCGGTGCTGATGACGCTCATCGGGATCGTGTGCGCGCTGCTGCCGTTCGTGCCGAACGTGCACGTGCCGCCCCAGTACATCCTGCCGCTGCTGCTGCCACCCCTGCTGTACGCGGCGGTGCAGCGCACGTCCTGGCGGCAGTTCGCCGCGAACAAGCGTCCTATCTTCCTGCTCGCGGTCGCGCTCGTCTTCATCACCACGGTCGCCGTCGCGACCGTCGCGAACTCCATCGTGCCGGGACTGCCCGTCGCGGCGGCCGTCGCGCTCGGTGCGCTGGTCGCGCCGCCCGACCCGGTCGCGGCGACGGCCGTCGCCGGGTCGCTCGGGCTGCCGAGGCGGCTCGTGTCGATCCTTGAGGGCGAGGGGCTGTTCAACGATGTCGCCGCGATCGTGCTGTACGACGTGGCGATCGCGGCCGTCGTCAGCGGCACGTTCTCCTGGCCGGAGGCCGCCGGGGAGCTGGTCCTTTCCGCGGTGGTCGCCGTGGCCGTGGGCCTGGGGCTCGGCTGGCTGTCCAACAAGCTGATGTCACTGCTGGGCGACGCGACGCTGCAGATCGGCCTCACCCTGCTCGTGCCCTTCGTCAGCTACGTGCTGGCGGACGAACTGCACGGCTCCGGCGTGCTCGCGGTGCTCACCGCGGCGCTCTTCCTCGCCGAACACACGGCGGACGCGGACGACGTCATGGGCCGTCTCGCGGGCAACTCGTTCTGGGAGGTCGTGGACACGCTCGTCACCGGCGTCGCCTTCGGTCTCATCGGCCTGGAACTGCACAACGCGTTCGGCATCGGCGGGGGCCACGTGTGGAGCCTGGTCAGGTGGGGCGCGACGATCGCGGGCGTCGTCGTGGTCGTACGGTTCCTCTACCTGCTGCCGGCGGCCTGGGTCACGAGGAAACTGCACTCGCTGCGCGACCTGGACGAGGAGATCCCGACCAGCTGGCGGGAGAGCGTCGTCATGTGGTGGTCGGGGATGCGGGGGGTGGCCTCGGTCGCGCTGGCGCTCGGTGTGCCGCTGACGACGGACGACGGGCACCCGTTCCCGGGCCGGGACGAGATCGTCTTCATCGCGTTCTCGGTGATCATAGCGACGCTCGTGGTCCAGGGGCTCACCCTCCCGTGGCTCGTGCGGCGCCTCGGCGTGACGTCCGACGCGGACGCGGAGCGCAAGCTCGAACACGGCCTCGCGGTACGCGCGGCGCGCGCGGCACGGCACCGGCTGAAGGAGATCGAGGACGTCGAGAACCTGCCCGACGAGCTCACCGAGCGGCTGACGCGGACGGCGTTCGACATCGGGGCGCGGATCAGCCCGATCGTCGTGGAGGACGAGCGCAAGGAATGGTTCGCGCGCCGCGTGGCCTACGCGAAGACGCTGCGGCGCATCCAGCGGGACATGATGTCGGCCGCGCGGCACGAGGTGCTGTCGGCGAGGAACGAGCCGGGCGCGGACCCGGAGATCGTGGACCGCGTGCTGCGCCACCTGGACATGCGCTCCCTGCGCTGACCTCCGTGTCCTGTGCGGCGTGCGCCCCGGTCAGCCCCGGCCCATGTCGGGGGTCTCGTCGTCGGGCACCGTCCTGCGCGGGCGCGGTGTGTGGACCGTGCCGTCGGCCTTGGTGAACTGCGTGCGCAGCGACGCCGCCTGGGCCGTCGCCACGCGCGGCAGCGCGTACGGGTGGTGGTCGGCGAGCCAGCCGACGAGCTGCTCGCGCACGGTGCACCGCACCGTCCAGATGTCGTCCGCGTCCTTCGCCGTGACGACCGCGCGCACCTCGATGGTGGTGGCCGTGGTGTCCGTCACCACCAGACTCCAGCCTCGGCCGTCCCAGGCCTTGCACGCCTCCAGGATCTCCAGCAGCTTCTCCCGCATCAGCGGGATCGGCGCCGTGTGGTCGAGCTGCAGGTAGACCGTGCCGGTCATCTGCGCGCCGCCGCGCGACCAGTTCTCGAACGGCTTGCTCGTGAAGTACGACACCGGCATCGTGATGCGGCGCTCGTCCCAGGTACGCACGGCCAGGTACGTCAGCGTGACCTCCTCGATCACGCCCCACTCGCCGTCCACCACGACCGTGTCGCCGATGCGCACCATGTCGCCGAACGCGATCTGGAAGCCGGCGAAGAGGTTCCCCAGCGTCGACTGGGCGGCGACACCGGCGACGATGCCGACGATGCCCGCGGACGCCAGCATCGACGTGCCGACGGCCCGCATGTCGGGGAAGGTCAGCAGCATCGCGGCCACCGCCACGATCACCACGACCGCCGTCACGATCCGCATGATCAGCAGCACCTGGGTGCGCACACGGCGCACCCGCATCGGATCGCGCGTGGAGGACGCGTAGCGCGCGTACGACGACTCGACGACCGCCGACGCGATCCGGATCAGCAGCCACGCGCCCGCGGCGATCAGCACCAGCGACAGCAGCTGCCCGATGGCGTCCGCGTGGCGGTGGATGAACGTCCAGTGCGTGGCCCGGTAGCTGCCGCGCAGCAGCGAAGCCAGCAGCACCACCTGGAGCGGGACCCCGGAGCGCCGCAGCAGCCCCCACAGCGGCGTGTCGTGGTGGCGCTCGTCCAGCCGCCGCAGCAGCACGTCGGCCGCCCAGCCGAGCAGCAGCGTGAGCGCGACCGATCCGCCGAGGACGGTCAGTGGTCGCAGTGCTTCGTTCATGATCCCCTCAGGTCCGGTTCGGATGGTTCCGCATGGTCGGGCAATGGCAGGATGGCCGGATGGAGATCGTGCTGTTCCATTCGGCTCTCGGTGTGCGTCAGGCCGTCCGCGACGCGGCCGACCGTTTTCGCGGAGCCGGGCATTCCGTCCGCGTGCCCGACCTCTTCGACGGGCAAACCGCCGGCACGCTGGACGACGGCCTGGCGATCAGGGACGCGATCGGCAAGGACGAGCTGCTGCGGCGCGCCGTGGCCGCCGTCGCGCCGTACTCCGCCGAGGGGCTCCTGTACGCGGGCTTCTCGCTCGGCGGCTCCATCGCGCAGAACCTCGCGCTCGGCGACGAGAACGCGCGCGGGCTCCTCCTGCTGCACGGCACGTCCGACATCGCGCCGGGAGCGACGGCGGACGACCTCCCCGTGCAACTGCACGTGGCCGATCCCGACGTCTTCGAGCCGCACGACTGGCTCACCGCCTGGTACCTGGGCATGCGGCGTGCCGGCGCGGACCCGGAGGTCTTCCGGCACCCGGGCGTCGGCCACCTGTACACGGACGCGGACTTCGAGGACTACGACGAGGCCGCGGCCGAGCAGACCTGGCGCACCGCCCTCGACTTCGCGGCCGACGTGGCGGGCGAGGGCGGACGGGGGCCCGCCGGGGCGTGACGCACGCGCCACGGCCCGGCGGGGCCGCCGCGGTGCTAGGACCCCAGCGCCTTGGAGAGCACCGAGTTGAACTGGTCGACCGTCATCGGCGGGTTCGTCGTGCCCGGCACCGTGAGGGTCTTGCCGTCCATCTTGAACGTCGGGGTACCCTGCACGCCGCTCTTGTCGAACTTCGCGGACATCTTCATCGCCCACGCGTCGTACGTGCCGTTCTTGACGGCCTTCTGGAACGCCGCGTTGCCCTTGAGCTCCGGCACCGTGTCCGCCACCTTGATCAGGTAGCTGTCGTTCTTGAACTTGTCGTCGTTCTCGTCCGGGTGGAACTTCGTGGAGTAGAGGGCGCTCTTGTAGTGCAGGAAGGCGTCCGGGCTCACGTTGAGCGCCGCGCCCAGCGCGGACAGCGCGTTCTTCGAGCCCACGCCGTTGTCGTGGTTGTCGATGAAGGTCGCGCCGACGTACTGGACCTTGAACTTGCCCGCGTCGATGTCCTTCTGCACCGTCGAGCCGACCGTCTGCTCGAACTGCGCGCAGATCGGGCAGCGCGAGTCCTCGAAGACGGTGAGCGTCTTCTTCGCGCTCGACTTGCCGACGACGACGGTGGTGCCGTCCTTGCCCGAGGTGTTCTTCGGCGCGACGACGTTCGTGACCTTCGCCGCCGCCTCCCACCCGGAGGGCTTGTTGGAGTTGTGGACCAGCAGGACGACGCCGGCGGCTATCGCGAGCACGACGACGCCGGAACCGGCCACGATGGACTGCTTGCGGATCTTGTCGCGCTTGGCCTGCTTCTCGCGCTCCGCGCGCAGGCGCTCCCGCGCGGCGGCCTTGTTGGCGCTGTTGTTGCGTGCACTCATGACTGCTCACTCCGTGTGATGACACAAGACGAAAGGGGGACGTGCCGAAGACGCGCTCAGACGGTGCCGAGCGCGCGGACGGGCGGCCCCCGCCGCCCCACGGAGTGCACGAGGAACCGGGTGGCCGGCGGCGGTACGTCGGCGAGTGCCGGGCGCGGCGCCCTGCGGGGCGAACCCTGCGCGCCCCGCGCGCCGCGCGTCAGCGCCCTGACCGCGACGAGCAGCGGCCGGAAGGTGGACGCGGCGACCGTGCCGACGAGCCCGGCGACGGCCGCCTCGCCGCGGCGCAGCCAGGCCGCGGCCAGCAGCCCGACCGACACGTGGACGGCGAGCAGCGCCCACGGCAGCCACGGGTGGTCCGACGAGGTGAGGAACGCCGCGGCGGCCCCCTGCGGCGCGCTCATGGTGCCGACGCCCGGCAGGTGCGTGCCCATCGGGTGGCCGCACAGGACGTCGAAGCCCACGGACCGCAGCGACCCGGTGACGGGCCCGCCGGACGGCCCGTAGCAGACCTGCTGGCCCGCGGTGAACACGGTGTCCGCCGCCAGTTCGAGCGGCACGAGCAGCGCCGCGATCGACCAGAAGCCGCGCTCGCGGCCCGCCGCGGCGTAGGCGGCGGCGAAGACCGCCACGCTCAGCACCGCCAGTACGGACAGCGGCAGCGGGGAGCGGGACAGCAGCACGTGGGAGCCGGCGGACAGCGTCACGACCAGTGCCGTGAAGACTGCCGCCCGCGCCACTCGCAGCCGCGTCCCGGATATGTCCATCGGATCCGAGTGTGCCATGGGACGCTGTGAGGGGGATCTAAAGAAGCCGCAACGGTTACACCCCGGCTCTCAGGCCCGGTCGAGCCGGCCGTTGCGGAACAGGTCGACGAAGATCTGGTGGTCGGCCCTCGCGCGCGCCCCGTAGGCGTGGGCGAAGCCGGTCAGGAGCGGCGCGAACCCGTCCTCGTCGGCCGCGATCGCCGCGTCGATGGCCCGTTCCGTGGAGAACGGCACCAGCGTGTGGCCGCTCTCGTCGTCCGCCGCCGCGTGCATCGTCGCCGTGGCCCTGCCGAGGTCCGCGACGACGCCCGTGATCTCGGCGGGGTCGTCGATGTCCGACCAGTCGAGGTCGACCGCGTACGGCGAGACCTCGGCGACCAGCTGCCCCGCGCCGTCCAGCTCGGTCCAGCCGAGCCACGGGTCCGCGTGCGCCTGCAGCGCCCGCTGCGAGATCACCGTGCGGTGACCCTCGTGCTGGAAGTAGCCGCGCGCCGCGCTGTCCGCGACATGGCGCGAGACCGCGGGCACCTGCGCCTGCTTCAGGTAGATGACGACGTCGTTCTCCAGGGCGTCGCTGTTGCCCTCCAGGAGGATGTTGTACGACGGCAGGCCCGCGGAGCCGATGCCGATGCCGCGGCGGCCCACGACATCCTTGACGCGGTACGAGTCCGGGCGCGCGAGGCTCGCCTCCGGCAGCGTCTCCAGGTAGCCGTCGAACGCGGCGAGGATCTTGTACCGGGTCGCCGCGTCCAGCTCGACGGAGCCGTCGCCCGCGGAGAACCTGCGCTCCCAGTCGCGGATCTCCGTCATCGAGTCGAGCAGCGAGAACCGGGTGCGCGAGCGCGCCGAGCGCAGCGCCTTCAGCAGCGGGCCGCGCGCGGTGTCCAGCGTGAACGGCGGGACCTCGTCGTTCTTGGCGCCCGTCGCGAGGGCGTGGATGCGCTCCCTGTAGGCGGCGGCGAACGTCTCGACCAGGCCGGTGATCTGCGCGTCGCTGAGCGCCTTCGTGTAGCCGACCAGGGCGAGGGACGCGGCGAGCCGCTTGAGGTCCCAGGTGAACGGGCCCACGTACGCCTCGTCGAAGTCGTTCACGTTGAAGACGAGGCGGCCGCCGGCGTCCATGTACGTGCCGAAGTTCTCGGCGTGCAGGTCGCCGTGGATCCACACGCGGCCGGTCCGCTCGTCCAGGAAGGCGCGCTCACCGCCGTCCTTCTCCAGGTCGTGGTAGAAGAGGCAGGCCGTGCCGCGGTAGAACGCGAAGGCGGAGGCGGCCATCTTGCGGAACTTCACCCGGAACGCGGCGGGGTCGGCCGCGAGCAGCTCGCCGAACGCGGTCTCGAACACGCCGAGTATCTCCTCGCCGCGCTGCTCGTCCGCTGGTGTCACGGGTCGGGGAGCCGACATCGTCTGGTGCCTCCTGTTGGCGGGTGCCTGGTCACGGTGGCGCCCCCGCCGGCGGCCGGCGGGGACTCGTCCGCAGCGGCAACGTGCGGGGGCCGCCGCGAGTGCCCGGCCGCGCCGGGCAGAACCCGCGCGACGTGCCCGCGTGCCGACGTGGATGCCGGCATGATCCAGTGCCGCTCCCGGCGCGTTCCGCCCTGCCTGCGGCTCCCGCGCGCACTCTCCGCTCTCCGGCCGTGCGCAACGTCGGCCGGAGTGTGGTGGACCCGGTCATCCGCAGCCGCAAGGCGAAGCGAGGCAAGGCTCGTTCCCCGATCTCCGCGGCAACCGGTGGGCGGGGAGCGGCCCGATCCGGCGCTCTTCCGAGACCTCGACGTGCTGCCCGGCCCGTTCCGCCCGGCGGGCCGGCCGCCTCCGCGCCCGTACGCCCGTGAGGGGCGCGCCCGTCGAGCCGGGCGCGCCCCTCACGCTGCGTTCGTCCCCCGTGCGACGTGCCTGCCCGGCCCGTCAGTTGTGGCCGAAGCGCTTCTGCCGCTTGCTGTGCACCGGGGGGTCCTGGACGGCGAGCGCCCGGTCCTCGGGCTCCGTCGTCTTCTCCGCCGCGGGCGAGTCGGCCGGCTGCGCGCCACGCTCGCCGGTCCCCGGCTTACTCCGGTCACGGTTGCGGTTCTTGGCCATGGTGATGCCTCCTGAAGGGGTTTCGGGGCCAGGGCCGTTGCCAGACTCACATGACGGGAAAAACACCGCATTTTGGATCATCGCCGTGCGTAGTGATGGCTCGTCGCGGCAGGTGAACGGCGATCCGCCACGCCGAAGATCCAGTTCGGGACGTTAAGGCCCGCCCGGTCGGGCAGACTCGAAGCGAACCCGATCCAACCCCCCGATCCCGAGGTTCCGAAAGAAGGTGGAACGCGTGGACCGCTGCGTCGTCCTGGTGGACGCCGGCTACCTGCTGGGCGCCGCCGCGAGCCTCCTCGCCGGAGAACCCTCGCGCTCCCGCATCACCGTCGACCACACCGCCCTCATCAGGGGCCTGCGCGAACGCGCCGAGCAGGAGACGGAACGCCCGCTGCTGCGCATCTACTGGTTCGACGGCGCACCCGACCGCGTACCCCAGCCCGAGCACCGCAGGCTCCGGGTGATGCCCAGGGTGACGGTCAGGCTGGGCGCGCTGACCCGCAGCGACGGCCGGTGGGCCCAGAAGGGCGTGGACGCGGCGATGCACGCCGAGCTCACCGAGCTCGCGAGGAACAGGGCGTGCTCCGACATCGTGCTCGTCACCGGCGACGGCGACCTGCTGCCGGGCCTCATGTCCGCGAAGGAGCACGGCGTCGCCGTCCACCTGTGGGCCGTGCAGGCGGCCGACGGCGACTACAACCAGTCCGAGGACCTGGTCGCGGAGGCCGACGAGCGCCGCGTGCTCGACCGGGCCTGGATCACCCGCGCCATCCGCGCCAAGGACCTCGGCATCTGCCAGCCGTCCGCCGCGACCCGGCCCGACATCGCCGCGATCCTCGCCGCGCCGCTGCCGGAGTCGGCGCCCGCGGAGCGCGGGCACCCGCACCCCCACGACCCGTCGGCGGCGCGGAACGGCGTAGCGGCCCCCGGGGAGCGTGAGGCGCCCGAGCAGGAAGCGTCCTCGACCGCCGGGAAGGCCGGGGTGCCCACGCCCAAGGACCTCGCGGGGCTGCGCCCGCCGCTCGGCCAGCCGCCGCAGCCGCAGCAGGTCGGGGCGACGCTGCGCTGGTCGTCCGACAAGGGCTGGCTCGTACGGTCGGGGCCCGGCGCCGGTGAGCCGCCCGAGACGGCGTCGCTGCCGACGCTCGCCCAGCTCACCAGCGCCGAGCAGCGCTGGGCCGACCGCGAGGAGGACATCACCACCGTCGGGGGAGACCCCTTCGAGGTCGGGCAGGTCTTCGCCCGTCGCTGGATGGAACGGCTGCCCGAGGAGGGGCACGTGGCCACCCTCTCCACGCTCTACCCGCGCATCCCGCACCGCATCGACGGCGAACTGCTGCGCTACGCGGCGCGCTTCGGTCTGCTCGCCCACAAGGACGACCAGATCGACGAGCACGACCGGTACGCGATCCGGGCGGGCTTCTGGCGCGAGATCGACGTGACCGCGGCCGCGGGCAGCCCCCCGGAAGAGGGCTGAAGCCGGGCCGGCGCCCCCGCGGCCCCCGCGCGGGGCTGACAGGGCGACCACGTAACCTCGTACCTCGTGAGTACGGTGTGCGTGGTACGCGATCTGGTGAAGACGTACCCCGCCGCGCGCGGCAGACGCGGCGCCCCCGGAACGCCGGAGGTGCGCGCCACCGACGGGATCAGTCTCGATGTGCGGCGCGGCGAGATCTTCGGGCTGCTCGGCCCGAACGGCGCGGGCAAGTCCACCCTCGTACGGCAGCTCACCGGGCTGATGCGGCCCGACGGCGGCACCGTCGACGTGCTCGGGCACGACCTCGTGCGCCACCCGGAGCGCGCCTCGCGCCTGATCGGCTACCTCGGGCAGGAGTCCAGCGCGCTGGACGAGCTGACCGTCGCGCTCGCCGCCGAGACCACCGGCAGGCTGCGCGGCCTCCCGCTGCGCGAGGCCCGCGCCGAACGTGACGCGGTCATCGCGGAACTCGGCCTCACCGAGCTCGCCGGACGGCCCCTGAAGAAGCTCTCCGGCGGCCAGCGGCGCCTGGCCTGCTTCGCCGCGGCGCTGGTGGGGGAGCGGCCGCTGCTCGTGCTGGACGAGCCCACCACCGGCATGGACCCCGTCGCGCGGCGCGCCGTGTGGGCGGCCGTCGACCGGCGCAGGGCCGAGCACGGAGCGACCGTGCTGCTCGTCACGCACAACGTCATCGAGGCGGAGACCGTGCTCGACCGGGTCGCCGTGCTGGAGCGCGGGCGCGTCATAGCGTGCGACACGCCGGCCGGGCTCAAGCAGCGGGTCGCCGGCGAGGTACGGGTCGAGCTCGTGTGGCGCGAGCGCGCACCGCTCGACGTGCCCGAGGTGGCCGCGCTGCACGGATTCGCGCAGGAGTCCGGGCGCCGATGGGTGCTGCGGCTGGCCCCCGACGAGGCGCGCGCGGCGGTCGGCGCGGTCACCGGCGGCGCCGCGTTCGCCGCGCTGGACGACTTCACACTGGCCACGCCGAGCCTGGAGGACGTGTACCTGGCCCTCGGCGGGCAGACGAAGGGGCTGGTGAAGGCATGAGAGGTGACGCGGCGTGACGAGTGCGGACACGGAGCCCGTTGTCGCGGACACCGCCCACCCGGGCGGGCGCGGCGCGCCCGGCGAATCCCGCGTGCCCGATGTGCCCGGCGTGCCCGGCGTGCCCGGCGTGGCCGAGCCCGCTGAGCTCGCGCCGCGCGCCGGGCTGCTGCCGGCGCTCGCGGCCGTCTACCGTGCGCAGCTGTCCCGCGCCAGGGTGGCCAGGATCCCGCTGCTGTTCGTGGCGACATTCCAGTCCGTCGGGATCATGATCCTCATGCGGGGCGTCGTGGACGGCGGGGACGGCGCGCGCGCCGTGGTCTCCGGGTCGAGCGTGCTCGTCGTGGCGTTCGTCGCGCTCAACCTGCTCGCCCAGTACTTCGGCCACCTGCGCGCGAGCGGTGGCCTCGACCACTACGCGACGCTCCCGGTGCCGCCCGCGGCGGTCGTGCTGGGCGCCGCCGGCGCCTATGCGTCCTTCACGGTGCCCGGCACGGCGGTGACGGCGGTCGTCGGCAGCGCGCTCTTCCAGCTGCCGCTGAGCCATCTGTGGGTGCTCGTCGCGGTGATCCCGCTGGCGGGCGCCGCGCTGGCCGGGCTCGGCGCCGCGTGCGGCCTGCTGGCGCCGCGCCAGGAGATCGCCACGCTGCTCGGCCAGCTCGGCATGTCAGCCGCGCTGCTGCTCGGCGTGCTGCCCGCCGGCCGGCTGCCCGAGCTGATCCGCTGGGCCCGCGACCTGCTGCCCTCCACGTACGGCGTGGAGGCGCTCGCCCGCACGTTCGACGCACGGCCCGACTGGGCGGCGGTCGGGCTCGACCTCGCGGTCTGCGCGGGCGTGGGCGTGGTGTCCCTCGCGGTGGCGACCTGGGCGTACCGGCGGGCCGCTGTCCGCTGAGGACCGGCGGTACGCGTACGACGCGCCCCCGGCCGCCGGGGCGCGCGCCCTGGTGGCGCGGCGCACAGGCATGTTTGGCAGGATGGCACGGTGAACGCACCGTTGACACCGCCCCACCACTCGTCGCCTGATCCCTGGCAGCCGCCGGGGGGCTCAGCGCAGGACGGGCAGGCCTGGCCGGAGCAGCCCCCCGCGCAGCAGGGCCCCGGCATGCGTGCGGAGCTGGCGCAGGCGGGACTCGCCCTCGTCGCGACGGCCGCGTTCGGATTGCTGCTCGGCGCGCTGTGGGTGTGGATCGCGCCGCGCGTGCCCCTGACGTCGGACAGCTCGGCCGTGCTGCTCAAGGACGTCGAGGGCGAGGAGGCGATCGGCGGGGACGGAACGTTCGTGCTGCTGGCGCTGGCGTTCGGTGTGGTCAGCGCGGTGGCCGTCTTCGTGTGGCGAAGGCGGGGCGGCGTGCCGCTGGTGTTCGGCCTGGCGCTCGGCGGGGTCGCGGCCTCGTTGATCGCGTGGAAGTTCGGCGCCGTCCTCGGCCCGACGAGTGACGTCGTGGCGCACGCGAAGCAGGTCGGCAAGGGCGCCACGTTCGACGCGCCGATGGAACTGCACATGAAGGGCGCGTTGCTGGCCTGGCCGTTGGCGGCGATGGTGGTCCACCTCGCGCTGACGGCGATCTTCACCCCGAAGGACCCGGAACCCCCCACGCACTGGGACACCCAGGACTGACCGGGGCAGCCGCCCCCGGGCCGACTCCGGGCATCGGCCGCGCGCCCGCGCCGCGCCGAGGGACCAGCGTTCCGGCCCTCCGACCGACGGCTGCGCCTCTCACACGGGGGCGCCACCGTCTGCCGCCCTCGCACGCCGTGCCGGTGGCCCCGCGTCCCGCGCCCAGCGGGCACACCGCCCCCACGCCCGGTGACCGGGCGTCTCAGGCGTAGGCGTCGGTGCCCGCCGGCTTCGCGCGCGTGCCGCTGGCCCTGTGCAGGGTCTCCGCGTCCCGCGGCCGGCCCGCCGTGGCCTGCGCCCAGGGGGTGCGCCGCCTCCGTGATCGGTGTTCTGGTCCCGCGCCCGGTGACCGGGCGTCTCGGGCGTAGGCGTCGGTGCCCGCCGGCTTCGCGCGCGTGCCGCTGGCCCTGTGCGGGGGCTCCGCGTCCCGCGGCCGGCCCGCCGTGGCCTGCGCCCAGGGGGTGCGCCGCCTCCGTGATCGGTGTTCTGGTCCCGCGCCCGGTGACCGGGCGGGGCCGGGCCGCCGTCCGCAGGGCCCGCGCAGGTGGGCGCCGGGGCGACCGGCCCCGGGACCCCGGCCTACGGCCGGGCGAGCGGGGCCACCGTCGCCGAGGTGAGCTTCGTCAGGACCCCGGGCGCCAGCTCGACCTCCAGGCCCCTGCGGCCCGCCGAGACGTAGATCGTGGCGTGCGGTGACGACGAGGCGTCCAGCACCGTGCGCAGGGCGCGGCGCTGGCCCAGCGGGGAGATGCCGCCCCTGACGTAGCCCGTCGTGCGCTCCGCCGCCGCCGGGTCGGCCATCACCGCGCGCTTGCCGCCCAACGCCGACGCCAGCGCCTTCAGGTCGAGCTGCCCCGTCACCGGCACCACCGCGACCGTGAGCTGCCCGTCCACCTCCGCCACCAGCGTCTTGAAGACCCGCCCCGGCTCCACGCCGAGCGCCTGCGCCGCCTCCTCGCCGTAGCTCGGGGCCGCCGGGTCGTGCTCGTACGCGTGCAGGGTGTACGGCGCACCCGCCGCCGTGAGCGCCGTCGTCGCGGGCGTGCCGCCCGCTGTCTTCCGCTGCTTCTTCGCCATCAGCCGGTCCGCCGGTCTCCGTCAGTTCAGGTTCGTCGGGGCCGTCGTCAGGTCCGTCGCGGGCAGCGACGGCAGCTTCCTGATCACGGCCGTCTCCGCACGCAGCAGCTTGAGTTCCTGCCGCAGCCGTGACGCGGTGTCCGTCGCCTCAAGGAGCTGCTGCTTGGCCGGCACGTCGAGCATCGCCGCCGCGGCGACGAGGTACGACACGACGGGCGGCTCGCCCGGCAGGTCCTCGTTGTCGGGCAGCGACCGCTCGCTCGCGCCGGCCAGCCGCTGCTGGTAGGTGCGAAACGCCCGCAGCACGCCCTCGGCGAGCGCCTCCGCGCCCTCCCCGCCCTCCTCGGGCAGCTCCTCGACGCTTGCCGTGAGGTACGGCCCCGAGGCGTCGACGGACAGCAGCTTCACGCGCGTCGTGCCCGTCGCGACCACCTCGAAGCTCCCGTCGGGGCGCTCCCTGATCGTCGCCGCGTCCGCGACGCAGCCCACCTGGTGGAAGGAGTCGAGCGGGGCTTCGCCGAACCCCGCGGAGGGTCCGCGCTCCGGCACGGACGTCGGGTCGGGCATGCCGGGCGCGGTCACCGCGACCTCGTGCCCGTCGCGGATCGCCACGACGACGAAGCGCCGTGCGTCGGGGTCGTCGTTCTTGAGCAGCTCCCGCATCATCGCGCGGTAACGCTCCTCGAACACGTTGAGCGGCAGCACGAGGCCGGGGAAGAGCACCGCGTTCAGTGGGAACAGGGGGAGGCTTGCCGTGGTCACGACCGTCAAGCCTAATGGTCCCGGGCCCCGCACCGGCCAGGTCTGCGGTACAAAGGCGTGCCAGAGGCCACCTGGAAGCGGACTTCGTCCCTCGTCTCCAGGAACTCGCGCAGCGGATCGCCGCTGACGCGCGACCACGGGAACGAGGTCGCGCACGGCCCGATCAGCCTGAACTGCTCCAGCGCGTCCGCCCACCTGCCCCGCCGCACGAGGACGTACGCGAGGAGGTTGCGCACCTCGGCGGGCCACGGGTCGCCCGCCGCGTACCGCGCCGACACCCCGATCGCGAGGTCCGCGGCCCGGTCGGCCGCTTCCCCCTGGACCGGCGACGGCGCCCGGTCGAGCAGCTGCTGGAAGGCGGCGCGCACGGGCAGCGTCCTGACGAGGGACCCGGGCAGCGCGTCGCGGGCGGCGTCCTCGGCGAAGTCCAGGCACTCGCGGTGCGAGCCGTACCACTGCGCCGACAGGTAGAGCAGCGCGGCGACATGGCAGCCGTAGTGGTGCGGGCTGCGCCGCACCGCCTGTGCCCACAGGGTCTCGAAGGCCTTGTGCGTGGCGTGCGTGCCGCGCGCGTGGTCCAGCGCGATCCGCCACGGCACCGGGTCGCGCGGGTCGCCTTCGGCGGCGGCGTCGACCAGCGGCCCCGCGTCCCGCAGCCGCTCGGAGCGCGCGGGCGACTCCCACCCTCTGCGCACGGCGAGTTCGGCCTTCACGACGAGCGCGTCGGGATCGCGCGGCGCGGCGCGCAGCCAGTCGGTGAGCCAGCCGTCCCGGCGGTGCGCGAAGGCGGCGAGCCTCATCACGTAGCGGTCGCGGCTCTCCCACTCGGCGCCCTCGCGGGTGGTCGCGAGGAGCTTGGCGGCGTCCTCGTACTCGCCGAGTGCCGCCGAGACGAGCGCGGGCGCGAGCCGCTCGTCCGGGGCGTCGAGGAGGACGTCGTCGTCGGGCGGCAGCCCGGCCGCGAGCCGCGGAATGTGCCTGACCATACGCGCGGTGCTGATCAGAGCGCGAAGCAGAGACATGGTGCAGACCATTCAAAACCGCAGGTCGCGGACGCGCCAGGGGGTGACTGTGAAGTTTTCGCACCGGGACGGGGAGTTGTACGAGGGTTGTACGGGCCCGCGTCAAGAGGCGGCAAAGAAAGCGTGACCGGCGCTCACTGTGCGTCGCCGGCACCCGCCGCGAAGGCGGCCGCCGGCCCGGTCCTTCACCGCGCGCGCGTCCCATATCACCCATTGATACGGGCGACCGGCCGCCCGTTCCGGTCTGCGAGAATTGGACCCGTGATCTCACGAATCGACCTGCGCGGTGACACCCTCCCCGAGGGCGGAGCCCTGCGTGCCCTGCTGCCCCGAGCCGAGTTCGACGTGGAAGCCGCCCTGGAGAAGGTGCGGCCCATCTGCGAGGACGTACGCCATCGCGGTGCCGAGGCGGTCCTTTCGTGGGGCGAGAAGTTCGGCGACGGCAGGCCCGCGTCCCTGCGGGTGCCCGCCGAGGCGCTGCACCGCGCGCTCGACGAACTCGACCCGGCGGTGCGCGCAGCCCTCGAGGAGTCGATCCGCCGCGCCAGGCTCGTCCACCGCGACCAGCGGCGCACCGACACCACCACCCAGGTCGTACCCGGCGGCACCGTCACCGAGAAGTGGGTGCCCGTCGGGCGCGTCGGCCTCTACGTGCCCGGCGGCCTCTCGGTGTACCCGTCGTCCGTCGTGATGAACGTCGTCCCGGCGCAGGAGGCCGGCGTCGACGGCATCGCCGTGGCCTCGCCCGCGCAGGCCGCGTTCGGCGGCCTGCCGCACCCGACCATCCTCGCCGCCTGCGCGCTGCTCGGCGTGGACGAGGTGTACGCGGCAGGCGGCGCCCAGGCCGTCGCCATGTTCGCCTACGGCGTCCCAGGTCCTGACGGCTGCCGCTCCGTCGACCTCGTCACGGGCCCCGGCAACATCTACGTGGCCGCCGCCAAGCGGCTGCTGAAGGGTGTCATCGGCATCGACGCGGAGGCGGGCCCCACCGAGATCGCCGTGCTCGCCGACGCCGCCGCCGACCCGGTGCACGTCGCGGCCGACCTGATCAGCCAGGCCGAGCACGACCCGATGGCCGCGGCCGTCCTCGTCACCGACTCCGCCGAGCTCGCCGACGCCGTGGAGCGCGAACTCGCGCCGCAGGTCGACGCCAGCAAGCACGCCGAGGAGCGGATCAGGCCCGCCCTGGCGGGCCGCCAGTCGGCGATCGTCCTCGTGGCCTCCCTCGACGACGGCGTGCGCGTGGTCGACACCTACGCCGCCGAGCACCTGGAGATCCAGACCGCCGACGCCGCGGCCGTCGCCGCGCGCGTGCGCAACGCGGGCGCGATCTTCGTCGGCCCGTACGCGCCGGTCTCCCTCGGCGACTACGCGGCAGGCTCCAACCACGTCCTGCCGACCGGGGGCTGCGCCTGCCACTCGTCGGGCCTCTCCGTCCAGTCCTTCCTGCGCGGCATCCACGTCGTGGACTACACGCGCGACGCCCTCGCGGAGGTCGCCCACCATGTGGTGACGCTCGCGGAGGCGGAGGACCTGCCCGCGCACGGCGCAGCGCTCAAGGCCAGGTTCGGGTGGAAGGTGCCGCAGAAGTGACCGCACGAGAAGCGGGCCCCGCCGCGGGCCCCGTACGCATGGGCGACCTGCCGCTGCGCGACGAGCTGCGCGGCCAGTCGCCGTACGGCGCCCCGCACCCCGACGTACCCGTCCAGCTCAACGTCAACGAGAACCCCTACCCGCTGCCCGAACCCCTCGTCGAGCGCATCGTGCAGCGCGTGCGCGAGGCCGCACGCGGCCTCAACCGCTACCCCGACCGCGACGCCGTCGAGCTGCGCACCGCGCTCGCCGCCTACCTCACGCGCACCGGGCACCACCCGCTGACCGCGGCGAACGTCTGGGCGGCGAACGGCTCCAACGAGGTGCTCCAGCAACTCCTCCAGGCCTTCGGCGGCCCCGGCCGCACCGCCATCGGCTTCGAGCCGTCCTACTCGATGCACAGCCTCATCGCGCGCGGCACGAGCACCGGCTGGATCTCGGGGCCGCGCCACGAGGACTTCACCATCGACCTCGACGCGGCCGTCGACGCGATCACCGCGCACCGGCCGCACGTCGTGTTCGTCACCACCCCCAACAACCCCACGGGGTCCGCCGTCGACGCGGAGACCGTCATCGCGCTGTACGACGCGGCGCAGCGCGCCCGCCCCTCGCTGTTCGTGGTGGACGAGGCGTACACGGAGTTCAGCCACCGCCCGTCGCTGCTGCCGCTGCTCGAAGGCCGGCCGAACCTCGTCGTCTCGCGCACCATGTCCAAGGCGTTCGGCGCGGCCGGGCTGCGCCTCGGCTACCTCGCGGCCGACCCCGCCGTGGTGGACGCCGTGCAGCTCGTGCGCCTGCCGTACCACCTCTCCGCCGTCACGCAGGCCACCGCGCTCGCGGCCCTGGAGCACACCGATACCCTGCTCGGGTACGTCGAGCAGCTGAAGACCGAGCGTGACCGCCTGGTCGAGGAATTGCGGGCACTCGGATTCGAGGTCACGGACTCCGACGCGAACTTCGTGCAGTTCGGCCTCTTCGAGGACGCGCAGGCCGCGTGGCAGCACATCCTCGACCGCGGCGTCATCGTCCGGAACAACGGCGTGCCGGGCAGGCTGCGGGTCACGGCGGGAACCCCCGCGGAGAACGACGCGTTCCTCGACGCGGTACGCGATCTCAAGAAGGAGCAGGGCGCATGAGCCGCATCGGACGGGTCGAACGCAGTACGAAGGAGACGTCCGTCGTCGTGGAGATCGACCTCGACGGCACCGGGCGCGTCGAGGTGGCCACCGGAGTCGGCTTCTTCGACCACATGCTCGACCAGCTCGGCAGGCACGGCCTGTTCGACCTCACGGTCAAGACCGAGGGCGACCTGCACATCGACTCCCACCACACCATCGAGGACACCGCGCTCGCGCTCGGCGCCGCGTTCCGCCAGGCGCTCGGCGACAAGGTGGGCGTCTACCGCTTCGGCAACTGCACCGTCCCGCTCGACGAGTCGCTCGCGCAGGTGACGGTGGACCTGTCGGGACGCCCCTACCTCGTGCACACCGAGCCCGAGAACATGGCGCCGATGATCGGCTCGTACGACACCACCATGACGCGCCACGTCCTGGAGTCGTTCGTCGCACAGGCACGCGTCGCGCTGCACGTCCACGTGCCCTACGGGCGCAACGCGCACCACATCGTGGAGTGCCAGTTCAAGGCGCTCGCCAGAGCGCTGCGGTACGCGTCCGAGCGCGATCCGCGCGCGGTGGGGATCCTCCCCTCCACGAAGGGCGCCCTCTGAGATGACCGGCCTCAACACCCTCCTGATCGTCGTGGGGCTCTTCCTCGCCGGCGGCGTCTACTCCTTCGCGAAGCAGAAGCTGCCCCTCGGCGTGATCGTGCTGCTCGCAATCTCCTCCGCGTTCTGCCTGGCCGCCGGGATACTGCGCATCCAAGGGCTGTGGACATGACCAAGAACGTCGTGGTCTTCGACTACGGGTTCGGCAACGTGCGCTCCGCCGAGCGCGCCGTCGCGCGCGCCGGGGCCGACGTCGAGATCACCCGCGACTTCGACCGCGCCATGAACGCCGACGGGCTGCTCGTGCCGGGCGTCGGCGCGTTCTCCGCCTGCATGGCCGGGCTGAACGCGGCACGCGGCAACTGGATCGTCGGCCGCAGGCTCGCGGGCGGCCGCCCGGTGCTCGGCATCTGCGTCGGCATGCAGATCCTCTTCGAGCGCGGCATCGAGCACGGCGTCAGCGCCGAGGGCCTCGACGAATGGCCCGGCACGGTCGAGCCGCTCAAGGCCGATGTCGTCCCGCACATGGGGTGGAACACCGTACGCGCGCCCGCCGACAGCGAGCTGTTCGCCGGGCTCGACGCGGATGCACGCTTCTACTTCGTCCACTCCTACGCCGTCCGCCACTGGCGCCTCGAAGTGACCAACCCCCGCATCAGGCCCCCGAAGGTCACGTGGGCCACGCACGGCGAGCCGTTCGTCGCCGCCGTCGAGAACGGCGCCCTGTGGGCCACCCAGTTCCACCCCGAGAAGTCCGGCGACGCCGGAGCCCAGCTGCTCACCAACTGGATCGGAACCCTCTGATGCCGCCCTCCTCCGCCCCGCTCCCCTCCCCGCTGGAGCTCCTGCCCGCCGTGGATGTACGCGACGGACAGGCCGTGCGCCTCGTGCACGGCGAGTCGGGCACCGAGACCTCGTACGGCTCCCCGCTGCAGGCCGCGCTCGCCTGGCAGGCGGCGGGCGCCGAGTGGCTGCACCTCGTCGACCTCGACGCCGCGTTCGGCACCGGCGACAACCGGGCCCTGCTCGGCGAGGTCACCGCCACCATGGACATCAAGGTCGAGCTGTCAGGCGGCATCCGCGACGACGACACCCTCGCCGCCGCGCTCGCCACCGGCTGCACGCGCGTCAACCTCGGCACCGCCGCGCTGGAGAACCCCGAGTGGGTCGCGGACGTCATCGCACGGCACGGCGACCGCGTCGCCGTCGGACTCGACGTACGCGGCACGACCCTGCGCGGGCGCGGCTGGACGCGCGACGGCGGCGACCTCTACGAGACGCTGGCGCGCCTCGACTCGGAGGGCTGCGCACGCTACGTCGTCACCGACATCGCCAAGGACGGCACGCTGAAGGGCCCCAACCTGGATCTCCTCAAGAACGTCTGCGCCGCCACGGACAGGCCGGTCGTCGCGTCGGGCGGCGTCTCCTCGCTCGACGACCTGCGCGCGATCGGCGAACTCGTCCCGGAGGGCGTCGAAGGCGCCATCGTCGGGAAGGCCCTCTACGCGAAGGCATTCACGCTCCAGGAGGCGCTAGCGGTGGTGAACCGATGACGGAGATCTCCGAAACGGCCGGCGGCACGAGAAGGCTGTCCACGGACGGCCCCTGGGAGGACGCCTACGGCTACTCCCGCGCCGTCCAGCTCCCCAACGGGCTCGTGCTCGTCGCCGGGTGCACGTCCGTGGTGGACGGCCGCATCGTGGACAGCAGCCCCTACGAGCAGACCAAGGCGGCGTTCGGCGTCGCGATCAGCGCCCTGCGCGAACTCGACCTCGACACGGCCGACGTCGTGCGCACCCGCATGTACATCACCCACTCGCGTGACGCGGACGACGTGGGCCGCGCGCACCGCGAGCTGTTCCACGGGGTGCGGCCCGCCTCCTCGATGATCGTCGTCGCCGGGTTCGTCGACCCGAGCCTCGTCGTCGAGGTCGAGGTCGAGGCGTACCGCGCCCCCGCGGGAGCCGCGCGGTGAGCGTCGCGGTACGCGTGATCCCCTGCCTCGACGTGGACGCGGGCCGGGTCGTCAAGGGCGTCAACTTCCAGAACCTGCGCGACGCGGGCGACCCCGTCGAGATGGCGAAGCTGTACGACGCGGAGGGCGCCGACGAGCTGACGTTCCTCGACATCACCGCCTCATCGGGCGACCGGGAGACGACCTACGACGTCGTGCGGCGCACCGCCGAGCAGGTCTTCATCCCACTCACGGTCGGCGGCGGCGTCCGCACCCCGGACGACGTGGACCGGCTGCTGCGCGCCGGCGCGGACAAGGTCGGCGTCAACACGGCGGCCATCGCCCGCCCCGAACTGATCCGCGAGATCGCCGAGCGGTTCGGCCGCCAGGTCCTCGTCCTGTCCGTCGACGCGCGCCGCACGCCGTCCGGCGCCTTCGAGGTGACGACGCACGGCGGCCGCCGCGGCTCCGGCATCGACGCGGTCGAGTGGGCGGAGCGCGCCGCCGCACTCGGCGCGGGGGAGATCCTGCTCAACTCGATGGACGCGGACGGCACGAAGGACGGCTACGACACGGAGATGATCGCGGCCGTGCGCGCACGCGTCTCGATCCCCGTCATCGCGTCGGGCGGCGCGGGCGCGCTCGGCGACTTCGCCCCCGCGGTCGCCGCGGGCGCGGACGCGGTCCTCGCGGCGTCGGTCTTCCACTTCGGCGACCTGCGCATCGGCCAGGTCAAGGAGGCCCTGCACGGGGCGGGCCACCCGGTTCGCTGACGCCCTCGTGGCGACTACGCCCGTGCCGCCTTGGCCGGCACGGCGTGGGGCCCGGCCGCCTCGGCCGGGTCAGCTCGGTGGCGATCCTCTGCGGCCGTGCCGGGCGGTGCTGAGCATGCCCAGCGCTGCGCCGGCGTCGCTCGGCGGCGGATGACCCGGCCGGCCGGACCGATCCGGCACGGTCGGCCGGGACCGCGCGCGGGGCGTCAGATGCCCAGCTTCGCATCCATCACCTTGGCCACCGCCTCCTTGTCGCCGTCCAGCGACACGTCCGCGGACGACTGGCGGCCCGAAAGGAAGAGTGTCAGCTCGCCCGGCTCGCCCGTCACCGTGACGACCGGCGCGCCCCTGTGGGCGACGGCCGTGCGGCCGTCCGGGCGGCGCAGGACCAGGCCGACCGGGGACTTGCGTCCCATCAGCCGCGCCGTCCTCTCCAGACGCGACCACAGCGAGTCCGCGAACACCGTGTCAAGATCGCGCGCCGTCCAGTCCGGCTGGGCGCGGCGCACGTCCTCCGCGTGGATGTAGAACTCCGTCGTGTTCGCGGCCTCGTCGAACTGCTTCAGGCCGAACGGCGACATCTTCGGCGGGCCCGTGCGGATCAGCTGCAGCAGTTCCTCGTACGGCTTGCCCAGGTACTCCGACTGCACCCGCTCCAGCCTGGTGCGCAGCGCCGGGATCAGCGTGCCGCCCGCCGCGTCGGGGCGACGCTCGCGCACCACCACGTGGGCCGCCAGGTCGCGGGTGAGCCAGCCCTCGCACAGGGTCGGGGCCTCGGGGCCCGCCGCCTCCAACAGATCGGCGAGCAGAAGTCGTTCACGCTTGGCATGGGTCGACATGACGGCAAGCGTACGGCGATCGCGCCGCGTCCGCCCAGTGGACATGCGGACCGGGCGCACCCGGATACGCGGCAGAATGGGCGGCATGACCAGCTCGCTCGCCCCGGAAGTCGCCGCGCGCCTCAAGCGCGACGCCGCCGGCCTCTTCCCCGCCATCGCCCAGCAGTACGACACCGGCGAGGTGCTCATGCTCGGCTGGATGGACGACGAGGCGCTGCGCCGCACCCTGACCACCGGGCGCTGCACGTACTGGTCGCGCAGCCGCCAGGAGTACTGGGTCAAGGGCGACACCTCGGGCCACGCCCAGCACGTGAAGTCGGTCGCCCTCGACTGCGACGGCGACACCGTGCTCGTCAAGGTCGACCAGGTGGGCGCCGCCTGCCACACGGGCGACCGCACCTGCTTCGACGCCGGCGGGCTGCCGCTCGGGGCCGGAAGCGGATCCACGGCCGAGTAGGGTCGGCCGCCATGGATCTCGAGACCTTCCGCAAGCTGGCGGTGGACCGCCGCGTCATCCCCGTCAGCAGGCGCCTGCTCGCGGACGGCGACACGCCCGTCGGCCTCTACCGCAAGCTCGCCGCCGAGCGGCCCGGCACCTTCCTGCTGGAGTCCGCCGAGCAGGGCTCCTGGTCCCGCTACTCCTTCGTCGGCGTCCGCTCGGCCGCCGCGCTCACCGAGCGCGCGGGCGCGGCACTCTGGCTCGGCACCCCGCCCGTCGGCGTCCCCACGGGCGGCGACCCGCTCGACGCGCTGCGCGCCACCCTCGAAGCCCTGCACACGCCGCGCGACCTGACCGCGGGGCTCGGGCTGCCGCCCTTCACCGGCGGCATGGTCGGCCACCTCGGCTTCGACATCGTGCGCCGCCTGGAGAAGAAGACCGGCGACCACGCGCGTGACGACCTGCGCCTGCCCGAGTTGACCATGCTGCTCACCTCGGACCTCGCCGTACTCGACCACCAGACGGGCACCGTCCTGCTGATCGCCAACGCGATCAACCACAACGACCTCGACACCGGCGTCGACGACGCCTACCACGACGCGGTCGCGCGCCTCGACGCCATGGCCGCCGACCTGGCACGTCCGGCCGACACCGTGCCCACCGAGCTGCCCGCCTCCGAGCTTCCCGAGTACACCGCGCGCTGGGGCGGCGCCGACTTCATGGCCGCCGTCGAGGACATCAAGGAGCGCATCAGGGCGGGCGAGGCATTCCAGGTCGTGCCCTCGCAGCGGTTCGAGACGCCGTGCACCGCGAGCGCCCTCGACGTCTACCGCGTCCTGCGCACCACCAACCCCAGCCCGTACATGTACCTCTTCCGCTTCCCCGGCGACGACGGCGAGGTCGCCTTCGACGTCGTCGGATCGTCCCCCGAGGCCCTCGTCAAGGTCGAGGACGGGCGCGCCCTGCTGCACCCCATCGCCGGGACGCGGCCGCGCGGCGCCACGCCACGCGAGGACCAGGAACTCGGCGACGAACTGCTCGCCGACCCCAAGGAGCGCGCCGAGCACCTGATGCTCGTCGACCTCGGACGCAACGACCTCGGCCGGGTCTGCGAACCGGGCAGTGTCGAGGTCGTCGACTTCATGTCCGTCGAGCGGTACTCGCACGTCATGCACATCGTCTCGACGGTCACCGGCACCGTCGCGCCCACCCGCACCGCGTTCGACGTGCTCACCGCCTGCTTCCCCGCGGGCACGCTCTCCGGCGCCCCCAAGCCGCGCGCCCTGCAGATCATCGACGAGCTGGAGCCCAGCAGGCGCGGCGTGTACGGCGGCTGCGTGGGATACCTCGACTTCGCGGGCGACTCCGACACCGCCATCGCCATCCGTACCGCCCTGCTGCGCGACGGCACCGCGTACGTGCAGGCAGGCGCGGGCATCGTCGCCGACTCCGACCCCGTCGCCGAGGACGCCGAGTGCCGGAACAAGGCCGCGGCCGTGCTGCGCGCCGTCCACACGGCGAACAGGCTCGCCCCCGCGCGGACGGCCGACTGAGCCGGCCTTCGGGCCGTAAGGGATAGTGGGAGCGTGACAGCGCTACCCGCCCCCCGAGGGGGCACCCACGACCAGCGACGCGCGAACGGCGCCACGAGCGGCCGCCGCAGCCTCGCAGCAGCACTGCTCCTCGGCGCCGCCGGCGCCGCGGTGGCGCTCATCGCCTCGGGCCAGACCTGGGCGAAGGGGGCGGCCGCCGTCGGCGGCGGAGCCGTCCCCGTGACGGCGGACGGCCGCGACGTCACGGGCGTGCCGGCCGCGCTCGCGGTGGTCGGCCTCGCCGCGCTGGTCGCGGTGTTCGCCGTGCGCCGCTCGGGTCGCCTCGTGGTGTCCCTGATCCTCGCGCTGAGCGGCGCGGGCGCCGCCGTCTCCGCGGTGCTCGGCGGCTCGGGCAGCACGGCGCTCGACGCGAAGGCCGCACAGACCACCGGCGACGCCTCCGCGACCGTCCACGCCCTGAGCCACACCGCGTGGCCGTACGTCACCGCCGGCGCGGGCGTGCTGATCCTGCTCGCGGGGCTGCTCGCCCTGCGGTACGGCAGGTGGTGGCCCGCCATGTCGGGCCGCTACGAGCGCGGCACAGGTGCCGCGGGCGTCAAGGCGGCGGCCCGCCGCAAGCCGGTCGTCGACCCGGACAGGCCCGAGGACCTGTGGAAGGCGCTCGACCGCGGCGAGGACCCCACCGGCAGCTGAGCGGCCGCCCGGGCCCGTCCGTCCGCGAGCGCACCCCCCTCGCGCGTCACCCGCCGTGCATGCGGGAGAATGTGCGGTGAGCACGGGACCCGACGGCACACGCCCCCGGACCCCCGGCTCGACCAGCACCACAGCACACTCAAGCGCCCACTACACAGCGCCACAGCAACGAGGAGCAACTCATGGCGGGCAGCAGCAGCCACGGACACACGCCGGCGGCCTGGACCGGTGTCACCATCTCCTTCATCGGCTTCTGCGCCGGCGGAGGCCTGATGGTGGCGGACAACCCGGTCGGCTTCTGGGTCAGCATGGGCGTCGTGCTCCTCGGCGGTGTCGTCGGCGTGATCATGAAGTTCATGGGGCTCGGCATGCCCAAGGAGTCCGACGAGATGGTCAGGGCGCGTGAAGAGGCCGGACGCGCGCAGATCGCCATGCACACCGGGCAGCACGACACCGCACGCGCCGCCGCCGGCCAGGCGGAGCAGCACGCGAAGGCCTGACGGCCGCGCGCCCGGCCGCCCGCGTGGGCGCGCCGGCGCACCGCATGACCCCGGCCGCCGGGTGCGGCCGGGCCGAGCCGGTGACGAACGACGGGGTGAGAGCCATGGCAGTGCCCATGACACGAATGGCGCAAGGCCCTGGGCCGGGGCAGGCAAGACGGCTGCTCGCACCCGTCGGCGCACTCGCCGGGGTGGGCGCGGCCTTCGCGCTCGTGGCGCTGGTCGACCCCAATCACCCGGGGCACTACCCCGTCTGCCCGCTCTACGGATTCACCGGCATCTACTGCCCGGGCTGCGGCGGCCTGCGCTGCGCCCACGCCGTCGCCTCGGGACACCTCGGCACGGCGCTGCACGACAACGCGATGGCCGTGGTCGGCTTCGCCGCGTTCGCGGCCTTCTGGGTGTACTGGGTGCTGCGCGCGCGCAAGGGCCTGCCAACGGCCGTGCGGCTCGCCCCCAAGTGGTGGTGGGCCATCGGGGTGGCCGCCGCGGTCTTCACCGTGGTGCGCAACCTGCCGTTCGGCGCCTTCATCGCGCCCTGAGCGCGTGCCGGACGGGGCGCACGCGCCGCCGCCACCCGTGATGAGGGGCCTTCCGCCTCTTACGGCTAGCATCGAGTCGGCCGGACCCTGGAACCATGTCGTATCACCTCCCGGAAAGGGGGCCTCTCGCGTGAGTGTGCTCGACGAGATCATCGACGGCGTGCGCGCCGACCTCGCGGAGCGCCAGGCGCGCGTCGGCCTCGACGAGCTGAAGGAGCGCGCGGCGCGCGCCCCCCAGGCGAGGGACGGCGCGGCCGCGCTCGGCGGCGACGGCGTCAGCGTGATCTGCGAGGTCAAGCGGTCCAGCCCGTCCAAGGGCGCCCTCGCGGCGATCGCCGACCCCGCGGCCCTTGCCGCCGACTACGAGAGCGGCGGCGCGGCCGTCATCTCCGTGCTCACCGAGCAGCGCAGGTTCGGCGGATCGCTCGCCGACCTGGAGGCCGTACGCGCCAAGGTCGACATCCCCGTGCTGCGCAAGGACTTCGTCGTCACCTCCTACCAGCTGTGGGAGGCGCGCGCGCACGGCGCCGACGTGGTGCTCCTGATCGTCGCCGCGCTGGAGCAGCCCGCGCTGGTGTCGCTGATCGAGCGCGCCCAGTCCATCGGCCTCACCCCGCTGGTCGAGGTGCACGACGAGGACGAGGCGGAGCGCGCGGTCGACGCGGGCGCCCGCGTCATCGGCGTCAACGCGCGCAACCTGAAGACCCTCAAGGTGGACCGCTCCACCTTCGAGCGGGTCGCCCCCGAGATCCCGGCCGGCATCGTCAAGGTCGCCGAGTCCGGCGTGCGCGGCCCGCACGACCTGATCGCCTACGCGAACGCCGGCGCCGACGCCGTGCTCGTCGGCGAGTCGCTCGTCACCGGACGCGACCCGAAGGCCGCCGTGGCCGACCTCGTCGCCGCGGGTGCCCACCCCGCGCTGCGGCACGGCAGGGACTGACCGCGCGCCATGCCCGCCTCCCGCCCCGCGACCCTCGCGGCCGACGCCGCGGCCCCGGCACGCCACGCGCCCCTGGCGCGCGGTTGCAGGCCGCGTGGCTGCCGCGCGCCCGCGCGCAGGGTGCACGGGCGGCGCGTGCGGTACGTCATCGGCGACGAGCCGGGACAGGTCAACGGAATGCGATGGCGGACGCGGCCGCGCGCGCCGCACCAGGACGCCGCGCGCGCATACGGTGCTGTCGTTACGTAACGGCCCGCTCCACCCTCCACCGTGGACCGGGCCGTGACCTCCGAGGAGTTCTCCGTTGTCCACGAAACCTTCCGCAGAGCCCTCTGCGTTCTTCCTGCCGGACCCCGACGGGAAGATCCCCACAGCCGAGGGGTACTTCGGCGCCTTCGGCGGCAAGTTCATCCCCGAGGCGCTCGTCGCCGCGGCGGACGAGGTCGCCGCCGAGTACGCCAAGGCGAAGTCCGACCCGTCCTTCGCCGCCGAACTCGACCGGCTCATGGCCGACTACACCGGCCGCCCCAGCCCGCTGACCGAAGTGGAGCGCTTCGCCGCGCACGCCGGCGGCGCGCGCGTCTTCCTCAAGCGCGAGGACCTCAACCACACCGGCTCGCACAAGATCAACAACGTGCTCGGCCAGGCACTGCTCACCCGGCGCATGGGCAAGACCCGCGTCGTCGCCGAGACCGGCGCGGGCCAGCACGGCGTGGCCACGGCCACCGCCTGTGCCCTGTTCGGCCTCGAATGCGTCATCTACATGGGCGAGATCGACACCGAGCGCCAGGCGCTCAACGTCGCCCGCATGCGGATGCTGGGCGCCGAGGTCGTCGCCGTGAAGTCCGGCAGCCGCACCCTCAAGGACGCCATCAACGAGGCGTTCCGCGACTGGGTCGCGAGCGTCGACACCACGCACTACCTGTTCGGCACGGTCGCGGGCCCGCACCCGTTCCCCGCGATGGTCCGCGACTTCCACCGCGTGATCGGCGTCGAGGCCAGGCGGCAGATCCTGCACAAGGCCGGCAGGCTGCCCGACGCGGCCGTCGCCTGCGTCGGCGGCGGGTCCAACGCGATCGGCCTGTTCCACGCGTTCATCCCGGACGGCGCCGTCCGCCTCATCGGCTGCGAGGCCGCGGGGCACGGCGTGCCGAGCGGCGAGCACGCCGCCACCCTGACCGTGGGCGAGCCCGGCATCCTGCACGGCTCGCGCAGCTACGTGCTCCAGGACGACGAGGGCCAGATCACCGAGCCGTACTCGATCTCCGCGGGGCTCGACTACCCGGGCATCGGCCCCGAGCACTCGTATCTCAAGGACAGCGGGCGCGGCGAGTACCTCGCCATCACCGACGACGAGGCCATGCAGGCCCTGCGCCTGCTGTCACGCACCGAGGGCATCATCCCGGCCATCGAGAGCGCGCACGCACTCGCCGGGGCCCTCACCGTCGGCCGGGAACTCGGCGAGGACGGCCTGATCGTCGTCAACCTCTCCGGGCGCGGCGACAAGGACATGGACACCGCCGCGCGCTACTTCGGTCTCTACGAGGCGGACGCGGCCGTCGAACCCGACGACACCTCCGGCGCGACGATCCAGGACGGCCAGGACGGCCGCGACGGCCACAACGGCACGGCGAACGAGGGGGCCGCGAAGTGAGCGGGAACATCCAGCTGCTGACGGACGCACTCGCCGCCGCGCGGGCCGAGGACCGTGCCGCGCTGATCGCCTACTACCCGGCCGGCTTCCCCACCGTGGACGGCGGCATCGAGGCCATCGGCGCGATCTTCGACGGCGGTGCCGACATCGTCGAGGTCGGCCTGCCCTACAGCGACCCCGTCATGGACGGGCCCGTCATCCAGACCGCCGACGACATCGCCCTGCGCGGCGGCGTCCGGATCGCCGACGTACTGCGCACGGTGCGCGAGGCGCACGACGCCACCGGTAAGCCTGTGCTGGTGATGACGTACTGGAACCCCATCGACCGCTACGGCCCCGGGCGCTTCGCCGCGGAGCTCGCGGACGCGGGCGGCGCCGGCTGCATCCTGCCCGACCTGCCGGTCCAGGAGTCCGCGGTGTGGCGCGAGCACGCGGCAGAGCACGGCCTCGCCACCGTCTTCGTGGTCGCCCCCAGCAGCGCTGACGCGCGCCTCGCCGAGATCACCGCGGCCGGCAGCGGCTTCGTGTACGCGGCCTCCCTGATGGGCGTCACCGGCACCCGCGAATCCGTCGGCAGGCAGGCCGAGAAGCTGGTGGCCCGCACCCGCGCCACCAGCGGCCTGCCGGTCTGCGTGGGGCTCGGCGTGTCCAATGCGGCGCAGGCCGCTGAGGTCGCGTCGTTCGCCGACGGTGTGATCGTCGGCAGCGCCTTCGTCAAGCGCGTGCTCGACGCGCCGGACGCGGCCGCCGGGGTCGTCGGCGTACGGGAACTGGCGGGCGGCCTCGCGCAGGGCGTACGGGCGTCGGCCCGCACGCCCGCGGGCCGACCGTCCTGACCGTCCGCCCGCCGGGCCGGCCCGCCGGCCCGGCGCCTGCCTGGGCGTTCGAACCCGCTGTTCGCCTCCGTGGGCGGTGACCTCACACGTACGGGTGGACCTGGGACCGGGGAGGTGCGCACGCGCCTCCCCGGTTCGTTGCTGAGGGCGTGAGTGAGAAGACACGTGAGGCAACCAGGAGCGCCCGAGAGCGGCTCCAGCAGGAACGCGCGGCGGAGAAGGCGCGCGAGAAGCGCAAGCGCACCTTCGTCGTCGCGGGCGCCGCCGTCGCCGTGCTCGCCGTGGCGGCCGGCATCGGCGTGGTCGCGGCCGGCGCGGGCAAGGACAAGCCCGCGAAGGGAGCGGCGGGCCCCGTCAGCGCACCCACGGGCGCGGGCGGCAAGGACGGCCTCGCGATCCGCGTCGGCGCGGCGGACGCGCCCGCCACGCTCACGGTGTGGGAGGACTTCCGCTGCCCGATCTGCGGCCAGTTCGAGAACGTCTTCCGCGACACGTTCCACCAGCTGGAGAACAGCGGGCAGATGAAGGTCGAGTACCACCTCGCGACGATCATCGACGGCAACATGGGCGGCACGGGCTCGGTACGCGCGGCGAACGCGGCCGCGTGCGCGCAGGACGCCGGCAAGTTCCCCGAATACCACGACGCGCTGTACGAGAACCAGCCGGAGGAGACCTCCGACGCCTTCGGCAAGAACAGCAAGCTGCTCGACATCGCGGGCAAGGTCGACGGGCTGTCCACGCAGCGCTTCAAGGCCTGCGTCAACGACGGCGACCACGACGCGTGGGTCGGCAAGTCGGCGAAGGCGTTCACCAAGGGCGGCTTCACCGGCACGCCGACGGTGCTGCTGAACGGGAAGTCCGTCTTCCCGAAGAAGGGCGACGAGAACATCACCCCCGCCAACCTGAAGAAGTGGGTCGCCGAGGCCGACAAGGGCAAGCAGCCCGGCAAGGCGGCGACAGGGTCGTGAGCCGGGCGCCGTGCAGGGGCGTGGATGCCCGGAAAATGGGGGCCCCGTTACCCAGAAGTTGCCGGGCGGGTGGCCGGGTCCGGGGTCCGGCAGGGTAGCGTCGGACCTGCCATGGAACTTGCCTACATTCCCAGCCCGTCGACCGGAGTGGTCCACCTCGGCCCCATTCCGCTGCGCGGCTATGCGTTCTGCATCATCATCGGCGTCTTCGTGGCCGTCTGGTACGGCAACAAGCGCTGGGTCGCCCGCGGCGGCAAGTCGGGCACGGTCGCCGACATCGCCATCTGGGCGGTGCCGTTCGGCCTGGTGGGCGGCCGCCTCTACCACGTGGTGACGGACCCCGAGCTCTACTTCGAGAGAGGCGAGGACTGGGTCAACGCCTTCAAGGTCTGGAACGGCGGGCTCGGGATCTGGGGCGCGGTCGCGCTCGGCGCGGTGGGCGCGTGGATCGGCTGCAGACGGCGCGGCATCCCGCTCACGGCCTGGGTGGACGCCCTGGCACCCGCGGTGGCGATCGCGCAGGCCATCGGCCGCTGGGGCAACTGGTTCAACCAGGAGCTGTACGGCAAGGAGACCCACCTGCCGTGGGCCCTGCACATCACGCACCCGTCGGGCGGCGGCACGCCCGGCTACTACCATCCGACGTTCCTGTACGAGTCGATCTGGTGCCTGATCGTGGCGGCGCTCGTGGTCTGGGCCGACCGCAGATGGCAACTCGGCCACGGCCGGGTGTTCGCCCTCTACGTGGCGCTGTACTGCGTGGGGCGCGGCGGCACGGAGTACCTGCGCGTGGACACGGCGAACCACATCCTCGGCCTGCGGCTGAACCTGTGGACCGTCATGATCATGTTCATCCTGGCGGTGCTCTACATCGTGCTGTCGGCGCGGCTGCGGCCGGGCCGCGAGAAGATCGTCGAACCGGACGCGGCCGCCGAGGCCGCAGACGCCGAGGCCACGGACGCCGTGTCCGAGCCGGCCTCGGAGCAGGCGCCCGGCGATGGGGAAGCGCACCCGAAACAGTCGGCCGAGCGCGCCGGTGAGGATACGCGGGACGCCGAGGCGCAGGCGGCCGAGAAGAGCTGACCGGGGGCGTCCGCCCGCCGTAAGCGGGCCGCCGCGGCGAGGCGCGGGGCCCGTGCTCCGGGTCCCGCCCGGCAGCCCACCGTGCGCGCCCGTGGCGCCGCGGGTAGCCCTGCCGACGTGGGCCGTACCGTGCACGACCAAGTCCGCTTCGGCGCTGCCTGGCCCACCCAGCGGCGGGGGCTTGCCCTCCGCTCAGCGCGTGCGCGCGCTTGGCGCTGTTCGGCGCAACGGTTTCCCGGCGGTGCCCTTCGGCCTTTCCCCGGCCGCAGGGTCACAGGGTCGCAGGGCGGCGTGGGCCACGCCCGGCGGACGGGTGCCGTCCCCGGGACGACCTGGCCCCGTTCCCCCCGGCGTCTGAAGCCGTGCCCGTGCCCGCGGGCTCCCGAAGAGCACCTGCCCGGGTCCGCCCCGTCCGACGTGGGGTTCGACTGCGCGGCGCGCGTCGCGCCGGGCCTGTGCGCGGGCCGCGCCCGCCGGGCGGTGTGGGCAACGCCTCGCCGGCCGGGTGCCGTCCCCGGGACGGCACGGTCCCGCTCGTCCTGGCAGCTGAAGCCGTGCCCGCGCCCGTTGACACTGCCCGCGCGCACCGCGCAGCCTGCGGCGCGTCCGGGGCCGATCCCACTACGGCCGTGCGGCCGGGGCCCAGCCGTCCCCGAAGCCGCGTCCCGGCCGCTGCCGCGCGGTGTGCCGGCGGCTCGGCCTGTCCGGCAAGGACCCCTTTGACCTGCGGTAAGTCAGGCCTTCCTTGCTGGCGGCGATCCGATTCCGTGCGTACTTTCGAGCGTGGGAGGGGCCCACAGGCTCCGTACGGAACCGGGCTGCCGCCCATGGGAAGGGGAAGAACGTCATGGCCGTCTTCGAGGCGAACGCGACGCTGCACGACGCGCACCGCGACAACCACACCCACCGGGATGTGACGGGCGGCTGGCTGCGGCCGGCCGTGTTCGGGGCGATGGACGGCCTGGTCTCCAACCTGGCGCTGATGACGGGCGTCGCGGGCGGCGACGTGTCGTCGCACGCCGTCGTCATCACGGGCCTCGCCGGCCTCGCCGCCGGTGCCTTCTCGATGGCCGCGGGCGAGTACACCTCCGTCGCCTCGCAGCGGGAGCTGGTCGAGGCGGAGCTGGCCGTCGAGCGGGCCGAGCTGCGCAAGAACCCGGCCGACGAGCTGGACGAACTCGCCGCGCTCTACGTCTCGCGCGGCGTCGAGCCGGCACTCGCGCACCAGGTGGCCGCCCAGCTGTCCGCCGACCCCGAGCAGGCGCTGGAGATCCACGCCCGCGAGGAGCTGGGCATCGACCCCGACGACCTGCCGTCGCCGACGGTCGCCGCGGTGTCGTCGTTCGGGTCGTTCGCCGTCGGCGCGTTGCTGCCCGTCCTGCCGTTCCTGCTCGGCGCGACCTCGCTGTGGCCCGCGGTGGCGCTCGCGCTCGCGGGGCTGTTCGCCTGCGGCGCGCTGGTGGCACGCGTGACGGCGCGCAGCTGGTGGTTCAGCGGTCTGCGCCAGCTCGCCCTCGGCGGCGTGGCGGCGGCGATCACGTACGGCCTCGGCAGCCTACTCGGAGCATCGCTGTAGGAGTGTGCCCGCGCGGGAGGGCACCCCACCTGCTGTGACGTACGTCCCTGCGCGCGTGCGGCAGTGGGATGCGAGACTGGCGGGGCCCGCCGTACATACCTGTTACACGGCGGTTTCGACCCCGCGATAGCGGGGCATGACCCGTTAGCGCAGCGGGCAACGAAGCCCGCGCCCCCGGACAGGCGCCGTACTGTCCGGCACACCCCGTGTCCGCCGCCAGGAAACCGTCACCTTCGGAAACCTCGCGAGGATGCCCCTAGCTGTCCGCATGCTGGATGGAATCTTCCGCTTTCTGGGCAGAACCCCATCATGTAACCTGCACGAAATTTCTCCGGAGGGCCAACGTCGTCCCTCGGCACACGCATATGCCCCGCATATGCCCCGACGACGACGGGAGAGCCGATGCGTTCCCACGCCTGGTCGCCCATGGACGGTCGCCCTGCCCCGCAGGGGATGTACGACCCCCGCGACGAACACGACGCGTGCGGCGTCGGTTTCGTCGCCACCCTCACCGGCGACGCCAGCCACGCGCTGGTCCAGCAGGCGCTGACCGTCCTGCGCAACCTGGAGCACCGTGGCGCCACCGGCTCCGAGCCCGACTCGGGCGACGGCGCCGGGATCCTCCTACAGGTTCCCGACGCCTTCTTCCGCGAGGCCGCCGGGTTCGCCCTCCCCGCGGCGGGCGAGTACGCCGTCGGCACGGCCTTCCTGCCCGCCGAGGAGGTCGACGAGGGCGTCTCGGCCATCGAGGCGATCGCGGCCGAGGAGGGCCTGACCGTACTCGGCTGGCGCGAGGTGCCCGTCAAGCCGCGGATCCTCGGCCTCACGGCGCGTGCCACCGTGCCGATCTTCCGGCAGCTCTTCGTCACCGACCACCGCTCAAGCGGCATCGCACTGGACCGCAAGGCGTTCGTGCTGCGCAAGCGCGCCGAGCGCGAGGCCGGCGTCTACTTCCCGTCCCTGTCCTCGCGCACCGTCGTCTACAAGGGCATGCTCACCACCGAGCAGCTCGAGCCCTTCTTCACGGACCTCTCGGACCCCAGCTTCGCCACCGCCATCGCGCTCGTGCACTCGCGGTTCTCCACGAACACCTTCCCGAGCTGGCCGCTGGCCCACCCGTACCGCTTCGTCGCGCACAACGGCGAGATCAACACCGTCCAGGGCAACCGCAACTGGATGAAGGCCCGCGAGTCGCAGCTCGCCTCCGGGCTGTTCGGCGACGGCGCCCTCGACCGGATCTTCCCGATCAACACGCCGGGCGCCTCCGACTCCGCGACGTTCGACGAGGTGCTCGAACTGCTGCACCTCGGCGGCCGCTCGCTGCCCCACTCGGTGCTGATGATGGTCCCCGAGGCGTGGGAGAACAACGACGCCATGGACCCGGCACGCCGGGCCTTCTACCAGTACCACTCCACGATGATGGAGCCGTGGGACGGCCCCGCCGTCGTCACCTTCACCGACGGCGCCCAGGTCGGCGCTGTCCTCGACCGCAACGGCCTGCGGCCGGGACGCTACTGGGTCACCGACGACGGCCTCGTCGTCCTCGCCTCCGAGGTCGGCGTACTCGACATCGAACCGGGCAAGGTCGTACGCAAGGGCCGCCT
This sequence comes from Streptomyces sp. NRRL F-5126, assembly GCF_000721265.1. Classification (GTDB taxonomy): domain Bacteria; phylum Actinomycetota; class Actinomycetes; order Streptomycetales; family Streptomycetaceae; genus Streptomyces. The sequence goes on along the minus strand of NZ_JOFZ01000012.1, from coordinate 181,813 downwards.
CATGCCCGGCCGCATGTTCCTCGTGGACACCGCCGAGCACCGCATCATCGAGGACGACGAGATCAAGGCGACGCTCGCCGCCGAGCACCCCTACCAGGAGTGGCTCGAAGCCGGCGAGATCGAGCTGTCCGACCTGCCCGAGCGCGAGCACATCGTGCACACGCACGCGTCGGTCACCCGCCGCCAGCAGACCTTCGGCTACACCGAGGAGGAGCTGCGCATCCTCCTCGCGCCGATGGCGCGCACCGCCGCCGAGCCCATCGGCTCCATGGGCACCGACTCGCCCATCGCGGCGCTCTCGGCACGCCCCCGGCTGCTGTTCGACTACTTCACGCAGCTGTTCGCGCAGGTCACCAACCCGCCGCTGGACGCCATCCGCGAGGAGCTCGTCACCTCGCTGCTGTCGTCGCTCGGCCCGCAGGGCAATCTGCTCGAACCCACCGCCGCGTCCTGCCGCAGTGTCACCCTGCCCTTCCCCGTCATCGACAACGACGAGCTCGCCAAGCTCATCCACATCAACGCCGACGGCGACATGCCCGGCATGACGGCCGCCACCCTCTCCGGCCTCTACCGGGTCGCCGGCGGCGGCGAGGCGCTCGCCGCGCGCATCGACGAGATCTGCGCCGAGGCCGACGCGGCGATCGACGGCGGCGCCCGCATCATCGTCCTGTCCGACCGGCACTCCGACGCCGAGCAGGCGCCCATCCCGTCGCTGCTGCTGACGGCGGCCGTGCACCACCACCTCATCCGCACCAAGCAGCGCACCCAGGTGGGCCTGCTGGTCGAGGCCGGCGACGTGCGCGAGGTGCACCACATCGCGCTGCTCATCAGCTACGGCGCCGCCGCGGTCAACCCGTACCTCGCGATGGAATCGGTGGAGGACCTGGTGCGCGCCGGGACCTTCATCCAGGGCCTGGAGCCGGAGCAGGCCATCCGCAACCTGATCCGCGCGCTCGGCAAGGGCGTCCTGAAGGTCATGTCCAAGATGGGCATCTCCACCGTCGCCTCCTACCGCGGCGCGCAGGTCTTCGAGGCCGTCGGCCTCGACCAGGCCTTCGTCGACCGGTACTTCAACGGCACCGCCACCAAGATCGGCGGCGCCGGGCTCGACGTCGTCGCCCAGGAGGTCGCCGCCCGGCACGCCAAGGGCTACCCGGCCTCCGGGATCTCCGCGAGCCACCGCAAGCTGGAGATCGGCGGCGAGTACCAGTGGCGGCGCGAGGGCGAGCCGCACCTGTTCGACCCCGAGACGGTCTTCCGGCTCCAGCACGCCACACGCTCCGGCCGCTACGACATCTTCAAGAAGTACACCGACCGGGTCAACGAGCAGTCCGAGCGGCTCATGACGCTGCGCGGCCTGTTCAACTTCGCCTCAGGACGCGAGCCGATCCCGCTCGACGAGGTCGAGCCGGCCTCCGAGATCGTCAAGCGGTTCTCCACCGGCGCCATGTCGTACGGGTCGATCTCCCGCGAGGCGCACGAGACGCTCGCCATCGCCATGAACCGCCTCGGCGGCAAGTCCAACACCGGCGAGGGCGGCGAGGACACCGACCGGCTCCACGACCCCGCGCGGCGCTCCGCGATCAAGCAGGTCGCGTCCGGCAGGTTCGGCGTCACCAGCGAGTACCTCGTCAACGCCGACGACATCCAGATCAAGATGGCGCAGGGCGCGAAGCCCGGCGAGGGCGGCCAGCTGCCCGGCCACAAGGTCTACCCGTGGGTCGCGAACACCCGGCACTCCACGCCCGGCGTCGGCCTGATCTCGCCGCCGCCGCACCACGACATCTACTCCATCGAGGACCTCGCCCAGCTCATCCACGACCTGAAGAACGCCAACCCGGCGGCCCGCATCCACGTGAAGCTGGTCTCCGAGGTCGGCGTCGGCACGGTCGCGGCCGGCGTCTCCAAGGCACACGCCGACGTCGTGCTGATCTCGGGCCACGACGGCGGCACCGGCGCGTCCCCGCTCACGTCGCTCAAGCACGCGGGCGGCCCCTGGGAGCTCGGCCTCGCCGAGACCCAGCAGACGCTGCTCCTCAACGGGTTGCGCGACCGGATCGTCGTGCAGACCGACGGCCAGCTCAAGACCGGCCGCGACGTCGTCATCGCCGCGCTTCTCGGCGCCGAGGAGTTCGGCTTCGCGACGGCGCCCCTGGTGGTGTCCGGCTGCGTGATGATGCGCGTGTGCCACCTCGACACCTGCCCCGTCGGCATCGCCACCCAGAACCCGGTGCTGCGCGAGCGGTTCTCCGGCAAGGCCGAGTACGTGGTGCGGTTCTTCGAGTACATCGCGCAGGAAGTACGTGAACTCCTCGCCGAACTCGGCTTCCGCACCCTGGAGGAGGCCGTCGGACACGCCGAACTCCTCGACACCGAGCGGGCCGTGGGCCACTGGAAGGCCCAGGGCCTCGACCTGGCGCCGCTGTTCCACGTGCCGGTGCTCGGCAGGGGCGCCGTGCGCCACCGCACGGTCGCCCAGGACCACGGCCTCGACAAGGCGCTCGACAACGAGCTGATCCGCCTCGCCGCGGACGCGCTCGGCGCCGAGAGCGCCGAGGCCGCGCAGCCCGTACGGGCACAGATCGGCATCCGCAACATCAACCGCACGGTCGGCACCATGCTCGGCCACGAGGTCACCAAGCGGTTCGGCGGCGCCGGCCTGCCCGACGACACCATCGACATCACGTTCACCGGGTCCGCGGGCCAGTCCTTCGGCGCGTTCCTGCCGTCCGGCATCACCCTGCGGCTCGAAGGCGACGCCAACGACTACGTCGGCAAGGGCCTCTCCGGCGGACGCGTCGTCGTACGGCCCGACCGCGGCGCCGACCACCTCGCCGAGTACTCCACCATCGCCGGCAACACCATCGCCTACGGCGCCACCGGCGGCGAGCTGTTCCTGCGCGGCCGCAGCGGCGAGCGCACCTGCGTGCGCAACTCCGGCGCGACCGTCGTCACCGAGGGCGTCGGCGACCACGGCTGCGAGTACATGACCGGCGGCCACGCCGTCGTCCTCGGCCCGACGGGGCGCAACTTCGCGGCCGGCATGTCAGGCGGCACCGCGTACGTCATCGACCTCGACCCCGACAACGTCAACGCGGGCAACCTGGCCGCGGTCGGGCCGCTCGACGACGGCGACAAGCTGTGGGTGCACGACGTGGTGCGCCGCCACCACGAGGAGACGGGCTCCACCGTCGCCGCGAAGCTGCTGGCCGAGTGGGACACCGCGGCCGACCGGTTCAGCAAGATCATCCCGGCCGCCTACAAGGCCGTGCTCGCCGCCAAGGACGCCGCCGAGCTGGCCGGGCTCTCCGAGACCGAGACCACCGAGAAGATGATGGAGGCGGCGACCCATGGCTGACCCGAAGGGCTTTCTCACCACCGGCCGCGAAGTCGCCACGAGCCGGCCCGTCGCCGAGCGCGTCAAGGACTGGAACGAGGTCTACGTACCCGGCTCCCTGCTGCCGATCGTCAGCAAGCAGGCCGGCCGCTGCATGGACTGTGGCATCCCGTTCTGCCACAACGGCTGCCCGCTCGGAAACCTCATCCCCGAGTGGAACGACTACGCGTACCGCGAGGACTGGAACGCCGCCATAGAGCGCCTCCACGCCACGAACAACTTCCCGGAGTTCACCGGCAGGCTGTGCCCCGCGCCGTGCGAGTCCGCGTGCGTGCTCGGCATCAACCAGCCCCCCGTCACCATCAAGAACGTCGAGGTCTCCATCATCGACAAGGCGTGGGAGAGCGGCGACGTCACGCCGCAGCCGCCCGAGCGGCTCTCCGGCAAGACCGTCGCCGTGATCGGCTCGGGCCCCTCGGGACTCGCCGCCGCCCAGCAGCTGACCCGGGCGGGACACACCGTCGTGGTCTACGAGCGCGCCGACCGCATCGGCGGGCTGCTGCGCTACGGCATCCCCGAGTTCAAGATGGAGAAGTCCCACATCAACCGCCGCGTCGAGCAGATGCGTGCGGAAGGCACCAAGTTCCGCACCGGGATAGAGATCGGCCGGGACCTCGACGCGGCGAAGCTGCGCCGCAGGTACGACGCGGTCGTCATCGCCGCGGGCGCGACCGTCTCCCGCGACCTGCCCGTGCCGGGCCGCGAGCTGAACGGCGTGCACTACGCGATGGAGTACCTGCCGCTGTCCAACAAGGTGCAGGAGGGCGACCTCACGAACTCCCCGATCACCGCGAAGGACAAGCACGTCGTGGTCATCGGCGGCGGCGACACCGGCGCCGACTGCGTGGGCACCGCACACCGCCAGGGCGCCCTGTCCGTGACCCAGCTGGAGATCATGCCGCGCCCCGGCGACGAGCGCGCCGAGCACCAGCCGTGGCCCACGTTCCCGATGCTCTACAAGGTCACCTCGGCACACGAGGAGGGCGGCGAGCGGCTGTACTCGGTCTCCACCACGCACTTCGAGGGCGACGAGGACGGCAACGTCCAGTCACTGCACCTCGTCGAGGTGGAGTTCAAGGACGGCAAGATCGCCTCGCTCGAAGGCACCGAGCGCGTCATCCCCGCCCAACTGGTCACGCTGGCCATGGGGTTCACCGGCACCGACCAGTCCAACGGCCTCGTCGAGCAGTTCGGCCTCGAACTGGACGCGCGCGGCAACGTCGCACGCGACGCGGACTTCGCCACCAACGTCCCCGGCGTGTACGTGGCGGGCGACGCGGGCCGCGGCCAGTCGCTGATCGTGTGGGCGATCGCGGAGGGCCGCTCGGCGGCCCGCGCCGTCGACGGCCACCTGTCGGGGGCGAGCGACCTGCCCGCCCCGATCCGGCCCACGGACCGCGCCCTCGTGGTCTGATGGCATCCGTTGCCGCGCCGAGCGCGCGGTAACGGCAAGACGTCCCGTACAACGGCGTACGGACGGTCCGGCTGGGGGAGGCGCTTCCCCCGGCCCTCCGCAGGACACGGCGCCCGTCCCGTCCCCGACCGGACACGGCGGGCGCCGTGGCACGTCCCCGGACCGCGCGAACGCGTGTCCGCCGTGCGTGCCCTCCCCGTAGGCTGTGGGCCCAACACCTCGCGAGGAGCGTGCACATGGCCGCAGCGTCCGCCCCGACGGGCCCCGCGATCAGCCTGGAGAAGATGGAGCGGACCGCCCCCGGCCTGGTGAGCCTGTACAAGAGCGCCGCGGTCTCGCTGGAGAAGAGCGGCCTGAGCGGGCAGCGCGCCGCCGTGTACCTGGTGCTCGACCGGTCGGGCTCCATGCGCCGGTACTACCGCGACGGCACCGTGCAGTCGCTCGCCGAACGCGTCCTCGGCCTCTCCGCCAACCTCGACGACGACGGGACCGTCCCGGTCGTGGTCTTCTCCACGGACGTGGACGCGCAGGCCCCCATATCGCTCGACCGCCACGAAGGCCGCATCGGGGACATTGTGGGCTCGCTCGGCCACATGGGCCGGACCAACTACCACGTGGCGATGGACGCCGTCATCGACCACTACCTCGGCAGCGGGGCCACGGACCCCGCCCTCGTCGTCTTCCAGACGGACGGCGGGCCGAGCAACCGCCGCGCCGCCGAGCAGTACGTGTGCAAGGCCGCCTCGCTGCCGATGTTCTGGCAGTTCATCGGGTTCGGCGATCCGCACGGCCACCAGTTCGACTTCCTGCGGAGGCTGGACGAACTCGCCGTCCCCGCACGGCGCGTGGTCGACAACGCGGGCTTCTTCCCGGCCGGCCGCGACCCACGCCGCATGCGGGACACCACACTTTACGACCGGCTGCTGGGGGAGTTCCCGCAGTGGCTCGCAGCGGCACGGGCCCAGGGCATCGTGCCGGGCTGACCCCCCGGGGGGGAGTCTCCCGCCTGGCGTCGGGCCCGTGTCCGCTCGCCGTCCTCCCGCCGCGGCACCGCACGCCGCACCCACGGGGGCAGGCAGCGGGGGCGACTCCCGGCCGCAGGCGTGCGCCGCCGTGGCCGCCTGCCGCCCGACGCCCGACGCCTGGTGGCCGGGCAGAGCCGGGCCGGGCCCTGCGGCCGCGCCGGACACCGGAGGGCCGCGCCCACGGGGCGCCGGGATCGCGCGCTCACGCCTCGTGTCGCGGCGGGATGCGTTCCAGGGTCAGGCGCCGCGCGTCGCGGGGGAGCAGGGCCACCGCGTCCCGTGCCCTTGCCCGTGCCGGGTCGTCCGGGTCCGCCTGTGCCAGCAGCCGGGCCAGCGCCGCCACCGCGCGCTCGTCCCCCGACGCCGCCAGGCCCGCCGCGGGGGACTCCAGGTCTGGGCCGCCCTCGGCCCGGCGGCGGCACCCTGGCCGCCGGTGCTGCGGGCTCACGCCTCGCGTCGCGGCGGGATGCGTTCCAGGGTCAGGCGCCGCGCGTCGCGGGGGAGCAGGGCTACCGCGTCCCGTGCCTTTGCCCGTGCCGGGTCGTCCGGGTCCGCCTGTGCCAGCAGCCGGGCCAGCGCCGCCACCGCGCGCTCGTCCCCCGACGCCGCCAGGCCCGCCGCGGCCTCGGCCGCCACCAGGGCGTCCTCGTCGTCAAGCCCCGCCGCCAGCGCGTCCCGCGCGCGGGGTTCCGCCGCGCCCGTCCCCGCCAGCGCGGCCACCGCCGCCCGCCGCACGCTCGCGGAACGGTCGTGTGCCAGCGCGACCAGTGTCGCGAGCCCCGGCTCGGCCGCCAGTGGGCTCGCGCCCGCGACCACGCGGCGCACCGCCGCGTCCGGATGGCGCGCGTACGCGGCCACGTCGCGTGCGCCGGCGCGGTGCCGGCCGAGCGCCCGCACCACCGCGGCCGCCTCCCGCGCGCTCCCGCCCCCGGGCGGCAGCCCCGCCGCCACCTCCCGCACCACCGCGAGAGCACGCGGCGACACGGCGGCCGGATCCAGCTCCGCCACCACGTCCAACCCGAGCGTCCGTCGCGACTCGTCGGCCGCGCCGCACCACACCACCGCCACCTGAAACGTTTCCTCAGCCGGCAGCGCCACCATGGCGCGCACCGCCTCACGCCAGTCGTCCCGCGCCGGATCCCCGCAGCTCAGCGCGCGCCGCGCCAGCTCCTCGTACCCGACAGGAACGCCGAGCTCACGCTCCAGCACCGTCGCCACCGCCGCGTGCCCCGTCCCCGCCGCACGGCCCGCGACCACCACCCCGTCCCGCACCAGCTCCACCGCCACCGTCTCCGCGCCGCCCGCCACCGACCGCCGCACCACCGCCTCGAAACCCTCGCCGTACGCGGAAAGCAGCCCCTGCCGCAGCTCACGCTCCACGTCGCGGCCCAGCCAGTGCCGCGCCTCCGCAAGCGCCGCCTCCCGCCCGCCCGGATCCCGCACGCCCGCACCGTGCCGCAGCAGCACCCGCACCGCCGCGACCGACCCGCGCCGCGCCGCGAGCACCAGCGGACGCTCACCGCCGGGCCCCGGCAGATCCGGATCGGCGCCGCCCTCGACCAGCGCCTCAAGCGTCCCCGCGAACCCCTGCACCGCAGCCCACGCCACCGCCGTGAAGCCGTACGCCTCCCGCGCGTCCGGCTCGGCACCCGCCGCAAGCAGCGCCCTGACCACCTCCGTGTGCCCGCCGCTCGCCGCCCCGCACAGCGGCAGGTCACCGCCGTCGGGGCCGCACGCCCGCCGCGGATCGGCACCCGCCGCCAGCAGCAGCCGGACGGCGCCGGGCCGGTCGCTCACCGCCGCCGCGTACAGGACGCTCTGCCCCTCGCCGTCCACCGCGCCCGCCACGTCCGCCGCCCCCGCGCGCACCAGCCGCACCAGGGCGTCGTCGGCGCCCGCGTACACCGCCGCGAACAGTTCCTCGTGCATGCCGCCGTCTCAGGATCCTCAGGTGTCTAGGTGTCGCACTCCAGCACCGTGCGGCACAGGCCGCACCGCGCCCTGACCCGCCCCCGCACCGGTACCCGGATGCGCTGGTGGCATGTGGGACACGCGAACGCCACCCGCGGCCCGTCACGCAGCGCCTCGAACACGTACGGCGCCGCCGGGTCCGCGAGGACGCCCGGATGGTCGAGCGCGTACCTGCGCTCCTTGACGTAGCGGTGCCTGCCCAGGCGGCCCGCCGTCGTCAGCGGCGGCTGCCGCTCGTCGCGCAGCGCACGCGCGCTGCCCCGCGTGTACGCCTCGTACGCCTGCGGGCTCGTGAACCAGACGCGCGGGTCCTCACCGAACACCGCCGCCCGCTTCGCCAGCACGTACCCGAACTCCTCAGGCGTCAGATAGCCGAGCTTCTGGCTGGAGTCCCGGTCCTCCCGGTACGCGTCGAGCAGCAGCCACCCGGCGCCCAGGTACGTCGTCGCCGTGTCCGTCAGGATCTCGTTCGCGGGTGTGCCGGGGAACGCCAGATCAAGGCGGTGCAGCAGCACATGCGTGATCTCGTGCGCCAGCGCGGCCCCGATGTCCCTGCGGTGGCTGCGGAACCGGTCGTTCAGCTCGATGAAGTACTCGGGCCCCGCCGTCAGCTCCACGTTCGCCGCGTGCCGCATCTCCCGGAAACTCACGATGATCCGCGCGTCCGGCAGCCGCAGCTGCCGCACCAGCGCCCTCGCCACCCGCTGCGTGCCCAGGTGGAGATCGTCCGCGTCGGCGAAGGCGACGTCCGCCGGGGCCACACTCGGCGTGTACGACCGCACACCGTCCGGCGTGAGCCGCCGGTAGAGCGCCGTGATGGCCGCCCGCGCGGTGTCCAGATGCGGAAAACCGTGTACGACCTCGCCGCCGTTCGCCACGCCCGTACCCCCTACGCCCGTCCCCGGGCCCGCCAGGACCGGCCTCCCGCGCACCGGCCCGGTCGCCTCCACTGTACGGCGGCCCGCGCCACGCGGCGGCGCGCGGCGGGGCGCGCCCCGCCGCCCCGCGGGCAACCAGTGCGACCAACCCCACTGCGCGCGCCCACGCCCATCGGGCAGCATGTCCCCATGTCCGTACTGACGCGCGACGAAGCGCGAACCCGAGCACAACTGATCGACGTACACCGGTACACCGTGGCCCTCGACGTCACCACCGGCAGCGAGACCTTCGACTCCCGCACGGTCATCCACTTCACCGCACACACCGCCGGGGACACCTTCGTCGAGCTCAAGCCCGCCACCCTGCGCGCCATCAGCCTCGACGGCGAGCGGCTCGACCCCGCGGCCCTCACCGAAAACCGCTACCCCCTCACCGGCCTCACCCCCGGCGAACACGAACTGCGCGTCGACGCGGACATGCGCTACTCACACACCGGCGAAGGCATGCACCGCTTCACCGACCCCACGGACGGCGAGAGCTACCTCTACACCCAGCTGTTCATGGAGGACGTCCAGCGCGTCTTCGCCGCCTTCGACCAGCCCGACCTCAAGGCTGTCTTCGACGTGTCCGTCACCGCACCCGAGGCGTGGACCGTCCTCGGCAACGGCGTCGCCACCCACACCGGCGAAGGACACTGGACCCTCGCCAGGACCCCCCTCGTCTCCACCTACCTCGTCGCCGTCGCCATCGGACCCTGGCACTCCGTACGCACCGAACACGCCGGCATCCCCTTCGGCATCCACTGCCGGCGCTCCCTCGCCCCCCACCTCGCCGAGGACGCCGACGAGATCCTCGACATCACCCGCGCCTGCTTCGACCGCTACCACGAGAAGTTCGACGAGCCCTACCCCTTCGACTCCTACGACCAGGCGTTCGTCCCCGAGTTCAACGCCGGCGCCATGGAGAACCCCGGACTCGTCACCTTCCGCGACGAATTCATCTACCGCTCCGCCGTCACCGACACCGAACGCCAGACCCGCGGCATGGTCATCGCCCACGAAATGGCCCACATGTGGTTCGGCGACCTCGTCACCCTCGCCTGGTGGGACGACATCTGGCTCAACGAGTCCTTCGCCGAGTACATGGGCTACCAGACCCTCGCCGAAGCCACCCGCTTCACCGGGACCTGGACCGACTTCGCCATCGGCCGCAAACCCTGGGGCTACGACGCCGACCAGCGCCCCACCACCCATCCCGTCGCCCCCGCACACGACGCCGTCCCCGACACCGCGTCCGCCATGCTCAACTTCGACGGCATCTCCTACGCCAAGGGCGCCTCCGCGCTGCGCCAACTCGTCGCCTGGCTCGGCGAGAAGGACTTCCTCGCCGGCGTCAACCACCACATCACCCGCCACAAGTACGCGAACGCCACCCTCGCCGACTTCGTCGACAACCTCGCACGCGCCACCGACCGCGACGTCCACGCCTGGGCCGACGCCTGGCTGCGCACCACCGGCGTCGACACCCTCACCCCCGACGTCACCCACACGTCCACCGACTGGACACTCACCGTCACCCACCGCGGCAGCCGCCCCCACCACATCGCCGTCGCCACCTACGACCACGACATCGCCGGCACCGAACGCCTCGTCGCACGCGACCGCATCGAACTCGACGTACCCGCCCACGGCGACGCGGCCCCCACCACACTCCCCGGCCGCCGCCCCGCACTCACCGTCCTCAACGACGCCGACCTCTCCTACACCAAGATCCGCCTCGACGCGGGCTCCTGGGACACCGCACTGCGCGCCCTGTCCACCATCCCAGAACCCCTCACCCGCGCCGTCGTGTGGAACGCCGCGCGCGACATGGTCCGCGACGGCGAACTGGCCCCCGCCGCCTACCTCGAAGCCGCACGCACCCACCTCCCGCACGAGAGCGACCTCGCCGTCGTCCAGGGCGTACTGGCCTTCGCCACCGGCCAGATCGCCGGCCGCTACACCAGCCACGAGCAGCGCCCCGCCGCCCTCGCCGGCCTCACCGCCCTGTGCCGCGACCTCATCCGCCGCACCGAGGACGGCACCGACCCCGGCCTGCGCCTCACCGCCGTACGCCACTTCATCGACACCGCCACCCAACCCGACGGCATCCACGACTGGTACACCAGCGGACACGTACCCGGCGGCCCCGAACTCGACCCGGAACTGCGCTGGCGCACCCTCACCCGCCTCACCGTGCTCGGCGCCGCACACGAGAAGGACATCGCCGCCGAACTCGCCCGCGACCCCAGCGCCACAGGACAGGAAGGCGCCGCACGCTGCCGCGCCGCACTGCCCGACCAGGCGGCGAAAGAAGCCGCATGGGCGCGCATGTTCGACCAGGACGACCTCTCCAACTACCTGTTCACCGCCGTCGCCCAGGGCTTCTGGCAGCCCGAACAGGCCGACCTCGTCGCCCCGTTCGTCGAACGCTACTTCCCCGCCGCCGTCGCCCTCGCCCACCGCAGGGGCCCGGCCATCGCCGAAGCCGCCGGACGCCACGCCTTCCCAGGCCACGCCGTCGACGAGGCCACACTCCGCCTCGGCACCGCATGCCTCGGCACCGCCGACATGATCCCCGCGCTGCGCCGCAAACTCGCCGACCAACTCGACGACCTCCGCCGCGCCCTCCACGTCCGCGACACGCACACCGCCTGACAACCTCCACCCCGTACGGCTCCGAGTACCGCACGCACCCCGTCACCCACCGCCGGTGGTGACGCGCGCCCCCGCCGTGGCGCGCGTCACCACCCGCACCCGGCACCGTCCGCGCCGGCCCTCGGAGTCGTACAAAACCCGCCAGGGCAATACCCCATCCGGGTGCCGATCGTTGGAGACGGTGACTCCGTCCACGCAGAAGGGCCAGGATGACCACGCCGCCGCACCCCCCGACCCCCGGCACCGGCCTGCCGCCGCTCGCGGGCGGCAACCACGGCCCCGACGCGCTGCGGCCCCTCGTCGCCACCGTCCTCGACGCGCTCGCCGCGGGCACCGCGGAGCGCCAGGGCAGGCCACTGCCCGCAGGCGGCCCCGAAGCCACCGCCGCCCGGGTACGCGCCGCCGCCACCCCCGTACTGCCCGACGAAGGAGCCGGCGCCGGCGAAGCCCTCACCACCCTCGTCCAGGCACTCGCCGCCGGCGCGGCCGACCCCGCCCACCCCCTGTGCGCCGCCCACCTGCACACCCCGCCCCTCGCCCTGGCCGTCGCCGCCGACCTCGCCGCCTCCGCCCTCAACCAGTCACTCGACTCCTGGGACCAGGCACCCGCCGCCGCGGAACTCGAAGCCCTCGTCACCCGGGCACTCGCCCGCGAGGTCTACCCGCACACCGCGCACGGCACCACGCCCGACGCCGTCGTCACCACCGGCGGCACCGAATCCAACCAGCTCGCACTCCTCCTCGCCCGCGAACGCCATGCCCACGCGGGTGGGCGCCTCCAAGTCGTCACCGGCGCGCACACCCACCACTCCCTCACCCGCGCCGCCTGGCTCCTCGGCCTCCCCGAACCCGTCACCGTCCCCGCACCCCGCGGCACCCTCGACCCCGCCGCCCTCGACGACGCCCTCACGACGCTGCACGGCCCCGTCCTCGTCGCCGCCACCGCCGGTACCACCGACACCGGCGCCATCGACCCGCTCCCCGCCATCGCCGACCTCTGCGCACGCCACGGCGCCGAACTCCACATCGACGCCGCCTACGGCGGCCCCCTCCTGTTCAGCGACCGCCGCGCCCCCCTGCTCGACGGACTCGACCGCGCCCAATCCGTCACCCTCGACCTGCACAAACTCGGCTGGCAACCCGTCGCCGCCGGACTGCTCGCCGTACCCGGCACCGAGCTGCTCGCCCCCCTCGCCCACACCGCGGACTACCTCAACGCCGACGACGACACCGACGCCGGCCTTCCCGACCTCCTCGGCCGCTCCCTGCGCACCACCAGACGCCCCGACATCATCAAGATCGCCGTCACACTCCGCGCACTCGGCCGCGCCGGACTCGGCACCCTCGTCGACCACCTCTGCGACACCGCACAGGAACTCGCCGAGGCCATCGACAAACACCCCAGGCTCGAACTCCACGAACACCCCACCCTCACCACCGTCCTCTTCCGCCCCACCCGCACCAGCGACACCACCGTCGCCACCATCCGCCGCACCCTCCTCACCGAAGGCACCGCCGTCCTCGGCAGAGCCCGCGCGGACGGCCGCCTCTGGCTCAAAACCACCCTGCTCAACCCCCACACCACCCCCGACGACCTCGCCGCACTCCTCACCCGAGTGGAGACACTCGCAGACACCCTCGTGGAAGGCAGCACGCCCCGATGACCGGCACGCCCACCCCGCCGCAGACCACCACCTCCGCCACACCCGCGGCCGAAACCCCCAAAGACCTCGTCGGCATCGGCATCGGCCCCTTCAACCTCTCCCTCGCCGCACTCGCGGACACCATCCCCGGCGGCATCGAAGCAGCCTTCTACGAACAAAGCCCCGGCTTCAGCTGGCACCCAGGACTCCTCATCGACGGCGCCACCCTCCAAGTACCCTTCCTCGCCGACCTCGTCACCCTCGCCCAGCCCGCAAGCCCCTGGTCGTTCCTCTCCTACCTGCGCGCCATCGACCGCCTCTACCCCTTCTACTTCTCCGAGCGCTTCCACATCCACCGCACCGAATACGACGCCTACTGCCGATGGGTCAGCGACTCCCTGCCCACACTCCACTTCGGCCACCAGGTCGACGCCGTCCGCTGGAACCACGAACGAGCCCTGTTCGAAGTCGACTTCACCGGACTCGACGCCGACGGCGAAGCCGAGGCACTCGGCCGCACCTACACCCGCAACATCGCCCTCGGCATCGGCACCGCCCCCCACGTACCCGAACCACTCAAAACACTCGCCGACATCCCCGCTGTCCCCGTCATCCACTCGTCCGACTACCTCCACCACCGCGAACAACTCCTGCGCGCACGGCACATCACCATCATCGGCTCAGGACAGTCCGGCGCGGAGATCTTCCTCGACCTCCTCCGCGCCCGCCCCGCAGGCGCCGAACACCTCCACTGGCTCACCCGCACCGCAGGCTTCGCCCCCATGGAGTACTCCAAACTCGGCCTCGAACACTTCACCCCCGACTACACCCACTACTTCCACCAGCTCCCCGAACACACCAGGAACGACCTCGTCCCCCGCCAGTGGCAACTCCACAAGGGCATCGACCACGACACACTCGCCGCCATCCACGACGAGCTCTACCGCCGCACCCTCGACGGCGGCTGGCCCGAAGCCGTCCTCACCCCCGGCGTCAACGTCCGCACCGCAGGACGCGTCGCCACCACCCAGATCGAACTCCACCTCGAACACACCCAGCAGAACACCCGCTCACGCCTCACCACCGACGCCGTCGTCCTCGCCACCGGCTACCGGCAACGCCCAGCCGACCGCCTCCTCGCCGGCCTCGACGCCTACATCCGCCGCGACTCACGCGAACGCCCCCGCATCGACGAACACCACAGGATCGTCCTCGACCCCGCCGTCGGCGGATCCGTCTACGTGCAGAACGCCCAGCTCCATACCCACGGCGTCGGCACCCCCGACCTCGGTCTCGCCGCGTGGCGCAGCGCCACCATCCTCAACCACCTCACCGGCACCACCCCCTACCCGCAGCCGTCCAGAACCGCCTTCACCACCTTCGGCCTCACCGACCAGGACCGGCACGCGACAGCGCCCCCGCCGCACGGACTCGTCCCCCTGGTCGAACCCGCCTGAACGGACGGCCCGTTTCCGTCAACAGAGAGTGACGAAAACGGCCTGGTTGATGCTCATCAGAGCAGTGCACCGCACACTTCAACACTTAACAACGGGCGTTAACCCAAAGGATGTTGACCCGCAACGCGAGCCTGAACTCCTACCGATCGGTAAGGACTACGCTCGGTTGCATGCGCCGAGCGAAAATCGTCTGCACCCTGGGCCCCGCGACCGACTCGTACGACCAGATCAAAGCACTGGTCGAAGCCGGCATGGACATCGCGCGCCTCAACCTCAGCCACGGCACCTACGCCGAACACGACGACCGCTACCAGCGCGTGCGCAAGGCCGCCGAAGAAGCCGGCCGCAGCGTCGGGATCCTCGCCGACCTTCAAGGCCCGAAGATCCGACTCGGCCGCTTCACCGAAGGCCCCGTACTGCTTGAACGCGGAGACACCTTCACCATCACCGTCGAACCCCACCACGGTGACCGCCACACCTGCTCCACCACCTACGCGGGACTCGCCGCCGACGTCACCACCGGTGAACACATCCTCGTCGACGACGGCAAAGTCAACCTCCGCGTCAACGCCGTCGACGGGCCGCGCGTCCACACCACCGTCGTCGAAGGCGGCATGGTCTCCGACCACAAGGGACTCAACCTCCCCGGCGTCGCCGTCTCCGTCCCCGCCCTCTCCGGCAAGGACGTAGAAGACCTCCGCTGGGCACTGCGCACGGGCGTCGACGCCATCGCCCTCTCCTTCGTCCGCAACGGCCACGACATCGACCCCGTCCACCGGATCATGGCCGAAGAAGGCGTACACCGCCCGGTCATCGCCAAGGTCGAGAAACCCCAGGCCGTCGACGCAATCGAGGACATCGTCGCCGCCTTCGACGGCGTGATGGTCGCCCGCGGCGACCTCGGCGTCGAAATGCCTCTCGAAGACGTCCCCATCGTGCAGAAACGCACCATCAAACTCGCCAAGCGCAACGCCAAACCCGTCATCGTCGCCACCCAGATGCTCGACTCGATGATCGACAATTCCCGCCCCACCCGCGCCGAAGCCTCCGACGTCGCCAACGCCGTCATCGACGGCACCGACGCCGTCATGCTCTCCGGCGAGACCAGCGTCGGCAAACACCCTGTCGAAACCGTCCGCACCATGGCACGCATCGTCGAAGCGGCAGAGGAAGACGTACTCGCCAAGGGCCTCCCGCCCCTGACGGCAACCAACAAACCCCGCACCCAGGGCGGCGCGGTCGCCCGCGCGGCCGCCGAAATGGGCGACTTCCTCGGCGCGAAGGCCCTCGTCGCCTTCACCGAATCAGGCGACACGGTAAAGCGCCTCTCCCGCTACCGCTCGCCCATCCCGCTGCTGGCCTTCACGCCCGACCCCGCGACACAGGCACAGCTCAACATGGTCTGGGGCGTCGAAACCTTCCTCGGCCCGCACGTCGACTCCACGGACGCCATGGTCGAGCAGGTCGACGAGATGCTCCTGCGCCTTGGCCGCTGCCAGAAGGGCGACACGGTGGTCATCACGGCGGGCTCCCCGCCCGGCGTCCCCGGCACGACGAACATGGTCCGGATCCACCACATCGGCGAGGACGACAGCCCGAAGCGGTAGCGAGCCGCGCTCGCTCAGTGCTTCGGGCCGACGTGGGCGTCCATCAACGCGACGGACGCCCGCCGGGCCACGGATATGTTCTGCACGCTGCGGCTGTTGTTGCAGGACTTCCATTCGACACCGACGAGGTCGAGGGCGTCGGTGTAGAGCTGCCTGATGTCGTACGAGACGTTGGCGAAGAAGTACCGCGGATACTCGTATCGCTTCCGAACACCGCCCACGACTCTCTCTGTCCAGTTGGTGACACGGCAGCCGTCGGAGTGGATGAGCCCTCGGATGAAGTCCCACGGGTGCTCGTCGACGATCTCCTGCTGCCAAGTTTCGAGCACGATGCGCCTGTCGTGTTTCTTGCCGGGGCCGTGCTGTGGGAAAAGGCAGAACAGGTGCTTCGAGTACACCTTGACGTTGGTGCACCCGGGTCGTCGCACGCGGCAGGTGGCGTTGTCCGGCAGGACGGCATGCATGGCCGCCTCACACGCCTCGATGAGGCCGGGCCAGTCGTCGCAACACGTGATCATCAGGCTCGGTGCGTGATGCTTGGTGTAGTGGATGATGTGGCCGTCCCCCAGGTAGAGGCCAAGGAGATAGGCGTAGGCGGGCGCATCGAGGGTTCGGCCATCACATCGGGGGCACATCGCGCCTCCTCTACCGGGACTTTCTCCCCGCTTGGCGCGGTCTACGTGCAGCCAGTAGCCGATGGTGCCGTACGGAATGCCGAGGTGGCGTGCGACCTCGGCATTCTTGGCGCCGCCGCGCAGCATGGTCAGTGCCTCCTGCCGCGCCTGCGGCGGATGCACGCTCGCGGGGCGCTCGCCGTGCCTTGTCCGGTTCAGGTGGGCCCAGTGGGTGACCGTGCCGTACGGAATGCCCAGCTCACGTGCTACTGCTGTGCACTTCGCGCCCTCGCGGAGCATTGCCAGCGCCCTCTGTCGCACTTGTGTGCTGTGAGTGCTCATCTGAACACTATGGGCGACAGTCTATTGCGCTGAGTAGCCAAAAGCGGATGTTCACCAGAACGTGAACATCCGCTTGCGACTACTGTGCCGGGTGCGGGATTCGAACCCGCAAGCCCTCACGGGCAGAAGTGTTTGAGACTTCCGTGTATGCCCTTCCACCAACCCGGCTCCACCCAGTCCGCAGTGTACCGGCTGACCGTCTCGCGCCGCAGCTGGGTAGGCTCATGATGAGCAGCACCCCGCCGTGAATCGAGGAGCCCCGTGACCACCCCCGACTCGCCACAGCCCGTCGAGGACGACGACACGTCGCACGTTCCGCCGATGACGACGCGTGTCGTCATCGCCGAGGACGAGGCGCTGATCCGTCTCGATCTGAAGGAGATGCTCGAAGAGGAGGGGTATTCCGTCGTCGGCGAGGCCGGGGACGGGGAGCGGGCCGTGGAGCTGGCGCGGGAGCATCGGCCGGATCTGGTGATCCTCGATGTGAAGATGCCGGTGCTCGACGGGATCTCGGCGGCCGAGCGCATCGCCGCGGAGTCGATCGCCCCGGTGCTGATGCTGACGGCGTTCTCGCAGCGTGATCTGGTGGAGCGGGCGCGGGACGCCGGGGCGATGGCGTATCTGGTGAAGCCGTTCAGCAAGTCGGACGTGGTGCCGGCGATCGAGATGGCGGTGTCGCGGTTCGCGCAGTTGCGTGCGCTTGAGCGTGAGGTCGTGGACCTGACGCAGCGCCTGGAGACCCGGAAGCTGGTGGACCGGGCGAAGTCGGTGCTGCAGACGCAGTACGGGCTGACGGAGCCGGCGGCGTTCCGGTGGATCCAGAAGACGTCGATGGACCGCAGGCTGTCGATGCAGCAGGTGGCCGAGGCGGTCATTCAGGACGCCGAGGAGAAGAAGGCGAAGTAGGACGGCCGGCTTGGCGCGCATCGGCGCGCCAAGCCCGGGGGTCAGGCGCTGGGGGTGTCCTGGCGTGCCGCGGCCGGGGCGTCGCGCAGGAGGCAGGTGAGGCGGGCGGTGCAGACGCGCCGTCCTTGTTCGTCGGTGATGACGATCTCGTGGCTGGTGGTGGTGCGGCCGCGGTGCACGGGGGTGGCGACGCCGGTGACGGTGCCCGTGGAGAGCCCCCTGTGGTGGGTGCAGTTGAGGTCGACGCCGACGGCGATCTTGGTGCTGCGGCCGTGCAGCATGGCTCCGACGGAGCCGAGGGTCTCGGCGAGTACGGCGGACGCGCCGCCGTGCAGGAGCCCGTAGGGCTGGGTGTTGCCTTCGACGGGCATGGTGCCGGTGACGCGGTCGGCGGATGCTTCGGTGATCTCGATGCCCATGCGGGTGCCGAGGTGGCCGGCGGAGAAGAGCGCGGTGAGGTCGATGCCGCCGGCCGCGTATTCGTCGATGATGTCCTGCGGCAGCTTGAGGCCGGGCGGCGTGCCGGGCCGGTCCCGCTCGTGTGTGTCGGCCATGGGTCCGCTCCGTTCCTGTGCGTGCGTGTCCTGTGCGTGCGTGCTGTCGTGATTATCGGAACTTACTGGTCGGGCGTGGCGGCCGGGGTGTCCGGGGCCGGCGGGGCGCCGTCCGCCGGTTCGAAGCGGACGATGACGGATTTGCTGGTGGGGGTGTTGCTGGCGTCGGCTGTGGCGCCGAGCGGCACGAGGACGTTGGTCTCGGGGTAGTAGGCGGCGGCGCAGCCGCGTGCGGTGGGGTAGTGGACGACGCGGAAGCCGGGTGCGCGGCGGTCGACGCCGTCCTTCCATTCGCTGACGATGTCGGTGAGGGAGCCGTCGGCGAGGCCGAGTTCACTCGCGTCCTGCGGGTTGACGAGGACGACGCGGCGGCCGTCGTGGATGCCGCGGTAGCGGTCGTCGAGGCCGTAGATGGTGGTGTTGTACTGGTCGTGCGAGCGCAGCGTCTGGAGCAGTAGCCGGCCTGCGGGTACGCGCGGGTGTTCGACGGGCGCGTCGGTGAAGTTGGCCTTGCCCGTGGTGGTGGGGAAGCGGCGTTCGTCGCGGGGGGCGTGGGGGAGGGCGAATCCGCCGGGGCGTGCCACGCGGGCGTTGTAGTCCTCGAATCCGGGGACGACGCGTGCGATGCGGTCGCGGATGGTGGCGTAGTCCTTTTCGAAGTCCTCCCAGGGTGTGTGGGAGGTGGCGCCGAGGACGGCGCGTGCCATGCGGGCGACGATGGCGGGTTCGGAGAGCAGGTGGGGGGAGGCGGGGGGCAGGTTGCCGCGGGAGGCGTGGACCATGCCCATGGAGTCCTCGACGGTGACGATCTGCTTGCCGCTTTCCTGTTCGTCGCGGTCGGTGCGGCCGAGGGTGGGGAGGATGAGGGCGCGTGCGCCGGTGACGGCGTGGGAGCGGTTGAGTTTGGTGGAGACGTGGACGGTGAGGCGGGTGGTGCGGATGGCGGCTTCGGTCACGTGGGTGTCGGGGGTCGCGGCGACGAAGTTGCCGCCCATGGCGAAGAGGACTTTGGCGTCGCCGTCGCGCATGGCTTCGATGGACCGTACGACGTCGTGGCCGTGGTGGCGTGGTGAGGTGATGGCGAATTCGCGGTCGAGTGCGTCGAGGAATTCGGGTGCGGGGCGTTCGAAGATGCCCATGGTGCGGTCGCCCTGGACGTTGGAGTGGCCGCGTACGGGGCACACGCCGGCACCGGGGCGGCCGATGTTGCCGCGCAGCAGGAGGAAGTTGACGACTTCCTTGATGGTGGGCACGGAGTGCTTGTGTTGCGTGAGGCCCATGGCCCAGCAGACGATGGTGCGCCGGGAGGCGAGGACCATCCGGTGGGCCTCTTCGATGTCTTCGCGGGTGAGGCCGGTGGCGGTGAGGGTTTCGTCCCAGTCGGCTTCGCCGGCGGCTTTGGCGAAGGCGTCGTAGCCATGGGTGTGTTCGTCGATGAAGCCCTGGTCGACGGCGCCCGGGGTGTCGAGGATGAGTTTGTTCAGGAGGCGGAAGAGTGCTTGGTCGCCGCCGATCCTGATCTGGAGGAAGAGGTCGGTGAGTGCGGTGCCTTTGAGTGCTCCGCGCGCTGTCTGGGGGTTCTTGAACCGTTCGAGTCCGGCTTCGGGCAGCGGGTTGACGGAGATGATCCGCGCTCCCGCGGCTTTCGCCTTTTCGAGTGCGGAGAGCATGCGGGGGTGGTTGGTGCCGGGGTTCTGGCCGGCGACGATGATCAGGTCGGCGTGGTGGATGTCTTCCAGTGAGACGCTGCCCTTGCCGATGCCGATGGTTTCGGCGAGGGCGGTGCCGGAGGATTCGTGGCACATGTTGGAGCAGTCGGGCAGGTTGTTGGTGCCGAATTCGCGGGCGAAGAGCTGGAGGAGGAAGGCGGTCTCGTTGGCGGTGCGGCCCGAGGTGTAGAAGAGGGCTTCGTCGGGGGAGTCGAGGGCGCGCAGTTCCTCCGCGATGATCTCGAAGGCCTTTTCCCAGGTGACGGGTTGGTAGTGGCCGTCGCCCCCGGGGGCGTCGCCGCGTTCGAAGAGGACGGGCTGGGTGATGCGTCCCTGCTGGCCGAGCCAGTAGCCGCTGCGGGTGGCGAGGTCGGACAGCGGGTGGCCGGCGAAGAAGGCGGGGGTCACCCGGCGGAGGGTGGCTTCTTCGGCGACGGCTTTGGCGCCGTTCTCGCAGAACTCGGCGATGTGCCGGTGTTCGCCCTCGGGCCAGGCGCAGCCGGGGCAGTCGAAGCCGTTCTTCTGGTTGACCTTGAGGAGGGTGCGTGCGGTGCGCGCGGCGCCCATCTGCCGCTGGGCGATGGTGAGGCTGTGGCGGACGGCGGGGATGCCGGCGGCCGCGTGCTGGGGCGGGTTGGTCGTCGGCGCGTCCTGGGCGGGGTCGTCGGCCGGGGGCTTGCTGGCCATGCTTGCTCTCGCTTCCTGCCGGGTCCTGGTGGGGACCCCTTCCGGACAGGGTCCGGAAGCTGATTGTCTACAGTATCCAATCTTATTCCCCGCCGCCCGGCCCGGCGGTGATCTCGGCACGGATGTGACGCGGCCCACCGTCCGCGCCGCCCACCCGGGAGGCGGGCGGTCGGGATTGTCAGTGGGGCGTGGCAGGATCGGAGCCGTGGCCGAGACAGCATCGAAGAAGACCGCGCAAGACCGTCCTCGCCTGCTCCTCATGGACGGGCACTCCCTGGCGTACCGGGCGTTCTTCGCGCTGCCCGCGGAGAATTTCACGACCGCCTCGGGCCAGCCGACGAACGCCATCTACGGCTTCGCGTCGATGCTGGCGAACACTCTCCGCGACGAGGCGCCCACGCATTTCGCCGTGGCCTTCGACGTGTCGCGCAAGACGTGGCGCTCCGGGGAGTTCCCCGAGTACAAGGCCAACCGCTCGACGACACCGGACGAGTTTAAGGGACAGGTCGAACTCATCGGCGAGTTGCTCGACGCGATGCACGCGGAGCGCTTCGCCGTCGAGGGGTTCGAGGCGGACGACATCATCGCCACGCTCGTCACGCAGGCGGAGGCCGAGGGGTTCGAGGTTCTGATCGTCACCGGCGACCGGGACTCCTTCCAGCTGGTCAGCGAGCACACGACGGTGCTGTACCCCACCAAGGGCGTCTCGGAGCTCACGCGCTACACCCCCTCCAAGGTGCAGGAGAAGTACGGCCTCACGCCCGCCCAGTATCCCGACTTCGCGGCCCTGCGGGGCGACCCGTCGGACAACCTGCCGGGCATCCCCGGCGTGGGCGAGAAGACCGCGGCGAAGTGGATCAACCAGTTCGGGTCGTTCGCCGATCTCGTCGCGCGCGCCGACGAGGTCAAGGGCAAGGCCGGCCAGAACTTCCGCGACCACCTGGAGTCGGTGAAGCTCAACCGCCGCCTGACGGAGATGGTCAGGGACGTGCCGCTGCCCAAGGCCGTTGCCGGGCTGGCGCGCGAGCCCTACGACCGCTCCGCCCTGACGGGCGTGCTGGAGACGCTGGAGATCCGCAACCCGAGCCTGCGCGAGCGGCTGCTCGCCGTCGACCCGGGCGCGGCCGAGGCCGAGCCGCCCGCGCCCGCGCAGGGCGTCGAGCTCGACGGCTCGGTGCTCGCCTCGGGCGAGCTGGCGCCCTGGCTCGCGGAGCACGGCGCGGTGCCGCTCGGCGTCGCCACGGTCGACACGTGGGCGCTCGGCACGGGCAGCATCAGCGAGGTCGCGCTGGCCGCCGCCGACGGCCCCGCCGCCTGGTTCGACACCACGCAGCTCGACGAGGCCGACGAGCGCGCGTTCGCCGGCTGGCTCGCCGACGCAGGCCGCCCCAAGGTCCTGCACAACGCGAAGAACGCGATGCGGGTGCTGCCCGAGCACGGCTGGCGCATCGAGGGCGTCGGCATGGACACCGCGCTCGCCGCCTACCTCGTCAAGCCGGGCCGCCGCTCCTTCGCGCTCGACTCGCTGGCCGTGGAGTACCTCGGCCGCGAGCTCACCCCGCCGGCCGCGGCCGACGGCCAGCTCGCGTTCGGCGCCGACGAGCGCGCCGAGGCGGAGGCGCTGATGGCGCAGGCCCGCGCGGTGCTCGACCTCGGGGACGCGTTCACCGAGAGGCTGGCCGAGGTCGGCGCGTCCCGCCTGCTCGACGAGATCGAGCTGCCGACGTCGGCGATGCTGGCCCGCCTCGAACGGCACGGCATCGCCGCCGACCGCGCTCATCTGGAATCCATGGAGCAGCAGTTCGCGGGCGCCGTGCAGCAGGCGGTCAAGGAGGCGCACGCCGCGGTCGGCCGCGAGTTCAACCTGGGCTCGCCCAAGCAGCTCCAGGAGGTCCTCTTCGGGGAGCTCGGCCTGCCGAAGACGAAGAAGACCAAGACGGGTTGGACGACGGATGCCGACGCGCTCGCCTGGCTCGCCGGGCAGACCGAGCACGAACTGCCCGTGCTCATGCTGCGCCATCGGGAGCAGGCGAAGCTGCGCGTCACCGTCGAGGGGCTGATCAAGACCATCGGCGGGGACGGCCGCATCCACACGACGTTCAACCAGACCGTCGCGGCGACGGGCCGGCTGTCCTCCACCGACCCCAACCTGCAGAACATCCCCGTCCGCACCGACGAGGGCCGGGCCATCCGCCGAGGGTTCGTCGTCGGCGACGGCTACGAGTCGCTGATGACGGCCGACTACAGCCAGATCGAACTGCGCGTGATGGCCCACCTGTCGGAGGACGACGGCCTCATCGAGGCGTTCACCTCCGGCGAGGACCTGCACACCACGGTCGCCTCCCAGGTCTTCTCCGTGTCCAAGCCGGCCGTCGACCCCGAGATGCGCCGCAAGATCAAGGCGATGTCGTACGGCCTCGCCTACGGCCTCTCCGCGTTCGGCCTGTCCCAGCAGCTGGGCATCGAGGCCGCCGAGGCGCGCGTGCTGATGGAGAACTACTTCGAGCGGTTCGGCGGCGTACGCGACTACCTGCGCCGCGTCGTCGAGGAGGCCAGGGCCACCGGCTACACCGAGACGATGCTCGGCCGCCGCCGCTACCTGCCCGACCTCAACAGCGACAACCGCCAGCGCCGCGAGGCCGCGGAGCGCATGGCGCTCAACGCGCCGATCCAGGGCACGGCCGCGGACATCGTCAAGATCGCGATGCTCCGGGTGGAACGCGCCCTGGCCGAGGCGGAGCTCGCCTCCCGCATGCTGCTCCAGGTCCACGACGAGATCGTGCTCGAGGTCGCACCCGGCGAGCGCGACCGCGTCGAGGAGCTGCTGCGCCGTGAGATGTCGGCCGCGGCCCAGCTGCGGGCGCCGCTGGACGTCTCCGTCGGCTCGGGCACCGACTGGGAGTCCGCGGCGCACTGACCGGGCGCGCCCGCCCACCCTTGGTGATTCCTGTGCGCGCGGCCGCCGGCGATCCGCCGGGACGGCCGAAACTCACAGGTGGCGAAGTGGTGAAAAGCGGTCAGGGGGCGCTGTGCTGCGGCCGCGCGGTGTCGTAGGGTCACCTGAGTCAATGCGCGGCAACGCGGACTCCGGTCTGGGGGAGGGTCATTCGTCATGGCAGCGCTATTCGGTCGCAGGCTGCGCAGAGGAGCGACCAGCACGGCGGTCGCCGCCGTCGCCATCGCGGCCCTCTCCGCCTCGCAGGCCCCCGGCGCCACGTCGGCGCTGTCCGGCGGGGCGAACGGCGGAAAGAAGCCCGCGGGCGACGCCCAGGACCGTACGCCCGACACGGCGAGCGGCAACTCGAAGTACTACACGGACCTCCCGCCGCTCGACTCGCCCACCCCGGCCCCCGGTTCCTCCGCCGGCGCCACCGGATCCCCGGAGTCGGGTATCCCGGCGACGGTCCTCGACGCGTACAAGAAGGCCGAAGCGAGCCTCAGGGAGAGCAGCCCGCAGTGCCGCCTGCCGTGGCAACTGCTCGCTGCCATCGGCAAGGTGGAGTCGGGTCAGGCCCGCGGCGGCGAGGTCGACTCCCACGGCACCACGCTGCACCCCATACTCGGGCCCGTCCTCAACGGCGACGGCTTCGCGAACATCCCGGACACCGACAACGGGCTGTACGACCAGGACAAGGTCCACGACCGCGCCGTCGGGCCGATGCAGTTCATCCCCGGGACGTGGCGGACCTGGCAGCGCGACGGCAACAACGACGGCATCAAGGACCCCAACAACATCTACGACGCGGCGCTCGCCACCGGTGCCAAGCTCTGCGCGGGCAACCACGACATGTCCGTCCAGGCCGACATGAACGCCGCGATCCTGAGCTACAACCGCTCGCAGGACTACCTCAACACCGTGCTCTCGTGGTTCGAGTACTACAAGAAGGGCACGCACCAGGTCCCCGACGGCACGGGCGTCCTGCCCACCGGGACCGGGCCCGGGTCCCTCGGCCCCACGTCCCCCGCCACGACCCCGCCGTCCTTCCCGCACGTCGGCACTCACTCGCCGGGCCACTCCCCGTCGCCGTCCCCGTCGCAGGACATTCCGAAGTCCGGGTCCACCACGTCGCCCTCGCCCACGCCAGGCGGCTCTTCGACGAAGCCCGGCGACCCGACCTCACCCCCGAAGGGCGGCTCCACCACGCCGCCGGACAAGCAGACGCTGGCGAAGCTGGCGAAGACGGCGGGGGACTCCCTGTCCGCCATCGCGGGCACCGAGTTCGGCGGCCATGCCGAAGTCCGCGCGCTGGACTCGAAGGGCGAGCCCATGGCCGGCGTCAGGGTCACGTTCCTGATCTCCGGCGACACGGACGCCCGCTTCGACGGCGGCGAGGCCATGGCAACCGCCACCACGGGCAAGGACGGCACGGCGAACGCCCCCGCGGTCAAGGCCGGCGACAAGGTGGGCGACTTCACCGTACGGGCCACCGCGGGCGCCGCCCCGGCCGTCGACTTCAAGGCGACGGTCACGGTACGCACCGCGGACAAGCTCGTGTACGTCGGCAAGGACGGCGACCAGAGCGCGGCGCCCAGCGCCGAGTTCGCCAACCCCATCGAGGTCAAGGCCACCCGCGGCGGCCAGGCGGCGGGCAAGGTCGCCGTGACGGCGACGATCCTCACCGACAAGGGCGCGCCCGCGCCGGCGGGGGCGCCGTCCTTCACGTCGAAGGACCTTGAGCCCGGCACGCAAGAGGTGAAGCTGACCACCGCCGCCGACGGCACGCTCACGCTCCCGAAACTCGTCGCGGGCAAGGACTCCGGCACGTACGAGGTGAAGCTGACGGCCGAGGGCGGCGGCAGCGTGACGGTCAAGGTGACGGTCACCCCGCCGTCCGGCGACTCGTCGGACGCACCGTCCGGCGGTGCCTCGGCGTCCCCCGCCCCCTCGGCGAAGTAGCCCGCCGACCGCACGCGAAGCGCCCGCCGCCGCCCGACCACCCTGCCGGGGGCGGCCGTGGACGTGCACCACGGCGTCCCTCGACGAGATCGGGCCCGTACGCGGCGCGCGGGCAAAGGGGTCGGTGCGCCACCTCGACGGCCGCCGTTCAGGGCGGCGGATGCACCGGCCTCCCCGCGCCCGGCGGCACCACCTCGGTCGTGTCAGGCCGCGGCACGTATCCGAGCCGCGCCGGGCGGCCCCGGTCGTCCGGGCCGCCGTGCGACCCGGGGCATTCCGTGCGAGGCGTCGCGCGCCGGGCCCGCGCTCCGCGCGGTACGTACCGCGGCCCGCGTTACCGTCCGCGGGGCCTTACCCGCCGCGTCGCTTCCGCCGTGGACGGGTCCTCGGGCCACGGGTGGCGCGGATAGCGGCCGCGCAGTTCCGCGCGCACCGCGCGGTAGCCGTCACGCCAGAACGACGCCAGGTCCGCCGTCACCGCCGCCGGGCGCCCCGCCGGGGACAGCAGGTGGACCAGCACCGGCACGCCCGCGACCCGCGGGGTCTCCCGCAGCCCGAACAGCTCCTGCAGCTTCACCGCGAGCACCGGCTGCTCGCCGCCGTACTCCACCCGCACCCGCGACCCGCTCGGCACCTCGATCCGCTCGGGCGCAAGCTCGTCAAGGCGACCCGCCTCGCCCGATGCCCACGGCAGCAGCCGCCGCAGCGCCTGTCCCGCCTCCAGCCGCTCCAGGTCGGCGCGGCGCCGCGCCCGCGACAGCTCGGGTTCCAGCCACTCGCCCGCCCGGTCCCACAGCGCGCTGTCCGACACATCGGGCCAGCCGCCGCCCACCGCGCGGTGCAGGAACGCCAGCCGGTCCCGCAACTGCCGCGCATCGCGCGTCCAGTGCAGCAGGCCGAACCCCTCGCGCCGCACGCCGTCGAGCAGTGCCTCCCTCACCAGCGCGGGAGCCGGGTTCCTGAGCGGCCTGACGGCCAACTCCACGGCCCCGAGCCGCTCCACGCGCCTCGCGAGCACGTCGCCGCCCTCCCAGCGGACCTCCTCCGCCGTCGAGCGCAGCTCGCCCGCGACGTCCAGCGCGGTGGCCTCGTCGATCACCGCGGCCAGCCGGACCCTCGCGACCGCCGCCGTGGCCGGACGGTCCGCGACCGCGACCGCCAGCCACTCCTGCCCGCGCAGCCGCGACCCGTCACCCGGCCCGGCGCCCGTCCCCGACACCATGAGGAACGCGCCGTCACCCTTCGCCCGCGCCACACGCTCGGGAAACGCCAGGCCCGCCACCAGGCCCACCACCGCGTCGTCCCCCACGGCTCCGGTGGCTCCTGTGGCGCCGTCGCACCGCCCGCGCGCGGCGGCGGGCAGCGCGCCCTCCAGGCGCCGCACCTCCTGGCGCCACCGCGCCCCGTACGCGTCGGAGCCCGCGCGGGCAGTGCGCAACGCGGCCGCCAGGTCGTCCCCGTAGCCGCGCGGCGGCTCCTCGCTCAGCAGTGCCACCACCTCGGCCGCGCGCCGCGCGCCGACCCGCTCCGCGCCGTCCAGCAGCGCACGCGCCAGCCGCGGGTGCACGCCCAGGCGAGCGAGGCGGGCGCCGCGCGCCGTGGCGCGGCCGCTGCCGTGCTCGGTCGCGCCGATCGCGGCGAGCACCGCGCGCGCGGCGGCCAGCGCCCCCGCGGGCGGCGGGTCGAGCAGCGCGAGCCCCGACGCGTCCTGATCACCCCAGCAGGCGGCCTGGAGCGCGAAGGCCGTCAGGTCGGCCACGCGGATCTCCGGCGCGGGGAAGCGCGCCAGGCGCCCGTGGTCCGCCTCCGTCCAGCACCGGTACACCACACCGGGTGCCTCGCGCCCCGCGCGTCCGGCGCGCTGCCGCGCCCCTGCCCTCGACACCCGTACCGTCGTCAACGCGCCCAGGCCCCGTGCGTGGTCCGTACGGGGCTCGCGCGCGAGCCCCGCGTCGACGACGACCCGCACGCCGGGAACCGTCAGGCTCGACTCGGCGACCGCCGTCGCCAGCACCACACGCCGCCCGCCCGCGGGACCCGCGAGCACCGCGTCCTGCACGGCCGCGGGCGCGCGCCCGTGCACCCGAAGCACCTCGGCGCCCAGTTCAGCCGCACCGCCCAGTTGCCCGGCGACGCGCTCGATCTCGCCGACGCCCGGCAGGAACACCAGCACGTCGCCCGGGTGCTCGGCGAGCGCCCGGCGCACCACAGAGGCCACGTGAGTCAGCAGCGCCGGGTCGACGCGCGTGCCGTGCGGCGGGCGCACGGGACGGGCAGGCGGCGCCCACACCACGTCCACCGGATGCGTCACGCCCTGTGCCGTCACGACCGGGGCGTCGCCGAGCAGCGCGGACCAGCCGGCGGCGTCGGTCGTCGCGGACGCGGCCACCAGCCGCAGCTCGGGCCGCAGCGCGGCCCGCACGTCGAGCAGGAACGCGGCGGCCGTGTCGGCGTCCAGGTGCCGCTCGTGGCACTCGTCGAGGATCACCACGTCGACGCCGGCGAGCTCCTGGTCGCGCTGGAGGCGCTGGAGCAGCACTCCGGTGGTCACCACCTCCACGACGGTCGAGGGGCCCACGGCGCGCTCACCGCGCACCGTGAAGCCGACGCGCTGCCCGGGCCGCTCGCCCAGCAGCCACGCCATCCGCCGGGCCGCGGCGCGCGCCGCGATCCGCCGCGGCTCCGCCACCAGCACCCGGCGCGCAGGGCCCCGGCGCGTGGGCAGCAGCCCCGCGGGCAGCGATCCCGCGGGCAGCAGCCCCGCGAGGGCGAGCGGCACCAGCGTCGTCTTGCCCGTGCCGGGCGGCGCGCACAGCACCGCGCACCCGGCCGCGTCGAGCGCGCCGGCCAGCTCGGGCAGCGCAGTGCGGACGGGCAGCGCGGCGAGCGCGTCCTCGCGGGCGGCGCCCATCCGTCAGTCCCGCGAGCAGACGAAGACGGCCGTCCCCGGCAGGTGGGCGCCGCGCAGCGGGGACCAGCCGCCCCACTCCTGGGTGTTCCAGGCGGGCCACTCCGGCTCCACCAGGTCGAGCAGCCTGAACCCGGCGGCCGTCAGGTCGCGCACCCGGTCCCCGAGCGTGCTGTGGTGCTCGACGTACACGGCGCGGCCCCGCTCGTCCTGCTCCACGTAGGGCGTGCGGTCGAAGTACGACATGGTCGCCGTCAGGCCCTCGGGACCCGGCTCGTCGGGGAACGCCCAGCGCACCGGGTGCGTGGCCGAGAACACCCAGCGCCCGCCGGGCCGCAGCACCCGGTGGACCTCGGCGAAGACCTTGCGCGGGTCGGCGACGAAGGGGATCGCGCCGTACGCCGAGCACGCCAGATCGAAGGCGCCGTCGCAAAACGGCAGCACCGCCGCGTCGGCCTGGACGAGCGCGACCGAGCCCGAGCGCTCCCCGTCGATGCGGCGTCCGTGCTGCAACTGGCGGTGCGAGAGGTCGAGGGCCACGGGGCGCGCGCCCTGCGCGGCGAGCCAGCGCGAGCACTGGGCCGCGCCCGCGCCGATCTCCAGGACGTCGAGGCCGGCCAGCGACTCCAGCGGACCGAGCAGGCCCGCCTCCATCTCGTCCAGCCCCTCGGGGCACCAGACGAAGCGGTCGTCGCCGAGGAAGGTGCCGTGCTCGCTCTGGTACTCGTCGGCGTTCCTGTCCCACCAGCCCCGGTTGGCACGGGAGCTCTCCGCCTCGCCGGCGGTGCGGCGGGCGGCCTCCGGTTCGTCCGCGGCGTGTTCGTGTGCGTCGTGCTCTTGGATGATCTCGCCCGTCGTCGTAAGGTGCCTGCAGTTCCGGCCGCGCGGGCCGCGGCCCGAGTGTGGCAGTAAGGCGCGCGCCCGCGTGTGCGGGGGTTGCGCGAGGGGCGCGCGGCGCCCGAGCGGTGTCCGGTTCGCGGCGTGTTCGTGACGGCGTGTGCCGGGTATGCGGTGTTGCGCCCCGGGTGTGCGCCTTCGCGCATTGACCATGCCTGGCCACCCCCGTATGCTAAAGGTTGCGCTGCGGGCTTGCGCGCCTCAGACGTAGCAGCCGCGCTCGCATCTGTCGTGAGTCCCCTCGGTCCGTCGAGGCGCCCACCCCGGTTACCGGGTCGGCGCCGACCGGCCTGTCCGGCCCCCGCAGACGCGATATCGGGCTCTCGGCGTAGCAGTACCTACGATCCAATGTCCGTACCGGAGCCCTTTCCCACATGACGAGCAGCACCGAGACCACCGCCACCACCCCGCAGGTTGCGGTCAACGACATCGGTAACGAGGACGCCTTCCTCGCCGCGATCGACGAGACGATCAAGTACTTCAACGACGGCGACATCGTCGACGGCGTCATCGTGAAGGTCGACCGGGACGAGGTCCTGCTCGACATCGGTTACAAGACCGAGGGTGTCATCCCCTCCCGCGAGCTTTCGATCAAGCACGACGTCGACCCCAACGAGGTCGTCGCCGTGGGCGATGAGATCGAGGCCCTGGTTCTCCAGAAGGAGGACAAGGAAGGCCGTCTCATCCTGTCCAAGAAGCGTGCGCAGTACGAGCGCGCCTGGGGCACGATCGAGAAGATCAAGGAAGAGGACGGCATCGTCACCGGTACGGTCATCGAGGTCGTCAAGGGTGGTCTCATCCTCGACATCGGCCTCCGTGGCTTCCTGCCGGCCTCCCTGGTCGAGATGCGCCGCGTGCGCGACCTCCAGCCCTACGTGGGCAAGGAGCTCGAGGCCAAGATCATCGAGCTGGACAAGAACCGCAACAACGTGGTCCTGTCCCGCCGTGCCTGGCTGGAGCAGACGCAGAGCGAGGTCCGCCAGACCTTCCTCACGACCCTGCAGAAGGGCCAGGTCCGCTCCGGCGTCGTCTCCTCGATCGTCAACTTCGGTGCGTTCGTGGACCTCGGCGGCGTCGACGGCCTGGTGCACGTCTCCGAGCTGTCCTGGAAGCACATCGACCACCCGTCCGAGGTCGTCGAGGTCGGCCAGGAGGTCACGGTCGAGGTCCTGGACGTCGACATGGACCGCGAGCGCGTCTCCCTGTCGCTGAAGGCGACGCAGGAAGACCCGTGGCAGCAGTTCGCCAGGACGCACCAGATCGGCCAGGTCGTCCCGGGCAAGGTCACCAAGCTGGTCCCGTTCGGCGCGTTCGTCCGCGTGGACGAGGGCATCGAGGGCC
Source organism: Streptomyces sp. NRRL F-5126 (assembly GCF_000721265.1). GTDB lineage: Bacteria > Actinomycetota > Actinomycetes > Streptomycetales > Streptomycetaceae > Streptomyces. The sequence goes on along the minus strand of NZ_JOFZ01000012.1, from coordinate 150,869 downwards.
TGGTCCACATCTCCGAGCTGGCCGAGCGCCACGTGGAGATCCCGGAGCAGGTCGTCCAGGTCAACGACGAGATCTTCGTCAAGGTCATCGACATCGACCTGGAGCGCCGCCGCATCAGCCTCTCGCTGAAGCAGGCCAACGAGGCGTTCGGTGGCGACCCGGCCGCGGTCGAGTTCGACCCGACGCTCTACGGCATGGCCGCCTCCTACGACGACCAGGGCAACTACATCTACCCCGAGGGCTTCGACCCCGAGACCAACGACTGGCTCGAGGGCTACGAGACCCAGCGCGAGGCGTGGGAGACGCAGTACGCCGAGGCGCAGGCGCGCTTCGAGCAGCACCAGGCCCAGGTCATCAAGTCCCGCGAGGCGGACGAGGCCGCGGCGGCCGAGGGTGCGGCGGCTCCGGCGGGCGGTGGTGGCGGCAACGCCCCGGCGTCGTCCGGCGGCTCGTACTCCTCGGAGTCCGGCGACAACTCCGGCGCCCTCGCGTCGGACGAGGCGCTGGCGGCGCTGCGCGAGAAGCTGGCCGGCGGCCAGAGCTGACGCGGACCGCGGCGGGCACGGCCGTGCCCGCACCGTAGCGACGAACGGAAGGCCCGCTCCCCCCGGGGAGCGGGCCTTCCGCGCGCCTGGGAGCGGCCCGCGAGGGTACCGGCGGCGGCCCGGGCACGCACGCCGGGGGAATGCCCACGCCCGCCGGGACGTTGACGCCTGGGACAGCACAAGGAGGAGCGGTAACAGTGCTTGATCCGCAGGATTTGTACGAGTGGGACCCGAAGGGCCTCGGCGCCGTCGACATGGCGCTGGCGCAGGAGACCGCGGGCCTCGTCATGCTCTACCACTTCGACGGATACATCGACGCGGGCGAGACCGGCGACCAGATCGTCGAGAACCTGCTGGAAGCCCTGCCGCACCAGGTTGTCGCGCGCTTCGACCACGACAGGCTGGTGGACTACCGGGCCAGGCGGCCGCTGCTGACGTTCAAGCGCGACCGCTTCACCGACTACGAGACGCCGACCCTCGACGTCCGCCTCGTGCAGGACGCCACGGGCGCGCCGTTCCTGCTCCTGTCCGGGCCCGAGCCCGACGTGGAGTGGGAGCGCTTCGCCGCGGCCGTCGACCAGATCGTGGAACGCCTCGGCGTCCGCCTCGTGGTGAACTTCCACGGCATCCCGATGGGCGTCCCGCACACGCGCCCTGTCGGCGTCACGCCGCACGGCAACCGCACGGACCTCACGCCGGGCCACCCGAGCCCGTTCGACGAGGCCCAGATTCCCGGCAGCGCCGAGTCGCTGGTGGAGCTGCGGCTGATGGAGAAGGGCCACGACGTGCTGGGTGTCGCCGCGCACGTGCCGCACTACGTCGCCAGGTCGTCGTACCCGGACGCGGCCCTGACCGTCCTGGAGACGATCACCGCGGCGACGGGTCTGGTACTGCCGGCCGTCGCGCACGCCCTGCGCACCGAGGCCCGGCGCACTCAGACGGAGATCGAGCGCCAGCTCGGCGAGGGCGACGACGACCTCGTCGCGATGGTCCAGGGCCTTGAGCACCAGTACGACGCGGTGCTCGGCGCGGAGACCCGGGGCAACCTGGTGGCCGAGCCCGCCGAGTTGCCGACGGCCGACGAGATCGGCCTGGAGTTCGAGAGGTTCCTCGCCGAGCGCGAAGGGGAGGGCGGCGCCTGAGGAGCCGTGGTGCCGGCGCCGTCCCGGTGACCCGTGAGTAGGGTGAGCCCCATGCTGAGAGTGGGGCTCACCGGCGGTATCGGAGCGGGCAAGAGCGAGGTAGCGCGGCTGCTCGCCTCCTACGGAGCGGTGATCGTCGACGCCGACCTGATCGCCCGGGAGGTCGTCGAGCCGGGCACGCCCGGCCTCGCGGCCGTGGCCGCCGAATTCGGCGAGAAGGTACTGACGCCCGAGGGAGCCCTGAACCGGCCTGCCCTCGGCGTGCTCGTCTTCGCCGACGAGGAGAGCCGCCGCGCGTTGAACGCGATCGTGCATCCACTGGTCAGGGCCAGGTCCGCGGAGCTCGAACGTGCGGCGGGAGACAGCGCCATCGTCGTGCAGGACGTGCCGCTGCTGGTCGAGGGCGCGATGATGGACCAGTTCGACGTCGTGATCGTCGTGGACGCGTCACCGGCGACCCAGCTCGATCGGCTCGTGCGGCTGCGTGGCATGCCCGAGGCGGACGCGCGCGGCCGGATGGCGGCCCAGGCGACCCGCGAGCAGCGCCGCGCCGCCGCCGATGTGATCATCGACAACGACGGGCCGCGCGAGGCGCTCGAACCGCAGGTGCGCGCGGTGTGGAAGCAGCTGGAGGAGCGCGCCGCCGTCGCCACCCGTAAGCCCTGACCGGCCCGGCAGCCCGCATCGCTGACAGGACCTGTCAGGTCCTGTCAGGGTCGGTGCAGGTGCTGGGCGCGTGGATAGCGCCGGAGCGTGCCGCGCACCGGCTCGTACGGCGGGATGTCGCGGCCGGGCTGGAAGTGCGGGCCCTGCCGCATGCGGTGGACGACCAGGGCGATGTCCGCCAGCGCGATCAGGGCGACCGCGGCGCACAGCCCCGCCCACACCTCCACGCCGGCGAATACGAAGATGACGGCTCCGGCCGCCGCCCAGAACAGGCCCCATACACTCAGCCACAACCGCAGGCGCAGCGGACTGCGTGCGGTGACAGGCTCGTTTCCGGTACGCATGGCACTCGCACCTCCCAACGCTCGTCACCCACTCGTTCAAGGGTATGACGGCGTACGACAGAGGGACGCGACGGAAGGGAAGGACGCCGGTGACCGGCAAACCGACCGCGGAACCCGCCGTGCCGGAGACGGACGAGGACCTGGCCGACCTGCTGCTCGACCTGACCGTGCCGCACGAGGACATCGCCGGCATCCTCGCCCTGCGCCGCAGGATCGCAGCGGACCGCGCCCTGCGCGCGACGGCGGACGACGCGGTCGCCGTGCTCGTCGCGGGGATGGGTGCCGGCGGCTCGGGACGCACGGAGGGCGAGCGGCCACATCTGCCCGCACTGCCCGAGGACATCGGCGCTCTCGAGCCCTACCTTCCCGTCTACGTGTACGTCGCCGCGCTGCCGGTCGTACGGGCATACCACCGCGAGCGGGGCGTCCCCGAGGACATCGGCAGGCGGACGCTCGCCGACCTCGGCCGGCAACTGGCGGTGCACCGCAGGCGGCACGGCACCGGCGGGCTCGCCCACCCCGGGTGGCCCGCCCTGCATTTCAGGGGCGAGCTGTACCAGCTCGGGCGGCTCCAGTTCGAGCGGGCCGGGCTCGGCGCGCGCACGGCCGCCGCCGTCTCCGCGGCCGGCGTCGCCGCGTCCGCGGGCGATTCGTGCCTGTCGCTGCACATCCCGGACTTCCTCGGCCCGCTCGCGCCCGGCGCGGTCGACAGGTCGCTGGCCAGGGCGAAGGCGTTCTTCGCCCGCCACTTCCCCGAGGAACGCGCCACGGTCGCCACCTGTCACTCCTGGTTGCTCGACCCGCAGCTCGCCGCCTACCTCCCGCCCGGCTCGAACATCATGCGGTTCCAGTCACGCTTCGCTCCCGCACGTCCCGGTGAAGCGCCGGAGACCGAGGACCGCGACCCGGTCGGCTTCGTCTTCGGGGACCCGCGCCTCGACCACGACCGGCTGCCGCGCCGCACGACGCTGGAGCGTGCGATCGGCGACCACCTGCGGGCCGGCAGGCACTGGCACGCGGGCCACGGCTGGTTCGCGCTGTGACGCGCGGCCCCCGGCGGCGGGGTCAGTGGACGAAGCGGTAGCTGCGCCACGGCGGCGTTCCGGCGGTGACGTCGTTGCTGAGCTCGGTCGCGATGTACGCCGACTGGCCGCCGCCGCAGTTCGGCGAGTGGTAGACGATCAGATCGACGAGGGTGCCGTTCTTGACGGCGCTCGCCCCGGCCGGGCCGAACCGGTGGCAGCCCTTGACGAGCGGACTGTTCACCACGACGACCTGGCCGTCGGTCGAGAGGTGGTCGACAGGGCCGACCGCCGTCCTGCCGAGGCTGGAGCAGCCGGCGAGCCCGGCGGTCAGGAGCGCCGTGCAGGCAGCCGTGGCGACGCGCCGATGCTGATTCACGTACATGGACCGTCCTCATCTCTGCGGTGGACCGTGCGCGGTGCGCCGTACGGTGGCGGGTGATGCCACCCTGCCCGACCGCGGGCGGCCGGGCACGCGGTGTACGGCCGGCCGGGCGAGCCGTGCGGCGCCTGGCACGGCCTGTCCACCCCGCGCCGCGGCCCTCGACCCGCCGCGGCCGCGGGCTTACCTTGGACAGGGGGACCGGGTCCGTCCTCAGGGGGCCGTCATGGTCGATGTTGTGGTCACGGTAGTGGTCGCCGTGGTGTGCGTGGCGTGCGTGTACGCGATGGCCGCCGCGCGGGTCGTCAAGCAGTACGAGCGCGGCGTGGTCTTCCGGTTCGGGCGGCTGCTCCCCGAGGTGCGCGGTCCCGGATTCACCTGGATCGTGCCGTTCGCGGACCGGCTGCACAAAGTGAACATGCAGATCGTGACGATGCCGGTGCCAGGCCAGGACGGCATCACGCGCGACAACGTGACGGTCCGCGTCGAAGCCGTCATCTACTTCAAGGTGGTCGCTCCGGCCGACGCCGTGGTGCGCGTGGAGGACTACCAGTTCGCGGTCCTGCAGATGGCGCAGACATCGCTGCGGTCCATCATCGGCAAGAGTGACCTCGACGACCTGCTGTCCAACCGGGAGAAGCTCAACCAGGGCCTGGAACTGATGATCGACAGCCCGTCCGTGGGATGGGGCGTGCAGATCGACCGGGTGGAGATCAAGGACGTGTCGCTGCCCGAGACCATGAAGCGCTCCATGGCGCGGCAGGCGGAGGCCGACCGGGAGCGGCGCGCACGGATCATCAACGCGGACGCCGAGTTGCAGGCCTCGAAGAAACTGGCCCAGGCGGCCCACGCGATGTCCGGTGAGCCGGCGGCGCTCCAGCTGCGGCTGCTGCAGACCGTGGTCGCGGTGGCCGAGGAGAAGAACTCGACGCTGGTGCTGCCCTTCCCGGTGGAGTTGCTGCGCTTCCTGGAACGCGCGACGCCCGCGCAGGCCGCGCACGCGGTCAAGGCGGTGTCGGACGTGGCCATGGAAACGGCGGGATCGCCGGAGGCGGCGCAGGACGGCTCGGCGGAGGACGGTGCGGCGCAGGACGGTGCGGCGCAGGACGGTGCGGTCGGTCGGTCCGGTACCGGGGACGGCGGGGCCGCGGCCCTGGCCGCCGGTCCCGATGAGCCCGCCGTCGTGCCGCCGCTGCCGGAGCGGGACCTCGCGGAGCCTTCCGTGGAGCCCTCCGAGGTGCCGGGGCCCGCCGCGGGCGACGGGGAGCGCCCGGCCTGAGTGACGTGGGTCCGCGAGCGCACCCGGCCCGGCGTTCTGCCGCCACGTGCCCTGTGACCTGGGCTGACGCTGCTCCCGGAGGCGTTGTCAGACCCCCTGCCTAGACTCGCAGAGGTCGGATGGATCGTGCGGGTGCGGCGGGGAGGTGCGGTGGTGGTCGGTGCGTACGGGGCGGGGCTCGCGCGGTGCGCCGCCGTCTTCCTGCCCGCGGAGCTGCCGCGCGAGGGCCGCGTCGCGTTCTGGGCGCCCGAGGGCGGGCTGCCGCAGGGCGCGTTCCCCGAATCCGCCGCCGGCGAGCTGACGGTGGTGCGGCCCGCGGGGGAGGCGGGAGACGCGGTGGAGGCGGTCACCGTGCCCGCGGTGCTGGCATCGGTGGGCGAGGCGGTCCCGCTGCTGGTGCGGGCCAGGGGCGACAGGGCCGCCCACCCGGCGGCGGCATGCTGGGGAGCTGCCGCGCTGCACGCGCTGCGCCTGGTCGGCCGTGGCAGGCTGCTGCCGGGTCTGACCGCGACGGATCAGGACGCGTGGCGTGCGGGTCCGCTCGACGCGGAGGACATCGCGCAGCTTCGGGCCATCGCCGCCGCCATGCCCCCCGAGGCGCACGCGTGCCCGGTGCCAGGCGCGGGGACCGGTGGCGAACTGCGCGTGCCGGATCAGGAAGCACTCGTGCGTGCGTTCCTCGACGCGGTCGCCGACACGCTGCCGCGCACGCCGGCAGCGGCGTTCGCCGCGGGCGCGCCGTTCGCCGCGCGAGAGCCGCAGCGGCTGCCCGGCGCGCGGGCGTGGGCGGCGGAGGCCGCGGCGGGGATGGACGCGGGCGTGCGGATCTCGCTCAGGCTCGACCTGTCGGCGTACGAGGCGTTCGACCGCGAGCCGGACGACGCGACGGCGGCAGGGGCCAGGCGCGCGGGCGCCGCACTCGTCCAGGTCCACAGCCTCGCCGACCCGACGCTCGTGCTCGACGCGTCCCGGCTGTGGGCGGGGGAGGGCGATGAGGCGTTCGGGCCGCGCGCCCGCGTCGATGCCCTGCTCGCGCTGCGCCGCGCCGCCCGCGTCTGGCCGCCGCTCGGCCGCCTCACCGAGCAGGACGTGCCGGACGTGCTCACCCTCGCCGAGGAGGAGCTCTACGACCTGCTGGGCCCCGCGGCCGGCCGGCTGGCAGCCGCAGGCGTCGCGCTGCACTGGCCCAAGGAAATGGCCCGTACGCTCACCGCGGCCGCCGTCGTACGGCCTGCGCGTGCCGCGCCCGGATCCGCGACGGACGGCACGGTGTTCTTCGACAGCGCCGAACTGCTGTCGTTCGACTGGCAGCTCGCGCTCGACGGCGAAGCGCTGACGCAGGCCGAGATGGACGTGCTCGCCGAGGCGCACCGGCCGGTGGTGCGGCTGCGCGACCGGTGGGTCGTCGTCGATCCGGCGCTCGTGCGCAAGGCGCGCAAGCGGGAGCTCGGCCTGCTCCAGCCGTCTGAGGCGCTGGCCGTCGCGCTCACCGGCACCGCCGAGGTCGACGGCGAGACGGTCGAAGCGGTGCCCGAGGGCGCGCTCGCCGCCCTGCGCGACCGCATCACCGCGGGCCCGGGCGCGCTGCCGCAGCCGCCAGGTCTCGCGGCCACCCTCCGTGACTACCAGCTCAGAGGCCTCGCCTGGCTCGATCTGATGACGTCCCTCGGGCTCGGCGGCTGCCTGGCCGACGACATGGGCCTCGGCAAGACCATCACGCTCATCGCGCTCCACCTGCACCGGGCACGCCGCACCGCCGCCGGCGGCGGGCAGGAGCCGCCCACGCTGGTGGTGTGCCCCGCCTCCCTCCTCGGCAACTGGCAGCGGGAGATCACCCGGTTCGCGCCCGGCGTGCCGGTGCACCGCTTCCACGGCGCGGGCCGCAGCCTCGACGAGGCCGCCGGCGGCTTCGTCCTCACCACGTACGGCACGATGCGTTCGAGCGCGGAGCGGCTGGCCGCGCACCGCTGGGGGATGGTCGTGGCCGACGAGGCACAGCACGTGAAGAACCCCTTCTCCGCGACGGCGAAGGCGTTGCGCACGATCCCGGCGGGCGCGCGCGTCGCCCTCACCGGCACGCCCGTCGAGAACAACCTGTCGGAGCTGTGGGCGCTCCTCGACTGGACGACACCGGGGCTGCTCGGTCCGCTGAAGACGTTCCGCGCGCGCCATGCACGCATCGTGGAGAACGTCGAGAACGCGAAGGCGGCCGGCGTCAAGGACGCGGACAACCAGCAGGCCGTCGACCGGCTCGCCCGCCTCGTGCGGCCCTTCCTGCTGCGCAGGAAGAAGTCCGACCCCGGCATCGTGCCCGAACTGCCGCCCAAGACGGAGAGCGACCACCCCGTGCCGCTCACCCGTGAGCAGGCCTCGCTGTACGAGGCGGTGGTGCGCGAGACGATGGGCGCCATCGAGGAATCGCAGGGCATCGCGCGGCGCGGCCTCGTCATGAAGCTGCTCACGTCCCTCAAGCAGATCTGCAACCACCCCGCGCAGTACCTGAAGGAGGAGGCCGCGGCGGGCAGCGCCGGCCCGCCCCGGCTGACCGGCAGGTCGGGCAAGCTCGCCCTCCTCGAGGAACTGCTCGAAACGATCCTCGCCGAGGACGGCTCCGTGCTGGTCTTCACCCAGTACGTGTCCATGGCGCGGCTGCTGACCGCGCACCTCGCGAGCCGCGCCATCCCCGCGCAACTGCTCCACGGCGGCACGCCCGTGGCGGAGCGCGAGCGGATGGTGGACCGCTTCCAGGAGGGCGGGGTGCCGGTGTTCGTGCTCTCCCTCAAGGCGGCGGGCACGGGTCTCAACCTCACGCGGGCCGGCCATGTCGTGCACTACGACCGGTGGTGGAACCCGGCCGTCGAGGAGCAGGCCACCGACCGCGCCTACCGCATCGGCCAGACCAGGCCCGTGCAGGTGCACCGGCTGATCGCGGAGGGCACCGTCGAGGACAGGATCGCCGAGATGCTCGCCTCCAAGCGGGCGCTCGCCGACGCGGTACTCGGCTCGGGCGAGGCGGCGCTGACCGAGCTCACCGACCGGGAGCTGGCCGACCTCGTGTCCCTGCGCAGGCCGGCGTGAGCGCGCAGGCGGCGCGCAGGCCGCGCCACGACGACCGGCGCGCCACGTTCCCCGCGATGGAGCCGCGGCCCGCGCCCGAGGGCCCGTTCGCCGCCACCTGGTGGGGCAACGCGTGGATCGAGTCGATGGAGGACACGGCGCTCGACGCGGCGAGGCTGGCGCGCGGCCGGCAGTACGCGGGCGGCGGCCACGTCGACGCCGTCACCGTCACGCCCGGCCGTGTCATGGCGTACGTGCACGGCAGCAGGCCCCGCCCGTACCGCACCGAGATCCGGCTGCGCACCCTCTCCGACGACGACTGGGCCGACCTGCTCGGCGCGGCCGCGGCCCGGCCCGACCACATCGCCGCGCTGCTCGACAAGGACATGCCCCACGCCCTGGCGGACCTCAGCGACCTGCTGCCCACCGCGGGCGACCTGGTGCCCGACTGCTCCTGCCCCGACGACGGCTACCCGTGCAAGCACGCCGCGGCGCTCTGCTACCAGACGGCCAGGCTGCTCGACGCGGACCCGTTCGTGCTGCTGCTGATGCGGGGCAGGGCCGAGCACGAGATCCTCGCCGACCTCACGCGCCGTTCGGCCGCCGTGTCCGCCGCGGAGCGCTCGGCGGCCGCCCCCGCGCTGCCCACCGTCGCCGCGGGGGCCGCCCTCGCGCCGCGCACGCTGCCGGCCCTGCCGCCGCCCCTGCCCGTGCCCGACAGGCCCGGGCGCCCGCCTGACTACCCCGAGGCGCCGGGCGCGCCCGACCCGTTCGCCCTCGACCTGCTCGCCACGGAGGCCGCGGCCCGCGCCCACGCCCTGCTCGTCCTCGGCTCGGACCCCGTCGCCGGCCTGACGCCCTGGCAGGACGCGGTCCGCCTCGCCGCCGCCCACCCCGGCTCCGGGCTCACGGCGTCGACCCGCGCGCTCTACCGCGACCTCGCCGCCGCCACGGACCGCACCCCCACCGACCTCGCGCGCGCCGTGGCCGCCTGGCGGCAGGGCGGCCTGGCCGGTCTTGACGTCCTGGAACACGCGTGGGACCCGCCCGCGGGCCCCTTCGACCGGGCGCCGCCCGCCCTGGCCGCGGCCGACCTGCCCGCGCTGCGCCCCTGGCGCAACCGCCTCACGGGCCCCTCCCTGCAACTGCGCCTGGGCCGGGACGGCCTCTGGTACGGCTACGAATCGGACCGCGACCGCGAGGACTGGTGGCCGCGAGGCATACCGGACACCGACCCGGTGGGCGCCGTCATCGCCCTGCTCGGCCGGTGACGGGTACGCTGCGGCCACGGACCGTCAGGCACCGGACACGGCCGCGACGAACCCGAGGGGGCAACTGGTGGACGATGTGGTGGCGATGGCGGCGGCAGCGGTCGTCCAGCGGATGGCGCTCGACGGCTGGAGCGCGGTACGCGACCGGTTCGCGGCGTTCCTCTCGCGAAGGAGCGGCGCGTCCGAGGACACGGTCGGCGCGGAACTCGACACGTCGCGCGCCGAATTGACGGCCGCCCGGGAGGCCGGTGACGAGGAGGCGGCGGGCGAACTCGAATCCGCGTGGCGCGGCCGCTTCCGCCGCGCCGTCCGCGACGACGCGGCAGCGCAGGAGGAACTGGCGGTGCTCGTGCGCCGGTTCACCGCCGAGCAGACGGCGGTGAACGGTGGTGACGTGCACAACACCATCAACGGCGGCACGTACCAGGGCCCCGTCATCCAGGCGGGGTCCGTCGGCCGGATCCGCCTCGACGGCCGCCCCTGACGCTCCTACTGCCGGTACCCGCTGAGGAACCTGCCGATGCGGCTGATCGCCGCGTCGAGGTCGTCCGCGTACGGCAGGGTCAGGATCCGGAAGTGGTCGGGGCGCGGCCAGTTGAAGCCCGTGCCCTGCACGACCTGGATCTTCTCCCGCAGCAGCAGATCGAGGACGAACTTCTCGTCGTCCACGAGCGGGTGGACCTTCGGGTCGATGCGGGGAAAGGCGTACAGCGCCCCCTTCGGCTTGACGCACGAGACGCCCGGGATCTCGTTCAGCTTCTCCCAGGCGCGGTCGCGCTGCTCGTGCAGCCTGCCGCCGGGAGCGGTCAGCTCGCGGATGGACTGGCGTCCGCCGAGCGCCGCCTGGATGGCGTACTGCGCGGGGGCGTTGGGGCACAGCCGCATGGACGCGAGGACGGTGAGGCCTTCGAGGTAGCCCCGTGCGTGCTGCCTCGGCCCCGTGACGACGAGCCAGCCCGAGCGGAAGCCGGCCACCCGGTACGTCTTCGACAGGCCGCTGAAGGTGAGCACGACGAGGTCGGGGGCGAGCGCGGCCGCCGAGTGGTGGACCGCGTCGTCGTAGACGATCTGGTCGTAGATCTCGTCGGCGAACACCATCAGCTGGTGGCGCCTGGCGAGATCCAGAATGCCCTCCACGATCTCGCGCGGATAGACCGCGCCGGTCGGATTGTTGGGGTTGATGATCACCACGGCCTTCGTGCGGTCGGTGATCTTCGACTCCATGTCGGCGAGGTCCGGGTTCCAGTCGGCCGACTCGTCGCAGACGTAGTGGACGGCCTTGCCGCCCGCGAGGGTGGTGACGGCCGTCCACAGCGGGAAGTCGGGCGCCGGGACGAGGACTTCGTCGCCGTCGTCGAGCAGCGCCTGCACGGCCATCGAGACGAGCTCGGACACGCCGTTGCCGAGGAACACGTCGTCCACGCCGACCTCGAGACCGAGCGCCTGGTAGCGCTGGGCGACCGCTCGGCGCGCCGAGAGGATGCCGCGCGAGTCGGTGTAGCCGTGGGCCTGCGGCAGCATCCGGATCATGTCCTGCACGATCTCCTCAGGCGCCTCGAACCCGAAGGCGGCCGGATTGCCCGTGTTCAGGCGCAGGACGCTGTGGCCGGCCTCCTCCAGCGCGTCGGCGTGGGCGATGACCGGACCCCGGATCTCGTAGAGGACGTTGCGAAGCTTGCTCGACTGCTGGAACTCCATGCCGTGGCCTCCCCGACCGATTGCGGTACTTGGTTTTACCAAGCCTGTCCTTGGAAAGTCCAACAACATGTCTAGACTGCGGGCCATGCCACGTCGCCGAAGTTACGACCAGTACTGTGCCGCGGCCCGCGCCCTCGACCGCGTGGGGGACCGCTGGTCCCTGCTGATCGTGCGGGAACTGCTCGCGGGACCCCGCCGCTACACGGACCTGCACGCGGACCTGCCGGGTGTCAGCACGGACGTACTGGCCTCGCGCCTGCGGGACTTGGAGCGCGACGACCTCGTCACGCGCAGGAAGCTGCCGCCGCCCGCCGCCGCGGTCGTCTACGAACTCACCGGGCGCGGCGCCGGGTTGCTGCCGGTGCTCGGCGCGCTCGCCGAGTGGGGCGCCGCCGACCTCGGCGAGCCGCGGCCGACGGACGCCGTGCGGGCGCACTGGTTCGCCCTCCCGCTGCTGCGGGTGCTCGGCGAGCGCGCGGGCGGCGAGGCGGGGACCGTCGAGGTCGTCCTCGACACCGGCACGTTCCACCTGGGACTCGGCCCCGAGCACCGCGCGCCGGAGCCGGCTGCCTACGGCGACGGCCCGGCGGGCGGCGAGCCCGACGCCCGCCTCACGCTCTCCACGGCGGCCTGCCGCGCGCTCGTCGACGGCGGCCTGGCTCTCGCGGACGCCGTGCGCGAGGGCCGCGTCGCCGTCCACGGCGACTCGCCGCTCGCGAAGGTGCTGCGCGGCCGGTGACCCGGGCGCCCGGCGGCGGCACCAGGGCGCGGGGACGCGAGAGGATGGCCGGGTGCGACTCGAAGCGATCACCTGGGAACGCCTGACCGGCGCGCTCGCCGACCGGCTGCTGGAGGGCGGCCCGCACGACGGCGGCTCGCGGCTGCGCGTCGCGTTCGACGGCGCGCCCGCGGCCGGCACGGGGCGCGCGGCCGAGGCGCTCGCGGAGGCGCTGCGGCTGCGCGGCCGTCCCTCGTTCGTGGTCTCCACGCAGGGGTTCCTGCGACCCGCCTCGCTGCGCTACGAGTACGGGCGCGAGGACCCCGACGCGTACTTCGGCCGCTGGTTCGACACGGGCGCGCTGTGGCGCGAGGTGTTCGGCCCGCTGGACCCGGGCGGCTCGGGGCGCGTGCTGCCCGACCTGTGGAACCCGGCGACCGACCGCGCCACGCGCAGCGACCCCGTCGAGCTGCCGCCCGGCGGGGTCCTGCTGCTGCACGGCCCGCTGCTGCTCGGGCACTGGTTCCCGTTCGACCTGACGGTCCACCTGGACCTGTCGTCCGGCGCCCTGCGCAGGCTCACCCCGGCCGAGGACTACTGGACGCTGCCCGCGTTCGAGCGGTACGCGGCCGAGAGCGACCCGCTGGGGACGGCCGACGTGGTCGTACGCGCGGACCGCCCCGGCCATCCGGCGTGGAGCGGACCGCGCACCTGACGCACGCGGTCCGAGCCGTGCGGGCCGTCCGAGCCGCCGGTCCGCGTCAGGCGGCCTTGGCGTGGTCCAGGGCGCCGTTCGGGTTGAGCACGTACTTGCGGCTCGCGCCCTTGTCGAACTCCTCGTACCCGCGCGGGGCGTCGTCCAGCGAGATCACCGTCGCGTTCACGGCCTTCGCGATGTGCACCTTGTCGTGCAGGATCGCCATGGCCAGCTGGCGGTGGTACTTCATGACCGGGCACTGGCCCGTCGTGAAGCGGTGGCTCTTGGCCCAGCCCAGGCCGAGGCGGACCTTCAGCGTGCCGGACTTCGCGTCCGCGTCCACGCCGCCCGGATCGTCCGTGACGTACAGGCCGGGGATGCCGAGCGCGCCGCCCGCGCGCACCGTGGTCATCAGCGAGTTCAGCACCGTGGCGGGGGCCTCGCCCGCGTCCTTGCCGTGGCCGCGCGCCTCGAATCCGACGGCGTCGACCGCCGCGTCCACCTCGGGCACCCCGAGGATCTGCGCGATCTGGTCCTCCAGCGCGCCCTTCGTCAGATCGACCGTCTCGCAGCCGAAACTGCGTGCCTGGGCGAGCCTTTCCGCGTTCAGGTCGCCGACGATCACGACGGCGGCCCCGAGGAGCTGGGCCGCGGCCGCCGCCGCGAGACCCACCGGGCCGGCGCCCGCGACGTACACCGTCGAGCCGACCTCCGTGCCCGCGGTCACCGCGCCGTGGAACCCCGTCGGGAAGATGTCCGACAGCATGGTGAGGTCGAGCAGCTTCTCCAGGGCCGCGTCCCTGTCAGGGAACCGCAGCAGGTTGAAGTCGGCGTACGGCACCATCACGTACTCGGCCTGGCCGCCGACCCAGCCGCCCATGTCGACATATCCGTAGGCGGCGCCCGGTCGCCCGGGGTTGACGTTCTCGCAGATGCCCGTCTGCCGCTCCTTGCAGTTGCGGCACCGCCCGCAGGCGATGTTGAACGGCACGGAGACGACGTCGCCCACGTCGATGAACTCGACATCGGGGCCCTTCTCCACCACCTCGCCCGTGATCTCGTGGCCGAGCACAAGACCCGCGGGCGCCGTCGTCCTGCCGCGCACCATGTGCTGGTCACTGCCGCAGATGTTGGTGGCGAGCACCTTGACGATGACGCCGTGGCGGCACTCGCGTCCGATGTTCGCGGGGGCCACGCCGGGCCCGTCCTTGAGTTCGAGCGTCGGGTAGTCGGTGGTCCTGACCTCCACCACACCCGGCTCGATGTACGCGACCGCCTTGTTTCCTCCAGCCATGCCCGCTCGCCGTCCCTTCGGATCCGCCCGTTCCGGCGGATCGGACATCACGGTTGTGTGCTTGATCTCACACTAGGTCGGTCCTGTGGGTGCGACAACAGGATGGACGCGGCACGGGCGCACGCTCCCGGTATCCGCCGCCATGCCGCGAAGAGGCCGCGGACCAGCACCGCAGGGGGCGATGCCGCGCCCCGGCGGGCGACCCGGACGCGGCAGGCGGGCCGCCGGGGCACGGACCGCACCGGAAGGTTCCCCCAGACGACCGCCCGTTCCGCCGATTCTTCACGATTCATGCAGACCGCCCCGGAAGCCGCCACCCGCGACGGACTTTGCTAACCGGGCGTGCCGTCCTAATCTCGCCCCCGGACCGGCACGTCAGTACAGGCGTACGCACGACACCGAGGGGCTGAGGGGCGCCACGCCATGCAGGGCACAGTCAACGGATTCAGCTACGGGCTCGTCACCCCCGTCGCCGCCTTCCTCGCGGCGGGCCTGGGCGGGGCGCTGGGCCTGCGCTGCGTCGCGCCGGCCCTGCGCGGACGAGGCAGGCGGCGGCCCGCCGCACTGGTCCTCGGCACGCTCACGCTCGGCTGCGGCGTGTGGACCTCGCACACCGTCGCGATGACCGGGTTCGCCGTGGACGGGACCTCCGTCGGCTATGACACGGTGACGATGTTCGCGAGCCTCGCGGTGGGGCTGCTGATGATCGGCGCAGGCCTGTTCGTGGTCGGGCAGCGGGGCGCGAGCAGGATGAACCTCGTCTCCGGCGGCACCCTGACGGGACTCGGTATCGCCAGCACGCACTACCTCGGCATGGCCGGCATGCAGCTGGACGGCATGGTCGAGTACAGCACCCCCACGGTGGTCGGCGCCGTGGCGGTCGGCGTCGCCGCGTCCGTCGCGGCGCTGTACACGACGTCCAGGTACCGGGGCGTTCCCGGAGCCCTCGCCGCCGCCGGCTGCCTGGGCCTTGCCACGACCGCGATGCACTACATCGCCATGGCCGGCGCCACGATCGACCTGACGTCCCCGGCTGCCGCGGGCGGCGGCCGGCCCGACGCCGGTGACCTGCTGCCCATGCTCGCCGGGCCCGCCGCGTTCCTCGTGGTCGCCGCGGCCGTCGCGCTCGGCCGTCCCCGCCTGCTGCCCGGCGCCGCACCGCACCGCGCGACCGCGCCCGAGGCCGTGCGCGGCCCCGTGCCGCGTTCGCGTGAACCGCTCCCCGTGCAGCGCGCGAGGACCCGCAGGCACCACACGGCGGCGGGCGCCGCCCGAGGCCGTGCGCCGCAGCCGGTGCGCGGCGGCTCGACCGACCTCCACGACTGGTGAGCGTGAACCTCCCCTGACCCGGCCCACCGCAGGTCAGCACCTGTGCGGGCCTCGTTGTCAGTGGGGAGTCGTACGGTTGACCCCATGCGGCCCGTAACCCACATCGAACGCTCACTGGCGCCCTTCGAGGTCATCAGCCCCTACCGGCCGAGCGGTGACCAGCCCGCGGCCATCGCCGAGCTGGAACGGCGTGTGCGCGCCGGGGAGAACGACGTCGTCCTGCTCGGCGCCACCGGCACGGGCAAGTCGGCGACCACGGCCTGGATGATCGAGAAGCTCCAGCGGCCGACGCTCGTCATGGCGCCGAACAAGACGCTGGCCGCACAGCTGGCGAACGAGTTCCGCGAGCTGCTGCCGAACAACGCGGTCGAGTACTTCGTGTCGTACTACGACTACTACCAGCCCGAGGCGTACGTGCCGCAGTCGGACACGTACATCGAGAAGGACTCCTCGATCAACGAGGAGGTGGAGCGGCTGCGCCACTCCGCGACGAACTCGCTGCTCACCCGCCGCGATGTGGTGGTCGTCGCCTCCGTCTCCTGCATTTACGGCCTCGGCACGCCGCAGGAGTACGTGGACCGCATGGTGCCGCTGAAGGTCGGCGGCGAGTACGACAGGGACGAACTGCTGCGCCGCTTCGTCGACATCCAGTACACGCGCAACGACGTCGCCTTCCAGCGCGGTACGTTCCGCGTCAGGGGCGACACCATCGAGATCTTCCCGGTCTACGAGGAGCTGGCCGTCCGCATCGAGATGTTCGGCGACGAGATCGAGGCGCTGTCCACGCTGCACCCGCTGACGGGCGAGGTCATCAGCGAGGACCAGGAGCTGTACGTCTTCCCCGCCAGCCACTACGTCGCGGGGCCCGAGCGCATGGAGCGCGCGGTGCGCGACATCGAGCACGAGCTCGAGCAGCGCCTCGCCGAGCTGGACAAGCAGGGCAAGCTCCTCGAGTCGCAGCGGCTGCGCATGCGCACCACGTACGACATCGAGATGATGCGGCAGATCGGCTCGTGCTCCGGCATCGAGAACTACTCGATGCACTTCGACGGCCGCGACTACGGCTCCCCGCCCAACACCCTCCTCGACTACTTTCCCGAGGACTTCCTGCTCGTCATCGACGAGTCGCACAACACGGTCCCGCAGATCGGCGCCATGTACGAGGGCGACGCGTCCCGCAAGCGCACGCTCGTCGACCACGGCTTCCGGCTGCCGTCCGCGCTGGACAACCGCCCGCTGAAGTGGGAGGAGTTCCAAAAGCGCGTCGGCCAGACCGTCTACCTGTCGGCCACGCCGGGCGCCTACGAGCTGTCCCGCGGCGACGGCGTCGTGGAGCAGATCATCCGCCCCACCGGCCTCGTCGACCCGGAGGTCGTCGTCAAGCCCACCCAGGGCCAGATCGACGACCTGGTGCACGAGATCAGGCAGCGCACGGAGAAGGACGAGCGCGTCCTCGTCACCACGCTCACCAAGAAGATGGCCGAGGACCTCACCGACTACTTCCTCGAGCTCGGCATCCAGGTGCGCTACCTGCACAGCGACGTGGACACGCTGCGCCGCGTCGAACTGCTGCGGGAGCTGCGCTCCGGCGAGTTCGACGTCCTCGTGGGCATCAACCTCCTGCGGGAGGGCCTCGACCTGCCCGAGGTGTCGCTCGTCGCGATCCTCGACGCGGACAAGGAGGGCTTCCTCCGCTCGGGCACGTCGCTGATCCAGACGATCGGCCGCGCCGCGCGCAACGTGTCGGGCCAGGTGCACATGTACGCGGACAAGGTGACGCCCGCGATGGAGCGCGCCATCGACGAGACCAACAGGCGCCGCGAGAAGCAGATCGCCTACAACACCGAGCGCGGACTCGACCCGCAGCCGCTGCGCAAGAAGATCAACGACATCGTGGCCACGATCGCGCGCGAGGAGATCGACACGGAGTCCCTGCTCGGCACGGGCTACCGGCAGACGAAGAGCGGCAAGAACAACAAGAACGCCAAGCCCGCCAAGGCGCCGGTGCCGTCCCTCGGCGGCGCGGCGGCCAAGGGCGGCGCGGGCGACGGCCCGACGGACCGCCCGGCCACCGAGCTGGCGGGGATGATCGAGGAGATGACCGACCGGATGCGTGCCGCCGCCGCGGACCTCCAGTTCGAGGTGGCCGCGCGCCTGCGCGACGAGGTCGGGGAGCTGAAGAAGGAGCTGCGGCAGATGAGGGAGGCGGGGCTGGCCTGACGCGCGCGGCCGCGGTGTGTCGCAGGTCCGACACAACCGGCGTGAGCGCGGCGGACGCGGGCAGGGTCGTGCGTAGGGTGCTCCACAACCGCACACGGAAGGTTGGGCGGGGGGACCATGCGGAAAGGGGACCAGGACGTGGTGGACACGACCAAGGGCGGTTCGTCCGGCGGCGTCAGCCTGAGCAAGGGCCAGGCGATCAGCCTGGAGAAGAGGGGCGGTGGAACGCTCACCGCCGTGCGCATGGGGCTCGGCTGGCAGTCGGCCAAGCGCCGCGGGCTGTTCGGCATGCGGACCCGTGAGATCGACCTGGACGCATCGGCGGTCCTCTTCGCCGAGAAGAAGCCTGTCGACGTGGTGTTCTTCCGCCACCTCGTCAGCGACGACGGCTCCGTGCGGCACACCGGGGACAACCTCGTGGGCGGCGCGGGGCAGGGCGAGGACGACGAGTCGATCCTCGTGGACCTGGGGAGCGTGCCCGGCCACATCGACCAGATCGTCTTCACGGTGAACTCGTTCACGGGGCAGACGTTCCAGGAGGTGCGCAACGCCTTCTGCCGCCTCGTCGACGAGACGACCGGCGAGGAACTCGCCCGCTACACGCTCGACGGGGGCGGCCAGTACACCGCGCAGATCATGGCGAAGGTGCACCGCTCCGGAAGCGGCTGGCAGATGACGGCACTGGGCAACGCGGCCAACGGCCGCACGTTCCAGGACCTCATGCCGGCGATCCTGCCGCAGCTCTGACCGCCCGCCGGCCGGGCGCGCCCCTGCGCGCGCTCGGCCGGCGCGACGGTGCGCCAGGAATAATCCCTCCTTCAGCTACCTCCCTGACCTGGGAATTTAATTGCTCTTTGGCTATCGCTTTACCTTTTCATGGGCGTTCCTGTACCGTTTCTTGTAGCGGAGGGGAGTACTCCCGTATCGCGACGTACCCGTCAATACGGACCGCCATCGGTCCCGGGGCGTCGGCCCGGGGATTGGCGAAGACCCCCCAGGTGGAAGAGACCTCCGGCAGGCGGGCCGATCCGATCGGCGCCGCTCGTAGTCGCAAGACGCCGGAGGCACGATGGACATCTCGTTGACCACGTGGCTGCTGACCGTCCTCGGTCTGGTGGTCCTGATCGCGATCGACTTCCTCATCGGGCGCAAGCCCCATGAGGTGTCGGTCAGGGAAGCAGGCGTCTGGACGGCCGTCTGGGTCGTCCTCGCCGGCCTCTTCGGCGTCGGCCTGCTGCTGTTCGCGGGCGGAAAGGCGGGCGGCGAGTTCTTCGCCGGCTACGTCACGGAGAAGTCGCTCAGCGTCGACAACCTCTTCGTCTTCATCGTCATCATGGCGAAGTTCGCGGTGCCGCTCCGCCTCCAGCAGCGGGTGCTGCTGTTCGGCGTGCTGATCGCGCTGGTCCTGCGCGCCGCGTTCATCGCCGCCGGCGCCGCCGTCCTCGCGTCCTTCTCATGGGTGTTCTTCCTGTTCGGCGCCTTCCTGATCTACACCGCGTGGAAGCTGATCCAGGAGGCGCGCTCCCACGGCGGACAGGACGAGGAATGGGAGGAGAACCGGCTGCTCAAGACCGTGGAGCGCCGCTTCGGCGTCGCGGACAAGTACCACGACACGAAGCTCTTCCTCCGCGTGAACGGCAAGCGCGTCCTCACGCCCCTCATGGTGGTCATGCTGGCCATCGGCACCACGGACGTGATGTTCGCCCTCGACTCCATCCCGGCGATCTTCGGCCTGACGCAGGACCCGTACATCGTCTTCACGGCCAACGCGTTCGCGCTGATGGGCCTGCGGCAGCTGTACTTCCTCATCGGCGGGCTGATGAAGAAGCTGGTCCACCTCAGCTACGGCCTGTCGGTGATCCTCGGCTTCATCGGCGTGAAGCTCGTCCTGCACGCGCTGCACGAGACCGGGGTGCACGTGCCCGAGATCAGCACCACGCTCTCCCTCTCCGTGATCGGCGGCGTCCTGCTCGTCACGACGGTCACCAGCCTCGTCGCCGCCCGCAGGAGCGGCCGGGACGCCGAGGCCGCCGAGCGGCGGGGCGACGAGGACCGCGTGGACGCCTGAGCCGTCCGTCAGTACGTCACGGTGATCCGCCGCGCGGGACCGTCCACCCGGACCGTCCCGCCGTACGGGACCACCAGCTGCGGGTCCGTGTGCCCGAGGTCCACGTCGAAGACGGCCATCGTCTCCGGCGCGTACTGCGCCAGCGCACGCTCCACAGCCGCCCGCTGCTCGCAGGCGTAGCGGCCGGCCTCGTCCGGCGTGTTGGGCCGGCCGAACGACCAGGTCTTCGGCCGGCCCATCAGCAGCGCGGGGAACCGGACGAGCAGCCCGCGCTCGCCCATGGCGCGCAGGATCCCGTACACCTCCGACGCGGACGGCAGGTCCTCCGACGTCTCGAGCACCAGCACGCAGCCGTCGTAGACGGAGGGGTCCGCGCCGATCTCCCGGTCCGCCATCAGCAGCCAGGACAGGATCTCGACGTTGCCGCCCCAGCTGATCCCCTCCACGACCCGCTCGGGCCCGGCCCAGGACCAGCCGCGCCCGGGCCGGGTCGCCGGCTCCTCGTCGAAGGTCGCCGGGTCGGCCCAGTCCCTGTCGATGTCCCCGAACCGGTCGGCGGGCCGCAGCTCGTGGGGGCCCTGTGTGAACAGCGCCGCCCGCAGCGACTCCTCGGTCAGCGGGTGCATCCGCCCCGGGCGGCCGAGCTGCACCATCACGCTGCCGCCGTGGTACGCCGCGATCCCGGTCTGCCACAGGTACGCCAGCAGGCACGTGTTGTCGCTGTACCCGAAGAACGGCTTCGGGTGGGCGGCGATCAGCCCACGGTCCAGGTGGGGCAGCACGGTGATCTGGTCGTCGCCGCCGATGCTCGCGATGACCGCCGTCACGGAAGGGTCGGCGAACGCGGCATGGATGTCGGCGGCGCGCTGCCGCGGCGTCGCGCCCATCGTCCGGGTCGCCGGATACTCCACGGGCCGCAGGCCGAAGTCGTCCGCGAGGCGCCGCAGCCCCAGTTCGTACGGGAGCGGCAGGGCTCCCGGCAGCCCGGAGGAGGGGGAGATCACGGCGATCCGGTCGCCCGGCCGGGGCTTCGGCGGGCGGACCGGGTGCGGGCCGCCGCTGGGGAGGCCGGTACGGGGTGTCGGCATGGCGGGAGGATATGCGTGCGGGCACCCGACGCACGAGCGAGCAAGGCGCCGGTCTAGCGTGGTCGCCGAATACGGAAAGAAGGTGCGGCGTGCTGCCGGAACTCACGGTGGGCAGGGGCTTCACGTCCTGGACGCTCGACCCGGTGGCGCTGGTCGCCGTGGTCCTGCTCGGCGCCCTGTACGCGGCCGGCGTGGCGCGGCGCCTCCGGTCGGGCGGGCGCTGGTCCGTCCTGCGGACTGCGCTGTTCGCGGTGGTCGGCCTCGGCATGATCGTCGTCGCCACGATGTCGTCGCTCGCGGTCTACGACCGGGTGCTGTTCTGGCCGGCCGCCGTGCAGAACATCCTGCTCGACCTGCTCGCCCCGCTCGGCCTCGCGCTCGGCGACCCGCTGGGGCTCGCCTCGCCCGAAGGGCGGCTGCGGCGGGCGGTGGCCTCGCGGCCCGTCCGGCTGCTGACCTTCCCGCTCGTCAGCTCCCTGTTCGTGCTCGTCTCCGAGCTGACCATCTACTTCACGCCGTACTTCCCCACGGCGCTCCACAACGACCTCGTCCGCCAGCTGATGCACGCGCAACTGCTGTTCACCGGCTGCCTGTTCGTCCTGCCGATGCTCTCCAAGCAGGAGATGCTGCCGCGCTGGTGCAGCTACCCGGTCAGGGCCGTCCTCGTCTTCCTCGACGGGCTGTTCGACTCGCTGCCCGGCCTGGTCGTGATGACCAGCAGCACGCTCGTCGCCGGCGACTGGTACCGGGCGCACCCGCGCACCTGGGGGCCCACGCTCCAGTTCGACCAGACGCTCGGCGGCGGCCTGATGCTGACGCTCGCGGAGATCGTCGCCCTGCCGTTCCTGATCGCCGTGTTCTTCCAGTGGTGGCAGTCGGAGCGCGTCCGCACGGCCGAGCTGGACGCCCGCCTCGACGCGGAGCTGACCCCGGTCCCCGCGCCCGCGCCCGCGGCCTCCGCGCCCGCGGGCCCGGCGGACGGTGCACCGGCCGCGGCGCCCGCGGCGGCGGTCCCCGAGCGCGTGCGGCCCTGGTGGGAGACCGACGGCGGCGAGGTGGGCCAACGCATGCGCAGGGGGCGCTGACCGGTTGGCGACGCCGCCCGGACCACCGGCCGGGAGCGGCGGCCGTCCGCGCGGGGAGGTGACCTGGCGCCGGCGGAGCGGTGGCCGCGGGCCGCTCGCGCGCCCGGACGGACGCCCGTGGGCGACGCACGCGCCAGCGCATGCGCAGGGGGCGCTGACCGGTTGGCGACGCCGCCCGGACTACCGGCCGGGAGCGGCGGCCGTCCGCGCGGGGAGGTGACCTGGCGCCGGCGGAGCGGTGGCCGTGGGCCGCTCGCGCGCCCGGACGGACGCCCGTGGGCGACGCACGCGACGAGCCGGCGGCGGGGCCTGCCCGGAGCCGGCCGCCGACGCCGCCGCGGCTACTTCGCGCGCTGCTTGCGGGGCGCCGCCGCGGACTTCCGGGTCGCGGCCTTCTTGGCGGCCGTCTTCTTCGCGGCGGTCTTCTTCTGCTCTGCGTCCGCCTCGACCGCCTTCGCCGCGGCCCCGGACCTGCGCGCCGCGGTCTTCCGCGGCTTCCGCGGCGACACCGCCGCGTCGCTGACGCTGTCGGCGTCCAGGATGTCCCGCAGGAACTTGCCCGTGTGGCTCGTCGCCACGCCCGCGACCGCCTCGGGCGTGCCCTCCGCGACCACGAGACCGCCGCCGTTGCCGCCCTCGGGACCCATGTCGATCACCCAGTCCGCCGTCTTGATGACGTCCAGGTTGTGCTCGATCACGATCACCGTGTTGCCCTTGTCGACCAGACCGGACAGCACGTTGATCAGCTTGCTGATGTCCTCGAAGTGCAGACCCGTGGTCGGCTCGTCCAGCACGTAGACCGTGCGGCCCGTCGAGCGCTTCTGCAGCTCGCTGGAGAGCTTCACGCGCTGCGCCTCGCCGCCGGACAGGGTCGGCGCCGACTGGCCCAGCCTGACGTAGCCCAGGCCCACCTCGTTGAGCGTCCTGAGGTGGCGCGAGATCGTCGGCACGGCCTCGAAGAAGTCCAGCGCCTCCTCGATCGGCATGTCCAGGACCTCGGCGATGTTCTTGCCCTTGTAGTGGACCTCCAGCGTCTCCCGGTTGTACCGGGCGCCGTGGCAGACCTCGCACGGCACGTAGACGTCCGGCAGGAAGTTCATCTCGATCCTGATCGTGCCGTCGCCCGCGCAGTTCTCGCAGCGGCCGCCCTTCACGTTGAACGAGAACCGGCCTTGCAGGTAGCCGCGTACCTTCGCCTCGGTCGTCTCGGCGAACAGCTTCCGCACGTGGTCGAACACGCCCGTGTACGTGGCCGGGTTGGACCGCGGCGTCCTGCCGATGGGGGACTGGTCGACATGCACGACCTTGTCCACCAGGTCGTCGCCGTCGACGCGCGTGTGGCGCCCGGGCACCGACTTCGCGCCGTTCAGCTCGCGCGCCAGATGCGTGTACAGGATGTCGTTGACCAGCGTCGACTTGCCGGAACCCGACACGCCCGTGACGGCCGTGAGCACCCCGAGCGGGAACGACACGTCGATGTCCCGCAGGTTGTTCTCGCGCGCCCCGTGCACCGTGAGCCTGCGCGACGGGTCGGTGGGCCTGCGGAGCGCGGGCGTCGCGATGGACCGCTTGCCCACCAGGTACTGACCGGTCAGCGACTCGTCGTTGGTGAGCAGCTCCTTCAACGGGCCCGAGTGGACGACCTTGCCGCCGTGCTCGCCCGCGCCGGGGCCGATGTCCACGATCCAGTCGGCGACCTTGATGGTGTCCTCGTCGTGCTCCACGACGATCAGCGTGTTGCCCATGTTCCGCAGCCGGACCAGCGTCTCGATCAGCCGGTGGTTGTCCCGCTGGTGCAGCCCGATGGACGGCTCGTCCAGGACGTAGAGCACGCCGACGAGCCCGGAGCCGATCTGCGTGGCGAGCCGGATGCGCTGCGCCTCGCCGCCGGAGAGCGTGCCGGCCGCGCGGTTCAGCGACAGGTAGTCGAGGCCCACGTCGACAAGGAACCGCAGCCGCTCGTTGACCTCCTTGAGCACCCGCTCCGCGATCTTCTTGTCGCGCGCGCCCAGCGTGAGCTCGCCGAGGAACTGCGCGCAGTCGCTGATCGACATGGCCGAGACCTCGGCGATGGACCTGCCCATCACCGTCACCGCCAGCACGATCGGCTTGAGGCGCGTGCCCTCGCACGTCGGGCAGGGCACCTCGCGCATGTAGCCCTCGAAGCGCTCCCTGCTCGTGTCGCTCTCGGCCTCCTGGTGTCGCCGCTTGACGTACGACACGGCGCCCTCGAAGGACGGCGTCACATAGGCGCGCTCGCGTCCGTACCGGTTGCGGTAGCGGACCTCGACCTGCGTCTTGTGCCCGTACAGCAGCGCCTTCTTGGCACGCTGTGGCAGCCCGGCCCAGGGGATGTCCGTACGGAAGCCGAGCGCGTCCGCGAGACCGTTGATCATGCGGCCGAAGTACTCGCGCGTGTGCCCGTGCGACCAGGGGTGGATCGCGCCCTCGTCCAGCGACTTCTCCTCGTCGGGGACGATCAGCTCCGCGTCCACCTCCATGCGCGTGCCGATGCCGGTGCAGTCCGGGCAGGCGCCGAAGGGCGAGTTGAACGAGAAGGAGCGCGGCTCGAGCTCTTCGAACGACAGGTCGTCGTACGGGCAGTAGAGGTGCTCCGAGTACATGCGCTCGCGCTCGGGGTCGTCCGCGGGGAGGTCGACGAAGTCGAGGACGACCATCCCGCCGGACAGCCCGAGTGCCGTCTCCACGGAGTCCGTCAGCCGGCGCTTCGCCGAGTCCTTGACGGTCAGGCGGTCGACGACCACCTCGATCGTGTGCTTCTCCTGCTTCTTCAGCTTCGGCGGCTCCGCCAGCTGGATCGTGGCCCCGTCGACGCGCGCGCGGCTGTAGCCCTTGGTCTGGAGGTCCGAGAAGAGGTCGACGAACTCGCCCTTGCGCTCGCGCACGAGCGGCGAGAGGACCTGGAACCTGCTGCCCTCGGGCAGTTCGAGCACCTTGTCCACGATCGCCTGCGGCGACTGGCGCGTGATCGGGCGGCCGCACTCCGGGCAGTGCGGCTTGCCGATGCGGGCGAACAGCAGCCGCAGGTAGTCGTAGACCTCGGTGATCGTGCCGACCGTCGAGCGAGGGTTGCGCGACGTGGACTTCTGGTCGATCGAGACGGCGGGGGAGAGGCCCTCGATGAAGTCGACGTCCGGCTTGTCCATCTGCCCGAGGAACTGCCGGGCGTACGAGGACAGCGACTCGACGTAGCGGCGCTGGCCCTCGGCGAAGATCGTGTCGAAGGCCAGCGAGGACTTGCCGGAGCCGGACAGCCCGGTGAAGACGATGAGCGAATCGCGGGGCAGGTCCAGCGAGACGTTGCGCAGGTTGTGCTCGCGTGCGCCGCGGACGATGAGACGGTCGGCCACTGCCGGTCCGCACCTTTCGTTGGAAGAAGCAGGGGCGGTGCCCCCTCGCCGGGAACGCCGGGGGTCGCCAGAGCGATGGACTGCTGGGGTGTGCTGGTTGTACACGCTGTACGCGCCTGTGCATGAGTGCACCGGCGCGCATCCCAGGATGCCTCTTCCGGTGCCCTCGCCGAGCCTATAGCACGCGCATTCGATTTTGGGGGGACCTGCGTCCTCTTCACCCGAACGGGTGGCGGCCCCGGATGCGATCTAGAGTTGCGGCCATGACCTACAGCGGAGCGGTGCACGTCGGCGGGCCCGCCGACGTGCACGAGTTGACCGACCTGGTGATCTCGAAGATCGCCGTCGGGCCGATGAACAACAACGCCTACCTCCTGAGGTGCCGGGCCACGGGCGCCCAGCTGCTCGTCGACGCGGCCGCCGAGCCGGACAAGCTGCTCGCGCTCATCGGCGAGGACGGCATCGCCGGCGTGGTCACCACCCACCGCCACGGCGACCACTGGGGCGCGCTCTCCGAGATCGTCGACGCCACCGGCGCGCGCACCTACGCGGGACGCTACGACGCCGAGGGCATCCCCGTCCCCACCGACACCCCCGTGGGGGACGGCGACACCATCGGCTTCGGCGAGATCGCGCTCACCGTGCGCCACCTCGTGGGCCACACGCCCGGCTCCGTCGTCCTCGTCTACGACGACCGCCACGGTCACCCGCACGTGTTCACCGGGGACTGCCTGTTCCCCGGCGGCGTGGGCAACACGTTCCACGACTCCGAGGCCTTCGCGAGCCTGCTGCACGACGTCGAGACCAAGATCTTCGACCGGCTCCCCGACGAGACGTGGGTCTACCCCGGCCACGGCGACGACACCACCCTCGGCGACGAGCGGCCGCACCTGGGGGAGTGGCGCGAACGCGGCTGGTGACGCGTGCGGCGCCGGGGGCCGGTGGCCGGGCGTCTGGTACGTCCCGGTATCGTCTGGAGGCGCCCGCCGCGTGCTACCGCGTACCACACCCCCCGCCCGTGGAGCCCCCATGTCCGGCCTGCCCGCCCGCCTCGCCAGCCGCCGCACCGCGCTGAAGGGCGCCGCGCTCGCTGGAGCCGCCGCGCTCGGCGCCGCCGCCTGCGGGCCCGGCCGCAAGGCCGCGGCGAGCCCCACGCCCACCGCTCCCGTCGACCTCGGGGCCGAATCGGCGGTCCCCGTCGGCGGAGCCAAGCTCTACCGGAACGCGAAGGTCGTCGTGTACTGCCCCGCCAAGGGCGAGTACAAGGGGTTCAGCGCCGTCTGCACCCACCAGGGCTGCGTGCTCACGGAGATCGTCAAGACGACGGGCGAGTGCCCCTGCCACGGCAGCCGCTTCGACGTCACCACGGGCAAGGTCGTCCAGGGCCCGGCCCAGCAGCCGCTGCCGCCCGTGCCGGTGCGTGCCGAGGGCGGCAAGCTCGTCGCGGGGCCCGGAGGCCCGTCCTCCGCCGCGACGGGCTCGGCGTCCGCGTCCTCCGCCGCGACCGGCGCCGCGTCCCCGGCCTGAACGCGCGCCGGAGCGCCGGTCGCCGCAAGTAGGGTTGGGCCCATGGCCGACCCGTCCAGCTACCGCCCCAAGCCGGGGGAGATCCCCGACTCGCCGGGCGTCTACAAGTTCCGCGACGACCACCGCCGGGTGATCTACGTCGGCAAGGCGAAGAGCCTGCGCCAGCGGCTCGCCAACTACTTCCAGGACCTGTCGGGCCTGCACCCGCGTACCCGGACGATGGTGACCACGGCCTCGTCCGTGGAGTGGACGGTCGTCTCCACCGAGGTCGAGGCGCTCCAGCTCGAGTACTCGTGGATCAAGGAGTTCGATCCGCGCTTCAACGTCAAGTACCGCGACGACAAGAGCTACCCGTACCTCGCGGTCACCCTGAACGAGCAGTTCCCGCGCGTCCAGGTGATGCGCGGCGCCAAGCGCAAGGGCGTGCGCTACTTCGGCCCCTACGGCCACGCCTGGGCGATCCGCGAGACCGTCGACCTGATGCTGCGCGTCTTCCCCGTGCGCACCTGCTCCGCCGGGGTGTTCAAGAACGCGGCCCGCACCGGCCGCCCCTGCCTCCTCGGCTACATCGGCAAGTGCTCGGCCCCCTGCGTCGGCCGCATCTCGCCCGAGGACCACCACGAACTGGCCGAGGAGTTCTGCGACTTCGTGGCGGGCCGCACCGGCACCTACCTGCGCCGCCTCGAACGGCAGATGGCCCAGGCCGCCGAGGACATGGAGTACGAGCGCGCCGCGCGTCTGCGCGACGACATAGGCGCGCTGCGCCGCGCCATGGAGAAGAACGCGGTCGTGCTCACCGACGCCACGGACGCCGACCTGATCGCCGTCGCCGAGGACGAGCTGGAGGCGGCCGTCCAGATCTTCCACGTGCGCGGCGGACGCGTGCGCGGGCAGCGCGGCTGGGTCACCGACAAGGTCGAGGCGGTCGGCACGGGCGAGCTCGTCGGGCACGCGCTCCAGCAGCTCTACGGCGAGGAGCGCGGCGACGCGGTGCCCAAGGAGGTCCTGGTGCCCGCGCTGCCGGGTGACGAGGAGGAGACGGCAGCGGTCACGCAGTGGCTCAGCGAACGCCGCGGCTCGCACGTCTCGCTGCGGGTTCCGCAGCGAGGCGACAAGAAGGACCTGATGGCGACGGTCGGGCGCAACGCCCAGCAGGCCCTCGCCCTGCACAAGACCAAGCGGGCGAGCGACCTCACCACGCGCTCGCGGGCCCTGGAGGAGATCGCGCAGGCGCTCGGCCTCGACAGTGCGCCGCTGCGCATCGAGTGCTTCGACATCTCGCACTTCCAGGGCGACGACGTCGTGGCGTCGATGGTCGTCTTCGAGGACGGTCTCGCGCGCAAGAGCGAGTACCGCAGGTTCCAGATCAAGGGCTTCGAGGGCCAGGACGACGTCCGGTCCATGCACGAGGTGATCACGCGGCGCTTCCGCCGCTACCTGGTGGAGAAGGAGAAGACGGGCGAGTGGCCCGCGGCGGAGCCCGCGGCCGCCCCGGACGCCTCCGCTCCCGCCCCGGCCGGGCTCCCCGGACCACCGGACACGGCCGTCGCGGGCCGGGACGTCGGTGCCGGCACGGCCACGCACACGGACACGGCCGGTGCCGGGGCGCCCGCCGAACCCGCGCCGGAGTCGTACGCCGCCCGGCGGGGTCCCGGCACGGCCGCAGGGGCGCACGCGGCGCTGCCCGATGCACCCGACGCGGCCCCTGCCGCGCTGCCAGGGCCGCCGGAGGCGGCCGGTGCCGGGGCCCTGGCCGAAGGCTCCCCGGGCAGGCAGGCGCCCGCCGAGCCTGCGCCGGACTCGTACGCCGCCGAGCGGGGCGCCGGTCCGGCCGACGACGGCTCGGCGGCCGGGGTGCCATCGGATCCGGCGGTATCCGGCGGGAACGACGCGTCACCGATCGCCCAGGGCGGGGGCGACGCGCGCGGCCGGGAGGCCGTCGCGTGCAGGGACGCCGCTGCCGGCACGGCCGCACACGCGGACACGGCCGTGCCCCAGGACGCGGCAGCGCTGCCCGAAGCGCCGGATGCGGCTCCTGCCGCGCTGCCCGGGCCGCCGGCGGAAGGCGGCCCGGCGGCTCCCGGCGGGGAGGTGCCGGCCGGCCGGCGCGTGGCGGACGCCCCCGCGGACGGCGCGGACGCGGACGTGCGGGCGTTCACCGACGACGACGGGCGCCCCAAGCGGTTCGCGTACCCGCCGCAGCTCCTCGTCGTCGACGGCGGCCAACCGCAGGTGGCCGCCGCCAAGCGGGCCCTCGACGAGCTGGGCGTCGACGACGCCGCCGTCTGCGGCCTCGCCAAGCGTCTCGAAGAGGTCTGGCTGCCCGGCGACGACGACCCCGTCGTCCTGCCGCGCTCCAGCGAGGGCCTCTACCTGCTCCAGCGGGTACGCGACGAGGCGCACCGCTTCGCCATCACCTACCAGCGCGCCAAGCGCGCCAAGCGGATGAAGTCGGGACCGCTGGACGACGTGCCGGGACTCGGCGACGCGCGCAAGCGGATACTCATCAAGCACTTCGGCTCCGTGAAGAGGCTGCGGCAGGCCACGATCGAGCAGATCTGCGAGGTGCCGGGCTTTGGACGGAAGACGGCCGAGTCCGTCGCGGTGGCCCTCGCCAGGACGGCTCCGGCCGCACCCGCCGTGAACACGGCCACAGGAGAGATCATCGAAGACGACCGGGACGGCGGGAACGGCGGGAATGACTGAGAACGACCGGGACGACCGGCGCAGCGAGCACGAAGGCGGCGGGCCAGACGTGAGCGGGCCAGACGTGAGCGGGCCAGACGTGAGCACGGGCAGCGGGCAGGCAGGCGGCGGGAACGGCGCGGGGGCCCCGCGCGAGCCGGACGGGCACGACCCTGGCGGCGGCGCCGAGCCCGGCACGCCCGAGCTCGTGATCATCTCGGGCATGTCGGGCGCGGGACGCAGCACGGCCGCCAAGTGCCTTGAGGACCTCGGCTGGTTCGTCGTGGACAACCTGCCGCCCGCGCTGATCCCCACGATGGTCGAGCTCGGCGCGCGCTCCCAGGGCAACGTGGCGCGCATCGCCGTGGTGGTCGACGTGCGCGGCCGCCGCTTCTTCGACAACCTCCGCGAGTCCCTCGCCGACCTCGACGCCAAGGGCGTCACGCGCAGGATCGTCTTCCTCGAGTCGTCGGACGAGGCGCTGGTGCGCCGGTTCGAGTCCGTGCGCAGGCCGCACCCGCTGCAGGGCGACGGCCGCACGCTCGACGGCATCGTCGCCGAGCGCGACCTGCTGCGCGAGCTGCGCGGCGACGCCGACCTCGTGATCGACACGTCCAGCCTGAACGTGCACGAGCTGCGCGCCAAGCTCGGCGCCGGGTTCGCCGGCGAGGAGGAGCCCGAGCTGCGGGCCACCGTCATGTCCTTCGGCTACAAGTACGGCCTCCCGGTCGACGCCGACCTCGTGGCGGACTGCCGCTTCCTGCCCAACCCGCACTGGGTGCCCGAGCTGCGGCCGTACACCGGCCTCAACGACGAGGTCGCCAACTACGTCTTCCACCAGCCGGGCGCCAAGGAGTTCCTCGACCGCTACACCGAGCTGCTGGAACTGGTCGCCTCGGGCTACCGCCGGGAGGGCAAGCGCTACGTGACCATCGCCATCGGCTGCACGGGCGGCAAGCACCGCTCCGTCGCCATGTCGGAACGCCTCGCCGCGCGCCTCGCCGACGCCGGCATCGAGACGGTCACCGTCCACCGAGACCTGGGGCGCGAGTGACCGGCCGCACGTTCAGGATGCGCCGCCTGCGCACCGGCGGCCCCGCCCCCGCCGCGCGCGGCCGCGGCACCCAGCCCAAGGTCGTCGCCCTCGGCGGCGGCCACGGCCTGTCCGCCTCGCTCGCCTCGCTGCGCCGGATCACGGGCGACCTCACCGCCGTCGTCACCGTCGCCGACGACGGCGGTTCGAGCGGCAGGCTCCGCGAGGAGCTCGGCGTGCTGCCACCCGGCGACCTGCGCAAGGCGCTCGCCGCGCTGTGCGGCGACGACGACTGGGGCCAGACCTGGTCCCGAGTCATCCAGCACCGCTTCCAGTCCCAGGGCGACCTGCACGACCACGCGGTCGGCAACCTGCTGATCGTCGCCCTGTGGGAGCAGCTCGGCGACCACGTCGCCGCGCTCGACCTCGTCGGCAAGCTGCTCGGCGCGCACGGCCGCGTCCTGCCCATGTCGGCGGTGCCGCTCGAACTGCAGGCCCTCGTCAAGGGGCACGAGCCGACGCGCCCGGACGACGTCGAGACCGTAAGAGGCCAGGCGACCGTCGCGCTGACGCGCGGCGAGGTGCAGTCCGTGCACCTCGTACCGGCCGATCCGCCGGCCGTTCCCGAGGCCGTGCAGGCCGTCCTGGACGCCGACTGGGTGGTTCTGGGCCCCGGATCCTGGTTCTCCTCGGTCATACCCCACCTCCTCGTGCCCGAGCTGCTGACTGCCCTGGTGGAGACCAGGGCGAGACGGGTCCTCTCGCTGAACCTCGCCCCCCAGCCGGGCGAAACAGAGGGGTTCTCCCCGCAGCGTCATTTGGAGGTTTTGGCGCGACACGCCCCTAAACTCGCCCTCGACGTGGTGCTGGCCGACCGTGCCGCCGTGCCCGACAGCGACTCACTCGCCGATGCCGCGAAACGCTTCGGCGCCGCCGTCGAGCTGGCCCCGGTCGCCGCGCGCGACAGTTCCGCGACGCACGACCCGGAGCTGCTGGCCGCCGCGTACGACCGTATTTTTCGCATGCACGGAAGGATCGGCCCATGGCGATGACGCCAGCGGTGAAGGACGAGATCGCCCGGCTGCCCGTCACCCGCACGTGCTGCAGGAAGGCCGAGGTCTCGGCGATCCTGCGGTTCGCGGGCGGGCTGCACCTGGTCAGCGGCCGCATCGTGATCGAGGCGGAGCTCGACACCAGCATCGCGGCACGGCGCCTGCGCAAGGACATCCTGGAGATCTTCGGCCACAACTCCGAGCTGATCGTGATGGCGCCGGGCGGCCTGCGCCGCGGCAGCCGCTACGTCGTACGGGTGATCACGGGCGGCGATCAGCTGGCCCGCCAGACCGGCCTCGTCGACGGCAGGGGCCGCCCCATCCGCGGCCTTCCGCCGCAGGTCGTCTCGGGGGCGACGTGCGACGCGGAGGCGGCATGGCGCGGAGCGTTCCTCGCGCACGGCTCGCTGACCGAGCCGGGCCGCTCCTCCTCGCTGGAGGTCACCTGCCCGGGGCCCGAGGCCGCGCTCGCCCTGGTCGGCGCGGCGCGCAGGCTCCAGATCCCGTCGAAGGCGCGCGAGGTGCGCGGCGTCGACCGGGTGGTCGTGCGCGACGGTGACGCGATTGGCGCGCTGCTGACGCGCCTGGGCGCGCACGAGTCCGTGCTGGCCTGGGAGGAGCGGCGGATGCGCCGCGAGGTACGCGCCACGGCGAACCGCCTCGCCAACTTCGACGACGCCAACCTGCGCCGCTCGGCGCGTGCGGCCGTCGCCGCCGGCGCCCGGGTCCAGCGCGCGCTGGAGATCCTCGCCGAGGACGTGCCCGAGCACCTGGCGGCAGCGGGCCGCCTGCGCATGGAGCACAAGCAGGCGTCGCTGGAGGAGCTGGGCGCGCTGGCCGACCCGCCGCTGACGAAGGACGCGGTCGCGGGCCGCATCAGGCGGCTGCTCGCGATGGCGGACAAGCGGGCGCAGGACCTCGGGATCCCCGGCACGGAGTCCACGCTGAGCGACGAGATGGCGGACGGCCTGGCGGTCTGAGCGGCGCGCGGGGGCCGGTCGGGGGCCCGGCCCGCCCCCGACCCCCTCTGATGTCACGGCCAGGAGCACGGGGCGGTAGGGTCGTACGTGGTCGGGGACATCCCAAATACAGCTCGCCGGGCGTCACGGCGCACGGCGTACCAACGAGGAGATCGGTTCGTGACGATCCGCGTAGGCATCAACGGCTTTGGCCGTATCGGCCGCAACTACTTCCGCGCGCTGCTCGAGCAGGGTGCGGACATCGAGATCGTGGCTGTCAACGACCTGGGCGACACCGCGACCACGGCCCACCTGCTGAAGTACGACACCATCCTCGGCCGTCTCAAGGCCGAGGTGAGCCACACCGCCGACACGATCACCGTCGACGGGCACACCATCAAGGTGCTGGCCGAGCGCAACCCCGCCGACATCCCGTGGGGCGACCTCGGCGTCGACATCGTCGTCGAGTCGACGGGCATCTTCACGAAGAAGGCCGACGCCGAGAAGCACATCGCCGGCGGCGCCAAGAAGGTCCTCATCTCGGCTCCGGCCAAGGACGAGGACATCACCATCGTGATGGGCGTCAACCAGGACAAGTACGACGCGGCCAAGCACCACGTCATCTCCAACGCCTCCTGCACCACCAACTGCGTGGCGCCGATGGCGAAGGTGCTCCTGGAGAACTTCGGCATCGTCAAGGGCCTGATGACGACGGTGCACGCGTACACGAACGACCAGCGCATCCAGGACTTCCCGCACAAGGACCTGCGCAGGGCCCGTGCCGCCGCCGAGAACATCATCCCGACCACCACCGGTGCCGCCAAGGCCACCGCGCTGGTCATCCCCGAGCTGCAGGGCAAGCTCGACGGCATCGCCATGCGCGTGCCGGTGCCCACGGGCTCCGTCACCGACCTCGTGGTCGAGCTGGAGCGCGAGGTCACCAAGGAAGAGGTCAACGCCGCCTTCCAGAAGGCCGCCGAGGGCGAGCTCAAGGGCTACGTCTCGTACACCGAGGACCCGATCGTCTCCTCGGACATCGTGAACTGGCCGGCCTCCTGCACCTTCGACTCGTCCCTGACGATGACCCAGGGCAAGAGCGTGAAGGTCATCGGCTGGTACGACAACGAGTGGGGCTACTCCAACCGCCTCGTCGACCTGACCGTCTTCGTCGGCAACCAGCTCTGATCTCAGCGGCATGAGTCCAGGGCCCGGCCCGCGCGTCGTCGCGGTGCCCGGGCCCTGCGGCCTGTCGGCTGCCTGCTGCTTCTAGGAGTCCAGTACTGATGAAGACGATCGACGAACTACTGGCCGACGGCGACGGCGTGCGCGGCAAGCGCGTATTCGTCCGTGCCGACCTCAACGTGCCGCTGTCCGGCACCACCATCACCGACGACGGACGCATCCGCGCCGTCCAGCCGACGATCGCCCGCCTCGCCCAGGCCGGCGCGCGCGTGATCGTCGCCTCGCACCTGGGCCGCCCCAAGGGGGCCCCGGAGCCCGCGTTCTCACTCGCGCCCGCCGCCGCACGCCTCGGTGAACTCCTGGGGCAGAAGGTGGCGTTCGCGACCGACACCGTCGGCGAGTCCGCGCGGTCCGTCGTCGGCGCGCTCGGGGACGGCGACGTCGCCGTACTGGAGAACCTGCGCTTCAACCCGGGCGAGACCGCCAAGGACGACGCCGAGCGCGGCGCCTTCGCCGACCGGCTCGCCGAACTCGCGGACGTGTACGTCGGCGACGGCTTCGGCGCCGTGCACCGCAAGCACGCCTCCGTCTACGACCTGCCGGCCCGCCTGCCGCACGCCGCTGGCGGCCTCATCGCCACCGAGGTCGGCGTCCTGAAGAAGCTCACCGAGGACGTCAGCCGCCCCTACGTCGTCGTGCTCGGCGGGGCGAAGGTCTCCGACAAGCTCGGCGTCATCGACCACCTGCTGGAGAAGGCCGACCGCATCCTCATCGGCGGCGGCATGGCCTTCACCTTCCTCAAGGCCAAGGGGTACGAGGTCGGCTCGTCCCTCCTCCAGGAGGACCAGATCCCCGTGGTGCGGGAGTACCTCAGGCGGGCCGACGAGCGCGGCGTGGAGTTCGTACTCCCCGTCGACCTCAAGGTGGCCGCCGAGTTCCCCGACCTGAAGGCCAAGGCGCCCACGCACCCCGAGACGGTCCCCGCCGACGCCATGCCCGCAGGGAAGATGGGCCTGGACAACGGCCCGGAGACCTGCGCGCTGTACGCGGCCAAGCTGGCCGACGCGGCAACCGTCTTCTGGAACGGCCCGATGGGCGTCTTCGAACACCCCGACTTCGCCGAGGGCACCAGGGCCGTCGCCCAGGGCCTGATCGACTCGTCCGCCTTCACCGTCGTCGGCGGCGGCGACTCCGCGGCCGCCGTGCGCACCCTGGGGTTCGACGAGTCGGCGTTCGGCCACATCTCGACCGGCGGCGGCGCGAGCCTCGAATACCTCGAGGGCAAGACGCTGCCCGGCCTCGCCGCACTGGAGGACTGACCCACCCATGACCGCAACACCCGAAAACGCCGGCCGCACCCCGCTCATGGCGGGCAACTGGAAGATGAACCTCAACCACCTGGAGGCCATCGGCCAGGTGCAGAAGCTCGCCTTCGGCCTGAACGACAAGGACTTCGCCGCCGTCGAGGTCGCCGTGCTGCCGCCGTTCACCGACCTGAGGTCCGTGCAGACCCTCATCGACGGCGACAAGCTGAAGATCAGGTACGGGGCCCAGGACATCTCCGCGCACGACTCCGGCGCCTACACGGGCGAGATCTCCGGGCCCATGCTCGCCAAGCTCAAGTGCACGTACGTGGTCGTCGGCCACTCCGAGCGCCGCCAGTACCACGGCGAGAGCGACGAGACGTGCAACGCCAAGGTCAAGGCCGCGTACCGGCACGGCCTGACGCCGATCCTGTGCGTCGGTGAACCCGAGCCCGTGCGCGACGAGGGCCGTCACGTCGCCCACACGCTCGCCCAGGTCGAGGGCGGCCTGAAGGACATCACGGCCGAGCAGGCCGAGACGCTCGTCATCGCCTACGAGCCGGTCTGGGCCATCGGCACGGGCAAGACGTGCGGCGCCGACGACGCCCAGGAGGTGTGCGGCGCGATCCGCGGCAAGATCGCGGAGCTGTACACGCAGGACGTCGCCGACAAGGTGCGCATCCAGTACGGCGGCTCCGTGAAGTCCGGGAACGTCGCCGGGATCATGGCGAAGCCCGACATCGACGGCGCGCTCGTCGGCGGCGCTTCGCTCGACACGGACGAGTACGTCAAGATCGTGCGCTTCCGCGACCAGTGAGTGTGCGGTAGCACGGATCCGTCGTACCCTTGCGGGGGCCGGCCAGGGCGCGGAGCGCCACGGCGGGCCCCCGCAGTACGTCGCGCGTGACGCGCTCGTCGCCTTCCGTGACGATCGCGCCGCCCGCACCTTTGCCAGTCCCGTCAATTCCGCCGGTCCGAGGAAGTTGGTTCAGCCGTGGTTCTGGGGTTCTCGATCGCCCTCATCGTCTTCAGCCTGCTGCTGATGCTGCTGGTGCTGATGCACAAGGGCAAGGGCGGCGGCCTCTCCGACATGTTCGGTGGCGGCATGCAGTCGTCCGTGGGCGGCTCCTCGGTCGCCGAGCGCAACCTCGACCGCATCACCGTGCTCGTGGCCTTGCTGTGGCTCGCCTGCATCATCACGCTCGGCCTGGTCATCAAGCTGAAAGGCTGATCCGGGGCGGGTCCCCACTCCCGGACGCGGCCTATCATGAGGATCCGCGCCCGGAACAGGGGGTAACTCCCGTAACCGGACGCGCGTTGGGCCTTCCGTAGACTGGGGCGCCCCGTGGCGCCCGGTCACCGGGGCGCTCGGCGGCGGCGCTGCCGTTCGATGCTTTGCGGCACCATCACGCAGGGAGTTACGACCGTGGCAAGTGGCAACGCGATCCGGGGGAGCCGGGTCGGAGCGGGGCCGATGGGCGAGGCCGAGCGCGGCGAGTCCGCGCCCCGCCTGCGCATCTCCTTCTGGTGCTCCAACGGGCACGAGACGCAGCCGAGCTTCGCCAGTGACGCGCAGGTTCCGGAGACGTGGGACTGCCCGCGCTGCGGCTTCCCCGCGGGCCAGGACCGGGACAACCCGCCGGACCCGCCGCGCACCGAGCCGTACAAGACGCACCTCGCGTACGTGCGTGAGCGGCGCAGCGACGCGGACGGCGAGGCGATCCTCGCCGAGGCCCTGGCGAAGCTGCGCGGCGAGATCTGAGCCCGCGAGGCCACCGGACCGGCCGGCCGCCCCCACCGGGTGGCCGGCCGCTCGCGTACGTGCCCGCCGGTCCCTCGGCCGCAGCCCTGATCAATTAGGTTGGGGTGCGAGCAGGGACAGATACAGGCACGGGAAGAAGTGGGCTGATGTCCGACAACAACGCAACCGGCCGCACGAGGCTCGACAAGCTGCCCGAGTGGGCCGCGCTCGGCAAGCACCGCGAACAGCTCGACGGCACCCATCTGCGTGATCTGTTCGCGGCGCAGCCGGACCGCGGCACGCGGTACACCGCGCGCGTGGGCGATCTCCACCTCGACTACTCCAAGCACGTGGTGACCGACGAGACGCTCGTGCTGTTGCGCGACCTCGCCAGGGCCACCGGCGTCGCAGAACTGCGTGACGCGATGTTCCGCGGCGAGAAGATCAACACCACCGAGGACCGCGCCGTCCTGCACGTCGCGCTGCGCGCCCCGCGCGACGCGGTCATCGAGGTCGACGGGGAGAACGTCGTGCCGGGCGTGCACGCGGTCCTCGACAAGATGGCCGACTTCTCCGAGCGCGTCAGGTCCGGCGCGTGGACGGGCCACACCGGCCGCCCCATCAAGAACATCGTCAACATCGGCATCGGCGGCTCCGACCTCGGCCCCGCCATGGCCTACGAGGTCCTGAAGACCTTCGCGCGGCGCGACCTGACCGTGCGCTTCGTGTCCAACGTCGACGGCGCCGACCTGTACGAGGCCGTGCGCGACCTGGACGCCGCCGAGACGCTGTTCATCATCGCCTCCAAGACGTTCACCACCGTCGAGACGATCACCAACGCCACGTCGGCGCGCGAGTGGCTGCTCGGCGAGCTCGGCGCGGGCCAGGAGGCGGTGGCCAAGCACTTCGTGGCGCTGTCCACCAACGCGGAGAAGGTCTCCGGCTTCGGCATCGACACCGCCAACATGTTCGAGTTCTGGGACTGGGTCGGCGGCCGCTACTCGTACGACTCGGCCATCGGCCTCTCGCTGATGATCGCGATCGGCCCCGACGCCTTCCGCGAGATGCTGGACGGCTTCCACACGGTCGACGAGCACTTCAGGACCGCGCCGCCCGAGTCCAACGTGCCGCTGCTGCTCGGCCTGCTCGGCATCTGGTACGGCTCCTTCTTCGACGCCCAGTCGCACGCCGTCCTGCCCTACAGCCACTATCTGTCGAAGTTCACCGCATACCTCCAGCAGCTGGAGATGGAGTCCAACGGCAAGTCCGTGGGACGCGACGGCAAGCCCGTCGAGTGGCAGACGGGCCCCGTCGTGTGGGGCACGCCGGGCACCAACGGCCAGCACGCGTACTACCAGCTCATCCACCAGGGCACCAAGGTCATCCCCGCGGACTTCATCGGCTTCGCCCGGCCCTCGGGGGAGCTGCCGGCGGGCCTCGCCGCCCAGCACGACCTGCTGATGGCCAACTTCTTCGCGCAGACCCAGGCGCTCGCGTTCGGCAAGACGCCCGATGAGGTCCGTGCGGAGGGCGTGGCCGAGGAGCTCGTCCCGCACAAGACGTTCCGCGGCAACCACCCGACGTCGACGGTGCTCGCCCCGGACCTGACGCCGTCGGTGCTCGGCCAGCTCGTCGCGCTGTACGAGCACAAGGTCTTCGTCCAGGGCGCGGTGTGGAACATCGACTCGTTCGACCAGTGGGGCGTCGAGCTCGGCAAGGTGCTGGCGAAGAGCATCGAGCCCGTGCTGACCGGTGAGAAGCCGGCCGACGGGCTCGACTCGTCCACGGGCGCGCTCGTCGCCGAGTACCGGGAGATGCGCGGCCGTTGAGCCGCTGACCGGGGGGACGGGCACGTGCCCGTCCCGATGGCCCGTCCCCCTCGGTCCCCTCCCGCTACAGCTCGTACACCCGGTGGGCGTTCTCCGACGCGATCAGGGACGCCACCCGCTGGGCGTCAGCAGGCGACCAGGCGCCGTCCGCCACCCAGCCGCCCAGGACGCGCCCCAGCGCCTCCGTGAACACCCGCGCGCCCACCACGTGCAGCTCGGGCAGGCCCCTGGCGCCGCTGGAGAACAGCAGCTTGCCGAACGGCGCGATCTCCAGGACCTCCGCGAGCAGCGCCGCCGCTCGCGCGCCGGTGCGCGCGAGCGCGGGGCCGAGGTCCGCGTACACGTGCGGGAAGGCGGCCGTCAGCCGCGCGGCCTCGCGGTGGCGCGGATAGCTGCCGAGCAGCACCACGTCCACGCCGTGGCCGCAGGTCGCCTCGGCGAACCCCGCCAGGGCGTGCGGGTCCGCCCCCGCCACGTGCAGTTGCAGGGGCCGGCCCGTCGCCACGGCCGTCCACAGCAGGTGCCGCAGCAGCACCGGATCGCAGAGCGGGGCGCCCGCCGCGCGCGCCGTCAGCCACCGCGCGGCCGCCTCGTGCGCCTCGCGGGCGGTCGGTGGCCGCGCCAGGCCGGCGGCGGGCAGCGCGGCGCAGGCGAACGCCACCGCCGAGGGCGCGGCCGCGCCGACCCACTCGGCCAGGTTGGCCAGCAGCGCGCCGGCCGAGCCCGAGGTGTCCGCGACCTGCCGCGCCAGCAGATCGAGCCGCACGATCTCCCGGGCCCGCGCGCCGCCCGCGTACGCCAGCTCCTGGGGGCCCGTCAGGTCGCCCGGCAGGCCCGTGTCGACGAGGTACGTGGTGACGCCCGTGCCACGCAGCAGCAGCCGCGCGGCGGCCGATACGCCGAGCTCGCGCCGGCGCGCGAGATAGCGGGCGGGGGCGCAGTGCGGTTCGAGTCCGAGCAGCGGCGGGCACCAGCGCCGCACCGCGAAGCCCGTCTGCGTGTCGAAGAACGTCGTACCGGGAGCGGGCGGCCCCCCGGCGTCCGTGAGCTGCGCCTCGAAGGTGCCGAGGCCCAGCTCGGCGCGGAGCACGCCGTGGCAGTACTGGTCGACCAGGGACGGTGTTTCGATCATCGGGAATCCCGTCGTGGACGGTGTCGGACGTTCCTCACCGTCCTTAACGGGATTCCCGCGATCCGGTGGCGGGCGGCGGGCTTTCTCAGGCCGCGCCGCGCCCGCCGAGCTGGATGCCGGCCATGCGCTTCCACTCGTACGGCCCAGTCGCCATCTTCGCGGCGAGCTCGCCGTCGAGGGCCTCCTGGAGCTCGAGCCCCGCGCGCTCGGCGGCGCTGCGGGCGATCGCCTCCGTGGGCGCCACCAGGTCGCCCCAGCCGCCGTCCTCGCCGACGAGCACGATGCGCGTGCCCCGCTGCCCGAGGTACGCGAGCTGGCCGCGCGCGCCGCCGTGGCGTGCGCGGAACGCGCCGATCTGCTTGGCCACCCTGGCCGCGGTCCGCGCGGCCTTCGCCTCCCGCCGCCGCACCCGCGCGTCCGCCGCGGCGTCACCGGCCGCGGCCGTGTCGCCCCGCGCGGAGGTGGCCGCCCCCTCCGCCTCGGCGGGCGAAGTGTCGCGCTCGGAGCGCTTGGCGGACCCCGCGGGCCCCTTGGCCTCGTCGCCCGCTGCGGGACCGGCGGACTTGCCGGCCGGGGTGGTCGCGTCGGTGCCGGTGGCCCGGGTGGGCGCGGGCGACTCCTTCGCCGCCTCGGCGGGCGCGGGCGATGCCGCGCGTTCGGCGGACGGGCCGGGCCTGCCGGTTTCCGCCGTGGCGGGCTGCTTGGCCTCGTCCCCCTCCGGGGGCTTGCCCGCCTCGTCGGGCTTGCCGCTGGATGCCACCGCTCCGGCGGCCTCGGCGGGGCGGACGCCTCCGGCCTCCGCGGCGGACTCGGCGTCGTCGGCCTCACCGGGTTCGGTGGGCGCACCGTCCTCGCCGGCGGGCTCCTCGGGCGTGGTGGGTGCGGCGCTCGCCGCCGGTGCGGCGGACTCAGGGTGGTCGTCGCGGCGCTCCGCGCCGCCCTCGCTCTCTGCCATGTCCGCAGGCTACCCATCGGTAGCGCGAACGGCACCGTCGTGGCCGCGTGGCCTTGGCCACGCGATCACCGGGCCCGGGCGCGGCGGCGCGCGCTCTCGCGCGGCCGCCCGGGTCGCTCAGTGCAGGAAGGGGTCCACGGCCACCGCGACGAACAGCAGCGACAC
Source organism: Streptomyces sp. NRRL F-5126 (assembly GCF_000721265.1). GTDB lineage: Bacteria > Actinomycetota > Actinomycetes > Streptomycetales > Streptomycetaceae > Streptomyces. The sequence goes on along the minus strand of NZ_JOFZ01000012.1, from coordinate 110,029 downwards.
GTACGTGATGGACCAGTGGAACAGGCGCATCTCCTTGAGCTTCGCGCCCACGACGCCGGCCTTGGCGCGCGCCTGGAGCTTGTGCGCCTCCGCCAGCCACCACGCACCGGACAGCGCCGCGACGGCCGTGTAGAACCAGCCGGTGTAGCCGAGCGGGGTGAGGGTCAGCGACACCAGCACCATCACCCAGCTGTACACGACGATCTGCTTCGCGACGGCCTTGTTGGTGGCGACGGCGGGCAGCATCGGCACGCCCACGCGCTCGTAGTCGTTCTTCACCTTCATCATCAGCACCCACGTGTGGGGCGGCGTCCAGAAGAAGATGACGAGGAAGAGGACGACGGCGGCCCACGACACCGAGCCGGTGACGCTCGACCATCCGATCAGGACCGGCAGGCAGCCCGCGATACCGCCCCACACGACGTTCTGCGACGTACGCCGCTTGAGGCCCATCGTGTAGACGAGGACGTAGAAGAGCAGGGCCCCCAACGCCATCGCCGCGGACAGCCAGTTGATCAGCAGGCCGAACCAGAGCGTCGACACGACACCGAGCACGACGCCGAACACCAGGGCCTCGCGCGGGGAGACCATCCCCGTCACGATCGGCCGCTGCGACGTCCTGTCCATCATCGCGTCGATGTCGCGGTCGATGTACATGTTGAGCGCGTTGGCGCCGCCCGCTGAGAGGTAACCGCCGATACAGGTGGTGAGGACCAGCCACAGGTCGGGCACGCCCTGGGCCGCCAGGAACATCACCGGAACGGTGGTGATGAGCAGCAACTCGATGATCCGCGGCTTCGTCAGCGCCACGAACGCCTTGACGCGCGCTCCGAACGGCCGGCGGGCCCTCGGGCTCGAAGTCGCGGCAACCCCTGCGGGTCGGGACTCGACGGCCGTCACGTACACCCCTGACAGAGAAATCCCAGCAAGCCCCGGGCCTGGTCGAAGCCCCGGTGAAGACTTGCGCGTACCACGCCACTCTAGACGTTGCCCAGAGGCCGATCTTCGCGGGGGTGTGTCGTGTTCGCACCGGCGCGGCGCCCGTGTCCGGTCCACCGGGAGGCGTACTCCCACGCCAGGCCGCACCCTGGAAATGCGGGGGAATGCCGGGGAGCGCGGCCGCGTGCCCGCAACGGCCGTGACGGTAGGCTCGACATCGATCCGGTGTCCGCGGGACACCGGCCCGCGACATGTGGAGAGGAGCCCTGACTCAGGGTGAGCACCAAGCCGACCACCACAGACTTCGAGTGGACAGAGCTGGACCAGAGGGCGGTCGACACCGCCCGAGTCCTGGCAGCGGATGCCGTGCAGAAGGTCGGCAACGGCCATCCCGGTACGGCGATGAGCCTGGCCCCCGCCGCGTACACCCTCTTCCAGAAGGTGATGCGCCACGACCCCGCCGACGCGGACTGGACCGGCCGCGACCGGTTCGTCCTCTCCGCGGGACACACGTCCCTGACGTTGTACATCCAGCTCTACCTGGCGGGCTTCGGGCTCGAGCTGGCGGACATCGAGGCGCTGCGCACCTGGGGCTCCAAGACCCCTGGGCACCCGGAGTACGGCCACACCGTCGGCGTGGAGACCACGACGGGGCCGCTCGGGCAGGGCGTCGCCAACGCGGTCGGCATGGCGATGGCCTCGCGTTACGAGCGCGGCCTGTTCGACCCGGACGCCGCGCCGGGCCAGTCCCCGTTCGACCACTACGTCTTCGCCATCGCCGGCGACGGCTGCCTCGAAGAGGGCATCTCGGCCGAGGCGTCCTCCCTCGCGGGCCACCAGAAGCTCGGCAACCTCGTGCTGCTGTGGGACGACAACCACATCTCGATCGAGGGCGACACCGAGACGGCGATCAGCGAGGACACGCTGAAGCGGTACGAGGCGTACGGCTGGCACGTCCAGCGCGTGCAGCCGAAGGCCGACGGCGACCTGGACCCGCACGCCCTGTACGCGGCGATCCAGGAGGCCAAGGCCGTCACCGACCGGCCGTCCTTCATCGCCATGCGCTCGATCATCGGCTGGCCGGCGCCGCACGCGCAGAACACCGGCGCGGCGCACGGCTCCGCGCTCGGCGCCGACGAGGTCGCCGCGACGAAGACCGTCCTCGGCTTCGACCCGGAGAAGAACTTCTTCGTCGCGGACGAGGTCGTGGCTCACACGCGCAAGGCGCTCGACCGCGGCCGCGAGGTCAGGGCCGAGTGGGAGAAGTCGTTCGCCGCCTGGCGCACCGCGAGCCCCGAGCACGCCGCCACCTTCGACCGGGTCGCCTCCACGGTGCTTCCCGAGGGCTGGGAGGACGCGCTGCCCGTCTTCGAGACCGGCACGTCCCTCGCGACGCGCGCCGCGTCCGGCAAGGTCCTGCAGGCGCTCGGCCCGATCATCCCCGAGCTGTGGGGCGGCTCCGCGGACCTCGCGGGCTCCAACAACACGACGTTCGACAAGAACTCGTCGTTCCTGCCCGTCGGCAACCCGCTGCCCGGGGCGGACCCGTACGGCCGCACCATCCACTTCGGCATCCGCGAGCACGCGATGGCCGCGACGATGAACGGCATCACCCTGCACGGCAACACCCGTGTCTACGGCGGTACGTTCCTCATCTTCTCCGACTACATGCGCAACGCGGTGCGCCTGTCGGCGCTGATGCACCTCCCGGTCACGTACGTGTGGACGCACGACTCGATCGGCGTCGGCGAGGACGGCCCGACACACCAGCCCGTCGAGCAGCTCGCTTCGCTGCGCGCCATCCCGAACCTCGCCGTGGTGCGGCCCGCCGACCCGAACGAGACCGTCATCGCCTGGCGGGAGATCCTGCGCCGCTACACCAAGGAGTACGGCAAGGGCCACCCGCACGGCCTCGCGCTCACCCGCCAGGGCGTGCCGACGTACGCGCCGAACGAGGACACAGCGCGCGGCGGCTACGTGCTCGCCGACGCCGAGGGCGGCGCCCCGCAGGTCGTCCTCATCGGCACCGGCTCCGAGGTTCAGCTCGCCGTCGAGGCGCGCGAGCGGCTCCAGGCCGAGGGCGTCCCGACGCGTGTCGTCTCGATGCCGTGCGTCGAGTGGTTCGAGGAGCAGGACCAGGGGTACCGGGAGACGGTGCTGCCCCCGTCCGTGAAGGCGCGGGTGGCGGTCGAGGCCGGTGTGGGCCTGACCTGGTACCGGTACGTGGGCGACGCGGGCCGGGTCGTCTCGATCGAGCACTTCGGTGCCTCCGCGGACGGCAAGGTCCTCTTCCGCGAGTTCGGCTTCACCGCCGAGGCGGTCGCTGCCGCGGCGCGGGAATCCCTCGACGCCTCCGCACGCTGACGCCTGTAACGACAAGTAGGAGATGGAACTGACATGACAGACGCACTGAAGCGCCTCTCCGACGAAGGCGTGGCGATCTGGCTCGACGACCTGTCGCGCAAGCGGATCACCTCGGGCAACCTGGCCGAGCTGATCGACGAGCAGCACGTGGTGGGCGTCACGACGAACCCCTCGATCTTCCAGAAGGCGATCTCCCAGGGCGACGGCTACGACGCCCAGCTCACCGAGCTCGCCGCGCGGAAGGTCACCGTCGAGGAAGCCGTCCGCATGATCACGACGGCCGACGTCCGGGACGCCGCCGACATCCTGCGCCCGACCTTCGACGCGACGGACGGCACGGACGGGCGGGTCTCGATCGAGGTGGACCCGCGCCTGGCGCACAACACCACCGCGACGATCGCCGAGGCCAAGCAGCTCGCGTGGCTCGTGGACCGGCCGAACACGCTGATCAAGATCCCGGCGACCGAGGCGGGCCTGCCGGCGATCGCCGAGACGATCGGCCGCGGCATCAGCGTCAACGTGACCCTGATCTTCTCGCTGGAGCGCTACCGCGCGGTGATGGACGCGTACCTGAGCGGCCTGGAGAAGGCGGCCAAGGCCGGCCTCGACCTCTCCAAGATCCACTCGGTGGCGTCCTTCTTCGTCTCGCGCGTCGACACCGAGGTCGACAAGCGCCTCGACGCGCTGGGCACCGACGAGGCCAAGGCCGCACGCGGCAAGGCCGCCGTGGCCAACGCGCGCCTCGCCTACGAGGAGTACGAGAAGGTCGTCGCGAGCGACCGCTGGGCCGCGCTCGAGCGGCAGCACGCGAACAGGCAGCGCCCGCTGTGGGCGTCCACAGGCGTCAAGAACAAGGCGTACAAGGACACCCTGTACGTCGACGATCTGATCGCGCCCAACACCGTCAACACCATGCCGGAGGCGACGCTGTTCGCCGTCCAGGACCACGGTGAGGGCAAGGGCGACGCCGTGCGCGGCACCTACGAGCAGGCACGCGCGGACCTCGCCGTCCTGGAGAAGCTGGGCGTCTCCTACGACGACGTGGTCCAGCTGCTGGAGGACGAGGGCGTCGAGAAGTTCGCGGTTGCCTGGAACGACCTGCTGAAGTCGACCGAGGCGGAGCTGCAGCGCCTCGCCCCCTCGGAGGGCTGATCGCCTTGAGCGCACACCACGGAGCAAACCCGCTCCGTGACGCCGCGGACCGGAGGCTCCCGCGCATCGCGGGGCCTTCGGGCCTGGTCATCTTCGGTGTCACGGGGGACCTGTCCCGCAAGAAGCTCATGCCCGCGGTCTACGACCTCGCCAACCGGGGCCTGCTCCCGCCGGGCTTCTCGCTCGTCGGCTTCGCGCGCCGCGACTGGGAGGACGAGGACTTCGCCCAGGTCGTCCACGACGCCGTGAAGGAGCACTCGCGCACCGCGTTCCGCGAGGAGGTCTGGCAGCAGCTCAGCCAGGGCATGCGGTTCGTGCAGGGGACGTTCGACGACGACCAGGCGTTCGAGACGCTCAAGTCGACCATCCAGGACCTCGACAAGTCGCAGGGCACGGGCGGCAACTTCGCCTTCTACCTGTCGGTGCCGCCGAAGTTCTTCCCCAAGGTCGTGCAGCAGCTCAAGAAGCACGGGCTCGCCGACCAGCGCGAGGGTTCCTGGCGCCGCGCGGTCATCGAGAAGCCCTTCGGCCACGACCTCAAGTCGGCGCAGGAGCTCAACGCCGTCGTCCACGAGGTCTTCCCGCCGCACGAGGTCTTCCGCATCGACCACTACCTCGGCAAGGAGACCGTCCAGAACATCCTGGCGCTCCGTTTCGCCAACACCCTCTTCGAGCCGATCTGGAACAGGTCGTACGTCGACCACGTGCAGATCACCATGGCCGAGGACATCGGCATCGGCGGCCGCGCCGGGTACTACGACGGCATCGGCGCCGCACGCGACGTCATCCAGAACCACCTGCTCCAGCTGCTCGCGCTCACCGCGATGGAGGAGCCTGCCTCCTTCGACGCGGACGCGCTGGTCGCCGAGAAGACCAAGGTGCTCGGCGCCGTACGGCTGCCGAAGGACCTCGCGGCCCACACCGTGCGCGGCCAGTACGCCGCGGGCTGGCAGGGCGGCGAGAAGGCCGTCGGCTACCTCGAAGAGGACGGCATCGACCCCAAGTCGAAGACCGACACCTACGCGGCGCTCAAGCTGGAGATCGAGAACCGCCGCTGGGCGGGCGTCCCCTTCTACCTGCGCACCGGCAAGCGCCTCGGCCGCCGCGTCACCGAGATCGCGGTCGTCTTCCAGCGTGCGCCGCACTCGCCGTTCGACCACACCGCGACCGAGGAGCTCGGGCAGAACGCCCTGGTCATCCGCGTCCAGCCGGACGAGGGCGTGACCATGCGGTTCGGCTCCAAGGTGCCGGGCACCTCCATGGAGGTGCGGGACGTCTCGATGGACTTCCAGTACGGCGAGTCCTTCACCGAGTCGAGCCCGGAGGCCTACGAGCGGCTCATCCTCGACGTGCTGCTCGGCGACGCCAACCTCTTCCCGCGCACGGAGGAGGTCGAGCTGTCCTGGAGGATTCTCGACCCGGTCGAGACCTACTGGGACAAGCACGGCAGGCCCGCCCAGTACGAGTCCGGGACCTGGGGCCCCGCCGAGGCCGACGAAATGCTCGCACGAGACGGACGGAGCTGGCGGCGCCCATGAAGATCGACCTCACGGAAACCACGTCCAGCAAGATCAACAAGGCGCTGGTGCAGGGCCGCAGGGCCATCGGCTCGCCGGCCATCGGCATGGTCCTCACGCTGGTCGTCGTCACCGACGAGGAGAACGCGTACGACGCGCTCAGGGCCGCGAGCGACGCGTCGAGGGAACACCCCTCGCGCCTGCTCGTCGTCGTCAAGCGCCCCTCGCGCTCCCCGCGGGACCGTGCCAACGCGCGCCTCGACGCCGAGGTGCGCGTCGGCGAGGACGCCGGCATCGGCGAGACGGTCGTCCTTCGGCTGTACGGCGAGGTCATCGACCACGCCCAGTCGGTGGTGCTGCCGCTGCTGCTCGCCGACGCGCCGGTCGTCGTGTGGTGGCCGGTGAACGCGCCGGCCAACCCCGCGAAGGACCCGCTCGGCTCCCTCGCGCAGCGCCGCGTCACGGACTCGTACGCCACCGAGGGGCCGGTCGACGAGCTGAGGAAGCGCGCCAGCGTCTACACGCCGGGCGACACCGACCTGGCGTGGAGCCGCATCACCCCGTGGCGCTCGATGCTCGCGGCCGCGCTCGACCAGGTGACCTGCGACGTCACCTCGGTCGAGGTGGAGGGCGAGGAGGAGAACCCCAGCTGCGAGCTGCTGGCGATGTGGCTGGCCGAGCGGCTCGGCGTGCCGGTGCGGCGCGCCGTGTCGAAGGGCCCCGGGCTCACCGCGGTGCGGATGGAGACCACGTGCGGTCCCGTCTCCATCGACCGGGCGAACGGCTCCCTCGCCACGCTCTCCATCGAGGGCCAGCCCGACCGCGCCGTGGCGCTCAACCGCCGCGACACCTCGGAGCTGATCGCGGAGGAGCTGCGCAGGCTCGACCCGGACGAGACGTACGCGGCGACGCTGCGCTTCGGCGTGGACCGGCTGCGCGAGTCGGACGGCGGCGTGGCCGGCGGCACCGAGCAGGCCGAGCCGCCCGCGAAGAAGGCGGCGGCCAAGAAGGCGGCGGCCAAGAAGGCGGCGGCCAAGTGAGCACCGCGCCGCAGCTCGTCGTCCACCGCGACAAGGAGCTGATGGCGAGCGCGGCGGCGGCGCGGCTGATCACGAGGATCGTGGACGCCCAGGCGTCGCGCGGTACCGCCTCGATCGTCCTGACGGGCGGGCGCAACGGCAACGGGCTGCTTGCGGCCCTGGCGTCGTCGCCCGCCCGCGACGCGGTCGACTGGTCACGGCTCGAACTGTGGTGGGGCGACGAGCGGTTCCTGCCCGAGGGGGACCCCGAGCGCAACGTCACCCAGGCACGGCACGCGCTGCTTGACGCCGTGCCGCTCGACCCGCGTCGCGTCCACGCGATGCCGGCCGCGGGCGGCCCGTACGGGAGCGACATCGAGGCGGCCGCGGCCGCCTATGCGGCCGAACTGGCCGCCGCCGCGCGCCCGGAGGACCACGCACAGGTGCCGTCCTTCGACGTCCTGATGCTGGGGGTGGGGCCCGACACGCACGTGGCGTCCCTCTTCCCCGAGCTGCCGGGCGTGCGCGAGACGGAGCGCACGGTCGTGGCGGTGCACGGCGCGCCGAAGCCGCCGCCGCTGCGCGTCTCGTTCACGCTGCCCGCCATCAGGGCCGCCCACGAGGTGTGGCTGCTCGCGGCGGGTGAGGACAAGGCGGAGGCCGCGGAGATCGCACTGTCGGGGGCGGGCGAGATCCAGGCGCCCGCCGCCGGCGCCACGGGCAGGGCACGCACTCTGTGGCTGCTCGACGAGGCGGCGGCCTCGAAGCTCCCCAGGGACCTGTACCCGCCGGCGTCCGCCTGACGGCGCTCCGCGCGGCCGGAACGACGGCGGCCCGGTCCCCACGCAGGGGGGCCGGGCCGCCGTCGCGTGCTGCCGGCGGTTCAGACCGTCGCGGCGAGCGGGGGCTCCGACTGGGCGGGGAGCGCGGGCGTGTCGCGGGGGCGTTCACGCAGGCTGAGCGTGACGCGCAGGACGCCGACCCACACCGCGCAGATGCCCAGCATGTGCACGGCCACCAGCAGCTCCGGCACGCCCGTGACCGACTGGACGACGCCCACCACGCCCTGCGCGAGCAGGACGAACAGGAAGTTGCGGGCGAGCACGCGCGTGTCGTGCGGGGCGTCGACGACGTGCAGGCCGATCCACAGGGCTGCGGACATCGCGACGACGAGGCAGGCGAGGCCGCCGTGCACGTACACCGTGTCGATCCAGTCGAACGGCATGCGCGGCACGTCGCTGCTGTCGCCGGCGTGGATGCCCGAGCCGGTCGCGCCGGTGCCCGCCGCGATCAGCACGGCCGTGGTGACGACCGTCCACGCGGCCAGACGGCGCAGCGGCAGGGGCGCGCGCGGCCTGGCGGGAAGGTCGCCCTCACGAAAGCGCAGCCAGGTCAGCGTGGTGACGGTCACGAAGACCATGGCGAGCATCAGGTGCCCGGCCACCGTCCACGGGTTCAGCTTCACCAGCACGGTGATGCCGCCGAGCACCGCGTTCGCCACGACCAGCCAGAACTGCGACCAGGCCAGCCGGGTGACGCTCCTCCTGCGCGGCTTCGCGCAGCGGGCCACGACGATGGCCCAGCCGACCACGACGCACAGCAGGTCCGTCAGCATGCGGTTGCTGAACTCGATCGCCCCGTGCAGGCCGAGCGTGGGCGTCGCGGTGAGGCTCGCGTCGGAGCACTTGGGCCAGGTCGGGCAGCCGAGGCCCGAGCTGGTGAGCCGTACGGCACCGCCGGTGACGACGATGATCGCGCTCATCATGACCGCCGCCAGCAGCGAGTAGCGGACCAGGCGGTCCTGCGGCGTCCAGTGCGCGGCCAGGTAGGCCAGGGGGTTGCGGGCCGCTTCGGCCACGTCCGCCCGGGAGACGTTCGGCATGAAAGACATCGTATGCGGCCGCTTGTGCGGGTTTTCACGAGGGGGTGCGCGCCACCGCGGACGTCCGCGCGGGGCGGTGCGAAAGGTCTACTCCCAGCGGAAGAACGCGCCCGCCGCGCCCAGGCCGAGCACCGTCCACACGCCGAGGATGCCGACGTCGCCCCAGGGCATCGACGCGCCGTGCTGGAGCACGTCGCGCAGCCCGTCGGAGAGCGCGGAGATCGGCAGCAGCTGCAGCACCTCGCGCGCCCCGTCGGGGAACTTGCCGAGCGGCACGACCACCCCGCCGGCCACCAGCAGCAGGATGAACACGAGGTTCGCCGCCGCGAGCGTGACCTCCGCCTTGAGCGTGCCCGCCATCAGCAGGCCGAGCCCGGAGAAGGCCGCCGTGCCGAGGACGAGCAGCAGGATCACCGCGCCCGCGCCGCCGTGCGGCGACCAGCCCAGCAGCAGCGCGATCACGGCCAGCAGGGCGACCTGGAGGACCTCCGTGACTAGTACGCACAGCGTCTTGGCCGTCATCAGCCCCCACCGGGGCAGCGGAGACGCGCCGAGCCGCTTGAGCACGCCGTAGCGCCGGTCGAAGCCCGTCGCGATGGCCTGCCCCGTGAAGGCGGTGGACATCACCGCGAGGGCGAGGATGCCGGGCGCGAGGAAGTCGACGGAGCTGCCGCTGCCGGTGTCGACGATGTCGACCGTCGAGAACAGCACGAGCAGCAGTGAGGGGATGATCGCGGTGAGCAGCAGCTGCTCGCCGTTGCGCAGCAGCAGCTTCGTCTCGAACGCGGTCTGCGCCGCGATCATCCGGGTCAGCGGCGCCGCGCCCGGGGCGGGTGCGTACGTGCCCGTGCCGACGGTGCTCGCGGTGTCGGCCGTGGTGCTCATCGGCGCAGCTCCTTGCCGGTCAGTTCCAGGAAGACGTCCTCCAGCGTGTGCCGCTCGACGGAGATGCCGTCGGGCATCACGCCGTGCTGCGCGCACCAGGAGGTCACGGTGGCCAGCAGCTGCGGATCGACGGTGCCCGTGATGCGATACGAGCCCGACGTCACCTCGTCGGCCGACGAGCCGTCGGGCAGCGCCTTGAGCAGCGAGCCGACGTCGAGGCCCGGCCGCCCGGTGAAGCGCAGCGTGTTCTCGGCGCCGCCCCTGCACAGCTCCTCCGGGTCGCCCTGGGCGACGACGCGCCCGGCGTCCACGATGACCACGTCGTCGCTGAGGCTCTCGGCCTCGTCCATGAAGTGCGTTGTCAGGACGGTGGAGACGCCGTCGGCGCGCAGCTCGCGCACCAGGTCCCAGGTCGCGCGGCGCGCCTGCGGGTCGAGGCCCGCGGTCGGCTCGTCGAGGAAGACGAGCTCGGGGCGGCCGACGACGGCGAGCGCGAGGGCGAGGCGCTGGCGCTGGCCGCCGGACAGCCGCCGGTAGCTCGTGCGGCCGCACGAGCCGAGCCCGAGGCGCTCGATCAGGGCGTCCACGTCGAGCGGGTTCGCGTGCAGCTTCGCCATGTGCCGCAGCATCTCCTCGGCGCGCGCGCCGGAGTACACGCCACCCGACTGGAGCATCACGCCGATCCTGGGCCGCAGCCGGGCCGCGTCCGCCACCGGATCGAGGCCGAGCACGCGTACGGTGCCCGCGTCGGGCCTTCGGTAGCCCTCGCAGGTCTCGACGGTGGTCGTCTTGCCCGCGCCGTTCGGCCCGAGCACCGCGGTCACGGTGCCCGCGCGCACCAGCAGGTCCAGGCCGTCCACGGCGGTCTTGTCCCCGTAGCGCTTGACCAGGCCCTCGATCGACACGACGGGTTCGGGCCCGCCGGCCGGACAGTCGCTGTGCATGCCCGAAGTGTAGGCAGCGCGGCGGCGGCACCCGACCACGGGTCCGCACCCCTGTCGTTAGGTGACCCTAAGTGACGCAGTCCACCGGTGATCGTGGCGGAACGTGGTTGTCACTGCCGAGGGAATTACGCAACAATGTCATTGTGAAAAAAGTCGGCGAGGCTCGGGAGGAGGCCCTCATGGGAATCCCGCAGGACGACCCCGCGACCGGTGAGCACTCCACGCGAGGCCGGGTCGCGCGCTCCATCCTGGACCACGGCCCCTCGACGGTGGCCGAGCTCGCGGACCGCCTCGGCCTGACGGCCGCCGCCGTGCGCCGCCACCTGGACGCCCTGGTGGCCGACGCCGTCGTGGAGCCCCGCGACAAGCGGGTCTACGGCTCGCGCGGGCGCGGCAGGCCGGCGAAGGTCTTCGCGCTCACCGACTGCGGCAGGGACGCCTTCGACCAGTCCTACGACAAGCTCGCGGCCGACGCCCTGCACTGGATCGCCTCCGCCGCGGGCGGCGGCGAGCGCGGCGAGGCGGCGGTCGCCGCCTTCGCCCGCGCCAGGGCGGCTGCCCAGACCGACCCCTACCGCGCGCCCGTCGGCGAGGCGGACCCGGAGGGCCGCGCGGCGGCGCTCGCCGACGCGCTCAGCGCGGACGGCTACGCGGCGGCCGCGCGCTCCGCGCCCGGCGGTGCGGGCGAGCAGCTGTGCCAGCACCACTGCCCGGTCGCCCACGTCGCCGAGCAGTTCCCGCAGCTGTGCGAGGCGGAGACGGAGGCCTTCTCCCATCTCCTGGGTACTCACGTACAGCGGCTCGCGACCATCGCGCACGGCGACGGCGTGTGCACGACCTTCATCCCGCGGACGCCGCACGGCGCCGCCCCGCAGACCACCCCCACCACCCAAAGCACAGCCGGGAGGAACCCCGCATGACGCTCCCCACGGAGACCGCCCACCCCGAACTGGAGGGCCTGGGCACGTACGAGTTCGGCTGGGCCGACTCCGACGCCGCCGGCGCCGCCGCCAAGCGCGGCCTCTCCGAAGAGGTCGTCCGCGACATCTCGGCGAAGAAGAACGAGCCCGAGTGGATGCTGAAGCTGCGCCTCAAGGGCCTCAAGCTCTTCGGCAAGAAGCCCATGCCCAACTGGGGCTCGGACCTCTCCGGCATCGACTTCGACAACATCAAGTACTTCGTGCGCTCCACGGAGAAGCAGGCGGAGTCCTGGGAGGAACTGCCCGAGGACATCAAGAACACCTACGACAGGCTCGGCATCCCCGAGGCGGAGAAGCAGCGCCTCGTCGCCGGTGTCGCCGCGCAGTACGAGTCCGAGGTCGTCTACCACCAGATCCGCGAGGACCTGGAGTCGCAGGGCGTCATCTTCCAGGACACCGACACGGCGCTCAAGGAGCACCCGGAGCTGTTCAAGGAGTACTTCGGCACGGTCATCCCGGTCGGCGACAACAAGTTCGCGTCGCTGAACACGGCCGTGTGGTCCGGCGGCTCGTTCATCTACGTGCCGAAGGGTGTGCACGTCGACATCCCGCTGCAGGCCTACTTCCGCATCAACACGGAGAACATGGGCCAGTTCGAGCGGACGCTGATCATCGTCGACGAGGACGCCTACGTCCACTACGTCGAGGGCTGCACCGCGCCGATCTACTCGTCCGACTCGCTGCACAGCGCCGTCGTCGAGATCATCGTCAAGAAGGGCGGCCGCTGCCGCTACACGACGATCCAGAACTGGTCGAGCAACGTCTACAACCTGGTCACCAAGCGCGCCGTGGCCTACGAGGGCGCGACGATGGAGTGGGTCGACGGCAACATCGGCTCCAAGGTCACCATGAAGTACCCGGCCGTCTACCTGATGGGCGAGCACGCCAAGGGCGAGACGCTCTCCATCGCGTTCGCGGGCGAGGGCCAGCACCAGGACGCCGGCGCGAAGATGGTGCACATGGCGCCGAACACGTCGTCCAACATCGTCTCCAAGTCGGTGGCGCGCGGCGGTGGCCGCACGTCCTACCGCGGCCTGATCGAGATCGGCGAGGGCGCCGAGGGCTCCAAGTCCAACGTCCTGTGCGACGCGCTGCTCGTCGACACCGTCTCCCGCTCCGACACGTACCCCTACGTGGACGTCCGCGAGGACGACGTGTCCATGGGCCACGAGGCGACCGTCTCCAAGGTCTCCGAGGACCAGCTCTTCTACCTGATGAGCCGCGGCCTGTCCGAGTTCGAGGCGATGGCGATGATCGTGCGCGGCTTCGTCGAGCCCATCGCCAAGGAGCTGCCGATGGAGTACGCGCTGGAACTCAACCGGCTGATCGAGCTCCAGATGGAGGGCGCGGTCGGCTGACGCCGCGAGCCCCCGCCCCACCCCGACAGCACCCGAAGACAGAGAGAACACGACGACAGCCATGGCCGAGGCCCGAAACGCCCCCGAGGATGCCGTAAAGGCACCGACCCAGGGGGGAACCACGCCCGCTGGTTCCACCACAACCGGCGCCATCGCGGTGGCCGCGGAATCCACCGTGGCCACCCGCATGAGCGCGCCGCCCTCCTACGACGTCGGCGACTTCCCCGTGCCGCACGGCCGTGAGGAGGAATGGCGGTTCACGCCGCTCGAACGCCTGCGCGGCCTCCACGACGGCACCGCCGTCGCCGACGGCGGCATCCGCGTCGACGTGGTGGCGCCCGACGGTGTCACGCAGGAGACGGTGGGCCGCGACGACCCGCGCGTCGGCAAGGCAGGCGTGCCGGCCGACCGGGTCGCCGCGCAGGCCTACTCGTCCTTCGAGAAGGCCTCCGTGGTCAGCGTCCCCAAGGAGACCGTGCTCACGGAGCCGGTCAGGGTCGCCGTGCACGGCCAGGGCGGCACCGCCTTCGCCCACCTGGTGGTCGAGCTCGGCGCCTTCGCGGAGGCCGTCGTCGTGCTCGACCACACCGGGGACGCGGTCGTCGCGGCCAACGTCGACTTCCTCGTCGGCGACGGCGCCAAGCTGACCGTCGTCTCCGTGCAGGACTGGGACGACAAGGCCGTCCACGTCGCCCAGCACAACGCGCGCCTGGGCAGGGACGCCTCCTTCAAGTCCGTCGTCGTCACCTTCGGCGGCGACGTCGTCCGGCTGCACCCGCGCGTCGAGTACGCGGGCCCCGGCGGCGAGGCCGAGCTGTTCGGCCTGTACTTCACCGACCAGGGACAGCACCAGGAGCACCGGCTCTTCGTCGACCACACGGCGCCGCACTGCAAGTCCGACGTGGCCTACAAGGGCGCCCTGCAGGGCGACGCGGCGCACGCGGTGTGGATCGGCGACGTGCTCATCAGGGCCGTGGCCGAGGGCACGGACACCTACGAGATGAACCGCAACCTCGTCCTCACGGACGGCGCGCGGGTCGACTCGGTGCCGAATCTGGAGATCGAGACCGGCGAGATCGCGGGCGCGGGACACGCGTCGGCCACCGGCCGCTTCGACGACGAGCAGCTGTTCTACCTGATGGCGCGCGGCATCCCGGAGAGCGAGGCGCGCCGCCTCGTGGTCCGCGGGTTCTTCGCCGAGCTCGTCCAGAAGATCGGCCTGCCCGACGTCGAGGAGCGCCTGCTCGCCAAGATCGAGACAGAGCTGGAGGCCACCGTCTGATGGCCTTCGTCCGCGTCTGCGCGCTGAGCGACCTCGAAGAGGACACGCCCAAGCTCGTCGAGGTCGACGGCACCCCCGTCTCCGTCGTCCGCACCGGGGGCGAGGTGTTCGCGATCAACGACATCTGCTCGCACGCCAACGTCTCGCTCTCGGAGGGCGAGGTCGAGGACTGCCAGATCGAGTGCTGGCTGCACGGCTCCAGCTTCGACCTGCGCACCGGCAAGCCGTCGGGGCTGCCCGCGACCCGCCCCGTCCCCGTATACCCCGTACAGATCCAAGGGGACGATGTGCTCGTCTCCGTCACCCAGGAGTCCTGAGTCACCCATGGCAACGCTCGAAATCAACGACCTGCACGTCACCGTCGATGCGGAAAACGGCCCCCGCGAGATCCTCAAGGGCGTCGACCTGACCGTCAAGCAGGGCGAGACGCACGCCATCATGGGCCCCAACGGCTCCGGCAAGTCGACCCTCGCCTACTCCCTCGCGGGCCACCCCAAGTACACGATCACCGGCGGCACCGTGACGCTCGACGGCGAGGACGTCCTCGCGATGACCGTCGACGAGCGCGCCCGGGCCGGCGTCTTCCTCGCCATGCAGTACCCGGTCGAGGTGCCCGGCGTCTCCGTCTCCAACTTCCTGCGCACGTCCGCCACCGCGATCCGCGGCGAGGCCCCCAAGCTGCGGACCTGGGTGAAGGAGGTCAAGGAGACGATGGAGAACCTCCAGATCGACCCGGCCTTCGCCGAGCGCAACGTGAACGAGGGCTTCTCCGGCGGCGAGAAGAAGCGCCACGAGATCCTCCAGCTTGAACTGCTCAAGCCGCGCATCGCGATCCTCGACGAGACCGACTCCGGGCTCGACGTCGACGCCCTGCGCATCGTCTCCGAGGGCGTCAACCGCGTCCGCGAGACCGGGTCGGTCGGCACGCTGCTGATCACCCACTACACGCGGATCCTCCGCTACATCAAGCCCGACTTCGTCCACGTGTTCGCGCAGGGCCGCATCGCCGAGTCCGGCGGCGCCGAGCTCGCCGACAAGCTGGAGAACGAGGGCTACGAGGCATACGTGAAGGGAGGCGCGACGGCGTGACACAGACGCGGGAAGCGCACGGCCTGCTGGACACGGAGGCGATCCGGAAGGACTTCCCTGTCCTCGACCGGCTGGTCCACGACGACCGCAAACTCGTCTACCTCGACAACGCGGCCACGTCGCAGACGCCGCGGCAGGTGCTCGACACGATCACCGAGTACTACGAGCGGCACAACGCCAACGTGCACCGCGGCGTGCACGTGCTGGCCGAGGAGGCCACGGCGCTGTACGAGGGCGCGCGCGACAAGATCGCGTCGTTCATCAACGCGCCGAGCCGCAACGAGGTGATCTTCACGAAGAACGCCTCGGAGTCGCTCAACCTGGTCGCCAACATGCTGGGCTGGGCGGACGAGCCCTACCGCGTCGACAGCGACACCGAGATCGTCATCACGGAGATGGAGCACCACTCCAACATCGTCCCGTGGCAGCTGCTCGCGCAGCGCACGGGCGCGAAGCTGAAGTGGTTCGGCCTCACCGACGAGGGCCGCCTCGACCTGTCGAACATCGAGGAGGTCATCACCGAGAAGACGAAGATCGTCTCCTTCGTGCTGATCTCCAACATCCTCGGCACGCACAACCCCGTCGAGGAGATCGTCCGCAGGGCGCAGGAGGTCGGCGCGCTCGTCATGATCGACGCCTCGCAGGCCGCCCCGCACATGCCGCTCGACGTGCAGGCGCTCCAGGCCGACTTCGTGGCCTTCACGGGGCACAAGATGCTCGGGCCCACCGGCATCGGCGTCCTGTGGGGCAGGCAGGAGCTGCTTGAGGACCTGCCGCCGTTCCTCGGCGGCGGCGAGATGATCGAGACCGTGTCGATGAACTCGTCCACGTACGCGCCCGCGCCGCACAAGTTCGAGGCCGGCACGCCGCCGATCTCTCAGGCCGTGGGACTCGGCGCGGCGGTGGACTACCTCTCGGCCATCGGCATGGACAAGGTGCTCGCGCACGAGAAGGCGATCACCTCGTACGCGGTCGAGCGGCTGCTCCAGGTGCCCGACCTGCGCATCATCGGCCCCGCCACGGCCGAGGAGCGCGGCGCCGCGATCTCCTTCACGCTCGGCGACATCCACCCGCACGACGTGGGCCAGGTGCTGGACGAGCAGGGCATCGCCGTCCGCGTCGGCCACCACTGCGCGCGGCCGGTCTGCCTGAGGTACGGAATTCCCGCGACCACCAGGGCGTCGTTCTATCTGTACTCCACCCCGGCCGAGGTGGACGCCTTGGTCGACGGCCTGGAGCACGTCCGTGACTTCTTCGGATAGGGGACAGGGCCGACCGTGAAACTGGATTCCATGTACCAGGACGTCATCCTGGACCACTACAAGCACCCGCACGGGCGCGGTCTTCGGGACGGCGACGCCGAGGTGCATCACGTCAACCCGACGTGCGGTGACGAGATCACGCTGCGCGTGCGCTACGAGGGTTCGCGCATCGCGGACGTCAGCTACGAGGGGCAGGGCTGTTCCATCAGCCAGGCCAGTGCCTCGGTGCTCAACGACCTGCTGGTCGGCAAGGACCTCGCCGAGGCGCAGAAGATCCAGGGCACGTTCCTCGAACTGATGCAGTCGAAGGGCCAGCTCGAGCCGGACGACGCGATGGAGGAGGTGCTGGAGGACGCGGTCGCGTTCGCCGGCGTCTCGAAGTACCCCGCCCGCGTCAAGTGCGCCCTGCTGAGCTGGATGGCGTGGAAGGACGCGACGGCCCAGGCCCTGGGCGAGAGCCCGCGGAAGGAGACGGCATGAGCGAGAACGAGACCCTGATGAAGCCGGCCTCGGAGGACGAGGTCCGCGAGGCGCTGTACGACGTCGTCGACCCGGAGCTCGGCATCGACGTCGTCAACCTCGGCCTGATCTACGGGATGCACATCGACGACGACAATGTCGTCACCCTGGACATGACGCTGACGTCGGCGGCCTGCCCGCTGACCGATGTGATCGAGGACCAGGCGAAGGCCGCCACCGACGGCATCGTCAATGAGCTCAGGATCAACTGGGTCTGGATGCCGCCGTGGGGTCCCGAGAAGATCACCGACGACGGCCGCGAGCAGCTGCGCGCGCTGGGCTTCAACGTCTGACGCCCTGAGCCGGACCGGGGCGCCCGAGAGGCCCCGGAACAGGTGTGGTTCCCTGTTCCGGGGCCTTTGCCGTGCACCCGCAGGCGCGAGCGGCGCGGCCACCGTGCGGGTCGGGTCGGTGAGAAACGGGAGAGCGGCATGGCGGGCTTCGGGTGGAAGCTGCACGGCGACGGCAAACACCTCGGTCCTGGAGACCTCGTCAGGCCGGGGGAGCGGCTGACCTGGGGACGCACCATCGGCCTCGGCGCACAGCACGTCGTCTCCATGATCGGCGCGTGTTTCGTCGCGCCCGTCTTGATGGGGCTCGACCCCAGCCTGGCGCTGATGGCGTCCGGCGTCGCGACCGCGCTGTTCCTCCTCGCCACCCGCGGGCGCGTGCCCAGCTATCTCGGCTCGTCGCTGTCCTTCGTGGGCGTGTCCGCCGTCATCGCGGGCCAGGGCGGCGACAGCGGGACGCTGACCGGCGCGATGCTGGTGGTCGGCGCCTGCCTCGCCGGGTGCGGCGTGGTCGTGCAGGTGCTGGGGGCGCGCGTCATCCACGCCGTCCTGCCGCCTGCCGTGACCGGCGCCGTGGTGATGCTGATCGGCTTCAACCTCGCCCCCGTCACGGCTTCCACCTACTGGCCGCAGGACCAGTGGACGGCTCTGGCCACCATGGTCTTCACCGGTCTCGCGCTGGTGGTGCTGCGCGGCTTCTGGTCACGCATCGCCATCTTCCTCGGTCTCGTCTTCGGCTACCTGCTGTCCTGGGTGCTCGACCGCACCGCCGGGCGTATCCATTCGCCCGACGGCTCGGGCAAGACCGTCGACCACTGGCGCGTCGACTTCTCCGGCGTGGCCCACGCCGACTGGATCGGCCTCCCGCACGTCCACGCGCCGCACTTCACGGGCGCGGCCGTGCTGGTGGCGCTGCCGGTGCTGGTGGCCCTCATCGCGGAGAACACCGGGCACGTCAAGGCCGTCGGCGAGATGACCGGCGACTCGCTCGACGACGTGATGGGCACGGCGATCGTCGCCGACGGCGCCGCCACCGCCCTGTCGACCGCGTTCGGCGGCCCCGCCACCACCACCTACGCGGAGAACATCGGAGTGATGGCCGCGACGCGCGTCTACTCGACGGCCGCGTACTGGGCGGCGGCCTGCTTCGCCCTGCTGTTCGGCCTGTGCCCCAAGTTCGGCGCCGTGGTCACCGCCATCCCCGGCGGCGTGCTCGGTGGGATCACCGTCATCCTCTACGGCATGATCGGGCTACTCGGCGCGCAGATCTGGATCCGCAACAAGGTCGACTTCTCCCAGCCGCTCAACCTGGTGCCCGCCGCGGCCGGTGTGATCATCGGCGTCGGCGGCATCTCGCTGAAGATCACGGACAACTTCGTCCTCAGCGGTATCTCCCTCGGCACGCTCGTCGTGCTCACCGCCTACCACGCGCTGCGCTGGCTCTCGAAGACCGCGGGCACACCGCAGCCGCCGCTGCTCGACGGCGGGACCGCCGACTACGACGAGCACACGGCCGACGGCCCCGGGCGCTAGCGGCGGCCCGCACACGCGGACGGGCGGGGCCGCTCACACGGAGCGGATCAGCACCTCGGCCAGGTTCTCCGTGCGCATCCGCCGGTCCACGTACACCACCGCGAGCACCAGCTGCGGGTAGAGCATGATGACGCACTCGACCAGGATCAGCGCCACGGACACGGGTATGAGCACGATCGGCAGTACGACGGCCGCGCCGCTCCCGTCGGACGCCGCGAACGCGCCCGCGGCGCCGACGATGCCGAGCACTTCGAGGACCACGTTGACGAACCCCGCCGCGAACCCGGCCACGCACGCCGCGACGAGCATCGCGCCCAGCGTGCGCCACCAGGCGCCGCCGACCAGCGCCCATGAGCGGCGCAGCGCCGCGCGCGTACCGCACGACTCGACGACCGCCACCGTCGGGGCGAGGACGATGCGCAGGCCGGGCCAGAGCATGAGGGCCGAGCCGGCGAGCAGGACCAGGTAGCAGATCAGGATGGGCGCCGGGTCGGGGCGTATGTGCGAGGTGAACGCCCCGTTCGCGAGCCCGACCGCCGTGGACAGCGCGACCGGTACGAGGCCGAGCAGCCAGCTCACGGCGCTGGCGCCGAGCGCCGGGCCCAGGCGGCGCAGCGACCTGCCGAGCACGGCGCGGTATGTGGTCGCGCGGCCGAGCGCCCCGTCCTGCACCGTCACCGCGCAGGCGGCCAGCACCACGGTCTGTGCGATCACCAGCGCCATGAGGCCCAGGATGCCGAGGACGACGGCCCAGGTCACCACGGCGTGCACGTCGCTCGCTGCCGCCGGGGCACCGTCCAGTGACGTCAGCGTCTTCACGTGGCCGTGCACGGCCGCGTAGCCGATGGCGACCGCGGCCGCCCCGGCCGCCATCAGGGCGCCGTACGCCGTGACCACCACTGCGGTGAGCGGCCGCCAGTACCGCGTGAACGTCCTGAACCCGCCGCCGAGCAGCTGCCCGAAGTCGAGCGGCGCCAGCGGTATCGTCCCGGGCCGCGGCGGCGGTGGCGTCCACCCGCCGTGGCCGTACCCGCCCCAGCCGCCAGGGCCCCACGCACCCGTGCCCCAGCCCCCCTGGCCGGGCGCCGAGCCCCAGCCGCCGTGCCCGCCAGGACCGCCCTCGTGCGCCATCACGCCCCCCGATGCCCAGGCCCCCGGTGCCGGGAACCGGGAACAACCTAGCGGCAGCCTCTGACAACGCGTCGGCCCAGGGGCCAGTGTACGGTCGTACACTGCGCTGTGTACGCTCGTACGCATGGGATACCTGCTGCTCTCAGGGGCGATCGCGGCCGAGATCGGTGCCACCACCGCGATGAAGTACAGCGAGGGCTTCACCCGGCTGTGGCCCTCGCTCATCACCCTGTGCGGCTACGTCGTCTCGTACGCGCTGCTGTCACAGACCCTCAAGACGCTGACCGTGGGCACCGCCTACGCGATCTGGGCCGGGGCGGGTACGGCCGTCATCGCCGTGATCGGCATGGCGTTCCTGCACGAGTCCGCGAGCCCCGTGCGGCTCCTGGGCATCGCCCTGGTTATCGTCGGGGTCGTGGTACTCAACCTCGGCGGGACCCATACGTGACGCGCCGCTACGACCCCGACCGCAGGCAGCGGATCATCGACGCCGCCATCCGCGTCGTGGGACGCAGCGGCATCGCCGGGCTCAGCCACCGCACGGTCGCCGCCGAGGCCGATGTGCCGCTCGGCTCCACCACGTACCACTTCGTCTCGCTCGACGAGCTGCTGACCGCGGCGCTGCGCCAGGCCAACGAGGGGTTCGCCGCCCTGATCAGGGACGGCGGCACGCTCGCCGACCCGGCGTCCGACGTGGCGGACGAGCTCGCGCGGCTCACCGGCGTGTGGCTCGCGGGGGAGCGCACCGGCGTCGAGCTGGAGTACGAGCTCTACCTCGCGGCCCTGCGGCGGCCCGCGCTGCGGCCCGTCGCCGCCGAGTGGACCGACGCCGTCTGCGACATCCTGTCCGCGCACACCGACCCCACCACGGCACGCGCGCTCGTCGCGCTGCTCGACGGCATCTGCCTCCAGGTCCTGCTGACCGGTGCCGACTACGACGAGCAGTACGCACGCGAGATGCTCGCACGCGTGATGCGGCGGCCCGGCGGGTAGGTTGGGGCCCGTGAACACGCCCGTGCCGCCCACCCCCGAGCCGCCGCACGATCCCGGGTCGGCCGCCCGGAGCGGCCCCGAGATCACCTACGGAGAGTGCCGCCAGTGCGGCACTCTCATCGCCGGCCTCGACGGCCGCTACAGCTGCGGCGTGTGCGGCTGGGTCAACCCGCACTCCGAGGGCCATCGGCCCCTCCCGCGCGCCGAGGACGACCGGCACCGCATCGCGGGCCGCAACGCCAACAGGCTGGGCTGACGAGAGCCGACCGGCAGGCCGGTTCGCCCCGGACGAGCGCGTGCCGCTAGGTTTCCGGTATGACCGACACGACTTCCCGCCCCCTCGGCGCGGCCGCCGCCGGCCTCGCGACCGTGGCCGCCGACGGCACCGTACTCGACACCTGGTTCCCCGCCCCCGAGCTCGTGGCGGAGCCGGGCCCCGCGGGCACCGAGCGGCTCACCGCCGAGCGTGCCGCCGAGCTGCTTGGCGAGGCCGCCACGCGGGCCACGGGCGCCGACCCGCGCCGCGGCGTCGAGGTCGTCGCCGTCCGCACGGTCATCGCCTCGCTGGACGAGAAGCCGATCGACGCGCACGACGTCTACCTGCGCCTGCACCTGCTGAGCCACCGGCTGGTGCGTCCGCACGGCCAGAGCCTCGACGGCATCTTCGGCCTGCTCGCCAACGTCGCCTGGACCTCGCTCGGCCCGGTCGCGGTGCCCGACCTGGAGGCCGTGCGGCTGCGCGCACGCGCCGACGGCCTGCACCTCCAGGTCACGTCCGTCGACAAGTTCCCGCGCATGACGGACTACGTGGCGCCCAAGGGCGTCAGGGTCGGGGACGCCGACCGGGTCAGGCTCGGCGCGCACCTCGCCGAGGGCACCACCGTCATGCACGAGGGCTTCGTCAACTACAACGCGGGCACGCTCGGCACGTCCATGGTCGAGGGCCGCATCTCGCAGGGCGTCGTGCTCGGCGACGGCTCCGACATCGGCGGCGGCGCCTCCACGATGGGCACGCTCTCCGGCGGCGGCACGGAGCGCATCGTGATCGGCGAGCGGTGCCTGATCGGCGCCGAGGCCGGCATCGGCATCGCGCTCGGCGACGAGTGCGTGGTCGAGGCGGGCCTCTACGTCACCGCGGGCACGCGCGTGACGATGCCCGACGGGCAGGTCGTCAAGGCGCGCGAGCTGTCGGGGGCGAGCAACATCCTCTTCCGCCGCAACTCGGAGACCGGCCGGGTCGAGGCCCGTCCCAACAACGCGGTGTGGGACGGCCTCAACGACGTCCTGCACGCGCACAACTGACCGTCGGCGGCACGGCGCCCGGGTGCTCAGGGGCGGAAGCGCAGCACCTGCGGGTCGTGGTCGCTGTCCTGCTGGGCGAACTCCGCGTTGATGTGCACGCTGTCGTACTGGAAGTCCTTGATCGACGGTGTCGTCAGGATGTGGTCGAGCGTCTGCGTGTTGCCCTGGTAGACGTACGAGTAGCGCTCGGGCACCGGCAGCGAGTCGATGTCGTCGTTCAGCACGCCGCCCTTGCGCAGGGCCGCGAGCGCCGGCGAGAACTGGAAGTCGTTGAGGTCGCCGAGCACCACGACCTCCGCGTCCTTCCTGACCTTCCTGATGTCCTTGACGAACGAGTTGACGGCCTGCGCCTGCGCCAGCCGCTGGACCTCGGAGGAGCGTGTCGGCGGCTGGTGCTGCGAGGTCAGCGACTCGTCGCCGCCCTTCGAGTCGAAGTGGTCGGAGACGAGGAAGACCGTCCTGCCCCGGAAGGTGAACTCGCCGGCGAGCGGCTTGCGGCTGTCGTTCCACGCCGGGTTCGCCGGGTCGATACGGCCGGGCGAGAGGGTGAGGCCGGGCTTGCCGTGCGTGGCGACGACCTGTGTGGGCGTCGTCGCGTCCGCCGTGCCGCGGTCCACGAACGACACCCGGTCGGGGTTGTAGAGGAAGACGTTGCGGATGTTGCCGCCGGGCTGGCCGCCGTCCTTGTCGTTCTGCGGGTCGACCGAGCGCCACGCGTAGGTGGGGCCGCCGGCCGCGGCGATCGCGTCGACGAACTCGCGCACGGTCTGTGTCGCGGAGACGGTTCCGTCGTCCTTCGCGCCGTCGTTGTCCTGGATCTCCTCCAGGGAGAGGATGTCGGGCGACGACAGGTTCTGCACAACGGCGGACGCCAGGGAGTCGAACTTCGACTGCGGGTCCGTCGGCGCCAGGTTCTCCACGTTGTAGGTGGCGACGGCGAGTTGGCCCGGCTTCTGCTTCGCCGTCACCTCGCGCTTCAGGCCCTTGTCCACGACGGTGCCGAGGCGGCCCGCGACGATCGTGTAGCCGCCGTACTGGTTGAAGTCCAGCGGGCCGCGCGTGGTGCCCCTGAGGCGGTCGCCCACGTTGGCCGCGGGGAAGGGGCTGTCCGCCGTGGACGCCTGCTGCTGGATCTGCACGCGGCCGGTGTTCTGCTCGTCGTACGAGCCGTAGACGGTGCCGCCGCGCCTGTTCGCGTCCTCCGACGGCTTGACCGTCACCCACAGCTCCCCGTAGGGGTCCGTGGCGCCCACGACGCGCGTGTTCGTGACGCTGACGTTCATGCCCTCGAGCGACTCGTAGTAGTCGAGCGCGTAGGTCCTCGGCCTGAGCCTGAGCCCGTTGATCGAGTCGCCGGTGCCGGCCACCCCGTGCGGGGCGTACGCCGCGGGCACCGAGCGCGCGGTGATCCGCACGGGGGCGGGCAGCGGGTTGCCCGACGAGACGACCGTGACCTGCGGCGAGCCGAGCTCCGTCACCGACTGCTCGCCCGAGGCCGCGCCGCCGGGCACGTACTCGTCCACCGTGCCCGACACCTTGACGCTGTCGCCGACCGCGACCTTCGGGGCGGAGCCCGTGAAGACGAACAGGCCCTCGCTGGTCGCCGGGTCGGCGTCCGGGTGCGGGTCCTGGAACCAGAACCCCTTCGAGCCGCCGTACGCCCTGACCCCGGTGACGACGCCGGGCACGTCCGCGACCGGCGTGCCCACGAGCGGGGATATGCGGGTGGTGCCCTGGATGCCGTGGATGCGGACACCCGCGGCGGACGCCGGGCCGGCGGCCACGACGAGGCCGCCGGCGAGGGCGAGCGAGACGAGGGCCGAAACGGCGGCCGTTCTCGGCAGGGAAGAAGACATCACTGACTCCGAGGCGTGGGAGACGGGCGAAAGGGGGAGGGCAGGGACTTCTACGCGCGTCAATCTCCTTGCTGGGTGGGGAACATGTCAAGGGTGCGTGCGTGTACGGGGGGCGTCGGACGCGTGAAGGCGCCCACGGGGGAGGTGTGCCGCGGCCACCCCCGGGCGCGGCTACGCTGAGCCCAGCCCGTTCATGGAGGAGTGAGCCGTCAGATGTCCGTGCACGCAGACCGCTTGACCCTGCCGCCGGTGCGGCTGCCATCGGAGGCGGAGCTCGCGCGCGAGGCGCTGGCCGCGCCGCTCCTCGCCCACGCGGTACGCCTCGCCCGCTGGGCGGGGCCGAAGACGCTGGTCGACGCCGACGGCGAACTGGTCGCCGAGCAGTTGCCGGCCGCCGCGGAGGAGCTCGGCCTCGGCGACGCCGGAGGCACCTGGGCCGAGGGCGACGGCGAGGCCCTCGCGGGCGAGGCGTGGCGCATCGCCGTCGACACGGGCCTCGTCGAGGTGAACGTGGGCGAGGACGGTCGGGCGGCGGACGGCGGCGACGGCGCGGACGATGCGGATGACGCGGCCGACGGCGGCGCGGTGGCGGCCACGGTCTCGGCGGGCGCGGCGCTGAAGGCCGTGGCGTCGGGCAGCCCGAAGGACGTGCTGGCGCTCTGGCTCGACGCGCTCGACGCCGTCTTCGCCGACGCGACCGCGCCGGTGCTCGAAGACCTGACGTCCGCCGTGGGCGACGACGGTGAGATCGACTTCGACGCGCTCGACTGGGACCCGGAGGCGGAGGCCGAGTTCCTCGAAGGCGTGCTCGGGAACCTCTACCAGCTGACGGTCCGCGACGAGAGCACGAGCGGCGACGCGTCGGCGCCCGTTCCGCTGCCCGCGCTCGCCGCGTCGATGATCGTGCCCGAGGACATGGACGAGCCGACGGACGACGTGCTGGAGCAGGTCTCCGACGCGATGATCCGGCTCGACGACCAGTTCCGTGTCCTCGAACCGGTCGGCCTCGTCGCGTACACGCCGGTGGACGAGGCGCTCATGGCGGATGTCGACGACCCGGGCGAGATGCCGCTGAGCGAGGAGGACGTCGCGCGCTACGGCCTCGTCACGCTGACCCCGCTCGGCCTGTACGGCATCAGGACGCGGATGCTGGCCGCGGGCGTCGACGCGCCGCTCGTCGGCGATCTCGCGGAGCGGGACGCGCGTGGGCTGCTTGACGGGATCGCGCACTTCCCCGAGCGCGCCGGGCGCGAGGAGACGGAGCGCTGGCTCGCCGGGCGAGAGCCCGCCACGGCCGCGTCCGAACTGCTCGACGCCGCGCGCGGCACGGACCCGGAGGCGCCGCTGCGCCGCCTCAACTGCCAGCAGGCGCTGGCGCTGGTCGGCGCCCCGGCCGAGCCGTCGGTGCGTGCGGTGCTCGACGACCGCGAGCTCGGCGGCCTCGCCCGGGTCTGGCTCGCGGAACTCGGCACGGGCGCACCGGTGCCGCCGCCGTCGGCGGACATGGTCTTCTGGCTGACGGTCGACACGATCGCGGCCCAACTCGACGCGGAGGGCGAGCCGGACGAGCTCCAGGAGCTCGTCGAGGGCCTGGTCGGCAGGCACGCGGGCTTCTTCGAGGAGGCGTGGCGGGTCGACCACCCGGCGACGGCGGACGTCCTTGAGGCGGTCGGCAGGCTGCACCCGGACCGGGCGCTGGCGAAGGAAGCCAGGAAGGCCGCGTTCCGCGCGAGGTCACGCCACATGGGCTGACGCCCTCGCCCGCCCCGGCGGGCCTGCGTCCGCCCCTGGTGTGCCCCACCCGCAACCGGTGCGGACCGGCCGCGGTCCTGCCCGCCCAGCCTCCGCTTCCGGCGCCCGCCCCGCCGGTGGGCCTGGTCCCGGGCGAACCGGGCCGCCCGTCGCCCGCCGGGTCCCGCCCGCGCGGGCCTGCCGTACCCGCGGGGTGCCGGTGCGGCGGCCGCCTGGCCAGGGCCGTCGGCCGGGGGCGTGTGGCTCGGGGCGCCCTCGGCGGCAGCCCAACGGCGTCAGCGCAGCGCCCGGAGCGCCTCCCTCACCTGGGCCAGGTCGCCGTCCGACGCGAGGCCGCCGTGGTAGAGGCGCAGTTCAGTGGCGCCAAGATCCCGGGCGCGTGCCGCGTCCGCCGCCAGCGTGTCCGGGGAGCCGCCCATGCCGCCGACCACCGGGAAGTTGGCGGCCACCACCCCGGCGCCCGCGCGGGCGAACGGTTCGAGCATTCTCTCGGGGCCGCCCGCGCAGGGCACGACGACGCCGTCCGCGACCTTCGCGATGTGCGCGGGGTCCACGCCCGTGTTCGCGCCGGTGCGGTGCGGTTGCGGGTCCGCGTGCAGCAGGATCCTGAAGCCGGGGGGCGCCGCCGCGCGCACCGCGCCCACCACGCGCTCCTGGAAGGCGCGCGCCACCTTCCCGCGCCACCGCATCGTGCGGCGCGCCACGTCGGCGGCCGCGCCCGCGGGTGCGAGGTTCTCCAGCGCCGCCCTGACCTCCTCGGGCGCCACGTCGGCCCCGCCTCGTGCGTAGCCCTCGCGGCAGACCGTGCAGAAGCACACCGACATCAGGTACTGCTCGGCGTCGCCCGAGGCGAACGACGCGATCTTGTCGTGCGCGTGCAGGTGCGCGAGGCCGTACCAGCCGCAGGACTCCAGCTCCGTGCCGCCGGCGCCAGGGCGTACCGCAGCCTCCACCGCCAGGTCGGCCAGGTACTCGGCGACCTCGGGGCGCGCGATGCACGGAGCCCACGGGTAGCGGTCGCCGTACGCGTTGACCACCGAGGTCTGAGGGTGCTCGGCGCCCAGCCGGGAGTCGTGCGCGAGCACCACCCAGCTGTGCACGTCGAGCCCCGCGCCCGCCAGCGCGTCCGCGGCCTCGCCGAACGCGTCGCCCGGCGCCCACGCGCCCGCGGGGTGCGGCCGCAGCGCCCGGCCCGCCCAGCGCTCGGCCGACGGCGGGTACAGCACCGCCGCGTGCTGCGCCGTGACGATGCGGTGGCCGGGGTGACGTGGCGTCACGGCGCGCGTCGAGTGGTACGCGGACGCCAGCGTCACCTGCCGCACACCGAGGTCCGCGACGCGCGCGGCAGCCGCCTCGTCCCCCACCACGTCCCACGGGTAGAGGAACGCCGACGCCCTCACGCGTCGCCGCCGGCGGCCCCGGCGAGCAGCGCGTGGCCGCGCTCCACGATCTCGGTGAGCTCCTTGAGGTGGGCGGGCCTGGGCTCGGTCAGCGGCGCGCGTACCTCACCGACGTCCAGGCCGCGCATCCGCACGCCCGCCTTCACCAGCGACACCGCGTAGCCGCGCCCCTTGGCGCGCAGCTCGACCAGCGGCCGGTAGAAGCCGTCGATGAGCCGGTTCACGGTCGCGTCGTCGCCCGTGTTCAGCGCGCGGTGGTACGCGACGGCGATCTCGGGTGCGAAGCAGAACACGGCCGACGAGTAGAGCGAGATGCCGATGCCCCGGTAGGCGAGGCCCGTCAGCTCGGCCGTGGGCAGGCCGTTGAAGTAGAGGAAGCCGCCGCCGGGCTCCGCCTCGCGTACCGCGCTGACGATCCGCTGCATCAGGTCCAGGTCGCCGACGCCGTCCTTGAGCCCGACGATGCCCTCCGTGCGGGCCAGCCTCACGACCGTCTCGGGTGTGAAGACCGCGTTCTCCCGCTGGTAGACGATCACCGGGAGCGGGGTGGCGGCCGCGAGCGCCGCGTAGTGGCGCAGCAACCCCTCCTGGTCGGCCACGACCAGGTAGGGCGGCATGGCGAGCAGTCCGTCCGCGCCGGCGTCGAGGGCGAGGCGCGCGTACTGGATGGCGAGCGCGGTGCCGTAGCCCGCGCCCGCCACGACGGGCACGCGGCCCGCGGCCGCCTCGACCGCGGCGGCCACGTAGACGCCGAACTCCTCGGGCGTCAGGGCGTGGAACTCGCCCGTGCCGCAGCAGGCGAACACCGCGGCCGCGCCGGCCTCGACGCCGGCGGCGACGTGGCGGCGGTAGGCGGTCAGGTCGGGCGCGCCGTCGGGACCGTACGCGGTGACGGGGAAGAACAGCGGCCCTTCCCCGCGAGTGAGGCGATCGGTGAGCGGGGCGGCTGAGGTCACGTGTGCTCCCTGACTGCTGTGCACGTTTCTGATTGTTGTCTACATTCCTGAACGCTGCCACGTTAGTGGCCGCTTTCGGCCCGGGTCAAGCGCCGAACCGGGCAACTCCGCCCTTTCCGGGGCCCGAGCCGCCTACTTGACGCCCTCGCGCGCGCATCCTTAGGTTGAGCGAGCCCTGAAGATCATGCATATGAACGACGTCTACGGAGCTGAGTGATCGCCATGCCCGCACCTCGTACCGTCCTGCTCACCGGCGCGGCCGGCGGCGTCGGCACCCTGATGCGCGGGCTGCTGCCCGCGTACGGGTACGAACTCCGCCTCCTCGACGCCGTACCCGTCGAGGGCGCACCGGACGCGATCACCGCGGACCTCGCCGACAGGGACGCGCTGGACGAGGCCGTGCGAGGCGTCGACGCCGTGCTGCACCTCGCGGGCATCTCACTCGAATCCACCTTCGAGCGGATCCTGCGCTCCAACATCGAGGGAACGTACAACCTCTACGAGGCGGCGCGTGCGGCGGGGGTCGGACGGATCGTGTTCGCGTCGAGCAACCACGCCGTCGGCTGCACGCCGACGCCGGGCGCGGGCGAACCGCCGGTACCCGTCACCACCCCGCACCGCCCCGACAGCTTCTACGGCCTTTCGAAGTGCCTCGGCGAGGACCTGGCGCAGCTCTACTGGGACAAGCACGGCATGGAGACGGTGTCCGTGCGCATCGGTTCCTGCTTCCCCGAGCCCACCACCGTGCGGATGCTCTCCCTGTGGATGAGCCCGGCGGACGGCGCGCGCCTGTTCCACGCCGCGCTCACCGCCGAGGGCGTCGGCCACACCGTCGTCTACGGGTCGTCCGCCAACACCCGCCAGTGGTGGGACCTCTCCACCGCGCGGGCCCTCGGCTACGACCCGCAGGACGACTCGGAGCCGTACGCGGCGAAGCTGATCGCCGAGCAGGGCGAGCCCGACCCCGCCGAGCAGGACCACGCGCGCATCGGCGGCCACTGGATGTCGAACCCGCCGCTGTGGCCCACCGACCGGTGAGGAACGGCACAGGGACGTCGCTCGTTACGCCTGGCATGACTGCTATGACCCCGGGCTCGAACCTCCCGCTGCCCAGCGCGAACGTGACGGTGGACGTCGCCGCGCCCGTACGCCTCGACGTGTCGGCGCTGCTGCTCACGGCCGCGGGCAAGGTCCGCTCCGACGACGACTTCATCTTCTACAACCAGCCGTCGGGCCCCGGGGTCACCTATCGCTCCGGCGGTGGATCGGCACCCGACGCGATCGCGGTCGACACGGCGGCGGTCCCCGCCGGCATCGAGAAGATCGTCGTGACCGCCAGCCCGGACGCGGCGGGCGCGACCTTCCGCGGCACGGAGCCGACGGCGACCGTGCGCGGCGGCGACGGCGCCGTCGCCGCGACGTTCACGCCGTCGGGGCTCGGCGCGGAGACGGCGCTCGTGGTCGTCGAGATCTACCGGCGCGGCGGCGGTTGGAAGGTGCGCGCGGTCGGGCAGGGGTACGCGAATGGGCTCGCGGGCATCGCCACGGACTTCGGCGTCTCGGTGGACGAACCGGCGGACGCCCCTGCCGCGCCGGCGCCCGCCCAGGCGCGGCCGCCCGCCCCGGCCCCGGCCCCGTCCGCGCCCCAGGCGCCGCCGTCCGCGCCCTCGCCCTCCTCCTGGCCGACCGCGGCCCCGGCCGCCGCCACGCCGCCGTCCCCGCCGACGCCTTCGTACGCGCCGGGCGGACCGCCGGCCGGGCAGACCCCGCCGGCGCCGCCCGCTCCCGCTCCCGCAGCGCCGGCCGCAGCGCCGGCCGCCGGAGGGAAGATCAACCTCGACAAGGGGCGCGTCAGCCTGCGGAAGAACCAGACGGTCTCGCTGGTCAAGGGCGGCCGCCCGCTCCTGTCGCGCGTGCGCATGGGCCTCGGCTGGGAGCCCGCGTTCCGCGGCAAGGACATCGACCTGGACGCGTCGGTCATCGCCTACGGCCCGGACCGCAGGCACCTGGACAGCTGCTACTTCGGCAAGCTGACCATCCTCGACGGCGCCGTCAAGCACTCGGGCGACAACCTCACGGGCGAGGGCGCGGGCGACGACGAGGCCATCGTCGTCGACCTCGGCAGGCTGCCGGCCGAGGCGACGGGCCTCGTCTTCACCGTCAACTCCTTCTCGGGCCAGAAGTTCACCGAGGTGGCCAAGGCGTACTGCCGCCTGCTCGACGCCGAGACCGACGAGGAACTGGTCCGCTTCGACCTCACGAACGCCGAGCCCCAGACAGGCGTCATGATGGCCAAGTTGATCAGGCAGTTCTCGGGGGAGTGGGAGATGACGGCGATGGGTGACTTCGTGAAGTCGCGTACGGTGCGCGGCATGGTCAAGCCGGCCGCGCAGGCGCTGTGACGGCCGCGGGCCGCGGCGTCCTCGTCACGGGCGCCTCGCGCGGCCTCGGCAGGGCGCTCGCGACGGCGTTCGCGGCCAACGGCGACCGGGTGGCCGTGCACTACGGCAGCCGCGAGGAGGACGCGCGCGAGACGCTGCGCTCGCTGCCGGGCGGCGGCCATGTGCTGGTCGGGGGCGACGTGTCGGACCCGGCGGGCGCGGCGCGCGTCGCGGATGCGGCGGACGAGGGCCTCGGCGGGGTGGACGTCCTCGTCAACAACGCGGCCGTCAACGACGCGCACCCGCCGCTCGCCACGCCGTACGAGGAGTTCGCTGAGTTGTGGCAGCGCCACGTCGCGGTGAACCTGACCGCGCCAGCGCTGCTCGCGCACCGCGTGGCCGGGCGGATGGTGGAGCGCGCGGTGGGCGGCCGGATCGTCAACGTCGGCTCGCGCGGCGCTTTTCGCGGCGAGCCCGACTACCCGGCGTACGGCGCCTCGAAGGCGGGGCTGCACGCGCTCGGCCAGTCCCTCGCGGTGGCACTGGCGCCGCACGGCATCGCCGTGGCGTCGGTGGCGCCCGGCTTCATCGGGACGGAGCGGGTCGCGCACCGGCTGTCGGGCGCGGAGGGCGAGGCGATCCGGGCCCAGTCCCCGTTCGGCAGGGTCGCGACGCCCGACGAGATCGCGGCGGCGGTGCTGTGGCTGGCATCGGAGGCGGCGCAGTGGGCGTCGGGCACGGTGCTCGACATGAACGGGGCCTCGTACTTGAGGACGTGAGCGCCTGAGCGCCGGGCGTGCCCCGGCCCCGGAGGGTGGTCCTCCGGGGCCGGGGCCTTGCACGGTGCACCGTCAGGTGACCGTCCACACGAAGGCCGCCGTGGCCCGTGCGCCGGCCGGGATGGTGGCAGTGACCGTCACGGTGTACGTGCCCTTCCGCGTGGCCCTGCCCTTGATCACCCCGTCCTTCGTCAGGCGCAGCCCCTCCGGCAGGCCGGCCGCCGTGTACGAGGCGGCCGCGGCCGACGCCTGCACGGGCAGGGACACCGAGGCGTGCGCCGGACTGCTCATGCCGTGCGGGGCGGCGAGCGTGAGCTCGCCCGACGTGCCACCGACCGCGGACGGCGCCGCCTCGGCCGCCCTCGCCACCGACCCGGCCGGGACGTCGAGCGTGCCCGACAGCGGCAGGTTCCGCGACGAGTCGCCGACCCGGACGGCGAACGTCCCCGCCGGGGTCGTCCAGCCGTTCGACGACGTCGACCAGTACGCGAGGTCGTGCGGCGTCAGCGGGAACGACACCGTCGCGCTCGCGCCCGGCTGGAGGTCCACCCGCTGGAAGCCCTTGAGCTGCTTCGCGGGCTCGCCCGCCGCGGGGGAGCCGAGGTAGAGCTGCGCCACCTCGGAGCCCGCGCGCGTCCCGGTGTTCGTCACCGTCGCGGTGACCGTGCGGTCGCCCGCGCCGTCCGGGGCGCCGATCCGGAGTCCGGAGAAGCCGAACGACGTGTACGACAGGCCGTAGCCGAACGGGAAGAGCGGGGCGATGCCCTTGTCGTCGTACCAGCGGTACCCGACGTCGAGCCCCTCCGAGTACTGCACGTCCGTGCCGTCTCCCGGCCACTGCGCCGTCGTGTGCGCGGGTACGTCCGCGAGGCTCTTGGGGAACGTCACCGGCAGCTTGCCGGAGAAGTCGTCGTCCCCGTACAGCAGCCGGGCGATCGCGGTGCCGACCTCCTGGCCCGCGTACCAGTTCTCCACCACGGCCTTGACCTGGCCGAGCCAGGGCATCGTCACCGCGGACCCGGTGTTGAGCACCACGACGGTGTCCGGGTTGGCCGCGGCGACCTGCGAGATCAGCGAGTTCTGGTCGCCGGGCAGGTCGATGCCGGTCAGATCGGTGCCCTCCTGCTCGCCGTAGCTCGCG
The DNA here is from genome assembly GCF_000721265.1 of Streptomyces sp. NRRL F-5126. Lineage (GTDB taxonomy): Bacteria > Actinomycetota > Actinomycetes > Streptomycetales > Streptomycetaceae > Streptomyces. The sequence continues at coordinate 77,323 of NZ_JOFZ01000012.1, read as the reverse complement.
AACACGATCGCCACGTCCGACGACCTGGCGAGCGCGACCGCCGCCCCGATGTCCGTGGCGTCGTCGTACCGCACGTCCACACCGCTGCCCGCGCGCGCCGTGATCCCGTCGAGCGGTGAGACGGTGCCCGAACTGGTGGCGGTCGCGCTGCCGCCGCCCACGCTCCGCACGCCCGCGCCGCCGTCGGCGCCGAGGACCGCGATGGACTTGGTGGCGGACGTCAGCGGCAGCACGCCCCCGTCGTCCTTCAGCAGGACGGAGCCCTGCTCGGCCACCTGCCGTGCGACGTCCTGGTGGGCGGCGGTGGTGACGGTGGCGGTCGGTGAGCCGGTGTTCTTCTTGTCGAAGAGGCCGAACGCGAACATCTGCGTCAGCACCCGGCTCACCATCGTGTCCAGCGTCGACTGGCTGACCTGCCCGTCCGCCACCGCCTGCGCCAGGAAATCGGCGTAGAAGTAGCCGCCGGGCATCTCCACCGTCATGCCGTTGTCGGCGGCCTTCACGGTGGAGTGCGCACCGCCCCAGTCGCTGGTGACGAAGCCGTCGAAGCCCGCCTCCTGGTAGAGCGCGGTGTTCAGCAGCGCGCCGCTGTCGCAGTCGTAGTCGCCGTTGACGGTCGCGTACCCGCACATCACGGACGCCGCGGCGCCCTGGCCCACCACGGACTGGAAGCCGGGCAGGTAGACCTCGTTGAGGGTCCTGGGGTCGACGATGGCGTTGTCGGCAGGGCCGTTGCGGTTGGTCTCCTGGTTGTAGACCGCGACGTGCTTGGGCTCCGCCATCACGCCCTGGCTCTGCAGGCCCCGCACGTTGGCGGTCGCCATCGACGCCGTGAGGTACGGGTCCTCGCTGTAGGTCTCGAACGCGCGGCCCCAGCGGGGGTCGCGGTCGATGTTCAGCGTCGGGCCGAGCGCCACGCCCACGCCCTTGCCCGCGAACTCGGCGCCCGCGACGGCCCCGTACTGCTGTACGAGCAACGGGTTCCAGGTCGCGGCGGAGGAGACGGCCGACGGCAGTTGCGTCACGCCGCCCATGCCGTCGCCGACCCCGCTGGGACCGTCCTGGAAGCCGACGTCGGGTATGCACAGGGACGGGATGCCCGAGAGGTTGCCGATGTACGGGGACGCGTTGCCGTTGCCGTGCAGCAGCGAGATCTTCTGCGCCTGCGTCATCTCGGCGAGCACCTGGCCGACGCGGGTGGCGACCGGCGCGGTGGAACCCACCCACGGGCAGTCGCCGTTGCCGCCGGACGGCGGCGGGGTTCCCCCGGGGGTCAGCACGCTGAACTCCCACAGCGAGTAGCCGTACGCGGTGGCGCGCTGTGTCCCGTACATGCGCACGTAGCGGGCGCTGGTGGGGGAGAAGCTGATGTTCTCCGTACCTCCCTTGCCCGACGTCGTGGAGTAGACACTGGCCCAGTCGGTGCCGTTCGCCGAGACCTGGATCCGGTACGCGGTCGCGTAAGCGGTCTCCCAGGTGAGCTGGGCGCCGCAGACGGTGGTGGCGGCGCCCAGGTCGACCTGGATCCACTGCGGGTCGCTCGCCGCGCTCGACCAGCGCGTACCGGCGTTGCCGTCGAAGGCGGCGGCGGCCGTGAAGCTCGCGTCCTGCACGGACGAGGCCGTGGCCGGCTTGCCGAGCGCGGCGGTCGCGGTGCCGCAGGGCTCGTCGCCGGTGCCGCCGTCGCTGGAGCCTCCGTACACCTGGAACTCCCAGAGGGAGTAGCCGTAGGCGGTGCCGCGCTGCGTCCCGTACATCCGCACGTACCGGCCGGAGCCGGAGACGGGGAGCGTCTGGTTGCCGCCGGTGCCCGTGGTGGTCGAGTAGACGGTGGTCCAGTGGGAGTCGTCGGTCGAGGTCTGGATCTGGAAGGCCTTCGCGTACGCGGTCTCCCAGTCCAGCGTGACCTGCGACAGTGCCTGGTCCGAGCCGAGGTCGACCTCGAGCCACTGCGGGTCGCTGCCGGGGGCGCTCGACCATCGGGTGCCCGGGTCGCCGTCGACGGCGGAGGATGCGGGGAAGACGGAGTTCTCGGTGGAGGAGGCCGTGGCGGTCCTGCCCTGCGACAGCAGGACGGGCCCCGCGGCACGGGAGCTCGCCGCGCCGGCGCCGAGCAGAGTGCTGGTGGCGAGCACGAGGAAGCCGACGAGGAGGGCCAGGCGCGACCGGCGCTGCCGGGTGCCTCGGCGGGATCTCGGCGGACGGGACACGACAAGGGGCATGGGGGTGCCTCTCACTCGGAGAGCGCTCTCAGGATGAGCCGATGATGTGCCGTTGCCCGGTCCGCGTCAAGAAGGTGAACGAATATCGGGACGAGGGGAGTTGGGGGGATCAAGAAGTGAAGGGTGAAAGTGCGCGCACGTGGCGAGGGCGGTGGCGGCCCGGCGCGGGCACTCGCGCCCGGTCGCGCCCGGGGCTCAGCGCAGGGTGAGGTGCAGCTCGCGGACCGGGCCGCGCCGCGCGTTGGCGTACCCCATGGCCTCGCCCGTCGGCTCGAAGCCGCACGCGCGCAGGACGCGCAGCGAGCCTTCGTTGTCCGCCGCCGCGTGCGCGTACAGGGGGCGCTCGTCCGGCACGAGCGCCAGGAGCGAGCGCAGGGCGCGCGTCGCGACGCCGCGCCCCCACAGCGCGCGGTCGATCCAGTACGTGACCTCGCGCTCGCCCGGCTCCCCGTAGAGACCGGTCATCCCGCCGACGGCGCCGTCCACGAGGACGGTCCGCAGGACGTTCGTGCCGCCGGGCGCACGGATCCGGCTCCAGTGGGCGTCGAAGTGCGCCCGGTCGTCCGGGTCCTCGTGCGTGAACGCCGCCATCCTGACGGCCCGCGGGTCGCGCATCATCGCGAAGAACAGCGGGAGGTCCTCGTCCAGGACCTCGCGCAGGGTGACGTTCACAGGTGCCTCGTCGCCAGCGTCAGCCGGTCGCGCGCGTCGAACAGGGCGTCCCTGATCGACTGTTCGTGCGCGGGCGTGAGCCGGGCCACCGGCACCGAGCAGCTCACCGCGTCGCGCGCCGGCGTGCGGTAGGGGATGGCGATACCGAAGCAGCGCAGGCCGAGGGTGTTCTCCTCGCGGTCGACCGCGTACCCGCGCTCCCGCACCGACTTCAGCTCCTCGATGAGATCCTCACGGTCGGTGATGGTGTGCTCCGTCAGCGCGGGCAGCGTCTCCGGCAGCATCTTGCGCACCTGCTCGTCGCTGTACGTGGACAGCAGCGCCTTGCCCAGGGACGTCGAGTGCGCGGGCAGCCTGCGGCCGACGCGGGTGAACGGCCGAAGGTAGTGCTGCGACTGGCGGGTGGCCAGGTAGACGACGTTCGTGCCGTCGAGGCGCGCGAGGTGGATCGTCTCCGCCGTGTCGTCGGAGAGCCGGTCGAGCGCGGGGCGCGCGGCGGCGACGACCTCGTCGCCGTCGATGTACGAGGTGCCCACCAACAGGGCGCGCACGCCGATGCCGTAGCGTGTTCCCGTCGCGTCCGTCTCCACCCAGCCGAGCTCGACCAGCGTGCGCAGCAGCATGTAGAGGCTGGACTTGGGGTAGCCGACGGCTTCCTGGACGGCGGCGAGCGAATGCATGCCGGGGCGGCCCGCGAAGTACTCGAGCAGCTCCACCGTCCGTACCGCGGACTTGACCTGGGCCCCGCCCGCTCCACCCGTCTCGACACTCGGCATAACGTCTCGCCCGCCCCTTCTCCTGACCGTTCGCGACGGCCTTGACCACACAGAACGCCGGAAATAGAGTCCCAGAAGATTCACTATCGGGAACCGTGTTCAGAATACCGAACGAACACTACCGAATTCAGCCTTGGAACGGCCCGCAGGCCCAGGCCCTTGGGAAGGAAGCCGCGGTGGCAGCAGCACCAGTCTGGAGTGTCGACCCCCGCACGGGGAAGCAGCGCGAGCACGTCGCTGACGAGGCGACGGCCGAGGAGGTCGACCTCGCGGTCCGCAGAGCGCACGCGGCCCGCGCGTCGCTCGCCGACCGAGCCACACGCGCGGCACTGCTGCGCACCGCGGCCGACCTGCTCGACGAGGCCGGTGAACACGTGATCGAGGCCGCGGACGCCGAGACCGCGCTCGGCCCCGCCCGGCTGACCGGCGAACTCGCGCGCACCTCCGCGCAGTTCAGGGCGTTCGCGGAGGCGGTGGACGACGGCTGGTTCCTCGACGTGCGCATCGACCACGCGGACGCGACGCGCACCCCGCCCTGGCCCGACCTGCGCCGCTACAAGGTGCCGCTCGGCGTCGTCGCCGTCTACGCGGCCAGCAACTTCCCCCTCGCTTTCTCCGTCCCCGGCGGCGACACGGCGAGCGCGCTCGCGGCGGGCTGCCCGGTGATCGTCAAGGCGCACCCCGACCACCCCGCCACGTCCGAGCTGTGCGCGTCGGTGATCCGCAGGGCGGCGGCGCAGGTCGGCCTCCCCGAGGACGTGCTGATCCTGGTGCACGGCTTCGAGGCCGGCGTCGCGCTCGTGAAGCACCCGCTCGTCGCCGCGGCCGGGTTCACCGGGTCGGTACGCGGCGGCCGCGCGCTGTACGACGCGGCCGCGGCCCGGCCCGAGCCGATCCCCTTCCACGGCGAGCTCGGCTCGCTCAACCCGGTCGTGATCACCGAGGCGGCAGCGGCCGAGCGCGCGGACGAGATCGGCGCGGGGCTCGCCGCCTCGATGTCCTCGGGCGTCGGCCAGTTCTGCACCAAGCCGGGCTTCGTGCTCGCGCCCGAGGGCGAGGCGGGCGACCGGCTGCTGACGTCCCTGACGGCCGCCGTGAGCGAGACCGAGCACGGCGTGATGCTCGACCACCGGATGCGGGACGCCTTCATCGCGGGCATCGAGCGGCGGGCCCGGCTCGACGGCGTCGACGCGCCCGTCACCCCCGGCGCGGGCAGCGAGCACACCGTCAGCGCGGGCTTCCTCACCGTCGCGGCCTCCAGGCTCGCGGCCGGCGGCGACCACGACCTGCTGCTCGAGGAGTGCTTCGGACCTGTCACCGTGGTCGCGCGCTACACCTCGGCCGACGAGGTCGGCGCGGTCCTGTCGCGGCTGCCCGGCAACCTGACGGCGACGCTCCACCTGTCGCGGGGCGAGGGCGACGGCGGTGAGCCGGGCGCCGCGGAGCTGCTGGCCTCGCTGACCCCGCTCGCCGGACGCGTCCTCGTGAACGGCTGGCCCACCGGCGTCGCGGTCGCCGACGCGCAGCAGCACGGCGGCCCCTACCCGGCCACGACGTCGACGTCCACCTCCGTGGGCGCGACCGCCGTCGAGCGCTGGCTGCGCCCGGTCTCGTACCAGTCGACGCCGTCGGCGCTGCTGCCGCCCGAACTGCGCGACGAGAACGCGCTCGGGCTGCCGCGCCGGGTGGACGGTGCGCTGGAGAAGTGAGCGCGGCGGCGTACGGCGGGTGATTTCCCTCACCCGCCGCACGCCCCCGGCGTACGCCCGGTCACCGGGCGGGAGGCGCTTGGGGCAAGGCGAGCCAGGGAATGCATCACTCACGCGCCCGGCGTACGGCACCGGGCCAGAAAGTACTTGACCGCCCCTTGACCCCTCAGTGTCCGCGACGGTAATGGGGATCCATCTCCGTCTTATATAATTGCTATATGCATTCATCACCGGTCCCCGACGAGCAGCGCGTACTCGACGCCGCTCGCGGGTTGCTCCGGGACATCGGCCGGCTGTCGTACGACCTGTACCGGGCCGGTGACTTCGGCCTCTCCCGCAGCCACACCGCCGTCCTCGACGCCCTGGAGACGCGCAGCCGGCGCGTCACGGAGCTCGCGGCCTTCACCGGACTCACCCAGCCCCGCGTCACCGTCGTCCTGCAAGAGCTGGCCGAGGGCGGGCTCGCCGAGCGAGTGCGGTGCGCCACCGACCGCCGCGCGGTCGACGCGTCCATCACGCCGGCCGGCCGCCGGTACCTCGAAGACGCCCGGCGCCGCATGGCCGCCGCGATCCACGCCGGCCTCACCTCGCCCGCGGCGCCCGCAGAGGACCCCGAGCGGACCGTCGCGGCCGCACGCGACGCCGTCCGCACCCTCCTCGATGCCCTGCACGCCCCCACCGAAGCGGAGGTCAGTTGACCGCCCCCGTCCCCACGACGACCGCCGCGGACGCGGCGCGGACCACCGGCACCACCGATCACCACCACTCCTCCCACACGCTCCCCGTGGCCCCCCGCCGCGTCGGCGGCCCACGCCACTGGTGGGACTGGGTACTCGCCGCGGACCCCGGGCTCGGGCAACTCCAGGCCGGCTGGCGCTCCGCCATATCCATGGTCACCGCGCTCGCCGTCGGCTACGGCATGGCCGTCGCGCTCGGCATGCCCGCCATACTCGGCATGATGGTCGGCGGCATGATGGGCCTGATGAGCGCCTTCGCGGTCGCCGAGAACACGGCCCCGCGCCTCGCCCGCGCCATCCTCTGGATGCCGTTCCCCTTCTCCGCCGTCCTGCCGCTGAGCGCCACGCTGCGCGACGACAGGCCGCTCGAACTCGGCGTCATGGGCTTCGGCCTCGCCCTCACGTTCTTCCTCGCCCGCTTCGGCACGCTGTACCTGCTGACGGGCATGATGCTGTTCAACTCGTTCCTGGTCGGCATGATGGCCGGCATCCCGCTGAACATGTGCTTCAAGGCGTTCCTCGTCGCACTCGCCGCCTGTGCGGGCGTACTCGCCGCACGGCTGCTGCTGTGCTACCCGATGCCGCGCGAGGACCTGCTGCGCACCCAGCGTGCCTTTGTCGTGGAAGCACGCCGGGTGGCGGACGCGGCTGTCGAGGCGCTCGACCCCGACGCGGCCCACGACACCGCAGTCAAGCGGATGCGGCGCAGCCTGCGCCGCCTCAACATGACCACCGTCATCATCGACGGGCGGCTCGCGCAGCCAGAGGTCGCCGCCGACCCGGAGACCGCCGAGTCCCTGCACCGCCACCTCTTCGACGCGGAACTCGCGCTCCAGGGCATCGGCCAGGCAGTCCAGCAGCTCACGCGCCTGCGGATGACGCCCGCGCTGCGCGAGACCGTGGTCATCGGCCTCGTCATCGCGCGCGGCACGCCGCTCGGCCGCGCCGGCGCGCTGCGCCCCGCCGCCCAGCTCATCCAGCAGGAGGCCGCGGCGGTACTCGCCGCGAGCCCCGCGCCGACCACGGACGAGGCCGAGGCCGCGGCGCTCGCCGACCGGGTGGGCGGCCTCCTCGACTCGCTCGCGGAGTCGCTCGCCCGGTGGCTCGCCCTCGGCTGGGACGCGCCGTCGGCCGGTGCCCGGGTGCCCTTCAAGCCCACCGTCGCGCTGGAGCAGAACCGTCCGGCGGGCACGGGCGCGGTGGCGCGCCGGCTGTCTGCCGCCCAGAACGTCAAGGGCTGGCGGCGTGCCGTCCCCTACCTGCGGCTCCCGCTGCACGCGGGCGTGGCCGTCGCGATCGTCTGCCCGATCGCGGACGCCATCGACCCGAGCCGGTTCTACTGGGGTCCGATCGGCGTCATGATCACGCTGTTCGGCACGAACACCACGCACGACCGCGTCAGGAAGTTCGGCCACCGCATGGCCGGCACGGCCGTCGGCGCCGTCGTCGGCATCGTCCTGCTGCACCTGATCGGACCCGGCCACACCTACGCCACCCTCGCGGTCATCGTCGCCGGCCTGTCGATCGGCGCCTGGGGCATGCAGCGCGCCTACGCGATCTGGGTCGTGGGCCTCGTCACCGCGCTCGTCCAGCTGTACGGGCTGACCACGCCGTACAGCGGCATGGACCACCTGCTCTTCGAGCGCCTGATCGACAACGGCATCGGGGTCGCCGTCGCCACCCTCTGCGCCGCGCTGATCTTCCCCGTGTCCGGCGGCCGGCTCGTCCGCGAGGCCGAGCGCGGCTACGCGGCGGCGATCGAGCAGCTGATCTCCCAGGTCGCGGAGCGCTGGAAGGACCCCGGGGCGCCGGTCAGGCTGCGCGGCGCCGCGCGCGGGGTGGACGCGGCGATGTTCCAGATCCAGGGCGTCGCACGGCCCCTGGTCAAGATGCCGGTCGGCGTGCGGGGACCCGCGGGCGAGGGCCGCCTCGCCCTGCTCACCAACGCCACCGCGCACGCACGCGCGCTCGCCGCCTCCGCCGACGTGGACATCGACCTGCCGCCCCGGCTCACCGCCAGGATGGAGCAGATCACGCGGCTGTTCACCGAGTCGCTCGGCGCGCTCGACCGGCGCCTGGCCGCCGGGACCACCGGGGCCGGGGACGGGTCCGCGGAATGGGTCAGGATCGGACCGCTGGTCTGCGACCTGGAGGGAGCGCTCACCGCGCCGTCCGGGCCGCGCGCCGACCGGCTGCACGCGGCGCTGCGCGAACTGGCCGCGCTGGACGAGGCCATGGCCGGGTACGCGGAGGCGCGCGGCCTGCGGGTCACGACGACGACGGCGTACGGCCGGGGGGCCGTGCAGGCGCCCGCACCCATCAGGCACACGACGCCGTCCTGGGCGAAGGACACCGCTGACGACGACGCACACGGCACGCGCCCGCACGGCAAGGGCCGGCACGCGGCGGCGCAGCACGGTGCCGCCGCCCGGCGCGCGCCGCAGGCGCCGGACGCGTACCCCGCCTCGGGCGCGGTGGCCGTCACGGGAAGCCTGCGCTGCGCCGACCATCCGGCAGGGTGCGACGCGTGGATCACGGTGGTCAACGACCGCGGCAAGCGCCGCGCCGGGGTGCGCGCGGTCGGCGGCAGGTACCGCGTCGCGGGGCTGGAGCCCGGCCGCTACACGCTCATCGCCTCGGGCGCGGCGCACCCGCCGCGCGCCGAGTACCTGTCGGTGCAGCAGCAGGACGGCGAACTGCGCCACGACATCCAGCTGGACGCGGCACGGCACGCCTGACGCGCCGTACGCCGCCCCCCGTATAAGTCGCGCTTATCGATCAGACGCGACCCGTGGTGATTGACGCGGGTTGCCGGTTGATCCAGGCTGGCTGCCCATGGACACCTCGAACCGCCTCGGCGGCACCGAATTCGCTCCGGACACCGCGTACCTGAACACGTCGAACTGCGGCCTGCTGCCGCGCGGCGCGGTGGCCGCCGTGCAGGAGCTCGCCGCGGCCAACGCGACGGGCCGCGGCGGCCGCGGCGCGGGCAGCTTCGAGTCGGTGGACGCGGCGCGTGCCTCGTTCGGGCGGCTCGTGGGCGTGCCCGCCGAGCGTGTCGCGGTGGGCAGCGCCGTCTGCGTGCATGTGGCCGTGGTCGCGGCCTCCGTCCCCTCGGACGGCGAAGTCCTCGTGCCCGAGGGGGACTTCAGCTCACTCCTGACGCCGTTCTCGGTGCGCGGCCTGACCATCAGGCAGGTGCCGCTCGAACGGCTCGCCGCGGCGGTCGACGCGCGCACCGCGCTCGTCGCGCTGTCCGCCGTCCAGTCCGCCGACGGCCGGATCGCGGACCTGCCCGCGGTACGGGAGGCCGCCGCGGCCCACGGTGCGCGCACGCTCCTCGACGCCACGCAGGCTGCGGGGTGGCTGCCGCTTTCGGCGGGGGAGTGGGACTACACCGTCACCGGCGGCTTCAAGTTCCTGTGCAGCCCGCGCGGCACCTCGTTCCTCACGGTCACGGAGCGCGCCCAGGAGACCCTGGCGCCGCTGCACGCGGGGTGGCTCGCCGGCGCCGACCCGTGGCGCAGCACCTACGGCCCTGTCACCGAACTCGCGCCGGACGCACGCCGGTTCGACGAGCCCGCCGCCTTCCTCGCGTACCACGGCGCCGAGCGCTCGCTGGCGCTGCTCGAAGAGGTCGGCGTCGACGCCGTGCACGCCCACGCCACGGCGCTCTCGAAGCGGTTCCGCGCCGGCCTGGCCGAAGCGGGGCACGACGTCGTCGCCGCGGCGGACTCGGCCGTGGTGGGCGTGCCGGGACTCGGCGGCCGGCAGGACGCCCTGCGCGCGGCGGGCGTGGACGCGTCGGTGCGCGCGGGCAACCTCAGGCTGTCGTTCCACCTGTACAACACGGACGCGGACGTGGACAGGGCGCTTGAGGCGCTCGCCGGCTGACCCGGCCCGATCCCCTCTGGACACGGGTGTGGGGACGGAGGCAGGCCTCCGTCCCCACACCCGTTCACCTGGGCAGCGTCACCGTACCGGGGTGAAGTCCCGCGCTCCGATGAAGTCGGGGCGCCGGATCGGGGCCGCGTACGGCTCGACCGCGGCGTTCTCCACGCTGTTGAACACGACGAACACGTTGCTGCGCGCGTAGGGCGTGATGTTGTCGCCCGAGCCGTGCATGCAGTTGCAGTCGAACCAGGTCGCCGAGCCGGCCTTGCCCGTGAACAGCTTGATGCCGTGCGCGTCCGCCATCCGCGTCAGCGCCTCGTCCGACGGCGTGCCCGCGTCCTGCATCTGCAGCGACTTCTTGTAGTTGTCCTCGGGCGTCTCACCGGCGCACCCGAGGAACGACTTGTGCGAGCCGGGCATGATCATCAGCCCGCCGTTGGTGTCGAAGTTCTCCGTCAGCGCGATCGACACCGACACGGCGCGCATGTTCGGCATGCCGTCCTCGGCGTGCCAGGTCTCGAAGTCCGAGTGCCAGTAGAACCCGGAGGCGCCGAACCCCGGCTTGAGGTTGATGCGCGACTGGTGCACGTACACGTCCGAGCCCAGTATCTGCCGGGCGATGCCGACGACGCGCTCGTCCCGTACGAGGGAGGCGAAGACCTCGCTGATCTTGTGGATCTCGAAGACCGAGCGGATCTCCTGCGAGCGCGGCTCCACGATGGAGCGCTCGTCGGCGCGGATGGCCGGATCCGTGGTCAGCCGGTCGGCCTCGGCACGGAACCGTGCCACCTCGTCGGGGCCGACCAGCTGGTCGATGGCGAGGAACCCGTCGCGCTCGAAGGCGCCGAGCCCGGCGGGCTCGATCGGGCCCGGGGCGTCCGGCACGGACCACACGACCGGGTCCTGGCGCGGGGTGGTCACCTCGGTGGCGCCACGCGTCGGGTAGAGGTCCTTGGGGCGGGCTGGGGCGGTGGTCATGGTCTTCCTTCCCCGGTATTCCGTGGAATCCCGGACTTCCTCGTTGCTTTCAAGCGATCCTTCGGGTGTGCCGGGACTGTGCTCAGTCCTCGGTCAGCAGGGGGTACGCACCGTTCTCGTCGTGCTCCTCGCGGCCCGTCACCGGCGGGTTGAAGACGCAGATGACGCGGAAGTCCGACTTGGGGCGCACGGTGTGGTGCTCGTGGCCGTTGAGCAGGTACATCGTGCCGGGCGTGATGTCGTACACCTGCCCGGTCTCGTCGTCGGTGACCTGGGCCTCGCCCTCGACGCACAGCACCGCCTCGATGTGGTTGGCGTACCACATCGACGTCTCGGTGCCCGCGTACATGATGGTCTCGTGCAGGGAGAAGCCGACCTTCTCCTTGGCCAGGACGATCCGGGTGCTCTCCCACGTGCCGGACTCGGCCTTGATGTGGCGGTCGGTGCCCTTGAACTCCTGGAAAGAACGGACGATCACGGTGTGCTCTTGCCTTTCTCTTCATACGAACGTATGACGCCGGGGGGCCGGGACGCAGCCCCCGGGCGCCCCCTGGACGGCGCCAGGGTGTGTGACGGCCGGGGGACCCGGTGGGATGGCTCCCGCGGGTCCGCACGGCCGGGCACGGCTGGTTGCGCGGGCGTTCAGACCCCGGCCGGTACGCACGCGGTGTCACGCACGGCGCGGTCCAGCGTCCGCAGTCCCTCGTCGAGCTCCTCCGGCGTGGTGGTCAGGGCGGGGAGCAGCTTGACGACCTCGCTCTCCGGGCCCGAGGTCTCCAGCAGCAGCCCGAGCTCGAAGGCGCGCCTGCACACGGCGGTGGCCCTGGGCTTGTCGTGGAACTCGATGCCCCAGACCAGGCCGCGGCCGCGGAACTCGGCGCCGCCGCCCGCGCTCTCCGAGCAGATCCCCACCAGGGCCTGCTCGACCTGCTCGCCGCGGGCGAGCGTCTGCTTCTCCATCTGGCCGTCGGCCCAGTACGTGTTCAGCGCGGCGGCGGCCGTGACGAAGGCCGGGTTGTTGCCGCGGAACGTGCCGTTGTGCTCGCCCGGCTCCCAGACGTCCAGCTCGGGGCGGAACAGGCACAGCGACATCGGCAGCCCGTAGCCGCTGATGGACTTCGACACCGTGACGATGTCGGGCACGATCCCGGCCTCCTCGAAGGAGAAGAACGGGCCGGTGCGGCCGCACCCCATCTGGATGTCGTCCACGATCAGCAGCATGTCGTGGCGGTGGCACAGGTCGGACAGCGCGCGCAGCCACTCGGGGCGCGCCACGTTGATGCCGCCCTCGCCCTGGATGGTCTCCACGATCACGGCGGCGGGCTTGTTCAGGCCGGAGCCGCGGTCCTCGAGGAGCCGCTCGAACCAGAGGAAGTCCGGCACCTTGTCGTCGAAGTAGTGGTCGAACGGCATCGGCGTGCCGTGGACCAGCGGGATGCCGGCGCCCGCGCGCTTGAAGGCGTTGCCGGTGACCGCGAGGGAGCCGAGCGACATGCCGTGGAAGGCGTTGGTGAACGAGACCACGGACTCGCGGTTCTTCACCTTGCGCGCCAGCTTCAGCGCGGACTCCACGGCGTTGGTGCCCGTCGGACCCGGGAACATGACCTTGTAGGGCAGGTCGCGCGGGCGCAGGATCACGTTCTGGAAGGACTCGAGGAACGCGCGTTTCGCGGACGTGGCCATGTCGAGGCCGTGCGTGATGCCGTCCCGCTCGATGTAGTCGATCAGCGCGCGTTTCAGCACCGGGTTGTTGTGGCCGTAGTTGAGTGAGCCGGCTCCGGCGAAGAAGTCGAGGTACGTGTGGCCGTCCTCGTCGGTGATGTGGCTGCCCTGCGCGCGGTCGAAGACGGCGGGCCAGCCGCGGCAGTAGCTGCGCACCTCGGACTCGGTGGTCTCGAAGACGCTCAGGGCGGGCGGGGTGATGGTCACAGCGGTCTCCTGCGGTGCGGAGGAACGGAGGTTGTCCGGGACGAGTGGGAGGTCGGCGGGGCGAGCGGCCCGATGGGGCGCTTCGGCCCCGGTGCCGCACGCAGCGCGGCGCCTGCGCCGTGGTCGGGCCGTGCGCCGTGGCGGTGCGGGTCGTGCGGGGCTCAGCCGGAGGTCAGCGGCGTGATGCGGTAGAGGACCTCGGGGGCGTGTGCGGTGTCCCCGTCCTCCGGGAAGAGGCCGCCGGCGAAGAGGACCTCGCGGTCCAGTGCCGCGCCGCGGCGCGCCGCGTAGGCGGTGAACATGCGGTCCGAGGGAACGTTGTCAGGGGTCACGGTGGTCTCGAGGGCGGTGACGCCGAGTTCGCCGGTCACCCGCGCGGTCAGCTCGTCGAGGAGGGCGCCGGCGATCCCCTTGCCGCGGTGGGCGTCGTCGACGGCCACCTGCCAGACGACGAGCACGTCCGGGCGCTGCGGCCTGACGTAGCCGGTCACGAAGCCCATCGGCTCGCCGGCGGTGTCCCTCGCGACGACGGACGTGGCGGCGAAGTCGCGGCACCACAGCAGGTAGCTGTACGAGGAGTTGAGGTCCAGTACCTCGGAGTCACGGGCGATGCGCCAGATCGCGGCTCCGTCCTCCACTCGTGGAGTGTCGATCACGAATGATCCCTGGGATGGTGCTCCCGGGGACGCTGAGGTGAATTCGCCACTGGCGCCTGCAAGGTCTGCTTGTGCGGCGGTCATACGGATTGAATTTACCGAGCAAATTCAAAAGATGCATCCGGGAAAGGGGTTGGGAGAAACGGGGTCTTGTGTTATCACGCGGGCGCGACCTCGAACACCGAGAGCGGCGCTTGGTAGGGATTTGTCCCGGAACTATGGGACAAATCCCCGCTCGCTGTGGACTCGGTCACAAGTGGATGACGGCCGGAAACATGTCCGAATCACGCTGAACATCCTGTCGAAATCTTGGCGTTTAACCCCAGGAAAACCGGGCAGAAGCAAGACGGGAAGCTGCGTGTAAAAGAGATGCAATTCTTATTCTCAACTTAACGTATTCCTGGTCCCGCGCGGTAGTAATTCCGCGCGGGAACCACAGGAACATCATGAGTGGTCACAAAGCGTCAGACCACGCGCCGGTCGCGGCGCGCACGGCGGCCTCCGTGTCGGCGGGGCGCGGGGCGTCGCCCGCGCGCGTCCCCGCGAGCGCGTCGCCCAGGGCGCGAAGCGAGCCCGTCACCGCCTCAAAGGTGGCGTTCGCGCCGTAGTGGTTGACCCGGACCATCTCCGCGGCCAGCGCTCCGCCGCCCGCGGCGATCGGCAGCGACGCGTCCGCTGTCAAGGCCTTCGCCACCAGCGCCGACGCGTCGACCCCCGCGGGCGTGCGCAGCGTCGTCGCGACCGGCGCCGCCGCCGACGGCTCACGCACGTACGGGGCGAAACCGCCGCCGAGGGACACCACGCCGGCGCGCGTCGCCGCCGCCGCGGCCCGGTGCCGCGCCTGGACGGCCGCGAGGCCCGTCTCCTCGATCCGCGCGAGACAGGCGTCGAGCGCTGCCATCTCCAGCTGGGCGGGGGCGTGCGGAAGCGTGCGCCTGCCCGCGTCGATCCACCGCTCCTTCCAGTCGAGCAGCGACAGGTACGAGCGGCGCGGCGCGCGCGGATTGCTCTCGAGCCGCTCCCACGCGCGTCCGCTCACGGCCACCGCCGAGACGCCCGCGGGCCCGCCCATTGCCTTCTGCGCGCCGATCACGCAGAGGTCGACGCCCCACTCGTCCGTCAGCAGCGGCTCGGCGGCCACCGACGCCACCGCGTCCAGCATCAGCAGCGCGCCGTGCGCCCGCACGACCTCGCCGATCTCCGCGACGGGGTTGGTGTTGCCGGTCGCGGCCTCCGCGTGCACCAGGGAGACGAAGCCGGTCTCGGGGTGCGCCGCGAGCGCCGCTTCGACCTGCTCGGCACCGGCCGCGCCGGAGAACGGCACCTCCAGGTCGTGCACGCTCGCGCCGCACTCGCGCAGCCAGTTGCCGAACGTCTGCCCGTAGGGCCCGGTCACCACGTTCAGCGCGGTGGAACCGGGCCGCGCCGCGCCCTTCACACACCCTTCGAGCGGCAGCAGGGCCTCGCCCTGCATGATCACCACGTCGTTCTCCGTGCCGAGCAGCGCGGCCACCCGGCGCTCGACGGCGGCGAAGCCGTCGGCGGTGGGCGGCGCGAGGTCGAGAAGGGCGCTGCGCGGGGGAGCGGTGGGCGCGGGCTGTGTCACGTCCGGTCTTCTTCCGTGGTTCGTCGGCGGGGCGTGCGGGCGGCCTGTTCCGCACCGCCCCGATCTGCTCGAACGAGGGTACCCACGGTCTCGTACAGTGCAGGCATGAGCGATGGGACGGCAGCACCGGCGCTGCACGTGCGGGGCAGGGTCCTACTCGGCCCCGACGAGGTCGTGGACGAACTGTGGGTGGTCGGCGGCCGGGTGACGTACGAACGCCCCGCGCACACGGACGACATGCGCACGGTGACGGGCTGGGCGCTGCCGGGCCTCGTCGACGCGCACTGCCACGTCGGCCTCGACACGCACGGCCCGGTCGACGAGGCCACCAGCGAGAAGCAGGCGCTCGGCGACCGCGACGCGGGCGCCCTGCTGCTGCGCGACGCCGGCTCGCCTTCCGACACCCGCTGGATCGACGACCGCGACGACCTGCCGAAGATCATCAGGGCGGGCCGGCACATCGCGCGCACCCGCCGCTACATCCGCAACTTCGCGCACGAGATCGAGCCGGACGACCTCGTCGCGTACGTCGCGCGTGAGGCGCGGCGCGGCGACGGCTGGGTCAAGCTCGTCGGCGACTGGATCGACCGCGAGGAGGGCGACCTCACGGCCTGCTGGCCGCGCGGCGCGGTGGCGGCGGCGATCGCCGAGGCGCACCGGCTCGGCGCCCGTGTCACCGCCCACTGCTTCGCCGAGGTCGCGCTGCGCGACCTGGTGGAGGCGGGGATCGACTGCATCGAGCACGCCACGGGGCTGACCGAGGACACCATCCCGCTCTTCGCGGAGCGCGGCATCGCGATCGTGCCGACACTCGTGAACATCGCGACGTTCCCGCAGCTCGCGGCCGGGGGAGCGGCCAAGTTCCCGCGCTGGTCCGCCCACATGGAGCGGCTGCACGAGCGCCGCTACGACACCGTGCGCGCCGCCTGGGACGCGGGTGTGCCCGTCTACGTCGGCACGGACGCGGGCGGATCCCTGGCGCACGGCCTGGTGGGCGCGGAGGTCGCGGAGCTGGTGAAGGCCGGCATCCCGCCGGTCGACGCGCTGTCCGCGACGGCCTGGGCCGCGAGGCGCTGGCTCGGCCGCCCCGTGCTCGAAGAGGGCGCACCCGCCGACCTGGTGGTGTACGAGGAGGACCCGCGAGCGGACGTGCGCGTGCTCACGGCGCCGCGGCGGGTGGTACTGAACGGCCGCGTCGTCGGCTGACCGCGCCGCTCGTCGGGCCGCGTGGTTGACAGACCGTGACGAACGGGCTGTCCCGTTCGTTGGACATTGCACCACCGGTTGCGAAGTCGACGTATCGACTGCCCGGCAAGCGCCTCACGGGAGTGACACCAGCGAACTCCCGTGCCCAATAAATCGAATACCGACTCGGAAACCCCCCTTTCGAGTGAACTAGCCCTGCGTTTCCGCACGTTCACTCACAGTGCGTAAAGATGACCGGTGTCTCAGTCGCCGCCGCGCCCTGTCCCCAGCCGGCCGGCCGGCGACGCCATGTCTCAGTGGGGGTTCCACGATCTTGAACAGCGACACCTTTCGCCGCACATCCGCACGCCGCCTCGCCGCCGCGACGGCGGCGGCCGCGCTAGCGGCGGGCCCCGTACTCCTGGCGGCACCCGCACAGGCCACGGGCGTCGAGGAGCACGGGGGCGGCGCGGCGCACGCCGCCGTGCTGAAGGCGGGCCTGGACGTCTCGCTCCTCGACAAGACGGTCGACGTCCCGGTGAACACCTCGCTCAACGAGGTGCGTGCGCCGCAGAGCGCGGACAAGAAGGCGCTCAGCCTGACGGTCGACGGAGTGAACAAGGGCAGGCCGTTCAGCATGGTCAGCGCCGATGTCGCCGACGCCAAGGCGACCGTGGCGGGGGGAAAGGCCGAGGGCTACGTCAACATCGTGAACGCGAAGGTCCACGTGCCGGGCCTGCGCGGGCTCTCGCTCATCGCGCTGCGGCAGGTCACCGCGAAGGCCACCTGCGAGGCGGGCAAGCACCCCGTCGCGAGCGCGAACCTGCTGGGCGACGTGACCGTGCTCGGCAAGACCGTCTCGCTGTCGACCGGCGGCCCGACAAAGGTGAGCGTGCCGGACGTCGGCGACGTGAGCCTTGAACTCTCGCAGACGCACACCACCTCGCGCACGGCGGCGGCGACGGCGCTTGCCCTCGACGTCTCCGTCAACCCGCTGAAGCTGAACGTGGCGGACGTGAAGGGGTCGGTGAAGCTCGCGACGGCGGACTGCACCGCGCCGAAGCCCTCGGGCGGGCACCACGGTGGCGGCACGCCGTCGAAACCCACCGCGCCGGCGAGCGGTGAGCCGTCCGGGGCGGCGCCCTCCGCGCCCGACGTGCGGGCCCAGAGCGCGACGGAGCCGAAGCCCGCGAAGTCGTCCGCCCAGGACCTGGCGGAGACGGGCAGCAGCTCGACGACGCCGTACATCGCGGGCGGCGCGGCGATCCTCCTGCTCGCGGGCGCGGGCGCCGTCGTCCTGGCGAAGAGGCGCGCGTCGCACTGACGACACCGTCACCCGCCGGCGGCCCCGGCCCGGGGCCGCCGGCGCGGCGAGACCGTCACCGGGTGGGCCTCCTCACCGGGCCTCCGGGGCGCCGGGCCCGTCCCGGCCCGAGGCACGGAACGTGCGCCGGTACGTGGACGGGACGACCCCGGCCTCCGCCGCGAGGTGCCGCCGCAGCGACGTGGCGGTGGCGAAGCCGACCTCGTGGGCGACCCGTTCCACCGGCAGGTCGCTGGACTCCAGCAAGTGCCGCGCCCGCCGCAGCCGCTGCTGGGTGAGCCATCGGCCGGGACTCAGCCCCGTCTCCTCACGGAAGCGCCGGGCGAAGGTGCGGGTGCTCATCGCCGCGTGCGCGGCCAGCTCGTCCAGCGACAGCGGCAGTTCTAGCCGCCGCAGCGCCCAGTCGCGGGTCGGCCCCGTGCCGACCGTGCTCGCGGGCGGCAGCGGCCGCTCGATGTACTGCGCCTGCCCGCCGTCCCGGTACGGAGGCACGACGCACAGACGGGCCACCTGGTTGGCCACCTCGCTGCCGTGGTCCCGGCGCACCAGGTGCAGGCAGACGTCGACCCCGCTCGCCGCCCCGGCCGAGGTCAGCACGTCGCCGTGGTCGACGAACAGCACATCCGGATCGACCTCGACCCGGGGGAACAGCTCCCTGAAACGGCCGGCGAGCGCCCAGTGGGTGGTGGCCCTGCGCCCGTCCAGCAGCCCGGCGCCGGCCAGCAGGAACGCGCCGGTGCAGATGGACACCAGCCGCGCGCCTGGCCGTACGCGCGACAGGGCGGCGAGCGCCCGCGGGTCGGGAACGCCGGCGGAGTCCCACGGGACCGCGTACGGCGGGATGACCACCGTGTCCGCGTGGGCCAGCGCCTCGGGGCCGTGCCCGGGGGTGACGGCCAGGTCCGAGTCGGTGCGCACGGGGCGTCCGTCCGCGCTGGCCGACACCACCTCGTAGCGGCCGCCGGCGGACCCCAGCACGCGGTGCGGGATGCCGAGTTCGAACGGGTACACGCCGTCGAGCGCGAGGACGACGACCTTGTGCGCGCCGGGACGCGGAGCCGGGCTCATCCGGCACCCCGGCTCCGCGGCGGGGCCGGCGCGGGTGGCGAGGTCGGCGCGGCCGGCCTGAACGGTGGTCATGGCAGGAATGTATCGGATGATGACCTCCTTGCCATCGACCCGGCCGGGGTCATGGGCAAGGATCGGTGCATGACTTCGAACGGCACACCCGTGATGCTCGCCCTGCACCAGACGGCCCTCGGCGGTCCCGAGGTGCTGCGTCCGACCGAACTGCCACGGCCGGAGCCGGGACCGGGGGAGATCCTGGTCGCCGTGCACGCGGCCGGGCTCAACCCGACCGACTTCAAGCACCGCGCCGTGCGCGTCTTCCTGCCGCCACCGCCGTTGACCCTGGGCTGGGACGTCTCGGGCACCGTGGTGGAGACCGGTTTCGGCGTCACCCTCTTCCGGCCCGGCGACGAGGTGTTCGGCATGCTGCCCTACCCGCACGGGGCCGGCTCGCACGCCGAGTACGTGACCGGCCCGGCCCGCGCCTTCGCCGCGAAGCCCGCCGGGGTCAGCCATGTCCAGGCGGCCGCCCTGCCGCTGGCCGCGCTCACCGCATGGCAGGCCCTCGTCGACACCGCGGACCTACGGGCCGGGCAGCGGGTGCTGATCCACGCCGCCGCGGGCGGTGTGGGCCATCTCGCCGTGCAGCTCGCCAAGGAGCGCGGCGCGCACGTCACCGGTACGGCGTCCGCGCCCAAGCACGACTTCCTGCGCGAACTCGGCGCGGACGCCTGCGTCGACTACCGCTCGGAGGACTTCACCGCGGCCGCTGAGCCGTACGACGTCGTCCTCGACACCCTCGGCGGACAGACGGCCACGCGTTCCGTGAGCGCCCTGCGCCCGGGTGGCGTCCTCGTCTCCCTGCTGCCGGGCGCCGAGGACACCGCGGCCGCGGCGGAGAAGGCGGGGGTGCGCGCCGCCGTCATGCTCGTGGAGCACGACCAGTCCGGAATGCGCGCCATCGCCGAACGCGCCGCCGACGGCAGGCTGCGCGCCCACGTCTCCGGCACCTTCCCCCTCGCCGAGGGCGCCACGGCACACGCCCAGGCGGAGACGGGCCGCACCACGGGCAAGCTCGTCATCACCGTGCGCTGACGGCCCGCTCGCCGTGCCCGTGGCTCGCGGCAACACGGGACCGGCGGTCGCGTCGAGGCAGCCCGGGCCGGGTGCCATGCGGGCCGGGGCGTGCGCACGGCGAGCCCGCGCCCGCGTGAGCCGGCGCCTGCGGTGGCGTGGGCTCTACGGCCGCCGGAGTGCGGCGGGCCCGGAGCGCCGCGGGTCGGCGGGCCGCCCAGCGCGCGCGGCAGACTCGCCGAGTCCGTCCGGGCGCCGGGGCGCGTCCAGCCGCTGCGGGACGACGAAGGCGCCGCGGGGCCGGCGGGGTGCCCCCGTCCGTCCTCGGCCGGGGGCACCCCGAGTCCGGGCGCCGCGCGCGGCGCCTACGCCGCGGTGGCCGTCACCGCCAGGTCCAGCGCCTGGAGGAAACGATTCGTCGTCGCGCGGTCCCTGACCGCGAGCCGCAGCCACTCGCCGTCGAGCCCGGGAAACGTGTCCCCGCGGCGCACCGCGAACCCGTACGTGCGCAGCCTGGCCCGCACCGCGCACGCCCGTGCCGTGCGCACCAGGACGAACGGGCCCTCCGCCGCCCGCACGACCTCGACCTCGTCGAACTCCGCGAGCCCCGCCAGCAGGTGGGCGCGGTGCGCGCACATCGAGCGCGCGGCCGCGTCCGCCTCCGCGAGCGCGGCGGGCGCCATGCACGCCTCCGCCGCCGCGAGCGCGGGCGTCGACACCGGCCACAGCGGCTGCGCCCGCTCCAGCGCGGCTATCACCCGCGGCTCGCCGAGCGCGTAGCCGACGCGCAGCCCCGCGAGCCCCCACGTCTTCGTCAGGCTCCGCAGCACCACCAGCCCCGGCACGTCCACGTCACCCGCGAGCGCCTCGGGCTCGCCCGGCACCGCGTCCATGAACGCCTCGTCCACCACGAGCACCCGGCCAGGGCGTGCCAGCGCGGCCAGCGTCTCCGCCGGGTGCAGCACGGACGTCGGGTTCGTCGGGTTGCCGACCACCACGAGATCGGCGTCGTCGGGCACCGCGTCCGGGTCGAGGCGGAAGCCGTCCTCCGGGCGCAGCAGCACCCGCCGCACCTCGTGCCCGGCGTCCCGCAGCGCCGCCTCGGGCTCCGTGAACTGCGGATGCACCACCACCGGGCGCCGCACCGGCAGCGCGCGCGCCAGCAGGACGAACGCCTCGGCGGCGCCCGCGGTCAGCAGCACGCGCTCCACCGGCACGCCGTGGCGTGCCGCCACCGCCGCGCGCGCCCTGCGCCCGTCCGGATAGGCCGCGAGGCCCGTCAGGGACGCGGCGATGCGGTCCCGCAGCCAGGCGGGCGGCGTGCCGCCGCGCACGTTCACCGCGAGATCGACGAGGCCGTCCGCGAGGTCGAGGACCTCGGCGTCGCCGTGGTGGCGCAGATCGTGCGCGTCGACTGCCTGCTCGGCCGTGCGTCTCACGGCGCTCCCTCCGTACGTGCCCTGTGGGGAGGGCGCGTCAGCATCCGGTCCAGCCTGTCCGTGCTGTCTACCTCCCGCACGCACGTTCTGTCCACGGTGCGCACGCGAACAGTCACCGGACGTGCCGTCAGCCGAGGAACGCGCGACCGCACACGCGACCGCACACGTCGCCGTCCCGGCGGCCGCCCTGCGCTTGCCGACCAGCAGCACACCGCCGCCCGCCAGCGCCGCCGCCTCCGCCACCGAGCCCGTGCCCACGGCGGCCCGCACCGCCTCGGACCCGTGGGGCACCTCGACCGCGGCGAGCGCCTCCGCCGCGTACCCGCGCAGCGGCACGCCGAGCCGCGCCGCGGCCGCCACGAGCCCCGGCTCGTCCGTGCGCGCGTCGAGCGTCGCCAGCCGCGCCACGCGGGCGGGGCGCAGCCCCCCGTCGAGCAGGGCGTCCGCGACCAGCGCGATCACCTCGTCCGCCGTGACGCCGCGCCGCGCGCCGACCCCGACCGTCAGATCGGGGGGCCCGAAAGGTCCACCAAACGTGAGGTTGGTCACGACTGGCCTCCATACGGGCCCCTGGAGGGCTCCGGATGTGCGCGGGGCGGCAGTGATCGGCTATGCAGGGGCTCATGGCGGTGTTCGTCGCGCTCGGCGCGTTCCTGATGACGCTGTTCGGCGGCTGGACGGCGCAACGCGTCACCGACCGCCGCCACCTCGTGCTCGGCCTCGCGGGCGGGCTGATGCTCGGCG
The DNA here is from genome assembly GCF_000721265.1 of Streptomyces sp. NRRL F-5126. Classification (GTDB taxonomy): domain Bacteria; phylum Actinomycetota; class Actinomycetes; order Streptomycetales; family Streptomycetaceae; genus Streptomyces. The sequence goes on along the minus strand of NZ_JOFZ01000012.1, from coordinate 55,310 downwards.
TCGTCGGGCTCGACCTGCTGCCCGAGGCGATCTCCGCCGCGAGCCGCGAGGTTCTGGGCGTCCCGCAGGCGCTGCTGCTGTTCGTCGGCGGCTTCCTCGTCGCCCATCTGGTCGAGCGCCTCCTCGCGACCCGGCAGACCGCGCACGGCGGCGAGGACGTGGAGCCGCCGCCGGCCGCCGGGACCGCGCCTGAGGCGGCCGCCGCGCACGCCGGCGCCTCCGGGAACGCCGGGGCACACACTCAGACGGCGCACGAGCACGGGCACGCTCATGCGCCCGCGCGCGGCCCGGGCGGCACCGCGCGCGAACCGCGCTTCGGCCTCACCGCGGCCGCCGCGATGGTCGGCCACAGCCTGATGGACGGCGTCGCGCTCGGCGCCGCCTTCCAGGTGGGCGGGGCGATAGGCACGGCGGTCGCCCTCGCGGTGATCGCCCACGACTTCGCCGACGGCTTCAACACGTACACGATCACCAGCCTGTACGGGAACGCCCGCCGCAAAGCGCTCGCCATGCTCTTCGCGGACGCCGTCGCCCCGATGGTGGGCGCCGCGACGACCCTGTTCTTCACGCTCCCCGAGGAACTGCTCGGCAGCTACCTCGGGTTCTTCGGCGGCGCTCTGCTCTACCTCGCCGCCGCCGAGATCCTCCCCGAGGCCCACCACGAGCACCCCGCACGCTCCACGCTGCTGTGCACGGTGCTCGGAGTCGCGTTCATCTGGCTGGTGGTGGGCGTGGCGGGCTGACCGCACGCCCCGGCGCGCGGCACCCGAGCCGGCCGCGCGGGCGCACCACCCGTTCACGCGCGCGCCGCCCGCGCCACGAAGCGGCGCGCCGCGTCCGGCGTGGCCGCCCAGTGCGTGTGCAGGTAGCTGGCGTGCACCCCGCGCCGCACGAAACCCTCCGTGCGGCGCTCGGGCCGCACGAAACCCCACGCCGGATACGTGCCCGCGCGCGGTTCCAGCACCGTGCGGTGGAACTCGTGCCCGCGCGCCCGCGCCCCCGCCTCGGCGATCGCGCTGTCGCCGACGGCGACGGCCTCCCGGTAGCCGAGCGTCAGCCGGTCCGTCATGCGCGCGTCCGCGTCCAGCACCCCGCACATCGGCCGGCCGTCCAGCGACCGCGCGAGGTACAGCAGCCCGGCGCACTCGGCCGCCACCGGCGCACCCGAGTGCGCCAGCGCGGCCACCGCCCTGCGCAGCTCGTCGTTGGCCGACAGCTCAGGCGCGTACACCTCGGGGAACCCGCCGCCCACCACAAGACCGGCGGTGCCTGGCGGCAGCCCGTCGTCACGCAGCGGGTCGAAGGACACGACCTCGGCGCCCGCCGCCGCCAGCAGCTCCGTCTGCTCCGCGTACGAGAACGTGAACGCCGAACCGCCCGCGACGGCGACGACCGGCCGCCCCGCCGTCGCCGGCTCGCCGCCCACCGCGGGTCCGCCGCCCACCGCCGCCACCGGGTCCCACGCCGCCGCGTCCAGCGGCGGCGCCGAGCGCGCGAGCGCCAGCAGCCCGTCGAGGTCGCACCCCGCCCTTACGTGCTCGGCGAGCGCGCGGGTCGCGGCGAGCGCGTCCGTGTGCCGCTCGGCCACGGGGACGAGCCCCAGATGGCGCGACGGCGCGCTCACCCCGTCGGACCTGCGCAGTGCCCCGAGCACCGGCACACCGCACTCCTCCAGGGCCTCGCGCAGCAGCTCCTCGTGGCGGTCCGAACCGACCTTGTTCAGGATCACGCCGCCGATCCGCACGTCCGGGTCGAACGACAGGAACCCGTGCACGAGCGCGGCGACCGACCGCGACTGCGAGGACGCGTCCACCACCAGGACGACCGGCGCGCGCAGCACCTTCGCCACCTGCGCCGTCGACGCCAGCTCGCCCTGGCCGGCCGCGCCGTCGTACAGCCCCATGACACCCTCGACCACGGCCAGGTCGCACCCCTCGGCGCCGTGCGCGAACAGCGGCGCCATCAGCTCGGGGCCGCACATGTACGCGTCCAGGTTGCGGCCGGGCCGCCGCACGGGGCCGCCGCCCGAGACGGCCAGGGTGTGGTACCCGGAGTCGATGTAGTCGGGCCCGACCTTGTGCGGCGAGACGGCCAGACCGCGCTGCGAGAACGCGGCCATCAGGCCCGTCGCCACGGTGGTCTTGCCGCTGCCCGACGAGGGCGCCGCGACGACCAGCCTGGGAACGGCGGTCACGGCGCTGCCACCGCCTCCGGCCGCGCCCCGTCCGCCGCGGCGCGCCGGTGCGGCCTCGCGGTGGCTCCCCGGGTCACCATTCGATGCCCCGCTGGCCCTTCTGACCCGCGTCCATCGGGTGCTTCACCTTCGTCATCTCCGTCACCAGGTCCGCGAAGTCCAGCAGTTCCCGCGGCGCGTTCCTGCCCGTGATCACCACGTGCTGGGTGCCCGGCCTCTCCCGCAGGACCTCGATCACCTCGGCCGTGTCCACCCAACCCCAGTGCAGCGGGTACGCGAACTCGTCAAGCACGTACAGCCGGTGCGTCTCGGCCGCGAGGTCGCGCTTGACCTGCTCCCAGCCCTCCCTCGCCGCCTCCTCGTTGGACAGCTGGCTGTCGCGCTGCACCCAGGACCAGCCCTCGCCCATCTTGTGCCAGGCCACGGTCCCGCCCTCGCCGCTCGCGCCGAGCGTCCTGAGCGCCTTCTCCTCGCCGACGCGCCACTTCGCCGACTTCACGAACTGGAACACCCCGACCGGCCATCCCTGCGTCCACGCCCGGAGCGCCAGACCGAACGCGGCGGTCGACTTGCCCTTGCCGGGGCCCGTGTGCACGAGGACCAGCGGCCGGTTGCGGCGCTGGCGCGTGGTGAGCCCGTCGTCGGGGACGGATTCCGGCTTTCCCTGCGGCATCAGGCGGCCCTCCGAGCTTGTCCTGTGATGCGGTCATGTGCGGTGCGCTCCCCGCCATGTGCGGTGCGCCCGCCGCGCACGTCCTTGACGAGCCCGGCGATCGAGTCGGCACGCAGCTCGTCGAGCGTCACCGCGGTGGCGCCGAGCGCGGTCGCGAGCGAGGCGGCGAGTCCCAGCCGCACCGGCCCCGACTCGCAGTCCACGACGACGGACGCCACGCCCTGTGCCGCGTGCAGCCGCGCCGCGCGAGCCGCCTGCCCGACCGCGTCGCCGCCGCCGGCGGCCGTCGCCCTGCCGTCCGTGACGACGACGAGCAGCGCACGCCGTGCGGGGTCGCGCAGCCGCTCGACGCGCAGCACGTCGTGCGCCTTGAGCAGCCCCGCCGCCAGCGGCGTGCGGCCCCCGGTGGGCAGGGAGTCGAGCCGGGCGGCCGCCGCGTCGACGGACGAGGTGGGCGGCAGCGCGAGCGACGCGTCGCGCCCCCGGAAGGTGATGAGGCCGACCTTGTCGCGCCGCTGGTACGCGTCGAGCAGCAACGACAGCACGGCGCCCTTCACGGCCCCCATCCGCCTGCGGGCCGCCATCGAGCCCGACGCGTCCACCACGAACAGCACGAGATTGCCCTCGCGGCCCTCGCGCGTCGCCTGCCGTAGGTCGTCGGCGCGCACCACGAGGCCGCGCCCCGCGCGCCCGCGCGCCCGCTGGTGGGGGGCGGCCGCCCGGACGGTGGCCGCCAGGTGCAGCTTGGTCAGCGCCCCGCGTGGGCGCCTGGACCCCGTGGTCCTGCCGTGTTCCGTGCGCGCCCGCGACCTGCGCCCCGCCGCTCCCTCGCCGAGCCCGGGAACGGTGAGGACCTTCGCGCGAAACGGCTCCCAGGCCCTGGCCGCGGGCCGCTCGGGGGCCTGCGGTGAGCCCTGCGCGGGGACGCCGCCCTCGGACGGCCCGGAATCGCCCGCGCCGCCGGACGCCTGGCCGCCCGGGTCCTGGGGCCCCTGGTCGTCCGGGCCGCGGCCGCCAGGCCCGCCGGAACCGGGGTCGGGGTCGTCGTCGGGGCCCTCGCCGCCCTCCCCGGCGTCCGGTTCGGCCGCGGGGCCGGCCAGGGTCTCGTCGAGCTTGTCCTCGTCGAGCCCCGGCGCGTCGAACGGGTTGCGGCGCCTGCGGTGCGGGAGGGCGAGCAGCGCGGCCTGCCGCACGTCGTCCGCGGTCACGGCGGTGCGCCCAGCCCACGCGGCGAGCGCCGTCGCGGTGCGCGCCATGACGATGTCGGCCCGCATGCCGTCCACCTCGAAAGCCGCGCAGGTGGCCGCGATCCGGTGCAGGACACCGTCGTCGAGAGTGACCTCGGGCAGCAGCGCGCGGGCCGCGGCGATGCGTTCCCGCAGGGCGCCCTCCTGCTCCTCCCAGCGCGCGGCGAACGCCTCGGGGTCGTCGTCGTACGCCAGGCGGCGACGCACCACCTCGACGCGGCTGCCGGGCTCGCGCGAGGCGGCGACCTCCACCGTCAGGCCGAACCGGTCGAGCAACTGCGGGCGCAGCTCCCCCTCTTCCGGGTTCATGGTGCCGACGAGCAGGAACCGTGACGCGTGCCGCACCGACACGCCCTCCCGCTCGACGTACGAGGCGCCCATGGCGGCCGCGTCGAGCAGCAGGTCCACCAGGTGGTCGTGGAGGAGGTTGACCTCGTCGACGTAGAGCACACCGCGGTGCGCCTCGGCGAGCAGCCCGGGCTCGAAGGCCTTCACACCCTCCGCGAGCGCGCGCTCGATGTCGAGCGCGCCGACGAGCCGGTCCTCGGAGGCGCCGACCGGCAGCTCCACCATGCGCGAGGGCCGGTGCACGGTGGGCTCGTTGCCGTGCGGCCCGTCGGGGCACAGCGGGTCGGGCGCTGCCGGGTCGCAGGAGAACCTGCACCCGGCGACGACACCGACCTGCGGCAGCAGCGCCGAAAGAGCCCGCACGGCGGTCGACTTGGCGGTGCCTTTCTCACCGCGCACGAGCACCCCGCCGACGGCGGGGCTGACGGCGTTCAGCAGCAGGGCGAGCCGGAGATCGTCCATGCCGACGACGGCGGTGAAGGGATACGGGGTGGTCATGAATCTCCTTGACGACGTGAGCCGTTCGGGACGTGCGCGTGGACGGGTGGGCCGGCGGCCGCGGCCGGGCGCACGCGCCGCGGCGCCTCCTCGTGCCGGGGGCGAGCCGCGTGACGCCCCGCCGACCGCAGCCGAAGGCCGCGTGGCGGCGCGGCACACGCAAGACCCGCCCACCCGGTGCGAATTCGGGCGCGGGCCGGAGGGCCGCAAGCCCCTGCACGGCTGCGAGCCGAGGCGGTGCCGCAGGCGCACGCGCCGCCGGGCGGGGCGCCGTCCATGTGCGCCGCGTCCGCGTTCCCGGACGTGGGTGCGGTCGGGGTCCGCGTGGCGGCGGCGCCGCGTACGTGGGGCGAGCGGCGGGACGGGTCGCCGGCATGGCCACGGGCCACCGCGCCTCCCGGCGCGAGCGCGGCGGCGCTCACGGCGCTCCCGGCGGGACGAACGGGAGTCCTGGCGGCGGGCCCGTCTCGATCAGCCGCAGCAGCGCCGCCGTGTCCGCGTGCTCCTCCACCAGGTCGGCGAGCCGGTCGAGTTGGGCCTCGCGCACCGCGCCGAACTCGGTGCCGGGCGCCACCACGAAGCGGCGGCCGCTCTCGCGGGCCACCTCCGTCAGGTACGCGCGCCTGAACGCGTCGTTCTCCAGCACCCCGTGCCAGTGCGTGCCACGGACCGCGCCGACCACGCAGCCGTCCGGGTCCTGACCGGCAGTGCCGGTGTACGTGACGAACGGCTCGCCGCCCTCCACCGACGCGACCCCGTGGTGGATCTCGTACCCTTCGACGCGCTCGCCCAGCGCCGTCCCCACCGGCCGCGCCAGCGTCTTCTCCGCGGCGAAGCGCACCCGGACGGGCAGCAGGCCGAGGCCGGGCACCGTCCCGGCCCGCGACTCGACGTCGTCCTCGATACACCCGCCCAGCACCTGGTAGCCGCCGCAGATGCCGAGCACCGGCAGCCGGCTCGCCGCCCGCCGTGCCAGTTCGGACCCGAAGCCGCGCTCCCGCAGCCAGGCCAGCGCGCGAACCGTCCCCCTGGTGCCCGGCACCACCAGGAGGTCCGCGTCGACGGCGTCGTCCGCGCGGTCCACGAACCTGACCCGCACGCCCGGTTCGGCCGACAGCGCGTCCACGTCCGTGAAGTTCGACATCAGCGGCACCGCGCACACCGCGACACGCAGCACCTCGTCGCCCACCGGCGGCAGCACGGGCCGCGCGGCGCGCGCGCCGAGGCCGCCGTCCTCCTCGTCGATGCCGAGGCCGTCGCGCCACGGCAGCACCCCGTACGTCTCACGCCCCGTCAGCCCGCGCAGCATGTCGAGACCCGGCGTCAGCAGGGACACGTCGCCCCTGAACTTGTTCACCAGGTACCCGGCGACCAGCTCCTGATCCTCCCGGGAAAGCAGCGCCGTCGTGCCGAAGAACGACGCGAAGACGCCGCCGCGGTCGATGTCGCCGACCACCACCACCGGCAGCCGGGCGGCCCGCGCGACCCCCATGTTGACGATGTCCGTGCGGCGCAGGTTGATCTCAGCCGGGCTGCCGGCCCCCTCGCAGATCACCGCGTCGTACCGGGAGCGCAGCTCGTCCAGGCAGTCGAGCACCGTGCCGAGCAGCGTCTCCTGGCGGCCGCCGTGGTAGCCGCGCGCGCTCAGCTCGCCCACGGGAGTGCCCATCAGCACCACCTGGCTGCGGCTGTCGCCACCCGGCTTCAGCAGCACGGGGTTCATCAGCGCGGTCGGCTCGATCCCGGCCGCGCTCGCCTGCATGGCCTGCGCCCGGCCGATCTCCGCGCCCTCGCGCGTCACGAACGAGTTCAGCGACATGTTCTGGCCCTTGAACGGCGCCACCTTCATGCCCTGGCGCACCAGCCAGCGCAGAATGCCCGCGGTGACCACGCTCTTGCCCGCGTCCGACGTCGTCCCCGCCACCAGCAGGCCGCCGCCCCGCGCCCGTCCGCCGCTCACCGCCGTGCCTCCCCGCCCCGCGGACCGCCCGCGGATCCCCGTATGGCTCCCCACGCGGACCGCCCCGCCACACACGCGGCGAGCGCGAGCCACGTCACTCGCCGCGACAGCCGCACCGCGCGCGAGATGTCCGCGACCTCCACCTCGGGCAGGCCACCGCCGAGCACCGGCCGATTCTCCACTCGCCCGCCGTACGCCAGCGTCCCGCCGAGCCGCACGCCGAGCGCCCCGGCGAACGACGCCTCCACGGGACCCGCGTTGGGGCTCGGGTGGCGGTGCGCGTCGGCGCGTACGACGTCCAGGGCCCTGCGCGGCGCGCCGCCGGCGAGGACGGCGAGCGCGGCCGTCAGCCGTGCGCCCGGCCACCCGGCCACGTCGTCGAGGCGTGCGGCGGCCCAGCCGAACCGCAGGTGGCGCGGCGAGCGGTGGCCCACCATCGCGTCCAGCGTGTTCACGGCGCGGAAACCGGCGAGCCCCGGCACGCCCGCCACCGCGCCCCACACCAGCGCGCCGACCACCGCGTCCGACGTGTTCTCCGCGACCGACTCCACTACCGCGCGGGCCAGTTGCCGTGCGTCGAGACCCTCCGGGTCGCGTCCGCACAGGTGCGGCAGGCGCGCCCGGGCCGCGCCGATGTCGCCCGCCGCGAGCGATGCCCCGACGAGCGAGGCCTCGCGCGCCAGGGACGTGCCGCCCACCACGGCCCACACGGAGGCGGCGGTCAGCAGGACGGACGCGCCGTCGCGGCCCCGCACCGCGCGGGCCGCCAGCGCCGCGCAGCCGACGGCCCCGCCCGCGCAGGCGGCGGCGTACAGGGCGCCACGCGCCCGGTCGTCACGCCACAGGAGGCGTTCCAGGGCGCCGGCGGCACGCCCGAAGGCGGCGACGGGGTGGCCGCGGCGCGGATCGCCGAACACGGCGTCGGCGAGAAGGCCGAGCCCGGCGGCGGCGCCGTACACGGAGGTCGCCTTGACGGCTGCGCCGCGGGCAGGCATGGGGCAGTGTCCTCACTCAGGGTCCGCGCCCCGGCTCGACGTGAACACGGCTGCGAGAGTTCCTGGCTCCCGGGGCGCCCGGGTGGGCGCGCACCGGTGACAGTGGCGGGACCGCGCCGGATTCGCACCGGCTTCCTCTGCTGCTGCCGCGGTAATGGCCTCGGCAGTCCACCACGCCCCACAACGCCCGTCAACTCCCCTTTGACCTGCGGTGGGGGACTGTGCGAATGGCCACACGGGGCCCGGACGCGGATCGGGCGGCGGTCAGGCGACGATCAGGTAGATCCCGTAGCCGACGGCCGCGGCGCACAGGGCGAAACAGGCGTACGACGCCGAACTGACGAGCGCGGAGCCCTGCTTGGCGAGGCCGACGGTGCCGAGGGCGAACAGGCCGACGAGGCCGACGGTGGCCAGGAGGCTGACGCCGAAGACGGCGCCGACGGAGGCCCAGTCGATGTTCATGCGCGAGTGTCCTTGCTCGTGCCGCTACGTGCTCCGCGGCTGTGGCTGATGTGGTCGCTGTGGCCGTCGTGGTGCGTGTGGCTGCCGTGGCGCGTGCGGGCGCCTGCCGCCGTCACGCCGCGGCCGAACGCTGCGCGGTGGCGGCCGCAGGGGGCGGCCCCGGGATGGTCGCGGCGAGGTCGCCCGCCTGCTCCTGGCCGGTCAGCGCGGTGGGGCGGGCCGCCGGGCCCGCGACGCTCTGCGCGGTGACCGGCCGGCGGCGCGCCGCCAGCCAGATCGCGCCCGACGCCGCCACCAGCACGGCGCCGACCGCCACGACACCCCACGTGCCGCGGCCGGCGACGAACTCGGCGCCCGCCGAGACAAGGGCCGCGGCCGGCAGCGTCAGGCACCAGGCGACGGCCATGCGCGTCGCGGTCGACCACCGCACCGAGCCGCCCCTGCGGCCGAGGCCTGCGCCCATCACCGCGCCCGAGCAGACCTGGGTGGTGGAGAGCGAGAACCCGAGGTGCGAGGAGGCGAGGATGGAGATCGCCGCGCTCGTCTGCGCCGCGAAGCCCTGCTGCGGACGCAGGTCGGTGAGACCCGTGCCCATCGTCTTGATGATGCGCCACCCGCCGATGTACGTGCCGAGCGCGATCGCGAGGCCCGAGCAGACGATGACCCACACGGGCGGGTTCGAACCGGGCGCGAGCACGCCGCCGGTGACCAGCGCCAGGGTGATCACGCCCATCGTCTTCTGGGCGTCGTTGGTGCCGTGCGCGAGGGAGACCAGCGCGGCGGAGGCGATCTGCCCCGCGCGGTAGCCCTTCGCGGTGGCCTCGTCGTCCGCGTGCCGGCCGAGGCGGAAGGTGATGCGCGCGGCGATCAGCGCCGCGAGCCCCGCCACCAGCGGCGCGGCGACCGCGGGCAGCAGGACCTTCGTCACGACGGTCCCGCCGTGGACGGCAGAGACCCCCGCGGACATGACGGCGGCGCCGATCAGGCCGCCGAACAGGGCGTGGGACGAGCTGGACGGCAGCCCGAGCAGCCAGGTGGCCAGATTCCAGAGGATCGCGCCGACCAGCGCCGCGAAGATGACCCGCGTATCGATGCCGTGCTCGTCGATGATCCCGCCGGAGATCGTCTTGGCGACCTCCACGGACAGGAAGGCACCGACGAGGTTCAGCGCGGCGGACATCGCCACCGCGATCTTCGGGTTGAGCGCACCGGTCGAGATGGTCGTCGCCATCGCGTTGGCGGTGTCGTGGAAGCCGTTCGTGAAATCGAACACGAGGGCTGTCGCGATCACGACCGCGAGCAGCAGCGTCACATGCTCCATGGACCCAGGCAATCGTTCGACGTGGTGTGGGCAGGATGAACGTACGGAGCGAGAGTGAACGCAAGGTGAACTGGGCCGGTATTCGCGGTGCCGCTCCGCGCGCCGTGTACGCGCCTTCCGGCCGCAGCCCGCCCTCCGCCCCGCGCCCTGGCACGATCTCCCCCATGACAGACATGGCAGACCCGCTCAGGGACGTGCTGGCCGAGCCGTGGCGCGACCTCGTCGCGACCGCGCGCAGGACCGCCGCCGAAGGACTCGTCGTGGGCACGTCGGGCAACGTGTCCGTCCGCGTGGACGACCTCGTACTCGTCACGCCGAGCGGGGTCCCCTACGACCGCCTCACCCCCGACGACGCCCTCGCCGTGCGCCTCGACGGCCGGCGCGTGCTCGGCACGTTCGAGCCCACCAGCGAACTTCCCATGCACCTCGCCGTCTACCGCACCAGCGCCGCGCGGGCCGTCGTCCACACGCACGCCGTCCACGCCACCGCCGTCTCCACCCTCGTGTCCGAGCTGCCGCTCGTGCACTACATGACCGCGGCGCTCGGCGGGCCGGTCCGCGTCGCCCCCTACGAGACGTACGGCACCGACGCGCTCGCCGAGCGGATGGTCGAGGCACTCGAAGGGCGCAGCGGCTGCCTGCTGCGCAACCACGGTGCCGTCACTCATGGCGCCACCCTTGACCAGGCGTACGACCGGATGGCGCAACTGGAGTGGATGTGCAGGGTGTGGCTCACCGCGGCCTCCGTCCCCGGCCACACGCCCTCGCTGCTGTCCGAGGACGAGATCGCCGAGGTCGGGCGGAAGCTGGCCGGGTACGGGCAGCGCCCCGCCGACGAGGAGCCGGGCGGCTGAACGACTGAGCTGCCGGACGCCCCCCGGGGGGATCCGCCGCCCGGCCCGCCGCCGGCGACGCCCACTGGCGCGGGCGGCCCGGGCTGCGGACACTTGTCAGGTGCGCCCCGCTACAGCGACGGCAGCTGCCGTCACCACAGTGATCGGAGTCGGCGCGGCCGCGGCACTGGCCGCCGGCCGCTACGCGAGCGACGCGGCCCTCAAGGCGCGTCCACGAAAACCCCTGCCGACCGACGCGAAGCTCACCGTCCACGCGGCGGGGAAGGACCGCGTCACCCTGACCCGGGGCCTCGCGTCGCTGCGGCCCGGCACCTACGGGCTCCAGGGGCCGGGCGTGCACGCGGCCTTCGGGCCCGTGCTCGAAGGCGCCGACCGCAGCGCCGACACCGTCGTGCGCCGCCTCGAACGCGTCAGCCTGGGCAGGCTCACGCCAGGCACCCGCGTGCGGCTCACCCCGGAGGTGTACGCGGGCGACCCGGCGAGCGCCCTCGGCCTCGACCACCGCGAGGTGCGCGTACCCGGAGAACTGGGCGACGCGCCTGCCTGGTTCGTGCCCGGGGCCCGCGACACATGGGCCATCTGCGTGCACGGCCTCGGCACCACGAGGAACCAGGCGATGAACGTCATGCCGTTCCTCACGCAGCGGCGCTTCCCCGTCCTCGCGCTCTCCTACCGCGGCGACGCGGGCGCGCCCCGCCCCCGGGAGGGCCTCGGCCACCTCGGCGAGAGCGAGTGGCGCGACCTCGACGAGGCCATCGGGTTCGCGCTGCGCTCGGGCGCGCGGCGCGTCATCCTCCACGGCTGGTCGACCGGCGCGACCATGGCCCTGCGCTGCGTGTCGGGCTCCTCGCGCAAACACAAGATCAGCGGGCTCATCCTCGACTCGCCCGTGCTGGACTGGCGGGCCACCCTCAGGGCGCTCGCCTCGGCACACCGCACGCCCGCGCCCGTCGTGCCCCTCGCCGTACGCGCCGCCCAGGGCAGGACGGGGCTCGACGGCGAGCGCACGCCCGGCACGCTCTTCCCCCGCGACCTCCAGGTGCCGACCCTCATCGTCCACGGGCCCGGCGACAGGATCGCGCCATGGGACGCCTCCCGGGCCGCCGCCCGGGCACGGCCGGACATCGTCAGCCTGCACACCGTTCCGGATGCGCCCCACGCGGCCATGTGGAACGCCGGACCCGACGCGTACGAGGAGGCCCTGCGCCGCTTCATCACCCCCCTGATGTGAGCCGCTGTGGGCCGTGCGGGACCTCGCGCACCCGCATGAGCCGTGCTCACGCCGCCCCTCACGCCCTCGCACCGTCCTCGTCGCACCGCGGCCCCCGAGGCGGAGCACTCCGGGCAAAGCCGCGCGAGACACCCCGGCACATCCGGCCACCGGCCCGGACGACACGTTCCGTTTGGGCTTTCCGGCGGTCAACGGGGAGACTGCCATCCGTGACGTCCCGAAAGCCTGATGAGCAATTGGCGCGCAACTCCAGACTCCGACTCGTACCGTCGCAGCCGCTGGCCTCCGCACGACGGGCCGTGACGACCGGACGAAACCGCCAGGCACCGCGGCCCCCCGAGGGCACGCCGCCCCAGGCCGAGCTGGCCCGCCAGGCGAGGGCCGTGCTCGCGGAGGCCGTGCGGATCGCCCGCTGGGCGGCCGCCGACCGTGACCCGGGAGCCGGGCCTCTCGGCCCGCGGGCGCTCGAACGCGCCGTCGCCGCACTGGAGCTGACAGCCGCGCAGGCCCGCACCGCATGGGACCGCGCCAAACTCTCCGGGCTCGTCGAACTCCACGACGGCGTCGTGCGCCCCGGCTGGCGGCTGCACGCCTGGGACAGCGACGACAGCGCCGTACTGCGCGGCTGGGTCGCCCTCTTCGACGCATGGTCGCTCATCCACCCGGCACCCCGCGGCGTCGCCGCCGGCACCGTCTCCGAGGTCATCGAGTCGGTACCCCAGGTGCTCTCCCTCCTCCAGCTCTCGGCCGGCCCCGTCACCGAGCCCGCCCTGCTCGACCTGCTGCGCCAGCGTGTCGCCGAGCTCCACGAGGAGCGCTGCGAGGTCACCTACGACCCCGCGGCGCCCGGCGACCCCGACGCCGTCGCCGTCAAACCGCCCGCGGACACCGGGCGAACCGTCGTGCCCGCCGCCTCCCTCGCCCCGCTGCTGCGCTGGGCCCTGGAGGGGCTCGCGGCGGTCGGCGCGCTCACCCTCGGCCGCGAGCAGGCCACGCTCACCCCGCTCGGCAACTGGGCCGTCTGGGTCAAGCTCGAGCAGATCTGCGTCGCCGCCCAGAGCCCGGCGGGCAACATCGAGCAGTCCGCGCAGGACATGCTGCACGGCTGCGCGCGGCTGACGCCTGGGCCCGCGCGCGCCGAGTACCGGGCCTGGCTCGCCGCCCGCACCGTATCCAGCGCGGTCGCCGAACTCCTCGCCGTCGCCCGGGGCGAGGACGCCCTGCTGCGCGGTCTCGCCTTCGAGGCGCTGCGCGTCGTCGGTGCACCCGCCGAGCCCGTCGTGCGCTCTGCCGTCGACCACCCCCAGCTGCGGCCCTACGCCCTCATCTGGCTCGCCGAGTACGAGGGCGCGGACCCCGAGGACGCCCACGACGTGCTCACGCGCGAGGAGTCCACCTGGCTGTGGATCGACACCGCGGCCGCCGTCGCCGACCACGGGGACGGCGAACTCCTCGTGCGCCACCTCGACTCGGCCGTGCAGGGCAACGTGCCCGCCCTCATCGAGGAGGTGCGCGCCGTCGGCCACCCAAGGACCGTGCAGGTGCTCGTCGCGCTGGCCGCCGCCCACCCGGACCCCGCCCTCGCCAAGGCCGTACGGCGCGCCGCCTTCCAGGTCCACACCGGCGGGGCCTGAGGCGGCCGGCGTTCAGGGCGCCGGATCCGCGCGCCGGCTCACCCCGCACCGCCCAGCGCGGGGGCGTACGTGCCGAAGCTCCACACGTTGCCCTCGGCATCCCGGGCCATGTAGTCCCGCGACCCGTAGTCCTGGTCCGTCGGCTCCATGAGGATCTCCACGCCCGCGGCCGCCGCCCGCGCGTAGTGCGCGTCGAGCGCGGCGGGCCCGCCGTCCACCACGACGTAGCAGCTCGACGGCCCAGCGTCCGCCATCACCGAGGCGAACGCGCCCGCCCGGCCCTTCGAGCCGAGCATCACGACCCCCGGGCCGAACGCCAGCTCCGCGTGCAGGACCTTGCCGTCCTCGCCCTCGTACGCCGCGATCTCGGTGAAGCCGAAGGCCTCCTTCAAGGTCCTGATCGCCGACTTCGCGTCGTCGTACAGCAGTGTGGGACAGATGCCCGGACCATCCGCCATGCCGCTCACCCCTATCTCTTCGGCCATCTCTTCGGCCGACTCGTTTGTGATCTGCGTCTCAGTCTGGCACCGGCCACTGACAACGGCCCGCCCCACGCCTCTCACCAGCACTGATGAGTGGCGCGCCGTCGCCGCACACCTCGCGCCAGGGCCGCGGAATTGCGGTACATGGGTGCCGCCACCGGCCGCTAGAATGGCGGCATGGCATTTCTCCTTGTGCATTAGCGGCGTCGAAGTCCCTCCGCCTGCCCTTCCGCCGTCCTTCCCGCCCTGGAGTCTTACCGTGATCACCGCAACCGGTGTAGAGCTGCGCGCCGGAGCCCGCATCCTCGTCGAGTCCGCCACCTTCCGCATCGCCAAGGGCGACCGCATTGGCCTCGTCGGCCGCAACGGCGCGGGCAAGACCACCCTCACGAAGTGCCTCGCGGGCGAGGGGCAGCCCGCCTCGGGCTCCATCACCAGCAGCGGCGAGGTCGGCTACCTGCCGCAGGACCCGCGCACCGGCGACCTCGACGTGCTCGCACGCGACCGCGTCCTGTCCGCGCGCGGCCTCGACACCGTCCTGAAGAAGATGCGCGAGAACGAGCAGCGGATGGCGAACGGCCAGGGCGCCACCCGCGAGAAGGCGATGAAGAAGTACGAGCGCCTGGAGACGGAGTTCCTGACCAAGGGCGGGTACGCCGCCGAGGCCGAGGCCGCCACCATCGCCGCCGCGCTCGGCCTGCCCGACCGGGTGCTCGGCCAGCCGCTGCACACCCTGTCCGGCGGTCAGCGCCGCCGCGTCGAGCTCGCCCGCATCCTGTTCTCCGACGCGGACACCCTGCTGCTCGACGAGCCGACGAACCACCTCGACGCCGACTCGATCGTGTGGCTGCGCGACTACCTCAAGACATACCGCGGCGGCTTCGTCGTGATCTCCCACGACGAAGAACTGGTCGAGACGGTCGTCAACAAGGTGTTCTACCTGGACGCCAACCGCTCCAGGATCGACATCTACAACATGGGCTGGAAGCTGTACCAGCAGCAGCGCGAGGCCGACGAGAGGCGCCGCCACCGCGAGCGCGCCAACGCCGAGAAGAAGGCCGCCGCGCTCAACGCGCAGGCCGACAAGATGCGCGCCAAGGCCACCAAGACGGTCGCCGCCCAGAACATGGCACGCCGCGCCGAGCGCCTGCTCTCCGGCCTTGAGGAGGTGCGCCAGGCCGACAAGGTCGCCAAGCTGCGCTTCCCGGATCCCGCGCCCTGCGGCAAGACGCCACTGACGGCGGAGGCCCTGTCCAAGTCGTACGGCTCGCTGGAGATCTTCACCGACGTCGACCTCGCCGTCGACAAGGGGTCGCGCGTCGTCATCCTCGGCCTCAACGGCGCGGGCAAGACCACGCTGCTGCGGCTCCTCGCGGGTGTCGAGAAGCCCGACACCGGGGCCGTCACACCGGGCCACGGCCTCAAGCTCGGCTACTACGCGCAGGAGCACGAGACCCTCGACCCGAACCGCACGGTCCTGGAGAACATGCGCTCCTCCGCGCCCGACCTCGACCTCGTCGACGTCCGCAAGACGCTGGGGTCCTTCCTGTTCTCGGGCGACGACGTCGACAAGCCGGCCGGGGTGCTCTCCGGCGGTGAGAAGACGCGCCTGGCGCTCGCGACGCTCGTCGTGTCGTCCGCCAACGTGCTGCTGCTCGACGAGCCCACCAACAACCTCGATCCGGCCAGCCGCGAGGAGATCCTCGGGGCGCTGCGCACGTACAAGGGCGCCGTCATCCTCGTCACCCACGACGAGGGTGCCGTCGACGCGCTGGAGCCCGAGCGGATCATCATGCTGCCCGACGGCGTAGAGGACTTGTGGGGAGCCGACTACAAGGACCTGGTGGCCCTCGCCTGACGGCGGCGCCCCTCCCGGGGGAGCCGCGGGATGGATCATCCGGCTCAGCGGTGATCCATCATCTGGGTGAGTCCGTCTACTACCCCGGCGTGGCTACGTGCCTGGGGCACGTATCTCGCCCGACATCCGGGACACCTCCACTCCACCCGTCGCTGACCAGGCATTTCGGGTCGGGTTATGGCGAACGCCGACCTCGATCAACTCTGGAACAGCCAATTCCGCTCGTGCTGGAATGTTGAAGTACGACAAAGTCCGTGGAGTGGACCTTGCCGAATGGGTGGCCAGGAACGCCGCTAGGGGTGATCATGAGAAGTCCAGAGCGCACTTCCCATGAGGAGGCACGGGTGGCCGAGACTCTGAAGAAGGGCAGCCGGGTGACCGGCGCCGCGCGCGACAAGCTCGCGGCAGACCTCAAGAAGAAATACGACTCCGGTGCGAGCATCCGGGCGCTGGCCGAGGAGACCGGCCGCTCCTACGGGTTCGTCCACCGGATGCTGAGCGAGTCCGGAGTGACCCTGCGGGGCCGCGGCGGAGCCACGCGCGGCAAGAAGGCCGCTTCGGCCTGACCACCCCGGTCCGGCCGGTGACCCCTGGGCGGTCGTGCGATCGCCCCGGTGGTTACTGTGCAGTCACTTAGCAGTGCTCGACGCTGTGCCGACTGCACGGACCGGAGGCCCGCATGACCGCATCGGAATCGCTCGATCCCGTTCCCGTAATCGACAAGGACGGCGTACAGCTCACCGTCGAGGAAGCCGTCGCCACGGTGACGCTGACCCTTCCGGCGAAGCGCAACGCACAGTCTCCCGCCCTCTGGCGGGCGTTGGCGGAGGCCGGGGCGTCACTGCCGGGCAGCGTCCGGGTGGTCGTGGTGCGCGGTGAGGGCATCTCCTTCTCCGCGGGGCTCGACCGCCAGGCGTTCACGCCTGAAGGGTTCGAGGGCGAGCCCTCCTTTCCCGACCTGGCACGCCTCGGTGACGCCGATCTGGACGCCACGATCGCCGGCTACCAGTCGGCTTTCACCTGGCTGCGCCAGAACGACATCCTGTCGGTCGCCGCGGTCCAGGGCCATGCGATCGGTGCGGGCTTCCAGCTCGCCCTCGCCTGCGACCTGCGGGTCGCCGCCGACGACGCGCAGTTCGCCATGCGCGAGACCAGCCTGGGCATCGTCCCCGACCTCGCGGGCACCCACCCCCTCGTGAACCTCGTGGGCTACGCGCGCGCGCTCGAAATCTGCGTGACCGGCCGCTTCGTCCATGCCGACGAGGCCGAACGCATCGGCCTCGCCAACCTCACGGTGGCACCCGCGGAACTGGACGCGGCGGTGGCCGACCTGACGTCCGCGCTGCTGTCCGCCCCGCGCGAGGCGGTCATCGAGACGAAGGCGCTGCTGAGGGGGGCGTCGACGCGTACGTACGCGGACCAGCGCGCCGCCGAACGGGCGGCCCAGGCGAGGCGCCTGCGCGACCTGGCGGGCCTCGGCGACTGACACCATCCGCGCGGCGGCGCGGCCTGGCCGGCGCGGACGACACAGGCGGGGAGGCCCGGCGCGGCGCGGAGGCTGCCGACGGCGCGGGAGGCGGACGGCCGCACAAGGCGCGTGCCGCCCCGTCGAGGAAACCAGCAGCAGCCTCCCGTGCCCCGGCAACGCGCACGCGGCTCGCGGTTGCCCGCGGCAGGGCGGGCGTCCGGTGGGGAGCCCACCTCCTGCGGCGACGGGCCATGCGGCGGTCCGACGTGGAGCGCCGAGTCGCGGACGCCCGCCGCGCGGCTCATTCCGCCGCGTCCACCCGCACCCCCACGCCCGTGACGACCACGGCCACCGAAAGCGCCTCGGGCCTCACGCGCGCCAGCGCCCCCCGCACGTGCCTGGCGACGTCGAGCGGCCTGTGTCCCTGGGCCGTCGCCAGCTCCACCCTCAGGTGCCCGTCGGAGTCCGTGACCCCGCCGCCCAGCGCCCTCGTCAACCCGGCGACCCCGTCCACGTCCGTCACCCCGGGTACGTCGTTCGGGTCAAGAGGGCTCCAGCTTCCGGCTGTCTGCCGCTGAGCGGGCCGCGCGGCCCGCTCAGCGTCGTCGTCCCGCAGCCCCGTCACCCGCAGGTCGACCCGCACCACCTGCAGCCCCAGCTCGCGCGCGTGCGCGAACAGCGCCGCGCGCAGCCGCTCCGCCACCGCGGGCAGCGGTTCGTCCCTGCCCGGCTCGAAGTCCGCGTCGATCCTCAGCGGACCGGGCGGCAGCGCGCTCGGCGGCGCGGGCGCGGGCGGTGCCGCCCCGGTCGGGGGCTGCGCCCCGGCGGTGTCCGCGAGGCCGACGCGGATCCGTCCGAGGCCGGCCTCCGCCCACACCGCCGACCGCAGCGCCCCCACGGCCGCGCTCTCCGCGAGCCATGCGCTGTCCTCGGCCGCGCCGAGCGGAAGCAGCCTGCCGAGCCCGAGCCGCCGCCTGACCCCCGCCTGCCACCCCTCGGTGCCGCTCGTGCCGCTCGTGCCGTGCGCAGTCGTCATCGGCCCAGCCTGCCGCATACGCCGCGCGCCGTGCGGAAAGCACACCTACCGTGAGGGCGAGAGTGTGAAATCGCCCGGGAAGGGACGAATCGTTATGCCTGACAACACTCCACGTGACCAGTTCGGCTCGACCGGCGCCGGCGCCGGCGCCTCCGGCTCAGCGCCGTCGTCCTCGCAGCAGTCCGGGTCGTCAGGGGCATCCGGAAAGCGCGGGCCTGGCGACCCCGCCTCCCGAGGCCGTACAAGCATCGCCGACGGCGTGGTCGAGAAGATCGCCGGGCTCGCGGCGCGCGACGTCGTCGGCGTGCATGCCATGGGCAGCGGGGCGTCGCGAGCGTTCGGCGCCATGCGCGAGCGCGTGCCGGGCGGCGGCAGCAAGTCGGTCACCAGGGGGGTCAAGGCGGAGGTCGGCGAGGTGCAGACCGCGCTCGACCTGGAGATCGTCGTCGACTACGGCGTACCGATCGCCGACGTCGCACGCGACGTACGGGAGAACGTCGTGAACGCGGTCGAGCGGATGACAGGACTCGAGGTCGTCGAGGTCAACATCGCCGTCAGCGACGTGAAGCTGCCGGACGAGGACGACGACGAGGACCAGGACTCGCGGCTGCAGTAGCGAGCGGCCCGTGAACACCCACAGCGACAGCAACCCGGTGGCCGTCAGGCCGCACGGGGCCAGGGAGCGGAGTACGTGATGAGCATGGCGGTGGCGGGCCTCGCGGCGGGCATGGCACTGGGGTTCGCCGGGTATTTCGGCGGCTTCGGCGCGTTCGTGGTGGTGGCCGTGCTCGGCGCGATCGGCTTTCTCGCCGGCCGGTTCGCCGACGGCGATCTGGAGCCCGGCGACTTCTTCCGCAGCCGTCAGGGCCGCGGCAGCAGCGACCGCGACGACCTGCGGCGGTGACGGCGCGGTGACGACGGTCCACACGACGCCGGCGCCCCTCGACGTCCCGCCGGCGGAGCGCGGCTCGGTCACGATCGCGGACCGGGTCGTCGCGAAGATCGCGGCGCAGGCGGCGCGCGAGGCGCTCTTCCACGGAGTGCCCGAGGGCGGCGACGCACCGCATGCGGTGGTCACCGTGCACAAGAACAACGCGCGCGTGCGCGTCGGTGTCGAACTCGACTACCCGTCCGACATCGGGGCGCAGTGCGGCGCGGTCCGCCGCAGCGTCTCGGAACGCGTGAACCGTCTGGCGGGGATGCGGGTCCCCGAGGTGGAGGTCCGGGTCGAGCGGCTGCACTCGCCGCACTCACGCACCACGGCGGGCGGGGGGCCGCGATGAGCGGGGAGCGCCCCACGGAGACGTTGCCGGTCGTGCGTGGCATCCACCAGGAGGACGGCGGCGCGCACCAGGGCGTCCACGAGCACCGCGGGGCGGGCCGGTTCTGGTCGTCCCGCCGCGTCCCGGCGGCGATCGTCGCCGCGGTGGTGCTCGGCGCGTCGGGCCTGCTCCTGTACGACGTGGTCTCGGTGCGTGCGGGCGGCCCGGCGATGTACTGGCGCCGGTGGTTGGCACACGCCCTGGCCGGGGAGCATCTCGACGCGATCTGGGTCATGGCGGGCTCCGCCGCGGCGATCGCCGTGGGCCTGTGGCTGATCTGGCTGGCCGCCACGCCCGGCTTGCGCGGGGTGCTGCCGATGCGGCGCCATGTCCCCGGCGTGCGCGCCGGCCTCGACAGGGACGCGGCCGCGCTGGTGCTGCGTGACAGGGCCATGGAGGTGTCCGGCGTGCAGTCCGTTCGGGTGCGGATGAAGCGTCACAAGGTCAAGGCACGTGCGCGGTCGCACTTCCGCCCGCTGGACGACGTGCGCTCCGACCTGGAGGCGGCGCTCGCCGAAGGTGTCGGCGACCTCGGCGTGGCCAAGGCCCCCTCGGTCGCCGTCCGGGTACGCAGGCCGGCGAAGAAGGACTGACGGGCGTGGGCGACGAAGGACTGGTGGGCGACGAAGGGATGGGTGACGGCGCATGTTCCGGCTGCTGCGGCTCGTGAACCGGCTGCTGCTCGGCCTGGCGGGTCTCGTGCTGCTCTGCGCGGGCGTCGTGGTGCTGGCAGTGGGCACGGAGCTGTCCGTGCCGTCCTGGTGGCCCTACAGCGGCCCGCACGACGTCCTGCTCAGCCGCGCGGACCGCTACCGCTGGCGCGGCGAGGGCTGGTGGTGGCCCGTGGTGATCGCGGTCCTCGCGGTCCTCGTCGTCCTCGCACTGTGGTGGCTGCTGGCCCAGCTGCGCCGGGCCCGGCTGTCCGAGGTGCTGGTGGACAGCGGCGACGGGGAGGGCGCCCGGGTACGCGGGCGCGCGCTGGAGGAGATGCTGGAGCGTGAGACCGAGGCGGACGACGGCGTGGCACGCGCGCGTGCCCGGCTGACCGGACGCAGGCGGCGGGCGCCCGCCGTGCGGATGCGGGTGCTGCTCGAACCGTACGCCGCGCCCGAGCGGACGATCGCGCGGGTGGCGGACGACGCGCTCGCGCACGCGCGCGATTCGGCGGGTCTCGACGCGCTGCCCGCCGAGATCCGCCTACGCGCGGCGCGGCACGGCGCGGAACGCGTCCGCTGACCCGTCCGCTGACGCGCCGTGCGTCCGGGCGGGTCCCTGTCAGGCGTCAGAGCCATCTGCGCGCCGCCGCCACGCCGTGCACGGCGTGGCCCTTGCGAACCGCCGGTCCTCGCAGGCCCGGACGCGACCACAGGCCGGTAGCCCGGTCGCTGCGGCCCTCGACGGGCCGAAGGCACGCGGCGTCCGAGGGCGGTAACCGCCGCATCGGCCCCGAACCTCGGCCGCTTGCGGGACCTCCGCCCCTTCGCGGCGGACCGGCGGCCCGGCGGCGGCCGGTGCGCCGCTTCGGCGCCGCGACGCGCGACGGGTCGTCAGAAGCCCCGCCGGGCGCCGCCGTCCACCGGGACCATCACGCCCGTCAGGTACGACGCGGCGGGCGACAGCAGGAACGCCGCCACGCGGCCGAACTCCTCCGGCGTCCCGTACCGGCCCAGCGGGATGCGCGACGCCTGCGCCGCGCGCGTCGCCTCCGCGTCGCCACTCAGCGCGTCGAGCTCGCGCACCCGGTCGGTGTCGATCCGCGAGGGCAGCAGACCCACCACCCGGATCCCGCGCGGCCCGATCTCGTTCGCCAGCGACTTGGCGAAGCCCGCGAGCCCCGGCCTGAGTCCGTTGGAGATCGTGAGGCCCGGGACGGGTTCGTGGACGGAGCTCGACAGGACGAAGCCGATCACGCCGCCCTCGCCGAGCTCCTCCGCCGCGGTGCGCGCCATGCGCACCGCCCCGAGGAAGACCGACTCGAACGACGCCTGCCACTGCTCGTCGGTGTTGTCCACGGCCGAACCGGGCGGCGGACCGCCCACACTGATGAGCACCCCGTCGAACCCGCCGAGCCGCTCCTTCGCCGCGTGCACCAGCCGCTGGGCCGTCGCGGGATCGGCGTTGTCCGCCGCCACACCCAGCGCCCCCGAGCCCAGCTCCGCCGCGGCCTCCGCGACGCCCTTGCCGTCCCGGCCGGAGACGACCACCTTCGCGCCGTCGTCAGCGAGCGCCTGCGCCGCGGCCCTGCCGAGCCCTCGCGTGCCGCCCGTGACGACGTACACGCGGTCCTTCAGTCCCAGATCCATGCCGACATCGTTACCACGCGCGCGGGCGGACCGTGACGGCGAGCCCCCGCCCAACCGCCCCGGCTCAGCCCTCCCAGAGCGTCATCTCCCGCGGCGCCGCCTCGGCGGCAGGGCCAGGCGCGGGCCGCGGCACGGCGGCGACCGGCCGCGGCGGCTCCGGCTCGGGCCCCGGAGCCGGTTCGACGGACTGCAGCAACTGGCAGAACGCGGCCTCGTCCACCACGGGCGTCCCGTGCGCAGCGGCCTTGACTACCTTCGACGTGGCCGACCCCGGGTCGTTGGTCACCAGCAGGCTCGTGAGCCGGGAGACGCTCGACGCCACGTGCAGCCCCGCCTCCACGGCCCGGTCCTCAAGCAACTCCCGGTCGACGGACGTGTCGCCGGAGAACGCCACGCGCATGCCCTGCGCCAGCGCCCCGCCCGGCTCGTACCGCCCGGGGTTGGGGAAGGGGCACGGCGGACGCTTGCGCGAGGGCCGCCAACTGCCGGGCCCGTACGCGTGCCCCGCGGCCTGGCCCGCGGGGCGGTAGCCGACGCGCGGACGTGACGGGCCCTGCGCCCACTCCGTCAGCGGGCGGCACTCGAGCAGCGGCAGGCGCACCCCGCCGCGCGCCGCCGCGTGCAGGCTCGGCCGGAACGCCTCGGCCAGCACGCGCGCGTCGTCGAGCGCGTGGTGCGCGTGGCGCTGGACGACGCCGAAGTGCGCCGCCAGCGACTCCAGTTTGTGGTTGGGCAGCGGGAGGCCCAGCTCCTTGGAGAGCGCGATGGTGCACAGCCGCTGCCGGGTGGGCGCGGTGAGCTCGGCGCGCGCGTACTCCCTGGCGATCATCGACCAGTCGAAGACCGCGTTGTGCGCGACGAGCACGCGCCCCTCGAGCCGGGCGGCGAACTCCCCGGCCACGTCGCGGAAGAGCGGCGCCGACTCCAGCACATCACTCGTCAGGCCGTGTATCCAGACGGGTCCGGGATCGCGCTCCGGGTTGACGAGCGTGTACCAGTGGTCCTCCACCTCGCCCAGCGCGTCGAGGCGGTAGACAGCGGCGGAGATGATCCGGTCGTCGCGTGCGAGGCCGGTGGTCTCCACGTCGACGACCGCGTAACCCCGGGGGTACGCGGCCGGCCATGGCGCTGCTGTCGTGCGGTCGTCGAGCATGGTCACAGAGGATACGGGCCCGGACTGACAGCCCGGAGGCCGCCCGCCGGGCGCACCGCGCCCGGTGCGCCGCGCCGGGCCCGCCGGATGAGACGCTCCCGCAGTGACGAACACGAACGCGGCTCACGACGAGCCGCACGGTGCAGGGTTGAGCTCGCGGCTCAACTGGTTGCGGGCCGCGGTGCTCGGCGCCAACGACGGCATCGTCTCGACGGCCGGGCTCGTGGTGGGTGTCGCCGGCGCGACCCCGCAGCGCGCGGCGCTGCTGACGGCGGGCCTCGCGGGACTGCTCGCCGGGTCCATGTCGATGGCGGCGGGGGAGTACGTGTCGGTCTCCACGCAGCGCGACTCGCAGAAGGCCGCACTCGCGGTGGAACGCCGAGAACTGCGTGAGCAGCCCGAGGAGGAACTCGCCGAGCTCGCGGGGCTGCTGAGGGAGCGCGGGCTCTCGGACGACGTGGCACGCGAGGCGGCCGAGCAGCTCACCAGGCGCGACGCGCTCAGGGCGCACGCGAGCGAGGAACTCGGCATCGACCCCGACGGGCTCACCGACCCCTGGCACGCGGCCGGCGCCAGCTTTCTGGCCTTCACCGCGGGCGCGCTGCTGCCGCTGCTCGCGGTCGTGCTGCCACCGCAGGGGTGGCGGCTCACCGTGACGGTGCTTTCGGTGCTCGCCACGCTGGCGCTGACGGGCTGGGGTAGCGCGCGCCTCGGCGCCGCACCGGTCGGCAGGGCCCTGGTGCGCAACGTGGGCGGGGGCGCGGTCGCCATGGCCGTCACGTACGCGGCGGGCTCGCTGCTGGGCGCCGCGGGCGTGGGGTGAGCGGCGCACGCCGTTCAGGGCTTGCGGGCGACACCCACATAGACGGCGCTCGGCTCCGGCGCGTCCGCGTCGTCCTGGTGCCACTCCGGCGCCGTCACCACGCCGGGCGCCACGAGGTCGAGCCCGTCGAAGAACCGCGCCACCTCCTCGCGCGTGCGGGACTGCGAGGAGATGCGGCTCGCGTACGTACTGGCCAATTCGGACGTCGAATCGGGGAAGCGCTCCAGGCTCGCGTGGGACAGGATCAGCCTGCTGCCGGACGGCAGAGCCGCCACGAGCGTCCTGACGATGCCGTACGGGTCCTCCGCGTCGACGACGAAGTGCAGCAGCGCGATGAGCGAGAGGGCGACGGGCTGCTCGAAGTCGAGGAACGAACGGGCGTGGTCGAGGATCCCGTCCGGCTCGCGCACGTCGGCCTGGATGTAGTCCGTCGCGCCCTCAGGCGCGCTCACGAGCAGCGCCTCGGCGTGCCTGAGGACGATCGGGTCGTAGTCGGCGTAGACGACGCGTGCCTTCGGGGCGACGCGCTGTGCGATCTGGTGCAGGTTGGGCTCCGTCGGTATCCCGGTACCGATGTCGAGGAACTGCCGGATCCCCGCCCGCGCGGCCTGGGCGACGGCGCGCCGCATGAAGGCCCTGTTCTGTTGGGCGCCGGTGCGCAGGAACGCGGGAAGCCGTTCGCCGAGCTCCTGGTCCACCGGGTAGTGGTCCTTGCCGCCCAGCATGTAGTCGTACACGCGTGCGGGATGGGGCC
The DNA here is from genome assembly GCF_000721265.1 of Streptomyces sp. NRRL F-5126. Classification (GTDB taxonomy): domain Bacteria; phylum Actinomycetota; class Actinomycetes; order Streptomycetales; family Streptomycetaceae; genus Streptomyces. Next base: position 30,694 of record NZ_JOFZ01000012.1, on the reverse strand, counting down.
TGCTGGTGTCGATCCTGGTCTGGGGCGGCATGCTCGCATCTCCGGGGGCGGCGGCGGTCGCTGACGGTCGTGCCGGACGCAGTGTGTCACACCAAGTGCCCCACGGGCAGGGAGCGTTGCCCACGCGTCCGTGCAGCGGCGCCGGCTCCCCGCATGCTCGCCATCCGTCCTGTTCGCGGGGGGCGCCCCGCGCCGCGTCGTAGGGTCCTACGACGCGGCGGAGGATCCCGTCATACCAATCGGCCCCCATCCGCTGTCGGCACTCTGACGTAGGCTCGAAGGGCCGGAACAGCGATATTGGGAGGCCCCACTGTGCTCGTCGACACGTATGGGCGGGTCGCGACCGACCTGCGGGTCTCGCTCACGGACCGGTGCAACCTGCGGTGCACCTACTGCATGCCGGAGGAAGGCCTGCAGTGGCTGGCCAAGCCCGACCTGCTCACCGACGACGAGATCGTGCGCCTCGTCGACGTCGCGGTGTCGCGTCTGGGGATCAGGGAGGTCCGCTTCACGGGCGGTGAGCCCCTTCTCAGGCCGGGTCTCGTCGCCATCGTGGAGCGCTGCGCCGCACTCGCCGCGCGGCCCAGGATGTCGCTGACGACCAACGGCATCGGGCTCAAGCGCACGGCCCACGCGCTCAAGGCGGCAGGCCTCGACCGGGTCAATGTCTCGCTCGACACGCTGCGGCCCGACGTCTTCAAGACCCTCACCCGCCGCGACCGGCACGCGGACGTCGTCGCGGGCCTCGAAGCGGCCCATGACGCCGGCCTCACACCCGTCAAGATCAACACGGTGCTGATGCCGGGACTCAACGACGACGAGGCGCCCGACCTGCTCGCCTGGGCGGTCGAGCGCGGCTACGAGCTGCGCTTCATCGAGCAGATGCCGCTCGACGCGCAGCACGGCTGGAAGCGCGAAGGCATGATCACCGCGGGTGACATCCTCACCTCGCTCCGTACCCGCTTCACCCTGACGCCCGAGGACGAGAGCGTGCGCGGCGCCGCGCCCGCGGAGCGCTGGATCGTGGACGGCGGTCCGCACCGCGTCGGCGTCATCGGGTCCGTCACCCGCCCGTTCTGCGCGGCCTGCGACCGTACCCGCCTCACGGCCGACGGCCAGATCCGCACGTGCCTGTTCGCCACCGAGGAGACCGACCTGCGCGCCGCGCTGCGCTCCGGGGCCGGCGACGAGGAGATCGCGAGGATCTGGAAGCTCGCCATGTGGGGCAAGAAGGCGGGCTCGGGCCTCGACGACCCGTCGTTCCTCCAGCCGTCCCGGCCGATGTCCGCGATCGGCGGCTGACGGGTCAGGAATCGCTTCCCCGCTGCCGCGCCTCCCACTCCGCCGTCGTCACCACGTCCTTGAGGAAGCCCCGCACGCCGAGGAACGACGACAGGTGCTCCCGGTGCCCGTCGCACGCGAGCCACGTCTTGCGCCGCTCCGGCGTGTGCAGCTTCGGGTTGTTCCAGGCGAGGACCCAGACGGCGGAAGCCGTGCAGCCCTTCGCCGAACAGACGAGTGCGGGAAGGTCTTCGGAAGTCACTCCGCCAGCGTAGCGACGCCCGTTCCGGGCCGGACCTGCGGGGAAAGACAAACGACGCCGAGCAGCCACGGGGGGAGCTGCCCGGCGTCGGTCCGTCGCTCCGACGGGGGATGCGGAGCGCCTTCCAAGTATGTCACGCGGTGTTGCCCGCCCGGAGCCGAACCCCACGATTGGTGCGAGTACTTGCCGGGGCCGCCGCGCCCGGGCACCCCCGCGGCGTGGTCACCGGCGTGCGGCGGCCCGATCATCCGGTGCCTCGGCATCCCCGGCGGGACGGTCGCCCTCTCCCGTTGACGGTGCAGGCGTCGTCGAGCCGTCGGTGATCATCGGGGGTGTCGGTGCCGACACGAACGTCGACGGCAGCCTCGTGGCGTTCTCCCGGCCCCCGTTCGCGATCACCACGGCCACGTAGGGCAGCAGCAGTCCCACGACCAGCGTGACGAACGCGATCGGCCGCTCCACGTTCCACAGGACCACCGTGAGGATCACCGCGACCGTGCGGATGCTCATCGAGATGACATACCGCCGCTGCCTGGCCCTGACGTCCTCCTGGAGGCCCGCACGGGCACCGGTGATCCGGAAAACCCCGTTGCCGTCGCGCTTCCGCATCACTGTCATCACCCGATTCATGGTCGGACCTGCCCCGGTCCTGACACCTTCACGGTACGCCGTGATCTCCCGGTCATCGACGGGGGAGTCCCCATTCAGCGTGGAATTTCCGGCGCGCGCGACCACGTACGGCCCGCCCGGCATGCGGGGCACCTACGGCCGCAGCACACTGGCTCTGCGATGCGCGGCCCCCGCGCCGCGCGAGGAGGCGTCCATGCACTGGTTGTGGGTCATCGTCGTGGGTCTGGTGCTCGGCCTGATCGCCAAGGCGATCATCCCGGGCAAGCAGCGCATCCCGCTGTGGCTCACGGTCGTCTTCGGCATCCTGGGCAGCATCCTCGGCAACGCCGCCGCGGGCTGGCTCGGCGTCGCCGACACCCGGGGGGTGGACTGGACGCGCCACGCGCTGCAACTGGCCGGTGCCGTCCTGATCGTCTTCGTGGGGGACATGCTCTGGGCGTCCGTACGGGGCAGGCGGCGCGAGCGGGTCTGACCGCCCGCGCCCGCCCGCGGGTGCCCGGGGGCCGTCAGGCGCCGGTGACCTCGACAGCGGCCAGGTTCCTCTTGCCCCTGCGCAGCACCAGCCACCGTCCGTGCAGCAGGTCGCCGGCGTCCAGGGCCGCGTCGGCGTCGGCGGCCTTCGCGTTGTTCACGTAGGCGCCGCCCTCCTTGACCGTCCGGCGTGCGGCCGACTTGCTCGGCGCGAGACCCGTCTCGGTGAGCAGGTCCGCGATCGTCGCCGAGCGCGTGACCCGCGCGGACGGCAGCTCGGCGAGCGCGGCCCGCAGCGTCGCCTCGTCGAGTCCCGCCAGGTCGCCCTGGCCGAACAGGGCCTTCGACGCGGCGATCGCGGCGGCGCACTGGCCGGCGCCGTGCACCAGCGTCGTGAGCTCCTCGGCGAGCGCGCGCTGCGCCGCGCGCGCCTGCGGACGCTCGCGCGTCTGCTCCTCCAGCTCTTCCAGCTCCTCGCGCGACCTGAAGCTGAAGATCCGCGCGAACCGGGAGACGTCCCGGTCGTCCGTGTTGAGCAAGAACTGGTAGAAGGCGTACGGCGAGTACATCTCCGGGTCGAGCCAGATGGCGCCGCCCTCGGTCTTGCCGAACTTCGTGCCGTCCGCCTTGGTCAGCAGCGGCGTCGCCAGGGCGTGCACGGACTCGCCCTCGACGCGGTGGATCAGGTCGACCCCGGCCGTGAGATTCCCCCACTGGTCGCTGCCGCCGGTCTGCATGGTGCAGCCGTGCTGCTGGTACAGCCTCAGGAAGTCCATGCCCTGGAGGATCTGGTAGCTGAACTCCGTGTAGCTGATGCCCTGGTCGGAGTTGAGGCGGCGGGAGACCGCCTCCTTGGAGATCATCTTGTTGACCCGGAAGTGCTTGCCGACGTCCCGCAGGAACTCGATCGCGGACAGCCCGGACGTCCAGTCGAGGTTGTTCACCACGATCGCCGCGTTCGGCCCCTCGAACGCGAAGTACGGCTGGAGCTGCCGCCTGAACCGGTCGACCCAGTCGGCGACGACCTCGGGAGCGTTCAGCGTGCGCTCCGACGTCGGCTTCGGGTCGCCGATCAGCCCCGTCGCGCCGCCCACCAGCGCCAGCGGGCGATGACCAGCCTGCTGGAGGCGGCGGACCGTGAGGATCTGCACGAGGTTGCCGATGTGCATGCTCGGCGCGGTCGGGTCGAAGCCGCAATAGACCGTGACGGGACCGTCCGCGAACGCCTTGCGCAGTGCGTCCTCGTCAGTGGACACGGCGAGGAGGCCGCGCCACTGCAGGTCGTCGACGATGTCCGTCACGGTGCTCATGTCTCCTCTTGAAGGGGATCAAAGCCCCCGGAGAGGTCCGGAGGCTCGTATCCGATTCTAGACGGCCGTCTCACACGCCCTTGCTGACCGAGCTCATGTTGAAGTCGGGCACGCGCAGCGGCGGCATCGCGGCCCGGGTGAACCAGTCGCCCCACTCGCGCGGCAGCGTCCGCTCCGTACGCCCGGCCTCCGTGACGCGGGACAGCAGGCCGACCGGCGACTCGTTGAAGCGGAAGTTGTTGACCTCGCCGACGACCTCGCCGCCCTCCACGAGGTAGACGCCGTCCCTCGTCAGCCCGGTGAGCAGCAGCGTCGCCGGGTCGACCTCGCGGATGTACCACATCGACGTGAGCAGCAGCCCGCGCTCCGTGCCCGCCACCATCTCGTCGAGGGAGCGCTCACCCACGCCCTCGCCGAGGCCGTCGAGCACGAGGTTTCCGATGGGCGGCGCCACCGGCAGGCCCGTCAGACCGGCGCTGTGGCGCGTGGTGACCAGCCGGTCGAGGCGGCCCTCCCTGATCCAGTTCGTGGCCGTCAGCGGCAGGCCGTTGTCGAAGACCGACAGGTCGTCGCCCGACGCGTGGGCCACGACGAACGGCGCGCACTCCAGGCCGGGCTCGTCGGGGTCGCTGCGCAGCGAGAGCGGCAGGCCGGTCAGCCGCTCGCCGACGCGCGTGCCGCCGCCGGGCCTGGAGAAGACCGTGCGGCCCTCCGCCGCGTTACGCGCCGCGGACGACCACAGCTGGTAGATCAGCAGGTCGGCCACGGCGGTCGGCGGCAGCAGCGTCTCGTACCTGCCCGCCGGCAGCTCCACCTTGCGTTTCGCCCAGGCGAGGCGGCGCGCCAGCTCCTCGTCGACGGCGAGCGGGTCGATGTCCGCGAAGTCCCGGGTCGGGTGGCCGGCCCAGGCGGACCTGGTGCCGCCGTGGGACTTGGCGTTCATCTCGAGCGTGCCGCTCGGCTGGTCGTGGCGCAGCCGCACGCCCGTGGAGGTGCCGAGGTAGGTCGACGTGAGCTCGTGGTTCGCGAAGCCGTACAGCTCGCGGCCCTGCTCGCGGGCGCGGGCGAAGGACTCTCCGAGGCGCGGCGCGAAGGCGTCGAAGACGGCGGACGTGGTCAGGACCGGGGCGCCCGTGAAGTCGTCGGACGCCTCGTCCCCGTCGATCAGGGGACGCGCGTCGTCGGCGGGCGCCGCGGTGCGGGCCGCGGCCTCGGCGGCCCGCACGAGCGGTTCCAGGTCATCGGCGGTGACGGCGGAGCGCGAGACGACGCCCGACGCGGCGCCCCGCGCGCCGTCGACCGTGGCGACGACCGTCAGGGACCTGCCGCGGGTGACCCCGTTGGTGGTGAGCGCGTTGCCAGCCCAGCGGAGGTTGGCCGAGGAGTGCTCCTCGGCGATCACGACGCAGCCGTCGGACGTGGCCAGGGCGAGGGCGCGTTCCACGATCTCGTGCGGTTTGCTGACAGCGCTCATCGCCCGGCCTCCTGCGTCGTGTGCGGACTGTGGACTCTACGTGGCGCGGCGGCGCCACCGGGAGGCCGCCGGACCGGAATCCGGACCGGAATCACGAATAGGCGGGGAACGCCGTGGTGTTGGCGAACGTCGCATAGCCCTCCGCGTAGTGCCTGCGGTGCCTGCCCGGCTGGTTGTCCTCCGCCGCGTGGCTGTGGCTGTCGTGGACGACCTCCGGCTCCATGCCGAGCCTGCCCTCCTCGGCGAGCGTCTGGGTGCGCAGGAGCAGCGACCTCAGGTCGAGGCCGAGTTCGGCGGCGACGGTGTGCAGGTCCAGGTTGGATCTCCAGCTCCACACCAGGACGGAGTCCATGCTCGGCGACCACGACACGGTGTTCTCCGAGTCGAACTCGTGGGCGCCCTGCGCCGTTTGTGACGCGGGAGTCGGAAGCAGCGTCTCCCTGCGCTGGTGCGGCAGGGGGGAGGGCGACTGTGCCTCCGGCTCCAGGGCAGGATCCTGGGGCTGCTGTGCCGTAGCGCCCTGGCCAAGGGCGAGCGCCAGCGGCGAGGTCGTCTCCTGCGGCTGCTGCGGCGCCGTGGCGGCGGGCACTTCGGCGCCGTCCCGGTTCGCCGGCTGCGGCGGGCGCGCGAGCAGTTCCTGGGCCACGTCACGCGCGTCCGTCTTGCCGACCGTCCGGCGTGCGAGGCGCACCTCGCGCTCGCCGAGGCCCATCAGGTGCGCGACCGTCCCGTCGTCGCCGACGGTGATGGCGAAGGCGGCGAGCGTCCGGCTGCGCTCGACCTGCCGCTCGTCCAGGACGGCCTGCGCCTGGCGTACTTGTTCGTCGCAGGCGCAGAACGCCTCGGCGAGCACGGCGTTGCGGTCCCAGTAATCGCGTGGCTCCATAAGGGCACTAACGGGGCCAAGTCGCCCTCAGTGACCCGTGTGCCGAAATGCAACTCGAAGAGACCAATAGTGCACATCTCCGATGATAGGGAACGAGCGGTGCGCCGGGGGTGATGCGCCGACGGGGGCTGCCGTCACGGACGCCCGCCCTCCTCGGCCGTGTTGAGGATGTTCACGTTCCTGAACAGGGCGGAGGGGCAGCCGTGCGAGACGGAGGCGACCTGGCCCGGCTGGGCCTTCCCGCAGTTGAAGGCGCCACCCAGCACGTACGTGCGAGGCCCGCCGACCGCCTCCATGGAGCCCCAGAAGTCGGTCGTCGTGGCCTGGTAGGCGACGTCGCGCAGCTGGGCCGCGAGCCTGCCGTGCTCGATGCGGTAGAAGCGCTGCCCGGTGAACTGGAAGTTGTAGCGCTGCATGTCGATCGACCAGGACCGGTCGCCCACCACGTAGATGCCGTCCTCCACGCCGGCGATCAGGTCCTGCGTCGACACGTCGGCGGCGTCAGGGCGCAGCGAGACGTTCGCCATGCGCTGCACCGGGACGTGGCCGGGGGAGTCGGCGTACGCACAGCCGTTGGACCGCTCGAAGCCCGTCAGACGGGCGATCCTGCGGTCCAGCTGGTAGCCGACGAGCGTGCCGTCCCTGACGAGGTCCCACGACTGCGCCTCGACGCCCTCGTCGTCGTACCCGATCGTGGCCAGGCCGTGCTCCGCCGTCCTGTCGCCCGTCACCTGCATCACCGGCGAGCCGTACGCCAGCGAGCCCAGCCGGTCGAACGTCGCGAACGACGTGCCCGCGTACGCCGCCTCGTAGCCGAGCGCGCGGTCGAGTTCCGTGGCGTGGCCGACCGACTCGTGGATTGTCAGCCACAGGTTGGACGGGTCGACCACCAGGTCGTAGCGGCCGGCCCGGACGCTCGGCGCCCGCATCTTCTCCGCGAGCAGCCCGGGGATGCGCTCCAGCTCGCCCTCCCAGTCCCAGCCGGTGCCCCGCAGGTACTCCCAGCCGCGCCCCGCCGGAGGCGCGAGCGTGCGCATCGAGTCGAACCCGCCGCTCTCGGCGTCCACGGCCACGGCCGTGAGCACCGGGTGCAGCCGGACGCGCTGCTGGGTCGTGACCGTGCCCGCCGTGTCCGCGTAGAACTTGTTCTCGTGGACCGTCATCAGCGACGCGTCCACATGTGCGACGCCGTCCGCGCGCAGCAGCCGGGCCGACCACTCCGCGAGCAGCCCGCTCTTCTCCTCGGCGGGCACCTCGAAGGGATCGATCTCGTACGACGAGACCCATGTGCGCTCGGCGTGCACCGGCTCGTCCGCGAGCTCGACCCGCTCGTCGGAACCGGCGGCCGCGATGACACGCGCGGACAGCCTCGCCATGGACACCGCCTGCGATGCCACGCGCGCCGCCGCGTCCGCCGACAGGTCGACGCCCGAGGCGAACCCCCAGGCCCCGCCGTGCACCACCCGCACCGCGTACCCCAGGTCGGTCGTGTCGGACGAGCCCGACGGTCTCGCGTCCCGCAGCCGCCAGGACGCGTACCGCACGCGCTCGAAGCGGAAATCGGCGTGTTCGGCCCCGAGCGAGCGCGCCCGGGCGAGCGCTGCGTCCGCCAGCGAACGCAGCGGCAGTTCAAGGAACGACTGGTCTACCTCATGGCGCACAGCGGCCACTCCCCGGTTCCGGCACGGCATCGTGTATGCGGCAGTCAACATCGTGCATCCGGCAGTGAACCACGAGCCACCGACAGCGCGCCCGTGGCCGAACGGGCGGGAACTGTAGGTTTCCGACAGAGAGGGTCTCCCGGCCCTGTCGGGGGGCGATCCCCGGTCGCGGCCCGCCAACCGATAGATTTCCCGGGTATCCGCACCGCTAGTGAAAGGTGGACCGTTGAGCCGCTCGGTTCTCGTCACCGGAGGAAACCGAGGCATCGGGGCTGCCATCGCGCGCGCCTTTGCCGCCGGTGGCGACAAGGTCGCCATCACGTGCCGTTCGGGCGAGCCGCCCGAGGAGCTCACCTCGCTGGGCGTGCTGCCCGTGCGCTGCGACATCACGGACGCGGAGCAGGTGGAGCAGGCCTACAAGGAGATCGAGGAGAAGCACGGCCCCGTCGAGGTGCTGGTGGCCAACGCCGGCATCACCAAGGACCAGCTCCTGATGCGGATGTCCGAGGAGGACTTCACGTCCGTGCTCGACACCAACCTCACCGGCGCCTTCCGCGTGGTCAAGCGCGCCAACCGCGGCATGCTGCGTGCCAAGAGGGGCCGCGTCGTGCTGATCTCGTCCGTCGTCGGCCTGATGGGCAACCCGGGCCAGGCCAACTACGCCGCGTCCAAGGCCGGCCTCGTGGGCTTCGCGCGCTCCCTCTCGCGGGAGCTCGGCTCCCGCAACATCACCTTCAACGTCGTGGCGCCCGGGTTCGTGGAATCCGACATGACCGCCGTGCTCGGCGACGAGCAGCGCGAGTCCGTACTCGGGCAGGTGCCGCTGAAGCGCTTCGGACGCGCCGAGGAGATCGCCGCCACCGTGCGCTTCCTCGCGTCCGACGACGCCTCGTACATCACTGGAGCCGTCATCCCCGTTGACGGCGGATTGGGCATGGGTCACTGATCACATGAGTGGAATCCTCGCCGGCAAGCGCATCCTCGTGACCGGTGTCCTCACCGAGGCGTCCATCGCCTTCCAGGCCGCCAAGATCGCCCAGGAGGAGGGGGCTGAGGTCATCCTCACCGGCTTCGGCCGCCTCTCCCTCGTCGAGCGCATCTCCCGCCGGCTGCCCAAGCCCGCGCCCGTCATCGAGCTGGACGTCACCAACCAGGAGCACCTGGACGGCCTGGAGGCCAGGGTGCGCGAGCACCTCGGTGAGGACGCGAGCCTCGACGGTGTCGTGCACTCGATCGCGTTCGGCCCGCAGGGTGTCTTCAACTTCCTGGAGGCCGGGTGGGACGACGTCGCCACGGCCGTGCACGTCTCCGCGTACTCGCTGAAGTCCCTGACCATGGCCTGCCTGCCGCTCATGGAGCGCCGCGGCGGCTCGGTCGTCGGCCTCACCTTCGACGCCCAGGTCGCGTGGCCCAAGTACGACTGGATGGGCGTCGCCAAGGCCGCGCTCGAGTCGACGAGCCGCTACGTCGCCCGTGACCTCGGCGCGAAGAACATCCGGTGCAACCTGATCTCCGCGGGCCCCCTCGGCTCCATGGCGGCCAAGTCCATCCCGGGCTTCAGCGAGCTGGCGGACGTCTGGAACGACCGCGCCCCCATCGGCTGGGAGCTGAGCGACCCGGAGCCCGCGGGCCGCGGCATCGTCGCGCTGCTCTCGGACTTCTTCCCCCGCACGACGGGCGAGATCGTGCACGTCGACGGCGGCGTGCACATGATGGGCGCCTGACCGCACCGGCGACTCGCGAAAGCCCGGCACCTCCCCGCGCACCTGCCCCCGGCGGATCCTTCCGCCAGGGGGCGGGCAGGAGGCGGCCGGGCTTCGTGACGCCGCCGCGCCGGTACGCGGACCGGCGCCCGCATCCGTGGTCAGCCACGAGCCGGCGCGTGCTCCGGCAGCGCGTACTGGGGCAGGCAGTTGAGCGCGTAGGCCGCCGCCTCGGCGGCTGCCGCCTCCGCGTCCCGCGCCCGCAGCGCGTCCACCAGCGGGGTGTGGTCCATCAGCTCCCGCTGGGCGAGCGGCCCTGTGACGTGGTCGCGCAGCGCCTGGCGCAGGAGGTCCCCGAGGTCGGCGTAGAGCGCCGTGAGCACGTCGTTGTGGGCCGCGGACACCACTGCGAGGTGCAGCGCCGTGTCGGCGGCGACGAACGCCTCCTTGTCCCGCGCGTCCCACGCGCTCTCGCGCCGACCGAGCAGCGCGTCGAGCTGGCGCAGGTCGCGTTCCGTGCGGCGCTGCGCCGCGAACCTCGCAGCCGACGACTCCAGGGTGGCGCGCGCCTCCGCCACGTGGTGCGGATCGGTCCCCGCGAATCTGCGGTGCATCACACCGGCGAGCTCGCTCGTCGCGGCGACATACGTGCCGGAGCCCTGCCTGATCGCCAGCAGCCCGGTGTGCGCGAGCGCGCGGACGGCCTCCCTGACGGTGTTGCGTGCGACGCCGAACTGCTCGGCCAGCTCCGGCTCCGTGGGGATGCGGGAGCCGACCGGCCACTCGCCCGAGGTGATCTGCCCGCGAAGCTGGGAGATCACCTGGTCGGAGAGCGCGGAACGCCGGGGGGCGGAGAGCGGCATGGGTCCTCGTCTCATACGCGAAACGGACAACAGCGATAACACGGACAACCGTATGGACAACCAATCATCCCATGATTCTATGATGGTGTCATGTCTGACGACGCACATGCCATGACACGCGGCACCGAAACCACGGAAGCGCTCGATCCGGCCCCGGTGCCTGCCGCCGGTGGCCCGGGGGACCATCAGGCGGCGCGACGCGCAGCGTGGGTGGCGCCGTTCGTGGCGGTCAGCATGTTCCTCGCGGCCCTCAACCTGCGCCCCGCGATCGGCAGCCTCGGTGCGCTGCTCGAAGAGGTGCGCGACGGGCTCCACATGAGCGGCAGCGTCGCGGGCGTCCTGACCTCCGTGCCCCCGCTGTGCTTCGCCGTCTTCGGCTTCGCCGCTCCCCGGCTCGCCCGGCGCTACGGACCGGGCGCGATCGTCTGCGCGGGCCTCGCAGCCGTCACCGCCGGGCTGCTGATCAGGCCGTTCGTGCCGAGCACGGTGCCGTTCCTGCTGGCGAGCGCCCTCGCGCTGGCCGGCATAGCCGTGAGCAACGTGCTGATGCCGGTGATCGTCAAGCGGTACTTCCCCGACCGCGTCGGCACCATGACGGGTCTCTACTCGATGGCCCTCTCGCTCGGCACCGCGGGCTCGGCCGCCGCCGCTGTGCCGCTGGCCCACGCACTGGGCGGCTGGCGCAGCGGTCTCGCGGCGTGGGGCGTGCTGGCGGCGGTCGCGCTGGTGCCCTGGCTGGTGCTGGTGCGGGACCGCAGCGGGTACGGGGAAAAGGCGGCCGGCAAGGAGGCGGGCGGCGCGTCCGCCGGGCCGGCGCGCGACGTCCTGCCGAGCCTGCTGCGCAGCCGCACCGCCTGGTCGCTCGCGGTCTTCTTCGGTCTCCAGGCCACCGGGGCGTACATCACCATGGGCTGGATGTCCCAGCGCTTCAGGGACGCGGGCGTGTCCGCGGGCACCGCGGGCGTGCTGCTCGCTGTGATCATGGTGATGGGCGTGCCGCTGGCGTTCGTCATACCCGGCCTGGCCACCCGCCTCAGCCACCAGGGGCCCATCGTCGTCGTGCTGTGCGTCTGCGGCCTGGTCGCCATCGGCGGGCTGTACGCGGCTCCTGTGGGCGGGGCCTGGGTGTGGGCCGTGCTGCTCGGGGTGTCCAACTGCTCGTTCCCCCTGGCGCTCACCATGATCGGCATGCGGTCGAGCAGCGGTCAGGGCGTCGTGCGGCTGTCGGCGTTCGCGCAGTGCACCGGCTACCTGATCTCGATCCCAGGACCGCTGCTCGTCGGCGTCCTGTACCAGCACAGCGGCGGCTGGACCTGGCCTCTCGCGCTGATGGGTGGGCTGCTGGTGCCGCAGATGGTGGTGGGCTGGTTCGCGGGACGGGACCGGACGATCGAGCGCGAGGCCGGAGTGGGAGACTGATTCCATGCCCGTACTTGACCCCTCCCCCCAGCACAGTCAGCGCAAGCTCCTCTCCGTCTTCGGAGCCATCTTCGGCATCCTGGTGATCATCGGCATCGTCGCGTCGTTCGCCTCCTGACCTCCTGACCTCCTGACCGCCTGACCGCCTGGCCTTCCGACCTCCCGCCGGATCGCCCGATTGCCGGCTTCCGATGGTGGTGCTGGCCCCCCTGTCCCCTAGGGGGCAAGGGTCAGGGTCGAGTGGGTGGATCACCGGATAGGAACGGCGGCCCGCGGTCCGTAGGTTCTTTCGTGACGGGATTCGTCGCGGAACGGACGACCACGGAGGCGGTCATGTCGGCGTACTGCCGAGTACCTCAGAGCACGGACAGGCGGGGAGCGCGGCTGCCGTGGTGGGCCGTGGTGCTCCCTTCGGTCGCCTTCTTCGCCCTGCTCATGGTGGCGGTCAACCCTTCGCAGGCACACGCGGCGGGCGGGGGCGACGTGCTCGCGCGCCTGGTGTGGCAAATACGGATGCTGCTCCCGTAGGGCGTGCGATGCCCGGGCCCTGGCCGGGACATCAACTCCCTGCGCCAGGGTGCGCGTTTCGTGGGAAGCTGGACTGCATGAGCGCCGACACACCCCGCAGGATCGTCCTACTCCGGCATGCGAAGGCCGATTGGCCGCAGGTGTCCGACCACGAGCGGCCGCTGGCCGAGCGAGGCCGCTTGGAGGCTGCCACGTCCGGGCGCCGGCTCTCCGACACGGGCATCGGCTTCGACCTCGCCCTCTGCTCCACCGCGACGCGCACCCGGGAGACCTGGAAGCTCGCCGTGCACGAGCTGCCGCACCGCCCGAAGACGGTGTACGAGGAGAGGCTGTACGAGGCGTCGCTCGGCGATCTGCTCGCGCTGGTGAACGAGACCCAGGACGAGGTCGCGGACCTGCTCCTGATCGGCCACAACCCCGGCATGCACGCGCTGGCGGACGTGCTGGCGGCGAGCGCGGAAGGGGACGCGCTGGCGCGCATGACGCAGGGCGGATTCCCCACGGCGGCGTTCGCGGTGGTCGGGTTCGAAGGCAGCTGGAAGTCCGTGGAACACGGGGTGGGACGCCTGCTGGACTACTGGGCGCCGCACGACTGACACGGCGGGTGGCGCACCCGCGGGTCCGGCGGGGGCGCCACCCTCGTTCACAGGCCGTCGTCGGACTCGTCCGCGGATTCGACCTCCTCGCGGCTGATCCCCAGCAGGTACAGCACCGTGTCGAGGAACGGCACGTTGACGGCGGCGTGCGCCGCCGCCCGTACCAGCGGCTTCGCGTTGAAGGCCACGCCGAGGCCGGCGGCGTTCAGCATGTCGAGATCGTTGGCACCGTCACCGATCGCAACTGTCTGCGCCAGCGGCACACCGGCCTGCTCGGCGAACGTCCGCAGCAGGCGCGCCTTGCCGGCACGGTCCACGACCTCCCCGACCACGCGCCCGGTGAGCACGCCGTTCTCGATCTCCAGCGTGTTCGCCGCGGCGAAGTCGAGACAGAGCTCTTCCCGCAGCGCGTCCGTGATCTGCGTGAAGCCGCCCGACACCACGCCCACCTGGTAGCCGAGCCGTTTGAGGGTGCGGATGAGGGTGCGCGCGCCCGGGGTGAGGCGCACGTCGGCCCGCACCTTGTCCACGACGGACACGTCGAGTCCGGCGAGCAGCGCGACCCGCTCGTGCAGGGACTCCTCGAAATCGAGCTCGCCCCGCATGGCCCTCTCGGTGACCGCGGCGACCTCGGCCTCGCACCCCGCGTGCGCGGCGAACAGCTCGATCACCTCGTCCTGGATCAGTGTGGAGTCCACGTCCATCACCACCAGTCGCCGGGCCCGTCGCTGGAGCCCCGCGGACACCACCGCCACGTCCACACCGATGTCGGCCGCAGTGGTGGCGAGCGCGGTGCGCAGCGGATCCGTCGCCACGCCCGACACCGCGAACTCCACGGCCGTCACGGGGAGCTTGGCCAGCCGGAAGATGCGGTCGATGTTGCCGCCGGTCCCGGTGATGCTGGCCGCTATGGCCGCCGTGGACTGGGCCGTCAGCGGGTTGCCGAGCACCGTGACGTGGGAACGCCCGCTGCCGCGCGGCCTGTTGTCGCCCGTGCCGGAGAGGATCTCGGCCTCCAGCCGCAGGGACTCGGCCCAGCTGTGGACCGTCGCGCGCAGCGCGCCCTCGCTCGTGCCCACCTGCGCCGGCGCGGTGATCAGCGCGCACAGCACGATGCGGCCGCGGGTGACGACCTGCTCGATGTCGATCACGTCGACCGCGTAGGCGGCCAGTGTGTCGAAGAGTCCCGCGGTGATGCCGGGACGGTCCTTCCCGAAGATCTTGACGAGAAGTGTGCGGACGCCGTCGGCCGACTCGCTGGTCGGCGGGGGCTGCGTGGGCTCCGGTGCGCTCATGGTGCGTCCACCGTATCGGGCGGTGGGCTGGGCCGGGACGGGCGTTCCGCCCACCGGACGCACCCGGCTTTCCGATATGGGCCGCGGCCTGAAATAGTTCGCCCCGATGTTCACTGTCCCCGGCTCCCGCGAGCCGGGGTACCTCGGGGGAACCACATGGGGCATGGAGTGCCTGAACTCGTACTGGAATTGAACGGAAGGTCCTGGACGCTGGACCCGTCCAGGTCGTACACGCTCGGCCGGGATCCGGCGAGCGACCTCGTGGTCGACGACGCGAGGGTCTCCTGGCGGCACGCCACCGTCGCCCGGGACGGCCGCGGTTGGGCGATCGAGGACCACGGCAGCACCAACGGGACGTACGCGGAGGGCAGGCGCGTCCAGCGGATGGAAGTCGGCCCCGGCAGCGCACTGCGCCTCGGCAATGCCACCGACGGGCCGCTGCTGACCCTGACCGCCGCCGCGCGGCCGGTCGCGACGGCGTCCGCGGCACAGGCGTCCGCGTACCCTTCGCCCGCCGCACAGGCGCCGGCGTACCAGGCGCCCGTCGCACAGCGGCAGATGCCCGTGCAGCAGCCTCCGCAGGGCGGGGGGCCTGTGCCCCGGCAGCAGGACGGGCAGCCTGCGCCCGGCGACCGCAATCCCACCACCTTCCACCAGGTGGCGCTCGGCCGGGTGATGCGCATCGGCCGTGCCCTGGAGAACGAGCTCGTCGTCTCCGACCTCCAGGTCTCCCGGCTGCACGCGGAATTCACCGCCACGCCCGACGGCCGGTTCGAGATCCACGACCTCGGCTCGCACAACGGCACGTACGTCAACGGCGAGCGGATCCCGAAGTCCGGCACCGTCTCGATCGGCCAGGGCGATGTCGTCGGCGTCGGCCACTCGGCGTTCCGGCTCGTCGGCGACCGTCTGGAGGAGTTCGTCGACACCGGTGAGGTGTCGTTCTCCGCGCGTCACCTGACGGTGACCGTGGACGGCGGGAAGCAGATCCTCAAGGACGTCTCCTTCGGCGTGCCGGAGAAGTCGCTCGTCGGCGTCATCGGCCCTTCGGGCTCCGGCAAGTCGACGCTGCTGAAGGCCCTGACCGGCTACCGTCCTGCCGACCAGGGCGATGTCCTGTACGACAACAGGAACCTCTACAAGCAGTTCGCCGAGTTGCGCCGGCGCATCGGGCTCGTCCCGCAGGAAGACATCCTGCACAAGGAGCTGTCCGTCAAGAGGGCCCTCAAGTACGCGGCCAAGCTGCGCTTCCCCGGCGACACCGCGGAGGCCGAGCGCGCGGCCCGCATCGACGAGGTGCTGCGGGAGCTCAAGCTCGACATCCACAAGGACAAGAAGGTCAGCTCGCTCTCGGGCGGCCAGCGCAAGCGCGTCTCCGTCGCCCTCGAACTGCTGACCAAGCCGTCGCTGATCTTCCTCGACGAGCCGACGTCGGGGCTCGACCCGGGCATGGACCGCGACGTGATGCAGCTGCTGCGCGGGCTCGCCGACGACGGCCGTACGGTCCTCGTGGTGACCCACTCGGTGGCGGAGCTGGCGATCTGCGACAAGCTGCTGGTGATGGCTCCCGGCGGCGCCGTCGCCTACTTCGGGCCGCCCGGGGAGGCGCTCAACTTCTTCGGCTACACCACGTGGGCCGACGTGTTCTCCGCGTTCGAGAACTACCGGGACTACGACTGGGCGGGCCGGTGGCGCGGGTCGCAGCACTACCAGCTCTACGCGGCCGACCTCGACGCGGTGGCCCCGCAGGACGCGAGCATGGTGTCGGTGCGGCAAGCCAGGCCGCCGAAGCCGCAGACCTGGGGCGCGCAGCTGATGACCCTGATGCGCCGGTACCTGTCGGTGATCGCCTCCGACCGCGGGTTCATGGCGCTGATGGTGGTGCTGCCGGCCGTGCTCGGCATCGTGAGCCTCGTCATCCCGGCCGACTTCGGCCTCGGCGCACCCGACAGCCACCACGCGTTCAACAGCGACGCGGGCACGATCACGTTGATCCTCGCCGTCGGCATGTGCTTCTCGGGCGCGGCCAACTCCGTGCGTGAGCTGATCAAGGAACGGGTCATCTACGAGCGCGAGCGCGCCACCGGCCTGTCCCGATCCGCCTACCTGATGTCCAAGGTGATCGTCCTCGGGCTGATCACCGCGGTCCAGGGCGGCATCATCTGCGGCATCGGCTTCTCCACCCGTCCGATGCCGACACAGGGGCTGATCATGCCGCCGGCCGTGGAGATCTGCCTCGCGATCATCTCGCTCGGCCTGACCTCGATGATGGTGGGCCTCGTCATCTCCTCGCTGGTGAAGACGGCGGAGAAGACCATGCCGCTGCTGGTGATGTTCGCCATCGTGCAGGTGGTCTTCACCGGCATCCTCTTCCGCGTGTACGGGACACTCGGCCTGGAGGAGTTCGCCTGGCTGATGCCTGCGCGCTGGGGTGTCGCGGCCGCGGGCACGACGCTCGACCTGTCGCACCTGATGCCGCCCTTCGGCAAGGACAACCCGACGGACCTGGACCCCCTGTGGGCCCACACGGCCTCCCAGTGGGCGACCGACGTCGGCGTGCAGCTGCTGCTTGCCGCGGTCTGCGTCTTCGTCGTCGCGCGGCTGCTGCGACGGCACGAGCCCGAGGTCATGCGCAAGTAGCCGGGAGCGGCCGAGCGCCGGAGGCCGGCCCCCCTCGCGGGGGGCCGGCCTCCGGCGTACCGGTGTGTCCGTCCGGGCGCGGGCGGCGCCCGTGCTCACGGCTCAGTAGGCGCTGTCGACGTTGTCCATCGAGCCGTACTTGTCCGCGGCGTAGTTGCACGCGGCCACGATGTTGGAGACCGGGTTGTAGATGTTATCGGGCGTTCCGGCGACGTGGTAGGTCTTGAACGTCGGCGGGATGACCTGGAGCAGGCCCTTGGACGGGATCCCCTTCTGGGCGTTGATGTCCCAGAGGTTGATCGCCTTCGGGTTGCCGGAGGACTCGCGCATCACGTTGCGGTAGATGCCGTTGTACGAGCCCGGGATGTGGTGCTTCTTCATGATGGCCAGGGACTCGTGGATCCAGCCGTTCAGGTTGTTGGCGTAGACGGGCTTGCGCGCGGCCGACCTGCCGGCGGCGGCCTTGGCCTCGTGCGCCTTGGCGGCCTTCGCGGCCGCGGCCTTCTTCGCGGCGGCCTTCGCTTCCTTGGCTGCCTTGGCCTTGGCGGCTGCCTTGGCCTTGGCCTCGGCGGCGGCGTGCGCCTTGGCGGCCTTCTCGTCCTTGGCCTTGTTGGCGGCCTTCGTGAAGGCCGCGGCCTGCGCCTTGGCGGCGCTCTGAGCGGTTATCTGCTGCTTGGCGATGCTCGCGTGCAGGGCCGTTGCCTGCTCGCTTCCGGTCCACGCGGCCGGGGCGGAGGCCACGGTGGAGTGGGCCGGAGACGCAGCAGCTGCCGAGTCGTTCCCGGGGACCACGGCCAGCGCCAGTGAACCGGCGCCGATCGCGCCCATGGTGGCGACGATGGTGGCCTTGCGGGAGAGGTTGAGACGACGGAAGGCAGGGGTGCGTGACGCGGACATAGAGACGTACCTCTTCGGTGTCGGGGAGTCGCGGAGGCCGGGCGGCCAGCTGCCTGCTCGGCGGCGACGTCGGCAATTGTTAGCGGCCGCAAAATGCTGTGGCAAAGGTGTGACCTACGACCCCCGATAGGAGTGAGGAACGCGTAAAGGGGCGCCCGAATCGCGCCCCTTCACCCACTTGACCTCTATTTATGTTGTGTCGATTTGTCGACTAATCCCCTTCGTAAGTGATCTGCGCCCTATGCCCGGCCTCACACGCGGACCCCCGCCGTCTCACGATGTGTTGCTGCCGCAACGCATGGCGTGAGCGAAATGTCCGTTGCTCAATCCCGCAGCAGCAGGTGCAGGTCCCCGAACTCGTGCCACAGGTACCGGTGCTCCAGCGCCTCGTCGTAGCCGCGGGTCAGCGCCGCCCGCCCGGCGATCGCCTCCAGCATCAGCAGGTGCGAGGCCTGCGGCTCGTGCAGGCCGGTCAGCAGGCCGTCCACCACCCGCACCCCGCGCCGCGCCGTCACCACCAGGTCCGTCCAGCCGGCCGCCGCCCGCACCGCGCCACTCTCGTCCGCCGCCGACTCCAGCGCCCTGACCGCCGTGGTCCCGACGGCCACCACCGCGCCCCCGCCCGCCCGCGCCGCGTTCACCAGCCGCGCCGTCGTCCCCGGCACCGCGAAGCGCTCCGGGTACGGCGGCTCGTGCGACTCCGCCGACGCCACGCCCGTGTGCAGCGTGAGCGGCGCGAACTGCACCCCGCGCCGCACCAGCGCCGCCACCGTGCCCGCCGTGAAGGGGCGGCTCGCGCTCGGCATCTCCGCGGAGCCCGCCCCGTCGGGCTCCGGCACGCCGAACACCGTCTGGTAGGCGGCGAGCGGCTGGTCGCGCTCCGTGTACCCGTACCGGATCGGCCGCCCGTACCCGCGCAGCAGCCCCGGCACGTCCCGCGCCCCGCCCGGCCACACACTCGCCCACCACAGGCGGGCGCCCGCGGGGTCGAGCGGCTCCTCGACGCGCAGCCGCGCCCCGCCGGGCAGCCGTACGACCGTCCCGGCAGGCCCGCCGGGACGCGGCCCTGTCACTCCGCCGGCGGCCGGGGCACGCAGCTCGACCGCCCAGCGCCCGTCGTCGCCGCGCGTCGAGAAGTGCACGACGACCGGCTCGCCGCCCGCCTCGTCCCCCAGACGGCCGTCGACGGCGGCCGCGAGCGTCGTCGACGTGTTGACGACGAGGACGTCACCGGCGCGCAGCAGCACGGGCAGGTCCGCGAACACGTGGTGCGAGACGTCCGTGCCCCGGGACACCAGCAGCCGCACGTCGTCCCTGCCGCGCCCGCGCTGCTCCGCCGGCACCCGCGCGGACAGCTCGTCCGGCACCCGCAGTGCCTCCAGCACGCTCATCGCGCCGCCACCAGGGCCGAGGCCGTGTAGCGGCCGCTCGCGGGGCGCCGTTCCACCAGCGCGAGGAACGCCGGCACCACCGTGGCCGGGTCGGGGCGCGGGTCCGTGTCGTCCGGCACCGCCGCCGCGTACAGGTCCGTGTCCATGTCGCCCGGATCCACCGACCAGACCCTGAGGTCCGGCTCCTCGACCGCGAGCACCGCCGACATGTGGTCGAGCGCGGCCTTGGACGCCCCGTAGCCGCCCCACGTCCCGTACGCCTCGGCCGCCGCGTCCGAGCTGACGGCGATCACCGCGCCCTCGCGGCTCGCCCGCAGCAGCGGCAGCGCCTCCTGCACCAGGCCGAGCGGCGCCACGACGTTCGTCTCCAGCGCCGACCTGAACCCGTCGAGCGGCAGCCTCGCCAGCTCCACCAGCGGCTGCGCTCCCAGTGCGCTCGCGTTGTGCACCAGCAGGTCGAGCCCGCCGAGACGCGACGCCGCCGCCACCAGCGCCCGCCGGTGCGCCGTGTCGGCCACGTCCCCGGTGACCGCCGTCACCCGCGCCCCGCGGGCACGGGCGGCCTCGGCCGACTCCTGAAGCACGGGCGCGGTACGCGCCCCCAGCACGAGGTCCCAGCCGCGCCCGGCCAGACCGGCCGCGAGCGCGCGCCCGAGCCCCTTGGAACCCCCTGTGATCACCGCGACGGGCATGACGTCCACTCCCTGATGGTCGTTCGCGGGGCCACCGCGGCCCGCGCCGATGCCGTCACCGTAAGAAGGGACGGACGTCCCGCACCTCGGTCCGCGGGTCCCGGACCCCGAGGCATTTCGGCCTAGGCCGCAGGGCCCGGCACGCTGGGCCCGGCGCCCGATACGGAAGGCCGTGCGCCGCCGGTACGGTGTGGACATGACTCCCAGCACGGGATCCGCGGGCTCGGGCCTTGCCGCCGTCAGCACCGCGCTCCTCGCCATGAGCAGGCACCTGGAGGTGCGCGACGTCCTCAAGACGATCGTGGCCTCCGCCCGCGAGCTGCTCGACGCGCAGTACGCGGCGCTCGGAGTCCCCGACGACCACGGCGGCTTCGCACAGTTCGTCGTCGACGGGGTGAGCGAGGAGCAGTGGAAGGCCATCGGCCCCCTGCCGAGGCAGCACGGCATCCTCGCGGCGATGCTCCACGACGAGAAGGTGGAGCGCCTCGCCGACGTGCGCGAGGACCCGCGCTTCGGCGGCTGGCCGCGCACCCACCCCGACATGTCCGACTTCCTCGGCCTGCCCGTCAAGGACGGCGACGAGACGCTCGGCGCGCTCTTCCTCGCCAACAAGCGCTGCCCGCACCGCACGGCGAACGGCGAGAAGGTCTGCGGCTTCACCGCCGAGGACGAGGAGCTGCTGTCGATCCTCGCCCAGCACGCCGCGATCGCCCTGACCAACGCACGCCTCTACGAGCGCAGCCGGGAACTCACCATCACCGAGGAGCGCTCCCGCCTCGCGCACGAGCTGCACGACGCGGTCAGCCAGAAGCTCTTCTCGCTGCGGCTCACCGCACAGGCCGCGGCCAAGCTCGTCGACCGCGATCCGGCACGCGCCAAGGGCGAGCTGCAGCAGGTGGCCGCGCTCGCGGCGGAGGCGGCCGACGAGCTCGGCGCCGCCGTGGTGGAGCTGCGTCCTGCCGCGCTTGCCGAGGACGGCCTGCTCAACACGTTGCGCACGCAGGCCAAGGTGCTCGACCGCGCGCACGCCGCACACGTCACCTTCCACTCACAGGACGTGAAGGCGATGCCCGCCGCGCAGGAGGAGGCGCTGCTGCGGGTCGCCCAGGAGGCCCTGCACAACGCGCTGCGCCACTCCGGCGCCCGAACCGTGGACGTCGCACTCGACAGGAACGGGCCCGGCGCCGTCCTGCGCGTCGTGGACGACGGCAAGGGGTTCGAGCCGCGCGCCGTGCGAAGGGAAGGACGCCACCTCGGCCTCGTGTCCATGCGCGACCGGGCGAGCGGCGTCGGCGGCAGGCTCACCGTCACATCGGCGCCCGGAGAGGGCACCACGATCACCATGGAGGTGCCCGGTGGCTGACCCGATCCGCGTGCTGCTCGTCGACGATCACCAGGTCGTACGGCGCGGACTGCGCACGTTCCTGGAGATCCAGGACGACATCGAGGTCGTCGGCGAGGCGGGCGACGGCGCGGAGGGCGTCGCACGCACGGAGGAGCTGCGGCCCGACGTGGTGCTGATGGACATCAAGATGCCGGGCACCGACGGCATCGACGCGCTGCGGAAGCTGGGCGGGCTCGCGAACCCGGCGAAGGTGCTGATCGTGACGAGCTTCACCGAGCAGCGCACCGTCGTGCCCGCGCTGCGCGCGGGGGCCGCGGGCTACGTGTACAAGGACATCGACCCGGAGGCGCTGGCCGACGCGATCCGCTCGGTGCACGCGGGCCACGTGCTGCTGCAGCCCGAGGTCGCCCAGGCGCTGCTCGCGCAGGAGGACCAGGGGAGCGGCCAGGGGAGGGGAACCTCCCTGACGGAACGCGAGCGCGAGGTGCTCGCGCTGATCGCCGACGGCCGCTCCAACAGGGAGATCGCACGGGCCCTGGTGCTGTCGGAGAAGACCGTCAAGACCCACGTCTCGAACATCCTGATGAAGCTGGACCTCGCGGACCGCACGCAGGCAGCGCTGTGGGCGGTCCGGCACGACGTCACCCGCTGATCCGAGATTCATACCGTCGGGTGTATGTCACCCACTCGGCGTATCCGTATGACCGGCCCGGCGTTCTCCTTGCGTGCCACGGCGCAGCGCCGCGGCTTCGTACGAGGAGGAATCCCGAGATGCAGAACCTGAAGAGGGCCGCCGCGCTCACCATGATCGCCGGCTCCATCGTGGCGGCGGGCGCGGGCGCCGCGAGCGCGTGCGAGACGGGGGCCCACGCGCCCGCGCACGCCCAGGCTGCCGGCCAGGCCGTCCACTCGCCGGGCGTCGGCTCGGGCAACGTCGTCCAGGTGCCGGTGGACATCCCGGTCAACGTGGTCGGCAACACCGTCAACGTGATCGGCCTGCTGAACCCGGCCTTCGGCAACCACGGCGTCAACTTCTGACGCACCCGCGCCCCCGCGCACCGGACCCTCGTCCGCGCCCCCGGGCAGCCCGGCATCCGCCGCGGCCCCGGGGGCGCGGCCGCGCCGCGCGCCGCCGACCACCACGTCGACCCGCCGAAGCGTTCCTCGGCAGCGTCGAACGATCCCGCCGACTGATCCGGGCCGGGCCGGGCCGGACAGCGGCAGCCGGTCGCCGCCTCATCCGCGACGCCGCCGGACAGGACGCCGACCTGGCCGCCGGCCTCGGGGTCGCATGCCCGCGTGCCTGGGTGTGCCGGGTTCGACGTGGCCGGTGAGTGTGTCCGCCCCGCCGAAGCGATCCGCCGCGGCGCCGAACGGCGTCGTCGCCGCCGTCCCGTCCGCGATGCCACCGGCAGGACGGCGGCCTGGCCGCGGGCCTCCATGGTCGAGTCGGCGACCTCCCGTACGCTCGGCCCCGCCCGAGCAGCGCCCCGCAGGCCGGGCGCGCAAGGCCCGACCCCCGCGGTCACACAACCGGGCGCCGGGGCCCGACGAGGCCGGCCACTGTGTCCACCGCCGAAGCGATTCTCCGCGGTGCCGCCGGCGGGCCGGCGCGCAAGGCCCGCACCGCGGGCACGCCGGGCGCCCGGACCCGTCCGGCATGTCGAGGCCGGCCCGCCGCGGCGCGGCACCGCGCCGCAGCGGACCGCCGCTCAGCGGCGCTCCCGGTCCTCCACGTACGCGTTGTACGAGGCCACCTGCGCCCGCCGCGCCACCCGCTCCACCGGCCGCAGCGCCGAGACCCGTGCCGCCATCGCCGACGCGCTCACCGCGGCGCCGTCACCGCTCTCGTACGCCAGCGACACCATCAGACCCACCCGCCGCGCAAGCTCCAGCACCCGCGCCGCCCGCGCCGGATACCCCGGGGCCAGCAGCGACGCGTCGTGCGACGCCCGCGCCCGGTACGCGTCCAGCGCCGCCTGCGCCGCGGGCCCCGACGCCGCCACGTCGAGCCGCGACAGCACCTCCGTCGCGTCCCGCAGCGCCTCGGCGAGCTCACGCTCCGCCTCACCCAGCGACGGCACGTCCGCCGGCACGCCCTCCCGCACCGGCAGGCAGTGCCAGACGACCTCCACATGCATGTCGCCCTCGGGCCCCGCCGACGTGACATCCGGCACCAGGCCGTACGGGGCGCCCACGGCGACCACCGCCTCCTCGGCCTCCAGAGCACGCTCGTTGAACTCGGGCGGCCCGCTCAGCCCCAGCGGATGACCTGGAGCGGGCAGCGCCACCCGGTAGCCGCTCACCCCGAGCGCCCGCAGCCTGCCAAGCGCCAGAGTCAGCCCGACCTGGCCGGATTCGCCCGGCAGCCCCGCCACCCTGTGCACCGCGTCGCCGCCCACGACGGCAAGAGCGGCATCGTCCGGCGACACGAGCCCGGCCAACAGGGCGTTCCCCCACGAGGCCAGCCGTCCTGAGCGTGGTTGCGAGTGCATGCGCCCAGCCTAGGCAACGGACCTCACAGCCGGATCACCTGCCCGGTGGCGTAGGTTTTCCCTGGAGCCGCGCCCGCAGGCGCGCCCTGGGGCCCACGACGAATGCAATGGGGAGACAACGCACTCATGAGCGATGTACTGGAGCTGGTGGACGTGTCCGTGGTCCGCGACGGACGCGCTCTGCTGGACGAGGTCTCCTGGTCGATCAAGGAGGGCGAGCGCTGGGTCATCCTCGGCCCCAACGGCGCCGGCAAGACCACCCTCCTCAACGTCGCCTCCAGCTACCTCTTCCCGACCCGCGGCACCGTGAGCATCCTCGGCGACCGGCTCGGCAAGGTCGACGTGTTCGACCTGCGCCCCCGCATCGGCGTGGCGGGCGTCGCCATGTCGGAGAAGCTCCCCAAGCGCCAGACCGTTCTCCAGACCGTGCTGACCGCCGCCTACGGCATGACGGCAACGTGGAACGAGGACTACGAGGAGGTCGACAAGGACCGCGCGCTCGCCTTCCTCGACCGGCTCGGCATGACCGAATACACCGACCGCAGGTTCGGCACGCTCTCCGAGGGCGAGCGCAAGCGCACCCTCATCGCCAGGGCCATGATGACCGACCCCGAACTGCTGCTCCTCGACGAGCCCGCCGCCGGACTCGACCTCGGCGGACGCGAGGACCTGGTGCGCAGGCTCGGCCGCCTCGCCCGCGACCCCCTCGCCCCCTCCATGATCATGGTGACGCACCACGTCGAGGAGATCGCACCCGGCTTCACCCACGTCCTCATGATCCGCCAGGGCAAGGTACTCGCCGCCGGGCCCATGGAGACCGAGCTGACCTCCCGCAACCTGTCCCTCTGCTTCGGGCTCCCGCTCGTCGTGGAACGCAACGGCCAGCGCTGGACCGCGACCGGACTGCCCCTCAAGTAACCCCGCGGCCCCGGCCGCCGAGGCCCGCGCCGGCTGATCCGACGTCAACAGACCTGAAGTTCCCCTGTCCCCACACGTCGGCGCCGACCTACCATGAACGCGTGGATATCGACGCGTGGGTGTGGTGGCTGGTAGCGGCGGTCGGGCTCGGCATACCGCTCGTGATCACCGCCATGCCCGAGTTCGGAATGCTGTCCGCGGGCGCGGTGGCGGGCGCCGTCGTGGCGGCCCTCGGCGGCGGGATCGTCGCGCAGGTCGTCGTCTTCGCCGCCGTCTCCGTCGCGCTCATCGCCGTCGTACGGCCCCTCGCCAACCGCCACAGCAGACAGCGGCCCGAAGCACGCACCGGCGTCGACGCCCTGAAAGGACGCCAGGCCGTCGTCCTCCAACGCGTCGACCGCGGCGGCGGCCGCATCAAGCTCGCCGGCGAGACCTGGTCCGCGCGCCCCTACGACAAGACCCAGACGTACGAGCCGGGGCAGGAGGTCGACGTGGTCGAGATCGACGGCGCCACCGCCGTCGTCATGTGACGGCCCGGCACCACCGGGCCAACCCGCGCGAACTCCCCCCGGGCGCACTCCCCGTCTGGGAAACTCGATCATCGGACCATCCGTCGGCGAAGGGCCTGAGGAACACGATGTCAGCCATCATCATCGTCCTGATCATCCTGGTGGTGCTCGTCTTCATCGCCCTGATCAAGACGATCCAGGTCATCCCCCAGGCCAGCGCGGCCATCGTCGAACGGTTCGGCCGCTACACCCGCACCCTCAACGCGGGACTCAACATCGTCGTCCCGTTCATCGACTCGATCCGCAACCGCATCGACCTGCGCGAACAGGTCGTCCCCTTCCCGCCGCAGCCCGTCATCACCCAGGACAACCTCGTCGTCAACATCGACACCGTCATCTACTACCAGGTGACCGACGCGCGCGCCGCCACGTACGAAGTCGCCAGCTACATCCAGGCGATCGAGCAGCTCACCGTCACCACCCTGCGCAACATCATCGGCGGCATGGACCTCGAACGCACCCTCACCTCACGCGAGGAGATCAACGCAGCGCTCCGCGGCGTCCTCGACGAGGCCACCGGCAAGTGGGGCATCCGCGTCAACCGCGTCGAGCTCAAGGCCATCGAACCGCCCACCTCCATCCAGGACTCGATGGAGAAGCAGATGCGCGCCGACCGCGACAAGCGCGCCGCGATCCTCACCGCCGAAGGCATCAGGCAGTCACAGATCCTCACCGCCGAGGGCGAGAAGCAGTCCGCCATCCTCCGCGCCGAGGGCGAGGCCAGGGCGGCAGCACTGCGCGCCGAGGGCGAGGCACAGGCCATCCGCACCGTCTTCGAATCCATCCACGCGGGCGACCCCGACCAGAAGCTCCTCTCCTACCAGTACCTCCAGATGCTCCCCAAGATCGCCGAAGGCGACGCCAACAAGCTCTGGATCGTGCCCAGCGAGATCGGCGACGCCCTCAAGGGCCTCAGCGGCGCCTTCGGCAACCTCGGCGGCGGCGTCCCCGGCTTCAACAACGGCGACAAGAACGCCGGCCAGGGCCAGGGACACGTACCCGGCCAGGGCACCAGCCCCGACCAGGAAGGCAAAGCGCTCGGCTGACAGCCACCCCGCGTGCGACCGCCCGCGGGATGTCAGGCACGATCAGACGCCATGAGCATCTGGGAGATGGCGGCCGTCCTCTTCGCAGGCGTCTGGGCCGGCGCCATCAACACCGTCGTCGGCTCCGGAACCCTCGTCACGTTCCCCGTCCTGCTCGCCACCGGCGTACCCCCGGTCACCGCCACCGTCTCCAACGCCCTCGGCCTCGTGCCCGGCACCCTCAGCGGCGCCCTCGGCTACCGCGCCGAACTGGCAGGCCAGCGCCGCCGCGTGCTGCGCCTCTGCGCCGTCGCCCTCATCGGCGGCCTCGCCGGCGCGATCCTGCTGCTCGTCCTGCCACCCACCGCCTTCGAGACGGTCGTACCCGTCCTCGTCGGCCTCGCCCTCGTCCTCGTCGTACTCCAGCCCCGCATCGCCGAGCTCGTCAGACGCCAAAGAGCACGGCGAGGCACCGAGGCGGCGGGCCGCGAGGCAGGACCCGCCCTCATCACCGGCATCCTGCTCGCCAGCGTCTACGGCGGCTACTTCACCGCCGCTCAAGGCATCATGTACCTGTCCCTGATGGGCATGCTGCTCGACGACACCATGCAGCGGCTCAACGCCGTCAAGACAGTGATCTCCACGGTCGTGAACTCCGTGGCGGCCGCCTTCTTCCTCTTCGCCGCGCACTTCGACTGGACAGCCGTCGCACTCATCGCCGCGGGCTCCACCATCGGCGGCCAACTCGGTGCGAAAATCGGCCGCCGCCTCCCGCCGACAGCCCTCCGGGCCGTCATCCTCGTGGTCGGCGTGGCCGCCATCGTGCAACTCCTGCTGCGCTGAGAGAGCGGAAGGTCCCGGGGGGTGGCGACGCCTCCGAGACGATGCCCCCGGGACGACGCCCGGACCTACGCGGCCGTCACACCCGCCGCCAGCCACTCCGGCAGCTCGGAACGCTCACCGGACCGCAGCGACAACAGCATCGCGTCCGCGGGCGACGGCGTGAACGGCGCCCGCAGCAGCGGCATCGCCGCTTGCTCAGGCGTACGGTCCGCCTTGCGGTGGTTGCACTCCGCACAAGACGCCACGGTGTTCAGCCAGCTGTCCGCGCCCCCGCGCGACCTCGGCGTCACGTGGTCCACCGTCGACGCGCGCCTGCCGCAGTACGCGCACCGGTGCCCGTCCCGCACCAGCACACCCCGGCGCGACCACGGCGCCTGTCTTCGAAACGGCACCCTGACATACCGGCACAGCCTGATCACCCTCGGCACCGGAAGCTCCAACGCCGCCGCGCGCACACGAAGCAGCGGATGCGACTGCTCCACCACGGCCTTGTCCTGCAGCACCAGCACCACCGCGCGGTGCAGCGTCACCGTCGAAAGGGGCTCGAAGCTCGCATTGAGCACCAGCGTCTCCCGCATCCCGCCCACCTCCCGTGTCGCCGGCCCAGCCATCCGAGGCGGGCCCTTCGGCTCGGATCAACTCTGGCCGGGCACGCCGAGGTGGACAACACAATAAAAATGCCCTGCCCCGATCTCCGATAGACCAGGGCAGGGCAAACAACGGGCAAACGGTCAGCTCTCCGCGGGAGCCCCGTACTCGCCGATCAGATGACCACGACCCAGCGTGTGGAACCGCAGATTGAACCCGACGAACGCGGGCGACGCGTCACTGTCAGGACCCAGCTTCTCCGTGTCCACCGCGTACACCGTGAACACGTACCGGTGCGCCGGATCACCGGGCGGCGGCGCCGCACCGCCGAAGTCCCGCGTCCCGTAGTCATTGCGCGCCTGGACGGCGCCCGCGGGCAGGCCCTCGAACGAACCGCTGCCCGCGCCCGGCGGGAGCTCCGTCACGGAGGCGGGGATGTCGAACACCACCCAGTGCCAGAAACCGCTGCCGGTGGGGGCGTCCGGATCGAAGCACGTCACGGCGAAACTCTTCGTTTCAGCCGGGAAACCCTCCCACCGCAGCCCGGGCGACGTGTTGCCCGCCGCGTAGACCTGGGCGTCCTTCAGGACCGCGCCGGGAGCGACGTGGTCACTCGCCACGCTGAACGACGGCACCTCCGGATGGAAATCGTGAGGAAGCGGCGCCCTCTGCCCTTCAGCCACGTTGCGAACCTCCGAATAGCACGTTGACCGGTCACGGCCCTGGGTACGCCCCGAGCCTAGACCCGCCGTCACAGCCAGTTGCGCCGGCCGCCGACCTCGGCGAGCCACCCGTGCAAGTACGCCGCCCAGTCCGTGGAAGCGAACGAGTCGAGACCCACCGTGAAGGAGCGGTACGTGTCATGGCCCTCGCTGAACAGACCGTCCTTCTTGTCCATCTCCATCACGACGTCCATCTCCCGGTCGTCGGCGACGAACGTCAGCTCCACCTCGTTGAGGCCCCGGTACTGCGACGGCGAGTGGAACTCGATCTCCTGGTAGAACGGCAGCCGCTGACGGGTCCCCCTGATGTGACCGCGCTCCATGTCCGCCGCCTTGAACCGGAACCCCAGCTGGATGAACGCGTCCAGGATCGCCCGCTGCGCGGGCAGCGGGTGAACGTGGATCGGGTCCAGATCCCCCGAGTCCAGCGCACGCGCGATCTCCAGCCCGGTCACCACCCCGATGTGCATGCCCCGCAGGTCCTGACCGTCGATCGTCGAGACCGGCGTCTCCCACGGGATCTCGAGGCCGAACGGCACGGTGTGCACGGCCCCGGCCTGCACCTCGAAGGCGCCGCCGATGCGCTCCGTCGTGAAGTCGATGTTCTGCTTGAACTCCTGGTCGTCGTGGCCCTCCACCTCGACCCGCGCCCGCAGTCCGACCGTGAGGCCCTGGATCTCCTGGCTGACGGAACCACCTTGTACGCGCACCTCGCCCTGGACCACACCCCCGGGCACGACGTTCGACTCGAGGAGTTCCGTCTCCACCGAAGCCCCGCCGGCACCCATGCTGGCGAGCAGCCTCTTGAAGCCCATCTCCACTCCCTACTGCTTGTGTTGCCGAAACGGCCGTACGCCCCCTACATACGCGCGAGCCACCGGACCGGTTCCTGACCGCCCTGGACGACCGAGCGCGAACCGCTTCGAACCGCGTCAGGCGGCGGCTGTCAGTATGAACTTCGTGGATCTCGCTCACCCCGCCGAAGAAATCGCCCGCAAGCTGCTCGGCTCCGTCCTCACGCACGAGACCCCCGAGGGAACCGTGCGTATCGCCATCACGGAAACCGAGGCATACTCCGGTGCCGCCGACCCCGCCTCCCACGCCTACCGTGGCAGGACAGCCCGCAACGCCGTCATGTTCGGACCCGCAGGCCATCTCTACGTCTACCGGTCCCACGGCCTCCACTGGTGCGCCAACATCGTCACCGGAACGGACGGCATCGCCTCGGCAGTCCTCATGCGGGCGGGCCGGGTCGTCGAAGGGGAAGACCTGGCACGCCGGAGGCGGGGAGCGAAGGTGGAGAGCCCACGTCTCGCACGCGGGCCGGGCAACTTCTGCCAGGCCCTCGGCATCACGGCGGAGCACAACGGAACGAACTTGCTGGCAGGTGCGTCAGTCGTGCTGTCGGAGGGCAGTCCGGTGCCCGCCGAGCTCGTCCGGGTCGGCCCCCGGGTGGGCGTGAGCAAGGCCCACGACTGGGAGCACCGCTTCTACCTGGCCGACGATCCGACGGTCTCCGCGTACCGGCTCAGCCCGAGGGGCAAGCCTTCCGAGGGAAGCTGAGCCGCCGTGCGTCCGGAGTGTGATGAGTCTCCGGCCCTCGGTCGCGCTCCTGCACGGCCAGCAGGCCGCTGCGCTTGAGCAGCGGTATGACCTGGTCCTCCACTGCCGGGGCGAGCTGGGCATCCCGCTCGCCGCAGCCGCGCGGCAAGAGCCTCGATCTCCGCCAGAAGCCGGGGTTCGACCGGACGGACCCGGAGCTCCTCCCCGAGTTCCCGCACCAGCGCCTCGACCGCGGTTTCACCCGGCTCAGGCTTCGCCCGGCATGCGGATCAGTGTTCCAGGCAGGCAGGTCTGCCACGGCGCCCGCGCCGCGCAAGAGGCGGTCTTGACGAGACTTGACCCAGCGGGTCCCAGTGCGTAATGTAGTCTGAGCCGCTGAAACGGGGCAGCTGCCGTTCGGCAGACCCGGGAGCGGCCATCCACTACCTACGATCGATCCCCACAACGGGTGCGAATTTCGGCATGCCGGAAATTGCGAACGGATGACTCGATTATGAGTCGGCGAGGGAATCGGCTAAAGTAGTGAACACACCGAAGGGAAAGCGCCCGGAGGGAGCCTGGAAGGGTTTCCGAAGGAAGCGTCCGTTCCTTGAGAACTCAACAGCGTGCTAAAAGTCAACGCCAGAT
>NZ_JOFZ01000011.1 GCF_000721265.1 Streptomyces sp. NRRL F-5126 | reverse complement strand
GCTAAGCTCTACTGCGCCGATGGTACTGCAGGGGGGACCCTGTGGGAGAGTAGGACGCCGCCGAACAATACGTTGCAGGACCGGGGAGGCCCGCACCATTTGGTGCGGGCCTTTTCGCATTTCCTCGCCCGCTCCCTGAGTACGTCCCTGATGGCCGACAGCCCAAGAATGTCCGGTGCTGGGGGATTCCGCGCGTCAGGTGCCGCTGCTGCCACCGGGGTTGGGGCGCTGGCCGGCCGTTCAGGTCACGGTCACTGGCCCGGGATGCCGGCGGCACGCGCCAGTTCCAGGTCCAGGGCCTCGCGGCGGATGCGCCGGTCCACGTAGAGCAGGACGGTGACGCCTGCCGAGAAGGGCAGGGTGAGGGCGTTGGCGACGACCGCGCCGACGCCCGTGATGATCAGGTAGGTCCACCCGAAGTCGGGGGTGGTCCCGGAGAGCATGCCGCCGAGATCGGAGCCGCCGTCGGCGATCGTCGCGATGAGGGTGAACGGGATCGCGATGACCATCGAGACGACGAAGCTGAGCACCAGCGTGAGCAGCAGGACGCCGAAGGTGCGCCACCACGCTCCGCGTACCAGCTTCACCGAGCGCCGCATGGAGGCGATGACGCCTCCGCGTTCCAGCATCAGCGCCGGGGAGGCGAGACTGAAGCGGATCATCAGCCAGATGATCACGGCGAGTGCGGCGAGGCTGAGGAGCACGGACAGCGACACGCCGGCGTCCGAACCCGACAGGGCGCCGGGCAGGATCGCGATGGCCAGGATGGCGAAGCTGATCAGTGGCAGCAGCAGGGTCAGCCCGACGAGTTGGGGAATGCGCGGACGTGCTTCGTGCCACGCGTCGCGGAAGCTCACGTCCCGTCCCAGTACCGAGCGGCTGACGACGACGGTCAGGACGGCCGTGGTGAAGAGCGTGCCGATCAGGGTGATGCCGAGCGACACCAGCAGCGTGAGCATCGTCGACTGGAGGACGTCGGCCGTCCGGTGCAGGGTTTCCGTCGGCGTCGCGGACGGGTCGAGCTCGGGCGGGGCGGGCAGCAGGTAGCGCTGCATGAGCAGGTCGGCGACCTGGGAGACGGCCGCGACGGTGACGGTGACGCCCAGGACGGTGCGCCAGTGGGTGCGCAGTACCGACACTGAGCCGTCGAGGAGTTCGCCGATGCCGAGCGGGCGCAGCGGGATCACGCCGGGCTTGGGGGCGGTGGGCCTGCCCCAGGCGGGGCCACCGCCGGGGCCGGGTGCGCCCCAGCCCGTGGCCGGCCGCGGCCCCGGCTGTGCGGGCACGGTCCGCGGCGGGGTGGGGGGCGGGGACCACTGCGCCGGTGGCGGCTGCTGGGCGGACCATCGGCTCGGGGGACCGGTCTCCTCGCCCGCGTGCGGCGTGCCGCCCTCCTGGTCGTCGGACGGGGCGGACCCGGGCGATGCCCAGCCCGGAGTGTCGTTCACGGTCGTCCACCTCGTGGATGTGTCGTCGGGGCTCGGCGTGCCGGTGGTGTTCGGCGGTCCACCGGGAGTGCCGGCGGGCGGTTGGCAGCCATCGTGCCACGCGGTGCGGGAGCACGGGCCGGAGGGCGTATCTCCCGACGCCGGCTCTTCTCGCCTTCATTGTCATTGCCGGAGCAGGCAGACTGGGCGAATGGCTGATCAGCACGCACCATCCCCTGTCGACGCACCGCCGTCCATGGTCCCGGCGCTCCGCTGGGACGAGCCGCCCGAAGGTCCCGTGCTCGTACTGCTCGACCAGACGAGGCTGCCGGCGGAGGAGGTCGAGCTCGTCTGCACCGACGTGCCGGCTCTGGTGGGTGCCATCCGCACGCTCGCGGTGCGGGGCGCGCCGTTGCTCGGCATCGCAGGGGCCTACGGGGTGGCGCTCGCGGCCGCACGCGGGTTCGACGTCGACGACGCGGCCCAGTCGCTGGCCGGGGCGCGGCCCACGGCCGTCAATCTGGGGTACGGGGTGCGCCGGGCGCTGGAGGCGTACAGGCGCGCGCTGGACGCGGGCGGGGACCTGGCGGGCGCCGCCGCGGGCGCGCTCGCGGAAGCCAGGCGGCTGCACCTGGAGGACGCGGAGGGCAGCGCCGCCATGGGGGCCGCGGGGCTCGGTCTGCTCGACGAGTTGCTTCCCGGCGGGAACCACCGCATCCTTACCCACTGCAACACCGGCGCGCTGGTGTCCGGCGGGGACGGCACGGCGTTCGCCGTGGCGCTGGCCGCTCACCGGGCGGGCCGGCTGCGGAGGCTCTGGGTGGACGAGACGCGCCCGCTGCTCCAGGGAGCGCGTCTCACCGCGTACGAGGCGGCACGCAACGGCATGGCGTACACGCTGCTCACGGACAGTGCGGCGGGCTCGCTGTTCGCGGCAGGCGAGGTCGATGCGGTACTGATCGGTGCGGACCGGATCGCGGCGGACGGCTCCGTGGCGAACAAGGTGGGCAGCTATCCGCTCGCCGTGCTGGCCCGCTACCACCATGTGCCTTTCGTGGTGGTGGCGCCGACGACGACGATCGATCCGGACACCCGGGACGGTGCGTCGATCGAAGTGGAGCAGCGTCCTGGACAGGAGGTCACCGAGGTGATGGCACCGCAGACAGCCGGTGCGGAAGTGGTCAGCGGGCTGCCGGTGGCCCCGCTGGGGACGCAGGCGTACAACCCGGCGTTCGACATCACTCCGCCCGAACTGGTGACGGCGCTCGTCACGGAACACGGGGCGCTGTCCCCTGTGACCGGCAGTGGAATCGCGGACCTGTGTGCCAGGTCACGACCGGCAACGATTGGCTGATGGGATGATGTCGATATGAAGGGACGCGTCCTTGTCGTCGACGACGACACCGCACTGGCCGAGATGCTCGGGATTGTGCTGCGTGGTGAAGGGTTCGAGCCGTCGTTCGTCGCGGACGGTGACAAGGCGCTGGCCGCCTTCCGCGATGCCAAGCCGGATCTGGTGCTGCTGGATCTGATGCTGCCGGGCCGGGACGGGATCGAGGTCTGCCGGCAGATCCGGGCCGAGTCCGGGGTGCCGATCGTCATGCTCACGGCCAAGAGTGACACCGTCGACGTGGTCGTCGGTCTGGAGTCGGGTGCTGACGACTACATCGTCAAGCCGTTCAAGCCGAAGGAGCTCGTGGCCCGGATAAGGGCACGTCTGCGCAGGTCGGAGGAGCCGGCGCCGGAGCAGCTGACCATCGGCGACCTCGTCATCGACGTCGCGGGGCACTCCGTCAAGCGTGAGGGGCAGTCCATCGCGCTGACGCCGCTCGAGTTCGACCTGCTGGTGGCGCTGGCACGCAAGCCGTGGCAGGTGTTCACGCGAGAGGTGCTGCTTGAGCAGGTGTGGGGGTACCGCCATGCCGCCGACACCCGGCTGGTCAATGTGCACGTGCAGCGGCTGCGCTCCAAGGTCGAGAGGGACCCGGAGCGGCCGGAGATCGTGGTGACCGTGCGCGGTGTCGGGTACAAGGCAGGACCGAACTGACATGACCGGCGGCAGCACCGCGCCGAAAGCCGGGCGTCAGGGGGCCGGCCGCCGCTTCAAGGGCGGACGGCTGCTTCAGGACGCACCGGCGGGCGGCCCGGTGCTGCGCCTGGTCATCCGGCTGCTGCGGCGCCCGCTGCTGCCGGTGATGCGGCTGTGGCGCCGCAACATCCAGCTGCGGGTCGTCGCCGCGACGCTGCTGATGTCGCTCGGCGTGGTCCTCCTGCTGGGATTCGTCGTCATCGGGCAGGTACGCAACGGCCTGGTCGAGGCGAAGGAGAAGGCCGCACAGAGCCAGGCCGACGGCGGTTTCTCCGTCGCGCAGGAGAAGGCGGACGCCCAGCCGGTGCCCGGCGGCCGCGGCGGCGACGGCACGGACCCCACGGTGGTGGGGACGAACTCCTGGCGCACGGACCTGGTGGAGCAGCTGGCGAGCGGGGGGCCCGGCGCCTTCAATGTCGTGGCGCTGAGCGCCGACTCCACGCCCAAGCGCGCCCCCCGTACGTCGGGGAGCGTGGACCTGGCGTCCATACCGGACGATCTGCGGCGTGCGGTCGCGAGCGGCACCGGCGAGTTCAAGACGTACGGGAAGATCAAGTACACGGACGCGTCGAAGGACCGCAAGGCCGAGCCCGCGCTGATCATCGGCAAGCGGCTCAACGACGTCGACCGTCACCCCTACGAGTTGTACTACCTCTTCCCGCTGACGCAGGAGGAGCAGTCGCTGAACCTCGTGAAGCGCACGCTGGCGACGGCGGGCCTGTTCGTGGTGGTTCTGCTGGGCGCGATCGCGTGGCTGGTGGTGCGCCAGGTGGTGACGCCGGTACGGATGGCTGCGGGGATCGCGGAGCGGCTGTCCACGGGCCTGCTGCACGAGCGGATGAAGGTCACGGGCGAGGACGACATCGCCCGGCTCGGCGAGGCGTTCAACAAGATGGCGCACAGCCTCCAGCTGAAGATCCAGCAGCTGGAGGAGTTGTCGCGGATGCAGCGGCGCTTCGTCTCCGACGTGTCGCACGAGCTGCGCACGCCGCTGACGACGGTGCGGATGGCCGCTGACGTCATCCACGAGGGCCGTGAGGACTTCGACCCGGCGACGTCCAGGTCGGCCGAGCTGCTGGTCGGGCAGATCGACCGGTTCGAGTCGCTGCTCGCCGACCTGCTGGAGATCAGCCGGTTCGACGCGGGCGCGGCGGCGCTCGAGGCCGAGCCGATAGACCTGCGGGAAGTGGTGCGGCGCGTGATCGACGCGGCCGCGCCCCTGGCCGAGCGCAAGGGGTCGGCGGTCCGGGTCGTCGGGGACGAGCAGCCCGTGGTCGCGGAGGCCGACGCACGGCGGGTGGAGCGCGTGCTGCGCAATCTCGTGGTCAACGCCGTCGAGCACGGCGACGGCAGGGACGTGGTCGTGCGGATGGGGGCCGCCGGAGGCGCCGTGGCCGTCGCCGTGCGCGACTACGGGGTCGGGCTGAAGCCGGGGGAGGCGACGCGCGTGTTCAACAGGTTCTGGCGCGCGGACCCGGCGCGCGCCCGTACGACCGGCGGTACGGGCCTCGGCCTGTCGATCGCCGTGGAGGACGCGCGCCTGCACGGCGGCTGGCTCCAGGCGTGGGGCGAGCCCGGCGGTGGCTCGCAGTTCCGGCTGACCCTGCCGCGCACCGCGGACGAGCCGCTGCGTGGCTCGCCGATAGCGCTGGAGCCCGAGGACTCGCGCGGGAACCGGGCCCGCGCGGCCGCCGAGGTGGCGGACAGGACCGCCCGGCAGGTGGCGAACACGGCGTTCCCGGTGCGCGGCGGTGGCGCTGCGCTGCCCGGCCCGCCCGTGCGGGGCAGCCGTACGACGGCCGTCGTGGACCCCGCGGCGCTGCCCGGCAACGGGGCACGCGTGGTGGCCAGGCCGTCGGCCGAGCGCAAGCAGGACGCCGGCACGCCGCCGGCGGCGCAGGCTCCCGAGGGGGAGGCCGAGGCGGCCGGTGCGGACGGCAGCGGCGGCGAGGACTCCGGGCGGGACGCCGCGCGGAGCGCATCGGAGCGGGAGGACTCGGCTCGTGGGCGGTGACAGCCTCCGGTACGGCCGGAAGCGCACGGCAAGGCTGTCGGCATGTCTCGTCGTGCTGGCTCTCGCGCTCGCGGGATGCGCGTCCATCCCGGACAGCGGCGACGTCGAGCCGGTGAAGGTGTCGCCGCAGGACGAGTCGCAGGTGCGGGTGTACGCCGTCCCGCCGCCGCAGAACGCGACGTCCGCGGACATCGTCGACGGCTTCCTTGAGGCGATGACCAGCGACGACCCCGACTTCGCGATGGCGAGGAAGTACCTCGCCAAGGACGAGGCGGGTTCGTGGCAGCCGCAGAAGGGCACGACGGTGCTCAGCGAGGCGCCCGACCTCGAGGGGCCCGAGAAGCCGCACTCCGCCGACCAGCCGGGTCTGACCTATCAGATGATCGGCCAGGAGATCGCCACGGTGGACGCCGACCACGTCTACCGGCCGCTCAAGCCCGGCAGGTACCAGGATCAGCTGCACCTCATCCAGGAGAAGATCGGCGGCCGCAAGGAGTG
This sequence comes from Streptomyces sp. NRRL F-5126, assembly GCF_000721265.1. Lineage (GTDB taxonomy): Bacteria > Actinomycetota > Actinomycetes > Streptomycetales > Streptomycetaceae > Streptomyces. Next base: position 334,926 of record NZ_JOFZ01000011.1, on the reverse strand, counting down.
GCGCATCGACGCGCTGCCGCAAGGGCTCGTGCTCGGCCAGTCCGACTTCCAGCGCAACTACCGTCCCGTCGACACGTACTTCTACGCCAGGGGCGACAACTGGCTCGTCGCCGACCCGGTCTTCATCAGGCAGCGGATAGACCCGCTGACCCGGATGGACCCGATCACGCAGGCGGTCAACGTCCTGCTCGCCGGGCCCACCGGATGGCTGAAGCCGTCCGTGGCGTCCGCCTTCCCCGCCGGGACCCGGCTGCAGAAGGGCACGAGAACGCTCCAGTTCGACGACAACAACGCGCTGACGGTGCCGCTCAACGCGGCCGCACGGCAGGTGACGCCGCTGGTGTGCAAGAAGATGGCGGCCCAGCTGTTCTTCACCCTGCGCGACCTGACGTCGACCAGGGTCGGCCAGATCGCGCTGCGCTCAGGACGTACCTCGCTGTGCTCGGTCACCGGTGACGAGGCGCAGGCCTACGAGCCGGGCAACCCGGCCGGCCAGCCCGACGACGCCTTCTACGTGGACGCGGACGGCAGGCTCGCCCGCCTGGCGCCCGACGACAAGAAGGGCAACGACGACGCCAACCTCGTCCCCGGCCCGTTCGGGCACGGTGCGGTGAAGCTCGACTCGGTGGGCGTCGCGCGCGACGAGAAGCGTGCCGCCGGCGTCGCGCAGGACGGGAAGTCGCTGTACGTCGCGTCGATCACCCACGATGCGGAGGCCGGCAGCCCGCTGGTGACCAGCCAGGGCGCCAAGGCCTCCGACCGGCTGTCCGCGCCCAGCTGGGACAGCAGGGGCGACGTGTGGGTCGCGGACCGCGACCCGGGCCACGCGCGCCTGCTCCGGTTCACGGGCGGCGCCTCGTCCGCCGAGGAGGCCACGGTCGAGGGGCTCGACGGGCGGCGGATCGAGGCGGTGCGGGTGTCGTCCGACGGCGTGCGCGTCGCGCTGCTGCTGACGAAGGGCAGCCGGACGAGCCTGGAGATAGGGCGCGTGCAGCAGAGCGGGTACGGCGACCACAAGAAGCTGGCCGTGCTCGGCCTGAAATCGGTGACACCGCAGATGGAGACCGTGACGTCGGTCTCCTGGGCGGGACCCAGCCGCCTGGTGATCGTGGGCAAGGAGGCCGGCGGCGTCCAGCAGATCCGCTTCATCCAGGCCGACGGGTCGACGTCGGACGCGTCCGTCCTGCCGGGCCTGAACCAGGTGACGGGGATCGCGGCGGGCGACAAGGACTCCAAGCCGCTGGTGGCCGACTCGGGGGACGCGGGCATCGTGGAGCTCCCGTCGGGCGGGAACTGGCAGGCGATCGTCGAGCACGGCTCCTCACCGGTCTACCCGGGCTGACCGGCCGGCCGGCTGTCCACAGGCGCTTGTCCACAGGGGTCGCGCGGCGCCTCGGAGGCCGCCAGAGTGGTTCCCGTGCTGGCGTGGTGGCGAGAGCTCGGCGGCCTGGTGCTGCCTGCGGCGTGTACGGGGTGCGGCGATCCGGGGACAACGCTGTGCGAGGCGTGCCGGCGGGCGCTGTACGGGGCACGGCCGCGCCGGGTGCGGCCGGCGTCCGGGCCCGCGGGCCTGCCGCCCGTCCATGCGGCGGCGCCGTACGAGGGGGCGGTGCGCGAGGTGGTGCTCGCGCACAAGGAGCGAGGGGCGCTCGAACTGGCCGCGCCGCTCGGCGCCGCGCTCGCCGGCGCCGTGGCGGCGGCCGTGGCCGTGCCGCGGGGTGCGCGGGGCGGCGGGCTGCTGCTCGTGCCGGTGCCCTCCACGCCGCGTGCGGTGGCCGCGCGCGGCCAGGACGCGACCCTGAGGGCCGCGAGGGCGGCGGCCGTGGCCCTGCGGCGCGCCGGACGGGCGGCCGAGGTGGTGCCGGTGCTGCGGCAGCGGCGCCGCGTCGCCGACCAGGCGGGGCTCGACCCTGGCGGGCGCAGGGCGAATCTGTCGGGGGCGCTTGAGGTCGTCAGGAACGGCCCGCGCCTGCTCGGCCGGGGGCGTGTCGTCCTCGTCGACGACGTCATGACGACCGGCGTCTCGCTGGCGGAGGCGGCTCGCGCCGTGGATGCGGCACGCCGCCGTGAGGCCGGGATCCGGGCGGTGCGTGGCGGCATGTCGGCCGCCGTGATCGCGGCGCCCCGACCGTCCTTCGAAATAAACCGGAACTGACCGGTTACTTGCGGGATTGCAGGTAACGAGGAAGGAAAAACACCTGAACGGAGGTGGCTGCCGGTACCGGGTGCCGATACCCCCCTCAGAGAGCTATGTTCGGTTGTGAGGAACGGTGAGAGCCGCGACTCGGTGAAAGCACCGCTGTGGTTCGGCGTTTTCGGAGAACCTCCGACGGGCACGGGTGGGGATCATGCCCGCGGGGGAGGAGGAGGTGAAAGTCGCCAAGTCCGAGGCTCCGGTGGCTGCCGGGGCCTGGTGCAACAAGGGGCGCCTTCGCAGCGAGGCGGGGGTGCTCCGGGAACGGAGTTCTGCGTGGACATCGTCGTCAAGGGCCGCAAGACAGAAGTGCCGGAGCGGTTCCGCAAGCACGTGGCCGAGAAGCTGAAGCTGGAGAAGATCCAGAAGCTCGACGGCAAGGTGATCAGCCTCGACGTCGAGGTCTCCAAGGAACACAACCCGCGTCAGGCGGACCGCTGCGACCGCGTGGAGATCACGCTCCGCTCCCGCGGGCCTGTCATCCGCGCGGAGGCGTCCGCGGCGGACCCGTACGCGGCGCTCGACCTCGCCACGGGCAAGCTGGAGGCCCGGCTGCGCAAGCAGCACGAGAAGCGCCACAACCGCCGCGGGGCCGGGAGGCTCTCCGCCGCCGTGGTGGCCGACCACGTGCCCGGCGTGGCGGAGTACAGCATGAACGGCGCCGCGGGGCACCAGGAGGGCGAGACCGCGGTACGCACGACCAGGATGGGGTCGCTCGAGGTGCAGGGCGACGGCCCCCTGGTGGTCAGGGAGAAGAACCACGTAGCCGCGCCCATGACACTCGATCAGGCGATGGAGGAGATGGAGCTCGTCGGCCACGACTTCTATCTGTTCGTGGACTCCGACACGAAGGAACCCAGCGTCGTCTACCGGCGCCACGCCTACGACTACGGCGTCATCCACCTCAGGACCGATCCGCTGGCGGAGCGCGAGAGCGGTGGCGCCGGCGGGGCGCTCGGCGGCTGAGCGCTCGGACGGCAGGTGTGGTGCCCCCGAGGATCTGAACGGGTTCTCGGGGGCACGCCCGTGCGACATGGTGATCCCCGCGGACGGGTCCCGGCATGGAATCATGGCAGGGCAGGCCAACGCGGCTTGGACGAGCAGCGGTTGGCCGTCACAGCGACTTGGGGCCACGGCCTTCAGGGGGAGGAACGATGGCGGAGGGCTTCGGTCCGGTACTGGGAGCGCGCGGCGCCGGAGGCCCGGTCGAGGGTGCCGAGCCCGAGGACGGCGATGACTACGGCGCTGCCGTGAAGGAGCCGATCCGGGTCCTCGTCGTCGACGACCACGCCCTCTTCCGCCGCGGGCTCGAGATCGTCCTCGCCCAGGAGGAGGACATCGAGGTCGTGGGCGAGGCCGGGGACGGGGCCGAAGCCGTGGACAAGGCCGCCGACCTGCTGCCCGACATCGTGCTGATGGACGTACGCATGCCGCGGCGCGGCGGCATCGAGGCGTGCACGTCGATCAAGGAGGTGGCGCCGAGCGCGCGGATCATCATGCTGACGATCAGCGACGAGGAGGCCGACCTCTACGACGCGATCAAGGCGGGCGCGACCGGCTACCTCCTCAAGGAGATCTCGACCGACGAGGTCTCCACCGCGATCCGTGCTGTCGCCGACGGCCAGTCCCAGATCAGCCCGTCCATGGCGGCCAAGCTCCTCACCGAGTTCAAGTCCATGATCCAGCGGACCGACGAGCGCAGGCTCGTGCCCGCGCCCAGGCTGACGGAGCGCGAGCTCGAGGTGCTCAAGCTCGTCGCCACCGGGATGAACAACCGCGACATCGCCAAGGAGCTGTTCATCTCGGAGAACACCGTGAAGAACCATGTGCGCAACATCCTGGAGAAGCTTCAGCTGCACTCCAGGATGGAGGCCGTGGTCTACGCGATGCGGGAAAAGATCCTCGAGATCCGCTGACTCCCCGGCTGTCCCGCGACGAACGTCAGGCGAGCGCGCGGGACAGCTCCGCCGCGAGGACCGGGTCGTCCACGCGCTCGATCCGCACCGTGTCGCAGCCGACCCACTCGGCCGCCTCGCGCAGCGCCTGGGCCATGGGCGCCACGGCCTTCGCACCGTCGAGCGAGACCTGCCGGGCCACCAGCGTGCTGCCGGAGCGTGCCGGGTCGACCCGGCCGACGAGCTTGCCGCCCGCCAGCAGCGGCATCGCGTAGTAGCCGTGTATCCGCTTCGGCTTCGGCACGTACGCCTCGAGACGGTGCGTGAACGCGAAGACGCGCTGGGTGCGGGCCCGCTCCCAGATCAGCGAGTCGAACGGCGACAGCAGCGCCGTTCGGTGCCGGCCGCGAACCGTGGCCGTGAGCGCGTCGGGGTCCGCCCAGGCGGGCCTGCCCCACCCCTGCACCGCCACGGGGACCAGGCCGGAGTCGGCGATGACCGCGTCGACCTGTTCCGCCTTGAGGCGGTGGTAGTCGGCGATGTCCGCGCGGGTGCCCACCCCGAGTGCCTTGCCCGCGAGCCGTACGAGGGGGCGCAGGCACTCCTGCTCGCTCAGGTCGTCGTGGAGCAGCTCCGCCGGCACGGCGCGCTCCGCCAGGTCGTACACGCGCTTCCAGCCGCGCCTGCCCGTGCACACGACCTCGCCGTACATCAGGGCGCGCTCCACGGCGATCTTCGCGTCCGACCAGTCCCACCACGGGCCGCCGTTCTTCGCCCCGCCCAGCTCCGTGGCCGTCAGCGGGCCCTTGTCGCGCAGCTGCGCGATGACCGTCCCGTACGCGCCGTCGGCCAGCTCGTGGTTCCAGTGGGGGCGGTCGCGGTAGGCACGGCGGCGGAACGCGAACAGCGGCCACTCCTCGATGGGCAGCACGCACGCCGCATGGGACCAGTACTCGAAGGCGTGCGGCACCGGGGAGGGCGCGCCGGGCGGCGCCGGGGCCCAGTAGGCCTTCTCGACGGCCTCACGGCCGACAGGGCCGAGGCGGGCGTACGCCACGAGCTCGTGCGAGCGTGCCAGCACGGAGATCGTGTCCAGCTGGACGGCGCCGAGGGCGCGCAGGACACCGCGTACGCCGCCGCGGCGGTCGGGCGCGCCGATGAATCCCTGCGCGCGCAGCGCGATGCGGCGGGCTTCGGCCGCGGACAGCTCGGTGGTCGCGGGTGGGGCGGTCGTCATGCTCGGCAATCTAGACCGCGGCACTGACAATCCCCTCCGGCAATCCCCTCCGTCCGGCGCTTCCGTCGTGGCTTTTCAGGCGCTCGCCCGCTGGGCCGGCAGGTAGGCGTGGGCGGATTCGAGCCCCAGGTCGGACGGGAGCAGGGAGCCGATCCACAGGTCCCGCAGGGTGCCGCGGCTGAGCAGGGCGGCCCGCAGCGTGCCCTCCCACACGAACCCCGCCTTCCGCGCGACGGCCCTGGACGCCTCGTTGCCCTTCTCGGCGCGCCATTCCAGGCGGTCGACGCCCTGTGCGAAGGCCCAGCGGGCGAGCGCTCCGACCGTCTCGGCGGTGTAGCCGCGGCCGCGGTGCTCGGCGGCCGTCCAGTAGCCGATCTCCCACGCCTCGGTACGAGGCTGCAGATTCGCCGCGCCGATCAGGGCGCCGCCACCGCGCGGAAAGACGCCGAAGGTGTAGACGGTGTCCGTCCGCCACCCCTCGGGGACGACCTGTTCGACGAAATACTCCGCGTGCTGTCGCTCGTACGGTGAGGGTATGGGCACCCAGCGCTGGATCTCGGGATCCTGGCAGACGGTGTGCACGGCCTCGACATCGGCGCTGACCAGCGCCCGCAGTTCGAGACGGTCGGAGCTGATCTTCAACGGGTCCATGGACCGATTGTCCTCGTCCGCCCCGGTCGCGGCTCACGATTCAGCGGCCCGCCCGGCACCTTGGAGGACGCCCGCGCGTTCTGTATGACGGGTGCCGGGCCGCCCCGTACCGCTGCGGCCCTCCCGGCGCGGGCCTGTCCTCGCTTACGATGGCCGATGCGGTCGGGCACGGCTGCCCGCGCCCGCGCCCGTACACGAACCCAGTGCCAGGCCGACCGGCAAGGAGACCAGCCTCAGTGTCCGTCTTCAACAAGCTCATGCGTGCAGGCGAAGGCAAGATCCTGCGCAAACTGCACCGCATCGCGGACCAGGTCAACTCCATCGAAGAGGACTTCGTCAACCTCTCCGACGCCGAGTTGCGCGCTCTCACGGACGAGTACAAGGAGCGCTTCGCCGAGGGCGAGAGCCTCGACGACCTGCTGCCCGAGGCGTTCGCGACCGTCCGTGAGGCGGCCAAGCGCGTGCTCGGACAGCGTCACTACGACGTGCAGATCATGGGCGGCGTGTCCCTGCACCTCGGGTACGTGTCCGAGATGAAGACCGGTGAGGGCAAGACCCTCGTCGGCACGCTGCCCGCGTACCTGAACGCGCTGGCCGGCAAGGGTGTGCACTTCATCACGGTGAACGACTACCTGGCCGAGCGCGACTCGGAGCTGATGGGCCGCGTCCACAAGTTCCTCGGACTCACCGTCGGCTGCATCCTGGCGAACATGACGCCCGCCCAGCGCCGCGAGCAGTACAACTGCGACATCACGTACGGGACGAACAACGAGTTCGGCTTCGACTACCTGCGCGACAACATGGCGTGGTCGGCGGACGAGCTCGTCCAGCGCGGGCACAACTACGCGATCGTCGACGAGGTCGACTCCATCCTCGTCGACGAGGCCCGCACGCCGCTGATCATCTCGGGCCCCGCCGACCAGGCGACGAAGTGGTACGGAGACTTCGCCAAGCTGGTGCTCAGGCTCACCAAGGGCGAGGCGGGCAACCAGCTCAAGGGCATCGAGGAGACCGGCGACTACGAGGTCGACGAGAAGAAGCGCACGGTCGCCATCCACGAGCCCGGCGTGACCAAGGTCGAGGACTGGCTGGGCATCGACAACCTGTACGAGTCGGTGAACACGCCGCTCGTCGGTTACCTGAACAACGCGATCAAGGCCAAGGAGCTCTTCAAGAAGGACAAGGACTACGTCGTCATCGACGGCGAGGTCATGATCGTCGACGAGCACACCGGCCGTATCCTCGCGGGCCGCCGCTACAACGAGGGCATGCACCAGGCGATCGAGGCGAAGGAAGGGGTGGACATCAAGGACGAGAACCAGACACTCGCGACGATCACCCTGCAGAACTTCTTCCGCCTGTACGACAAGCTCTCCGGCATGACCGGTACGGCCATGACCGAGGCCGCCGAGTTCCACCAGATCTACAAGCTCGGCGTCGTGCCCATCCCGACGAACAAGCCCATGATCCGCGCGGACCAGTCGGACCTGATCTACCGCACCGAGGTCGCGAAGTTCGCCGCCGTCGTCGACGACATCGAGGAGAAGCACGACAAGGGCCAGCCGATCCTGGTCGGCACGACCTCCGTCGAGAAGTCCGAGTACCTCTCGCAGCAGCTCAACAAGCGCGGCATCCAGCACGAGGTGCTGAACGCGAAGCAGCACGACCGCGAGGCGCCGATCATCGCCCAGGCGGGGCGCAAGGGCGCCGTCACCGTCGCGACGAACATGGCCGGGCGCGGTACGGACATCAAGCTGGGCGGCAACCCCGACGACCTGGCGGAGGCGGAGCTGCGCCAGCGCGGCCTCGACCCCGTCGAGCACGTCGAGGAGTGGGCGGCGGCGCTGCCGGCCGCCCTGGAGAAGGCCGAGGAGGCAGTCAGGGCCGAGTTCGAGGAGGTCACGAGCCTCGGCGGCCTGTACGTGCTGGGCACCGAGCGCCACGAGTCGCGCCGCATCGACAACCAGCTGCGCGGCCGTTCCGGCCGCCAGGGCGACCCGGGCGAGTCCCGCTTCTACCTGTCGCTCGGCGACGACCTGATGCGGCTGTTCAAGGCGCAGATGGTCGAGCGCGTCATGTCGATGGCCAACGTGCCGGACGACGTGCCGATCGAGAACAAGATGGTGACGCGCGCGATCGCCTCGGCGCAGTCGCAGGTCGAGCAGCAGAACTTCGAGACGCGCAAGAACGTCCTGAAGTACGACGAGGTGCTCAACCGCCAGCGCGAGGTCATCTACGGCGAGCGCCGGCGGGTCCTGGAGGGCGAGGACCTTCAGGAGCAGGTCACGCACTTCATGGACGACACGATCGACGCCTACATCCAGGCGGAGACCGTCGAGGGGTTCGCGGAGGAGTGGGACCTCGACCGCTTGTGGGGCGCGTTCAAGCAGCTCTACCCGGTGAAGGTCACCGTCGAGGAGCTCGAGGAGGACGCGGGCGACCGCGCGGGTCTGACGGCCGAGTTCATCGGCGAGTCGATCAAGGACGACATCCACGAGCAGTACGAGCAGCGTGAGAGCCAGCTCGGCTCGGACATCATGCGCGAGCTCGAGCGGCGCGTGGTGCTCTCCGTGCTGGACCGCAAGTGGCGCGAGCACCTCTACGAGATGGACTACCTCCAGGAGGGCATCGGCCTGAGGGCCATGGCGCAGAAGGACCCGCTGGTCGAGTACCAGCGCGAGGGCTTCGACATGTTCAACGCCATGATGGAGGGCATCAAGGAGGAGTCCGTCGGCTACCTGTTCAACCTGGAGGTCCAGGTCGAGCAGCAGGTCGAGGAGGTCGAGCTGCCCGCGCAGGACGCCGCCGCCGCGGACGCGGAGCCGACGTCGCTGGTCAAGGAGGAGGCGGTGGCCGCGGGCGCGCGTCCCGAGATCCGCGCGAAGGGCCTGGAGTCGCCGCAGCGCTCCGACCGGCTGCGCTTCTCGGCGCCGTCGGTGGACGGCGAGGGCGGCGTGGTCGAGGGCGAGTTCGAGCACGAACCGGCCGGCGGTCCGACGCGTTCGACGGCGGACGGCATGACGCGCGCGGAGCGCCGCAAGGCGCAGCGCGGCGGCCGCCGCCGCAAGAAGTAGGCGAAAGGTCAGGTCAGGGGCGCGCGCCGCACGGTGCGCGCCCCTGACCATGCCCGCCGTGCCGGGAGCCGTCAGGGTTTCGGGCGCCGGCGCGTGCCGGGCGCCGTCACGTGTCGCCGCGGGTGACGCGCGCGCCTCCGATCTCCACCGCCGCGCAGCGCCATCTGCGGTCAGGGCCCTGCTCGAGGCGGAAGGCCATCGCGCGTACGCGTGCGCCCGAGGCGATGCTCGCGTACGCCTCGACCACGCCCGGGCACGGCCGGAAGCCGCGGCACCGGCGCACGACGGGCCTGCGGTGTCCCGCGGCGGCGCCGAGCGGGGCACCGGGCGCGAGCCGGACGAGTTGTTCGTACGCCTCGCCCACCGTCCACCCGAGCATCCAGTGGACGGGGCGTGCGCCGCTGAGCACGGCGAGCAGGCGCTCTGCGAACAGGTCCTGCGGAGGCAGGGCGACGTCAGGGCGGCGCGCGGCGCGCCCCGCGCCAGGGCCGCGCGGGTCACGCCTGCCCGGCGGCCGCCTGGTGCCGATGACGCGCGCCGCGGCGGTGTCGCCGTCGGCCGTTCCGCGCGCGGTACGCGTGGACGCGCTCCTGCCCGGTGCCGTGCGTGTCGATGTGGTCATGCAGATCGCCCCCGTTCTGCCGCCGACCGTCATACCGGTCGGTAACTTTGTGTTGCGCCTCTTTTACGGGGAGTGATCACGCTGATGCAAGGGGTTCGTCACCGCGCGGCGGCGCGGCGACCGTCACACGGTCGAGTGAATGCGTGATGGGTGAGGGCCGGAACCGTGCGTCCGCCCGCGTCCCCGGCGCGACGCGCGGTGGACGCGGGGCCACCGGCAGCGTCACCCCCAGGGAGGACACCCGCACGTATCCTTGATGCGCCCCCGACTACGAAAGCGGTCACCCCATGCGCGTCTACGTCCCCCTGACCCTGCCCGGCCTCGCCGAGGCGCACAGGAAGGGCGAGCTGGGCCCCGGGCCGTTCACGGCCTACGCGGTGACGCCGGAGCTGCGCGAGTGGTACGTGTCCGACGACATCGAGGAGCTGGAGTACGCGGCGCTCAACCGGGCCGCCGCCGCCTCGCTGCGCGCCCTGGCCACGGATCCCGCCCTGCCCCGCCGGCGCGTGGTCGTCGCGGCCGACGTGGCCGACCGCGACGCCGAGGCCGACCCCGACCGCGGCCTCGGCGGCGGTTTCGTCGGCGAGGTCAGGATCGCCGCGGCCGTCCCGCTGTCCAAGGCCGCCGCCGTGCACATGGACGCGGACGACGCGCACGACGACGTGTCCGCGGCGGCGGCCGCGCTGGGCGCCGCGGATCAGGGCGACGACGACGCGCAGTTCACGGTCGACGGAGCCGAGGACCACGAGCTGCTCTGGTACGGCGTCCAGGAGATCCCCGGCCTGATCGCCTGACGGGCCGGGGCGGACCGGCCCGGGACCCGGGCCTGCCCCCGCTGTCAGACCCCGCGGGTACGGTTTTCGGCATGGGGAAGCCACACGCACATCTCGTCTGGGACTGGAACGGCACGCTCTTCGACGACATCGACGCGGTCCTCGGGGCGACCAACGCGTCGTTCGCGGAGATAGGCCTCGAACCGCTCACGCTTGAGCGGTACCGGGAGCTGTACTGCGTGCCGGTGCCGGTGTTCTACGAGCGGCTGGTCGGGCGGCGCCCGACCGAGGCGGAGTGGCGTGTGATGGATGACACGTTCCACCGCCACTACTCGGCACGCAGGGCCGCGTGCGGCCTCGCCGAGGGCGCGGCGGAACTGCTCGCCCAGTGGTCGCTCGCGGGCCGCTCCCAGTCGCTGTGCAGTCTCTTCGCGCACGAGGAACTGGTGCCCGTGGTGGGCGGGTTCGGCATCGACCGGCACTTCGTGCGGGTCGACGGGCGTACGGGGCCCTCGGGCGTCAGCAAGTCCGAGCAGATGGCCCGGCACGTCGAGGCGCTGGCCGCGGCCGGTGGGGTCTCCGCGGCGCACACGGTCGTCATCGGCGACGCGCTGGACGACGCGGTCGCCGCGCGGCACGTGGGCGCGCGGGCAGTGCTCTACACGGGTGGATCCAACAGCAGGGCCGGACTCTCGGCTGCCGGAGTTCCCGTCGTGGACACGCTGGCGGAGGCCGTGGAGGCGGCATACGCGCTGGTGGGGTGAGGTGGCGGCGCCGGTCATCGGGCCGGTGCGCGTGGGTGTCGACGGGGAGAGCGGGGGGAGGCGTGGCCATGGAGCGTCCGGGTCTGTCAAGGCCGGCGGTACCGTTCGTGCCGGCCGCACTGTCCACACTGTCCAAGTGTCAGCCGGGTTTTGTACACATACCGCTCGTGACGGCTGCCCCTTTCCGCGAGATAGGGTCGTTGCGTGATCAGCGCGATATGCGGAGAGGGCTCAGCCCCCTGCAAGCGCCCGGAGCGCCATGGCGGCCGGGCGATCGCTGCTTCTTGTGATCCGGGCGCGCGACCCTTTGTGGCCGATTTCGTCACGGACATCTCTCATCGCGGCATAACGTCGACCTCGACCGGAAACACCGCGTCGTGGCGTTGTGTCGGTACGTTCACCTACGTCACGCAATGGCGCGCGACAGGAGCCAGAGGACATGCAGACCAAGCTGGACGAAGCCAAGGCCGAGCTGCTCGCTCGGGCGGCAAGGGTCGCTGAAGACGGCCCGGCAGGGCAGACCGCGGGCCTGGGAGGCCAGCGGCCGGACGGCGCGGGCGCCGAGGCCGGCAGCGGCGGCGAGCCGGACCGTGACACGCTTCTCGCGTACCTCCAGCGCTACTACCTGCATACGGCGCCCGAGGACCTGGCCGACCGCGACCCGGTGGATGTCTTCGGCGCCGCGGTCTCGCACTACCGGCTGGCGGAGAGCCGGCCGCAGGGAACGGCGAACGTGCGGGTGCACACGCCGACGGTGGAGGAGAACGGCTGGACGTCGCCGCACTCCGTCGTCGAGGTGGTCACGGACGACATGCCCTTCCTCGTCGACTCGGTCACCACCGAGCTCACCCGCCAGGGCAGCGGCATCCACGTCGTCATCCACCCGCAGATCGCCGTCCGCCGTGATGTGACAGGCAAGCTGATCGAGGTCCTGCCCGAGGGCACGAAGCCCGACGGCACGGCCGACGCCGACCGGGTCCACGACGCGAACATCGAGTCCTGGATCCACGTCGAGATCGATCGCGAGACCGACCGCGACGACCTCCACCAGATCACCACCGACCTGCTGCGCGTCCTGTCCGACGTGCGCGAGGCCGTCGAGGACTGGGAGAAGATGCGCGCCGCCGCCGTGCGCATCGCCGACGAGCTGCCGGGCGAGCCCAAGGCCGCCGACCTGCTCGACGAGGACGTCGACGAGGCGCGCGAGCTGCTGCGCTGGCTCGCCGCCGACCACTTCACCTTCCTCGGCTACCGCGAGTACGAGCTCATGGACGGGGACGCGCTCACCGCCGTCCCCGGCACCGGCCTCGGTATCCTGCGCGCCGACCCGCGCCACGGTGAGGACGAGGACCACCCGGCGAGCCCCTCCTTCAGCCGGCTGCCCGCAGACGCGCGCGCGAAGGCCCGCGAGCACAAGCTGCTCATCCTCACCAAGGCCAACAGCCGCTCCACGGTGCACCGCCCCAGCTACCTCGACTATGTCGGCGTGAAGAAGTTCGACGCCGAGGGCAACGTCACCGGCGAGCGCCGCTTCCTCGGCTTGTTCTCCTCCGCCGCGTACACCGAGTCCGTGCGCCGCGTGCCCGTGGTGCGGCGCAAGGTCGCCGAGGTCCTCGACGGCGCGGGCTTCTCGCCCAGCAGCCACGACGGCCGCGACCTCCTGCAGATCATGGAGACGTACCCGCGCGACGAGCTGTTCCAGACTCCCGCCGACCGGCTGCGCTCCATCACCACCAGCGTCCTCTACCTCCAGGAGCGCCGCAGGCTGCGGCTCTACCTGCGCCAGGACGAGTACGGGCGCTACTACTCGGCGCTCGTCTACCTGCCGCGCGACCGCTACACGACCGCGGTCAGGCTGCGGCTGATCGACATCCTCAAGGAGGAGCTCGGCGGCATCAGCGTCGACTTCACGGCCTGGAACACCGAGTCCGTGCTCTCCCGCCTGCACTTCGTGATCAGGGTGCAGCCGGGCACGGAGCTCACCGAGCTGACCGACGCCGACGCGGACCGCATCGAGGCCCGGCTCGTCGAGGCCGCGCGCTCCTGGGCCGACGCCTTCTCGGACGCGCTCAACGCCGAGTGCGGCGAGGAGCACGCCGCCGAACTGCTGCGCCGCTGGGCGGGCTCCTTCCCCGAGGGCTACAAGGCCGACCACTCGCCGCGCGCCGCGGTGGCCGACCTGGTGCACCTGGAGGCGCTCGGCGAGGACGGGAACGAGTTCGCGCTCTCCCTGTACGAGCCGGTCGGCGCCGCGCCCGACGAGCGCCGCTTCAAGATCTACCGGACGGGGGAGCAGGTCTCCCTCACGGCGGTGCTGCCCGTGCTGCAGCAGCTCGGCGTCGAGGTCGTCGACGAACGGCCCTACGAGCTGCGCTGCGCCGACCGCACGCGCGCGTGGATCTACGACTTCGGCCTGCGGATGCCCGCGCCCGAGAGCGCCGGCGGGCCCCCCGCCGACGACGTGCGCACCCGGTTCCAGGAGGCGTTCGCCGCCGTCTGGACGGGGGCCGCGGAGAACGACGGGTTCAACGCGCTCGTCCTGGCGGCCGGGCTCACCTGGCGGCAGGCGATGGTGCTGCGCGCGTACGCCAAGTACCTGCGCCAGTCGGCGGCGACGTTCAGCCAGGACTACATGGAGGACACGTTCCGCCACAACGTCCACACGGCGCGGCTGCTCGTCTCGCTCTTCGAGGCGCGCATGTCGCCCGGCCGCCAGAACGCGGGCATCGAGCTCGTCGAGGCGCTCAGGGAGGAGCTGGACGCGGCGCTCGACCAGGTCGTGAGCCTCGACGAGGACCGCATCCTGCGCTCGTTCCACAGCCTGATCAAGGCCACGCTGCGGACGAACTTCTTCCAGCGCACGGAGGACGGCGGGCACCACGACTACGTGTCGATGAAGGTCGACCCGCAGGCGATCCCCGACCTGCCGGCGCCCCGCCCGGCCTTCGAGATCTGGGTGTACTCGCCGCGCGTCGAGGGCGTGCACCTGCGGTTCGGCAAGGTCGCGCGCGGCGGCCTGCGCTGGTCCGACCGGCGCGAGGACTTCCGCACGGAGATCCTCGGCCTGGTCAAGGCGCAGATGGTGAAGAACACCGTCATCGTGCCCGTGGGCGCCAAGGGCGGGTTCGTCGCCAAGCAGCTGCCCGACCCGGCGGCCGACCGTGACGCATGGCTGGCCGAGGGCATCGCCTCGTACAAGATCTTCATCTCGGCGCTGCTCGACATCACGGACAACCTGGTGGGCGGCGAGGTCGTGCCGCCGAAGGACGTCGTGCGGCACGACGGCGACGACACGTACCTCGTCGTCGCGGCCGACAAGGGCACGGCGAGCTTCTCCGACATCGCCAACGAGGTCGCCGTCTCCTACGACTTCTGGCTGGGCGACGCGTTCGCCTCGGGCGGCAGCGCGGGCTACGACCACAAGGGCATGGGCATCACGGCGCGCGGCGCCTGGGAGTCCGTCGAGCGGCACTTCCGCGAGCTCGGCCACAACACCCGGACCGAGGACTTCACGGTCGTCGGCGTCGGCGACATGTCCGGGGACGTCTTCGGCAACGGCATGCTCCTGTCGGAGCACATCAGGCTCGTCGCCGCCTTCGACCACCGGCACGTCTTCATCGACCCGACGCCGGACGCGGCGACCTCCTACGCGGAGCGCCGCCGCCTCTACGAGCTGCCGCGTTCCTCCTGGGCCGACTACGACACGAGCCTGCTCTCCGCGGGCGGCGGCATCCACCCGCGCACCGCGAAGTCGATCCCGGTCAACGCGCACGTGCGTGAGGCGCTCGGCATCGAGGAGAAGGTCACGAAGCTGACGCCTGCCGAGCTCATGCAGGCGATCCTCAAGGCGCCGGTCGACCTGGTGTGGAACGGCGGCATCGGCACGTACGTCAAGGCCACCACGGAGACCAACGCCGACGTCGGCGACAAGGCGAACGACGCCATCCGCGTCAACGGCGAGGATGTGCGGGCGAAGGTCATCGGCGAGGGCGGCAACCTCGGCCTGACCCAGCTCGGCCGCATCGAGTTCGCCCGGCGCGGCTCCGGCGGCTCGGGCGGCAAGGTCAACACGGACGCCATCGACAACAGCGCGGGCGTCGACACCTCCGACCACGAGGTGAACATCAAGATCCTCCTCAACGGCCTCGTGACCGAGGGGGACATGACCGTCAAGCAGCGCAACAAGCTGCTCGCGGAGATGACCGACGAGGTCGGCGCGCTGGTGCTGCGCAACAACTACGCGCAGAACACGACTCTCGCGGCGGCCGTCACGCAGTCCGCCAGCATGCTCCACGCCCACATGCGGTTCATGCGCCGTCTGGAGCGCGAGGGCCACCTCGACCGGGACATCGAGTTCCTGCCGCACGACCGGCAGATCCGCGAGCTGCTGAACGCGGACAGGGGGCTCACCCAGCCGGAGCTCGCCGTGCTCCTCGCGTACACGAAGATCACCGTCGCGGAGGAACTGATCGCGACGAGCCTGCCGGACGACGCGTACCTGCTGAAGCTGCTGCACGCGTACTTCCCCGCGCAGCTGCGTGACAGCTTCGCCGAGCAGATCGACAACCACGCGCTGCACCGCGAGATCATCACCACGGTGCTCGTCAACGACACCGTCAACATGGGCGGCTCGACCTTCCTGCACCGGCTGCGGGAGGAGACGGGCGCGTCCACGGAAGAGGTCGTCAGGGCGCACACAGCGGCGAGGGAGATCTTCGGCCTCGGCGCCGTCTGGGACGCGGTGGAGGACCTCGACAACACCGTCGCCGCCGACGTGCAGACGCAGATCAGGCTGCACTCGAGGCGGCTGGTCGAGCGGGCGACGCGCTGGCTGCTCGGCAACCGGCCGCAGCCGCTGGAGATCGCCGGCACGATCGCCTTCTTCTCGGACGGCGTGGAGCGCGTGTGGTCGCAGCTGCCGACGCTGCTGCTCGGCACGGAGCACGAGTGGTTCGACACGATCGAGGAGCGGATGAGCGCGGCGGGCGTGCCGAAGGAGTTCGCGACGCGCGTCGCGGGCTTCTCCTCGGTCTTCCCGGCGCTGGACATCGTGGCGATCGCCGACCGCACGGGCAAGGACGCGCTCACCGTCGCCGAGGTCTACTACGACCTCGGCGACCGGCTGCTGATCACGGAGCTGATGGACCGCATCCTCGAACTGCCGCGCACGGACCGCTGGAAGTCCATGGCGCGCGCCTCGATCCGCGAGGACCTCTACTCGGCGCACGCGTCGCTCACGGCGGACGTGCTGGCGTTCGGCGAGGACGGGGCGAGCCCGAAGGAGCGCTTCGAGGCGTGGGAGGAGAAGAACGCGGCGATCCTGGCGCGTTCACGCAACACGCTGGAGGAGATCCAGGGGTCCGACGCGTTCGACCTGGCGAACCTGTCCGTGGCCATGCGCACGATGCGGACGCTGCTGCGCACGCACAGCTGAGGCGTTCGGGGTGGGGCGTTGCGGCCGCAGACCGCAACGCCCCACCCGCGCGTGTGCGCCCCGGGCGTGTGCGCCCGCCGCGTGTGCCCGGCCGGGTGTGGGCCGCTACCCGGGGTGCCCCGGGCGTGTCGGGCAGCCGTGTCCGTGTACGTCGGGTCGCGCGCAGCGCGGCACCCACCGGGCCGCCACAGGACCCGTGCGGGTCCGGCTGGGCGTGGATCGCTGGGCAGTGCCACCCCGGGCCTCGCGCCGGCCAGGCCCCCCTTGCAGGTTGCAGGCTCGCGGATCCGGCGGGCAGGCTCGCGGGCTTCCGGACGGGTCGACGAGGCGCAGGCGCCCGGGGGCGCCTTGGACGGCCGTGCCCGTGTCCGTGCCGTGCGGGCGGGGTGACCGCCTGCCCGCACGGGGAGGGCTCGCCCTCGGGCTGCCGGGGCACGCCGCGCTGCCGGGGCGGCAGCCGACCGTGCGGAGGGTCGCTCACGGCGATGCCCCCGGGGCGCGTGCTCCGGGGGCTCGGGCGTCGTACAGCGGGCGCGGGGCCGGTGGCCCCGACGGCCACCGGCTACTTCGCGGCCGCCGGCTTCGCCTTCGGCTTGGACGCCGTGAAGCGCTCGTAGGCGTCGACCACCTCGTCCGCCGGCCCGTCCATCCGCAGCGTGCCCGCTTCCAGCCACAGTGCGCGGCCGCAGGTCTCCCTGATGGCCCTGTTGCTGTGGCTGACGAGGAAGACCGTGCCCGCCTCCTTGCGGAGCTCCTGGATGCGCTCTTTGCTGCGTGCCTGGAACTTCGCGTCCCCGGTGGAGAGGGCCTCGTCGATCAGCAGCACGTCGTGGTTCTTCGCCGCCGCGATGGAGAACCGCAGCCGCGCGCCCATGCCTGAGGAGTACGTGCGCATCGGCAGCGAGATGAAGTCGCCCTTCTCGTTGATGCCGGAGAAGTCGACGATGTCGTCGTAGACGTCCTTCACCTCGCGGCGCGACATGCCCATCGCGAGCCCGCCGAGCACGACGTTGCGCTCGCCCGTCAGGTCGTTCATCAGCGCCGCGTTGACGCCGAGGAGCGACGGCTGTCCCGCGGTGTGGATGCGGCCGGCCGACGGCACCTGGAGGCCGGCGATCGTGCGCAGCAGCGTCGACTTGCCGGAGCCGTTGGACCCGATCAGGCCGATCGCCTCGCCGCGGTAGGCGGCGAAGCTGACGCCCTTCACGGCGTGCACCTCGCGCACGCCCACCGCGGGCCGCCGCGAGACGATGCGGCTGAGCGCCGAGGTGGCGCTGCCCCTGCCGCCCTTGGCGCCGTGCACCTTGTACGTCACGTGTACGCCGTCGGCCACGACGGTCGGGATGTGTTCGTCAGCCACGTCCGTAACTCTCCTCGGCCCGCCAGAAGTAGATGAAGCCGCCGACGAAGAACAGCAGGCCCCAGCCCAGCGTGAGCGCCCACGCGTGCGGCGGGATCTGGTTCGAGTGGAAGCTGTCGATCAGCGCGAACCGCATCATGTCGATGTAGACGGCACCGGGCTGGCAGCGCAGCGCCATGACCACCCAGTCGGGGATGCCCTGGTGGCCGCTGGCGAGCTTCTCCACGCTCCACATCACGCCCGACGTGTACATCCACACGCGGATGATGAACGGCATCAGCTGGGCGATGTCGGGCGTCTTCGCGCCCAGCCGCGCCATGATCAGCGAGACGCCCGCGCAGAACAGCGACTGGCACGCCAGCGCCGGGATCGCGAGCACCCAGTGGAAGCGCGGGTACTGGCCGAAGGCGACCAGGATGATGACCAGCGCGCAGATCGAGAAGAACAGCTGCTGGAGCTGCTGGAGCACCAGCGAGAGCGGCAGTGAGGCCCGCGGGAAGTGCAGTGCGCGCACCAGGCCCTGGTTGGACGAGATGGCGCGGGTGCCGGAGGTGACCGAGTTGGCGGTGTACGTCCAGATGAAGACGCCCGTCACGAGGAACGGCACGTAGTCGGGGATGTTCCGCTTCGTGCCGAGCAGCACGCCGAAGATGAAGAAGTAGACGATCGCGTTGAGCAGCGGCGTCATGATCTGCCAGATCTGCCCGAGCTTCGCCTGGCTGTACTGGGCGGTCAGCTTGGCGGTGGCGAACGTCGTGATGAAGTGCCGCCGCGACCACAGCTGGCCCACGTACTGGGTCAGCGTGGGCCGCGCGCCGCTCACCGAGAGGCCGTGCCGGGCGGCGAGTGCGGCGAGATCCGTCTCGTTGCCCGGGGCTGGGGGAGTGGCATGAGTCGGTGCGATCGTCTGGCTCACAGGAGTCGCTTTCGACGTGAAGGGGGGTTTCACCGACGACGGAACGCTTCCGTATCGTCGCACCGCTGAGAGTACGGTCCCATTACGTCGCAACGCAACCGTAGCGTCGTGACGGTATGCTCAAGAGATGACCAACGGACCGCGTACAGCACGCCGTGTCCCCGCGGGTGCCGCAGTACTCAGGGAGGACGTGACCGACGCCATCCGCGCCGCCGTGTTCGAGGAGCTCGCGGCGGTCGGCTTCGCCAGGATGTCCATAGAGGGCATCGCGCGCCGGGCGGGCGTGGGCAAGACCGCGGTCTACCGGCGCTGGAAGTCCAAGCTCGCGCTCGTCCTCGACCTCGTCTCCGTGTTCGCCGCGCAGGGGCTGCCGGCCCCCGCCACCGGCTCCCTCCACGGCGACGTGCGCGCCCTGCTGCAGGTCGCGTCGGCGGCGCTGCGCCACCCCGTGGCGTCGCAGGTCATCCCGGACCTGCTCGTGGAGTCCGCGCGCAACCCCGAGATCGCGGACACCATCAGGGCGACGCTGCTCGACGGCCAGCAGGGCATCGCGGCGGTGATCGTCAGGGACGCCGTGGCGCGGGGGGAACTGCGCGAGGGCACCGACCCCGACACGGCGCTCGATCTGATCGTCGGCCCCCTGTACTGGCGTCTCGCCGTCGTGCGCGGGCCACTGCCCAAGGGGTACCTGGACCAGCTGGCGGCCTCGGCCGTCGCGGCGCTGCGGCACGGCTGACGGCGACCGCGCGGGCAGCGCGCCCGCGCGCCCGCACACCCGCCGCCTTGGGCCTACTTGACGGCCCCCGCCATCACCCCGGACACGAACTGCCGCTGGAACGCGAAGAACACGGCCAGCGGAATGATCATCGACAGGAACGCACCGGGCGCCAGCACGTCGACGTTGTTGCCGAACTGCCGCACCTGCTGCTGGAGCGCGACGGTGATCGGCGGGTTCTTCGAGTCGGCGAACACCAGCGCCACCAGCATGTCGTTCCACACCCACAGGAACTGGAAGATGCCGAGCGACGCGATCGCCGGGCCGCCGAGCGGCATCACCACGCGCGTGAACAGCCGTATCTCGCCGGCCCCGTCCAGGCGCGCGGCCTCCAGCAGTTCCCGCGGGATCTCCGCGAAGAAGTTGCGCAGCAGGAAGATCGCGAACGGCAGCCCGAACGCGACGTGGAAGAGGACCACGCCGAGCGTCGTCTCGAAGATGCCGATCGCGCCGAACAGCCTCGACACCGGGATCAGCGCCACCTGCACCGGCACCACGAGCAGCGCCACCACGCCGATGAACCACCAGTCGCGGCCCGGGAACTCCATCCAGGCGAAGGCGTACCCGGCGAACGAGCCGATCACGACGACGAGCAGCGTCGCGGGCACGGTGATCAGGACCGTGGACAGCAGCGAGTTGGTGATGACGTGGTTGTCGAGCAGGTTGGCGTAGTTCTCGAACGTCAGCCGGGACGGCTTCGTGAAGACCTGCCACCAGCCGCTCGACGCGATGTCGTCCGCGCCGCGCAGCGACGACAGCAGCAGGCCGATCGTCGGCATCAGCCAGAACAGGCCCACCAGGACGAGCACGGCCCGCACCGCGCCGCCGCCGAGGCGCGCCGCGACCCGGGCGGGCAGCGAGCGCTCATCGCCGCCGGGACGGCGCGCACGCCCGCGGCGGTTCGCACGCGCGGGGCGCGCCGGCCTCGCGGTGAGGGGGGAGCGGCCCGAGGGCGAGGCGCCGATCACCGGTTCCTCCGTGGTCATCGGCGGTTCTCCCTTCGCATGCGGCGGATGTTGACCAGCATCACCGGGATCACCAGCAGGAGCAGGAGTACCGCGATCGCGCTGCCCACGCCCAGGTCGGCGTCCGTGCCGAACGACGACCGGTAGAGCTGGAGCGCCAGGACGTTGGCGTCGTCCTGCGAGGAGCCCGGCGCGATGATGTACACGAGGTCGAAGATCTTCAGCACGTTGATCATCAGCGTCACGAGCACGACGCCGAGCACGGGCGCCAGCAGCGGCACGGTGACCCGCCGGAAGACCTGCCACTCGTTCGCGCCGTCGACCCGCGCCGCCTCGAGCAGCTCACGCGGCATGCCCGCGAGCCCCGCCGCGATCAGCACCATCGCGAACCCCGCCCACATCCACAGGTAGCTGCCGATGATGGCCGGCGTCACGAGGTGCGGGCCGAGCCACTCCACGCCGTCGTAGGGCTTCCTGAAGTTGGCCGCGGGCAGCTTGAGCACCGCGCCGTCCGCCGCCTTCGGCAGCGTGAACGTGCCGTCGCCCGCGGCCTTCGTGGACGCGACGACCTTGCCGCCCTTGACCGCCTCGATCTTGACGCCGGCGAGGCCGCGCTCCTTCGGGTCGATGACGTTGGGCCTGCCTCCGCCGCCCAGCGTGAAGTCCAGCCACGTCGTGCCGGTGATCGCCCCCGGCTTCCGCGCGGCGGCCCTGGCCGTCTTCGCGTCCGACGGCATCTTGCCCGGCGCCACCCCGACCAGCGGCAGCCGCACCGGGGTGCCCGCGTGCACCGGCTGCTTGGTGACGAACGAACCGCCGCCACCCGCCTTGAGCGGATGCAAGGGCAGCGGGTGCGCGCCCGGGTATCCGGCGGACTCGGCGAACGTGTCGTGCACGCCCACCCACACCGCGTTCGCCACGCCGCGCGCCGGGTCCTGCTCGTACACAAGACGGAAGATGATCCCGGCCGCGAGCATGGAGATGGCCATCGGCATGAAGACGACGAGCTTGAACGCCGTGCCCCAGCGGACCCGTTCGGTCAGGACGGCGAAGATCAGGCCGAGCGCTGTCGCGACGACGGGCGCCACGACGACCCAGATCACGTTGTTCTCGACGGCCTTGCGGATCGAGTCGTCGGTGAAGAGGGTGACGTAGTTGCCGAGCCCGGCGAAGCCGTGGCCCGACTTGTCGAGGAACGACCGGTAGACCGAGTACCCGATCGGGTACACCACGAGCGCGCCGAGCAGCACGAGCGCGGGCAGCAGGAACCCCACCGCCACGGCCTTCCGGGTGCCTGTCACGCTCTTGCGCGCCTTCCCGCCGGGGGACGCCGGCGTGCCGGCGCCCCCCGTGACCGCTGACGTCACCGCGTCAGCTCGTGAAGGCCTTGGCCGCGTCGGCCTCCAGCTTGCGCTGGGTGCCCGCGACGTCCTTCGGATTCTTCAGGAAGTCCTGGAGGTCCTTCCACTCGCCCTTGCCGGGCGTTCCGCCGAACGACTGCGGCATCGAGTCGGACATGTCGAACCGGAAGTCGTCGCCCGACGCGATCAGCGCCTTCGCGATCGACCGCTCCACGTCGTCCGGGTACGCCGACATGGGGAGCGACTTGTCGGGGGAGACGAAGCCGCCCTGCGCCGCCCAGATCTTCGCCGCGTCGGGGGAGGCGAGGAACGTCAGCAGCGCCTGGGCCCCCTTGGTGTCCTTCAGCGCCACGGCCGCGTCGCCGCCCGTGACCACGGGGGGTTTCGCGCCGACCGCGGGGAACGGGAAGATCTTCGCGTCCGTGCCGATCTTGGCCTTCGTCTGCTGGACGTTGACCCCGGCGAAGTCCGCCGCCGAGACCATGGCCGCCTTGGGCGTGTCACCGCCCGTGAAGGTCTGGGTGACGGAGGCGGGGAACTCCGTCTGGAGCGCGCCGTCCGGCCCCCCGGCGAGGGTGTTGGGCCTGCCGAAGAGCTGCCCGAGCGTCGTGAGCGCCTTCTTGACGGACGGGTCGGTCCACTTGATCTTGTGCTTGCCCAGCTGGTCGTACTTCTCGGGGCCCGCCTGCGACAGGTACACGTTCTCGAACCAGTCGGTGAGCGTCCAGCCGTCCGCGCCGCCGACCGACAAGGGTGTGACACCGGAGGCCGAGAGGGTGTCCACCGTCTTCAGGAACTGCGGCCATGTCTTCGGGACGGTGGCCCCGGCGTTCTGGAACGCCTTGTTGTTGTACCAGACGAGGGACTTGTTGGCGGCCTTGAAGTAGACCCCGTACTGCGTGCCGTCCACCGCGCCGAGGTCCTGCCAGCCCTTGCTGTAGTTCTTCGCCAGCTCGGCCTTGGCCGCGGCACCCACGGGCTTCGCCCACTTCTTCGCCACCGCCTGGTCGATGGCCCCGACCTGGGGGAGCATGGCCACGTCGGGCGGGCTGCCGCCGGCGATCTTCGTGCCGAGAAAGTTGATGATGGGATCCTGGGCGGGCACGAACGTCACCGTGGCGCCTGTGCGCTTCTCGAACGCGTCGAGGACCTTGGTGAAGTTGGCCTGCTCTGGGCCCGTCCACACCGCGGCCACCTCGATCTTCTGGCCGGTCAGTTTCGGCAGGTGCAGCCCGCTGCCGCTCTGCCCGGACGACGCGCTCGCCCCGCCGCCCGACGCCCCGCCGTCAGACGCGCTGCCGCCCGAGCCGGAGCCGCCGCATCCCGCGAGTGCCGCCGCGCCGACGGCGACGAGTGCCACCGCCGCCCGGACGCCCAGCGGTCTGTGCGCAAGATCCTTGCCTGCCGTACGAGTTGTGCGCATCGCTGCATCCCCGTCTCTCCCGTGCGCGTGTGGATCCACGCTCGGAACAGGCACCACCGCCCGACGTGCCGGCGCCGCCACGTTCCGTGCGGACCAGTCCTACGCCGGGTGTTCATGACAGGCAAGAGCGTCACCGAGCCGTACGCGGTGATCGTGATGCGCTCGTAACGCTCCAGGACCGGCAACCAACACACGGTAAAGCCTTGAGGGTTGAGTGGATGCCGGCGCCCGGTCCCGCCGGTCAGGGGTGCACGGGCGAGAGCGGGGCGACCGGGGCCGCCGCGATGGAACGCGCCGCCCGGTCCATGGCACTGGCGAGCAGCGCCAGATCCGTCGGCCCGTTGCCCAGCTCGCGCAACGGGCGGCGCGTCGGCGGATCGCCCATCCGCTCCCACTCCAGGGGCGCCACCGTCGGGCGCCGGGTCGCCGTGCGCGGGATGCGGCCCGTCACCCGGCCCGCCTGGAAGGGCGTCGCGCCGCCGTCGGGACCGACGAGGCGGCCGCGGCCCGGCGTCGGATCCTCGGGCGCGGGCGCCGTCGGCGGCGCGTCGAGCACGGCGCGCAGGCGCACCGTACGCGCCAGTTCCGTGGACGCGGTGCGGTCATGGGCGCCGGACGCCGCCAGCAGGTGCACCCCCAGCCGCTCGCCGTCGCGCGCGATCGCCTGGAGCGCCCGCATCACGGATCCGGCGGCGGGGCGCCCGGGGCTGCCGAGCGCGGGAGCCGCCAGCGCGTCCAGGTCGTCGACGAGCACGGCCAGCCGCGGCAACGGGCTGGGCGCGCGCCGCACGTCCTGCCCCGGCCGCTGCCCGCCCGGGCGCAGCCGCAGCGTGCGCGTCGCCGACAGGGGCGCGTCGCCCGGCTGCTGCTCCCCGCGCTCCTCGCGCGCGTCCCCGGCCTGCCGCGCCTCGTGCCACTGGGCGAACGAGAGCGGGCCGAGCAGCTCGGCCCTGCGCTTGAGCTCCCCGCCGAGCGCCTGCGCGAACGCACGCATCCTGACGGGATCAGAGGCCACCAGGTGTTCCGTCACATGCGGCAGCTCCGTGAGCGCGGCGAGGCCCTCTCCCCTCATGCCGCCCGCGCCGTCGACCAGCAGAAGACCCAGATCGTCCGGGCGCGCGCCCGCCGCGAGCGAGGCGGCGAGCGCCCGCAGCAGCTCCGTGCGCCCGCTGCCGGGCGGGCCCTCGACCAGCAGGTGGGGGCCCTCGCGCACAAGGTCGGCCGCCACGGGACCGCGCGGCCCCGCGCCCAGCACCACGGCGCACTCCTGGCCGGCGTCGGCCGCCCGAGCCCAGCCGGCCAGCAGCGACGCGGGCGTGGCCCGCGCGAGGCCCAGCTCGTCCAGCAGCCTGGCGGTGCGCGGCAGCTCCGCGGCGGGGCGCGGGCCCGCCGCCGCGACCGTCGTACGCAGCGGCGCGAGCGCCCGCCCGAACCGCTCGGCCCACGCCGCCGACACCGCGTCCACGACCGCGACCGTGCCCCTGCCGTCGCCGACGGGCTGCCCCGGCGCGGTGCGCAGCACCCGCAGCGCGCCCGCCACGTCCCCGCTGAGCAGCGCGACGGCGCCGCACTCGCGGAACGGCAGCGACGCCGCGCAGGCCGCGTCATAGGTGGCCGTGACGGACGAGACCGCGGACGCGGCGGGCGTCTCGGCCAGGCACAGCACATGGATGCCCGCCGCGGGACCGGCCTGCGCGAGACGCGCCGTCGTCTCGCGCAGCGCCGCGGAGCCGGGGTCGCCGTCCACGACGAGCAGCGTCCTTTGGCCGGTGTGGCGCCGGGCGGCGGCCTCGACCGCGCCGGGCTCGGCGGACGCCCAGCCGGGGCCGAGCGGCCCCTCGTCAAGCCGCCGGCTGAGCTCGGCGGCCCTGGCCGCCGCCTGCTCCCTGTCGTACGCGAGAAGCAGCCTGCAGTCCTGCCCGTGGCCCGGCCTGGCGTGCGGCAGCCAGCCGAGCCAGCCCCAGTCCGCGCGCCGCTGCTCGACGCCCAGCGCGCGATCCGTCGTGATCAGCGCGATCTCCAGCTCCGACGGCGGGTGCAGGGCGGCGAGCTGCGCCACCACGGAGCGTGCGAGGCCGACGAGACGCGCGCGCGGCCCGGCGAGACCAAGCGAGCCGGCCTCCAGCAGTCCCACCGTCACCGGCGCGTGGCGGTCTGGCCTGTCCGCCGTGCCCAGCCTGACCACCAGCGCCTGGGGATGGGAGGGGCCGCGCTCCCACAGGCGGGGCCCCGGGGCGAGAGCGGTGAGCAGCAGCTCGGCCGCGTCCGGCCACGTGGAGTCGAGGGGAGTCCGCCCTGCGGGCCGCTCGCCGCCGCGCTGGAGCGGCACGCCGACATGCGTCTCGCCGCGCCCCGCGCCCCCGCCGAACCTGCGTGCCCAGGCGCCCAGGCCGCGGCGCCTGCCGGACGCCGCGTCGTCCTGCGTGCCGTCGCGCTGGCCCGGCACATGCGGCACCTCGCTCGCGATGGCGGGGCCGGAGGGATGGGACGGGCCGGAGGAGCCGCCCTCCGGGTGGCCGTGGCCGGCCTGTGCCTGCGGTCCGCCGAACGCGTGCCCGCCGTCCTGCCCCGTGCCGCCCGGCGCGTGCGGGAGGCCGGAGCCGGGCGCGGCGGCCGGAACGCGGCGGGGCGCGGCCCCGAGCCGCTCGCCGCCGAGCTCCCGCGGATCGGCCCCGGCATGGACCCCGGCGTCCGCCGCGCGCGCGTCCCCCGGCGTCACCCGCAGGTGGCCCTCGCCGTCGGGGACCGTCGCCAGCGCCGCCTCCCGCTCGCCCACGGCGAGCGTCACCGTCGACTCGCCAAGGCGCAGCGCCGCGCCCGGCGGCAGCGGGACCCGCGACGAGCCGACCGGCGCCCCGTCGAGCGTCGTGCCGTTCGTCGAGCCGAGGTCGGCCACCGCCACGGCGCCGTCCGCCGCGAGCGTCACAGCGCAGTGCAGCCGCGACACGTCCGGGTCGTCCAGGGGCACGTCCGCCTCGGCGGAGCGGCCGATCACCACGCGGCCGCCGTGCAGCAGGTGCACCCCGCCCGCGTCCGGGCCGGCCACCACCCTGAGCTGCGCCGGCGCCCCACGCGTGAGCCCCTCGTCGGCGGCGGGCGCGCCGAGCGACAGCACCGCGCCGTCGACCAGCGGCGGGTCGCCGAGGGCCGCACGCTGCGCGTCCAGCCGGACACCGTCCGCGTACAGCGCCGCCGCGCCGGGGGCGTCGGGGCCGAGGACCGAGGTGACGAGGCCGGACGCCACCGCCGCGAGCGCCGTGCCCGCCGGCGCGGTGACGAGGACGTCGCACGCGCGCCCCGCGGCGAGGACGGTCAGCCGGATCTGCATAGCCGTCAGCGGTCCCTTCTGCACAGGGTGTCCGGCGGGTACGGCGCCCGACCGGTACGTGAGGGCATCCTCGCACCTGCCACTGACAACACGCCCGCGCCCCGGTCTCAAGTGATCTTGATTGGTCGGCTGTGCGTGCATAAATGCCTGCTTGCGATCGTGTCCCGCGCGCTCGGGACCGTGCGGCGGCAACCATCCGTGCGCTGCTCGCGTCCTCCCCGGGACGCGGCCCGCGGCCGTCACGCGCGAGGGTCACGTGCGATGACGCTCGGTGACCCGTCCGGCGGCATTAAAGTGGGCCGGAGTCCCCGGAACGCGGGACGATGCAGTGATCTCTATCAGCAGGGAGCACATGACGTGCGGCCGGTAGGCAGCAAGTACCTGCTCGAGGAACCGCTCGGGCGCGGTGCCACGGGCACCGTCTGGCGCGCTTCGCAGCGGGAGACCGCCGGAGCCGAGGCGGCCGTGCCGGGACAGCCGGGCGAGACCGTCGCCATCAAGGTACTGAGAGAAGAGCTCGCGAGCGACGCGGACGTCGTGATGCGCTTCCTGCGCGAACGTTCCGTCCTGCTGATGCTCACGCACCCCAACATCGTGCGCACGCGCGACCTGGTCGTCGAGGGCGACCTGCTCGCGCTGGTGATGGACCTCGTCGACGGCCCCGACCTGCACCGCTACCTGCGCGAGAACGGCCCGTTCACGCCGGTCGCGGCCGCCCTGCTCACCGCGCAGATCGCCGACGCGCTCGCCGCGAGCCACGCGCAGGGCGTCGTCCACCGCGACCTCAAGCCCGCCAACGTCCTGCTGAAGGACGACGGCGAGCAGCTGCACCCGATGCTCACCGACTTCGGCATCGCGCGCCTCGCGGACTCGCCGGGGCTCACCCGCACCGCCGAGTTCGTCGGCACGCCCGCGTACGTCGCGCCCGAGTCCGCCGAGGGCAGGCCGCAGACGTCCGCCGTCGACGTGTACGGCGCCGGCATCCTGCTGTACGAGCTGCTCACCGGGCGCCCGCCGTTCTCCGGCGCGACCTCGCTCGAAGTGCTCCAGAAGCACCTGAGCGAGGAGCCCCGCAGGCCCACCACCGTGCCCGAGCCGCTGTGGACCGTCGTCGAGCGCTGCCTGCGCAAGGACCCGGACCAGCGGCCGAGCGCCGTCAACCTGGCCACCGCGCTGCGCACGGTCGCACCCGGCATCGGCGTGCACGCCACGCCCGGGCAGGTGGACGCCGCCCTCGGCGTCGCGTCGCTGCTCGTGCCCGACCCGGCGCCCACGGCCGTCCCCGGCACGCCGGGCGCCGCCGATCCCACCCAGGTCCTGCCGGCGGGCGGCTCGGCCGCCGATCCGACCCAGGTGCTGCCCGGCACGGGCGCCGACGCCCCCACCAGCGTCCTGCCCGGCGCCGGCCTGCCCGGCTCCCACGATCCGGCCGCCGCCACCAACGTGATGCCCACCACAGGCGGCCAGGAGAGCCGCCAGGGCCCGCACCCCTGGCAGAACCAGCTGCGGGCCGCGCGCGACCGCAACGAGCAGACGCAGGTCCAGCCCGTCGACCCGAGCCTCGACCCGCTGCGCCACCGCCCGCACAGGCAGCAGCCCCCGCAGGGCGGCTACCCGCCCCAGCGCCAGGCTCCGGCGCCCTACCCGCAGCAGTACGGGCAGCAGCCGCAGCAGTACCGGCCGCAGTCACCGCCGCGGCAGCAGTACGCACCGCAGCCGCAGCAGTACGCGCCGCCCCGGCAGCCCGCGCCCCGCCCCGAGCCGGAGCCCAGGGCGCCGAGGAGGCGCAGCGCCAACCCGATGCACATCCCCGGCCTCGGCTGCCTCAAGGGCTGCGTGGTCGTGATCGTGGTACTGCTGATCATCGGCTGGCTCGTCTGGGACCTGACGCCCCTGCAGAGCTGGATCCACCAGGGCGAGGGCTACTGGTCGGAGATCGGCAACGGCATCTCGTCGGTCTCGCACTGGATCTCCAACATCGGCGGAGGCTCCGGCTCCTGACGGAGCCCCGGGGACGCACCGGCGTCCTCGCGTCCCCGGCGCCCCGGGCGGCGGCGGCTCTGTAGCTATGTCGATTTCCGGCACAATATCGGGGGTGATTTCCTCCCCGGAAGTGAAGATTGCCGCCGTCTTGGGCACGCAACACCCCGAAGGCCGCGTACTTTGAGGGGCGACCGAGGGGCAACGCCAGCCGCTGAGGGAGCAGTCTTGGCACGGAATATCGGCAGCCGGTACACCGCGACCCAGATCTTGGGCCGCGGCAGCGCCGGCACGGTGTGGCTCGGCGAGGGGCCCGAAGGCCCCGTCGCCGTCAAACTGCTGCGCGACGACCTCGCCGCGGACCAGGAGCTGGTCGGGCGCTTCGTCCAGGAGCGCACGGCGCTGCTCGGGCTCGACCACCCGCACGTGGTCTCCGTGCGCGACCTCGTCGTCGACGGCAACGACCTGGCGCTCGTCATGCGGCTCGTCCGCGGCACCGACCTGCGCACCCGCCTCGACCGCGAGCGCCGCCTCGCGCCCGAGGCCGCCGTCGCGATCGCCGCCGACGTCGCGGAGGGGCTCGCCGCCGCGCACGCGAAGGGCGTCGTCCACCGCGACGTGAAGCCCGAGAACATCCTGCTCGACATGGAGGGGCCGCTCGGTCCCGGCGGCGCGCACCCCGCGCTCATCACGGACTTCGGCGTCGCCAAGCTCATCGACACCCCGAGCCGCACCAAGACCACCCGCATCATCGGCACGCCCGACTACCTGGCACCCGAGATCGTGGAGGGCCTGCCGCCGCGCGCCGCCGTCGACATCTACGCGCTGGCCACCGTCCTCTACGAGCTGCTGGCCGGCTTCACGCCCTTCGGCGGCGGCCACCCGGGCGCCGTGCTGCGCAGGCATGTCACGGAGACCGTCGTACCGCTGCCCGGCATCCCCGAGGAGCTGTGGCAGCTCCTCGTCCAGTGCCTGGCCAAGGCGCCCGCCTCCAGGCTGCGCGCCTCGGAGCTCGCCGCGCGGCTGCACGAGGTACTCCCGCTGCTCGCCGGCATCCCGCCGCTCGACGTCGACGAGCCCGGCACCGAGCACGAGGAGCCCGAGCGGCAGGACACCGCCCGGGAGACGGCCGCCCCCGGCGGCGACGAGCCGCGAAGGCGCGGCGCGGTGGCCCTGGTCCCGGGCGCGGCGCCGGACTCCAACCGCGACACCCACACCAGCATGCGCGTGCCCGCGCCCGACGAACTCGCGGGCGGCGCCCGCGGCACGGCACGCGTCCCGCGCGCGCCCGGCAGCCCGCGCCCCGGCTCGGCCCGTAGCCACAAGGCGGCCGCCGTGCGCAAGCGCCGCGTCACGCTCGGTGTGGGGGCCGGGGTGCTCGCGGTCGCGCTGGGCCTCGGCGGCTGGTTCGCGGTCGGCGACGGCACCAGCCCGCAGGACGCGAAGCAGTCCACGCAGCCGGCGCCCTGAGCCTGCGCCGCAGTACGGCGGGAGAGCCGGGGGCCGGGCAGCGGTTACGCTTGGACGCGTGGCAGTCGTGGATGTATCCGAAGAGTTGAAGTCCCTCTCCTCGACCATGGAGTCGATCGAGGCCGTTCTGGACCTCGGCAAGAAGAGGGCAGACATCGCTGTGCTCGAGGAGCAGGCCGCGGCGCCGTCCCTGTGGGACGACCCGGAGGCAGCGCAGAAGATCACCAGCCGGCTCTCCCACCTGCAGGCCGAGGTCCGCAGGACCGAGGCGCTGCGCGGCCGCATCGACGACCTCGAAGTGCTCTTCGAACTGGCGGCGGACGAGGACGACGCGGATACGCGCGCGGAGGCCGAGACCGAGCTCGACGCGGTGCGCAAGGCGCTGGACGAGATGGAGGTCCGCACGCTCCTGTCCGGCGAGTACGACGAGCGCGAGGCGCTCGTCAACATCCGCGCGGAGGCCGGCGGCGTCGACGCGGCGGACTTCGCCGAGCAGCTCCAGCGCATGTACCTGCGCTGGGCGGAGCGGCACGGCTACGCCACGGAGGTCTACGAGACCTCGTACGCGGAAGAGGCCGGCATCAAGTCGACCACGTTCGTCGTCAAGGCCCCGTACGCGTACGGCACGCTCTCGGTGGAGCAGGGCACGCACCGCCTGGTCCGCATCTCGCCGTTCGACAACCAGGGCCGCCGCCAGACGTCGTTCGCGGGCGTCGAGGTGCTGCCCGTCGTCGAGCAGAGCGACCACGTCGAGATCGACGAGTCCGAACTGCGCGTGGACGTCTACCGCGCGTCGGGCCCCGGCGGCCAGGGCGTCAACACCACGGACTCCGCCGTGCGCATCACGCACATCCCGACGGGAATCGTCGTCTCCTGCCAGAACGAGCGCTCGCAGATCCAGAACAAGGCGAGCGCGATGAACGTCCTCCAGGCGAAACTCCTCGAACGCCGCCGCCAGGAGGAGCAGGCCAAGATGGACGCGCTCAAGGGCGACGGCGGCAACTCCTGGGGCAACCAGATGCGTTCGTACGTCCTGCACCCGTACCAGATGGTCAAGGACCTGCGCACGAGCCACGAGGTGGGCAACCCGCAGGCCGTGCTCGACGGCGAGATCGACGGCTTCCTGGAATCAGGAATTCGCTGGCGCAAGCAGCAGGAGAACTAGAACTCACGCTTTGTCGACAAGGGAACTGCCGTTTCGGAAGCGGCAGTTCCTTTTCATGTCACGATTACGTCGGGACGTCCCGGACAACCAACGCATTCGCGGCCATCGCAGACGCAACGGCCTTGACGCGTATATGGAAACTCGGAAAGCTGACGCGTGGCATGCGTAATTCTGGGGCGCGTGTGACCGGGGGACAGGCGAAGACGCGTACTCCCCGCGGCCGCTGCCCTGGGCGCTGCGCCCATGACGACTGAATTACTTGGGGGTACCAGGCAGATGACCAAGAAGACGCGTGTCCGCGTGGCACGTATCGCCGCCGGCGCGGTGATCGTCGCCGGCGCGTCGCTGACCGCCGCGGGGGCTGCGCAGGCCGCCGGCGTCGGCGTGGACGTTGGCCCCGTCAAGGCGAACGTATTCCTGCCGCAGGGTGAGCAGGGTACGGGTGGACCCGACGGTGTCAGCCAGGGGCAGTCGGGTGAGACCGGTACGAACGGTGCTCCCGGGACGACGGGTGAGACCGGTACGAACGGTGCTCCTGGCACGACGGGTGAGACCGGTACGAACGGTGCTCCTGGCACGACGGGTGAGACCGGTACGAACGGTGCTCCCGGCACAACGGGTGAGACCGGTACCAACGGCGCCGGTGGGAACCAGAACGGCGGCGCGGTCGGCGGCGGTTCCAGCAACGGCAGCGGGAACGGCGGGTCGTCCACGGACGGCAACGGCGGCTCCGCCGCCACCGGCGGTGGCTCCACCGGGTCCACCGGCTCGACCGGGTCCTCGTCGGCCACCGGCGGCTCCAGCGCCACCGGCGGCTCCGCCGCCACCGGCGGGAGCGTCAACACCTGCACCGTCGACCTCGACAGCGTCAAGTGCGCCGACAACACCAGCCCGGACAGCGTCGGCAACAAGCCGGCCGAGCAGAGCGCCGGGACGTCGCAGCTCGCGGAGACCGGGTCAGGGGACACCACGTTCCTGATCCTCGGCGCCGCGACCATGATCGCGGGTGGCGTCGGCTTCCGCTTCCTGCCGCGTCTCGCGAGCCGGAACACGGCCGCCGGACCCACGGCAGACCATCGGGACCGGTGACACGGAAGGGCCCGGGCGGCAACAAGCCGCCCGGGCCCTTCTCCCGTCTCTACGGGTCGCTCAGGCCGGCTGGTAGGCCGCCACGAGCGCCACCGCCGCCATCAGCAGGACCACCACGGTGAGGATCGCCGCCAGGCTCAGCCCGCCGAAGGGGCCGCTCTGCTGGAGCCGCTCACGGTTGGCCCTGCACACCGGGCACCTGCCCTCGCTGACAGGACCCGCACAGTTGGCGCACACCAGTCTGTCGTAGGTCATGCGCTCTCCTCCTCCACCGCGCGGCGGAGCCGCCCACCACTCACCGGTTACTTCTCCGCCCAACGCCCAGGGAAACGCATCCGTTCCCCCTACCATCGTGCCAGGTTCCGGCCGTTTCGGCGCGCCCGACCGGGTGCCTGGCACGGCCGCGTACGGTCCGTGAACGAGCGGAAGCCGGGCGTATCCGTGACAATTCGGCCAACGCAGGACGCGGACTGCGCGCACATACCCGGTTCGCGTAAGGTCACGCACACCTACTCCCGGCCGACCCGTGGTGCATCGTGATCCGATTCGACAACGTCTCCAAGTCCTATCCCAAACAGAACCGTCCCGCGCTGCGGGACGTCTCGCTGGAGATCGAGAAGGGCGAGTTCGTCTTCCTCGTCGGTTCCTCCGGCTCGGGCAAGTCGACCTTCCTGCGCCTCGTGCTGCGGGAGGAGCGGGCGAGCCACGGCATGGTGCACGTCCTCGGCAAGGACCTCGCGCGCCTGTCCAACTGGAAGGTGCCGCAGATGCGCCGCCAGCTCGGCACCGTCTTCCAGGACTTCCGGCTGCTCCCGAACAAGACCGTCGCGCAGAACGTGGCGTTCGCCCAGGAGGTCATCGGGCGCCCGCGCGGCGAGACGCGCAAGTCCGTGCCCCAGGTGCTCGATCTCGTCGGGCTCGGCGGCAAGGAGGACCGCATGCCGGGCGAGTTGTCGGGTGGTGAGCAGCAGCGCGTCGCCATCGCGCGCGCGTTCGTCAACCGGCCGATGCTGCTGATCGCGGACGAGCCGACCGGAAACCTCGACCCGCAGACGTCCGTCGGCATCATGAAGCTGCTCGACCGGATCAACCGCACGGGCACGACCGTGGTGATGGCCACCCACGACCAGAACATCGTCGACCAGATGCGCAAGCGCGTCATCGAGCTCGAGAAGGGCCGGCTGGTCCGCGACCAGGTCCGCGGCGTCTACGGCTACCAGCACTGACGCACCGCGCACTGACGTGGCGCGGGCCCCGGTGGACCGCGCGAAGCAACGAGGCACACAGCTGAAAGGACGCCATGCGCGCCCAGTTCGTCCTGTCGGAGATCGGCGTCGGTCTCCGTCGCAACCTCACGATGACCTTCGCCGTCGTCGTCTCCGTCGCCCTGTCGCTCGCGCTCTTCGGCGGCGCGCTGCTCATGCGCGAGCAGGTCAGCACGATGAAGGACTACTGGTACAACAAGGTCAACGTCTCCATCTTCCTGTGCAACAAGGGGGACGCGCAGAGCGACCCCGCGTGCACGAAGGGTGCCGTCACCGATCAGGAGAAGGCCTCGATCAAGGCCGACCTGGACAAGATGGGCATCGTGCAGCACGTCTACCACGAGTCCGAGGACGAGGCGTACAAGCACTACCAGCAGCAGTACGGCAAAACCGCCTACGCGTCCTCTATCACGCCGGACCAGATGGAGGAGTCGTTCCGGGTCAAGTTGAAGGACCCGCAGAAGTACAAGGTCATCGCGACGGCCTTCTCAGGGCGGGACGGCGTGCAGTCCGTGCAGGACCAACGCTCCATCCTGGAGAACCTGTTCTCGCTGATGAACGGCATGAACGTCGCCGCGCTCTGCGTGATGGCGCTGATGCTGATCATCGCGCTGATGCTGATCGTCAACACCGTCAGAGTGTCGGCGTTCAGCCGCAGGCGTGAGACGGGCATCATGCGCCTCGTCGGCGCGTCGAGCTTCTACATCCAACTGCCGTTCATCATGGAGGCCGCGTTCGCCGGGCTGATCGGCGGCGTGGTGGCCTGCGGCATGCTGATGCTCGGCCGCTACTTCCTCATCGACGGCGGCCTCGACCTGCAGCAGAAGATGCAACTGGTCAAGTTCATCGGGTGGGACGCGGTCCTCACGAAGTTGCCCCTCGTCCTCGCGATCGGCCTGCTGATGCCCGCGGTGGCCGCGTTCGCCGCGTTGCGCAAGTATCTGAGGGTGTGACAAGCACCCTGTGTGTTTCCTGGGCCAAGGCCCCGTCGTGACGCGGGGGTTGTCCTAGACTCAGGCGCCATGTCGGGTTCCGTGCCGCAGCGTCCATGGCCCCGCGGATTCGGCCGCGGGGCGGCTCTGACGTTGGTCTTCGTGGGGGTGCTCGGGACGGCCGCCGCCACCGACTCCCTTCCCGGGTCCGGAGCTTCCCGCGAGGCGCGCCCTCGACCCGCCGCGGTGACGCTCGACGGCGGCACGGTCGCGAAGGCGGCCGCGCGCGCGATCGCGCGCGGCGACTCGGGCACGGACGCCGCCCAGCAGGTCGTCAGCCGCAGCGGTGACCGCTGGAGCACCGTCTACGACAAGGACGAGTACGAGGAGTTCGAGCAGGCGCTGGACGGCCGGTACACGGGCGTGGGCGTCGGCGCGCGGCGTACGGCCGACGGGCTGCTGGAGATCACCCGCGTACAGCGTGGCGGCCCCGCGCAGCAGGCCGGCGTACGCCCGGGCGACGTGCTCAAGTCCGTCAACGGGCGCAGCGTGACCGGCCTCCCCGTCACCGAGGTCATGGGGATGCTGCGGGGTGACTCCGCGGGCTCCCGCGCCGCGGCCCCCGGCAGCGCGGTCGCGCTCGGCACCGAGCGGGACGGCCACCGCGCCTCGCGTTCCGTGCGCAGGGCCAGGCTCGACGCGCCGTCGGTGTCCGTGTCCGCCCTCCCGGACGGCGCGCGCCGCATCGCGGTCGAGTCGTTCACCCGGGGCACGGGGGACGACGTGCGGCGGGCGGTGCGTGACGCGCCGCGCGGCGCCGGGATCGTCCTCGACCTGCGGGGCAACGGCGGCGGTCTGGTGTCGGAGGCCGTCAAGGCCGCGTCCGCGTTCCTCGACGGCGGCCTCGTCGCCACGTACGGCATGAACGGGCGGCAGCACGCGTTGTACGCGGAGCACGGCGGCGACACCGAGCGGCCCGTGGTGGTGCTGGTGGACGGCGGCACCATGAGCGCCGCCGAGTTGCTGACGGGCGCGCTGCAGGACAGGGGCAGGGCGGTCGTCGTCGGGTCGAGGACGTTCGGCAAGGGGTCCATCCAGATGCCGACGACGCTCCCGGACGGATCGGTCGCCGAGCTGACCGTGGGGCATTACAGGACGCCCGCGGGGCGCGCGGTGGACGGCCGGGGCATCACGCCGGACCTGGTGGTGGCGGACGGCGCTCAGGCACGTGCCGAGACCGTGCTGACCGGTCTGGGCGCAGGGGCCTGAGCGGGCGGGCCGGGCGGCTCCTGAGCAGGACGGCAAAACGGGTTGCACCGTAGTGAGAAAATGGCGGGACTATGGCTAAGGAAAAAGGGCGCAAGCTGATCGCGCAGAACAAGAAGGCGCGGCACGACTACCTGATCCTCGACACGTACGAGTCGGGGCTCGTGCTGACGGGGACCGAGGTGAAGTCGCTGCGCCTGGGGCGGGCGTCCCTGGTCGACGGATTCGTGCAGATCGACGGGCACGAGGCGTGGCTGCACAACGTGCACGTGCCGGAGTACAGCCAGGGCACGTGGACGAACCACTCCGCGCGGCGCAAGCGCAAGCTGCTGATGCACCGGATGGAGATCGACAAGCTGGAGTCCAAGGCACAGGAGACCGGGCACACGATCATTCCGCTGGCCCTGTACTTCAAGGACGGCAGGGCGAAGGTCGAGATCGCACTGGCCAAGGGCAAGCGGGAGTACGACAAGCGGCAGGCGCTGCGGGAGAAGCAGGACCGCAGGGAGACGGACCGCGCCGTCTCGGCCGTGCGCCGTCGCCAGCGGGGCTGACTCGCCCGTTCCGGGGAATGCGCTGGCACGCGACGGCGTTGATCCCGTACGATGGGCGACACAGCCCCAGCCAGGACGTGTGGGGCTGATTGAAAAATCAACATGGGGATGATCGGTTTCGACAGCGGCTGTCGAAGCAGGGGAAGCGAGCCGAGGAAGCGGCAATGATCTCGTAAACCATATGTCGCAAACAATAATCGCCAATTCCAAGCGCGATTCCTCCGCCTTCGCCCTTGCTGCCTAATTAGCAGCTAGCGAAGACTCCGCGGAGTGTCAGCCCGGGGGTGTTCCCGACCCGGATCCTGGCATCAGCTAGGGGACTAAACCTGCTCGCCCGGTCACGGGGTGGGTAGGGAAACCAAACAGTGACTGAGCCCGTCGGAGACTTGTCCACGTGATCTCCGGGGCTGAGAAAATCGTAGTGGACTGCGCTCGGAGAAGCCCTGATTCCGCACCGTTGGACGCGGGTTCGATTCCCGCCATCTCCACGATTCCCATGTGGGCCAAGGCCCCGCCGCCGAACAGGCAGCGGGGCCTTCGCCATGTCCGGACGCGGATCGGGGGCGTGCCGGGGTGCGCGCAGGGGGCGCGCGGCCGGCCGACCGCCGCCACGACCGTCCGATCAGTGACACTCATCCACGAATTTTCCAGCGATGTCGGACACCTTCCCTCTACTCTGTGTCTATACCGTATGGCTCTCAGTCGCCACCCTGGCAAGGCAAAACACCTGATCAGAGTGGGTGAGGTCGGGAAAGCGGAATGGTCTGAACCACTCCGTGCGGGGTCAAGATCGCTGGAAAGGCGCCTACCGGACGCCGGTAAATCTCGCAAGCGGAAGTACGTATGACCGTACTGTGCGCTACATTCATGGCCCGGATGCAGGGAACAGGGGGCGCTCGGCTGGGTGGGGGCCCGGTCGACGGCATTCCGGCGAGCCGTGCGCGCACCCCGGAAACATCAGTGGGGGATGTGCCCAACAGTGGAGAACTGGCGAGAAGACGCCCTTTCCGGGCGTATGCACGAACCGGACGATGTCACCGTCGAAATCGACGGACTCGGCCGCAGGAAAAATGAACTCACCGACGTGACGACACCGTTGGAAAAGGCCGGCGCAGAAGACGCGGAAAAGGAACGGCAACGGGGCGGTGGAGGCCCCGTCTTCGTCGACGCCAGCGGCCGCAGGAGCAGGAAACTCAGGCGTGTCGGCTGGGGCGTCGCGGCCCTGTGCGCCGCGTACGCGGTCACGTTGATCGCGGCGCTCGCCGGCGGCGGATCCACCGCGCCGCTGCTGAACATACCCGGCGTCCCGGGCCTGGCCGACCGGGGAAAACCGGCGCACACGGTCACCACGGACCCCTCGGCGAGCGCGCACGCCTCGCCCGGGTCCGGCGCTCCAGGACCCGTCCCCTCGGTGACCGACGCGAACGGCCACGTCGTGGCCGTCCCGGCCGCTACGGGCGGCGGCGCCACCGGGCACGCGGGCAAGCCGGCGTCCGGCGCGTCCGACGCGGCCGCGACCGGCACCGGCGGCGGCGTGTCCGCCGCGACGGCCGGCGGCGCCGCGGGAAGCACCGGCAAGGCCGGTGGCGGCGCCGCCGCAGGCACCGGCGGCTCGACGGCCGGCGGCACCCGTGCCGGCGGAACGGGCGGAACGGGCGGGACGAGCGGGACGAGCGGGACCGCGGGGTCCGCCAGCACCGGCGGACAGTCAGGCTCTGGAGCCACGGGAACGACGAGCGGCGCGGGCGGCGCCGGGGGCGCCACCGGCGCGACCGGTACCACGGGCGGCACATCGGGAGGCACGGGCGCCACCACGGGCTCGGGCGGCGACACCACCACGGGCGGCACCGGAACCACCGGCACCACCGGCACCACCACAGGCTCCGGCACCACGGGGGACACGGGAACGACCGGCGCCCAGAACCCGCCGGGGACATCGAACCGGGCGGCGGGCAGCGCGGCGGGCACAGCGGGCGGCGCGGCAGGCAGCGCGCCGAGCGCGGCCCCGTCAGAGAGCGCGGTATGACATGGCCGCCTCCCACGGCCGCGGCACGAAACGCGGCAGACCCCGCATGCCCATGCGCTACGCCCTGCCCGCCCTCCTGCTCCTCGTCATGGCCGGCATGCTGCTCGTGCGCGGCTACGTGTACAGCTCGTTCGTCCCCGACCACCGCGTCAGGCCGCCCGCCGCGACCAGCCACGTCCCGGAGCGCATCCTCGACGGCGGCCCCGTCATCGACGCGCGCGACACATCGAGACCGGCCAAGTCGCTGCGGATACCGGACAGGACGATCGTCCTCACCTTCGACGACGGTCCCGACCCGAAGTGGACGCCGAAAATCCTCGACATCCTGAGGAAGCACGGCGTCAACGCCACGTTCTTCATCACCGGCACCAACACCTCCCGCAATCCCGGCATCGTCAAGCGGACGGTGGCCGAGGGCAACGAGGTGGGCGTCCACACCTTCGACCATCCCGACCTCTCCTACCTCAAGGCCCCCACCATCAAGCGCGAGCTGTCCCAGACGCAGTTGGCGATCGAGGGCGCCGCGGGCATCAGAACCGCACTCTTCCGGCCGCCGTACTCGTCGTTCGCCGACGCACTCGACAACAAGTCCTGGCCGGTCATGCGGTACGTCGGCAGCCTCGGCTACATCGGCGTGTTCGACACCGTCGACAGCGAGGACTGGCAGCTGCCCGGTGTCGAAAAGATCATCGACAACGCCACGCCCAGGCACGGCAAGGGAGCCGTCGTGCTGATGCACGACTTCGGCGGCGACCGCAGCGAGACGCTCAAGGCACTGCCCCGCTACATCGACCTGATGCGGTCCAGGGGCTACCGGTTCAAGACGGTCACGCAGGCCCTCGGCGCGCCCAGCGCCCAGACACCCGTGCGCGGCACGGAGAAGCTGAAGGGCAAGGCGTTCGTCGCGGCCGTCACCGTCTCGGACAACGTGACGAAGGGCCTGATCGGCTGCATCGCGTTCGTCGGCGTGCTCGTCGTCGGCCGGTTCGCGCTGATGCTCGTCCTCGCCTTCGTCCACGCGCGCCGCACCCGCAGGCGCGAGCGCGGCGGCGGCGCGCCACCGCCCCTCGCGGAGCCGGCGACGGTGCTCGTGCCCGCGTACAACGAGAGCAAGTGCATCGCGAACACCGTGCGTTCCCTCGGGGGCAGCGAGCACCCCATCGAGGTCATCGTCATCGACGACGGTTCCACCGACGGCACCGCCGACATCGTCGAGGGGCTGCGGCTGCCGAACGTCCGCGTCATCAGGCAGCACAACGCGGGCAAGCCCGCCGCGCTGAACAACGGCATCCGGCACGCCGGGTACGGCATCGTCGTGATGATGGACGGCGACACCGTCTTCGAACCGTCCACGGTGGGTGAGCTGGTGCGGCCGTTCGCCGATCCCGCCGTCGGCGCCGTCTCCGGCAACGCCAAGGTGGGCAACCGGGACTCGCTCATCGGGGCGTGGCAGCACATCGAGTACGTGATGGGATTCGGCCTCGACCGCCGCATGTACGACCTGCTGCGCTGCATGCCCACCATCCCGGGCGCCTGCGGTGCGTTCCGCATGGAGACGCTGCGGCAGGTCGGCGGGATGAGCGACGACACGCTCGCCGAGGACACCGACATCACCATGGCCGTCCACCGCAAGGGCTGGCAGGTGGTGTACGCGCCGGAGGCCCGTGCCTGGACCGAGGCGCCGGACAGCGTGCGGCAGTTGTGGTCGCAGCGCTACCGCTGGTGCTACGGCACGATGCAGGCGATGTGGAAGCACCGCAGGGCGGTCGTCGAACGCGGCCCCTCCGGGCGGTTCGGCCGCGTCGGGCTCCCGTTCGTCGCCGCGTTCATGGTGGTCGCGCCGCTCCTCGCGCCGCTGATCGACCTGTTCCTCCTCTACGGGCTGGTCTTCGGGCCCACCGGGAAGACCGTCGCGAGCTGGCTCTCGCTGCTCGCCATCCAGCTGGTCTGCGCCGTCTACGCGTTCCGGCTCGACCGGGAGCCGATGCGGCACCTCATCGCGCTGCCGCTGCAGCAGCTCCTCTACCGGGTGCTGATGTACGTGGTGCTCGTGCAGTCCTGGGTCACCGCGCTGACCGGCGGCCGGCTGCGCTGGCAGAAGCTGCGCCGCTCGGGCGTCGTGGCGTCCGCGCCCGCCGTGACCGCGCGGCGTGACCGCGCCGAAGACAGGAGACCGGTCGCATGAGCACCCCGTACGCGGGCACACCGCGGCTGCCGGGGCCGGCGCGCCACCGCGCGGGGAGCGGTGGGCCCGTCGCGACACAGCCCGCGCTACAGCCACCCGCGGAGACCGCCC
This sequence comes from Streptomyces sp. NRRL F-5126, assembly GCF_000721265.1. Taxonomy (GTDB): domain Bacteria; phylum Actinomycetota; class Actinomycetes; order Streptomycetales; family Streptomycetaceae; genus Streptomyces. The sequence continues at coordinate 294,111 of NZ_JOFZ01000011.1, read as the reverse complement.
CGGGCACGGCTTCCGCCGGCGGTGGCAGGGACCGCTACCTCGACACGCTGCGCGCCATCGCGCTGGTGCGCGTCGTCGTCTTCCACATCTTCAGCTGGACGTGGCTGACGATCGTCTTCCCCTCCATGGGCGTCATGTTCGCCCTCGCCGGGTCGCTGATGGCCAGGTCGCTGTCGCAGCGCGGCGCGACCCGCGTCATCAAGGGCCGGGTGCGGCGCCTGCTGCCGCCGATGTGGGTCTTCGGGCTGTTCGTCGTGGGGACCCTGCTGTACGCGGGCTGGCACCCGTCGCGGCACGGCGGCGGGATCACCGGCATCGTCTCCGTGCTCAACTGGATCGTCCCCGTCGGCGCTCCGCCGTACCCGGACCCGGCCGCGCACCCGTGGGGCTGGCTGGACTCCAGCTGGGCCGACCAGGCGGCGGGTCCGCTCTGGTACATCCGCGCCTACCTGTGGTTCGTGCTGGCGTCACCGCTGCTGCTCAGGCTGTTCCGCAGGGCGCCGTGGGCGGCGCTCGCCCTGCCGCTCGTGCTGTGCGCGGTGTGCTCGACGGGGATCGTGACGATCCCGGGCGAGACCGGCGAGGCCGTGACGGACTTCGCCACGTACGGCGCGTGCTGGGTGCTCGGGTTCGCCCACCACGACGGCCTGTTCCGCGGGATCCCGCGCTACCTCACCGTCTCGTGCGCGTCGTTCATGATGGCGGCCGGCCTGTGGTGGGCGTCGGGGCACCTGACGTCGGAGGGGTGGAACCTCGACGAGATACCGCTCGGCCAGGCGCTGTGGTCGCTCGGGTTCGTGACGATCCTGCTCCAGGTCTCGCCGTCGTGGAAGCGCCTTCCCGACCGGCTGGCCAGGTTCGACCCGTTGATCACCCTGGCCAACAACCGGGCCGTGACGATCTACCTGTGGCACAACCTCCTGATCATGGTCACCTTCCCGATCATCGACCAGGCGTGGAACATCCCGGGGATCGACCGGTTCGGCAGCGAACTCGACGCGTCCTACTCGGTGCTCTCGCTGGTGCTGGTGTGGCCACTGCTCGCGGCGGCGATCGTGCTGCTCGGGTGGTTCGAGGACCTGGCGGCGAAACGCCGGCCGCGTCTGTGGCCGGACGGACGCACGCGCAGAATGGGACGCGGAACGGCCCGAACGGGCTGAACGGGCTGGTAGTACGTGCACGACGCGACGGGAAGAGGTACGGCATGGCGGAGCGTGACGCGCCCCTGGCGGGGTTCACCGTCGGCGTCACCGCGGCGCGGCGCGCCGACGAGCAGGCGGCGCTGCTGCGGCGCCGCGGCGCCCGCGTCGTGCTCGCGCCCGCCATGCGGACCGTGCCGCTCGCCGACGACACCGAGCTTCGCGCCGCCACCCGCGCGCTGCTCGATGCCCCGCCCGACACCGTCGTCGCCACCACCGCGGTGGGCTTCCGCGGCTGGCTCGAGGCCGCGGAGGGCTGGGGTGAGGGCGGTGCGCTGCTGGAGCGGCTGCGCGGCGCCCGGCTCTACGCGCGCGGGCCGAAGGTGACGGGCGCGGTCCGCGCCGCCGGGCTCAGGGAGGAGTGGGCGCCCGCCTCCGAGTCGCTGGCCGAGGTGGTCGACCGCCTCGTCGCCGAGGGCGTCGACGGCCGCCGCGTCGCACTGCAACTGCACGGCGAGTCCATGGCGGGGTTCCGCGAGGCGCTGGCCGAGGCGGGCGCCGACGTCGTCGCCGTCCCCGTCTACCGGTGGCTGCCGCCGCTCGACCCCGTACCGCTCGACGACCTCATCGAGCGTGCCGTCGCCCGCGAACTGGCCGCCGTCACGTTCACCAGCGCGCCCGCCGCCACGTCCCTGCTCGCCAGGGCGGCGGAGCGCGGCGCGCTCGAAGGGCTGCTCGGCGCGCTGGGCCGGGACGTGCTCGCCGCGTGCGTCGGCTCCGTCACGGCGGCGCCGCTGCGCGAGCGCGGGGTGGCGACGCGCGAACCCGAGCGGGCCAGGCTCGGGCCGCTCGTCCAGCTGCTCTGCGACGAACTGCCGGCACGGCCGCCCGCTGTGTGACGGATCACCCGCGTTTTCCGCTCGTCGGTGAGCACGGCGCCGCCCGCGTCCGTACTGAACGGTGTGGGCAGCCGAGGAGGACTCGACCGGGAGGTACGCGTGCGCGAGGATGCCGCCGTGGCCGACGACCCTCCGAGGCGGGACAGGCGCCGCGGCGACCCTCCGCGCACCGGGCGCGGCCGGCGCGCGCTGACCGCACCGGACGAGGAACTCGTGCGCGCCCTCTACCGGGAGCATGCGGGTCCGCTGCTCGCCTACGTGCTGCGCCTGGTCGCGGGCGACCGGCAGCGCGCCGAGGACGTCGTGCAGGAGACGCTCATCCGCGCCTGGAAGAACGCCGGCCGGCTGGGCGGCGCGACGGGATCCGTGCGCCCGTGGCTGGTCACGGTCGCACGCCGGATCGTCATCGACGGGCACAGGAGCCGGCAGGCCAGGCCGCAGGAGGTCGATCCGGCACCGCTCGAGGTGATGGCGGCGGACGACGAGATCGACAAGGCGCTCCGGCTGATGACGCTCTCGGACGCCCTGGACGCCCTGACGCCCGCTCACCGTGAGGTACTGGTCGAGACGTACTTCAAGGGGCGGACGGTGGGTGAGGCGGCCGAGAGGCTCGGCATTCCCAGCGGGACCGTGCGTTCGCGGGTGTTCTACGCGCTGCGGTCCATGAAGCTGGCGCTTGAGGAGAGGGGGGTCTCGGCATGACGGCGCACGGTGGCCGCGGCGCGCACGCGGACGGGCGCGATGACGGTTCGGCGTACGAGGCGCACGAGGCGCACGAGGCGTACGAGGCGCACGAGGCCGTGGGCGCCTACGCCCTCGGGATCCTCGACGCGGAAGGCGCCGCCGCCTTCGAGGAGCACCTGGCGGGCTGCCCGTTGTGCGCGGACCGCCTGGAGGAGCTCGCCGGGATGGAGCCGGTGCTGGCACTGCTCGCGGACGAACCGGCAGGCCCGGACGAGCCCGATGACCGCCGCGCACCCGGTGCGGGCGGGGGAGGCGTGGGACCGGCGGCGCCCGAAGGCCTGCCCGACCGGGCAGACGGCGCCGCGCCCGGCGGCCCGCCGCGTGAAGACGGTGCGGAGCAGGGCCACGGCCCCGCAGGGCACGGCCATGCTCGGGCGGTAAGCGCCGCCCGTCCTGGGCGCGGTGCCGACGCATCCGCTCGCGGCGGGCCGCCGGACGAGGCACCCCGCGCATCCGTCCGTCCGGAGCCGTACCTGCTCGACCGGCTGGTCGACGAGGTGGCGGCGCGGCGCGCCGGGCGCAGGCGGCGCGGTTACTACCTGGCGGCGGTCGCCGTCGTGCTGATCGCCGGGGGCCCGGCCGCCGCGCTCATCGCCACCGCGCAGGACGGCGCCCCGGCCACCGCCGGGAGGGACCGATCACACACGGACGACGCCGACCTGAAGGCGGTCTTCGAGTCGATGGAGACCAAGCACGCCGCCACCGACCCCGCCACCGACGTCAGCGCGACCGTCGCGCTGCGGCCCGAGCCGTGGGGCACCAGCGCCATGGTCGAGCTGAAGAACGTCAAGGGCCCGCTCAGCTGCCACCTCGTGGCCGTGTCCAGGTCGGGCGACCGGCAGGTCGTCTCGTCCTGGGCGGTCCCCGCGTCCGGCTACGGCGCGCCCGCGGGGACCGGCGGCGCCCGGCAGCCCCTGTACGTGCTCGGCGGTGCGGCCCTGCGCCCCGGGGACATCGACCACTTCGATGTGACGACGCTCGACGGGAAGCGGCTCGTGCGCGTCCCTGACTGACACCGGCGTCCGCTTTCGCGTACGGTTGACGGCTCTCGTCGCACGTCACGAAGGGGGCCCGGGTGGCCGCGCAGGATGCCGCTGTCGATTCCGCCGGAGCCGCGGGGCGGTCAGGACCCGAGCCGGGTGCCGCAGGGCCCGGCTCGGGGCAGGACTCCGCGCGCGCCGGTGAGATCGAGAGCGAGCAGGACCATCTCGACCGCGTCTACCGCCGTCTTGAGGAGAAGATCCACGAAGCCGAGTTCCTGATGGCCGACGCGGCCAGGCGCGGCCACGTGGGCACGCCGGGCGCGCTCGCCGAGCGGGACGCGCAGGTCTTCAGGGCGGGGGTGCACCTGACGCGGCTGAACAACGAGTTCGAGGACTTCCTCTTCGGCCGCGTCGACCTGCTCGCGGGCAAGGACGGTGCGAAGGGCCCCGACGGCGCGTACACCTCGGTCGAGCCGGCGGACGGCGCCGTGGAGCCCGACGGCACCGCGCGCATCGCCGAGACCCTGCACATCGGCAGGATCGGCGTGCTGGACGCCGAGTACGCGCCGCTCGTCATCGACTGGCGCGCGCCGGCCGCCGCCCCCTTCTACCGTGCGACGCCCGTCGACCCGGGCCGGGTGGTGCGCCGCCGCGTGATCCGCTCCAAGGGCCGCCGCGTACTGGGCGTCGAGGACGACCTGATGCGGCCCGAGCTGACCGCCACGCTGGACGGCAAGCCGCTGCCCGTCATCGGGGACGGCGCGCTGATGGCCGCGCTCGGGCAGGCGCGCGGCCACACCATGCGCGACATCGTCTCCTCCATCCAGGCCGAGCAGGACATGGTGATCAGGGCGCCCGCCGCGTCCGTCACCGAGGTGTCGGGCGGTCCCGGCACCGGCAAGACCGCCGTGGCGCTGCACCGCGCCGCCTACCTGCTCTACCAGGACAGGCGGCGCTACGCGGGCGGCATCCTCGTCGTCTCGCCCACGCCGCTGCTCGTCGCGTACACCGAGGGCGTGCTGCCGTCGCTCGGCGAGGAGGGCCAGGTCGCGATCCGCGCGCTCGGCTCGCTCGCCGAGGGCGCGGAGGCCACCGCGTACGACGACCCCGCCGTCGCGCGCGTCAAGGGCTCCGCGCGCATGCCGCGGCTGCTGCGCAGGGCCGCGCGCGGCGCGCTCGAACCGGCGCCGGGCGGGCGCGGCGGGCAGGACGTGCCCGGCCGGCCCACGCTCGACGACGCGGCGGCTGCCGCCGATGAGGCCGCCGACGACACGGGCCCCAGGGTCCGCACGGACCTGCTGCGCGTCGTCGCGTTCGGCCGCCGCCTTGAGCTGGACGCGGACGCGCTGCACCGCGTCAGGCAGGCCGTGCTCGGCGGCACCGCACCCGTCAACCTGCTGCGCCCGCGCGCCCGCAGGCTGCTGCTCGACGCGCTGTGGGCGCAGTCGGGCGCGGCCTCGCGCGCCGACGAGTACGTCTCGCGCGGCGACGCGGAACTCGCCGCCGAGCTGCGCTCGGGCTTCGACGAGGACGTTTCGTCCGAGGACGCGTTCGCCGCGTTCCTCGACGCGTGGTGGCCCGAGCTCACGCCCCGCGCCGTGCTGGCGGCGATGGCCGACGAGCGGCGGCTGGCCCGCTGGGCGCGCCGCATCCTCACGCCGGGCGAGGCCCGCCGCCTCGCCCGCTCCCTGCGCCGCGTGGGTCCTGACGGCACGGGACCGCTCTCCGTCCACGACGTTGCGCTGCTCGACGAGCTCGACGCGCTGCTCGGCACGCCGCCGAGGCCGCGCAGGCAGCACAGGGAACTCGACCCGCTCGACGCGCTCACCGGCCTCGAAGAGCTCATGCCGCAGCGCGAGGAGACCCAGCGCGAGCGCGCGGAGCGGCTGGCGGCCGAGCGCACCGAGTACGCGCACGTCATCGTGGACGAGGCGCAGGACCTCACGCCCATGCAGTGGCGGATGGTCGGCCGCAGGGGCAGGGCGGCGACCTGGACGGTCGTGGGCGATCCCGCCCAGTCCTCCTGGCCCGACCAGGAGGAGGCGGCCGCCGCGCGCGAGGAGGCGCTGGGCCGCAGGCCGCGCCGCCGCTTCACGCTGACCGTCAACTACCGCAACCCGGCCGAGATCGCGGAACTCGCGGCGAAGGTGCTCGCGCTCGCGCTGCCCGGCGCCGAGGCGCCCGCCGCCGTCCGCTCGACGGGCGTGCGGCCGCGGTTCCGCGCGGTGCGGGGCCCGTCCGACGAGGCGCTCGCACAGGCCGTGCGCGAGGAGACCCGGCTGCTGCTGGACAGCGTCGACGGGACAGTGGGCGTGGTCGCGTCGATGGACCGGCGCGAACAGGCCGCCGAGTGGGTCGCGGGCCTCGGCGAGCGGGTCGTGGCGCTCGGCAGCCTGGAGGCGAAGGGACTCGAGTACGACGCGACGGTGCTGGTGTCGCCGGCGGAGATCGCGGACGCCTCACCGGCCTCGGTCGGCCTGCGGGTGCTGTACGTGGCGCTGACCCGCGCGACGCGGCAGCTGACGGTCGTCTCGACGCACCGGGACGCTCCCGACGACCAGGGGGTCCCCGACCTGCTGCGCGACTGATGCGGACAGGCCCGAACGGAAAACCCCCAGCGGGAAGCCCCAGCGGAAAGCCTCAGCGGAAGAGTCCCGGCGGAAAAGTCCCAACAGGGCGCGTCTCGGGGGAAGACTGGGCGGGGGTGGTTTGTTAGCCTGTATACGGCACCGGCCCGATCCAAGCCCCCGGGCCCAACCATAGTCGCTTCGAGCGACCACTTGCCGCGAGGCGAGCATGGCGGGTCGGTGTCGCTGAACGTAGGACGGGCCCTCACCGTGAAGCGGTGGGGGCCCGCCGCTTTTGCCGCCACCGGCTCATCCCCGTCCTCCCCCCACTGTTACGCTCCGCATGATGGAAGTGTCTTTCCGAAAGGGTCGGCTTTAGCCGTTACCGAGTGGTAGGTGCGACCATCTGAAGGATTCCGCCCGGTGTCCCCCGGCGGAAGGGCACAGCGGCTCAGTGAAAGCAGAGGAACCCGCCATGGCAACGGCGCCTAGCGTCTCGTACTCGATGACGGTCCGTCTTGAGGTCCCGGCCAGTGGCACGGCGGTCTCGCAGCTCACGACGGCGGTGGAGGCGTCCGGCGGGTCCGTGACGGGCCTCGACGTGACCGCGTCGGGCCACGAGAAGCTCAGGATCGACGTCACGATCGCCGCCAGCTCCACCGCGCACGCGGACGAGATCGTCGGCAAGCTCCGCGGCATCGAGGGCGTCGCCATCGGCAAGGTGTCCGACCGTACGTTCCTCATGCACCTCGGCGGCAAGATCGAGATGCAGTCCAAGCACCCCATCCGCAACCGCGACGACCTCTCCATGGTCTACACGCCGGGTGTGGCACGCGTCTCCATGGCCATCGCGCAGAACCCCGACGACGCGCGCCGCCTGACCATCAAGCGCAACACCGTGGCAGTCGTCACCGACGGCTCCGCCGTCCTCGGCCTCGGCAACATCGGCCCCAAGGCCGCGCTCCCCGTGATGGAGGGCAAGGCGGCCCTGTTCAAGCGGTTCGCCGGCATCGACGCCTGGCCGCTGTGCCTCGACACGCAGGACAGCGACGCCATCGTCGAGGTCGTCAAGGCCATCGCGCCCGGCTTCGCCGGCATCAACCTGGAGGACATCTCCGCGCCCCGCTGCTTCGAGATCGAGGCCCGGCTGCGCGAGGCCCTCGACATCCCGGTCTTCCACGACGACCAGCACGGCACCGCGATCGTCGTCGTCGCCGCGCTCACCAACGCGCTGCGTGTCGTCAACAAGAAGTTCGAGGACGTCCGCGTGGTGATGTCGGGTGCGGGCGCCGCCGGCACCGCCATCCTCAAGCTCCTCATGGAGGCGGGCGTCAGGCACGCGGTCGTCGCGGACATCCACGGCGTCGTGCACGCGGGACGCGAGGACCTCGTCGACGCGGCCCCCGAGTCCCCGCTGCGCTGGGTCGCCGACAACACCAACCCCGAGCGCGTCACCGGCACCCTCAAGGAGGCCGTGGCGGGCGCGGACGTCTTCATCGGGGTCTCGGCCCCGAACGTGCTGGACGGCTCCGACGTGGCCGGCATGGCGGACGGCGCGATCGTCTTCGCGCTCGCGAACCCGGACCCCGAGGTGGACCCGGCGATCGCCCGCGAGACGGCCGCCGTGGTGGCCACGGGCCGCTCCGACTTCCCCAACCAGATCAACAACGTGCTGGTCTTCCCCGGCGTCTTCCGCGGCCTGCTCGACGCGCAGTCGCGCACCGTCAACACGGAGATGATGCTCGCCGCGGCCGCCGCGCTCGCCGATGTCGTCACCGAGAGTGAACTCAACCCGAACTACATCGTGCCGTCGGTCTTCAACGACAAGGTCGCGGGCGCCGTCGCCGGCGCGGTCCGCGACGCGGCGAAGGCCGCCGGTGTGACAGTGGACACCTCCACGGACGCCACTCAGGCCTGAAACAGGCCCCACGCGGCCCGTACGCCCGGCGCGTCGCGCGTCGGGCGTGCAGGTTGCCCCGTCTAGGGTGGCGGACCATGACCCCCCGCCGCCCCATGGGCGGCTTTCCGTGTGACGGCGGGGGTATCGGATTGGCTTTCCCGCCGCTGGTGGGGGCAGGATGCAGTCACAGGGACTCGGTCCTGGGGAGACCTGATACTCCCTGGGACGACGTTTCGGGGACACCCCCACGGGGCGCGAGGGTTCTCGAAAGAAGGCCCGGGTCCGGGGAGTGTCCGAGGGCCCTGGCAGCATCGGCTTCGATCTCACGCCTCACAGGCAAGAAGAACACGGGAGTAAGAACATGAACCGCAGTGAGCTGGTGGCCGCCCTGGCCGACCGTGCCGAGGTGACCCGCAAGGACGCCGACGCCGTTCTGGCGGCTTTCGCCGAGACCGTCGGCGAGATCGTCGCCAAGGGTGACGAGAAGGTCACCATCCCCGGCTTCCTGACCTTCGAGCGCACGCACCGTGCCGCTCGTACCGCGCGCAACCCGCAGACCGGCGACCCGATCCAGATCCCGGCCGGCTACAGCGTGAAGGTCTCCGCGGGCTCCAAGCTCAAGGAAGCCGCCAAGGGCAAGTAGTCCTCGCGACGGTCCTGCCCCGCAGGACGGCGATACGGCAAGACACAGGCGGCCTCCGCAACGTCGGAGGCCGCCTGTGTCGTCGCCCGGGCCGGCGGCCCGGGCTGCTGCCGCCGTCAGCTCAGCGGGCCGCCAGGCAGCTCCACCTTCGCGCCCAGCTCCGCGAGCTTGTCCATGAAGTTCTCGTAGCCGCGGTTGATCAGATCGATGCCGTGCACGCGCGACGTGCCCTGCGCCGCGAGCGCCGCGATCAGGTACGAGAAGCCGCCGCGCAGATCGGGGATGACCAGGTCGGACCCCTGCAGCCGGGTCGGCCCCGACACGACCGCGGAGTGCAGGAAGTTGCGCTGGCCGAAGCGGCAGTGCGAGCCGCCGAGGCACTCGCGGTAGAGCTGGATGTGCGCGCCCATCTGTCCAAGCGCCGACGTGAAGCCGAGCCGCGACTCGTAGACCGTCTCGTGCACGATCGACAGCCCTGATGCCTGCGTCAGCGCCACCACCAGCGGCTGCTGCCAGTCCGTCTGGAAGCCCGGGTGCACGTCCGTCTCCAGCGCGATCGACTTCAGCGAGCCGCCCGGGTGCCAGAACCTGATGCCCGCGTCGTCGATCTCGAAGGCGCCGCCGACCTTGCGGAACGTGTTGAGGAACGTCATCATCGAGCGCTGCTGCGCGCCCCGCACGTAGATGTCGCCCTCCGTGGCGAGCGCCGCCGACGCCCAGGACGCCGCCTCCAGGCGGTCGGGAAGCGCCTGGTGGTTGTAGCCGCCCAGGCTGTCCACGCCGGTGATCCTGATCGTCCTGTCGGTGTCCATCGCGATGATGGCACCCATCTTCTGCAGCACGCAGATGAGGTCCTCGATCTCGGGCTCCACCGCCGCGTTCGACAGCTCGGTGACACCCTCGGCGAGCACCGCCGTCAGCAGCACCTGCTCGGTGGCGCCCACCGACGGGTACGGCAGCCGTATCTTCGTACCGCGCAGCCGCTGGGGCGCCTCCAGGTACTGGCCGTCGGCCCGCTTGTCGATCGTCGCGCCGAACTGGCGCAGCACGTCGAAGTGGAAGTCGATCGGCCTGCCCCCGATGTCGCAGCCGCCGAGCCCCGGTATGAAGGCGTGGCCGAGCCGGTGCAGCAGCGGGCCGCAGAACAGGATCGGGATGCGCGAGGAACCGGCGTGCGCGTCGATGTCCGCGACGTTGGCGCTCTCCACGTGCGTCGGGTCGAGCACGAGCTCGCCCGGCTCCTCGCCGGGCCGCACGGTCACCCCGTGCAGTTGCAGCAGTCCGCGCACCACGCGCACGTCACGGATGTCCGGCACGTTGCGCAGCCTGCTCGGCGCGGCGCCGAGCAGGGCGGCGACCATCGCCTTGGGCACGAGGTTCTTCGCGCCGCGTACGCGTATCTCGCCCTCCAGCGGGGTGCCGCCGTGGACAAGCAGGACATCATCGGAGCCGGTGCCGGTCATGAATCTCGCGTTCCGGAGTGGGCGGGCGGGGGGTGGGCCGAACATACGGCCCGCACAAGCGTAAGGCGCGCCGGACCCCCCTCCGTAGGCCTGCGCAGGGGTCGGGAACGTAATGACTTCGGCACAACACCCTGCGTGCGGCGGCGCTCACGGGTGGTCGCCGGCACGGGAGTTGCCGTCCGCGCTCCCCGTGCACCCTGAACTGCGCGCACACGCGCCGCGTACGCGCGTGCCCACGGGAGCGCGGGATGCGGGATCATGTGTCGCATGACCGAGGTGTCCTCGCTCACAGGGCGGTTGCTCGTCGCCACACCGGCCCTGGCGGATCCGAACTTCGACCGGGCGGTCGTCCTCCTGCTCGACCACGACGGGGAGGGCTCGCTCGGCGTGGTGCTCAACCGCCCCACCCCGGTCGACGTCGCGGACATCCTTCAGCCGTGGGCCGAGCACACGGGCGACCCGGGCGTGGTCTTCCAGGGCGGCCCCGTCTCGCTCGACTCGGCGCTCGCGCTCGCCGTCATCCCGGGCGAGGAGGGCCCCATCGGCTGGCGCAGGGTGCACGGCGCGATCGGCCTCGTCGACCTGGAGACCCCGCCCGAGCTGCTGGCGCGTGCGCTCGGCTCGCTGCGGATCTTCGCCGGGTACGCGGGGTGGGGCCCGGGCCAGCTGGAGCGCGAGCTGAAGAAGGGCGCCTGGTACGTGGTGGAGTCGGAGCCGGGCGACGTGTCCTCGCCGCACCCCGAGGCGCTGTGGCGCGCCGTCCTGCGCAGGCAGCGGGGCGAGCTCGCCATGGTCGCGACATACCCGGACGATCCATCGCTCAACTGACGGGCGCCCCTCGCCCGACCGGCGGCGGCGCGAAAGCGTGAGCGCCCGGCTGCGGAGTGCTTCCACCCGCCCTCCGGGAAAACCACGGCCGATGAGTACTCTTGGCTGTTATGAGCACTCTTGAGCCCGAGCGCGGGGCAGGTACGGGCACCCTCGTGGAGCCGACACCGCAGGTGTCGCGAGGCGACGGCGACCACGAGCGCTTCGCCCACTACGTCCAGAAGGACAAGATCATGGCGAGTGCCCTGGAGGGCACCCCCGTGGTGGCACTGTGCGGCAAGGTGTGGGTACCGGGGCGCGACCCCAAGAAGTACCCGGTCTGCCCGATGTGCAAGGAGATCTACGAGTCCATGGGCCCCGGTGGCGAGGGCGACAAGGACAAGGGCAAGGGCGGCGACAGGAGCGGCAAGAAGTAGCGCCGCCGCGGGACGCCCGGGCCGCGCTGTTCCGCCCGGGGCCCGGGCGCCCCGCGCGGCCGGAGCTTCCCGGCCGCAGCCCGCGCGAACGCTTGCCCTCTTCCGGCTCAACCGTGCAGTGAAGGGCCCGCCGACCGCACCGTGCTGGTGGGCGACGCGATGGTGGACCCCGGTCTGCTCAGCGCGACGACGGACACCGCCGGGGCCGTCGCCGCGTCCGTGCCGTCGGACGTGCGGGTCCGTCAGGTGCTCTCCCGTGCCCGGTCTCGCGGCGCCGTCGTGGATCCCGCCCGGGGCTTGCCCTTGCCCTGCGCGCCCGGGCGGGCTCGCCCGGGCGCCCTTGCCGTATCCGCCTCCGTGTGCTGGTCTTTCGTAATTGGTACAGACCTGTTCGGGCCCGTCCGGTCCGCACCGGTCGGCCCGACCACTCGGCGGAGGAGCAATGGCGACACACCCCGCGACCCCGGACACCGCTCACCCGGCACTGATCCCCGCCCCAGGCGCCGCGCGCGCAGGCGGCGGGGACTTCGCCGTCCCGGCGGGACTGCGCGTGGACGCCGGGCCAGGGACGGAGGCGACAGCGCGCTGGCTGCGCGCGACGCTGGGCGCCGCGACCGGCCTGCCGCTCGCGGACGCCGCCGCGCCCGGCGGTGCGGGCGCCACGGACGGCGCGGGCGGTGCGGGACATGCCCGGATCGTCCTGCGCGTCGACGCGGACCTCGCCGCAGCCCGCGGCCCCGAGGCGTACACCCTCACCACCGCGCCCCCCGGCCGCGGCGACGGCGCGCCCGCCGTAACCATCGAGGGCGGCGGTCCGGCCGGCGTCTTCTGGGGCGCCCAGACCCTGCGCCAGCTGCTCGGCCCCGACGCCTTCCGCCGCGCGCCGCTCGACCCGGGCCGCGTCTGGCGGCTGCCCGCCGTCGCCGTCGAGGACGGCCCGCGCTTCGGCTGGCGCGGCCTGATGCTCGACGTCGCACGCCACTTCACGCCCAAGGAAGGCGTGCTGCGCTACCTGGACCTGCTCGCGGCGCACAAGCTGAACGTCCTCCACCTCCACCTCACCGACGACCAGGGCTGGCGCCTGGAGATCCGCCGCCACCCGCGCCTGACCGAGGTCGGCGCCTGGCGCCCGCGCACCAAGTGGGGCCACCGCGCGTCCGAACTGTGGAGCGAGACCCCGCACGGCGGCTTCTACACGCAGGACGACATCCGCGAGATCGTCGCGTACGCGGCCGAGCGGCACATCACCGTCGTGCCCGAGATCGACGTGCCCGGCCACTCGCAGGCCGCCATCGCCGCGTACCCGGAGCTCGGCAACGCCGATGCCGTCGACACGTCCGCGCTCGGCGTCTGGGACACCTGGGGCGTCAACTCGAACATCCTCGCCCCCACCGACGCCGTCCTGCGCTTCTACGAGGGAGTCTTCGAAGAGGTGCTCGAACTCTTCCCGTCGCGCTACATCCACGTCGGCGGCGACGAGTGCCCCAAGGAGCAGTGGAAGGAGTCCGCCGCCGCACGCGAACGCATCGCCGAGCAGGGCCTCGGCGACGAGTACGAGCTGCAGGCCTGGTTCATCAGGCACTTCGACACCTGGCTGACCGCGCGCGGACGCCGCCTGATCGGCTGGGACGAGATCCTGGAGGGCGGCCTCGCCCCCGGCGCCGCCGTCTCGTCGTGGCGCGGCTACGGCGGCGGCGTCGCGGCGGCCAGGGCGGGCCACGACGTGGTCATGTGCCCCGAGCAGCACGTGTACTTCGACCACCGGCAGGCGCCGGGCGGCGACGAACCCATGCCGATCGGCTACGTGCGCACCCTGGAGGACGTCTACCGCTTCGAACCCGTCCCCGAGGAACTGGACGCCTCCGAGGCGCGGCGCGTACTCGGCGCCCAGGCCAACGTGTGGACCGAGGTCATGCAGGACATGGGCCGGATCGACTACCAGGTCTTCCCGCGCCTCGCCGCGTTCGCCGAGGGCGTGTGGTCGTCGCTCGGCGCCCCGGCCGAACGGGACTTCGCCGGCTTCGAACAGCGCATGGCCGAGCACTACCGCCGTCTCGACGCGCTCGGCGTCGCCTACCGGCCGCCGTCGGGCCCGCTGCCCTGGCAGCGCCGCCCCGGCGTACTCGGCCGCCCGCGCGAAGGAACACCCCCGAGCGTGTGAGGCGGCGCGTGCGGACGCATGAGTCGCGGTGGGCGCACAAGCCGCACAAGTACCCACGTCAGCCCGGGAATACCGCGTTCCGCCCGATACGCTGAAGGCGGGGCGAATCCGGCGTTCCTCGGGTAAGGGGCGAATGCGCCCTTCGTGGACCCTCGCGTCGGGCTGCCCCGAAGATGTGCCAGAGTTGCCACGTCCGGCCTGTGAGCACGTACGGTACGGCACACAGGCGGGACTGCCGGGGACACCGGAAAGGGGCAGCTGGGTTGACCACGCACGCACCGCAGACAGCACAGTCCGTGACGCTGCCGGCCTCGCTCGACGAGGCCGTTGCGGCGCTCGCGGCCATGCCCGCCGCAGTGCCTGTCGCAGGTGGGACGGACCTCATGGCCTCCGTCAACAAGGGGCTGCTTCGGCCCGCCGCGCTCGTCGGGCTCGGACGCATGAGCGAACTGCGCGGCTGGCACTACCAGGACGGCCACGCGCTGCTCGGCGCGGGCCTCACGCACGCGCGCATGGGACGCCCCGACTTCGCCGCGCTCATCCCCGCACTCGCCGCGTCCGCGCGCGCCGCGGGCCCGCCGCAGATCCGCAACGCCGGCACGCTCGGCGGCAACATCGCCACCGCCGCTCCCGCAGGTGACACCCTGCCGGTCCTCGCCGCGCTGGAGGCCGCCCTCGTCGTCGCCGGTCCGGGCGGCGCGCGCCGCGAAATCCCCGTCACCCACCTGCTCGCGGGGCGCGAGATGCTCGCGCCCGCCGAACTCATCGGCTTCGTCCGGGTACCGCTCCTGCACGCCCCGCAGGTCTACCTCAAGGCGACCGCGCGCACCGGCCCAGGCCGCGCCACCACCTCGGTCGCCGTCGTGCTCGATCCCGCGAGACGCGGAGTGCGGTGCGCGGTCGGCGCCGTCGCGCCCATGCCGCTGCGGCCCTTGGAGGCCGAGCGGTGGATCGCGTCGCTCATCGACTGGGACGGCGCGCGCGGGCTCACCCAGGAAGCGCTCGCGGCCTTCGGCGAGTACGTCGCCGCCGCCTGCGTCCCCGACCCGCTGCCGCCCGCCGACGGGGGAGAGGCGCCGCAGCCCTCGCCCGCCGTACTGCACCTGCGGCGTACCGTCGCCACGCTGGCCCGGCGAGCACTGGGGAGGGCGCTCTCGTGACCGACAACGAAACACCAGGCGCGGGCGGCCGGAACAGCGCCCGCCCCACCGGCGAATGGCCGGAGCCCGACCCCGGCGGCCAGGGCGACCAGGGCGGCTGGCAGCCCGTGCCGCACGGCGGCGAGTACGACGCGGAGGCCACCGCCTTCGTCCAACTGCCGCCCGAGGACGGCGCGGACGCGCCGCTCGCCGCGCCCGGCCACGGCTACGTGCCGCCGATGATCACACCACTCCAGCCCGACCCGTCCGTCGCGGGCACCTGGGGCGCGCCCGACCCGCAGGCAGCGCAGCACGGCGCGACCGTCGACGAGCAGGGCCAGACGCAGGCCCAGGCCGACGACCGGCAGGCAGCGCAGCAGCCGTACGGCGGCGACCCGTACGGCCAGGTCCCCTACGCGCAGGGCCCGTACGGCCAGGACCCGTACGCCCACGCCCCCTACGCGCAGGCGGACGCCTACGGCCAGGGCTCCTACGGGTACGAGCCGCGGGACCAGGACCCGTACGGGCAGGAGCAGCCGCACGACGGGCCCGGGCAGGGCTACCCGCACGCCTCGCAGCCGCAGGACCCGCGCGCCTCGCAGTCGCACGACCCGCACTCCCAGGACCCGCACGCGACGGCGCACTGGAACTTCACCGAGGCCCTCGGCGAATCAGGCCCCGCCGCCCCCCACGACGCGCCCCCCGAGCCGCCCGCGGCACACGAGCCCCCCGCCCACACCGGGCAGTGGCGCATCCCGCTCGCCACCGGCGAGGTGGCCGACGACTCGGGCGAGTTGAGCGCCGCGCTCGCGGCGTCCCCGTGGAACGCGGGCGTCGCGCCCCCGGCCACCCTTCCCGGCGGGGCCCGCGCCCCCTGGGCGACCGACCCCGAGCCGGCACCCGGGCCCGAGTCCGGGCCGGACCCGGAGCCCGTGCAGCCGCACCAGGCGCACCAGGCGCCGCCGGCCCCGCACGGTCCCGACGCAGCCCAGCAGTTCTGGGCCCCCACGGCGGCCGCCGCGGCGCAGGACCGCGCAGGGACGGACGGCGCGCCCGAGTGGGCGGCCGACGAGCCCACGGCCGACGGCGGGGAAGCCGAACACGCCGCAGCGGGTGCCGGGGAGCATGGCACCGCGGAGCACGTAACGGAGGAAGCCCCGGCCCGACTGGACGGGCAGGACGGGCAGGACGGGCCCGCGGAGCCGGAGGAGTACCCGGAGGAGCCCCCGGCGGACGAGCCGACGGCCGGACCGCCCGCCCCGGTCGCGGACGAGCCGGAGCCCGGCGCACGGGCGCCGTACGAGCCCGCGTTCGCGGCGGACGACGCGCCAGAACCGGAGCCCGACCCGCGGACGGCCACAGGGGCGGACGCGGACGCCGACACCGGCGCCGCGGCCGCGGCCGACACGGCCCCCGAACCCCTCGCAGGGGTATCCGAGCCGGCGGTCGAACCGGCCTCAGAACCGGCGCCCATGCCCGAGCAGCTCACCATCGGCACCGACACCGTCGAACACCCCTCCTGCTCCTACTCCCTGCGCGTCAACGGCCAGGAGCGGCCCGTCAACGACGCCTGGATCGGCGAGTCGCTGCTCTACGTCCTGCGCGAGCGCCTCGGCCTCGCCGGCGCCAAGGACGGCTGCTCCCAGGGCGAGTGCGGCGCGTGCAACGTCCAGGTCGACGGCAGGCTCGTCGCCTCCTGCCTGGTGCCGGCTGCGACCGCCGCCGGGTCCGAGGTCCGCACCGTCGAGGGGCTCGCCACCGACGGCGAACCGTCCGACGTGCAGCGGGCACTGGCCGCGAGCGGCGCCGTGCAGTGCGGCTTCTGCGTGCCCGGCATGGCCATGACCGTGCACGACCTCCTTGAGGGCAACCACGCCCCCAGCGAACTGGAGACACGCCAAGCACTCAGCGGCAACCTCTGCCGCTGCTCCGGCTACCGCGGCGTGCTCGAAGCCGTCAGCGAGGTCGTCGCGGGCCGCGCCGCACTGGCCGAGGCCGCCGCCGCACCCTCCGACGCCCCCGAAGGGCCCACCACGGACGGGCGAATCCCCCACCAGGCACCACCGGGAGCGGGCGGCTTCCACGGCGCCCACGACCCCCGGACGAACGAAGGAGGCATGGCGTGAGCACCGACCAGGCCACCGCACCCGCCTCCCCCTCGCCCTCCTCCGCCACTTCCGAAGCCCAGGAACGCGAGGAGCCGACCCTCGGCATCGGCGCGTCCCTGCCCCCGGCCGACGCGCGGGCGAAGACCGAGGGCACCTACCCCTACGCCGCCGACCTGTGGGCCGAGGGCCTGCTGTGGGCGGCGATCCTGCGCTCACCGCACCCGCACGCGCGCATCCTCTCCATCGACACGACCGCCGCCGCCTCCATGCCCGGCGTGCGCGCCGTCGTGACGCACGAGGACGTGCCCGGGGACTCCTCGTACGGCAGGAGCGTCGCCGACCGCCCCGTCTTCGCCTCCGACCTCGTGCGCTACCACGGCGAGGCCATCGCCGCCATCGCCGCCGACCACCCGGACACCGCACGCCTCGCGGCCGCGGCCGTCGCCGTCGAGTACGAGGTGCTCGAACCGGTCACCGACCCCGAGAAGGCGTTCGCCGCCGAACCGCTGCACCCCGACGGCAACCTGATCCGCCACATTCCGCTGCGCTACGGCGACCCCGCCGTGCAGGGCGACATGGTCGTCGAGGGCCTCTACCGCATCGGCCGCCAGGACCCCGCACCCATCGGAGCCGAGGCCGGGCTCGCCGTGCCGCGCCCCGACGGCGGCGTCGAGATCTACACCGCGTCGACCGACCCGCACACCGACCGCGACCTCGCCGCGGCCTGCTTCGGCCTCCCGCCCGAACAGGTGAAGGTCGTCGTGACCGGCGTACCCGGCGCCACCGGCGACCGCGAGGACCCCGGCTTCAACATCCCGCTCGGCCTGCTCGCCCTGCGCACCGGCTGCCCGGTGAAGCTCGCCGCCACCCGCGAGGAGTCCTTCCTCGGCCACGCCCACCGCCACCCCGCCCTGCTGCGCTACCGCCACCACGCGGACACCGAGGGCCGGCTCGTCAAGGTCGAGGCGCAGATCCTGCTCGACGCCGGCGCATACGCGGACGCCTCGTCCGAATCGCTCGCCGCCGCCGTCGCGTTCGCCTGCGGCCCCTACGCCGTGCCGCACGCCTTCGTCGAGGGCTGGGCCGTCCGCACCAACAACCCGCCGTCGGGCCACGTGCGCGGCGAGGGCGCCATGCAGGTGTGCGCCGCATACGAGGGCCAGATGGACAAACTGGCCGCCAAACTCGGCATCGACCCGGCCGAGTTGCGGCTGCGCAACACCCTCGCGACCGGCGACATCCTGCCCACGGGCCAGACCGTCACCTGCCCCGCCCCGGTGGCCGAACTCCTCCGCTCGGTCAAGGACTTCCCCCTCCCCACACTCCCCAAGGACACCCCGGAAGAGGCCTGGCTGCTGCCCGGCGGCCCGGAGGGCGCGGGCGAGCCGGGAGCGGTGCGCCGAGGCGTCGGCTACGCGCTCGGCGTGGTCCACATGCTCGGCGCCGAGGGCACCGACGAAGTCTCCACGGCCACCGTCAAGGTCCACGACGGCGCCGCCACGGTCATCTGCGCGGCCGTCGACACCGGCCAGGGATTCGCCACACTGGCCCGGCAGATCGTCCAGGAGACACTGGGCATCGAGGACGTCCACGTGGCGCCTGTCGACACGGACCAGCCACCGGCAGGCGCCGCCGCCCACGGCCGCCACACCTGGGTGTCGGGCGGCGCGGTGGAACGCGCGGCCAAGATGGTCCGCACCCAGCTGCTACAGCCCCTCGCCCACAAGCTCGGCATGTCGACCGAGCTGCTCCAGATCGCCGACGGCAAGATCACCTCGTACGACGGGGTGCTCTCCACGACCGTCACCGAGGCCATGGACGGCAAGGAACTGTGGGCCACCGCCCAGTGCCGCCCCCACCCCACGGAGCCGCTGGACGACTCCGGCCAGGGCGACGCCTTCGTCGGCCTGGCCTTCTGCGCGATCCGCGCGGTCGTTGACGTCGACATCGAACTCGGCACGATCCGCGTCGTCGAGATGGCCGTCGCCCAGGACGTCGGCCGCGTCCTCAACCCGGCCCAGCTGCGCTCCCGCATCGAGGCCGGCGTCACCCAGGGCATCGGCGCCGCCCTCACCGAGAACCTCCGCAGCAGCCACGGCCTCCTGCGCCACCCCGACCTCACGGGCTACGCCCTCCCGACCTCCCTGGACGCCCCGGACATCCGCATCGTCCACCTGGTGGAGGAACGCGACGTGGTGGCCCCCTTCGGCGCCAAGCCCGCGAGCGCGGCCCCGGTGGTCACCTCCCCGGCCGCGGTCGCCTCGGCGGTACGCGCGGCAACGGGCCGCCCGGTCGGCCGCCTCCCCATCAGGCCCCAGGCGGCCGTGGCCCAAGGGTGACGCCAACACCGTTGCCCCGGTAACCCTCAGATGCGTACTGTCACTTGTAGTCGTTAGACTGGGCCAGAGACCTGATTGGCGTCCGGTTTCGGCAGATTCACCAGCAGGGCGATGCGCGCACGACCATCCGCGCAGCGACGGGGACGGGGGTAGACAGTCGTGGAAGCGGCAGCAGCGGGCGGTGGCGGAGGGTCCCCGGCGGACGGCCTCAGCCTGTTCGGAGGCTTGTTCGGCGGAGTGATCGGCGGCGTGGGCGCCGCGGTCAACGGCGTCATGAGCGACCTCGCCGACATGAAGAAGTTCAAGAAGGACGTCGACGACCTCCTCACGATGCTCCACAAGTCCCAGGCGTCCCCGACCCGAGTCGGCCAGGACCGCATGGCCCGCACACATCTGGGCGGCCACGGCTTCCACGAGGCGCAGTTCTTCTACGCGTCGTACAACAACGTGCACGACGAGCTGGAAAACCTCTCCAAGACCCTGGGTCTCCAGATCGAGAGCCTCAGCCTCGCGATCGAAACGTCCGGCAAGAGCTACAAGAACCTGGACGACGACATCAAGGCCCGCATGCACAAGCTGAACAGCGAGATCGAGGCGCAGTACCACCCGGACCGGGACCCGTACCACAAGCACGGCGGAAGCAAGCACACGGGCGGCAAGAGCGTCGGCGGCTACGGCGCAAGCGGAGGTGCGAAGTGAGCGGACACGGGGGCGGCAAGCCGGTCGCGGGCACGACCGACTTCGAGTCGATGACGCACGAGGAGATGCTGGCTCTACTGAAGTCGGCGAACCACCAGACGGTCAGCGACGTGTCCGTGAAGCTGGCGGCGGTGGCCAAGACGGTCAACACGATCGGCGAGCACCTGAAGGCGCACGTCACGGGCCTCCAATGGGAGGGCGAAGGCGGCGACGCGTTCCGAGAGTGGAGCCACCAGACGGCGAACGCCACGCTGAGGCTGAGCGACTACGCGCAGGATGCCAGCAAGTACACGGGTGTCGTCGCGCAGTCGATCGCGGATGCACACTCCAAAATGCCGACGCTCTCCCAGACGATAAGCGCACAGGCGGACCTGCACCATGCGAACAATGCACTGAAGCACCACGACTCTCCGAGCCCGAGCCTGGAGAAGAGCGTGATACAGGCGAACTCGCGCATCGAGTCGACCCGCGGCGACGCAGCCTCGGCGATGCGCGCGCTGGCAACGTCGTACGTCCACAACGGCGGCCAGATCAACGCCCTGAAGCCACCTACGTTCCCGCCCCCGGCGAGCGAGCTGGATAAAGACTGGTGGGAATCTCACGCCGATGTAAGCCGCCCAGGAGCGTCAGGTGGGTATGGAAGCAGCACCCTGCCGGGTGGCGGTAGTACACGGCACGCTTACAGCGTGAGCGGCAACAGTTCCGTCGTTGCGCCCAGCGGGGGTGTGCCGGAGTCAAAGCATCTTGCATACGAAGGTGGCACAGACAGCCCAGCGCCCATCCCGCACGTGCCCGATGCCCATATGGAGATCAACAGCACCGCTCCTCCGGTAGCACCACCGACCCCGATTACTCATGGCGCTCCTACTCCGAGCCCGAACGGCTCACAAGCGGCGCCGTTGGGTGTCGTCCCTCCATCTTTCGGAGGGCCAGCGGGAAGCCTCCCTCACTTCGGTGGCAGGCCAGGAGGCAACTTCAGCGTGCGCCCGGGAGGCGGCTTTTCGGGCGGGCGGGTACCAAGGTTCGGTTCCGAGTTCTCAGAAGGCACCACGCCAGTCGGCACAAATGGTTCTATGCCTCGCCCGAATGGCATCTCGGGCGGGCGGCCAGTGCAGTCACCTAGCGGCAGGCCCCCTGCCCGGTTGCCCCGCGGCATGGTCGTTGGTGGTGAGGAGTCTTCGAACGGATCGTCTGGACGCCCCATGATGGGCCGAGGCGCCTCGGCCATGCGTATGGGCGGCGAAGGAGCTGCAGGAGCGGGGCGAAACGGTCTCGTGGGTGGACGCAGGCTCGCTTCAGATCCAGGTGGAGTGGTCGGTAGACCTGCACAGCCTGGGAAGCTGGGTGGCAGGCCGTTCACGCAGGGAGGCTCTGGTCTCGTACGAGATGATGAGGAGAACTCCCGTCAGCAGTCGAGGAACGGCCGTATGGGCATGACGCCTCGCGGAAGGAACAGGTCACGCCGTCGTGAAGATGAGCGTGGCGGCGAGCGCCCGGACTACCTGACAGAGGACGAGGAAACCTGGCAGCAGGGCAGCCGACAGGTTGTGCCTCCTGTGATCGATTGAGCCCGCCGGAATAGGTCAGAGGAATAATGCGCAGAGCACATGGACGGTCGCTGGGTCTCAAGGCTGTCGCGACATCAGCTGTAGCCGTGTTGCTACTGGGTATTTCAGCTCTTCCCGCGTGGGCTTCTGACACTGTGCGAGAGAGGCAGTGGCATCTGGATGCCATGGAGGCTGACTCGATCTGGAAGATCACCACGGGCAAGGGTGTCTCGGTAGCGGTGCTCGACTCGGGTGTGGACAAGTCCTTGCCTGACTTGCAGGGGCAAGTCCTGCCAGGAAAAGATTTTTCCAAGCAAAAGGGCGACGAGTATACAGACGTCGCAGAGCACGGGTCAGGCATGGCGGCCCTCATCGCCGCCACGGGGAAACTGGGCCCGGTGCAGGGCTCATGGGGCCTAGCACCTGGTAGTAAAATCATCCCCGTTCGGCTTCCTTATTCGTTTGAATCGCTGGCGAAGGATGGTGAATCGGAAGACACCAGCATGGCCCATGCGATCAGGTGGGCTGCGAATACGTCGGCCAGAATCCTCAGCATTTCAGTTGGTAGTGGGGGTGGAGACAGTCCGGAACTTCGGGCGGCTGTGAAGTATGCGCTCAGTAAAAATAAGCTGATCTTTGCTGCCGTAGGAAACGATGCGGAAAAGGGAAACCGGGTGCAGTATCCTGCCGGAACGCCTGGTGTCGTAGGGGTAGGCGGCCTAAGCCGTAAGGCCACTCTCATGCCGTTCTCGGAGACCGGGCCGGAGGTTGATATTTCTGCACCTGCGCAAGACATCATCAAGGCATGTGTCGGAACCACCGGGCTGTGTGGTGGTAGCGGTACGAGTGATGCGACGGCCCTCACGTCTGCATCAGCGGCGCTCCTTTGGTCGGTGCATCCGCACTGGACCAACAATCAGGTTCTGCGCGTTCTGTTGAACACCGCGAGTCACCCTACCGACGGGCACACACACAACGAGAACGTCGGCTACGGTGCCGTCCGCCCCTACCAGGCCCTGCTTCACCCCGGAAACCCGGGACCTGCCGACGTCTATCCCCTGCCCGACCTGGCGGCCTCCGAGAAGAAGTCGGCGTCGCCCTCTGTCTCGGCTGGTTCTCCAGCCAACAAGGGCAACGCCGGCAGCGAGCACAGCAGCAAGCCGACAGCCGGAGCAGTCTCGGACGCCGGCGGAGGCGGCGGTCTCGGCCTGTGGATCGGCGTAGGGGCAGCCGCAGTTGTCGTCCTCAGCGGCGGCGCCTACGCGGTAACCCGCTCTCGCCGCAAGGCAGCAGCCCTCGCAGCGGCCGCCCCACCGCCGCCCTCGTACTACGCGTACACGACGCAGCCCCAGCAGTACTACCCGCCACAGTCGCCCGGCCAGCAGCCCCAGCAGGCACAGCCGTACCCGGGACAGCAACCACCACAGCCTCCGCAGGGCAGAGGAGGGAATCTGCCACCATCGGCCGAAGCCTGATGCGTCGGCAGTCACCCAGCCGCGGTGCTACGGGTTCACTCCCACAGAGAAGGCCGCAGGTCAGGTGTGTGCTTAATTGCTTCAGCACACAGCCGTTGCCCCGTTGTTTTGTCCAATAAGGCCAGAAAGCTCGATACGTTCTAGTAATTGGACTCCCGCAGGATGACAAAGAGACGATAAAGTACTCGGGCGCATGAGAAGCCGAGCGACGTCCTGGCGCGCGGCGACACGGGGATGGAAGGACGGGGCACCTTGTCGTTCGAAGATGAGTGGGCGTCTGCTCGGGGGCAGGCGGCACAGAACGTCAGTATGAAGCTGAACCATCTGGCGCCTGAGCCAGGCGGTTCGGGTGGCCCGTCCGCCAAGGACTTGCAGGTCAACCAGGACCACCTCGGGGCGCTAGGCAGCGCCGCATACCACCTGCACGACACGCTGACGACGGATGGGCGTCTCGCGGAAGAGAGCACGCAGACCGCAGCATCGATGCTGACAGTCAGCAGCTTCCGGACCGGTCGAGCCTTGCAGACGGTGCACGACAACTGGAAGTCTCAGGTCGACACCCTGTTGGGTGCCTGTGCGCTCATCTCGAACCACCTGGACTACAGCGCATCGTCGCACGCCAAGGAAGAGGCCGACATCAAGACCTCGATGCAGGTGTCCGCCATCAACTCTTACTTCAAGTGAGCGGACAGGAGCAGGCGTGCTGACCTACAACGATGTCTACAACGTGCCACTGGACAAGCTTGCCGATGCCATGAACGACTGGTCGTCAATGGCCGGCAAGTTGGAGACACTGGCCAAGACGGCGCGTACGACGATGGCTGACAAGGCCAAGGACGAGTACTGGACCGGCAGTAACGCCGACGTCACCAAGCCTTTCATCGACAAGACCGCGAAGGAATTCAGCGACGCGGCCAAGGAAGCGAAAGGCATCCACGCCATCATCTCGGAGGCGCACACCGCTTTCAAGAAGGCGCAGAAAGACCTCCAGAAGCTCATCGATCATGACGCCCCTGCGCAAGGCCTCGTGATCGGGCCGCATGGCAAGGTGGAGGCGCTCCATCCGGTCGAGAGTAATAATCTCGCTCGGCACGACCCGGACTTTTCCGAGATTTACGGGAAACAGCAATCCCGCATTCGTGCCATGCAGAGGCGGGTCGACGCCATCGTCGAGACGTGCGATGATGCGGACATCTCTGCCTCCAATGCGCTCAAAGCCGATGTTACGCCGGACAAGCACCAGTTCAGCACTCCTGCGTACAGCAGTCTGGACGCCGAAGAAGCCCATCGCGCAGCCGCTCTGGCGAGGAAGGGTGCAAAACTAACGCACACCCAACTACAGCAGCTGAATGAGTTGCTGAGTGATAACAGCAAGTCACGAGAATTCTCCCGAGACTTCTACAAGGATCTAGGGCCAAAGGAATCACTCGTATTCTACGGGCAGCTCGCGGAGAGCCCCTACGGGCTCGGCAACGACATCGACAAGCAGCGTCTCAAGGACGTTAAAGTGCTCCAGAAGAACCTGGGGATGACGTTGGCGACGGCCACGCAGTCGCAGGGCAAGAACGATGATTGGCCGTCCAAGTGGTCTAGCCAAATGCGCCACTTGGGGACGCAGCAACTGCAGTTGAGCAAGAACACCATGAACCCCAACGCGGCACCCTACGGATATCAGTTGCTCGCTGGAATGCTGCGATACGGTGACAATTACAACCCGAAATTCTTGGATCCCATTGCGGAACATGTGACGCAGTTGCATGCGAAAGACCCCTACATGTTCATGCAGAACAAGGGGATCAATGTCCCGAACGATCCGAACTTCTTCAATCCGTCGGGGAAGGACGGCGCGGGATATGATCCCGTGAACGGTGTCCTCGAAGCGCTCGGTCACAGCCCGGACGCCTCAAAGCATTTCTTCCACGACTCCCCGCATGCTTACGACCAGGATGGTGACCTGGTCAGCGGACCACCGAAGGACGCAGACGGTAAGGAGATCAAGAGCTACTTCAAGTTCTTCGCCAATGGTGATTACCAAATGGCGCCAGACAGTACAAGTCTGGACCCGAAGGACATGAAGGCCGCCGCCAGCTACACCACAGACGCTTTTGGTCATGCTTTGGAGTCGGCAACACTTGGGTATCCGTATGACGATCCCAATCCCGATCCGACCGAGGCTATGAAGCATCGCGACGCTCTGTCGGCGAGCATCATGAAGCAAGTCATCACGACCTACGGCGGTGATTCCGGCGCCGAGCTGATCTTTAAGCACCAGCAGGCTCTGTCTGACAGTCTTGGGAATATGGCTGCGGGTTACGTTGACGATCTAAACTGGGCCGCCTCCGGAGACCATGCCGACAGCGCCTTCGCTCCATCCGACAATTCCGCAGGCCACGTAAAGATCGGCCAGGTTGAGGCCACACAGTTCGTCAGCACTCTCGGGCAGAGTCCGGATGCTTATGCGACGCTGTCACAGGCAAACCGTGTCTATGCCGATTCTGCGCTGGAAAAATTCGCTGGTTCTAACGGCCATTCTCCCGAATGGGGGCGCCTCGATGAGGTAGGTCGTTTCACAGCAGGGATGCAAGGCACATTGGATGATGGTCGTGCCGCAGAGATTGCTGCCCAGCATGGGCATACTGCAGAAGAGTACAGCAAATCCATGGAAGAAAGATCCTTCTGGGTGGATCTCGGCACGGGAGCCGCAGTTGCCGGAGGAGTAGCAGCCTTGCCGATCGCTGCCCCTGCGGCCGGTGTGTCGGCAGTTCTCGTACCTTTGGCCATGAACAACGGTCAGGAAGTAGTAAACCATTACCTCGGAAAGCTTACTGGTGGTTGGCTCGATACGAGCGATCAAACCGACCAAATTGAGCAAGAGGGTCGTGACCAATCTCGCGACGTCATTGTAACCGGCTGGAAAAACGCGCAGCATCCCCTGAATCTGTTCATCCGGAACCACCACTTGCACTACGGAAGCGAGCATGTGCAGTCACTTCTGAGTCAGAGCGACCATTCATACGGGGAGAATTCAAACCGCGCCTATTGGCTGCGGAGTAAATCTCAGACGAATGACTGACAAAGTCTCTACGGGAAGCGCTTTGAGGACAACGAGCAGGGCAGAAGGGTGTAAGAAGGATGAGTCGGCGGCTGGGGCCAGTCGGAGTGTTGGTGAGTGTCTTCTGTTGCGTACTCGCGGGATGTACAGCGGGTAGCGATGAAAAACATCATTCGTCCGCGTCGCATTTTGTGTCCGCACGTCATTTGTGTGGCAGCGATGGGCTTTCCCCGGAGGCGGCGAAAGCAGTCGAGTACCTTGCAAACTCTACAAAATTCGATAAAGACCTTGGCGGACTCAGCCCTCAGGCTGCCGCAGATGCGCTTGCCGGAGATTACCTGCCGGGTCATCCAACGGACCCACTCAAAGATGTGAAACAGCTGCGTGCATGCGATATCAACTTGCACGACGGTGAGTGGGGAGCGATCACTGCCGAGCTTTCTATTGTTTCCGATAGTGAGATTCATGATGAATCTAGTGATATAAACGGGGGGACATATCGTCTCGGAAAAAATGCAGCCTACTCCTATCCGGGTGGGGCGGATCTCTACTTCAAGTGTGTCAGTGACCAGTTGGCTGGTAGCTCACTTGACCACCCTCTGGTGCGGGCGGAGCTGAAAGTTGCTCCGTCACTTTGGCACCTCCCCGGACACAAGGAAGCCGATGTTCAGAAAGCGCAGTTGGTGCTGATCAACGGGATCGCTCTTACGGCGAGTAAACACCTTGGCTGCACCGATGACGGCGGGCTGCGGTCGATGGCGAAGCCGCAGTTGGTGGCTGAGCATCATGGATCGTCGTCATCTGCCAGTGCCGCCGCCACTCGGCGAGAGTGATCTACGCCGACCGCCGCAGTGTCCGATGACGCGGTCTCCAGGGCAGATGGATGAAGATCGCAGCGTTGCTGCTACTACCCGTGTGAGTAGGGCAGTTGGAGTGGACGGGCCGTTATCCTGCGCCCGCAGGCCCCCTGGCGAACTCGGGTTGCGGCTGCTCTGGGCGTGCTGCCAACCAGGGCGGGCAGCACGCCCGCGTAGGTCAACGCTTCGACGCAAAGCGCACGAAGTGGCCCCAGCCCTGGCCGCCGACAGTGAAGCTCGGGCCGGTCGAGTCCTTGGAGTCCCGTACGTGAACAGCGCGTTCGTTGATTGCGATCTCTACGCAACTGTCGCCCTGCGTTCCGCTGTAGGTGGACTTGAACCAAATGAGTTGCTTCGTGCCGCTGCTCATAGCTGTCCTCGCAATCGCATCAGCAGGTCCCGGGATTCCTTGGGGTTCAGGGCCTGTGAGCGCAGTGTGTCATAGCGTCGGCAGAGCAGACTCACCTCTTTTGAGTCGGAGATCAGCCGTCCGTTCTGCTGGCCCTCGGAGTACCCGAGGCGACGTCCCCCTGGCGTCTCCAGCACCTGTACAGGTCCGTCGAGGCATCCGTGGAACTCCAGCTCCAGCGGTACGACTTGCAGGCTCACGTTGCGCGGCGCTGTGAGCTCCAGAACGTGGTCGAGCATGCTCGACTGCACCTGCGTCCCACCCAGTCTGCGCCGGAAGGCGGACTCCTCGATGATGAAACCGAAGGGGACAGTCGGACGCTCTCGCAGTATCGTCTGCCGTTCCATTCGTGCGGCGACCTGCGCCTCGGTCTGCTCGTCGGTGAGTAGCGGGATGCTGTTGTCGAAGACCGCCCGCGCGTAGGCCTCCGACTGCAGCAGGCCCGGCACCAGCCGGCACTCGTATGTGCACAGGCTCACTGCCTCTCGTTCCAGCCGTGCCCAGCGGCGGAACCATGTCGCCAGGCCTGCCTCGCCCCGGGTGAGGTGGCGGGCGGCCTTGCGTAGCGCGCCGGTGTTGCCGAGGGCCTCCTCCGCGCGTTCCACGAACGTCTGGTCCGGCATGCGGCGGCCAAGCTCGATCGACTCCACCGTGTGTTTGGAGTAGCTGACCCGCTCACCGAGGTCGGCACGGCTCAGGCCGGCGTGCTCGCGCAGGGCCTGGACGAAGGCACCGAACGTGCGCAGGCTGTCTGACGGGTGTGGCTCCCGCTCGTACTCTGCTGCCGGGGGTGCCGCTCCCGCGCCATCGCGCCCGGTGCTCCTTGCGGCGCCCGTCGAATCCTCGTCATCTGTGCCCATGTCGCCTCCCCTGTCCATCCCTGCACCTGACGCGTCGTCACGTACTCGGCTCTATGGGGACTCAGCGTGACGCACTCGTGCCCGTACCGTCCACAATGTGTGTCCGTACGCTGACGCACCGTACGGGCACGGTAGCCGGGCAGCCGGCTGTCGGGCGGTCATGGCCCTGAGCTAGGTCGTGGCTTCCGCCGGGCCGGGTCGGCGTGTGCAGCGGCGCCGCACGCCCCGTACGGAACGCAGGGGATCAGCTCGCTCGCACGAGGGAGTCGCACGCCTCTGACGCAAGCGGGCCGGGTCTGTGGTTCGCTGCTGATGTGACTCAGGACTTGGAGATCGTCGCGTTCGAATCCGCCGAGGCATTCCGCGCATGGCTCGACGAGAACCACGCCGTCTCGCCCGGCATCTGGCTCAAGCTTCGCAAGAAGGGGCCTGGGGTCGCCGCGCTGGACTACGCCCAGGCGCTCGACGAGGCGCTCTGCTATGGCTGGATCGACGGTCAGAAGGCCAAGTTCGACGATCAGTGGTGGCTCCAGCGGTTCTGTCCGCGTAGGCCGCGCAGCAAGTGGTCACAGGCCAACAGGGACAAGATGGCCGTCCTGATCGAGCAGGGCCGGATGCGGCCGCCGGGACGGGCCGAGGTCGACCGCGCAAAGGCGGACGGCCGTTGGGAGGCGGCTTACGCCGGCGCGAGGACCGCCACGGTGCCGGACGACCTCGCGGCGGCCCTGGCCGACGACCCGGCCGCGGCGGCGTTCTTCGAGACACTGGACCGGCAGAACCGCTACGCGATCCTGTACCGGATCCACGATGCCAAGAAGGCCGAGACCCGGGCGCGCCGGATCGAAAAGTACGTAGCGATGCTGGCGAAGGGCGAAAAGCTGCATCCGTAGCACGGGAAGGGACCGCCGCCGTGTCCTGCCGTGGGCTCCCGGAGCGCGTGCGGCGCCCGGCAGGAGCCGCCAACGCCGCCTGCGCCGTTCAGAGCGCCGTGGGAACAGTTCACTCACACGAAGGAATTGCGCGCCTCTGACGAGGGACTGTGAGGCAGAAGAGGGACAGGGCCGGGTCGCGGTCTGTTGACTGGACGCTCCTTGACGATCCGTCGTGCAGAGGGGGCACCGGGCGTGACCGGACAAGCGCAGGACCAGTCGCATCAGACCCAGCAGACGCAATCACCGTCCCAGCAAACACCTTGGAATCCGTTCGCCACCCTGGAACAGGTCGGCCTGCTCGCGCTGGGGGCCGTCGATCTGGCGCTCGACCAGGTGCGGCGGGCTGCCGATCGGGGGCAGGGTGTGGCGAGCCGGTCCGACCTGCGGGAGCTCGTCGCAGACGGGGTACAAGACCTGAAGGTGCGCGGGGAGCTCGCGTCGAAGCGCGTGATCGCCGCTGACAGCGAGAACTACCTGGAGCTGATGGCCCACCGGGCCATCGCGCGCAACGGCATCACCGGGAGTGCCCCGGCGGACGGCAAGGCGGCGCCGCCTCGTGCGTGACGCTCTTGCGCTCCGGCAGCGCATCGACACGTATCTGCATCAACTGGCGGACGACGAGGAGGCCGAGCTCGTACGGCTCTCCCCTGAACTGGCGCCGCTGTGCGTTCAGTTACGCAGCGCGCTCACTCGGGGGAAGCGGATGCGTGCCGCGTTCCTGTACTGGGGCTGGCGGGCCGCGGGCCAGCCGGACTGCGACGGGGTGATCAGGGCGGCGGCGGCCATGGAGCTGGTGCACGCAGCCGCGTGCACGCACGACGACATCATCGACGACAGTCGGCTGCGGCACGGGCTGCCCACTGCCCACGTCGCCTTCGCCGAGGCCGGCGCGCGTCGATGGGGTAGTGAGGACTCGCACTTCGAGCCCGTCCGGCATGGCCCCCTGCCGCACACCTCCGTGCGGCAGGAGAAGTCCGCCGCGCTCGCCATGATGCTCGGCGACCTACTGATCGGCTACGCGGCCCAGGTCTTTGCCACCTGCGGGTTGCCGGGGGCGTACGTGGCGAGGACGGTGCCCCTCTGGTCGACGCTTCTGCGGGAGACCGTCGCGGGCGAGTTCCTGGAGGTGCTGCGTACCGGCAGCGATACGTCCGAGGTCGGCGAGTCGCTGGAGGTGGCCCGCTACAAGACCGCCAAGTACACGGTGGAGCGTCCGCTGCACATGGGCACCACCCTCGGGGGCGCCCCGCCCCGGATGATGGAGGCGTTCACCGCGTACGGGGTGCCGCTCGGCGAGGCTTTCCAGCTCCGTGACGATCTGATCGGGACCTTCGGCGTCCCCGCCGAGACCGGCAAGTCGAACCTGGACGATCTCCGGGACCGCAAACCCACCGCGCTGCTCGCCACGACCCTCTCCCTGCTGGCGCCCGACGCACGCCGGCTGCTGGAGAAGACTCTCGACAACCCAGCGCTGGACGAGGACGACGCGGCGCTGGTGCGGCAGCTGATGGACGAATGCGGGGCACGCAGGCGCATCGAGGAAATGATCGCGGAGCGCGTATCGGCGGCCCGCAGCGCCCTGGATTTGGTATCGCTGCCGCTCCAAGCGCGGTCAGCGCTGCTTGAGTTGGCCACCTCGGCGGCCGAGCGGACGCTGTGAACCGGCCCGCTCTGCGCCGCCGGCCTCCGTACCCATCTTCGAACAGCACCGACACGCGACACGCGCCCCGCGCGCCACAGAGGAGCACGCCGTGACGACGACCCAGGCCCCGAAGCAGTACACCGACGCGACGCTGGACGAGCTGCGCGACCAGGGCGACCCGCTCGCGGACGACACCGTGGCCGCCATGTTCGAGCGCGGGGAGGTGCGGGACTTCAACACCCTCATGCGCTTCTTCAGCACGGCAGGTCACAAACTCCCCGACGGACTGCCGGAGTCGGCCGTCTCGTTCCTTGAGGCCACAGGCATGCCGCCGACGTGGGTCGACTGGGACGTCATGGAGCGCGCCCGCCTCTTCTTCATGGACAACGCCGCGCACATCAACACCGGCCTGTCCTTCGCCGCGATGCCCGCCACGTACGCGGTGCCGCGCGTCGCCAAACTCCTCGCGTCGACGCACTCGATGGACTACCCGTCGCGCCGGATGGCCAACACCGGCCAGTTCGTCACGTACCTGATGCAGACCAACGCTTTCGAGGAGGGCAGCAAGTTCATCCCGGCGGCGCAGAAGGTGCGGCTGCTGCACGCGGCCGTACGCCACCACCTCACCAAGTCGGGGCGCTGGGACGTCGAGGGGGACGGTGTTCCCATCTGCCAGGAGGACCTGATCGGGGGGCAGATCTGCTTCTCGATCCTCGTCCTGGACGCCATGCACAGGCTCGGCATCCACATGAGCGAAGAAGGGGCAGAGGCGTACTACTACGCGTGGCGGGTCGTCGGCTCCATGCTCGGCTGCGACATGGAGGCCGCCCCGGACAACCTCACCGAGGCCCGCGCCTTCGCGGATCTCTACCTCACCCGAAACCTCGGCCCCTCCGAGGACGGCGTCCGGCTGAACAACCAACTGATCCGGATGTACGAGGACGTCGTCCCCGGCACACTCCTCGACCCCATCGTTCCCGCGACGGTCCGCTTCCTCGTCGGCCCCACCATCGCCGACTGGCTCCAGATCCCGCGCAGTCCGTGGGACACCGCCGCCAGGGCCGTACCCATCGTGCTCGGCCTGATGGAGACGGTGGAGGACAGCGGCCCACTCGGCGAATGGGCCCTGGACAAGGCGGGCGGCCTGCTCACCACCTTCGAACTGGCCTCGCTCACTCGCGGGAGGGTCATGCAGTACGCGATTCCCGAGGAGCTCAAGGGGGAGTACGGCGTGCGGTCGCAGGCGTCCCGGAACCACCGCTGGGTGCCTCCGGGTCCGACCCCGTACGTGCCGTAAGCCGCCGGGGACGGCGGCTGCCTGCCGTCCCCGGCGTCCGTGTGCTCCCTTTCCGGCGGCCAGGCCGGCCCCTTGCGGCAATGCAGGGGAAGGTACGATCAAGTAACTGCCGGACAGCGGACGGTAGTGCTGACTGCATCACGGGGGACCGGCGAGGCATCTCGCTGGATCGGGGGAGGGTTTCGGGCATGAGGCCGTTGCTGAAGGCTGCTCGCAGCAGCCGGATGGTCCGGCGACTTGGCGTCGCCGCTGGGCTCGGGGGGCTGCTCCTCAGCTTGACAGGCTGCGGCGGGTCGGACGATGCGAAGTCGCCAGGGGAGCCCCGGGCTTGGGGACAGGTGTGCGGCGGGATCATCAGTTCCGAGACGCAGCACTATATTCGCCTCCACTCCGACCTCGGTAAGACCGTCTACAAGGTTCGGGGCCGTGATGGCAACGCAACGCATGACGCGTTCGCCGTCGCGGTGAAGGACTTGGCGAAGGGGCCCGGTGCCTCGGGGCACGATTCTGTGTGCCGGGTGACGGACAAGAGCGGCAAGCGGCTCCTCGAGTTGTCGTTCTACTGGGACCTGGACGACTTCTCGGACTTTGCGACTGCGGACGGCGATGGACGGGTGAGGCGGCTCAGCAAGGCGTTCGCCCTCTCCGATGACGGGGGTTACGGCGTGCTGAGTGTCGACTGCCGTAGGCCGGGCCACGTGGAGCCGGGCGGTTACCCGGCGACGCTGCACGCCTTCCTCAACATGCCGAGTGCTGACACGCGCGCGGAGGCGCAGGTTCTCTACGCGGCTACGCGGAAGATCCTGCCCGGACTGAACTGCACCAACCATGTGACGGTGCCGACCGCACTACCCACACGCGATCCGCGGATGAAATGAGGGGAGGAGGAACGGTGTTGCGACGAGCGGTGCCCCGTGTACGGGCTGCATGCAGGAGGCGGCGCGTTCATGGGCTCGGGGCAGTGGTTTCGGTGCTGGCGCTCGTAGGGCTTGCGGCGTGCGGCAGTGGTGAGCAGGGCAAGGACCGCAGCCGCCACTGGGGTAAGGAGACGACGCTCGAACGGGCCTGCGGGGGGATCTTCGACGCTGCGTCGGTCCGGGCTGTTCACGGGGCCGACGCCGAAACGGAGAAGGTCTACGTATTCAGTTACCTTGAGTACTCCCGTGCTGAATTGGTCAAGAAGCTCGCCTCAGGTGACGACGATGAGACTTTGTTTCAGTGTCGCTTGAATGACGCGGAGGACAGGCCGCTTTTCACGATGAGTTTCCGCCCCTCTGTTGGTACCGGTTTCCCGAAGGGTGCGACAGCTGACTTCAGGTCCCTTGCGGGGGTCTTGCCTTCGGAGGTACTGGACATCGACTGCGGAATGCCCGGCAAGGCGCCATCTTTGGAGGGTCTTCTGACGGCGGGCCCGGGTGTGATCGATCTGCCAGTGCGCCGCGCAGTGCTCGAGCATGCCGGAGCGGAAATTGTAGCCGCCGCTCACTGCCCGAAGCATGTTGCGTTTCCGCCTGTACCTGTCTTCGTCTCGGGGTGAGTTGGCGGGATACCGGTGTTTGTGCCGCCTCTGTTGCGGCGTGGAATTTCGCAAGCCCTGAGTTCCCTATGACGCCTTCAAGTGCCGCCGCAGGAACTGCGCCTGGCGGCGGAGCAGCGGCTCGGTCAGTGGGCCGCCGATCGCGCGGTGGCCGGTGCCGGGCAGGAGCAGGGTCTCGTGCGGGCGGCCTGCGTGGAGCAGGGCCTCGGAGAGGCGCAGTGTGTTGGCGGGGTGGACGTTCGTGTCGCACAGGCCGTGGATCAGCAGCAGGGGGCGGGTCAGGCGGGGCGCCGCCAGGAGCAGCGAGTTCTCGCGGTACCGCTCCGGGTGCTCGTCCGGGTGGCCGAGGAATCGTTCGCGCCAGTGGGCGTCGTAGAGGCGCTGGTCGGTGACGCCCGCTCCGGCGACCGCCGCCTGGAAGACGTCGGGTCGGTGCAGCACGGCGAACGCGGCGAGCGAGCCGCTGTACGACCAGCCGCGGATGCCGACGCGTCCCAGGTCGAGGTCGGGGAAGAGCCGGGCGGCCTCGTGCAGGGCGGTCACCTGGTCCTCAAGGACGGGTCCGAACAGGTCGCCGTGGACGGCGCGTTCCCATTCCGGGCCGCGTCCCGGCGTGCCACGGCCGTCCGTCACCAGGACCGCGAAGCCCTGCTCGGCGAACCACTGCGACGCCAGGGTGCTCCAGTCGAGTGCGGCAGTGACCCGCTGCAGTGCGGCTCCGCCGTAGGGGTCGAGCAGGACCGGCAGCCGCCCTTCGCCGGGGCGGTGCCAGGAGGGCAGGTGGAGTGTGGCACGCAGGGCGCGTTCTCCGAGGACGAGGCGGGTGGAGTGGACGTCGAGCACGGGGCGTTCGGCCCGGGAGGCGATGGGGAGGGGCGGGCCGCCCGCGCGTACGACCTCGCTGTGACCGTCCGGCCGGTCCGCGTGCCGGGCTGTCCGTACCAGCGTGCCGCCGGCGAGTGCTCCCGCGTGTACGCCGCGTCCGTCGCTCAGCCGGCGCAGGCCGCGGGCGGCGCCGTACGTCCACAGGTGGGTCTCGGTCGGCTCGTCGGACGCGGTGAACAGCACCTCGTCGCCGTCGACGGCGAGTACTTCCCGTAGTTGGAGGTCCTGAGGGGTCACCGGTGTTCCGTCGAGCGTCAGGTGGCGGGTGTTCCGCAGGTCGGCGTGGTTGACGAGGCCGCCCGACCGCAGCCGTGCCGGCAGCCCGGGGACGCACTGCACCCAGGCCTCGTCGTGCAGTTCGTCCAGGACGGTGGTGGCGCCGGTCGCCGGGTCGATGGACAGGAACAGGACCGTGCGCTGGTCGCGCGACTGCACCACGGCGTACGGGCCGTGCGCGTCCCAGCCCGCCCCTGTCACGTAGGGGAGGGCGGTGCGGTCCCATCGGGCCTCGGTCCGTGTGCCGTCGAGTGCCGTGACCCAGAGGGTCACGTCGGCCTGTGGCGTTCCAGCCGCCGCGTGGCGCAGGGGGCGAGGGGCGTCGGCGGGGGCTGCCGGGTCCGTGGTGTACCAGAGTTGGACGTCCGTGCTGTCCGTGCGCGCGATCAGCAGGTGCTCGCCGTCCGGCGCCCACCAGTAGCCGCGTGGTCCGCTCGTCGACGTCGCGACCGTGTGCTCGGCCCGTCCGTACGTCACGGCGGGGCCTTCGGGGGTCGCGATCGCGTGGTTGTCCGTTCCGTCCGCCTCGATCAGCCACAGGGCCTCGTCGTCGCGGACGTACCCGATGCGGCGTCCTGTGGGGTCGGGGCGGGCGTCGGTTGCCGTTCCTGGCAGCGGTAGACGCCTCGTCGCGCCTGTGGCGACGTCCGCCATCCACAGGTCGCCATCCAGCGTGAACGCGGCTGTCCGCGCGGCCGTGTCCGTTGCGTAGCCCTCGATCCCCGCGGCGGCGGGCAGTTCGGCGGGGTCGGCCAGCAGACGTTCCGCGCCGGAGGCCGCGTCCAGCGCCCACAGGCAGGGCCGCGGATCGTCGCCCGCCCTGCTGCGCAGGTAGAGGACCGTCGCTCCGTCCGGTGCCACGGTGAACTGCGCGGGGACGCCGTGTGTGAAGCGTCCCGTGCGGAAGATCTGGGCGGGGAGGGTGTCGGACGGCATGACGGGCACCCTGCCATGCCCACCAGGTATTGCTCAAGCGTTCGAATTAAGGCATCGGAGCGGTCTCGGGTCGTACGACCAACGGACCAGGGCGGCCGCGACGATCGCCAGGGGTCAAAGCCGCTTGTGCCCCTTACTCTGGCGTGATGAGCACCCC
This sequence comes from Streptomyces sp. NRRL F-5126, assembly GCF_000721265.1. Taxonomy (GTDB): domain Bacteria; phylum Actinomycetota; class Actinomycetes; order Streptomycetales; family Streptomycetaceae; genus Streptomyces. Next base: position 258,221 of record NZ_JOFZ01000011.1, on the reverse strand, counting down.
CGAACCGCGCGACGCCGATGTCGCCGCTGCCGCCCTCGTCACGCCCTCCGCCGTCGGTGAGAGCAGCACGAGCAGCGGCGCGGGCGTCGGCGGCGCGGGTGGCGGGGACGCCGGGGACGCCGGAGGACCCGTCGCCGCGGGTGGCGTGCTGAGCGCGCCCTATCGCGCCCTGAGCATCGGCATCGTCTCCGTCGTGCTGCTCATCGCCTTCGAGGCGACCGCCGTCGGGACGGCCATGCCTGTCGCCGCGCGCGAGTTGCACGGGATCCCGCTCTACGCATTCGCGTTCTCCGCGTACTTCACCACCAGCCTCTTCGCCATGGTGTTCGCCGGCCAGTGGTCCGACCGGCACGGGCCGCTCGCCCCGCTCGCGACCGGCATCGGGATGTTCGCCGCCGGGCTCGTCGTGGCGGGCACCGCGTCCGGCATGTGGGTGTTCATCCTGGGGCGCGCCGTGCAGGGGCTCGGTGGTGGGCTCGTCATCGTCGCGCTGTACGTGGTCGTCGGCCGCGCCTACCCCGAGCGGCTGCGGCCCTCGATCATGGCGGGGTTCGCGGCGGCCTGGGTCGTGCCGTCCGTGGTGGGGCCGCTCGCCTCCGGGACCGTCACCGAACAGCTGGGCTGGCGCTGGGTGTTCCTCGGCATTCCCGTCCTGATCGTGCTGCCGCTCGTGCTCGCGCTCCCCGCGATCCGGCGGATGGCGGCGGGGCGCGCCGACCCGGACGCGCCCGCGCCCGGCTTCGACCGGCGCAGGATCGTCCTCGCGCTCGCGCTGTCCGTGGGCGCGGGGCTGCTCCAGTACGCCGGCGAGGAGTTGCGCTGGCTGTCGCTCGTGCCTTTCGCGGCCGGGGGCGTCCTGCTCGTCGCGTCGGTGCGCGAGCTGCTGCCCGCGGGGACGTGGCGCGCGGCGCGCGGGCTGCCGGCCGTGGTGGCGCTGCGCGGCGTCGCCGCCGGGTCGTTCATCGCCGCCGAGAGCTTCGTCCCGCTGATGCTGGTGACCCAGCGCGGCCTGTCGCCGACGATGGCAGGACTCACGATCGCCGTGGGCGGTGTGACCTGGTCGCTGGGGTCGTACGTCCAGTCGCGGCCGAGCCTGCAGGGCCACCGCGAGTCGCTGATGGCGATCGGGATGGTGCTGGTGACCCTCGGGATCGCCGCCGGGCCCACCGTCCTGATCCACGCCGTGCCCGTCTGGGTGCTGGGGGCCGCCTGGGCGGTCGGCTGCGTCGGCATGGGCACCGTCATCTCGTCGACGAGCGTCGTCCTGCTCAGCCTTTCCGCGCCGGAGGAGGTGGGCGCCAACTCGTCCGCCCTGCAGATCTCCGACGGCCTGTCGAACGTCCTCATGCTGGCCGTCGGCGGCGCCGCGTTCGGCGCCCTCGGCGGCGGTTCCGTGGGCGGCGGCGCGGGCGCGGGCACCTCGGCCGCCGCCGGGACGGCGGGGGCCACCGGCGCCCATCCCGCCGCGTTCGCCGCCGTCTTCGTGCTGATGGCGTTCGTCGCGCTGGCCGGCATCCGGGTCGCCACGCGCGTCCGCGTGCGCACGGCGGCCGCGCCGTCCGGCGCCGCGATGTGACACATCCCGCACCCGCGCCCGGGCCGCCGCGTTCGTACGAGGATCATGGCGGGCCCCCGATAGGGTGGCCCGGTTGTCGTACGCCAGGTTCGGAACGGAGACCGTGTCCACTCCCGCCTCCCACCACCTCTCACCCGCCTTCCCCGGCCGGGCCCCCTGGGGCACCGCGGGCAAGCTGCGCGCCTGGCAGGAGGGCGCGCTCTCGCGCTACCTGCAGGAGCAGCCGCGCGACTTCCTCGCCGTCGCGACCCCCGGCGCGGGGAAGACCACCTTCGCGCTCACCCTCGCGTCGTGGCTGCTGCACCACCACGTCGTGCAGCAGGTCACCGTCGTCGCGCCCACCGAGCACCTCAAGACGCAGTGGGCGGACGCCGCGGCCCGCATAGGCATCAAGCTCGACCCCGACTACAGCGCGGGGCCGGTCAGCAGGGAGTACCACGGCGTCGCCGTCACCTACGCGGGCGTCGGCGTGCGGCCCATGCTGCACCGCAACCGGTGCGAGCAGCGCAAGACGCTCGTCATCCTCGACGAGATCCACCACGCCGGCGACTCCAAGTCCTGGGGCGAGGCGTGCCTGGAGGCGTTCGAGCCGGCGACCCGGCGGCTCGCGCTGACCGGCACGCCGTTCAGGTCGGACACCAACCCCATCCCGTTCGTGGTGTACGAGGAGGGCAACGACGGCATCCGCCGCTCGTCCGCCGACTACACGTACGGCTACGGCAACGCGCTCGCCGACGGCGTCGTGCGGCCGGTCATCTTCCTCAGTTACAGCGGCAACATGCGCTGGCGCACCAAGGCGGGCGACGAGATCGCCGCGCGCCTCGGCGAACCCATGACGAAGGACGCGATCTCGCAGGCGTGGCGCACGGCGCTCGACCCGCGCGGCGACTGGATGCCCAACGTGCTGCGCGCCGCCGACCAGCGCCTCACCGAGGTGCGCAAGGCCATCCCCGACGCGGGCGGCCTGGTCATCGCCAGCGACCAGGACTCCGCGCGCGCGTACGCGAAGACCGTGCGGGAGATCACCGGCACGAAGGCGACCGTCGTCCTGTCCGACGAGGCCTCCGCCTCCAAGCGCATCGACGAGTTCGCGGAGGACGGCTCGCGCTGGATGGTCGCCGTGCGGATGGTGTCCGAGGGCGTCGACGTGCCGCGCCTGGCCGTCGGCGTGTACGCCACCACCATCTCGACGCCGCTGTTCTTCGCGCAGGCCGTGGGCCGCTTCGTACGGTCGCGGCGGCGCGGCGAGACCGCGTCCGTGTTCCTGCCGACCATCCCCGACCTGCTGGGCTTCGCCAACGAGATGGAGGTCGAGCGCGACCACGTGCTCGACAAGCCGAAGAAGGGCGGCGAGGAGGACCCGTACGCCGAGTCCGAGAAGGAGATGGACGAGGCCAACAAGGAGCAGGACGAGGACACCGGCGAGCAGGACACGCTGCCGTTCGAGGCGCTCGAGTCCGACGCCGTCTTCGACCGGGTCCTCTACGACGGCGCCGAGTTCGGCATGCAGGCCCACCCCGGCAGCGCGGAGGAGCAGGACTACCTCGGCATCCCGGGGCTGCTCGAGCCCGACCAGGTGCAGATACTGCTCCAGCGCCGGCAGGCGCGGCAGATCGCGCACAGCCGCAAGAAGCCCGACGAGGAGGCCGACCTCCTCGAAATGCCCGCCGACCGCAGGCCGGTGGTCTCCCACCGCGAACTGCTCGACCTGCGCAAGCAGTTGAACACCATGGTCGGCGCGTACGTGCACCAGAGCGGCAAGCCGCACGGTGTCATCCACACCGAACTGCGCCGGGTGTGCGGCGGCCCGCCGAGCGCGGAGGCCACGGCCGGGCAGATTCGCGAGCGGATCAAGAAGGTCCAGGAGTGGGCCACGCGGATGCGCTGATACGCGTGGGCTGATGCGTATGGACCGCCGGTAAAGACACACCCCGTCCCCCTATGCGGGGCACATGGTGTCATCTACGCTCTTTCCACCATCAATTCGGCGCGTGTGACCGGATTCTGGACCGGGTCTTCCGCTCAGCGGTATGGCTCGCTACTGTCCGGACACATGAACACGCGCCGTGGCAGCGCCGCCGCGCAGCGCAGCCGTCGTGTCCCGCTCCGGTAGCGGCCTCGCCGCGACCCGCCGACGGCACCGGTGCCGGGCCAGGGGAGAGCGCCGTCGCCACTCACTCCGAGACGTCGAAGGAGAGTGCGTCGTGACCGCCGAGACATCCCAGACGCTCGACAGAGGCCTGCGTGTCCTCAAGCTGCTCGCCGACACCGACCACGGGCTGACCGTCACCGAGCTGTCCGCCAAGCTCGGTGTCAACAGGACCGTCGTCTACCGCCTGCTCACCACGCTCGAGCAGCACGCGCTGGTCCGCCGCGACCTCGGGGGCCGCGCCAGGGTCGGCCTCGGTGTGCTGCGCCTCGGCCGCCAGGTGCACCCGCTCGTACGGGAAGTGGCCATGCCCGCACTCCGCTCGCTTGCCGAGGACATCGGCGCCACGGCGCACCTCACCCTCGTCGACGGCACCGAGGCGCTGGCCGTGGCGGTCGTCGAACCGAGCTGGACGGACTACCACGTCGCCTACCGGACGGGGTTCAGGCACGCCCTGGACCGCGGCGCCGCGGGCAAGGCCATACTCGCCGCGCGCGGCGCCCTGCTGACGGAACCGCCGTGCGCGCTCACGCACGGCGAGCTGGAGACGGGGGCGAGCGGCGCGGCGGCGGCGCTGGTCGGGGTCAGCGGCATCGAGGGGAGCGTCGGCGTCGTGATGCTCGCCGACTCCGTGCCCGAGCGGGTCGGCGCGCGGGTCGTCGACGCGGCACGCGAGGTGGCGGACGCCCTGCGCTGACGCCCCGCGCTGACGCCCTGCGCTGACGCCCTGCGCTGACGCCCTGCGCTGACGTGCTGTGCTGACGTACTGCGCTGACGCCGGGCGCCGAGGGCGCGGGGCCGGGCGGGGAGTGCGGCCGATAGATTGGCACCGTGTTCACTCGTCTCTCGCGCCCCGTCCTCCTCACGCTGTGCGCCGTGCCGATCGTGGCACTGTTCGCGGTGGTCGCCCTGGCGCCGCTGCCGTACGCGATCGCCGTGCCAGGCCTGACCGCCGACGTGCTCGGGACGAATCAGGGGCAGAAGGTCATCACCGTCACCGGCGCCCCGGTACGCACGACCACGGGCCAGCTGCGCATGACGACCATCGAGGCGACGGGCCCCTCGGCAACCGTGCGCATCGCCGACGTCGCCAAGGGCTGGTTCAGGCCCAAAGAGGCCGTCCTGCCGCGCGACGCCGTCTACCCGGCGGGCGAGTCCGTCAAGGAGATCCGGAAGACGAACACCGGCGACATGGTGCGGTCGCAGAACCACGCGGTCAGCGCGGCCCTCTCCTACCTCCACAGGAAGCCCGGGTCCGTCGACATCAAGCTGCACCTCGCCGACGTGGGCGGCCCGAGCGCCGGCCTCCTGTTCACGCTCGGCATCATCGACAAGCTGGCGGGCAACGGCTCGGGCGGCGACCTGACGGACGGCCGCGTCATCGCGGGTACGGGCACGATCGACGGCTCGGGCAAGGTCGGCCCGGTCGGCGGCGTCGCGCTGAAGACGCAGGCAGCCGCCCGCGCGGGCGCCACGGTGTTCGTGGTGCCGAAGGCGGAGTGCTCCGACGCGCAGGTCAACCTGCCGAAGGACATGCGGCTCGTCCCCGTCACCACGCTGACCGGCGCGGTCACGTCACTCAAGGCGCTCGGGACGGGCGGCAGGCTCCCCAGCTGCTGAGGCTGAACCCCGGCGGGGCAGGCCGGCTGCTCAGCCGGCCGGGCCCCGGTACACCTCCACCTCCACCACCTGCGCGGTCGCCGTGCCCACCGCGGTGTACCTGACGTAGCGGGCCCGCACCGGCGGGGCGGTGACCGTCGTGGCGGACGCCGCCGTCGCCGCGACCGGCGCGCCGAACGGTGTCCACGTCTTTCCGTCCGCCGACACGTCGATCCGGTACGCGGTGGTGGCGCCGTACGCCGTGACCCGCGCGCGCCCGACCGTCGTGGCCCGCCCCAGGTCGACGGTGAGGGACGCACCGGGTCCTGTCGCCTTCCACCGGGTGCTGGGGCTGCCGTCGACGGCGGCGACCGCCGGGAAACTGGGGTCGGCCGTGGTGGCGCTGACCGTCTTGCAGCGCGCCGCGTCCTGCGTCGGCGCCAGGTCGGGGCGGCGGGTGGTGACCGTGATGCTGTGGTGCCCGTGCAGCTTCGTGCGATGCCCGTCCGCCGACACGACGAGTGTGTGGCCGCCGCGCAGTGTCACGCGTGTCCCGTCGTGCCGGATGGAGACGTCGAAGGTGTTGCCGTGCCAGTGCAGGCCGGTGAGGTCGATGCCCGGGATCCCTGGCGGCAGCATCGGGTCGACGGTGACCGCGTCGGACCCGAGGCGCAGCCCGGTGAAGCCGTAGGTGAAGGCCTGCAGCACACCGCCGATGCCGGTGGTGAAGGTGAAGGCGCCGCCCCCACGCTTCTCGGCGAACTGGTCGAACGGCGCGTACGTGTAGGGGTCGAGGCTGCGCTTGAGGAAGGTCTCGGTGACGCAGCCGGGCGTGCCGAGGCGTGCGCTGTCGATCAGGTTGATCGAGTCGGTCATGGAGGGGCCGTTGATGTCCGTGCGCGGCGTGTAGTAGTCGAGGTCGGCCTGCGCCTGCTCGTCGGTCATCGGGTAGTTCAGCGGGTACTGCAGCATGACGGTGTCGGCCTGGTTGATCGTGCTGCCGTTGTAGCCGTCGTACTCCGGGTGCACGCCGGTGGCCGGGTCGACGGACACGGTCAGCCCGGCGGCCACCTGCGCCCACCGCGGGTCGGGCTGTTCGCCGACGAGCCGCGCCGCCTCGGTGGCGATGCCCAGGACGGTGATCGCGCCGGCGTTGGTGTACGCGCTGTTGGTCTCGTGGTCGTGGTTCTCGTCGGGGGACTGCACGTCCGCCAGGTCGTAGCCGCCGTGGCCGTCGGGCGTGACGCGGCTCGCCCAGAACCGCGCCACCGACTTGATCACGGGCCAGCCCTTGGTGCGCAGCCAGTCCAGGTCCCCGGTCGCCTCGTAGTACTGCCACTGGCCGAGCGCGACGTCGGAGTCGATGTGGATCTCCCGCGGGTGGATGCCCACGTCGCTGCCGGTGTCCGCGCTCTCCCACGGGTACTGGGCGCCCTGGTAGCCGTGTGCCTCGGCGTTGGCGCGTGCCGCGCCCAGCAGCGTCGAGCGGTAGTCGAGCAGGCCCCGCGCCAGGTCGGGGTGGGCGGCCAGCAGCGCGGGGTTCATCCAGGTGTCGGCGTCCCAGAAGACGTGGCCGTTGTAGTCGGCGGAGGACATGCCGCCGGGCGAAAGGCCCCAGTCGACACCGTCACGCACCGAGGAGAGCAGGTAGAACATGCCGGCGCGCAGCCGCTGTGTCAGCTCGGTGTCGCCGGGGACCGTGATGTCGGACTGCCACAGGCGGGCCCACGCACGCTCGTGCGCGGTCTCGACGGGCCGCAGCCCCTGCCGGGCGGCGTGCGTCGCGTAGCCGAGCGCGGCCGCCCGCGGGTCGGCCGGGCCGTCGGTCACCAGCGGCGCCGAGCCCTGCGCGGTGTCGTTCGAGGACGCGATGCCGACGAACTTCGTCGCCGCGTACGTCTTCCCGGCCCGTACGTGGAGATCGGCGCGCTGCGCGAGCGAGTCGGCGGGCACGTCCGTGTACGGCTCGGTCGCCATGCGGCGGCCGTCCACGCGCAGCACGGACGCGAGCCCGGCGCGCATGCCGATCTGCTGGGTGGTGAGGCTCTCGCTGATCGCCGCCGACGACCGGTCGACGCGCCCCGACGAGACCTGGGTGAGGTCGACGGGCTTGGCCAGCCGGTGGTTGGCGGGGAGGGTGTCGGCGCGCCCGTCGAGCATGTCGATCACCGACAGCGGCCCGCTCCAGTTCAGCGGCGTGATGTCGACGTGGGTGACGCCGAGGTGGGCGTTCGCCCGGTCGACGATCACCCGGTAGGTCAGCCTCGTCGCACGGCCGGCCGGCGAAGTCCACGTCAGGGACGTGGTGATGGTGCCGCGGCGCATGTCGAGGGACTGCTTGTAGTGGGACGTGGTCCCGATCGGGGTCTTGGGGGCCGGTGCGGTGTCCACGGCGGACAGCGAGATCTCGTCCACGTTCGCCAGGCAGCTGTCGCCCGAGGCGCAGGTGACGGCCACGGTGTTCGTGCCGGCGGTGACCGGGACGTCGAGCGTGGCCGTCCCCCAGGCGTCCCAGGAGCCGGTCACCGGCAGCCGCAGCCGGACGGGCGCGGCCCCGTTCACCTGCGCGCTGAGCGTCTGCGCCGTGGTGCCGCCCGCGGAGTAGCGGACGGTGAGGCGCGCGGTGCCGGCCGGCGCGTGTCCTATGGTCACGGCCGCGGAGGCGCCGGGCGCCGGTTTGCCGCCGGGGCCGTAGCCGGCGACGAATCCCGAACCGCCGTAGTCCTTGTGGTTGGTGGCGGCGAACGCGCCGCCGGTCAGCTTCCCGGTCTCCGCCTCGCAGAGGGTGCCGAACTCGCAGCCGGCCGCCGATGCGACGTTGCCGTAGGTGGCGCTGCCGTCGGAGATGCCGAGGGTCGACCAGGCGGGGATGTTCACGCGCTGGACGGAGATGCCGGGGCCCTGCCCGTAGAAGCCCGCGAGCTGGGACTCGGTGAGCAGGGGCGAGGCGGAGAAGCCGGCGCCCTCCGCGGGCACCCGGGTGGAGAAGTAGCCGTTGCCGAGGAAGGCGGGGGTGTAGTCGGTGGACGGGTCGGTGGTGCTGAGCACCCAGTCGTCGCCGCTGCCCCTGGCCGGGTGCTGCTTGGCCGGGTGCTGTTTGGCCGGGTGCTGTTTGGCCGTCGCCGCCCCGGCCGCCGTGGCGGACGACGGGTCGAGCGCGCCGGACGAAACCGTCGACAGCACCAGCGCCGCCAGGACGACGCCAAGTCTTCGGCGCACTCCGGACGTTGACAACAGCATGGGCACGCCTCCGGGTCCGCGGCTCGTCGGGCAGTCCGGAACTCTACGCCGCGGCCCGCGATTTCCCCAGGGAAGCGACGGGCTACGCGCGGTGGCCGCGCTCGTGGTCGTCGGCCGCCTGCTCGACCAGCGGGATGATCCGCAGCGGCACCGGGTTCTCCATCACGATCGCCGTCGACGCGCGCATGATGCCCTCGAACCCGACCACCCGGTCGATCACGCGCTGGAGGTCCGCGTTCGAGCGGGCCACCAGCCGGCACAGCATGTCGCCGCGCCCGGTCGTCGTGTGCAGTTCGAGCACCTCGGGCACGGTGTCGAGGTGTGCGCGCACGTCGGTGCCCTGCCCCTGCTTGATCTCCAGCGTCGCGAACGCGGTGACCGGGTAACCGAGCGCCGCCGGATCGACGTTGGGGCCGAAGCCGCGGATCACACCGCTCGACCGCAGCCGGTCGAGCCGCGCCTGGACCGTGCCGCGCGCGACGCCCAGCCGCCTGGACGCTTCGAGCACGCCGATCCTGGGCTCGCGCGCCAGCAGGACGAGCAGCCGCCCGTCGAGTCCGTCGATGCTCATCCCGGCCGCCCCTTTCACCGTGGTCATCCTGTACAGATCGTCCGATGATTGTCGCTCATCGCTGTACAGATTGCCCAGTGAAGTCCGGAACTGTTGCGCACCTTGCAGTACGGGGAGACCCTGTGCCCATGGCAGACACCTCGATGCACGACACCGCGCCGCAGACCGGCACCGTCCCCGAGACCGCGCGCGAGGCCGACCCGTTCCCGGTGAAGGGGATGGACGCGATCGTCTTCGCCGTCGGCAACGCGAAGCAGGCCGCCCACTACTACTCCACCGCCTTCGGCATGAAGCTCGTCGCCTACTCGGGCCCCGAGAACGGCAGCCGTGAGACCGCCAGTTACGTCCTCACCAGCGGTTCGGCCCGCTTCGTGTTCACGTCCGTCGTCAAGCCGTCCACGGACTGGGGCCGCTACCTGACGGAGCACGTCGCCGAGCACGGTGACGGCATCGTGGACCTCGCCATCGAGGTGCCGGACGCGCGCGCCGCCTACGCGTACGCCACCGGGCAGGGGGCGACCGGCCTCGTCGAGCCGCACGAGATCAAGGACGAGCACGGCACGGTCGTGCTCGCCGCCATCGCCACGTACGGCACGACCCGGCACACGCTCGTCGAGCGGACCGCCTACGACGGCCCGTACCTGCCCGGCTACGAGGCCGCGCAGCCGCTCGTCGCCCCGCAGGAGAAGCGGAGCTTCCAGGCCGTCGACCACTGCGTCGGCAACGTCGAACTCGGCCGGATGAACGAGTGGGTCGGCTTCTACAACAAGGTCATGGGCTTCACCAACATGAAGGAGTTCGTCGGCGACGACATCGCGACCGAGTACTCGGCGCTCATGTCGAAGGTCGTCGCGGACGGCACGCTCAAGGTGAAGTTCCCGATCAACGAGCCGGCGGCGGGCAAGAAGAAGTCGCAGATCGACGAGTACCTGGAGTTCTACGGCGGCGCGGGCGTGCAGCACATCGCGCTCGCCACGAACGACATCGTCACATCGGTGCGGCAGATGAGGGCCGCGGGCGTGCAGTTCCTCGACACGCCGGACTCCTACTACGACACGCTCGGCGAGTGGGCGGGCGAGACCCGCGTGCCGATCGAGACGCTGCGCGAGGAGAAGCTGCTCGTGGACCGCGACGAGGACGGCTACCTGCTGCAGATCTTCACCAAGCCGGTCCAGGACCGGCCGACGGTCTTCTTCGAGATGATCGAGCGGCACGGCTCGATGGGCTTCGGCAAGGGCAACTTCAAGGCGCTGTTCGAGGCGATCGAGCGCGAGCAGGAGAAGCGCGGCAACCTCTGACGTATGGCGCGGCCGCGGCCCCGTGGGTGGACCACCCACGGGGCCGCGGCCGTGTTCCCGGCCGTGCGTCCTCGGTTGCGCTCGCTCAGGGGCGCTGCGGCGACGAGGCCGGATCCCGGCCGGGTGGTAGGGCGCCTGCGCCCGCCGCGCCGTCCGCGGGGGCGGCGTTCGGCACGGAACCGTCCGGCGCCGCTCCGTTGGGCGCCGCTCCGCCCGGCGCGGCCGGGGCGGGCGCGATGTCGGCCGGTGTCGTTCCGGCCGGGGCGGGCGCGGCCGCAGCACCGGGGGTGCCTGCCGGTGCTGCTGGGGCTGCCGGTGCGGCGGGTGCCGGGGGTGCCGCCGGGCTCCCCGACTTCGCCGGGCCCGCCGCGCCGATCGTGCCGCCCAGCGCCTTCAGCGCCGCACGCGCCCGGGGCGCCAGCAGCGGGGAGAAGTACGGGTTCGTGCGCAGGGCCTCGTCCAGGTGCCTGCGCGCCTGCGCCTTCATGCCGAGCTTCCGCTCGATCTCGCCCCGGTGGTAGGAGTACAGGGCGTTCTTCGGCCCATCGCTCGTCGCCGTCGTCGCGTACGTGAGGGCGCGCGCCGCGTCACCCGACTTGTACAGCGCCCAGCCCAGCGCGTCCGCCGCCTCGACGCTCCTGCGGCCGCTCGTCCACTCCGCCGTCAGCCGGGCCACGGCAGCGCCGGCGCCGCCGTGGTCGGCCTCGTACCGTCCGAGCAGCAGGTTCTCGTCCACGCCGTCGCCGGCCGCCTTCGCGGCCTCGGAGCGCACCTTCGCGTACTGGGTCTGCGCGTCGCCGGTCAGGCCGAGCGACTCGTACAACTCGCCGAACTCCAGGGCCGTCTCGGGCCTGGGCTGCTTGGCGAGCGCCGCCTGGTAGGCCTCGTACGCGTCGTCCGTCCTGCCGAGCGCGGCCAGCGCACGGCCGCGGCCCGCCTGCGCGGCGGCGAGGCCGGGCGTCACCTTGAGCGCCGCGTCGTACTGGCCGAGCGCCTCCTTCGGCTCGCCGCGCTCCCACGCCAGAGCGCCGAGTTCGGCGAGGCCCGCGGCCTTCTGGACGGGCGAGGCGGCGTGGTCGACCGCGTCGGACGCCTTGGCCGCGGCGTCCTCGCGCCAGCCGCGCCCCTCGTACACGTGGGCGTAGGCGCCGGAGATGGACGCGGCCTTCGGCCGGGCCGCGGCGAGCTTGTCGAGGGCGCGGCCCGCGGCCTCGTAGTCGCCGATGCCGTTGTACGCGTCGATGAGCGGGGGGTAGACGGCCCAGGCGGACGGGTGCTTCTTCTTCGCCAGCTCGCCCCACTTCTTGGCCGTCATGTAGTCGTGGCGCGCGTTGGCGAGGGCGGTGAGCCCGATCAGCGCCTCCTTGGGGGCGGCCGCCGGCGCCGAGGGCGTCGCCGCGACGGACGTCGGCGAGGCGGGTGCCTTCGCGTCGACCGCCCCGCCGCCGGGCCGACGCGCGCCGCTTCCGGAACCGGCGGCGCGGGCGGCCGAGACAGGGCCGGCGGCCGGCGTACCCGCGGGCACGGCCCCTGGGCCGGTGCCGGGCACGGTGCCGCCGGGCTGCTGCTGTGCCGGAGCCCGGGTCGCGGGCGCCGCCCCCGCGGGCGCCGTCACGGTCCCGGTTCCGGCGGGTGCCGAACCCGTGCCCGGGACCGCGGCGGGCGCTGACGGCGCCGAGGGTGCGGCGGGCGCTGCGGGCGCGGGCGGCGTGGCGGGTGCGGCGGGCGGCGCGGAGCCCGTCCCCGGGTTCGTCGCCCCCGCGCTCCCCGTCCCCGCACCCGGGGTGGCGGCGCCCGGGGTGGCCCCGTCCCCGTCCCCGCCCGCGGATCCGTAGAGCGCGCGGTCCAGGGCGCGCTCGGCCAGGGGGTACGAGGACGGGTCCGCCTGCTGGACGCCCCGCGCCACATACGCGGAGCCGAGCACGGCCCAGGCCTTGGCGTCGTCCGGATGCGCCCGCACCCGCGCCTCGCGGTCACGGATGAGCGCGCTCAGGTCGGCGCGCGTGGCGGGCGCACCGGCGGTGACGGCGGCGAGTGCGCGCCCCTCGGGCCCCGGGGCGGGCGGCGCGGCGGCCTCCTTCTTCTCGTCGGGCACGAACACCAGCACGCCCGCGACCAGAAGGCCGCCGACCCCGGCAGCCACGGCGGCGCGCCTGACATGTCTGACCTGATCCGACTTCATGGCGTTCATAGTTATTCACTGTGCGTCAATATGAAGATCACACCGCGCTGTGTGGGGTGGATCGCATACGGGTTCACACCGATGGCGGTCGGTGCGAACCTGGGATCATGGACGATCTGCTGGAACCCCGCGCCGGAGCGACGACCGCCCCCACCTCGCAGGCCGAGCTGGTGGCGCGGCTCGGGGCGGGGCTGCCCGCGGAGGCGCTCGTCACCGACCCCGACGTGATGGTGTCGTATGCGCACGACATGGCGAGCTTCTGTGCGGCCGGGGCGCCCGCCGTGGTCGTGCTGCCGCGCAGCGTCGAGCAGGTGCGGCACGTGATGCGGACGGCGACCCAGCTGCGCGTGCCCGTCGTGCCGCAGGGCGCCCGTACGGGCTTGTCCGGTGCGGCGAACGCGTCGGACGGGTGCATCGTGCTGTCGCTCGTCAAGATGGACCGGATCCTCGAGATCGACGCCGCGGACCGGGTCGCCGTCGTCGAACCCGGCGTCGTCAACGCGACGCTGTCGCGCGCAGTGGCCGAGCGCGGCATGTACTACCCGCCGGACCCCTCCAGCTGGGAGACCTGCACCATCGGCGGCAACATCGGCACCGCCGCCGGCGGCCTGTGCTGCGTGAAGTACGGGGTGACCTCGGAGTACGTGCTCGGCCTCGACGTCGTCCTCGCGGACGGGCGGCTGCTGTCCACCGGGCGGCGGACGGCCAAGGGCGTCGCGGGGTACGACCTGACGCGCCTGCTCGTCGGGTCCGAGGGCAGCCTCGGGATCGTCGTGAAGGCCGTGCTCGCGCTGAAGCCCCAGCCGCCGGCGCAGCTCGTGCTGGCCGCCGAGTTCACGTCGGCGTCGGCGGCGGGCGAGGCGGTGCGCCTGATCATGGAGCGCGGGCACATGCCGTCCCTGATGGAGCTGATGGACGGCACCACCGTCCGCGCCGTCAACACGATGGCCCACATGGGGCTGCCCGAGACGACGGAGGCGCTGCTGCTCGTCGCGTTCGACACCGCGGACCCGGCGGCCGACCTGGCGGCGGTGGGCGAGCTGTGTACGGCGGCCGGCGCGACGGAGGTGGTGCCGGCGGACGACGCCGCCGAGTCGGAGATGCTGATGCAGGCGCGGCGGCTCTCGCTGCCCGCCCTTGAGGCGCAGTTCGGCACGACGATGATCGACGACGTGTGCGTGCCGCGCTCGCGGCTCAGCGACATGTTCGAGGGCGTAGAGGCCATCGCGGAGAAGTACGACACGAAGATCGGCATCTGCGCGCACGCGGGTGACGGCAACACCCACCCGATCGTCTGCTTCGACCCGCAGAACGAGGACGAGGTGCGGCGCGCCGAGGAGGCGTTCGACGAGATCATGGCGCTCGGGCTGCGGCTTGGCGGCACCATCACGGGCGAACACGGCGTCGGCGTCCTGAAGAAGGACTGGCTGGCCCGTGAACTCGGCCCGGTGGAGCTTGAGTTGCAGCGTCAGATCAAGAGGGCCTTCGACCCGCTCGGGCTGTTGAACCCCGGGAAGCTGTTCTAGCGGCAGAGCGGGGCGGGGCGGGGCTGCGGCGTCAGTCTGGATTGACAAGAGCAGATTGTCAGTCCAGACTGACATCGTCATGGAATACTGACCGCATGGATTCCGCAGACCTCTCGTCCCGCCTGACCTCGCTCGATCCCGCCGTCGGACTACGGGCCGTCGGCGCGCTGCACCGCCTCGCCGAACAGGTGGAGGCGTCGTCGGTGGCGCGTGCCCGCGCACAGGGGTGGTCGTGGGAGCAGATCGGCGACGCGCTGGGGGTGTCGCGGCAGTCCGTGCACGCGAAGCACGGGAAATGAGGCGACGATGTTCGAGCAGTTCGCGGGGGAGACCCGCGCGGCGGTGAGCGACGCGCTCGAAGAGGCGCGGCTGCGGGGCGACCGGCGCATCGGCACGGAACACCTGCTGCTGGGGGCGCTGTCGCAGCAGGGCGCCGCTGCCGGGACGGGGCTCGGTGTGGACGCGGGCGCGGTGCGCGAGGCGCTGCGGGAGCTCGACACGGAGGCACTCGCCGCCGTCGGGGTCGACGCGCGCGGTGCGGACCGGCCGCCGATCCCGTCGTCGCGCAAGCACACACCGTTCACGTCGTCGGCCAAGTCGGTGCTCAGCGGCGCGCTGGCCGAGGTGCGCAGTCAGGGCGCGCGGCGGATCACACCGGCCCACCTGCTGCTCGCGCTGCTGGAGACCAAGGAGCCCGACCCGGCCGCCGACGTGCTGACCCGGCTCGGCGTCGACCGTGCGGCGGCGCGGGAGAGGCTCAGGCGCGCGGCCTGAGCCTCAGCCCCTGCCCCAGCCCCTTCCGAACCGGGCCGTTCACCGCTTCCGCGCGACCCCGGCGTAGTTCGGATGCGGCCCGGTCTCCGGCGGCACCGGCGCGTCCCCGCGCCAGCGCGGCGTCGCCACCACACCGGGCTCGATGAGCTCCAGGCCGTCGAAGAAGCGCTCGATCTCCGCGACCGACCTGCTCTGTGCCTCGATGCTGCTCGTGTACGTCTCGTTGAGCTTCGCGCCCTCCTCGGCGAAGCCGTCGAGGGACACGTGTGTCAGCGCAAGGTAACTCCCGGACGGCAGGGCGTCCATGAGGGTGGACACCACCCCGTACGGGTCGTGCGCGTCGACGACGAAGTGCATGATCGCGAGGAGCGACAGGGTGATCGGCCGCTCGAAGTCCAGGAACTCGCGGGCGTGGTCGAGGATCGCGCCGGGTTCGCGGATGTCCGCCTCGACGTAGTTCGTCGCGCCCTCGGGCGTGCCGACGAGCAGCGCCTCCGCGTGTCGCATGATGATCGGATCGTTGTCCGCGTACACCACCCTGGCCGCCGGGTGGACGCCCTGCGCGACCTGGTGCAGGTTGGGCGCGGTGGGAATGCCGGTGCCGATGTCCAGGAACTGGGTCACACCGTTGTCCGCCGTCCACGTGACGGCCCGCCGCATGAAGGCCCGGTTCTCGTGCGCCGCATCGCGCATGAACTCGGGCAGCCTCTCGCCCAGTTGCCGGTCCACCTCGTAGTGGTCCTTGCCGCCGAGCAGGTAGTCGTAGACGCGCGCGGGATGCGGGCGGCTCGTGTCGATCCTCGGTTTCGCACCCATCGATGTCACTCCGCTGAAGATCGGTTGATGCCTGCCGCGCGAGTCTCCCACACGGCCTGACCCCGGCACGCGCCCCGAGCGCTCGCCCCCGGCACGTACGGCCCGGCGACGGTTACGCGGTCCCCGTGAGCGGTGGGAGGGGGAGCGGCAGGCCCGGGAGGCCGTCGATGCTCGTCGCGATGTGCTCCTTCTTGTGGAAGTAGGCGTCGAGCGACTCGTCCGTCTCGCGCGCGAAGCGCGAGCCGTGCAGCGGGCGGTCCTCGTCGTACGTCATGAACGGGACCGCGTACCCGCAGGTGTCGCGGATCTTCTCCGCGGCCACGACGATGATCGCCCGCAGCCCGTGCCTGGTCGGGTCGATGCCGGGGAAGCGGGCCAGCAGCCCCGCCCACCGCGCGTCGTCGCGGAAGACCGGCTCCCCGCGGCCGTGCACGCGCACGATGTTGGGCGGGCCGTCGAAGGCGCACCACATCAGTGTGATGCGGCCGTTCTCGCGCAGGTGGGCGATCGTCTCGGCGTTGCTGCCCGCGAAGTCGAGGTAGGCCACGGTGTGTTCGTCGAGCACGGCGAACGAGCCGTTCAGGCCCTTGGGTGAAAGGTTGACGGTGCCGCCGCTGCCCAGCGGCGCCGTGGCGGTGAAGAAGATGTGCTGCGCCTCGATGAATGCGCGCAGCCTGCCGTCTATCCGCTCGTAGCTCTTTCCCATACGCCGATTATGGCCGGGTGGTGTCCGCGCGGCACGCGTACAAGGCGTGCGTCTCACGGTGTGGCCGCCGGCCGGTGGCAGCGTCGAACCGCTACCGGCCGGCAACCACCGCGGGCGGCTACTTCGTGAACGTGAACCAGTTCACGTTCACGAAGTCCGAACTGCTTCCGGCGAAGACCAGGTAGACGTCGTGCACCCCCGTGGCGCCCGCGACGATGTTGGCCGGTACCGTCTGCCAGTTCTGCCAGCCGCCGTTGTTGGCGAAGTCGATCTCGGCGACCTTCGTGCCCGATCTGCTGTCGAGCCGCACCTGCACCGCCCCGCTCACGCCGGCGGCCGCGCCCGAGGCGAGGCGGGCGACGAACTGGCTGGGCGAGGACGAACCGAAGTCCACCGAACCGTACTTGAGCCAGTCGCCGCCCGAGATGTAGCCGACGTCCTGCCCGCCGCCCGAGTCCGTGCAGCTCTCCTTCGTCGTGCCGCTCTGGCCGCTGTACGACTCGGCCTGGATCGTGGAGTACGCCCCGGTGCCCGACCCGCCCGGAGGCTGGTCGCCCCCGCTACCCGCGCCGGCGCCGAGCGCGACCGTCCACGACGTGGGGGCACTGTCCTGGATGTGGCCGTCGACGGGGGCCGCGCCGGTGGGGCCGACGTCGTCGTAGGGGAAGGCGTAGCCGATGCTCGCGTACTGGTGGACGAGCCTGGCGTAGTGGTTCGTGGTGGGATCGGTGTAGTACTGCGACGGCGTCACACCGTCGGGCTGGTTGTCGCCGCCGGAGACCAGCAGGCTGCTCCGGTTGAGCGCGGCGGCGAGGCGGGCCGCGACGGCGCCGCGCGCGTCGCCGCCCGAGTTGTAGAGGGGCCCGCTCGCGCACCCGAAGATGTCGACGGCGCTGGGCTTGGTGAACGGGACCCCGTTGGTGTTGAGCCCGGCGAACGTCAGCACGCCGCCCGACACCGTGCCCTGGTAACTGCCTATGCTGCCCTGCCCGTTCACGGTCAGAGTGTGCGACTGGTAGTGGTTCCACACCGCGTCCAGGTACCCGTTCCAGTAGCCGCCGAAGTCGACGGGCGAGTGCCCGGGCGCGAGCACGCGCACCACCGCGCCCGAGGAGTCGGTGGCGACGAGCCGGTCCCAGGGCGCGCCGTCCGCGGCGTGCTGTGCCCGCAGCCCGGAGGCGATGGAGGCGAGCGCCCCGTTCGGCAGCGGGCTCACCGACTGCGATCCTGAGCTGCCGGTGCTGGCCATCGACACGGGCAGCGCGACCATGTCGACGTAGCTGATGTTCGCGTACAGGTTGGCGCTGTTGTACGTGAACTCGCAGAACGTCCAGTTCGTCTGCCAGTTGGGGTCCGACGACGTGAAGCCGGGCTGCACGAGGCCGGGCACGCCGCCGTTGCCGCCCGGCGGATTGACGAAGAACTGGATCTTCTTGCCGACGGAGAACCAGACGCGCCCGCCGATGATGTACTCGCCGAGTGTCAGGCGGGTGGGCGCGGAGCCGGAGGCGCCCAGCGGTATCGAGTAGTCCGGGATCGGCGTGACGGGGCTCGACGGGCTGGGCAGCCGGTTGAAGCGGCCGTCCGAGCCGACGAATCCGGGCCAGCCAGAGCTGTCGGCGCCGCTGACGTAGGCGTAGACGGTGCCGCTGCCCGAGTTGTTCTGCAGGGCCAGCGGCAGCGAGGGCGACGCCGCCCACGCTTTCGGCGCGAGCGCACCGGAGACGAGGGGCGAGCCGAGAGCGGCGGCCACTCCCGTCGCGCCGGCGGCCGTGACGAACGAGCGTCTGGAGAGCACGTGTTCCTCCTGGGGGAGGCGGGGACGGTGTGGGGGCGGCGCTGCACAGTCGGGGGGATGGACGGGGTGTGGCGGATGTGGCGGGCGCGGGGGAGCCCGGGGAGCGGATGCGGAAGAAGCCTTTCAACACTATTGGTCTAGGCCAGACATGGCGTCAAGGGAGCGGACGGAATCCCCTCCGACTCGCCCCTTGACGCCATGGATGCCGTCGTAAAGACATTGCTTCAGCAGGTAAGTCAAGACTTACCTTCGAAGGACTTTTGACCGTATGGTGTGGCGCGAATCGAAGGAGCCCTGTTGCCGAAAAAGAAAAATTCAGCCGTGTGTGCACTTGAATCCGAGCAGGATTATGTGTCCTCGTTGTACGAGCTGCTCAGCGAGCGGCTTTCCGAGGCGCGAGCGCACCGGGCGAGTGTCCTGAAATCCCCGGCGGAAAGCGCCGGCGAGGCATACGAGAGGGAAATCGCCGCCGAGCGTCTGGCCAAGGAAATCGGCCGTCTTGAGGGCGCAGAAAAGGGACTGGTCTTCGGGCGCATCGACCGGACGGACGGCACGGCTCTGCGCATCGGGCGGCTCGGGCTGCACACGGAGGAGGACGACCTCCCGCTGCTCGTCGACTGGCGCGCGAACGCGGCGCGGCCCTTCTACGAGGCGACACCGGTCCACCCGATGGGCCTGCGGCGGCGCCGGCACCTGCGCATCGAGGAGCGCACCGTCGTCTCGGTGAGCGACGAACTGCTGGACGGCACCGCCCCGACCGACGACGACGTCGTGGGGGACGGCCCGTTGACCGAGGCACTGTCGGCGCGGCGCACGGGCACGATGCACGCGGCCGTCGCGACGCTGCAGGCCGAGCAGGACGAGATCGTCCGCTCGGCCCACCGCGGGGTGACCGTGGTGCAGGGCGGGCCCGGCACCGGAAAGACGGTGGTCGCCCTGCACCGGGCGGCCTACGTCCTGTACGCGTTCCCGCGCGCCGCGCAGGAGGGCGTCCTGGTGGTGGGCCCGAACGCCCGGTTCCTCGACTACATCTCCCAGGTCCTTCCGTCCCTCGGAGAGAACGACGTCGACCTGGCGACCTGCGGCGAACTGGCCGGAGTGGCCACGGACACGGCGGAGCCGTTCGCCACGGCGCGCCTCAAGGGCAGCTCCGGTCTCGCCGGCGCCCTGGCCGGCCTGCTGCGCGCCCACCAGGCACCCGCGGGTGACTTCACCGTGCGGGTGGGACAGCAGCTCGTCCACCTGTCCGCCGGGGAGGTCGCCACGGCGCGCGACGCCGCAGTGGCCGCCGTCCCGGGGCACAACCCCGCGCGACAGGTGTTCACGGAGCTCCTGGTCGACGCCGTCACCGACGCGCTGGAACGGGACATGGGCGATGTCCTGGAGCGGATCGACGCCGACTCCGCCAGGATGACGGGCATGGACCTCGACCGGTTCACGGGGGCCGACCGGCGCCGCGTCGAAGGCGCGGCGGAACCGGGCCCGGCGCACGAGCTGGATCTGGACGCCGTCCGTGCCGATCTCCTCGACGACGCGGGCGTCGACCGGGCGGTCGAGGCGCTGTGGCCGCGGCTGGCACCCGGTGACCTCGTGAAGGCGCTCCTGACGGACGCCGGCGCCCTCGCCGGGCACCTGCCCCGCCTGAGCGCGCACGAGCGGTCCCTTCTGCTACGCGGTCCCGACGACCCGTGGACCGACGCCGACGTGCCGCTGCTGGACGAGGCGGCGAGCCTGGTCGACGGCTCTCCCGAGCGGACGTACGGGCACGTCGTCGTCGACGAGGCGCAGGAACTGACCGCCATGCAGTGGCGGATGATCGTCCGCCGCTGCCCGGCAAGGGCGATGACGCTCGTGGGCGACTTCGCCCAGGCAGGCCCGGTCGCGACGGCACGCGACTGGAAGGAAGCACTGAGCCCCCACGTCGGACCGCGGTTCACGCTGCACAACCTGACCGTCAGCTACCGCACCACGCAGGAGATCCTGGAGAGCGTCCGCGGCCTGCTCACACGGATCGCTCCTGACCAGCAGCCCACACGGTCACTGCGCAGCGGTGAGAGCCCCCGCGTTGTGACCACACCTCCGGACGGGCTGCTCGCCGCCGTCGTGGCGGAACTGCACGCCCAGAGCGCCGCGCACCCGGGCGAGCTGCTCGGCGTGATCTGCGCGGACTCCAGGGCGGGTGAGCTGGCGGCCCGGGGCCTCGCCGACCACGCACGCATCGTGCCGGCGTCCGAAGCGCGCGGCCTGGAGTTCGACGGGGTCGTCGTCGTGAACCCCGACGAAATCAGCACGGCCCGCCCCGGCGGGGAGCGGGACGTGTACGTAGCCCTGACCCGCGCCACCAAGCGCCTGTGCACGATCACGGTCCGGCACGCCTGACCGCGTTCGCCCTGCTGTTCGTCTACGGTCTGTGGCACGACCTGGTCCACCGCCCCGCGGCGACCAGGCACTGCTGAGCCGGGGCGATACGCCCGCCCGGCTGGGAGGACCCTGGCGCGCTGGAGGTCGGGTTCACTGCCGGGCAATGCCTACCGCGGTGAGAGGCGCCAGTAGGCGTAGCCGTCGTCGTCCTCGACGGACAGGTCCGCGGGCATGGGCACGTGCTCCATGCAGGTGCGCATGTGCGCGAGGTCCTCCTGGTGCCGGCCGTCCGAGGACCGGAGCGGCTCGACCGCGCCTTCGGGGGCGATGCGGCAGGGGTAGAGACCTACCGAGGTGATGCCGTCGGCGCCGACATCGCAGCGTGCCACTACGGTCCTGCGGGCGTCGGGGTGGAAGGGGAGCAGCGGGTACCCGGCCCGTGGAAAGATGCCGTACTCGCCCAACTCCCGTACGCAGGAAGCCTCGTCGTCAAAATCCTGTTCGGGCGTCTCCCGGTGGAGGTCGGCCGCGAGCCCGGGCAGGTCGCAGGCGATGTTGCCGAGACCGTAGAACACCGGTTTTCCATCGACGAATCCGGTGCCGCGCAGTAGATGCTGGTGGTGTCCGAGCACGATGTCGGCCCCCGCGTCCACGAGGAGTTGTGCCACCTGGGGTTCGCAGTCGGTGAGCACGTGGGGCCGGAAGGGATCGCCCCAGTGCACGCTGGCCACGGTGACGTCGGCGAGTTCCGCCGCCCGTCCCACAGCCTCTTCCGCCAGGGCCGAGTCGCCCTCGTCGACCGCTGTGATGATCAGTGGCGCGCAGCCCGGATTCCAGTAGGAGGGGTCCGGGTTGACGTAGAAGGTGTGCGCGCGCAGGGTCGCGATGCCGGGTACTCCCGCGCGCGCCTCGTAGCCCGCGGGGAAGACGGTCGACACGGCGACGAAGGCGACGGTCAGACTGTTGCGGGTGAGCACCGCCGGCTCGAACGCCTCGGCGAGGTTCAGCCCGGCACCGACCGGCCGCACTGCCCGCGCCCGCAAGGCCTCGATGGTCTGGCGGAGCCCTTCGTGTCCGCCGTCCACCGCATGGTTGTTGGACAGCGACATCACGTCGAAGCCCAGCGTCCGCAGCGCCTGCGCGTTGGCTGTCGCCGCGACCTGCGGGCCACGCGCCTGCGGTGCCCGGTCGGGCGAGGACGAGTAGGCCCCCTCGCAGTTGCCGAACACGATGTCTCCGCTCGCGAGCAGCCCCGCCAGTGCGGAGAAGTCCGCGGCGGCGGGCGGCCGGTCCACGAACACGTCTCCGACGGCCAGGATCCGCACCGTGCGACGCGAGTGCTCGTTCACCGCTGAGGCTCCGATCCGGTGGTCACGGCCGGCTCGCCGGCGGCCGTGACCACACCGGTCTCGCGCAGGATGAAGGCGAGCACCTCGGCCTCGTCCATGAGGTCGTCGTCCGCGTCCGAGTGGCCGAGATGGCCGGTGCCGTCGATCCGCACGAGCACCGGCCGGCCGCTCGTAGTGACCCGGCGGATGCCGGCGGCGAACCGCAGTGGCTCGGCCGCACTCACCCGGACGTCCGACAGGCCCGCGGTGAGCAGCATCGCCGGATAGCGTCCCGGCGCGACGTTGTCGACGGGCGACAGCCGGGCCAGGGCCGCCCGGGCACCGGGGTTCTCGATCGGGTTGCCCCACTCGTCCCACTCCAGGGCGGCCAGCGGGTCGTCCGGGCGAAGCAGCGTGGCGAGACAGTCGACGAACGGGACCTCCAGCACGCCCGCGCGAAACAGGCCGGGGTCGCGGTTGACCGCCGCTCCCACGACCGCGGCGCCCGCACTGCGAGCCCTTGCCACCAGCGCATCGGGCACGGTCAGCCCGGAACCGGTCAGCAGCCGGGCGCAGGCCAGGTAGTCCTCCACGGCCCGCAGCTTGTTCGGCCCGTTGCCGGCACGGTGCCATGCCGGGCCGTGCTCTCCGCCCCCGCGTACGTGGGCGACGGCGAAGGCGACGCCGCGGCGGAACAAGGAGGGCCGGAAGACGGAGTACTCGGGATCGACCGGCAGCCCGTACGCACCGTACGCGTACAGGACCGTGGGAAGGGCACCCGTGGACCCCGCGGGCCGCAGCAGCGTCAGCGGGACGATCGTGCCGTCGTCGGACCTCGCCTCCAGACCGAGCACGTCCACGCCCGGTGCGGCAGGACCGGCGCCCGAGGGTGAGCCGGCGTCGTCGCGGGGGACGGCGGAAGGGCGCCGCTCGTCCAGGCGGTACCAGCGGGAGGGGTCGGTCCAGCAGGCACGGACAACCTCGGCGGCGCTGCCCGGGGGGCGCACGCCGGGCACGAGGTGGAGGGCCGCGAGCCGGTCACCGGCTGCCGAGCGTGCCTTCCGGTGCCCCCCAAGGGCCGTTGAGGACTCCGGGGCGGTGACCCGTCCTGTGTGCGGTACGTGCTCCCCGACCGGAAGGGGATCGGGGAAAGCGACGGGCACCGGTTCGCCGCCCGCCGACGCCGCGTCCACGTCGAAGCGCAGCAGGCGCTGGCCGTGGCCGTGGCGCAGCACCACGTGGATGTGGCGGTCCGACACCACCACGTCGTCCAGGTGTTCCCCCGGCCGCGCCCGGTAGTGGGTGGTCCAGCGGGACGCCGGAACAGGCAGTACGCGCAGGTCGGTGGCGGACATCAGGGTGCTCGGGGACCGCCCGTCGGAGACGATGGCCGCGCAGCGCCCCGCGTGCACGTCGGCGCGTACCTGAAGATCGTCCCCCGGTGGCAGGAGCGGCGCAGGCGCACCGTGGTTCCCGTCGAGCAGGAAGACACTTCTGCGCGTGTGCAGTTCCGTGCTCAGCAGGACGTGCCGGCCGTCCGAGCCGGAGGAGAGTTCGACGTACTCACCGGTGGGTTCCAGCGCCGCACTGACCGTGTGCTCGCCGGTCAGCGGGTCGAGGGCGTGCAGCCCGACGGGCGTGCGGTTCACGTCCAGCGCCAGATGGAGCAGGCGGTTGTGCCGGGTGTCCCAGGCCAGGGACGGCGCGGCGGATTCGGCCACGCGCCGGGATGCGCCGGCCGCGAGATCGCGGATGCGCACGTCGAACGTGTCGGCGCCGGTGCGATCCACGGTGTAGGCGAGGTACGCCCCTGCCGGGTCGAGCACAACGTCACCGAGGATGAACTCGCCCTCGTCCTCATCCCCGTCCCCGTCCTCGTCCTCGTCAACCTGACGGTCCCGTCCCGTGTCCTCGGTGGGGTCTTGCGCTGCTTCGGCGGCGAAGTCGAGCAGGACCTCCCACTCGGACTCGCCGCCCGGCCTTTCCCGCAGCAGTCGGGGGAAGAGCGCGCCGGGCGGGATGGTGAGGACATGGAGCAGTCCGTTGGCCGTCAGCAAGGACAGCGGAACGAGGCCCGTCTCCGCGTCCTGCGCCCGGAACTCTGTCCTGAGCCGCTCGTGCAGGCCGCGCAGGGGCGTCGTGTAGGCGGACCAGGCCGCGGCCTCGCTCTCCACGGAATCCTCGCCCGCCTGTTCGGCGCCGCTCATCCGGCCCTGACGGATTCCGCGTCGGGGACGGGCTCCTGCCGGGCGGCCGCCGGTTTGCGTCGGCTCAGTCCGAAGCCGGTGAGGTCGGCCACCACCGCCGCGCAGCCGCCGACCAGCAGCAGCGTGGCGGCGGACATCCGCGCTGACAGCGAACCCACGCCGGCGACCGACACAGGCTCGAGGCCGAACGATGTCGCACGGGCGATGCTGTTGACCCTCCCGAGATACTGCTCGGGCGGGAGGGTCTGCAGCAGGGTGCGGTAGTACGTGGCCGCGGGGCCGGCCGCGAGTCCGCTGCCGCAGTACGCGAGCACGGCCAACGGCAGGTCCCGTGCGAGGCCGACGGTTGCCAGCAGCGCATCGCTCAGCATGAACAGGCTGAAGATGACCTTCTGCGACGACTGCCACGACTTGGGCAGCCGGTTGCAGAGCAGGGTGCCAAGTACCAGGCCGGCGCCGAAGGCCGCGCTGAGGAACCCGAGTCCCTGGGGCCCGGCCTTCAGGATGTTCTTCGCCATGAGCGGGATGGCCACACCGATGAGACCGAGAATGAACAAGTTCGCCACGGCGAAGACGGGGAGCAGGACTCGCAGCCTCGGATGGTTGAGTACGAACGACAGGCCGCCGCGCAGTTCCTTGAGAATGGCCTGGCGCTCTTCTCCGGCCGGCCTGCTCAGTCTGGGCAGCAGCAACATGAGAAGACTGCTCGCGCCGTACAGGGCGGCTCCGGCGTAAAGGGTGCCGGGCGAGCCGAGAGCCGCGACGAGGACCCCGCCCAGTGCAGGGCCGGACGTCATGGCTGCCCACTCGCGCAGGCTCACCCACCGGTTCGCCTGCACCAGCCGGTCCTGGTCCACCAGCAGGGGCAGCATGGCGGCTCCCATCGGCAGCCTTACCGCGTCCAGGATCCCGAGGGCCGCCGCGAGGCCCAGCCAGAGGCCGAGCTCCTGGTGCCCGGTGATGAAGGCTCCCGCCAGGTTGAGGAGCGCCAGCAGGAAACCGACCGCGATGGCCAGGAACCTCCTGTCGCTGCGGTCGACCAGCACACCTCCGAACAGCAGTAAAAGGCCACGCGGCACTGCCCAGACCGCCAGAACCAGTCCGAGCGTGCCGCCGCCGAAGGCATGCAGAGCCGCCCAGGTGATCGACACCAGCACCAGCTGCTCGGCGAAGTCCGTACACGTCTGGGACCAGAACATCGCCTGGTAGAAACGGTTGCGGCTCAGCGGCCTGGCAGACGCCGTGGCGCTGACGCCGGGCTCGCCGCCGGCGGACTCAGTCATGGGCCCCGTCCGCGGGGAGTGTCCGGACCGGGGACGGGGCACCGCTGTGCGCGGCGGTCTTGGCGCACACGGGGCAGCCGGCGCGGCGCACGGTCTCATGCCATTGCTGGTCAAACGTCATGAAGTCGATTTCCAGTAGCTTGTGTGAGGTGAGCATGGTGCCCAGGCCCAATCGCCGGCGCAGCATCTCGTAGGTCAGGAAGTACCCCAGGAACATGCAGGCAGGGCCAAGCGCGCCGTTGCTCGAGTCGAGGTCGTGTGCCCGAACATAGTCCAGCAGCTCCTGGAATTCGGGGTGTTCGGCGTTCTCGCCGTCCACGATGCAGCGGTAGCAGGGGCCCTGCCCCGGCAGGACGCTGTAGGCGGTGCCCACGTGGGAGCTGATGCTGCCCGCGGTGTACGGGATGCCACGGCGTACGCAGCCCTCGTTCACCCAGAAATCGATCCAGCCGTTGGGCCTGTCCGCCAGGCAGAAGACGAAATCCGGACGTGCCGCATCCAGGATCTCCTCGATGTCCTCCAGTGATTCCAGCCGACGCTCCACGGCTGTGAAGCGAATGTCCGGATTGAATTGCCGCATGCTCTCGGCGGCTGCCTCGACCTTGGGCTGCCCGACAGCCGACGTGGAGTACAGAACCTGTCGATTGAGGTTGCTCAACTCTACGCGATCGAAGTCCACGCCGGTGATGTGCCCCACCCCGAGTTCGGCCAGCGCCAGGCAGACATTCGCGCCTATTCCCCCCATGCCGAAGACGACGACCCTGGTCTTTTTCAGAGTGACCTGCGGAGTGTGAAAATCCTCACCGGCTGCCGCGCGGGTCCGAAAGAAATTCAGGTTCCGTGAGTAGCGGCGAAGGTCGTCCGCGGAGAGTTCCGCGGGGGGAATCGCCGCTGCGTCCTCCAGAAACCCGGCCGCGTGAAGAGTCCGGACGCCTTCGTCCACCTCCGCCGTCGTGAGCGTGCCGGCCAGCTCACGTGCCAGCTCATCCCGATGACGCGTGCCGTCGAGCAGGAGGACCAAGGGCTCCCAGTGACGGTCCGGATCTTCGATCTCGCTCGCATAGGCGGGCCCGGAACCCATGCGGATGCGCCCGTCGAGATACATCACGTCGTAGATGGGGCGAATTCTGGGAAGGATCGGCAGGTCGGCGCTTTCCATCTTTATTCGTCCCCCGTGGCGGCAACACTGTGGTTTCGCGGAGCAAGGGCCCATCCGCGGCACGGATGGGCCCTGGAGGCGCGACCGCCGAGACGCGGCCGCTGCCTATGTGATTCAGCGCGCCGACGTGCCGGCCTTCGCCACGGTAACCTTACGGATCTTCATGCGGATCACCCCTCCCCATTGATGAAATGCCTGTTGCGTCACTTCGAGAATCATTTCCCGTTCGAGCGGCAGGCGAGGTGCAGCGTATCCAGGCGAAATCCGGCGTGGCAAGAATTCTAACCGGTCATTGTCGCCGGAGCTGGAGGGTTGTAATCCGGTTATTGCACCGTACCGGGCCGCGAGATCGACAAACGCCGCGGCCTGGTCGGGGACGGTGGCCGGGCGCGGCGATGCGGGCCGCCGCTCCGCTCGTGCCGCTGTTGGCAAGGTCATCCGGGTGGCCAGGATCCGTCCTGCCGCCGCGCCGTCCCGCGCCCTTGCCCGCCCTCCTAGTTCATCAGTAGAGTGGGTAACCAAGTAAGCAACGGAGGAACCATGTCACTCCCTGAGGACGGCGGGCCGATCTTCGCCCAGATCGCCGCAGAGCTGGCGAACCAGATCGCCGACGGCACCGTGGGCGAGGGCGAGCGCGTCGCGTCGAGCAACGAACTCGCGTCGTTCTACCGGGTCAACCCGGCCACGGCGGCCCGCAGCCTCACCGCCCTCTCCGAGGACGGCCTGGTGGAGAAGCGGCGGGGCGTCGGCATGTTCGTCGCCAAGGGCGCGCGCGAGCGGCTGCTGCGCGCACGGCGGCAGCGCTTCGCCGAGCGCTACGTACGGCCGTTGACGGCGGAGGCCGCACGCCTCGGCATCGACCTCGACGAGCTGCTCGGGCTGGTGCGCGACGAACTCGCCTCGGTGGAGCTGACGGTGGGAGGAGGAGCGGCATGACACCGGCGATCTCGGTGGCCGGACTCGGCCGCCGCTACCGTGACCACCAGGCGCTGGCCGACGTCACGTTCGACATCGGCACGCCGAGCATCACCGGCCTCGTGGGCCGCAACGGCGCGGGCAAGACCACACTGATGCGGATCCTGGCCGGCCAGGAGTTCGCCACCACCGGGCGCGTGCACGTGTTCGGGTCCACGCCGTTGGAGAACGACGCGGTACTGCGCCGCATGCTCCTCGTACGCGAGGACCAGGCCTACCCCGACCTGCGGGTGCGGCACGCGATCAGGGCCGCCTCGCTGGTCCACCCGAACTGGGATCCGCGCATGGCGGACACACTGCTCGACGCGTACGAACTGCCGCAGGCACGGCCCATCAAGAAGCTGTCGCGCGGCATGCGCACCGCGCTCGGCATCACCATCGGCCTTGCCGCACGCGCCGAACTCACCCTGTTCGACGAGCCGTACGCCGGCCTCGACGCGGTCGCCCGCACCCTCTTCTACGACCAGCTGCTGGCCGACTACACCGCCCACCCGCGGTGCATCGTGCTCTCGACCCACCTCATCGACGAGGCCGCCGAACTCCTCGACCGCGTCCTGGTTCTCGACCGCGGCCGTCTCGTCCTCGACGCGCCCACCGACGACCTGCGCGGCACCGCCACGACCGTCACAGGGCCGTCCCACGGCGTGCAGCGGTTCGTCGCCGGGCGCACGACGCTGAGCCTGCACACCATGGGCGGCCAGGCCAGGGCGGTGATGGCCGGCCGGCTCGACGAACGCGACCGTGAACTCGCCGGCCACCTGCGCCTGCGCCTCGAAGGGCTCACGCTCCAGCAGTTGGCGGTCCACGCCGCCGAACACCACGACGCGCCCGGCCACCACGGCCCGTCCACCCGCCCCACGACAGCGAAGGCATCCTGATGCGCCCGACCGCGCTCGTCACCGTCGCCCGCTACCTGCTGCTCGACCGCGTCACCTACGTCGTCATGCCGTGGGCCTGGGGGGCCTTCGGCTTCGCGATCGACGTGGTGATCCTGCGACTCACACCGGCGGGTGACACCGGCCAACGCTGGGTCGGCGGACTCGCCGCGGTCTTCATCGTCGTGTTCTCCGCGGGCGTGCAGACCGTCGCCCGCGCGCTGCCGTTCGCCCTCACCCTCGGGGTGAGCCGCCGCACCTACTACCTCGGCGCCGGCGGGCTGGCCCTCGCCATGGCCGCGTGCTTCGGCCTCGTGGTGACGCTCGGCCAGGCCGTCGAGCGCGCGACCGGCGGATGGGGCCTGCACATGGCCTTCTTCCGCGTCCCCTACGTCCTCGCGGGCCCCTGGTACATGTCGTGGCTCACGGCGACGACCGCGTTCGCCCTGCTGTTCGTGTACGGGATGTGGCACGGCCTGGTCCACCGCCGCGCCGGGATGACCGGCACCACGATCTTCGGCGGCGTGCAGCTCACGGCGCTGGCCCTCGCCGCGGTCATCGCGACATGGGTGCACGGCTGGACGAGCATCGTCCACTTCTTCACGACGATCACGGTCGCCGGAGCCACCGGCGTCCTGGCGATCCTGGTCGCGATCATGTTCGCCGGCGGCTTCGCCACGATCCGCCGCCTGACGGTGTAGCCGGGCGTGGGACGGGCCGGACCCTGCGACCGTCGGTGGCACCAGCACCGACCGCTGTGCCACCGACGACGGCTCGTCGCTGTGCGCGGCGCCCCGGCCGGGCGACGCTCCGGTCGACCTGTCAGCGTGTGCGCAACCGGTCCAACGCCGACCGGCTCCTGTCGTCTGCCGCACGGAAGATCAGCAATCGCTGATCCGGGTCCTGGAGCGGCATGAGCACCTCGAAATTCACCGTGATCAGACCGACGTCGGGATGGCGCATCATTTTCTTCCCGCGTCCGTTGACATTGATGTCCTGCTCAGCCCACCATCGTGCGAAATCCTCGTCACGGGCGATGAACTCGGCAATGAGGTCGGTCAACTCTCGATCCTCCGGATGCGCGGCCCATGCGGCGCGCAGGTGGGCGATCCCCTCGCGCACGACGCGCTCCCGGTCGACGTAGAACTCGCGCATGTCCGGGTGCATCAGACACAGCCACATCGCATTGCGCCGCGCCGCGGGCAGGGTGTCGAAATTCAACAGCAGCCCCGTCATCTCTCGGTTCCAGGCCAGGATGTCGTAGCGGTGGTTCATCAGCATGGCCGGCAGCGGCGACAGGTCGGTGACCAGCTGGGCCAGCGGCGGCGCCGGAGTGGTGGCGGGCTTGTCGGCGTTGCGGGGACGCTGTTGGGCCAGGTCGAAGAGATAGGCGCGTTCGGCGGGGGCCAGGCGCAGCGCTCGGGCCAGCCCCTCGACCACATCGGCTGAGGGCCGCAGCCCGCGGCCCTGTTCAAGCCGGACGATGTAGTCGACGCTGACCCCGGCCAGTTCGGCGACCTCTTCGCGGCGCAGTCCCGGAGTCCGCCGTGCCTGCCGCCGCAACGGCAGGCCCAGGGCGAGCGGGTCCAGCCGTTCGCGCCTGGCTCGCAGGAAAGCTGCCAGTTCCTCTGTTGCGTTCACGGCGTGGGACGTCATACCGGATGCAACGGGCAGGGTAGGACAGCTGTTCCCAGGAAACCTCCTCCCTTACCCCGGGCACGCGGCGGTCGCAGGCTTGTTTCTCGGCACGAATCACGAGCTCAGGAGGACATGATGTCGCTCACCCTCGATACTTACCGGCTGCTGGGCCGCTCCGGACTGCGCGTCTCACCCCTGGCGCTGGGCACGGCGACCTTCGGCACCGAGTGGGGCTGGGGCGCCGAGGAGGACGAGGCGCACAAACTGTTCGACCGCTACGTCGAGCATGGCGGCAACTTCATCGACACCGCCAACACCTACACCGAGGGCAGCTCCGAGCGCCTGCTGGGTGAGTTCACCCGTGAAAACCGCGAAAGCCTGGTGCTGGCGACCAAATACACGACGCTGCGCCGGCCCGGCGACCCGAATTCCGGGGGCCCTCACCGCAAGAGTCTGTTCGCTTCGGTGGAAGCCAGTCTGCGCCGGCTGAACACGGACTACATCGATCTGCTCTACCTGCACGTGTGGGATTTCACGACCCCGGTCGAGGAGATCCTGCGCGCCATGGACGACCTGGTCAGGCAGGGCAAGGTCCTGTACGTGGCGATGTCCAACGTCCCGGCGTGGCAGGTGTCGCGGATGCAGGCGATCGCCGACCTGCGCGGATGGTCGCCGCTGGTCGCTCTGGAGATCGAGTACAGCCTGATCGAGCGTACTGGTGAACGTGACCTGATCCCCATGGCACACGAGATGGGGCTGGGCGTCGTCCCGTACTCGCCCTTGGCCGGCGGGGTACTCACGGGCAAGTACAGCAGCGGTGACCTGACCGGGACAACGACCGCATCCGCCGAGTCCACCCGCAAGAGCTTCAATGCCGCCATGGGCATGGTCACCGAACACAACCTGACCATCGCTGATGTCGTGAAGGACGTCGCCAAGGAGCTGGGCCGCACGCCCGCCCAGGTCGGACTGGCCTGGACGCTGCAGAACCCGGACGTGGCAGCACCGATCATCGGCGCCCGTACACCCGCTCAGCTGGAGGACAACCTGGGCGCACTGGAGGTCGACTTCACCGCCGCCCAGTTGGCCCGCCTCGACGAGGCCAGCGCGATCGCACTCGGCTTCCCGCACGACGCACTCGCCAGTGACCACATTCGCAAGGTGACCGCGGGTGACATGAAGATCGACACTCGCCGCTGATACCTGCGGACTCGTAGTGCCGGATGGTGTGGCCCTCCATCCGGCACTGCCGCTACGGCCCGGCTCGTGTCCCCGGGCCCAAAAATGGGGAGCTACTAAATCGGTTGACCAGGTTCGTACGGTGTTGGCGTGAAGGACACTCTGATCGAGGAACTCCGCGCCGCGTACGACGCGCAACTGCGAGGTGTTACCCCGCCCGGCGGAAGCGCCCGCATCGAGAAGGACGGACCGCTGACTCGTGTCATCGGCTGGCACCGTGGTTTCGTCACGGGCCCGCGTGACCTCGGTGTGTACGGAGACGAGCTGGACACGCTCATCGCCCGGCAGCGTGACTTCTATGCTGCCCGTGGCGAGGCGGTCGAGTGGAAGACGCGCGCTCACGATCTCCCGGCCGACATCGAGGACCGGCTCACCGCGGCCGGGTTCGTCCCCGAGGACAGCGAGACCGTGCTCATCGGGCGGTGTGCGGACCTGGCCGCCGATCCTGTGCTGCCCGACGGTGTGACCCTCCGCCGCGTCACCGCAGGATCCGACTTCCAGCGGATCGCCGCCATGGAGGGCGCCGTCTGGGGCGAGGACTGGAGCTGGCTGGCCGACGACCTCGCCGCCCGGGTCGAGGACGCCCCGGAGAACACCATCGTCCTTGTCGCCGAGGCGCACGCCGAAGTCGTCTGCGCGGCATGGCTGGTGTTCAAGGACGGCGTCGACTTCGCCGGCCTCTGGGGCGGCTCAACGCTCAAGCAGTGGCGCGGGCGGGGCATTTACCGGGCGATGGTCGCCCACCGGGCCCGGCTCGCCGCTGCCCGCGACGTCCCCTACGTCTACGTCGACGCCTCGGCCGACAGCGCCCCGATCCTCACCCGCCTCGGCCTGCACGCGGTCACCACGACGACCCCGTACGTCTGGTCGCCCTGAGCTCAGGCGGAGGCGGGGTGTCGAGACGATCATTGCTCCATCGGGGTGGCACAATTCCGCGCATGATGAATCCCCGTGTTTACTTCGACATGACCGTAGGCGATGTGGCCGCAGGCCGGATCACGTTCGAGCTGTTCGCCGACGTAGTACCCAAGACGGCGGAGAACTTCCGCGCCCTCTGCACCGGCGAGAGGGGCGTCGGGAAGTCCGGCAAGCCCCTCCATTTCGAGGGGAGTAAGTTCCATCGGGTTATTCCCCAGTTCATGTGCCAGGGCGGGGACTTCACCCGGGGCGATGGCACGGGCGGCGAGAGCATCTACGGGGGGAAGTTCGCAGACGAGAACTTCGACCTCAAGCACGACGTGCCGGGCATCCTGTCGATGGCCAACGCCGGCCGGAACACCAACGGCTCCCAGTTCTTCATCTGCACCGTGCCGACGCCATGGCTGGACGGCAAGCACGTCGTGTTCGGCAAGGTCATCGACAACATGGAGCTGGTCAAGACCATCGAGTCGGTCGGCTCGCAGAACGGCAAGACCACCAAGGACGTGGTGATCAGTGCCTGCGGACAGCTCTGACAGGTCAGCTCGAAAGGTCCCCGGCCTCCCGGTATGACGCCGTGATGACAGCCCCGCCGGGGATCCTTGGATCCCCGGCGGGGCCACCGGCGACGCCTGAGGCGGAGTTCAGACGGAGGCGGGCGCGTCCCCCTTGAGCGCGGTGACGAACGCCGTCCAGGCACGCCGGGGGAGAAGGAGCGCCGGGCCGTGGGGGTTCTTGCTGTCGCGGACGGGGAGGACGGCGGGGAGGTTGGTCGCGATCTCGACGCACTCGCCGCCGTCGCTGTTGCTGTACGAGCTCTTGCGCCAGGCAGCACTGGTCAGGTCGATGGACCGCATGGTTCTTCCTCCATCATCCGCACTATGAGCTTCACCGACTCGGTCGGAGACAGCGCCAGGTCACGCACGGCATCATAACGTCGTTGCAGGCGCTCAACAGCGGCCGATTCGCTGACCAGTTCGCCCCTGTGGTCGTTTTCGACGTACGCCACGGTCTCACCGTCGGCCATGCGCAGGAACATCACCGCCGTGTTGCGCAGGCCATGCAGTCCCACCTCCTCCGGGACCACCTGAAGCGTCACGTTCGTCTGCTCCGCAGCCCGTGACAGATGCTCCAGCTGCATCCGCTGCTCGGTGGCGTCCTTCAACCGGGTCCGGAGGACTGCCCCCGACAGGATGGTGCGGAAGTGCGGTGCGCGCTTGCCCTTCAGCAACTCGGCCCGACGTGTGCGCGCCTCGACCTGGCGTGCCAGGTCCTCGCCCTCTGCTCCGCCGCTGGCCAGAAGCTCGGTCGCGTACCCCGCGGTTTGGAGCAGGCCCGGCAGGACGCCAGGGGCGTAGTGCCACAGGCTCACCGCCTCCGCCTCCAGCGTCATGTACCGCCGGTACTGCTCCTTGAACTGCGTCGGGTCGCCGATCGCCAGCTCCCACAGCGTCAGCAGGAAGCCCGGTGTTCCGTAGTGCTGGTCGAGCGCCTCGACCACCTCAGGGCCGCCCAGCGTCTCGCCGCTCTCCATCTTGCCGAACAGCGACCAGTCCCAGCCCAGCACCTCGCCGAGCCTGCGCAGGCTGTCGCCCTGCCGCCCCCGTAACGTCCTCAGCTCCTCCGCGAACCGCTGACGCGGCTGCTGGCTCCTGCCCGTGACCACTCGCCTGTGCGGCATCGCGCCGGCCTCCCTCGCCGTCCGGTGGAAAGTGTGGAATTTCCCGTGCGGTGCGGCGGAAGCACAGTCTCCGGTGGGCTTCTGAGACCTGTTTCGGCTACATGCTGATACCGCTCGCACTACGCACGGTAGTTACATCCAGCGCCGGGCGGAAGGGAATTCACCAGATATGACGAAACGTCAGGATGAAGGTGTACGTACGGCGGCGGTGAGCCGGCCCGTCGTGCGTGACGAGGCGACCGGGCGCGTGGGGGAGTTGATGTTCCTGGGTGAGTGGGACGATTCCGATGCCCGGCCGCCTCGCAGCCGTCGGCTCGCGTTCATCCGGCCGCTGGGCGGCGGGTGCGAGTGGTGCACCGCGCCCGAGTGCGTCACCGAGCTTCCCGCGTACGAGCGTCCCGACGCGGGCGGTCAGTACTGCGCGCACCGCGCCATCGGGCAGCGCGACGGGAAGACGCACTGCCGGGACTGCGCGGCGCAGATCTACCTGTGAAGGCTGAGTGCGCCGTGGCCGCGCGGTGGGATGGAAACCGTGCGATGGGTACCCGGCCCGCCATGACTGCTTCGAACCCGTATCCAGAACCGCGCACCACGTCCGTACGCGCGCCCGCCGTCGGTGTGCCGCCCGGTGAGACGCCCCCTGGCGAGGACAGCATGTCCGAGGCCGGGCCTCGTCACGTACAGCCACCGGGATGGGCCACGGGTCCGCTCGTGACCATGCTCGTGTGCGGCCTGCTGCTGGCCCTCGCCCTCGGCTTCTCCTTCTGGTACGACGTGTGAGGAGGCCGCCCCGGCGGGGGCGGCGTCAGCGCAGGCGGGACGAGTTCATGATCGACGCGAGGTGTGCCACCACCATCACCCAGCTCACCGCCGCGATCGCCGCGACCGCTATGCGCGTGGGCTCCGTGCTGTTGATCGCCGCGTCCACGATCGCCACCGCGAGCAGCAGCAGCGACGCCTCGATGCCGTTGGTGATGCGGTGGATCTTGAACGCGGAGGCGATCCGGCGGGCGAACGCGATGGACTGTGCGCGCGGCGCCGTCGACTCCTCGCTCGCCACCGGGAGGCCGCGGCGCGCACGCGCCACGTCCACCAGGTCCGTCGAGGCCTTCAGCAGCACGATGCCGAGCGCCGCCGCAAGACCGACGGACACCCACAGCAGCGAGCCGCCGCGTGCGGCCCTGAATCCGGCGCCCACCAGGAGCGCCGCGTCCGCCAGGTAGGCGCCCAGGCGGTCGACGTAGATGCCGACCGCGCTGTTCTGGCCCTTCCAGCGCGCCACTTCGCCGTCCACGCAGTCGAAGAGCAGGAACAGCTGGAAGAGGATGGCCGCGAGCAGTGCGCCCCACAGGCCGGGAATGAGCAGCGCGACGCCCGCGAGGATTCCGCAGACCACCATCGTCCAGGTCAGGGCGTTGGGTGTGACGCGCGTGCGCACCAGCTGCCGCGTGGCGTGCAGGGACAGCGTGCGCATGTACATGCGGCCGGCCCAGTGCTCGCCGTTGCGGCTCGCGAGTTTCGCGTTCGGCTGGCAGACCTCGCGCAGTTCCGCCAGTGCCGGTGCAGTCGTCATCCCGGTGTTCCCTCTCGCCCTCCGCCGACCCGTGTCGCCGCAAGGGTAGATGACCTCCCGGTGTCCTCCTGCGGCCGCCTGTCGTTGACCGCGGGAGCTGAGTAACCAGCCCCTCGCGGCGCGTCACTCGCCGGCGTCGTGGCAGTCGGTACCGTCCGACGGCCACGGGTCCCGCAGCCACAGTTCGTCCGCCGGTGTGGGCGCGAGCAGCGCCGCCAGGCCGTCGTCGATCCCGAGCCCGGCGGACTCGGTGCCGGGCGGCGCGACCCGCAGCGTGCGCTCCAGCCACCCGTAGACGTCGTCGAGTGCCGCCTGGAGCAGCGCGTCCCCGTCCGGTGAGGTCAGCGCCAGGCAGATGAGGCCCTGCCCTTCGACGCGCGTGGGCCAGATCCGCACGTCGCCGTGGCCGCACGGCCGGAACACCCCCTCCACCAGCAGCTCGCGCGCGAACGTCCAGTGGACCGGGTTCGCCGAGTGGATGTGGAAGGCGATGTGGACCGCGTACGGATCCGACGTCCGGTAGGTCAGCCTGGCCGGCACGGCGACGCTGTGCTCGGGCGACAGGACCAGGTCGACGTCGAGCTCGTGTTCCACGACGGTGTTCGCCTTGGTCATGGTGTCCGTCCTCTCCCTCGTTCGGCCCCGGGACTGGTTGTCCGGGCGCCGTACTGGGGGAGAGCGGGGAACCACGCGGTCATGACGCGACTTTCCCCATGATTTTTTGGGTCCCACGCGAACGGGTGGATATACGAACGAATGCGCGACTCGCCTGGGTGTGCCCTGCGTGCTCGCGACATGGGCTCTGGTGACGTTGTGTGACAAACCCGTGACCGGAAAGTGGCGCAAACGAGAGGACCGGCCCTCGGGCGGCCGGTGTTCTGATAGATGTGATGCCTCGAAACAAGGCTCTTGAGGAGATACGGGACCACGGTGATGAGCGCCCCGACATCGGCAGCCGACGGCGGCGGCCCCGCGGCCGGCTACTACCCGGACCCATCGATCCCGGGCTACGTCCGGTACTGGAACGGCGCCGCCTGGGTGCCGGGCAGCAGCAGGCCCGCGCCGCCCGGGACGGTGGCCGCGGCAGCGTCCGAGGCGACCGCGCCCGCGGGCACCGCTCCCGCGCCCGGTGCCGGCCCCGTGCCGCAGGCGGCCGAGGAGACCGGACCGGTCTTCTTCGACGAGGACCCTTCCGCGGGAGTCGCGGACGGCCCCGACGCGGGCCCCGGCCAGGAGCCGGCGTCCGCGTGGGCGGCGGACACCGCGCGCCAGTCCGGCTTCGGCGGTGACCAGGACCACCGTGTCTCCTGGGGTGCCGGAGGCCCCCAAGGCCCCGGAGGGCCCGAGGGCGCCGCCTCGCCGTCCGACGCCTCCGCGCTGTCGGCAGCCCCCGCCACCGGCCTGACCGGCGCCGCGCCGCTGCCGTCCCGCACCGTCGACGAGGGCGGACGCCACGGCGCGCCGCCCGCGGACCGGGCCCCCGTCGACTCCACCGCGGCGATGCGCGCCCTGGCGGCGGCGCGTCGCGCCAAGGACGGGGACGGCAACGACGCTGCCCGGCCGGCCGGCGACGCGCCGGGCGTGCCAGGCCAGGCGCAGGGCGAGCTGCCCGCGCGAGCCGCACGCGCCGCCCTGCCGGGCGGCACGCAGGCAGCGACCTCGGCGCCCGCGTCTCCGGTGGCCGCGCCCCCGCCCGCCGATGCCCGCGTGGCAGGCGCCGACACCGTCCAGGGCCAGGCGGCACCCGCCCCGTCCGGGTACGCGCCGCCCCCGCAGCGGACGCTCCCGGCCCAGCCGGGCGCCGCGCCGCAGGACCCGGCGGCCGCCGCGCCGCCCTGGGCGCAGCAGGTGCACCGGCTCGCGCAGGGCCCGACGGCGGCCGCGGCGCAGGCGGGGCCCGCGGCAGGTGCGCCGGGCGCTCTCGCTGGTGGCGAGCCGCCCGTCGTGCCGTGGAAGCCGCCGACGGAGGATCCGTTCCAGGCCGCGGCCCGCGCCCAGGCGAGCGCCCGCCCCGCGGGGCTCGGCCGGCGGCTGCTGGCCCGGGTCATCGACACCATCGTCGTCGGCGCGGTCGTCGGCGCCGCCGCCGCACCCCTCGCGCTGCGGGCCCGTACACACATCGACGACAAGATCGAGGCGGCGCGGCAGAGCGGACGCCTGGTCACGGTGTACCTGATCGACGGGACCACGGGCGGCTACCTCGCGGTCGTGCTGGCCGCGCTGCTGGTCGTCGGGGTGCTGTACGAGGCGCTGCCGACCGCCAGGTGGGGGCGCACGCTCGGCAAGAAGGCCTGCGGCCTGAAGGTCCTGGACCTCGAGTCGTTCGAGCCCCCCGGGTTCGGCAGGGCGCTCGCGCGCTGGCTGCTCTACGGGGTCCTCGGGGCAGTCGTCGTCGGTGTGCTGAACGTCGTGTGGTGCCTGTTCGACCGGCCGTGGCGGCAGTGCTGGCACGACAAGGCGGCGCACACGTTCGTCGCGCGCCGAGCGGGCTGAGCCGCCGGCCTCTGAGCGGCCGGGTCCCCGCGTTCGCCCGAACGGCGCCGACCGTTGGCGGTGCTCCGTCACGCGCGGTGCACTGCCCCCATGAGCAACGATGAGCCGTCGTCCGGTCAGCCGCCCGAGGAAGACCCCTTCCTGAAGAGGCCGAGGCCTCCCCGGCAGCCGCCGCCCGGGGATTCGGTCCCGCCGCCGGGCGCGGGCGCTCCTGGCGAGGAGGGCCCGGGCGGGAGCGCGGGGAGCGGGCAGCCGCCGCCGTACGGCCAGCCCCCGCCGCCCGGCGCGGGGCCGGGAGAGGGCCCGTACGGCGGGGATCCGTACGGCGGCGGGCCACAGGGCCCCGGCGGTCCGTACGGCGGCGACCCGTACGGCGGAGGCGGCCGGTACGGTGGCGGTCCCTACAGCGGCGACCCGTTCCGTGGCGGCGAACCGCTCGCGGGCATGCCGCCACTCGCGCCGTTCGGCACCCGGCTCGCGGCCCGGATCATCGACGCCCTCATCATCGCGATCCCGCTGGCTGTCATCTCGATCGCCGTCAACGGCTTCGACTTCTCGACGTCGAACGGCCAGAGCGAGGCGGACGCCATCGGCGATCAGTTCAGCACGGGGCAGCAGTGGCTGTGGGCGCTCATCTCGCTGATCGCGTACATCGGCTACGACACCTGGATGACGCACACGCGTGGGCAGACGCTCGGGAAGCGGTGGCTCAAGCTGCGGGTGGGAATGCTGGCCGACGGCTCCCGCCCGAGCGTCGGGGCCTCGCTGGCGCGGGCGGTCGTGCTGTGGCTGCCGGCGCTGGTGTGCTGCTTCTGCGTGTGGTGGATCATCATCGCCATCACGATCGTCGCCGGCCGCCCGTACAAGCAGGGGCTGCACGACAAGGCGGGGAAGACGGTCGTCGTCCAGGCATGAGCGGGCCGCCGTCCTGAGCGGGCCGCCGTCCTGAGCGGG
The DNA here is from genome assembly GCF_000721265.1 of Streptomyces sp. NRRL F-5126. Taxonomy (GTDB): domain Bacteria; phylum Actinomycetota; class Actinomycetes; order Streptomycetales; family Streptomycetaceae; genus Streptomyces. Next base: position 219,302 of record NZ_JOFZ01000011.1, on the reverse strand, counting down.
CCGCGTCCCGAGGGCCCGCCGGCCCCGGTCAGCGCCCCAGCGAGTGCTGCTCCACGCGTGCGGCGCGGGTCCGTGCGCCCGCATGGGGCCGGCGCGCGCGGGCGCCCGCCGGCGGTGCGGCCATGGCGGACTCCGCGGCCGTCTCCGCGAGGGCCGCCACGGCGGACGCGGACGCGGCCGCCTCGCGGGCCGCCCGCGCACGGTGCGGCATCGGCACCGTCAGGGCCACCAGCAGGCCCAGCCCGAGGGCCACGACGCCGATCACCACCACGCCCGCGCCCCTCGGGACACCGGTCAGCAGGAGCATGGCGAGGGCTGAGCAGATGACGGTGGCTGAACCATAGGCGAGCTGTGCGGCGTTCGGACGCGGCATGGCGTTTCCGTCCCTCGGAACATGTGCCGGCGCCTCGGGGTGCGGCCGGCGATCGACGGTGCAGGACATCGGCTTCTGGACGGTGCTGAGGTCAGGGTGGATGCGCGCGGGTCGCACGTGTCGGGCGACTCTACGACGGTGAATGCCCCGAGGGACGTGCGGTAAGCGTGACCTCACCCACGGTGCCGATGCACGGGGGGCGCACAGGTTCATGCGGACGCCCGCAAGTCCGTGCGGTGCGCCCGCCGCTCGGCGCGGGGCCCGCCCTGTGGCGCCGAAGACCAACGGATGATCAGCCGATCTTCCGCTTTCCTTAGCGGAATCGTCGTGAACAAGTCAAGACTGTCATTTTTTCGTCAACTCCGGTCCAATGGCGCCACTTGAACCGCGTACAGAACGCGCACAGGTCGCGTAAAGGCGCGCACCGGCCGAACGGACGCCCACAAGGACGGTCCTCAGGCGCGGGCGCGGGGGAGGACACCAGCGAGTGATCAGGACAGGACGGGCGAGACGTGCGGCGGCGGTGATCGTGGCGGTCGCCGCGACCGCGGCGACGGCCTCCGCCTTCAGCACGGCGCAGGCGCAGGAGAACCCCGCGGCGGGGTCGCGTTCGGGTGCCGCCCAGGTGCAGCGACGCGACCCGGCGCCGCAGGCGGGCGATGTCGAGCACAACCTGCCGGGCCCCTTCACCAAGGAGCAGACGAAGGAGCGCAAGGCGGCGCTCGACCAGGTGCTCTCCGGGCACCGCAAGGCCGTCGAGCGCGGCGGCTCCAGCGTGGTGAAGCTCGGCGGCGGCAAGTACGTCGAGCTCGGCAGGGAGAAGACCGACCGGATCTTCACGATCCTCGTCGAGTTCGGCGACAAGGTCGACAACACGACGAAGTACGACCCGGACGGCCCGGGCCCGAAGCCGCCCGTGACGCAGTACGGCGGCAACCCGGGACCGTCGCACAACCAGATAGCCGAGCCGAACCGCAAGGTCGACAACTCCACCGCCTGGCAGGCCGACTACAACCAGCAGCACTTCCAGGACCTGTACTTCGGCACGGGCAAGGACAAGACCGGCAAGCAGCGGGAATCGCTGAAGACGTACTACGAGAAGCAGTCCTCCGGCCGCTACTCCGTCGACGGCGAGGTCACCGACTGGGTCAAGATCCCGTACAACGAGGCCCGTTACGGCTCGGACTACTGCGGCAGCACCACCTGCCCGTCCGTCTGGGACGCGGTGCGCGACGGCGTCAACGCCTGGGTGGCGGACCAGAAGGCCAAGGGCGAGTCGAGCGCCGAGATCAAGGCGGACCTGGCGCAGTACGACAAGTGGGACCGCTACGACTACGACAACGACGGCAACTTCAACGAGCCCGACGGCTACATCGACCACTTCCAGATCGTGCACGCCGGAGAGGACGAGTCCGCCGGCGGCGGCGTCCAGGCCGACAACGCGATCTGGGCGCACCGCTGGTACGCGTACGGCTCGGACGCGGGCGCCACGGGCCCCGCGGACAACAAGGCGGGCGGCACGCAGATCGGCGACACCGGCATGTGGGTCGGCGACTACACGATGCAGCCGGAGAACGGCGGACTCGGCGTCTTCGCCCACGAGTACGGCCACGACCTCGGCCTGCCCGACAACTACGACACCGCGGGCGGCGACAACTCGACCGCCTTCTGGGACCTGATGTCCTCGGGCTCGTGGCTCGGCACCGGCAAGAACGCGATCGGCGACATGCCGGGCGACATGACCGCGTGGGACAAGCTGCAGCTCGGCTGGCTCAACTACGCGCAGGCCAAGGCCGCGACGAGGTCCACGGTGAGGCTCGGGGTCTCGGAGTACAACACGAAGAGGCCGCAGGCCCTGGTGGTGAACCTGCCGAAGAAGGAGAAGACCACGACCGTCGTGGAGCCCGCGCAGGGATCCACGCAGTGGTGGAGCGGCATGGGTGACAACCTCAAGAACACCCTGACCCGTTCCGTCGACCTCACCGGCAAGTCCGCGGCCTCGCTGACGCTCGACGGCTGGTGGGACATCGAGAACGGCTACGACTACCTGTACGCCGAGGTCTCGACCGACGGCGGCGCCGACTGGACGCCGCTGGACGGCACGGCGGACGGCGCGGCCATCCCGAGGGACGGCGGCGACAAGCCGGCGCTGACCGGAACGTCGGGCGCGTACAAGAAGCTCGTGTACCCGCTGGACGCCTACGCCGGCAAGAAGATCGACCTCCGCTTCCGCTACCTGACGGACGGCGGCGTGGCGCAGAAGGGGTTCGCGGCCGACGAGATCAGCGTCGTCGCCGACGGCACCGCGCTGTTCACCGACAACGCGGAGAGTGCGGACGCCGGTTGGACCACGGACGGCTTCTCGCGCATCGGCGGGTCCTTCAGCAAGGACTACAACCAGTACTACATCGTGGAGAACCGCGAGTACACGAGCTACGACAAGACGCTGCGCACCGGCCCGTACAACTTCGGCTTCACGGCGCCCAACGATCTCAAGGTCGAGCACTTCCCTTACCAGAACGGCATGTTGATCTGGTACTGGGACACCTCGCAGGCCGACAACAACACGAGCGTGCACCCGGGCGAGGGCCTGATCCTTCCCGTGGACGCGCACCCGAAGGCCCTGAAGTGGTCCGACGGGACGGTCATGCGCAACAGGATCCAGGCGTTCGACGCGCCGTTCAGCTGGTGGCCGACGCCGGCGCTCACGCTGCACAAGGCGGACGTGCCGACGCGGATCAAGCCGCAGCGCGGGGTCATCGCCTTCGACGACCACCGGGGCTCCTACTGGGACCCGGCGAACCCCGAGGGAAGCGTCAAGGTTCCTGACACCAACACCAGGATCACCCTCGTCGGCCAGCCCATCAGTGGCGCGAGCATGACAATTCATGTGGGGCCGTCGACTCGTTAAGGATTGAATCCGCAGGTCAGAGCAGTGATCGGCCGTCGCCCTCTAGCGGGCGGCGGCCGATCGTGTTTAGGTGCAGCTGTGCATTTCTTATTGACACGACGTCTCGCGGGGGGAGCGGGGGGAGAGGAACGATCATGGCAGGCGGAGGCTTCAGCAGGCTCCCCAATGGCAGAGTGGTGGTGGCGCTGACCGTGCCGAGACCCGCTGCCGAGGGCGGCAGCACGGTACGAGTCCTGGTCCACGCGGAGAACCGGGCGCGCGCCCTGACCAGGCTGCGCAACCTCGGTCTTCGTGCGGTCTACCTGCGGGGGAACGCCGAACCACCCAGCCCGGACGAGGTCACCGCGGTCCTGCACCACCCCGAGGGGCTGCTCTGGCGGCCCACCCCGCAGTGCCCGGGGGACGCGAGCGCGCTCTGGCAGCCCATCCGCTCGCTCGTCCGCCCAGGCCGCGCGTGGCAGCCGGCCCCTGCGCGCCCCGGCCTGGCACGCAAGCCCATGGCCCCCTGGCGCCACCTCCCGGCCACACCACGGGTCCGCACCAGCGGCTGACGCGCCCGCCGCCCAGCACCCCTGGGCACCCGCTCAGGGGGCGCCGGCCGCGTGAGCCTGTGTTCGCCCGCCGAGGGTCTCGGCGCCCGCCCCGAGCTCCGGGAGCGCCCGCCCCCGTCGGGGCCCGAAGCCCCGCTCGGCGGGCCGTTGACGCCCCCCGCGCGGGCCCTGTGGCGGCTCGCCATGGCAGCGTCGGCCGTTTGGGCCTGTGTCCCCCGCTCCTGCCGGGGGCCGAGCCTCGCTCGGCGTGCTGTTGACGCCTCCCGCGCGGGCCGCGCAAGCCTCTGGGCACCCCCTCAGGGGGCGCCGGCCGTGTGAGTCTGCGTTCGCCCGCCGAGGGCCTCGGCGCCCGCCCCGTCGGGGCCCGAAGCCCCGCTCGGCGGGCTGGGGCACTTGCCGCGGGACGTCGCGCCCGGCCCTGGCCCCGGGAACGCCCGCCGGCACCGCCCCACCCGGGGCACGCGGCCACGCCGCTCGCTCGGCCCCCACGGGGCGGAGGCTTCCGGCGGGGCCGGAGGGGCCTGCGGGCGGTGGCCGGCCTAGGTCAGGGCCGGCGCTCCCGGGCCCGGGGGCTAGCGGACCACCGGCTTGCCCGTGAGTTCGATGCCCGCCGCGCGCATCAACGTGAGCGCCTCGTCCGTCGTGTCGCGGGCCACGCCCGCCGTCAGGTCGAGCAGGACGCGGGTCCTGAAGCCCTCGCGCGCCGCGTCCAGGGCCGTGGCGCGTACGCAGTGGTCCGTGGCGATGCCCACCACGTCGACCTCCGTGACCTCGCGCGCCCGCAGCCAGTCGGCCGGCGCCGTGCCGTTCTCGTCGCGGCCCTCGAAGCCGCTGTACGCGGCCGCGTACTCGCCCTTGCCGAAGACCGCGCCGATCCCGCCCGACGCGACAGCGGGCGCGAAGTTCGGGTGGAAGCCCACGCCCTCCGTGCCCGCCACGCAGTGCACCGGCCAGCTGTGCACGTAGTCCGGCGTCGCGGGGGGCTTCGCGAAGTGGCCGCCCGGGTCGATGTGGTGGTCGCGGGTGGCCACGACATGCCGGTAACCCGCCGTGGCCTGCCCGATCAGCTCCGTGATCGCGGCGGCCACGTCCGCGCCGCCGGACACCGCGAGGCTGCCGCCCTCGCAGAAGTCGTTCTGTACGTCGACGACGATCAGTGCGCGATGCATGGCCGCAGTTCCCCCATCCGTCCCCACTCATCTCTTCCCGGGCACTCTCTGTTCATGCCATAGCGCATATCGTCACACGAATTCCGTCGGAATCACCGGTTCGCCCCGCGACAACTGCATCGCGGACATCGGCAGCCCCGCACGTGCCGCGATGTGCCGGTCGCGCGCCGCGTCGAGCGGCTCACGCGTGACGATCTCGCCGCCCTTGACCAGTTGCACAAGCAGCTGCCTTTCGGCCAGGTCGCGCGGCACAGGACCGGTGCCGACGACCTCGGCCTCCGCCGCGCCCTCGCCGTCCAGCCTGCGCGCCGCCCACTTGCGTCCGCCGATGGACGTCTTCCCGCCCAGGGACTTCTTCGCGACGGGCTGCAGCGGCCCGTCGGCCGACCGGCCGCGCGCGACGATCTTGTAGACCATCGAGCACGTCGGGTGCCCGCTGCCGGTGACCAGCTGCGTGCCGACGCCGTACGCGTCCACCGGCGCCGCCGCGAGCGACGCGATCGCGTACTCGTCCAGGTCGGAGGTGACGACGATCTTGGTGTTCACCGCGCCCAGGTCGTCGAGCTGCTGGCGCACCCGGTGCGCGACGAGCAGCAGGTCGCCCGAGTCGATCCGGACGGCGCCGAGCTCGGGCCCCGCGATCTCCACGGCCGTGCGCACGGCCTCCGCGACGTCGTAGGTGTCGACGAGCAGCGTCGTTCCGCGCCCCAGCGAGTCGACCTGCGCCTGGAACGCGTCACGCTCCGAGTCGTGCAGCAGCGTGAACGCGTGGGCGCTCGTGCCGACCGTCGGGATGCCGTACCGGAAGCCGGCCGCGAGGTCGGACGTGGAGTCGAAGCCGCCGACGTACGCGGCGCGCGCCGCGGCGACCGCGCTCAGCTCGTGCGTGCGCCGTGCGCCCATCTCGATCAGCCCGCGCCCGCCCGCCGCCGCCGACATCCGCGAGGCGGCCGCCGCGATCGCCGAGTCGTGGTTGAGGATCGAGAGGATCACCGTCTCCAGCACCACGCACTGGGCGAACGACCCCTCGACGCGCAGGATCGGCGAGCCGGGGAAGTACACCTCGCCCTCGGGATAGCCCCAGATGTCGCCCGTGAAGCGGTAGCCGGCCAGCCAGTCCAGCGTCTGCTCGTCCACGATGTGCTGCTCGCGCAGGAAGCCGAGGACGCCCGGGTCGAAGCGGAAGTTCTCCACCGCGTCGAGCACGCGGCCCGTTCCCGCCACCACGCCGTAGCGCCTGCCCTCCGGCAGGCGCCGGGTGAACGCCTCGAACACCGAGTGGCGGTCGGCCGTGCCGCCGCGCAGCGCGGCCTGCAGCATCGTGAGCTCGTACTGGTCGGTGAACAGGGCGGTGGAGGGCACGTCCACCGGCAGCCCCAGGTCCGGAGTGGTCATATGACGATGCTACCCCCATTACTCGTCAGAGTGACGATTTCTAGGGGCCGGTCACGGCCGGTCGCAGCCGGTCACCATCGGCCGCGGGGCAATCGGCTTCGGCGGGTCACCGGGCCGTTTGTGCGGCGAGGCCCCCCGGGTGGCAGCATGGGTACCCGAGGCTGTGAATCGCGGCACACCGTGACCGCAGGGCATCCGGCATGGAAGAGAAGGTCGTCCCGAACCGTGAGTGTTGCTCCGACCGAGATCACACGACCAGAGTCGGCAGAGGAGACCGCTGCCGTTCCCGAACCGGACGTGCCCTGGGTGACCATCGTCCACAATGACCCGGTCAACCTGATGAGCTACGTCACGTACGTCTTCCAAACGTACTTCGGCTACTCGAAAGAGGTCTCGAACAAGCTGATGCTCGACGTCCACCACAAGGGCCGCGCCGTCGTCTCCAGCGGCACCCGCGAGGAGATGGAGCGCGACGTGCAGGCGATGCACGGGTACGGCCTGTGGGCGACCCTCTCCCAGGACCGCGACTGATGGCCGGCCACTTCGACCCGGTGCCCGGCGGCGGGGCGGCCGTCGAGCTGGACGAGGTCGAGATCTCGATCCTCCGCTCCCTGACGCTGCAGCTCGCCGAGCTGATCGGCCCCGGCGAGGACCCGGCGCAGAGCGACGACCCGCTCGCCTCGCTGTTCACCGAGGGCCCGAGCGAGCCGCCGTCCGACCCCGCGCTGCGGCGCCTGTTCCCCGACGCGTACGGGGCCCCGGAGGAGGACGGGAAGCCCGGGGAGTCCGGCACGTCCGGGAAGACGGGCAAGGAGGCCGACGAACTGCGCGACTACTCCGCCGAGTTCCGCCGCTTCACGGAGAACGACCTGCGCGGACGCAAGCGCACCGACGCGCTCGCCGTGATCAGGACCCTGGACGGCGTGTCCGACGACGGTTCGGGCGGCGGCATGCTGAAGCTGACGCCCGACGAGTCGCAGCAGTGGCTCGGCACGCTGAACGACCTCAGGCTCACCATCGGCACCCGCCTGGAGGTGACCGACGAGGACGAGGGCGGCGAGCTCTACCGGCTGCCCGACTCCGACCCGCGCAAGCCGATGGTCATGGCGTACCTGTGGCTCGGCGCGCTGCAGGAGACGCTCGTCGAGACGCTGATGCCCTGATGGGCTGCCCAGGGGGCCCGCTTATATTTCCCCCATGCTGACCATCACCCAGGATCTGCACGACCGTATCGTCGAGCACGCGCGGCGCGACCACCCCGACGAGGCGTGCGGCGTGGTCGCGGGCCCGGCCGGCAGCGGCAGGCCCGAGCGGTTCATCCCCATGCTGAACGCCGCACGCTCGCCCACGTTCTACGAGTTCGACTCCGGTGACCTGCTGAAGCTGTATCGCGAGATGGACGACCGCGACGAGGAGCCGGTGATCGTCTACCACTCGCACACCGCGACCGAGGCGTACCCGTCGCGCACGGACATCTCCTACGCCAACGAGCCGGGCGCCCACTACGTCCTCGTCTCCACGGCGGACGCCGACGACGCGGGAGCCTTCCAGTTCCGCTCGTACCGCATCGTGGACGGCGAGGTCACCGAGGAGGACGTCGAGGTCGTCTGAGATGGCGCGAGTGGACGCCATGTCCGCATCGCGAACGCTCACTGTCCGCGATGCGGGATCACACGCGGGAACCGGGGCCGGGAATCGATACGATGACCGCATGGTTCCCCCTGACGTGAGTGACAAGACGCCGAGCACGCCGCTGCTCGTGGCGCGGCTGCACGTCGACCTGTGCCGCCTGGCGAGCGCCATCTGTCCCGCCGGCGCGGCCGGCTGAGTCCGGCTCCCCGCGCGGGTCGCTCACCCACCACGCGCACCCAGTGCGGCCACGCCACCCGTACGGGAGGCGGCGGCGCCGCGCGTCACCACCGGGACACCCCGGAACCCCAGGAACGCCCTCCAGCAGGTACCGCCCGACAGGACGACAGGAGACCGACGCCATGGCCATCGAGGTCCGCATCCCGACCATCCTCCGCACGTACACCGGTGGAGCCAAGGCCGTGGAGGGCAGCGGCTCCACCCTCGCCGAGCTCTTCGCGGACCTCGACACCCGCCATGCGGGCATCCGGGACCGCATCGTGGACGCCGACAAGGGCGACCAGCTGCGCCGCTTCGTCAACGTGTACCTCAACGACGAGGACGTCCGCTTCCTCGACGGCATCGAGACGAAGGTCGGCGACGGCGACAGCATCACCATCCTCCCGGCCGTGGCCGGCGGAGCGCTCGAAAAGCGCATGGCCTGATGCGGTACGACGCCCCCCTCGCGGCCGTCGGCAACACGCCCCTCGTGCGGCTGCCGCGCCTCTCGCCCTCCGCCGACGTGCGGATCTGGGCCAAGCTCGAGGACCGCAACCCGACCGGCTCCGTCAAGGACAGGCCCGCCCTGCACATGGTGGAGCAGGCCGAGAAGGACGGCAGGCTCACCCCGGGCTGCACGATCCTCGAACCGACCAGCGGCAACACCGGCATCTCCCTCGCCATGGCGGCCAGGCTCAAGGGCTACCGCATGGTGTGCGTCATGCCGGAGAACACCTCGCAGGAGCGCCGCGACCTCCTCGGCATGTGGGGCGCCGAGATCGTGCCGTCCCCGGCCGAGGGCGGCTCCAACACCGCCGTGCACGTCGCCAAGGAACTGGCGGAACGCAACCCCGACTGGGTGATGCTCTACCAGTACGGCAACCCCGACAACGCGGGCGCGCACTACGCGACCACGGGCCCCGAGATCCTCGCCGACCTGCCGTCCGTCACCCACTTCGTCGCCGGGCTCGGCACGACGGGCACGCTGATGGGCGTCGGCCGCTACCTGCGCGAGAAGAAGCCCGACGTCAAGATCGTCGCGGCCGAGCCGCGCTACGACGACCTCGTCTACGGGCTGCGCAACCTCGACGAGGGGTTCGTGCCCGAGCTGTACGACGCGTCGGTGCTGACCACCCGGTACTCCGTCGGCTCCGCCGACGCCGTCACCCGCACCCGCGAACTCCTCCAGCAGGAAGGCATCTTCGCGGGCGTGTCGACCGGAGCGGCGCTGCACGCGGCGCTCGGCGTCGGCAGGAAGGCCGCCGCCGCGTCACAGAGCGCCGACATCGTGTTCGTCGTCGCCGACGGCGGCTGGAAGTACCTCTCCACGGGCGTCTACACGGCCGCCACCACGGAAGAGGCGATCGAGACCCTCCAGGGCCAGCTCTGGGCGTGAGGCGCCGGCAGCCCTGACACCCGTCACACGAGGCGGCGCACCCGGTCCCACAGGGCGGGGTCCGCCGCCCCGGCGCGCCTGCGGAACGCGCTCGCACGCACCTCGCGCACCTCGTCCGTCTCCAGGAAGCTCGGCCGCCCCCGGCTGTCGCCGACCGTGCCCGCCGGCAGCGGGATCACGCCCGGCCTCTCGGCGTGGTGCTTCGTGGTGATCTTGGCGACCTTCACGCTCGACCCGCGCACCGCCAGCACCAGGCACGGCCGGTCCTTCGAGCCGGGACCGTCCTCGTAGGGCACGTCGGCCCACCAGATCTCCCCGGGCCGCGGCCTGCCCGCGCGCCGGACCTCGCTGCGGCCCGGCGGCCGCGACCGCATGCGCTCGCGCCGCTGCCTGCGGCTCTCGGCCGCCCGTACCCGCCCGTCCACCACCGAGGCGACGAACGCGACGGCCACCACGGCGATCAGGGCCACCCACCACCACGACGTCATGGCCCGACGGTACCCGGACACCGGGAAGAGTGGTCTTGCCGGTGACTTCCCCCACAACGCGCCGCTGTGGGGAAGCGACCGCTCTCTTCGCGCCTTACGCTCGACAGATCGAAAGGCCCCCGCACGACCCCTGTTGAACAGCGCGACCCGCACGGGACGTCACCCTACGCGTACGCTCCGTGACAGATCGACCCCCGTCGCCCACCACTGAACGCCACGGAGGTTCACGCTCCATGAAGCTCACCGTCGTCGGCTGCTCGGGCTCCTTCCCCGCCGCGGGATCGGCCTGCTCCAGCTACCTCGTAGAGGCCGACGGCTTCCGGCTGCTCCTCGACATGGGCAACGGAGCCCTCGGAGAGCTGCAGCGCCACATCGGTCTCTACGACCTCGACGCGATCTTCCTGAGCCACCTGCACGCCGATCACTGCATCGACATGTGCGCGTACTTCGTCGCCCGCTACTACCGGTACGAGGGCGGGCGCTGCGACGCCATCCCCGTCTACGGCCCCGAGGGCACGGAGCAGCGGCTGACCACCGCCTACGACGACACCCCGAGCGAGAAGTCGATGAGCGAGGTCTTCGACTTCCGCACCCTGAAGCCGGGCGTGTTCGACATCGGCCCGCTGACGCTGCGCACCGAGCGGATGGCCCACCCCGTCGACACGTTCGGCGTCCGCGTCGAGCACGGCGGCACGTCCCTCGCGTACTCCGCGGACACGGGAGCCGACGAGGCGCTGGTCGAGCTGGCGCGCGACAGCGACCTGTTCCTGTGCGAAGCGGCCTTCACCTACGGCAAGGAGGACATCGAGGGCCTCCACCTCAACGGCAGGGAAGCCGGCGAACACGCCGCGCGCGCCGGTGCGAGGCGCCTGGTGCTGACGCACGTACCGCCGTGGACGGACGCGCGGCGCAACCTCGCGGACGCGCGCGAGGCCTACGACGGTCCGTCGGAGCTCGCGGTGCCCGGCGCGGTCTACGAGATCTAGCGCACTGGGGGGCTACGCGCCGGCGCGTAGCCCCCCAGTGCGACCGGCGGCTCGGCTGCCGCTACTTGGTGAGGTCCTCGACCTCGTCGTCCGGCTCGCGACCCGGGGTCTTGAGGTCGAACTTCACGATCACGAAGCGGAACACCACGTAGTACACGACGCCGAACACCAGCCCGATCGGGATGATCAGCCAGGGTTTGGTCGCGAGATTCCAGTTCAGCGCGTAGTCGATGACGCCCGCGGAGAACGTGAAGCCGTCGTGCACGCCCAGCGACCAGGTCACGAACATCGAAATGGCCGTCAGCACCGCGTGCAGCCCGTACAGCAGCGGCGCGATGAACATGAACGAGAACTCGATCGGCTCGGTGACGCCGGTCACGAACGACGTCGCGGCGAGCGACAGCATCATGCCGAGCACGGCCTTGCGGCGCTCGGGGCGCGCGGTGTGCGCCATCGCGAGCGCGGCCGCCGGCAGGCCGAACATCATGATCGGGAAGAAGCCGGAGGTGAACAGGCCGGCGCTCGGGTCGCCCGCGAGGAAGCGGTTGATGTCGCCGTGCGAGACGACGCCCGCGTGGTTGGTGAAGTCGCCGAGCTGGAACCAGGCAACCGTGTTGACGAACTGGTGCATGCCGATCGGGATCAGGCCGCGGTTGACGAGGCCGAAGATGCCGGAGCCCACGGCGCCGAGTCCGGTGATCCAGTCGCCGAAGCTGGTGATCGCGTCACCGATGGGCTGCCAGCCCACCACGGCGACGACGCCGAGCGCCGTGCCGACGAACGCCATCATGATCGGTACCAGGCGCCGGCCGTTGAAGAAGCCGAGCCACTCGACCAGCTTGGTGCGGTGGAACCGCTGCCAGATCACCGCGGTCAGCAGGCCGAGCACGATGCCGCCGAGCACGCCCGGGTTCTGGAAGGACGCGTTGGTGACGACGGAGCCCTTCTGCCACTCGCCGGACAGCAGGCCGTTGGATATGTAAGTGGCCCCGCCCATCCCGTCCTTGATCGGGAACTGGTGGATCACGGCGTAGTACGTGAAGAAGCCGACTATCGCGGCGAGGGCGGTCGAGCCGTCCGACTTCTTGGCGAAGCCGATGGCGACGCCGATGCAGAACAGCAGCGGCAGGCCGAGCGACGCGTCGAGCAGCATGCCGCCCGCGCCCGCGAAGACCTTGGCGACGTTGTCCCAGCCGAGGCCGTCGGCGCCGAAGACGTCCGGCTGGCCGAGGCGGTTCAGGATGCCGGCGGCGGGCAGCACGGCGATCGGCAGCTGGAGGCTGCGGCCCACCTTCTGGAGCCCCTGGAACAGTCCGGAGCCCCGCTTCTTCGCGGGGGCCGCCGGGGCGGTGGCCGTACTCATCAACTTCCTCCATGCACAGGGAACGCGGCGCACACACCCGCCCCATGAAAAACAGGTCTAAACCATTCAGTGGTTTAGACCTGTTGTAACACGGGGTGGCTCCGTCGTGGAACCCTCGCATATGGACTGCATAAAGATCTCTGCTGAAGCGTAACCGGACGAAGCCGCCGCAGGTCAGCGGGGTCGTGAGGCGTTCGCCACACGCGGAGGGGAGCCCGCGCGGACCCCGCCGTAGCACCGGACGCGCCGCCGAAATGTGGCCCGGCTCACGCCTTCTCGGAACCCTCGGAACTCTCTGGATCCTCGGGATCGTCGGGCTCGCGCCCGGGAGTCGGCAGGTTCAGCTTCGTGATGAGCACACGGAAGAGCGTGTAGTAGACCACCCCGAAAGCCAGCCCGATCGGGATCAGCAGCCAAGGCTTCGTCGCCAGGCCCCAGTTGATGACGTAGTCGATCAGCCCCGCCGAGAAGCTGAAGCCGTCCTTCGCGCCCAGCCGCCAGCTCACGAACATCGACACACCGGTCAGCGCCGCGTGGACCGCGTACAGCAGCGGCGCGACGAACAGGAACGAGTACTCGATCGGCTCGGTGACGCCCGTCACGAACGACGTCAGCGCCACCGACAGCATCAGGCCGCCCACCGCCTTCCTGCGGTGCGGCCTGGCGCAGTGGTAGATCGCCAGCGCCGCCGCGGGCAGCGCGAACATCATGATCGGGAAGAAGCCCGTGGTGAACTGGCCCGCCGTCGGATCGCCCGCGAGGAACCGGTTCACGTCACCGTGCACCACCGTCCCGTTCGGCTCCGTGTAGCTGCCGAACTGGAACCAGACGAACGTGTTCAGGAACTGGTGCAGCCCGAACACCAGCAGTCCTCGGTTGGCCACGCCGAAGATCCCCGAGCCCCACGAGCCCGCGTCCACCAGCCACTTGGAGAACGCCGTCAGCCCGTCGCCGATCGGCTGCCACGCCCCCACGGCGAGCGAGCCGACCGTGAGACCGACGAACGCCATGATGATCGGCACGAGGCGGCGGCCGTTGAAGAATCCGAGCCAGTCCACCAGCTTCACCCGGTGGAAGCGGCGCCACAGCCACGCCGTCAGCAGGCCCATCACGATCCCGCCGAAGACGCCCGGGTTCTGGTATGCCGCCTGCGTCACCGCCGTGCCGCGCGGGTCCACGCAGACACCCGACCAGATGCCGGCTCCCGAGTACGCCGCGCCACCGGGGCAGCCGGCGGGGAACGCGTGCAGCACGGCGTAGTACGCGAGGAAGCCGGTGACCGCGGCCAGCGCCGTCGAACCGTCCGCCTTGCGCGCCATGCCGATCGCGACACCGACGCAGAACAGCAGTGGCAGGCCGAGCGACGAGTCGAGCAGCGCGCCGCCCCCGGCCGCGAAGACCCTGGCGACGCTGTCCCAGCCGAGGCCGTCGGCGCCGAAGACGTCCGGCTGGCCGAGCCGGTTCAGGATGCCGGCGGCCGGCAGCACGGCGATCGGGAGCTGCAGGCTCCTGCCCATCTTCTGCATGCCCTGGAACAGGGTGTTCCACCAGGGCGCGCGCGGCGGCGTCCTGGGGGTGGACGACGGCGCCAGTGCCGCCCCGTCGACACTCATGGAATCCCTCCCGGCAATAATGGTGTAGACCAGTTGTGGAACGCTCGCGATCCGCCGATGATCGACATCCTTCGGCACCAGGCGGTGACGCGCCCGGAGAGATGGGCCAACCGTGCGTTACCGTGCGGGAATATCCAAAATGGTGATACGTCAGTACGAAGGCATGCGGGCGCGTGCACGCGCCGCCGGTACGCCGCCGGTACGCCGGCACCTCAGTGACTCAGGGAGAAGCCAATGGCCAGCAAGGCTGAGAAGATCGTCGCCGGACTCGGCGGGCTCGAGAACATCGAGGAGGTCGAGGGGTGCATCACCCGCCTGCGTACCGAGGTCAAAGACGCCTCCCTCGTCAACGAGGCCGCGCTCAAGGCCGCGGGCGCCCACGGAGTCGTCAAGATGGGCACCGCCATCCAGGTCGTCATCGGCACCGACGCCGACCCCATCGCCTCCGACATCGAGGACATGATGGACTGACAGCGGCCACGCCGCTCCCCGGGCGCCCGGGGAGCGGCGGCCCCCGGCCCCCTCGCACCCGGACGAAACGCCCCCACGCGCCCGATAGGCTCGGCGCCATGTCTCGTATCGACGGCCGAACCCACGAACAGCACCGCCCCGTCACCATCGAACGCGGATGGAGCAAGCACGCGGAGGGCTCCGTCCTCGTCGCCTTCGGCGACACCAAGGTCCTCTGCACCGCGAGCGTCACCGAAGGCGTGCCGCGCTGGCGCAAGGGCAGCGGCGAAGGCTGGGTCACCGCCGAGTACTCGATGCTGCCGCGCTCCACCAACACCCGCGGCGACCGCGAATCCGTACGCGGCAAGATCGGCGGCCGCACCCATGAGATCAGCCGCCTCGTCGGCCGCTCGCTGCGTGCCGTCATCGACTACAAGGCACTCGGCGAGAACACCGTCGTCCTCGACTGCGACGTCCTCCAGGCCGACGGCGGTACCCGCACCGCCGCCATCACCGGCGCCTACGTCGCCCTCGCCGACGCCGTCGCATGGGCCCAGGGCAAGAAGATCGTCAAGGCCGGCCGCAAGCCCCTCACCGGCACCGTCGCCGCCATCAGCGTCGGCATCGTCGACGGCGCGCCCCTCCTCGACCTCTGCTACGAGGAGGACGTGCGCGCCGAGACCGACATGAACGTCGTCTGCACCGGCGACGGCCGCTTCGTCGAGATCCAGGGCACCGCCGAGGCCGAGCCCTTCGACCGCAAGGAACTCAACTCCCTGCTCGACCTCGCCACCGCGGGCTGCGCCGACCTGGCACGCATTCAGAACGAGGTGCTCGCCGCCCCGCTCGCAAGGTAAAGCGGGAACCAAGAAGGGCTCCCAAGCGTCGTACAGGGTACGGGCGCACGGCGAAAGCGGTGCGCCCGTCCAAACGTGCAGGCCGGGCGGGACGGGCCGCACGGGGCATGGCGGGCGGCGGATAGGTTGGACCGCATGACCCGCCTGATCCTCGCCACCCGCAACGCCGGAAAGATCACCGAACTCCGCGCCATCCTCGCCGACGCCGGCCTCCCCCACGAGCTCGTCGGCGCCGACGCCTACCCCGAGGTCCCCGACGTCAAGGAGACCGGCGTCACCTTCGCCGAGAACGCCCTGCTCAAGGCCCACGCCCTCGCGCAGGCCACCGGCCACCCCGCCATCGCGGACGACTCCGGACTCTGCGTCGACGTACTCGGCGGCGCCCCCGGCATCTTCTCCGCCCGCTGGGCCGGCCGCCACGGCGACGACCAGGCCAACCTCGACCTGCTCCTCGCCCAGCTCGGCGACATCTCCGACCCCCACCGCGCCGCTCACTTCGCCTGCGCAGCCGCCCTCGCCCTCCCCGACGGCGCGGAACGCGTCGTCGAAGGCCAACTCCGCGGCACGCTCCGCACGGCCCCCGCGGGCACGCACGGCTTCGGCTACGACCCGATCCTCCAGCCCGACGGCCACGACCGCACCTGCGCGGAACTATCCCCGCGGGAGAAGAACGAGATCAGCCACCGCGGCAAGGCCTTCCGCGCCCTGGTCCCGGCGATCGCGGAGCTGGCGGGCTGACCGCGCAATAGAGCCCTCCGCCTTCGAAGCGAGGGCCGAGGGCTCTATTTACCTTGTGCGCCTGCTCGGATTCGAACCGAGAACCCCTAGTTCCTAGGACTAGTCTCTCTAACCAGTTGGAGTACAGGCGCCCGCTGCGCAATGGTAGCGGTAGACGCTGTCCAGCGATCGTCGGGTCACGGCGCCAGGCCGTGCTTCTCCAGCATCCTGCCCAGAGCCTTCCGTGACCGGGTGTCGTCCGAGATGCCCAGTCGGCGTGCGACCTCCCGCACACTGCGACGGGAATCAGCGACTGACCTCAGCTCCTCCCTGGTGAACGGCAACTCCTGCGCGCCGTCCCGGAGGTCCGCGAGGTGACTGGTGTCGATGCCCATGGCTTCGATGCGGCGTGCAATGTGAGCGAGCGCGCCGACACTGATCCGGACGCACAGCTTGTCGATCACTTCTCGCATCGACTCCGATGACGCCACCGCCTCGGCGATCGAGTCGTCGGCATAGGTGCGCCAAGCGCTGCGCTGTTTGAAGTGGCTCGTGTCCAAACCCAGGTCGGCAACACGCTTCTGCAGCGTCCGCCTCCTGCCCGTGCTGGCCCGCAGCCCGAGCCTCCGTACGAGGTCTGCCCAGCCGGCGGAGTCGGCGACGGCAGCCTTCAGCTCGGCTCGTTCCTCCTCGGTCGGTTCCGGCTTGCGAGGCCGCGGTACGGCAGGGGCGGCAGCCCGCCGCCTCGCCGGGCGGTGTTGCGGCGCGACGGCGGCTTTGGAGCGGCGAGGCGTTTTGTTACCACCGTAGGTGACTGTCTGCGTGTGGCACGAAGGGCACAGATAGCGCAGGTTCTCGATGCGATTGTCGAGTCGGTCGCCATTGATGTGGTCGATCTCCAGGACGAGCCTCCTGCCCCGCCACCTGTCCCCGAGCCCGCACATCACGCACACCGCTTCGACGCCGAGCTCACTCAATGCCCTGCGCAACATGTAAGTCTTCCGGCGGGGAGTGCCCGGTCGGGAAGGGCTGAGGATCGCCTTCGCGGACAGGCGGGCACGCGACCGTCCCCTGTGAGTGCCTTGACCGGCGAAGTGCGAGGCGTCCAGGCCATGTGTGGCGATGTCGCGTCGTACCCGCGCCCGAGCCGCTTCCGAGTCCGGGACGCGCAGGATCCGGAGAAGCTCCACCATGCTGCCGGCGTCGGACACGGCCTCTGCGAGGGCCGCGCGGGCCAGGGGAGGCCGGCGCTCCGTGGAGCCGGACCGGCGACGGCCGCGAAAGGTGTCCGTGACCGCGTGGCAGTTGGGGCAGAGGAGGCGCAGGTTCTCGGGTCGGTTGTCCCACCAGTGACCGTCCCTGTGGTCCACCTGGAGACGCAGCGGCCTGCCGTTCCATTCGCCGGCCGTTCCACACATCGCGCATGTCTCCGGTCTGCCGGACAGCAGAAGCCATCGCCGCAGCGCTTCCCCAGGTGTGCGCCCGGCGGCGGCCGAGCTCAGCACCAGCCTCTCCTTCGGGGGCCTATTGCCGCGCTTCCTGGGTCCTCGTGCGAAGTGACTCGTGTCGATGCCGAGCGCCCTGATCCGTCGGCCTATGTGCGCCTGGTTGCCGCCCACCGGACTGATGCCCAAGCGCCGTACGACCTCCGCCACGCTCGTGGACTCCGCCGCGAGTCTCCTGAGCGTCGCTTCGCTGTGCCGGACCCGGTTACTGGGGAAGTGAGACGTGTCGATGCCCTCGGCGGCCATCCGCGACCGGAGGTGACGCCTGCTGCCACGGGTGGGGACGCCGCCGCACCAGCGGACGGCGTCGTCCCATGTCTTCGTGGCCCGAGCCGCCTGCGTCAGCAACTCGCGGGTCAATCTGCGGGGCGCCATGTCCTCACTCCGTTCTCGGGCGCACGTTCGGCGCCTCGTACTGGAGAACGAGGTCGGAGAGGGCCGGGTCACTGCGACCTGGGGTGCGGCGCACAGCCGTACGCCCCGGCGTGCGCTGGGTGGCGCGCCGGGGCGTACGGGAATAGCTGGCGGAGGGGCCGGTCAGAAGCGCGGCTCCGGGGCCTGTTCGTGGGCCAGTTCCGCGGCCTCCTCCGCCGTGGAGACCGAGGGCGGGGAGCCGTCCAGGGGGCGCTGGGCCGTTTCCTTCATGCAGAGGACGGCGATGACGCCCACGATGGCGGCGGCCGTCGAGTAGTACGCCGGCATCAGGTTGGTGTGGCCGATGTCGATCAGGGCCGTGATGACCAGCGGTGTCGTGCCGCCGAAGAGGGACGTCGAGACGTTGTAGCCGATCGACAGGCCGCCGTAGCGCACCTGGGTCGGGAAGAGCGCCGGGAGCGCCGCGGACATCGTGCCGAGGAGGCACAGCAGGGAGAGGCCCAGCATGGCGAGGCCGATGATGATGAAGATGATGCTGCCGTCCCTGATCAGCAGGAACGCGGGTATGGACAGCACCAGGAACCCGAGCATGCCCCCGAGCAGCAGCGGTTTCCTGCCGAACCGGTCGTTGAGCCGGCCCACCTGGTTGATCAGCAGCATCATCGCCACCATCACGCCCAGCAGGATGACGAGGCCGTGGGTGGTGCCGTAGCCGAGTTCGTCCGAGAGGTACGTCGGCATGTACGACAGCAGCATGTAGTCCGTGATGTTGTACGCGGCGACGAGCGCGAGGCACAGCACCAGCGGCCGCCAGTAGTTGCGGAAGATCTTTTTCAGGTCGCCCCTGGTGGTGGTCTCGACGGTGTCCGCCGCCTCCGAGGCCCTCACTTGTGTGTTCTCGCTGGCCAGCTTCTGGAACGCGGGGGTCTCGTCCAGCTTCAGCCGCAGGTAGAGGCCGATGATGCCGAGCGGGGCCGCCAGCAGGTACGGCAGACGCCAGCCCCAGCTCTGCAGGCCGCTGTCGCCGAGCGTGACCGTGAGCAGCGTGACGAGGCCGGCCGCGCCCACGTAGCCGGCGAGCGTGCCGAACTCGAGGAAGCTGCCGAAGAATCCGCGGCGCTTGTCGGGCGCGTACTCGGCGATGAACGTCGAGGCGCCGCCGTACTCGCCGCCGGTGGAGAAGCCCTGCACCAGGCGCAGCAGGATCAGCAGCGCCGGCGCCCACAGGCCTATGGAGTGGTACGAGGGCAGGACACCGATGAAGAACGTGCCGAAGGCCATCATCAGCATGGTCAGCGCGAGGATGCGCTGCCTGCCGACCTTGTCACCCAGCGGGCCGAGCACGACGCTGCCGAGCGGCCTGACCAGGAAGGAGATGGCGAAGGTCGCGAACGTCAGCAGCAGCTGGACGGTGCCGCTGCCGCCGGGGAAGAAGACCTTGCCGATCGTCCCCGCCATGTAGCTGTAGATACCGAAGTCGTACCACTCCATGGCGTTACCGAGAGCGGCCGCTTTCACGGCGCGTTTGACGGCGCGCTCGTCCGTGACGGTTATGTCTGATCTGCGCAGACGCGGGTTGCGTCGTTGTTTGATCGTGCGGAAGAGAGTGGGGTGGCGCCGGACCGCAGCCGGGTCGGCCGTTTCCTGGTAATCCTGGCCGGCCATGCGGGTTCCTTTCTGCGTACAACAGAGTCCAATGGAACCTTCTGCGCGCTTGAAGCGTTCGCAAACCCGGGTCGTACACAAGTGCGACCCCGGTCACATGCCGCGGGCAGGACCCGTCAGATTCCCAGGTCCTTGATGATCTTCGCCACGTGGCCTGTGGCCCGCACGTTGTACAGGGCGCGCTCCACTTTTCCCTCCTCGTCCACGACGATCGTCGAACGAATGACCCCCGTCACCGTCTTTCCGTACATTTTCTTCTCGCCGAACGCTCCGTACGACTCGAGGACGCCTTTCGAGGGATCGGCGAGGAGTGTCACTTTCAGGTTCTCCTTGTCCCGGAACTTCGCAAGTTTCTCCGGCTTGTCCGGAGACACACCGATCACGTCGTAACCGGCCCCGGCCAGCACTTCGAGGTTGTCCGTGAAATCGCACGCCTGCTTCGTGCAGCCGGGGGTCAGCGCTGCCGGGTAGAAGTAGACGATGACCTTGCGGCCCTTGTGGTCGGCGAGCGAGACGTCGTTGCCGTCCGCGTCGGGGAGGGTGAAGTCGGGGGCGGTGTCGCCGGGTGCGAGGCGTTCGGTCATGGGTCTCTCCGTATTCGGGCCGGGGCGGGGAAGCCGAGGCGGGGAAGCGGTAGTCGTACACCGCGCCGCGCGTGTCGTCGCGCCGGGGCGTACGCCGCCGAGCGTAATAGGGGGTGCCGCCGGGTGCGGATGCGGTTGTACTGACAGACTGTCGACGAAGGTGAACCGGATATGACGAGGGACGACGGAGGCGGCGCGGTGTCGGATGCCGATGCGAGGACCCCTGCGCAGATCGAGGCGGACATCGTCCGCCGGCGGGGCAAGCTTGCCGAGACGCTCGACGAGATCGGGGTGCGCGTGCACCCCAAGACGGTCATGGGCGACGCCAAGGCCCGGGTGGCTTCCACCGTGGATCAGACGGCGGGCCGTGCGTTCGTCGCCGTCAACCGGACGGTCTCGGACGTGAAGGCGCAGTTCGTCGGCGACGACGGTGCGCCGCGGCTGGCGCGTGTGGTGCCGGTGGCGCTTGTGGTGGTCGGCGTGGTGGGCCTGCTCACCGTCTCGGCGCGGCGCCGCCGTAAGTGACCTGCCGCGGCGTGCCGGGTGCGGCGGGAGGGCCTGCCACCCCTGTGGCGCCGGGTGGCGGCCGCGCCAGGTAGGTTCGTGGCCGTGAGCGACAACACCCACGAGAAGCTGCCCATCCGGATGCTCCATGACCGTGTGCTGGTCACGACGGACATCCCGGAGGGCGAGCGGCGTTCCTCCGGCGGCATCGTGATCCCGGCGACCGCGGCGGTCGGCCGGAGACTGGCCTGGGCCGAGGTGGTCGCCGTCGGGCAGAACGTGCGGACGGTCGAGCCCGGAGACCGGGTGCTGTACGACCCGGAGGACCGCGCGGAGGTCGAGGTGCGCGGCGTCCCCTACGTCCTGATGCGGGAGCGCGATCTGCACGCGGTGGCCGCCGACCGGTTCGAGGGCGCGGTGGACGCCACGGGGCTGTATCTGTAGGTCGCGACTCGCGACTCGCGACCCGCGAGCGACGATCGGGCGAGGGCCCGGTGACCGAGGTCACCGGGCCCTCGTGCTCGGCTCAAGGCCCTGCCCGGGCGGATTTGCTACCGTCGGGAGCAGCCCCGACGAGACGCGCCGTACCGGGCCCCGAAGGCGAGAACGCAAAGACGACGCACCTGTCCTTGTGTGCTCCTCCCGGAGGTGTCGTCGTGGCGTGGGTTCTCCTTTTCGTGGCCGGGCTGCTGGAGATCGTCTGGTCCATCGGCCTGAAGTTCAGTGACGGGTTCACCCGGCTGTGGCCGAGTGTGATCACCGTCGCCGGGGTCGTCGCGAGCATGCTGCTGCTGGCGCAGGCCGCGAAGTCGCTGCCGATCGGTACCACGTACGGCGTGTGGGTGGGGATCGGCGCGGTCGGCGCGGCGGTGGTCGGCATGGTGGCGCTGCACGAGCCGGTGACCGCGGCGCGCATCTTCTTCGTGTGCCTGCTGGTGGTGGCGGTGGTGGGCCTTGAGGCCACGTCAGGGGGCAAGTAGCAGCTGCGGGTGGCTACTTGACCCCTGCTATGTGCCGGTCTGGCCGCCGCCGTCTGTCGTGCCCCCGCCGTCACCGCCGTCCGTCGTGCCCCCGCTGTCGCCGCTGTCACCGCCGTCCGTGCCGCCGGTGTCCCCGGTGCCCCCGGTGCCGCCTCCATCGGTGTTTCCCGCGGTGTCCCCGCCGGTGGAGTCCCCGCCCGTGGAGTCCGCGCCGGTGGTGCCGGTGTCGCCGCCGGTGCCACCCGTGCCGCTGGGCCCGTCGGAGGGTGCGCCCGAGGACGGTGCGCCCGAGGGCTTGTGGTGCTGCTCGGCGTCCGGCAGGAGGTGCAGGTCGAAGCTGCGCACCGGGGCGTCCTTCAGCGCCGCCGCCGTGTACTGGGCCCAGATCTGCGCGGACGGGCCGCCGCCGTTGACGCGTCCCAGGCCGAGCGCCCCGTACAGCGGCTCGTGCCGTGCGCTCTTCGGGTCGGCGCCCATCAGCGCGACGACGGTCGTCAGGTCCGGTGTGTAGCCCGCGAACCAGGCGGCCTTGTCGTTCTCCGCCGTGCCCGTCTTGCCCGCGGCCGGCCTTCCCGCCGCCCGCGCCGCCGTGCCGGTGCCGCCCTTGCTGTCGACGACGGTGCGCAGGACCGCCGTGGTGGTGTCGGCCGCCTGCCTGCTGACGGCCTGCGCCGGCGGCCGCTTCGGCAGCGCGACCGCCGTGCCGTTCTTCGTGATCCGCGCGACGAGCGTGCAGTCCTGGCGCACGCCGTGGTTGGCGAGCGTCGCGTACGCCTGCGCCATGTCGAGGACACTCGCGGTGGCGGGTCCGAGCGCGATGGACGGGGTGGCGGTGAGGTCGGGGGTGGACGCGGGCAGGCCGAGGCTGATCGCCGTCTGCTCGACGGTGGACGGGCCGACGTCCTCGGCCATCTGGGCGTAGACGGCGTTGACGGACTTGTTGGTGGCCGTGCGCACGTCGATGTCGCCGTAGTCGTGGTCGTCCTCGTTGGCAGGGGCGTAGCCGGTGGGGCCGTTCGGACCCTGCACCATGCGGTGGTTGTCGCCGTTGTAGGTGGTGTTGGGCGTGATGAGGTCGCCGCTTTGCGTGTGCGAGCCGTTCTGGAGCGCGGCGGCGAGCACGAACGGCTTGAACGTCGAGCCGACCTGGAAGTCACGCCGGGTCGCGTTGTTCACGAACTGCTTGGTGTAGTCGATGCCGCCGTACATCGCCACGACGTCGCCCGTGGCCGGATCGACGGACGCGCCGCCCACGCGGACGTCGCGGTCGGCGTCCCGGTCCTTCGACAGCTTCGAGTTGACGTTGTCGTCGACCGCTTTGACCAGCGCGTCCTGCCGGGGCTTGCGCAGTGTGGTGGTGATCCGGTAGCCGCCGCTCGCGAGGGTGTCCTCGTCGAGGATCCTGCGGCCTGCGAGGTAGTCCTTGACGGCGCGGACGATGTAGCCGCGCTGCCCCGTCAGGCCCGCGGTCGAGGGGCCCGAGCGCGTCGGGGTGGGGAAGGACAGCTTGGCGCGGGCCGCCTCGCTCAGCCAGTGCTCCTTGACCATGCCGTCAAGCACGTAGTTCCAGCGGGCCTTGGCGGCAGAGGTGTTCTCCGGGTGCGCGATCACGTCGAACTCGCTGGGCGCGTTGAGCAGGGAGGCCAGGTAGGCGCCCTGCGCGGTGTCGATCTTGTCGATGTTCTCGCCGTAGTAGGCTTGCGCGGCCGCCTGGACGCCGTACGCGTTGCGGCCGAAGTAGCTGGTGTTCAGGTAGCCCCGCAGGATCTGCCGCTTGGACTGCTCGCGGCCCAGCTTGACCGCGATGAAGAACTCCTTGGCCTTGCGGACGACGGTCTGCTGCTGGCCGAGGTAGTAGTTCTTGACGTACTGCTGCGTGATGGTCGAACCGCCCTGCGTGCCCTTGCCGGTGACGGTGTTCCAGGCGGCGCGCACCATGCCGGGCGGGTCGACGGCGGGTTCGCTGTAGAAGCCGCGGTCCTCGGCGGCGAGCACCGCGCGCCGCACCGTCCTGGGCACCTGGGAGAGTGGCACGTTCTCCCGGTTGATGTCGCCGTCGCGCGCGATCTGCGTGCCGTCCGCGTACAGGTAGACGTTCGACTGCGCGGTGGCGGCGGCGTTGGCGGGCGGGATGTCGACGAGCTTGTAGCCGGCGATGAAGCCGCCGACCACGAGCACGACGACCGCGACGACGGTGTAGAGCACCATGCGCCACGTCGGGACGAGCCTGCGCCAGCCGGTGCGCCGCGGACGGCGGCGCCTGGACCTGCCCGGCGGGTTGGCGTCCGCGGCGGGCGATGCCCCGACGGGCGTCCCGCCTGCCTGGCCGGCTCCCGAGGGCGTGGCCCGGGAGGGGCCGCCGCCCTCGCGCGCGTCGTCCGGGTCCCCGTCCTGCCGTGACGGCTCGTCACTCATCTGCGGCGGCCTCCTCGGCAGGCTCGTGTCGCGTGGGCGTGTGGGCGCTTACTCGTATGTATCCCGTGTATATCCCGTGAACGCTGCGGATTCCCATGAAACACGGTCGGAACGGTCGATATCAGGCAGCCGGTCCGCGCCGGTTATTCGGTCGCCGCCGCCCACTCCGTTGGGCTAGGGTCGTGCGCTCGCTCGGATGTCCCGGGACCGTTCGCGACGTGGTGGAAAGGGCTGCCGTGCGGCTGTACGTCCTCGTGGCCACCGGCGCGTTGCGCCGGTACGCGACCTACCGGGTGGCCACCGTGGCGGGCCTGTTCACGAACATCGTGTTCGGCCTGATCATCGCCTACACGTACGTGGCCCTGTGGCACCTGCGCCCGCACCTCGGCGGCTACACGCTCCCGCAGGCCGTCACGTACGTCTGGGTAGGCCAGGGGCTGCTCGCGGCCACGGCCATCATGGGCGGCGGCTTCGAGGACGAGCTGGCGGAGCGCATCCGCACCGGCGACATCGCCATCGACCTGTACAGGCCCGCCGACCTGCAAATGTGGTGGCTGGCCCAGGACCTCGGCAGGGCGGTCTACCAGGTGGCCGCGCGCGGGGTCGTCCCGCTGTTCGCGGGCGCGTTCTTCTTCGACCTGGCGCTGCCCGCGAACCCGCTGGTGTGGGCCGCCTTCCTGGTGGCGGTCCTGCTGGGGCTCGTGGTGAGTTTCGCGATCCGCTATCTCGTGGCGCTGGCGGCGTTCTGGCTGCTCGACGGCAAGGGCGTGGCGCAGGTGGCGGGGTTGGCGGCCACGTTCTGGTCCGGGATGCTGCTGCCGCTGAACGCCTTCCCCGGGCTGCTCGGCCAGATCGCGCGCGCCCTGCCCTGGTCGTCGATGCTGCAGCTCCCGGCGGACGTGCTGCTCGGCACGCGCAGCGGCTGGGGGACGCTGGGCGCGTACGCCTTCCAGGCCGGCTGGGCGGCCCTGCTGCTGGCGCTCGGCCGCCTGCTCCAGTCGGCCGCGACGCGGAGGGTGGTGGTCCAGGGTGGCTGACGGCGCGCCCCGCGCCTCGGCGTGGCGGCAGCTGGACGACGGCATACGGGCGTACCGGCTGATCGCGGTGATGGGCATCAGGTCGCAGCTGACGTACCGGGTGTCCTTCGCCGTCACGGCCTTCGGCAACTTCGCCGCCACCGCCTTCGACTTCGTGACGATCCTGCTGATGTTCACGCAGGTCGACGCGCTCGGCGGGTTCTCGCTGCCCGAAGTGGCCTTCCTGTACGGCACGTCGGCGACGGCCTTCGGCCTCTGCGACCTCGTGATGGGCTCGGTGGACCGCGTGGGCGCGCGCGTGCGCGACGGCACGCTCGACGTGCTGCTGCTGCGGCCCGCCCCGGTGCTCGCGCAGGTGGCGGCGGACCGCTTCGCGCTGCGGCGGGTCGGCAGGGTCGTCCAGGGCGGTGCCGTCCTGGCGTACGCGCTGGGTGCGGCGGACATCGACTGGGACGTGGCGCGCGTGGTCCTGGTGCCGGTGATGCTGGTGTGTGGCGGGCTGATCTTCGCCGCGGTGTTCGTCGCGGGCGCGGCGTTCCAGTTCTGGGCGCAGGACGCGGCCGAGGTGCAGTCCGCTTTCACGTACGGAGGTACGGCGCTGCTCCAGTACCCGCCGGGGCTGTTCGCCAAGGACCTGGTGCGCGGTGTCGTCTTCGTCGTGCCGCTGGCGTTCGTCAACTGGCTGCCCGCGCTGTACGTGCTGGGCCGTCCGCTGCCGCTGGGGATGCCGGGCTGGGTGGGCTTCCTGGCGCCGGCGGTGGGCGCGGCGTGCTGCGGGGCGGCGGGGCTGGCGTGGCGCAAGGGCGTCAGGGCGTACCGGAGCACGGGCAGTTGACTCGCGGCGGTACGGGTGAGGTAGGGCCGAGGCAGGCACGGAAGGGAAGCCGATGGAGGACGCGATGCATGATCCGGTGGAGGTTGCCGTCCCGGCCGGAGCCACGGACTCGGCCGACCCGGCGGACCCGGCCGACGGGTTCATCGCGCTTGACGGCCTGGAGAAGGTGTTCGACGTGCGCCGGCGCGTCGGCGCCTTCCGCCGCGAGAAGCGGCGCGTGCGTGCGGTGGACGGCATCAGCTTCCGCGTGGCGCGCGGCGAGATGGTCGGGTACATCGGCCCCAACGGCGCGGGCAAGTCGACGACGATCAAGATGCTGACGGGCATCCTGACGCCCAGCGGCGGCCGGGTGCGTGTCGCGGGCATCGATCCTTCGCGGGAGCGCGCCCGGCTGGCCTCGCGCATCGGCGTCGTGTTCGGCCAGCGCACGACGCTCTGGTGGGACCTGCCGCTGATCGACTCGTACCGGCTGGCCCAGCGCATGTACCGGGTGCCGGACGCCCGCTACCGCGCCAACCTGGAGCGCTGCGTCGAACTGCTCGACCTGGGCGCGCTGTTGGACGTACCCGTCAGGCAGCTCTCGCTGGGCCAGCGGATGCGCGGCGACATCGCGGCCGCCCTGCTGCACGACCCCGACGTGCTGTACCTGGACGAGCCGACCATCGGGCTCGACGTCATCTCCAAGGCGAAGGTGCGGGAGTTCCTGCGCGACCTGAACGCGGAGCACGGCACGACGGTGCTCCTCACGACGCACGACCTCCAGGACATCGAGCAGCTCTGCGGGCGCGTGATGGTGATCGACCACGGCAGGCTGCTGTACGACGGCACGCCCGCGGGGCTGCACGAGGTCGGCGGCAGCGAGCGCACGCTCGTGGTCGATCTCGAGCGCGAGACGGCGCCGATCGAGCTGCCGGGCCTGCCGGACGTGCGGGTGGTGCGCGTGGAGGGGCCGCGCCAGTACCTGGCGTTCCCCGCGACGCGGTCGGCGGCGCCGCTCGTGGCCCGGGTGGCGGCCGACTACCCGCTGGTCGACCTGTCGGTGCGGGAGCCGGACATCGAAACCGTGATCGCGAAGATGTACGGGGAGGGCTCGGCCGCCGCTGAGGACCGTACGACCGTATGACGGGGTCGTCGCGGTTGGATACGCTGACAGGTATGACGAGCGAACTGCCCGACCGCCGTGCCTCAGAGGCCCATTCGCCTGACACCAGGGCGTCGGACGCGGAGCGCGAGCAGGTCGCGGAGCGGCTCCGCGAGGCGATGGCCGAGGGCCGGCTCGACATGGAGGAGTTCGACGAGCGGCTGGGCCTCGCGTACCGGGCGCGTACACAAGGTGACCTGGTGCCGCTGGTGCGCGACCTGCCGCTGCCCGCCGCCGCGAAGGCGGCGGGCGTCGCCGCGTCGACGGCACACGGAGTCGACGGCGCGTGGGCGGACCGGGTGGGGCGCGGACCCGCCACGTCCACGGGCGCGTTCGGATTCATGGGCGGCTTCGGACGCAAGGGCAACTGGACGGTCGGGCGCCGGTTCCTCGCGGTGGTGTTCATGGGCGGCGGCGAGATCGACCTGCGCGAGGCGCGGTTCGAGGAGCCGGTGACGATCATCCGCTGCTTCGCGATGATGGGCGGGGTGCAGGTCACCGCCCCGCCGGACCTCGACATCGAGGTGCGCGGCTTTGGATTCATGGGCGGCTTCGGTGAGGTGCCGGGCAAGGACGACGTGGCGGGTGCCGACCCGGACCCGGGCTCCCCGAAGGTCATCGTGACGGGCTTCGCGCTGATGGGCGGCGTCGGCGTCGAGCGCAAGCTCCGCAAGGAGGAGCGCCGCCGCCTCAAGGAGGAGCGCAGGCGTGAGCGCCTGGAGGCCGGCCGGGAGGCGTACGAGGACAGCATGGCCCGTCACGAGGACGTGCGGGCGCGCGAACGGGCCCGCAGGGACGAACGCAGGGCGCTCGCGGAGCGACACCGCGAGGAGCGCAGGGCCGCGCACCGCGAGCGGCACGGCCGCGGCCGTGGCCGCCTGGACAAGGACCTCTGACGGCGGTCCGCGGCCCGCACTCCGCCGCCGGGCGGGGCGTAGGCGCGTGCCGCGTGGCGCTTCCGGGGCGCCACGCCCTGGGCGGGGCGTGACGTCCCGGCCGGGCAGCGCAGGGCCGTGGTGCCCTGCGGGTCGCTGGCCGGACAAGGGCCTTTTGAGGGCGCGCGCCCCACGCCCGCCGTCGCCGTGCCGGGCGGGCGGGTATGCGCCGCCGGGTCGGTGGCGGCGGATCGCCATGCCTGCGCAGCAGCGGGGCGGTGCCCCCGGCCGCTGTTGCGGCCGGGACAAGGCCTTTTGCGGGCAGCTCCCTGCCGTCACCGCGCGGGGGAGCGCCGCCCGCGCGGTGCTTGCGGGCCGTAACGCCTGGGGGCGGGGTGATCCGCTCGCCGAGGCGGCGCTGGGCCGCGTCACACCCGCGGGGCGGCGCACGTGCCGCGCGGCCGGCGTCGTTGGGACCGCGATGCCCGCGGAGCGGCGGGGGCCGCGCCCCGTGGCCGTGGGGGGCTGCGCGCGGCCGGGCGGGGGCACGCCCCGGGGCGGGGGGCTCACGCGGCGGAAGCCGCGCACGCGGTGGGCGCTACGTCGCTGCCGGTGCGTGGCTGCCCAGCAGTGCGCGCAGGTTCACCGCCGACGCCATCGCCCGGTAACCGGCGTCGCTCGGGTGCAGGCCGTCGCCCGAGTCGTAGCGCGGCCGCAGCCGGTCGGGGGCGTTCGGGTCGCGCAGCAGCCGGTCGAAGTCCACGACCGAGTCGAACACGCCGCCGTTCCTGATCGCCGCGTTGACCTGGTCACGTGCGCGCTCCTTGACCGCGTTGTACCCCGCGTGCGAGCCGAACGGGGTGAGGGTCGAGCCGATCACCCGTATCCCGTGCGCGTGAGCCTGGCGCGTGAGCTGCTTGAGCCCCGCCACTATCCGCGCGCCGGTGTGCTCGTGACCGTGCAGGATGTCGTTCACCCCGAGGTCGACGAAGACGGCGCGCACGTCCGGCCGTCCCAGCGCGTCCTCGCCGAACCTGGTGATCGCGGCCCGCCCGCTGCGGGTGGCGGACGCGTCCCTGAGCACCTGGTTGCCGCCGATGCCCTCGTCGACGACGCCGTAGTGGCCGTACGCGCTGTCGCGTACCCGGGCGGCGAGGAAGTCGGGCCACCGGTGGTTGCTGCCGGCCGACGATCCGACACCGTCGGTGATCGAGTCGCCGAACGCGACGACCGTGCCGGACGACTGCCTGTTGCGCACGTCGACCGCGGTGACGTACCGCCAGTACGGTGTCGGCGTGGCGTACGCGGTGCCCGACGCGTCCTCCGTGCGGTCGCCGCGCGCGAGGTACGACGTCTGCCGCGTGTGCGAGTGGTACGTGACGGCGCCGCCGACCGACGGCGTGTACAGCGTCAGCAGCAGGTCGGCGCCGGCCGGCACCTGGAGCGTCACCGGGTCGCTCACCACCTCCCGGCCCACCGGGACGCGCCGCGACAGGGCCCGCTCGCCGCCGAAGGTGAGCCGCCGCATCGTGCCGGGCACCGCGGCGGGCCCGCCGGAGTCGGCGACCGCCACCGACGCGTGCCCGATGAACAGGGGAGCCGTGCCGTACAGGTTGGAGAACGTGACGCGCGCGGCCGTCCCCCCGATGCTCGTGTGCACCACGTTGCGTATCGAGCGGCCGGGCAGGCCGTGGGGGGCGCCGGGCTCCGCGCCGACGGCGCCCGCGGCCCACGTGCCCGTCCAGGCCCCGGCGGCGGCCGGCGCCGCCTCGTGCGCGCCCGCGCGGCCCTGCGCGTCGCCGCCCCGGCCGTCCGCGGCGGCGCCGTCCCCGCTGCCGCCCCCGCTCCCGTCGCCCTTGCCGTTCCCGAGGAGGCTCCCGGCGACATCGTCGGCAAGACCCTTGCCGGGGCCGAGGCCGGCGAAGATCCCGGCACACACCAGGCCCACGACCGCGATCATGGCTCCGAAAAGGGCCAGGCCACGCTGTCTTGTCATGTCCCGGTTTCACCTCATCTTTCTGTACAAACATCATCCGCCACGGCGAGGGAACTTGGCACACGCCCGGGGAGTCACCTCTCAAGAGGGACAATGCGCACAGGAGGTTCCCTGGCAGTCGGCTCACCGGGAGTCGTACGGCGGTCGCGGACGGGTGGAGTGAATGGAACACGGTGAAGCGGGGCGCGGGGACGGGGAACGCCGCGCGCAGGAGACGAATGCCACCGACGCGGACGCCGAAACGGCCGCGGCGCCCACGCACACGGAGCAGCACCACGCGAACACACCGGGCGACGCATCGGGCAGCACGCCGGGCAACCCCCCGCGCGCCCGGTCGCGTTCCACCGGATCCGGGCTCCCCTCCTTCTCGTACACCGCGGCCGACGAGGAGAAGCGCCGCGGCGTGCGGCGCATGAAGACCACGGCCACCACCCTGCTCGTCCTCGTCGCGGGCATCTACGCGCTCGCCACCTGGGCCGGGCACAGCGGCGCAGGCGCCTGGAGCGGCTACGTGGCCGCCGCGGCGGAGGCCGGCATGGTCGGCGCGCTCGCCGACTGGTTCGCCGTGACCGCCCTGTTCCGCCACCCCTTGGGGATCCCCATCCCGCACACGGCGATCATCCCGAACAAGAAGGACCAGCTCGGCGCCTCCCTGGCCCAGTTCGTGGGGGAGAACTTCCTCTCCGCCGACGTCGTGCGCGCCCGGCTGCGTGCCCTCGCCATCGGCCGCCGCGTCGGCGCCTGGCTGGCCGAGCCCGAGCACGCCGACCGCGTCACCGCGGAGTTGGCCACCGCCCTGCGCGGCGCGATCACCGTCCTGCGGGACTCCGACGTGCAGGCGGTCGTCGGCGAGGCGATCACCCGGCGCGCCGACGCCGCCGAGATCGCGCCCGGCATCGGCAAGACCCTCGACAAGGTCGTCGCGGACGGCGCGCACCACCGGGCCGTCGACCTCGTCTGCGTCCGCGGCCGCGAGTGGCTCGTCGCCCACGAGGACTCGGTGATGGACGCCGTCCAGGG
The DNA here is from genome assembly GCF_000721265.1 of Streptomyces sp. NRRL F-5126. Classification (GTDB taxonomy): domain Bacteria; phylum Actinomycetota; class Actinomycetes; order Streptomycetales; family Streptomycetaceae; genus Streptomyces. Next base: position 188,253 of record NZ_JOFZ01000011.1, on the reverse strand, counting down.
CGGCGCGCCCGGCTGGACGCCGCGCTTCGTGGACCGCCGCATCGGCGACCGCGTGTACAAGGAGCTGCTGCGCTTCGTCACGGAGATGCGGGACATGCCGTCCCACCCCGCGCGCGGCGCCATCGACCGCTTCCTCAAGGACTTCGCCTCCGACCTCCAGTCGGACACGCAGACCAGGAGCAAGGTCGAGCGGATGAAGTCGGACCTGATCGCGCGCCCCGAGGTGCAGGACATCATCGCCTCGGCCTGGTCGTCCGTGCGCGCCATGATCATCTCCGCCGCCGAGGACGAGCGCAGCGAGCTGCGTCTGCGGGCTCGCGCCTCGCTGCTCAGCCTGGGCCGGCGGCTCGCCACCGACGACCGGCTGCAGGCCAAGCTCGAGGGCTGGATCGAGGACGCCGCGGCGTACGTGGTGTCCACGTACCGGAGCGAGATCACGTCCTTGATCACGGACACCGTGAAGAGCTGGGACGCGGACGACACCTCGAAGAAGATCGAGGCGCACATCGGCCGCGACCTGCAGTTCATCAGGATCAACGGCACGGTGGTCGGCGCGCTCGCCGGTGTGCTGATCTACACCGTCTCGCACGCGCTCGGCGGCTGACCGCCGCGTGCGCGGGCGGCCTGCGCACCCGGCCGCGGGCGGTCACCGCGAGGCGTTCAGCGACGCGTCACCGCGTACGACGCGGCGGCCACCCCGCCCGCGACCGAGAAGACCGACGGCCACGCGCCGATCTTCTTGGCCAGCGGATGCGAGCCGCCGAACGCCGCCAGGTACGCCGCGCCAAGGCCGGCCGCCGCCTTCGTGCCCGAGGCCTGCCGCCACTGCCACGCCGCCGCCGTGCCCGCTGCGAGGAGCACGGCCCCGCCCAGCTGCCGCTTCTTCGTCCACCGTGCGACGGCGAACCCGCCGACCAGCCCGCCCGCGGCCGCGGCCGCCGCCGGCGCAGCCGCCGGGATCCTCGCCAAAGCTGCCAACTTCGCCACTTCTGCCGTCCTTGCTGACGCGCCGCCGGCACGACGCCGGCCGGCGACCGATCTTCACACTTCGAACATGACGAGCCTAACCAAGCGTGCCGGGCTCCCGGTCGCCGCCCGTCCCGGTGAGGTGGCTCACGCTCGCGAACTCCACGAGCCGGGCCGCAGCGCCGCCCGGCCCCAGGTCCTCCCACCACGAGACCGAGGCGTTCGGCACCGGAACGTCCGCCGGCACCGGGTCGCCGATCCCCGCCAGCACGTGCCGGACGGCGACCACCACGGAGTCGTGCGCGACGAGCAGCACGTGCCCCTCGGCGCCGCCCGAGCGAAGCTCCGTGAGGAAGTCGCGCACACGCAAGGTCACATCGGCGAGCGACTCGCCGCCCGGCGGCCGGTAGAACCACTCACCGAGCCGCTTGCGGCGCGCCGCCTCCTGAGGCGCCCGGGCCCGCAGCGCAGGCGGCGGCAGCAGCTCAAGCACCCCCATCTCCCGGTCCCGCAACCGCTCGTCCACCGTGCAGGCGGGGAGCGTGTGTCCCGACTCCCTGGCCACGGCGGCCATGGCGTCCCACGTCTGCCGCGCCCGCAGGTAGGGGGAGCAGACGACGAGTCCTGGCCGCCCTTCAGGACCCCCGTCCGCCAGCCTGCGCCCCAGCGCCTCCGCCTCGCGCAGGCCGCGCGGGGACAGCGGCACCTGGGCGTCGCTCCCGCCCACGATCAGCTCGGTGTCCTGCGCGGCCACCGCACGGCCGAACACGACATTCGCCGTGCTCTCGCCGTGGCGTACCGCGGTGAGCCTGCCGAGCGTCCCCTTCGAACCCCCGCCTGCGGGCTCGGACATGCGGTCAGGCCGCCCCGTGGCACTGCCGGTACGGCGATCCCGAGCCGCACCAGCAGGTGGCGTTGCGCGGCGGCGGCCAGGCGAGGGCGCGGCCGCGGGCCGCCAGGGTGGTGGCGTAGAGGGGCAGCAGCGCGGTGGTCGTCGGGGGCGCGGCCTCCGAGGCCGCGAACGCCTCGTAGGAGGGGACGGTGCCCGTGACGACGCCCAGGTTCGGTGTGCCCGCGGCGGCGAGTTCGCGCAGGGCGGTCTCGACGCGGGCCAAGTGGGCCTCGTGGGAGTGGTACTCCTCGGCGAGCGGCGGGTACGCGGCGATGAGCTCGCTGAGTTCCGCCTCCGGCCAGTGCAGCACGGCGACGGGGAAGGGGCGGGACAGAGCGGTGCGGTACGAGCCCAGTTCGGCGCGGAGGCGGTTGATCTCGGCCTGGAGCTCGTCCGGGTTGTCGGAGCCGAGGGCCCACAGGCGCTTGGGGTCGTGCAATTCGTCCAGCGTGACGGACGCCGGGTTGACCTGGTCGGCGAGGGAGTCCCACGCGTCGTGCTCGAGACCGAGCAGGCGGCGGGTGCGGTGGCGGCCGATCAGCAGGGCGTGGGTCGCGTACGGGACCTCCTCGCCCGGCGTGAGCAGCAGGTTCAGCCCGGCGGTGAAGGTGTCGTGGGCGGCCTCGGGCTCGTCGTGCCGCTCCAGCGTCTCCGCGATGATCTCCCAGGGCGCCGGTTCCAGCGGCGACGCCAGCCGGACGCCGTCGATGATCGTGCGTGCCTCGGGCTCGTGGCCGAACTCCCACAGGTTGGCCGCCTTGAGCGCCTTCACCAGCTGGGGGTGTTCGGCGCCCGGGTGGCCGGGGCTCGTCGACAGCAACTGGTCGTAGAGGCCGGAGGCCCGGTCTCTGGCGCCGGCCAGTTCGAGATGGGCCGCCGCCTGGAGAAGCAGGGGCTCTTGGTCCTCCGGGTACCGGGCCGCGGTGCGCAGCAGGCGCTCGGCTTCCGTGGTGTGGTCGGCAGGCATGTCGGGGCGCATGGCCACACCGTACTGCGATCACCCGGGTCGGGCATGGGAGGAACGCTTCCGCACCAGGCGGTGAGCGCCGTGCGGCAGGCCGTAACGGTCTGGTGGGAGGTCGTAAGGTCCTTGGGTGCTTCGACAACGGCCGCATCTGCTCTGGCTCCTCGTGCCCTTCGTGCTCTTCCTCGTCGCCCTGCCCTGGGTGAACAGGGTCGATCCGGTGGTCGCGGGGCTGCCGTTCCTCACGTTCTGGATGCTGCTCTCGACCCTGGTCACGCCCTTCGCGGTCTGGGCCGCCTACCGCGGGGACCGCAGGCTCGCCGCGAAGGGCCGGGGTGAGGGCCGGTGAACGCGGCGGTGGCGACGTCCGTCTTCGGCGCCTTCATGGCGGTGACCGTCGTGCTCGGGCTGCTCGCCGTGCGCGGCCGGGGCGGTGGCGGCGGGGGCATCACGGAGTGGTCCGTGGGCGGCCGCGGCCTCGGGACCGTCTTCATCTGGGTGCTGATGGCCGGCGAGGGCTACACCAGCTTCAGTTACCTCGGCGGCGCGGGCTGGGGATACGACTTCGGTGCGCCCGTCCTGTACGTCGTCGCCTACCTGTCGTGCGGCTACGCGGTCGGGTACGTGGTCGGGCCCATGCTCTGGTCGTACGCGCGCCGCCACGGCCTGGTCTCCATCACGGACATGGTCACCCACCGTTACGGCCGGCCCTGGCTCGGTGCGCTGACCGCCGTGCTGGCGACGGTGTTCCTGCTGCCGTACATCCAGCTGCAGATCACCGGCATGGGCGTGGTCGTGTCGACCATCTCGTACGGCACGATCAGCCTGAACTGGGCGTACTTCATCGGCTTCGCCGTCACCACCGCGTTCGTGGCCGTCAGCGGCCTGCGCGGCAGCGCATGGGTGTCCGTCCTGAAGGACCTGCTGGTCATCGGCACGCTGATCTTCCTCGTCGCGTACGTGCCGCTGCACTACTTCGGCGGGTACGGCGACTTCCTGCACCGTGTCGTGCACGAGAAGCAGTCCTGGCTGACCCTGCCGGGCCACGGCCACAGCGAAATGGGCACAGGATGGTTCATCTCCACCTCCGTGATGAACGCGCTGACGATCGTCATCTTCCCGACGACCGTCGCCGGCTACCTCGGCGCCCGCTCCGCCGACACCCTGCGGCGCAACGCCGTCTTCCTGCCGGCGTACAACGTGCTGCTGTTCGTGCCGATGCTGCTGGGACTCGCCGCCGCGTTCGTCGTCCCCGGCCTGACGGGTTCCGACACGAACCTGGCGCTGTTCAAACTCGTCGTGGACGCGCTGCCGGCCTGGGCCGTGGGGGTCGTCGGGGTCGCGGCCGCCCTCTCCTCGATCGTGCCGATGGCCGTGTTCATGCTGGTCATCGGCACGATGTGGGGCCGTAGCGTGCTGTCGCTCGTGCCGCGGCTGAGCGGCGACGCCCGGCAGAAGGCCGCCGCCCAGTGCGTCGTCGTCGTCGCCGGCGCGCTGGCGCTGGTGCTGACGTACGCGGCACCCGGCACGCTCGTGCGGCTGTCGCTCGTCAGCTACGAGGGGATGGCGCAGCTGCTGCCGATGCTGCTGCTGGGCCTCGTGTGGCGGCGGCTCACGACGGCCGCCGCGCTGAGCGGCCTCGCGGTCGGGGTGGCCCTCGTGTGCACGCTCGTCTTCGGCGGGCACGACCCCGTGTGGGGCGTGAACGCGGGGCTCGTGGCCCTCGCCGCCAACCTGATCGTCACGCTCGCCGTGACGTACGCGGGCGCCGGCGCGGCCCGCGAGCGTGGGGACATACGGCCCGACGAGGAGGTACTCGCGGACGACGCCCTGCGCGACGATCCGGCACCCGCGTGAGCGGGCGTCGTGCCCGATGGGCGAGAAGGGTCTTGCCGGGAGATCCGGTGTACGGCGAGTATCGATCGCCGGAAGCTCGACGAGAGGGAGCCAGGGACCATGAAGTTGCTGCGTGTCGGTACACCGGGTGCGGAGCGCCCGGCACTGCTCGACGAGGACGGTACGACGCTGCGCGACCTGTCGGGGATCGTCACCGACATCGACGGGGCACTGCTCGCCGACGACGCCGCCCTCCAGCGCGTCAGGACGGCCGCGGCGGGCGGAGAGCTGCCTGTGCTCGACGCGGGACAGCGCGTCGGCGCCCCGCTCGCCCGTGCCGGCAAGGTCGTCTGCATCGGGCTGAACTACCACGACCACGCACGGGAGACGAACGCGCAGGCGCCGTCCGAGCCGATCATCTTCTTCAAGGCGGCGGACACGGTCGTCGGCCCCGACGACACGGTGCTCATCCCGCGCGGGAGTGTGAAGACCGACTGGGAGGTCGAGCTCGCCGTCGTCATCGGGCGCACGGCGCGCTACCTGGACTCCCAGGAGGAGGCGCTCGCGCACGTCGGCGCGTACGCCGTGTCCAACGACGTCTCGGAGCGAGCGTTCCAGCTGGAGCGTGGCGGCCAGTGGGACAAGGGGAAGAACTGCGAGACGTTCAACCCGCTCGGCCCCTGGCTCGTGACGTCCGACGAGGTGCCCGACCCGCAGGCCCTGGCGATGAGGCTCAGCGTCAACGGCGAGACCAAGCAGGACGGCACCACCGCCGACATGATCTTCCCGGTCGCGGAGATCGTGCGGTACGTCAGCCAGTTCATGACGCTCTACCCCGGGGACGTCATCAACACCGGCACGCCGGCGGGCGTGGCGATGGGCAGGCCCGAGCCCAAGCCCTACCTGCGCGCGGGTGACGTGGTGGAGCTGGAGATCGAGGGCCTCGGCACCCAGCGCCAGCAGCTCAAGGACGCCTGAGGTCGAGCTCCACGGTGACGCCCTCGCGCGCCGAGCGGCGTGCCGCCTCCAGGACGTCGAGGGCGGCCGCCGCCTGGCGCGCCGTGACCGGCGGGGCCGTGCCGTCACGCAGCGCCGCCGCGATCGCCGCGTAGTAGGCGGGGTAGTCGCCGGGGAGCGTCGGCACCGGTGTGCCGCCGCCGGTCAGCGGCGACTCGCCGGCGCCGAGCCTGCCCCACAGCGACTCGGGCTCGACGCCCCACGGCTCGCCGGCGGTGCCGGGCCGCCTGCCGTCGCGCAGGTCCGCCTCCTGGGGGTCGAGGCCGTACTTCACGTAGCCGCCCGCCGACCCCAGGACGCGCAAGCGTGGGCCGAGCTGCGCGGTGATCGCGCTGACGTGGAGGTGGGAGCGCACGCCGTTCGCGTGCGTCAGGGCGAAGAACGTGTCGTCGTCGGCCTCGGCGCCGGCGCGGCGCACATCGGCCTCCGCGTAGACGCTCGTCACCGGACCGAACAGCGTGAGGGCCTGGTCGACCACATGGCTGCCCAGGTCGTACAGCAGCCCGCCGAACTCCTCAGGAGCCCCGGACTCGCGCCAGCCGCCCTTCAGCCGGGGGCGCCACCGCTCGAACCGCGACTCGAAGCGCAGCACCTCGCCGAGCTCGCCCGCGTCGAGCAGGCCCCGCAGGGTGAGGAAGTCGTTGTCCCAGCGCCGGTTCTGGAAGACCGAGAGCAGCAGGCCGCGCTCCTCGGCCAGGCCGGCGAGGCCCCTGGCCTCGGCCGCCGTTCCCGCCACGGGCTTGTCGACCACGACGGCGAGACCGGATTCCAGGGCGGCGGTGGCGATCGGGACGTGCGTCTTGTTGGGCGACGCGACGACGACCAGGTCGAGCGCGTCCGCCCGCTCCCACAGCTCGCCGGGGGAGGCCGCGAACCGCACGGACGGGAACGCTCCGCGCGCCTGGCCGCGGCGCTCCTCGCTCGAGGTGACGACCGTGTCGAGGACGAGGCCTTCGGTCGCGGCGATCAGCGGCGCGTGGAAGACGGAGCCCGCGAGGCCGTACCCCACGAGTGCCACCCTGAGGGGCCGGTCGGCTGTGCCAGTCATGGCGCTCACTAAAGCAAGGCGGCTCGGTAAGCGCAAAGCCGCGTACACCGCGCCCCGGCGCCGCGTGCGAACATGCCCGCGTGGATCACTCGCAGGGCCACCCCCACCCGCGGGCCCCCGGCGCGCCCGTGCGCGCGGGCGTCCCCGAGCACGGCCGCGTGCCCAAGTACTACATGGTGAAGACCCGGATCGCCGCTCTCGTCGAGGAGCTGGGCGAGGGCAGGGCGCTGCCCACGGAACGTGACCTCGCCACGCGGTACGAGGTGGCGCGGGAGACGGTGCGCCAGGCGCTGCGCGAGCTCATCCTCGAAGGGCGGCTGCGGCGGCAGGGGAGGGGGACGGTCGTCGCGGGCCCGAAGCTGGAGCAGCCGCTCTCGCTCGCCAGCTACACGGAGGGTGTGCGGCTCTCGGGCCACACGCCGGGGCGGCGCCTCGTCTCGCTCGAACGCTTCCCGTGCACTGCGGCGCTGGCGGCCGCGACGGGCGCCGCGGAGGGGGAGCCGGTGTGGCACATGGAGCGGGTGCTGCTCGCCGACGACGAGCGGGTCGGTCTTGAGAGCACGTACGTGTCGGTGGCGCGGGCGCCCGCCCTTGACGGCGACTTCGATCCGGACTCGTCGTTCTACGCCTACCTGCGCGAGCGGCTCGGCGTCTCCTTCGGCGAGGCGGACGAGCGGATCGAGACGGTGCTCGCCACGCCGCGCGAGGCGCTGCTGATCGGCACTCCGCCCGCGCTGCCGATGCTCCTGCTGCACCGCGCGTCGAACGACACGGACGGGCGGCCGCTGGAACGGGTGCGGACGCTGTTCCGCGGGGACAGGTTCAGTTTCACGGCACGCCTGGGCGGCGGGGAGCACTGAGAGGCGGACCCAGCGGGTCAAAGGCACCGGCATTTGATATCAAAATGATAACGGGTCTAGTCCATGGGCCGAGGACGGACCACCATCTGAGGCCGGGGGACCATCCGCGAAACACCGTGCCCGAGGAGTGTCCGGAACGTGAGAGTCATCGTCGTGGGAGGCGGCGTGCTGGGCACGATGCACGCCTGGCAGGCGACGGCCCGTGGCCATGAGGTCGTGCAGATCGAACGCGAACCGGAGGCGCGCGGCGCGTCGCTGCGCAACTTCGGCCAGATCTGGATCAGCGGCCGGGCGGGCGGCCAGGAGCTGGAGACGGCCCTGCGCGCACGTGAGTTGTGGGAGGAGATCGGCGGCCGGGTGCCCGGGCTCGGGTTCCGCGCCAACGGCTCGCTCACACTCGTGCGCACGGAGCGGGAACTCGCGGTCGCCACCGCGGCCACCGAGCGCGCCGACGCCGCCGCGCGCGGGTACCAGCTGCTCACACCGGAGGAGGCGCGCGGGATCAACCCCGCGCTGCGCGGCGACTTCACGGCCGCGCTGTGGTGCCCCCGGGACGCGGCGGTCGAGCCGCGCGTCGCGCAACTCGCCCTGCGCGAGGCGCTGTCGGCGAGTGGACGGTACACGTTCCTCGGCGGCCGCGAGGTCCGCGACGTCGCGTCGGCGGCCGGCGGTGCCTCCGTGCGCGACGACCACGGCGACACGCACACCGCGGACACCGTCGTGGTGTGCACGGGCGCCCGGCTGGGCGGCCTCGTCCGCGAACTGGCACCCGAACTGCCCGTGCGGCGCGTGCGGTTGCAGATGATGCAGACCGAGCCGCTCGGCGAGGAGCTGCCGACCTCCGTCGCCGACGCCGACAGCTTCCGCTACTACCCGGCGTACGGGGGTGACGCGCTGCGCGCGTTGTCACAGGGCCGGCCGCAGGCGCCGGTCGCCGCCGAGCACCGGATGCAACTGCTCATGGTGCAGCGCCTCGACGGCGGCCTGACCATCGGCGACACGCACGCCTACGACGAGCCGTTCCCCTTTGACGTGCTCGAAGAGCCGTACGACCACCTGACGGGCGTCGTCGAGACCTTCCTCGGCAGGCCGCTGCCGCCCGTCAGGCGGCGGTGGGCCGGTGTGTACGCGCAGTGCCTCGACACCGCGCGCGTGGTGCACAGGGAGCAAGTGCGCGACGGCGTGTGGCTGGTGACAGGGCCCGGCGGACGCGGGATGACATGCTCACCCGCGATCGCCGAGACGACGGCGAACGAACTGGGATGGTGAGGGAATTGACCGGCGGTACACACCGCGCGGGGCGCCGCGGCCTCAAGCTGGTGGTCCTCGACATGGCCGGGACGACGGTCGCCGACGGCGGCCTCGTGGAGCGGGCGTTCTCCACCGCCGCACAGGCGCTGGGGGTGACGGCCGGGTCCGATCGGCACGAGCGCCAACTCTCTTACGTGCGCGAGACGATGGGCGAGTCGAAGATCTCCGTGTTCCGGCACCTGTTCGGCGACGAGCAGAGCGCACAGCGGGCGAACGCGGCCTTCGAGGAGGCGTACGGCGAGCTTGTCGGCGGCGGCCTCGTGGCGGCCGTGCCCGGCGCGGCGGAGGCGATCGCGCGGCTGCGGGACGCGGGCCGCACGGTCGTCCTGACGACGGGGTTCGCGCGGGCCACCCAGGATGCCATTCTCGACGCGCTCGGGTGGCGCGACCTCGTGCCGCTCACGCTCTGCCCCGCCGACGCCGGCGGGCGCGGACGCCCGTACCCGGACATGGTCCTCGCCGCCTTCCTGCGCACCGGCGCCGCCGACGCGGTCGACGAGGTCGCGGTCGTCGGCGACACGTCGTACGACATGGCCGGCGGCCTGCGGGCGGGGGCCGGGGCGGTCATCGGCGTGCGGACGGGGGCGCACGCCGAGCCCGCGCTGCGCCGCGCGGGCGCCGACGACGTGCTGCCGTCGGTCGCGGAGCTGCCCGAGTCCCTCGCCGCCCGGGAGCGCCCGCGCTGAGAGGCGGCGGCCGTGCGTGCCGGGAGAGTCAGCGCGCACCTTCGAGCAGCGTGCGCGCCGCCGTGAGGACCAGGCCGGTCACCTCGTCCGCGTCCGCGCCCGAGAGCGGCTCGCCGCGGCTGACGTCCCGTACGAGGCCGATGCCGATCAGCCACGCGAGGACCAACTGGGCGCGCAGGCGCGCGTTCGGCGCGTCGGAGAGGGTCGCGAGCGCCGTCGCGTAGTCGTCGCCGAGCTGCTCCGCGATGTCCGCCGCGGGCCCCTCGGTCCCCAGCGAGCGCAGGAACGTCACCATCGTGTGGTCGCGGCGCCTGCCGGGCTCGTCCCGCAGCATGCTGCGCAGCGTGGTCTCCAGCAGCCGCTCGGCCGGCGTGCGTTCCAGTTGCTCGTGGCCGAGGCGGGCGGCCACCGCCTCGAAGACCGCGGCTTTCGAGCCGAAGTAGCGGAAGATCAGCGACTGGTTCGCGCCCGCGCGGCCGGCGATGTCGCGGACCGTGGTCCGCTGGAACCCGCGCTCGAAGAAGAGCTCGGCGGCGGCGTCGAGCAGCGCCTTCCGCGTCGCCGCCGCGTCCCTGGGTCTCGGCCCCGCGGGGCGTTCGATTCCGGCCACATGTCCTCCCGGGCACACCGTATCGCCCACCTCGCGGACAGGGGCGCCCTTGACTGCCGGTAAGGGCCTGCCTAGCTTGTAAGCGCATGCTTGCAAGACGTTCGGTCCACCCGGGGCCACGCAGAGTGCGCAGGGCCGCACCGCGCTCCGGTGACGACCGGCCACCCCCCGTCGGCCACGTTTCCGTGGGAGAGACCCTTGACGAGCGCCACACCCCCCACCTCCACCTCCCTCTCGCTCCCCGCCCCCGTCCCGTACCCCTTCAACGACCAGAACGGGCAGGGTGACGGCCTGGGCCTGCACGCCGCGTACGCGGACGCCCGCGAGGGCGCGGGGATGGTCCGCGTCCGGCTGCCGCACGGCGAGCCCGCGTGGCTCGCGACGCGCTACGAGGACGCCCGCCTGGTCCTCGGCGACCTGCGGTTCTCGCGGGCCATGGCGCTGGAGGGCGACGAACCGCGCTACAACGCCGCCAGGTCCAAGCCGAGCATCCTGTCCATGGACCCGCCGGACCACACCCGTCTGCGCACCCTCGTGTCGCGCGCCTTCACCCGCCACCAGGTGGAAGGACTTCGCCCGTGGGTACGGGAGCTGACGTCCCGCCTGCTGGACGGGATGGTCGCGGCCGGCCCGCCCGCCGACCTGGTGGAGAACTTCGCGCTGCCGCTGCCCGTGCAGGTCATCTGCGAGCTGCTCGGCGTGCCGGCCTCGGACCGCGGCCGGTTCCGGGTGTGGAGCGACGCCCTGCTGTCCACGACGCGGCTCACCGCGGACGAACTGCGCGAGAACCAGGACCAGCTGACCGACTACCTCGCCGGGTACGTCGCCGAGCGCAGGGCCGACCCGCGCGACGACCTGATGTCGGGCCTCATCGAGGCCCGGGACGCCAAGGACCGTCTCAGCGAGGACGAGCTGGTCAGCCTGTGCGTGGCGATCCTCGTCGCCGGGCACGAGACGACGGCCTCGCAGATCCCCAACTTCGTCTGGGTCCTGCTCGGACAGCGAGAGGAGTGGCAGCGACTGGTCGACGACCCCGAGCTGGTGCCGGGCGCTGTCGAGGAACTGATGCGCTACATCCCGCTGGGCGCCGGCGCGGCGTTCCCGCGGTACGCGAAGGAGGACGTGGAGGTCGGCGGGGTGCTCGTGCGCAAGGGCGAGCCGGTGGTCGTCTCGCTCGGCTCGGCCAACCGCGACCCGGCCAGGTTCGAGGACCCCGAGACGCTGAGGTTCGACCGGCCCGCCAACCAGCACCTGGGTTTCGGCCACGGCGTGCACCACTGCCTGGGCGCGCAGCTGGCCAGGATGGAGCTGCAGGAGGCGCTGCGCGCGCTGGTCACCAAGGTGCCGGGGCTCAGGATCGCGGGCGAGCCCGAGTGGAAGCGTCAGATGCTCGTACGGGCTCCGCGGGTCCTCCCGGTGGGGTGGTGAGCGCGATGGGGGCGTGGCACATCGAGGTGGACGGGGACGTGTGCGTCGGCTCCGGCATGTGCGCGGCGCTGGCGCCCGAGCGGTTCGTGCTGGAGGGCGCGGCGGCGAGTGTGGCGCCCGGCGCGGCGGACCCGGACGCCGACGAGGTCCTGCTCGACGTGGCCGACTCGTGCCCCGCTTCGGCCATCACGGTGACGGACGGTGGATCGGGGAAGGTACTGGGTCCGAGGCCCTGAGCCCCGCTCGTCTCGTCGAGCCGGTCCGGGCCCCGGACAGGCTCAGACCAGCTCGACGAGGTCGGCGATGGACTCCACGACCCGTGTCGGGCGGAACGGGTAACGCTCGACATCGCCCGGCCCGGTCAGCCCCGTCAGCACGAGGAACGTCTCCATGCCGGCCTCGAGACCGGCCAGGACGTCCGTGTCCATCCGGTCGCCGATCATCGCCGAGGATTCCGAGTGCGCCCCGATGGTGTTGAGGCCGGTGCGCATCATGAGCGGGTTCGGCTTGCCCACGAAGTACGGCTCCTTGCCGGTGGCCTTGGTGATGAGGGCCGCGACGGAGCCTGTGGCGGGCAGGTCGCCCTCCGGGGACGGCCCGGTGGAGTCGGGGTTCGTGGCGATGAACCGCGCCCCCTTGTTGATCAGCCGGATCGCCTTCGTCAGCGCCTCGAACGAGTAGGTGCGCGTCTCGCCGAGGATCACGAAATCGGGGTCCACGTCGGTGAGGATGTAGCCCGCGTCGTGCAGCGCCGTGGTCAGCCCGGCCTCGCCGATGACGTACGCGGTGCCGCCGGGGTGCTGGTCCTCCAGGAACCTGGCGGTGGCCAGCGCGGAGGTCCAGATGTTCGAGGCGGGCACGTCGAGGCCGATCCGGCTGAGCCGTGCCGACAGGTCGCGCGGCGTGTAGATCGAGTTGTTCGTCAGGACGAGGAACGGGCGCTCGGACTCCCGCAGGCGCTTGACGAAGGCGTCGGCGCCCGGCACGGGGACACCTTCGTGCATGAGCACGCCGTCCATGTCCGTGAGCCAGGATGCGATGGGCTTGCGGTGCGTCATGGGGCCAGTCTCCTGCGGGTGTGCGGCCGTCAACAGCGCCGATCATCCCATAGGCGCGGAAGCCGGCCGCGGGGTCGGGCGGCCGGGGCGGCGGGGCGGGGTACCGGCAGGTCACCGCCGCGCCCGCGGGGCCGAACAGGTGACACGGAAGGGCCCCTGCGGATGCGGAAAGGCCCCGCGCGGGTGAGTCTTCCTGACAGGAGGTTCACCATGCGTTCAGGATTGCTCGCTCTGCGTGCCGCCGGTGCGGCCGCCATACTCGTCGCGGCTCCGGTCTACGGGGCCACGGCCGCCCAGGCGCAGGACAACGTCACCGCCACCATCAGCTCCACCGTCATCGCGGCGCAGGGCCACGTGCAGGTCAAGGTCGAGGGGTGCAGGCACGGCCGCGCGCGCGTCTCGTCCAGCGCCTTCGTCCAGGCGGTGACCATCAGCAGCGGATCCGGTGACGCGCTCTACGGCGATGTCTCCATCAAGTCCTTCATGGCGGCGGGCAGCTATGACATCAGCGTCAGCTGCGACGGGCACGACCACGGCCATGTGGGCCGCTTCCAGGTCGTGGACCACGGCCACGACCACGGTGGCTACGACCACAGGAGGCCGTACGCCCCCGTGCACGCGGGCGGCGGTGGCACGGCGGTGCTGGCCGCCGACGCGAAGAACGCGGCCGTCCCGGCCGAGCAGTCGGGCCCCGGCACCCCCTACACCGTTGTCGGCCTCGTGCTCGCGGGGGTGGCGGCGGTGACCGTGGCGTACCGGAGCAGCCGGCGCAGGCGCGCGGCGGCCGTCTCCGCGTCGCGGGAAGCGGACTGAGGCGGCCACCGTGTCCGAGGGGAACGACGCCGCGGGCTCCGGCCGGGGCTCGGGCAAGCTGACCACGGGCGTCGCCTGGGCCGTGCTGCTGCTCGGCCTCTGGCTCTGGGGCCGCGGCACGGCGGACGGGACGGCGGGCGGCGCCCACGCGCCCGCCACGGGCGACATCGCGGCCGTCGGCCGTCCGCTCGGAGTGCCGCTGCCGCCCGCGCACGCCCCCCTCTCGCCGTCGAAGCCGCGGCGCGTCGAGATCCCCGCGCTCGGGATCACCGCGCCCGTCACCGGCCGCGGCCTCGACGGGAAGGGTGCGGTCGACCCGCCGCCGTTCTCCACGCCCGGCACGGTCGGCTGGTACGACGGCGGCACGCAGCCGGGCGCGGCGGGGACGTCCATCCTGGTCGGTCACGTGGACACCAAGACGAAGGCCGCGGTCTTCTACGGGCTCAGCGCGGCCAAGGCAGGCGAGAAGGTGCGCGTGGCGCGCGCGGACGGCTCCGTCGCCGAGTTCACGGTCGACGACGTGGAGGTCGTGAGCAGGAAGCATTTCGACGCCGACAAGGTCTACGGCGTCAGCCAGCACAAACGCGCCGAACTCCGGCTGATCACCTGCGGCGGCACGTTCGACCGCGCGGCCCAGGAGTACACCGCGAACGTCGTCGTCTCGGCCTACCTGACAAAGGTCGTGGGCGGCGGGACGGACACGGCCGACAGCTGACCCGGACCCGACCCGACCCGACCTGACCTGACCCGATCCGGCCCGGCCGGCGACCCGTCCCCCCGAGGGTCGCCGGCCGGACCGGTCCTCGACCGCGCCGGGGCAGGGCGCCACGACAGGGCGCCCTGCCCGCGCGGGAGCTCGCCGGCGGTCATGTCCCCGTCATAGTACCGGGCAATTGTCGATTTAGCGCTCTGGTTTTCGCGGCCGGGACTCTACGCCGTTTCCCGGGTGAATCGCGACATTCGCGGTACGCCACGCCCTGGCATAAGTGTATTTACTACCTATGATCGGTCAGAATGCGACCTACAGGGACAGTTGAGACACTGGCGCCTTGACACCACGTCAGGAACAACGTGATGAGCGCGTGGAGGGGATCGCAGCATGACCGTCCCGGTCTTCGAAGAGTACGAACCCGCTCTCGACTGCCCCTGTGCCGGATGTGCGCAGCGGCGGCACGAGGCGGCACAAGGCCTCGCCGTCCGGCAGCGAGGATCCGGCGGGCGGCGTGCGCTGGCGCTCGCCGCGGCGGCCGGGCTCGCCTGGGGCTGCGGGGTGACGGCCGCCACCGCCGCGCCCGCGCACATCGCGGGCGGTACCGCGCCACTGGGCCACGCCGGTGCGGCGGGGCATGCGGCGCTGACGGCCGCTCCGCCCGTCACCGACGGCTACGCCGAGCCGAGCCCGGCAACGCCGCAGGGCGGCAGCGGCCCAGTGCACGGCAAGCCGGGCGGCGGATCGGCCGACCTGCCGAAGACGACACGCGCGCAGATCATCAGCCGCGCGAAGACGTGGGTCACCGCGAAGGTGCCCTACAGCATGACCAAGTTCTGGACCGACGGCTACCGGCAGGACTGCTCCGGCTACGTCTCCATGGCCTGGCACCTGCCGAAGAACGAGTGGACGGGCAGCCTCGCGCGATACGGCGTGAAGATCGCCCGCGCCGATCTCCGGCCGGGGGACATCCTGCTGTTCCACAACCCCGCCGACCCCGACAAGGGTTCGCACGTCACGATCTTCGGCGGCTGGGCGGACGCCTCGCACCGCACCTACCTGGCGTACGAGCAGACGCCGCCGCACACGCGTGCGCAGGTGACGCCCATGGCGTACTGGACCAACTCCGACAAGTACGTGCCGTACCGCTACAAGGGGCTGGCCGACCAGGGCGCGCCCGGCGCCGCCGCCACCGCGTCGTACACGTACCCGGGCGCGTCCCGCTTCGGGCCGGGCGCGCACAACCGTTACGTCACGCAACTCGGCAGGATGCTCGTGGCGCGCGGCGGCAAGCGCTTCTACACGAGCGGTCCGGGACCGAGCTGGGGCGAGGCGGACCGCAGGGCGACGCAGGCGTTCCAGCGCGCGCAGGGGTGGCGCGGCAGCGAGGCGGACGGTCTGCCGGGCCCGGACACGTGGCACCTCCTGGTGTCGGGGCGCGGCAAGGACATCCCGCCGGCGGGCAAGCCTGCCGCACACGCGGCGCCGGCCGCCGCCACCCACACCGGGGCGGCCGCGGCCCCCGCGGCCCCGGCCACGGCCGGGAAGGCGCCCGCGTACCCGGGCGAGGAGTACTTCGGGCCGGGCCGGTCCAACGTGTACGTGGAGCGGCTCGGCAAGCAGCTCGTGAAGAAGGGTTTCGGCAGGTACTACACGCGGGGCCCGGGCCCGGCGTGGGGGGAGGCGGACCGCAGGGCGACGCAGGCGTTCCAGCGCGCGCAGGGCTGGACGGGCAGTGCGGCGGACGGCTACCCGGGCCGGGAGACATGGCGACGACTTTTCGCATGACGGAGGTAACCACACACCATGACAGCGACGACCCCGCCCCACGACGCCCCGCTGCCGCGGGCCTCCTCCGGAGAGGCCGGCACGTCTGAGCTCCCGTCAGGGGCTGGATCGCCGGCCGACGCGGTCCTCACGCCGGACGCGCACGCCGGACCGGAGGCGGCCGGGCGCGCCGGCGACACCGGTGACACCGGTACGCGGGCGGAAGCCGGCGCCGTGGGGGAGGGCGAGTCCGCCGGGGAACCCGACACGTTCGTACACGCCGAACCGGCCGGGGAAGGCGACGCCCTCCCGCGGCCCGATGCCGTCGGCGGCGCAGGCGCGGCCGTGCGGGACCATCCCTACGGGGCACACCCGTCCCGGCCGGGGGCTGAGTCCGAGGCGGCCGGATGCTCCGGCGACGAGGTCGTGCGAGCAGGGCTGGTCGAAGACGACGAGGACCTGCCGCGACCTGGCGCCGGGGACGACGCCGATGGCGTCGGCGGCGCAGGGACAGTCGTGCGGGGGGACCCCGACGGGGCACCCGCTCCCGGCCCGGACGGCGCGGCCGCGCCGTCCGGTGCGCTCCCGGCGGCCATGGCGGGCGGCGCCGTCGGCGTGGCGGAAGCGCCCGGGGCAGCCGAGCCACCCGCGCTGCCCGAGCCGCCCGTGACGGCTGTCGGGCCGCAGCGCGCGCCCGACGAGGCGCCGCCCGCCGCCCCCGTCCCCGTCGCCGCCGCGCCCTCCCCCGAGGACCCGGCCCACGCGGACGACGGCGGCGAGGCTGTCCCGCCGTCCGCCCCGCCCCCGGCCGGCGACGACTGGGCCTTCTCCGACCGCCCCGGCCCCGGCCCCGGCGCAGGCACCGGTGCGGGCGACGCGCTCGCGGGAAGGCCGGCGGGGGCGGCCGCGCGCCGCGGCCCGCTCATCGTCGGCGAGTCCACGCACGAGATCCCCGTGCACCTCCTCTTCCGCGACGAGGTCGACCCGGCCGTGCGCCGGCCCACCGTCGTGGGGCGGCGGCTCGGCACGGGCGAGCAGCCGCGC
The DNA here is from genome assembly GCF_000721265.1 of Streptomyces sp. NRRL F-5126. Taxonomy (GTDB): domain Bacteria; phylum Actinomycetota; class Actinomycetes; order Streptomycetales; family Streptomycetaceae; genus Streptomyces. The sequence continues at coordinate 171,244 of NZ_JOFZ01000011.1, read as the reverse complement.
ATCCGCCGCACCACCGCGCCCACCCGCCCCGAGCCGCCGCTCGACCCGCGCTTCACCGAGCGCCCGGGACCCACGCTGCCCGGCTGGACGGCCGCGTGCGCCGGCGGGCTCACCCTCGCCGGCTGCCTGGCGCTGCTGTGGCACGCGGGTGCCCTGCCCGGCTTCCTGACGCTGCTGGTGGGGCTCGCCCCGCAGCCGTACCACGGCATCGGCATCGGCCAGTGGCTGCTGCTCACGCTCGGTGTGCTGGTGCTGCTGTTCACGCTCGGCGGGCTCAGCCGCGGCCGGGTCGGGCACGCTCTCGTGCTGACGCTGTTCGGCGAGTACCGCGGCAGCGTGCGCCGCACCGGGCTGCTGTGGATCAGCCCCCTGCTGCTGCGCCGGCGCGTGGACGTACGGCTGCGCCACTGGCGCTCGGAACCCATGCCGGCCATGGACGCGAACGGCACCGCGCTCAGCGTCGTCGTCCTCGTCGTGTGGCGGGTGCGTGACACCGTGCGGGCGACCCTCGGGATCCGGGGCCACGAGGACTACCTGCGCGAGCAGGTCGAGGCCGCGATGGCGCGCGTCATGTCGCAGCTCCCGGCCGACGCCTTCCACGGCGCGTCGCCGACGCTGCGCAACGTGGAGGCCGTCGGCGACTCGCTCACCCGCATGCTGTCCGCGGAGTGCAGGCCCGCCGGGATCGAGGTGTTCTCGGCGCAGCCGACGCGCATCGAGTACGCCCCGGAGATCGCCGGCGCCATGCGGCGCAGCCGGATCGCCGCCCTCGACGCCCGCCACCGCGACACCGTCCTGAGCGCCGTGGTGGACGCCGTGGACGACACGGTGCGGCGGCTCACCGCGCGGGGCCTCGTCGCACTGGACGACCACGAGCGCAGGGCCCTCGTGAAGGACCTGACCGTCGCCTTCTACACCGGCAGGGCGGGCGATCACGCCGAGCGACTCTGACCGGGCCGGTCACAACAGGAGGGCCGCGTACCGTTGTGAAACGGTACGCGGCCCTCGCCGTGCAGTGCGCCGCCAGGGACTCGAACCCCGGACCCGCTGATTAAGAGTCAGCTGCTCTAACCAACTGAGCTAGCGGCGCTTGCTGACGAGGTAATCATACCCGGCCCCAGGGGATGCTCGTGACCACCCTCAGCACGAGGCGCCCCAGGCGTCCCGGCCGCCCTGCACGGTCAGCGTCAGGGCCAGCGGCGCGGCCTCCCGGCCCAGGGCGGCGGCAGCGGCGCGCAGCCGGTGGGCGCGCTCGACCGGTAGCGAGAGGGCGAGCGCGCCCACCGTGGCGCCGGCGGTCAGTGGCACGGCCGCGCACACCGTGCCGACCGCGTACTCCTGAAGGTCGAGCACGGGTGCCGTGGGCGGCCGGCCGGCGAGACGTGACAGCAGCGCACGCTCGTCGGTGATCGTGCGGGACGTGAGCCGCGCCGCCTTGTGCCGGGACAGGTGGTCGCGGCGGCCGTCCTGGTCGAGCTGGGTGAGCAGGCACTTGCCGACCGCGCTCGCGTGCGCGGCCGTCCTGAAGTCGACCCACTCCCTGACCGCGGGCGTGCCGGGGCCCGCGGCCACCTGCGTCACCCGTATCTCGCCGTCGACGTAGCGGCTGACGTAGACGGCGGCGCCGAGCGAGTCCCGCAGCCGGTCGAGCGAGCGCCTGACCTTCGCCTCCAGGGTGCGCGCACGTGCCTCGCCCGAGCCGAGCACGGCCAGCGCGTCGCCCGTGACGTACGCGCCGTCGGGCAGCCGCTCCACGTAACCCTCGCGCACGAGCAGGGCGAGCAGCGCCGGCAGGTGCGCGGCCGGCAGGCCGGACTCGCGGGCGATCCGCGTGTCCGTGACGCCGTCGCCGTGGCGGAAGACGGTCTCCAGTACGCGCAGCACGTAGTGCACCGAGTGGAACGGCGCCGCGGGCCCGGGTTTCGTTCCCACGCTTCCCCTCCGCCCTCCCCGCCTCGCGGCGGGAGTCGGACCAAACGATAGCCGGGTGGGCGGGCGAAGGTGCGGGAGACGGCGGGAATCCGCCGCCTCCCGCGGGGCGGGCACCCCGTGGGGGCCCATGAGCACCGTCACAGCACCGCGTTCAGGAACTCCCTGGTGCGCTTGTGCTCGGGGTCGGTGAAGATCTTCTCCGGCGTCCCCTGCTCCACGATCCGCCCCGAGTCGAACATCAGCACCTGGTCCGACACGTCGCGCGCGAAGTTCATCTCGTGCGTGACGCACAGCATGGTGATGTCCGTGTCGTGCGCGATCTGGCGCAGCAGGTCGAGCACGCCCGCCACCAGCTCGGGGTCGAGCGCCGATGTGACCTCGTCGAGCAGCAGGATCTCCGGCCGCATCGCGAGGGCCCTGGCGATCGCGACCCGCTGCTGCTGCCCGCCGGACAGCTGGGTCGGGTGCGCGTTCACCTTGTCGCCGAGGCCCACGAGTTCGAGCAGTTCCCTGGCGCGTGCCTCCGCCTCGGCGCGCTCCACACCGAGCACGGTGATCGGCGCCTCGGTGATGTTGCGCAGCACGTTCATGTTCGGGAAGAGGTTGAACTGCTGGAAGACCATGCCGATCTTCCTGCGGGACTCCCGCAGCTCCTTCTCGGTGGCGGGCCGCAGCGAGCCGTCGGGCTTCCCGGTGTGCGACAGCGGTTCGCCGTCCACCCAGATCACCCCGCCGCTGAGCCGCTCCAGCGTCATCAGCAGCCGCAGGATGGTGGTCTTGCCCGAGCCGCTCGGCCCGATCAGCGTCACGTGTTCGCCGCGCTTGACCTCGAAGTCCAGCTTATCGAGCACGAGATGGTCGCCGTAGCGCTTCTCGACCTGGTCGAAGTGGACGATCGGTGTGCCGCTCTTCTGCTGCGGCACGGCGCCGGCGGGCTTGCCCGCACCGGCGGTGGACTCGGCCGTCGTCTTGTGCAGCGGGTCAGTGGCCAAGGCGCTTCTCCAGCTTTCTCATCAACAGCGACGTCGGGTAGCTCGCGACGAGGAAGATCAGCCCCGCGAGCGTGAACGCCTCGGTGTAGGCGAAGTGGTCCGCCCCGTACTTGCGGGCCTCGAACACCATCTCCTGGACGGTGATCACGGCGAGGAACGGCGTCTCCTTGAACATCGAGATGGCGTAGTTGCCGAGCGCGGGCAGCACGTTGCGCACCGCCTGCGGCAGGACCACGGCCCGCCAGGTGCGCACCGGCGAGAGCGACAGCGCCCTCGACGCCTCCCACTGGCCCTTCGGCACGCCGTCGATGCCCGCCCGGTACACCTCGGAGGTGTAGGTGGCGTAGTGGACGCCGAGCACGATGATGCCGATGACCAGCGGGTCGACGCTGGAGAACACGGTTGCGGCACCCACCAGCTGGACGAGCAGCGGTGTGGACCTGATGAACTCCATGACACCGCGTACCGGCGCCGTCACGAATCGGGTGGGTGCCCTGCGCGCGATCGCGATCAGCAGCCCGAGCACGGCCCCCACGAGGAAGCCGAGCACCGTGGCGAGCAGGGTGATCCGGAAACCGTCCAGCAACAGGGGCAGGACGTCTCCCGCCGCGCCCCAGTCGAATGTGAAACCGTTCACTGCGCACCACTCCCCGCCACGGGGGCCGAGGTGGCGTTCGCGGCGCTCCGACTACGGAACAGTCCGCCGGTGCCGGTGTGTTGGCCGAGTCGTGCCTTGGCGGCCTTTTCGAGAAGGTTCATTAGCAGAGTGAGGATCGAGGCGAGGATGAAGTAGAAGACCAGGAGGGTGATGTAGGCGATGAGAGACGCGCCGGTTCGGGCGCGGATCGATTCGATGACCGTCATCAGGTCGGCCGCCGCGATCAGCCACAGCAGGGGCGTCGCCTTGAGCAGCTGGATCAGCAGGTTGGTGAAGGGCGGGATCATCTGTGCGAGCGCCTGCGGCAGGATCACGCGCCGCATCCGCTGGTACGGGCTGAGGTTGAGCGCGACGGCCGCCTCCCACTGGGCGCGCGGCACGGCGTTGATGCCGCCGCGCACCACCTCGGAGCCGTACGCGCCGAAGTTGAGCGCGAACGCCACCACACCGCAGAACAGTGCGCTGAGCTGGTAGCCGGTGAGCAGGGGCAGCGCGTAGTACAGCCAGAACAGCTGGACGTACAGCGACGTGCCGCGGAAGAACTCGACGATCGTGCGGGACACACCGCGGACCACGATGTTGTGGTGGCCCGCCATGAGTCCCAGCACGAACGACAGCGCGAACGCGATCACCCCGCCGAGCACCGTGGCCTCCGCGGTCACACCGAGCCCCGAGAGCACCTGTGGAAGGTTGTCGAAGAAGGCTGTGAAGAAGGTGTTCATGACGCCTCCGGTGCCGGGCCGCTCAGGCCTTGCACAGGTCCGCGGTCTTCAGGGTGGCGGGCGGTATCTCGGAGGCGGTGAACCCGTAGGGGCTCAGCAGCTTGACGTACTCGGCCTTGTCGGACGTGATCTTCTTGAGCTGCTTGTTGAAGGCGTCGCGCAGCGCCTCGTTGCCCTTCTGGAAGACGGCGCCGCCGGGGCTGAACTGCTTCTTGCCGTTCAGTGTCGGCACGAACGTCGGGGTCACTTCGAGGGTCGGGTTCGTCCTGGCGAGCCAGCGCAGCGAGATGCCGGTGAGGACGAACGCGTCGACCCGGCCGCCCTTGACGGCGTCGGCGCCGTCCTGCTGGTTCTGCAGGGTCTTGATCTTGTCCTCGGGGATGCCGGCGGCCTTCGCGTACGAGGCCTCGACGGCGCCCGACATCACACCGATGGTGACGCCGGCCTTCTTCGCCGACGCGAGGTCGGTGAGCTTCTTCGGGTTGCCCTTCTTCACCATCATGGCGGTGGGGGAGATGAACTCCGGCTCGGAGAACAGGGCGTTGGCGCACCGCTCGGGCGTGATCGCCATGCCGGCGCTGACCACGTCGTACTTGCCGGCCTGGAGGCCGGGGATCAGGCCGTCGAAGTCGGAGAGCGTCGGCTTGAGCTTGTCGACGCCGAGTGCCTTGAATATGTGGGCGTGCAGGGTGGGCGCCTCGCCCTTGAGTACGCCGTGCTCCGTGTAGCCGTACGGTGCCTCGTTGGCGTACGCGACGCGCACGTAGCCCTGCTTGCGCAGCTTCGCGAGCACGTCGTCGCCTGAACCGGACGACGTGTTGGTTTTGCTGCACGCGGTAAGGGCACCGGGTACGACGAGCAGTCCACCGACGGCGGCGGAACGGCTGAGGAAGCCCCGGCGGGACAGGTTCGGGAAATCAGCCATGGATTCGCATTCTCCTCGGTGGTGTTTGGTATCGGGCAGACTTCGGCACGCGCCTGCCCCGTCCAGAATTTCTATGCGGCAGATCCGGCGGCTGTAATGGAACGGTGTCCGGAAGGAGACATTCCGGTGCCCTGTGGTGAGCCTCCTGCGGTGCCGTGTCCGGGTGTTGTGGGATATGTCCGGCGGGAAGGGTGGGGGCGGGAGCGGGCGGCGCGATCCTGCCCGCCCGGAGCGGGACCGCCCCGGGAATAAAACGGAGTCCACCTCCGCTGTCGCAGCCGACCGAGGAAGCTTCGCTCTGGAGGACCCGAACGTGACGGACGACGCCACCCACGCCGACGCCACCCACGCCGAGGCGGCGAACCGCACGGCCGACGCGATCCGAGGCACGGCGCAGGGCACGGCGCCGGTGCCGCTGTCGGTGCTCGACCTCGTGACGGTCGGCGCGGGCACGACCGCCACGGACGCGCTGCGCAACAGCGTCGCCCTGGCCAGGACGGCCGAGCGGCGCGGCTACCTGCGCCACTGGATCGCCGAGCACCACTCGATGCCCGGCATCGCGTCGTCGTCGCCCGCCGTGATCCTCTCCCACCTCGCCGCGCACACCGACCGCATCAGGCTCGGCTCAGGCGGTGTGATGCTGCCCAACCACGCGCCGCTGGTCATCGCCGAGCAGTTCGGCACGCTGGAGGCCCTCGCACCCGGCCGCGTCGACCTCGGCCTCGGCCGCGCGCCCGGCACGGACGGCGCTACGGCCGCGGCGCTGCGCCGCAGCGAGCGGCTGAACGAGGGCGCCGACGACTTCCCGCAGCAACTCGTCGAGCTGACCCGCTTCCTGGACGACGCGTTCCCCGACGGCCACCCCTACGCGCGCATCCACGCCGTGCCGGGACCCGTGCAGGGGCCCACGGGCCGGCCGCCGATCTGGCTGCTCGGCTCGTCCGGCTTCAGCGCACAGCTCGCGGGCGCGCTGGGCCTGCCGTTCGCGTTCGCGCACCACTTCTCGGCGCAGAACACCGTCCCGGCGCTCGACCTCTACCGCAGCTCGTTCCGCCCCTCCGAGGTGCTGTCCGAGCCGTACGCGCTGATCGGGGTGGCCGCCCTCGCGGCCGAGGACGAGGCGGAGGCCCGCCGCCAGGTGATGACGGGCGCGCTGTCCATGGTGCGGCTGCGCACGGGCCGCCCCGGCCTCGTCCCGACGCCGCAGGAGGCGGAGGCGTACCCGTTCGGCGAGCGGGAGCGCGAGTTCGTGGACGGCTGGCTCGCCAACATCGTGCACGGCACGCCGGACGCGGTGCGCGACGGGCTCGACGCCCTGCAGAAGCGCACGGGGGCCGACGAGCTGATGCTCACGGCGAACGCCCACACCGCGTCCGTCCGCCTCAGGAGCTACGAGCTGATCGCCGACGCCTACGGCCTGCCGGACGCCGGCCACTGACACCGTCCCCTCCCGGCGCCCGGGCGTGCGGTCAGGCGTCGGCGGACGCGTTCGTGCTCGCGCCGCGCCTGGCCAGCAGGTCGCCGATGCGTTCGGGAGCGACCGGGCGGGAGTACAGCCAGCCCTGGCCGGTGTCGCAGCCGATCTGCTGCAGGCGTTCAGCCTGCACCGACGTCTCCACGCACTCGGCCGTCACCGTGAGACCCAGCCGGTGGGCGAGCTGCACCAGCGCCTCGACGATCATCTCGTCGGCCGGGTTGTGGTGCGTGCCGCCCTCGTCGTAGCGGAAGCCCCGTACGAACGAGCCGTCCAGCTTGAGCGCCGACACCGGGAGCCGGCTCAGGTACGCCAGGTTCGAGTATCCCGTGCCGAAGTCGTCGATGGCGATGCGCACACCCATCTCGCTGAGCGCCTGGAGCGCCTGAAGGGGGCGTCCGGCCGAGCCCATCACCGCGGACTCCGTCAGTTCGAGCTGGAGCAGCTCGGGCGCGAGACCCGTCTCCGCCAGGACGTCGCCGACCTCCGCCACCAGGTCGGAGTCCCACACCTGCCGCACGGCGACGTTGACGCTCATGACCAGCGGCTCGGCGCCGGGGTGCGCGAGCTGCCAGCGCCGCGCCTGCCGGCACGCCGTGCGCAGCACCCAGCTGCCCAGCTGGACGATCGAACCGTCCTCCTCGGCCAGGGTGATGAACCGGTTCGGCGTCAGCATCCCGAACTGCGGGTGCTGCCAGCGCACCAGTGCCTCGACGCCGCGCACCGAGCTGTCGGCCATGCACACCAGTGGCTGGTACTCAAGCCGGAACTCGCCACGTCCGACGGCGGGGCGCAGTGACGACGAGAGCGCCTGGCGGGTCATCCGGTGTGCGTTGCGCTCCGGGTCGAACAGCGTCCAGCGCGCCTTGCCGTCCGCCTTGGCCCAGTACAGCGTGGTGTCGGCGGCCTGCATGAGGCACGTCGGTGTGGTGGACTCGCAGGGGCGCTCCACCACACCGATCGACGCCGAAAGCGCGAGCCGCTGGCCCGCGAGGTCGAACGGCAGCTGGAGCGAGTCGAGCACGGACCGTGCCAGGCAGGTCAGTTGCTCCGTGCCCGTCGAGTCCTCCACGAGCAGCGCGAACTCGTCGCCGCCGAGCCGGGCCACGAGGTGGCCGCCGCCCTCGCGGTCGGCGTGCTCGGCGCAGTCGACCAGGCGTCGCGCGACGGCGGCGAGCAGCCGGTCGCCCGTGCGGTGGCCGAGCGTGTCGTTGACGGCCTTGAAGCCGTCCAGGTCGAGGTAGAGCAGCCCGATCCGGCCCGTGCCCTGCTCGTACGCCCCGCCGTCGCGGGTGCCCGGCGCGGCGAGCGGCGCGGCGGTCGAGGACTCAAGCGCCGCCGTGAGGCGCTCGAAGAACAGGGCCCTGTTGGGCAGCCGGGTCACCGGATCGTGCATCTGCAGGTGGCGCAGGCGCGCCTGCAACTCGCGCCGGTCGCTGATGTCGCTCACCGCCAGCAGCGCACCGCCGTCGGTGCCCGCCACGGGCGCGACGGTGACCTCGGCCCAGACGGCCCGCCCCTCGGGGTGCTTGAGGCGACGCGTGCAGCGCAGCCGGGGCCGCCTGCCGCGCAGCACCTCGCGATAGGCGTGCCACGTGCGGGCGTCGGAGGCAAGGTCGACGAGGTCGGCGGCCGCCTGCCCGGCCAGGGCGGTCCCGCACGCGCCGAGGAGGTCGGACAGCGCGGCGTTGGCGCCGAGCACCGTGCCCTCGTCGTCGAGGAACGCCATGGCGAGCTGGGCCGCGTTGAACGCGGCACGATAGTCGCTCGGACGCGCGCCGCCGCACGCTCCCCCGAACGGGTGACGGTCGGTCACCGTGGCGTCCGCCGGGCGAGCCTCGCCGTGCGCCGGGACTGCCGCCGATCGCGGTTCTTCGGAGGTTGCGCTCACGGCTCGCTCCCACGGTGCAGTCGTGTCGTACAAGGGCGGTCAGGGACGGTCGGACCGGGAAAGTGAGCCGATCATAGAGCCAGCGCGGGGGCGTGTTCCAGCCACGGAACGGTGAACGGGCGGCCGGGCGGGCGCCGTCCGCCCATCGGTTGACCGTTTCTGCATATCTGCGACGCAGGTCACGCGCGACATGACGTTTTGTGACGTTCCGTGACCGAAAGCCTCGCCCGATCGGAGTGTCGCCACGGCGCGCGCGGCGCCCGCGGCCCCGCGCGGCGCTCCCGGGCGCCCACCGGAAGCAAGCCCTCACCCGGCCGGTTCCCCCCGACGGGCATGACATAACAAAACATCACAAAGTGGATGACGTCACATGAACTCCGCGGCCGGAGGCCTTCGTGGAACGTCAGCAGACATCCCCGGGTCGGGAGCGCCCTCGCCTGCGCAGGACCGCCGCGGCCCTCACATCGCTCATGGCCCTCGCCGCGACCTCGCTGGTCACCGGGGGCACGGTCGCCGCCTCCACCTCGCCCGACGCCTGCGCCCTGCCGCGTACGGCCGCGCACCACAGCCTCGGACTCGACACCTGGAACAGCGCCTACGTACGCCCCGACCACCGTGTCGACTCGGTCATGATCTTCCTGTCCTTCCCCGACTCGGTGCCGAAGACGACCCCGAGCGAACTGGCCGCCGACCACTTCCCGGCCACCAGCCGCTTCTGGAACCGCTCCTCCTACGGCCGGTTCGTCCTGCGCAACCACCCGCAGCACCGGTGGCTCGAGATGCCCAGGCCCTCCACCGCGTACCGCATCAAGCGGGACTGGGCGCCCGCGCGCCGGGACATGTACCTGCGCGACGCCCTGCGGGTGTCCGACCCTGCCGTGGACTTCGCGAAGTACCAGGTCGTCTACCTCGTGGCGGACCCGGACGCGCCGGGCGTCGACTCGGACGCGACGAAGGTGGTCAACTTCGACCACCCGATGCACGCTGATGGAACGGACATCGGACGCGTCGTGACCGTGTTCGAACACCACCCGCCCGACCACAACGTCCTCGCGCACGAGACGGGCCACGTCTTCGACCTGCCCGACCTCTACCACCGCCCCGCGGACGGCAAGGGCGACTGGGACACCTACGTCGGCGACTGGGACGTGATGGGCAGCCAGTTCGGCCTCGCGCCCGACCTGTTCGGATGGCTGAAATGGAAGCTCGGCTGGCTGGACGACCGCCAGGTGCGGTGCGTGCAGAAGGCCGGGTCCTCGATGTTCACCCTGGAGCCGGTCTCGGCGCCCAGGTCCGCCGCCGGCCGCGCGGGCACCCGCCTCGTCGTCATCAGGACGGGGGAGGACTCCGCGATCGCCGTGGAGGCGCGCGCCGCCGTCGGCAACGACGCCACCACCTGCCGGGAGGGAGTGCTGATCTACCGCGTCCGCAGCGCCACGGAGTCGGGCGGCGGCCCGATCCACGTGTACGACACCCACCCGCACACGTCGGCCTGCCAGGGCAGCTCCGTCTACCCGCCGCTCGCGGACGCCCCGCTCGGCGTCGGCGAGACGTACACCGTGCCGGGGGAGCGGATCTCGGTGGAGGTGGCGGACCGCAGCGGGACGGGGGCGTGGACGGTGAAGATCACCACCGACGCCCACGCCTGACGCGCCCCGCCCCCGTACGCACGGAGGGCCCCCACCTGCCGGTGGAGGCCCTCCGTCGTCTGTGCGCCGCCAGGGACTCGAACCCCGGACCCGCTGATTAAGAGTCAGCTGCTCTAACCAACTGAGCTAGCGGCGCCTGCTGACGTCGTAGACATTAGCACCCGGAGCGGTGAGAGGAAAAATCGATAAACGACGGCGAAGCGGCAGGTCGGCGCCGTGCCGCGGGAACCGCCCCGTCCTCGCACCGGCGCGGCGCCCCGCGGGCCGCGCCCACGCACGCCCACAGCAGCACCTCGGGCCCGGGCAGCCAGGGACCGCGCGTGCCGGGGGCGACGACCCAGCGCGGTCCTGGCCCGGTCCCCGGCGACAGGGCGGGCACGGTGACCGCGTCCCCCGTGCCGTGGCACAGCACCGGCGGCACGCCGCCCGTGCGGTCCGCGCCGCCCCACTCCTCCCAGCCGATCAGCGCGGGAAGCCGCTGGGCGGTGCCGGGCACGGCGAAGAGCAGCACGCGCCCGCGGTGCGTGGCGACGGGCCCCGAGCCCGGCCCCTGAGCCCACATGCGGTCGAGCACCCGGCGGGCGAAGACGGTGGGCAGGTTCACCACGTCGAAGACCGAGCCGCAGGGCAGCACGCCGGGCAGCCCCGGGCGGGCCCGCCACAGCGAGAGGGCGGAGCGCGGGCATGTGGCGGCCGAGGCGAGCCAGGCCGCGCCCTCCGGCGTCACCTGCTCGGCGCGTGCCCGTTCGGTCCCCGCCCGCTCCGTTCGCGCCCGCTCGGCCTCGTCGAGAAGGGCGAGCAGGTCCGTACCGGGGCGGTGGGTCTTCTCGTCTCGCAGCCAGGCGCTCATGACACCGGTCTACCCGGGGTGACGGGCGCGTGGCCGACGGTTGCCGAATCCCGGGACAGCGGCAGGGGACGGGGCGTAACCTGCCCCAGCGCATATGCCGGATGCGCGTTCGGATGCACGTGCATCCGCAATGTCGAGACGGCCGCGCCTGCGCCGGCGGCTGTCCGGAACGGGCCGGTCAGGTGTCCTCGGCCAGGCCCCTGCCGTTCTGCAGGTCCCTGCCGAACTCGATCATCTTCTTCGCGTAGTCCTCGGTCCACCGCGCACGCTCCGCGATGTCCGCCGCCGTGAGGCGGTCGAACCTGCGCGGGTCCGCGAGCTGCGCGGCGGCGACCGCCTGGAACTCGACGGCCCGGTCCGTGGCCGCTCTGAACGACAGCGTCAGCTCCGTCGACCTGTCGAGCAGCTGTGCCGGGTCGTCCATGGACTCCAGGCCGAAGAAGCGGTCCGGGTCCGCCGCCGCGGCCGCCGGCTCGAAGAGCAGCGGGGCGGGCCTCATGCGGCGCTCGCCCTGGTCGGCATCCGCCATCGTGTGTCCTCCTGGGTACTGCTGGACGTGCTGTACGCGTGCCTGGTCCGCCGGGGGACCGTCGTCCATTGTCCCGCGCGGCGCAAGAGGGCGTGGAGCAGGCGCTCGCCGGGAGCCCGCTCCACGGGTACCCGGGCGACGGGGGTCAGACCCGCCCCTCCAGATGCGCGGTGTCGTTCCAGACCTCCAGCGCCGGTGCGCCGTACGCCCAGCCGAGTACCGAGAGGGACGCGGGTGCGAGGCGCACGCGCGCGGCGAACGCGATGGGCTCGCCCAGCCACCGCGCGCCGATCGCCCGCAGGATGTGCCCGTGCGCGAACACCACCGCGTCCCGCTGTGCCGACCGGGCCCAAGCGACCACCTCGTCAGCGCGCTCCGAGACCCGCGCCAGGCTCTCCCCGCCGGGCACACCGTCGCGCCAGATGAACCAGCCCGGCCGCACCGCCGTGATCTGCGCGGGCGTGAGCCCCTCGTAGTCGCCGTAGTGGAACTCCCGCAGCGCGTCCCAGCGCGCGGCGCGGTCGCCGAAACCCGCGAGCTCGCACGTCTCCGACGCGCGCACGAGCGGGCTGGTGCGCACCTCGGCGCCGGCAAGACCCGACCACGGCGTCCGGTGCAGGCGCTGCCCGAGCGCCTTCGCGTCCGCGCGCCCCTCGTCGAGCAGCGGCACGTCCGTCCTGCCGGTGTGCTGCCCGGACACCGACCAGGCCGTCCGGCCGTGCCGGACGAGGAACAGGCGCATGTGCGGTCGTCTCCCAGGGTTCGCGGGCAGATGGGGCACCCATCATCGCCCACCGGTCCGCGATACCTCACGGGCAACCCCCGCCTGCCTCGCGGCGTCCCACCACATCGACACCACCACCCACCCGCTCCACCGGCCGTACCGCCCGCCCCGTAGGTTGAACGGCGGCCCAACGGTGCGTGAAGAGACCATGGAGACGTCCGTATGCAGTACACAGCGCGCCCCACCGCCACCACCGGGGGACGCGTCAGGCCGCGGTGGTGGGCCGAGATACTGCTGCTCGCCGTGTTGTACATCGCGTACTCGGTGGGACGCCTCCTCGTGCGCGGCGACATACCCGGGGCCGTCCACCACGGCCTCGCGATACTCGGCTTCGAACAGCACCTGCACATCGACCCGGAACGCGCGCTCAACCGGGCCTTCACCCACTCGGCGGTGCTCGGCGTCCCCGCGGACTTCGCCTACGCGTCCCTGCACTACCTCGTCACCCCGGCCGTCCTGCTCTGGCTCTACCGCCGCAGGCCGGCCCACTACCGCAGGGCTCGCACGTGGCTGATGCTCTCCACGATGATCGGCCTCGTCGGCTTCACCCTGCTGCCCACGGCGCCGCCGCGCCTGCTCGGCCCGGCCGAGGGGTTCGCCGACACGATGGCCCACTTCAGCTCCTACGGGTGGTGGGGAGGCCAGGCGAGCGCACCGCGCGGCTTCGGCGACATGACCAACCAGTACGCGGCGATGCCGAGCCTGCACGTCGGATGGGCGCTGTGGTGCGGTGTGCTGCTGTGGCGGCACGCGCGTACGCCGTTCGTGCGGTGGCTCGGCGTCGCCTATCCGGCCGTCATCACGCTCGTCGTCGTGGGCACCGCGAACCACTACCTGCTGGACGCCGTCGCGGGCGTCGCGGTCATGGTCGTGGGGATGCTGCTCGCGGAGCCGCTGCGCGGGGCCATGAACCGTGTGCTCGGCGGCCAGCCGGCGGCGTCCGCGCCCCGGGGCACCACGATTGTCAGCGGTGGGTGCGAGACTTCCGCGGGTGAGCGATTCCCAAAGCAGCGGACGCGCGCCGGCGGTTCCTCCGCAGGCGCGAGACGAGGCGCCGCACGGCGCGGCGCCGGCGCCGAAGCGGGCGGCACTACGGCAGCGGCTCGCTGAGCTGCGCGGCCCCGAGGTGCCCGCGCGCCCGCTGGACGCGAGGGCGCTGGCCGCGCTCGCCGCGAACCCCGGGTGCAGGCGGCGCGCGCTGCTCGACGGCGCGGGCGTCGACAAGGGCGCGCTCGCCCAGGCCCTGGGCTCGCCCGCGCCCTTCGGCCAGTCGCAGTTCGCCTTCGCCCGGGGCAACGCGTTCGAGGCGCGCGTGAAGGCCGACGGCGGGCAGGAGTTGCTGCGGCTGGTCAAGGAGCACTTGGGCACCGCCGGCGCGGCGGCGGACGAGAGCGCACGCGTGCCCGACCTCTCCGCGGCGGGCCCCGAGGGGCGCGTGGCGCGTACGGCGCTGGCGCTGCGCGAGGCCACGCGCGACGGCGGCTGGACGCTGCTCGACCACCCGCTGCTCGCACTCGACGTGGCGGGCTCGCCCGCCTACCTGGAGCCGGACGCGGTGGTGGTCGGCCCGCAGGGTCGCTGGACGGTCGTGGAGATCAAGTCGTTCCCGATGCTCGACGGCTCGGCCGACGCGTCGAAGGTCGGCGGCGCGGCGCGCCAGTCGGCCGTGTACGTGCTGGCGCTTGAGCGGATCGCCGAGTGCACGGACGGCGCGAGCGTCGGCGACCGTGTACTGCTGGTGTGCCCGAAGGACTTCTCGAACCTGCCGACGGCCTCCGTCGTCGACGTGCGCAAGCAGCGGGCCGTCACGAGCCGCCAGCTGGCGCGGCTCGCGCGCGTCGAGGACATTGCGGCCGCGCTGCCCGAGGGCACCACGTTCGACGTGTCGGCGCGCGACGGCGAGCACTTGACGGCGGCGGTGGAGTCGGTGCCCGCCGCCTACGCGCCCGACTGCCTCGCCGCCTGCGAGCTGGCGTTCCACTGCAGGGCCAGGGCACGCACCCTGGGTGCGGTCGAATCGCTCGGCCGGAGCGTGCGGGGCGAGCTGGGCGGCCTGACCACCGTCGGCGAGGTGCTCGCGGCCGCGCACGGCGAGGCGGGTGACGCGTCGGATCCGGCGGTGGCCGCGCTGCGCAGGGCGGCCGTACTGCGCACGGAGGCCCTTCAGGACATGGCGGGCGCTTTGCGCGCGGAGGCGCGAGCGGGCACGGCGGCCGGGGCGCGTGCGGCGGCAGGCGCCGCTGAGGCGGGAGGCGCGCGCGAGGCTCCCGGGGAGGACGTCCCGCGCGAGGCTGCTGGCGTGGAGCAGGCGTCCGGCATGGGGGACCGCGCGGGCGAGGGGCCCGGCGGGCGGCACGGCGCGCGCGAGGCTCCGGGCGTGGAGCAGGAGCCCGGCGAGGCGCCGCCCGGCGCGAAGGGGGCCGCCCCGTGTCGCTGATCTCCACGCTGGCCAGGCTCGAAGCGGTCGCCGGCGGCCGCGCCGAGCCGCTCGCGACCGTGCGCCACCGCCACCTCGGTGACCGGCCCCTCGTCCTCGTGCCGCTGACCACGGCGGGCGAGGCCGGCGCGCCGCTCGGCGCGCTCGTCGGCACGGACAGGGACGCGCCCCGGCTGCTGACGGTGGCGCAGCCGCGCGACCGCGACCTGCGCTTCGCGTTCCTCGCCGAGCTCGCGGACGCCGTGCTGCCCGTCCTGGAGGCATACGCGGACGACGTGGAGGCGGCCGAGCGCACCGAGACCGACCCGGAGACGGGCAAGCGCGTCAAGGTCGAGACCGAGCTGTGCGCCGACGCGCCGCAGCTGATCGTGCCCAGCAGGCCTGGCATCGACTTCGTGCGTCTGCTCGGCCGGTCCATGCGGTTCCGCCGCACGGCGGAGGACGACCCGGACGCGCCCTACCCCGCGCCCCCGCGCGTGCCGCTGCTCGGCCGCTGGCTGACGCACTACGGCGAGCGCGCCCGCGTCCCCGGCTCCGCGCTGCTGCTCGCGATGACGGACCTGCTCGGCCGCCACTGGGCGAGCGGCCAGTCCAACCTGGAGGACCAGCACCTGGGCGCCCTGCTCGCGTGGATCGACCCCCCGGACGGGCTCACCGGCGCGCAGGCCGCACTGCGCGCCGAGACGGGCAGGGACGCGCGCGGGCAACTGCTGTGCCCGCCGGCCGGCCCGGCGACCGACCCGGCGTTCGACAACAGGCTGCTCGCGCCCGCCGTCGACCGCTACGACACGGCGCGCCGGCAGCTCGCCGCCGCCGAGGACGGCACGTACGCGGAGGAGCAGCTCGCCAGGGCGTCGGCCGCGGAGCGCGACATCCGCGCGCTGCTCGCCGACGTGCTGCGGCCCACGTGGGACGCGGTGTGGCGCGGCGTCGACCTGCTGCGCCAACTCCCGCCGGGCGCGCGCGTCGAGGAGCGGTGGACGGGGGACCGCTGGTCGTACACCGGGCACCGGGACCGGGTGCGCGCGGGCGAGCCGCCGCAGCCGCGCCGGGACGACGCGGTGACGGCCACGCGGAAACTCGCCTCGCGCGAGGCGGCGCAGACGCGCCTCGAAGCCGCCGAGGCGCTGGACGACCCGCTGGTACTCGCCGCGCACCGGCTGGCGGGCCAGGCGTTCGTCGGCGAGGTGACGGACGTCGTCCTCGAGTACAGCGAGGGCAAACGCCCTGCGCCACGCCCGCTGGTGACGGTGCGCAGCGACGACGGGCCCCGCCTCGCGGAGCGCGCGAAGGTGTACCGCTCGCTCGGCGGCAAACCGCAGACGGCGCTGTTCGTACGGTACGAGGCGGACGAGGTCGTGCTGCGGATCACGGACCGCATGGGCAGGGCCAAGGTGCCGGCCGAGGGATCGGTGCCGGAGAAGGGCGACGTGATCGCGTGGACGCTGTTCGAGCACGACGTGCGCGGCGGCCCGAAGCTGCCGGACCCGGAGGAGACGCCCTGGACGCACGGCGGCCCGCCCGAAACGGCCGCGCGCCCGGCGCTCCCAGAACCCGACCGGGTGACCGAGGAGGACTTCTTGTGAACCGTCCGGCTTCGCCCGCCCGTTCGCACAGGACATCGCGATGACGGGCCCCGCCGCCACCACCTCCACCGCGGGCGCGATCGCCGCCACCGACCCCGCCGCCGCTGCCGCGCGCGCCACCGGCGCCATCCTCCACGACACCCTGCACGGCGCCGCACGCGGCGTGGTCGTGGACTCCCCGCCGGGTGCCGGCAAGTCCACGCTCGTCGTGCGCGCCGCTCGCGAACTGGCCGCCGCGGGGCGGCCGCTGATGGTGGTCGCGCAGACCAACGCCCAGGTCGACGACCTGGTGCTGCGCCTCGCGGAGAAGGACCCCGAGCTGCCGGTCGGACGGCTGCACAGCAGCGACCCCGACGCCTACGACCCGGCCCTCGATGCCCTTGAACACGTGCGGAAGTCGTCGCGCGCCGCCGACCTGGCGGGCCTCGACGTCGTCGTCTCGACGGCCGCGAAGTGGGCGCATGTGCAAGGAGTCGAGCCCTGGGGCCACGCGATCGTCGACGAGGCCTACCAGATGCGTTCGGACGCGCTGCTCGCCGTCGCCGGGCTGTTCGAGCGTGCGCTGTTCGTCGGAGACCCGGGCCAGCTCGACCCGTTCAGCGTCGTCGGCGCCGAGCAGTGGGCGGGCCTCTCGTACGACCCGTCGGCGAGCGCGGTGTCCACGCTGCTCGCGCACAATCCGGAGCTGCCGCAGCACCGGCTGCCGGTGTCGTGGCGGCTGTCCGCCTCGGCGGCGCCCCTGGTGTCGGACGCGTTCTACCCGTACACGCCGTTCCGCAGCGGCACCGGCGCGGGCGAGCGCACCCTCGCGTTCGGCGTCGCGTCGGACGGATCGGGCACCGACCGGGTGCTCGACGAGGCGGCCGCGTCCGGCTGGGGCCTGCTCGAACTGCCCGCCCGCCGCACCCCGCGCACCGACCCAGAGGCGGTGCACGCGGTCGCGGGCGTGGTGCGCAGGCTGCTGGACCGCGGTTGCGTGGCGACGAGCGAACGCGCTGATGAGCCCGTGCCGGTGACGGCCGACCGCGTCGCCGTGGGGACGGCGCACCGCGACCAGGCGGCGGCCGTGCGCGCGGCGCTCGCGGAGCTCGGCGTGACGGGCGTCGCCGTGGACACGGCCAACCGCCTCCAGGGGCGGGAGTTCGACGTGACGGTCGTCCTGCACCCGCTGTCGGGCCGCCCCGACGCCACGGCGTTCCACCTGGAGACGGGCCGCCTGTGCGTCCTCACCTCCCGCCACCGGCACGCGTGCGTGGTGGTGTGCCGCGAGGGCGTGGCCGAGCTGCTCGACGACCATCCCTCGACGGAGCCCGTGCAGCTCGGTGTGAGCATCAAGTTCCCGGACGGCTGGGAGGCCAACCACGCGGTGCTCGCGCATCTGAGGGAGCACCGGGTCCCCGCGCCGTAGCGCCGGACGGCCGTCAGACCGGGCGGCCCGTGCCCGCGCCCGAGCGCGTGAGGAAGTCGCCCACGCCGCGCACGCGCCGCTGCGGCAGCAGCACCCGTGCCGTCGTCGTCACTATCCCCTGGACGCGGGACGAGCGGACGCCGGACGCGCAGGCCCCGTCGAGCAGGTCGAGCGCCGCGTGGCCCGCCGCGGCCGCCTCGTCCGGCGACCCCGAGTGCGCAAGCGCCATCGCGAGCTCCACGCGGTAGAGCGCCAGGTTGCGTGCGAAGTGCCCGTCCTGGATCGCCGTCGCCCGGTACGCGTGGCGCGCCGCCCTCGGCCAGTCGCCGAGGGCCGCGTGGCAGCGGGCCTCCTGCCAGGCCAGTTCGGGCGCGCCGAAGAAGGACATCCACTCGGGGTCGTCGTCGCACGTGCCGCGTTCGAAGAAGGCGTGCGCCCGCGCGAGGCAGCTCGCGGTCGCGCTCCGGTCGCCGAGCCCCGCCCGTCCCGCCGCCTCCCGCATCGAGAGCAGCGCGAGCAGGCGCGGAGACCCCAGCCGCTGCGCGGCCCTGCGGCCCGCCTGCGCGGCGCGTACCGCCTCGCGGTGGCTGCCGGCGTCGTGGGCGAGGAACGACATGTTGCAGAACGCGTGAGCCTCAAGCGCCGCGTCGTCGCCGACGCGCGCGGTGGCCAAGGCCTCCGCGTAGTGGGACCTCGCCTGGTCGAAGCGGCCCGAGTCGTGCGCCAGCCAGCCGACGGAGACGGACAGTTCGCCGGCGCCCGCGTGCAGCCGGTCCGACAGCGCGCGCTGCGCCACATGGCCCGAGTCGAGCAGCGCGTATGCGGCGCGCAGTGGTTCCGTGGCGCGCCGGAAGAGCCCGTCCGCGCCGTGCCGGTCGTCCAGCAGGCGGATCCTGCGCACCTCCTCCTCGACGGCGCGCACCTCGGGCTCGCCGATACGGCCGCCGATGCGGCCGCCGGCCTGGCCGCCCGCGCGTGCGCCGTCGCGGGGGCCGGGGACTCCCAGGGTCACGCACGCCACACCGGCGCTGCCGCTCGCCATGAACGCCCGACGCAGCATGTCGCCTTCCTCTTCCTCGGGCCCGCCGGCGCCGGGGGAGCCGCCCGCGTCGCGGGACGCGGTGCGGGCGGCCGCGCCCCTGCCCCGTACCGTCTCGCGCGCGAAGAAGCCCAGGTCGGCCAGGGACTTGCCGGGGAACATGTGCAGGAACACCCGTTCGTAGGCGTAGTTGGGGCAGCGGATCTCGCCCGACTCCACACGCCCCACGTAACGCGCGTCGCAGGCCACCTGCTCGCCGATGTCCCGGGCCGCTCTGCGCACCGCCGCCGCGAACTCCCGGGGAGAGCGCGAGCCCCGCATCCGCCGGAAGGCGGCGTTGGGGACTGCCGGTGACGTAGCCATGGCCGAGCCTCTCTTCGCGCGGGGCAAAAACGTACCCGCTGTGACGGGCCGCCCACACAGCGTTTGGCAACAAACGGGATATCTCACCCGGGATCTGCCATGAAGTGCCATCCTTTGCGGCGGCATGCCGCCGTAGCTGTTGACGCTCCGGTGCGTTGAACCCCCCGTAGGCGTGCGATGTGTCTCGCTCGACGACTCGGCGATTCGACGAGGAGGGTCTGCCTTGTTCGAGGTGGAGGTGGAGGTCGGCATGGAAGCCAGCCATGGGCCGCACACGACGACCGGCCGGCGGCCGGGGCAGGACACCGGCGCGGCGTGCGCCGCCGGCACGAGCGGAGCACGGTGGCCGGGCCTTCCGGGCCGAGGCGGCTCCACCGCGGAACAGGCCCCCGACCTCGTGACGGTCCCCGTGCGCCGGGGCCTCGAAGCCGTGGACATCCTGCGCCGCGGCGAGGACCCCGCGGTCGGTCCCGTCCTCCACGACGGCCCCTGCGACACGGTCGGCTTCCTCGTGCCGCCCGGCACCGCGGCGGCGTGGGACGTGCCGGGCAGCGCCTGCACCGGGACCGACGGGCGCGGGCTGCGCCTGCCGTCCGAGCCGCCCGCCGTCGGCGCGGGCTGGCTGCTGCCGCCCGGGGCCACCGACGGTCCCGTCACCGACCCCGCACGGTTGCGCCAGGCGCTCGACGAGGCCGCGCGCACCATCGAGGCGGCCGACAGTCACAGCTGAGGCGGCAGCCACGGCCGACCGGGGCCTCCGCCTCCGCGATAATGAGGCCGTGGCCAGGAATGCACGCAGGGCGAGCCGCCCGTCCAAGGGTGACCCGCTCGACAGGGACGCCCCGCCCGCGAGGGAGAGCGTCGGCGGCGGCACGGCCGAACTCGTGCCCGACCGCGAACGCCCTCACGCCTGGACGCTGCTGCTCGACCGCGCGCCCCAGTCGCACGTCGACCTCGCCGAACCCGGCCACCTGGACTTCGCCTACCAGCGCAGGCT
This sequence comes from Streptomyces sp. NRRL F-5126, assembly GCF_000721265.1. Classification (GTDB taxonomy): domain Bacteria; phylum Actinomycetota; class Actinomycetes; order Streptomycetales; family Streptomycetaceae; genus Streptomyces. The sequence goes on along the minus strand of NZ_JOFZ01000011.1, from coordinate 151,008 downwards.
CGGCCACGCCGTGGACCTGCTCGCCCCCGCGCGGCAGCCGCTGCGCGTGCTGCACCTCGGCGGCGGCGCCTTCACCCTGGCCCGCTACGTCGCCGCGACCAGACCCAGGTCGACCCAGCAGGTGATCGAGGCCGACGGCGTGCTCGTCGCCTTCGTCAGGGCCCACCTTCCGCTCGACCCCGCCGCCCGCGTCAAGGTGCGCACGGCCGACGCCCGCGAAGGGCTCGCGAAAATCAGGGACGGCTGGGCCGACCTCGTGATCGCGGACGTCTTCTCCGGCGCCCGCACTCCGGCCCACCTCACCTCGGCCGAGTTCCTGGCCGAGGTGCGGCGCGTGCTCGCGCCGGGCGGCTGGTACGCGGCGAACGTGGCGGACGGGCCGCCGCTCGCCCACCTGCGCGGCCAGATCGCCACGGCGGCCTCGGCGTTCGCGCACCTCGCGCTCGCCGCCGACCCGGCCGTCCTGCGGGGCAGGCGCTTCGGCAACGCGGTGCTGTTCGCCTCGGACGCCGCCCTGCCGGTCGCCGAGCTGACGCGCCGCGTCGCGACGGACCCGCACGCGGGACGGGTCGAACACGGACGCGACCTCGCGGACTTCACCGGTGGCGCCGCGGTCGTACGGGACGCGGACGCGAAGCCGTCGCCCGTGCCGCCGCCCGGCACGTTCGACTGAAGTACCGACAGAACCCGGGCGGCCGGGCTACCGGCTGTCGAACGCCACCGCCGGCGCATGGCCGTTCCAGGTGTAGAACACCGACGACTCCCGCTGTCCCTTCGTGAACGTCACGCGCACCCACTCGGGCTGCGCCCACGTCTGCATCCGCCACCCCGCGTCGGGCGTCGCCGACACCAGCGACGCCGAGTCCGCGCCGACGTCGAAGACCGCCCGGCCGCCCGCGATCTCGTAGCTCTTCACCGTGCCCGAGGCCCGCATGCCCGTCGCCGAGGGGGAGGCCGCCGACGAGGAGGGCGACGGCTTGCGCGACGGGCCGGACGCGTGGCGGTCCGGGGCGTGCGAGCCGGAGGGCGTGGCCGACGGGGAGCGCGGCCGCCGCGTCGCCGGGACGAGTGGCGGCGGTGACGGCGCGGGCGACGTGGCGCCCGCGGCGATCGGCACGGCGCGCGGCGGATCGTATGCGGTGCCGGCCATCACGGAGTGCACGCCCCACCACGACAGCGTGACCGCCGCGCCCGTGGCGAGCGACCACGCGACGACGGGGACGAGTGCCTGGCGCATCACCGACATGGTGCACCACCCGCGTACCACCTGTCTCACCCGGACGGCGTACCGATGGCGTACGGTGCGGGCCATGGCACGAGTGCTCGTGGTCGAGGACGACCAGTTTGTGCGGTCCGCGCTGATCCGGCACCTGACCGAGGCGGCCCACACCGTGCGCAGCGTGGGCACCGCGCTCGAAGCCCTGCGCGAGGTCGCGCACTTCACGTTCGATGTCGTCGTCCTCGACCTCGGCCTGCCCGACCTGGACGGATCCGAGGCGCTCAAGATGCTGCGCGGCATCACCGAGGTGCCGGTGATCGTCGCCACCGCGCGCGACGACGAGGCGGAGATCGTCCGGCTGCTGAACGCGGGCGCCGACGACTACCTCACCAAGCCGTTCTCGGTGGAGGTGCTGGCCGCCCGCATGGCGGCCGTGCTGCGCCGCTCCCGCGTCTCGCCGGCGGGCGAGGCGCCGCAGGACAGTGCCGTCGAGGTGGGCGGCCTCCGCGTCGACCCGTTGCGCCGCCGCGCGACCCTGGACGGCACCGAACTCGACCTCACGCGACGCGAGTTCGACCTCCTCGCCTTCCTCGCGGGGCGACCGGGCGTCGTGGTGGCGCGCAGGGAGCTGCTGGCCGAGGTGTGGCAGCAGTCCTACGGCGACGACCAGACCATCGACGTCCACCTGTCGTGGCTGCGGCGCAAGCTCGGGGAGACCGCGGCACGGCCGCGCTACCTGCACACGCTGCGCGGGGTCGGCGTGAAGCTGGAACCGCCGCTGCCGGGTGCCGCCGCCCGATGAGGTGGGCACTGGTCAAGGTGGTGCTCGCGGTGAGCGTGATGGTGGTGCTCGCGTTCGCCGTACCGCTCGGCCTCGTCGTCAGGGAGATGGCCAGGGATCGCGTGTTCACCAACGCGGAGCGGCAGGCGGCGACCCTCGGGCCCGCCCTCGCCATCACCACCGACCGGGACAGGCTGGAGCGCGCCGTGCTCTCCACGCAGGCCGGGTCCGACGGCCGCATGGCCGTCCACGTGCCCGGCGCGCGCGGGATGTCAGGCTTCGAACTCGGCACGGGCAGGGCCGCGGCGGGCGACGTCCGCACCGTCGAACGGGTGGGCCGTGCCTCCATCTCCCCGGTGCGCGGCGGGTTCGCCCTGCTCCAGCCGACCGCGCTGTCCACGGGCGTCACCGCGGTCGTGGAGGTCTACGTGCCTGAGGCCGACGTCACCCGGGGTGTGGCCACGGCGTGGCTGGTGCTCGCCGGGGTGGGCTGCGCGCTCGTGGCGGGCTCCGTGGCCTTCGCCGACCGGCTCGGCCGCCGCACGGTGCAGCCCGCCAGGCGGCTCGCGGGCGCGGCCCAGGCGCTCGGCGAGGGTGCGCTGGGCGCGCGCGTGCCCGAGGAGGGGCCGCCTGAACTGCGCTCGGCGGCCGCCGCGTTCAACGCCATGGCGGACCAGGTCGTCCAGCTGCTCGATGCCGAGCGCGAGTTCGCGGCGGACCTCTCGCACCGGCTGCGCACGCCCTTGACGGTGCTGCGCCTCAACGCGGCGTCCCTGGGCGAGGGACCAGCGGCGGAGCAGACCAGGCAGGCCGTCGCCCAGCTGGAGCGCGAGGTCGACACCGTCATCAGGACGGCGCGCGAGGCGAAGCCGCGTACGGCCGCCACGAGGGCGGTGACCGGCTGCGACGCGAGCGAGGTCGTGCGGGAGCGCATGGACTTCTGGTCGGCGCTCGCCGAGGACGAGAGCCGCACCGTGCGGGTCGCGGGCGTGGACGAGCCCGCGCGCGTACCCGTCGCGCGCGCCGATCTTGTGGCCGCGCTGGACGCGCTGCTCGGCAACGTCTTCCGCCACACACCCGAGGGCACGTCCTTCGCGGTCGACGTGCACCGGGCGCGTGACGCGGTGATCGTGCTGGTCTCCGACGCGGGGCCCGGCATCCAGGACCCCGGCGCCGCGCTGGCACGCGGCAACAGCGGTGGCCGCGACGGCTCCACGGGCCTCGGCCTCGACATCGCCCGCAGGGCCGCCGAGTCCACGGGCGGCGACGTGCGGGTCGGGCGCTCGGTGCTCGGCGGCACGGAGATCAGGCTCTGGCTCGGCCTCGGGACGGACCGGGGCAGCGGCGCGGGGCCGGGCGGCCGCCGGCGCGGCGTGCGCGGCCTGGGTGGCCTGCGCGGCGTGCGCGACATGAGCCGAAAAGGTCATCGGCGAAACCGCGGCGGTCGCACACGGTCGTCCGCTTAACGCCTTCCGATCCGGTCCTTAACGCAGTCCTAAGGGACACAGGGGGCCGTCCGATACATCCGGTTCGCCCGCAGCGCGACGGCTAGCGTGAGCGGTGCGCCCGGCCGGCGGGCGGCCCCGGCGGCCCCCTCGTCCGTCGGCCGACCCCACCGGCCGACCACGGGCGCCCCGGCCCGACTACTTCCCCCCACCGGGCCGGGGCGCCAACTTCCCCCGCCTGCCGGGCCGTCGGATCAGGCGGGTCCCGGCAGGCCGTTCGCGCGGATCACGTCCGCGTACCAGTGGGCGCTGGCCTTGGGGATGCGCCGCTGGGTCGCATAGTCCACGTACACCGCGCCGAAGCGCTTCGAATAGCCGTACGCCCACTCGAAGTTGTCCAGCAGCGACCAGAGGAAGTAACCGCGTACGTCCGCGCCCGCGTCCATCGCCCTGCGCACCGCGGCCAGATGGCCGTGCAGGTAGGCGATGCGCTCCGGGTCCTCCACCCGTCCCTCGGGCGAGACGTAGTCGTCGAAGGCCGCGCCGTTCTCCGTCACCATCAGCGGCAGGCCCGGGTGCTCCCGGTGCAGCCCCACCAGCAGCTCGTACAGGCCGTCGGGGTCGATCGCCCAGTCCATCGCCGTGCGGCCGAGGTTCTCCGGAAGGTGGAAGACGACGTCCTCCGAGCCCGTCCACGGCGAGTGGTCACTCGCGCCGTGTCCGCCGTGGAAGCGCTCGCGGCCGGTGTCCGAGGCCTCGGGCGCGGAGACGACGGTCGGTGTGTAGTAGTTCACGCCGAGCAGGTCGATGGGGCGCGAGATGGCGGCGAGGTCCCCGTCACGCACCAACTCCCCCCAGTCCACGACGCGTGCGGTGTCCGCGAGCAGGTCCTGCGGGTAGGCGCCGTCCAGCACGGGCCCGGTGAAGACGCGGTTGCCGACGGCGTCGATCCTGCGCGCCGCCTCCGCGTCGGCGGCGCTGCCGGTGAGCGGGCGCACCTGGTGCAGGTTGAGCGTGAGAGACAGCCGCGCGTCCGAGGGCAGCGTGTCGCGCAGCACCTCGACGGCCCTGCCGTGGGCCAGGTTGAGGTGGTGCGCGGCGCGCAGCGAGGCGGTCGGGTCGGTGCGGCCAGGCGCGTGCACGCCCGAGCCGTAGCCGAGGAACGCCGAGCACCACGGCTCGTTCATCGTGGTCCACATCGGCACCCGGTCGCCGATCGCCCCCGCCATGATGGCGGCGTAGTCGGCGAAGCGCTCAGCGGTGGTACGGGTCGGCCAGCCGCCCGCGTCCTCCAGGTCCTGCGGCAGGTCCCAGTGGTAGAGGGTGGCGACGGGCGTGATGCCCGCGGCCAGCAGCTCGTCCGTCAGGCGGCGGTAGAAGTCGAGGCCGCGCTCGACGGCGGGGCCGCGCCCCGTGGGCTGCACGCGCGTCCAGGAGACGGAGAACCGGTAGGCGGTCAGGCCGAGTTCGCGCATCAGCGCGATGTCGTCGCGGAAGCGGTGGTAGTGGTCGGCGGCGATGTCGCCGGTGTCGCCGTTGCGTACCCGGCCCGGGGTGTGGGCGAAGGTGTCCCAGATGGACGGTGTGCGGCCGTCCTCGGTGGCCGCGCCCTCCACCTGGTAGGCGGCGGTTGCCGCGCCCCAGGCGAATCCGGTGGGGAAGGGCGCCGTTGCGGCGGTGTCTCCGGCGGCGGCCGTGGCGGTGCGGGGACGGACACCGGTCTCCGGTTGCAGTGCGGTCATGTCGGGAGCGCTCCCATGCGAGGCTGGTCGGGACGGGGGGTGCGAGGCGGGGGCGGGCGGAGTGCGGCCGCCGATGACGGCCTGTCACCGGCGGCCGTCCGGTCATCCCTTGACGGCGCCGGACATGATGCCGCCGACGATCTGCTTGCCGAAGAGCACGAAGACGACGAGCAGCGGCAGGGCGCTGATCAGGGCGCCGGCCATCACGATGGACTGGTCGGGCGTGTACGACGCGCTCAGCTGGCCGAGCGCGACCTGGAGGGTGGGGTTCTGCTGGTTGAGCGCGAGGTACGGCCAGAAGAAGTCGTTCCACGCCTGGACGAACGTCAGCATGCCGAGCACCATCATCGCGGGCCTGGCGACCGGCAGGACGATGCTGTACACGATGCGGAAGTTGTTGGCGCCGTCGACCTTGGCCGCCTCGATCAGCTCGTACGGCAGCGCTTCGAGCAGGTACTGCCGCATGAAGAACACACCGAACGCGGACACCAGCGTCGGGAAGATCACCGACTCCAGGTGCCCGCCCCAGCCGATGTCGGACATCATCATGAACAGCGGCACGACGCTGAGCTGCGGCGGGATCGTGAGGGTGGCGATGACGGCGGTCATCAGCCAGTTCCTGCCGCGGAAGCGCATCTTGGCGAACGAGTAGCCCGCCAGGGTGCAGAAGAAAAGGGTGGCCGCGGTGATGCAGCCGGACACCACGATGGTGTTGAGGATCGCCTTGCCGAGGTGGGCCTGCTGCCACGCGGCCGACAGGTTGTGGAAGAGACGCCCGCCGGGGATGAGTGGCGGGGTCGCCGCGAGCACGTCGTTCTGCGTGTGCGAGGCCGCGACGAGCGTCCAGTACAGCGGCAGGATCGAGAGGATCCCGGCGATGACGAGGACGACGTACGTGACGGGGCCGGCGTGCAGTTGGCGTCCCGCGCCGACACGGAGCCGGCCGCGTGCGGTGCGGGCGGCGGGGCTTGTGGTGGTCATGGCGGAGGACTCCCTCAGGCGGCGGACTTGCGAACGAGACGGCCGACGAGCAGGTTGATGCCGGCGATGATCAGCAACAGGGCGAGCATGGCCCAGGCGACCGCCGCGGCGGGTCCCAGGTGCCCGAGTCCCCAGCCGTAGTGGTAGAGGTACACGCTGAGCGTCTCGTACTGGTTCTGGTTGCCGCCGGTGGCGCCGTTGGAGCCGCCCTCGAGCAGCAGCGGTTCACCGAACAGCTGCATGGCGCCGATCGTGGAGATCACGATGGTGAACAGGATCGTGGGCCGCAGGGACGGGATCGTCACCTTGCGGAACTGCTGCCAGCGGGACGCGCCGTCGATCGCGGCGGCCTCGTAGAGGTCGGTGGGCACGGCCTGCATGGCGGCGAGGTAGATCAGTGTGTTGTAGCCGGTCCAGCGCCAGATGACGATGGCGGAGATCGCGATCTTGGAGGTCCACTGGCCGTTGGCCCAGTTGGTGTGGCCGAGACCGATGAAGTGCAGCACCCAGTTGAGGATGCCGCCGTCGGCGCGGAAGACGAGCGCGAAGACGAGCGCGGCCGACGCCACCGACGTGGCGTACGGGGTGAGGATGAGCGTCCGGAAGAACGTGCTCGCCCGCAGCTTGTAGTTGAGGAGGTGGGCGAGCCCCAGCGCCATCAGGAGCTGGGGGACGGTCGAGATGACCCCGATGATGAAGGTGTTGGCGACCGAGGTCCAGAACTCGGAGTCGTGCAGGATGGTGTCGAAGTTGCCCCAGCCCACCCAGGTCATCTGGTCGAGCCCCGTCATCTCGACGTGGTGCAGGGCGATCCAGCCGGTGTAGACGAGGGGGAAGAGGCCGAAGGCGCCGAAGACGAGGAAGAACGGCGCGATGTACGCGTACGGCGATGCCTTGTCGTCGAACCGCCACAGCCGGCTGCGCCATGTCCCGCGGCCTGCTGCCGCGCGCGGGGGAGCGGGCCGGCGGGGCGGCGGGATCTGCGCGTCCCGGGTGGGTGTCGAGGTGGCCACGGTCGGAGTCCTTGTCCTTCGGGGGTGTGGGTGGGCCGGTCGCGCCGAGGCGGCCGCCGGGGCCGGGGGAGCGGCCTGGTGGCGGCCGCCGCGGCGACCGCGTCCCGGCGCCGTCGCGGAGCCGGGAGAGGGCCAGGGCCGCCGGGGCCGGGCCGGGCCCCGGCGGCCGGTCGGGGAGGCAGCCCCGGGCAGCCGCGGGACCCGGCCCCCGGTCGTCAGCCGATGATCTTGTCGATCTTGTCCGTCGCCGCCGACCAGGCGTCGGCCGGCTTGGTGCCGCGCTGCTCCATGTTGTTGATCTGCTTGGAGATCGCGTCCTTGATGTCGGCGTCCTTCGCGCCGATCACGGCCACCGGGATGGACGCCGCCTCCTGCGCGTAGATCTTGCCGATCGGGGCGTTGTTGAAGTACGGGAGCTTCCCGTTCTGCACGTCAGGCAGGCTGTAGGCGCCCTTGTTGGACGGGAAGAGGCCGGCCGCCTTGAACACCGCGGCCTGCTGCGCCGGCGAGGTCAGCCACTTGACGAGCGCCGCGGCCTCCTTCGTGTGCTTGCCGGCCTTCGGCACCGCGAGGAACGAGCCTCCCCAGTTCGCGGCCGTGGTGCCGGGCGCCTTGGCGATGTCCCACTTGCCCTTGTAGCTCGGGCCCGCGTACGTGGCGATCTGCGCGGCCATCCACGCCGGGCACACCACCGTCGCCATGGTGCCCTTGCGCAGGGCCGTCTGCCACGCGGGGTCGAACTGCGGCAGCCCCTGCGTGAGCTTCTCCTTCGCGGCCTTCGCCGCCAGGTTCCAGCCCTTCTTCACGCTGGGGCTGCTCTTGTAGACCGGCTTGCCGTCCTTGTCGTAGTACTGCTTCGTGCTTGAGCTGACGACGGCGTTGTACATGGCGCTCGCCGAGTCCATGAAGTACGTGCCGCTGGGCGCGTTCTTCTTGTACTTCTCGCCCAGCTTGAGGTAGTCGTCCCAGCCGCCGGCGACGAGCTTCGCGACCTGGTCGCGGTCCGTGGGCAGGCCGGCCTTCTGGAACAGCTCGCGGTTGTAGCACAGCGACATCGGGCCGATGTCCGTGCCCGCGCCGATGACCTGTCCGCCGTCCGTCGTGGCCTGTGCCTCCTTCCACGACACCCAGTCGGACGGGTTGATGGTCTTGCTGAGGTCGACGAAGGAGTCCGCCTTCGTGCTGACGACCTCCTTGATGCGCCCGACCTCGATGCCCGTGACGTCGCCGAGACCGCTGCCCGAGTTCAGCTCCTGAAGCAGCTTCGGGTAGTAGTCGGCCTCGTTCGCGGTGACGTTCTCCTTCACCGTGATGTTCGGGTGGAGCTTGTGGTACTTGGCGAACAGGCCGGCCTCCTTGTAGCCGAACTGCCCGTAGTCCGCGACGGTGAGCGTGATCTGCCCGTTCGCCGAGTCGGAGCTCGAGTCCCCGCTGCCGTTGTCGCTGCTGCAACCCGTCAGCAGCAGCGCGGAGGCGGTGAGGACCGAGGTCGCGACGACCACGGCGCTCCTTCTGCCTCGGCGGCTGCTGACGGTGCGGGTGATGCGCATTCCACTACTCCTTGTTCCGGGGAGGAGGACTTGTCCGGGGTGACCCCGGCGGAGGCCGGCACGGGGCCGGCGGCGGGCCGGCGCGTGGCGAACCGGCGTACGGTGACTGGGAGCGCTCCCAATCCGGTGCTGCTCGAAGACTCACGCCAAAAGGGGCGCAGTGTCAATACTTGAAGTCGCTTCCGTTGCCGGAGCGTGTCCTTACGAGCGGGGTGGTACCCGCACGTACGTGGTGGACCATGTCCGGGAGGCATCGGCCACAATGGGGCGGCCCCGTCCGCGCGAGGCTCACGCAGAGCCCGGCGCCGAGCTGGAAGGTGAACGATGAGTCGAGTCGCGAAGAGCCCGGCGTCCAGGGGTTCAACACGCCCGACCCTGGAGGCCGTCGCGGCGCGCGCCGGGGTCGGCAGAGGCACCGTGTCCCGCGTGGTCAACGGTTCGCAGGGGGTGAGCGCCAAGGCGCGCGCGGCGGTGCAGAAGGCGATCGCCGAGCTGGGGTACGTGCCGAACAGGGCGGCGCGCACTCTCGTCACAAGTCGAACGGACTCGGTGGCGCTGGTGATACCCGAGGCCGAGACGCGCCTCGTCGCGGAACCGTACTTCTCGGACACCATCCGGGGCGTGACGGCCGGCCTCGCCGACACGGACATGCAGCTCCTGCTGATCCTCGTGCGGACCGCGAAGGAGCGCGAACGCCTGGCCACCTACCTCTCGGCGCAGCGGGTGGACGGCGTGCTGCTCGTCTCCGTGCACCGTGACGACCCGCTGCCGAACCTGCTGGAGACGATCGACATGCCGGCGGTGCTCGGCGGCAGGCGCTCCGACCGCGAGCCGCTGAGCTACGTCCACGCGGACAACGAGTCGGGTGCGCGTGCCGCAGTCGAGCACCTGCTCGGCCGCGGCCGGCGGGCGATCGCCACGATCACGGGGCCCCTGGACATGGAGGCCGCGCGTGCCCGCCTCGACGGCCACAGGAAGGCGCTGGGCGCCGAGCCGCCCGACACCTCGCTCGTCGCGCAGGCGGACTTCACGGAGGAGGGCGGCATCCGCGCCATGCGGGCGCTGCTGGAGCGCAGGCCGGACGTGGACGCGGTGTTCGCGGCGTCCGACGTGATGGCGGCCGGGGCGATGCAGGTGCTGCGCGAGGCGGGCCGGCGGGTGCCGGAGGACGTCGCGGTCGTCGGCTTCGACGACTCGATCGTGGCCCGCCACACGGACCCGCCGATGACGAGCGTGCGCCAGCCCATCGAGGAGATGGGCCGCACGATGACCCGGATGCTGCTCGACGAGATCGCCGACCCTGGCCTGCCGCACCGCCACGTGGCGCTGGCGACGGAGCTGGTGGTACGCGAGTCCTCCTGACGCGGGCGGGCCGCCGGCGTCAGGAGCGGGCCTGCGCGCCCGTGGCGCCCGTCGCGGACACCGTCGCCAAGGCGCCTGCCCAGTGGAGCAGTTGCTCGTCCGCACCCTGCCGTGCCACGCACTGAAGCCCGAGCGGGAGGCCGCACGGCGCGGCTCCAGCGGGCACGGTCAGCGACGGCAGGCCCGCGTGGCTCCAGGGCAGGCACATCACGGAACTCCCCGTGGTGGCGAGGGAGCGCGGCGCGGGTCCCGTGGCCGACGGAGCGATCCACACGTCGACGCCGGCGGCGTCCATGGCGAGCGCCAGTCGCGCGCGGAACTCCGCCCGTTCGCCGCGGGCACGCTCGTACGCGTCGCGGGTCACGGCGCGGCCCTCCTCGATGGCCTTCGCGGTCTCCGGCCGGTACAACCGGCCGTAGCGGGCGTACCACTCGGCGTGTGTACGCGCCACTTCGTAGCGGTTCATCGTGAACAGCTGTGCCACCACGCGCTCGAAGTCCGCCATCACCGGCACGTCGAGCACCACGTAGCCCGACTCCCGCAGCCGCTGGACGTGTTGGCCGAACGCGGCCAGCGCGTCCGCGTCCGCACGCTCCAGGTAGGGGCCCCGGGGGATCCCCAGCACGGGCACGCGCGCCGGTGGCGGCCCGTCCTGCCAGCCGTCGCACAGGACGGCCGCCGCCCGCTCCACGCCCGCCACGTCCGGTGCGAAGACGCCGACCGTGTCGAAGCTGGGAGCGTTCGCGATCACACCGTCGACCGGGATCCTCCCGAACGTCGGCTTGAAACCGGCCACTCCGCAGTACGCCGCGGGCCGGATCACCGAGCCCACGGTCTGCGTGCCCACGGCGAGCGGAACCATGCCGGCCGCCACCGCGGCGGCCGACCGCCTGGCACAGCCATCTCCGGCGTTGTCGTCAGTCGCCGACGCTCCGCGTCGACTCCCTCCTCCGCCTTGGATCTGACAGCACCAGCCCCCTCGACCTGATCCCACACTGGGTAAGACAACAGCTTCTCAGCCTGTCGACGAGCGCGGCCTGCCTGCCCGCGAGCGCCTCGGGCGGCAGCGCCGACCCCGCCCGCGTGTCGAGTCCATCGACCCGCACGATGTCCTTCACGCCCACCGGCACACCGTGCAGCGAAGGCCGCACCGGCGAGCCGGGGGAGCGGTCACCGGAGCGCGCATCGAGCTCCCCGGCCTCACGCGCCAGGCGTCCGCGCCGGTCCGGTTCGGCGACGAACGCCTCGATCCCGGGATCCAGCCGCTCGATCGCCTCCGCCGTCTGTCGTGCCACTGCCGCCACATCCACGCGCCGAGCCTCCAGACCGTCGGTCGATGGGCGCCATGCTGCCACGGACGCGTGGTGGATCTCAGGCGGCGCCCGCGGGTCCTGAACCTTCGAGGAAGCCGAGCAGCACGACCGCCTCCCCGCGCAGCTCCGCCACCCGGGCCGCGTGCTCGGGCGCCGCCAACTCGTCAGCCGCGCTGAGCCGTTCGGCGGCCTCGGCCCTGAGGATCTCGACCATGTCGTCATCGCCGAGCTCGCGCCGCGGCGCCTCGGCCGCGCCCGCGCCGATCGGCGCCCCCTCGATCGCCCCCGCTCGCGGCGCCCCGTCCAGCGGGACGGCCCCGGCGTTGTCCAGGGCGGCGAGCGCCGACCTGATGGCACGCACCGCCACCTTGTCGCGGGCGCGCATCGCCTCGGGCAGGGCCTGGCGCAGCTGTACGTCGAGAGACATGGTGAGGACCGTACGTACCCGCGCGCGCGGCGCACAACGGGTTATCGCGGGGGCGCGGCGGCCGCGGGCGACGGCCCGTACCCAAGGCGGCCGCGCGTGACGGCCAGCAGGATCAGGGCGGCCGCGACAGAGGCGACGAGCAGGGCGTGCGTCGTGGCCGTCGGAGCCAGCTGCGGGAACATCCCCGACCAGGCGATGGAGAGGTAGTTGTTCACCCCGGTGTGCAGCAGCATGGCGATCGGCAGGCTCTCGCCGCTGCGGTTGAACACCCACGTCATCACGAAACTGAACGCGACGGTGGTGACCACGAACACCACCGGCTGCCGCCAGGTGACGTCCGGCCAACCGCCCCACTCGGTGAGGAACAGCGGGAGGTGCCAGATCCCCCACAGCGGGCCGACGATCAGCGTTGCGGTCAGCGGTCCGTGGCGGCGCTGCAGGCGGGGCATCGCGAAGTCGCGCCAACCGGGCTCCTCGGCAAGGCCGGTGGTGACCATCTGCAGCAGCAGGCCCGGCACGTACGCCGCCAGCACCGCGGCGCTCGGCAGTACAGGGCCCGCGCCGCCCAGCGCGACGGAGGCGACGGTGAGGGCCGCGGGCGCCGCGACGATCACTCCGGCGTACCAGCGCCAGCCGACCCGCCACTTCGCCAGCCGGCCCGTCCAGACCCGGAGCCCGCGGCGCCCGTCGGTGACGGCGGTGACCGCGAACGCCGACAGGATCGGGCCGAGGTAGGCCCCGGGCAGCACACCGAGCAACTGCGTGGTGCCCAGCGCGGACGGGAAGGCGAAGTGCGCGATGCCCAGGCCGTTCTCGGACAGCACGTACGGCGTCCACGCGAGCCAGCTCAGGGCGAACGCCATGACGAAGAACGAGGTCAGCGGGGCGCGGGCGATGCGCCCTCGCAGCCCTGCGCGGGGGCGGGTGACCGCGGCGGTGCCCGCCGGTCCTGTGCTGCCCGGCGGCCGTGTGCGGAGCGGTTGTGACGGTGCGTTGGCGGGGATTCGGCTGCCCACTGGATGCGTCCCTTCGGCAGTGGCTGACGCGACGCGTCCAGCACACCAGCCGGAGACCGTCCGGGGCATTGCCGCACACTCCCCGAACACCGGTACAGCAGGCTGTACCGGCCCGGAGGCCACACCCGTGGCTCACACCCGCCGGTTCGCGTTCTCCAGGTAGTGCAGGACCGCGGCCACGCGCCGGTCGACACGGTCGGTGGGAGACAGGTCGAGCTTGGCGAAGATGCTGCGGATGTGCTTGTGCACCGCACCGTCGGTCACGACGAGGCGCTCGGCGATGGTGCTGTTGCCGAGCCCTTCGGCCATCAGCGCGAGCACCTCGCGCTCGCGCGGGCTGAGGCGTTCAAGACGGGTGTCGTGGTGCGAGCGCGTGAAGAACTGGGCGACCACCTCGGGGTCGATGGCGGTGCCGCCCTCCCGCACGCGCCACAGCGCCCGCAGGAACTCCTCGACGCGCCCCACCCGCTCCTTGAGCAGGTAGCCGAGGCCCCCGACGCCCCCGGTCAGCAGTTCGGTGGCGAAGGTCTGCTCCACGTACGCGGACAGGACGAGGACGCCGAGCCCGGGCTGCCGGCGGCGCGCCTCGACGGCGGCGCGCACGCCCTCGTCGGTGTGCGTGGGCGGCATGCGGACGTCGAGGATCGCGACGTCCGGCTCGTGTTCCGCGATGGCGGCCAGCGCGTCCTGCGGGTTGTCCGTGGTGGCCACCACGTCGAGTGACTCGGCGCGCAGCAGCAGGGCGAGGCCCTCGCGCAGCAGCGGGTCGTCCTCGGCGATCACGATCCGCATGGGAGGTCCACCTCAAGGATTGTGGGGCCGCCCGGCGGGCTGGCCACGTCGAGCGTACCGTCAAGTGCCGCGACCCGGCGGCGGATACCGGTGAGTCCCGAGCCGCCGTCCTCCAGCGCGCCGCCCCTGCCGTCGTCCTCGACACGCAGCCGCAGCCGGCCGCCGCGGCCGACCGCCGTGACGGCGCAGTGCCGGGCGCCACTGTGCTTGGCGATGTTCGTCAGCGCCTCCGCCACGACGAAGTACGCGGTCGCCTCGACGGACGCGGCGCAGCGCTGCGGCACGTCGACGTCCGTGGTGCACGGCACCGCGCAGTCCGCGGCAAGGCCCGAGAGCGCGCCGCCGAGCCCGCGGTCGGCGAGCACCGGCGGCAGGATGCCACGCGCGACGGTGCGCAGTTCGGCCAGCGCCTGCTCGGCGGCCGCCTGGGCGCGTTCGAGCAGCTCGTCCGCGGCCGCGGGGTCGCGGGCCACCTGGCGGCGCGCGGCGCCGATGAGGACGGTGACGGACACGAGCCGGTTCTGGGAGCCGTCGTGCAGCGAACGCTCGATGCGGCGCAGTTCGGTGGCGTGCGCGTCCAGGGCGGCCGCCCTGGTGGCGGTGAGCTCGGCGACGCGCAGGGACAGGTCCGTCTCCGCACCCGCGGCCAGCAGCCGGCGCCCCGGCCGTGCCTGGAGCGCCGCCATCCCCGACGCGAGCCCGAGGATGATGGCGACCCAGCCCACGCCGAGCAGCCCTGCCGCGAGGGCGTCCAGCCAGGAGTTCGCGGTGCCGATGCCGATGGACGTGCTGGTCGACCCGTGCGGGGCCAACTGCCACCACAGCGGGAACGTCAGGTCGCGTGCGGCGGCGAACGGCAGCAGCACCCCGGCGAGGCCGAGCAGCGACCCGCAGGTGGCGTGCACGACGAGCCACCCCGCCTCGCGCCGCGTCCCGGGGTCGCGTACGGCTCCGCGCAGCCCGTGCGGCGCGGGCCGCGGCGCGACGACCTCGGGGCCCCAGCGGCCCAGCCGCCTGCGCTCCCGCCGCGCCAGCGCGTGCAGCATGCGCAGCGCGAGGGGCGCCACCAGCAGCCCCACGCCCACCAGGCAGGCGACGGCGCTGACTCCGAGGACGGCCAGGGTCGCCAGCGCGAGCAGCGCCGTGCCGAAGCCGCCCGCGAGGTGCCCGAGCGCGGACAGCGAGGCGGAGACGGCTCTGGCCACGGTGCCCGGGCCTTCGGCCGGCCGGCCGCCGGACGTGGCGCGCTGCCGAGCCACCACGCGCACCTCCTCCGTCCCGGACCGGCCTTCGATCGCCCGCCCCGTTCGCCCGTGAGCGACGTCGCCGCCCAGTATCCATGGTGGCGGACCTGGTGTGCGGCGCCGGGCCGCCCAACTGCCGCCCCACCCCCCGCCGATGGTCAGCGGCCCGATGACCCGTGGTCCGCCACCTGCCGGGCCCCCGTCGGGGATTCGCGGCGGAAGCGGCCCGGTGTCACGCCCGTGGCGGCCCGGAACGCCCTGCTGAAGGCCGACTCGGAGCGGTAGCCGACGCGCGACGCGACGGAGGCGACCGTCGCGTCGTCCGTCGTGAGGAGGTCGGCGGCGGTCATCAGCCGTGCCTGGGTGACGAAGGCGCCGACGGTCATGCCGGTGCTCTGCCCGAAGCGGCGCAGGAAGGTGGCACGGGACATCGCGGTCGTGCGGCGCATCCGCTCGATCGACCAGTCGTCCCCCGGCGCCTCGAATATCCGCTCCATCAGGGAGGCGATCGTCGTGTCGCCCGCCGCCGTCCACAGCGTGGCCGTGGTGTTCGCGCCACGCGCGGTCCGCAGGACCATCGCGAGGAGCGCCGTGCACAGACCCGCCAGGATCGCGGCCGTCCCGTCGCCTTCGCGGCGTGCCTCCGAGCGCATCAGCGTGCTCAGCGTCCCAAGGACGTCGGCGCTGTCGTCCGACCGGCCGAACGAGACGTGGATCGGGTCGGGGAGGCTGTGGAACAGCAGCGAGCCGCTGCCCGCGCCGAACCCGTAGCGGCCGCAGAAGAGATCGCTGACCTCCGGGCCCCCGTGCCCGCTGCGTGCCGTCAGGAACGCCGCGCCGCTCGTCACCGTCGTCCCCTGCGGTGTGCCGTCGCCCGGTGTGACGATGCGGTGCGGCGCCCCGCTGGGGACGATAACGACGTCGCCCGGGCCCATGTCGAGCACCCGCTGTCCGATGTGCAGCCGGCACGAGCCTTCGAGCAGCACGTGGAACGGCGCCTCGCGCCCCGCGCGTGCGGGGGAGTCCATGCGGGTCGCGGGGCCGACGAGGCAGCGCATGTCGAGGCTCGCCTCGACGCGCGCCAGGCGGAGGAGGTGACTGAGCGTGTCCATCTGAGCGTGTCCCTCTGATACTTCCGGGCGGGAAAGTGATACGCAAGGCGCTATTCGTACCAATCGATCCGAGGGAAGCTCAAACTCATGGAACCCACGACCGCAGCTCTCTCGGCCGATGTGCTCGTCATCGGCTTCGGCAAGGGCGGCAAGACCGCCGCACGCGCGCTCGCCGGAGCGGGCAGGCGCGTGGTCCTTGTCGAACGGTCCGCCCACATGTACGGCGGCACCTGCCCGAACGTGGGCTGCGTTCCGTCGAAGATGCTGGTCCACTACTCGAACGCGAAGCGCATCGAGGACCAGGCGCAGGAGTACTTCGCGAAGTCCGTCGCCGGGGTACGCGCGCTGACCAGCGCTTTCCGTGCCGGCAACTTCGAGGCGGTCGATGGCATGGACACCGCGACGGTCATCACGGGCGAGGCGGCCTTCGTCGACGAGCACACCGTCGCCGTGGGAGCGGGCGACGACCGCATCACCGTCACGGCGCCGACGATCCTGATCAACACGGGCTCCGAGGCGGTCGTCCCCGCCATCCCGGGACTGGCCGGGAGCAAGCACCTGGTCAGCAGCACCGACCTGATCGAGAACGACCGGCTGCCGGCGAGCCTCGTCATCGTCGGCGGGGGCTACCAGGGGCTCGAATTCGCCGCCATCTACCGGCACTTCGGCGCCGAGGTGACCGTACTGGAAGCGGCCGACCGGCTGCTGCCCCGCGAGGACGAGGACATCGCGCTCACCGCCGCCGAGATCCTCGCGGGCGACGGCATCCGGATCGTCACCGGCGTCCGCGTCACGGGCGTCAGCGACAACGACGACACCGCGACGGTCTCGTACGAGAAGGACGGGCGGACGCTGACGGTCGACGGGCACGCGCTGCTGCCCGCCACCGGGCGGAGGCCCGTGACCGACCACCTGAACCTCCAGGCAGCCGGAGTCCGCACCACCGCGCGCGGCGCGATCGAGGTCGACGAGCGCCTGCGCACCAGCCGCCCGCACATCTTCGCCCTCGGCGACGCCAACGGCGGCGAGCAGTTCACCTACGTCTCACTCGACGACGCCCGCGTCGTGCTCGACCAGCTGCTCGGCGAGGGCAGGCTCAAGCGCAGGGTGACCGACCGGGTCGCCGTGCCGCACACGCTGTTCATCACGCCGCCGCTGGCGACCGTCGGCCTCAAGGAGACACAGGCACGCGCGGAGGGGCGCAGGATCAAGGTGTCCCGCGAGAAGGTCGCCGACATCGTCGCGATGCCCCGGCCTTACACCGTCGAGGAGACACGCGGCGTCATCAAGTTCATCGTCGACGCCGACACCGACCTCGTCCTGGGCGCCGCGCTGCTGACCATCGACGCCCAGGAGATCATCAACACCGTCGCGCTCGCGATGCGCCACGGCATCACGGCGACCCAGCTGCGCGACTCGATCTACACGCACCCGAGCTCCACCGAGGCCCTCAACGAGGTGTTCGACAAGGTCCTGCCGGAGTGAACGTTCCGTCTTCGCGAAGCCCTGTGGCGATCTGAGCCCGTCGACGACCACCGAGGCCGTCGACGGCGGTGGTCCCAACGGCGGCCGCTGGTTTAGTACGTTGGTGGGGCTTATCCATCAGCGCTGGTCAACGGCAAGGGAGAGGTGCGAGGGCATGAGTGCGGGCGACGCCGTCGGCGAGACCGGGACGGGAGGGGCCGGCCCGGCAGAGTCGCCGGCTCCCGCGTCGGACAGGATCGAGGGGGGCGTCTCGGCGGAGCGCCTGGTGCTGTTCACCGACGCGGTGACCGCGATCTCCATCACCCTGCTGATCCTGCCGCTGGTGGACCTCGTCCCGGAAGCGGCGTCGGCGCACGAGCACGCGAGTGAGGTGATCACCGGTCACCTCGACCAGTTCTGGAGCTTCCTGCTCAGCTTCGCGGTCATCGCGAACATCTGGCGGGAGCACCACAGGGCCTTCTCCTCGGTCACGAGGCTCACGCGCCCGCTGACGATGTGGAACATGGGGTGGCTGCTCTCCGTCATCGTGCTTCCCCTGCCGACGGAGATGATCGGCATCTTCGGCGCCCGAGACCGGTTCGTGGTGGCGTTCTACTACGCGATGCTCCTGGTCGGCATGGTCTGCCGGTTCGCGATGCTGAGGATCCTCAAGACCACCCCGGCACTCCTTGAGGACGGCAGCGAGGAGGCCCGCCGCAGAGCGGGGGAGCAGTACACCGAGAGCTATCTCACCGTCCTCGCCCTGGTCGTCGCGTTCGCCATCGCGATCGCCGTGCCCGCACTGCAGTACTACAGCCTGGTGCTGCTCGCCGTCCCGCCGAGGCTGGCGCGTCCCCGGCGCACCGCGCCCTGACCATGGGCCTCTTTCAGTAATGCCCGAGCGGAGTCGGCCGTTCGTCGCCGGCCATGGGATCTGAAGAACCAGCCGCCGCACTTCGATGCGGACGCGGTCGCGCTGTACGAGTCGCGGCCGGAGCCAACGATGCCGGAGCGCGAGATCCGCCGACGCCGAGCGTTCGCCGCAGCGTGGCTCACAAAGTGGAGAGGTCGAACGCGTCGGCCATCGCCTGGTACCCGGCGTCGCTCGGGTGGAGGTGGTCGCCGGAGTCGAAGAGCGGGCGGTAATAACCCGGGTTGGCGGGATCACGCAGCGCCTGATCGAAGTCGACCAGTGTGTCGAAGACGTGCTGTGTGCGGAGTTGCTGATTGATCTGCTCGCGAACCTGCTGCTGGGCCGACCGGCAGCTCTTGTGGCCTCCGCACGGGCCCAGAGTGGAGCCGACGACCCGCAGTCCCCTGGCATGCGCTCGGGAGGTGATTTGCCGCAGGCCTGCTATGACGTGGGCGGCGTCCTCGTGGGAGCGGTCGAGGATGTCGTTGATGCCCAGATCGACCAGGAGGGCGGTGGCTCCGGACTGGTCCATCGCCTGGTCGAGTCGGTGCAGCGCACTCAGGCCTTGATCGGCGAACTTCCCCTTGGCGTCGGTGAGAATGCGGTTGCCGCCGATGCCCTCGTTGAGCACGGTCAACCGGGGCGCGCCCTTGGTGTTGCGCAGCCGGTTCTGGAGGTCATCGGTCCAGCGGTGGTCGGCGTTGGGGGTCGAGGTGATGCCGGCGGTGATGGAGTCGCCGAGCGCTATCACCGAGCCGGTGGCGTCGTTGGTCCGCAGGTCCACCCCGGTCAAGTACTGCCAGACCGCGGTTTTCGCGGTGAACGCCGAGCCCTGCGAATCGGCAGTGTGGTCTCCCTCGGCCATGTATGACGTCTGCCGGGCCTTGGGATGGAACGTGACCAGCCCGGATGCCTGGGGGGAGAACGTGGTCACCAGGACGTCGCTCGAGTCCGGGACGTTCAGCCTCACCGGATCACTGACGACCGAGCCGCCGGACGGGATGACGACGGAGGCCTTGCCGGCGAACACCAGCTTCCGCATGGTGCTGTTGGCAGCGGTGGGGCCACCGGCAGTGCCACTGCCGGCTGCCAGGGCGATGGTTGCGTGGCCGATCTCCAGGGGCTTGTGGCCGAATTCGTTGGAGAGGTGGATGCGGGCCTGAGAGCCACCGATGCCGATGTGTGCGACGTTGCGGATGGAAGTCCGGGGACGTCCGCCGGCCGTGCCGAGCTCGCCGGAGGCGGGGGCGGTCGTCCAGGCGCCGATCCAGCGGCCGGTGGCAGTCGAGGCACTTGACGTACTCCTGCCTGCCGTGGTGCTCGCCGCACGACCTACGGTGTGTCCGCGGGTCACGACAACCGCGATGGCGATGCCGCAGGCGAGTGCCGTGACGGCGGCGATGAGGACATGACCTCGGTGCCGGACCATGGGCATTGCTCCTGGCAAGCAGGTGAGTGTCGACTTCTCCTGACGTCAATGTCACGTATCTGCTCCGGGCAAGGTTCAGTACGCCGTACGGCAGCCGTGCGGACCGCGCGGGGCTCCAAGGCCGGTGCCGAACTGTGCCCGCCCGACGTCCCACGCCTACTGGGCGGTCAGACCCGCGAGCCAGGCGATCAGAAGTCGGTTGACCTCCGCGGGCCGTTCCTGCTGGATCCAGTGGCCGCAGCCCTCCAGGAGATGTGAGGAGACCAGCCCGGGGAGCGTCGCAGGGTATGCCTCGATTGCCTCGGACATCCACGTAGTGGAGGCGTCCAGGGTGCCGCCGACGAAGAGGGACGGCTGCCTGATCGGAGAGCCGTTGTGATCGGCGAGGTCCTCCCAGTCGCGGTCCATGTTCCGATAGCGGTTGAGTGCTCCGGTCATGCCGGTGCGCTCGAACTCCTCGGCGAACGTGTCGAGGTCGTGCTCGGTGAGCCAGGAGGGCAACCTGCCGCTCGGGAACCTCTCGCGAAGCGTGCCGCCGTGGCTGACGAAGTGCGGATCGGGTTCGGTGGCGTCAGGCATGGTGTCGGCGGACAGGGCCGCGTAGTAGCCCGCGAGCCAGTCCCGGACGCCGGGCTCCATCTCGGCCTCCGCGCGGCCGGGCTCCTGGAAGTAGGAGACGTAGAACTCTTCCTCCCCGCCCATGCGGGCGAAGATGTCGGTGGGGCGAGGGCCGCCGGGCGGAGCGTAGGGGACGCTCAGCAGTCCCACCGCGCGGAAGACCTCGGGGTGGAGCAGAGTGGTGATTGCCGCGATGTTCGAGCCCCAGTCGTGGCCAATGATGACCGCGCGCTCCTCGCCCAGGGCGTGCATCAGGGCGACGTTGTCCTCCACGAGGGCGAGCATCCGGTAATCCTCCGTCGCGGCCGGCTTGGACGAGCGGCCGTAGCCGCGAACGTCGAGGGCGACCGCGTGGTATCCCGCTTCCGCGAGCACCGGGAGCTGGAGACGCCAGGAGTACCAGGACTCGGGGAAGCCGTGGACGAGCAGGACCAGCGGCCCCCTCCCCTGCTCCGCGATGTGAATCCGGCCGCCTGGCACAGACACCGCGCGGTGCGTGACTTCCCTGACCTCTTGCGACATGTGAACCTCCAGGCCGCGGGGATGTGTCTGGGCCGGCGAAGGTCACTGATCTCGTTCAGCAGGCCCGCCCTGCTCCCATCATGCTGATGCCTTGACCGAACACCGACTCCACTTGCCAGGTCGGCAAAACCCTTCGGGCCGGTGCCTCGCGCAGCCCGGCGCGCCCTTCCGGGGGTGACTCTCGGTGCGCTGGAGAGGCGCGGCTTGATCGGCAGGAGTCGTGACCCGGACGACGGGCGGCGTGTCGTCTTCTCCTTCACACGGAGCGGACGGCTTCTGCTCGAGGAGCACCGCAACACGAGGGCCGATGTCGTGGCCGCGGTGCTCGGCGAACAGTTCACGGAGGGCGAAGTCGCCTCGCTCGTCGCCGCGGCCCCGCTGTTGAAGCGGCTCGCGGGCGGCATCTCGCCGTGAAGGCCCTCGGCGCCAGGCCGGTCCGCGCGGTCGTGCCCTGGATGCGGCCGTGGTTCGTGTGGCGGAACGGTCCCGCATGTGCCCGGGGACGGTGGGTTCGCCGCCTCCGGGCACGCCGAGCGGCCGTGGTGTCGTCGGTGTCAGGATGGGTGCCGGTGGAGTCCGCCTGGGGTGGACACACCGTTCTCCAGTAGACGTCGTTTCCGGCAGCCGCGTGGGAAGCCCGCCGTGTTCCGGTCCGCGCCGGACCATCGAATCGGCCGGGTTCCACGCGCGCGCAGAACACGAGGACAGCGCCCGCGGGTCCGTGTTGGCGAACCCAGGGCTGCAGAACGCTCGTGAGAGCAGCTGTCGCGGGCGTGCCATGTCACAAGGCGGGTACCTCGCCGGCGATGGGTACGCGTGCCCAGGCGCACGTCAATTCCTGGGCGTGGAGCATGGCTTCCCTGGCCCGCGCCTGCGAACGGAGCGTGCCGAGGAACCCCTCGACCTGCTCCTGAGTCGCCGCTCCCGCGGCGACGGCCGGCGGGCCCACGGATGTCAGGGTTTCGGCGAGGTAGCGCGGCACCAGGGCTCGCCGATGTCCGGATCAAGGCCGGCGTGCGCTTACAGGACGCGCATCCAGTGCAGCCGGTCCTCATGTGACCGGCCTCCCCTTCCGTGACCATGACCGTCTGATCCGACCGTCTGAGCGTCTGCCCCGGCGGAACCCGCGGCGCTCCCGTCCACGGCCGGAGTCGCACCAGGCCGCCACGATGACGACGGCACCATCCGCGACCTCTCGCTCAAGAGACACGTAGGCGTGGCCTCCCCGGTTCACTCGTGTCCAGGAGCGAACCGACCCCATCCCATGCGACAGGGCCGTGGAGGCGCGGCGCTGAACCCAACCGGGGTGCGCAACCGTGTCCCATCCAGTGGCGGGTGCCGTCCCCGGCGTGCCGCCGCGCGTTCGCCGGGCATTTCGCCGTACCGCGCGGCGGCCCGGACGGACGCTGTAAGCGCCCAGGCCGGGCCAGTACATGACCGTCCCGAAATTGATCACATGGAGACCAGAGGATGACGCCCAGTAAGAACCGGTTGGCCGTGATGACAGGGAGCCTCGTCGCCGTCGCGGTGGCATGTGTCGCGGGGTGCTCGGGCAGCGACTCGAAAGACGATGCCTCAGCAACCGCCGGCACGGCCTCGTCGCCCGCGGCATCGAGCGGCTCCCCGGCAGCACCGAACGCCGCTCCGACCCGGCGCCCCCGCCATGGGAGGAAGACCCCTGATACCGCCGTCACCGCATGGATCAAGGCAATCATGGCGAACGACGTCACGAAGTACTGCCTGGCGAATGCCCAGCCGGCGAGCGAAGGCAGACCGGCAGCCCCCGCCACCATGGCGCAGTGTGGGTCGAAAAACCCCCACCACCAGGAGCAGGCCGCGCTGGTGAAGGGTCTGCACACGGCGTTCATGCCGCCCCACCCCACTCAACCCACGACGGTTGCCTTGAGCGGAGTGGAGAAGCATGGAACGACCGCAGAGGTGACCGGAGATCACGTCGTTGTGGACGGTTCCAAACTCAGCGACATCGTCTCCTCTCACTCCAAGAACACCACATCGGGGCGGAGCAAGCTCACCCTGGAGATGGTGAGGATCAAGTCAGCTTGGTACATGGGGGATTCTCACCTCGGTTTCTGAGGTCAGGACCGGACGCTCGGTCCGATCGGTTTCCAGATCGTGTTCCAGAACACGGGCACCACTCCGTGCGCACTTGAACACCAGATTTCCAGAATTTCTCCCGAGGGGTGTATCAGTGAGTGTGAGTGGTTTCGGCGACGATCCCGGTCAGTTGCCGCCTGGCCCACTGGGGCCCACTGGACTGCCGGCACCGTTGCCGGTCGGCAGGCAGTCCGTCTGGTCGGCGGAGCGACTGCTGCTGTTCACCGACGCGGTGACGGCCATTTCCATAACCCTGCTGATCCTTCCGTTGGTGGACCTCGTGCCGGAGGCCGTGTCTGCTCACGAGACCGGGTCTGAGGTGATCACGGATCACTGGAGTCAGATCTGGAGCTTCTTGCTGAGCTTCCTGGTGGTGGCCCGCTTCTGGATGGCTCATCACCGAACGTTCTCCATGGTGGGTGCGCTCAACGGCCGGCTGGTGGTCTGGAACATGATCTGGCTGCTCTCCATCGTGGTGCTGCCCTTTCCGACTGAAATCGTCGGCTCGTTCGGCCACGACCGTTTCACTGCCGCGTTGTACTACGCGAACATCTTGGTCAGCCTGGTGTGCCAGGCGGCAATGCTGGCGCTGATCAAGGCACATCCCGAGACGCTCACCGTCGACGACGAGAGCACTCGGGCGCTGATCGCGAGCGGCTACACCGAGGGTTGCCGCAACATCGTCGCCCTGGTGGTCGCATTCGCGCTCGCCCTCGCGGTTCCCCTCCTGGACTATTACAGCTTGCTGTTGCTCGCGGTCTTCCCTCGCGTCGACATTCTGCGCAAGCGCAAGGGGGCCGGGTGACGCCGCCGGTGCGGGTCACCGTCACCGATCCTCCGGCGCGGAATGCTCGGCGCCGGGACTTCGGCCGGCTTGGCGAGTTCGCCGTAGACCCGACTCCGCAGTTTTGACATGTCGATCCTGGATCAAACGATCGGAGTAACCCGCTCATGTCCTATATCCGCAGTTTCCTTCCCTGGATCGTGTTCGCCGCCATCCCGAACTGGCGTATCGGCGCGGCGGCCGCACTGGTCCTCACACTGGCGGTGCTCATCCATCACACCCGCATCGGGCAGTCGATGGGCGACCAGGTGATCGAGCTGGTGTCGGCGGGCTACTTCGCCGTGGTCCTGGTCATCTCGTCCGTCGCGCTCCACGCTGCCTTCCACCACTACGCCGGCGCCACCGGCACGGGAGTGCTTGCGGTGATGGCATGGGCCGGCCTCGCCGCCCACAGGCCCTTCACACTGTCGATCGCACGTCGCCAGACGCCGAAGGAGATCTGGCACGCGCCCGGCTTCCTGCGGGCCAACACCGTCATCACCACCGTGTGGGCCGCGGCCTTCACCGTGTCGGCCGTGCTGTCGGCGATCCTCCAGGCGGAGAACGCGGGATCGGTTGCCGGGATCATCGTCCGTGTCGCGGGATTCGTGCTGCCGATCCTCTTCACCCGCCAGTACACGGCCTCGCGCGCCCGGGCGCCGCACCCGCAGTCGTCCAGCTGACCGCTGCGGCACGACCCACCCTCAAGCAACCGAGGAGACATCATGAAACCGCCTCCCTACCTGGCCGGGAACTACGCACCGGTCACGGACGAGATCACCTCTTACGAGCTGAAGACGGAGGGAAGAATCCCGCCGGAGCTGTCCGGCTGGTACATACGCAACGGCCCCAACCCGCACAGTACGGCCTCCGGTCACTGGTTCTCGGGCGATGGCATGGTGCACGGGGTACGGCTGGAGAATCGCCGGGCGATGTCGTACCGCAATCGGTGGGTGCGCACCTCGCTGTTCCTGGAGGGAAGGCGGCCGCAGGGGCACCGGGACCTGACGGTCGGGGCCGCCAACACGCACGTTGTGCGGCACGCGGGTCACACGCTGGCGCTGGTGGAGTCCGCACTGCCCTACGAGCTCGAGCCCGACCTCTCCACGGTCGGCCCGTACGACTTCGAGGGCCGGCTGAACACGCCGATGACCGCTCACCCCAAGGTCTGCCCGGCCACCGGCGAGATGCACTTCTTCGGCTACCGTGCCGCAGAGGCGCCCTATCTGACGTACCACCGCACCGACGCGGCGGGGAACCTGGTGATCAGCCGCCCCGTCACCGAGGTCGGACCGACGATGATGCACGACTTCGCACTGACCTCACGCCACGTGGTGTTCATGGATCTGCCGGTCGTCTTCGATCGAGAAGCGGCCCTGGGCGGCGGGGGCATGCCGTACCACTGGAGCGACACCTACGGTGCCCGGCTGGGCGTACTGCGCCGGGACGAGCCGCACGGCGCGATCCGCTGGTTCACCATCGACCCCTGCTACGTCTTCCACACACTCAACGCGCACGAGGTGGGCAACACCGTCGTGCTGACTGTCGTGCGCTACTCCGAACTGTGGCGCGGCAACCAGGGGTTCGACCAGCCCGGCACGCTGTGGAGGTGGGTCATCGACCTCAGCACCGGCACCGTCTCCGAGGAGCAGATCGACGACCGGGACTGCGAGTTTCCCCGCATCGACGACCGGCTGGCCGGTCTTGACGCGCGGTACGGCCACGCGATCACGACCTCCGCCGACCCCGAGGCGTCCCACACGGGCGTGTTGCTGCGCTACGACCTGAGCACCGGAAGGGTGGAGGAACACCGCTTCGAGCCGGGGCAGCGTCCCAGCGAGGCGGCGTTCGCCCCTGGTGACGACCGGCCCGGTGGTCGCGGGTGGCTGATGAGCTACGTGTACGACACGGAGCGCGACAGCAGTGACCTGGTCATCCTCGATGCCTCCGACATCACCGCCGAACCCGTTGCCACCATCCACCTCCCGCGCCGGGTTCCGTTCGGTTTTCACGGCAACTGGCTGCCCGACCCGGACGCGACCACTGCGTGATCGCACACGCCGTGTCCCGGCTCGCACAGCCTAGGTCGCGACGGATGACCAGGGCGGAGGCCAAGGCGCGTACTCGGGCCCTGCTGCTGGACGCGGCCGCGCAGGCCTTCGCGCAAAAAGGTTTCGCCGGGGCATCGGTGGATGACATCGCTGGGAACTGTTCTTCGAACTTCTTTCCAGTCGGAGCAGCACTGTCCCGGCGTCTGGTCGAGAGTCTCGCCGGGCAGTTCCGCGCCAACCGGGACGCACTGGCCGCGGTGCCGGCCGAGCGCGTTCAGGTGCGCCGTACCGATGCCGAGTTGGTTCCCGAGGACCTGTACGGCGTTGCCGGAGCGCTGGTGTGGTGTGGGCGCCTGCCTCGGGGCGCTCACCCATCATTGACATAATGAATCCTATATTGGTACGTTTCGTTATATGAGTGATGAACAGTCGCGCCCGAGGCGTCTGACCCGCGCGGAGACCAAGGCGCGCACCCGGGCACTGCTGCTGGAGGCCGCCGCGCAAGTGTTCGCACGTAAGGGCTATGCGGGAGCTTCGGTCGACGACATCGCCGAGACCGCCGGGTTCTCCACCGGAGCCCTGTACTCGAATTTCAAGAACAAGGACGAGTTGTTCATCGAGCTGCTGTCGAGTCGGAGCACCAGCCGCCTGTCGGAGGCGGTCGCACTCGTCTCCGGGCAGTTCGACAGCGCCGAGGGGACGCAGGAGGCGATGTCCCGCTACCTGGTCGAGGTCGCGGACAACGAGATGGACTTCGCCGCCCTGCAGGCGGAGTTCTGGCTGTACGCGATCCGTCGCCCGGAGTTCCGGGAGAGCCTTGCGGCGCAGTTCTGTACCTACAGGGACGATCTGGCCGCGGTGCTGGCCGAACGGGCAAAGAGCCGAGGCCGGGCCGTCGACGCACCTTTCGACCATGTGGCTACGGTCCTGCTCACCCTGTTCCAGGGGCTTGCCCGGCTCCGGCGCACCGATCCGGAGCTTGTCCCTGACGACTTGTACGGCGAGGCCGCCCACTGGCTTTTCGTCGGCCTTGGGGCATCGTTCGAGGCGCCCGGGAAAAAGGACTGACGACAGGCGGAGCGCGACCATTTCGGTCCGTCGGTCGGTGCGGTGTTCCGGCCCAGCGGCGCTGTCCGCTCACGGTTGCCGCGTGACGGCACGAGGGCAGACCGCGGCCGGCTGATGTGCGAGTGCAAGGGCGACGGCGCGCCGGCCGGCGGCTGTCGCTCCCACAAGTCCT
Source organism: Streptomyces sp. NRRL F-5126 (assembly GCF_000721265.1). GTDB lineage: Bacteria > Actinomycetota > Actinomycetes > Streptomycetales > Streptomycetaceae > Streptomyces. The sequence continues at coordinate 123,836 of NZ_JOFZ01000011.1, read as the reverse complement.
CGCACAATCGGTCCACGGCGACGAATCGGCCGTCCGAGAAGGCGGCAGGGCGCGGCGCTTGAGGGCCGGCTTCGCGGCAGACCCGTCGGGCGCCCCCATGGCCCCCCCACTACTTCATCCGCGCTGGTGGTCCAGGGACGGGCGGGACCGAGCCGCTGAGTCGGGAGGGCGAGGCGCGGTTCAGTCATGCACACCCGCCGCATGGCTGTCGTAGCGGGACGGCGAGTCTGCCGGCTCCCGCGCGACCGCTGCTCTCCGAGCCGGCCCGGCCAGGCCCGTGGAGACCGCTGACACGCCAGGCCCGGTCATCTCTTCAGGTCGTACAGCAGATCCTCGATCTCCAGGCTCACGAGGCCGACCAGTACGGCAGCCGCGAGGAGTTGGGCCAGTCCGCAAGGCGGTGCCGGTTCGGGTTCTCAAGCCCGCAGGCGCGCAACGCGTTCACCACCAGCCGGGCGGCGGCGCGGATCGACAGGGCACCCGGGCCGCCGCGCAACCGTATGACCGACAGTAGTGATCCCTACTTATATAGTGACTATTATATTGATCTCAGATCCGATTGACATAGCAATCACTATCTGAATACGCTTCCATACGTGGAAGCGCGCGGAGTGCGGCGCCGGTGCTTTGGTTCCAGCGACGCCGGCCGTCGTGCTACGTCATCCGGCACACATCTCGGAGCGAAGTCATGTCGTCCTCACCGAAAGCCGTCCGTTACCTGCTCGGCGGCCTGATCATCGGCGTGTTCTGGTACATCAACCGCGGTCGGCCGGCGTGGGAGGAGGCGCTGCGCACCGTCGTCGTCTTCAGCGTGCTGATGGCCTTGCTGAAGGCCAGGCTCAGGGGCAGAGGCGTCGAGGTGCATCTGGTGCCGCTGATCGCCTCCAAGGCCGCCCTCGTCCTGGTCGCGGCCGTGGTCCAGGAGGGGATCAAGGACTCGGTCGGCAGCGCCGCACTCGTCGTCGCGATCGGACTCGGGCTGGCCGTGACACTGCTCGGGCCGGTGGGCGACGGTCACTACTTCACGCGCATGGCCCCGACCGCGAACGTCGGTGCCGTGCCGCGGGTCCGATAGCCGTCAGGAGGGGTGGCATGTTTCAGCCTGAGCCGGCAGAGGCTCGGCTCGAGGCCCTGCTGGTAGAACATCGCCGCGTGGTCCTCGCGCGGACCGTACGCCTGACCAACGGCGACACGGGGTGGGCGGAGGACGTCGTGCAGGAGACGTTCCTGCGGGCGTGGCGGCATGCGGATCAGCTGACGTCCGGCCAGGGCTCGGTGCGTGGATGGCTGTTGCGGGTCGCGCACAATCTGGTGGTGGACGGGTACCGGTCGGCGCGGATGCGCTACGGCGAGGTCCCACTGGAGGAGGCAGGCGAGGCGGAGAGCCCCGAGGCGAGCGACCGGGTGCTGACCGCGCTGCTGATCAGGGACGCGCTCAGCCGCCTTCCCGAGGCGCACCGGCGAGCCATCGAGGCCACTTATCTGTGCGACTGGAGCACTGCGCAGGCGGCGAGCCGGTTGAACGTTCCGGTCGGGACGGTCAAGAGCCGAGTTTTCTACGGTATGCGAATGCTGCGCTCGATCATCGCGGCAGAGTCGTCGTTGGCCACCGTCGCGGCGTGACGAATCGCAGGCAGCGCCGCCGCCGTCCGAAGAGAGCGTCACACATCTTCTGGAGGAATACGTAGTGCGGGAGACATCCGCAGCGGTGAAATGGGCCGGACGCCGGTTCGGCACGCGGCTCCGTCTGGCGGCTGCGCTCATGGCACTGGGACTGGCCGGCGCCGGTTGCGACGCGTCGGGATCGTCGCACACGCAGGCTTCGGCGTCGGCCTCGTCGTCCGGTACCGCCAAGCCATCGGCTTCTTCCTCCGCGTCGGCCTCGTCCTCGTCCGGGGGTGGGGTTGTGCGGGCGTTGACGGACGCGGGGTCGACGGATCCGGGTGTGTATTACGTCGATCCGTACCCGATTCACACTGCCGCGTCGGACGGGGGAGCGGGGAGTGTGTATTTTTCGGGGACGACGAAGTCGTTGCTGCACTGTGTGGCCGGTGCTTCTGCTCATTGCCGGGCGGAGGGGAAGGTCAAGGTGAGTGTGGGGTCGGGGTTGCGCCGGGCCGCGGGCAAGTATGGTTCCCGGACGACGGTGACGGACAACTCGAACATCTACCAGCTGGATTCCGGCAGTTGGCAGATGGCTACGACGATGTACGTGAAGAATCCGCGTTTCCCGGATGCACCGCCGTGGACAGTGATCGTGCACGCGCATCCCGCTCCCGTGGCGCATGGTTCGGGTGGTGCTGTGCCGACGCAGTGGGTCGCGGACAGTTTGCTGGCGGGGTCGTTCCAGCGTCCTGACAAGGCGAACTATGACGGGAAGTACTTCGAGGACGGTTCGAAGCTGTATCTGATCTACAGCAAGCGGCTGTCGAATGCGCCGGCGCAGGACGGGATCGTGGCGCAGCCGATGGCCTCGCCGGGCAAGCCGGCCGGTTCTGCGCCCTCGGTGCTGCTGGCGCCTGAGAACACGGGCGGCGGGTACAACTCGGAGTTGTTCTTCGGTATGGGGCAGCCGAAGAAGTTCAAGCTGATCGAGACGGGCAACATCACGAAGGTCGACGGCAAGTACGTGATGGCTTACTCGACTGGGGCGTTCAACGAGGATGACTACAAGTCGGGTCTTGCCTGGTCGGACAGTCTGATTCCGTCGAACGGCGCGTCCTACCGCCGGCTGCTGATCAAGGACGACAAGCAGGTGTGGGCGGGGAAGCCGGGCGGCTACGAGGTCGAATATCTCCTGCAGTCGCAGGTGAAGGACTGGCCGAACTACGTGGGGGACCGGGTGCTCGCGCCGGGTGTGCCGTCGGTCGTGCGGGCGGACGGCAAGTGGTACCTGTTCTTCGCCGGTTACCTGCCATCGGACGCTCCGAAGGTACCTGGGCGGAAGTTCGACGCGAGCCACCGGCGTCCGTTCGTGATGCCACTGGCGGTGCACGTACCGAAGAGCACCAGTGTGCGTGCGGCATCCAACGATGACCTCGCCCACTGGATCACCTGGCCCTGACCCACCCGGCCGCGCCACAACGACTGCCTGCACAGAGGTGAGACATGAACAGCAGTGTCGAGCACGACGATCCGGTGTCCGTGCTGGAAGGGCGGGTGTGGGCGTTCGCCGCGGCCATCGCCACCCTGCGGGAGGCCGCCGCCGACTCCCTCGCGAAGGCCCTGGAGTCGGACCCGGAGCGCACGGCGGTCCTGGAAGCGGCCGGGCTCGTGCGCCGCGAAGGGGACGGGGTGGTCACCGCCGAAGCCCTGCGGCACGGCCCCGACACGGCCAACGCCGCCTCGGCCCGCCTCAGCGCGTTGCGGCAGGCCGTCGACGCCGCCGTCGGCGAGGGCGGGACTGGATGGGACAGTCAGAGGGACGACGTGCTGCTCGACCAAGGGCGTGCATCGGCCGCTACCGGGCACGCACTGGTGGAGCGGCTCGTGCCGGCGCTCCCAGGCCTCGCCGACCGGCTCGCCGTCGACGGCAGCGTGCTCGACATCGGGACCGGGACCGGAGCGCTTGCCCTCGCGCTCGCCCAGGACCTCCCGCACGTCCGCGTGACCGGGATCGACATCCTGGAGCGTGCGATCAGGCTCGCCCACAGGCAACTGGACGGTACGGACGGCGGCCTCGCCGACCGGATCGAACTGCGTCACCAGGACGCCGCGGATCTGCGCGAACGCAACACGTACGACTTGATCTGGCTGCCGGCGCCGTTCTTGTCCGACGGCGCGCTGCGGGCCTGCCTGCCGCACGTGGCGCGCGCGCTCAGGGACGGAGGATGGCTGGTGGCGGGCACCAACCCGGAACCGCGCGAGCCGCTGCTCGCCGCGGTCGCACGGTGGACCGCGACGCGCAACGGCGGCAGCGCCGTGACAGCGGACCGGATGGCGGAAGAACTGGAGCGAATCGGATTTCGGGACCTGCGCCGGATTCTCACAGTGCCTGGCGGCCCGTTGCTCGTCGTGGGCCGCCGCGCGGACCGTGTCGAGGTAGCGTCGTGAGCGAGGCACCGGTCGCCGCCGTGCCGCGCCCGCGGGAGGGGACCAGGACCGGGTCATCCTCGACGTCGGTGTCACCGATGTCGACGCCCCGGTGCTCGGCCGGCGCGTCGGGGCGCTGCGCACACTGACCGACAACGCGGCCGGGCACCCGTCGGTGACCCCACATCATCCACTGCTCGGCGAGCACGTGGCGGCGTACAAGGTCCCCGAGGTCGTCGCCATCGCGGATTCGGTACCGCGCAACACCCTGACCAAGGTCGACCGGGATGAATCCGCCCGCAGCGCGGGCCGGCGCGGCCCACCGCGAATGCGAATCGATCACTCTTCGGACAGGAGCACCATGAAACTCTCCAAAACCGCCCGCGCCGCGACCGCGGCGGGGTTCGTCCTGGCGCTGTCGTCGGTGGCAATGTTCACGCCTGGCGCGGCGAATGCTGTGAGCGGGTTCGTGACGGGCGGCCACCGGTCCGCCGTCACACCGGTCAAGGCGGTGATCGCCTCGAACACGGCTTCCACGCTCGTGAGCAGGCCTGCGGCCGGTAGGACCCGCCCGGCGGCCAAGGTGCTGGCGCGTGGGCTCGACGCGCCGAAGTACGTCGCGCTGCATCCCGACGGGGTGTACGTCGCCGAGTCCGGGAGTGGTGGCCCGCACTGCGTGACCGGCGTCGCCAACATCAGCGTCACCCACGTGTGCGCGGGATCGACCGGTTCGGTCGTGCGCGTGGCCAACGGGCACGTGCACACACTGGAGCGCGGGCTGGCGTCGGCGTCCGTTGCCTCGACACACGGGGTGAGCGGGGTGACGGACATCGGATTCTCCGGCGGGCGGATGGCGGTGCTCTTCGACGACGGTGGTGTCGGACCGACGGGCGTGTCGGGCATAGCCAGTCCGTACGGTGCGAAGTTCGGCAAGCTCGATCTGGCGGAGAGCGACAACGGTGGGTGCCTGACAACGGTCGCGGACATCGCGGCGTTCCAGGCGACCCATCCGCAGTCCCCTGCCGCGCTTGGCGGCCTGCCGGGGGAGACGCTGTACGACGCCGATCCGCATGCGATGGCCGCATACAAGGGCGGATTCGCGGTCGCGGACGCCGCCGCCAACAACGTGCTGTGGGTGCACGGTTCGGGCAAGGTGACACTGCTGGGGCGGCTGCCCACACGCCCGGAGCGTGCTCCGGCCGGCTCCCTGGGCCCCGGCACGCCCGCGACGACGATCAACGCGCAGGCGGTGCCGTCGTCCGTCGCGGTCGGCCCCGACGGCGCGCTGTACGTCGGACTGCTGCGCGGTGCCCCGGCGGTGCCCGGTACGGCCGAGGTCGACCGGATCGTGCCGGGACACGCGCCCCAGCCGGTCGTCACCGGTCTCACCCGCGTCAGCGACGTCGCCTTCGACTCGCACGGCCGCCTCGACATCCTCGAATCCAGCACCGCCGGCGGCGGGGACGGGACGACGTCGGCGGGCGCCCTGCTGCGCGCGAGCGTGCACGGCTCCACCCCGGTCAAGGCGACCGACCTGGGTGTACCTGGCCTGAACTCTCCAGTGGGGCTGGCGATCGGCAAGACCGGTACCGCCTACATCACCAACAACACGGCCACCGTGGGCAAGGGCCAACTCATTGCCGTCACGGGCCTGAAGTAATGACATCTGGCTTCATCCGGGAGAGGCCGCCCGAACGTCGAGAGGGGCACGTGCGGATCGCCGATCCGCGCGGCTCGGACGCCCAGTACTGTCTGCGCTCCAGCGCCGGGAGGTGCCGCGTCAGGCTGAACTTCGTTGCTAGGACGGCGTTGGCGCGGCGCCCCTTGACGGCCCTGGCGGACGACTTCCTCGGAGTCGGCGTATGCGTCGGCGGCAGACGCCTCATCGGCCACCCCACCCGTGCTGGTCGACCGAGTCGAGGCAGAAGTTCTCGTGGGCGGCCTGATCGCCCTCGACTGGTGCGACGACCACCCGGCGCGTCAGGTGAGGATCGCAGCACCCCGCCGTCATTTCGGGCACATGGGCGAGGATTCCTGCCCAGTTCCCGCGGACTGTTTCCCACCCCACGAAACTCCGCTCCGGATGAACCGGAATGTCACAGCGGTAGTCCTCCTCGTGGCTCGAGATGGCCCGCTCCAAGTCGGCGGGGAAAGTCGACATCAGCACATCTTTTCGATCATGCGGAAGCGGCTGAGCGCCGAAACATCACACGGTACGGCGCCCGCCCACGCCTGTAGCACGGCGCGGTCGCGTACCTGGTTCACGGTGAACCGCTGCCCGGGTGCACCGCGTGGAGCGAAGGAAGCAGGGGCGGAACAGCGCACCGGAGCGAGCGGCGTGCTCCCTGTGCACCGCCGCCGAGACAGGAAAGGCGGACATGCCCGACTCCACGGCACAACCGTACGAACGAGCGCCCCGGTCCGAGTCCGGAACACCCATCGTGCTGGTCCATGGTTCGTACCACCAGCCCGCCCACTACGACCCGCTGGTCCGAAACCTCCGGGAGCTCTCCGACAACGTGACCGTGCCCGACATCGGCATGCTCCCTCTGCCGGAGAGCACCGCGCTTGTCCAGGACATCGTCGATCGGGCCGGATCGCCTCCGGTCGTCGTGGGGCACTCGTTCGGCGGCGCGGTCGCCGGAGCGCTGCGCGGCGTGCGGCATGTCGTCTTCCTGTCCGGCTGGGTGCTCGACGTCGGCGAGACGGCCGCCGACCTCCTTGCGAAGGCTGGGGACGACGATCCAGGCGCCGGAGCGGAGTTCGCACAGGCGCTCCGCTTCACGGCGGACGGAACGCGGGCGTGGATAGATCCGGCAGCGGCGCCGGACCTGTTCTACGCCGACTGCCCGCCCGAGACGGCCGCGCACGCCACGGGACTCTTGCGTCCGGACACCGCACTCAACTTCACCCTGGGCCCGACCGCGGCGGAGTGGAAGCGGACTCCGACGCTCTACGTCGCCACACGGCAGGACCGTACCTGGCCCCCCTCGCTGGCCGAGGAGTTCGCGAGCCGCTGCGACGCTGTCGTCACCCTCGAGACCGGCCATTCGCCCTGTCTCAGCGCGCCGGACCGCGTCTCCGGGCTTGTCGGCTCCCTGCTGTGATCGAACGAGGACGCCGAGGGTGCCGGTCGGCCGCGCATCGTGGCGGGCATCGCCCCGGGCCCGCCGGCCGATCCCGGTGAGACGCTCGACGTGCCGCCGGGCCCGGACGTCAGCGGCATGTCGTCCGGGTCCTGGCCGACCAGAACGACAGACGAGCCCTTGACCTGCGAAAATGCAGGTCAAGGGCTCGTCCTCGAAGGGTGAGTGACGGGACTTGAACCCGCGGCCCCCTGGACCACAACCAGGTGCTCTACCAGCTGAGCTACACCCACCATGACCGGATCGATCTTCCGACCGGCCGAGAAAAAGTGTACAGGGTCCGCAGGGGTGCTCGCGCACCCATTGACGGCGGCATCCCGAGCGCGTCAGGACGGGGCGATCACGTGCTTCGCCGCGATGCGCTTCGCCGTGTCCGAGTCCGGTCCTGGAGCGGGTACGAAGACCGCCTCGCGGTAGTAGCGCAGCTCGGCGATCGACTCGCGGATGTCGGCGAGCGCCCGGTGGTTGCCCTTCTTCTCCGGGCTGTTGAAGTACGCCCTCGGGTACCAGCGGCGCGCCAGCTCCTTGATCGACGAGACGTCGACGATGCGGTAGTGCAGGTAGCCCTCGAGCTCTGCCATGTCCCTGGCGAGGAAGCCGCGGTCCGTGGCCACCGAGTTCCCGCACAGCGGCGCCTTGCCGGGCTCCTTGACGTGCTCGCGCACGTACGCGAGGACCCGCGCCTCCGCGTCCGCGAGCGTCGTCCCGTCCGCCAGCTCGTCGAGGAGGCCCGAGGCGGTGTGCATCGTGCGCACCACCTCGGGCATCGTCTCCAGAGCCCCGTCCGGCGGGCGGATCACGATGTCCACCCCTTCGCCGAGCACGTTCAGCTCCGAGTCGGTGACCAGCGCGGCCACCTCGACGAGTGCGTCGTTCGCCAGCGAGAGCCCGGTCATCTCGCAGTCGATCCACACCATTCGATCGTTCATGCGCCTCACCCTACGGCGCGCTCCGCTGCCCGGGCAGGCCCGGACGTCCCGGGCCCGCCGCGTACAGGTCGGAACCGGGCTTGTCCGCCTCCGCGCCGCCGGCTCCGGCCGGGTGGCCGCCGGCGGGCCCCGAGGGCGCGCCCGCGGGCCCAGCGCCGTTGCCGCCGGGCAGCGGGCGCCGCGACTGGGCGGGGACGCCGGGCTCGCCCTGCGTCTGCGCCTGGCGCGCCTCCGGTGCCTCGCCCTGCGGCCGCCGCGCCCGGTAGGCGGAGCGGTAAGCCGCCGGAGACGAGCCGAGCTGCCGGCGGAAGTGGCCGCGCAGCGCGACCGGCGAGCGGAACCCGCAGCGGTTGGCGACCTCGTCCACCGAGTAGTCCGACGTCTCCAGCAGCCGCTGCGCCTGGAGCACCCGCTGGGTGATCAGCCACTGCAGCGGCGCGCTGCCGGTGAGCGACCTGAACCGGCGGTCGAACGTCCTGCGGCTCATGTACGCGCGGGCCGCCAGCGTCTCCACGTCGAACTGCTCGTGCAGGTGCTCCAGCGCCCAGGCGACGACCTCGGCGAGCGGGTCGGAGCCGATCTCCTCCGGTAAAGACCTGTCCAGGTAGCGCTCCTGCCCACCGCTCCTGCGCGGCGGCACCACGAGCCGCCTGGCGAGCGCGCCCGCGGCCTCGGAGCCGTGGTCCGTGCGGACTATGTGCAGGCACAGGTCGATTCCGGCCGCGGTGCCGGCGGACGTGAGCACGTCGCCGTCGTCGACGAACAGCTCCCTCGGGTCCACGTGGACCGACGGGTAGCGCTTGGCCAGCGTCGGCGCGTACATCCAGTGCGTGGTGGCGGGGCGGCCGTCGAGCAGGCCGGCGGCGGCCAGCACGAACGCGCCCGTGCACAGGCCGACGATCCGCGCGCCCTCCTCGTGCGCCCTGCGCAGCGCCTCCAGCGCCTCGGGCGGCGGCGGGGCGGTGATCGACCGCCAGGCAGGCACCACGACCGTGCCGGCCCTGCTGACGGCGTCGAGGCCGTAGGGCGCGGACAGTTCGAGCCCGCCGGTGGTGCGCAGCGGGCCGTCCTCGCCCGCGCACACCAGCAGGCGGTAGCGCGGGACGCCGGCGTCCTGCCGGTCGATTCCGAACACCGAGAGCGGGATCGAGCTCTCGAAAATGGGACCGCCGCTGAAGAGCAGCACTGCGACGACTTCCCGGCGGCGACGCCCGGAAAGCTTCCGTACTGACTCCTGTGTTGCGGTGGAGTCCTGGCTCATGGCGCTAAGCCCCCCTCGGTGTTCGCGTCTCCCCGTTCCTGTCCGGCCTCTCGCTCCTGCACGATTCCCCTCGGTCTTGCACGGATCCCCGGCCTTCGATGCTCATGATCGAATCTACTGTGTTCCGTGGTGCCGGCGTGACCAGATCCCCAGCCGCCGTTATGTCGACATGGCAACTTGGCGTGAAGCATTCGATCACGAAGCGTTGCACTCGCGAGCCCCTCAGGGAAGTACGCCTTCGGCCCATGGCCCGTCCGGGCGGGCGGGATTGGCGGGACGAAAGACGTTCGTGCCTGGTGGCGCGCGGGTTGGCGGGTGATTTCGCCAAGGATTCGGCAAGGTCCACAAGTTGGCTGAAAAGAGTCGGGTGAGCAGGTGTGAACTGCTCAATCCCCCGGAGTAGGACGATCAAACGCGTGTGAGCCCTCGTGCATTGGTGCGCTGGTCCATGCCCCCTTGTGCGCCCCCGTGCGCCGGGGGTCGGACGCGCGTTCCCGCGGCGGCGCGGCCGGCTCGGCGCGGCTTGATACGTACACCGGGCCCGCGTGCGCGTCCCCGGGGCGTCGCGGGAGGTTCGGCAGGAGCCGGCACGCGGCGGCCACGACGGCGAGGCACGCGGCCGTGGCCAGGCCCGCATACGGGGCACCCGCGCGCAACGTGCCCGGTACGTGGTGAGCGCGAGCAGGGCCGGCAGGCAGCACGGGACGACCCACCGCAGCAGCGCGTGCGCGCCCCCGACGCGGGCTCGGGCGCGTGCGGGGCCGTGGCGCGCAGCGGCCCCCGGGCACGTGACGCCGCGCGGATGGTGCGCGGCCCGCGGGCGCGGCTCCCGTGCGCCTGCGCCCGGGGGCCCCGCGGGCCGTGGAGGCGGCGCCGGCCTGGCGCGCCGTGGGTACGGGCACGGTGGCTCCTTCCGGGCGGCGACGTGACCGTCGGCCGACGAGCGGCGGGCCGTACGGACACCGGCCGTGCGCGACGGCGTCACCCGCGTGGGGCACAGGTCAGCTGTAGTGGCCATCGGGCATTGCGTTGCGCGGCGTGCTCGTGCATGCTCCCTGCAACGCCGCGTGCGAGCCGTGTGCGAGGCGTCACGTGTGGAATGCCGAAGCCTGGGCAGGAGAGGAGTGACGCCGTACCTTTGGGGTAAGGACCGGGAAAGACGATTCCCGGACACACCGCTCCCCGCCCTTCTTCGCCGCCGTTGTTCCTTCCCACGAGGACTTCCTTCGCCGAGACACCCATGGCCGGTCACGACATCCCAGAACCCGCTGACCGCAAGCAGCTGGCCGACCCCCTGGCCGAACTGCTGGCGGAGGAGCAGCCGAGCACGGCCTGCGACCCGGCCTTCCGCCACGGAGTGGTGGTCGGGTTCGACGGCTCGACGTCGAGCGAGCGAGCCCTCGCCTATGCCATCGGCATGGCCGTGCGCCTCGGCTCCGCGCTGATCATCGTCCATGTGGCCAACAGGCTCCCGACCACGGTGTGGGCGGGGTGCGAGCCCCCCGTGTTCGTGGACGTGCCGGACCACCGCACCGAGGTGCTCGGCCTTGAGCTCGCCTGCGCCGAACACCTCTCCGAGGTGCCATGGATCCTGGTCGAGCGCGGCGGGGACATCTGCCACGAGCTGGAGGAAGTCAGCCAGGAGTACTCGGCGGACGCGATCGTCGTGGGCTCGACCCACGGCCTCGTGGGCCGGATCTTCGGCTCGGTCGCAGGACGGCTCGCGCGTCGCGCGCGGCGACCCGTGGTTGTCGTCCCCTAGCGCTCGCCGCCCCGTTCGGCGGCCGGGCCCGTGTGCCCACGCCGGGTCACCCACAAGTGCCACTCGGGCCACTGGTGTTGCTCTGCGGCCCATCTGCGTGACTCCACGTCAGTAGTCCTGTACACGACGTGAATTCGCCCACCTCAAAAGGTGAATTGTGCCTATGTGAAGGGTACATAAACAGTGCTGGGACACAGCACCACCGCGCACAGTGAAGGGAGCCCGCCGTGGACAACGACGTCTCTGCGGGAAGCGCACCATCCACATCCACTTCCGCCCTCGGCCATCTCGCACTCGGACTGACCCTGCTCGCCTTCGGCCTCGGGCACACCGGGGTCATCTCCGGCGTCTCGGCGGCTGACGCCGTGACACTCGCGCTCTACGTGGGCGGAGTCGCCCTGTTCGTCGCCGGGCTGCTGGAGTTCAGGTCGGGCAGCGCGCTCACCGGCACGGCCTTCGCCGGCCTCGGCGCGTTCTGGTTCACGTGGGGCACGGCGTTCGGCGACCACGCGTCGGCGCACGCCGCCGGACTCTTCCTCGCCCTGTGGGCGCTGCTGGCCCTGACGCTCACCCTGGCGGCCAAGAGCGCGGGCGCGCTCGTGCAGGGCGCGTACGGGCTGCTGTGCGTGGCGCTCATCCTGCTCGCGGTGGCCGAGTTCGCCGGTACGAGCGGCATCGGCAAGGCCGGCGGATGGTTCGCCGCGGTGTCGGGCCTCGTGGCCTGGTACGCGGCCGCCTCCGCGCTCGCCAAGTGGCCGACGGCCCTGCCGGGTCGTGGCGCCCGCACCGCGCGGCGCGGGGCGACGGCAGCCGGCTGAACCGGCGGCCACCCGCCCGCCGGTCGCGTGCCAGGGGCCGGTGTCCAGGGCAAGCACCGGCCCCTCCGGGGGGCGCGGCGCCCGGTGCCAACGGGTGGCACCACCGGCCGCCGCGCCCCCGTCCAGCCGTGGACCGGGGCGCGGCGGCCCATCGGCCGTCCGGCTACGGCTACTCGACGGTGACGGACTTCGCCAGGTTCCGGGGCTTGTCGATGTCGCGGCCGAGCGAAAGCGCCGTGTGGTAGGCGAGCAGTTGCAGCGGGATGCCCAGCAGGATCGGGTCGAGTTCCGTCTCGTTCTTCGGCACCACGATCGAGTGGTCGGCCTTGGGCTGTTCCCGGTGCCCGACCGCGAGGATCCGGCCCGCGCGCGCCTTGATCTCCTCCATCGCCGCGCGGTTCTTCTCCAGCAGGTCGTCGTCCGGCACGATCGCCACCGTCGGCATCGCCGGTTCGATCAGCGCGAGGGGCCCGTGCTTGAGCTCGGAGGCCGGGTAGGCCTCGGCGTGGATGTACGAGACCTCCTTGAGCTTCAGCGACGCCTCGCGCGCCACCGGGTAGCCGCGCACGCGCCCGATGAACATCATCGACTTCGCCTGCGCGTACGACGCCGCAAGCTCGGCGATCCGCTCCTCGTCGCGGAGGATCTCGTCGATCTGCGCGGGCAGCCGCCGCAGCCCCTCGATGATCCGCTTGCCGTCCGCGACCGAGAGATCCCTGATCCGGCCCAGGTGCAGCGCGAGCAGCGCGAACGCGACCACCGTGTTCGTGAAGCACTTCGTGGAGACCACGCACACCTCGGGGCCCGCGTGCACGTAGAGGCCGCCGTCCGTCTCCCGGGCGATGGCCGAGCCCACCACGTTGACGACTCCCAGCACGCGCGCGCCCTTGCGCTTGAGCTCCTGCACCGCCGCCAGCACGTCGTAGGTCTCGCCGGACTGCGAGACGGCCACGTACAGCGTGTCCGGGTCGACCACCGGGTCGCGGTAGCGGAACTCGGACGCGGGCTCGGCGTCGGCCGGGATGCGCGCGATCTCCTCGATCATCTGGGCGCCGATCATGCCGGCGTGGTACGACGTGCCGCAGCCGAGGATCTTGATGCGCCGCACCCCGCGCGCCTCGCGCGCGTCGAGGTTCAGGCCGCCCAGGTGCACCGTCGAGAACCGGTCGTCGATCCGGCCGCGCAGCACCCGGTCGACTGCCTCGGCCTGCTCGGAGATCTCCTTGTGCATGTACGTGTCGTGGCCGCCCATGTCGTACGACTCGGCCTCCCACTCCACGAGCGTCGGCGTCGCCGAGGTGAGCGAGCCCTCCGTCGTATAGGTGCGGAAGTCGTCGGCCTTGATCGTCGCCATCTCACCGTCGCCGAGCGTCACGACCTGCCGGGTGTGGGAGACGAGCGCCGCCACGTCGGACGCGACGAACATCTCCTTCTCGCCGATGCCGAGCACGACGGGCGAGCCGTTGCGCGCCACCACGATCCGGTCGGGGAAGTCCGCGTGCATGACGGCGATGCCGTACGTGCCCTCGACGAGCTGGAGTGCCTGGCGCACCTTCTCCTCCAGCGTGGGCGCCTGGGAACGCGCCACCAGGTGTGTCAGCACCTCCGTGTCGGTCTCGGACAGGAAGGCGACGCCGTCCGCCTCCAGCTTCACCCGCAGCTCGGCGGCGTTGTCGACGATGCCGTTGTGGACGACCGCGACCCGGTTGTCCGCGTCCATGTGCGGGTGCGCGTTGGCGTCGCTCGGCGAGCCGTGCGTGGCCCAGCGGGTGTGCGCGATGCCGGTGGTGCCGGCGAAGCGCTTGGGCACCTTGGCCTCCAGGTCGCGCACCCGGCCCTTGGCCTTGACCATCCTCAGCGCGGCGGCCTTGCCGGCCCCCGGCTTCCCCGTGATCACGATCCCGGCCGAGTCGTACCCGCGGTACTCGAGCCGCTGCAACCCTTCGAGCAGCAGCGGGGCGACGTCGCGCTTGCCGATGTATCCAACGATTCCGCACATGTCAGGCTCTGCCCCTCCTGGTTTCCTGTGTGCCCGCCGTACGGGTGGCGCGACCGCCTCCCGCCGGTGCCGGCCGTCATCCGTAGACGATGCGGCGCAGCTGTCTCAGCGAGAGTTCCGGCGGCGCCACCGCGCGGTGCGGCAGCTCGGCCGCGATCCGCTCGAAGATCACCGGGTTGGTCTCGCCGCCGGCCTGGAGTTCCCGGTGACGGCGGCGGACGAACTCCTCGGTCGTCTCGTCGAAGTACGCCAGCACGTCGAGCACCACCCGGGCGGCCTCACCGCGCCGCAGCGCGGTGGAGGCCACCAGGTGGCCGATGAGGTCTTCGTGGGACGCGTGGCGATCGAGCACTCGTTGATATTGCAGATACTCGGAGGGTTACGCAACATCCCTGCCCGGAATCGGGCAGGATTCGCGCCGTTCTCGTGCGCCCCGGGGTCGAGCGTGTCCTTTGCCACATGCCGGCCCAGGCCCGGCGGCCTGGCTCAGAACGCGGACAGCGGGTTGCTGAGCGTGCCGGCGAGCTGGAGGGCGCCCGCCGGGTCCTGGAGGTCCACCATCTGCTCGTTGTCCCGCAGCTGCAGGCGGTTGAGACAGGACAGCGCGAACTCGTCCGCGAACAGGGAGTGGCGCGCGAACCTCGGCGCCAGCTCGGGGGACGACGCCTGGTAGGCGCGGACGCATTCGGCCACGGTGCGCCAGAACTCGTCCTCCTCCAGCACCCCCTCGCCGACGAGCGCGGGGGAGAGGAAGCGCAGGAAGCAGTCGAGCACGTCCGTGAAGACCGAGAGCAGCCGCATGTCCTCGGGCACATCGGCCCTGATGCGCTCGACCTCGGGCGGCAGCGGCGTGTCCTGCTCCATCACCGCTATCTCCTCCGCGATGTCCTTGAACACCGCGCGCCGCACCACGCCGTCCTCGATCACGAGGATGACGTTCTCGCCGTGCGGCATGAACACCAGGCCGTAGGCGTAGAAGCAGTGCACCACCGGCACCAGGTACGCGTCGAGGTAGCGGCGCAGCCACTCGGTGGGCGCGAGGCCCGACTCCGCGATCAGCGCGGCGGCCAGCGATCCTCCGGCGCGGTCCGTGTGCAGCAGGGAGGCCATGGTCGCGAGGCGCTCGCGGCCGGTGAGGGACGGCACCGGGCTCTCCCGCCACAGCGCGGCCAGCATCTTGCGGTACGGGGAGCCCTTCCCGGTGGCCGCCTCGTACGCCCGGTGGTGGTAGCCGATCGCCGCGCGCTCCCTGATGATCGAGAACCGGGCGGCACGCAGCACGCCGTCGCTTTCGATCAGCCCGGCGAGCCAGTCGTTGATGGCGGGCGTGGCCACCATGTAGGCGGCGGACAGGCCCCGCATGAACCCCATGTTCAGGACGGACAGCGCGGTCTTGACGTAGTGCTTCTCCGGATGGCTCGTGTTGAAGAAGGTGCGGATCGACTGCTGGGCCAGGTACGCGTCGTCGCTCTCGCCGAGGAACACCAGGCGCCGCTGCGCGATCTCGGCGGCGAACGTGACCGACAGCTTGTTCCACCACTGCCACGGGTGCACGGGCAGCAGCAGGTAGTCCGCGGGGTCGAGCCCCGCCTCGGTGAGGGAGGCCTGGAACCGTCCGTACTGGCCATCGCCCAACTCGCCGCGCATCAGGCGCTCGTGGTCGATCCCAGCTCCGGCCGTGAAGGTGGCGTGGTCGCGGTGCGCCGCGAGCCAGACGAGCCGTGTGCCGGCGGCCGCCTCCGGCGCGAAGGCACGGTACTCGTGCACGCCGAAGCCGAGCCGGCCGTTGTTGGCGACGAAGCAGGGGTGGCCCTCCGTCATGCCGGTCTCGATGTCCTGGAAGCCGGCGGCGGCCAACTCGGCCGCTGTGGACGGCTTCTTCGTGAGCTTGAAGGCGGTACCGGCGAGTGTCGCGGAGATCTCCTCCAGGTACACCGGGAGCACCGCCTCGCTCAGGCCGAGGGACGCACGTAGCTCGGTGACGAACTCCAGTGCGTCCAGGGGTATTTCGACGCCGCCCCGGTGCCGGGTGATGGACTCGCCCTCGACCTGCCAGTGGTCGAGGGCGAACCGCCGGGCACGGAAGCGGTACGAGGTCGCGCCGTCGTCGCTGACGACGCGGTACGCGTCCCCGCCGAGCGGCTCAGGAGCCAGGAGCCGCTCGTGTGAGAACTCGGCAAGTCCCTTGCGCACGAGCGCGCGCGTCGCGTCGGCCCAGAGCTCCGGGGCGAGGTGGGCGACGGCCCCGGCCGGCTGCCCGGGGTAGGGGGAAACGGGGTGGTTCATCGGGTGCCTCCCTGGGCGGCTGCCATGGTGTCCTGGAACCGCGCACGGGTGCAGAAGCTCAGCAGGGCCTCCTTCTCCGGCTTGGCGATCTTCCCGGCCACCTGGAAGCCCACCGTTTCGTTGAGCGCGTGCACGGCGGTGTTGCGCACATCGGGCTCGACCACCACGCGCCGTATCCGCTCGTCGGCGAAGAGGAAGGCCATCACGGTGGTGAGCACCGCCCTGGTGAAGCCGTGCAACGGACCGCCCGCGGGCGCCGGGTCGACGAGGAAGTGCATGCCGATGTCTCCCGGCTCCGCCGGGTACAGGCCCTTCAGCTCGACGTGCGCCGGGTCGTAGCGTTCGACGAGGAACGCCGGCACGCCCTCGCGCAGCCCGACGTACGCGTCGTGGTGCGCGGAGGCGGCGATGGACATGTACTCGCGCTCGACGTCGGTGAGCGAGGCACCCTGCATCAGCCAGAACCGCGCCTTGGGGTGGGTGACCCAGCGGTGCAGGGCCGGCGCGTCGGCGAGCGGGTCCACATCGCGCACGGCGAACGTGCCGAGGCGCGGATCGGTGCGGGTGAAACGGGTGTCGGTCATGCGGCGGTGCCTTCCGGGGCGGCGAACTGCTGGAACGCGATGGCCTTCTCCACCGGGTAGTGGGCGCGGCCGAGCAGTTCGCCGATGATGTACGCGTTGCGGTAGGGGCCCATGCCCAGGTCGGGCGAGGTGATGCTGTGCGTGTGCACGCCGCCGTTCTGGAGGAAGATGCCACGCCCCGTGGTGTCGATGGAGTAGTTGCGCGCCACGTCGAAGCGGCCGTGGCCGTCGAGCCTGATCCGGTCGGCGACGGGGGCGAGGAAACCGGGCGCCGTGTACCGGTATCCGGTGGCGAGGATCAGGCCCTCGGTGGTCAGCGAGAAGTCGCGGCCCTGCTCCTCCTGGCGCAGCCCCAGCGTGTACGTGCCGCCCTCGGCGCCTGCCGGGCCCACCTCGGCGTCGTAACGGGCACTGACAAGGGCGGTGTTGGTCATCAGCCTGGTGGCAACGGGCCCGTCCAGGCTCTTCTGGTAGAGCAGGTCGAAGATCTCGTTGACGAGCGCGGCGTCGATGCCTTTGAACAACCCCTTCTGCTCGCCCTCCAGGCGGTAGCGGGTGTCCTCGGGCAGCGCGTGGAAGTAGTCGACGTACTCGGGCGACGTCATCTCCAGCGTCAGCTTGGTGTATTCGAGCGGGAAGAACCGCGGCGACCTGGTGACCCAGTCGAGCCGGTAGCGGTGGCCGTCGATTTCCGACAGCAGGTCGCGGTAGATCTCCGCGGCACTCTGGCCGCTGCCGACGAGCGTGATGGACTCCTTGGCCTGGAGGTCCTTCTTCGCCTGCAGATAACGGGAGTTGTGGATGAGGTCGCCTCCGAGCCCGGCGCAGCACTCCGGCACGTACGGCGGGGTGCCGGTGCCGAGGACGAGCCGGCGCGCACGGTAGGCCTCGCCGGTCGAGGTGCGCACCGTGTACAGGCCGTCGGCGTCCTCGTACGTCACCTCCGTCACCGTCCGGCCGAACCGGACGGAGCGCAGCCGCGCGGCCGCCCAGCGGCAGTAGTCGTTGTACTCGGTGCGCAGCGGGTAGAAGTTCTCGCGGATGTAGAACGAGTACAACCGCCCCGATTCCTTCAGGTAGTTGAGGAAGGAGTACGGGGAGGTGGGGTCGGCGAGTGTGACGAGGTCGGACAGGAACGGCGTCTGGAGGTGTGCGCCTTCGAGGAACATCCCCGAGTGCCACTCGAAGTCGGGCTTGGCTTCGAGGAAGACCCCGTCGAGCTCCCCGATCGGCTCGGTGAGGCAGGCGAGGCCCAGGTTGAACGGGCCGAGCCCGATGCCGACGAAGTCGTGGACGGTGTGACGGGCTTCAGGAGGCGTGGGCAAGGTGCTCTCCGTTCTCGGTCGCGACGTACGCCTCCGCGTGCTCCGCGATCAGGTCGAGCACGGCGGCGATGTCCCGGGCGGTCGTCTCGGGGTTGAGGAGCGTGAACTTCAGGTACTGCCTGCCGTCCACGACCGTGCCGGCGACGACCGCCTCGCCGGAGGCGAACAGGGCCTTGCGCGCGTACAGGTTGGCCCGGTCGATCGTGGCGGGCGACGTGATGCGGCGCGGGACGTAGCGGAAGACCAGCGTGGAAAGCCGGGGCCGCACCACCACGTCGTAGCGCGGGTCGGCGGCGAGCAGCCGCCATCCCTCGGCGGCGAGGTCGCACACCTCGTCGAAGAGCTGCCCCACACCGTCCGCCCCCATCACGCGCAGGGTCATCCACAGCTTGAGTGCGTCGAAGCGGCGGGTCGTCTGGAGTGACTTGTCCACCTGGTTGGGGATGCGCTCGGTCAGCGCGCGGCGGGGGTTGAGGTAGTCGGCGTGGTAGGTGGCGTGCCGCAGGGTGTCCCGGTCCCGCACCAGGACGGCGGAGGAACTCACCGGCTGGAAGAAGGATTTGTGGTAGTCGACGGTGACGGAGTCGGCGCGCTCGATGCCGTCGAGGTGTCCCCGGCGGGTGGGGGAGACGAGGAGCCCGCAGCCGTACGCGGCGTCCACGTGCAGCCAGGTGCCGTACGTGGCGCAGACGTCGGCGATCTCGCCCAGCGGGTCGATCGACCCGAAGTCGGTGGTTCCTGCCGTCGCCACGACGGCCATGGGGGTGGCGCCGTCGGCGACGCAGCCCCCGATGGCGGCGGCGAGCGCGGCGGGGCGCATCCGGCGGTCGCGGTCGCACGGCACGGGCACGACGGCGTCCGCGGCCAGGCCGAGCAGGGTGGCGGCTTTCTGTACGGAGAAGTGCGCGCAGTCGGACGCGAAGACGCGGAGCCGGCCGCTGCCGGGCTCGTCCTTGGCCTCTTCGCGCGCGAGCAGAAGTGCTTGCAGGTTGGACTGTGTGCCCCCGCTGGTGAAGACACCGTCGGCGCCGGGCCCGAGGCCGATGCGGCCGGCCGTCCAGTCGATGAGCCGCCGCTCGATGAGGGTGCCGCCGGCGCTCTGGTCCCAGGTGTCCAGCGAGGAGTTGACGGCGGAGAGCACGGCCTCGCCGACGACGGCCGGGATGACGACGGGGCAGTTGAGGTGGGCGAGGTAGCGGGGGTGGTGGAAGTAGACGGCGTCGCGCAGGTAGACGCGCTCCAACTCGTCGAGCGCGGCGGCGCTGTCGCCGAGTGGGCGGTCGAGGTCGACCGCGTCGACCTCGGGGCCGAGGGCGTCGGGGGTGATGCCGGAGAACGGCGCCCGCACCGACGCGAGGCGCGAGGCCACCCGCCCGACCCCGTCGGCGACGGAGCGCCGATAGCGCTCTGCCGTGGTGTCGTTGAGCAGGTGAGAACGCATAAAGGGGTCCTTCCGGGCGAGTGGGGGTACGGAAGAGAGAGCCGCGGCCGCGGCGGGGAGCCCGCCGGGCGCTGAAGCGAGGTTAGCCTAACCTAACTTCCTGTGGCGGCCCAGGGTGCCGCGAGGTCGCGTCGCCCGAACGGTGCGCGGGAGCGCACGGCGCGCGCGTGCGTGAGATGCGCGAGACGCGCGCCGGTCGTGTTGCGCGCGTCCGGCGGCTCGCGTGACGCGCCGATGCGTGGGCGGCGCCCGGCCGCACGCCGGCGCGTCGGCCCGGCGGCCCGGCGGCCCGGCCGGCGGCGGTGCGGCGGCCGGGCCGCACGGCGGTGGGGCAGTGCGGTGGCAGCGCGGCGGCCCGGCCGGACGGCGGTGTGGCGGTGCGGTGGCCCGGCCCGGAGGCGGTGCCATGGCAGTGCGGCCGCTCGGCCGCACGGCGGTGCCGGCGGCCCAGCGGCGGTGCAGTGGCCCGGCCCGGAGGCGGTGCCGTGGCAGTGCGGCGGCTCGGCCGCACAGCGGTGCCGGCGGCCCGGCGGCGGTGCGGTGGCCGCGCGCCGGCGTGTCGGCCCGGCGGCCCGGCCCGGCGGCGGTGCAGTGGCCCGGCCAAGGCGGCGGTGCGTGGGCGGCGGCCCAGTCGCACGGTGGTGCGGCGGTGGTGCGGCGGTGCGGTGGCTCGGCCGCACAGCGGTGCCGGCGGCCCGGCGGCGGTGCAGTGGCCCGGCGGCGGTGCGGCGGCCGCACGGCGGCTCGGCCGCACGGTGGTGCGGCGGTGGTGCGGCGGCCCGGGGGCGGTCTGGCGGCCCGGCCTGGGCGGCTGTGCGTGGGCGGCGGCCCGGCCGCACGGTGGTGCGGCGGTGCGGTGGCTCGGCCGCACAGCGGTGCGGGCGGCCCGGCGGTGGTGCGGCGGCGGTGCAGTGGCCCGGCAGCGGGTGCGGTGGCCGTGGGGCGGCCCGGCGGCGGTCTGGCGGCCCGGCTTGGGCGGCTGTGTGTGGGCGCGGCCCGGCCGCACGGCGATGCGGTGGTGCGGCGGTGCGGCGGTGCGGCAGGCTCGTGGGCTTTCGGGCGGGCGGGTGCGAGGTCGGCGCCGCGCGCGGGCGCCGTCAGCCGCCGCACGGGCGCTCGCGCAGATGCCCTCCGTCATCTGCCGTCGCCCGTAACAGACCGCGCTCGCACGGCGGATGACGCCGGCCGGCCCCGCGGGGCGCCACCCGGCGCCACCCGGCGCCGCCGGACGGCGCGTGCTCGCGGCGGACGCCGTGAATGCCTCAGTGGACCTTCTTCGCCTTCTCGATGGCCTGCGCCAGGTCGTCCAGGATCGGCGCGCACTTGTCGTAGGAGTAGATGGGCTCCGTGACGCGCGGGATGACCTGGCCCGCCTTGACCGCGGGGAGCTGACGCCACGTCGGCTTGGAGGTGAGCGCGGACGGCTGGAGGGCCGAGGAGCGGTTGTCCATCATGATGATGTCCGCGCGGTACTTGCCGACGTTCTCCCAGCTCAGATCCTCGAAGTAGCCCTGGGAGTCGACCTTCGGTGTCACGAATCTGACGCCGAGCTGCTGGAAGTACGAGGTGTCCGCCGACATCTTCGCGAGCGACACGTAGAAGAGGTCCTGGCTCGCGGAGCCGATCAGCACCGTGATCTCGGGGCGCGCCTTGGCCGCGGCGCGCAGCCTCGCGGCGGCCTTCTCGAAGCGGGCCTTCGCGTCCGTGACCTTCTTGGACTTCAGGTCGGCGCCGAGCGATCCGGCGAGGTCCTCGTGGCGCTGGATCGCCTTGGGGATGGTGGTCTGGGACGCCTCGAGCGCGACCACGGGGGCGAGCTTGGTGATCTGGGACTTGGACTTGTCCGGCACGTACCAGAGCGAGCCCTTCTGCCACTGCTCCGTGGCCAGCAGGTCCGGGTTGAGCGCGGCGTACTTCTCGACGTTGAACTCGCCGTAGACGTTGCCGATGATCGTGACCTTGCTGATGTCGAGGTCGCCCGCCTGGACGTCCGCGGACCCGTCCTTCTTCTTCGTCGGCCCGAAGACGCCCTTGACCTCGATACCGTAGTCGTGGAGCGCGGCGGCCGTGCCGACGAAGGCCACGATGTTGCGCGGGGTCGAGTCGGCCTTCGCGACGACACCCCGGTCGTCCTTGAACGACCAGGGGCCCGTCTTGCCCGAGGCGCCGCCGGAGGCGTCGCTCTTCGCGCTGCCGCTGCCGCTGCCGCCGCCGCATGCGGCGAGCGCCGCGCCGAGGCCTAGCGCGCCGCCCGCGGCGAGCAGGCCGCGGCGGCCGACGGGATGGGCGGTACGGATCTCGGGCATGGCACAGTCCCGCTTTCGTCGCGCCGACCGGGCCGTGCCGAACCGGCGATGAGCAGTTCAAAGTAGGTTAGCCTAACCTCATCTGCCCTGCGGGTGGCGGGGTCACACCGCGGACCGCGGTGAGGAAGCTCACCGCGGTCCCGCCGCGCGCGAAGGCCTCGCCTCAGCCGGTCGGCCGGTCGGCCGGTCGGCCGGTCGGCCCGTCAGCCCGTCAGCCCGAGTTCGCGGGCGATCAGCATCCGCTGGACCTCGCTCGTGCCCTCGCCGATCTCCAGGATCTTCGAGTCCCGCCACATCCTGGCCACCGGGTACTCGTTCATGAAGCCGTACCCGCCGTGGATCTGCGTCGCCTCGCGCGCGTTGTCGACGGCGATCGTGGAGGAGTAGAGCTTCGCCATCGCCGCCTCCTTCTTGAAGCGTTCGCCGCGCAGCAGCCGGAACGCCGCGTCGCGCCAGCCGACGCGCGCCATGTACGCGCGCATCTCCATGTCGGCGATCTTGAACTGGAGTGCCTGATTGTCGCCGATCGGCCTGCCGAACGCGTGCCGCTCCTTCGCGTACTTCACCGACTCGTCCACGCAGCCCTGCGCGAGACCCGTGGACAGCGCGGCGATCGCGATCCTGCCCTCGTCGAGGATCCGCAGGAACTGGGCGTACCCGCGGCCCTCCTCGCCCAGCAGGTTCGCCGCCGGGACGCGCACGTCGGCGAACGACAGCTCGCGCGTGTCCGACGCGTTCCAGCCGACCTTCGAGTACGCCGGCGCCACCGTGAACCCCGGCGTGCCGGACGGGACGATGATCGACGAGATCAGCGGCCTGCCGTCGTCCGTGCGGCCCGTCACCGCCGTGACCGTCACCAGCCCCGTGATGTCCGTGCCCGAGTTGGTGATGAAGCACTTCGTGCCGTTGATCACCCACTCGCCGCCTTCGCGCACCGCCGTCGTGCGCGTGCCGCCCGCGTCGGACCCCGCGCCGGGCTCGGTCAGGCCGAAGGCGCCCAGCATCTCGCCCGAGCACAGCCGCGGCAGCCACGTGCGCTTCTGCTCCTCCGTGCCGAAGCGGAAGACGGGCATCGCGCCCAGCGAGATCCCCGCCTCCAGGGTGATCGCGACGGACGAGTCGACCCTGGCGAGCTCCTCAAGGGCGAGGCACAGCGCCAGGTAGTCGCCGCCCATCCCGCCGTACTCCTCGGGGAACGGCAGCCCGAACAGGCCCATGCGGCCCATCTCGCGCACGATCTCGTACGGGAACTCGTGCCGTTCGTAGAAGTCGCCGATCTTGGGGGCGACCACATCGTGCGCGAACTCCTCGACGGTGCGCCGGAGTTCCTCGTGCTCCTCGGAGAGTGTGTAGTCCTTGGACATCGTGTGGTTCACCCCTTGTGGGTCAGGGCCCGTACGGTACGGGAGGGACTCGGTCGGCCGAGGCGGTCGGCCATCCAGCTGCTCGTGGCGACGAGCCGGTCGAGGTCGACGCCCGTCTGGATGCCGAGGCCACGCAGCATCCAGACGAGGTCCTCCGTCGCCAGGTTTCCTGTGGCGCTCTTGGCGAACGGGCAGCCGCCGAGGCCGCCCGCCGACGCGTCGACCGTGGACACGCCGCACCGCAGGGCCGCGTACGTGTTGGCGAGCGCCTGGCCGTACGTGTCGTGGAAGTGCACGCCGATCGCCTCCGTGGCCACCCCCGCCTCGCCCAGCGCGCCCAGCAGGGCGCCCACATGGCCGGGTGTCGCGACGCCGATGGTGTCGCCGAGGCTCAGCTCGTCGCAGCCGAGGTCCATCAGCGCCTTCGCGACCCGGACGACCTGGCCGACCGGTACCGGCCCCTCCCAGGGGTCGCCGAAGCACATGGACAGGTAGCCGCGCACATGCATCCCGTGCTCGCGGGCCTGGGCGACGACCGGGTCGAACATCGCGAGCGACTCGTCGACCGTGCGGTTGAGGTTGGCCTTCGCGAAGGACTCCGTCGCGCTGCCGAACACGGCGACCCGGCCCACGCCCAGTTCCGTGGCGCGCGCGAGGCCGCGGGCGTTGGGCACGAGGACCGGCAGGTCGACTCCCGCGATGTCGGACAACTGCGGGAAGAGCTGCTCCGCGTCGGCCAGTTGGGGGACCCACTTCGGGTGGACGAAGCTCGTGGCCTCGATCGTCGTGAGGCCCGCGGCCGCGAGGCGGTGGATGAACTCCGCCTTCACCTCGGTGGGGACGACGGCCGACTCGTTCTGCAGCCCGTCGCGCGCGCCCACCTCGTGGATCCGCACGCGCGCCGGGAGGCCCGGCGCGGGCACGTCCATCGGCAGGCCTGTCGTGCCGGTCATGATTCCTCCCGCGGTGTGACGACGGCCAGGACCTGGTCCATCGCGACGGTCGAGCCCGGCCGTACGTCGAGCTGCGTGACGGTGCCCGCGTGTGGTGCGGAGATGACGTGCTCCATCTTCATGGCCTCCACCACGAGGAGGCTCTGCCCCGCCGTGACGTCGTCGCCGCTCGCGACCTTGACGACCGTGACCGTGCCGGGCATCGGGGCCGTGAGCGAATCGCCGCCCGCGGCCGCACCCGCCCGCCCGGCCTCCACCGGGTCGTGGTCGCGCGGCTCCCAGCTGTCGCCGTCCCGGCCGAGCCAGAGGCCGTCGGCCGACTCGGCGACCGCGAACCTGTGCGTCGTGCCCGCGTACTCGACGTCCGCGCGGCTCACGCCCTGACCGGCTGCCCGGCCGTCGTCCACCGCCTCGACGAGCCGGGCCGCGACGGGTGGCCCGTCGCCCACCCGCACCTCGCCGCCCCGCAGCCGCACGGTGACGGGTTCCTCGCCCGGCAGGCGGAAGTGGTGCGGCACCCAGGCGGGCGTGCCGCCGAGCCGCCACCCGTCCGTCGCCGAGAACGGGTCACGCCAGCCCGCCTGCCCCGCCTGCGTGTTCCGCCCGTACGACGCACCTCGGGCCGCCCGCAGCAGCGCGGCCGCCGCGTACATCTCGGCCGGCGCGCCGTCAGGCAGCAGGCTCTGCGCGTCCTGCTCGACGAGGCCGGTGTCCAGGTCGCCCGACACGACCCTCGGGTGCGCCAGGAGCCTGCGCAGGAACCCCGCGTTGGTCGTCACGCCGAGCGTCACCGTGTCGGCCAGCGCGCCGCGCAGCCTGCGCAGCGCCGTCGCCCGGTCGGGACCGTACGCGATGACCTTGGCCAGCATCGGGTCGTAGGCGCTGCCCACCTCGGAGCCCACCGAGAGCCCCGAGTCCGTGCGCACGCCGGGGCCCGCCGCCTCGCGCAGCGCCAGGACCGCGCCGCCCGTCGGCAGGAAGCCGCGCGACGCGTCCTCCGCGCACAGCCTGGCCTCCACCGCATGGCCCGTGAGCCGCACGTCCTCCTGCGCGAACGGCAGCGGCTCGCCTGCCGCGACCCGCAGTTGGAGCTCCACCAGGTCGACGCCCGTGACCAGCTCCGTCACCGGGTGCTCCACCTGGAGGCGGGTGTTCATCTCCATGAAGTAGTACGAGGAGGGGTCGGCGCCCGGCACGATGAACTCGATGGTGCCCGCGCCCACATACCCGCAGGAGCGTGCCGCCGCGACCGCCGCCTCGCCCATCGCCGCGCGCGTGCGCTCGTCGAGCAGGACCGAGGGGGCCTCCTCGATCACCTTCTGGTGGCGCCGCTGCAACGAGCACTCGCGCTCGCCGAGATGGACCACCGAGCCGTGGGCGTCGGCCATCACCTGGATCTCGATGTGGCGCGGCCGGTCGACCCAGCGCTCCACCAGCAGCGTGTCGTCGCCGAAGGACGATCTCGCCTCGCGCCTGGCGGCCGCGATCTCGTCCGCGAGCGCCGCCTCGTCGCGCACGAGGCGCATGCCCTTGCCGCCGCCGCCCGCCGACGGCTTGAGCAGGACCGGCATGCCGATCGCGCGCGCCGCATCCGCCAGTTCCGCGTCGCTCAGGCCGCTGCCGGAAGAACCGGGGACCACCGGCACTCCGGCTGCCGACACCGTCTCCTTCGCCCGGATCTTGTCGCCCATCAGGTCGATCGCGGATGCGGGCGGGCCGATGAAGACGAGCCCGGCCTCCTCGCACGCGGCGGCGAAGCGCGCGTTCTCCGCGAGGAAGCCGTAGCCGGGGTGCACCGCCTGCGCGCCCGTGCGCCGCGCCGCGTCCAGCAGGCGATCGATGGACAGGTAGCTCTCGGCCGCCGCCGCCGGGCCGATCCTGACCGCCGTGTCGGCCTCGCGCACATGGCGCGCGTCCGCGTCCGCGTCGCTGAAGACCGCGATCGAGCGCAGCCCCATCGCCCGCAGCGTACGGATCACGCGCACCGCGATCTCGCCCCTGTTGGCGATCAGCACACTGTCGAACATGGTCATCTCCCTCACATCCTGAAGACGCCGTAGCCCGGCTCGCCGAGCGGCGCGTTCGCGCAGACCGTCAGCGCCAGGCCCACCACCTGACGGGTGTCCAGCGGGTCGATCACGCCGTCGTCCCACAGCCGCGCCGTCGCGTAGTACGCGTTGCCCTGCTCCTCGTACTGGGCGCGGATCGGCGCCTTGAAGGACTCCTCCTCCTGCGCGGGCCACTGCTCGCCGCGGCCCTCCAGCTGGTCGCGCTTGACCGTCGCCAGCACGGAGGCGGCCTGCTCGCCGCCCATCACCGAGATCTTCGCGTTGGGCCACATCCACATAAAGCGCGGGCCGTAGGCGCGGCCGCACATCGAGTAGTTCCCCGCGCCGTACGAGCCGCCGACCACCACCGTCAGCTTCGGCACGCGCGCGCAGGCCACCGCCGTGACCATCTTCGCGCCGTGCTTGGCGATGCCGCCCGCCTCGTAGTCCTTGCCGACCATGAACCCGGAGATGTTCTGCAGGAACAGCAGCGGGATGCCGCGCTGATCGCACAGCTCGATGAAGTGGGCGCCCTTCTGGGCCGATTCCGAGAACAGGATGCCGTTGTTCGCGACGATCCCCACCGGGTGGCCGTGGATCCTGGCGAACCCCGTCACCAGCGTCGTGCCGAACTCGGACTTGAACTCGGCGAACCGGGAGCCGTCCACCACGCGCGCGATGACCTCCCGCACGTCGTACGGAGTGCGGGAGTCGACCGGGACCGCGCCGTACAGGCCGAGCGGGTCGGCCTTCGGCTCCTCCACCGGCTCGACCGACCAGGGCAGCGGGCCGCGTTCCGGCAGCGTCGAGACGATCGTGCGCACGATGCGCAGCGCGTGCGCGTCGTCCTCCGCGAGGTGGTCCGTGACGCCCGAGACCCGGGAGTGGACCTCGCCGCCGCCCAGCTCCTCCGCCGTGACGACCTCGCCCGTCGCCGCCTTCACCAGCGGCGGGCCGCCGAGGAAGATCGTGCCCTGGCCGCGCACGATCACCGCCTCGTCGCTCATCGCGGGGACGTACGCGCCGCCCGCCGTGCACGAGCCGAGCACCGCCGCGATCTGCGGGATGCGCGCACCCGACATCCGCGCCTGGTTGTAGAAGATCCGGCCGAAGTGCTCGCGGTCGGGGAAGACCTCGTCCTGCAGCGGCAGGAACGCGCCGCCCGAGTCGACCAGGTACAGGCAGGGGAGCCGGTTCTCCAGGGCGATCTCCTGCGCCCTGAGGTGCTTCTTGACGGTCATCGGGTAGTACGTGCCGCCCTTGACCGTCGCGTCGTTGGCGATGATCATCGCCTCCCGGCCGGAGACCCGGCCGACGCCGGCGATCACACCGGCCGCCGGCGCGTCCCCGCCGTACATGCCCTCGGCCGCGAGCGGCGCGACCTCCAGGAAGGGCGAGCCCGGGTCGAGGAGGGTGTCCACCCGCTCGCGCGGCAGCAGCTTCCCGCGCGCGGTGTGCCGGGCGCGGGCGCGCTCGCCGCCGCCCCTGCGGGCCGCGGCGAGGCGGCCGCGCAGCTCCTCTGCGAGCGACTCGTGCGCCGCCTCGTTGACCCGCCACGCCTCGGAAGACGGGTCGGCGGTGCTCGCGAGCACCGGTGCCTGTCGCATGTGCGGGGACCCCCCGACGATCGACGGAATGGTTAATGAGCGTTAACGTCAGGACTCCAGGTTAACGACCGCTAACAACTCTGTCTACAATGAATCGGATGACGACCAGAACGGCGGCACCGACGCGCAGGGAACAGATCCTGCGGCACGCGGCACGCCTCTTCGCGGAGCGCGGCTTCCACGGCGTGGGGGTCGACGAGATAGGCGCGGCCGTCGGGATAAGCGGCCCCGGCCTCTACCGGCACTTCGCGGGCAAGGACGCGATGCTCGCCGAGCTGCTCGTGGGCATCAGCGAGCGGCTGCTGGAAGGCGGCAGGGTGCGCGCGCGTGCCGCGGCGGGCGGTGGCCCGGCGGCCGTGCTCGCCTCCCTCGTGGAGGGCCACATCGACTTCGCGCTCGATGATCGCCCCCTCATCACCCTGCACGACCGGGAGCTCGACCGGCTGCGGGACAAGGACCGCCGGATGGTGCGCCAGCTCCAGCGGCAGTACGTGGAGCTGTGGGTCGACGTCGTGCGCGGGCTCTACGAGGACGTGCCGGAGGCCGAGGCCCGCGCGGCGGTCCATGCCGTCTTCGGCCTGCTGAACTCGACGCCGCACTTCGGCTCGCACCGCGGCGGCCTGCCCGACCGCGCGGGCACGGCCGAACTGCTGCGCACGCTCGCGCACGGCGCGTTCGCCTCGCTCGGCGCGTGGCCCGCGGAGCGGGTCCCGTCCGGCGGGCCAGGCGCGGTGGACGTCGCGGTCGACGTCGAGAGCCTGCACGGCGCGGACGGGAGCGGCCCCGCCGAGCGCTGACCGCCCGGCCCGCCCGGTCCAGCCCTGGCCCGGCCCGGTCCGGCCCCAGGGCCCGCGCCCCGCTGTCCACGGGACGGGACGAGGGGCGCCGCCCGCGCGCGTGACGGCACAATGGCCTCATGCCGATACCCAGCCGCGCCGAGCTCGCCGAGCACCTCATCAAGACCCGGATCGCCGGGGACGTCGCCACACCGCGGGACAACAACCTCTCCCACTACAGGAAACTCGCCAACGGCGACCGCCACTACTGGCTCGGCCTCGAACTCGGCGACCGGTGGACGGACGAGCAGGACGTGCTCGCGGTGATGGCCGAGCGCTGCGGCGTCGTCGACGACCCGCGGTTCAGGTCGGGCCAGGACACCATCGATCCCGAGCTGACGATCGACGCGCTGGAGCGGATGGCGGAGCGGCTGCGCAAGGCCGCGGCGGCGCAGGAGCGCGTGCTGTTCGCGACGGGCCACCCCGGCGGCCTCCTCGACGTGCACCGGGCGACGGCCGACGGGCTGCGGGCGTCCGGCTGCGAGATCGTGCGGATTCCCGACGGCCTGATCGCCGACGAGGGCCTGGTCGTCCAGTTCGCCGGCGTCTCGATGCTGGAGCGCGGCGCGACGCTGTGGCACACCCACTCGCCCGAGCCGATGCGGGCGGTCCTCGACGCCCTGGAGCGCGAGGGCAGGCCGCTGCCGGACCTGGTCGTCGCCGACCACGGCTGGGCGGGGTACGCGGGTCAGCGCGGCCTCGACTCGATGGGCTACGCCGACTGCAACGACCCGGCGCTGTTCATCGGCGAGGCCGAGTCCACGATGCTGGTCACGATCCCCCTGGACGACCACGTGACGAGCCCGCGCCACTACGACCCCATGACGGCCTACCTCCTGCACGCGGCGGGCCTGGACCCCTCGGCCTGACACGCCCGAGTGGGGCCGCACGGCCGGGGCGCCGCCGCCCCGCGGACGGGTGACCGCGCTGCTCGCCGCGTGCGTCGGCCCCCGAGGACGCGGTCGGCCGCCGACATGACCGCCGCACGAGTCGGCCGCAGATGCGGACCGGAGGGGGCCCCTGACCTCGGTGCGGGGGCGACCGCACTGCCCGCCGCGGCCGCGGCACACGTGCGGGCGGCAGGCGCGGGCGCGACGGCAGGACCGGAACGCGGGCGCGGCCCCCGCGGGTGCGAGGCCCGCACCCTCGGGGCGCTGCCCGGGAGCGCCGGACGCGCACGGTGCGCAAGGGCGCCCGAGGTCGCTCCACAGACCGGGCGGATGCCCGTCCCGCGCACGGGACCGGAACGCGGCGGGCGCGGCCCCCGCTGGGTCGGCGCAGGCGGTCGTGGCGGCGCGGGCCGGAGCGTGGTCCGGATGGCGTCCGGGCGGATGCCCGTCCCGCGCACGGGACCGGAACGCGGCGGGCGCGGCCCCCGCTGGGTCGGCGCAGGCGGTCGTGGCGGCACGGGCCGGAGCGCGGCGCGGATGGCGTCCGGGCGGATGCCCGTCCCGCGCACGGGACCGGAACGCGGCACGCGCGGCCCCCGCGGCGTCGGCGCAGGCGGTCGTGGCGGCACGGGCCGGAGCGCGGCGCGGATGGCGTCCGGGCGGGCGCCCGTCACGCGGGACGGACGGGGAGCGGGGCCCGCACGCGCGGCCCCCGCGGCGTCGGCGCACGCGGGCGAGGCGGCGCGGCCCGCACGCGCGGCCCTGGAACGCGGCCTGCGGCCGCGACGGATCACGCGCGCGGGACGCGCATCACGCCTTCCTGGATCACCGAGATCGCCAGCCTGCCGTCCCGCGTGTAGATGCGCGCCTGCCCGAGGCCGCGCCCGCCCGAGGACGACGGCGACTCCTGGTCGTAGAGCAGCCACTCGTCGGCCCTGAACGGCCGGTGGAACCACATGGCGTGGTCCAGGCTCGCGCCGACGATGTCGCCGACCGCCCAGCCGCCGCGCCCGTGGGCGAGCAGCACCGAGTCGAGCAGCGTCATGTCGGAGACGTACGTGGCGAGGCACACGTGCAGCAGCGGATCGTCCGCCAGCTTGCCGTTCGTGCGGAACCACACCTGCGAGCGCGGCTCGCGCGGCCGTCCCACCGTCGCCCACGGCGGCTCCTGCACGTAGCGCAGGTCGACCGCCGCGCGCACCTCCAGCAGCCGATCGACCACGGCCGGGTCGAGGATCGAGTCGTCGGCGTACCTCGGCAGCAGTTCCGTGCCCGACGGAAGGCTCTCCGGGTCCGGCGCGGCCGGCATCTCCGACTGGTGGTCGAGCCCCTCCTCGTGCTGCTGGAACGACGTCGACAG
Organism: Streptomyces sp. NRRL F-5126; assembly: GCF_000721265.1. GTDB lineage: Bacteria > Actinomycetota > Actinomycetes > Streptomycetales > Streptomycetaceae > Streptomyces. The sequence continues at coordinate 92,889 of NZ_JOFZ01000011.1, read as the reverse complement.
GTGGAAGATCGGCTGCCCGTGCTGCACGGCCACGACGCGGCGCGTCGTGAAGGAGCGGCCGTCCCGGATGCGGTCCACCGTGTAGACGATGGGCGCGCCCGGGTCGCCGGGGCGCAGGAAGTACGAGTGGAGCGAGTGCGCCGCGCGATCCCCTGGCACCGTGCGGCCCGCGGCGACCAGCGCCTGCGCGGCCACCTGGCCGCCGAAGACGCGCGGCACGACGGACGAGTGGCTCGCCCCGCGGAAGATGTCCTGCTCGATCCGCTCCAGATCGAGCAGGCCGAGCAGGGTGTCGAGTTCACTGTTCATGGGACGAGTCTGGCCCAGGCGCTCGCGCGGCCCCGTCACAGGCCCATGGACTTGGCGATGATCATCTTCATGACCTCGCTGGTCCCGCCGTAGATGCGGTTGACGCGGTTGTCCGCGTACAGGCGGGCGATCGGGTACTCGTTCATGTAGCCGTAGCCGCCGTGCAGCTGGAGGCACCGGTCGATCACCCGGCTCGCGACCTCCGTGCAGAACAGCTTCGCGGACGCGGCCTCCGCCGCCGTCAGCTCGCCCGTGTCGTGCGCCTCCAGCGCACGGTCGGCGACGGCCTGCGCCGCGTCGACCTCGGCCTGGCAGGCAGCGAGCTCGAACTTGGTGTTCTGGAAGGACGCCACCGACTTGCCGAAGACCGTGCGGTCGGCCACGTACTCCTTGGTGAACCTGACGGCCGCCGCGGCCTGCGCGTACGCGCCGAACGCGATGCCGAGCCGCTCCTGCGGCAGGTTCTGGCCGAGGTAGGAGAAGCCCTTGTTCTCCTCGCCGAGCAGGTCGGCCACCGGGACCTCGACGTCGGTGAACGACAGCTCGGCGGTGTCGGACGTCTTGAGGCCGATCTTGTCGAGCTTGCGCCCGACCGCGTACCCGTCCGACTTCGTGTCCACGACCAGCAGCGAGATGCCGAAGCGGCGGTCGTCGGCCGACGGCGGCGCGGTGCGTGCGCAGACGATGACGCGGTCCGCGTGCACGCCGCCCGTGATGAACGTCTTCGAGCCGTTCAGCACGTAGTGGGTGCCGTCCTCGGACAGCTTGGCCGTGGTCTTCATGCCCGCCAGGTCGGAGCCGGTGCCGGGCTCCGTCATGGCGATGGCGAACATGTTCTCGCCGCTGATGAAGCCGGGCAGCCAGCGCTTCTTCTGCTCGTCGGTCGCGTACGCCTTGAGGTAGGGCAGGCAGAGGGCCACGTGCACGCCGGAGCCGCCGAAGGAGACGCCCGCGCGTGCGGTCTCCTCCGAGACGAGCGCCTGGAACTTGAACGACTCGACGCCGGCGCCGCCGTACTCCTCCGGCACCTCGATGCCGAAGACGCCCAGCTCGCCCAGCTTGTAGTAGAAGTCGCGCGGCACCTGGCCGGCCGCGAGCCACTCGTCGTAGTGCGGGACGACCTCGCCCTCGATGAAGGCCCTGAGGGTGGCCCTGAACGACTCGTGGTCCTCGTTGTAGACGGTGCGACGCATTGACGGGCCCTCCTCCGCGGCGATCCGCCGCCTTCGGTGACGCGCGCGAGCCGGCGAGCGACAGCTCTAAGCGCTTGCTCAGTCCAAGTTACCGGGCGGTCAGTTCGTGTGTCCAGGGTGGCCCCGCTTGACGAAATGTGTACCGCGCCGAGGGAGACCGCGCGCCGAACGCCTCGTATGCTCCCGCCATGAGCAGGTACCCCACCAGCGCCCGCACCGCCAAGGGCCGCTTCCTGACGGTCGTGACCGCGCTCATGGTCGTCGTCCTCGCGGCCTTCGTCATGGCCTACGTCCAGTAGCGGCGCCCGCGCCCGGTAGCGTCGCCTCCGCCTCCGCCCCCGGACCTGGTCCGCAGGTCCCGTCCACGTTCGGTCCAAAGCCCTGACTTGCGTTTCCGCCCCCGCCGGCGCGTCCGGCGGGATGAATTCCGCGGGGCGCGACGTTGGTGGATGCGGCGGGATCGGCGAGTGGTCATGGCCGGCCCGTATCCGCGGGGCACGGCGACAACGGGAGGCGCATCACCAGTGGCGGCGGGGAAAGACACCTGGGCACGGCGGCTGGCGGGGTACGCGTGGCGCTATCGCGGCCGGGTGATGCTCTCGCTCGGCGCGTCCCTCGCAGGCATGGGCGTCATGGCGCTCGTCCCGCTGATCACCAAGCTCGTCATCGACGACGCCATCGGCGCACAGGACGGCTCGCTCTACACCTGGACGGGCCTGCTGGTCGCGTCTGCCGTGGTCGTCTACCTGGCGACGTACGTCCGCCGCTACTACGGCGGCAGGCTCGCCCTCGACGTCCAGCACGACCTGCGCACCGACATGTACACCTCGCTCACCCGGCTCGACGGCAGGCGCCAGGACACGCTGAGCACCGGCCAGGTCGTCGGCCGGGCCACCAGCGACCTCCAGCTCATCCAGGGGCTGCTGTTCATGCTGCCCATGACGATCGGCAACATCCTGCTGTTCGTCGTCTCGCTCGTGATCATGGCGGTACTCTCGCCGCCGCTCACGCTCGTCGCGCTCGCCGTCGCCCCCGCCGTCTACTGGATCGCCCGCCGCAGCCGCTCCCGCCTCCACCCGGCCACCTGGTACGCGCAGACGAGGGCCGCCGACGTGGCCGGCGTCGTGGACGGCGCCGTCACGGGCGTGCGCGTCGTCAAGGGCTTCGGCCAGGAGGAGCAGGAGACCGACAAGCTGCGCGGCGCCGGCAGGAAGCTGTTCGCGGGCCGCCTGCGCACGGTGAAGCTGAACGCGCGCTACACCCCGGCGCTGCAAGCGGTGCCCTCGCTCGGCCAGGTCGCCATGCTGGCGCTCGGCGGCTGGCTCGCCACCAGGGGCGACATCACGCTCGGCACGTTCGTCGCGTTCTCCACGTACCTCGCGCAGCTCGTCGGCCCGGTCCGCAGCCTCGCCGTCGTCCTCACCGTGGGGCAGCAGGCGCGCGCCGGGGTCGAGCGCGTGCTCGACCTCATCGACACCGAGCCCACGATGAGCGAGGGCACGAAGGAGCTGCCCGCCGGGGCGGAGGCGTCCGTCGAGTTCGACGACGTCGCGTTCGCCTACCAGGAGGGCAGGCCCGTACTCGACGGGTTCTCGCTGCGCGTCGAGCCGGGCGAGACCGTCGCGCTCGTCGGCTCGTCCGGCAGCGGCAAGTCGACCGTCTCGCTGCTCCTGCCGCGCTTCTACGACGTGTCGCACGGCGCCGTACTCGTCGGCGGCCACGACGTGCGCGAACTGACGTACGGCTCGCTGCGCGACGCCATCGGGCTCGTGCCCGAGGACAGCTTCCTGTTCTCCGACTCCGTGCGCGCCAACATCGCCTACGGCCGCCCCGGCGCGACGGAGGAGGAGATCCTGCGCGCCGCGCGCGCGGCGCAGGCGGACCGGTTCATCAGCGCGCTGCCCGACGGCTACGACACCGAGGTCGGCGAGCAGGGCCTCACGCTCTCCGGCGGTCAGCGCCAGCGCATCGCCCTGGCCAGGGCGATCCTCACCGACCCGCGCCTGCTGGTGCTCGACGACGCGACGTCCGCCGTGGACGCGCGCGTCGAGCACGAGATCCACGAGGCGCTGCGCGGCGTGATGGCCGGCCGCACCACGCTGCTGATCGCGCACCGCCGCTCCACCCTCGGCCTCGCCGACCGGATCGCCGTGCTCGACGGCGGCCGCCTGGCCGACATCGGCACCCACGAGGAGCTCCAGCTCCGCTCGGCGCTCTACCGGCGGCTGCTCACCGACCCGGACGAACTGGGCGACGCGCCCGTCGAGCCGCGGATCGGGGACGCGCGTGCGTGCGACGACGGCGAGGAGTCCGCACAGGGCCGCGCCGCCGGGGCGCGCCGCGCGGCACGGGAGGAGGCGGCCCGCGAGTCCATCGACGCGGAGTTCGACGCCGACTTCGACGCCGAGCGCGGCATCACGCCCACCCTGTGGGCGCGTGACGAGGTCGTCGAGGAGGAGGGCGCGTCGGGCGCCACGCCCGAACTGCTCGCCAAGGTGGCCGCGCTGCCCCCCGCCACGGACGTCCCCGAGGTGGACGAGGCGCGCGCGGTGACGCCCGAGAGCTCCTACGGACTGCGCAGGCTGCTGCGCGGCTTCGGCAGCGCGCTGGCCGTCAGCCTGCTGTTCGTCGCCGTGGACGCGGGCATGGGCCTGCTGCTGCCGATCCTGGTCAGGCACGGCATCGACCAGGGCGTGGACAAGGTCGTGCTCGGCGCCGTGTGGACGGCGGCCGGGCTCGGACTCGCCGTCGCGCTCGTGCAGTGGATCGCGCAGATCGGCGAGGCCCGGATGACCGGGCGCACCGGCGAGCGCGTGCTGTACGCGCTGCGGCTGAAGATCTTCGCGCAGCTCCAACGGCTCGGCCTCGACTACTACGAGCGCGAGCTCACCGGCCGGATCATGACCCGGATGACGACGGACGTGGACGCGATGTCGACGTTCCTGCAGACGGGCCTCGTCACGGCGCTGGTCGCCGTGATCACGTTCCTCGGCATCCTCGGGGTGCTGCTGGCCATCGACGTGCAGCTGGCGCTCGTGGTCTTCGCCTCGCTGCCGCTGCTCGTCGTCGGGACGGTCTTCTTCCGGCGCAAGAGCGTGCGGGCCTACACGCTCGCGCGTGAGCGCATCGGCGTCGTCAACGCCGACCTCCAGGAGACCGTCGCCGGGCTGCGGATCGTGCAGGCGTTCCGGCGCGAGCGGGACGGCGGCGAGCGGTTCGCCGGCCGCAGCAGGGACTACCTGAAGGCGCGCACGCGCGGGCAGTGGCTGATCTCCGTGTACTTCCCGTTCGTGCAGTTCCTGTCGTCCGTCGCCGCGGCCGCCGTGCTGATCGTCGGCGCCGACCGGGTGCAGTCGGGCACCCTCACGACGGGCGCGCTGGTCGCCTACCTGCTCTACATCGACCTGTTCTTCGCGCCGGTGCAGCAGCTCTCCCAGGTGTTCGACGGGTACCAGCAGGCGACCGTTTCGCTGACGCGCGTGCAGGAGCTGCTGCGCGAGCCGACGTCGACGGTCCCGGCGAAGGACCCCGCGCCGGTGGGACGGCTGCGCGGCGAGATCGCCTTCGAGGGCGTCGACTTCCGGTACGCGGCGGACAGCCTGGGCGGCGAGGAGCAGGAGGACGCGCCGGAGGCGGCTTCCGCGCACGGGGCGGACGGCGCGGACGGCGGGGCGAGGAAGAAGGACGCCGCGCTCAGCTCGGTGCGGCTGCGCATCGAGGCCGGGCAGACGGTCGCCTTCGTCGGCGAGACCGGCGCGGGCAAGTCGACGCTCGTCAAGCTCGTCGCGCGCTACTACGACCCGACGGGCGGACGCGTCACGGTCGACGGCCGTGACCTGCGAGACCTCGACCTCGCGGCGTACCGCCACCGGCTCGGCGTCGTGCCTCAGGAGGCGTACCTGTTCCCCGGCCCGGTGCGGGACGCGATCTCGTACGGCCGGCCGGGTGCGAGCGACGCGGAGGTCGAGGCGGCCGCGCGTGCGGTCGGCGCGCACGACATGATCGCCACGCTCGACGGCGGTTACCTGCACCAGGTCGCGGAGCGCGGGCGCAACCTGTCGGCGGGGCAGCGCCAGCTGATCGCCCTCGCCAGGGCCGAGCTCGTCGACCCCGACATTCTGCTGCTCGACGAGGCGACCGCGGCACTCGACCTGGCCAGCGAGGCGGCCGTCAACCAGGCGACGGAACGCCTCACCGGCCGCCGCACCACGCTGGTGGTCGCGCACCGGCTGACGACGGCGGCACGGGCCGACCGCGTGGTCGTGATGGACCACGGCCGCATTGCCGAGGACGGCACCCACGAGGAGCTGCTGGCCCTGGACGGCCGCTATGCGCGCCTGTGGCGCAGCTTCGTGGGGGAGGAGGAGCCGGCCGCGGCCTGACGCCCGTCGCCTGCCGCACGCCGTTGACAAGGGTATGACCAAAGAGCCAATGTGGCCTCCGGTCGGTGAGAGGCGGCGGAGGATGAAGACGGTCGGTCTGATCGGGCTCGGCGCGATGGGGCTCCCCGCGGCGCGGCTGCTCGCGGCGGCGGGGGTGCGGACCCACTGCTACGACGCGGACCACGCCGCGGTGGAGCGGGCGGTGGAGCGCGGCGTCCACCCCGCCTCCTCGGTCGCGCAGCTGGCCGCGGTGAGCGATGTGGTCCTCGTCATGGTCCCGACCGACCAGGACGTGCTGGACGTGTGCACGGGCCAGGACGGCGTGCTGCCGGCCGCGCGTGCGGGGGCCGTGGTCCTCGTCTGCTCCTCCGTCACACCCGCCACCTGCCGGGAGGTGGCGCGGGCCGCCGCACAGCGCGGGATCGACGTCCTGGACGCTGCCCTGACGGGCGGGGTGCGCGCGGCGGAGGCCGGCGCGATCAACCTGCTGGTCGGCGGCGACGAGCACGTTCTCGACGCGGTGCGCCCCGAGCTGGCGCCGTGGACGGCGACGGTCCACCACCTGGGCCCGCTCGGCTCGGGCCAGGTCGGCAAGACGGTCAACAACCTCTGCCACTGGGGCCAGCTGGCCGCCATCGTGGAGGCCCTGCGGCTGGGCGACGCGCTCGGCGTTGCACCCGCGAAGCTCCGGGCGGCCGTCCTCGACGGGCCCGCGGCGAGCAGGACGCTCGCGGAGATGGAGCTGATGCGCCTGACCTGGCACCGCAAGGACCTGGCCAACGCGGCGCGGATGGCGGCCGAGGCGGACCACGCACTCCCGGTGGTGGCGACGGTCCGCGAGGCGATGGAACACGTCACGGTCGAGGACATAGCGACGCTGTACCGCCGCGAGTGACCGCCGCGCGGCGGCCCACCTCGTGTGCTGTGCGCCCCCGGCCCCGGGAGGGGGCCCGCGCCTGCGTGCGGCGCCGCCCGGGCGTTCGCCGCGAGCGCCGTGCCCTGCGCGTACCGCCTGAACGGAGATGTGCCAGGTGTCCCTCGCCCGCGCGCGTGCGGCACAGTGCGTCGGCCGCCTGCGGCGGCGCCCTGGCCCGGACGTGCGGTACCGCGCGGCGGTTCTCCGCGTACGTGCCCTCCGGGCCGGGCCCGAACCGAGATCGCGCGTCGGTTCGCGGGTGGCCGCACGCCGGTCACTCCCCAACCGCGTGCCCGGCCCGGGCGGGACCCGCGCTCCGTGTACTCGCACGTCCGGCGCCGCACGGGCGGTTTCCCCCCGGGCGGGCGTCTTGCTCGTACCGGCTCGACGCAGGCGTGCCGCGCTTCCCCCGGCACGCGCGTGCGCGGTAGAGCGGGCGCCGGCCACTGACGGCCTGCGGCGCCGTACGTGCGGTTTCCGCGCCTGCGTGCCACGCGCGTACAGCCTCGTCGGAGGCGGCCGGGCTGCCCGCCCGCGCCTGAGTGCGTCGGCCCGCCTCGTGCGCCATGCACTCCGTCAGACCACGGCGCACCGGCCTGGCGGCCCCCACTCGGGTGCATGCGCCGGGCTGTCTGCGCGAGCGCGGCACGGCGCGCGGCGACCCCCCGCGCCGGCCCGCCGGGCACTGGCCCGCACGGCGGGCAGGGCCCGCGCACGCGCGTCGTCTCACCGGCGGCCGCGTGCCGTCGTGCGGCAGGCGCGCCCGGCCCCGGCGGGACCGCGCCCGGCGCTCAGCGCGCGCGAGCGCGTGCGGCGAGGTCTGCCAGGTGGCGGGCGCCCGCGGGCAGCAGGTCAGGCAGCGGGGCCGCGCGCTCGTACCAGCGCTTCTCGTACTCCCAGCACACCCAGGTGTCCTCCGGCAGCGTCCCCACGCACTCGGCCAGCGGCAGGACGCCCGCCCCCAGCGCCAGCGGGGTGGTGTCCCGTGCCGACGCGATGTCCTTGACCTGCACGTACCCCAGGTACGGGCCGAGCGTCGCGCTCGTGACCTCCGGGGGCTCGCCGCCCAGCCACGTGTGCATGACGTCCCACAGCACGCCGACCCGCGGGTGCCCCACCGCCGCCACCACGCGCTCGGCGTCCGCGCCCGTGCGGTGCGAGTCGTGGGTCTCCAGCAGGATCCGCACCCCGAAATCGTTCGCCACCTCGGCCGCCGCACCCAGGCGGCGCGCCGCCGTCTCGTCGGCCTCGGGCCCGGCCGCGTCGCCGCCCCCGGGGAAGACCCGCACGTAGGACGCGCCCAGGTCGCCCGCCAGCCGCAGCAGGCCGTCGACCTCCGCGCGGAACGCCTCGTCCGTCACCCCCGCGTCGGCCGCGCGCGCGTACCCGGCCACCGTGAGGATCTCGACGCCCGCGCGTGCGAACTCCTCGGCCACCGCCGCGCGTACGCCGGGACCGACGCCGGGGTGGACGGGCTCCTCCGGATGGCAGCGCAGCTCGACGCCCTGGTAGCCGGACGACACCGCCAGTTCGACGACGTCGGGGATGGGCATCCCCGGTACACCCAGTGTGGAGAAGGCCGACTTCACGTGCGCGTTCCTCCTTGTCGGTCGGCGTGTTCGTGTCCCGCTCGCGGCGGGGCCGTCGACGCGCGTGCCATCAGCTCCGCCCCGATCGTCGCGATCCCGCCGGGCGGTGGCGCCTCCGTGCCCATCGCGAGCCTCCCCGCGCGCGCCCCCGCCTCCTGCAGCGGCAGCCGCACGGTCGTGAGCGCGGGCACGGCGTCCACCGAGAACGGCAGGTCGTCGAAGCCCGCGACCGACACGTCCCGCGGGATGCGCAGGCCCTCGTCGCGCACCGCGGCGCACGCGCCCAGGGCGACGGTGTCGTTCGCGGCCACCACCGCCGTCAGGCCGGGGTGCCTGCGCAGCAGTTCGCGCGTCGCCTCGTACCCGGAGCGCCGCGTGTAGGGGCCGTGCAGCGTCAGCGGGTCCTGGCCGCCGCCCGATCCGCCACCTGACCCGGCCGCAGGCACCCCGGCGGCCCGCAGGGCCTCGCGGTGGCCCTCCAGGCGGTGGCGCGTCGTGGTGCGCTCCAGGGGTCCCGCCACGTAGCCGATCGTGCGGTGCCCGAGCGCGACCAGGTGCTCGGCGAGGCGCCGGCCCCCGCCCCGGTTGTCGAACGCGAGCGCCGCGACCGCCACGTCGTCGTCGGGCAGCGGCGGCCGCCCGCACAGCACGACGCGCGTGCCCGCCGCCGCGAGCCGCCGCAGGGCGGCCGTGACCGCCGCGCCGTGGTCCGCGTCCTCCAGCGCGCCGCCCGTGAGGATCACGGCGGCCGCCCGCTGGCGCTGGAGCAGCGTGAGATAGGTCAGTTCGCGCTCGGGCGACCCGACCGTGTTGCACACCACGGCGAGTTTCTGGCCGCCCGCGCGCCTGCGGCTCGCGCCCGGCGCGTCCCCCGCCGCGTCCGGTGCGTCCTGGATGCCGATCTCCGTCTGCGCGGCGCCCGCCATGATCCCGAAGAAGGGGTCGGCGATGTCGTTGACGAGGATGCCCACCAGGTCCGACGTGGCGGCGGCGAGCGAGCTCGCGGGGCCGTTGAGCACGTAGTCGAGCTCGTCCACCGCCCGCAGCACGCGTTCCCTGGTGGCCGCCGCGACCGGGTAGTTGCCGTTCAGCACCCGGGAGACGGTGGCCGGTGACACCCGGGCGCGCGCCGCCACATCCGCCAGGGTGACTGTCATCGCTTTCCTCCGCGTGGTCGTGCGAGTGCGCCGGCGTCGCTGATCCCGGCCGTTCACGGCCCCGGTCTTGTCCGGCCACGCGTCGCAGGTTAGCTTCATAGCCGTAGAAAGCGCTTGCTAGGGCTGTATGGAGGGAACTTCGTGGCACGCAGAACAGTCCGGATCGCCATGAACGGCGTCACGGGCCGGATGGGGTACCGGCAGCACCTGCTGCGCTCCGTGCTCGCCATCCGGGAGCAGGGCGGACTCGACCTCGGCGGTGGCGACACCCTGTGGCCCGAGCCCGTGCTCGTCGGGCGGCGCGAGCACGCGCTGCGGGAGATCGCGGAGCGTCACGGCCTCGCGGAGTGGTCGACCGACCTGGACGCGGTACTCGCCGACGCCACCGTGGACGTCTACTTCGACGCCCAGGTCACGTCCGCGCGCGTCGAGGCCGTCAAGAAGGCGATCGCCGCGGGCAAGCACCTGTACCTGGAGAAGCCCACCGCGACGGACCTCGACGGAGCCCTCGACCTGGCCCGCCTCGCCGACGCCGCGGGCGTCAAGCACGGCGTCGTCCAGGACAAGATCTTCCTTCCGGGGCTGCTGAAGCTCAAGCGCCTCATCGACGGCGGCTTCTTCGGCCGGATCCTGTCCATCAGGGGCGAGTTCGGCTACTGGGTCTTCGAGGGCGACTGGCAGGACGCCCAGCGCCCGTCGTGGAACTACCGCGCGCAGGACGGCGGCGGCATCACCGTCGACATGTTCCCGCACTGGGAGTACGTGCTGCACGAGCTGTTCGGGCGCGTCACGGCCGTCCAGGCGTACGTCACCACGCACGTGCCGCGGCGCTGGGACGAACACGGCGAGCCGTACGAGGCGACCGCCGACGACGCCGCGTACGGCATCTTCCAGCTGGAGGGCGGCGCGGTCGCCCAGATCAACTCCTCCTGGGCGGTGCGGGTCAACCGCGACGAGCTCGTAGAGTTCCAGGTCGACGGCACGCACGGGTCGGCCGTCGCCGGGCTGCGCGAGTGCCGCGCGCAGCACAGGAGCGCCACGCCCAAGCCGGTGTGGAACCCGGACCTGCCCGCGACCTACGCCTTCCGCGAGCAGTGGCAGGACGTGCCGGACAACGCCGCGTTCGACAACGGCTTCAAGGCCGAGTGGGAGCTGTTCCTGCGCCACGTCGCCCTCGACGAGCCGTTCGCCTGGGACCTGCTGGCGGGCGCGCGCGGCGTGCAACTCGCCGAGCTCGGCCTCAGGTCGCACGCGCAGGGCCGCCGCCTCGACGTTCCGGAGCTGACGCTGTGACCCGCGCACCCGCCCCGCTCGGCCTGCCCGACGCGCGCGGCTCCGTCCGCGCGTACACCCCGCGCGCCGAGCCCGCGGCCTTCCTCGCGTCCGCTGACGGCGCCCCCGCCACCTCACGCACGGTCTTCGCGGCGGCGCACGTCGTCGCGGACCCGTACGCCGACACCACGCCCGACGCGCCCGCCGCGCTCGACTGGGACGCGACACTCGCCTTCCGCCGCCACCTGTGGGCGCAGGGCCTCGGCGTGGCGGAGGCCATGGACACCGCGCAGCGCGGCATGGGGCTCGACTGGGCGGGCGCCGCCGAGCTGATCCGCAGGTCGGCCGCCGAGGCCAGGGCCGTGGGCGGACGCATCGCGTGCGGCGTGGGCACCGACCAGCTGGCCGCGGGAGCGCACACCGCTGCCGAGGTGCTGGCCGCCTACGAGGAGCAGCTCGCGCTCGTCGAGGACACCGGCGCCCAGGCGATCCTGATGGCGTCGCGCGCGCTCGCCGCGGCGGCCGACGGCCCCGACGCGTACCTGAAGACGTACGCGGAGCTGCTGCGGCAGGCGCGCGAGCCGGTGATCCTGCACTGGCTCGGCCCGATGTTCGACCCCGCGCTCGACGGCTACTGGGGCAGCACCGACCTCGACGCGGCGACGGCCACGTTCCTCCAGGTCATCGCGGACCGTCCGGACAAGGTCGACGGCATCAAGATCTCGCTGCTCGACGCGGAGCGCGAGATCGACGTGCGCCGACGCCTGCCGGAGGGCGTGCGCTGCTACACGGGCGACGACTTCAACTATCCGCGGCTCGTCGCGGGCGACGCGCACGGCTTCAGCCACGCGCTGCTCGGCGTCTTCGACCCGCTCGCACCGCTCGCGTCCGCCGCGCTGCGCGTTCTCGACACGGGTGACGTGGCGGGCTTCAGGGCGCTCCTCGATCCCAGCGTCGAGCTGTCGCGGCACCTGTTCGAGGCCCCGACGCGCTTCTACAAGACCGGGGTCGTCCTGCTGGCCTGGCTGGCGGGCCACCAGGACCACTTCGCCATGGCAGGCCACCAGCAGGCGGCGCGTTCGCTGCCGCACCTCGCGCGCGCCTACGAACTCGCCGACACGCTCGGCCTGTTCCCGGACCCCGCCCTGGCGGCGGACCGCATGCGCAGCCTGCTGCACGTGTACGGGGTGGCGCGATGAGCGGGCGCGTGAGCGGCGACCTGAGCCGCTTCAGCATCAACCAGATGACGGTGAAACAGCTCTCCCTGCCCGAGCTCGTCTCGGCGTGCGCCCGGTTCGGCATCCCCGGCGTCGGCCTGTGGCGCGAGCCGGTGCGTGCGTACGGCGTCGAGGCCGCGGCGCGGCTCGTACGGGACGCCGGGCTGCGCGTCACCACCCTGTGCAGGGGCGGTTTCCTCACGGCCGGCGAGCCGGAGGCGCGCGCGTCGGCACTCGCCGACAACAGGGCGGCGATCGACGAGTGCGTGGCGCTCGGGACCGACACCCTGGTGATGGTGTCCGGCGGGCTCCCCGCCGGTTCGAAGGACCTGCCGGCGGCCCGCGAGCGGGTGGCGCGGGCGCTCGGCGAGCTCGCGCCGTACGCGGGGGCGCGCGGGGTGCGGCTCGCGGTCGAGCCGCTGCACCCGATGTTCGCCTCCGACCGGTGCGTCGTCTCCACCCTGGACCAGGCGCTTGAACTGGCCGAGCGGTTCCCCGCCGGGCAGGTCGGGGTGGTCGTCGACACGTACCACATCTGGTGGGACGAGCGTGCGCCGGACGCGGCGGCGCGCGCGGGCGCGCAGGGCAGGATCCACTCGTTCCAACTCGCCGACTGGGAGACCCCGTTGCCGGAGGGCGTGCTCAACGGGCGCGGCCTCATCGGCGACGGCTCGGTGGACCTGAGGCAGTGGCGCGAGCGTGTGGACGCGGCCGGCTACACCGGGCCGATCGAGGTGGAGCTGTTCAACGACCGGCTGTGGGCGCGCGACGGCGAGGAACTGCTGCGGGACGTGGCGGAGCGCTACGTGCGCCACGCCCTGTAGCGCCGCCCGGCGGGGTCGCCACTCGGCCGGGCCGCCACTCGGCCGGGTGGCCCGGTTGTCCACAGGCGGCGGGTTGTCCACAGGGCCTGGACGGGTTGCCGCCGGTCGGCGGTAGCGTCGGAGCATGTCCAGCCGCACGCCACAACCGGCCACACCCCACGGGGCGGTGCACCCGCAGACGGCAACCGAGCAGGCAGCCACCCAGCGGGTGGCGCCCACTCGGCCCGCGCCTCAGCAGGCCACGCCACCGCAGCGGGCCTCTCAGCGGCCCGCCGAGACGCGCTCGCTCGCGGTGCTCGAAGCCGTGCTCGAACGGGTCACGTACGCCAACGAGGAGACGGGCTACACGGTCGCGCGCGTCGACACCGGCCGCGGCGGCGACCTGCTGACCGTCGTCGGGTCGCTGCTCGGGGCCCAGCCGGGCGAGTCGCTGCGCATGGAGGGGCGTTGGGGCTCCCACCCGCAGTACGGCAAGCAGTTCACCGTCGAGAACTACCGGGTCACCCTCCCGGCGACGATCCAGGGGATTCGGCGCTACCTGGGCTCGGGCCTGGTCAAGGGCATCGGTCCGGTCTTCGCCGACCGGATCGTGACGCACTTCGGCCTCGACACCCTCGACGTCATCGAGCAGGAGCCGAAGCGGCTCGTCGAGGTGCCCGGGCTCGGACCCAAGCGCACGGCCAAGATCGCCGCCGCGTGGGAGGAGCAGAAGGCCATCAAGGAGGTCATGGTCTTCCTCCAGGGCGTCGGCGTCTCCACGTCCATCGCCGTGCGCATCTACAAGAAGTACGGGGACGCGTCGATCGGTGTCGTCAGGAACGAGCCCTACCGCCTCGCCGCCGACGTCTGGGGCATCGGCTTCCTCACCGCCGACAAGATCGCCCAGTCCGTCGGCATCCCGCACGACAGCCCTGAGCGCGTCAGGGCGGGCCTCCAGTACGCGCTGTCGCAGTCGACGGACCAGGGCCACTGCTTCCTGCCCGAGGACCAGCTCATCGCCGACGGCGTCAAGCTGCTCCAGGTCGACACGGGCCTCGTCATCGAGTGCCTCGCCGAGCTCGCCGCCGACGAGGAGGAGGGCGTCGTGCGGGAGACGGTACCGGGGCCCGAGGGGGAGCCGGTCACGGCGGTCTACCTGGTGCCGTTCCACCGCGCCGAGCTGTCATTGGCGTCACGCGTGCGCCGGCTGCTGCGCACCGACGAGGACCGCATGGCGTCCTTCCGCGGCGTCGACTGGGACAGGGCGCTGGGCTGGCTCGCCCGGCGCACCGGCGCGTCCCTCGCGCCCGAGCAGGAGCAGGCGGTCCGGCTCGCGCTCACGGAGAAGGTCGCGGTGCTCACCGGCGGCCCCGGCTGCGGCAAGTCGTTCACGGTCCGCTCGATCGTCGAACTGGCGCGCGCCAGGAAGGCGAAGGTGGTGCTCGCCGCGCCGACCGGCCGCGCGGCGAAGCGGCTGACCGAGCTGACGGGCTCCGAGGCGTCCACGATCCACCGGCTGCTCGAACTCAAGCCCGGCGGGGACGCTGCGTACGACGCGGACCGCCCGCTCGACGCCGACCTCGTCGTGGTCGACGAGGCGTCGATGCTCGACCTGCTGCTGGCCAACAAGCTGGTCAAGGCGGTCGCCCAGGGCGCGCACCTGCTGCTCGTCGGGGACGTGGACCAGCTGCCGTCCGTCGGCGCGGGGGAGGTGCTGCGCGATCTGCTCGCCGAGGGCGGCCCGGTGCCGCGCGTGCGGCTCACCCGCATCTTCCGGCAGGCCCGCCTGTCCGGTGTCGTCACCAACGCGCACCGGATCAACTCGGGCGTGCCGCCCGTGACGCAGGGCCTTTCGGACTTCTTCCTGTTCGTGGCCGACGAGACTGAGGAGGCCGGCCGCCTCGCGGTGGACGTGGCGGCGCGCAGGCTCCCCGCCAAGTTCGGCCTCGACCCGCGCAGGGACGTGCAGGTGCTCGCGCCCATGCACCGCGGCCCGGCCGGCGCGGGCGTGCTCAACGGCCTGCTCCAGCAGGCCATCACGCCGGCGAGGCCCGGCCTGCCGGAGAGGCGGGTGGGCGGCCGGGTCTTCCGCGTCGGCGACAAGGTCACGCAGATCAGGAACAACTACGAGAAGGGGGAGAACGGCGTCTTCAACGGCACGGTCGGCGTCGTCACGGCCATCGACCAGGACGAGCAGCGGCTGACGGTCCTCACGGACGAGGACGAGGAAGTGCCGTACGACTTCGACGAGCTGGACGAGCTGTCCCACGCGTACGCCGTCACCATCCACCGCTCGCAGGGCAGCGAGTACCCGGCCGTGGTCGTGCCCGTCACGAAGAGTGCCTGGATGATGCTCCAGCGCAACCTGCTCTACACGGCGGTCACGCGCGCCAAGAAGCTGGTCGTGCTCGTCGGGTCCCGTCAGGCGATAGGCCAGGCGGTGCGCGCGGTGTCGGCGGGGCGCAGGTACACGGCGCTCGACCACCGGCTCGCGCTCGGCCTCTCGGGTCGCGCGGGGTCGTAAACATCACGTAGGGCTTTCGGAACCGGGGCGAAGGGGGCAGGATGAGGAAGTTGGCGGCACTCAGTGCCGCCAATGAGCCCAATGGTCGACCCCGAGTGCACCTTCCTGCGCCAAATGGGGGATGGTAGGGACATCAGGGCACCTCGAAGAAGAGGCACTACGTCGGTGAGGGATGACGTGAGCGAGAAACGCGACAACGACGCGGTAGTACTGCGGTACGGCGATGGCGAGTACACCTACCCGGTGGTCGAGAGCACCGTCGGTGACACTGGCTTCGACATCGGCAAGCTCCGCAATCAGACCGGTCTCGTGACCCTGGACAGCGGCTACGGCAATACCGCCGCCTACCAGTCGGCGATCACCTATCTGGACGGCGAGCAGGGCATCCTGCGCTACCGCGGCTATCCCATCGAGCAGCTGGCCGAGCGGTCCAGCTTCGTCGAGGTGGCGTACCTGCTGATCAACGGCGAGCTGCCCACCGTCGACCAGCTCTCCACGTTCAAGAGCGAGATCACCCGGCACACGCTGCTCCACGAGGACGTCAAGCGGTTCTACGACGGCTTCCCGAAGGACGCCCACCCGATGGCGATGCTGTCCTCCGTGGTCAGCGCGCTGTCGACGTTCTACCAGGACAGCCACAACCCGTTCGACCAGCGCCAGCGCGACCTGTCGACGATCCGGCTGCTCGCCAAGCTGCCGACGATCGCCGCGTACGCCTACAAGAAGTCGGTCGGCCACCCCACCGTCTACCCGCGCAACGACCTCGGCTACGTCGAGAACTTCCTGCGGATGACGTTCTCCGTGCCGGCCCAGGATTACGACCTCGACCCGGTCGTCGTCGCGGCGCTTGAGAAGCTGTTCATCCTGCACGCGGACCACGAGCAGAACTGCTCGACCTCCACCGTGCGCCTCGTCGGCTCCTCGCAGGCGAACATGTTCGCCTCGATCTCCGCCGGCATCAACGCCCTCTGGGGCCCCCTGCACGGCGGCGCCAACGCGTCCGTGCTGGAGATGCTGGAAGGCATCCAGGCCGGCGGCAGCGACGTCGACACCTTCATCCGCAAGGTGAAGAACAAGGAGGACGGCGTCAAGCTGATGGGCTTCGGCCACCGCGTCTACAAGAACTTCGACCCCCGGGCGAAGATCATCAAGGCGGCGGCGCACGATGTCCTCTCGGCCCTCGGCAAGTCGGACGAGCTGCTCGACATCGCGCTCAAGCTGGAGGAGCACGCGCTCGCCGACGACTACTTCGTCGAGCGGAAGCTCTACCCGAACGTGGACTTCTACACGGGCCTGATCTACCGCGCCATGGGCTTCCCGACCGAGATGTTCACCGTGCTGTTCGCGATCGGCCGGCTGCCCGGCTGGATCGCCCAGTGGACCGAGATGATCAAGGAGCCCGGCTCCCGCATCGGCCGTCCGCGCCAGATCTACACGGGCGAGGTCCAGCGCGACTTCGTCCCGGTCGAGGCCCGCTGACGCGGTCGCCCCACCGGGTGGCGCCCCGCCGCCCGCTCGTGCGCCGCGCCGCACGTGCCACGCCGTAGGCACCATGCGAAAAGCGCCCCGCCACCGATCCCCCCACGGGTCGGTAGTCGGGGCGCTTTCCGTATCCCCGGAGCGGATTCCCCCCACGGGATCCGGGCCGGGCGTCTGCCGTAACCAGCGGCGGTTACCGGTGCGGTTCGACCGGGGTACGTACGGGAGGGCCGCTCAAGCTCCCCGATGCACGTGCCCCGGCCAATCGCTTGCCCGAGATGTCCCCCAAGACATCTCGTGAACGTCCCCCAAGACGTTCTCTGGCATCGTCCTCTATGACACACGAGCTGCCCGGATGGTTACCCATAAATCTATGTGATCTAGCTCTCGCTGTGAAGGACTCGTGGCCCCTGTGAAGGACGGGCAACCGTAAAAAACTGGTCAGCCGCCCTGGCGGGGGTGGGGGAGTGCCGCGCTCAGGCCTGTCCGGCGAGTTCGTAGCCCGCCTCGTCGACCGCCGCTCGCACGGCGCTCTCGTCGAGCGGGGCCTCGGACTCCACCGTCACCCGGCCGCTGTCGGCCGCGGCCTGGACGGAGACGACACCCTGGATGCCGGAGATCTCGCCGGCGACGGCCCCCTCGCAGTGGCCGCAGCTCATGCCGGTGACCTGGTACACGGTGGTGACGTTGCTCATTGCGTCCTCCTCGTCGGACGTGGGTGGCATTGCATCGCCCACCCTACCCCCAGGGGGTATGAAGCGGCGGCTCACCCCCGTCGCCCCCTGTTGCCCGGCCGGTTCGCGACCCACGTGCGGATGGTGTCCGCGTACCAGTAGGGCTTGCCGTTCTCGACGTGGTCGGGCGCGGGCAGCAGCCCGTGCTTGCGGTACGAGCGGACGGTGTCGGGCTGGACCCGGATGTGCGCGGCGATCTCCTTGTAGGACCAGAGCCTGGTGTCGGTCATGGGTGTGCGTGCCTCCCTGTGGCGCGAGCGGCTGATGGATCACCGCCGAGCCTGTGTCCATTCAGCGACTCGGTGTGAGGAGGTGTCGACGCCTGTCGCGCGCCTGTGGCCCGAAACCCGTACAACGGAGATATCCGTGACCAATGATCGACTTTTGTGACAGAAACGGTTCTCTGGGGTGTGCGTCAACACTTGCGGCGAAACGTCATTCGTGGAAGTGGCGCGCCGGCGCGAGGCGTTGACTGGGTGCGTCCCCCGAGGGCGCATCCGCGAGGGCGCGTCCGCGAGGGCGCATCCGCCGGCGCTCGGCGTGCGCGCGCTCAGACCCCGCAGCCGCGCAGGAAGTGGCGCGTGCGCCGGGCGATCGGCAGCGGACGGTCCGGCGGGCAGGGGTACATGTCCTGCTCGACGATCGCGAAGAGGTCGACGCCGAGCCGGGCCGCCGCCGCGAGCACCGGCTCCAGGTCCGGCACCCCCGCGGGCGGCTCGCACATCACGCCGCGCGCGACGGCGGGCCCGAACGGCAGCTCCTCGGTGACGACGTCCGCCAGGACGCGCGGGTCGACCTGCTTGAGGTGCAGGTAGCCGATCCGCTCGCCGTACGTCTCGATCAGCTCGACGCTGTCGCCGCCGCAGTACGCGTAGTGCCCGGTGTCGAGGCAGAGGGAGACTGCCGCCGGGTCGGTGGCGTCGAGGAAGCGCGCGACGTGCTCGGCGTTGTCGATGTGCGTGTCCGCGTGCGGGTGTACGACGATCTTCAGGCCGAAACGCTCCCGTACCTCGCGGCCGAGGCGTTCCGTCAGCGACGTCAGGTCCCGCCACTGCCCGGCCGTGAGCGTGGAGTCCTCCAGCACCTCGCCGCTCTTGTCGTCACGCCAGAACGCGGGGATGACCACGAGGTGTTCGGCGCCCGTCGCGCGCGTCAGCTCCGCGATGGAGGCCACATGCTCCCAGGTCTCCTCCCACACGCCCGGGCCGTGGTGCAGCCCCGTGAAGACCGTCCCCGCCGAGACGCGCAGACCGCGGCGGGCCGTCTCCCGCGCGAGGCGCGCGGGGTCGCTCGGCAGGTAGCCGTACGGGCCGAGCTCGATCCACTCGTAACCGGCCTGCGCGACCTCGTCGAGGAAGCGCCGCCAGTCCACCTGGCGGGGGTCGTCGGGGAACCACACGCCCCACGAGTCGGGGGCCGAACCGATCCGGATGCGCGGCGACGGCGACGACGGGCGCGGCGACGGCGACGGGGGCACGGAGAGGGCCATGACCGCCAGCCTCGGGCCGCCGGGAAGCGCTGTCAAGGCTACGTCCGAATGTCCGGACATAACGTTGACAGGGTCCGGGAGGGGCAGTAGACAGGTTCCGGCCGCCGCGGGCCGCCGCCCGCGCGAACAGGCCCGATTCCGACGCAGAGGGGCGGCGCCCATGGCTCCCGGGCCGTACGACGTGATCACGATGGGCAGGATCGGCGTCGACCTCTACCCGCTGCGCACGGGCGTGCCGCTCGACGAGGTCGACGGCTTCGCCAGGTTCCTCGGCGGGTCGGCGGCGAACGTGGCGGTGGCCGCGGCCCGCCTCGGCCTGCGCACCGCCGTCGTCACCCGTACGGGGGCCGACCCGTTCGGCGGGTACCTGCACAGGCAGCTGCGCGAGTTCGGCGTCGACGACCGCTGGGTGAGCCCCGTCGAGCGCTACCAGACGCCCATCACCTTCTGCGAGCTGTTCCCGCCCGACGACTTCCCGCTGTACTTCTACCGCAGGCCCAAGGCGCCCGACCTGGAGATTCACCCGCACGAGCTGGACCTCGACGCGATCAGAGCGGCCCGCGTCTTCTGGATGACGGGCACGGGCCTGTGCGCCGAGCCGAGCCGCACCGCCACGCTGACGGCGCTGCGGGAACGCGCGCGCCGCGGTACCACGGTCTTCGACCTCGACTGGCGGCCGATGTTCTGGGAGGACGACCCCCGCGAGGCGTACGCGGCGGCATTGCGGCACGCGACGGTCGCGGTGGGCAACCTCGACGAGTGCGAGACGGCGGTCGGCGTGCGCGACCCGCATGCGGCCGCGCGGGCGCTGCTCGCCGCGGGCCCCGAGCTCGCGGTCGTCAAGCAGGGGCCCGCGGGCGTGCTCGCGGTCCACCGCGACGGCACGACGGCCCAGGCGCCGCCCGTCCCCGTCGACGTCGTCAACGGGCTCGGCGCGGGCGACGCGTTCGGCGGTGCGCTCTGCCACGGGCTGCTCGCGGGACTGCCGCTGGAGCGCACGGTGCGCGCGGCGAACGCGGCGGGCGCCATCGTCGCCTCACGCCTCGCCTGCTCGTCGGCGATGCCGTACGCGGACGAGGTCGCGCGGGTCGCCGAGGGCGGCACGATCCCGCCCGAGCGGGCACCCGGGCCGGGGGACCCCCGGTGAGCAACGTGCCAGGCCCGCCCGGCGCCTGGGGCGCGCCCGGCCCCTCCCGGCTTCCGCCGGGCCACGTCGACGTCGCGGCCCTCGCTCGGCTGCGGGCCCGCCGGCCGGGGGCCGTCGCCGAGGCCGCGGCGCGCCGGCGGCGCAGGCCGCTGCTCGGCGACTCGGGACGGCTCATGATCATCGCTGCCGACCACCCCGCACGCGGTGCGCTCCGCGTCGGCGCCGA
Organism: Streptomyces sp. NRRL F-5126; assembly: GCF_000721265.1. Classification (GTDB taxonomy): domain Bacteria; phylum Actinomycetota; class Actinomycetes; order Streptomycetales; family Streptomycetaceae; genus Streptomyces. The sequence continues at coordinate 72,452 of NZ_JOFZ01000011.1, read as the reverse complement.
CCCGCTCGCCATGGCCGACCGCGCCGACCTGCTCGAGCGCCTGTGCCTCGCGCTGTCCAGGCCGGGCGTGGACGGGGTGCTCGGGACGGCCGACGTGCTGGAGGACCTCCTCCTGCTCGGCGCGCTTGAGGACAAGGTCGTCGTCGGCTCCATGAACCGCGGCGGCCTCGCGGGCGCCGCCTTCGAGACCGACGACCGCTTCACCGGCTACCGGGCCCAGGACCTGGCGGCCGCCTCGTTCGACGCGGGCAAGCTGCTGCTGCGCGTCGACTACGCCGATCCCGGGCCCGGCTCGGCCGCCACCCTGCTGTCCGCGGCACGCGCCGTGGACGCCATGGCCGCCCACCGGCTCCCCGTCTTCGTCGAGCCGTTCATCTGCCGCAGGGAGGCCGACGGACGGCTGCGCAGCGACCTGAGCGCGGCGGCCGTCGTCCGGTCCATCACCATCGCGTCCGGGCTCGGCGGGACGTCGGCGTACACCTGGCTGAAGGTCCCCGTCACGCGGGACCCGGAGGAGATGGCCCGCGTCATGGCGGCCTCCACGCTCCCCGCCGTCCTCCTCGGCGGGGAGGTCGGCGACGACCAGGAGGGCACGTACGAGAAGTGGCGTGGCGCGCTGCGACTGCCCACGGTGCAGGGCCTGGTGGCCGGCAGGTCGCTGCTGTACCCGGCGGACGGCGACGTCGCGAAGGCGGTCGACACGGCCGTCGGGCTGCTGTGAGGGGCACACGGGGTACGGGTAGGAGGCAGACATGGCGGCAGAGGAACGGCGGGCGGCGCGGCGCGGGGCCGCCGCCCGGGACGACGACCCGGCGCGGACGCACGCTCGCGACGCCGCCCCTGAGGGCGGCCCCGCCGCGGGCCGCCCGGCCTCTCTGGCCGATGGCCCTGCGGCCGGTCGCGACCCGGCCCCCGCGCGTGGCCAGGCGGCGTGCGGCACGGCGGCCGCTGGGGGCCGTGGCACCGACCCGGCAGGGGTCCGTGGCGCAGGCCCCGCGGGCGGTCGCGAGTCGGGACCGGCGGGCGGCGCCACACGGGACGCGGGCACCACGGCGCCGGACGGGCGAGCCCCGGCGGCAGGCGGGACGGCGGCCGCCGGCGGGCGGCTTCACGTCCGTGCCGGGGAGACGGCCTCCGGACCATATGCCCTCGACATCGGGCCGGAGCGCGCCGGTTGGACGTACTGCTCCCTGCGCGTCCTCGACCTCCCGCCCGGCGGCAGCCACGCCTTCGCGACCGGCGGCAGCGAGTGGATCGTGCTGCCGCTGACCGGCGGCTGTACGGTGCACACGGAGGGTGAGACCTTCACGCTGCACGGACGCGACGACGTGTTCCGCGGGGTCTCCGACTTCGCCTACGTCCCGCGCGACGCGCACGCCCAGATCGCCTCCGGTGCGGGGGGCCGGTTCGCTTTGGCAGGAGCGAAGTGCGAGCGACGACTCCCCGCTCGCTACGGCCCCGCGCCGGAGGTTCCCGTGGAGCTGCGCGGTGCGGGCACCTGCTCGCGCCAGGTCAACAACTTCGCCGCGGCGGACGTGTTCGCGTGTGACCGGCTCATCGCCGTCGAGGTGCTGACGCCCGGCGGCAACTGGTCCTCGTACCCGCCGCACAAGCACGACGAGCACCGGCCGGGCGCCGAGTCCGTGCTGGAGGAGATCTACTACTTCGAGGTCGAGGACGACGGCCTCGGCTACCACCGCGTGTCGCCCTCGCGGGAGGGCGGGACGGATGTGCTCGCCGAGGTGCGCGGCGGCGACACCGTGCTCATCCCGGACGGCTGGCACGGGCCGTCCATCGCGCAGCCCGGGCGCACCCTGTACTACCTGAACGTCATGGCGGGTCCTGGCGAGACGCGCGAATGGCTGATCAGCGACCATCCGGACCACCGCTGGGTCAGGGACACCTGGCCCGCGCAGGCCGTCGACCCGCGCCTGCCCCTGTACACGGCCGCGGCCGCGGCCGGCCGTGACCGCGCCCCCGGCCGCCGAGGAGGCTCCTGATGCCCGAACCGGACCCCACGCCCCCGCCCCCGCCCCCGCCTGCGCCTGCCCCTGCGCCCACGCGCCGTCTCACCGTCGCGCAGGCGCTGATCGCCTTCCTCGCCCGCCAGTTCACGGAGCGGGACGGCGAGCGCCACCGCCTCATCGACGCCGTGTGGGGCATCTTCGGCCACGGCAACGTCGCCGGCCTCGGGCAGGCGCTGGTCGAGGCAGGCGGCGCGATGCGGTACGTGCAGGGCCGCAACGAGCAGGCCATGGTGCACGCGGCCGTCGGCTACGCCCGCCAGAGCGGCCGCCTCTCCGCGCAGGCCGTGACCACCTCCATCGGTCCCGGCGCCACCAACCTCGTCACGGGCGCGGCGCTCGCGACGATCAACCGGCTGCCCGTGCTGCTCCTGCCCGGCGACACCTTCGCCACCCGCCCGGCCGACCCGGTGCTGCAGCAGCTCGAAGCGCGCGCCGCGGGCGACGTCTCCGTCAACGACGCGCTGCGGCCCGTCTCCGCGTACTTCGACCGCGTCACCCGCCCCGAGGCGCTGATCCCCGCCGCGCTCGCCGCCATGCGGGTCCTGACCGACCCGGCGGAGACCGGCGCCGTCACACTCGCGCTCCCGCAGGACGTACAGGCGGAGGCGTACGACTGGCCCGCGGAGTTCTTCGCCGAGCGCACCTGGCGCGTGCGCCGCCAGGCGCCCGACCCGGACGAGCTGGCCGACGCGGTCCGTCTCGTGCGGGCGGCCCGGCGGCCGCTGCTCGTCGCGGGCGGCGGGGTGCGCCACAGCCGTGCCGAGTCGGCCCTCGCGGCGTTCGCCGACGTGACGGGCATCCCGGTCGCGACCACCCAGGCGGGCAAGGGCGCGCTGCCGTACGACCACCCCTGCGAGGTCGGCGGCGTCGGGCACACGGGCACGGCGACGGCCGACGAACTCGCGCGCGCCGCCGACCTGGTGATCGGCGTCGGCACGCGCTGGTCCGACTTCTCGACGGCGTCGGCGACGCTGTTCTCCGACCCGGCCGTGCGCTTCCTCAACATCAACGTGACCGGCTTCGACGCGCACAAGCTGGCCGCGCACCCGCTGGTCGGCGACGCGCGCACGGCGCTCGAAGCCCTCACCGACGGGATCGCCGCGGCGGGCGGCCACCGCGTCGACCCCTCGTACGCGGCCGGGTACGCCGAAGGAAAGCGGCGCTGGGAGGCCCGGGTGGACGCGGCGTTCGCCGCCGACGACGACCTGGCCGTGCCCACCCAGGGGCAGGTCGTCGGCGCGCTCGACGCGCTCGTCACGGCCGACGACATCGTCATCAACGCGGCCGGCTCGCTCCCCGGCGACCTGCACAAACTGTGGCGGGCCAGGTCGCTGGACCAGTACCACGTGGAGTACGGCTACTCCTGCATGGGCTACGAGATCCCCGCGGCGATCGGCGTGATGACGGCGGCGTCGCCGGGCCGGCCCGTGTGGGCGCTCGTCGGCGACGGCACGTACCTGATGAACCCCACGGAGATCGTGACGGCGGTGCAGCAGCGGCTGCCGCTGAAGCTGGTCGTCGTGCAGAACCACGGGTACGCGTCGATCGGCGGCCTGTCCGAGTCGGTCGGCGCGGAGGGCTTCGGCACGGCGTACCGCTTCCGCGCCGGAGCGCGGGCAGAAGGCGCCTTCACGGGCGACCCGCTCCCCGTCGACCTGGCCGCGAACGCCGCGTCGCTCGGCATGCGGGTGCTGCGCGCGAAGACCGTACGCGACCTGCGCGAAGCACTGGCGGCCGCGCGGGAGGCCGACACCCCCACATGTGTCTACGTGGAGACCGGAACGGCAGACACTGTGTCCGCCGTTCCGCCGGCCCAGGCGTGGTGGGATGTTCCCGTGGCGGAGACGGCGGGCCGCCCGGCCGCCGTACGGGCGCGCGAGGCGTACGACAGCAACCGGGCGAACCGCCGCCGCCACCTGTGAGACCCGACCCGTGCCACCGCCCTGTGCGGCCGCAACCGCGAAGGAGATCCCGCCGATGAAGACCGTGAACCACTGGATCGGTGGCAAGTCCGTCCCGGGTGTCGCCGGCGCGCCCGACCGCTACGGCGAGGTCACCGACCCGGCCACCGGCGAGGTCACCACGCGCGTCGCCTTCGCCGCCGCCGGCGACGTGGACGCGGCGATCGCCGCCGCGAAGGACGCGTACGCCACCTGGCGCACGACGTCGCTCGCGCAGCGCACCGCGATCCTCTTCCGCTACCGTGCCCTGCTGGACGCGCACCGCGACGACATCGCCGCCCTGATCACCGCCGAGCACGGCAAGGTGCACTCCGACGCGCTCGGCGAGGTGGCGCGCGGCCTGGAGATCGTCGAGCTGGCCTGCGGGATCGCCAACTCGCTCAAGGGCGAGCTGTCGACGCAGGTCTCCAGCCGGGTGGACGTGTCCTCGATCCGGCAGCCGCTCGGCGTGGTCGCGGGCATCACCCCGTTCAACTTCCCGGCGATGGTGCCGATGTGGATGTTCCCGGTGGCGATCGCGTGCGGCAACACCTTCGTGCTCAAGCCCAGCGAGAAGGACCCCTCGGCGCCGGTGCTGCTCGCGGAGCTGGCGTCAAAGGCCGGCCTGCCCGACGGCGTGTTCAACGTCCTGCACGGCGACCGCGAGGCGGTGGACGCGCTCCTGGTCCACCCGGACGTGGCGGCGGTGTCGTTCGTCGGCTCCACGCCCATCGCGCGCCACATCCACGCCGAGGCGACGGCCGCGGGCAAGCGCGTCCAGGCGCTGGGCGGCGCGAAGAACCACATGCTCGTCCTGCCGGACGCCGACCTCGACGCGGCCGCCGACGCGGCGGTCTCGGCCGCGTACGGCTCGGCGGGCGAGCGCTGCATGGCCATCTCGGCGGTCGTCGCGGTCGGTTCCGCGGGCGACGAGCTGGTGTCCAGGATCGTCGAGCGCGCCGGAAGGATCACCATCGGCCCCGGCGACGACCCGGCGTCGGAGATGGGCCCCCTCATCACCAGGGCGCACCGCGACAAGGTAGCGTGGTACGTGCGTTCCGCGGCCGGCCAGGGCGCCGAAGTGGTGCTCGACGGCACGGACTTCACCGTCGAGGGGCACGAACAGGGCCACTGGATCGGCCTGTCGCTGCTCGACCGGGTGTCCACCGACTCGGACGCGTACCGGGACGAGATCTTCGGCCCGGTGCTGTGCGTGCTGCGCACGGAGACGTACGAGGAGGCGATGGCCCTGATCAACGCCTCGCCGTACGGCAACGGCACCGCGATCTTCACGCGCGACGGCGGCGCGGCCCGCCGCTTCCAGCTGGAGGTCGAGGCGGGCATGGTCGGCGTGAACGTGCCGATCCCCGTGCCCGTCGGCTACCACTCCTTCGGCGGCTGGAAGGACTCCCTGTTCGGGGACCACCACGTCTACGGCAACGACGGCGTCCGCTTCTACACGCGCGGCAAGGTCGTCACGACCCGCTGGCCCGACCCGGCGGACACCCCGGCGGGCGTGGACCTGGGCTTCCCGAGCGAGCGCCACTAGCGCGCTCCGGTCGGGCGCGGCGCGCCTGGCGCGGCTCGCCCTGTGCGGCAGGTGGACCCCGCGGTGCCACCCACCGCGGCCGGGTGTCCACGGGGCGGACGGACAGGACAGAATGTCGGCGGCCGGGTCGAGTGAACACGTGTCAGCCGACCCGGTCGTCAGGCCGCCCGGCAACCACAGGAGGAACGCACGATCATGTCGGCCGAGACTTTCGAGTTTCAGGTGGAAGCACGCCAGCTGCTTCAGATGATGATCCACTCGGTCTACTCGAACAAGGACGTGTTCCTGCGGGAGCTCGTGTCCAACGCCTCGGACGCCCTGGACAAGCTGAGGTTGGAGTCACTGCGGGACGACGCGCTCGGCGAGGACGTGTCCGACCTGCACGTCGAGATCGAGCCCGACGCGACGGCGCGCACGCTCACGATCCGCGACAACGGCATCGGCATGTCGCACGAGGAGGTCGTGCGGCTCATCGGCACCATCGCGAACTCGGGTACGGCCAAGTTCGTCCGCGAACTCAAGGAGGGCGGCGGCCAGGCGGAGAACCTCATCGGCCAGTTCGGTATCGGGTTCTACGCCGCGTTCATGGTGGCCGACGAGGTCACCCTGCTGACTCGCCGCGCGGGCGAGGCCGAGGGCACCCGCTGGTCGTCGTCCGGCGAGGGCACGTACACCGTCGAGAGGGTGGACGACGCCCCGCAGGGCACCAGCGTCCTGCTGCACCTCAAGCCGGAGGACGCCGAGGACCAGCTGCACGACTACACCAGCCCGTGGCGCATCCGGGAGATCGTCAAGCGCTACTCGGACTTCATCACCTGGCCGGTCCGGCTGATCGACCGGTCCGCCGCGGGGGCCACGGACGGCGCGGCGCAGGACTCGGGCGCGGACGGCGCGGAGGCGAAGCCCGCCCAGCCGGAGCCCGCCGAGCCGGAGACGCTGAACTCGATGAAGGCGTTGTGGGCCCGTCCGCGTGACGAGGTCGGCGACGACGAGTACCACGAGCTGTACAAGCACATCAGCCACGACTGGACCGACCCGCTGGAGACCGTACGGCTCCAGGCCGAGGGCACGTTCGAGTACCAGGCACTGCTGTTCATCCCCGCGCACGCGCCCCAGGACATGTTCATGCAGGGCTACCAGCGCGGTGTCCAGCTCTATGTCAAGCGCGTCTTCATCATGGACGACTGCGAGGCGCTGGTCCCGTCCTACCTGCGGTTCGTCAAGGGCGTGGTGGACGCGCAGGACCTGTCGCTCAACGTCTCGCGCGAGATCCTCCAGCAGGACCGGCAGATCCAGCTGATGCGCCGCCGGCTCGCCAAGAAGATCATCTCGACCGTCAAGGAGATGATGGCGAACTCGCCCGACCGCTACGCCACGTTCTGGCGGGAGTTCGGCGCGGTGCTGAAGGAGGGGCTGCTCGGCGACGCGGACAACCGTGACGCCATTCTCGCCGTGTCCTCGTTCGCCTCCACGCACGACCCGGAGAAGCCGGTCACGCTGCGGGAGTACGTGGACCGCATGCCGGAGGGGCAGAGCCACATCTACTACCTGACCGGCGAGTCCCGCGGCGCCATCGAGAACTCCCCGCACATGGAGGCGTTCCGCGCCAAGGGCGTCGAGGTACTGCTGCTCACCGACCCGGTCGACGAGGTGTGGGTGGAGGCGGTACCCGAGTTCGAGGGGCACGCGCTGCGGTCGGTCGCCAAGGGCGAGGTGGATCTCGGCTCGGAGGAGGAGCGCAAGGAGGCGGAGAACGAGCGCGGCCGCCGCCAGGAGGAGTACGCGTCGCTGCTGGCGTGGATGACCGAGCGCCTCGGCGAGCAGGTCAAGGAGGTGCGGCTGTCCTCACGCCTCACGGTCTCGCCCGCCTGCGTCGTCTCCGACACGCACGACATCACGCCCGCTCTTGAGTCCATGTACCGGGCGATGGGCCAGGAGGTGCCGCACGTCAAGCGCATCCTCGAACTGAACCCGGACCACGGTCTTGTCGGCGGCCTGCGGTCGGCGCACGGCGAGCGGGCCGACGATCCGGCCGTCGCGGAGACGGCGGAGCTGCTCCTCGGCATGGCTCTGCTCGCGGAGGGCGGGAGCCTCACGGATCCGGCGCGCTTCGTGTCGCTGGTGGCCGGGCGCCTGGAGAGCGCCCTCTGATCGACCGGGCCCTCGACCTGGCACCGGTTGGGGCGCTGCCCGAGCTCAGCCGAGCTCGGGCAGCGCCCCCTGCAACCGGTCGAGGCCCGCGCGGGCCAGCGCGCCCAGCTCCTGCTCGTTGTCCGGCTTGACCCACGCGGCGAACGCGTCCTTGAACGCGAGCATGCCCATCTCGGCCGCCAGCGTCGCGGCCGGGTCGGGCACGCCGCGTGCGCGCAGCGCGTCCGCCATGGACGCGGCGAGGCCGACGTGCTTGAGCTGGTCGCGCTCCCGCAGCTCGGCGCTGGTCGCGATGACGGCGCTGAGCCGTGGCCCCAGCTCGCGGTTGAACGGCGTCATCGCCTCGGCCGCTCGCTCAAGCCCTGCGGCGACGGCGGTCAGCGGAGTGGCGCCTTCGGGCGCCGCGGCGATGCCCTCGGTCATGAGCCGTGACAGCGTCTCCTGACCAGCGGCGAGCACCTCCCGCTTGTCCGGGAAGTGCCGGAAGAACGTGCTCTTGGTGAGCCCGGCGCGTTGCGTGATCTCGCTGACGGTCGTCGCGTCGTAACCCTGCTCGGAGAACAGGTGCAGTGCGGCGGAGACGAGCCGCTGTCGCGCGTCGGGTTCCCATCGGGGCATGCACCCGATCATAACAATGCGACGATTGTCCCATCACCCGTCGAGCCTTCCCACGCGGTCCCTGGGATCAGCGGTACCAGGCACATCGGCCGGCAGGTGGTGCACAGTGGTGGCATGGCGGCTACGGAGTTCGGGCGGACGGTTCGGCGCTGGCGCGACCGCGTCCCGCCCGAGGTGGTCGGACTGCCTGCCGGCGGGCAGCGGCGGGCGGCCGGGCTGCGCCGTGAGGAGCTGGCGCTGCTTGCGGGGATCTCCGTCGACTACGTCACCCGCCTCGAACAGGGCCGGGCGTCCAACCCGTCGGAGCAGGTGGTCGAGGCGCTGGCCCGAGCGCTGCGGCTGTCGCAGCCCGAGCGCGCCCACCTGTTCAATGTCGCGGGACTCGTCCCGCCGGGGCGCGGCACCGTCCCCGCGTCCATCACCCCCGGCGTCCAGCGGATGCTCGACAGGATGACCGGCACACCGGTCGCGGTCTTCGACGCGGCGTGGACGCTGCTGCTGGCGAACCCGCTCTACTCGGCGCTGATGGGCGACCAGTCGCTCTTGCGGGACAACGAACGCAACGGGGTCTGGCGCAACTTCCTCGGCCCGGCCGGGCGCGTGCGCCACACGGAGGAGTCCCGGCGTGCGCTCCAGGAGGCGATGGTCGGCGACCTGCGCGCGACCGCGAGCCGCTACCCCTCGGACGGGCGGCTGCGCCGCCTCATCGCCGAACTGCGCGCGGGAAGCGGCCGGTTCGCCCAGCTGTGGGACGCCGGTGTGGTCGGCGGGCAGCCGGAATCCCGCAAGACCATCGACCACCCGCAGGTGGGCGCGCTGACACTGGACTGCGACGTGCTCACCGTCCAGGGCGCGGACCTGCGCATCATGGTCTACACGGCGGAGCCGGGCACGGCGGACGCCGACCGGATCGCATTGCTCGCGGTACTCGGCACGCAGACGCTGGGCGGCGAGCACCGGGTGGCGCCGGAGGCCGCCCGGCCCTGACGTCCACCCGTCTGGCCCGATCAGCCCGCGCGCCAACCTGTCGTCCGGGTGAGGCCGTCCATCAGCAGGTCCAGCAGGCGCTCGGCTTGCTCGCGCTGGTGGTCGGCGCCTGCGGCGAGGGTGACGCCTGCGAGTGCCGTGAGGATGTCGGGGGAGGGGATGCCCTCCCGGATCAGCCCCCCGGCGGTTCCGGCGGCGCGGAACTCCTCGACCGCGTCCGTCAGTTGCCGGCGCGTCTGCGAGCCCAGGTTCGCGTCGTCCCGCAGCAGGGCCCCCAGTGTGTCGGCCATGCCGTGCTTGGTGGCCAGGTAGTCCAGCACCTCCGACATCCACGTCCGCAGGGCCCGGTCGGCGGGCAGTTCGGCGAGCAGTGGCGCAGGGCGCGTGGCGAGCCGCGCGGTCTCGTAGCGGTAGGTGGCGTCGACGAGTTGCTCGCGGCTCGGGAAGCGGCGGTACAGCGTGCCGATCCCGACGCCCGCGTCCTTCGCGATCTGCTTCAGCGTCGCGCCGGCGCCGTCCCGGGCGAAGGCGGCGGCGGCCGCGGCGAGCAGCTTGTCCTCGTTGGCGCGTGCGTCCGCCCGTGGCGGGCGGGCGGTGCGACCGGTCATGCGTGCCTCCCTCTGGGCCGCTGCTTGCGGCGCCGCTTGCTATGCGGAGCCGACTCCGCTTATCGTGGTGGAGAGTAAGCGGAGCCGACTCCGCCTACTGAGACGTTAGCAGGCGGCCGAGGGCCCGTCCCTTCGCGCTCGTCGCGCCGCCGCGTACACGAAAGGGCGTCCACACCATGCGATACCGCACGCTGGGCGGCACAGGGGTCCAGGTCAGCTCGTTGTGCCTCGGCGCGATGATGTTCGGGAAGTGGGGCAACCCCGACCACGACGACTCGATCGCCCTCATCCGCACCGCGCTCGACGCGGGCGTCAACATCGTCGACACCGCCGACGTGTACTCGGACGGCGAGTCCGAGACGATCGTCGGCAAGGCCATCGCCGGAAGGCGCGACGAGGTCGTCCTCGCGACCAAGGTGTCGAGTCCGATGGGCCCCGGCATCAACGAGCGCGGGGCGTCGCGGCGCTGGATCGTCCAGGCCTGCGAGGCGAGCCTGCGCCGCCTGGGCACCGACCACATCGACCTCTACCAGGTGCACAGGCCCGACCCCCACGCCGACCTGGACGAGACCCTCGGCGCCCTGTCCGACCTCGTCCGTGCGGGCAAGATCCGCTACGCCGGCTCGTCGACGTTCGCCGCCTCGACGATCGTGGAGGCCCAGTGGACGGCGGAGCGGCGACAGCGCGAGCGCTTCGTGTGCGAACAGCCGCCGTACTCGCTCCTGACCAGGGGTATCGAGACCGACGTGCTGCCCACCTGCGAGGCCCACCGAATGGGCGTGCTCGCCTGGAGCCCGCTCGCCGGGGGCTGGCTGTCGGGCCGCTGGCGCCGGGGTGCGGCGGATCCGTCCAGCCACCGCACCGGCACGATGCCGTTCCGGACCACCACCGCCCATTACGACCTGGACGTCCCCGCCAACCAGGCGAAGCTCGACGCCGCCACGGAGCTCGCCGGTATCGCGGACGAAGCCGGCCTGACGCTCGTCCAGTTGGCGCTGGCGTTCGTCACCACGCACCCGGCGGTGACGGCGGCGATCATCGGCCCCCGCACGGCCGAGCACCTGCGGGGCCAGCTCGACGCGGCGGACGTCGAGCTGGAGCCCGCCGTACTCGACCGCATCGACCGCGTGGTGGCGCCCGGCGTCGACCTCAACCCGGACGACACGCGGTACAACGCGGCACTCCTCGCGGACCCGGCGCGCCGCCGCAGGGTTGTGGGCGCGCGGTGAGCCGCCCGCCGGGCGTCACTTCCCCCATGTACGCCGTGCGTTGACGAGCGCGAGCCGCGCGCTGAGGGCCTCGCGCATCGAGAGTGCGCGGACGTCCGTCACCGCAGCCGCCCAGCACGTCCCGTCACGCAGGGGCAGCAGGCGCACGGACTCGACCGTGCTGCGCAGTACGAGCCCGAGCCGCCCGGTCGCGGTGTCCCGCACGAGCGTTCCGGGCTGCGGCCTCACGTCGTCCGCCTGTCGGTGGCGTCCTGCTCGCGGCACGTGAGGGCGCCGGCGAGCGCGATCGCCACGTCCGGCCGTACGCGGCCGAGTTCGACCAGGTTCACACCGGCCACCGGCCCGAGCGGATCGGGCCCGAGCGACGGCAACACGATCCCGCGCTCGGACAGGGCCCATTGGAGCGCGCTCGTCGCGGCCGCCGCGTCGTGCCATGCGGCGGCGGCGCCGTCGTCGGGGAGGTGTGCGGTGTGTTCGGGCATGAGGAATCCGTCGCCTTCCGTGCTCTGCGTGAGCTGTCGCTACGTTTCGTGTTCATGCTGGGGCAATCGCCGCTACGCTCAACAGGGATGACACGGGCACAACGCATCTGCACGATGGAAAGGGTCAGGCATGACCACGAGCGACAAACCGTCGATGTTCCCGCGCCCGAGGTTCGGCTGGGAGTTCTTCGGTTCGGAACTGCGCCGCAGGCGCGAGGCGGCGGGCCTGAAGCAGCAGGAGTTAGGGGACCGCGCGTACTGCTCGGGCTCGTACATCGGCCAGTTCGAGCAGGCGATCCGCAAGCCGCAGCTTGAGCTGGCGCAGCGGTTCGACGAGGTACTGGGGACGGACGGGTACTTCGGGCGCATGTGCGAGGAGCTCATCAATCGCACCGTCTTCGAGAGCTACTTCACGCAGGTCCAGTACCTGGAGAGCCTGGCTGTCTCGCTGCGCGAGTACGAGTCCGTCTTCGTGCCGGGGCTCCTCCAGACCCCGGAATACGCACGGTCGTTGTTCCTTGCCGCGCACCCCGCGCTGCCCGAGGGCGTTGTCCGTGAGTGGACGGAGGCTCGCATCAGCCGTGCGGAGATGCTGCACGATCCGGCCCAGCCGACCTATTGGGCGGTCATCAGCGAGGCTGTGCTTCGCCAGCAGTGCGGTGGTCCGGCGGTGATGCGGCGGCAACTGCTGCACATCGCCAAGCTGATCAAGGCGCGGCGCATCGGCTTGCAGGTGCTCCCGTTCGCGGCTGGGGCACCGCCGATCGGCGCCTCGCTCAAGCTCATGACCTTCGATGACGCTCCACCCGTGGCCTACTCGGAGGCGCACCAACTGGGCGAGTTGATCGATGATCCGGCAACAGTGCAGGAGGCTGATGTGACTTACAATCTCGCCAGGTCTGCTGCGCTGTCGACGCAGGAGTCCCTGGCCCTGATCGAGTCGGCAATCGAGGATGGCGCAAGTGCGGATTGAACAGCCTCTGGACCCGGCCGTTTGGCGTAAGAGCTCCTACAGCTCCGGGAATTCCGACAACTGCGTCGAGGTCGCGGACAACATCCTGGGTGTTGTGCCGGTCCGCGACAGCAAGGCCGTCGCCCCCGGCGACCCCGTCCTCGCCTTCGCGCCCCGCGCGTGGGCGGCCTTCGTCGCCAGAGCCAAGGGCGGCCTCGGCGGCTGATCACCGCCGCGTACAACAAGCCGGCTGTAGGGCCGTTGACCTGCCCTTCCCGCCTGTTGGCCTCGTAGGGTGAAGCTCTAGTCACTCAGAGAAACGAGGAGGCGCCATGTCCGATCACCGCAAGCCCGAGCCCGACACCTCTCAAGGCAAGCCGCCGCCCGGCAACTCGGACAGCAAGGTTCCCAACCCACCGCCGCCCACCGGCAAGCGGAGGAAGTGAGCCCCTTGTCGCTGCCCGCCGCGCGGCGGCGGATGGTGGACGCCATGGATGACGGGGGCCTCTGGCCCCCCGATTCCCCCTGGGTCCGCCAGGCCGTGCTCCGCACTCCCCGTGACCGATACGCCCCCGCCGCCGTCCGCGTCTGGGACGGCCACGCGGCCGTCTACACCACAGTCGACCGCGACCGCGACCCCAGCGCGTGGGCCGACGCCGTCTACCCGGACCCGTACGACGCGACCGTCATTGACGTCGTCGACGGGTTCGCGGCATCCAGCATCTCGTGCGTGTCGGTCGTCGCGGACATGCTCGACTCCCTCGTCGTCGAGCCCGGCCACCGCGTCCTCGAACTCGGCACCGGAAGCGGCTGGAACGCCGCGCTGCTCGCCGCGCGCGCCGGGGACGGGCTCGTCACCAGCGTCGAGGTGGAGCCCGGGCTCGCCGGCGCCGCGAGGGACCGGCTCGACGGCCGCGCGGAAGTGGTGCTTGGCGACGGGGCCGTTGGATGGCCCGACGGCGCACCCTATGACCGGCTCGTCTCCACGTACGCCGTGGACGAGGTGCCCTGGGCCTGGGTCGAGCAGGTGCGGCCCGGCGGGCGGATCGTCGTCCCGTGGGGACGGCTCGGCCACGTCGCGCTGACGGTGGCCGAGGACGGGCGTTCCGCCACCGGCTGGATGCAGGGCCTCGCCGCGTTCATGCCGGCCCGGGGCACGGACCAGGGGCAGACGTTCTCCCAAGTGCAAGCCGCTGCACCCGACTTCGTCGAATCGGCCACCGAGTGGGATTCCACCCCGCTGCACCTCGACGGCAACACCCTCTTCGCGGTCCGAGTGCTGCTGCCCGAGGTGCGGGTGACGACCGAGCAGCGAGACGGCAGCGGAGGCATCGTCGCCCGGCTGCACGACGGGCGCGCCTCATGGGCCGTCATGAACGGCGCCCGCACACGCCAGGGCGGATCCCGCCGCCTCGCGGACGAGGTCAGGGAGGCGTGGCGGCGGTGGCAGGACGCCGGAGCGCCCTCCGTCTACGAGTTCGGGCTGACCCGTACGCCGCACGGCCAGCACCTGTGGGGGCCTGACGGGCGGATGTGAAGGGCACGCCGCCCGGATGCGGCGTGGGCAGGGCACGGTCGCTCAGGCGAGACCAGGCCGTCCATGGACGGCCTCAAACGTCCCGGCCTCCGTGAACGCGTTGGCGATCGGTGCGATGAGCGAGGCGAATCGGCGGGCGCCCGTATTGCCGATCGGCGCCCACAACGCGGCGCAATGCTCGTCCGTTTCCATTTCGATGCGCTCGCGTGCCGCACTGCCGGCCTCGGTGAGTACAGCGTCGGAGTCGAGCCAGCCGCGCGCGATGAGGCGTGCCGTCGCCCCGCTCCACTCCTCGTCGTCCCACTGGCGGGTCGTTCTCGCGAGAGCTGTCGGGAGGCGACCCGTCGCGGTGTGCAGAACAAGGCAGTCGCACGGCCCGAGGCCGTTGTCGGCGAGTACGACGAGATGGGCGTCGCCGCGCCACTCGCGCACCACCGTGATCTGCTGCCAGAGCGCGACAAGAGGATCGGAGGGAAGCGCGACCGAGGCATTCGCGGCGGCCAGCACCTTGCCGGCGTAGTCGGCGCCGGAGACGACCGGATCGATCAGCGAACGCGCCTCGGCGAGGCGGTTGTCACTGAGACGCGCGTTGACGCGCCGCATCGCACGGCCGGCGGCCGCGAAGCGGGCCGCCTGCCACCGCTCGGGCGATGCGGCGTCCCATACGCCCGCCATGGCCCGCACTGCCCGCGGGCTGAAGTTGTAGAAGGCCGCGAGCGTGACCTGCCACGGAACCGGGCCCATCGCAGCCGACCGGAATGCCAGGTATGCCGGCCCGCGGTCGGTCACGCCGAGCCCGGCCGCCTCCTCGGCGGTCTCGGGGCAGAGGTAGATGAACAGGTGGGCGGCGCTGACGGCGCGGCTGACGTCCCGGACGGCGTTCAGGTCCATCGGACCGTCGCCGGTACGGGCGGAGTCGGGAGCGGGAAGGGTGTCGTCGTGCATGGCGGTGGCGTCTCCGAGGGGTGGGCCGCGCTGTCAGGCGGGCGTTTCGGCACTGGTCTTTTCCGGGCGAGGATGTCCTCCCGACCACAAGAATCGACTGTAGCAGTAATAATCGATTATTCGGGCGATCGTCTACGATGACCCCATGGCTCGAACGGTGCAGTCCTCGACCCCGCCGGGGAAGCAGATGCTCTCCGAACAGGTCTACGCACATCTGCGGGACGCGATCATGCGCGGGGACCACTCTCCTGGCAGCCCCCTCAAGCCGCAGGACCTTGCCAAGGAGCAGGGTGTGAGCCTGGCTGTGGTGCGTGAGGCACTTGTACGGGTGGTCGGCGAGGGGCTCGCCGACCGGCTGCCCAACCGCGGTTTCGCGGTCCCGGCCTTCTCCGACCACCGCTGGCAGGAGATCGCGGAAGCCCGCCGGAGCATCGAACCGGTGGTACTGCGTATGTCCATCGAGCGCGGCGATGTCGACTGGGAGGCACGTGTGCGGGCTGCCCACCATCGTCTCGTGCGCACTCCGGCCTACGTGCCGGAGGAGGGCGCGCACTACACCGGCGCTTGGGCCGAGGCCCACAGGGCCTTCCACCGCACGCTGCTTGACGGATGCGGCAACCGCGCGCTGCTGGAGACCTTCGACCGGTTGTGGACCGCGAGCGAGCTGGCTCGCCGTTGGTCGGCGCACCGCAACCCCGGCCGCGACGGCGCCGAGGAGCACCGCAGCCTGGAGGAGGCGGCGCTGGCCCGCGATGCCGACACCGCGACCGCCGTCCTCGTCAGGCACCTCACTTTGACAGCGGCAGTTCTGACCGATGGTCAAGGCCGGAGCACCTAGGCCCACGCCACAACGGCGAGTCGAGGGAGACCAGGCTCAGCTCGAACCGGCCGTAGGAGTCCCCGCGGGTGCTCGCCTCCACGTACTCCGCCTGCGGTACGCGCACTTCGGGGGCGTACGCCGATGGGAGGGCCCGAGCGGCCGCCGGGTTGCGACCCGGGTACGTCGTCACTGTCAGTGGCGGCCCGTACAGTCGTCGGCATGGAGATCCGAATCCCTCGACGGCTCGGGCTGCGCACGCGGTGGACCGCGATGCTGGTGGCCGTCCTCGTCGTGCTCGTCGGCGGCGGGACGTGGACGGCCGTCGCCGCTACGGGCGGTGGCGGCGCGCCGGTCGTGCACCGGTCGGACCGGTTCATGGACATGCCGGGGGCCCGGATCGACACCTCCTACTTCGTCGCGGACAGCGATCAGGGTGGCGGCGGGCGGCGGCCCGCCGTGCTGCTGGCGCACGGGTTCGGCGGCAGCAAGGCGGACGTGCGGGGCGAGGCCGAACGGCTCGCGCGTGACGGGTACGCGGTGCTGACGTGGTCGTCGCGCGGGTTCGGCAGGTCCACCGGGAAGATCGGCCTGAACGATCCCGCGCATGAAGTCAAGGACGTCTCGCGGCTGATCGACTGGCTCGCTCGGCAGCCGCAGGTCGAGCTCGACGGGCCTGGCGATCCCCGGGTCGGCGTCACCGGCGCCTCGTACGGCGGGGCGATCTCCCTGCTCGCGGCCGGATACGACCGGCGCGTGGACGCGATCGCGCCGGAGATCACGTACTGGAACCTCGCGGACGCGCTGCTGCCCGGCGGGGTGTTCAAGAAGCTGTGGGCCGGGATCTTCTTCTCCTCGGGCGGCGGCTGCGGGCGCTTCGAGGCGAGCCTGTGCGAGCTGTACCAGCGCATCGCCGTGGCGGGGAAGGAGACGCCCGCCGACCGGGCGCTGCTGGAGAAGCGCAGCCCGTCGGCCGTCGCCGACCGTATCGACGTGCCGTCGCTGATCGTGCAGGGCCAGACGGATTCGCTGTTCCCGCTCGGCCAGGCGGACGCGATGGCGAAGGCCATCGCGCTGGGCGGCGCGCCCGTGTCCGTCGACTGGATGTCGGGCGGCCACGACGGCGGAGATCAGGAGACGAGCCGTGTCGAGGGGCGGGTGTCGGCTTGGTTCGACCGCTACTTGAAGGGTGACAAGAGCGTCGACACCGGGCCCGCGTTCCGGGTCACGCGCACCGGCGGCATCGACTCCACCGACGGCGCGGCCGAGCTGCGGGGCGCGGAAGCGGACCGCTACCCGGGGCTGCGCGGCGACCCGAAGCGCATCGAGCTGACGGGCGGCACGCAGTCGTTCGCGAACCCGGCGGGCGGCAACCCGCCGTCGATCTCCGCGGTTCCCGGGCTCGGCGGACTCGGCGCGTTCGCCACCGGGGCGGGTTCGGGCTCATCGGGGAACGGCTCGTCCGGGGGCGGCGCGTCCGGTGGCGGGGCCGGTGGCTCCGGCGACGGCGGTGGGTCCTCGGGAGGTGCGGCCGGGCAGCTGGCCGCCGCCGGGCTCGGGCTGTCCTTCGACTTCCCCGGGCAGTACGCCCGGTTCGAGTCGAGGCCGCTCACGCACTCGCTGCGGATCACCGGGTCGCCGACCGTGCGGGTCAAGGTCGCCTCGTCCACCGGGCAGGCCGTGCTGTTCGGCAAGGTGTACGACGTCGCGCCGGGCGGCGGTCGGGTGCTGCCCTCGCAGCTGGTCACCCCGGTGCGCGTCGACGGCGCGAAGCACGGCAGGACCGTCACCGTGACGCTGCCCGCCGTCGACCACCAGGTGCCCGCCGGGCACCGGCTGGAAGTCGTCCTGGCCGCCACCGACCTCGGGTACGCCTCGCCCGCCGCCCCCGCCACGTACACGGCCTCCCTCGCGGGCGGCTCCCTCTCCGTGCCGACCGACCCCGCCCTGACGACCGGCGCGGCGCCGCTGCCCTGGTGGGTGTGGGGGCTGCCGGCGGCGGGGCTGGTCGTCGCGGCGGCGCTGCTGCTGGGTGCGCGGCGGCGGGGCGCCGTCCCGGCGCCGGATCCCGCGCTCGCCGAGGTGCCCCTGCAGATCACGGGGCTGACGAAGCGCTACGCGAAGTCGGCCGATCGGTACGCGGTGCGCGACCTGTCCTTCCGCGTGGAGAGGGGCCAGGTGCTCGGGCTGCTCGGGCCCAACGGCGCGGGCAAGACGACCACGCTGCGCATGCTGATGGGGCTGATCGCCCCCGACGCGGGCGAGGCGAGGATCTTCGGGCACGCCGTGCGGCCGGGCGCGCCCGTGCTCTCGCGCGTCGGCTCGTTCGTGGAGGGCGCGGGGTTCCTGCCGCACCTGACGGGGCGGGCCAACCTGGAGCTGTACTGGCGTGCCACGGGCCGTCCCGCGCAGGACGCGCACATCGAGGAGGCGCTGGAGATCGCCGGTCTCGGCGACGCGCTGGCGCGTGCCGTGCGCACGTACTCGCAGGGCATGCGGCAGCGGCTCGCCATCGCGCAGGCCATGCTGGGCCTGCCTGATCTGCTGATCCTCGACGAGCCGACGAACGGCCTCGACCCGCCGCAGATCCGCGAGATGCGCGACGTGATGATCAAGTACGCGGCCGACGGCAGGACGGTGATCGTCTCCAGCCACCTGCTGTCGGAGGTCGAGCAGTCCTGCACGCATCTGGTCGTCATGCACCGCGGGCAGCTCGTGCAGGCGGGCCCCGTCACCGAGATCACCGGGTCGGGGGACACGCTGCTCGTCACCACCGAGGGCCAGGTGCCCGATGCCGCGGTCGGGGCGGTCGCCGCGCTGCCCGGCGTCGCGTCCGCCGTGGGTACGGAAGCGGGCCTGCTGGTGCGGCTCGCGGGCGCGACGACGAACGCGCTGGTGACGGAGTTGCTGCGGCTCGACGTGCGGCTGACGGGCCTGGGCCCCCACCGCCGCCTTGAGGACGCGTTCCTCACCCTCATCTCAAACGGGGGCGGCACGGCGGACGACGCCGGCAGCGCCGGTGCGCGCGTCCACGAGGAATCCACGGTCCCAGGAGACCAGGCATGAGCGCGCTCACCCAGTCGGCCCCCGGCTACCGTGCCCGCCGAACCCTGCCGTTCAGGGTCGAGACGGTGCGGCAGCTGAAGCGGCGCAGGACGCTCGTGATGGGTCTCGTGCTCGCGCTGCTGCCGTTCGTCCTCGCCGCCGCGTTCGCCGTCGGCGGCACGCCCGGCGGGGCGGACGGGCAGCTGACGCTGATGGCTACGGCCACGCGCTCGGGGGCCAACTTCGCGGCGACGGCCCTGTTCGTGTCGGCCGGGTTCCTGCTCGTCGTGCCGGTCGCGCTGTTCTGCGGGGACACCGTCGCCTCGGAGGCGGGCTGGTCGTCGCTGCGCTACCTGCTCGCGGCCCCCGTGCCGCGGTCGCGGCTGCTGGTGAGCAAACTGCTGGTGGCGCTGTGGATGAGCGCCGCCGCGATGGTGGTGCTGCCGCTCGTCGCGCTGGCCGTCGGCACCGCCGCCTACGGCGGGGGCCCGCTGGAGCTGCCCACGGGAGGCCAACTGTCTCTTGGACAGGCGCTGCCCCGGCTCGCCCTGGTGGTCGCGTTCGTGTTCGTGTCCCAACTGGTTACGGCGGGCCTCGCGTTCTGGCTCTCCACGAAGACGGACGCGCCACTGGGCGCGGTCGGCGGCGCGGTCGGGCTGACCATCGTCGGCAATGTGCTCGACGCGGTGACCGCGCTCGGCCACTGGCGGCAGTTCCTGCCCGCGCACTGGCAGTTCGCGTGGATCGACGCGCTCCAGCCGCAACTGGAGTGGTCGGGGATGCTCAAGGGCTCCGCGGTGTCGGTGGCGTACGCGCTGGTGCTGTTCGCCCTCGCGTTCCGCGGGTTCGCACGCAAGGACATCGTGTCGTAGGCAGGATCGGCCGGCCGGCCCGAAGCCGTCAGAGAACTCCCGCGCCGGCGACGAGCATGCCGGCGAGGCAGGACAGTTGCGAGCGCTGCGCATCGGTGAGGTGCGCGGTGAGGGCGAGGATCCGGCGGCCCGCCTCGTCGGTGGCGGCCCGGGCGAGCTCGTGCCCCTGGGGGGTCAGCGATACCCGCACCGCACGTTTGTCGTGCGGGGCCGGGGTCCTGCGCAGCAGGCCGCGCCGCTCGGCCCGGTCGGCCAGCCCCGTCATGCTGGACTTGTCCAGGCCCAGGTGATCCGCGAGTTCCCGCATGCCGGGCTCGCGGTCGCGCAACACGCCGAGCAGCCGCAGTTGGACGAGGGACAGCCCGTTCTCCGCAGCGACACTCCCCAGCTCGCCCTGCACGGCGAACGACAGCCGGGCCAGGGCGTCGACGATCCCGAGATCGGCCGATTCCGCTGGATGGGTGGGCGAGGAGGGGACGGCGTCGTCAGGCATGGCCCCATCGTACTTGACGTAGTACGTGGCACAAACTAATTTGGTTTGTGCCACGTACTAAAACCTGGCAAGCCCATCCGTATTCCAGGAGCCGCCATGTACGCCGCAGTCGTCCGTTCGTTCGATCGGCCGCCCCGCTATGAGCAGTTCGAGACGCCACGCCCCGCGGACGGCCAGGTCCTGGTGGACGTGGAGGCCGCGGGCCTGCACCCCCGGGTGCGCTCAGGCGCCGCTGGGACCCACTACACCAGCGACGGTCGGCTGCCCCTGGTGCCCGGTGTCGACGGTGTGGGACGGCTGCCGGATGGGCGGCGCGTCTACTTCGTGGCGGACGACGGAGTCCCTGGGACAATGGCCGATCAGGCACTTCTCGATCCGCGCAGGTCCGTTCCGCTGCCGGAGGGCGCCGACCCCGTGGTGATCGCCGCCGCCATGAACCCGGCCATGTCCTCGTGGGTTGCGCTGCGCCGCCGGGTCGCCTTCAGGGGCGGGCAGAGCGTGCTGGTGCTCGGCGCGACGGGCAGTGCGGGCCGGATGGCCGTACAGGTCGCCCGCCACCTCGGCGCGGCCCGCGTCGTCGCCGCGGGACGCGACCCCGGGCGTCTGGAGGCGCTCGCCGGGCTCGGCGCCACGGATTCGGTCTCCCTCGCGGGCGACCCGGAGGAGGCGGCCGTCAGGTTGGGTGTGGCTGCCGCGGACGTCGACGTCGTGATCGACTACACGTGGGGGGCTTCGACGGAGCGGGCCATGTCCGCCCTGATCACCCACCGTAGTGACCGCAGCATGCCGCTGGACTGGATTCAGATCGGCTCGACGGCCGGGCCGGAAATCACCCTCCCCTCCTTCATGTTGCGCGCCGCGAACTTGCGGATCATGGGCAGCGGCCAGGGCTCGGTCACCGCCGCCGGGATCGTCGCCGAACTGCCGTCCCTGATGGAGCGGCTGGTGGCCGGCGCGTTCACTGTCGACGCCCGGGCGGTGCCCCTGGCGGACGTCGAGGCGGCCTGGACCGCTACGGAGGCCCCGGGGCGGCGTGTCGTCTTCCTTCCGTTCACCGGCTGACCGGCCCAACGGCCCAAACGGGCGTGAGGCGTTCCGGGGCCGCCGGAAGAATGAGGTCCGCCCGCGTCGGGCAGAGGTGCCAGGCGATGCGGTCGGGCGGCGGGGGCAAGCGTCAGGCGGAGGCGCGGCTCAGCCGGCGGAGCTGGATCTCGGCCAGGGCCTGCTGCTCGGCCGCCATCGTGCGCAGCCCGATCGCGACCCTGCGCGCGTCGACCCCTTCCGGGTCGGCCACCGGGTAGGGCCTGCCGAGCGGCGTGTAGCGGGTGCCGTACGGCTGGGGCCTGCCCAGTTCGACCGCGCAGTGGTCGGTCGCGTAGGCGGCGTGGATCGGCGGGCACTGCCCGCGCTCGACCGCGTCGGTGATCAGGTCGCGGCACGAGAGCTTGAGCGCCAGGTCGTCGGCGTGCAGGAGGATCATCAGCGCGGCCGTCGAGGCCTCCTCGCCGACCAGCTCCGCCGTCGGCCAGCCGGACTCCTCGACGATCTCGTGCAGCGCCGCCGCGTTGATGGCACGGCAGCGGGCGACACGCCTGCGCATCTGGGCGCCGGGCAGGCGCTGGGCCTGTGTGGTGAGACGCCCGTCCCGCGCGATCCTGTCCACCAGCTCACGGGCCAGTCCGCGCCAACCGTCGTAGCCGTCGGATCCGTCGGGCCCATCGGCTTCGCCGGACGTCGCCTCCTGCTCGCGCCGCTCACCCGGCACATCGCGCTCAGCGCCGCCGCGCGGCACGTCCGCGTTCGGTCCGTACGCCACTCGTGCGTCACCCATCCCGTCGCCGCCCGTGTCTGAGGTGTGCGCCGTCCGCCCGGGCCGGATCCGCGGCGGACGCGTCCGCGAGGGACACCGTCGCCCAGACCGTTCGTCCCCCGCCGTTCCTGTCCGGCTCGGTGCCCCAGGCGTCGGCCACCCTGTCCACCAGGAACATCCCGTGTCCCGCGGACAGCGAGCCCGCCGCCACGCCCTCGTCCCTGACCTCCACGCGCACACCGCGCGCGCAGACCCGCACCGCGCAGCCCACGACGGCGCTGTCCGTGCGCAGCACGGCGTTGGTCAGCAGCTCCGACACGACGAGCGCGGCCATGTCGCACAGTTCCCCCGGCACCCCGCCGCGCAGCAGCTGCGCGTGGAGCCGGCGCCGCGCCGCGGTGACCGACGCAGGCCTGCGCGGGAAGACGTACGAGTACGCGCACGAGGCAGCCGGTAACTCGCCCGGCCCGGACGCCCCGGCCGGCCGCACAGCGCGTTCCTGGTCCGCGACATGTTCCTTGATACGAGCCACGACGCTCACTATGCGCGCTCACTCGGTCACGCCGCAACCGACTCCCTGATAATTTCAGAATGCTCGCCAACTCCCTGGATAGCTCAGCAAGCACCTGGCAGACTCGGCCGGGTGAAGCGGTGTCAGGTGGTGACGGTGTGGTGAGTGAGGCGCGGTCCACGGTTCCGGCGGTGTCCTCGGCCTCGGCCGGGAGCGGCAGCTCTCCCACCGTGCTGCGCATCGTCCTCGGCAAGCGGCTGCTCGCCCTCAGGGAGGGCGCGGGCGTGACCCGGGAGGCGGCGGCGGGCGTGCTGGACGTGACGCCCCTGACCGTCCGGCGGATGGAGAACTCGGAGGTCGCCATCAAGCCGCCGTACGTACGGCTGCTGTTGCAGCTGTACGGCGTGGGCGGGGGCGAGGTCGAGCAGTTCATCGAGCTGGTGAAGGCCGCCAACCGCCCGGGCTGGTGGCACCGCTACCGTGACGCGGTCCCCGGCTGGTTCAGCGCGTACGTGAGCCTTGAGGACGAGGCAAGCCTGATACGCACGTACGAACCGCACTACGTGCCGGGCCTCTTGCAGACCGAGGACTACGCGCGCGGTGTCCTCGGCGCGGGCGCGCACAAGAACGCCGAGGAGCTCGACCGGCGGGTGGCGCTGCGGATCAAACGACAGCAGCTGCTGTCGAAGCAGGGCGCGCCGATGCTGTGGATCCTCATGGAGGAGTCCGTGCTCAGGCGCCCCGTCGGTGACACGCCGGGCGTGATGAGGGACCAGGTGGACCACCTCCTGGAGGCGACCGCGATCCCGAACCTCACCCTCCAGCTGATGCCGTTCGCGATCGGCCCGCACCTGGGGGCGTTCGGCCCGTTCCACCTGTTCCGCTTCGATGTCACGGAGCTCCCGGACATCGTCTACACCGAGAACCTGACGGGCGCGGTCTACCTGGACCGCCGCCCGGACAGCGCCGCGTACCTGGAGGTGCTCGACAACCTGTCGGCACGCGCGGCGTCGGTGCACGAGACGAAAGCCTTCCTCCAGAACATACGCAAGGAGTTGTGATGCACGAGATCCACAACGGCATGCCGGCCGACGACCTGGGCGCCGAGGGCTGGGAGAAGCCCTGGAGCGGCCCGAACGGCGGGAGTTGCGTCGAGACGAAGAAGCTCGACGGCCGCCGTGTGGCGGTGCGTCAGTCCACGGATCCGTCCGGCCCCGCGCTGATTTGTTCCGACGATGCCATGGCGTCCTTCGTCGAAGGCGCGAAGAATGGGCTCGCCGACTTCCTGCTGTAGGCGAAGGCGTATACGCACCGATAAACGGACGGACGGACCAGGGATGACCGACCTCGACCAGGTGTCACTCGACGAGATCGACACCAGCAAGCCGCACCCGGCGCGCATGTACGACTTCTACCTCCAGGGGAAGGACTACTACGAAGCAGACGAGATCGCCGGGCAGAAGGTGCTCGAGGTCTTCCCGACCATCAAGATCACGGCCCGGGTCAACCGCTCGTTCATGCACCGGTTCACGCGCCACCTGGCCACGGAGAAGGGCGTGCGCCAGTTCCTCGACATCGGCACGGGCATCCCGACGCGCCCCAACCTCCACCAGGTCGCGCAGGAGGCGGCCCCCGAGGCGCGCGTCGTGTACGCCGACTACGACCCGGTCGTGCTGCGCCACGCGGAGGCGTTGATGCGCAGCACGCCCGAGGGCCGCACCACGTACATCCAGGCGGACGTGCGCGAGCCCGAAACCATCATGGCCGCGGCCGAGTTGCACGAGACCATAGACCTGAAGAAGCCGGTGGCCCTTTCGCTCAACGCGCTGCTGCACTTCGTCCCCGACGAGAACAAGCCGTACGACATCGTGCGGTACCTGCTCGACCGGCTCGCGCCCGGCAGCTACCTGGCGATCTCCCACTGCACCGCCGACTTCGCGCCGGAGATGTGGGCGGGCGTCGCCGAGGTGTACCACCGCGGCGGGATCCCGCTGCAACTGCGCTCGCGTGACGAGGTCGCCGCGTTCTTCGACGGGCTCGACCTGGTGGAGCCGGGTGTCGTCACCCCGCACAACTGGCACCCCGACGGCGAGACGGTGCCCGGCACCAGCGACGACTCGGTGTCGATGTACGCGGCGGTGGCCCGCAAGCCGTAGCCGCGGCCCTGCGGCACACGGCGTGCCGCCGCGCGCCCCTGCCGCGCCCTTCTCCGGGAGGGGCGCGGGTGGCAGGGTTGCGCCGTGACAGTTGATCCGCTCGTGCGCGAGGTGGCCGGCGCGTACCTCACCCTCACCGACGCCGCCGTGCCCGGCCTCGTGCAGGGGCTGTACCTGACGGGCTCCGTGGCGCTGGGCGACTTCCGGCGCCGCGGCGGGGACATCGACTTCGTGGCGGTCTCCGCGCTGCCGCCGTCACCGGCCCAGACCGCGGCGCTGCGGCAGGTGCACGCGCGCCTCGCGGGCCATGTGCGCCGGCCCTTCTTCGAGGGCCCGTACGTGACGTGGGACGAGCTCGCCGGCGACCCCGCCGACGCGGCCCCCGGCCCGTACGCGCACCGGGGCGGCCTGCTGCCTGCGGTAGCGCACGGCAGGCAGCCCGCCACGTGGCAGGTGCTGTCGCGCCACGGCGTGGCGCTGCGCGGGCCGTGCGCGCGGGACCTGACGGTCGACACGTCGCCCGGGGAACTCGTCCTGTGGGCCCGGGAGAGCCTGACCCGCTACTGGCGCCCGTGGTGGGAGCGCGGCTCCCGGCTCCTCACGTCGGAGGGCCTCGCCTGCCTGGGCGCGGAGGCCGCCACCTGGGGCGTGCTCGGCGTCGGCAGGGCACACCGTGCGCTCGCCACGGGCGAGGCGGTCTCCAAGACGGCGGCGGCGCGGTACGCGCGCACCGCGTTCGGCCCCGAGCACCACCGCGTCCTGGACGAGTGCCTGCGCATCCGCGGCGGCGAGACGGGCGGACGGCTCTACGCGAACCCGCTCGCACGCCGCAGGGACGTGCTGGCGTTCGTGAACGCGGCGATCGAGGACGCGCCGGCGCACGGGTGACGCCGCGGACGCGTGCCGCGCCGCGTCCTCGTGCGGGGCTGCACCCGCGTCCAGGGTCGCGCCCGTGGGGACGGCGTCCCCGACGCAGTGGCGCCCAGGCGCGAGGCTCAAGGAGCGTCGGCGCCGCTCGCGCCGCCGGGGAAGGCCGTGAACGCCGGGACGGCCCGGCGCGTGGGTGTCCCCGGGAGGGTCACGCGTTGGCGTCGTTCTTCGCCTTGGCGTCCGCCTCGTCCTTCTCTTCCGTCTCCGGCGCCGTCGAGTCGTCCTCTGCGCCGGCGCCCGCCTCGGCCCCAGCGGTGTCCGCGTGTGCGGGCTCGTCCTCCTCGGAGGCGCCCTCCTCGAAGTACGCGTCGAGTACCGCGTCGAGCTCGTCGCTCCACCTCTTGAGCGCGGCGCGGTTCGGCGCGTCGACCTCGGTCTCGTACCAGCGGCGCGCGCCGACGTGCACGATCACGCCGAACCGCTTGCCGAAGCGCGGGGTGGCGATCTCGACGGCGCCGATCTCGTCCCACCGGAAGTCGGCCTCCTGGTCGTCCAGGGTGAACCGGACGCCGGTGCCGTCGGCCACGACGGAGCCCCGCCGGTCGGACGCCTCGAACGACGGGCCGTCCCCGGCCGCGGAGGGCTCCTCGGCCTGGGCGGCCTCACCCGCCTCGCTCTCCTCGGCGGCCTCGGATGTCTCCGATGCATCGGGCGTGTCAGGGGCGTCGGCCGGGCCCTCCTGCTCGGGTCGGGCGGACGGCACGGATGTGTCCGTCGCCGCCTCCGGCTCCTCGGCCTCGGGGGCGCGGACGTTCACGAGACCGGGCACGTAGGCCGGATCCACACCGGCCCCGGCGGTCTGCACGGGCTGGATGTTCGTATCGCTGCGCTGCTCCACGGCGGGAAGTATGGCGGAACAACCTGTGCGGCGGGAAGCCGCGCCGGGCGGCGGCGCCCGGCCGCCGCGCACCGCGCGCCACACGCCGCGTGACCGCCGCCACTCCTGCTACGGTGCGTCACCGGGTCCCTGCCCGAAGTGACCGCGACGTAACCCGGGAGTGCGCGTGAAGGTCGTCTGTGTCGGCGGTGGGCCCGCCGGCCTCTACTTCTCGATCCTGATGAAGCTGCGCGAACCGGCCCACGACGTCACCGTCTACGAGCGCGACGCCGCCGGGTCCACCTACGGCTGGGGCGTCACGTACTGGGCAGGCCTGCTCGACAAGCTGCGCGCGGGCGACCCCGAGTCCGCGCGCGCCGTCGAGGACGCCTCGGTCCGCTGGAGCGACGGCGTCGCGCACGTCGGCGGCGCGACGACCAGGCACCACGGCGACGAGGGGTTCGGCATCGGCAGGCACCGGCTGCTCGCCATCCTCGCCGGCCGCGCCCGCGACCTCGGGGTGCGCGTCGTCCACGAGCGTGAGGTCGAGCCCGGGACGGAGGCGGGGCTCGACGACGCCTTGGCAGACGCCGATCTCGTCGTCGCGGCGGACGGCGTGCGCAGCGCGCTGCGCGGCCGCTGGGCCGGACATTTCGGCACGGAGGTGTCCGTCGGCCGCAACCCCTACATCTGGCTCGGTACGACGAAGGTCTTCGACGCCTTCACGTTTTCTTTCGTGGAGAGCGAACATGGCTGGATCTGGTGCTACGCCTACCGCTTCTGCGAGGACGCGAGCACCGTCGTGGTGGAATGCGCGCCCGGCACCTGGCGCGGCCTCGGCCTCGACCGGGGGAGCGAGGCGGACGGCCTGCGCCGCCTCGAAGGACTCTTCGCGGGGCTGCTCGACGGTCATCCGCTGACCGGCAGGGGCGGCGGGCGGGAGGCCCCCGCCCAGTGGCTGACCTTCCGCACGCTCACCAACCGCACGTGGCACCGAGGCAACGTCGTCCTGCTCGGCGACGCCGCCCACACCACGCACTACTCGATCGGCGCGGGCACGTCCCTGGCCCTGGAGGACGCGCTCGCGCTCGCCGGCGCCCTGCACGCCGAGCCGGCAGCGGGGGCCGCCGGGCTCGACGCGGCGCTCACGCGCTACGAGAACGTCCGGCGTGCCGAGCTGCTGTCCGTGCAGAGCGCGGCGCGCTTCAGCGCGCGCTGGTACGAGGAGCTGCCGCGCTACCTGCGGCTGCCGCCCGAGCGGATGTTCGCGCTGCTCGGGCAGCGCCACTCGCCGCTGCTGCCGTACGTGCCGCCCCAGCTCTACTACCGCCTGGACCACGCGGCGGGCCGCCTGGAGCCGCTGCGCAGGCTGAAGCGCTGGCTGGGCCCTCGCCTGGCCGGCACCCTCCACGCCCGCACCCGGTCCTGACGCCCCGCCGTACGCCATACGCCTCACGGCCCGTCCGGGCGGTCCTCCCTCCCGCCGGGTCGCCGGGTGCCCTGAGGCGGCCCCGACCGTGCCGGCCGGCCACGCGCCAGGCCACCGGGCGGCCGTCACGCCCCGGCCGGCACGGGTGCCGCCGGCCCGTTCCGCACCGGCGCCCGTGACCCGGCGGCCTCGGCGGCGCCCGCGACCCGGCGCTCGCAGCGGGCCGTGCCCGAGGCCACCCGGCGGGCGGGTCCCTCGCCCGGGGGACGCCGGGTCCTGGCGGGCGCGCCGCTGCCTGGCGCCCGGTGGCTCCGGCGGCCTCAGCGCCTGTGCCCCGCGGGCGGCCCTCGCGCCCGGCGGGCGGGCCTCTCGCCCCGGGCGACGGCCCGGGGCCCGGGGCCCGGTGTCCGCGTTCCGGTGGCCTCGGCGGCGCCCGCGACCCGGCGCCCGCAGTGGGCCGCGCCGGAAGCCGCCTGGCGGGTGGGTCCCTTGCCCGGGCGACGGCCCGGGGCCCGGCGTCCGTGTTCCGGCGGTCTCGGCGGCGCCGGCGACCTGGCGCCCGCGGCGGGCCGCGACCGAGGCCACCCGGCGGGCGGGCCCCTTGCCTGGGGGACGCCGGGTCCTGGCGGGCGCGCCGCTGCCTGGCGCCCGGTGGCTCCGGCGGCCTCAGCGCCTGTGCCCCGCGGGCGGCCCTCGCACCCGGCGGGCGGGTCCCTCGCCCGGGGCGACGGCCCGTGACCCGGCGGTCTCGGCGGCGTCCGCGTCCCGGCGCCCGCAGCGGGCCGCGACCGAGGCCACCCGGCGGGCGGGTCCCTCGCCCGGGGGGACGCCGGGGCCCGGCGGGCGGCGCCAGTGCCCGGGGCCCACGGCTGGCCACGACCGAACCCCGCGCCGGACGGCGGGTTTGCGCCGAAGAACCGTCAGGAGGCGTGCACGCCGCCGCCACACACCCGTCACATCCCCCACGTACCGTGGGGCCGACCTGACGCACCGTCGCCATCCGCTCACGGTGTGGTGACGCATCGTCGGATGCCTACGGCATCACTACGCGGACGAGCGGTACGGGCGGTGCGTGAGAGGATCAACGTCCGTACACTGGCGTCCGTTTGACGTAGGGCATTCAGGGAGTCGAAAGCGCTTGCACACGAGGAGAGCCGTGGCTCCGGACGCCTTGCATCGTCGCCGTCCACCGCTTGGCCCCTGGTCAGGGACGACCGGAAGCTCAGCCCCAACCCTCTAGGATCCTCACTAGTGAGCTCGATATCCGTAGCCGCCGTACTACTCGGCGTCGCGACTGCCGTCATGGTCGTCGTCGCGCTGGTGCTCGCACGCTCGCGCCGCCGACAGGTGCGCAGAGCGCAGGAACTGGCCTCGTCCGCCCAGGCCGCCGACGCCAGGACGCTGGCCGCCGAGGCCAGCAGCCGCACGGCGGAGGCCCGCCTCAAGGCAGCGGAGACCCGTGAGCGCGAGTTCCGCGAAGAACTCGACCACCTGGTCTCGCGCAGGCTCCCCGCCCTCGCCCTCCACCTCATCAGCTCGCACCACCCCGTCCCCGGGCCGCTGCACGAGGGCGGGCAGCAGGCGGGAGGCGGCTCGGAGCCGGGCGAGAGCGCCGACATCTTCGCGCCCGTGCTGGAGAGCTTCTCCACCACGTCGCTCAAGGAGCGCCGCCGCATCGACGCCGCCGCCCGTGCGGCCCTGCGCGGCGCGTGCCAGGACATGCAGGCGCTCTCGTACCGCCTGCAGACGGAGATCGACGCCCTCCAGCACGAGTTCAGCGCACCCCGCAGCCTCACGAAGCGCCTGCTCGCGGCCGACCACCTCAACGAGCAGAACCTCCGCCTGATCCAGAAGGCGGCCATCGTCTGCGGCGCCTGGCCCGGGCACGTCCGCAAGGACACCTACGTGGCCGAGATCGTCACGGGCGCCTCCTCGCGCCTGCGCGGCTTCGACCGCATCAAGATCAGCTCGCGGCTGCACGCCGCGGGCACCGGCATCGTGGGCCGGGCCGCCGAGCCCGTCGCCGTCGCCGTGGCCGAGCTGATGGCCAACGCGCTGGAGCACTCCCGTGACGACCTCGTCGTCGACGTCAGCCTGATCGAGACCGAGAACGGCAGCGTCTGCGTCACCGTGGACGACGCCGGCAAGGGCATGACCGCCGAGGCGGTCGCCCGCGGCACCAAGCTGATCTCCGGCGCCGAGCAGCAGAACATCATGCTCACCGAGCTCGGCGACCCGCCGTCGCAGGGCTTCGCCGCCATCGGCAGGCTCGTCGCCGACTACGGCTTCCACGTCTCGATCGCCAACCCCTCCCCGTACGGCGGGGTGCGCGCGGTGCTGTCCATACCCCCGAACCTGCTGACGACGATCGACGAGGAGGCTGAACCCCTCTCGGCCATGGCACCCCTGCCCGCAGTACCGCCCCAGGTCCCCAAGCGCCCCGAAGCCCCGGAGCCCGCGGCCCCGGCGGCCCCCGCCCCCGTGCCGACGGCCGCGGCCGCCGCCCCTGAGCTGCCGCAGCGCCGCCGCCGCGAGCCCGCCCGTGCCGTGCAGGCCGACGTCGCGCCGCCCACCGCCCGCGACCTGGACCCCGAGCGCGTCCGTGACACCTGGAGCCAGTTCGAGGAAGGGCTCGCCAGCGGCCGCGCCCACAACGACCCGGAGGAGACTCTGTGAGCACCCCCCACCAGCAAATAGGGCAGTCTGCCTGGTACCTCAACCCGATCTCCGAGATCAAGGGCGTACGGCACGCGCTGATCATGACCCTGGACGGCATGGTCGTCGCGCGGTCCTCGGAGCTCCCGGTGGACGAGGCCGACGGCATCGCCGCGATGACCTCCGCGCTGCACGCGGCCTCCCGCTCGGCCGCCAACACGGCGCTCGGAGCGCCCGAGCAGACGCCCGTGGAGACCGTCACCGTGCAGAACGCGTACGGCACGTACATGGTGATGCCCGCCGGAACCAGGACGAACACACTGATCGCGGTGTCGGGGGACGCCGAGATGCCGATGGGTGTCGTCGCGCACACCATGGCGCGCCAGGCGAAGAAGCTGGGCGAGCAGCTCATGTCCGTTCCCCTGCGTACCGATGACAGTGCGTCATGAGCCGCGGCCAGGAACGGCGAAGGCTGCTGCCCGCTTATCTGGCGACCGGTACCGGCGGCGCCACCGCCGGCAGCACCATTGACACGCTGACGGCCCTGCGCGCCACCGGGCTGCCGCTCGCGCCCTACCACACGGCGGTCCACCAGCGCGTGGTCGAGCTGCTCGACGGCGGCTCCCTGACCGTCATGGAGATCGCCGGCTACCTCGGCCTCCCGGTCAGCGTCGGCATCGTCGTCGCGGAACAACTCGTCACCGACGGTCAGCTCAAGGGCAGTGTCCCGGTGTCGGACGCCGCCACCGTCGCCGCGCAAGCGGACCGCCCGTCCAAGGAAGTCATGGAAGAGGTTTTGAGTGGACTCCGAGCACTCCTGGTCTAGCGCCCAGGCCGCACCGGCGGGGCAGTCCGCCGCGGCGGGACAGCAGGTCGCGGTGGACCCGGCCGCGTGGGCGGGGGCGGCCGCCCCCGCGGGTCGGCGCCCCGTCTACCTGCCCGAGGGCGCGCACCGCCGGGTGAAGATCCTGGTCGCCGGCCACCTCGGGGTCGGCAAGACCACCGCCATCAGGACCCTGTCGGAGATCCCGACACTGCACACCGAGGAGGTCATGACGGACGCCGCGGCCGACACGGACGACCTCAGCCTCGTCGGCCTGCGGAACAAGACGACGACGACCGTCGCCATCGACTTCGGCAGGCTCACGCTGCCGGGCGACAAGATCGTGCTGTACCTGTACGGCACCCCGGGCCAGCGGCGCTTCCTGCCGTTGTGGAAGGGCATCGCGCTGGGCGCGCTCGGCGCGCTGGTGCTGGTCGACACCCGGCGCCTGGACGCCTCTTTCGAAGTGATGGATCTCATCGAGGAGCGCGGTTTGCCGTACGCCGTCGCGGTGAATGTCTTTCCCGACTCGCCCGATTACAGTCTGGAGATCCTCAGGTCAAAGCTCGACCTCGCACCGGACACTCCGCTCGTCATCTGCGACGCCCGGCAGACGAACAGCAGCCTCAACGCCCTCATCGAACTCACTGCCCACTCCATATCGCGTGCCGGAGACGAGACGTCGTGACGACCACCACACCTGACATGGCACCCGTGCGCCTGTACGGGGCCGAACACGCGGCGGACCCCGAGCGCAGCTACGAACTGCTGCGTGCCCAGGGCCCCGTGGCCCTCGCCGAGGCGGCCCCCGGCTTCGTCGTCCACCTCGTCACGGACTACCGCGCGGCGCTCGACCTGCTGCACGACACGGAGACGTGGTCGAAGGACACCAGACCCTGGCAGGGCAGGGTGCCGGAGTCCAGCTCCATCAGCCAGCCGACGCAGTGGCGGCCCAACGTCATCTTCGCCGACGGGGAGAACCACGCCCACCTGCGCAGGGTCATCACGGACTGCTTCGGCCTGCTCGACCCGCACGAGGTGCGCACGCTGACGTTCCGTCACGCGGACACGCTGCTCAGCGCGTTCGCCGACACCGGCACCGTCGACCTGGTCGCCCAGTACGCCACCCAGCTGCCGCTCATGGTCTTCAACAGCCTGTTCGGCATGCCGGACGAGTACGGCCCCCAGCTCGTCGAGATGCTCTCCGCGATGGTCGGCTCCGACCCGGCCAAGGCAGGAGAGGCCGCCCAGGCGTTCGGCGCCTACCTGGCCGGGCTCTACGAGACCAAGGCGGCGCAGCGCGGTGACGACCTGACGTCCTGGTTCATCGACCACCCCAACGGCCTTGACAGGGAGGAGGCGACCCAGCAGATCCTGCTCACGCTCGGCGCGGGCAACGAGCCGACGGCCAACCTCATCGCCAACACGTGCGTGCGCATGCTCAGCGACGACCGCTACTTCGGCACGCTCACCACCGGATCCCTGCCCGTGCAGCATGCCATCGACGACGCGCTGTGGAACGACTCGCCGGTGGCCAACTACAGCTTCCACACGGCACGCAGGGACGTCACGTTCCACGGCACCCGCATCCCGGCGGGCTCGCCGGTCATGATCTCCTACGCCGCCGCCAACACCTGCCCGCACCAGGGCGTGCCGGCGGACGGCTTCCGGTCGGGCAACAAGGCCCACCTGGCCTTCGCCGCGGGGCCGCACGCCTGCCCGGCGCGCGATCTCGCCCTGCTGATCGCCACCGCCGCGATCGAGCGCCTGGCGACCTACCTCCCCGACATCACACTCGCGGTGCCGGCGGAGGAGCTGACGTACAAGGAGGGGACGATCCACCGGACCCTCACCGCCCTCCCGGCGCGCTTCACCCCGCTCGCCCCCGACGCGGACGGCGCCACGCCCTGGAGCCGCAGCTCCGCGGACCGGGGGAGCGCCGGCTCACCGCAGACAGCACCGCAGACAGGCGCCATGGCTTCCGCGCCCTGACCCGCACACGCTCGTCGCGATGACACGGTGCCGGCCGCACAGGGTGCGTACGGCCGGCACCACGACGGCCTGCCCAGGGAACGCCCGTGATCCCTGGCCTGTCCTCTGCACGAGTGGAACCGCCGCACGGTTCTTGACTGAAAGGGGATCGATCCGTTGACGACCAAAACCCTGCCTGGCTCACGCCTGCCGGAAAACGCCTCGCTCAGACGCATGGTGGACGAGGCGCTCACCGGCTTCCTCGACGCGAAGGACCGCGGGGCACCGGGGGGCGAACTGCCCTACCTCACCACGACCCTGCGCCACATGCTCACCGGCGGCAAGCGCCTGAGATCACTGCTGTGCGTCTACGGGTGGCACGCCGTGGACACACCACCAGGTCCCGACTCGACGGTGATACATGCCGCCGCGAGCCTCGAACTCTTCCAGGTCTTCGCCCTCGTGCACGACGACGTGATGGATGACAGCGACACACGCCGCGGCCAACCGTCCGCACACCGTGCTTTGGCGGCAGCCTACACCGCCGGGGGCGGGCCCGGTGCCAGGGCCGAGGCACACGGCATGGGTGCCGCCGTGCTCCTCGGGGACCTGGCGCTTGTCTGGTCTGATGAACTCTTGCACACCGCGGGCCTGGATGCCGGGCGACTCGCCGAAGTCCTGCCACTTGTCAGCGAGATGCGCAGTGAGGTCATGTACGGGCAACTGCTCGACCTGCGGGCGACGGGGCGTGCGCTGTCCGGTGACATCGACTCGGCACTGCACGTCATCCGCTACAAGACAGCCAAGTACACGATGGAGCGGCCGTTGCAGATCGGCGTGGCGCTGGCCGGCGGCTCCCCCGAAGTACTCGATGCCTGCTCGGCGTTCGGGATACCGCTGGGCGAGGCGTTCCAGTTGCGCGACGACCTGCTCGGTGTGTTCGGCGACCCGGTGCGCACGGGGAAGTCCGCGCTCGACGACCTGCGCGAGGGCAAGGCCACGGTGCTGATGGCACACGCTGTCCGTGCGGCCTCCGCGAGGCAGTCCGCGACGTTGCGCGAGCTCGTCGGCCGGTCCGACCTGACCGAGGAACAGGCCGCGGTGATACGGGAGATCCTTGTGTCGACCGGGGCGCGCCAGGCGGTCGAGGAGATGATCGCCGAGCGTCGCGACGCCGCTCTGGCGGCGCTGGAGCGGGCGCCGTTCGCGCCGGAGGCGGTCGAGGGCCTGCGCGGGCTCGCGCGCGCGGCGACGAGGCGGCAGGTGTGAGCGCGGCAGGTGTGAGCGCGGACAAGTGGGAGTGCGCCGCGGGCGCCGAATGGGAGGGGCAGCAGTCATGACCACCGCACGGACGACAACGGTGTCAATGTCAACGGCGGCGAAATTGCGGGGGCTTCGGGACGCGGGAGAGGCGGTGCACCCCGCCGACCAGTTGGTTGCCTCAGTCGACCAGGATCCCTGGGGTGCTGTTCGCCCCTCGCTCTACGAGACGGCCCGCGTCGTGTCGTACGCTCCCTGGCTCACCGGCGACGAGAGGCGCATCGCCTATCTGCTCGACGAGCAGGCATCGGACGGAAGTTGGGGCGAGGGCCCGGTACGCTACCGGCTCGTCCCCACGCTGAGCGCGGTGGAGGCCCTGCTGGCCGTGGCGCGGCGCGGCACGGCGTCCGGTGTGCTGACCGCCCGCGTGTCCGCCGCCGCGGGGCGCGGACTCGGTGCGCTGCGCGCCCTGCCCGAGGGCGGTCCCTGGCCCGACACGGCGGCGGCGGAGATCCTCGTGCCCGCCCTCGTCGCCGCCGTCAACCACCACCTGGCGGAGGGCGGGTTCGCCGCGTCCGAGACGCTCGGCCCCTGGCACCGGGGCCCCGGGATCCCCGTGCCGGGCGGCTACCACGCCGCCGCGCCCGAGTATGTGGCGAAGAAGTACGCGGCCGCGGGCACGCTGCCGATCAAGTTCCACCACACCTTCGAAGGCATCGCGAACTGCCTGCCGGACGCGCTGATACCCGCGTCCGGAACCGGGCACGGCCTGCTGGGCAGCTCGCCCGCTGCGACCGTGGCATGGGCGGCACGCGGCATTCCGGCGGGCGCCGGAGCAGCGGGCGGCGCAACGGCACCTGCGGGATCCGGCCCGTACCTCCCGCCGGGCGCGGCGGACGAACTGCGTGAGGTGGGACGCAGATACGGCCACCTCTTCCCCGAGGCCGCGCCCATCCTCGTCTTCGAACGACTCTGGGTGGCCGCCGCGTTGGCGTCCGTGGGGCTGCTGACGCCCGGGAGCGCGGGCACCGCGCGGGGCTGGGCGGACCGCATCTACGACACCGCCGGCGTACGGGGCGCGCCCGGCCTCATGACGGACGCCGACGACACCGCGATGGCCGTCCTCGTGGCGGCCCTCGTGGACCGGCCGCGCAGCCCCGAGCCGCTCGCGCGGTTCCACAACGGCACCCACTACGACTGCTACGTCGGCGAGGACACCGGCTCCGTCACCGCCAACGCCCACGCCCTGCGCGCCCTGGGCGCCTACGCGCGCCACCACCCGGAGGCCAGGGTCACCCTCGCCGCCGAGACGGCGGGCCAGGTCGAGTGGCTCGTCGGGGCCCAGACGGCGGACGGCGACTGGCCGGACAAGTGGCACGCCTCGCCCTACTACGCGACGGAACGGTCCGTGTCCGCACTCGCCCTGCACGGCGGCGAGCGCGGCGCAGGCGCCCTCGCCAAGGCCGCACGCTGGGCCGCGGGCAACCAACTGGCCGACGGCTCCTGGGGTGTGTGGGGCGGCACCGCCGAGGAGACCGCCTACGCGGTGCGCATCCTGCTGCGTGCCGGCGAGCCCGGCCACACCGAGGCCCTCGACCGGGCGGAGGCCTATCTCGACGCCGTGTACGCGCCGGGGCGCGCCCACCGCCACCCCGCCCTGTGGCACGACAAGACCCTGTACGCGCCGGAAGCCATGATCGAGGCGGAAGTCCTCGCCGCGCGGGCCCTGCTGGCCGCCCGGCACGCGTGACCGCACTGCCCGACGCAAGCGTGTGACACGAGAGGGAGAGAACACGACATGACGGAGCGAACCCAGCACCAGCCCGGCGGGGCCGCCGCCGGCGCGCACACCGCGCCGGGCGCGCGCACCCCGGGCGGCGGCAGTCGTACAGCGGACGGTGCCACCGCACCGGGCGGCACGAGCGTCCCGCCGCTCGCCCCCGGCAGGCTGCCCCTCGTCGGCCACGTCGTCCCACTGCTGCGCGACCGGCTCGCGTTCATCCGCAGGCTGCGCGAGGGCGGTCCGGCCGTCCGCGTCTCGTTCGGCCCGAAGAAGATGCTCGTGGTCAACTCCCCGGACATGATCCACGAGATGCTCACCGTGAAGTCCGGCCAGTTCAGCAAGGGCCTGCTGTTCGAGAAGCTCAAGCTGTTCGGGAAGGACGCGCTGCCCGTCGCCGAGGGCAGGGCGCACCTCACCAGGCGCCGGCTGATGCAGCCGAAGTTCCACCGCGAGAAGATCGGCGGCTACATCACCGGGATGCGCGACACGATCGAGCCGTCCGTGGCCGCCTGGCGCGACGGCGAGACGCTCGACCTCAAGACGGAGATGCAGCTCATGACGCAGGGTGTCGTCATGTCGGTGCTCTTCTCGTCCAACCCGCCGCGCGAACCCGCGCTGACCATCCTGCACAGCGTCGACTCCGTCTTCATGGCCGCCATCAGGCGCGCCCTGCTGCCGGTGCCCCTGCTCGAGCACCTGCCCACCCGCCGCAACCGGCGGGTGCGGGAGGCGAGCGAGGTGATGAGGGGCGCCGTCGCGGAGATCATCGAGGAGCACCGGACCAGGCCCGACGCCTACGACGACGTCGTGTCGCTGCTGCTCGACGCGCGGGACGAGGTGGGGCGGCCGCTGGCGGAGGACGACATCCTGTCCGAGGTCACGGGCATCCTCGCGGCCGGTTCCGAGACCACGGCCGTCGTGATGGCGTGGCTCTTCCACGAGCTGGGCCGCAACCCCGACTTCGAGCGGAGGCTGCACGAGGAGGTCGACTCCGTACTCGGCGGCGAGCGCATCACACTGGACCACATCGGCCGGCTCCCGTTCACCCGCATGTGCGTGAACGAGACCCTGCGCATGTACAGCCCCGGCTGGCTCGTCACCCGGCAGGCCACGGCGGACGTGCGCCTCGGCGATGTGGAACTCGCGGCGGGCACGGACGTCATCTGGAGCCCGTACGCCCTGCACCGCGACCCGGCGATCTACCCGGACCCCGACCGCTTCGACCCGGACCGCTGGGGCCCTGGGCGCCCCCAGCCGCCCAAGGAGGCGTTCATCCCGTTCGGCTCGGGGAAGCGCATGTGCATGGGCGACGCGTTCGCGCTGACGGAGGCGACGATCATCGCCGCCCTCGTCGCGCAGCGCTGGCGGCTGCGGCCGCGCGAGGGCGAGGACGTCCGCCCGGTGGGCGAGATCACCGTGCACCCGTCGTCGCTGCACATGACCGCCGAGGCCCGGTGGCCCGCGGTGGCGAGGAGGGCGGCGTGAGGCGCCTGCCCGACCTGGCGGACTCGTTCCCGGGACCGTTCCCCGTGAGCCCGCACGCGCCGCACGTACAGGCCCGGTTGGACGAATGGCTGACGCGCTACCCGCTGATCGGTTCCGAGCGGGCGAGGCGGGCGCTGTGCGACATCACGGCGCACGGCATCGCCCGCACGTTCCCCACCGCCGACCTGCCGGGCCTGGAGATCGCCGCTGACCTGCTGCTGTGGCTGACGGCGTTCGACGACGCGCACGCGGAGGCGGCCGGCGCGCGCGACCCGGCGGCCCTGGTGCGCAGGGTCGCGGGCTTCCTGCGTCTGGGGGACGGCGCCCAACCGCCGCGTGACACCGACCCGTTCGGCGCGGCGCTGGCCGACGTCCTGGCGCGTGCCCGCCGGCGGGCGGCGCCGGAACAGTACGTGCGCCTGACGAACTCTCTGCGGGACAGCCTCTACGGCCTGGTGTGGGAGGCGCACGAACTGGCGGGCGGCGGACACGTCGAGGTGGCCGACTACCGCGCGATGCGCCCGCACACCGTCTTCGTGCGGACGGTGGTGGCCACGGCGGAGCCGGTGCTCGGCTACACGCTGACCCCCGACGAGCGCGACGCGCGGCCGGTGCGCGAGTTGGAGTCGGCGGTGGGCGACCTGGCGGGCTGGATCAACGACCTCGCGTCCTACGAGAGGGAGCGCAAACGCTCCGGCGGCCGCGACCCGTTCAGCCTGCCGACGCTGCTGACGGCGGAACGCGGCTGCGACGTGGACAAGGCGTTCGAGATCATCGCCGCGATGTGCGAGGAGGAGGCGCGCCGGGCGAGGGCGCGCATCACGGAACTCACCCAATCCGTGCCGGATCGCTCGGCCACTGCCACGGTGACGCACGCGCGTGCGCTGGAGTCCATCGCGGCCTCGTACGTGTGGCACATCGGCCACGGCAGGTACGGCGGGTAGTTCGGCCGGTGGCCGGGGGCGCTTCGTCCTCCGGCCACCGGTGGCCCCGCCGGTGATCAGGGCGCGACGGCGCGTGCCACGCAGTCGCGCAGCAGTGCCCGGCGGGCGGCCTCCGGCACACGGCAGAGATGCTGGAGTTCTGCGCGGCCCACGCGATCACCGCGGACGTCGAGGTGCTGCCCTCGACCCGCGTCCCGGAAGCCCTCGCGCGACTGGACAAGGGCGACGTCCGCTACCGGTTCGTCCTGGACATGTCCGACCTGGACCAGCCTCGCTGAGGTGTCCTGCACGGATGCGCGCCGTGCCTGCCTGCC
Source organism: Streptomyces sp. NRRL F-5126 (assembly GCF_000721265.1). Taxonomy (GTDB): domain Bacteria; phylum Actinomycetota; class Actinomycetes; order Streptomycetales; family Streptomycetaceae; genus Streptomyces. Next base: position 33,312 of record NZ_JOFZ01000011.1, on the reverse strand, counting down.
CGCGATCCACTGGCGGCAGCGGGTTGACGGCCGGCCTCCCGGCCGGCCCGCCCCGTACGGACCTGTTACGCCGGCATCGGCTTGATCATCGCGAACGCGGCGCCCTGCGGGTCGGCGACCACCGCCATCCGCCCGGCGATCATGTCGAACGGCGGCGCGAGTACCGTGCCGTCCCGCCTGACCAGGGCGTCCACGGTGGAGTCGACGTCGTCGACGGAGAAGTAGGTCAGCCAGTGCGCCGGGGTGCCCGGGGGGTCGTTCGCCAGCAGCGTGGCACCGCCGACGCCGCGCCCGGCCACGCGCAGCTCCCAGTACGCGTCCGCTCCCTCCATCGGCACGATGTCCATGCCGAACACCTCCCCGTAGAAGGCGGTGGCGCCGGGGATGTCGCTGGTGTGCAGCTCGTGCCAGGTCACCGCGCCCGCCTCGTTGACCACGCCGGCTCCGGGGAACGAGCCGGACTGCCACACCCCGAACACCGAGCCCTGCGGATCGGCGGCGATCAGCATGCGGCCGAGGCCGGCGACGTCCATCGCCGGGACGAGCACGGTGCCGCCTGCGGCGGCGACCGCGCGCTGGGTGGCGTCGGCGTCGTCGCTGGCGAGGTACGTCGTCCACACGGTCGGCGGCTCCGACATCCCCTCAGGGGCCGAGGCCCGGCCGATGCCGGCCACGGCCTTGCCCCGCAGCTCGCACACCGCGTAGCCGCCGTACTCGTCGGAGCCCGGCCGGCCCTGCCAGCCCAGCAGGTCACGGTAGAAGTCCAGCGCGGCCTGCTGGTCCTTCGACATCAGATCGACCCAGCACGGCGTACCGGCCGTGTACGGGATGGTGGCGTCAGGCATCGTTCGTCCCTTCTGGTGCGGTTTGCTCGATACCCTGCGTCACGGGCGGGTGTCCCGTCGCTCGACACGCCGCCGGAGGCGCGGGCGCCGTCACCCCTGCGCGCACTCCGCCCACACCGTCCTGCCCGGCCCGCACCGCTCGCGCCCCACCGGTCGGCCATCGCATCGACGAGCACGAGGCCGCGTCCGAGCGTCACGCGGTCGTGTGCCACGGGCGATGCCCCAGCCGGTCAACTGCTGTGCGGCGAGCAGCCGGTGGCAGGTACGCCGCCGATACGGATCACGCTGTACCGGCTGACCCTGTGGACCGGGTGGGTCACTATCGTGAGCATGGTTTCACTCGAAGGACGTCACCCGTCCGCACATGACCGTCTCCGCCGGCGCCTGGGGCGCCTTCACCGCCTCGGCGGGCCGAGGCGACCTGTGAGCCACGGGGCCCTGCACCACGTCGAGTTGTGGGTGCCCGACCTCGCCCGCGCATGCGACTCGTTCGGCTGGTTGCTGGGGGAGCTGGGTTACGCCGTCCACCAGGACTGGAGCGGCGGACGGAGCTGGCGGCTCGGGGCGACCTACCTCGTCGTCGAGCAGTCACCCGCCCTCACCGCCGACCGGCACGACCGCTGCCGTCCGGGGCTCAACCACCTGGCCTTCCACGTCGAGGACGCGGCCGCCGTCGACAAGCTGACCGTCGACGCCGCCCTCCACGGCTGGCAGCTGATGTTCCCCGAGCAACATCCGCACGCCGGCGGCGAGGAGCACTACGCCGCCTACCTGGAGAACGACGACGGCTTCGAGGTCGAACTCGTCGCGATGACAACGCACGGAGGGTCCCGGTGAGGCGGCCAGACACCCCACCGGGACCCTCACGCCGGAGTCAGTGGCCGGACGGGAAACTCGCCGGCTTTGACGGGGTGTAGAGCCACGTCCGGAAGAAGTCGTCCAGGTTCTGGTGGGAGATGCGCTCGGCCAGGTGCCGGAACTCGGTGATCGTGCCGTTGCCGTAGCGGTGCTGGGCCGGCCAGGCCTTCAGCAGGCGCAGGAACGCGTGGTCGCCGATCGTGTCGCGCAGTGCCTGGATGGCGACGGCGCCCCGGTCGTACACGGCGTCGTCGAACTGCTTCGACGGGCCCGGGTCGCCGGGCTTGACCGTCCAGAACGGGTCGTCGGCCGGGTGGCTGTCGTACACCTTCTGCGCCGACTCCTGCGGAGTCGACTTGCCCTCGTGCTCGGCCCACAGGTACTCGGCGTAGCCGGCGAAGCCCTCGTTGAGCCAGATGTCGGACCAGCGCTTGAGCGACACGTCGTCGCCCCACCACTGGTGGGCCAGTTCGTGGGCGACGACCGACGTGTCCGGCGCGCTGTCGAAGAACTTCGGGCTGTAGAAGACGCGCGTCTGGGACTCGAGCGCGAAGCCCGACTTGACGTTCGGGACGTAGCCGCCCGCCGCGTCGAACGGGTACGGGCCGAAGTAGCCGCTGAGGAAGTCGATGATCTCGCCCGTGCGCTCCACGCTGGCCTCGGCGTTCGCCTTGATCTTCGGGTCGAGCGCGGTGCTGTAGGCGTTGATGATCGGGACGCCGGTGCGGGTGCGGCTGTGCGTGATGTCGAAGTGGCCGATGGCGAGCGTGGCCAGGTAGGTGGCCTGCGGGCGGTCCTGGCGCCAGTGGTACACGGTCGAGCCGTGCCGGGAGCGGGACGACAGCAGCAGGCCGTTGCTGATGGCCTGTTCGCCCTTGGGCACGCGCACGGTGACGTCGTACGTCGCCTTGTCCAGCGGGTGGTCGTTGCTGGGGAACCACCACCAGGCGGACTCGGGCTCGTTGGCCGCCACGCCGCCGTCGGGGGTGCGCTGCCAGGAGGTGAAGCCGTACTTCTCCACCGTGGACGGGACGCCGGAGTACGTGACGGAGACCGTCATGCGCTGGCCGCGGTGCAGCGTGCGGGCCGGCGTGATGACGAGCTCCTGCTCCCCGCTGGTGGTGAACGCCGCCGGACGGCCGTTGACGCGCACGGAGCTGACGTCGAGCCCGAAGTCGAGGTCGAAGCGGGTCAGTCCCTGCGTCGCGTGCGCCGTGATGACGGCGGTGCCGGACAGCCGGTCGGTGGAGGGCTGGTAGTCCAGGCCCAGGTCGTAGTGCGAGACGTCGTAGCCGCCGTTGCCGTACGTCGGGTAGTACGGGTCCCCGATGCCCGGCGCCCCCGGCCCGGCGTGGGTGCCGGCGGCGGTCGCCGAGGCGGTGGTGGCGGGAACGGCCAGGCAGAGGCCGATGGCGAGTGAGGTGGAAGCGATGACTCTCTTGCGCACGGAAGGTTCCTCCAGCGTGGTCTGGCACCCGTGGTGACAGGTGCACGCCGAGACCCTAACGCGGGCGCACCGCGCGTACCAGAAGGCGCCGTCGGCATCGTCTGTCAGTGGCCCGTGCCAGAATCGGCGACCCCGACGGCTTCCGCTGGGAAGCCGCCCCGCCTCCGAGCCGATGGACAGAAGGTGACGTGAGTGGGCTACAAACCCGGTACCCCGCCCCACCCGAGGCGCAAGCTGACGGAACGGGATCTGGCCGGCGAAGACCTGCCCGACTGGCGGATGCTGATCGACCGGCTGCACGCGAGCTACGACACCGGCGACTTCGTCACCGCGGTCAGGCTCGTCGACGCGATCACGCTCGCCGCCGAGGAGATGGACCACCATCCCGACCTCGACCTGTCCTACGGGCGACTCGACGTCCGGCTGATCAGTCACGACGTCGGCGCGGTGACCCCGCGCGATGTCGCGCTGGCCCGGAGGATCAGCGAGCTGGCCCTGGCCGCCGGGGCCACGCCGCACCCGGAGCGCACCTGCGTGCTCGAACTCGGCCTCGATTCGGCCGACGAGGCGGAGATCAGGCCGTTCTGGGCGGCCCTGCTCCACTACGACACCTTCGAGGCCTGGGGCGAGATCCAGATCCGCGACACCACCGGGCGCCGGCCGACGATCTGGTTCCAGCCCACCGGGGCCCACGACGTTCCCCGGCAGCGCTGGCACCTCGATCTGCGCATCCCGCCCGAGGTGGTCGAGGGCCGCATCGCCGCCGCGATCGAGGCCGGCGGCGAACTGGTCGACGACACCGCCGCGCCGGCGTTCTGGGTGCTCGCCGACCCGCAGGGCAACCGCGCGTGCCTGACCACCTGGCAGGGCCGCGAGTCGCCAGCGGCGTAAGCGGCCCCGACGGCCGGCCGGCCGCGATCCTCCGGCGTCGGGGGCGAGGGGCTACGAGGAGCCCTCGTCCGCGGCCCTGTCGCCGTCGCCGTCGCCGTCGCCGTCCTCGTCCGCGGCGAGCCGCGCCCAGACCTCGGTCAGGGCGCGCAGGTGCTCGCCGTCCAGCCGGTCGAAGAAGAGTGCGCGCAGGTCGCTGTGCTGCCGGCGCCACGCCTTGCGCAGCAGCGCCCTTCCCTCGCGGGTCAGGACGGCATTGAAGCCGCGGCCGTCGCCCGCCGACCTCCGCCTCTCGATCAGCCCGCGGCGCTGCAGCCGATCGGCAAGCCGGGTGAACCCGCCGCTCGTCATCAGGGCGCCCTCGGCGAGCTCCGACATCCGCATGCCGTCCCGGCCCGCCTCGCCGAGCAGCGCCAGCACGCTGTACTCGGCCATGCTCACGTTCAGCGGGGCGATCCCGGCCTCTATCGCCCGCCAGATCCGGTCGTGGGTGACCAGGAACCCGCGCCATGCCCGGTCCTCGAGCTCACCCAGCTTGTCGGTCGCCATGGCGAGCACGCTATCCGCACGGCGTTCCCGGAACCAATCCGTGTGTCTGACTGTGCAGAGGAAATATTTATCTGCACAGACAGGTTGTTGGGGGTGTGCCTGCCCACAGACAGCCGTAGAGAGGAACGACCATGCCATTCGAGATCGGCATCATGACGTTCGCCGAGGTCGCGGCGGACCCGTCCACCGGTGTCCTGCCGTCCCCGCGGCAACGTGTCCGAGAGACGATCGAGCAGGCGCAGGTCGCCGACCAGGCCGGACTCGACGTGTTCGGCGTCGGCGAGCACCACCGCGGCGACTTCGCCGGCTCCGCGCCGACCATCCTGCTCGCCGCCGCCGCGGAGAGGACGGAGAACATCAGGCTGACGAGCTCGGTCACCGTGCTGAGCTCGGAGGACCCCGTACGCGTCTGGGAGCAGTTCGCCACGATCGACCTGCTGTCCGCCGGACGCGCCGAGATCATCGCCGGGCGCGGCTCCTACACGGAGTCCTTCCCGCTGTTCGGCTACGACCTCAAGGACTACGCCGACCTGTTCCGCGAGAAGCTCGACCTGCTGCTTCGGATCCGCGAACAGAACCCGCTGACCTGGCAGGGGCGTTTCCGTGCGCCGCTCGTGGACGCCGACATCGCGCCGCGTGCCGACGGCGCGACCATCCCGGTGTGGGTGGGGGTCGGCGGATCGCCCGCCTCGGCCGTCAGCACCGGCAGGCTCGGCCTGCCCATGGCGCTTGCGCTGCTGCTCGGGCCGATGACGTCCCACAGGGAGACCGTCGAGCTGTACCGGACGGCGGCGGCGAAGGCCGGTCACGGCGCGGACGCGATGCCGGTCAGCATCAACGCGCACGGGTTCGTCGGGCGTACCAGCCAGGATGCCCGGGACACCATGTACCCGTACTTCGCCCACGGAATGATGGAGAACAACCACCAGCGCGGCGTCGGGCACCCGCTCTCCCGAGCCGTGTTCGACGCGCAGTCGTCGCCCGCGGCCGGGCTGCTCGTCGGCAGCCCGCAGGAGGTGATCGACAAGCTTCTCGGCTACCACGAGCTGTACGGCCTGAACCGCGCCATCATCCAGATGGGCTTCGGCGGAATGCCGCAGAAGGAGCACCTCGCGGCGATCGAGCGCCTCGGCACCGAGGTCGCACCGGTCGTGCGACGGGAAGTCGCCGCGCGGGAAGGGAGCGCGTCATGACGAGCGTCGTGAGGACGCTGCCGTCCACGGACACCGACCCCGCCCTGCGGGTCGTGGTCGTCAACGGCAGCCCGAGCCGGCCGTCCAAGACCATGGGGCTCGTCAGCGCGGTGCTCGACACGCTCGGCGGGATGCTCCCGGTCGAGGTGTCCCGTATCGACGTCTACCGCCTCGGCCCCGGCTTCACCGGCACGATCGAGCGCGACGAGGCCCCGGCGGACGTGGAGGCGAAGCTCCGCCTCGCCGAGGAGGCGGATCTGCTCATCGCGGCCGTGCCCGTGTACCGCGGCTCGTACCCGGGCATGTTCAAGCACTTCTTCGACCTGGTGGACCAGTACGCCCTCGCGAACAAGCCCGTCCTCCTCGCCGCGACCGGCGGCGGCGACCATCACGCCCTGGTCCTGGAACACGCCCTGCGCCCGCTGTTCGCCTTCTTCCAGGCGCTGACCGTCCCGGTGGCGTTCTTCGCGTCGGCCGGGGACTTCGACGGCACGACCCTGCTCAACCCGCGCGTCCACGGACGCATCGAGGTCGGCCTCGCCGACGTCGTGGACCTGCTCAGAGCCCGGGCGACGGGCCGTCCGCAGGCGCACGCCGAAGTGCCCAGGCCGGCGCAGCTCTTGCATTAGTTGTCTGCACAGACAGATATTTGCACCACCACTCGACGAAGGAGACTCGATGTCAACGACACCTCTCACCAGGGAGAACAGCGCGGTCGTCCTGATCGACCACGAGGTCGGCTTCTCCAACCTGGTCGGGTCCCACCGGCTCGCGGAGACGATCGGCAACACCGTCGCGCTGGCCAGGACCGCCCAGGTCTTCGGCCTGCCGCTGGTGGTCACCGCCGCACGCGAGAGCGACCCGGCGGGGCCGTTGTACCCGGAGCTCAAGGAGGTCCTTGGCGATCACCACGTCATCCACCGCGCGCCGGTCTTCGACGCGTTCGACAACGAGGAGTTCGCCGCGGCGATCGAGGCGGCCGGGCGCGAGAAGCTGGTGATGGCGGGCATCCAGACCGATGTCTGCCTCGCGTTCACGGCGCTGACGGCGCTGAACCGCGGCTACGAGGTGTACGTCGTGGTGGACGCCTCGGGAGCCACCACGAAGGAGACGCACGACACCGCCGTCATGCGGCTCGTCCAGGCCGGCGCGGTCCCGGTGAACTGGCTCGCGGCCGCCTCCGAGCTGCTGCGCGGCTGGGTCGACCAGCCCCTCGCACCGGCCATCGGCGAGATCGTCTACGACAACCTGCCCCCGTGGCACCACCAGCACGTCCTGACGGCCTCCGTGGCGGAACTCGCCGCCAAGCAGCCGGGGCCGGCCCGGACGTAGCGGATGCGGGGGCGCTTCGGGCCGGCGCGCCCAGGCCCATCGCCGCGCTGCAGCAGGTGCTGCTGCAGCGCGGCCCGATGTGCCCTTGCGCTGCTGCACTTGCCCATGCCGGGCAATGAAGCCGCAAAATAACGTATGGTCACTCTGTTTTGCGGCGTGGCCGCATCGCGATCGTTCTGTTGTGTGCGAAGGAGCCCAGTGACACCGAGGCCGAGGCCCAAGCAGGAGCGCGCTGTGCAGACCCGGCACGGAGTCCTGCACGCCGCCGCCGAGGTGTTCGAGGAGCGAGGCTTCGCCGGCGCGAGTATCAGCCAGATCATCCAACGTGCGGGCGTGACCGCGGGAGCGTTGTACTTTCACTTCGCCTCCAAGGACGAACTCGCGGAAGCGGTCAAGCACGCTCAACCGGACGCGGTCATCCCGCATCTGGAGGCGGCGGGACTGCAGCGCCTCGTCGATCTCACCTTGGTGTGGTCTTTCCAGATGCAGGCCGATGTCGTACTTCGCGCGGGCGTCCGTCTGGTGACCGAGGACTCCTTCTCGTCGGGGGACCCGAGCTCCTACGACGAGTGGGTCGCGATCATGGCGGAGTGCCTGGAAGAGGCTCGGGCCCGTGGGGAGCTCCAGGCCGGAGTGGAGCCCAGGGAAGTGGGCGCCTGCGTGGTCGCCACCTGTACGGGGTTGCAGCTGTACTCGGCGGCGGCCAGCGGCCGCACCGACCTGCCGGAGCGTGTGGTCAACATGTGGCACATCATCCTGCCGGGCATCGCCGTGCCGGCCGTCGTGGCGAGGACGGTCGTGAACCCCGAACGCGTCAGGCGGGCGCTGACCGAGCTGGACTGACCCGCCCGCCCATCGCGGCAAGGTGCTCCTGCCTCAAGGTGTGGGAAACGGCGGCGTAATCCCCTAGACTGATTACGTGTGTGGCGCTCGGGCGGCCCTTCCAGGTCGCCGGCGTTCCTACGACGAGGGAGACGACGATCTTGGCTGCCGTGAACAGGCTGCGGTTCGATACGGGACGCGTCTGCCTCGACCTGCTGGCGACCGTCGGCGGGAGGCTCTCCTCGAACCCCGTGGAGCGCTTGACGGGGCCGGCTCGCCTGGCCGACTGGCTCGACCGCGCGGGCGTGCACCCCGGAGCCGTGCCGGACGACGTCGACGACGTGTTGCTGCGTGACTTCCAGGCCCTCCGCAGCCGGCTGCACCGCATCCTGCACACGGACGTGCTGGGTGAGCAGGTCGGCGACAGCGACCTCACTCAGCTCAACCGGGTCGCCTCGGCCGGCGGTCCACCGGTGCTTCTTGCCCGCGACGCTTCAGGAGCATGGCGGCGGCGTCTGGTGGAACCGCCACGCCCCGAGCAGCTGCTGGCCGCGGTCGCGGCGGATGCGATCGACCTGCTGGGGTCCCCGGTGCGCGCGGACCTGCGCGAGTGCGAGGGCGAGACCTGTGACCTCCTGTATCTCGACACCTCGCGTGGCCGGCGGCGCCGTTGGTGCTCTGCCGCTGCCTGTGGGAACCGGCATCACGTGGCCTCTCTCAGGGCGCGACGGCAGACCCAGGGCTGAGCCGGGCGGCGGTCAGGCCGCGGTCGCCGCGACCACTGCGGCGGCCGGACGCAGCCTCTGCAGTTGCACGGTGACTGCCGATGGGCATTGCCGCTGGTTCCAGACGACATCGGTGACGACGGTGCGGGGGGTTCGCAGGGGCAGCTCGACCAACTGCCCTGAGTGGAGATGGGCCTTGGCCGCCGTCATGGGCAGGAGCCCGACTCCCATTCCTGACAGGGCGGATGCCTTCACGCCGGACAAGGAACCGACCTGCACCATCTCCGCATGCGGCAGTCTGGGCAGGAAGTCCTGCTCCGTCAGCGTGCGGTAGACGCAGCCCTCTCGTGTCGTGAGCACCCGCTCCACGGTGCCGCGCAGCGAAGGCCCCCCGACCAGCACGACGTTCTCCTCCCACAGACGCCGGCGCCCCACCTCGTCGGTGCGCAGAACCTTCTCGTCCGAGATCGAGTTGGCCAGGGCGACGTGCAGGGCGCCGGTCAGGACCTGTCGCTCCAATTCGGCGGGGGTACCGGTGCGCACCTCGGCCTTGAGACCAGGCAGGAGCCTGGTCAGCGTGCGCAGCAGCATCGGCAGTCGGTACTCGGCCAAGGACTCGGTCACCCCGACGTTGAGGGCAGGACTGCGCTGGTCGCAGGCTTTGACCGCTTGTCGCGCACGGTCGACGCCTTCCAGTACGGACTCGGCATGGGGAAGCAATGTGCTGCCGGCCGAGGTGAGCCAGCCGTCCCCCGCCCGGACGAACAGCCGGGTACCCAGGCTGCGTTCGAGGGATTGGATGTGGCCGGTGACCGTGGATCGGGCGTACCCGAGTGAGGAGGCCGCCGAAGCCATGCTGCCTCCTCTGGCGGCAGCGGCGAACGTCTCGAGCCAGCGCATTTCCACTGTGACAACCCCCAGTACTCGCCATGTGGACGGACCGAGCGGTGCTCGCGTCAAGCGGGTCCGTGCGAGCTCCCGGCCGAGGCCTCCGCTGTCCAGGGTGACCTTCAAACAAAATACCGAACATTCGCTATTTTAGTCAACCGGACGTGTTGGTGTGCCTCCAAATGGCGATCGGTGCGTTCATCTCGGGGATCGAACGCTTGAACAAACCGATCGGTCGGTTTTGTTTGGTCCAAGGGTCTGTCTTTACGCGGACGGCCATAGCGACCGTCGGGCGTTTGTTTCGGGGGGCGCGAAGGTGACGTTCGGAGTTCCCGCACTGCGATATCGCGCGCTCGTCTGCGGCGACAGGGTGTCCCTGTCCTTGCCAAGCCGGTTCCTTCCACTCACCCGGGAGCATCCCCGTGACCTCCGTCCTGCGCCGTCAGCCCCGCATCGTGCTGTCGACCGTCTCCTCCGACTCACACACCTGGAACCTGGTCTTCCTGCAACTGCTGCTTCAAGAGGGCGGTTACGAGGTGGTCAACCTGGGATCCTGCGTCCCTGACGACACCCTCGTCGACGCCGTCCGCACCCACTCCCCGGATGCGGTCGTCATCTCCTCCGTGAACGGCCACGGACACATCGACGGCTCCCGGCTGATCGCCCGTCTACGGCGGGACGAGGACGCCGAGGTCGCCACCGCGCGCGTCATGATTGGCGGCAAGCTCGGCGTCCAGGGCGAGACCGGCGCCGCGCAGATGGCGAACGCCCTTCTCGCCGAGGGCTTCGACGCGGTCTTCACCGACAGCGCTGATCCGGCGGAGCTCCGGGAGGCACTGGACCGCGTTGTCACTCAGCGCGCACTCGCCCAGACGGCCGTGGCGGTGCGTGGATGAACCAGGCCAGTGATTTCGAGAGCCACGTCGAGCAGGCCGCGGCACTCGGCAGACTCGTCGTGCAGCCCCGGATGGGCATGTCCGACCCCGGCGCCATGGCTGATGGCCTGCGGGCCGTCTCACGGGCGCGTGCCACCACCGTGGGAACCCTGACGATCGACTCCTACACCCGAGTGGAGGACATCGACGGGGCCCGGCGCGCCCTGGAACAGGGCAAGCCCCTGAACGGCTTCCCGATCGTCAACCACGGGCCGGTGGTCACCGGCCAGGTCGCCGCCGCCACCGGCGGCCACGTCCCCGTCCAGGTGCGCCACGGGTCCGCACGGCCAGGACACATCTTCGAAACCATGGTGCAGGCCGGCCTTTCCGCGTCGGAAGGGGGCCCGATCTCCTACTGCCTGCCCTACTCGCGCCTGCCCCTCTCGGAGTCCGTACCCGCCTGGGCGGACGCCTGCGACCAATTCGTCGAGACCGCCATCGCCGCCGGCATGCGCCCCCACCTCGAAACCTTCGGCGGCTGCATGCTCGGACAGATGTGCCCGCCCGCGCTGCTGATAGCCATCAGCGTGCTGGAAGCAGCTTTTTTCGGCCGGCACGGACTCGAGTCGGTCTCCCTCTCGTACGCCCAGCAGACGCACGCGGTCCAGGACGTCGAGGCGCTGGCGGCCCTTGCCCGGCTGGCCCGGGAATTCCTGCCCGGTTCCGTGGCACGCCACATCGTCCTCTACACCTACATGGGGGTCTTCCCGCAGACTGAGCCAGGTGCCAGGCTGCTTCTGGACTCGTCCGCGCGGATCGCGGTGCGCGGCGGCGCCCACCGCCTGATCGTCAAGACAGTCGCGGAGGCGCACCGCATCCCCACCGTGGCGGAGAACGTGGCCGCGCTGGAGCGAGCGGACCGCGAGGCCAGGGCCGCCTACGACGAGAAGTGCCCGCTGCCTTGGGCGTGCGAGGTGGACCATCAGGACGTCTACACCGAGGCACGAGCCCTGATCGAGACCGTCCTTGGCCTCTCGGACGACATCGGCCTGGGCATGCGACGGGCCTTTCAGCGCGGCCTGCTGGACGTTCCCTTCTGCCTCCACCGCGACAACGCCGGCCAGGCTCAGGGGGCGGTGAGTGGCGACGGACGACTGGTGTGGGCGAAGACCGGAGCCATGCCGCTGCCGGGAAAGCGCGGAAGCAACCGGTCGGTCACCTCTGCCGGGCTGCTCAGTATGTTGCGGCACACCGCCGACACGCACGATCGCAGGGCGTCCGAACTCCTCGCCACTGCACAGCGAACGCATCGCATCGCCATTGTCGGCTCCGGTCCTCGCGGCCTCGCGGTCGCCGAACGCCTTGCCGCTCGTCTCTCGGAAACACCCCCCGAGCACCCGGTCGAAATCACCCTCATAGACAAGGACCGGGTCGGCGCGGGACGAGTATGGCGCGCCGACCAACCCTCCCACTTCCTGATGAACACGGCCTGCGGAGAGGTGACGATGTTCTCCGGTCCGCAGGAGCCGGGGCGGCCGGCCAGAGCCGGCGCGGGCCCCTCTCTCGGACAGTGGTGGGGACACGTCGACTCCACGGGTTGTTATCCCGGGCCCAACGCCTACGCCCCGCGAGCCTTGTACGGCGACTACCTGGAGTTCGTCCTCGATACGATCACTGCGTCCCTGCCCGAGAAGGCAGTTTTGCACGGCGTCGCCGGTGAAGTGGTCGCCGCTGAGCGCGGCAACGGTCGTGGATGGGTACTGACCTTCTCGGACGGCACGAACCTGCAAGCCGACCAAGTCCTCCTCGCCACCGGTCACCCCAGGGTGAGCCTGGCAGGCCGACAGGCCGCGCTGCAGGAGTCCGCCACCGCACACGGCCTCACCTACCTGCGCGGCGACAGTGCGGCCGACATGCCGCTCGACTCGATCCTGCCCGGCGCGGACGTCGCGGTTCTCGGCATGGGCCTGTCGTTCTACGACGTGGCCGCCGCCCTCACCGCCGGCCGGGGAGGAGTGTTCGCGGAACTGCCCGACGGGAGCCTGCGCTACCGGCCTTCCGGGAAGGAGCCGCGACTGCTCGCCGGGTCACGTTCCGGTGTGCCCGTACCCGCCAGGGGGCGCAACCAGAAAGAACCCTTGTGGCGCTACGAGCCCGACGTGTTCACCACGGAACGCGTCGACGGGCTGCGGGCTCGCGGACCGATGAACTTCCGTGCGGACCTCTGGCCTTGGCTCGACGCCGAGATGCAACTCGTGTACTACACGACCGCAGTGCGGGAGAGTCTTGGAAGCGGACCTGCCGACCGGTTGCGCACCCGGACGGCCGCACAGCTGGAACAGGCCGGTCCGCACGGGGCCGAGGGCATTCTGCGTACCGCGGTCGCCGGCCTCGGACTTCCGCCCCTGCCCGAACTGGATGTGCCGGCCCTGGCCCGGCCCTTCACCGCCTGTCGCTTCGAGTCCACCGCTCAGTTCGACGCGGCACTGCGCCGGGTGCTGGAAGACGACATCGCCCACGCCGCCCTGGGGAACTTCCGGGGTCCGCGCAAGGCGGCCCTCGACGTCCTGCGTGACGTGCGTGGCGTCATCCGCCGTGCCGTCGACAACGGAGGTCTGACCGCCCGATCACATCGTGACGACTTCCTCGCCTGGTTCGTTCCGCTCAGCTCCTTTCTCGCGGCAGGACCACCGGTCCGGCGCTTGAAGGAGACTCTGGCTCTCATGGACGCGGGCATCCTGGAGATGGCCGGGCCCGCGAGTACCTTCGCCACGGACGATGCGACGGGTACGTACACCATCGCCTCTCCGCAGGTCTCCGGCTCGACGCGGCACTGCACCGCGCTGATCGACGCGCGCATACCCGGCCCCGATCTGCTACGGGACGAGAGCCGGCTGACACGGCAGTTGGTCGGTGCCGGCACGTGGACGGCCTGGCGCAACACCGCCGGCGAAGCGGAGATTTTCGAGCCGGGAGGCGTGAGCGTTGCCGCGGCCTCCCCCTATCGGGCCATCGGAACGGACGGCCGCCCGGCGGACGGCCTGTATGTGCTGGGAATCCCCTGCGAAGGCCAACGCTGGTTCATGCAGGTCGGCTCCGCGCGCCCGGGCCCCTGGACGGAGTTCACACGCGACGCGGACGACATCGCCGCCGGCCTGTTGGCCCCACTCGGCGCGCCGGCTGCCGACCGCCACCTGGAGGGCGCACGCTCATGACCGCTCTGGACGATCCCTACTTCACTCACCGCCGCACGGCCGCTCATGACGCGTTCCGCGCCGCACGCGATCTCCTGCTCGACCTGCGTACCGACATCGACGCGGCCCGGCACTCCTTCGTATGGCCCTCTCCGACCACCTTCAACTGGGCGCTGGAATGGTTCGACGTCATCGCCCACGACAACCATCGCACCGCCCTCGAGTTCGTACAGGCCGGCGGGGGAACGACGTGCGTCACTTACCACGAGCTGTCCACTCGCTCCGACCAGGTCGCCAACTGGCTTTCCTCGCAAGGGGTTCAACGTGGTGATCGGGTCATGATCGTGCTGGGGCAGCAGCGGGAACTGTGGGAAACCCTGCTGGGCTGCCTCAAGCTCGGCGCGGTGGCGATCCCCACCTACACGACATTGACGGCCAGCGAGGCGGCCGACCGGGTCGGACGCGGCCGTGTACGGCATCTGGTGAGCCGAAGCGACCTCACAGGGCGGTTCGCGGGCCTGCCGCTCACGAACCGGGTGGCGGTGGGTGAGCCCACCGGCGGCTGGAGCGACTACAGCGGAAGTCTCGCCGCAGCGCAGCGCTTTCGGCCGACGGGGCCGACCCGTGCGGGAGACACCGCGTTCGCCTACTTCACGTCCGGCACGACGTCGGCTCCGAAGCTCGTGCTGCACACTCACACGTCGTACCCCGTCGGACACCTGTCCTCGCTGTACTTCAATGCTCTGCTCCCCGGGGATCGCCACATGAACATCTCGGCGCCGGGGTGGGCCAAACACTCGTGGTCGAGCCTCTTCGTGCCGTTCGCCGCCGAGGCGACTCTCGTCGTCGCACCTGACGGGTTGCCGCTTGCCGACCTGCCCAGGCTTGCCGAGGCACGTGGACTCAGCAGCCTGTGCGCGCCGCCTTCGGTGTGGGCGCAGCTCGTGCCCCACCTGGAAACGGCCCAGCCGCGGCTGCGGGAGGCAACCACCGCGGGTGAGCCCCTCATGCCACAAGTGGCGGAAAGCGTACGGGCGAGCTGGGGTGTGTGCCTGCGCGAAGGCTACGGTCAGACCGAGACCACCGCCTTGGCCGGTACCACGCCGGGTGCCAAGACGCGGGCCGGCAAGCTGGGCAGGGCCCTGCCGGGGTGGGACCTCTTCCTCCGCGAGGGTGAGCTGTGCGTCGATCTCGCCCGGGGCCCGGCCGGCATGATGTCAGGCTACGACCGGGACCCGGAACGCACTGCCGCGGCCCTTGCCACCGGCTCGTACGCGACTGGTGACGTCGCGGAGATCGACGACGACGGCTACCTGCGCATAGTGGGGCGCAGTGATGACGTGTTCAAGTCGGGTGGCCACCGCATCTCGCCTTACGAACTCGAGGCCGTTCTGCGCTCCCACCCCGATGTGCGGGACGCGGCCGTCATCCCCGTGAGCCACCCGACCCTCGGGAAAGCCGCCCACGCGGTCGTCGAGACGCACCAGGGCCGGCGACCGGACAGCTCGGCCCTGCTTGCCCATGTGGATCAGCGCGTCACCCCTGATCTACGGGTCCACAGCCTGGAGTTCACCACGCGGCTGCCTCGAACGGTCACCGGGAAGATCCGTCGGAGTGCGCTTAGAATGCACACCTGACAGCCGGTACGACCGCGGAGGCGCTGGTCCAGTGACAGACATGGCCGCACTGTTGCCGGAAGCGCTGATCCGTGTGAACGAAGCCGGTGCCGACGCACAGACCCTGGATTTCGCGCCGCTGACCGCCGACGGACGCTGCGGCGTGGAGATGCACCAGCTGTACGGGCCGCAGGAGACCGGAGAAGGAGGGCCTGCGGCCGGTGTGGTGCGATACCGGCCCGGTGCCCGGACACAGGCGCATCGGCACGGAGGCTTCGAGATCATCTATGTTCTGGATGGCCACCTGCAGACCGACGCCGGCGACCACCAGGCAGGCAGTCTGCTGTGCATGGAGCCGGGCTCCGTCCATGCTCCCCGCTCGGACGGTGGAGCTCTGCTCCTCGTGATCTGGGAGCAAGCGGTTCACCTCGTATAACGTCAGCCAGGCCTGAGCCCGGTCCGCTTGCGGACCGGGCTCAGGCGTTTTTGCCGCCACCTTCCGCGTTGTCAAGCGGTGTTCACGGAATCCGAACTGCCCGACGGTGCGACCGCTCCCGCGTTGCCGTCCGGGAAGCCCCGCATCATGCTCGAAGTAATCGTTCTAAGGTATTACTCGAAGGGCGATGTAATGCTTCAAACGGCAAACAGGAGAGAGGTAAGACCATGTGGGGCCTCAGCCACACCCCTCAGCAGCGCCGCATCGAGGTAGTCACGGAAGTCTTCGGAGGCATCAGGGACGGCATCACCTGGCAGCCCTACATCCAGCCCGGCCGCGACGCTGTCGATGTGCACTGGCTCTACACCGCACAGGACACGGGTCCCGACGGCGCCGAGGCCTACATCGCTCGCTTTCGGCCGGGTGCCCACGGGGATCTTCATGAGCACCTCGGTTACGAGCTGATGGTCGTGCTCGACGGTGAGCTGATCAACGACAACGGAGACCAGTACCTGCCAGGGACCATCGTCGTCGAGCGCCCGCACAGCATTCACCGGGTGACCAGCCCGGGCGGCTGCGAACTGCTGGTCGTGCGGGAGAAGCGCACCGTTCCCCTACCGCCGGGTGCGACACCCGACGACGGGCTGGCACTGACCGCGGTCAGGAAGCCCGTGGCTCTCGACCCCGTGGCGCCGCAAGCCACGGCCTGACTCCGGCCCTCGTGCCTCGCCCCACTCGCTTGCAGGAGACACTCGTGTCCGAGCAGACCATTCTCACCCCCCAGTCCTCGCCCGCCCCCGCCGCTCCCACCCCGCCGGCCGACGTCCTGGTCGGGCAGTCGGGCAAGGCACACACGCCCGGCTACAAGTGGGCCATCCTCGCGATCGGCATCGCGGCCCAAGCCGCCTTCAGCGCGCTGTTCCAGGGGATTCCCACGGCAGGGAGCCTCCTGCAGACGGCCTACGGGCTGACTGCGGCCCACCTCGGCATCGTCCTGGCCGCCGTCACCTGTGGTGCCTTTGCCACTGATGTTCTGTGGGGGATGCTTTCCGACCGCATCGGCGAGCGGAAGGTGCTGATCGCCGGCCTCAGCGGTATGACCCTGTGCCTGGCCGCCCTCATGATCTTCCTGGTGCCGGGCGGAGGCAGCACGCCGGGCTTCTGGCAACTGTCGGGGATGCTCTTCCTCGCCGGCGTCCTGGGCGGGTGCGTCAACGGGGCGTCGGGTCGTGCGGTCATGGGCTGGTTCCCCAAGAACAAGCGCGGCTTCGCCATCAGCCTCCGGGTCGCGGCCGTCCCCGCCGGCGGCGCGATCGGGGCCGCCGTGCTGCCCCCGCTGGCGATGGCGGGCGGATTCCGCTGGGTGTTCCTCTTCCTGACGGCTTTCTCACTCCTGGCAACGGTCGCGGTGATCCTGTGGCTGGACGAGCCGCCCCTGGCCAAGACCGGCCCCAAGGGGGCCCGAACCGGCGTGACCATCCGCAACCCGCTCAGGCGCTGGGACATCTGGCGCATGACGATCACGGCCTTCCTGCTGGACCTGCCCCAGTTCACCGTGCTGACCTTCGGTTCGGTCTACCTGCACACCGTCAAGCACATGGCGCTGAGTCACATCGCCACTCTCCTGGTCATCGTCCAGGTCTTGAGCGCGGTCTCCCGCGTCTGGGGCGGCCGCTGGACCGATCGGCGCGGCGGGCGCAACCGGCGCACGCTCGTCACGGTGTACAGCTGGGTCATCGCAGCGGGCTTCGTCGGCATCGCTGCCCTGCAGTCCGCCCCGGCTCCTCTCGTCGCCGCGCTCCTGGTCGTCTCCGGCATCCTGGCGTGCGGCTGGCACGGAGTCCACTACGCGGAGGTGGCGACGATGGCGGGCGCGGAGCGGTCCGGCACCGCACTCGGTCTGGAGAACACGCTCGTCTTCGGCGGTGCCTTCATCACACCGCTCCTCATCCCCGCCCTGCTCTCGGCGTCCTCCTGGCCGGTGGTCATGCTCCTCATCGGTGCGGCCCCCGCCGTCGCCTCAGCCCTGATCATGCCCCGCGAGATCAAGAACGCGGCGTGAAACGCAGCGTGCGCAGCTCGAAGGGGCGCAGTGACACCGTCACCGCGCCCCCCGTGCGCTCGGGGGCAGGGGGGTCCGCCAGGGGGCGCTCAAGCAGGTCCGTCGCGACCGCGCCGGCCACCGGGAAGCCGGCCGTCAGGGTCGCCGTCGCCCGCCCGCCGCGCGCCTCGTGGAAGCGCACGACCACGTCGCCGCTGCCGTCGTCGGCCAGCTTGACGGCCGTGACGACCACCGCGTCGTCGGTGACGGCGAACAGCGGTGCCACGTCCTGCCCGCCCTCGACGCGCCGCTCGGGCAGGTTGACGCGGTAGCCCTCGCGCACCGCGTCGCCGACCGTGGCGCCCGGCACCAGCGCGTGGTGGAAGCGGTGCACGCCCTGGTCCGTCTCCGGGTCGGGGAAGCGCGGGGCGCGCAGCAGGGACGCGCGCACCGTCGTCGTCGTGCCGCCGTCGTCCTCGCGCACCGTGCGCGTCACGTCGTGCCCGTACGTGGAGTCGTTGACGAGCGCGATGCCCCAGCCCGGCTCCTCCAGGTGGACGAAGCGGTGGTTGCACGCCTCGAACTTTGCCCACTCCCAGCTGGTGTTGGTGTGCGTGGGCCGGTACACGTGCCCGAACTGCGTCTCGGACGCGTAGCGTTCGGCGTGCACGTCGAGCGGGAAGGCCAGCTTGAGGAACTTCTCCGTCTCGTGCCAGTCCACCTCGGTGGCGATGTCGAGCCGGCCGCTGCCCGCCGCGAGCGTGAGCGTCTGGGTGGCCTTCGACGCGCCGAACGAGCGCACGATCCGCACCCCGGAGCCGTCCGGCAGCGCGGCCAGCTCGTCGACGTCCGTCAGGTCGGCCCCCGTGTTGCGGTAGAACGCGTCCACGTCCCACGCGTCCCACTGGTTCGGGAAGTCCGGGTGCAGCTGGAGCAGGTTGGCCGCCCGGCCGGGCGCCACCGCCTCGCGGCCCGACGCGATGTCGTACGCCGACACCACGAGACCTCGCTCGTCGACCTCCACCCGCAGCAGCCCGTTGTCGAGGACGAAACCGCCCTCCGCCCTGCTGCCGACGGCCGCGCCGCCGTCGAGCGCGGGCGACGAGGCCCCGCCCGCGGCCACGCCGTCACGGGTGTGCGGGGCGCCGTTGAACACCAGCGTCCTGGTGCCCTCGCCCGCGAGCGCGCGCTGCGCGGCGTCGATGATCCCGGTCAGCTCCGCCGCGACGGCGGCGTAGGTGGCGCGGGCCTCGCGGTGCACCCACGCGATGGACGAGCCGGGCAGGATGTCGTGGAACTGGTGCAGCAGCACCGTCTTCCAGATCCGGTCCAACTGCTCGTAGGGGTAGGGGTGTCCGGCGCGCACCGCCGCCGTGGCGGCCCACAGCTCGGCCTCGCGCAGCAGGTGCTCGCTGCGCCGGTTGCCCTGCTTGGTGCCCGCCTGGCTCGTCAGGGTGGCGCGGTGCAGCTCCAGGTAGAGCTCGCCCACCCACACCGGCGGGTCCGGGTACTCGGCCTCGGCCTTGGCGAAGAAGTCCGCCGGCTTCTCCCAGACCACCCGCGCGGAGCCGTTCAGGTCACGCAGCCGCGCCGCCTTCGCGACCATCTCGCGCGTCGTGCCGCCGCCGCCGTCGCCCCAGCCGGTGGGCGCGAGCGAGTGCCGTGCGACGCCCTTGTCCTTGAAGTTCCGCTCGGCGTGGGCGATCTCGCTGCCCTTCATCGAGCAGTTGTAGGTGTCGACGGGCGGGAAGTGCGTGAAGATCCGTGTGCCGTCGATGCCCTCCCAGCGGAAGGTGTGGTGCGGGAACTTGTTCGTGGTCGACCACGAGATCTTCTGCGTCAGCAGCCACTTGGAGCCGGCCGCCTTGATGATCTGCGGCAGGCCCGCCGCGAAGCCGAACGTGTCGGGCAGCCACGCCTCGTCGTTCTCGACGCCGAACTCGTCGAGGAAGAACCGCTTGCCGTGCACGAACTGCCGTGCCATCGCCTCGGAACCCGGCATGTTGGTGTCGGACTCCACCCACATGCCGCCCGCCGGCACGAACCTGCCCTCCGCGACGGCCTCCACGACCTTCGCCCACACCTCGGGCCGGTGCTCCTTGACCCACGCCCACTGCTGGGCCTGCGACATGGTGAAGACGAAGTCCGGCTCGGCGGCCAGCAGCGCCGTCATGTTCGACGTCGTACGCGCCACCTTGCGCACCGTCTCGCGCAGCGGCCACAGCCACGCCGAGTCGATGTGCGCGTGGCCCACCGCGCTGATCCGGTGCGCGGCCGGGTGCGCGGGCTCGGCGAGCACGCCTTCCAGCTCGGCGCGCGCGGCCGACGCCGTGCCGTTCACGTCCTGGAGGTCGACGGCGTCCAGCGCACGGCCCACGGCGCGCAGGACCTCCCAGCGGCGGCTGCCCTCGACGGGCAGCTCGGCCATCAGCTCGCCGAGCACCTCCAGGTCCATCACGAGCTGCCAGACGGTCTCGTCGAAGACCGCCAGGTCCATGCGGGCGAGCCGGTACTGCGGCTCGTCGCCCGCCGTCTCCTTGTCGCCGAGCCGCGTCGGCAGGAACGGGTGGTAGTCGAGGACGACGGGGTTGGACGCGGCCTCGACATGCAGCCGCACCTGCTCGCCGCCCTCGGCGCGGTCGGCGACGCGCACCCACTGGTTGCGCGGGTTGAGGCCCTTCACCGGCGTCCCGTCGGGCCGGTAGACCAGGCCCTCGCACTGGAAGCCCGGCATGTTCTCGTCGAAGCCGAGGTCGAGTACGGCCTCCACGGCCCGGCCCGCCCACGCCGCCGGCACGGTGCCCGTCACCCGGAACCAGCTGGTGCCCCACGGGGCGCCCCAGCGGTCGCCCACCGCGATGGGGGAGACCTCGGCGGCCAGGCCCTCGGCCACGGGGACCGGTTCGCCCGGCGCGGTCCACACGGCCACGTCGAGCGGCACGGCCTCGGGGTATACGGCGGGCCTGATGCGCTCGTCGAGTACGCGCTTGAGGCGGGCCTCGACCAGAGAGCGGTCGTCATGCATGAGAGGTGGCTCCGTTGCTGCTGGTGGTGGTACTGGTGGTCGTGCCGGTCCGGGTCGTGCTGACGGCTCAGCCTGTCACAGCGTCCGGCGTGACGACCTCGGTGATCCCGCGCCCCGCCAGGTGCTGCTTGTCGTCGGCCCGGCTCGCGAGCACCGTCGTGGGCCGCGCCCCGTCCTCGCTCAGCCGGGCGAACGCCTCGAAGACGCGGCCGCCCGGCGCGCAGACCGACCGGTGCGGCGCCGTGTCGTCGTCGCCGACGTCCACGACCAGCGCGGTCGTGCGGGGCTTCGGGGCCGGCGGCGTGGCGCGCGCCTCACGTGCGGCGCGAGCGACCGCCTCACCGGCCGGCTTGACGGCACCGTCCGAGGCCAGCAGGCCGAGCCCGTACTCGAGCTCGGGGAAGTCGGCGAGCGAGCGCGACACGTCGTGCGAGCACCACCAGGTGACGCCCCACAGGTCAGTGCAGTCGAGTGCGCCCGCGATCGTCGCGGCCGTGAAGCCGGCCGCGTGCTCGGGCGGGATCAGCGGCGCGGGCGCGCCGACCTCCTGCAGCCACACCGGGCGGTGCGGCTCGTCCGCCCACGCCTTGGACAGCTCGATCAGGTAGGCGGCGTGCCCGGTGGTCGCCGCGCCCGCGCGGCCGTGGCGCTGCGCCGCGCCGTTGAACACCCAGGAGTGGACGGCCGTCATGGCGCCGAGGCGCGCCGCGTGCGCCGGTGTGAACGGCTGGTCGTCCTGGTACCAGGAGGCGTCGTACTCGGCGTGCAGGTGCGCGGCGCCGGGCGCGCCCTGCGCGCAGGCCGCCAGCATCCGCTCCAGCCAGGCGCCGGCCTGCCCGGTGGTGATGCGGTCGGGGTCGGGGTGCGGGCCCGCGGCGAACTGCGCGACCTCGTTGCCGAGCGTCATGCCGATGAAGTTGGGCCGGTCGGCGAGCGCGGCGGCCAGCGTGCGCAGGTAGGCGGCCTGGCCCTCGACGACGTCCTCGTCGGTGAACAGGTTGCGGCGGTGCCAGGTCCGCGTCCACGCGGGCAGGAAGTCGAAGCTGGACAGGTGGCCCTGGAGGCCGTCGACGTTGACGTCGAGCCCGCGTTCCGCGGCCGCGTCGGCGAGCGCGACGAGCTGCTCGACGGCGCGGCGCCTGATCAGCGTCCGGTTGGGCTGGAAGTACGGCCACACCGGGAAGACCCTGATGTGGTCGAGGCCGAGCCCGGCGATCGCGTCGAGGTCGGCGCGTACGGCGTCGAGGTCGAAGTCGAGCCAGTGGTGGAACCACCCCTGGCTCGGGGTGTAGTTGACGCCGAAGCGGACGGCAGGGGGCATGGACGGTCCTGGTCTCGTGGTGCGGGGGTGGGGGAGTGCGGGCCGGGGTGGGGGAGCGCGGCGTGCGGGGGCGGCGGGACGGTCGTCCCGGCCTCGTCAGCCCTTGACCGCGCCCTCCCCGACGCCCCGGAAGAAGAACCGCTGGAGGCAGGCGAACAGCACGATCAGCGGCACGACGGCGATGATCGTTCCCGCGGCGACCAGGCGCTGGTCGTCGGCGAACGTGCCGTGCAGGTAGTTGAGGCCGATGGTGAGGGTGAACTTGGACGAGTCGCTGAGCACGATCAGCGGCCACAGGAAGTCGTCCCACGACCCCATGAAGGCGAAGATCGCGACGACGGCGAGCGTGCCCTTGACCGAGGGCAGCGCGATGCGTGTGAACCGCTGCCAGGCGTTCGCGCCGTCGACGATGGCGGCCTCGTCCACCTCCTGCGGCAGGTGCAGGAACGCGTTGCGCATCAGCAGGATGTTCATCGCGCCGACGCACCCGGGCAGCACCACACCGAGCAGCGTGTTGTTCAGGCCGAGCGAACGCATCGTCTGGAACTGGGCGATGACGATGCCCTCGACCGGCACGAGCATCGCCACGATGAACACCAGCGTGAGCAGCCTGCGCCCGCGGTAGCGCAGCCGGGCGATGGCGTACCCGGCGAGCGCCGCGCCGAGGCAGTTCGTCACGACGTTGGCGACCGCGACCTTCAGCGAGTTGAGCGCGTAGTTCCACACCGGGATGGTGTCGGAGACGCGCGAGTAGTTGTGCAGGGTGGGGTGCGAGGGCAGGAACTTCGGCGGCGTGCTGAAGATGTCCTCCGTCGGCCCCTTCAGGGATGTGGACAGCTGCCAGACGAACGGGCCCACGGTCAGGGCCAGTACGGCGACGAGCAGCAGGTAGCGCACGACCAGCTCCCACGGGGCGATCCGGCGCCCGTGCTCGTCGGTCAGGCGCGAGCGGCGGGCGCCACGGGCCCGGCCCTTCGTGCGGGGCGCGGCGGCGGTGCGGTCGTCGACGGTGGTCACGCGTCCTCCTTGCGGTCGGCGCGCAGCACGAGCAGCATCAGGCCGAGTGTGATGACGAAGACGACGACGGAGATGGCGGACGCGTAGCCGACGCGGCCGGTCAGGCCGGTTCCGGTGCGCTCCACGAGCATGACGAGCGTGGTGTCCTCGCCCGCGGGGCCGCCCTTGGGCCCCGCCATCACGTAGACCTCGGAGAACACCTTGAACGCGGCGACCGAGGAGAGCGCGCCCACCAGGACCATCGTGGAGCGCACCGCGGGCACCGTCACGGTCAGGAAGCGGCGGAACGCGCCCGCGCCGTCGACCGACGCTGCCTCGTGCAGCTCACGCGGCACGTTCGCGAGCGCCGAGAGGTAGATGATCATGTAGTAGCCGAGGCCCTTCCACACCGTCACGAACATGGCGCTCAAGAGGAGCAGCCACTGGTCGCTGAGGAAGCCGACCTTGCCGATCCCCACTGCTTCGAGCACCGAGTTGATCAGGCCGCGGTCGTCCAGCATCCACACCCAGATCAGCCCGACCACGACGATCGAGGCGACCACCGGCGTGTAGAAGGCGCTGCGGAAGAACCCGATGCCCGGGATCTTCTTGTGCACCAGCAGGGCAAGCAGCAGCGGCAGCACCACCAGGGCGGGGACGACCACGACCATGTAGAGCGCGCTGTTGCGCAGCCCGATCCAGAACGCGTCGTCGTGCAGCATCTCCGTGAAGTTCGCCAGCCCCACCCAGTGGCCCGCCACCAGGGCGCGGCGGTCGGTGAAGGAGTCGACGAGCGTGGAGACGAACGGGTAGAGGACGAAGGCGCACACGACCACGAGACCGGGCGCGGCGAACAGCCACGGCGTGGACGGGAGATGGCGCCGCGCGCGGCGTGCGGCCGAGGGGCCGCCGGGGGCTCTCGGCCCGAAGCGGCGGCCGGACGCGGGGCCTGCGCCGGCCCTGCGGCCCGCCCCCGCGCCGGCGGCGGATCCGGCGGCGGTGGCGGGCCTTGCGGTGGGGCTGCTCATGTCGAGGGACGCTCCCGCCCTCAGGACTGCTTGAGCAGCTGGTCGCAGGACTTGACGGCGGCGTCGAGCGCGGCCTGCGGGGACTCCTTGCCCTGCAGCGCCTTGGCGACCTCGTTGCCGAGCTCCGTCTTCATCTGGTCGCTGAAGACGACCGGGGTGTAATTCACCGCCGTCTTCAGTGACTTGGCGGCGGCGACACGGACACGGGCGGTGTCGGTGCCGTCCTCCTTGGTGAAGTACGGGTCGTCGAGCGTGCCCGCGGTGCTCGGGAAGATCGCGGCCTTCTTGGCGAACGACAGCTGGTTCTTCGCGTCGGTCACGTAGTGCGCGAACGCGATCGACGTGGCCTTGTTCTTGGTCTTGGCGTTCACCATCAGGCCCATCACGTACATGTTGACCTTGCCGGTGCTGGTGATCTGCGGCGTGATGCCGATGTTCTTGTAGAGCGACGGGGCCTGCGTCTTGAAGTGGCCCAGGTCGAGGGCGCTGCCGGGGTTCATCGCGACGGCCTGCGTCAGGAACTTCTGGCCCGCCGAGTCCGGCGTCGCGGTCAGGGCCTGCGGGTCGAGCGCGTGCGCCTTGTAGAGCTTCACGTACTCGGTCAGCAGCTTGACGCCCTTGGACCCGTTGAAGGTGAAGCCGTCGCCCTTGCTGTTCATGATCTTCACGCCGTAGCGGCCGAAGTCCTCGATGGTGGGCACGTTGGCGAGCGTGGCGACCTTGCCGCCGCTCTTCTTCGCCATCGTCAGCGCGTCGCTGAACATCTGGTCGTACGTCAGCGGCGGCTTGTTCGGGTCGAGCCCGGCCTTCTTGAACAGCGCCTTGTTGTAGAACATCGGACCGGTGTTGAGGTACCAGGGGAAGGCGTAGGTGCCCTTCATGCCGGGCACCTGGCTGCTCTGCCAGGCCCCCGGCAGGTACTCCTTCTTGTACTTGGCGGCGGCCGGGTCGCTGTCGAGGTCGAGCGCGAGGCCGGCCTTGGCGAGCGGGGCGCCGAGGTCGGGGGAGACGTTGACGACGTCGGGGAGCGTGCCGCCCGAGGCGTCGGCGCTGAGCTTGTCGGCGTAGTTGTCGGCGGGCTGGTCGACCCACTTCACGTGCGTGCCGGGGTACTTCTTCTCGAAGCCGGCTATGAGGGTGTTGAAGTACGACTTGTAGCCCGTCTTCAGGTTCCACGTCTGGAACGTGATCGACCCGTCGATCTTGCCGGAGCCGGAGGTCGAGGAGCCGCCCGAGCCGCCGGATCCGCCGCAGGCGCTCAGGGGCAGGAGGACGGCTACCGCGGCGGCGGCGACGGCCGCCCTCTGGGGGACTCTGCTGGAAAAGCGCACGGCAAACGGCTCCTTTGCTCAACCCGGGCGTGACGCGGCATCCGCTCGCC
The DNA here is from genome assembly GCF_000721265.1 of Streptomyces sp. NRRL F-5126. Classification (GTDB taxonomy): domain Bacteria; phylum Actinomycetota; class Actinomycetes; order Streptomycetales; family Streptomycetaceae; genus Streptomyces. The sequence continues at coordinate 7,852 of NZ_JOFZ01000011.1, read as the reverse complement.
GGGCTCTGGCCCCGCGGCGGCGAATTGCTGCGGGGCAGACCTTGCACGGCTCGGTGGTGAAAAGTCAATGGATTCGCGGGGCGAGAAAGTGCACCTCTGGTAAACATGCAGGTCAGAGCCGTATGTTGGTCTCAAGAGATCATGAACTAATGCGCTTTAGGCACGAGTGGACCGCTCGGCGACTCAAGCGCTTTAGTATCGGAAGAGGCATGCGCTAGGCTGGCGCTTCCGACGGTCACCCAGGGGGACACGCATGGCGGTTCGACGCACGTCCCCGCGGCGTCCGACGATGAAGGACATCGCCCAGCGCGCCGGGGTGTCGGAGAGCGCGGTGTCGTTCGCTCTCAACGACCGCCCCGGCGTCTCGGAGGTCACCCGCGACCGGGTGCGGCGCGTCGCGAGCCAACTCGGCTGGCGGCCGAGCGCCGCCGCCCGGCAGCTCTCCGGCGAGGGGTCCGCGACGGTGGGCCTCGTGGTGGCCCGTCCCGCCGACACCCTGGGCGTCGACTCGTTCTTCCTGCAGCTCATCTCCGGCATCCAGGAGGGGCTGGCGTCCCGTCATCTCGGCCTGCTGTTCCAGGTGGTGGACGGGGTGGAGGACGAGTGCGAGGTGTACCGCAGGTGGTGGGCCGAGCGCAGGGTGGACGGTGTGCTCGTGGTCGACCCGCGCACCGACGACCCGCGCCCGCAACTGCTCGCCGAACTCGGCCTGCCGGGCGTCATCATCGGCGGTGTGCCCGGGCAGCACGGGCCGGGTCTGTCGACGGTGTGGGCGGACGACGCCGGCGCGATGGCCGCCGTCGTGGACCGGCTCCACGCGCTCGGCCACCGCCACATCGTGCACATCGCGGGCCTGCCGGGGCTCGCGCACACCGAACGCCGCATCAGGACGCTGCGCGGCGAGGCGGAACGGCTCGGCCTCACCGGTGTGCGGTCCCTGACCACCGACTACTCGGACGCGGAGGGCGCGGCCGCGGCCCGCAGCGTGCTCGGCGCGCCCGACCCGCCGACGGCGCTCGTGTACGACAACGACGTGATGGCCGTCGCCGGGGTCGCCGCGGCCTCGGCGCTCGGGTTCTCCGTGCCGCGCGATGTGTCCATCGTCGCCTGGGAGGACTCGGCGCTGTGCCGGATGGTCCACCCCTGGCTGTCCGCGCTGACCCGGGACACGCTCGCCTTCGGCCGCACGGCGGCGACGGAACTGCTCGCTCTGCTGGACGGTGGCCCGGCCCGCACCGTCCAGGTACCGGTGCCTCGGCTGATCGAGCGGGAGTCCACGGGGGTCGCGAAGGACGCGGAGTAGGACGCGGAGCAGGGGCGGCGGGCGCGTCAGCCGCCGGGGCGCGCGTCGCCGTGCCACAGCAGTTCGCAGACGCGCGCGAGGCCGCGTGCCAGGTGGCGTCGGTACGTGCTGAACGGTATGCCGAGCCGCTCGGCCGCCGCCTCCTGCGTCACCGGGCCCTCGAAGAACGCGGCCGACACGGCTCGGTGCAGCTTGTCGCCCTGCCGGTCGCCTCGCAGCCGGTCCACGGCGCGCGCCAGCAACCCGCGCAGGGACTCCGCCCTGTCGGCGCCACCGGCAGCGTGGGGGCCACCGCGCGCGAGTGGATTGGCCGCCAGCGCGTCCGGCCGGTGCCAGGAGCGCAGCGCGTCGCGCACGGCCGCGTCGAAATCCGGGCGGGCCATCGACTGCCCCGGGCCCGCGGGCCGCCGGCCGTCCGCCGGGCGCCGCTCATCGGGCGCGTACGTCATCTGCCGCATCCGGCTGAGGACTTCATCGGTCGACAGCGCGCGCCGGTCGGAGGCGAGGAGCCCGTGCAGCCGGTCGCCGACCCGCACAGGAGGCAGCGTGGCCAGCCCGGCGAGGGGCGCGGACCGCTGAAACGCCCCGCTGTCCCCGACCACGAAGTACGTCCAGGCGAGGCCGGGACCGCCGAGGAACTCGGCCACCACCCGCGCCGACATGAGGAGCTCCTCCGCCGACGGGTCATCGGCGCGCCGCACGGCGAACCTGGCGATCGCCAAGTGCTCGCCCGCCGCAGGCGGCACCGTCCGCACCGCGTGCGCCCAGGCGCGCGCCGCCACCGGGTCGGCCGCCGTGTCCGCGGCCCGGGGCCCCGGCAGCCGCAGCCATGCCATGAACCCGGTCAGCTCGCCCGTGGCCGTCGAGCGGTACACGGTGAAGGCGCCGGGCTGGACGCCGAGCCAGTGGCGGGCGACGGCCACCTCCTGTGCACCGCCACGGTCCGCGAGCAGGCCGAGGACGGCGGCGCGGTCCTCGGGGCGCAACGCGTCCTCGTACGCCTCGTGCGGCCGCGTCGCGCAGGGCCGGCCGCGGAACGTCTCGCGCCGGAGGCGGAGCACCGCCGCCGACAGGGCGCGGACGGACGCGGCGCCGGCCGGTCCCGGCACGGCCTGCTGCCGCAGCCGCTCGGTGAGGTGGGCGAGGATCCGCCGGCCCATCGCGTCGTGGCGCTGCGGGTCGCGCCACCGCAGGTCGGCGTCGAGGATTTCGCGCACCACGTCGTGCGGCCCGAGCCCGTGCGGGCCCGCCTCGATGAACGGAAGTCCCCGCAGCCACGCGAACAGGGCGGAGGCGTCGGCCCCCGGCAGCGCGGCCCGCAGCAGCTCCTCCGTCGTCACCTGCACGTAGGCGCAGACCTCCAGCGCCCGGCGGTGCTCGGGCGAGGGCACCTCGCCCACGATCCGGGACACCAGGGTGGTGATCAGGCCCTGCGCCGGGGACCACGCGCCGGGCCGCACCGCCTCGTCGGGTCCGGCCGCCTCGCCGGGACCGGCCGCCTCGTCGGGTCCGGCCGCCTCGGCCGCCAGCGAGAGGGCCAGCGGGTTGCCGCCGGCGAAGGAGACGATGCCGGGCTGCCGGTCACGCGCCACGCCGCGCGCGTCCAGCAGCGCGAACGCGTCGGCGCGCGGCAGCCCGGACAGGGCGAGTACGCGCAGCACCTCGTGCCAGCCCGGGTCGCCCCGCCAGGCGTCCCCCGGCGGCCTGCGTCCCGCGATGACCACCACCACGCCGGGTGGCAGCCGGGGCAGGAACTCCTCGCGCAGCCAGTCCTCCAGACACGGGCGCGACTCCACCGCGTCGACCAGCAGAACGGTGCCGGCCTCGGTGAGGACGCGGGCCGCGCCGGCTTCGAACGACGCCGGGTCGGCCCCGCCGGTACGCGCGTCGACACGGACCACCGCGCGGCCCGCCGCACGTGCCTCGCCGGCGTAACGGCGCAGCAATGCGGACTTCCCGATTCCGCCTGGCCCGGTGAGGAACATCACGTTGAATTGGTGTGCAGAACCCGTGAGTACGGAGCGGAAAAGGGCCAACTCGCGGGCGCGCCCGACGAAGGCCCTGGAGCGGGCGGCGTCGAGGTGCTCACCCAGGCTCGCGGGCGGCCGGCTGCCGGTCGGCGCCATCTGAAGTTCCCTCCCTGGTCTCCCCATTTGAACACGGGCCGGGTGGGGCCGACGGGGCGGGGGTGCTGCGGCACGCGGCATGTGTTTGGCTTCATGGGCGGGTGGTGAGCGTGTCGTGAGCAGTGGAGTGAGCGGTCCTTTGAGCGGGTTTGTGGGCAGTTTCGAGGTAATTCCTTGGCGATATCGCAACCGCAAAGGCCATTTCCCGCGTCCGTGTCGCCGTATCGGGCTGACGTACGATCTCGCTTGACAGGGAGGGAAATTGCACGGCTCTTTGCGGTCGACCACGACGGAACCCGAGAAGCGGATCCCGGTAGTCGTCCACGCGCCCGACCCGATCTCGCGCGAAGGGACGATCAGCCAGCTCAGACAGCACCCGGTGCTCGACCTGGTGGACGAGGCCGACGCCCAGGGCGACGGTGTCGCCGTGCTGCTCGCCGAGTCCCTCGACCCGGCCGTCCTGGCGCTGCTGCGCCGCCTCATCCGCTCCAACGGCCTGCACGCGGTGCTGGTCGTCAGCCTGATCCGCGAGGCTGAGCTGCTCGACGTCATCGAGTGCGGGGTCGGCACCATCGTCTGGCGCCACGAGGCCACCGGCCAGCGGCTGCTGCGTGCGGTGCTCGCGGCCCACCGCGGCGAGGGCGACCTGCCGTCCGACCTGATCGGCCGCCTGGTCAGCCAGGTCGGCACCCTCCGATCCAGCGCGGCGGGCGCCTCCGGCGTCCAGCCGTCCGGCCTGACCCCCCGCGAGATCGACGTCCTCAGGCTCGTCGCCGAAGGCATGGGCACCGGGGAGATAGCCGGCAAACTCTCCTACTCCGAACGGACCGTGAAGAACATCATGCAAGGAGTGACCACGCGGCTCGCGCTGCGCAACCGGGCGCACGCGGTGGCCTACGCCCTGCGCGAGGGGTACATCTCGTGATCCACGAAGTGGACGACCTCCTGAAGAAACTGCTCAAGGGCGGCGCGCTCACCGGCGCCGACGTCGAGATCTCCTTCGAGGCCCCCACCCGCGACTGGGCGGCCCGCCGCAACGCCCCCGTCTTCGACGTCTTCCTCTACGACGTGCGCGAGGACGTGAAGCGCCGCGAGCGCGGCATCACCGACGTCCGCGACGAGCGCGGCGTCGTCGTGCGCAGGCGCAGGCCGCCCCGCTGGTTCCGCCTCTCCTACCTGATCACGGCGTGGACGAAGCGGCCGGAGGACGAACACCGCCTGCTGTCGGCCGCGTTGGCGACTCTGCTGCCGCACGAACTCGTGACGCCCGAGGCACTTCCCCCCTCGCTCCAGGCGGTCGGCTACAGCGTGCCGCTGGCCGTCTCCGGCATACAGGCGGAGACGCGTTCGCTCGCGGAGATCTGGTCCGCGCTCGGCGGTGGGCTCAAGCCGTCGCTCGACCTCGTGGTCACCGTGCCGTTCCCGGCCTACCCGGACTACGACGCGGGCCCGCCGGTCACCGAGGGCGCGATCGTGCGCGCGCGGGAGATCGACGGACCGCTGCGGGACGACGAGCGCATGCACCAGTCGCGCCACTTCACCGCGGGCGGGCCCGAGCCGCTGCGCGCCGGGCCGGCGCTGCCGGAGGGAGGCTCGCGATGACGGACGGCGCCGACGCCCCCGCACCCGCCGACGCCCCCGAGGTTCCGCTGCTGGCCCGGCTCGCGCGGCTGCGCGAGCGGGTCGCCGCGCTCGTGGAGGCGCGGTCGGCCGACGACCCCACCGCGGCCGACCCGCTGCGCGGGCTCTACCTGTCCGACGAGGCCGTGCGCCACCATCTCCAGCGCGCGGCCGGTCCCGGCCCGGCGGAGCGGGACACCCCCGACGCGGGTGCCACGGCGGACGAACCGGCACGGGACGGCGAGCGCGCGGTGGACGCCCCGGCAGGACCCGGCGCCGAGGACCGCCTGCACCGGCTCGCCCTGCGCCTCGGGCTCACGTCCTTCGACGTGTCCGTCCTGCTCATCGCCGTCGCCCCCGACCTCGACCGCGGCTTCGAGCCGCTGTACGGGTACCTCAACGACGACGTCTCCCGCCGGCGGGCCACCGTGGGCCTCGCGCTCGACCTCTGCGGGCTGCCCACGACCCACGCGGACGCGCGGGACGCCTTCCACCGCACGGCGCCGCTGTCCGCATGCGGGCTGCTCGTCGTGGAGGACCCCGAACGCCCCTTCCTCAGCCGCTCGTTGCGTGTCCCGGACCGGGTCGCCGCGCACCTGCTCGGCGACGACACACCGGACGCCGCGCTCGACGGGTACGTGCGCGGCCTGCCGCCCTTCGCCGGCGGAGCCCTCTTCGGCGACGGCGAGCAGGCGGCCCACCAACTCGCCAAACACCTCGCCGCGGGACCGCTCACCGTCTACCTGCGCGAACAACGCCAGGGCGACGGCCTGCTGTTCGCGGCAGCCGCGCTGAACGCGGCCGGTCGGGACGCGCTGCACTTCACCCCCGACTCCGGCGGCGAGCGGCCCGACGGAGGGGACCAGCGCCCCGACGACCCCGACACCACCGGCGGCGGCCGGCCGGGCAGCCACGGCCCCGTGGCCGAACTCCTGCGCGAGGCACGGCTGGTGGACTGCGCGGTCGTCGTGTCACCGCTGCCCGAGCGGCCGGGCCCGCTGCTGCGTGCACTCGCGGCGCGCGACGTCCCCGTGGTGCTGGCCGGGCCGAATCCGTACGACCCGGACTGGTGCGAGCGCGACCCGCTGGTGCTCGACGTGGACCGGCTGCCCTCCGGCCGCGCGGAGACATGGTCCGCGGCCCTCGGCCTCGGCGCCGGCGAGGACCCCGGGTTCGACCTCGCCGAGACCGTCGGCCCCTACCGCCTCGGCGGCGACCGGATCGCCCGAGCCGCCAGGGCCGCCCTGGACCGCGCCGCCTACGACGGCTCGCCGGTGACCCCCGACCACCTGCGCCTGGCCGCGCGCCAGCAGTCGGCCTCAGGACTCGAACGGCACGCCCGCAGGATCAGGCCGGCCGTCGGCTGGGACGACCTCGTGCTGCCGGACGGGCCCCTCGGCCACCTGCGGGAACTGGCCCTGCGCGCCCGCTTCCGCGACCGGGTGCTCGGAGACTGGCGTCTGAGCGCCGGCGGCGGGCGCGGACGCGGCGTCCTCGGCCTGTTCGCCGGGGACTCCGGCACGGGCAAGACGCTCGCGGCCGAGGTGGTCGCCGCCGACCTCGGCCTCGACCTGTATGTCGTCCAGCTCTCCTCCGTCGTCGACAAGTTCGTCGGCGAGACCGAGAAGAACCTGGAGCGCATCTTCACCGAGGCCGACCGCACCGACGCCGTGCTGCTCTTCGACGAGGCCGACGCCGTCTTCGGCAAACGCTCCGAGGTCAAGGACGCCCACGACCGCTACGCCAACATGGAGAGCGCCTACCTGCTGCAGCGCCTGGAGGCGTTCGGCGGCATCGCCCTGCTCACCACCAACCTGCGGGCCAACATCGACGACGCCTTCACGCGCCGCCTCGACCTCGTCGTCGACTTCCCGTTCCCCGACGCCGAGCAGCGGCTCGCGCTGTGGCGGCACAGCCTCGTCCACGTGCCGTGCGCGGACGGCATCGACCCGGGCGAGTGCGCCCGCGACTTCGAGCTCGCGGGCGGCTCGATCCGCAGCGCGGTGGTCACCGCCGCGTACACGGCCGCCGGCCGGCGCGAGCCGGTCACCACGGCCGACCTGCTGGCCGGCGCCCGCCGCGAGTACCGCAAGGCGGGCCGCCTGGTGCCTGGCGAGATGGGCTTCTGAGACGGAAAGCGCCCCGCGAGCCCTGGCTCGCGGGGCGCTCCCTCCGCCCTCGGGGATCCCTCAGTTCTGGTTGTCGTCGGCCTGCTGCTTGACGAGGTTCCAGCCCTGGTCGTCGTTGTCGCTGCACGGGTAGAGGGTCAGCACCGTGCCGGGGGCCTTGTCGTCGCCCGAGCTCTTGAAGCCGGAGACGTCCAGGCACAGCCCGTTGCTCTTGTAGTTGCGGATCCAGTAGAGGTTGTCCGTGTCCTTGCCCTTGTGCAGGTACCAGAGCTGGTTGTCGTCCATCGTCTTGGTGCACGGGTACAGATCGAGGTGCGTCCCGTGCGCGTCGGCACCGTTGCCCGGCACGTCCAGGCAGTTGCCGCTCTTCAGATTGCGGATCTGGACCAGGTCGGCGTTGCCAGGACCCTGGCCCTTGAACACGGTCTCCACGCCCCACACCTGGGTCTCGTCGGTGGGGACCTTGCAGTCGTACTGCCGGACCTGCTTCAGGTCGCCGTCCTTCGTCTGGGGTTCCGGGGCGGCGCACTCGTTGGTCGTCCCGTTGGCGAGGAGTACGCGGGCGAGTGGGTTGGTCTTTTTCTTTTTCTTGCCGCCGCCGCCTCCGCCGCCTGTGGAGTTGCTGGTGTTGGGGGTGGGGCTTGGTGGTGCTGAGGTGGGGGTGGGTGGTGAGG
>NZ_JOFZ01000010.1 GCF_000721265.1 Streptomyces sp. NRRL F-5126 | reverse complement strand
GGAAGCCAGGTGACTGGTGGAGTTGACCGGTACTAATAGGCCGAGGGCTTGTCCATATTTGCTCGCGTCCACTGTGGGGAAACGCCCGGTTACATTCCGAACCCGGAAGCTAAGCTCTACTGCGCCGATGGTACTGCAGGGGGGACCCTGTGGGAGAGTAGGACGCCGCCGAACGATTTGTGAAAGGACCCGTGGTCCAGCATTCAATGCTGGACCACGGGTCCTTTTTTGTTGCCGTTTTCGCCGGCGAGACCGTACCCGCGCACTGCTCGACCGGCTGCGCGATGATGACATGTGGCGCCTGAACCGATGGTGCCCGAAGACAGGAGCTCAACCGATGTCCCCCAATTCCTCCGACGACCGTCCTGAGCGCGAGCCGCGTCGCAGGGACAGTGGTGACAACCGGGGCGGCTCTCGCGGACGCCGCGACGACCAGCGGCCTTCGGGGCCCCGCCGCGACGATCGAGGTGACCGCGGCGGTTTCCGAGGCTCGCGCGACGACCGGTCGCGCGGCCCCCGCAGGGACGACGAGCGAGGCGGTCGCCCCGGAGGTAACGGCGGTCGCCCCGGCAGCGGCGGTAACGGGCGCCGCGACCGCGATGACCGCGGCGGTCGCCCCGGGGGCGGGTACGCGGGAGGCGGCGGCGGATACCGGGGTCGGGACGGTGACCGCCGTGACGATCGCCGCGATGACCGTCCGCCTTTCCGGCGTGATGACCGGGACCGTGGCGACCGTGACCGTGGTGGGTTCCGCGGGGGGCGTGACGACCGTCCCTCGTTCCGGCGTGATGACCGGCGTGATGACCGCCGTGACGACCGTGGCCGGAGGGACGACCGTCCGTCGTTCCGGCGTGACGACCGCCGTGACGACCGTGGTCGGAGGGATGACCGTCCCCCGTTCCGGCGTGATGACCGGGACCGTGGCGACCGTGACCGTGGTGGGTTCCGCGGGGGCCGTGACGACCGTCCCTCGTTCCGGCGTGATGACCGGGACCGTGGTGACCGTGACCGCGGTGGGTTCCGCGGGGGGCGGGATGACCGGCCTTCGTTCCGGCGTGATGACCGGCGCGACGACCGGCCTTCGTTCCGCCGTGACGACCGGCGGGATGACCGTCCGTCCTTCCGCCGTGATGATCGCAGGGACGACCGCCGTGACGATCGCCGCGACGACCGGCCCCGTGGGCCCCGCCGCGACAGCGACCGGGGCGGCCGCCCCGGTGCCGGCGGTGGCGGGTACGGCAGGCGTGACGACCGTGACCGGGGCGGTCGCGGCGGATTCCGTGGAGGTCGCGACGACCGCGACCGCGGTGGGTTCCGCGGCCGCGACGACCGCCGTGGTGGGCCCGGACGGCGGGACGACCGGGACAGGGACAGGGAGCCCGTGAAGCGGCTGCCCATCCCGGACGAGGTCACGGGCGACGAGATCGACAAGGACGTGCGGCAGGAGCTCATGAGCCTGCCCAAGACCCTCGCGGACGACGTCGCCCGCAACCTGGTCATGGTCGCCCGGCTCATCGACGAGGACCCCGAGGGCGCCTACGCGTACTCCAGGGTGGCCCTGCGGCTCGCGTCCAGGGTGGCAGCGGTCCGCGAGGCGGCGGGCTTCGCGGCGTATGCCAACCAGAAGTACGCCGAGGGGCTGGCCGAGTTCCGGGCCGCCCGCAGGATGACCGGCAACGTGGAGCTGTGGCCCGTCATGGCCGACTGCGAGCGCGGCCTCGGCCGGCCCGAGCGCGCGCTGGCGATGGCCGGTGAGTCCGAGGTGCAGAAGCTGGACAAGGCGGGCCAGGTCGAGATGCGTCTCGTGGCCGCCGGGGCCCGGCGCGACATGGGGCAGCTCGACGCCGCCATCGTCACGCTGCAGAGTCCTGAGCTCGCCTCGCACTCCGTGCACCCGTGGACGGCCCGCCTGCGCTACGCGTACGCGGACGCCCTGCTGGAGGCCGGCCGGGAGAGCGAGGCCCGCGAGTGGTTCGCCCGTGCCAACGAGGCGGACAAGGACGGGACGACCGACGCGTCCGACCGGCTTGCCGAACTCGACGGCATCGAGTTCGTCGATGCCATGGAAGACGACGTGGCGGCGGAGGACGACGCGGCGGCGGACGGCCCCGGCGACGCCGAGGGCGACGTGCGGGGAGAGGCCGAGGCCGACGACGCCCCGGACGCGCCCCGGCGCGCCGACGGCGAAGGGTGACGCGCTGAGAGGCGTTGTACGAGGCTGTACGGGCGAGGGGCCCGCGCGCACGGCGCGCGGGCCCCTCGCCCGTCCCGGGCAGCCGGCGGGGACGGGCGGGACGGCCGGTCAGCCGGCCGCGAGCGTGCGCAGCACCAGGCCCGTCGCCGGCTTCGGGCCGAACGACGTCGACTTGCGTGGCATCGTGACGCCCTTCCGCGCCAGGTCGCGTACGACGTCCTCGCGCACCGGATGCAGGAGTACCGCCGTGCTGCCGTCCTGCTCGGCCTTGCGCACGGCCGCGACCGTGTCGTGGATGTAGCCGATGTGGTCGGGCCCGTCGGGCACCCGCCACACCTCGTCGATGAGCGCGCTGTGCAGCACCGTCGCGTCCAGTTGCCGCCAGGCCGCCGGCCGGTCGTGGCGTACGGTCCGTTCGAGCAGGCCCGCGTCGGGCCGGTCGACCAGACGGAAGCCGCCGTCGCCCGCCAGCAGGAAGGCGTTGCCTTCCGCGGTGGCCGCCGCCAGGGCGTCGAGCGCCTCGGGCAGCGCCGCGTCGAGCGTGCGCACCCGGCAGAACCCGTGCAGCGAGGCCGCCGCCTCCGCGACCGGCACGCCGTGCAGCAGGCGGTGGATGGCACGGACCTGGAGCGGGTGGCGCAGGGTGTCCACGAGGAGCACGAGGCCGTACGACCAGGGCCCGGCGCCCGGGTGTTCCTCGCGCAGCCGCTGGTAGGTCGCCCAGCGGTGGTGGCCGTCCGCGATCAGCGCCTGGTGGCGGGCGAGTCCGGTCGTGATCTCCGCCTGCTCGGCGGCCGAGGTCACCGACCACAGCTTGTGCGCGTAACCGTCCTCGGTGGTCGTCGCGAGCAGCGGGGTACGCCGTGCGACCCGGTCGAGCACGGCCTGCGTCGTGCCGTCGCCCTCGTAGGTCAGCAGCAGCGGCTCCAGGTTGCTGGCAGTGGCCCGCATCAGGTCGGCGCGGTCCTCGACGATCTCCGCCATGACGTCCTCGTGCGGGAGCACCACGCCGTCCGCGGGGTCCGGCAGGGCGAGCGAGCCGATGACGCCGCGCTGCACGGCTGACTCACCGCGCTGCTCGTACACGTACAGCGCGGGTTCCGGGTCGACGGCCAGCACGCCGTCCGCCAGCCAGCGGGCCAGCGTGTCGGCGGCCTGCCGGTGGCGTGCCGCCGGGGTGGCGGCCTGGGGGAGGATCAGCCGGACGATGTTGTGAGGATCGGCACACTCCAGGTGGTGCAGGCCGTCGGGCCGCACCACCACGTCGTACGGCGGCGAGGTCACCGCGGACAGGCTGGTGACCTGCTCGGGCACGTAGCGCACGCCCCTGAACGGCGTCAGCCGCAGCCCCTTGCCCGCAAGATCCGTCGTCCTCATCAGGGCATCGTATGGGGGAAGCCGCCATGGGCGATGATCGGGTGAGCAGCCGGAGCGAGGAGTGCGGTGGGAATGAGTCAGGACAGCGCAGGCACGCGGCCCCGTGGCAGCGGGGGCATGCTGAGCGAGCGCTACGACACGGCGCTGCTCGACCTGGACGGCGTGGTGTACAGGGGCGGTGACGCGGTGCCGCACGCGGTGGACGCGCTCGCGGCGGCGCGGAAGGCCGGCATGCGCCTCGCGTACGTCACCAACAACGCCCTCAGGCCGCCCGGGGCCGTCGCCGCGCACCTGACGGAGCTCGGGGTGCCCGCGGAGGCCGAGGACGTGATCACCTCGGCGCAGGCCGTGGCGCGGCTGATCGCGGACCGCCTGCCCGAAGGCGCGAAGGTGCTCGTCATCGGCGGTGAGGGGCTGCGGCTCGCGCTGCGCGAGCGCGGGCTCACCCCGGTGGACCGCGCGGACGACGAACCGGTGGCGGTCGCGCAGGGGTACGGCGGCCCCGACATGGTGTGGCGGCGGTTCTGGGAGGCGTCCGCGGCGATCAACCGGGGCGCGCTCTGGTTCGCCTCCAACACGGATCTGACCATTCCGAGTCCGCTCGGGATCGTGCCGGGCAACGGCGCCGCGGTGGAGGTCGTCCGGATCGCGACGGGTGCGGAGCCCGAGGTGGCGGGCAAGCCGCTGCCGCCGATGCACCGCGAGACGATCCTGCGCACGGGCGCGCGGCGCCCCCTCGTGGTCGGGGACCGGCTCGACACGGACATCGAGGGCGCGTTCCGCGGCCAGGTCGACTCGCTGCTCGTCCTGACGGGGGTGACCGACGCACGGCAGCTGCTCGCGGCGGAGCCGCGCCACCGGCCGACCTATGTGGACGCCGACCTGCGGGGCCTGCTGCGCGCGCAGCCGGACGTGGCGGACGCGACGGATGCGACGGACGGAACGGATGCGGCGGACGCGGACGGCGGCGGGTTCGCGTGCGGCGGCTGGACGGCGTCCGCGCGCGGCGACGTGCTCGTACTCGACCGTGCCGGCGAGGGCGGCGGCGACCCGGTCGACGGGCTGCGGGCACTGTGCGCGGCGGCCTGGACGGAGGCGGGGGACGGCTCGTGCGGACTCGACGCGGGCAAGGCCCTGAGCCGTCTCGGGTGGTGAGCGCCGTCGGAAACCCCGGCCCCGCCGGGCGTTTCGGCGAACTCACAGCCGGACACCATCGAATCGCGATAGGAGGGTAGGCTAACCTAACCTTCGTGTTGGTTGAGAGCCCTCCAGAACAGAGCGGCACGCCGGCGGTGTCTGCGCCCCCGCCGCCGCGCGGACGCAGCGCGGTGCGCGGCACGGGGCTCGTCCTCGCCGTCGTACTGCTCGCGGCGCTCTGCGTGGCCAGCGTCGCGGTCGGCGCCAAGTCCATGCCGATCGGGCACGTCTGGCACGGCCTCTTCGAGTCCACGGGCACCCGCGACGACGTCATCGTCAGCGACGTCCGCGTGCCGCGCACGGTGCTCGGGCTGCTCGTGGGGGCGGCGCTCGGGCTCGCCGGGGCCGTGATGCAGGCGCTGACGCGAAACCCGCTCGCCGAACCCGGGCTGCTCGGGGTCAACGCGGGCGCGGCGGCGGCCGTCGTGTCGGCCATCAGCTTTCTCGGCGTCAGCTCCTTCACCGGATACGTCTGGTTCGCCTTCCTCGGCGCCGCCGTGGTCTCCGCCGCCGTCTACGTACTCGGCGGCAGCCGGGGCGCCACGCCCGTGCGGATCACCCTCGCGGGCACCGCCGCAGGCGCCGTCCTCTACGGGTACGTCAACGCGGTCGAGTTGCTGGACTCGGCGGCCCTCGACCGGATCCGCTTCTGGACGGTCGGCTCCCTCGCCTCGGCCGACATGTCCACCGTCGCGAAGGTGTGGCCCTTCATCGCGGCAGGGGTGGTGCTTTCCCTGCTGATCGCGCGCCCGCTCAACGCCATGGAGATGGGCGACGACACGGCGCGCGCGCTCGGCGCGCATCTCACACGTACGCGCGTGCTCGCGATGGTGGCGGTGACCCTGCTGTGCGGCGCGGCGACCGCCGCCTGCGGCCCCATCGTCTTCGTCGGGCTGATGGTGCCCCACCTCGTGCGCAGCATCACAGGACCGGACATGCGCTGGATCCTGCCGTACGCCGCCGTGCTCGCGCCGGTGCTGCTGCTCGGCTCCGACGTGGTGGGCCGGGTCGTCGCACGCCCCTCTGAGGTGCAGGTGGGCATCGTGACGGCGCTGATCGGCGGGCCCGTCTTCATCGCTCTCGTACGGCGCAGGAGGATGTCGAAGCTGTGACCGCCCCCGCAACCACCACGCCTGACCCCTCCCGACGCGGCGAGGGCGCGCGCCGCGGGCGCGGGGTCCGCGCCTTCCGCACGCCCGGCGGCCTGCTCTCCGTACGCGTCGGGACCCGGCACGCGCTCGTCCTGCTCCTGCTCGTCGCGGTCGCGCTCCTCGCCGGCGTCGTCGTCATCGGCAGTGGCGACTACCCCATGTCGCCCGGGACCGTGCTCACCACGCTGACCGGGGGCGGCACGGCAGCGCAGGAGTTGATCGTCCACGACCTGAGGCTGCCGAGGGCCATCGTCGGGCTGCTCGTCGGCGCGGCGCTCGGCATCGGCGGCGCGGTCTTCCAGTCCGTCACCCGCAACCCGCTCGGCAGCCCCGACGTGATCGGCTTCGGCCAGGGATCCGCGGTCGGCGCGCTGAGCGCCATCGTCCTCTTCCACGGGAGCGCCGCCGAGACCGCGGCGGGCGCCGTGGTCGGCGGCCTCGCGACGGGCGCGGCCATCTACCTCCTGGCGTGGAAGCGCGGCGTGCACGGCTACCGGCTCGTGCTCGTCGGCATCGGCGCCGCGGCCATGCTCACCGCCGCCAACCACTACCTCATCACCAAGGCGGACATCGTGGACGCCACCCGGGCCGTCCTGTGGATGACCGGGACGCTGGACGGATCCAGCTGGAGCCAGGTGTGGCCGCTCGTCGCCGTCAGCGTGGTCCTCGTGCCGTTCACGCTCGTGCACGGCAGGCGGCTGCGGATGATGGAGATGGGGGACGACACGGCCTACGCGCTCGGCGTGCCCGTCGAGCGCACCCGCGTCCTGCTGATGGCGGCCGCCGTGCTGCTGGTGGCCTCGGCGACCGCGGCCGCGGGGCCCATCACGTTCGTCTCGCTCAGCGCCCCCCAGCTCGCCCGCAGGATCACGCGCGCGCCCGGCCCCAACCTCGCCGCGTCGGCGGCGATGGGGGCGGTGCTGCTGTGCGCGGCCGACCTGGTAGCCACGCGGGCCTTCGGCGACAGGCAGCTGCCGGCCGGCGTCGTCACGGCCGTCGTCGGCGGCCTGTACCTGCTGTGGCTGCTGGTCTCCCAGCGCAGGGCGGGGCGCATATGAGGCGGCGCGCGGGCACCGAGTCCGGGCCGGTGCCCGATCCCATACCACCATCAGGACCCGAGCCCCACAGGAGTACGACGATGCAGCGCCTGACCGCGGAGTCCGTGACCCTCGGCTACGACCGGAGGGTCATCGTCGAGGACCTCTCCCTCGAGATACCCGACCACTCCTTCACAGTCGTCGTCGGCCCGAACGCCTGCGGCAAGTCCACGCTGCTGCGCGCCCTGTCCCGGATGCTCAGGCCCGAGCAGGGCCGGGTGCTGCTCGACGGGTCCGCCATCCACACCATGCCGGCGAAGAAGGTCGCCAAGACGCTCGGCCTGCTGCCGCAGTCGTCCGTCGCGCCCGACGGGATCACCGTCGGCGACCTGGTCGCCCGCGGCCGCTACCCGCACCAGGGGCTGCTGCGCCAGTGGTCGCCGGAGGACGAGCGGATCGTCACCGAGTCGATGGCGGCGACGCGCATCGCCGAACTCTCCGAGCGATACGTGGACGAGCTGTCGGGCGGGCAGCGCCAGCGCGTGTGGATCGCCATGGCGCTCGCCCAGCAGACCCCGCTGCTGCTCCTCGACGAGCCCACCACCTACCTCGACATCCAGCACCAGATCGACGTGCTCGACCTGTGCGCCGAGCTGCACGAGACGCAGGGCCGCACCCTCGTCGCCGTGCTGCACGACCTCAACCACGCGGCCCGCTACGCCACCCACCTGATCGCGATGCGCGAAGGGCGCGTCGTCGCGGAGGGCGCGCCGGCCGAGGTCGTCACCGCGCCGCTGGTCGAGGAGGTGTTCGGCCTGCGCTGCCAGGTCATCGACGACCCCGAGACGGGCACGCCCCTCGTCGTGCCCGCAGGCCGCAAGGCGCGCGGGACCGCGCCGCGGAGCGCGGCGGCGGCCGAGCCCGCTGCGGCGGAGCCGGCCGCGGCTACAGCAGCGACCGCAGCCGCAGCAGGTCGCGGAGCCCGGCCTCGAACCTGACGCGGCCCGTGCCCCAGGCCCGGACGAAGTCCAGCCGCCCGTCGGCGAGCGCCACCAGGTCGTCGCCGGTCATGGCGAGCCTGATCTGCGCGCGCTCCGCCGGAGGGCCGCGCCGCACGTCCTCGTCCACGGTGATCGCCGCGCCCCGCAGCCTGCCCGTGAACGTGACGTCCAGGTCGGTGACGTGGCAGCTGACGGAGCGGTCGACGTCCGCGGCCGAGCGCACGGCGCCGCCCGCGCCCGCCAGGTTCCGCGCGAGCCGGTCGAGCGCGCTGCCGCACTCCTCCTGGGTAGCCATCGCCATCGACCGTACCCGTGGGGATCGCGGTAGCGTTCCGCCATGAACGACACGACCGCCGGCGCTCCCGGGGAAGGGACCCCGCGCCCGGCACCGCCAGGGCCAGGGCCCGCGGGACCGCACGGACCGTCCGCCCCGTCGGAAACCGCCGCACCGTTCGTGCCCTCCGCATCCCCGCAACCCTCCGCATCCCCGGAACCCTCCGCGTCCGCTGGGCCTGAGGCGCCCGCGGCGCCGGAGCCGGCTCCCGTCCCCGCCGAGCCCGCAGGGCCCTCGCCGCTCGGCGTGGAGCGCGCCGCTACGGGCGACGCGCGGGTCGACGCGGCCCTCGCCCGGCTGGGCGACGCGGACCACCTCACCACCGACGGGCATATCGAGGTGTACGAGGATGTTCACCAGGGGCTGCGTGACGCGCTCGCCGCGCTCGACGCGAGCCCGGGACCGACACCCCCGCACGACCACAGGAGCTGAATCGCACGTGGCA
Source organism: Streptomyces sp. NRRL F-5126 (assembly GCF_000721265.1). GTDB lineage: Bacteria > Actinomycetota > Actinomycetes > Streptomycetales > Streptomycetaceae > Streptomyces. The sequence goes on along the minus strand of NZ_JOFZ01000010.1, from coordinate 399,978 downwards.
GGACTGGCACGCCGACGCCTCGACGCGGAACTGGTGCGCCGCAACCTCGCGCGCTCGCGTGAACACGCCTGCGAGCTGATCGCCGCGGGCCGCGTCACCGTACGCGGCACCACCGCGACCAAGCCCGCGACCCAGGTCGAGACCAGCGCGCCCGTCGTCGTCGCCCAGGACGCGGACGACCCTGGCTACGCGTCGCGCGGCGGGCACAAACTGGCCGGTGCCCTCGACGCGTTCGTGCCGCTCGGGCTCGTCGTACGGGGGCGGCGTGCGCTGGACGCGGGCGCGTCGACCGGCGGCTTCACCGATGTGCTGCTTCGGGCGGGCGCGGCACACGTCGTCGCCGTCGACGTCGGGTACGGGCAGCTCGTGTGGGCGCTGCGCAACGACGAGCGGGTCACCGTCAAGGACCGCACGAACGTACGGGAGTTGACGCTCGACGCGATCGGCGGAACGCCCGTCGGCCTCGTCGTCGGCGACCTCTCCTTCATCGCGCTCGGCCTGGTGCTGCCCGCGCTCGCGCGCTGCACTGCGCCCGGCGCCGACCTGGTGCTGATGGTCAAGCCGCAGTTCGAGGTCGGCAAGGAGCGCCTCGGCACGGGCGGGGTGGTGCGCAGCCCCGAGCTGCGCGCCGAGGCCGTCACCGCGGTGGCGCACCGGGCGGCCGAGCTCGGCCTCGGCGTGCGCGGCGTCACCGCGAGCCCGCTGCCAGGACCCGCGGGCAACGTCGAGTACTTCCTGTGGCTGCGGGCGGACGCGCCTCCGCTCGACCCGGCCGACGTCGCGCGCGCGGTCGAGGAGGGCCCCAGATGACGGTTCTAGGCGAACAGATCACGGCCGCGGACCAGGACGAGCAGGGCCGTACGGTCTTCCTGCTCGCGCACACCGGCAGAGCCGCCGCCGTGCGCAGCGCGCAGCTCGTCGTGGCCGCCCTTGAGCACGGCGGCATCGGCGTGCGGGTGCTTGAGGAGGAGGCGGCCGACCTGCCGCCGCTGCCCGCGTCCGTGCAGACCGTCGCCGAAGCGACGCCCGACGTCCTCGACGGCTGCGAGTTGCTGATCGTGCTCGGCGGCGACGGCACCCTGCTGCGCGGCGCCGCCTTCGCGCGCGCCTCGGGCGTGCCGATGCTCGGAGTCAACCTCGGCCGGGTCGGGTTCCTCGCCGAGGCGGAGCGCGACGACCTGGCACGCGTGGTGGAACGCGTGGTGGCGCGCTCGTACGACGTCGAGGAGCGCATGACGATCGACGTCGTCGTGCACAACAACGGCGACATAGTGCACACCGACTGGGCGCTCAACGAGGCCGCGGTGCAGAAGGTGTCGCCCGAGCGGATGCTGGAGGTCGTCCTGGAGATCGACGGGCGGCCCGTCACCGGCTTCGGCTGCGACGGCATCGTCTGCGCGACGCCGACCGGGTCCACGGCGTACGCGTTCTCGGCCGGCGGGCCCGTGGTGTGGCCGGACGTGGAGGCGCTGCTCATGGTGCCGATCAGCGCCCACGCCCTCTTCGCGAAGCCGCTGGTCACCTCGCCCACGACGGTGCTCGCCGTGGAGGTGCAGGCGGACACCCCGCACGGGGTGCTGTGGTGCGACGGGCGCAGGACGGTCGAACTGCCCGCCGGGGCGCGCGTCGAGGTGCGCCGAGGCGCGGTACCCGTACGGCTCGCGCGGCTGCACCACGCGTCGTTCACGGACCGGCTGGTCGCGAAGTTCGCGCTCCCGGTCTCCGGGTGGCGGGGCGCCCCCGGCTGACCCCCGCCGGGGGCCGGGGCGGGGCCGGGCCGTGCAAAGGAGGGCCGGTACCTCGTATGGTCATGTCCGTGTTGGAGGAAATGCGGATACGGTCGCTCGGGGTCATCGACGACGCCGTCGTCGAGCTCTCGCCGGGCTTCACTGCGGTGACGGGCGAGACGGGCGCGGGCAAGACGATGGTCGTCACCAGCCTCGCGCTGCTGCTCGGCGGTCGCGCCGACCCCGCGCTCGTGCGGATCGGCGCGAAGGCCGCGGTCGTGGAGGGCAGGCTCTCCCTTGCGCCGGGAGCGCCTGCCGCGCTGCGGGCCGAGGAGGCCGGCGCGGAACTGGACGACGGCGCGCTGCTCGTCAGCAGAACCGTCTCGGCGGAGGGGCGCTCGCGCGCCCATCTCGGCGGCAGATCCGTGCCCGTCGGAGTGCTCGCGGAGCTCGCGGACGACCTCGTGGCCGTTCACGGCCAGACCGACCAGCAGGGGCTGCTGCGCCCCGCGAGGCAGCGCGGCGCGCTCGACCGCTACGCCGGTGACGCGGTGTCCGTGCCGCTGGAGAAGTACCTGGCGGCCTACCGGCGGCTGCGGGCCGTCGCGACCGAACTCGACGAGCTGACGACGCGCGCGCGTGAGCGTGCGCAGGAGGCCGACCTGCTGAGGTTCGGGCTCGGGGAGATCGCGGCCGTCGAGCCCGTCGCGGGCGAGGACGCCGAACTGGCGGCCGAGGCCGAGCGGCTCGGCAACGCCGAGGCGCTCGCGTCGGCGGCGTCCGTCGCACACGCGGCGCTCGCCGGCGTGCCGGAGGACCCGGAGGCCGTCGACGCGACGACGCTGGTCGGCGCGGCGGGGCGGGCCCTGGAAGCGGTACGTGCACACGACCCGGCGCTCGGCGCGCTCGCCGAGCGCATGGGCGAGATCTCCATCCTCCTCGCGGACGTCGCGGGCGAACTCGCCGGCTACGCCGACGACCTGGAAGCGGACCCGCTGCGCCTCGCCGCGGTCGAGGAGCGCAGGGCGGCGCTGACCGCGCTGACCCGCAAGTACGGCGAGGACGCCGCCGCCGTGCTCGCGTGGGCCCAGGCGAGCGCCGCGCGGCTGACGGAGCTGGAGGGCGACGACGACCGCATCGGCGAACTGGAGGCGGAGCGCGATACGTTGCGCGGCGAGCTGTCGGGTCTCGCACAGGCGCTGACGGACGCGCGCACGGAGGCCGCCGAGCGGTTCGCGGCGGCGGTGACGGCGGAACTCGCGTCGCTGGCGATGCCGCACGCCAGGGTGTCGTTCGCGATCGGACAGGTCGAGGTGGACCCGGCTGCGGCGGACGGCATCGAGGTCGGCGGGCGGACGGTGGCGTACGGGCCGCACGGCGCCGACGAGGTCGAACTGCTGCTCGCGCCGCATCCGGGCGCCCCGCCGCGGCCGATCGCGCGCGGCGCGTCGGGCGGTGAGCTGTCACGCGTGATGCTCGCGGTCGAGGTCGTGTTCGCCGGATCCGATCCGGTGCCCACGTACCTCTTCGACGAGGTCGACGCGGGCGTCGGCGGCAAGGCGGCGGTCGAGGTCGGCAGGCGGCTCGCGGAACTCGCGAAGTCGGCGCAGGTCGTGGTCGTCACGCACCTGCCGCAGGTCGCGGCGTTCGCCGACCGGCAGCTGCTGGTGGAGAAGACGAACGACGGAACGGTGACGCGGTCGGGTGTGACGGTCCTGGAGGGCGAGGAGCGGGTGCGCGAGCTGTCGCGCATGCTCGCGGGCCAGGCGGACTCGTCGTCCGCGCGGGCGCACGCGGAGGAACTGCTCGCGGCGGCGCGCGGCGAGGCGTAGGGCGCGGTGCGCCCTACGGGTCCGGGCCGCATCGCGCCGCTCCGGGCCGCGGGTGCCTCGCGCCCGCTGAGCAGGACCCGGCTGACGGCCGCCGGACCGTGAACGCCGCCGGGCGGGCGATGCGGCCGGGTGCGGTCCGCGTCGGGCGCGGAACGAGCCCGAAACGCGCGGCGGTGAAGCGGCCGTCGTCGAGGCGGGCGCCTGCGGTCGCTGGCGGGGCGTTCGTCGAGGGGCCGCCGTCGTGCCCTCGGAGGTGCGACGGCGGCGGTCCCCGTGCCGGCGCAGCTTCAGCCGGACTAGCCGTCGCCGACCGGTTGCCCGCGCGGCGCCTGCCGAGGTGCTGCCGGTGCACCTCGCAAAGGTGCGCCGGCGGGCCGGGCGCAGCCGTTGCGCTCCGGCGCCGAACGAGCGGGCGCTGACCGCAGGCCCGCGCCGGAACGCGGGCGTCGGGGGCCGTCCACCACCGCCCGCCAGGCTGTTGAGGGCCGTACTCGGCGCCCCGTGTGTCCCCGCGGGGCCCGGCCCGTCCGTCCATGCGGGCGATGCGTGCGGGCACCCGGCCGGAGCATCCGCCGAAGGCCTTCGGTGCACCGGCCGAGGTGGGCCGGAGGCAGGCCCCGCGCCGCCGGTGCGGCTCCAGGAAGGACCGCCGGACGTCGGGGTGCCGGGCCGGGGACGGTGCGTGGTTCGTACAGTGGCGGGCATGGCCGTCTCACGTGTGCCCCGCGCCGTCGCCCTCGGGGCCTCCTACGGGCTCTCCCGCCTCTTCCGAGGCGCCCTCCCCGGTGCCCTCGTCGCCGGCGCTGTGGAGCCCGGCGCCGGGGTCGCCGTACTCGGGGCGGGCTCCGGTGTGCCCGGCGCCCTGGTGGCCGGCGCCGTCGTCGCGGGTGTGCTCATGAAGGAGCGGCCTGTCGATCGCGCCCTCGCCGCCGTGGTCATCGCGGGCGCCGCGCACTGCGTCCGGCTCGCCGACCGCAGGCCGGGCAGCGCCGTGCTCGCGGCCGCCGCCTTCGCGGCGCCCGGCCTCGTGCGGCGCGGCGGCGCCCTCGCCGCCGTCCCGGTCGGGGTGGCGGGCGCCGTGGCGGGCGGCGACCTCGCAGAGGAGACGACGCTCGGCGCGGGCGGCGCGCACGCGCTCGGCGCGGCGCTCGGTGCCGCCGTCGTCGGGACCAACGGGCGTCTCGGGCTCGCCGCGCACGCGCTGGGGGTCGCGGCGGGTGCCGCGTACGGCGAATGGGCCGCCATTCACCCACGCGAGTGAACGAGGCGGCTGAACCGCGCGGCCTCCTCCTGGCATCCTTGGGAGCCGATTCCGCTGATTCCATTCCGCCGATTCCGCCGATTCGCCGATTCCGATCCGATCTCGACCCGGGAGCCGTGCACGTGACACCGCTGCGTTCGGTCCAAGTGCTGGGCGGCGGCAGCGCGGGCAGCAGCGCGCACGTCAGGTCGCTCGCCGCCGGCCTCGTGGCGCGCGGCGTGCGGGTGACCGTCTGCGCGCCGGAAGAGGCCGAGCGCGCCTACGACTTCCGCGGCTGCGGCGCGCTCCATCTGCACGTGCCGCGCCGCGGCGACCCCGTGTCCGTTGCCGCGCTGCGCGCCGCGTGCGCCGGTGCCGACGTCGTGCACGCGCACGGCCTGCACGCGGCCTACCGCACCGCGCTGGCCCTCGGCGGCATGCCCGTGCCGCTCGTCGTCACCTGGCACGCCCGCGCCGCGGCGTACGCCGGAGCGCGTGGCGGGCTCACCCGGCTCTTCGAGCGAAGTGCCCTGCGCTCAGCGTCCGTCGTGTTCGCCACCTCGTCCGGGCTCGTCGACACGGCCCGGGCGCGCGGCGCCCGCGATGTGCGGCTCGCGCCGCTGGCCGTGCCCGCGCCCCGCGTCCAGGGCGCTACCGGGACCGACAGCAAGGCGCGCGCCGAACTCGGCGCCGTCGAACGCCCGTTGGCCATGGCGGTCGGCAGCCTCGTGCCCGAGCACGGCCACGCTCTGCTGCTCGACGCCGTCGCGCTGTGGCGGGGGCAGGACATCGACCCGTTACCGCTCGTCGTCATCGCGGGGGAGGGGCGGGAGCGCCCGGCGTTGCAACGCCGCATCGTGGACGAGGACCTGCCGGTCCTCCTCCTCGGCAGCCGCGACGATGTCACGGAGCTGCTCGCGGCCGCGGACGCGGCCGTCGTGTCCAGCCGGTGGGAGTCGCGGTCCCTACTGGCACAGGAGGCGCTGCGGCTCGGCGTGCCGCTCGTCGCCACCGCCGTCGGCGGCATGCCGGAACTGGTGGGCCGCGCCGCGGAGCTCGTACCGTACGGAGATCCCGCCGCCCTCTCCGGTGCCCTGCTGCGGCTGCTCACCGATCCCGGCAGGCGCGCCGAACTGGCCGCCGAGGGGCGGGCACAGGCGGCGGCCTGGCCGACCGAGGACGAGACGGTCGCGCAGGTGCTCAGCGTCTACGACGAGGTGACCGGGGCGCGCGAGAACCCCTGACCGCCGCAGGCCACTGCTCGGGCGGCCTGTTCACGGCGTGTGACGGCGCGCCTGGAGGGCGAGGCTGAGCGTCAGCACCGTCTGCGGGTCGTCCAGGTCGCGGCCGAGCAACTCCGCGATCCGCGCCAGCCTGTTGTACAACGTCTGGCGGTTCAGGTGCAGTTCGCGCGCGGTCTCCGCCTTCCTGCCCGCATGCGCGAGGTACGCCTCAAGCGTCGGGGTCAGCGCGGGCCGCGACGCCCGGTCGTGCGCGCGCAGCGGGCCGATCGCCCGCTCCACGAAGGCCGCCAGGTCGGGGTGTTCGCGCAGCCGCCACAGCAGCAGGTCGATGTCGAGACCGCGCGCGTCGTACCACGGGCGGTTCGTGAGGCCGTGCGCGGCGGCCGCCGTCTCCCCGGCGTGCCGCAGGCCCCCGCCGGCCGCCGCCCAGCCGCCCGCCACCCCGACGACGACCACCGGCGGATGCGAGCCCGCCCGGTCGAGACCCGCCCGTTCGACGCCGGCCCGCAGAGCCGCCGCGACACGGTCGGCCACCGCCGCGCGCTGCTGCTCGGCGCGCAGTCCCAGCAGCAGCGGCACCCGGCCCTCCACGGGGCGCACCCCGAGCAGCACCGGCACGCCCACCGACGCGAGCTCCTCCAGCACGGCCCGCGCCAGTACGGCCCAGTTGCCCGACGGGTCCTGCTCGGGCGCCAGCCGCATCACGGCCGGCAGCAGCGGCCCCGAGCCGGGGCGGAAACCGAGGACCCGGGCACGCCCCGGCGCGTCCTGCGGCGAGATCCGTCCCTCCGCCAGGTCGGTGAGGAAGTCGCCGCGGCCGCGCGCCGCCAGTTCGTCCTCCTGGCGCGCCTGCATCAGCACCACGGCCAGCGTGCCCGCCGCCCGCTGCGCCGCGAGCCGGTGCACCTGCCCGAGCGGCGCCGACACCGCGGGCAGCAGCAGCCTCGCCCGCACCGCGCCCGTGCCGTGCCCGCCGCCCGCCACGTCCACGAGCACCGAGCCCGCCGGCGGCCCGGTGAGGCGCGCCGCAGGGCCGCCGCGCAGACCCTCCCAGACCTCCAGCGGATCGGCCGCCCCGCGGTCCGTGCCCGGCGCGGCCGGGGGAGCCGCCGCGTAGAGCAGCCTGCCGTCCGCGGCCTCCAGGAAGACGGGGCCGCCGGAGAAGCCGGCGAGTACGCGCAGCACCTCGGGGATGCCGCCGCCGCCGAGCAGGGCGCGCGTGCACCTGTGGTGCACCTCGTCGGCCTGGCGCGCCATCGCGTAATGGCCGTTGACGATCTCGGTGTGGACCTCCTCGGTCACCGAGACGAACGCCACCTCGCGGTGCAGCTGCACCAGCGGCAGGCCCGCGGCGCGCGCCGTCTCGACCAGTGCGGGAGGCAACTGCTCGAAGCGCGGCCCCAGCTCGACGACCAGCGCGGCGATGCCGCGCTCCACGAGGCGGCACACGAACCCGCGCTGCTCGGCGGGGCGCGTGCCGAGGTTCAGCCCCGTCGTCAGCAGCAGCTCGCCGCCCTTGAGCAGGGACGCGATGTTCGGCACCTCGCCCGCGTGCACCCAGCGCACCGTGCGGCCGAGGTTGCCGTCCCCCGCGACCACCTCGGGCAGGCCGCCGCGCAGCCCCGGCAGCTCCAGCGCCCGCTGCACGGTGATGCCGCCCTGTTCCGGCACGCCCGGTTCGGCGTCCGCCGCGCCGGGTCCGGCCTCCGCCACGTCCGGGTCAGCCCTGGTACGCGCCCGACGCCGTCAGCCGCAGCGCCGTGTCGATCAGCGGCACATGGCTGAACGCCTGGGGGAAGTTCCCGACTTGGCGCTTCGCGTGCGGGTCCCACTCCTCCGCGAGCAGCCCCAGGTCGTTGCGCAGGCCGAGCAGCTTCTCGAAGAGCCTGCGCGCCTCGTCCACCCTGCCGATCATCGCCAGGTCGTCGGCGAGCCAGAACGAGCAGGCGAGGAAGGCGCCCTCGTCGCCGGCGAGCCCGTCGAGGCCCGCCTCGACGCCCGATGTCGGGTAGCGCAGCACGAAGCCGTCCGGGGTGGACAGCTCACGCTGGATTGCCTCGATCGTGCCGATGACGCGCTTGTCGTCCGGCGGCAGGAAACCCACCTGCGGGATCAGCAGCAGCGACGCGTCGAGCTCCTGCGAGCCGTACGACTGCGTGAACGTGTTGCGTTCCGCGTCGTAGCCCTTCTCGCACACGTCCCGGTGGATGTCGTCGCGCAGTTCGCGCCACTGCTCCAGCGGACCGCCCGCGTCGCCCGACTCCAGCAGCTTGATCGTGCGGTCGACCGCGACCCAGGCCATCACCTTCGAGTGCACGAAGTGGCGGCGCGGGCCGCGCACCTCCCAGATGCCCTCGTCCGGCTGGTTCCAGTGCGTTTGCAGGTAGCGGATCAGCCGGAGCTGGAGCTCCGACGCGTAGTCGTTGCGCGCCAGGCCCGTCATGTGCGCCAGGTGCAGCGCCTCGATGACCTCGCCGTACACGTCGAGCTGCAACTGGTGCGCCGCGTTGTTGCCCACCCGGACGGGGGTGGAACCCTCGTACCCGGGAAGCCAGTCGAGCTCCGCCTCGCCCAACTCGCGCTCGCCGGCGATGCCGTACATGATCTGGAGGTTCTCCGGGTCGCCCGCGACGGCACGCAGCAGCCACTCGCGCCAGGCGCGTGCCTCCTCCCGGTAGCCGGTGCGCAGCAGCGACGACAGGGTGATCGCCGCGTCCCGCAGCCAGGTGTAGCGGTAGTCCCAGTTCCGCACGCCGCCGATCTCCTCGGGCAGCGACGTGGTGGGGGCCGCGACGACCCCGCCGGTCGGCGCGTACGTCAGCGCCTTCAGCGTGATCAGCGACCTGACCACGGCCTCACGGTAGGGGCCGTGGTACGTGCACTGGTCGACCCAGTCGCGCCAGAACTCGGCCGTCGCCACCAGGGCGCTCTCCGGGTCGGACAGCGCGGGCTGGTCGCGGTGCGAGGGCTGCCAGCTGATCGTGAAGGCCACCCGTTCGCCGGCCGAGACGGTGAAGTCGGAGTAGGTCGTCAGGTCCTTCCCGTACGTCTCCGCGTCGGTGTCGAGCCACACGGAGTCGGGTCCCGCGACGGCGACCGTGCGGTCGTCGATCTTGTGCACCCAGGGGGTGACCCGCCCGTAGCTGAACCGCATGCGCAGCGCCGAGCGCATCGGCACCCGTCCGCTGATGCCCTCCACGATCCGCACGAGCTGCGGTGCCCCGTCGCGCGGGGGCATGAAATCGGTCACTCTGACCGTGCCGCGAGGTGTGTCCCACTCCGACTCGAGGATGAGGGAGTCGCCCGTGTAGCGCCGCCTGTCGGCGTTGGGCGGGACGGTTTCCGCAGGGGACGAGGGTCCCAGTCGCCAGAAACCGTGTTCGTCGGTGCCCAGGAGGGAGGCGAACACGGCATGGGAGTCGAAACGGGGCAGGCACAGCCAGTCGACCGTGCCGTCCCGGCAGACCAGTGCCGCGGTCTGCATGTCTCCGATGAGTGCGTAATCCTCGATGCGCCCTGCCACGTGCATCTCCAGTCCAACGGCCACGTCGCCCCGAAGGGGCTCTTACTGCGGTCAAGGGTCGTTGACGAGCTCTTTTTCCGGGAATACGGGCGGGGTGTTGCCGTTTGCCGGCCTGACTCGGCAGCGAATGTCCGAGCAGCATACGGCTCACCTGGTCGTCCGCGTCACGCTCACCGCACCATAGATCCGAACCATAGGTCCGACGGACCGCCGAGTCACGGGCGAGGCGGCGGGTGCCGTTCGTGGCGTATGGCCGGAAGCAGCCGGTCCCCGGCGCTGTTAGTCTGGTAGCCCGTGGGCCGGTGGTCCCCCTCCAGGCGCGAAAGTCGCACGCAGGGCGCACCGAAGCCGCAGCGACGCCACCTCAGACCGCGACCACGGGAGCCCCTCTTGGCCATGCCGAACCGATCCACGACATCCTCGACGACCAAGCACATCTTCGTCACCGGGGGTGTCGCCTCCTCCCTCGGCAAGGGCCTGACCGCCTCCAGCCTCGGAGCACTGCTCAAGGCGCGCGGTCTCAGGGTCACCATGCAGAAGCTGGACCCGTACCTGAACGTCGACCCCGGCACGATGAACCCGTTCCAGCACGGTGAGGTGTTCGTCACGGACGACGGCGCCGAGACCGACCTGGACGTGGGGCACTACGAGCGCTTCCTCGACGTCGAACTCGACGGCAGCGCCAACGTCACCACGGGCCAGGTCTACTCGACCGTGATCACCAAGGAGCGCCGCGGCGACTACCTGGGCGACACGGTGCAGGTCATCCCGCACATCACCAACGAGATCAAGCACCGCATCCGGCGCATGGCCACCGACGACGTCGACGTGGTCATCACCGAGGTCGGCGGCACGGTCGGCGACATCGAGTCCCAGCCGTTCCTCGAAACGGTCCGTCAGGTGCGCCACGAGGTGGGGCGCGACAACGTCTTCGTCGTGCACATCTCGCTGCTGCCGTACATCGGCCCCTCGGGCGAGCTGAAGACCAAGCCCACCCAGCACTCGGTGGCGGCGCTGCGCAGCATCGGCATCCAGCCCGACGCGATCGTGCTGCGCGCCGACCGCGAGGTCCCGGTGCCCATCAAGCGCAAGATCTCGCTGATGTGCGACGTGGACGAGGCCGCCGTCGTCGCCGCGATCGACGCCAAGTCGATCTACGACATCCCGAAGGTGCTGCACGCGGAGGGGCTCGACGCGTACGTCGTGCGCAAGCTCGACCTGCCGTTCCGCGACGTGGACTGGACGGTCTGGGACGACCTGCTCGACCGGGTGCACAACCCCGACCACGAGGTCACGATCGCGCTCGTCGGCAAGTACATCGACCTGCCGGACGCGTACCTGTCCGTGACGGAGGCCATGCGCGCGGGCGGGTTCGCCAACCGGGCCAGGGTCAACGTGAAGTGGGTGACCTCGGACGACTGCAAGACGCCCGCGGGCGCGGCACGGCAGCTCGCCGGCGTGGACGGTGTGCTGATCCCCGGCGGATTCGGCGACCGCGGCGTCACGGGCAAGATCGGCGCCATCCAGTACGCGCGCGAGAACCGCATCCCGCTCCTCGGCATCTGCCTGGGCCTGCAGTGCATCGTGATCGAGGCGGCGCGCAACCTTGCGGAGATCCCGGACGCCAACTCCACCGAGTTCGACGCGGGCACCGCGCACCCGGTGATCTCCACGATGGAGGAGCAGAAGGCGTTCGTGGAGGGCGCGGGCGACCTGGGCGGCACCATGCGCCTCGGCCTCTACCCGGCGAAGCTCGCCGAGGGGTCGCTCGTGCGGGAGGCGTACGGCGACGAGCCGTACGTCGAGGAGCGCCACCGCCACCGCTACGAGGTCAACAACGCCTACCGTGCGGAGCTGGAGAAGAAGGCGGGCCTGGTGTTCTCGGGCACGTCGCCCGACAACCGGCTCGTCGAGTACGTGGAGTACCCGCGCAGCGTCCACCCGTACCTGGTCTCCACCCAGGCGCACCCGGAGCTGCGCTCCCGGCCGACGCGCCCGCACCCGCTGTTCGCGGGCCTGGTGAAGGCGGCGGTCGAGCGCAAGACCGGCGCGGGCGCGTAGGCTCGGCCCGGCCGGGAGCCGGCCGGACGCCGGACGACCCGGCGATACGGTGGGACCGGGGCGTGGATCAAGCAGGTCGGGCCGATCGAGTCGATCGGCCCGGTCGGGCCGGTCCTGCGCCCCGGTTGTCCGTTTCGCCGGTACGTGTGGAGGGCCGTGTCATGATCATCAGGGACACCCGCGAGGAGTGGCGCGTCACCGGGACCGAGACGCCTTTCCGCGGCAACAAGACCGGCGTGCGCACGGACGAGGTCGTGATGCCGGACGGCGCGGTCGTCAAGCGCGACTACCAGGTGCACCCCGGTTCCGTCGCGATCCTCGCGCTCGACGACGACGGCGCGGTCGTCGTGCTGCACCAGTACCGCCACCCGGTGCGGCGGAAGCTGTGGGAGGTCCCCGCGGGCCTGCTCGACGTCGAGGGCGAGAACCCGCTGCACGCGGCGCAGCGCGAGCTGTACGAGGAGGCGCACGTCAAGGCGGGGGACTGGCGGGTGCTCGCCGACGTGTTCACCTCTCCCGGCGGCTCGGACGAGGCGGTGCGCGTCTTCCTCGCGCGCGACCTCGGCGCGGCGGAGGGCGAGCGCTTCGCCGTCTCCGAGGAGGAGGCCGACATGGAGCTCGCGCGCGTGCCGCTCGCCGACCTGGCGCGCGGGGTACTCGCCGGGGAGCTGCACAACAGCTGCCTGGCGATCGGCGTGCTGGCGCTGACGGCGGCCCTGGCGGGCGACGGGATCGACTCCCTCCGCCCGGCCGACGCCCCCTGGCCCGCCCGTCCCTTCTCGTCCTGACAGTCCGACTATCGGCTGATCCGATCTGGTGATACTCCGGGCACGTCCGCCATGGGCCCGGCGAGTGGTCAACTAGGCTCGGGGCGCCCGCGGGGCCCCGTGGGCTCGGCTTGCGGGCAGGTGGACGGAGCGTGGTCCCGTGACGGATCAGGCGGTGGACGTGGACAGCCCCGGCCAGGCCGCGGAGCCACCGTTCCTCGGGCGCCGGCGCGAGCTGAACGACCTGCGGAGCGACCTGGAACGCGCCGGGCTCAACACCATCTCGGGCCGCAAACAGCCGCGCGCCCGCGTCCTGCTCGTCGCCGGACGGCCGGGTTCCGGGCGCACGGCGCTCGCCGACGAGATCACCAGGCGGTTGCGCGGCGGCTACCCGGGCGGCGTCGTGCGCGCCGTCCTCACCGAACCCGGCGGCGCGCCCGTGCCCGCGGAGCGCTGCGCGCGCGACATCCTCGGCGCGCTCGGCGTCGAGGCGCCGCCCGGTGAGGCCGAGGACGGCCTCACCCAGCGGGTGCGCGAGACGCTCGCCGCGCGGAAGGCGCTGCTGCTGCTCGACGACGCCACCGACGCCGAGCAGGTCGACCCGCTCGTCCCCGACACCGCGGACTGCCTGGTCGTCGCCGTCTCACGGGGCCCGCTCACCGGCATCCCCGACGTGCGGCCCTGCACCGTCGGCGGCCTCGACAGCGCCGCCGCCGTGGAGGTGCTCGGGCGCCGCACCGGGGCCGTACGGATCACCGTCGACCCGCAGGCCGCCGAATCGCTCGCCGAGGAGTGCGGGGGCCAGCCCGCCGCGCTGCTGCTCGCCGGCGGCTGGCTCGCCGCCCGCCCCACCGCGTCCGTCGCCGACCTGGCCAGACGACTGCGCGAGCTGCCGCCCGACCTCGACGTACCCGAGGGCGACCGGCCGCTTGCCCGGGCCTTCCGGCTCGCGTACGAGTCGCTGCCACCCACGGCCGCGCGGCTGGCGCGGCTGCTCACCCTCGCCCCCGCCGGCCTCACCGACGCCCACGTCGCCTCCGCGCTCGCCGGCTGCTCCGTGCAGGACGCCGCCGCCACCCTGCGCGACCTCGTGGACCTCGGCATGCTCAGGCCGGCACCAGCCCCCGCGGTCACCGGTCCTGGGCGCCTGCCCGCGGGCCGCGGCGACGAGGGCGTGCACGGGCCCGGCGGCCGGTACGTGCTGCCCGGCTGCCTCGTGCCGCTGCTGCGCGCCCGCAGCGCCGCCCACGACAGGCCTGGCGAGCTGCAGCTCGCCAGGGCGCGCATGCTGGAGCGGACCGTCCGGCTGCTGCGCTCCTGCCGCGCCATCACCGAACCCGAGGGCTCCACGGCGCGCACCCAGCTCGCCGCGGTGCCCAGGGCGCTGCGCTTCCCGACCGCGGTCGCGGCCGCCGCCTGGCTGCGCGTCCACCGGCCCGCGCTGCTCGCGGCCGCCCGCCTGGCCGTCGCCGACGGGGAGCTCGACACCCTGGCCCGCCGCCTCGTCGCCGCCCTCGTCCGCGCGCTCGCCGCCCACGAGGGCACCGAGGCAGCGGCCCCCGACCTCTACGGACTCCACCGCCTCGTCCTCGATGTCGCCGAGCGGCGCGGACTGCACCGCGAGCGTGCGGCCGCGCTGCTCAACATCGGTGACCTGGACGCACGCACCGGGCGCACGCGCGACGCCCTCGTCCGCTATCGCGCCGCGCTGGACGCGGGACGCTCCGCCCAGGACCACTACGCGACGGGCCGCGCGATGGAGTCCGTCGGCGGCGCGTACCAGGACTTGGAGGACTTCCCCCGCGCCTGCGACTGGTACGGCAGGGCGCTCGCGCAGCGCCTTAGCCGCGGGGAGCGCGCCGACGAGGCGCGGCTCTACGGGCGTCTCGGCGCCGTCCACGCGCAGGCGGGGGCGTACGGGGAGGCGCTGCGCGAGTGGCGCGCGGCCGTCGCCTGCTACCGGCGCCTCGACGACCTGCCGAGCGTGGCGAGGGCGCTGAGCGAGGTGGCGAGGGTCCAGGAGTACGCGGACCGCCCGCACGACTCGCTGCGCACCTGCGAAGAGGCACTCGAGTGGGCGGGCCTCGCCGAGGACGAGCGGCTGCGCGCGGCCCTGCACCTCAGGCTCGCGGACACCCTGGAGCGGGTCGGCGATCCCGCGGCCGCCGCGCTGCACAGGACGAGGGCGAACCGCCTGCTCGGACCGGACGAAGCACGGGCATGAGAGGGACTGGCCTACGAATTCCGCAGCACCTCTCGGGAAGATTCCAGCTTTACAAGGCTAGACAGCGGCAAATCCTTCATTAGACTGGCTCCGCTGCGGCTTTCCGTGGCCTCTCCCGATGTGCGGCATCCATGCCTGTCTGTGCCCGTTTGCGTCCACTGACAGCTGGAAGCGCCGTTCGTCCGGGTATGTATGCACTACAGGCGCCCCTCTGAGCCAAGGACCGTGATCCACGTGAAGGTCGGCATCCCCCGCGAGGTCAAGAACAACGAGTTCCGGGTGGCGATCACCCCGGCAGGCGTGCACGAGCTGGTGCGCCACGGCCACGAGGTCGTCGTCGAGCGGAACGCCGGCGCCGGCTCCTCCATCACGGACGACGAGTACACCGCCGCGGGCGCCGCCATCCTGGAGACGGCCGACGAGGTGTGGGCGGCGGCCGACCTGCTGCTCAAGGTCAAGGAGCCGATCGCGGAGGAGTACCACAGGCTCCGCAAGGACCAGACCCTCTTCACCTACCTCCACCTCGCCGCGTCCCGCGCCTGCACGGACGCGCTGCTCGCATCCGGCACCACCGCCATCGCCTACGAGACCGTCGAGACCGCGGGCCGCGCGCTTCCGCTGCTCGCCCCGATGTCCGAGGTCGCGGGCCGGCTCGCGCCGCAGGTCGGCGCGTACCACCTGATGCGCTCGGCCGGCGGCCGCGGCGTGCTGCCCGGCGGCGTGCCCGGTACGGCGGCGGGCCGCGCGGTGGTCATCGGCGGCGGCGTCTCCGGCTGGAACGCGACGCAGATCGCGGTCGGCATGGGCTTCCACGTGACCCTGCTCGACAAGGACATCAACAAGCTCCGAGAGGCGGACCGCCTCTTCGGCACCAAGGTCCAGACGATCGTCTCCAACGCGTACGAGCTGGAGCGCGCGGTCACCGAGGCGGACCTCGTCGTCGGCGCCGTGCTCATCCCCGGTGCGAAGGCGCCGAAGCTCGTCACCAACGAACTCGTCGCGAAGATGAAGCCCGGAAGTGTCCTTGTCGACATCGCGATCGATCAGGGCGGCTGCTTCGAGGACTCCCGGCCCACCACCCACGCCGAGCCGACCTTCCGCGTCCACGACTCGGTCTTCTACTGCGTCGCCAACATGCCGGGCGCCGTCCCGAACACGTCCACGTACGCGCTGACGAACGCCACACTGCCGTACATCGTGGAGCTCGCGGACCGCGGCTGGCGCGACGCCCTGCGCCGTGACGCGGCGCTCGCGAAGGGCCTCAACACCCATGAGGGCCAGGTGGTTTACCGAGAGGTCGCCGAGGCGCACGGTCTCGACCACGTCGAACTGGACGCGCTGCTCGGCTGAACCGTCAATCGGCGCCGTCAACGTCGCGCCCCGGGCCGGACCTTGCCCTGCGAGGTCCGGCCCGGGTGTGTGTCGGGCCACTTTCGCCGCCGGAACCGCGCGACGTCAACACGCGCTGAAAGTCGGCCTTGTACCGGTTTGCTTACCCGGTCGGGCCGTGCGCCGTGCCTTGGTGAGAGGGGTGTGCGCCCTTGACACGCGGGTGTTCGGTTGCCGACACATCGGGCCCGGTCCGGCGGATTGTGTTGCTGTGGAGCGGTGACACGCCATAGAGTCGCGAACCGTCGGCATGGTGCCACGCTGACCTATCGATTAAGTGTCCTGGTCACACCCAAGGAGGTAAGACGACTTGTGAATGAGTCGACATTTACTCCCGGGGGTGGTCAACCAGGAATGCCCACGGCGGGCGTGAGCGCTCCGTCCGGCTTCGAGGCTGTCGGCTCCGTCGCTGTTCGCACCTCCGCCACCACCCAGCACATGACGACAGACCACCAGACGATGGACGGCCAACACGTGAACGCCACGGCCGGCAACGAGGGAAGCCGAGAGCCCACCCCATTGGCCGCATACGACGAAGTGCCCGAGGGCCGCTTCTACGACCCCGACGCCGAGTACGAGCCCGACCCCGAGTACGCGGCCACGCTCGCCCCCGACGCAGCGCGCCAGCGCAGGGAGCGCATCGGCCCCACCGGGCGGCCGCTGCCCTACTTCCCGATCCCGGGCCCGCTGACCGACCACGGCCCCGCGAAGATCATCGCGATGTGCAACCAGAAGGGCGGCGTCGGCAAGACCACGTCGACCATCAACCTGGGCGCCGCGCTCGCCGAGTACGGGCGGCGCGTGCTGCTCGTCGACTTCGACCCGCAGGGCGCGCTGTCGGTCGGCCTCGGCGTGAACCCGATGGAGCTCGACCTCACCGTCTACAACCTGCTCATGGAGCGGGGCATGGCGGCCGACGAGGTGCTGCTCAAGACGGCGGTGCCCAACATGGACCTGCTGCCGAGCAACATCGACCTGTCGGCGGCCGAGGTCCAGCTCGTCAGCGAGGTCGCCCGCGAGTCGACCCTGCAGCGCGCGCTCAAGCCGCTGATGCAGGACTACGACTACATCGTCATCGACTGCCAGCCGTCGCTCGGCCTGCTGACCGTGAACGCGCTCACCGCCGCGCACAAGGTCATCGTGCCGCTCGAGTGCGAGTTCTTCGCGCTGCGCGGTGTGGCGCTGCTCACCGAGACGATCGAGAAGGTGCAGGAGCGGCTCAACCCCGACCTGGAGCTCGACGGCATCCTCGCCACGATGTACGACTCACGCACGGTGCACAGCCGCGAGGTGCTCGCCCGCGTCGTCGAGGCGTTCGACGAGAACGTCTACCACACCGTGATCGGCCGCACGGTGCGCTTCCCGGAGACCACGGTCGCCGGCGAGCCGATCACGACGTACGCCTCCAACTCCGTCGGAGCGGCCGCCTATCGACAGCTCGCCAGGGAGGTGCTCGCCCGGTGTCACGCCGAGTGAGTCTGCCCGGCGCCGACGAACTGTTCCGTACGACCGGTGGCACGGCCTTGCAGGCCTCCTCGCCCGCGGACCGCCGCCGGAGCGCGAACGGCGAGGCACGGGTGCCCGCGCCGGCCGAGGCCGGCAGGACCGAGGGCGGCAAGGGGGGCGAGGGGGCCGCGGCGGCTTCCCCGGCGGCCACCCACGCCGAGGAAGAGCACTCCCCGGCCGCCGAGCCCGGCCCCGGTGACGCGGCCGCGGCGCGCTCCCGCACCGCGGAGGACGAGCAGCGGCCCGCGACCGCCGGGCAGCCGCGCAGGCCGCTCGCCGAGCAGCAGGGCGGCGGCCCCGCGGTACCGCAGCAGCCCGGGCCCGCGGCGTCCGCGCAGGGCGGTCAGCAGCGCCGCAAGGGACGCGGCGCGAACCGCAGGCCCAGCGGGCGCGAGCGGCACGACGAGAAGATCACCGTGTACGTCTCGGCCGAGGAGCTCATGGACCTCGAACACGCACGGCTTGTGCTGCGTGGCGAGCACGGCCTCGCGGTGGACCGCGGGCGTATCGTCCGTGAGGCGGTCGCCGTGGTCCTCGCGGACCTCGAATCGCGCGGCGACGCCAGCATTCTCGTACGGCGCCTGCGCGGCCGCTGACCAGCACGCCGCGGTCCGCGCCCCTGCCCTGGACCCAGATGCCGCCCACGAACCCCCCGCGCCGTCCCCTCGGCCAAGGCCCGGGCACGGCGCCCCGCCGCCCGTCGCCGCCGGCCCCGGCCGACGAGGCACCGGACGCCGCCCCCGCGGACGCGCCCGGCCCACCCCCCGGCGCCGCCCCCGACAGCGGCCCTGCGGCGGCGTTCACCCGTACCGGGTCCGCGCGCTCCGCGGCGGAGGAAGTGTCCCCTGTCCCGTTCACCCGTACCGGGTCCGCGCGCTCCGCGGCGGAGGAAGTGTCCCCTGTCCCGGAGCGGTTCACCGGACCGGTCAGCGCCCCTGCGGCGGACCCGCAGCACGCCGCCCGCGGCCGCGCGGACGCCGCTGGGCGGGCCGAGGACCCCCACGCGGCCCCGGCGCCGGACCCGGAGACGCCGGAAGGCGAGCCGTCCCCGGCCGTACCGGCCGCCGGAATTCCCGCCGAGCCGCAGGACGCCGCACTGGCCGCCCCGGCCGGGCGCCCCGGCGCCGCCCACGGCCGTGCGGACGCCAGTGGGACGCCCGAGAATCCGGACTCGGCGCCCGCGTCGGGCGCGGAGGCGCATGGGCGTGCGGACAGCGGGCCTGACGGCCCGTCGTCCGCCGCGGAGGCCGCGGACGACGGGCGGTTCACCGTACGGCTCGTCAACTTCGAGGGCCCCTTCGACCTGCTGCTCCAGCTCATCTCCAAGCACAAGCTGGACGTGACCGAGGTCGCGCTCTCCAAGGTCACCGACGAGTTCATGGCGCACATCCGGGCGATGGGCCCCGACTGGGACCTCGACCAGACCACCGAGTTCCTCGTCGTCGCCGCCACGCTCCTCGACCTCAAGGCCGCCCGCCTGCTGCCCGCCGCCGAGATCGAGGACGAGGCCGACCTCGCGCTCCTGGAGGCGCGCGACCTGCTCTTCGCGCGCCTGCTCCAGTACCGCGCGTACAAGGAGGTCGCCGCCGTCCTCTCGGCGCGGCTCGACACCGAGGCGCGGCGCTACCCCCGCACCGTCGGCCTGGAGCCCGGGCTCGCGGAACTGCTGCCCGACGTCGTCATCCGCATCGGCCCCGAGGGGTTCGCGCGGCTCGCCGTCAAGGCCATGCAGCCCAAGCCGGAGCCGCAGGTGTACATCGACCACATCCACGCGCCGCTCGTCTCGGTGCGGGAACAGGCCGAGGTCGTCGTCACGCTGCTGCGCGAGCGCGGGCACGCGACCTTCCAGGAGCTGACCGACGACACCGACGACACCCTCACCGTCGTGGCACGCTTCCTGGCGCTGCTTGAGCTCTACCGGGCCCGCGCCGTCGGCCTCGACCAGGAGCAGGCGCTCGGGCCGCTGGTCGTGCACTGGACGGGGGAGGCGAGCACGGGGGAGCTCAGGGTCGGCGAGTTCGACCTCGTGCCGCAACCGGACGGCGAAGCGGGACGTGACGGCCCCGAGGACGAACACGAACAGGAGGAGGCATCCGCGTGAGCGAGTCACAGGCAGTCGAGTCACAGGCAGTCGAGGAGTTGCCCCTCGGCCCGGCGCTCGAGGCCGTCCTCATGGTCGTGGACGAGCCCGCGACCGAGGAGCACCTCGCCAAGGTGCTCGGCAGGCCGCCGCGCGCGGTGGCGGACGCCCTGCGCGCACTCGCCGACGAGTACACCGCCGACGGCCGCGGCTTCGAGCTGCGGCTGGTCGCAGGCGGCTGGCGCTTCTACTCGCGCGCCGAGTACGCGCCCGCCGTCGAGGGCTTCGTCCTGGACGGCCAGCACGCCCGGCTGACCCAGGCGGCGCTGGAGACGCTGGCCGTCGTCGCCTACCGCCAGCCGGTCAGCCGCTCCCGCGTCTCGGCGGTACGCGGGGTGAACTGCGACGGCGTCATGCGCACGCTCCTCCAGCGCGGCCTGGTGGAGGAGGCGGGCGCGGAACCCGAAACAGGTGCGATCCTGTACAGGACGACGAATTACTTCCTGGAGCGCATGGGCCTGCGCGGCCTTGACGAGCTGCCCGAGCTCGCGCCCTTCCTCCCCGAGGCGGACGCGGTCGAGGCCGAGTCGCTGGAAGGCGTTCCGTCGTTCGATCCGGACGCCCCGGACACCCACGCAGACGACGAGACGACGACGGAACTTTGATGCGAAGCAGCGGCAGCGGCAGGAACGACCGGAACCCCCGGGGAGCCGGCGACCGGCAAGGCGACCGGCAAGGCGACAGGCAGTCCGACAGGCAGTCCGACAGGCAGGACCGGCGCCCCCGGCGTCCGCGCCCCGAGGAGCGGCGCTACGACGTCGGCGGCGCGCAGGGCGAGGGCGGCGGTCCCCGCAAGGGCCGCGGTGACGCGGCACGCGGCGGCGCCAAGGGCACCCCGAGGCCCGCGCGCGGCGACGCGAAGCGCGGGGCCGGGCGCCGTGGCGCCCCGGCACGCTCGCGCGAACTGGACGCGAAGATCGAGCAGCGCAACCGCGACCGGTACGCGGAGGCGCGCACGGCGAAGCCGCGCCCGGCCGGCGGCGAGCAGGACGGCGAGCGGCTGCAGAAGGTGCTCGCCAGGGCGGGCATGGGCTCGCGGCGGGCCTGCGAGGAGCTGATCGAGCAGGCGCGCGTCGAGGTGAACGGCGAGATCGTCCTCGAACAGGGCATGCGCGTCGACCCGGACCACGACGAGATCAAGGTCGACGGGCTGACGGTGGCGACGCAGTCGTACCTGTTCTTCGCGCTGAACAAGCCCGCGGGCGTCGTCTCCACCATGGAGGACCCGGACGGCAGGCAGTGCCTCGGCGACTACGTCACCAACCGCGAGACGCGCCTCTTCCACGTCGGCAGGCTGGACACCGAGACCGAGGGCGTCATCCTGCTCACCAACCACGGTGAGCTGGCGCACCGCCTCACCCACCCGCGCTACGGCGTGAAGAAGACGTACCTGGCCGCCATCCAGGGGCCCCTGCCGCGCGACATCGGCAAGCGGCTGAAGGACGGCATCCAGCTCGACGACGGCTACGCGCGCGCGGACCACTTCCGCGTCGTGGAGAACACCGGCAAGAACTACCTCGTCGAGGTGACCCTGCACGAGGGCCGCAAGCACATCGTGCGCCGCATGCTCTCGGAGGCGGGCTTCCCCGTCGACCGCCTGGTGCGCACGGCGTTCGGGCCGATCCCGCTGGGCGACCAGAAGTCAGGCTGGCTGCGGCGCCTGACGAACACCGAGGTCGGCATGTTGATGAACGAGGTCGGCCTGTAGGCCGCTTCTGACGCATGCCGCCCGGCCTCAGGGGCCGCCGTGCCCGCGTGCTCCCACGCGGGCACGGCGGCCCTGCTGGTGACGGCGGCCCGCCGGCCGTGAGCGGCCCGCCGGGACCGGCGGCGCGGCGGGGGCGGTCCACGCCCTGCGGGGGCGCGACGGCGCGCTGCCGCGCCGGGCCCCCGCAGCCGCCCGGCCGTCTGCCGTGGCGTCCCCCGGGCGTCCCCGCGTGAATCCCCTTGCCATGGGGGACCGTTCCTCTTTATAGTCAGGATGACTATAAAGAAGGCGGTCATGAGCGTCTCGGGCATACTCGCGCCCCTTCAGCACCCCCTGGTGACCGTGCTCGGCACCACCGTGAGCTGGACGGAGGTCCTCGGCTTCGGTAGCGGCGCGCTGTGCGTGTGGCTCGTCGCCCGCCAGCACCTCGCGAACTGGCCGGTCGGCATCGCCAACAACCTCTTCTACCTCCTGCTGTTCGCGCAGACCGGCCTGTATGCCGACGCCGGCCTCCAGATCGTCTTCATCGTCCTCGCCGCGTACGGCTGGTGGGTCTGGGCCCACGGGGGTGGCCCGGAATCCGCCGGCGCCCTGCCGGTGCGCCGCAGTACGCGCGCCGAATGGGCGCTGCTGTGCGCGGCGGGGACGGTGGGGACAGCGGCGCTCACCCTGCTGCTCGGCCGGTTCACCGACTCCACCGTCCCCTTCTGGGACGCGCTGACCACGGCGCTCTCGCTGGCCGCCACCTACGGCCAGTGCCGCAAGCTGCTCGAGTCCTGGTGGCTGTGGATCGCCGCCGACCTCGTCTACGTGCCGCTGTACGCGTACAAGGGCCTGTACCTCACCTCGCTGCTCTACGTGGGGTTCGTCGCCCTGTGCGTCACCGGGCTGCGCGGCTGGCACCGCGACCTCGCGGCCGCCGCCGTACACCGGCCCGGGCAGGGGGTGCCCGCGTGAGCCGCGCCCCGTACCCGCACGGCCTGGTCCTCGGCAAGTTCTACCCGCCGCACGCGGGCCACCACCACCTCGTGCGCACCGCGCGCGCCCGCTGCGCCCGGCTCACCGTGCTCGTGTGCGCAGCGTCCGTCGAATCGGTGCCCCTGGCCGACCGCGTCGCCTGGATGCGTGAGACGCACCCCGACGCCACCGTCGTCGGGGCCGTCGACGACGTGCCCATGGACGTGCACGACCCCGACGTCTGGGAAGCGCACATGGCCGTGTTCCGTGCCGCCGTGCCCGAACCCGTCGACGCCGTGTTCACGTCCGAGGCGTACGGGGGCGAGCTGGCCCGGCGCTTCGGCGCGGTGTCCGAGCAGGTCGACCCCGAGCGCCTGACCCACCCCGTCTCGGGCACGGCGGTACGCGCCGACCCCGCCGGCTGCTGGGACTTCCTCGCGCCGCCCGTACGCGCCGCGCTCGCCCGCCGAGTCGTGGTCGTCGGCGCCGAGTCCACCGGCACCACCACCCTCGCCCGCGACCTCGCCGCCCACTACCGGCGGCGCGGCGGGGTGTGGGCACGCACCCGGTGCGTACCCGAGTACGGGCGCGAGTTCAGCGAGCACAAGCTCGCCGCGCTGCGCTCCGTGCGGCCCGGCGCGCACTGGAGCGACGCAACCTTCACGAGCGACGAGTTCCCGCTGATCGCCGAGCGGCAGAACGCGGCCGAGGAAGCCGCGGCCCGCGACGGATCGCCGCTCCTCGTCTGCGACACGGACTCGTTCGCCACCACCGTGTGGCACGAGCGCTACCTCGGCACGCGCAACCCCGCGGTCGAGGCGGTGGCCGACCGCGTCACGCACCACCTGTGGCTGCTCACCGACCACCGCGGCGTGCCGTTCGAGGACGACGGACTGCGCGACGGCGCACACCTCGGACCGTGGATGACGGACCGCTTCCGCGCGGAACTCACCCGCACCGGACGTACGTTCCGCCTCGTGCACGGTTCCCGCACGGCGCGCCTCGCGGCCGCCGTCACCGCCGTCGACGAACTGCTCGGACGCGGCTGGGACTTCGCACCACCCTTGCCGGAGAAGCGTTGAACAAACCACCGCAGCACACGCCATCACCCCACTCGGGGCACGTCGCGCCCGAGGGCTACGACCCGGGCGCGTTCGAGCCGTTCGCCGTCACCGTCGACCTCGCCGTGTTCACGGTGCGCGACGCGCTCCTGCACGTCCTGCTCGTCCAGCGCGGCGAGGAGCCCTACCGGGGCCGCTGGGCGCTGCCCGGCGGGTTCCTGCATCCCCGCGAGTCCGCCGAGGCGGCCGCGCGGCGCGAGCTCGCCGAGGAGACCGGCCTCGATGGCGACGCCACGGGCGCGCCCCACCTCGAACAGCTGGCGACCTACAGCGACCCCGGCCGCGACCCGCGGATGCGTGTCGTCTCCGTCGCCTACGCGGCGCTCGTGCCCGACCTGCCGGAGCCGTCCGGCGGCGGCGACGCCGCACGCGCCGGCTGGACGCCACTCGCACGCGCCCGCGGCCTCGCCTTCGACCACGACCGCATCCTCGCCGACGCGCACGAACGCGTCGGCGCCAAGCTCGAGTACACCGGACTCGCCGCCGCATTCTGCCCGCCCGAGTTCACCCTCGGCGAGCTCCAGGAGGTGTACGAGACCGTCTGGGGCGTCACCCTCGACCGGCCCAACTTCCGCCGCAAGGTCCTCGCGACACCCGGGTTCGTCGCGCCCGCGCGAGGCGGCAGGCGCAGGACGGGCGGCCGCGGCAAACCCGCCGTCCTCTACCGGGCGGGCGACGCCGCCGCGCTCCACCCGCCTCTGCTGCGACCGGAAGGACCCACCCCGTGACACCGACAGGAACACCGCCAGGAACACCGACAGGACAGGCCGCGACGGGCGCGCTCACCGGGCTCGCGCTCGGCGACGCGCTCGGCTTCCCCACCGAGTTCAGCAGCGTCCCGGCGATCCTCGCCAAGTACGGCCCCTGGCGCGAGACGGAGCTGCCGGACCCCGCCGTCGTCACCGACGACACCCAGATGACGCTCGCGTTCGCCGGGGCGCTGCGCGCGAGTGCCGACGGCGGCACCCTCGACCCCGCGCGGCTCGCGAAGGAGACCGGCGACGCCTACGTCCGCTGGTACCGCGACCCCGAGAACAACCGCGCGCCCGGCAACACCTGCCTGTCCGCCTGCGCCGCACTCGAACGCCTCGACCGGCCGGGCGAACCGTGGCAGCGGGCCTCCCGCATGGAGTCCAAGGGCTGCGGCGCGAACATGCGCGTCGCGCCGATCGGCCTCGTGCCAGGACTGAGCCAGGAGCAGCGCGCGGGCGCCGCGCAACAGCAGTCCGCCCTCACCCACGGCCACCCCACGGCGCTCGCCGCCGGCGACCTCACCGCGCACGCCGTGCGCCTGCTCGCGGACGGCGCCGACCCGGCCGGCCTCGTCGGGCGGCTGCGCTCCTACGCGTGGGAGAACCGCACCCGCTACCACCACGCCTGGCTGGGCGGCCTGTGGGAACGCGCCGGCGACGCCACCCCGGGCGAGTTCATCGCCCGCGGCTGGGACGACTGCCTCGCCGCGCTCGACCGGCTGCGAAGCGCCCTGAGCACCCCCTCGCCCGAGACCGACCCCTGCCTCACCACGGGTGACGGCTGGATCGCGGAGGAAGCGCTGGCCACGGCGCTGCAGTGCTTCCTGCTCCTCCCCGGCGAACCCGTCACCGCCCTGCGCAGGGCGGCCTGCACCCGCGGCGACTCCGACTCCATCGCCTGCCTTGCCGGGGCCTTCGCGGGCGCCCACCTCGGACCGGGAGCCTGGCCGGCCGCCTGGACCGCGCGCATCGAGTACCGCGCCGAACTGCTGTCCTTCGGCGCGCTCTGGGACGCCTGAGCCGTCCGGTGGGTATCCGCCCGTCTCGCAGGGCGAGAGGCGATGTCCGGCGGGCGGTCACGGACACTACGCTGAAAGGGAGGCAGACGATCACTGAGGAGCACGTTGTGGCGGTACGAGCGGTTCGTGGAGCGGTGCAGCTTGAGCGGGACGAAGCCGGACACATGGCCGACCAGGTCAAACAGCTGCTCACGGCGATCCTCGACCGCAACGCCCTGACCGCGGACGACCTCATCTCCATCTGGTTCACCGCCACCCCCGACCTGCACAGCGACTTCCCCGCTGCCGCCGCGCGCGAGCTCGGCATCGTCGACGTGCCACTGATCTGCGCGCAGGAGCTCGACATCGCGGGCGCCATGCCCCGCGTCGTGCGCATCCTCGCCCACATCGAGTCCGACCGCTCCAAGGCCGGCCTCTCGCACGTCTACCTCGGCGCCGCCGCGAGCCTGCGCAAGGACATCGCGCAGTGAGGACCGCCCTCGTCATCGGGACGGGACTCATCGGCACCTCGGTCGGGCTCGCGCTCGCCGCCCGCGGTGTCGCCGTCCACCTCTCCGACCACGACCCGGGCACCGCACGCACGGCCGCCGCGCTCGGCGCCGGCACCGAGGAGCCGCCCGAAGGGCCCGTCGACCTCGCCGTCGTCGCCGTACCGCCCGCGCACGTCGCCACCACGGTCGCCGGCGCCGTCCGCGCGGGCCTCGCCCGCGCCTGCATCGACGTCGCCAGCGTCAAGAGCGGGCCGCGCCGCGAGCTCGAAACGCTCGGCGTCGACCTCGGCTCGTACCTCGGCACCCACCCGATGGCGGGCAAGGAGCGCTCCGGGCCGCTCGCCGCGACCGCCGATCTCTTCGAGGGACGCCCGTGGGTGCTGACGCCGGGCAGGGGCACCGACACCGAGGCGCTCAACCTCGCGCTGGAACTCGTCTCCCTGTGCCGCGCCGTCCCCGTCGTGATGGACGCCGAGGCGCACGACCGCGCCGTGGCGCTCGTCTCGCACACCCCTCAGCTCATGTCCTCCCTGGTCGCCGCGCGCCTGCGGGGCGCCGAGGAGTCCGCCGTGCGGCTGTGCGGGCAGGGCGTGCGCGACGTCACCAGGATCGCGGCCTCCGACCCCGGCATGTGGATCGACATCCTCACCGCGAACCCGGGCCCCGTCGCCGACGTGCTCGCCGACATCGCCGTCGACCTCGGCGAGGTCGTCCAGGCGCTGCGGGCGCTGGAGTCCAGCGACGACGACAAGCGCCAGGGCGGTGTACGCGCCGTCGAGGACCTGCTGCGCCGCGGCAACGCGGGCCGCAGCCGCGTGCCGGGCAAGCACGGCGCGGCGCCCGCCGCCTACGAGGTCGTCGCCGTGCTCGTCACCGACCGCCCCGGCGAGCTGGCGCGGATCTTCGCGGACGCGGGCGCGGCCGGCGTCAACGTCGAGGACGTCTCGATCGAGCACGCGACCGACCAGCAGGCGGGGCTCGTGCAGCTCATGGTCGAGCCGTCGGCCGCCCCGGTGCTCAGCGCCGCGCTCCGCGAACGCGGCTGGTCCATCCGGCAGTGACCCACCGGTGCGGGGGGCGCCCGCACGGCGGCGCGGCGGCACTGCGCCGAACGAGTGCATCGCACGCGCCGGGCACTCGGTAACCTCTACGGAGGAAGTCGATGCGCGGGACACGTGTGTGCCGCGGCGTCGCTGTACACAGCATGCGTACCCGCGCCACCCAGGAAGGTGCCCGCCCCCGTGGAAACCGCCGCAACTGCCGCCACCACCGCCCCCGCCGCCGGGCCGGCGGTGATCGTCGCCATCGACGGCCCCTCGGGCACCGGCAAGTCGAGCACGTCCAAGGCCGTCGCGGTCAGACTCGGCATGAGCTTCCTCGACACCGGCGCCCAGTACCGTGCCATGACCTGGTGGATGATCAGCAACGGCATCGACGTGGCGGACGCCGCGGCCGTCGCCACGGCCGCGCACAAGCCCGTCATCGTCTCGGGCACCGACCCGGCGGCCCCCGCCATCACCGTGGACGGCACGGACGCGTCCGGGCCGATCCGCACCCCCGAGGTCACCGCGAAGGTCAGCGCCGTCAGCGCCGTGCCCGAGGTGCGTGCGGTCATCACGCGGCTGCAGCGCTCGATCGCCGCGGCCGCGCCCCACGGCATCGTCGCCGAGGGCCGCGACATCGGCACGACGGTGCTGCCCGACGCGGACGTCAAGGTGTTCCTCACCGCGTCGGCCGAGGCGCGCGCCGCCCGCCGCAGCGGCGAGCTCGGGTCCACCGCCACCGCGGACGTCGCCGCCACCAGGGAAGCGCTGATCAAGCGGGACGCGGCCGACTCCGGCCGCAAGACCTCACCGCTCGCGAAGGCCGGCGACGCGACCGAGATCGACACCACGGACCTCACGCTGGCCCAGGTCATCGACCGCATCGTCGCCCTCGTCGAGGAGAAACGAGCCGCGAAGTGAGCACATCAGGCACCTCGCGCAAGGGGCAGAACAACGCGTCGGAGCGCGGCGCGGCCTTCGGCCGGGGCCTCGGCATCGGGCTGATCAACACCCTGTGGAACGCTCGCGTGCTCGGCTCCTGGCGCGTCCCGGCTCAGGGCCCCGTCATCCTCGCCGTCAACCACTCGCACAACGTCGACGGGCCCCTGCTCATGGGGCTCGCACCGCGGCCGGTGCACTTCCTCATAAAGAAGGAGGCGTTCGCCGGCCCGCTCGGCACGTTCCTGCGCTCCATAGGCCAGCTGAGCGTCGACCGCGAGGCCGTCGACCGCTCGGCCGTCACGGACGCGCTCGGCGTACTCGCCGACGGCAAGGTGCTGGGGATATTCCCCGAGGGCACCAGGGCAGGGGGCGGCGACTTCGGTGCGCTGCGCGCGGGACTCACGTACTTCGCGGTACGGTCCGGGGCGCCGGTCGTGCCCGTCGCCGTGCTGGGAAGCGCGGAGCGGCCCGGACGGTTGATACGGGAGCTGCCCGCGCTGCGCAGCCGTGTCGACATCGTCTTCGGCGACCCCTTCGAGGTGCCGTCGGGGCGGCGCACGCGCGCGGCGCTCGACGACGCCACCGTGCGGGTGCAGGAGCGGCTCACCAGCCACCTGAAGACCGCCCGGCAGCTCACCGGCCGGTAAGGGCGCCGGGGCACGCGCCGCGCACCCGGCGCGGCCGCACACACTTCACACGGTGGACCGCCTCCCGGCGGCCACCGACCACCACGAACGAGGAACCACTTCATGGACGACCAGAACGGGACCGGCTCGGGCGACGAGCACGGCGAGCTCGGCGGCGCCGAGTACGCGGAGTTCATGGAGATCGCCGCGCAGGAGGGGTTCGACCCCGAGGAGGTCGACGGCGCGCTCGACGAGGCCGGCCACGGGCCGCTCCCCGTCGTCGCCGTCGTGGGCCGCCCCAATGTCGGCAAGTCGACTCTCGTCAACCGCATCATCGGCCGCCGCGAGGCGGTCGTCGAGGACAGGCCCGGCGTCACCAGGGACCGGGTGACCTACGAGGCCGAGTGGTCGGGCCGCCGCTTCAAGGTCGTCGACACCGGCGGCTGGGAGCAGGACGTCCTCGGCATCGACGCCTCCGTCGCCGCCCAGGCCGAGTACGCGATGGACGCGGCCGACGCCGCGATCTTCGTCGTGGACGCGACGGTCGGTGCCACCGACACCGACGGCGCGGTCGTCAGGCTGCTGCGCAAGGCCGGCAAGCCGGTCGTGCTCTGCGCCAACAAGGTCGACGGACCGAGCGGCGAGGCCGACGCGGCCATGCTCTGGTCGCTGGGCCTGGGCGAACCGCACCCCGTCTCCTCGCTGCACGGGCGCGGCACGGGCGACATGCTCGACGCCGTGCTCGAAGCGCTGCCCGACGCGCCGAAGGAGACGTTCGGCGGCGCCGTCGGCGGCCCGCGCCGGATCGCGCTCGTCGGCAGGCCCAATGTCGGCAAGTCGTCCCTGCTGAACAAGGTCGCGGGACAGGAGCGCGTCGTCGTCAGCGAACTGGCGGGCACCACCCGCGACCCCGTCGACGAGCTCATCGAACTCGGCGGGAAGACATGGAAGTTCATCGACACGGCCGGCATCCGCCGCCGCGTCCACATGCAGGAGGGCGCCGACTACTACGCCTCCCTGCGCACCGCCGCGGCCGTCGAGAAGGCCGAGGTCGCCGTCGTCCTCATCGACACCGGCGAGTCCATCACCGTCCAGGACCAGCGGATCCTCACGATGGCCGTGGACGCGGGCCGCGCGCTCGTCATCGCCTACAACAAGTGGGACACGCTGGACGAGGAGCGCAGGTACTACCTGGAGCGCGAGATCGACTCGGAGCTCGGACAGGTCTCCTGGGCGCCGCGGGTGAACGTGTCGGCGCGCACGGGACGCCACATGGAGAAGCTCGTCCCGGCGATCGAGACGGCGCTCGCGGGCTGGGAGACGCGCGTCCCGACCGGCAGGCTGAACGCGTTCCTCGGCGAGCTCGTCGCAGGGCACCCGCACCCGATCAGGGGCGGCAAGCAGCCGCGCATCCTCTTCGGCACCCAGGCCGGCACCAGGCCGCCCCGGTTCGTGCTGTTCGCGTCCGGGTTCATCGAGGCCGGCTACCGGCGGTTCATCGAGCGCAGGCTCCGCGAGGAGTTCGGCTTCGAGGGCACCCCGATCCACATCTCCGTACGGGTGCGGGAGAAGCGCGGCCGCAAGAAGTGATTCGGGCGACGGTCGAGCGGCCGCGTTCGGCCCGGCATCCGGGGCGCCTCACACGGGGCGCCGCCGCGCGGGCGGCAGCGCGGCCTGCGCGTGGCGCGGCTGCTGGTACGGGTCGCGCTGCCACCCCCCGGACTGGACGGCGCGCTCCCCGTACCGGCCGGCGTAGCCGCCGCGCGGGACGGGACGGATCCCGAAGGCCGTGAAGCCGAGGTCCTCCTCGCCGCTCCTGTCGCCCGGCAGGGCTCTGAACGACCTCAGGTACTCGGAGTACAGCGCGTCGTAGATCGGCGTCGTGCTGTACCCGTCGACGAGGTCCTGCGCGGGGCGCATCGAGGGAAGGTGGGCGCGGGTCGGTTCGTAGGCGTACACGTGACGCCCAACGACCCCGCGACCTTCGGGATGCGGGGTATCGGGCGTTATTGCCCTGTTTTTGGACGGGTCCCCGGCCGCCGGCTGCTCGCCGGGCCGCCGGGGACCGGCGGTATGACGGCCCGTCACGTGCCCGCCAGCGGCATGGCGGCGGCGACGAGGCGGCCGTCGGCCGCCGCCTTGTCCAGCGCGTCGCGCAGCAGGTCCTCGCGCGGCTGCTGCCCGATCGAGCCGACCGGCGCGGCGAACACCAGTACCCGGCTCGACCTGCCGGCCTCGGCGCGCCACCCCTCGGTGACCTGCAAAGGCTGGTGCGCCTGCCACCAGGCGACCTGGCCGCCGCCGTTCGCGCCGGGCTGGAGCACCGCGTGCAGCTTGCCCATGGCGAGCAGCACCGACCAGCCGGGCAGCGCCTCGGGTGTGGCGGACAGGTCCCGCACGGGCCGGAAGCCCTGCTCCACGAGGAGCTGGAGGAACTGGTCGGGGCCCGTCGTGCCGGGGCGCGCGATGGGCGCCGTCGGCTCCACCACCAGGGCGGGGTGCAGGGCGCCGTCGATCAGGACGAGCCCGCTCGTGACGCCGAGCACGGCCTGCTCCGGCCGGCCGGACGGGGCGGCGTCCCCGCCATCGCCGCCGGTGATGGACCTGACCGCCCCCTGGAGCTGGTCCTCCGCCACCTGCACGACCTGTGAAGGGATGCAGGATGCGTGGGCGAAGGCGAGCACGGCGGTCTCCTCGCCGACGAACAGCACGGTGCTCGTACGCTCCTGCTCCGAGTCACCGGGCGTGCGGCAGGAGGTGCAGTCGTAGCTGCCGGGCGAATTGTCGCCGGCGAGCAGCCGATCGGCTTCTTCGTCGCCGATCTCGGCGCGTACGTCTTCGCTGACGTCGAGCATGCGCGGCACGGGTGGCTCCTCGAACTCGGTACGTGGCGCCGGGTTCTTCCCGGCTCGTACGAAGACAACGGGCGATCCGTGGCCGGGGTCACGCAACGGTGCCCCATGGAAGGGTCGAATCTTCCGGGAAACGGCACCGATCTTCGGGGAAACGGCACCGAACGTCCGCATTCCGCATCTCACCGGTGGGGCGGGCGCCGTGGCCCGCCGGGACGCGCGCGGTGCCGCGCGCCGGGCTCCAGCCACCAGACAGCGGAAGAACGAGGAAGCCAGACCGCATGAACGGTTCCACCGAGCACCTCGCCCAGGCGACCGGGTGCGCCGTCGACTGCATAGCGGACTCGGCGGGCGGTATCACGTTCGACATCCCGTGCGACGGGCCGGCCGATCGCGCGGTCCTCGTGCTGGGGGCCCGCGGTGGGGACGGCGGTGGGGACGGCGGCGGACGCGCCGAGGTCAGGCTGCCGCTCATGGCCGCCGACGACGGCCGCAGGCGCGCCGTCCTGCCGTCCACCGTCGAACTGGCCGAGGGTCACTGGGACGTCCGGTGCGGCGCCACGGGGACGGACGAGCCGCTGCGCACGGGCGTGCGGGACGTGCGGGCGCTGGTCGGCCGGGTGCCCGAGGCCGGCCCCGTCTCGGTGCGCCTGCCGTACCCGACGGCTGACGGCGGCCTCGCGGTGCGCAGCTGGGTCAGGGAGCCGCACGCAGAGGCGGGCGAGATCCACTGCCTCCCGGGCGCCGTCACCGTCGAGGGCGTCTGGTACGGGAGTGCGGGCGGGTCGGGCGGTGCGGCGGTCGAGGCGCGGTTGCGCGGCGGCGGGCTCGTGCACCGGGTGCCGGCCACCGGGCGCGGCGGCGTCTTCGCCTTCACGCTGCCGTACAGGCCGCTCGCCCGCACGTGCGTGGAGCGGCGGCAGTGGTGGGACCTGTGGCTGGTGCCGGGCGGGGGCCTTCCGGCGGCGCGGATCTCGCGGATCCTCGACGACGTGTGGGACAAGCGGGGCTGGACGGTCGGCCCGGCGCACGAGTCGGCGGGCGTGCGCGCCGTGCCGTGCTACACGGAGGACAACGGGCTGAGCGTGCGGCTGGAACCGGCGCACCTCGCGGCTGCCACCCCGTGAGCGGAATTACCTCGCGTTCCGGTATTCGAAAGTGCTGCCGCGACGAGTCGTCATGGACACGAGTAATGCGGTAAACGGAATTTCTCAGGTTCGCGGGCCGCGTGAAATTCAGGGGGACGGCATATGGCGGCCCGGTGTCCGGTTCGCCATTACCCTCTGCCAGCTGTCGAGATTCTGTGACAGAAGTGTGACTCCGGTGGGCCGAAAGGGGGTGCCGCGCCCTCGCGCACCGATCGGCGCCTTCCGCCGCGTGCGGACCCGGCCTACGGTGAGGGCATGGCACCGACACCCCGACCCCAGCAGGGCCCTGACGACGCCACGGAGGCGTATGTCGGCCTCGACGCCGAGAGCGCGGAGCGCAGGGCGCGGGAGCACGGCTGGACCACGGTGCGCGCGCTGCCCCCCGGCTCGGTCGTGACGCTCGAGTTCCGCGAGGGGCGCCTGAACTTCGAGGTGGACGACGGCTCCGTGGTCCGCTGCTGGCGCGGCTGACGCTCGCCCGTGCCCGCGCAGGGCTTGTCCCTTCCGGTCAGCCGCCGGCGATCTGCCGGGACTGCGGCGGCCTGCGGTTGCCCGCGGGCGTGACCGGCGGGCGGTCCGAGCGCACCGGGTGGTGCGTCCTCGACTGCGCCAGCGTGCCCTTGCCGGAACCCGGCGCGGCTGAGGGGCCGGCGGCCCCCGCACGACCCGCACGCGCGGCTCCGACCGGCCTGCGTGGCGGCTCGCCGTCGGTGGGCCGCCTGGGCGGCAGCTGCTCGTCCCCGCCGGCCGGCGCCGGGGCGCCCGCCCTCGCGCCGCGGTAGGCGCGCCACCGGTCGCGTGCGGCGAAGATCGCCAGCTCGGCGCGGCCGATCATCGGCTCGAACCAGGGCATGGCCAGCAGGATCAGCAGGCCGGCCGCCCAGCCGAGCAGGACGTCGCTGACCCAGTGCGTACCGAGGTAGACGGTCGTCGCGCCGACGCCGAGGGCGAGCGCGGACGAGCCCAGCGAGAGGTAGCGGCGGGTGCGCGGGGTGGTGGCGAGATAGGCGAGGATGCCCCAGGTCACGACCGCGTTGGCGGTGTGGCCCGAGGGAAATATGTCGCCGCCGGAGAAGAGCTCGGGCGAACCGACCTGCGTCCCGTAGTGCGGGCCCTGCCTGCCGAGCCCCAGCTTCACCGCGCCGACCGTGACGTTCAGCAGCAGCAGCGAGGTGCCGAGCACCAGCAGGGGCCGCAGCGTGTGCTGCCGCCACGACCGCCAGCCGAGCCAGGCGGCGATCATCACGGCCGTGGGCCCGCGCTGCCCGAGGACCACGAAGTAGTCGAGGAACGCGTGCAGCCCCGGCCACTGCTGGTAGGGCCGGAAGAGGAAGGTCTTCCAGTCCAGCGCCACCAGCCAGGAGTCGGTGAGCACGGCAGCCACGACGAAGACGTAGAACGCCAACGTCCCGCCGAAGAGAGCCGTGCGGGTGGAGCTCATCCGCGGGATCACTATCTTCGGCGGCACCGGCTCCCGGTCGAGGCGGGCAAAGATGTCGGTACGCACCCAATCGACGTTACAGCGAGTGAGTGAGCGGGCAGGTCGATCAGGTCTCTTTGTGATGACGATGTGATGTGGAGTATGTCTCAGGTCGCGGTTTATCCGAAGCGGTTCCCGAAATTCAAGTGATCTTGTTCTTTTTTATTCGACACGCCGTGCGAGGTGATTCCGCATGCTGCCATGAATTCGTTCACCGAAGCGTCGTGCGGGGTTTCCCGTCCGCTCGCCCTGGACGCCCCGGCCGTGCTGCCCGTAACGTCGGGCACGGCCGATGACTACCACTGCTAGTTTTCAGGTGCCGCCGGAGGTAACACCATGTCCAAGCCGTCCGCCGCCAAGCGCCCGCCCTTCGACCCGGGCGACCCCCTCGGCATCGACGACCTGCTGGCCCCCGAGGACCTCGCCGTGCGCGACACCGTGCGTGCCTGGTCGGCCGACCGCGTCCTGCCCGAGATCGCCGGCTGGTACGAGCGCGGCGAGCTGCCCGGCGTGCGCGAGCTGGCCCGCGAGCTCGGCGGCCTCGGTGCGCTCGGCATGCACCTGGAGGGCTACGGATGCGCCGGCGCCGGCGCGGTGCAGTACGGACTCGCCTGCCTGGAGTTCGAGGCCGCCGACTCCGGCATCCGCTCCCTCGTCTCCGTGCAGGGCTCGCTCGCGATGTACGCGATCCACCGCTTCGGCTCGGAGGAGCAGAAGACGCGGTGGCTGCCGTCCATGGCCTCGGGCGAGACGATCGGCTGCTTCGGCCTGACGGAGCCCGACCACGGCTCCGACCCCGCGGCGATGCGCACCAGGGCGCGCCGCGACGGCGGTGACTGGGTGCTCGACGGCCACAAGATGTGGATCACCAACGGGAGCGTCGCCGGGGTCGCCGTCGTCTGGGCGGCAACCGACGAGGGCGTGCGCGGGTTCGTGGTGCCGACGGACACGCCGGGATTCTCCGCGCCGGAGATCAAGCACAAGTGGTCGCTGCGTGCCTCCGTCACCAGTGAGCTGGTCCTCGACGGGGTGCGGCTGCCCGCCGGCGCCGAACTGCCCGGGGCGCGCGGCCTCGGCGGGCCGCTCAGCTGCCTGAACCAGGCGCGCTACGGGATCGTGTGGGGTGCGATGGGCGCCGCGCGCGCCTGCTTCGAGGCCGCGCTCGGCTACGCGCGCGAGCGCGAGCAGTTCGGCAGGCCCATCGGCGGCTTCCAGCTCACCCAGGCGAAGCTGGCCGACATGGCGCTCGAACTCCACAAGGGAATCCTGCTCGCCCACCACCTCGGGCGGCGGATGGACGCGGGCACGCTCCGCCCCGAGCAGGTGAGCTTCGGCAAGCTGAACAACGTGCGCGAGGCGATCGAGATCTGCCGGACCGCGCGGACGATCCTCGGCGCCAACGGCATCTCCCTCGAATACCCCGTGATGCGGCACGCGACGAACCTGGAGTCGGTGCTCACCTACGAGGGCACCGTGGAGATGCACCAGCTGGTCCTGGGCAAGGCGCTCACCGGTCTCGACGCCTTCCGGTGAGCGGCCCTGCTCAGCTCTGGTTGAAGAAACCGTCCTGGGGGCGGCTGCTGCCGTCGTCGGAGACGATCTCGGTGTGGGCGGGGGTCAGCAGGAAGACGCGGTTGGCCACGCGGTCGATGGAGCCGCGCAGGCCGAAGATCAGGCCCGCGGCGAAGTCGACCACGCGCTTGGCGTCCGCCGGGTCCATCGCCGTGAGGTTCACGATGACGGGGATGCCGTCACGGAACAGCTCGCCGATGCCGCGCGCGTCCCGGAAGCTGTCCGGCGACACGGTCGCGATCCTGCGGTCCTGGTCCTGGGCGGCCTCCGCCGCGCCGCGGAGACGGAGGTCGGTCTTCCAGGCGTCGCCGCTCTCGACACCCTCGGAGTACTCGTCGTCGTCGTAGTACCGCTCGTCATTGTCCTCGACGAGGCCCAGCCAGGCGCTCGCCTTGCGCACCGATCCCATGGACGCCTCCTTTCACCGCGGTCACTTGTGGTTCCGCATCCCCTCTATGGTCATCCATCATGCTGATCCGGCGCCAAGGGGATAACCGCCGTGCAGATGATTCGTGACGCTTCTGGCACACAGGATATGGCGGTTCGTCAGGGTTCTTCCCCTGCGGAGACGATGAATCAGCACGAAATATGAATTTCGGCCCAGACGGGTGATCTATCGGGCGTCCGGGTGACCCGGGGCCGTGCCGTGCGCCGCGGGGCGCCATCGCCTCCAGTGCGGCTTCGTGTCCGCGGGGCCTCGCGCGATCGGGCCCTGCCCGCCAGGGGCCTGACGGGCCCACAGGTGCCGCACAGGTTCATGGACTGTTTCCGGACACCCCGAATCATCACCCTGCGCTGTGGCTGTGATCGCACCGGGTGTTCGCGATCGGAACGACCATGGCGGCTCCTGCCGAGGCCGGCCGGCGCGCCAATGTGGTGCTCGCCACAGACGAGTCCTGAAGGGGGTCTTGTGGGTTACTCGCGGGTTTCGCCATAGTGGGCGGCCACATCTTCCGTATCGGACCACCCCACATGGCTCCGGTGCGGTCCCCCCACAGGAGGCTCGTACATGAAAGATGGTCAGCACAGGCGAATAACCGGGAGGCGCACCGCCGTCGCGGGAGGTGCCGTGGCCGCGCTCGTACTGGCGGGCATCACCTTCCAGACTGCGAACGCGTCCGAGGGATCACCGCAGTCCACGGTGAAGTCACTGACCCCGCTGGCGGCCGGAAAGCTCTCCTCCTCGCTCGTCAAGGACCTGGGCGTGAACGACTCCGCCGGCTCGTACTACGACGCGAAGTCGAAGGCGCTCGTGGTGAACGTCCTGGGTGAGGACGCGGCGGACGCGGTGCGCGAGGCCGGCGGCAAGGCGAGAGTCGTCGCGAACTCGCTGAGCGAGCTGAAGAGCGCCAGGAAGACCCTTTCCGGTGCGGCGTCGTCCGTGGCCGGCACGTCCTGGTCGATCGACCCGGTCGCGAACAAGGTCGTCGTCACCGCCGACCGCACGGTCAAGGGCGCCGCGCTGAGCAGGCTGAGCGGCGTGGTGAAGGGGCTCGGCTCCAAGGCCGAGCTCAAGCGGACGGCGGGGGAGTTCAAGCCGTTCATCGCGGGCGGCGACGCGATCCAGGGCTCGGGCGGGCGGTGTTCGCTCGGCTTCAACGTCGTCAAGGGCGGCCAGCCGTACTTCCTGACGGCGGGTCACTGCACCCAGGCCATCCAGGACTGGACGGACGCGCAGGGCAACGAGCTGGGCTCCAACGCCGGGTCGGACTTCCCCGGCCACGACTACGGCCTGGTGAAGTACGCGTCGCCCGACACGCCGCACCCGAGCGAGGTCGACCTCTACAACGGCAGCACCCAGAAGATCACGGGCGCCGCCGACGCGACGGTCGGCATGAGCGTGCAGCGCAGCGGCTCCACGACGCACGTGCACGGCGGCACCGTGACGGGGCTCGACGCCACGGTCAACTACGGCAACGGCGACGTCGTGAACGGGCTGATCCAGACCGACGTGTGCGCGGAGCCGGGCGACAGCGGCGGCTCGCTGTTCTCCGGCAGCTCGGCGATCGGCCTCACGTCGGGCGGCAGCGGCGACTGCACGTCGGGCGGTGAGACGTTCTTCCAGCCGGTGCCCGCGGCGCTGTCCGCGTTCGGCGCCCAGATCGGCTGACGCGCCGGGCCGGCCGCGGCGCCGCGGCCGGCCCGCGGGGCGCGTGAGGCGCGTGAGGGGCGGACGGGACTGGTTCCCGTCCGCCCCTCACGCTGTCCGGCGATCCCCGCCGGGATGCGCCACCTCGCCCGCCGGCCGGAGACCCGTTGTTCCCCCGCGCGGCCGGAACCCGCGCGGCGCCGCCGCGGGCACGTCGCGGCCCCTGGGCGGCGTTCACGCAGGTCGGAGTGGTTGAACGGAGGCGCCACGGCCGCGGCACGCCCGCAGGGGAGGCGCCCGGAGCGGGTCCGGAGAGAGCCCTCCCACATCGTTCGCACGGACGTTCGAAACTGGTTATGGTGGGGACCGTGGGGGCGAGTTTCGGACAGCGCGGGAGGTGGAGGTGGAGTCGTTCACGCATCTGCACACCGCCTCCGGGTACTCCCTGCGCTACGGCGCCTCCCACCCGGAGCTGCTGGCCGAGCGCGCCGGCGAGCGCGGCATGGACGCCCTCGCCCTCACGGACCGCGACACCCTCGCGGGTGCCGTCAGGTTCGCCAAGGCGTGCGAGGCCTCAGGGGTGCGGCCGGTGTTCGGCGTGGACCTCGCCGTGGCGGGCGCACTCCCCGACGCGGGTCCGGGCAGGGCCGTGGCGCGCCGCCGCGCCACTCCCGTACGGGGCGGCGCCTTCGTCGACGAGTCGGCCGCGCGCGCCGTCTTCCTCGCGCGCGGTGGCGCCGGCGGGTGGGCCGACCTGTGCAGGCTCGTGTCCACCGCGCACGGCACGGGACCGTCGGGACCGCTGCTGACCTGGCGCGACAACCATGGCGACGCCCTCACCGTCCTCCTCGGCCCCGACTCCGAGGTCGGCCGCGCCCTCGCCGCCGGCCGGCCCGACCGCGCCGCCCGGCTGCTCGCGCCCTGGCGCGAGGCGTACGGCGACGCGCTGCGCCTCGAGGTCGTGCACCACGGCCGCCCCGGCGCGGGGCCCGGCTCGCTGCGCCATGCCGCCCGCACCCTCGGCTTCGCCGCCGAGCAGGGCGTACGCGCGGTGCTCGGCAACGCCGTGCGGTACGCCGACCCCGGGCAGGGCCCGGTGGCCGACGTGCTCGACGCGGCACGCCGCCTCGTCCCCGTCGACCCCCGCAGAGGCCTCGACACGGGGGAGCGGTGGCTGAAGGACGCGGCCGGGATGGCGCGTACCGCCGGCCTGGTCGCCGAGGCCGCGGGCCTCGGGCGGGACGCCGCGCACCGCCTGCTCGCCCTGACCGAGCGGACCGCGGCCGCCTGCCTGGTCGACCCGGCGGACGACATCGGCCTGATCGAGCCGTCGAAGGGGTTCGGCGAGGACAACGTGCACTTCCCCGAGTCGCGCCTGGTCGGCGCCGGCCGCCGCACGGCCTCCCGGGTGCTGCGCTCGCGCGCCGCCGCCGGGATGGTCGCGCGCGGCTACGACCTGCGCCCCGACCGCCGGGAGTACTGGCGGCGTATGGACGAGGAGCTGCGCACGATCGACGCGTTCGGCTTCGCCTCGTACTTCCTCACCGTCGCCGGGGTGAGCGACGACATCAGGAACATGGGCATCCGGGTCGCCGCCCGCGGCTCCGGCGCGGGATCCCTGGTCAACCACCTGCTGGGGATCGCGCCCGCCGACCCCGTCGCGCACGGCCTGCTGATGGAGCGGTTCCTCTCCAGCCGCCGCCCCGGCCTGCCCGACATCGACATCGACGTGGAGTCGGCGCGCCGCCTCGAGGTCTACCGCGCGATCCTCGCCCGGTTCGGGCCCGAGCGGGTCGCGGCCGTCGCGATGCCGGAGACGTACCGGGTGCGCCACGCCGTGCGGGACGTCGGCGCCGCGCTGTCCATGCACCCGGCCGAGATCGACCGGATCGCCAAGGCGTTCCCGCACATCAGGGCTCGCGACGCCCGCGCCGCGCTGGCGGAGCTGCCCGAGCTGAAGGACCTGGCGGAGGAGAAGGAACGTTACGGCAGGTTCTGGGAGCTGGTGGAGTCGCTGGACGCGCTGCCCCGCGGCGTCGCCATGCACCCCTGCGGCGTGCTGCTCTCCGACGCCTCGCTGCTGCGCCGCACCCCGGTGGTGCCGACCAGCGGGGAGAGCTTCCCGATGTCCCAGTTCGACAAGGAGGACGTCGAGGACCTGGGGCTGCTCAAGCTGGACGTGCTGGGCGTGCGGATGCAGTCGGCGATGGCGCACGCCGTCGCCGAGATCGGCCGGGCCACCGGCGAGGCGGTGGACCTCGACGACCCGGCGCAGGTGCCGGAGGGCGACCGGGAGACGTACCGGCTGATCCGCTCGGCCGAGACGCTCGGCTGCTTCCAGATCGAGTCGCCCGGCCAGCGCGACCTGGTCGGCAGGCTCCAGCCCGCCACCTTCCACGACCTGGTCGTGGACATCTCACTGTTCCGTCCTGGACCCGTCGCCGCCGACATGGTGCGGCCCTTCATCGAGGCGAGGCACGGCAAGGCGCCCGCCCGCTACCCGCACGAGGACCTGGAGGACGCGCTGCGCGAGACCTACGGGGTGGTCGTCTTCCACGAGCAGATCATCAGGATGCTGGACACCATGACCGGGTGCGGCCTTGAAGAGGCCGACCGGATACGGCGCGGCCTGTCGGACCCCGGGTCGCAGGGCAGGATCCGCGCCTGGTTCGAGCGGGCGGCCGGGGAGAAGGGCTACACGCCCGAGACCGTGACGCGTGCCTGGGAGATCGTCGAGGCGTTCGGCTCGTACGGCTTCTGCAAGGCGCACGCGGTCGCGTTCGCCGTGCCGACGTACCAGTCCGCGTGGCTGAAGGCCCACCACCCGGCGGCCTTCTACGCGGGACTGCTCACCCACGACCCGGGGATGTACCCCAAGCGGCTGCTGCTCGCGGACGCGCGGCGGCGCGGGGTGCCGGTGCTGCCGCTCGACGTGAACCGGTCGGCGGTCGCCCACCGAATCGAACTGGTGTCTGATGGCGGTCCGGTGGCGGGCCGGTACGGACTCCGGCTCGCCCTGTCCGACGTGCACGGCATCAGCGAGACCGAGAGCGCGCGTATCGAGGCGGGGCAGCCGTACGCCTCGCTGCTCGACTTCTGGCAGCGCGCCCGCCCGGGCAGGCCGGTGGCGCAGCGGCTCGCGCAGGTCGGCGCGCTCGACGCGTTCGGCGCCAACCGGCGCGACCTGCTGCTGCACCTGTCCGAACTGCACGGCGCGCAGCGTGGCAAGGCAGCCGGCGGGGCGCAGCTGCCGCTGGGGGAGGGGCGGGGCACCGCGGCGGCCGGGCTGCCCGACCTGGACGAGACGGAGCGGCTGAGCGCCGAGCTCGGCGTGCTGTCGATGGACACGTCCAGGAACCTGATGGACGACCACCACGCCTTCCTCGCCGAGCTCGGCGTCCACTCGGCGAAACGGCTGCGGGACGCGCCGCACGGCAGGACGGTACTGGTCGCGGGCGCCAAGGTGGCCACCCAGACGCCGCCGATCCGGTCCGGCAGGCGGGTCATCTTCACCACGCTCGACGACGGCACGGGCCTGGTGGACCTGGCGTTCTTCGACGACTCGCACGACGCGTGCGCGTACCCCGTCTTCCACTCCTGGCTGCTGCTGGTGCGCGGGGTCGTGCAGCGGCGCGGGCCGCGCAGCCTGAGCGTGGTGGGCGCGAGGGCGTGGAACCTCGCGGAGCTGGTGGGACTGCGGGAGCAGGAGGGGCTCGACGCGGTCGCGGCGGCGCTCGCGGCGCCCGCGCCTGGCGGCGGCGCGGCGGGCGATGGCACGCCTGGCGGGCCCGCGCCTGACGGCGGCCGCAGGATCCAGCTGCCGACCGGCTACGAGATGAACCCCTGGTCCGACCTGCGCCCCGCCGGCGAAGGCCCGGCCACGGGAAGGAAGTTGTGGCATTCGAGCCCGGGGAGCGCGGGAAGATGATCATCTGCGTACGGCTGCGCGACGGCGCGGCACTGCCCGACCTGCTCGGGGTGGCCGAGGACATCAGCCCGGTGGCCCAGGCGCTGCCCCCTGACACCGCCCTCATCGACGTCGCGGGCGCGCGGCGCTACTTCGGCCAGGACGCGGCGGGGATCGCCTCGGTGCTGCGGGTGCGCGCGCTCGCGCACGCCGGCGCCGACTGCGCCATCGGCGTGGCCGCCACCCCGCTGACCGCGCGGATGGCGGCCAGGCAGGCGGCGTACGGCACGACGCTCGTCGTGGCGGACGACCCGCGCGAACTGGCCGCGTTCCTCGCGCCGAAGCCGGTCACCGCGCTGCCGGGCGTCGGCGCCGCCACCGCCAGGACCCTGCGTACCTACGGGCTCGGCACCGTCGGGAAGGCCGCGGGCGTGCCGCTGGCGACGCTCCAGCGTCTCCTCGGCGTACGGGTGGGACGGGAGGTGCACGAGAAGGCGCACGGCATCGACCGCACGCGCGTCGTCCCCGGCGCGGGCGCCCGCACGCTCGCCGCCGAGCGCGCCTTCGGCCACGACGAGGTGGACCGCGGCGCCCAGCGCCGCGCGCTGCTGTCCGCGGCCGGCGAACTGGGCGGCAGGCTCCGCGACTCCCACCAGGTGTGCCGCTCGCTGACGCTCGTGGTGCGCTACGCGGACGGCTCCACCACCCCGCGCACCCGCACCCTCCCCGAGGCGACCGCACACACGCCGGCCCTCACCGCCACCGCGTACCGCATGCACGACGCGCTCGGCCTGCAACGGGCCAGGGTCCGGGCGTTCTCCCTGCGCGCGGACGGACTGGTCCCCGAGGCAAGGGCCACCCGCCAGCTCACCCTCGACCCCGCGGACGAACGCGCCCGCCGCCTGGAGGAGACGGCCGACCGCGCACGCGCGCGCTTCGGCCCGTCGGCGATCCGGCCGGGCACGCTCGCGGCGTGAGACGCGGGCGTACGGTGCCCGCATGGACGACCACGACCACCCGGTGCGCGCCGCCGTCACCGCCGAAGCCCCGCGCGTGGCGGCCGTCACCGACGCGGCGTACCGCCCCTACGTCGCCCGCATCGGCCTGGCCCCGGCGCCGATGGCGGCCGACCACGCGGCGGACATCGCCGCGGGGCGTGTATTCGTCACCGGCCGGCCCGTCACCGGCGTCCTCGTCATCGAGCCGCACGAGGACCACCTCCTGCTCGTGTCGGTGGCCGTCCACCCCGACGCGCGCGGCACGGGCGCGGGGCGCGCCCTGCTGGAGTTCACCGAGCGGCGGGCCGCCGCGCTCGGGCTGCCCGAGGTGCGCCTGTACACGCACGCGCTGATGACGGAGAACCAGGCGCTGTACGAGCGGGTCGGCTACGTCCGCACGGGCCGCACGACGGAGGGCCGCTACGACCGAGTGCACTACCGCAAGCCTGTCGCCCCTCACGGGTCCTGACGTACTCAGGACCTGGGCCCGTTGTCAGTGGCGTGCGGCACCATCGCACCATGACCACCACGGACTGGGACGCAGCGGCCGCCACCTTCGACGACGAACCGGACCACGGCCTGACGCGGCCCGGGGTACGCGCGGCCTGGGCCGCCCGCCTCGCCGCCTGGCTGCCCGCCCGGCCGTCCGCCGTCCTCGACCTCGGCTGCGGCACGGGCTCCCTCGCGCTGCTCGCCGCCGAGAGCGGCCACCACGTCACGGCCGTGGACCTGTCGCCGCGCATGACCGAGCGGGCGCGCACCAAGCTGGCCGGCACGGGCGCCGAGGTCCTGCTGGGAGACGCCGCGGCGCCACCGGTCGGCGGCCGCCGTTTCGACGTGGTGCTGGTACGGCACGTGCTGTGGGCGCTGCCCGACCCGGACGCGGTCCTGCGCCACTGGGCCTCGCTGCTGCGGCCCGGCGGCCGGCTGGTGCTCGTGGAGGGCGTCTGGCAGGGCGCGGGCCTGCCGCACGAACGGGTCGTCGCGGCACTCGCCCCGCTGGTCGAACGGGTCCAGCACGTCCCGCTCTCCGCCGACAGCGCCCTGTGGGGCAAGCAGATCGACGACGACCGCTACGCGGTACTCGGGGTCTGAGGAACATC
The DNA here is from genome assembly GCF_000721265.1 of Streptomyces sp. NRRL F-5126. Lineage (GTDB taxonomy): Bacteria > Actinomycetota > Actinomycetes > Streptomycetales > Streptomycetaceae > Streptomyces. Next base: position 356,517 of record NZ_JOFZ01000010.1, on the reverse strand, counting down.
TGTGTCAGATCGTGCGCTAAGCGTTCGTCGGCCCTGGCGGGCGGCTGACGGAGCATCGGCTGTGGGGCCGGTCTGAAGTCGCTCCACGGATAACGCCCTATTGCCTGCGGGAGATTGGGAAGACGTTTACCGTCCGGGCGACGGCTGACGCCTTCCTCGGCCCGCTCCCTAACCCGAACACCGTCCGCAGCTACGGAGTCGGCGTCGGCAAGACAGCCGAGCAGATCGGGGAGGCTCGCCCGCTGGGGTCGGTCGCGGACGACGAGATCGGCGAGGCCCTGGAACTGCTGGATGAGCACACGGCTGTGCGGGGCCCGGTACAGGCTGGGACTTGCACGAGTACCGCCATTCCGCTCTGACGCATCTGGGGGAGCAGGGGGCATCGCTGCTGATGCTGATGGCGAAGCCGTGGCACAAAAAGCCGGAGAACGTGCGCTGATACTTCAAGCCCTCTGCAGAGGAAATCGCGGAACTGACCAGCCTGCTCGCTCCGGGAGGCAGCAGAGGATGAAGCTGCGCCACCGAACTGTCAGGGCATGGTGTTCATGACCAGCCCGGCTGCTCAGGCCTGCAAACTCTGTTTACTCGGCCAGGAGGTGGGGGCTCAGTTCAGGCCGGTGAGGAACTCGCCGAAGAGCCGGTTGGCGGTTTCGGAGTCGTAGAGGCGTTCGAACTCGGCGCGTGCCAGGCTGCGCCGGAACTCGCCGTGGTAGGAGACGTCTCCCGCGTCGTGCATGAGGTCGGTGAACCATGCGGCGTACGCCTGGTAGTTCCACACGTGCTTCAGGCAGGTGGCGGAGTACGCCTCCAGCGGGCCCGCGTCCTGCTCCTTGACCTGCTTCAGGACGGCCGTGGCGAACACGTCGGCGTCGTGCAGCGCCAAGTTCATGCCCTTGGCGCTCATGGGAGGCACGATGTGCGCGGCGTCCCCGAGCAGGTGCAGGCGGCCGTAGCTCATCGGGTCGTAGACCACGCTGCGCAGCGGCACCAGTGTCTTGCTGGTGATGGGTCCCTTCGCGGTGACCGGTTCGCCGAAGCGTGCCCCGATCTCTTCCCAGATCCGGTCGTCCGTCCACTCCTCGACGGCAGTGTCCAGCGCGCACTGGAGGTAGAAGCGGCTGGCCTGGGGTCCGCGGGCGAACTGGCCGGCGAATCCCCGGTCGTGGATCGCCATCATGGACTGGTGGTTGGCGGGGGCGTCGGCCAGTACGGTCAGCCAGGCGTACCCGTACTCGTGGGACTGGCGGGTGAGTACGTTGTCGGGGATGCTCGCCCGGCTGACGCCGTGGTCTCCGTCGCAGCCGGCGATGAAGTCGCAGGTGATGGTCCGCGTCACGCCCGTGCTGTCGCGGTAGCGCACCTGGGGCCGGGGGCCGGTGAGGTCCTCCAGTTCGACGTCCTCGGCTTCGAAGCGGAGGTCGCCGCCGTCGCTGACGAAGACGTCGATGAGGTTGCGCACGAGGATCTGCTGGGGACAGAAGCGTCCGTCGACGTGGTCGTCGGTCACGTACCGGAAGGGCCGCGTCTCGCCGTCGACGCGGAAGTTCAGCACCGGCGCGAAGGGGGCGCCGTCGAGGACCCGGTCCTCCAGGCCCCACTCGCGGAACATGCGCACGGCCCTGGGGTCGATGACCCCCGCGCGCTGGCGCTGCTCGACGTATTCGCGGCTGTGCCGCTCCAGTACCACGCAGTCGATCCCGCTGCGCAGGAGGAAGTTACCGAGGGCGAGCCCGGCGACACCCGAGCCCACGATCACGACAGTGGTGTTCTCGTCCGTTACGGACATGGTCGGTTCTCCTTGTGTTTTTCTGCCGGCCCGTGGGGAGGGCCGTGCGCTCATCGGCCTGCTCTGTTCAGGGCGATCGCCGGACATGGGGCGTCCCGCCGTTTGGCACAGCGGGGCGAAACCCCCTACCCTTAAGCGAAGCCTCCACTACGCATAATACGTAGTGTCCACTACGTTTGCAAAAGGGGTCGGATATGCGCCGCGACGGAGCCGCCAACAGGGAGAAGGTCATGCTGGCCGCCGAGCATGTCTTCGCCGAGAAGGGGGCGGCCGCCTCCACCGAGGAGGTCGCGCGGCGGGCCGGGGTCAGCATCGCCACCGTCTTCCGGAATTTCGCCACCAAGCAGGACCTCATCGAGGCCACCGCGTGCCGCTACCTGGAGAAACTGACCGCCCAGGCGCTGGCGCTCGCCGAAAGCCAGGACCCCGGAAAAGCCTTCGCCTCCCTGATGAAGTCCCTCGCGGCGGCCGGGCCGGTGAAGGTGACCCTGCTGGACCTGTTGCCCCCGCACGACGACGACGGCAGGGGCCTGTCCCGGCCGGTCACCGAGGCCGCCGACGCCTTCCGCGCGGCCCTCGAAGGCGCACTCCACCGCGCCCAGGCCGCCGGCTCCGCGCGCCCCGACGTCACCGGCGACGACGTCTCCCTCCTCCTGCGCGCCCTCGCATACGCCACGGACCTCAGCGAAGGCGAGGCACTCGACCGGGCCGTGGGCATCGTCCTCGACGGCCTCGGCGTACCGCGCTGACACTGACCCCTTCCGTCCAGCCTGGCCCGCGCGTCCGGCCCCACAGGGATGCACCGTCCGGCGCCGGCCCCGCCGCTGCCCCATCACAACTCGTCCACGTGGGGAGAGCCGCGGGTGCTGAACAGTACGAGTGCGTTGAGGACGAGGCCCAGCGCGCCGATCTGGTCCTCCATGGCGTCCCGGTAGCGCTGGTAGAGCTGTCCTGCCCGGCCGTGGAAGATCTTCCGGGCGAGCGCGTGGCGGCCTTGGTTCGGCCGCGCGTACACGCTGGGGACGGGCACGACGAACCGCATCCCGTTCACCGAGGCGACCAGGCCCCCGCCCCACGCCTGCGCGAGATCGATGGACGCCTGATGCTCAATGAGGGTCGAGTTCGCGGCCCGGTAGGTCGCCGGCCGCAGATACGTCTGGTCCACGTGGGACAACCTGCCGTACTTCAGCGCATCCGCGCCGCCCGTCACCGGGGTGTAGCCGACGTTGCAGCCATGGGCGACCAGCAGCGCCGCGATCGTCACAGGCAGGTCCTTCAGCCTCGCCTCACTGCCGGTGACCGAGGTGAACGCCTGGTCGGCGCCGGTCCAGGAGAACACCTCCAGCAGCACCTCAGGCAGGTCCACCCGCGGCAGCATCGCGTTCACCGCGGCCCGCAGCTCCAGCAGGGACGCCGGTTCGGGCTCCGGCTCCAGGGCGGCGAAGTGCAGACGGCCGTCGCCGTCGAAGACGATCTGTGCGTTGTCCGGGACCCGGGCGGCGACCTCCCGGTAGGTGCCCTCCAGTAGCGCGGCCCGCGCCACCAGGTGCCCGCCCGCCTCACCGGGCAGGTTGAGCGAGGCCAGCACAGTCGGCCTTGCCTGCTTCCATGCCTCGCCGGCCGGCAGCTTCGCCCGCGGGTCGCCCCACTTGGAGGAGCTGCGGGCGAAGACCTGCTTGCTGCGCAGCATCCGGTGCAGGTGCTCCAGCACGCAGAACGTGTACGCCCTCCAGAACACCGTTCCCGGCTCCAGATGGGGCGCGGCCAGGACCAGACGCCGCCAGGAGCCGGTGAGCAGACCGGTGTCGATCTCAGCCGGTCCGACCTTCTTGCCGCCCATCAGCCCCGGCAGCGACAACAGCGCGCTCAGCACGGCCTCACCCACCGGGGTGGCGTCGAAGTCCACCACGCTGACCAGCAGCCTCAAGAACGGACGGACGGTACCGAACCGGTTGATCAGCATGGTCCGCCATGCTTCGTCTGCGCAGGGGCGGCGAGGTCCTGCTCGCGCGCCGCTCGGGCACCGGGTACGCGGACGGGCTGCTGCACGCGCCGTCCGGCCACGTGGAGGACGGCGAGGACGTGCGCGCCGCCGTGTTGCGCGAGACCTGGGAGGAGATCGGGGTGCGCCTCGCCCCGGAGGACGTCAGGGCCGCGCTCGTCATGCAGCACCGCGGCCCCGGCGGCGCCCCGCGCACCGGCTGGTTCTTCGAGGCGGAGTACGGCGCGGGGATCGCGCCCGACACCGAGCCGAGCAACAGGGAGCCGGACAAGTGCGCGGGCCTGTCCTGGCATCCGCTCGCCGATCTGCCCGGCGACATGGTGGCGTACTGCGCCGCCGGCCTCGCGGCCTACCGGGCGGGTGAGCGGTTCGTGCTGCACTGGCACGAGGACGGCGACACGATCGCCTACGCGCCGGACGGCCCCTCGCGGGCGGTCGCGCTGCCGGTCAGCCGGCTGCCGGGGCGGGGGTGATGTACGGGGAGAGCGTCAGGCGAGCGCCTTGACGTGGCGCAGCTCCGTGGCCGAGACGCGGTAGCCGAGGCGGCGGTTGACCGCCAGCATCGGGGCGTTCTCCGCGTCGTTGCCGGTGTGCGCGTCGGTGAAGCCCGCGGCGCGCGCCCTGCGCAGCGAGTCCGTCTTCGCCAGCCGGGCGAGGCCGCGGCCGCGGTACGCCCGCCGGGTGCCCGTCATGCCGGACCAGTAGCGGCTGCCTCCGTCGGTGTGCGCGAGGGAGAACGCGGCGACCTGCCCGTCGACCTCGACCACGGACGTCAGGTCCCGGTCGAGGCGCGGGTCGTGCCAGGTGTGGCGCAGCCAGTCGTCGAAGTCCGCCAACTCGGCCGCCACGTCGCCCGGTTCGTCGGCCGTAACCTCCGCGTCCGCCGCGAAGAGCGGGCGCGGGTCGCCGGCGTACCCGGCGAACGTGCGCAGCCGCACCCCGGCGGGCAGCACGCCGGGCTCGGGCAGCCGCGCGGCCGTCAGGTCGAGGTGCTGCAAGTGGGCTGCCCTGCCCGGGCGGTAGCCGTGGTGTGCGGCGAACGCGCGGTGCGCGGGCTCGTCCAGCACCCAGGAGAAGACCGCGCTCGCCCCGGCGGCGGCGAGGTGGTCCTCCGCCGCGCGCAGCAGCAGCGCGCCCGCGCCCCGGCCGCGGTGGTCCGGGTGCACCTGGGGGTTGGCCGAACCCTGGCCGGGCACGGGGCTGTCGTAGTGCAGCAGGGTCCCGCAGACACCGATGACCCGGCTGTCCTCCTCGGCGACGAGGAGGCGGAAGCGCTCGCCCGGGTGGGCCGTCGCGGCCCGGTACCTGACGTACTCCTCGGTGAGCACCAGGTGCGGCAGGGCCGCGAGCCTGACCCGGACGACGGCCGCGGCGTCCCCCGGGTCGTCGGGGCGGAAGTCACGGACGATCAGGGCCATGGCCGAAGACCGTACGCGGCGCGGCGGCCCCGGCGCGCGCCATTTTTCCCGGGGGTGGGAAGAGGAGGACAATCGGCGGTGTGACGTTGCGGATCGTGATCGACCCCGAGGGCGCGGACGCCCCCTACGAACAGCTGAGGACCCAGGTCGCGGAGCGGGTGCGCGAGGGCGAGCTGCCCGTGGGCTACAAGCTGCCCACCGTGCGCGGCCTCGCCGCCGACCTCGGCCTCGCGGCCAACACGGTGGCGAAGGCCTACCGGGCGCTGGAGACGGACGGCGTGATCGAGACGCGCGGCCGCAACGGCACGTTCGTCGCGGCGGCGGGGGACGCGGCGGCGCGCGAGGTGGCGGAGGCGGCCCGCGCCTTCGCCCTCCGGGCACGGCGCCTCGGCCTGACCCCGAGCGAGGCACGGGACGCGCTCGACGCGGCCCTGCGCGCGGCATACGCGTAGCGCCCCCGGGGCGGGGGCGCTACGCCCTGGGTCGCGCCCGACCGGGCACGCCAACGGGCTCCTGGCAATCGGGTCGGGTCCCGGACCGCCTGACTGTCCCGGACCCTGGCAGCCCGGGGCCGCGCGCTGCCGGGGCCGCGCGGGCGACCCGGCCCCAGTGGCCGGCTGCCCGTCCGGCGGCGGTGACCGACTCGCGGCCCCGCGGGCAGCCGACGTGCCCGGGCGCCCTGGCTTCTGCCCGCTGCGTCGGCCGGGCAGGCTGCTCGGCGTGGCCTCCTCCTGACCTCTGCGGGTGCCGGGATGATCCGGTCGCCAGCGCATGACGGGGCGACCAGCGGGCCACCGGTCTCCGGGTTTCGGGCCCTGCGGCTGTCCGGGACCGGCGGGCGTCTGTGCCGTGTGGGCGCCGCGGCGGCCGGCCCCCGCGCGGGCCCGGCCGGGCGGCGGGAGCCGACTCGCGCCCAGGCGCGGGCAGCCGATGCGCTCCGGGCAGTACTCCTCCGGACGGTCCCGCCTCCGGCGCCGTGAGGCCGGCAGGACCCGGGTTCCGGGCCCCGGGCCCGGAGCCGTCGGCGCCCGACGTCGGGCGGGCCCCGGGGCCGTTTCGGCCGGTTGCCCGCCCGGTGCGCGCCGGGCGCGCGTCAGTGGCGGGCCGCGCCCGCCGCGGTGAGCGTGCGTGTCGCCGCTCGCGCTCTGCGCACCGCCGCGTATCCCTTCGTCAGCGCGCGGTCCACGGCGAACGCCCGGGCGACGCCCACCCCGTCGATCAGCCGGCCGAACTCCTCGATGCCCGTCCTGCGGCGTACCGTCAGCCGGGCCAGGGCGTAAGGGCCCTGCTCGCGGACGGCCTGCGCGTTGCGCACCGCGAGTGACTGGGCGAAACCCGCCTCCCGCACCGCTCGCCGCACCCGGCGGTCCGAGTAGCCGAAGGGGTACGCGAACGACACGGGCGGCGTGCCCGTCTCCTCCGCCGTGATCGTGCGGCACCGCTCGATCTCCGTGCGCAGCCGCCGCTCGCCGAGCTGGTCGAGTTGCGGGTGCGTGTGGCTGTGGCCGCCGATCTCCAGGCCCGCCGAGGCCAGTTCGCGCACCTGGTCCCAGTCGAGCATGGTGCCGGGCGCGCCGCTGCCCGCCCCCCGCCCGTCGCGCAGCCATCCCGTCGACACGAACACCGTCGCGGTGAAGCCGTGCGCGGCGAGGACCGGCAGGGCGTGCCGGTGCACGCCCTCGTACCCGTCGTCGAAGGTGATCAGCACGGGGCGCGGCGGCAGCGCGCCGCCGCGGCGCCACGCCTCGCCGAGCGCCGCCGTCGTCAGCGGCGTGCGGCCGCGCTCCCTGAGCAGCGCCATCTGCGCGGCGAACGCCTCAGGCGCGACCGACAGCGCGCGGGTCGCGGGTGACGGCGTCCGCGCGATCGCGTGGTACATCAGGATCGGGACGGGGCCCGTGCCCGCCGTCGTGGTCCTCATGCCGCCTCCGCCCCGTCGGGCGCGGGCGCCAAGGGCGCGATCGGGCCCGACGAGAACGCGACGGCGCCGCCGCGCGTGCGTGCCCGGCCCACCGCGTAGCCGCCCGCCGTCGTCAGCACGCCCACGACGATCGCCGCCGCCCTGGCGGCGCCGCCGGGCCGCAGGAGCGTCGCGTCGCGCAGGCCCCGTACGATCCCGGCCGGCAGGACGCGCGTCGCGTAGCGGCGCTCCGACTCCAGGCCCTTGCCCGCCCCGACGCTCCGTGCGACGAGCGCCTTGGACAGCCCTTCCGCGTACGCGCGCGTGCGGAAGTAGCCGAACCGCTCCCTCGCGGGAGGCACCTTGTGGTGGATGACGGCCCTGTCGTCGATGAGCACCACCGCGCCCGGCACCGCGCGCGCGAGGCGGATGCACAGCTCGGTCTCCTCGCACCCGAGGGGCCGCCGGTCCCCGTCGCGCCCGATGCCCGTCGCGAACCCGCCGGCCGCGTCGAACGCCGAGCGCCGGAACGACGCGTTGCCGCCGAGCACGTTGCGCACCCGCACCCGGCCCGCCGGCAGCCCGCGGTAGGTGCAGCCGACGACCCAGTCGAACTCCTCGGGGAACCAGGCCGGGCGCCGCCCCGACGCCCAGGCCGGCAGGGTACGGCCGCCGACCGCGAGCACCCGGGGGTCGTCGAACGCCTCGTCGAAGTGGCGCAGCCAGCCGGGCTGGGCCACGGCGTCGTCATCGAGGAAGGCGATGACCTCGCCGCGTGCCGCCGCCACACCGGTGTTGCGCCCGGCGGACAGGCCGCGGGGGCCCGCGTTCGCGAGCACCCGCACCCCGCCGGCCGCCGCGAACGCGGCGGTCAGCCGCGCCCGCAGCGCCTCGTTGTGGTCGACCACGAGCACGGTCTCCAGCGGTGCCGGGTCCTGTGCGCGTACCGAGTCGACCGCCGCGAGGATGTCGGCCCACCGCTCCTCGGTGTAGACGCAGATCACCACCGAGCAGGAGCGTCGGCTCACCGGGCCTCCCCGACGGGAGCCTCGCCGAGCCGTGCTTCGCCGGGGGAGGCCTCGCCGAGCGCCACCCTGCCGAACGCGCCGGGGCGGCCCGTCCAGCGGCGCCCTGAGCGCGGTACGCCCTTCTCCTTGAGTATCACCTTGAGCACCCTCAACCCGTCCCTGACCGCGCTCAGGTTGCTGACCCCGTGGATGCGGTCGTACTCGTGGCTCGGTATCTCCTGCACCCTGAGGCCTGCCTTGACGACCCGTATGTTCATCAGGGTCTCGACCTCGAAGCCCGTGCAGTCCAGCGTGATGGCGTCCAGGCAGTGGCGCCAGAACGCGTTGTACCCGTAGCAGAGGTCGGTGTACCTCGCCCCGAACTTGGCGTTCACCGTGGCGCACAGGACGCGGTTGCCGAGCTTGCGGACGAACGTCATGTCGTCGGTGCCGCCGCCGTTGGCGAAGCGCGAGCCCTTGGCGAAGTCCGCGCCGGAGACGAGCGCCGAGACATAGCTGACGATCTCCTGGCCGTCGGCCGAGCCGTCCGCGTCCACCATCACGATGATGTCCCCGGTACACGCGGCGAAGCCGCTGATCAGGGCGTCCCCCTTGCCTCTGCCGCGCTGCTGAACGACCTTGACGTCCGGCCGCAGGCGTCTCGCCACGTCGACCGTGCCGTCAGTGGAATTGCCGTCCACGAGCACGACTTCGTGAATCCAGTCGGGCAGCGTCTTGAACACGTACGGAAGGTTCTCCGCCTCGTTCATGGCCGGGATGACCACGCTGACGGGCGGGGCTATGGCGAGATGGGACGAGATCGGCAGATACTCCCGTGCCTCGCGGCGGGGAGAAGTTAACCGATCGAGGCCCGAGGCGGCCGGGCGCAGAATGGAGCTCACGAGTCATTTCCCTCTCGTCCGGCGGACCGCCCACCCCCGGGCGGTCCGGCTGAGTTACCGGTTCGAAAGGGGGGTTCTCAGCCAGGGCATGCGGAAGCGAGCTCCGTGCACCGTGCTGAGCTGGTGTTACCTCCCGCGCGCGGCCCATGACTCGGCCCTGCCCGCGGACAGGACTGCCCGAGGACAACCGAGCACGGCACCCCCCTACCGCGCCCCGCTCCGGTCCTTTTCCGGCTTCTGAGCCCTCCCCTTGGGCCGGTGTACATCAAGAACCGATGCGGGTGGATGTACGACGGTATTGACGAAAGGGACTGTATGGCAAGACCCGGAGAGTGGCTGGCCTTTTCCGTACATTGGCCGTTCTTCGACGGTCGATTACGCAAAGAGGCGGTCGACTTCGATCATCCATTTCGTCCCAGAGGTTTTCTTCCGCCCCACGCGCATCGAAGTCACCAGCGTTTCTGCGCAGTGGAGGGGCGTCCGCTATCTACGGTACGGGTATCCGCGGCGCCGACGTCTTCGGTACCCGTCGGTAACAATCCTGTCATGTCCACTACCGGTGAAGCGGCTCTGCTGGTACCAACGTTGACGGCGGCACACCGCTGAGCGGCAGCAGAAAACTGCTACGGGAGGTCTCATGCAACGTCCCACCACACGGCGTACGCGTTCCAGACTCGCGGCCCTCGCCACCTCGCTCGCACTCGGAGTGACCCTGGCCCTCACCGGGGCGGCCGCCGCGCACGCCGCCGCCGGCGTCGACTACGTGGCGCTCGGCGACTCGTACTCCTCCGGCCTCGGCTCCGGCGACTACGACAGTGCGAGCGGCGACTGCAAGCGCACCCCGCGCGCCTACCCCGCCCTCTGGGCGGCCGCGCACGCGCCCGCCACGTTCACCTTCGCCGCCTGCTCCGGTGCTCGTACGGGTGACGTCAAGGCGAGCCAGCTCTCGTCGCTGTCCTCTGCGACCGATCTCGTCTCGATCACCATCGGCGGCAACGACGCGGGATTCTCCGACGTCATGACGGCGTGCGTGCTCAAGTCCGAGTCGACCTGCCTCAGCGACCTCGCCACTGCCAACAGCTATATCGACAAGACGCTTCCAGGCTCTCTCGACAGCCTCTACGACGCCATCCGCGCCAAGGCGCCCGGCGCCCATGTCGTCGTCCTCGGCTATCCGCGCTTCTACGAGCTGAACGGCTCCTGCATCGTCGGCCTCAGCGAGACCGAGCGCTCCGCCATCAACGACGCGGCCGACCACCTCAACGCCGTGACGGCCAAGCGCGCCGCCGACCACGGCTTCACCTTCGGCGACGTCACCCAGAGGTTCGCCGGCCACGAGATCTGCTCCTCGGGCACCTCATGGCTGCACAGCGTGAACATCCTGCACATCAGCGAGTCGTACCACCCGACGGCGGCCGGCCAGTCCGGCGGCTACCTGCCGGTCCTCACCTCCGCCGCGTCCTGACGCCCGCGCGTCTCCGGACCGCCCGCCCGCCCGCCCGCCGCAGCCGCCGACGGGCGCGCGGGCGGAAACGTGCCCCCGCGGTCCTCTGAGGGCGCGATCTCGCGCGTAATCCCATGAACCGGACATCCCGCCCCGAGTTGGCGGCCGATCTGTCCAACTCGCCCTGAAATAGCCGGTACAGAACGATCATCGACCCAACTCGTACGGGTGTGCTTGGTGCCTGAGACGGGATACACGGGTGTCACGGTGTAGCGATAGGGTTAATGTGCCCGGGGCCGGGCCCAGTCGTACGGGTGGGGAGTGAGATGAAGCAGATAACGGCGCACAGCAGGGCGCGAGTCCCTGCGATCACGTGCGGGACGAGCGCGACGAGCTCGCGTCTCGACCGGCACCTCGCGGTACTCGGCGGTCCTGCCGTGCCTCCGCGCGAGTCGGCGGAGGCGACGTTGCTGATGCGCGAGCTCACCTCGCGCGACGAGACGCGGACGCGTACCCGCAAGGGCGCCATGGTCTCGCTGTTCGCCCCCCTCAGGCGGCTGCGCCGCTCCCTGTTCGGCAACCGCCGCTGACCGGCCCGGGCCCACCGCCCGGTCCCGGCCGGTCGTCCCGACGGCCCGTCAGCCGCGCCGCGTCACCCTTGTCCGCCGCCTCCCCACCCACCCGGCGGCGTACGGGCCCGCACGGCGCCGTACGGCCCTGGCTCGGGACGCCTTGGCTCAGATGAGGGCGAACTGCCCGTCCGGGCCCTCTTCGTGGTGGTCGAGCACCGACGCGGGGCGCTGCGCCGCGGCAGGCGTCGGCAGCACGCCCGCCGCCCGCAGCTCGGCCCTGCCGATCGTGGTGCGCGCCCGGTCGGCCCCGAGTTCGGCGCGCAGCGCCTCCTGGCGGGGCGCGAGATCCGCGAGCAGCGCGAGGACCGTGATCAGTTCGAGCAGCTCCGACGTGAACGCCTGGGGCCACGCCGCGGGCACGATCGCGTCCAGCGTGCCCGGTTCACCGCGTGCCGTGCGCCGGTCGAACCACAGCTCCAGCACCCGGACGCCGCCCGCCCTGTACGCCCACGCGCCCTCGGGGACGGGCGAGATCCTGCCCGCGCCGCCCACGTGGAGCGTCTCGTCATCGGGCGTGTAGGACAGGCCACCGGGGCGTGCGGGAAGCGCTGCCCGCACATAGGGGCGCCGCCCGCCGGGCAGCCTGGGCCGCTCGCCGCCGCGCGTGCCGCGCGTCTGTATCCGCGCAAGCTCGGCGCCCAGTTCCACGCCGCGTTCCCACAGCGCGGTGTCGGCCGGCAGCGGCACGGCGCAGCCGCGCGGCGTGGTACGCGCCGCAGCCAGCGCCCAGGCGAGCACCTCGTACGCGCCGACGTCGCGCCCGTGGCGCGCGGAGAGCAGCGCCGTGAGCCCGGGCGTGATGTTCGGCTCCGTGCCGCCCGGCCTGCGGTACAGCGGGCGGATACGGCCCGGCCGCCTCGCGGGGGAGCGGCCGTCCGGCAGCGCTGCCGACACCAGCAGCGCCGGGCCGTCGTCCCCCGGCACGTGCCCCTGCTCGACGGCGAACACCTGGTGCTGGTCGGCGACCCGCCACAACTCCGGGCGCGCCACGTCTATCAGCCGGTGATCGGGGATCAGCCACTGCTCGTCGAAGGGGCCGTGTGCGACGCGCAGCGGCGGCGGGCAGCGGTCGTCCTCCCGGGCGAAGCGCGCCGTGGAGGGTGCGCCGCCGGGCAGCGCGGCGACGGGCGTGTGCTGGGTGCGTGCGCGGGACGGGGAGAACAGCGCGTCGCGCTCGGCGCCCTCCGCGCGCACGAGCCGTTCCCAGCGGGCCGCGAGCGACGCCGCGTCGGGCGCCAGGACCCACGTCCTGCCGAGCCGCAGCGGCGCCACGGACCAGGGCATGAGGTCGGCGAGTTGCGGAGCCCCGGCGGTCGCGCCGGTGGGCGCGCCTGACGTGTCGGCCACCCGTACCCCCTCCTGATCGGTCGGCGATCCCGCCGGGAAGCCTAACGAGACGGTGCACGATCGTGCACCAGCTCGTAACGACCCCGGATGCCTCCCGGCCGTCATGCCTCCACGGTGACCGAGAACGAGAACTTGTCGCCGCGGTAACGGATCCTGGCGACGTCCACCACCCTGCCCGCCTCGTCGTGCGTCACGCCGGTGTAGTGGAGGATCGGGCTGAGCAGCGGAACGCCGAGCAGTTCCGCGGTCACCGGGTCGGCCAGGGTGGCGCGAACGGTGTCCGTGATCCTGCCGATGGCGACCCCCGCGACGTCGCGCAGCACCTTGGTCATCGGAGCGTCCTCCAGGTCGGCCGCGTCGAGGCGCGCGGCGACGTCCGGGCGTACCGCGTTCTCCGCCCAGCTCACGGGCTCGTCACTGGCCCGGTCGCGGCGCAGCCGGGTGTACGACATGATCTCGGCCAGATCGGGAAAGTATTCGGCCAATTCGCCGGTGACTTTTGCCGGGCCGTGGCCGAGTACCGTCGTCACGTCGCCCGACTGCTGCGCGACGACCGCGTCGACCGAGCCCAGCAGGCGCCGGGGCGCGCTGCGGCGCGCCCCGGGCTCTATGAACGTGCCGCGCCGCCGGTGCCTGCTGATCAGGCCCTCGCCCTCCAGCTCGCCGAGCGCCTGGCGCATCGTGAGGACGCCGACGCCGTAGTGCGCGGCGAGGCGCTCCTCGGTGGGCAGCCGCAGGGGGTCGCCGGGATGGCGGCCGAGTATCGAGGCGCGCAGCGACTGGGACACCTGGTACCAGAGCGGGAGCTTGCGGTTGAGGATGAGCGAGTCGGGCGCGAACGCGCCGGCCCCGGCGTCGCCCGCCGGGGCCCCCGCGCCGCCGCTCATGCCCGGAAGTGGCGCTCCAGGCCCTGCCACACCCGGTCGTAGTCCGGCTGCAGGTGGGAGGCGCCGGCCGCCTGCGCCGTGGCCGTGACCGGCCACCGGGTCTCGAACATGAACGCCAGGCCGTCGTCGACCTTCTGCGGCTTCAACTCGGCGGTGCTGGCACGCTCGTAGGTCGTGCGGTCGGGCCCGTGCGCCGACATCATGTTGTGCAGCGAGCCGCCGCCCGGCACGAAACCGCCCTTGCCCGCCTGCTTCGCGTCGTACGCGCCCTGCACCAGGCCCATGTACTCGCTCATGACGTTGCGGTGGAAGTAGGGCGGCCTGAACGTGTCCTCACCCACCAGCCAGCGCGGTGCGAACACCACGAAGTCGACGCCCGCGAGTCCTGGGGTGTCGGACGGTGAGGTGAGCACCGTGAAGATCGACGGGTCCGGGTGGTCGTAGCTGATCGAGCCGATCACGTTGAAGCGCCGCAGGTCGTAGACGTACGGCACGTGGTTGCCGTGCCACGCGACCACGTCGAGCGGCGAGTGGTCGTACTCGGCGGCCCACAGGTTCCCGCAGAACTTGTGCACCACGCGCACGGGGCGCTCGACGTCCTCGTACGCCGCCACCGGCGCCGTGAAGTCCCGTGCGTTCGCGAGCCCGTTGGCGCCGATCGGGCCGAGCTCGGGCAGCTCGAAGGGGCGGCCGTAGTTCTCGCACACGTAGCCCCTGACCGCCGTGTCGAGCGGCTCGACGCGGAATCTGACGCCGCGCGGGACGAGCGCGACCTCGCCGGGGCGCGCCGCCAGCAGCCCGAACTCGGTGCGCAGCAGCAGCCCCCCGTCCTCGGGGACGATCAGCAGCTCGCCGTCGGCGTTGCCGAACACCGTGTCCTGCATGGGCGCGTTGGCGGCATAGAGGTGAATCGCCATGCCGACACGCTGCGTCGCGTCGCCGTTGCCGCCCAGCGTCCAGAGGCCCGCCAGGAAGTCGGTGCCCGGCGCCGGCTCGGGCAGGGGGTCCCAGCGCCGCCGGTTGGGGTCGGGCTCCGTCTCGGTGAAGGGGGCGCCGCGCAGGGTGCCGTTGCCGATCCTGCGGTACGCGGGGTGCGCGGCCGACGGTCGGATCCGGTAGAGCCAGGAGCGGTGGTTGTGGGCGCGCGGCTCGGTGAACGCCGTGCCGCTCAGCTGCTCCGCGTACAGGCCGAGCGGCGCGCGCTGCGGCGCGTTGCGCCCGCTCGGCAGGGCGCCCGGCACCGCCTCCGAGCTGTGCTCGTTGCCGAATCCGGAGAGCCCGGCGAGGCCGCCCGCGGCCTTCCTGGCCCGCTCGACCGCGTCCGTGCCCGTCGCCTCGCCGCCGCCCGCTGCCTGCCCCGCGCTGCCCGCGCCCGCCGTGCCGCCGCTCCCGCTCATCGCCACTCCCTCGTGAGGATCGGATCGTGCTCGGTACCTGTCCGTGAATCCTATGGTTCACCAGAGGATTGGACCCGTCAACGGCCCTGGGCACCGGCCGTACCCGCGGGTACCTTCGGACGAGTCATACGCGGCCACGGGCCGCGGACCCCCGACGAGGAGGCATGCCCCATGACCCGCGCCGCCGTCCTGCCCGCGGTGGGAGCACCGCTGCGGATCGACGACATCGACCTGCCGGCGCCCGGACCCGGGCAGGTGCGTGTCCGCCTCGCCGCGGCGGGCGTCTGCCACTCCGACCTCTCGCTGGCCGACGGGACCATGCGGGTCCCCGTGCCGGCCGTGCTCGGCCACGAGGGCGCGGGCACGGTGGTCGCGGTGGGCGAGGGCGTCGGACAGCCGGCCGTGGGCGACGAGGTGGTGCTCAACTGGGCGCCGTCCTGCGGTGCCTGCCCGGCGTGCGCGGACGGGGAGGTCTGGCTGTGCGCCAACGCGCTGGCCGGCGCGTCGGCCGTGTACGCCACGGCGTCGGACGGCACGCCGCTGCACCCCGGCCTGAACGTGGCGGCGTTCGCGCAGGAGACGGTCGTCGCGGCGAACTGCGTGCTGCCGCTGCCGCCCGGCGTCCCGCTCACCGACGCCGCCCTGCTCGGCTGCGCCGTGCTCACCGGCTACGGCGCCGTGCACAACGCGGCCCGGGTGCGGGCGGGCGAGAGCGTCGCGGTCCTCGGCATCGGTGGGGTGGGCCTCGCGGTGCTCCAGGCCGCCAGGATCGCGGGTGCGGCCGAGGTCGTCGCGGTCGACGTCTCGCCCCACAAGGAGGACCTCGCGCGCGCCGCGGGCGCCACCTCGTACGTCGTGGCCTCGGACACCACGGCCAAGGAGATCAGGAAGCTGACCGGCGGGCGGGGCGCGGACGTCGCGATCGACTGCGTGGGCCGAGGCGACACCATCCGCACGGCCTGGGGCTCGACGCGGCGCGGCGGGCGCACGACCGTCGTCGGCATCGGAGGCAAGGACCAGCAGGTCACGTTCAACTCGCTGGAGATCTTCACCTGGGGCCGCACCCTGGCGGGCTGCGTCTACGGCAACAGCGACCCGGTCAGGGACCTGCCGGTGATCGGCGGACACATCACGGCGGGCCGCTTCGACCTCGGCCTCATGGTCACGGACCGCATCGGCCTCGACGACGTGCCCGCGGCGCTTGACGCGATGCCGGCGGGACGCGGCGGCCGCGCGCTCGTGCTGTTCTGACGCGTCCTGTCAGGGGCGTGCCGTCGCGCGTGCTACGGCGCCCCGCCGCGTTGCCGCTCGTACTCCAGGGCGAGCCCGTCGATCAGGGCGCGCAGCCCGGTCTCGAACGCGCCCTCGTCCACGCGCTGCCGGTGCTCGGCGAGCAGGTGCGCCTGTCCGAGGTGCGGGTACTCCCGCGGGTCGTAGGCAGCGGCGTCGTCGACGAAGCCCTGGGCGAACGAGGACAGCGCCGAGCCCGTGATGAAGTACCGCATCAGCGCGCCGATCCTGGTCGCCTGCGCGGGCGGCCATCCCGCCCTGACCATCGCGCCGAAGACCGCGTCGGCCACCCTGAGTCCCGCGGGGCGGCGCCCGGGGCCGCGGGCCAGCACCGGCACGAGGCGCGGGTGGTCGGCGAGCGCCGCGCGGTAGGACACCGCCCAGTCGTGCAGCGCGGTGCGCCAGTCCCTGGCGTCGCCCTCGTCGAACATCGACAGGTCGACCTGGCTGCTCACCGCGTCGGCCACCGCCTCCAGGATCGCGTCCTTGGTGCGGAAGTGGTTGTACAGCGAAGGCCCGCTCACGCCGAGCTGCGCGGCGAGCCGCCGGGTGGACACCGCCTCCAGGCCCTCGGCGTCCACGAGCACGCCCGCCGCCGCGACGATGCGTTCTCTGCTCAGCATGGGCTTGCGCGGGCGGGCCATGGCGCACATAGTAGGGCCCGGCAGCCATAAACTAGCAGTGCTAATTAAACCCGGGAGCGAGGAGCCGTCCGCCATGGACATGGAGCTGAGCGAGGAGCAGTCCGACGTACGCGCGCTCGCGCGGGATTTCGTGGCCCGCGAGATCGCTCCCCACGTCGTGGAGTGGGATCGTGCGGAGAGCGTCGACCGCTCCCTCGTCGGCAAGCTCGGCGCGCTCGGCCTGCTGGGCATGACCGTGCCCGCCGAGTACGGCGGCTCGGACGGCGACCACCTGATGTACTGCCTGGTCACGGAGGAGCTGGGGCGCGGCGACTCGTCGGTGCGCGGCATCGTCTCCGTCTCGCTCGGCCTGGTCGGCAAGACGATCCTGGCCTGGGGCGACGAGGAGCAGAAGCGTGCCTGGCTGCCGCGGATCACCTCGGGCGAGGCCATCGGCTGCTTCGGCCTCACCGAGCCCGGCACCGGCTCGGACGCCGGCAACCTCGCCACCCGCGCGGTGCGCGACGGCGGGGACTGGGTCATCGACGGATCGAAGATGTTCATCACCAACGGAACCTGGGCCGACATGGTCCTGCTGTTCGCCCGCACCAACGACGCGCCGGGCCACCGCGGCGTCTCGGCCTTCCTCGTCCCCACCGACACGCCCGGGCTCACCCGCCGCACCCTGCACGGCAAGCTCGGGCTGCGCGGCCAGGCCACCGCGGAACTGGCCTTCGACGGGGTACGGGTGCCGTCGAGCGCGCTGCTG
Source organism: Streptomyces sp. NRRL F-5126 (assembly GCF_000721265.1). Lineage (GTDB taxonomy): Bacteria > Actinomycetota > Actinomycetes > Streptomycetales > Streptomycetaceae > Streptomyces. Next base: position 339,113 of record NZ_JOFZ01000010.1, on the reverse strand, counting down.
GGGCCCGAGGGCAAGGGGTTCTCGATCGCCATGTCCGCGCTGGCGAAGGGGCGGATGGCGGTCGCGGCCGGCAGCGTCGGCATCGCGCAGGCCGCGCTCGACGCGGCCGTCGGGTACGCCGGCGAGCGCGAGCAGTTCGGCTCCACGATCGCCCACTACCAGCTGGTCCAGGAGCTCATCAGCGACATCGCCGTGGACGTCGACGCGGCGCGGCTGCTGACCTGGCGGGTGGCCGACCTCGTCGACCGCGGCGAGGAGTTCGCCACGGCCGCGTCCAAGGCGAAGCTGTTCGCCTCCGAGGCGGCGGTGCGCGCGGCGAACAACGCCGTCCAGGTCTTCGGCGGCTACGGCTACATCGACGAGTATCCCGTCGGCAAGCTGCTGCGGGACGCGCGGGTGATGACGCTCTACGAGGGCACGAGCCAGATCCAGAAGCTCATCATCGGCCGCGCGCTCACCGGCGTCTCCGCCTTCTGACGGTGCGTCGGGGCGGGGGCACCCGCCCCGACGTGGGTCAGCCGAGCGGGAACACCGGCAGTACGGTCCTCTTCCACGTGCTGTTCGCGGCGCTCGCACACGACGCGTACCAGGCCACTACCGCGGTGACGAAGCCCACCCAGCCGCCGACCTTGTCGATGCCCGTCGACTGGGCGAACGCGCCGATGGTGAGCAGGATGTACGTGATGGCCAGCAGCACGATCACGGCGAGCACCGCCCCGCTGGTGCGCAGCGCGGGGATGATCATGTAGGTCGTGAAGATGGCCCAGGCGAGCAGGAAAAGACCGGTCGCCTGGTAGGCGTGGGCGGCCGGGAGCTTCGGCGCGACATGGGAGATGTAGTAGGCGAACCCGAGCCAGAACGCGCCGTACGAGCTGAACGCGGTGGCGGCGAAGGTATTGGCCCTGCGGAACTCCCACATTCCGGCGAGGAGTTGGGCGATCCCTCCGTAGAAGAGGGCGAGCGGGAGCACCACGGTCTCCAGCGTGTCGCTGAGCAGCCCGGCGTTGAAGGCGCTCAGGACGAAGGTGGTCATCGCGAATCCGGCGAGCCCGAGGGCGCCGGGATCCGCGATGGTTTCTGTGGACGCGGGTGGGGCGGGCGGCCGGGCGTCGCCGGCCGCGGTCTTGGGATTTGCTGATGCCACGGGTGGATCCTCTCCGCGAGATGCGCCTGACGGACCTCCGGCGCGCGCCGCCGGCGGCGGTGCCCCGCCGCGAAAGTACCGGCCCCGGGTGTGGTGTGGCGTCGGAACGGTCCGTGGTCGGCGCTGCGCTCCGTGTGGGGGAACATCATCTTGGCCTCGTGTCATGAGGGGGTCAAGGAGCTGCGCACCTTTCGTTGCACCTTCGATTACCGGTTCGAACGAAGGCTCGCCCGAGCGCTTCTAAGCGCTTGCTCACCTTCGCGGTATGGTGTTCGTCCTGCCCTGCGGCAGCACAGCACCGGACGGAAGGGGCGAACCATGCGTACGGCCGAACCGGTCGGCGACGACGACGGCCGCCGCGGCGCGACCACGGCCTGGGCCGAGGTCTCTCCCGAGGCCGCCAGGAGGCTGCTGGTCGCGGCCGTCGAGGCGTTCGCCGAGCGCGGGTACCACGCCACCACCACGCGGGACATCGCGGGTCGCGCCGGGATGAGCCCCGCCGCCCTCTACATCCACTACAAGACCAAGGAAGAACTGCTGCACCGGATCAGCAGGATCGGCCACGACCGCGCCCTGGACGTCCTGCGCAAGGCCGAGTCGGGCGGTGGCACCTCGGCGGAGCGTCTGGCGGACGTCGTGCGCTCCTTCGTCCGCTGGCACGCGGAACAACACACCACCGCACGGGTGGTCCAGTACGAACTCGACGCCCTCGGACCCGAACACCGTCCCGAGATCCTCGAATTGCGGCGGCAGAGCGACGCGGTGGTGCGCAGGATCCTGGAGGACGGCGTGCGGGACGGCGAGTTCGACGTGCCCGACGTCGGCGGCACCACGCTGGCGGTGCTCTCCCTCTGCGTCGACGTCGCGCGGTGGTTCGACGAGGCGGGGCGCAGGTCGCCGGACGAGGTCGGCGACCTCTACGCCGACCTCGTGCTGCGGATGGTGGGCGCGCGGGCCTGACGCCGCCGGGGCCCGCGGCTGCGCGGCTCGCGTGAAAACCGCGGCCGCCCGCGTTGCCGAACCGTTTCGGCGGACGGTGGGTGGTAGCAATGGGGACGACACCACGCCCCGGTGCGCGAGCGGGCCGAGTGATGCCCCGGAGCGGGGCCGCCGGCCCGGGGAGGCGAACGCGATGCCCGTACAAGCCGCCCTCGGGGCGGCCCGCAGGCGCGAGACCGTGCAGCGCGTCGAGGCGCTGATCGCCGCGAGCGCCGAGGACGGGGCCGCGGCACGCGCGCGCAGCGAGGAACTGGTCGGGCTCGTCACCGGCTTCTACGGCGACGGCCTCGAACGGCTCCTGTACGTGCTCCACGAGCACGGCGCCCTGAGCGACGAGATCCTCACCGCGCTGGCCGACGACGACGCGGTCGCCGGCCTGCTGCTGGCGCACGGCCTGCACCCGTACGGCGTTCAGACCCGTGTCGAGCAGGCGCTCGGCGCCGTACGCCCCTACCTCGCCTCGCACGGCGGCGGTGTCGAACTGCTGGGTGTCACCGGCGAAGGCGCGGTCCGGCTGCGGCTGCTCGGCCGCTGCGACGGCTGCCCCTCCGCGCCGGCCACGCTGGAACTCGCGGTGCGCGGCGTGGTCCAGGCGGCTGCCCCCGAGGTCACCGCCATCGACGTCGCGGCGCCGTCCGGAGCCCCGAACGCGGCCGGTGCGAGCCCGGCCGCCACGAGCCCGGCCGGTGAGGGCGGCCCCGCCGCGCCCGCCGGCTCCCAGCGGTTCACCCGGGTGTACGCGAGGGGCACGCCCGCGGGCGGCGGCTCCTCGTGGCGGCCCGTCGCCGAGTTCGCCGGCCTCGGGCCCGGCGAGACACGGCACCTCACCGTCGGGCGCGTGCCGGTGGTCGGCTGCCGCGTCGGCACCGGTCTGTTCGCCTTCCGCGACCTGTGCGCGCGGTGCGAGCGGCCGCTGCGGGGCGCCGTGCTGGCCAGGCACCTCGGCGGCGCACCGGGCGACGCGGCACTGGGCTGCCCCGTCTGCGGCGCGCACTACGACGTGCGGGGCGCCGGCGCGTGCCTCGACGAGAACGGCCTCCACCTGGAGCCGCTGCCGGTACTCAGCGACGGCTCGACCGTCGCCGTCGCGGTGCCCGCGACGTGATGCGGAAGGCGACCCGGGATCAGAAGTAGTAGCGGGAGACGGACTCCGCCACGCACGCCGGCTTCTCGCCGCCCTCGCGTTCGACCGTGACCCGCGCGGTCACCTGGACCGCGCCGCCGCTCGCCTCGGCGACATCCGCCAGCACGCCCGTGGCACGCAGCCGCGAGCCGACGGGTACGGGGGAGGGGAAGCGCACCTTGTTCGTGCCGTAGTTGATGCCCATCCTCACGTTCTCCACGCGCAGGACCTGCGGCAGCAGCATCGGCAGCAGCGACAGGGTCAGGTAGCCGTGCGCGATCGTCGTGCCGAACGGCCCGGCCGCCGCCCGCTCGGGGTCCACATGGATCCACTGGTGGTCGCCCGTGGCCTCGGCGAACAGGTCGATGCGCTTCTGGTCCACCTCCACCCACTCGCTGTACCCGAGCTGCTCGCCGATCCCGGCGCGCAGCTCCTCGACGGAGGTGAAGGTCCTCGGCTCGGTCATTCCCCGGCTCCCTGTCGTCGTGCTGAGCGGCGCCCCGCCCAGTGTCCAAGCGCTTGCTCAGGATGGTCGCGCCGGAGCGCTCCTGTCAACGAGGCGAACGGGTCCGCGGCTGCCGCCGGGCGCCGGGCCGCTGAGGCGCGGCCCTGGCGCGGAGGTCGTGGCGTACGGGGGGTGAGGGTCGGGGGGTGAGGGGGGTGAGGGGTTTTCGGCGGAAGCGGGGGGCGGCGCGAGGCCGCGGCCGTGCGAGGGGAAAGCGCGTGTCGCGGTGCGTCAGGCGGCGGTCAGTGTCCTGGCGGAGGAGGAGCGCCCGGCCCGCACCCGGTCCAGTGCCTCGGACGTCAGTACCGGGCGCGGCACGACGATGCCGCAGCCGGTGCACACGGGTCCCGAGCCTTGTTCGTGCGCGGGGGCGGGGCGCCAGACGAGGCCGCGTACCGCGCCGCACACGGGGCACGCGTCGCCGGGTCCGGCCTCCAGGCCCGCGATCAGCCTGCGCAGCACCTCGGCGAGCGAGCCCGAGGGGTGGAGGCCGGGATCGTCGCAGCGTGCGACGCCGTTGCCGCCCCAGGTCAGCCTGTGCCAGTCGTCGAAGCTGCCCGGACGGCGCAGCCCGTCGTGCTTCTCGCGCTTGCGCCGCTCGGCGAAGTCGCCCTCGTAGGCGAGCCAGACCGCTCGGGCGGCCTCCAGTTCGTCCAGCGCCGCGATCAGCCTCGCGGGCTCGGGAGAGCGGTCCTCGGGCTCTATGCCGTGCCTCGCGCACAGGTGGTCCCACGTCGCCCGGTGCCCGTAGGGGGCGAATCGTTCCAGGCACTTGCGCAGTGAATACCGCCGCAAGGCCAGATCGCAGCGCGGGTCGCGGACTTGTCTCGCGAGACTTCTGAATCCGGCCATCACATGCCACCTCCGTCAGTGGATCTCCGGAAAACCGGCGTTGTGGAATGGACGTACGCCTGCCCCATTCGGCTCCATCAAAAAGAGACCGGATCCGGGGATTACGCGGCGGCGCTGGTTTTTGCCCGGTGATTACCCGCTTGAGCTGCTGCTTTACATCCGTATGACGACTGGAGTGCGAAAACTCCCCCCTTCGTTCACGTGGTACGCGCCCGCCGTCGAGCCGCGCGCCGGGTAGTGCGATCCGGCGCGCGGCCGAGAGGCTGTTGTCATGCCCGGTGTGGGGATCAGCGGTAGACGAGGTAACGGCGCCGCACCGCGCGGAACGCGTCGAGTTCCTTCTGCCACGCGGCCACCACCTGGTCCGTGGACGCGCCCGCGTCGATCATCGTGCCGACCAGGTCGGACCCGGTGAGGGTCGCGATGTCGTTGTCCGCCCGCCAGGCGAAGTCCTTGTACACCCGCTTGGCGGTGATCAGCAGGGCGATCCCGGTGCGCACCGAGTCGAACGCGTCCCTGTCGTGGACGTGCAGTTGCAGGCCGCCCACGGTCTTGCCGGTGAACTTGGAGAACGTCGGCGCGAAGTACGCCTCGCGGAAGTACACGCCGGGCAGCTTCTCGGCGGACGCCGCCTTCGCCCACGCGCTGTCGAGTCCCTCGGCGCCGAGCAGCTCGAAGGGGCGCGTGGTGCCGCGCCCCTCGGACAGGTTGGTCGCCTCGAACATGCAGGTGCCCGGGTAGACCAGCGCCGTGTCCGCCGTGGGCATGTTGGGGCTCGGCAGCACCCAGGGCAGCCCGGTCTCGTCGAAGTACATCGACCGCCGCCAGCCCGTCATGGTGACCGTGGACAGCTCGGCGGGGCGGGCGAGGAACTCGCCGTTGTAGAGGGCGGCCAGCTCCGCGACCGTCATGCCGTGCTGCTGCGAGATGGGCTTGCGGCCCACGAAGGAGGCGAACTCCTCGTGCAGCACCGGGCCGGTGGCCTGCCGTCCGGTGACGGGGTTCGGCCGGTCGAGCACCACGAACCGCTTGCCGGCGAGCGCTGCCGCCTCCATGCAGTCGTAGAGCGTCCAGATGTACGTGTAGAAGCGCGCGCCGGCGTCCTGGATGTCGAAGACGACCGTGTCCACGCCCGACTTGGTGAAGACGTCGGCCAGTGGTTGACCGCTGACCTGGTACGTGTCGTAGACGGGCAGTCCGGTCGCCGGGTCCTTCGAGGTGCCCTCCCCGCCGCCCGCCTGCGAGGTGCCGCGGAAGCCGTGCTCAGGACCGAAGACGGCGACGAGGTCGACGCGGTCGTCCGCGTGCATCACGTCGACGATGTGCCGCACGTCCGGGGTCACGCCTGTCGGGTTGGTGACGATCCCGGTCTTCTGGCCCGACAGCAGCCGGTAGCCGTCCGCGCTCAGCCGGTCGAAACCGGTGCGCACGCGCCCCCCGGCCCCCGCGCGGCCCCTGCCGTGCGCGGCCGCGGTGGGCGCCGTCGCCGCCACCGCCCCGGCCGCCCCCAGCGCGCTCCCCGCCGCGAGCAGACCTCGTCGGGTCAGATGCATTGCCGCCACCTCCGTACGTCGTCAGCGATCAGTCGTGTCGTGCCCACGCACCGTAGTCCCCGGTGGTGGCGGACGGAACGAGGCGTTCGGTGCCGATCGGCGGGAGCCCTTCCCCGACCACATACCGACTGGTTAGTCTGCCGTGTGCCGGCAGTGCAGCCGGGGAGCAGCCGACCGCAGCGACCAGCAGCCGAAGGGCAGGTGCCGATGGATTCCGTCGAGGGCGCGAGGGTCGTGGTGACCGGGGGAGGCGGCGGCATCGGGGCCGCGCTCGCCAGGGGATTCGCCGCGAGGGGCGCGCGGGTCGCGGTCAACGACCTCGACGCGGGCAAGGCGGCCGCCGTCGCCGCCGAGATCGGCGGCGTCGCGGTGCCGGGCGACGCCGCGGCGACCGTGGCGGACGCGCGCGACGCGCTCGGCGGGCGCGTCGACGTCTACTGCGCGAACGCGGGCGTCGGCACCGGCGGCGACCCCATGACCGACGACGAGGCCTGGCAGCAGGCCTGGGATGTCAACGTCATGGCGCACGTGCGCGCCTGCCGCGCGCTGCTGCCCGCCTGGCTGGAGCGCGGCGAGGGACGGTTCGTCGCGACGGTCTCCGCCGCAGGGCTGCTGACGATGCTCGGCGCGGCGCCCTACAGCGTCACCAAGCACGGCGCCCTCGCCTTCGCCGAGTGGCTCTCGCTCACCTACCGCCACCGCGGGCTGCGCGTCCACGCCATCTGCCCGCAGGGCGTGCGCACCGACATGCTGGCCGCCTCGGGCGAGGCGGGCCGGCTGATGCTCGCCCCCGACGCCATCGAGCCCGAGGCCGTCGCGGAGGCGCTGTTCACCGCCATGGCCGAGGACCGCTTCCTCGTCCTGCCGCACCCGGAGGCCGGCAGGTTCGCGCAGGCGCGCGCGGCCGACCCCGACCGGTGGCTCGACACGATGAACCACTACCAGCAGAAGCTGGAGACACGGGAAGGAACCGCCCGGTGACCACCTCCCCTTACGCGGCCAAACCCTGGCTCGCCCTGCTGAGCGAGGCGCAGCGCGCCCCGATCTCCCCCGCGCCCTCCCTGGTGCACGCCTTCCGGCACTCCGCCGCCGGCGCGCCCGGGCGCACGGCCGTCGCGTACTTCGACGGGCGGCTCACCTACCGGGAGGCCGACGAGTTCAGTGACTCCGTGGCCGGGTACCTCGCCGCGAATGGCGTCGAGCGCGGCGACCGCGTCGCGATCATGCTGCAGAACAGCCCGCACTTCGTCATCGCGCTGCTCGGCGCGTGGAAGGCCGGCGCGATCGTCGTACCGCTCAACCCCATGTACAAGTCCGCCGAGGTCGGCCACGTGCTCGCGGACGCCGAGGTGGCCGCGCTCGTCTGCTCCGACCGCGCCTGGGAGGCCTACCTGCGTGCCGCGGCGGCCGACTCACCCGTCCGCCTCGCGCTCACCGCCTGCGAGCTCGACCTGCAGACGCGCGACGACGCGCGCGTGCTGAACTTCGCCCGCCTGCCCGTGCCGGACGACGCCGACGACCTGCTCGCCGTGGCCCGGCAGGGCCTCGCGGCGCCGGAAGGGCGCGAACCCGCGGCCGGCGACACCGCGCTGATCAGCTACACCTCCGGCACCAGCGGACGCCCGAAGGGCGCCATGAACTCCCACGGCAACATCATGTTCAACGCGGAGCGCCAGGCCACCGGGCAGGGGCTCGCCGAGGGCTCGTGCTACTTCGCGCTCGCCCCGCTGTTCCACATCACCGGCATGGTCTGCGAGCTCGCCGCCTGCTTCACCAACGCGGGCACGCTCGCGCTCGCCTACCGCTTCGAGTCCGGCGCGGTGCTCGACGCGTTCCTCGAACACCGGCCCGTGTACACGGTCGGGCCATCGACCGCGTTCATGGCGCTCGCCGCGCACCCCGACGCAACGCGCGACCACTTCTCCTCCTTCGAGCAGATCAGCTCCGGCGGAGCCCCGCTGCCGCCCGCGCTCGTGGAGAAGTTCCGCGCCGGCTTCGGCCCCTACGTGCACAACGGCTACGGGCTCACCGAGTGCACCGCCCCCTGCGCGTCCGTGCCGCCCGGCGTCGAGGCACCCGTCGACCCGGCGTCGGGCACGCTCGCCGTCGGCGTGCCGGGACCGGACACCGTCGTGCGGATCCTCGACGACGCGGGCGAGGAGGTGCCCCTCGGCGAGCAGGGGGAGATCGCCGTGCGCGGCCCGCAGGTCGTCTCCGGCTACTGGCGCATGCCCGAGGCCACCGAGGAGGCCTTCCCCGGCGGCGAGCTGCACACCGGCGACATCGGGTTCATGGACCCGGACGGCTGGCTGTACGTCGTCGACCGCAAGAAGGACATGATCAACGCTTCCGGCTTCAAGGTGTGGCCGCGCGAGGTCGAGGACGTCCTGTACACGCACCCGTCCGTGCGGGAGGCGGCCGTCGTCGGTGTGCCCGACCCGTACCGCGGTGAGACCGTCAAGGCGTACGTGAGCCTGCGGCCCGGCGAGAGCACCGACGGCGACGCCATCGCCGGGTACTGCAAGGAGCGGCTCGCCGCGTACAAGTACCCGCGGGTGGTCGAGATCCTGCCGGAGCTGCCGAAGACCACCAGTGGGAAGATCCTCAGGCGGGAGCTGCGTTCACGCGGCAGGGGATAGGCGCGAGGCACGCGCCGCAGGAGCGGAAAGGGCGGTGGCGGACATGGCCAAGGCGACGGAGGGCGACGGGGCCGCACCCGTCCCCCAGCGGCTGCTGGCCGCCGCCACCCGGCTCTTCGCCGAGCAGGGCTACGACCGCACGTCGGTGCAGGAGATCGTCGAGGCCGCCGGGGTCACCAAGGGCGCCCTCTACCACTACTTCGGCTCCAAGGAGGACCTCCTCCAGGAGGTCTACGCGCGGGTACTGCGCCTCCAGCAGGAGCGCCTCGACGCCTACGCCGACGCGGACGAGCCCGTGGAGAAGCGGCTGCGCGACGCGGCGGCCGACGTCGTGGTGACGACCATAGAGAACCTCGACGACGCGTCGATCTTCTTCCGCTCCATGCACCACCTCAGCCCGGAGAAGAACAAGCAGGTGCGCGTGGAGCGCCGGCGCTACCACGAGCGCTTCCGCGCCCTGGTCGAGGAGGGCCAGCGCACCGGCGTCTTCTCCACGGCGACGCCGTCCGACCTCGTCGTGGACTACCACTTCGGCTCGGTGCACCACCTCTCCACGTGGTACCGCCCCGAGGGCCCGCTCACCCCGCGCGAGGTCGCGGACCACCTGGCCGACCTGCTGCTGCGGGCGCTGCGTCCCTGAGCCCGGCGCGCCGCCTGCACGCCGGCCCGGCCCGGGCACGCTGCGTTCGGGCGCCGCGCCGGGGTCGAGCGCCGGGGTCGAGCGCCGGGCCGCGTTCGGGCGCCGCGCCGGGGTCGGGCGCCGGGTCGCGTACGGCTGCCGGGTCGGGGTCCGGCGCCGCGCCGCGTACGGGCGGCCCGGGCCGGGCGTCCTTCGATCGGGGCCGCTTCCGTGCCCCGGCCGCACCCCGCTGCCCGCGGTCCCCTTCCCGACCGCATGCGCCGCGTCGACCGTGACGGGTCGGCCGCGAGGGCGGCCGTGAGGGGCCGGGGGCGCCGCGCTGCCCGGCGCGTCAGGCGTACTTGCGCAGCTCGCGGCGTGCCAGGGAGCGCTGGTGCACCTCGTCGGGGCCGTCCGCCAGGCGCAGCGTGCGGGCGTGCGCCCACAGCTCCGCCAGCGGGAAGTCCTGGCTGACACCGCCCGCCCCGTGCAGCTGGACCGCCTTGTCCAGGATGTCCACGACCGCGCGCGGCGTCGCGATCTTGATCGCCTGGATCTCGGTGTGCGCGCCCCTGTTGCCGACCGTGTCCATCAGCCAGGCCGTCTTCAGCACCAGCAGCCGCAGCTGCTCCACGGTGACGCGCGCGTCCGCGATCCAGTTGCGCACCACGCCCTGCGCCGCGATCGGCCTGCCGAACGCCGTGCGCGACGTCGCCCGCACGCACATCAGCTCGATCGCGCGCTCCGCCATGCCGATCAGCCGCATGCAGTGGTGGATGCGGCCCGGCCCGAGCCGTGCCTGGGCGATCGCGAAGCCGCCGCCCTCCTCGCCGACCAGGTTCGACGCCGGCACCCGCACGTCGTGGAAGACGACCTCGGCATGGCCGCCGTGGTGGCCGTCGTCGTAGCCGTACACCCGCATGCCGCGGCGCACCTCGACGCCCGGCGTGTCCCGCGGGACCAGCACCATCGACTGCTGGCGCCGCACGTCGGCGCCGTCCGGGTCGGTCTTGCCCATCACGATGAGGATCCTGCAGTCCTCGTTCATCGCGCCCGAGATGAACCACTTGCGCCCGCTGACGACGTAGTCGGCGCCGTCGCGCGCGATGCGCGTCTCGATGTTCGTCGCGTCGGAGGACGCCACCTCCGGCTCCGTCATCGCGAACGCCGAGCGGATCTCGCCCGCGAGCAGCGGCTCAAGCCACCGCTTGCGCTGGTCGTCGTCCCCGAACTCGGCCAGCAGCTCCATGTTGCCGGTGTCGGGCGCCGCGCAGTTCAGCGCCGCCGGCGCGAGCTGTGGCGAGCGGCCGGTGATCTCGGCGAGCGGCGCGTACTGCAGGTTCGTCAGGCCCGCGCCGTACCTCTCGTCCGGCAGGAACAGGTTCCACAGCCCCCGCGTGCGCGCCTTCGCCTTGAGGTCGTGGATGATCCGCGGGGTACGCCAGGGGTCCGTGAGCGCCTCGCTCTGCTCGCGCAGCACCGGCTCCGCCGGGTACACGTGCTCGTCCATGAAGGCGAGCAGCCTCTCGCGCAGCTCCTGCGTGCGGGCGTCGTATGCGAAGTCCATGGCGGTTCTTCAGCCTTCCTTGAGGGTCGTCAGGCCGTGCTGGATGAACAGGGGCACCAGGTCGCCGATCCGGTCGAAGCCCCGGCCGACGGTGGAGCCGAGCGTGTACCGGTAGTGGATGCCCTCCAGGATCACGGCGAGCTTGAACCACGCGAACGCCGTGTACCAGGCGATCGCCGAGGTGTCGCGCCCCGAGCGCAGCGCGTACCGTTCGACGAGCTCCGCCGGCGACGGATGTCCTGGCGCGCCGGCGGCGGTGGAGACGGGCGAGTCGGGCAGGTCGAGGCGGACGCTGTACATGACGAGCAGCCCGAGGTCGGTGAGCGGGTCGCCGAGCGTCGACATCTCCCAGTCGAGGACGGCGGTGATCCGGTCGTCCGTGTCCAGCAGGACGTTGTCGAGGCGGTAGTCGCCGTGCACCACGGCCGGCGCGGGGGAGGCGGGCAGCGCACGCCCGAGCGCGGCGTGCAGCTCGTCGATGCCGGGCAGGTCGCGGCTGCGTGACGCGTCGAGCTGCTTGCCGAAGCGGCGCAGCTGCCGGTCGAGGAACCCCTCGGGCCTGCCGAAGTCGCCGAGCCCGACGGCCTCGGCGTCCACCGCGTGCAGGTCGACGAGGGTGTCCACGAGGCCGAGCACCGCCGCCCTGGTGCGGGCGGGCCCGAGCGGCGCGAGCTGCTCAGCCGTGCGGTACGGGGTGCCCGCCACGTACTCCATGACGTAGAAGGGGGCGCCCGTCACCGCCTCGTCCTCGCACAGCAGCAGCGTCCCGGGCACCGGTACGGGCGTCGGGTGCAGCGCGGTGATCACGCGGTACTCGCGCCGCATGTCGTGCGCGGTGGCGAGTACGTGGCCGAGCGGCGGCCTGCGCACGACCCACTGCCCGTGCCCGTCAGGGGCGGTGGTGTCGCGTACGACGTACGTGAGGTTGGAGCGGCCGCCCTCGATCACGCGCGCTTCGAGCGGCCCGCGCACCAGGCCGGGCAGCTCGCGGTCCAGCCGGGCCCGCAGCCCGTCGAGGTCGAGTCCTGGCGGGGCGACTGGGCTCATCGGCACTCCATCTCGTGGTCGCGGTCCTCGTCCGGCGGCGCGGCGGCTCCCCTCATGATGCCGACCGGTCGGTATGTCGTCCAGTCCCGGGCGGTGTGATCGGCCGCTCACCGGGACGCCCCAGGCTACGGCGGCTCGCCCCGCGTGGCGGGGAGCGATCAGGCGTGGCAGGCCACGTGGCGCCCGCCGTTCATGGCGACCATGTCTGTGAACACCGCGGCCACGTCGAGCTCGCAACCCTCGGGCTCGCCGTCCAGTTCCGCGTACGCCCGGTGGATGTTGGCCACCAGCCGCTCGCTCTCCCGCAGTTCGGCGAAGTCGCCGAGGTCCGCGCCCTGCGCCGTCTCCAGTGGGGTGAGCCCCTTGGCGTGGCCCGCGCGCGCCAGCTCGTCGACGTACCGCAGGTAGCGCTCCGTCGCGTCGTACGCGGACGGGTCGGTGACGGGGCCGTGCCCGGGCACCACCACCTCGGCGTCCAGCGACCGCAGGACGTCGAGGGCGCGCAGCGAGCCCGCCAGGGAGCCGTTCGCGAGGAAGGGCGTGCCGCCCTGGAAAACGATGTCACCCGTGAACACGACGCCCTGCGCGGGCATGTGTATCACCGAGTCGCCCCTGGTGTGCGCCACGCCCGGGTGCAGGATGCGCACCTCGACCTCGCCCACGTGCACCGTCATGCGGTCCCTGTAGGTCACCGCGGGAGCGACCACGGGCACCTCGCCGAACTCCGTCTCCGGCCATACCAGGTGGAGCTGGTGCCCGGCGGCGAGCTGTTCGTCGCGGCACACCTCGTGCGCGACCACACTGGCCCCCGGCGCGAACACGCCGTTGCCGTACGTGTGGTCGCCGTGGTGGTGGGTGTTGACCAGCGTGCCGGGCAGCGGCAGCCCGTGCGCGGCGACGGCCTCCCGCAGCAGCAGGGCGCGCCGCTCGGTCGCGGCCGTGTCGACGAGCAGGGTCTGCCCGCCGTCGCTGACCACACCCGCGTTGTTCAGGCACCAGCCGCCGTCCGGCTGGACGTAGGCGTGCGCCTGCGGCGTGAGGCGGACGAAGTAGGGGTCCGTTGCGGGCATCGGCGGTCCTTCGGTGCGGTGGTGTCAGGATCGGGTCGCGGTCTCGCGGCGTCGTCGCCTGGCGTTTGCGTGACCGTGCTGGTGCACGCTCGCTCCCGCAGGCAGCTTGCCAGGTGCGGCGTCCGACAGCCAGGGCGGGGTTCGAACGGCAGTACGCGGACGCCGCACGGCACCTGCCGGGCCGTCAGAACAGCAGCGCCACCCCGAGCGCGGCGAGGCACACTGCGCAGGCGACCGCGGTCGCGGCGCCCCGCTCGCGCATCCGCTCGGGGCGCGCCGTATCGAGCGCGAGCGTCCTGCGGTGCGCGACGGCGAGGAACGCGAGCCACACCAGGGCGCAGAGCGCGACGGCGGCGAGACTCACGGGCGTCACACCGCGGTGCAGCGCCTGGCGGACCGCGAGGACGGCCGCCACCGTGCACGACAGCGTCGTGCGGCGCCAGGCGAGCCGCGTCCGCTCCGGCTGGAGCCCGGGGTCGCGGCGCGCCGGGCGCTCGTACGGGGAGGCACCGGAAGCGGGCACGGGTCCTCAGCCGCCCCTGCCGAGCAGCACCACGACGAGCATGCACAGCGCGAGCAGCCCCACGACGAGGGCCAGCACCGTCGGGAAACGCGACGCCGGCAGGTCCTCGCCGCGGCGCATCGCGCGCTCGCAGCGAACCCAGTGGTTGACCGCGCGCAGCGACGCGAGCGCGCCCACGGCGAGCAGCGCGACCGCCAGCGCCGTCCGCACCCATCCGGTCAGGTGCGGCAGGAACTGGTCGACGGCGAACCCGCCGCCGACGAGCGCGAGCGCGGTGCGGATCCAGGCGAGGAAGGTCCGCTCGTTGGCGAGCGAGAACCGGTAGTCGGGCGTCGTGCCCTCGTCGCCGACGCGCCGCGGCGCGAACCACAGGTACAGCGTCCGCCTCAATCCCGTCATCTCCGGCACGACGGGCACCCTACGCGCGGCCCTGCGTGAACCGCAGGTACCGCTCGTACGTGGCCCTGCCGTCCGGGACGAACTCCCACGGCACCGCGGGGCCCGCGCCGCCGGGCGGCACCTCGCCCCGCAGCCGCGCGTCCAGCTCGTCCGCGGGCAGGAACGCGTGCCAGCCGACCTCCTCGGCCTGCGGGTGCACGGGCAGCTCGCAGCGCAGCTCGTACACCGCGGTCCACCACGCGCCGCGGCCGCCGGGCAGCTCGAAGAGGTAGCGGAACAGCGGCTCGGGCCGCGGCAGTCCGGCCACCCCGAGCTCCTCCCCGGCCTCGCGCAGCGCGCAGTCGTCGTAGCTCTCACCCGCGCCCACCACGCCGCCGACGAACACGTCGTACAAGGACGGGAAGGCGAGCTTCGTGGCGGTCCTGCGGTGGACGAACACCCGGCCGCCGGCGTCCCGCACCAGGATCGCGGTCGCGCGGTGGCGCAGGCCCTTCGCGTACACCTCGCCGCGCGGCGCGCGGCCGATGACGTGGTCGTCCTCGTCGACGACGGTGAGGATCTCGTCTTCCGGAGCGTCTCCCAGGGCCATGCCGTCCATCCAACCAAACGGCCGGTGCCACCCGGGCATCGGGCGGCACCGGTGGGGGAAGCGCGCCCCCGCCCGCGGTTGACTTGTTACCGGCGCGTACCGAAGATCGAGGCGGCCGGCAACCAACACCGAGGGCGGCAACCATGGCGTACGACGCGGACGTGATCGTGATCGGAGCGGGGCTCGCGGGTCTCGTCGCGACGGCGGAACTCGTCGACGCCGGCCGCCGGGTGATCCTCCTCGACCAGGAGCCCGAGCAGTCGATCGGCGGGCAGGCCCACTGGTCGTTCGGCGGCATCTTCCTCGTCGGCTCGGCCGAGCAGCGGCGCATGGGGATCAAGGACGGCCGCGAACTCGCGATGCAGGACTGGCTCGGCACGGCCGGGTTCGACCGTGCCGAGGACCACTGGCCGCGCCGCTGGGCCGAGGCGTACGTCGACTTCGCGTCGGGCGAGAAACGCGCCTGGCTGCACCGGCGCGGCGTGCGGTTCTTCCCGCTGGTCGGCTGGGCCGAGCGCGGCGGGTACGACGCGACGGGCCACGGCAACTCGGTGCCGCGCTTCCACATCACGTGGGGCACGGGGCCCGGCATCGTCGCCCCGTTCGAGCGGCGCGTGCGCGACGGCGTGGCGAAGGGCCTCGTCACCCTCCGCTTCCGGCACCGCGTCACGGACCTCGCGAAGACCGACGGCACGCTCGACACGGTCAGCGGCGAGGTCCTCGAACCCAGCGACGCCCCACGCGGGACGCCCAGCGGCCGGACCTCCACCGGCGCGTTCACGCTCAGGGCCCAGGCCGTGATCGTCACGACCGGCGGCATCGGCGGCAACCACGACCTCGTGCGCGAGCAGTGGCCCGAGCGGCTCGGCACGCCGCCGCGGCACATGCTGACCGGGGTGCCCGCACACGTCGACGGCCTGATGCTCGGCATCGCCGAGCGCGCCGGCGCGCACCACATCAACCGCGACCGCATGTGGCACTACACCGAGGGCATCGAGAACTACGACCCCATCTGGCCGGGCCACGGCATCCGCATCCTGCCGGGGCCCTCGTCCCTGTGGTTCGACGCACGCGGCAAGCGGCTGCCCGTCCCCCTCTTCCCCGGCTTCGACACGCTCGGCACGCTCGAACACATCCTGCGCTCGGGCCACGACCACACCTGGTTCGTCCTCGACCGGCGCATCATCGGCAAGGAGTTCGCGCTCTCCGGCTCGGAGCAGAACCCCGACCTCACGGGAAAGTCCGTACGCGGCGTGCTCGGCCGCGCGCGTGCCGACGTGCCGGGACCCGTCCAGGCGTTCATGGACAAGGGCGCGGACTTCGTCGTGGCCCGCGACCTCGCCACGCTGGTGAGGGGCATGAACGGCCTCACCGGCGAACCCCTGATCGACGAGCGCGAGTTGCGCCGCGAGATCGTCGCGAGAGACCGCGGGATCGCGAACCCGTACACGAAGGACCTCCAGGTCACGGCGGTGCGCGGCGCGCGCAGGTTCTGGGGGGACCGGCTGATCCGCACGGCGCCGCCGCACCGCATCCTCGACCCGTCGGCCGGCCCGCTCGTCGCGGTGCGGCTGCACATCCTGACCCGCAAGTCCCTCGGCGGCCTGGAGACGGACCTCTCCTCCCGCGTCCTGACCGCGACCGGGGACCCGCTGCCGGGCCTGTACGCCGCGGGCGAGGCGGCAGGCTTCGGAGGGGGCGGCGTGCACGGCTACCGCTCCCTCGAAGGCACGTTCCTCGGCGGGTGCCTCTTCTCCGGCCGCGCGGCCGGGCGCGCCGCCGCGGCGGCCACTGCCTGAGCAGGCGGGCGGGCGCTTCGGCCCGGGTGGGCGGGCCGGTCTGTGACGGAAGTCTGACGGCGCGTCCCGCACGGCCGCACCCGCCGCGCCCCGGGTGTTCAATCGAGATGTGAGCGAGCGCGAGGACGGACGCGGTAACGAACGCGGCGACGAACAGAACGACGGCGGACGGTGGGACGGCAGGGGGCCGGCCATCGGCAGGCGGGTGCTGCTCGGCACGCTCGCCGTGGGCGCCGGCGGGCTCGCCGCGGCCCCCTACCTCCAGGGCGGTCTTGAGAAGTTCCTCGGCGCGGCCTCACAGGTCGACCCCACCGGTATCGTCAACACCCTCCCCAACGGGGGCGGTTTCCGCTTCTACAACGTCGCGGCCTCCGTGCCCACGAAGACCGCGGCCACCTACCGGCTGAAGATCGACGGGCTCGTCGAGCGCCCCCGCACGTACACGCTCGCCGATCTTGAGGCCCTTCCGCAGACGCGCACCGACCTGGACGTCCAGTGCGTCACCGGCTGGCGCGTGCCGAAGGTGCCGTTCCAGGGCGTGCGGGTCTCCGACCTGCTGGACGCGGCCGGGGTCAAGACACAGGGGCGCGCCCTGCGGTTCACGTGCTTCGACGGCACCTACAGCGAGAGCCTCACGCTCACCCAGGCCCGCAGGAACGACGTGCTCGTGGCGCTGAGGATGCAGGGCAAGCGCATCACCAAGGACCACGGAGGGCCGGTCAGGCTCTACGTGGCCCCCATGTATTTCTACAAGTCGGCGAAGTGGCTCTCCGGCATATCGGTCACCGACAAGGTGGAGCCCGGTTACTGGGAGGAGTACGGCTATGACGTCGACGGCTGGGTCGGCAGGTCCAACGGAAGGGACGACGCGCCGACCGTCTGAGCCGGGTGCCGCAGCGCGCCCCGAGGGCCCGGCGGACATACGCCGCTTCACCCTCGCCGAACGGCTCGTGCACCGCACCACGAGCTGGCTGATGCTGCTGTGCGTGGCGACAGCCGCGTTCCTCTACGTGCCGCAGCTCGCCGAACTCGTCGGCCGCCGCTACCTCGTCGTCACGGTCCACGAGTGGTCCGGCGTGCTGCTGCCCGTGCCGTTCCTCGCCGGGCTCGTCTCGCACGCCTTCCGCCGCGACCTGGGCCGCATCAACCGCTTCGCGCCGTACGACCGCGAGTGGCTGCGCGCGGTGCGCAGGCGCTGGACCTGGGCCGGGTCGCGCCCGGCCGGCAAGTTCAACGCGGGGCAGAAGATCTACGCGTCGTGGCTCGCCGGCGCGACCGTCCTGATGCTCTTCACCGGCCTGCTGATGTGGTTCACCGGCCTGCTGCCGGTCGTCTCCCGCACCAGCGCCACGTTCATCCACGACTGGCTCGCGCTCGCGGTCGGCATCGTGCTGGCGGGGCACATCGGCATGGCCTTCAAGGATCCCGGCGCCCGCCGCGGCATGCGGACCGGCTCGGTCGAGCGCGGCTGGGCCCGCCGCGAGCACTCCGAGTGGGAGGACGAGACGGCCGCCGAGTCGCGCCGCGACGCGCAAATGCGCCCGCACTGAGCGGCAGCGCAGCCCGCGCACCGCGTCACGCGCGACGCGGGGGCCGCAGCCCACAGCACCCTGTCGGGCCGGCGGTCGGCCGCGCACAGCGAGGAGGGGGAGGCGGCCCGCACGGGCCGCCTCCCCCTCCTCACGTTGAGTCCGCTGCTAGACGATGAGCGACAGCAGCATCACGCATCCGAGTCCGACCACGGACAGGATGCCCTCCATGACCGACCAGGTCTTGACCGTCTGCCCGACGTTCATCCCGAAGTAGCCCTTGACCAGCCAGAACCCGGCATCGTTGACGTGGCTGAAGAACAGCGAGCCCGCGCCGACCGCCAGTACCATCAGGGAGACGTGCGTGGTGGACATGCCCTGCGCCAGCGGGGCCACCAGGCCGGCCGCCGAGATCGTCGCGACCGTGGCGGAGCCCGTGGCGAGGCGGATCACCACGGCGATCAGCCAGGCCAGCAGCAGCGACGGGATGGACCAGTCCTTGGTGACGTCCAGGATCATGTTGCCGACGCCCGCGTCGACCAGCACCTGCTTGAAGCCGCCGCCCGCGGCGACGATCAGCATGACGCCGGCGATCGGGGCCAGCGACTCCTCCAGGATCACGGAGAGCTTCGTGCGGCCGAGTCCGGCGGCGCGGCCCAGCGTGAACAGGCCGACGATCACCGCGATGAGCAGGGCGATCAGCGGGTTGCCGATGACGTCCGCGACGCGCTGACCGGTGTTGGCCGGGTCGTCGATGACGATGTCCACCAGCGCCTTGGCCAGCATGAGGACGACCGGCAGCAGCATGGTGCACACGGTGGCGGCGAAGTTGGGGCGCTTGTCCAGGGAGTCCGACGGGCGCTCGGGGATGAGGCCCTCGGGCGGGGTGGTGTCGACCCAGCGCGCCGCGTACTTCGAGAACAGCGGGCCGCCGATGATCACGGTCGGAATGGCGACGACCAGGCCGAGTGCGAGCGTCACCCCCAGGTTGGCGTGGATGACGCTGATCGCGGCCAGCGGTCCCGGGTGCGGCGGGATCAGGCCGTGCATGGCCGAGAGGCCCGCGAGTGCCGGGATGCCGATGCGGATCACGGAGAAGTTGCCGCGCTTCGCGACGAGCAGCACGACGGGGATCAGCAGCACGAGGCCGATCTCGAAGAACAGCGGCAGGGCGACGATCGCGGCGATCAGCACCATCGCCCACGGCATGGAGCGCCGGCTCGCCTTGTTGAGGATCGTGTCCACGATCTGGTCGGCGCCGCCCGAGTCGGCGAGCAGCTTGCCGAGCATCGAGCCCAGGGCGATCAGCACGCCGACGCTCGCCACCGTGGCGCCGAGGCCGGTCGAGAAACTCGTGATCACCTTGTCCAGCGGCGCCGAGGCCGTGGCGCCGAGCGCCAGCGAGCCGAGGGTCAGCGCGAGGAACGCGTGCAGTTTGAAGACGGTGATGAGGACGACGAGGACGGCGATGCCGACCAGGACGGCTATGCCCAGTTGCGCGTCGCCCGCGGAGGAGATCAGCGGAGGGTCGGCGGCAGCCAGCATCTCGACATTGAGACCGGTCACGGGAACATCCTTCTTCTGCTCAGGCCGCGCGCAGCGCGGCTACGGCCCTTTCGGCGATTTCGTGGGGGGTTCCTGACACGTCGACGGCCACACCGCGCTCGTCCTCGGTCAGCGGCTGGAGCGTGGCGAACTGCGAGTCGAGCAGCGTCTCCGGCATGAAGTGGCCCTTGCGCTGCGACATGCGCTCCCCGATGAGCTCGCGGTCGCCCGTGAGGTGCAGGAAGACCACGCCGGGCGCCGCGGCCCGCAACCGGTCCCGGTAGGCGCGCTTGAGGGCGGAGCAGCTGACCACGCCCCCGTAACCGGCCCGTTCGTGCGCCCAGCGCCCTATGGCGTCGAGCCAGGGCCAGCGGTCCTCGTCGTCGAGGGGGTGCCCCGCGGTCATCTTGGCGATGTTCCGCGGGGGATGGAAGGCGTCGCCCTCGGCGTACGGGACGCCCAGCGCCTCGGCCACCAGCGGCCCGACCGTGGTCTTGCCGGTGCCCGCTACGCCCATCACCACCACTACGTGGGGGCCGTGCATGCCTGCCTCGCTGTCTACGTCGGCTTTGTCGTGTCGCGTCACTGAACCTCATCAGGTATGACGTAATCAAGAGTGTGTGACTTAAACGTAGTACTTATTTTTTGCGTGAAGGACGCCGTACGCGCCGTAAGCTGTCGGCATGGGTGATGAAGGCCGAGGTCAGCACAGTCGCGTCCTGGACGCTCTCGGTCTCGCCATCACGGCCGGTGAGTATCCGCAGTGCAGCGTGGTGCGCACGGACGAGGTGGCACAGCGCTTCGACGTGTCACGCACCGTGGTGCGCGAGGTCGTACGCGTCCTGGAGTCCATGCACCTGGTCGAGTCGAAGCGCCGGGTCGGTGTCACCGTGCTTCCCTCGGACCACTGGAACGTCTACGACCCGCGCGTGATCCGCTGGCGCCTCGCCGGCGCCGACCGGCCGCGCCAGCTGCGGTCCCTGACCGTGCTGCGCTCCGCCGTCGAACCGGTGGCCGCCGGGCTCGCCGCGCGCAACGCCACCCCCGAGCAGTGCGCCGACCTCACCGAGCGCGCCCTCGGCATGGTCGCCACCTCGCGCGGCCGCCGCCTTGAGGAGTACCTCGTGCACGATGTCGCCTTCCACCGCATCGTGCTGAACGCGTCAGGCAACGAGATGTTCGCGAGGCTGGGCGACGTGGTGGCCGAGATCCTCGCGGGCCGCACCCACCACCAGGTGATGTTCGAGGACCCGGCACCCGCGGCCGTCACCCTGCACGTGCAGGTCGCCGAGGCCGTGCGAGAGGGCAGGGCGGCCGACGCGCAGGAGCTGACCCGGCAGATCGCGGTCGGCGCGTTGGAGGAACTCGACGTGCTGGCACCGTGAGCCGGGCCGCGACGGGACATACTCACCCTTGGACGTGATCGTGCCGCGTGGACGCGGTACGTGTCGCGCCGAGCAGCAGCGTCCGAGGAGAGGCAGGTCCTGGCAATGGCACAGCAGGTGCGGGGAGTCGTGGCACCGGGCAAGAACGAGCCCGTGCGGATCGAGACCGTCGTCGTACCCGACCCTGGCCCCGGCGAGGCGGTGGTGAAGGTCCAGGCGTGCGGCGTGTGCCACACGGACCTGCACTACAAGCAGGGCGGCATCAACGACGAATTCCCGTTCCTGCTCGGTCACGAGGCCGCCGGCGTCGTCGAGTCGGTGGGGGACGGCGTCACGGAGGTGGCGCCCGGCGACTTCGTCGTCCTCAACTGGCGCGCGGTGTGCGGCCAGTGCCGCGCGTGCCTGCGGGGCAAGCCGTGGTACTGCTTCGACACGCACAACGCCCGGCAGAAGATGACACTGCTCGACGGCACGGAGCTGACGCCCGCGCTGGGCATCGGCGCGTTCGCCGAGAAGACACTCGTCGCGGCCGGGCAGTGCACCAAGGTCGACCCCGAGGTGTCGCCCGAGGTCGCCGGACTGCTCGGGTGCGGTGTGATGGCCGGCATCGGCGCCGCGCTCAACACCGGCAACGTGGGCCGCGGCGACTCGGTCGCGGTGATCGGGTGCGGCGGCGTCGGGGACGCGGCGGTGCTCGGCGCGCGCCTCGCGGGCGCGGCGAAGGTGATCGCGGTGGACATCGACAGCAAGAAGCTGGCGAAGGCCGCGGAGATCGGCGCGACCCACACCGTCGACTCCAGTGACCAGGACCCGGTGGAGGCGATCCGCTCCCTGACGGGCGGGTTCGGCGCCGACGTCGTCATCGAGGCGGTCGGCCGGCCCGAGACCTACGAACAGGCCTTCTACGCACGCGACCTGGCGGGCACGGTCGTCCTCGTGGGCGTGCCGACACCGGAGATGAGGATCGACCTGCCGCTGCTCGATGTGTTCGGGCGCGGCGGCGCGCTCAAGTCGTCCTGGTACGGCGACTGCCTGCCCTCGCGCGACTTCCCGATGCTGATCGACCTGCACCGCCAGGGCCGCATCGACCTCGGCGCGTTCGTCACGGAGACCATCGGACTCGACGACGTCGAGGCCGCGTTCGGCCGGATGCACGAGGGCGGCGTGCTGCGCTCGGTCGTGGTGCTGTGATGGCGGCCCGCGTCGACCACCTCGTCACGTCCGGCACCTTCTCCCTCGACGGCGGCACCTGGGACGTCGACAACAACGTGTGGATCGTCGGCGACGACACCGAGGCCGTCGTCATCGACGCCCCGCACGACGCCGCCGCGATCAAGGCGGCGCTCGGCACCAGGACGCTGAGAGCCGTCCTGTGCACGCACGCCCACGACGACCACGTCGGCGCGGCCCCGGCACTCGCCGCCGCCACCGGCGCCACGGTGCTGCTGCACCCGGACGACCTGCCGCTGTGGCAGCTGACCCACCCCGACGAGGCGCCCGACGGCGAACTCGCCGACGGGCAGACCATCACCGTCGCGGGCACCGACCTGCGGGTGCTGCACACGCCGGGCCACGCGCCCGGCGCTGTGTGCCTGTACGCGCCGGGCCTCTCGACGGTCTTCACCGGAGACACCCTCTTCAAGGGCGGGCCCGGCGCCACAGGACGCTCCTTCTCCGACTTCCCCGCCATCATCGACTCGATCAGGGACCGCCTGCTGACCCTGCCGCCCGACACGGTGGTCAGGACCGGCCACGGCGACTCGACGACGATCGGCGCGGAGGCGCCCCACCTGGCGGAGTGGATCGAACGGGGTCACTGACGCCTTTCAGGCCCCGGGCCACTCGGCGAGGCGCAGCCCGCTGGTGAAGCCGTGCCGCGCGCCCGTCAGCGGGTCGGTGAACTCCAGTGTCCTCGCGAGGAGCTGCAGCGGCCGCTGGTAGTCGTCCGGGGCCTCGTCTCGCACGGCCGGGTACAGCGGGTCGTGCAGCAGGGGCAGCCCCAGCGCGTTCATGTGGACCCGCAACTGGTGGGTGCGCCCCGTCGAAGGTGTGAGGCGGTAGCCGCCGAGGCCGCCGTGCGCGGCCAGTTCGACGCGCGTCTCGCTGTTGGGCGCGCCGGGCACCTCGCGCGCCGCGAGCACGCCCCGCTCCTTCTCGATCCGGCTGCGCACCGTGCGCGGCAGCGCCACCTCGGGGTCGTGGGCGGCGACCGCCTCGTACACCTTGCGCACCTGCCGCTGAGCGAACAGCCGCTGGTAGGCGCCGCGGTCCTCGGGGCGCACCACCAGCAGCACGAGGCCCGCGGTCAGCCGGTCCAGCCGGTGGGCGGGCCGCAGAGCGGGCAGGCCGAGATCGCGCCGCAGCCGCGCCACCAGCGTCTCGGCCACGTGCGAGCCGCGCGGCGTGGTGGCGAGGAAGTGCGGCTTGTCCACCACGACCAGCCGTTCGTCACGGTGGACGACATCGATCCCGAAGGGCACACGCGCCTCCGCCGGCAGGTCGCGGTGGAAGAACACGTACAGGCCGGGCTCGTACGGCCTGCCGGGGGTGAGCGCGCGGCCGTCGCACGTCACGAACCGCCCCTCGCGCGCCATGGCGCGGACCCGGGCAGCGCCGACGGCCGCGCCGAAGCGGTCCACCAGGTGGTCACCCACCGTCGCCCACCGGCCCTCCGGGTCCGCGGGCAGCCGTACCCGCACGGCGTCCACACCGTCACGCTGCGCCAGCGGCGAGGCCGGTGTTCTGTGTCTGCGCACCACACCGGGCAGCCTACGGCCGAGCCGTGAGCAGCGTCGCAGCGCCCGGGCGTCCCGGCGCCGGATCGCGGCGGCGACCTGCGGGGGACGGCCCTGATTTCTGTCTCGGTCCCATGTACACGCAAAATGGTCAGGTGATCAGTGTCCTCTTCGCCGTGCTGACCGCCATCAGCAACGGCTCCGCGTCGGTGCTGCAGCGCCGCGCCGCGTCCACCGTCCCCGACAGCGACGCCCTGCACCTGTCCCTCATCCGCCAGCTGGTCAGGAAGCGGGTATGGCTCGCCGGGATCTGCATGGTCATCGTCGCGGCCGTCTGCCAGGCGGTCGCGCTCGCGACCGGGCCGATCGCCGTGGTGCAGCCGATCTTCGTCATCGAACTGCCTTCGACACTGCTCATCGCCGGTTACGTCTTCCGCTGCCCGCTGCCCCGCACCGCCTGGTACGGCGTCGCCGCCGTCACCTGCGGCCTCACCCTCGGCATGGCGACCGCGGCGCCCGGCGGCGGCTCCGAGACCGTGCAGGGCCTCGTGTGGATCCCCGCGCTGATCGCCACCGTCGTCTTCGAGGGCGTGCTGATCGGCTTCGCGCAGCGGGTGCGCGGCAACGCGAGGGCCGCGCTCTTCGGCCTCGCCGCCGCGTGCGGCTACGCGCTGACCGCGGCGCTGATGAAGGACGCCATGGCCCGGCTCGAGGACGGGGACGGCATCGTGAAGCTCTTCGAGTCCTGGCAGCTCTACGGGACCGCCGTGGCCGGTGTCGGCGCGCTGTTCCTGCTCCAGAACGCGCTCCAGGCCGGGTCCCTCGTGGCCTCGCAGCCCATGCTCACCCTCGGCGACGCGCTCATCAGCATCACGTACGGCGTGATGCTGTTCGGCGAGCACATGCGCACCGGCTGGTGGCTCGCGCCCGAACTCTTCGCGGTGGCCCTCATCGCCGCGGGGTGCATGGAACTCGCCAGGTCGCCGCTGGCCAGCGGCTCGGCGCCGCCCAAGTCGCGGGTGATGTGACGCTCCGGCCTCCCGCACCTGAGACGCGGGAGGCCGGGGGGCCGTCAGCGCGTGACGCGCTCGATGAGGCCCGCCGCCGCGTCCGCCGCCACCTGCTCGCGCAGCTGGTAGTGGATCTTCTTGCCGGTCGCCGTCGTCGGCAGCGCGTCCACGAAGCGGTACGCGCGCGGCCGCTTGTACGCCGCCAGCATCGGGTGCGCACGGCAGTGCTTCTCGCAGTCGGCCACGGTCAGAGCCGGGTCCTTGCGCACCACGTAGGCCGTGACCAGCTGGCCCCACTCCGGGTCGGGCAGCCCGACCACGGCCGAGTCGGCGACGCCGGGGTGCTCGCCAAGCACCTCCTCGACCTGCACCGGGTGCACGTTCTCGCCGCCGGAGAGGATCATGTCGTCCCTGCGGCCGACGATCGTCACGTACTCGTCCTCGTCCCAGGTGGCCAGGTCGCCGATGTAGAGCCAGCCGTCACGGAAGTTGGCCGCCTCCTCGTCCGGGCGGCCCGTGTAGCCGTAGCCGGACTTCGGGGAGCGGACGATGACCTCGCCGATCTCCTGGCCGTCCTTGGCCGCGAGGTCGCCGGGGGCCGCGCGCCGGTCCTCGTGCACCTTCACGACCGCGACGTCGTCGTCCGTGGACGCGCGGCCCGCGCTGCCCGCGTGGTCCGGCAGGTCGGCGGGGCGCAGGAACGTGTTCCAGAACGCCTCCGTGGTGCCGTACCCGTTGAAGATGCGCTCCGTGAGCACCCGCTGGTAGCGCAGGCAGGCGGCACGGTCCAGCGGCGCGCCCATGGTCACGATGCCGCGCAGCGACGACAGGTCGCGCGCGGCGGACTCCTGCGCGTCCGCGAGCCGCTCCAGGTTGGTGGGTGCGCCGATCAGGAACGTGATCCCGCGCTCCTGCACCAGGTCGAGGACCGTGTCCGCGTCGAAGTGGCGCAGCGGCACCGTCTCCCCGCCGATGTAGAACACCGGGTTGGGTCCGCCCGCGTACAGGCCGCCGCGATGGAACCACGGGGTCATGTTCAGCGTGCGGTCCTCGGGGGACAGCGGGAAGTGCATGATCACGTCGTGGGCGGACAGCACCTCGGTCGCGTTGTTCAGCGGCACGCCCTTCGGCATGCCCGTGGTGCCCGACGTGTACAGGCGGGTGGTCTCCGCGTACACACCGCCGTCGGGCGCGGGCAGCGGCGCGGCGCCCTGGCCGCGCTCCAGCACGTCGCCGAAGGCCACCGAACCCGGCAGCGGAGCGTCACCCGCGGAGCCCGAGGGTACGTGCACCACCAACTCGGGTGCGTGGTCCGCGAGCGAGAGCGCACGCGCCGCGTTCTCCGCGACGGCCGTGTCGTACACGAAGGCGCGGGGCCTGCCGGTGGACAGCACGTGCGCCGTCTCGCCAGGCGCCAGACGGAAGTTGATCGGCGAGCCGATCGCGCCCAGCCGCTGCGTCGCCAGGTAGAGCAGCGCGAACTCCGGCGTGTTGAACAGCTGGTAGGCGACGAGGTCGCCCGCGCGCACCCCGGACGCCGCGAGGCCGGCGGCAAGCCGCTCCACCTCGGCCCCCAGCTCGGCGTACGTCCAGTCGCGGCCCGACGCGGGATCGTGCATCGCGCGGGAGCGCGCGTAGCGGTGCGTGTTGCGCTCGAAGCCCGCCCAGTACGTGAAACGGCTCTCGAACACGGCGCGGTAGGCGGTCGGGTCGTAGCCGGGCGTCCCGGCGGGATCCGGGTGGTTCATGATGTCTTCCTCTCGAGGGGCCTTCCGGCGGCCCCGTGCTTCTCAGACCGCGCGCAGCACGGCGACGCAGTTCTGGCCGCCGAAGCCGAACGCGTTGACCGCGGCGGCCCGCACCTCGCTCTGCCGTGCGGTGTGCGGCACGTAGTCGAGGTCGCACTCCTCGCCCGGGGTGTCCAGGTTGATCGTGGGCGGCACGACGCCGTCCCTGATCGCGAGCGCGCACACCATCGCCGAGAGCGAGCCTGCCGCGCCGATGAGGTGGCCCACCATGGACTTGGGTGAGCTGACCGTCAGATCGTACGCGTGCGAGCCGTAGACGCCCCTGATCGCGCGGGTCTCCGTCAGGTCGTTGATGCGGGTGCTCGTGCCGTGCGCGCAGATGTAGTCGATGTCACCGGCGTCGGTGTCCGAGGCACGCAGCGCGAGCCGCATCGCCTCCATCGCCCCCTCGCCGCTCGGGTCGGGGGCGGAGACGTGGAAGGCGTCCGACGTCAGCGCGCCACCGGCGACCTCGGCATACGGGCGGGCGCCGCGCGCCTGTGCGTGCTCGGCGGACTCCAGCACGCACACCACGGCGCCCTCGCCGAAGACGAACCCGTCCCGGTCCGCGTCGAAGGGGCGGCTCGCGTGGGCCGGGTCGTCGTTGCGGCGCGAGAGGGCGCCCATGTTGGACAGGCCGCTGAACATGACCGGTGTGATCGCCGAGTCGGTGCCGCCCGCGATCACCACGTCGGCCTCGCCCGACAGGATCAGCCTGCGGGCCTCGAGCAGCGCGTAGATGCCGCTGGCGCAGGCGAGCGCGGAAGCCGTCACCGGGCCGCGCACACCGAGGTCGATCGCGACCTCGCAGGCGGGCATGTTCGGGATGACCGACGAGACGAAGTACGGGTTCACCTTGCGCGGGTCCATGTGCATGGTGTCCACGGCGTTCTCCACACCGTCCATGCCGGCCACCGCGTTGTTCACCACCACACCGACGCGGCCCGCCGGGGCGCCCCCGTCTTCCTCGCCGATGGTCAGGCCCGCGTCCGCCACCGCCTCGCGCGCCGCAGCGATCGCCAGCTGGGAGAAGCGCGCCGAGCGGCGCTGGCGCTTGCGGTCCAGCAGATCGGCCGGGTCAAAGCCGGTGACCTCGCCGGCGATGCTCGTCGGCATGCCCGACGCGTTGAACCGGGTGATGGGCGCGACACCCGACTTGCCGGCGAGGAGCGCCTGCCAGGTGCTCTCCCGGTCGTTCCCGACGGGGGTGAGGGCGCCGAAACCCGTCACCACGACTTGCTGATTGCTCTGCACTGCGCTCCTCCTGCTCGGCCACGGACTGCCAGGCGTGGGCCTGCCAAACCTTGAACCACAATCCTGCCGTTGTCGATGAAAGTCGCGGACTCCGCGCGATATGCCCGCCGCATACGCGCCGTATGTCCGTCACGCCCCGGCTGCCACGTTCGTGTGGTGGCCGGACGCCGGTTTCGTACCCATTCGCGACGACACGGCCACGGGGTCCGTTGCGAAACCGGTACCGGACTCCGTGGCACCGGCATCGGCACCTGGCACCCCGGCCGTCCGGGCGACGAGGCGGTGTGCCGCACGCAGCCCCTCCGCGGTGGCGCGCACCGCGTTGAGCCCCGCCGCGCCCGTCACACCGCCGGCCGCCTCGAACACCACGCCGGCCCCCCGCAGCGTCGCCCGGGCGTCGCGCTCCGGTTCCTGTCCGGCCGCGAGCACCACGTGGTCGGCGGCCACCAGGCGCCGCTCGCCTTCCGCGTCCGTGACCACCACGCCCTCGCGCGTGATCTCCTCGTACGCGACGCCCACCAGCGTCGTGACGCCCGCCGCGCGCAGCTGAGACAGGGCGACCCAGCGCGTGCTTGGCCCGATGCCCGCGCCGACCCTGCCGCCGCGCCGCATCAGTGTGACCTCACGCGCGGGCGCCGCGGGTCGCGCGGGGCCGGGGGAGCCGCCCGTGACCGCGTGCGACGCGAGGAACTCCGCGGGTGTGGGCTCCCGCACGTTGCCCGCGGTCAGCAGGTGCGCCAGGTCGACGGCGATGCCGCCGCCGCCGATCACGGCGACCCTCGGCCCGAGCACGTGCGGTGCGGCGAACGCCTGGGCGTAGTCGACGACGCCTGGCAGCGCCAGACCCGGCAGCGTGGGCCGCACGGGCAGCACACCGCTGGCGAGCACCACACCGTCGAACGTGCGCAGCAGCGCGGTGTCCTTCCGGCCGATGCGGTGGCCCAGGTGCAACGGTGCGCCGCGCTCGGCGAGTTCGGCGACGTGGTGCCGGATGGTCGCGGCGAAGTCCGCCTTGCCGGGCACCTGGCCCGCCATCCGGAACTGGCCGCCCGGCTCGCACGCCGCCTCGAACACCTCGACGTCGTGCCCGAGATCGAGCAGGGTACGGGCGGCCTGGAGCCCGGCGATACCGGCGCCGACCACCGCGTAGCGCCTCTTGGGCCCGCTCGCCCCAGGGACGGCGCCGGCGGGGCCGGCAGCCGCGAAGTCCGCCTCGTACCCCGCGCGGGGGTTGACCAGGCAGGAGACCCGCTCGGTGCCGAACGACCTGTCGATGCACGCCTCGTTGCAGGCGATGCAGAGGTCGACCGAGTCCGTCCTGCCCTCACGCGACTTCGTCACGATCGCCGGGTCCGCGAGGAACGGCCGCGCCATCGCCACGAAGTCCACACCGCCGGCCGCGAGCACCTCCTCGGCATGGGCCAGGCGGTTGAATCGGTTGGACGCGATCACCGGCAGGTCGCCGCGGTCCGCGGCCACCAGCGCGCGCTTGACGTCCTGCGCGAACACCGCCCAGGTGCCGGGCGGCACCTGCGCCTGCACCGTCGGCACCGGCGACTCGTGCCAGCCGACGCCGACCGCGAGCGCGTCCGCGCCCGCCTCGGCGAGCGCCACCGCGAGCGCGGCGGTGTCATCGGCCGGGGTACCGCCCTCCACCAGGTCGGCGCCCGACATACGAAACAGCACCGGGAAGCCGGGCACGGCCGCGCGCACGGCCCGCATCACCTCGACGGGCAAGCGCCGCCGCCGCTCGGCGTCCCCGCCCCACTCGTCCTCGCGAAGGTTGGTCAGCGGGGCGGTGAACTGGTTGATCAGGTAGCCCTCTGAGCCCATCACCTCGACCGCGTCGAAGCCCAGCTCGCGGGCCGCCTCGGCGCCCCGCGCGAAGTCCGCGACCGTCCGCTCGATGTCGCCCGCGGTCATCTCCCGCGGCGTCGTGCGCGAGAACCTGCTGTACACGGCGGACGGCGCGAACGGCGCCCCGCCGTCGGTGCCCGCCACGCCGGGCAGCGCGTACCGCCCGGCGTGGAAGAGCTGCAGGGCGATCCTGCCGCCCGCCGCGTGCACCGCGGAAGCGGCGCGGCGCAGGGCGGCCCGGTGCGAGGGGTCGCCCACGACGCCGTACCCGGGGCCGCCGGCGCCGGCGGGCGAGACCGCCGTGCCGCCGGTGACGATCAGCGCGGCGCCGCCGCCGGCACGCTCCGCGTAGAACGCGGCGAGCGCCTCCCCGCCGTCCTCCAGGGCCTCCAGATTGAGGTGCATGGCACCCATGACGATGCGGTGCGGCAGCCGCAGCGCCCCGATGGCACCGGGCCGGAAGACATGGTCGAACACGTGCGTTCCCTCTCCGAACGGACAGCTACTGCGCCGGTGTCATGCTTCCCGCGTGGGACGCGGCGGAAGCTGGAGCTCGGGGCCGGCGTCGGCGAAGAACGGCGGGGCGACGACGCTGAGACCGCCGTCGACGACCAGCGTCTGGCCCGTGATGTAGCCGGAACCCTCGCCCAGCAGGAAGTTGATGGTGTCCGCCACCTCCTGCACCGTGCCCGGCCGGTTCGCCGGGATGCGGTCGAGCACGCCCTGCATGTCCGGCATGCCCTTGACGTTGTAGAAGTACTCCAGCGAGTCCGAGTCGATCAGACCGCCGTTGACCGCGTTGACGTTGATGCCGTACGGCGCGAACTCCACCGCCATGTACCGCACCCACGCCTCGATCGCGGCCTTCATCGCGCCGAGCGTCGCGTACGTCGGGTACGCGCGGATCGAGCCGTACGAGGACATCGCGACGATCCTGCCGCCCTTGTCCATCAGCTTCACGGCCTCCTGCGCGCCCAGCACGAAGGGGCGCAGGTTCATCGCGTACGACCGGTCGAGGTGGTGCGGGCCGACGTTCACGATGTTCTTGAACGCGCTGGCCGCGGCGTTGGAGACGAAGTTGTCCAGACGCCCGCAGCGACGCGCCACCTCGTCGAACAGCGCCTGCACGCCCTCGGTGGTCTCGACGTCCGCCTGCACCGCGAAGCCGTGTCCTCCGGCCTCCTCGATGTCGGCGACCGTCTTCTCCGCCAGGTCGGCGTTCTTCTTGTAGTTGACGGCGATCGTGCCGCCCTCGCGTGCCAGGGTGAGGGCCAGGGCGCGGCCGATGCCGCGCGAGGCCCCTGTGATCAGCGAGACGCGCTCGCTCTTCCCGGCGTCCTGCGTGCCGCTCATCGGCCGGCCTCCTCGTTCTGCTCACCGGCCGCCTTCGCGCGCTGCAGCAGCTCGCGGAAGACGACCGCCTTCTGCACCTCGTTGGTGCCCTCCTCGAAGCGCTGCGCCCGGGCGTCCCGGTACACGCGCTCGATCTTCTGCGACTTCCAGTAGCCGAGGCCGCCGTGCACCTGGAGCGCCTTGTCGGTGACGTTCGTCAGCATCGTGACGGCGTGCATCTTCGCCATCGACGACTGCATCGACGCGTCGTCCGCACCCTGTTCGAAGCGGCGGGCCGCGTGCAGCACGAGCTGCTTGGCCGCCTCGATGTCGGCCTGGTTCTCGGCCAGCATGAACTGGATGGCCTGGCGCTGCGTGAGCGACTTGCCGAACGTGACGCGGCCCGACGCGTACTCGACGGCGAGCTGCTGCGCGCGCTCGGCGAGCCCGACGCAGCTCATCGCGACGGAGATGCGCGAAGGCGTCAGGAAGCCGCCGAGGAAGACCTCGAGGCCCTCGCCCTCGGCGCCGAGCCTGTGGTCCACCGGGACCGGGGTGCGCTCGAACGTGAGCGACGCGTGGTCGGTGCCCGTGACGCCCATCGTGTTGGACGTGTCCTCGACGGTGACACCCGCCGCCTCGCGAGGCACCAGCAGCGCGACGGTGCCCTCGTGGCCGGAGCTGCCCTCGACGCGCGCGGCCAGCAGGTAGTAGTCGCAGCGCACGCCGAACGTGATCAGGTGCTTGCGCCCCGACAGGTAGTACGTGTCGCCCTCGCGCACGACCGACGTGGTGATGTCCGCCCCCGTGCCGTTGCCCGGCTCGGTCAGCGTGAACGCGATCTTGATCTCGCCGGTGATCGACGGGATCACGAAGCGCTTGCGCTGGTCCTCGCTCGCGTGGCCGTCCATGGAGCGCCAGATGCCGTTGACCACGTGCACGATCATGCGCACGGAGCCGTGCGAGCGGGAGAAGACCTCCATCAGCTCCATCCAGCGCGCGAAGCCGAGGCCCTGCCCGCCGTACTCCTTCGGCGCGGCCACGCGCAGGAAGCCGAGCTCGTTCAGCTCGGCCCACAGCTCCTCGGGGACCTCACCGGTCTCCTCGATGCGCTCGGCCCAGCGCTCGCCCGGTCCCTGGACCCACTGCTCCACCTGGGCCTTGAGCTGGTGGAACCGCTCGTCGTCGGTCATCTGCAGATTCTGCCTTCCGTGTTTCCCTGTGTGGTGCCCCGCCGTACCTCGGCCGGGCACACGACCCGTCTCACGCACGAGCGGCCCGGGGACGGGCCCCGGGCACGCTCGCGCCGTCAGAGGGCATTGTCTACAGCTCGCCGTGCGGGCGCAGACCGCGGGCCCTGTCCCTGAGCGCGAACTTCTGGACCTTGCCGATCGGGTTGCGCGGCAGCACGTCGATCAGCTCAAGGCGCTCGGGCCAGTACTGCTTGGCCACCTGGTGCTCGTCGAGGTAGCGCTTCATCTCGCCGAACTCCAGCGTGGCGCCGTCCTTCAGGACGGCGAACGCGCAGGCGCGCTCGCCCAGACGCTCGTCGGGCATGGCCACGATCGCCACGTCCTCCACGGCGGGGTGGCCGAACAGCAGCTGCTCCACCTCGGCGACGGGGATCTTCTCGCCGCCGCGGTTGACGACGTCCTTCACGCGTCCGGTGATCCGCAGGAATCCGGAGGCGTCGATGGTCGCCAGGTCGCCCGTGCGGTACCAGCCGTCCTCGGTGAACACCTCGGCGGTCAGGTCGGGGCGGTCCAGGTAGCCGTCGAAGACGGTGGGGGAGTGCAGCTCGAAGTTGCCCTCCTCACCGGGCGGCAGCACCAGGCCGTGGTCGTCGGTGATGCGCAGTTCGATGCCGTCGAGGGCTCGGCCGTCGGAGCCCCACCGCTGGCCCGGCTCGTCGCCCGGCGCGGACAGCGCGCCGAGGCACGTCTCCGTGGTGCCGAACGCGCCGCACACGTCAGCGCCGAGCAGCCGTCCCGCGCGCTCGGCGAGGCCGCGCGGCACCTGGGCGCCGGTCGCCACGAAGATGCGCAGGTTGCGGGGCGTCTCGCCGCTCTCCTCGACGGCCTTCACCAGGTCGGAGAGGAACGGCGTGGCCGCCTGGACGAACGTCGCGCCGTGCTGGTTGAGCGACTGCAGCGCGCGCTTGGCGTCCCAGTCGGACTGCACGATCTGCGGCACGCCGAGCACCATCGCCAGCACCATGCCGTACAGGAAGCCGGTCTGGTGCGCGAGCGGCGAGGGCACCCACACCGCGTCCTTGGCGCCGAGACCGAGGTGCTTGACCTCCATGGCCGCCGCCCGCACCAGGTTGCCCGTGGGCTGCGTGACGCCCTTCGGCTCGCCCGTCGTGCCGGACGTGAACAGCAGCTGCGCCGTCATGTCGGGGGTGGGGACGATCCGGTCGAGCGCGGCGCGGTCCACGGAGGTCTCGTCGAGTGCGGCGCCGAAGTCCCGTACGGACAGTCCCGTGGCGCCCGCCTCGGGCAGCCGCGCGGCGCCGCCGCCGGTGGACAGCACGAGCAGGTGCTCGAGGCCGGCGCGGTCCTCCTCGGACAGCCCGAGCACCTCGTCCGCGGGGCGCCGCGAGCGGTACTCGTCGGCGGCCACCAGGACGCGCGCCTTGGAGCGGCGCAGTACGAACGCGACCTCGCGCTCACGGAAGAACGGGATGATCGGGCAGCACACCGCGCCGATCCGCAGGGCCGCGAGCGACAGCACCACGAACTCGATCCGGTTCGGCAGCTGGTAGGCGACGTTCTCGCCGGGCCGCACGCCGAGTTCGAGCAGCAGCGCGGCGGCGCGGTCCACGCGCTCCGACAGCTCGCTCCAGGTGACGACCTCGTCGCGGTCGGCCCGTACGTCCACCACCGCGGTGTCGTTCGGCCGCGAGGCGGCGCGCCGCCGCAGCCATTCCGGCAGCGTGACGGCGGCCGCCAGGTCCGGCTTCGTGACCTCGCGCTCCAGGCGGCGCGGCCTGGCCCTGCCGACCGCGCCCGCGCCCTCCTCCACCGACATCGGCACGCCGAGCGTGTTCATCGCGTCGAGGAACGTCGGGTACGAGATGCGGTAGGCGTTCGGATAGGTCAGCGTGGACTGGCCGCGCGCCCGCGAGGAGGCCACCGCGAGCGACATCAGCACCCGGTGGTCGTTGAACGAGGACAGCTTGGCGCCGACCAGGCCGCCCACGCCGCGCACCCGCAGGGTGTCACTCGTCAACTCCAGGTCGCCGCCCATGGAGTTGAGCTGCAGCATGGCCGCGGCGCGGTCCGACTCCTTGAGGCGCGTGTGCGCGATGTTGCGGAACACCGACTCGCCGTACGCGAACGTGCCGAGCGTGGAGAGGATCGGCAGCATGTCCGGCACGTCGCGGCAGTCGATGTCGACGCCCTTGAGCATCGGGCGGTCCTGCTGGATGCGCACTCCGCCCGCCGCCTCGTCGATCTCCATCGGCACGCCCATGGCGCGCGCGATGTCGAGGAAGTGGAACTCGGGGTGGTCGGCGGGGCCGCCGTCGAGCGAGGTGATGCCGCGCAGCAGCACGTCGGAGGGGTGCAGCGCCGCGGCGGCCACACCGAACGCGGCGGAGCCGATGTCCGGGGGGAGCGTCAGCTCGACGGGGTGCGCCTCCTGGCCGGGCTCGATGTCGAAGCGGCGCCAGTCCTCGGAGACCGTGACGGCGAGGCCGAACTGCCGCATCATCGCGACCGTCAGCTCCAGGTAGGTGCGCTCGTTCAGCTCGCCCTCCACCTCGATGGTGGTGTGGCCGGTCGCGAACGGCGCCAGCAGGATCAGGCCGGAGATCCACTGCGAGAGCGTGCCCGCGATGCGCACGTGGCCGCCGGTGGGCCTGCGCCCCGTGACCTGGATCGGCGGGCAGTCGTCGGCCGACTCGACCTGGACGCCCATCTGTTCGAGCGCTCGCAGCAGCGGGCCCACCGGCCTGCGCCTGAAGTACTTCTGCCCGGTCACCGCCACGTCGCGGTCGGACAGGGACGCGAGCCCGATCATGAAGTACAGCGTGGTGCCTGAGCTGCCTGCGGACACGGACGAACGGCGCGGCTTGTAGCGGCCGCCGAGTCCGTGCACGACGAAGGTGTCACCGTCACGCGTGATCCGCACGCCGAGGCCCCGCAGGAGCTGCACGGTGTACTCGACGTGCCGGGCGTCCGACAGCCCGTGGACGCGGCTGACGCCGTCGGCGAGTGACGCGAGGATCAGCGCGCGGTGCGCGTGGTACTTGGAGTTGGGGACGAGGACATCACCGGTGAGCTGGTGCTGGATCCCTTTGACGAGAAGGTGCATGGGGGCTTGCTACTCCCTGGCCAGGCGGGCACACCGGGCCACGGACGCCGGGTCGGGGCGGCGGCGCCGTGCCGGCGCGAAGGCGCCAGGGCACGACGGACACGGCCCCGGCCGCTGGGGCCGTGGCTCGGTGATGGAACCGTCCTTGAGACGGCGGTGATTACGTTGTGGAAGCTGGTGCCTGCAGACGTGCGGCATCGCCGGTCGGACCGGGGTGCGGTCCTCACCGGGGACGACGGCGGGCCTGCGGGCGAATACGCGGGCACGGGCAAGACCGTATCGCGAAGTGGCGTGGGCGCCGGGAGAGCGCCCACGGGGGTCAGTCACTCCGCGCGGATCGCGGCATCCGATGACGCGTGGAACCGATCGGACGGCTGTCATGGCGCGGGGCCCGAGCGGTGGGGCCCTCCGGTCGTGGCAGGAGCCGAGGTGCGCTCGTGCGGCCCGAGTGGGGGCGCACGGGGAGGAGCGTCCGGATGACGAGCCCGCGCGGAGCCACGCCGCGAAGGCGGCGGCCCTGCTGGAAGTGCTCGGTCATATGAGCTTTATATCAATGCCCGGTACACGCATGCAGCTGACCCCGTTCGAGTGAGACGGGCTCCGGGCGGTGACCGTTCCCCTTTGTCGCGAACACCTGGGCGGTGTGGCGGATGCCACGCTCGCAGGCGGCGCCGTCTCAGCCACCGGACGGCCGGGCGGCGTTCCGATGGGCCATCCGCGCGCATGACGGTTCAAGGAAAGCTCTCTTACGAATTTGAGGGGCGCCGCGCCGGGCGACGCCCCGCGCCTACGCGTCGTGCCGCGTGTCGAACACGCGCTCGCGCGCGGCCTCGGCCGCACGCGCGACCGCCCCGAGCAGCACCGCGTCGTCCCCGAGCGCGGAGGTCACCACGCGCGGGCGCAGCGGGGTCAGTTCGCGCAGGCACGTGCGCAGCGGCCCGAGCAGCAGGTCGCCGTTGCGCCCCACCCCGCCGCCCAGCACGACGAGTTCGGGGTCGAGCACCGCGGCGAGCGCGGCCACCGCGTGCGCGAGCCGTGCCGCCTCGCACTCCACCGCGCGCAGCGCCGTCGCGTCCCCGGCGCGTGCCGCCGCGAACACGTCCTTCGCCGTCCGCGTGGTCGCCTCCGGCATGCCCATGGACCGGGCGAGCGCCACCACCGCGTCCGCGGACGCCGCGTCCTCCATGGGCCCGCCGCGCGCGGAGTAGCCGGCCGGCCGGGGGCCGCCGGTGGCGGGGCCGGCGGCTGCGGGGTCGGGACCCGCCGCCTGCGGCAGCGGGAACATCGGCAGGTAGCCGATCTCGCCTGCGGCGCCGTGGCCGCCGCGGAAGAGCCTGCCGTCCGCGACCACGCCCGCGCCGAGGCCCGTGCCCACCCACAGGTACGCGAAGAGCCGTGAGCCCTGGCCCGCGCCGAGCGCGTACTCGCCGAGCGCCGCGAGGTTGGCGTCGTTCAGCACGTCGAGTCCGGTGCCGAGTTCCGCGTGCAGCCGGTCGAACAGGCCGCTGCGCCCCCACCCCGGCAGGTTGACGGCGTAGCGCACGCGGTGCGTGCCCGGGTCGGTGACGCCGGGGCTGCCGACCACCGTGTGCACCACCTGCGACCAGTCGAGCCCGGCCTCCGCGGCTACCGCGCGCGCGAGCCGCGCCGCGTCGCGCACCATCGTGCCCGCCGACCTCGCGGTGTTCGGGGTGTCCCTGCGGCCGACGACGGTGCCCTCCAGGTCGGCAGCCGCGGCGCGCAGCCACTCGCGCCCCACGTCGACGCCGATCACGTACCCGGCGGCGGGGTCGGCCGCGTAGAGCACCGCCGCCCTGCCGCGCCCCCGGCCCCTGCTGACCTCGCCCGTGCGGCGCACGAGACCGGCCCGCTCGAGAGCGGCCAGAGCCGTGGAGACGGTCGGCTTGGACAGGCCGGTGGTACGGGCCAGTTCCGCGCGCGAGGTGGAGCCCGCGGCGCGCAGGGCGTCGAGCAGCACCCGCTCGTTGTAGCCGCGCAGCACGCCCCGGTTCCACGCCTGGTCGCCGCCGTCGGCCCGCTCGCTGTCAGGAATCGTTCCTCCCCGGCCGTTGACGTCCTTTTGTAAAGGATCCTAACTTGGTCCGCACCGACAGACACAGGAGGTGGGCCGTATGACGGACACCGACCCGAAGGGCACGGAACCCGAGATCGGGTTCGTGCGCCGGATCGGCCAGTTCCAGGCCAGTGCCATCAACATGAGCCAGATGGTCGGCGTCGGGCCGTTCATCACGATCCCCGCGATGGTCCTCGCGTTCGGCGGCCCGCAGGCGGTCATCGGCTGGGTCGCCGGCGCGGTGCTGGCGTTCGTCGACGGCCTGATCTGGGCCGAGCTCGGCGCGTCCATGCCGGGGGCGGGCGGCTCGTACATCTACCTGCGGGAGGCATTCCAGTACCGCACGGGCCGGCTGATGCCGTTCCTGTTCACCTGGACCGCCATGCTGTTCATCCCGCTCATCATGTCGACCGGAGTGGCCGGGTTCGTGCAGTACCTGACCTTCCTGTGGCCCTCCATGTCGTCCGGGCAGGGCGACCTGATCGGGCTCGCCATGTGCCTCGCGGTGGTCGTGCTGCTGTGGCGGCGCATCGAATCGATCGGCCGCCTCACGACGGTGCTGTGGGTCATCATGATCATCAGTGTGTCCTGTGTGATCATCGCCTCCTTCACCCACTTCGACGCGTCGGACGCCTTCACCTACCCCGCGCACGCCTTCGACTTCGGCTCGACCAAGTTCTGGCTGGGCTTCGCGAGCGGCCTCACCATCGGCATCTACGACTACCTCGGGTACAACACGACCTCCTACATGGGCGCGGAGATCAAGAACCCCGGCAGGGTGCTGCCGCGCTCCATCATCTACGCGATCTTCGGCATCATGTGCATCTACCTGCTGATGCAGATCGGCACGCTCGGCGTCGTGAACTGGCACGACATGATCGATCCGAGCAACCCGGCCTCGCGGTCGGTCGCCGCGGTCGTCCTGCAGAAGGCGTGGGGCAGGACCACGGCGGACGTCATCACCGTGCTGATCCTGATCACCGCGTTCACCTCCGTCTTCACCGGCCTGCTCGGCGGCTCGCGCGTGCCCTACGACGCGGCGCGCGACAAGGTCTTCTTCAAGCAGTTCGGCAGGCTCCACCCCAAGCACCGCTTCCCCGTGCTCGGCCTGGTGGCGATGGGCGTCATCACCGCCGCCGCCTTCCTGGTCAGCAGGCACCTCGGCAACTCGCAGACGCACCCGCCGCTCACCGTGCTGATCACGTTCCTCACCACCACGATGGTCATCGTCCAGTCGTTCGCGCAGATCGCCGCGGTGACCGTGCTGCGCAGGCGGCAGCCGCGCCTGCGGCGGCCCTACCGCATGTGGCTCTACCCGCTGCCGAGCATCGTGGCGCTGGTCGGCTGGCTGACGGTGTACGTGTTCGCCGACAAGAACAACCCGGGCCTGCACCCCATCGAAGGGTCGATCGCCTGGGTCGTGGCCGGCGGGATCGCGTTCCTGGTGTGGGCGAAGGTGGAACACACCTGGCCGTTCGGGCCCAAGGAGATCCACGAGGACTTCCTGAACGCGCCAGTGGACGACGGCGAGCCGGCCGCGGGGGGCGGGCAGGGACGCGCGTGACGCGGGAGCGCCCGAGGCGCGCGGCGAATCAGAGGCGCGCGGCGAGCGGCGGGTTCGTGGTCGGCGTGGACATCGGCGGCACGAAGATCGCCGCGGCCACCGCCGACGCGCGCGGCCGCCTCCTGCGCACGGTGCGCCTGGCGACCCGGGCGCAGGAGGGTGCCGGCCAGGCCGTCGACCGCGCGCTCACCGCCGCCGCCGAACTGCGGGACGCGACACCCGGGCCGCTGCTCGGCGTCGGCGTGGTCGCGCCGGGCGTGATCCACGACGACCACATCGCCTTCGCGCCGAACATCCCGGGCTGGGAGAGTCTCGCGCTGCCCGCCCTGGTCTCTCAGCGGTTCGCGGCGCCCCGCGTGGCGGTCGGCAACGACGTGAAGGCAGCCGCCCTCGCCGAGGCGACCTGGGGCGCCCTGCGCGGCGCCGACCCCGGCGTCCACCTCAACCTCGGCACGGGCATCGCCCTCGCCGTGGTGGTGGGCGGCCGGGTGCTGGCGGGCGCCCACGGCGCGGCGGGGGAGATCGGCTACCTGCTGCGCGACCGCACCGACCGGGCGGGAGTCGCCTCGGGGCGCGCGCCGCTGGAGGAGCACGCCTCGGGCAGCGGCCTGCCCCGCACGGCGGCGGCCGAACTGGGCGGTACGTGGACGGCGGCCGAACTCCTCGCCTCGGCCGACGCGCGGGTCGCCGCCGTGGTGGACGAGGCGCTGGACACGCTCGCGGTGCACGTCGCGAACGCGGCGACGACGCTGGACCCGGCCAGGATCGCCGTCGGCGGCGGCATGACGGCCGCGTTCGCCCGCATCCGCCCCGCCCTGACGCGCCGTCTGGCGGAGGCGGTGCCCTACCCGCCTGCCCTGGTGCGCGCACGGTACGCGGAGGACGCGGCGCTGCGGGGCGCCGTCGCGCTGGCACTCGCCTGACGGCGCGTGCTCCTGTCGCGCGCGCCTACGCGGCGTAGTGTGGCGGCCCCGGCGAGAGGCCGAGGCCCGCGAGGACGTGCACGACGGTGCCTCAACGCCCCTTGCGCACAACGCCGTTGCGACGAGAGGTCCCCCGCATGCACGCACGCCGGCCAAGACGGCCGCTCACCGCCGCCCTCACCTGCGGCGCGCTCGCCGCGGGCTGCCTGACACTGGCGCCCATGGCGACCGCGACCGCCGCACCCGCCACCACCGCCGCCGGGCCCGCCACCACCGCCGCCGGGCCCGTCGCGGGCGCCCGGCAGGCCGACTTCGAGGCCGCCGCCGCCGAGTTCCACGTACCCGCCTCCCTCCTGCTAGCCCTGGCCTACCAGGAGACCCGCTGGGACGCGCACCCCGGCAGCTACAACACCGGCGGCGGCTACGGCCCCATGGACCTGACCGACGTGACACCGGCGATGGCCGCAGGCAGCGGCGCAGGCGCCGCCGGCCGCCGCGACATCTCGTCGTTCACCCGCGACCCCGCCCTCCACACCCTCGGCAAGGCCGCCGAACTGACCGGCACGCCCGCAGCCGAGCTGCGCACCGACCCCCGCGACAACATCCGCGGCGGCGCCGCGCTCCTCGCCGCCTACGAGAAGTCACTCACGGGCGCCACCCCCGGCGACCCCGCCCAGTGGTACGGGGCCGTCGCCCGTTACAGCCGCGCCTCCGGCCGCGCGGCGGCCGGCGCCTTCGCCCGCCGCGTCTACGGCACCCTGCGCACGGGCGCGAGCCGCACCGCCGACCGGGGCCAGCACGTCTTCGTCGCCGCGCACCCCGGCGTCCACCCTGCGACCTCCCAGCTCGCCGAGGCCTACCCGACGGCACCCCACCCGGACTCGGCGGCGCAGCGGCCGGAGTGCCCGTCCACGATGACGTGCAGGTTCCTCCCGGCCGACCCGACGAACGGCCAGGTCGCCGACCGGCCCGCCGACGGCATGGACGTCAAGTACATCGTCATCCACGACACCGAGACGTCCTACGCGGACGCCATCAAGGAATTCCAGACGCCCGGCACCGTCTCGGCGCACTACGTGATGAAGGCGTCGGACGGCTCCGTCACCCAGATGGTGCCGGACAAGGACATCGCTTTCCACGCCGGCGACTACTGGTTCAACATGCACTCGATCGGCATCGAGCACGAGGGGTTCGCGGCCCACGGCGCCACCTGGTACACGCAGGCGCAGTACCAGGAGACCGCCGACCTGGTGAAGTACCTGTCGCACAAGTACGGCATCCCGCTGGACCGCGAACACATCCTCGGACACGACAACGTTCCGGCGCCCACCGACGGCACGGTGGCGGGAATGCACTGGGACCCGGGCCCGTACTGGGACTGGAACCGGTTCATGGCCCTGCTCGGCAGGCACACGCCGGCACGCCGCGGCGCCGGCCCCGTGGGCACCGCCGTGACGATCTCGCCCTCCTTCGCGCACAACGAGCAGACCGTGACGATCTGCCCCGCCGACGACGGGGCCGGCACGACCAAGGCCTGCACAGACCGCACGGCGCCGTCGAACTTCCTGTACGTGCGCAGCGCACCGGAGGCGACGGCGCCGCTACTCGCCGACCCCTACCTCCACCCGAACGGCACCGGGACGACCCGCATCACGGACTGGGGCGGCAAGGTCTCCTCCGGCCAGCAGTACGTGGTCGCGGACAAGAAGGGCCACTGGACGGCGATCTGGTACGCGGGCAGGAAGGGCTGGATCCTCAACCCGGGCGGCAGGAACACCACCCCGGCCCCGGGGGCACGCATCGTCAGGCCGAGGAACGCGGACGCGGCCGGCGTCCCGGTGTACGGCGTGGCCTACCCGGACCCGTCCGAGTACCCGGCAGGCCTCAAGCCGTCCACGATGGCGCCGCTCGGCAAGTACACGGTGCCGGGTGGCGAGGCGTATGTCGCGACGCGCCCCGCGACCGGCACGGACGACTTCTTCGCGAGCAGCGGCAGGGTCGTCAAGGGCGCGCGCACGTTCTACACGGTCCAGTACAACCACCGGGTCGAACTGGTCGACGCGGCGGAGATGACGGCGTCGCGCAGCAAGTGACGCGGCGCCGCGCCGCGCCGCGCTCGCGGCACGCGCCGCTGCCGTGCGGGCACCCGCCCCGCGTGAGTCCGGCCCCGCGGGGGCCGCAACGCCGGGCGGGCGCCGGGCCGCGGGGCGTGACGGCCGTGGCCGCCCCGCCGTCGGCCTCAGCCGGTATCGCAGCCATGCCCGGTGCGCGCCGCGCACGGCCGTGTCAGGGCCGGGCGCCGGGCCGCGGGGCGTTGGCCGGTCGCGCGCCCGGGTCGCGCTCCCGGTCTCGCGCGAGCGAACAGGCCCTCACTCCCACGGGAGCGTGAGCCACGGGCTCTCCGGGTCGGACATCAGGAGGCGGTGCGGCGCCAGCACCGCCTCGTACCACTCGCCGAACTCCTCGTGGCCGAAGCGCAGCACGCGCCCCAGCGCGTACCCGGCCGAATAGTCGGCCCACGACGTGTGGCGCGTGCCGGCCAGCGCGCCCGCCCGCAGGATCGCGTCCCGTGCCTCCCGGCCGCCGCACAGCCGCGCGCTCAGGCCCCACCGCGCGAAGTTGACGGCCCGCCCGTAGTCGTAGGCCGCCACGCTGTGCACGTAGCCGTCCGGCGGCAGCAGCCCGTCGGCGCGGAACCGCGCCTCGTAGCGGATGATTCGGCCCACCAGACCCTGGACGGCCGTGCCCAGACGGTCGGGCGCGCCCAGCTCCGCGAGCGCCCGGGCGCACGCCGCGCGCCAGGCGTCCGCGGCGACGGCGTGCCCGCCGGCCGCGTCCGCCAGCCGTGCGCGTACCCGCAGCACGAACTCCGGCTCGTGCTGCCCGGTGTGCGCGTCGAGCAGCACGCCCATCCGGGCCCGCCACTCCTCGTACGTGGACGTGCCCCACGACTCACGCAGCAGTTGCCCGTCGAGCGCGTAGTCGTCGTACACGTCCCCGATGTCGTTCCAGACCAGGCCGCCCTGCACCGCCAGCGGCGCGCCGCAGGCCAGGGCCTGGGCGAGCAGTCCCGACGTGGGCCCGTCGTAGCGGGTCAGCAGGGACGCGGGCCTGGCGCCGCGGGATGCGGCGCGCGGTACGCCGGCCGCGTCCCCCGCGGCTCTGAGCCACCGCCTGCGGTACCTGCCGTGGGCCGGGAACGTGGCCTCCGTCGGCGT
This sequence comes from Streptomyces sp. NRRL F-5126, assembly GCF_000721265.1. GTDB lineage: Bacteria > Actinomycetota > Actinomycetes > Streptomycetales > Streptomycetaceae > Streptomyces. Next base: position 296,155 of record NZ_JOFZ01000010.1, on the reverse strand, counting down.
GCCCGGGTTCACGCACAGCGCGAAGTGCGTGTCGGGCCACAATTCCGCCAGGGACCGCAGCGACGTGCGCTGCGCGACCTTGCGTGCGCGCCTCGGCAGCCGCTCGCCCGCCGTCCGCACGGCCACGCACCAGGTGCCCGACAGGTCGCGGCAGGTCGACCAGCGCACGGAGCCGCCGCCGTCCGCCTGCTCCCGCGGCACGTAGAGGAACAGGTCGCACGCGGCGAGCACCCTCAGGTACGCGTCCCGGCTGCCGGTGCCGACGGCGGCCTTGAGGTCGCGCTCGATGCGCGTGGCCGGCCGCCACGACCTCGCGTGCGCCCGCGCCGCCGTCCCGCGTGTACTGTCCACCGGCCGACCCTACCCACCTGCGGAGCCCTGCCACCGTCGCGGCCCACGGCCCGCATCGCGGAACACGCGGAAACCCCGTCGACCAAGGATCGACGGGGTTTCCGGTTGGTGTCCGAGGGGGGACTTGAACCCCCACGCCCGATAAAGGGCACTAGCACCTCAAGCTAGCGCGTCTGCCATTCCGCCACCCGGACAAGGTGTCTGCCGACCGGCCCGCGGCCGTTCCGACGTGGAAAACCATAGCAAACTTTCGGCGGCCACCGATCACACCGGTGGACGTAGCACCATGGGGGCATCACCAGCACCGATCGTGGGAGTGAGCAGCGTGGGCGAGTCGAACGCGGACCGGGCCGTGGCGGGCGAGGACGAGGTCGTGGACCTGTGCCGCGACCTGATCAGGATCGACACCAGCAACTACGGCGACCACTCGGGACCGGGGGAGCGCGCGGCCGCCGAGTACGTGGCGGAGAAGCTCTCCGAGGTCGGCCTCGAACCCAGGATCTTCGAGTCGCACCCGGGCAGGGCCTCCACGGTGGCCAGGATCGAGGGTGAGGACCCGTCGCGGCCCGCCCTGCTGATCCACGGCCACACCGACGTCGTCCCCGCGAACGCGGACGACTGGACCCACCACCCGTTCGCCGGCGAGATCGCCGACGGGTGCCTGTGGGGCCGGGGCGCCGTCGACATGAAGGACATGGACGCGATGACCCTCGCCGTCGTGCGCGACAGGATGCGCACCGGGCGCAAGCCCCCGCGCGACATCGTGCTGGCGTTCCTCGCGGACGAGGAGGCCGGCGGCACCTACGGTGCGCGCCACCTCGTCGACAACCACCCCGGCCTGTTCGAGGGTGTCACCGAGGCCATCAGCGAGGTCGGCGGCTTCTCCTTCACGGTACGCGAGGACCTGCGGCTCTACCTCGTGCAGACCGCGGAGAAGGGCATGCACTGGATGCGCCTGACCGTGGAGGGCACGGCGGGCCACGGCTCCATGACGAACACGGACAACGCGATCACCGAGCTGAGCGAGGCCGTCGCGCGGCTCGGGCGCCACACCTGGCCGGTGCGCGCCACCAAGACCGTACGGGCGTTCCTCGACGAGCTCTCGGACGCGCTGGGCACCCCGCTCGACCCGGAGGACATGGAGGCCACGCTCGTCAAGCTCGGCGGCATCGCCAAGATGGTCGGGACCACGCTGCGCAACTCCGCCGCGCCCACCATGCTCGGCGCCGGCTACAAGGTGAACGTGATCCCGGGAGAGGCGACCGCTCACGTCGACGGGCGCTTCCTGCCCGGATACGAGGACGAGTTCCTCGCGGACCTCGACCGGCTGCTCGGCCCGCGCGTCAGGCGGGAGGACGTGCACGCCGACAAGGCGGTCGAGACCACGTTCGACGGCGCCCTCGTGGAGGCCATGCAGACCGCGCTGAGCGCCGAGGACCCGATCGCGCGCGCCGTCCCCTACATGCTGTCCGGCGGCACCGACGCCAAGTCCTTCGACGACCTCGGCATCCGCGGCTTCGGCTTCGCGCCGCTGCAGCTGCCGCCCGAGCTGGACTTCGCCGGGATGTTCCACGGCGTGGACGAGCGGGTGCCGGTCGACGGCCTCAAGTTCGGCGCGCGCGTGCTCGACCGGTTCATCGACCACTGCTGAACTCCCCCCGCGGGGAGCCTGATTCGCTCGTGCGTCCGGGATCCTCACGGGGAAGAGTGAATGCGACCATAAGCTCGTAGCCTCATTACTCCCTCCTCGTTACAGGTGTGCGGTCCGCAGCTGGGACCGCGTTTGCCAACAAGGAGGAAGAATGATCAAGAAGGTCGTCGCTGCTGCGGCTGTCACCGGTGGTCTGGTGCTCGCGGGCGCCGGTGTCGCCTCCGCCGACGCGGGCGCCCAGGGTGCCGCGGTGCAGTCGCCGGGCGTGCTCTCGGGCAACGTCGTGCAGGTTCCGATCCACATCCCGGTGAACGCGTGCGGCAACACGGTCTCTGTGATCGGGCTGCTGAACCCCGCCTTCGGCAACACCTGCGTCAACGCGTGACGTTGTGCGTCGGCCCGTACAGGGCCTGAACCCGGGTGGCCCCGGAGTGCGCGCCATGCACTCCGGGGCCGCTGGGCATCCGTCCCCCGGCCCGTGCCGAGGGCAATCCGAAAGGCAGCAGGCAGCAGAAGGCAGGGATCGAATCATGAGACAGGTCACGCGCAAGGGCTTGATGACCTTCGCGGCCGCGGGCGGCGCCATCGTCCTCGGCGGCGGGGTGGCGCACGCGGACGCGAACGCGGGCGGCACGGCCGCCGGCTCGCCCGGCGTGCTCTCGGGCAACAACGTGCAGGTGCCGGTCCACGTGCCGGTCAACGCGTGCGGCAACACCGTGAACGTCGTCGGGCTGCTGAACCCGGCGATGGGCAACAGCTGCGTCAACGCGTCGCAGGGCGGCGGGTCGCACGGCGGCTCGCACCACGACGGCTCGACGCCCCCGCGCTCCGGCGAGGGAAGCGGCGGCCATCATGGCGGCGGTTCCCACCACGGCGGGGGGTCGCACCACGGCGGCGGTTCCCACCACGGCGGCGGGACGCACCACGGCGGCGGGACGCACGCGGGCGGCGGTGCCCACGCGGGTGGCGGGACGTCGAACTCACCGGGCGTGGGTTCGGGGAACAACATCGGCATCCCGATCGATGTCCCGGTGAACGCCTGCGGCCTCGGCGTCGATGTCCTGGGCATCGGCAACCCCGTGTTCGGGGAGAACTGCGAGAACGTGGAGTCGCCGGCCCCCGCGCCGCACCACCACGCCACGCCTCCCAAGTCCACCCCGCACACGCCGGCCCACCCGAGCGAGCCGGTGCCGAACAAGCCGGAGCCGCAGACGGTCGCCGCGGCCGCCCCGGCCGCGCACGCCCAGCTCGCGCACACCGGTTCGGAGGGGCTGGGGATCGCGATCCCCGCGGCCGCGGGGATGCTTCTCGCGGGCACCGTCCTCTACCGGCGCTCCCGCGCCGCCGCGTAACCGCAACGTCGCGTGGGCACACACGGAGACCGGGACGGGCCCGCACCCTTCATACGGGTGGGGCCCGTTCCGCTGTGACGGGCGGGACGGCCGTCACCACGTGGCGCGCACCTGTCGGATGATGCGTCGGCGCAGCCGCACACGGCGGCTGCCGTCGCGGTGCAGGCTCAGGCGGTCCAGCTCCCAGTGCCCGTACTCGGCATGGTCGGTCAGCAGGCGCGTGGCGTCCTTGCGTGACACCCCGCGGGGTACGTACACGTCGACAAATTCGTATTCCGGCATCGCATCTATTGTGCGGCCGGAGCCCCGATACGGATAGCGTCTGCCCTATGTCTGATGCTGCGCAGCCCTCCGCTGCCGACGTACGCGCCGCCGCCGAGGCGGTCAAGGCGGCCCTCGACCGGCACCTGGCGGCCGTGGAGAACCGCACGGGTGGGGACGACGATGATCAGGCAGTCTCCGACGCGTTCAACGCGCTGGCGGCCGCCGCCGAGGACTACGACGAACAGCTCTACCACCGGTACGACGAGGTCACCCCCTTCGAGATCCCGGAACCCGACGACTCCCTGCCGCCCTACGCGGGCCCGGAGGAGCCGCACGCCGTCACGGTGCTGATCAGGCGCGACTATGCGGTGGACGAACCGGAGCGGCTCCTGTCCCAGGCGCAGCGCATCGCGGACGCCGACGACGACGTGGCCACGACGGCGGGCGCGGCGGCCGCCGTCTCGGGCAGCGTGCACGCTGCCCTCGGCGTCCTGTTCGGCGAGTACGAGCCGGACGAGATCGCCTCGCGCCACAAGGAGTTCGGCCTTGAGGAGGGCGACTCGACCCTCTGGGTCTCCGCGGTGGACGACCCGCCGGAACCGGGGGAGTGGCTGGCGTCCCCCTTCGAGGCGGCCGATCCCCAGCAGGTGGTCTGCCGCTTCGACGTGAGCGCGGTCTTCGACGAGGACGACGACGAGGAAGCCGACGACGCCGACCTGGAGGGCCAGGACGCCTGACCCCGCCCCTGGCCCTGGCCCCGCGCCGGTGCGGGCAGCGGGCACCGCCGGGGCCGTCCGCGCGCCGTCGGTCGCGGGGACGCCGCACCTGACCGCCCGGTCGGTCCACGGTGTCCGGGAGCCGTCCCCGGCCAGGGCCGCCCCGGCGGCCGCGCCCGTGGGCGTGGGAGGCGCCGGCACGCGGCCGGGCGCAGCCCGCTCGCGCCCAGCGCAGCGGCGCTTCCCGCAGCCTGCTGCGGAAGGCTCTGCCCCGCCCAACGGACGGGGCAGCCACCGAGGCCCACCGGGGTGCCGCCGCCCACCAGGGCGGGTTACCGGCGTCCTCCGTCGGCGCGCCACGGGGGCCCTCGCCGTGCGGGCGCGCCGCCCGCCGTCGCGCTGCCCGCCGCGCCGGGCCCCCGCTCACGTCTCCTCGGGGGCCGCCAGGAGTCCCTCGATCAGTTCCTTCAGCCTCGTTCCGCGGGCCGTCGTGCGGCTGTCGTCCGCGGACACGGCGCGGGGGAGCGCCTGGTCCACGCCGTGCACCACCGACAGGTGCCGCGCGCCGCGTCCGAACGCCGTGTACACCCACGCCCGGCTGAGCCCGGCCGCCGCGTCCCCCGGCAGCACCACCACCGCCGCGGGCCACCGCATGCCCGCCGCCTGGTGCGCCGTGAGCGCCCAGCCGTGCCGCAGCCCGGTCTCGACCCGGTCCTTCGGGACCGTGACGACCTGCTCCCCGGCCCCGTCGGGTCCGTCGAGCCGCACCCGCAGCCCCTCCGCGCCCGCGGACACCACCGCGCCCTGCACCGTACGGCCGGGAGCCGGCACGTACGCGACCCGGTCGCCGGGGTCGAACCCGCCGAACCGCCCGGGTCCGGGCGCGAGCCGCTGCTTGAGCGCCGCGTTGAGCGCGCGCGTCCCCGCGGAGCCGCCGTGCCCGACCGTGATCACCTGCGTCTGCTCGGCCGGGAGGCCGAACGCGCGTGGCACGGACTCCGCGACCAGCTGGACCGTGCGGTGCACCGCCTCGCCCGCGTCCTTCACGGGCACGATCACGATCTCCTTGTCCGGCGCCGGCACCTGCGCGAGCTCGCCCACGCCGATCCCGGACACCAGCTCGCCGATCGGCCCCGGGTCGGGCGTGCGTGACGCGACCTGCGGGCAGACGCGCGCGGCCAGCAGATCGCCGAAGACGCGGCCCGCGCCCGCCGAACCCAGCACGCCGGGGTCGCCGCCGAGCACCAGCCCGCAGCCGTCGGCGAGCGACTCCACGACCATCGCCGCCGTCTCGACGTCCAGTTGCGGCGCGTCGAGGACCACGAGGAGGTCGAGCGCGAACATCCCGTCCGCGTCCCGCCCGGGGCCCTCCGCGCCCGCGAGCAGCGCCGACACGGTCAGCACGCCCTCAGCGCCGTCGGAGAGCAGCCGGTCCCGCCCGTTCTCGCTGTGCACCGCGACCGCCGCCCGCAGCCCGAGCCCGCGCGCCGCGGCGGCCGCGGCCACCGGCTCGGCGCGCGCCGCCTCCCCGCCGGTGTGCAGCACCAGGCCGTGTCCGGCCACGGCGCGCAGCAGTTCGGCGGTCGACGGCGGGGCCGCCGCCCCCTCCGCCTCCGCCACGTCGGGCCAGGGCGATTCCCCGGCGGTCTTCACCAGCCGTGCCAGGCCGTCCGCCAGGCTCTCCTCGGCGAGGGCGAAACGGTCGAGCCCCAGTAGCACGGGCACCGCCGCACGCTCAGGGCCCCCGCCGGAGCCCTCGTCCTCCTGCTGCTCGGGATCCTGCTCCTCGTCCTCTTCCGGTTCCTCGTCGTGGAAGACCAGCACCGCGCCCTCCGCGACGGCGTGGCGCACGGCCTCGTCCGGATCGGGTACGCCCTGCTCGGCGAGCGCCGTGCGTACCGCGCCGGCTTCGAGCGCAGTGTGCCCCTTGACGGCGGCGCGCTCAAGCAGCCAGGCGACGAGCGCCACGGCGCGCCGCCCGTCGCCCGGCCCGCACTCCGCGCCGAGCAGTGCGCGGGCGAACCCGTCGGCCTGCTCGGGCCGCACGCCGGGGACGGCCAGCAACTGCCAGGGGTCCGCGCGCAGTGCCTGAGCCGCGCGCTCGCCGAGCGTCGCGGTGACGGGCCCGGCGAGGGTGCCGGGCGCTCCGCCCTCGGAGAGGACGGCCCGCACCGCCTCGACGGCCTCCGCGGGCGGCGCGGACGGGCCGGCCGGGGCCGAAGGGGCCGACGCGGGCGCCGGGACGGCGGCGGGTGCGGGGGCCGTGCGCTCCGGGGCCGCGGCGGCGGCACGCAGGGCGGCGGGATCTGGCGTGCCGCCGCTCTCGACGGCCCGCACGGCGGCCAGCAGATCGGCGGCCTGCCCGCTCAGCTTCCCGCCGGCGGCGACCGGAGCCGACCGCTCGGCCTTGCGCTGCTCGATGCGGGCACGCAGCTCGCGCTGGGCCGCCAGCTCGGCCTGCGCCTCGCTCACCTGGGCCTCGCCCGCCTGCGCCGCGCCGTCTGCGCCGTCCGTGCCGTCTGCGTCCGCGGCCCGCGCGTCCGCGTCGCCGGCGGGCTCCTCCTCCGGTTCGCGGTCCGTCGTCACAGCGTGCTCCAGTCCTGGTCGGGATAGTGGTGCACCGGGGCAGACACGTCGTCCAGCGCCCGGCGGATCTCGTCAGGAAGACTAAGGCCCTCCACTGACAAGGCCTCCGTGAGCTGCTGCGCGTTGCGCGCCCCGACGACCGGGGCCACCACGCCGGGACGGTCGCGCACCCATGCGAGCGCCACCGCGAGCGGGCTCGTCGCCAGGCCGTCCGCCGCCGTGACGACCGCGTCGACGACCCGGCTCGCCGCGCCGTCGAGGTACGGCTCCACGAACATCGCCATGTCCGTCGCGCCCCGCGACTCGGGCGGAGTCGCATGCCGGTACTTGCCCGTAAGCACGCCACGCCCGAGCGGGGACGACGGCAGCAGCCCGACGCCGAGGTCCAGCGCGGCCGGCAGCACCTCGCGCTCCACGCCGCGCTGGAGCAGCGAGTACTCCATCTGCGTGCTGGCGAGACGGGTGCGTATGCCGGGCGAAGCGAGCTGCCAGGTCGCGGCCTTGGCCAGCTGCCAGCCGCAGAAGTTCGACACACCCGCGTAGCGCGCCCGGCCGCTGCTGACGGCGATGTCCAGCGCCTGCAGCGTCTCGTCGAGCGGGGTCTCGGAGTCGAACGCGTGGATCTGCCACAGGTCCACGTAGTCCGTGCCGAGCCGGTCGAGGGAGGCGTCGAGCGCCGCGAGCAGGTGGCCCCGCGAGCCGTCGAACCGGCGGTCGGGGTCGGGCACGCTCCCCGCCTTCGTCGCGATGACCAGGTCACGGCGGGGCACCAGCCGCTCCACGAGCTGCCCCAGCAGGTACTCGGCGTCGCCGCCGCCGTACACGTCCGCCGTGTCGACCAGCGTGCCGCCCGCTTCCCAGAAGGCCTTCAACTGGCCGGCCGCGTCGTGCTCGCCGGTGTCCCTGCCCCATGTCAGGGTGCCGAGCCCGATGCGGGACACGCGCAGTCCCGTACTGCCGAGATGCCTCTGCTCCATGGGGGCTGAGATTACTGGCCATGGGGTGGTACGGAGGAAGGGCTGTGGACAACGGGTCGGGCAACGGGTCACTGACGGGGTCGTGGTGGGCGCGCTAGAGTCCCTCCGTGCAACACATTACTGGCGAGTAGCGACTAGGGAGCGGGTGCGGGTATGCGGCTCGGCATCAACCTCGGGTACTGGGGTGCGGGGATGGACGGCGACAACCTGGCCGTCGCGCAGGAGGCCGACCGGCTCGGCTACGACGTGTGCTGGGCTGCCGAGGCGTACGGCTCGGACGCGCCGACCGTGCTGTCCTGGGTGGCGGCGCGGACGGAGAGCATCGACATCGGCTCCGCGATCATGCAGATCCCGGCGCGCCGGCCCACGATGACGGCGATGACCGCCGCCACGCTCGACTCGCTCTCAGGCGGCCGCTTCCGCCTGGGCCTCGGCGTCTCCGGACCGCAGGTCTCCGAGGGCTGGTACGGCGTGAAGTTCGACAAGCCGCTCGCCAGGACGCGCGAGTACGTCGAGATCGTGCGCGCGGCGATGTCACGCGACCGGGTGTCCCACGAGGGCGAGCACTTCACGCTGCCCCTGCCGGGCGGGCCAGGGAAGCCGCTCAAGCTGACCGTGCACCCGCAGCGCGAGCACATCCCGCTGTACATCGCGGCGATCGGGCCGAAGAACCTGGAGCAGACGGGCGAGATCGCGGACGGCGCGCTGCTGATCTTCCCCGCCGCCGAACACCTGGAGGAGACCGCGCTCACGCACCTGCGCGCGGGCCGGGAGAAGGCCGGGCTGACGATGGACGGCTTCGACGTCTGCCCGACCGTGCCGCTGGCCGTCGGCGATGACGTCCCCGCGCTCGCGGACCAGTTCCGCCCCTACACGGCCCTGTACGTGGGCGGTATGGGCAGCAGGCGGCAGAACTTCTACAACCGGCTCGCCTGCCGCATGGGTTACGAGAAGGAGGCCGCCGAGATCCAGGACAAGTACCTGGCGGGCGACAAGGCCGGCGCCGCGGCGTCCGTGCCGCACCAGCTGATCGACTCGACGACGCTGCTCGGCTCGGTCGAGCGGATCGCGGACCGCATGCAGGCCTACGCGGGGGCGGGCGTCACCACGCTGACCCTGGCGCCCGCGGGCCTCACCCTTGAACAGCGGGTCGCGTCACTGCGCGCGGGCGTGGACGCCCTGGAGCGAGCAGGCCTGGCCGAATAGCGGGCACACCGCGCCCGCGGGGCGTACCGCCGGGCCGTCCGGACGCCCGGTCCCGCTGCCGCGGCAGTGCTGACATGCGCGGTGATCCCCGCCCGGCCCCCGGGCCCGCACGCAGCGGGCGTGCGAGGCCCCGGCCGGGGGCGCCTGCCCCGCCCGCGCGGCGGCACCCGGGCATGCGGCCCGGTCCGTGCGGCGGCACCGGCTGGTTGCTGCCGCAGTGGCCCTCCGGGGGTCCTCGTCCGTGCCGCGCGAAGCTTCGTCCGGACCCCGGGCTCGCACGCAGCGGGCGTGTGCGGCCCCGGCCGGCGCGGCGGCACGGTCCGTGCGGCGGCACCGGCCGGTTGCCGCCGCAGTGGCCCTCCGGCGGTCCTCGTCCGCGCCGCGCGAAGCTTCGTCCGGACCCCGGGCACGCACGCAGCGGGCGTGTGAGGCCAACGGCCGGCGCGGGGGCGGCCGGGGGTGCCTGTCCCGCCCGCGCGGCGGCACCCGCGCAGCGGCGTGTGGTGATGCGCGGCCGTGGTGGGGGCTCGGGGGTCTCCCCGCCACGGCCGCCGTCCACCCGGCACAACGGGCACGGGGCGCGCCCGGTTACGCGCGGGGCCGTCCCTCTTTCGGCCGAGCCCCGGCCGCCAGCTGTTGCCCGGGGCTACGCCCGCCGTTTGACTCGTTGTCTGCGGACACCTTTCAGACGGAGGTACCAGCGATGCTCTCGGCCCACAGCCTCTTCCAGGAAATGGTCGACGACGACCGCGCCTACCGGCTCTTCTGCTCCATCGCCGCGTCCGGCGAGGCGCAGGGCGGGTGGGAGAACGGGCGGATCGCCGCCCTGGTGCCCGACAGCATGCGCGCGCTCGCTCCCAAGATCACGCGCCACGGCGCCGACGAGGACAAGCACGGCCGGATCTTCCGGGCCCTGCTCAAGAAGCGCGGCCTCGAACCCGTCGAAGTGCCGCCCGAGACGGACTACACCGCCCTGCTGGAACGGCAGGGCATCGGCCTCGCCCACGACAAGCTGCGCCGTGACGAGCCGCTCACCGAGCAGGACGTCCTGGTCTACCTGGCGCACAGCCGCGTCACGGAGCAGCGGGCCAGCGACCAGATGGACATGCTGAAGAAGCACTTCGCCGACGACCCCGACGTGGGCAAGGCCGTGAAGGTGATCAGCAACGACGAGGACAACCACCTCGCCTACTGCCACGAGGAGTTGCTGCGGCTGGCGGCCGAGGGCCACGGCCGGTTCATCCTGGACGCACTCGTCGACTGCGCACGCGCGGAGATGCGCACCTACCGCACGGTCAGCCTCGCCGTCATGGACCACATGGGACGCATCCTCGGCTGGCCCGCGCCCAAGGCGGCCGCACTCGCCGCGGGGATCAACGCGATGTACGCGTTCGAGCGGCTCGGCGGCTGGCGCAGGATGACGCGTCTCGCCCAGCCCGCGCCCGAGCGCCGTGACGCCCTGGGCGGCCGGGAGATCGCCGCACCGGCGCTGTGACCCCCTGCCTCCTCACAGCCAGCCCCGCCGCTTGAACTGCCGGTGCAGCCCCCAGACGACCACCAGCATCAGCGCGATCACCGCCGGGTACGCCCACACCCAGTGCAGCTCGGGCATGTGGTCGAAGTTCATGCCGTAGACGCCCGCCACCATCGTCGGCACCGCGGCCATCGCGGCCCACGCCGAGATCTTGCGCATGTCGTCGTTCTGCCGCACGCCCATCTGCGCCAGATGCGCCGACAGGATGTCGGACAGGAGCCGGTCCAGCCCTTCCACCAGCTCGTTCGCGCGTGTCAGGTGGTCGTTCACGTCGCGGAAGAACGGACGCGCCTCCTCGTGCACGAACGGCGTCCCGGCACCGGCCAGCTTCTGCATCGGCCCCGCGAGAGGCCCCGTGGCCCTGCGGAACTCCAGGACCTGGCGCTTGAAGTCGTAGATCCGCGCGGCCGTCGTCTTGGCACCCGCCGAGCCCCTGCCGCCGCCGTTGTCGGAGGCCGGCGAGAAGACCTCGGCCTCGACCTCCTCCAGGTCGATCTGGAGCTCGGCGGCGACCTCGATGTAGTTGTCCACCACCGCGTCGCTCACGGCGTAGAGCACCGCCGTGGGGCCGTTGCGCATGATCTCGGGCTGGTCCTCAAGGTGCTCGCGCACGGCCCTCAGGGCGGCCCCGTGGCCGTGCCTGACCGTGACGACGAAGGAATCCCCGATGAAGACCATCAGCTCGCCTGTGGTGACCTTGTCGTGCCGCGGCTCGTACGTGGTGGGCTTGAGCACCATGAACAGCGAGTCGTCGTACACCTCGAGCTTGGGGCGCTGGTGCGCCTTGAGCGCGTCCTCCACGGCGAGCGGGTGCAGCCCGAACTCGTCCGTCACCCGGGCGAACTCCTTCTCCGTCGGCTCGTGCAGACCGATCCAGAGGAAGGCGTCCCCGGTGGCGCGCGCCTGCTCCAGGGCCTCCGAGAAGTCCTCGGGCCCATGCGTGCGGCAGCCGTTGCGGTAGATGGCACAGTCCACGATCACGCGGGGCATTCTTCCCGCTCGCCCCCGCCGCACGCCCCCGGCGCCACCCGGTGTCCCGCGACGGGTGGCTACGCTGGCGGCCATGGCCACGCTGATCCTCGTACGTCATGGACGCTCCACCGCCAATACCTCGGGCCTGCTCGCCGGCCGTACGCCCGGCGTGGAGCTGGACGAGCGCGGCGCCGCGCAGGCGGCCGCGCTGCCCGCGCGGCTCGACGGCATCCCGTTCGCCGCCGTCGTCTCCAGTCCGCTCCAGCGGTGCACCCAGACCCTGCGGCCCCTGCTGGACGCGCGCCCCGGCACGGAGCTGGTGACGGACGAGCGGATCAGCGAGTGCGACTACGGCGACTGGACCGGCCGCAAGCTGTCCGAGCTGGGCGGGGAACCGCTCATGGAGGTCGTGCAGCAGCACCCTTCCGCCGCGGTCTTCCCCGGCGGCGAGTCCATGCGCGCCATGCAGGCGCGCGCCGTCGCCTGCGTACGCGAGTGGAACGAGCGGGTCGAGCGCGAGCACGGCGAGAAGGCCGTCTTCCTGATGTGCTCGCACGGCGACATCATCAAGGCGATCGTCGCGGACGCGCTCGGCATGCACCTCGACCTCTTCCAGCGCCTGCACGCCGACCCCTGCTCGGTGACGGCCCTCTCCTACACCAGGCTGCGGCCCTTCCTCCTCAAGCTCGGCGACACGGCCGATCTCGGCGCCCTGGTGCCCCGCGAGGCCGAGGGCGACGGCCCGGGAACGGTGGGAGGCGGCGCGGGCGCGCCGTGATCTCCGGGCGCAGTAGGGTGGACGCGCCGTGCACGCGTCACCGGCCGTGGACCCGGCCGCCCAGGGCGCCGCACCACAGACTTTTCCGAGACTTCCCAAGGGAGATCAGGACGTGTCCCGTCAGGTGTTCCTCTACGATCCGCCGGACCGCTTCGTGGCCGGTACGGTCGGGCTGCCTGGACGCCGTACGTTCTTCCTGCAGGCGTCCGCCGCGGGGCGCGTGACCAGCGTCGCCCTGGAGAAGACGCAGGTCGCCGCGCTCGCCGAGCGCATCGACGAACTGCTCGACGAGGTCGTGCGGCGCAGCGGCGGCAACGCGCCCGTCCCCGCGGTCGCGCCGTCCGACGTCGGGGACTCCGCACCGCTCGACGTACCGATCGAGGAGGAGTTCCGCGTCGGCACGATGGCGCTCGCCTGGGACGGCGACGAGCAGCGCATGATCGTCGAGGCGCAGGCGCTCGTCGAACTCGACGCCGAGAGCGACGAGGACCTCGCCGAGGCCGAGGAGGCGCTGCTGCAGGACGAGGAGAACGGGCCGCCGATGCTGCGGGTCCGCCTGTCCGGCGCGCAGGCCAGGGCGTTCGCCAAGCGCGCGCTGCACGTCGTCAACGCGGGGCGCCCGCCGTGCCCGCTGTGCAGCCTGCCGCTCGACCCGGAAGGACACGTGTGCCCGCGTCAGAACGGATACCGGCGGAGCGCGTGACGGGGGCGGACGTGCGAAGGGGGGAGCGGGCCGGGGTGAGCGACCTGCTGGGCAAGGGCGAGCTGACGGTCCGCGGCCGGATTCGCGAGGCGTCCAACGCGGTGCTGTACTGCACCGTCGCCTACGAGGGCGCCGAGGCGTCCTGCGTCTACAAGCCGGTCGCGGGCGAGCGGCCCCTGTGGGACTTCCCCGACGGCACGCTCGCGCAGCGCGAGGTCGCCGCGTACGAGGTGTCGGAGGCGATGGGCTGGGGCCTGGTGCCCCCGACGGTCCTGCGCGAGGGCCCGTACGGCGAGGGCATGTGCCAGCTCTGGATCGACGAGCAGCCGGCCGGCGAGGAGAGCGCCGCGGAGCCGGCGGACTCCGCGGACACCGGCGCCGTCCCCTCGGCCGTCACGCTGCTGACGCCCCTGCTGGCCCTGGTGGACGGCGAGGAGCCCGTCGACGGCTGGAAGGCCATCGGGCTCGCCGAGGTGGGCGAGGGCAGGACCGCGCTGCTCGTGCACGCGGACGACGAGCGGCTGCGCCGCCTCGCCGTGCTGGACGCTGTGATCAACAACGGCGACCGCAAGGGCGGGCACCTGCTGACCGCACCCGGCGGGCGCCTGTACGCCATCGACCACGGCGTCACCTTCAACGTGGACGACAAGCTCCGCACCCTGCTGTGGGGGTGGGCGGGCGAACCGCTGCCCGAGGAGGCGCTCGCGGCCCTCGGGCGCCTCGCGGACGGCCTCGCGCAGGGCGCGCCCCTCGCCACGCGCCTCGCGACGCTGATCACGGCCGCCGAGACCGAGGCCCTGCGCGCCCGCGTCCGTGACCTGCGCCACACGGGCCGCCACCCCGAGCCGTCCGGACAGTGGCCCGCCATTCCCTGGCCACCCGTCTGACGGGACGGGCCCGCCGTCCGGGTCGTATCCGGATACCGCGTCCGGTTAGGCTCAAGGCATGCATGCCTGGCCAGCCTCCGAAGTCCCCGCCCTGCCCGGCAAGGGCCGCGACATCCGGATCCACGACACCTCGACGGACTCCCCAGTCACGCTCACCCCCGGCCCCGTCGCCCGGATATACGTGTGCGGCATCACGCCGTACGACGCGACCCACATGGGACACGCGGCGACGTACAACGCCTTCGACCTCGTGCAGCGCGTGTGGCTCGACAGCGGCAGGCAGGTCGTCTACGTGCAGAACGTGACGGACGTGGACGACCCGCTGCTGGAGCGCGCGGAGCGCGACGGCGAGGACTGGACGGCACTGGCCGAGCGCGAGACCACGCTCTTCCGCGAGGACATGACGGCGCTGCGCATCCTGCCGCCCGAGCACTACGTCGGCGCCGTCGAGGCCATTCCGCGCATCGTGCCGCTGGTGGAGCGACTCCGGGAGGCGGGCGCCGCCTACGAGTTGGAGGGTGACACCTACTTCTCCGTGGCGAGCGACCCCGACTTCGGCCAGGTCTCGCGCCTCGACGCCGCCGCCATGCGGCTGCTGTTCGGCGAGCGCGGCGGCGACCCCGACCGGCCGGGCAAGAAGAACCCGCTGGACCCGATGCTGTGGATGGCGGCCCGCCCCGGCGAGCCGAGTTGGGACGGCGCCGGCCTCGGCCCCGGCCGCCCCGGCTGGCACATCGAGTGCGTGTCCATCGCGCTCGACCACCTGGGCATGGCCTTCGACGTGCAGGGCGGCGGCAGCGACCTCGCCTTCCCGCACCACGAGATGGGCGCCTCGCACGCGCAGGTGCTCACCGGCGAGCGTCCCTTCGCGAAGTCGTACGTGCACGCAGGCATGGTCGGCCTCGACGGCGAGAAGATGTCGAAGTCCAAGGGCAACCTGGTCTTCGTCTCCACGCTGCGCAAGGAGGGGGTGGACCCGGCGGCGATCAGGCTGGCCCTGCACGCCCACCACTACCGCTCCGACTGGATGTGGACCGAGCAGGTGCTCGCCGACGCCGTGGCCAGGCTCGCGCGCTGGCGCGCCGCCGTCTCCCGCCCCGCGGGCCCGCCCGCGGACGGCCTGGTCGACGAGGTGCGCGCGGCGCTGGCCGACGACCTCGACGCGCCGGCGGCGCTCGCCGCCGTGGACCGCTGGGTGGAGCGCCAGGAGGCTGCGGGCGGCACGGACGAGAGCGCCACGGGGCTGGTCACCCGGACCGTGGACGCGCTGCTCGGCGTGGCTCTCTGACGCGGCTCACCGCCGTCCGGTGCGGGAAGGCGGCCTTCCCGCACCGGACGCCGCGGTCACTCCTCCGATGAATCGCCGGCCTCGCCGGACCCGTCGCTCTCGCTGTCGTCCCCGCCGGGCTCCTGGTCCCGGTCGTGACCGTTCCTCGGCGGCTTGGGCCACGTGCGGCCCGTGCCGCCGTCGGTCGCCCGGTTCTGACCGCCCCTGCCGGGTTCGCCGTCCCGCCGCCTGAGGTACCGCTCGAACTCCCTGGCGATCGCCTCGCCCGACGCCTCCGGCAGTTCCGCGGTGTCCCGCGCCTCCTCCAGGGACTGCACGTACTCCGCCACCTCGCTGTCCTCGGAGGCGAGTTGGTCCACCCCCAGCTGCCAGGCGCGCGCGTCCTCCGCCAACTCGCCCAGCGGGACGCGGACGCCGAGCAGATCCTCGAGACGGTTCAGCAGCGCCAGCGTGGCCTTCGGGTTCGGCGGCTGCGACACGTAGTGCGGCACCGCGGCCCACAGGCTCACCGCCGGCACGCCCACGTGCGTGCACGCCTCCTGGAGGATGCCGACGATGCCCGTGGGCCCCTCGTACTTGGTCTCCTCCAGATCCATCGTGCGCGCGAGCGCCGGATCGGAGGTGACACCGCTGACAGGCACCGGCCTCGTGTGCGGAGTGTCACCCAGCAGGGCCCCCAGGATGACGACCAGCTCCACGCCCAGCTCGTGGGCGAAGCCCAGGATCTCGTTGCAGAAGGAACGCCAGCGCATCGACGGCTCGATCCCGCGCACCAGCACCAGGTCGCGGGGGGTCTCCCCCTTCACCCGCACCACGGAGAGGCGCGTCGAGGGCCACTGGACCTTGCGCGTGCCCCCTTCCGTGAACACGGTGGGCCGGTTGACCTGGAAGTCGTAGTAGTCCTCGGCGTCGAGCGCCGCGAACACCTCGCCCTTCCACTCCCGGTCCAGGTGGGCCACCGCCGTGGACGCCGCGTCCCCGGCATCGTTCCAGCCCTCGAACGCGGCCACCATGACCGGGTCGATCAGCTCGGGAACCCCCTCGAGCTCGATCACCCAGGCCTCCTTCCGAAGTTCTTAGCCATACGGACCAACCTTACGGGTTCCCAGCCGCCCACCCCTCGTATCCGGTACGCCGGGTGTGCACCGGCGCAGATCCGGTGCGGGCGCCGGGCTGGGTCCGTTTGCCGCCGATTCATCCGACCCCTGAGGGCGAATCCCGTCCAACCTCTGGACGGTCCCGCGTCAGCGACGCTATACATCGGATGACCGAGAGGTCCGATGTTCTTCCGCTGCTCGAAGGAGCGCGTGCATGAGCCAGAGAGTCACCGGGTTCGAGGTCCACGACATCCGCTTCCCCACCTCCGAGCGGCTCGACGGCTCCGACGCCATGAATCCCGACCCCGACTACTCGGCGGCGTACGTCGTCCTGCGTGCCGCGGACGGGGCGGAAGGGCACGGCTTCTGCTTCACGATCGGCCGGGGCAACGACGTGACAGCCGCCGCGATCGAGGCGCTGCGCGGCTACGTGCTCGGCAGACAGGCCCCCACGACCGCCGCCCGACTCGCGGCGCTCCACCACGACCTGACCCACGACTCCCAACTGCGCTGGCTGGGCCCCGAGAAGGGCGTGATGCACATGGCCGCGGGGGCCGTCGTCAACGCGGCGTGGGACCTCGCGGCCCGCCGGGCGGGCCTGCCCGTATGGGAGTTCCTGTCCGCCATGACGCCCGAGGAGATCGTCTCGCTGGTCGACTTCCGCTACCTGACCGACGCGCTCACACCGGACGACGCGCTGGAGATCCTGCGTGCCGCCCGGCCCGGCCGCGCCGAGCGCGCCGCCGCGCTGCGGGCCGAGGGCTACCCGGCGTACACCACGTCGCCGGGGTGGATCGGCTACCCGGACGGCAAGCTGGTGGCGCTCGCCCGGCAGGCGGTCGCCGACGGGTTCCGGCAGATCAAGCTCAAGGTCGGCTGCGACATCGGCGACGACGTGCGGCGGATGAAACTCGCACGCGCCGCCGTCGGCCCCTCCGTGCGGATCGCCGTCGACGCCAACCAGCGCTGGGACGTCGCCGACGCCCTGCGCTGGATGGCGGCGCTCGCGCCGTACGAGCCGCACTGGATCGAGGAACCCACCAGCCCCGACGACGTGCTGGGGCACGCCGCCATCAGATCGGGCCAGCCGGTACGCGTCGCCACCGGCGAACACGTCGCCAACCGCGTCGTGTTCAAGCAGCTGCTGCAGGCCGGCGCCGTCGACTTCGTCCAGATCGACGCGGCGCGCGTGGCCGGCGTCAACGAGAACGTGGCCATCCTGCTGCTGGCCGCCAAGTACGGGGTGCCGGTGTGCCCGCACGCGGGCGGCGTCGGCCTGTGCGAACTCGTCCAGCACCTCTCGATGTTCGACTACGTCGCCGTCTCGGGCACGAGGGAGGGACGGGTCATCGAGTACGTCGACCACCTGCACGAGCACTTCGAGGACCCCGTGCGGATCGTCTCGGGCCGCTACCTGGCACCCACGGCGCCCGGCTTCTCCGCCAGGATGCTGCCCGAGTCGATCGCCGCGCACAGCTACCCGGACGGGCCGGTCTGGCAGGCCCGCCGCACCGCCACCTGAGCCGACACACTCCACCAAGGACGGGACGACCATGCTCCGAAACACCGTGGGGCGAGCCCCCTTCGGCAGGCACCGGACGACCGCCGCCGCCTGCGCAGTGCTGCTGTCCGCCGCGGCCCTCGCGGGCTGCAACAGGGGCGGCGGCAGCGACTCGGGCGGTGGCAAGGTGGGCATCGACCTGCCGCGCAGCGACACCGACTTCTGGAACTCGTACCAGAGCTACATACAGAAGGACATAGAGAACGGCGCCGTCGACGCGCTGCCGCTGACGAACTCGCAGAACGACATCGGCAAGCTCGCCTCGAACGTGCAGGCACTGACCGATCAGGGTGCGAAGGCCATCGTGATGGCGCCGCAGGACACCGGCGCGGTCGCCGAGACGCTCCGCAGGCTCAGCGACAAGAAGATACCCGTGGTCAGCGTCGACACCAGGCCCGACAAGGGCAAGGTGTACATGGTGGTGCGCGCCGACAACGTCGCCTACGGCACCAAGGCGTGCGAGTACCTCGGAGGGCAGCTGAAGGGGAAGGGCACCGTCGCGGAGTTCGAGGGCGACCTCTCCTCCATCAACGGCCGCGACCGCTCACGGGCGTTCAAGTCCTGCATGGACAAGAAGTACCCCGGCATCAAGGTCATCGAGCTGGCCACCGACTGGAAGGGCGACGTGGCGTCCTCCAAGCTCCAGTCCACACTGGCCGCCAATCCCCACCTCGACGGCCTCTACATGCAGGCGGGCGGCGTCTTCCTCGCGCCCACGCTCTCGCTGCTCCAGCAGAAGCACCTGCTGAAGCCGGCGGGCACCAAGGGGCACATCACGATCATCTCCAACGACGGCATCCCGCAGGAGCTCGACGCGATCCGCAAGGGCCAGATCGACGCGACGATCTCCCAGCCCGCCGACCTGTACGCCAAGTACGCCCTCACGTACGCGAAGGACGCGCTGGAGGGCAAGAAGCAGAAGGCGGGACCCACGGACCACGACTCCACGATCGTGAAGATCCCCGGTGGGTTCGAGGACCAGCTCCCGGCCCCGCTGGTGACGAGGAAGAACGTCGACGACCCGCACCTGTGGGCCAACCAGCTGGACAAGAAGAAGTAGCCGTGGAAACCGGAGCAGCACCCGCCGCGGTGCACGCGGAAGGCATCGTCAAGCGCTTCGGCTCGACCGTGGCGCTCGACGGGGTACGGCTCACGGTGCGCCCGGGCGAGTCGCACGCACTCGTCGGGCGCAACGGAGCGGGCAAGTCCACCCTGGTCAGTGTGGTCACAGGCCTGCACAGGCCGGACGAGGGCCGCGTGGCCTTCGGCGGTGAGCCCGCCCCCGCCTACGGGGACACGGCGGCCTGGCAGTCGAAGGTCGCCTGCGTCTACCAGAGGTCCATGGTGGTCCCCGACCTGACCGTCGCGGAGAACCTCTTCCTCAACAACTTCGGCGGATCGGGCGCC
The DNA here is from genome assembly GCF_000721265.1 of Streptomyces sp. NRRL F-5126. Classification (GTDB taxonomy): domain Bacteria; phylum Actinomycetota; class Actinomycetes; order Streptomycetales; family Streptomycetaceae; genus Streptomyces. The sequence goes on along the minus strand of NZ_JOFZ01000010.1, from coordinate 276,825 downwards.
GGTTCGGGCCGTCTCATCGGCTGGCGCGCCCTTCGCGGGAGAGCCGCCGAGCTGCTCGCCGGGTACGGCGTGGACGTCGACCCCACCGTGCGGGCCAGGGAACTGACGGTCGAGCAGCGGCAGTTCGTCGAGATCGCGCGGGCGCTTTCGTTCGGCGCCCGACTGATCGTCCTGGACGAGCCGACCGCGCAGCTCGACGCGCGAGGCATCCAGAGGCTGTTCGGCAAGGTGCGCGAACTGCGCGAGCAGGGCGTCGCGTTCCTGTTCATCTCGCACCATCTGCAGGAGGTGTACGAGCTCTGCTCCGCCGTCACCGTCTACCGCGACGCGAAGCACGTGCTCAGCGCGGACGTGGCCGACCTGTCCAAGGACGACCTGGTGGCGGCGATGACCGGCGACGCCGCGAAGACGGCGACGACCTGGCACGCCGGCCGGAACGCGGCCGCCGCGCGCTCCGGACCCGTCCTGCGCACCGAGCGGCTCTCGCTCGACGGGGCGTTCGAACCGCTTGACCTGGAGGTCGTGCCCGGCGAGGTGCTCGGCGTGGCGGGGGCCGCCGCGAGCGGCACCACCGCGCTCGGCGAGATCCTGGTCGGGATGCGGTCGGCCACGTCGGGCAGCGTCGTGGTGCGCGGCCGGACGGTCAGGCCGGGCAGCGTGCCCGACGCGCTGGAGGCGGGCATCGGCTACATCCCTGAGGACCGGCACCGCCAGGGGCTGGTCGAGACCCGCAGCGTCGCGGAGAACGCCACGCTCACCGTCGCCGGCCGGCTCGGCCCCTGGGGGACCGTACTGCCCTCCCGTACACGGGCGTTCGCGCGGTCGATGATCGAGGCGCTCGACATCAAGACGACAGGTCCTGGGCAGCCGGTGACCGGGCTGTCCGGCGGCAACCAGCAGAAGGTCGTGGTGGCGCGTGCCCTGGCGCGCGACCCCGACGTGCTCGTCGCCGTGCGGCCCACGGCGGGCGTGGACGTCAGGTCCAAGGACTCGCTGCTCGGCGTGGTGCGCCGGGTGGCGGACGAGGGCAGGGCGGCGGTGATCGTCTCGGACGAGCTGGACGACCTGCGCGTGTGCGACCGCGTGCTCGCCCTGTTCCACGGGCGTGTGGTGGCCGCGTTCGGGAGCGGGTGGAGCGACAGGGAACTGGTGGCCGCCATGGAAGGTGTGGGGGAGAGCCGATGACCGAGACCATGCGTCCGCCGATGGCGGACCGTACGGAGCGCCTGGGCCCGCGGGGCAGGTTGCGGCTCATCAGGTGGAGCGACTTCTCGCTGCTGCCCGTGATCGCCGTGCTGATGGTGATCGGGTTCATCGTCTCCCCGGCGTTCCTGACCGCCGACAACCTCACCGGTGTGCTCCAGTCGGCCTCCGAGCTGAGCCTGCTGGTGCTCGGCGAGGCGCTGGTCCTGATCGCCGGGCGGATGGACCTGTCACTGGAGTCGACGATCGGCGTGGCGCCCGCGGTCGCCATGTGGCTGGTGCTGCCCGCGCACGGCGGCAGGTTCACCGGCCTGGGGCTGCCGACCTGGACGGCGATACCGTTCGACCTGCTGGTGGGCCTGGCGATCGGCGCGTTCAACGCGTTCCTGATCCTCAGGCTGCGCGTCAACGGGTTCATCGCCACACTCGGCATGCTCACCATGCTGCGCGGCCTGCAGATCGGCATCACGGGCGGCAAGTCGATCTCCGACGTGCCCGAGTCCTTCCGCTACCTGGGCAGGACGGAGTGGATCGGCCTGCCGGCCGCCGTGTGGCTGTGCCTGGTGCTGTTCGCCGCCGGCGGTGTGGTGCTGGCCTGGTTCCGGCACGGGCGCTCCCTGTACGCGATCGGCGGCAACCCGGAGGCCGCGCGTGCGGCCGGCATCAGGGTCGACCGAGTCACCTGGATCGTGCTCGGCGTGGCGAGCCTGCTCGCGGCGTTCGCGGGGATCCTCTACACGGGCCACTACGGTTCGGTCGCGGCCGACCAGGGCAACGGCTGGATCTTCAACGTGTTCGCGGCGGCGGTCATCGGCGGCGTGAGCCTCAAGGGCGGGCGGGGCACCGTCTTCGGGGCGCTGACGGGTGTGCTGACGCTCCAGCTCGTGGTGAACGTGATGACGCTCGCCGGTGTCCCGCCGGAGTGGGACCAGTTCCTCAACGGCGCGATCATCATCGTCGCGCTGATCGTCTCGCGCTTCGCGAGCGGCGAGAAGCAGGACTGAGCGCGTCACAGCGTCGAGCGCAGCCACATCTCCACGCTCGCGATGTGCACCGTCGCCCACGACCTGGCCGCCTCCGCGTCCCGGTCGCGCAGCGCGGCGAGGATCGCCCGGTGCTCGTGCAGGGTGCGGCTGACGGCGTCCTGCTGGGTCAGGCCGCGCCATATCCGCGCCCGGGTCGTCGGGCCCGAGAGGCCGTCGAGGAGCGAGTGGAGCACGGAGTTGCCGGACGCCTGCACGATGCCGCGATGGAAGTCCAGGTCGGAGGCGACCAGTTCCTCGACCGAAGGCTCGGCGCCCAGCGCGCCGAGCCCGCGGTCGAGCACCGCGAGCTCCTGCTCGGTGATCCGCGCGCTCGCCATCGCCGTGGCGGCCGGCTCCAGGATGCGGCGCACCGCCAGGAACTCCAGGACCGTGTCGTCGCGGTGGAAGTCCACCACGAAGCTGAGGGCCTCGAGCAGGAGCTGGGGGTCCAGGCTGGTGACGTACGTGCCGTCGCCCTGCCGCACGTCGAGGATGCGCATCAGGGCGAGCGCGCGCACCGCCTCCCGCAGGGAGTTCCTCGACAGGCCGAGCCCGGCCGCCAGTTCGCTCTCCTTCGGCAGGCGGTCACCCGGGCGCAGCGCACCGGAGACGATCATTTCCTTGATCTTCTCTATCGCCTCGTCGGTGACAGCCACGCGCGACCTCCAGACATCCGACGTATCCGCCCCATTATGCGCCGGGCCTGCCCGGCGGGGGCGGATACGCGGTGTCGCACCAGGTCGTCAGCCCCGGCGGGCGAGCGTCGCCTCCACCTTCGCCCTGATGTCGTCCGTGTCGAGGCCCCTGATGGTCAGCGTGGTGCGGCGGCGCAGCACGTCCTCGGCGGTCTGCGCCCACTCGTGGTCGCGCGCGTAGACCACCTGGGCCCAGATCTCCGGGGCGTCCGGGTGGATGCGCTCGCCGAGCTCCGGGCTCTCGTACGCCAGGCGCGCGATGTCGAACGCGAGCGTGCCGTAGTGGGTCGCCAGGTGCCTGGCCGTGTCGCGCGCGATCCTGCCCTGGGCCACGCCCTCGTCGATCAGCAGCCGGTGCGCCACGGCCTGCGGGTTGGCGATGCCGGGCAGCGGCATCTTCTTGGGCAGCTGCGAGACGGGCTGGACGTCAGAACCGAGCGGGTGTCCCGGCAGCGTCTCCAGCTTCTTGAGAACGGTGCGGCCGATGTGCCGGAACGTGGTCCACTTGCCGCCCGCGACCGAGAGCATGCCGCCCGTTCCCTCGGTCACGACCGTCTCCCGCTTGGCGGTGGACGTGCCGCCGGGGCCGCCGGGCAGCACCCGAAGGCCCGCGTACGAGTACGCGATCAGGTCGCGGGAGAGCTGCTGGTCCCGCACGGACAGCGACGCCTCGTCGAGGATCTGCCGGATGTCCTTCTCGGTGACGGACACGTCGGCCGGGTCGCCCTCGTACTCCTCGTCCGTGGTGCCGAGCACGAGCATGTCCTCCCACGGCAGGGCGAACGTGATGCGGTACTTGTCGATGGGCGTGGCGAGCGCCGCGTTCCACGGCGCGGACCTGCGCATCACGAGGTGCGCGCCCTTGGACAGCCGGATCGACGGCGCCGAGCCCGCGTCCTCCATCTTCCTGAGGTGGTCGACCCAGGGCCCGGTCGCGTTGAGTACCAGCCGCGCGTTCACGCCGAACTCGCTGCCGTCCGTGCGGTCCTTGAGGTCGGCGCCGGTCACGCGGCCTCCGGTGAACCTGAGCCCGGTGACCTCCGCGTGGTTGAGTACGACCGCCCCGGAGTCGACGGCGGCGCGCACGGTCATGAGCGCCATCCGCGCGTCGTTCATCTGGTCGTCCCCGTAGACGGCGACGGCCCGCAGGTCCTCCGTGCGCAGCTCGGGAACCGCACGCCTGGCCTTCTCCGGGCTGATGACGTGGCCGACGCCGTCGCCGAACGCGGACAGCGCCGAGTAGGCGAAGACGCCGGCGCCCAGCTTGGCCGCGCCGTGCGGGCCGCCACGGTAGACGGGCAGGTAGAACGTGAGCGGGTTGGCCAGGTGCGGCGCCACCTGCTGCGCCACGGCGCGGCGCTCGAAGTGGTTCTCCGCCACCAGCTTCACCGCGCCGGTCTGCAGGTAGCGCAGCCCGCCGTGCAGCAGCTTGGAGGACGCCGACGACGTGGCCCCGGCGAAGTCGCCGCTGTCCACCAGCGCCACCCTGAGCCCCGACTGCGAGGCGTGCCAGGCGGTGGAGATGCCCAGGATGCCGCCGCCGATCACCAGCAGGTCGTAGGACGCGCGGTCCATCTGGTCACGGATCTCGGCCCGGGTCGGCAGGGACCCGATGGCCAGGTGCGTCCCGAGTGCCGGGGCGCTGCTCAGGGTGGTGTTCATGGCGTACTCCTCATCAGCCGCCTACCGGCTGTGGCTTCGTTGCTCAGTCGGCCGCCGGGGTGCCGGCGGCCGGGTGTCGCGGCCGCCGGGTCAGCTGCCGTCCTCGTCGAGCCAGCCCTTGGTCCGCTCGACGGCCTTGAGCCAGTTCTTGTACTCGCGGTCGCGGATGCCGGACTCCATCTGCGGTGTCCACTCCGCGGCCCTGCGCCAGTTGGCGCGCAACGCCTCGGTGTCCGGCCAGAAGCCGACCGCGAGACCGGCCGCGTAGGCGGCGCCGAGCGCGGTGGTCTCGGCGACCAGCGGCCGCACGACGGGCGAGTCCAGCACGTCCGCGAGCGTCTGCATCAGCAGGTTGTTGGCCGTCATGCCGCCGTCGACCTTCAGCGTGGTCAGCTCGACACCCGAGTCCTTGGTCATGGCGTCGCTGATCTCGCGCGTCTGCCAGGCGGTGGCCTCCAGGACGGCCCTGGCGATGTGCGCCTTCGTGACGTAGCCGGTGAGCCCGGCGATCACGCCGCGGGCGTCCGGCGCCCAGTGCGGCGCGAACAGGCCGGAGAACGCGGGCACGAAGTAGGCGCCGCCGTTGTCCTCGACCGACGAGGCCAGCGTCTCGATCTCCGGGGCCGTCTTGATCAGGCCCATCTGGTCGCGCATCCACTGCACCAGCGCGCCGGTGACGGCGATGGAGCCCTCCAGCGCGTACACCACCGGCTCGTCGCCGATGCGGTAGCCGACCGTGGTGAGCAGGCCGTTGTAGGAGTTGACCGGCTTGCCCGCGGTGTTCATCAGCATGAACGTGCCGGTGCCGTAGGTCGACTTGGCGTCGCCCTCGGTGAAGCAGCACTGGCCGAACAGCGCCGCCTGCTGGTCGCCGAGCGCCGACGCGACGGGTACGCCGTCCAGGGCGCCGCCCTTCGCGGTCCCGTACACCTCGGCCGACGACCTGATCTCCGGGAGCATCACGGACGGCACGCCCATGGACTCGCAGATCCGCTCGTCCCACTCCATGGTGTGCAGGTTCATGAGCATCGTGCGGGAGGCGTTGGTGACGTCGGTGACGTGCGCGCCGCCGTTCGTGCCGCCGGTCAGGTTCCAGATGGTCCAGGTGTCCATCGTGCCGAAGAGGATGTCGCCGCGCTCGGCGCGCTCGCGCAGCCCCTCCACGTTGTCCAGCAGCCAGCGCGCCTTGGGGCCGGCGAAGTAGGTGGACAGCGGCAGGCCGGTCTCCCGGCGCCAGCGGTCGGCGCCCACGTTGCGGCCCAGCTCGCGGGTGAGCGCGTCGGTGCGGGTGTCCTGCCAGACGATGGCGTTGTGCACCGGCTCGCCGGTGTTCTTGTCCCACAGCAGCGTCGTCTCGCGCTGGTTGGTGATGCCGATCGCCTTGACGTCGTCCCGCGTGATGCCGGCCTTCTCGATGGCGCCCGCCACGACCTCCTGGACGTTGGTCCAGATCTCGGCCGCGTTGTGCTCCACCCAGCCCGGCTTGGGGAAGATCTGCTCGTGCTCCTTCTGGTCCACGGCCACGATGCGGCCGTCCCGGTCGAAGACGATGCAGCGACTCGACGTCGTGCCCTGGTCGATGGCCGCGATGAACGGGCCCGTGCCGTGGGAGGAAGTCCCTGTGTTGTCACTCACGGTGTCAGCTCCTGCTTCGTCGGAGAAGGTGAAGTGGGGTCGGGGGATGGGGGACGATGCGGCTCACGCGAAGGCGAGCTGGTAGAAACCGCCTGCGAGCGCCGCACCTGCCAAGGGGCCGAGTACGGGTACCCACGCGTAGCTCCAGTCCGAGCCGCCCTTGTTCGGCAGCGGCAGGAGGGCGTGCACGATGCGGGGGCCGAGGTCGCGGGCCGGGTTGATGGCGTAACCGGTCGGCCCGCCGAGCGAGAGGCCGATCGCCACCACGACGAAGGACGTGATCAGGATGCCGATCGGGCCGAGACCGTCGCCGTTCTGGTTGAGGCCTTGCGTGAGGATGGCGATGACCAGCACGAACGTGGCGATGATCTCGGTCAGCAGGTTCTGCCAGTAGTTGCGGACCTCGGGGCCCGTGGAGAAGACGCCGAGCACCGGGCCGGCGCTCGGCGCGCTCTTCTGGTCGACGAGCCCCTCCTCGGCCGGCTGCTGCGCGAGCACCTGGGGATCGGTGAGGAACGTGGAGAACTGCCCCAGGTAGGCCACCCAGACCAGGAAGGCGCCGATCATCGCTCCCAGGATCTCGGAACCGATGTAGAGCGGCACGTCGCTCCACTTGATCCCGCCCTGGATGGCCAGGCCCAGCGTCACCGCCGGATTCAGCGACGCGGCGGACTTCGGTGCGGAGAGGTAGGCGCCGACCATGACGGCGAAGCCCCAGCCGAGGGCGATGGCTACCCAGCCCGCGTTGAACGCCTTCGACCGCTTGAGCACGACGCCGGCCACGACGCCGCCGCCGAGCAGGATCAGCATGGCGGTACCGCTGGTCTCGCCCACGAATATGTCGAGATTGGACACCCGAGACTCCTTTGTCCTGAAAGGCGGATCTCCGGATCTCCGGCGGTCCGCGCCCTCATGCAGGGCACTTGCTGCCGGTCGCCATGCCGCACCGTCACGGGCTCCGATGGAGACGGTGTTCGACAATGTCGACCGATATACGGCAGTCTCGTCCGGTCAGCAATAGTCGTCAAGGGTTCCGTGGCCGGAACCTCACGCTCTTCCGATGATCCGCTATGCGGATCAAAACCGCCCGTTGCCGATGTCGCGCGACACCGCACGGGCGCAGTCGCGCACCGCAGCCACGAGGTCCGTGCGGATCCGGCCGGGGCCGCCGTCGCCGCGCTCCGCGCCGCCCTGCGCGTCGCAGATCCGCTCCGTCGCGCCGGTCGCCGCGATGGCGCCGACCGCCATGCCGTGCCGGTCCCGGATAGGCGCGGCCACGGCCGCCACACCCTGCCACGTCTCCTCGATGTCCGAGGCCCAGCCCTTGTCCCGCACGGCCGACAGCTCCGCCTCGAACCGCTCGGGCAGGGTGACGGTGCGCGGCGTCAGCGGACGCCGCTCCGCCTCCAGCGCGTCGCTGTGGGCCACCGGGTCGAAGGCGCAGAGCACCTTCCCGAGCGCCGTGGAGTACAGCGGCTGCATGGCACCCACCTCCAGGACCTGGCGGCTGTCGTCCGGCCGGAAGACGTGGTGCACGACCAGAACACCACCCTGGTGCAGTACACCCAGATGGACGCTCTCGCCGCTGGATCGCGCCAGATCGTCCGTCCACACCAGGGCACGCGCGCGCAGCTCGTGCACGTCCAGATAGCTGTTGCCGAGGCGCAGCAGCTCGGCGCCCAGCTGATAGCGGCCCGACAGCGCGTCCTGCTCGACGAACCCCTCCGCCTGCAGCGTGCGCAGGATGCCGTGCGCCGTCCCCTTCGCGAGCCCCAGCGAGGATGCGATGTCGGACAGGCCGAGCCTGCGCTCCCCGCCCGCCAGCAGCCGCAGCATCGCCGCGGCCCGCTCGAGCGACTGGATGTTCTTCGCCATCTGCGGACCCCGTTCCTTATTCGACAATGCTGAACACTATCGGTCCATGCCGACTTCGTCGCCTGGGCCTCCGCCTGCCGCCGCGCCCACGCCGTGGACGCCCCGCCCGCCATCGCGCGTCCCCGGCTACGCTGGCCGGGTGCCCCGCGTACCGCTCGGGGGCAAAGCCGACAGCCGTCGCATCTACGGGAGTGAATCCATGGCCTCGTCGCCGACCCCTTCCACCGACAGCAGGACGCGCGTCGCGGCGCTCCGCGAAGCCTTCGCCACCCGGGTGGTGGTGGGGGACGGAGCCATGGGGACCATGCTCCAGGCCCAGGACCCCACCCTCGCGGACTTCCAGGACCTCGAAGGGTGCAACGAGATCCTCAACGTCACGCGCCCCGACATCGTCAGGTCCGTGCACCAGGAGTACTTCGCGGTCGGAGTCGACTGCGTCGAGACCAACACCTTCGGCGCCAACTACGCCGCCCTCGGCGAGTACGACATCGCCGACCGCGTGCACGAGCTGTCCGAGGCCGGCGTGCGCATCGCCCGTGAGGTCGCCGACGAGTTCACCGCCTCCACCGGGCAGCAGCGCTGGGTGCTCGGCTCCATGGGCCCGGGCACCAAGCTGCCCACCCTCGGCCACGTCGCCTACACGACGATCCGCGACGCCTACCAGCAGAACGCGGAGGGCATGATCGCGGGCGGCGCCGACGCGCTGCTCGTGGAGACCACGCAGGACCTCCTCCAGACCAAGGCAGCCGTGCTCGGCGCCCGGCGCGCCCTCGAAGCCACCGGCGCCGACCTGCCCGTCATCTGCTCCGTCACCGTCGAGACGACCGGCACCATGCTGCTCGGCTCCGAGATCGGCGCCGCACTCACCGCGCTCGAACCGCTGGGCATCGACATGATCGGGCTCAACTGCGCCACAGGGCCCGCCGAGATGAGCGAGCACCTGCGCTACCTCGCACGCCACTCGCGCATCCCGCTGTCCTGCATGCCGAACGCGGGCCTGCCGGTGCTCGGCAAGGACGGCGCGCACTACCCGCTCCAGCCGGGCGAGCTGGCCGACGCGCAGGAGACCTTCGTCGCCGAGTACGGCCTCTCCCTCGTCGGCGGCTGCTGCGGCACCACCCCCGAGCACCTGCGCCAGGTCGTCGAGCGGGTACGCGGCGGCGAGCGCACCGAGCGCGAGCCGCGCCCCGAGCCCGGCGCCGCCTCCCTGTACCAGGCCGTGCCCTTCAGGCAGGACACCGCGTACCTCGCGATCGGCGAGCGCACCAACGCCAACGGCTCGAAGAAGTTCCGCGAGGCCATGCTCGAAGGGCGCTGGGACGACTGCGTGGAGGTGGCGCGCGACCAGATCCGCGAGGGCGCGCACATGCTCGACCTGTGCGTCGACTACGTGGGCCGCGACGGCGCCGCCGACATGGCGGAGCTCGCCGGCCGCTTCGCCACCGCCTCGACCCTGCCGATCGTGCTGGACTCCACCGAGATCGACGTGCTCCGCGCCGGCCTGGAGAAGCTCGGCGGGCGCGCCGTCATCAACTCCGTCAACTACGAGGACGGAGTGGGACCCGAGTCACGCTTCGCCCGCGTCACCGCGCTCGCCAAGGAGCACGGCGCCGCGCTCATCGCGCTCACCATCGACGAGGAGGGCCAGGCCCGCACCGCCGAGCACAAGGTGGCCATCGCGGAGCGGCTCATCGACGACCTGACCGGCAACTGGGGCATCAACGAGTCGGACATCCTCATCGACTGCCTCACCTTCACCATCTGCACCGGCCAGGAGGAGTCGCGCGGCGACGGCCTCGCCACCATCGAGGCGATCCGCGAGCTCAAGCGGCGCCACCCCGACGTGCAGACCACGCTCGGCCTCTCCAACATCTCCTTCGGCCTGAACCCGGCCGCCCGCATCGTGCTGAACTCGGTCTTCCTCGACGAGTGCGTCAAGGCCGGACTCGACTCCGCGATCGTGCACGCCGCGAAGATCCTGCCCATCGCGCGCCTCGACGAGGAGCAGGTGCAGACCGCCCTCGACCTGATCCACGACCGGCGCGCCGAGGGCTACGACCCGCTGCAGAAGCTGATGGCGCTGTTCGAGGGCGCCACCGCCAAGTCCCTGCGCGCGGGCAAGACGGAGGAACTGCTCGCCCTGCCGCTGGGCGAGCGCCTCGAACACCGCATCATCGACGGCGAGAAGAACGGCCTCGAAGCCGACCTCGAAGAGGCGCTCCAGGAGCGCTCCGCCCTCGACATCGTCAACGAGACGCTCCTGAACGGGATGAAGGTCGTCGGTGAGCTGTTCGGCTCCGGCCAGATGCAACTGCCGTTCGTCCTCCAGTCGGCCGAGGTGATGAAGACCGCCGTCGCGTACCTCGAACCGCACATGGAGAAGTCCGAGGACGGCGGCGGCAAGGGCACGATCGTCCTGGCGACCGTGCGCGGCGACGTCCACGACATCGGCAAGAACCTCGTGGACATCATCCTGTCCAACAACGGCTACGACGTCGTCAACCTCGGCATCAAGCAGCCGGTCTCCGCGATCCTCGAGGCGGCGACCGAGCACAAGGCCGACGTCATCGGCATGTCGGGGCTCCTCGTCAAGTCCACGGTGATCATGAAGGAGAACCTGGAGGAGCTGAACCAGCGCCGGCTGGCCGCCGACTACCCCGTCATCCTCGGCGGCGCCGCCCTCACGCGCGCCTACGTCGAGCAGGACCTGCACGAGATCTACGAGGGCGAGGTCCGCTACGCGCGCGACGCCTTCGAGGGACTGCGGCTGATGGACGCCCTCATCGCCGTCAAGCGCGGCGTGCCCGGCGCCGTCCTGCCCGAACTCAAGCAGCGCAGGGTCAAGTCCACGGCTACCGCGGCCGTGCTAGACCAGCCGGAGGAGAAGGTCTCGCGCTCCGACGTGGCGGTCGACAACCCGGTGCCCACGCCGCCGTTCTGGGGCACGCGCGTCGTCAAGGGGATCCAGCTCAAGGAGTACGCGTCCTGGCTGGACGAGGGTGCACTGTTCAAGGGCCAGTGGGGGCTCAAGGAGTCCCGCAGCGGCGGCGGCCCCTCGTACCAGGAGCTCGTCGAGACCGAGGGCCGCCCGAACCTGCGCGGCTGGCTCGACCGCATGCACACGGAGAACCTGCTGGAAGCCGCCGTCGTCCACGGCTACTTCCCCTGCGTCTCCAAGGGCGACGACCTCATCCTGCTCAACGACGACGGGTCGGAGCGCACCCGCTTCACGTTCCCGCGCCAGCGCCGCGGCCGCCACCTGTGCCTCGCGGACTTCTTCCGTCCGGAGGAGTCGGGCGAGACGGACGTGGTGGGCCTCCAGGTCGTCACCATCGGGTCGAAGATCGGCGAGCGCACCGCCGAACTGTTCGCGGCCAACGCCTACCGCGACTACCTGGAGCTGCACGGCCTGTCCGTCCAGCTCGCGGAGGCGCTCGCCGAGTACTGGCACGCGCGGGTGCGCTCCGAACTCGGCTTCTCGGGCGAGGACCCCTCCGACGTGGAGGACATGTTCGCCCTCAAGTACCGCGGCGCCCGCTTCTCGCTGGGCTACGGGGCATGCCCCGACCTGGAGGACCGGGCGAAGATCGCCGAGCTGCTCCAGCCCGAGCGGATCGGTGTGCACCTCTCCGAGGGATTCCAGCTCCACCCCGAGCAGTCCACCGACGCGATCGTCATCCACCACCCGGAGGCCAAGTACTTCAACGCACGGTAACGGCCCGATCACCCCGGCGGCGCACGCGCGTCGAGCACCGTACGCCGCCGGGACGTACACTGATCAGTCCAGCGCAGGCCGGCCGCCGCGCTCCCGGGGAACCCTCGGAGGTGCACGCGGCCGGCCTTCTCGTCCCTCATGGAGGTGTGCCGGATGACCAGTACGATCCCCGTGTCCTTGCCCCGAACGGCCGAAGGCTCCGCCCTGCAGGCCGTGCTGCTCGACATGGACGGCACGCTGGTGGACAGCGAGGGGATCTGGTGGGACACCGAGATCGAGGTCTTCAAGAACCTCGGGCACTCACTCGACGAGGGCTGGCGGGACATCGTCGTCGGCGGCCCGATGGCCCGCAGCGCCGGCTATCTGATCGAGGCCACCGGGGCCGACGTGACCCTCGACGAGATCGTGCTGCTGTTCAACGAGACGTTCGAGAACCGCATCGCCCAGGGCGTGCCGCTGATGCCGGGCGCCGCCCGGCTGCTCGCCGAGCTTCGAGCGCACCGGGTGCCCACCGCGCTGGTCTCCGCCTCCCACCGGCGCATCATCGACCAGGTGCTGCGCTCCCTGGGCGCGGAGAACTTCGCGCTCACGGTCGCGGGCGACGAGGTGGCCCGCACCAAGCCGCACCCCGACCCCTACCTGGTCGCCGCGCGCGGCCTCGGCGCCGAGCCCGGGCGGTGCGCCGTCGTCGAGGACACCGCGACGGGCGTGGCGTCCGCGGAGGCGGCGGGCTGCCGCGTCGTCGCCGTGCCGTCGGTCGCCCCCATCGCCCCGGCGGAGGGCCGGCACATCGTGGCCTCGCTGGAGGACGTCGACCTCGCCTTCCTGCGCTCCCTGCCCGCGCCCGGCCGCTGACGGCCCCGCGGCCCGGCCGGAGCCCGTGCGGTGAACGGCCTCGGTCCGCGAGGCGCACACTCCGTGTCAGGTCTCGGACCAAGGGTGACGGTGAGTGACGTTCGTCACGTCGCAAGGCGCCGAAGGGGCGCTCGCCGGCCCTCCTGCGGTTGCCGCGCGTGCCCTTGTGTCCCGGTTGGTGAAGCACTGTACGAAACATGCCGACGCCCCTATGTCCACAGGCCGTTAAGGGCGATAACTGAGTGACAACCCGCCCGTGGAGGTCAGTTCCTGGGCCCGTCGCACGGCTACTAATGTCTGGCGAGTACGTGCTGAGGCAACCCGCGCCGCACGCGTCATCCGGGCCGATGCGTCCAGGCGTTCCCCCACGAGGAGTTAGTCCACGATGAACCGCAAGACTCTGGTGCTGTCGGCAGCCCTTGGCCTGTTGGCACCCGTCATGGCCGGCTGCGGCGGCTCGGGCAGCGGCTCCGACGGTGGTCAGGCGATAGTCGTGGGCACCACCGACCAATTCGTCGCGACGAAGTCCGGTCCGGCGCCCTTCGACCCGGCCTTCGCCTACGACACGGGCAGCTGGAACGTCCTTCGGCAGACCCTGCAGACGCTCATGCACATTCCGCGCGGCGGCGGCGAGCCGGTGCCGGAGGCGGCCAGTCAGTGCGCGTTCCACGGGGAGAACGACTACAGCTGCAAGCTGCGTTCCGGACTGAAGTTCTCCAACGGCGACCCCCTCACCGCGGACGACGTCAAGTACTCCATCCAGCGGATCGTCGCCATCCACGACAAGAACAGCGCGTTCGCCCTGTTCACCAACGTCGACCGGATCGACACGAGCGGCGCCACGATCGACTTCCACCTCAAGACGCCCGACGCCACGTTCCCCTACAAGCTCGCCACGCCGGCAGCGGGCATCGTGGACCCGAAGCTGTACTCGGCGAAGAAGCTGCGCGACGGCTTCAAGATCGACGGGTCGGGGCCCTACACCTTCAAGGCGGACGTCAAGAACGGCACGCTCGTCAAGGCGACCTTCACCAAGAACCCGACGTACAAGGGCGACTTGAAGGTCCTCAACGACAAGGTCGAGATGCGGGCCTTCCCCGACGCCGACGCCATGGGCACGGCGCTCGACAAGGGCAAGATCGACGTGATGCTCCGTTCGATGTCGCCCGAGCAGATCAAGTCGATGACCGACAACCCGCGCAAGGACATCAACCTCACCGAGATGCCCGGCCTCGAGATCCGCTACCTCGGCTTCGACACCAACGCTCCCGTCGTCAAGAACAAGGCCGTGCGCCAGGCCATGGCGTACGTGATCGACCGTCAGGCGCTCGTGGCCAAGGCCTACGGGACCACCGCCGAGCCGCTCTACTCGCTGATCCCGTCCGGCATCACGGGCCACACCAACTCCTTCTTCAACGAGTACGGCGCGCAGCCCTCGGTCCCCAAGGCGGCCAAGACGCTGCAGAAGGCCGGCATCCACACGCCGATCAAGCTGACGCTGCACTACACGACGGACCACTACGGCTCCGCCACCGCCAAGGAGTTCCAGGTCCTCAAGAGCCAGCTCAACGACAGCAAGCTCTTCGACGTGACCGTCAAGGGCACGCCGTGGAAGGACTTCAGGGACGCGGAGATCAACGGCAAGTACTCGGCGTACGGCATGGGCTGGTTCCCCGACTTCCCGGACCCGGACAGCTTCGTGGCGCCGTTCCTCGACAAGGGCAACTTCCTCGGGCTGCCCTACGACAACCCGAAGATCCGGGGCCAGCTGATCCCGCAGTCGCGGCGCGAGACCGACCGCGGCGCCGCGTCGACCACGTTCGGCCAGATCCAGGACATCGTGGCCCAGGACGTGCCGATCCTCCCGCTCTGGCAGGGCAAGGAGTACGTGGCGGCCCGCGACGACATCACCGGCGTCGAGTGGGCGGTCGACTCCTCGGAGGCGTACCACCTGTGGGAGCTCGGCAAGGGCACCGCGGGCCAGTGACGGCCCGGCAGCCCTGAACGCACCGGAGCCCCGGACCGCGCACCGCCGGTCCGGGGCTCCCGCTTGCTCCCGCGGTCGCGGTCGCGGGCGCGCTCCTACTGGGCGCCGGGCCGCACGAGACCGCTCTCGTACGCGTACACCGCCGCCTGGACCCGGTCGCGCAGGCTCAGCTTCGTCAGCACGTGCCCCACGTGCGTCTTGACGGTCGTCTCGCTGACGAACAGGTCCGCCGCGATCTCCGCGTTCGACAGGCCGCGCGCCACCAGCTTCAGCACCTCGACCTCGCGCTCGGTCAGCGTGTTCAGCGTGTCGGGCACCGGCTCCTCGCCCGACGGCAGGTGGTCGGCGTACTTGTCCAGCAGGCGGCGCGTGATGCTGGGCGCCAGCATCGCCTCGCCCGCGGCCACCACGCGGATCGCCTGCACCAGCTCGTTCGCGGGGGCGTCCTTCAGCAGGAACCCGCTGGCCCCCGCGCGCAGCGCCTCCACCACGTACTCGTCGAGGTCGAACGTCGTCAGCACCAGCACCTTGGCGGGGCCGTCGCGTCCGGGCCCGGTGATCTGGCGGGTGGCCTCCACGCCGTCCATCCGCGGCATGCGGATGTCCATCAGCACCACATCGGGCTGCAGCGCACGTACCTGCTCGATGGCCTGGAGGCCGTCCCCGGCCTCCCCGACCACCGCGACGTCCTGCTCGGCCTCCAGGATCATCCGGAAACCGGTGCGCAACAGCGGCTGGTCGTCGACCAGCAGGACTCGGACGGTGCCGACAGCCACGGGAACCCCTCTCAATGGACCACGTTCATTCTGCCCTGCCCGTCCTCCCGCGGCGCCGCCGGCGGATACACCGGGGGAGTGCCCCCGAATTCGGGGCAGAACGCCTGGTGGTCGCACCATCCGCACAGCTTCGTCGGACGCGGCGGGAACACGCCTGTCTCCGTCGCCTGCCGGATCGCGTCCCACAGCGCGTGCAGCTTCCGCTCGACCCGCTGGACGTCCGCGAGTACCGGGTCGTACGTGATGACGTCACCGCTGCCGAGGTAGACCAGCTGCAGGCGCCGCGGCACCACGCCCTTGAGCCGCCACACCACGAGCGCGTAGAAGGCCATCTGGAAGTGCGCGCTCTGCGCGTACTCGGGACGGGGCGCCTTGCCCGTCTTGTAGTCGACGATGCGCACCTCGCCCGACGGCGCCACGTCCACCCGGTCGATCACCCCGCGCAGCCGCAGACCCGAGTCCAGCTCCGTCTCCACGAACAGCTCACGCTCCGCCGGTTCGAGGCGCGTCGGGTCCTCAAGACCGAACCACCGCTCGACCAGCGACTCGGCCTCGCCCAGCCAGCGCGCCAGCCGCTCGCCCCCCTCGTCGTCCGCGAACAGCCCGGCCAGCTCCGGGCGCGACCCGAGCAGCCTGTCCCACTGGTGCGGCACCATCGCCTTCGCGCGCGTCGCGGTGCGCTCCGTCGCGGGATCGTCGAAGAGGCGCTCGAGCACGGCGTGGACGAGCGTGCCGCGGGTGGCCGCCTCGCTCGGCTTCTCCGGCAGTTTGTCGATCACCCGGAAGCGGTAGAGCAGGGGGCACTGCATGAAGTCGTTGGCCCGCGAAGGCGACAGGGAGGTGGGGGGCACGCTCGTACTCATGGCGCTGACCCTACGACCCGCCACCGACAGCGATCCGCATACCATCGACTACAGGGCCACTCGCACTGCATGATCAAGCAGGCGGGACGGCCGACGACGGAAGGAACCCGTGAAAGACGACGAGCCGGGCGAGCGCGGCAGGACCGGGGAGCAGGGCGCCGGCGGCCGCCCCGGCCCCGGCGTGAAGCCCACGCGGCCCCAGGGCCCCGGCGGCGGCATCCTGATGGGCCGCCCCTTCGGCGTGCCCGTCTACGTCGGCCCCAGCTGGTTCGTGGTCGCCGCGCTGATCACCTGGATCTTCGGCGGCCAGCTCGACCGCGTGCTGCCGGGCATCGGGGGCGCACGCTACCTGGTCGCCCTGTTCTTCGCGGTCGCCTTCTACGCCTCCGTGCTGGTGCACGAGCTGGCCCACACCGTCGCGGCCCTCCGCTTCAAGCTCCCGGTGCGCCGCATCCAGCTCCAGTTCTTCGGCGGCGTCTCCGAGATCGAGAAGGAGTCGGAGACACCGGGGCGCGAGTTCGTCCTCGCCTTCGTCGGACCGCTGCTCTCTCTGGTGCTGTCCGCGATCTTCTACGGTGCGATGTACACGGTCGACGCGGGCTCCGTGCCCGGCGTACTGCTCGCGGGCCTGATGGTCTCGAACCTGCTCGTCGCGGTCTTCAACTTCCTGCCGGGGCTGCCGCTCGACGGGGGCCGCATGCTGCGCGCCGTCGTGTGGAAGATCACCGGCAAGCCCATGAGCGGCACCATCGCGGCCGTGTGGGTCGGCAGGCTGCTGGCCGTGGTCGTCCTCGTCGTGCTGATCGGCCTGCCCCTGCTCGGCCGCGGCGGGCTGAACGGCGGCGGGCTGAGCGGCGTCGAGACCGTGACCGACGCCCTCATCGCGGCGGTGCTGGCCGCCATCATCTGGACCGGCGCCGGCAACAGCCTGCGCATGGCGCGGCTGCGCGAGCACCTGCCGCGCCTCAAGGCCCGCACGCTGACCAGGCGCGCCGTGCCCGTCGAGTCCCACACCCCGCTCTCCGAGGCGCTGCGCAGGGCCAACGAGGCGGGCGCGCGCGCCCTCGTCGTCGTGGACGGCCAGGGCGCGCCCACGGGCATCGTCCGCGAGGCGTCGATCGTCGGCGTGCCCCAGCACCGGCGCCCCTGGGTCGCCGTCAGCACCCTCACCCAGGACCTCTCCGACGGCATGACCGTGCCCGCCGAGCTCGCGGGTGAGGTGCTGCTCGACCGCCTCAAGGCCACCCCGGCCACCGAGTACCTCGTCGTCGAGGAGACCGGCTCGATCTACGGCGTGCTGTCCACGGCCGACGTCGAGCGCGCCTTCGTCGCCGCCATGGGCAGGCCCCAGTGACCCCGGACCCCCGCCGGGCGGGCAGGGGCCCCGCCGGAACCCGATAGGCTGAGCACATGTCCGAACCGACCGGTGCCGCCCGCCGACGCGGGCCCTTCAAGGTCGGGGACCAGGTCCAGCTCACCGACCCCAAGGGACGCCACTACACGTTCACGCTCGAAGCCGGGAAGAACTTCCACACCCACAAGGGTTCCTTCCCGCACGACGAGCTGATCGGTGCTCCCGAGGGCAGTGTTGTCCGTACCACGGGAAACGTCGCCTACCTCGCGCTGCGCCCCCTGCTCCCCGACTACGTCCTGTCCATGCCCCGCGGCGCCGCCGTGGTCTACCCGAAGGACGCGGGCCAGATCCTCGCCTTCGGCGACATCTTCCCCGGCGCGCGCGTCGTCGAGGCGGGCGTGGGGTCGGGCTCCCTCTCCAGCTTCCTGCTGCGGGTCATCGGCGACGAGGGCATGCTGCACTCCTACGAGCGCAGGCAGGACTTCGCGGACATCGCGCGCGGCAATGTCGAGCGCTACTTCGGCGGCCCGCACCCCGCGTGGCAGCTGACGGTCGGCGACCTCCAGGACAACCTGTCCGACACCGACGTCGACCGCGTCATCCTCGACATGCTCGCCCCCTGGGAGTGCGTCGACGCCGTCTCCAAGGCCCTGGTGCCCGGCGGCATCCTCATCGCGTACGTCGCCACCACCACGCAGCTCGCCCGCACCGTGGAGACCATCCGGGAGTCCGGCACGTTCAACGAGCCGGCCGCCTGGGAGTCCATGATCCGCAACTGGCACGTCGAGGGCCTGGCCGTGCGGCCCGACCACCGCATGATCGGCCACACCGGCTTCCTCGTCACCGCACGCCGCCTCGCCGACGGCGTGGAGCCGCCGCTGCGCCGCCGCCGCCCCGCGAAGGGCGCGTACGGCGAGGACTACGAGGGGCCGGGCAGCGGCTCGCGCTGACCCTCGGGGCGGCCTGCCGCCGCCGCGTACCGCGGCCGGCCGCCCACCGTTCTCCCCGGGGCCCGACCCCGCTGTTCCGCCGCCGTGTGACGTGTGGCACGATGCTGTCTCCCGCCCGCAGTCGGCTTCTCCAGCACCCCCCCGCAACAGGAGACACTAGGCGTGCACCCCGCCGAGCTCCCGGATCTCGCGCACACCAGGCCCACCCCCCTGCACTGGCTCGCCACGGCGACCGCGATGGCCGGTGTGCTCGCACTCGCGGGTCTTGTCCAGCCGGGTGACGCATCGGGCTCACAGGGCCAGGGGCCGCCGATCAGCCGGGCTGCGCCCTCGCACGCGCGCAGGCTGCCGCCCCCCGACCCGTCGGCCGTCCGCTTCCCGCTGGACTGCGGCCCCGTGGGCACGGTGGTCACGGCCAAGGCGAGCGGCGACCTCGACGGCGACGGCGTGCGCGAGACCGTGGCCGCCGTACGGTGCGACTCGGCGTCCGGGACTCCACCGAGCGCGATCTACGTCCTGACCCGGACCCGGGCGGGCGCCCCGCGCGTGGTGGCGACGCTCCTGAGCGCGGACGCGGGCGAGACCGTCGGCAAGCAGTTCACGATAAAGAACGGCGCGGTGCTCGCGACCCTGCTCGGCTACTCGGACCAGAACGTGCCGAGGTGCTGCCCCGACGTCCAGGACAGGGTTTCGTGGGTCTGGCGCAACAAGGTGTTCGTCCGCAGCGAACAGAGCAGCGGCAAGAGCGTCTGAGCCGGCGCACCCGGAACCCGCGCCCCGAGCAGGCGCGGCCCTCAGGACGCGTCGGGCCCGCAGACCTCCACGCCGTCCGCCACGCGGCGCACGTGGATGCACTCGCCCGGGCACTCCTTCGCCGAGTCCACCACCTCGCGCAGCAGCGGCAGCGGCACGCGCGTGGCCGCACCCGGCTCCTGCAGCAGCTCGTCGTCCGCGCTCTTCACGTAGGCCAGGCCGTCGATGTCGAGCTCGAAGACCTCGCGCGCGTACTGCGCGCAGATGCCGTCGCCCGTGCACAGATCCTGATCGATCCAGACCTCCAGCGGCCCCTGGGTCGCCAGGTCGTCGGTCGGGGCATCCTGCTGCACGCTCATCTCTCCTGCCGTTTCCTGCGTCTCGCCGTGCCGCCGTGCGACCCTGGTGGAACAAGTCGCGCCAGTCATGGCGGGTGTTGAACACTTCGACGATACAACCGGCCGCTTTCCGACGTCGCAGGGTGGGTATTTGCCTGGCGTGAGGGAGAGCGCAAGGGTGAAGATCGGACAGAGCCCTTCAGTCTTTGTGATCTAGGGGTTTCAATCATCACCCACCCAGGTAGGGTCAGGAAGCGTCCAGCTCCCCTTGGAGGAGGTGAGGACCGTGGCAGCCCACGACGACGACATCAACCGCGGCATCCGGCCCGGGCGGGGGTCCGAGGACCCAGCAGGCCAGGTTGCCTATCTTGAGCAGGAAATCGCCGTCCTGCGCCGCAAGCTCGCCGACTCTCCGCGGCACACGAGGATCCTCGAAGAGAGAATCGTCGAGCTGCAGACGAACCTGGCGGGCGTGTCCGCGCAGAACGAGCGGCTCGCCAATACGCTGCGTGAGGCCCGCGACCAGATCGTGGCCCTCAAGGAGGAGGTCGACCGGCTGGCGCAGCCGCCCGCCGGTTTCGGTGTCTTCCTGCAAGCGAACGAGGACGACACGGCCGACATCTTCACCGGGGGCCGCAAACTCCGCGTCAACGTCAGCCCAGGCGTGGAGCTCGACGAGCTCAGGCGCGGCCAGGAGGTCATGCTCAACGAGGCGCTCAACGTGGTCGAGGCCATGGAGTTCGAGCGCCAGGGCGACATCGTCACCCTCAAGGAGATCCTTGAGGACGGCGAGCGCGCCCTCGTCATCGGCCACACCGACGAGGAGCGTGTCGTACGGCTCGCCGAGCCCCTGATGGACCTCACCATCAGGCCGGGCGACGCCCTGCTGCTCGAACCGCGCTCCGGGTACGTCTACGAGGTCGTCCCGAAGAGCGAGGTCGAGGAGCTCGTCCTCGAAGAGGTCCCGGACGTCGACTACAAGAAGATCGGCGGCCTCGGCGGGCAGATCGAGCTGATCCGTGACGCCGTCGAGCTCCCGTACCTCTACCCCGACCTGTTCAAGGAACACGAACTCAGGCCGCCGAAGGGCATTCTGCTCTACGGGCCGCCCGGATGCGGAAAGACGCTCATCGCGAAGGCCGTGGCGAATTCACTCGCCAAGAAGGTCGGCGAGGTGACAGGCCGGCCGGCCGGCAAGAGCTATTTCCTGAACATCAAGGGCCCGGAACTCCTCAACAAGTACGTCGGTGAGACCGAGCGCCACATCCGGCTCGTCTTCCAGCGCGCCAGGGAGAAGGCGAGCGAGGGCACGCCCGTCATCGTTTTCTTCGACGAGATGGAATCGCTCTTCCGCACCCGCGGTTCCGGTGTCAGCTCGGACGTGGAGAACACCATCGTCCCCCAGCTGCTCGCCGAGATCGACGGTGTGGAGGGTCTTGAGAACGTCATCGTCATCGGCGCGTCCAACCGCGAGGACATGATCGACCCGGCCATCCTCCGCCCGGGCCGGCTCGACGTGAAGATCAAGATCGAGCGCCCCGACGCGGAGGCCGCCAAGGACATCTTCGCCAAGTACCTCACGGCCTCCCTGCCGCTGCACGCGGACGACCTCGCGGAACACCGCGACTCGCCCGACGCGGCGGTGCACGCGATGATCCAGACCGTCGTGGAGCAGATGTACGCCGAGTCCGAGGAGAACCGCTTCCTCGAGGTGACGTACGCCAACGGGGACAAGGAAGTCCTGTACTTCAAGGACTTCAACTCCGGCGCCATGATCGAGAACATCGTGGGCCGCGCCAAGAAGATGGCCATCAAGGAATTCCTCGACCACGACCAGAAGGGCATCCGCGTCTCCCACCTCCTCCAGGCCTGCGTGGACGAGTTCAAGGAGAACGAGGACCTGCCGAACACCACGAACCCCGACGACTGGGCCCGCATCTCCGGCAAGAAGGGCGAGCGGATCGTCTACATCCGCACCCTCGTCACCGGAAAGCAGGGTGCCGACACGGGGCGCTCCATCGACACGGTGGCGAACACCGGTCAGTACCTGTAGGACGAGGACCTGGCTGCGGATGTCCCCCCGGGCATCCGCAGCCGGTTGCTTTACCCGGAAGTACCATCTCACCAGGCCGACGTATCGAATGATCTCCCCGCGAGGCCCGCGGCGCTCTAGGCTCGGTACCTGAGCGCCACGCCCCCAGGGGGCGCCGCCGCCGGGCAAGGAGGGCCGCATGACCGTACGGCGAGTAATGGGCATCGAGACGGAGTACGGGATCTCCGTGCCCGGCCACCCGAACGCCAATGCCATGCTCACCTCGTCCCAGATCGTCAACGCCTACGCGGCGGCGATGCACCGCGCACGGCGCGCGCGGTGGGACTTCGAGGAGGAGAACCCGCTGCGGGACGCCCGCGGCTTCGACCTCGCCAGGGACACGGCCGACTCGAGCCAGCTCACGGACGAGGACATCGGCCTGGCCAACGTCATCCTGACCAACGGCGCGCGCCTCTACGTCGACCACGCCCACCCGGAGTACAGCTCGCCGGAGATCACCAATCCGCGCGACGCGGTGCTGTGGGACAAGGCGGGGGAGCGCATCATGGCGGAGGCCGCCGAGCGTGCGGCCCAGCTGCCGGGCGCCCAGCCCATCCACCTGTACAAGAACAACACCGACAACAAGGGCGCCTCCTACGGCACCCACGAGAACTACCTGATGCGGCGCGAGACCCCGTTCTCGGACATCGTGCGCCACCTGACGCCGTTCTTCGTCTCCCGCCAGGTCGTCACCGGCGCCGGCCGCGTCGGCATCGGGCAGGACGGCCGCGACCACGGCTTCCAGCTCAGCCAGCGTGCGGACTACTTCGAGGTCGAGGTGGGCCTGGAGACGACGCTCAAGCGGCCCATCATCAACACGCGCGACGAGCCGCATTCGGACGCGGAGCGCTACCGCAGGCTGCACGTGATCATCGGAGACGCGAACCTCTCCGAGATCTCGACGTACCTCAAGCTCGGCACGACGTCCCTGGTCCTCGCCATGATCGAGGACGGCTTCATCAACGTCGACCTCGCGGTCGACCAGCCGGTGCGCACCCTGCACGAGGTCTCGCACGACCCCTCGCTGCACCACCTCGTCACGCTGCGCAGCGGCCGCACACTGACGGCCGTGCAGCTCCAGATGGAGTACTTCGAGCTCGCGAGGAAGTACGTCGAGGAGAAGTACGGCGCCGATGCGGACGAGCAGACGCGCGACGTGCTCGGCCGCTGGGAGGACACGCTCAACCGCCTGGAGCGCGATCCGATGAGCCTGTCGGGCGAGCTGGACTGGGTGGCCAAGCGCGAGCTCCTCGAGGGCTACCGGCGCAGGGACTCCCTCGACTGGGACGCGGCCCGGCTGCACCTCGTCGACCTGCAGTACGCCGACGTGCGCCCCGAGAAGGGCCTGTACAACCGCCTGGCGGCCCGCGGGAAGATGAAGCGGCTGCTGGACGAGCAGGACGTCGAGCGGGCCAGGACGAACCCTCCCGAGGACACCAGGGCCTACTTCAGGGGCCGGTGCCTCGACCAGTACGCGGAGGACGTCGCGGCGGCCTCGTGGGACTCGGTCATCTTCGACCTGCCGGGCAGGGACTCGCTGCAGCGCGTCCCCACCCTGGAGCCGTTGCGCGGTACACGTACTCACGTGAAGGAGCTCCTGGACCGCTGCCGCACGGCGGAAGACCTGGTCCGGGTGCTGTCCGGGCACTGAAAAGGGCTGAAAGGGCCCGCCGCAGGGAATCATGGAGGCAGGCCCCCGGCGTTGTACGACAACGGGGCCTTCTCCGGATCCTGCGGATAGGGTCTGATCTTGAGAGCAACGAAGGTCACATCGAGCGGGGCGAACCGAGCGGGGTGAGGGAAATGGCGACCAGGGACACCGACGGCGGCCAGCAGAAGGCGACGCGTTCCACGGAGGAGACCGAGGAGCAGGCACAGGACGCGCAGGGCTCCGAGGACCTCAAGGAGCGTCAGGAGAAGCTCTCCGACGACGTGGACTCCGTCCTGGACGAGATCGACGACGTCCTTGAGGAGAACGCCGAGGACTTCGTGCGCAGCTTCGTGCAAAAGGGCGGCCAGTAGTCACACGGACGCAGGGGCCGCAGGAGGGGTGCTCCCGCTGCCGGCAGCACCCCTCGCCTTCCCGAATCGCTGGTGGATCACCGCCCGGGGACGGGTAGGGTCCGTGGCGTACTGTGCTTCAACTGCAATGCGGCAGGCGGCACCTGGGGAGCCGATCACGACGCCTTGCGCCGTGCCGCCGCACATCTGGAGGGAAACGCGTGGAAGCCAATACTCGTGACACCGGGCGTCTACCAGCTGCCTTCCTGACGCCGGGGTCCTCTTCGTTCATGGACTTCCTCGGCGACCACTCGCCGGACCTGCTGCCCGGCAAGCGCTCGCTGCCGCCGCTGCAGGGCGCCGTCGAGGCGCCGCACGGCACGACGATCGTCGCGGTGACGTTCCCCGGCGGCGTGGTGCTCGCCGGAGACCGGCGGGCGACGATGGGCAACATGATCGCCCAGCGGGACATCGAGAAGGTCTTCCCCGCGGACGAGTACTCGGCGGTGGGCATCGCCGGCACGGCCGGGCTCGCCGTGGAGATGGTCAAGCTCTTCCAGCTGGAGCTCGAGCACTTCGAGAAGGTCGAGGGCGCCCAGCTCTCCCTGGAGGGCAAGGCCAACCGCCTCTCCACGATGATCAGGTCCAACCTGGCCATGGCGATGCAGGGCCTCGCCGTCGTGCCGGTGTTCGCGGGCTACGACGTGGACCGCGGCAAGGGCCGCATCTTCTCCTACGACGTGACGGGCGGCCGGTCGGAGGAGACCGGGTACGCCTCCACCGGCTCGGGTTCGGTCTTCGCGCGCGGGGCCATGAAGAAGCTCTACCGCGACGACCTGACGCAGGAGCAGGCGACCACGCTGGTCGTGCAGGCGCTCTACGACGCGGCGGACGAGGACTCGGCGACGGGCGGGCCCGACGTGGCGCGCAAGATCTACCCGGTCGTCACGGTGATCACGGAGGACGGCTTCAGGCGCCTGTCCGAGGACGAGATGGCGGCGATCGCCCGCGCCGTCCTCGATCACCGGCTCGAACAGCCCGACGGACCGCGCGCCGCGCTGCTGTGAATCGACCGCTGTGAGAGTGAATCAGCCACTGACAGAAAGGGACGGATAGCCGGTGTCGACGCCGTTCTATGTCTCACCCCAGCAGGCCATGGCCGACCGGGCGGAGTACGCCCGCAAGGGCATCGCGCGGGGCCGCAGCCTGGTCGTGCTCCAGTACGCCGACGGCATCGTCTTCGTCGGCGAGAACCCGTCCCGTGCCCTGCACAAGTTCAGCGAGATCTACGACCGGATCGGCTTCGCGGCCGCCGGCAAGTACAACGAGTACGAGAACCTGCGCATCGGCGGTGTGCGCTACGCCGACCTGCGCGGATACACCTACGACCGCGACGACGTGACGGCCCGTGGACTCGCCAACGTCTACGCCCAGACACTCGGCACGATCTTCTCCAGCGCCGGCGAGAAGCCCTACGAGGTCGAGCTCGTGGTCGCCGAGGTCGGCGCGACGCCCGACGGCGACCAGATCTACCGGCTGCCGCACGACGGCTCGATCGTCGACGAGCACGGCTCCGTCGCGGTGGGCGGCAGCTCCGAGCAGATCAGCTCCTACCTGGACCAGCGCCACCGCGACGGCATGACGCTCGCCGAGGCTCTCAAGCTCGCCGTGCAGGCGCTGTCGCGTGACACCAACGGCGGCGAGCGGGAGATCCCCGCCGAGCGCCTGGAAGTGGCCGTCCTCGACCGCACGCGGCCGCAGCAGCGCAAGTTCCGCCGGATCGTGGGGGCACGGCTCTCCCGCCTGCTGGCGGAGGAGGGCGCAGCCACGGCGCCCGCGGACACCCCGGACGGCGAGGAGCCGAAGGACGCGGGCTCCGCCGCCCCCGAGGACGACGCGTAGCGACTGCCCTGCCACCGGTGCCCGGCCGCCCCGTGCGGCCGGGGCACCGGTGTGACCGCGGATGGTTCAGCGCGCCGAGGCCGCCGTCGAGCCGCGCACCACGAGGCGTACCGGAAGGTCGCCTGTCTCGGGTCCGCGGCCGTCGAGCACGGCGAGCAGCGCCTCCATGCCGCGCTCGCCGACGCGCTCGGCCGGCAGGCGGACCGTGGTGAGCTCCGGCTCGACTGCGGTGGCGAGCGCCAGGTCGTCGAACCCGGTGACGGACACGTCGCCGGGGACGCGCAGGCCCAGGCGGCGCAGCGCCTTGCAGGCCCCCGCGGCCAGGATGTCGTCGTCGCACACGATCGCGGTCGGACGGGGCTGCGGGCCCGCGAGAGCGGCGGTGACGGCCTCGCGGGCCGCCGTCACGTCGAGCGCGGAGCGCGCCGTGCGCAGCCGCGAGCCCGCCGCGCGCACGGCACGCCGCAGCGCGTCGGCGCGCACGTCGAACGTCCAGGACGGCACGGCCGAACCGAGGTGCAGGACCTCGCGGTGGCCGAGGCCGAGCACATGGGCGGCGACCTGCCGCATGCCGTCCGCGATGTCGAGGTTGACGCAGGCCGCGGGGCCCGGCGCCGCCGGGTCGCTGTCCAGCATGACCAGCGGCAGCCGGCTGCCGCGGATGGCGGCCGGGGCGTCGGCCGCCATGGAGGACGCGATGACGCCGTCGAGCGCGGTGCGTCCCGGGTCGAAGGGGCTCACGGCCGGGCCGACCCCGGCGGGTGACGGGTAGAGGACCACCCCGAAGCCGTGCGCCGCGGCCACGGCGGCGGCGCCCGTGTAGACGCGCGCGAAGAACTCGTTGGTCAGCGCCGGCACGACCAGGAGCGCCGTGCCCGTCGTGCCCAGGCGCAGGCTGCGCGCGGCCAGGTTGGGACGGTAGCCGAGGGCGCCGGCCGCGTCGCGCACCTGGCCGGCCGTGCGCTCCGAGACGCGGCCGCGCCACTTGCCGCCGAGCACGAGCGAGACCGTGGCCTGGGAGACGCCCGCGGTGCGCGCCACGTCCTTGCTGGTGGGCCTGGCGGCGTGCTGGGTCATGGCGCTCCTCTCCCGCGCCGGCCGGTGGACCGGACGCCGGCGCTCATGGTACGTATGGACGGGTTCGTTATACGTAACACGTCAGCCCGCGGCACACGACCGCGTGACGCACACCAGGGGAGGGCCGAGGCCGTGGGAGCCACCGGATACCTGGAGCTGCTGCGCGCGCCGCACGCCGCGAGGCTGCTCGGCGGCACGCTGGTGGGCCGGCTGCCCAACGCCACGGCGCCGATCGCCGTGGTGCTGTTCGCGCGGGCGGACGGCGGCAGCTACAGCGTCGCCGGGGCGCTCGCCGCCGTGTACGGGCTCGCCAACGCCGTCGGCCAGCCGCTGCTCGGCCGCGCCGTCGACCTGTACGGGCAACCCCGGGTCCAGCTGCCCGCCGCCCTCGTATCGGCGCTCGGCATGGCGCTGCTCGTCGCGGTGGGCACAGGATCGCCCGCGGCGGCGTTCGCCGCCGTGGCGGTCGCCGGCCTGTGCACCCCGCCGCTGGAGGGCGGACTGCGCGCCCTGTGGCCCAGCGTGCTCGGCCGCGAGGACCGTGTGCACCGCGCGTACGCGCTTGACGCCGTCGCCCAGGAGGTCATGTTCACGGTCGGCCCCCTGCTGGTCACCGCCCTCGTCGCGGCGCGCTCCCCGGCCGCGGCGCTGCTGGTGCTCAACGCCGTGGGCGTGCTGGGCGCCCTGTCCGTGGTGGTCTCGCGCCCCTCACGTGCCTGGCGCTCCGCCGAACGGCAGGCCCACTGGCTCGGCGCGCTGCGCTCTCCCGGGCTGCTGGCGCTGCTGGGCGCGTTCCTGTTCGTCGGCGCCGCGCTCGGCTCGATCACGGTCGCGGGGGTGGCGTACGCGGACGACCAGGGCCGCGAGTCCGTCTACGGATGGCTGATGGCGGCGCTCGGCCTCGGCGCCCTCGTCGGCGGCGCGGTCTACGGCGCCCGGCGCTGGACGGGTGCGCCGGAGCGCAGGCTCCGGGTGATCGCGGTGCTGCTCGCGGTGTGCTACCTGCCGCTGGTGCTGACGCCGGGACCGGTCACCATGACGCTGCTGTCGATGCTGGCCGGAGTCTTCCTGGCGCCCGCGCTCGCGTGCGCGTTCATCGTGGTGGACCGGCAGGCGCCGGCCGGCACCGTCACGGAGGCCTTCTCGTGGCTCGTGACGACGTTCGGGGTGGGCTCGGCGCTCGGCACGGGCGTCGCGGGCCCCGTGGCCCAGCACGCCGGCACGTCCGCCGGCTTCGCGGTCGCGGGGGCCGCCGGGCTCTGCGCCCTGCTCGTGCTGGCCGCCACCCCGCGGGTACTCGCAGGCAGGCACGTGGACGGCAATGCGGCGGCCCGATCGGAAAATGATCCAAGTGACGCGCCCGAACACGGTTTCAGCACAGGCCATCAGGCGTAATGTTCAGACATGGACCGCCGCATTTTCGGGCTGGAGAACGAGTACGGCGTCACGTGCACGTTCAGGGGACAGCGCCGACTGTCACCTGACGAAGTGGCGCGCTACCTCTTCCGCCGTGTCGTGTCATGGGGCCGTAGCAGCAATGTGTTCCTGCGCAACGGTGCCCGCCTCTACCTCGACGTCGGTTCGCATCCGGAATACGCCACCCCGGAATGCGACAACGTGACCGAGTTGGTCACGCACGACAAAGCCGGTGAGCGGATTCTGGAGGGCCTGCTCGTCGACGCGGAACGGCGCCTGCACGAGGAGGGAATCGCGGGCGACGTCTATCTCTTCAAGAACAACACCGATTCGGCGGGAAACTCCTACGGCTGCCACGAGAACTATCTCGTGGCCCGCCACGGAGAGTTCTCCCGGCTCGCGGACATCCTCATCCCGTTCCTCGTCACGCGCCAGCTGCTGTGCGGGGCGGGCAAGGTGCTGCAGACCCCGCGCGGAGCCGTCTACTGCGTGAGCCAGCGTGCCGAGCACATCTGGGAGGGCGTCAGCTCGGCCACGACGCGCTCACGGCCGATCATCAACACCCGCGACGAGCCGCACGCGGACGCCGAGCGCTACCGCAGGCTGCACGTGATCGTCGGCGACTCGAACATGTCGGAGACGACGACGCTCCTCAAGGTCGGCGCCACCGACCTGGTCCTGCGCATGATCGAGGCCGGGACCGTGATGCGCGACCTCACCCTGGAGAACCCGATCAGGGCGATCCGCGAGGTCAGCCACGACATCACGGGCCGGCGCAAGGTGCGCCTGGCCAGCGGGCGTGAGGCGTCCGCCCTCGAGGTGCAGCGCGAGTACTACGAGAAGGCCGTCGACTTCGTCGAGCGCCGCGACATCCGCACCGGCACGGTGGACCGCGTGCTGGAGCTGTGGGGCCGCACGCTCGACGCGATCGAGACCGAGGACCTCGACAAGATCGCCACCGAGATCGACTGGGTCATGAAGTACAAGCTCATCGAGCGGTACCGGGCCAAGCACAACATGACCATGTCGCACCCGAGGGTCGCGCAGATAGACCTCGCCTACCACGACATCCACCGCCGCCGCGGGCTCTACTACCTGCTGGAGAAGAAGGGCCAGGCCGCGCGTGTCGCCAACGACCTGCGGATCTTCGAGGGCAAGTCGGTCCCGCCGCAGACCACGCGGGCGCGGCTGCGCGGCGACTTCATCCGCAGGGCGCAGGAGCAGCGGCGGGACTTCACCGTCGACTGGGTGCACCTGAAGCTGAACGACCAGGCGCAGCGCACCGTGCTGTGCAAGGACCCGTTCCGCTCCGTGGACGACCGGGTGGAGAAGCTGATCGCGGGGATGTGACGGCGCCCGCTCGTCACCGCCCCGGCCGCGTGGGCCCCGTACGAGTGCGTACGGGGCCCACGCGCCTGATGGGGGAATGACAGGTGGGGCAAGAGTCGTAGAGTGGGCCGCCACCGGAACAACACCACCTACCCCCACGAGGACACACTGTGCGACGCAGTCTTGCAGCCCTGCTCATCGTGCCGGCCTTGGTGCTGACCGCTGCCTGCGGCGGCGACAACTCCAAGAAGAAGGACGATGCGGCGTCGTCGGCTGCGCCCAGCCCGAGCGCGTCCGCACCCGCACCGCCCAAGCCGGTCTCCTCCGACAGCCCGATGCCCACCGTGACCGGATCGGCCGGGAAGAAGGCCGACATCAGCGTCCCGAAGTCGTCCAAGCCGACCGGGAAGTTCGTCGTCCACACCCTCTCCCAGGGCTCCGGGCCTGCGATCAAGAAAAACCAGCTGGTGATGGCCGACTTCACCGTGAAGGTGTGGGGCGGCAAGGAACTCGGCAGCTCGTACGACAAGGGCGCGGCGCCGCAGCTCGTGCCCGCCGGCTCGAAGAGCATCATCCCCGCCTTCTCACAGAGCGTCGTGGGCCAGAAGGTCGGCAGCCGCGTCCTGGTGGTGGCCCCGCCGTCCGCGGCGTTCGGCAGCCAGGGCAACCAGCAGCTCGGCGTGAAGGGCACCGACACCCTCGTCTTCGTGCTCGACGTCAAGAAGACCCTGCCGAACAAGGTGTCCGGGTCGCAGGCGTCGGTCCCGAAGTCCCTGCCGCAGGTCAACGCCGACAAGGCGGCGCCCGCGACCATCTCCGTGCCGAAGGCCGACCCGCCGAAGGACCTCGTCGACAAGGTGCTGATCCCCGGCAAGGGCGCCACGGTCAAGAAGGGCCAGACCGTCTACATCCAGTACAGCGGTGCGGCGTGGAAGCCCAACGAGGGCAAGACCAAGGCCAAGCTGTTCGACAGCTCGTGGAACACCGGCGTCCCGCTGGCCACCAGCATCGGCACCGGCGCGGTCGTCAAGGGCTGGGACCAGGGCGTCGTGGGCCAGAAGGTCGGCAGCCGCCTCCTGCTGGTGATCCCGCCGAGCCTCGGCTACGGCAGCCAGTCGCCCAGCCCCGACCTGCCGAAGAACTCGACCCTCGTCTTCGTGGTGGACATCCTCGGGGCGAAGTAGGACGGCAGCGCACCGGCCTGTAAGACTTGGCAGGTTCAGCGGACCATCAACTACCGGGTCCCGAGTACACCGTGCGAGGAGCACTTCAGTGAAGAACGAGAAGCCCGAGGTCGACTTCCCCGGCGGCGAGCCGCCCGCTGACCTGGAGATCAAGGACCTCTGGGAGGGGGAGGGCGCCACGGCCAAGGCCGGCGACTACGTCTCCGTCCACTATGTCGGCGTCGCGTTCTCCAGCGGCGAGGAGTTCGACGCCTCCTGGAACCGCGGCAAGCCGCTGCAGTTCCAGCTCGGCGCGGGCCAGGTCATCGCCGGCTGGGACAAGGGCGTGCAGGGCATGAAGGTCGGCGGACGCCGGCAGCTGACCATTCCCGCCCACCTCGCCTACGGCGACCGGGGCGCGGGTAGCAGCATCGCGCCCGGCGAGACGCTGATCTTCGTATGCGATCTGGTCGCAGTCTGATCATTTGCGTTCACCCGAGGGCCCGCGCCGGTCGGCGCGGGCCCTCGGCTTTTCCCCGGTGACCCGGGGGCGGTACCGTCGACCGGCACAGGACCACACGAAAGGGCGTCGATGGCCATTGCCAAGGCGGAGCGGCTGATGAACCTGGCGCTGTGTCTGCTAGGGGCCAGGCGCCCCCTCAGCAAGCGCGAGTTGCGCGGCTCCATCGAGGCATACCTGGAAGCCGGATCCGACGACGGCTTCAACCGCATGTTCGAGCGGGACAAGGACGACCTGCGCGAACTCGGCCTCGTCATCGAGACGGTCGAGGGGCTCGACGGCGACACCGGCTACGTCGCCCGCAGGGACAGCAACCGGCTGCCCGCCATCACCCTGGACGCCGAGGAGGCGGCCGCTCTCGGCGTAGCCGCCCGCGTCTGGCAGCAGGCGCGCCTCGCGGGCGCGGCGAGCGGCGCCCTGCAGAAGCTGCGCGCGGCCGGCATGCCCGAGGCGGAGGACGCCTACGAGGCGCAGCACAGCGCGCTCGAACCGCGCATCCCCGCGCACGAGGCTGCGTTCGAGCCGCTGATGCTCGCCTGCCGCGACCGGCGCCCCGTCGTCTTCGACTACCGCAAGTCCAGCGCGGCCCACACCGAGCAGCGCCAGGTCGAGCCGTGGACGCTGGAGTGCTGGCGCGGTCACTGGTACCTGGCCGGGTTCGACCGCGACCGCGGTGCCGAGCGGGTGTTCCGGCTCTCCCGGATCAGCGGCAGGGTCCGCTCCAGGGCCGGCTCCTTCACCGCGCCCGTGCCCGACGCCTCGACGGTCCGCGAGACGGTGGAGACCTGGGCGGGGGAGACCGCGACGAGGTCGGCGCTGATCCGGCTGCGCGCCGGCTGCGGCTACCCGCTGCGGGCCAAGGCGCTCACCTCGCGCGCGCTCGTCGACGGCTGGGACGAGCTGGAGATCCCGTACGGGCACGGACTCGACGCGTGGCTCGTCGAGTTCGGCCCCGACGTGGTCGTGCAGGAGCCCGCGGACCTGCGGGCCGACGTCGTGGACCGGCTGCGCGCCGTGGCCAAGGGCTGAAGGGGCGGGTTCACATGGCCACCACCAACGCGAACGCCATCGACAGGACCAGGAGGATGCTGTCGCTCGTCACCTACCTGCGCGAGCGGCCCGGTGCCCGGGTCTCCGACGTCGCCAGGGCCTTCGGCATCAGCGAGGACGAGCTCATCTCCGACCTGGATGTCCTGCCCATGTGCGGCACCAGCTTCCGCGGCGGCGACCTCCTCGACATCGACACCGACGGCGACCGCATCTGGTGGCACAACGCGGACGACGTCGCCGAGCCGCTGCGCCTCGCCGCCGACGAGGCCACCGCGCTGCTCGTCGCCGCACGGGCCGTCGCGACCCTGCCGGGGCTGCGCGACGGCGACAAGCAGGCGCTGCTGCGCGCCACCGCCAAGCTGGAGGCCGCGGCGGGCGAGGCGGCGGGCGCGAGCTCACGCCTCTCGGTGACGTTCGAGTCAGAGGGCGGCGTCTTCGCCGACGTCGACCGGGCCATCTCGGAACGCCGCAGGCTGTGGCTCCGCTACTACTCGCCGGCCCGTGACGAGCTGACGGAGCGCGAGGTCGACCCGATCCGGCTGTTCGCCGTCGGCCACACCTACATGGAGGCGTGGTGCCGCCTCTCCGAGGCGCGCCGCACCTTCCGGCTCGACAGGGTCGCCGAGATCAAGCTGCTCGACGCGGTGTCGGCGCCACCTGAGATCGAGCCGCGCGACCTGTCGGAGGGTCTCGTCCAGCCGTCGGCCGACGACCCCGAGGTGGTGGTCGAGGTGGGTCCTGGCGGCCGCTGGGTCGCCGAGTACTACCCCCACGACAGCGCGGAGGAACTCCCCGACGGCGGCCTGCGCATCACGCTGCGCACCCCCGCGCCCGCGTCGCTGCGCCGCCTCGCGCTGCGGCTCGGCGGCGAGGGGCGCATCGTCTCCCCGCCCGACCTCGCGGACAGCGCGCGGCAGGCGGCCCGCGACGCGCTCGCCGCCTACGACGCAGCCGCCGCATACGAAGCCCCCGCTGCCATTGACACGCCCGCCGCCCACGAGGCGTCCGCGGAACCCGGCGCCGCCGGCCGAGCCTGAGGAGACCTGGACCATGCCCCCCACGCCCGGAGCCTCCGACCTGCCCGCACCCCCGGACGGCGCTTCGGAGCCGGAGTACGGGCTCACGGCCGTCGCCCCCATACGCTTCAAGGTCGCCTGCCCCGAGTGCCGCGCCGGCTTCGAACTGCCGGGGGACGCGTTCCTGCTGGCGATCGGCGCCAGCAGGCGCACCACGACCTACTCGTTCAGCTGCCCGCGGTGCGACGCGTCCATACGCAAGCCGGCGGGCCGGCGGATCGTGGAGCTGCTGACCCAGGGCGGCGTCAGGACACTGCGCCTGCACACCGCCGACGGCCCTGGCGGGCGGGGCTGAGCCGATCCACTAGGCTCTGCCCATGCTCTGGCCCATGCTCGCCGTCGCCCTCGGGTTCTGCGGGATCGCCGTACTCGGCGTCCTCGCCGTCCGCGTCTTCCTCGAAGTGCGGCGCCTCGGCCACCAGGTGGCCCGCACGAGTGAGCGCGTCACCCGGGCCGCCGAGGACCTGGAGCGCGCCGCGGGCCGGCTCGCCGCGTCGGGGGAGGCGCTGCGGTAGACGGGGTATGTCGGCTACGCCCCCTCCTGCAACGCAGGTTCGGCAGGTACGCTGGCCTTCGTGGCCCAGCGAGCGAGGCGTGGGCCGCGCGTGGAAATCCGCACAGGGATTGCCTGGGATTCACCCCTGGGCGTTACGATCCCTGCGTAGGACACCGGTCGGGCACCCGTCCGTGCGGTGTGACGCAGGCCCCCATGCCGCCTCGGTGAGAAGGTAACCAGTTATGTTCGGAAGGCTCGGCGCCCCCGAGATCATTCTCATCCTCGTCGTGATCGTCCTGCTGTTCGGTGCGAAGAAGCTCCCGGACATGGCGCGCTCCCTCGGCAAGTCGGCCCGCATCCTCAAGAGCGAGGCCAAGGCGATGAAGTCCGACCAGGGCAAGACCGCCCCCGCCGACCCGCCGAACGACGGCCAGGACGTCCAGCGGACCATCAAGGCCGCCCCCGGCGACGCCACCACCGCCCGCCCGGTCACCGAGCCGTCGGAGACCACGCAGCGCTGACCGCGTACACCAGGGGCCGGAGCGGACACGCCGCACGCGTGAGTCCGCCGCACGAGATGGGGAAGTGGGTTGGCCAAGTCCGCCCGTACGCAAGCGCAGGATCCCGAGGGGCGCATGCCTCTCGTGGAACACCTGCGTGAGCTGCGCAACAGGTTGGCGAAGGGCCTCCTGGCCATCATCGTCGTCGCGTGCGTCGCCGCGTACTTCTACAACGACATCATCAACTTCTTCACGAACCCGATCCTCGGTTCGGTCGGCTGCAAGGGAGACTTCACCTCGCTCGCCCGCACCAAGGGCGAGGCGTGCGCCAACGTCACGATGGACGGCCTGATCGCGCCGTTCTCCCTGGCGCTGAAGGTGTCCCTGATGGCCGGCGTCGTGTGTGCGTCACCGGTCTGGCTGTACCAGCTCTGGGCGTTCGTCGCGCCGGGCCTGCACCGGCACGAGAAGAAGTACGCCCTCGCCTTCGTCGGCAGCGGCGTGCCGCTCTTCTTCCTCGGCGCCCTCTTCGCCTACGAGGTGCTGCCGACCACCGCGAGGGTGCTCCTCGGCTTCACGCCTGACCACGTCGCCAACCTGCTGCCGCTGGACGAGCTGCTCGATCTCGTGACGCGCATGGTCGTCGTCTTCGGCCTCT
Organism: Streptomyces sp. NRRL F-5126; assembly: GCF_000721265.1. GTDB lineage: Bacteria > Actinomycetota > Actinomycetes > Streptomycetales > Streptomycetaceae > Streptomyces. The sequence goes on along the minus strand of NZ_JOFZ01000010.1, from coordinate 241,859 downwards.
CCTTCGAGATGCCGCTGCTGCTCGTCATGCTCAACTTCGTCGGCATCCTCTCCGGCAAGCGCATGATCGGCTGGTGGCGGATCATGATCATGGGCATCACGGTGTTCGCCGCCGTGGCCACGCCCAGCACCGACCCGCTGTCCATGCTGGTCCTCGCCGGCCCGATCTGGGTCCTGTACTTCGCCGCGTGCTTCGTCGCCCTGGCGAACGACCGGCGCAAGCGCCGCATCGAGGAGGCGGGGCCGGCCGACGACGAGGCCTCCGACCTCGACCTGGATCCCGAGGACACGGACACCGTGGAGCCGGTCGCCACGCCGGCGCTGCCCGAGCAGGCCGACGCGGCCGGCACCCACCGGGTCAACGGCTACGACGACGTCACCTGACGCACCCGGGACGCCACGCGTTCTGTGAGGCCGGAGCCCCGCGGCTCCGGCCTCACGCGCGTCACGGCGCGCCCGGGCCGCCTCCGTGCGCCCGCACAAAAGACCGAGGTGAGTGTCGGAGGCGCCGGGTAGGCTCGTGAGCGAGATGACAGAGGACCTTTCTCCCGCCGAGCGCTACGCCGCCGCCCGCATCCGCGCCGCCGTGCAGGCCACAGCGCTCGCCCCGTTCCGTGAGATGTACGAGTTCGGCCTCGACCCCTTCCAGATCGAGGCGTGCCAGGCACTGGAGGCAGGGAAGGGCGTGCTGGTCGCCGCGCCCACCGGATCCGGCAAGACCATCGTCGGCGAGTTCGCCGTGCACCTGGCCCTCAAGGAGGGCCGCAAGTGCTTCTACACCACGCCTATCAAGGCGCTGTCCAACCAGAAGTACGCCGACCTCGTGAGCCGCTACGGCCCCGAGAAGGTCGGCCTGCTCACCGGTGACAACAGCGTGAACGCCGACGCGCCGGTGGTCGTCATGACCACCGAGGTCCTGCGCAACATGCTCTACGCGGGCTCCCAGGCGCTCAACGGCCTCGGATACGTCGTGATGGACGAGGTGCACTACCTGTCCGACCGGTTCAGGGGCGCCGTGTGGGAAGAGGTGATCATCCACCTTCCCGAGTCGGTCACGCTGGTGTCCCTGTCGGCGACCGTGTCCAACGCCGAGGAGTTCGGGGACTGGCTGGACACCGTACGCGGCGACACGGCCGTCATCGTCTCCGAGCACCGCCCCGTCCCGCTGTGGCAGCACGTGCTCGCCGGGCGCCGCATGTACGACCTCTTCGAGGAGGAGACCGACCACGGCGGGCGCGGTCAGGGCAAGCGCGAGGTCAACCCCGACCTGGTCCGCATGGCCAGGATGGAGAACCAGCGCACGTACAACCCGCGCGAGCGGCGCCGCGGGAAGATGGTCCGCGAGGCCGACCGCGAGCGGGAGCGCAGGCGGCGCACCCGTATCTGGACGCCGTCGCGCCCCGACGTCATCGAGCGCCTCGACGCGGACGGCCTGCTCCCCGCGATCACGTTCATCTTCAGCAGGGCCGGGTGCGAGGCAGCCGTGCAGCAGTGCCTGTACGCGGGCCTCCGGCTCAACGACGAGGAGGCGCGCACGACGGTCCGTGAGATCGTCGAGGAGCGCACGTCCTCGATCCCGTCGGAGGACCTGCACGTCCTCGGCTACTACGAGTGGCTCGAAGGCCTGGAGCGCGGCATCGCCGCCCACCACGCGGGCATGCTGCCGACGTTCAAGGAGGTCGTCGAGGAGCTCTTCGTGCGCGGCCTCGTCAAGGCCGTGTTCGCGACGGAGACGCTGGCGCTCGGCATCAACATGCCGGCCCGCACGGTGATCCTGGAGAAGCTCGTCAAGTGGAACGGCGAGCAGCACGCGGACATCACGCCCGGCGAGTACACGCAGCTCACGGGGCGCGCGGGGCGCCGCGGCATCGATGTCGAGGGCCACGCGGTGGTGCTGTGGCAGCGCGGCATGGACCCGGGGGCGCTGGCGGGCCTCGCCGGCACCCGCACCTACCCGCTGCGCTCCAGCTTCCGCCCCTCGTACAACATGGCGGTCAACCTGGTCCACCAGTTCGGCCGGCACCGCTCGCGCGAGCTGCTGGAGACGTCGTTCGCGCAGTTCCAGGCCGACCGGTCGGTCGTCGGCATCTCCCGTCAGGTCCAGCGCAACGAGGAGGGCCTCGCGGGCTACCGCGAGGGCATGACGTGCCACCTCGGGGACTTCGAGGAGTACGCGCGCATGCGCCGCGAGCTGAAGGACCGCGAGAACGAGCTGGCCAAGCAGGGCGCGGCGCAGCGCAGGGCCGCCGCGGCCACCTCGCTGGAGAAGCTCAGGCCCGGTGACGTGATCCACGTGCCGACGGGCAAGTTCGCCGGGCTCGCGCTGGTGCTCGACCCCGGGGTGCCCGCGGGCCGCGCGAACGGGCACCGGGGACACGCGGGCGTCGAGTACCACGAGGGCCCCAGACCCCTGGTGCTGACGGTGGAGCGGCAGGTCAAGCGGCTGGCGTCGATCGACTTCCCGGTGCCGGTCGAGCCCCTGGAGCGGATGCGCATTCCCAAGTCGTTCAACGCGCGCTCCCCGCAGTCGCGGCGCGACCTGGCGTCCGCGCTGCGCACGAAGGCGGGGCACATCGTGCCGGAGCGCCACCGCAGGCAGCGTGCCGCGGCGGCGGACGACCGGGAGATCATCCGCCTGCGCACCGCACTGCGCGCCCACCCGTGCCACGGGTGCGACGAGCGCGAGGACCACGCGCGGTGGGCGGAGCGCTACCACCGCCTGACGCGCGACACGCGCCAGCTTGAGCGGCGCATCGAGGGCCGCACGAACACCATCGCGCGGACGTTCGACCGCATCGTGGCGCTGCTCACGGAACTCGACTACCTGCGGGGCGACGAGGTCACCGAGCACGGGCGGCGGCTCGCACGCCTGTACGGCGAGCTCGACCTGCTGGCGAGCGAGTGCCTGCGCGACGGCGTGTGGGAGGGCCTCGGCCCGGCGGAGCTCGCGGCGTGCGTCTCGGCGCTGGTCTTCGAGTCGCGCCAGAGCGACGACGCGGTCGTGCCGAAGACGCCGTCGGGCCCGGCCAAGGCGGCGCTCGGCGAGATGGTGCGCATCTGGGGCCGCCTCGACGCCCTGGAGGAGGACCTAGGCATCAACCAGGCGGAGGGCGTCGGCCAGCGCGAGCCCGACCTCGGCTTCGCATGGCCGGCGTACGCGTGGGCGTCGGGGCGCGGGCTCGACGAGGTGCTGCGCGAGGCGGAGATGCCCGCGGGCGACTTCGTGCGCTGGTGCAAGCAGGTCATCGACGTACTGGGCCAGATCGCCGCCGCGGCGCCCACGTCCGACGGCAGCACGGTCGCGAGGAACGCGCGCCGCGCGATCGACGGCATACGGCGCGGGGTGGTGGCGTACAGCTCGGTCACCTGACCCCCGCGAGCCGCAGCCGCGAGTCGCGAGCCGCGTGGCGTGCCGGGCCGCGCGGCGTGCCGGGCCGCGTCCCGGTGTGTCCGCCGGTGTTGCCCGCTGCCGCGGCAGGGTCGCTCGTGCCGGGCACTGGGCAGTCGGCCCCGTGGTGTCCGGCCGGCTCCGCCGCTCGACCAGGACCACAACGCCCCGGGGCGGCGGCCAGGACCGGTGTTCGTTTGCCGGCGGGGGCAGTGCCCGGGGCGGGTTGTCTGGCAGCGGCCGCGGCCTGTCGCTCTCGTGTCGGCCTCGGTGCAGCCCGTTGGCGTGCCAGGCCGCCCGCAGGGCGCCGCTCGTGCCGGGCACTGGGCAGTCGGCCCTGTGGTGTCCGGCCGGCTCCGCCGCTCGACCAGCGCCGCAACGCCCCGGGGCGGCGGCCAGGACCGGTGTTCGTTCGCCCGCGGGGGCAGCGCCCGGGGCGGGTTGTCTGGCAGCGGCCGCGGCCTGTCGCTGTCGTGTCGGCCTCGGTGCGGCCCGTTGGCGTGCCGCCCGTCGCGGCGGCCTCCAACGGTCCGCCGGTGTGCCGCGGCCACGGCCTGCCGCGGTGTGTGGCCGGCTTCGCCGGTCGGCCGTTTTCGGTTGCCGGGTGCCCCGGCGGGGCGGGCCCGTCACGCCCGGGCGGGCTCTCGCGGGAGCGGTGCCGAGCCGCAAGGCCGTCAGGGCTTGCGCGCTCGCAGGAAGCGGTCGCGGGCCTCCGCCAGGTCCACCACAGGATCCGGGTACTCCAGCGCGGCGCGCTCCCGCTCCGGCAGGCGCCACGGCTGGTGGACCGCCGCGCCGTCGACGGCCGCCAGTTCCGGCACCCAGCGGCGCACGTACGCGCCACGCGGGTCGAACCGCCGCGCCTGCGCGAGCGGGTTCAGCACCCGGTTGGGACGGGTGTCCGTGCCCGTACCCGCGACCCACTGCCAGTTCATCTGGTTGTTGGCGATGTCGCCGTCGACGAGCAGGTCGAGGAAGTGCCGGGCGCCCGTGCGCCAGTCCGCGTAGAGCGTCTTGGTGAGGAAACTCGCCACCAGCAGCCGGCCCCGGTTGTGCATCCACCCCTCGTGGCGCAGCTGCCGCATCGCGGCGTCCACGATCGGATAGCCCGTGCGGCCCTGCCGCCACGCCTCGACCGCCGCCTCGGTGCCGGCGTCCTCGCGCCACCGGTCCCCGCGCTCACGGTAGTCGGACCAGGACGCCGCGGGCCGCGCCGCGAGCACCTGGTGGTGGAAGTCGCGCCAGGCCAGCTGCCGTACGAACGCGTCCGCCCCCGGGCCGCCCTTGCGCCGCGCCCTGTGCACCGACTCCACGGGCGAGAGGCAGCCGAAGTGCAGGTAGGGGGAGAGGCGTGACGTGGCGTCGCCCGGCAGGTCGTCGTGGCGGTCCTCGTAGTCCTCGACGCCGTCGCGCAGCCACGCCGTGAGCTTCGCGCGCGCCGCCGTCTCGCCGCCCTCGGGGACGCCGGGGGAGACGCCGGACACCGCGTCGCGGCGCGGCAGCGCCTCACCGTCGAGGGGCGGCACGTCGACGGAACGGGGCGCGCCGAGCGCGTCCCGCACGCCCGCTTCCCGCCAGCGCCTGAAGTAGGGGGTGAAGACCGCGAAGTGGTCGCCGGACGAGGGGGTCACCCGGCCGGGCGGCAGGGCCGTGACGACCGCGTCGTGCGCGTGCAGCTCGCAGTCCGCACCCGACAGCGCCTCGCGCAGCCGCCCCTCGCGCTCCAGCGCGTACCGGCTGACACCGGCCGCTACGTGAACCTCGTGCGCGCCGGTCTCACGGGCCACCCGGCGCACCTCCGTCGCGGTGTCACCCGTACGGATGACGAGCCGTCCGCCGCGCTCCCGCAGACCCGCGTCGAGCGCGGCGAGGCAGTCGGCCAGGAAGGCGCGCCGGTTGGGCGCGTCGAACCCGGCCCGCGCGATGCCGCGGTCGAGGACGAACAGCGGGACCACCCGGTCCGCGGCGCGGAGCGCGGCGCGCAGCACCGGCTGGTCGTGCACGCGCAGGTCGGAGGTGAACAGGGCCACCGAAACGGTCATGCACGGCATCCTGCCGCCACCCGCGCGTCCGGGCCGACGGGCCGCGCCGGGGCTGCGCGCGTTTCGCGGCTCGGGCGCCGCCGCGGGCTCAGGCGCCGGCGGCGCCCTCCTGCTCCCGCTCCACCGCCGCGTTCCACTCACGCTTGACGGCGCGCCACGCCTCGTCCGTGTGGCCGCTGCGCCAGTACCCCGACACGGACAGCCGCTCCCTGGGCACCTGCCGCTCGTGGCGCAGATGCCGGCGCAGGTCCTTGACGAAGGCCGCCTCACCGTGCACGAACGCGTGCACGTCGCCCGCGGGGAAGTCAAGATCGCGCACGGCAGCCACCAGCGCCTCGCCCACGGGCCGCCCGCCCCGGTGCAGCCACGTCACGTCCACCCCGTCGGGGCAGGCGATCTTCTGCTCCTCCGCCGCCTCGTCGATCTCCACGAACGCGTGCACCGGAACGCCGGACGGGACACGCTCAAGCGCGGCCGCGATCGCGGGCAGCGCGCTCTCGTCGCCCGCGAGCAGGTGCCAGTCGGCCTCGGGGTCGGGCGTGTAACCGCCGCCCGGGCCGAGGAAGCGCACCGTCTCACCCGGCACGGCACGCGCCGCCCACGGGCCGGCCAGGCCCTCGTCGCCGTGGACCACGAAGTCGAGCGTCATCTCCAGTGCGTCCGGGTCCCACGCCCGCACCGTGTACGTACGCGTGGCGGGCCACTGCTCGCGAGGGAACTCCTCGCGGATGCGGGCCATGTCGAACGGCTCCGGGTACGCGACGCCCTCCGCGGCGAACAGGACCTTCACATAGTGGTCGCTGAACTCGCCGCAGGCGACGGAGGCGAGTCCCTCGCCGCCGACCACGATCCGCACCATGTGCGGGGTGAGCCGCTCGGTGCGCACGACCCGTGCCTCGTGGGCCTTCGGCGTCCTACGGCGCTGTTCCTCCGCCACGGCCATCTCCCCTGGTCGAAATCGGTTAGGCTTGCCTAACTTAACACCTCATCGGCTCAGGGCGGCAAGGAGCCGGGTGAGCGAGCCCCCGAGCCCCCACCGCTCGGACAGCGCCTCCAGCGCCTCGGCGTCGCACGGCCGCTGAGGCAGCGCGACGCCGGTGTCCGGCAGCGGCACGTCCGACGCGACGCGCACGACCTCGGGCGCGACCGCCACGTACGCCCGCGCCTCGTGCAGCCGCTTGCGCTGCGAGGGGGTGAGCCGGGAGCGCGGGTCGTCGACCGCGGCCATGATCCCCGCCAGGTCGCCGAACGCGTCCAGCAGCTTCGCCGCCGTCTTCTCGCCGATGCCCGGCACGCCGGGCAGCCCGTCGCTCGGGTCGCCGCGCAGCAGGGCCAGGTCCACGTACCCGGCGCCCGACACCCCGTACTTCGCCCGCAGGAAGGACTCGTCCGTCACCTGGAGCGTGCCCACGCCCTTGAGCGGGTAGAGCACGCGCACGCCGCGCGCGTCGTCGACGAGCTGGTAGAGGTCGCGGTCGCCGGTGACGATGTCGACCGGGCCCGTGGCCCGCGCGGTGAACGTGCCGATCACGTCGTCCGCCTCGTACGCGGGCACGCCGACCCTGGCGATGCCCAGGGCGTCGAGCACCTCCTCGATCACCGGCACCTGCGGCGAGAGCGTGTCGGGGACCTCCTCCTCGTCGGTGCCACCGGGGTGCGCCTCGGCGACCCGGTGCGCCTTGTACGAGGGGATCAGGTCGACGCGCCACTGCGGGCGCCAGTCCGCGTCCGTACAGGCCACCAGGGAGTCCGGGCGGTGGTCCTGCACGAGGCGGGCGATGAAGTCGAGCAGGCCGCGCACGGCGTTGACCGGCGTCCCGTCCGGCGCGCGCACGGATTCGGGCACGCCGAAGTAGGCACGGAAGTAGAGGGAGGCGGTGTCGAGGAGCATCAGGCGTCGCGTCACGTCGCCGATGATGCCGTAGGCCACTGACACACGCCTCATCCCACAGGCAACGGCGACACGCCGAGACGATGTGACGTAGTTCACATAAAAGTTTGGTATGTACAAGTGAGGGCAGACGCGCATGCGGAGCGGACCCGCCCCGCACTCTTCACCACGCCGCAGCGGGTCAGAGGGCCGAACCCGTGCCGCTCCACGGCCCGCCCGGCGGGGGTGGTGGGCCGTTTTCTCCGTTCGACTCGTGAGGTTTATGTGTCCAGGCTTGAAGCCGAACACCTGTACAAAGTCTTCGGCAGACGACCAGATGAAGCCGTGACGAAGCTCCAGAACGGCTCAGGCCGCGAGGAGCTTCGCGCCGACGGTACGACCGCCGCGGTCATCGACGCATCCTTCACGGTCGAGCCGGGGCAGATCTTCGTGGTGATGGGCTTGTCGGGCTCCGGCAAGTCCACCTTGCTGCGGATGCTCAACGGGCTGCTCGAACCCACGTCGGGACGTGTCCTCTTCGACGGGCAGGACCTCACGGCCCTGTCCAAGGAGGGGCTGCGCGACGTGCGCTCGACGAAGATCAGCATGGTCTTCCAGCACTTCGCGCTCTTCCCCCACCGCAGCGTCCTGGAGAACGCGGCCTACGGCCTCGAAGTCCAGGGCAAGCCGCGCAAGGAGCGCGAGGAGCACGCCCGTGAGGCGCTGGAGATGACCGGGCTCGGCGGCTGGGAGAAGTCCTGGCCCGACGAGCTGTCCGGCGGCATGCAGCAGCGCGTCGGCCTGGCCCGCGCGCTCGCCACCGATGCCGACATGCTCCTCATGGACGAGTCGTTCAGCGCGCTCGACCCGCTGATCAGGCGCGACATGCAGGACCAGCTGCTGACCCTGCAGAAGCGGCTGAAGAAGACCATCGTCTTCATCACCCACGACCTCAACGAGGCCATGCGCCTCGGCGACCGCATCGCCGTGATGCGCGACGGCGAGATCGTCCAGCAGGGGACCGCCGAGGACATCCTCGTCACCCCGGCCAACGACTACGTCGCCTCCTTCACGCAGGACGTCGACCGGTCCAGGGTGCTCACCGCCGGCGCCATCATGGCCGAGCCCGAGACCGCCTTCGGGGGCAAGGCGGACGACGGCCGCACGCTGCGCACCGCAGAGGACGTCCTCGCGGCCGCGCCCGCGACCGTGTCCGAGGACACGCCGATCATCGAGCTGTTCACGCCGTGCTCGACCAGCGGCGTCGCCGTCGCCGTCACCGGCGAGGACGGCGCGCTCGTGGGCGTTGTACCGAGGGCGCGGCTGCTCGCCGTGCTCGGCGAGCCCATGACGCCGACCGACGCCGCAGCGGCGCCGGGCAGCGGTGCCGCTGCGGCGGGCACCGAGGGCAAGGCGGTGGCCAGTGCCTAGGCTTCCTTTGGGCGACTGGGTCAACAGCGCCGTCGACTGGCTCCAGCACAACCTGTCGTGGCTGTTCGACGCCGTCTCCTGGCTCGTCAACCACCTCTACAGCTGGATATTCGACGTCCTGTCGGCCCCCCAGCCCCTTCTGCTCGCGGGCATACTCGCCGTCATCGCCTGGTGGCTGCGCAACCTGACCGCCGGCATCCTGGCGTTCGTCGGCTTCGCGCTGATCGACTCCATCGAGTTGTGGGACCACTCGATGCAGACGCTGTCGCTCGTGCTCGTCGCGACGGTCCTCACCCTGGTCATCGGGGTGCCGCTAGGCGTGTGGGCGGCCAAGTCGAAGACGGTCAGTTCGATCTTCCGGCCGATCCTCGACTTCATGCAGACCATGCCCGCCATGGTCTACCTGATCCCGGGCGTCATCTTCTTCGGCGTCGGCGTCGTGCCCGGCATCATCGCGACGATCGTCTTCGCGCTGCCGCCCGGCGTGCGCATGACCGAGCTGGGCATCCGGCAGGTCGACGAGGAACTCGTCGAGGCGGCAGACGCGTTCGGCACGCCGCCCCGCCAGACCCTGCTGCGCGTGCAGCTGCCGCTCGCCATGCAGACGGTCATGGCAGGTGTCACGCAGAACGTGATGCTGGCCCTGTCCATGGTGGTCATCGCCGGCATGGTCGGCGGCGGCGGCCTCGGCGGCGACGTCTTCCAGGCCATCGGCAACGTCAACATCGGCCTCGGCTTCGAGGCCGGCATCTCCATCGTCATCCTCGCCATCTACCTGGACCGGATGACCGGCGCGCTCGGCCAGCAGGTCTCGCCGCTCGGCCGCCGCGCCCTCGCCAAGGCCAGGGAGCTGGCCGGCAGTGCCAAGGGGATGAAGATCTTCCAGCACAGGCCGCAGCCCGTCGTCGCGCTCTCCGGCGTGGTCGTCCTCGCCCTCGTGGCGGGTGGCCTCGGCCTCTTCGGCGGGTCCGACGGCTCGACGGCCAACACGGCCACCTCGGGCAACTCGACGAACGTGGGCCACGGCAAGTCCATCAGCATGGGCTACATCCCGTGGGACGAGGGCATCGCCACGACCTTCCTGTGGCAGGAGATGCTCCAGGAGCGCGGCTACAAGGTCAACGTCAAGCAGTACGAGGCCGGCTCGCTCTACCAGGGCCAGGCCAACGGCCAGATCGACCTGCAGACCGACTCCTGGCTGCCCACCACCCACGCCGCGTACTGGAAGAAGTACGGCAGCCAGCTGGAGGACATGGGCAAGTGGTACGACCAGACGTCGCTGGAGATCGCGGTCCCCAGCTACGTCAAGGGCGTCAAGACCATGTCCGACCTCAAGGGCAAGAGCGCCGAGTTCGGCGGCCGGATCATCGGCATCGAGCCGAGCGCCGGTGAGATGGGCCTGCTCAAGAGCAAGGTCCTCAAGGCGTACGGCCTCGACAAGGAGTACAAGGTCACCAACGGCTCCACGCCGAGCATGCTGTCGGAGCTGAAGCGCGACTACGCGAAGAAGAAGCCCATCGCGGTCGTGCTGTGGTCGCCGCACTGGGCCTACAGCACGTACAAGCTGACGAAGCTCGCCGACCCCAAGAACGCCTGGGGCAAGGGCGACAGCATCCACATGATCGCCCGCAAGGGCTTCAGCCAGGACGACCCGACGGTCGCCAAGTGGATCAAGAACTTCAAGATGAGCGAGAAGCAGCTCAGCGATCTTGAGGCACAGATCCAGAAGTCCGGTACCGGCCACGAGCTGGAGGCCGTCAAGATCTGGCTCAAGGCCAACCCGGGCGTGCTCGACAAGTGGGTCCCGGTCCCGAAGCAGAACAAGGACGCCCAGGCGGCCGTCGCCAAGGAGGCGGCGCGCCCGCTCAACGTGGCCTGGTTCCCCTGGGAAGAGGACATCGCCGCCACCTACCTGTGGAAGGCCGTGCTCAAGCAGCGCGGCTACACGATGAACCTCAAGCAGTTCGACGTGGGCCCGATGTACACCGCCCTCTCCCAGGGCCAGTTGGACGTCCAGTTCGACGGCTGGCTGCCGCACGCGCAGAAGCACTACTGGGACAAGTACCACAACCAGCTCACCAAGATCGGCTACTGGTACGGGCCCACCTCGCTGGACGTCGCGGTGCCCAGCTACGTCAAGGGCGTCAAGTCGTTCAGCGACCTCAAGGGCAAGGGCAAGGAATTCGGCAACCAGATCATCGGGATCGAGCCGGGCACCGAGGAGATGAACATCCTCAAGAACAAGGTGCTGCCGTCCTACGGCCTCGACAAGGAGTACAAGGTCGTCAACGGCTCCACGCCCGGAATGCTCTCGGAGCTGAAGCGGGACTACGCGAAGAAGAAGCCGGTCGCGGTCGTGCTGTGGTCGCCGCACTGGGCCTACAGCGCGTACAACCTGACACGGCTGGCCGACCCGAAGAAGGCGTTCGGCACCGGTGACAACCTGACCACGGTGGCCACCAAGAAGTTCCCGCAGCAGTACCCGCAGCTCACCAAGTGGCTGAAGAACTGGAAGATGTCCCGTTCGCAGCTGGGCGACCTGGAGAACCAGATCCAGAAGGCCGGTGGCACGGCGCACGCGGAGGACGCGGTCAACGCGTGGGTCTCCAAGCACCCGGGCATCGTGGACAAGATGGCCCCGATGTAACCGGACGCGGCGGCCCGACGTGAGGCCGTGAACACGGCGTAGAGGGGTGAGCACCCGATGTGACGGTGCTCACCCCTCTTGCGGTTCCGTATCAGCGGCCGGGCACACGCCCTGCCGGGGCCCTCCCTCTGAGAGGATGGCACTCCGGCCGGGAGGGAGCCCGAACATGGACGACAAGGAAGCGCTCAGAGTGGGCGCCGCCGTCCGCAGGCGGCGCAGGTCCCTGGGGCTGACGCTGGCGGCGGTCGCCGCGCGCAGCGGCCTTTCCGTGCCCTTCCTCAGCCAGATCGAGAACGAGCGCGCCCGTCCGAGCACCCGCTCCCTGGAGCGCGTCGCCGACGCCCTGGAGACGACGCAGGCCGCGCTGCGCGCCGCGGCGGACTCCGCGCGCACCGTCGACGTCGTGCGCGGCGACTGCGAGAGCGGCACCACGCAAGCGGGTATCAGGCGGGTGGTGCGCGGCGGCCACCAGCTCGCCGCCAAGGAGTACACGGGGGAGCAGGACACCGGCCGCGAGTACCAGCACCGCAACGACGAGATCATGTACATCGCCGACGGGGCCGCCGAGGTCGAGGCCGAGGGCCGCGCGTACCGGCTGGAGCGCGGCGACACGCTGTACCTCTCCGGCGGTGTACGGCACCGCTGGCGCACGACGGAGCCGGGCACCCGCGTCCTCGTCGTCGCCGTCGCCGAGCACATCGACGCGACCTTCGACCGGGACCGCTGAGCGGCGTGGAGCCCGCCCGCCGCGCCCGGCCCCGAGTCGTCTCGCTCGTCCCGTCGCTGACCGAGGCGATCGCGGTGAGCGCGCCGGGCCTGCTCGTCGGCGCCACCGACTGGTGCGTGCGCCCCGCGGGGCTCGACGTCACCCGCATCGGCGGCACCAAGAACCCGGACGTCGAGGCGGTGCTCGCGCTGGGGCCCGACCTCGTCGTGGCGAACGAGGAGGAGAACCGCGCCCCCGACCTCGCCGCGCTGCGCGCCGGCGGCGCGGACGTGCTCGTCACCGAGGTCAGAACCCTCGACCAGGCGTTCACCGAGCTCACGCGCGTACTGCTGGACGGATGCGGCCTCGCCGCCGCGCCGGGCTGGCTCGACCGGGCGCGGGCGGCCTGGGACGCCGTACCATCGTCGCCGCACGGCGCCAGGCGCGCGATCGTACCGGTGTGGCGCAGGCCCTGGATGGTGCTCGGCCGCGACACCTTCGCCGGGGACCTGCTCGCGCGTCTCGGCGTCCGCAACGCCTACGAGCACCACACGGAGCGCTACCCGCGCGTCCCCCTGGACGCGCTGCGCGGCGCGGGCGCCGACCTGGTCGTGCTGCCCGACGAGCCGTACCGCTTCACGGCGGACGACGGCCCCGAGGCGTTCCCTGGACTGCCGGCCGCGCTGGTCGACGGCCGGATGCTCACCTGGTACGGCCCGTCCCTGACGGACGCGCCTGCGGCGCTGCGGGCAGCGCTGGGCTGACCGCGGCGCGTCAGGGCGTCGCGGCGCGGACGAAGTCCGCCATGACGCGTGTGTCGTCCGCCATCTCCGGGTGCCACTGGACGCCCGCCACCCAGCGCTTCCCGGCCAGTTCGACGGCCTCCACCGTGCCGTCCGCCGCGACCGCCGATGCCGTCAGGCCCGCGCCGAGCCGGTCGACCGACTGGTGGTGCCGGCTCGGCACGCCGAACTCGCCCGGCACCAGGCCCGCGTAGCGCGTGCCCGGCAGCGGGATGACCGGGTGCGCGCCGAACCGGCCCGGAGCCTCGCCGACATGGCCCTCGATGTGCTGCGCGAGCGAGCCGCCCAGCGCCACGTTCAGCAACTGCATGCCCCGGCAGATCCCCAGCAGCGGCTTGTCCGCGTCGAGCGCCGCGCCGATGAGCGCCAGCTCCCAGGCGTCGCGCTCCCGCGCGGGCGGGCCCGTGCGCGGGTGCGGCCGTGCGCCGTACTGTGCGGGTTCGACGTCGGGGCCGCCCGCGATGACCACGCCGTCGAGCCGCGCCACGACCTCGGGCGCGGTGGCCGGGTCGCCCGGCGGCAGCATCGCGGCCAGGCCGCCCGCCCGTCGCACGAGCGCCGGGTAGCCCGCGGGCAGCAGCGCGGCCTCCATCCGCCACGGGCCCCACGCGGCCGACTCCTCCAGATACGTGCTGATGCCGATAAGCGGCTTCATGCCGTCTCCTTCCGGCCGCGGTACCGGCCATCAAAGGTCTTTGTCCATACCATCAGAGGCGGACGGCTCGCTTCCGCTCAGGACAGGAAGCCGCGCAGCAGCGCCGCCGTCCCCGAGCAGTGCTCGCGCATCGTCTCCCGCGCGGCGTCCGCGTCCCCCTGGAGGACCGCCTCGACCAGCGCGGTGTGCTGCCGCTGCGAGTGCTCCAGGTTGCGCACCAGCAGCGGGACGCAGTCCAGCAGGTCGTTGACGCGCGCCCGCACCGACGCGTACTGCGCCCGCAGCGTCGCCGACCCCGACAGCTCGGCGAGCGTGAGGTGCAGCAGGGTGTCGTGCCTGCGGTACTCGGCCGGCGGCGCGTCGCCCGTCGCGGTGAGCGCGGCGCGCAAGCGTTCGGCGCCCCCGTCCGCCGGACCCCGCTGCGCACACAGCCCCGCCGCGCCCACTTCCAGCACCTCGCGGAAGCGCAGCACGTCGTCGAGGTCGGTGTCCGCCATCCGCCGCCGCAGCTCGGCCCGGCCCGAGCCCGGCGCTCCTGCGGCAGGTCGCGGCAGCACGAACGTGCCGCCGTACCGGCCGCGCCTGCTGGTGACGAGGCCCTGGTCGGCGAGCACCTTCAGCACCTCGCGCAGGACGACCCGGCTGATCCGCAGCCGCTCGGCCAGCATCCGCTCGGCCGGCAGCCGCTCGCCGGGACCGACGAGGCCCAGCCTGAGCACCTGGAGGATCTGTTCGAGCGCCTCCTCGAAGCCGTTGCCCGCGTGCACAGGCCGCAGCACCGGGGCCAGTGCGTCGGCGGTGCCCCCGTCCTCCGCCATCGCCCCGCCCTCCTCGCCGAGCCGCCCTTCCCTTCAAAGGTCCTCACCTATACCTTAAGGCTTCCGGCCGACCGAAGGAGGACGCACCCCGTGGCAGACCGCACACCCCCGCTCGCGACCGGCGAGCTCGCCTCGCTCGTGGGCGCGGACGAGGTGGACACCGTCGTCCTCGCCTTCCCCGACATGCAGGGCAGGCTCCAGGGCAAGCGCTTCGCCGCGCCGTTCTTCCTCTCCGACGTCCTCGACCACGGCGCCGAGGGCTGCAACTACCTGCTCGCCGTCGACACCGACATGAACACCGTCGACGGCTATGCCATGGCCTCCTGGGACCGCGGCTACGGCGACTTCGCCCTGCGCCCCGACACCGCGAGCCTGCGCCGCATCCCCTGGCACCCGGGCACCGCGCTGCTCATGGCCGACCTCGCCTGGGCGGACGGCTCGCCCGTCACCGCCGCGCCGCGCCAGATCCTGCGCCGCCAGCTCGACCGGCTCGCCGGCCACGGCCTGACCGCGCACGTCGGCACCGAGCTGGAGTTCATCGTCTTCAACGACACCTACGAGCAGGCCTGGGACGCCGGTTACCGCGGCCTCACACCCGCCAACCGGTACAACATCGACTACTCCGTACTCGGCACCGGCCGCGTCGAGCCGCTGCTGCGCCGCATCCGGCGCGAGATGGCGGGAGCCGGGCTCACCGTCGAGTCGGCCAAGGGCGAGTGCAACCCGGGGCAGCACGAGATCGCCTTCAAGTACGACGAGGCGCTGACCACCTGCGACCAGCACGCCGTGTACAAGACGGGCGCCAAGGAGATCGCCGCGCAGGAGGGCGTCTCGCTCACCTTCATGGCCAAGTACGACGAGCGGGAGGGCAACTCCTGCCACATCCACCTCTCCCTCAGGGACGCCGAAGGGCGCCCCGCGATGGCGGGCGACGGCCCTGACAGCATGTCACCGCTCATGCGCCACTTCCTCGCGGGCCAGCTGGCCGCGCTGCGTGACCTCACCCTCCTGTACGCGCCCAACATCAACTCGTACAAGCGCTACCAGCCGGGCTCGTTCGCGCCCACCGCCGTCGCCTGGGGCCACGACAACCGCACCTGCGCGCTGCGGGTCGTCGGCCACGGCACGTCGCTGCGGTTCGAGAACCGGGTGCCGGGCGGGGACGTCAACCCGTATCTCGCCGTGGCCGCCCTCGTCGCCGCCGGCCTGCACGGCGTCGAGCACGAGCTCGAACTGCCCGACGCCTGCACGGGCAACGCCTACGAGGGCGGCCACGCGCGCGTGCCCGCCACCCTGCGCGAGGCCGCCGCGCTGTGGAGCGGCAGCGCCATCGCGCGCGCCGCGTTCGGCGACGACGTCGTCGACCACTACGCCAACATGGCGCGCGTGGAGCTCGCGGCCTTCGACGCCGCCGTCACCGACTGGGAACTGCGCCGCTCCTTCGAACGGCTGTAGCACCCGAAGCCACTCGCCATGTGAGGTCAACGCCCATGCCACGGCACCACCACACCACCGGCGCCGACGCCCCCGGCGAGCACCGCGTCCTCGACCCGGCCACCGGCGAGAGTGTCGCCACCGTCCCCGCCACCACCCCCGGCCAGGTCGGCGAGGCCGTACGGTGCGCCGCCGGCGCGCAGCGCGGCTGGGTGGACGCCGCTCCCGCCGACCGCGCGCGGCTGCTGCGCCGGTACGCGTGCCTCGTCGACGAGCACATCGAAGAACTCGCCCGGCTCGAGGTCCGCGAGGCCGGCCACACCATCGGCAACGCACGCTGGGAGGCGTCCAACGCGCGCGACCTGCTCGACTACGCCGCCGGGGGAGTGGAGCGGCTGGCCGGCGCGCAGATCCCCGTGGCGGGCGGCGTCGACATCACCTTCCTCGAACCGCTCGGCGTCGTCGGGGTCATCGCCCCCTGGAACTTCCCCATGCCGATCGCGTCCTGGGCCGTGGCGCCCGCACTGGCCGCGGGCAACGCCGTGCTGCTCAAACCGGCCGAGGCCACCCCGCTCACGGCGCTGCGCCTGGCCGAACTCGCCCTGGAGGCGGGGCTGCCCGAACATCTCTTCCAGGTGCTGCCGGGCGCGGGCCCGGTCACCGGGGACGCCCTGGTGACCCACCCCGGAGTCGCCAAGATCGTCTTCACCGGTTCGGCCGCCGTCGGGAAGAGCGTCATGGCGAAGTGCGCCGCCACCGTCAAGCGCGTGACCCTCGAACTCGGCGGCAAGAGCCCCAACATCGTCTTCGCCGACGCCGACATCGAACGGGCCGCCGCCACCGCCCCGATGTCGTTCCTGGACAACGCGGGCCAGGACTGCTGCGCCCGCACCCGCATCCTCGTCCAGCGCGACGTGCACGACCGCTTCCTCGACCTGCTCGCGCCCGCCGTCGCCGCCGTCACCGTCGGCGACCCCGCCGACGAGGGCACCGACATGGGCCCGCTGATCTCCGCCGCCCACCTCGAACGCGTACGGTCCTATGTGCCCTCCGGCGCGGACGCCATCCTCGGCAGCGCACCCGAAGGACCGGGGTTCTGGTACCCGCCGACGGTGCTCACCGGCCTGGGGCCCGACGCGCCCGCCGCCGTGGAAGAGGTCTTCGGGCCCGTCGCCGTCGTCATCCCGTTCGAGGACGAGCAGGACGCGGTACGCCTCGCCAACGCCACGCCGTACGGACTGTCCGGCTCCCTGTGGACCCGGGACACCGGGCGCGCGCTGCGTGTCTCGCGCGCCGTCGCAGCAGGCAACCTCTCCGTCAACTCGCATGCCAGTGTGCGGTATTCAACACCGTTCGGCGGCTACAAGCAGTCCGGGCTCGGCCGCGAGCTCGGGCCCGGCGCGCTCGCCGCCTTCAGCGAGACCAAGAACGTCTTCATCTCCAGCGAGGAGTGACGCCATGACGTCTTCGCCCCCCGAGCCCGCCGCGCCCGTCTGCCGCCGGCTCGTCGGACGCACCGCCGTCGTCACCGGCGGGGGCAGCGGCATCGGCCTCGCCACCGTGCGCAGGCTCGCCTCCGAGGGCGCGCGCGTGGTGTGCGCCGACATCGACGAGGCCGCGGGCGGTGCGGCCGCCCGGGAGTCCGACGGCCTCTTCGTGCGCACCGATGTCACCGACCCGGCCCAGGTCGAGGCGGTGTTCGCCGCCGCGCACGACACGTACGGCAGCGTCGACATCGCCTTCAACAACGCCGGCATCTCGCCGCCCGACGACGACTCCATCCTGGACACGGGCATCGAGGCCTGGCAGCGCGTCCAGGAGGTCAACCTCACCTCCGTCTACCTCTGCTGCAAGGCCGCCATCCCGTACATGCGCCGCCAGGGGCGCGGCTCCATCATCAACACGGCGTCCTTCGTGGCCCGGATGGGCGCGGCCACCTCGCAGATCTCCTACACGGCGTCCAAGGGCGGCGTGCTCGCCATGTCCCGCGAACTCGGCGTGCAGTTCGCCCGTGAGGGCATCCGCGTCAACGCCCTGTGCCCGGGCCCCGTCAACACCCCGCTGCTGCGCGAGCTGTTCGCGAAGGACCCGGAGCGCGCCGCGCGCCGCCTCGTGCACGTCCCCCTCGGCCGGTTCGCGGAGGCCGCCGAGATCGCCGCGGCGGTCGCGTTCCTCGCCAGCGACGACGCCTCGTTCGTCAACGCCTGCGACTTCCTCGTCGACGGCGGCATCGCCGGCGCGTACGTCACACCGCTCTAGGGACGGGGCCGACGCGGGTCACCGTACGAAGCCCACCCCGGCGTAGCCGGAGTCGGCACCCGGCAGGCCGGCGTCCTCGGGACGCGGGGAGTCCTTGTGCCAGCAGGGCACGAGGCCGGGTTCGACCAGGTCGAGCCCGTCGAAGAACCGCAACACCTCCGCGTGCGTACGTGGCCGCAGGTCGATTCCCGCGTTCCGGTACTCCTGCGTGCGGTCCTGCTCCGGGGTGAGCCGGTCCATGCTCAGGTGGGAGAGGATCAGGCAGCTGCCCGGCGCGAGTGGTTCGAGCAGCGTCCTGACGATGCCGTAGGGATCGCGGTCGTCGGGCACGAAGTGCAGCAGCGCGATCAGCGACAGCGCGACGGGCCGCTCGAAGTCCAGTGTCCCGCGGGCCTGTTCGACGACGACCCCTGGGTCGAGTACGTCCGACTGCACATAGGCCGTGCGCCCCTCGGGCCTGCCGGCGAGCAGCGCCTCCGCATGCCGCAGCACGATCGGGTCGTTGTCGACGTAGACGATCCGGCAGGCGGGGTCCACGCCCTGGACGATCTGGTGGAGATTCGGCTCGGTCGGGATGCCCGTGCCCACGTCGAGGAACTGGTCGATGCCCGCGCGGACCGTCCACTCGACCGCCCGGCGCATGAACGCGCGGTTGGCGGCGGCCCCGTTGCGCGCCTCGACGGGCAGCCGCTCGGCGACCGCCCGATCCACCGGATAGTTGTCCTTGCCCCCGAGCAGGTAGTCGTAGATCCGCGCGGGGTGCGGCCTGCTGGTGTCGATGCGCGGAGCGTGCGTGCCAGGCGTCATCGGAGTGCCTCCTCGGGTCTGGCCGTCCTCGTGCCGAACAGCCGTGATACGCACGGACGTTGCCACACGGGAACCGGCTGCGGACGGCAACCCGGCCCCCCTACAGGAACGTGTGGCCCTCGCCCCGGTACGTGGGCACCCGCGCGCCCACCCGGTCGCCCTCCACCAGGTGCAGCGCGTCGAACCGCTCGCACATCTCCCCGGCCTTCGCGTGCCGGAACCACACCTTGTCGCCGATCAGCAGGTCGTCGGCCGCCGAACCCAGCAGCGGCGTCTGCACCTCGCCAGGACCCTCCTGCCCGTCGTAGCGCAGCCCCTCCGGCAGGTACGGCACCGGCAGCCGGTCGCGGCCCGCCGCGCCGGAGGCCGGGTAGCCGCCGCCCAGCACGGTCACGACCCCGACACCCGGCCTGCGCACCACCGGCTGCGCGAACAGCGCGGCCGGACGGCCCGAGAACGAGGTGTAGTTGTCGAACAGCCGCGGCTGGTAGAGACCGCTACCGGCGGCGATCTCCGTCACCGCGTCCTCCGCCGCCGTGTGCTGCACGCTGCCCGTGCCGCCGCCGTTGACGAACTCCAGGTCCGGCGCCACCGCACGCACCGCACGCACCACCGCCGCGCGCCGCTGCGCCAGCTCCCTGCGCGCCGCCGCCTGCATCAGCCGGATCGCGCGCGAGCGCAGCGGACGGCCGGCCACCGCGTCGCCCACGCCCGCCACATGGCCCTCGTACGCCATCAGGCCCACCAGCCGGAAGCCCGGCCTGCGCGCCACGGACCGGGCCATCTCGGCCAGTTGCGCCGGGTCGCGCAGCGGCGAGCGCAGCGCGCCGATCCGCACACGGCCGCCCAGCAGCCGCAGCGACGTGTCCAATTCGAGGCAGACGCGTACCTCCTCGCGGCCGCCGCCGCGCGCCGCGTCGATCAGGGAGAGCTGCTCGGGGTCGTCCACCATCACCGTGATCGCCGCGGCGAGCTTCGGGTCCGCGACGAGTTCCGCGTACGCCGCGCGGTCCACCGACGGGTACGCGAGCAGCACGTCGTCGAACCCCGCGCGCGCGAGCCACAGCGACTCCTGGAGCGTGAACGCCATCAGGCCGCTAAAGCCGTCGCGCGCGAGGGCACGCTCCAGCAGGGCACGGCAGCGCACCGACTTGCTGGCCACCCTGATGGGCTTGCCGCCGGCCCTTCGCACCAGGCCGGCGGCGTTGGCGTCGAACGCCTCCAGGTCGACGACGGCGAGCGGCGCGTCGAGATGCGCGGTGGCACGGTCGTACCGAGCCCTGTCCGAGGCGAGAGGGGTGGCGAGGGGAGTCATGCGGCCGAGCTTGCCAGACCGGACTACCGGACGGTAGACGCGCGCGGGTGCCGGACGGACGGTGGACGCGCGCGTGTCCCGATCGCGCGCGTCCGCGGGCGCGTTCGTGCCCGCGTGGTCCCTGCGCACGGGCGCGAACCCGTAGAGTGACGCCCGGACTCCGGGCGGACGCGGCCGGCCGGACGCCGCGCCGCCGGCGGACATCGACACACCACCCGGAGGGGGCGGATGAGCATCGAGGCGCAGGGCACCTCAGTCCCGCCGCCCGCGGGCCCGCAGGGCGCCGTACCGCCTCAGCCGCCTGTGCCGCCTCACCACCCCGCGCCGCCTCAGCCGCCCGCGCCGCCGATCCCCGCGGCGCCGCCAAGACCCGGCGTGCCCCCTCGGCCGACCGCGCCGCCCGCACCCGCGGCGCCGCCACCCGCCGCGCCCCCGCCGGCCGCCGCATGGCCCTGCGCCGCCACCCCGCCGCCCGTGCCGCGCCAGCGATCGGCCGGGCAGCCCCTGCCGCGGCCGGCCACCACCGACGAGGCGCACGCGGAGCACGGACGCTCCCCGCGCCGTACCGCGGCCGCCATCGCCCTGCTCGTCCTCGGCCTCGGCCTGATCGGCGGCGCGATCGCCGGCAACCGGCTCCTCGCCGACGACAACGCCCGCCCCTCGGCCGTCAGCCGCTTCGACGCCGCCCGCGCGCTCTGGCACAGCACACCCGTCGACGCACTTTTCCCGCCCGTGCTCGACGGCGCCGGGGCAGGCCCCGACGGCGCCGACCGCACCTGGACCCGGCTCGGCGTCGCCCCCGCGAGCGACTGCGCGGGCGCCCTCGACCCGGCCCTGGCCGCCGCCGTGCGCACAGCCGGGTGCCTGCGCGTCGTACGCGCCACCTACCGGGACGCCACGTCGAGCGACGTGACCACGGTCGGCCTCGTCTTCACCGAGGCGGGCCCCGCCGCCATGTCGGCCCTGCGCACCACGTTCGGGGCCCGGCACGTCGCCGAGAACACGGCACTGCTGCCGGCCGCCTACCCGGTGCCCGGCACGGCCGCCGCCTCGTTCGGGGCTCGGCAGCGTGCGACCTGGTCCATCGACGTCCTCACCGAGGCGCCCGTCGTCGTGTTCTCCGTGACCGGCTTCGCCGACGGCCGCACGGTCGCCGCGCCCGAGCCCGCCGAGCACGCCATGCGCCCGCACGGCACCAGCGCCGCCGCGCAGGCCGGTCTCGGGTTCGAGGCGGCGGGCATCGCGGACCGCGTCGAACGGGCCGTGCACGCCCGCACCGCGGCCGCGGGGGCGGAGGCCCGGTGAGGCCGCGCCGCGCACGCGCCCGCACCGGCCGCACGCGCGCCCGCCGCGCACGCGCCGGGCTCACGCGGGCCTGCGCCGCCCTCGCCGCCGCGTCACTCCTGCTGCTCGTTCCCGCGTCCCCGGCGAGCGCCGACGCCATACGCGACCAGGAATGGGCCCTGGGCGTCCTCCACGCCAAGCAGGCCTGGCACAGCAGCAAGGGCCGGGGCGTGACCGTCGCCGTCCTCGACACGGGCGTGGACGCCACCCACCCCGACCTCACCGGCCAGGTGCTCGGGGGCAAGGACTTCATCGGCTTCGGCGCGCACCGCGGCGACCGTGCCTGGGCCAGGCACGGCACCGCCATGGCCGGCATCATCGCGGGCCACGGCCACGGGCCGGGCGACCGCGACGGCGTGCTCGGCCTCGCGCCGCAGGCCAAGATCCTGCCCGTGCGGGGCATCCTCGAAGGGACCGACCCGGCCCGCGACAAGGCACGCACCACGCGCGGCGACGCGCTCGCCCTCGGCATCCGCTGGGCCGTCGACCACGGTGCGGACGTCATCAACCTCTCCCTCGGCGACGACAGCGCCTCGGCGCACCCCGAGCGGCAGGAGGACGAGGCCGTGCAGTACGCGCTCGCCAAGGGCGTGCCCGTCGTCGCCTCAGCGGGCAACAGCGGCGAGAAGGGCGACCGCATCTCCTACCCGGCGGCGTATCCGGGCGTCATCGCCGTCGCCGCCGTCGACCGGTACGGCACGCGCGCCTCGTTCTCCACCAGCCGCTGGTACGCGGACGTCAGCGCGCCCGGTGTGGACGTCGTGATAGCGGACCCCGACCGCCACTACTACGAGGGGTGGGGCACCAGCGCCGCCGCCGCGTTCACCTCGGGCACCGTCGCGCTCGTACGGTCCGCCTACCCGCACCTCACCCCCGCACAGATCAAGAAGCTCCTGGAGGACACCGCGCGGGACGCGCCCGCCGGCGGGCGGGACGACGCCACCGGCTACGGCCTCGTCGACCCGGCGGCCGCCCTCGCCGACGCCGCCCGGCTCTCCCGCGCCGCCACCACGGGCAAGGCCGCCGGGTACACCGGGCGGTACTTCGGCCCCGGCCCGACCCCGCCGAAGGAGCCCGCGGCTCCCGCCGTGTGGCCGGCCGCGCTCGCGGGCGGCGCGGGCGCGCTGCTGCTCGCCGCCGCCGGGGCACTGTGGATCACCGGCGGGCGGCCGGAACCGGGCGGCGCAGGTTCTGTGGCCCGTTGGGGCCGCTGGGGCCGCCGGCGCCGCTGGGGCGGGCCGTGGGGCGGCCGGTCCGGGGCGTAGGGCGGGAACGTAGGCTCCTCGCGTGGCTCTCAAGAACATCCCGGACTCCGGCTTCGCGGACGACGACGGCACGGCCGCCCCCGAACTCGCCGCGGCGCTCGCCGCCTGGGCACGCGACCGGTCGGCCGAGCCGCGCGTGCTCGCCGCGCTCCGCGAGGCGCGGCTCCTCGTCCCGGTCGTCGCGGTGCTCGGCGAGGCCGAGGAGGACGACGGCAGCGGGCTGCGCAGGGAGAAGACCAGCGACATGGCCGTGCCCACGCTCACCGCGGGCGGCCGGCGCGCGCTGCCCGCCTTCACGTCCACCGCCGCGCTCGCCGCCTGGGACCCGTCGGCGCGGCCCGTCGCCGTGCCGCTGCACCAGGCGCTGCAGGCCGCGGCCCACGAGGGTGCCGACACGCTGGTGCTCGACCTGGCCGGCCCCGTGGCCTACCAGGTCACGGGCGGCGCGCTGCGTGCGCTCGCCGAAGGACGCGGCGACACCGACCCGCTGGCCGACCCGGCCGTCACCGGCGCCGTGCGGGACGTCGTCGCCGCAGAGCCCGCCGTCGTCCGCGCGTACCTGGGCCCCGGCAGCGCCGACGGCCTGCTGGCGCTGGTGCTCGACGGGGAGAGAGGCCCCGCGGCCCGCAGGGTCGCCGAGGCGCTCGCGGCCCACGAGACGCTGAGGGCACGCCTGGTGCACGGCCTCGACCTCGCGCTGCTGCCCGAGGGGGCCGCGCCCGCGGGCGAACCGCTGTACGCGCGCGGCTGACGCGCCGCGCCTGCCCCGTACTCGGGTTCGGCCGGGCGCGCTCGGCCGAACCCGGCCACGCGCCCTCAGCCGTAGACCGGGCCCGTGTACTTCTCGCCCGGGCCCTGCCCCGGCTGGTCCTTGACCACGGACGCCTCACGGAACGCCAGCTGCAGCGACTTCAGGCCGTCACGCAGCGGCGACGCGTGGAACGAGCTGATCTCGGTCGCGCTCGCGTCCAGCAGCCCGCCCAGCGCGTGGATCAGCTTGCGCGCCTCGTCGAGGTCCTTGTGCGCGTCGCCCTCCTCGGTGAGGCCGAGCTTCACGGCCGCGGCGCTCATCAGATTGACCGCGACGGTGA
The DNA here is from genome assembly GCF_000721265.1 of Streptomyces sp. NRRL F-5126. GTDB lineage: Bacteria > Actinomycetota > Actinomycetes > Streptomycetales > Streptomycetaceae > Streptomyces. The sequence continues at coordinate 217,985 of NZ_JOFZ01000010.1, read as the reverse complement.
CGATCACCTCGACGGCCGGCACCTCCGCGATGTCGCGGGTCAGGGCGTCGTAGTCGGGCTGCTGTGCGGCAGCCTGACCGGCTGCGGGCGTCGCGTCACTCATGCCCTCACCCTAATGGGCCCAGGCCCCGGCGCCGCCGGTTCGCCCGGCGGGCCGACGGGTGCTAACCTTGTGTGACGACCGGCCGGATGCGTACGCCTCCGGCCCACAAGTGGAGGCTCCGATCTCCCACCTGGCCGCCCTCACGGGTGGCGGGTCACCGGTCAGGTGGCGCCCATCGTTCCGTACGGATGATGGAGCCGCCCGACGCGCCCCGTGTGGATCACGGCGGTGCTCCGGTATCCCTTGGAGCTCCTGCCTGTGTCCGTCCCGGGGCATTTTCCATGTTCCGCCACGGTTGGTCAGGAAGAGAAATCGATGCGGCTGTCTGCCAGACAGCCGGTCAGTCCCAACCGAGGAGGATCCATCAGCGCCGAGCCCCGCATCAACGACCGGATTCGCGTTCCCGAAGTGCGACTCGTCGGTCCCAGCGGCGAGCAGGTCGGCATCGTGCCGCTTGCCAAGGCCCTGGAGCTCGCCCAGGAGTACGACCTCGACCTGGTCGAGGTCGCGGCGAACGCCCGTCCGCCCGTGTGCAAGCTCATGGACTACGGGAAGTTCAAGTACGAGTCGGCCATGAAGGCCCGTGAGGCGCGCAAGAACCAGGCGCACACGGTCATCAAGGAGATGAAGCTCCGGCCGAAGATCGACCCGCACGACTACGACACGAAAAAGGGTCACGTCGTCCGGTTCCTCAAGCAGGGCGACAAGGTCAAGATCACCATCATGTTCCGCGGTCGCGAGCAGTCCAGGCCCGAGCTGGGCTTCCGGCTGCTGCAGCGCCTCGCATCGGACGTCGAGGACCTCGGCTTCATCGAGTCCAACCCGAAGCAGGACGGCCGCAACATGATCATGGTGCTCGGGCCGCACAAGAAGAAGACCGAGGCCATGGCCGAGGCGCGGGAGGCCCAGGCCGCCCGCAAGGCCGTACGCCAGGGTGCCCAGGCGGACACCGGCGAGTCCGCGGCCCAGGCGGCCGAAGGACCGGCCGAGGCCTGAGCCGAGGGCGCTCCACCAGAACGCCTCCGGTTCCGGGCCCGCCCCGGGACCCCCATCGAAAGAACTGACGCTTCCGCGCGCCGGCGAGCCCGCCGGCCGGGAAGCGCCACTGACGAGGAGACAACGGCGCATGCCGAAGAACAAGACGCACAAGGGTGCCAGCAAGCGCTTCAAGGTCACCGGCTCAGGCAAGGTGCTCCGCGAGCGCGCCGGCAAGCGCCACCTGATGGAGCACAAGTCCTCGCGGGTGACGCGTCGTCTCAGCGGCAACGCCGAGATGGCCCCGGCGGACACCAAGAAGATCAAGAAGCTTCTCGGGCTGTGAGGTCCCGGGTCCCCGCATCACGGGGACCGCGACCTCGACCCACCGGGACCCACCACTTCCGGGTCGTGTGCACCGACCACGGCCCCGCTACAAGGAGTTGACACGTGGCACGCGTCAAGCGGGCAATCAACGCGCACAAGAAGCGCCGGGCGATCCTCGAGCAGGCCAGCGGCTACCGCGGCCAGCGGTCGCGCCTGTACCGCAAGGCGAAGGAGCAGGTCACCCACTCCCTCGTCTACAACTACAACGACCGCAAGAAGCGCAAGGGCGACTTCCGCCAGCTCTGGATCCAGCGCATCAACGCCGCGGCACGCGCCAACGGCATGACGTACAACCGCTTCATCCAGGGCCTGAAGGCCGCCAACGTCGAGGTGGACCGCAAGATCCTCGCCGAGCTCGCGGTCAACGACGCCGGTGCCTTCGCCGCGCTCGTCGAGGTCGCGCAGAAGGCGCTGCCGAGCGACGTGAACGCGCCGAAGGCCGCGGCCTGATCCGGCCGGAGCACAGGCTCACCGTACGGGACCCGCAGGCGTGCCGCCTGCGGGTTCTGTGCGTTCACCAGCGGTTTCGCCCGTGCGGACGGTGAAGGCCCGTGCGGACGGCGACGAAGAGAGGGACCCGCAGCCCATGGCCGCCCCCGAGCTGATCTCCCCGCGCTCCACGCGCGTCACGGCCGCGCGGCGGCTCGCCAAGCGGTCCTTCCGCGCCAAGGAGCGCAGGTTCCTCGCCGAGGGGCCGCAGGCCGTGCGCGAGGCGATCGCCCACGCGCCCGGATCCACGCCGACGCTGCTCGAACTGTTCGCCACCGCGGAGGCGGCCGAGCGGCACGCGGACCTGGTGGCCGCGGCCCGCGCCGGCGGCACGCTGATCCACCATGCGCCGGACGCCGTCGTCGCCGACCTCGCGGACACCGTCACCCCGCAGGGGCTGCTCGGCGTGTGCCGCTTCCTCGACACACGGTTCGAGGACATCGTCGCGGCCCGGCCGCGCCTGGTGGCCGTGCTCGCGCACGTACGCGACCCCGGCAACGCGGGCACGGTGCTGCGCTGCGCGGACGCGGCGGGCGCCGACGCCGTCGTGCTGACCGACGCGTCCGTCGACGCCTACAACCCGAAGGCCGTACGCGCCTCCGCGGGCTCCCTCTTCCACCTGCCGGTCGCCGTCGGCGTCCCCGTCGAACACGCGGTTGCGGGCCTCGCGGCAGCGGGCGTACGCGTCCTGGCCGCCGACGGCGCGGGCAGCGCCGACCTGGACGACGAACTGGACGCGGGCACCATGAGCGCCCCCACGGCCTGGGTCTTCGGCAACGAGGCGTGGGGGCTGCCCGAGGAGACGCGCGCCCTCGCCGACGCGGTCGTGCGCGTCCCCATCCACGGCAAGGCGGAGAGCCTCAACCTCGCCACCGCGGCGGCGGTCTGCCTCTACGCGTCGTCCCGCGCCCAGCGCCGGGGCGCTCGCCGTAACCGCTCCTGAGCACACCGCCGGAACCCCTCCGACCGGAACCCCGCGGCTAGTAGTCTTGCGCCCTCGGCGCCCACCGCGCTGGGAGAAGGGGCACACGGGGATGACGGCCGGCACGCGCAGCGGGGTGGATCCCGACGACCTGCCCGACGGACTGGTCGTCGCCGACGAGGGCGGCCGGGTCGTCGCCTTCAACACGGCGGCCGCCCGCATCACCGGCGTGCGCGCGTCCACCGCGCTCGGCAGGCCGCTCGAGACGGCGCTGCCGCTCGAAGACCTCAAGGGGCGCCGCTGGTGGGCGCTGACCGACCCGTACGGCGGGCTCGCGATCCGTGCGGGACAGCCGGAGCGCAACCTGCTGCTGCCGTCGGGCCACGAGGTGCTGGTCTCCGCGCGCTACGTGCGCACCCGGCCCACCGGACCCGTCAGCAGGGTCGTCGTCTGCGTACGCGGCACCGAGGCGCGGCGGCGCACCGAGCTGAGCCACGCCGAGCTGATCGCGACCGTCGCGCACGAACTGCGCTCCCCGCTCACCTCCGTCAAAGGGTTCACGGCGACGCTGCTCGCCAAGTGGGAGCGGTTCACCGACGACCAGAAACGGCTGATGCTGGAGACCGTCGACGCGGACGCCGACCGCGTCACGCGGCTGATCGCCGAGCTGCTCGACATCTCGCGTATCGACTCGGGCCGCCTCGAGGTGCGCCGCCAGCCGGTCGACGTGGCGGCGGCCGTGTGGCGCCACGTCCAGGCGCACACGGCGGCCGGGCAGCCGCCCGACCGGTTCCTCGTGCGCGTCCAGCAGCCGCTGCCCGACCTGTGGGCCGACCCCGACAAGGTCGACCAGGTGCTCGGCAACCTGCTGGAAAACGCGGTGCGCCACGGTGAGGGAACTGTCACGATCGAGGTGGCGCCCGCCGAGGCCACGGCCACGGCCGCGGGCGACGGCGCCGAGCCCAGCGAAGGCAGGAACACGGAGAAGGGAACGGCGGTCACCGTGCGCGACGAAGGCCCCGGCATCCCCGAGGAGTCGATGGGCCGCGTCTTCACCCGCTTCTGGCGCGGCAGCAAGCGCGGCGGCACGGGGCTCGGCCTCTACATCGTCAAGGGCATCGTCGAGGCCCACGGTGGGACGATCACGGTCGGCAGGGGGCCGAGCGGCGGCGCCGAGTTCCGATTTACGTTGCCCGTGGGCGCGCCGGCCTTCATGGCCTGAGCGGACCGCGGGCTCTGCCACCTTCACCGGACCTTTAGACTCGACCCCTGGCGCGCGTGCGCGCCCTCATTGCGATCGGGAGCGATCGAGCGGTCGGGCATGGTCGTTTCGCCAGCCAATCGGAAGCACGGGAAGAGATGTCGGCACCCAACAAGTCGTACGACCCAGTCGAGGTCGAGGCACTGAAACCGGAAGTCGTCGAGCGGATGCGGGACGAGGCGATCGCCGCCTTCGCCGCCGCGGGCGACCTCGAAGCGCTCGCCCACGCGAAGACGGCCCACACCTCGGGCACCTCGCCGCTCGCCCTCGCCAACCGGGAGATCGGCGCCCTGCCGCCGCAGGCCAAGGCCGACGCGGGCAAGCGCGTCGGCCAGGCGCGCGGCGCCGTGAACAAGGCGCTCGCCGCCCGCCAGGCCGAGCTGGAGGCCGAGCGCGACGCGCGCGTCCTCGTCGAGGAGGCCGTCGACGTCACGCTGCCCTACGACCGCACGCCCGCCGGCGCACGCCACCCGCTGACCACGTTCATGGAGCGGGTCGCCGACGTGTTCGTGGCGATGGGCTACGAGGTCGCGGAGGGCCCCGAGGTCGAGGCCGAGTGGTTCAACTTCGACGCGCTGAACTTCCTGCCCGACCACCCCGCGCGCCAGATGCAGGACACCTTCTTCGTCCAGGCCCCGGAGGGCGCCGAGGGGACCGGTCCCGGCGCCACGGACGGCGCCGAGTCCGGCGTCGTACTGCGCACCCACACCTCCCCGGTGCAGGCCCGCACGCTGCTCGAACGCGAACCCCCCGTGTACATCGTGTGCCCTGGCCGGGTCTACCGCACCGACGAGCTCGACGCCACGCACACGCCGGTCTTCCACCAGATCGAGCTGCTCGCCGTGGACGAGGGCCTCACCATGGCGGACCTCAAGGGCACCCTCGACCACATGGTCCAGGCGCTGTTCGGAGCCGACCTGAGGACCAGGCTGCGGCCGCACTACTTCCCGTTCACCGAGCCGTCGGCCGAGATGGACATGGTCTGCTACGTGTGCCGCGGCGCGTCCGTCGGCAACCCGGACCGCCCGTGCCGCACCTGCGGCAGCGAGGGCTGGATCGAGCTGGGCGGCTGCGGCATGGTCCACCCCCACGTGCTGACCGCGTGCGGCGTCGACCCGCAGAAGTACAGCGGGTTCGCCTTCGGCTTCGGCATCGAGCGGATGCTCATGTTCCGCCACAACATCGAAGACATGCGAGACATGGTCGAGGGTGACGTCCGGTTCACCCGGCCCTTCGGGATGGAGATCTGATGCGGGTCCCGCTTTCCTGGCTGCGGGAGTACGTCGAGCTGCCGGCGACGCAGACCGGCCGCGACGTGCAGGCCAGACTTGTGTCCGCGGGCCTCGAGGTCGAGACCGTCGAACAGCTCGGCGCCGGGCTCAAGGGCCCCCTCGTCGTCGGTCAGGTGCGCACCATCGAGGAGCTGGAGGGCTTCAAGAAGCCCATCCGCTTCTGCACCGTCGACGTGGGCATGGCCAATAAGACGGGGGAGCCGCAGGAGATCGTCTGCGGCGCCCGCAACTTCGCCGTCGGCGACAAGGTCGTCGTGGTCCTGCCGGGCGCCGAGCTGCCCGGCGGCTTCGCGATCTCCGCGCGCAAGACCTACGGCAGGGTCTCGCACGGCATGATCTGCTCAAGCGACGAGCTGGGCATGGGCGATGACGGTACGAAGGGCATCATCGTCCTGCCGCCCGAGCACGAGGTCGGCACCGACGCCATCGAGCTGCTCGAACTCGTCGACGAGGTCCTGGACATCGCCGTCACGCCGGACCGCGGCTACTGCCTGTCGATGCGCGGCATCGCCCGCGAGACGGCCATCGCCTACGGGCTGCCGCTGCGCGACCCCGCGCTGCTCGACGTCCCCGCGCCCAACTCGCACGGGTACCCGGCGCAGGTCTCCGACCCGATCGGCTGCGACCGGATCACCCTGCGCACGGTCACCGGCGTGCAGCCTGAGGCGCGCTCCCCGCTCTGGCTCACCCGCCGCCTGCAGAAGGCCGGCATGCGGCCGGTCTCCCTTGCCGTCGACATCACCAACTACGTGATGCTCGAACTCGGGCAGCCGCTGCACGCGTACGACAGGACCCGCCTCAGCGGCCCCGTCGGCGTGCGCCGCGCCGAGATGGGCGAGAAGCTCACCACCCTCGACGACGTCCAGCGGGTCCTCGACGCGCAGGACCTGGTCATCACCGACGAGCGCGGCCCCATCGGCCTCGCCGGCGTGATGGGCGGCGCGCACACCGAGATCGCCGACACGGTGACCGACGCGGAGACCGGCGAGGTCACCGGCACCACCGAGGTCGTCATCGAGGCCGCGCACTTCGACCCGCTGTCCATCGCCCGCACGGCGCGCCGCCACAAGCTGGCCTCCGAGGCGTCCCGGCGCTTCGAGCGCGCGGTCGACCCGCTCGCGGGCCCGGCGGCGGCGCAGCGCACCGTCGACCTGCTGGTGCTGCTCGCGGGCGCGTCCGCCGAGGCAGGCGTCACCGAGATCATCGCGCCGTCCGCGCCGCACACCATCGCCATGCCGGCCGACCACTGCGACCGCGTCGCGGGCGTCAGGTACGGCAGGGAGACGGTCGTGCGCCGCCTCCAGCAGATCGGCTGCGACGTCTACGGGCAGGACGAGCTGATCGTCACCGTGCCGTCCTGGCGGTCGGACCTGTGCGAGCCCAACGACCTCGCGGAGGAGGTCATCAGGCTGGAGGGCTACGAGAACCTGCCCTCCACGCTGCCCACGCCCCCCTCGGGCCGCGGCCTGACCGAGCGGCAGCGGCTGCACCGCAGGGTCGGGCGCGCGCTCGCCGGCGCCGGCTACGTCGAGGCGCTCGACAACCCGTTCATGGGCCAGGCCGTGCTCGACCGGCTCGGCGTGGCGGCGGGCGACGCGCGCCGCCGCACGGTGACGCTCGTCAACCCGCTCTCCGACGAGGAGCCCGAGCTGCGCACCACGCTGCTGCCCGGTCTGCTCGGCGCGCTGCGCCGCAACCACGGCCGCGGCTCGCACGACCTGGCGCTGTTCGAGACGGGGCTCGTCTTCCAGCCCACAGGCACGGAGAGCGTGCCCGAACGGCTGCCCGTCGACCACCGGCCGACGGACGAGCAACTCGCCACGCTGGACGACGCGTTGCCGCACCAGCCGCGCCACGTGGCCGTCGTGCTCGCGGGCGGCCGCGAGCAGGCCGGCTGGTGGGGCGGCGGCCGCGCAGCCCAGTGGGCCGACGCCGTCGAGGCCGCGCGGACAGTGGCCAGGGAAGCCGGTGTCGAACTCACCGTGCGGGCCGAGCAGTACGAGCCGTGGCACCCGGGCCGGTGCGCGGCCCTGTACGCGGCCGTCGGCGGCCGGGAGACCCTCGTCGGCCACGCGGGCGAGCTGCACCCGCGCGCCGTGCAGGCGCTCGGGCTGCCGGAGCGCACCTGCGCGGCCGAGGTGGACCTCGACCTCGTCGAGCGGGCCGGCGACGGCGTCGCGCGGGCACCGCGCATCTCGACCTTCCCGGTCGCCACGCAGGACGTCGCGCTGATCGTCGAGCGCGACGTACCGGCGGCGGACGTGGAGCGCGCGCTGCGCGAGGGCGCGGGCCCGCTGCTCGAGTCCATCCGGCTGTTCGACGTGTTCGAGGGCGAGCAGATCGGCACGGGCCACAAGTCGCTCGCGTACGCGCTGCGCTTCCGCGCGCCCGACCGCACGCTGACGGTCGAGGAGGCCACGGCGGCGCGCGACGCGGCGGTGGCGCTCGCCGCCGACCGCGCGGGCGCGGTGCTGCGCGGGGCATGAGGGCACGCGTACTCCGGTACGCCTGAACGCGCGAGGGGCGCCCGACGGACCGGTTCCGTCAGGCGCCCCTCGCGCGTTGTTCCGGTGCGGCCGTAACCCCTCGCGGCCGGCGCCGCCCGCCCTGCCGCGGAGCGTCGGGCAGGCCGGCAGGGCGGACGACGCGGGGTACGGGCCGCCCACTGTACGAGGGGGAGCCGGCGGCCCGGCCGCCTCTTGCGAGGACGTTCAGTCAACCGCGGGCTCGCGCGCCGGGGCAGGGCGCGCACCTTTCGGTTACGGACTCGGCGTTCACACCCCGTGCGCGCGCGTGTTCACTACGCTGAACCGGCCGAGCCACCGGAGGGGACATGCAGCCGAACACCCTGCTTGACGCCCTGCTCGCGGAGGCGGGCGTCTCCCACGCGGGCCTGGCCCTCCGGGTCAACCAGGCGGGCCAGGCCGCGGGAGCCGGCCTTCGCTACGACCACACGGCCGTCTCGCGCTGGCTGCGCGGCCAGCGGCCGCGCGGCCGGGTGCCCGACCTGATCTGCGAGATCCTCGGCGACCGGCTCGGCCGTCCTGTGACGCTCGACGAGGCGGGATTCGGCGTCCCGGGCGGCCACGCCGCCCCCGGCGCGACACCGCTCGCCGGGTTCGTCGAGCGCGCCACCGCGCTGTGGCGCGGCGACGAGCAGCACGGGGCGCGGGCCGTCGAGGTGCCCGCGATGCGGGGGACACCGGCGGTGATGCCCGTATGGGAGTGGGAGAACCCGCCGGACGACGCGGACGTGTCGCGCGACGGCGTGGCCAGGGTGCGTCCTTCCGACATCGAGACGCTGCGCTCCGCGCGTGCGCACTACGAGCACATGTACCGGCGGGCCGGGGGAGTGGCCACGCGGGCGCGCGTCGTGCGCTTCCTCGGCGTGCAGACGGCCCCGCTGCTGCGCGGCAGCTACGGCGACGGGCTCGGCAGGCAGCTGCACCGGGCCACGGGCGCGCTCGTCGCCGTCGCGGGCATCTGCGCGTACGACTCCGACGCGCAGGGCCTCGCGCAGCGCTACTTCCACCAGGCCCTGCGCCTCGCCAAGGCAAGCGGGGACCGCGCGCTGGGCGCGTACGTCATCGCCCTGCTCGTCAACCAGTCGCTGTTCCTGCGCGAGTCCAGGCAGGCGGTCTCCTTCGCCGAGGCGGCGCTGCGCACGGCGGGCGGCGGCATCAGCCCCGCGCTCGCCACGGACCTGTACGCGATGCAGGCCAAGGCGTACGCGCAACTCGGCGACAGCGCCTCCGCGCGCGAGCGCATCCGGTGCGCCGAGCGGGAGGCCGAGCGCATCAGACCAGGGCAGGAACCCGACGAGACCGGCTACGTGCAGCCCGGCCTGCTCAACGTCCAGGTGGCGGAGGCGCTGCTGGGCCTCGGCGACCTGCCGGCCGCGCGGGCGCACGCGGCGCTGGCCGTGCGCTCCCCGGCGCACGACCGGGGCAAGGTGCACCGGCTGGCGATCCTCAGCACGGTCGAACTCTGCCAGGGCGAGCCCGACAGGGCGGCCAGGACGGCCGCCGAAATGGCCGAGCGGGCCCGGGGAATGGAGTCGCAGCGGCTGCGTGACCGGCTCCGCGGCGTACGCGACGAGCTCACGGCAAGCGGCTCCACCGACGCGCGCGCGGCGGCGGGCCTCATCGACACCGCGCTCCGGGTGCCCCTTTGATCAGGGTGTCAGCACGATCCTGCCGAAGACCTCGCCCGCGTCCATTCTCCGATGTGCCCGACCGGCTTCCTCCAGGGGCAGCACATCGTGCACCACCGTTTCGATCTCCCCGGCGGCGGCTGCCGCGAACTGCTCGCCCCGAACGGCCCGCCGGTCGGACGGCGCCACGGTGGCCGCGCTGAAGGTCGCGAAGGACATCGACTTCTGGAACGCCGCCATCATCCTCGTGCCGAAGTCGGCGGGCGGCCGGCCCGCGACAGCACCCACGGCCACGATGCGGCCGTTCGGGTTGAGCCGGTCGAAGAAGGACGGCATGTCGTCGCCGGCCACCACGTCGACGATGACGTCAAAGCCGGCGGGGGCCTCCTCGCCTCCGCCCCCGGCGCGATCAAGCACGTGCGTGGCACCGAGGCGGCGCAAACGTGCGCCGCGCCCGGCCGAGGAGGTCGTGACCGCGACAGCGGCGGCGCCGCCGCGGGCGGCGAGCTGCACCGCCATGATGCCGATGCTGCCGGCCGCGCCACGCACCAGGACCGTCTCGCCGGGCGCGAAGTGGGCGTGGCGCAGCCCGAAGTGGGCCACCACGCCTGCGCTGCCGAGAGTCACGGCGTCGACGGAGGGCAGGCGTGGTGGCAGGAGCACGACCTCCTCCACCGGTACGACAGCCTGCTCCACATAGCCGCCACCGGTGCCGGTGAACCCCCACACACGCCGGCCGATCCACGACGCGTCGACGCCGTCGCCGACAGCCGTCACGGTCCCCGCGACCTCGCTGCCGGGAATGAAGCCCGGCTTGAAGCCGTAGGAGGCCAGAGCCCCACTGCGGATCACCGTGTCGACGCCGCCGACGCCGATCGCCTCGGTGGCGATCAGCACCTGCCCGGCAGCAGGGGCGGGCGCCGGCAGGTCGACGACAGCGAGCCCCTCGGGGGCTCCGTACGTCCGGATCGTGATCGCTTTCAATGCCGTCTCCACGTTCTTGAACAGGCCGTCCGCGATGGGGCCCTGTTCTCGCGACCGTAACGGACGCCCCCGTCCGTTTGGCTAAAGTGAGAGCATGAGCGAGCGTTTGCCTCACGCCCCGCGTCCCGAGCGTTCCGACGCGGTGAACAACCGCGCACACATCCTCGAAGCGGCCCGGGCGCTGTTCTCGACCGAGGGCCTCGACGTGCCGATGCGGGAGATCGCCCGCCACGCCGGGGTGGGGCCCGCCACCGTGTACCGTCACTTCCCGGACAAGCAGACGCTGGTCGCCGAGGCCTTCGCGGACAAGCTGAGCGCATGCCGCGCCATCGTCGACGAGGGATGCGCCGACCCCGACCCGTGGCGCGGCCTGTGCCTCGTGATCGAGAAGATCTGCGAACTGCACGCACGCGACCGCGGCTTCACCGAAGCATTCCTGTCGTCCTTCCCCGGTGTGCAGGACATCGCCGCGGGCCGCGCGTACACGCTGAACGCGGTCGCGGGGCTGGCTCAGCGGGCCAAGGACGCGGGTCATCTGCGGCCCGACTTCGTGCTGGACGACCTGATCCTCGTACTCATGGCCAACAAGGGGCTACGTGCGACGTCGACGACCACCCGGGTGGCGGCCTCCCGGCGCTTCGCCGGCTTCGTGATCCGCGCGTTCGCGACCTGACCTGCGCCTGTCACGCGGCACCAAGTCGCGGGACAGTGTCACCGGCCCTCAGGAAAGATGGCAGAAACGTGCAGTGGACGAAACTGAGCGAAAGAAATGTGTATGGAAACCGCTGGTTTCAGGTCAATCTGGCGGACGTCCGCCTCCCGGACGGACGCCACCTCGACCACTTCCTGATCCGGCAGCGCCCGGTGTCGGTGGCGACCGCCGTCAATGAGGACGACGAGGTGCTGATGATCTGGCGCCACCGCTTCATCACCGGCAGCTGGGGCTGGGAGCTGGCCGCGGGCGTCGTCGAGGACGGTGAGACCCCCGAGGCGGCCGCCGCACGGGAGATGGAGGAGGAGACCGGCTGGCGGCCGGGCGCGCTGCGCCACCTGCTGACCGTCGAACCCTCCAACGGACTTTCCGACGCCCGCCACCACCTGTTCTTCTCGGACCGCGCGATCCATGTCGGCGACCCCCAGGACGCCTTCGAGTCGTCCCGCCGCGCGTGGGTGCCGCTGGCGCGCGTGCCCGCACTGATCGCGGAGGGCCGCGTTCCGGCGGCGAACATGGCGGCGGGGCTGCTGATGCTGCACCACTTACGGTGCAGGTGAGCGGCGCCGACCGCCGTGTCGGCGATGCCGGCCTCATCGACGGCCGTCGTCCGTGCCACGGACGACGGCCGTCTTCCAAGTCCTCGGGGCGGAGCCGGAGATGCCGGGTATTGCCCGGTCAGGAGTACGTGTAGAACCCGACGTTCGTCTTGCGCCCCAGGCGGCCCGCGTCGACCATGCGCTGGAGCAGCGGGGGAGCGGCGTACAGGGGCTCCTTGAACTCCGCGTACATCGAATCCGCCACCGACGCGACGGTGTCGAGGCCGATGAGGTCGGAGAGTTTCAGCGGGCCCATCGGATGGGCGCAGCCCATCTCCATGCCGTTGTCGATGTCCTCGCGACTCGCGATGCCGGACTCGAACATCCGGATCGCCGACAGGAGGTAGGGGATCAGCAGCGCGTTGACCACGAACCCCGAGCGGTCCTGGGCCCGGATCGCGTGCTTGCCGAAGATGCCGCCGACCATGGCCTCGGCGCGCTTGAGCGTCTCCTCCGACGTCGTCAGCGCGGGGATCAGCTCGACCAGCTTCTGCACCGGCGCCGGGTTGAAGAAGTGGATGCCGATCACCTGGTCGGGGCGCGAGGTCGCGACGGCGAGCCGTACCAGCGGGATCGACGACGTGTTCGACGCGAGGATCGCGTCCTGGCGCGTCACCACCTGGTCGAGCACCCGGAAGATCTCCGTCTTGACCTGCTCGTTCTCCACGACCGCCTCGACCACGAGGTCGCGGTCCGCGAACTCGCCGAGGTCTGTCGTGTACGTGAGCCGGTCGAACGCCGCGTCCCGCTGCTCCTGCGTGATCTTGCCGCGCAGGGCCGCCTTCGTGAGGGACGAGACGATCCGGGTCCTGCCGATCTCCAGGGCCTCGCCCGTGGTCTCGGCGACCATCACCTCAAGGCCGCTGCGCGCGGCCACCTCGGCGATGCCCGCTCCCATCTGGCCGCAGCCCACCACTCCCACACGGGTGATGTCGGTCATGCTGTCGGTCACGTCGAGCCCCTCGTTGATCGGTGTCTTCCGCGGACGTCCCACCCGGGCCTCCCGGCGGCGCGGGGGCGCCTCCCCCCTCCGAGACGTTACTCCGCGCCCCCGGCGTGCGGGAGCTCAGGGAGGGGCGCGGCCGCCCGCGTGCACGCCCGCGTGACCGGTCGCTGCGGTGCGTCAGCCCCGGGCACGCTGGGTGACCGCGATGCACACCAGCACCGCCGCCGCGGCCCCCACCGCCACCGCGCTCAACCGCTCGCCGAGCAGCAGCACCGACCAGACGAGGGTCAGCAGCGGCTGCGCCAGCTGCAGTTGGCTGGCCCTTGCCACCCCGATCGCCGCCATGCCCCGGTACCAGACGTACAGGCCGCAGAACGTCGAGCCCGCCGCCACCCACACCAGGCCGGCCACGCCGTGCGCCGTCAGGTGCACCGGCTCGTACGCCAGCGCGAGCGCTCCCCCCGCCACCGCGAGCGGCAGGGTGGCGACGAGCGCCCACCCGATCACCTGCCAACCCGGCATCTCGCGCGCGAGGCGGCCGCCCTCCGCGTACCCGGCCGCGCACACCAGGAGCGCCCCGAACAGGTACAGGTCGGCCGTCGAGAGGGCGCCGCCGCTCTGCTGCACGGCGAACGCGATCACCACGGCGGCGCCGCCGAGCGCCGCGCACCAGAACACCTTCGACGGGTAGCGGCCGCTGCGCACCGCCGCGTACACGGCCGTCGTCAGCGGCAGCAGACCCACCACGACGGCGGCGTGCGAGGTGCTCGACGTGCCGAGCGCGAGCGTCGTCAGCAGCGGGAAGCCGATCACCGTGCCGCAGGCCACCGCCGCGAGCGGGCCCCAGTAGCGGCGGGCGGGCGGCGGCACGCGCCGGGCCAGCAGGAAACCGAGGGCGATCAGCGCGGCGAGCACGGTGCGCGTCCCGACGAACGTCCACGGGCCGAAGCCCTCCAGGCCCCAGACCGTGGCGGGAAAAGTCAGCGAGAAGGCGGCCACGCCGGCACCGGCCAGCAGCGTTCCGGTGGAGACCGCTATCGGGCGGGTCGTAGTAGCGCTATCCTGTGTCGTCATGTATGAGCGTAGCAGTGTGGATGAACTGGCGACATCCTTGCGGAGTGAGCTGCACCGCTACTCTCCCGGTGGGAAGCTGCCGTCGAGCCGGGAGCTGGTCGAGCGCTACCGCGTCTCGCCGGTGACCGTGTCACGCGCGCTGGCGCGGCTCGTCTCAGAGGGCCTGGTGACCACCCGTCCCGGCGCGGGCGCCTACCGCGCGGCGTCCAGGCCCGCCTCGGCACCGCCCGTGGACACCTCCTGGCAGGAGGTCACGCTCAGCGCGGACGCGGGCGCGGACGGCGTGCCGCGCTCCGCCGACGCCTCGGGCGTGCTCGCCACGCTCGCCGCACCGCCGCCCGGAGTCATCGAGTTCAACAGCGGCTACCTGCACCCGTCGCTGCAACCCGAGCGTGCCATGGCCGAGGCGCTGGCCAGGGCCGGACGCCGTCCCGGCGCCTGGGGCAGGCCACCGGTCGACGGGCTGCCGGAACTGCGCGAATGGTTCGCCCGCTCCATCGGCGGCACCTGGACGGCGGCCGACCTGATCGTCACGGCGGGCGGCCAGGCGGCGCTGACCACCGCGCTGCGGGCGCTGGCCGCGCCCGGCGCGCCCGTGCTCGTCGAATCGCCGACCTACCCGGGGCTGCTGGCCGTCGCCAGGGCGGCCGGGCTGCGGCCCGTACCTGTACCCGTCGACGCGGAAGGCCTGCGCACGGACCTGCTGGCCGACGCCTTCCGCGCCAGCGGCGCGCGGGTCCTCGTGTGCCAGCCGCTGTTCCAGAACCCCACCGGAGCGGTCCTGTCCGCGGCGCGCCGCCCCGAGGTGCTGCGCCTGGCCCGCGAGCACGGCGCGTTCGTCGTGGAGGACGACTTCGTGCGCCGCCTCGCCCACCAGGACGCGGGCCCGCTGCCTCGCCCGCTGGCCGCGGACGACCAGGACGGCGTCGTCGTGCACGTCTGCTCCCTGACGAAGGCCACGTCGCCGAGCATGCGCGTGGGCGTGCTCGCCGCGCGCGGCCCCGCCAGGGAGCGGCTGCGCGCGATCCACGTCGTCGACACGTTCTTCGTGCCGCGCCCGCTCCAGGAGGCCGCGCTCGAACTCGTCGGCTCCGCGGGCTACCACCGCCACCTGCGCACGGTCGCCGCCGAGCTCAAAGCCCGCAGGGACGCCATGACCGGTGCGCTGCGCGCCGAACTGCCCGAGCCCGCCCTGCCGCACGTGCCCGCCGGCGGCTACCACCTGTGGCTGCGCCTGCCGGACGGCACGGGCGAGCAGGCCCTGAACACCGCCGCCCTGCGGGCGGGGGTCGCCATCGCTCCGGGCCGCCCCTACTTCGGCACGGAACCGCCCGCGCCGTACATGCGGCTGAGCTTCGCGGGCGTGACGGGGTCCGCCGAGATCGCCGAGGGCGTGCACCGGCTGCGCGCGGCGTACGAGGAGACACGCGGGCAGCGCGGCAGGGGCTAGCGGGATGCCCCCGCTCGCCCCGGGGGTGCGCGCCGGCAGTGGTGACGCGACGCGTCCGGCCCCGACGGTGGCGGGCGGCCCAGGCTGTGGCGGCGGATACCGAGGCCGGGCCGCGCCCTGCCAGGCGGGCTCGGCCCGTCAGGCGGGCTCGGCCTGCCCGGTCGCCGCGCCGAGCGCGTCGAGCACGCCCTGCCCGTACTTGGCGAGCTTGTTCTCGCCGACCCCGCTGATGCCGCTCAGCTCGCCCAGCGTCGAGGGCGCCGCCAGCACGATCTCGCGCAGCGTCGCGTCGTGGAAGATCACGTACGCGGGGACGCCCTGCTCCTTCGCCGTCGCGCCGCGCCACGCGCGCAGCGCCTCGAACACGGGCAGCGCCTCCTGCGGCAGGTCCACCGGCGCGGAGCGCGCCCGGCCGCCCCCGGCCGCGCCGCCGCCGGACCTGGCGGCCTTCGCGGCCTTCTCCGGCTCCTCGCGCAGCGTCACCTTCCGCTGCCCGCCGAGCACCTCGCCGCTGGCGTCGGTCAGCACCAGCGTGCTGTACTCGCCCTCCACGGCGAGCAGCCCCTGCGACAGCAACTGGCGCGCGACGGACCGCCAACGCGCCTCGCTCAGGTCGGCCCCGATGCCGAAGACGCTCAGCCCGTCGTGGTCGAACTGGATGACCTTGGCAGTCTTCTTGCCCAGCAGGATGTCGACGGCCTGCCCGACGCCGAACTTCTGGTTGCGCTCACGCTTCAGGCGCACGACCGTCGACAGCAGCTTCTGCGCCGGTACCGTGCCGTCCCACGACGAGGGCGGGGACAGGCACGTGTCGCAGTTGCCGCAGGGCTCGCTCTTCTGCCCGAAGTAGTCGAGCAGCCGCACCCGGCGGCACTCCACCGTCTCGCACAGCGCCAGCATCGCGTCGACGTGCTCGGACAGCCGGCGCCTGTGCGCCCCGTCGCCCTCCGACGTGTCGATCATCTTCCGCTGCTGGACCACGTCCTGGTAGCCGTAGGCGAGCCACGCCGTCGACGGCAGGCCGTCCCGCCCGGCACGGCCCGTCTCCTGGTAGTAGCCCTCCACCGACTTCGGCAGGTCGAGATGGGCGACGAACCGGACGTCCGGCTTGTCGATGCCCATGCCGAACGCGATCGTCGCGACCATCACCAGGCCGTCCTCGCGCAGGAACCGCGCCTGGTGCTCCTGGCGGACCCGCGCGTCGAGGCCCGCGTGGTACGGCAGCGCGTCGACGCCGTTCTTCACGAGGAACTCCGCCGTCTTCTCCACGGAGGCGCGCGAGAGGCAGTAGACGATGCCCGCGTCGCCCGGGTGCTCGGCGCGCAGCAGTTGGAGGAGCTGGCGCCGCGGCTCGTTCTTCGGGGCGATCCGGTACTGGATGTTCGGCCGGTCGAAGCTCGCCACGAAGTGCCGCGCGTCCTGGAGCTTCAGCCGGGACGCGATCTCCCCGTGCGTCGCCTCTGTGGCCGTCGCGGTCAGCGCGATGCGCGGCACATCGGGCCACCGCTCGTGCAGCGCGGACAGGGCCAGGTAGTCGGGGCGGAAGTCGTGGCCCCACTGGGCGACGCAGTGCGCCTCGTCGATGGCGAACAGCGAGATCGTGCCCCGCTCCAGCAGCCTGACCGTGGACTCCACCCGCAGCCGCTCGGGCGCCAGGTACAGCAGATCGAGCTCGCCGGCGAGGAACTCGGCCTCCACCAGCCGGCGTTCGTCCAGGTCCTGGGTGGAGTTGAGGAACCCGGCCCGAACGCCGAGCGCGCGCAGCGCGTCCACCTGGTCCTGCATGAGCGCGATGAGCGGCGAGACCACGACGCCGACGCCGTCGCGCACCAGCGCCGGGATCTGGTAGCACAGCGACTTCCCGCCGCCGGTCGGCATCAGCACCAACGCGTCGCCGCCGCCGACCACATGGTCGATGATCTCCTGCTGGCCGCCGCGGAACGCGTCGTAGCCGAAGACCCGGTGGAGCACTTCGAGCGCGCCGCCACGGGCCGCGTCGGCGGCCGGCGCGACGGCGTCGGCCGGTACGTCGGCGTCGGCCGGTACGTCGGCCGGTGCGTCGACGGGCTCGCCGGTCTCGTCCGGATCGATAGGGATGTCGAAGTCAGGAACGCTCACCCGGCCGAGTCTAGGGGCGGGGTAGGACAGCGGGGGCCGCTGCCCTGCCTGGCGCAGCGCCCACCGGGCCGCGGAATGGTCCGGCCCACCTCAGCCCTCACGGGACGTTGCGGGACGGTCTGCCTGGTGGCAGCGCCCGGCCTCCTGGCACGGGGTTGCCGCGGCAGCGCGTTGCCGGGCGCGCGGCCGAGGGCCCGCGTGGACGCGGACCGGGACCGAGAGGCACGCGTCGACGGCGCGTGCCGCCCCCTGCGGCGGGTGCCCGCGCCCTCCGCGGGATGACCGCATCACGGGCTCTCTCCCGGCGGCGGGCTGACGAGGCGCGCGTGGACGCCGGCGGTGGGGTGCACGCCGGGCTCCCGGTGGACGGGGCGAGGTCGGGACCTCAGGCCCGCGTCGCCCGGGAACGCGGCCACGGGCCCGCGGCCACGGGCCCGGAGCGCGTGCTCACGGCCCCGCCGGAGGCACCTCGGCGTCCGCGCAGGCAGTGAGGCGGACGGCCAGGGCCCGCACCTCCTCGCGCAGCTCATCCGGCCGCTCGATCACGAAGGGCAGGTCGAGCCGGGCGAGCAGGGACGGCACCCATTCGAGCCGCTCGGCCCGCAGCCGTACCCGCACCCATCCACCCGGGCTCTCATCCTCCGTGCCGGCCGGGATCTCCCGCACGGTGGCGATCCCCGCGGGCACCCGCGAGCGGACCTGCTCGGCCGCGCCGCGCACCCGTACCGACACCTCGTGCCGGTACGGCGCCTCGGCGAGCCCGGACAGCACCCGGCCGGCCGGGTCGAACCCGGGTGGCACCTCGAACGAGCCCGGCGCCACCCGGGCCGTCTCGATCCGGTCGAGCCGGAACGTACGCACCTCGCCGCTGGCGGAATCCGCGCCCGCCACGTACCAGCGCCCCGAGTGCGCGACGACCCCGTACGGATGCACGGTGCGCTCGCTGCGCCGCCCCTTGCCGTCGGTGTAGGCGATCTCCACCGGGCTGCGGTGCCACGCCGACTCGGCAAGCGTCAGCAGCACGCCTGTCTCCGGGACGGCCCCGGCGGCAGCGGGGCGGGGCGGCGCGGTGAAGTCGGCGGTGGCGAGCAGCGCGTCGAGCCTGCGCCCCAGAGCCTCGGGCAGCACCCGGCGGACCTTGGCCGCCGCGCTCTCGGCCGCCACGGCGGACGTGCTGACGAGACCTGCCCGCCGCCCGGCGACCAGGCCGAGCAGCACGGCAAGTGCCTCCTCGTCCGTGAGCATCAGCGGGGGCATCCGGTAGCCGGGGGCGAGGCGGTAGCCGCCGTAGCGGCCGCGCACGGACCTGACCGGGATGTCCAGGTCGATCAGGTGGTCCACGTACCGCCGCACGGTCCGCTCGTCCACGCCGAGCCGGCCGGCCAGGTCGGAGACGGTGCGGACGCCGCCGGCCTGGAGGATCTCCAGCAGGGCGAGCACGCGGGCGGTCGGTCGGGCCATGGCACGAGTATCGCGCGGATACCGGCCGGACCCCGACCGGTATGACCCCAGCCGTCCGCCGGGCTTGTGTGGCCCGAAACCGTAACGGCTTCCGGTGGCGCCCGGTCCCGCGGTAGGCGCACCGCTAGCGTCGGGCCCCATGATCGTATGGCTCAACGGCACACACGGCGCGGGCAAGACGACGACCGGCGCGCTCGTGCAGCGGCTGATCCCCCACTCGCGGGTGTTCGACGCCGAGAAGGTCGGCGAGACACTCATGGACATCACGCCGGGGCTGCCCGAGACGGACAACTTCCAGCACTGGCCGCCGTGGCGGCCGCTCGTCGTCGAGACCGCACGCCACGTACTCGGCTACACGGGCGGCACCCTGGTCATGCCCATGACCGTCCTGGTCGAGCAGTACTGGCGCGAGATCAGCGCCGGCCTTGCCCGGCATGCCATCCCGGTCAGGCACTTCGTCCTCCACGCCGACCAGGAGACCCTCCGCGCACGCATCGCGGGCGACACGGTCCTCGGCCCGGACTCACCGTTCCGCCTCCAGTACCTCGAGCCCTACGCCGAGGCGGCCCGCACCTGGCTGCACCGCGAGGCCGAGGTCGTCGACACCACGCACCTCACACCCGCCGAGGCCGCCGAGCGGATCGCGGAAGCCCTCAGAACATGAGGCACGACTGACTCCCACCGACGGTGGCCAAGCAGCGCGCCATAGGCTGCGGCTCATGGAATCGTTGATCGCTGCCGTCCGTCAGCAGGAAGACGCTGCCCGATTTCTTGCTTGGCCGGGCGACTTCGACCTGGACCGAGGCGACCACGTTGAAGAGGTGCACCTCGCCTCGGGCGCCCCACTCGAAGGGCTCGCCGGTGACGGTGCAGGCGGCACGTACTTCTTCTGCGGTGAAGGCGGCGAGGAACGTCCCATCCTCTACGCCGACTCCGAAGGAGGTGCGGCTCTGGTCGCCATCGGCCTGTCCGAGTTGGTGCGGCTGCTGCTGGTCGTTCCGTGGTGGCGCGACTGCCAGGCATTCAGGGACGAGGAGAGTCGCGAGCTCGAGGCCGAGTATCTGGAGGACATGCCGGATCTGGTGGCCCGGAGAGAGCGCGCCGCCGTAGCCCTTGGCCTCAGCCTTCCGGGCCGGGAAGAGGTCCTGGCCCGCTTGCGAGAGGTGGCTTCCCGGTCGGGAGAAGACTTCGTTCTGGTCTCCACGCCGGACGGCACCCCCTACGAGCCGCTCTTCGCACCCTGATGCGTGCCACGAACTCAGGCCGCGGCGTGACCCGTTGGGGGGCTGAGCCTCGAAGTCCGCTCATCCGGTGAGGAGTGCTGCGCCGGACTTTCCGGTGGAGGCGCGGGGCGCCGGGTGCCTGCTCAGGACCCGGCGTTGTGGCCGACGGTGACGACGATTTTGCCGACCTGGCCGCCGGCCTCCAGGTAGCGGTGGGCCTCGGCGATGTCCTCCAGCGGGAAGGTCTTGTCGACCGTGGGGGTCAGCTCGCCCTTGGCGAGGCCGTCCGCGACGAAGGCAACCGCTTCTGCGCGGCGCTGGTCGTCGGCGGTGATCTCGAAGAGCCGGAGTCCGCGGATGGTGAGGTGCTTGAAGAGGAGCTCACCGACGTTCAGCGGTGTGGGCGTGCGGTCCAGGACACCGTAGACAACGATGACGGCGCCCTGCGCGGCGGCGGAGACCAGGTCGGCGAGGGCCGTTCCGCCGACGGGGTCGAAGACGACACGGGCGCCCTCGCCGCCGGTCAGCTCCCGCACGCGGGCCGGGACGTCCTCCTCCGCTGTGGCGATGACCGCGTCGGCACCGGCGTCCAGGAGCTGCCGGCGCTTGGCGCTGGTGCGGGTCAGGGCGACGGCGCGGGCGCCGGTCCTGTGCGCGATCTGGATGGCCGCGAGGCCGACGCTGCTGGAGGCGGCGGAGATCAGGACGGTGTCGCCGGGTCGGACGCCGGCGACACCCACCAGGCCGCCGTAGGCGGTGACGAACTGCATCCACACCGAGGCCGCCTCCTCGAAGGAGAGCCGCTCGGGGTGGGCGACGACCGCGCGGGCGGGGACGAGGACCGCCTCACCGTGCACCGGGTAGTCGGTCATGGAGAAGGAGGGCACCACGCTGACCGCGTCACCCACGCTCAGCCCGTGCACGCCCTCTCCGAGGGCCTCGACCACTCCGGCGGCCTCGTAGCCGATCCCGGAGGGGAAGACAGGGTCGATGCCGTACTGACCCAGACGGAACATCGATTCCGCCCGATTGAGACCGAGCGCCCGGGTGCGGATCAGCACCTCACCAGCGCCCGGCTCGGGAACGGGGACCTCTTCCAGACGCAGGACTTCGGGTCCACCGGTCTGATGGAAACGGACGGCGCGATTCATACGCAACTCCTTGACGGAGGGCTGATACGGAATCAACCGGCGTTGGCCGGTCTCGTCGTGCAGCCTGCCCCAAAGTTCGATGGTCGTCAAATTTTGACATCCGTCGAAGTGTGTACCTTGGTGGCCGCTCGGCCGCGTCAGGTTCGAGTCGCCTCCGCGGCGGAAGCCGTCATGACGGCCCGCAAGAGGCCGGGGAAGCGCTCCTCCATGTCCGCGGCGCGCAGTGCGTTCAACTTCGTCGTCCCCACGTAGTACTGGCGGATCACGCCGGCCTCGCGCAACACGTTGAAGTGGTGCGTCAGCGTCGACGGCGACACCGGCGTCTCGAACGTCCCGCAACTCATGTCCTCGTCGGCGCCGGCCAGCTGCGCCACCAGCGTGCGGCGTACGGGCTCCACCAGCGCCTCCAGGATCTGCTGCAGGGAAACGTCCGCCAGGTCGGGATGGTCCACCGTTCGTGGGGCGGTGCGGGGGCGGGCCACGGTGACTCCTTGGAAGCGCTGCAACGGACTCGCTCAACGCTACGACAGCCGTCAAAGCGGGCGCCCGTCGCTCCCGTGCACCTCCGCTGTGACGGAGCGCTTGAGCCGGCGGCCGGGTGCAACGCGCAGCGTTACCGCGCCGGGAGGCGGCGGATGAGCTCCAGGAGCAGGGTGCAGAACGCGGCGGGCTGTTCCAACGGCGCGAGGTGCCCTGCGGCGGGGATGACCACGGGCTCGCCCGCGTCGAGGTCGCGGGCCAGTCCCTCGCCACCCTCGAAGAAGTCGGGCATGTCGTGTTCGCCGACGCCGACCAGGGCGGGAGCGGTCAGTGTGCGCAGCGCCGCCGCTCCCTCGCCGAGCGGGTCCGCCGCCAGCGGCGGCTCGCCGTGGGCCAACTGCCGGGTGAGTTGGCCGCGGAGCATACGGGCCGTGTGAGCGCGTACTTCGTCGGTCGCGCCGGCCGAGGTCCACGCCCCGACGCCGGCTGTCACCGCCGCGTCCAGGTCTCCGGCGGCGAGAGCCGTCCTTTCTGCGTCCCAGGCGGCTTCCAGACGAGGGGAGGCCGGCTGGTCGTGGGGCCGGTACCCGACGAGCAACAGGCCCTCGACCCGCTCGGGCGCCGTGACGGCGGCCTGGAGCGCCACCAGGGCGCCAAGGGAGTTCCCGGCCAGGACGAAGCGGTCTGCCCCGAGGTGGGCGAGCGTGTCGAGTACATCGGTCCAGGGGGCCACTTCACGGTCTTCGGGCAGGCCCGCGTCGCCGTGGCCGGGCAGGTCCAGCGCGATGGCCCGCACGCCCGCATCGGCGAGCAGCGGAAGGTGGGCGCCCCACATGGTGCGGTCGGTGGGACGCGCGTGCAACAGGACCACGGGGCGGCCCCGGCCCATCTCGTCGGAGGGCAGCAGCATGGCAAGCTTCTTTCTTCGGTGGGAGCAGTCGTGAGGAGCGGGAGCAGGAGCGGGAACAGGGGGCGGGAGACGGAAAGGGAGCGGGCCGCCCAGCCAGGCGCGCCACCTGCGACGGGCCGGCGTGCCGGGTGGTCGCGATCCGGCCGACCGGCTCACCGGCGGCGACCGGTGCTCAGCGGCCTGAAGCCGATGCCGTGGCGGGTGTAGTGCTCCAGGATGTCGGCACGGCCGGGCGCCCGGCCGGTGGCGATCTCCACGATTGCGCGGATCCGCTCGATCCGGCCGACGGTGGCCCGGGACGGTCCGATCATGATGATCTTGCGCTCGTCCTGGAGTCTTTTCGGCTCGCAGACCTGGTCCTCCAACGGGACCCCAGGTACTCGGGGCGCCCGACCCGGCGCCCACGGGTCGGGCGCATGGCGCCAAAACCGGGACGGGCGGCTTTCCCGCCGGCTGTCCCGGAGGCGCCGACGGCCTCGGCCAGTGGCGCGGTCATGATCGGAGTTCTTCTGCCGCGGGATCGGCCTGGTCCGCCAGGGTCGCTTCCCGCTCGGACAGCCGACCGAGCAGGATCAGTGCGTCGGCGCCGGCACTGCCGGGTTCCGCGCTGTAAACGGACAGGTGCTGTCCGGGGGCGCTGGTGACGGCGAGCGCCTCGAAGTGCAGGCGTATCTCCCCCACCCGCGGGTGCCGGAAGTGCTTGTCCTCGTGCGTACGGGGACGCACCTCGTAGCGTGCCCACAGGCCCGTGAAGGCGGGGCTGCGCACGCTCAGTTCGCCGACGATCCGCTCGATGCGCCCGTCCTGCGGGAACTGCGAGGAGGACGCCCGCAGGTTGCCCACCGCGGTCCTCGCCGCGTGGTCCCAGTCGGCGTAGAACTCACGCGCGAAGGGATCGAGGAAGATCATCCGCAGCAGGTTGTCATACCGGGCGAAACCGCGGTACAGCTCGCGCGCCATCGCGTTGGCGGCCAGCACGTCCTGCGCCGCGCCGACCACGAAGGCAGGCGCATCACGCATGCCGTCCATCAGCCGCAGCAACTCGGGGGCGACGGTCGCCGGGGCAGCCGGCGTCCCGACGACGGACAGGCCCAACCGGAAGAGGTGGGCGCTCGCCGCGTCGTCCAGCCGCAGTGCCCCGGCGATCGCCCGCAGCACCTGCTCGGAGGGGTGCCGCTCGCGGCCCTGCTCCAGCCGGATGTAGTAGTCGGTGCTCATCCCGGCCAGCAGCGCCACCTCATCACGCCGCAGCCCCGGCACCCGCCGGGGCCCGTCGTCGGGCAGGCCGACGTCCGCCGGTGCCACCGCCGCACGACGGGCGCGCAGGTAGTCACCGAGTTCGTTCTCACTTTCCATGCCGACCACGCTATTCGCGGACGGTCGCCGGGGCGTGGGTGCGCTGCACCCACCCGCCGCGACTCGTTGCATAAAACTGCATGGATACGTATAGTCATGCCCTTGAGGGAAGGGATGTCCGATGTCTGTACGTGTGGCAGTGGCCGGCGCGAGCGGGTACGCCGGGGGTGAGGTCCTGCGCGTCCTGCTCGGGCATCCGGAGGTGGAGATCGGGGCCGTCACCGGCAACAGCAACGCCGGGCAGCGGCTCGGTGCGCTGCAGCCGCACCTGCTGCCCCTCGCCGACCGCGTACTCGGCGGGACGACCGCCGAGATGCTCGCCGGGCACGACGTCGTCTTCCTCGCGCTGCCGCACGGGCAGTCGGCCGCCGTCGCCGAGCAGCTCGGCGCCGCCACGCTCGTCGTCGACATGGGCGCCGACTTCCGGCTGCGCGACGCCGCCGACTGGGAGCGCTTCTACGGTTCCCCGCACGCCGGGACCTGGCCCTACGGGCTGCCGGAACTGCCGGGTGCCCGCGCCGCGCTGGAGGGGTCCAAGCGCGTCGCTGTGCCCGGCTGCTACCCCACGGCCGTCACGCTCGCGCTGTTCCCGGCGTACGCGGCCGGACTCGCCGAGCCCGAGGCCGTGATCACCGCCGCGTCCGGCACGTCGGGCGCGGGCAAGTCCGCCAAGCCGCACCTGCTCGGCAGCGAGGTCATGGGGTCGATGTCCCCCTACGGCGTCGGCGGCGGCCACCGGCACACGCCGGAGATCACGCAGAACCTCAGCGGCGTCGCGGGCGAGCACGTCACCGTCTCCTTCACCCCGACCCTCGCCCCCATGCCGCGCGGCATCCTCGCCACCTGCTCGGCGAAGGCGCGTCCAGGCACGACCGCCGAGACCGTCCGCCAGGCGTACGAGAAGGCGTACGCGGACGAGCCGTTCGTGCACCTGCTGCCCGAGGGCCAGTGGCCCGCCACCGCGTCCGTGTACGGCTCCAACGCCGTACAGGTCCAGGTCGCCCACGACCCCCACGCGGACCGCGTCATCGCCACCAGCGCCATCGACAACCTCGCCAAGGGCACCGCGGGCGGCGCCGTGCAGAGCATGAACATCGCCCTCGGACTCCCCGAGGACACCGGACTGACCACGATCGGAGTCGCGCCTTGAGCGTCACCGCACCGAAGGGATTCGCCGCTGCGGGCATCGCCGCGGGGATCAAGCAGAGCAGCGCTCCCGATCTGGCACTCGTCCACAACCAGGGGCCGCGCCGCGCCGCGGCCGGGGTCTTCACCTCCAACCGCGTCAAGGCCGCGCCCGTGCTCTGGTCCGAACAGGCCGTGCGCGGCGGCGAGATCGCGGCCGTCGTCCTCAACTCAGGCGGCGCCAACGCCTGCACGGGCCCCCGCGGCTTCCAGGACACCCACGCCACGGCCGAAAGGGCCGCCGAGATCCTCTCCGCGCGCGGCGACGACGTCGGCGCCGGCCAGATCGCCGTCGCCTCCACAGGCCTCATCGGCGAGTTCCTGCCCATGGACAAGCTGCTCCCCGGCATCGCGACCGCCGCGGCCGCCCTGTCCGAGCACGGCGGCGAGAAGGCCGCGATCGCGATCAAGACCACCGACACCGTGCACAAGACGGCCGTCGCCACCGGGCCCGGCGGTGCCTGGACGGTCGGCGGCATGGCCAAGGGCGCGGGCATGCTCGCGCCGGGCCTCGCCACCATGCTCGTCGTGCTCACCACCGACGCCGACGTCCCCGCCGACGTGCTGGACACCGCGCTGCGCGCCGCCACCCGCACCACGTTCGACCGTGTCGACTCCGACGGATGCATGTCCACCAACGACACCGTCCTGCTGCTGGCCTCCGGCGCCAGTGGCACGACACCCGAGTACGAGCCGTTCGCCGAGTCCGTGCGCGAGGTCTGCGCCGACCTCGCACGCCAGCTCATCGGGGACGCGGAGGGCGCGTCCAAGGACATCCGCATCGAGGTCGTCGGCGCGGCGGACGAGGACGACGCCGTCGAGGTGGGCCGCTCCATCGCACGCAACAACCTGCTCAAGTGCGCGATCCACGGCGAGGACCCCAACTGGGGCCGCGTGCTGTCCGCGATCGGCACGACCGGCGCGGTGTTCGAACCCGACCGCCTCGGCGTCGCCATCAACGGCGTCTGGGTCTGCAGATACGGCTCGATCGGTGAGGACCGCGACCAGGTCGACATGCGCTTCCGCGAGGTGCGCGTCACCGCCGACCTCGCCGCGGGCGACGCGTCCGCCGTCATCTGGGCCAACGACCTGACGGCCGACTACGTCCACGAGAACAGCGCGTACAGCTCATGAACGCGCGCAGGCACACCGCGCTGCCGAAGGCGCAGACCCTGGTCGAGGCGCTGCCCTGGCTCGTCCGGCACAACAACAAGGTCGTCGTCGTCAAATTCGGCGGCAACGCCATGGTCGACGACGACCTGAAGGCGGCCTTCGCGCAGGACGTCGTCTTCCTCAGGCAGTCCGGCCTCAAGCCGGTCGTCGTGCACGGCGGCGGCCCCCAGATCAGCGCCGCGCTCGACCGGCACGGCCTCGTCAGCGAGTTCAGGGCCGGCCTGCGCGTCACCACGCCCGAGGCCATGGACGTCGTGCGCATGGTGCTCGCCGGCCAGGTCCAGCGCGAACTGGTCGGTCTGCTCAACGCGCACGGCCCGCACGCCGTCGGCCTCACCGGCGAGGACGGCCACACCATGACGGCGACCAAGCACCGGCCCCGCATCGAGGGCGAGCGGGTCGACATCGGGCGGGTGGGCGAGATCAGCGGCATCGACACCGGCCTGATCACGACCCTGCTGGACGACGAGCGCATCCCCGTCGTCTCGTCCATCGCGCGCAGCGCCGACGACCACCACGTCTACAACGTCAACGCGGACACCGCGGCCGCCGCGCTCGCCGTCGCCCTCGGCGCCGAGATGCTGGTCGTGCTCACGGACGTCGAGGGCCTCTACGAGGACTGGCCGAACAGCGACGACGTCATCAGCCGCCTCACGGCGACCGAGCTGGACAAGCTCCTGCCCGAGCTGTCCAGCGGCATGGTCCCGAAGATGCGGGGCTGCCTCGACGCCGTGCGCGGCGGCGTCTCGACGGCCCGCGTGATCGACGGCCGCGTGCCGCACTCGATCCTGCTGGAGATCTTCACCGACGAGGGCATCGGCACGATGGTCGTGCCGGACGACATGCCCGCAGCGACAGGAAGGGACGCGCAGTGAGCGCCGACACCACCGCCGACCGCACAACCGCCACGCTCGGCGAGGCGGCCAACGGCGGCGCCCGCCTCGCCGAGCGCTGGCGCGGCGTCATGGCGGACAACTACGGCACCCCCGCGCTCTCGCTCGTGCGCGGCGAGGGCGCCACCGTCTGGGACGCGGACGGCACCGCGTACACGGACTTCGTCGGCGGCATCGCCGTCAACGCGCTCGGCCACGCGCACCCCGCCGTCGTCGAGGCCGTGACCCGGCAGATCGGCTCCCTCGGGCACGTGTCCAACCTGTTCATCGCCGAGCCTCCGGTCGCGCTCGCGGAACGCCTCGTCGAGCTCTTCGGCCGGCCGGGCCGCGTCTACTTCTGCAATTCGGGCGCCGAGGCGAACGAGGCCGCGTTCAAGATCGGCCGCCTCACTGGCCGCACGCACATGGTGGCCACCACCGGCGGCTTCCACGGCCGCACCATGGGCGCGCTAGCGCTGACCGGCCAGGAGGGCAAGCGCGCGCCGTTCGCGCCGCTGCCCGGCGACGTCACGCACGTGCCGTTCGGCGACGCGGACGCGCTGCGCGCCGCCGTCACCGAGGACACCGCGCTCGTGATCATCGAACCCATCCAGGGCGAACTGGGCGTCGTCGTCCCGCCGGAGGGCTACCTGCGCGCGGCCCGCGAGATCACCCGCGCCACGGGCACGCTGCTGGTGCTCGACGAGGTGCAGACCGGGGTCGGGCGCACGGGCCACTGGTTCGCGTACCAGGCGCACGAGGGCGTGGACCCCGACGTTGTCACCCTCGCCAAGGGCCTCGGCGGCGGGCTGCCGATCGGCGCGGCCGTCGCGTTCGGCCCGGCGGCCGATCTGCTGAAGCCGGGGCAGCACGGCACGACGTTCGGCGGCAACCCCGTCGCGTGCGCCGCCGGGCTCGCCGTCCTCGACACGCTCGCCGGCGGTGGGGCGCTGGAGCGGGTCGGCCGCCTCGGAGAGCGGCTGCGGGGCGGCGTCGAGGGGCTCGGCCACCCGCTGGTCTCCCATGTCCGCGGCGCCGGCCTGTTGCTCGGTATCGTGCTCACCGAGCCTCTCGCACCACGGGTGCAGCGGGCCGCTCAGGACGCCGGGTTCCTCGTGAACGTGCCCGCGCCCGACGTCGTGCGGCTGATGCCGCCACTCGTCGTGGGCGACGCCGAGATCGACGGTTTCGTGCGGGCGCTGCCCGGCGTGCTCGACGCGGCGACGGAGCAGCAGGAGCCGACGAACTGAGATGAGACGACGACGATGAGCGAGCCGCAGCAGCAGGCCGGTCCCTCCCTGCCCCAGACGAGAATGGCCCGGCACCGCCGGATCGTGGACATCCTGGGCAGGCAGCCGGTGCGCTCGCAGAGCCAGCTGGCGCGGCTGCTCGCCGAGGACGGCCTGACGGTCACCCAGGCGACGCTCTCCCGCGACCTGGACGAGCTGGGCGCGGTGAAGATCCGCAACGCCGGCGGCGAGCTCATCTACGCGGTGCCCAGCGAGGGCGGCTTCCGCACGCCGCACGCGCCGCTGGGGGAGTCGGTGAAGGAGGAGCGGATGCGCCGCCTGGCCGGCGAACTGCTCATCTCGGCGGAGGCGTCCGCGAACCTCGTGGTGCTGCGCACGCCCCCTGGCGCCGCGCAGTTCCTCGCCTCGGCCATCGACCAGGCGGAGCTCGGCGACGTGCTGGGGACCATCGCGGGCGACGACACGCTGATGCTGATCAGCCGCGACCCGACCGGCGGCCAGGCCCTCGCCGACCACCTGCTCAAACTGGCCCAGACGGGCCGCGAACGCTGATCTTGTTCTTCTTGAGGGTCTTGGGGCGTTTGACGGTCTTGCCGACGTCGTAGCGGTGTGCCGGGTGTTCGTTCCTGCCGCCGGGTGGCTGTCCGGGCCCGGTGCCTGTGGGTTTGGGCACACGGGCCGGGCCGAGGAGCCGGGCGAGCCGGAGCCGAGTGCCTGCCGGAAGCGGGCCACGTCGTCCGGAGCGACGCCGGTCTTGGAGGACCGTAACCACGGTGGCGGAGCATCTCGTTCCTTCGACTGGTGTTCGACCTTCAGGCGCGTCAACGTGCCTTCGACCAGGGGAAGTCCATCGTCGTGGTCGAGCCGGGGGGACTCGGTCCCGTCCCATGCCCGGGTTGCGGCCTCGGGCCAGGTCTCCGGCTTGGTGAAGCGGAATTCCGGACCGTGCTTCGGCGGCCGACCGCGCAGGACCCAGGCCAGGCGGGTGACGTCGTAGCCGGCATCGCTGACGGTCACGATGCCCGGGTCCCCGGCCTGCCACTGGCCGGCGGTGACCGCGGTCGCGTCGTCCGTCGGGCCGAGCCGGACCGCGTCCAGGATCGCAGTCCATGACGTGGCGCCCGGCTCCAGCATGGCCACGAAGGAGTAGGGCCGGCCCGGGATGAACGGCGAGGCCGTCTTCGCCCGGCCATGGGCAGAACAGCCACTCCGCCGAACACGGCGCGCCCGGCCGGCACCATCCTCGAGGTCAGTGTGCGTGCAGGTTCCACAGCTTCACGGTGCCGTCGTCGTAGCCGGCGGCCAGTGTCTTGCCGTCGGGGCTGACAGCCACCGACTTGACTATGAAGTCGTCGGGGGCGGTGAGGGTGGCGGTGGTCTTGCCGGTGGTCAGGTTCCACAGTTTCACGGTGCCGTCGTCGTAGCCGGCGGCCAGGGTCTTGCCGTCGGCGCTGAAAGCCACCGAGAGGACCGTGAAGGGGTTGACGGTGTCGACGGGGTGGGCGGTGAGGGTGTGGGTGGTCTTTCCGGTGGAAAGGTTCCACAGTTTCACGGTGCCGTTGTAGTTGGTGGCGGCCAGTGTCTTGCCGTCGGGGCTGAAGGCCACCGAACCGGACACACCGCAACGGTCGGGGCCGGGGCCGATGAAGGTGTGGGTCTTGCTGGTGGTCAGGTTCCACAGCTTCACGGTGCCGTCGCCGTCGTCGGCGGCCAGGGTCTTGCCGTTGGGGCTGAAGGCCACTGAACCGACGACGCCACAGTTGTCGGGGCCGGGTCCGGTGAGGGTGTGGGTGGTCTTTCCGGTGGCCAGGTTCCACAGCTGCACGGTGCCGACGTTGCCTGTGGCCAGGGTCTTGCCGTTGGGGCTGAAGGCCACCGAACCGACCGTGACGGTGCTGTCGGGAGCGGTGAGGGTGTGGGTGCTCCTTCCGGTGGCCAGGTTCCACAGCTGCGCGGCGAAGGACTGGGTGCCTGCGGCCAGTGTCCTGCCGTCGGGGCTGAAAGCCACCGACTTGACTATGAAGTCGTCGGGGGCGGTGAGGGTGTGGGTGGTCTTTCCGGTGGCCACGTTCCACAGCTGCACGCCGCCAAGCCCGTGGCTGGCGGCCAGGGTGTTGCCGTTGGGGCTGAAGGCCACTGAGCCGACTGAGCCGGCGCCGGGTCCGGTGAGGGGAGCGGTAAGGACTACGGGGCTTGATGGAGAGCCGGGGCTTGCCGGAGAGCCGGAGCTTGATGGAGGGCCGGGACTTGGTGGAGAGCCGGGGTGCGCCATCAGCGCCGCCAGTCCGCCGGCCAGCGCGGCCGCAGTGATGAATACGCGACGGAGGACGGTACGGCGCGTCACCAGCCTTCGCCCTGGCGGCTGTTGAGCCGACCCTCCCGGTCCCGGGGTGGGGTGGCGCGAGTCTTGGCGGCGGCCTGAGGACGGCGTGCCTGTCCTGGATTGCGTTGGCGGTGGCTTCGCGATCGTCATGCGGTCGCCGGCTGTCCGGGTGGGTTCGCCCTCGGGCGGGGCAGGGGTACCGGGTCGGTCTGGGACGGTGGGCGTGTGCGGGGCGGGTACTGGCTGGGGGGCGGGGCCGAGTGCGTGCAGGCGCCGGGCGGTGGTCTCGGCCGTGGGGCGCTGGCCGGCGTCGCGGGTCAACAGTTCGGCGAGGAGGCCGGCCAGGGGACCGGCGTGGGCGGGCGCCGGCAGGGGGCGGGTGAGGATGGCGGTGATCAGGGCCCTCAGGCCGTCCCCGGTGTAGGGGGGCCGGCCCTCCACGGCGGCATACAGAGTGGCACCCAGCGCCCACAGGTCCCCGGAGGCTGCGACCTTTTGGCCGTTGAGCTGCTCGGGCGGCATGTACTGCGGGGTGCCGAGCACGGTGCCCGGAGAGGTCAGGGTGGAGTCCGAGTCCAGGATTCGGGCGATGCCGAAGTCGGTGAGGACCGCGCGGTCGCCTTCCATCAGGATGTTGTCCGGTTTGAGGTCGCGGTGCACGACGCCGCGGGCGTGCGCGTGCGCGAGTGCTTCGGCGACCTGCGCCCCCAGGGCGGCGGCCCGTGGCCACTGCAGTCGGCCCCGTCGGGCGATGAGGGTGGCCAGGGACGGCCCGGAGAGGTGTTCCATGACGATCCACGGGGTGCCGGCGTGGTCGATGACGTCGTGGACGGTGACGATGCCGGGGTGGTGCAGCCGGGCTGCGGCCTCTGCCTCGGTCCGGTTGCGGCGGATGAGGCGGGCTCGGTCCTCGGCCGGCAGGTCCGGGGCCAGCAGGACTTGCTTGACGGCGACCCGGCGGCCCAGCACCTCGTCCTCGGCCCGCCAGACCCGGCCCATACCGCCCTGGCCGATCACCTCGACCAGGCGGTAGCGTCCGCCCACCCGTTCCCCGCCTGCCACGGTCACACCCGGAACCCTACCCATCCGTGCGGGGCCTGGCGCGCGAATGGGAGTCGTTCGGAGAACGGCTGCGGTGACCGTTCCTCGAACGCTTGCGCAAAGCTCCCATTCCGGACCGACAGCCCTTGACCTGCTACTGCGGGGTTCAGACCCCGGCGCGCCGGAGTGACGTCTCGCCCCGACGCGACAGTGTCCGTCAGGCGGCGGGGCGCTGCGGCGCTCGGCCGGGGCCCGACCGGCGGACGGATCCGGCGGGCGCCTTCCGCGCGCCGCTCCCGTATCCGTTCCGGGGCAGGCGTCAGGCGACAGGGTGTGCCAGGCCGAGTGGCCCGGGGCCGCGAGGGGGCGGGACCTGCCAGGTTGGGCGACCCGGCCATCGGCGCCCCGCGCCAACCGGGCCGTGCAGCCGCCGGGGCGCGGGTGTCGGGTACGCCGCGCCGCCGGGTGGCGGGGAACTTCGCCGGCCGCGCGGAGGCGGACGGGCGGGCGTTACCCGCCCAGGAGCGCCGCCACGTCGTCCGCGCCCGCCGACCGTGCGAACGCGGTCAGTTCCGTGCGCGTCGGGGCCGTCGCCGGGCCGCGGCGGGCGACCGCGTACGCCGCCGCCGCGTTGGCCGCGCGCGCCGCGTCCGCCGGGGCCGCGCCCTCGCCGAGCAGCGCGAGGAACGCCCCCACATGGGCGTCGCCCGCGCCGTTGCTGTCCACGGCCTGAACGGGGAACCCCGGCACATGCACGGGGGACGAGCCGTCCGGCGGGGCCAGCCAGCAGCCGTCCTTGTCCGCGCGTACGAGGACCCCGGCGCCCGGCGCCAGCCGCTCGCGCAGGGCGGCTGCCGCCGCCCCCGGGGCGTCGAGGCCCGACATCAGCCGCGCCTCGCGCCCGTTCGCGCTCAGCCAGTCCGTGCGCGCGAGCACAGGACCGAGGACTTCGGCCGGGATGTCGGCGACCAGCGGCGCCGGATCCAGGCACACCGTGACGTCCGCGGGCAGGCCCGCCGCGAACGACGAGAGCAGCGGTCCGTTCACCGGCATCACGAGGCCGTACCCGGACACCTGCACCAGGTCCCCGGCCTCCACCTGCGCCGAGACGGCCGCCATGTCGGCCGCGGTCATCTCGGCGTCGACGCCGAAGCTCGTGACGAACGTCCGCTCGCCGCCCGCGTCCACCAGCGCCACCGTGAAGCCGGTGTCGCCGTCCGTGCGGGGCGGCAGCAGCACCCGCACGCCCTCCGAGGCGAGCGCCGCACGCACCAGGTCGCCGTGGGGACCCGTGCCGTGCAGCCCGGCAAACACTGTGGGCGCGCCGAGCCGCCCCGCCGCGACGAGCGTGTTGAAGCCGCCGCCCGCCGTCACCTCCGTACGCGTGCCGATGACGTCGCCGCCGCGCTCGGGCAGCGCGGGCACCTCGATCACCAGGTCCGCGATGACGTTCCCCGCGAGGAACAGCCGCCCGCTCACCGCCCGGACCCGGCGGCCTCGCGAGCGGACGCGTCCGGCGCGTCCGGCGGCGCGAGTGAGGGACGCCGGCCGAACACGGCGTACACCAGCGCGCCCACGGCCATGGAGATCGCCC
This sequence comes from Streptomyces sp. NRRL F-5126, assembly GCF_000721265.1. GTDB lineage: Bacteria > Actinomycetota > Actinomycetes > Streptomycetales > Streptomycetaceae > Streptomyces. The sequence continues at coordinate 184,501 of NZ_JOFZ01000010.1, read as the reverse complement.
AGCCGAGCCCGTTGTCACCGAGCCACGTGTGCGCCCAGGGGCCCGCGAACCACACGTCGTCCGCGCTCGTCGACGCCTCGGTGAACAGCAGCCCCATCACGATGGCGGCCGCCCAGGCGGCCACCGCGGGCAGGTGGAAGCCGCCGTGGTACCAGTACCGGCTCGTGCGGGACGTGTCCATCAGCGCCTTCGAGTCGTAGCCGCGGCCGCGCGCCGAGTCGACGAGGATCACGCCGACCCACGCCGAGATCGGCACGGCGAGCAGCGTGAGGAACGTCGAGAACGGGCCGTAGAAGTCCTTGGCGATCAGCATGAAGTAGATGCCGCCGAGGAACATCAGCACCACGTCCACGGTCACCGCCCAGTGCCTGCGCACCCGCAGCCCCAGCGTGAGCATCGTCAGCCCGGCCGAGTACGTCGAGAGGTGGTTCGACATCAGCAGCCCGCCGAACGCGGCGATCAGGTACGGCACGGCCATCCACGACGGCAGCATGCCGTTGATCGCGGCCACCGGGTCGGACGCGCTCGCCAGCGTGGAGTCGCCCGCGGACAGCAGCGAACCCAGCGAGATCAGCAGGACGAGCGGGATGCCGGCGCCGAACGCGGACGCCGTCACCAGCCTGCCGCCCGGAATGGAGCGCGGCAGGTAGCGGGCGTAGTCCGCGCCCGCGTTCGCCCAGCCGATGCCGGTGCCGGCCGCGATGAAGCCGACGCCGGCGACGACGCTGCTGACGGGGCCCGCGTGCACGCCGAGCACCTTGTCCCAGTCGACGGTCGCGACGAGGAAGCCCATCACGATCAGGTTCAGCACGCCGAAGACGACCGTGGCCCATTTGTTGATCCACATGATCGTCGCGTGGCCGAGGCCGCTGATCAGCAGCGTGCAGCCGATGAAGACCAGCAGGCTGATGACCGTCAGCACGGTGTTCTGATGCCAGCCGAAGATCCACTGGAAGAGCGCGAGCAGCGCGTACGCCGCGGTCGTGGTCGAGATCGTCTCCCAGCCCACCCGGCTCAGCCAGCTGATCAGCGTCGGCCCCGCATTGCCCCGCTGGCCGAACACCGCGCGCGAGAGGGTCAGCGCGGGCGCGCCGCCCTTCTTGCCCGCCAGGCTGAGGACGCCCACCAGCGCGAACGACCCGACCGAGCCGATCACGGCGACGAGTATCGCCTGCCAGATGTTCAGTCCGCGGAATGCGACGAGCGTCGCGCCGAGCGGCAGCCCGAGGATCGAGATGTTGGCCGCGAACCACGTCCAGAACATCTGGCTCGCGTGGCCGTGCCGCTCCTCGTCGGGCACGGGTTCGATGCCGCGCGTCTCGATGGCGCCGACCCGGTCGCCCGCGATCTCTTCTGCCGTGCCGGTACCGACCTGATCGTTCGTCGTCGAAGCGGTCATGGCGGAACCTCCTTGCCTCTTACGGAGGGACGGGTGCCGCGCCGGGAGCGTGGGCGCGCCCGGGCGGTGTGGGTGGGTGCGCGGTTCAGCGCAGCGCGAGCAGGCGCTCCACGAGGGGCTCGAGCTCGAGTTCGTTGACGGTCCGCAGGGTGTCCACGGCCTCGCCGGGCAGCGCGCGCAGCCCGGCCACCGACCCGGCCACCGCGCCGGCGATCGCGCCGATCGTGTCGCTGTCGCCGCCGAGGTTCGCCGCGAGCAGGCAGCTGCGCCACGGGTCGCCGTCCGCGATCGCGAGGACCGCGAACGCGGCCGGCACCGACTCCTGGCTTGCCACGCTCGTACCGACGAGCGAGCACACCAGGTCGAGCGCCTGCTCCTCGGGCACGCCGTCGACAAGCCCGGACGCCCACTCGATGCGCGACGCGATGTCCGCGCCGGCGATCCAGTGGCCGCGCTCCGCGCCCGCCCTGGCCGCCCCGACCGCGGCGGTCACGGCGTCCTCCAGGGTGCCACCGCCGACGCCCGTGCTGACGGCCGCCGCGACCGCGGCCGCTCCCGCGATGCCGATCGTGGTGTCGTGCGTCACCTGGCAGGACTCCGCGACCCGGTCGAGGAACGCGCCGGGCGGCTCGGCCGCGAAGGCGATGCCGACCGGCGTGACCCGCATGGCCGCCCCGTTGGTCGTGCCGTACCGTCCGGCCTCCTCCACGGGTACGCCGCGCGCCACCGCGTCGAGCGCTGCCTTGGTGGAGGGGCCGAGCAGGTCGAAGGAGCCCTTCGCCTTCATCTCCTTCTCCCAGTCGAGCAGCTCGTGCGCGAGGCGCAGCGGGTCGATGTGCCCGGCGCCCTCCGCGAGGAGCCGAGCGACGATCACGGCCTGGTCGGTGTCGTCGGTGACCGAGCCCGCGGGCATCCCGGCGCTCACCGGGTTGCCGGGGCCGGCAGGCGCGAAGCCGGTGAGCGTGCCGTAGGCGCGTACGACGTCGCGGCGCGACATGATCTGCGTGGGCATGCCGAGTGCGTCGCCCATGGCGAGGCCGTAGAAGGCGCCCAGGGCGCGGTCGAGCGTGGTGGCGTCGGTGGTGGCGTTGGTCACCGGTTGTCTCCTCGTCCCGAGTGGACGTGCAGCTGGAATCTGGCCGGGTCGAGAAGGCTCGTCACCTGCTCGACGACGGACCCGTCCGCGGCCCGGTACACCTGGGCCAGGTGCAGGAAGGGCTCGCCGGGGGAGCGGCGCAGCGTGCCGGCCTCGGCGTCGTCGAGGCCGCGCACGGACACCTGGCCGTCGCCCGACTCGGTGATCCGGCCCGCGGCGAGCAGGGTCTTGTTCAGCGACCCCTCGGTGAGCCCGGTCGACGGCAGGTCGGCCAGCGCGCCCACCGCGGGCACGCGGCTGTGTTCGAGCGAGACGCCGGAGCCGTCGGCGAGGCGCCGCACGCGGTCCAGCGCGACGAACGCGTCCGACTGCGTGCCGAGCTCCGCCGCGAGCGCCGGGTCGCCGACCGTCTCGAATCGCAGTACCTCGGTGACAAGACCCGCCGCGCCCGCCGCGCCGCCCGCGAGGGAGCGCGTCCAGCCGAGCCGGTTGTCCAGCGGCGTGCCGTCGAAGGTGACGAAGGAGCCGATGCCCGGGTGCGTGGCGATGAGCCCCTGGTCGCCGAGGACCTGGAGCGCCTGCCGCAGGGTGGTGCGGCTGACGCCGAACCGCTCGGTGAGCGCGTGCTCCCCGGGCAGCCGTTCGCCGGTGCTGTGCACGCCGGCGCGGATCTCGTCGGCGAGCACGCGGGCGATGCGATGATGCTTGTGAACCTGTCCAGGCATGTCTGAAACAGTACTGGACATGCCTGGACAGGTCTATAGGTGCCGGGTTCCGCATGTCAGTACTTCGTGATCGCGGTCGCGCCCCCGCTCGTGCCGATCGCGATGTGCGGGCGCCGTTGCGGATCCGCCCAGGTCAGGATCGACGCCATGGACGCCGCCGGCACCGACACGCACCCCGCCGTCGAGCCCTTGCCGTTGACGTGCAGGAAGATCCCGGCCCCCCTGCCGTGCACCGGGTGGTCGTAGTTGAAGCCGACCACCATGGCGCGCGCGTACTGGCCGGGGTAATCGGCCAGGTGCTCCGACTCGCTCGCCGCGCAGTCCGCCGGCAGCCCCTCCGTCCACCGGTTGTACGCGTGCGAGGCGTTGTCCTCGCACCACCAGGACCGCGCGGTGGCCCGCCGGTACGGGTACCGCGTGCCCGCGGGTGGCGCCGCGTTGCCGAAGGCGTACGGCAGGTCGTAGAGGCCGGTCGGGGTCGTGTACGTCCCCTGCTTGCGCGTCGTGCCTTCCGTCAGGCCGTGCGAGCCGAACCGCGCGGGCGCGGAGCCGGCCTTCACCCACTGGCCGCCGCGCTCGTCCCACCATGTCAGCCGGGCCGTCGTGGCGGCGGTGCCGGCGGCCTCGACGGTGATCAGCTGGCTGCCGCCGCCGGTGTCCGCCAGCGTGCCCGGCAGCGGCTCGCCGCCGGACGGGGCGGCCGCTGTGCCGGTCAGCAGCGCGGCGAGGGCGGATGCCGTGACGAGAGCTGTCTGCATGGCCGGAGCGTAGGAACGCCGTACGCCCCGCGGCTCGCCGTCGGGGCCGTACGGCCGAAGCCGTCCACTCGGCGGGGTCCCGTGCGCCCGTGCCGCATGCCGGAGCGCTGCTCCACTTGCGGAATCGGAACGCTGCTCCGTAAAGTAAATGGAGCAAGGTTCCGCTTCCTTTCCCCAAGGGGACAACTCCCATGACTCACCAGCAGAAGCCCATAGGATCCGGATTCACGCCGGCCTCGACGGCCGACGAGGTGCTCGCCGGCACGGACCTGACCGGCCGGAACGTCATCGTCACCGGCGGGCACGCGGGCATCGGCCGCGAAGTCGCCCGCGCACTGACCGCACGCGGCGCCAGGGTGACCGCCGGTTCACGCGACCCGGAGCGCGCCCGCGAGGCCGTGGCCGGGATCGAAGGTGTCGGGATCAGCCGGCTCGACCTCGCCGACCCCGTGTCGGTCGACGCCTTCGCCGAGCGGTGGAACGGATCGGGGCGTCCCCTGCACGCCCTGATCAACTGCGCCGGTGTCGCGGCACCGGAACACCGCGAGGTGGACGCGCGCGGCTACGAGATGCAGTTCGCGGTCAACCACCTCGGCCACTTCCAGCTCACCCTCGCCCTGTTGCCCGCTCTCCGGGCGGCGCACGGCGCCCGCGTGGTCAACGTGACATCAGGCGCCCACCGCTTCTCCACCATCCGCTGGGACGACCCGCACTTCGCCAACGGCGACTACGAGCCGCATCTGGCGTACGCCCAGTCGAAGGCCGCCAACGTCCTGTTCGCGGCAGAACTCGACCGCCGCTGGGCCGTGGACGGTATCCGCGGCTACGCGGCCCACCCGGGCGTCGTCGTGGGCACCGCGCTCAACGCGGCGGCCGGTACCGAGGGGCTGCGCGCCGCCGGGCTCATCGACGAGGACGGCAGGCCGGTCATCGACCCGGCCGTCGGGAAGAAGACCGTGCGGCAGGGCGCGGCGACCATCGTGTTCGGCGCCGCCAGCCCGCTGCTCGCGGACATCGGCGGCGTCTACCTCAAGGACAGCGACGTGGCGCCGCTGGACGACGAGCCGCGGCCGCTGACGGCGGACAGCATCCCCTCGGACGCCACCTCGCAGTCGCTCGACCCGGGCAACTCCCTGCGGCTGTGGGAGCTGAGCGAGCGGCTGCTCGCCGCCTGACCCCTAGGCGGCGCTCGGACCGCTCAGGCCGCCCAGGATGAGGGCGAGGCCCGCCTCGAACGCCGATTCGTGGTCGATCGCCGGCAGGTCGGGCGGCGGCTCCGTGCCGCCGCCCGACGCGGCGTCCGCCTGCTCCTCAAGGACGCTGCCGACCGTGAAGCGGCCGGCGGCGAGCATCGCCATCTGCGCGTCGCGCTCGGGTACGCCGGCGGCGACCAGGAAGTCCATCTTGTGGCGGATCCGGTCGAGGTCGCCCGCGGGGGTCGTGCCCGCGTGGAGGCGCGCGCCGTCGCGGCGCATCAGCAGGGTGCGCCTGAAACTGCGCGTGTTCTCCAGGAACCACCCGCGCCAGTCGTCGCCCGCCGCCGGCAGCGGGGCGGTCGCGTGAGGCGCCATCGCCGCCGCCGCCATCGCGGCGAGCAGGTCCTTCTTGGTGCGGAAGTACCAGTAGAGCGACGGCTGCTCGACGCCGAGCCGCTTCGCCAGCCGCCGCGTGCTGACGGCGTCCAGGCCGACCTCGTCGAGCAGGTCGAGCGCCTGGGCGATCACGGTCTCGCGATTCATCTTCGTCACGTTGACAATCTATCGCCGATAGATGACTCTGAAAAGGAATCTTTCACCGATAGATTTTGGGGTGATGAGCATGACAGGGAAGTCGGAGCCGCGTCGGCTGCGGGTCCTCGTCGCAGGCGGCGGGATCGCGGGGCAGGCCCTGGCCTTCTGGCTCGCGCGGGGCGGCCACCACGTGACCGTCGTCGAGCGCCACCCGGCGCTGCGGGCCACCGGGGCGCAGGTCGACCTGCGCGGACAGGGCATCGAGGCCGTCGAACGGATGGGACTGCTCGGCGCCGTGCGCGGGAAGCTCGTGGACGAGGCGGGTGTCGCCTTCGTGGACGCCCGCGGCAGGGCCAGGGCGACGATCATGGCCAACACCTCGGGGCGCGGCCGGCAGACGCTCACGTCGGAGTACGAGATCATGCGCGGCGACCTGGTACGGATCCTGCACGACGCGACGAAGGACGACGCCGAGTACGTCTTCGGCAAGAGCGTGGACGGCTTCGAGCAGGACGAGCGCGAGGTCGTCGCGCATTTCTCGGACGGGTCCTTTGGCGCGTTCGACCTCCTGGTCGGCGCCGACGGGCAAGGATCGCGCATCCGGCGGGCGATACTCCCCGAGGGGGCCGACCCGTACTGGCGGACGGGCATCCACATGGCCTACTGGTTCGTCCCGCGCATCGCCTCCGACAGCAACATCCGGGACACGTACATGGCCCCGGGCGGCCGCCAGATCATGCGCCGCAGCCACAGCCCGTCCGAAACCCAGGCGTACTTCGTACTGCGCGAGGAGTCACGGGAGGCCTCGGCCGTCCATCGCGCCCCCGTGGAGCGCCAGCAGGAGTTCTGGGCCGCCAGGTTCCGTGACGCCGGGTGGCAGGCGGGGCGCTTCATCGAGTCCATGGGGGAGAGCCCCTTCTTCTACTCGCAGGAAGTGGTCCAGGTGCGCACCGATACCTGGTCCAGGGGGCGTGTGGTGCTGGCCGGCGACGCCGCGCACTGCGCCTCCCCCTACAGCGGTATGGGCATCTCGGGCGGCCTGGTCGGGGCCCACGTCCTGGCCGGCGAGATCAACCGGCACCCGGACGACCTGCCGGCGGCGCTGGCCGGCTACGACACGGCGCTGCGCCCCTTCGCCGACGAGATCCAGGGCCAGGTCGATCCGCGCCTCCTGCGCCTGATGCTGCCCGAGACCCGGGCCGCGATCGGCACCGTCCTCGCCGCCTCGGCGCTGGCCTCGTTCCTGCGCGTCCCCGACCTCGTCGCGCGATGGTCGAAGGAGGACCGCGGGGGCGCCTGGCGGCTCCCCGAGGACCCAGCGCCGCTCGGCGCCGTCCCCGCGCGGCCGCGCCCGTGACCACCAGTTTTGACAAACCATGCGGAGGCTTGCATAGTTATACCCATCAGCGAATGCATCCTAAGGAGAGAGTCGTGACCGAGCGCGTCGTACTCGCCTACTCGGGCGGCCTGGACACGTCCGTCGCCATCGGTTGGATCGCCGAGGAGACGGGCGCCGAGGTGATCGCCGTCGCCGTCGACGTCGGCCAGGGCGGCGAGGACATGGATGTCATCCGCAAGCGTGCCCTCGCCTGCGGGGCCGTCGAGGCCGAGGTCGCCGACGCGAAGGACGAGTTCGCCGACGGGTACTGCCTGCCGGCCATCAAGGCCAACGCCCTCTACATGGACCGCTACCCGCTGGTGTCCGCCCTGTCCAGGCCGGCGATCGTCAAGCACCTCGTCGCCGCGGCCGAGAAGCACGGCGCAGGCACCGTCGCCCACGGCTGCACCGGCAAGGGCAACGACCAGGTCCGCTTCGAGGCCGGCATCGTCGCCCTCGCGCCCGGCCTCAAGTGCATCGCCCCCGTGCGCGACTACGCGATGACCCGTGACAAGGCGATCGCGTTCTGCGAGCAGAAGAACCTGCCGATCGCGACCACCAAGAAGTCCCCGTACTCCATCGACCAGAACGTCTTCGGGCGCGCCGTCGAGACGGGCTTCCTCGAGGACATCTGGAACGCGCCCATCGAGGACATCTACGACTACACGCAGAACCCGGCCACACAGCGCGAGGCCGACGAGGTCGTCATCTCCTTCAAGGCGGGCGTCCCCGTCGCCATCGACGGCAGGCCCGTCACCGTCCTCCAGGCCATCCAGCAGCTCAACGAGCGCGCCGGGGCCCAGGGCATCGGCCGCATCGACATGGTCGAGGACCGGCTCGTGGGCATCAAGTCGCGCGAGGTCTACGAGGCACCCGGCGCGATCGCGCTGATCACCGCGCACCAGGAGCTGGAGAGCGTGACCGTCGAGCGCGAACTGGCCCGCTACAAGCGGCAGGTCGAGCAGCGCTGGGGCGAGCTCGTCTACGACGGCCAGTGGTTCTCCCCGCTCAAGCGCGCGCTCGACGGCTTCATCAACGAGGCGAACGAGCACGTCACCGGCGACATCCGGATGACGCTGCACGCCGGCCGCGCCGTGGTCACGGGCCGCCGCTCCGACTCGTCGCTGTACGACTTCAACCTCGCCACGTACGACACCGGCGACACGTTCGACCAGTCGAAGGCGCAGGGTTTCATCGAGATCTTCGGCCTCTCCTCGAAGATCGCCGCCAAGCGCGACCTCCAGGGCTAACCTGCCCCAGGGCACCACTGCCCAAGGCGCGGCCGTACCGGCATCCCACCGCCTCCCCGTTCCCTCGTGGGCGGGGAGGCGGTGCCGGTTCCGGCCGCCCGCGCGCCGCCGCGTGCGCGGCACCACGACCACCATGACCGCCTTCCTCTCCCTCAGGAGCAGCAGTGAGCAGCAACAACGGTGACGTCAGGCTCTGGGGCGGCCGGTTCGCCGACGGACCGGCCGACGCCCTGGCGAAGCTCTCCGCGTCCGTGCACTTCGACTGGCGCCTCGCCCCGTACGACATCGCCGGATCCCGCGCCCACGCCCGCGTGCTGCACAAGGCGGGCCTGCTCACCGCTGACGAGCTGACGGAGATGCTCGCGGGCCTCGCCCAGCTGGAGGACGACGTCGCGGACGGCACGTTCACCGGTACCGTCGCCGACGAGGACGTGCACACCGCGCTCGAACGCGGCCTGCTGGAGCGGCTCGGCCCCGACCTCGGCGGCAAGCTGCGCGCCGGCCGGTCGCGCAACGACCAGGTCGCCACGCTCTTCCGGATGTACCTGCGCGACCACGCCCGCATCGTCGGCGGCCTGATCGCCGGCCTCCAGGACGCCCTCGTGGGCCTCGCCGAGGCCCACCCCACCGTCGCGATGCCGGGCCGCACCCACCTCCAGCACGCCCAGCCCGTGCTGTTCGCGCACCACGTGCTCGCGCACGTGCAGGCGCTGTCCAGGGACGCGGAGCGGCTGCGCCAGTGGGACAAGCGCACGGCGGTCTCCCCGTACGGCTCGGGCGCGCTCGCCGGTTCTTCCCTCGGCCTCGACCCGGAGGCCGTCGCGGTGGACCTCGGCTTCGAGCGCGGGTCGTCGGGCAACTCCATCGACGGCACCGCCTCGCGCGACTTCGTCGCCGAGTTCGCGTTCATCACCGCGATGATCGGCGTCAACCTCTCGCGCATCGCGGAGGAGGTCATCATCTGGAACACGAAGGAGTTCTCCTTCGTGACGCTGGACGACGCCTACTCGACCGGCTCGTCGATCATGCCGCAGAAGAAGAACCCGGACATCGCGGAGCTCGCGCGCGGCAAGTCGGGCCGCCTGGTCGGCAACCTGACGGGCCTGATGGCGACGCTCAAGGCGCTGCCGCTCGCGTACAACCGCGACCTCCAGGAGGACAAGGAGCCCGTCTTCGACTCCTGCGACCAGCTTGAGGTGCTGCTGCCCGCCTTCACCGGCATGATGGCCACCCTGAAGATCAACAGGACGCGCATGGAGGAGCTCGCGCCTGCCGGATTCTCGCTCGCGACGGACATCGCCGAGTGGCTGGTCAAGCAGGGGGTGCCGTTCCGGGTGGCCCACGAGGTCGCGGGGGAGTGCGTCAAGGAGTGCGAGGCGCTCGGCATCGACCTGGACGAGCTGACGGACGAGCAGTTCGCGAAGATCTCCCCGCATCTGACGCCTGACGTGCGCTCGGTGCTCAACGTGCAGGGCGCGCTCGCCTCGCGCAGCGGACGCGGTGGCACCGCGCCCTCCGCGGTCGCCGTGCAGCTGTCCGAGCTGAAGGCCGACCTGGTCATCCAGCACGCTTGGGCCGCCGTGAAAAGGTGAGGCCCCGTCAGGCGCGGGCCGGGCGCGGCCATACGTGGGAGGACCGTCCGACACACGGATCATCACATGACACGTCTGAGGCATCCCTGCCAGAGTCGGAGTGACGAGGACGAAGGGGTGTAGCTCAGAGGCCAGAGCACCGCTCTCCAAAAGCGGACGCCGCAGGTTCGACTCCTGCCGCCCCTGCCTTCGTCGTCGAGCCGCCGCGCGCAGCACTCTGGAAACGCTCTGGCCGGTGTCCCGCGCGCCGGCGGCAGCCCGGCACGGCCCTGGGCTGGGGGCGGCCGAGCCGCCCCCAGCCCCGTCCGTTCAGCCCTTCAGCGCGTCGATCGCCTGGTTGAACGTCTTCGACGGACGCATCACGGCGGCGGCCTTCGCCGGGTCGGGCTGGTAGTAGCCGCCCAGCTCGACCGGAGAGCCCTGCACCGCGGCCAGTTCGCCGACGATCGTCTGCTCCTGCTCCGTCAGCGTCTTGGCGAGGCCCGCGAACGCCTCGGCGAGACGCGCGTCCGCCGTCTGCTTCGCCAGCTCCTGTGCCCAGTACATGGCCAGGTAGAAGTGGCTGCCGCGGTTGTCGATGCCGCCGATGCGGCGGCTCGGCGACTTGTCCTCGTTCAGGAACGTGCCGGTGGCGCGGTCCAGGGTCTCCGCGAGCACCTTGGCGCGTGCGTTGCCCGTGGAGTTCGCCAGCTGCTCGAAGCTGACGGCGAGGGCCAGGAACTCGCCGAGGCTGTCCCAGCGGAGGTAGTCCTCCTTGACGAGTTGCTGCACGTGCTTGGGCGCGGAGCCGCCCGCGCCCGTCTCGAACAGGCCGCCGCCGCTGATCAGCGGCACCACCGACAGCATCTTGGCGCTCGTGCCGAGCTCCAGGATCGGGAAGAGGTCGGTCAGGTAGTCGCGCAGCACGTTGCCGGTGACCGAGATGGTGTTCTCGCCGCGCCGGATGCGCTCCAGCGAGAACCTGGTGGCGTCGACCGGCGACATGACCTCGATGGTCAGGCCCTCGGTGTCGTGCTCCGGCAGGTACGCCTCGACCTTCGCGATCAGGTTGCGGTCGTGGGCACGGGACTCGTCGAGCCAGAACACGGCGGGGTCGCCGGTGGCGCGGGCGCGCGTGACGGCGAGCTTGACCCAGTCACGGACGGGCACGTCCTTCGTCTGGCACATGCGGAAGATGTCGCCGGCGCTGACGACCTGCTCGAGCACCGCCTCGCCCGACGCGTCGACCGCGCGGACCGTCCCCGTGGTGGGGATCTCGAACGTCTTGTCGTGGCTGCCGTACTCCTCGGCCGCCTGGGCCATCAGGCCGACGTTGGGCACCGAGCCCATGGTGGCCGGGTCGAAGGCGCCGTGCGCGCGGCAGTCCTCGATGGTGGCCTGGTAGATGCCCGCGTAGCTGCTGTCGGGGATGACGGCGAGGGTGTCGTGCTCGCCGCCGTCCTTGCCCCACATGTGGCCGGACGTGCGGATCATCGCGGGCATGGACGCGTCCACGATGACGTCGCTCGGCACGTGCAGGTTGGTGATGCCGCGGTCGGAGTCGACCATGGCGAGCTCGGGGCCCTCGGCGAGCTCCGCGTCGAACGACGCCTTGATCGCGGCGCCCTCGGGCAGCGACTCGACGCCCTTGAGGATGCCGCCGAGGCCGTCGTTGGGCGTGAGCCCCGCCTTGGCGAGCACGTCGCCGTACTGGGCGAAGGTCTTCGGGAAGAACGCGCGCACGACGTGGCCGAAGATGATCGGGTCGGAGACCTTCATCATCGTCGCCTTCAGGTGCACGGAGAACAGCACGCCCGCGGCCTTCGCCTCGGCGATCCGCGCGGTCAGGAACTCGCGCAGGGCGGCCACGCGCAGGACGGACGCGTCCACGACCTCGCCCGCCAGGACCGGCACGGACTCGCGCAGGACCGTCGTCGTGCCGTCGTCGCCCACCAACTCGATGCGCAGCGCGCCGTCCTCGGCGATCACCGCGGACTTCTCGGTGGAGCGGAAGTCGTCGGCGCCCATCGTCGCGACGTTCGTCTTCGAGTCGGCCGACCAGGCACCCATGCGGTGCGGGTGGGCCTTCGCGTAGTTCTTGACGGACGCGGGGGCCCTGCGGTCCGAGTTGCCCTCGCGCAGCACCGGGTTGACGGCGCTGCCCTTGACCTTGTCGTAGCGGGCGCGTACGTCGCGCTCCTCGTCGGTCTTCGGGTCGTCCGGGTAGTCGGGCAGCGCGTAGCCCTGGCCCTTGAGCTCGGCGATCGCGGCCTTGAGCTGGGGGATCGAGGCCGAGATGTTCGGCAGCTTGATGATGTTCGCGCTCGGCGTCTTGGCGAGCTCGCCAAGCTCGGCGAGGGCGTCGCCGATGCGCTGGTCCTCCTTGAGACGCTCGGGGAAGTGGGCGATGATCCGCCCGGCCAGGGAGATGTCCCGGCTCTCCACGGCGACACCGGCGGTGGAGGCGTACGCCTCGATCACCGGCAGGAACGAGTACGTCGCCAGGGCCGGGGCCTCGTCGGTGTGCGTATAGATGATGGTCGAGTCAGTCACCGGTGCTCCGCTCCACGTCTGCTCACGTCAGCAAGGTCTTCTGCAAGGTCTTCCGCATATTGCTCGACATCAAGATATCCCGTGGGCGTGCCCGACCTGACACGGCCGGGGGCCATGGTGACGTCCCTCACTCGATGAGACATGAATGTCTCATTCGAGGTATGTTCGTCTCATGGCCGTTGACCGTGAACACCTGCTGCGCAGCGCCGCCGCCCTGCTCGCCCGCAGGCCGGCGGCCACCATGGACGAGGTGGCCAGGGCCGCGGGGATCGGCCGCGCCACCCTCCACCGGCACTTCGCCGGCCGTGACGCTCTGGTACGGGCGCTTGAATCGCTCGGCATCCAGGAGATCGAGGCGGCGCTCGACGCGGCGGACATCGACGCGGGACCGGCGGAGGACGCGCTGCGCAGGTTCGTCGCCGCGGTCGAGCCCGCCGCGGGCCTGCTCGCCTTCCTCGTCACCGAGAACCAGCTCTTCGAAGGCGACGTGCACGAGGGCTGGAACCGCACGGACGCCAGGATCTGCGCGCTGTTCCGGCGGGGGCAGGAGAGCGGCGAGTTCCGCATCGACCTGCCGGCAGCATGGCTCGCCGAGGCCCTTTCCGGGCTGATCAGCGCCTGCGCCTGGTCCATCCAGGACGGCAGGGTCGCTGCGCGTGACTTCACCCGTATGACCGTCGAACTGCTGCTCGGCGGGGTGCGGCGGAGCGCGCAGTGACCGCCGTACCCGGTACGCCGGCGACGGCGCCCCTCCGCGGCGGCCTGGGCCGCTGGCTCGCGCTCGCCGTGCTGGTGCTCGCGGTGCTGCTCGTGGCGGTCGACGCGACCGTCCTCGGCCTCGCCACGCCCTACCTCAGCGAGGACCTGCGCCCGTCGAGCACCCAGTTGCTGTGGATCGGCGACGTCTACTCGTTCGTCATCGCCGGGCTCCTCGTCTCCATGGGCAGCCTCGGCGACCGCATCGGCAGGAAGAAGCTGCTGCTGACCGGTTCGATCGCGTTCGGCGGGATCTCCGTGCTCAACGCGTACGCGACGAGCCCCGCGATGATGATCGCCGCTCGCGCCCTGCTCGGCGTCGCGGGCGCGACCCTGATGCCCGCGACGCTCGCGCTGATCCGCAACATCTTCCACGACCCGAAGGAACGCAGCCTCGCCGTCGGCGTCTGGGGCGCGACGGCCTCCGCCGGCGCTGCCGTCGGCCCCGTCGTCGGCGGCTTCCTGCTGGAGCACTTCTGGTGGGGCTCCGTCTTCCTGATCAACCTGCCAGTGATGGCGGTGCTCGTGGCGGTCGGCGTCAAACTCCTGCCCGAGTCGAAAAACCCCAGGCCAGGTCCGTGGGACCTGCCGAGTGTGCTGCTCTCGCTCGCCGGCGTCATCGGCGTCGTCTACGCGGTCAAGGAGGCGGCCGCGCACGGCGTGCGGGCAGACGTCGCGGCCTCGGCGGCCGCGGGTCTTGCCGCACTCGTCTGGTTCGTACGGCGCCAGCTCACGCTGCCCGAGCCGCTGCTCGACATGCGCCTGTTCCACCACCGCGGCTTCCGCGGCGCTGTCCTTGCCGACCTGCTGACCATCCTCGGACTGTCGGGACTCATCTTCTTCCTGTCGCAGTTCCTGCAGCTGGTCCAGGGGCGCGATCCGCTGCAGGCCGGACTGGCCGAGATCCCGGCGGCGGTCGGCTCCGTCGTGACGGGCCTGATGGCGGGGCGCGCGGCGCGGCGCTTCTCGGTGCGGGCGATCGTCTCGGGCGGGCTCGCCGCCGTCGGGCTCGCGCTCGCGGCGGTCACCCTCTTCAGCGTGCACACGCCGTACCCGGCGCTTGGCGCGGTGCTGCTGGTGGTCGGCGTGGGCGCCGGCTTCAGCTTCACCGTCACCGCCGACGTGATCCTCGGCAGCGTCCCGAAGGAGGAGGCGGGCGCGGCGTCGGCCGTCTCCGAGACGGCCTACGAGCTGGGCACGGCGCTCGGCATCGCGCTGCTCGGCACGATCGTCACCGGCGTGTACCGCGGCTTCGCGTCCCCGCCGGGCACCCCGGCCGGTGCGTCGGCTGCCGCACACGATTCCCTGGGCGGCGCGGTCGAGGCGGCGGCGGGCCTGGGCCACGGGGGAGCGGCGCTGCTCACCGCGGCGCAGAGCTCGTTCGTCGACGGTCTGCGCGCGGCGTCGGGCGCGGGCGCGCTGATCCTGCTGGCGACGGCCGGCGCCGCATGGGTGCTGCTGCGGGGCCAGCGTCTCGGGGACGCGCCCCCGGACGGCGAGGACCGCGCCCGCGAGGGCGCGGCACACGCCGCCGCCATGCCCCACGACTGAGGCGCCCGTCCGCGAGCGCACCCGCCGTACCCCGGCTCCGGCCTGCGGCCCGCCGCAGGAATGCGGGGCACGGCGTGGGGCCGCGGTCCCTCGCCGGGACGGGCCAGGGCGCGACGGGGGCGTCGGCGGGTCGGTCTGCCGCTCGCTGGGGCCACCGGTGCGGGGACCGGTCGCTGCCGCGCGGGCCGCGGCGCCGGAGCGGGAGAGGCGGCCTTCCGCAGGGGCGGGGGCCTTCGCGGGCGGCCGGGCGCCAGGCCGGAACTCGACGAGGAGCGGTCGGCCGCAGGCACGGCGCGCGGGCGCGACGGGGGCGTCGCCGGGGCGGTCGGTGGGCTTCGCGGGTGGCCGGGGCTTCGCGGGTGGCCGGGCGCCAGGCCGGAACTCGACGAGGAGCGGTCGGCCGCAGGCACGGCGCGCGGGCGCGACGGGGGCATCGGCGGGTCGGTCGGTCGGCCGCCGGGCACGTCGGCGCGCGGAACCGGCCGCTGCCGAGCGGGCCACGGGCGCGCGACTCGGCTTCGCCGGGCATGCCGGGCTCACCAGCGGGAGGGGAGGCCTTCCGCAGGCGCAGGCCATGACACCCGGCACGGCGTGAGCCCGTATGAGGAGCAGCCCGCTGCGGCGAGCGCCACGGGAGCAGCGCCGGGATGGCCGGGTGCCGGGTCCGTCGGCGCGCGGAACCGGCCGCTGCCGGGGCGGCAACGCGAAAGGGGTCGCGACGGCCTGAGGGCGGGCGCGACCGGCCGTCAGGCCGCCTTCGCCTTGGTGGCGTACATGTCGACATACTCCTGGCCGCCGAGCCGCATGACCTCCGCCATCACGGAGTCCGTCACCGCACGCAGCACGTAGCGGTCGCGCTCCATCCCGTCGTAGCGGGAGAACTCCATCGCCGGGCCGAACCGCACCGTGACCTTGCCCGCCCGCGGCAGCCCACGCCCGCTCGGCTGGAGCTTGTCCGTGCCGATCATCGCGAACGGCACCACCGGCGCGCCCGTCATCAGCGTCAGCCGCGCGATGCCCGTACGCCCGCGGTACAGCCGTCCGTCGGGGGAGCGGGTGCCCTCGGGGTAGATCCCGAAGATCTTGCCCTCCTCCAGGACCCGCCGCCCCGTCATCAGTGCGGCCACCCCGCCGCGCCCGCCGTCCCGGTCCACGGGGATCATTCCGACACCGGTGAAGAACCACGCCATCGCGCGACCCTTGATGCCGCGACCCGTCACGTACTCGTCCTTGCCGATGAAGAACACCTGCCGGTCGCAGACGAGCGGAAGGATCATCGAGTCGATGAACGTCAGATGGTTGCCCGCGAGGATCACGGGACCGGTGCCGGGGATGTGCTCCGCGCCCTCCACCGTCGTACGGAACGCAAGCCGCACGAGTGATCCGATCGTTGCCTTGAGGAACGCGAAACGGGACAACGGATCCTCCGTGTCGTCGGCCGGCATGGATGAGTGGCGAGGTCGGTGCAGGTGAGGACATTACTCGCGCCGCGTGCCCGAACGCACCCCGGGAGGGCTGCGCGAGGCCGCGACCACGCCCGCGGCGGCGGGCGCGTCGGATATGTCACACGGGCGTTTGGGTGCGGTAGGCCCCGAATGCGTCGAATGCCCGCACAGAATCCACGCACCGCGGAGGTTGCGGCTCCTGAACAAGTGGGAAAGGAGCGGTAGACAATCGGCGTAACCAAGTGAGCGGGAGGCATGCACACATGGGCATGAGCGTGACCATCTCAGCGGCAGGTGCGCAGGACGCGGAGAACATCCTGAAACTCCAGTACCTGTGCTATCAGAGCGAGGCCGAGCTCTACGGCGACTACACCATCGAGCCACTCACGCAGTCCCTCGACGACCTCAGGGCCGACCTCGCCGGCGGCCACTGCCTGGTCGCGCGCCTCGGCGACGAGGTCATCGCCTCGGTGCGCGGCAGGATCGACGAGTCGGGCACCGCCAGGATCGGCAAGCTCATGGTCCATCCCAGGATGCGGCGCCACGGGCTCGGCGGCAGGCTCCTCGACGCGATCGAGACACACTTCGCCCAGGACCCGGCGGCCCGCAGGTTCCAGCTGTTCACGGGCGGACGCAGCGACTCCAACCTGCGCCTCTACCGCAGCCGCGGCTACGCGCCCGTCGCCACCAGCGCCGAGGGCACGCGGCTCGAACTCGTCACGATGGAGAAGCCCGCCGCGTCCGGTACGTACGTGGCGAGCGCCTGAAGAGGTGCCCCTGGCGTTCCGCCCGCGGGCGTCAGGGGCGATTGGCGGTAACGCCGGTCACGCGCGCGGGGCACGACCGCAGGCGGCCGGGCCGGCCGGGTCAGGCGGCGGCGGCCGCCGCCGTGCGGGGCCTGCGCAGCCACAGCATGCCCGTCACCGGCAGGGCGACAGGGATGAAGATGTAGCCCATCCCGTAGTCCGACCACACCGTCGCGTCGGGGAACGCGGACGGGTCCACGAGCGTCCACGTGCCGACTGTCAGTACGCCGACGAGTTCGAGCGCGCAGCACACCAGTGCGATCTTCCGCGCCGTCTCCCCGCCGCGCACCAGCGTGTACGTGATGAACACGTAGACCACGGCCGCGACCGCCGACAGCGAGTAGGCGAGCGGCGCCCGGCCGAAGTCCGACGCGATCTGGTACACCGAGCGCGACGCCGCGCCCACCGTCATCACGCCGTACAGCCACACGAGCACCAGGCCTGGCCCCGAGACCAGCCTGGCCCTCTTGACAGGCCCGCCGTCGGCTTCCGTCTGCCGGGCCGTCTTCCCGCCCTGGCCCGTCGTCTGCGCCGTCACGTCCGTTCCGTCCTCTTCCATCGCCGTCCGTCACCCGCCCCAGATCGCGTGCAGCCGCACTTCGAGCACGGCGAGGACGACCCCGCCCGCCGCGACGACCACGGAGCCCCACCTGGTGCGCTCCGTCAGCGACATGAACCCGGCGATCGGCACCGAGAGGACCGCACCCACCAGGTACGCGAAGAAGATCACCGAACCGTCGTGCGGCTCCTGCCCGCCCGCGACCAGCACGATCCCCGCCACCAGCTGCACCACCGCGAGCACCGACACCACGGCCATGCCGATGAAATGCCAGTCCTTGGTCGGCTGATCCCGGTACGCGGCGTAACCGCACCAGGCGGCGAGGGCGAGCGCGGCCGCTGTAACCGCGATCGTCAGGGCGACAAGCATTCACCGAGAGTATTACGGCCCCGGCCCCCGCCCGCGCCCGGCCCCGGCCACCCCCTATGCGCGAGGCCCGCCGGATGCTGCATGCTTTGCCTTTACGGCGGACTGGACGCACTGCTGGACGGACCCAGGCATGGAGCTGCGGATGACTACCACCTTTCCGGACGTTTCCATCAGCACGGAGCGGCTGGTGCTGCGCCCGTTCGAGTCGGCCGACGTCCCGGCCTGCACCGAGATGATGAACGACGAGATGGTCACCGCCTGGACCGCCGCCCCGCACCCCTTCTCCTCCTCCGACGCCGCGAAGTGGGTCGGCAGGACCGCGCCCGCCGAACGCAGGGAGGGCCGCGGCATCGTCTTCGCCGTCACCGAGTTCCTGACGCAGCGCCTCGTCGGCACCGTACGGCTGCACGACACGGACTGGCACATCCTCGCGGCACACGCCGAGTACGTGACCGCGCCCTGGGCGCGCGGCGAGGGGTACGCCACGGAGTCGATGCTCGCGCTCGCCCAGTGGCTCTTCCGCGACCGGAAGTTCGAGCGCCTCGAACTGCGCACGGCCGCGGACAACACCGCGGCACAGCAGGTCGCGCAGAAGATCGGCTGCATCAGCGAGGGCGTCCTGCGCAACGCCTGGATAGCGCGCACGCAGACCGAGGACGGCGGCTGGACCGACATCAGGACCGACCTGATCGTGTGGAGCCTGCTGCCCGAGGACCTCGAAGGCGTCGGCGACCAACTCGCCGACGCGGGCGGCTACGCGAGCGGCTACGCCGACTGGCGCTGACAGGGACCGCACACGGGCGCCGCGCCCGGCCCCGGGCAGCCGCCGCGTCCACGCGGAACCCGCGGCCCCGACGCACCCCGCCGGTCTGCCGCGGCTCCGGCGGTACCGGTACTCTCACCGTGCCGTGCGCCCCGCCCCGCCGCGACGCATCCGCTGCACTTCGCCAACGACACTCCGCCCGCGACACCTCCGGGAGACATACGACGATGGCCGACCGCGTGACGGTGATCGGCTGGGACGGCTCACCCCTCACCCCTGCGGCCCGATCCGCCCTCCTCGCCGCCACCCTGGTGGCCGGAGCCGCCCACCACCTGGCACTTCCCGAAGTGCCCGACGACGCCGAGCACATCAGGCTCGGCAGCATCGACCTCGCGGCCAGGCGCATCGCCGGCCACCGGGGCAGCGCCGTGGTGCTCGCCGACGGCGACCCCGGCTTCTTCGGCGTCGTCCGCACGCTGCGCGCCCCCGAGCACGGCCTCGAAGTGGAGGTCGTGCCCGCGGTGTCCGCCGTGGCGGCCGCCTTCGCGCGCGCCGGGATGCCCTGGGACGACGCCCAGGTCGTCGTGGCCCAGCGGCGCACGCTGCGGCGCGCCGTCAACGTCTGCCGTGCCCACACCAAGGTCGCCGTCCTCACCTCGCCCGGCGCGGGTCCCGCCGAACTCGCGCTGCTGCTCGAAGGCGTCCACCGCACGTTCGTCATCTGTGAGGAACTCGGCACCGAGCGCGAACAGGTCACCGTCCTCACCTCCGACAAGGTCTCCGACCACGTGTGGCGCGACCCGAACGTCGTCATCGTCATCGGCGGCACGGGCACGCGCGGCGCCCAGGGGGCGCCGATACCCGCCGCCGCCGGCTGGCTGCTCGGCGCCGACCCGGCGCGGCGGTCCGCGGCACGCGGCTGGGCGCTGCCCACCGAGGAGTACGGCGTCACCCTGGACGAGGGCGAGTCGACCTGGCTGCGCGCGGCCCAGCTCGCCCGCATCGGCGCGCGGACGGGCGACCTGGTCTGGGACATCGGATCGGGCAGCGGCGCCGTCGCGGCGGAGGCCGCGCGGTTCGGGGCAGCCGTCATCGCCGTCGACGAGGAGGAGGGCGCGTGCGCGTCCACCGCGGCGGCCGCCCGGCGCGCCGGGGTGCAACTCCAGGTCGTCCAGGGGCGCGCGCCCCACGTACTCGAACGCCTGCCGGAGCCCGACGTCGTACGGATCGGCGGCGGGGGACTCGACGTCGTCACCGCCTGCGCCGACCGCAGGCCGGAGCGGATCGTCACGCACGCCGCCACCCGCGACGAGGCGGAGGCCGTCTCCGCCGCCCTCGACGAGGGCGGCTACACCGTCGAGTGCGCGCTCCTGCAGTCCGTCGGCCTCGACACGGGCGACTGGTCGGAGCGCGAGCGCGCGGTCGTCTTCCTGGTGGCAGGGCAGCGCCCCGACAGCGCCCCCTGACCCCGTCCGGTGGCGCGCGGGGTAGGCTGGCCGACCGTTGCACCGCAGCCGGCAGCCCGCCGTTTCGGCGTTCAATATCCGGACAAGGGAACCCTTTTGGATCCCCCTGCGGTACGCGCAAACCGGGGGAACGCGCAACGGCGCGCGGTCCGCGGCCGGCCGTCGGCGAAGGCGCCACACGGCCGGCGGCAGCGTCCGGGGACACGCCGGGGCCGCGGTCCTTCGTGCCGCGCGGCGCCCCCGCTCGTTGTTATGGACGAGCGGCCGGGGCCACGGCTCTGCACGACTCCGGCGAAGGGCTTGCTGAAGGAGCAGAACCGATGGGCGAGGGGTACGCATGACTGACACCGGCGGGGTCCCGGGCGAGGGACGGCCGGAGGACGCAGGCATGGCGGGGCAGCCGGGAGTCCCGGCCGTCGGCGAGTACGCCTACCTGGGCCCGTCCGAGGCGCACGCGGAGGACGACGACCTCCTGCTCATGCCGAGCGCGCAGGGCGCGTGGAGCGATCCGCAGCCGGTGCCGCCGCAGGACGTGCAGCCCGGCGCCGTGCCCTTGGCACACGACGGCTACGCGCAGCAGCCCGTGGCGCCCGCACCGGCCGCGGCGGACGTCCCGCAGCAGGCGTACCCGCACCCGGATCCCGTGCCGTCGATAGAGCAGCCGGCGCCGGTCACGGAGCCGGCGCCGGGTGGCGAGGCGCAGCAGGCGCCGGGGGATCAGTACGCGCCCCACCAGCAAGTCCCCGCACACGCGGTGCCGTACGAGGAGCCGGGGACGGCGCAGCCGCAGCAGCAGACCTACAGTTCGGACGGCCGGGGTTTCAGCCACGCTCAGGCGCCCGGCCAGGCGCCCGAGTTCCAGCGCGTCGCCCCCCAGGAGCAGGTGGCGCAGGACGCGTCGCCCCAGGAGCCGTCGCCGGACGACGCGGGCCCCGGGTACGTGCCGTCCCCCGCGACACCCCCTGACGGGTCCATCGGCGGCCCCGCGCCCGAGCGGGCCCAGGCCCCCTCGCGCAGGCCCCTGCACTTCGGACCGCCGGTCTCCGACCCGACGAGCGGCGTCGTACGGTCACTCGCCGACCGGGGCCCAGCCGCGCGTACCGCGCCCGCCTACCCCGTGCGGACGCAGACGCCCGGGCCGCCCACGACCGGGCCCGAGTACCTCGACGTGGCCCTCGAATCCCTCGAAGAGGCCCCGCCGGCCCAGCAGGCGGGCGCCGAGCAGGCGCCCGAGCAGCAGCCGGAGGCTGCCCCCGCCCCCGAGGACGCTGTTGAAGCCCCCGAGGCGGGGGCGACCGCGCAGGAGCAGCAGCAGGAGGAGCACACCATCCCGCAGGCCGCAGAACCCGCACGGACCGTGCCCGCCCAGGCAGCGGCCCCGGGCCCCCAGGCGCCCGTCCTCCAGGACGCCCCCGTCGCCGAGCCGCCCGCAGAAGCCGCGGTGGCGCCGGAGGCGGCGGAGCCACCGGTGGGAGAACCCGGCGTGCAGGCACCCGATGCGGCGCCGAGCGCCGAGCCACAGGCCGCCCCCGAGGCGCAGGCACCTGACGCGCAGGCACGCGAGACGGCGCAGGCACCCGAGGCGGCGCGGAGCCCCGAGGCAGGGGTTGTCCCGGTGCAGGACCCCGCCGTGCCGGAGCCCGCCCCGGAGCCCGCCCCGGAGCAGCAGCCCGAGGCCGACGCGCAGGAGACGGCGCCCGCCGCCGCTGCCCCTGCGGCGCAGACCCCCGCCGGGGCCCCGGCCGCGCACGCGGACCAGCCGTCCCCTGCGCCGGGAGACGCGTCACGCGTGCAGGAGCAGGTCGGGACGGCGAGCGCCGTCCCGACCGCGGAGCCCGGCCCCGGGACCGGGCCGGAAGAGGCACCGGCAGCCCCGCCCGCTCCCGGGACAGCGCCAGCGCCGGTGCCCGGTGAGGCGCCCGCGGCGAGCGAGACGCCGGCCGTGCCGGCGCCTGCCGCCGCCACCCCCGCGCCGTCCGGCTACGACGAGGCCGAACGCGACACGGTCCTGCGCGTGATGCGCGAACGCCGCGACATCCGCAACGGCTTCCGCTCCGACCCCGTCCCGCACGACGTGCTGCTGCGGGTGCTCGAGGCCGCGCACACCGCGCCGAGTGTGGGCCACTCGCAGCCGTGGGACTTCGTGGTCATCCGCTCCGAGGAGACCCGCCGCGCGATGCACGAACTGGCCCAGCGCCAGCGCGACGCGTACGCGAAGTCGCTGCCGAAGGGGCGGGCCAAGCAGTTCAAGGAACTGAAGATCGAGGCGATCCTCGACACCCCGGTCAACATCGTCGTCACCGCGGACCCGACGCGCGGCGGCCGGCACACCCTGGGGCGGCACACGCAGCCGCAGATGGCGCCCTACTCGTCGGCCCTCGCCGTGGAGAACCTGTGGCTCGCGGCGCGCGCCGAGGGCCTCGGCGTCGGCTGGGTCAGCTTCTTCGACGAGCGCGAGATGGTGCGCGCGCTCGGCCTGCCCGACCATCTGGAGGTCGTGGCGTACCTGTGCGTCGGGTACGTCGACGCGTTCCCCGAGGACCCCGAGCTGATGCAGGCCGGCTGGTCGAAGCGGCGCCCGCTCGCCTGGGTCGTCCACGAGGAGACGTACGGCAGGCGCGTGCTGCCGGGCGCTGAGCCGCACGACCTGCTGGAGGAGACCGTCGCGGCGATCAGGCCGCTGGACGCGAAGGCGCTCGGCGAGGCGTGGGAGCGCCAGAAGCGCATGACCAAGCCGTCAGGGGCACTTGGCGTGCTGGAGATCATCTCCGCACAGCTCAGCGGATTGTCGCGGAAGAGCCCGCCGCCGATCCCCGAGCCCGCGGCCGTCGCGATCTTCGCGGGCGACCACGGCGTGCACGCCCAGGGCGTGACGCCGTGGCCGCAGGAGGTCACGGCGCAGATGGTGGCCAACTTCCTCGGCGGCGGCGCGGTGTGCAACGCGTTCGCCACGCAGGTGGGCGCCGAGGTGTGCATCGTGGACGTCGGTGTGGCGACGGACCTGCCGGCCACGTCGGGTCTGCTGCCGCGGAAGGTCAGGGCGGGCACCGCCGACCTGGCCACGGGCCCGGCGATGACCCGAGAGGAGGCCGTCGCGGCCATCGAGGTCGGCATCGAGACGGCACGCGATCTGGTGACGGCGGGCAACAAGGCGCTGCTCACCGGCGAGATGGGGATCGCGAACACCACCGTGTCCGCGGCGCTGATCTCGGTCTTCACCGGCATGGACCCTGCCGAGGTCACGGGGCGCGGCACCGGCATCAACGACGAGACGCACGCGCGCAAGGTCGACGTCGTGCGGCGCGCGCTCGAACTGCACCGCCCCGACCCGGCCGACCCGATCGGCGTGCTCGCGGCCGTCGGCGGCCTTGAGCACGCCGCGCTCGTGGGCTTCCTGCTGGGCGGCGCGTCGATGCGTACGCCGGTGATCCTGGACGGTGTCAGCGCGGGCGCGGCGGCCCTGGTGGCCCGCGCGATCGCCCCCGAGGCCCTGGCGGCCTGCATCGCGGGTCACCGCAGCGCGGAACCCGGCCACATGGCGGCCCTGAACAAGCTGGGCCTGCGCCCCCTGGTCGACCTCGACCTGCGCCTGGGCGAGGGCACGGGCGCGCTGCTCGCGCTCCCGCTCGTCCAGAGCGCGGCGCGTGCGATGCACGAGGTGGCGACGTTCGACTCGGCCGGAGTGACGGAGAAGTAGCGACCGCCACCCACCTCCGACGGGTCCCGCGCCGAGTGGCGTGCGGGGCCCGCCGGTTCCCGCGCGCCGCCCCGTAAAGTGGTCCCACCACCACCACGCACCGCGCCCCACCAGCCGCTCCACCGGTGCAGCGGCCATCAGACGAACCCGCCCGAGGAGCCGTACGCATGGCCGAGCCCCACGACGACGCACCGCGACACCCCTCACCCGGCCCCGCCCGGGCACATGAGGGGCCGCACGACGCCGGCCACCCCGCCTATCCCGTCGGGCTCCGCCTGGCCGGGCGCCGGGTCGTCGTCATCGGCGGCGGCCAGGTCGCCCAGCGCCGTCTGCCCGCGCTGATCGCCGCGGGTGCGGACATCGTGCTGGTCTCGCCGTCCGCGACGCCCTCGGTCGAGGCCATGGCCACGGCCGGCGAACTGCGCTGGGAGCGCCGCCGCTACGCGGAGGGCGACCTCGCGGACGCCTGGTACGCCCTCGTCGCCACCGGCGACGCCGCCGCCAACGCGGCCGCCTCGGCCGAGGCCGAGCGCGGCCGCACGTGGTGCGTACGCAGCGACGACGCCGAGGCCGCCACCGCGTGGACCCCGGCCACGGGCCGCGACGAAGGCGTCACCGTCGCCGTCCTCGCGGGACGCGACGCACGCCACCGCGATCCGCGCCGCTCCGCCGCCATCAGGGACGCGGTGCTCGAAGGCCTGCGCGACGGAACCATCGGCGCCGCCCGCGAGCAGGCCACCGACGACGGCGCCGCGCCCACCGGGCCCGTGCCCGTCGCGCTCGTCGGCGGCGGGCCGGGCGACCCCGACCTCATCACCGTCCGCGGCCGCCGCCTGCTCGCCGCGGCCGACGTCGTCATCGCCGACCGCCTCGGACCGCGCGACCTGCTCGACGAACTCCCCCCGCACGTCGAGGTCATCGACGCGGCGAAGATCCCCTACGGCCGCGCCATGGCGCAGGACGCCATCAACGCCGCGCTCGTCGAGCACGCCAGGGCGGGGAAGGCCGTCGTGCGCCTCAAGGGCGGCGACCCCTTCGTCTTCGGCCGGGGCATGGAGGAGGCGCAGGCGCTCGCCGAGGCCGGCATCCCCTGCACCGTCGTCCCCGGCATCTCCAGCACCATCAGCGTGCCGGGCGCCGCCGGAATCCCCGTCACCCACCGGGGCGTGGCACACGAGTTCACCGTCGTCAGCGGCCACGTCGCGCCGGGCGACGCGCGCTCGCTGGTGGACTGGGCGGCGCTCGCCCGGCTCACCGGCACCCTCGTCGTCCTCATGGGCGTCGACAAGATCGGCGCGATCGCCGCCGCGCTCATCGGGCACGGCAAGGACCCGGCCACGCCCGTCGCGCTCGTCCAGGAGGGTACGACCGCCGCGCAGCGCCGAGTGGACGCCACCCTCGCCACCGTGGGCGCGACCGCCAGGGCCGAGGCCGTGCGGCCGCCCGCCGTGATCGTCATCGGTGACGTCGTCGCGGTCGGGAAGGGCTGAGCCGGTGGCGGAACCGATCGTCCTCGACGACCCGGCCGACCCGCGCCTGCACGACTACACGGACCTCACCGACGTGCAGCTGCGGCGCCGGCGTGAGCCCGCGGAGGGCCTGTTCATCGCGGAGGGCGAGAAGGTCATCCGCCGGTCCGTCGCGGCGGGTTACGCGATGCGGTCCATGCTGCTTTCGGCGAAATGGCTCTCCACCATGCGGGACGTGATCGACGCGGCCACCGCGCCGGTCTACGTGGTCGAACCGGCGCTCGCCGAGCGCGTCACCGGCTACCACGTGCACCGTGGCGCCCTCGCGTCCATGGCGAGGAAGCCGCTGCCGCCGCCCGCCGAACTCCTCGCCGGCGCCGGCAGACGCCGTGTCGCGGTCTTCGAGGACACGGTCGACCACGCCAACCTGGGCGCCGCCTTCCGCAACGCGGCGGCTCTTGGCGTGGACGCCGTGCTGCTCACACCGCGCTGCGCCGACCCGCTCTACCGGCGTGCCGTGAAGGTGTCCATGGGCGCCGTGCTCTCCGTCCCGTACAGCAGGCTGGAGTCCTGGCCACGGGACGCCGGACTGCTGCGCGAGCACGGGTTCACGCTCGCCGCCCTCTGCCTGACCGGGGACTCGGTCACCCTCGACGAGCTCGCCGCCCGCCGCCACCCCAGACTGGCCCTGATGCTCGGCACCGAGGGCGACGGGCTGTCGGCGGGCGCGCTGCGCGCCGCCGACGAGCACGTGCGCATCCCGATGGACGCCGGCGTCGACTCGCTGAACGTGGCCGCTGCCTCGGCCGTCGCCTTCTACGCCACCCGGCCGGGCGCCTGACGCCTGCGCCCCCGCGCGTCAGCCGGCGGGCTCGCTTGGCCAGGGCATCAGCTCGGTGACGTTCCCGGCGAGGCGGGGGAGATGCCCGGCGCGAGCTGCACCTGTGGCGTCCTGGCGAGCACGGTGGCCCAGTCCTGATCGGGACCGAGCACCGGCAGCGCCGCCGCGCCGTGCGGCCGGGGTGCCCAGGCCGGTGAGCAGCGCCCGGCGGCTCCCGGCCGGAGGCCGGGGTTGGCTCGTGCGGTGCCCGGGTGGATCGGCCATGGACGTCACGCTCCTTTGGCGCCGGGGAACACCAGCCGGCGCATGTCCGCCACGGCCTGGGCGGCCGCGCGTTCCGCGGTGGCGCTGACGCCGCCGAGCGAGAAGTAGCCGTGGTTGAGGGTCGGCCAGTCGCGGTGCGCGACCGCGACCCCGGCGTCCCGCAGCGCCCCGGCGTACGCGGCGCCCTCGTCACGCAGCGGGTCGTACCCGGCGGTGTGGACGACGGCGGGCGCGACCCCGCGCAGGTCGCCCGCGCGCAGCGGTGAGACCCGCCAGTCACCGGCCGCCTCGCCCGCGCCGTAGACGTCCGCGAACCACGCCATGGCCTCCGTCGTCAGGCCGTAGCCCTCGCCGCACCGCGCCCGGGACGGGTAGCGGGCGTTGACGGTGTCCGACGCGTAGCCGCCCGCCAGGTCCGTCGCGGGCACGATGAGCAGCTGTCCGGCGAGTGCCACGCCCAGGTCGCGGCAGGCGATGGCGACGGAGGCGGCGAGCTGTCCGCCGGCGCTGTCACCGGCGACCACGAGCCGCGCGGGGTCGCCGCCGTACTCCCCGATGTCCGCCGCCACCCGCCGGGTGACGGAGAGGCAGTCGTCGAACGCGGCCGGGTACGGGTGCTCGGGGGCCAGCCGGTAGCCGACGGAGACGACCACCGCACCAAGCCCCGCACACAGCCGCCTGGCGTGCTGCAGGTGCGTGTCCAGGTCCCCGCCGAGCCAGCCGCCGCCGTGGCAGAACACCACGGTCGGGCGCGGCCTGTCACCGTGCGGCCGCAAGACGCGGACGGGCGTCCCGGGCGTCCCCCGTGTCCCCGGCGGCACGGTCGCGTCCGTCTCCGACGCGGCCGGGGACGGATCAGCCAGCAGGGCACGGGACTTCTCGCCCACGGCCCGAGCGTGCAGGCGCGCGCCCGCCACGCCGGGTGCCGACTCCGTGGGGTCGAGTGCCCGCTGTGCGAGCCAGGCGGCGACGCGGGCATCGAAGGCAGGCTCCACGTCAGCGCCCGCAGCTCGCGCCGAGGTCACCGGGTGACAGCGTCGCGAAGACCATCTTCTCGGTGTACGAGGAGGCGCCGCCCTCGTAGAAGACGCCGACGCGCCCGTCGGGCAGCATCGCCATCGCCGCGTACCCCGAAGGGCCCGCGTGCAGCAGCTTGCGCACCGGCCACGTCTTGCCGTTGTCGCAGCTCAGCCGGATGGTCATGTTCTGGCGTGCGGACTGGTCGGCGGCGTTCGCGAACAGCAGCCAGTCACGGTGCGGGCCGTGGCTTGCCGCGTTCACCCTGATCTCGTCGCCGTTGACGCTCGGGTCCGGCAGTTCGGGGTCGGCGACGGACGCGGAGAAGGTCTGCCCGCCGTCGTGTGACGTGGCGATGAGCCGGTGACCGGCCCTGACCGGGCGCACGTTCTGCACGATGGTGCCGTCGGACAGCTCGACCGCCTTGCTCTCGTCGTTGTCCGCCGAACTCAGGGCGCCGGCGTGCCAGGTGGCACCGTGGTCGTCGCTGTGGATGTCGGCGAAGTGGTGCGTTCCCGCGCTGTCGGCGACCGCGAGCGGCTGGATCAGCCGGCCGCCGCTGGTCTGGATGCCATGGCCGGAAGACGCGAAGTAGCCGCGCCACGAGACGTCCTTGACCTGAGGGTTGAGGTCCGTGGGGCCGCTCCAGGTGCGCCCGTCGTCGTCGCTGTGGCGCACCTGGACGTGCAGCGTGTTCGGGTCGGTGGTGTCGTCGGTGCCCGGCTGCGAGGTGGGGAAGCCGACCTTGCCCGCGCTGTAGGTGCAGAACAGGAAGATCCGGCCGGTGTCGCGGTCGACGATCATGCTGGAATCGCCGCAGCCCTGCGGTCCCGGGTAGTCGACGACGGCCGCCGGCTTGCTCCACGTACGCCCGTTGTCCGTGCTGCGCACGAGCATGGTGTCGATGTCGCCCGGCAGGTCGGCGGACGAGCCGTTGCGCCGGTCGTAGGCGAGCAGCACGGTGCCCTTGGTGGACACGGTGATGTCGGGGATGCGGTAGTACGTCGACGACGTGCTCGCCGCGATGTCCGTCTCGGTGACGCCCGACGGGGCGGTGCGGTGCGTCTCGTGGGCGGCGGCGGAGCCCGGCGCGGCGAGCAGCAGGCCGGAGACGAGCGCCGTGGTGGTGAGAGCCCCGGCGAGCGCGGCGCGGCGGCGCTTGCGTGCGGGGACCCGGCTGCGGACGCGGTTGCTGGTGTTCAACACTTCTCCTTCGTCAGGGGCGGTGATCACGGGGTTTCCCGTGGGGTCGCCGGCGACCCGGCGGCGAGGTCGGCCGCGCCGAGCACGGGGTGCAGGCAGCGGTACTCGTGCCCGGCCGCGCCCGGTTCGGTGCGCACGCCGGGCATGGCCCGCGCGCATGCGTCCGTGGCGCGCCAGCAGCGGGTGCGGAACGGGCAGCCGCTCGGCGGGTGCACAGCCGAGGGGACGGGCCCGGTGAGCACGATGGGCTCGACCGGGTCGAGCAGGCTCGGCGTCGCGGAGAACAGCGCGCGGGTGTAGGGGTGCCGCGAGCCGTCCGGCAGCGACCCGGCGGGCGTCTGCTCCACGACGCGGCCCAGGTACATCGTCACCACCCGGTCGGAGACCCGGCGCACGGTCTGGATGTCGTGCGAGACGAACACCATCGCGAGGCCCAGGCGGTCCTTCAGGTCGAGCAGCAGGTTGAGGATCTGCGCGCGCACCGACACGTCGAGCGCCGACGTCGGCTCGTCGGCGACCAGCAGGGCGGGTTCGAGTGCCAGCGCCCTGGCGATCGCGACGCGCTGCCGCTGCCCGCCGGACAGCTGCCCCGGCAGCACGTCGAGCGCGGAGGGCGGCAGCCCGACGAGGTCGGCGAGTTCGGACACCCGGGCCGCGCGGTCGGCGGGGGAGTGCCGGCGGTGCACGTCCAGCGGGTCCCGCAGGATCCGGCGGACGGTCAGCCGCCGGTTCAGCGAGGTCGACGGGTCCTGGAAGACCATCCCGATGCCGCGCCCGACGGAGGCGCGCCGGTGAGCGCCCGTCATCCCCCAGACGTCCTCGCCGCGGAAGCGGGCCGTGCCCGACGTGGGCCGCTGCAGCCCCACCAGCACGCGGGCGAGCGTCGACTTGCCGCAGCCGGACTCGCCGACCACGCCCACCGTCTCGCCCGCCGCCACCGTGAGGCCGACGCCGGTGAGCGCGTGGACGCGCTCCCTGCCGAAGAGGCCGCCGCCGTGTGTGCGGTGGGTGACGGACACGTCCGTCAGCTCGATGAGGTCGGTCACGAGGCCACCGGCTTCCTGTCGAAGTCGTGCCGCGCCGGACGGTGGCACGCCACCAGATGGCGGCTGTCGGCGTCGGCGTCGGCGGGAGCGGGAGCGGAGGTCAGGGCGGGGACGGTCGCGCACTCCTCGCCGGCCATCGGGCAGCGGTCGGCGAAGCGGCAGCCGGCGGGGAAGTCGGCCGGTGAGGGCACGACGCCGTGGATCTGGGTGAGCCGCTCGGCACCGGACTCCAGCGACAGCACGGAGCCCAGCAGCCCCCGCGCGTAGTGGTGGGCGGGCGCGCCGAGCAGGTCCGCCACGGCACCCGATTCGACGATCCGGCCGCCGTACATCACGGCGATCCGGTCGCACGCGTCGGTGACAAGGGCCAGGTCGTGCGAGACCAGGACAAGCGCGAACCCGAGCTCCTCCCGCAGCCGCTGGAGCAGTTGCACGACCTGCGCCTGCACGGTGACGTCCAGCGCCGTGGTCGGCTCGTCGGCGATGATCAGCCGAGGGTCGCGAGAGAGCGCCATGGCGATGACGACGCGCTGCCGCTGGCCGCCGGACAGCTCGTGCGGGTACGACGACAGGGTGCGCCGCGGGTCGAGGCCGACGAGCTCCATCAGCTCGTCCGCGGTCCTGGTGCCGCCGCGGCGCAGCAGTTGCCGCAGCTGTGCGCGCACGGTCATGGCCGGGTTCAGTGCCGACAGGGCGTCCTGGTAGATCATCGCGATCCCCGTGCCGTTCAGTGCGCGGCGTTCGCGCGGCTGGAGCGTCAGCAGGTCCTTGCCCTCGAACAGGACGCGTCCGCCGGTGCGCGCGCCGGCCGGCTGCAGGCCCATGAGCGTCAGCGCGGTCAGCGACTTGCCGCACCCCGACTCGCCGACCAGGCCGAGCACTTCACCGGGGCGCACCGCGAACGAGACGCCGTCCACGATGTCCACGCCCCGGTGCCTGCCGGGAAAGCTCAGCCGGAGCCCCTCCACCGACAGCACGGGTTCGGCCGCCGAGACCCGCCTCGCCCGGGCGGCGATACGGGCCGCGGCCCCGGCGAGGCCCGGCAGTTCGGTGACTCGCCCGGTGCGCGGCTCTTCGGCCTCCTGCTCGCCGGTGCTCGCGCTCCCACTCGCGCCGGGGGCGGCGGCACGCCGGGCCGCGGGCGCCGCCCACACGTCCGATATGCCCTCCGAGAGCACGTTCAGCGCGAGCGCCGTGCACAGGATCACGAGGCCGGGGAAGAGCGTCGCCCACCAGCCGCCGGCGGCCAGCAACTGCTGCCCGTAGGCGATGACGTTGCCCCAGGACGACGTGGCGGACTCCGGCTGCAGCCCCGCGCCGATGAACGACAGCGACGCCTCGAACACGACGGCGTTGGCGACCATCACCGTGGCGAAGACCAGGACCGGTGCCGCCGCATTGCGTGCCACGTGCCGCAGGAGGATGTACGGGGTGCGGGCGCCGATGACGCGCTCCGCGGCGACGTAGTCCTCGCGGAACTGCTCCGCCACGCTCGCCCGCACCAGCCTGGCGATCTGCGGCGTGAAGACGAAGGCGATGGCCGCCACAAGGACCAGCAGGTTCGTCTTGCCGAACGCGATGACCACGATCGCGGCCAGCACGATCGTCGGGAACGCCATGACGACGTCGAGCACCCGCATCACGACCTCGTCGACGGCCTTGCGGCTGGTGGCCGCGAGCCCGCCGAGCACCGTCCCGGCGGCGAGTGCCAGCGCGGTGGAGCCGAAGCCGACGATCAGGGACCTGCGGGTGCCCGCGACCAGCCGGGAGAAGACGTCGCGGCCCAGCCGGTCCACCCCGAACCAGAAGTCGCCGTCCGGGCCCGTCGAGGTCGGTGCCTGCGCCAGGCCGGCCGGGTCGTGCGGCGTCAGCAGCGGGGCGAGGACGCCGGCAAGCACGATGACGGCGACCCAGGCGAGGCCGATCTTCGCGGCGGGCGGCAGCCGCCGGATGCCGCCCGCCACACCGGGCAGCCGGCGCGCGGCGCGCGTACGGGAGGGTTCAGCAGCGGACATCAGCGCGCTCCTCGCAGGCGGGGGTTGACGATCAGGTAGAGGACGTCGACGACGAGGTTCACCACGGCGAACCCGACGGCGATCGTGATGACGAGCCCCCTGGCCAGACCCACGTCGTTCTGCTGCACGGCGCTCATGATCTGCGTGCCCATGCCCGGCAGGGTGAAGATCGCCTCGATGATGACGGCGCCGCCGATGAGGTAGCCGATCTGCAGGCCGAGCACCGTCAGCGGGGTGATCAGGGCGTTGCGCAGTACGTTGCGGCCGATGACGACGAGCGGCGGCAGGCCGGCGCCGATCGCCGTGCGCACGTAGTCGCGGTCGAGTTCCTCGACCATCGACGTACGCACCACTCGGGCCAGGGCGCACCCCACCGGCACGGCGAGCGCGATCGCGGGCATCACCATGTGCCGCAGCCAGTCGGACAGCGAGTCGTCCGGGTTGACGTAGTGACCGCTGGGGAACGGGCCGCCGCCGATCGCGGAGAAGTTCTGGATCATCAGGATCGCCAGCCAGAACGAGGGAACGGCGATGCCGGCGACGGAGATCACCCTCGTCAGCTGGTCGGGCCAGCGGTCGCGGTACAGGGCCCCGACGATGCCGAGCACGAGCGCGAGCACCACCGCGCCCGCGACGCCGAGCGCCGTCAGCTGGATCGTCACCGGCAGCGCCTGGCCGATGATGCCGGCGATGGGCTGGTCAAGCGAGAACGTGGCGCCCATGTCCCCGTGCAGCAGGGCCCCGAGGTAGACGACGTAGCGCACCAGCAGCGGCCGGTCGAGGCCGTGCGCGTGGTCGAACGCCGCGATCTGGGCGTGCGTCGCCTGATTGCCCAGCACGGACAGGGCGGCGTTGTTGGGCGAGAGCGCCATGACCAGGAAGATGAACAGGATGATCGCCAACATCAGCGGGATCATGGTCAGCAGGCGGCGCAGCATCATGCTCGCTACGGTGCGCACGTGGTGGTTTCCTTACGTCGTCGGGCGGGTCGGCACGTCGGCACGCTGCCGGTCGGGTCAGGCCTTGCGGGAGACACCCAGGAAGTACAGGCCGGTCGTGGCAGCGCCCCGGAAACCGGTGAGCTTGTTCGGGTCGGAACCGGTGACGGTCCTGGTGTGGAACACGGGATAGAGCGGGGCCTCGTCGGCGATCAGGTCCAGGGCCTGCTGCCACAGCCGCTGCTGGGCCCCGCCCTTGGCCTTGGCGGCGCTGTCGATCAGTGCGGCGCAGCGCTCGGCCGCCGGGTCGGTCCACCGGGCGCGCTGCACGGGCCAGGTCTCCCCGTAGTAGAACCACCGCAGCAGCAGGTCGACGTCGGGG
Organism: Streptomyces sp. NRRL F-5126; assembly: GCF_000721265.1. Lineage (GTDB taxonomy): Bacteria > Actinomycetota > Actinomycetes > Streptomycetales > Streptomycetaceae > Streptomyces. Next base: position 151,454 of record NZ_JOFZ01000010.1, on the reverse strand, counting down.
CCGAAGACGGACGGGTCGCCCGAGGCGGCCAGCACCCGGAAGTCCTTGCCGGGGACGAGCCGGTCGTAGACGGCGGACGACGGGTTGGTGTTCAGCGTGGCGTGGACACCGACCTTCTTCCACGAGTCGATGATCAGCGGGGCGCTGTCCTTGACGAACCCGGTGTCGGTGGTGACCAGTTCGAACGAGAGCCGGGACGCGCCCGCGGCGGCGAGCAGGCGTTCGGCCCTGCCCGGGTCGTAGTCGTAGACCGTGGCCGCGCGCCGGTGCGCCGGGTTGGCCTCGTCCAGGTAGCTGGTGGCGGGTGTGCCGTAGCCCTCGAGCGCGGTCCTGATGACGCGTTCGGTGTCGATGGCGTGGAAGAGCGCCTGGCGCACCCGCTTGTCGCTGAACGGGGCGGCCGCGCAGTTGAACATCAGGAACAGGTGGTTGAACGCCTGCTTGGAGTCGATCCTGTGGCCGTCGGCGACGCTGCGCACGTCCAGGTACGGCACCGCCTCGGTGGCCTCGGACTGGCCTCCGCGCAGGTCGCTGACGCGCGCGGTGTTGTCCGGCGTGGTGTACAGGCTGATCCTTTCCACGCGGGCGGGGCGCGGCCCGTCGTAGTGCGGGTTGACGCCCATCACGACGCCGGACGTCGAGTTGGCGCTGCGCACCGTGAAAGGACCTGACCCGATCGGCGCGGTGTCGAAGGCCTTGGCCGCCGCCGCGCCGGTCGTACGCGCCTTGGGGACGATCTTGATGACGGCGATGCGCTGCGGGAACAGGCTGAAGGGCGTCCTGAGCCTGAACTCCACGGTCGAGGAGTCCCTCGCGCCGGCCCTGTCGAGGAACGGGATGAACTCCGCCATCAGGGACTGGTTGGCGGGATCGGCGGCGCGGTTGAACGACCACGCGACGTCCTGGGCGGTGACCGTGGTGCCGTCGGAGAACCTGGCGCCCGCGCGCAGCGGCACCGTCCACGTCAGGCCGTCCGCACTCACCTCGGGCTGCTTCGCGGCCAGCGCCAGGTACGGCTCGCGGGTGATCGGATCGAGGTCGATGAGCGCCTCGAAGACGTGCTGGTTGACGGCGGTGGCCACCGCGCTCGACGCGTTCATCGGGTCGAAGCCGCCGGAGAGCGTGAAGGCGAGGGTCGCCTCGATGGTGTTCCTGCCGGCCCCGCCCTTGCCTGCGACCCGGTCGGTCGACGGCGGGCCGCCGCAGGCCGCGAGGGACGCGGTGATGGCCGTGGCGGCGCCGAGCACGCCGGTGTGCCGCAGGAAGGCGCGGCGGCTGGGCCGGGCGGGCATCGGCAGGTCGTCGGTCACCGTGGAGCTCCTCGAAGGGCGCGGGGTGGGCATGTGATGACAGGCTCATGGAGGGACGTCCTACGTCCCATGTCCTGTTAGCGTGGGAATGTATGTTGACCGGATGTCACCGTCAAGACATCCGTCGAAAATCGCCGCTGACCGGCCGCTGACCGGCCGCTGACCGGCCGCGCCGGGCCGCCGGGTGCTCGTGGGGGCGACCTCGACTCGTACAGTGCGTCGATACGTTGGCGAGCCGCGGGAACGCGGCCTGACGGGGGAGTGGATGAGGCGATGACCCGCAGCACGCGCCGGACGCCCGGCGTCCGTACCAGCCGCACCAGCGAGGTGCAGCAGCGCGTCAAGGCGCTGATCCTCGAACGGGGACTCGCGGCCGGCGATCCGATGCCCACCGAGGTCGACCTGATGGAGGAGCTCGACGTCAGCCGCAACTCGCTGCGCGAGGCGCTCAAGGCGCTGCAGGCGGTGGGCATCGTCGAGATCCGGCACGGGTTCGGCACGTACGTCGGCCACCGCTCGCTCGGTGCCCTCGTCGACGAGCTGACCTTCCACGGCCGGATGTCGCTCGGGCAGCGGCCTGGCGACCTCGCCCACCTGGTCCAGATCCGGGAGGTGCTCGAACGCGGCCTGGTGGAGCAGGTGCTGCGGGCGGCCTCAGAATCCGATCTGGCGCGGCTCGGCGACGTCATGGCACGGATGGAGGCGGAGGCGGCGGACGGCGAGGTGTCGCCCGAGGTCGACCGCCTCTTCCACGAGGTGCTGTACGAACCGCTGCACAACCCGCTGGTCAGCCAGTTGCTCGGTGCGTTCTGGGACGTCCACCACGAGCTTCAGCGGGAGCTCGGCCCGGTCGGCGACCCGGCCGGCAGCGTCGCCGAGCGGCACCGCGTCATCTACGAGGCGGTACGGGCGGGGGACGCCGCGGCCGCGGTCCGCGCCATGACCGTCCACTTCGACGGGATCCGCGGCAGGCTGACGGGGCTGCCGGACTGATCCGGCACGCGGTTTCGCGTGCCGAGCCGCACGACGCGCGTGCCTTCCTGCCCCGGCGCGGTGGCACCCCCGCACACCGCAGGGCCGCCGCGGAGTGCAGGGGGTGCGCGCTCCACGAGCATGCGACGCAGACGGTGTTCGGTGCCGGGAAGGCGTCGGCCCGCCTGATGCTGGTGGGCGAGGAGCCCGGGGACCGCGAGGACACGGAGGGCGAGATGGAGAACACCTACGTCACCAACGCCGTCGAGCACTTCGAGTTCGAGCAGGCAGCACCCGGCAAGCGGCGCATCCACAAGCCGCCGAGCCCGCGGGAGATGACGGCGTGCCGGCCGTGGCTCGGGGCGGAGCTGCGCATCGTCGCGCCGGAGCTGGTCGTCGCCCTCGGCGCCACGGCGGCGAAGTCGCTCCTCGGCCACGACTTCCGCGTCAGCCACCACCGCGGTGTGCCACTCACCGCGCCCGAAGGGACGGATGCCACCGTGGTGGCCACCCTGCACCCGTCGGCCGTGCTGCGTGCCGACAACCGCGAGCAGGCGTACGAGGGCCTGGTCGCGGACCTCAAGGTCGCGGGGGAGGCCTTGGGCGCGGGTCGAAGCGGGGGCCGCGCCGACGGTGTCCGTGGGCCTGTGGCCCTGTGAGCAGCCTCCCCGTCAGCGGCGGGACGCGCGGTGCCGCTCGCGGAGCAGGCGCCGACGCTCCTCCTCGTCCATCCCGCCCCACACCCCGTACGGCTGGGCCGTGTCGAGGGCCCACGCCGCACAGCGGAGCGTGACGGGGCACGTGGCGCACACCGCCTTCGCCCGGGCGATCTGACGGGAGTCCGGACCCTTCCCGGTGAGCGGGAAGAAGGTGTCCGCTTCGACGTGCCGGCAGGCGGCCTGTTCGCGCCAGTCCATGATCGATCTCCGGGGCCGGTCGGTGTACGGGCGCACGGAAAGATGTGCGCACGGCGGTCGTCGTCGCTCGCCGTGCGACTCCGGGTTGCCCGCATGGCCGCGCCTGAAACACGCGATCTCGCCCGGGCGGACGCCAAGGCGTCCCGGCGTCCCGGCGTCCTGGCGGAGAGTCAGAACTGCTGCGCGAGCCAGATGCCGAGCGCGACCAGCAGGGTCACGATCACGAAGACGATCAGCCGCTGGCGCAGCAGCCGCGGGTTGGCGGGCCTGCGGCCCGCAGGCGTACCGCCGCGGGTGTTCGGCCGGCTGCCGCCGCGCGACGGCCGCGGCCGTGAGCCGCCGGTGCGGGGAGCGGGCGCGGGCGCCGGGCGCTTCTGCGCGGTGCGCCCGCCGCCCGTCGCACGCTGCTGCGGCGGGTGTTCGACCCGGCCGTTCCGCTCGGACGCGGGGGCGGCGGCACGCTTCACGGGACGGTCGGCGTACAACTCGGTGGCGCGGTCCGCCGTCCGGCCGCGCTCCGGCATCCGCCCCGTCGGCACGTCCTGCGGTGCGCGTTCGCGCTGCGCGGGGGGCCGCGCCTCCGTCAGCCCCTGCGCCTCACGCGTGGCGATCTCCTTGAGCCGCATGGACAGTTGGAGCGTGCTCGGCCGGTCGCCCGGGTCCTTCGCAAGGCACGCGCGCAGCAGCGGCGCCAGCGTGTCGGGTACGCCGCGCAACTGCGGCTGCTCGTGCACCACCCGGTAGAGCATGACCTCCGAACTCCCGTGCCCGAAGGGCGAGTCGGCAGTGGCCGCGTAGGCAAGCGTCGCGCCGAGCGAGAACACGTCCGTCGCGGGCGTCACGGCGGCGCCGCGCACCTGCTCGGGCGCGAGGAACCCCGGCGAGCCCACGGCCGTGCCGACGTGCGTCAGTGTGCTCGCGCCCGTCGCCCAGGCGATGCCGAAGTCGATGATGCGTGGCCCCTTGGGCGACAGCAGGATGTTCGACGGCTTCAGGTCGCGGTGGACGACGCCCGCCTCGTGCACGGCGACCAGCCCCTCCGACAGGGCGGCGCCCACGGCCGCGACGTCGGAGGCCGGCAGGGGGCCCTCCTCGGCGACCTTGTCGTGCAGCGAGGGCCCCGGCACGTACTGCGTGGCGAACCACGGCCGCTCCGCTTCCAGGTCCGCCGCCACGAGCCGGGCGGTGCATCCGCCGCGGATGCGCCGGGCCGCCGACACCTCGCGCGCGAAACGCGACCTGAACTCCTGGTCCTCCGCCAGGTCGGGTCTGATGACCTTCAGCGCGACCCGCTGGCCGCGCCGGTCGGACCCCAGGTAGACGACGCCCATCCCGCCCGCGCCGAGCCTGCGGTGCAGCCGGAAGGAGCCGACGGCTCGCGGGTCCTCGCGCCGGAGCCGCATCATCGCCATGTCCATCCCCGCTGCCCGGTCGACCGTCTGACGTCGCACAGCTTACGTATTCGCGCCCCGGCGCGCGCACAGGCCGCGCCTGGACGCCCGGATCGATTGTCAGTGCGGCGTGGGAGGCTTGAGAAGCGGTCAGCGCCGCCCCGGCCCCCGCCCCTTCGGTCACCCATGATCCCAACATGCCTGCACACCGGCGGAACTGCTTCATGGCGGCGGGCCGGAACGCATCGGTGGCGGGCGGGTCCGTGACAGCACACGCGCGGCGGCGAGCCCCGTGCCGGGGGGCCGGCAGCGCGGTACGCCCAGGGGCGGCCGAGGTGAGCGAAGTCACGCGCATCTGCCGCCCGACGCGCACGGCCGGCACCAGGTCGGGCAGGTGATGCGCGGGAGCGGCGCGGACCCCGAGTCCTCACCGGGGCCGTACTCCACCCAGGGGAGTACGGCCCCGCGCGGCGGGTCATCCCCTGGGTGGCCACGCAAGCCGTACGCGGGCATGACGACCGGATGCGTCCGCCTCCCTAGGCTTGAGGTCAAGCGGCGGGTGCAGCACTCGTCCCCCGAGGTCAGACACCCGCCGCTGCTGGACACGACGGGAGAGGACCCATGGCGGACACCGCGGTACGCAGCACGTTCCGGGCGCAGCGCAAGGCGTTCGCGGCGCTCGGCGTGCGCCCCTCCGGCACGCGCCACCCGCTGGTGGCGGTGGCCATGGTCCTTCCCCTCGCGGCCCTGCTCGTCGTCTTCTTCGGAGGCTGGAGCGCAGTGGTCGAACAGGCGTCGTCCGTGGGCGTGATGCTGGGGCGCTGACAGCGCCTCGGGCCCGGGAGAGCGGTCCGGGCCGGGGACATCCGGCCAACAGCCCCGTGGGGACGGGGGTGCGGCGGACGGCAGCGAGCGGCCGGTCAGCTGGGGAGCTGACCGGCCGTCGCGTTGCCAGGACCCGCGGCGGGGCGGCGCCCCACGCCTCTGCGGCGCCTCCGTGCGGCGCGCTCGTGTCCCCACAGGTGGCCATCGTCCCCGTGCCGGGCACCGCGCCGTGCCCCAACACCCCGTCGCGCGGCACGCGGCGGTCTCCGTCCCCGGCGACGGCGCGCGGCTCCCTCTGCCCCGGCCCGGGCTCCGGTGGCCACGGCCACCGAGCCGGCCCGAGCGGCCAGGGCACGCGCCGACTGTGCGGGCACGGTCGGCGGACGGGGCGCGTGTCGGCGCCTACGCCGAACGCGGGACCGCCGTACGGCCCGGCGGCCCTGCCGCACGCGCCCGCGCGCCGGGCCCCGCCGCCGGCGCGCGGCGACACGTCGGGAGGACGCCGCGCCCGCCGGCCGAGGGCCGACCCGCGGGCCGCGTAGCATCCGGCCGGGAGGATTTGATGACCGCAGACGCCCTCGTGCCCGCGCTCACGCGGCTGGCACGCGCCGCAGCCCACAGCACCGGCGCCTGCCGTGCCTGCGGTGTGGAGAGCGTCCTTGCCGACCGCCCCGACGCCGCCGTCGTGCGCCACGGCGCCGCCGTGGCGAAGGCGCACGCCGACGGCACCGATCCCGCGGCGCACCGTGCCAGGCTCGCGCTCGCCGCGCACCCACTACTCGCGGGGATCCTCCTCCCGCCCTTGCTGCCCAGCGCGGGAGACGTGCACGGCCGCCTCGTGACCGCATGGCCCTACGGCGCGCCCGTCGACCCGCACGACCCCGGCGCCGCGCCCTGGGAGCACGTGGCGGACCTGCTCGCCCGGCTGCACTCCGTGCCGGCGGGCGACCTCGCCGACGATCGCGGCGGCGAGCCCGGCGCGCTGCCGCGCATGCGCGCCCCGGTCAAGGTCGCCCTCGCCGTCGAGCGGATGCGGGCCGCGGCCCACGCCGCGCCCGCACCCGCCGCACGTGCGGCGGCCACCGCCGTCGAGCAGGCCCTCCGTGCGCTGCCGCTCGCCGCGGCGGCCGCGCCCGGCCCCCACGACGCCCTGTGCCACGGCGACCTCCACCTCGGCCAACTCGTGCGCGGGCCCGGCGGGTCGGGCTGGCTCCTCATCGACATCGACGACCTCGGTACCGGCGACCCCGCGTGGGACCTCGCACGCCCGGCCGCGTGGTTCGCGGCGGGTCTGCTGCCGCCGGAGGTCTGGGCGCGGTTCCTCGGCGCGTACCGGGCCGCGGGCGGCCCCGCCGTGCCCGCGGACGGGGACCCCTGGGACCGCCTCGACGTACCCGCGCGCGCCCTCACCGTCCAGACCGCCGCACTCGCCGTCGCGAAGACCGCCGAGGAGGGCAGGGAGGCCGACGAGGCCGAGGAGTTGATGATCCAGGCCTGCACCCGGATCGCGGCACTCGCCGCCGGCTGACCTCCCGGGCACAGGTCAGGGCAACCGTAGGGGCAGCCGCCGCGTCGTCGTAGGGTGGAGCGACCGTCCACACGTCGAGGAGCTGAGACCGGATGAAGTGCCCCAAGTGCCATGCGGAGATGCATACATACAACCGCAACGGCGTCCAGATCGAGCAGTGCAGCGGCTGCCGGGGGATCTTCCTCGACTTCGGTGAGCTGGAGAGCCTGACGCGCATCGAGTCGCAGTGGTCCCAGCCGGCCCCGCCTCCGCCGGCGGCCCCCTACCCGCCGGCCCCCGGCCCCGCCTGGGGCGCCCCGTACGGCGGCGGAGGCCACTACGGGGGCGGCCACTACGGCGGCCACGGCCACCACCACAAGAGCTTCGCGCACATGCTCTTCTCGACCTGATCCGCTGCTCCGGGCGGGCCGGCCCGGAGCAACGAAGAAGCCCCGGCGGACGAATCCGCCGGGGCTTCTTGCTGTGCGCGATACTGGGATTGAACCAGTGACCTCTTCCGTGTCAGGGAAGCGCTCTCCCGCTGAGCTAATCGCGCGTCCGCCCGTCCGGGCTGGTGAGGAGATATTGACACGTCCGGGGGCCTCACAGCAAATCCATGATCACCCGTGGCCGTCCGCAGCCGGGCTCCCCTCGGTCGGGGATGGAGCGGACGCGTGTCTGAGCGGCGCGTAGTCGAGCCAGGGGTCCTGGAGGAACATGGCGCGGTGGGAGTCGTGGTCCCGGGCGCTGATCCGGAAGTAGAGCGCCCGGCGCGTCCGCTCCGACTCGTAGTTGCCGCCGATGTTGTGGCCGAGCAGGTAGTGCGCCAGCAGCAGGTCCCCGGCCCGTCCCTTGATCTGCTCGGGCTCGGGCAGGTCGATGGGCGGATAGGCGCAATGGAGGTGCGGACCGTGGTCGCGGAAGTAGGCGGCGTGGGTCAGGTGGGTGCCGGGCCAGACCCAGAGGTTGCCGGAGTTCTCCGAGAGCTGGTCGGTCATGAGGATTCCGGCCAGGAGGGTGAACGTGCCGCTGATCGGCTCGTCGGTCGGCTCAGGGCTCGCGGCGTCGATGTGCGGGATGCCGGGCCGGTGGGGGAACGGCGGGATGTTCAGCGCGATCTGCGCCTGCCAGGGGTACTTGAGCGTCCCCGTCCCGGCCAGTTGCTCGGCGAGGCCGAACGCGGGGGTACGGGTCAGGGGAGCTCGCAGCGCCGGCTCGTCCTTGGTCGGGAGGAAGTAGAAGTGGTTGCCGCGCTTGTCCGCGCCGGGCGGGTCGGCGGCGACGACCTCATCGATCCGTCCGGCCGCCTCGGCCAGCACGTCTCCCCGGACCACCTGCGGAACGAGGATGAAGCCCCGCTCCGCGAACTCGTCGACCTGCTCGTCACTCAGCACACGGCCAACAGTAGGAACACGGGCCCGACCGCCGCCAATGATTATCGGATCGCGCCGCGGGGCGCCCGACGGCCGCCCGATCAGGAGAAGCCGGTACGGCCGCGGGCCCTGCAGACGCCAGAGGCTGTCTCCCGTCCGGGAGACAGCCTCTGATCCGCGTGGACGATACTGGGATTGAACCAGTGACCTCTTCCGTGTCAGGGAAGCGCTCTCCCGCTGAGCTAATCGTCCTTGGAGGTGGAGACGGGATTTGAACCCGTGTAGACGGCTTTGCAGGCCGTTGCCTCGCCTCTCGGCCACTCCACCCGGAGTGCGCGGAGGTCGAGCAGGACGACCCCCACATCGAGCGGACGACGAGATTCGAACTCGCGACCCTCACCTTGGCAAGGTGATGCTCTACCAACTGAGCCACGTCCGCCTGTCGTTTCCGGTCCGTTTTGCGTGCCGGGCGACGAAGTGAACTCTAGCGGATCCGTGGGCCAGCACAAAAACGCGTTTACGCAGCGTGCTGAGGCGGGACGCTGCGCACGTCACGGGGGAGGGGCGGGACCGCCGCGACGCAGGACTCCCGCCCGGCCTGCCGTGGACTCCCCGGCGTGCGGCCCCACGACCCCGGGGCCCTGGATTCCGCCGGCCTCTGGGCGGCCGCCGCCGACGCCACCACCGCGCCGGGACCGGCCGGTCGGCTCGGGCCCGAACCCACCGCCTGGACGTCGTCGCTGGACGGGGCCGCCGGACGCCGCCTTCCCGCCGGGCCCGGTACGGAATTGAAGGCCGCGGGGCCGCTCGCGATAGCGTCGAGTGGGTACGCGGCGACAGGGAGGATCGGTTAGATGCAGATCTGGGTGAACGGCGCTCTGCGCCCCGCCGGCGAGGCGCAGGTGTCGGTCTTCGACCACGGGCTCACCGTGGGCGACGGCGTGTTCGAGACCGCCAAGGCGGTGTCCGGGCGCGCGTTCGCACTGACCCGGCACCTCGACCGGCTCGCGCGCTCCGCACGCGGCCTGGGCCTTCCCGAGCCCGACCTCGACGAGGTGCGCGCCGCGTGCGACGCCGTCCTCGATGCCAATCCGATGGAGCTCGGCAGGCTCCGCATCACCTTCACGGGCGGTCTCTCGCCGCTCGGCTCCGACCGCGGCGACGAATCGGCCACGCTGGTCGTCGCGCTGGGCGAGGCGCAGCGGCCGGCCGAGAGCGCGGCGGTGATCACCGTCCCGTGGGTGCGCAACGAACGCGGCGCGCTGTCCGGCCTCAAGACCACCTCGTACGGCGAGAACGTCGTGGCCCTGGCCAAGGCGCACGAGCAGGACGCGTCGGAGGCGCTGTTCGCGAACACGGCGGGACGGCTGTGCGAGGGCACGGGGACCAACGTCTTCGTCGTGGTCGACGGCGAACTCCACACCCCGCCGCTCGCGTCGGGCTGCCTGGCCGGCATCACCAGGGCCCTCACCGTCGAGTGGACGGGCGCCCGCGAGACGGACCTGCCGATGGAGGTGCTGCGGACGGCGGACGAGGTCTTCCTGACGTCGAGCCTGCGCGACGTGCAGGCCGTGCACCGGGTGGACGACCGCGACCTCACCAGCGCCCCGGGGCCGGTCACGGCCAAGGCGCTGCGGATGTTCCAGGAGCGTGCGGCGGACGACATCGACCCGTGAGCACCCGGGATCACGCGCCGGGCGCTTGTGGGTAGAAGATCCGTTGATGACCACGACCCTGCGGCCGACCGGGCCGCTCGACGAGACGCCCGACGGCGTCAGGAACCGCGCGTACCAGGTGTGCGTGAACGGGCGTCCCGTAGGCGCGGCGGAGCTCGGCACCGACCCCGCCTTCGGGCCCACGGCCGGCGTCGTGCTGGCGCTGCGCATCGACGAGCCCGACAGGGGCAGGGGGCGCGGCACTGTGGCCGCGCTCGCCGCCGAGGAGGTGCTGCGCGGCTGGGGCTGCCGCCAGGTGCTCGCCTCCGTGCCCGCCGGCCGCCCCGCGGCGCAGCGCATGCTGGGCGCCCTCGGCTACGCGGAGCGCAGCCGCACCATGGTCAAGAGCCTGCCGGCACCCGCCCCTGTGCTGCCCGACGGGATCGGCGAACGCGCCATGACCGAGGACGAGTTCGCGAGCTGGTCGGCCGCGTCGAGCGCCGACTTCGTGCGCAACTGGGTGCGCCGCGGCGTGCCCCCCGAGCAGGCGCGCGCCAAGGCCGAGTCGAGCCTCAGGCAGAACCTGCCCGACGGGCTCGCCACCCCGGGCGTCGCCTTCCGCGTCCTGCTCGCCGGCGGCGAGGCGGTGGGCAGGGTCTGGGTCGCGCGGCAGGAGATCGAGCCCGGGCGACCCGGCGCGTACGTCTACGAGGTGCGGGTCGACGAGGACAGCCGCGGACGCGGGTACGGGCGCGCCCTGATGCTGCTCGCCGAGCGGGTCTCGCTCGACTGGGACGCGACCGGCCTCGGCCTGCACGTCTTCAGCGACAACGCCGTGGCGGTGCGGCTCTACGAATCCCTCGGCTACGAGGTCACCCTCCGCCACTACGGGAAGCCCCTGCTCTGAGAGCCGTCCAGGCGGTGGCGGTCCGCGTCAGCCGGCGAGCAGCCCGTCGGCGATCTCCTCGATGCGCTCGCGCACCCCGGCCTGGCTGCTGGACGCGTCCAGCAGCCGGCCGCCGATCCCGTACGTGGGCGTGCCCGTGACGCCGATGGCCCTGCCCTCGGCGTGGTCGGCGTCCACGGCCAGGATGTGCCGGCCGTCCACCAGCGCCGTGTCGATCTCCTCCGCGTCGAGGCCGAGGCCGGCCGCCGCCTCCACGAGGAGCTCCTCGCCCCGCTCGCCGAGTTCGCCGGTGCGCGCCAGTACGGCGGCCGCGTACGCCCAGCCCCTGCCCTGCGCGGCCGCCTCCTCCGCCGCCTGCGCCGCGGCGAACGCGTGGCGGTGCTTGTCGAGCGGGAAGTGGCGCAGCCGCACGTCGAGGCGGTCCCCGTACCTCTCGCGCAGCAGGTCCAGGTCGGTGAGGGCGCTGAAGCAGTCGGGGCACTGGAGCTCGCACCACACGTCGAGGACGACGGCGGCGGGCGGGGAGTCGTTCATGGGGGCCAGTCTCGCAGGACCGCGGCCCGTGCTCGTACGGCGCCTGCCGGTGATCGAACGGCACCTGGGGAGGACCGCGCCCCGGACTTCTCCCTGAGGTCCGCCGGGAACGTGGCCGATGGCCGTGTGCCGGGTGCAGGATGGAGAGGGAGACACAGGTTCGAACGCGACACGACGTACGACAGCAGGACGTACGACAGGACGACGGCGGCTCACCGCCAGGAGGACCGGATGATTGCCGAGACCATCTGCGCCGCGGTGTCCGCCGCGGGGCTGGGTATCGCCGCGGTCACGGCGTACCGCAAGCGGTTCCTGACCGCCACCAAGATCGCCGCATACTCGCTCGTGCCCATCGGGCTGGCGATGACCGGCGTGGTGAAGTGGGTCGCTCACACGGCGTTCAGCCCGACGGCCTGGGCCGGGTTCGGGGTGCTCGCTATCGCGGCGCTGCTCTTCCTCGTCAGCAGGGCGGTGGACCGGCGCTCCGGCATGTCGCGCAAGGAGCGCAGGGAGGCCGCGAAGGCGGCGGCCGGGCGTGAAGCGGTCGCCCCCGGCGCGTCGGCGCCCTCGCTCGGCGCGGGCGGCGGCAGGCCCGCGGCGCAGGCCAGGGCGGCGGCCCAGCCGAAGGACGCGGGGAAACCGGAGGACTTCAGCGACATCGAGGCGATCCTCAAGAAGCACGGCATCTGAGCCGGAGGAGTCGCGCGGCGGTCAAGGCTGTTCACATACTGGACGGTCACCGACGATTTCAGGTGAACTCCTGGTCCTGAGGGCGTTCTTGGTCATGAGCATCCGCCGGGCTGCGTCATCATCTGTCCGAGATGCTCGATACCTCCGGGGACCAGTCCCCCGCACCGCCGGAACAGTACGTTCCCTCCGAAGAGCAGCGCGGCTGCCTCTTCGCCCTGTCCCAGCCGCCGCTGATGATCTTCCTGGCGGTGATCGGCTCGCTCTTGCTCGCGGCGGCGCTCCACGACCTGTTAGTCCTGTAGCCGTGGGGTCAGGCCCGGCTGCCGGATTCCTTGCGGCGCGCACGGTAGGCGGCGACATGCAGCCTGTTACCGCACGTGCGGCCGTCGCAGTAGCGGCGCGAGCGGTTGCGGGACAGGTCGACGAAGGCGCGTGCGCAGTCCGGCGCCTCGCAGCGGCGCAGGCGCTCGTGCTCGCCTGCGACGACGATGAAGGCGAGTGCCATGCCGCAGTCCGCGGTGAGGTGGTCGGCCACCGACGCGCCGGGCGCGAAGTAGTGCACGTGCCAGTCATAGCCGTCGTGGTCGGTGAGGCGCGGTGTCGTGCCCGCCTCCGCCACCAGCCGGTTGATCAGCGCGGCCGCCGATGCGGCGTCGGGCGCCGCGAAGACCTCGGCGAAGCGGTCGCGCACCGCCTGCACGGCGCTGAGGTCGCGGGCGTCGAGGCTCCCGACGCCGCTGACGCGGTGGAGCCGCGCGAAGGCGTACAGGGCGTCTACGTCGTCCAGTCCGTCCGCCGGCGCGCTGCCGGGACCGCCGTCAGGGGCGGTGTTCACCAGGTCGACCACCGTGTCCAGGGCGATCCGGGTGTCATGGGGGATCTGCACCATCCGACTCTAGTGCTCCTCCCCGTGTGCGCCGCGGCCGCGCACATCACGCCGAGGAACGCGGCGGCGCCGCGGCCGCGGTGTGTTCCGCGGCGGCGGCGCCCGACCGGCTCATGCCTGCCCGCGCGGTGCCGTCTCCCCGAGTCGGACGGCACCGGGCAGCTCGCTCCTGGCTCAGCTCTCGGCCAGGATGTGTGAGAGCTCCGTATCGAGGTCGAAGTGGCGGTGCTCGGTGCCGGGCGGCACCGCGGCATCCGTGCGCTTCAGGAAGGACTCGAGCGCCCGCGCCGGCGCTTCGAGCAGGGCTTCGCCCTCCGGGGAGCTCAGAGCGATGCAGACGACGCCCTGACCGTGGCTGCGGGACGGCCAGACACGGACGTCGCCGGTGCCGGTGGGCCTGTGCAGCCCCTCGGCGAGGAGGTCTCGGGCGAAGACCCACTCGACCGTCTCCTCGGCTCCGGTGTGGAAGGTGGCGTGTACGGCGTAGGGATCGGCCGTGTCGTACCGCAGGCCCGCCGGTACAGGCAGAGAGGACTCGCTCGACACAACGAGGCGCAAGTGCAGCTCGCAGCTGACCGTGGTGTTCATAAGCGCCAGGGCCTTTCGCTCAGTGTGCGCTCGGGGATTCGCACGTCGGCGAAATCGACATGCCACCTACGGTGCCGTTGTAAACCCCTCTGACCTTTTTGTGGCACTTGGGGCCACTCGTACAGCGGTGTTGTGATTCGCCCCATTCGGCCAAACCGGTGAATGGCGGCCGGTCCGGTACGTTTACCCGCATGAACGCGGAGAGTGACGACGCGGGGCTCGGCTCCCGCGCACCCGGCTTCGTCAAGGCGTCCCGGCCCCTGCACACGGCGTGGCGGGTGGGCGTCTTCGTGGTCGGCCTCGCCGTCGTCGCGGGCGGGATCGTCCTGCTGCCCCTGCCGGGCCCCGGGTGGCTGGTCATCTTCGGCGGCATGGCGGTGTGGGGCACCGAGTTCGTCTGGGCCCAGCGGGTGCTGCGCTGGACGAAGCGCAAGGTCACGGAGGGTGCGCGGAAGGCCATGGACCCGCGGGTCAGGCGCAGGAACATCGCCGTCACCGCCGCGGGCGCCGTGGTGGTCGCGGGGCTGATCGCCTTGTACGTGTGGAACTTCGGCTTCGTCATGCCGTGGAAGATCGGCCGGTGACGGTGAAACCCGTGCGGGGGCGCTCCTGACATGGGGTAACGTGTGCTCTGCGCACGGGCGATTAGCTCAGTGGGAGAGCGCTTCGTTCACACCGAAGAGGTCACTGGTTCGAACCCAGTATCGCCCACGTCCGCGCGAGCCCCCGGGAGGTCGTCCCGGGGGCTTCGTCATGCGCGCGGCACCCCGCGAGCCCCCAGGGCGCGGTTTGTTGGAATCCGGCGGGGCCCTGTATGGTTCGACGCGTTGCCGGGCGATTAGCTCAGTGGGAGAGCGCTTCGTTCACACCGAAGAGGTCACTGGTTCGAACCCAGTATCGCCCACCGGCAGAGGGCCGGTCCTCCACGAGGGCCGGCCCTCCGTGCGTCCGGGGCCGCGTGAAGCGTCCCGGCGCGACGTCACACGACCGTCGCCGGACGGTCGGGCGGCAGCGGCCAGCCGGCGGCGGCGCCCGCGCGGGCGCGCCCTGGCGCCCGGCGCCCGAACGGCCGCCTGACCTGCGCCGCGTGCCAGGCGCCCTGCAACCGGTGCAGCTCGGCGGCGGTCAGCCGGCCGAGCCGGGTCGCGAAGCGCCGCCCCAGCGCCCGTGTGACCTCAAGCGCGGCCACCGCGCGCAGCGCGGGCTCGTCCGCGTCCGCGTAACCCACGCCGTACCGCTCGCACAGCTCCGCCACCCCGCGGCGGGCATCGTGGCGGCCTGGCCGTCGCCTGGCCGGGTGCCGGGCCAAGTGCCCGTCCAGCACGCACGGATCGAGTACGCACAGCCGCGCGGGCTCCACGTAGCGCGCGAGCCGGGAGGCCCGGTGGCGCAGCAGTTCGCGGTCGAGCACGGCAAGGCCGTACGAGGCGTGCGGCACCACCAGCGGGACACCGAGCCCGCACGCGCGGGCGAGCGCCCTCGCTATCTCCTCCACCACGGGTGCGGGCCACCGGCCGTTGCGGTGCAGGAAGTCCTCGCTCGGACAGGACCGCGCCGGCACCGGGACGCCCGGGTCCACCAGCCATCGCGTGACACGCGGCTGCGTGCCGGGCGCCTCCTGCGTCACCACCGCCGCGGAGACGATCCTGTCGCCCTCGGCGTCCCTCCCCGTGGTCGCGGCCCCGAACGCGGCCAGCGGCCCCTCGTACCACAACGTCATCCACGAACTCCTCGCGCGCGCATGTCAGATGGCTGCGGACCGCAGCACGGACCGGTTGTTACCCGGACAGGGCGTGCGGTACGCGGTCTTTACGGTCGCCATATCGTTTCGCGAACCGCAGGCGGGGCTCGGTACGATTCACGGGCGCAGCGACCGCTGCGGCAGCCCGTGCGGTGTAGGGAGAGACCGGTGTCAGACGTCCGTGTGATCATCCAACGCGATTCCGAGCGGGAAGAGCGCGTGGTGACGACGGGCACTACGGCCGCCGACCTCTTCACCGGCGAGCGCACCGTCGTGGCGGCCCGCGTGGACGGGCAGCTCAAGGACCTCGCGTACGAGGTCGCCGAGGGCGACAGCGTCGAGCCCGTGGAGATCTCGTCGCCCGACGGCCTGAACATCCTGCGCCACTCGACGGCCCACATCATGGCCCAGGCCGTGCAGGACATCTTCCCCGACGCCAAGCTCGGCATCGGGCCGCCCATCAAGGACGGCTTCTACTACGACTTCGACGTCGAGCGCCCCTTCACGCCCGAGGACCTCAAGGCCGTCGAGAAGCGGATGCAGGAGATCCAGAAGCGGGGCCAGCGCTTCTCCCGCCGCGTCACCACGGACGAGGACGCGCGCGCCGAGCTCGCGGACGAGCCGTACAAGATCGAGCTGATCGGCCTCAAGGGCAAGGCCGCCGACGCGGCCGAGGGCGCGGGTGCCGAGGTCGGCGCCGGCGAGCTGACGATCTACGACAACCTCGACGCGAAGACCGGCGAGCTGTGCTGGAAGGACCTGTGCCGCGGCCCGCACCTGCCCACCACGCGCGCGGTCCCGGCCTTCAAGCTGATGCGCTCGGCCGCCGCGTACTGGCGGGGCAGCGAGAAGAACCCGCAGCTCCAGCGCATCTACGGCACCGCGTGGCCCTCGAAGGACGAGCTGAAGGCGCACCTGGAGTTCCTGGCAGAGGCCGAGCGCCGCGACCACCGCAGGCTCGGCAGCGAGCTCGACCTGTTCTCCTTCCCCGACGAGCTGGGTTCGGGCCTCGCCGTGTTCCACCCGCGTGGCGGCGTGATCCGCAAGGAGATGGAGCAGTACTCCCGGGCGCGGCACGAGGTGGAGGGGTACGAGTTCGTCAACACCCCGCACATCTCCCACGAGCGGCTGTTCGAGACCTCGGGGCACCTGCCGCACTACGACGAGGGCATGTTCCCGCCCATCGAGTTCGACGGGCAGAACTACCGCCTCAAGGCGATGAACTGCCCCATGCACAACCTGATCTTCAAGTCGCGAGGCCGCTCGTACCGCGAACTGCCGCTGCGGCTGTTCGAGTTCGGCACGGTCTACCGCTACGAGAAGTCCGGCGTCGTGCACGGCCTCACCCGCTCACGCGGCTTCACCCAGGACGACTCGCACATCTACTGCACCAAGGAGCAGATGGCGGACGAGCTGGACTCGCTGCTCACCTTCGTCCTCGGCCTGCTGCGCGACTACGGCCTCACCGAGTTCGAGCTGGAGTTGTCGACCCGCGACCCCGAGTCGGACAAGTTCCTGGGCACGGACGAGGAGTGGACCGAGGCCACCGCGGCGCTCCAGCAGGCCGCCGACAAGCAGGGCCTGCCGCTGGTGCCCGACCCGGGCGGCGCCGCCTTCTACGGGCCGAAGATCTCCGTCCAGGCGAAGGACGCCATCGGCAGGTCGTGGCAGATGTCCACGATCCAGGTCGACTTCCAGCAGCCGGCCAGGTTCGGCCTCGAGTACACCGCGGCCGACGGGACCAAGCAGCAGCCCGTCATGATCCACCGTGCGCTGTTCGGGTCGATCGAGCGGTTCTTCGCGGTGCTGCTCGAGCACTACGCGGGCGCCTTCCCCGCCTGGCTCGCGCCGGTGCAGGCCGTGGGCATCCCCGTCGGCGACACGCACGTGCCCTACCTGGAGGAGTTCGCCAGGGAGGCGCGCGGGCGCGGGCTGCGCGTCGAGGTGGACTCGTCCTCCGACCGCATGCAGAAGAAGATCCGCAACCAGCAGAGGGCCAAGGTCCCGTTCATGGTCATCGTCGGTGACGACGACATGCACGCGGGCACCGTCTCCTTCCGCTACCGCGACGGCTCGCAGGAGAACGGCATCCCGCGCGGCGAGGCGCTCGACAAGATCGAGCGGGTGGTCGCGGACCGCGTCCAGATCTGACGCACGCACTGGCGCACACACGCCACGCGGCGGCCCTCGTCAGGCACGTGCCGTAGGTCAGGCACCTGCCTCCGGGGGCCGCCGCGCGTCCGGCGGCGGCCCGGGTGGCGTGTCCGTGCCCGGCGCGTCGCGGCCCTCGCGCCGGAACACCTCGATCAGCCAGGACGAGAACGAGCCCGTCACCGCGCCGAGCAGCGCCACACCGCACACCATCAGACCCACCGCCACCGTCCGCCCCAGCGGTGTCACCGGCGTCACGTCCCCGTACCCGACGGTCGTGATCGCCGAGACCGCCCACCACACCGAGTCCCCGAAGGTCCGGATCGTCGCGCCGGGCGCCAGGCGCTCCTGGTGGTACACGGTGAGCGCCGCGGTGAACGTCAGCAGCACGGCGGCAAGCCCCGCGTACGTCATCACCCGCGCGTACAGCGAGAGCCCGCCCCCGCCCCCGCCCCCGCGGTGCCTGCGGACCGCCGAGTGGAGCTTCACCAGGCGCAGCGGCCGCAGCAGCGGCAGCAGCAGGACGAGCGAGTCCAGCCAGTGCGTGCGGACGAAGCGCCACCGCTCGCCGCTCAGCGCGATCCGTACCGCGTAGTCGGCGCCGAACACCGCCCACGCGGCCGCCACCACCGCGAGCGCCGCGTCGCGCCAGGCCTCGGGCGCCGCCCAGGCGAGCACGCGCACTGCGTACCCGGCGAGGTAGACGAGAGAGACCGCGAGCAGCGGCAGCTCCGTGCGCCGCTCCCAGCGCGCCAGCCGCCCGGATGCCGGTTCGTCGTGCATCGGACCAGCATCCAGGCGGCCGCCGGGGGCGGACACCGGCGACACGCCACGCGGGTGTGACGTCTTATGCTGCACAGCATGACGACTGAGCCGGAGCAGCAGATCGGAGTGGGCAGCCCGGACGCGTTCCAGCGCCTGTGGACGCCTCACCGCATGGCCTACATCCAGGGTGAGAACAAGCCCAGCGGATCAGGTGCGGAGGACGGCTGCCCCTTCTGCTCGATCCCGTCCAAGTCGGACGAGGACGGCCTGGTCATCGCGCGCGGTGAGCGCGTGTACGCGGTGCTGAACCTGTACCCGTACAACGGCGGTCACCTGATGGTCGTGCCGTTCAGGCACGTCGCGGACTACACCGAACTGGACGAGGCCGAGACGGCGGAGCTCGCCGCGTTCACCAAGCACGCCATGGCGGCGCTGCGCAGGGCGTCAGGGGCGCACGGCTTCAACATCGGCATGAACCAGGGCGCGGTCGCGGGGGCCGGCATCGCGGCTCACCTGCACCAGCACGTGGTGCCCCGCTGGGGCGGCGACACCAACTTCATGCCGGTCGTCGGCCACACCAAGGTGCTGCCCCAACTGCTCGGGGACACCCGCGCCATGCTCGCGGCGGCCTGGCCCGCCAGGCCCTGACCGTACGCCCGCCGCAGCGGGCTCACGCGTTGTACGTGTCCGCCTTCGACGGCGTCGGGTCCTGCACCTGCCCGCTGAGGAAGCCGGCCCGGCTGCCGAACGAGCTGACGTCGACGCCGTGCTCCTCCAGGACGCGCAGCGCCGCGTTGTGCGCGACGCGCAGCACGGGCGTGGCCGTGCGCAGCGCGTCGTCCGCCATGAAGCGGTGCAGCCACGGCTGTTCGGCCCACGCGTGCCGCAGGCCGAACGGCTCGGGCAGGACGAGCTTGCCCCCGAGGTGGTCGAGGACCGGCGGGTACCACAGCAGCGGGGCGCGCACCGCGAGCCGCACGATCTCGTCATTGCCGACCAGCGGCAGCGTGCGGGTGCTGGTCTCCCAGAACTTGACCGTTTTCGGCGTGGTGACGGTGTTCGCCGCGGGCTTCGTGGTGAACAGGGGGTGCACGGGGCCGAGCGCGTACCCGGTGACCTCGATGCGCAGCGTCTCGTGCAGCACCGTGACGCTGATCAGCATGGTGATCACCAGCTGCCCGTCCCAGAGCGTGAACTGCACGCCGAGGTAGTGGCGGTCGCCGCTGCCGAACTGCTGGTGGTTGCAGATGCGCTGTATCTCGTGCGGCTTGACCTGGAACGCCTCGATGTCCTGGCCCTCAGGACGTTTGACCTCGCCCGCTCCCTCGCCCACCGGCGAGACGATCCAGTGGTTGACCGAAGGCGCCGGGAAGCCGCCCGTGTTGAGGGGGCCGCGCTCCAGCAGCTTGAGCTGGTCGTGGATGGCCTTGACCACGTCCCAGCTGCGGAACCCGTGGATCTCCTTGCCCGGTTCGGCCGGGTCGAGCTGCTCCGCCAGCTGCCAGCCGCCCCACCGGGTGCCCATGCCGAGTATGCCCTTGGGGCCCGCGTAGAAGACCACGTTGGAGCGCTGCTCGGCCGTGAGCTTCTGCAGGCCCTGGCGCAGCTCCTCGCGCGCCGACTCACCGGGGTGGCCGGGCACCGCGTCGGGCACCTTGGCGCCGATGCCGCCGCCCGCCAGCAGCGCCCCCCACCGCCCCCGCAGGTCCTGCGCGGTGGCCTCGGACACGCGCTTGGCCACGTACCAGCCGATGACGGGCATCACGATGACACCGCGTATGTACCAGCCGAGCACCCCGTTGAACGGCAGGAACAGCAGGCAGATCACCCCGAGCACGCCGACCGCGATCAAGAGCAGCGTCCCGATGGCGCCCGCGCTCCTGCGGGCGCCCGAGGACAGCCCGCGGCGCAGCGCGAAGACGCCGAGCCACACGAGCAGCCCCGGCAGGAACAGCACGCCGAACACCAGGGTGACGACGGTGAGCTTCTGGTCGCGCTCCTTCCTGATGCGGTTGGCCGCCAGGCAGTGCTCCACGACGGTCTGCGGCTCGATGCCGAACGACTGGATCAGCGCGGCGCGGCCCGCGCCGAGCGTGCGGGTCTGCACGGCACGCGCGAACGCCTCACCGAGGTTCGGCGTGAAGATGTTGCGCCTGCCGCCCTTCGCGCGCGAACCGCCCTTGATGGTGGACTTGTGCCACTCGTTGTCCGCCTTGAGGATCTCCGTGAGATCGCTGTCGCGGTACGCGGCCGAGGCCAGCGCCTGGGTGGCGGCGGTCTGCCCCGCCGCGCCCATCAGGGGCACCTGCGCCCCCGGGCTGAAGTCGAACCCGTCGCTCACCTGTGACCCCCACGCGTCGCCCGAGGTACCGCTGTGCCGCCTCTTCCCCGCCGGCGACGAACCCACACATGCTGAACTGGGCAAAGGCACCCCAGCGTAACCGGGGTGCCCCGCCCGCGGCAGTCATATGCCGACTACGCCTCGATCAGGGACCGTTCACGCAGCTTTTCGGCCACGCCCGACGGCATGGCCTCGTGGCGCAGATAGGTGCGGCTGAAGCGGCCCGCGCCGTGCGAGAGCGACCTGAGGTCGACGGCGTACCGGCCGATCTCCAACTCGGGCACCTCCGCACGCACCAGCGTCCGCCCCGCTCCCGCCGGCTCCGTGCCGACGACGCGCCCACGCCGCCCCGAGAGGTCGCTCATCACGGGGCCCACGTACGCGTCGGGCACCAGCACGCCGACCTCCGCGACCGGTTCGAGCAACCGGATGGGCGCGGCGCCCGCCGCCTCGCGCAGCGCGA
This sequence comes from Streptomyces sp. NRRL F-5126, assembly GCF_000721265.1. Taxonomy (GTDB): domain Bacteria; phylum Actinomycetota; class Actinomycetes; order Streptomycetales; family Streptomycetaceae; genus Streptomyces. Next base: position 130,438 of record NZ_JOFZ01000010.1, on the reverse strand, counting down.
GCGCGCCGGCCGTCTGGAAGGCGGCGTCCGAGGAGTCCACGGAGTGCGCCTTGCCGTCGTACAGGGTGACCCGCACGTCGACCAGCGGGTGCCCGCTCGCCACCCCGCGCGCGGCCTGCGCCCGTACGCCCTTCTCGACGGACGGGATGAACTGGCGCGGCACCGCACCGCCCACCACCTTGTCGACGAACTCGATCCCCGAGCCCGCCGGCAGCGGCTCGACCTCGATCTCGCAGACCGCGAACTGGCCGTGCCCGCCGGACTGCTTGACGTGCCTGCCGCGCCCCGTCGCGCCCGCCCCGAACGTCTCGCGCAGCGGCACCCGGTGCGCCACGGCGTCGACCTGGACGCCGTAACGGGTGCGCAGCCGGTCGAGCGCGACGTCCAGGTGCGCCTCGCCCAGGCACCACAGCACCAGCTGGTGGGTGTCCTGGTTGTGTTCGAGGCGCATGGTGGGGTCCTCCGCGACCAGCCTGGCGAGCCCTTGCGAGAGCTTGTCCTCGTCGGCCTTGCCGTGCGCCTCGACGGCCAGCGGCAGCAGCGGCTCGGGCATCGGCCACGGCTCCACGAGCAGCGGCCTCTCCGGGGCGCACAGGGTGTCGCCCGTCTCGGCGTGCGCCAGTTTCGCGACGCACGCGAGATCGCCGGCCCGGCACTCCGACAGCACCCGCTGCTGCTTGCCGAACGGCGACGACAACGAGCCGACGCGCTCGTCCGCCTCGTGCGGCTCGCCGCCCGCCCGGGCGCCGGGATCGTGCCCGTCGCTCCGGTGGGGGCCGCCGCACACGCGCACGGTGTCGTCGGGCCGCAGCGTCCCCGAGAAGACCCGTACGAGCGAGATGCGGCCGACGTAGGGGTCGGACGCCGTCTTCACGACCTCCGCGACGAGCGGACCGTCCGGGTCGCAGCCGACGCCCTCGCGCGCGCTGTCGCGCGTGCTGCCGTCCGTCCTGCCGACGGTCCCGCTGATCTCGGGCGACGGGCGTTCCAGCGGGGAGGGGAAGCCGCCGGTGACCAGTTCGAGCAGTTCCACCGTGCCGAGGCCCTGGGAGCCGCCCTCCGCGGCCGGTGCGGCCGCCAGGACCGGGTGGAAGACACCGCGTGCCACGGCCTTCTCCAGGTCGGAGGTGAGGGTGGCGACGTCGATCTCCTCGCCCGCGAGGTAGCGGTCCATCAGGGTCTCGTCCTCGCTCTCGGCGATGATCCCCTCGATGAGGCGGTTGCGCGCCTCCTCCACGGCCGGGAGCTCGTCCTCAGCGGGCGGCGCCGCGGTGCGCTCTCCCGACGCGTAGTCGAAGACCCGCCGCGACAGCAGACCGGTCAGGCCGGTGGCGTGCGCGTGCCCGTCCGGGCCCTCGGGGCCGAGCACCGGCAGGTAGAGCGGGACCACGGCGTCCGGGTCCTCGCCGCCGAACAGGCGCCCGCACACTTCCGTCATCGTGCCGTAGTCCGTGCGCGCGGTGTCCAGGTGCGTGACGACGATGGCGCGCGGCATGCCGACCGCGGCGCACTCGTCCCAGACGGCGCGCGTCGTGCTCGCCACGGCCTCGGCCTCCTGCGCCGCCGAGACGACGAAGAGGGCCGCGTCCGCCGCACGCAGACCGGCCCTCAGCTCACCGACGAAGTCGGCGTATCCCGGAGTGTCCAGGAAATTGATCTTGTAGCCGCCCCATTCGACGGGAACCAGCGAGAGCTGTACGGAGCGGTGCTGGCGGTGCTCGATCTCGTCGTAGTCGGAGACCGTCCCGCCGTCCTCGACCCTGCCGGGCCGCATCAGCGCCCCCGCGGTCTGCGCCAGCGCCTCGACAAGCGTCGTCTTGCCCGATCCGCTGTGGCCGACCAGGACCACGTTCCGCACGGCGGCGGGCCGGCCGGCCGCAGCCGCCCCTCCGGCGGCTCCGATGTGTGTGTTCGCCTTGTCGCCCATGGTGTCCTGCCTCCCGGATGTGAGCGCGCGGTGAGGAGATGTGAAGGGCGCGGACAAGGGGGAGCCGCACGGGCAGCTCCGGCGGTGCCCACGGTGCCCTTCGAGGGTCGCACCCGTGCCAGGTCACGTCCATACGTCGGCGCCGGGGGCGCGCCCAGGGCGCACCCGGGGCCCGCCCGGGGACCGGGACGTGCCGGCCGGCCGTCCTGGCTACGATGGGCCAGCCGACGGCCAACGGGGCCGCCAGGCGCCACGAACCTCGGGAAAGCCATGCTGAACAAGTACGCGCGTGCGTTCTTCACGCGTGTCCTCACACCGTTCGCCGCGCTCCTGCTCCGCCGGGGGGTGAGCCCGGACACGGTCACCCTCATCGGCACCGCCGGGGTGGTGGCGGGGGCGCTGGTCTTCTATCCGCGGGGCGAGTTCTTCTGGGGCACGATCTGCATCACCGTCTTCGTCTTCTCCGACCTCGTCGACGGCAACATGGCGCGGCAGGCGGGCGTCTCCAGCAGGTGGGGCGCCTTCCTCGACTCGACGCTCGACCGGGTCGCCGACGGCGCGATCTTCGGCGGGTTCGCGCTCTGGTACGCGGGCACCGGCAACAACGACATGATGTGCGCCGTCGCCATCTTCTGCCTGGCGAGCGGCCAGGTCGTGTCCTACACGAAGGCCCGCGGTGAGTCGATCGGCCTGCCCGTCGCCGTCAACGGCCTGGTGGAGCGCGCCGAGCGCCTGGTGATCACGCTCGTGCTCGGCGGCCTCGCGGGCTTCCACCGCACCTTCGGCGTGCCGGCCATCCAGATCCTGCTGCCGATCGCCCTGTGGATCGTCGCCGCCGGCTCCCTGGTGACGCTGTGGCAGCGCATGATCACCGTGCGGCGCGAGTCGGCCGAGGCGGACGCGGCGCGCGCCGAGGCCGAGGCCGGCGCCCCGGGGGCCGCCTCGTGAGCGGCGCGGCTGACCGGGCCACCGACGCCCTGTACGGGCTCGGCTGGTCCACGGTCAAGAAACTGCCGGAACCGGTCGCCAAGGCCCTCGGCAGGAACATCGCCGACATCGCGTGGAAGCGGCGCGGCAAGGGCGTGCTGCGCCTGGAGGCCAACCTGGCGCGCGTGGTGCCCGACGCAGGACCCGAGCGGCTCGCCGAGCTGTCCAGGGCCGGGATGCGCTCCTACCTCAGGTACTGGATGGAGTCGTTCAGGCTGCCCACGTGGTCGAAGGAGCGCGTGGTGGACGGCTTCACGCCGGACGGCCTGCGCCACCTCGACGAGGCGTTCGCCGCCGACCGCGGGGTGATCATGGCGCTGCCGCACCTGGCCAACTGGGACCTCGCGGGCGCGTGGGTCGCGCAGGCGCTCGGGCGCAACTTCACCACCGTCGCCGAACGCCTGAAGCCCGAGACGCTGTACGACAGGTTCGTCGCGTACCGGGAGAGCCTCGGCATGGAGGTGCTGCCGCACGCGGGCGGCGCCGCGTTCGGCACGCTCGCCAGGCGGCTGCGCGGCGGCGGCATGGTCTGCCTGGTCGCCGACCGCGACCTGTCGTCGTCGGGGGTCGGCGTCGACTTCTTCGGCGAGCGGGCCACGATGCCCGCGGGCCCCGCACTGCTCGCCCAGCACACCGGCGCGGCCCTGCTGCCCGTGACGCTCTGGTACGACGACTCGCCCGTCATGCGCGGGCGTGTGCACGCGCCCATCGAGGCGCCCGAGTCAGGCACGCGCGAGGAGAAGACGTCTGTCATGACACAGGCGCTGGCCGATGCCTTCGCCGGCGGGATCGCCGAACACCCGGAGGACTGGCACATGCTGCAGCGGTTGTGGCTCGCGGACCTGGACCCGGGGCGCGTCGCCGCGCCCGGCGCGGACGCGGGTCCTGTGGCATCGGGACCCGCGGAATGAGGATCGGCATCGTCTGCCCGTACTCCTGGGACGTGCCGGGCGGCGTGCAGTTCCACATCAGGGACCTCTCCGAGCACCTGATCGCCCTCGGACACGAGGTGTCCGTCCTCGCGCCCGCGGACGACGACACCCCGCTGCCCCCGTACGTCGTCTCGGCGGGGCGCGCCGTGCCCGTGCCGTACAACGGTTCGGTGGCGCGGCTGAACTTCGGGTTCATCTCGGCGGCACGCGTGCGGCGCTGGCTGCACGACGGCGGCTTCGACGTCGTCCACATCCACGAGCCGTCGTCACCCTCGCTCGGGCTGCTCACCTGCTGGGCGGCGCAGGGCCCCATCGTGGCGACGTTCCACACGTCCAACCCGCGCTCGCGCGCGATGATCGCGGCCTACGCGATCCTCCAGGCGGCGCTGGAGAAGATCAGCGCGCGGATCGCGGTGAGCGAGTACGCCCGCAGGACCCTCGTGGAACACCTGGGCGGCGACGCGGTGGTCATCCCCAACGGCGTCGACGTCGACTTCTTCGCCAAGGCCGAGCCCGACCCGGACTGGCAGGGCACGGACGAGGCATCCACGATCGGGTTCATCGGCCGCATCGACGAACCGAGGAAGGGCCTGCCCGTCCTCATGCGGGCGCTGCCGAGGATCCTCGCCGAGCGGCCCGGGACGCGGCTGCTCGTCGCCGGGCGCGGCGACGAGAAGGAGGCCGTCGCCTCCCTGCCGCCCGCGATGCGCTCGCAGGTGGAGTTCCTCGGCATGGTCAGCGACGAGGACAAGGCGCGGCTGCTGCGCAGCGTCGACCTGTACGTGGCGCCCAACACGGGCGGCGAGAGCTTCGGGATCATCCTCGTCGAGGCCATGTCCGCGGGGGCGCCCGTCCTGGCCAGCGACCTGGAGGCGTTCACGCAGGTGCTCGACCAGGGCGAGGCGGGGATGCTGTACGCGAACGAGGACGCGGACGCGCTGGCCGCCGCGGCGCTCGCGCTGCTGACCGACGCCCCGCGGCGGGCGCGGCTGCGGGAGCGCGCGTCGGCGCACGTGCGGCGCTTCGACTGGTCGACGGTCGGCGCGGACATCCTCGCGGTCTACGAGACGGTCGCGGACGGCGCGGCGCAGGTCGCCGCGGAACCGGCGGCGCACCCGCCCCGCACGAGGCGCGGCGCGTAGCGCCCCGCGGCGGTGGCAGCCGCCGCCCCGGCGCGCCGTGCCCTGACCGGCCCGGCGGGCTGCCGCGGGCCGTGCATATTGCTTCCGGCAGGCCGCGGACGGGCGTCTGGCGGGTCGCGGCACCTTCGGTGCAACGCGCCCCGCCGGCGCGGAGCGCACGCGCTCGGCGCTTGCGCGGGTATCGCGCTCGGGCGCTGGGAGCCCGCCCCGCTCGGCGAGCTTCCTGCGGTCACCACGGGCCTGGCCGCTGCCGGCCGCCGCGCGTTCTGCGGGCGCGGACGGGCCGGTGGGCGGCGGGGGCGCGGCCGGTAGCCTGCTGGCGTGATCGTGACCCTCGCCTGGATCGGCGTCGCCGTCGTCGTGCTCATCGCCTTCGGCCTGTACCTGAGTTGGACCGCCGGCCGGCTCGACCGGCTGCACGCCAGGATCGACGCCACCCGCGCCTCCCTCGACGCGACCCTGCTGCGCAGGGCCTCCGTCGCGCAGGAGGTCGCGACGTCCGGCGTGCTCGATCCCGCCGCGTCGATCGTGCTGTACGAGGCCGCCCACGCGGCCCGCCAGTCCGAGAAGGACCAGCGCGAGGTGGCCGAGAGCGAGCTCAGCCAGGCGCTGCGCGCGGTGTTCGGGGAGCCCGCGCAGGTCGAGGCCGTGCGCGAGGCGCCGGGCGGCGAGGAGGCGGCGGACGAACTCGCCGCCGCCGTACGCCGCGTGCCCATGGCCCGCAGGTTCTACAACGACGCGGTGCGCGCGGCGCGGGCCCTGCGCAGGCACCGCAAGGTGCGCTGGTTCCGGCTCGCGGGGCACGCGCCGCGGCCCCTCGCCTTCGAGATGGACGACGAGCCCCCGGCGGCCCTCCGTGTGCGGGCAACGGAGCACCCGGCCCGGTCGGGAATCTCTCCCGTGTGCGGGCAACGGAGCACCCGGCCCGGTCGGGAATCTCTCGTCGCTCTGCGGCCGAAGACCGGACGCGCGGCCTCGGGTTGTCGCCGGGGCGCCCCCGCGCCGAGGCTCGCTCACCTGGCCGGTGGGGCGGAACCGGGCCGCCGCGACCCGGGTGCGCCTGTGCCGGACGCGGGCAACGGAGCACACGGCCCGGTCGGGAACCTCTCGTCGCTCTGCGGCCGAAGATCGGACGCACGGCCTCGGGTTGTCGCCGGGGCTCGCTCACCTGGCCGGCGAGGCGGCCGGACCGCGCCGCACACGCCGGTCGCGCTCGTCGGCCGCGCGGCCTGAGGCATCCCGGCGGCGGGCAGGACCCTGCCGCGCCGGCGGGCGCGAGTGGCGCACATCGCACCACGAGGGGTCCACTGGCCACCCATTGGCTCTTGCCGCCCGCCCGCCACGCGGCGTTTCCTCGACCTCGTAGGTTTTGGTCCCCTTACACACCAGCGAGGCCCCCGTGTCCACTGCTCCGCAGGCCGCTTCTTCGACGACGAACCCCGAGACCGGTACCGCCCGCGTCAAGCGCGGCATGGCCGAGCAGCTCAAGGGCGGCGTGATCATGGACGTCGTCACGCCCGAGCAGGCGAAGATCGCGGAGGACGCGGGCGCCGTGGCCGTGATGGCCCTGGAGCGCGTGCCCGCCGACATCCGCAAGCACGGCGGCGTCGCCCGCATGTCCGACCCGGACATGATCGAGGGCATCATCGAGGCGGTCTCGATCCCCGTCATGGCCAAGTCCCGCATCGGCCACTTCGTCGAGGCGCAGGTCCTGCAGTCACTCGGCGTCGACTACATCGACGAGTCCGAGGTGCTCACCCCCGCCGACGAGGCCAACCACTCCGACAAGTGGGCGTTCACGACGCCCTTCGTCTGCGGCGCCACCAACCTCGGCGAGGCCCTGCGCCGCATCGGCGAGGGCGCGGCCATGATCCGCTCCAAGGGCGAGGCCGGCACCGGCAACGTCGTGGAGGCCGTGCGCCACCTCCGCCAGATCAAGGCCGAGATCGCGCGCCTGCGGGGTGCCGACAGCAACGAGCTGTACGCGGCCGCCAAGGAACTGCGCGCCCCCTACGAGATCGTGCGCGAGGTCGCCGAACTCGGCAAGCTGCCCGTGGTGCTGTTCTCCGCCGGCGGCGTCGCCACCCCCGCGGACGCGGCGCTGATGCGCCAGCTCGGCGCCGAGGGCGTCTTCGTCGGCTCCGGCATCTTCAAGTCCGGCGACCCGGCCAAGCGCGCGGCCGCCATCGTCAAGGCCACCACGTTCTACGACGACCCGAAGATCATCGCCGACGCGTCGCGCAACCTCGGCGAGGCCATGGTCGGCATCAACCTCGACGCGGCCCCCGACGCCGAGCGGTTCGAGAACCGTGGCTGGTAGCAGCCCCTCGGTCGGTGTGCTCGCGCTCCAGGGGGACGTGCGCGAGCACCTCGCCGTGCTCGCCGCGGCCGGCGTCGAGGCCGCGCCGGTGCGCCGCCCCGAGGAGCTGGCCGCCGTCGACGGCCTCGTCGTGCCCGGCGGCGAGTCCACCACCATGTCGAAGCTGGCGGCCCTCTTCGGGCTGCTGGAGCCGCTGCGCGCACGGGTCCGCGAGGGCATGCCCGTGTACGGGACGTGCGCCGGCATGATCCTGCTCGCCGAGAAGATCCTCGACCCGAGGTCGGGCCAGGAGACCGTCGGCGGCATCGACATGATCGTGCGCCGCAACGCCTTCGGGCGGCAGAACGAGTCCTTCGAGGCCGCCGTCGACGTCGAGGGCGTCGACGGCGGGCCCGTGGAGGGCGTCTTCATCCGCGCGCCCTGGGTCGAGTCCGTCGGGGCCGCGGTGAGCGTGCTCGCGGAGCACGGGGGGCACGTCGTCGCCGTGCGGCAGGGCAACGCCCTGGCCACGTCCTTCCACCCCGAACTGACCGGCGACCACCGGATGCACCGGCTCTTCGCCGACATGGTGCGATCCGCGGCGTGAGCGGATCCCGGTAGGATCACTGCCGAACAGAGCTGCATCGGTTACGTGAAGGAGACAGGCAGATGTCCGGCCACTCTAAATGGGCTACGACGAAGCACAAGAAGGCCGTGGTCGACGCCAAACGCGGCAAGCTCTTCGCGAAGCTGATCAAGAACATCGAGGTGGCGGCGCGCACCGGTGGCGCCGACATCGAGGGCAACCCGACCCTCTTCGACGCCGTGCAGAAGGCGAAGAAGCAGTCGGTGCCCAACAAGAACATCGACTCCGCGGTCAAGCGCGGCGCGGGACTCGAGGCCGGCGGCGCCGACTACGAGACGATCATGTACGAGGGCTACGGCCCCAACGGCGTTGCCGTGCTCATCGAGTGCCTCACCGACAACCGCAACCGCGCGGCGTCGGACGTGCGCGTCGCCATGACGCGCAACGGCGGCTCGATGGCGGACCCGGGTTCGGTGTCCTACCTGTTCCACCGCAAGGGCGTGGTGATCGTCCCCAAGGGCGAGTTGGGCGAGGACGACGTGCTGGGCGCGGTCCTCGACGCGGGCGCCGAGGAGGTCAACGACCTCGGCGAGTCCTTCGAGGTGCTGAGCGAGGCCACCGACCTGGTCGGCGTGCGCTCGGCGCTGCAGGACGCCGGCATCGACTACGACTCCGCGGACGCCAACTTCGTCCCGACCATGCAGGTCGAGCTGGACGAGGAGGGCGCGCGCAAGATCTTCCGGCTGATCGACGCGCTGGAGGACAGCGACGACGTGCAGAACGTCTTCGCCAACTTCGACGTGTCCGACGAGGTCATGGAGAAGGTCGACGCGTGATCGCGTGATCGCGCCCGTGCGCGAGCGACGTCAACCGGCGGGCCGACGGAGCGTGTCTCCGCCGGTCCGCCGCTTTGTCAGTGCCGGGCACTAAGGTTCCGATCAGCTGGAACAGTTGACCGAAGGGGGAGTGCCGCGATGCGTGTTCTGGGCGTCGACCCCGGCCTGACCAGGTGCGGCGTCGGCGTCGTCGAGGGGGTCGCGGGCCGTCCGCTGGCCATGCTCGGCGTCGGCGTGGTCCGCACGCCGGCCGACGGCGAGCTCGGGCAGCGGCTGGTCGCCGTCGAGCGCGGCATCGAGGCCTGGCTCGACGAGTACGAGCCCGAACGGGTCGCGGTGGAGCGGGTGTTCAGCCAGCACAACGTGCGCACGGTGATGGGCACGGCGCAGGCGAGCGCCGTGGCCGTGCTGTGCGCATCGCGCCGCGGCATTCCCGTGGCCCTGCACACCCCGAGCGAGGTCAAGGCCGCCGTCACCGGCAGCGGCCGCGCCGACAAGGCGCAGGTCGGCGCGATGGTGACCCGGCTGCTGCGGCTGGCGGCACCGCCGAAGCCGGCCGACGCGGCGGACGCGCTGGCCCTCGCCATCTGCCACATCTGGCGGGCCCCGGCCACCGACCGCCTCCAGCAGGCACAGGCCGCCGCGCGCGCCGCCCGCACCTCCGGCGCCCCCGGCGCCGCCCGCGCCCCGCGCCGTACGAGCGGTGGCACGTCCGTTCGGAAGGTCACCCCATGATCGCGTTCGTCACAGGCCGGATCGCCGCGCTCGCCCCCACGACGGCGGTCGTCGAGGTGGGCGGCGTCGGCATGGCCGTGCAGTGCACGCCGGCCACCCTCGCGGGGCTGCGCATGGGCCAGGAGGCGTCACTCGCCACGTCCCTCGTCGTGCGGGAGGACTCGCTCACGCTGTACGGCTTCGCCGACGACGACGAGCGGCAGGTCTTCGAGCTGCTCCAGACGGCCAGCGGGGTCGGGCCACGCCTCGCGCAGGCCATGCTCGCCGTCCACAGCCCCGACGCGCTGCGCACCGCCGTCGCCACGGGCGACGAGAAGGCGCTGACGGCCGTGCCGGGCATCGGCAAGAAGGGCGCCCAGAAGCTGCTGCTCGAACTGAAGGACCGGCTCGGCGCCCCGCTGGGCACGGGCACCGGCACGGCCGCGCGCCCCGCCACCGCGAGCGGCCCCGCGCCCTGGAGCGAGCAGCTGATGTCGGCCCTGATCGGGCTCGGCTACCAGAGCGGCCAGGCGGAGGAAGCCGTCGCGCAGGTCGCCCCGCAGGCCGAGGCCGCGCTGGCGGACGGCGCCCAGCCACCGGTGCCGCAGCTGCTGAGGGCCGCGCTGCAGAGCCTGAACCGCACGCGCTGACCGCACGCGGCGGCCGGGCGCGCGCCCGGCCGTGCACCCACCGAGCACCACCGAGTACCACCGAAAGGCACGCAGTGAACTGGGACGTCCCCCCGGACGACACGGGCGCCACGGACAGCGGGGCCGACGCCGCCGACCGGCTCGTCGGCGCGTCCGCAGACGGGGAGGACCAGGCCGTCGAGGCGGCGCTGCGCCCCAAATCGCTGTTCGAGTTCGTCGGCCAGGAGCGCGTGCGCGAACAGCTCGACCTCGTGCTCAAGGCCGCGCTCGCCCGCGGCGCCACCTCCGACCACGTGCTGCTCTCCGGCGCCCCCGGCCTCGGCAAGACCACCCTCGCCATGATCATCGCGGCCGAGATGGGCGCCCCGATCCGCATCACCTCGGGCCCCGCGATCCAGCACGCGGGCGACCTGGCCGCGATCCTCTCCTCGCTCCAGGAGGGCGAGGTGCTCTTCCTCGACGAGATCCACCGGATGTCGCGGCCCGCCGAGGAGATGCTGTACATGGCGATGGAGGACTTCCGCGTCGACGTGATCGTCGGCAAGGGCCCCGGCGCCACGGCCATCCCGCTCGAACTGCCGCCGTTCACGCTGGTCGGCGCCACGACCAGGGCGGGCCTCCTGCCCCCGCCGCTGCGGGACCGCTTCGGCTTCACCGGCCACATGGAGTTCTACGAGAGCGGCGAGCTGGAGCGCGTCCTGCACCGCTCCGCACAACTGCTCGACGTGGAGATCGACACGGCGGGCGCGGCGGAGATCGCGGGACGCTCCCGCGGCACGCCCCGCATCGCCAACAGGCTGCTGCGCCGCGTACGCGACTACGCGCAGGTCAAGGGTGACGGCCGGATCACCCGAACGGTTTCCGAGGCGGCACTCGGCGTGTACGAGGTGGACGCGCGCGGGCTCGACCGGCTGGACCGCGCCGTGCTGGGAGCCCTGCTCAAGCTGTTCGGCGGCGGGCCCGTGGGCCTGTCCACGCTGGCGGTCGCGGTGGGGGAGGAGCGGGAGACGGTCGAGGAGGTCGCCGAGCCCTTCCTCGTACGGGAGGGCCTGCTCGCGCGCACGCCGCGCGGCCGCGTCGCGACGCCGGCGGCATGGGCCCATCTGGGTCTTGCCGCGCCGCGTCAGGCGCCGGGAGCAACCGGACAACAGGGCCTGTTCGGGGCCTGAGGACCCGCTCACTCGCCTCGAATGGAACCCGAGTGCCATGCTGGGCGTTGTTCCAACGATGCGGACTCGCCTAGACTCCGCCGATGCCACCCTTCCGGGCGGCGTGCCCACCCCCGAATACGAGGCCGTTTCGACAGCGGTCGTGCGAAGGACGTTCCCTCCCGTGAGTATCCTGACCCTTCTCCCCTTCATCGTGCTCATCGGGGCCATGTTCCTGATGACCCGCTCCGCCAAGAAGAAGCAGGCGGCCGCGGCCTCGATGCGCAACGAGGTGCAGGCCGGTGTCGGCGTGCGCACCATCGGCGGCATGTTCGCGACCGTCAAGGAGGTCCACGACGAGATGATCCTCCTCGAGGTCGCTCCCGGCGTGCACGCCGTCTACGCGAAGAACGCCATCGGCGCCGTCCTCGACGACGAGGAGTACAACCGGATCGTCCACGGCGAGGAGCCGAGCACCGGCGACCTGGGCCTCGACGCCCCGATCGTCCCGGACGACGCCTCCTCCCTGACCGAGGGCGACGCCTCCGGTATCGACCTGGGCAAGAAGCCCGGCGCCGACCTGACGAAGTCCACGGGGGGCGACACCGAGGCCGGCGCGGCGAAGGCGGAGGGCGCGGACGGCAAGGGCGCGGGCGACGAGGCCGCCGAGCCGGCCGAGGACGAGAAGCCGAAGGACGCCGCCGCTGCCAAGGACGCGGCCGCAACGGACGGCAAGCGCGACGGCGAGGCCGGCGCCAAGTAGTCACCTACGCGACCGCGGGCCGCCGCACGGCGGCCGCCGGCGGTGTGCGGACTGTAACGAAATTGGCGGGGCAGCGACCCCACAACACTTCGTGGCCGCTCAGGGCACCGGCGCTCACCACCGGACGCCAAGCGGTTGGACAGGGAGAATCGAGAAGGTGGCAGCACCCAAGAAGGGTCGAAGGTCTGCGGGGTCGCCGGGCAGGCCGGGCCGCACCCTTTCATTGTTCCTGATCGTCGTGGCCGCGATGGTGGGCGGCATGTTCTGGTCGGGAGACACGCACCCGAGGCTCGGCATCGACCTCGCGGGCGGAACGACGATCACGCTGAAGGCGCAGAACACGCCGGGCAAGCCCAACGCGATCAACAAGACCAACATGAACACCGCGGTCGACATCATGAACCGCCGTGTCAACGGTCTCGGCGTGTCCGAGGCCGAGGTCCAGACGCAGGGCAAAGACAACATCATCGTCAACATCCCGAAGGGCACGAACGAGGCCCAGGCGCGGCAGCAGGTGGGCCAGACGGCCCAGCTGTACTTCCGGCCGGTGGAGACCGTCGCGGCGGGCGCACCGACGCCGCAGCCGTCCTCCAGCGGCTCTCCGAAGGCCACGTCGAGCGGGAAGCCCGGCGCGAAGGCGAGCGGCTCGCCGACCGCCTCCTCGAAGGACTCGGGCGGCTCCAAGGCCACCGGCAAGTCCTCCGGATCGCCCTCGGCCACCGCGAGCTCGTCAACTCAGGGCCGCGCGGTCACCAGCGCCCTGAAGAAGGCGCCCTCGCCCAAGCCCTCGGACAGCTCCGGCGCCAAGACCTCGCCGTCCCCGTCGGCCTCGGCGAGCCAGTCCACCGCCGCCCTGCAGAAGAAGTTCCAGGCCCTCGACTGCACCAGCAAGGCGCAGCGCAGCAAGGCCAACGCGGGCGCGGGCCCCAAGGACCCGATCGTGGCCTGCGGCCAGGACTCGAACAAGCAGTGGGAGAAGTACGTCCTCGGCCCGGCGGCGCTCGCAGGCACCGACGTCAAGAAGTCGCAGGGCGTCTTCGACCAGCAGAACGCCCAGTGGATCGTCACGCTCGACTTCACCGGCGCGGGCAGCAAGAAGTTCTCGAAGATCACCAGCCAGCTGTCCAAGCAGCAGTCGCCGATGAACCAGTTCGCCATCGTCCTCGACGGCAACGTCGAGTCGGCGCCCTCGGTGAGCCAGACCCTGAGCGGCAGCGCCCAGATCTCCGGCAGCTTCAACCAGCAGTCGGCCAAGGACCTCGCCAACGTCCTGTCGTACGGCGCGCTCCCGCTGACCTTCCACGAGGAGACGGTCACCACCGTCACCGCCGCGCTCGGCAGTGAGCAGCTCAAGGCGGGCCTGATCGCCGGCGCCGTCGGCTTCGCGCTCGTGCTGATCTACCTGATCGCCTACTACCGCGGCCTCTCCGCGATCGCGGTGCTCAGCCTCGTGGTCTCCGCGATCCTGACGTACACGATTATGTCGCTCCTCGGCCCGGGCATCGGCTTCGCGCTGAACCTGCCGGCCGTCTGCGGCGCCATCGTGGCCATCGGCATCACAGCCGACTCGTTCATCGTCTACTTCGAACGCATCAGGGACGAGATCAGGGAGGGGCGCAGCCTGCGGCCCGCCGTCGAGCGCGCCTGGCCGCGCGCCCGGCGCACGGTGCTCGTGTCCGACTTCGTCTCCTTCCTCGCCGCCGCCGTGCTCTTCATCGTCACGGTCGGCAAGGTCCAGGGCTTCGCGTTCACGCTCGGCCTCACCACCATCCTCGACGTGGTCGTGGTGTTCCTGTTCACCAAGCCCGTGATGACGCTGCTCGCGCGCAGGCCGTTCTTCCTCAACGGCCACCCGTGGTCGGGGCTCGACCCGAAGCGGCTCGGGGCCAAGCCGCCCCTGCGCCGCTCCCGCCGTACCGGCGGGTCCGCCACGTCGTCCGACCACCCGAAGGAGGCATGAGATGTCGCGGATCGGTGCCTTCACCGCTCGTCTCTACCGCGGCGAGGTCGGCTACGACTTCGTGGGCAAGCGCAAGATCTGGTACAGCATCTCGGTGCTCATCGCGATCACGGCCATCGTCGGGCTCGCGGTGCGCGGCATCAACGAGTCGATCGACTTCAAGGGCGGCGCGGTCTTCACCACCCCGAAGACGAGCGTGTCGGTGGAGGACGCGGTGACCGACGCGCAGAACGCGTCGGGCAAGACGGCCATCGTGCAGAAGCTCGGCAACGGGACCCTGCGCATCCAGATCGCCGAGATCACCACCAAGCAGTCGGACCCGATCAAGGCGGAACTCGCCAAGGACCTGAAGGTCGACCAGAACCAGATCACCGCCGACCTGGTCGGCCCGAGCTGGGGTTCCACGATCGCCAACAAGGCGTGGACGGGCCTGATCGTCTTCCTCATCCTCGTCGTGATCTATCTGGCGATCGCGTTCGAGTGGAGAATGGCGCTCGCCGCCTTCATCGCCCTGATGCACGACATCGTCATCACCGTCGGCGTGTACGCGCTGGTGGGCTTCCAGGTGTCGCCCGGCACGGTCATCGGCCTGCTGACGATCCTCGGTTACTCGCTCTACGACACGGTCGTCGTCTTCGACAGCCTGAAGGAGCAGTCGAAGGGCATCACCAAGCAGACCAGGAACACGTACTCCGAGGTCGCCAACAATTCGATCAACAGCACACTGGTCCGGTCGATCAACACGACCGCCGTGGCGCTGCTGCCCGTCGCCGGCCTGCTGTTCATCGGTGGCGGCTTCCTGGGCGCGGGCGACCTGAACGACATCGCCCTCTCCCTCTTCGTGGGCCTCGCCGCCGGTGCCTACTCGTCGATCTTCATCGCGACGCCGCTGGTCGCCGAGTTCAAGGAGCGCGAGCCGCAGATGAAGGCGCTGCGCAAGCGCGTGCTCGCCAAGCGCGCCAAGGGCGAGGCCGCTGCCGATGAAGGCAGCCCCGGGGCCTCCGGCGGCTCCGGAGGACCGGCCGGGGCCGGCTCCACCGCGGCCCCCGCGGTGGCGGGACCGAGGAAGGGGCCGCGCGGCGGCCGCTCGTCGGGGAGGCGCAGGTGACACCGGAGGAGACCAGGCAGCTGCTGCTCAGCCGCATCAGGGACGTCGCCGACTACCCGAAGCCCGGGGTGATGTTCAAGGACATCACTCCGCTGCTCGCCGACCCCGGCGCGTTCCGGGCCCTGACGACGGCACTCGCCGACGACTGCCGCAGGATGGGCGCGACGAAGATCGTGGGCCTTGAGGCCCGCGGCTTCATCCTCGCCGCGCCCGTCGCGATCACCGCGGGCATCGGCTTCATCCCCGTACGCAAGGCGGGCAAGCTGCCGGGCGCGACGCTGTCCCAGTCGTACCAGCTCGAGTACGGCACTGCCGAGGTCGAGGTGCACGCCGAGGACCTGGCGGCGGGCGACCGGGTCGCCGTCATCGACGACGTGCTGGCCACGGGCGGCACGGCGCTGGCCGCCGTCGAGCTGATCCGGCGGGCCGGGGCCGAGGTCGCGGGGGTGTCCGTGCTCATGGAGCTCGGTTTCCTCGACGGCAGGGCCCGGCTGGAGAAGACGCTGCACGGCGCGCCGCTCGGGGCCCTGCTCACGGTCTGATCCGTCCCAGGCGCGCGCGTCGACGGGCACCCGGGAACGACCGGGTGCCCGTCCGCCGTCAGTGCCCTTCCGCACGGCTCGGCAGCCCGGGCAGGTTCCGTTCGCGGAGCGGGCGAAATGGCCGGATGGCTACCATGGACCTTTCCGGGGCAGGACGAGTGGCCCCGACCGCACGAGGAGCGCTCTTGCCAGACGAGGCCAAGCCACTGGCCGCCACGCCCGAGCCGCACGCCGACCGGGCCCAGGCGGAGCCCGAGACGGAGCAGCGGGCACGGGCGGGCGACGCCGGGCCGGCCGCCGGCGCCGACGCGCACCCGGCCGCCGAGCCCGCCCCTCTCGCGCGCCCGAACCACACGCCCCCCACGGGACCCAAGCAGACCCCGGCCGCCCCGCCGCGGTCCGGCTCGTCCAACCGGGTACGGGCCCGGCTCGCACGCCTGGGCGTGCAGCGGTCGTCCCCGTACAACCCCGTCCTTGAGCCGCTGCTGCGGACCGTCCGCGGCAACGACCCCAAGATCGAGACGGCCACGCTGCGGCAGATCGAGCACGCGTACCAGGTGGCCGAGCGCTGGCACCGCGGCCAGAAGCGCAAGAGCGGCGACCCGTACATCACCCACCCGCTCGCGGTGACGACCATCCTCGCCGAGCTGGGCATGGATCCGGCCACCCTGATGGCGGGACTGCTGCACGACACCGTCGAGGACACGGAGTACGGCCTCGACACGCTCCGCAAGGACTTCGGCGACCAGGTCGCCGCGCTCGTGGACGGCGTCACCAAGCTGGACAAGGTCAAGTTCGGCGAGGCCGCGCAGGCCGAGACCGTACGCAAGATGGTCGTCGCCATGGCGCGCGACCCGCGCGTGCTCGTGATCAAGCTCGCCGACCGCCTGCACAACATGCGCACCATGCGCTTCCTGGGCCGCGACAAGCAGGAGAAGAAGGCCCGCGAGACGCTGGAGATCTACGCCCCGCTGGCCCACCGGCTCGGCATGAACACCATCAAGTGGGAGCTGGAGGACCTCGCCTTCGCGATCCTCTACCCGAAGATGTACGACGAGATCGTCCGGCTCGTCGCCGAGCGCGCCCCCAAGCGCGACGAGTACCTCGCCATAGTCACCGACGAGGTCCAGGCCGACCTGCGGGCCGCCCGCATCAAGGCCACGGTCACCGGCCGGCCGAAGCACTACTACAGCGTGTACCAGAAGATGATCGTCCGCGGCCGCGACTTCGCGGAGATCTACGACCTGGTCGGCATCCGCGTGCTCGTCGACACCGTCCGCGACTGCTACGCGGCGCTCGGCACCGTCCACGCCCGGTGGAACCCGGTGCCCGGGCGGTTCAAGGACTATGTCGCGATGCCCAAGTTCAACATGTACCAGTCGCTGCACACGACGGTCATCGGGCCGAGCGGCAAGCCCGTCGAGCTGCAGATCCGCACGTTCGACATGCACCGCCGCGCCGAGTACGGCATCGCCGCGCACTGGAAGTACAAGCAGGACGCGGTCGCCGGCGCCTCCAAGGTCCGCACCGACGTGCCCAAGAGCGGGGGCAAGGGCGGCGGCCAGGACACCGTCAACGACATGGCGTGGCTGCGCCAGCTGCTCGACTGGCAGAAGGAGACGGAGGACCCCAGCGAGTTCCTGGAGTCCCTGCGGTTCGACCTGTCGCGCAACGAGGTGTTCGTCTTCACCCCGAAGGGCGACGTGATAGCGCTGCCCGCCGGCGCGACACCCGTCGACTTCGCCTACGCGGTGCACACCGAGGTCGGCCACCGCACCATCGGCGCGCGCGTCAACGGGCGGCTCGTGCCGCTGGAGTCGACGCTCGACAACGGCGACCTGGTGGAGGTCTTCACCTCGAAGGCGTCCGGCGCGGGCCCCTCCCGTGACTGGCTGGGCTTCGTCAAGTCGCCGAGGGCCCGCAACAAGATCCGCGGCTGGTTCTCCAAGGAGCGCCGTGAGGAGGCCATCGAGCAGGGCAAGGACGCCATCGCGCGGGCCATGCGCAAGCAGAACCTGCCGATCCAGCGGATCCTGACCGGCGACTCCCTGGTGACGCTGGCGCACGAGATGCGCTACTCGGACATCTCGTCGCTGTACGCGGCGATCGGCGAGGGGCATGTCGCCGCGCAGGGCGTCGTGCAGAAGCTCGTGCAGGCCCTCGGCGGCGAGGAGGCGGCCACCGAGGACATCGAGGAGGCCGCGCCGCCCGCGCGCAGCCGGGCCAAGCGCAGGTCCAACGCGGACCCCGGGGTGGTCGTCAAGGGCGTGGACGACGTGTGGGTCAAGCTGGCGCGGTGCTGTACGCCCGTGCCAGGCGACCCGATCATCGGGTTCGTCACGCGCGGCAGCGGGGTGTCCGTGCACCGGGCGGACTGCGTCAACGTCGACTCGCTGTCGCAGCAGCCGGAGCGGATCCTCGACGTCGAGTGGGCGCCGACCCAGTCGTCGGTGTTCCTCGTGGCGATCCAGGTGGAGGCGCTGGACCGCTCCCGCCTGCTGTCGGACGTCACCCGCGTGCTGTCGGACCAGCACGTGAACATCCTCTCGGCGGCGGTCCAGACGTCCCGCGACCGCGTCGCCACGTCGCGCTTCACGTTCGAGATGGGCGACCCGAAGCACCTGGGCCACGTCCTGAAGGCCGTACGCGGCGTGGAGGGCGTGTACGACGTCTACCGCGTCACCTCGGCCCGCAGACCCTGACGGGGCCCGCGCGGGCCGGCACGGGGCCCGTCAGCGAGCCGCGCGGGTCTGCCGCCGGACCCGGGCGCGGCTCTCCGCGGGCCGCTTCGCGTGACGCGAGGCGCGCTGCCGTCCGTCCAGGCGAGTAGCCGCTTTCGCCGGGACCGTCGCGCCGGGCGCGGAATGGGCCCGTGCAGGCTGTGCGGACCCGGCGCCAGGCCTGGGTGCGGCCCTCTGCGGGCCGCCGGCGAAGGAACGGCTTCCCGGCGAGGGGCGGGGCAGCGGGCATCTGCGGGCGGGCCTGCCCCCTGCGGTGGCCTCCGGCTCAGCCCTCTGTGGGCAGGGAGAGCCCGGCGCCAGGCCTGGGTGCGGCTCTTCGGGGTCGCTGGACGTGGGCGTCCCACCGCGGGCCCGCCGGCCCGCGGTGGGCGCGACGGCGGTCCAGCGGTCCGTGCGGGTGGTCGCCGGGCCCGGGGCGCGGCTCTCCGCGGGCACCGCAAGCCTGGACAGCGCTGCGGGCCGTCCCGCCCGGCCCGTGCCCGCCGGCCGCAGGCCTCAGTGGCGGGCCGCCGGGCGCACACCGTGGGGCGTGACACGTGTGAGGGGGCCGGCGGTGACCGCGGGCCCCCTCACACTGCCGTCAGCCTCCGAACTCCTGGAGGCCCTTCTGGGCCTGGTCAAGCAGTGCCTGACGGCCATCGAGCTCCTGCGTGAGCTTGTCGGCCCTGGCGTTGTTGCCCGCCGCGCGGGCCGCGTCGATCTGGCCGCGCAGCTTGTCGACGGCCGCCTGGAGCTGGCCCGTGAGCCCCTCGGCGCGGGCGCGCGCCTCGGGGTTCGTGCGCCGCCACTCGGTCTCCTCGGACTCCTGAAGCGCACGTTCGACGGCCTGCATGCGGCCCTCGACCTTCGGGCGCGCGTCGCGCGGCACGTGGCCGATGGCCTCCCAGCGCTCGTTGATCCCGCGGAACGCGGCCCGCGCGGACTTCAGGTCACGCACCGGGACGAGGCGCTCGGCCTCGGCCGCCAGCTCCTCCTTGAGCTTGAGGTTGTCCGCCTGCTCCGCGTCGCGCTCGGCGAACACCTCGCCGCGCGCGCCGAAGAAGACGTCCTGGGCGCCGCGGAAGCGGTTCCACAGGTCGTCCTCCGCGTCACGCTGCGCACGGCCCGCCGCCTTCCAGGCCGTCATCAGCTCGCGGTAGCGCGCCGACGTCGCGCCCCAGTCCCTGGACCCCGACAGCGACTCGGCCTCCGCGACCAGCCGCTCCTTGGCCTTGCGCGCCTCCTCGCGCTGCGCGTCGAGAGACGCGAAGTGCGCCTTGCGGCGCTTGGAGAACGCGGAGCGGGCGTGCGAGAAGCGGTGCCACAGCTCGTCGTCCGACTTGCGGTCGAGCCGCGGCAGGCCCTTCCACGTGTCCACGAGCGCCCGCAGCCGCTCGCCCGCCGCGCGCCACTGCTCGCTCTGCGCCAGCTCCTCCGCCTCGGTGACGAGGGCCTCCTTGGCGCCCCGCGCCTCGTCGCTCTGGCGGGCGCGGTGCGCCTTGCGCTCCTCGCGCCGCGCGTCGACCGTCGCGACGAGCGCGTCGAGACGCTTCCTGAGGGCGTCGAGGTCGCCCACCGCATGGTGCTCGTCGACCTGTCCGCGCAGGTGCTCGATTGCGGTCGTCGCGTCCTTCGCGGACAGGTCGGTGGTCTTCACCCGGCGCTCAAGGAGGCCGATCTCGACGACCAGGCCCTCGTACTTGCGCTCGAAGTAGGCCAGGGCCTCGTCGGGCGATCCCGCCTGCCAGGATCCGACCACCACCTCGCCATCGGCCGTACGCACGTACACGGTGCCGCTCTCGTCGACACGGCCCCACGGGTCGCTGCTCACAGCGCCTCCTCCAGCTGACACCTGAGGGGGTTCGCGCCCCCCGGCATCGTCCACGGTTCCTGGGGCGGGCAGCGCCCGCCCTTCACCACGCCAACATAGGCGAATCGCCGCCCGGCTGTCCGCACTCAGCACGGCCGAAATTCAGTGGCCGATACAGCGGACCACCGGCGGATCACTGCTTGTCGACGGTGGCCTTCTGCACGGTGACCGCGTCCTTCGGGGCGCCGTCCGTGACCGGCTGCTTCTTGGTGCTCCCCTCGACGCCGTCCTTCGCGACGTTCTTCACGAGCTTCAGGCCCGCGCTGTCCATCGTGCCGAACGGCGTGTACGAGGGCTTCAGCTTTGAGTCCTTGTACACGAGGAAGAACTGGCTGCCCCCGGTGTGCGGCTGGCCGGTGTTGGCCATCGCGACCGTGCCCGCCTTGTACGTGACCGAGCCGTCGGCGGCCGCCTTGCCGAGCGAGGACAGGTTCTCGTCCGGGATCGTGTACCCGGGCCCGCCCGTCCCGTCGCCCTTGGGGTCGCCGCACTGGAGCACGTAGATGCCCTGTGTGGTCAGCCGGTGGCACTTGGTGTTGTCGAAGAAGCCCTTGTCCGCGAGGTACTTGAACGAGTTGACGGTGTGCGGCGTCTTCGCCGCATTCATGTCGATCGACACGTCGCCCCTGTTGGTCTTGAGCTTCATCGTGTACGGGGCCGTCTTGTCGATCGTCATCTTCGGCTCGGACGGCGCCGAGGCCGACGGGCTCGGGACGGAGGACGGGGACGCAGCGGCGTCCGCCTTGCCGTCGCTCGACCCGCCCATCACGGCGAAGGCCGTGCTGCCGCCGCCGATCACCACCACCGCCGCCACGGTCGAGGCGATCACGGTGTTGCGGCGCTTGGAGCGCTTGCGCGCCTCGGAGCGGCGCCGCTGCTGCCGCTCGAACTTCTCCCTGGCAAGCTGCCGCCGGCGCTGGTCGTTGTTGGCCACCGGGTCTTCTCCTCGTTTCTCGGAGGTTCTCGGGTCTCGTGTCCGCACGTCTCGTGTCCGTCCGGCAGGACTGACCCCGTACGCTATATGGGTTCGCTGTGGGAATCGCGATCCCGGTACGCTCTGTGCACTGCCTGTGATCTGCCGCGACGCCTGCCCGACCGACATGAAGGACGATCGTGCTCATTGCCGGGTTCCCCGCCGGGGCCTGGGGGACCAACTGCTACCTGGTCGCCCCCGCCGCCGGCGAGGAGTGCGTGATCATCGACCCTGGCCACCAGGCCGCCGAGGGCGTGGCCGAGACGGTCGCCAAGCACCGGCTCAAGCCCGTCGCGGTGATCCTCACCCACGGCCACATCGACCACGTCGCCTCCGTCGTGCCGGTGTGCGGCGCGCACGGCGTGCCTGCCTGGATCCACCCCGCGGACCGCGCCATGATGAGCGACCCCGAGAAGGGCATCGGCCGCTCCATCGGCGCGCAGCTCATGGGCGAGCTGACCGTCGGCGAGCCCGACGACGTGAGGGTGCTGTCCGACGGCGCCGCGCTGTCCCTGGCGGGCCTCGACCTGGCCGTCGCCCACGCCCCCGGCCATACCAAGGGGTCGGTGACCTTCAGGCTGCCCGAGGCCCCTGCGGGCGACATCCCGCCGCTCCTCTTCTCGGGCGACCTGCTGTTCGCCGGCTCCGTAGGACGCACGGACCTGCCGGGCGGGGACACCGCCGAGTTGATGGAGTCGCTCGGACGTGTGTGCCTGCCGCTCGACGACTCGACCGTGGTGCTCTCCGGCCACGGCCCCCAGACGACCATCGGCCAGGAGCGCGCCACCAACCCCTACCTGCGCGAGGCTGCAGCCTCGCGCACGGGCGGCGGAACCGGTACGGGCGGCGCACCGCGACGAGGAATGTGAACGCAGCGATCACCATGAGCACCTTCCAGGCCCCCAAGGGCACCTACGACCTCCTCCCGCCCGCCTCCGCGACCTACCTCGCGGTGCGCGAGGCCCTCGCCGCGCCGCTGAAGCGGTCCGGGTACGGCTACGTGGAGACGCCGGGCTTCGAGAACGTCGAACTGTTCGCGCGCGGTGTCGGCGAGTCCACCGACATCGTCACGAAGGAGATGTACGCCTTCGAGACCAAGGGCGGCGACCGGCTCGCGCTGCGCCCCGAGGGCACCGCGTCCGTGCTGCGCGCCACGCTGGAGGCCAACCTCCACAAGGCCGGCAACCTCCCCGTCAAGCTCTGGTACTCCGGCTCGTACTACCGCTACGAGCGCCCGCAGAAGGGCAGGTACCGCCACTTCTCCCAGGTCGGCGCCGAGGCGATCGGCGCCGAGGACCCCACGCTCGACGCCGAGCTGATCGTCCTCGCCGACCAGGCGTACCGCTCGCTCGGCCTGCGCGGTTTCCGCATCCTGCTCAACTCGCTCGGCGACCGCGAGTGCAGGCCCGCGTACCGCGAGGCGCTCCAGGAGTTCCTGCGCGGCCTCGACCTTGACGACGAGACCCGCCGCCGCATCGAGATCAACCCGCTGCGGGTGCTCGACGACAAGCGGCGGGACGTCCAGCGGCAGCTGGAGGGCGCGCCACTGCTGCGCGACCACCTCTGCGACGCGTGCCGCGCGTACCACGACGAGGTGCGCGCGCTGCTGACCGCGCAGGGCGTCGCCTTCGAGGACGACCCGCGCCTCGTGCGCGGCCTCGACTACTACACGCGCACGACCTTCGAGTTCGTGCACGACGGGCTCGGTTCGCAGTCCGCCGTCGGCGGCGGCGGGCGCTACGACGGGCTGTCCGAGATGATCGGCGGCCCCGCGCTGCCCTCCGTGGGCTGGGCGCTCGGCGTCGACCGCACGGTGCTCGCGCTGCAGGCCGAGGGCGTCACTCTCGAACTGCCCCCGGTCACCAGCGTGTTCGCCGTACCGCTCGGGGACGAGGCGCGCCGGGTGCTGTTCGCGGCGGTCACCGGACTGCGCAGGGCCGGCATCGCGGCGGACCTCAGCTACGGCGGCAAGGGGATCAAGGGCGCGATGCGCAGCGCCGACCGGTCGGGCGCGCGGTACACGCTCGTCGCCGGCGAGCGCGACCTCGAAGCGGGCGTCGCGCAGCTGAAGGACATGGAGTCCGGTGAGCAGGAGGCGGTAGCGCTCGACAAGATCGTCGACCGGCTGCGCACCCTGCTCGGCTGAGCAGGAGAAGTGGGGGCGATGGCTCACAGCCGGTGCTTATCCCGTTCGAACGGTGCGGGACAACTCTCGTGCGGCACAATGGCCCTGCTCCTACGCCCCCACTTCTAGCGACCGGACAGGGACAATGACGACCACGCTGGACAGCGCCTCCTCCACGGGGGAGACGAAACGGCTCGGCGGCGCGCCGATCGCCGGCAGCCGCGCCTTCGGAGTGCTCCTCGCGCTCACCGGGGCGGCGGGCCTGCTCGCCGCCTGGGTGATCACGCTGGACGAGTTCAAGCTGCTGCAGAACCCGCACTTCGTCCCCAGCTGCAGCCTCAACCCGGTCGTGTCCTGCGGCAGCGTGATGCAGAGCGACCAGGCCCACGTGTTCGGGTTCTCCAACCCGATGCTGGGCCTCGCCACTTACCCGGTCGTCATCGGCATCGGCCTCGCGATCCTCGCGGGCGCCAAGCACCAGCGCTGGTACTGGCTCGGGCTGCAGGCGGGCACGCTCTTCGGCGTCGGGTTCATCACCTGGCTCCAGTTCGAGTCGCTGTACCGGATCCACGCGCTGTGCCTGTGGTGCTGCCTCGCCTGGGTCACCACCGTGATCATGTTCTGGTACACGGTGTCGCACAACGTGCGGCACGGCGTGATCCCCGCGCCGCGCTGGATGCGCTCCTTCTTCACCGACTTCACGTGGATCCTGCCCACGCTGCACCTCGCCATCATCGGCCTGCTGATCCTGACGAACTGGTGGAGCTTCTGGACGAGCTGAGCACTGCCTTAGGCTTTCAGCGTGGAGCCCGACCTCTTTACCGCAGCGGCGGAAGACCGCCAGGAGAAGGACCCTTCCAGCAGCCCCCTGGCGGTCCGCATGCGCCCGCGCACGCTGGACGAGGTGGTCGGCCAGCAGCACCTGCTGAGGCAGGGCTCGCCGCTGCGGCGCCTGGTCGGCGAGGGCAGCGGCCCGGCAGGCCCGTCCTCGGTGCTCCTGTGGGGCCCTCCCGGCACCGGCAAGACGACCCTCGCGTACGTGGTGTCGAAGGCCACGGACAAGCGCTTCGTCGAGCTTTCCGCGATCACCGCGGGCGTCAAGGAGGTGCGGTCCGTCATCGACGGCGCGCGCCGCGCGTCCGGCGGATACGGCAAGGAGACTGTCCTCTTCCTCGACGAGATCCACCGCTTCAGCAAGGCACAGCAGGACTCCCTGCTGCCCGCCGTGGAGAACCGCTGGGTGACGCTGATCGCCGCCACCACGGAGAACCCCTACTTCTCGGTCATCTCCCCGCTGCTCTCGCGCTCACTGCTGCTGACGCTTGAGCCGCTGACCGACGACGACGTGCGCGCCCTGCTGCGGCGCGCGCTCGCCGAGGAGCGCGGCCTCGGCGGCGCGGTGGCGCTGCCCGGGGACACCGAGTCCCACCTGCTGCGCGTCGCGGGCGGTGACGCGCGGCGCGCGCTGACGGCGCTGGAGGCATCGGCGGGCGCCGCCATCGACAAGGGCGAGAAGGAGATCTCGCTGGCGACGCTTGAGGAGACCGTCGACCGCGCCGCGGTCGCCTACGACCGCGACGGCGACCAGCACTACGACGTGGCGAGCGCCCTGATCAAGTCCATCAGGGGCTCCGACGTGGACGCGGCCCTGCACTACCTGGCCAGGATGATCGACGCGGGCGAGGACCCCAGGTTCATCGCCAGGCGGCTGATGATCTCGGCGAGCGAGGACATCGGCCTGGCCGACCCGGCGGCGCTGCCGCTCGCGGTGGCCGCCGCCCAGGCGGTGGCCATGATCGGCTTCCCGGAGGCCGCACTGACCCTCAGCCACGCGACGATCGCCCTGGCTCTCGCGCCGAAGTCCAACGCGGCGACACTCGCGATCGGCGCGGCGCTCGAGGACGTCAAGAAGGGCGTGGCCGGCCAGGTGCCCGCGCACCTGCGCGACGGCCACTACAAGGGCGCGGCGAAGCTCGGCCACGCGCAGGGTTACGTCTACCCGCACGACGTGCCCGGCGGGATCGCCGCGCAGCGGTACCTGCCGGACGGGGTGGAGGACAGGCGCTACTACACGCCGACGCGCTACGGCGCGGAGGCGCGGTACGCGGACGTGGTCGAGAAGGTGCGCGAGCGGCTGCGCGGCGACGGCCCCTGAGCCCCGCCGGGGGCGGGACGGAGCACTGCCGACGGGCATGTACCCTGTACGAGAGTTCGTGTGCGCCCGGCTGCTGACGGCATCCGGGCGATCTCAGGCCCGTTGTCCACGGCAGACGTTCCCGGAACCGATGTCGAGGACAGGGACGCGGCTGACCATGAGCTGATCGGACCTCCGTCGATTCGGTGCCCCGCTTCTTGCCGGGGCTGTCCGTGATGCTCCTGGTGTTCCCAGGGTGAGACACGCGATCTCCTTGAACAAGGTGAGCCCAACCAACCTGCATGGAGGTCCGGAGAACGTGCCTAACCAGTCGCGTCCCAAGGTCAAGAAGTCACGCGCGCTCGGTATCGCGCTGACGCCGAAGGCCGTCAAGTACTTCGAGGCCCGTCCCTACCCGCCGGGCGAGCACGGCCGCGGCCGCAAGCAGAACAGCGACTACAAGGTCCGTCTGCTGGAGAAGCAGCGCCTGCGCGCGCAGTACGACATCAGCGAGCGCCAGATGGCCCGCGCCTACGACCGCGCACGCAAGGCCGAGGGCAAGACCGGCGAGGCCCTGGTCATCGAGCTGGAGCGCCGCCTGGACGCGCTCGTCCTGCGCTCCGGCATCGCCAAGACCATCTACCAGGCCCGCCAGATGGTCGTCCACGGCCACATCGAGGTCAACGGCCACAAGGTCGACAAGCCGTCGTTCCGTGTCCGTCCCGACGACGTCGTGATGGTCCGCGAGCGCAGCCGCAGCAAGGTCCCCTTCCAGGTGGCCCGCGAGGGCGGCAACGACACCGAGGGCGAGACCCCGCGCTACCTGCAGGTCAACCTGAAGGCCCTGGCGTTCCGCCTGGACCGCGACCCGCAGCGCAAGGAAGTCCCCGTGATCTGCGACGAGCAGCTCGTCGTCGAGTACTACGCCCGCTGAGCGGACGCCGTACCCGCGCCACGCGCCCCGAAGGCCCGCAGGCACCCCGCCCACCTCGGCGGGGAGCCGGCGGGCCCTCGCCGTTCCCGGGCCCCGTCCTGCCGCCCGGACGCCGCCGGCCTCAGCTCTCCCTGGACGCCGCGGGCCCGGACCGTGCCTCGCCCGCCTCGGCGCCGGCGTCCGCATCCCCTTCCCGCGCCTGCCCGCCGGGCCCCCGCAGCGCTCTCGCCACCGCCTCGGGCACCGGCAGGCGCCTGCCGCGCTCCACGCACGCCGCGTACCGGGCGGCCCCCAGCTCCTCGCGGCTCCGCCGCTCGCACAGCGCCTGCGGCGCCCCGAAGAAGCGCGAGCCGAACAGCGGCAGGCCGACCGAGTCCCACAGCTGCGACGCCGCCCCGTGCAGCACGGCGGCCTCCGCCGCGTCGCCCTCGCTCGCCGACACCAGCGCCACCAGCTCCATCGCCAGCACCAGTCCCACCAGGTCGTGGAAGGAGTGGTTGATCGTCAGGCACTCCGCCAGCAGTCCGCGTGCCGCCAGGTACCCGCCGTGCTCCCACTCGGCGTACGCCAGCACGTACAGTGCGTAGGCGCGCGCCCACCGCTCCCCGCTGTCCTCACACGCCTCGCGCAGCAGGACGCACTCCGCCACCGCGCGGTCGAGGTCGCCCTGGAACGCGAGCGCCATCGCCAGCTCGGCCTGGGCCATCAGCACGTTGCTGTTGACCTCCCCGAGCTCGCGGTAGGCGCGCAGCGCCGCGCCCAGCAGGTGCTCGGCGCGCGGCATGTCGTCCGTCAGCAGCGCGAGGCACCCCATCCGGTGCACGGCGTAGGCGTACGCCAGCTCGTCGCCCGTGCGCAGCGACTCGCGGCGGCACTCGTGCAGCGCGCCGACCGCCGCCGTCGTGTCGCCCTGCAGCAGCGACACGTAGCCCTGCACCCACAGAGCCTTCAGCCGCGCGCCGTCGTTGCGCGTCGACGCCCAGGACAGCGCGCGGTCGAGCCAGTGCCTGCCCTCGGCGAGGCGGCCGCAGCCCGCCCAGTAGAACCACAGGGTGCCCGCGAGGTGCTGCCCGATGTGCGCCTCCTCGGGCGTGGCCAGGCACAGGTCGAGCGCCGCGCGCAGGTTGGGCATCGCGCTCTCCGTGCCCGCGGCGACCTCCTCCTGGCGCGGCCCGTACCAGTCGAGCTCGTACCAGGTGGCGAGCCCCACGTACCAGTCGCGGTGCAGCCTGCGCCGCAGGTCGGCGTCGCCCACCTCCTCCAGCCACTGGGCGCCGTAGGCGCGCACGGTCGCCAGCATCCGGTAGCGGACACCGGCGGGCGTGGCATCCCTGATCACCAGCGACTGGTCGATCAGCGCGCCGAGCAGGTCGAGCACCTCGTCGGCCGGCAGGTCGGGGCCGCCGCACACGTACTCCGCCGCGTCCAGGTCGAACGGGCCGGGGAAGACCGAGAGCCGCGCCCACAGCAGGCGCTCCCGCGGCGTGCACAGCTCGTGGCTCCAGCCGATGGCCGTACGCAGGGTCCTGTGGCGGGGCAGCGCGCCCCTGCCGCCGTCCTTGAGCAGCGCGAACCGGTCGTCGAGCCGGGCGAGCAGCTGGTCGGGCGAGAGCGCGGCCAGCCGTCCCGCGGCCAGTTCGAGCGCCAGCGGGATGCCGTCGAGACGCGCGCACACCTCCGCGATCGCGCAGTCGTCGGTCGCCGACGGCCAAAAGCCCGGCACCCGCGCGGCGCCACGCGCCACGAACAGCTCCCGGGCCTGTTCGGGCGGCAGCGGCGCGAGCGCCACGGTCCGCTCGCCCTCGACGCTCAGCTGTCTGCGCCCCGTCGCGAGGACGCGCAGCCCGGGCGCGCGCCGCAGGAGGTCACGCAGGGCCGCGGCGCACGCGTCCGCCAGCTGCTCGAAGCCGTCGACGACCAGCAGTGCCTCGCGTTCCGCAAGGAACTCTCCGAGTACGTCGCGCGTGGGCCTCGGGCTCTGGTCGGTCAGGCCGAGCGCGTCGGCGAACGCGTGGTCGACGAGGTCCCCGTCGCGCAGCGCCGCCAGCTCCACGAGCCAGACACCGTCGCAGTACCGTTTTTGCCCGGAGTCCGAGCGCGCCGCTTCCGCCGCCGCCCGCAGAGCGAGCCGCGTCTTGCCGACCCCGCCGACCCCCACGACCGTGAGGAGCCGGTCCTGGCCGCTCTCCAGCAGTCCCACCAGATCGGCGAGTTCGCCGTCCCGCCCGACGAACGTCGACAACTCGGCGGGGAGGTTGCCGGGCCGCGTCCGCCCGGGAGCGCCGTGGCCGCTGTCCGCTCCGGATGTGCCGTGCATGAAACACAGAGCGTACTGAGGTGGTCCCGTTCCGTACAATCGGTCTTGACAGGCGCGCCCGTGCAGGACCGTAATGCGGTTCGGGGGGCGGACCGCGCCGCGATAGGGTCGGAGCACGACTTTGCGGACCCTGTCAGGCGTCCGCGACCAAGCAGGAAGCGGTGCGGTGTGACCGGTGGAGAGGTGGCCGGGATCCTGGTGGCCGTGTTCTGGGCGATCCTCGTCGCCTTCCTCGCCGTGGCGCTGGCGAGGCTGGCGCAGACGCTCAAGGCGACCACCAAGCTCGTGGCGGACGTGACGGAACAGGCGGTGCCGCTGCTCGCGGACGCGTCCGCGACGGTGCGCACGGCGCAGACCCAGCTGGAGCGTGTCGACTCGATCGCGTCCGACGTGCAGGAAGTCACCTCCAACGCGTCGGCGCTCTCGTCGACGGTCGCGTCCACCTTCGGCGGCCCGCTGGTCAAGGTCGCGGCCTTCGGCTACGGCGTTCGCCAGGCGATGTCGCGCAGGTCGCAGGAGCCCCAACGGGTGCCGGGGCCCCGCCAGGTGATCGTCGGCCGCACCGTATCCGGGGCGCGGCGCAGGAAGAAGAAGGGCTGATCCAGCGATGTTCCGCCGTACGTTCTGGTTCACCGCGGGCGCAGCGGCCGGCGTGTGGGCCACCACCAAGGTCAACCGCAAGATCAGGCAGCTGACGCCGGAGAGCCTCGCGGCGCAGGCCGCGAACAGGGCCGTCGAAGCGGGCCACCGGCTCAGGGACTTCGCGCTCGACGTCAGGACCGGGATGGTCAGCCGCGAGGCGGAACTGGGCGAGGCGCTCGGCATCGAGGCGTCCGAGCGCCCCGCGCTGCCCGTTTCCGAACCACCCCGGCTCGCCAGGGCCGTACGCGGCGCGGCAGACGCCCGCACCGCCCGCAGAAGCACCGAAGAACACAACCGGAATGAGGACCACTGATGGAGTCGGCAGAAATTCGCCGCCGCTGGCTGAGCTTCTTCGAGGAGCGCGGGCACGCCGTCGTCCCTTCGGCGTCGCTCATCGCGGACGACCCGACTCTGCTGCTGGTCCCGGCCGGCATGGTGCCCTTCAAGCCGTACTTCCTGGGCGAGGTCAAGCCCCCGTTCGAGCGGGCCACCAGCGTCCAGAAGTGCGTGCGCACCCCGGACATCGAAGAGGTCGGCAAGACCACGAGGCACGGCACGTTCTTCCAGATGTGCGGCAACTTCTCCTTCGGCGACTACTTCAAGGAGGGCGCCGCGAAGCTCGCCTGGGAGCTGCTCACCACCTCGCAGGACGACGGCGGCTACGGGCTCGACCCCGACCGGCTGTGGGTCACGGTGTACCAGGACGACGACGAGGCCGAGCGCATCTGGCGCGAGGTCGTCGGCTTCCCCGCCGAGCGCATCCAGCGCCTGGGCAAGAAGGACAACTTCTGGTCCATGGGCGTGCCCGGACCCTGCGGCCCGTCCTCGGAGATCTTCTACGACCGCGGCCCCGAACTCGGCGCCGAGGGCGGCCCCGCCGTCAACGACGAGCGCTACGTGGAGATCTGGAACCTGGTCTTCATGCAGTACATCCGCGGCGAGGGCACCGGCAAGGAGGACTTCGAGATCCTCGGCGACCTGCCGCAGCAGAACATCGACACCGGCATGGGCCTCGAACGCCTCGCGATGATCCTGCAGGGCGTGCAGAACATGTACGAGATCGACACGTCCATGGCGGTCATCGAGAAGGCCACCGAGCTGACGGGCGTCCGCTACGGCGCCGACCACGCCTCGGACGTGTCGCTGCGCGTCGTCACCGACCACATGCGCACGTCCGTGATGCTCATCGGCGACGGCGTCAGCCCCGGCAACGAGGGCCGCGGCTACGTGCTGCGCCGCATCATGCGCCGCGCGATCCGCAACATGCGCCTGCTCGGCGCCACCGGCCCGGTCGTCGCTGAACTCGTCGACACCGTCATCCGGATGATGGGTCAGCAGTACCCGGAGCTGGAGAGCGACCGGGGGCGCATCGAGACGGTCGCCCTCGCCGAGGAGGCCGCGTTCCTCAAGACACTCAGGGCCGGTACCAACATTCTCGACACCGCCGTCACGGACACCAAGTCCGCCGGCGCCTCGGTGCTCTCCGGCGACAAGGCGTTCCTGCTCCACGACACCTGGGGCTTCCCGATCGACCTCACCCTGGAGATGGCCGCCGAGCAGGGGCTGTCCGTGGACGAGGACGGCTTCCGCCGCCTGATGAAGGAGCAGCGGGAGCGCGCCAAGGCCGACGCCAGGGCCAAGAAGTCGGGCCACGCCGACATGTCGGCCTACCGCGAGGTCGCCGACGCCCACGGCGCCACCGAGTTCACCGGCTACCAGCACACCGCCGGCGAGTCGACGGTCGTCGGCCTCCTCGTGGACGGGGCCTCCTCCCCGGCCGCTTCCGAGGGTGACGACGTCGAGGTCGTGCTCGACCGCACCCCGTTCTACGCCGAGGGCGGCGGCCAGCTCGCCGACCAGGGCCGCATCAGGCTCGACACCGGCGCCGTCGTGGAGGTGCGCGACGTGCAGCAGCCCGTGCCCGGCGTGTACGTGCACAAGGGCACCGTGCAGGTCGGCGAGGTGACGGTGGGCGCTCCCGCGCACGCCGCCATCGACGTGCACCGCCGCCGCGCCATCGCACGCGCCCACAGTGCCACGCACCTCACGCACCAGGCCCTGCGCGACGCCCTCGGCCCGACGGCCGCCCAGGCCGGGTCCGAGAACAGCCCGGGCCGCTTCCGCTTCGACTTCGGCTCGCCGGCCGCCGTGCCCGGCACGGTGCTCGTCGACGTCGAGCAGAAGATCAACGAGGTGCTCAGCCGCGACCTGGACGTCCAGGCCGAGGTGATGGGCATCGACGACGCCAAGAAGCAGGGCGCGATCGCCGAGTTCGGCGAGAAGTACGGCGAGCGGGTGCGCGTCGTGACGATCGGCGACTACTCCAAGGAGCTCTGCGGCGGCACGCACGTGCACAACACCGCCCAGCTCGGCCTGGTGAAGCTGCTCGGCGAGTCGTCCATCGGCTCCGGAGTCCGCCGCATCGAGGCCCTGGTCGGCGTCGACGCCTACAGCTTCCTCGCGAAGGAGCACACGGTCGTCGCGCAGCTCCAGGAGCTCATCAAGGGCGCCCGGCCCGACGAACTGCCCGAGCGGGTCTCCGGCATGCTCGGGAAGCTGAAGGACGCGGAGAAGGAGATCGAGAAGTTCCGCGCGGAGAAGGTACTCGCCGCCGCGGGGGAGCTGGCCGCCGGAGCCAGGGACGTGCACGGCACGGCCCTCGTCACGGGCCAGGTGCCGGACGGCACGGGCGCCGACGACCTGCGCAGGCTCGTCCTCGACGTGCGCGGCCGCATCCCCGCGTCGAGGCCGGCCGTGGTCGCCCTGTTCACCACCGCGAACGGGCGCCCGCTGACCGTGATCGCCACCAACGAGGGCGCCCGCGAGCGCGGCCTGCGCGCCGGCGACCTGGTACGCACGGCGGCCAAGACGCTGGGCGGCGGAGGCGGCGGCAAGCCGGACGTGGCCCAGGGCGGCGGGCAGAACGCGGCCGCCATCGGTGACGCCATGGCCGCCGTCGAGCGTCTGGTGGCCGAGACCTCGTGAGGCGGGGCCGCCGCCTCGCGGTCGACGTCGGGGACGCCAGGATCGGGGTCGCCTCGTGCGACCCCGACGGGATCCTCGCGACGCCGGTGGAGACCGTGCCGGGACGCGACGTCCCGGCCGCCCACCGGCGGCTGCGGGCGCTGGTCGACGAGTACGAGCCGCTTGAGGTCCTCGTCGGGCTGCCGCGCTCCCTGCGGGGCGGCGAGGGCCCGGCGGCGGCCAAGGTACGCGCGTTCGCCCGCGAGGTGGCCAAGGGCGTGGCACCCGTCCCCGTGCGCCTGGTGGACGAACGCATGTCCACCGTCACGGCGGCGGGCGGCCTGCGGGCGTCCGGCGTGAACTCCCGCAAGGGCAGGTCCGTGATCGACCAGGCCGCGGCCGTCGTCATCCTGCAGAGCGCGCTGGAGACCGAGCGCTCCTCGGGCAGGGCCCCTGGCGAGGCCGTCGAGGTGGGCAGCTGATCGCGGTACGGTAACGTTCCGCCCGATTGCGACGGCATTCGAACAGCTGCCGCACAACAAAGAGGCGAAACGGCCGGCGCCACGAGTACGGCGGCCCTCCCCTCGCGGCTTCTTGGTTTGGGGATCGATGACCGACTATGGCCGGAGCTCCGGCTCCGAACCGTGGCACCCCGAGGACCCCTTGTACGGGGAGCAGGGGTGGGCGGCGCAGCAGGCCCCCCAGGGCGGCCAGGATCCGCAGTACTACAACCAGGGGGCCCAAGGGGCCCAGGGGCAGTACGCGCAGCAGCAGCCGTACGCGGGGGGCAACGACCCCTACCAGCAGCAGTTTCCCCAGCAGGGCCAGCAGTACCCGCGGGACCAGCAGGGCTACGAGACGGGACAGCAGTACCAGCAGCACTTCCCGCAGCAGCAGCCCGATGGGCAGCAGTACGCGCAGCAGCAGTACCCGTACCAGCAGTACCCCCAGCAGCAGTACCCGCAGCAGTACGCGGAACAGCCGCACTACCCGGCGCAGCCGGGCCAGGGCTACGGCGACGGCCAGGGCTACGGGGACTACGACCCGCGCTACGGGCAGCACGTGCCGCAGCAGTACGCCCCGCAGGGCCAGGACGCGTACCAGCAGCCGCAGTACGGTCCCGGGTACGGCGGCGGCTGGGACACCGGCGGACCGCAGCAGACCGGACCGCAGCAGGCCGTGCCGCAGCAGGCCGCGGCGGAACCGGAGCCCGAGCCGGCCGCCGAAGGAGCGCACGACGGCGGCTGGGACGACGAGCCGCAGGAGGAGACGCACCCGTTCTTCACCGGCGAGGACACCCCCCTGCCCCGCGCGGGCAGGCGCGGGGACGCCGATGACGGCGACGGCGACGAGGCCGACTACGACGGCGACCCGGGCCCCGGCAAGAAGCGCAAGGGCCGCAGCGGCGCGGCCTGCCTCGTCATCGCGGTCGTGCTGGCCGGCGGACTCGGCGGCGCGGCCTACTTCGGGTACGGGTTCTATCAGGACCATTTCGGCCCGCCGCCGGACTACGCGGGCTCCGGGACGAGCACGGTGCAGGTGACGATCCCCGACGGGTCGAGCGGTTCGCAGATCGCGGCGCTCCTCGTCAAGAACGGCGTGGTCAAGAGCGCGGGCGCGTTCGTCGTCGCGCAGAACAACGACCCCAAGGGCAACACGATCCAGGCCGGCGTCTACACGCTGAAGAAGCAGATGTCGGGCAAGAGCGCCGTCACGCTCATGCTGAGCCCGAAGAGCCGCACTTCGCTGATCATTCCCGAGGGCACGCGCGACGCCACCGTCTACGCGATGATCGACAAGCAGCTCAAGCTCAAGGCCGGCACGACGAAGTCCGTCGCCTTCAAGAAGGCGAAGTCCCTCGGCCTGCCGAGCTGGGCCGACGACGGCAAGGACATCAAGGACCCGCTCGAAGGCTTCCTCTTCCCCGCGAGCTACCCCGTGGGCAAGAGCTCGACGCCCGAGGACGTGCTGAAGAAGATGGTCGCCCGCGCGAGCGCCGAGTACGACAAGTACGGGCTGCCCGACAAGGCCAAGTCGGTCGGGCTCGACAACCCGTGGCAAGTGCTGACGGTGGCGAGCCTGGTGCAGGCCGAGGGCAGGACCAAGGACGACTTCCGCAAGATAGCGGAGGTCATCTACAACCGGCTCGACCCGGCCACGCAGGGGACGAACCAGCGCCTCCAGCTCGACTCGACCTACAACTACCTCAAGGGCCAGAGCAACATCGACATCAGCGAGTCGGCGGTCAACAGCAACCACGACCCGTACAACACCTATACGCGCAAGGGGCTGCCGCCTGGCCCCATCGACAACCCGGGCGAGGACGCCATCTCCGCGGTCCTCGACCCGACCAACGACGGCTGGCTCTACTTCGTGGCCACCGACGGCAACGACAAGACGGAGTTCGCCAAGACCAGCGCCGGATTCCAGCAGCTCAAGCAGAAGTTCAACAACCGCAAGAAGGGGACCGGCGGATGACACGAGGGGACGGCACCAAGGACGCGCCGCACCGCGCGGGCGTGCTCGGCTCGCCGATCGGCCACTCCCTCTCGCCGGTGCTGCACCGCGCCGCCTACGCGAAGCTCGGCCTGACGGGGTGGCACTACGACAGCCACGAGGTCGACGAGGCCGCGCTGCCCGGCTTCTTCGCCCGCGTTCCCGAATGGGCGGGTGACGCCCGTCCTGGGGGATTCTCGCTGACCATGCCGCTCAAGCGCGCGGTGATCCCGCTGCTCGACGAGATCAGCGACACGGCCGCGTCGGTGGAGGCGGTCAACACGGTGACGTTCGGGCCTGGGGCGCGCGCCAAGGGCGACAACACCGACATCCCCGGCATGGTGGCGGCGCTCGCCGAGCGCGGCGTGGGAACGGTCGAGTCGGCGGCCGTCCTCGGCGCGGGCGCCACCGCCTCGTCCGCCGTCGCCGCCCTGGCGAGCGTGTGCACGGGGCCCGTCACCGCGTACGTGCGCGGCGACGCGCGCGCGGCCGAGATGCGCGGCTGGGGCGAGCGGCTCGGAGTGGACGTGCGTACGGCGCCGTGGTCGAGGGCCGCGGAGGCGTTCGGCGCCGGCCTGGTCGTCGCGACCACGCCGGCGGGCGTGGCCGACGAGCTGGCAGGGAGCGTGCCGCCCGGCCCCGGCACGCTCTTCGACGTGGTCTACGACCCGTGGCCCACCCGGCTCGCCGCCGCCTGGGCGGCGCGCGGCGGCCGGATCGTCGGGGGGCTCGACCTGCTCGTGCACCAGGCCGTGCTCCAGGTCCAGCTGATGACGGGCGTGCCGCAGGCGCCGCTCGCGGCGATGCGTACGGCGGGCGAGGCCGCCCTGGCGTCGCGGCGGCGCGGGGCCGCTTAGCGCAGGCACGTCCGCCGCCCGGTCCGATGCGACCGACGCTCGGTCCGATGATCGGACGAGTCGTCCGTCCTGTGGACCGGCGGCCGGACCGCACGCCCCGCCGTGGGAGGATCGGGACACGGCGGGCCTGGCCCACGCATCCGGTCGCGCCGCAGCAGTTCCAGGCGCGGACATGAGGAGCACCGTTGAGCAGGTTGCGCTGGCTGACGGCGGGGGAGTCGCACGGACCCGCACTCGTCGCGACGCTGGAGGGCCTTCCCGCCGGCGTCCCGATCACCACGGACACCGTCGCGGACCACCTGGCCCGCCGGCGCCTCGGCTACGGGCGCGGCGCGCGCATGAAGTTCGAGCGGGACGAGGTCACCTTCCTCGGCGGCGTGCGGCACGGGCTGACCCTCGGCTCGCCGGTCGCGGTCATGGTGGGCAACACCGAGTGGCCCAAGTGGGAACAGGTCATGGCGGCCGACCCGGTCGACCCCGCGATCCTCGCCGAGCAGGCGCGCAACGCGCCCCTGACGCGCCCGCGCCCCGGCCACGCAGACCTCGCCGGCATGCAGAAGTACGGCCTCGACGAGGCCCGGCCGATCCTGGAGCGCGCCAGCGCACGCGAGACCGCCGCGCGCGTCGCGCTCGGGGCCCTCGCCAGGTCGTACCTGAAGGAGACGGCCGGCATCGAGATCGTCTCCCACGTCGTCGAGTTGGCGTCGGCCAGGGCGCCCAAGGGCGTCTACCCGCTCCCCGCGGACGTGGAGCGCCTCGACGCCGACCCGGTGCGCTGCCTCGACGCGGACGCGAGCAAGGCGATGGTCGCCGAGATCGACCAGGCGCACAAGGACGGCGACACGCTGGGCGGCGTCGTGGAGGTGCTGGCGTACGGGGTGCCGGTCGGCCTCGGCTCGCACGTGCACGCCGACCGCAAGCTCGACGGGCGCCTCGCGGGCGCGTTGATGTCCATCCAGGCCATCAAGGGCGTCGAGCTGGGCGACGGCTTCGACCTGGCCCGCGTGCCCGGCTCGCAGGCCCACGACGAGATCCTCGTGACCGAGGACGGCATCAGGCGCGCCTCGGGACGCTCCGGCGGCACCGAGGGCGGGCTGACCACGGGCGAACTCCTGCGGGTGCGTGCCGCGATGAAGCCGATCGCGACGGTGCCGCGCGCCCTGGCCACCGTGGACGTCGCCACCGGCGAGCCCGCCAAGGCCCACCACCAGCGCTCCGACGTCTGCGCGGTGCCCGCCGCGGGGATCGTCGCCGAGGCCATGGTCGCGCTCGTGCTTGCCGACGCGGTCGCCGAGAAGTTCGGCGGCGACAACGTCGTGGAGACCCGCCGCAACGTGGCGTCCTACCTCGAACACCTGGCGATCCGGTGACGGGGCCCCGGGTCGTCCTCGTCGGCCCCATGGGCGTGGGCAAGTCCACGGTCGGGCAGCTGCTCGCCGGCCGTCTCGGCGCGTCCTACCGCGACACGGACGCGGACATCGTCGCCGCCGCCGGCAAGGAGATCTCCGACATCTTCCTGGACGAGGGCGAGGCCCACTTCCGCGAGCTCGAGCGTGCCGCCGTGCGGGCCGCGCTCGCCGAGCACGCCGGCGTGCTGTCGCTCGGCGGCGGCGCGATCCTCGACGCGTCGACGCGCGAGCTGCTCGGCGGGCTGCCGGTGGCCTACCTGTCGATGGAGGTCGCGGAGGCGGTCAGGCGCACCGGGCTGAACGTGGCGCGCCCGCTGCTCGCCGTCGTCAACCCGCGGCAGCAGTGGAAGCAGCTGATGGAGGAGCGGCGCCACCTCTACACGGAGGTCGCGCGCGCGGTCGTCGCCACCGACGGGCGCACGCCCGAAGAGGTCGCGGACGCCGTACTCGACGCACTGGAACTGGGGAAGGCATGACGGAGCACACAGCGGAGCACGCGGTCACCCGCGTCCAGGTCGGCGGCACTGCGGGCACGGACCCCTACGAGGTGCTCGTCGGCCGGCAACTGCTCGGCGAACTGCCCGGGCTCGTCGGCCGCGCGAAGCGCGTCGCCGTCATCCACCCGGAGGCGCTCGCGGAGACGGGCGAGGCGCTGCGCGGCGACCTCGCCGAGCAGGGGTACGAGGCGATCGCCGTCCAGGTGCCCAACGCGGAGGAGGCCAAGACCGCCGAGGTCGCCGCCTACTGCTGGAAGGCGCTCGGCCAGTCCGGGTTCACGCGCACCGATGTGATCGTCGGCGTCGGCGGCGGCGCCACCACGGACCTCGCCGGGTTCGTCGCGGCGAGCTGGCTGCGCGGGGTGCGCTGGATCGCCGTCCCGACGACGGTGCTCGGCATGGTCGACGCGGCCGTGGGCGGCAAGACCGGTATCAACACCGCCGAGGGCAAGAACCTCGTGGGCGCGTTCCACCCGCCGGCCGGAGTGCTGTGCGACCTCGCGGCGCTCGACTCGCTCGGCCGCCACGACTACGTGAGCGGCCTCGCCGAGATCATCAAGGCCGGATTCATCGCCGACCCGGCGATCCTCGACCTCGTCGAGTCCGACCCCGAGGGCGCACGCACCCCGGAAGGACCGCACACGGCCGAGCTGATCGAGCGGTCGATCCGCGTGAAGGCCGAGGTCGTCTCCAGCGACCTCAAGGAGTCGGGCCTGCGGGAGATCCTCAACTACGGCCACACGCTGGCGCACGCCATCGAGAAGAACGAGCGGTACAAGTGGCGGCACGGCGCCGCGGTCTCCGTCGGCATGGTCTACGCCGCCGAACTCGGCCGCGTCGCGGGGCGGCTCGACGACGCGACCGCCGACCGCCACAAGGCGGTGCTCGGCTCCGTGGGCCTGCCGCTGACCTACCGGGGCGACCAGTGGCCCAAGCTGCTGGAGACGATGAGGGTCGACAAGAAGTCACGCGGCGACCTGCTCCGCTTCATCGTGCTCGACGGACTCGCCAAGCCCTCGGTCCTCGAAGGCCCCGACCCGGCGTTCCTGGTCGCCGCCTACGGGGAGGTCTCGGAGTGACGCGGCGGGTCCTGGTGCTCAACGGCCCGAACCTCGGCAGGCTCGGCTCGCGCGAGCCCGACATCTACGGTGCGACGACGTACCGCGGCCTCGTCGAGACGTGCGAGACGTTCGGCAAGGAGCTGGGCCTCGACGTGGAGGTCCGCGAGACGAACGACGAGGGCGAGATGATCCGCTGGCTGCACGAGGCCGCGGACGGCCGCCTGCCGGTCGTTGTCAACCCCGGTGCGTTCACGCACTATTCGTACGGCATGCGGGACGCGATGTCGCAGCGCACCGCCCCGCTGATCGAGGTGCACATCTCCAATCCGCACGCGCGCGAGGAGTTCCGGCACAACTCCGTGGTGGCGTCGGTCGCGAGCGGCACGGTCGCGGGCTTCGGCATCGGCTCCTACCGGCTCGCGCTGCGCGCGCTCGCCGAGGAGCTGACGGACTGACGGGCGCCGGCCGAGCTGACGGCGCCCGGCCGCGCTGACGGCGCGGCGGCCGGGGGCCGTATTGTTCGGTGGGAACCCGCCGGTCGCACGAGACGGAGTGGCAGGAGATGCAGCACCCGATGGGCGCGTCCGAGGACGGCCGGCAGGTCCAGGACTGGGCCCCGCCCCCCGCTCCACCGGCTCCGCCCGCG
The DNA here is from genome assembly GCF_000721265.1 of Streptomyces sp. NRRL F-5126. Classification (GTDB taxonomy): domain Bacteria; phylum Actinomycetota; class Actinomycetes; order Streptomycetales; family Streptomycetaceae; genus Streptomyces. The sequence continues at coordinate 91,199 of NZ_JOFZ01000010.1, read as the reverse complement.
CCGCCGGCCGGCGCCCCCGGGCTGCCGGGACCGCACGGCGCCCCGCCGGCCCGGCCCCCCGCCCCGGCGGGCGCGCTCCCCGACTCGACGGGCCATGTGGCCCTGCCGCCCGGCGGCCCCGTGCCGTTGCCGCTCGCGCCGGAGTCGGGCACGGGATCGGCCACGCTGGCCGTCCTGCTGATCGGTCCCGCCGGCGCCGGCAAGACCACCGTGGCCCGCTACTGGGCGGGCAGCCGCCGCGTGCCGACCGCCCACATCAGCCTCGACGACGTGCGCGAGTGGGTGCGCTCGGGCTTCGCCGACCCGCAGGCGGGCTGGAACGAGCACTCGGAGGCGCAGTACCGCCTGGCCCGCAGGACCTGCGGCTTCGCCGCCCGCAACTTCCTGGCCAACGGCATCTCGTGCGTCGTCGACGACGCCGTCTTCCCCGACCGCCCCGTCATCGGCCTCGGCGGCTGGAAGCGCCACGTGGGCCCCGGCCTGCTGCCCGTGGTGCTGCTGCCAGGACTCGAAGCCGTCCTGGAGCGCAACGCGAAGCGCGGCGGCAACCGCAGGCTCGCGGACGAGGAGGTCGCCGGGATCCACGGCAGGATGGCCGGCTGGTACGGCTCGGGCCTGCCGATCATCGACAACAGCACGTACGACGTGCCGACCACCGCGCGCGTACTCGACGACGTGCTCGCGCAGTCGATCGCGAGCCCGCCGGCCTGGTGACGGCGCCAGGCACGCCCGGCGCACGCGGCACGCCCACGGTCGGACGCGTCCGACCGGCCGGGCGGCGGCGGCTCTCCTAGGCTCGGACCATGTCAGAGGTGTACGCGTCCCGCCGCGCCCGGCTGCGCGACCACTACGGGGCCACGGGCGCCGCCGCCCTGGTCTGCGGCCCCGCCAACGTGCGCTACCTCGCGGGTGGCGCGCCCCCGGGCGCCGCGCTGCTGCTCGCGCCGGGCGAGGACGTGCTCTTCCACCCCCGCGCCCAGGCCGACGACGAGCAGTCCTGCCGGGTCGACGGCGGCCTGCGGACCGCCCTCTGCGAGGGGCCCGACGACCCGGCGGTGGCCGCCGCGCGGTTCCTGGCGCGCGCCGAGGGGCCGCTCGCGGTCGAGGAGGACCACCTGACGGTCGCCAGGCACCGCGCACTCGCCGCGGCCGCGCCGGGGCTGCGGCTGACCGACCTCGCGGGCGCCGTCGAACAGCTGCGCGTCGTCAAGGACGAGGAGGAGGTCTCCCGGCTGCGGATCGCCGCCGAGATCGCCGACCAGGCGCTGGGCGAACTGCTCGAGTCGATCCTCGTCGGCAGGACGGAGCGCCATCTCGCGCTCGAACTGGACCGCAGGCTCGTGGACCACGGCGCGGACGGCCCCGCCTTCCCGACGTCCGTGGCCACGGGCCCCCACTCGGGCCGGGCCGCGCACCGGCCGTCCGACCGCAGGGTCGAGGAGGGCGATTTCCTGACGGTGACGCTCGGCGCCGAGTACCGCGGCTACCGGTGCGGCATCGGCCGCACCTTCGTCATCGGCACGGCGCCCGCGGACTGGCAGATCGAGCTGTACGAGCTGGTCTTCGCCGCTCAGAGGGCCGGCCGGGAGAGCCTGCTGCCCGGCGTGGGGTGCCGGGAGGCCGACCACGCGGTGCGCCACCGGCTCGTCGCCGCGGGCCACGAGGAGGGCCTCGACCCGTGCACGGGGCACGGGGTCGGGCTCGAAATCGTGGAGGAGCCGCAGTTGGCACCCTCGGCCATGGGTAAACTGGACGCTTGTGTGCCGGTCACCGTCGGACCTGGGGTCCACCTCCCGGGCCGGGGCGGCGTCCGGATCGACGACACGCTCGTCGTCCGCCCCGAGGCGGACGGCGGACCCGAGCTACTCACCATCACGACCAAGGAGCTGCTCGCGCTCTAGGACCTCATCCGCGGTCCCCGGTGCGCGGCGCACCCACTGGTCCCACCAGCTTCAGTCCAGGAGATCCGCAAACGTGGCATCCACCAACGACCTCAAGAACGGTTTGGTGCTCAAGCTCGACGGAGACCAGCTCTGGTCCGTCGTCGAGTTCCAGCACGTGAAGCCCGGCAAGGGCCCCGCCTTCGTGCGCACCAAGCTCAAGAACGTGCTGTCAGGCAAGGTCGTCGACAAGACCTTCAACGCCGGCGTGAAGGTCGAGACGGCTGTCGTCGACCGCCGCGACATGCAGTTCTCGTACATGGACGGCGAGTACTTCGTCTTCATGGACATGGGCACGTACGACCAGATCCACGTCAGCAGGGACGTCGTCGGCGACGCCGCGAACTTCCTGCTCGAAGGGTTCGAGGGCACGGTCGCGATGTACGAGGGCAACCCGCTCTACGTGGAGCTGCCCGCCGCGGTCGAGCTGGTCATCGAGCACACCGACCCGGGCGTCCAGGGCGACCGCTCCACCGGCGGCACCAAGCCGGCGAAGCTGGAGACGGGCTACGAGATCGGTGTCCCGCTGTTCATCTCCACCGGCGAGAAGATCAAGGTCGACACGCGTTCCGGCGAGTACCTCGGCCGGGTGAACAGCTAACCGTGGCTGCCCGGAACAACGCCAGGAAACGCGCGTTCCAGATCCTTTTCGAGGCCGACCAGCGCGGCGAGTCCGTCACCACGGTGCTGGCCGACTGGATCAGGCACTCACGGAACGACGATCGGCAGCCCCCCGTGACGGAGTTCACGATGGAGCTCGTCGAGGGTTACGCCGAACAGGCGACCCGCATCGACGAGCTGATCTCGACGTACGCGGTCGGCTGGACGCTCGACCGCATGCCGGTCGTGGACCGCAACATCGTCCGCCTCGCCGCGTACGAACTGGTGTGGGTCGACGCGACGCCCGACGCGGTCGCCATCGACGAGGCCGTGCAGCTCGCCAAGGAGTTCTCGGGCGACGACTCGCCCGCCTTCGTGAACGGCCTCCTTGGCCGCTTCAAGGACCTCAAGCCGAGTCTGCGCCGCGCGTAGCGCCTGGGCCGCCCTGACGGCCCTTACGAGCCCCGGGGGCCCGTGGTGGAGGTGTTTTCCGCCACGGGCCCCCGCGCGTCGTGAGCGCGCGAGGGCGCCCGCCGCGCGAAGGCGTCAATCACCGTCCGCATATGCCGGGGGGCGGGCACCGCCGAAGCGGCGCCCGCCCCCCGGACGTGACGTTTCTGCTGATTCGTCCCCCTTGCGGGGAGTCCTCAGAAGCGCTCAGGAGCCGTCAGGCGTCCTCGTGCGCGACGGCGCGCCTGGCGTCGGCGCCCAGGACGCCCCAGTTGATCAGCTGCTCGGTGAGGACCGAGGGCGACTGGTCGTAGATCACGGCGAGCGTGCGCAGGTCGTCCTGGCGGATCGACAGCACCTTGCCGTTGTAGTCGCCGCGCTGGCTCTGGATCGTCGCCGCGTACCGCTGCAGCGGGCCCGCCTTCTCCGCGGGCACGTGCGCCAGGCGCTCCAGGTCCAGGACGAGCTTCGGCGGCGGCTCGGCGGCTCCGCCGGGGGTCGTGCCGGGAAGGAGCTCCTGCACCGGGACACCGTAGAAATCAGCGAGCTCGGCGAGGCGCTGCACGGTCACGGCACGGTCGCCGCGCTCGTACGAACCGACCACCACGGCCTTCCAACGACCCTGGGACTTCTCCTCCACGCCGTGGAGCGAGAGGCCCTGCTGGGTGCGGATGGCACGGAGTTTGGTCCCGAGCTGTTTTGCGTATTCGCTGGACATATAGCTCCCCGGACGAAGTCTGGTAACTCACTGTGAGGTTACGCAGCGTTACTTGGATGCGTCAAGCCGGATGGTCCGTACCGCACTCCCAAGAGGGTCTCCCGGGGGTCGCGCGTCCGCCACTGGTAGGATGCATGGCGCAATCAAGACGTCCTTTAACATCCGTCCCGTGAGGCGGAGAAGGAGGTCCGTTCCCCATGAGTCCCATGGATACAGACAGCACGGCGGAAACCGCCGGCACGGCAGGCCCCGCGGGCGCCGGCTCAACGCCGAGGCCCGTACTCGAAGCGCCCGACATCGCGCGGGTCCTCACCCGCATCGCCCACGAGATCGTGGAGCGCGCACGCGGCGCCGAGGACGTGACGATCCTCGGCATCCCGACCCGCGGCGTCTTTCTCGCCCGCAGGGTCGCGGCCAAGCTCGAAGAGATCACCGGCAGGCCCGTACCGGTCGGCTCGCTCGACATCACGATGTACCGCGACGACCTCAGGCTGAAGCCCGCGCGCGCCCTCGCACGCACCGAGATCCCCGCGGGCGGTGTCGACGGCGGGCTGGTCGTCCTCGTCGACGACGTCCTGTTCTCGGGCCGCACGATCCGCGCCGCGCTCGACGCGCTCGGCGACATCGGCCGCCCGCGCGCGGTGCAGCTCGCGGTCCTCGTCGACCGGGGGCACAGGGAACTGCCGATCCGCGCCGACTACGTCGGCAAGAACATCCCGACCTCCCTCAGGGAGACCGTCAAGGTCCAGCTCAGCGAGATGGACGGGCGCGACACCGTACTGCTCGGTGTCGAGGGGCCCGGTCCCGCGGAGCGCCGAGAGCGCTAGCGGCCGCCCCACCGCGCCGAAGGGCGCGGAACCCGGCCCGCCCGTCCTGTACGGCTGCGGGCGCGCGCCTCCGCGCGCCCGAGCACCAGACCCACCGGAGCACACCGAGATGCTGCGTCTCCCCGGGGCGAACCCCCGGACACCAGGCCACCTGATCTCCGCCGCCGACCTCACGCGTGACGACGCCGTCCTGATCCTCGACACGGCCGAGGAGATGGCGCGGGTCGCCGACCGGCCCGTCAAGAAGCTGCCGACCCTGCGCGGCCGCACCGTCGTCAACCTGTTCTTCGAGGACTCCACCCGCACCAGGACGTCCTTCGAGGTGGCCGCCAAACGGCTGTCCGCCGACGTCATCAACTTCTCCGCCAAGGGCTCCTCCGTCTCCAAGGGCGAGTCGCTCAAGGACACCGCGCTCACCCTGGAGGCGATGGGCGCCGACGCCGTCGTCATCCGGCACAGCGCCTCAGGCGCGCCCTACCGGCTCGCCACGTCCGGCTGGATCGACGGCGCCGTCGTCAACGCGGGCGACGGCACCCACGAGCACCCCACCCAGGCCCTGCTTGACGCCTTCACGCTGCGCCGCAGGCTCGTCGGCGCCGACGCCGGCCTCGGCAAGGACCTCGACGGCGTCCGCGTCACGATCGTCGGCGACGTCCTGCACAGCCGCGTCGCACGCTCCAACGTCCTGCTGCTGCACACGCTCGGCGCCCGCGTCACCGTCGTCGCCCCGCCCACCCTGGTGCCCGTCGGCGTCGGCGCGTGGCCCTGCACGGTCTCCTACGACCTCGACGAGGCGCTGCCCGAGACCGACGCCGTGATGATGCTGCGCGTGCAGCGTGAGCGCATGAACGCCGCCTTCTTCCCCACCGAGCGCGAGTACTCGCGCCGCTACGGCCTCGACACCGACCGGATGAACCGCATGCCGGACGGCGCGCTGGTGATGCACCCGGGCCCCATGAACCGCGGCATGGAGATCACCGCGGAGGTCGCGGACTCCCCGCGCGCCACCATCGTGGAACAGGTCGCCAACGGCGTGTCCATCCGGATGGCCGTCCTGTACCTGCTGCTCGGCGGCAACGAGCCCGCCGTGTCCCACCACCGCCCCGAGGAGAGCAAGTGAGCGACGACAAGATCCTTATCCGCGGTGCCCGGGTACTCGGCGGCGACCCGCGGGACGTCCTCGTGGAAGGCGAAACGATCAGCCGTCTCGGCACGGGCCTCGACGCGGACGGCGCGAGCGTCGTCGACGCGGACGGCCTGATCCTGCTGCCGGGCCTCGTGGACCTCCACACCCACCTGCGCGAGCCGGGCCGCGAGGACTCCGAGACCGTCCTCACCGGCACCAGGGCCGCCGCCAAGGGCGGCTTCACCGCCGTGCACGCCATGGCCAACACGTTCCCCGTCGCCGACACCGCCGGCGTCGTCGAGCAGGTCTGGCGCCTCGGCCAGGCCTCCGGCTACTGCGACGTGCGCCCCGTCGGCGCCGTCACCGTCGGGCTCGAGGGCAAGCAGCTCGCCGAACTCGGCGCGATGCACGACTCCGCCGCGCAGGTCCGCGTCTTCTCCGACGACGGCAAGTGCGTGGACGACGCCGTGATCATGCGGCGCGCGCTGGAGTACGTGAAGGCGTTCGACGGCGTCGTCGCCCAGCACGCCCAGGAGCCGCGGCTGACCGAGGGCGCCCAGATGAACGAGGGCGCCGTCTCCGCGCAGCTGGGGCTCGGCGGCTGGCCGGCCGTCGCGGAGGAGTCGATCATCGCCCGCGACGTGCTGCTCGCCGCGCACGTCGGCTCCCGCGTGCACATCTGCCACCTGTCCACCGCGGGCTCGGTCGAGCTCGTGCGCTGGGCGAAGTCCAAGGGCTGGCACGTGACCGCCGAGGTCACCCCGCACCACCTGCTGCTCACCGACGAGCTCGTGCGCTCCTACGACCCCGTCTACAAGGTCAACCCGCCGCTGCGCACGGACGCCGACGTGATGGCGCTGCGCGAGGCGCTGGCCGACGGCACCATCGACTGCGTCGCGACCGACCACGCACCCCACCCGCACGAGGACAAGGACTGCGAGTGGGCGGCCGCCGCCATGGGCATGCTCGGCCTGGAGACCGCGCTCTCCGTCGTGCAGGAGACCATGGTCGACACCGGCCTGATCGACTGGGCCGGCGTCGCCGACCGGATGTCGCTGCGCCCGGCGCGCATCGGCCGCCTCGACGGCCACGGCCGCCCGATCGCCGCGGGCGAGCCCGCGAACCTGGTCCTCGTCGATCCGGCATACCGTGGGACGGTGGACCCCGCGGGCTTCGTCTCCCGCAGCCGCAACAGCCCCTACGCGGGCCGCGAGCTGCCCGGGCGCGTCACCCACACCTTCCTGCGGGGCAAGGCCACGGTCACCGACGGGAATCTGGCATGACATCTGCACACCTCTCCACCCTCCTGCCCGCCGCCACGCTCGCCGAGGACAAGCACTCGGCGCCCGTGACGGACTGGGGCGGCCGCATCGGCTGGGTCATCGGGCTGCTGATCTTCATCGCGCTCGTGTACTGGCTCATGCGCCAGGGCTGGAAGTGGCGCGCCGGCCTCCAGTCGGACGTGCCGGAGCTGCTCCCGCTGCCGGAGGACCGCTCCACGGTCAGGATGACGATGAGCGGCCGCTACCACGGCTCCACCACCGCGGGGCAGTGGCTCGACCGCATCGTCGCCCACGGCCTCGGCGCCCGCAGCCGCGTCGAGCTCACCCTCACGGACGACGGCCTCGAGGTCGTGCGACCCGGCGCGGACGACTTCTTCGTGCCGGCGGGCCGACTGCGCGAGGCCCGGCTCGACAAGGGCATCGCGGGCAAGGTACTCGCCGAGGGCGGCCTCCTGATCGTCACGTGGGAGCACGGCGGCAAGCTGCTCGACTCCGGATTCCGCTCCGACCACTCGGCCGAACACGCCGCCTGGGTCGACGCCCTCACCTCACTGATCGCGGCCCAGCCGGCCGCGGACCGGGCCGCCCGGCCCGGCACAACCGCCAAGACCGTCACAACGGAAGGCCCCGCACGATGACCCCCTCGTCCACCCGGGGAACCGCACGCAGGCAGGCGTCCCCCGCCGTACTCGTCCTGGAGGACGGCCGCAGCTTCCGCGGCCGCGCCTACGGGGCCGTGGGGGAGACCTTCGGCGAGGCCGTGTTCTCCACCGGCATGTCCGGCTACCAGGAAACCCTGACCGACCCCTCGTACCACCGCCAGGTCGTCGTCATGACGGCCCCGCACGTCGGCAACACCGGCGTCAACGACGAGGACCGCGAGTCGCGCAGGATCTGGGTCTCCGGCTACGTCGTGCGCGACCCCGCGCGCACCCCGTCCAGCTGGCGCTCGCGCCGCACCCTCGACGACGAGCTGACCGAGCAGGGCGTCGTCGGCATCAGCGGCATCGACACCCGCGCCCTCACGCGCCACCTGCGCGAGCGCGGCGCCATGCGCGTGGGCATCTTCTCGGGCGACGCCCTCGCCGACGAGGCCACGCTCCTCGGGCGCGTGCGGCAGGCACCCGAGATGACCGGCGCCGAACTGTCCGGCGAGGTCACCACGGCAGAGCCCTACATCGTGCCCGCGATCGGCGAGAAGCGCTTCACCGTCGCCGCCATCGACCTCGGCATCAAGGGCATGACACCGCACCGCATGGCCGAGCGCGGCATCGAGGTGCACGTCCTGCCGGCCACCGCCACCCTCGACGAGGTGTACGCGGTCGACCCCGACGGCGTCTTCCTCGCCAACGGTCCCGGCGACCCCGCGACGGCCGACCTGACCGTCGTGAAGGGCGTCCTGGAGCGCTCCACGCCGCTGTTCGGGATCTGCTTCGGCAACCAGCTGCTCGGCCGCGCCCTCGGCTTCGGCACGTACAAGCTCAAGTACGGCCACCGCGGCATCAACCAGCCGGTCCAGGACCGCACCACGGGCAAGGTCGAGGTGACCGCCCACAACCACGGCTTCGCCGTCGACGCGCCGCTCGACCACGCCTCCGAGACGCCCTACGGCCCCGCCGAGGTCACCCACGTCTGCCTCAACGACGACGTGGTCGAGGGTCTGCGCCTGATCGACCGGCCCGTCTTCAGCGTCCAGTACCACCCCGAGGCGGCCGCGGGCCCGCACGACGCCGCGTACCTGTTCGACCGCTTCGCCCAGCTCATGGAGGACCAGCGTGCCTAAGCGCACCGATATCCAGTCCGTCCTGGTCATCGGATCGGGACCGATCGTCATCGGCCAGGCCGCTGAGTTCGACTACTCCGGCACCCAGGCCTGCCGCGTACTGAGGTCGGAGGGGTTCAGGGTCGTCCTGATCAACTCCAACCCCGCGACGATCATGACCGACCCGGAGATCGCCGACGCCACGTACGTCGAGCCGATCACCCCCGAGTTCGTCGAGAAGATCATCGTCAAGGAGCGCCCCGACGCGCTGCTCGCCACCCTCGGCGGCCAGACGGCGCTCAACACCGCGATCTCCCTGCACGAGGCGGGGACGCTGGAGAAGTACGGCGTCGAGCTGATCGGCGCCAACGTCGAGGCCATCAACAAGGGCGAGGACCGCGAGCGCTTCAAGGACGTCGTCGAGGAGGTGCGCCGCAAGATCGGCCACGGCGAGTCGGCGCGCTCCGTCATCTGCCACTCCATGGACGACGTGCTCGCAGGCGTCGACACGCTCGGCGGCTACCCCGTGGTCGTGCGGCCCTCCTTCACCATGGGCGGCGCGGGCTCGGGCTTCGCGCACACCGAGGAGGACCTGCGCCGCATCGCGGGCCAGGGCCTGATGCTCTCGCCGACCACCGAGGTGCTCCTGGAGGAGTCCATCCTCGGCTGGAAGGAGTACGAGCTCGAGCTGATGCGCGACCGCAACGACAACGTCGTGGTCGTCTGCTCCATCGAGAACTTCGACCCGATGGGCGTCCACACCGGCGACTCGATCACCGTCGCGCCCGCGATGACGCTGACCGACCGCGAGTACCAGGTCCTGCGGGACGTCGGCATCGCCGTCATCCGCGAGGTCGGCGTCGACACCGGCGGCTGCAACATCCAGTTCGCGGTCAACCCCGAGGACGGCCGGGTCATCGTCATCGAGATGAACCCGCGCGTCTCGCGCTCCTCCGCGCTCGCCTCCAAGGCCACCGGCTTCCCCATCGCGAAGATCGCCGCGCGGCTCGCCGTCGGCTACACGCTGGACGAGATCCCGAACGACATCACGGAGAAGACCCCGGCGTCCTTCGAGCCGACCCTCGACTACGTCGTCGTGAAGGTGCCGCGCTTCGCGTTCGAGAAGTTCCCCGCCGCCGACCCCGCGCTCACCACCACGATGAAGTCCGTGGGCGAGGCCATGGCCATCGGCCGCAACTTCACCGAGGCGCTGCAGAAGGCGATGCGCTCGCTGGAGCGGGCCGGCAGCCAGTTCGACCTCACCGGCGAGCCGGGCGACAAGGCCCTGCTCCTGGAGCGTGCCGGGGTGCCCACCGACGGCAGGATCAACACCGTCATGCGGGCCATCGTGGCCGGGGCCACCCCGCGGGAGGTCTTCGACGCGACGCGGATCGACCCCTGGTTCGTCGACCAGCTCTTCCTGATCAAGGAGCTCGCCGACGAGATCGCCGCCGCCGCGGAACTGACGCCCGAGCTCCTCGCCGACGTCAAGCGGCACGGTTTCTCCGACGCGCAGATCGCCGCCCTGCGCGGGCTGCGCGAGGACGTCGTGCGCGAGGTGCGGCACGCACTCGGCGTGCGCCCCGTCTACAAGACCGTCGACACCTGCGCGGCCGAGTTCGCCGCGAAGACCCCGTACTTCTACTCGTCCTACGACGAGGAGAGCGAGGTCGCGTCCCGCGAGAAGCCCGCGGTGATCATCCTCGGCTCGGGCCCGAACCGCATCGGACAGGGCATCGAGTTCGACTACTCCTGCGTCCACGCCTCCTTCGCGCTGCACGACGCCGGCTACGAGACCGTCATGGTCAACTGCAACCCGGAGACCGTCTCCACCGACTACGACACCTCCGACCGGCTCTACTTCGAGCCGCTCACCCTGGAGGACGTGCTGGAGATCGTCCATGCGGAGACCCTGGCGGGACCCGTCGCCGGCGTGGTCGTCCAGCTCGGCGGGCAGACCCCGCTCGGCCTCGCGCAGGCGCTCAAGGACAACGGCGTGCCCGTCGTCGGCACGTCGCCCGAGGCCATCCACCTCGCGGAGGACCGCGGCGCCTTCGGCCGCGTCCTCGACGAGGCGGGGCTGCCCGCGCCCAAGCACGGCACGGCGACGTCCTTCCCCGGCGCCAAGGCGATCGCGGACGAGATCGGCTACCCCGTCCTCGTCCGCCCGTCGTACGTGCTCGGCGGGCGCGGTATGGAGATCGTCTACGACGAGACGCGGCTCGCCGCGTACATCGAGGAGTCCACCGAGATCAGCCCCGACCGGCCCGTCCTGGTCGACCGCTTCCTCGACGACGCCATCGAGATCGACGTCGACGCCCTCTACGACGGCACGGAGCTGTACCTCGGCGGCGTGATGGAGCACATCGAGGAGGCCGGCATCCACTCGGGCGACTCCGCCTGCGCGCTGCCCCCGATCACGCTCGGCGGCTACGACATCAAGCGGCTGCGCGCCTCCACCGAGGCCATCGCGCGGGGCGTGGGCGTGCGCGGGCTGATCAACATCCAGTTCGCGCTGGCCGGGGACATCCTCTACGTGCTGGAGGCCAACCCGCGCGCGTCCCGCACCGTGCCCTTCACCTCGAAGGCGACGGCCGTGCCGCTCGCCAAGGCCGCCGCGCGCATCTCGCTCGGCGCGACCGTCGCGCAACTGCGCGCGGAGGGCATGCTGCCCGCGCGAGGCGACGGCGGTGACCTGCCGCTCGACGCGCCGATCTCCGTCAAGGAGGCCGTGATGCCCTGGTCGCGCTTCCGCGACATCCAGGGCCGCGGCGTCGACACCGTCCTCGGCCCGGAGATGCGCTCGACCGGCGAGGTCATGGGCATCGACTCGGTCTTCGGCACCGCGTACGCGAAGTCCCAGGCGGGCGCGTACGGGCCGCTGCCCACCAAGGGCCGCGCGTTCATCTCCGTCGCCAACCGGGACAAGCGCTCCATGATCTTCCCGGCGCGCGAACTGGTCGCCCACGGCTTCGAGCTGCTGGCCACCTCGGGCACCGCGGAGGTGCTCAAGCGCAACGGCATCAACGCCACCGTCGTGCGCAAGCAGTCCGAGGGCGAGGGCCCGAACGGCGAGAGGACCGTCGTCCAGCTGATCCACGACGGGGAGATCGACCTCATCGTCAACACCCCGTACGGCACCGGCGGCCGGCTCGACGGCTACGACATCCGCACGGCCGCCGTCGCACGTGCCGTGCCGTGCCTGACCACCGTGCAGGCGCTCGCCGCCGCGGTCCAGGGCATCGACGCCCTCAACCACGGCGACGTGGGCGTGTGCTCGCTGCAGGACCACGCGAGCCGCCTGACCGCCGCCAGGGAGGACTGATCCGCGGCATGTACGCGCTCTTCTTCCGGCTCTTCTTCCGGCGCATGGACGCCGAGCGTGCCCACCGCCTCGCGTTCGGGTGGATCCGCCTCGCGGCGCGGATCCCGGTCCTGCGCACATACGTGGCGGCCGCCCTCGCGCCCCGGTACACCGGGCTGCGCACGGAGGCGCTCGGGCTGCGGATGCACGGTCCCTTCGGGCTCGCCGCGGGGTTCGACAAGAACGCCGTCGCGATCGACGGGATGGCGATGCTGGGCTTCGACCACGTCGAGGTCGGCACGGTCACCGCGCGGCCCCAGCCGGGCAACCCGCCCAGGCGGCTGTTCCGGCTGGTGCCCGACCGTGCCCTGATCAACCGCATGGGGTTCAACAACGACGGCTCCGCCGCGGTCGCGGGCCGGCTCGGGGCGCGCCGCGAGGTCTTCCGCACCGTCGTCGGCGTCAACATCGGCAAGACGAAGGTGGTCCCGGAGGACGAGGCCGTCGGCGACTACGTCACCTCGGCCGAGCGGCTCGCACCGCACGCCGACTACCTGGTCGTCAACGTCAGCTCGCCCAACACGCCCGGCCTGCGCGACCTCCAGGCCGTGGACCGCCTCGGGCCGCTGCTGACCGCCGTGCGCGAGGCGGCGGACCGCGCGGTGCCGGGGCGGCGCGTCCCGCTGCTGGTCAAGATCGCGCCCGACCTCGCGGACGAGGACATCGACGCGGTCGCCGATCTGGCCGTGGAACTCGGCCTCGACGGCATCATCGCCACCAACACCACCATCGCGCGCGACGGCCTCGGACTGACGTCGCCGGCAGGCCTGACCCGTGAGACCGGCGGCCTGTCGGGCGCACCGCTGAAGCGGCGCTCCCTCGAGGTGCTCAGGCGCCTGTACGCGCGCGTCGGCGACCGCCTCACGCTCGTGGGCGTCGGGGGAGTGGAGGACGCCGAGGACGCCTGGGAGCGGATCCTCGCGGGCGCGACGCTCGTCCAGGGCTACAGCGCCTTCATCTACGAGGGCCCGTTCTGGGCGCGCGCCATCCACAAGGGCCTCGACGCGCGGCTGGCCGCGAGCCCGTACCGGACACTCGCCGACGCCGTCGGCGCCGACGTGAGGAAGGTGGCCGCATGAGCGGTGCGGAGCCCGAACCCTTCGGGGCGCGCCTGCGGCGTGCCATGGACACGCGCGGCCCGCTGTGCGTGGGCATCGACCCGCACGCCGCGCTGCTCGCCGCGTGGGGGCTGCCCGACGACGTGGGCGGGCTGGAGCGGTTCGCCCGCACGACGGTGGAGGCGCTGGCCGACCGTGTCGCCGTGCTCAAGCCGCAGTCGGCGTTCTTCGAGCGCTTCGGCTCGCGCGGCGTCGCCGTCCTGGAGCGGACCGTGGCCGACGCGCGCGCGGCCGGCGCGCTGGTCCTGATGGACGCGAAGCGCGGCGACATCGGCTCCACGATGGCCGCCTACGCGTCGGCGTACCTCGACAAGGGGTCGCCGCTGTTCTCGGACGCCGTGACGCTCTCGCCCTACCTGGGGTTCGGGTCGCTGCGTCCCGCGCTCGACGCGGCGGCGGCCTCGGGCGCCGGCGTCTTCGTGCTCGCGCTGACGTCGAATCCGGAGGGCGCGTCGGTGCAGCGCGCCACCACCGCGGACGGCAGGTCGCTCGCGCAGACGGTGCTCGACCACATCGCGGCGCGGAACGCGGGAGCCGTTCCGCTCGGCTCCGTGGGCGCGGTCGTCGGCGCGACCCTCGGGGACGTCGACGTGGACCTGCGTGTGAACGGTCCGCTGCTCGCCCCCGGCATCGGCGCGCAGGGCGCCACTCCGGCCGACCTCCCCGCGCTGTTCGGGGCCGCGGCAGGGAACGTGGTGCCCAGCGTGAGCCGCGGAATCCTGCGTTCCGGGCCTGGTGCGGCGGCGCTCAGGGGCGCCGCCGACCGCTTCCGTGACGAGGTGAGGGAGGCCGTGGGTCCCCGGAATGAGGAGTTCAGGTAGAGCTTTGAGCCAAAAAGAGGTGCAAAATGTCGGAAATGTACCGGTCGGGCGATGCTGACCAGGGAGTTTTCCCCTGTTCTCGCTGACTCCGGCGGTCCTGGCCGATAGTCTCCCCACCAGAGCCAACGGGCGGAGCCTTCGTCCGCGGCTCGCCTGGTGCGGGACGGCAGTCTCCGCACGGGTCCGTATCCGACAGTTCGACATCCGAGGTGACGTAGGCGTGGCTCTTCCGCCCCTTACCCCTGAACAGCGCAAAGCCGCGCTCGACAAGGCCGCCGCGGCTCGCAAGGAGCGGGCCGAGGTCAAGAATCGACTCAAGCACTCCGGCGCGTCCCTGCACGACGTCATCAAGCAGGGTCAGGAGAACGACGTCATCGGCAAGATGAAGGTCTCCGCCCTGCTCGAGTCGCTGCCCGGCGTCGGCAAGGTCCGCGCCAAGCAGATCATGGAGCGTCTCGGCATCTCCGAGAGCCGCCGCGTGCGCGGCCTCGGGTCCAACCAGATCGCTTCGCTCGAGCGCGAGTTCGGCTCGACCCCCGCCTGAGAAGTTGTTGAGAGCTTCCATGGTTCCCGGGCACTCCCGGGAACCTGGATAATCGCTGCATGGCAGCAGAGGTACGTCAGCGGCTGACCGTGCTCTCCGGACCCTCAGGGGTCGGCAAGAGCACGGTCGTCGCCCACATGCGCAAGGCTCATCCCGAGGTGTGGCTCTCGGTGTCGGCCACGACAAGGAAGCCACGCCCCGGCGAGCGCCACGGCGTCCAGTACTTCTTCGTCACGGACGACGAGTTCGACAAGCTCGTCGCCAACGGCGAACTGCTGGAGTGGGCACAGTTCGCGGGCAACCGCTACGGCACGCCCAGGGCCGCCGTCATGGACCGGCTCGACGCGGGCGCGCCCGTGCTGCTGGAGATCGACCTCCAGGGCGCGAGGCAGGTCAAGGAGTCCATGCCGGACTCCCGCCTCGTCTTCCTCGCGCCACCGGACTGGGACGAGCTGGTGCGCAGGCTCACCGGGCGCGGCACCGAGTCGCCCGACGTCATCGAGCGCAGGCTCGCGGCGGCGCGGGTGGAGCTGGCCGCCGAGCCGGAGTTCGACACCACCCTCGTCAACACCTCCGTCGAGGACGTCGCGCGCGAGCTGCTAGCCTTGCTGGCAGTGTCCTGAATCGTTCATTCTTCGGAAGGCCAAGAGTGTCCTCTTCCATGACCCCACCCGAGGGCATCATCAACCCGCCGATCGACGAGCTGCTTGAGGCCACGGACTCCAAGTACAGCCTGGTGATCTACGCGGCCAAGCGTGCGCGCCAGATCAACGCGTACTACTCGCAGCTCGGTGAGGGCCTGCTGGAGTACGTCGGCCCGCTCGTGGACACCCACGTGCACGAGAAGCCCCTCTCGATCGCCCTGCGCGAGATCAACGCGGGGCTGCTGACCTCCGAGGCCATCGAGGCCCCGGCCCAGTAATCGCCCGCATCGGTCATATGATCGACGCGTTGTCCACAGGCCCGGCAGACGTCTGCCGGGCCTGTGGTGTGTCATGGGAGCAGGCGGTGTGCGAGTGCGGCCGCCGCGGTCGGAGCCGGAGCGGGGAGCGGGAGACATGGTGGAGAAGCCGAGGGTCGTCCTTGGGGTGGCCGGCGGGATCGCCGCGTACAAGGCGTGCGAGCTGCTGCGCCGCCTCACGGAGTCGGGGCACGACGTGACGGTCGTGCCGACGGCGTCGGCGCTGCGGTTCGTGGGCGCCGACACCTGGTCCGCGCTCTCGGGCCACCCCGTCTCCACGGAGGTGTGGCAGGACGTGCACGAGGTCCCCCACGTGAGGATCGGCAAGGCGGCCGACCTCGTCGTCGTCGCGCCGGCCACGGCCGACCTGCTGGCGAGGGCGTCCCACGGCCTCGCCGACGACCTGCTGACGAACACCCTGCTCACGGCGCGCTGCCCCGTCGTGTTCGCGCCCGCCATGCACACGGAGATGTGGGAACACCCCGCCACCAGGGAGAACGTGGCGGCGCTCCGCCGCAGGGGCGCCGTGGTCGTCGAGCCCGCCGTGGGCAGGCTCACGGGCGTCGACACGGGCAAGGGCAGGCTGCCGGACCCGGGCGAGATCTTCGAGGTGTGCCGTGCGGCGCTGGCGCGCGGAGCCAAGGCCCCCGACCTCGCGGGCCGCCACGTGGTGGTCAGCGCCGGAGGCACGCGCGAGCCGCTCGACCCGGTGCGCTTCCTCGGCAACCGCTCCTCGGGCAGGCAGGGGTTCGCCCTGGCGAGGACGGCCGTGGCGCGCGGCGCCCGGGTGACCCTCATCGAGGCCAACACCGGCATGGCGGATCCGGCGGGCGCCGACGTCGTCCACGTCGGGACCGCGCTCGAACTGCGCGACGCGGCGCTCAAGGCGGCCGCCGATGCCGACGCGGTGGTGATGGCGGCCGCGGTCGCGGACTTCCGCCCTGCCGCCTACGCGCAGGGCAAGATCAAGAAGCGGGACGGCGTGGAGCCCGAGCCGCTGGCGCTGGTGCGCAACCCGGACGTCCTCGCGGCGCTCGCGGCCGAGCGCCCCTCGCCCGGTCAGGTGGTCGTCGGCTTCGCCGCGGAGACGGACGACGTGCTGGCCAACGGGCGCGCGAAGCTGCGGCGCAAGGGGTGTGACCTGCTGGTGGTCAACGAGGTCGGTACGCACAAGACGTTCGGCGCCGCGGAGAGCGAGGCGGTGGTCCTGGCCGCGGACGGCGGCGAGACACCGGTGCCGTACGGGCCGAAGGAGGCGCTCGCCGACACGGTCTGGGACCTGGTCGCGGAGCGGCTCGCCACGCCGTGACCGGCGCGGGGCGTCCGCAGAGTCCATATAGTGGTCCCGCGTCCCGCATTGTGGACGGCGCGCCGAAGCGTGAAAGGGGACACGGCCCGGCGCGGGAGGCGGGAAACCCCGTTCTCCCGGCCCCGCACCGCCCGTAAGACGGCACACACCGCGCTCACGGAGCGAGATGCCTGGACTCCTGGCGCGGGGTGCCGGATAAACTGACGGCGGAGCGTGGCCGGGCGCAGCCTCCAGCCGCGCTACCAGTAGTAAGTGATCAGCTGATCGGCTGATCAGTCAGCAGCCGCTGCAACCTCAGGGAGCGATGTGTCCCGCCGTCTGTTCACCTCGGAGTCCGTGACCGAGGGTCACCCCGACAAGATCGCTGACCAGATCAGCGACACCATCCTCGACGCGCTCCTCACCGAGGACCCGTCCTCTCGCGTCGCCGTGGAGACCTTGATCACCACGGGTCTCGTCCATGTCGCCGGCGAGGTGACCACCAAGGCGTACGCGCCGATCGCGCAGCTCGTGCGCAACAAGATCCTGGAGATCGGCTACGACTCCTCGAAGAAGGGCTTCGACGGCGCGTCCTGCGGCGTCTCCGTCTCCATCGGCGCCCAGTCCCCCGACATCGCGCAGGGCGTCGACGCCGCGTACGAGAACCGGGTCGAGGGCGCCACTGACGGCCGCGAGGTCGACGATCTGGACAAGCAGGGCGCGGGCGACCAGGGCCTGATGTTCGGCTACGCGTGCGACGAGACGCCCGAGCTGATGCCGCTGCCGATCTACCTGGCGCACCGGCTGTCCCGCCGGCTGTCCGAGGTCCGCAAGAACGGCACCATCCCCTACCTGCGCCCCGACGGCAAGACGCAGGTCACCATCGAGTACGACGGCGACAAGGCCCTCCGCCTCGACACCGTCGTGGTCTCCTCGCAGCACGCGTCCGACATCGACCTGGACTCGCTGCTCGCGCCCGACATCCGCGAGTTCGTCGTCGAGCACGTGCTCCAGCAGCTCGTCGAGGACGGCATCAAGCTGGACACCGACGGCTACCGCCTGCTGGTCAACCCGACGGGCCGGTTCGAGATCGGCGGGCCGATGGGCGACGCGGGCCTGACAGGCCGCAAGATCATCATCGACACGTACGGCGGCATGGCGCGCCACGGCGGCGGTGCCTTCTCCGGCAAGGACCCGTCGAAGGTCGACCGCTCCGCCGCGTACGCGATGCGCTGGGTCGCGAAGAACGTCGTCGCCGCGGGCCTCGCCTCGCGCTGCGAGGTGCAGGTCGCCTACGCGATCGGCAAGGCCGAGCCCGTGGGCCTCTTCGTGGAGACGTTCGGCACCGCGACCGTCGACCACGAGAAGATCGAGAAGGCCATCAGCCAGGTCTTCGACCTGCGCCCGGCCGCGATCATCCGCGACCTCGACCTGCTCCGCCCGATCTACGCGAAGACGGCGGCCTACGGCCACTTCGGCCGCGAGCTGCCCGAGTTCACCTGGGAGCACGCGGACCGCGTCGACGCGCTCCGCGAGGCGGCCGGGGTCTGACCGGCCCGCGCAGCAGCACCGTCGGGGCCCGGCCCCTCCGCCTCGGCGGGGGACCGGGCCCCGACGGCGTCGGCCGCCCGCGACCGGCCGCCCGATGTCGTACCCGTCTGGTAGGTATGGGGCTGTGAGCAGCGGTGACGAGCAGAGGCAGGGGGCCGAGGGGGAGCAGCTCGCGCTGATCAAGCAGACCGTGCGCGAGGCGAGGACGCCGCGCGCCAAGCCGCGCACCTGGCGCGGCGCCCCGCTCGCGGAGCGGCTGCCGGTCGCGCGGGTCGTCGTCAACAAGGGCGTGCTCCATCTCGACCAGTTCTTCGACTACGCGGTCCCGGCCGAGCTGGACGAGACGGCCCAGCCCGGCGTGCGGGTGCGGGTCAGGTTCGGGGCCGGGGCGCACTCCGTGCGCGGCGGGCGGCGCGAGGGCGGGCGGCTGATCGACGGGTTCGTGGTGGAGCGGCTCGCCACGTCCGACTACACGGGCCCGCTGGCCGCACTCGCCGGCGTCGTCTCCCCCGAGCCGGTGCTCAGCGCGGAACTGCTCACGCTCGCACGTGCCGTCGCCGACCGCTACGCCGGATCCCTCGCCGACGTGCTGCAACTCGCCGTGCCACCGCGCAGCGCGCGCGCCGAGAGCCGCCCGTCCCCCCAGCCGCTCGAGCCGCCGCCCGCCCCGGAGCCCGGCAGCTGGGAGAGGTATCCGACCGGGCCCGCCTTCCTCGACGCCCTCGCGACGGGCGGGGCGCCGCGCGCCGTGTGGACCGCCCTGCCCGGGCCGCTGTGGGCGCAGGAGATCGCACGCGCCGTCGCCGCGGCGCTGGCCTCCGGGCGCGGCGCACTCGTCGTCGTACCCGACGGCCGCGTCTCGGCCCGGGTCGACGCGGCGCTCACCGGCCTGCTGGGGGAGGGGCGGCACGCGCTGCTCACCGCCGAGGCCGGCCCCGAGAAGCGGTACCGCGAGTGGCTCGCGGTGCGGCGCGGCGCGGTGCGCGCCGTGGTCGGCACGCGTGCCGCGATGTTCGCGCCCGTGCGCGACCTCGGCCTCGTCGCCCTGTGGGACGACGGCGACTCCAGCCACAGCGAGCAGCACGCGCCCCAGCCCCACGCGCGCGACGTGCTGCTGCTGCGCGCCGCGCACGACGGGTGCGCGTTCCTGCTCGGCGGTACGAGCTGCACCGTCGAGGCCGCCCAGCTCGTGGCGTCGGGCTGGGCCCTGCCGCTCGCCGCGCCCCGCGAGACGGTGCGGGTGACGGCGCCCCTGGTACGCACCGTCGGCGACGCCGAACTGGCACGCGACGAGGCGGCGCGCGCCGCCAGGCTGCCCACACTCGCCTGGCAGGCCGTGCGCGAGGGCCTGGCGTCCGGGCCCGTGCTCGTGCAGGTGCCGCGCCGCGGGTACGCGCCGAGGCTCGCCTGCGAACGCTGCCGGGCGCCCGCACGGTGCCCGCACTGCGCCGGCCCCGTCGAGGCCGCGGAGGCGCACCACCTGCGCTGCGGCTGGTGCGGCCGCGGCGCTCCCGGCTGGCACTGCCCCGAGTGCGGCAGCCCCAGGCTGCGCGCCCAGGTCGTCGGGGCCCGCCGCACGGCCGAGGAGCTGGGCCGTGCCTTCCCGGCCGTCCCCGTGCGCACGTCGGGCCGCGACCACATCCTGGACGCCGTGCCCGGCAGACCCGCGCTCGTCGTCTCCACCCCGGGCGCCGAACCCGTCGCCGACGGCGGCTACGCGGCGGCGCTGCTCCTCGACGGCTGGGCGATGGTCTCCCGCCCCGACCTCAGGGCTTCCGAAGAGGCGCTGCGCCGCTGGATCCAGGCCGCCTCGCTGGTGCGGAGCCAGGGCGAGGGGGGCACGGTCGTGGTGGTCGCGGAGCCGACGCTGCGGCCCGTGCAGGCGCTGGTGCGCTGGGACCCCGTGGGGCACGCGCGGCGCGAGCTCGCCGAGCGGGCGGAGCTCGGGTTCCCTCCGGTGTCGCGGATGGCCGCGGTGTCAGGGCCTGGCGAGGCCGTCGCGGAGTTCGTCGCGAGCACCGAACTGCCGCCGGGCGCCGAGGTGCTCGGGCCCGTTCCGGTGGCGAGCGCGCCGCCCGGCGCGCCGCGCCGTGGCGGGCCGCCGCCCGGCCAGAGGTGGGAGCGCGTGCTGCTGCGGGTGCCGCAGGGCGGCGGCGCCGCACTCGCCGCCGCCCTGAAGGCGGCCCAGGCGAGCCGGCTGTCCCGCGGCGGCGGGGCGCCCTCGGTGCGGATCAGGATCGATCCGCCCGACATCGGCTGAGGCGCCGCGGTGCCGAGGCGGCGTCAGTTCCCGCGCGGGCTGGGGAACACGGACGGACGCGGCTCGCCCTGCGCCTCCCGCTGCTCGCGCGCCTCCACCGCGGGCTGCGGGGGCATGGACCGCGCGGCGGGCACGGACGGCAGCGCGCCCGTCGCGGGCAGCGCCCTGCGCGCCGCGGCGGGCGCCTGCTCCGCGCCCTCGGCCGAACCGGGGCGCGGCGTGGTGCGCCGCGCCCCGTAACGGCGGTGCACCGCCTGCTTGGTGACGCCGAGCGCCGAGCCCACGGCGTCCCAGGAGAAGCCGAGCGAGCGGTCGAAGTCCACCGCCGCCGTCACCAGCGTCTCGACGCTGTCCCTCAACTCCTGGGCGAGGCGGACGGTGGGTGCCGGGGCCCGCCCGTAGACGACGAACCCCGTGGAGGAGCCCGTCCGCCGGGGCCGGTAGACGTTGCCCAACTGGGCTGTGAGGGTGCGCAGTGCGTCCACCTGGCGGCGTACGCGCTCGATGTCCCGCACCAGCATGTGCAGGCTGGCACGGGCCTGGGCGTCGTGGGTTGCGTGGTCGGCCATGGACGAGCCTCTCGAACCGGCGTGGAAAAGGACGCGGGCCGTACCGGTGCGGCCCGCGGTGGTCAATCTCCCTTGACAACGCGGCACCTGGCGTGTGGTCACGCTGCGGGGGCGTACGGGCATATGCGCGGGGCGCGTGAGCCACCACGCGCCCCGGGGAGCCGCCGCCCCCGAGCCCTGCTCCTCGCGGCGCCCCGCACCGCACGAGGCGTGCGGCCGCGCCATAAGGTGGCAGGGTTCGCGGGCCGTGCCCGCCACGTTGAGGACCGCACCCGCTCCCACCACCTTCCGAGAGGCAGCACGCCACCGATGAAGCTCGTCTTCGCCGGCACCCCCGAGGTCGCCGTACCCGCCCTTGACGCCCTCATCGCCTCGGACCGGCACGAGGTCGCCGCCGTCGTGACACGCCCCGACGCGCCCTCGGGCCGCGGCCGCCGGCTCGTCGCGAGCCCGGTC
Source organism: Streptomyces sp. NRRL F-5126 (assembly GCF_000721265.1). Classification (GTDB taxonomy): domain Bacteria; phylum Actinomycetota; class Actinomycetes; order Streptomycetales; family Streptomycetaceae; genus Streptomyces. The sequence goes on along the minus strand of NZ_JOFZ01000010.1, from coordinate 69,561 downwards.
GCCCAGCGTGCCGAGGAGGCGGGGATCGAGATCCTGCGGCCCGCGAAGCCGCGCGACGCGGACTTCCTCGCCCGCCTGCGCGAGATCGCCCCGGACTGCTGCCCCGTCGTGGCGTACGGGGCGCTGCTGCCGCGCGTCGCCCTCGACGTGCCCGCGCACGGCTGGGTGAACCTGCACTTCTCGCTGCTGCCCGCATGGCGCGGCGCGGCGCCCGTGCAGCACGCCGTGATGGCCGGCGACGAGGTGACGGGCGCCAGCACCTTCCAGATCGAGGAGGGCCTCGACTCCGGACCCGTCTACGGCGTGGTCACCGAGGCCGTACGCCCCACCGACACCAGCGGCGACCTGCTCACCCGGCTCGCGTTCGCCGGGTCGGGCCTGCTCGCCGCCACCATGGACGGCATCGAGGACGGCACGCTCAAGGCGGCGCCCCAGCCCGCCGAGGGTGTCTCACTCGCGCCGAAGCTCTCGGTCGAGGACGCCCAGGTGCACTGGGACGCGCCGGCGCTGCGCGTGGACCGCGTCGTCAGGGGCTGCACGCCCGCCCCCGGCGCATGGACGGTCTTCCGCGGCGAGCGGCTCAAGCTCGTCCACGTGGCTCCCGCGCCGGGCCACGACGACCTCGCGCCAGGCGCCCTCGCCGTGGGCAAGAACAACGTGTACGCGGGCACCGGCTCGACCCCCGTCGAGCTCCTGTGGGTGCAGCCGCAGGGCAAGAAGCCGATGCGCGCCGCCGACTGGGCGCGCGGCGTGCGGATCGCACCGGGGGAGCGCGTCGGGGACGCCGGCTGAACCGCTCGCCGCCCCGGCGTACGCTGAAAAACCCCGGGCATCGAAACGCGCGGGCATCGAAAACCCAGACATCGAAAACCCCAGACAGGGCACCGCACATCCATACCTCCGGAGCACCTTTGAACGACCAGGCACCCCGCGGCAACGACCAGGCACCCCGCGGGCGCCGGCGTCCGGCACGCCAGGGCAAGCCCTACCGCCGTCCCAAGAAGGACTCCGCGCGCATCGTCGCCTTCGAGGCCCTGCGCGCCGTGGACGAGCGCGACGCGTACGCCAACCTCGTGCTGCCGCCACTGCTCGGCAAGGCGCGCGAGCAGCCCGGCTTCGAGGCGCGCGACGCGGCCCTGGCCACCGAGCTCGTCTACGGCACCCTGCGCGGCCAGGGCACCTACGACGCCATCATCTCGGCCTGCGTCGACCGGCCGCTGCGCGAGGTCGACCCGCCCGTGCTCGACGTGCTGTCCCTCGGCGCGCACCAGCTGCTCTCCATGCGCATCCCCACCCACGCCGCCGTCTCGGCGAGCGTGGAGCTCGCGCGCGTCGTGCTCGGCGACGGGCGGGCCAAGTTCGTCAACGCCGTGCTGCGCAAGATCTCCACGGCCGACCTGGACGCCTGGCTCGAACGGGTCGCGCCGCCCTACGACGAGGACGCGGAGGACCATCTCGCCGTCGTCCACGCGCACCCCCGCTGGGTCGTCTCGGCGCTGTGGGACGCGCTCGGCGGCGGCCGGGCGGGCATCGAGGACCTGCTGGAAGCGGACAACGAGCGGCCCGAGGTGACGCTCGTTGCCAGGCCCGGACGTGCCACGACCGACGAGCTGCTGGCCGAGGGCGCCCTGCCGGGCCGCTGGTCGCCGTACGCGGTCAGGCTCGCGGAGGGCGGCGAGCCCGGCGCGCTCGACGCCGTGCGTGAGGCACGTGCGGGCGTCCAGGACGAGGGCAGCCAGCTGGTCGCCCTCGCCCTGGCGAACGCGTCCCTCGACGGGCGCGACGCACACTGGCTCGACGCCTGCGCGGGCCCCGGCGGCAAGGCGGGCCTGCTCGCCGCGCTCGCCGCCGGCCGCGGCGCCGCGCTGCTCGCGGCGGAGAAGCAGCCGCACCGCGCGCGCCTCGTCGCACGCACGCTCGCGGGCAACCCGGGCCCGGTCCAGGTCGTCACCGCGGACAGCACAAGGCCGCCGTGGCGCCAGGGCGCCTTCGACCGGGTGCTCGTCGACGCGCCGTGCTCGGGCCTCGGCGCGCTGCGCCGCCGCCCCGAGGCGCGCTGGCGGCGCCGCCCCGACGACATCAAGGGCTTCGCGCCGCTCCAGCGCGCGCTGCTGCGCGAGGCGCTCGGCTCGGTGCGACCCGGCGGCGTCGTCTGCTACGCGACCTGCTCGCCGCACCTCGCGGAGACGCGCGTGGTCGTCGACGACGTGCTGCGGGAAGGCCGTACCGGCGCCGAGTGGATCGACGCGCGCCCGCTGCTGCCCGGCGTGCCCGCGCTGGGCGAAGGACCGGACGTCCAGCTCTGGCCGCACCTGCACGGCACCGACGCCATGTACCTGGCCGTGCTGCGGCGCACGTCCTGATCGGCGCGGCCCGCTCCGAGGGCGTGCCCGTTCCGATGGGCGGACCGCGGCCTGGGCGGGTCCCCGTCCATGGGAGGCTTGTCACATGGCACAGATCAACCCCAGCATCCTGTCCGCCGACTTCTCACGCCTCGCCGAGGAGGCGAAGGCGGTCGAAGGCGCCGACTGGCTCCATGTCGACGTCATGGACAACCACTTCGTGCCCAACCTGACCCTGGGCGTACCGGTGGTGGAGGCGCTCGGCAAGGCCGCGGGGACCCCGCTCGACTGCCACCTCATGATCGAGGAGCCCGACCGCTGGGCGCCGCAGTACGTCGAGGCAGGGGCGGGCTCGGTGACCTTCCACGCCGAGGCCGCGGCGGCGCCCGTGCGCCTCGCGCGCGAGATCCGCGCCAAGGGAGCACGCGCGTCCATGGCGCTCAAGCCGGCGACGCCGGTCGAGCCGTACGAGGACCTGCTGCCCGAACTGGACATGCTGCTGATCATGACGGTGGAGCCGGGCTTCGGCGGCCAGGCGTTCCTGGACATCATGCTGCCGAAGATCCGCCGGGCGCGGCAGATGATCGCCAAGTACGGCCTCGAACTGTGGCTCCAGGTCGACGGCGGTGTCTCGGCCGACACCGTCGAGCGGTGCGCGGAGGCCGGGGCGGACGTCTTCGTCGCGGGCTCCGCGGTGTACGGGGCCGACGACCCGGCCGCCGCGGTGCGGATGCTGCGCCACCAGGCCGACGAGGCCACGGCCAAGGCATCCTGGGCGTGCGGCCACTGACGCACGCGGTACGGCCGTGCGGCAGGCGGGCCGCGGCCAAGTGAACAGCGCCCTTCGGGGCTGATCGTGGATCGCCGTATCTGACAGGATGAACGGCGGATCCAGAGGTGTGCGGAGTGAAGGAGAACGCGGTGCCTGGAACATCGGCGGGGCGGCCGGCCCTGCGTATGGGACCCGCGGAGCTGGTGCAGGCGGCCGCCATGGCGCGCCGCTTCTACCTGGAGGGCAAGTCCAAGATCCAGATCGCCGAGGAGTTCGGCGTCAGCCGCTTCAAGGTGGCGCGTGTCCTGGAGACCGCGCTCGAGCGCGATCTGGTACGCATCGAGATCCGCGTGCCTGCCGAGCTGGACGCCGAGCGCTCCGACGCGCTCCGCGCCCGCTACGGCCTTCGGCACGCGGTCGTGGTGGAGTCGCCGGCGGACGGCGCGGACGAGTCGCCCGACCCGGAGAACCTCGGCGAGGTGGCCGCCGACCTGCTGGGCGAGCTGGTCACGGAGGGCGACGTCCTCGGCCTCGCGTGGGGCAGGTCCACGATCCACATGGCGGCGGCGCTCGACCGCCTGCCGCCCTGCACGGTCGTCCAGCTCACGGGCGTGTACGACGCGGGCACCGCCGAGCGCGGGTCCGTGGAGGCCGTACGCCGGGCGGCACAGGTGTCCGGCGGCGAGGCGCACCCGATCTACGCGCCGATGCTGCTGCCCGACACGGCGACGGCGGCCGCGCTGCGGGGCCAGCCCGGTATCGCGCGCGCCTTCGAGTACTTCGACAAGGTGACCGTCGCCGCCGTGTCCATCGGCTCGTGGGAGCCGGGCATCTCGACGGTGTACGACATGCTCAGCGAGGAGGAGCGCTCGCACTACTCGTCGCTGGGCGCCGCCGCCGAGATGTCGGCGCACCTCTTCGACTCCGAGGGCCGCAGGGTCGGCCGCGACCTGGGCGAGCGCTGCATCACCGTCGAGACGGACCGGCTGCGCCGCATCCCCGAGGTGGTGGCGATCGCCGGCGGGAGGCGCAAGTCGGAGGCGATCGGCGCGGTACTGCGCTCCGGCCTCGTGACGAGCCTGGTCACGGACACCGTCGCGGCGGACTTCCTGCTGAAGGACTTCGCCCCGGCGCCGAAGCCGGCGCTCGAACGGGCCGACCCCGGCGGCGCCTGACCCCGCCACGGCAGGACGGGGCGCGCCGCTTGGAGGTTCCTCCGAACGCGGGCGGCGGGACCTGTACGTTTCTGCCCCCGCGCGGCGAGGAAGTACTGGGGCGGTGCATGGGACAATGAAGTACGTGCGTCTGCCGCCGGGCTCATCGACCGGCGGCCTGCTCCGAGCGACTGGGATGTTCTGTACGTGCGTTTCCTCAACGATCTCTCGCCGTCGTACGACCTGACCTACGACGACGTCTTCATGGTGCCGAACAGGTCGGCCGTCGGCTCCCGGCTCGGCGTGGACCTCTCCTCGCCCGACGGCACGGGCACCACCATTCCGCTGGTCGTGTCCAACATGACCGCCATCGCGGGCCGCCGGATGGCCGAGACCGTCGCCAGGCGCGGCGGCCTCGTGGTGATCCCGCAGGACATCCCGCTCGATGTCGTCGCCGACGTCACGTCCTGGGTGAAGGAACGCGACCTCGTCCTCGACACCCCCATCACGCTCAGGCCGACGCAGACCGTCGACGAGGCGCTGTCCCTGCTGCCGAAGCGCGCGCACGGCGCCGGCATCGTGGTCGACGACAAGCGCAGGCCCGTCGGCATCGTCACCGAGCACGACCTCTCGGGCGTCGACCGGTTCACGCAGCTGTCCGCGGTGATGTCCACGGAGCTGCTGGTGCTCTCCGCCGGAATGGACCCGAGGGAGGCGTTCAACGCCCTCGACGGCGCCCACCGCAAGCTCGCGCCCGCCGTAGACGCGGAGGGCCGCCTCGTCGGCATCCTGACCAGGAAGGGCGCCCTGCGGGCGACGCTCTACACGCCCGCGACCGACGCGCGCGGCAGGCTCAGGATCGCCGCTGCCGTCGGCGTCAACGGGGATGTGGTCGGCAAGGCGGCGCAGCTGCTGGAGGCCGGGGTCGACACGCTCGTCGTGGACACCGCGCACGGCCACCAGGAGTCGATGCTGTCCGCCGTCAGGGCCGTGCGCGGCCTCGACCCGCGCGTCCCCGTCGTCGCGGGCAACGTGGTCGCCGCCGAGGGCGTGCGCGACCTGATCGAGGCGGGCGCGGACATCGTCAAGGTCGGAGTCGGTCCTGGCGCCATGTGCACCACGCGCATGATGACCGGCGTCGGCAGGCCGCAGTTCTCCGCCGTACTCGAATGCGCCGCCGAGGCCGCCAGGTTCGGCAAGCACGTGTGGGCCGACGGCGGCGTCAGGCACCCGCGCGACGTCGCGATGGCGCTGGCCGCCGGCGCGTCCAACGTGATGATCGGCTCGTGGTTCGCCGGCACGTACGAATCGCCCGGCGACCTCCAGCAGTCCGCGGACGGGCGGCTGTACAAGGAGTCCTTCGGGATGGCGTCCGCACGCGCCGTGCGCAACCGCACGAGCGACGAGTCGGCCTACGACCGGGCGCGCAAGGCCCTGTTCGAGGAGGGCATCTCCACGTCGCGCATGTTCCTCGACCCGGCGCGGCCCGGCGTCGAGGACCTGATCGACTCGATCATCGCCGGGGTGCGCTCGTCGTGCACGTACGCGGGTGCCGCGTCCCTGGAGGAGTTCGCGCGGAAGGCGGTCGTCGGCATCCAGAGCGCCGCAGGCTACGCGGAGGGCAAGCCCCTCTCGTCCAGCTGGAGCTGACACGGCGACGGGCGCCCGAATGCCGCGATCCCGGAATTCGGGCGCATGACCACGGCGCCACGGGGTACACGCCTCCTACTGAACCAGGAACACAGGGGAGGCGAACGTGTCGACGGCCAAGGCGGTCCCGTTCGAACGCACGGAGTACGCACACGGGGGAAGCGGCACGGAGGGCCACGGGGGGAGTGCCCAGTCGTCGTGGACGTACGCCCTGCCGCGTGTCGAATCGCCCGCCGATGTCGCGCCGAAGGACGCCAGGGAGATCTCCCGGCTGTTCTTCGCGCGGCTGACGGAGCTCGAAGAGGGCACGTCCGAGTACCAGTACGCGCGCAACACGCTGATCGAGCTGAACCTCGCGCTGGTGCGCTACTCCGCCACCCGGTTCCGCAACAGGGCCGACCAGATGGAGGACATCGTCCAGGTCGGCACCATCGGCCTGATCAAGGCGATCGACCGTTTCGAGCTCACCCGCGAGGTGGAGTTCGCGACGTTCGCCGTGCCGTACATCATCGGCGAGATCAAACGCTTCTTCAGGGACACGAGCTGGGCCGTGCATGTGCCGCGCCGCCTCCAGGAGCTCAGGATCGACCTGGCGAAGGCCAGTGACGAGCTGTCACAGCGGCTCGACCGCACGCCGACGACATCGGAGCTCGCCGAGCGCCTCGGCATCGACGAGGACGAGGTCATAGAGGGCATCGTCGCCAGCAACGGCTATACGGCCGGCTCCATCGACATGCCGGCCGACGACAGCGCCGAGACCGTGACGCCCCTGGCCGACCGGCTCGGCGGACTCGACGCGGGACTGGAGATCGCGGAGAACGTGCAGGCGCTCAAGCCCCTGCTCAAGACGCTGGACGAGCGGGAGCGGCAGCTGCTGCGGATGCGGTTCGGCGAGGAGATGACGCAGGCGGAGATCGGCCGGGTCCTCGGCGTCTCGCAGATGCACGTGTCCCGGCTGCTTGCCAGGGTCACCGGCAGGCTGCGCAAGGGCCTGCTGGAGCCGGGCTGCTGAGCCCCGGCGCCACGGCCGGCACCGGCCGCCCGGGAGTACGTGGTCTACTGCACCGGTGCGACTGAACGACCTGGACGAACGCATCCTGCACGCCCTCGCCGAGGACGCCCGCCGCTCCTATGCGGACATCGGCGCCCTCGTCGGCCTGTCCGCCCCCGCCGTGAAGCGGCGCGTCGACCGGCTGCGCTCCGAGGGCGCGATCACCGGCTTCACCGTACGGGTCGACCCGGCGGCCCTCGGCTGGCGCACCGAGGGGTTCATCGAGATCTACTGCGGGCGCAACACGTCGCCCGACGACATCCACCGCGGCCTCGAACGGCTGCCCGAGGTGGCGGCCGCGTCGACGGTCACGGGCGACGCCGATGCCGTGGTCCAGGTGTTCGCGGCGGACATGCGCCATTTCGAGGAGGTACTCGAACGCATCGCGAGCGAGCCGTACGTGGAGCGCACCAAGTCCGTGCTCGTCCTGTCCCCGCTGCTGAGGCGGTACGCGGCGGGCGCGCCGCAGTGGCCGGGGTCACGTCCCTGAGGCATCTCGCACCGTCGCGCAACGAATCGCCGCGGATGCCTCCGACCGCGCAATGGATCACGCCTGTACGCGCAACGGTCGCCGCTTGTCGCCGCGCCGTCGCCGAACGTACCGTCTTCAGGGGGTGGGCAGGCGGCCGGGAAGGCCCCGCCCGGCCCCGCTTCACACCGCCGTGACCTGCGAGGAACCGCCATGCCGCCGTTGCGTACCGCCCTGCTCCAGAGTTCGGGCCGCCCCGGCCGCACGGACGGGAACCTGCGCGCGCTCGACGACGCGGCGCGGCGCGCGGCCGAGGCCGGCGCGTCCCTGCTCGTCTGCCCCGAGATGTTCCTGACGGGGTACGCGATCGGCGACGACGTCGCGCGCCTCGCGCAGAGCGCCGAAGGACCCGGTGCACGAGCCGTCGCGCAAAGCGCGGCGCGCCACGGCGTCGCGGTGCTCTACGGCTACCCCGAGCGTGACGGCGAGCTGGTCCACAACAGCGCCCAGCTGATCGGCGCCGGCGGCGAGCGGCTCGCCAACTACCGCAAGACCCACCTGTACGGGCCCTTCGAGCGCGAGCGGTTCGCCGCGGGAGGACAGCAGGTGGTGCAGGCCGAGGTCGGTGGTGTGCGCGTGGGCGTGCTGATCTGCTACGACGTCGAGTTCCCCGAGAACGTGCGCGCCCACGCGCTGGCCGGCACCGACCTGCTGCTCGTGCCCACCGCGCAGATGCGGCCCTTCGAGTTCGTCGCCGAGTCCGTCGTGCCCGTCCGCGCCTTCGAGAGCCAGATGTACATCGCCTACGTCAACAGGACGGGGCCCGAGGGTGACTTCGACTTCGTCGGCCTCTCCTGCCTCGCGGGCCCCGATGGCACGGCGCACGCGCGCGCGGGCGGCGGCGAGGAACTCCTCGTGTGCGACGTCGACCCCGCGCTGCTCGCCGCGTCCCGCGAGGCCAACCCGTACCTGCGCGACCGGCGGCCCGGCCTGTACGACGCCCCCGCCTGACCCCGCCCTCCTCGGCCCTGCCCGGGCTTCCTCCGCCCTTCACCGCCCGCCACCCTCACGCCTCAGGAGCGTCGCGTCATGACGTCCACGGTGCCCACCGCCGTTTCCCACACCCACCCGCAGCCCCCGGCGGGCGAGCGGCCCATCACCATGTCAGGTCCTGACTTCCCGTACGCCTACGACGACTACCTCGCCCACCCCGCGGGCCTCGGCCAGATACCCGCGACCGAGCACGGCACCGAGGTCGCCGTCATCGGCGGCGGGCTGTCCGGCATCGTCACCGCGTACGAGCTGATGAAGATGGGCCTGCGCCCGGTCCTCTACGAGGCGGACCGCATCGGCGGCCGGCTGCGCACCGTCGGGTTCGAGGGGTGCGACCCGGCGCTCACCGCCGAACTCGGCGCCATGCGCTTCCCGCCGTCGTCGACCGCGCTCAGGCACTACATCGACCTGGTGGGCCTGGAGACCGAGCCGTTCCCCAACCCGCTGGCCCCCGGCACCCCCTCGACCGTGGTGGACCTCAAGGGTGTGCCCCACTTCGCCCGGACGATCGACGACCTGCCCCAGGTGTACCGCGACGTGATGGACGCGTGGAACACCTGCCTGGAGGAGGGCGCCGACTTCTCGGCGATGAACCGCGCGCTGCGCGAACGCGACATCCCCGCGATCCGGGAGATCTGGTCGCGGCTCGTGCGCGACCTGGACAACCAGACGTTCTACGGCTTCCTCTGCGACTCGCCGGCCTTCCGCTCCTTCCGGCACCGGGAGATCTTCGGGCAGGTCGGCTTCGGCACCGGCGGCTGGGACACCGACTTCCCCAACTCGATCCTGGAGATCCTGCGCGTCGTCTACACCGAGGCCGACGACCACCACGAGGGCATCGTCGGCGGCAGCCGGCAGCTGCCGGAACGGCTGTGGCGCCGCGCCCCCGGGAAGATCACGTACTGGGCGCAGGGCACCTCGCTCGCGTCCCTGCACGACGGCGACCCGCTGCCCGCGGTGACGGGACTGCGGCGCACGGCCGGGGGCGGGATCACCGTCACGGACGCGTCCGGCGCGATCCGCACGTACCGCGCGGCCGTCTTCACCGCGCAGTCGTGGATGCTGCTGTCGAAGATCGCCTGCGACGACGCGCTGTTCCCGATCGACCACTGGACCGCCATCGAGCGGACCCACTACATGGAGTCGAGCAAGCTGTTCGTCCCGGTGGACCGCCCGTTCTGGCTCGACAAGGACCCGCGCACCGGACGCGACACGATGTCGATGACGCTCACCGACCGGATGACGCGCGGCACGTACCTGCTCGGCGACGATCCCGAAGCGCCGGCCGTCATCTGCCTCTCGTACACGTGGTGCGACGACAGCCTCAAGTGGCTGCCCCTGTCGGCGAACGAGCGGATGGAGGTGATGCTCGCCTCGCTGGGGGAGATCTACCCGGGCGTCGACATCAGGAGCCATGTGATCGGCAGCCCGATCACGGTCTCGTGGGAGGACGAGCCGTACTTCATGGGCGCGTTCAAGGCCAACCTGCCGGGCCACTACCGCTACCAGCGGCGGCTGTTCACGCACTTCGTGCAGGACGCGCTGCCGGCGGACAAGCGCGGGATCTTCCTGGCCGGCGACGACGTCTCGTGGACCGCCGGGTGGGCGGAGGGCGCCGTGCAGACCGCGCTCAACGCGGTGTGGGGGGTGCTGCACCACTTCGGCGGCACGACGGACCCGTCGAACCCGGGACCGGGCGACCTGTTCGACGAGCTCGCGCCGGTGGAGCTGCCGGAGGACTGAACACGGGCCGCACGAGCCGCCGCGTCGCCCGGCCGCCGCGGGTCCCGGCCCATCGGGGAGGGCCGGGACCCGCGCGGCGCAGGAGGGACGGTCAGACGCCGGCCTCGCGCACCGCCGCGTGGACCTCGCGGGCCCGGTCGGCCAGCTCCTGGCCGTCCCTCGCGTCGGGGCCGAGTTCGAGCAGGATCTCGCCGATGCCGTCGATCGCCGCGTGCGCCGCGACGTCCTCGACGATCTGCGCCACGTTGCCGTGGAAGGGCTGCCGGCCCGACGAGTCGACCGGCTGCGGCGTGTACCGCACGTTGGCCCGCACGCACACGTCGAGCGGCCGCGTGCGGCCGCGCTCGGCGGCGAGAGCGTTGACGCCCTTCCAGGCGCCGGCGAGCTGCTCGGCGGTCATACCCGTCGGCAGCCAGCCGTCGGCACGCTCCACCAGGCGGCGCAGCGCGGCGCCGCCCGACGCGGCGAGGTAGACCGGCACCGGGCGCACCGGCTTGGGGCCGACCTCGGCGGGGGCGATGGTGGTGAACCGGCCCTCGTACGACACCGGGTCGGGCCCGTGCACGGCGGCGAAGACGTCGAGCATCTCGTCGAGCACGGCGCCGCGCTCCGCGAACGTCCCCGTCGATCCCGCCGCGTACTCGTCGTGGGACCAGCCGGTGCCGAGACCCGCCACCGCGCGCCCGTTGCTCGCGGCGTCCAGCGTGGCGAACCAGCGCGCGAGGTGGAACGGCGAGTGGTAGGGCGCGACGAGGACGCTGCTGCCGAGGCGGACCCGCTCGGTGACCGCCGCGGCCATGGCGAGCGTGACCAGCGGGTCGGCCACGGAGCGGTAGCTGTCCGGCCATTCGAGGCCGGGCACGCCGTACAGGCCCTGCGTCGCCGGGGTCGGGAAGAGGGTGCGCTCGAACACCCAGAGGCTGTCGTACCCCGTCTCCTCAGCGGCCCGCGCGACGGGCACGAGGTCGCGGGAGAGGTCGAACTGGTGCATCTGCGGAAGGGAGAGACCGAGTTTGATCGGCATGCGCTGCTCCTACGAGACAAGATCGAGTCACGACCGAGGAGTTCACCGTAGAGCACGGCAGGTCGTTGACGATACAACGACATGGCGGACGCGGGCGGTTCAGGGGCCCGCGTGCCCGGTGCGCCCCGGCCGCGGCCCGTTGGCCGGGGCGCCGTCCGTGCCCGCCGTGCCGGCCGCCGGGTTCGCGCCGTCGGCCCCGCCCCCGCCGAGGCGGTCGCCGCCCGCGCGGGGCCGCGGCCGCAGGACGCCCGCGCCCGCGAGGAGCCCGGCCGCCAGCAGGGTCACCAGGCCGAACGCCGCCTGGAGGGAGCTCGCGTGCGCGACGCCGCCGATCACGGACGGCGCCACGAGCCCGGAGGTGTACGTGATCGTCGCGACGCCCGCGATGGCCTGGTTGGGGTTCGAGCCGCTGCGCCCGGCCGCGGCGAAGGCCAGCGGCACCACGATCGCGACCCCGACGCCCAGCAGCGCGAAGCCGCCCATCGCGATCTCCGGGCGCGGCGCCAGCACCACCAGCGCGCCGCCCGCGGTGGCGAACACGCCGCCGGCGCGCACCGTGCGCACCGGGCCGAACCGGTCGACCAGCCGGTCGCCGGCGATCCTGGTGACCGCCATGGTCAGCGAGAACGCCGTGGTGGACGCGGCGGCGAGCCCCGCCGACGTGGACAGCACGTCCCTGAGGTAGACGGCGGACCAGTCCAGGCTCGCGCCCTCGCCGAACACGGCGCAGAAGCCGACGAGACCGATGAGGAGCGCCGCCCTCGGCGGCAGCGCGAACCGCGGCGGCGCCTGCGCCTCCGGCGCGCTGCGCACGTCCAGCACGCCGCCGCAGGCCAGCAGGCCCACGGCGGTCAGCACGGCGGCCGCGAGCTCGTGGTGGAGCGGGGCACCGGCGCCGAGGTTCGCGGCCAGCGCACCGAAGGCCGAGCCGAGCAGGGCGCCCCCGCTCCACATCCCGTGCAGCCCGGACATGATCGACCTGCCGAGCCGGTTCTCCGTCTCGACTCCGATGCCGTTCATCACCACGTCGGACATGCCGGACGACGCCCCGTACACGAACAGCGCCGCGCACAGCGTGTACAGGTTCGGCGCGAGGGAGGGCAGGGCCAGCGACAGCGTCCACGCCGAGAGGAGCACGCGCAGCGCGGCGCGCGAGCCGAGGCGGTGGGCCACGGTTCCCGCCAGCGGCATCGCGAGCAGGGAGCCGAGCGCGGGGAAGGCGAGGGCAAGGCCCAGCTGGCCGGCGCCGATGCCGGTGTGGTCCTGGATCCAGGGGACCCGGGTGGCGAAGCTGCCGGTGACGCAGCCGTGCGCGCAGAACACCACGGCCAGCGCGACCCGGGCCCTGCGCACATGGCGTATGCCCGGCTCACCGTCGTGGTGGGCGGCCTGTGAAGTCATGCGTCGTCCTTCGCGCGGTGGCGTGCTGTGAGGGTCCACTGTCGGGGCGTAAACTATCAGGAAGCCTGCCTGATAAATAGATGGCTGTGGAAGGATACCGCCATGCCCGCATCCCCGAGTACCGCCAGAGCCATCAACGACAGGCTGGCGCTGCGGCACATCCAGGAGCAGGGCCCCCTGACAGCGGCTCAGCTCAAGGCGCTCACCGGTCTGTCGCGGCCCAGCGTTGCCGACCTGGTGGAGCGGCTCCAGGGCGCGGGGCTCGTCCGCGTCGTCGGCGAGAGCGGCGGCGAGCGCAGGGGCCCCAACGCGCGCGTGTACGGGATCGCCGCCGACCGCGCCCAGCTCGCGGGCCTCGACATCAGGACGGGCAGCGTTTTCGCCGTCGTCGCCGACCTGCTCGGGCGCACGCTCGCCGAGGCCGCCGCCCCCGTGGACCAGCGCACGGACCCGGAGGAAGCGGCGGACCACGCCCGCGCCCTGCTGGAGCGCACGGTCGAGCAGGCGGGCGCCACCCGGCTGCACAGCGTCGCCGTCGGCGCGCCCGGCCTCGTCGACCCGGCCAGCGGGGAGCTGCGGGACACCTCGGGTCTGCCCGCCTGGCACCGCCGCCTCGTCGCCGCACTGCCCGAACGGCTCGGCGTCCGCGTGCTGGTGGAGAACGAGACGAACCTCGCGGCCGTCGCCGAGCAGCGCATCGGCGCCGCGCGCGGCCACCAGGACTTCGCACTCCTGTGGCTCGGGCTGAGCGTCGGCGCCGCCGTCGTCATCGACGGCAGGCTGCGCAGGGGCGTCTCGGGCGGCGCGGGCGAGGTCAGCTTCCTGCCCGTGCCGGGCGCCCCGGGCGCGCCGTCCGCGACCGGGTGCGACGGAGGGCTGCACGCCCTCGTGAACTCCGCCGCCGTGTGCGATCTCGCCGCCCGCCACGGCATCGACGCGCGCCCCGCGGCGCACGAGCCGCCGGCCGCCGCGTGCCTGCGGGCGGCCTCCTCGGCGGGCGGCGCGGGCGGCGCCTTCCTCGACGAGCTGGCCGACCGCGTCGCCCTCGGCGCCGCCGCCCTCACCACCGTGCTCGACCCGGGGCTCGTCGTGCTCTCCGGCGAACTCGGCCGCGCGGGAGGCGCCGAACTCGCCGCGCGCGTCGAGCGGCGGCTCGCGGCCATCTGCCCGCTGCGCACAGAGGTCGCGCCGAGCGCGCTCGGCGGCGCCGCCGTGCTGCGCGGCGCGCTGCTCACCGCCCGGGACGCCGCCCAGCACGACCTGTTCGGCCCCGAGAGGTGACCTGCTGTACGGCCGCACGCACTGTGAGCCAGTGCACAGAATTCACCCGCGTGGGTGATACCCGTCCGTGGCACACTGGTCACGACGAACAAGCAGCGCACTCCGGGGTCGGTGAAAGTCCGAACCGGCGGTTACAGTCCGCGACCCGTCCGCCTCCAGCGGCCGGTTGACCAGGTGAAATTCCTGGACCGACGGTTAAAGTCCGGATGGGAGGCAGTGCGCGGCGGGCCCTGACGGGTACGCCACCGCCGGATCGTCCGTCCTCGTGGACGGGCGTGCGGTGCGGCGTTCCCGATGCGATGGTTCCGCCTCCTGCCCTCGTGGCAGCCCCCGGAGTCCGTGCCTGAGAAGGCAGGAGGACCCGGTGGGACGGGTGAACGACCAGGCCGGCATCGACGCCATGCGGCGCGCCGTGGCCCTCGCGGCCCGCGGACTCGGCTCCACCAGCCCCAACCCCGTCGTGGGGTGCGTCATCCTCGACGCCGAAGGCCGCCCCGCGGGGGAGGGCTACCACCAGCGCGCCGGCGGGCCGCACGCCGAGGTCCACGCCCTGCGCGCCGCCGGTGACCGCGCACGCGGCGGCACCGCGTACGTCACGCTCGAACCCTGCAACCACACCGGACGCACCGGCCCTTGCGCGCAGGCGCTCATCGACGCCGGCGTCACCCGCGTCCACTACGCCGTCGCCGACCCGACCCCGCAGGCCACCGGGGGAGCGGGCGCGCTGCGGGCCGCCGGCGTCACCGCCGAGGGCGGACTGCTCGCGGACGAGGCCGAGCAGGTCAACGCCGCCTGGCTGACCGCCGTGCGCCACGGCCGCCCCCACGTCACCTGGAAGTACGCCGCCACCCTGGACGGCAGGATCGCCGCGCAGGACGGCTCCAGCCGCTGGATCACCTCCGCCGAGGCACGCGCCGACGTGCACAGGCTGCGCGCCGAGGCCGACGCGGTCGTCGTCGGCTCCGGCACGCTGCGCGCCGACGACCCGCACCTCGCCGTGCGCGGCATCGACGGCGCGACCCAGCCGCTGCGGGTCGGCGTCGACACCGGGGCCACCGCCGTGCGCGCGGGGGCCCGGATCCTGGACGGCGCCGCGCCCACGCTGATCGCCGTCGCCGAGGACGCCGACACCCGCGCCCTCGCGGACGCGGCGGCGCACGCCGGTACGGACACCGGCACGGCCGCGGGCATCTTGCGGCTGCCGCGCGGCGAGCGCGGCCTGTCCGTGCCCGCCCTGCTCGACGCCCTGTACGCGCGGGGCGTGCGCTCCGTGCTCCTCGAAGGCGGCGCGGCACTCGCCGGGTCCTTCGCGGCCGCCGGCGCCGTCGACCGCGTCGTCGGCTACCTCGCACCCCTCCTGCTCGGCGCGGGACCCACCGCACTCGCCGACGCCGGAATCCCCACCCTCGCCGACGCGTTGCGACTGCGGATGACGCACGTCGAGACCGTCGGACCCGACCTGCGGATCACCGCGGTACGCGCGGCGGCGGCCTCCGCCGCCCCCGCCCAGAAGGAGCGCTGAGTGTTCACCGGAATCGTCGAAGAGCTGGGTGAAGTCACCGCCGTCGAGGACCTCGGCGACTCCTGCAGGTTCACCCTGCGCGGGCCCGTGGTCACCGAGGGCGCGAAACACGGCGACTCCATCGCCGTCAACGGCGTGTGCCTCACCGTGGCCGACCATCGCGATGACTGGTTCACGGCGGACGTCATGGCCGAGACCCTGAAACGCTCCAGCCTCGGCGCGCTCGCGCCCGGCTCCCCGGTCAACCTGGAGCGCACCGTCGCCGTCGGCGGCAGGCTCGGCGGACACATCGTCCAGGGCCATGTCGACGGCACGGGCACGATCGCGGCGCGCGAGGCCTCGGAGCACTGGGAGATCGTCACCGTCCAGCTGCCCGCCGGACTCAGCCGCTACGTCGTGGAGAAGGGCTCCATCACGGTGGACGGCGTCAGCCTCACCGTCGTGGAGGCCGGTGCCGATCACTTCACCATCAGCCTCATCCCCACCACGCTCGCGCTGACGACCCTCGGCTCCAAGGGGCCGGGCGACCCCGTCAACCTGGAGGTCGACGTCCTCGCGAAGTACGTCGAACGGCTGCTGGGGGACCGGACGGCCGCGACCGGGACGGAGGCCGCCGGATGAGCGCGTTCTCCTGGCTGGACACCGAGGCGTTCACCGCCTTCGGCCAGCACATCCTCTGGTCCGACATGATCGGCAACACGATAGGCCTGATAGCGCTCGCGCTCGGCTGGCTGCGCTCGGTATGGACCTGGCCCGCCCAGTTCCTCTCCGGCGCGATACTCGTCGCCGCGTACCTCTCGGCCGACCTCGGCGGCGGCGTCGGCAAGCAGCTGATCGTCATCGTCGTCGCCCTGTGGGGCTGGCGGCAGTGGCGGGCGCGCGGCGGCAGCGCCCCCGCGGGCGACGGCGGGGCCGTCACCGTGCGGTTCGCGACCTGGCGGGAGCGCGGCCTGCTCATCGCGGGCACCGCGCTCGGCACCGCCGCGCTCGGTGGCCTGTTCACGGCCTTCCCGTCGCTCTCCTGGAGCCCCTGGCAGGACGCCTACATATTCGTCGGCACGCTGGCGGCGATGGTCGCCCAGGCGCGCGGCCTGGTCGAGTTCTGGTTCGCCTGGCTGCTCGTCGACGTCGTCGGCGTACCGCTCGCGTTCAGCAGCGGCCTGGCGTTCTCCGGCCTCGTCTACGTGATCTATCTGGCCCTCGTCCTGTGGGGGATGCGCGACTGGTGGCTGCGTTCCCGCCGCACCGGTGCCCTGGCGCTTGGAGGCGCGACAGCATGACCTGGTACACCAACGGCAACGCCGATGACCTTGCCCTCGACCCGGTCGAGCAGGCGATCGCGGACATCGCCGCGGGCCGCCCCGTGGTCGTCGTGGACGACGAGGACCGGGAGAACGAGGGCGACCTCGTCGTCGCGGCCGAGAAGGCCACCCCCGAGATCGTGGCGTTCATGATGTCCGAGTGCCGCGGCCTGATCTGCGCGCCGATGGAGGGCGCCGAACTCGACCGTCTCGAACTGCCGCAGATGGTCGGCCGGAACACCGAGTCCATGCGCACGGCGTTCACCGTCTCCGTCGACGCCGCGGGCGCGCACGGCGTCACCACCGGCATCTCCGCCGCAGACCGCGCCACCACGCTCGGCCTGCTGGCGAGCGGCACCGCGGCCCCCGCCGACTTCGTCAGGCCGGGACACGTCTTCCCGCTGCGCGCCCGGCCCGGCGGCGTGCTCGCCAGGAACGGCCACACGGAGGCCGCTGTCGACCTCGCGACGCTCGCCGGCCTGCACCCCGCGGGCGCCATCGTGGAGATCGCCGGCGAGGACGGCGCCATGCTGCGGCTGCCGCAACTCGTCCCGTTCGCGCGCAAGCACGGCCTGACGATCATCTCCATCGAGGACCTGATCGCCTACCGGCGCGCCGCCGAACCCGTCGTGCACCGCGAGGCCGAGGTGGAACTGCCCACCGCCTTCGGCCCGTTCACCGCCTTCGGCTACCGCTCGGCAGCGGACGGCGTGGAGCACATCGCGCTCGTGCACGGCGACATCGGCGACGGCGAGGACGTCCTGGTGCGCGTCCACTCCGAGTGCCTGACCGGCGACGTCTTCGGCTCGCAGCGCTGCGACTGCGGCCCCCAGCTGCACGCCGCCATGGAGCACATCGTGGCGGCCGGCCGCGGCGTCGTGGTCTACCTGCGCGGCCATGAGGGGCGCGGCATCGGCCTGCTGTCCAAGCTGCGCGCGTACGAGCTCCAGGAGCGCGGCCTCGACACCCTCGACGCCAACCTGGAGCTCGGGCTGCCCGCCGACGCGCGCGACTACGCGGCCGGCGCCCAGATCCTCCAGGACCTCGGAGTGCACAGCCTGACCCTCATGACCAACAACCCCGACAAGACCGACGCCCTCGCCCGCCACGGCCTGCGGGTGACCGGGCGCGAGCCGATGCCGGTCACGGCAGGGGAGCACAATCTGCGCTACCTGCGGACCAAGCGCGACCGCATGGGCCACGACCTGCCCTGGCTCGACGCCGCCATCCCGGCGTCGGCCTGCGGCAACCAGTAGTACCCACCGGGCACGAACCCGGACAGCACCCGGCAGAAACGAAACAGGGAGACACGTGAGCGGCAAGGGCGCGCCGGAACTGACCGTCAAGAACTGCGGGGACCTCAGGGTCGCCGTCGTCGCGGCCAGCTGGCACGAAAAGGTGATGGACGGCCTCGTCGACGGCGCGATGCGCGCCCTGCACGAACTGGGCATCGACGAGCCCACCCTGTTGCGGGTGCCCGGCAGCTTCGAGCTGCCGGTCGTCGTCAAGGCACTGGCAGAGCGCGGCTACGACGCTGTCGTGGCCCTCGGCGTCGTCATCCGCGGCGGCACACCGCACTTCGAGTATGTGTGCCAGGGCGTCACCCAGGGGCTCACCCAGGTGTCCACGCAGACGGGCGTCCCCGTCGGCTTCGGCGTGCTGACGTGCGACACCGAGCAGCAGGCGCTGGACCGCGCGGGCCTGGAGGGCTCGACCGAGGACAAGGGGCACGAGGCCGTCACCGCGGCCGTCGCCACGGCCACGATCCTGCGGACCGTCGCCGAACCCTGGCGCCAGGCGGCCGGCGCCTGACGCTAGAGTGAGCGACACCATGTCCAACAAGACGTTCGAGGAGCTCTTCGCCGAGCTCCAGCACAAGGCCGCCCAGGCGGACCCCGCCACGTCCCGCACCGCCGAGCTGGTCGGCAAGGGCGTCCATGCCATCGGCAAGAAGGTCGTCGAGGAGGCCGCCGAAGTGTGGATGGCCGCCGAGCACGAGGGCAAGGAAGCCGCCGCGGAGGAGATCTCCCAGCTCCTCTACCACGTCCAGGTGATGATGGTCGCGTGCGGGATCGACCTCGACGACGTGTACGCCCATCTCTGAGCCGATCCGTCCCCGGGCCGCCACAGGCCGTGCCCGCACCAGCCAACGACACCGTGAGGAAGCCGCAACCATGCTGCGCATCGCCGTTCCCAACAAGGGTTCACTGTCAGGACCTGCGTCGGCGATGCTCCATGAGGCCGGCTACCAGCAGCGCAAGGAGTCGAAGGAGCTCGTACTCGTCGACCCCGTCAACGAGGTGGAGTTCTTCTACCTGCGCCCCCGCGACATCGCGATCTACGTGAGCTCGGGACGCCTCGACGTCGGCATCACGGGCCGCGACCTGCTGCTCGACTCGGGCGCGGACGCCGAGCCGATCATGGAGCTCGGCTTCGCGCGCTCCACCTTCCGCTACGCCACGAAGCCCGGCACCGCCAAGGGCGTCGGGGACTTCGGGGGGATGACGGTCGCCACCTCCTACGAGGGCATCGTGGCGAAGCACCTCGCGGACAACGGCATCAACGCCTCCGTCGTCCACCTCGACGGGGCGGTCGAGACCGCGATCCAGCTCGGCGTCGCCCAGGTCATCGCCGACGTCGTCGAGACCGGCACATCGCTGCGGAACGCCGGCCTCGAAGTGGTCGGCGAGCCGATCATGACGTCGGAGGCGGTCGTCGTCCGCGCCACGGGCGCCGCCGACGACCCCAAGGTCGGGCAGTTCCTGCGCAGGCTCCAGGGCGTCCTGGTGGCCCGCACCTACGTGATGATGGACTACGACTGCCGCGCCGAGCACCTGGAGCGCGCCGTCGCGCTCACCCCGGGCCTTGAGTCTCCGACCGTCTCGCCGCTGCACAACGAGGGCTGGGTCGCCGTCCGTGCGATGGTCCCCACCGTCGACGCGCAGCGCATCATGGACGACCTGTACGCCCTCGGCGCCCGCGCCATCCTCACCACGGCCATCCACGCCTGCCGGCTCTGACGGCGATGCCGTCGAAGACGCCGCCGGACGACGGCGGTGGGCGGGCGCACGGCGCGCCCCCGCCGCTGCCGGTGACCTTCAGGCCGCGGCGCACCCGGCTGCTCCTGCTCGTCGCCGGGTTCGTCATGCTCGCGGTGATCGCCTGCCTCGCGCTGCTGCTCGACGCGGCGGAACCGGCCGAGCAGGCCGGGTTCCTCGTGGTCGCCGTGATCGTCGACGGCGTGCTCGCCCTGCTCGCCAGGCCGAAGGTCGTCGCCGACCACGGCGGGGTGACCGTGGTCAACCTCACACGTGTCAGGCGTCTCACCTGGCCCGAGATCCTCGCGGTCAACCTGCGCCCCGGAGACCCGTGGGTCTTCCTCGACCTCAGCGACGGCACCAGCATGCCCGCGCTCGGCATCCAGCCGGGCATCGCACGCCACAGCGCCATCAGGGACGCACGCGCCCTGCGCGCCCTCGTCGACGCCCACGGCACCGGCACCGAATCGGGCGCCCCGCCGGCGGCCGGGCGCTGACACATCCCTTTGCACGCCGTCTTGACTATTCTGTGGGGAGCGGGCGCCAGGAGCGCCCTGCCCCGCATCCCACGGCCGGTCGAGGCCCGCGGGGATTCCTGCTAATCGAGGAGTGACTCCCTCCAGCAATGGACGGAACGTCCGGTAGTACCTGCGCCGCCCCCTTCCGGGAGGCGGCGACATGATGGTCCCCCTGCTGCTGCTCGCCGCGGCACTCGTCCTCATCCTCGCCAACGGCTTCTTCGTGGCGGCCGAGTTCGGCCTCGTCACGGTGGAGCGAGCGGACGCGGAACGCGCCGCGGCCGCCGGAGACCGGCGCGCGGGCGTCGTCGTCAAGGCCGTGCGCGAGCTGTCCTTCCAGCTCTCCGGCACCCAGCTCGGCATCACCGTCACCTCCCTGGTCGTCGGCATGCTCGCCGAGCCCGCGCTCGACGACCTGCTCACGCCCCCGCTGTCCGCGACGGGGCTGCCGGACGACGCGGTCGCCGGCATCGCCGTCGTACTCGGCATGCTCGTCGCGTCCGCCGCGCAGATGGTCATCGGCGAGCTCGTGCCCAAGAACTGGGCGGTGTCCAAGCCGCTCCAGGTCGCCCGGTTCGTCGCCGGGCCCCAGCACCGCTTCAGCCTGCTGCTGCGGCCGGTGATCGCGCTGCTGACCACCGTCGCCAACAGGATCGTGCGGATGCTCGGCGTCGAGCCCACCGACGAGCTCGCGTCGGCCCGCACACCGGGCGAGCTGGTCTCGCTCGCCCGCCACTCGGCGCAGGCGGGCACCCTCGAACAGGACACGGCCGACCTCTTCGTGCGCACCGTCGCACTCGGCGGGCTCACGGCGGAGCACGTGATGACGCCCCGCGTGAAGGTCAGCGCGCTGCAGACCGACGCGACCGCCGCGGACGTCGTCAACCTCACCCGCGCGACCGGCCTGTCACGCTTCCCCGTCTACCGCGACCGGATGGACGAGATCGTCGGCATGGTCCACCTCAAGGACGCGCTCGCCGTACCGGCTCACCTGCGCCCGCGCACGCCCGTCACGCGCATAGCCGTACCTGCGCTGCTCGTCCCCGAGACGCTGCCCGCGCGCCAGCTGCTCGCCCGGCTGCGCACCGAGCAGCCGATAGCCGTCGTCGTCGACGAGTACGGCGGCACCGCGGGCGTCGTCACCATCGAGGACATCGTCGAGGAACTCGTCGGCGAGGTACGCGACGAGCACGACGCCGAGGGCGCCGCGCGCCCCGAGGTCGTCCCCGCGCCCGCCGAGGACGGACACCCCGCCTGGGAGGCCGACGGCAGCGCCCGCGTCTTCACCCTGCGGCGCATCGGCCTCGAAGCGCCCGAAGGGCCCTACGAGACCCTCGCGGGCCTGGTCGCCGACCTGCTCGGCCGCATCCCCGTCCCCGGCGACCGCGTCGAACTGCCGGGCTGGCGGCTCGCGGTGCGGCAGGTGGACCGCTACCGCGCCGAGCGCGTGCGGATCGTACGCACCGGCGCGGTGCCGGCGGCGGACGGACCCGGCGCGGACGCCGACGGGCCGGGCCTCCGGGCCGAGAGGCGCGCCACGGCCGACGCGGCGGCTGGAGGCACCGGGTGAGCGTCCTCCAACTGGCCTGCGCGCTACTGCTCGTGCTCGCCAACGGCTTCTTCGTGGCCGCCGAGTTCTCCCTCGTCTCCGTGCGCCGCAGCCAGATCGAACCCCACGCGCGCGCGGGCTCGGCACGCGCCCGCAGGACCCTGCAAGGCCTGGAGAACCTGCCGCAGATGATGGCCGCCGCGCAGTTCGGCGTCACGGTCTGCTCGCTGACGCTCGGCGCCGTCGCCGAGCCGACCGTGGCCCACCTGCTGGAACCGGTCTTCCAGGCCGTGCACCTGCCCGAGGTCGCCGTCCACCCGGTCGGCTATGTGATCGCGCTCGCGATGGTGTCCTTCCTGCACCTCGTGATCGGCGAGATGGTCCCGAAGAACCTCGCCATGGCGGCCCCCGACAAGGCGGCCATGTGGCTGGGCCCCTGGCTCGTCGCCTTCGCCAGGCCCTGCCGCCCGGTCACCGTCGCGCTCGCCGCGTGCGCCCGGCTGGTGCTGCGGATGTTCCGCGTCGAGCCGAAGGACGAGGTCGACTCCGTGTACACGAGCGTCCAGCTCGGCCGGCTCGTGGAGGACTCGGGCCAGGCAGGCCTGCTCGAACCCGAGGCGCAGGAGCAGCTGGAGGACGCCCTGGAGCTGGGCAGCCGCCCCGTCACCGACGTCCTGCTGAGCCGCGGTTCGCTCATCACGGTGACCGCCGCCGTCACCCCGCGCGAGATCGAGGAGCTGACGGTGCGCACCGGCTACTCGCGCTTCCCGGTGTGCGCCGTGGCGGGCGGGGCGTTCATGGGCTACCTGCACGTCAAGGACGTACTCGACCTTGAGGCACCGGAACGCGCGGTGCCGCAGCACCTGTGGCGCCCGATGACCACCCTGCGCGCCGAGCTCCCGCTGGACGACGCCCTCACCGTGATGCGCAGGGCCGCCACCCACCTGGCGCAGGTCGCGGACGCGACGGGCCGGGTGATCGGCCTGGTCGCCCTGGAGGACGTGCTGGAGACGCTCGTCGGCGAGGTGCGCGACCCGTCACACCGCGACGCCGCGGACGCGGGGAGCGCCATGCCGTCCCAGGGGCAGCACGGCGGCGACGACGCCCAGGCGGTCCTGGCCCCCCGCGCGTGAGCGGCGGGCCGGCGGCCCGGGCCGTCAGGTCCCGGCAGGCGGCCCGGCGGGGTGCGCTCGGCGCTCCGCCCGGGTGCAGGTCACTCCGGGCCGGTCGCCGTGTCCCGGCCGGACAGCGCCTCACCGTAGGCCTGCATCAGGTCGGGCAGGCGCAGTGTCGACAGGTCGTCACGGGTCGGCGTGGACGGGTAGCCCGCGAGGCGCAGGTCCCGGTAGGCACAGCTCTTCTCGTACAGCGTCCGCAGGAAGCGCCCGTTGCCGAGGTCGTCGATCCAGCCCTGGTCGACGACGTGCCC
This sequence comes from Streptomyces sp. NRRL F-5126, assembly GCF_000721265.1. Taxonomy (GTDB): domain Bacteria; phylum Actinomycetota; class Actinomycetes; order Streptomycetales; family Streptomycetaceae; genus Streptomyces. Next base: position 46,264 of record NZ_JOFZ01000010.1, on the reverse strand, counting down.
GCTGATGGAGCGCAGCTCGTCGAGCGCCTCCTCGTCCCACGCGTCGCCGCCCTCCGCGGCGAGCACCCGGCCGATGGCGGTCAGCTCCAGCGGACGGTAGCTCGGGAAGTCGACCCGCGTGGTGAACCGCGACGAGAGTCCGGGGTTCGCCGCGAACAGCCGCTCCATGCCCTCCGGGTAGCCGGCGAGTATCACCACCAGGTCGTCGCGACTGTCCTCGGCACGCTTCAGAAGCACCTGGAGTGCCTCCTCGCCGTACGCGTCGCCCTTGCTGTACCCGGCGTTGGACAGGCTGTACGCCTCGTCCACGAACAGCACCCCGCCGATCGCCGAGTCGATCAGCTCGTTCGCCTTCACGGCCGTCTGGCCGAGGTACTCGCCGACGAGGTCGGCGCGCTGCGCCTCCACCAGATGGTCACCGCCGAGCAGCCCGAGGGCGTAGAAGACGCGGCCGAGGATCCGTGCCACCGTCGTCTTGCCCGTGCCGGACGGGCCGAGGAAGACGAAGTGCCGCTTCGGCGGCTGGACGGGCAGCCCCTCGCCGGCCCGCAGGCGCGCCATGTTCAGCTGCGCCGACAACGCCCGCACCTGCCGCTTCACCGGTTCGAGGCCGACCATGCGGTCCAGCTCCGCCAGCGCATCGGCCAGCAGCGCCGGATCCGTCGGGGCACCGGGGAAGTCCGCCGGGGAGGGCTGCCGCGGTGGCGGCACCGTACGCTCGCGTATCTCGTCGGGGGAGACGGCGGGCCCCGCGGCGCCCGGCACCCCGCCGCCGAACCGCGGGTCGAGCGGGAGCACCGCGTCGGGTTCGCCGCGCGCCTCCGACAGCGCCTCGGCGCCGGGCCCCGCCAGCGCCAGCGGCACGGCCCCCGCGGGACCCGCCAGGTCGTAGGCGCCGTCGGCGACGGCCTCGTACCCGTCGGAGTCCGCGATCGCCGCGAGCCGCGCGGCCGTGTCCATGAACGACGGGTCGAGCCGGTGCACGGCGCGGTACAGGGGCAGCGCGGCGGCGCTGCGTCCGGTGCCCTCGTGGGCGCGGGCCAGCCAGTACCGCAGCTCCTTGCGCTGCGGCTGCTCGCTGCGGCACCGCATGAGAGCGGTGGCGAGCAGCGGCTCGGCCTGCCCGTACATCTCCTGCCGCACCCGGGCCATGCCGCCGAACAGGCCGGCCTCCGTGCCCAGCTGCGCGTCGTCGAGCAGCGGGTCAGTGCAACGGGCCAGCAGCTCCCAGTCCTTGACGAGGTAGGCGCGGCAGGCATGCAGGAACCTGACCTGCGCATCCGACTCCGCGGGCGGCAACCCGGCCAGCGCGTGGTCGAGTTCGGGCACTCTGCGCCCGTCCAGCCAGTGCGAGGCGTGTGCGAGCAGCAGATCACGCACCGTCTCCAGCACGGGCTGGACCCACCAGCCCAGCCAGTACCAGGAGTTGAGAGTGCGGCCGTGCAGGGCGCGCTGCTCGCCGAAGCGGTCGCGTGCCGCGTACATCCGCAGCAGCGCGGTGGACGTGTCCACGCGCAGCGCGTGCAGCCCTAGCCAGCCGTCCGCCATGCCGGGATCGAGCCGCACCGCGGCCTTGAACTCCTCCTCGGCCTGCGGGTAAGCGCCCATGGTGTACGCGTCGACGCCACGCACCCACGCCAGGTCGCCCGGCGCCGCCGTGCCCTGCGTGCCGATGTCCATCCAGGCCCCCACCCACACCGTGCCCCCGCGGTGTCCCGGCGGGCGGTTGCCCGTCGGCCGCTGCTGAACCACCTCTTGGTGGACGGTATTTGACCGCACCGCAGTGCATCGTACCTGCGCACGCGGTGTCCGCCGAAGCCCTGCCCCAACCACTGGCGACGTCTTTCGGGGTGAACAAACCGATCGCCGCCGCGCAGCCGCGTTCGTAGGGTGTGCGGGTTGTCGTGACGGAAGGCGGTCGGGAGAGTGGCACGCAAGGCAGCGACGCGGGAGCAGTTGGCGGGTGCGGCGCGGGCCGCCCTGGGCAGCGGCCGGCGGCTTGAGGCAGTCGAGCGGGTTGTGGGCGGCAGCAAGAAGGGCGTGTACCGCCTGGTGATGGATGACGCCACTACGGCCATCGCCTACCTGTGGAGCGACGCCGAGAACTACTGGCCCGCGGCCGAGCACGACGACGACCTCACCGACCCGTTCTCGCCGGGTTCCGGGCTCGATCTGTTCCAGGCCGCGCACGCGCGGCTGGAGTCGCTCGGTGTCCGCGTCCCGGCGCTCCGTCTCATCGACCGCGACGGTTCACACGGCCCGGCGGGCCTGGCGATCGTCGAGGACGTCCAGGGCGAGAACCTGGAGGCCTTCCTCGCGCGCGACAGGAGTGCGGCCGCGCCGGTCATGGCGAGGCTCGCGGAGTCGCTGGAGGCGATGCGAGGCCACCGGGCACCCGTGTACGGCAAGGTGGCCGTGGTCGACGGAGGGGAGCGATCACGCGGCACCTCGTGCGAGGGAGTGGTTCTCGACCGCGCGCTGCGGGACCTCACCGAGGCGGCCTCGCGCGATTCGCGGGTCGCGGACGCCCGCGACAGGCTTCGGGAGCGGCTGTTCGACCTGGCGGCGGCGGTGAGTCCGCGCGCGGAGTACGCGGTCGTGCACGGCGAACTCGGCCCTGACCATGTGCTGGTGGACGCGGAGGGGAACCCCGTGCTGATCGACATCGAGGGGCTGATGTACTTCGACGTCGAATGGGAGCACGTGTTTCTGCGGATCCGCCTGCACGACGCATACCAGCCGTTGTCCGCGAGTGGATTGGACGGCGACCGGCTCGCGCTCTACACGCTCGCACAGCGACTCTCGCTGACCGCGGGGCCGCTGCGGCTGCTCGACGGTGACTTCCCCGACCGGGACTTCATGGCAGGGATCGCCGAGTACAACCTGAAGCGGGCGCTGGAGTCGGCCCACGCCTGACCACCGCAGGGGCGGTGCATTCGACGCGCCGTCACGCTGAAGCGGGAACTTTTCTCCCCCGCGTGGTATCTCACCCTCAGAAGTGCCTGTGCTGCCCCGCAACAAGGAGCATTCCCGATGGTGCGTCGAGTGCGTGTGCTGTTGCTGACCGGCTTGTTCCTGATGACGGCATCCGTCGTGTCGGCCGCGCCGGCGTCCGCCGTCATCGGTGGAGCGAGGAGTACCTACGGCCCCTGGGCGGTGCGCATGCTGGTCGACGGCAAGCCGGTGTGCACCGGCACGGCGATCGCGCGGCGGTGGATCATCAGCGCCTCCCACTGCTTCTTCGAGCAGGGGCGGCGGATCTCCGTCAAGCGCGTCTCGTTCAGGGTCGGCAGCCTCGACATGCGGAAGGGCGCCACGGTCCGCCCGGTGTCCGGCGGGCTCGTGGGGAGCGCTCACGCCGACATGATGCTCGTCGAGGTCCCGCCCATGAGGGTGCGCACGGCGCGCCTCGCCACGTCCGGGGTCCACCCGGGCGAGGCCGTGCGGCAGTACGGGTGGGGCGCCACCTGCACCGGGGACGAGAACGCCTGCCAGTCGCCCGTGCTCAAGCAGTCGAGGCTGCGGGTGGTGCGGCCGGACGATCCCCGGTGCGAGGGGTTCACCGCACCGGGCGGTTCGGACTTCTGCATGGCCAAGGTGTCCGGGATCCCCGCCGGCGGCGACTCCGGCGGGCCGGTGATGACCACCGCTCCGCGCGGCAAGGAGAGGCTCGTCGGCGTCTTCGACGGCTCCGACCGGGACAAGACCGCAGAGGCGGGGGAGGTCTCCGGCCAACTCGCCTGGATCCGCTCGGTCATCGTGCGATGAGTGGCAAGTGGATCACCGGGGCGGCTGTGGGTGATCACCGAGGGTGAGGGTGGTCCGGGTGGGCCGGGGCCCACCGGGGCAGAACGAAGCCCCCGATCACGGGGGAACGACCGGGGGCTTCGTGTCTGCGGCAGCCGGTGAAAGCTGCACATTCAGAACGTAAGACCAGTTGCACCCCCCGGTCAAGCCGGGCCTCGACACTCCGGCGGCGGTGCGAGGCCGGACGGTACCGCGACGCACCTGTGTCACCGTGAGTGAGGGGAGGGTGCCGTGCGCGTGGTATCGCGCGGTGCCTCCGGTGCCCCGCCGGCGCCGTTCAGCGCCCCACCGGTCGCAGGCTTCACCTCGTACCCGTCCGGCACCTCGCACACCAGTGCGTCGGCGAACGGACGGGACGGGTCGGCGGCGAAGTGGTCCGACTCGGCGCGCGTCCAGCCGTCCCAGAAGTCCCCGAGGCCGGGCCCGTCGCGGTGCCTGCCGCGTGACCAGGAGGCGTCCGCCGCGCGTTCCATCCACAGCAGTGCCGTGAGCCACGGCCTCAGCCCGGCCCTGCCCGCGCCCACCCCTTCCACCAGGACGACCGGCGCCGGAGCGAGGACGCGCGGCGTGCCGAACCGGCGCGCCACCCAGTCGTACGGCGCGTAGCGCGCCTCGGCGCCCCGCGACAGCGGCACGACGACCTGCCGCACGAACCGCGGCAGCCAGCCGAACAGCTCGTCGTGCGTGGCGATGTCGTCCAGGTGCACGACGGGCGCGCCGCCGAGCTCCGCCGCGAGCAGACCGGCGAACGTCGTCTTGCCCGACCCCGCGTGCCCGTCCACGGCGACCAGCCGCGCCGGTCCGCAGGAGGGCGGGGCGGCCGCGAGGGCCGCTGCCGCCGAGCGGAGGTCACTCATGCGGCCAGCGTACGGGCGTTCCCATCGCGGGACGGCATCACCGCAGGCGGCGCCAGTGGTCAAGACCAATATAAGTGTCCGCGAGTCGGCCCTGATGTATGGCGATGAGCCGGTATCGCGAGCGATAGTGGGCGCCGAGCCGCACCGCTCGATCAGTCCCCACCCCGTCTGTCGCGCACCCCGCGAACAGGAGTCGTATGACCATGCACACCTCGCGCAGAACCGTCCTGGCCGCCGCGATCGCGGCGGCCGCCGCCGCGGGCACCGGCGCGGCCGCCTCGCCTGCACTCGCCGCACCCGCGGGGCACGCCCCGGGCGCCGCCCCACGCGGGCACGCGCCCGGCCGCCCCGCCGACCGGCTCGTCGACAACGCGTTCTGGGCCGGCCGGCACGACTGGCGCACGGGCACCTCCCGCGGCGTCCGCACCCTCGCCGGACGCCGCCCCGCGCTCGCCATCGCCGACGCCGCCGGCACCACCGACTACGCGGACCCGCACACCGGCACGACCGCCACGTGGGAGTACGCGACCTGGACCGCGCCGGTCCACCGCTCGTCGGTGTCCGCCACGGAGATCATCGCCCACTGGAACGCCGAGACCCCCGCGGGCACCTGGCTGCAGGTCGAGCTCAAGGGCCGCTACTCCGACGGCACCGACACGCCCTGGTACGTGATGGGCCGCTGGACGGCGGGCGACGGGGACGGCGACATCCGGCGCACCTCCGTGGACGGCCAGGCCGACGGCCGCTCGTCCATCTCCACCGACACCTTCGCGCTCGACGACGAGTCGGGCACGCTCAGGGTCGTCTCGTACCAGCTGCGGCTGACGCTGTACCGCAGGCCCGGCACCCGCCTCACGCCCGCCGTGTACCGCATCGGCGCGATGGCCTCGGCGGTGCCCGCCCGCTTCACGGTTGCGACGTCGACCCCGGGCCTCGCCCGCGAACTGCGGGTGCCCTCGTACTCGCAGGACATCCACAAGGGCCAGTACCCCCAGTACGACAACGGCGGCGAGGCCTGGTGCAGCCCGACCTCCACGTCGATGGTCCTCGGCTACTGGGGCCACGGGCCCAGCAAGGCGGAGACGGCCTGGGTCGACCCGTCGTACGCCGACCCGCAGGTCGACAACGCGGCCCGCTACACCTACGACTACCAGTACGAGGGGTGCGGCAACTGGCCCTTCAACGCGGCCTACGCGGCGAGCCACGGCCTGAGCGCGGCCGTCACCCGGCTCGGGTCGCTGAACGACATCGAGACCCTGGTGGGCGCCGGCATCCCCGTCATCACCTCGCAGTCGTTCCTCGCCTCGGAACTGACCGGCGCAGGTTACGGCACCTCGGGCCACCTGATGGCGATCGTCGGCTTCACCGCGGACGGCGACGTCATCGCCCACGACCCGGCCTCCGAGGACGACGCGGCCGTGCGCAACGTCTACAAGCGGTCCGAGTTCGAGACCATCTGGCTGCGCACCAAGCGCCACAACGCCTCCGGTGGCGTCTCCTCCGGTTCGGGCGGCGTCGTCTACGTCTACTGGCCGCCGCGGCCGACCGGGACTCAGGAGCGCGCCCTGAGGTCCTTCGGCCTGCTCTGACGGGACCTGGCGGGCACCGCGCCGGCGCCGCACGGGTAGCGCGCCGGCACCGCGTGCCCCGGCCGTGGCGTACGCCCGGCGGGGGCACGCCCGTGCGGCCGCCCCGACCTGCGGTGTCCGCCGGTAACCCCGGGGGCGCGCGCGGCCGGCCCTCTGGCATACTGCGGGAATTCCGTGGCAGGCCGGAGGGCAGGACCCCAATTGAACGGTAGTCAGCAGAGCGCCCCTTCGGCACGATCGCAACTGCGTCGTTCCGAACTCATATCGACCGGGCGGAAGATGTTCGCCAACACGTCCTACGACGCATTGTCGATGGACGACATCGCGAGCCACGCGGGTGTCGCCAAAGGGCTGATCTACTACTACTTCAAGAACAAGCGCGGCTACTACCTCGCCATCGTCGAGGACTCCGTGCGCGAGCTGGTGACGCTGGCCGCGAGCGACCCAGAACTGCCGCGCGCCACGCGTGTCCAGCGCACCGTCGAGGCGTACCTGCGCTTCGCCCAGGAGAACGGTGCCGCGTACCGCACCATCATCAACGGCGGCGTCGGCTTCGACACGCAGGTGCAGGCGATCAGGGACGTCGTCCGCGACGGGCTCGTGCTCACCCTCGCCGAGGGCGCCTACGGGACGCAGGACATCCCGGCGATCGCGCGGCTCGCACTCCTCGGCTGGCTCAGCAGCGTCGAGTGGCTCACCCTCGAATGGCTCGGCCACCAGGAGCTGCGTCTCGAGATCCCGCGCGACCTGCTCGTACGCATGCTGCGGCACACGCTCGACACGATCGAGGAGTTCGCGCCCGAGTGCCCGTCCCCGTCACCGGACCCGGACTGGCGTCCGGTCACGGGCCGGGAGGACGCCGAAGGCGCCCCGGAGGGCCCGCAGGACTGACGAACGGGCAGCAGGCCGGAGGAGACGGGGGCCGGGCGGCGGGCGGGCTCAGGCGGCCGCGCGGTGCGCCGCGGCCCGACGGGGTGCCGCGTCGGGCCCCAGGGCGATGTCAGGACGCTTCACCGGCCGCGAGCCGGGGCCGCCGACGTGCGAGAACGGCTGCGTGCGCCAGTCGAGCCCCTGGGGGAGCGTCAGCAGCAGCGAGGCGTCACGCTCGCGGGCCTCGGCCTTCGCGTCCGCCGGCAGCGCGTCGGCCGCGGCGCCGCCCGTGCCGGGGCAGACGGAGAGCACGAACGGATTCCAGGGCGTCGGGCACAGCGCGTGCTCCGGGAGGGCGTCCTCGCCCGCGAGCAGCGCGATCGGCCGGGCGCACGCCGGGCAGACCACGCGGTACATCTCGAAGGTGTCCTCGAACTCGCCGTCGTCGGCGTCGAAGAGACCGGCGGGCTCCGGTGCGGACATACCGGTGCGCTTCCAGCGTTGCATGGAGTCATTCCCCCTCGGGTGGGCCGACCAGGCACATGTGGTCTCGACCACAGCAAGCACTTCCCGCCCGGCGTGCCGGGTAATCGCGAGGCCTCGAACGACCACGGGCCGAACCTGTGGCCTTCGTCACACGGCGGCGGATGGATCATCGCATCACGCCTCCGCCGGTGCCGGGAGCGACCCGGAGGGAATAGGTTGAGCCGCATGGAGGAGCTGGATCGTCAGATCGTGGAGTTGCTCGTCAGGGACGGCCGGATGAGCTACACCGACCTGGGCAAGGCCACGGGCCTGTCCACGTCGGCGGTGCACCAGCGGGTCCGGCGGCTCGAACAGCGCGGGGTGATCCGCGGTTACCGCGCCGTCGTCGACCCCGAGGCGGTGGGCCTGCCGCTGACCGCGTTCATCTCCGTCAAGCCGTTCGACCCGAGCGCGCCCGACGACATCGCGGAGCGCCTGGCCGGCATCCCCGAGATCGAGGCGTGCCACAGCGTCGCGGGCGACGAGAACTACATCCTGAAGATCCGCGTGTCGGCGCCGGTCGAGCTGGAGGACATGCTCACCCGCATCCGCACCCTGGCGGGCGTCTCCACCAGGACCACCGTGGTGCTCTCCACCCCTTACGAGGCGCGTCCGCCCCGGATCTGACCGTGCCGGGGCAGGCGGGGAGACTGGTGCCCATGAACCCGAGCACCGCCCCGAACGCCGCCCCCCAGAGCGAACCCCGCACCGTGCTGCTGCGCCGGGGGGAAGTACACAGCCCCGCCGACCCGTTCGCCACCGCCATGGTCGTCGAACGCGGGCATGTGGCCTGGGTCGGCTCCGAGGGCGCCGCCGACTCCTTCGCGGCGGGGGCGGACGAGGTCGTGGACCTGGACGGCGCGCTCGTCACGCCCGCCTTCACCGACGCCCACGTCCACACCACAGCCACCGGCCTCGCGCTCACCGGCCTCGACCTGTCCGGCGCACGCGACCTCGCCGACGCCCTCGCGCGCGTACGCGCCCACGCGGCCGCACGCCCCGCCGACCGCATCCTGCTCGGCCACGGCTGGGACGCGGCACGCTGGCCGGACGGCCGCCCGCCCACCAGGGCGGAACTGGACGAGGCCACCGGCGAAAGGCCGCTCTACCTCACACGCGTCGACGTGCACTCCGCCGTCGTCACCACAGCCCTTCTCGACCTCGTGCCGGGCGTCACCGGGCTGCGCGGCCACGAGCCGGGCGCCCCGCTCACCGGCGACGCCCACCACGCCGTACGGGCAGCCGCCCACGCCGCCCTCACCCCGGCCCAGCGCGCCGAGGCCCAGCGCGCCGCCCTGGCGCGCGCCGCGTCCCTCGGCATCGGCTCCGTCCACGAGTGCGGTGGCCCCGACATCTCCGACGAGGACGACTTCACCGCGCTGCTCGCGCTGGCCGCCGACGGCCAGGGCCCGCGCGTCCACGGTTACTGGGCCGAGCACGTCACCGACGAGAAGGGTGCCCGGCGCGTGCGCGAGCTCGGGGCCCTCGGCGCGGCCGGCGACCTGTTCGTGGACGGCTCGCTCGGGTCCCACACGGCGTGCCTGCACGAGCCGTACGCCGACGCGCCGCACACCGGCACCGCCCACCTGGACGCGGCCGACATCGCCGCCCACGTCGCGGCCTGCACGGAGGCGGGCCTGCAGGCCGGCTTCCACGCCATCGGGGACGCGGCCGTCGGCGCCGTCGTCGAGGGGGTGCGCGCCGCCGGCGGCCGGCTGGGCGCGGCCCGCGTGCGCGCGGCACGCCACCGCGTGGAACACGCCGAGATGCTGAGCCCCGAGACGGTCGCCGCCTTCGCCGAGTTCGGCCTCACCGCGTCCGTCCAGCCCGCGTTCGACGCCGCCTGGGGCGGCGCCGACGGCATGTACGCCGCACGCCTCGGCGCCGCACGCGCCCGCACGCTCAACCCGTACGCGGCGCTCCTGAAGGCCGGCGTGCCGCTGGCTCTCGGCTCGGACAGCCCGGTCACCGCGCTCGACCCGTGGGGCACCGTCAGGGCCGCCGCCTTCCACCGCACGCCTGAGCACCGGGTGTCCGTAAGGGCCGCGTTCACGGCGCACACGCGCGGCGGGTGGCGGGCCGCCGGCCGTGACGACGCCGGGACGCTCGTTCCCGGCGCCCCCGCCGACTACGCCGTCTGGCGTACCGGCGAGCTGATCGTCCAGGCGCCCGACGACCGGGTGTCCCGCTGGTCGACGGACCCGCGCTCGGGCACGCCCGGACTGCCGGACCTCACGCCGGGGCGGCCGCTGCCCGAGTGCCTGGAGACGGTCGTCGCCGGACGCACCGTCTTCAGGCGACCGAACGAGTGACGTACGGACGTTCCGAGCCCACGGGCGTGGACCGCCCAGTCGCACGGCGACCTGCGGATCTTCCCGTCTGACCTGCTGTTTCCGCTCAACGGCGCAGGTCGTACGGCTGTTGACAGCGAACCGCCGGGGGCGGGTAGGTTCGGCGGAGTCCACCACAGGACGTCCGTCCGGCATCCTCCACGCCCCTCGCCGAACGCCACTGGGTCAGGGGCGGTGTGCCGCACCGGCGCAACGCCACTGGGAGCCAGGCCCAGCCTCGGCGCTCCGGCGGTGCGGGAAGGTTTCGCCCGGTCGGCGGGTGCGACCCGGATGGGGCCCCGGCGTTCAGTAGACAACGGCTCTCGGCAGGCCCGCAGCCAGCGGGTGCCAGGTCGGCCCGAAGGACGCCGGGTCCCGATCCGCAGGCCGGCGGTCGGCGGCCCGCGCAGGGACCACGGGACGGACACCGCGAGCACCCCCGGATGCCACAACTCGCCACCCGTGGAAGCGACCTGCGCCGCCGAGATCGCTATGGTGGTGCTCTGCGCAACACGACTAAGGGGCATACGTGAACGACGGCGGTCAGAGGCGGTTCGGTCCGCTCGGCTCGGCCTTGGTGATCATCCCGACCTACGACGAGGCGGGGAACATCGAGGCCATCGTCGGGCGCGTACGCTCCGCGGTGCCCGACGCCCACGTGCTGGTCGCGGACGACAACAGCCCTGACGGCACCGGACGGATCGCCGACGGGCTCGCCGCGAAGGACGACAATGTCCACGTACTGCACCGCAAGGGCAAGGAGGGCCTCGGAGCCGCCTACCTCGCGGGCTTCCGCTGGGGCATCGACCACGGCTACGGCGTGCTCGTGGAGATGGACGCGGACGGCTCGCACCAGCCCGAGGAACTGCCCCGCCTGCTCACCGCGCTCAAGGGCGCCGACCTGGTGCTCGGCTCACGCTGGATGCCCGGCGGCCGCGTGGTCAACTGGCCGCGCACCAGGGAGCTCATCTCCCGTGGCGGCAGCACGTACTCGAGGCTGCTGCTCGGCGTGCCGATCAGGGACGTCACAGGCGGCTTCCGCGCCTTCCGCAAGGAGACGCTCGAGGGCATCGGCCTCGACGAGGTCGCCTCGCAGGGGTACTGCTTCCAGGTCGACCTCGCCCGGCGCGCGGTCGAGGCGGGATTCCACGTCGTGGAGGTCCCCATCACGTTCGTCGACCGCGAGATCGGCGACTCCAAGATGAGCCGGGACATCTTCGTCGAGGCCCTCTGGCGTGTCACGGCCTGGGGCGTGGAGACCCGCGCCAACCGCATGCTGGGCCGCGGCCCGATCGGCGCGCCGGCGCCCGCCCGCGAGGGCGGCGCCGAGTCGCGGGCCGCCGAGTCGTCCTGACGGACGCCGCCCGGGCCGCGGGCCCGAAACCCGTCGGCCGCTTACCCCGGACGGACGCCCCGCCAGGCACACTGGAGTCATGACCACAGCAACGCCGCAGGGGCCGGTGCCCAAGCGCTCGCGCGCCCGTTCCCTCGCGCCCCTCGCCGTGCTCGTCTGGATCGCGCTCGAGATCTGGCTGCTCACCCTGGTGGGCTCCGCCACGAGCGGCCTGATCGTCTTCCTGATCATCGTGGCGGGGATCGTGTTCGGCTCCGTCGTCGTGAAGACGGCCGGCCGACGCGCCTTCGAGAGCCTGCGGCAGACGCTCCAGCAGCAACAGCGCCAGGGCGAGGTGAGCCGCGAGCAGAGCGCGCACTCCAGCCGCAACGGCTTCCTGATGCTGGGCGGCCTGCTGATCATCGTCCCCGGCCTGATCACGGACGCGGCGGGGCTGCTCCTGCTGATCCCCCCGGTCAGGTCCGTCGTCGGGCGGATCGCGGACCGGTCGATGGAGAAGCGGATGCGGGCCGCGGTGCCGGGCGACCTCCAGGACGCCTTCCAGCAGGCGCAGCGTGCCCGGATGCGCCAGGAGGGCAACGTGGTCCAGGGCGAGGTCGTCAGGGACGACGAAGGCGCCGGACGGCGCCCGGGGCAGCGGGGTGACGACGAGGGCCCGAGGCCGCCCCTCACTCCCTGAGTGACCCGCACGAACCCGCGGGAACCACATGACAGACACGGGCCGCGGGCCCCGGCACGGAATCCGTGCCGGGGCCCGCGGCCCGTGTTCCGTCTCGCGCCACAAGCGCCGCCGCGTCAGGACGTCAGGCGGACTTCCTGCTGTCGCGCGGGTGTACGGCGATGTTCATTGCGCCCGACCGCAGCACGGCCAGCCGCTCGGCGAGGACCTCTTCGAGCTCCTCGCGCGTACGCCGCTCCATCAGCATGTCCCAGTGAGTACGGGCGGGCTTGCCCTTCTTCTCCTCGGGGCCGTCCCCGTCCACCAGAAGTGCCTGGGCGCCGCACGCCTTGCACTCCCACTCCGCAGGAATCTCCGCCTCTACCGAGAACGGCATCTCGAATCGATGGCCGTTCTGGCATGCGTACTCCACCGCCTGGCGCGGGGCCAGATCGATGCCGCGGTCCGTCTCGTAGCTGGTAACCACGAGTCGCGTACCGCGGAGAGCTCGCTCACTCATGAATCGTGCCTCCCGGGCTTGTCGCCCACAGGACAAGGTGTCGCTGTCGTCGTCTTCCGGTCAACGTCCGGTCGGCGGTAAAGATTCCCGTCCCGGTGCTGCGTCGCCCGTTGTACCGCTGGTGCTCACTTGGTCTTCGGGTACCCGCCAGCGCCCGGTTTGTCACCTGTGGCAAGAGATGTCACCCCGTATTTTACATACCGAACCACGAAGGAACGGTACAGCTGGCAGGCCAAACGCGTACACTACCGCCCTTTGGGTCCCGCGTCTAAATCCGCTCGGGCGCGGTGTTGCCCGCGGCCGCCACCGCCCGTGTCAGCGGTACCCGCGCCAGCAGCACAGAACCCACCACGAAGAACACCAGCAGTGAGACGATCGCCACGCGGTAGCTGCCGGTCAGCTGGTACGCGAGGCCGAATGCGAGCGGGCCGAGCCAGCTCAGGCCGCGGTCGCTCAGCTCGTAGGCGGAGAAGTACTCGGCCTCCTTGCCCCGGGGCACGAGGTGGGAGTACAGCGACCTGGAAAGCGCCTGGCTGCCGCCGAGCACCAGGCCGATCGCCGCGGCGAGGCCGAAGAACCACGCCGGCGCCCCCGCCGGCAGGAAGTACCCCCCGACCAGGATGAGGATCCATACGCCGAGGGAACCGAGCACGGTCCGCTTGCCGCCGTAGACGCGGGCGATCCTGCCCATGGCCAGCGCCCCGGCGACCGCCAGCACCTGCACCAGGAGGACAGCCACGATCAGCGTGGTCTGCCCGAGCCCCAGCTCCTCGGAGCCGAAGACCGACGCCTGCGAGATCACCGTCTGGATGCCGTCGTTGTAGATGAGGTACGCCAGCAGGAAGGCGAGCGTGAGCGGATGGCGGCGCATGTCACGCAGCGTCGCGGCGAGTTGGCGCCAGCCGCCGGCGACGGCGCCGCGCGCCGGTGCCGTGCCGCCCCGCGCGCCGTCCGTGCGCCGCGCGGCGGCGCGGCGGTCGCGCAGCCTGCGCAGCGGCACCACGGTGAACGCGCCCCACCACAGGCCCGCCGTGGCCAGGCAGACGCGTACCGCCGTCGACTGGGACACCCCGAAGGAGTCGTGGCCCGAGTACAGCGCGAGATCGAGGACGAGCACGAACGCGCCGGACGTGTAGCCGAAGGCCCAGCCGCGCGACGAGACGCGGTCGCGCTCGGCAGGCTCGGCGATTTCCGGCAGGTAGGCGTTGTAGAGCGCCGACGATACGGGCAGCGCCACGTTCGCCACGATCAGCAGGAAGGCCCCGAGCAGGTAGCGGTCGCCGTCCAGGAAGAACATGCAGGCCGTCGCCGCGGCGCCCACGTACGCGGCGGCCCCGAGCAGCGGCTTCTTGCGCCCGGTACGGTCCGCCACCGCACCGACCAGCGGCATGAGCAGCACGGCGATCACGATCGAGACGGAGATCGTGTACGCGTACAGCGACCCGGCACGCACAGGGATGCCCAGCGGGTGCACGAAGCCGTGTGCGTCGGCGGCGTTCTTCGCGACCGACGTCAGGTACGGGCCGAGGAAGACCGTGATGACGCTCGTCGAGTAGACCGAGTTGGCGAAGTCGTAGAAGTACCAGCCCCGCTGCTCACGCCGCCGTGCCGCGGACCCCTCGCCTGCCGCCGTGCCGTCCACGATCTCGGCGGTCACCCGCCACCTCCCCGTCCCCCGCGTCCCGGGCCGCCGTCCGCGGGAAACGGGCCCGGCGGCCGGTCAGCGCCATACGCCCCGCGCCTCGAACACCGTGCGGAGCGTCTCCAGATGATCGGTCATGATGCCATCCGCGCCGAGGTCGAGGAGCGCTCCCATCCGATCCGGGTCGTTGACCGTCCAGACGTGCACCTGAAGCCCGCGCGCGTGCGCCCACGTGAGGAAGCGGCGGTCCGCCACTCGCACGCCCGCGTGCTCCACCGGGACCTGCGCGCAGACCGCCCCGGCGCGGACGAAGGCCGGGACGCCGAGGGAGCGCAGCCGCAGCCCGAGCACGCCCCGCACGCCGTAGGAGGTGGCGAGCCGCGGGCCCGCGAGGTGGGCGGCACGGGCCACGCGCGCCTCGGAGAACGAGCCGACGCAGACCCGGTCCCAGGCGTCCGCCTCCCGGATCAGGTCGAGCAGCGGCAGCAGCGCCGCCTCCGCCTTGACGTCGACGTTCCACCGCGCGGCCGGGAACTCGGCGAGCAGGTCCGCGAAGAGCGGCAGCGGCTCGCGCCCCGCGACACGCGCATCGGCGACCTCGGACCACGGCAGGTCGCGGATGCGTCCCGCGGCGTCGGTCAGCCGGTCGAGCGTCGCGTCGTGGAAGGCGACGAGGCGGCCGTCGGCCGTGGCGTGCACGTCCGTCTCGAAGTAGCGGTACCCGAGGCCCGCGGCGCGCCGGAACGCGGCGGCCGTGTTCTCGATGCCGTCGGCCGCGCCACCCCTGTGGGCGAACGGGATGGGCGTGCGGCGGCCGAGGTACGGATGGAGCTGGTGTTCGCGGTTCACGGCCGCAGTATCGCGCCCTCGGCCGCCTCGCGGGTGGCTGCCGCGGCACCGCCGTCGGCCGCGGGGATGGCGAAGATCCGCAGGAAGATCTGCGCGAGCGGGCCGATCGCCAGCGCGTAGGCGACGGTGCCGACGCCGAGCGAGCCTCCGAGCGCGAACCCCGCCGCGACGACGGTGACCTCGATCGCCGTGCGCACCAGCCGTATCGAGCGGCCCGTCACCCGGTGCAGGCCCGTCATCAGGCCGTCGCGGGGTCCGGAGCCGAAGCGGGCGGAGATGTACAGGCCGGTCGCCGCGCCGTTGAGCACGATGCCGCAGACCAGCAGGGCGATCCGCACCGCCATGCCGTGCACCGGGTGCAGCACGGCCGTCATGGCGTCGATCGCGAGCCCCACCACGAACACGTTGGAGACGGTGGCGAGACCGGGCCGCTGCCGCAGCGGGATCCACAGCAGCAGCACGCCCGCGCCGACGACGATCGACACCGTACCGATGGACAGGCCGACCAGGTCCCCGACGCCCTGGTTGAGTACGTTCCACGGTTCGAGCCCGAGGTCGCCCCTGATGATGAGACCGGAGCTCGCGCCGTACAGCACGAGGCCGGCGTACAGCTGAACGAGGCGTCGCGGGAGTCCCCGGACCCGGCGGAGCGAGAGGAACACGGCGTACCCTTTCCCTGGCATCGGTGGACTGGTGAAACGCCAGCTTGTTCCCTGCCGATCAGGGCCAGCCATGGCCAATCCGGGGAAGGTGGACCGCATTCATGGCCGAGTGGACGTCAGCGGTCGGCGCTACCCAGCTCGCGCGGCAGCTCAAGGCACAGCGCCAGGACACCGCGCGGCCGGCGTCGGGCGGCGGCCGCAGGAAGCCCGCCTACCGCGCGCTCGCGGACGGCGTCAGGCTGCTCGTCCTCGAGGGCAGGGTGCCGGTCGCCGCGCGGCTGCCGGCGGAGCGCGAACTTGCGGTGGCGCTCGCCGTGAGCCGCACCACCGTCGCGGCGGCTTACGAGGCGCTGCGCGGTGAAGGGTTCCTGGAGTCCCGCAGGGGAGCGGGCAGCTGGACGGCCGTACCCGCGGGCAACCCGCTGCCCGCGCGCGGCCTCGAACCGCTGCCGCCCGAGTCGCTCGGCTCGCTCATCGACCTGGGCACGGCCGCGCTGCCCGCGCCCGAGCCGTGGCTGACGCGTGCGGTGAGCGGCGCGCTCGAGGACCTCCCGCCGTACGCGCACACCCACGGCGACTACCCGGCGGGCCTGCCCGCGCTCCGGCAACTGCTCGCCGACCGCTACACCGCGCTCGGCGTGCCCACGATGCCGGAGCAGATCATGGTGACGACGGGCGCCATGGGCGCCATCGACGCGATCTCCCACCTGTTCGCCGGGCGCGGCGAGCGCGTCGCGGTGGAGTCCCCCAGTTACGCGAACATCCTCCAGCTGATGCGCGAGGCGGGCGCGCGCCTCGTCCCCGTCGCCATGGCAGAAGGCCTGTCCGGATGGGACATCCCCAGGTGGCGCCAGGCACTGCGGGACTCGGCGCCGCGGCTCGCGTACGTCGTCGCCGACTTCCACAACCCGACGGGCGCACTGGCGGACGAGGACCAGCGCAGGCGCCTCGTCGACGTCGCGCGGTGCTCGGGAACGGTGCTCGTCGTCGACGAGACGATGTCCGAGCTGCACCACGACGAGGACATGAGCATGCCGCGCCGCGTCTGCTCGTTCGACCCGGCGGGCTCCACGGTGATCACGGTGGGCTCGGCGAGCAAGGCGTTCTGGGCGGGGATGCGGATCGGCTGGGTACGGGCGGCGCCCGACGTGATCCGCTCGCTGGTCGCCGCACGTGCGTACGCGGACATGGGCACGCCCGTGCTCGAACAGCTCGCGGTGCACTGGCTGATGCGGACCGGCGGCTGGGAGGAGGCCCTGACGCTGCGCAGGTCGCAGGCGAGAGAGAACAGGGACGCGCTGGTCGCCGCGGTCAGCCGGGCGCTGCCGAGCTGGGAGTTCCACGTCCCGGAGGGCGGACTGACGCTCTGGGTGCGCACGGGCGGACTGTCGGGCTCGCGCCTCGCCGAGGTGGGCGAACGGGTCGGGGTGCGCGTGCCGTCGGGTCCGCGCTTCGGGGTGGACGGCGCCTTCGAGGGATACGTGCGGCTGCCGTTCACGGTTTCGGGCCCGGTGGCCACGGAGGCGGCGGCGCGCCTGGCCCGAGCGGTCGGCCTCCTGGACTCGGGCGCGGCCCCGCACACGCCGCCCCGCACGTTCGTGGCGTAGCACGGGCGCGCACGCCGCGGGCGCCTGTTCCCGTCCGGCGACGGGCCCGGCGCGGGATCGTGCGTGGCCGTCGCTTCGTGCGGGGCGCGGGTCTGCGCTCCGGCGGACACTCACCTCCAGGAGTGGCGGTCGGCGCGGGCGGGCCGCCGCCTTCTGGGGTTCCCCCCGCGGGGCCGCGAGCCTCGCGGGCAGTCGCTCCACCGGCCGCCCGGGAAGCACGGCCGGCGCCGGGGCGCCGCGTCAGCCCTCCGTCAGCAGCCGGTTCAGCACGGGCACCCGACCCGCGTGCTCGACGGCCGGTTCCGGCGCGGGCTCGTGCTCCGGCCGCTCCTCGCTCGGCTCCGGCTCGTCGGCCGGCTCCTGCCCCACGGCCGGGCGGGAGCCGTCGGCGGCCTCCGGCTCGGGTTCCGGCCCCGCTGCCGCTCCGGGGCCGGTGCCCGGGCCCGGAGCGACGCCCGGATCCGGCTCGGGCTCCGCCCGCTCCGCGGACTCCTCGCCGCGTGCCGGCAGCAGGCCGAGCACCGCCTCGCGGTGCGCGGCGGGCGCCGACTCGTCGTGGGGGTCGGGCGTGGCAGGCACCTGAAGGCGCAGCACCTCGCGGGCGCCCAAGCGCGCGTACCCGCGGCCGGGCGGGACCTCCGGCGTCGGGGTCGTGTGCGGGGGCGCGCCGAGCACGGACTCGACCACCCCCGCGGAGACGGCGCCGAGCACGACGCGCGCGCGTGTGTGCGCCTTGACGGTCTCCTCGACCCAGTCGAGCGCGTCGATCTGGTCGGCCACCACGACCGTCACCCCGGCCGCCCTGCCGTGCCGCAGCGGCACGGTCAGCAACTGCTGCGGGTCGCGCATGGACTCGGCCGCCGCCAGGTGGGCGAAGACGCTCGGCCGGTCGAAGAGGACCCACAGGGGCCGCTTGACGTCGTCGGGCAGCGCGAGCCCCGCCTGCCGCGCCCGGTTCGCCGCGACCAGCCGCCGCTCGGTCTCGCGCGCCACCCACTCCAGCGCGGAGAGCGCGCCGCCGAGCGCCGACTCCACCCCGAGCACCCCGGGCCGGCCCATGAAGCAGGCGAACTCGCCCGTGCCGCTGCCCTCGACCACCAGCACATCGCCGTGGCGCAGCGCCTGGAGCGCGATGCCACGCAGCAGGCTCGTCGAGCCGGCGCCCGGCAGGCCCGCCACCAGGAGGTGCGGCTCCGTGGACCGCTGCCCGGTCCGCCAGACGACCGGCGGTTCCTGCAGCGTCTCCTCGCCGGCCACGACCGGCACGGTGCGCCGTACCGACGCGTCGTCGGTGAAGCCGAGCAGCGTCTCGCCGGGGACGGTGACGAAGCGCTGCGCGACGATCGACGTGGACAGGGCGGGCAGCACGCTCATGACGAGCTCGTTGCCCTCCTCGTTCCAGGCGAAGTGGTACTCCCTGCCACGCCCGGACTTGGCGTGCAGGAGCTGTTCGACCGTGGCGCGCGCGGTGGCGTCACCGTCGGTGAAGTACGGCGGGTACGTCACCCGCAGGCGGGTCAGGCGCCCCTCGCCGTCGAACTCGTACGCGTCGAACGCCGCGCTCCACTCCCCGCCGTGTGCGAAGAGCGGACTCGGGTCCTCCGGCACGGAGAAGTACGGGACCAGCGCCTCGTAGAGGGACTGCAGGCGCCGCGACTCCGCCTCGTCGGGCCCGGTTGCGCGCGCGGTGCGGTCGCGTCCCTTCCACGCGGCCAGCGCCATGACCGTGACGAGGGCGAGCAGCGGCCCGTACGGCATGAGCGCGACCACCAGGACGCAGGCCGCCACCAGGAACAGCGCGGGACCGCGCCGTTCCTTCGGGGTGCCGGCCCACTTCTGCCGCGCCGCGACGGCGAGCAGCCGCAGACCGCGCGTGAGCGTGATCAGCGGATGGAGGACGTCCGTGGCGCTGTCGGCGGCCGTACGCGCCATCTCGCGGCCACGCGCGAGACGGATGGTGCCGCTGCTCAGAATGCGGGGGAGTGGTCGCCGGGCCACAGCTGTCTCCTGGAGGTGCGGAAGGGATTCGACGGGCGATGAGCACTCGCGCGGACCAGGGGTCAGAACTTGATCCCGCCCAGGAGCCCGGCGAGGCTCTGCCCGCCTGCCGTGATGCTCGGCGCGATGGCCGTGCCCGCCAGGTAGAAGCCGAACAGGGCGCACACGAGGCCGTGCGACGCCTTGAGCCCGTCCTTCCTGAAGAAGAGGAAGACGATGATGCCCAGCAGCACGACGCCCGAGATAGACAGAATCATGAGTGTTCTCCTGGTTGAGGGGACAGTCACCATGAGTTGTTCCATCCTGACGCCAAGTATCTATATGACTAAAGGTGTAAATGGGTGAAAGGCCATCTTTTTCACCGCAATGGACCAGTGTCGCTGCCGATCCGGATGCAAAGTTCCGCGCAGTACGCTCCGCCCGGCACGGATACGGTGCGCGAGTCCGGGCATGAGCAGGTGGCGCCTAAATGTGGTCGCGGTGGCGAAAACGCTGGGTCATCATGACGACGGGCCCATACCGGGCCTGCGACGAGAGGCAGGGAAATGGTCTACACCAAGCAGACGACAGTGGGTCCTCCTTGTTGCCGCGCGGCCTAGGTACTCCCCGGTTGTGTCGACAGCTTGATGTGAGGCTTCCCGAATGTTCGATCCGGTCATAGCTCCGAGCGGCACCCTGCTCGGCCTGCTCCAGCGGGGCCGCGGCGACGGCACGCTGCACGCGCTCGCCGCGCCGCGCGACGAGGCGCTCACCGCCCTCAACCACTGCGTGCTCGGCGACCCGCGCCACGACTGGCAGGCGGAGAACCGCTCCCTGTACTACGCGCGCCTCTACTTCGACCTCCACGGCGGGCTCGACGCGATCGACCGTCACCTCTTCCGCGCCGAGGACCGGTACGAGACCGGCGAGGAGCGCACCGGGCTCGCCCTGGCCGTCCTCGGCCATCTCGCCTCGTACGGCAGGCGGGACGCCCTCGACCTCCTCAGGCGCTACGCCGTCACGGGCTCCAACTGGGCCTGGGCGCTCGACGAGCTCGCGCTGCGCGACGACGACCAGGGCCTGCGCGCCCTCGCCGTGCCGGTACTGGCGCGTTTCCCCGCGACGCACGAGGGCGAGGCCGCGCTCGCCGCGGCCGTCCGCGACGCCTTCGAGCCGCGACCCTGGCGGCTGTGGGCCGACGACGAGCGCGACGGCGTCGGCGACCGCATCAGGGCGGCGGGCGAGCGCGGCTCGTTCGACCGGTGGCAGCGTCAGCTGCGGCCGCAGGGCCCTCGTCCCGGCTGGAGCGTCGGCGCCGTACTCGACTGGGCACAGCAGGGCCACGAGGACGGCGGCGACCCGGGGCTGCCCGCGTCGCGCTGCCTGCTCGCCGTCGCAGGCCCCGAGGACCGCCCGGCGATCCTCGAAGCCGCACAGGGCGGGCCGCCGGGCGCCCGCGGCGCCTGCCTGCACTACCTGGCGAGGACGTCCGACCCCGCGGCCCTCGACCTGATCGAAGCGGCCGCGGGCGGCGAACGCGCGGTGGCGGACGCGGCCGTGTCCGCCTTCGAGCGCATGTGCGGCGTCGCGGCCGTGGAGAGGGCACGGCGCTGGGTCCACAGGGCCGACGGGCTCGGAGCGGCGGCCGCGCGCGTGCTGGCCGTACGGGGCGCCGCGCAGGACGCGCCGCTCGTCCTCGGCGCCCTGCGCGAGACGGTACGGGCCGACGGCCCCGACGCGCCCGCGCTGTGGACGCTCGTGGACGGCGCGGGGCGGCTCGGTATCGCCTGCGCCGCGCCCGTGCTGCGCCACGTCTACCGCGAGACGACCTCCTCCCAGCTGCGCGGCAGGACCGCGCGCGCCCTCGCCGCGACCGACCCCTCGTACGCGACGGGCTTCGCCTTCGAGTGCCTGTGGGACTGCGAGGAGACCACCCGCGAGATCGCCGCACTGCACGCGGAGATGGGCGACGCGCGCGTCGCGGAGCGGCTGCGCACGCTCGCCGCCGACCCCGCGGAGGAGGACGAGGTGCAGACGGCGGTACGCAGCCGCTTCGGCCCGGACGCGACGGCGCTGTAGCGCTGCCCGCCGCGTCGCGCGCCACCGCGCCGGGCGGCCCTCGCGGCGCGCCACACGGGCGCGGCCCGTGGCGCCGCGCGTGTGGTCGTGTACCCGCGTCTGCGCGGCGCGAGGTCCTGCGCCGGCGCCGCATCCCGGCTGCCGTGCCACCGCCCCGCCGCGCGGCTCACGGAGCGTTCCGCACCGGGCCGCGCCCCGTGGCCCCGAGCGGGCCCGGGTCCGCGGATCCCGCCGGCTCATCGCCGCCCAGGAGGCTGCGCGGGAATCCGCCGCCGCCCTTGGGGCGGGGCCCGCCGCTCCCCGCCGGGCAGCTCACGCGCCGCGCCGCACCGGGCGCGCTCGTGGCCCCCGGGCGGCCTACCGGTCCCGCTGCCATCCGCACGTTGAGCCGGGCACGCGCCCCCGGCTCCGCTGCTGCGCTCGCGCCGCGCCGGGCGCAGGGAGGGGCGCGCGGCGCCGGTGATCGCGGGAACGGCCGCTCACCGCGAGCGTGCAGCGCGTACGACGGAGACGCCCGCCGGGCACGGTCCGGTCCTTCTGGACGCCGCCGGTGCGCGGCCGACGGGAGCCCCGGCGGTCACACGCGGCGGTGGTTCCACGGGCGGCCGCTCGCCTGTGGGCAGCCGCCCGGACATGGGCGTGGGACCCCTTGCCCGCCCCAGGGCGGGGCGCCGCACGCAGCCCGGGGCCAAGCGGGGCACCGGGCGGACGCGCGCCTGGATCGACCCGCACCGCTGCGCGCGTGGCGGCCGGCGCCGGGCGCCGCCACCGCCTCGCCACGCCCGGCGGGGCCCCTACGCGCGGGCGCGCCCCGCGGCCGGGCCGCCCGCCGTCGCGCGTGTCACGACGAACCTGATCGGCGTGCCAGGTGCCGCCTGGGCCGCCGCCGGGAGGTCGGCCGACCGCACGACCGCGACCACCGGATAGCCACCCGTCGTCGGGTGGTCGGCGAGGAACACCACGGGGCGGCCGTCCGGCGGTACCTGCACCGCGCCCGTCACCATGCCCTCGCTCGCCAGCTCGCCGCTCCTCGCGCGCTCCAGCGAGGGGCCCTCCGTACGCAGCCCGATGCGGTTGCTCGCGGACGAGACGCGGAAGGCGCCTGCCGTCAGCGTCCGCAGCCCCGCGTCCGTGAACCAGTCGGCACGCGGCCCGAGCCGAACGCGCAGCACCAGCTCCGCCGGCGGCGCCGGCCACGGCAGCGCGTCCGGCGGCGCGCCGGGGCCCGTCGGGCGGCCGAGCGGCAGCACGTCCCCGTCGCGCAGCGGCGCGGGCCCCAACCCGGACAGCAGGTCGGTCGAGCGGCTGCCGAGCACCGGGGCGACCGCGACGCCGCCGCCGAACGCCACGTACGCGCGCACGCCCGAGCGCGCCGGCGCGACCTCCAGCACACCGCCCGCGGGCACCAGCACCGGCGCGCCCCACGCCGCCGGGCGGCCGTCGACGAGGACGGGGCCCGGGGCGCCCGTCACCGCGACCGTCACCTGGCGCCCCGGCCTGAGCGCACACCCCGTCAGCGTGGTCTCCAGCACCGCGGCGCCGTCCGCGTTGCCCACGAGGCGGTTCGCCAGCCGCGCCGCCGGCGCGTCGAGCGCGCCCGCGTGCGGCACGCCCAGGTGCGCGTGGCCCGGCCTGCCCAGGTCCTGCACCGTCGTCAGCGCACCCGCCCGCACCACCGTGAAACCGTCCCGCGCCACGCTGCTCACGCCGCTCGCGCCATGCACGCCGCTCACGCCTCCACCGCCACGAACCGCACGCGCGTGCCGGGCGCCAGCAGCGCGGCGGGCTCGCGTTCCGTGTCCCACAGGACGGCGTCCGTCGTCCCGATCAGCTGCCAGCCGCCCGGCGAAGGACGCGGGTACACGCCGGTGTACGGGCCCGCCACGGCCACGGACCCGGCGGGTACCGACGTCCGGGGCGTCGCCCTGCGGGCCACCGCGTACCGCTCGCCGAGTCCTGTCAGGTACCCGAAGCCGGGGGAGAAGCCGCAGAACGCCACGCGGAACGACGTCGCCGCGTGGATCCGCGCCGCCTCCCGGGGACCGACGCCCCACATGGCGGCCACGTCGGCGAGGTCGGGCCCGTCGTAGCGCACCGGCACGTCCACGGACGCGGCGTCCGCCGTGGAGGCCGCCGTCAGCCGCCAGGTCGCCAGTTCGGCCGCGAACCGCGCGGGGTCCGCGACCCCGTCGAGCAGCACCGTACGTTCCGCGGGCACGATCTCGCCCACCCGCGGCAGCGACCCGTCCGCGCGGCGCCGCAGCAACTCGCCGTGCAGCGCCGCCGTCTCCTCGCCGTCCGCGAGCTCCACGAGCAGCGCGTGGTCCCCGACGCCCACCGTCCTCACGCGAACGGCTCCACACGCACCCCCGCGGACTCCATCGCCCCGCGCACCGTCCGCGCCAGTTCCACGGCGCCCGGCGTGTCACCGTGCAGGCACAGCGAACGCGCGCGTACGTCCACCCGTTCGCCCGTCACCGCCGTCACCGAACCGGACGTTGCCATCGTCACGGCGCGCTCGACCACCGCCGCGCCGTCACTGACGACCGCGCCCTCCTCGGTACGCGGCACCAGGGTGCCCCGCGCCGTGTACGCGCGGTCCGCGAACGCCTCCGCCACCACCGGGAGTCCGGCCTCCGCCGCGCGCGCGTGCAGCCGGGAACCCGGCAGGCCGAGCACGGGGAGCCCGCCGCCCGCCAGGAGGACGCCCGACACGACGGCCCCGGCCTGCCCGTCGTCGTGCACCGCCCGGTTGTACAGCGCGCCGTGCGGCTTCACGTACGAGACGCGCGACCCCGCGGCCTCCGCGAACACCCGCAGCGCGCCGATCTGGTAGGCGACCTCCGCCGCGAGCTCGTCCGCCGGGACGTCCATCGACCGCCGGCCGAACCCCGCCAGGTCCCGGTACGACACCTGAGCGCCGATCCGCACGCCGCGCTCCGCGGCCCACGCGCACACCGAGCGCATCGTCACCGCGTCGCCCGCGTGGAAGCCGCAGGCCACGTTGGCGCTCGTGACGACCGAGAGCAGCGCCTCGTCCTCCGTCAGGTGCCAGCGGCCGAAACCCTCCCCGAGGTCGGCGTTCAGATCGATCTTTCTCGACTCCATCAGTCTCCTAGTGAGGGAACCACTGGCTTCGGCCGGTGGGGGAATCGCTTCCCTGCGTCGTGCTGGCTCCTTCTCGTCCCGAAAGGGACCGGTTCGGGCTGGACCGCAACCTTCTGGCTGGAGGCCCCCTGCCGTCAGGCGGGGGAGCGGAGTCACGGCCGCATCTTTTCAGGTGATGCGTGGTTCCGGCGCGGCGGGGGACGCGCGGGCCCGGCCGCGACGTGGGCGGTTCTGCGCCGTTTCGGCCCCTGTCAGTGGCAGGACCTAGTCTGTGCACCGTGACTTCGCCCGCCCCGACCCACCCAGCTACGCCCCGGCTCGGCGCCGGGCCGCGGCCCGCGCAGGGCCCGGCGGCCGACGAGGGCCTCGCGCGCCGCCTGCGCGCCCTGGCCTGCACGGCCCCGCTGCACGACCTGGACGCGCGCAAGGCCAACCTCGCGGGGGAGTACGGCGTGTACGCGATGGCCGAGGTGGCACTCGCCGCGATCGACCTGGTCACGCTGCACATGGACTTCGACACGGGCGCGGACCACGAGCAGATAGTGGCGAGGCTCCTCCCGCGCGTGGCGGCGCAGGCACCGCGGCGGCCCGCCGCGGAACACGAGCGGGTGGCACGCTGGGTGCTGGAGAACCTGATCAACGTCGGCAGCGTCGACCGCGGATTCCGTGCCGTCTACGGCACGTTCGGCACCGACGGCGTCTACCGCCGCAGGGACTACGACTTCAAGCTCATCGAGGAGGTGCCGGGCGAGGGCGGCAGCGTTTACCTGCGTACGACCGACGAGGCGGTCAACGTGCTGGTGGGCGCGCTCGACACGGACGTCACGAGCGCGCAGATCGCCGCCGAGGTCAAGCTCGAGGTACTGATCAGCCGCGGCCGCCTGGCCGACGCGCAGCTCGCCGCCGAGCAGGCCAGGTACCGCACGGTGCAGTACGCGGAGACGCTGCGCAGGACCCTGGAGGCCACCCGGCGCAACGTGCGCGCGGTCGACTGGCTCGACGCCGTACCCGACATGATCGACGAGGCGCTCGACCACGTCGCGGACCGCTACCGCCACGAGAACGCGATCCTGACGAACATCCGCAAGGCGCGCGACGAGGCGGAGACCGGCGCCGACCCGAAGACCGCGGAGCACAAGCGGCGCGCCGCCGAACTGGTCGACATCGTCAAGGACTGCATCCGCCGCCACACGCAGCTCCAGTCGCGGCTGCTCGAGGCCGGCCCGCTCTTTCGCGCGGAACAGGACAGGCAGGCGTTCGCCACGCCCGCCGCCCGGTCCGGGCTCGACCTGTACGGCCAGCTCGTCGCCCCCCTGCTGCCGCTGCCCGTGGCCGACGCGACCCGCGTCACCGACGCGTACTTCGCCCGGGGGACGGGGCTGCGCAATCCGGCTGCCGTCCGCGTCGGCGACCTGGTGGAGCTCCTGCTGACGCCGCCGGTGGAACGGGCGCACCTGGGCGCTGAGATGCCCGAGCCCGATCTCGTCGCCACCCCGGACGACAGCAGGTTCAGCGAGCACCAGCTCGCCCAGGCCATGGAGCTGCTGACGCTGGAACACGACGCGCCCCGCCGCCTTTCCGGGCTGCTCGCCGAGGCGCGCCGCCGCGACCCCGACCTGCCGTACCTGATCGCGCTGCTCGCGGTCCACGCGGCCAGCCCGCCTGTGGGAACGGCGTACCGGCAGGGTGAGGAGCGCCTGCTGTTCGCCGTGGACGACGGGACACCGCTTGACGACCCCGAGTTCGGCGGCGCCGACCTGATCGTCGGCACGGCGCTGCTCGACGCGGCCGCCATGGCCACGGCCCGCACGGAGGCGGCGTGACGGCGCGGGGGCCGCAGCGCCCGGCACCCGCGCACCGCCTTCCGGTGGCCTGCGGGGCGCACCCTGCGGTCACCGGCCCCTGCCGGCCCGTCGCCAGTTGTCCGCACGTACCCGAGGAGAGACGTCCGTGAGCGACCAGCACCCGGCGGCGAGCGACGCCTGGGGCGACCTCGGGGGAGAGCGGCCCGCACCGGCCGCCCCCGCGGGCGTCACACCCGCCGACGCGGCGGACGCGGCCCGGCTCGTGTCCTTCGGGCTCCAGCCGCGGCTGCTGCCCGCCCGTGACGCCGAGTACACGGAGCTGCTGCGGCGCTACCGCGACGATCCCCCGTTCGCCCGGGTGGCCGACGCCGTCGCCACCGGGCTCGGTCTTGTCGTTCTCGAGGTGTCCGTCCGCGCGGGCATGGCGGTGACGGCTGCCGAGGACTCGGTGTTCGCCGTCCGCATGGGCGAGTACGCGCGCCGCGCCGCAAGCGACTCCGCCGACCGCTTCCTGCACGGCCTCGCCCATCTCGCCGTCGCGGCGCTCGCGTTCCCCCGCCCCGAGGACCTCGCCGACGACGGGTACATCGGACGCATCACCGTCAACGGCGTCGACGCGTTCGTCCGCCAGGCGTGCCGCCGCCTGGAGGAGCGGGCCGAGGAGTCGGGCGAGAACACCGACCCGGCGAGCGACGCGCCCGGTCTCGAGGCCGCGTGGCGGGTGTACGCCCGCCGCAGCGCCACGGGCGCCACCAAGGACGCGCGCCGCCTCGCCGGTTCCACCACGGGCATCGTCGGCAAGGCCGTCGCCTTCCTCACCGAGTCCGGGTTCCTGCACCGCACGGGCGACGACGCGGGCGGCGCCTACCGCACCACCGCGCGCTACCAGTTGCAGGTCCGCGACATGGCGGGGTCCGCCGCCCTCGGCGAGCTCGCGGAGCTGGGCGTCGTGCCGGTCACGGACGGTTCGGCGACGCTGCTGCCGCCCGGCGCCGATGCCGACGACCTCGGTCCTGTCGAGGGCGCGGGGCTGCCGTTCCACAGCTGACCCGGCTGACGCCGCCCACCGCCCACCTCCGCACAATCGTTCGCGAGTTCAAGAGAGACCGCCGCCATGTACGAGCTGTCCAGGGTCCGCCTCTACTCCATCGGGCCCGCAGGAGCGCGCTACGCCGACACCGTGCTCGACCTGCGCGGCGTCGGTGCCGCCGTGCCGGCGCCCGCGCCCGTGCAGGCAGAGTTCTTCGAGGACGTGCCGGCCGGCCCGCCGCGGCGCCCCGCGCCCGCGGGCGTGCTGTTCCTGGAGAACGGCGGCGGCAAGTCCGTCCTGCTGAAGCTGATCTTCTCCGTGATGCTGCCCGGGCACCGCAACACACTCGGCGGCGCGAGCTCCGGCGTGCTGCGCAAGTTCCTGCTGGCCGACGACTGCGGGCACGTCGCCCTGGAGTGGCAGCACACGCTCACCGGCGAGCTGGTCGTCGTCGGCAAGGCCAGCGAGTGGCGCGGCCGCCAGGTCTCCGGCGACCCGCGCAAGTTCGCCGAGGCCTGGTACTCCTTCAGGCCTGGCCCCGGCCTGAGCCTGGACTCCCTGCCCGTCGCCGAGGCGCAGTCCGTGCGTCCGCCCGCCGAGGGCGCCTCGGGCGCGCGCGGGCGGCGCCGCACCATGAAGGGCTTCCGCGACGCCCTCACCGACGCGGGCAAGGCCTACCCCCACCTGGAGGTGTACTGGGAGGAGATCCACGACCGCTGGAACGAGCACCTCGGCGACCTGGGCCTCGACCCCGAACTGTTCCGCTACCAGCGCGAGATGAACGCGGACGAGGGAGAGGCCGCCGGCCTGTTCGCCGTCAAGAAGGACTCCGACTTCACGGACCTGCTGCTGCGGGCCGTCACCGACACGCGCGACACGGACGGCCTCGCCGACCTCGTCGGCGGCTTCGGCAACAAGCTGGGCCGCCGCGCCGAACTCACCGCGGAACGCGACTTCACCGCCGGCTCGGTCGACCTGCTCGGCCGCATCGTGGAGGCCGCCCACGCCCGCACACACGCGCGCGAGGTCCACACGGCGTCGGAACGCGCCGCCCGCGCGCTGGTGCGCCGCCTCGCCGCCCGCGCCGCCCGCGAACGTGCCCGCACGGGCGAGCTGGCGAGCCGCGTCACGGACGCCGCCCACACCGTCACCGCGGCGGAGGACGCGCGCACGCACAGCGCGCTCATCGCCGCGGAACTGGCCTACCGGCACGCCTCGCTCGCGCTGGCCGCCGCCGAGAAGCGCGCCGCCGCCCAGCGCCGCGAGCTGACCGACGCCCGGACGCTGCACTCCGCCTGGCAGGCCGCCGAGGCCGTGCTGCGCCACCGCGCCGCCGCCGACCGCTCGGCGCGCGTGGCCGTCGCCATCCGCGAGGCCGAGCGCGACGCGGCGCCCGCGCTCGCCGCGCGCGCCACGGCCGCGGCCGACCTCGTACGCGCCCTGCACGCGGCCGCCGGTGACGCCGAAGGCCTCGCCAACGAGGAGGAGGCGCGCTCCGCCGCCCTCCAGGACGCCGCCGACGCCGCACACCGCGACGCCACGTCGGCGGCCACCGCGGCGCAACGCGCGCGCAGCGAGTCCGACCACCTGCACAGGCGCCTCGACGAGGTCGAGCAGGAGACCGCGGAGGCCGTACGCGCGGGCTGGCTGGACGACGCGGCGCCAGGCGCCGACCCCGCACGCGCGGCGCTCGCGGCGAGCGACGCCGAGAAGGCCGCCGCGGCGGCGCTCGACACCGCCCGCGCCGCGGCACGCGCCGCCGCCGAGCGCGCCAGGGAGGCCGCAGGCGCCGAGAGCCGCAGCGAACTGGCCGCCGCGCGCGCCAAGGACGCGGCGCAGGCCGCGGAGCGCGCGTACGAGGCGGAGCGCCGCGCGGCGGAGTCGATCGCGGCGGACGACCGCCTCACCCAGCTGCTCTCCCTGCCCTCGGCGTCCGGCGGCCCGGGCGTCCCGGCACCCCGCACCGGCAGTCACGGCGGCGGGTCCACCACCCTGGGGCCGCTGCCGGCCGAGGAGTTCGACGGCCACGCCGACGAACTGCGCGACCTGCTCGACCAGTCCATCGTCTCCGCCGAGCGGCGCCTGTTCGACCTGCGCACCGCGGCCGCCGACGACGCGCGCATCCTCGGCGCGCTCGGCGACGGCGGGCTCCTGCCGCCCGGCCCCGACGTGCTCGCCACCGTCGAGTACCTCGGCGAGCACGGCATCCCCGCGCTGCCCGGCTGGCGCTACCTCGCGCAGAGTGTCGACCCCGCCGACCACGCGGCCGTCCTCGCCACCCGCCCGGAACTGGTCGACGGCGTCGTCATCACGGACCACGCGTCCCACGCGCGCGCACGCGAAGTGCTCGCCGCCGCCGCCCTGCTGCCCCGCTCCACCGTCGCCGTCGGCACGGCGGCCGCGCTGCTCGCGCCCGTGCCGCGCGGTGGCGAGGACGGCGCAGCCGGGGTGTTCCTCGTCCCGCCCAACCCGGCGATGCACGACGAGCACGCGGCCGACGAGGAGCGGCGGGCGCTGCGCGGCCGCGCAGCCGCGCGCGACGAGGAGATCACGGAGGTCGCGGCACGCCTCACCGGGGACCGCGCGCTCGCGGCCCGCATCGGCTCCTGGCGTGCCGACTGCCCACCGGGGACGCTGACGGAGCTGGCCGCGTCGGCCCGCACGGCCCGCGAGAGCGCCGAGCGTGCCGGGGAGGAACTGGCCGTGGCCCGCGCCGCGAGCGCGGAGGCCGAGCAGGCCGCCGCGGACACGGCGCGCGCCGGCGAGGAGCGCCAGGAGGCCGCCCAGCGCGCCCGGCGCGCCGCCGACGCGCTGTCCGGCCTCGCGCACCGGCTGCGGGAGCGGCCCGCCTGGCAGGCCGCGCTCCGCGAACTGGCCGACGACGCGGCCGAGGCCGAGGCCCGCGCGGCCGGCTGCCTCGACCACGCGCGCGCGGCGGACGAGGACCGCAGGGCAGCCCAGCGCGCCGCCGACGACGCCCGCCGCACGGCGCGCACCCTGCGTGCCGAACGCGCCGAGATCGCCGGCGCCCCCGAGAACGAGCCCGAACGTCCGGACGGCGAGGCGCCGCGCGCCGCCCTGCCCGCGCTCCGCGAGGCCTACCGTGCCGCGTCCCAGCTGTACGAGAAGGTCGGCGTCGGCGCTGATCTGAGGGCGGAGCAGGCGCGCTCGGAGAGCGACGAGAGCGCGGCCCTCGCCGAACTCGACCGGCTCAGCAACAAGGTACGCACGCGCGCGTCCGAGCTACTGGAATCACCCGACGGCGCGGACGGCCCTTCCCGGCAGGCCGCCGCAGCCCGGGCGGAGTCACTGGTGCAGATGCTGGAGTCCCGCGCGTCCGCCGCGAGCGAGCAGCTCGGCAGGTTGCGAGGCGAGGCCGAGCGCCTCGCGCCGCAGGACGGCGACGCCCACGTCGAACTGCCCGATGAGCAGGTGCCCACCGACGCCGACCGGGCCCAGGCCCTGCTGCGCACCGCCACCGGCGAACTGGCCGTGCGCGGTGACGCGCTGG
The DNA here is from genome assembly GCF_000721265.1 of Streptomyces sp. NRRL F-5126. Taxonomy (GTDB): domain Bacteria; phylum Actinomycetota; class Actinomycetes; order Streptomycetales; family Streptomycetaceae; genus Streptomyces. The sequence goes on along the minus strand of NZ_JOFZ01000010.1, from coordinate 15,484 downwards.
AGGCGGCCCGCGCGGCGCACGACGAACTGCTGCACGCGCACCGCGCCGCCGAGGACGCGGCGGGCGGCTTCGACGAGACCGCCGCGCTCCTGCGCGACCTACTGCGCGGCGCGCCCGCACAGGACGAGCACGCGACCACCGGCGGCGAGGCGGGCGACGAGGCGTCCCAGCGGCCCGAGCCCTACGCCGGGACCCTCGCCGAAGCGCGCCACGAGGCCGCCGGTGCCCGCAGGTCGGTGCGCGGCTGCGCACAGGACCTGTCGGTCGCCGAGTCCGCGGTCCGCGAGGCGAGCGACGTCCTCGTACGCCACGCGAACGCGACACGCTACGAACAGGTCCGCACGCCGGCGCGCCAGCAGATCCGCGAGCTGCCCGCGGCCGCGCTGCCCGAGCACGCCGAGCGCTGGGCCGAGGCGTTCGCGCCGCGCCTGCGCGTCCTGACCGACGAGCTCGCCCAGCTCGAACGCAACCGTGACTCCATCGTCGACAGGTTGCGCGGGCTCGTGGAGTCCGCCCTGACGACGCTGCGCTCCGCCCAGCGTCTTTCCCGGCTCCCCGAGGGACTCGGGGAGTGGTCGGGGCAGGAGTTCCTGCGGATCCGCTTCGAGGAACCGGACCGCGCGACCCTCACGGAACGGCTCGGCGAGGTCGTGGACGAGGCCACGCGCGCCGCGCTGCGCAAGAACTCCGACCTGCGCAGGGACGGCATGTCGCTGCTGCTGCGCGGCGTGCGGGCCGCGCTCTCCCCGAAGGGCGTCGCCGTCGAGATCCTCAAGCCCGACGCGGTGCTCCGCGCGGAACGCGTCCCCGTCGGCCAGATGGGGGACGTCTTCTCCGGAGGCCAGCTGCTGACGGCCGCGATCGCCCTGTACTGCACGATGGCCGCGCTGCGCAGCAACGACCGTGGACGTGACAAGCACCGCCACGCGGGCACGCTGTTCCTCGACAACCCCATCGGGCGCGCCAACGCCACGTACCTGCTGGAGCTGCAGCGTGCCGTCTCCGACGCGCTGGGCGTCCAGCTGCTCTACACGACGGGGCTGTTCGACACGACGGCACTCGCGGAGTTCCCGCTGGTCATCCGGTTGCGCAACGACGCGGACCTGCGGGCGGGGCTCAAGTACATCAGCGTGGAGGAGCATCTGAGGCCCGGTCTGCCCGTACACGAGCCGGAGGGCGAGCAGGTGCACGGCGAGATCACCGCGACGCGCGTCTTCCGCAGGACGCCGTCACAGGAGGCCCCGGCCCCGCCGGAGACGGCGCGCGAGATCCCCGCCCAGCAATCGTCCCCGCGGGTGGCTCCGGTGGGGCAGTCTCCCACCGCCGACCAGGCGCCGGACGACGACGGGAACTGACGGTACCGGCGACCCGTCGGTCAGCGCGTCACCGCCGAGCGGGGCGCGTGGTGCTGACGGTGGCCTCCACGGCGCTCGCCCGCACCGCCGGACCGCGGCCCGGGGCGGCGGCGCCGCGCGCGCCTGGCTATCCGGGCCTCCGCACGCTGCGCCTCACGGGCCGCGCGCCGCGCGGCCCTGCGCTCCTTGCGAAGCCGGCGCGCCGTACTGCTCGGCACGGACACCACGCCGTGGCGCTGGTTCCACATCTGGCGCGTCACCCACACGTCGAGCACGGCCCACGTCGCCGCCACGGTGGACGCCACACCGGCGATCACCATGGGGAACGCGAGCCACGAGTCCGCCAGCGTGGCGAGGAACGCGACCATGGCCTCGATCAGCGTCACGGCCGCCACGATCACCGCGCGCACGGCCGCCGTCCTGACGGGATCGGCCATCCGGTAGCGCACCGCGGGCTCCTCGACCCACAGGTCGCGCGCCACGCCCGTGAACGCCCTTGCCGGCGCACCGCCACGCCGCTCGTCCGTGTCCATGGACCGTCACTCCCCACCCCGACCCGACCGCACGCCGAGTGCCCGGCAATGGCCGGATCACTCCGCCTGATACGAAAACGATCCGCGGGCGAACGCGATTCCCGTAACACCATTGTTTTCCCAGACATTTACGCGGCAATCAGGCGGTGCCACAGCCCCGCGGCACCCCCGGTTCGCGGCCCGCGCCGAGTGAAGGTTTTGCGTGGTGTGTTTGAACTGGCAAAACCGTCTGACCTGCCGGTTCGTTGAGGGCGGCACATCGGTGCCGCCCGAACCCGGACGGCATAAGGGGAAAACCGGCGGCAATCCCTCGCCGGTCGGCCCGTCAGGCTCCTGACACGTCTTCGAGTTGCCGGTGTGACAGTAGTAGGCTCACGCCGTTTGTTGCCGGGAATCTGGGGGAGGCCATGCGCTTTCGCGGGAAGTCGATCCGCCGGAAGATCGTGGCGCTGTTGCTCGTGCCGCTCATATCCGTCACCGCCCTGTCGGCGCTCACGGGCGTGCTCACCGGCAGCGAGGCCCTGCGCCTGCGCCACCTCAAGGCCGCGGCCGCCGACGTCGGCCGGCCGGTGCAGCGCACCGTCGCCGCCGTCCAGCAGGAGCGGCTCGACACGCTCGTACTCCTCGCGGCGCCCGGCGACTCGGACACGGCACGGCAGTTGCGCTCCGACCGCGCCGCCACCGACCGCGCCGTCGCCGGCGTGCGGGCCGGTGCCTCTCCGGCGCTGCGGGACGACCTCGACGCGACTGCGAGGAAGCACCTCGACGACTTCACCACCCAGGCCCGAAGGCTGGCAGCGGTCCGCGCGTCCGTCGACAAGAACGGCCTCTCGCGGGGCAAGGCGCTCGACGCGTACGCCACGGTCGTCGACCCCGCGTACCTCTTCCTCTCCACGGTCTACGGCAAGGAGGACGTCGACGGCGACAACCAGGGCCGCGCCCTCGTCGGCATCTTCCAGGCGCAGGAGATGTTCTCCCGCGAGAACGCCCTGGTCACCTCCGCCCTCGTGGCAGGCGAACTGAGCCCCGCCGAACGCCGCACGGTCTCCGGCCTCGTCTCCGACCGCCAGCTGCTCTACAAGACCAGCCTCGCGGACCTGCCGTCCTCGGAGTCCGCCGTACTCGGCGCGTACAACTCGGGCGCCGCCAACGACATGCTGGCGATGCACGAGAACGACATCGCCACCACCGGCGCCATGGTCAACGACCGGACGATGTCGGCGCAGAAGTGGCGCGACCTCGCCCGTCCCGTCATGGCCGGCACCCAGAAGGAGAGCGCCAGGGCCGACTCGCTCTTCCAGCGCCACGTGACCGCCGCGCGCCACGACGTCTACCTCCGCTTCCTCGCGGCCGCCGGCGTCGGGCTCATCGCGCTCATCGCTTCCGTGATCGTCTCCGTACGCGTCGGCCGCGCCCTCGTCCACGACCTGTCCGAACTGCGCAAGGAGGCCAACGAGTCGGCGGGCGTCCGCCTCCCGGCCGTCATGCGCCGCCTCGCCTCGGGCGAGCAGGTCGACGTCGAGACCGAGGCGCCAAGGCTCGCCTACGAGGACCACGAGATCGGCCAGGTCGGGCAGGCGCTGAACACCCTCCAGCGGGCCGCCGTGGAGGCCGCCGTCAAGCAGGCCGACCTCAGGCGCGGCGTGGCCGAGGTGTTCGTCAACCTCGCCCGCCGCAACCAGGTACTGCTCCACCGCCAGCTCGGCCTCCTCGACGCCATGGAGCGCCGCACCGAGGACACCGACGAACTCGCCGACCTGTTCCGCCTCGACCACCTCACCACCCGCATGCGCCGGCACGCCGAGGGCCTCGTCATCCTCTCCGGTGCCGTGCCGTCACGGCAGTGGCGCAAGCCCGTGCAGCTGATGGACGTCGTACGGGCGGCCGTGGCCGAGGTCGAGGACTACGAGCGCGTAGAGGTGCGCAGGCTCCCCAGGATCGGCGTGGGCGGCCCGGCCGTCGCCGACCTCACCCACCTGCTCGCCGAACTGCTGGAGAACGCCACGGTGTTCTCGCCGCCGCAGACCGCCGTGCAGGTCAACGGCGAGCGCACCGCGGGCGGTTTCACGCTGGAGATCCACGACCGCGGCCTCGGCATGCCGTCCGACGCGCTGCTCGAAGCGAACCTGCGCCTCGCGGAGACCCCCGAGTTCGAGCTGTCCGACACGGACCGGCTCGGCCTGTTCGTCGTCAGCAGGCTCGCCCAGCGGCAGAACGTCCGGGTCTCACTCGAACCGTCCCCCTACGGCGGCACCACCGCCATCATCCTGCTGCCTGCGGCCCTGCTGACCGAGGCGCCCGACACCGAGACCGGCCTCCGGCTCGACCGCAAGCGGCGGCAGGCCTCCGGTACGGTCCCGGGACCGCGGGCCGAACACGGCATCAGGCTCGCCCCTGCGGCGCTCCCGGAGGCGCCGGCGCCCGGCGACCGTGCGGCCGCCCGCGACACCGCCGCACGCGCGAGGGCGGCCGCCTGGGCCGCCGAGGACCAGCACCAGCAGGCGGGCGAGCCGGTGGCGGGCGAGGGCGACGGCACACCGCCGGAGCTGCCGCGCCGCAGGACCTCGCCCACGCTCGTCGCCGACCGCGGCAGGCGCCTGGACGACCGGCAGCAGGGCAGGACGCACCCCGAACCGCCGGCCACGGGGCCCGCAGCGGCCGCAGGGCGCGGAGCCGGCGCGGAGCCCGCGTACGGGGCCGGCCCCTCGGGTCCGGCCGCGGGCGGACTGCCCCGGCGCGTGCGGCAGGCGAACCTCGCCCCGCAGCTGCGTGAGGCCGCCGCCGAGCGCGCCTCGGCGCCGGCGCCCGCGCCGGTCTCGTCGCCCGAGGACGCCGAGCGCGAGGCGCGTGACGTACGCACCCGGATGGCCTCCCTCCAGCGCGGCTGGCAGCGCGGCCGCCTTCAGAACGAAGCCGAGGACTCCGCCGGAAACCCCGGCGCCGCCCCCGGTGGCACACCAGGAACGACATCGGAGGGGGACGGTCGATGACCGCACCGCACACACCACGAGGCGCGACGCAGGCGGACGGCGGCCGCGAGCTCGACTGGCTCCTCGACGAGCTGGTCGGGCGGGTCGCCAGCATCCGCAAGGCGCTCGTTCTCTCGGGCGACGGGCTCCCCACCGGCGCGTCCAGGGACCTCAGCAGGGAGGACGGCGAGCACCTCGCGGCGGTCGCCTCCGGTTTCCACAGCCTCGCCAAGGGCGTCGGCAGGCACTTCGACGTCGGCCAGGTCCGGCAGACCGTCGTCGAACTGGACGGCGCGTTCCTGTTCGTCACCGCCGCTGGAGACGGCAGCTGCCTCGCCGTGCTCGCCGACGCCGACACCGACGTCGGCCAGGTCGCCTACGAGATGACGCTCATGGTGAAGCGGGTGGGCAGCCACCTCGCGACCGCGCCGCGACGCGGTGGCCTGTCAGGCTGAGCACCCGGCACATGAAGGACACAGGTCAAGGCCCTCAGGCGTGGTTCGACGGTGAGGCCGGGCCCGTGGTGCGGCCGTACGCGATGACGCGCGGCCGCACCGGAACGGGCGCCAGGCACCGGCTCGACCTGATCGCCCTTGTCATCCCCGAGCCGGCCGCTGAGAGGCCCGGCCTCGACAGGAAGCTGTCGCCCGAGCACGTGGAGATCGTCGAGCGCTGCGTACGGACACCGCAGTCGATCGCCGAACTCGCCTCGGGCCTCGACCTGCCCGTCGGGGTGATCCGCGTACTCGTCGGCGACCTCCTCGACGACGAACTCGTCCACGTAACCCGCCCCGTTCCGCCGGCCGAGCTGCCGGACGTGAACATCCTCCGAGAGGTGATCAATGGCCTTCGGGCGCTCTAGCTCGTCCGGCCCCTCCGACCGCCGGGGCCCGGGCACCGCCGCCGCACGCGCGAGCGGGGCCGCCCGGGGACCCGCATCGGGGCCCGCCGACCCGATCACCCTGAAGATCCTCGTCGCGGGCGGCTTCGGGGTGGGCAAGACGACGTTCGTCGGGGCCGTGAGCGAGATCAAGCCGCTGCGCACGGAGGAGGCGCTCACCGAGGCCAGCCGCCCGGTCGACGACGTGAGCGGCGTCGAGCGCAAGACCACCACCACGGTCGCCATGGACTTCGGGCGCATCACGCTTCGCGAGGGCCTCGCGCTGTACCTGTTCGGCACGCCTGGACAGGACCGCTTCTGGTTCCTGTGGGACGAACTGGCACAGGGCGCGCTCGGCGCGGTCGTCCTCGCCGACACCCGCAGGCTCGCCGACTCGTTCGCCGCCGTGGACTTCTTCGAGCGCCGCGGCATCCCGTTCGCCGTCGCCGTGAACCGATTCGACGGCGCCGACCGCTACCCCGAGGGCAGCGTGCGCGAGGCACTGGACCTCGATCCGAGTGTCCCGCTGGTCGAGTGCGACGCGCGGAACAGAAAATCGGTGAAGGAGGTCCTGGTGACGGTCGTGGAACACGCCATGACGGTGGCGACCGGGGCACCGGAGCATGCCGCGACCTGACGGATTCACGAAGACCCCCGTGCCGGACTCGCACTGCGCGAGCTGCGGCGGCCGCTACCCGGTCGGCACGGGGTGGCCCCGCACGTGCGCCGACTGCGGCGACACCGCCTACCGCAACCCGCTGCCGGTCGCCGTCGCCCTGCTGCCCGTGACCGACGAGCAGGGCACGGCGCTCGTCACGATCCGCCGCACCATCGAGCCGCAGCGCGGCGGCACCGCCCTGCCCGGCGGCTTCGTCGAGGCGAGCGAGGACTGGCGGGAGGCCGTCGTGCGCGAGCTGCGGGAGGAGACGGGCATCGAGGCCGTACGCGAGGACGTGCGGCTCGCCGACGCGCTCAGCTCGCCCGATGGCCACCTGCTGCTGTTCGGCCTGCTGCCCGCGCGCCGCGCCGACCTCCTGCCGCCCGACCGGCCCACGGCGGAGACGGACGGCAGGTACCTGCTGCGCGGCCCGCAGGAGCTCGCGTTCCCGCTGCACACGACGGCAGCGCGGAACTGGTTCGCCGGCGCGTACCGCCACGAGGGCTACTGACCCGCGTCGTCCGTGGCGCTCGCGCCGTCCGCGCCCGGCCCGTCGTCGGACGGCAGGCGGGCCGCGACCTCGGCCGCTGGCCGGGCGGCGTGCAGGCCGATCAGAGCCGCGAGCAGGTCGTCGAGCGGGGGCCAGTCCATGGCGCCGTGGTCGTTGTAGAGCAGGATCAGGCCGTGCATCGCGCTCCACAGCAGGAGCGCCGCCTGCCGGCGCTGCCCGGCCGTGGACCGCGTCCCGTCCGGATCGGTGACGGCCGCGAGCGAGTCGACGACGGATCCCAGCAGGTCGGCCCCGGCGCCGTGGGCCGACACGGGAACGAGATCGGCGGGCATCCGGCCGCCGAAGAGCGTGCGGTAGTGCCCGGGCTGCCCCACGCCCCAGCGCACGTAGGCCGCGCACCTGGCTACGAGGTCGGACAGCGGGTCGGGGGCGGATCGTGCCGCCTCGCTCATCGAACGGGCCAGTTCGTCGTAGCGCAGCCGCAGCACGTGCTGGACCAGCGCGCCCAGGTCGGGGAAATGGCTGTAGATACTGGCCGGCGCCACCCCGACCTCGCGGGCGACCTGCCGCAGCGTCAGCGTCTCCGGTTGGTCGAGCGTGGCCAGCAGCTTCGCCGCGGCATCCACGAGCTGGGTCCTGAGTACCTGCCCCTGTCCTCGCGGATTGCGCCGGCGGCGGGCGGGCTGCTCCCGAGACGCCACCCTTGCTCCCTTCCGGCCTCGTGCACCGGCTGCACCGTTCGGCTACGGCTGTTCACTTTACCGTCTCCGCCGCTTGACAGCCGCTGACCAACACTTGTTTACTCATGTAACCAACAGTTGTTCAGTCAGGAGTCGGATCACCATGCGAATCGCAGTACTTGGCGCGTCGGGCAGGGTCGGCGGCCTGCTCGTGGACCAGGCCATCGAGCGGGGCCACGACATCGTGGCGCTCGTGCGCGACCCGGACGGGTTCACCGCGTCGGGCCCCGGCGCGATCGACGTCCGGCGGGCGGACGTATGCTCCCCGCGCACCTTCCCGGCCCTGGACGACGTCGACGTGGCCATATCGGCCATCGGCCTGGCCAAGGGCGAAGGTCCGGGAGCGCTGGTTGCGGGCGCCGGGCTGCTCGCCGCGGCACGCGTGCGCACGGTATGGCTCGGCGCGCTGGGCTCGGGCGAGTCGACCGGCGCGGGCGGCCGGATCTACCAGGCCGTGATGCGGATGGCCGTCGGCGCCGAACTGGCCGAGAAGGCCGAGGCGGACCGGATCGCCCTGGATGCCGGCGCCAGCGTGTTCCATGCGCCGGATCTGACCAACGGCCCCCTCAGCCCCGATCGCCGCACGGTGCCGCTCGCCGAACTGCGGCGCCCGCTCCTGCCGCCCAGGATGTCCCGCGCCTCCGTGGCCGCGCTCATGCTCGACGAGGCGCGGACGGGCGACCATGCCGGCGCGATCGTCGTACCGCTCGGCTGAGTCCCGAGCCACACCCCACGCCCGCACACCGTCACCGCAGACGACCGAGGAGCCCTGCCATGGCCTACATCGCGCTGGAGGAGGCCTTCACCATCCCGGAACTGGCCGCACGCCAAGGCGCGGCCCCGATGAGGATCCGCACCAGCGACCAGTACGCCGAGCACTGCATGCGGCGCCTGGACGACTTCGAGCAGTACCGCCTGCCCGACATGGACGCCCACGGCATCGACATCCAGGTCCTCTCGCTGAGCGTCCCCGGCATCCAGGCCGACGCGGACACCCGCGCGGCGGTGCGCAACGCCCGATTCGCCAACGACCATCTCGCCGGCACCATCGCCCGCCACCCCTCCCGCTTCCGCGGGTTCGCCGCCCTGCCGCTGCAGGACCCCGCGGCCGCGGTGGCCGAACTGGAACGCTGCATCCGCCACCTGGGCTTCAGCGGCGCACTGGTCAACGACCACACGCAGGGCCGGTACCTGGACGATCCCGCCTACGACGAGCTGTGGAGCGCACTGGAAGAACTGCGCGTGCCGCTGTACCTGCACCCCGGCTCGCTGCCGGCGGACGACTGGCACGTGATGCGCGGGCGGCCCGAGATGTACGGGGCGAGCTGGAGCTGGCAGGCCGAGACCGGCGGCCACGCCCTGCGGCTGGTGTACGCCGGAGTCTTCGACCGGCACCCCGGCGCCACGCTGATCCTCGGGCACCTCGGCGAGTTCCTGCCGTTCCAGCGCTCCCGCCTCGACTCCCGCTACCGCACGCTCGAGGTCGACGAACCGCTCGAACGCATGCCGTCGCAGTACATCGGATCCAACATCCTGATCACCACGAGCGGGATACTCGCCCCGGAGGCCGTGCGGGCCGCCGTCCTCACCGTCGGCGCCGACTCGGTCATGTTCGCCGTCGACTACCCGTACGAAGACACCGCCGACGCGGTGGCCTCCATCGAGGAGGCCGCGCTCCCGCCCGAGGTGAAGAGCGGGATCGCCCACCTGAACGCGCGGCGCGTGCTGAACATCTGACCGGCGCGCCGCCGCCCGGACCACCTACGGACGGACCACGTACGGACGGACCCCGCACGGAGGGAGCCCGCACGGGCCGGCCCTAGCGCCCGTGCGACCACGTCCAAGCGGCGCGGCGAGCGGCGGGCGGCGGGCAGCGCAGCCTGGTGCGAGAGACGATCACGTGGCATCGTCCCTGTCAGCCGTGTCCCGCGCGTACCCCGCACGGGCACGCGCGTCGCACACCAGCGTCGAGCCCAGGCCGGGAGCCGTACCATGATCACAGAACCCACCCCTGCCCCTCTCTGGCGGCCCACGCCGGAGAGCGTCGCCGCCGCGCAGGTGACACGGTTCCAGGCATGGGCGGCCGAACACCACGGCGCGCCGGCCGACGGCGGCTACCCGGCGCTGCACCGCTGGTCCGTCGACGCACTCGACACGTTCTGGGCCGCCGTCGCCGAATGGTTCGGCATCCGCTTCGCCACCCCGTACGAGCAGGTCATCGGCGACCGCACGATGCCCGGCGCCCAGTGGTTCACCGGCGCCACCCTCAACTACGCGGAACACGCCCTGCGCGCCGGCGAGGACCCGGACAGGGCCGAACTGCCCGCGCTCCTCCACGTCGACGAGACCCAGCAGCAGACCACCACCAGCTGGCGGGAACTCCGCCACCAGGTCGGCGGGCTCGCGGCCCACCTGCGTGAACTCGGCGTGCGCCCCGGTGACCGCGTCAGCGGCTACCTCCCCAACGTGCCGCAGGCCGTCGTCGCGCTCCTCGCCACCGCCGCCGTCGGCGCCGTGTGGACGTCCTGCGCCCCCGACTTCGGCGCGCGCAGCGTCCTCGACCGCTTCCAGCAGGTCGAACCCGTCGTCCTGTTCGCCGTCGACGGCTACCGCTACGGCGGCAAGACCCACGACCGCACCGGCGTCGTCGCCGAACTGCGCCGGGAACTGCCCACGCTGCGCGCCGTCGTCCACGTACCGCTCCTCGGCACCGAGCCCCCCGAGGGGGCACTCGACTGGGACGCGCTCGTCGGCGGCACCACCGAACCCGCATTCACGCACGTCCCCTTCGACCACCCGCTGTGGGTCCTCTACTCCTCGGGCACCACGGGACTGCCGAAGGCCATCGTCCAGTCCCAGGGCGGCATCCTCCTCGAACACGTCAAGCAACTCGGCCTGCACTGCGACCTCGGGCCCGAGGACCGGTTCTTCTGGTACACGTCCACCGGCTGGATGATGTGGAACTTCCTCGTCTCCGGACTCCTCGTCGGCACCACGGTCGTGCTCTACGACGGCAGCCCCGCCCACCCCGGCACCGACGCGCAGTGGGACGTGGCCGAACGCACCGGCACCACCCTCTTCGGCACCTCCGCCGCGTACGTGATGGCCTGCCGCAAGGCCGACGTCCACCCGGGCCGCGACCACGACCTCTCCCGCCTCAAATGCGTCGCCACCACCGGATCCCCACTGCCGCCCGACGGATTCCGCTGGCTCCACGACGAGGTCGGCCACGACCTGTGGATCGCCTCCGTCAGCGGCGGCACCGACGTCTGCAGCTGCTTCGCGAGCGCCGTGCCCACCCTCCCCGTCCACATCGGCGAACTCCAGGCCGCGGGCCTCGGCACCGATCTTCAGGCGTGGGACGCCCAGGGCAAGCCCGTCATCGGCGAGGTCGGCGAGCTCGTCGTCGCGGGCCCCATGCCGTCGATGCCGGTCCGGTTCTGGAACGACCCGGACGGCAGCCGCTACCGCGAGAGCTACTTCGAGACCTACCCGGGCGTCTGGCGGCACGGCGACTGGATCACCCTCACCGACCGCGGCACGGTCATCATCCACGGACGCTCCGACTCCACCCTGAACCGGCAGGGCGTGCGCATGGGCTCCGCCGACATCTACGAGGCCGTCGAGCGACTCCCCGAGATCCGCGAGTCCCTCGTCGTCGGCATCGAACAACCCGACGGCGGATACTGGATGCCGCTCTTCGTGCACCTCGCCGAGGGCGCGAGCCTCGACGACGACCTCCGCCTGCGCATCAAACAGGCCATCAGGGCCGACCTCTCGCCCCGCCACGTACCCGACGAGATCATCGAGGCACCCGGCGTCCCGCACACCCTGACGGGCAAGCGCATCGAAGTCCCCGTCAAACGCCTGCTCCAGGGCTCCCGACTCGACAAGGCCGTCAACCCGGGCTCCGTCGACGACATCGACGTCCTGCGGTTCTACGAGCGCTTCGCCCGCGACCGCCACTGAACGAGCGGGCCACTGTCAGACCCCCTCGTTACGGTGAGTGAGACCACAGCGCACCACCCGGACAGCGCGTGACCTCAGGGGGAGCCATGACAGCACACACCGACGACAGCGGCGGACGGCCCACGGCCAGGACGCTGCGCAGGGCGCTGCGCCGCGAAGTACCCAGCACGGTCGGCCTCCTGGCCGACGAGCAGGACTTCGCGGCGATGTGCCGCTACCGCAGCTTCCCCTTCGACGACCATTCCGCCTACCGGCGGCAGGCCGACGCCCTGCTGCGCGGCCTCGCCCGCGAGTCACTGCACGTCGGCGCCGCCCTGTTCGACCCCGAGGAATACGCCTGGTACTGCGCCGACGCCGGCCTCGACCCCGACTCTCCCGCGGTCAGGGCCCGCTACACGGCGCACATCGCTGCCACCGGCGGCGCCGTCGTGCCCTACACGGGCGCGCCGTTCGAGAGCCTGCTGCACACGCTCGCCGAGACCGCCGTCCGCAAGGCGACCCACGCGTACGCGACGGCGGTACTCGCCGACCTCGGCTCCTGCGCCGACTGCGGCGAGGACATCGGGCAGGCCGCCTTCGACCAGGCCCACCGCCTCCTGTGGCGGCTCCTGGAAGGCGCGGGACCCGGCACGCACCAGATGGTGTGCAGCATCCCCGCCGCCGAGGAACAACTGACCGCGGTCCTCCAGGCCGAGCAGACGGACGGTCCCACCGTCCTGGACACCGTGCAGAGCGCCGAGTTCGTCTGCGTCCTGGCCACGGGCATCGCCCTCGGCACGCGAGGAGGCGTCGTCATGCGCACCACCGCCCACGGCGCCCCCGACCGCCTCCACGGCTGGCACCTCGCCGAAGGGCACCTCGCGCCCCTGACGGCCGCCGAGGTGTTCAACGCGTACTGCACGGACGCGGAGACGGGCGAACCCATCGGCCCGGAACCGGACGTGGACTACCGGGCCGGCTTCGACCTCGGCCCGGAAGAGCCCGGACTCCACCACTGACCGCGCAGGCGGAAACATGAACGGGGCCGCCGACGGGAAACCCCGGCCGGCGGCCCACCCCGCACCGCCCTGACGGCGGTCACGCGCGTCCGCTACGCGTGCGACTCTCCGGAGAGCACCGCCTGCGCCGCCTGCCTGGCCTCCTGCGCGGAGTCCGTGGCCCGCGCGGCCGCCGCCGCGCGCTCGCACTGCGCCAGGGTGTGCTTCGCCAGCGCCGCCCGCACGTACGGAATCGACGCCGCGCCCATCGACAGGGACGTCACCCCGAGACCCGTCAGCACGCACGCGAGCAGCGGATCGGAGGCCGCCTCACCGCACACCCCGCAGCTCTTGCCCTCCGCCTCCGCACCGTCCGCCGCAAGCGACACCAGGTCGAGCAGGGCGGGATGCCACGGGTCCTGCAACCGCGATACCGCGCCGACCTGCCGGTCGGCGGCGAACGTGTACTGCGCCAGGTCGTTCGTGCCCAGGGAGAGGAACTCGACCTCCTGCAGGATGGAGCGGGCACGCAGTGCGGCGGAGGGAATCTCCACCATCGCGCCGAACTTCGCCCGCAGCCCCGCCTCGCGGCAGGCGTCCGCGAACGCCTTCGCGTCCGTGCGGTCCGCCACCATGGGCGCCATGACCTCCAAGTACACCGGGAGCCCCTCGGCGGCCTTCGACAGCGCGGCCAACTGCGTCCGCAGCACGTCCGGATGGTCGAGCAGGCTCCGCAGCCCCCGCACGCCGAGCGCAGGGTTCGGCTCGTCGGCCGGGGTCAGGAACGCCAAGGGCTTGTCCGCCCCCGCGTCGAGCACCCGCACCACGACCCGGCCCTCGGGAAACGCCTCGAGAACCGGGCGGTAGGCCGCGATCTGCTTCTCCTCCGACGGCGCCTGCCCACCGCCGTCGAGGAACAGGAACTCCGTACGGAACAGCCCCACGCCCTCCGCCCCGGCGTCCACCGCGGCCGCGACATCCCCCGGCCCACCGATGTTGGCCAGCAGCGGCACCTTGTGCCCGTCCGACGTCGCACCCGGGCCGGTCGCCGCGCCCAGCGCGGCCCGCCGCTCCGCGGCGATCTGCTCGAGCTGCGCACGCCGCTCGCTGCCGGGCTCGACGAACACCTCGCCGGTGGAACCGTCCACGGCGACCGCCGCGCCCTCCGCCAGCTCCGTCGCACCCGGCAGCGCAACCACGGCGGGCACCCCGAGAGCTCGCGCCAGGATCGCGCTGTGACTCGTCGGTCCGCCTTCCTCGGTCACGAAGGCGAGCACCAGCGACGGGTCGAGCAGCGCCGTGTCCGCGGGGGCGAGGTCCCGCGCGATCAGCACATACGGCGCGTCACTGTCGGGAACCCCGGGCATCGGCACGCCGAGCAGCCTGGCGACGATGCGGTTGCGCACGTCGTCGAGGTCGGCCACCCGCCCCGCCAGGTAGTCACCGGCGCCCGCGAGCAGTGCGCGGTACGAGGCGAACGCGTCGTACACACCGCGCTCGGCGGTGCTGCCCACGGCGATCCGCCGCTCCACGTCCGCGATCAGCTCGGGATCCTGCGCCATCATGGCCTGCGCCTCAAGGACCGCCTGGGCCTCGCCGCCGGCGAGATTGCCTCTGGCGATCAGGTCGGCGGCGACCGCCTCGACAGCCTGCCGGGCCCGACCCTGCTCGCGCTCGGCCTCCCCCGCGGGGATCTGCTTGGCGGGCGGCTCCAGGACGGCCGTCCCCATGTGCCGTACCTCGCCGATCGCCACACCGTGGCTGACACCGACGCCTCGCAGCGTTGTCTCCAATTTCACCGTCTCCGTGTTACGTGCGGTGGCCCCCTGCACCGCGGTTGGTGTGCGGCAGCCCGGAAGCCGGGTGCCCGGCTTCCGGCCTCAACCGCCGATCGAGCTTCGGCCCGCTGCCGAACTCCGGCTCACTGCCAGTCGAACAGCGTCTCACCGGTCGCGACGTCGCCGCTCTCGCGCAGGGAGGCGAGCGAGTCGGCGGTGGCCTCAAGTGCGACGACGGGGCAGATCGGGGACTTGCCGGCCGTCTCGACGCCCGCGGGGTCCCACCGCACGACACCCTGACCGCGCGTGACGGCGTCGCCCTTGTTGACCAGCAGCTCGAAACCGGCGCCGTTGAGCTGGACGGTGTCGATCCCGAGATGGGTGAGCACACCATGGCCGTCACCGTCCACGACGACGAACGCGTGCGGGTGCAGGGAGACGACGATGCCGTCGACGGGGGAGACGGCCTCGGTCGGCTCACGCACGGGGTCGATGGCGGTGCCTGGCCCGACCATGGCCCCGGCGAACACGGGGTCGGGTACGGCGGCGAGACCGATGGCGCGGCCGGACAGCGGAGCTGACACGAGGGTCATGGGACCTCCCAGTGGGCGGAGTGTTCTCGGATCCGTCGTCACTGTGAGTGAGCGGGACGGGGTGCTGAACAGAGCGTAAGTCATGGCCAGCGGCGCCTCCGCACGAGAGGAGCGTGCGGAGGGCGCGTAACCGATTTGCGGGCAGAGGTAAAGGGGCTGTAGGGTCATACCCCTGCTTGACGCGGCCCGACGGGTCGGCGTCGGCGGAACTCCTGTCAAGATGAACTCGCCCGGAACCGGGTACTGCTTCTGCATGTGCGCAGAACGGTGGTCGGGGAGGGTGAAAAACCCTGATAGAGTTTGGACACACCGAAGGGAAAGCGCCCGGAGGGATCCTGGAAGGGTTTCCGAAGGAAGCGTCCGTTCCTTGAGAACTCAACAGCGTGCTAAAAGTCAACGCCAGATATGTTGATACCCCGGTTTGCCGGATGTGATGTCCGGTGGATTTGGGTTCCTTTGTAGTAACACAGCGAGGATGCTGTGGACGGGAGGGATTATTCCTCTCTCCTGTTCCGCTCTCG
>NZ_JOFZ01000009.1 GCF_000721265.1 Streptomyces sp. NRRL F-5126 | reverse complement strand
CAGGGGGGACCCTGTGGGAGAGTAGGACGCCGCCGAACAATACGTTGCAGGACCGGGGAGGCCCGCACCATCTGGTGCGGGCCTTTTCGCATTTCCCGCCGTGGTTTTTGACTTGCGGGGCTGCCGGTCCCGCGGGGAGCATCGCCACCATGGACCACGTGATCCGCGCCGTGCGCGCCGAGGAATGGGAGAAGGTGAAGGAGCTGCGCCTGCTCGCCCTGCGGGACCCGGCGGCTCCCATCGCCTTCCTCGACACCTACGAGCGTTCCCTGAAGGAGCCCGATTCCTTCTGGATGCAGCGTGCCGCCGGACGCCCCGGCGCGGCGCGGCAGTTCATCGCCGAGGCGCCCGACGGAAGTTGGTCGGGCACCGTGACCCTCCTCGTCGAGGAAGCCGGCAGCATCGACTTCATGGAGACCGTCATCCAGCAGCGGCAGGGGCACGTCGTCGGCGTCTTCGTGCGTGCCGATCAGCGCGGTGCCGGCCTCCTGGGGCGGCTGATGGCCGCCGCACTGGACTGGGCCTGGTCACTCGACGGGCCGCCCCTGGAGCGTGTACGGCTCTATGTGCACGAGCGGAACCCCCGCGCGCAAGCGGCCTATCGCAAGGCCGGGTTCGCGCCGACCGGGCTGCTCGTGCCCTTCGCGACCGACCCTTCGGCCAAGGAAGTGGAGATGGCCGTCAGCCGGCCCTGAGCCCGGCTCCGACTCAGACTCAGACTCAGACTCAGGCTCGGACTCAGGCTCAGGGGGCTTCCACGAACCCGTGGCGCGGCCAGCGGGCGCGGCCCTGTTCCCTTGAGCGCAGCAGCGCCAGCGGTGGCAGCCCCTGCGCGCGGCCCGTGGCCAGCAGCTCGGGCAGCATCGGCAGCGGGGCGACCGCGGCCACGTCGTCGAGGACGAGGGACATTGGTGGGTCGAGCCGACCGTCAGGTGACCGTGCGGCCATGCGGCGGCCGTGCTCGACCACGTGCGAGGCGAGAGCCGTCAGGAGCGGCATCGCGCCGGGGCGTGAGCGGGGATCCTCGATGGGTTCACCCACCACGTACAGTGTCCCCCCTTCCGCCGCGAACGACTCCAGTGAGACGGCGTCAGTTCTGCTGTACGTGCAGGCGTCCCTGATGTGGATCGACGAGAGCGCCTCCAGCGCACGCGCCGTCAGCTGCTGCGCGACCTCCCGGCGCTCGGCGTGCGCGGTCAGGGCGCTCTCCAGGAGGCCCCCGTGGCCGGACGCGGCCTTGGGGTGGGTGCGCAGGATGCGTACGGCCTCCTGCGCGCCGTTGCCCTGTGCCCAGCGGTGGACCTGGCGGAAGGGGCGTCCGTCCACGGCCGCGGCGTGCAGCCAGCAGCGCAGGAGTGTTTCCGCGGTGTCCGCCATCGCCGCGTCCAGCGCCGCGTGGGGACGTACCGGGGCCAGGAGCCCGATGGCCCTGTCCGCCGCGATGGCGGGGTCCTCGCACCCCGTGGTGGGCGCCCAGTGCAGCCGGGCCGGGGTGTCGCAGAGGTGGCCCGGGTCGTAGACGAGTACGGGCCCCAGTTTGGCGCGCGCGTCCTTGGTCTCGGACCAGAGCCTCGGGTCCGAGGTGACCACGAGGGCGGGGCCCTCGGCGTCCCTGATGGCGGCCGCGGCCGTCGGCCTGCGCGCGTCGACGTCGCCGTAGTGGACCTGCTGGGGCGCGCGCTGCGCAGGGAGGGGGACGGCGGGGACCGCGGGGGACCGGCCCACGGCAGCCGTACCGGGCGCCGCAGGCGGCGGCTGCTCCGTCGGGCCATGGGTCTGGGCCTGGTCCTGTTCGAGGGGCGGCACCGCCGGGAGGACGTCCCGCGCTGCCGGCGCCGGCGCCGGGGGACGCGGCGGGGCGTGGGGGTGCTC
The DNA here is from genome assembly GCF_000721265.1 of Streptomyces sp. NRRL F-5126. Taxonomy (GTDB): domain Bacteria; phylum Actinomycetota; class Actinomycetes; order Streptomycetales; family Streptomycetaceae; genus Streptomyces. Next base: position 268,140 of record NZ_JOFZ01000009.1, on the reverse strand, counting down.
GTGGTCCGGCCCGCCACCGCGCTCGTGGTCGCGGGCGCGGTCACGCTCGTACGCGTCGTCGTACGCGCGCTCGTGTTCCCGCCTCGCCCGGTCGCGGCGGCTCGCCCGCACCGCGCGGTAGCGCGTCACGACGCCGAGCACGAACACCGTGAGCACGGTGAGGACCATCAGCTGGCTGATCAGCAGGCCCCAGAAGAGGCCGTATCCGGACAGCTGGCCCGGAGGCGTGGCCGGCCAGGCGCCGTGCAGGTCGTGCGGGTGGGTCACCAGGGCGCGCATGGCGGACGGGGTGCGGGTGAAGTCGACGCCGTCGGGCCAGCCGCCGTGGGTGAAGAGGCCGCCGAGCCCCGTCGCCGTCCAGACCAGGACCGTGAGGCCCAGGATGAACGCGATCAGCCCGAGCAGCAGCCCGTCGGGCACGCCGCCCTGCCGGCCGCCGCGTGCCTCTCCGCTGCCGCCGGCCTGGCCGTACCTGCGGGTGTCGTCGCGGGCCATCGGCGTCACGCCACCGTCGACTCGGACTCGGAGGACTCGTTGATTCGCCGCTGGTGCTCCAGGTAGGCGGCTCGCTGCTCGGTCTCCCACTCGGCGGCCCTGATGTCCTCGGGCAGTTCCTCGGGCAGCGGCTGCGCGCCGACGCCGGGGAGTCCGGCGCGCTCGGATCCCTCGGTCATGGCGCGGTCGGTGAAGACGAGGGGCCGTTCGGCCTCGGTGACCAGGTGCTTGACGACCTGCACGTTGCCGTTGACGTCCCAGACGGCGATGCCGGGGGAGAGCGTGGGGATGATCTCCACGGCCCATCGTGGCAGGCCGAGCACGCGGCCCGTGGCGCGGGCCTCGTCCGCCTTCTGCGCGTAGATGGTCCTGGTGGAGGCCATCTTGAGGATCGCGGCCGCCTCCTTCGCGGCCGCGCCGTCCACGACGTCGGAGAGGTGGTGGACGACGGCGACGAACGAGAGGCCGAGGCGGCGGCCGAACTTGAGCAGCCGCTGGAACAGCTGCGCCACGAAGGGGCTGTTGATGATGTGCCAGGCCTCTTCGACGAGGAAGATCCGCTTCTTGCGGTCGGGGCGGATCCAGGTGTGTTCCAGCCAGACGCCGACGATGGCCATGAGGATCGGCATGGCGATCGAGTTGCGGTCGATGTGGGAGAGGTCGAAGACGATGAGCGGGGCGTCGAGGTCGATGCCGACGGTTGTGGGTCCGTCGAACATGCCGCGCAGGTCGCCGTCGACGAGGCGGTCGAGGACGAGCGCGACGTCGAGGCCCCAGGCGCGTACGTCGTCTATGTCGACGTTCATCGCCTCGGCGGACTCGGGCTCCGGGTGGCGCAGCTGGTCGACGATGTCCGTCAGGACGGGCTGGCGCTCCGTGATCGTCTCGTTGACGTAGGCGTGGGCGACCTTGAGCGCGAAGCCGGAGCGCTCGTCGAGGCCGTGGCCCATGGCGACCTCGATGATGGTGCGCAGCAGGGCGAGCTGGCCTGTGGTGGTGATGGCAGGGTCGAGGGGGTTGAGGCGGATGCCGTCGTCGAGGGCGGCCATGGCGTCGAGGCGGATGGGGGTTATCCCCAGCTCTTGCGCGATGAGGTTCCACTCGCCCGCGCCGTCCTCGCCCTGGGCGTCGAGCACGACGACCTGGCGGTCGCGGAAGCGCAGCTGGCGCAGGACGTACGTCTTCTCCAGCGCGGACTTGCCGTTGCCCGACTCGCCGAGTACCAGCCAGTGCGGGGCGGGAAGTTGCTGTCCGTAGAGGCGGAAGGGGTCGTAGATGTAGCCCTTGCCGCTGTAGACCTCGCGGCCGATGATCACTCCGCTGTCGCCGAGCCCTGGGGCGGCGGTGGGCAGGTAGACGGCCTGTGCCTGGCCCGTCGAGGTGCGCACGGGCAGCCGCGTGGTCTCCACGGCTCCGAACAGGAAGCTGGTGAACGCGTCCGTGACGGCGGACAGCGGGTCTTTCATCGCGGACCCCTTTCGGCTCGGCTTGCGGCTCGGCGGTGCGTCATCGGCGTTCCGTCATCGGCGGTGTGTCATCGGCGGATGCCGGTGGCGAACGGCAGGGTGTTGACGAAGGCCCTGTGGTGCTCGCGGTCGCACCACTCCAGCTTGAGGTAGGACTTTCCGGCGGACGCCCTGATGGTGCGCTTGTCGCGGGCGAGGGCCTCGGGTGAGCGTGACGACACGGTGATGTACCCGACGAGGTTGACGCCTGCGGCGCCGCTGGCGAGATCTTCACCCCGTTGGTCCAGCCTGCCGTGTGCGGCGATGTCGCGCGGGTCGACCGTGCGGTTCATCTTGGCGGCGCGGCTGGCCTCGGCCTCGTCGTTCACCTTCTCGGTGAGCATGCGCTCGATGGCGATCTCGGTGGGCTCCAGGTCCATCGTGACGGCGACCGTGCGGATCACGTCCGGGGTGTGGACGAGCAGCGGGGCGAGGAAGTTGACGCCGACGGGCGTCATCGGCCACTCCTTGACCCAGGCCGTGGAGTGGCACCAGGGGGCGCGGGTGGTGGACTCGCGGGTCTTGGCCTTGAGGTAGGTGGGTTCGACGGCGTCGAGCTCGGCCGGCCAGGCGTTTCGTTTCGTCATGGCCTGGATGTGGTCGATGGGGTGGTCGGGGTCGTACATGGAGTGCACGAGGGACGCGAGGCGGGCCTGGCCGAGGGGCTGGCGCACCCGGATGTCGGCCTCGGCGAGGCGTGCGCAGATGTCGGTGAGCTCGCGTGCCATGACGACGGCGAGGCCCGCGTCGTGGTCGAGCTTGCCGCCGGTGCCGCCGGCGTGCCGGGCGGCGCGTGCCATGGCCTGGGCCTCGGCGGCCAGTTCGCGGTTGAAGTGCATGCAGGCGACGAGGTAGGCGCGGTGCTGCTCGCTGGAGGTGGAGACCATGGACTGGAGCTGGTCGTAGGAGTCCTGGAGCCAGCGTGGGGCGGTGTCGTCGCCGCGCTGCGAGACGTCCTTGGCGTGGGCGTCCGGGTCGGCGGGGAGGGTGCGGGCGAGCATCTGCAGGCGGGTGACGAAGCCGTCGCCGTTGGCGACGTGCTTGAGGAGGGTGCCGAAGCGGTCGACGAGTGCTTCCTGGTCCTCGCTGTCGCGCAGGCCGACGCCGGGGCCCTCGATCTCGATGGCGGCGGTGACGGTGCGGCGGTCGGCGTGCAGGAGCACGGCGATCTCGTCGGGGCCGAAGGGGGCGGCGAGCCAGTTGATGTGGCCGATGCCGGGGGGCGGGCCGATCTCGACCTCGCGTCCGTCGGCGGAGGTGCCGGCCTCCATGGCGGCGGAGCGGTAGGTGGTGCCGCGCCGCAGGACGCGCTTGTAGCTGCGGTTGATCTCGAACCACTTGTAGAACGTGCGGTGCTTGTACGGCACGTAGACGGCGGCGAGCGCCAGCATGGGGAAGCCCATGAGGAAGACGATCCGCAGGGACAGCACGGGCACGATGAGGCCGCTCATCATGCCGAGGAAGGCGCCGGCGATGATCAGGGCGATCTCGCCGGTCTCGCGGTTCTTGCCGACGATCGCGTTCGGCCGGGCGCGGCCGATGAGATACGTGCGGCGGGGCGCGATGGGGTGGGACTGGGTCGTCAACGCCCTCTACCTCCTGCTGTCGTTGCCTGGGCCGCCCTGGCCGCCGCCGGTGCGGCGGGAGCCGTGGGGTGTGCCGGTGGTCGGGCCCGGGCCTGCCGGGCTCGGGCTGCGGGGCGGGGGTGCGGCGGAGGGGACATGTCCGCCGCCTGCCCCGCCCCCGGTCTGGGGGGCGCGGGATCCGTGGGCGCTGACGCCGCCGCTCACCGGGTTGGCGGGGCGGGCGGCGCCGCCCCCGCCGCCGTCGGCGCTGCCGCCGCTGCCTCCGCGCTGGGGGGCGCGGGTGGAGTGGGTCTTGATGCCCTGCGCGACGAGGTTGGCCGGCGAGGAGAGCACGGCGGCGGCCTGGGACCCGTCGGTGGCCTGCTTGCGGCCCGCGCGTGAGGTGGCGATCTCGTCGCCGAAGCCGGGTACGAAGCGGTAGATCATGGCGGAGGCGAAGATCGCGAGCAGGATGATGGCGAGGCCGGAGACGACGGCGGAGAACGCGTCGGGGCCCTTGTCGCCCGAGAGGGCGCCGGCGAGGCTCAGCACGACGACGATCACGGGTTTCACCATGATCACGGCGATCATGATGCCCGCCCAGCGGCGGACGTGGCCCCACATGTTCTTGTCGACGAGCCCCGCGTAGACGACGGTGCCGAGGAGGGCGCCGACGTAGAGCAGAGCGGCTCTGATGACGAGTTCGAGCCAGAGGACGCCGGCGGCGAGGATGGAGACGAGGGAGACGACGATCAGCATGATGGGGCCGCCGCCGATGTCGTTGCCCTTCTTGAGGGCGTCGGAGAACCCGCCGAAGAAGACGTCGGTCTGTCCGCCGGTGGTCTTGGCGATGACGTCGGTGACGCTGTCCACGGCGGAGACGACGGTGTAGAGGATCAGCGGGGTGAAGGCGGAGGCGAGGACGGTCAGCCAGAGGAAGCCGACGGCCTCGGAGATCGCGGTGGTAAGGGGGACGCCGCGGACGGCGCGCTTGGCGACGGCGAGCAGCCACAGGATGAGCGTGAGGATGGTGGAGGCGGCGAAGACGACGGCGTACTGGCGTAGGAACGACGCGTTCGTGAAGTCGACGTTCGCGGTCTCCTTGACGGCGCTCGACAACTTCCCGATGGTCCACGCGGCGGCTTCGGCGCAGCCGCGTCCGAGGGAGGAGAGGGGGTCGAGGGAGTCGGGGGTGGGGATGCCGCCGGTGCCGCTTCCCGGTCCGGTATCGCCCTTCTTGCACTGCTCCTTGACGAGTCCTTTCAGCAGGTCGCAGTTGCCCGGTGGGTCGGCGGTCGCGCGTGCGGCGAGAAGGAAGACGGTCGCCTGCACGCCCGCCAGGGTGAGGGCGAGTGAACGGGCACGGCGGCGCACGGCACCGGCTCTCGGAGCGGCGTGGGGTGCGCGTGGGCGCTTTGCCGTGCCGTGCGCGCGCGGCGCTTTCGGAGTGCGCGCGGCAGACGTGCTGTCGCGGACTTCGGTGAGCGGTCCTTCGGATGGGGCATGAGTGCTGGGAGAAACCGCACAGGGGAGGCTCTGGTCGCCCGGCGTGCGGGAGCTACCTGGCATAGGTGAAGCCTCCAAACTGCTTGACGGCCTTGGTGATCTGCTCGGCTGTGGAGGCCGCGTCGTCGCCGGGGACCGGGGCGGGGCCGCTCTTCTCCGTGTCGGAGACGATCTTCCAGTCCTTGCCGGCCCACTGGAGCTGGAAGGTGGCCGTCTTCCAGGTCGTGGCGACCGGGTTCTTCGAGGTGGTGCCCGCCATGCCGATGAGGCCCGTGTACCAGACCGAGATCTTGGCGGCGCCGGTGCTGTAGCTGTCGACCTTGGTGCCCACCGGGATCGTGCGGGAGATGAAGGTGGAGCCGTGCGGGGCGTTGCCGGAGGCGTCCAGGCCCAGTTGGGCGAGGAAGTCGGTGGAGTAGGCCGTGTCGAGGCTGGGCTGCAGTTTGGCCGCGGCGGCCGGGGTGTAGATCGTGTCGACGATGGCGTGGCGCTGCTGCGTGTGGAACATGCCGACGGAGCCGAGCGCGACGGCGTAGTTCGCCGCGGCGCTTGCCGCGCCCTGCTGGGTGTCGGCGAAGCCCGACGGGATCGCGCCGTCAGGCCCTGACGTGCCGGTGACCGGCTTGGTGCCGGTCGGGGCCGTGGGGTCGGCCGCCGCGCCCGCGGCGGAGCCCCCTGACCCCTTGCCGCTGGACGCGGGGCCGTTGCCTCCGCCGCCGCGGTTCGCGAAGGCGATCGCCGCGACGAGGAGGACGACCACGCCGACCACGGTCACGAGGGAGCGTGATGTGCGCATGGGCCGACGGCCGCCGTGGGCGTCGCCGCCGCTTTCCGGCAGGCGGGTGCGGGTCTGGCCGGGATCGCCGCCGTAGTCGTGGTCGTCGCCGAAGCTCATTGCCCGTCCCCTTCACCGTGCGCGTTGACGCGTACGCCCACGTATGACGGTAGCCCGGCCGGACCGGCCCGGTGCGCGTCGCGGTGACTCGGCGTCAGGCGTACCGCCGTCGCCCTGCGGTGTCTCGCCGCCGGGTGCGAGGGCGAGGGCGAGAGCGAGGGTGTGGCCGGGTTCGGGTTCGGGTTCTTGGGGTTCAGCAGTGGGCGGGACATCGAAGTGGCGCATCCTCAGCCGGTGGGCGCGGCGGGTCGGGTGGAGGGGCGGGCGGCCGCCGGCCCGCGCGTCGTCAGACCGCCATGCCGTACACGATCGTGAAGAGGGTGCCGAGCGAGCCGATGATGAACACCCCGGTCAGTCCGGCGACGATGAGGCCCTTGCCCTGTTCCGCGCTGAAGGTGTCGCGCAGTGCCGTCGCGCCGATCCGCTGTTTGGCGGCGCCCCAGATCGCGATGCCGAGGCAGAGGAGGATGGCCACCGCCATCACCACCTCGATCATCACCTTGGCCTCGCTGCCCAGGCTCGAGAAAGGACCCCAGTTGGGGGCGATGCCACCGATGATGGTGTTGATGTCGCCCTTGTTGGCCGCCAGGTACATGTAACTCACCGCCCCTGTTTGGTCTTTCGCTGCCCGTGCCGCACGGCACGGGTCAGGTCCAATCATCGCTGATGGAACCGGTCCCGTACGCCGCTTGGCGGCTCTCTTTACCCGATCACCGCACATATGACCGATCTTGATGCCCTGACCTGGTGTGCAGCGGTCGCGTGGCGACACGGTCGGTTACTCTGTGTATCACGGTGCGTGACTTTGGGCAATGACTGTCGTTGGTACACCTCGACGCAGAATCCGGCGGCAGGCCGCACGGCGGGCGCGGGCCGGCCCCCGGCGGCCGTCGTGACGGGTGCCGTGTACGCCCCGTGCGCCCTCGCCGCTCCCCGGGCCCCCGCCGTGCGCGGGCCATGTGCGCGGCTACTTCCGGTCGTCCTTCTCCGCGCCACCGGCTGAGTGTGCGTCAGCCCGCCTACACTTGCTCCGTGCCGCTGGAGAGGGGGGTCTGACTGTGCGCAAGGCTTGGTTGGTCGGCGGCGCGGTCGGGGGTTGCGGGGCCGGGTTCGTCGGGTTGCTGCTGGTGGGGACGTTCGTGGCCGCCTCGGGGCTCGCGGGTGGTGCCGCGGGGGCCGCCGTCGGGCTCGCCGCCGGGGCCGTGCCGGCGCAGTACACGTCCCTCGTGCAGCGTTTCGGCCATACCTGTTCCGCCATCAGCGCGCCCCTGCTCGCCGCGCAGCTCTACCAGGAGAGCGGGTGGAACCCGCGCGCGAGGAGCGCGGCCAACGCCTACGGGATGGGGCAGTTCCTGCCGTCCACCTGGGCCGCCCACGCCGTCGACGGGGACGGCGACGGGAAGCGCGACATCTTCGACCCCGCCGATGCGATCGCCTCGGCCGCCGCCTACGACTGCGAACTCGCCAAGTACGTGCGGAGCGTGCCGGGCGATCAGACCGCCAACATGCTCGCGGCGTACAACGCCGGCACGTACGCCGTCCTCCACAGCCGCGGTGTGCCGCCGTACAAGGAGACGCGGAACTACGTCAAGTCCATCACCACGCTCGCCAAGAGCTTCTCGAAGCCCGTCGGCAGGGTGGCGCCGACCGCTCAGGCGGCGGGGGCGATCAACTTCGCGCAGAGCAAGCTCGGCACGCCCTACCTGTGGGGCGGTAACGGCACGGCCGCGCAGGGCGGCAGGTTCGACTGCTCCGGGCTGACCCAGGCCGCCTACCGCGCGGTGGGGGTCGAGCTGCCGCGCGTCGCGAACGACCAGTACAACGCGGGGCCGCACCCGTCGCGGAGCGAGCTGCGCCCCGGGGACCTCGTCTTCTTCTCGACCGACCTGAGCAACTCGCGGGCCATCCACCACGTCGGCATCTACGTGGGTGGCGGCAAGATGATCGACGCCCCGCACACCGGGGCGGACGTCCGGATCGACAACGTGGACTCGCCCGACTACTTCGGGGCGACCAGGGTCACCCAGGACGGCGCGGCCTCGCTGCCCACCGATCTGCCCGCTTCCGCGTGAACCCCCGCGCGGTCCTCACTCTCCGTCAAGCCAGGGCCCTGAGCTGGGGTGATGGGTCACTCTTCGATAACGTCCTGGTGCTCGTTCCGTGGATAGCGGAACGCCGGCCGCCCCCAGGCCGTTTCCTGGACGGACTACCCGTTGTGGCTGAGCGCCTGTCATGTGTCACATGTCACGTGCCGCACTCCGGGTCCGACAGGGCACACGGCCGGGAGTCAGGGCCGGGCGACAGGCAAGGGGCCGAGGCAGATGGCTGGACTGGCACTCGACGGTTCGAACCCCGACGTCGGCCTGCTCTACGACGTCAACGGGCTGGCCAAGGGAACGCCGTCGTGGTTCGACCGCGTGGTGGAGTTCGTCGGCGCGTACGGCGTCCTCATCGCGCTGGTCCTCGTCGTGCTCGGCTGCTGGCTGGCCGTGCGCCGGCGCCATGCGGCGGATGACGCGGTCGGCGGCGTCGCCGGGCTGATCTGGGCGCCGCTGGCGGCGGGCGCCGCGCTGCTCGTCAACATCCCCGTGCGCAGCTTCGTGCAGCGGCCGCGGCCGTTCCTCGACCACAAGGGCATCGAGGTCCTCGCACACGGCCAGCACGGCTACGCCTTCGTCAGCGGCCACGCCACCGTGGCGATGGCCGTCGGCGTCGGGCTCTTCGTCGTGCACAGGAAGTTCGGCCTGGCCGCGATCGCGCTCGCCGTGCTCGAGGGCTTCACACGCGTCTACCTGGGCGTCCACTACCCGACGGACGTCATCGGCGGCTTCGCGCTCGGTACCGCCGTCGCCCTGCTGCTGAACCCGATCGCGACGGCGCTGCTGACGCCGCTGGTGTCGGCGGTCGCCGCCTCCTCGCGCTTCGGCCGTCTGGTGCGCTCGCGCCGCGCGAGCGCGGGCGGCGAGGACGGTGCGGCGCCCCACGCCGCGGGCACCGCCGCCGGGACGCGCGAGCTGGGCATGGGCGGGCCGCGGCCCGACGACACCAACCTCGCGGCCTGACGTCAGCGGGCGGCCACCGCGGTCACCACGACGTTCGCGTCCCAGTGGCCGTCGGGGGCGATCAGCCCGCCGCAGGTGATCAGCCGCAGCTCCGGCCGCCGCGACGGCGCGTAGACGCGCGCCGTCGGGAACCTGTCCGTGCGGTACGTGTCGATCCGCGTCACCCGGAACGCGACGCGTGACCCGTCGCCGCGTTCCACCTCGACCCGGTCGCCCGGGTGCAGCCTGCCGATCTTCGCGAACGCGCCGTTCTTGATGTGCGTGCCGCCGATGCGTTTGCCGTGCCGGTACACGTTGTCGGGCGCGTCGCGGTGGCCCACGAAGACGGCGGGCCCCGGCTGCCCGGGGCGCGGCCCCAGCGCGTACCAGCCGGCCTTCGCCGCGTCGGCGAACCCGGGTACCTCGATGGCGCCCGCGCCGTCGAGCGACAGCGGCAGCACCTCGGCCGACAGGCCGATGGCCGGCGCGTACAGGCGTACGGGCGCACTGTGCGCGTCACTGACCGGCATCGGGCGCGGAGCCGCCGTGGAGTGCGGAGGCTGTGCTGTGGACGCGGACGACGCGGTCAGGTGGGGGAAGAGCTGGAGTACGACGGCGGCTGCCGCGCAGAGTGCGGCCAGGGCGAGCAGCGCCCTCGGCGCCCTGTCGGCCCGGCGCGGCCCCACGTGGTCCAGGCGCTTGCCCGGGCTTCCCCGGCGCGGCCGCGCGCCCCTGCCGGTCAGTGGTCGCCGCCCGACGCGTCGCGCCGCTGCCCGCGGACGAGCATCAGCGCACCGGCCGCGACGGCCGCCGCGCCGCCGACGGCGAGCGCGACGACCGCGGCGTCGTCCGCCCGTGCCCGGTCGGCGGCGGCCACGGCCGCCGGGTGCGGGGCGCCCCCGTCCACCGCGCCCGACGGGGTGGCCTGGAGGGCACCCACGGCGGTGGGCGACGCCGTGGTGTTCCGCGCCGGGGTGCTCCGCGCCGGGGCCGCCGCCGTCGCCCGGGCGGATGCGGGGGCAGCCGGGACCGTTCCGGCCGGTCCCGTCGTGTGCGGCTGCGGCCGGGACGTGTGCGGGCGGTGGCTCGTGACCGGCGTCGCGGGCGGCCGGTGGGCCGGCGCCTTGCGGTGCGGCGTGCGCGTCGCGTGATGCGCCGGCGGGTGTGACGCATGGTGGGGCCTACCGCGCGTCGCCCGGTGCGTGGCCTTGTTGGCGGCCTTGTGCGTGGCCTTGTGGGTGGCCCGGTGGGTGGCCCGGTGGGTGGCCGCCGGGGCATGCGGGCGCGGGCGGGACGTCGCCACCGAGATCTCGCCCGTCGGCAGCGCGGTGCCGTCCGGCGCCACCAGGCGGAAGCCGAGTCCTGGCACGTTCTGCCCCGCGGGCCGCTTCGGGTGGTCCTTCGCGTAGTAGTACAGCGGGTGGTTGTCGTACAGGACCTGCGGCAGCCGGCTGCCGCGCGCGTGGGTCCTGGTCCTGGTGACCTTTCCCGCGACGCCGTGCCCCTTCGACGGCGAGCCGACCGCCGCGGGGAACAGCTTCACGCAGCGGCCGGTGCAGCCGGGCACGCCGGGTGCGTCGTCCTCCCGCAGGTAGAGCGGGTTGCCCTTCGCGTCGGCGAGCGCCGCCCCGTTCGCCGTGCTGATCAGGGTCAGCCTGCGCGGCTGCGTCGGCTTCGTGACGGCCGCGGCCGGGCCCGCGGCCGGCAGGACGAGCAGCAGGGCGGCGGCCACGGCCGCGACCAGGGTCGGCGTGCGGCGTGCGGGCGGGTGCGGGGGCTCGGGCATGCATCCAGGCCACCCGCAGCGGCCGCTACCGGCAACGCCGGTGGGCCGTACGGGGGAACGGCAGGTCGGGGCGGGGCCGTACGGGGGACCCGCGCCTCACAGGGCCTGCGGGAAGTCGAAGAGGCGGTCGGGGTCGTACTTCTTCTTCAGGTCGGCGAGCCGGCCCGCGGCCCCGCCGTAGTACGCGGTGCGCCAGTCCTTCAGCGTCGGGTCCACGTAGTTCTGGTACGCCGAGCCCGACGCGTACCTGCGCATTCCCGCCTGCGTCGAGCGCAGCCATGCCCGGTGCGCGCTGCCCGCGTCGTTCGGCTGCCACGACGCGACGTACTGCGCGAGCATCCGCGAGCCGCGGTGCACGAACGCGGTCGCGCCGGTGGCCACCCTGTTCACCGCGCCGCCGAGCGCCGTCAGGTCTATGGACCCGCCGCCGCCCCGCGCCGCCGGCAGCCGGGTGAACGCCTCGGCCGCGCCGAGCAGCGCCTGGCGTCCCGCCGCGGACAGCGACCTGTCGTAGAAGTCGGAGGCCGCCGCGTACGTCTCGCGGTGCAGCGCGCCCTGCGGCGAACGGCCGGGCGTGGTGCCCGGGAGCCTGCACTGATCGGCCGTCAGCCCCGAACATCCGCCGTACACCTCCATGGCGTCCTCGAAGGAGCGCGTGCGCAGGGACACGGAGCTCGCCGGGCCCGGGCCGCCCGCCTGGTCCGCGAGCCGGTCGACGGCGTTGTGCAGGTCCGATTCGGTGCCGAGGGAGAAGACGGAGACGGACGCCGTCGGCGCGACGCCGCCCGGGCCCGCGTCGAGGTGCAGCGCCGACCAGATCTCGTCGGGCTGGGAAGGGCCCCACTCCTGCCAGGAGGCGAGCAGCCGCCCGGCCTTGGCCCACGGCCAGCTCATGTACGCCACGACGCCGTCGGGCGCCGGGTGGGTGCGGAAGCGCAGTTCGGTGACGACGCCGAAGTTGCCGTTGCCCGCGCCGCGCAGCGCCCAGAACAGGTCGCTGTCGCGGTGGGCGCCGGCGGTCAGGGTCCTGCCGTCGGCGGTGACGAGCGTGGCGGAGACGAGGCTGTCGCACGCGAGCCCGTAGGCGCGCGAGGTGACGCCGTGTCCGCCGCCGAGCGTGAGCCCGGAGATCGCGACGGTGGGGCAGGACCCGCCGGGGATCGTGCGGCCGTGCTCGGCGAGGCCGCGGTAGATGCCGGCGAGCCGGGCACCGGCGCCGACGCTCGCCTCGGACGAGGTGCGGTCGAGGGAGTCGAGCCGTGACACGTCGATGACGAGGCGGCCGTCGCCGCTCGACCAGCCCGCGTACGAGTGGCCGCCGCTGCGCACGGACACGGGGGTGGAGTGGGTCCGCGCGAAGGCCAGGCACTCCTTGACGTCCGCCTCGCCCGCCACGTACGCGACGGCCGCCGGCTTCAGGCCGTCGAACCGGGTGTTGTAGAGCTGCCGGGCCGTCGGATAGTCGGCGTCGTCCGGGCGTACGAGGTCGCCTTCGAGCCCCTTGCCGAGCGCGCTCCAACTCGGAGCGCCGGGCGACGGGGTGGACCTCGCGGCGCCGCTCGAAGCGCCGGGGCCGCGGGAGCCGGCGCCGCTGCCGGGCCGCTGGGCGCCTGTGCCGTCGCCGCTGTCGCATCCGGCGAGCGAGGACGCGGCGGCCGTCGCGGCGAGCGCGGCGGCGCCGGCGAGCACCGCACGGCGCGCGGGCCGGCGCCCGCCTGTGCCGCCTGTGCGGCTGGTGTCGCGGAACATGTCGAAGACCCCTCCCGCGAAGGACGGGGCGTGGGGTGCGTCCTTCGTCACTACGAGACGGTACGAGTGCGGCCCCGGGCGCGGGAGAGTGCCCCCTGGGGTCTGCCCCCGGGGGCGGCGCGCGCGCCCGTCAGCAAGGTGGCGGCGGCGCCTCGTGCGTGCGGGCGTCGGTGCGGGCGAGGTCGCGGGACCTGCGCGCGGGGCCGCGCCAGCCGCAGGTGCAGCGCGCGGAGCAGAAGGAGCCGCGTTCGGCGGTGGACGTCAGGTGACGGTGGGGGTGGGCGCCCTCGCGGGGTTCGTCGTCGCGCACGCCGTCCACGGTACCCGCGGCCGCCGGGCCACGACCCGGGACGGCGGCCGCGTGACCGTGGCAGGCGCGGCGTCGTTAACCGGAGCGTCAGGGGGTCTCGGCAATCGGCGGGTCGGCGCTGGGGGTTGGCAGGGCATGGTGGAGCGCGAGCGGGAGCGTCGGCACCGGCGTGGCATGGTGTTCGCCGCCGCGGCGGCGGGTGTGGCCGGGATCGTGGCGGCGGCCTGCGGCTGTGCGGTGACGAGCGGGGCCGCGGCCGACGGCCGCCCGGGCGGCGGGACGTCCGCGGTGCGTGGCGCGGCGGACGCCCTGGCGGCCGCGGGCGGCGCCAGGATCGCCACGTCGATGGAGATGGCCTCGGGCGGCACGCGCGTCACGATCCGCGGCGAGGGGCGCTACGACTTCCGCGACCGGATCGGCAGCCTCACCGTCACGCTGCCGAAGGACCCGGCCGGCGCGTCCGAGCACCGGCCGATCACCGAGCTGCTGTCGCCGTCCCTGCTCTACATGAAGAACCGTGGCGCGGGCGTGCCGGCCGGCAAGTGGGTGCGGATCGAGGCCGCGTCGCTGGACGACGGCAACCTCGTCACCGGCGGCGCCACCGATCCGCTCGCCGCCGCCGAGCTGCTGCGCACGGCCACGAAGGTGTCGTACGAGGGCGAGGAGGACCTGGCGGGCACCGAGGTGCGGCACTACAGGGGCATCGCCGACCTCTCCGCCGCGGGAGAGCGGGCGGCGCCGTACGCGCGGGGCGCGCTGAAGGCGGCCGTGCACGGCTTCGCCACGCGGACCGTCCCGTTCGACGCCTACCTGGACGACGCGGGGCGGCTGCGCAAGGTGCGCCAGAGCTTCCGCTACGTCAACAAGGGTGGCGCCGTGACGGTGTCCTCGACGACCCTGCTGTACGACTTCGGCACACCGGTGCCGGTGAGGCTGCCGCCGCGTGCCGACATCTACTCGGGGCGGGTCGAGGGATGAGAATAGAGCGTTAAATGGTCCGGAAGTGCCATGCGCGGTGCGTATTAACCTCCCTACGCTAGGAAGCCGGCACCGACCGGGAGAGGTGATGCACGTGGCTCCGTTGCGTACGCCGACCGTTCACGACCACGTGGCCCTGGTCGAGATCGAGCTGTGCGGCGAGTTGATGATCGCGGCGTCCGACGCGGACGGGGACCGGCTCAGCCCGGACCGCATCGACGAGGTGCTGAAGGTGGAGGCCGACCGTGCCGCGCGCCTCAGGCGGGACCGCCGCCGGGGCGCCTGACGGGCGGGCGACGCACGCGCGTCGGATATCTCACGTCCGGGGATGACCCGTCCTGGGATGACCCGCCCGGGACGGCTCGTCCCGGGACGTCCCCGGTCAGGTGCGCAGCAGGCGTGCGATGGCCTGCTTGGCCTCCTCGACCTTCTCGTCGATCTCCGCGCCGCCCTTGACAGCCGCGTCCGCCACGCAGTGGCGCAGGTGCTCCTCCAGGAGCTGGAGCGCGAAAGCCTGGAGCGCCTTCGTGGACGCGGACACCTGGGTGAGTATGTCGATGCAGTAGACGTCCTCGCCGACCATGCGCTGCAGGCCCCTGACCTGGCCTTCGATCCTGCGCAGCCGCTTGAGGTGCTCGTCCTTGCTCTTGTGGTAGCCGTACACCTGGTGCTCGCCGTGCGGGCCGGGCGGCGCCTGGGAGGGCGCTTCGCCGGTCGCGCCGGCCGCGTCCGTGGTCGTCATGGCGTCCTCCGTCATGGTCCCGTTGCTGTCCGTTTGGGCGGTTATACCCCCTGCGGGTATATGATACCTCTACGGGGAGGTTGGGTCAGGGGGTCCTTCAGGGCGGTCCCGCACGATGAGCGACACTGGGACCCCATTCATCTAGCATCAGCCTGACCGAAATTCCAGGGACCCCGAGGACTCCAGGTGCGTTTTCGTCTTACCCCCAGGGAGACGAGCTTCTACGACATGTTCGCCGCGTCCGCGGACAACATCGTCTCGGGCTCCAAACTCCTGATGGAACTCCTCGGTGCGGACGCATCCGCGAGAGCCGAGATCGCCGAACGGATGAGGGCCGCGGAGCACGCGGGTGACGACGCGACCCACGCGATCTTCCACCAGTTGAACTCCTCGTTCATCACGCCGTTCGACCGCGAGGACATCTACACCCTGGCGTCCTCGCTCGACGACATCATGGACTTCATGGAAGAGGCCGTCGATCTCGTCGTCCTCTACAACATCGAGAAGCTGCCGCGCGGCGTGGAGGAGCAGATCGAGGTCCTGAGCAGGGCCGCGGATCTGACCGCGGAGGCGATGCCCCACCTGCGCACGATGAACAACCTCACCGAGTACTGGATCGAGATCAACCGGCTGGAGAACCAGGCCGACCAGATCCACCGCAAGCTGCTCGCGCACCTGTTCAACGGCAAGTACGACGCCATGGACGTGCTCAAGCTCAAGCAGATCGTGGACGTACTCGAAGAGGCGGCCGACGCGTTCGAGCACGTCGCGAACACGGTGGAGACCATCGCGGTCAAGGAGTCCTGACTGCCGTGGACACCCTCGCGCTGATCGTGACCATCGGTGTCGCGCTCGGTTTCACGTACACCAACGGTTTCCACGACTCCGCGAACGCGATCGCGACCTCCGTGTCGACCCGCGCCCTCACGCCGCGTGCGGCGCTCGCCATGGCGGCCGTGATGAACATGGCCGGCGCGTTCCTCGGGCAGGGCGTCGCCGAGACCGTCAGCAAGGGGCTGATCGAGACCCCGCACGGCGACCAGGGGATGGGCATCCTCTTCGCCGCGCTCGCGGGGGCGGTCGTCTGGAACGTCGTGACCTGGCGGCTCGGGCTGCCGTCCTCGTCGTCGCACGCGCTGTTCGGCGGCCTGGTGGGTGCCGCGCTCGCGGGTGGCAGCGAGGTCCTCTGGTCGGGAGTGATCGACAAGGTCGTCATCCCGATGATCCTTTCGCCCGTCGTGGGCCTGATCGTCGGCTACCTCGTGATGCTGGCGATCCTGTGGCTGTTCAGGAAGTCCAACCCGCACAAGACGAAGCGCGGATTCCGGATCGCTCAGACGGTGTCGGCGGCCGGCATGGCGCTCGGGCACGGACTGCAGGACGCGCAGAAGACGATGGGCGTGGTCGTGCTCGCGCTGGTCATCGCGGGCGACGAGAGCTCGACGAGCAACATCCCGGTGTGGGTGAAGATCGTCTGCGCGCTGATGCTGTCGCTCGGCACGTACGCGGGCGGCTGGCGGATCATGCGCACGCTGGGCCGCAAGATCATCGAGCTGGACCCGCCGCAGGGGTTCGCGGCGGAGCTCACGGGCGCGTCGATCCTCTACACGACGTCGTACGTCTTCCAGGCACCGGTGTCGACGACGCACGTGATCACGTCGGCGATCATGGGTGTGGGCGCGACGAAGCGCGTGAACGCCGTGCGGTGGGGGGTCGGCAGGAACATCGTGATCGGCTGGTTCATCACGATGCCGGCGGCGGGGGCCGTGGCGGCGATCGTCTACTGGATCGTCAGGGCGATCTTCGGCTGAGCCGCGCCGTGTTCGGCGCCGCTGCCCGTCAGACCAGCGGGCGGTGCATGACGTGCAGCCCGACGTAGCCCTCCGCCGGATGCCGGAACGCCTCGGGCACCGTGCCCACCACCGTGAAGCCGAGTGACCGGTACAGCCGCACCGCGTGCGTGTTGGTCTCCACGACCGCGTTGAACTGCATCGCGCGGAACCCCGCGTCGCGCGCCCACTCCAGCGAGTACGCGCACAGTGCGCGCCCGATCCCGCGCCCGGCGTGCGCCGGGTCGACCATGTAGCTCGCACTGGCGACGTGCGACCCGTTGCCCGCCTGGTTGCGGTTCATCTTCGCCGTCCCGACGACCGCGCGGTCGGGCGGCGCCGGCAGCCACCACTCGCGCCCCTGCTCCTGATCGGGGTCGCGCGGGTAGGTGAAGGTCTCGCCCGCCACGGCGAGCGCAAAGGCAATAAGAAAGGCAAGGAGGACGAGATCCTCTCCTTGCCACTCTCAACGTATAGCGCACAGGGGGGCTTGCCACAAGGCCCCCATCGTGGCGCAAAATCGTCGGCCATGGCCACAACCAGCGGAAACGGGGCATACGTGCGTGTGTACGTGCGGGATCTTCAGGACGTCGACGAGACCCAGGTCGCCGTCGTCGGCGGCAAGGGCGCGAACCTGGGTGCGCTGACCCGGATCGAGGGCGTCCGCGTGCCGGGTGGCTTCTGCGTCACGACGGACGCGTTCCGGCGCGTCATGGCGGACGCGGCGCCGTCGGTCGGGGACCGGCTCGACCGGCTGTCGGGCCTGGACCCGGACGACCGCCCGGCGGTCGGTGCGCTCAGCGCGGAGATCCGCCGGGCCATCGAGGAGACCCCCGTCCCGGGCGATGTCGCGGAGGAACTCGCCGGGTTCCTCCGCCGCCACGGCGCGGAGGCCGCCTTCGCCGTACGGTCCAGCGCGACGGCCGAGGACCTGCCGACGGCCTCCTTCGCCGGCCAGCAGGACACGTACCTCAACGTCGTCGGTGCGGCCGAGGTGCTCAGGCACATCAGCCGGTGCTGGGCCTCGCTGTTCACCGAGCGCGCGGTGGCCTACCGCCGGCGCAACTCGATCGACCACCGCGCGGTGCACATGGCGGTGGTCGTCCAGCGGATGGTCTTCCCGCGGGCGGCCGGTGTCCTGTTCACGGCCGACCCCGTCACCGGCAACCGGAGGACCGCAACTGTGGACGCCGGCCCCGGCCTCGGCGAGGCGCTCGTCTCCGGGCTGGTGAACCCGGACGTCTTCACGGTCCGCCGCGGCGAGGTCGTCGCCAGGACGATCGCCGCCAAGGACCGCGCCGTCCACGCCCTGCCGGGCGGCGGCACGCGGGAGGTGGCGGTCGACCCGCGGCGGCGGGAGGAGCCCGCGCTGACGGACGCGCAGGCCGTGGCGCTCGTGCGACTCGGGCGGCGGATCGAGGCGCACTTCGGATGCCCGCAGGACATCGAGTGGTGCCTGGTCGACGACGGCTTCCGGATCGTCCAGAGCCGGCCGATCACGACGCTCTTCCCCGTCCCCGAGGCCGCCGACGACGACAACCACGTCTACCTCTCCGTCGGCCACCAGCAGATGATGACCGACGCCATGAGGCCCCTGGGTCTTTCCATGTGGCGGCTGACGGCCATGGCGCCCATGGTCGAGGCGGGCGGCAGGCTGTTCGTCGACGCCACCGGGCGCCTGGCCTCGCCCGCGAGCCGCGCCGCCTTCGTCGACCTCGTGGGCAGGGGCGACCCGCTGACGAGGGACGCGCTGGAGACCGTACTCGGCCGCGACGGCTTCCTCCCGCCGCCGCAGGACGCGGGCCACGCGCGGCCGCCCGCCGGCGGCGCCGCCCCCGCACCGGTCGAGACCGATCCGGCGATCGTCGCCGGGCTGATCGAGCGCAGCCGGGCCTCACTCGGCGCGCTGGAACGCGACATCGCGGCGAAGACAGGGCCCGCGCTGTTCGACTTCCTGCGGGAGGCCTTCGCGGAGCACAAGCGGGTGCTCGCCGATCCGCTGTCCATCCAGGTGATCATGGCGGGGATGGAGGCCACGTGGTGGCTGGGAGACAAGCTGGGTGAGTGGCTGGGCGAGAGGAACGCCGTCGACGCGCTCACGCTGTCCGCGCCCGGCAACGTCACGTCGGAGATGGGTCTCGCGCTGCTCGATGTCGCCGACGTGATCCGCCCGTACCCGCGGGTGGTCGCGTTCCTCCGGGACGCCGAGAGCGCCGGGGACGCCGAGGGCGCCGGGGACGGCGGCCTCCCGGACGGGCTGGCGAAGATCGAGGGCGGCGCCGCGGCCCGGGACGCCATCGAGGCCTACCTCGACCGGTACGGCATGCGCTGCGTCGGCGAGATCGACATCACGAGGCCGCGCTGGCGCGAGCGCCCCGCCACGCTCGTGCCCGTGATCCTCGACAACGTGCGCAACTTCGAGCCGGGCGCCGCCGCTCGCCGATTCGAGCACGGCCGTCAGGAGGCCGCGCGCAAGGAGCGGGACGTGCTGGCGCGGCTGCGCGCACTGCCGGACGGCGACGCGAAGGCGGCCGAGGCCAAGCGGATGATCGACCGGGTCCGTACGTTCATCGGGTACCGGGAGTACCCGAAGTACGACGTCGTCAGCCGCTACCTCGTCTACAAGCGTGCGCTGCTCGCGGAGGCCGGGCGCCTCGCGCGGGCGGGCGTGGTCCGTGAGCCGCAGGACGTGTACTACCTCACGTTCCAGGAGTTCCACGACGCCGTGCGCACGCGGCGCGTCGACGAACGGCTGGTCCGGCGGCGCAAGGACGTGTTCCGCTCGTACCAGGCGCTCACACCGCCCCGGGTGCTCACGTCGGAGGGCGAGGCCATCTCCGGTTCGTACCGGCGCGACGACGTGCCGGCCGGTGCGCTGGCCGGGTTGCCGGTCTCCGCGGGGACGGTCGAGGGCAGGGCGCGCGTCGTCCTCGACATGGCGCGGGCGGACCTGGCGGCGGGCGACATCCTGGTCACCGCGCACACGGACCCGAGCTGGTCGCCGCTGTTCGTCGGGATCGCGGGCCTGGTGACGGAGGTGGGCGGCCTGATGACGCACGGCGCGGTGATCGCCAGGGAGTACGGTCTACCGGCCGTCGTGGGCGTGGCGGGTGCCACCGGGCTGATCAGGGACGGGCAGCGGATCCGCGTGCACGGCGGCGACGGGTACGTCGAGATCCTGACCTGACGGCAGGGCCCGATGGCAAGAAGGGCCCGCCCTCCGGGGAGGGCGGGCCCTGTCCCGCGGTGACACCGCCATGCAGCACCGCGGGAGGCTCGGTGGGCCAAGGCCGCCCGTCAGCCGAAGCGGCCGGAGATGTAGTCCTCCGTGGCCTGCACGGACGGGTTGGAGAAGATGCGCTCGGTCTCGTCGATCTCGATCAGCTTGCCCGGCTGCCCGACCGCCGCGAGGTTGAAGAACGCGGTGCGGTCCGAGACGCGCGCCGCCTGCTGCATGTTGTGCGTGACGATCACGATCGTGAAGCGGTCCTTGAGGCCGCCGATCAGGTCCTCGATCGCGAGCGTGGAGATCGGGTCGAGCGCCGAGCAGGGCTCGTCCATCAGCAGCACGTCGGGTTCCACGGCGATGGCCCTGGCGATGCACAGCCGCTGCTGCTGGCCGCCGGACAGCCCGGCGCCCGGCTTGTTCAGGCGGTCCTTGACCTCGTTCCACAGGTTGGCGCCGGTCAGGGACTTCTCGACGACCTCGTCGAGTTCCTGCTTGCGGCGCCTGCCGTTGAGCCTGAGTCCTGCCGCCACGTTGTCGTAGATCGACATGGTCGGGAACGGGTTCGGCCGCTGGAAGACCATGCCGACCGTGCGGCGCACGGAGACGGGGTCGACTTCGGAGCCGTACAGGTTCTCGTCGTCCAGCAGGACCTTGCCCTCGACGCGGCCGCCGGGGGTCACCTCGTGCATCCGGTTGAGGGTGCGCAGGAAGGTCGACTTGCCGCATCCCGACGGGCCGATGAAGGCCGTCACGGTGCGGGGTTCTACGGTCATCGAGATGTCGTCGATGGCGCGGAAGCCGCCGTAGAAGGCGCTGAGTCCGCTGACGTCGATGCGCTTGGCCATGGGTACTGCTCGCAATCAGGTGGTGGATGGCCGCGTCAGCGGCCGGACGTCTTCGGGGCCTTCCAGCGGGCGATGCCGCGGGCGATCAGGTTCAGGATCATCACGAGGATGATCAGCACGAGGGCCGCTCCCCAGGCGCGGTCGTAGCTGGCCGTGTTGCCCAGGTTGTACTGCTCGTAGATGTAGAAGGGCAGCGACGACTGCGGGCCGTTGAACGGGTCGTTGTTGATCACCTGGCTGCCGAAGACCAGCAGCAGCACCGGCGCGGTCTCACCCGCGATACGCGCGACGGCGAGGACGACGCCGGTGATGATGCCGCCGATGGACGTCGGGACGACGATGCTGACGATCGTGCGCCACTTGGGCACGCCCAGCGCGTAGGAGGCCTCCCGCAGCTCGTTCGGCACGAGCCGCAGCATCTCCTCGGTGGAGCGCACGACGATCGGCATCATCAGGATCGTCAGGGCCAGCGACCCGGCGAAGCCGGAGAAGCCGAAGCCCAGGATGAGGATCCAGAAGGACAGGATGAACAGGCCGGCGACGATCGACGGAATGCCCGTCATGACGTCGACGAAGAACGTGATGGCCTTGGCCAGCGCGCCCTTGCCGTACTCGACGAGGTAGACGGCGGTGAACACGCCGATCGGCACGGCGATGACGGTGGCGATGCCGACCTGTTCGAGCGTGCCGATGATCGCGTGGTAGATGCCGCCGCCCGGCTCTGTGCCGAGCACGCCGCCCATCGAGTGGCTGAGGAAGGTGCCGTTCAGCACCTTCGCGCCCTTGGCGACGGTCGTCTCGATCAGCGAGTACAGCGGCACGATGGCGAGGACGAAGCACGCGTAGACGAGGCTGGTGGCCACCCGGTCCTTCGCCTGCCGCCGCCCCTCCACCGCCCGCGTGAGCGCGTAGTTGGCGGCGACGAAGAGGATCAGCGCGATCAGCCCCCACTGCACGTGGCTGCCGAGGCCCGCGCCCGCGCCGATGCCGGCGCCGGCGAGCACCGCGCCCACCGCGATCGCGAGCGGCGTCCAGCGGGGGAGCCTGCGCTGCGCGAGGCGGCCGTGCGGGCGCGCCTGGGGCGCGGTCAGGTCGTTGACGGTGTGGCTCATGCGTTCGCCCCCGAGTACTCCTTGCGGCGGGCGATGATCAGGCGGGCCGCGCCGTTGACGATCAGCGTGATGACGAAGAGGACGAGGCCGCCGGCGATCAGGGCGTCGCGCCCGAAGTCCGTGGCCTCGCCGAAGTGCGAGGCGATGTTCTGCGCGAAGGTGCCGCCCTCGGGGTCGAGCAGGTGCAGCGACAGCACCGAGGAGGACGACAGGACGGTCGCGACGGCCATCGTCTCGCCGAGCGCGCGGCCGAGGCCGAGCATGGAGGCGCTGATGATGCCGGAGCGCGCGAACGGCAGCACCGAGAGGCGCACGACCTCCCAGCGGGTCGCCCCGAGGGCGAGTGCCGCCTCCTGGTGGGCGCGCGGTACCTGCCGGAACACCTCGCGGCTCACGTTGGTGATGATCGGCACGATCATGATCGCGAGCAGGATCGACACCGTGAGCAGCGAGCGCGCGGCGGAGCCGGGCGTCGACTGGTCGAGGATGTACGTCCAGCCGAAGTACCGGTCGAGCCAGAGGTCGAGGCCGTTCATGTGCGGGACGAGGAACAGCGCGCCCCACAGGCCGTAGACGATGCTGGGCACGGCCGCGAGCAGGTCGACGAGGTAGGCGAGCGGCGAGGCGACCCTGCGGTGCGCGTAGTGCGTGATGAACAGCGCGATGCCGATCGAGATCGGCACGGCGACGGCCATCGCGATGACCGAGCTGACGATGGTGCCGAAGGCGAGGACCGCGATGCCGAACACCGGCGGCGTGGCGTCGGTGTTCCACTCGAAGGTGGTGAAGAAGTTGCCGTGGTCCTGGGAGATCGCGTCGACCGCGCGGTAGCTCAGGAAGCCGGCGATGGCGGCCATGAGGACCAGCAGCAGGATGCCGGATCCCCCGGACAGGCCGAGGAACAGGCGGTCGCCGGCCCGGAGCGCGGGGCGCTCCCGCACCTCCGTGTCCGGCGTCGCGGATGGCTTGGGCGGGCTCGGTGGCGGCGCGTCGGCCGTCTGCGTCATGTCCATGGGTGAGGTCTCCGGTCTGGGTGGGGGAGCCTGGCTCCCCCGGCGGCGGTGCACCGGATGTACGGGGGTCCCGCGGGCGGTGGCCGCTCGGGGACCCGCCGTACACGAATCAGGGGTCGGGAACGGGGAGGACGGCCGGGTCAGGACAGCGACTTGATCGCCGTGCGTACCTGGCTCGCGATGTTCTCCGGCAGCGGCGCGTAACCCAGCGACGTGATCTGCTTCTGGGCGTCGGCGCTCGCGATGTAGGTCAGGAAGGACTTGGTGGCGTCGAGGGTCGCCGACTTGTTGCCCTTGTCGCAGACGATCTCGTTGGTCACCAGGGTGATCGGCCAGGCGCCGTCCGCCTTGGTGGTGTAGTTGATCTTGAGGGCGAGGTCGCCGTTCGTGCCGACGACCTTCGCGTCCGCGATCGCCTTGGAGGCGGCGTCGGAGCTGATCTTGACGGGCTGGGCCGCGCCGGTGTCCAGGTCGACGGTCGAGAGCTTGCTCGCGTTGGCGTAGGACAGCTCGGTGTAGCCGATGGCGCCGGTGGTCTGCTTGACCTGCGCGGTGACGTTGGCGGAGCCCTGGGCGGACTGGCCGCCCTTGGCCTGCCACGTCTGGCCGCCCGAGTAGGGCCAGTCGCTGCCCGCGGCGGCGATCAGGTACTTGGTGAAGTTGTCCGTCGTGCCGGAGTCGTCCGAGCGGTGGAAGGGCTGGATCGCCGTGGCGGGCAGCTTGGCGCCCGGGTTCAGCTTGGCGATGGCGGGGTCGTTCCACTTGGTGATCTTCGAGTCGAAGATCTGCGCCATGGTCTTCGCGTCCAGCGTCAGGTTGTCGACGCCGGGGACGTTGTAGACGACGGAGATGGGGCCGCCGACCATGGGCAGGTCGATGGCCTGGCCACCGGTGCACATCTTCTTGGACTGGGCGATCTGCTCGGGCTTGAGCGCGGAGTCGGAGCCGGCGAAGGCCGTCTGGCCTTGCAGGAACTGCTGCACGCCGGCGCCCGAACCGATGCCCTTGTAGTTGATCTGGATGCCGGAGCAGGACTGCGTGAAGGCCTTGACCCACTGGTCCATGGCATTCTGCTGGGCCGTGGATCCTGAGGCCAGCAGGTTGCCCGAGCCCTTGCCGCAGTCGGCGGAGCCGGCCGCGGCCGAGTTCGTGCTGGTGCCGGGGCTCGCGCTGCTGCCGCTGCCGCCGCTGTTGTCGTCCGAGCCGCACGCCGTGAGAACCAGGGCGCCGGAGACGGCGAGGGCACCGAGCGCGGTGGCACGCAGCCCGTTCTTGCGCAGAAGCTTCACTTGGGGTCGTTCCTTCCAGGAGCCGCCGTGCGTACGGGACGGGAGGGCGGCGTGCGTCGGGTTCGTGGTGGGGCGTTCGGCCGTCACCGTGTAAGCCCGAAATTAGGCAGATGAGATGAAGGCGCCGACGGGGGGAAATGAACGCACGGTGAACCGTGGGGGACGGCCTGGTTCGCCCCTGGTCGCCCGCCACTCGGGCCGTGGTCCGTCGCCCGTGGGATCGCGGGCCCGTGCGTGGCCGGCCGCGCGCTGTCAGCGCGCGGCGTCCGCCGCGTGCTGCTGCCAGAGCCGCTGGAAGGCGAAGCGGGCCGCCTCCACCTCCAGGCGCTGGTCCGCGTGGAGCACCCCGAGCGCGTACGCGGTGGCCGGGGCGATCCTCGGGGTGCGGGCCGCGCTCGCCGCGGCGGCCGCGGCCTCGGCCGCGTCGCGGTGGCGGTCGAGGGCGCGAGCGGCGCCCTCGATCCACTGGGCGTCGGCGGCGTCCCGCAGGCCGCGCGCCTCGTTCGCGCAGCGGTGCAGGCGCAGCAGGTGGCGCACCCGGTGCCAGGGTGCGTCCTGCGCCTCGCTGCCCGGCGCGGCGGACAGGCCGTGCAGCAGCGCCTCGGCGTTGTACGGGTGGGCCGCGCGGGCCAGCGGGAGCGCGGCGACCGCGTCGAGCAGCCGCCGCCGCGCCGCCTCGCCCGGGCCCGCGAGCGCATGTTCGGCGGGCGCCTGGGCCGTGGGGCGCAGCGGAACGTCGGAGGCGAGGACCGCCACGGCGTCGGCGACGGCATGGAAGCGGGACGAGCCGAGCGCCCGGAGCGCCGCGGTGTGCGCGCGAGTGCGCGCCAGCGTCAGCTGCCGGTCGAGCAGGGCGCCGGCCCGCGAGGCGCCGACGGTCA
This sequence comes from Streptomyces sp. NRRL F-5126, assembly GCF_000721265.1. Lineage (GTDB taxonomy): Bacteria > Actinomycetota > Actinomycetes > Streptomycetales > Streptomycetaceae > Streptomyces. The sequence goes on along the minus strand of NZ_JOFZ01000009.1, from coordinate 243,370 downwards.
GCGTCGCGGTCCCCGGCGGGGCCGGCGGTGCGGGCGCGGGCTCCGGCGCGGCAACCGGGGGTTCGGCCCACTCGCCCGCCGGCGCACCGCCCGGCACCGCGGCGCGGGGGACGGTGGCGCCGTTGGCGCCGGGCCCCGGCGAGGGGCGCGGCACGGACGCGGCGCCCGGCGCCGCCTCGGGCGCGGGCGCGGGAACCCGCGTGCTCGCGGGCGGCACCGCGAGCCCCGACAGCCGCCCGAGCGCGGACACCAGCCGGTGCAGCCGCGCGGCGCACGCCTGCTCCTGCCCCAGCGTGGCGGACAGCCACGCCAGCTCGCCGCCGAAGTGGCCCGCCCACGCGGGGTCGAACAGCGCCCCGTACGTCTCCAGCGTCGAGCCGATCCCGCGAGCCGAGTCGCGCAGCTCCCGCACCGCCTGCTCGGCGGCGGCCGCGGCCGCGCCTGAGCCGCTGTCGCCGTAAAGCCGCAGGCCGCGCAGGAAGTCACCGGCACGGTCCCGCAGGTACCCCGACAGCGCGTCCCGCGCCGTCAGCACGCTCCCCGGGGCCGGCGCGTCCCCCGCCGCGTCCGGGGCCCCCGCGCCCCCCGACGTCCGTGTGTCCCCCGCCGTGAGCCGGGCGGCCCGGGCCTCATGGTGCCGCACGCCGGCGCCTCCGGGCGTCGATGAGTGTCTCCTGGACGTGCCGCAGCGGCTGCCCCTCCGCGTCCGTCGCGTGCCGCGTCCACTGGCCGTCGGCGCCGAGGTGCCACGACGAGGTCTCGTCGGACACGCCGGTGTCCAGCAGCCGGGTAAGCGCCGCGCGGTGGGCGGGGTCGGTGACCCGTACCAGGGCCTCGATGCGGCGGTCGAGGTTGCGGTGCATCATGTCGGCGCTGCCGAGCCACACCTCGGGTTCGCCGCCGTTGCAGAACGCGAAGACGCGGGAGTGCTCAAGGAAGCGTCCGAGCACGGAGCGCACGCGGATGTTCTCGGAAAGGCCCGGTACGTCAGGGCGCAGCGCGCAGATGCCCCGCACCCAGATGTCCACGGGGACCCCGGCCTGCGACGCCCGGTACAGGGCGTCGATGACGGCCTCGTCCACCATCGAGTTGACCTTGATCTTGATGTACGCGGGCCGGCCGGCGCGGTGGTGGGCGGTCTCCTTGCCGATGCGGGAGATCAGGCCGTCGCGCAGGGACCTCGGCGCGACGAGGAGCCGCCGGTAGGTCTCGCGGCGCGAGTAGCCGGAGAGCCGGTTGAACAGGTCGGACAGGTCGGCGCCCACCTGCGGGTCGGCGGTGAGCAGGCCGAGGTCCTCGTAGAGCCTGGCCGTCTTCGGGTGGTAGTTGCCGGTGCCGACGTGGCTGTAGCGGCGCAGGACGTCGCCCTCCTGCCGTACCACCAGCGACAGCTTGCTGTGGGTCTTCAGGCCGACGAGGCCGTACACGACGTGGCAGCCGGCCTCTTCGAGCTTGCGCGCCCACTTGATGTTGGCCTGCTCGTCGAAGCGCGCCTTGATCTCGACGAGGACGAGTACCTGCTTGCCGGACTCGGCCGCGTCGATCAGCGCGTCCACGATGGGGGAGTCGCCGGACGTCCGGTAGAGCGTCTGCTTGATCGCGAGGACGTCGGGGTCGGCGGCGGCCTGTTCGAGGAAGGCCTGCACGGAGGTCGAGAACGAGTCGTAGGGGTGGTGCAGCAGGACGTCCCGTTCGCGCACCGCCGCGAAGATGTCCGGCGCGGACGCGGACTCGACCTCCGCGAGATCGCGGTGCGTGCCCGCGATGAACCGCGGGAACAGCAGCTCGGGCCGGTCCAGTGACGCCACGCCGAACAGCGCCGTCAGGTCCAGCAGCCCGGGCAGCGGGTACACCTCGGCCTCGGACACCTTCAGCTCGCGCACCAGCAGGTCGAGGACGTACGGGTCGATGGACTCCTCGACCTCCAGCCGCACGGGCGGCCCGAAGCGGCGCCGCATCAGCTCCTTCTCCAGGGCCTTGAGCAGGTTCTCCGCGTCGTCCTCCTCGACCTCCAGGTCCTCGTTGCGCGTGACGCGGAACATGTGGTGCGCGAGCACCTCCATGCCGGGGAACAGCTCTTCGAGGTGGGCGGCTATGACGTCCTCCAGCGGCACGTACCGCCCGGGGGACGCCTCGAGGAAGCGGGAGAGCAGGGGCGGCACCTTGACGCGCGCGAAGTGGCGGTGGCCGCTGACCGGGTTGCGCACGACGACCGCGAGGTTGAGCGAGAGCCCGGAGATGTACGGGAAGGGGTGGGCCGGGTCGACGGCGAGCGGGGTGAGGACGGGGAAGATCTGCCGGCGGAAGAGCGTGAACAGGCGTGCCTGCTCCGTCTCGCTCAGCTCGGGCCAGCGGATGAGGTGGATGCCCTCGTCGCCGAGCGCGGGGGCGACGTCCTGCTGGTAGCAGGCGGCGTGCCGCTCCATGAGCTCGCGGGAGCGCGTCCAGATCAGGTCGAGCACCTCGCGGGGCTGCAGTCCTGAGGCGGACCGGGTGGCCACGCCGGTGGCGATGCGGCGCTTGAGTCCTGCGACGCGCACCATGAAGAACTCGTCCAGGTTGGACGCGAAGATCGCGAGGAAGTTCGCCCGCTCAAGCAGGGGCGTGGCCGGGTCCTCGGCGAGTTCGAGCACCCGCTCGTTGAAGGCGAGCCAGCTGCGCTCGCGGTCGAGGAAGCGCCCGCGCGGCAGCGCGTCGGCGCCGTCTGGGGCGCCGGCCTCCTCGTAGGTGTCGAGGTCCGAGTCGAGGTCGGGCTCCAGGTCGGAGACGGAGCCGGTGACGGCGTAAGGCCGGTGGATGGGGATGAAACCCACGGACGGCTCGGGCGTGGACGTGCGCGTCTTGCGCCGCGTGCGCGCGGTGCTCGCGGTGGGGGGCGGGAGCTGCTGGTCCGGAACCTCGGCGGGCTGCTGACTCATGTCCCTATTCTTCCGCGCGGGAGCCGAAACGGGCGTCCCGGAGCGTGCGGGGACGGCGGAGTTCCTGCCGTGTGGGCGTGGGGCACAGCGGGCTGCATCCAGCGAGGATCGCAAGGGTGTCTGAACCGACGGTGACGACGAGATGACGCCCGGGCAATCGCGGCGCCGCGCGCGGGGTGCGTCGGGCTCGTGCCCGCGCCGGGCCCGTGTCCGCGCCGCGCGGACGGCCGGGTCACCCCCGGGCTCGGCGGCAGCGCGGGCCGCGAACGCGAGCCTCGCGATCACAGCGAGCTACGGGCGCCCCCTGAGAGTGGCTCACTGGCCCACGGGATGCCGCCGTGCGACGAGTAGGGCCCACCTCCCCGGAGGCTGCCTTGGGGAGGCGGGCCGCTCGCGCTGTGTCATCACTCCGAGAGCATCAGGCCGACGAATGAGCACCAGGCGGCCTTCGGCACGACGAGCGCCGGGCCGAGCTTGTTCTTGGAGTCGCGGATCCCGACCTTGCCGGTCAGGCTTGCGATTTCGACACACGCGCCACCGGAGTCATTGCTGAAGGACGACTTGAACCAGTCGGACTCGGGTGCCACATCGTGGGCCATGATCTTGGTATTGATGGCTACTTCCATTCTCGTGCTAGTTGTTGCAGGAACCCGGCCGTTCGGGCCGGGGGCAGTGCGCTGTCGCGCATCGCGTCGAAGCGACGGACGTTTCGCTGCACGTCTTGCCGCTCGTCCGTGACGCTGATCGTGTTCCACATGTCTACCTGCAGGACAGGGTCGAGGGCCTCGGCGAAGTCCAGCAGAATGAAGTTGGATTCCGCGCGGTACGTCACGACATCGTGTGGCAGGACCTGCACCGTCACGTTGTCCAGCTCGCCCAGCTTCACGATCTCCTCGTACTGGGCGAGCATCACTTCCGGCCCTCCGACCATCCGGCGGACCGCCGTCTCGTCCATGATGACGCGCAGCTCCAGGGCGTCTTCCGAGCGAGTGATCAACTCTTTCCGCTCCATCCGAAGCCGAACGTTCTGCTCGATGTACTCGCTCGTCGTCTCGTCGACCGGCTTGGCGATCTGGTACAGCGTTCGCGCGTACGCCTCCGTCTGGAGCAGGCCGAAGACGAAGGCCGGCTGCCAGGCGCGCATCACTGTCGCGTCCTGTTCCAATCCGCGGAACGTCGGCATCTTCGACGGCATGTACGCCTTGTACGGCGTCCACGGCTCCTTGCTCAGGGATTCCCTGTGCAGTTGGAGAAGCGTCTCCAGGTCCTCCTTCGGGAGGTTCGGGTCCAGATGGTCGATGAGCGCCTCGAGGTCGCTCACGCGCGGCAGGTCGTTCTCTCCGATCTCTACTCGCGCGAGCTTCGTGTGGGAGAAGCCCAGGGCCTTGGCGACCTCTTGTAGCGTTTCGCCCTTCTTGTCCCGGAGTTTCCGCAGTTCCTTGCCCAGCTCCCGTCGGCGGAACGTCGCGCCACGCTTAGCTGCCACTGTCTAACCCTCTCGCCTGCCCTGTCGGTGCCCAACACATGTCATGCCCGGCGTCACGGCGGGTCGTGCTCCTGAGTGTCCCACCCCTTGTACCCCGCTGAACAACCCCTTGCCTGTGCTTGGGCAATTGCCAATTTTAAGGCTTTCGCCGTTGCTCTTGCACAGTAAATCGCACATGCGCCACCGTGGTTGAGGGACAGATCGGGAACGCCGTTCACGCCAGTCCTGGAGGTGTGCCCTCGCAACTGTGTGCGGGCCGGCCTCCGTCGGGGCGGCGCTGCCAAGGTACCGACCCGCGTCACCGGCAACACCCCACGACGAACTGAGGCCAGTAATGCGCCAGCGACTTGATCCCGAAGCGTCCACCATGATGGATGACCCACTTGCCCTGGGCGAGTGCGAGGCGCAGATCGACCCGACCATGTATCACCTGGCCTCCGCCGCCCTGGTGACGACTGAAGGCTGCTGCGGTGAACAACCGGCGCCGTGCGCGGTGATCTACACCAGGGCCGCCGCAGAGCCGCAGACACAGTTGCTCCGCGGCTTCTCGGTCGCGTTCGCCCCTGACAGGTCCCAGGTCTCCGGTGTCCGGCGCATCACCCGGGCTCACTTGCGAATGTGGAGCGTGCCCGACTCGCAGGCCGAGGACATCGTGCTCGCCATCTCCGAACTCGTCACCAACTCGGTCCAGCACGGTCATGGCGACATCGCTCTGCGGGTTCGGTACAGCGCAGACGACGTGCATGTAGAAGTGTCCGACAGCAATCCAGTCCCCGCCGAACTGCGCGTCGCCGGCGACGACGACGTATCGGGCCGTGGCCTGTTCCTCATTGCTGCGCTCTCAAGCGGCTGGGGTGTCAGCGACAACGGCACGACGACGTGGTGCACCTTTCGCATGTCAGCGGTGAAGCCGTGATGGCCGCCGGGACCGCGACGACGCACCGCTCCACGGCACGAATGAACCACCGAACGGTGCCACGCCCACTGCTTGAGCCATGTGACAACGCCGCTTGCCCAGTTGGCATACACAGTCAGCAAGGGCGAAGGGCCCTGCCGCCCGGGTCTGGGCTGTCACCAGAACTCCGCATGTGATGCGCGATGCCCGCGTGCGGGAATGGCCGGGGACCGCCGAAGGGGCGTGGCGGCGTCATGCGCCCCATGTGGCAGGACCGTGCCATCAGCACCGAAATGCTCGACCTGGACGTCAGGATCGTCGCCACCGGGCCCGTGAAGCGCCTGTAGCGGGAGCCCCCGCCACAGGCGCGGTACTACCGGCAGGCCGGGACGGCGATGGGTATTTGCATGTCCACTGCTACCATAACTATAGACATGGTAATTTCCCCTACTGAGGAGGCCGGTCTCGTGGCCACATTGCCTCGCCCCATGGAGATGTTCGACCGCGAGCGCGAGTGGGGCGCCCTGTCGGCCTTCGCCACCGACGAGGCTTCGGGCGCGACCCTGGGGGTGGTCTCGGGGCGCCGGCGGCAGGGCAAGACGTTCCTCCTGCGAGCGCTGTGCCGGGCGACAGGGGGCTTCTACTTCGCGGCGGAGGAGGCGACCGACGGCGAGTCGCTGCGGCAGATCGGCGCCGCGATCGGGGATCACCTGGGCTCACCCGCGCCGCTGTCCTTCGCCGACTGGCGTCAAGTCGTGGATGCGTTGCTGGCCCTGGGTCGCGAGCGCCCGGTCCCGGTGGTGATCGACGAGTTCCCCTACCTGGCCCGCGCCAACCCGCGACTGCCCTCGATCATCCAAAATGCGCTGGCCCCCCTGCGCGTGGAGCGCGACCAGAGCCGGGCGCGGCTTTTGCTGTGCGGGTCGGCCATGTCTTTCATGGGGCGTCTCCTCAGCGGCAACGCACCGCTGCGGGGGCGAGCGGCCCTGGAGCTTGTGGTGCCCACGCTGGACCACCGGCTCGCCGCCGAATTCTGGGGGGTGGTCGACCCTGTCACCGCGTTGAAGGTCAACGCGATCGTCGGCGGCACCCCGGCCTACCGCCGCGAGTTCGTCCGCGACGACGTCCCTGTCGGCCCGGAGGACTTCGATTCCTGGGTTCTGCGCACGGTGCTGTCTCCGACCAGCCCGCTGTTCCGCGAAGCCCGCTATCTCCTGGCCGACGAGCCGGACCTGCGCGATGCCGGCCTGTACCACTCGGTCCTCGCAGCCATCGCGGGCGGCAACGCCAACCGCGGCGGCATCGCCTCCTACCTGGGACGCAAGTCCAGCGATCTCGCCCACCCGCTCACCGTCTTGGAGGACTGCGGACTGATCACCCGGGAACCCGACGTCTTCAAAGCCAACCGGACCAACTTCCGTATCAACGAACCCCTGGTCGCCTTCTACCACGCCGTCATGCGCCCGATCTGGTCCGACCTGGAACACACCCGCGACGCACGCCGCCTGTGGGAACGTGCGCAACGTCGCTACATCGGCAACATCCTGGGCCCGCACCTGGAACACGTGTGCCGCCACTGGACCCGGTACTTCGCCCCTGACGACCTGTTCGGTGACGTGCCCAACAAGGTGGGTTCGGGAACGGTCAACGACCCGGCCCGACGCACCAGCCACGAACTGGACGTCGTGGCCTACGGCCTGGACGACGACAACCGCTCACCACTGCTGGCCATCGGCGAGGTGAAATGGGGCGAGGTGATGGGCCTGGGACACCTGGAACGTCTCACCCGGATCCGTGCGCTCCTGACTGCCCAGGAGCGCTACGGTGCCGCTGACGCACGTCTGGTCTGCTACAGCGCGACCGGGTTCACTGACGACCTCCGCGACCGCGCTGCCACCGACCCCGGTGTCGTCCTGGTCGAGGCAGCGGACCTCTACCGGTGATCCGGCGCCATGCCAGGACCGCTGTGCCCGCGCGACCGGGGCGTGTTCCCCGCTACGTCAGGCCGCACCACGCGTCGGGCCCGAAGGCGCCCTTGATGTCGGAGACCACGGACGTGGGGTCGACCGTGTAGCCGAGCTCGTAGATCACTGTCTTCGCCGGAGCCTGTACGCGCATGCGCACCGGGCTCTCGCCACGGTGGGCGGTGAGGATCCGCTTGAGTTCGGCGACGCACGGCTCGTTGATCTTGTGGGAGGGGAACGCGAGCATGACGGGCGGCCTGCCTCCGCTCTCGGCCGAGGACACGTCGATCACTTCCAGCTCCTGGCCGAAGACGGACACCGCGCCGTCCCGGTCGTTGAGGCGTCCCTGTACGGAGACGACGGAGTCCGGCAGCAGCGCGTGCTGGACGAGCTGGTAGGACGCGGGGAAGAACAGGACCTCCATCTCGCCGTCGCGGTCGGCGAGGTTGATGATGGCCCAGGCGTTGCCCTGCTTGGTCATGCGCCGATCGACGGAGGTGATCAGGCCGGCCAGCCGTACGACGCCTTCCGTGCGGCCGGAGCCGACCAGTTCGCTGATGGTGCTGTCCCGGTGGCGGGAGAGGATGTGCTCGGTGCCGTCGAGAGGGTGCGCGGAGACATACAGGCCGAGCATTTCCCGCTCGGTGGCAAGAAGCTGCTTGCGGGGCCATTCGCCCTCGCCGATCGCGAAGTCGAGCCCGAACGACGGAACGTCGTCGGTGCCCTCGCCGCCCAGGCCGGCGAAGAGGTCGTCCTGCCCGAAGGCAGCGGCCTTCTTCACGGGGATGACCGAGTCGATGGCGGGTTCGTGGGCGGCGGACAGGCCCTTGCGTGAATGGCCGAGCGAGTCGAACGCGCCCGCCTTGATCAGGGACTCCACGGCCCTCTTGTTCAACGCGGCCACGTCGGCCTTGTCGAGGAAGTCCGGGAAGGAGGCGTACTTCCCCTTCGCCTTGCGGGTGGCGACCAGGGACTCGATGACGCCGTCACCGACGTTGCGTACGGAGCGCAGGCCGAAGCGGACGTTCTCGCCGATGGCGGTGAAGTCGGCGACGGACTCGTTGATGTCCGGCTGGAGGACCTGCACGCCGAGCTTGCGGGCGTCCGCGAGGTAGAGCCCGGCCTTGTCCTTGTCGTCGCCCACCGACGTCAGCAGAGCGGCCATGTACTCGGCGGGGTAGTTCGCCTTCAGGTACGCGGTCCAGTACGACACCAGGCCGTATCCGGCGGTGTGGGACTTGTTGAAGGCGTAGCCGGAGAACGGCAGCATGACGTCCCACAGGGCCTTGATGGACTCCTCGGAGTACCCGTTGCCGCGCATGCCGTCGTGGAACTTCTCCCACTCGGCGGCCAGCACCTCGGGCTTCTTCTTGCCCATGGCGCGCCGCAGCAGGTCGGCGCCGCCGAGGGTGTAGCCCGCGAGCTGCCGCGCGATCGCCATGATCTGCTCTTGGTAGATGAGCAGGTGGAACGTGTTGCCGAGGATCGGCTCCAGGGCGTCGCGCAGCTCCGGGTGGATCGGCTCGATCTCCTGGCGACCGGTCTTGCGGTGCGCGTAGTTGGTGTGCGCGTTGGCCGCCATCGGGCCCGGCCGGTACAGGGCGAGCGCGGCCGCGATGTCTTCGAACCGGGTCGGTTCCATGAGCTTGAGCAGCGTCCGCATGCCGGCGCCGTCGAGCTGGAACACCCCGAACGTGTCACCCCTGGCGAGGAGCTGGTAGGTGGCGGCATCGTCCAGCGGGATCGCCTGGGCCCCGTTCTGGGGCGACGAGTCGGTGGTGATGTGCACGCCGCGGTTCTCGCGGATGTTGGCGAGCGCATGGTCGATGACGCCCAGGTTGCGCAGTCCCAGGAAGTCCATCTTGACCAGCCCCATGTTCTCGCAACTGGGGTAGTCGAAGCCGGTGATCTTGACGCCGTCCTTGGCCCGCATGTGCAGCGGGATCCGGTCGGTCAGCCTGACCTTCGAGAGGATGACCGCCGCGGCGTGCACACCCGTGTTGCGGATCAGGCCCTCGACGCCCTTCGCGCCGTCGACGACCTTCCGCACATCCGGCTCGGCCTCGTACAGCGCCCGGATCTCGCCGGCCTCGCCGTAGCGCGGGTGCTCCGGGTTGAAGACACCGTCGATGGGGATGGACTTGCCCATCACGTCACCCGGCAGGGCCTTCGTGATGCGCTCACCGTGGGAGAACGGGTAGCCCATCAGCCGCGAAGTGTCCTTGATCGCGTTCTTCGCCTTGAGCTTGCCGAACGTGTTCACCAGCGCGGTGTACTCGTCGCCGTACTTCTCCACGACGTAGCGGACCATGGCGTCGCGCTGGCGGTCGTCGAAGTCGAGGTCGACGTCGGGCGGGTTGATGCGTTCCGGGTTGAGGAACCTCTCGAAGATCAGCCCGTGCTCCAGCGGGCACAGCTCCGTGATGCGGGTGGCGTAGGCGACGATCGACCCGGTCGCGGAACCACGGCCGGGCCCGACCGGGATCTTGTTCTCCCGGGCATGGCGGCAGATGTCCGCCACGACGAGGAAGTACGACGAGAAGCCCATCGGGCCGATGACCGTCATCTCGGTCTCGAACCGCTCGAGGACATGCTCGGGGATCGGGTCGCCGTAGCGCATGGCCAGGCCCTTGAGGACCTCCTTGCGCAGCCACGACTCCTGTGTCTCCCCCTCGGGCACGTCGGGGTACTGCGGCATCTCGTCGTTGTGGTTGAAGACGTCCTCGTAGGACTCGATGCGCTCCGCGATCAGCAGCGTGTTGTCGCACGCCTCCGGCAGCTCCGAGAACAGCTCCCGCATCTGCTCGGCGGTCTTCAGGTAGTAGCCCGTCCCGTTGAACCTGAACCTGCGCGGGTCGTTCTTGTTCTTGCCGACGCCGATGCACAGGAGGTTGTCGTGGGCGTCGGAGTGCTCCTCCAGGACGTAGTGCGCGTCGTTGGTCGCCAGGAGCGGGATGTTCAGGTCCTTCGCGAGCCGCAGCAGATCGCCGCGGACGTTGCGCTCCAGGTCGAGACCGTGGTCCATCAGCTCGAGGAAGTAGTTCTCCCGGCCGAAGATCTCCTGGTAGGACGCGGCGACCTGCCGGGCCTCGTCGTACTGGTTCAGCCGGAGGCGGGTCTGGATCGCGCCGGACGGGCAGCCCGTCGTCGCGATGATCCCTTCGGCGTGCTCGCCGATGAGCTCCATGTCCATGCGGGGCTTGCCCGCGGGGAACTGACCGGTGTAGGACGCCTCGGTCGACAGGTAGAACAGGTTCCGCAGGCCCTGGACGTTCCGGGCCCACATCGTCATATGGGTGAACCGGCCGCCGCCGGAGACGTCCTTCGATCCCTCGCCGTCGTCGGACATGGCCCGCTGCCCGCCCGGACCCCAGAACTCCTGTTTGCGGTTGCGGCGCGAGGAGGGCGCCACGTACGCCTCGATGCCGATGATCGGCTTGACGGTGTCGAACCCCTGGGCCACCTGCTGGAACTCGTACGCACCGAACATGTTGCCGTGGTCGCTCATGGCGATGGCAGGCATGCCCTGCCGAGCGACTTCGGTGAACATCGGCTTGAGGCGCTGGGCCCCGTCCAGCATCGAGTACTCGGTGTGATTGTGCAGGTGAACGAAGGAATCCGGCACGATTGGAGGCACCTCCGGGGCGTCTTTGGAGAGCCCCAATCGTAGCTCCGGACCCACTGATGCGACGGCCCCCCACGGGCACTCCCGGGGCGGATTCGCGCCCGCCGGGCTGACCAGCGGCCATGGCTGGAATCAGTCGGCCCGTACGGGGCGGTCGCCGCTTACGGGACGAGCACGATCTTGCCGTGGGTGTGGCGCTGCTCCAGCTCGGCGAAGGCGTCGCGGACGCGGTCGAGCGGGTAGGTCGCGGCGATGGGGATCTCGACGCGGCCGCTCGCCGCGTGCTCGGCCATTTCGCTGAGGACCTCGCGCGTGGAGCCGTCCGCGCTTCCCGCGGTCTTGGCGCCGTACTGCGCGGCCTTCTCGAAGGAGATGATCGTCTCGATGCGGTCGGACGGGATGCCGAGGTCGACGGCGAGCTGCACGTATTGGGGGCCGAACAGGTCGATGAAGGCGTCGATGCCGTCAGGGGCAGCGGCGGTGAGGTCCTCGGCGATCCGGTCGCTGTACGGGACGGGCACGGCGCCGTGGGCCGTCAGCCACGGGGCGCGGGCGGGCGAGGCGATGGCCAGGACGCGGGCGCCGCGCAGGGCGAGCAGTTGCACGACGATCGAGCCGACCCCGCCGGCGGCGGCGGAGACGGCGACTGTCTCGCCGGGCCGCGGCCCGACCGCGTCGACGGCGGCCCAGGCCGTGCAGGCGGCGACGTAGAGGCTGCCCGCCACGGGCCAGGTCAGTCCCGCGGGTTTGGGGATCAGCTGGGTGGCGGGGACCGCGGCGTGGGTGGCGTGGCTGGAGCGCTGCCAGGAGTAGCCGAGTACCTCGTCGCCCGGCGCGAGGCCGGTGACGTCCTCGCCGGTTTCGAGGACCACGCCGGCGAGGTCGCTGCCCTCGCCCGAGGGGAAGGTCGCGGGGAACCGGTCGTGCAGGGCGCCGGTACGGATGGCGATCTCGCCCGGGTTGATCCCCGCGGCCCTGATCTCGACGAGGACCTCGCCGGCGGCGGGGCGGGGGACGGGGATGTCGGCGACATGCAGCACGTCGCGGTCCCCGTAGTGGTCGAAGCGTACGGCGCGGGCGTGTGCTGGTACGGCGGTCACGAGTGCCTCCTGGGGTGGTTCAGGCCTTGCGGGTGGGTGCCGCCGGGCGGGTCGTGGCGGCGCGCAGCGCGGTCAGCGCCGTCGCGAGGTCGCCGAGTTGCGTGGCGGTGAGCGGCGCGGCGATACGGGTGGCGAGCTCCTCGTCGAATATCCGGCCGGCGTCGCGGGTGAGCGCGGCTCCGGCGCCGGTGAGCCGGACGATCGAGGAGCGGCGGTCGGCGGGGTTCGGCCTGCGTTCGCACATGCCGCTCCGCTCCAGCCGGTCCACGGCCTGGCTGGCGCCGCCGATCGTGATCGACAGGGCGGCGGCGATGTCGTTGACCCTGCAGTCACCGGCGCGATCGAGGACGAGCATCACGTTGAGGTTGCCGAGCGAGAGGTCCGCGTCGCGGCGGAGCCGGGCGTCGATCCCGTTCCACAGGTCGGTCTCGAAGCGCACCAGGTCGTCGAACACCCGTCGCGCGTCCATGCTGCCCCCTCGTGTCACATATGCATAAGCGCTAATCAGATTAGCACTGATGCATATGTGGCCGGCCGAGGCCCGCGCGGCGGTCAGAGTTCCGTGCGGTACATCAGGTCCGTCTCGTGGGTCGTGAAGCCGAGGCCCTCGTAGACGCCGACGGCTGCCTCGTTGTCCGCGTCCACGTACAGCATCGCGGTCGGCAGGCCCTCGGCCGCCAGGTGGCGCAGGCCGATGGCCGTGAGTGCCTTGCCGAGGCCGCCGCCCTGCGCGTCCGGCCTGATGCCCACCACGTACACCTCGCCGAGGCGCTCCGCGGCATGCACCTTCGTCCAGTGGAAGCCGACGAGTTCGCCGCCGCGTTCCGCGAGGAAGAAGCCCTTCGGGTCGAACCACGGCTCGGCCTTGCGGTCGTCGAGGTCGCGCTGGGTCATGCCGCCCTGCTCCGGGTGGTGCGCGAACGCCGCCGCGTTCACCGCGAGCCACGCGGCGTCGTCCCGGCCCGGCAGGTACGTCCGGATCGAGACGCCCGCGGGGATGTACGGCTCCGGGGCGTCGTCCGGCGTCAGCGGCCGCCGCATCTGGCGCAGTTCGCGGAAGAGCGTCAGGCCGAGCACCTGCGCGAGGTGGCGCGCCGCCGGCTTCCCGCCGTGCGCCCACAGACGCAGCCGCCGCCCCGACGCCGCCAGCAGCGCGTCGCCCAGGGCGCGTCCGTGGCCGCGGCCGCGGCGCGAGGGGTGCACGACGAGCTCCGCGGCCGGCGCCTCCACCGGGTCCGTGTCCTCCAACTGCGCGTACCCCACGACGTCGTCGCCGGCCGTCAGCAGGAGGTGCCGCACGCCTTGCCGGTGTCCGCCGCGCAGTTGCAGCCTGCCCTGTTCCGAGACCGCCTGCATGCCGTCGGACGAGGCGGCGTCGGCCAGCAGGCCGAGCACCGCGTCGGCCTGTGCGGGCGTGAGCGCGTCGAGGATCTCGATGTGCCGTGCGGGCTCGCGAGCGCTTGCGTCAGTCATGCGACGAGGGTACGGGGCCGGGGCGCGCCGGTCAGGCCGCGGACGGCCCTACGCCTCCGGCATGTCAGGCGGCGGCGTCGGGGCGCCGGGGAGCCTGATCCTCGCCACCGTGCCGCCGCCGTCCGCCGGGTCGAGGGAGATCTCGCCGCCCGCCTGCTGGACGGTGCGTGCCACGATCGCCAGCCCGAGCCCCGAGCCCGGCAGCGACCGCGCGGACGGGGAGCGCCAGAACCGCTCGAAGACGTGCGGGAGGTCCTCGGGCGGGATGCCGGGCCCGTGGTCGCGCACGGTGAGCCGGCCCTGCCCGTCGAGCACGACCTCGACCGTGCCGCCCTTCGGGCTGAACTTGACCGCGTTGTCGAGGACGTTGACGACGGCGCGCTCCAGCGTGGCGGGCTCCGCCCGCACGTACCAGGTGGCGGTCGTCGCGTCGATGACCAGGTCGGGGCCGCGCAGCCGGGCCCTGCGCAGCGCCTGCTCGACGATCTCGTGCAACGCCACGACCTGCACCTGGCTCGCCGCGAGCGCGTCCGGCCGCGACAGCTCCTGGAGGTCGCCGATCAGCGCGGCGAGCTCCGACATCTGCGCCTTCACGGACGCCATCAGCGCCTTGCGGTCCTCCGGCGGGATGGCCCGGCCGGTCTCCTCGCTGCGCGCCAGCAGTTCGATGTTGGTACGCAGCGACGTGAGCGGCGTGCGCAGCTCGTGTCCCGCGTCCGCGATCAGCTGCGACTGGCGCTCGCGCGACGAGGCGAGTGCGGCCGTCATGGAGTTGAACGACCGGGAAAGACGCGCGATCTCGTCCTCGCCGTCGACGGGGATGCGCACGCTCAGGTCCTCCGTGCGCGCCACGTGCTCGACGGCCCGCGTCAGCCCGTCGACCGGCCGCAGGCCGGTGCGCGCCACCCACAGGCCCGCCGCGCCCGCGCCGACGACGCCGATGCCCGCGAGCAGGGTCAGCAGCAGCGCCATGCGGTTCTGCGACGCCTGGATCTCGTGCAGCGGCCGGGACACGGACACGGCCGCGAACCCCGCGGGGCCGAGGTTCTGCACCCGGGTGTTGACCCGCACCTGCTGGCCCCTGTCGGTCGTGCTGTCGTGCGTGGTGCTCGCGTACCGGCCGTGCTCCATCTGCTTGGCCACGTCCACGTCGGCGTCGGTCACCTTGACCGGCTGCGAGTACGACACGACGCAGCGCTCACCGCTGGCGAACACCACCTGCGAGTACTCGAAGTTCTTCTCGTTGGGCCCGGCGCTGCCGCCACCCGACCCGCAACTCTTCAGGGCCTCGATGACCTGCGAGTTCGGTGGCTGGGTGTTGTGCAGCGAGGTGTCCAGCTCGTTCTGCAGCTGGGCGCGGGTCAGCAGCCAGCTCGCCACCGCCATCGCCGCGACCGCGATCGCCACGGCCGCGCCCACGAGCAGGGCCATGCGGGAGCGGATCGGCAGCGCGCGGAAGCGCCGCATCGACGCCTCCGACCAGGCCAGGTGGGATCCGGTGGTGGAGCGGGTGGGGAACGTCATGCCGTGCCGCCGGGGGCCGTGTCGGCGCGCAGCACGTAGCCGACGCCGCGCACGGTGTGCACGAGGCGCGGCTCGCCGCCGCCCTCGGTCTTGCGCCGCAGGTACATCACGTAGACGTCCAGCGAGTTCGAGCTCGGCTCGAAGTCGAAGCCCCACACCGCCTTGAGGATCTGCTCGCGGGTGAGGACCTGGCGCGGGTGCGCGAGGAACATCTCCAGCAGGGTGAACTCGGTGCGCGTCAGCTCGACGCGGCGCTCGCCGCGCGTCACCTCGCGCGTGGTCAGGTCCATCCGCAGGTCGGCGAAGGACAGCACGTCGTCCTCCGGCACGGCCGTGGCACCGGCCGCCGTCGCCACGTACGAGCTGCGGCGCAGCAGGGCGCGGATCCTCGCGAAGAGCTCGTCCAGCTCGAACGGCTTGACCAGGTAGTCGTCGGCGCCCGCGTCGAGGCCGGTGACCCGGTCGCCGACCGTGTCGCGTGCGGTGAGCATCAGGATCGGCACCCTGGAGCCGCCGCTCCTGAGCCTGCGGGCCGCCGTCAGGCCGTCCATCCGGGGCATCTGGATGTCCAGGACGATCAGGTCGGGCTCGTAGGACTCGGCCTTGGCGAGGGCGTCGAAGCCGTCCACGGCGACCTCCGTGCCGTACCCGTCGAACGTGAGGCTCCGCTGGAGGGCCTCGCACACGGCGGGCTCGTCGTCGACGATCAGGATCCGCTGCGGATCCGCCTCGGCGGGACTCATATCGCTGCTCCCTCGTCCGTCCACACCCTCTTTGTCGTATCCGAAGGTAACGGAGTCGGCCACGGGGGTTTCGTCCTCTCGGGTCAGTTGGCCGAGCTGCCGCCGTCGCGCAGGTTGCCCAGGTCGGCCTTGACGGTGTTGATCGGGATGGCGAAGCCGAGTCCGACGCTGCCGGCCGAGCTGGAGCCGCTGCTCGAGCTGCCGCTCGACGACGGTGCGTACATGGCGGAGTTGATGCCGACGATGTCGCCGTTCATGTCGATCAGCGCGCCGCCCGAGTTGCCGGGGTTGAGGGACGCGTCCGTCTGGAAGGCCTTGTAGGTCGTGGTCTGGCTGCCGGTGTCGCCGTTGAACTGCCGGCCGCCGAACTCGAACGGCCAGTTGTCGCCGCCGCCGCTGCCGCCGCTGCCCCCGCCGAACAGGCTGCCGCCGCCCTGCTGGCTCTGCGACTGGCCGCTGCCGTCCTCCTCGGGGACGGTGACGTCGCGGTCGAGCGCCGAGATGATGCCGCTGGTGACGGTGCCCGACAGGCCCTCGGGGGAGCCGATCGCGACGACCTGGTCGCCCACCCGCACATTGTCGGAGTTGCCGAGGCTCGCTGTCTTCAGGCCGCTCGCACCTTCGAGCTTGATGAGCGCGAGGTCCTTGGCCGGGTCGGTGCCCATCACGCTCGCAGTGTAGGTCTTGCCGCTGTCCATCTTGACCTTGATCTGCGACGCGCCCGCCACGACATGGTTGTTCGTGATGACCTGGCCGTCCGACGTGATGACGATGCCGGAGCCGATGGACTCGCCGGCCTGCGAGTCCGCGGTGATCTCGACGATCGCCGGGGACACGGCCTGGGCGACGCCGGCGACGGTGCCCTTGCTGCTCTGCGAGACGGTCGTGCCGCTGACGCCGACGGTGGTGCTGGCGTTCGGGTCGTTGTTCGCGGCGTTCGTCAGGACGGTGGCGACACCGCCGCCGACGACGGCGGCGGCGAGCGCCACGGACGCCACGAGCGCGACCGGGCCGCGCATGCGCCTGCGGGTCGCGGTGTGCGCGCCGTGCGCGGGGGCGTAGCCGGGCGGCGGCGGGAACTGCGCGGTGTGCGACTCGTCCTGGCCCTGGCTCTGGCCTTGGCCCTGGCTCTGGTCCGCCGAGGGTGCCGAGAAGGCCGATGACGTGTACGGCTGCTGCTGTGCCTGGTGAGGCTCGTGCTGCGCCTGCTCAGGCCGCTCGCCGAAGGACTGGTCGTCGCTGTTGTGGCTGTCGCGGTGCCCGAAGAAGTTCGTCATGTCTACGACTGTCGGACAGTTGGATGAGAACACTATGAGGGCGCTGTGAGAAGCCCGACAGAACCTCGTATGCCCGATATAAAGACGCCTGCGCGGGGTGCGCGCCCGGCCCTCAGGCGCAGCCGCAGGACCGCCGCACGATCAGCGCCGAGGGGAACTGCCGCACGCGCCCGTACACGCCGTCGCGCCGCGCGCCCACGACCCGCAGGCCGTCGTCCAGCACGAGGTCGACCGCCGCACGCGCCATGGCGGGCCGGTCGGACGAGACGGTCGTCAGCGGCGGGTCGGTGAGGCCCGCCTCCTTCACGTCGTCGAAGCCGGCGACGGCGAGCCCGTCCGGCACGTCGATCCGCAGCTCGCGTGCGGCGCGCAGCACGCCGATCGCCTGGTCGTCCGTCGCGCAGAACACGGCGGGCGGGCGGTCGGGGCCGGACAGCAGGCCGAGCGCGAGCCGGTAGGCGTCGTAGCGGTTGTAGGGGGCCTTGAACAGCCGTCCCTCGATGGGCCTGCCGGCCTCCCGCATGGCGCGCCGCCACCCCTCGACGTGGTCGGCGACCGGGTCGCCCACGGACGGCGTGTCCTCGGTGCCGCCCAGGCAGGCGACGTACGGGTGGCCGTGCTCCAGGAGGTGGCGGGTGGCGAGCTGGGCGCCGCCGACGTCGTCCGTCACCACGGCGACGTCGTCGATGGACTCGGGGCGCTCGTGCAGCAGCACCACGCGCGCGTCCCACGCGTCGATCTCGGCCGCCGCGCGCTCGCTCGGCCCCTGCGCGACGAGGATGAGGCCCGACACCCGCATCCCGAGGAACGCGCGCAGATAGTGCACCTCGCGCTCGCCCCGGTAGTCGGAGTTGCCGACGAGCACCATCTTCCCGCGCTCGGCGGCGGCCTGTTCGACCGCGTGCGCCATCTCGCCGAAGAACGGCTGGCGCGCGTCGGGGACGATCATCCCTATGAGGTCGGTACGCCGGGACGCCATGGCCTGCGCGACCCGGTCGGGCCGGTAGCCCAGCTCCTTGATCGCGGCGAGTACGCGCTCGCGGGTGGCCGGTGCGACCGGCCGGGGTCCGTTGTTGATGACATAGCTGACGACCGCGGTCGAAGTACCCGCCAGTCGCGCCACGTCGTCCCGCGTCACCTTGGCCACGCACGGGAGTCTACGCGGGATGACACGCCCCCACGCCGGCCCTCCCGGCCGACCACGCGGCCCGTCAGGCCATCGCCATCCTGTCGCCCGACTCCGGCTTCTCCGGCGAGACGAAGCGGTAGCCGACGTTGCGCACCGTGCCGATCAGGGACTCGTGCTCGGGGCCGAGCTTCGCGCGCAGGCGGCGCACGTGGACGTCGACCGTGCGCGTACCGCCGAAGTAGTCGTAGCCCCAGACCTCCTGGAGCAGCTGGGCGCGCGTGAAGACGCGGCCCGGGTGCTGCGCCAGGTACTTCAGGAGCTCGAACTCCTTGAACGTCAGGTCGAGTACCCGGCCCTTGAGCTTCGCGCTGTACGTGGCCTCGTCGACCGACAGGTCGCCGTTGCGGATCTCCGGCGGGGCGTCGTCCGCCGTGATCTGGCTGCGGCCCGTCGCGAGCCGCAGCCGGGCCTCCACCTCGGCCGGGCCCGCCGTGTCGAGCAGGACGTCGTCCATGCCCCAGTCGGCGGATACGGCGGCGAGGCCGCCCTCCGTGACCACGAGCAGCAGCGGGCAGCCGGGCCCCGTGGAGCGCAGCAGCCGGCACAGCGAGCGCACCTGCGGCAGCTCGCGGCGGCCGTCGAGGAGGATCACGTCGGCGCTCGGGGTGTCCACGAGCGCGGCGCCCTCGGCCGGCGCCACGCGCACGTTGTGCAGCAGCAGGCCGAGGGCGGGCAGCACCTCGGCGGAGGGCTGGAGCGCGTTGGTCAGCAGCAGCAGCGAGCTCATCGGCGCCCACCCGCCCCGGCCGGCCGGTGCATGCGGTGTGCGGTGCTCAGGTGGTTCGGACAGTGAGGGTCGCTGGATCGCTTGCCCATGACGTCGGTTCCTCCTCGGTCCCTGCGATGGGGGCAATTCCTTCTGCCGGTGACAACGAATGTCTGTACTAAGAGGCAGAAAACGCAAAAGGACCCGGGGGCTGCGTCGCCCGGATCCTCTTCCCAGCACAATAGCCCACATGCGTTCCCTGTCGGCAGGCCGATCCCGCAGATCACCCGCCCGCACCGGCCCGCCGGGCGGCGTGCGGACGCTGCTGCGCACCGAGGACGGCGTCCGCGTCGAGGCCGTGTACACGCCGTGCACGGCGGACGCGGCGAGGGCCGAAGCCGCAGGTGGCGGGGGTGCGGACGGCGACGTCGCCGAGCGTGCCGTCATCGTGGTGGCACACGGCTTCACGGGGTCCGTCGACCGGCCCGCCGTGCGCAGGGCCGCGGAGGTCTTCGCGCGTAGTGCGGCGGTCGTCACGTTCACCTTCCGCGGCCACGGCGGCTCGGGCGGGCGCTCGACGGTCGGTGACCGCGAGGTGCTCGACCTGGCCGCCGCCGTGCGCTGGGCGCGCTCCTTCGGCCACCGGCACGTGGTGACGGTCGGCTTCTCGATGGGCGGCTCCGTCGCCGTCCGGCACGCCGCGCTCTACCGTGACCGCTCGGACGCGCGGACGGACGCGGTGGTCTCCGTCAGCGGCCCGGCGCGCTGGTACTACCGGGGCACGGCCCCGATGCGCCGGCTGCACTGGGTGGTGACGCGGCGCGTCGGCCGGGTCGTCGGCCGCCTCGGCCTGCACACCCGCATTTACCAGCACGACTGGGACCCGGTCCCGCTGCCGCCGGTCGCCGCGGTGCCGCTGATCGCGCCGGTCCCGCTGCTCGTCGTGCACGGAGACAGCGACCCGTACTTCCCGCTCGACCACCCGCGCTCCCTCGCTGCCGCCGCACCCGATGGCGCGGCCGAGCTGTGGATCGAGCCGGGCATGGGACACGCGGAGAACGCGGCAGGAGAGCCGCTGCTGGCACGCATCGCGGCGTGGGCGTCCGCGCACGCGCCCGGACGCGTGGAGGCGCCGGCCGAGGAGGCGGCCGAGGGCCCGGCGGAGGGGCGCGCGTGAGCGACCACGCCCCGTCGTCGGCCATCATGGAGGCCGACGAAGGAGGTGCGGCGATGGCAGCGGGGACGATCCGCTACTGGGCCGCGGCGAAGGCGGCCGCGGGCGTGGCGGAGGAGCCGTACACGGCGGACGACCTGGCCCAGGCGCTGGCGGGAGCACGCGAGAGGCACCCGGGCGAGCTGGTGCGCGTCCTGCAGAGGTGTTCGTTCCTCGTCGACGGCCGGTCCGTGGGCAAGCGCGGGCATGAGACCGTACGGCTTGCCGAGGGCGGCACGGTCGAGGTGCTCCCGCCGTTCGCAGGAGGGTGAAGCGCACAGCATGAGCAGCGACCAGCAGTACCCGTACGCACCGGACGAGCCGCGGCCCGATCCCGATGGCAGGCACCGGCAGCCGCAGCAGGCGAACCCGTACCCGTACCAGTACCCGCACGAGCCGCAGGCCGCCCCCGACGGGGGCTACGGGGGGTACGTGGGCTACGGCGCGCAGGGCCAGGACATGGAGGCCACCCAGGTGTGGCAGGGCCAGACCTGGGACACCGGAACCCAGCCGGTCCTGGAGGGCCACCAGGGTCACCACGGTCACCACCCCGCCGCGCCCGAGCCGGGGCAGCCGTACGCGGCCGGGGGCCCGCAGGTCTCGGCGATGGAGGAGACGGCGTACGTCCCCGTGCAGGGCGCGCCGCCCGCCCCCGCGCCCGATCCGGGCTCCGGCGCGTACCCGCTGCCGCCGGAGATGCCGACGCCGGGCCGGGCGATGCCCCCGCAGGGCTACGCGCAGCCACAACAGCAGACGCGGGCACCGGCCCCCGGCGGGTACCCGCAGCACGGTACGGGCGGGCAGGCCGCGCCCGAGTACCCGGCGGCCGCGTACGCCGCCCCCGCGACCGCCACAGCGCAGGCCCAGGCGCCGGCCACCCCCGCCCCGGCCGCTGCGGCGCCATCACCCGGCGCCACCCAGGGCGGTGCTTCCCAGGGCGGCGCCTCCCATGCGGACGGCTACGGCGTGCCCACCACGCTCGGCACCGCACGCGTCACCGACGCGCAGCGGGCACGCGCCGAGGGCAGGTCGCCGATCATCCCGCCCGGCGCGCAGCCCGCCGGGCTGACCGCCGTGCTCGCGCTGCTGCTCGCGGGCGGCGCCGCGCTCGGCTCGTACGCGCTGCTCGTGCCCGTCGTGATCCTGCAAGCGGTGACGGCCGCCGGCTGGTTCCGGCTGAACGGCATGTGGCCGGCCCGTCAGGGCATCGCGCTCGCGTTCCTCGGCGGCCTCGTCTCCGACATCGCGCTGCTGGCCGCGGGCAAGTCCCACGCGCCGGCGGCGATCATCGGCACGCTGGGCGTGTGGGTGCTGCTCACCGTCGTCCTGCAACTGCGCAGCCACGCCGACCCCGACACCCGGCTGACCGGCCTGCTGGCCACGGTGGTCTCGGCCGCGCTCGCGATCATCGCGACCGGTCACCTCGCCGCGCCGTCCGACGCGGTCGTCGTGGGCGCGGTGGCGGTGGCCGCGGCCACGCTGGTGCGGGCGCTGCCGCTGCCGGGGCCCGCCTCGATCGCGGCCGCGCTGGTCGCCGCGGCGGTCGTGGGCGCGGCCATGGGCGGGCTGACGGGCTTCGGCGCGGCGGGCGCCCTGGCGGTCGGGCTCGGCGCGGGGGCGTGCGCGCTGATCGGGCTGCGGGCGGCGAGCTACGACTACCCGTCCCGTTTCGTGCACATGACGGCGGGCGTGGCGCTGCCGCTCACCGCGGCGGCGCCCGCCGTGTACCTGCTGGGCCGGGCCTTCGGCTGACGGCGCCCGGTCCGCCGACCGGCGGACCGGGCCCGCGACCGGCGGAACCTTTGGCCTAGGCTCACCGTCACCGGGGGGGAGGGTGGCCACGCCGCAGGGGCGTGGCCCTGTTCGACGTGGGGGATGCCGGGCGATGCGCGCACTGCGGATTCTGCTGGTCTTTGTCGTGATCATCTGCGGCCTGTTCGTGGCCGCCGACCGGTTGGCGCTGCACTACGCCGAGGGCAAGGTCGCCGACCGCATCCAGTCGAGCCAGGGGCTCGACAGCAAGCCGGACGTTTCGGTGAAGGGCTTCCCCTTCCTGACCCAGGTGGCGGCCAAGTCGCTGGACGAGGTGGACGTCGGCCTCGACCACGTCACGGCGACGGCGGACGGCCACGCGGTACGGGTCACCGACGTCAAGGCCGTCCTGAAGGACGTCCGCATCGACAGCAGCTTCTCGTCGGCCACCGCGGGCACGGCGGACGGCTCGGCGCGCATCTCGTACGCGGACCTCGCGACGGCCGTCCCCAAGGGGGCCACGGTCTCCTACGCGGGCGCGGCGCGCGCCGCGAAGGGCCAGGTGAAGGTGTCTGGCAAGGTCACGGAGGTCATGCGGGCGATGCACATCGACGACCCGTCGGGCCTGGTCGACAAGGTGCTCGGGAACAAGACCCTCACCGCGTACGGCACGGTGACCATGTCGGGCGGCGACACGCTCAAGCTGCGGCTCGACGACGTGGCGGGCCTGCCGGTGCCGGGGCTCGCGGACCAGATAAAGAAGCTGGTCAAGTCGGACATGAAGATCGACGGGCTGCCGTCCGCCGTGAAGCTGTCGAAGGTCACGCCCGCACAGGACGGCCTGCGCTTCACGGGCACGGGCACGAACGTCCCGCTGGAGGGCTAGGCCACCCGGCCCTGTCCGTCGCCGCCGTCAGCGTCGCCGTCTCCGTGTCCGTCTCCGTCCGGGAGACCGAAGTCGAGGGTGTCGGCCACCGCGCGCGAGGCCTGCTCGGCGACGTGCGCGGCGTCGGCGACGACGTCACCGCGTTCGGCTATCAGCCGGTCGTAGATCGGCGCGGCGGTCGGGCGGGTGGTGTCCACGTGGGTGTCCGTTTCATCGGGGTCATTGCGGCCGGCCGGTGGCCGGCGGATCAGCTGCCGCTCGGGACCGGGCGGTCCAGGAGCCGGGCGCCGGACAGCCGATGGCGGGCGGCCGGCGCCCTGGTGGCGCTCAATGCCGCGACGCCCGCGTGCCGGCCGACGGGGTCGCCCGGCGCCGGCGGGTGGGCCAACAGCACGCGGGACTCCCTTCGACGTCGATGCACGCAGGCTCAAGCCGGATGTCCCGCTACCCGTTTCCGCCCCCGCCATTCCTGTGATTCCCGTCATTCCTGCCCGCTCCGCGATTCAACGCCCAGCCGCCGCTGGGCCCCGCCGCGCGGACACCGGCGAGCACGATAGCGGCGATGCGTACGGCGTCGGCTCGGGTGAACGTGCAAGCGCGGCTGACGATGAGCTGAACGGGCCCGGTGAGCACCTCGTCGACGACGGCCCGCGGCCACCACGTTCAGCAGCACCCGGCCTTCCCGGCTCGTCGATGTCGCCGGAGTCCCCGCCGCCGGTCGGATCGTGAGACGGGGCCGTCCGGTCCGCAGATGGGCGGGCGCAGGACGGGGGCGTCCGGCCCGCCCGTACCCCGGGTGCGGCCCGGTCGGAGATCGCATCGCGGACGATCTCGTCTCATGATGCGGAACAACGGTGACATGGCCGTCCGGTCGTCCTTACCATCGGGCCCATGGAGCGACAGGTGGATCTCCGAGTGGATCTCACGAAGCGGCGGGCAGTCGACCTGTGCCGCGTTGCCACCATGCTCTGTCGCGACGCCTAGCCGGTACCCGCGCGCCGGGGACGGGCGGCGGCGGCCGCAAGCCGTCGCTACCCGCCACGACCAGTGCGTACCGCAGCCCCCAGCCCTGTGACCCAGGGCGATCGCGCCTCGCGCACCCCGTCCCGCCACACCTGCCCCGGCAGGCGCGCGGGCCGCACGGGAGGCACCACTCCCCACGCCCACCTCGCCGAACACTGCCCCGGAGGGAATCAGCATGAGCCGCACCGACGTCCTGGTCGACGCCGACTGGGTCGAGTCGCACCTCGACGACCCCAAGACCGTCATCGTCGAGGTCGACGAGGACACCTCGGCGTACGACAAGAACCACATCAAGAACGCCGTCAGGATCGACTGGCAGACGGACCTCCAGGACCCGGTGCGCCGCGACTTCGTGGACCAGGAGGGCTTCGAGAAGCTGCTGTCCGCCAAGGGCATCGCCAACGACGACACCGTCATCCTCTACGGCGGCAACAACAACTGGTTCGCCTCGTACGCGTACTGGTACTTCAAGCTCTACGGCCACGACAGCGTCAAGCTGCTCGACGGCGGCCGCAAGAAGTGGGAGCTCGACGCGCGCGAGCTGGTCCAGGAGGTCCCGCAGCGCCCGGCCACGAGCTACAAGGCGCAGCCGCAGAAGGCGTCGATCCGTGCCTTCCGCGACGACGTCGTCAACGCGATCGGCAACCAGAACCTGGTCGACGTGCGCTCGCCCGACGAGTTCAGCGGCAAGCTGCTCGCACCTGCCCACCTGCCGCAGGAGCAGTCGCAGCGCCCGGGCCACGTCCCGTCCGCCCGCAACATCCCGTGGTCGAAGAACGCCAACGACGACGGCACGTTCAAGTCGGACGACGAGCTCAAGAGCATCTACGCCGACGAGCAGGTCGACCTGGCCAAGGACACCATCGCCTACTGCCGCATCGGTGAGCGCTCCGCGCTGACCTGGTTCGTGCTGCACGAGCTGCTCGGCGTCGAGAACGTCAAGAACTACGACGGTTCGTGGACCGAGTACGGCTCGCTCGTCGGCGTGCCGATCGCGCTCGGCGCGGCCGAGTAACCGCCCTTTCCCCAACCGCCCGACCGACCGACCCGGAGGACGAAGAAGCATGTGTGGAGCGAAGGCCGGTGGCCCCGACGCCTCGACGATCAAGCCCGGCGAGACGACCATCCAGGGTTTCGTGACGCGTGACGGCGAGCCCGTCACGGGGTACGTGCGCCTGCTGGACTCGACCGGTGAGTTCACCGCGGAGGTCCCGACCTCGGCGACCGGGCAGTTCCGCTTCTACGCGGCCGAGGGCACGTGGACGGTGCGCGCCCTGATCCCGGGCGGCACGGCGGACCGTACGGTCGTCGCGCAGACGGGCGGGCTCGCGGAGGTCGCGATCGCGGTCTGACGCACGCGGCGTCGGTCTGACGCAGGCCGCGTCCGACGCAGGCGGCCACGCCTCCGCGAAGGCGGAGCGCACCGCCCGCAGGGCATGACAGGGGCCCGCCGCCGGGGGATCAACTCCCCGGCGGCGGGCCCCAGTGCGCGCCGCCGGAATTCCCTTCCGCGGCAGGGCGTCGGCGGCCCGCCGGTCGTACGCTTGAAGCATGTACACGCGACGCCGTCGTCGTTACTTCATGCTGATGGGTGGATGTCTGGTCCTCTTCATCTCGGCATGGGCCTTCGTGCGCCTGTGGTCGATCCCCGCCGCGGTCGGGCTGTGCGTTGTCGCGATGATCATTCCGCCGGTCGCCGCCATGATCGGCAACTCGCGCGGTCGTGACGACCGGTGGTGGGACGAGACGTCCGGGGACGCGAAGTCGGACGAGTGGTGGGACGAGCTCGACGGCAGAACGCCTCCCGACAAGAAGAAGAACGACAGCAAGAACGGCCACAACGACCACCGCGACCGTCCGTGACCCGCGTCGGCCGGACCGGTGGCCGGTCGGTGCCGCTCGGGGCCGCTCGGGGAGGGGCGCGCGGGGTGCGTGGTGAGCTGACGGCGAAGGGCAGGGCGACGCGGGCCCGGATCGTCGAGGGGGCCGCGGCGGTGCTTCGGGAGCGGGGTGTCGCCATGGCGACGCTCGACGATGTCATGGCGCGTACCGGCACCAGTAAGAGCCAGCTCTTCCACTACTTCCCGTCGGGCAAGGACGAACTCCTCGTGGCGGTGGCCCAGTACGAGGCCGATCAGGTGCTGGAGGACCAGCAGCCCTACCTCGGGTGCCTGGACTCCTGGGAAGCGTGGCAGCGGTGGCGGGACGTGGTGGTCGAACGCTATGAGGCGCAGGGCGACCAGTGCCCGCTGGGGTCGCTGTTCCTGCAGATCGGGCGCTCGACCCCCGGCACGCGCGCGATCGTGACGGAGCTGATGCGCCGCTGGCAGGAGAGCCTGGCGGCGGGCATCAGGGCTTTGCAGGCGACCGGCAGGCTTCCCGCCGGGATCGACGTCGACACGAGGGCCGCCGCGCTGCTCGCGGCGGTCCAGGGCGGCGTTTCGATCCTGCTGTCGACCGGTCGCTCCGCCCACCTGCGCGCTGCCCTCGACCAGGGGATCGCGGACCTGCGTCAGGCGGCGATGACGGCGGCGGTGGTGCGGCCTCCGTCGACGTCGAGCACGATGCCGTGCACGAACGACGACTCGTCGCCGGCCAGGTAGACGGCGGCGTTCGCGATGGCGTCAGGGGTGCCAAGGCGGCCTGCCGGGGTGCCCTTCATCATGACCTCGCCGGGGTGGGGGTCGCCCGGCGACGGCGCCAGCACCACGCCGGGGGAGATCGCGTTCACCCGTACGCCGTGCGGCCCGAACTCCGCCGCCCATGCCCGGGTCAGTGTCTCGACGGCGCCCTTCGTCGAGCTGTAGAGGGCGCCGAGAGGGACGCCGAGGCGGGCGATCCACGACCCCAGGTTGATGATCGCCCCGCCGCCGGCGGCCACCATGGCGGGGGCGACGGCGGCCGTCAGGAAGAAGGGCGCTTTCACGTTCACGGCGTAGACCCGGTCGAAGGTCCCCTCGTCGGTGGCCGGGGTGGTGTCGCCCGGGTAGATGCCCGCGTTGTTGACGAGGACGTCGATACGGCCGCCGAGAGCCTGCTCCGCCTCTTTGGCCAGTGCCTGGGAGGCGGCGGCGCTGCCGTCCAGGTCGGCCCGCACGAAGTCGGCACGGCCGCCGCGTGCGCGGATCCCCTCGACGACCTCCGCGCCGCGCTCGCTGCTGCGGCCGGAGACGGCCACATGCGCGCCTTCGGCGGCGAACGCCTCCGCGATCGCTCGCCCGATGTTGCTTGTCGCGCCGGTCACCAGCGCGGTCTTGCCCATGAGTCGCATCGACACGGTCCACTCCGTTTCTCAGGTCTGTGCCCCGGTGTGGCAGGGCCAGGAGCCACTGTGCGACGGAGAAATTGGACTGGCAAGTCCAGAAAATTGCCGCCCCTTCAGGGCAGCAGGACCACCTTGCCCAGGTTTGTGCGGGCCTCGATGATCTCGTGCGCCCTGGCCGCCTCGGCCAGGGGGATGCGGGCGTGGACGGCGGCGCTCAGGCGGCCGGAGAGCGCCAGGTCCCACAGCTGCTTGCCGTGGCGCTCGTACAGCTCGCGCCGCGCCGTGGAGAACCTGCGCATCGTGAGGCCCGTGATCGTCTTCCCGCCCGCCAGCAGCTCGAAGGCGGGGACGGTGCCGCCGCCCGAGCCGAAGAAGACGAGGCGGCCGCCGGGTGCCAGTGCCCTCAGGGCACGTGGGAGTACCTCGCCGCCGACGCCGTCCAGGACGATGTCGGCCGGCTCGCCCCAGTCGTCGCTGTCGTACGTCACGACCTCGTCGGCGCCGAGGCCGCGCAGGAAGTCCTCCTTGGCCCGGGAGCCCACGGCCGCGACCACCCGCCGCGCGCCGCGCAGTCGTGCCAGCTGGATGGCGAGATGGCCCACGCCGCTCGCGGCGCCCGTGACGAGGACCGACGCCCCGGGCCCGGGTTCGGCGGTGGCCAGCGCGGCCAGCGCGACGTGGCCGCCGCGTACGAGCGCGACGGCCTGCTCGGCGCTCGCCCCGTCCGGGACGCGGCTCGCCATGGCGGCGGGCGCCAGAGCCAGTTCGGCGTAGGACCCGCTGAACGTGAGGGACGTGACGCGGTCGCCGGGGCCGAATCCCCGCACGCCCGCGCCGACGGCGACGACGGTGCCGGCGATCTCGCCGCCCAGCACGCCGGGCAGCGGCCCCCGCCCCTCGCGCACCGCGCGCACCACGGGAAGGGTGACGCCGATGGCCTCGGTGCGTACGAGCAGCTCCCCGTCCGCGGGCTCGGGGGTCTCGGCCTCTTCGAGGCGCAGTACCTCGGGGCCGCCGTACTCGTGATGGCGGACGCGCCGCACGAACACCTCCTGTGTGGGGGACGGGTGTGACGGGTGGAACTCGGGGCCTCACGGTAGGGCGTAATCGTTGGTGAGCCCAACGGTTTTTCCGTACGCTGCCGCCCATGGCCAAGACGACGCCCACGGCCCCGGCGGACCCCGTGGCCCCCGTGGTCCCCGCGCGGATCCGCGCCCTTCCCAGCCGGCTGCTCGGAGGTGCCGCCGCGCGCGGCCACCGGCTGGTCGCCGCGGCGCTCGCCGAGGCGGGCCTGCGCATGGTGCAGTATGCGGTGCTTTCGGCCGTCGCGGAGTCCGGTCCGGTCTCCCAGGCGGCGCTGGCCCGCGGGCTCGGCATCGACCCCAAGCACATGGTGACCGTCCTCGGCGAGCTGCAGGCGGACGGTCTGCTGGCCCGGGCGCCCGACGCACGCGACCGGCGCAAGAACGCCGTCACGATCTCGCCCGCCGGCCGACGCCGTCTTGCCGTCGCCGATGAGCTCGGCTACCGCGCCGACGACGAGCTGACGTCGGACCTCACCCCGGCGGAACGCGCCCGGCTCGTCGCCCTGCTGGAGCGCGTCGTCCGGCCGGGCGAGCCGTGCGCCGCAGGTACGCCCGACGCTCAGCCGGACGTGAAGCGCGAAGGCGGCAGGCCGAAGGCGCGCGTGAACGCGGCGGTGAACGCTGCCGGGGACGCGTAGCCGATGCGCCCCGCGACCTCGGTGACGGTCGCGGCGCGCAGCAGCGGGACGGCCGCCAGCAGGCGGGCGCGTGCCCGCCAGACGGCGGGGCTCTCACCGGTCTCCGCGCGGAAGCGCCGGGTGAAGGCACGCTCGCTCATGGCCGCACGCGCGGCCCAGTCGGCGTTGGCCACGCCCGCGTCAGGGGCGGCGAGGTAGGCGCGGCAGAGCGCGGCGAGGTCGCCGGAGGCGGGGATGCCGACGTGGAACGGCAGCGGGGCGAGTTCGGCGATCTCGTGCAGGAGGAGCGCGGCGATGGCGCCCTCGCGCCCCGACAGGCTGTAGTCGGCCTCGAACCCGGCGGCGGCGGACAGCAGTTCGCGCAGCAGCGGCGGAACGTCCACGACCGTGCAGCCGGCGGGCCACCAGGGCACGGCGCCCGGCTCCACGTACAGGCTCCGCGTGGACACCCCCAGCATGCGGACGCGGTGCCGTACGGCCGCCGGGATCAGCACGGCACGCTCCGGCGGCACGGTCCAGGCGCCCCCGGCGGTCTCCACGACCATCACGCCCGTGGCGCCGTAGAGGAACTGCGCACGCCGGTGCGCGTGCCAGTCGAGCAGGTGGCCCGGCGGGTAGTCGGTGCCGATCGGCAGGACGGCCCGGTCGACGTGGTCCACGTCGGCGAGGGAGACGTTCCTCATGGGACCAGCCTACTGGCCGACCCTCGAAGGAATGGTGCCGAACATCGCATGCAGGACGCCCGCCAGGGCTGGTGGGGTGGGTGTCGTGGACGTGAGTGTGGACGCGAGCGTTGCCTCGCTGATCGGGATCGGGCTCCTCACCGGGGTCACCACCGTGCTGTTCGGGTTCGGCGGCGGGTTCGTCGCGGTGCCGGTCGTGGTGTGGGCGGACGCCGCGCTCGGCGCGGACGCGATGCGGGTGGCGGCCGCGACCTCCGCCGTGGTGATGGCGGTGAACGCGGGGTTCGCGACGGCCGTCACCCCGCGGCGCGTGCTGCGCGAGCTGCGGGGCGGCACGGCGCTGCTCCCGCTGCTGGCGGCCGGGGCCGCGGCGGGGGCCGTCGCGTCGCGCCTCGCGCCGGCCGGACCGGCGCGCTGGGCGTTCGTCGCGTACGTCGCCGCCACCATCGCCGACCTGCTCCTGCGGCCGGGCTTCCTGCGGCCGGCGCCCGGCCGGGCCCAGGCGCCGACCCGGGCCCCGGCGCCGCTGCCCGCCGCGCTCGGGGTGCCGGTCGGCGCGGTCGCGGCCTTCCTCGGCGTGGGCGGCAGCGTCATGACCGTCCCCGCGATGCGGCGTGCCGGGCACACCATGCGGGTGGCGACGGCGCTGGCCAACCCGCTCACGCTGGCCATCGCGGTGCCGGCCGCCGCAGTCTCCCTCGCGGGCGCCACGGTCCACGCGCACCACGGCGCGTCCGTCCACCTGGTGGGTGCCGTCGACCTCCGCGCCGCCTCGGCGCTGCTGCTCGGGGCCCTGCCGGTGATCGCGGTGCTGCGACGGCGCCCGCCGCGCATTCCCGACCGCCCCTACGCGTGGACGTACATCGGGCTGCTCGCCGCGGTGGTGATCGCGATGCTGACGGAATAAAGCGGATATATGGGAGGTTGTCGGGCGCACTATGACCGTCAACCTTGTCGCGGCGTACCGCAGCGCGGGGACGCTGGGACGCCGGATACGCAGGTGGGGCCTGCCGCCGGGCCGGGGGCACCCCTCCGTGCGCGCCCAGCGGACACTCTTCCTGCTCTCGGCGGCCCTGATCGCGGCCGTGCCGGTGGCGGATGCCTTCATACCGCCCGGCCTCCACCTCGCCCACATCCTCGTGGTGCCGGTCGCGCTGGTCGCCGCGGTCATGGGGGCGCGCGCCGGGACGGCGACGGCGGCGCTTGCGGTCGTCGCGCTGATCGTCGCCGGGGTGGAGCGCCACATGCTGGACACCGAGAGCGTGCTCGTCCAGCTGGGTTCCCTGGTCGGACTCTCCGTGCTGCTCGTGGCCGCGAGCCGGCTGCTGGCACGTTCGCGCCGGGTGTCGGACGTCGCGCAGGGGGTCGTCCTGCGTCCGCTTCCGGAGCGTGCGGGACCGGTCTCCATCGCCTCCGAGTACATCGCGGCCGAGGACGGGACGCGGCTCGGCGGCGACCTCTACGCGGTCGCCCGCACCGCGGACGCCACGCGCGTGCTCATCGGCGACGTGCGCGGGCACGGGCTCGACTCGATCGGCGACACCGAGACCGTGCTCGGGGCGTTCAGGGCCGCCGCACACCGCCAGGAGCCGCTGCCCGACCTGGTGGCCTCGCTCGAGGGCAGCGTCCGCTGGGGTCTCGCCGAGCCCGGGGAAACGGGGCAGGACGCCGGGGAGCGGTACGCGACGGCCGCTATCGTCGAGATCCCGGACAGCGGGTCGTGCGTCCACGTGGTCAACTGCGGGCACCTCGCGCCGCTGCGGCTGCACGACGGCGTGGCAGAACCCCTGGAAGTGGAGTCGCCCGCGCCGCCGCTGGGCCTCGGCGGTCTTGTCGACGCCCCGTACACCGTCACCACCTTCGACTTCGCGGAGGGCGACCGGCTGCTGCTCTACACCGATGGCGTCACCGAGGCGCGCGACCGGCGCGGCTCGTTCTACCCGCTGCTTGAGCGGCTCGGCGTCCGGGCCGCCGACCACGGCCCCGGACCCTTGCTCAAGTCGGTCACCGAAGACCTGCTGCGCCACGCGTCCGGCCGACTGGGCGACGACGTGGCGATGGTCGCACTGCGGCGTGAGGCTGCGGGAATCGCCTGCTGACTGGCGCCTCCGGCCTTCGGTCGGCGGCTGAGCCGAAGCACGACAGGTGTGTGGCGGTGAGTCAGCCACGCGCCCACCGCCGCGTCGAGTACGTCGGCGTCGAGACGCTCGAGGACCCTCCCGATCGCCGACCGGGACGGCGCGTGCCGCCGGCGCAGCAGGTGACGGCGCACGCCAAGTCTGGCGAGCAACCCCGCGTCGGCGCGGGAGCCCCACTCGGCGAGCTCATCGACGGTCCGGGCCCCCGAGACCGCAGCGGCCGCGCAGACCAGCAGGATCGGGCCAACGAGTACCAGCGGCCCCGCCGGGATCGGGGATCGGGAACCACCTCCAGGAAGACACGCAGGTCAGCCACATCGTCCGGGTCGAGGGGACCCAGCTTCGTGCTGCGTTGATTGTGAACGCCGACCCTCGGTGTTCTCAATCAACATGGCGTTCAGGGAACCTTGCTGACGGACAGGACAGCCGGCTGACAGCGGCCACGAGAAGTGGCCCTGATCCACTTCTCGTGGTGCCGGCGAGGAGCGTCACGGAGCTCAGCCAGCCAACCCCAACCCCGGCGCCACGAAGCTACGTTGATTGCGGTGCCTTGTCGGGGCGCACCGGCACGCAGCACTCTGATTCCATCCACCGCAGGTGAGGTAGGACATATCGATCGGCTTCTGACGCGGCATGACCACCGCGCGCGTGTCGCGACAGTTCGCGATGGTCGCGGTCGCTGTCGAAGGGAGGCCGCCGATGTGCCGAACTCTCGAGCCGAACGGCCCGGATGAGGACAAGGAGGAGGATGGGGCTGGGGCGGAACGGAAGCCCGCCCCAGGGTCTGAACCGTCGGTTAGGCGGTGGCAACTGCGGGGGAGTGCCTCGTGGGGGATGGGACTACGCGTCGTGTTCAGTGTCCTGGACACGGTCGCCGTCCTGACACAGGACGAGGCCCTCGCCTGGGTGGCGAGGGCTCTCCGCGCGGTGGGGGATCTGATCGTCGACGCCGGACAGCACAGGCGATCATGACACCCGGGCCCGGCCGTCGTGAGGCGGTCGGGCTGCACACTTCCAGGAAACTGTATACGTCCGGAAGGGCCAAGAGGCGCTAACTGTTTCGCACCTGACGCACGGCACGAAAATGGTTCCGTGCCCAGGAGTGGAGAGGGAGGAGGACAGCCGCACGTGGACACTGCCGCGGATCGCTGCCAGGCGTGCGGCACGCCGCTGCCGACAGCGCACAGGGTCGGGCGGCCCCGCTGCTACTGTTCCGCCACCTGCCGTTCGGCTGCCCGCCGGGCACGGCGCCGGGCCGAGAAGGCAGGCGGTACCGCCCTGTCCGCGGGCCTCTGCACGACGGACATCGCCGGCCACTCCTGCGGCCGGGTGGCGCGCTTCGCCGTCATGCTGAACCGCCGCGAGACCCGGTTGTGCGGCCCTTGCTACGAGGCGGCGATGGACTTCCTGATCAGCCAGGGAGTGACCGCCCGTGATGTCAGGACGGTCCGGCTGACCGGGCTGGAGGCCCAGCCACCGACGCCGCCCACCGTGCCCGCCCCCGCGGTGGGAGGTCCCGGTCGGTGCCCCCGCGTGCTTTTGATCGAGGACGACAAGGCTTTAGTCACCGCGCTGGAGATGCTGCTGCGCCAGCGCGGAGACTATCTGGTCAGCCATGCGAGCGACGGAGCGACCGGTCTCCGCGAGGCGTACGCGCAGCGCCCGGATCTGGTGCTGCTCGACATCATGCTGCCGGGCATCGACGGCATCGAGGTCTTGCGTCGCCTGCGCAGTGTCAGTGACGTGCCAGTGATCTTCCTGACCGCCAGGAATGACGATCAGGACCTGGTGATCGGGCTGGCCGCAGGCGCCGACGACTACATCGTCAAGCCGTTCCGCGTCGATGAGCTTCTGGCTCGGATAGCGCGGGTGCTGCGCCGGCATGGCGGCAGGGAGGATCAGGAACCCGTCTACGAGGACGGCCTGCTGCGGCTGGACTCCCTCAGTCTGGAGGCCCACGTCCTCGGCAAGCCGCTGGAACTGACCGCCACCGAGTTCCGCCTACTGAACCTGCTGGTGCGCAACGCGGGCACCGTGCAGCCGTTCGGGAATCTGCTGGCCACAGCTTGGAATGACCCGGGCGGGCAGGCAACCTCCCGGGTCAAGTTCACAATCTCGCGGCTGCGGCGCAAGCTCGACGCCACCCCGCTGGGCGGCAACGCAATCGTCTCGGCGCGCGGCATCGGCTACTTCTACCGTCCCCCGTCCACCCCCCGGGCCTCGGCCGCGGTAGAGGCTCCCCGCGCCGGTCACGGCCACGCCGACCGCATCCTCGACATCCTCAACCATCGTGAGGGAACACCTGAATAGCGAGCTCGTGCGGCGGAGCCGTTTCCCTGAGCGCAGCTGCGTCCTTGGACAGACGCTGTCGGCTACCGTGATCTCCTGTCCCTCGACCGATCCCGGGTGGGAGAAGGCCGTCCGGGGCGCGCTGCATTCACACGAACGGTGAGAGAGGTCAGGACTGCTCGGTCCGGAACGCGAGATACCGGCTGAAGGCTTCGTGACTGTCGGGAGTGAACCGCCACTCCAGGAGGGCCGAGTCGAGCTCCGGCTCGGTCAGCCAGCCATGCCAGGCGACCTCATCGGGATCGGGCACCACGGCGTCATGCACCACGGCTTCGTGCACGCCGAGCCAGTGAGGGCTCAAGCCGCTGCGGTTGAGGAACGTGAACAGCAGGCGCGGCAGCACACGAATGCCCAGCTCTTCGGCCAGTTCTCGCGCGGCGGCCTGTTCATAGGACTCGCCGACATTTGCGGCGCCACCGACCTCGACCTCATAGAGCCCGGGGAAGCGCGATACCTGCTCCGACCGCCGGTGGACGAGGATCCGCCCACGCTCATCACGACACACAGTCACGGCGGACCCGGTGCAGCCAACCCTCCCCGATGGCCTCCCGACGGCTGACCACCCCCAGCACGCGATCTTGATCGTCGACACGCTCCACCAATTCATCCACGATGCACACCCTGGCAGAGCCCACCGACAACGCCCGCCTCCCGGCCACTCGCGGAACCGGACCAAGAGCGCCTGCGCAATGGCGCCGGACCCGGACGGCGACTGTCGTGCACACACGACACCTATCGTGCTCAGGCCCAAGCGGCGAGGCCCGCGGGTGCGTGCTTCTGCAAGCGGCGGTGCTTGCAGAAGTTAGCGGAATGTGTGCAGCATGGGGGCATGGCAGCACTCAACGTCGGCAACATCGGTGAGTACCTGCGCGAGCAGCGGCGCACGGCGCAGCTCTCGCTGCGGCAGCTCGCCGACGCCGCCGGGGTGTCCAATCCGTATCTGAGCCAGATCGAGCGCGGGCTGCGCAAGCCGAGCGCGGAGATCCTGCAGCAGCTCGCCAGGGCGCTGCGCATCTCCGCGGAGACGCTCTACGTGCAGGCCGGGATGCTGGACGAGCGGGAGCGTGAAGAGGTCCAGACGCGGGCCGCGATCCTCGCCGACCCCTCGATCAGCGAACCGCAGAAGCAGGCCCTGCTCCAGATCTACGAGTCGTTCCGCAAGGAGAACGCTTCCGCGCCCCAGGAGCCCGGCAGCGTCGTACCCCCCTCATCCTGACCCCGGAGGTTGAACGTCATGGCAATCGCCGATGACCTGCGCAAGACCCTCACCGACCCGACGCCGCTCTACTTCGCCGCCGGGACCGCCGACCTCGTCGTGGAACAGGTCAAGAAGGCGCCCGAGCACTTCGAGGCCGTGCGCAGGAGCGACCCGCGCGCGATGCAGGAGCAGGCGGCCGAGCGAGCCCGTGGGGCGCAGGCGAGCGTGCAGGCGAAGGTGAACGAGCTGATCGGCTCGATCGACCGCGACCCGCGCAAGCTGGGCGAGACCGCGCAGGGCCTCGCGCTGCGCGGCGTCGGCGTCGCGCTGGAGTACGCCGTGAAGGCGCGGGAGACGTACGTACGCGTCGCCGAGCGCGGCGAGCAGAGCGTGCGCACCTGGCGCGGCGACGCGGCCGATGACGCCACCGACATCGCCGTCGCCGTCGAGCCGGACGCGCCCGCGAAGCCGTCGAAGGCGCCCGAGACGCCCGTCGCCACCGACCCCGGCGCGCCGCGCGCCGCGACGCCCCACGTCGCGACGCCGCGCGCCGGGACGCCTCGCAGGGCCACGCCCCGCAAGGCGGCACCCCGCAAGGCCACCCCGCGCAAGGCCGCGCCCCGCAAGGCGCCGGAGGCGAGGAAGAACACGCCGCCCGCGTCGGACGGCGAGTAGGAGCCGGGCGGGTTTCGGGCACTCTTGACGTGTCCGGTCCGTTGTCCGCGTACGGTTGCTAACGGTCCGGTTCGCTCCTTTTCGCGCGCCGGGCCGCACAGCGGTGGGTCGCCCACCGGTACACCACCCATCTTCTCCACAGGCGGTGCACGGCATGTTGCTCTCAGGCTTCGGCTTCGTCCTCTTCCTGATCGGCTTGTTCCTGCTGGTGTTCGGCGTGGTTGCGCTCGTCATCGCGTCGACGACGCGCGAGGACGCCTACCGCGCCACCGGCAAGAGGACCAAGAAGTTCTGGGTCGGCATCCTCTCCGCCGTCGTGGCGGTGAACGTGCTGCCGATCATCGGGATCTCCCTCCCCCTGATGACCATGCTCCAGATCGCCGGCCTCGTCGGGACGATCGTGTTCATGGTCGACGTGCGTCCCGCCACCCGCGCCATCACCGGCGGCGGCGTTGGCCGTGGCCGCGGCTGGCGGCGCGGCCGCCCGGGCGGCGGCGGGTCGGGCAGCGACGGCCCGTACGGGCCCTACAACGGGCGGCGCTGAGCCGCCCGCCTGCGCGGCGCACGCCGCGCGGCAGCACTCACGGCGCCGCCGGTCCCACGAGGGCCGGCGGCGCCGGCGCGTTCTCGCCCCGGCCCAGAAGGAGCACGGCCACGTCGTCCGTGAGGTCCCCGCCGTTCAGCTCCTCGACGCGGGCCAGCGCGGCCTCGATCAGCGCGTCGCAGCGCAGCCCGGCCGCGAGCTGCTCGTTGACCATCTCGGCCATGCCGTCCTCGCCGAGCCGGCGGCTCGAACCAGCGCCCACCCGGCCCTCGATCAGGCCGTCCGTGTAGATCATCACATCCCACGAGTCGCCGAGCTCCACCCGCCGGCTCGGCCACCTGCCGCCGGGCAGCAGCCCGAGCGCCGGGCCGCTGTGCTCGTACGACAGCAGCCGCGCGTCCTCGCCGCGCCGCGCGACCAGCGGCGCCGGATGGCCCGCGAGGCGCACGGTGGCGCCCCTGCCCTCCGGCTCGATGTCGACGGTGCACAGCGTCGCGAAGACCTCGTCG
The DNA here is from genome assembly GCF_000721265.1 of Streptomyces sp. NRRL F-5126. Taxonomy (GTDB): domain Bacteria; phylum Actinomycetota; class Actinomycetes; order Streptomycetales; family Streptomycetaceae; genus Streptomyces. The sequence continues at coordinate 206,512 of NZ_JOFZ01000009.1, read as the reverse complement.
CTCTGCCGCTCGCACTCCAGCACCTGCTGCAGCGTCGCGAGCAGCGTGTCGCCGCCGATGCCCGCGAGGGTCAGCGCGCGCCATGCGATGCGCAGCTCCACGCCGAGCGCCGCCTCGTCGGGGCCGTGTCCGCACACGTCGCCGATCATCGCGTGGACCGTGCCGTCGGGCGTGCGGACCGTGTCGTAGAAGTCGCCGCCGAGCAGGGCGCGCGACCTGCCGGGCCGGTAGCGGGACGCGAAGCGCAGCTCGGATCCTTCGAGCAGCGGCGTGGGCAGCAGCCCGCGCTCCAGGCGCGCGTTCTCCTGCGCGTGCAGCCGGGACTCGGTCAGCTGGCGCTGTGCGCCGTCCGCGCGCTTGCGCTCGACCGCGTACCTGATGGTGCGGCTCAGCAGCCGCCCGTCCAGCTCGTCCCGGAAGAGGTAGTCCTGCGCGCCGGCGCGTACGGCCGCGGCGGCGCGCTCGGCGTCGCCCTCGTCGGCGAGCGCCAGCACGGCGTGGTGCGGCGCGAGGCGCAGGACGCGGCTGAGCGGGCCGAGCCCGTCGTCGGCGGCCGCGCCGGGCAGCGCCAGGTCGACGAGCAGGCAGTCGATGTCGTCCGTGAGCAGCCGGGCCGCCTCGGTGAGGTTGCGCGCGGTGCGGATGCGGACGCGCGTGCCGCCGCCCTCGGGCAGCTCGGGCACGCTGAAGGGACCCGCGGGGTCGTCCTCGATGACGAGCAGGGTGAGGTGGCCGCAGGGCGCGGCGGTGGCGGCGCCATCGGCACCGCCGACGGCATCGGCGCTGTCCGCGCTCGCCGCGGTGCCGGTGGCGCGGTTCCGGTTCTGGTCCTGCTCCTGGTTCTGCGTGCTGTCTGCGGTGTCCGGCGTGGCCGCGGTCCGCTCCACTTCTGAACCTGTGCGCTGCCGCGGTACGGGTACGGGCATCGGTCTGGCTTTCCTTCCCTCCCCCCGAGGGCGGTGGTGCGGCGACGATCGACGCCCCACCGACGGGGACCATAGCGGTCCACGGCAACGGTACGGAATGGCGAGACGGCAAGCGGCCCGTGTCATATGCGCTCCCGCGGGCCGCTCACGGGCCGCCGATCCGGCGCATCCATGGTGTTTCGGCCGGTTTGGTGCCGTGGTTTCGCCATGACGAACATCACGTGTGCCGTTCGGCGCCGGGCGGCGGGGACGGCGCCCGGCGCGTGCGGCACGTCACACGCCCGTATACGCAGGGGCCGTTGGGCGTCACGCGACCGGCGGCGCACCCGCGTCCGGCCGTACGACGCCGAGCACCGGCATCGTGCCCGCCTTGGACACCATCACGTCCTTGCCGGGTCTCGGCGCCTGGATGATCTCGCCGCCGCCCGCGTACATCGCCACGTGGCTGGCGTCCTTGTAGTAGATGATCAGGTCGCCCGGGCGCATGTCGGCGACGGCGACGTGCGGCAGCAGCCGCCACTGCTCCTGCGACGTGCGCGGTATGTGTATCCCCGCCGCGGCCCACGCCTGCGACGTCAGCCCCGAGCAGTCGTACGTGTCGGGCCCCTCGGCCCCCCACACGTACGGCTTGCCCAGCTGCGCCGTGGCGAAGGCCAGCGCCTTCGCGCCCGACTCGCTCGGCGGCCGGTTCATGTCGCCGGGCGCCGACGAGTTCAGCCAGGTCGTCTGCGCCGTCGCCGCCGCGTCCTGCTCCAGCTTCGCCAGGCGCGCCCGCCGGCTCGCGGTGAGGCCCGACTCGAGCCGCTTCGCGTCGGAGATCTTCCGCTTGATCTCCTTCTTGTTCTCCGCGGTGGCCTGCTGGTTCTTCTTGAGTTTCTGCCAGCTCGCGCCCGCGTCCCGCGCGTAGGTCGTCAAGTCGGCCTGCGCGTCGGTCATCTGCTTGATCAGGCGGTTCGTCGCCTTCTGCTCGGCCGCCGCATGGCCCAGGCCGTCGAGGAAGGACTGCGGATCGCCGGTGAGGGCGAGGCGCGCCGAGGCCGGCAGGCCGCCGTTGCGGTACTGGGCGCGTGCCGCCGCCCCGGCCTGCTTCTTCAGCGCCGCGATCCGCGCCCGGCCCGCGACGAGCGCCGCCGCCGTGCGGGCCATCTGGTCCTTCTGCTCGGACGCGCGCTCCGTGGCGAGGTTGTACGCGTCCGTGGCCGAACCCGCCTGCTGGTACAGGCTGTCGATGTGCTGCCGCACCTTGTCGAGCGCCGCGTCCGAGCTGGTTCCCTGGGTGGTGCCCGTGCCGTGCGTGCCGTGGCCGGCCGCGCCGGGCGGCAGTTCGACCGGTGGCGGTGCGACCGGCGAGCCGTGGTCCTGCGCGGGCAGCGAAGCGCCGCCGCCCGAATGCGGCGCGGGCGCCGCGTACGCGCGGGACGCGGTCGCCACGGGCGCCGCGTACAGGCCGAGCGCGCACACCAGCGTGATCGCGGCGGCCACACGGCGTCGACGGCTCACGACGTCCCCCCAGCCCTCGCGGCTCTTCCCGCTCTTCCCGGTCTCCTACGGCTCACGAGCCCCCCACGTCACGTCAGTTCTCCCCATGCGCCACGCTCGGCGACGCGCGCTTCCGCGCATGGGACGCACCGATCCTCGCCCGGGTTCCCCTCCCCGCGCAATGGCCTCATGCGACGGCCCCGTGCCGGGCCTCTCAGGCCCCGCGCGGTGCGAGCGCCTGCCAGCGCACCGTCACCTCACCCTGGCGGGTGCGCCGCGGGTCGGCCACCACCGGCCAGTCGGCGGCGAGTTCGCCTACGGCGGTCAGCCAGCGCTGCCGCACGCCGAGCGGCGCGTACGCGGCGGCCGAGGCCCAGGCCCGGTCGAAGTCGCGCAGGAAGGCGTGCACCGGCTCGCCCGGCACGTTGCGGTGGATGAGCGCCTTCGGGAGCCGCTCCGCGAGGTCGGACGGCCGGTCGAGGCCGTGCAGCCGCGCCGCGAACGTGACGGTGCGCGGCCCCTCGGGGCCGAGCGCGACCCACACGTGCCGCCGCCCGATCTCGTCGCAGGTCCCCTCCACCAGCAGCCCGCCGGGCGCGAGGCGCGCGGTGAGGCGTGCCCAGGCGGCCGGCACCTCGTCCTCCGGGTACTGGCGCAGCACGTTCGCCGCCCGGATCAGCAGCGGGCGCCGGCCGCCGGGCAGCGGGACCTCGAAGCCGCCGTGCAGGAAGCGCAGGCCCTCACGCTCGTACGGGAGCGCGGCCGCGACCCGGGACGGGTCGATCTCCACGCCGGTGACCTCCGTGTGCGGCGCCACGGCGCGCAGCCTGGCCAGCAGTTCGACGGCCGTCCACGGCGCGGCCCCGTAGCCGAGGTCGACGACGGCCGGGTCACCGGCGGAGCGCAGGGTCAGGCCGTGGCACGCGGCGATCCAGCGGTCCATGCGGCGCAGCCGGTTGCGGTGGGTGGTGCCTCGCGTCGCGGCGCCCACGGGACGGGGGCGCGGGCGGGACGACGGCATGGGGCGAGCCTATCGAGACGCGGAAGACACGCGGACATGTGGGCAATCTTTTGGCAAAGCGGAAATGAAAGGGCTCGTTCCGCTGTTGCACGGAGGCTGAGGGCGGGCAGCCGCCTGCCCACGGCGCCGACGTGACGCGCGTGACGTGCGTGCGCCGTGCCGAGTGCCCCGAGCGAGAGGACCGTCGACGTGAGCCAGTACGTGTCCAGGATCAAGGGCACGGTACCGCCCCCCAGGCTCAGGTTCCCCGGACAGCGCCGCAGGCCGCGCCGCGTCGCCATGCTCAGCGTGCACACCTCGCCGCTGCACCAGCCCGGCACGGGCGACGCGGGCGGGATGAACGTCTACATCGTGGAGCTGGCCAAGCGCCTCGCCGCCATCGACATCGAGGTGGAGATCTTCACCCGCGCCACCACCGGCGGGCTCAGCTCCGCCGTGGAGCTCGCCCCAGGCGTGCTCGTGCGCCACGTGGACGCGGGACCGTACGAGGGGCTGTCCAAGGAGGACCTGCCCGCGCAGCTGTGCGCCTTCACGCACGGCGTGATGCGGGCGTGGGCCGGGCACCGGCCCGGCCACTACGACCTGGTGCACTCGCACTACTGGCTGTCCGGGCACGTCGGCTGGCTGGCCGCCGAGCGCTGGCGCGTCCCGCTCGTGCACGCCATGCACACCATGGCGAAGGTGAAGAACGCGGCGCTCGCCGAGGGCGACACCCCCGAGCCCCCGGCCCGGGTCATCGGCGAGACCCAGGTCGTACGTGCCGCCGACCGCCTGATCGCCAACACCGACGAGGAGGCGGGCGAACTCGTCCGCTTCTACGACGCGGACCCCTCACGCACGGCCGTCGTGCACCCCGGCGTCAACCTGGAGCGCTTCAGGCCGGGCGACGGCCGCGCCGCCGCGCGGGCCAGGCTCGGCCTGCCCGCGGACGCGTTCGTGCCGCTGTTCGCCGGCCGCATCCAGCCGCTGAAGGCGCCGGACGTCCTGCTGCGCGCCGTCGGGCTGCTGGTGGACCGCTCGCCCTCGCTGCGCGACCGGCTGGTCGTGCCGGTGGTCGGCGGGCCGAGCGGCAGCGGGCTCGCGAAGCCGGAGGAGCTGCAGAAGCTCGCCGCCAGGCTGGGCATCGCCGACCTGGTGCGGTTCGTGCCGCCGGTCGGGCAGGACCGCCTCGCGGACTGGTTCCGCGCCGCGTCGGTGCTGGTCATGCCGTCGTACAGCGAGTCGTTCGGCCTGGTCGCGATCGAGGCGCAGGCGACGGGGACACCCGTCGTCGCCGCCGGCGTCGGCGGCCTGCCGGTGGCCGTGCGGGACGGCACGACAGGCTTCCTCATCCCCGGCCACGACCCCGCCGCGTACGCGGACGCGCTGCGCCGCTTCATCGACCGGCCAGGACTGGTGGACGAGATGGGCGCCGCGGCGGCGCGGCACGCGCGGGGCTTCGGCTGGGACACGGCGGCGCGCGCCACCGCCGACACCTACACCGCTGCCCTGCACGACCACCGGCGTCGCGTACGCTCGCCGCATGGGTGACGCGCAGCGCGGCACGGCCGCAGGGGGCGCGGCGGCGACGGCGGCCGAGGAGGCCGCGCGTGTCGTCGAGCGTGCCCTCGAAGGACTCAGGGACGCGGAAGCTGACGCGAACGGCGGCGGCTCCGGGGGCGGTGGCGGCAAGGACGCCGCCGGCCACGCACGCACCGGCGTCACCTGGGAATCGCCGGAACCGGGCTCGTACGTGGTCACACTGCCCGGCACGCGCAAGCTGTCCACGACGTGCTCGCTGCGCGTCGGCCGGCACTCGCTCTCCCTGAACGCCTTCGTCGTCCGCCACCCCGACGAGCGTGCCGACCGCGTCCACCGCTGGCTGCTGGAGCGCAACCTCCGCCTGTATGGGGTGAGTTACTCGATCGACCGGCTGGGCGACGTCTACCTGACGGCCAGGCTGCCGCTCGCCGCCGTCACCGAGGACGAGCTCGACCGGCTGCTCGGCGCGGTGCTCGAAGAGGCCGACGGCTCGTTCAACACACTGCTCGAGCTGGGCTTCGCCGACGCGATCCGCAAGGAGTACGCCTGGCGTGTGTCGCGTGGCGAGTCGACCCGCAACCTCGCCGCCTTCACCCACCTCACCGGCGAGGGCGCAGAGGGCGCAGGGGGCGGCGGGGGCGACGCCTGACGGCGGCCGCGCGGTGCACGGTCGCCGCCAACGTCCCTTGGGGAGGCGTCAGTTGACGAACACCGACGGGCTGCCGGACACGCTGGTGTCCTGCACGGGGCCGTACGTCGCCGAGAAGTAGCCGTCCGACGGGCAGAGACCCGACCCCGTCGTCTTCGCGAAGTGCTGGTCGGTGAAGGTGATCGTGTTTCCGGTGTTGGACGTCGTGCCGCTCAGCCCCGTCGAGGTGTAGACGCAGGTGATCGAGCCCAGCACCGTGTTCAGCTCCAGCGTCGTCGTGATCGGGCCCGCGCTGCCCGCGGCCACGTCGAGCGCGCCCGCGGAGGTGGCCGTCGAGGCGAAGGGCAGGTTGCCCACGGTGATGCTCTGCACGCCCGTCGCGCCGAGCACGTTGGTCGTGCAGCCGCCGAAGGTGTGGTCGGTGACGGACTCGGTGGCCGTGCCGGGCGCGGCCGGGTTGCCCGTGACGGAGGCGGTGAACGTCGAGCTGGTGCAGGTGATGCCGGTGCTGCCGCCCGAGGTCGTCGCGATGACGGCCTGCGCGCCGGGTGCGAGCGCGGCGGTGAGCACGTCGCCTGTGGCGACGGCGGTGCCGCCCGCGCTGCCGTACGTGAGGACGGAGCCGGCCGCGGCGCCCGCCGCGAAGGCCGGTGCGGCGGCGAGGAGTGCCGCGGCGGCGGAGACGCCTGCGGTGGCGAGGAGAGTGCGCTTGCCCATGGTGAAGTCCCTTGTGTCGAACGGACGGTATGGACGTGCGACGTACGACGGTGCGAAGTCGGATTGACTGGTGGGGGATTGGGGGAAACGGGCCCGGCGCCACGGACCCGTCCCGGGCCCCGGCCCTCGTGCGTTCCGCGTGCCGTGACGCGTCACGGCGAGAGGGAAACCCAAGAGGGTTGTAAACCCGCCGCGGTGGAGGCGTCAACCGTACGGGGCCTGAAAGCAGGGCCGTTGGTAAGGATGTGGCCATGGAAATCGCCCAGGACCACGAGCGGCGTCCGCTGCTGCCCGGTGCCCGCACGGGCCGCGAACCCGAGCGGTCGATCAGGCCGGGACCTCGGCGTACGCCGGCGGAGCTGGTGGCCGCGACCCAGCGCGATCGGCTGCTCGACGGGATCGCGCGCACCGTGGCCGAAAAGGGGTACGCCGGTGCGCGCATCAGTGACATCTGCCGGGCGGCCGGTGTGACCAAGCCGGTGTTCTACGAGCAGTTCGCGGGAAAGGAGGACGCGGTGCTCGCCGCGTACCGCTCCGGGGTGCGGCTCGTCGTGCAGGCCATGGAGCAGGAACACCTGCGTGCCGGGAGCGTGGGCGACTGGCCGGCCGCCGTGCGCGCGGCGCTCGCCGAGCTGCTGGCCATTCTGGCGGGCACGCCCGCGTTCGCCGCGATGCTGGTGGAGGTCGAGGGCATCGGCGGTGCGGGCCGCGCCGAGCGCGAGGTGCTGCTGCGCAGGTTCCGCACGTTCTTCGACGAGGCGCCGCCCGCGCCGCCCGGTGTGGTCGGCGAGGAGCTGGTGGACGCGGTGATCGGGGCCGTCCACCTCGCGTTGTACCGGCGCATCTCGCAGGGCGCCGCGCACACGCTGCCCGACCTGCTGCCGACCCTGCTGTGCGTGGTGCTCGCGCCGTTCGGCGCCCGGCCGGGGCACGAAGTGCCCTGAATGACACCAGCGTTGACGCCCGAACAGGCCGTGCACACACAAAGGGCACCTCTTTTTCACAGACCCGTTGACCGGGGGTGTACCTGGGGGTAACTTCCGAAGTGCTCCCGTGGCCGCGCCGCCGGCTTCTGAGGTGGCTGTGCCCTGTGGGGGATGCCACCGGTGGACGCGGGGAGCGGTCCGCGCCAGGGCGAAGCCGACGCACGTCGTTCCGCGATCGTCAGCGTGTTCAAGGAGCCTCATTCATGGCCATCTCCGAAGGACCAGACAGACTCGACGGCGAGGGCGCCGCCGCCCTCGCGCCGCCGCCCGCCCGCCGGGGCCGGGTACGCCTGCGCAGGGCGGCCGTGATGGGGGTGCCCGCCGCCGCGATAGCCGCCACGCTCGTGGTGCTCACCGCGCAGGGCGCCCTGGCGGCGCAGTTCGCGATATCGGGCATGCCGTTCGTGGTGCGCGGCGACAAGCTGACGGGCACCGGTTTCGGCCAGTTCGGCGGCCTCGACCACATGGCGCCCGGCAGCCCGAACGCGGGTGACACGGGAGGCCAGGTCCTCACGATCGTCACCGCCATCCGCAAGGCCGACATCACCAACCTGTGCCAGAGCGTGGCGCTCGGCGGTGTGTACCTGCACATCACGGCGGGCGCCGACCCGAACAACCCGGTGCACGCGGACACGTTGACGACGGACTCGACGGACATCGCGGGCAAGCTCGCATCGTTCGACAACATCGAGATCGGCGGCGACGCGTCCACGTTCGACAAGCCGCCGGTCAAGGGGCCGCTCGGGGTGTTCGGGCAGCAGGCCGACACGGTCACCATGAACAACTTCAGGCAGACCAACTACGCCACGACGGCCTCCAGGTTCACCCTGCCGGGGCTGCACATGAGCTTCTCGAAGAAGGGCTGCTGAGCGTGGCGTCCGAGCCCGGCGAGCGGCCGGCCGGGGACCCGTCCCCGGCCGCCGTGCCCGCCGCCAGGCAGCGGGGCTTTCGCGGGTGGCGGCGCAGACGGCCCTTCTGGGGCGGTCTCTGCGTGCTGCTCGGCGGGTGCGAGACGCTGCTCAGCGAGCGCGCCAACATCTCCGTCGTCCTGCACGCGGGCGCGGAGTCGCTGGCCGGGTACCTGCTGCCCGCCGTGGTCGCGATCTGCGGGCTGCTGATCATCTTCAACCCGATGCACCGGCTGTTCTACTCGGTGATCTCGGTGCTGTGCTCCCTCGGCATGTGGGTCACGTCCAACCTCGGCGGCTTCGTCGTCGGCATGCTGCTCGGCCTCGTGGGCAGTTCGCTCGCGTTCGGCTGGCTGCCCGACCAGGAGCCGAGGCGCAGGCGGCGCGGGAAGGCGGGCGCGGCGCGCGCGTAGGAGCCGGGCCCGCCCCCTGGGACGCGCTGGACGTGCGGGGCGGCGGGGCGCGGGGGACCATGGTCCGCATGAGCAGCCGTGAGACGCCTGAGCGCCCGCTGACATCGGCGGGCGGCAGCAGCCCCGCCGTCCGCCAGACACTCACACTGGCGGCGATGCTGTTCGCCGTCGCGATGACGTTCATCGACCAGACCATCGTGTCGATCGCCGCACCCGACATCGTGCGGGAGCTGAGCCTGTCCTCGTCGGGCATGCAGTGGGTGATCAACGCCTACCTGCTGGCCCTCGCGGCGTTCTTCGCGCTCGGCGGGCGGCTCGCCGACATCTTCGGCCACCGCCTGATGATGGTGATCGGCACGCTGGTCTTCGTGGTGTCGTCGGTGCTGTGCGGTGTGGTGCCCAGCGGCGGGTTCGCACAGGCCTGGCTGGTCATCTTCCGCGCGACGCAGGGGCTCGGCGCGGCCCTGATGTTCCCCGCCGCGCTCGCCGTCGTTGTCGAGGCGTTCCCCGCCGGGCGGCGCGGGCGGGCACTGGCCCTGTTCTTCGGCCTGTCGGGCGCGCTGACGGCGGTGGGTCCGCTGCTCGGCGGCTGGCTGACCGACTGGACGTGGCGCGCCGTCTTCTGGGTGAACGTGCCGATCGCGGTGATCGCGCTGGCGCTTGTGGGTCTTGCGAGGGTGCCGAACGTGCGCCGCGCCGACCGGGTGGACGTGGCGGGCGCCGTGCTCGTGGCGATCGGCCTGGCGCTCAGTGTGTTCGGCTTCATGCAGGCGTCGGCGTGGGGGTGGGCGTCGGCCGCGACCTGGGGGTGTGTCGTGGGCGGCCTGGCCGTCCTCGCGGTGTTCGTGCGCTACGAACTGACGCGTGCGCACCCGCTGATCAGGCTGGCGGTCTTCAAGGACCGGGCGTTCACCGTCGACATGGTCGTGCTGTTCTTCGCGATGCTCGCGTTCGTCCCGCTGTTCTTCTTCGCGTCGGTGTACGCGCAGGTGTCGCTGAGCGCGTCCCCGAACCAGGCAGCCCTGTTCCTGCTGTACTTCTTCGTCGGCTTCGCCGTCGCCTCGCAGTGGGGCGGCCGGATCCTCGACAAGCAGGGTGCGCGCCCCGCGCTGAAGATCGGTTCGATCGTCGGAGCCGTGGGGTTCGCGCTGTGGGCGGGCAAGGCGACGTCCCTGTCGATGCACGACCAGTGGCCTTACGTGGCGCTCGCGGGCGCGGGCATCGGCTTCATCCTGGCCCCGGCCTCGACGGACGCGGTCAACCGCGCGATCGGCGCCTCGTACGGCGAGGTCACCGGCATCTCGCAGACCGTGCGCAACTACGCGGCCAGTATCGGGCTCGCCGTCTTCGGGACCGTGCTCACGCACACCACCACCAGCAGGGTCTTCGACACACTGCACGGCCGCGGCGTGCCGGCCGGCGCGGCGCACGACGCGGCGCGGCACATCGCCCAGTCCGTGACGGGCCAGGGCGACAGCCGTCCGCCCAGCGGCAGCGGGGCCGTCTCCAGCGCCGTCAGGGACGCGGCGGGCTCGATCCGCATGGACTTCGCTGAGGCGAACCGCGTGGTCTTCTACTGCATGGCCGCGTGCCTCGCGGTGGCGTTCTTCGTCTCGTTGCGGCACCCGGGCGGCCGCCCCGCCCAAGTCGTGCCGGGTGAAGCGGCCGCGGCGGGCCCGGGCGCGGCGGAGTCGGGCGCGGCACCCCGCGCCTCCGCCACCTCGGGCACCTCCGGTCCGTCCGGCACCTCCCACGCCGCCCGCGCGTTCCGCGCGTTCAGGACGCGACGGGCTCCACGCTGACCCGTATCTTCGACTGCCCGTGCTTGCGCGTCTCCCAGTCGTCCATGAACCGCCCGTGCAGCCCGCGCTTCTCGGCGAGTGCGATCAGTGTTTCCGTGCGGTAGTAGAAGTCCTCCCGCAGCACCTGGTGCTCGTCGCCCTCCGTGCGGTCGAAGGTGAAGTCGAAGAAGCCGCCGGGCCGCAGCACCCTGCCGACGTGCGACAGGCACTCGTCGATGACGTCGAGCGGCGAGTGCGAGAACACGCTGTGCGCGTGCACGACGTCGAAGTGCGCGTCGGGCAGGAAGTCGAGCGTCAGGTCCTGGGTGATGGTGAGGTGCGGCAGCTTGTCCTGGAGGTGGAAGCGCGTCAGCGTCTGCTTCGCGGAGATGAGGATGTCCGGCGAGATGTCGATGCCGTAGTAGTTCCCGCTGTCCAGGTGGTCGATGAAGCGCCAGCCTGCCCGCAGGTTGCCGCAGCCGATGTCCAGCATGCGGTGTGCGGGTGACAGGCCGTGCCCGAGCAGGTACTCGTACTGCATGGCGCCGAGCGCGAGCCACCGGTCGTGGGTCCGGCTGCCGACGGCCGCCTCCGGGTTGCGTGCGGTGTCGGACGCCATCACGGCGCGGTAGTAGTCGACGTGGTTGGGGTGTTTCAGGCGCAGCCAGGTGTCGCGGGCGTTGCGCCGCACGTAGGGGGCGACGCGGCCGGGGTTGAGCACCGCGTAGCGCACCTTGTGGGCGAGTGCGGTGCGGTTGCTGCGCAGCGCCTTCGGTGACGTGGACGTGGGCATCTCTGACTGTTCCCTTCGTAAGCGTGGGCTGGGGGCGTTGACGCTCGGATCCGGCGGGGCGCCGTGCGGGCGGGGGAGGTTGCCCGCGCCCGCACGCGCCCGCGTTCTAGAGCGCGCGGCGGCGCAGGCGTACGACGATGAGCGCGACCAGCGCGACGGCGAGCACCAGCAGGATCGCGGTGGCGATCCACTGGCTGGTCCAGAAGTCGTGGCTCGGGAAGACCCGGTAGTAGCGGGAGACGAAGTCGTGCTGCTCCATGCACTTCCTCAGCCGGTCGCCGGAGAACTCGCAGGCACTGATGTCGTGGTACGAGCCGTTCGCGGCGATGTAGCCCCAGTCCCCGGCCGAACGGGCGCTGCCGATCAGCTGCTTGGGCCGCATGCCCGGGCTGATCCGGGTGACCGGTGTCAGCCACGTCAGCCTGAGGGCGAACAGGGCGAACCGCACGACGAACAGGGCGGCGAGCGTCGCCGCCATCGCCGGGATCACGCGCCGCAGCAGCAGCCCGGCGGCGCTGCCGGCGGCGAGGCCGAACAGCGCGCAGGCGACGGCCGCTGGGCCCGTCGCGTCGTAGATGTAGCCGTCGGACCAGTACAGGCCGCTGAGCATGTTGGAGACGGGCGACCACCACCAGGCGACGAGCGCCGCGAGTACGGCGGAGCCGAGCGCCGAGCAGGCCGCGGCGACACCGAAGCGCACGGCGAACCACCGTACGGGGCCCATGCCCTGGGCCAGCGCGAAGCGGTAGGTGCCGCTCTCCAGCTCGCGCCCGATCAGCGGCGCCCCCCAGAACACACCGACGAGTGCGGGCACGGCCATGCTCATGCCGCAGGCCAGCTTCAGCGGTCCCGTGCTGTCGAGGATCGCGACGATCGACCACGGGTTGTTCTTGCAGGTGCCGTTCCAGCCCTTGCACAGCGGGGCGTGGTGTCCGTGTATGTACGACATCAGCGAGGAGTGCTCGACGACGGCCCACACCGCGAAGGCCACGACCAGGGCGAGGCCGATGAGGAGCTGGCCGCGCTGGCGGCGCCAGGCGTACCAGAGGGTGCCGGTCATGCCGCGCTCCTCTCGCCGTCGCGTGCGCCGTCGGCGGCGCGGGCCGCGCGCAGCCGCCCGAGCAGCAGTTCCTCGACGGAGGGCGTGGCGGTCTCCCACCGATCCGGGTCCCAGGCGAACGGGGCCGCCGCCGCGCCGCCCGGTGCGTCCTGTCCTGGCGTCGCCTGGACGTGGCTGACGAGCGCGGTGACGAGCCGGCCGGTGCGGGACGACTCGACGACGGCCGCGCGGTCGAGCGCGGGCGGCAGCCCGTCCGGCGTGTCCTCGTGCGCGCGGCCGCGCACGAGTGTGTGCCCGTCGCGCAGCTCCTGCACGTCGCCGTCGAGCTGGACCTTGCCGTGGTGCAGCAGCAGGACGCGGTCGCAGACGTTCTCGACCTCGGCGAGCACGTGGGAGGAGATCACGAGGGTGAGCTGCCGTTCGGCCGCCTCGGCCATCAGCAGGCCGGTGATCTCGTGCCGCGCCAGCGGGTCGAGGTCGGCGAGCGGCTCGTCGAGCAGCAGCAGGCCGGCCTTGCGGGCGAGGACGACCGCGAGCGCGACGCGGCTGCGCTGCCCGGCGGAGAGCCCGCCGACGCGGCTGCGGGGCGCGATGTCCCCTGCGCGCACCACGCGCTCGGCGGCCTCCGTGTCGAAGGCGGCGTTGAGCTCGCGGCCCAGCCTGAGGGTCTCGGCGACGGTCAGGTCGGGGTAGAGGGGCGCGCCCTGGGCGAGGAAGGCCCGCCGCTCGCGCGAGGGGGGCGAGCCGGGGTCGTCCCCGAAGACGCGTATCCGGCCCGTGGTCGGGCGCAGCTGGTCGGCGGCGAGCTGCAACAGGGTGGATTTCCCGGCACCGTTGGCGCCGACGAGCGCGGTGACGCTGCCGGCGGGTATGTCGATGTCGCAGTCCCGCAGCGCCCAGCCGCCGCGGAAGCTGCGGCCGAGACCGGTGGCCCGCAGTGCCGGGGGCGCGGTGGGTGTGTTCACTTCTTCTGTTCCTCTTCTTCCCTTGCTGCTTCGCCGTCTGCCGCCTCGCCGTCGAGCACGTCGGTGACGAGGGCCAGCACGTCCTCGCGCTGGAGCCCGGCCGCCCGCGCCTGTTCGAGCCACGCGGCGAAGGCGGCGCGCAGCGGCGAACCGGCCCCGGCCTCCGGCCGCGCGAGCGAGCGGCGGACGAACGTGCCCTTGCCGGGGCGCGGATCCACCAGGCCCTCGCGTTCGAGCTCCCGGTAGGCGCGCAGCACCGTGTTCGGGTTCACCGCGGTCTGCTCGACCACCTGGCGGGCGGTGGGCAGCTGATCACCCGGCTGCAGCACGCCGAGCCGCAGCGCGGTCTTCACCTGGTTGATGAGCTGCTGGTACGTGGCGACACCGCTGTGCCGGTCGATCCGGAACGCGACCATCCCCACCTCATTCCACTAATGGATTAGTTAATTAAGCAGATGCCGGAGGGCGCCGTCAAACCCACCCGTGGACACGACGGGGCGGCATGGCACCCTGCGAACATGCCTCCGACACCGCCCGCACGGCTCGTCCCGCTGATCGCACAGTTCGACTTCGCGCGGAAGCGGCTGACGGGCCGGATGGTGGGCCCGGTCGTCGACAGCGGCAACGGCACCGATGTCGCCGTCGCCGCGATGACCGACGACGAGTACTTCTGGCAGCCGGTGCCGGACTGCTGGACGGTACGGCCGCGCACCGAACGGCCCGCCGCAGGCGCCGACTTCCTCGCCGGCGCGGGGGAGTGGGGACGCGACGCGTCCCGGCAGGTCCCGCCGCGCCCGCCGTTCACCACCCTCGCGTGGCGGCTGTCGCACCTGACCGAACTGCTGGCGCTGCGCGCCGACCACACGGCGGGCACCCACCGCCTCACCCGGGACGACCACCGCACGGCGGGGGACGCGGCCACCGCGATCGCCGCCTTCGACGCGGCTGCGTCGGCCTGGCGCGCGGCGCTGCTGGATGCGGGCGAAGAGGCGCTCGACACCGTCGGATACAGCACCTACCCGCACGGCAGCGACCCGGAGGACCCGTTCCTCGACACCGTCTGGTGGGTCAACCAGGAACTCCTGCACCACGGCGCGGAGATCGCGCTGCTGCGCGACCTGTACGCGCGGCGCTAGCCCGCCGGGGGCTCGTCGTCGAGATCGACGCGTACCGTCAGCAGATCGGTCCCGAACAGCACGACCGCCGCGCTGTTGCCGCGCGGCAGCGACCGCAGCCGGGCGCGCGGGTCGTCGTCGTGCAGCAGCCGCGCCGTCCCCGCGTACCACCGCCCCTTGATCCGGACGCGGACGCGGGGATCGGCCGCGATGTTGCGCACGTACTGCGAGCGCTCGCCGTGCTCCGACACGATCCAGAACACCTGCCCGGCACGGCGCCCGCCCACCGGCGTACGCCGCGGCTCCCCCGACACCCGGCCGGTGGTCTCCAGCAGCACCTGCGCGGGGTTGCGGGAGTTGATCGGATTGACGACGCGCCGCTGCAGTGCGGTGACGGCGCGGTGCTTGAACGCGGTGAGACGCGGCATGCGCTCGATCCTCCCAGTCGAGCTGCCCCGGGGGCACCCCGACGCCCCGCCCGTACGCCACGACTTCGGCCCGTGCCGCCCGCGAACCGGCTGCGAGAATCGGCCTACGTCACCGATTCGCGGCACTCGAAGCAATCCACGTAAGGATCCGATGACCGACAGATCCGATCTCGTCGACGGCCGCCTCAAGCTGCGGCACCTGCGCTACGTCGTGGCCATCGCGGAACAGGGCTCGCTGGTCGCCGCCGCGGAGCGCCTGCACATCACTCAGCCGGTGCTGACCCGTGGCCTGCGCGAACTGGAGGCGATTCTCGGCGTCGAGCTGTTCGTCCGCAGCTCGCGCGGCATGGCGCCCACCCTGTTCGGCGACGTGTTCGTGGACCACGCCCAGGCGGTGCTCGCCGAACTCCGCCGCGCCGGGCGGCACATCGAAGAGCTGGCGGAGGGGCACGCCGGCACCGTGACCGTCGGCCTGTTCCTCGCGGGTGCGAGCGTGCTGCTGCCGCGCGCGGTCGCGCGGGTGAAGGCCAAGTACCCCGACCTGACCGTCCTCATCCGGCACGGGAGCCCCGAAGCGCTGCACGAGGCGTTGCTCACCAACTCGCTCGACCTCGTCGTGGGCACGCTTGAACCGGCCGGGAACGACCGGCTGCGCCAGTACCACCTCTACTACGAACCCGTGCGGGTGGTGGCCAGGCGCCGGCACCCCGCGCACGGCCGGTCCGGCCTCACGCCGGCCGACCTGGCCGAGGAGGTCTGGTCGCTGCCGCCGGCCGGCGTTCCGCTGCGGCGGCGGATCGAGGAGCGGTTCCTGAGCCTCGGCCTCACCACACCCGCCAACCGGGTCGAATGCGGCTCGTTCCTGGCCGCGCGTGCCATCGCGCTGGAGACCGACACGCTGGTCGTGATGCCGGAGCTGGTCGCGGAGACGGAGTCGGACCTGCTCCCGCTCCCGGTGGATCTGGGCATCGTCGAGTCGGTCGGCGTCACGCTGCTCGCGAGCGGCCGGCCCACGCCCACGACGCTGCTGATGATGAGGAAGCTGGACGAGGTGGCCGCGGAGATCCGGACGGTGATCAGCGGCCATGCCCAACAGACATAGCTCGGCGCGAATTCGGCATTGGACGGGCATGGCGGCGCACTTCTATGGTCTGAGCCATGGAAATGAATTCGTCCTGCGTTTCGCACTGGTCGATGATTCCGCGAATTCCGTCACGAATTCCTTCATGTAGCGTCCCTGCCTCGCGAAATACTCGCTGCTTTTCTTCGGGTTCACGGTGGACTCGGCGAAAAAGCGGCTCGAACAAGGGTGCCACGCGCCATGCCCTCGCCCGGATGGTGCACGTGGCAGGCGCCGCGCGCCGGGCGCCGGGCGTCGGTATCGGCACCGGCCGCACGCCGGCACGCTTCCTGCGCCCCGGCGAACAGCTCGTGAGCTGGGTACCGGCGAAAGGAGTACGAACGTCGCGGAGACCATCGCCTACTACTCCGACTTCGGGCTCACCCACCACGGAGACGGCGTCTTCGCCACCCGCGAAGGCGGAGAGCAGCTACGTGTACGGCCCGCCGGGCACCGCCAGTTGCTGCAGCACGAGCCCGACGACTCGACACAAGAGGAGAGATCACCATGGCAGCGGACCTGTACGTACCCCAGATCCCGGACAACATGAACATCCGGTTCGTCGAGAACCGCATCATCGTCAAGCGCCCGGCGCAGGAGGTATACGACTGGGTGACCACCTGGGCGAACCTGCCGAAGTGGCTGCCGATGGCGTCGGACACCGAGGTGCGGCGCGGCACGGAGGGCGCCCCCGCCGAACTCGGCGACGTGCTGCTCGAGAACATCAGGCCGGAGCTGAACGAGAAGCCGAAGCTGTACACCGTGGTGGCGCGGGTCCCCGGCAAGCTGTGGACGGTGGTCGGCCGTGACGTGCTCGAAGACGGCACCCCGGCATGGGCGATGCACGCGATCGCCACGTTCACGACGTTCGACCTCGGCGACGGAACGACCCTGTTCTGCAGGGTGTTCCAGCGGCTGATCGCGCCCACCGAGCCGACCGGCCCGCACCCGGTCGAGGACCCGGCACGCATCCAGCCGGGTCTTGAGCTGCTGAAGGCACACATCGAGGGCACAGCCGCGTAGCGGGCCGCCCGCCCGCACAATCCTGTCGCGCCACCGTGCCGGAACCGGCGTGGTACCTGCACGACTTCTCCGAGCTGCGCCCGGCTGAGCTGTCCGCGGGTGGCACGTACGACTACCCCTGGCTGGACAGCTACTTCGTCTCGTCCCCTCGGTGCGAGGCATACCTGATCACGTCGGGCGAGCGCCTCGCGGGGTTCGCCATGATCCGGTCGGACGTGGAGGACGATGAAGACGCGGGAGACCGCGCGGCAGTTGTTCGGGCGGCGCCCGCCGGCTGACGCGGGCAGCGGGCCGTGATGAGCGCGAGGGACGTCATCCTCGCCGGGGCCGTCCTGACGGCCCGTGGCCGGGGACAGGCCCCGGCCACGGGCCGCGTGTCACAACAGGGCCGACAGGTGCAGGACCCGGTCGCTGAGCCGGCCGCGCAGCCTTCCCTCCTCCGCGCTGCCCTCGCTCAGCCAGTCGGCCGTGAGCAGCCGTTCGACGTGCTCGGCGACCTCTTCGGGCGGCACGGCGCAGAACGCGGCCGCCTCCGCCAGGTCGAGGCCGTCGTCCTCGGCGTGGCCGAGCCCGCCGTCGACGCGGGTGTGGGCGGCCGTGTACACGGCCAGGAGGCGGGCGGCGGGCGGCGACTTCTTCTTGCGCAGCTTGCGGTCGTTCACCACCTTCTGCGCCCAGCCCGAGATCCTCGCGCGGGTGACCTTGCCGAGGGTGAACGGGCGCTGCCCATCGGGCAGCAGCGTGGGGACGGTAACCGCGGTGGGGTCCTCCGGCCGCGCGTCGAGTGCCTCGGCCGCGGTGCAGGGCATCCGCATCCAGCCCGCCGCGACCAGCGCGTCCAGCACCCGCTCGGCGTCGCCCTGCAGCCAGCCGCCCAGGTCCTGGCCTGTGACGTTTCCGATGCCCGCGCGCGCGGCGCGCAGGGTGAGCATGAGCACCGCGAGGTGTACCGGGGGCTCGTGGCCGGGGGCGAGCGCGCCGAGGTGGCCGAGCACGGTACGGGCGTGCTCGGCCTGCGTGCGGGTCAGCAGCCGCGGCGCCGCCTGCTCGCCCGTGCTCAGCAGCCCGCCGAGGGGCCCGCCGGCGCGGTTGTCGTGCATCTCGCGGCAGGTCACCGCCGCCTTGGCGGCGCGGTCCGCGTCCTCGTGCAGGGACGCGTCGCCGCAGACGTCGGCCCACTGGGCGAACGCGCGTGCCTTGCGGTCGTGGAGTCCGGAGAGGAGGACGAGGTCGGGTTCCGGGCGCCGCTGGTAGGCGCGGAAGGCGTCGCCGAGATCGATGAGTTCCAGGCGCAGGGCCTCAGGCTCCAGGTAGTACGGCACGATCCGCTGCGCGATCTTCCCCCACCGCCTCGGGCGTCGGGGCGCCCGGCCGGCCGGGGCGGCGGCGCGCGCGCCGGGCACCGGGGCGGGCCTGGGGGCCGGGGAGGAGTCACCGGTGGGGGCGCCGGCCGGGGCCGAGGCACCGGTGGGGGCCGGGACACCGGTGGCGGCGGGGGAGTTGCCGTGGTCGGAGAAGAGCGCCGCCGCGGTGCCGCCCGCCGTCGCGGGGCCTGCTGCCGGGCCCGCTGCCTGCCCGGAGCCGGGCGAGCCCGCCTCAGGACCGCCCGCTCGCGCCGGTGGCGGGGCGGTGTCGAGCACCCGGCACTCGGGAATGGCCGCCGCGCAGCGCGCGCACGTCTCCGCGATGCGCCACAGCCGCCCGGCGCGGTCCGCGTACACCGTCAGGACCACCGGGCCCCCGCACCGCACGGCGCCCGCAGCGGGCCGTGCCGCGCCGCCGTGCCGCCCGTCGGGGGCGTCGGCCGTGTGCCAGGCGCAGTCGGCGGCCCGGCACCCGCACCAGACGCCGCCGCGCGGTCCGCCGCCCTCGCGGATGCGGGACAGGTGCAGGTTGACGTGCTCGACCGCGGCCCTGCGCCCCTCCGCGGTACTGGAAAAGCGCTGGTCGTCGCAGGCCGGGCGGGAGCAGGAGAGCCGGACCGCCCCGGCGGCCAGGCGGCCGTGGGGGTCGAGCCGTACCACCCACACCCGTCCCGTGGCGCGTTCCTGCTGCGTGTCGGCCTCCGCCGTCATGTGCGTAATCCCACCGTCGCTCGATCCGTATCCGTCTGCTGTCCCCGGACGCGGCCATGGGACGTTCCCCATCATCGGGGGTGTCCGGCCGGTCGCGGGCCGTGCACGGCAACATTCACTCCTGCGGTACCTCGACGGCCCGCCCCGCAGTGTCCTTTCAGGCCGCCGACCAGGCCCCGTCGTCGGCGCGGCCGTGCCGACACGCGCCGCGGCCCCGGCCGCCACGGCAGCGCAGCCACTCCAGGCACACCGCCGAAACGCGTTCGGCGTCGGGCACGCGCCCGAGCCCCGCCGGGCCGCGCGCCGCGTGCAGGACGGTGTGGATCCGCGCCGCCACCGCCCGCGCCACCGACGGGTCGTCCGGGGATCGCGTCAGCACGTACATGCCCCGTATGACGTCCGTGCAGAGCGACTGGACGGCTTCGAGGCCGAGGTACACCGACAGCGCGTGCCGGTGGCCCGCGAGCGCGCCGGGGCAGCCGTCCTCGACCGCCGCACGCCACGCCCGGTACGCCGCCCGCCGCTCGACGCGGCGCGTGTAGCGCATCCGGGAGAGGTGGGTGGCGAGCTCGTACACGGGGTCGCCGTACAGGGCCAACTCCCAGTCGATCAGGGCGAGGCCGCCGTCGGCGCCGACGATGAGGTTGCCCCGGTGCACGTCGGTATGGACCAGGACGAAGGGCCGGCGCCCCATCGACCCGGCCCGCGCCCGCACCCGGGCGAACGCGTCGCCGGGAACGCCGAGCGCGGCGAACAGGTCGCGGAACGCGTGCCCGTTCCCGTCCTTGACCTCGCACTCGGCGAAGTCGACGAGGGCGTGCAGGAATCCGTCGCAGTCGCCGTCCGCGGGCCAGCCGGGCGGCAGCGGCGGCAGCACGCCGCGCGGCACCGCGACCGTCTGCCGCAGCAGACCGCCGACACGCTCGATCTGCGCGCGGGGCACGGCGCCGCCCGCGCCGCCCGCGGCCAGCATCGAGTCGCCGTCCGCGAACGAGTGGACGCTGAAGGCGGCACGCTGCGCCAGCACCCGCGGCGCACCCGTGACCCTGCCCTGGACGGCCGCGAGCAGTTCGCTCTCCGGCCAGATCCGCAGGTTGAACTGCGGCGCGCGCGGGATGGGCACGCGCAGCTTCACGGGCGTGCCCGCCGGGAGGGCCACCGCGCCGGCGAGCGCGGCGGGCAGCGCGACGCCGTAGTTGAAGTGGTAGTACCCGGTGAGGGGTTCGGCTCCCGTGCCGATCGACCGGAACAGCGCATCCCAGGTGTCGACCGGGCGTTCGGAGACCTCGCGCATACGGCTCCCGCACTCTCTCGACGGAAGGTCCCCCGACGCAGCGCCCCGCCGCGGGGCCGCTCCACCGACCTTCGTTCTCAGAGTAGCGAAGGGGCCATGCCTCCGGAAGGACGGAAATCGGGGCCCGCGCCCTTGCCTGTCACCCCGCCGACCGCCGTGGCGAGCGCGGCGAGGTCGTCCGTCAGGTGTTCCGCACCGGCGTCCAGCAGGACGGCCCGCCTCTCCGGGCGCGTGCAGTAGCCGACGAACAGGGCACCGACCTTGGCGGCGGCGTACGCGTCGGCCGCCGAGTCGCCGATCATCAGGGCGTCCGCCGCATCGGTGCGCGTGGTGGTGAGGGCCTTCTCCAGGCTGTGCGGATGGGGCTTCATCTTGTCCGGGTCGGCCGGCCGGCCGACGACCTCGGCGAAGTAGTGCTCCATGCCGTGGGAGCGCAGGTAGGCGGTCACCGCCGTGCGGGAGTTGTTCGACACGATCACCTGGCGGCTGCCCATGTCGCGCAGTCGTTCGAGCAGTTCGCGCGCGCCGGGCGTGGGCAGTGCGCGCCGGGCGGCCTTCGCCTCAAGCCGGTCGAGCGCCGCACGTACGGCGTTGACGGTGCCCGCCGCCGTCCCGGAGAACAGCCGGTGGACGGTCGAGCAGACGTCCAGCGGGTCGTCCGTGTCGTCGAGGGCGGACGTGTCGAGGCCGCGC
This sequence comes from Streptomyces sp. NRRL F-5126, assembly GCF_000721265.1. Lineage (GTDB taxonomy): Bacteria > Actinomycetota > Actinomycetes > Streptomycetales > Streptomycetaceae > Streptomyces. The sequence continues at coordinate 185,545 of NZ_JOFZ01000009.1, read as the reverse complement.
CCGGCGACGAAGCCGCGCAGTTCGGCCGCGACCGACGGGGCGGGCACGCCGCTGAACAGGTCGCACAGGGGTCCGTCGAAGTCCCACATGACCAGGCGGGCGCGGGACAGGAGGACGGCGGGGGAGTCCGGAGCGTGCGGACCGGGACGGGGGCCGGCCGCGCGGCCCCGATCAGGGCGGGGGGCCGCGCCGGTTGGTGAGGACGTCATCACGTCTGGCTGAAGTCCGCTTCTTGGGCGAGATTGTCCCAGTAGGAGTCGAAGAATCGCTGCGCCGTCTCCACCTTCACCGAGTGCTGTGGCGTGGTGTAGCGGAAGAGCGTCGCGTCCGCGGAGAAGGAGTCGGAGTCGAGGATGGTGAGCTCCGGCTCGCCCTTGGGCGGCTCGGGCTGCCACGTCGTCAGGGTGTAGTAGCCCTCGAGCAGCTGGTTGCCGTTCAGGAGATACAACTTCAGCGGCGGTGTAAAGGGCACGGTCCTGATCCGTACGGACACGTCAGCGACCAGCCCGCGGTCCCGCAGCGTCAGCAGCGAGTGCTCGAGGGTCTTGGCGTAGCGGATCACCATGTCGCGGTGGCGCGGCCGCGACCAGTCCCTGACCTCGCTCTCCTGGTCGTCGGGCAGGAGAGCGCGCGGGAAGGCGAGCTTGATGCCGGTGATGTCGGGCAGCATCAGGCGCAGCCGGATGCTCTTGGGCTTGATCTCACGCTGCGTGATGAGGACGACCGGGTCGCCGAGGTACGTGGCCATCGTCTCGGACGTCAGCGACAGCACGTCCATCGTGATCTCGTCGGCCTCGAACGCCTCCCGCAGCGCCGAGCGCAGGTCCCCGATCCCTGCCGACGCCGCGGGCCCGACGGCCTCGCCCGGCTTGGCGATGACGACGGCGGGGCTGCCCTGCCCGCCGCGGATGAGTCCCTGGTCGGTCAGCCTGCGCAGCGCGGTCATCACCGTCGTGCGGGAGACGCTGCCGTAGGCGGTCCGCAACTCGGCCTGGGAGGGCAGGCGTTCGCCGACGGGATACCGACCGGAGGCGATGTCGGCCGTCAGCTGTCCGGCTAGTTGATCGGACTTGGTCATGCCGCACGCCTCGTATCACTGGCTGTCACGGATCTCTACCGTACAGCTTCCCGCTCGGCAGTGCAGGTGATACGGCGGGCCGAACATGTGGTTGAAGCTGACCCCGTAGGGAAGATACAAGATACCAGAGAACATGCTCTCACTTGTATTTAACTTGTTCTTTCGGGAGTTGATTCAAGGCCAGGTACCTGCGGCAAGGTCAAGCAGGGCCACGGGAGGGAGCACGACATGGACCCCTTCGGCATCTTCGGCTTCGCGGTCACCGTCCTGGGGCTCGGCATGCGCGCGCTGCTCGGCTGGCCCTACGGGGCGGCCGGCCTCGTCGGACTCGCCCTGCTCCTGTTCGGCGCGCGCACCCGCCGCCGGCAGGCGGCCTGCGCGGGGGCGGTCGTCCTCGCGCTCGTCCTGGTCGCACCGGGCTCCTGACGGACGCCTCACGAGTGACGGAGGGAACGGAGGGAGGTGAACGACATGATGAAGTCGATGCCGGGAGTCGCCATCGTCGCGGCCATCGCGACGATCGGCTTCGAGGCGCTGGTGCAGTCGACGTTCGGGGCGATGGGCGTCGTCGGGCTGCTCCTGCTCACCATCGGCGTGAAGGCCAGGAGCGTGGCGTGCGGATGCGTCGGGGCCGTGGTCCTGACGATGCTGTTCGCGGCGGCCTGACCGCCTCGTGCGCCCGGGCACGCGTCAGAACATGTCGGGGCACCACGGACGCCGCGGCGTGTGGAAGAGGGACTCCGCGCGGGCCAGCGCGCCCGCCCGCTCCTCCGCCAACTCGCCGAGCGCGGCGAGGCGGGTCGGCGTCTCGTCGCCCAGGTAGAGCGCGCCGAGCGCGCCCACATCGAGCGTGAGGTCGGCGGACTCGCGCGTGGGTGTGCAGGTGGCGCCGCCGGGCGTCGCGTCGAGGCGGTAGCGGCCGCCGGCCGGGCCGGCCTCGTCCCGCACGTCGAGGACGAGCGTGCCGTCCACCGCGTACGTCCGCGCCTCCAGGGCACGCACCGTGTCGAGGACGCGCAGCCACAGGTAGTCGGCCATCCCGGAAAGCCGCGCGGCCCGCGGGTCCGGCAGGTAGTAGGGCAGCAGGTCGTCCGGCGCGCGCCTGCCCGAGTCGATGCCCACCACCCAGTCGAGCGAGCACAGGAACAGCCACAGCGCGCGCTCACCCGCCGTGGTCGTCGCGCTGAGCCGGCGCACGGTGGCGGTGTTGACCGGCTGCATCGCCTCGTTCCACCGGCCGTCGACGGTGTACGCGGCAAGGCCCTCGACCTCGCCCGCGGCCGACCTGTACACCGCGTAGAACGGCTCCTCGAACGGCGGTGCCGACGGCTCCTGGCCGGTGTTGACGCGCCACCAGCGCTCGTCGCGGTCGATGGCGCCCGGCCGCAGTACGCGCCACCGGTCGTGGAACGCGGGGCCGATCTCTCGCACCTCGTCCGCGTCCACCAGGTCGATCCTGCCGCCGTCGTCGGGGACCGCGCCGCCCCGCCCGAGGCCCGTGCGCGGCACGTCGACGCTCCAGCGCGCGGTGCGCGTCGCCCGGCCGAACCCGTACCGCCCGTAGATCCGGTACTCGGCCGCGATGAGCGTCGCGACCACCTCGCCGCGCTCCTTGGCGGCCGCGAGGTCGGCGCCGATCATGCGAGTCAGCAGCCCGCGCCTGCGGTGGCTCGCCGTGACGGTGACGTTGGAGATCGCGTCGGCGGGCACGGCGGCGCCGCCGACGACGGTCAGTTCCTGCGGGAACGAGCGGTACGTGCCGACGCAGCGCCCCGCGTCGAACGCGCCCTGCGTGCGCGTGAGGTCCGTACCCGCGAGCCGGGACGCCACCACCTCGTCGGGCACCGGGGCCGGGCTGAGGAAACCCGTGCCCACGGCGCGGCTCCAGTCGGCGAACTCGAACTCGGTGACCTGGCGGACTTCGACGCTCATACGCCCACGCTAGGCGCCGCGCGCGCTCCGGCGCACGCCGGTTTTCCGGCTGCCCGGCCCGTTGACGGCGGGCCCTCTCGGAACGCGGCCCCGACGCCGTCAGAAAGCGGCCCTGACCTCGCCCACCTCCGCGCCGCCGCCCAGCACAGGCGACTTCGCGACGCGTGCCATGACGTCACCCTCCGCCTTCACGCCCAGGCGCTCAAGGGCGGCGGCCATGACGGGGCCGACCGCGCGCGCGTTGCCGTCGTCGATCTTCAGGGCCAGCGCCCTGCCGTCGTCGAGCGCCACCGCCTGGACCGCCTCCGCGCCCGTCTTCGACAGGGCGCCGGGCACGCCCTCCATCAGCCAGGTGTCCGGGCGGCGCGTGCCCGCCACGTACGCCGGGTGCGCGCGCATCGCGTCCGCCACGCGGCGCTCCGGCGTGCCGGGGGCGGCGAGGACGAAGTGGCGGAAGGCGCGGGCGAGGCCGGTCAGGCTGATCGCCATCAGCGGCGCGCCGCAGCCGTCCGTGCCGGTGGCGGCGACCCGCTCGCCCGCCGCCTCCTCGACGACCGTGCGCACCAGTCGCTGCAGCGGGTGGGACGGGTCGAGGTACGAGTCGGTGGGCCAGCCGTTCAGCCGGCAGGCCGCGAGCATGGCCGTGTGCTTGCCCGAGCAGTTCATCGCGATCTTGTCCGGCCGGTGCCCCGCCGCGAGGTAGGCGGCGGACTCGGTCGCGTCGAGCGGCAGGTCGGGCGGCAGACCCAGGTCGTCCTCGGTGAGGCCGTACTCGGCGAGCATGGCGCGGACGAGGTCGAGGTGAAACGGTTCTCCTGAGTGGCTTGCCGCGGCGAGCGCCAGCCGTTCACCGCTGAGGTCGAGCCCCGCGCGCAGCACGGCCGCGGCCTGCATCGGCTTGTTGCTGGAGCGCGGGAACACCGGCACGTCCGGCGTCCCGAGCGCGAACTCGACGCCTCCGTCCGCCGCGAGCAGGACCAGCGACCCGCGGTGGTGGCCCTCCACGAACCCGGACCGCACGACCTCGGCGAGCACCGGGGGGACGGGCGCGGGGTCCGCGGTGGCGGCTGCGGGTTCTGCTGCGTGCGTCATGTCGTGCGGCCTTTCGACGTGCCGGCGCGCGGCCGACCGCGCGGCCGCCGGCGCCTTGTGGGCGCCCGCACGCGCCGCGCGTACTCCGCACGCCCTGCGACTCAGGTGAGCAGGTCAGGTGAGCAGGTCGTCCACCTGCGCTTCCCCTTCACGGTACCTGCGGGCGATCTCGGCGCTGCACCCGTCCACCGTGCGCTGCAGCTGGTGGCGGCGGCGCGAGATCTGCTGCTCGTTGCGCACGAGCCTGCGCATGGCCGCGTGCAGCTCGTCGTCCGTGCGTGCCGCGAGGTCGGACAGCTCGACCTCCGCGAGTGTCTGCGCCGCGAGTTCGCGGCACTCCGCGCCGCGCGGCGTCGACAGCGTGACGTGCCGGGCCGACTGGCGGTGGCGGGACGGAGTGTCGGAGAGGATCTCCGCGAGCCGCTCGACCATGGCCGCGTTCCTGTGCCGCGCCGTGGCCGCGGGCTCCCGCTCGTGGACGCCGGGCGCCGGCGTACTGGACGCCGCTGCCGGGCCCGCGTCCGGCACCGTCCGCCGGCCCAGCTCGTCCCGCAGGATGTCGATGCGTCCCTGGAGCAGCCTGCGCAGGTAGCTGAGGTCCGCCTCGTCGTGCTGGGAGTCGCGGCGCAGCGCGCGCAGCTCGTCGAGACCGAGCCGCGTGAAGTCGTGCGGACGCTGGGCCGGCACTACGGGCGCGCTCGCGCTCAGGCTCGTACCCGCGCTCGCGCCCGTACCCGCCGCGTCGGTGCCCGGGGCCCCCGCGGGCCCCGGCTGCCCGTGTCCGCCCGCCGCGCGGCCCGTGCACGCCGTCGTGGGGGCGGCGGGCGCGGCCCCCGCTGGGCGGCCGTCCCGCTCACCCTGCCCGGCCCGCTCGTCGCGTCCGGCGGGCTCGGCCCGTCCCGCCTGCCAGGCCTGCCCGGCCCGCCCGGCTCCAGATGTGCTCATCGCGCGTGCTGCCCCTCACTCAGCCCGGGGGAGGACCCCACAGGGAACCCCCGTCCCTCGACCGGTCACGTACCGTCGCCCAACCGGTGCCGTACGCGATCGCCTCCGTGCATCGTGCCACTCCTGCCCCCGCCGGTGCGGGCGATCCGCACCCGTTCGGCCCCGATAGGTTGGTCCTCATGCGTGCGGTGGTGCAGAGGGTCGACGGTGCGAGCGTGTCCGTGGTGTCCGGGTCCGGCGAGGAGCCCGGCGAGGAGACGGTCGGCGAGTTCACGGGCGAGGGACTGTGTGTGCTGGTGGGGGTCACCCACGAGGACACGGCCGAGAAGGCGGCGCAGCTCGCACGCAAACTGTGGTCGATCCGCATGCTGGAGGGCGAGAAGTCCTGTTCGGAGACGAACGCGCCCCTCATGGTGATCTCGCAGTTCACCCTCTACGGGGACGCGCGCAAGGGCCGCCGCCCCACCTGGAACGCCGCGGCGCCGCGCCCCGTGGCCGAGCCGCTGGTGGACGAGGTCGTGGCGCGGCTGCGCGAGCTCGGCGCGACCGTGCACACCGGCAGCTTCGGCGCGCACATGCGGGTGTCGCTGACGAACGACGGCCCGTTCACGGTGCTGCTCGACATGTGACGCGGCGCGCCGCGTCACATGTCGACCACGGTCCTACGGCTCGACGACGGTCTCCTGCGCCGCCGCGGTGTCGCCCGCCATCAGCGGCGCGTCGACCGGCACGTTCCGCTTCACGAGCGCCAGCGCGATGGGCCCGAGCTCGTGGTGGCGCGCCGAGGTCGTGACGAAGCCGACCTGGCGCCCCTCGGCCGCGCCCGCTTCCGGCGCGCCGTCGCCCGCGGTGCCGCCCTCGGGGGCCAGTCGCACAGGCGTGCCGTGCCCCGGCAGATGCACCTCGCTGCCGTCCAGGTGCAGGAAGACGAGGCGACGCGGCGGCTTGCCCAGGTTCTGCACGCGCGCGACGGTCTCCTGGCCGCGGTAGCACCCCTTGTCCAGGTGGACGGCGCTGCCGATCCAGCCGACCTCGTGCGGGATCGTCCTGTGGTCGGTCTCCAGACCGAACCGCGGCCTGTGGCCCTCCACCCGCAGCGCCTCGTACGCGAGCGTCCCGGCGAGCGGGCCGTGCTCGCGCGCGTACGACTCCAGGTCGGCGCGCGGCAGGAACACGTCGCGCCCGTACGCGGTCTCCCGCACGGCGACGCCCTCGGGCACCTCCGCGATGGACCCGGCGGGCAGGTGCACGACGGCGGTGTCCGCGGTGCGGTCGGCGACGTCGACGCGGTAGAAGAACTTCATGGACTCCAGGTAGGCGATCAACTCGCCCTGCGTGCCCGGCTCGACGTGCGCCCACGTCGTCGAGCCGTCGTCCACGAGGTAGAGGGCGTGCTCGACGTGGCCGTGCGCGGAGAGCACGAGCGCCTCGGTGGCCTGGCCCGCCGGAAGCTCGCTGACGTGCTGCGTCAGCAGCAGGTGCAGCCACGCGAGCCGGTCGCCGCCTGTCACGGTGACGACACCGCGGTGCGACAGGTCGACCATCCCGCTGCCGTCGGCGAGCGCGCGTTGCTCGCGGAACAGGTCGCCGTAGTGCGCGGCGACGCCCTCGTCGGGCGCCTCGCCGGCGACCGCGCCGGGAAGGGAGAGGAGGGGGCTTGCGGGCCCGGCGGGCGCGTCCTCGGAGGACGGGCTGCCGGCCGCGGCGGCGGACGTCGAAGGCTCCATACGTTTCAGCCTACGACGCTTGCGGGCCGCCCTCGGTGGCGCGGGCGGCCTTGGCCTGCTTGCAGTCCCGGCACATGCCGAAGATCGCGAAGTGCCGCATGTCGGTGGTGAAGCCGAAGGCGTCGTCGAGCCTCGCCGCGAAGTCCGCCGCGATGTCGACGTCCGTCTCGATGACGTCCTGGCAGTCGCGGCAGACGAGGTGGATGTGGTGGTCGCGGCCCACCAGGTGGTACTTGGGGGCGCCGTGGCCGATGTGGGCGTGCGAGACGAGCCCCAGCTCCTCCAGCAGCTCAAGCGTCCGGTAGACGGTGGAGATGTTGACGCCCGACGCGGTCTTGCGCACCTCGCAGAGGATGTCCTCGGGGGTCGCGTGCTCCAGGGCGTCGACGGCCTCAAGCACGAGTTGCCGCTGCGGGGTCAGCCGGTACCCGCGCTGCCGGAGATCGCTCTTCCAGTCGGTGCTCACCACGCCCCCAGTGTAGGCACCGCACGGGGAGAAGCCCGATGGCTGTGGATGACCCGGAGCCGACCCGGGGCCTACTTGAAGAAGGCGACGCCGTCGTCGGGAAGATCGCCGAGGTCCTTCGCCCACGCCTCGACCTGCTCGGGAGTCACGGTGGTGGCGCCGGTGACCTTCTTGAGCTGCGCCGACATGTACGGCCGCAGCGGCACGTCCGGGGTGGACTTCTCGCCGACCCACATCAGGTCGCCCTTGACGTACCCGTACAGCCGCTTGCCGCCGCTGTAGGCCCCCGCACTCGCGGTGCGCGCGACGGCGTCGGTGACGAGGTCGATCTGCGGCTTCTGGTCGGCGAGCTCGCCGTACCAGACCTCGACGACGCCCTGGTCGCGGACCATCACGACCTCGACCTTGCGGTCCTTGTCCACCCGCCAGAAACCGGACTCGGTCTCGATGGGCCTGACCTTGTTGCCCTCGTTGTCGAGCGCCCAGGTGTGCGAGACGTACTCGATGAAGTCCCGGCCGTCGTGGGTGAAGATCGCCTCCTGGCCGAAGTTGGCCTTCTCGTCGCCGGGGAAGTCGAAGACGCCGGCGCCCTCCCAGTGGCCGAGGAGGAAGGCGAGGGGGACGAGGTCCGGGTGGAGGTCGGACGGGATCTCGATCATGAGCGACTCAGCGTTCCTTGAGGGGGTGCGAACCGTGCCGTGGCCTGCGCGGCCGTGGCCCGGCGCATGGCGTCCGGGCTCAGCGCTGGCCCTGGTAGAGCTTCTTGAGGGTGAGCGCGGCGAAGGCGAGCACGCCGACGCAGACCAGGACGAGCAGAGCGGTAAAGAAGTCCTCAAGCACGGGGTGCTCCTCCGGATGGGCGGTTCGACAGTGCGGGCGGCCAGGGCCGCACCCCAGCCTAATGGGTGCGGCGCGGCCGCTCCTCCCGAGGTCCCGCGGAGGGGGGGCACGGGCGGCACGGGCTCCTGCCGGACCCCTGGCTACAGTGCGGCCATGCAATCGGCGAAGAAACTCGTGATCAAGGTGACGGCCGGCGCCGAGGCGCCCGAGCGGTGCTCTCAGGCGTTCACGGTGGCGGCGGTCGCCGCGGCGAGCGGCGTGGAGGTGTCGCTCTGGCTGACGGGCGAGTCCGCCTGGTTCGCGCTCCCCGGCAGGGCGGCCGAGTTCGAACTCCCGCACTCGGCACCCTTGCAGGACCTGCTGGAGTCGGTCGCGGCGGCCGGCACGATCACCCTGTGCACGCAGTGCGCCGCACGCAGGGAGATCACGGAGGCGGATGTCCTTGAGGGCGTGCGGATCGCGGGCGCGCAGGTCTTCGTCAGCGAGATCATGGCGGACGACGCCAGGTCCCTCGTCTACTGACGCGCGGGGCGCGGCCTGCCCGCCGCCCTGAGCGCCCTGCGCCCCCCGTCCGACCCGCGGGCGCCCCGGGGCCGGCCGGCCCCGTTCGATTAGGCTCGGGGCCATGGCCGACGCACCGTACAAGCTGATCCTCCTCCGCCACGGCGAGAGCGAGTGGAACGAGAAGAACCTGTTCACCGGCTGGGTGGACGTCAATCTCAATGCCAAGGGCGAGAAGGAGGCGGTCCGCGGCGGTGAGCTGATCAAGGACGCCGGCCTCACCCCCGACGTCCTGCACACCTCGGTACTCAAGCGCGCCATCCGCACCTCGCAGCTCGCGCTGGAGTCCATGGACCGCCTCTGGCTCCCGGTCAGGCGCTCGTGGCGCCTCAACGAGCGCCACTACGGTGCGCTGCAGGGCAAGGACAAGGCCCAGACGCTCGCGGAGTTCGGCGAGGAGCAGTTCATGCTCTGGCGCCGCTCGTACGACACCCCGCCGCCGGTCCTTGAGGACGGCGGCGAGTACTCGCAGAGCGACGACCCGCGCTACGCGACGATCCCGAGCGAGCTGCGCCCCCGCACCGAGTGCCTCAAGGACGTCGTCGTCCGCATGCTGCCGTACTGGTACGACTCGATCGTGCCGGACCTGATCGCGGGCCGCACGGTCCTGGTCGCCGCGCACGGCAACAGCCTGCGCGCCCTGGTCAAGCACCTCGACGGCATCTCCGACGAGGACATCGCGGCGCTGAACATCCCGACGGGCATCCCGCTGGTCTACGACCTGGACGCCGACTTCCACCCGGTCAACCCGGGCGGCACCTACCTGGACCCGGCAGCGGCGGCGGCCGCGATCGAGGCCGTGAAGAACCAGGGCAAGAAGAAGTAGCAAGCGCTCAAGCGCTCACGCCAAGCCCCCGCCTGCGCTTCCGCGCAGAGCGGGGGCTTGTCTGCGTCGGGCAGGCAGCGGTCGGGGGCGGCTCCGCAGGGGCTCAGCGTGACTTCCGGTCGAGCGAGGACGGCGTGGCGCAGTGCTCCTCGCCGTCGGTGAGGTCGTCGCGTACGAGCATCAGGAGGTGCGTCAACTCCGCGCGCTGAGCGGCCCCCAGCGTCCTGAAGAGCGCGTCCTCCACCTCGTGCTGCGCCGCCGTCGCGGCGCGCAGTCGCTGTTCGCCGTCCGCCGTCAGCACCACCACGTGGCGACGGCGGTCGCGTGCGTCGCGGGTGCGGGTCACAAGGCCCGCGTCCTCCAGCGGGTTGAGCTGGGTGACCAGGACGCTGGCCGCCGTGTCCGTCTCGGCCGCCAGTTCCGTCTGCGCGAGCGGGCCGCGGTCGTGGAGCAGCCCGAGGATGTGGAACTGCCGGGGCGTGAGCCCGTGGGCGGTGTGCGCGTCCCGCAGGCGCCGCATCGCCTCGTGCCCGAGCAGGGCGAGCATCAGCCCCGGGCTGTTCCTGGGCTCGTCGCGTTGCGTCGCGGGTGGTGCTGCCTGCGTGGCGGCGGGGGATGCTTTGGTCACGCCGACACTTTACTCGACGAGATCGTGTAGCTTCCTATATGAATCGTGGATGTGAATGATGTAGGTAGCTCGAACGAGTCTTGGAGTGCCATGCCCACCACCGCTACCCCGCCCCTGTCGGATCCGGCCGCCGACCTGGGCCTGCACGGGGCCCGCGCCGTCGTCACCGGCGGCACCCGCGGCATCGGTGCGGCCACCGTCCGGCGGCTGGCCGCCGCCGGGGCCCGGGTGGTCGCCATCGCCCGGCGTGAGGCCGAAGTGCCGGACGGGGTGCGGCTGGTGACAGGTGACCTGTTCAGGCGGGAAGGCGCCGAGGCGGCGGCGCGGTCCGCGCTGGAGCACCTGGGCGGCATCGACGTGCTCGTCGACAACGCCGGGCGGAACGCCCAGGTCCCGGACGGCGTCCTCGCCGCGTCCGACGACGACTGGCTGGCCAACCTCGACGCCAACCTGCTGTCCGTCGTCCGCGTGGACCGCGTGCTCGTGCCGCACATGACCGCGCGGGGGCACGGAGCCGTCGTCCATGTCTCCTCGAACGCCGCGCGCTACCCGCAGCCCAACGGCGCGCCGTACGCGGCGGCCAAAGCGGCCCTCAACGCCTACAGCAAGAGCCTCGCCCTCGCCTGCGGGCCGCACGGGGTGCGCGTCACGGCGGTCATGCCGGGCGTCATCGAGACCGACGCCGTCGAGGCGAGCCTCCGGCAGGCCGCCGAGCGGACGGGCCGTGACCTGGAGGAGATCCGCAAGGAGTTCCACCAGCGCCTCGCCGCACCACTCGGCCGCCCGGGCCGGCCCGAGGAGGCGGCGGAACTCATCGCCTTCCTCGCCTCACCCCGCGCGTCGTACCTCACCGGCATCACCGTCTCGGTGGACGGCGGGATCCTGCCCACGCTGTGAGCGGGAGGTGCGGCGTCGGCTGCGGCGGCGCGGCTACCCCGCAGTCCGGAGCCAGGCGGCGAGCGTGGCGAAGTCGGCGTCCACGAGGCCCCTTGCCGGGTCGACACGATGAAGCAGCGACGGCCCGGGGTGGCCGGCTTCGACCCACAGGCGGTCCATGGCGGTGATCTCGTCGTCGACCCAGATGAACGGTCGGCCACCGGCCCACTCGACTAGGCGGCGGGTCTTCCAGTGCAGGCCGCGCGGACCGTCGCCGGCACCGGTGGCCGGCCACTCCACCACGGGCAGACTCGGCAGTCCGATGCGTGGGGAGACGACCTCGTTCGCCTCCTCCAGCCAAGTCGTTGCCCATACGAGGCGGCATCCCAGCGCCATGAGGCGCGGTCCCAGCTCAGGGTCGAGCCGCGTCAGCAGGGGGTTTCCATGGCCGACAAGTGCCGACGTGTCGGCGGCAGCCGCTTGGGGGTGACCGGACGTCGACCCGAATGGGATCAGTGGACCGTCGACGTCGAGGAAGAGGAGGGGACGACCCGTCGCGCTTGCCACGGTGGCACGATAGCCCGCCCCAGGCCAGGGGCGGGCCAGCCGACGAGTGCCGGCTGCCACCTCGGCGGGATCCACACCGGCCGCGTACAGCTCCTGCTCCAAGGTCTCCCAGTCCAGCGGGGCCTTCCCAGGCATGGGTACTCCTCAGTCCCGTGGTGTCATGGGCGCGCTGGGGCGGACGCGCCCCGTGCGCGGTACCGGTAGCGCAGCGGCGAGATGCCGACCTCTCGTTTGAACGCCGTGCTGAACGAGCTCTCCGAGGCGTAGCCCAGCTCCGCCGCCAGTGAGCCGACCCGCACGTCGCCGTCCCTGAGGGCCCTCTCCGCCAGCGTCATGCGCCAGCGGGCCAGGTAGGTCAGCGGCGGTACGCCCGCCACCGTGCGGAAGCGTTCCGCGAATGACGTACGTGACATGGCTGAGGCATGTGCAAGGTCGCGCAAGCCCCAGGGTTTGCCCGGTGCGGAGTGCATGAGGTCCAGCGCCGGGCGCAGTTGTTCGTCGGACAGCAGCCGCAGCCAGCCCGGGGGCAGCTCGGTGGCCTGGTCGATGTAGGCGCGCAGCACCTCAAGCAGCAGGAGCTGGCCGTACTGGCGGATCGCGAAGGAGGAACCCATGCGGTCCCGTGTCACCTCGTCGAAGAGGCGGTGGAGCGTGCCGCGCACGTTGGCCGCAGTCGCGGTCGTCGCGGTCGTCGCGGTCGTCGCGGCCGAACCGCGGACGTGTGCCACCGGTGGCAGCGCCCGCAGCAGCAGCACACGGCCCGCCTCGTTGAGCGTGACGTGGCCGCCGACGACGACGTCCGCGTCGCGGGCGGCGCCGATCACGCGCGTGGACGCGAAGTCCGCCTCCGGCACGACCTCGCGGCGCGGGCCGTCGCCGGTGCCGCCCTCGGCGTGCAGCCACGAACGGCCGTTCAGGACGGCGACGTCCCCGCCCTCGAGTTCGAGCGGCCCCTCGACGCCGTCGGTGGTCAGCCGCGCCCGCCCGGTGAGGACGGCGATGAACTTCAGCCCCTCGATTCCCGCCGCCCGTGAGACCCACGGACCGCGCGCGGCGAATCCGCCGGACACCACGCTGCGAACCTCGACGAGGTCGAAGACCTCGGACAGTCGGTCGTCAGCCATATGCGTACTCTCGCGCAGGAAATGCGGATCCACAAGTATTCAGAGTCCGACGGGGCGGGCGCAGGGTGGGGGCATGGCACACATCACGGAGCACAAGCAGCACCCCATCGGATCGGGCTTCACGGCCGCGTCGACGACCGACGACGTCCTGGCCGGCATTGACCTCTCGGGGGTGAACGCCGTCGTCACCGGCGGCCACAACGGCATCGGCCTCGAAACCACCCGCGCGCTCAGCCGCGCCGGCGCCTCCGTCACCGTCGCGTCCCGCAACCCCGACCGTGCGGCGGCGAAGCTGGCCGGGATCGAACGCGCGGAGGCGGGCCGGCTCGATCTCCTCGACCCGGAGTCGGTCGACGCGTTCGCCGCCCGGTACGTCGCCTCCGGCCGTCCGCTGCACATCCTCGTCAACAACGCCGGGCTCATGGGCGGCCCGCTGGTGCGTGACGCGCGCGGTTACGAGTCGCAGTTCGCGACCAACCACCTCGGCCACTTCCAGCTCACCCTCGGCCTGCTGCCCGCACTGCGCGCCGCGCACGGGGCGCGGGTCGTCAACCTGACGTCCGGCGGACACCGCGTGTCCGGCATCCGCTGGGACGACCCGCACTTCACCAGCGGCTACGACGAGATGGGCATGCTCGGCTACGGCCAGTCCAAGACGGCCAACGTGCTGTTCGCCGTCGAGCTGGACCGCCGCTGGGCCGACCAGGGCATCCGCGGGTACGCCGTGCACCCGGGGATCGTCTTCGGCACGAGCCTCGGGCCCTGGCACGCGGAGGGCGACGCGGGGGCCTCCCCGATGAGCGACGAGATGCTCCGTGCCATCGGGCTGATCGACGCCTCCGGCAATCCCGTCATCGACCCGGAGAAGGAGAAGAAGACGCTGCGGCAGGGGGCCGCGACCAGCGTGTTCGCCGCGACCAGCCCGCTGCTTGACGGGATCGGCGGTGTCTACCTCAAGGACAACGACGTGTCGCCGCTTGACGAGGATCCGAAGCCCATCGACTTCGACGCCGATCCGAACCCGCCCTCCACCGTCGTGCCGCACGCCATCGACCCCGAGTCGGCGCGGCGCCTCTGGGAGCTGAGCGAGCGGCTGCTCAGGGCGTGACGGGTGAGGGGGCCGGGTTCCCTGTCACGGGAGCGGCCCCCTCGGGCGAGCGCGAGCGCGTCAGCAGCCGCCGCCGCACTGGCACGGGCCGCCCGACTGGCAGCCGCAGCCGCAGCCCGAGCCGCAGCCGCAGGCGCCGAGTACGGGCAGGCGCGGACGTTCGGCGGCGCCGCCGCGCGGGGCGTCGGCGCCGGTCGCGCATGCCGCGCCCATCGTGCGGGACTTCGGGGACGTGGGAGATTCGGCCATGGTCTCTCCTCGGTTGAGTCCGTGCCGCTGGACCCCAGCGGTACGGGGCTTCGCAGAGCCCGTCATCCATTGGACGTCCCCGTCCGGCCGTTCCTCAACGGCGCGTGACCGGCGCATCACCGGCGCACGCGCGCAGAGCGACCGCACGCGGACGTCCGACGCGCCCCGCCGCGCCGAATTCAGCCGGCGTCCGCCTGCAGCTCGTCCGCGTGCTCACCCGTCACCAGGTACACCACCCGCTTCGCCACCGACACGGCGTGGTCGGCGAACCTCTCGTAGTAGCGGCCGAGCAGCGTCACGTCCACCGCCGTCTCGATGCCGTGCTGCCAGCGGTCGTCCATCAGGTGCTGGAACAGCGTGCGGTGCAGCGCGTCCATCTCGTCGTCGTCCTTCTCCAGCTGCATCGCGAGGTCGATGTCCTTGGTGATGATCACCTCGGCCGCCTTCGCCATCAGCCGCTGCGCGAGCTGCCCCATCTCCAGCAGCGTCGCCTGCAGGTCCTGCGGCACCGCCGAATCCGGGTAGCGCAGCCTGGCCAGCTTCGCCACGTGCTGGGCCAGGTCGCCCGCACGCTCCAGGTCCGCGCTCATCCGCAGGGAGGTGACGACGATCCGCAGGTCCGTCGCCACCGGCTGCTGCTGCGCGAGCAGCGCGATGGCGCGCGCCTCCAGTTCGTGCTGGACCGTGTCGACGTCGGCGTCCGCGGCGATCACGCTCTCCGCGAGCTTCAGGTCGGCGTCGAGCATGGAGGTCGTGGCACGTCCGATCGCGGACCCGACCTGCCGGGCCATGGCGACGAGGTCGTCGCTAATAGAGTCCAGTTCCTCGTGGTACGCGTCCCGCATGGGTGTGTCCCTCTTCCAGCGCCCTGGCGCTTGACGTCCCTGCTGCGAAATGGCGGGGAATGGGTGGGGCGTTTCGAGCGGGGGCGAGAACGGTGCCCGCCCCCGGACCACAACGCTGGCCCGGGTACGCGTCGGGCGCCTCCCGCCGAAGTGAACCGGCCCTTTCCCCTCGGTGAACTCTGGGCGACGAGTGTTCGAGTACACCCGCGGACGGCTGGGACAGTGTCAGTGGGCCCGCTTAATCTGATGAGCATGGACGTGAACGCGGCGGTCGCCGCACTGGCAGCGATCGCCGGAGCGTGCACCGGCGTGATCGCCATGCTGGCGTTCCGCTGGAGCGAGCGCGATCAGGCGAGGTCCGCCCGTGTCCCGCCCGCCACGGACGCGGTCCTGCCGCCCGGTGTCGACACGGTCCTGTCCGTGCTCCGCTCCTCGGCCGTCGTGCTCGACGAGGGCGATGCCGTCGTGAAGGCCAGCTCGGCCGCCTACGCGCTCGGCCTGGTCAGGGGCGGCAAGCTGGCCGTCGAGCCGATGCTCCACCTGGCGAGGGACACCCGCAGGGACGGCGAGATACGCCAGATCGAGCTCGATCTGCCCCGCCGAGGCGCCGGCAGGGGCGACGTGCTCGCGGTCTCCGCCCGGGTCGCCCCGCTCGGCTCCCGCCTGGTACTGCTCCTCGTGGAGGACCTGACGGAGACCCGGCGTACGGAGGCGGTGCGGCGGGACTTCGTCGCGAACGTCAGCCATGAGCTCAAGACACCCGTCGGCGCGCTCTCGCTGCTGTCCGAGGCCGTCATGGACGCCTCGGACGACCCCGAGGCCGTCGAGCGTTTCGCGGGGCGCATGCAGATCGAGGCCACGCGCCTGACCAACCTCGTGCAGGAGCTCATCGACCTCTCCCGGGTGCAGAACGACGACCCGCTGGAGTACGCCGAGCCGGTCGGCGTGGACGAGCTGGTCGCCGAGGCCGTCGACAGGTCGCGGCACCCCGCGTCCACGAAGGAGATCACCCTGGTGTCGGGCGGCGACGCCGGCCTGCGCGTGTGGGGCAACCGCGGCCAGCTGGCCGCGGCCCTCGGCAACCTCGTGGAGAACGCCGTCAACTACTCGCCGGCCCGCACCCGCGTCGGCATCGCGGTCTCGCGTGAGTCCGCGCCGGACGGTGATCTCGTCGAGATCGCCGTCACGGACCAGGGCATAGGCATCAGCGAGAAGGACCGAGAACGCATCTTCGAGCGCTTCTACCGCGTCGACCCGGCACGTTCGCGCGCGACGGGCGGTACGGGCCTCGGCCTCGCCATCGTCAAGCACGTGGCCGCGTCGCACGGCGGGGAGGTCACGGTGTGGAGCTCGGAGGGGCAGGGGTCCACGTTCACGCTGCGCCTGCCCGAGGCCGGTGCGGCCAGGGGCCGGGCCACGGGCCCGGGCGCGGGGGCGTTCGCGCCGCACTCAGGCGAGTTCCCCGCGTCCGCCTCCGCCCAGTCCGGTTCGGCCGCGTCCGCGGGGTCCCCCGAGGATCCGCGCGACGACGACCGGGGCACGGACGGCCACCGGGACGGCGACGACCACGCCGGCCCGTCGAACGAGCCCCTGAACGAGCCCCGTGACGGTCGCACCGGCGGTGGCTTCCACGACAGCAACACCAGCGATACCAGGAACATCAGGAACACCAGCAACGACCGCAATGACCCCAGCCGCCCGGAATCGAGCGGGACGGCCCGCAGCCTGGTGCTGGATACTCCGCCCGTGATTCTTGCCCCGGAGGTCCTTCCGTGACCCGAGTGCTCGTCGTCGAGGATGAGGAATCCTTCAGCGACGCCCTTTCCTACATGCTCCGCAAGGAGGGTTTCGAGGTCGCGATAGCGGCCACCGGGCCCGCGGGGCTCGACGAGTTCGAGCGCAACGGCGCCGATCTCGTCCTGCTCGACCTGATGCTGCCGGGACTGCCCGGCACCGAGGTCTGCCGCCAGCTGCGCGGCAGGTCGAACGTCCCGGTGATCATGGTCACCGCCAAGGACAGCGAGATCGACAAGGTCGTCGGCCTGGAGATCGGGGCCGACGACTACGTGACGAAGCCCTTCTCGTCCCGGGAGCTCGTCGCGCGCATCCGCGCCGTGCTGCGGCGCCGCGGTGAGCCCGAGGAGGTCGCCCCGGCCGCCCTGGAGGCGGGTCCTGTGCGCATGGACGTCGACCGGCACGTGGTGACCGTCTCCGGCGGCAAGGTCGACCTGCCGCTCAAGGAGTTCGACCTGCTGGAGATGCTGCTGCGCAACGCGGGCCGTGTGCTCACGCGCATGCAGCTGATCGACCGCGTCTGGGGGGCGGACTACGTCGGCGACACCAAGACGCTCGACGTCCACGTCAAGCGTCTGCGCGCCAAGATCGAGCCGGACCCCGGCGCCCCGCGCTTCCTGGTGACGGTGCGCGGCCTCGGCTACAAGTTCGAGCCGTAGGGAGAGCGGGGGCACCAGCCCTGGGCCGTCCTCAACGGCAGGGTGCCGCCGCGGCCCGCATCGGGCCGCGGCGGCACCCGTGTGTCCGTTGTCCGGGGGCTCAGCCGGTGATCCCGGAGCCGCCGCCGGCCGACGTCGACGACGAGGGCGATCCGCCCGTCGAGGTCGAGCCCGTGGCCGACGAGGAGCTGTTCGGCGTGGCGGAGCCCGTGGCCGACGAGGAGGGCGAGCCCGAGGGCGACGCGGGGGCGCTGGGCGTCGGCTTGGCCGACGGGGCCACCTTGCCGTAGTAGCCGGTCGCCGGCACGACGAGGGCGCGCACGTCGATGTCGCCGGTCTTGCTGAGCGTGAAGACGACCTTCTGGGCGTTGCCGTTCTTCGTGGTCGCGAGGCCGCTCTTGATCATCGCGGACGCCTGGCCCTTGCCGCCGAGCTGCACCGCGCCGTTGGCGGGCACCGTCACCGCGCCGGCGCCCTTGGCGGGCGACAGCTTCACGACGGCGCTTGTGCCGGGAAGCTGGATCGACTGGAGGGTCTGGGGCGTCCTGCTGTTGTTGAAGATCTTGCCGGTGACGGCGGCAGGGCCGGCCGCGCCCGGCTTGGCCTGCGTGACCACCGTGACGTTCTGCAGCTTGATGTCCCCCACGGAGGTGGCAGCGCTGTCCGGCTCGATCTGGCTGGTCTCCGCAGTGGTGCCCGCGCCGCACGCGGCCAGCGCGGCGAGGGGGAACAGAAGGGCAGTCGCGGCGAAGCCGCGTCGAAGGCTGCTGCTCACGGCGGCGGCATCTCCTTGGACGTACGGGGATGGGACGTGCGGTGCGGTTCGTGCGGGAGGCGGCCGTCGCGTCCGTGCCCATGCGTAAGCGCGGGCTAAAGCTGCCTCAGCGGCCTCAGGTTACCGACCCGTTGTCGCGGCCCCGCACCCGACCCGCCCCGTCCGGCGTCCGGTGCCCCGCTCCGGTCGCTGATCTCCCGGTTCGCCGGTGCCTCCGCATAAACCGGGTGATCGATTTTCCAGATGTTCCCGGCCGCTTCCCCGTGCGCACTGAATTCCGTCGATTTCCCGCGGGTGGCGAGCGCGGTGATCGAATTCGGCGCCGGTTGCCCGTCACATGCGCCGCCGGCGTCCCGTACGCCGCAACTCCCGCAGGCGTCACGGGGCGGACGGACATGATCTCCGTGCCACCCGTATGGATCACCGAAAGTCGAACACAGTGTGGAAACTTTGCCGTCACGAAACAGACAAAAGCGGGCATTCGGCCGCTTTGGCGAGTGTTGTGCGCCGCCCGCCCGGGGCGTTTCCGTGCGCCCGCGCAGCGCCCATGACCTGCGAATACCCACTTCCATAAGCTGGGTGCAGCACGTCCGCATGGTTGTTGTCAAGCCCCGAGATGCGGCCTGACCTGCGAAAACGCCATTCAGATGAAGGCATTCTCGTGTTACCCTGGATAGCCACGGAAGGGGTACCTGTCACATGACGTTCAAGGTTGGCGACACCGTGGTCTATCCCCATCACGGGGCCGCGCTGATCGAGGCCATCGAAACTCGCCAGATCAAAGGCGTGGACAAGACCTACTTGGTGCTCAAGGTCGCTCAGGGCGACTTGACAGTGCGCGTACCGGCGGACAATGCGGAGTTCGTCGGAGTGCGCGATGTGGTCGGTCAGGATGGGCTGGACAAGGTCTTCGAGGTGCTCAGGGCACCGTACGCCGAGGAGCCGACGAACTGGTCCCGTCGCTACAAGGCAAATCTCGAGAAGCTCGCCTCCGGCGATGTCATCAAGGTCGCGGAAGTCGTGCGTGACCTGTGGCGTCGTGAGCGCGAGCGCGGGCTGTCCGCCGGCGAGAAGCGCATGCTCGCCAAGGCGCGTCAGATCCTGGTGAGCGAGCTCGCCCTCGCGGAGAACACCAACGAAGACAAGGCCGAGGCTCTGCTCGACGAGGTCCTCGCGTCCTGAATGCACCACGCGGTGCCGCCTGCCCGCCGGTGTGCGTGTCATGCGTGCGTGAGTGCTGCGCGCGGTGACTCGCGACAAGCAGTGAAGTGAAGTGCCGTGGTGCCCGTTGACCGACGGGTCGGCGGCGTGACGCGACGAGCGATGTGCCTTCCCTACGGGAGGGCCGCGCCGCCGTGGATCGTCGTCACCGTCGTGTTGTCGGGCGCCGCGGCATGTCCGTACGCCCCATCCCCGTCCGACACCCGGTGTACATCCCCCGTTTCCGTCTCCCGCCAGAGTTCTTGAGCCCGGCCGCCTCCACACACAGCGGCGGCGCGGCGGATCTCGACCATCGGTCACGGAAGGGTCCGGTCAAGGCGCCGCGCCCGGCACGCTCAGGCCATACCCAGGTCGGTCGCGGATACAAACCTGCCGGAGTTCACCCGATGTCAGACGAAGCCAGTCCGCACCGCACAGCGGCCGTGATCCCCGCCGCCGGCCGTGGCGTGCGGCTCGGCCCTGGCGCCCCCAAAGCGCTCCGTGCGCTGGGTGGCGCCCCCATGCTCATCCACGCGGTCCGCGCCATGGCGGCGTCCCGGGCCGTCGAACTCGTCGTCGTGGTCGCACCGTCCGACGGCGCGACCGAGGTCAAGAACCTCCTCGACGCGCATCCGCTGCCCGACCGCACCGACTACGTCGTCGTGCCCGGCGGCGACACCCGCCAGGAGTCGGTCGCG
Organism: Streptomyces sp. NRRL F-5126; assembly: GCF_000721265.1. Taxonomy (GTDB): domain Bacteria; phylum Actinomycetota; class Actinomycetes; order Streptomycetales; family Streptomycetaceae; genus Streptomyces. Next base: position 165,555 of record NZ_JOFZ01000009.1, on the reverse strand, counting down.
CTCGGCCTGAAGGCACTGCCGGACGGCATCACGACGGTCCTCGTCCACGATGCCGCGCGCCCCCTCGTCCCCGTCGACGTCGTGGACGCCGTCGTCGAGACCGTGCGGGCGGGGGCCCAGGCGGTCGTGCCGGCGCTGCCGCTCGCCGACACCGTCAAGCAGGTCGAGCCGCGCGGCGACGGCGTGCCCGAGCCGGTGATCGCCACACCCGACCGTTCCACGCTGCGGGCCGTGCAGACGCCGCAGGGGTTCGAACGCGGCGTGCTGCAACTCGCCCACGACACGATCGGCCACACCGGCGAGGGCGCCACCGACTGCGCCGGCATGGTCGAGCGGCTCGGCTCGCCCGTGGTGGTCGTGCCCGGCCACGAGGAGGCGTTCAAGGTGACCAGGCCGCTCGACCTGGTGCTGGCGGAATCCGTCCTGGCGAGGAGGCGCGCGAACGATGAGTTCTGAGCTGCCGCAGGTCGGCATCGGCACCGACATCCACGCGTTCGAGGAGGGCCGCCCCCTGTGGTGCGCGGGGCTGCTCTGGGAGGGCGAGGGCTCCGGCCTCGCGGGCCACTCGGACGCGGACGTCGTCGCCCACGCGGCGTGCAACGCCCTGTTCTCCGCCGCGGGCATCGGCGACCTCGGCGCCCACTTCGGCACCGGCCGCCCCGAGTGGTCCGGCGCGTCGGGCCTCGCGCTGCTGGCGGAGGCCGCGCGCATCGTGCGCGAGGCGGGCTTCGCCATCGGCAACGTCGCGGTGCAGGTCGTCGGCCCACGGCCCAAGATCGGCAAGCGCAGGGACGAGGCGCAGAGGGTACTGAGCGAGGCGGCGGGCGCGCCGGTGTCCGTCTCGGCCGCGACGTCGGACGCGCTCGGCTTCACGGGGCGGGGCGAGGGCCTCGCCGCGATCGCGACGGCGCTGGTGGCCCGCACGGCCTGACCCCCGGCCCGCAGGCCCGTGCCCGCGACGCCCGGTCCGGGCCCGCCCCGCCCCGGGCCGCGGGGGCGGACCGTTCTCGGGCCACGCCTGCCCCGGCCGCGCCGCCCCGGGCTGCGCCCGCACGCTGTGGGAGTCCGTCCTCGGGTCGCGCCCGTGTGCCCGGGCCGCGTCGACCCCCGCGGGTGGCCGCTCGCAGTGGGGCGCCCGATCCGGGCGTGGCGGGCCCTGGGCTGGAGCGCGGCCGCAGGCGGGGGCGCGCACGCGGGGCTCGCGGCCGCGAGGCGCGTGCCGATTGGTGCGGGTGTCGTCAAGGACAGGCGCCCGAGGCGTCACCGCGCACCGGGCACCGTCCCGCGCGCACTACTCTGAACCCCGTGACTATTCGGCTGTACGACACCGGCGCCCGGCAGATCCGTGACTTCACCCCGCTCACGCCGGGCTGCGTCTCGATCTACCTGTGCGGCGCCACCGTGCAGGCCGCCCCGCACATCGGGCACATCAGGTCGGGCCTCAACTTCGACATCCTCCGCCGCTGGTTCGAGTACCGCGGCCTCGACGTGACGTTCGTGCGCAACGTCACCGACATCGACGACAAGATCATCCAGAAGTCCGCCGACCAGGACCGCCCCTGGTGGGCCATCGGGTACGAGAACGAGCGCGCCTTCAACGCGGGCTACGACGCCCTCGGCTGCCTCCCGCCCACCTACGAGCCGCGCGCGACCGGGCACATCCCGGAGATGACCGAGATGATGCAAGTCCTCATCGACAACGGCCACGCCTACGCCGCCGACGGCAACGTCTACTTCGACGTGCGGTCGTTCCCCGACTACCTGAGCCTGTCCCACCAGGACCTGGACGAGCTCCGCCAGCCCGCCGGCGAGGGCGAGACCGGCAAGCGCGACCCGCGCGACTTCGCGCTCTGGAAGGCCGTCAAGCCGGGCGAGCCGAACTGGGAGACGCCCTGGGGCCGCGGCAGGCCCGGCTGGCACCTGGAGTGCTCGGCGATGGCGCACAAGTACCTCGGCCGCGTCTTCGACATCCACGGCGGCGGCCTCGACCTCGTCTTCCCGCACCACGAGAACGAGATCGCGCAGGCCAAGTCGTACGGCGACGACTTCGCCCAGTACTGGGTGCACAACGCGTGGGTCACGATGAGCGGCGAGAAGATGTCGAAGTCGCTCGGCAACAGCGTCCTCGTCTCCGAGATGGTCAAGCGCTGGCGCCCCATCGTGCTGCGCTACTACCTCGGCACGCCGCACTACCGCTCGATGATCGAGTACAGCGAGGAGGCGCTCCGCGAGGCGGAGTCCGCGTTCGCGCGCATCGAGGGGTTCGTCCAGCGCGTGGTGGAGAAGGCCGGGGGAGCGGTGGAGCCCGCGCCCGAGGTGCCGCCCGCGTTCGCCGCGGCGATGGACGACGACCTCGGCGTGCCCGGCGCGCTCGCGATCGTCCACACCACCGTCAGGCAGGGCAACTCCGCGCTCGCTGCCGACGACAAGGAGGGCGCCGTCGCCCGGCTCGCGGAGGTGCGGGCCATGCTCGGCGTCCTCGGCCTCGACCCGCTCGACCCCCGGTGGGCCGGCGAGAGCGACCGCGGCGACGACCTGCACGGCGCCGTCGACACGCTCGTGCGCCTCGTACTCGACCAGCGCGAGGCGGCGCGATCCCGCAAGGACTGGGCGACGGCCGACGCGATCAGGGACCAGCTCCAGCAGTCGGGCCTGGTGATCGAGGACAGCCCGTCAGGACCGCGGTGGAGCCTCGGCGCGCGCTGAGGTCCCCGGGGTGCCGTGCGTTCCGTACCCTGGAGAGGCACCACGAGCACCACGACGGCGCACCGGCGTACGGTGCGCGCCACGCGACCCACGCATACGCGACCCACGAATACAGGTAGGCAGACACACCATGGCCGGGAACAGCCAGCCCAGGAACCGACGCGCGTCAGGGAAGAAGGGCGCGCAGGTCGGCAGCGGCGGCAATCGGCGCCGCGGCCTCGAGGGCAAGGGCCCCACGCCGCCCGCGTCCGCCCGTAAGGGCCATGTGAAGAACCGCATCGCCAACGCGAAGGCCCGGCAGCAGCAGGGCCGCCCGCAGCGCGCGCGCCGAGGCGGCAAGGGTTCCACGGAGATGGTCGTGGGCCGCAACCCCGTCTTCGAGGCGCTGCGCGACGGTGTGCCGGCGACGACCCTGTACGTGCAGCAGTACATCGACAACGACGAGCGGGTGCGTGACGCGCTGAAGCTCGCCTCCGACCGGGGCGGCATCCACCTGATGGAGGCGTCGAGGCCCGAACTCGACCGGCTCACCGGCGGCCTCAACCACCAGGGCCTCGTCCTCCAGATCCCCGCCTACGAGTACGCGCACCCGGACGACCTCGCGGCCGCCGCGTACGACGACGGCGAGGAGCCCCTGGTCGTCGTGCTCGACGGCATCACCGACCCCCGCAACCTGGGCGCGGTCGTCCGCTCGGTGTCGGCGTTCGGCGGCCACGGCGTGGTCGTGCCCGAGCGCCGCGCGGCCGGGATGACGGCGGGCGCCTGGAAGTCCTCGGCGGGCACGGCCGCGCGCACGCCGGTGGCGCGCGCCACGAACCTGACGCGCACGCTTGAGGCGTACAAGAAGGCCGGCCTGACGGTCATCGGGCTCGCGGCGGACGGCGACGCCGACATCGCGGACGTGGCGGCGCTCGACGGCCCGCTGGCCATCGTGATCGGCAGCGAGGGCAAGGGCCTGTCGCGCCTGGTCGGCGAGACGTGCGACCTGAGGGTGCGCATCCCGATGCCGGGCGGCGCCGAATCCCTCAACGCGGGCGTGGCGACGGGCATCGTGCTCTACGAAACGGCCCGCAAGCGCACGGCCTGACTCCGCCGGCCGCGAGCCGCCCGGCGCCGGGCCGCGCACGGCGGGCCTGACCGCGCCCGGTGGCGTCCTCGCGGGCCACGCCCGGGCGCCCGTCGCCGACCGGACCGCAGGTCCGGGAGACGCCCCCGCCGGTTCGCAACCCGCGGGAGGCGGGGCCACCGTGACCGCCCGGCCCGGGAGGCGGCCTGCCCCGCGGGTTCCGCCCCGGGCCGCGGGGGCCTGGACCACGAACCGAGCCTCTACCGCCGCCCGGGCAGCGAGAGGCGGACCCGTGGGCGCTGGGCCCGCGGCTCCCCGGCCCGCGGCCAACGGCCGCGCCCTCGGCGGCGGCCGTGAACGCAGCCCGCGCCCTCGGCGGTGTCCCGGAAGCGCGAGGCTCGCGTGCCGACGGCCGGGAGCGCCGCGCGCCCGGGGCGCGGATGCCTGCGCCGCCACGGCGCGGCGCGGCGCCGGGCGGCTACCTCTTGCCGCCCGCCAGGCGGCGCGCCCTGCGCTTCAGGCGGGTCATGAGCGGGGTGCCCGAGCCCTTGCGCAGGACAGGGGGCGCCCCGTCCGTCGCGATCGTCAGCGACACGGCCAGCTCCGTGTCCTTCTGCCAGCCGCAGCTGGCGATGCGCGCCTTCAGCTCCCAACGGCCCGCGTTCCTGCCCGAGTTCAGCGTGTCGGGTGCCAGCCCCGCCACCGTCCTGTGGCGCAGCCTGAAGCCTCCGTCGGGGGTCGGGACGCGCGTCACCGTCGTCTCGCCCGGCAGGAAGAACTCCTCGCCGCCGCCCCCGCGCCGCCGTGCCACGATGTCCATACGCGCCGACTTCACCCGGCTCGTCACGTCGAGCGCCGCGGGCGGGATGCCGTCGACGGGCGGCGCCAGCACGTCCTTGCCGTCCACGGCCATGAACGTCATCGGCGCGCCGCCGGCGGTGGTCAGTTCGCCCTCCACCGTGATCTGGGACGGGCCCGTCACCCGGGCCGTCGCCTTCGCGCGCACGCCCGACTCCCACAGCGCCAGCTCCCGCACCGCGTCGAACCGGTCCTGCTCCACCAGTGACACCATCGCCCGCTGCGCCGCGGGCATCCCCGCGGCCACGCCCGGCGCGAACCGTTCGACCAGTACCGAGCGCACCTCGTGGAAGAACGCGCGCCGCCACTCCTCGGGCGCCGCCAGGTGCTTCGCGGACGTCAGGCGCCCCAGCATCTCGACCCGCAGCCAGCGCCGGTGCAGCCGGTCGCGCAGCGCGCCGGGGTCGGTGTGGGCGTCCACGATGTCCAGCGCCTCGCGGAGGTTGCCGAAGTACCCCGCGGGGTCGAACCGCTTGAGCCCCGCGTTGGACGCGTCCGTCAGCGCGACGTGGAAGTAGCAGACGTAGTCGGACAGCACCGAGACGCGCTTCGCCGCGAAGTACGCCGCCGTCACGAACACGTGGTCCTCGAGCCGCCGCTTCCCCTCGGGGAACCTCAGCCCGTGCTCCAGCAGGAACTCGCGGCGGAACATCTTGTGCGGCGTCAGGCTGTCGATCAGCGGGTCCTTCGACAGCTTCGCGTCGGGGCGGTCGCGGCGGAACAGTTCGCGCGGCACGTTCCTGCCGCGGCCCGCCATCTTGCCGACGACGACGTCCGCGCCGTTCTCCCGGCCGTAGGCGTACATGCGCAGCAGCGCCTCGTCGCCGAGCCAGTCGTCGTGGTCGGCGAACTGCACGTACTCGCCGCGCGCCAGGTCGATGCCGATGTTGCGCGGCCTGGACGGCCAGCCGGAGTTCGGGATGTGCTCGACCCTGATGTAGCCGGGGTGCTGCGCCGCGAGCCGGTCGAGCCGGTCGCCCGAGCCGTCCGTCGAACCGTCGTCGACGAACACGGCCTCCCACTCGCCCGCAGGCATCGACTGGCGCAGCAGCGACGCGATCAACTCGTCCATCGCCGCACCCGGGTTGTAGACCGGGACCACCACGGAGACCTTCACCGGCGTGCCTTCCGGCGAGCCTGCGGCTGCCGTGCCGGACGGGTCGTTCTCACTGCTCAGCATTCATATCCCCAGTGGCGCGTGACCTCCTTCAAGGAGTCCGGCACCTCATCGGGCCTGGGCAACTCCCGCGCCTGCTGGATCTTGCCCGACTTGATGTTGTCGCTCCAGTCGCCGATGAACGCCTGGAACGGGCCGTGCTCCTGCTTTCCGTAGTTCAGCATGCGCCTGTCCCACTCCACGCCGAGAAACGCGCAGATCTCCTGTGTGACTTCGGTGGGCTTCTCGGTCAGTTCCTCGTAGCGCACCGTGAGCCCCGGCAGTTGGCCGCGTGCCTCCTCCACCGCGTCCACGTACTGCTTCACCTCGGCGACGGTCTGCGCCAGCTCGCGGTCGGGCCGCCCGTTTATCAGCGAGCTGACCATCGACGCCGGGTGGCGCAGCAGGAACACGAAGCGCGCGTCCGGCCAGGCCTCGTGCAGCCTGCGCCAGATGAGCGCGTTGCCCGGTGTCTTGTCGACGATCAGCTCCTTGCCGCTGTGCGACAGCTCGCGGTGCAGGATCCGGTCCCACAGGAGGTGTTCGAGCTCGTCGCCGTCGAGGCCGAGCTGCTTCATCGCCTTCTCGGTGTACACCTTCGTCTGCTTCACCTCCAGCGTCCGCAGGTGCATCTCGTGCGGGGCGCGGATCAGCGGGTGGCTGTTGAGCAGCACGCGCAGCAGCGTCGAGCCCGAACGCACCGACGACAGCACGAAAACCGGTGACGTGACGAGTCTGCTGCCCTTCGGCGTCACCCTCGCTGCCGCCGGCCGCCCCGTCGCCCGAGCCTTCACCCGGCCCAGCTTGCGGCGGGCCTTGCGGGCGACCGCCCACATTCCGGTCTGGCTGGGCTGCATGGTGCGCACCTTCTTCACGAACGAACATGTCACGGAGGGCGGGCCCCGGGAGGCCCGGCCCGGGCCGCCCTGACCCGGCCTGGGCCCGGGCCCGCACACGTCGTCCGCAGTCACGGCCCGGCCGCCGCCCCCCGGCCCGGCGCCGGGTCAAGAGTTCCGGGTCAAGAGCCCTCCGTCTTTCGGCAATTTCTAGGCACTCTTTCTGAGAGCGGCCTCACGAGCGACCGGTCACCACATGAGAATTCCATGAGAAGAGTGACGCCCGGACAACCGATCCGATACGACACTCGTCGCTGTGAGGCCGCTGTGGCACATTGCTGTGATAGATGATCTTGACGGGTCTCGGACACATACCGCTCGTCAAGGCAGTGTCCTAAAGACAGGTCACTCGGTTAGATGAGTGTGGACACCAGAACGCCCGGGTCCGGGTTCGAGGATCAGCCGCCCCTGAGCATGCTCAAGGTGGACAGCGATCCCGCGCAGGTCATCGTGAACCACGCGAGCTTCCGCGTGAAGCTCGCGACGCCCGGCCGCCCGGCCGCCCGCCGGGCGGCCGGGCCCCGCGGTGGTCTGCCGGTCGGGGCGGGCGGGGCCGAGACCGCGCGGATCCCCGCCATGGGCGGTGCGGAGGCCGCGCGCGGTGCCACCGCGAGAGGTGCGCGCCGCAAGGCGCCCGTCGTGTGGAGCGGCAAGTCGCAGCCGGGCGACCCGGGCGCGAGCGGCCTCCTCCAGGCCGTCCGCAACTCCGGTGCGGTGTCGGCCCCCTCGGCCGACGCCGCCGCGGCCGACGCCACGACGACGGCCGCCACGCCCGCCACGCCCGCACCCCGTGGCCACGAGCGCCCCGCCCCCTACGACACCGGCGCGTACGACAGGGGCTCCTACGACGCGGGCACCTACGACACGGGCTCCTACAGGCGCGGCCCGTACGGGAGCGGCTCTTACGACGCGGGCGCCACGCAGGTCATCCCGCGCGTCGAGGTCGACGACAGGACGCAGGCGACCCCGGTGCTCGGCGGCGGCTCCGACGGGCCGCTCCTGCCCCCGATGAGGCAGGCCGTCGGCGCTTACGACCAGCCGCGCACCACCCGCTACGGCGGCGGCCAGGACGACGGGGACGACGCCACCCACCTCATCGACCGCACCCGTTACGCCGACGGTCCCGGCCACGAAGACACCGACCGTGCCGACTACGCCGGATACGCCGACTGCGGCGACGACTACGACGAGGACGACGAGCTCACCGAGACCGGCTCACGCGCCCGCGTCCGTACGGGCGCCGCGCGCGGCGGGAGCGCTGTCCGCCACGCGTACTTCCCCGGCCGCCGGATGAACCTCGGCGTCGTCCTGCTGCCCCTGCGCGTCTTCCTCGGCCTGATCTCCGTCTACGCCGGCATGGGCAAGCTCTGCGACCCCGTCTACTTCGACGGCGGTGAGCGCGGCTCCATGGTCAAGTGGCTGAACTCGCTGCACCCGTGGGCCCTCGCGGAACCGCTCCGCGACTTCGCGCTGTCCCACCCCGTCGGTGCCGGCCTGAGCATCGCGTTCCTGCAGATCGTCGCCGGCGTCCTGACCGCCCTGGGCCTGTGGCAGCGCGTCGCCGCCTCGCTCGGCGCCCTGCTGTCCGCCGCGCTGCTCGTCACCGTCAGCTGGAAGACCGTCCCCGCGTACGACGCGCCCGACATCATCTACCTGGCCGCCTGGTCCCCGCTGATCATCGCCGGCGCCCCCGTCTACTCCGTCGACGGCAAGCTCGCGGGGGACGCCTGGCGCAGGCTCGGCCCGCGCTCCAGCCTGCTCGACCTGCGCCGCTACGTGCTGCGCAGGGGCACCATCGTCGCCGGTCTCGTCATCGGCACGACGATGCTCGTCGGGTCCGTGCTCGGCGGCGCGGTCCGCTCCTCCGGCGTCGTGACCGTCCCCGGGCCCAACCACGCGCCGGTGAACCAGCTCCCGGGCGAGCCGCTGCCGCAGGACTCGACCAGTCACGGCAGCGCGTCAGGATCGCCCAGTGCCGACGCGCACGGCAAGGGCGGCACACCTTCGGGGGCGCCGTCCGCACACCACTCGCACGGCCCGTCGGCCGGCACCCACGGAACCGCCCACACCCCCGGCGCCGCCGCGACGGGCGGCAGCGGCTCGGGCGCCACGCAGGGCAGCTCGCCGACGCAGACCCAGAGCGCGGGCGGCGCGCAGGCCCCGTCCCGTACGCAGCGGCAGCAGGCGCCGTCAGGGGCGGGCAACCAGGGCGCCGCGCCGTCCACGAGCGGCTCCACGGCGAGCGGCGGTTCGTCGTCGTCCTCCGGCGGCCCGACGTCGTCGGGCAGCGGCGCGGGCGGCGACTCGTCCGGAGGGTCGTCCTCCGGCGGCGGCCCGCTGGGCGGCCTGCTCGGCTGAGGCCGGCACCGTAACGACGTACATCGGGGACGCGCCCATGGGGTGCGTCCCCGATGTACGCCTCAGCGCCTCAGCGCCTCAGCGCCTCAGCGCCTCAGCGCCTCAGGTCCCAGCGACTCAGTGCGGGAGTTTCCGCCCGGCCGCGAGCTCCTTCGCCGCCTCCGTGAGGTCCTTCGCCGTGTCGATGGCGCGCCAGTACGCGCCCTGCGGCAACGGAAAGCCCGCCAGCCGCCGTTCACGCGCGAGGCCGGGGAAGGTCGTACGTTCGTGGTCGCCGAGGTCCGGCAGCAGGTCGGTGAAGTCCGACGCGAACACGTACACACCGGCGTTGATCAGGTACGGCGACGGCGGTGCCTCGATGAAGTCCAGCACGTGGCCGAACTCGTCCGTCTCGACGGCCCCCCACGGGATCCTGGGCCGCGCCAGGGCCAGGGTCGCGGTCGCGGCGCGCTCCGCGTGGAACGCGGCCATCTCGCGCAGGGAGAACCGCGTCCAGATGTCGCCGTTCGTCGCGTACCAGGGCTCGCCGGGCGCGGGCAGCCGCTTCGCCGCGTGCTTCAGCCCGCCGCCGCGTCCGAGCGGCTCGTGCTCGACCACCGTCGTGACCCGCAGCGGCAGCTCCGCGGACGCCGACTCCAGCCACTCCTGGAGGACTTCCGCCAGATGGCCGCAGGAGACGACAGCGTCCGTCACGCCCTCAGCGGCGAGCCAGGACAGCTGATGGCCGATGATCGGGGTCCCCGTTCCCGGGATCTCGACCATCGGCTTCGGGCGGTCGTCGGTGTACGGGCGCAGCCGCGAACCCTGGCCGCCCGCCAGGACCACCGCCTGCGTCGGAAACGTATGCATGCCGAGCACCCTATGCGGGGCGGCAGCGCGTCAGTACGGGACGGCGGGGTCAGCCCGGGGCGCGGCTGGACGGGATGCGGGCGCGTGCGCGCTCAGCTGCCCGCGGTCTGCTGGGACACCCCGTACGCGAACGACGTGTCGCACACGGGACGTGAGAACGACTGCGCACGCGTCGGGCCGTAGTGCTGGACCGCGGCCCGGCCGAGGGCGCGGGCGATCGCCATGCAGTGCTTGGCGAGCGAGGGGCGCGCCTCGACCTCGCGCTGGAGGTGCGTGAGGGCGATCCCCGGGTCCTTCTCCTGGAGCTCGACGAGGAGCTTGTCGCGGAGGATGTCCTGGGGCGTACGGGACTTGGCAGGGGCCGACGCGGCCTTCGAGGAGGCCGCCGTCAGTGCCTGCGTGTCGGGGCTCGTCGCCCACGGGACACGGGCCACCGCGAGGGTCCCGGACAGCACCAGGACGACGGGCAGTACGAATGCGAGAGTTCGGCCGATACGCCGCGCTGAGTGGGTCACGAGGGCGAGCGTAGCGGGAGGTAGTGATATGGCGACATTTAGTCACTCTCGCGGGCGATGGTTCGAAGGTTTTTTTCGAATTACGCGTTGACGCGGGCCCCTTGGACGCCCGTGCGGACAGCGATGTGGCCCCGTCCGCGCAAGCAGCGGTACGGGGCCACAGGGCCGTACGTCCAGGGTCAGTCGCTCAGGCGCTCGCCCGTGGAGGAGGAGAACACGTGGGTCTCGCCCGCGCGCGGCACGACGTTGACCGTCGCGCCCTTCTCCGGCACCGCGCGGCTGTTGCCGCGGATGACCAGGTCCTTCTTCTCGCCGTTCACGTCGATCGTGCCGAAGACGAAGGCGTCGGCGCCCGTCTCCTCGACGACGTTCACGACGACCTCGAAGCCGGGGTCCGCGTCCTTCGAGAGCTTCTTCGCGTCGGAGGCTTCGCCGCCGATGTCGAAGTGCTCGGGCCGGACACCGACCGTGACCGTTTTGTCGCCCTTGTCGGCGGCGGCCTTCAGCGCGTCACGGTTCACCGGCACCACGCTGTTGCCGAACTTCACGCCGCCGTCCGTGATCGGCACCTCGATCAGGTTCATCGCGGGGGAGCCGATGAAGCCGGCGACGAAGAGGTTCGCCGGCCGGTCGTACATGTTGCGCGGCGAGTCCACCTGCTGGAGCAGGCCGTCCTTGAGCACCGCGACGCGGTCGCCCATCGTCATGGCCTCGACCTGGTCGTGCGTGACGTACACCGTGGTGATGCCCAGGCGGCGCTGGAGCGACGCGATCTGCGTACGCGTGGACACGCGCAGCTTGGCGTCGAGGTTCGACAGCGGCTCGTCCATGAGGAACACCTGCGGCTCGCGGACGATGGCACGGCCCATCGCGACGCGCTGGCGCTGACCACCGGAGAGCGCCTTCGGCTTGCGGTCCAGGTAGTCCGACAGGTCGAGGATCTTCGCGGCCTCCTCGACCTTCTTGCGGATCTCCGCCTTGTTCACGCCGGCGATCTTGAGGGCGAAGCCCATGTTGTCGGCGACGGACATGTGCGGGTACAGCGCGTAGTTCTGGAACACCATGGCGATGTCCCGGTCCTTCGGCGGCAGGTGCGTGACGTCGCGCTCACCGATCCGGATCGCGCCGTCGTTGACGTCCTCGAGGCCCGCGAGCATGCGCAGCGAGGTGGACTTGCCACAGCCGGAGGGGCCGACGAGGACGAGGAACTCGCCGTCGGTGATGTCGATGTCGAGCTGGTCCACGGCGGGCTTGGTGCCACCCGGGTAGATGCGGGTCGCCTTGTCGAACGTGACAGTAGCCATGGCGAAATGTCCCTTCACCGGCAGGAACGTGCCGGACGATCCGAGTAAAGGAATGGATCTCCCACCGGGAAGTGGAAGAGAGGTCTGGTCCACCTGGGTGAACTGGAGGTGACGGTACCTGTCGTTTCGGGATCTGTCAGTAGTCCAGAGCAACCGATATCCCCGGCCCCGCGCGGGCCGGTGCCCCGCCCGCACGGGGCGGCGCGCCCGCCCCGCCCCGGCCGGCGCCCCGGCAGGGCCGCCGAGACGCACCACTCACGCCGGCCAACGACGCCTGCCACGCACGCAGTTGGCGGCGCACAACGCATCCCGTCACACGCGACACACGGCTGGGGTCGTGGCCCCGCGAGCCCCGGAAGCCCGTGGCCGGACGTTCCGGGCGCTGTGTACAGTGGACCCGCTGCTGGACTCGGTGCGCTGTGTCCGATATGCCTCCTTAGCTCAGATGGCCAGAGCAACGCACTTGTAATGCGTAGGTCGTCGGTTCGAATCCGACAGGGGGCTCCGCGAAACCCCAGGTCACATAGCGTGTGGCCCGGGGCTTGCTGTTGCTCGCAGCATGACGGACCACGCGGCTGGGGTGGCGTGGGCCACCTGTGTGAGCGATGCGCGTGCGGCGGGGCAGCCACCCACAAGCCTTCACGCCGGTCAGGATGGAAGGGCCGCGTCCAGATAGTCCTGTACAGACTCGAACAGTCCGTACGGCACATACTGCTGGATATCGGCGTGGGCTACCCAGGCCAGTTCGGCGATCTCCATGGTGCTTGCGACGTGTGCAGTGCCGCTGATCACCTCGCATGCGGTGTACGACATCAGCCGCCCTGTGTTCGGGTGGAGGCGCTCACCAAGCAGCTTTACAGCCGACACGGCCAAGCCGGTCTCCTCCCGCGTCTCGCGCACGGCGGCCTGCTCGCGGCTTTCACCGGGTTCAACCTTGCCGGCAGGGAACTGCCAGGAGAGCTGCCCCTCGCTCACTCGACGCCGCACCAGCAGTACCCGTCCGTCGTGGATGATGACAGCGGCAGCGACGCTCGGTTTCTTCTCCGCGTTCTGTTGCGTCACGTCTGCTCCTCTGGCGGCAACCGAGTGAGGATTCCGGTCGCCGACTTGTCGTCGGGGCCCAGGCTCCCTTCCCCGTCGGTGGCAGTGCCGCCGAGAACCCCGGTGTCGCCATGAGGGTAGATGCACAGTAGGTCCGGCGAGGAGCCACCGTAAGGGCGCCATTCGGTTATTTGCTGATATGGGACGGCACGGTTGCTGATAATGGGCTCGGGCGTTCGCCTGCATCACCCCAACAGACCAGGCAATAGCGGGTGTTCGAAGCCTGAGCTCTGAGCATCGACGCTATGCGAGCCATGACTGGTCCTGTAAACCAGATGAGAAGAGGACCGGCGCCCATGGGCAGGACTGAGTACTACCACGACCCGGCCGCCCCGAAGGCCAACACCCTGATCCCCGCGAGCAACCTGCTCGTCGTCGACGAGACCGGGGCGATCCTCCTCCAGCGCCGCCGCGACACCGGCCAGTGGGCGCTGCCCGGCGGAGCCCAGGACATCGGCGAGACAGCGGCCGAATGCGCCGTGCGGGAGTGCGAGGAGGAGACGGGCATCGTCGCGAAGATCACCGGTTTCCTGGGTGTCTACACCAACCCGCACCACATCGTCGCCTACACGGACGGCGAGATCCGTCAGCAGTACGAGAACACGTACATCGGGAGCCCCGTGGGCGGCGAACCCACGGTCAACGACGAAGCAGACGGCGTCCGCTTCGTCCAGCCCGCCGACCTCGATCAGTACGACATCCATACGAGCATGCGCCAGCAGATCGGCGACTACCTGGCAGGCACCTACCCCTACCTGGGGTGAGCCGCCAGGACCGCCCCTGATCCTTTCGATGGACACGAGGAAGGAGCGGGTACTAATCGGCTGTGTGCATATCGGCCCAAGCAGGTTCCCCAGCCTCCGGTTGCGAAGCGAATACGACGCATCGTGAAGGACGGGCCGCGTTTCAGGGCTCATCCGGGCCGACTGCGCGTAGCAGGTCAATGCCGCAGAGTGTGGCCAGTTCTTTGGCCGTCGAGGACAGGGGTGCCTTCAGGTCGGCGAGCTGTGTCCGCATTTCGGCGGCTCTGGGCCAGAGCCGTTCGTGTTCGATAGCGCTGCGTCCAGGCGGGCGAGTGTCCTCGTGATCGCGGAGTGCCGCATGCCATGTCGCGAGGAAAGGGCGTAGATGCTGGTTGCTCAGCACAAGCGCGATGCGGGGGAGCGCGATTGGTGGCGGGGAATCTGCCGCGACTCGGTGCAGTACCTCTCGCGTTGTGGCGAAGAGGGTGTGCAAGGACGTGAGCGCCTCGCGCAGTGAGCCTTCGCCGGCGCCGAGCGGTTGGACGCCGACGCGGGTGACCAGCTCCACCTGGAGGTCGAACGCTGCGGCCCGCTCCACGGGGCTGGGGCCGGAGGGAGGCAGGTCGAGTGGTGGCGAGGCCGCGAGGACTGGTTGGCGCGGCACTCCGTCGCGGGAGCTTTGGGCAAGGGGGGTCGCCAGGGTGTGCAGGAGGACTTGCCGTAGGTCCTCTTGGCGGGCGGTGTCCTCGTCATGTCTGCGCACTGCTCGTGCTACCAGTGCGTGTACGGTCCACGACCGTTGAGCGGCGGAGGCGGGTAGGAGGGCGCCGGAGCCCAGAAGTGTGGCGATGGAGTCGGAGACAGCGGGACCGGCTTCCCACGGGTCGTAAGGATTGACCGAGGCGATGGCGTTCTCCAGGACTGTCTGGGACAGAGGAGCCGGAGAGGCGAGGGCGAAGAGGCGCAGGACGTCGTCGGCCGGTCCGTTACCGGTCAAGGGGTGGGCCAGGAGCGTAGGGGCGAGGGGGACCCGCGAGACTCCGGCGGACCGTTTTCCGCTGCGTAGTGGAACGTGCGGGGCCAGGATGTCGGAGTCGGCGGCGTGCAGCCGATTCCTGAGGTCGGCGAAGTTTTCCGTACCGGCCAGGTCGGAGAGCAGGTCCAATGCGTAGGGGTGGCCGCCTACGTCGTGGACGAGGGCAAGAGCTGTCGCCTTCTCGACCTCGCTGCCGGGAGTGCGGCGCGACGTGACAAGCCGGTACCCGTCTGCGTCGGAGAGGGGCGGGATGTCGATGGTCTCAGCGAACGTGCCGTACCGAAAGGACCGTGTGGTGAGCAGGGTGGAAGCGAGCAGGTGAGGTCCGCGCAGGAGCTGTAGTTCCTCGTCAGGCAGGCCATCGGGCAGACCGTCCACGACCCACAGGCATGGTGCTCCGTGCTCGCCGAGGTGGATCGCGAGCCGACTGAGGAGCCGTACGAGGGAGGCGTCGCGCGTGTGGTCCACGTCCAGCGCGTGGCACACGTCCGCCACCTGCTCCGCGTAGACGTCAAGCGCCGTCGGGGAGGGTGAATCGTGGGCCTGGTGGAGATCGAACCAGAACACTCCGCCTGGAAACGCGGAGGCGAAGCGGAGAGCGTACTCCTGGGCCAGTACGGATTTGCCGATGCCGGGCATGCCGCGGAGCTGTGCCGTCCGGCCGGAGCCGGAGCCCGGCTGGGCGACGAGTGGGGCGCGGTGGCGGACGAGTGCCGAGTGGATGCGCCACTGCTCCGCGAGTCGGTCGGTGAACCGTGCCGAGCCCGTCCTCGCCGGCGCGGGCAACCACGGCGAGGACAATGCCTCGCGCCCGTCCATTGGATGCCCGGCCGCGCCGAGCGGTGATGCGATTGCCCTCACATGCGCACCCACCTGCTCGGTCAGGCACTGGAGAACGTTCGGGGCGGTGGGCCAGGTCCAGTGCCTGGCGTCGCGGAGCTCCACGGGATGGACATGAGCAGCGGAAGTCTCGGGGTTGACCACGAGGATTCGGCGCCGAGGGTCGCCTTCCCGCTGGCCGGCGAGGTACGCGTAGGTGAGCTCCCACTGGCAGGCGCGTCGACGCGGGTACTCGGCGGAGTAGAGAGCGAGGAGCGCCTTCGAGCGGGCGAGGGCTTCGGTGATCGCCTTGGTGATCGACGCGAAGTCGTCGACGGCCATGTCGTCGAGGAACACTCGCAGTCCTTGACTTCGCAGCGCGTGGGCGAGAGCACGGGCCTTGTCGGCGTCGGTTCGGCTGTAGCTCAGGAACACGTCCCACTCGGCGACGGGTGCGGTAACGGCACTGGATGCTGCCGGGGGAGCCATGGTCATCGCCCCCCGATCGGACTCACGCTCGAACGCCGGCATACCTGCTCAGCCCGGAAAGCAGGCGGGGGGGGGGTGCTGTTTGCCTGCTTCCATGCGGCGTGGGCAGCGCCCGCGTATGGGGAGATGGTCGTCACACCCTCATCATGCGTCATACCGCAAGATCCCCATGCGTGCCGCCGGGCCGACTCAACGGCTGTCGGGTCCGGTCTCGTGCTGATGGGGCCCGGAATCCGGGCCCCAGTGGGAGCGGCGCAGGTGCCGTTCCGGATCACGGACACCGGCGATCTCGCCGAGGCCGATGACGTAGGGGCGCAGCTGTCGCTGGAGGTCTTTGAGGTCCTCACGGAACGCGGCGTTGTCGGGCCACGCCGCCTCGTCCGCCTCCGGTCCCTGAGCGGTCTCCCAGGCTTTCAGCCGGGGGTGCCACTTCGAGAGGAACGGAGCGAGTTCGAAGTTCAGGATGTCGAGGACGATCTCGTGGACGGAGTCGCCTCTGGAGGGTGGCGGCGGAGCGGCTCCGGATTCCAAGGGTTCCCGGTACAGGTCGAAAAGCTTCTTCAGGGAGGTCAGTGCTTCGCGGAGGTTTCCGCTGCCGTCGTCGAGTGGGCGAGTGGCCACTCGCGTCGACGCTTGGAAGAACATTCTCAGAGCGGCTTGCCGCATGTCCGTGTTGGCCGCGAAGACCATCACGCTCCCGGGCAGGGTGAGTTGCACCTCGGTCAGCTGAGCCGATCGGCGGTAGAACTCGGCTCCCAGCACCAGCGCGATGCCTATCAGGCCGCCCACGACAATCGAGAGCGTTTGTCCGCCGGTCCGGCTGATGGAGTACGCGACGACTCCGGCCAGCGCGCCAACCACACCCGCCAGCACCGCGCGTGCCGAGGTCCGGGCTCCCAGCCCCCACGCACGAGGGTGACGTGTCATCACGGAATCTCCCCTGCCCCTCTGTTGGACATTGACGGTACTGATCACGGAAAGCGCCTTCAACACCCAGCGCTCACGTTGGCTCGTGCTGATGTGCGCGATCGGGGACGCATCGACTCGGCATCGAGCCCGACGACCCCAGGTGTCTGCGTCACCCTGTCCAACACCCCCGCCCCTGAGGCAGGACTGAGGCGGCAGTGCGACACCGAGGGCCGCTTCTCGTCGAAATCCAGTGGCCGCGGTGGCAGGGAACGAGAAAGATCCACGGTTATGACCCTGCTGACCCAATGGCCGCTCGCGGGCCTGCGGTTGACCACGCCTCGGCTCGAACTGCGGCTGCCGAACCTGGACGATCTCGCCGACTTGACCGCGCTGGCCGCGGATGGTGTGCATGATCCGGCGGTGCAGCCGTTCACCGTGGCCTGGACCGACGTCACGCCCGACGAGCGTGCTCGGAGCGTCCTCCAGTACCACTGGCGCTGCTGGGGAGCTTGGCAGAAGGAGGACTGGGAGCTGAACCTCGCGGTCCTGCGGGACGGTGTCGTCGTGGGGACGCAGGGCATTACCGCCCGGGACTTCCCGGTCCTCCGTGAGGTGTGCACCGGCTCCTGGCTGGGGAGGGTCCACCACCGCCAGGGCCTGGGGACCGAGATGCGCGCGGCCGTCCTCCATCTGGCCTTCGCCGGACTCGGTGCTCAGCAGGCGGTTTCCGCGGCGTACGCGCACAACGCGGCGTCGCTGGGGGTCTCGCGCAAGCTCGGCTATCAGGAGGACGGCATCGAACGCCATGCGGTGCGGGCCGAACCCGCCGTGCTGCGCAGGCTCCGCCTCACCGCCGAACGGTGTCAACGGCACCGAGCGGTACCGGTGCGGGTCGAAGGGCTGCCGGCCTGCCTGCCCTGGTTCGGCCTGGGGTGACCCGCGACCCGCGACCCGCGACCCGCGACCCGCGACCCGTGACCCGTGACCCGTGACCCGTGACCGGTGACCGGTGACCGGTGACCGTGCAGCCTCTGCGCGGGATCCTGCCCGGCCCCGACGGCTGCACGGTCGGCTTCGAGTCGTCGACCGGTCGGCCGGTTCGGGGCTCAGGCGGCGGCGGTCGTCGTGCCGTCGGCGATCGCGGCGGCGAGTTCGCGGGCACGGTCGTGGGCGCCGGCCATGGACGCCTCGTGCTTCGGCAGCAGGGCGGCCAGGGCAGGGGCGTGGGGCACCATCGTCAGTTCGGGGATGACGGTGGTGACGTCGAGGCCGAGCATGTCGGCCCGGCCGAGCGTGGCTTCGAGGGTCGGTACGACGTAGTCGAGGCCGTGCTTGGGTGCGCCGGGCCCGTAGCCGCCGCCACGCGCCGAGATCACCACGGCGGGACGGCCGGCGGTCGGCGCGGGGGCGTCGAAGTCCATGGTGCGGCCGAACACCATGATCTGGTCAAGCCACGCCTTGAACACCGACGGCATCGTCAGGTTGTACATCGGGACGGTGAAGAGATAGGCGCGCGCGCCGAGGAACTCCTCGATCAACGCGTCCTGTATCGCGGCCGCCTCGGCCTCTTCGGGCGTGTAGTGGGCGGGGGCGGTGGCGCGGGCCGTGATGCCGGCCGCGGAGAGGTGAGGCACGGGTGAGGCCGCCAGGTCGCGGTGCACGACGTCGCCGCTCCAGCCGTCGAGGAAGGACTGCGCGACCTGGCGCGAGACGGAGGCCTTGCCGAGCGAGGAGGAGTCGATGTGCAGCAGGTACGACATGGGTTGGGTCCCTTTCGTAGTGGTTGCCGAAGGGCGTTACATACTGGTAGTGCGGTTGCACACTGGATGAGGGGTGACGGAGATGGCGTCAGCGCGACAGCTCGCGGGTCCGTGCCGGACATGGCCGGAGGACAGCGCGTTCATCCGCGAGGTGCTCGACCGCATCGGCGACAAGTGGACGGTGCTGATCGTCAGCACCCTGAACGCCGGTCCGTTGCGCTACTCCGACGTGCAGGCGAGCATCCCGGGGATCTCCCAGCGGATGCTGACCCAGACGCTCAAGCACCTTGAGCGCGACGGGCTGATCACGCGGACCGCCTACCCCGAGGTCCCCCCGAGGGTGGTGTACGAGCTCACCGAGCTGGGCCGGTCGCTGATGGAAGCGGTGGTGGCGATGGCCGGCTGGGCGGCCGCCCACCACCGCGAGGTCGCCGCCAACCGGGCGGCAAGCGAGGCGACCGGAGTCGGGCGGGGCAAGGCCGCGGTCGGCGCGTAGCTGAACCGAGGCGGTGGCGGTGGGTGCTCAGCGCTCCGCGGCGCCGGGCGCGTCGTGCGGCGCCGTCTCGTCGAGAGCCTCGGCGCCGCCCGTCCCGTCGTCGGCGGGGCCGATGCGGCAGACGCCGGTGCCGGGCTCGCACCACCCGTCGGCAGGGGCCGCCACGATCTGCGGGCCACCCTTCGGTTCGCTCATGACACGGGCTCGTTCGGCACGGGCCCGGCCACCTGGTCGAGCAGCCGCCCGTAGACCGGGACCTTCTGGGCCCCCGGGGCGGCGACCCGACGGTCGAGGACGACGAACGGCACGCCGGTCGCGCCCAGCTCCACACCTTCGGTGCGGTCGGCGCGTACGCGGCCGGCGTACTCACCGTCCGCGAGAATCGCGCGCACTCGCCGGCCGTCGAGACCGACCGAATCGGCGACCCCGGCCAGGGCATCAGGGGCGTAAGGGTTCACGGATCCGGCGAAGAAGCCGTCCTGGACGGCCGAGAAGAACTCGAAGCCCAGGCCCTCGTCGCCGGCGTACTGCACCACGCGGTGCAGGTCGAAGGTGCTGGCGCTGAGACGGTCCAGCGTGAACTCCAGGCCCTCGCCGAGGGCGATCGCCCGGATCCGGCGCTCTGCCGCCATGAACTGGTCGGCCGTTCCGCCGTGGGTACGAATGAAGGCGTCCTCGATCGGCTCCGGCCGCTTCGGTGCGGCCGGGTTCAGCTCGAAGGAGCGCATCACGACCTTGAACCGGTCCGCGTCAGGCCGCTGCCCGATCGCGGCCCTGAGCCGGTGCTTGGCGACATAGCACCACGGGCAACCCAGGTCGGACCACATCTCGATGGCAACCTGCGGCCCCGCGGGGTGCGTTACTTGCTCAATCATCTTCCTTCTCACCTCACTGCTGGTGCGTAACACCATCATGAGTGAGTGGGGCAGAGCTTACAAAAGGCACTTTCAAGTGCGTGTGCATCGCCCGGACGAAAACAGGAATCTGACAGCTTCCTGACATGCTCTCCGTACCCTCCACCCCATGCGATGCCTCCCACGTCCTGTCCGCCGGCCGTCCCTCCGTACGTCGCGGCGCGCCACCTCGGCGGCCATTGCGGCGGCGCATACGAAACCTGGACGCACACGGCGCGCGAAGTTGCTGCTGCTCGCCGCGCCCGTGACAGCCTGTGCTGTGTGCTTCTCCTCGACGGAGGCGTTCGCCGCCGTCAACCGCTCCGGAAGCCGGCCCGCGCGGCAGGAAGTGGGAGAGGTGCACTACAACCTGGGCGACGAGGCCTTCCAGCCGCCCGATTCCCTGGGATACGTGGGCGGCAACGAGCTGGACGGGGCCGTCTACTACCCCGGCGACCTCTCCTCAGGCACCCACCCGCTGATCATGATCGAGCACGGGTACTGGGACACCTGCGCCGACGCGGACGCCTCCGCATCGCTCAACGCCGCGCAGGCCGCGCTGGCGAAGGACGAGCAGAGCGGTGACACCGCCGACGCGGCGAGGCAGCAGGCGATCATCAAGGCCGACTCGGACCGGCTGTTCGCCTGGCCGTGCGCATCCGGGGTGGGCCGGATCCCCAGCTATCTCGGCTACGACTACCTGGGCCGTGAGCTGGCGAGCCGGGGGTTCGTCGTCGTCTCCATCGGGGCGAACGGCATCAACTCGACGTCCTCGGGCCAGGCCGACACGGTGTATCAGGAGCGCGCGGCACTGATCAACGCCCAGTTGCGCATGTGGCGGCAGCTGTCGTCGACGGGCAAGGGCCCGCTGCGCGGCGGCTTCGTCGACGCCGCGTCCGGACGTCCCTCGCCGGTGGACTTCAGGAACCATGTGGACCTGCGCGATGTGGGGCTGATCGGGCACTCCATGGGCGGCGGGGGAGTGATGCAGGAGATCGCCGACAGCAGCCGTCACACGTGGCCCGAAGGTGTGTCCGTCAAGGCGGCGTTCGCTCTCGCGCCCACCGCCACCTGGGACGTCGATCCCGTCACCAAGACGTCGTTCGCGGTGATGTGGGGCACGTGCGACCAGGTGAACACCGGGGAGTTCTTCGACTGGAACAAGGGCGCCAACAACGCGCCGACAAGCCAGTACACGGTGCGCGGCGGTGTCCACGACTTCTACAACGAGCAGTGGTCGCCGAGCAGCGGCCAGGTCGCCGCACATGACGACGGCGTTCCCGGCGGCGAGCCGGGCACCTGCACGTCCCAGTTCCCCGGGGCCGACGCCTCCCAGACGGATCAGAAGGAACTCTCCGAGCGGCAACAGCGCCGGATCACCGAGGACTACGTGGGCGCCTATTTCGCCGACCATCTGCTCGGCCGGACGCGGTACGAGCCCTACCTGACCGGCGAGAAGTCGTTCCCCGGCACGGGCGGCGCCGTCACCACCCGGTACGACGGGGGCACTGGCTGAGCACCCGGCCGTCGCGTTCGCAGGCGTTCCTAGACTCGCTGCCATGTGCGCACATGTCCTGGTCGCGGAGGACGACCCGAAGCAGGCCGAACTCGTCCGCCGCTACCTGGAACGCGAGAGTCACCGGGTGACCGCCGTGCACGACGGGCGGGCCGCGCTCGATCAGGTCCGGCGGGCGCGGCCCGACCTGCTCGTGCTCGACGTGATGATGCCGGGCGTCGACGGTCTTGACGTGTGCCGGGTGGTCCGCGCCGACCCGGAACTGTCCACGCTGCCGGTGCTCATGCTCACGGCGCGCTCCGCCGAGGACGACCTGCTGCTCGGCCTTGACCTGGGCGCGGACGACTACATCACCAAGCCGTACAGCCCGCGCGAACTGATGGCCCGCGTCCGCACCCTCCTGCGTAGGGCCACCGCCCCTGCCCCGCCGCCCGATCCGGTGCTGCGCGTCGGCGGGCTGTGCGTGGACCCGGTGCGGCACGAGGTGACCGTCGACGGCCGCCAGGTGGAGTGCACGCCGGGCGAGTTCGTCCTGCTCAGCCTGCTGGCGGCCGAGCCCGGCCGGGTCTTCGGCCGCGCACAGATCATCTCCGGCCTGCACGGCATGGATCGCTGGTCCACCCACCGGACGGTCGACGTCCATGTGATGAACCTGCGCCGCAAGATCGAGCACGAGCCCAACCGGCCGCGCATGCTGATCACGGTGTACGGCGTCGGCTACAAGCTCGTCGCCGGCGACGGGGCGCGCGGGTGAGCCCCGACGTCCCCGAGCGGCGCGGTGGCGTCCCCCGACGCCGCAGGCTGCTGCTCAAGCTGCTCGCGCTGTCCGTCCTGGTCTCGGCCTGCTCGGTCGCGGCGACCGCCTGGCTGACCGCACACGTCACGAGCGTCGCCATCCGCCAGACGCAGGGCCAGACGCTGACCGACGACGCGCACATCTACGACACACTGCTCGGCTACGCCGCCACCCACCACGACTGGCGGGGCGTCGCGGCGACCGTGCGCCGGCTGGCCCGCGGCACCGGCCACCGCATCACGCTCACCGACCAGGGCCGCCACACGATGGTCGACTCCGGCGCCGGGGCGACGCACGTCCCGCTGCCCGCCCAGGCGTCCGCAACGGTCAACCCGCTCTCCGTGGACGGCACGCCGGCCGCGCGTGCCGACGCGGGCGACAGCGGGCACACCGGTGGAGAGCCGGCCACCGCCGCGGGCGGGTCGCCCGCGCCCTGCTCCCCGAACGCCCGCTGCCTGCCGGACACGCGGTCACCCTCGCCGGCTGCCGCGCCCGGCACGGACAGTGCGGTGCCGGCCGCGCCGAGCGCCATCGACCCCCGCGCGGTCGGGCCGTTCCTGCTGCCCGCCGCCGAGCGGGCCGACCTGCGGGGCGTGGCACAACGCACGGCGGCGTGCCTGCGCGATCAGCTGAACGTGAGCGTGCGGGTGGACACCACGCCGTCGGGCCGGCCCGTGCTCCGCCCCGCGCGCAGCGGCCTGTACCCGCCGAGCGCGTGTGCGGCCACGGCCCTGTCGCGCCCGACGCGCACCGAGGCGCACGCCCTGCATCGGCTCAGCGGTCTCGTCAACGCCTGCCTGAGCCGGCGCGGCGCGCCTCCCGTCCGGCTGAACCTGGACGACAGCTGGACGCGGAGCGCCCCGGGCACCGCGCGGGGCGAACACGTGGTGGCCGACTGCGTCGAGGGCGCACGCCGCGAGCAGCTCGCGCCCTACGTCGCACCACCCGCCCTGCTGTTCGTCAGCAGCCCGCAGCGCGCACCGGTCGCGTTCCTCGACCTGTCACCGGGCAACCTGACGCGGATCGCCGAGGTGACCGGCCTCGTCATCCTGGTCACACTCACCGTCACCGCGCTCGCCGGCACCCGCATGGTCCGCCCGCTGCGGGCACTGGCCGGCGCTGCCCGGCGGATGACCGAGGGTGATCTGGCGGCCCGTGCCGAGGTCGCGGCGAACGACGAGATCGGTGACGTCGCCGTCGCGTTCAACTCGATGGCCGAGCGCCGCGAGCGGTCCGAGAAGCTGCGCAAGGCGATGGTCAACGACGTCGCGCACGAACTGCGCACGCCACTGAGCAACATCCGCGGCTGGCTGGAGGCCGCCGAGGACGGTCTCGCCGTGCCCGACAACGCGTTCCTGACATCGCTGCTGGACGAGGCGGTGCTGCTGCAGCACGTCATCGACGACCTCCGGGACCTGTCGGCGGCCGACGCCGGGGAGTTGCGGCTGCGCGTACGCCAGGTGGACCTGGCCGAGTTGCTCGGGCAGGTCGCGGCCGCGCACCGGGGGACGGCGCAGGCGGCGGGGGTGGCCCTCGTCACCGCCGTCGAAGGCGGGGCGGTCGTGGCGGCCGACCCCGTGCGGCTGCGGCAGGCCGTCGGCAACCTCGTGTCCAACGCCGTCCGGCACACCCCCGCGGGCGGCAGCGTGACCGTCACCGGGCGGGCCGGCGGCGCCCGCGCGGTGATCGGGGTCACTGACACGGGCGCCGGGATCGGCGCCGAGGACCTGCCACGAGTCTTCGACCGCTTCTGGCGCGCGGAGAAGTCCCGCAACCGGCAGACCGGAGGCAGCGGCCTCGGGCTTGCCATCGTCCGCAAGCTCGTGGAGGCGCACGGGGGGACGATCACGGCGACCAGCACCCCGGGCGAGGGGTCGGCGTTCACCATCACCGTGCCGGCACAGCCGTGACCCGCGGCGGGCACGCGGACCGACGACGGATCGAGGACGTTGCCGGTGACTGCCCTCGGTGCGGGATGAGGCGCGGTCGGTCCCGCGGGGTCGCGGACGACGGCCAGGACCTCGCGACCGCGTTCGAGGCGTGATCGGGCAGCGCGTCGGGAAAGTGACAACCTGCGCAAGGGTCCGGCCCGTTGGCCGTGGCCCGCGGTGTCAGCGCGTGAAGGTGCGCCGGTAGGCGGTGGGGGTGGTGTCGAGGGTCCGGCGGAAGTGCAGGCGCAGGTTCGCCGCTGTGCCCAGGCCGCAGTCCCTGGCCACCTGGTCCACCGAGTGGTCCGTCGTCTCCAGCAGTTCGCGTGCCCTGCCGAGGCGGGCGCCCAGCAGCCACTGCAGCGGCGTGGTGCCCGTCTCCGCGGCGAACCGGCGCATGAATGTGCGCGGCGAGACGCCCGCGTGGCGCGCGAGCGCTCGCAGTGTGAGCGGCTCGTCGAGCCGGCCCAGCGCCCAGCCCCGGGTGCCGGAGAGTGACGTCTCACCGGCCTCGGCGACCGGAGCGGGTACGTACTGGGCCTGGCCTCCGTCGCGGTGCGGCGCGGCCACCAGGCCGCGGGCGATCCGGTTGGCCACGATCGCCCCCAGGTCGCGGCGCACCAGGTGCAGGCACAGATCGATGCCGCAGCACACTCCAGCCGAGGTGAGCACGTCCCCCTCGTCGACGTAGAGCACATCGCGGTCGACCGTGACGGACGGGAAGTTCTCTTCGAGCTCGTCGATGTGCATCCAGTGGGTCGTGGCGTGCAGTCCGTCCAGCACGCCCGCCGCGGCCAGCGCGAAGGCGCCCGTGCAGATCGACACCACACGCCGGCCCCGCTCGCGTGCCTGGGCCAGCGCGTCGAGCACCTCGCCCGGCGGCCGCACCGGGGGCTCGCTGCCCGGCTCGTACCCCGGCACGATCACGGTGTCCGCGGCGCGTACGTGGTCGAGGCCGCCCTCGGTGTCGAGGGAGAAGCCGGCGGTGGTCGCCACCTTGGGGCCGAGGCCGCACACGGTCGTCTCGTAGGGGGTCTCCGGGCGGGCGTTGAAGATCTGCGCCGGGATCGCCAGGTCGAGCGGGGTGACACCGTCCAACGCCAGGATCGCGACTCGGTGTGTCGTCATGGCAAGATTCTATCGATGTCAGTCAAGATTGCCACTCACCTGGTCAGAGGGGTGCGTGCCAGCCTGGTGGGCATGAAAGGAACGATCCGCGGCCAGGGGGCCGCACGGGCGGCCACCGACCTGATCGCGCTGCCACGCACACCGCTCGCCGGCGCTGTCGTACAGCTCGTCAAGCCGGTGGAATCGCCCTCGGTGTTCAACCACAGCATCCGCACCTACCTGTTCGCCAGGTTCGTGGCCGCGCGCCTGGCACTGGCCGCCGGCCAGGACTACGAGGACGACCTGCTGTTCGCGGCCTGCGCGATGCACGACCTCGGCGTGGCGCCCGACGGCCCGCACACGCAGCGGTTCGAGGTGGAGGGCGCCGACCGTGCCGCCGCGTTCCTCGTCGAACACGGAAGGTCGGAGGCGGACGCCGACGAGGTCTGGCAGGCCATCGCCCTGCACACCTCATCGGGCATCGCGGAGCGCCGCGGCACGCTGTGCGTGCTCGTACGCGAAGGAGTCGCGCTCGACTTCGGCGGCCCGATGGGCAACACCCACGCCGACGCCCTCGGCGACGAGCAGGCCGACGCCGTCCATGCCGCCTACCCGCGGCTGGAGATGATCCGCTCGCTCACCGACGCGATCGTCACGCAGGCCGCCAAGAACCCGAGGAACGGGCCGCGTTACGCGCTGCCCGGTGAATTCCTGCGCGAACGCGAGACGTTCGGCCAGACCCGGATGGAGCACGCATGCGGCTCCTCCCGATGGGGCGACTGACCGGCCCCGCCAGGCCCACCAGAGACAAGGACACACCGCAATGACCATCCACTTCGTGGAAGTCCCCGACGACTCACCGGTCTTCGGGCAGACCACCAGCGCGTTCGCTCGCTTCGGCCACGCACCCGCGATCCGTTCGAACGGGCACCTGTTCGTCTCCGGCCAGATCGGCCGCCGCCCCGACGGCGTCCCGGGCGAGAGCGCCGAGGAGCAGACCGAGCTCGCCATCCGGCGCCTTGAGGAGATCCTCCGGCTTGAGGGCCTCGGCCTCGGCGACCTGGTGGACGTGACGAGCTACCACGTCGCCATCAGGGAGAACATGTCCGGCTTCCTCGCGGCCAAGCAGCGCCTCGTCAAGGCCCCTTACCCCGCCTGGACGATCATCGGCGTCAGCGGCCTCGCGAGCCCCGAGCTCCTCGTCGAGATCCGGGCGACCGCCGCTCACCCCGGCGACGCGGGCCGATAGAGCGCGGCAGGAGGTGTGCCATGAGGACCACGACGACGCCACCGAGTGACGTCCCCCAGACCGTCCGGCCGGCCGCCCGGCGTACCGGCGGCCGCGCCGGCCCCGCCGGCCTCGTGCTGCTCGCGTCGATCATCGTCTCGTTCCTCGCCGCGTCGAGCGCGCCGACGCCGGTGTACGCCCTGTACGCGGCCCGCTGGCACTTCTCCCCGATCACCACCACCGTCGTCTTCGGCGTGTACGCCGTCGTCGTCCTGGCCGCCCTGCTCGTGCTCGGCAGGGCCTCGGGCCACCTCGGCCGCAGGCCGGTGCTGCTGGCCGCGCTGGCCCTGCAGGCCATTGCCATGGTGGTGTTCGGCACGGCCGGCGGCGTCGGCGCCCTGATCGCCGGCCGCGTGTTGCAGGGTGTCGCCACCGGCGGCGCCCTCGGGGCGCTGGGCGCGGCGATGCTGGACATCGACCGCGAGCGCGGCACCCGCGCCAACGCCGTCGCCCCGGGCCTCGGGACCGGCGTCGGGGCACTGCTGTCCGGCCTGGTCGTCCAGTACCTGCCGGCCCCCACGCACCTCGTCTACCTCGTGTTCATCGGCGTCTTCGCGCTGCAGGCCGCCGGGGTCGCCGTGCTGCCCGGCATGGGCAGCACGGCGACCGGGCCGCGCGCCTCCCTCGTACCCCGACTCGCGGTGCCGCGGCGCCTGCGCGGCCCGCTGCTCGCGGTGGCGCCGGTGCTGTTCGCGGTGTGGTCGCTCGGTGGTTTCTACGGCTCGCTGGCCCCCGCGCTCGCCCGCGAACTCTCGGGCTCGAACTCGGCGGTGATCGGCGGCCTCGGCCTGTTCGTCCTGACCGTGGTCTCGTCGGCCACCGCCGTCTCGCTCGGGCGCGTCCCGCCCGGGGCCGTGATGTTCCTCGGCGTCGCCCTGCTCGTGCTGGGATCGCTCGGCACCCTCGCTGCCGTCGAACTCTCGTCGTTCGCCGGGTTCTTCGCGGGTACGTTCGTGTCCGGGATCGGTTTCGGGGCGGGATTCCAGGGTGGGATGCGTACGGTCGTGCCGCTGGTCGCCGAGCACGAGCGCGCCGGTGTCCTGTCGGCTCTCTACGTCGTCTGCTACCTGGGCATGGGCGTGCCGGCCGTCATCGCGGGTGTCCTCGTCGTGCACGGGGGCGGCCTTGCGGCGGCGACGCGCGACTACTCCTGGTTCGTGGTGGCACTCGCCGTCGCGACGCAGGCCGCCCTGCTGCGGCTCAGGGCCCGCGGGTCAGCGCTGGGCGAGATAACGCAGTAGGAGGGTGTCCGCCTCGGCCAGCGCCGAGGCCAGGTGCAGGTCGACGGGCGTGGCGAGCGGGGACGCGGCGATGCGGCCCGCGGGGCCGGCGGCCAGCACGGGGGAGAGCGTCAGGCGGAGTTCGTCGACGAGGCCGGCTTCAGTCAGCGCACCGAACAGGTGGGGGCCGCCCTCGCAGTCGATGCGCCGCAGCCCGCGTCCGGCCAGTGCGGCGACCGCCGCCGTCAGGTCGACGCTCCCCTCGCCCGCGACGATGACCTCCGCGCCCGCCGCGGTCCAGGCCCGCCGGACGTCGACGGGTGCGGCCTCGCAGGTGAGCACGAGGGTCGGCACCTGCGCCCCGGTGATGACGGGCGCGTCAGCGGGCAGGCCGTGACCGGTGGTGACGACGGCGGTGGGCGGGACGTCGGCCAGTCCGTGGCGGCGCCTGCGCTCCCGCGTGCGGCGGTCGGGGTGGACGCCGTGGAAGCCCTCGACCATCGCGGTGGTCGCGCCGATCAGCAGCACGTCGGCGAGGTCGCTGCCCAGTTGCAGCACCTCGCGGTCGGGCGGTGTGGACAGGGGCCGTGCCTGGCCGCCGAGCTCGACGGCCCCGTCGGCGCTGGAGACGAAGTTGACCGCAAGCCAGGTCCGTCCGGCCGGGTAGGTGTAGAGGTCTTCGAGCTCGGCGCCTTCGATCACGCGGCCGGCGTGGTCCGGTGGCCAGATGAGGTGCATCACGAGATCCAGGCGCTGGTGCGGGCGGGCTGCCGGGTGCCGTTGATCGCGGCGGCCATTTCCAGGGTCTGCCGTGTGGGCGCGACCTGGTGCGCGCGGAAGACCGCCGCCCCGTCCCTCGCGGCGATCGCGGTGGCCGCGAGGGTGCCGGTGAGCCGCTCGTCCAGGCCGACGTCCAGGGTCTCGCCCACGAACGTCTTGTTCGACAGGGCCATCAGCACCGGCCATCCGGTGCCGGTGAACTCCTTCACGTGTCCGAGCAGCGTCAGGTGGTCGGCGGTATCCTTGCCGTAGCCTGTGCCGTCGATGAGGATGCCGCCGCGCGGCACGCCCGCGGCCTCGGCCCGTTCGGCCAGGGCGAGGACCTCGGTGCGTACCGCGGTCACCACATCCGGGTAGTCGGGGCGGTACGGCTCGGCCCGCGGTGTGCGTCCGCCGGTGTGAGTGCACACGTAGCCGGCGCCGTACGCCGCGGCGACGTCGATCAGCCGCGGGTCGGCGGCGGCCCACGCGTCGTTGAGGATGTCGGCGCCTGCCCGGCAGGTGGCGTCGCCGACCTCGTGACGCCAGGTGTCGATGCTGATCAGCAGGTCCGGGTAGCGGCCGCGTGCCCATTCCACCAGCGGCACGATCCGGGCGATCTCCTCGTCCGCCGTGACCTCGGCGCCGGGGCTGGCGGTGACACCGCCGAGGTCGATCATGTCCGCGCCCTCGTCGACGGCCCGGCTGATCGCCGTCCTCGCCGCGTCCTCGGCGAACGTGGCGCCGTGGTCGTAGAACGAGTCCGGTGTCCGGTTGACGATGGCCATCACCAGCGCCCGGTCACGGGTGACGCGGCGCCCGCGGAAGACCATGTCGACGGCCGCGCCCTGCGTGCTGCTCATGCGCTCCTGCTCCTCTTCTCGCCCGTGGCCCCGTCGGCCCGTGGCACCCCTCGGCCGTGGCGTGCTCGCCGTGGCCGCTCAGCGCGCGCCGGCGGCCAGCTCGCCCAGGTCGGCCTCGGCGAGCTGCTGTGCGGAGACCTGCGCCCGGTTGTCGACGAGCGCCTGCAAGGCGTCGCCGTCGTCCCAGGCATTGACGTTGAGGGCCGCGGTGACCCGTCCGTCACGGCGCCAGAACGCGATGAACTCGCGGGAGGCGGTCGTGCCTCGCACGGTCAGTTCGTCGCGGGCGGGGTCGGCCAGGCCGCGGTACTCGCAGCCGAGATCGTACTGGTCGGAGAAGAAGTACGGCTCGGCGGTGTACGGCTCGTCGCCGCCCAGGAGGTTGCCCGCCACGTGCGCGCCCTGCTCCTTGGCGTTGGACCAGTGCTCGACGCGGACCCGGCCGTCGTGGCGCGGGTGGTCGTGCGCGGCGATGTCGCCGACGGCGTAGACGTCCGGGGCGGACGTGCGCAGCGCCGCGTCGACGGCGACCCCGCCGGCGGCGAGTTCCAGGCCGGCCTGTTCGGCCAGTCCGGTGCTCGGTACGGCCCCGGCCCCGACGACCACCACGTCGGCCGGCAGCTCGCTCCCGTCGTCGAGGCGCACCACGCGGGCGCCGTCCTGGGTCGCGAGGCCGGTGGCCTTGGTGCCGAGCCGCAGCGTGACGCCGTGCTCGGCGTGCAGGTCGCGGAAGACCGCGGCGATCTCCTCGCCCAGCACCGAAAGCAGCGGCTGCGGCAGCGGGTCGATGACGGTCACCTCCGCGCCATGGGTGCGGGCGGCGGCCGCGACCTCGCAGCCGATCCAGCCCGCGCCGACGATCACGACCCGGGCTCCGGGTTTCAGTGCCGCGCGCAGGGCCAGCGAGTCGTCGAGGGTGCGCAGCGTGTGGACGCCGGGGCCGTCGAAGCCCGGGAGGGTGCGCGGGCGGGACCCGGTGGCGAGTAGCAGCCGGTCGTAGGGGTGCTCGGTGTCGTCGGCCTCGACGACCCGGTGCTCGGCCGGGCGCAGGGCGGTGATGATGGTCGAAAGGCGCAGGTCGATCGCATGGTCGGGGTAGTAGCCCGCGGGGCGCACCCAGTCGGGTTCGTCGGTGCTGCCCAGCATGATGGCCTTGGACAGCGGCGGCAGCTCGTACGGGTCGTGCGACTGGCGTCCGAAGATCGTCACCTCGCCGTCGAAGCCGCGCTCGCGGAGCGTGGCGGCCGCCGTCGCACCGGCCAGTCCCGTCCCGACGATCACGATCCGCCGCGGTGTGGTCATGTTCTGCCTCCGAGCTTTCGAGTGAATGGGGGTCCTGCGGGTGGTTGCCCTGCGTGGGTGTGCCCTGTTACCGGCGGATGCCGGTGAGGTCGAGGAACTCCTGCCGGGACGACGCGTCGCCGCGCAGGGTCCCCAGCAGGGTCGAGGTGACGGTCTTCGACCCGGTGGCCTGTACCCCGCGCAGCGTCATGCACGTGTGCTCGGCCTCGACGACCACTCCGACGCCCTGCGGATCGAGGTGCTCGTCGAGCCAGTCGGCGATCTGCTTGGTCAGCCGTTCCTGCACCTGCGGGCGGCAGGCGAAGTGCTCGACGACCCGGGCGAGTTTCGACAGCCCGAGTATGCGGCTGCCCGGCAGGTATCCGACGTGCGCCACCCCGACGAAGGGCAGCATGTGGTGTTCGCACACCGAGCGCACCGGGATGTCGCGGGCGAGCACCAGCTCGTCGTAGCCCTCTTCATTCGGGAAAGTGGTCAACCGGAACGGGCGCGCGGTCAGCAGTTCGGCGTAGCCGCGGGTCATGCGCCCGGGCGTGTCCTGCATCCCCTCGCGGTCCAGCGGGACGCCGAGCGCCCGCAGGAACTCCCGTGCGGCAAGCTCGGCCGCCGCCAGGTCCACCCCGGCCGGTTCGGTGGCGACGCGCAACGCGGGGACGGTCATGGGGGCGCTCCTTGTATCGACAATGCCGCCTTCTTTTAGAAGGCTGACCCGAGCGCGCCAAATTTGTCAAATCTCATTGGTGTTACATTGGACGTGTGGGCAGGAGCGAGGATCCGGGACAGGATCCGATCAGCGAACTGAGCAGCCTGGACGACCCGGTGCGGCGGCGGCTGTACGACGCCGTCGCTGCCCGGGACGAGCCGACGGCCCGCGACGACGCGGCGGCCGCGGTCGGCATCAGCCGCACCCTGGCGGCCTACCACCTGGACAAACTGGTCGACGCCGGCCTGCTGACCACCAGCTACGCCCGCCCGGCCGGACGGAGCGGCCCTGGCGCGGGCCGCCCCGCCAAGCGGTACGCGCGAGCGCGCCGCGAGCTCTCCGTCAGCATGCCGCCGCGCGACTACGCGCTGCTCGCCGAGGTACTGGCCGAGGCGGTCGCCGCCGACGACTCCGGCGGGGTGCGCGAGGCGGTGGCCTCTGCGGCGCACGCGGCCGGGCGGTCGGCGGGCGGCCCCGACCTGACCGCTGCGCTGCGCGCGTGCGGGTACGAGCCCTCCGAGACCGGCGAGGGCTGCGTGGAACTGCGCAACTGCCCCTTCCACCGCCTCGCCCAGCGCCACACCGAGCTGGTGTGCGGCCTGAACCTGCACCTGGTGCGCGGCCTGCTCGAGGCGAGCGGCGAGCCCCAGGACCGTGCCGTGCTGGCCCCGCGCCCCGACCGCTGCTGCGTGTTCATCGACGCGCCCGGGTAGGCGCCCGGGGCATCCCGGGCACTCGCGGGCGCTCCCGGCCGGCGCCGTCGAGCGGGGCACCCGGGCGCTGAGGGCGTGCGGTCGGTGGGTGCGCGGTCAGTGGGCGTGCGGTCAGTGGGCGTGCGGCGCGACCCGGGGGAAGTCGACGTCCGTGTCGACCAGTTCGTTGAAGTAGTTGGTCAGGATGTTCGCCGCGACGTTGGCGACCACCTCGGCGATCTCCTCGTCCGTCACACCGGCGGCCCTGGCGTCCGCGATCGCCTGCGCGCCGCCCTGCCCGCGGCCCTCGATGACGCGGCGCGTCAGCGTGAGGATCGCCTCGATGTGGGCGTCCTGCGACTTGGCCTCGCGGGCCGCCGCCAGCTCCGAGTCGCTGAGCTTGGCGAACTTGCCACCGCTGAAGGTGTGGGCCGACAGGCAGTAGGTGCAGCCGTTGAGCTCGGCCGTCAGGATCGAGATGCGCTCCCTGACCGGGAAAGGCAGCACACCGGCGGCCAGCGCGCCGTTCATCGCGAGGTAGCCCTTCACGGCCGCCGGGCTGTTCACCAGCACCTTCATCAGGTTCGGGACGCTGCCCAGCGCCTTCTGCGTCTCCGCGAGCTGCACGGCCGCCTTGCCGGTGGCGTTCTCGGGGTCGATCTGCGGGAGTCGTGACATGTCGGTGGCCTCTCTCGTGGTCGGCGCCATGCTGACTAATGCTTATAAGCGCCGTGAACAATTAGAACTGTGCCATGCCCTCAGCGAGTCGTCAAATGTTCAGGATGTGCGGGAAGCATTAGTTCTTCGGTATGCTTGGCGGCATGGACGACGGTGAGGTGGACGTACGTGTGGCACTGCTGGGAGAGCCGCTCCCGGTCGAGCTGATGAACACGATTCACGTCGACGAGCGCGGCCATGACACGTTCGACCTGGTCGGGGACGTCGACTCGGCCGCCCGATGGGTCGACGCGATCGGCCCCCGGCTGCCCGCCACGACGGGCAGGGGCCCGGGGGAGGCTCGGGGCGCGCGGGATGCGGGGGGAGGCGGCGCGGCCGCGGCGCTGGACGAGCAGGACGCGCGCAGGCTGCGGGCGCTGCGCGACGCGCTGCGGGCGCTCGCAGCGGAGGTCACGGACGCGCCGCCGCAGTTCGCGGTGGCACGGGTCCCGTCACGCCGCGAGGCGCTCGACACGGTGAACCGGCTCAGCGGCAGGGCCCGCATCTGGCCGGAGCTCGACTGGCCCGACGGCGGCGAGCCGACGGCGACCGTCGGCACCGGCTCGGGCGCGTGCGACTACGTCCTCTCCTCGCTCGCCCGGCAGGCGGCCGAGCTGTTCGCGGGCCCGGACCGCCGGCAGTTGCGTACGTGCCTGGCGCCCGGCTGTGACCGCTACTTCGTGAAGGACCACCCTCGCAGGGAGTGGTGCACGAAGGCGTGCGGGAACCGGGCGCGCGTCGCGCGCCACTACCGGCGCCACCGCGGTGGCGCCGCGAGGCCGGCGCACGACGCCGCGGGCTGACGGGTCGGGGCCGGCGGCGGACCGCCTCAGGGCCGGTTCAGGGCCGGTTCAGGCCCCACGTCTGCAGCGCGTAGGGGCGGCCCTTCTCCACGCCGCGGATGAGCTCCACGTCGAGCGGGGCGAAGCCCGTCCTGGTGGCCACGGCGACGCTGGCGGCGTTCTCGGGCTCCAGCTCGAGGATCACCTGGTCCACACCGAGCTGCTCGAAGGCATACGCGGCCATCACGCGCACGGCCCGGGCGGCCAGCCCCTTGCCCCGGTGCGCGGGGCCGATCGCGTAACCGAGCTCCGTGCCCTCGGGGGCGCGCCTCAGCATCACCTCGCCGAGCGGCGTCCTGCCGTCGACGGTGATGGCGAGGAGTATCGCCGTGCCCTCGGACCGCAGCCGCCGGTCGCGGTCAAGCCTCGCGCGTGCGGCCGCCGCGTCGAAGGGGGAGGCCATCGGCGTCCAGTACGCGATGTCGGGATGGTCGAACAGCCCGGGCATCGCCGGCAGGTCCGTCTCGGTCCAGTCGCGCAGGACGAGGCCCTCGCCCGAGAGGTCGATCCGGGCGGGAAACGGCGGCGTCGTGCTGTTCATGGCGTGAGTCCCCTGGCTGGTCGTGGCGCCAACATACCTGGTGGTACGTCAACCTGTGACGGCCACGGCCGCCGTGCTGGGAGTGTGACCTTCCGGTTGTGTTGGTGTGCGGGTCCGTCGGGCAAGCACCATGCCTCGTATGCCGCTTATGACCACACTCGCAGTGTTGTGTTGGGTCGACTTAGAGCTTCGACGACGTGTCACGGTGTATTTTTCGCGGACCACTTGTGTAACGCAGACCCCGTTGCGGCATACTCGTGACCCCCGGCCCTCAGGGCACGGCCACCCAACTACCTCGGCGGAGGCGATTTCTCGTCGACACGGGCGCGCGCGTCAAGGCGCCCGAGGCGTCGGCGTGCTCGGCACGTGAGCACTGCTCGGAACGGTCTTCGCCACGTATTCAGGAGTACCGAAGTGCAGCGTTCAATTGCCAGACGTCTTATAGGTGTTGCCGGTGTGGGCTCCATGGCGGCCGCGCTGAGCCTCGCCGGTGTGGGCACGGCCTCGGCCCACGGCCACGACCATGGCGGCCACGGTCACAAGGGTGGCGGCGGCCACTGCAGCGCCGTGCAGCTGAAGTACTCCACGGACGGCGGGCAGCACTGGACCAGGGGCGACACGATCGGCAACGCGCCGAAGAGCATCGTCGTCAAGCTCGACGGCAACGTGACGAAGGGCTGCGCGTACCCGATCTCGCTCGCCGCCTACCAGACCGACGGCCCGGACTGGGCACACTCGGGGACGCAGGTGTTCCTGGGCGTCGACCAGGCCACCCTGTCGAGCAAGAACCCGAAGGCCACGCTCACGGTCAACGGCCTCAAGGACTCGGCCTGCTTCGGGCAGATCGACCTGTACGGCAACAACACGGTCTACGACGGCAAGAGCGGCAAGCTGCCGCACTACCCCGACTCCGCCACGCCGACGGACCTGATCGCCCACTGGAACGGCCAGTACAAGCCCGACTGCGACCACAACGGCGGCGGCGGCGACACGCCCCCGCCGTCGGGCACGCCGTCGACCGGCCCGTCGGACACCTCGTCCCCGTCGACCGGCCCGTCGGACACCTCGTCGCCCTCGACCGGCCCGTCGGACACCACCTCGCCGAGCCCGTCCACGTCCGCCTCCACGGGCACGCCTTCCACCTCGCCGAGCAGCAGCGCGCCGGCCGTCGGCGCCACGGCCGCGCCGTCCGGTACGCCGGTCGCCCAGCCGGTGTCGTCCACGCCGACCCTCGCGGAGACCGGTAGCAACAGCTCGCAGACGACGACGTTCATCGCGGCCGGTGCCGCGCTCGTCGTCATCGGTGCCGGTGCCGTCGTCTTCACGCGCCGCCGCAAGAGCGGCAGCAACGCCTGAGCGGACGACTCGGCGCGATCGCTGAGTAGTTCGTAGCCGTCGAAGAGCCGGCCGGACACTCCTCTCGCGTGGTCCGGCCGGCTCTTCGCGTGTGCGCGGGGCGGGGCCGGGGGCGCTGCCCCCGGCTACCAGCGCGGGATGGACGGGGTCGTCCAGTCCGGGTCGGTGACGCGCATCGCGGCCGCGTCGTCGCGGTCGCGCATCCGGCCGTCGTCGTCGAGCCAGCGGCGGTGCAGCGCGGCGAGCCGGTCGCGGTCCAACTCGACGCCGAGGCCCGGCGCGTCGCCGACAGTGACGCGGCCGTCCGTGAACGTGATGCGCTCCGTCAGCACGTCCTCCGACTGCCACGGGTAGTGCGAGTCGCACGCGTGGTGGAGGTTGGGGACGGTGGCCGCGACGTGCGACATGGCGGCGAGGCTGATGCCGAGGTGCGTGTTGGAGTGCATCGATACGCCCACGCCGAACGTCTCGCACACCGAGGCGAGCTTCTGGGTGTTGCGCAGCCCGCCCCAGTAGTGGTGGTCGGAGAGCACGACCTGTACCGCGCCGCTGGTGAACGCGGGGGCGATCTCGCCGAACGTCGTCACGCACATGTTGGTGGCGAGCGGGATGCCGGTGCGCGCGGCGACCTCCGCCATGGCGGGTGTGCCGAGCGACGGGTCCTCCAGGTACTCGAGGACGTCGCCGAGTTCCTCCGCGACGCGTACGGAAGTCTCCACCGACCACGCGCCGTTGGGATCGAGGCGCAGCGGCTGCCCGGGGAACGCCGCGGCCAGTGCGCGGACGGCCGCGATCTCCTCGTCGGGCGGGAACACGCCGCCCTTGAGCTTGAAGGACGAGAAGCCGTACCGCTCGGAGAACATGCGGGCCTGGCGCACGACGCCCTCCGGGTCGAGCGCCGGGCCCCAGTCGTCCGGCTGCGCGGGGACGCCCTCGGGGTGCGCGCCGTACTTGTAGAAGAGGTAGGCGCTGTATTCGACGGAGTCGCGCAGTTTGCCGCCGAGCAGGGCGTGCACGGGCAGACCGAGTGCGTGACCGAGGGCGTCGAGGCAGGCGACCTCGAAGCCGGAGGCGACGGAGAGGCGGAGCTTGTCGGCGGTCTGCACGCCGCGCAGGCCGCCGACGTCGAGGGCGCCGGCCGCCCCGGCGTCGCCGGGGTTCACGGCGACGGCGTCCGCGAGGGACATGACGGCGTTCAGGTCGTACACCTGGCGGCCGACGAGGCGCCGCGCCAGGGGCTCGGCGAGCGCGAGATACTTGCTGTCGCCGTACGTCTCGCCGAGGCCTGTGGCCCCGCCCTCGGTGACGACCTCGATGATCAGGCGCGGGGTGTAGGGCTGGTGCACGCCCTGGGTGTTGAGCAGGGGCGGGTCCGCCACGAGGACGGGCGTGAGGCGCACGTCGGTGATGGTGAGGCCGGGCTGCGCGGACTGCGCGGGGTGCGTCATGGCGGGCAGCTCATCTCTCTACGTCAGTGTCATTTATGGTAAGCGCCATTTATGTATGTAGACGTAGGTTAGGCACATGAACCGTGGGCGTCAACGGATGCCGGGTGGGGTGGGGTGAACCGAACCCCCAAGATCCGTGCTGGCACGATCGAGCGAACGGCGTGCGGCCGGGAGCCTTGAGCCATGGACACCATCGCTCATCCTGCTGTGGCCACCCGTTCGTTCGACTGGAAGCGGATCGTCGTCCGCGTCCTGAGGGAGCCGTTCCGCGCCATGACCTGGCGTCGGCTCGCGTATATCGTGCTCGCCCTGCCGGTGGGGCTGCTCTGCGTGCTCATAGCGCTGGTCGGAGGGCCGGCCGGGCGCGTCCAGCGCGGGCTCGCGCGCTCGCTGCTCGGGGACGAGACGCCGGCCCCGGTCCAGGGCCGCGCGCGTACGGCGCTCGCGTTCGTGCACGCGGTGCTGAGTACTCCGGTCAACCTGGCGGCCATAGCCGTGTGCGGCTATTTCTGGA
Source organism: Streptomyces sp. NRRL F-5126 (assembly GCF_000721265.1). Lineage (GTDB taxonomy): Bacteria > Actinomycetota > Actinomycetes > Streptomycetales > Streptomycetaceae > Streptomyces. The sequence goes on along the minus strand of NZ_JOFZ01000009.1, from coordinate 128,009 downwards.
CGATAGTCCTCATCAACCTCGGCTACCCACTGCGCTCGGACACGACGGCCGAAAGCCTCGCTCATGCGTGGGGCGGCCCCTCTCTCGCCGGTGCCTGGGCCGTCCACGCCGTGGGAGGCGGGCTGACGTTCCTCTTCCTCACGCCGTGGGTGATGCGCGGGTTCAACGCTTTGCAGGCGGCCCTCATACGCGCGTTCCTGAGTGACCCCGCCTCCGGCGGCGCTCCCGCGTCCGGCGGTCTGACGCGAGGCCGGGCGGTGGCCCTGGCGCTGGGGGTGTGCGCGGCGTGCGCGGCGCTCTCCGTGCCCGTCATCCATCAGCTGTGACCGGTCCCCGGGTCCGCCTAGGGTGGCCTCCATGCAGGTGAGACGCCGACTGCTCGCGGAGGCGGCGGCCGCGCTCTACGCGGTTGTCGCCCTCCCGCTGGCCGTCGTCTGGGCCTTCGTCGTGCTGGCGCTCCTGCTGATCGGCGGGGTGCTGTCGTGGACGGCGATGGGCCTGTGGGTGGTGGCCGGCGGGGTGCGTGCCGGGCTGGCGTTCGGCGATCTCCAGCGGGCCCTTACGGCACGCCTGCTGGGGGTGCGGATCGACCTTGCCGCGCGCCGGCGGGGGACGAACGGTGACGGAGGCGGCGGCGGTGTCTTCGGCTGGCGGCGGGCTGTGCTGAGCGGCCGTGCGGGCTGGCGGGCCGTGGGGTGCGCGGTACTCGCCCCGGTGACGGCCGTCCTGCCACCGGTGGCGGTGACCGTCGGGTACGTATACGGAGTGCTACTCGCGTTCCTGCCTCTGGTGCGCCAGTGGGACAACTTCACCGTCCGGCGGCCCGACGGCGCGGTGCGGCACGCGGCGCTGATCGTGGGCGGTGTGGTCTTCGACGACTGGCCGCTGGTGCTGGTGCCTGTCGCGGTGGGCGTGCTGCTGCTGTTCGGGGCGCGGTGGCTGGTGGCGAACGCGCTGGTTCCGCACCGGCTGCTGCTGGCGGCGCTGCTCGGTCCCGACCGTGCGGACCTCCGCATCCGCACCCTGGAGGAGACGCGTGCGCTGGCCGTGGACGACGCCGCGGCGACGTTGCGCAAGATCGAGCGGGATCTCCACGACGGCACGCAGGCGAGGCTGGTCGGGCTGGGCATGCACCTGACGGTGATCAGAGAGCTCGTGCTGGGCGGCGCGGACCGTGAGCAGGTGCTGGGCGCGGTGGAGACGGCGCAGGGAAGCGCGGTGCAGGCGGTCGCCGATCTGCGCCACCTGGTCAAGGGCATCCACCCGCCGGTGCTCGACCAGGGTCTTGAAACCGCGCTCGCCACGCTCGCCGCGGACTGCGGGCTACCCGTCACCGTGGAAGGGGGGATGGAGGGCCGGCCCACGCCTGCCATCGAGTCGATCGCCTACTTCTGCGCCGCCGAACTCCTCGCCAACGCGGTCAAGCACAGCGGCGCGTCAGCGGCGGGAATCACGGTGCGCGGGGCCGCGGGCATGCTGCTCCTCACCGTGCGGGACGATGGCCGGGGCGGTGCCCGGGCCGGCGGAGGGAGCGGGCTCTCGGGACTGCTGGCCCGTGTCCGCACGGTCGACGGATCGCTGGTCTGCAACAGCCCTGCCGGTGGGCCTACGGTGGTCAGCGTCCTGCTCCCTTACCGGTGAGAACAGGGGAAGGCTGGTCGGTATGGCTGCTGGGGCTCTGCGGGTCGTGATCGCGGAGGATTCCGCGATCCTTCGGGACGGGCTGGCACAACTGCTGGGGATGCGCGGGGTGGAGGTGGTCGCCGCCGTGGGGGACGCGGCGGCTCTGCTCGCCGCCGTGTCCGAACACCGGCCGGACGCCGCGGTGGTGGACATCCGGCTGCCGCCCACGGGGACCGACGAGGGTCTGCGGGCGGCCGTGGAGATCCGCAGGACGGCGCCGCGCACGGGGGTGCTGATCTTCTCGCAGTACGTGGAGACGAGGTACGCGGCCCAGCTCATCGGGGACGGCGGGGCAGGGGTGGGCTACCTGCTGAAGGAACGGGTGGTGGACATCGGGGAGTTCGTGGGCGCGCTGGAGCGCGTCGCGGCCGGGGGAACGGCCCTGGACGCGGAGGTGGTGGCGCAGCTGTTCGGCGCGAGCCGAAGGAGGTCGGAGCTGGACGCACTCACTCCCCGGGAGCGCGAGGTGCTGGGACTGATGGCGGAAGGACGGTCCAACATGTCGATCGCGGGGACGTTCACGGTGTCGGAGCGCGCCGTGGAGAAGCACATCGCGAACATCTTCACCAAACTCGGTCTGCCCGCGTCGGAGCCCGGCCACCGCCGGGTACTCGCGGTCCTGCGGTACCTGGACCACCAACGTGAGTGACGGCACGCTCCCCGCGGCGGGCAGCCGGCCGGCGCCGCGGGCAAAAGCGTCGGGCGCGGCCGCGCGGCGGGCCGGTGCGCCGCGCGCGGGGGCATGGTGGACGGGGGCCTGGGGGACGGCGCTCGTGCCCGCGGTGCTCGCCCTCGGGCTCGGCCTGTGGGGGCTGCGGCGGCAGGACTCGATGTGGCGCGACGAGTCGGTCACGTACCAGGTCGCGCACCGCGGTGTGGGCCAGATCGGGCAGCTGGTGCGGCATGTGGACGCCGTGCACGGCGTGTACTACCTGCTGATGCACGGGCTGTTCGCCGTGTGGGACGACGGGCTGCTCACGCTGAGGCTCCCGTCGGTCGTGGCGACCGCCGCGGCCGCCGCGCTGGTGGCGCTGACGGGGCGGCGCCTCGCCGGCCGGCGGGCCGGGCTGTGGAGCGGGGTGACGTTCGCGCTGGTGCCGCTGGTGCAGATGTACGCGCAGGAGGGCCGTTCCTACGCGCTGGTGTGCGCGCTGGTGGCGCTGGCCACGTACCTGTTCGTGCGAGCGCTCGGCGACGGGGGCGGGTGGCGGCTGTGGGCCGGGTACGGGGCGGCGATCGCGGCGGCGGGCTGGCTGCACGAGTTCGCGGTACTGGCGCTCGCCGCGCACGGCGTCACCGTCCTGGTGAGCGGGGTGGGGCGTGCGGCGCGCGTCGGGTGGGCCGTCGCGGCGGTGGGAGCGGCGCTCTCGGTGGCCCCGCTCGCCGTGTTCAGCACCGGGCAGTCGGCGCAGGTCGCGTGGCTGGGCGGGCCGGGGCTCGTGCAGTGCCTGGAGATCGCGGCTGTCGTGGCGCTCGGCGCGGCCTGCGCGTGGGTTCCCGGTCCTGCCGGCCGCCGGGCCGGGGCGCCGTGGGGCGCCGGGCCCGTGACGGCCGCACGCCTCGGGCTGCCGCTGCTGGTCGTGCCGACGGCGCTGCTGCTTGCGGCCGGCGCCTACAAGCCCATGTATCTGGACCGCTACGTCCTCTACTCGTATCTGGGCCTCGGGCTGCTGATGGGACGTGCGCTCGACGCGCTGTTCGCGCACGCCCGCGGGCGGGCCTGGCGCAGGCGCGGTGCGTGGTGCGGTGTCGTGCTCGCCGTCCTCGCGCTCGTCCCGGTGTCGCTGGAGATGCGGACGCCGGACAGCCGCAAGGACGACGTGACCGCCGTGTCGCTCGCCGTGCGGCGGCTCGCGCCCGGAGCCGGCGACGTACTGTTCATGCCGTCGAGGCGGCGCGAGTGGCGGATGTCCTACCCAGGCCCCTACCTGGGCCTTCACGACCTCGCGCTGCGGCGCGACGCCGTCAGGTCGCACACGCTCGAGGGCGAGGAGGAGCCGGCGCCCGTGGTGCGCGAGCGGGTGCTCGGGGCCCGCAGGATCGTCGCGCTCACCGACCCGCAGGGCCAGCCGCTGGACACCACCGCGGCGGAGGTCGTCAAACGGGAGGTGCTGCGGCGCCACTTCGTGCGGTGCGACCGCATACGCGTGAAGGGAGCGCAGGTGGTGCTGTACGCGCACCGGGGCGACTGCCCGGATCGCTCCGATCGCTCCTATCGCCCCGGGCGCCGGACAGGACGGCAGCAGCTCAGTTCTGCTCGGCCGCGTTGAGGGCGGAGAGCGCCGACTGCTGGCAGCCGTGGCCCGGGGTGGGGAGCGAGAACGGGCCGTTCCAGTGCGGGCCGTACTGGTCGAGCAGGTCGCGATCGTTCGCGTAGGCCGCGTTCGCCTGGCGGTCCAGGTAGGCGCTGTACGGGTGGCCGGAAAGCGCGCTGTCGAGCGCCGCCAGGCCCCGCACGTACGGGCCCTTGAAGCTCGCACCGTCCGAGGAGCAGCTGCCCGCCTCGCCGATGTCGCTGAGGACACCGCCGGGGTTGAGCGCGCCGGACGTGGTCGAGGCGTTGGCGAGCGTCTTCGCCGTGTCGAGCAGGGCGCTGTCGCCGGTCGCGCGGTACAGCTCGCTCAGGCCGCCCAGCACCACGCCCTGGTTGTAGGTGTACGTGGAGCCGGTGGGGGCGCAGGTCGAGCTGTTCAGGCCGTCGTTGACGAGGTGGTCGCCGTTGATCATTCCGCTGCCCTGGAACCAGGACCACTCGGCGCGTGCCCGGCCGAGGTAGGTGGTGTCTCCGGCGATGCGGTTGTGCAGGGCCGCGTTGAGTTCGAGGTAGAGCTCGTTGGTGATGGCGTTCTTGTAGCGCTTGTCGCTGTCGGAGCTCCACCACACGCCGCCGCCGCACGTGCCGGTCTCCCAGTAGGCGTTCATGTGATCGGCGTCGGCGCGTGCCGTGTCGAGGTAGCGGGAGTCGTGGGTGAGGTCGTACGCGTCGACCCAGGCCATGCCCCACCAACCCGTGTCGTCGAGGAAGTTGTTGGTGAAGTTGCCGCCCTGGGCGTTCTTGTTGAGGTCGTACGTCTTCGAGATGGCGTACTCGTAGCTGCCCATGCCGCTGATGCGCGCGTTGTCGATGACGGCGGTGAGCGCGTTGGCCCCGGTCCACCAGCCGTTCGACTCGAACAGGCCGGTCTTGTTGTCGTAGAGCATCATCAGCGCGGTGGCGGCGGCGGTGGAGCGTGACCACGCGTTGCGGTTCACCCTGGCCCACTGCGTGCAGGCGATCTCGGGCTGGTCACCCGCCTTGCCGCAGGCGCGCAGGGCGCCGACGCCCGCGTTCGCCCAGTCGTCGACGTTGTACATCAGGGTCCGCCAGCCCTGGGAGCCGGCCGGGGTGAAGGTGTCGCCGAGCTTGCTGCCCGAGGCCCAGGACCTGCCGCCGTCGAAGGAGCGGTCCAGCCAGACCTCGTCGCCCTGTCCGCCGCCGCCGATGGTCGCGAAGCCCATGACATCGTTGTCGGAGAGCACCAGCTTGATCGTGCGCCCGTGCACCGTCGCGGTCGCGGCGTCGCGCGGACCACTGGCGTCCGCCGGGTCCCTGGTGTCGCAGTAGATGTCGCAGATCGATGCGGCGGCAGCGGCGTGCCGGGCGGCCGCCGGAGCCGTGCCTGCCGCCGCGCCGCCGCCTGTGGCGGCGGACGCGGTGCGCGGCACGGCGAGTAGCGACAGGGGCAGGCACAGGGCCGCGAGGAGCGTGAGACGTCTGCCGCGGGTGACCGCGGACCGTACGCGGGTGAGGTGCACGGCTGTCCTCTCCGGCCGCACGGCGCGCGGCCGTTCAGGTGGGGGGAAGCCGCGCACCCGGCTGGGGCGCGGCCATCCCCAGGGGAGCGCCACGGCGCGGACACGTCAAGGGGGCGTGCGGGGCGGGCCGTTGCGCGGGGCGGCGGTGGCGCGCGGCTGCCGGGGCCCTGTACAGGTTCCGGCCTCCGGTATACCGTCGCCCTTGATCTCAATGCTTGAAACGTTTCAATAATCGTGTGAGAGGCAGCGGAACATGACCTCAAGGCAGCACGACGACGACACGCCCGCACCATCAGGACCCGCCCGCCGTGCGGTGCTGGCGGCCGGTGCGGCGGGCGCCGCCGCGGGCGCGGTCGCGCTCGGCCCGCTCTCCGGCACCGCCTTCGCCGCCCGTCCCGGGCACCCGGGCAGGCCGCCGCGCCCCGGGCAGGGCACGGGAGCCTGGCACCGCTACGTCCAGGGGCCGTCCTCGCGCACCGTGGCACCCACCCGCATCCTGCCGGACTCCACCACCGGCGACGTGCGCGACGCCGACGCCCTGCTGAAACCCGGCGGCAAGCCGGCCGTCCTCACCAGACCCCGGCCCACCGCCCCGCCCGCCTGGCCCGACGGCACGACCGCCGAGGCGTCCTCCGCGCACGCGCCCAACGGCGGCGACGACGGCAACCCCCGTACGTACGACGCGAAGAACGCGATCGACGGCGACCCCGACACGTTCTGGAACGACGACACCCAGGGCGCCTATCCGGACACCCTGACCATCACGCTCCCCGCCCCGGACACCCTGCCCGGCATCACCGTGCTGTCCAACGCCGACGGCGTGCCCACCGCGTTCACCGTCGACACCTGGGACGGCGCCGCCTGGCAGTCCGCCGCCACCGTCACCGGAAACACCGCCGTGCAGCGGCCCGTGCCCTTCACCGCGACGGTCACCACCACCGCCGTCCGGATCACCGTGACGGCCGACCAGGCAACCCCGCAGGGCGAGTTCACGCGCGTCAACGAGGTGTGGCCCGACGTCGTGCCGGTGGCCGAGCCCCCCGGTGTCACCGTGGACTTCGGCAAGGTCGTCGTCGGCTACCCGCGCGTGCGGTTCGCCTACGCGTCCGGCAACAACCCCGGCGTGCGGCTGGCGTTCTCCGAGTCGACGAAGTTCCTCACCACACGCTCCGACTTCACCCGCGGCGACCAGGCAGGCGATCCGGGCCACGGCACCGACCAGTTCGCCGTCCCCGCGAACGGTGCCGAGTGGCGCGACGACCACCGCGGCCACCAGGCGGGCGACGACCCCTCGGCCCCCGACAAGGTGTACGCGGACGGCCTGCACGGCTTCCGCTACCTGCGCCTCACCCTCGACGCGCTCGCCTCCGACGCGCCCGCGGCGCAGCCCTGGGGCACGGTCGCCGTCGACTCGGTGTCGCTGGACTTCACCGCGTACGTGGGGACGCCCGAGAGCTACGGCGGCTGGTTCCTGTCATCGGACGACGAGCTCAACCGCTACTGGTACGCGGCCGCCTACACCAACGAGTTGGTCACCGACCACTTCAGGCGCGACGACGTCGACCCCAGGAACGCCTACTCGCCGACGCTCGACGGCAAGCTCGTGCTGCACGACGGCGCGAAGCGCGACCGAGACCCGTACGTCGGGGACCTCGCGGTGTCCGCACGCACGCTCTACCTCACCCACCCCGACGCCGCCGAGGCCGCGCGCAACGTCCTCGCGGACCTCGCCGACCACCAGCGCGCCGACGGCTGGATACCGCCCGCCTCCATCAACAACTACACACTGCCGCTGTTCGACTATCCGCTCTGGTGGGTGACGTGCAGCTGGGACTACGTGCTGTACACCGGCGACCGCGCCTACGCGACCCGCTACTACCCGCAGCTGCTCAAGGTGCTCGACACCTGGTACCCGAGCGTCACGGACCCGGCGGGCCTGCTGAGCAAGGGGCTCAACGGAACGGGCGGGTACGGCGATTACGCGTTCCTCGGCCGCACCGGGCGCGTCACGTACTACAACGCCAACTACGTCCAGGCACTCAAGGACGCGGCGTCCCTCGCCGGCTTCCTCGGCCATGCCTCCGACGCCGCCCGCTGGCGCGCCCGCGCCGAGGTGGTCGCCAAGGCTGTCAACGCCCACCTCTGGGACGAGTCCGCCGGCGCCTACCTGGACTCCTCGACGGGCGCCGTACGCCACGCGCAGGACGGCAACTCCATCGCCATCACGGCGGGCGTCGCGGACGCCGACCGCGCGGGCTCGGCGCTCGACCACCTCGACGCCACGACGAAAACCCGCTACGGCAACGCGTTCATGGACAACGACACCCTGTTCGGCGGCGCGTCCCAGCGCGTCTACGCCTTCACGTCGTACCCCGAGCTGGTCGCGCGCTTCGAGACCGGCCGCGCGGACTCCGCGATCGACCAGATCCGCCGCACCTACGGCTGGATGGCGTCGCACGACCCCGGCATCACACACTGGGAGGGCACAGGTCCTGGCGGCTCCCTGTACGAGGACGCTTACACGAGCTGCGCGCACGGCTGGTCCACGGGCGTACTGCCCGCGCTCACCAACCAGTTGCTCGGCGCCCGCCCCACCGCGCCGGGCTTCGCCGAGTGGGCCGTGCGCCCGTATCCGGCGGCCTCGCTCGATTGGGCCGAGGGCCGACTGCCCACGCCGCACGGGCCGCTCACCGTCCGCTGGGAACGCGAGGACGGCGGCGGGCTCACCCTGACCGTGCACGCGCCGCACGGCACACGCGGTTCGGTGGCGGTGCCGGTCGACGGCGCCGGGACGCGGGTGCGAGCGGGCGGCCGGACGGTCGTGTGGGACGGGCGCCGCGCGCGGGCGAAGGGCGTCAGCGGCGACGGCGCGTACGTGACGGTCACCGGACTCGGCGCGGGCACGCACACGTTCACGACCCGGCGTTGAGGAGCGACGGCAACGGCGCGTGGGCCCCTTCCCGGGTTCGGGAGGGGGCCCACGCGCCGTCCAGGGGCAGTGCGCCGTGCCCGGTCAGTGCGCCGTCAGCGTGTGGTGCCCAGCCGGGACCCCGTCCACGTACACGTGCGCGCCGTCGCTCGTCGCGTGCGCGTGGCCGACCGCCCGCGTGCCGTTCCACACCGTGCGGCCGTCGAGCGTGACCTGTACGTGCTTGCCGCCCGTCGGCACCGCGAGCCGCCCGCTCGTGCCGCGCGGTGCGTGCGTGGTGAGCGTGAAGCCGTGCGTGGTGCGGCGCCAGGACGCGGTGATCGTGCCGTGCGGCGTCGGGACCGCGCCCTGCGCCCAGTGCAGGCCGCCGTCCACCGGCACGATGTCGTACGACGCGTACCCGGGCCCGGTCGGTGTGACGCCGAGCACCTGCGAGGTCAGGGAGACGGTGGGCCCCGACGCCCAGCCGTGCGCGAGGCTGGTGAACTGCTGGATGCCCGGGTTCCCCGCCGTGTCGGCCTTCTCCCAGAACGTGGAGCCCGGGTCGCCGGCCAGCTGGTGGCCCCAGAACGTGCGGATCAGGTCGAGCCCGAGCGCCTGCTGCGTGCCGCTCGGGTCGGCGAGCGACAGCCGCGCGCTCGCCTCGAAGCCGCTGGGCAGCGGCTCGTAGAACGGCTTGATCGACGCGTTCGGTGTGGAGGGCGCGACGGTGAGCGCGCCGTACGTGCCCCAGCTGGTGCGGTGCAGGTAGTCCATGGCGCGCGCGGCCTGGTCCGCGTTCGCGATGCCGGTCAGGACGGCGGTCGCGTTGGCGTCCTGCGGGTAGGCGTCCTGGGTCTCCCGGGAGAGCCGGTACGCGCCCGTGGAGGCGTCCCACAGCTGGGAGTTGATCGCCGCCGCGACAACGTCCGCGCGCTTGGCGTAGGTGCCGGAGGCCGCCTTGCCGCCCTGCGCGGTGGCGAGTCGTGCCATGTCGCGCAGGTTGCGGACGTACAGCGCGTTGACGTACGTCTCGTGGCCGCAGTCGCTGTACCCGTAGTGGCCGCACGATCCGGCGTCGCCGAACGCGATGAGGCCGCCGGGGTCCTGCTGCCTGACCGACTCGAGCCAGGCCGTGGCACGGGTCAGGGCCGGCCACCACTTCTTCAGGTACGCCGAGTCGCCGGTGTAGAGCCAGTGGTCGTAGTGGTTCTGCACGAACCAGGTCACGTACTCGCCGTAGGTGCGGATCTCGTCCTCGTTGTGCTGCCCGACGAGGCTCTCCGCCGGGACGAATCCGTCCGCGAGCTGCTGACCGGCCAGCGACGACAGGGAGTTGTCGACGGCGTCGGTGTCATCGGTGGTGAGGTACGTGACGGGGGCCTGCACGGCGAGGTCGCCCTGCCACACCACACGGTCGCGCTTCGCGCCGTCGAGGATGACCTCCTTGCCCGGGTCGGCGCCGGGGATCACCGCATCGGCGTGGTCGGGCTCGCCAGGCGTGTACGGCCAGCTCTTGGCCGTGTCGGGCATCCACGTGTCCATCTGGACGGTGTAGGCGCCCGCGTACCAGATCTTGTTGAGCTCGTTGTCACTGGAGAGGAACCAGCCCTTGTACGCGGCCGGGTCCCGCTGCTTCGGCGCGGCGTCGAACTTCAGGGACGCGGCGCCGAGGTCGAGCCGTCCGGGGCCGTCGAGGAACAGCGTCGCGTACCGGAAGCCGCCCCTGATCTGCTGGTCGGTGACGGTGGTCGGCAGGTGCGACGGGTCGAACGTCAGGGTGTGGCTGTCGGAGTCGTAGGTGTACGGCTGTCCCGGGTAGCCGTTCCAGATGTTCGCGGTGTCGCAGCCCGGTGCGTACGCGGCCTCGCCGCTGTTGGCGGTGGGTGTGGTCGCCGCGTACTGGCGGGACTCGCTGAAGCACACGTGCAGCTTGGGCGGGGTCGCCGACGCGCCCGCCACCCGGATGCTGATCCGGCCGCCGACCTCCTTGCCGAAGTCCAGGGTGACCAGCGGCGATGTGGTGCGGTCGCCGGTGCTCGTGAGCCGGACGGTGCCGTGCCCCTGGCCGAGCAACGCGCGTGGATCGCCCGAGATGGAGCCGCCGCGCGGGTCGGTGGACAGGACGCGCCGCGGTGCGACGGTGTGGCCGTGCGGCGCGAGGACGTACGGCCGCCAATCGCCCTGGTGCGGTGTGTAGTTCGCGTCGGACCAGGGGCCGCGCACCGGGTGCGGCGCGGCGGCCGCGGGCCCGGCGGCCGGCAGCAGCGCGAACAGGGCGGCACCGGAGGCGACGGCGGCGAGGCAGGCGCGGCGGAGACGGGTGGCGGCCGGGGAGGCGTGCGTGAAGGTCATGGTCAGCCCCTCTCCCCGGCGCGGCCCCGGTCCCGGCCCCTGTCCCTGTCCCTGTCCCTGTCCCTGCGTACGGTGATGCGGTGGCTGCCGCCCGGCAGGCCGGTCACGTACACGTAGCCGTCGGCGTGACGGGCGTGGTGCGGCTGGTCGGAGCGCGGGGCGCGCGTGGCGCCGGTCGTGCCGTCCCAGACGGTCCTGCCGTCCAGCCGTACGACCTGACCCCTGCCGTCGCCCACCGGCACGCCGGCCTCGGTGACGGCGCCGTGCGGCGCGCTGACCGTGAGGTCGAAGGCGCCGTCGTGGCCGCGCTGCCAGGACGCGGCGATCACACCGTCCGCCGTCGTCAACCGGCCTTCCGCGTACCGCTGTCCGCCCGGTTGCGGCACGACGGTGTGTCCTGGGCCGCCGTCGTCGGCGGGCGCGATGCCCAGCAGCCGGTACGTGAGCGCCGAGGTCGGGCCCGTGGACCAGCCGTGCGCCGCGCTCATGTAGGAGCCGCCGTAGTCGGACGTGCCGTCGGTGCGGTAGCCCTCCCAGAACGTGGACGCGGTGCCCTGCTCCGCGTCGAGCATGTAGCCCCACTCGCGGCGTATCAGGTCGAGCGCGGTCGCGTCGCGCCCGGCGGCGAAGTGGGCGTGCACTTCCATGGAGCCGGGGAACGGGTGCACCGAGGCCGCGGACTTCTCGGGCGACAGCGCTCCGACGGGCGTCCAGCGCGCGGCGAGCGCCGCGCTGACGGTGGCGGCGCGATCGGCGGAGTCGACGAGCCCGAACCACAGCGCGAGCGAGTTGCCGTCCTGCGGGTGGAGCGACGCGCCGGGCCCTGTGGGCTTGTCGCGGTACAGGCCGGCCGACGCGTCCCAGTAACCGCCGGATTCCACCGCCGACTTGAGGATGGCCGCGCGGTGCGCCCAGTCCGTGGCCGACGCGGTGTCGCGCAGCGTGCGGGCGAGTCCCGCGGCGGTGGTCAGCGCGCGGTACATGATGGCGTTGGCTTCGAGGTTCTTGCCGTCGGCGTCGGTGCGTGCCCAGTCGGCCGCTGCGGTCACGTCGAGCAGCCCGTCCGCGTCCAGCTTGGCGAGGGAGAAGGCGAGGGCCTTGCGGTAGGCGGGATACACGGAGCGCGCCCAGGCCGTGTCGCCTGACAGCTGCACGTACGCGGCCGTGCCGATGAGCGTCCACAGGTGGTACGCGTCGGAGTTGCCGATGAAGTCGACGGCGGGCCCGGCGTAGGGCAGGGCGCCGGTCGCCGGGTCCTGGTGGTGGTAGAGCGTCTCCAGGCTGCCCCGCACGGTTTCGAGGTCGCCGAGTGACACGTAGTCGGTGAGCACCGAGATCCCGAGGTCGCCCGGCCACACCGTACGGTCGCGCTTCGCGCCGTCGACCAGGACGGTGTCGCCGCTCTCGCCGACGAGCGCGCTGTTGTCCCAGCCGATGTCGGGCGGCCCCCACACGCGCCCCTGGTCGCGGGCGATGATGTTGGTCTGGACGGTGTAGGCGCCCGCGTACCAGACCCGGTTGAGCAGGTCGTCGTCGCAGTGGAAGTAGTTGGGGTACGCGCGCAGGTCGGCGGCGTTCGGTGCGAAGGTGACGGTCACGGACACGTCGGTGAGGCGTACGGTGCCGGCGGTCTGGTTGGTGACGGTGAGGTAGCGGAATCCGCCGCGCAGCTGGGACGCGGGGTCGGCGGCGGCCGCGCCGCTCGTCCCGGCGACGGGTGTGTCGCGGCGGGTGGAGACCGCGCCGCCGGGGGTGACGGCGTACTGGACGGGCGGTTCGGTGTTCGAGCCGCCGTTGGAGCCGTCGCTGGACGTGGCGCTCACGTAGGTGGACAGCTCGGAGTAGGTGAGGCCGACGATCTGCCCCGCGTCGGTGGCGGACGAGAACCGCAGGGTGACGAAGCCTCCGGTCTCCTGGCCGAAGTCGAAGGTGACGGAGGCTCCTTGGCCGTTGAGCACGGCGTGGGTGACGTCTTGACCGGGGCCGTGCCCGGCCCGGGGGTGGGTGGCCACGGGCCGCACGGTCCGGCCGCGGGGCGAGAGATTGAACCGATCCCAACGCCCGGACGGTGCCTTGGCCGCGCCGGGTCTCCGCTCGGGGCGCGGGGCGGCGAAGGCCGGCACGGCGCCGAGGCCGACGGTGCTGACCAGGGCGGACGTCATGGCGGCCGCGACGACGGTGCGGCGGCGCGGTCCCTGTGCTGAGGCGCGATCCATCATGCTCCCTGTGGGCCGAGTTGGCTGAGTTAGAACGTTTCAATTCGGCGGACTGCCGAGCAGGTTACGGGTGTGCCTCACAGGGAGTCCAGAGGCGTGCGCGTTCCGCTTGCGCGGCGGCGCGGCTCCCGTCAGGCCGCGGGGCCGGCGTCCGGGCTCGCGGTGGCGGTCCCGCCGGCCGTGCCACCGCCGGTCCCCGTCGCCATCTCGGCCGCGGTCACGGCCGCGGTGCGGATGAACGCGGCGAGTGCGCGGTCGCGGCGCTCCGCGGGCCAGGCGGCCAGCAGCGTCGTGCGGCGGTCGTCGACGGGGATGGTGACGAGGCCGTGCCCGAGGCGCCGGGCCACCGACTCGGGCAGGACGGCGATCATCCGGCCGAGGGCGATCAGCTCGGCCACCTGCCCGGTGTCCCTGATGACCGGTCCGCTGCCGGGTGCGTCCGCGGTCCAGCGCGGAAACGTCTCACCGGCGAGGTCGGCGGCGCTCACCGACGCGCGCCCGGCCAGCCGGTGGGTGCGGTCCACCACGACCAGTTCGCGCTCGGTGAGCAGTTCCTCGGTGTCAAGTCCCGACAGGTCGTCCTGCGGCGTGCGCACCAGCGCGACGTCCGCGGTTCCGTCGCGCAGCAGGGCCATCTCCTCGCCGATGGAGCAGATCAGCACGTCGACGTCGACCGCCTCCGGCAGCGCCGCGTACCGGGCGAGCACGGACGTGAGGAGGCCCGCGTCGCCGCCCGGCTTCGTCACCACCGTCAGCGGCGGCGGCGCCTGCCCGGCGCGCCGGGCCAGACGTTCGGCCGTGGCGAGTGCGGCGAGCGCCCTGCGGCCCTCGTCGAACAGCACCCGGCCCGCACGGGTGGGCGAGACCTGGCGGCCGGTGCGGTCGAGCAGCCGGACACCGAGCCGGCGCTCAAGACGCTGGACCGCGCGGGACAGCGGGGGCTGGGCGATGCCGAGCCGGGTGGCGGCCCGGCTGAAGCTGCGTTCCTCGGCGACCGCGACGAAGTACGCCAGCTCTCGCGATTCCATACCTCCAGGGTATGGGCGGGGGACCGGATCGGTCTTGGTGAAGCGGGCGGGCCGCTGCTGGAGTGGTGTCATGACAGACACGCATCAGACAGACACGCATCAGTGGGCACGCAATGTGGACCGTATGCGGTTCTTCGTCGAACAGGTCCAGCAGGGAGGACGGTTCGAGCTGATCGACACGCTCGTCCACGCCGGCTACCGCAACCACACGGCGGAGCCGGGGCAGGCGAGTGACCGCGAAGGGGTACGGGCGACCATGTCCGCCCTGCACGCGGCCTTCTCCGACCTCACCGTGGGCGTGCTGCACTGCGTCGGGGACGGGGATCTCGTGGCCACCCACAAGGTGTTCGGCGGCCGCCACACCGGGCCGTGGTTCGGCGTGCCCGCGTCGGGCCACCGTGTCGAGTTCCGGGTCATGGACCTGGTCAGGTACCGGGACGGGCAGATGGCGGAACACTGGGCCGTCGCCGACGCGATGACGCTGCTGCGGCAGACCGGCGCGCTCGCGTGAGCCGCTCCGGGCCTGACGCGCACACATGGTGTTTCGTGTATCGGGCAGTATCACCCACCGAATCACCCACCGAGCGACGCAGATACGGAGTGTTTCTCCTTGACCGTCAGGATCCTGACCGAGCGAACGGTCGCCGCCGCCACCTGCGGTGTGCTCCTCTCGCTGTCCCCACTGGTCGCCCACGCCGCGACGAGCAAGGCCCCCGCGCCCGCGATCTCCGCCAAGGGTGCGACGCTGGTGGACGAGACGGACGGCACCACGCTCTACGGCAGGTCTGCGAACACCGCACGGCCCATGGCGAGTACGGCGAAGATCATGACCGCCTCCGTGGTGCTCGACACCAAGGGCGTCGACCTGGACCGCCGGGTGCCCGTCAAGCAGGAGTACCGCGACTACGTGACCGAGCACAGCGCGAGCACCGCCGACCTCAGGACCGGGGACAAGGTCACCGTCCGCCAGTTGCTCTACGCGGCCCTGCTGCCCTCGGGCGCCGACGCCGCCTACGCGCTCGCCGACACGTTCGGCACCGGCGCGACCAGCGCCGAGCGTACGAAGTCGTTCGTCTCCAAGATGAACGCGGAGGCCCAGGACCTCGGCCTCACCAACACGAGGTTCGACACGTTCGACGGCATCGGCGCCGACTCCAGCACGCCGGCCGACCTGGCCGGACTGGCCAGGCACGCCATGCGGAACAGCACGTTCAGAACGGTCGTCAAGACCGAGCGGTACAAGGGCGAGGCCCCGGCCGCCAACGGCCGCACGCGGTACTACACGTGGCACAACACCAACCGGCTGCTCGGCTCCTACGACGGCGTCATCGGCATCAAGACCGGCACCACCACCCCGGCGGGCGACTGCCTGGTGTTCGCGGCCACCCGCGGCGGCAAGACCCTGGTGGGCACGGTCCTGGACGACAGCGACCGCTACGCCGACGCGGCCAGGCTGCTCGACTACGGCTTCGGCACGAACGCGGCGCCCGGAATGAGGCTCCGCAGCCTTCCGAAGGGCTCCCAGCAGGACTGACGGCGGCGACCGCCCGAGCGGGCACGAAACCGACCGATGGCCCGGCCGCGACGCGCGGCCGGGCCATCGAACTGTCAGGACAGCGACGTGTAGCTGTTCCAGCCGCTCGTGCCGATCTCGGCACGCCCCTTGAACGTGCCGCCACCGGTGTGTCCCGTGGCCGAGTAACGGTAGAGCTGACCCGCCGAGTTGACGCCCACGATATCGGCGCGCCCGTCACCGTCCAGGTCGCCGGGCGCGGCGAGCTTGGTGTAGGTGTTCCAGCCGCCGCCGATCAGGGACTTCGACGTGAACGGTGCGCTCGCCTTCGCCGTGCCGGCGTAGAAGTAGAGCTGGCCCTTCGAGTTCCGGGCGACGATGTCGGCGTAGCCGTCACCGTTGATGTCACCGGCGCCGACGATCTGGTTGTACGCGTTCCAGCCGCCGCCGATCCTGGTCCTCGCGTGGAACGTGCCGTCGCCCTTGCCTGTGTAGAGCCACAGCGTGCCGCCGGTGTCCCGGGCGAGCAGGTCGCTGAGGCCGTCGCCGTTGAGGTCGCCGGGGCCGAGCACCTTGTTGTAGCTGCCGAACCCGGTGGTCTTCTTGCTCGTGAAGCCCTGCGTGTCGTTGTAGAGCGTGCCCTGGTAGATCTCGAGCAGGGACTCCTCGTCCTGGTTGGTCAGTGAGACCGGGGAGAGCAGTTTGGCGCCCTTGAAGGTGTCGCCGATCTGCGTGCGTGCACTGACCTTGCCGGTCTCCATGCCGTAGTAGTAGTACAGCTTGCCGTCGGACTTGAGGCCGAACAGCTGGTTCTTGCCCCAGAACGGGTTGCTGCCCGCCCCGGAGATCAGCTGGCTGTTCCAGCCCGTTCCGTTGAGGGTCTTGGGCGTGAGCGCGCCCGTGCCTGACCCGTCGCCCTCGTAGAAGTACAGGTCGCCCGAGACGGTGCGACCGAGGATGCCACCGATCTGCGTGGGGTCGTCCCCGTAGCCGATGATCTGGTTGTACACGTTCCAGCCGGTGCCGATCCGCACGCGACGGGCAAGCGGGTTCGCCGCCGTGCCGTCGAGCTGGTAGTACCAGAGGTTGCCGCTCAGGTCGCGGGCGATCAGCGACTCGTGGCCGGTGCCGGTGATGTCGCCGCCGCCGAGTAGCTGGTCGTAGCCGTCGTAGTCGTACCCGACCTTGACCTTCGAGGTGAACGGATGGGAGGCGCTGCCCGTGCCGAGGTAGAGGTAGAGGTCGCCGCCGGGCGTGCGCGCCAGCAGGTCGCCGTGGCCGTCGCCGTCGGTGTCACCCACTGCGATGACCTTGTTGTACATGTTCCACCCCGAGCCCGACCACACGGGCGAGCCGCTGGGGAAGGACGAGTAGTCCCACAGGGACAGCTGACCAGTGATGGACAGCGTGAGCACCTGTGCGCCCGACGTGCTGGTCTCGGAGCCGGGCGTCAGGATGTCGCGGTACTTGACGTCGCTCGTCCCGTGCTGCGTCCACTTGTAGTCACCCGTGGTGAACTGCCAGATGGTGCCGTTGGCTTCCTGCGTCAGGAGGTCCGCGTAGCCGTCGCCGTCCGCGTCGAAGCGCGCCTTCTTCAGCCCGGCGCCCGACGTGCCGGCCGTGGCCAGTGAACGCGTCTTGTGCGTGGAGTTCTGCGGCTTCTTCGGCAGCGTCAGCGTGGGCCGCGAAGTGGCCTGCGGCGAGGCCGGCTTCACGGTGTGCGGTGCGGTGGCGCCGGAACCCGTGTCGGCCTGCGCGACGGCGGCCGGGCCGAGAGCGAAGGCTCCGGCGGCGAGGATTCCGGTGGTGCAGGCCGCGACGAGGCGGCGGGAACGGCGCGTACGGGAACGCGCCGAAACGGAATGTGACACAACCCCCCCAGGGATGTGAAAGACGCGCAGCCGAGTGTGCCCGGGCGCGTTGAACGTGAAGTCCGAGTCGCACACGTACCCGACTCGGGACGCACAACTATAGCCTCAGGAGGCTCACAGTTCACTCGCAATTTGTTCAAGAGTTGGTTCGAACTGGCTGGTCACGCAAGCGTGAAGGGGCGGTGCCACTCTCCGGTGGCGCCGCCCCTCCCGTTTTCCGCCCCTCCGCCCGCTGGGCGTTGTTCCTGCCGCTTTACCGCCTCACGCGGTGTTCCTCCGCCTGCGGCGCAGCGCGGCGCCGCCGCCGATCGCCGCAAGCAGCGCCACCCCGGCGACGACCGGAACGGTCACGGAGGTCGAGGGCCCGCTCTGCGAGGCGAGTCCCGCGCCGTCCAGGCCGCCGCCCATGGGGCCGGTGATTTTGACGTCCGTCCGCGGCTTCGGCGCCTTCTTCGGGATGGACGTCACCCGGGAGACCCGGCCCTTCTTGTCGAGGAGTACCTCGACCTTGTTGGGCCTCCTGAAGTCGAAGAAGTTGCGCATCGTGCCGGCGCGCGAGTCGAACGACGCGTCACCGATCTTCCGCGTCGACCAGTTGTCCTCGATGAAGCGCGTGACGGACGCCTGCTCGGTCAGCGTGTGGTCGACGTGGTTGGTCTTCGCGTACGGCGAGATGACCATCATCGGCACCCGCGGGCCCGGCCCGCAGCGATCCGCGTAGCCGCCCCTGGCCCTCGGCCCCTGGCGGCAGGCGGCGGAGTCCGTGGGCTTGCCGTTCGAGCCGAGCGTGGTGTCCTTCGACCCGTTGAGCACGGGCGGCGAGACGTGGTCGTACCAGCCGTCCGAGTCGTCGTAGGCGAGGACGATCGCGGTGGACTTCCACTGCGGCGATTTCTGGATCTTGTTGATCTCGGAGATGAGGAAGTTCTGCTCGTCGATCGGGTCCGAGTAGCCGGGGTGGGCGTCCTGGTACTCGGCGGCCTTCAGGAACGACACGGCGGGCAGCCTCTGGGCGGCGAGTGCTGCGTCGAAGTCCGTCAGGTCGTAGTTGTGGTTCGCGCGGCCCGCGTGGCCGATCTCCTTGACGCTCGCCGGCGCCAAGTGGTGCGGGTTCGACGTGGACTTGTAGTACTGGAACGGTTCGTGGTGCGGGCTGTAGTCGACGACGGACGCACCGCCGATGTTCGTGTGGGCCGCGCCGCAGACCGCGTAGGCGCCCTTCGTGCCGTCCCACGCCTGTGTCGGCCGGAAGCCGCCCTGGAACCAGCCCCACGACACCTTCTTGGCGTTGAGCAGGTCGCCGATGTTCCTGCCCTTCATCGCCGCGAGCGCCGATGTGGACTTGTGGTTCGAGTCCGAGCAGTCGTCGTAGGCGGGGTCCGGGTCGCCGATGACGGTGCCGACGCCCTTCTTGTCCGGCGACGCCACGACGGACGAACTCGGCGTCTTCGTCTGCTTCGGGTGCTCGGTGCCCGTGACCGGGTCCATCGAGACGACGCCGTGCGTCTGGCCGGAGATCAGGTTCAGCGCGCCGGGCGTCGACGGGCCGAAGGTCGAGCCGTAGGAGTTGTCGCTCAGCGCGTAGTGCTGGGCGTAGTTCCACAGCGCGGTCGTCGTGTTGCCGTCGTAGTAGTCCATGGACAGGCCGGGCTCGCCGAACAGGCCGCCCGAGCAGGTGTCCGTCTCGGTGTTCTGGACGAACTTGTCGGCCTTGCCGTTGTTGTAGGCGAGTTGCTCGGGGCCGTAGCTGTGGTTCTGGTCGCAGGTCAGCGCCTGGGACGCGGAAAGGCGCTTCGGCGCGTACTGGTTGGGGTTCTTCTTCAGCAGGTGCGCGTTCGCGAGGTTGTCGACCTTCGGTGTGTTCCCGGCGGCGACGAACGGCGTGCCGTCCGTGTTCGCGGCCTTCGGGTAGGTGGCGAAGTAGTGGTCGAAGGACTCGTTCTCGCCGAAGATGACCACGACGTGCTTGATCGGTGTGGTGGTCCTCGCGCTGTTGTCCCTGGCCTTGTGGTCGGTGGCCTTGTGGGCGGCGGAGGCGGGGGCCGCGGAGGCGCCGAGGGCGACGAGCGCGGCGGCCGCGACGAGTGCCGCGGCTCTGCCCGCGGCCCTGCTCGCGCCCGCGCCCCGGCTGCCGGCAGCCGCGGTGGCTCTTGCACTGAACATCTGTCCACCTGTCCATGCGTGCGCACCCAGGCCGCTCCCCGCACGGGTGTGTGCCGGCATGCGCTGTCGGATTTCGGTGAACATGCTCTGCGAGCCGTACGGGCGGGCACGTGGCGCGTAGTTGGCGGTGGGGTGAACGCTCGGCCAGCAAATGGCCCGCGCGCGGTCCCGGGGGGTGCGACCCGAGGTACCGGGCGCGTCAGTGCACCGGTCGCGTCAGCCGAGGGACAGCGCGCCGGCTTCCCGTACTTCGGCGAGCGCCCGCCGTGCGACGCCGCCGAACTCCTCGCCGAGCCCTTCCCCGGCATCCGTGCCGGTCCAGCGCTCGTGGGCGATCGCCATGACGAGCGCGCCGAGCTGCGCCGCCACGCGCGAGGCCACGTCGGGGACGCCGCGGCTCCTCAGCGCGGCGGCCATCGCGGCGGTGAGGCCGATCCCCTTGAGGGCCTCCCGTTCCCGCAGCTCCGGGTTGGCGGCGATCACCGTCCGCCGCTTCGAGGCGAACGCGCGCCGGGCGGGTACGAAGATCTCCCTGCCGACCGCGTCCAGACCTTGGGCCACGGCTTCGAGCGGGGCGGCGTCGCCGGGCGCCCCGGCGATGCCCTGCGCGAGCACGTCGGCCATCGAGCCGCCACCTGCGAAGAGCACTTCCCGCTTGTCGGGGAAGTGCCGGAAGAAAGTGCTCTTCGTCAGCCCCGCGCGCTGCGCGATGTCGATCACCGTCGTGCTGTCGTAGCCGCGCTCGGCGAACAGGTCGAGGGCGGCGACGACGAGTCGCTCGGGTGCGTTGGGCTGCCAGCGGGCCATGGGGCGAGTCTACGGCACTCGGTCCCGTCACCGGTGTACAGTGATAAGACCAAGTCCCATCACTTAGCCTCGCTGGAGATTCCCCATGAGCCGAGCAGTCATGTACGAGAAGTTCGCAGGCCCCGAGGTCCTGGAGGTGCGAGAGGTCCCGGAGCCGCACGCCGGCGCGGGTGAGGTCCGCGTCCGCGTGGCGGCCGCCGGCCTGAACCCCATGGACTGGCTCATCGCCTCGATGCCGGAGGTGGCGGAGCGCTTCGGCGTCACGCTGCCGTCCGGCTTCGGACACGACTACGCGGGCGTCGTGGACGAGGTCGGCGCGGGCGCCACGGGCTTCGCCGTCGGCGACCGTGTCTTCGGTGGCGCGATGAACCGGGGCGTCGCCGACTTCGTGGTGGTCAAGGCGTCCACGCAGGGGCACGAGGCGCTCTCCCGCACGCCGGAGGGCGTCAGCGACGAGGTGGCGGGCACGCTCGCCGTCGCCGGCTCGACCGCGGCCGCCGCCCTGGCGGCGATCGGCCTGAAGTCGGGGGACACCGTCCTGATCGGCGGCGCGGCGGGCGGTGTGGGCGTATTCGCCGTGCAGCTCGCGAAGCTCGCAGGCGCCAGGGTGATCGGGACCGCGTCGGAGTCCACGTTCGAGTTCCTGCGGCAGCTGGGCGCCGAGCCCGTGGCGTACGGCGACGGGCTGGCCGAACGGGTACGGGCACTGGCCCCCGGCGGAGTGAGCGCGGCGACCGACCTGTTCGGCACGGAGACGGCCGAGGCCGCGCTCTCGCTCGGCGTGAAGCCCGAGCGGATCTCGACGATCGCGGCGGCCGGCAACGCTCCCGGCGGCGTGCGCGAGACCGGCGGCTTCGACGCGGAGCCCGGCTCGCTCGGGCGGATCGCCAGGGCGATCGCCGCGGGCGACGTCACCGTGCCGATCGCCGCGACGTTCCCGATCGAGCGGGTCCGGGACGCGGTGGAGCTCCAGGCCGCGCGCCACGTCCACGGCAAGGTCGTCGTCACGCTCTGACGCCGGACGCCGGACGCGACGGGGTCTGACGGCCCGGCCGACCGTGGGCCCGGTGCCTCTGCGACCCCGGCGTCTGGCGGTTCTGCGGCCCGGTGGCGGCCTGCGGCCCGCTTGTCCGGCGATCCTGTGGCCTGTGCCTGGCGGCGCTGCGGGGCAGCGGGTCCGGTTGCCCGTTGGGCCGTGGCCCAGTGGTCCGCCGCCCCGGCGCCCGGTGGGCCGTTGGTGCTCGGCGGCTCGGCGGCTCGGCGGCTCGGCGGCTCGGCGGCTCGGCGGCTCGGCTGTGCTGCCGCCTGCCGCCTGCCGCCTGCCGCCTGCGTCCCGGTGGCCGGGGCTGCGGTGGCCTGCGGCCCTGGCCCGCGGACGGGGCGACGCGGCCGACCGATCGGGGCGTGCGTGCGTCCGCCGGCCAGGGCCGCCGTCGTGGCCGGGGTCGTCCGCCCCGCCCCCGTGACGGCGCGGACGACCCCGCGGGCGGCCGCCAGGACCCGGCGGCGTCGCGTCCTGACGAGCCCGGCGGCATGGCGGGTCGCGCCCCGCCATGCCGCCCGTCACGTGCCGTTCGCCGCTGCCTCCAGGGCCGCGATGTCGAGCTTCTTCATGCCGAACATGGCCTTCATCGCCCGGTCGGT
This sequence comes from Streptomyces sp. NRRL F-5126, assembly GCF_000721265.1. Lineage (GTDB taxonomy): Bacteria > Actinomycetota > Actinomycetes > Streptomycetales > Streptomycetaceae > Streptomyces. The sequence goes on along the minus strand of NZ_JOFZ01000009.1, from coordinate 106,026 downwards.
ACGCGCCGGGTCCGGGTCGGCCATCAGCGCGGCCATGGCGGCGGGCACCACCTGCCAGGACAGGCCGTACTTGTCCTTGAGCCAGCCGCAGGGGCCCTCCTGGCCGCCGTCGCCGACCAGCCGGTCCCAGTAGCCGTCGACCTCCTGCTGGTCGGCGCAGTCGATCTGGAACGAGACCGCCTCGTCGAACGTGAACTCCGGGCCGCCGTTGATGATCGTGAACGGCCGGCCGTCCAGCTCGAACTCGACGGTCAGAACCGTGCCCGCCGGGCGCGGCCCCGCATCGCCGTAGTGCGAGACGTGGTTGATCCGCGAGTTCGGGAAGACCGAGACGTAGTACTCCGCGGCCTCCATGCCGTTCGAGTCGAACCAGAGGTTCGGGATGAGCCTGGGCATGGTTCCTCCATGAGCCGGTCGTCCTGCGTGCGCTGTCGAGGGCTGTCGAGGGCTGTCGAGGGGGAAGACCCGCCCCGCGCGCGAAACTCATCGGTGCTGCGGTGCCGGCCCCGCATTCAAGGTGGCCGACGTCCGGGAGAATCGACCAAGAGACGCGCGGGCAGCGCGGAGAGTGCTGGGTGAGGGGAACACGGCGGGGGCGCGCACCGCGCGCGCCGCGGTGTGGGGAGGGTGTGGGAGATGAGCCATCGTGCCGGCGGGCTGGCGGGGGCCTGGGCGGAGGCACAGCGCCAGCAGCAGCGGCAGTACGAGGCGCAACAGCGCGAGCGGGCCGCCGCTCAGCGGGAGGCGCGTCGGCGGCAGCACGCGGCGACGCGGGCCGACCGCGAACTGCGCGCGCAGTACAAGCGGGAGCGCGAGGCGGAGACGCAGCGCCGCACCGCCGATCTTGAGGGGCGTGTCGCAGAGCTGACGGGGCTGCTGGTGAAGGGATGCGGCGCCCCGCCGTTCAGCACGGCGTCGCTGATGCGCGAGCAGGGCCCGCTCGAACCGTTCGCGCCGGGCGCGCTGGCCCACCCCGTCCCGCTGCCCGACCCGGCGCGCTACCGGCCGGCCGGCGGGGGCTGGTCGCAGGCGCGGCGGCAGGCCGCGCTCCACGAGGCTCGGCAGCGCTACGAGCACGACCTGCGCGCCGCCCAGTACGCGCAGGAGCAGCGCACGCGCCAACTCGCCGAATACCGCAGGGCGTACGACGATTGGGCGGCCGGCGTGCGGGCCGGAACGCAGCGCCACAACGACAGCGTGCGCGCGATGGCGGCCGGGCTGCGCGACGGCGACGCGGCCACGGCCGTCGAGTACTTCTCGGCCGCGCTGTACGCGTCGACGGCATGGCCCGACGCGTTCCCGCGCCAGGTGACGGCGGCCTTCGACGGGTTCGCGGGGGAGTTGGTGCTCGACTGGGAGCTGCCGCCCTACGAGGCCGTGCCCGAGGTGAGGTCGGTGCGGTACGTGGCGAGCGCGGACGAGGAGCGCGAGGTGGCGCGCCCCGTGACGCAGCGGCGCGCGCTGTACCGGGACACGCTCGCGCAGTGTGTTCTGCTGGTGCTGCATGACATCTTCGCGGCGGACGAGTTCCGCGTGCTGCGCGCGGTGACGCTGAACGGCTTCGCCGAAGGCCCGGACCCGGCGACGGGGCGCGGGACGCGCGTGTACCTGGCGTCGGCGTCGGTGGAGCGCGCGGAGTTCGAGGCGCTCAACCTGGAGCTGGTGAGCCCGGTGGACTGCCTGGTGGACGGCTTGCACGGCCGCCTGTCCACCCGTCCGGACCAGCTGTCGGCGGTGGCGCACGGGCGGTTGCCAGGCGATGTGGGCGCGGGCGCCGTCGTCTCGCACGGCGCGGGCGAGGAGCCCGACCTGTTCGAGATGGATCCGCTGGAGTTCGAGGAGCTCGTCGCCGAACTGTTCCGGGCGCGCGGGATGCGGGCGCTGACGACGGTCAGGTCGGGCGACGGCGGTGTGGACGTGGACGCGCTCGACCCCGACCCGATCAGCGGCGGCAAGATCGTGGTGCAGGTGAAGCGGTACCGCAACACGGTGCCGCCCACCGCGGTGCGCGACCTGTACGGGACGGTGCAGGACCAGGGCGCGAACAAGGGGCTCCTCGTCACGACGTCGGGGTTCGGCAACGGCTCGCGGGCGTTCGCCAACGGCAAGCCGCTCCAACTGGTCTCGGGCCCCGAACTGGTGGAACTGCTGCACAGGTACGGGCTGCGCGGCCGGCTCGGCGGGCGTGCGGGAACGGGCGCGGACGCCGGCTCTGACGCGGGCCCGGGCCCGGGCACAACGCTGGTGGACGCACCGCGGTCCGACCCGGATGCCGCGACGCTCGGCATGGTGTGGGCCGGGCAGGTCGCGCTCGACGTGTGCGCGCTGGTGTGCCGTGGCGGGCGCGTGCTGAGTGACGACCACTTCGTGTTCTTCAACAACCGCGGCACGCCCGACGGTTCGGTCGCCATGGTGGAGCCGGCCGGTGGCGACCGCGCGGCGATACGCGTCGGCTTCGACCGCCTGCCGCCGGGCGCCGACCGGCTGGTCCTGGTCGCCGCCGTCGACCCGGTGGCCAACCCGCAGGCCGACCTGTCGGGGTTCACCGACGCGGGCGTGCTGCTGCGGGACGCGACGGGCGCGGAACTCGACCGCCTGCCGGTCTCGGACGGGCGCCCGGGCGAGACGGCCCTGGTCCTCGGCTCGTTCCGGCGGCGCGATGGCGGCGACTGGGACTTCGTGCTGGGCGGAAAGGGCTACCGGGGCGGTCTTGAGGCGCTGGTGGGGGACTTCGGGATCGAGGTGGAGTAGCTTGCATGCGCCGGCGATCCGGCGGATCCGCCGGATCCGGCGCTCCGGAGGGCCCGGCGGTCCGGCTGCCGCTCCGTCGGCCACGGCACTGGACGCCGGCATTTTCCGGTGCTGACGCCGCCTCGGGCCGACTCCACCTCAACCCGACACTGCCTCAACCCGACACTGCCTACGAGACGGGCGGACCCCGCCGGCGGCTCAGCCCGCCGCGAGGAGTTCCAGCGTGTCGATCACGCGGTTCGAGAAGCCCCACTCGTTGTCGTACCAGGCGACCACCTTGACGTGCCGGCCGTCGACGCGGGTCAGCGCCGAGTCGAAGATCGACGAGGCCGGGTTGCCGGTGATGTCGGACGACACGAGCGGGTCCTCCGAGTACTCGAGGACGCCGGCCAGCGGGCCCTCGGCCGCCTTGCGGTACGCGGCCAGCACATCGTCGCGCGTCACGTCGCGGGCGACGAACGTGTTGAGCTCGACGATCGAGCCCACCGGCACGGGCACGCGGATCGAGTCGCCGGACAGCCTGCCGTCCAGGTTCGGCAGCACGAGGCCGATGGCCTTCGCGGCGCCCGTCGTGGTCGGCACGATGTTGACGCCGGCGGCGCGTGCGCGGCGGGCGTCGCGGTGCGGGCCGTCCTGGAGGTTCTGCTCCTGCGTGTAGGCGTGCACGGTCGTCATGAAGCCGTGCTCGATGCCCGCGAGTTCGTCGAGCACCTGGGCGAGCGGCGCCAGCGCGTTGGTCGTGCACGAGGCGTTCGAGACGACCGTGTGCGCGGCCGGGTCGTACGCGTCGTTGTTGACGCCGAAGGCGAGCGTCACGTCGGCGCCGTCGGAGGGCGCGCTGACGAGTACCTTCCGCGCGCCCGCGTCGATGTGGGCGCGGGCGGCCGAGGCGGACGCGAAGCGGCCCGTCGCCTCCAGCACGACGTCGACGCCGAGCTCGGCCCACGGCAGCCGCGCGGGCTCTCGCTCGGCGAGCACCTTGATACGGCGGCCGTCGACGACGAGCGCGTCACCGTCGACTGTGACGGGGCGGCCGAGCCGGCCCGCCGTCGTGTCGAAGGCGAGCAGGCGCGCGAGGGCGGCGGGCTCGGTGAGGTCGTTGACGGCGACGACCTCGATGCGGTCGCTGCCGCGCTCCAGCAGGGCGCGCAGCACGTTGCGCCCGATGCGGCCGAATCCGTTGATGGCGATGCGAGTCAAGGCCGTTGTCCTTTCCGTTTCCCTGCGGTCCCCACCAGGCTCGCTCTCCCCACCGGCCCGGCGGCCCAGGCGCGGGCGCCATGGTTCGCAAGGATCGCGCCACGCCCCGACCGCTTCCCGGTCCGGCGCTCACTCGCCCCTGGTGAACGTGCGCCGGTACTCGCTCGGCGAGGTGCCGAGGACGCGCTGGAAGTGCAGCCGCAGGTTCGCACCGGTGCCGAGGCCGACATCCACGGCGATCTGCTCGACGCTGAGCTGCGACCGCTCAAGCAGCTCGCGGGCCGCGTCGATGCGGGCCCGCATCACCCACTGCATGGGCGTGTAGCCGGTGTCCTCGGCGAAGCGGCGCGAGAACGTGCGCGGCGAGACCGCCGCGTGCCGGGCCAGCACGCCGAGGGAGAGGTGCTCGCCGAGCCGGTGCAGCGCCCACTGGCGGGTGGCGGCGAACCGCTCGCCGAGCGGCTCGGGCACGCTGCGCGGCACGTACTGCGCCTGGCCGCCGCTGCGGTAGGGAGCGGCGACGAGGCGCCGCGCGGCGTGGTTCGACGCGGCCACGCCGAGGTCGCGGCGCAGCAGGTGCAGGCACAGGTCGATGCCGGAGGCGGCGCCTGCGGACGTCAGCACGCTGCCCTCGTCGACGAACAGCACGTTCTCGTCGACGCGGACGAGCGGATACCGCGCGGCGAGCGCGCGCGTGTAGTGCCAGTGCGTGGTGGCGCGCCTGCCGTCGAGCAGGCCGGTCGCGGCGAGCGCGAAGGCGCCCGTCGAGATGGCGGCGAGCCGCGCCCCGCGCCGGTGGGCGCCGATCAGCGCGTCGACGACCTCGGGCGGCGGGTCGTCGCGGTCGGGGAAGCGGTAGCCGGGCACGAAGACGACATCGGCCCAGGCGAGCGCGTCGAGCCCGTGGGCGACGTGGTACGACAGCCCGTCCCCGCCGGCCACGAGCCCGGGCGCGGCGCCGCACATCCGCACCTCGTACGGCATGCTCGCCCGGGTCGTGAACACCTGCGCGGGGATCCCCACGTCGAGCGGTTTGGCCCCCGCGAGCACGAGGACGGCGACGCGCTGCAGGCGGGAGGCTGACACGCCCCCAGCCTACGGTCCGCGCGGCCTCGGGGCCCGGGCGCCGAGCCGCACGCTCTTCTGGCCGCGTCGGCCGTCTGTGGGCGCTGTCGGTCCGATGTCGGCGGCCTGTCGACGCCTTTCGGCACCGTTCTCGTAGCGGCCGCCGCAGGACGACTGGGCGGCCCAGACCCGGAGGAGCCACCATGCAGCACACCCCCGTCACGATCATCGGCGCCGGACTCGGCGGGCTCACGCTGGCCCGCGTCCTGCACGTCCACGGAATCCCGGTCACGGTCCACGAGGCCGAAGCCTCGCCGACGGCACGCGCGCAGGGCGGGATGCTCGACATCCACGACCACAACGGGCAGCTCGCCCTCAAGGCAGCGGACTTGATGGACGAGTTCCACTCCATCGTCATCGAAGGCCGCCAGACCATGCGGCTCGTCGAGCGGGACGGGACCGTCCTGCACGAGATGGCCGACGACGGCACGGGCGGCCGCCCCGAGGTGCAGCGAGCGGAGCTGCGGCGTCTCCTGCTCGACTCGCTGCCGGCCGGCACGGTCCGCTGGGGACAGAAGGCGAGCGGTGCACGCTCCCTCGGCGAGGGCCGCCACGAGGTGGCGTTCTCCGACGGCAGCACCGTCACCACGAGCCTGCTGGTCGGCGCGGACGGCGCGTGGTCGCGGATCCGGCCGCTGCTCTCCGACGCCGTACCGGAGTACGCCGGCACATCGTTCGTCGAGACCTACCTGTTCGACGCCGACAGCCGGCACACCCGTTCAGCGGAGCTGGTGGGCGGCGGGTCGATGATCGCGCCCTCGCCCGGCAAGGAGATCTTCACCCACCGGGAGAGCGGCGGCACCCTGCACACCTACGCCGCACTGGCCAGGCCGGAAGCCTGGTTCGCCGCCATCGACTTCACCGACTCCGCCGCCGCGGCCGCGCGCATCGCGCGCGAGTTCGACGGCTGGGCGCCGGAGCTCACCGCGCTGATCACGGACGCCGACACCGGCCCCGTGCTGCGCCCGCACCACGCCCTGCCGGCCGGCCACCGGTGGGGCCGGGTGCCGGGGGTCACCCTCATCGGCGACGCCGCCCACCTCGCGGCCCCGAACGGCGAGGGCGCCAACCTGGCCATGCTCGACGGCGCGGAACTCGGCAAGAGCCTCGCCGCCCACCCCGGCGACGCCGAAGCCGCGCTCGCCGAGCACGAGCAGGCCATGCACGCACGCAGCGCCGAGCCCGTCACCTTCGAGGGCGACGAGACCTTCGGCCTCGACTCGGAGAACAACACGGCCCAGGCCATGCTCAGGATGATCACGCAGCAGGACGCTTCCTAGCGGGGCCGGCTGACCGGCGGCGTGGGCCATCATGTTCACCATCGGAGACTTCGCCCGGCACGGCCGTGTGTCGGCCCGCATGCTGCGTCACTACGACGCGACCGGGCTGCTGCGCCCGGCTCACGTCGACCCCGCCAGCGGCTACCGCTACTACACCGCCGCGCAGCTCGCCCGCCTCAATCGGATCATCGCGCTCAAGGACCTCGGATTCACCCTCCAGCAGGTCCGGGACATCGTGGACGAGACGGTGAGTACCGGGGAGCTGCGCGGCATGCTGCGGCTGCGGCGGGCCGAACTGGAGGCGGCCATGGCTGCCGCGGAGGCGCGGCTGGTCCAGGTCGAGGCGAGGCTCCGAGCGATCGAGAGCGAGGGGCACATGCCCACGAACGACGTCATCATCAAGAGCGTCCCGTCCGTCCGGGTGGCGGAGTTGACCGGCACCGCCGCGAGTTACGCGCCCGAGGACATCGGCCCGGTCATCGGGCCGCTCTACGACGAGCTGTTCCGGTGCCTGGACGCGGCGGGCATCGCCGCAACGGGCCCCGGTGTCGCGTACTACGAGGACGCCCCGGAGGGCGGCGGCAGGATCACCGTCCACGCCGCCGTCCAGGTCTCCGCCCCGCTCCAGGACGGCACCCCGCGGATCCTCGACCTGCCGTCCGTCGACCGGGCGGCGACCATCGTGCACCGCGGCTCCATGGACGCGGTGCTCCCCACCGCCCAGGCCCTGGCCCGCTGGGTCGACGCCAACGGCCACCGGTCGATGGGGTACGCCCGGGAGATCAACCTGGAGTGCCCGGAAAACCGCGACGACTGGGTGACGGAACTGCAGGCACCGCTCGCCCGGGACTGATCCGTCAGGCGCGAGCCCGGCGGAGTCGCCGTGATCGCCGCGCCCCCGGAGCGCAACGTGGTGAGTGCCGCGCCGTAACTCCGTGGACAGCTTCGGCCCGGCGGGGGACGATCCCCCACGGCAGGTGTTGCACACGCACAGGAGAGTGGTTCGATGCCGATCAGGGCGGCCCGTCCGGAAGAGGCGCCACTGCTGAGCGAGCTGGCTCTGCGCTCGAAGGGGCACTGGGGGTACGACAGCGACTTCCTGGAGCGATGCCGTGAGGAGCTGAGGCTCCGGCCCGCCGAGATCGTGCGGCGGCGCACCGCGGTGGCGGAGGTGCGGGGGCGGATCGCCGGGTTCGTCACCGTCGATGGCGACCCGCCGGGCGGGGAACTGGGCATGCTGTTCGTGGATCCGCCGTTCATCGGCCGGGGCGTCGGAGGACTGCTGTTTCGTCATGCACTCGCTGTCGCTGCGACGCTGGGGATTCGGCGGCTGGAGTTCGGGGCCGATCCGAACGCCGAGCCGTTCTACCTGGCGATGGGGGCCGTGCGAATCGGAGTGTGCCCCTCCGGGTCGATTCCCGGCAGGCAGCTTCCGCTCATGGCCATCGACACGGCAACCGGCGCTGCCGCCGGGGCAGATGGATCCGAGCGAGACCAGTAAGGAATCCGGGGCCGGGCCTTCGCACGCAGTGCTCCCCATCGCCCGGGCCCTGGCCCGCCGGATCGGTGTCAACGGCCACCGGCGGACCAGGTACCGGCGCGGGATCGATCCGGAGCGCCCGGACAACCGCGACGACTGGGTGACGGAACTGCAGGCACCGCTGCCACGGGCCGTGCGACCCGTCACGCGCGAGCCCGGCCAGTGACCGCGTTCGCGCGGCGGGGGACCGTTACGGTCTGAGCTGCACGACTAGAGCTCACTGGCGATTCCCGGGCTTTCTCTGCGTCGAGATCACCGCCGACGACACCACGATCCGCGTACGGGACTCCGAGGAACGGGGCGGCCCGCAGCTGACAGGGGTCGCTTGCCCGGCGGCGGGTCCGGCGGCGTCTGGCACGCGCCGTCGGCCGCACGGGCCTCGGCGGACTTGACCGCGCCCTTCGCGGCGATGCCCGTCAGGTGCTTCCCACTCGCCGGCGCTCGCCGGTCAGTTGTACCGGGGCTGCCCCGTCAGTTGCCCCAGACGGCCCAGACGCTCGGCGGTCGGGGTGCCGGGCACGGGCTGGAGGAGGAGCAGTCGTTGCCGGGACAGCGGGCTGGCGAGAACGACGCAGTCCAGATCGAGGCGACCGACACGCTGGTCCAGCACGGTCTTCGTCGAGCAGTGCAGCGTCGACACCTGGTGCCGGTCCCACATCGCGGCGAATTCCGCGCTGGCTCCCCGCAGGTCGCCGACGAGGGCCGCGGCCGCCGGATCGTGTCCGCGCTGGGCGACGACGGCCCGGAGGTCGGCCACGTACGACAGGCCGGTCGCCTCCTCCTCCTGCGGTGACGCCGAGCGCAGGACGGAGCGCCAGGTCGGCGACGTGAACCAGTGCCAGGTGAGGTTCGGCTCGCGGCCGGGCCGCCCGGCGAACGAGCCGAACAGCGCGACGTTCAACGGATTCTGCGCCACGACGTTGGACAGGTCGTCGGAGATGAACGCCGGTGTCGTGGCCGCCACCGCGTCCAGCGTGTACGACAGTCCCGGGTCGACGTGCCCGGGGGGCTCGGCGGACGTCGGTGCCGCCTGACCCGCCAGCAGGTACAGATGACGCCGCTCGTCGGGGGTCATCCGCAGGGCGGTCGCGAGGCTCGCGAGCATCGAGACCGACGGCTGAGGGCCACGCGCCTGCTCCAGACTCTCGTAGTAGGCCTCCGACATGCTGGCCATCGCCGCCACCTCGCCGCGCCGCAGCCCGGGAGTGCGGCGCCGGGAGCCCGGGTCGAGACCGAGGTCCTCGGGGCGCAACCCCTCGCGGCGACGACGCAGGAACTGCCCCAGCTCGACCCGGTCCGCCACCTGGGTACCGGGGGCGGACCTCCAGCCCGGGTCCCGACCGCCGAGCTGGTCACGGGCCGGGTCGAGAGGGTGCCTCATGCCGTGCATCGTCGCACGGAGCCCGGACGCCGCGGAACGGACCGGTCGGTGGGGCGTGAGCGCCGCCCGCCTCATCCACCGGCTGTCACTACGTGGCTGAGCTGTTCCGCCGTCCGGCGCGGCGCCCTACCGTCCTGGTGAGACGCAGGCGCCCCGTTCGAGGCCGTCGCTGCCCGGTCCCGATCCGTCGCCGGATGCCGGGCCCCGCGGGTGCATGAGAGAGGAAAGCATGAGAGCCACGACCCCCGTCGTCCTTGTCCACGGATTCTGGCACGGCAGCTGGTGCTGGAGCCTGGTCGGTGAGCAACTGGCCGCCCATGGCGTCGCCTCGGTGGCCGTGGACCTCGACGGCCACGGGCTGAAGAGCCGCTCGCCCCGGTCCCGTTGGAGGCGTCCGTTCGACTCCGGGGCGTTCGCCGCGGAGCCCTCGCCGACGGTCGGGATCACGGCGTCCTCCGCCGCCGCGAGCCTGGTCGAGCAGATCCGCCGGATCGGTGGCGGCCTGCCGTGCCTGGTCGTGGCACACAGCATGGGCGGTGTCGTGGCGACCGCCGCCGCGGAACAGGCGCCCGAACTGTTCGCCGAACTCATGTACGTCTCGGCGTTCGCCCCGGTCAACGGCAGGCCGGCGGCGCACTACACCATGCTGCCGGAGAACGAGGGCGAACGAGTGGCCGCCGGGCTCGCGGCGGACCCCGCATCGGTCGGCGCGCTGCGCTACGACACGGGTGACCACGACCGGCGCCGCGCCATCCGCGAGGCGTTCTACAACGACTGCATCGACGAGGAGACCGCCGAGGCGGCGATCTCGCTCCTGACGACGGACGCCCCGGCGGGAATCGCCGGCGAACCGCTCACCGTGACCGCCGAACGGTACGGTTCGATCCCGCACAGCTACATCTTCTGCGCCAGGGACAACGCGGTCCGGCCGGCACTGCAGCGCCTCGTCGTCAAGGAGATCGACGCGCTGTCGGCCCGGCCCACGACCGTGGTCGAGCTCGACACCTCGCACTCGCCGTTCCTCTCCCAGCCGGCCGCCCTCGCGGATGTCATCGAGACGGCGAGCAAGGCGATACCCCGGCGTGCCGTGCGTGCCGTGCGTGCCGTGCGTTGATTTCGCGAACAACCATGATCGCGGTGCCCCTTGACCGCGCATTCAGCGCACGGGGAACGTCACCCCGGTGAGCTCCTCGGAGACCGTCCACAGGCGCTGCTGCGTGGCCCGGTCGTGCGAGTCGGGGCTGGACCTGACCAGCTTCGGGTGGCCCCGGAACTCACCCGGGCCGCCGGGCCCGTAGTACTGCCCGCCCTCGGCCGCGTGATCGGTCGCGGCGCGCAGGGTGGGCAGCGCACCCATTCCGGCGTTCTGGGTCAACAGCGGGGCGAGCCAGGTGACGGGCACACGGAGCGCGGCCGGTGTGTTGCGGGTGAGTTCGGTGTTGGACGCGCCGGGGTGGGCGGCCAGCGCGACCGTCGTGCCGTGCGGGGCGATCCTGCGCTGCAGTTCGTACGTGAAGAGAAGGTTGGCGAGCTTGGACTGGCCGTAGGCGCCGATGCGGCTGTACGAGCGCTCCCACTGCAGGTCGTCGAAGTGGATGGCGGCCCTGATGCGGTGGCCGACGCTGCTGACCGTGACGACGCGGGAGCCGGGGACGGGCAGGAGCCTGTCGAGCAGCAGGCCCGTGAGGGCGAAGTGGCCGAGGTGGTTGGTGCCGAACTGCAGCTCGAAGCCGTCGGCGGTGGTCTGCTTCGGGGTGTACATCACGCCGGCGTTGTTGATCAGCAGGTCGATGCGCGGGTGGGTGGCGCGCAGGTCGGCCGCCGCGGTCCTTACCGAGTCCAGGGACGTCAGGTCGAGGGCCTGGACGGTGACGTCGCCCTGGGTGGCGGCGTCACCGGTGATGCGGGCGGCCGCCCGCTTGCCCTTCTCGGTGTCGCGGACGGCCAGCACCACCGCCGCCCCGCGCGCGGCGAGCATCCGGGCGGTCTCGAAGCCGAGACCGGTGTTGGCGCCGGTCACGATCGCCACCCGGCCGTGCTGGTCGGGGATGTCCTGCTCGGTCCAGTTGCCGCTCATCGCGCACTCCTAAAGAACCATCGGTCTGTTATGGACCAGCGTAAGAGACCGTTGGTCTGATGTCAAAAGACCGGCGGTCTTTAAGTTAGGGTGAGGGTGTGACATTCCAGCGGGCGCGAAGCGAGGAGCAGCGGGAGATACGCCGCCGGGCGATCCTGGACACGGCGGCGGCGATGCTCGACGAGATGCCCGTGGCCGACGTGAGCCTCAACGAGCTCAGCCGGCGCGTGGGCCTGGCCAAGTCGAACGTCCTGCGGTATTTCGAGTCGCGCGAGGCCGTGCTGCTCGAACTGCTCGACGTCTTCCTGGGCGGCTGGCTCGACGAGCTGGCGGACGAGCTGGCCGCCGGCATCGAGGCGCACGCGGCGCCGGAGGTGCGGGCGGGGCGGCTGGCCGAGGTGCTCAGCAGGTCGCTGGCAAGCCGGGTGGTGCTGTGCGACCTCTTCGGCGCGCAGGGCGGCGTCCTGGAGCACAACGTCTCGGTCGAGGTGGTCAAGCGGCACAAGCGGTCCTCCCTCGCGCGGCTCACGGAGATGGCCGGGCTCATGCGCCGCCACCTGCCCGAACTCGGCGACGAAGCACAGACGTTCTGCATGATGAGCCTGGTCGCGGCCGGCGCGCTGTCGGCGTACGTCCCGCCGCCGCCGAGCGTCCTCGCCGCCTACGCCGACGAGCCCGCCCTCTGCGTGGTCGACCTGGACCTGCGCGAGGCCCTGCGGGTCTCGTTCACCTCGTCGCTCCTCGGCGTGCTGCCGCGCGCCTGAATCTCCAAGGCCGCTCCGGCCCTCGCCGAGTGGTGGTATTGACGGGGCCCGGTCAGGGGCGCAACGATCTCCCCGCTGCCGCTCGTACCGACAGATGGCAACCGCCAGTCGGCTCCCCGCCCCAGGAGACAACGATGTCGCACGTCAACCGCCGGCGCTTCCTCCAGCTCGCCGCGGCCACGGCCGCGACCTCCGCGCTGCCCGCCGCCATCGCACGCGCCGCGGCCATCCCGGCCGCCGTCCGCAGCGGGACCGTGCAGGACGTGGAGCACGTCGTCGTGCTGATGCAGGAGAACCGGTCGTTCGACCACTACTTCGGCACGCTGAACGGCGTGCGCGGCTTCGGCGACCCGCGCCCGGTGCCGCTGCCGAACGGGAAGCCCGTCTGGTACCAGGCGGACGGCGCCGGCAAGGTCACCCTGCCGTTCCGCCCGGACGAGGCCAACCTCGGGCTGACGTTCATCGAGGACCTCAACCACGACTGGAACGGCACGCACAACGCGTTCAACCAGGGCAACTGGGACAGCTGGATCCCGGCGAAGACGTCCACCACCATGGCGCACCTGAGCCGCAAGGACATCCCGTTCCACTACGCGCTGGCCGACGCCTTCACCGTCTGCGACGCCTACCACTGCTCGCTGCTGTCCTCCACGGACCCCAACCGCTACTACATGTACACGGGCTGGGTGGGCAACGACGGGTCGGGCGGCGGGCCCGTGATCGGCAACGAGGAGGCCGGGTACGGCTGGCGGACGTTCCCGGAGATGCTCGAACAGGCCGGTGTCTCCTGGAAGATCTACCAGGACACCGGTACCGGCCTGGACAAGGCCGGTGGCTGGGGCTGGACCTCGTCGAACCCGTACATCGGCAACTACGGAGACAACTCGCTGCTGTACTTCACCCAGTACCAGAACGCCGCACCAGGCAGCCCGCTGTACGACAAGGCGCGCACGGGCACTCATATCGACGGCGGCGGCGGGCTGTTCGACGGCCTGCGGGCGGACGTGAAGGGCGGCAGGCTGCCGCAGGTCTCCTGGATCGCCGCGCCCGAGGCGTACTGCGAGCACCCGAGCTGGCCGGCCAACTACGGTGCCTGGTACGTCTCCCAGGTCCTGGACGCGCTCACGTCCGACCCCGATGTGTGGAGCAAAACGGTCCTGCTGCTCACCTACGACGAGAACGACGGCTTCTTCGACCACGCCGTGCCGCCGTACCCGCCGGTCGACTCCTCCTGGGGCCTTTCCACCGTGAGCACAGCGGGCGAGATCTACACGGGCGGTGCCTCCTCCTCGTACGAGACGGGCCTGCCCTACGGGCTCGGGCCGCGGGTGCCGATGCTGGCCATCTCTCCCTGGAGCACCGGAGGCTGGGTGTGCTCGCAGACGTTCGACCACACCTCGATCGTGCAGTTCATCGAGAAGCGGTTCGGGGTGCACAACCCGAACGTCTCCGCGTGGCGCCGCGCCGTGTGCGGCGACCTCACCTCCGCGTTCGACTTCACGGGGGCGAGCGGCAAGGTCCCCGGCCTGCCGGGCACCAGCGGCTACCAGCCGCCCGCCGACCACAGCACGCCGCCCGACTACCACCCCGTGCCGCCGGCCGACGGGGCGCTGCCGCGGCAGGAGCCCGGTCTGCGCAAGGCGCGGCCGCTGCCGTACGACCTGGCCGCCGACAGCCAAGCCGAGGGCGGCCGCCTGCACTTCACGTTCACCAACCTGGGGTCCGTGGGGGCCGGTTTCCACGTCACGTCGACCATCCGCACCGACAGCCCGTGGCCGTACACCGTCGAGGCGGGCAAGTCGGTCAGCGACAGCTGGGCGCTGCCGAGCGGCGGAGCCTCCGAGTACCAGTACTCGGTGTTCGGGCCCGGCGGCTGGCTGCGCGAGACGGCCGGCACCATCGCGGGGCTCGGGCCCGAGGTCACCGCCCGCAACGACCGTTCCAGCGGGCACGTCACCCTGACGTTCACCAACCCCACGAGCGCGGCGGTCACGTTCACGGCAACCGACTCCTATGCGCCGAATGACCACTACACGTACACCGTCCGGCCGGGCGCGTCGCGCGTCGTGCCCGACTGGGGCGTGGCCGCCGGGAACCGCTGGTACGACGTCACCGTGACGAACGACGCCGACACGGCGTACGTCCGCCGCTTCGCCGGCCACGTCGAGACGGGCGAAGCGTCCACCAGCGACCCGCACATCCTCACTGCACAGGGCTGAGCGTCAGGCGGCGGCGTCCCAGGCCGCCTCGATCATGCGGAAGACCTCGTCCACGGCGGCCTCCGGCTCGTCCGACGCGCGGGCCAGCGCATAGGCGTCCATCGAGAACCTCGCGATCGTCCGGCAGGCCAGCGCGGTCCGTGATTGGCGGGGATCGGCGGCGATCGTCGCCGCCAGCGACTCCGCGTGCCGCAGCCGCATCGACTCCTCGTACTCGCGCAGGGCGGCCGATCCGTCGATCATGCGCCAGATCGGAGCGGCGCCGTCCGCCGTGCAGTGGCGCACCAGGGCGTGGACCTCGCGGCGCAGCGCGGGGATCAGCGGCTCGTCGGGTGCCCGGCCGCTGACCGCCTGCGTGAGGCGCTGCTCGAAGTCCTGGTCCTGCTCGAAGACCAGGGCCTCCTTCGAGGCGAAGTGGGAGAAGAGCGTGGTGACGGCGACGTCGGCCTCGGCGGCCACGTCGCGGATGCCCACCTCGTCGTAACCGCGTGCCAGGAAGAGCCGCAGGGCGGTGTCGGCGATCTTCTTGCGGGTCGCGGCCTTCTTGCGCTCGCGGCGCCCTGGCTGCTCGGTCACGGTCATGGACTGACACTATCAAATGCAAAGAAGTAACTGTTTTGAAAAGCTAACCGTTAGTGTTACGTTCGGCGGCATGAGGAAAGTGAGCTTTGCCGAGTTCGGCGGCCCTGAGGTGCTGCGACTGCTGGACGCCGAGGAGCCCCACGCGGGCCCCGGCCGGATACGCGTCGCCGTGCGGGCGGCCGGTGTGAACCCCGTCGACTGGAGGATCCGCGAGGGCCAGGTACTCGGGGCCCATCCGACCGTGTTGCCCTCCGGGGTCGGTATTGACGCCGCCGGGGTGGTGGACGAGGTCGGCGAGGGTGTGACGGGCGTCGAGGTCGGCGCTCACGTGTTCGGCGAGGGGTCGAGCACGTACGCCGAGTTCGCCGTGCTGTGGGCGTGGGTCCGTATGCCCGAGGGGCTGACGTTCGAAGAGGCGGCCGGATATCCCTCCGTGGTGGAGACCGCGCTGCGCGTCCTCCGTGAGGTCGGGGTGATGCCCGGGCAGACGCTGCTGGTCAGCGGGGCGTCCGGCGGCGTCGGCTCTGCGGTGCTGCAGATCGCACGCGACCGCGGCATCGCGGTGATCGGCACGGCCGGCGCGGCGAATCAGGACTATCTGCGCGGCCTGGGCGCCGCCGCCACGACGTACGGCGAGGGGTGGGCCGGGCGCGTGCGGCAGCTCGGCAGTGTCGACGCGGCCCTCGACCTGGCGGGCTCGGGCGTGATCCGCGAACTCGTCGAACTGACCGGGGACCCGCGGAAGGTGGTCTCCATCGCCGACCTGGCCGCGCCGGACTTCGGCGCCCGGTTCTCGGGCGTGGCCGGGAGCATGGAGGACGCGCTCGCCGAGGCCGCCGGGCTCATCGCACGGCGGAAGCTGCACATCCCGGTCGACAAGGCGTACCCGCTGGCCGAGGCCGCGTCCGCGCACGCCGACAGCCGTGCGGGGCACACGCGCGGGCGCCGGGTCCTGGTCGTCTGAGCGGCCCTCGGCGCGGGAACGCCGGCGTCTTCAGGTGGCCTGCGGCCGCTTGCGCCGCGCGGACGTGCGGCGTGCGTCGCGGGGCACGCGCGGCCCATCACGGCTGCCCGGCGCGGCTGCCGGCCAACGCCAGGGACCGGTCCCGCCCGCCCGGGCGATGTCATGTCGTCGGGGGTGGCACGCGGCGGATGCCGGCTGCCCCGGCCGGTGATCGCGGTCGGCGAGCGGTCCGCCGGGTCCTGGCTGCCGGGGCTGTCCCGAACGGGCGGGGGACCGGTCGCGGGCAGCGAGGGCGGGCCGCACCGCCGGGCGCGGGACGCGGCCGATGCGTGCCGGCACTACGGCACCGACTCCGGCCCGGACAGACATGCGCGGCCCCGCGAGCCCGCGCCCGGTCGGCGACGGCGGCTTTTCGGGCGGGCGCGCCCGGAACGCGCGCGGCGGTGGCGGTCAGTGGCCCGTCACGCGGTTCGCCGCGCGGGCGATGGGGTGCGTCGCGGCCGAGTGGCCGCGCGCCTCCCTGCGGTCCGCCTCGCGGTACGCCGCGTACATGCCCTGGACGCCGAGCCAGCGCAGCGGCTCCGGCTCCCACTTGCGCACCTTGTGGTTCACCCACGGCAGGGACGTCAACTCGGTCTGCCCCGCCTGGCCCGCGTCCTGCCGTACCAGGTCGCGCAGGGTGCGCCCCGCCAGGTTCGCCGTCGCCACGCCCGAGCCGACGTAGCCGCCCGCCCAGCCGAGCCCTGTCGAGCGGTCGAGCGTGACCGTCGCGCACCAGTCGCGCGGCACGCCGAGAACACCCGACCACGCGTGCGCGATCCGTACGCCCGCCGCCGCCGGGAAGAACCGCACGAGGATCTCCCGCAGATCGGCGATCGTCGACGCCTGCGTACGGCCGTCGTTGTCGGTCCTGGAGCCGAACCGGTACGGCACGCCGCGGCCGCCGAGCGCGATCCGGCCGTCGGCCGTGCGCTGCGCGTACACGTAGGCGTGGGCCATGTCGCCGAGCGTCTCGCGGCCCTCCCAGCCGATGGACTTCCACACGGCGTCGGGCAGCGGCTCCGTCGCGATCATCGAGGAGTTCATCGGCAGCCAGGTGCGCCGGTCGCCCTTGAGGCCCGCCGTGAACCCCTCGGTGCAGCGCAGGACGTACGGTGCGCGGACGGTGCCGTACGGCGTGACCGCGTGCTTGGGCCTGATCTCCGTCACCGGCGTCGACTCGTACACCCGCACGCCCAGCGACTCGACCACCGACGCGAGGCCCTTCACCAGCTTGGCCGGGTGCAGCCGCGCGCCGTGCGGCGTCCACGTCGAGCCGACCGCGCCCGCCACATGGATGCGCTCAGCCGTCTCGCGCGCGCCGCGCAGCACCCGATCCGTCTCGCCGTACGCGAGCTCCGCCTCGTGGAACTCACGCAGGCGCGTCAACTGGGCGGGCGTGTAGGCGACTTCCAGCACACCGCCCTTGTGTACGTCGGCCTCGATCCGCTCGGCGGCGGCCACCGTGACGACCTCGTCGACCGTCGCGTTCATCGCCTTCTGCAGGCGCACGGCGGCGTCGCGGCCGTGGAGCCCGGCGTAGCTGTCGCGTCCCGCGATGCCGTTGTAGAGCCAGCCGCCGTTGCGGCCCGAGGCCCCGTAGCCGCAGAACTTCGCCTCCAGCACGGCGATGTCGAGGTACGGCGCGGCCTTCTTCAGGTAGTACGCCGTCCACAGGCCGGTGAAACCGCCGCCGACGACGCACACGTCGGCCGAGGCGCCGCCGGAGAGGGGCTCGCGGGGGACGGGCATGCCGTCCTGCGCGTACCAGAACGAGATGCCGCCGTTCACCGTGAACGGGCTGCTCGAAGGGGTGTTCATGACGGCGTCGCGGCGGCTGCTCATGCGGCTGATTCGTACACCTGGCCGGACCGGCCTGTCCATAGACGGCCCGGTGGGTACGCTCGACGGATGATCGAAGTGCCGGCGGAACTGGCCGCGTCACAGGCACGGTTCGAGGGCGAGGACGGGCGCGCGTTCGTCGCCGCGCTGCCCCGGACGGCGGCCGGGTTCCTCGCCCGCTGGGGCCTGCGGCGCACGGGCCCGGCGCTGCACGGGATGACCGCGCTGGTGCTGCCCGTCGTCCGCGAGGCGGACGGCGCCCGGGCCGCACTCAAGCTCCAGCTGATCACCGACGAGTCCGCGGGCGAGGCGGTCGCGCTGCGCGCCTGGAACGGCGGGGCCGCCGTGCGGCTGCTGGACCACGGCGCCGACGGGGCGACGGGCGCGCTCCTCGTCGAGGCCGCCGACCCGTCGCGCGACCTGGACGCGCTGCCCGCGCGGGAGGCGGTCGCGGAGATCGGGCGGCTGCTGGCCCGGCTGACGTCCGTACCCGCCCCCGCCGGGCTGCGGACGCTCGGCGGCGTGACGGCCCGCATGCTGGCGGAGGCGGCCGGCGTCCCCGCCGACGCGCCGGGCAGCGGCCTGTTGCGCGAGTGCGCCGCGGTCGTGCGCGAGGTCGCGGCGGAGCCGGGCGACCGGCTGCTCCACTGGGACCTGCACTTCCAGAACGTGCTGGGCTCGCGCAGGCGCGCCGGCGGCTGGCTGGCCATCGACCCGAAGCCGCTCGCGGGCGACCCCGGCTTCGAGCTGTACCCGGCGCTGCGCAACCGGTTCGACCCTGGCGATGTGCTGTGGCGCTTCGACCTGCTGACGGAGATGCTCGGCCTCGATCGCCCGCGCGCCCGCGCCTGGACGCTCGCCCGTGTGCTCCAGGACGGCCTGTGGGCCCGGCACGACGGCGAGGCGCTCGGCGACGGGGAGACGTTCGTGGGGCGGACGCTGCTGGCGCGCTGAAACAGGCGTGACAGGGGTGGACGGCGCCGCGCACGGCCGTGACAGGCTGGGGCCATGATTCGTAGCGCAACACCGGACGACGTCCCCGAGATCCACGCGATGGTACGCGAGCTCGCCGAGTACGAGAAGGCGCTCCCCGAGGCGCGCGCCACCGTGGACCAGTTGCGGGAGGCGCTGTTCGGCGAACGTCCCGCCGCCTTCGCGCACATGGCGGTCGACGACGAGGACGGGAGCCCGCTGGGCTTCGCCCTGTGGTTCCTGAACTTCTCCACGTGGCGCGGCGTCCACGGCATCTACCTGGAGGACCTGTACGTGCGCCCCGACCGCAGGGGCGGCGGTCACGGGAAGGCGCTGCTCACGGAGTTGGCCAGGATCTGCGTGGAGCGCGGGTACGAGCGCCTCGAGTGGTCCGTCCTCAACTGGAACGAGCCGTCGATCGCCTTCTACCGCTCGCTCGGCGCCCGCCCGCAGGACGAGTGGACGGTCTACCGCCTCACGGACGAGGCCCTCACGAACCTCGGCGCGCCGAAGGACGGCAGCCGCTGACGGGGGCGTCCCCGCGTACGTACGCGCGGCGTCAGCGTTCCCCGGCGCCGGAGCCGGAACCCGAACCGGAACCGGAGCCAGAACCGGAGCCCGCTCCTCCCGCCGCCGCTGCCCGCTGCGCCTCCTGGCTGCGCGGCGAGCGCGCCGTCACCAGCGTCAGGGCGATGACCGCCGCGGCCAGCATGATCAGCGCCGCCCAGTCCAGCGCCCGCGTGAAGCCGTGCACCGTGCCCGTGGCGACGATGCCGGCCTTCTCGGCGCCCGTGACGGGCCCCTTGCGCGCGGCCTCCGCGAGATGGACGGCCAGGTAGCTGCTCGTGGCCGTCGTCGCGATCGTGTTGAGCAGGGCGGTGCCGATGGAGCCGCCGACCTGCTGCGCCGTGTTGACGGTGGCGGACGTGACGCCCGCGTCCTTCGGCGCCACGCCCGACGTGCCGGTGGAGATGGCCGGCACGAAGACGAGCCCGAGGCCGAAGCCGAGGAGCAGCGTGCCGGGCAGGATGTGCTGCGCGTACGTCGAGTGCGTGTCGATGAACGACAGGTAGTACAGGCCGCCGGCGCCGAGCAGCAGCCCGGGCCCGAGCAGCACCCGGGGCGGCAGGTGGGGCAGCAGGCGGGCGGAGATCTGCGTGGAGCCGACGATGATCGCGGCGGACATGGGCAGGAACGCGAGGCCCGTCTTGAGCGGCGAGTAGCCGAGGATGGTCTGCAGGAAGTACGTCATGAACAGGAACACGCCGAACAGGGCGATCGTCGTCAGGCAGATCGTGACCATCGAGCCGCCCCGGTCCCGGTCACGGACGATGTGCAGTGGCAGCAGCGGGCCGCTCGACCGGGTCTGCCACCAGGTGAACGCGCACAGCAGCGCCACGCCCCCGCACAGCAGGGCGAGCACGAGCGAGGACGTCCAGCCGTCGGACTGCGCCTCGCTCAGGCCGTAGACGAGCGCGACGAGGCCGCCGCAGCCGAGGATCACGCCCGGCACGTCGAGGTGCGCGTGCCCCGCGCCCTCGCGGTCGTGCAGCAGCAGGAGAGCGCCGACGACGGCGACGACCGCGATCGGCACGTTCACGTAGAGGCACCAGCGCCAGCTCAGGTACTCCGTCAGGACTCCGCCGAGCAGTAGCCCGATCGCGTTGCCGCCGCCCGCGATGGCGCTGAAGACGCCGAACGCCTTGGCACGCTCGTTGCCCTCGCTGAACGTGGTCGTCAGGAGGGACAGGGCGGAGGGCGCGAGCAAGGCCGCGAAGATCCCCTGGAGGGCGCGGGCGCCGAAGAGCATCGTGGGCCCCTGGGCGGCGCCGCCGATCGCGGACGCGACCGCGAACCCGATCAGGCCGACGACGAAGGTGCGTTTGCGCCCGACGAGGTCGGCCACCCGGCCGCCGAGGAGCAGCAGCCCGCCGAACGCGAGCGTGTACGCGGTGATCACCCACTGGCGGTTGCCGTTGGTGAGGCCCAGGTCGCGCTGGGCGGACGGCAGGGCGATGTTCACGATCGTCGCGTCGAGCACGACCATCAACTGGGCCGTCGCGATGACGGCGAGCGCCCACCAGCGGTGGTCGTCCCGCGGCCCCGTCGCGGTCTTCCTCCGGCTTCCGGAAGCCGACCGGGCGGGCGACTGGGAAGCGGGCACGGTGCCGGATGCCGACGCGCCGTCCCTCGGGCTTCGATGGCTCATCGGGGCTACTTCCTTCTTCGTAGGATTTTGCCCTGTCTGTTCCGTAGGTACAGAACATCACGATTGGGTGGTTTCGCGCGTGCGGAGAGATGCCTGGGGAAATGCCCGGGGAGATCGGCGCTGTCAGTGGCGTGGGCCAGGATGGGCCGCATGGTGAGGTCAACGAGGGGCGCGGGGAACGCGGCGACGGGCGGGCCGGACGGCAGGAGCCCGGACGGCGGGCGCGGGGGCGGCGGTCGAGGGGGCGGCGGGCGCGGGGAGGCGGTCGTCGCGGCCGCGCGGCGCCCGGAGGTCAGGTTGCCGCCGCTGACTCCGTACGACGGCGGGCTTGAGCCGGACGGTGACTACGACGGCCTGGAGTTCCTCGGCGCCGACCTGGCCGGGCAGCGGGGGCGGGGCGCCCGGTTCATGGACTGCGCGCTGACGGACTGCGCCCTGGACGAGGCGGGTCTTGGGCGTGCGCGGTTCATCGACTCGGTCCTCACCCGCGTGCGGGGCGTGGGCACCGACCTGGCGGGGTCGGTGCTGCGCGACGTGGAGGTGGTGGACGCGCGCCTGGGAGGTACGCAGTGCCACGGGGCGAGTCTTGAGCGGGTGGTGATCAAGGGCGGCAAGATCGACTACCTGAACCTGCGGCAGGCCAGGCTCAAGGACGTCGTCCTCGACGGCTGCGTGCTGGTCGAGGCGGACTTCGGGGGCGCCGAGCTGACGCGCGTCGAGTTCCGGGAGTGCACGCTGCGGCGGGTGGACCTCTCGGGCGTGCGGCTGAAGGACGTGGACCTGCGGGCCGTGGCCGAGCTGGACGTCGCCAGGGGGCTCGACAGCCTGGCGGGGGCGGTGATCAGCACGGCGCAGCTGCTGGACCTCGCTCCGGCGTTCGCGGCGCAGCTGGGGGTGCGGGTGGCTGATTGAAGGCCCCGGCGTGGGGGGAGCCGGGGCCTTCACAGTGCTCCGGAGCGAGCCCATCCGTGGGGGGAGGAAGCGACGACGCTTCCCAGGCCCGGCACCGGCAGGCCATCATCTGCCCTCGGTCACGGCATGTATGTGTCCTGTCGCGGAAAAGAAAACGAGGAGAATCGGTGACGGAGCGGCGCAGGCCGACCGTCTGCCCGCTGAGCTGCGATTTCGGGCAGCCGCAGACGATCACGTGCGCTTGGCTGGCCGTCCGCGCGCCACGGATGCACTCTTGTATCGCACGGGAACGCCGGCCTGTGGGGACACGAATGAATGAGCAGCGCAGCGATGAGTGGGAGGCCTCGGACGAGGCCCAGTTCCGCGCTGTCGAGGCGGCGTTGGACGCGGAGGAGCTGCGCCGCGAGGTCGACGGGCTGCGGCACGCGCTGGAGTCCCACCCGGTGATCGACATGGCACGCGGCCTGGTGATGGCGGCGGGCAGGTGCTCGCCCGAGGAGGCGTGGCAGGTGCTCGTCGAGGTGTCCCAGCACACGAACATCAAGCTCAGGGACATCGCGCAGAGCCTGGTCGACGGGGTGGAGGGGCCCGCCCCCGCGCTCCCGGTGCGCGAGGCGCTGAACGCGTCGCTGCGCCGGGTGGCCGACGAGCGCTCGCGCGGCGCCCGCGGCGGCGGCGCCGGCGCGAGCCGCTCGCCCCAGCGCCCGTAGCGCGCCGGCACCGCCGCCTCCATGGCCCGCCGCCCTCGGGCCCGTGCCGCCTCCCCCCTTGGGGGTCTCCCAGGGAGTTGTCGCTGGTGGCGGAGTGCTGTCGGGGCGCCGCGAGCCGGGCGGCTGTGACGGGGCGGAGCCGTTACGCGTGCCGCACACGCCGGCGCTGCTGGCCAACAGCGTGCGGCGCCGGGGCGCCCTCCGGGCCGCGCCCTGTCTCGCGCCGCTGTTGTCTCCGCTCGCGTCGCCGTGGCCGGCTGCCTCGGGCCTGTGCCGCCCTCCCCCTTGGGGGTCTCCCAGGGAGTCGTCGCTGGTGGCGGAGTGCCGTCGGGGCGCCGCGAGCCGGGCGGCTGTGACGGGGCGGAGCCGTTACGCGTGCCGCACATGCCTGCGTCGGCCGGCAGCCTGCGGCTCTGCGGCGCCCGCCGGGCCCCGTTACCGCCCGGGGCCTCGACGGGGCGTCGGCCCTTGCGCCCGTCGGCGGCGAGTGGGCGGCCGGCACGTGGCCGGTGGTCCGGGGCCCGGACCACCGGCGGGCCCGCGCCTACGTCGCCGTGCCGGGCTCGTGGTGCGGGTGCTCCGTCGCGTACGGCCACCGCAGCAGCGCGCCGAGGCCGCCCGTCGGGCCCTGCGTCTCGCGTGTGCGCAGCTCGTCCGCCTGTGCCTCGTCCTCCTCGACGTCCTGATCCGCGGACGCCGCGGCCCGCGCGCCGGCGCCGATGTCGTCGCCCCTGCCGTTCGGCGGCGGCTCCACCACCACCGCGTCGGCCCCGGTCATCGTCGCCGAGCGGATCAGCGCGTCGTCCGCCCGCGCGGCGAACGGCTCGGGTTCGCCGAGGTAGCGCGTCTCGGTGCGGCGCAGCGCGATCTGGTCCGGCTGCGGCCCCGCCCAGACCTCGCGGCGCGCGTCGGAGCCCTGCGGCTGCACGAAGAGCGTGCCGATCCGGTGCTCGCGTGCGGCCTCCACCAGGGCCGGCACGCCCTCGGCCGCGTCGATGGAGCCGCCCGACATGGTGCGCGCCATGCGGAACCGGTCGAGCTCGCCGGCCGTGCGGTCCCGCGCGTACGCCCGCATGGCCTCCGACACGTCCTCCTCCAGCAGCCGGCTGTCCGCCCCGCGCGCTCGGCCGCCGTGCGGGGACTCGACGACCGTCGCCTCCATCTGCCGCGGCAGGTGCACGCGCACGGTGCGCCGCTCGCGGTCGTCGCCCGCGAGCACCGTCACCTGCGCGCCGGTCTCCGCGAGCTTCGCGGTGATCGCGTCGGCGACGTTCTTCGCATTCTGCGCCCAGGTGTTCTCGACGCTCAGCTGGAAGTGGCGCTCGTCCCACTCCGAGGTGGCGGTGCGGTGCACCGGCCAGTCCTCGCCGTCCACGCTGCCCGCCGGCTCGCGTCCCGCGGCGGTGCGCAGCTCGAAGTCGGCGCCGATGCGGTCTATGTACGCCACGAGGCAGCGCGGCTCATCGGGGGCCAGTTCGAGCAGTGGCGCGACGTGCGGCAGCCGCGCCCACGAGGCGGCGGCCTCCGTCGCGGGGGCGACGGTCAGCGGCGGGTCGAGCACCACCTCGCCGTGCGACGCGAACAGCGCACGGCCGGGCGGCCGCCCGAGGCCGCCCGTCTCGCCGCCGCCCTCCGGAGGCTCGGTCGCGAACGCTTCGAGTGCGTCGCGCACGGCCTCGCGGGTCGCCTCGTCCGCACCCTGCTCCGCGAGGTCGGCGCAGACCTGCCGGGTGCGCAGGGCCCGGCGTCCCGTGGGGGACTGGTCGGTTGCCGAGGTGTCGACGTAGACCGAGGCCCAGGGGCCCGGACGTTCGTAGAGGGGCGCGAGGGGTGCGAGGTTCATGTGCTCCTCCTGCGGGTTGCGTGTGGTGCTGACGCTTGCGCGCCTTGAACGCGGCGGGTACCCGGCACCGTCGGCCCCTATACGTCCGCACCCGCAGTTCCGACCCGTTACATGAGTGTCTGCGGCATTTGATGGTCATTAAATGGTTTTATCTGTTCCATACCGGGGATGGATGAAGTGTGCTTCGGACCGGAGGCATGTCCCGTGGGAGCGGCCCACCGCTCCGGGCGTGTGTACGTCTGGTCCCGGGAAGCCGCCCTCTGCGGTGGGAGTCCGTACCGTTCGAGGATGGGTGAGCACATGGCCACGCGCGTGTCTTCCCGTACGTCCGCCGAGAACTCTCGTACCGCGACCGAGCACCCGCGACCCGCGACGAAACACCACCCGCACGACGACGCCCCCGACACGTCCGAGGACTTCGAGGCCCTCGCGGCGCTGACCGGCGACGGCCCCGGCGCCGAGGCGGCGAGAGAACGCATACGGCAGGAGATCGTCACGGCGTGGCTGCCGCTCGCGCACCGCATGGCGTGGCGCTACCGCAACCGCGGCGAGTCCCTTGAGGACCTGCGGCAGGTGGCCGCGCTCGGCCTGGTGAAGGCGGTGCGCAGGTACGACCCGTCGCGCGGCATCGCGTTCGAGAGCTACGCGGTACCGACCGTCGACGGCGAACTGAAGCGGCACTTCCGCGACTACATGTGGACGGTGCACGTACCGCGGCGCGTGCAGGACCTGCGCGGCAGGATCCGCAAGGCGCGCCAGGAACTCTCGCAGACGGGGGAGATGGCGGGCCGCTCGCCGACGACCGCGGAGATCGCGGCGCACGCGGGCCTGACGGAGCAGGAGGTCGCGGACGGGATGGAGGCGATGGAGAGCTTCACGTCCCTCTCGCTCGACGCGCAGTTCCACGGCCCCGCCGACGGGTACGCGCCCGCGCTCGCCGACACCCTGGGCGAGCCCGACCCGGCGATCGACGTGGTGATCGACCGTGAGGCCGTGCGGCCGCGGCTGTGCGAACTGCCCCCGCGCGAGCGCAAGGTGCTCTACCTGCGGTTCTTCCGCGACATGACGCAGAGCAAGATCGCGGAGGACCTGGGGGTGTCGCAGATGCACGTCTCACGGCTGCTGAGCCGTTCGTGCTCGCGCATCAGGGACGAGGTCCTCTCGGACCGCACCTGACGTCCGCCGGCTCGTCAGCGCTACGCGGCCCGGTCGCGGAGCGCCGCCACGACCGTGCACGCGGTGCCCGCCACGATCGGCACGATCACGGCGGGAGCGAGCCAACCCGGCACGTGCGGGTCGGGCGACGACCGCCAGATCAGCGCGCAGCCCGCGAAGAACGACACCCCGACGCAGGCGTTGAGCACCAGCAGCGACCGGGCGACGCGACGGGCCGAGGTCCGGCTCCTGGGCCGGTGCGTCGAGGACGGGTAGGACGCGTAGGAAGACGTGCCCGCCCGCGCGGCGGGCGCCCGCGTTCGCGGCGTCGCACGCAGCACCCACTCGGCGCAGCCGACGAGGAGCGCCGTCACGCCTGCGTACACGAAGACGAGGGCGAAGGCGCCCGCGACCGAACGCCCGGTCCACGCGTCCACCCCGCCGCCGCCGATGTGCTGCGGTATGCGGTCGGGCAGGTGCGGGTAGCGCATGACGCCCCACACCGCGAGCGCGATCAGCAGGGCGCCACTGGGAATCAGCCACAGCCGCAGACCGGGTGCGAAGACCATGCGCGCCATTGTCGGGCCTCTCGCGGCCGGCCGGCCGTCGTCATCAGTGATTGCGGCCCCGGGTTCTCCCCGGGCGGATGTTCCTATAGATTTTTTGGCCGACGGCACCTGGCAGCAGGCGTGTTCGGCGAAAGGGACGGCGGCCCATGACTCAGACTTCCGGGAGCACGCACGGCGCCGAGTTCGGCGGCCTCGTGGCCGCGGTCACCGGCGGCGCCTCGGGCATCGGCCTGGCGACGGCGCTGGAACTCGCGGCGCGCGGCGCCGAGGTGTGCGTGCTCGACCTCAACGCCGGTGCGGCGCCCGCCGGGCTGCACGGGTTCACCTGCGACGTCGCCGACCGCGCGTCCGTGAACGCGGCGTTCGCGGCCGTCGACGCCCGCTTCGGCCGGCTCGACGTCCTCGTCAACAACGCGGGCATCGGCGCGCAGGGCACCGTCGAGGACAACGACGACGCCGAGTGGGCACGCGTCCTCGACGTCAACGTCACCGGCATGGCCCGGGTCGCCGCCGCCGCGCTGCCGCTGCTGCGCAAGGGCGTGGCCGCCAGGACCGGCACGCAGCCGCCCACGGCCGCCGTGGTCAACACCTGCTCCATCGCCGCGACCGCGGGTCTGCCGCAGCGCGCGCTCTACTCGGCGAGCAAGGGCGCGGTGCTCGGCCTGACCAGGGCGATGGCCGCCGACCACATCCGCGAGGGCGTACGGGTCAACTGCGTCAACCCCGGCACCGTCGACACCCCGTGGGTCGGCCGCCTCCTCGACGCGGCGCCCGACCCGGCCGCGGAGCGTGCCGCGCTGAACGCCCGTCAGCCCACCGGAAGGCTCGTCTCCGCGGACGAGGTCGCCGCCGCGATCTGCTACCTCGCCGGGCCGTACGCGGGCGCCACCACCGGCACGGACCTCGCCGTCGACGGCGGTATGCAGGGCCTCAGGCTGCGCCCGGCGGCCACGGGAGACGGCGCGAGGTGACGTCGGGGACGACGCTGCTGCCCACCGAGCCCTTCGGCCGCTCCGGGCTGCCCGTCACCGCCCTCGGCTTCGGCGCCGCGACCCTCGGGGGCCTGTTCGCGCCGCTCTCGGACGAGGACGCGCACGACGTGCTCAACGCCGCCTGGGACGCGGGCATCCGCTATTTCGACACCGCGCCGCACTACGGCGTCGGGCTCTCCGAGGAACGCCTCGGCCGCTTCCTCGCGGGCAAGCCGCGCGACGCGTACGTGCTGTCCACCAAGGTCGGCAGGGTGCTGGTGCCGGGCGGGGGACCGCCGGACTCGGTGCAGGGCGTGGACGGCTTCTACGGCACACCCAACCGCGTACGGGTGCGCGACTACAGCGCCGACGGTGTCCGACGCTCGCTCGACGAAAGCCTGGAGCGCCTCGGTCTCGACCGCGTCGACATCGTGTTCGTCCACGACCCCGACGAACACGCCCGCCAGGCGCTGACGGAGGCGTACCCGGCGCTGGCCGCGCTGCGCGACGAGGGCGTCGTCGCTTCCGTCGGCGTGGGCATGAACCAGGTGGCGATACCCGCCAGGTTCGTCCGCGAGACGGACATCGACTGCCTGCTCGTGGCCGGGCGCTACACCCTGCTGCGGGCCGAGGCGGGCCGCGAGCTGCTGCCGCTGTGCGCGGAGCGCGGCGTGGACGTCGTGGGTGCGGGGGCCTTCAACAGCGGGCTGCTCGCCACGCCGGACGAGAGCCCCGTCTTCGACTACGCAGCCGCGCCCGCACCGCTGGTGGCCCGGGCGCGGGCGATCGCGGACGTGTGCGCAGGGCACGGCGTGCCGCTGCCGGTGGCCGCGCTGGCGTTCGTACGGGCGCACCCGGCGGTCCGCACGGTGCTCGCGGGGATGCGCAGCGCGGCGGAGGTACGGCAGAACGCCGGCGCGGTCACCACCGAGGTCCCGGCCGCGCTGTGGGAGGACCTCAGGGCAGCCGGCCTGCTGCCGGAGGCGGCCGTCCTGCCGGGAGCGGGGCAAGCGGGCTACTTCGCGTCCGAGTAGCGCTCCACCACCGCGGTCGTGAAGGGGAAGCGGACCGGTGTCTGCCCGAACGCGGCCGTCCCCGCCGTGTCCGCCGCCGCCTGGACCGCCGCCACCACCGCGTCCGCCTCCTCGCGCGGGCAGTGCACGATCACCTCGTCGTGCTGGAAGAAGACCAGTTCCGCCCGCATGCCGGAGGTCGCCCCGCGCAGCGTCGCCAGCATCAGCAGCGCCCAGTCGGCGGCGCTGCCCTGGACGACGAAATTGCGCGTGAAGCGCCCGCGCGCCCGCGACGAGGGCGTCGAGCCCTGCGGCGCTTCCTCCTCCTGCGGAATGCCGGCCTCGTCGTCCTCGACGGCTCCGAGAGCCCGCGGGCTCGTGCGGCCCAGCCAGGTGCGCACCAGGCGCCCCTCCTCTCCCGCGCGCGCCGCCTCGTCCACGTACGACACCGCGAGCGGGAAGCGGCGGCGCAGCGCCGCCAGGTTCTTCAGGCCGTCGCCCGAGGTCTGCCCGTAGATCGCACCCAGCACCGCCAGCTTCGCCTGCGCACGGTCGCCGGCGAACGCACGGTCCGACAGCGCCGCGTACAGGTCGCCCGGGTGCCCGGACGCCTCCATGAAGCCGGGGTCGCGCGAGATCGCCGCGAGCACGCGCGGCTCCATCTGTGCCGCGTCGGCGACGACCAGCCGCCACCCCTCGTCGGCCACGACGGCCCGCCGCAGCACGCGGGGGATCTGCAGCGCGCCCCCGCCGTTGGTCGTCCAACGGCCCGTGACCGTGCCGCCCGGCTGGTACTCCGGCCGGAACCTGCCCTCCCGCACCCAGTCCTGCAGCCACGTCCAGCCGTTGGCCGTCCAGATGCGGTAGAGCTTCTTGTACTGGACGAGGGGCTCGACCGCCGGGTGGTCCACCTTCTCCAGCTCCCACCGCCGGGTGGACGTCACCCGCACGCCGGCCCGCGCGAATGCCCGCACCACGTCGGCCGGGAGGTCGGGCCGTACCCGGTGGCCGAAGGCCTCCGACACCTCGTCCGCCAGCTCCGCGAGCCGCCGCGGCTCGCCGCCGCCCGCATACCGCTCGCCCAGCAGTTCCCGCAGCACCTCGCGGTGGATGTCCGCCCGCCACGGCAGACCCGCCGCATGCAGGTCCTCCGCGACGAGCATGCCCGCCGATTCGGCGGCCGTCAGCAGCCGCATCCTGCCCGGGTGCTCCGCGAGGCCGTGCCTGCGCTGCTGCTCCGCGTAGACCGCGAGCAGCCCCTCGAACGGCACCTCCGAGCCGGCCCTCGGCTCGAACAGCGACGACTGGGAGCCGGGCTCCGCCGACCGCGCCGGGGGATCGGGCGGCACCGGCGCCTTCCGCAGCCGCGCCCACGCGGCCGCGGCCGACCGCGGCTCGCCGAGCCGCCCCTCGTGGCCGAGCAGCAGCTGCTCGGCCGCCTCGACGTCGTAGCACCGCTCCACCGGTACCCGCGCCGCGAGCAGCCGCGGGTAGACCTCGGGCGTCGAACGCCACACCCACCGCGCGACGCCGGGCCGCGCACGCACCGACGCCACCAGATCCGGCTCCCGAACCACGGGCCCGGCCGCCGAGCCGTCGGCGGCCAGCGGCGCGAGCAGCGCGCCGCCGTCGTCCAGCGGAGCCAGCGCCCAACGTCCGGTCATGGGTGCGAGTCTCGCAGCCGGGTCTGACAGAGGGCGGAGAAGACCGGGAACAACGCGGCCCGATCGGCACTTGACGCCTCAAGTGAGGCACCGGATCGCACCGGTACTCATGGCACATGCATGCACGCCACGAGTGGAGGTCACGATGAAGGCGACTGTTTTCGAGGAGTTCGGCGGGCCCGAGGTGCTGCACGTGGGCGACGTCGACGAGCCGCACGCCGGTCCTGGCCAGGTGCGCGTGCGGGTCAAGGCCGCGGGCGTCAATCCGATGGACTGGAAGATCCGCCACGGATGGATGCAGGAGGTCATGCCCGTGGAGCTGCCGTCCGTCCCGGGCCTTGAGGCCGCCGGCGTGGTGGACGAGGTGGGCGAGGGCGTCACGGACTTCGCCGTGGGCGACGAGGTGGTCGGCTCGGCCGTGCGGGCCTACGCGGAGCACGCCCTGATGACCGTCGCCGTCAAGAAGCCCGCGGGGCTCGACTGGAACCGCGCCGTCGCCCTGCCCGTCGCAGGCGAGACCGCCTCGCGTGTGCTGGGCGCACTCGGCGTCGAAAAGGGCGAGACCCTCCTCGTGCACGGCGCCGCGGGTGCCGTCGGCGCGATCGCCGTACAGTTCGCGGTCGCGCGCGGAGCGACCGTCATCGGCACGGCCTCGCCTGCCAACCACGACTACGTGAGCTCGCTCGGCGCCACGCCCGTCGCCTACGGGGACGGGCTGGTGGAGCGCGTACGCGCGGCCGCGCCGCAGGGCGTGGACGCGGTCTTCGACACCGCGGGCAAGGGCGCCCTGCCCGACTCGATCGAACTGCGCGGCGGCACCACCGACCGCGTCATCACCATCGCCGACATGGCGGCGCAGCAGCTGGGCGTGGCCTTCTCCGGCGGCGGCTCCACGCCGGAGCAGCGCCGCTCCTACCTGACGGACGCCCTCGCGCTCGCGGCCGAGGGCGCGCTGGACGTGCGCGTGGCGCGCACGTACACGCTGGCGGAGGCCGCCGACGCGCACGCGGAGAGCGAGGCGGGCCACGCGCGCGGCAAGCTGGTCATCGTCCCGTAATACCGGTAATACGCGCGGGCCGAGTGCGCCGAGTGCGGCGAGTGCGGTGCGGATCGCCCGGCCGGCCTGGGCAAGTGGGGGAAGTTGTGGCATGACGGCTGTCCTCTCGGGCACCATGGGTTGCTTTGAGTGACCTACTGATGTCCGAGAGTAACGATGCTCACTGACAGTCGACTTCCGCACGACGTCCACCAGCCGCGATCCCGCTGGCTGCCGCTGACACGGCTGCCGCTGCCGCACAAGCCGGAGGCGGTCTGGCGGGCGCGAAGACACACCCGCGAGGTGCTCGCCGCACAGCGCGTGGAGGGCGAGCTGGCCGCGACCGTCGAACTGGCGGTCAGCGAGCTGGTCACCAATGCCGTGCGCCACGGCGTCTGCCCGTGCGGCTGCACCCGGGGCGCCGTCTCCCTCGCCCTGCTCGGAGCGGGGGAGCGGCTGCGCGTCGAGGTGGCGGATCCCTCCCGCACGCCGCCGCGCTGGCCGACGGGGATCGAGTCGGTCGACGCGGAGGCGACGGAGGGGCGGGGGCTGCTGCTCGTCACCGGCCTGGCCGTGGACTGGGGCGACTTCGCGCGGGCGCGGCGCGGCAAGGCCGTGTGGTGCGAGTTCGCCCCGGAGCCGGCCGGCATCGGCTGATCGCGCCTCGCCGCCGCGTTGTCCACAGCCTGTGGACAACGCGGCGAGGCGCGCGAACCCCTACGGCGGTGGCGCGCTCGTGGTCGCACGCGCCGACGGCGGCCCCGGCGAGGCGGGCAGCGCCTTCTTCCTGAGCGTGTCCCGCCTGCTGCCTCCCCAGGCGATCACCGCCTTCTTGCCGTCATTGGACCGCACGACACCCTTCACGCGGTCCTTGTCGCCGTCCGTGCACGTCAGCGAGAGCGTGGGCACGCCCAGGTCCCGGATCGTGCCCTGGCAGACGTGGCTGCCGGCGATCACGACCGCCTCGACGCCCTTGACCGAGAGCGTCACCACGCTGCCACCGGTCTGGCCCTGCCAGGTGCCCGCGAGCCTGCGCGCGACCTCTTCCACGGTCTGCCCGCCGGGGCCTGAACTCGTGGCCCCGGACGGCCGATGCGCGCCCGGCGACGTGGCGGACGCCGAACCGCGCCCCGGCGTGCCGCTGCCCGCACCCTGGCCGTCCGCCGGTGCGCTGCTGCCCGCGCCCGCGCCCGCGTCCGAGCCCGTACCCGTGCCGTCGTTCTGCGCGCTCCCTCCCGTGTGCCGCGCGCCGCTCGGCGCGCCGCCGCCGGTGGCGTCCCCGCCGCCGCACCCCGCCAGCAGCATCGCTGCGACCGCCAGGCCGGCCATCGCGACCCCCGCCCCGGCCCCGGCCCTTGTGTACCCGCGCACGGCATGCCCCCTGAGATCCCCGGATCGCCGGACGACGGCCAGGCCCGTGGCCCGGCCCGCAGGTCACAGCTTGTCATCCTGTATGTCACAGCCGCGTCCTGAGGGGCAGCAGTGGAGAACAAAAATGGTCTTGCCTGGATCCAAGCAGGTGGAGAGGTACCCGACCTGGTGAGGAAGAACATGAACGTGAAGAAGATGTCGGCGCTCGCACTGGTCGCCGTCGCGGCGAGCTTCTCGCTCACTGCCTGCGGCGGCAGTGACTCCGGCGGCAGTGACTCCGGCGGCAGCGCCGGGGCGGCCGCCGGTGCGTCGCCGGGAGACGGCGGCACGCCCCTGGGCGCCCCCTCCGACGGCTCCGGCTCGGCCTCCGCCCCGGCCTCGGGCTCCGGGGGCAGCGCGTCCGGCTCGAACGCCGCCGCCGGCTCTGGCAAGGACACGGGATCCGGTACGGGAGGTGGCACGGGCTCGACATCTGGGAGCGCCTGCAAGACGGCGAACCTGGCCTTCACCACCTCGGGCGGCATGGCAGAGGGCGAACTCCTCGTCAATCTGAAGAACACCGGTGCCACCGCCTGTGCGATGCACGGCTTCCCCGGCGTGGACCTCAAGAGCCAATACGGCACCGAGCACGCCACGCGCTCGGCCATGAGCGTGCCCACCGTGAAGCTGGCCGCCGGGCAGGAGACGCACTTCACGCTGCACTACCCGCCCAACCACACCGGCGGCTCCGGCGTCACCTTCACGAAGCTGATCATCACCCCGCCCAACGAGACCCACTCCCACACGGTGCCCACCGGCATCAACATCCCCGTCAGCGACAGCTCCAGCGGCCCCGGCATCACCGTCGACCCCGTCGGCGCGGGTAAGTAACACCGTCTTACCGGAGAGTGAGGAGAGCGGAGAAGGAGGAGAAAGGGCGGCGGCAAGGCGGAATTCGGGGTACAGGAAAAGCCTTTGCTGCCGTACCGTGCGCCCTGTCCGCAGCCGGGGTTCGTTCCCGCACTCGAACAAGGTGTTCACTCAGTGCACCGGGAAAGCTCCTTAGCGTTCGTAATCGCGTCGACACCGACCGTGCACGTGCATTTGCTCATGCAGAAGCGCGTGAACACGGCTATGATCCCGCCCAGTTGTCAGCGGTATCCAGCAACTCCCAGGAGCAACCTGTGCGACACGTGTACAACGGCATGGCGGCGGCGGAGCTGCCCGACGTGGCGTGGCAGAAGAGCGGTTTCAGCAACTCCCAGGGGACCTGTGTGGAGTTCGCCAAACTGCCGGGCGGTGAGGTCGCGGTGCGCAATTCCCGCTTTCCGGACGGGCCCGCACTCGTGTACACGCCTGCGGAAATCGAGGCCATGCTCCTCGGCGTGAAGGCCGGCGAATTCGACCACCTGGCCGCCGCGAACTGAGCGCACGGCGGCGTGCGGACTTCGTTCGTACGCCGCCGCGTACGCCGCCTTGTACGTGGCCCTGCCGGCCGCCTCAGGCCTCAGCGGTCCTCGGTGGAGCCACCGCCGGCGCCTGAAGCGAGAAGACCGCCCACACCACCTTGCCGTTCAGCGTCCCCGTCAGGGGGTGCCACCCCCAGCTGTCGCTGAACGACTCGACGAGGAACAGGCCGCGCCCCGACTCCGCCGCGCAGTCCTCGTCGGCCTCACGCGCCTCGGGGCTCTCCCGGCTCGGATCGCGCACCGCGCACACGAGCCGCGTGTTCCACCGCATCAGGTGCAGGCGCACGGGCCGCTCCTGGCCCGGCACCACCGCCCCGCCCGGCAGCGCGTGGCGCAGCGCGTTCGTGACGAGTTCGGAGACGACGAGCGCGATGTCGTCGAACCGGTCGTCGAGCGTCCACTCCCCGAGCGTCGTGCGCGTGAACTCCCGCGCCGAGCGGACTGCCTCGTACCGGGCGGGCAGCGCGCACGAGGCGGCTCCTGCCGCGCCTGAGGGGTCGATCGGCGGAAGGCCCTGCCGCAACGGCGCGAGCACAGTCGATCCATTCGTCCCCATGCGAGGCTCTCCCGGGTTCCGGCGGCCGTGCCGGGGCCCGGCGGTGGATACGGGCAGCGGTGTGGCCGCGAGGGGTGCGCGTGAGCCATGGTTCCGAATGCGGGCTGCGGATGCAAGGGCAGATGCACGTGCACATGACTGTTGTGTGTTGATTTGTCCTTCTTAATCCCCTTTATCGGGCGGGTCTCTTGCCGTCTCTTCCGGCCGCTTCTTCCAGGGTTCGTCATTTCCGTAACCGGATGAGTACGCCCCGAAGCGTTTTGATGGCACAATCCGGCAGTCGGGGTCCGGGGGCTCCGGCAGACGGCATGGGATGGGGAGGGTTGACAACGTGACCGCAACCGAATCGGGCGGTTCCGTGGTGCGGCGCATCTTGCTGGGCTCGCAGTTGAGGCGTCTGCGCGAGGCGCGCGGCATCACCCGTGAGGCCGCCGGCTACTCGATCCGCGCGTCCGAATCCAAGATCAGCCGGATGGAGTTGGGACGGGTGAGCTTCAAGACGCGGGACATCGAGGACCTGTTGACGCTCTACGGCGTCAGCGAGGAGCGCGAGCGCTCGGCGCTGCTCGGCCTCGCGCGTGAGGCCAACGTGGCGGGCTGGTGGCACAGTTACAGCGACGTCCTGCCCGGCTGGTTCCCGACGTACGTGGGCCTTGAGGCCGCGGCGTCGGTGATCCGCGTCTTCGAGGTGCAGTTCGTGCACGGCCTGCTGCAGACGGAGGGCTACGCGCAGGCCGTCATCACCCAGGGCATGAAGGATCCGCAGGAGCAGCGCGAGGAGATAGACCGCAGGGTCGCGCTGCGTCTGGAGCGGCAGAAGAAGCTGGTGTCCGAGCACGCGCCGCGGTTCCACGCCGTGCTCGACGAGGCCGCGCTGCACCGCCCCTACGGCGGGCGCGAGGTGATGAGGGATCAGCTGGAACACCTGGTCGAGATGTCGGAACACCCGAACGTCACCCTCCAGGTGATGCCGTTCAGCTACGGCGGGCACACGGCGGAGACCGGCGCCTTCTCCCTGCTGACGTTCCCGGAGCCCGACCTCTCCGACGTCGTCTACACGGAGCAGCTGACGAGCGCGCTCTACATCGACAAGGCGGAGGAGGTCGGCCTCTACACCGGTGTCATGGACTCGCTCACCAGCGAGTGCCCGGGAGCGGACGAGAGCCGGGACCTTCTGCGCGAAATGCTCCAACGGTACTGAGGAATCAGTACGATGAGGCCCACTCAGGCGTCCTGAGCGGACGCCCAACCCCTCACTGCCGGCAAAGGGATCACATGTCCTCCTTCACCGAACTGGGCCACCAGTACATCGACGGGGAGTGGCGGGCCGGCACCGGCTCGTGGGACATCATCGACTTCGACCCGTACACCGGCGAGAAGCTCGCCGCGATCACGGTCGCCACGGTGAAAGAGGTCGACGCCGCGTACGAGGCGGCACGGCGCGCGCAGGACGGCTGGGCCAGGTCGAGCCCGTACGACCGCAGGCGGGTCTTCGAGCGCGCGGTGCGGGTGATCGAGGACCGCGCGGAGGAGTTCGCCGAGGTGCTCACCGCCGAGCTGGGCGGGAACCGCGCCAAGTCGGCAGTCGAGCTGGACTCCGCGTGCGAGCACCTGCGCGCGGCGATGTCGATGGCGGTCGCGGCGGACGGTGCGCTCTTCCCCTCGCCCGAGGCGGGCCGGGAGAACCGGGTGTTCCGCAGACCGGTCGGGGTCGTGACCGTCCTGAGCCCCTACAACTTCCCGCTGGCCACGGCGCTCATGTCGGTGGCGCCCGCGCTGGCGCTCGGCAACGCGGTCGTGCTCAAGCCGAACCAGAACTCGCCCATCTCGGGCGGCGGGATGGTCGCGAAGATCTTCGAGGAGGCCGGGCTGCCCGCCGGTCTGCTCAACATACTGATCACGGACATCGCGGAGATCGGCGACGCGCTGATCGAGCACCCGGTGCCCAAGGTGATCTCGTTCGCGGGCTCCGACGCCGTCGGCCGCCACGTCGCCGAGCTGGCGGCGCGCCACCTGAAGCGCACGGCGCTGCAGCTCAGCAACAACGCGGCCTTCGTGGTCCTGGACGACGTGCGCGGCGAGCGCCTCGACTACGCGGTCAGGGCCGCCGTCAGCAGCCGGTTCTTCTACCAGGGGCAGGTCTGCATGGCGGCCAACAGGATCCTGGTCGACCGCTCGGTGGAGGCCGAGTTCACCGAGAAGTTCGTCGCGGCCGTCCGGGCGCTGAAGGTCGGCGACCCGAAGGATCCCGGCACCCACCTCGGCCCGCTCATCAACGCCAAGCAGGTGGACGCGGTCAGGACGATCGTCAAGCAGGCGCTGGACGAGGGCGCCACGGCGCTCGTCCACGGGGCGTCGTACGGCAACTTCGTCGAGCCGACCGTGCTGACGGGCCTGCCGGAGCAGTCGCCGGTGATGCGGCAGGAAATATTCGGACCCGTCGCCCTCCTCGCCGCGTTCGACGGCGAGGAGGACGGTGTCCGGATGGCCAACGATACGCCGTACGGCCTGACGACGGCCGTGCACACGGCGGACCTGGAGCGCGGGGTCCGCGTGGCGCGCCGCATCGGCGCGGGCATGGTCCACGTGAACAGCACGACCAACCTCCAGGACGTCACCGTCATGTTCGGCGGCGAGGGCCTCTCCGGGCTCGGCAGGCTCAACGGCAGGCACTCGGTCGACCTGTTCAGCACGGAGCAGTGGGTGTCGGTGCGCGAGGACATGCCCGAGGTGCCGCTCTAGGCGGCCCGCCGGCGCCCGGCGGCCGTCAGTGGTGGAACGAGGTGGCCGCCGCCTTGTCGCGCGAGAGAGGGCGGTCCTGCTCGCGCAGTTCGGGCAGCAGCCGCTCCAGGTCCGCGACGAGCAGGTTGGCGAGGTCGGCGGAGAAGCCGTTGCGGCAGACCACGCGCAGCACCGCCAGGTCCTCGCGGTTCTTGGGGAACGTGTACGCCGGCACCAGCCAGCCGCTCTCCCGCAGCCGCCGCGAGACGTCGAACACGTCGAAGTTCGTGACGTGTTCGGCCGTGGTGAAGGCGAAGACCGGCAGCTGGTCGCCCTTCGTGAGCAGCCGGAAGTCGCCGAACTCGTCGATGCGCCGGGCGAGGCCCGTGGCGATGTCCCGTGACGTCTGCTGCACGGCGCGGTAGCCGTCCCTGCCCAGGCGCAGGAACGTGTAGTACTGCGCGACCACCTGCGCGCCGGGACGCGAGAAGTTGAGCGCGAACGTCGGCATGTCGCCGCCCAGGTAGTTCACCTTGAACACCAGCTCCTCGGGCAGCTCCTCCTGGGAGCGCCACAGCGCCCATCCCACGCCCGGGTAGACGAGGCCGTACTTGTGGCCCGAGGTGTTGATGGACGAGACGCGCGGCAGCCGGAAGTCCCACACCAGGTCCTCGTCGAGGAACGGCGCGACCATCGCGCCCGACGCGCCGTCGACATGGACGGGGATGTCGAGCCCGGTGCGCCGCTGGAGGTCGTCGAGCACCGCGCACAGCTCCGCCACGGGCTCGTAGGAGCCGTCGAACGTCGACCCGAGCACGGCGACCACGCCGATGGTGTTCTCGTCGCACAGCTCGGCAGCGGCGGCCGGGTCGAGGTGGAAGCGGTCGCCCTCCATGGGCACCTGGCGCATCTCGACTTCCCAGAAGTCGCAGAACTTGTCCCAGCAGACCTGCACGTTGATGCCCATCACCAGGTTGGGCCGCGCGGTCGCCGGGTATCGGTCGGCGTTCTTCTTCGCCCAGCGGCGCTTGAGCGCCATGCCGGCGAGCATGCAGGCCTCGCTGGAACCGGTGGTGGAGCAGCCGACGGCACGCGACGGATCAGGCGCGTGCCACAGGTCGGCGAGCATCGTCACGCAGCGCCGCTCCAGCTCGGCGGTGCGCGGGTACTCGTCCTTGTCGATCATGTTCTTGTCGCGGCACTCGCTCATCAGGACGTCCGCCTGGGGTTCCATCCAGGTGGTGACGAACGTGGCGAGGTTGAGCCGCGAGTTGCCGTCGAGCATCAGCTCGTCGTGCACGAGCTGGTAGGCGGTCGCGGGCGGCATGGGGCCGTCGGGCAGCTGGTGGGTGGGCGGCGCGGCGTTCATGTCGCCGACCGGGTCGGCCGCCCCGTAGAAGGGGTTGAGCGACAGCCTCCTCACCTCGTCGGACGATGCGGCGGTGGCGGCGCGGCTGCTGTCGTTGCCGCCCTGGTGCAGTGTCATCGGTGGATCTCCTCGTGACGGGTGCGTCCAACTGGGCGAGAGCATACGAACGCGGCGGCGCCCCCGCCGCGGCGGACACGTCAGGGCGTGGTCTTCGCCACCACGGCCGCCGTGCCGTACGCGCAGACCTCCGTGCCCACCTGCGCCGCGTCCGTCACGTCGAAGCGCATCATCAGGACGGCGTTGGCGCCGCGCGCGCGTGCCGCCTCGATGAGGCGCTCCATCGCCTGGTTGCGCGTGGCGACGAGCGTCTTCGTCAGCCCTCTGAGCTCACCGCCCACCATCGACTTCAGGCCCGCGCCGATCTGGGAGCCCATGTGGCGCGAGCGCACGGTCAGGCCGAAGATCTCGCCGACGACCTCCTGCACCTGGTACCCGGGTACGTCATTCGTCGTGACGACGATCACATCCGTCTCGCTGCTGACGCCGCCGCTGTAATCCTCGATGGGCATGGGACCCGTCCTTTCACCGGTGTGAGGACCTTCGTACCAGCAACTGCCCCACGGCGCCGGGTGGAACCAGGGGGCTCGCGCAGGCGTTGATAGCTTTGGGCAGCCGACGGACGCCAGTGCCGTGACAGGCATTGGATCCCCGGCGCGACGCCGACCGGTACGCACGACCGCCGTCGGCGGTCGACCGACCACCGACTCAGGAGTCCGGAACACGTGACCACCCTCGCTCTCGGCCCAAGCTGGATGGATCCCGATCACCTGATCTCGACCTTCGGCGTCATCGGCCTCCTGATCGTCGTCTTCGCCGAGTCCGGGCTGCTCATCGGGTTCTTCCTGCCGGGCGACTCGCTGCTCTTCACCGCGGGCCTCCTCGTGGCGACGGGCAAACTCGGCACACCGCTGTGGCTGCTGTGCCTGCTGGTGTGGTTCGCGGCGGCGCTCGGCGACCAGGTCGGCTTCCTGTTCGGGCGCAAGGTCGGGCCCGCCCTGTTCAAGCGGCCCGACTCCCGGCTGTTCAAGCAGGAGAACGTCGAGAAGGCGCACGCCTTCTTCGAGAAGCACGGACCGAAGTCGCTGATCCTCGCCCGCTTCGTGCCCATCGTGCGGACGTTCACGCCGATCATCGCGGGCGTCAGCAGGATGGACTACCGGTCCTTCCTGATCTTCAACGTGATCGGCGGCGGGCTCTGGGGCATCGGCGTCTCGGTGCTCGGCGCGGTGCTCGGCAAGGTCTCCTTCGTGGCGGGCCACATCGAGCTGATCCTCGTCGCGATCGTCGTCGTCTCCGTCATCCCCATCGCGATCGAGTACCTGAGGTCCAGGGGCAAGGCGGACAAGGACGGGGTGGGGGAGCCGCCCGCCTCGTCGCCCTCCGCGCCGTCGGCGCCGTCGGCGCAGGACCCCGGGCGTCAGGCCGACCCGACGTCGACGATGCCGATGCCCTCGCTCTCCGAGCTGCCCGACCCCGCGGACCGGCCGGGCGGCGACGGGCACCACGGCGAGGGCGGCGGCCAGGGCCGTCACGACGACCGGGGCCCCTACGCGCAGGCCCCCCGGGCCGGAGGCTGGGGCGTGGCCGCCGCGGGGCAGCCGGCGGCCGGCTACCCGGCCGGGCAGCAGTACCAGCAGCAGCCGCAACAGCAGCAGCCGCAGCAGCAGGGCTACCAGCCGCAGCCGCAGCAGGCCGCGTACGGGCAGCAGCAGTATCAGCAGCAGGGCTATCAGCAGCAGCAGCAGCCGGCGGCGTACGGGCAGCAGGAGTACCAGCAGCAGTACCAGCAAGCGCCACAGCAGTACCCCCAGCCCCAGCAGTACGGCTATGCCGGGCAGCAGCAGGCCGCGTCCCCCGGATACCAGGGCTACCAGCAGCAGGGCTACCAGCAGCAGTACGGCCAGGCGGGCGGCTACGACCAGAACGCGTACGCCTACAACCAGAACGGCTACGGCCACCCGCAGCACCAGCAACCGCAGCACCAGCAACCGCAGCACCAGCAACCGCAGCAGCCCGATCAGCAGGAGCCCTACGGCCAGGGAGGCCAGGCCCCTCAGGCTCCCGACGACGACCGCCAGGGCCGCGACCCGCGCCGTTACTGACCGGCGGGCCCGCGGCGCCCCGGCCACGCCCGGACGTCAGAACCCGCGCGTACGCTTCGCCGCCCGCCGTGCCGACCCGCGCGTGGCACCCGGCGCCCGCAGGAACAGCCGGGAGATCTCGCCCCCGAGGTTGACGCCCACCGCGATGGCCAGCGCGAGCGCCACGGCCTTCGACAGGGAAGCGAGCCCATGGTCGAGCTCGTTGTGTGCGATGCCGAGCAGGCCGAAGTACGTCGCTGAGCCCGGCAGCAGCGGCCCGATCGCGGCCGTCACGTACGGCAGCGCGCTGGAGAACTGGTAGCGCGAGAACAGCTGGCCGAACAGCCCCACGAGGCCCGCCGCGACCGCCGTCGCCGCGACCGGGGAGATGTGCGCCGTGTTGTGCATCGACCCGTAGACCAGCCACGCGACGCCGCCGTTGAGCGACACCATCAGCACCGTCCGCCGCTCCTGCTGCAGCAGCACGGCGAACGCGAGGCTCAGCGTCACGGACACGATGATCTGCACCACGGGCCGGTTCGAGTCGACGGGCGCGGTCTCCGGGTTGAGCTGCGCGTCCAGGCGCACGCCCAGGTACAGCACGATCAGCACGCCGATCACGATGGCGATGAAGAAGTACATGACTTCGAGCAGCCGAGCCGCGGCCGTGATGTAGTACCCCGTCAGGCCGTCCTGCACGCCCGCGACCAGCGCGCGCCCCGGCAGCAGCGCGAACAGGCCACCGGTGATCACCGCGGACGGCTTGCCGTCCCAGGCGACCCACGACCCGAGCAGCGTCAGCGCCACACCTATCGCGGCCGGCGGCATGGCGGCGACCACGAACTGGTAGAACTCCGGCAGCCCGCGCCCCGCGCACAGCCACGCCAGCCGGTCGCCGAGCATGGCGCCGATCAGCGCCGCCACGAAGACGACGAAGTCCCCGCCGACGAGCACGGCGGCCGAGCCGGCGAGCACGCCGTTGGCCGCCGTCAGCGCCCAGCCGGGGTAAGGGTGGCGGTTGCGCCTGATGGACGCGAGCCGGCGGTACGCCTCCTCCAGCGTGACGTCCTCGTCCTCGTTGGTGATGTCGTCGACGAGGTCGAACACGGCGGACAGGCGCGTGTAGTCGGTGCCGCGCCGCCGCACCACGCGGCTCGCCGTCACCGGGTCCTCCACCAGCGAGGGCTGGTGGGAGATCGAGATGAGCGTGAACGTCACGTTCGGCTCGCTGCGTTCGAGGCCGTACGCGTGGCTCACGGCGAACATCGCCGCCTCCACGTCCTCGGCGCCCTCGCCGCCCGCGAGCAGCAGTTCGCCGATGCGCAGCGTCAGGTCGAGCACGCGCGGCACCGCGGGCCCCGTGACGTCGTGCCGCTGCACGATCTCCGGCAGCGGCCTGTCGCCCACGGGCATGCGCAGGAGCGTGCGCATGCGGTCCTGCCAGGGCGCCTCCTTGGTGAGGCGCACCATGGGCACGCCCTCGGCGGGCGTGAAGGCCGTCGGCAGCGTCGACGTCCGCGTGAACGACGGCAGGGGCGTGGGCGGCTGCGTGTTCACGCCCTCGGGGATCGCGAACTCCGACGTGGGGCTCTCGTCCTCGGGTACGGGCGGCCGCGGCACGCCGAGGGGCGGGGTGAAGGCGCTGTGCGCCTCTTCGGAGGGAGGCCTCGGGTCCTCGGGCCCGTCAGGATCGGCCACTCGTCACGCCTCGTTCCTTACTCGCACGGCCTCCTGCCGCGTCTGCCCAGTATGCGCACGTACCGCACCCGGGACACGCCGACAATCGCCGCACAGCACGCGAACGGGCGGCGCGCCTGCCGTCAGGCGCACCGCCCGTCCGGGCCGTGCTCGTACGCGCTCAGGGCGTGCGCCGGCCGCGCTTCCCGCGCGCCCGGCGCACGCTCAGTGGTGCGCCCCGCCCTGCGCCTCAAGGCGCTTGCGCGAGGCGTCGATCTCGGCCTCGGCCTCGGCTCGGCCCACCCAGTCGGCGCCCTCGACGGACTTGCCGGGCTCCAGGTCCTTGTAGACCTCGAAGAAGTGCTGGATCTCCATGCGGTCGAACTCGGAGACGTTGTGGATGTCCTTCAGGTGCTCCACGCGCGGGTCCGACGCGGGCACGCACAGCAGCTTGTCGTCGCCGCCCGCCTCGTCCGTCATGCGGAACATGCCGATGGCACGGCACTTGATGAGGCAGCCGGGGAACGTCGGCTCGTCCAGGAGGACGAGCGCGTCCAGCGGGTCGCCGTCCTCTCCGAGGGTGTTCTCGACGAACCCGTAGTCGGCGGGGTACATGGTCGAGGTGAAGAGACGACGGTCGAGGCGGATCCGGCCGGTCTCGTGGTCCACCTCGTACTTGTTCCGCGATCCCTTGGGGATCTCGATGGTGACGTCGAACTCCACGGGGGGTTCCTCCAAGATCAACACAGGCGGTTGTGACGCGTGCGGATGTGACGGTGGCGACGGTGCTCTGCGCCGCCCCCCTGGCAGGGACGACGGGCGCGGTGCGTGACGCAGTGGTTAAGTGTCCCCCACGAGGTCGTGGGGTCGCGAAAGGGGCTGGTCAGCCGTGCTCGATCGGAAAGCCTGGCAGGTCACGGCGGGTTCCGCCGTCGTCGGCCTGCTGGCCGCCGCGGGCGCGGTGGCGGCGGCCGGTCCCTGGGACGGCGGTCAGCGCAGGGCCGAACGGGCGTGGGCGGCCGGACAGGGCGGCGCGGGCGGCGCGCAGCACGGCGCCCCGGCGCCGGGGGCGGCGGCTCCCAAGCCGGCGCCGAGCGCCGGGCCCGTCCTGACCGCGCTGGGCGACGGCGAAGGCAGCGGGCGTTCCACCGGGGACCCCGCGGGCTCGGGCGACGGTACGCACACGCACACGGGCGCCCAGGCGGAGGCGGACGAGGCGCCGATGGGCCTCGGGAAGGCGCTCGGGCCGCTCCTCGCCGACCCGGCGCTCGGCACGGCGTCGGGCTGCGTCGTGGACGTGGCGACCGGCAAGCGGCTCTACGCGAAGAACGCGGACCGCCCGATGACGCCCGCGTCCACGGTGAAGCTCGCGACGATGACGGCGGCGCTGTCCGCAGTCGGCCCCGGCCATCGCATCCCGACGACCGTGGTGGCGGACGGCGGGGACGACGGCCGCATCACCCTGGTGGGCGGCGGCGACCCCAGCCTCGACCGCGAGGCGCTCGGCACCCTCGCCGACGACACCGCGCGCGCCCTCAAGAAGAAGGGCGTGCACAAGGTGCGCCTCGGTTACGACGTCTCCCTCTACTCGGGGCCGCGCGTTCACCCCATCGGCCGCAACGAGAACATCGCGCCCGTCGTGGCCCTGACGCTGAACGAGGGACGGCTCGACAAGAGCACCGGCGGGCCTGCGCTCCGCTCCAACGACCCCGCGGGCGACACGGCCAAGGCTTTCGCGCGCCTCCTGCACGCGCGCGGGATCACGGCCGCCACGGCGTCGGCTCCCGCGAAGGCGCCGAAGGACGCCGAGCGCCTTGCCGTCTCCTACTCGGCGCCCATCTCGGATCTGATCGAGCGTGCGCTGACCGACAGCGACAACGACATCGCCGAGGCGATGGCCCGTCAGACCGCGCTCGCCAAGCACCTGCCGGCGAGCTTCGCGGGCGGCGCGAAGGCCGTGCGCGAGCAGCTCGCGAAGATCGGCATGCCGCTGAAGGGGACGGTCTTCAACGACGGCAGCGGCCTCAACCGCAAGGACAAGGTCACCGCGAACCTGCTGACCTCGCTCCTCACCCGCGACGCCGACCCCGCCCACCCGCGACTGCGTTCCGTGCTGACGGGCCTGCCCATCGCGGGCTTCCGCGGCACGCTGCTTGGCAGGTACGCGCACGAGGCGCCGGCCGACGGGCT
Source organism: Streptomyces sp. NRRL F-5126 (assembly GCF_000721265.1). Lineage (GTDB taxonomy): Bacteria > Actinomycetota > Actinomycetes > Streptomycetales > Streptomycetaceae > Streptomyces. The sequence continues at coordinate 61,735 of NZ_JOFZ01000009.1, read as the reverse complement.
GATCCGCGCGAAGACGGGCACGCTGACGGGCGTGAACACCCTCGCGGGCACGGTCGTCGACGCGAACGGACGGCTGCTCGCGTTCGCGTTCATGGCGAACGGGACCCCGAATCCCACGACGGCGGAAGCGGCACTCGACAAGGTCTCCACGGTCCTGCTGCCGTGACGCCGGGCGCGCGTCTCAGGGTCGCGTCTCAGGGAAGAATCCGGGCGGCCGCACCCCGCCGCACCCGGGCTCGACCACGTACGGTTGACACATGACGAGCATGGGTGGTGCCGGGATGGTCGACTGGAATCTCGCGGTGGCGACCGCGACCCGCCTCATGCGTCCGGGTCCCGAGGTGAGCAGGGACGAGGCGCGCGAGATCGTCGCCGAGCTGCGACGGCACGCGAAGGCGGCCGAGGAGCACGTACGCGCGTACACGCGGATGATTCCCGAGGAGCACCGGCCCGCGGACACGCCCGTGCTCGTGGTCGACAGGCCCGGCTGGGTGAAGGCCAATGTGGAGGGTTTCCGCGAGCTGCTCAAGCCGCTGTTCGAGAAGGTGCAGGAGCGGCGCTCCGGCACCCCGGGCGGCGCCGTGCTCGGTGCGGTCGGCGGCAAGGTCACCGGTGTCGAACTGGGCATGCTGCTGTCGTTCATGGCCTCGCGCGTGCTCGGCCAGTACGAGACGTTCGCGCCCGCCGGGCGCGACCTGCCCGCGGGCGAGGAGCGCGGCGGCAGGCTGCTGCTCGTCGCGCCGAACATCGTCCACGTCGAGCGCGAACTGGACGTGGAGCCACACGACTTCAGGCTCTGGGTGACGCTCCACGAGGAGACGCACCGCACCCAGTTCACCGGCGTGCCCTGGCTGAACGACCACCTGAAGGGCGAGATCCAGTCCTTCCTCAGCGAGACGGACGTCGACCCGGCGACGATGCTGGAGCGGCTCAGGGAGGCCGCCCAGTCCCTCACGGGCAACCGCCAGGACGGCGCGGAGGGCGAGGAGCGTGAGGAGTCGCCCAGCCTCGTCGAGCTCGTCCAGACGCCGGGCCAGCGCGAGGTGCTCGGCCGCCTGACGGCCGTGATGTCGCTGCTCGAAGGACACGCGGACTACGTGATGGACGGTGTGGGGCCGCAGGTCGTGCCGAGCGTCGCCGAGATCAGGGAGAAGTTCCAGCAGCGCAGGGCGCGCGGCGCGAGCCGCCTCGACCAGGCGCTGCGCAAGCTGCTCGGCCTCGACGCGAAGCTGCGCCAGTACCGTGACGGCGAGCGGTTCGTGCGCGCCGTCGTCGACGAGGTCGGCATGGACGGCTTCAACCGGGTCTGGACGTCGCCGAACACGCTGCCCACGAAGGCGGAGATCGCCAAGCCGGCGGACTGGATCGCGCGCGTGCACCGGGCATGAGGCCGTGCGGTACGGCGGGGTCCGTGGCAGATGCACGCCTCCGCTATCACCCGTCCGAGGGACCGTAAGGGCTGGCTAGGCGTGCGATGCTCGGGTATTGGCTCGGTTCTGTCACCATCAACGCACTCTCAGTGACGAATCCCGTCCCGATGTGCACACGGGACACGACCGAACCCCCCCCGTAGACATTTTCACGAAGGGCACCGGACATGGGTCCCCATCCTGCGGTCGCGGCGATACGCCTGGCGGTCCGCCGCGTTCTCCATGACATCCTCACCGACCAATCGGCGTTCGCCGTTGCCGGTTCCGCCGCGCGCGGGCCCGCGTCCGCCGCCCCCGGCCCGCTGGTCCTCGTCGCCTGCTCGGGCGGCGCCGACTCGATGGGCCTCGCCTCCGCCCTCGCCTTCGAAGCGCCCAAGCTCGGCGTCAGGGCGGGCGGCGTCACCGTCGACCACCGCCTGCAGGGCGGGTCCGACATCCGCGCGGCCGAGGTCGTCGCCCGGCTCACCGCGATGGGGCTCGACCCCGTCGAAGCCGTCGCCGTCGACGTCGGCACGGACGGCGGGCCCGAGGCCGCCGCGCGTGACGCGCGCTACGCCGCCCTCGACGCCGCCGCCGAGCGGCACGGCGCCGCCGCCGTACTCCTCGCCCACACGCGCGACGACCAGGCCGAGACCGTCCTCCTCGGCCTCGCGCGGGGCTCCGGCACCCGCTCCCTGTCCGGCATGGCCGCCGTGTCAGGCACGGGCCGCCGCTACCGCCGCCCGTTCCTCCAGCTCGACCGGCAGACGGTGCGCACGGCGTGCCTGACGCAGTCCGTGCCCGTCTGGGACGACCCGCACAACGTGGACCCGGCGTACACGCGCTCGCGCCTGCGCCAGGAGGGCCTGCCCGCCCTGGAGAAGGCGCTCGGCAAGGGCGTCGTGGAGGCCCTGGCCCGCACCGCGCAGCTCTCCCGCGACGACGCGGACGCGCTGGACGCGTGGGCGGCCGACGCCGAGTCGTCCGTGCGTGACGACGCGGGGCAGCTGGAGATCGACAAGCTGTTCGCGCTGCCCCCCGCCGTGCGCCGCCGCGTGCTGCGCAAGGCGGCCATCACCGCGGGCGCCCCCGCGGGCTCGCTGTTCGCGCGCCACATCGAGGAGGTGGACCGCCTGATCACGGGCTGGCGCGGCCAGTCGGGCATCAACCTGCCGGGCCGCGTCGAGGCGCGGAGGCAGGGTGGCAGACTGGTCATCCGGCAGGGCTGAGAAGCCAACGCTTCTGTACGGGCCTGGCCAGCGGACGCCGGACGACGAAAGTGGAATTGGTGGACGACAAGGACCTGGGCTCCGACCTGCAGTCGGTGCTCATCACCAAAAAAGAGATCGACGCGAAGCTGGCGGAGCTGGCCGCGAAGATCGACGCGGAGTACGCGGGCAAGGACCTGCTCCTGGTCGGAGTGCTCAAGGGCGCCGTGATGGTGATGGCGGATCTGGCCCGCGCGCTGTCCACCCCCGTGACGATGGACTGGATGGCCGTCTCCTCGTACGGCGCGGGCACCCAGTCCTCGGGCGTCGTGCGGATCCTGAAGGACCTGGACACGGACATCAAGGGCAAGCACGTCCTGATCGTCGAGGACATCATCGACTCGGGCCTCACGCTGTCGTGGCTGCTGTCCAACCTGGGCTCGCGCGAGCCGGCCTCGCTGGAGGTCTGCACCCTGCTGCGTAAGCCGGATGCCGCAAAGGTCGCCATCGACGTGAAGTGGATCGGATTCGACATCCCGAACGCCTTCGTCGTCGGTTACGGGCTCGACTACGCTGAGAAGTACCGCAACATGCCCTTCGTGGGTACGCTCGCGCCCCACGTCTACGGCGGCTGACCAGGCGGGGGGAGCGTGACGCTCCCCTCCGCGTGACGTCGGCCCGCGGGCCCGGTTTCGCGTGCGGCTGATGCGCACACATCATGGTTGCCTCGGGAACCACTCCCCGGCTCCCCGCGTTGGAGCAGGGGAAGGCGGGTTTGTCACCAGCACCGTGCGATCGCGATCGCTGATGCTGGGGTACCGTCCGAAGAGCAGTCTTTATCTCACAGCAGCATTTACCTACGGGCAGGAGGGACGGGGCGTCACCGCCTCGTATGGATGGACGTGAAGCGATACTTCCGTGGGCCGGTCATGTGGATCGTGCTGGCCGTCCTCGCCGTGGTCGTGTTGATGAATGTCGTCTCCACAGGAGGCGGCTACAAGACGGTGGACACCGGCCAGGTCGTTCAGGCGATCGACAAGAACCAGGTCGATCAGGTCAAGCTGACCACTGGCGACGATCAAGTCGTCAAGGTTGATCTCAAGAGCGGTCAGAAGGTAGCGGGCAGCGACAAGATCCAGGCCAGCTACATCGGCAGCCAGGGCTCGGCGCTCGCCAAGGAACTGCAGCAGAAGTTCAACGCAGGCAAGATCGACAAGGGATACACGGTCTCGCCCTCGAAGCAGAGCCCGTTCCTCTCGGTCGTGCTCTCGCTGCTGCCGTTCGTGCTGCTGGTCGTGGTGTTCCTGTTCCTGATGAACCAGATGCAGGGCGGCGGCTCCCGTGTCATGCAGTTCGGGAAGTCCAAGGCCAAGCTCATCACCAAGGACACCCCGAAGACGACCTTCGCCGACGTCGCCGGCTCGGACGAGGCCGTCGAGGAGTTGCAGGAGATCAAGGAGTTCCTCCAGGAGCCCTCGAAGTTCCAGGCGGTCGGCGCCAAGATCCCGAAGGGCGTGCTGCTGTACGGCCCGCCGGGAACGGGCAAGACGCTTCTCGCGCGCGCCGTCGCGGGCGAGGCGGGAGTGCCGTTCTACTCGATCTCGGGTTCCGACTTCGTCGAGATGTTCGTCGGTGTCGGTGCCTCCCGGGTGCGCGACCTGTTCGAGCAGGCGAAGACGAACGCCCCGGCGATCGTGTTCGTCGACGAGATCGACGCCGTCGGCCGGCACCGCGGCGCGGGCCTCGGCGGTGGCCACGACGAGCGCGAGCAGACGCTGAACCAGCTGCTGGTCGAGATGGACGGCTTCGACGTGAAGGGCGGCGTCATCCTGATCGCCGCCACGAACCGGCCCGACATCCTCGACCCCGCGCTGCTGCGCCCCGGCCGGTTCGACCGGCAGATCGCCGTCGACCGCCCGGACATGCAGGGCCGTCTGGAGATCCTCAAGGTCCACCAGAAGGGCAAGCCCGTCGCGCCCGACGTCGACCTCGGCGCCGTCGCCCGCCGTACGCCCGGCTTCACCGGTGCGGACCTGGCGAACGTGCTGAACGAGGCGGCGCTGCTGACCGCGCGCAGCGACCAGAAGCTGGTCAACAACCACTTCCTGGACGAGGCGATCGACCGCGTCGTGGCCGGCCCGCAGAAGAAGACCCGGATCATGTCCGAGAAGGAGAAGAAGATCACCGCGTACCACGAGGGCGGACACGCCCTGGTCGCGGCGGCCTCACCGAACTCCGACCCGGTCCACAAGATCACGATCCTCTCCAGAGGCCGTGCCCTCGGCTACACGATGGTCCTGCCGGACGAGGACAAGTACTCCACGACGCGCAACGAGATGCTCGACCAGCTCGCGTACATGCTGGGCGGGCGCGCGGCGGAGGAGCTCGTCTTCCACGACCCGACCACCGGCGCTGCCAACGACATCGAGAAGGCCACGTCCACGGCCAAGGCGATGGTCACGCAGTACGGCATGACGGAGCGCCTCGGCGCGATCAAGTTCGGCAACAGCGACAGCGAGCCGTTCCTCGGCCGTGAGATGGGTCACCAGCGCGACTACTCGGAAGAGGTCGCGGCGCTCGTCGACGAAGAGGTCAAGAAGCTCATCGAGACCGCGCACAACGAGGCGTGGGAGATCCTGGTCGAGAACCGGGACGTCCTCGACAACCTCGTGCTCGCGCTGCTGGAGAAGGAGACGCTCGGCAAGGAGCAGATCGCCGAGATCTTCTCCACCGTCGTCAAGCGCCCCATGCGCCCCGCGTGGACGGGCTCCACGCGGCGCACGCCGTCGACGCGCCCGCCGGTGCTCTCGCCGAAGGAGCTCGCGCTGACCAACGGCGCGGCCGGCACCAACGGCAACGGCCCCGCGTCGCTGACGAAGGGCACTCAGACGCCGACGGAGCAGGTCCCGGAGGAGCGCCCCGACAACTGACGGGTGTGTGACCGGCCACGTCCGGTCCGGAATGTCTGCCGCGCCCCCCAGGTTCCAGGTGTACACGGCCTAGCCTTGGGGGGCGCGGCATTGTCTTGCACAGGAACGAGGAACACATGACGGACCCGGTGACGCTGGACGGCGAGGGCCCGATCGGCGAGTTCGACGAGAAGCGCGCCGAGAACGCCGTGCGCGAACTGCTCATGGCGATTGGCGAGGACCCGGACCGTGAGGGGCTGCGCGCCACCCCCGGCCGGGTGGCGCGTGCGTACAAGGAGATACTCGCGGGGCTCTGGCAGGAGCCCGAGGACGTCCTGACGACGACGTTCGACCTCGGCCACGACGAGATGGTCCTGGTCAAGGACATCGAGATCGTCTCGCTGTGCGAGCACCACCTGCTGCCGTTCCACGGCGTCGCGCACATCGGCTACATCCCCGCGGAGAGCGGCAAGATCACCGGTCTTTCGAAGCTGGCGCGCCTCGTCGACGTCTACGCGCGCCGCCCGCAGGTGCAGGAGCGGCTGACCACGCAGGTCGCGGACTCGCTGGTGCGGATCCTCGAGGCGCGCGGCGCGATCGTGGTGATCGAGGCCGAGCACATGTGCATGTCGGTCCGCGGGATACGCAAGCCGGGGTCGAAGACCATCACGTCCGCGGTGCGCGGGCAGCTGCGCGACGCCACCACGCGCGCGGAGGCGATGAGCCTGATCCTCGCGCGCTGAGGTCCCGGCGCGCCGGGCGCCGGGGCGGGCCGCCGCCTAGGCGCCGGCGCCCGTCCTGTGGTCGTCGTCCTCGTCGTCGTCCGGCAGCTTGCACACCCGCTCCAGGAAGATCGCGGCGGCGATCACGCCGACCCCCGCGAGCAGCGAGAACCCGGCGTAGATCGCCTGGTCGCGGCGCGCGGGGATGGACAGCTGGGTCAGCAGGAAGACGCACGTACCGCCGTACATGCCCGCCACGAGCGCCGCGACGAGCGCCGCCGCCTGGCCGAAAACCACCGCCCGTGCGGCGACCAGCGGGTCGACACCCTTGGCGTCGGGCCTGCGCTCGCGCTGGGCGCGCAGGCGCGCGCGGATGGAGAGCGCCGTGGCGACGAGGATCACGGCGATGGCGGCCAGCACGATCGGTGCGCCCGCCGGCACGCTCGGCAGATTGCCCAGCGAGTCCCACAGGCGCGCGCCGCCCCACGACAGGACGCCGACCGCCACGAGGATCCCGGCCAGGACGCCGATCCGCAACTGCCTCACCCGGGAAGCCGCCCTTCGAGAATGTGCCGCAAGGTCAGACCCGAGCCTAACCGGTGGGCGGCGCGATCTATTCGGGGAGACGGAGTTCCAGGTCGGCGCGGGCCTCGACGCCGTCCTGGCCGACCGCGGTCAGCAGCTCCGTGACCGCGCCGCGGCCCGGCACCCGCGCCTCGGGGTCCACGTCGTGCCACGGCACGAGGACGAAGGCGCGCTGGTGCGCCCTGGGATGCGGCAGCGTCAGCACCGGGTCGTCGGAGACGACATCCCCGTAGGCGAGGATGTCGACGTCGATCGTGCGCGGGCCCCACCGCTCGGTGCGCACCCGGTCGAACGCCTCCTCGATGGCCTGGCCGCGCTCCAGCAGCGACGACGGGGGCAGCGTGGTCTTCACGAGGACGACGGCGTTGAAGTACGAGGGCTGGCTGCCCGGCTCGACGCCCCACGGCTCCGTCTCGTAGACGGGCGAGACCGCCTTGACCCGCACGCCGGGTGTGTCCTCCAGCGCGTCCACCGCGCCCTGCAGCGTCTCCAGGCGGTTGCCCAGGTTGGAGCCCAGCGCGAGCACCGCGCGTTTCGGGTTGGAGAGCGTCATGTCCGCCGCGTCCACTTGCGCGATCACGGACGCCGGCACCGGCTGCACAGTGGGGTCGCTCTGCGCCCCGCCCGTGCCGTACGCGTCGTGCTTGCTCATACTCGGCTCCGGGTGATGGTGATGGTGACGTCGTCGAAGGGCACGGTGATGGGCGCCTCCGGCTTGTGGAGCGTCACCTCCACCTCCAGCACGCCGCCGTGCTTCAGGCACTGCTGGGCGATGCGCTCCGCCAACGTCTCGATCAGATCGACGGGATCCCCCTCGACTACGGCCACGACCTCCTCGGCCACGATGCCGTAGTGCACGGTCTTCGCGAGGTCGTCGTCGGCCGCCGCCCGGCTGGTGTCGAGGCCGAGCACCACGTCGACCACGAACGTCTGGCCCTCTTCCCGCTCATGGGGGAAGACGCCGTGGTGCCCTCGGGCCCTGAGGCCGCGCAGCGCGACACGATCCACGCGAATCACTCACTCCTGCTGTCGTCGGTCGTCGGACGTGCGCGGCGGCGTTGCCGCCGTCGGGCACTTTCGTTCGAATCTACCGTCGGGCACTGACAGCACTGGCTCTCGGGGCCCGGGTATGCGGGGGTAGCGGCGCCCATACCCCGTGCCCGGGCCGGCCAACCCCCGTGGGCCGGCAGCCCCACTCAGGCGGGTGATTCGTCGAGTCCGCCGTTGTCGTCGCCGCCGGTGTCGCCGTTGTCGCTGTCGTCTGTCTCGGCCAGTACCGGCGACGCGTGGTGCGACCACAGCTTCCAGCCACTGGACGTCCTGCGGAACACGTTCGTCGCGACGACGAGCTGGCCGACCAGCGGCCCCAGCTCCGAGCCCTCCTCGGGCGGCGCTCCGCTGAGGATGTTCTCCGTGCAGGTGACGAGCGCGGTGTCGGCGGCCACCGCGACCGTCACGTCCGTCAGGAAGAACTGGATGTACTCGGTGTTCGCCATGATCAGCGCGTAGGAGCGGAGTACCTCGCCGCGGCCTGTCAGCACCGGCCAGCCCGCGTGCACGCAGGACGGCGTCAGGTCCTCCGAGCCGTCCGCGCCGTCGTCGCCCTCCGAGATCCAGAGCGAGGACAGTACCTCCAGGTCGCCGCGTTCCATGGCCTCGTAGAACGCGGTGTTCGTGCGCTCGACCAACTCGCTGTCCGTGGGTGCCGTGCCGCGGTTCTCGGTCATTTCGCCGCCCCCTCGATCGCGCGCGCGACGCGTACCGCGTCGGCGGTGGCCCGTACCTCGTGGACCCGGACGGCCCAGGCGCCGTGCGAGGCGGCGATGGCGGAGACGGCCGCCGTGGCGGCGTCGCGCTCGCGCGCCGGCGGCGGCGCGCCCTCGTCCCCCGCCAGGACGCGGCCGAGGAACCTCTTGCGGGAGGCAGCGACCAGCAGCGGCCTGCCGAGCGCCCGCAGCTCGTCCTGGCGGGCGATGAGCGCGAGGTCGTGCGCGCCCTTCTTCGCGAAGCCGAGTCCGGGGTCGATGATCAGCAGTTCTGGCCGGATCCCGCCGTCGACCACGGCGTCCATCCGCGCCCGCAGCTCGTCGCGCACCTCGGCCACGACGTCGCCGTAGACGGCGCGGCTGTTCATGCTCTCGCTGAAGCCGCGCCAGTGCATGACGACGAAGGGGACGCCGGCCGCTGCCACGGCGGGCACCATCGCCGGGTCGGCGAGGCCGCCGCTCACGTCGTTGACGAGGACGGCGCCCGCGGCGACCGCCCGGTCCGCGACGCTCGCACGCATGGTGTCCACCGATACGACGACGCCCTCGGAGGCGAGCCCGCGCACCACGGGCAGCACGCGCCGCAGCTCCTCGTCCTCGTCGACGCGGCTGGCGCCAGGACGGGTCGACTCGCCCCCGACGTCGACCAGGTCGGCGCCCTGCGCGACGAGGTCGAGGCCGTGTTTCACGGCCGCCGTGGTGTCGAAGAACCGCCCGCCGTCGGAGAACGAGTCAGGCGTCACATTGACGACGCCCATGACCGCGCACCGGTCCCATCCGGGCAGCCCCTCGACCGTGCCGCGCCCACTCGTCGTCGTGGTCTCCATGTGCCCACCCTAGAGCGTGGACCCCCGCGCCTCTCCTTGACGTGCGGGGTGCTCAGACCTTCGTGCGGCGGCGGCCCCCGGCCGGTCCCCGCTGGTCGGCCGGGGCATCGGCGGCGCCGGGGCCCGGCGCCGCCGTGCCGCGTGAGACGTGGACGCACGGCTCGGCTTCCGCCACCCGTGCGAGGCCGCGCACCGGGAGGGTGAGGAACCCCTCGGCCTGCATGGCCGCGAAGCCGATGCGTGGCAGGTCGCGCCCGTTGCGGAAGACCAGGAAACGGGGGTCCCAGCGTGGCTGGAACTTGGCGTTGAAGCGGTACAGCGACTCGATCTGGAACCACCGGGAGAGGAACACCAGCATGCCGCGCCAGCCCCGCAGCACAGGGCCCGCGCCGAGCCGCTCGCCGCGCGCGAGCACCGAACGGAACATCGCGAAGTTCAGCGAGGCGCGCCGCACGCCGAGGCCCTCGGCGGCCTGGAGCGTCGCGACGATCAGCAGCTCGTTCAGGCCAGGGTCGGCGGACCTGTCGCGCCGCATCAGGTCGAGGGAGATGCCGTCGGACCCCCACGGGACGAAGTGCAGGACGCCCTTCAGGTCGCCGTACGGCGCCGCCTCAGCGCCGCCTGGCGCGCCGGGCGCACCGGGCGCGCCCTCCGCGCCGGCGGACGGCGACGGGGCGGCGCGGTGCGCCGTGGCGATCACCGCGTCGCCGTCCTGCGGGTCGCCGATCCGGCCGAGCGCCATCGAGAAGCCGCGCTCCGTGCCGCTGCCGCGCCAGTCGGCCGCCGCACGCCTGATGCGTTCGAGCTCCTCCTGCGGCACATCGCGCACGCGCCGCACGCGCGTCTCGTACCCGGCGCGCTCCACCCGCTTGACCATCTGCCGCACGTTGCGCATCGCGCGCCCGCCGAGCGAGAAGCCGGCGACCTCGACGACCGCCTCGTCGCCGAGCTCCAGCGCGTCGAGCCCGCTCTCGCGCGTCCAGACCTCGCCGCCCGTCTCGCTGCACCCCATCACGGCGGGGATCCACGAGTGCGCCTCCGCGATCCGCATGAACCGCTCGATCGCGCCCGGCCAGGCCTCCACGTCCCCGATGGGGTCGCCGCTCGCGAGCATCACCGCCGAGACGACGCGGTAGCAGACGGCCGCCTTCCCGCTGTCGGAGAAGACGACGCCCTTGTCGCGCCTGAGCGCGAAGTGGCCGAGCGAGTCGCGGCCGCCGTGCCGTGCGAGCAGCTCGCGCAGCCGCCGCTCGTCCTCGTCGGTGAGCCGTGCCACCGGCTGTTCGGGGCGCAGCGCGAGGAAGACGGTGGTGAGCGCGGTGAGCAGGCCGAGCGCGCCGAGGGTGTACGCGACGAGGTCGTCGGTGGGCCCCCGGTAGTCGATGGGGCCCTCGAAGCCGAACAGGCCCCACACGACGTGTTCGAGCCGTTCGTCGAAGCTCGGGATGCCGCGCGTGTGGTGCGGGTGCGCGCTGACGACGATCAGGCCGATGCCGATGGACCCGAGAGCCATCGCCACGAAGTTCACCACCGGCGTCCACCGGCCGCGCGGGTCGGGCAGCGCGGCGAACTGCGCCCTGTGCACGATCAGCGGCGCGAGCAGCAGCAGCGAGAGCAGGACGCCGACGAGCGAGTGCCGGTAGGAGAACTGGGCCACGGCCCCGGCCGGCAGCAGGACGACCGCCGCGCGCCAGGCGCGCCGCTTGCGCCGCTTGAGGCCGTGCGCGAGGAACAGCAGCAGCATCCCGACGCTCACCGCGAGTGCCGCGGCGAACGGGCCGACCGCGCCGGGCAGCACCTCGGCGAGCGCGTGCACGCGGCTGTGCCTGAACCGCGGGAAGACGCCCGACGCGATGTCTATCAGCGCGATCAGCGTGCAGGCGGAGCCGATCAGCGAGGGCACGCTCCGGGGCGCGGGCCACGGCGCCCACCGGCGCGCGGCACGCCGGTCCGCGCCCGCGTCGCGCCGGGCCTCGGCCCTCTTCGTGGCCGCCCGGGCGGACGGGCCTGAGCCCTCCCGTGGAACCAATACTGATTTGTCCCCATCTACCGGCACAGCCATCGCTTCCCAAAGTCGCCCGGTGATCGTGATGCCAAGGCCTCCGCCACCGTGCGGCGGTCGCGGGCCATATGCGTTTCCTATGACGGGGCTTTGAACGCGAAGGTTTACCCGGTGGGGAAAGTTCGACTGGAGGGGAACGCATGTCATGGGTCTGACCAGCCATAAAGTCCTGGCCGTCGCCGTCCTGGCGGCGGTGGTCCTGTTCGCGCTCACGGTGTGGCGCTGGCCACACCTGGCGCGGCGGGGGGTGCGGCCGGTCCTCGGCCGCGTGGGCCTGCTGTTCGCCACGCAGGTGGCGATCTTCGCCGCCGTCGCCCTGGTGGCGAACCGTTCGTTCCTCTTCTACGCGTCCTGGGACGACCTGTTCGGCCGGGAGACCGGCATGGGGACCGTCCTGGCGCACGACACGAACCCGTCGGGCGCCGTCACGGCCTCGCAGACGCCGATCAGCGCCGGCATACCGCTGGGCGGCCCCGCGGCACGGCGCGGCCTCGTGCGGGAGACCGACATCGCGGGTCCGCGCAGCCACATCGTCAGCGCCGCGTACGTCTACCTGCCGCCGCAGTACTTCCAGCCGCGGTACAAGCACCACCTCTTCCCCGCGGCGATCGTGCTGACCGGCTACCCGGGCGCGGCGAAGGCGCTGGTCTCGCGGCTCGACTACCCGTCCGTCGCCAGGGCCCAGGCGGCGGCCCACCGGATGGAGCCGATGGTGCTGGTGATGCTGCGGCCGACCGTGGCGCCGCCGCGCGACACCGAGTGCGTCGACGTGCCGCACGGGCCGCGGACGGAGACGTACTTCGCCCGCGACATCCCCGACGTCATCACGCACTCCTACCGGGTCGGCCCCGGACTGACGCACTGGGGGATCATCGGGGACTCCACGGGCGGCTACTGCGCCCTCAAGATCGCCATGCACCACCCGCACGACTTCGGGGCGGCCGTGGGGCTCTCGGCGTACTACAAGGCCGCCGAGGACACGACGACGGGCGACCTCTTCCACGGCGACCGGACGCTGCGCCACCAGGCCGACCTGATGTGGATGCTGCACCACGAGAACCCGCCCGGGACGTCGCTGCTCGTGACGACATCGCGCCACGGCGAGAAGAACCTCGCCTCCACGCAGCGCTTCATCGCGGCCGTGAAGGCGCCCGCGCGCGTGTCGTCGATCATCCTTCCGAGCGGCGGACACAACTACAACACGTGGAAGCGCGAGATCCCCGCGGCGCTGGTGTGGATGGGCAAGCGCCTGGACTGACGGGCCGCCGGGCGGCGTTCGCGGCCGGTACGCGCGGGCGCCGGGCGCGCCCCGGTGAAGGTCCGGAAAACGGACCGGCAAAATTGCCGCCCCTTACACCCGTTCGGCGCAATCGCGCGGTAAATTTCGCGCCATGCCACGTGGACGCCACCGCCATTCCCCGCCCCTCCACAAGATCCTGCCCCCGCTGTCCGTCGCGGCGGCCGCCGTCGTGTGCGCTGGGGGCGCCTGGGCGTTCGCGGATCCGCTCGTCCTGCGGGGGCTCGCCGCCGTGACCGGCGTCGCGGCCGTGACGGGCGCGGCCTTCATGCGCGGCTGGGACCGCGAGGCGGGCCGCAGGGTCGCGGACCTGACGCGCGCGCGGGAGAGCGACCAGTGGAAGACGGACGAGCGGGTCGCCGAGTTGGAGGCCGACGTCGACGAGGCGCGCGGCATCCGCACGAAGCTGGAGGGCAAGCTGCGGGCCAAGCGCGTCGAACTGGCCCGCCTGCGGGGCGAGCACGCGGCGCTGCTGCGCCGGTACGCGACCGCGGAGACCGAGCGGGCGAGCGCGCTCGAAGGGCGCCGCAGGCTGGCCATCGAGGCCGCGGTGGAGCCGAAGGCGCTGGCGGCGGGCGGTGTGCCGACGCCCTCCGCGTTCCTGATGGCGAGCAGGGCGCTCGACGAACTCGCCGCGAACAGGGCGCGTCAGGCGGCACGGCCCGCCCAGGCGGAGCTCCCCGCCCCGGCGGCACGGCGCGCGCTGGGTGGCGGTGCGCAGCCGGCGGCGCAGGAGGCCGAGGCCGAAGCGCCCCGTCCCGCGCTGCCCGCGCGGCGTGCCGCGACGCCGTCCGCGATCGTGCCGTACGCGCGGCGTACGCAGCACCGCCCGGAGCAGCGCTCGGGCGGCGGCTTCGACTTCTTCGGCGCCCAGCACGGCGGCGCGCGCCACGACGGGACGCGGCACGACGGCGGCCAGGACGGCGGCAGGGACCACGAGGAGCACGGGGAGCACGCGGAGCGCGAGGAAGAGGCACGGGACCGCGCCGCCGGTGAGGCGCCTGAACCGGTGCGCGCCGAGCCCGAGGTCATCGACCTGACCGAGCACGACGACACGGAACAGCTCGAACTGGGCGGCCTGCGCAGCGCGCTGGGGTCGTGAACGGCGCCGCGGGCCCGCTGAACGGGGCCGGCGGGGCTACTTGTCGATGTCCCCGACGACGAAGAACAGCGAGCCGAGGATCGCGACCATGTCGGCGACCTGGGTGCCGGGCAGCAGCTCGGTGAGCGCCTGGATGTTGTTGAAGGACGCGGAGCGCAGCTTCAGCCGGTAGGGCGTCTTCTCGCCCCTCGACACCAGGTAGTAGCCGTTGACCCCGAGAGGGTTCTCCGTCCAGGCGTACGTGTGGCCCTCGGGCGCCTTGAGCACCTTGGGCAGCCGCTGGTTGATCGGGCCGGGCGCCAGCCCTGCCAGCCGGTCGAGGCACGCGTCCGCCAGCGCGAGGGAGTTGTGCGTCTGTTCGAGCAGGCACTCGAAGCGCGCGAGGCAGTCGCCCTCATCGCGCGTCACCACGCTGAGCACGTCCCGCAGTTCGCCGTACGCGAGATAGGGCTCGTCGCGGCGCAGGTCGAAGTCGACGCCGGACGCGCGCGCGATGGGCCCCGTCACCCCGTACGCGTGCACGGTGTCCGGCGCGAGGCGGCCGACCGCGCGCGTGCGTCCGCGGAAGATCTCGTTGCCGAGCACGAGCCGGTCGTACACGTCCATCCGGGAGCGCACGGCGCCGACCGCGTGCCGCGCACGGCCCGCCCAGCCGGCCGGCAGGTCCTCCTTGAGGCCGCCGACGCGGTTGAACATGTAGTGCATGCGGCCCCCGGAGACCTCCTCCATCACGTTCTGGAGCTCCTCGCGCTCCCTGAAGGCGTGGAAGACGGGCGTGATGCCGCCGAGCTCCAGCGGATACGAGCCGAGGAACATCAGGTGGTTGAGCACCCTGTTCAACTCGGCGAGCAGCGTGCGCGTCCACACGGCGCGCTCCGGGACCTCCATGCCCAGCATCCGCTCGACGGCCAGCACGACGCCCAGCTCGTTGGAGAAGGCCGAGAGCCAGTCGTGCCGGTTGGCGAGCATGATGATCTGCCGGTAGTCACGCGCCTCGAAGAGCTTCTCGGCGCCCCTGTGCATGTAGCCGATGACGGGTTCCGCGCGCCTGATGACCTCGCCGTCGAGCACGAGCCGCAGCCGCAGCACGCCGTGCGTGGACGGGTGCTGGGGTCCGATGTTGAGCACCATGTCGGTGCTCTCCGCACCGCCGCCGACGGAGACGGTGGTGGTGGCTCCGGCGCTGTCCGTCATGCGCTCAGTCTCGCAGAGGGCCGGCGAGCCGCACGACGTCGGCCAGGTCCACGCCGGCCGGGTCGAGCAGCCAGATGAAGTCGCCGAGGCCGCCGTGCGCGGTCAGCTCGGCGGCCTCGCCCGCGCCGGACAGGGCCCTCAGGTAGGCGGCCGGGTCGGTGGCGGCGAGGGTGAGCGGCGGGCGCGCGCCCGAGACGCCCAGGGCGCGCAGCGCCGTCCGCTGGGGCACGCGCGTGGCGTGCGGGGCTACGGCGTCCATGGCGACGTGCGACGTCAGGTCGCAGCTGCCGTCCGGCACGGGGCGCACCTGGCGGCCCTCCCTGAATCCGGTGAGCGTGCCGAGCGGGGGGCGGGACGCGCGCGTGTGCCCGTAATCGACCGCCACGGCGAGCCCGGCCGCCAGGGAGCCGGCGGCACGGCGCCACGCCTCGTCGCGCGGGGCGCCGATCTCCGCGCGCGTGCCCGGGGCCGCGCCGGCGATCGGCCACCACCTCTCCAGCCATGCCGCGTCCGCCCCGGCCACCGGGTCGCCCGGCTCCTCCGTGCCGTCGGCGTGGACGCGTACGTACCTGGGCACGCCGTCGGCGCCGGTCTCGGCGACGTCCACGGGCACGTTGTCCAGCCACTCGTTGGCGAAGAGCAGCCCCGTGACGCCGTCGGGCACCTCAGGCAGCCACGTCACGCGCGGGTCGAGCCCCGCGGGCTCCGGCGCGCGCTCCACCGCGTACACGCGGACGGACAGGGACGGGTGCGACCCGGCCGCCGCGGCGGCCACCGCCGTGGCCAGCTCCCCGCTCCCCGCGGCCATGTCCACGAACGCCACCTCGCGCGTGCGCAGCGCGGCGGCCGTCGCCGCGAGCAGCCGCGTCACCGCCGCCTCGAACAGGGCGGAGTGGGCGGAGACGTGCACGGAGGTGCGGAAGTGGGCCGCGGGGCGGGTGCGCAGGTAGAAGCCGTCAGGACCGTAGAGGGCGCACCGCGTCGCCTCACGCCAGCCCCGCGCGCCGTCTTGACTTCCCTCGCCCCGGCATTTCCTCGCCACGGGCCAAGTCTCCACCTTGGGGAGTACGCTTCCGCCGACCGGATCGGCCCTCCGGTTGACCCACTCGCCTTGTCCGCCTCCCTACGCTGGGTTACGTGCAGCGCCTCTACGATTTCCTCCGCAGACACCCCACGGGCGTCGACAGCTTCTTCGCTGTCGTGCTCCTCGGGCTGTCCTCGGCGTGGGCGCTCGACGAGTCGTTCGGCGCGGGGCCCCGGCTGGTGTCGCTGCTGGTGGGGGTCGCGTTCAGCGTGGTCGTCGCGGCGCGCAGGAGGGCGCCCGAGGCGATGCTGGTGCTCGCCGCGGTGCTGGGCCTCGCGCAACTCCTGCTCGATGTGCGGCCCGGCGTGCCGGATCTCGGGATGCTCGTCGCGATCTACACGGTCGCCGCGCGGGGCGGGCACCCGTGGGCGTCGAGGCTCGCGCTCGCCGGCGGGATCGCCGCGGCCCCTGTCGCGCAGCTGCGCTGGCCCATGCAGGACGTCAGCGGGGGCGGCCGCGTCTTCCTCACGCTCGTCCTCGTCGTGCCGTTCGTGCTCGCGTGGGTGCTGGGCGACTCCATGCGCACCAGGCGTGCGTACTTCGACCAGCTGATGGAGCGCGCGACGCGGCTGGAGAAGGAGCGCGCGGCGCAGGCGAAGGTGGCCGTCGCGGCGGAACGCGCCCGCATCGCGCGCGAGCTGCACGACGTCGTCGCCCACAACGTCTCCGTGATGGTGGTCCAGGCCGACGGCGCGGCCTACGTGCTGGACGCGGCGCCCGACCAGGCCAAGGAGGCACTGCAGACGATCTCGGGCACGGGCAGGCAGGCGCTCGCCGAGATGCGCAGGCTGCTCGGCGTGCTGCGCAGCGAGGACGGCAAGGAGAGCGGCGAGTACGTGCCGCAGCCCGACGTCGAGCAGATCGAGGTGCTGGTCGAGCAGGTGCGGCAGGCCGGCATCACCGTCGACTTCAAGGTCGAGGGCACGCCGCGGCCGCTGCCGAGCGGCGTCGAGCTGACCGCGTACCGGATCGTGCAGGAGGCGCTCACCAACAGCCGCAAGCACGGCGGCCCCGACGTCGGCGCGAGCGTCAGGCTCGTCTACTTCGACGACGGACTCGGGCTCCTCGTGGAGGACGACGGCCGGGGCGTCGCGCAGGCGATGCAGGAGGACCGTGGTGCCGACGGGCACGGGCAGGGGCTGATCGGCATGCGCGAACGCGTCGGTATGGTCGGCGGCACGCTGGACGCCGGGCCGAGACCCGGCGGCGGGTTCCGGATCAGCGCGCTGCTGCCGCTGAAGGCCGCCGGGTGACCACCGCACGCGCGGGCCGAGCCCGCACCGCGCAGACCCGCAACGCACAGACCCGCAACGCACAGACCCGCACCGCACACACACGACCGTTCGAAGTGACGCGCGCGCAGACGCCCGTCAGGAACAGGGGAAGCCACTGATGTCGCAGACACCGATTCGCGTGTTGCTCGTCGACGACCAGGTACTCCTGCGCACCGGCTTCCGCATGGTGCTCGCCGCCCAGCCCGACATGGAGGTCGTGGCCGAGGCGGGTGACGGCGCGGAGGCGATCGACATCCTGCGCGCCACCAAGGCCGACGTCGTCCTGATGGACGTACGCATGCCGCGCCTCGACGGCGTCGAGGCCACGCGTCGCATCTGCGCGGCGGGTCCCGACGCGCCGAAGGTGCTCATCCTGACGACGTTCGACCTCGACGAGTACGCGTTCTCCGGTCTCAAGGCGGGCGCGAGCGGCTTCATGCTGAAGGATGTGCCGCCGGGCGAGCTGCTGAACGCGATCCGTGCCGTGCACAGCGGCGACGCGGTGGTCGCGCCGTCCACCACGCGCCGCTTGCTCGACCGTTTCTCGCCGATGCTGCCGAGCGGCACGCCGGAGCCGCAGGGCGAGGTCGGGCGGCTGACGGAGCGCGAGCGCGAGGTGATGCTGCTGGTCGCGCAGGGCCTGTCGAACGGGGAGATCGCGGGCCGGCTGTTCGTCTCGGAGGCGACGGTCAAGACGCACGTGGGCCGCATCCTCACGAAGCTGGGCCTGCGCGACCGCGTCCAGGTCGTCGTCCTCGCCTACGAGACGGGCCTGGTCCGCGCGGGCGGCGGCGCGGCCTGAGGCACGGCGGGCGTGGGCGGGCGTGGGCGTCGCACCACGTTAAGAACATTCGTTCCTAACGTGGTGTACTTTTGTTCTCATGGACGGGAAGGCGAGGACGCGCCGGCACGATCCGCAGCGCGGGAAGCGCGTGCTCGACGCCGCGCTCGACGTGCTCGCCGAGGACGGGGTGGCCGGGCTCACGCACCGCAAGGTCGCCGGCCGCGCCGACGTGCCCCTGGGCTCCGTCACGTACCACTTCGCGAGCCTGGCCGAACTGCGCGCGCAGGCGTTCGCCCGGTACGTCGAGCGGCGGAGCACCGAGTACGAGGCACTCTTCGCCGACGTGGAGTCGCGCGATGACCTGCTCGACGTCCTGGAAGGGCAGGTCACAAGCGCGCCGTCCCGGCCACGCAGCGCGGTCCTCGGCTTCGAACTGCACCTGGCCGCGCTGCGCGATCCCGCGCTGCGCACGCTGACCCGCGAGTGGACCGGGTCGAGCCGGGCCGTGCTGGCCCGCTTCACCGGGCCGGAGACCGCAGCACGCGTCGACGCCCTCCTGGAAGGGATGATCATGCACGCGCTGCTGTCCACGGACCGCGAACCGCGCACGGAGATCCGGGCGGCCATCGCGCACGCGCTCGGCCCTGCCGACGGATCGGGTACGTGAACGCCCGCGGCCGGCGACAGCGGCCCGTGTGCGCGCAGGCCGACGGCGCTGCCTGCGCGCCCGGTTCTCCGAGCGCCGACACACACATCTGGGAGCACACCGTGCCGAATGCCTCCGTCCCGAACGCCGCCGTGCCGGACCCCTCGACGGACCCGTCGGCCAACCCCTCGCCCGTCATCCAGGTCACCGACGCCGACCTGGACGACCTCCGCGCCCGGCTGCGCGCCACCCGGTGGCCCGAGCCCTGGCCCGTCGACGGCTGGGAGGCGGGCACCGACGCCGCCGAACTCCGCCGCCTCGTCACCTACTGGGCCACCGGCTACGAGTGGCGCACCCACGAAGCCGCCATCAACGCCCTGCCCTCCCACTTCGCCGACATCGACGGCACGCCGGTGCACTACCTGCGCTACGAGGCGGAGCACCCGGACGCGCTGCCGATCGTGCTGACCCACGGCTGGCCGAGCACCGTCCTGGAGCTGACCGGTCTCGCCGAACGGCTCGCCACACCTTCCCGCTACGGAGGCGACGCGGAGGACGCCTTCACCGTGATCGTCCCGTCGCTGCCGGGCTTCGCCTTCTCACCCCAGCGGCCCGCCCTCACGAAGGCCGAGCAGACGCACGACCTCTGGCACCGCCTGATGCACGACCACCTCGGCTTCCGGCGCTACGCGGCGCACGGCGGAGACCTGGGCGCCGGCATCACCTCACGGCTCGCCGAGGCCCACCCCGAGGCCGTCGTCGCCATCCACCTGCTCGCCGCCGCGGCGCCCGCCGACCCCGATCCGGCCTCGCTCACCCCCGAGGAGACGGCCCACCTCGCCACCGCGGCTTCCTGGCAGGCGGAGGAGGGCGGCTACATGCACCAGCAGTCCACCCGCCCCCTCACCCTCGCGCCCGCGCTCTCCGACTCTCCCGCGGGACTGCTCTCCTGGATCGTGGAGAAGTACCGGGCGTGGAGCGACAGCGGAGGAGACCTGTCCACGCGCTTCAGCGACGACTTCGTCCTGACCCAGGCGTCCCTCTACTGGTTCACCGGCACGATTTCCACGTCCTTCCGGCCGTACTACGAGTACGCGCACGACCTCACCCGGCGCGTGCGGCGCGTGGACGTCCCCACCGCCCTCGCGGTCTTCCCCGCCGACCTCGCCCAGCCGCCACGCAGCTGGGCCGAGCGCACCTACCACCTGACGCGCTACACGCGCATGCCCCGCGGCGGCCACTTCGCCGCACACGAGGAGCCGGCCCTGCTCGCGGACGACATCACCGCGTTCTTCCGCGAGCACCGCTCGCACCTGCGCCGGGCCCCACGACCGGCCTGAAAGGCCGTCCCGCCCGACACGGCGAGCGGCCCCGGGGCGGTTGCGGCATGATCGAGGCCAGTCGATTGCCCTGGGGGCGCCGTGACATGGTCCGAACGCATGGTGGTGCGAGACGGCGTCCGGCTTGCCTGCCGGGATTGGGGCGGGCCGGGACAGCCCATCGTGCTGCTGCACGGCCTGGCCGGTCACGCGGGTTGGGCGATCCTGGACGAGGCCGTACTGCGACGCTTGGTAGGAACCCCGGAGCTCATGTCGCAGCAGGTCGCCCACATCCAGGAGATGGGCGAGCGGCCGAACGTCGGGGTCCAGATCCAGCCGTTCAGCCGCGGCGCACATGCGGCTGGAAGCGGTGGGCACTTCGTGCTCCTGGGGCGGGACGATGAGGGGATACCGCTTTACCCCGCGCCCGTCGCGCGGACAGGTGGGGGAGCCGGGCCGCTACGCGCGCGGGAGGCGGGACGCGAAGTCGGTGGCCGCCGCGCGTACGTCCTCGTGCGTCCACTCCAGCGCCGGCGCGCCCAGCGACACCTCCGTCATCGACAGGCCCGGCGCCGCCGTCTCGCGGTTCCAGATGCCGAACAGCGCCACACCCGTCTCCTCCGCCTGGCTGACCGCCGCCTCTGTAAGGACGTCCGCGTCGAACGGGAGCCACACCTGGAACTCCTGCGTGTGCGGCGGTTCCGGGTGCACCCGGAACCACGGGACGGCGGGCGAGGCCGCGAACGCCTCCGTGATCCCGGCGGCGACCACGCGCGCGTGCGTCACGTACGACGGCAGCTCGGGCAGTACGCGGTCGAGGCCCGCCAGGGCGGAGAGCGCGGCGGGGAACTGCTGGAAGAGGTTGCCGCCGTAGCGGTGGCGCCAGGAGCGCGCCTCCGCGATCAGGTCGGTGGGACCGGCCAGCGCCGCGCCCGAATGGCCCCTGAGGGACTTGTAGAAGGACACGTAGACGCTGTCCGCGAGGCCCGCGACCTCTGAAAGAGGGCGGCCGAAATGCGTGGCCGACTCCCACAAGCGCGCGCCGTCGAAGTGCACGGCGGCGTCGCGCTCGCGTGCGGCGGCGACGAGGTCTGTCAGCTCGTCCCAGGTCGGCAGCAGGAACCCCGCGTCGCGCAGCGGCAGCTCCAGCATGAGCGTGCCGAAGGGCTCGCCGAGGCCGCGGACCTCGTCGGCGGTGAAGTGGCGGGGCTCGGTCGTGGGGTGGACGGGGCGCAGCCCGCTGACGACGGAGAGCGCGTCCTCCTCGTGCACCTCGGGGTGCGCGAGCGGGTGCAGCGCGACGGTGGGGTTGCCGGTGCGCCCCGCCCAGCAGCGCAGGGCGGCCTGCTGGGCCATGGTCCCGGTGGGGAAGAACGCGGCGGCGGGGAAGCCGAGCAGGCCTGCCACCCGCTTCTCCAGCGCCTCGACCACGCCGTCACCGTAGAGGTCGGCCTGTTCGTCCAGGTCGTGGACGTCACCCGCGGTCCGCGTCAGCTCCGCCAGCCGCTCCCGCAGGGTGCCGGGCAACCCCTCGCGCAGCCTCTTGCGCGCTCCCGCGAGCGCCGCGCGCCTGCGGGCGCGCACCGCGCGGCCGTCGTCCTGCGCGGAAGGTCCGGAGGGCCCGGAAGGGGTTCCTGCCTGCTGTTCCTCGTCTGCCATGTGGCGCATCATCGCCCGCGGGGCAGGCCCTGGCCAAGGGTTTTCCAGGGCCTGAGGACGGCCGGGGACGGCGGATCCCGCTGGCGTAGCATGGCCGGGAAACGTCCGGTACCCGCCGCGGACTGGAACGGAAGGCACCTACGCGTGACAGCCACACCACCTTCACCCGACCCCAGGGACCGGCCCGCCCGTCTGACGGTGGGCGTCGTCGGCGCGGGCCGCGTGGGCCCCGCGCTCGCCGCGTCCCTCTCGATGGCCGGGCATCGGCCCGTCGCCGTGTCCGGGGTGTCCGACGCGTCCCGCCGCCGCGCGGCCGAGATGCTGCCCGACGTCCCCGTCCTCACCCCTGACGACGTGCTCGCCCGTGCCGAGCTGATCCTGCTGACCGTGCCGGACGACGCGCTGCCCGGCCTCGTCGAGGGCCTGGTGGAGACCGGCGCCGTACGGCCGGGGCAGCTGCTCGTGCACACCTCGGGCCGCTACGGCGCCCGGGTGCTCGACCCTGCCCTGCGCGCGGGCGCGCTGCCGCTCGCGCTGCATCCTGCCATGACGTTCACCGGCACGTCCGTGGACGTGCAGCGCCTCGCGGGCTGCTCGTTCGGCGTGACGGCCCCCGAGGAGCTCAGGCTCGCGGCCGAGGCGCTCGTCATCGAGATGGGCGGCGAGCCCGAGTGGATCGCCGAGGAGTCGCGCCCGCTGTACCACGCGGCGCTGGCCATCGGCTCGAACCACCTGGTCACGCTGGTCGCCCAGGCCATGGAACTGCTGCGGACGGCCGGGGTCTCCGCGCCCGACAAGATGCTCGGCCCGCTGCTCGGCGCCGCCCTGGACAACGCCCTGCGGTCCGGTGACGCGGCGCTGACGGGCCCCGTCGCGCGCGGCGACGCGGGCACCGTCGCGGCACATGTGGCGGAGTTGCGCAGGCATGCGCCGGCCGCCGTGGCCGGGTACCTGGCGATGGCCCGTACGACGGCGGACCGCGCACTGGCGGGCGGCCTGCTCAAGGCCGAACTGGCGGAGGACCTGCTGGGGGTACTCGCGGACGGCGCAGGCGCCGCGAACGGCGGCCCCGCGAACGGCGGCCCCGCGAACGGCGGCCCCGCGAACGGCGGCCCCGCGAACGGCGGCCCCGCGGACGGGAGCGCGTCATGAGCGCCGGACGTACGGCTCCCGCCGGGGGGACGGCGTCCGGGGGCCACGACGCACGCCCCTTCGAGCCGGCGTTCACCAAGGACGACCTCGACAGGCTGCTCAAGCGGCGCGGTCCGGGCGCGCGCGTCGCCGTCGTGATGACGATGGGCGCGCTCCATGAGGGGCACGCGACGCTCATACGCGCGGCGCGCGCCCGGGTGGGCCGCGACGGGTTCGTGATCGTGACGGTCTTCGTCAACCCGCTGCAGTTCGGCGCGGGCGAGGACCTCGACCGCTACCCGCGCACCCTGGACGCGGACCTCGCCGCCGCGCGCGCCGCCGGCGCGGACACCGTCTTCGCCCCGTCGGCCGGCGAGGTGTACCCGGGCGGCGACCCGCAGGTGACCATCGCGGCCGGGCCCATGGGCGGGCGCTACGAGGGCGCCTCGCGGCCGGGACACTTCGACGGGATGCTCACCGTCGTCGCCAAGCTCCTCCACCTCACGGGCCCCGACCTCGCGTTCTTCGGCCAGAAGGACGCCCAGCAGATCGCGCTCGTGCGCCGGATGGTCCGCGACCTCAACTTCCCGGTGGAGATCGTCGGCGTGGAGACCGTACGGGAGGACGACGGGCTCGCGCTCTCCAGCCGCAACCGCTACCTGACCGAGGCCGACCGGCGCACCGCGCTGCTGCTGTCGCGCGCGCTGTCCGCCGCGCAGGACCGGCTGGGCGCGCAGCACGCGCTGCGGGCACGCGCCGAGTCCGCGCCCGGTACGGGGGCACGCGCGGCGGCCCTGTCCGCGCTCGGCGAGGCGCGGCTGGCGGCCGTCGCGCACGCGGTCGCGTGCGCGACGGAGCAGGGCGGGCACGGCCACGCCGACCCGACGGGACCCGCCGCGGTGCGCGCGGCCGCGCTCGCGGTGCTTGAGCTCGGCGAGCGCGCGGACCCGCCGCTCGCCCTCGACTACCTCGCCCTCGTCGACCCGGCGGACTTCACCGAGGTGGACGACGAGTTCACGGGCGACGCGGTACTCGCCGTCGCGGCCAGGGTCGGCACGACACGCTTGATCGACAACGTGGTACTCACCTTCGGAGCGGCGGGCAGATGACGAACGGCAGCGGCAGCGGGAGTGCCACAGGTACCGGTATACGGCTCGCGGCGCCCGAGCCCGGATGGTCGATCGAGGCGGACGTCGTGGTGGCCGGTTCCGGCGTCGCGGGCCTCACGGCGGCGCTGCGCTGTGCGGCTGCCGGGCTGCGCACGGTCGTCGTCACGAAGGCGCGCCTCGACGACGGCTCCACGCGCTGGGCGCAGGGCGGCATCGCGGCCTCGCTCGGCGAGGGCGACACTCCGCAGCAGCACCTGGCGGACACCCTGGTGGCGGGCGCGGGCCTGTGCGACGAGGCGGCGGTGCGCGAGCTGGTGACGGAGGGCGCCCCGGCCGTGCGGCGGCTGATCGCGGCGGGCGCCGAGTTCGACCGCGCGGACGACGGCGAGCTCCAGCTCACCCGGGAGGGCGGCCACCACAGGCGCCGCATCGCGCACGCGGGCGGCGACGCGACAGGCGCCGAGGTCTCGCGCGCCCTGGTGGCCGCCGTACGCGACGCGGGGCTGCGGACGGTGGAGCACGCGCTTGTCCTCGACCTCCTGAAGGACGCGCGGGGCCGGGCCGCCGGCGTCACCCTGCACGTCATGGGGGAGGGGCGCCACGACGGCGTGGGCGCGGTGCACGCACCCGCCGTGGTGCTGGCGACGGGCGGCATGGGCCAGGTGTTCTCGGCGACGACGAACCCGTCCGTGTCGACGGGCGACGGAGTCGCGCTCGCCCTGCGCGCGGGCGCCGACGTCTCGGACGTCGAGTTCGTGCAGTTCCACCCGACGGTGCTGTTCCTCGGCGCCGGCTCCGAGGGCCAGCAGCCGCTGGTCTCCGAGGCGGTACGCGGCGAGGGCGCCCACCTGGTCGACGCGGACGGCGTCCGCTTCATGCTCGGCCGCCACGAGCTCGCGGAACTCGCCCCGCGCGACATCGTCGCCAAGGCCATCATGGGGCGCATGCGCGAGCGGGGCGCCCAGCACATGTACCTGGACGCGCGCCACTTCGGCCGCGAGATGTGGGAGACCCGCTTCCCCACGATCCTCGCCGCGTGCCGGGCCCACGGCATCGACCCGGTGACGCGGCCGATCCCGGTGGCGCCCGCCGCGCACTATGCGTCCGGCGGCGTGCGCACGGACCTCGCGGGCCGGACGAACGTGCCGGGGCTGTACGCGTGCGGCGAGGTGGCGTGCACGGGCGTGCACGGCGCGAACCGCCTGGCGTCGAACTCGCTGCTCGAAGGCCTGGTCTTCGCCGAGCGCATCGCCGACGACATCGTGGGCGCGGCGCCGGAGCGCCGCTGCGCGGACACGGATCAGGGGCGGGCCGCGGGGAGTGCCCCGGACGGGCGCGTGGCGCCCCTGATCGACCCGGCCGCGCGCGCGGGCGTCC
Source organism: Streptomyces sp. NRRL F-5126 (assembly GCF_000721265.1). Taxonomy (GTDB): domain Bacteria; phylum Actinomycetota; class Actinomycetes; order Streptomycetales; family Streptomycetaceae; genus Streptomyces. Next base: position 36,271 of record NZ_JOFZ01000009.1, on the reverse strand, counting down.
AGCGGGCCATGTCCGCGGGCGCGGGAGTCCTCAGGTCCGCGGCGAGCCTGCGCGCGGCCGCCGGGGAGCTCGCCGCCGTCCGGCCGGGCACGGCGCCCGCCGAACCGGGCACCGCGCCTGACGAGCCGGGCACGGCGCCCGTGGCGCCCGGCGTGGAGGCGTGGGAGACCACGAACCTGCTCGCCGTGGCCCGCGCGCTCGTCGAGGCCGCGCTGCGGCGCGAGGAGACGCGCGGCTGCCACTGGCGCGAGGACTTCCCCGACCGCGACGACGACCACTGGCGCCGCCACCTCGTACTCGGCCTCGACCCCGACGGGGCCCTCGCGGTCACCGCGACCGCCACGGCCGATCTCAACCCGCAGTCCGACCGTCCCCAGGGAGCAGCAACGTGAGCACGCCCGAAGACACCCCGCGTCCCGAGCCGGTGGCCGTGCCGCTGATCCACATCGGCGCCGCGCCCGCAGGCGGCTGCGGCGACGACGGCTGCGCCTGCGAGGCGCCCGAGGACCTGGAGTGCGGGCTCGACCCCGCGCTCGCCCAGCTCCTCGCGGACGCCGGCCTCGACCCCGTACAGGTCGAGGACGTCGCGCACGTCGCCGTGCAGGAGGACCTGGCCGGCGGTATCGACGTGACGACGGCGGCGACCGTCCCCGAGGACGCCGTCGCGACCGGCGACTTCACCGCGCGCGAGGACGGCGTGGTGGCCGGGCTGCACGTCGCGGAGGCCGTCCTTTCGGTGGTACTCACCGACGAGTTCGAGGTGGAGCGCCACGCGGCGGACGGCGACGCGGTGCGCGCCGGGCAGAAGCTGCTGAGCGTCACCGCGCGCACGCGCGACCTGCTCACGGCGGAGCGCAGCGCGCTCAACATCCTGTGCAGGCTCTCGGGCATCGCGACGGCGACGCGCGCGTGGGCCGACGCGCTCCAGGGCACGAAGGCGAAGGTGCGCGACACCCGCAAGACGACGCCGGGACTGCGGGCGCTGGAGAAGTACGCGGTGCGGTGCGGCAACGGCGTGAACCACCGCATGTCGCTGTCGGACGCCGCGCTGGTCAAGGACAACCACGTGATCGCGGCCGGCGGCGTGGCGCAGGCATTCCAGGCCGTGCGCGACCAGTACCCGGGGCTCGCCATCGAGGTCGAGGTCGACACGCTGCACCAGCTGCGCGAGGTGCTCGACGCGGGAGCCGACCTGATCCTGCTGGACAACTTCACCCCGGCCGAGACTGCGGAGGCCGTCGGGATCGTGAACGGCAGGGCGTTCGTCGAGTCGTCGGGGCGGCTGACCCTCGACAACGCGCGCGCGTACGCGGAAACGGGCGTCGACTACCTGTCGGTGGGCGCGCTCACGCACTCGTCGCGGATCCTCGACATCGGCCTCGACCTGCGCGCGGTGGACGCCCCGGTGGCGGGCGCCTGATGCTGCTGACCATCGACGTCGGCAACACCCACACGGTGCTCGGCCTCTTCGACGGTGACGAGATCGTCGAGCACTGGCGCATCTCGACCGACGCACGCCGCACGGCCGACGAGCTGGCGGTGCTGCTCCAGGGTCTGATGGGCATGCACCCGCTGCTCGGCATGGAGCTGGGCGAGGGCATCGAGGGCATCTCGATCTGCTCGACGGTGCCCTCGGTGCTGCACGAGCTGCGCGAGGTCACCCGGCGGTACTACGGCGACGTGCCGGCGGTGCTGGTGGAGCCGGGCATCAAGACGGGCGTGCCGATCCTGATGGACAACCCGAAGGAGGTCGGCGCCGACCGCATCATCAACGCCGTGGCCGCCGTCGAGCTGTTCGGCGGCCCCGCGATCGTCGTGGACTTCGGCACGGCGACGACGTTCGACGCGGTGAGCGCGCGCGGCGAGTACGCGGGCGGCGTGATCGCGCCCGGCATCGAGATCTCGGTCGAGGCGCTGGGCGTGAAGGGCGCGCAACTGCGCAAGATCGAGCTCGCCAGGCCGCGCAGCGTGATCGGCAAGAACACGGTCGAAGCCATGCAGGCGGGCATCGTGTACGGCTTCGCGGGCCAGGTGGACGGCGTGGTGCGGCGCATGGCGCGCGAGCTGGCCGATGACCCGGAGGACGTGACGGTCATCGCGACGGGCGGCCTGGCGCCGATGGTGCTCGGCGAGGCGTCGGTGATCGACGAGCACGAGCCGTGGCTGACGCTGATCGGCCTGCGCCTGGTCTTCGAACGCAACGCGCCGCGCCTGTAGCCCCGCGGGCGGCTCGGCCGCGGGCGGCTCGGTCCCCGAGGCCGTGTCGGCTCCGGGCAGGCACCACGTGCCGATGACCAGGCGCACGCCCCCGCGCCGTCCGGGCCCGGGCCGGGCCGCCTCGCGCGGCCGCGTGGCTCCGCAACGCCCGGCCGCGGGCGGCTCCCCGCGAGCCCCGAGCGTGCGCGCTTCGGGGAGCAAGGCACCACGTGTCATTGGCGGCCGGGCCGCGTGCCCACGGCGCCGGACCCGGGCCGGGCGGCCTCGCGCGCGGCCGACGAGCCGTGCGCTTCGGGGCAGGTGTCGCATGCCGATGACCAGGTGCACGCGCCTGCGGCGTCCGGGCCCTGGCCGGGCGGCCTCGCGCGGCCGCCGCGGTTGCGGTCGTGCGGCTCCGCAACGCCCGGCCGTAGACGGCTGCCCGCGCAGGCGCCGACGCCGTGCGCTCCGGGGCAGGTGCCGCGTGCCGTGGCGGCCAGGTGCCCGCGCCGCCCGGACCCGGGCCAGGGCCGGGCGGCCTCGCGCGCGGCCGACGAGCCGTGCGCTTCGGGGCAGGTGGCGCGTGCCGGTGACCAGGTGCACGCGCCTGCGGCGTCCGGGCCCTGGCCGGGCGGCCTCGCGCGGCCGCCGCGGTTGCGGTCGTGTGGCTTCGCGATGTCCGGCCGTAGGCGGCTGCCCGCGGGCCCCGAGCGTGCGCGGTTCGGGGAGCAAGGCACCACGTGCCAATGGCGTCGGACCCGGGCCGGGCCCGAGCAGTGCGGCCACCGGCGGGCCCCGGGGTGTGCGCGTGAGCGCGCGCCTGCGGCGCGCCCGGGCCACCCTTGTGCGTGGTATTTCGCATCATTTGTCCGACTTGGCGCGTAAGGTCGGACCATGCCCACGCCATACGGACCCCGAGGCGGCATGGCGTTCGGTGCTGACGAGCTGCGTGTGCTCCGACGCGCCCTGGCCGCCGTCCTGAACCCCGCCCAGCTCCCGGACGAGGACGTCCGGGAGTGTCTCGAGTTGGCCGAGTCCGTGGACGAAGCCGTGCGGGAGGCCGGGCGGCTGCGCGCGTTCCTGCTCGCCGACCTCGCCCGCTACCGTGCCGCTCTGCCCGGCGGCCTCACCGGGTACCTGGAGCTCCTCCAGGACGCCCTGGCGGGCGGCTACGTGCCCGTCTCCGACGACCTGGCGGCGCTGCGCGCCCAGCGGGGCGACGCGGTCGCCGCGACGCTCCTGGAGCGCTGCGTGCGGATCGCGGAGCGCCACGTGCGCGAGCGCCTCGCGGGCCGGCCCGCCGAGGTGCGCGTGCCGGCCGCGCGCCGCGCCCGGCTGCTGACGCTCGTCGGGACCGCGGGCGAGGACGCCGCCGGCGAAAACGCCGCGGGCAAGGGCGGCACGGGCAAGGACGGCGGCGAACGGCGGCCGAAGGAGCCGGCCCCCGCACCCCCGCCCGGCGAGCGCCCCGTGCCGAAGCCCTCCGAGGTCTTCCCGCCGCGCAGGAAGCCCGCGCCGCCCGCCCCGCCCCGGCCGCAGGAGCGCGCCGCGGTGTAGCTACTGTGGTCGGTATGGACTATGTATCCGCGCTTGTGCCTCCTGTGGTCATGGGGGCGTTCTTCGTCTTCCTCGTGCGGCTGATCATCAAGACCCAGGGTGGTCCCAACAAGAGCAAGGAAGACGCGGCCGTGGACGCGGCCATCGCCCGCGCCGAGGCCGCGGGCGCGGCGCAGGGCGCCGCGCGCGAGACGCGCGGCGTCTGACCCGCGCCACACCGGGCGCACGACCCTCGGGGGGCGTGCGCCCTTTTCGCCGCTCAAATAACCGTCTTTTCGGACATTGCGGACTAGGCTGGCGAACGTGCCCCGCCAATTGGGAGACCTCGAAGACGCCGTGATGACGCGCGTCTGGCAATGGAACCGTCCGGTGACCGTCAGGGAAGTCCTCGAAGACCTCCAGCAAGAACGCTCGATCGCCTACACGACCGTCATGACGGTAATGGACAACCTCCACCAGAAGGGCTGGGTGCGCAGGGAAGTCGAGGGCCGCGCCTATCGATATAGGGCGGTGTCCACCCGCGCGGCCTATGCGGCGGCCCTGATGAACGACGCCTGGTCGAGGAGTGACAACCAGGCCGCCGCACTCGTCGCGTTCTTCGGGATGATGTCGCCGGAGCAGCGGCGCTCTTTGGAGGATGCCGTCCGTGTCGTCCGGGGGAACCGAGCCGATGACCCGGCCGATGACCCGGCCGATGACCCGGCGGAGGACCGCGAACGCGCGGGCCTCCGGGGCGCCGGATCCGATGGGGACGGTGAACGATAGCGTCCTGTTCATGCCCTCACCGCAGCCGCCGGCCCCCGCAGAACTGAATGCCGTGACCGTCAGACGCGCCAGGACGCGCGATGTCACCGCGCTGCGCCGCCTGGTCGGTACTTACGCGGGCTCCGGCATCCTCCTCGACAAAGCGCCCGTGACCCTTTACGAGGACATCCAGGAGTTCTGGGTCGCCGAGAGCCCGGACGGCACCGTCATCGGCTGCGGCGCGCTGCACCCGATGTGGGAGGACCTCGCCGAAGTGCGCACTCTCGCCGTCGACGCTTCGGCGAAGGGCGCGGGAGTGGGGCACAAGCTGCTCACCGAGCTGCTGCACGCGGCGCGTGAGCTCGGCGTCAGCCGGGTATTCTGCTTGACCTTCGAAGTCGACTTCTTCACGAAGCACGGGTTCGTGGAGATCGATGGGACGCCCGTCGGTGGAGATGTGTACAGAGAGCTGCTGCGTTCCTATGACGAGGGCGTTGCCGAGTTCCTCGGTCTCGAACGAGTGAAGCCGAACACCTTGGGCAACAGTCGGATGCTTCTGCACCTGTGACGGCGCGAAGATGTCCGAATCGCGTGCGTTTCCCGTTTGTTGAGCCACTGAACCCCTCCCGGGGGTTTGTGTTTTCCCGGGAAAAGGGGTTTCCTTTCCGCGTACTGCATTTTCGATGAAAGGAAATCAAGTGGCACAGAAGGTTCAGGTCCTTCTTGTCGACGACCTCGACGGGGGCGAGGCGGACGAGACCGTCACGTTCGCGCTGGACGGCAAGACCTACGAGATCGACCTCACGACGGCCAATGCCGACAAGCTCAGGGGTCTGCTCGACCCGTACGCCAAGAGCGGGCGCCGTACCGGCGGCCGTGGCGGGTCGGGGCGCGGCAAGGGCCGCGTCGTCTCGGGCGGCAACAAGGACACCGCGGAAATCCGCAAGTGGGCCAAGGACAACGGTTACAGCGTGAACGACCGCGGCCGCGTTCCCGCCGACATCCGCGAGGCCTACGAGAAGGCCAACGGCTGACGATGCGCACCCGCGGCGACGGTGCGAGCGGGCCCGCGGGCGATGCGGACCCGGTGGCACTCCGCGGCCGCCGTGTCCACGAGGCGTACGAGATCGGGGGCACCCCCACCGCTGCCCCCGGTACCGGTCGCCGTCCCCGAGCCGCCACCCGGGGCGACGCCGTCGCACAGGCGTAGCGCCGGCAGCGCGAGGGCCACGGGGGGCCGCAGCCAGGCGGCGGCCCCCGGCACCGCGCGCGCGTGCCGCCACGGCGGCGCAGGCGCCTCCACGCCGCACCCCGCGCCGAGCGCGTCGAGGTCCAGATCGATGCCGCCCCATTCAAGCCAGTCCAGCAGCCCCGGCACCTCCTCCGCGGTGCCCGCGGCCACGAGGAACCACATCCGCGTGCGGTCGGCGCTGAGTGCCACCGGGCCCGAGGGGGCCTTGCCGAGCACCGCGAGACCCGCGCCCGCCGGCAGCCCGAGCACGTCGAAGGCCACACCTGTCGCGAGCCGCGGCGGAGCATCCGCCGGGCCGCGCGTGAGCGGCCAGCCGAGCGCGTCCTCGTAGAACTGATGGAACTCGCGCGAATCGGCGGAGCGGCTCAGCCGCTCCGCGTACGCGTGGGGGGCCCGCGGCCCGGGCACAGTAGGCGGCATGTAAAGGCCAACGGCGCGGCACCTGCCAGGGTTACGCTGCGTGCGCAACTGCTCACCGTCCGGCTTGCCGGGCCGCGCCGAAGCTGCCGCGCCGTGCTCGCGCCCTGTTCGCCCTCAGCGGAGGGAAGGGGGCTGAGCGGCATGGACTGTCAGTGCCGGCGGGTAAGACATCCCTAGTGGGGAGGGGCCCCACACGGGCCGGGGCGGCCGCCGTTCGCCATGGGCGTACTGATGGCGGCGGTATCCGCTTGGCCTGGGGGAACATCGTCTCGCACCATCGGGTTGGAGCGTTCGTCAGCAGTTCAGGAGGAACGCTGCTCCCCGCGGATGCGGGGATGGACCCGAGCGGTCCCCGCTTGCGGGACTAAGCTGCGGAAGGACAGAGAGGGGACCGACCCCTTTTACTGCCTGACCGCTCTGAGGAGCGATAACGATGTTCGAGAGGTTCACCGACCGCGCGCGGCGGGTTGTCGTCCTGGCACAGGAAGAAGCCCGGATGCTCAACCACAACTACATCGGCACCGAGCACATCCTCCTGGGCCTGATCCACGAGGGTGAGGGTGTCGCCGCTAAGGCCCTGGAGAGCCTCGGGATCTCGCTCGAGGCGGTCCGCCAGCAGGTCGAGGAGATCATCGGCCAGGGCCAGCAGGCCCCGTCCGGTCACATCCCCTTCACCCCCCGTGCGAAGAAGGTCCTGGAGCTTTCGCTCCGCGAGGCCCTCCAGCTTGGCCACAACTACATCGGCACGGAGCACATCCTGCTCGGCCTGATCCGCGAGGGCGAGGGCGTCGCCGCCCAGGTCCTCGTGAAGCTGGGCGCCGACCTGAACCGGGTGCGCCAGCAGGTCATCCAGCTGCTGTCCGGCTACCAGACGAAGGAGTCCGCCACCGCGGGCGGGCCGCAGGAGGGCACGCCCTCCACGTCCCTGGTGCTGGACCAGTTCGGCCGCAACCTCACCCAGGCGGCCCGCGAATCCAAGCTCGACCCGGTCATCGGGCGCGAGAAGGAGATCGAGCGGGTCATGCAGGTGCTCTCCCGCCGCACCAAGAACAATCCGGTGCTCATCGGCGAGCCCGGCGTCGGCAAGACGGCGGTCGTCGAGGGTCTGGCCCAGGCCATCGTCAAGGGCGAGGTGCCGGAGACGCTGAAGGACAAGCACCTCTACACGCTGGACCTGGGCGCGCTGGTCGCGGGCTCGCGGTACCGGGGTGATTTCGAGGAGCGCCTGAAGAAGGTCCTCAAGGAGATCCGCACCCGCGGCGACATCATCCTCTTCATCGACGAGCTGCACACGCTGGTCGGCGCGGGTGCCGCGGAAGGGGCGATCGACGCGGCGAGCATCCTCAAGCCGATGCTTGCGCGCGGTGAGCTCCAGACGATCGGTGCCACGACGCTTGAGGAGTACCGCAAGTACCTGGAGAAGGACGCGGCACTCGAACGCCGCTTCCAGCCCATCCAGGTCGCCGAGCCCTCGCTGCCGCACACGATCGAGATCCTCAAGGGCCTGCGTGACCGGTACGAGGCGCACCACCGCGTCTCCATCACGGACTCTGCGCTCGTCGCGGCCGCCACCCTGGCCGACCGGTACATCTCGGACCGCTTCCTGCCGGACAAGGCGATCGACCTGATCGACGAGGCCGGCTCCCGGATGCGCATCCGCCGGATGACCGCGCCGCCGGACCTGCGCGAGTTCGACGAGAAGATCGCCGGCGTGCGCCGGGACAAGGAGTCCGCGATCGACTCCCAGGACTTCGAGAAGGCGGCTTCCCTCCGCGACAAGGAGAAGCAGCTGCTCGCCGCGAAGACCAAGCGGGAGAAGGAGTGGAAGGCCGGCGACATGGACGTCGTCGCCGAGGTGGACGAGGACCTGATCGCCGAGGTGCTGGCCACGGCCACGGGCATCCCGGTCTTCAAGCTCACCGAGGAGGAGTCGTCCCGCCTGCTGCGCATGGAGGACGAGCTGCACAAGCGCGTCATCGGCCAGGTGGATGCCGTCAAGGCGCTCTCCCGGGCGATCCGGCGTACGCGTGCCGGCCTGAAGGACCCGAAGCGGCCCGGCGGCTCGTTCATCTTCGCCGGCCCGTCCGGTGTCGGTAAGACCGAGCTGTCCAAGACGCTGGCGGAATTCCTCTTCGGCGACGAGGACGCGCTGATCTCCCTCGATATGTCGGAGTTCAGCGAGAAGCACACGGTTTCCCGCCTCTTCGGCTCGCCCCCCGGTTACGTGGGCTACGAGGAGGGCGGCCAGCTCACCGAGAAGGTCCGCAGGAAGCCTTTCTCCGTCGTCCTCTTCGACGAGGTCGAGAAGGCCCACCCCGATATCTTCAATTCCCTTCTGCAGATCCTGGAGGACGGCCACCTGACCGACTCCCAGGGCCGCGTCGTGGACTTCAAGAACACGGTCATCATCATGACGACCAACCTCGGGACGCGGGACATCTCGAAGGGCTTCAACCTGGGCTTCGCGGCGCAGGGCGACACGAAGACGAACTACGAGCGGATGAAGGCGAAGGTCAGCGAGGAGCTGAAGCAGCACTTCCGCCCCGAGTTCCTCAACCGTGTCGACGAGGTCATCGTCTTCCCGCAGCTCACGCAGGACGACATCCTGGAGATCGTCGACCTGCGCATCCGCGAGATGGACGAGCGGCTCAAGGACCGTGACATGGGCATCGAGCTCAGCCAGAACGCGAAGCAGCTGCTCGCGGACAAGGGCTACGACCCCGTGATGGGCGCCCGGCCGCTGCGCCGGACGATCCAGCGCGAGGTGGAGGACGCCCTGTCGGAGAAGATCCTCTTCGGCGAGCTGCGCCCGGGCCACATCGTGGTCGTGGACACCGAGGGCGAGGGCGAGGAGCGCAAGTTCACCTTCCGCGGCGAGGAGAAGGCGGCCCTGCCGGACGCTCCTCCCATCGAGCAGGCGGCGGGCGGCGGCCCGAACCTGACGAAGGAAGCGTGACGGGCCGCGCCGAGCGCGCGCCACGCTGACAGGGGCCGGGCCCCGGACCGAGACATCGGTCCGGGGCCCGGCCCTTTCGCGTGTCGGCGGGCGCGGGGCCCGGCCCTTCGCGCGTCTGACGGGTCACACGCGGGGTCCCGGCAAGGTCCCGCGGCGGGCAGGGCGTTGGTCCCGAACCGGACGGACGTCGGGCCCGGTGGCCGTGACAAGCCGCACAGGCCGTTTCGGCACTACTAGGGCCATTAGGGGAAATACCGGGTATTTGACCATTGAAATGCCCGGTTTGGACGGAAAAGTACCGAGGAAGGCGGCTCGGCGGGGCGAGTCAAGGGACTTTCGGCCGTCAGGCGGGTACGAAGCCGTGTCGTAGATGAGGCATTTGGGCGGAGATGCGTGGCCGGGTTACCAAGGTGGGGCAAGCCCGGTGCGGGAGCGCCGGGTCCATTCATGCCCGGAGGTTTCCCCGTATGTCGCTGCGCTCGAAGTTCCGCACCCCGCACACCAACGTCCGTCGTGCTCGCGTCGCCGTCGTGGCCGCAGGACTCGGGGTGTCGCTGGCGGGCGGGGCCGGGGCCGCGTTCGCCGCGACCGGCGACGCCGGCGCCCAGGCGCCCGTCGCCCCCGCGTCCACCGCCGTGACCACCGCGGCCGCCGTGCACCAGCAGGCGGACGCCCAGGCCAAGGCCGCTACCCACGCGAAGCAGGCGGCCGCCCACGCCAAGCAGGTCAAGGCGGCGAAGGCCAAGGCGGCCCAGGCCGCGGCGAAGAAGAAGGCCGCGTCCTGGATCGACCCCGTCACGCACTACAAGCTGACCGCGAAGTTCGACGACTCCGGCAGCCACTGGATGCACAAGCACTCCGGCCAGGACTTCGCCGTGCCGGTCGGCACCGCGGTCCACGCCGCGCACACCGGCACGATCGTCAAGGCGGGCCCGCACGGCGCCGGCGACGGCGACGCGTACGGCAACGCGATCGTCATCCGCCACTCCGACGGGAAGTACTCGCAGTACGCGCACCTGTCGCGCATCGAGGTGCACATCGGCGAGCACGTGAAGACCGGCGACGAGATCGCGAAGTCCGGCGACACCGGCAACACGACCGGGCCGCACCTGCACTTCGAGATCCGCACCACGCCGAACTACGGCTCGGCGATCAACCCGGTCACGTTCCTCAACAAGATGGGCGTCAAGGTCTGACACCGGGGTCCCCGCCGCTCGCGGCTCCGCTCAGGCGGCCGGGCCGCGGCCCTCGTGGGCGGCCGCCAGCAGTTCGAAGGAGACTTCGAGGAGAGCGTCGTACTTCTCCTCGGGGTCTCCTTCGACGTCCTTCAGGGCGAACATGCCCGCATGCAGTGAGAACAGTGCCGCCATGCAGCGCACCCGGTCGGCGAGCGACGGGTCGGGCGCGAGCAGCAGCTCAAGCGTGGCGTCGACGCGGCTCTTGAACGTCTCGCCGACGCGCAGGTCCCGCAGCTCGGCCTGGTTCTCCTGCATGAAGCGGAACAGCCGGGAGGACGCCTTGAGCTGCTCCGTGTAGCGCCGCAGGAACTCCTGCTTGACCTCCAGGGTGCGCGGCTGTTCCCGCGCCCACGCGACCAGCTCGTCGAGCGGCTCCACCCGGTCGGCGAAGAGGCTGACCAGGATCGATTCCTTCGTCTTGAAGTGGTAGTACAGCGCGGCCTTGGTGACCTCCAGCCGCTCGGCGATCTCCCGCAGGGACGTCTTCTCGTACCCCTGCTCCACGAAGAGGTCGAGGGCGACGTCCTGGATCCGCTGCCGGGTGTCGCTCTTGCGCTGGGTTCCCGTGCCGGCCATGGCGCGCTCTCGCTCTCCTCGGGGCGCCTCTGGCGCCGCGTCTCGCGTGACGGCCGCCGGATCGGTGGCTGCCGGCCCATTGTACGTACTAGCCGGGCGGCAAGTAAGAGTGCGTGGTCACTCAACCGGAATGGCGCGGCCCGGGTCCGCCCGTCATGGTGACGCCTGCCACGGGGACGCGTGCCACGGGGACGCGTGCCACGCCCGCGTAGACGCCTGGCGTCTCCTCCTCGGGCCTCGGCGTGTCCTTGTACCAGAGCGGGGCGGCGACGAGGCCGGGCTCGACGAGTTCGAGGCCGTCGAAGAACCTGCTGACATCCGCGCGGCCACGGTGCCGCAGCGTGGCGCCCGCGCCGTACGCGCCGTCCCGCGCCGGGTCCGGCGCCTGGCCCTGTGCCTGGCCCTGTGCCGGGGCGCCACGGTCGGCCGCGTCGCCGGAGAAGTCGCCGGTGTCGTGCGAGAGGACGACGTAGCTGCCCGCCGCGAGCGCGGCGACGAGGGTGCGGGTGAGGCCGAGGGGGTCGTCCTCGTCCGGCAGGAAGTGCAGCAGGGCCGTCAGCGTCAGCGCGGCGGGCCTGCCGAGGTCGAGCAGGCCGCGGGCGGCGGCCAGCAGCGCCGCGGGCTCCCGCACGTCGGCGTGCACGTAGTGGACGGCCCCCAGCGGGGAGCTGATGAGGCGGGCCTGCGCGTACCGCAGGACGACGGGGTCGTTGTCGGCGTAGACGACCCGCGAGGCCGGGTTGACGCGCTGGACGATCTGGTGGAGGTTCGGCTCGGTCGGGATCCCGGTGCCGACGTCGAGGAACTGGTCGACGCCGGTGCTGGCGAGCCAGCCGACGGCCCGCCGCATGAACGCCCTGTTCTGCCGCGCGGCCCGCGCGGCACCGTCGGGGAGCCGGCGGGCCACGCGCTGGTCCGCGGGGTAGTTGTCCCTCCCGCCCAGGAGGAAGTCGTGGACGCGCGCGGGGTGGGGTCTGCCGGCGTCGACCTGGGGCGGTTTGGAATATGCCATCGGCCCAGTCTGGCACAATGCCGCCAACTCGCCTACGGGCGTGGAGGTTTGACGTCAAGTCAGTGCCGGCCGGCTCTGGGCGCGTGCCCCGGGCGCCGGATGCCTGGTGGGACGTGCTCCTGCGCGCCGGGCCCGTCCCTGATGGCGCGCGTGGAGGCCCGCGCGCCGCGCGCCGTACCGTCCCGCCCGCCCGGCGCCCGGTCGGTGCCGTGCGTCCGTCCGGTCCAGGGCACCGGGCGTGGGTGCCTGGCCGCGGATGGTGGTCCGGTGCGCTGCTCCCGGCCGCCGGGGCGGCCGTGGGTACCGGGCGCGTCCCCGGGTGGCGCGCGTGGAGGGCCGCGCGCGGGCTTGCCGGCGCGGCGCTGTGCGTTCCCGGCCGGGGTGCCGGGCGTGGGTGCCTGGCCACGGATGGGGGTCCTGTGCGCCGGTCCGGGGGCCGGGCCCGTCGCGTGGAGGGCCGTGTGCCGTGCGGCGTACGCAGGCTCCTGATGGGGGCGGGCTCGCCAGGGCGGCGCCGTGCGTCCGTCCGGTCCGGGGTGCTGGGCGTGGGTGCCTGGCCGCGGATGGTGGTCCGGTGCGCTGCTCCCGGCCGCCGGGGCGGCCGTGGGTACCGGGCGCCGTCCTCGGGTGGCGCGCGTGGAGGGCTGCGCGCGGGCTCGCCAGGACGGCGCTGTGCGTTCCCGGCCGGGTGCCGGGCATGGGTGCCTGGCCGCGGATGGTGGTCCTGTGCGCCGGTCCGGGGGCCGGGGCCGTCCCTGGCGGCGCGTGGAGGGCCACGTGCCGTGCGGCGTACGCATGCTCCTGATGGGGGCGGGCTCGCCAGGACGGCGCTGTGTGTTCGTCCGGGCCGGGTGGGTGCCTGGCCGCGGATGGTGGTCCTGCGCCTTCCGGGGCCCGGTCCCGCCCGGACGCGCCGGGGACCTGCGGCCGCTCGGGCACCGGGGCGGGCGCGCCGGGGCCGTGCGCCGCGCCTCGCGCCTGCGGGCTCAGGGCTGCTGCGGGGGGCCCACGGCCGGGAAGCTGCCCGTCGTCGTCGGCGCGTGCTCCGGCAGCCAGAGGACCGCCACCGCCCCGCCCGTGCCGTCGGCCCCCGCGTTCCTGAACGTCAGCCGCGCGCCCAGCACCTTCGCCTGGCCGGCCGCGATCGTCAGGCCGAGCCCGTGGCCCTGGCCCGCACGGTCCGACGCGCCCGTGCGGAACCGGCTCGGCCCCTCGTGCAGCAGGGCGTCAGGGAATCCGGGCCCGTGGTCGCGGATGCGCAGCACCCGCCCCTCGACCTTCACCTCGATCGGCGCGCCGCCGTGCTTGCGCGCGTTCGCGAGCAGGTTGCCCAGGATCCGCTCCAGCCTGCGCGGGTCCGTGTTCACCCACGACTCGCGCACCACCTCCACGTCAGCGCCGGGATCCAGCGCCGGCACCCGGCGCTGGACGAACTCGCCGAGCGCGATCTCCTGCAGCTCGGCCCGCTCGGACGCGCTGTCGAGCCGCGCGACCTCCAGCACGTCCTCCACCAGCGTCCGCATCGCCTGCGCCCTGTCCCGTACGAGCTCGCTCGGGCGGCCTGGCGGCAGCAGCTCGGCGGCCGTGACCAGGCCGGTGACCGGGGTGCGCAGCTCGTGCGCGATGTCCGCGGTCACCCGCCGCTCCGCCTCGATGCGCTCACCGAGCGCATCGGTCAGCGCGTCGACCGCGCGGGCCAGCTCGTCGGTCTCGTCGCGTACGACCCCGCCGACGGCCGTGCCGACCCTGACGTCCGTCTGGCCCTGCGCCACCCGGCCCGCCGCGGCCGCCGCCTTGCGCAGCCGCCGGGAGATCTGGCCGCCGATGAGCACGCCGAGTGCGGAGCCGCCGACGACGACGGCCGCCGAGCCGATGATCAGCGCACGGTCCAGGTCCTGCATGATCCTCGTCGAGCGCTCGGCGAACTTGCTGTGGCTGGAGAGCACCGTGCCGTTGCCGAGGGGCACCGCGGCCCACACGTCCGGCACACCGCCGCCCTGGATGAGCGTGGCGCGCCTGCCCTGCTTGGCCTTCTCGCGCAGTTCGCGCGGCAGCGCCGGATCGTTGATCTTCGTGCCGAACTTGGCCTCCTTCGTCGTGTCGTACAGCCGCTCCGCGAACAGCGTCTGGGCGAGCTGGGACTCGCGGGCGTTGTCCAGCATCGAGACGCGGGCCGCGTTGTGCACGACGAGGCTGAGCGCCACCGCGATCAGCGCGCCGACCGCGGCGATCGCGATGCTGATCTTCCACCGGATGCCGGTGCGCAGGGCGAGCCGTCTCACGGCTTCAGCTTGTACCCGAAGCCGCGGACCGTCTCGATCCTGTCCTGGCCGATCTTGGCGCGCAGCCGCTGCACATGGACGTCGACCACCCGGGTGTCGCCGCCCCAGCCGTAGTCCCACACGCGGTCGAGCAGCTTGTCCCTGGACAGCACGGTGCCCGGGGAGGCGGAGAACTCCAGCAGCAGCCGCATCTCGGTCGGCGTCAGCGACACGGGCTCGCCGGCCTTGCGCACCTCCATGCCCTCGGTGTCGACCTCCAGGTCGCCGAATACCAGCACGCCGGAGCGGCCGCCGCCGTCGGAACCGGCGCCCTGCTCGGCCCCCGCGCCGCCCCGCACCCCCGCCGCGTGGCCGAAGCGGCGCAGCACCGCGCGGATCCTGGCGACCAGCACGGCGCCGTCGAACGGCTTGGTGACGTAGTCGTCGGCCCCGGCTTCGAGGCCGAGCACCACGTCGATGGAGTCGGCGCGCGCCGACAGCATGATGACGGGGACGGCCGACTCGTCGCGGATGCGCCGGCACAGGCTCACCCCGTCGAGGCCGGGCACCATCACGTCGAGCAGCGCGATGTCCGGCCGGTCCGCGCGGAACGCGTCGAGGCCGGACAGCCCGTCGGGCATGGCGGTCACCGTGAAGCCGTCCCGCTCCAGCGCGAGCTGGGTGGCCTCGCGGATGACGTCGTCGTCCTCGACGAACAGCACATGGGTGTCGGCCATCCGGGGGCTCTCAGCCTTTCTCTTGCTCTCTCTCGGTTCGGGGCTTCCCCCAGTGTCCTGGATTCCTCGCTGTACGGGGGTTCCTCGCCATCCGGGATCGCCCGGTGCCCGGGATCCGTCAGCCCGAGGGCTCCGGGGTGGGGGCTGACGCGCCCAGGTCGTCGTCGCCGTCCACCGGCTTGCTGTAGGTGTTGCGTACCCGGTACCGCTCGACGAACTTCGAGTTCGTCCAGTCGTACGTCACGACCTCCTCGCCCGAGGGGTACGTGACCGAGTCGCCCTTGCCGTACACCTGCTGCGTCACGACCAGCTCACCGCGGTCTATGGCCGCGTACACCGAGGGCTCCTCGGACGTGAAGACGTTCTCGTACCTGCCAGGCAGGGGCGGCTGCTTCTTGCGGAGCAGCGGTTCCTCGCTCACCTCGTGGCCCGGGTCGGCACTGGGCTGCGCCGCGGCCGTCGCACGGTAGACGTACGTGCCGATCCCGATGGAGTCCTTGCAGGTCGTCACGTTGATCACGAGGTCGGGCCGGGAGCCGCCCGTGAGGTCGCCGTACGAGGTGTTCACCGGGTAGGAATCGGCGCCGCACGGCTTGAGCGAGTCCTTGATCTTCTCGCTGACCCGCGGGTCGGCCCGCAGCAGCGCCACCGGGTTGACGCTCCTCGCGGTGGGCTGCGGGCTCTGCGAGGGCGTGGGCATCGTGCGCTCGACGGGCGCGGGTACGGCGGGGCCCTCGTCGCGCATACCGGTGCCGCCGGCCGAGCAGCCGCCGGCGAGCAGGCCGATGGTGGCGAGTCCCGCGAGCCCGGCGACGGTCGAGCCGCCGGCCGCGAAGACGCGGGCGGCTGAGCGCGGCGGGCGGTCAGAGGCGCCGGAGCGGCCGGGAGGAGCGGTTCTGCGCGCGGTGCCGGAGTCGCCGAAGGGACGGCCGTCCACGGAGACGGCCGTCCCGGGCTCACCGGATCCGCCACCCCCGCCAGGGGACGACCTCCGGGATCTCAGGCCGCGCACCTGTGTCGCCCCCGTTCCTGGTCAGGACCTTCGCGCCGGACCACGCGCCGGCTCTCCGCACGCTCCACGCCCCTCGCTTCGAGCGCACGGCTCTCCAGCTCTTCGCGGAGCCGGGCCAGGGCGCGGTGCAGTGTGCTTTTCACCGTACCCGCAGACATGCCGAGCGCGGCGGCGGTCTCCTCGGTGCTCATCTGCTCCCAGTGCCGCAGCACGACAACGCTGCGCTGCTTCGGCGCCAGCACCGACATCACGTCCACCAGCAGGGCGCGGTCGGCGCGCTGCTCCGTGCCGTCCTCGACGCTCGCCTCGGGCAGCTGCTCGGTCGGCACCTCTTCGAGCTTGCGCGCGCGCCACCATTCCGTACGGGTGTTGATCATGACGCGGCGCAGGTAGGCGTCGGCGAGCGACTTGTCGGCGATGCCGTCCCAGCGGCGGTAGGTGCGCGCGAGCGCGGTCTGCAGCAGGTCCTGGGCGTCGACGGGGTCGGGCACGAGCCGGCGGGCGCTCCGCAGCAGTGCGTCCTGCCGGGTCCTCACGTACTCCTCGAACTCGAGCACCTCGCTGACCTGCGCCATACCTGACCGCCTCCGACCGACCCCGTGCGTTGTTCCACGCTCGCTGTGTGCGTCTGGCACAGAAAGCTACGGAGCGCTTGTCACGGGCCTGTCCTGCGCGCCCGTAGGGTGGCGCACGGCTGCCCATCGGTTGTGTAACGGACCGACAAATCGGGCGCGTCGGGGCGGCGAGGGCACCGGGCGCGGGCGCCCGCGGGGGTTCCTGCGCTGTCTGACCTCAGCCGAGCGGCAGGCGGTAGCGGCCGCCGGGCAGGGGTTCCACCAGCCCGTCGGCGACCAGCCCGTCCAGGGCGCGAGCACGCTGCACCGGTTCGTGCCACACGGCGTCGAGGCGACGCTGCTCCACCGGGTCCGTCGCCTCGCGCAGGACGGCCAGCAGCCTGCCGCGCACCTGCCGGTCGGTGCCCGCGTACGTCTGGCCGCGCCGCGCGGGGCCGTCGTGCGCGGGCTTGCCCGCGAGACGCCAGGCGCACGCGGCCGCGAGCGGGCATCCGCCGCACGCCTCGTTCCTCGCGGTGCAGACGAGCGCGCCGAGTTCCATCGAGGCTGCCGCCCACCGCGCGGCGGTCGCGTCGTCATCGGGCAGCAGGGCCCGGGCGAGCCTGCGTTCGGCGGCCGTCGTCGCATTGGGCGGGTACTGGACGCCCGTGACGGCGCGGGCGAGTACGCGGCGCACGTTGGTGTCGAGCACCGCGTGGCGCTGCCCGTACGCGAACGACGCCACCGCGGCGGCCGTGTACTCGCCGACGCCGGGCAGCGCGAGCAACTGCGCGTGCTCGCGTGGGACCTCGCCGCCGTACCGCTCCGCCATCGCCCGCGCGGCGGCGTGCAGTCGCAGCGCGCGGCGCGGGTAGCCGAGCCTGCCCCAGGCGCGCACGGCCTCGCCCGGCGCCTCGGCGGCGAGGTCGGCGGGGCGCGGCCAGCGGGCGAGCCACTGCTCGAACACGGGCAGCACCCGGCTCACCGGCGTTTGCTGCAGCATGAATTCGCTGACCATCACGGCCCAGGCGCCGGCCTCGGGACGCCGCCAGGGAAGGTCGCGGGCGTTGGCGTCGAACCAGGCGATGAGGGGGGTGTGCAGCGCCGTGGGGTTTCGTTCGGTGGCAGTCATGGCAAGACCGATGGTCGCATGCCACGGCGCGACAGCGGGCGGCGCCACGGACGTGCGGGGATGGCAGGGGACGGCAGTGGATGGCACGAGGGCGGCATGGGGGTGGCACGCCGTGGCGATCATCCGTAAATCTTGGGAGAGGAGGGACATGCGGGGCGGGAGTTGACCGCGTCGTCTCGTAGAGTTCGGCGCGTGGGTTCTCTGCGTAATCCTGTCGGGCCGCTTCCCTCCTCGATCTACTGGCGCCGGAGGTCGGTGGCTGCCGCTCTGGTCGTGCTGGCAGCCGCGCTGATCGCGTGGCTCGTCACCTCGGGCGGCGGGGGAGCGGGCAAGAA
The DNA here is from genome assembly GCF_000721265.1 of Streptomyces sp. NRRL F-5126. Classification (GTDB taxonomy): domain Bacteria; phylum Actinomycetota; class Actinomycetes; order Streptomycetales; family Streptomycetaceae; genus Streptomyces. The sequence goes on along the minus strand of NZ_JOFZ01000009.1, from coordinate 18,289 downwards.
CCAGGACGACAAGGGCGGAGGCCCCGCGCCCGCCACGTCGATCACTCCGGGCCCCAGCGGCTCGGGGCCCGCGATCAGCCAAGAGCCGGGCGGGCGCGACGAGTCGGACGGCGGCGGCTCTGGCGGTTCCGCGGGTGCGTCCGCCGGTTCCGCCGGGAGCGGCTCGGGCGGCGGTTCCGCGAACTCCGGCGGCAGCGGCGGCTCCACGGCGGGCACGGGCGGCGGCGGGGCCGCGGGCGCGGCCGCCGGCGGTGCGGCGGCGGGTGGCGGCGCGGGCCGCCGGGTGCAGGCCGGCACGTCGCTGCCGACCTGCGCGAAGTCCGCGGTGAAGGTAGCCCTCGACAGCACGAAGGTGGCCTACGCGCCGGGCGAGAAGCCGCAGTTCAAGCTGGCGGTCACCAACGCCTCGGGCACGGACTGCAAGGTGGACCTCGGGGCGAAGGCGATGGTCCTCACCATCACGAACACGGGCGACGACCAGATCTGGACGTCCAAGGACTGCCCGAAGACCGCGCACGCGTACTACGAGGTGCCCGCGCACGCGGGCATGACCCGCACGGTGACGTGGGACCGCAGGCGCTCCACGACGAAGTGCTCGGGCCCCACCCCGCCGGCGGCGTCCGCGGGCACGTACCTGGTGCAGCTCACGACATCGGTCGCGACGGTGCCGCAGGCGCAGTCCCAGAAGTCGATCCGCCTCGACGCGGACTGACCCGGCCGGGCCGGTCCCTCTCGCCACCGGCCTCGGCCCGCACGGCGGGTGGCGAGCGCGGGCGCCGCGGTGTTCACCTCGGGCGCTCGCCCCGCGCCCTACCGGCGGCCCCCGCAGGCGGGTTCGCCCGCAGGTGGCGCCGGTGCGTCACTGACGCTGCGGCCGCTCAGGGAGCGGACGGTTCGCGTCCGCGTCGGCGCCCGCCTCCGGCCGGGAGGCGGCGGCCACGGCCAAGTCGCTCGTCGGAAGTCCCGCCGCGTCCCGGTGCGTTCGCCCCGGTGTCCGTGCACCGCGGCACCGCTGCGCGCGGTGCCGGCAGGCCGGGGCCCGTCGGTATCCGGTCCCGCCGCAGTGGTGCGGCCGGGCCGCGCAGCGAGCCGCGGAACCGCGTTTTGGGGCTGTGGGCCCGGACGTTCGGGAGCCGGGCCTCTTGTCGGGCCCGGGCCGTGGTGCCTGGCGCCCGTCTCTGGGAGTCGCTCACCGAGCACCGCACCGGCCGGTGACCCGTCGGTGTCCATCCGGGGCCGCAGTGACGGCGGGTCCGCCGCCGGAGTGCCGTTCGGCGGGAGCGGCCCGACGGCGGCTGCCCGGGGGAGTTCGCGCCGCGTTCGCGGCGCCTGTGCGCGGCACGGCGCCGGCCGTCGCCGGGCGGCTGCGCCGCCCGCTACGGCCTCAGACGTAGCGCTCCAGGATCGACGACTCCGCCAGCCGCGACAGGCCCTCGCGCACGCTGCGAGCGCGTGCCTCGCCGACGCCGTCGACCGTCTGCAGGTCGTCCACGCTCGCCGCGAGCAGCTTCTGCAGGCCGCCGAAGTGCTCCACGAGGCGCTCGATGATCGCCCCCGGCAGCCTCGGCACCTTCGCGAGCAGGCGGTAACCCCTCGGCGAGACGGCCGAGTCCAGCGTCTCGGGCGAGCCGCTGTAGCCGAGCGCCCGCGCCACCATGGGCAGTTCGAGCAGCTCGGTGTGGGTGAGCGTGTTGAGCTCGTCCAGCGCCTCGCGCACCGTGCGGGACCGTTTCGCCGTCGGCTCCGGCACGTAGTCGCGCACGACCAGTTCGCGTTCCGGCTCGACACCCGCGATCAGCTCGTCCAGCTGGAGCGCCAGCAGGCGGCCGTCCGTGCCGAGTTCCACCACGTACTGGGCGATCTCCGTGGCGATGCGCCGGACCATCTCAAGGCGCTGCGCGACGGCCGTGACGTCCCTGATCGTGACCAGGTCCTCGATCTCCAGCGCCGACAGCGTGCCCGCGACCTCGTCGAGGCGCAGCTTGTAGCGCTCAAGCGTGGCGAGTGCCTGGTTCGCACGGGACAGGATCGCCGCGGACTCCTCAAGGACACGCCGCTCACCGTTCACGTACAGCGCGCTCAGCCGCATCGACTGCGAGACCGACACGACGGGGAAGCCGCACTGCTTCGACACCCGGTCCGCCGTGCGGTGCCGCGTGCCCGTCTCGTCCGTCGGGATCGACGCGTCCGGCAGGAGCTGGACGCCCGCCCGAAGGATCTTCGTGATGTCCTTGTCCAGGATCAGCGCGCCGTCCAGCTTGCACAGCTCGCGCAGGCGCGTCGACGTGAACTCGACGTCGAGCACGAACCCGCCCGTGCACATCGCTTCCACCGTCTTGTCCATGCCGAGGACGATCAGGCCGCCGGTGTTGCCGCGCAGGATCCGTTCGAGACCGTCCCGCAGCGTCGTGCCGGGCGCGACCGCGCTCAGGGCCGAGCGCATGAGCGATTCGCCGCCGGGAACGCCGGAGCCCGCGCCGGACTTTCCGGGGGTCGACCCCCGGTCGCCTGCTGCCACTGCATTCCTCCGGCTCGTACGGATGGGCGAGACCAGGGCAAAGTCTACCGGCGCACCTCCTCGCCCCGCGGGGGCTCCGCGCGAGCCCGGCGCGGCAGGACCCGCAGCGCATCGCCCATGTCGGCGACTTCCGTGACCTTCATACCGGCCGGGACCTTCCCCGGGTCCGACGGCACGAGGGCGTGCGTGAAGCCCAGACGGTGGGCTTCCGCCAGCCTCCGCTGCACGCCCGTGACGCGTCTGACCTCGCCCGCGAGGCCCACCTCCCCGATCGCCACGAGATTCTTCGGCAACGGGGTGTCGCTCGCCGCCGAGGCCAGCGCGAGCGCCACCGCGAGGTCCGCCGCGGGCTCCGTCAGCCGCACGCCGCCGACGGTCGCGCTGTAGATGTCCCGCTTGCCGAGCGCAGAGATCCGGCCCCGCTGCTCCAGCACCGCCAGCATCATCGACACCCGGGACGTCTCCAGGCCCGACGTCGTGCGCCGCGGCGACGGGATCTGCGAGTCGACCGTGAGCGCCTGCACCTCCGCGACCAGCGGCCTGCGCCCCTCAAGCGTGACCGTCAGGCACGTGCCGGGTACGGGCTCGTCCCGCCGCGTCAGGAACAGGCCCGACGGGTCGGCGAGGCCCGTGATGCCCTCGTCGTGCAGCTCGAAGCAGCCGACCTCGTCCGTCGTGCCGTACCTGTTCTTGACGCCCCGTACGAGGCGGAGCCGCGCGTGCCGGTCGCCCTCGAACTGCAGGACCACGTCCACCAGGTGCTCAAGCAGGCGCGGGCCCGCGATCGCGCCGTCCTTCGTGACGTGCCCGACGAGCATCGTGGCCATGCCGCGCTCCTTGGACGCCCTGATCAGCGCCCCCGCGACCTCGCGCACCTGTGCCATGCCGCCGGGCGCGCCGTCGATCTCGGGCGAGGCGATCGTCTGCACGGAGTCGAGGACGAGCAGGGACGGCTTCACCGCGTCGAGGTGGCCGAGCACCGCCGACAGGTCGGTCTCCGCGGCCAGGTACAGGTCGTCGTGGAGCGCGCGGATGCGGTCGGCGCGCAGCCGCACCTGGCTCGCGGACTCCTCGCCCGTCACGTACAGCGTGCGGTGTTCTGAGCTCGCCGCCTTCGCCGCGACGTCGAGCAGCAGCGTGGACTTGCCGACGCCGGGCTCGCCCGCGAGCAGCACGACGGCCCCCGGCACGAGCCCGCCGCCCAGCACCCGGTCGAGCTCGGGCACGCCCGTGGAGCGCGCCGTGGCCTGCCGGCCGTCGACCTCGCTGATGGGCACGGCCGCGGCCGTCACCCGTCCCGCCGCCGTCGTGCGCACGGCGGGTGCCCCGTACTCCTCGATCGTGCCCCACGCCTGGCACTCGGGGCAGCGGCCGAGCCACTTCGCGGTGGTCCACCCGCATTCCGTGCAGCGGTAGGACGGCCGGTCCTTCGTGGTCTTCGTACGGGCAGCCATGCGGCTCACCGTATAGCCAGGCACTGACACCGACGCCGGTGCCCGTCCTGGTCCGGAGCGGTCGGCGAGGGCGTCGAGCTCAAGGGGTCGCTCACCTTCCGGTCGGGACCGCTGCCTGTACGGCGCGGGGACGCGGCGGCGCGGCGCGCGCTGCTCAGGGAGCGGTTCGCGGGGCTCGGGTGGGAGGTTCCGCGCCTCCTCCGCGCACTCGACGCGACCGACGAGTTCACGCTCGATCTCGCCTGCGAGCCGGCGTCGGCGCCCGGCGACCACCGTGCGGCCTTCGCCGCGTACGAGCGGGCCATGCGGCCCTACGTGCGACAGGCGCAGGAGCTGCTGCCCGGCGGCGTCGGCGGGTACGCGCCGAACAGCCGCGCCGGCATCGCACGGCGGAACCTGTCGATGCGTTCGATGAACCGGTGGCCCGTGCGCACCTACCCGGCGCTCGGCGCCTGTTCGCGGCGACGCGTCAACCGCGTGCACTCGTCGTAAGTGAAGTGACGATTCTTGTCCCCTTTCGCGGGGTTTCTTCACCCGTACGGATTAAATGCCCCCAAGAGGAGCGAAGGGTGCGCGCTCCTCTGCCTACCGTCGCCGGGTGACGAGCAGCAGCCCCGAGACCTCCATGCACGCAAGCGGCGCGCACCAGGCGCCCCATCGTGCGCCCCGGTTGGCGGCGCCTCGGCCGCCCGCGCGCTACGAGCCCTACCTGGACGGCCTGTTCACCTACTGCCTCTCCGTGCTGTGCGACCACGACGCGGCGATGGCGGTGCTGGGCGAGGTGCTGGCACTCTCCGAGCGCCAGTACGGACGCTCGCCCACGGCCGAGGGCGAACGCAAGGCGTGGCTCTACGCGCTGGCCCGGTGGGTGTGCCTGCGCAGACTCACGGAGCAGCGCCGAGGGCGCGAGGGGGCGCACGCGCAGGCGAAGCCCGCGCAGCCGAAGCCCGCGCCGGCGCGGGGCGCGGAAGGCGGGGCGGGCTCGCAGGCCGCCGCGGCCGACGGCGAGAGCGCGCAGGCAGCCGAGGCGGCCGAGGAGCGGCGGCGTCGCGAACTGGCGCTGCTCGCCTGGCCGGAGGCCGCGGGCACGACGCCGGTCCAGCGCGAGGTACTCGAACTCGCGGTGCGGCACCAGCTCGGCCCGCAGGGCGTCGCCTCCGTGCTGTCCCTCGAGCTCTCCGCCGCGCGCACGACGCTGTCCACGGCCGCCGTCGAGGTCGAACGCACGCGCGCGGCGCTCGCCGTGGTCGAGACCGGCAGTTGCCCCGCCGTCGCGCGGCTGACCGGCGACAGCCAGGTCCTGCTCTCGGCCACGCTCCGGCGCGAGCTCGTGCGCCATGTGGACGACTGCCCGCGCTGCCGCCGCACCGCGGAGCGCGTCGAGGCGGCGGGGCCCTGGCCGGGCTCCGGCCCCGGCGCGCGCGCCGGCGCGGGGCCCGCTCGTCCGCGCGCCGGGCGCAGATCGCCCGCCGTGCTGCCGCTCGTGGAGGTCGACAGGGCGGCCGCGTACGCCGCGATGCTGCACGCTCCGAGGTCCAGGGGCGCCAGTCCCCGCTTCGGGCGTAACGGTTTCCCACTCGACCCCAAGGACCGTGCGGCCAGGCGCGACCGGCTGCGCTCCCGCGCCGTGACGACCACCGTCGTCGCCACCGTCATCGCGGCCCCCGTGCTCGCGCTGTGGGCCGCTTACCGGGGCGCGCCGGAGACCGGGGAGGGCCACGGCGGCCCCTCGATCAGCGCCGGCGAGTCCGGCGACCCCTCGGCGCGCGACGGCAAGGGCTACGAGCGCTACGAGAACGCGGGCAACGCCAGCGACCGCTCGGGATCGCCGTCCGCCGAGGGCGGCCGGGGGCACGGCGCCGAGGGCTCCGACGTGTCCGTCAAGGTCGTCAGCCACGGCGCCGCGGGCCACTCGGGCGGGCGCGGCTCCGCCTCCGCCGGCTCGCTCGCGGTCACCGCGAGGACGTCGTCAGGACGCACGACGATCACGCTCACCGCCTCGGGCGCACCCGTCTCGTGGGCGGCGAGCGTCGGCGCGAACTGGCTGCGTCTGAGCCGGTCGTCCGGCACGCTCGCGCCGGGCAGGTCCGTCACGATCGACGTCACCGTCGACCACGCGCGCGAGCCGCGGGGCGCGTGGAGCGTGCGCATCGCGCTGCATCCGACGGGCGCGGTGGTGCTGGTGGACGGCTACGGCTACCCGACGGGCCCGCGCGCGGGCGGCGGCGGCAAGCCGGGCAGGCCCGGCCACCACCACGGCGGCGGCCATCACGGCAGCGGTGGGCACAAGGGCCACGGCGGCCACGGCGGCGGAGGCCATGGCGGCTCCGGCGGCGGAACGGGCTCCTCCGGGGGCTCGGGAGGATCCGGCGGCTCCGGCGGCGGCCCCGGCACCGGCGGCTCACCGACCGGGTCGGGCGCGCCGTCCGACCCGTCGGGCGGCGGCACGGGCGGCGGCACGACCGACCCGACGCAGCCGCCCTCGGGCGGCTCCACCCAGACCCCACCGACGTCGCCCCCACCGACAACGGACGCGAGCACGCCCCCGCCCTCCGCGAGCTGACCCCGCGACCGCCGGCCCCTGCCGGCGTGCCGACCAGCCGGTCCCTCGGCCGCTGTCCACGCCTCGGCGGGTGGCATCAGCGCCGACCCCCTTCGCGTCCTCGGCCCCGGGGCGGGGGCCGTGCCCCCAGGGCCCGCTTGCCCGGCCGCCGCCCAGGCCCGGCGGGTCCTCAGCCGGTCGCCCGCCCGACGGTGGCAGCCCTGCCGACCCCCGCGGGAAACGGCCCCGCTCGGCGTGTGGCCGTGCCCGGTGACCCGTTCGGAGGGTCGGGCCGTCCTGGCCCGTCGTGGCCCGGCCCGGCGGCCGAGGGGCCCGATGCGCGCCCCGCATCGGGTGGCGGACGCGCGGGCGCGCGGCTCAGTGCGCGGCCGAAGCCCCCGGCCCCGCCGGGTCCGCCGGGTGCGGGGCCACCAGCGGCAGCTCGCTGCGCACGCGGCGCGCGCACAGCTGAGCCAGCACGTCGTACGCCTCCTTGCCCATCATCTCCGTCAGCTCGGGCCCGTACGTCACGTACACCGGGTCGCCCGCGCCGTGCGCCGACGTCGCGGACGTGCACCACCAGTGCAGGTCGTGGCCGCCGGGACCCCAGCCGCGCCGGTCGTACTCGCCGATCGACACCCGCAGTACGCGCGTGTCGTCCGGGCGGTCGATCCAGTCGTAGGTGCGCCGCACCGGCAGCTGCCAGCACACGTCCGGCTTCGTCTCCAGCGGCTCCCGGCCCTCCCGCAGCGCCAGGATGTGCAGCGCGCACCCGGCGCCGCCCGCGAAGCCCGGGCGGTTCTGGAAGATGCACGAGCCCTGCCACACGCGGGTCTGGCGCTCCCCGTCGTCCTCATCCTCCTGCGTCCAGCCGCCGCCGTGCGTGCCCTCCTCGTGGAACTGCCACACGTCGGGCGTCAGCCGCGCGACGTGCCCGGCCACGCGCTCCTCGTCCTCCTCGTCGGAGAAGTGCGCGCCCAGCGTGCAGCAGCCGTCGTCGCCGCGGCCGGCCTGGATGCCCTGGCAGCCGCTGCCGAAGATGCACGTCCACCGTGACGTCAGCCACGTCAGGTCGCAGCGGAAGACCTGCTCGTCGTCGGCCGGGTCGGGGAACTCGACCCACGCGCGAGGGAAGTCCAGGCCGTGCTCGTCCGCCTCGCGCCCACGCCCACGCGCGCGCTCGGCTTTGCCCGCCTTCGTCTTGTTCGTCTTAGGCACGCGCCCCAGGCTAACGGCTTGGTGCCGTACGGTCCGCCGCACGGCGGCAGGCGGGCTCACGTACGGTTCCGCGCATGAGACTCGGAGTCCTCGACGTCGGTTCCAACACCGTCCACCTGCTGGTGGTGGACGCGCACCGCGGCGCCAGGCCGCTGCCCGCGCACTCGCACAAGGCGGAGCTGCGCCTCGCCGAACTCGTCGACGCGGACGGCGCGATAGGGCGCGAGGGCGTCGACCGGCTCGTGGCGACCGTCGCCGAGGCCGTCAGGGCCGCCGAGGACAAGGGGTGCGAGGACGTACTCGCCTTCGCGACGTCCGCCGTGCGCGAGGCCGCGAACGCGGACCACGTGCTGGCCAGGGTCCGCGCGGAGACCGGCGCCGACCTTCAGGTGCTCAGCGGCGCGGACGAGGCGCGCCTCACGTTCCTCGCCGCGCGGCGCTGGTTCGGCTGGTCCGCGGGCAAGCTGCTCGTCCTCGACATCGGCGGGGGCTCGCTCGAGGTCGGGTACGGGATGGACGAGGCGCCCGACGCCGCCGTGTCGCTGCCGCTCGGGGCGGGCCGCCTCACCGCGGGGCGGCTGCCGGGCGATCCGCCGGACGCCGCCGACGTACGTGACCTGCGCCGCCATGTGCGCGCGGAGATCGCCCGCACGGTCGGCGAGTTCAGCCGGCTGGGCAGCCCCGACCGCACCGTCGCCACCTCGAAGACGTTCCGCCAGCTCGCCAGGATCGGCGGCGCCGCACGCTCGGCCGGGTCGGCGGGAGGCCCGTACGCGCAGCGCCGGCTGAGTCGTTCCTCACTCGAGGAGTGGGTGCCGAGGCTGGCGGCGATGACCGTCGAGCAGCGCGCCGCGCTGCCGGGGGTGTCCCTGGAGCGGGCGCCCCAGCTGCTCGCAGGCGCGCTGGTCGCCGAGGCGGCGATGGACCTGTACGGCGTGGACGAGCTGGAGATCTGCCCGTGGGCGCTGCGCGAGGGCGTGATCCTGCGCCGCCTCGACCTGCTGCCGCCGACCTGAGCACCGGCCTGCCGCCGGCCTGAGCACCGCCTGCCGCCGCCGGCCTGAGCACCGGCCCGAGCACGCCTGTGGACGCGGGCCGCGCCGCCGGCGGGGGCCCGTACCCTGTCTTGGTGGCTAATCCAGCGGCAGGTCCAGCGGCGCGCGCCCCGGGGGTGAAGGTCGCCCTCTCGACGGCGTCCGTCTACCCCGAGAACACCGCGACGGCCTTCGAGATCGCGGGACGCCTCGGCTACGACGGCGTCGAGGTGATGGTCTGGACGGATCCCGTCAGCCAGGACCTCGACGCGCTGCGGGCCCTGTCCGACCGGCACGAGGTGCCGGTACTCGCGATCCACGCGCCCTGCCTGCTGATCACCCAGCGCGTCTGGTCGACCGACCCGTGGACGAAGCTCAAGCGCGCCAGGGCCGCCGCCGAGAAGCTCGGCGCCTCCACGGTGGTCGTGCACCCGCCGTTCCGCTGGCAGCGCCAGTACGCGCGCGACTTCGTCTCCGGCGTGTGGCGGATGGCGGACGAGACGGACGTGCGGTTCGCCGTCGAGAACATGTACCCGTGGCGCTACCGGGACCGCGAGATGCTGGCGTACGCGCCGGACTGGGACGTCACCAAGGAGGACTACCGCCACTTCACGGTCGACCTCTCGCACACGGCGACCGCGCGCACGGACACGATGGCCATGGTCGACCGCATGGGCGACCGCCTCGGACACGTCCACCTCGCCGACGGCAAGGGCTCGGCCAAGGACGAGCACCTGGTGCCGGGGCGCGGGGACCAGCCGTGCGCCGAGCTGCTGCACGGCCTGGCGGACCGCGGGTTCGACGGCCATGTGGTCATCGAGGTCAACACGCGCCGCGCGGTGTCCGTGGCCGAGCGCGAGGCGGACCTCGCGGAGGCCCTGTCGTTCACCCGGCGCCACCTCGCCGACGCACGCGCCCGACGTCTCGCCGCACCGCCGCGCACCGGCCGGGCCGGCGGCGCCGTGTGACCGGCCGCACCGCCGGGGAGCCCGCGCCGGGACGCCGTGGCCGTGGCCGCCCGTCGCGCACCGCGGCCGAAGCCGGCCCGGGCGCGCGCGAGCGCATCCTCGCGGCGGCGCGCGGCGGGTTCGCCGAGCACGGCTACGACAGGACGTCGGTGCGCGCCGTGGCGAGGGCCGCCGGCGTCGACGCGGCGCTCGTCCACCACTACTTCGGCACGAAGGAGCGGCTCTTCGCGGCCGCCATCGAGGTCTCCTTCGAACCCGCCCTCGGCGTGCACGACGTCCTCGCGGGCGACCGTGACGCCATCGGCGAGCGCCTCGCCCGCCTGTTCTTCGGCGTGTGGGAGGACGAGCGCACCAGGGCGCCCCTGCTCGCGGTCATGCGCTCGGCGCTGACGAACGAGACGGCGGCCGGCGTCCTGCGCACGTTCGTGCTGCGGCGGCTGCTCGAGCGGATCGCCGAAGGGCTCGACGTGCCCGACCCCACGCTGCGCGCGGAGCTGGCCGCGTCGCAGATGATCGGCGTCGCGCTGCTGCGCTACGTGCTGGGCGTGGAGCCGCTGGCGAGCGTGGACGCGGAGGAGATCGTGCGCCGGGTGGCGCCGACGCTGCAGCGCCATCTGACGGAGCACTGAAGCGCCATCTGACGGAGCACTGAGCGTCCCGCATTCCGGACGAGGTGTCCGGATCTTGGAGACGGAGCGTACGCTCGGGCCTACGTAACCCCGCCGAAGGAGCGAGCGACGATGCCCCAGCTGAGGTCCCGCACTGTCACCCACGGCCGCAACATGGCGGGCGCGCGCGCCCTTATGCGGGCGTCGGGCGTAGCGAGCGAGGACATCGGCAAGCCGATCGTGGCCATCGCCAACTCCTTCACCGAGTTCGTGCCCGGGCACACCCACCTCGCGCCGGTCGGCCGGATCGTCTCCGAGGCCGTCAAGGCGGCGGGCGCCGTGCCGCGCGAGTTCAACACCATCGCCGTGGACGACGGCATCGCGATGGGCCACGGCGGCATGCTGTACTCGCTGCCGTCCCGCGACCTGATCGCGGACTCCGTCGAATACATGGTCGAGGCGCACTGCGCGGACGCGCTCGTCTGCATCTCCAACTGCGACAAGATCACCCCGGGCATGCTGATGGCCGCGATGCGCCTCGACATCCCCACGATCTTCGTCTCCGGCGGCCCCATGGAGGCCGGCCGCGCGACGCTCGTCGACGGCACGGTGCGCAAGCTCGACCTGATCAACGCCATGTCGGACGCGGTGGACGAGTCGGTGTCGGACGCCGACATGCTCCGCATCGAGGAGAACGCCTGCCCGACCTGCGGTTCCTGCTCCGGCATGTTCACCGCCAACTCGATGAACTGCCTCACGGAGGCCATCGGCCTCGCCCTGCCGGGCAACGGCTCCGTCCTCGCCACCCACACCGCGCGCCGCGCCCTGTACGAGCGGGCCGGCGCCGCCGTCGTCGACCTGGCGAAGCGCTACTACGAGCAGGACGACGCGTCCGTCCTGCCGCGCAGCGTCGCCACGCACGCCGCGTTCGAGAACGCGATGGCGCTCGACATCGCCATGGGCGGCTCCACGAACACGATCCTGCACCTGCTGGCGGCGGCGCAGGAGGCGGGCGTCGACTACGACCTGTCCGACATCGACGCGGTCTCGCGGCGCGTGCCGTGCCTCGCGAAGGTCGCCCCGAACGTGGCGCCCGGCGGCACGTACTACATGGAGGACGTGCACCGCGCGGGCGGCATCCCCGCCATCCTCGGCGAGCTGTACCGCGGCGGCCTGCTCAACGAGGACGTCCACACCGTCCACGCGCCGAGCGTCAAGGCCTGGCTCGGCACCTGGGACGTGCGCGGCGGCTCGCCGTCCGACGAGGCCGTCGACCTGTGGCACGCGGCGCCCGGCTGCGTCCGCTCCGCCGAGGCGTTCTCCCAGTCCGAGCGGTGGGAGTCGCTGGACACCGACGCGGCGGGCGGCTGCATCCGCGACGTGGCGCACGCCTACAGCGAGGACGGCGGCCTCGGCGTGCTGCGCGGCAACATCGCCGTGGACGGCTGCGTCGTGAAGACCGCCGGCGTCGACGAGTCGATCTGGAAGTTCGAGGGCCCCGCGGTCGTCTGCGAGTCGCAGGAGGAGGCCGTCGAGAAGATCCTCCGCAAGGAGATCACCGAGGGCGACGTCGTGGTGATCCGCTACGAGGGCCCCAAGGGCGGCCCCGGCATGCAGGAGATGCTCTACCCGACCTCGTACCTGAAGGGCCGCGGCCTCGGCAAGTCGTGCGCGCTGATCACGGACGGACGCTTCTCCGGCGGCACGTCGGGCCTGTCGATCGGCCACGTCTCGCCCGAGGCGGCCTCGGGCGGCGCGATCGCACTGGTGCGCGACGGCGACCGCATCCGCATCGACATCCCGGCGCGCTCGATCGAACTGCTCGTGGACGACGTGGAGCTGGCCGCGCGCCGCGAGGCGCTGAACGGCGTGTACGCGCCGAAGGCCAGGGAGCGCAAGGTGTCGGTGGCACTGCGCGCGTACGCGGCGATGGCCACGAGCGCGGACCGCGGCGCCGTCCGCGACGTGTCCCGCCTGGGCTGAACGCGGCACCCGGCTCCCGGCACGCGCTTCGGCGCGCGGCGGCGAGCGGGGATAATCGACTCGTGAGCGATCAGCGGCAGCGCCCCGCGGGGCAGGACGACAGCGCGGACGGTGCGCCCGCGGCAGACACGGCCGCGCGGCACGCGCCGGCACGGGGCACCGCCGGCGGCGGGCCCGAGCCGGAGGAGCTGCGCTTCTTCGGCGCCACATGGGTGCACCACGACGGCGGCTACGCGGTGCGCCGCGTGGGTGCCGCCGCGGGGTCGCTCGTCGCCGCGGCCGCGTCCTGCGTCGTGCTGCGGTTCGCGTACGACGGGATCGCGCTGGCCGACGTCGGGTCGTTCGTCGGGGTCCTGGTCGTCGCGATGTTCGCGGTGTGCAGCTTCGTCGCCTTCCGCAGGACGTGGGCCGGGTTCGGCGAGCGCCCGGCCGACCAGGCGCGCGAGGACTCCCTGCGCAGCCTCAAGGCCATCGGATTCATCGGCTCACTCCTCGCCTACTTCGTCCGCTCGCTCACCGAGGCGCCGGGGGAGGGGCTGCGGCGGCGCGAGTACGAGGCCGCCGTCGCCGCGTACGAGAAGCGGCGCAGCGCGCGCAGCGGCAACCCGGGCGCCCGCGGGAAGAAGAAGAGGCCGGGCGGGCAGGCCGGGAAGACCGGCAAGACCGCGGCGAGCACCGAGAACGCGTAGCGTCGCACCGCGCACACCCGGCAGCGCCGCCCATCCGCACGCCGCACGCCTGCCCGTCCGCACGCCGTAGGAGGAGTGCCATGACCGCACGCGCCCTGTCCTTCGATGTCGTCGCCGAGCTGTACGACACCTCGCGCCCCGGCTACCCGCCCGCCCTCTTCGACGCCATCGAGGAGGCCGCCGGCCGTCCCCTCGCCGGCGCGCACGCCGTCGATGTCGGCGCGGGCACCGGCATCGCCACCCGCTCGCTGCTCGCACGCGGCGCGCGCGTCACCGCCGTGGAGCCGGGACCCGGCATGGCGGCGCGGCTGCACGCCGTGCTGCCCGAAGTCCCGCTCGTACGGGCCGTCGGGGACGCCCTGCCACTCGCGGACGCGTCCGCCGACCTCGTCACGTACGCGCAGTCCTGGCACTGGACGGACCGGGAGCGCGCCTTCGCCGAGGCGATGCGCGTCCTGCGTCCCGGCGGCACGCTCGCCCTCTTCTGGAACGTCGCCGATCAGACCGTCCCCTGGCTCGCGGCCCAGGACGCACGGCTGCGCGCCCACGGCGGTGACGGCGGCCACGGCGTCCACGGCGCGCGCGAGCAGGGCCCGCTGCTGCCGGGCAGCGTGCCGACCGCCCACCGCCGGGTCCCCTGGTCGCGCACGGTGGCGGTCGACGAGCACCTCGCCAACCTGTCCACCCACTCCGTGTTCCGGATGCTGGGCGAGAGCGCGACGGCCGCCTTCCTGACCGCGGAACGGCAGGCACTGCTCGACGCCTTCCCGGACGGCACGGTCGAGGAGGCGTACGTGGTCGACCTCGTCACCGCGCGGCGCTGACCAGCGGCGATAACGGACGCGACTCGTCACGAGACGCCGAAGACCTTGGACGCCGCAGCCCCGGCGCGGAAACATGGGTGGCGCGGGACACACACCCAGACACTCCGGGAGCCTGCCATGGCCGAACTGGCGGTATTCGAGCGGGAACGCCGGCGCCTCGGAGCCATCGCCCACCGCATCACGGGCTCCGTCGCGGACGCGGAAGACGCCGTCCGCGAGGCGGAGTCGCGGTGGCGGCGCCTGCCCGCCGATGAGGCCGGTGCTCCGCGCGCGTACCTCACGGCCGCCGTCGGCAGCTTCTGCCACGACCGCCTGATGGCGGCGCGCGCACGCAGGGACGCCTACACCGGCACCTGGCTGCCCGAACCACTCGTCACGGACGGGGAACCGGAGTACGACGCGGCACCACTCGACGCGTCGGCGGAGACGGCGGGGACGGCGGTGCTGAGCGTCCTCGAACGCCTCGCCCCCGCCGAACGCACCGCGTACGTCCTGCACGACGTGTACGCCGTGCCGTTCGCGGACATCGCCGGGATCGTGGGCCGGGACGCCGGCGCCGCGAGGCAACTGGCGTCACGCGCCCGCCGCAGGATCCGCGCGCAGGCGCCCCTCCCCGCCGCCGGCCGGCAGGAGAGCCGCCGTGCCGTCGACGCGTTCCTCGACGCGGTCATGGCGGAGGACTCCGACGCGCTGCTCGAAGTCCTCGACCCCGACGTGGTGCTGCGCTCGGACGGCGGCGGCTTGGCCGTCGCGGCGCGGTGGCCGGTGATCGGCGGCGAGAAGGTCGCCGCGTCCATGAACCGCGTCCTGCACCACTTCGGCCCGCAGCGGCTGCGCATGGTGGCCCGGGACGTCAACGGCGCGCCGGGCGCGGTGCTGTGCGAGGCCGAGGCCGGGGTCGTCGCCGTGTACGCGTTCAGGGTGGCCGACGGACGGATCAGGGCGATGGACGGCGTCCTGAACCCGGACAAGCTGCGCAACGTACGCATCGCCGAACTCACACCACTCTGACCGACCCGGCAGCCCCCGCAGCCGCTTCCCCGCCGTTGGCCAGCACGCGTTCGATCCCCGCACGGATGAAGGCGCGCGCCTCCTCCCCGCGCCGCGAGCGCCACGGCTCGGCCGCGGGCACGGGGTCCGGGTCGTAGCGCAGGGCGCGCACGTCCTCGACGACCCCGGCCGGCGCGCCCATGCGCGCGAGCTCGGCCAGCGCCTCGCGCTTGGTGACGAGACGGCCCTCGCGGAGGGTGACGGCCGCACGGGCCAGGGTGACCATCCCGAGCGTCACCCAGATGTCCTCCGTCCACAACTCCGGCCGCGCGGCCACCGGGTACCAGTACTCCCGCAGATCACGGCGGACGAAGGCGGCCAACTCCCCGTCGCCGAGCGGCGGCAGCAGCGAGGCGGGCGAAGGACCGCGCAGCACCCTCCCGCGGCTGAGGAGTTCCTGGCGTGCGACGGGGGTGACGGGCCGCTCGAAGGGCTCGCCGTGGGCCCACGTGAAGTGGTCGAGCGCGGCGTCGGCGAGACGGGAGCGCGACAGGTACGTGCAGTGCAGCAGGCGCGCGAGCGGCTCGTCGCGTATCAGCGCCCTGTGCACCCCGGCCAGCAGCTCCCGCTCACCGTCGCGGTCCTCACTCCCGCCCCCGTCCCCGCCGGTGTCGACGACGGCGACGAGATCGAGGTCGCTGCGCCCTTCCCGGTAGTCGCCCATGGCGAGCGAGCCGTGCGCCCACAGGGCGGTCACGTACGAGGGCAGGGCGGCCGTGAAGCGGGCGAGGAGCCGCTCGGTGGCGAGAGGTGCGGGGGATTCGGTCATGGGTGCCAGGATGGCCCGGTACGGGCCCCGTACAGAAGACCCCCCGTACAGAAGCCCCCGCACGAACCCGCACGAACCCGCACGGCGAGGTGACCGAATTGACCGGCACGAATCAGGCCCGCTCGAACAGGACTGTCGCGGTCCTCGGCACAGGCAAGATCGGCGAGGCGCTGCTCAGCGGCATGATCCGCGCGGGCTGGCGCCCCGAGAACCTGCTGGTGACCACGCGCAGGCCGGAGCGCGCTGCCGAACTGCGCGACCGGTACGGGGTCGAGCCCGTCACCAACGAGGACGCGGCGAAGCGTGCCGACACCCTCATCCTCGCCGTGAAGCCGCAGGACATGGGCAAGCTCCTCGACGAACTCGCCCCGCACGCCACGGCCGACCGGCTCGTCATCAGCGCCGCGGCCGGCATCACGACGGCGTACATCGAGGACAGGCTCGCCGACGGCGTCGCCGTGGTGCGCGTCATGCCGAACACGCCCGTCGTCGTGGACCAGGGCATGTCCGTGATCTCCGGGGGCAGCCACGCGCTGCCGGACCACCTCACGCACGCCGAGGAGATCTTCGGCGGCGTCGGCAAGACGCTCAGGGTCCCCGAGTCCCAGCAGGACGCCGCCACCGCCCTGTCGGGCTCGGGGCCCGCGTACTTCTACTTCCTCGTCGAGGCCATGACGGACGCGGGCATCCTGCTCGGCATCCCGCGCGCCCAGGCCCACGACCTGATCGTGCAGTCCGCGATCGGGGCGGCGGTCATGCTGCGCGACAGCGGCGAGCACCCCGTGAAGCTCCGCGAGGCGGTCATGTCCCCCGCCGGGACCACGATCAACGCGATCCGCGAGCTGGAGGACCACGGCGTACGGGCGGCCCTCATCGCCGCACTCGAAGCGGCGAGGGACCGCAGCCGCGAGCTGGCCACCGGCAACGGCTGACGCCGGCGGCGCCGGCCACCCGCTCGCACCGAGGCGGGCGGATGACCGGCGGGTCGCGCGTCAGGCGGCGGGCAGCAGGCCGATGGCCGCGTAGGCCGCGTCGACGACAGATCTGGCCACGGAACGCGCCCGCTCGGCGCCGTCCCTCAGCACCTTGTCCACCTGCGCGGGGTCGGCGGCGAGCGCCGCGTGCCGCTCCTGGAGCGGCCGCAGCACCTCGACGACGGCCTCCACGGTGTCCCGTTTGAGCGCCCCGTACGAGTCGTACGACGCGGCGAGCGCCGCCGGGTCCCCGCCGCGGCATGCGGCCAGGATGTCCAGCAGGTTCGCCACGCCGGGCCGCGCGTCGCGGTCGTACACGACGTCGCGCCCGCTGTCGGTGACGGCCCGCATGATCTTCTTCCGCACGGTGTCGAGGTCGTCGAGCAGGTAGACGATCCCCGCCGTGTCCCGATGCGATTTGCCCATCTTCCCCGTGGGGTCCTGGAGGTCCATGACGCGCGCGGCCACCTGCGGCCGCGTCGCGCGGGGCACGGTGAACGTCTGCCCGTAGCGCTGGTTGAACCGCACGGCCAGGTCGCGGGCGAGCTCGACGTGCTGCGTCTGGTCCTCGCCCACCGGGACCTCGTCCGTCCGGTACGCGAGGATGTCGGCCGCCATCAGCACCGGGTACGACAGCAGCGAGAAGCGCACGCTGTCGCCGGACTCGCGCGCCCGTGCGCTCTTCTCCTTGTACTGGATCATGCGCCGCAGCTCGCCGTCGGTGGCCACGCACTCCAGCAGGTACGACAGCCGCGTGTGCTCGTCCACGTGGCTCTGCACGAACAGCGTGCAGAGCGCGGGGTCGAGCCCGGCGGCGAGCATCAGCGTCGCGGTCTGCCTGCTGAGCCGGCGCACCCGCGCGGGGTCGTGCTCCACGGTGAGGGCGTGCAGGTCGACAACGGAGAAGAACGCGTCGGACTGGTGCTGGTCGATGTCGACCCACCGGGCGATGGCGCCCAGGTAGTTCCCGAGTGTCAGGTGCCCGGTGGGCTTGATCCCGCTGAAGATGGTGGTCATGGACTGTGTCTCCTGCCTCCGTTGGTGGACCGTCGCCGCCTGGCGGGCCGTGCCACTCCGGAGCGAGTGGGAGGAGAAACAGAACGGCCGCCGGGAGGCGGCGGCCGTTGGATGCGTGTGTGTACCGGCCGCCGTCAGGCGGCCCGCCACAGGGTGCGAAGGATACGTACACGCGAGGTCATGGGGGCGAGTGTACGCGGGTCCACCCCCAAGTTGACAGACCACACACCGATCCGTAACGTACCCCGGGCTGTTCGACGTGAGTGCCGACCCAGGTCGGTCCCCGGGCAGCCACTCCGCGGGAACCACGAGGAACGAGCGACTTCGCGTCGTGCCGTTCTGCGTGTCTTTTTGCGCGAGTGAGGAGGATGGAATCCGCGTTCGAGAGAGCCGGAGCCCCGATTGGCGTCGGAGCCCCAGATTCCGCTAAAGTCTCACTCGTCGGAACGGCCGAGCGAATGGGTCGGAAAGACAGCGGCAGGATCCCTTTCTGACGGGGAATCGGACGGAAACAGCGTCTGGTAGAGTTCAGAAACGTAAGGCCGAAGGGAAAGCGCCCGGAGGGAGCCTGGAAGGGTTTCCGAAGGAAGCGTCCGTTCCTTGAGAACTCAACAGCGTGCTAAAAGTCAACGCCAGATATG
>NZ_JOFZ01000008.1 GCF_000721265.1 Streptomyces sp. NRRL F-5126 | reverse complement strand
GGACATCACATCCGGCAGACCGGGGTATCAACATATCTGGCGTTGACTTTTAGCACGCTGTTGAGTTCTCAAGGAACGGACGCTTCCTTCGGAAACCCTCTCAGGATTCCTCCGGGCGCTTTCCCTTCGGCCTTACGTTTCTGAACTCTACCAGACGCTGTTTCCGTCCGATTCCCCGTCAGAAAGGGATCCTGCCGTTGTCTTTCCGGCCCATTCGCTCGGCCGTTCCGACGTTCCAAACCTTAGCGGATCTCCCTGGGGACTCCTAATCGAGTCCTTTCGGACGGATTTTCGGCATGCCGAAAAGAGTTCCGTTCGAGGTCCGTGCGGGTGTTGGTTTGCCGCTTGCTCTCCAGCGGCGGGAGGGTCGCCGGGAACCTCGCGGCTCCTCTGGCAACCCGGAGAACCTTACGGATCGCCTCGGGCCGTGTCAAGGACCCGCCAGGCTCCGATGGATGCAATGGATGAAGAAGGAGGTCAGTCCTCGTCGGGCTCCAGGTCCTCCAGGCGGCCCCCCGCGTCCGGCTGGGTGTCCTCCACCCTGCGGAGCAGGCGGATGAGCATCTCGCCCAGCACCCCGCGCTCGTCGCCGGTGAGGTCCTGGAGCAGGTCCTCCTCGAACGCCGTGGCCATGCGCATGGCCTCGAGCCACTTGGCACGGCCCTCGTCGGTGAGCTCGACGATGACGCGGACCCGGTTGTTCTCGTCCCTGGCGCGGGTTACGAGGCCGTCGCCCGCCATGCGGTCGATGCGGTGGGTCATGGCGGCCGGGGTCAGGCCGAGCCGCTTGGCCAGCTCGCCGGGGCCGAGGCGGTACGGAGCCCCGGAGATGACGAGGGTCTTGAGCACCTCCCACTCCGTGTTGCTGATGCCCAGCTCGGAGACCTGTCGGCCGTACGCGACGTTCATGCGGCGGTTCAGCCGGCCGAGCGCGTTGACAACCTTCTCGACCTGGGGGTCGAGGTCCTGGAACTCGCGCTGGTAGGCGGCGATCTGCTCATCGAGGGTCGGCTCCCCCGGTGGCGTGGCCGCGGCTGTCTCGGATGTGTCGGACATCGCTTCAGTATCCCACGTTTGGCGTTTGGTGTTGAAGCCCTTCGAGCTGTAGCCTTCAATATCGAAGTTTAGTGTTGAAGTCTTCACCTCTGAGGTCTTCGTTCTTCAGTACTCCGTACTTCAACATCCTTCCCACCCCGTACACGGGCAGCCCCGCACTGCCCGGCGACCTGAGGCAGGTGAGTGTGTGACCAAGGCGATGAGCACGGCGATGCGCAGGATCCAGACCGGGAACGTGATGAGCGCGTTCGGCCTGGGCTTCACCGTTCCCTACCTCTACGTGTACGTGGCGCAGGTCCGCGGCCTGGGTTCCGGCACGGCCGGCGTCGTGCTCGCCGTGTTCGCCATGGCCGCGCTCGCCGTGCTGCCGTTCACCGGGCGCGCCATGGACCGGCGCGGGCCCGTCCCCGTGCTGATGGGCGCGGCCGTGACCGCCGCCGCAGGCGCGCTGGCGCTCGGCCTCGCCACCTCGGTGACCGCGGCAGTGGCGTCCGCCGCACTGCTTGGTGCCTCGACGGCCGTCATCCAGCCGGCGCTCGCCACCCTGATCGTCTGGTGCTCGACGCCCGCGAACAGGACCAGGGCGTATGCGACGCAGTTCTTCCTGCAGAACCTGGGCCTCGGCATCGGCGGCCTCGTCGGCGGGCAGATCGTCGACGAGCACCGGCCGGCGACGTTCACCCTGCTGTTCTCCATCGAGGCCGCGATGTTCCTCGTCCTGGCGGGCGCCGCCGCCACCGTGCGCATCGCGCGGCCCGCCGTGGACGCCGGCGGGGACGGCGTCCCGGCAGCCGGCGGCAACGGGGTGCGTGCCCTGCTGTCGCACCGGGCGATGGTGCAGATGCTGGTCCTCGCGTTCGTGGTGTTCTTCGCCTGCTACGGCCAGTTCGAGTCCGGCCTCACCGCCTACGGCACGGACGCCGCGGGCATCGACCCGTCGTCGCTCGGGGTCGCGCTGGCGGTCAACACGGCGGTGATCGTCGTGGCGCAGTTCCTGGTGCTGCGGACCGTGGAGCGCCGGAGGCGCACGCGCGTGATCGCGCTCGTGGGGCTCGTGTGGGCGTTCGCGTGGGTCGTCGCCGGGTACGCGGGGCTCGCGCATGCCGGGCAGGCCGTGGCGACGGTCGCGTTCGTGTCGACGTACGGGCTGTTCGGCTTCGGGGAGGCGCTGCTGTCGCCGACCGTCGCGCCGCTCGTGTCGGATCTGGCGCCCAGCTCCATGGTCGGCCAGTACCAGTCGGCGTTCGCGCTGGTCAAGCAGCTGGCGCTGGCCGTGGGTCCCGCCGTGGGAGCGCCGATGGCCGCAGGGCTGCACGCCCCGTACATCGCGACGTTCGTGCTGTTCTCGCTGGCCGTGACGGTGCTCGCGGTGCGGCTCGGCAGGCGGCTCACCCCGGGTCAGGAGCGGCCGGCGCTCGCGACGACGTCGCGTGTGGTCGCGCAGCACCTGCCCGAGCCGTCGGACGGGCTCGCTCACGCGCCCGGACGCGTGAGCTGACGCGGCGCCCGCAGGGCACCGGTCCGCCCCGGCGCCGTCAGGGCTCGGGCAGGGCGAACTCGCACCACACGGCCTTTCCGCCGCCCGGTGTGCGGCGTGAGCCCCAGGACGAGGCGATCGTCGCGACGATGGAGATGCCGCGGCCCGCCTCGTCGGCCGGTTCGGCCTTGCGTCGGCGCGGCAGGTGATCGTCGCCGTCGGTGACCTCGATGATCAGCCGGCGGTCCGTGCGGCGCAGCCTCAGGCGCATGGGCGGCACGCCGTGCTTGAGCGAGTTCGCGACCAGTTCGCTGGCGGCGAGGACGCCGAGGTCGCGCAGTTCGACGGGGAAGCGCCAGGACGCGAGTACGCCCGACGCGAAGGCGCGGGCGCGGGGTGCCGCCTCGACGCCGCCGAGGAGTTCGAGGGCCGCGTTGTGGAAGAGCTCCGCGTCGCTTCCCGTACGTGCGGGGTGCTGGAGGACGAGCACCGCGACGTCGTCGTCGTGCTCGGCGGTGATGCCCTGGCTGCGCAGCAGCCGGTCGCAGACGACCTGCGGCGTGCCCTGGGCGCCGGACAGCGCCTTCTCCAGCTTGGCGACGCCCTCGTAGATGTCCTCGCCGCGCCGCTCCACCAGGCCGTCCGTGTAGAGGACCGCGGTGGATCCCGGCGGCAGCGGGATGGATCCCGAGGTGTGCATCCAGCCGCCCGTGCCGAGCGGCGGGCCCGTCGGGTCGGCGCCGCGGGCGACCGTGCCGTCCTCGGACCTGACGAGGATCGGCAGGTGGCCGGCCGACGCGTAGACGAGGACGCCCTCGTTGGGGTCGTGGACGGCGTAGACGCAGGTGGCGATCTGGCTGGCGTCGATCTCGGCGGCGAGGCCGTCGAGTAGCTGCAGGACCTCGTGCGGCGGCAGGTCGAGACGCGCGTAGGCGCGGACGGCGGTGCGCAGTTGCCCCATGACGGCGGCGGCGCGCACGCCCCTGCCCATCACGTCCCCGATGACGAGGGCTGTGCGGCCGGCGCCGAGGGTGATCACGTCGTACCAGTCGCCGCCGACGGCCGCGTCGGCGCCGCCCGGCTGGTACGTGGCCGCGACGCGCAGGTCGTCGGGTTGTTCCAGCTCCTGCGGCAGCAGGGACCGCTGGAGAGTGACCGCCGTCTCGCGGTGCCTGCGGTCGCTCGCGCGCAGCCGCTCGGCCGCCTCCGCGTGGTCGGTGACGTCCGCCGCGAAGACGAGGACGCCGCCGGTGCCCTCGCGGCCGACCGGCGCGCACGTGACCGTGAACGACCCTTCCGCCCGCCGCTCGGACTGCCCGGCCGGGCCCGTGCGCCCGGTGTGCAGGTGGCCGGGCACGGCGATCCTGCGGGACTTGACGGTGCGTGGCGTGCCGCTGCGCAGCACCTGGTCGAGCAGCGGCATGAGTCCGAGGTCGGCCAGTTCGGGGCAGCTGCCGGCGGCGGGGCTGCCCAGCTCGCGTGCGCCGAAAGCCGCCTCGTAGGCGTCGTTGACGTAGGAGACACGGTGCTCGGGGCCGTGCACCAGCGCGACGAGTGCGGGCAGTTCGCCGAGCACCTGCCGTACCGCCAGGTCGTCGGGGGTGAGCGGGCGTTGCCCTGCCTCCTTGCCGCCCTCGCCTTCCGTGGCGGGCCGCTCGTACTCGCCGCGGGCGGCCGGCACCGATCCGCGGTCGCCGCGCGTGGCGGTTCGGCGCTGCGTGCTGCGGGGGAGCCGGGCGCTCCAACGCGTGAAGTTCACGGTTCTTTCAGGCCTCGTGTGGTGTCGTGCTGTCGTCGTGGCGCGGTGGCGTCCGCCGGGCCCGACGCGTCGGGCCCGGCGGGTGGTGCGTGGTGCGGTCTGCGGCGGTGCGGCGGTGCTGGGCGGGACGGCGCCCACGGGCCGTACCCGTGCGGACCGCTCCATGGTCACACGTCCAGTGTGGCGGAGCCCACTGACAGTAGTGCCCGCCGTGACGGTGGGGGCGGGCGGCGCGGTCCCGGGTCGCTATATCTTCCCCGGCCCGCCGGGCGGTTCGCGGCCCGCCGCGCTCTCGAACTCGGCGCGCGGGTGCTCGAGCGAGCCGAGGGAGACGATCTCCCGTTTGAACAGGCCCGACAGCGTCCATTCCGCGAGGACGCGCGCCTTGCGGTTGAAGGTGGGGACGCGGCTGAGGTGGTACGCGCGGTGCAGCAGCCAGGCCGGATAGCCCTTCAGGCGCCGGCCGCGCACGTACGCGACGCCCTCGTGCAGGCCGAGGGAGGCGACCGAGCCCATGTGCGCGTGCCGGTATTCGCCGAGCGGTTCGCCGTGCAGCGAGGCGGCGATGTTCATGGCGAGCCTCTTCGCCTGGCGCACGGCGTGTTGCGCGTCGGGGACGCACAGGGCGCCCTCTTCCGCCGCGGCCAGGTCGGGCACGGCCGCCGCGTCGCCCGCGGCCCAGGCGTGCTCCGTGCCGGCGACACGCAGTTGGGCCGTGCACAGGAGCCTGCCCTCCGCGTCGCGCGGCAGGTCGGTCGCGCCGACGAGGGGATTCGGCCTGACGCCGGCGGTCCACACGAGCGTGCGGGTGGGCAGGACCGTGCCGTCGCTGAGATGGGCGACGCGGCCCTCGCAGGACACGAGCCGGGTCTCCAGGCGCACGTCGACGTTGCGGCGGCGCAGCTCGCGCACCGCGTAGTCGCCCATCTCCTCGCCGACCTCGGGCAGGATGCGCGCGTCCGGCTCGACGAGCACCCATCTCAGGTCCTCGGCCTTGAGGTTGTGGTAGTAGCGCGTGGCGTACGCGGCCATGTCCTGCAGTTCGGCGAGCGCCTCGACGCCCGCGTACCCGCCGCCGACGACGACGAAGGTGAGTGCCGCCTCCAGGACGCCGGGGTCGCGCGTGGACGAGGCGATGTCGAGCTGCTCGATGACGTGGTTGCGCAGGCCGATGGCCTCCTCCACCGTCCTGAACCCGAGGCCGTGCTCGGCGAGTCCCGGCACGGGGAGGGTACGGGCGACGGAGCCGGGCGCGAGGACGAGTTCGTCGTAGGGCATCCCGAAGGTGCCGGTGCCGTCCTCCATGGAGGCGGCCGTCCGCACGGTGACGGTCCGTTCGGCGTGCGAGACGGCGGTCGCCTCGCCGACGACGACGGTGCACCCGTCGAGGACGCGGCGCAGTGGTACGACGACGTGACGCGGCGAGATGTTGCCCGCGGCGGCCTCCGAGAGGAAGGGCTGGTAGGTCATGTACGGGTCGGCCGAGACGACCGTGATGGCGGCTTCGCCCGCGCTGAGCCTCCGCTGGAGCCCGAGGGCCGTGTACAGCCCTACGTAACCGCCGCCGACGACGAGAATGCGCGCTGCGGTCCCTGCTCCGCGTGTGGTGTCTCGGGGGGTGTCAGCCATCACCTGACCATGAGGCAACGCGAGCCGGGGTTTGTCCACAGCCCCGGCAAATTGTGTGACCGGAGCGTTCCGGCGCACACCCTGGGGCATATCGCCACGATTACCGGGGGACGCGCAGGTCAGTGCCCATGTGCACCGTGGCGAATGTTGATTGAATCCAATATCTTCTCCCCCTTCCTCCGGTCGGGGGCCGTCCGGACGGAATTACCCCTTCTGAATTACGGTGGGCTCAACTATGTTCGTATCCCGTCGGGGTGCGGGTCCGTGACTGGTCTGCGCCCTTCGTGTCGAAAACGGGGAATGTCTCCGGGGGGAGACGTACATGAGCCGGGGGAACGGTCATGCGCATTAAGGATTCGTATTGGCAGGGCGCGCCGGTCGTCGACAGTGACGGCGCGGCGGGTGACGGTGCGGCGGTGAAGGCCGTCGCGCCGGAAAACATCGGGGGGCCGGCACAGGTGACAGCGGCGCAGGGTGCGCAGGGCGCCGGTCAGCCGGCCACGAGCACCGCGGGGGGCGGGCGTTCCGTGCCGCTGCGGGTCGACGCACAGCGCAACCTCGAACACGTGCTGCGCGCCGCGCGCGAGGTCTTCAGCGAGCTGGGCTACGGCGCGCCGATGGAGGACGTGGCACGCAGGGCCAGGGTCGGCGTGGGCACGGTGTACCGCCGCTTCCCCAGCAAGGACGTGCTGGTGCGGCGGATAGCCGAGGAGGAGACGTCCCGGCTGACAGATCAGGCGCGTACCGCCCTCGGGCAGGAGGAGGAGCCCTGGTCGGCGCTCTCGCGTTTCCTGCGCACATCGGTCGCGTCGGGCGCGGGCCGGCTGCTGCCGCCCCAGGTGCTGCGCGTGCGGATGGCGTCCGACGAGGTGTCGATGCCCGGGGAGAGGCGCGTGCCGCAGCAGCGCCATGCCGGGGAGGGCGAGGTGCACCCGATCGAGCCCCGGTTGAGCGTCGACGAGCTGGACGCGCCGGGCGCGGTCGAGCTGCTGGATGTCGTCGGGCAGTTGGTGGCGCGTGCCAGGGAGGCCGGTGAGCTGCGCCTCGATGTGACCGTCGCCGATGTGCTGCTGGTGATCGCGACGGCCGCGCCCTCGCTGCCGGACGCGACGCAACAGGCCGCCGCGTCGGCACGGTTGCTCGACATCCTGCTCGAGGGGCTGCGCCCGCGGGCGCTGTGAGGCTTTGACCGGCGGTGGCGGCCGGGCCGTGTGTCAGGGCGCCCACCGTTTCTCAGCTCCCGAACTGACGTGCCTTTCCTGTGTGGGCCGGGCGGCCGCGAGACGGTCCCGAGGGGGAGAAGAGCGGACCCGGTGCCCACTTCGCGCCCCTGGCGTGTGGTTGAGCCGGAACCGCTCACGCCGTGCCTCTGCGCTGTGGCACGCTTACCCGGTGTTTGGGTCTCATGGTGCATACGGGGGCTGCCGCGATGAGCGGTGAGGGACGGGACGAATCGCAGGGCGGGCCCGGCGGCGCGGACGGCGGTACGGACGGCGGCGGCCCATCGGCGCGCCAAGTGCCGGGTCAGGGCGGCCCCGCCGGGGCCGGAGGGCCGGTCGGGCCTCCCGGCGTGCCGGGGCCGGCAGCCGAGCCCGGCCCGGCGGACGGAACGGGTCCCGAGGCCGACACCAACGTGCCGCAGCAGCGCGAGGGGCGCGGCGACCCCGCGCCCACGGCGCCGCTGCCCAAGGTGCCCTCGCCCGCACAGCGGCAGGGCTCGCAGTCGGCGCGTACCGCCGCCACGGCCGCGCCGCCCCTCGCCGACTCGGACCTCGTCCAGCGGATGCGGGAGGGCGACGACAGCGCGTACGAGGAGCTGTTCAGGCGCCACTCGGTCGCCGTGCGCCGGTACGCGCGTACGTGCTGCCGCGACGCGGACACGGCCGACGACCTCACGGCCGAGGTGTTCGCCCGCACGCTCCAGGCCGTCCGTGGCGGCGCGGGTCCCGAGCAGGCCGTGCGGGCCTACCTGCTCACCACGGTGCGCAGGGCGGCGGCGGCGTGGGCGAAGACCGCGAAGCGCGAGCACCTCGTCGAGGACTTCGCGGTGTTCGCGGCGCAGGCAGCCGCGTCCTCGACGGTCTCCGATGACGACACGCTCGAACTGGGCGCGGACGTCCGCGCGATGCACGAGGCCGAGCAGTCGCTGGCGATGCAGGCGTTCCGCTCGCTGCCGGAGCGGTGGCAGGCGGTGCTGTGGCACACCACCATCGAGGAGGAGCCGCCGAGCCAGGTGGCGCCGCTCTTCGGCCTGAGCGCCAACGCGACGGCCGTACTGGCCGGGCGGGCGCGCGAGGGCCTCAAGCAGGCGTACCTCCAGGCGCATGTCAGCTCCGCGCTGACCGCGGGCGGCGACTGCGCGCGGTATGCGGACCGGCTCGGCGCGTACGCGCGGGGCGGGCTGCGGATGCGCGCCGAGCGCGGCCTGCGCAAGCATCTGGAGGAGTGCGCCAAGTGCCGCATGGCGGCCGGGGAGTTGGCGTCGGTCAACGCGCAGATCCCGGCCGTCGTTCCGGTCGCCGTCATCGGCTGGTTCGCCACCGGGTTCTCGCTCAAGGCCCTGGGCATCATCGGCGGCGCCGCCGCGGGCGCCGCGGGCGCGGGCACGGCAGCCGCCGCGGGCGCCTCCTCGGGGGCCGCCTCCGGCGGCGCGGCGGGTGGCGCCGCCGCCGAGGGCGCCAGTACACCGCTGAAGGTCGGCGCTGCCGCGCTCGCCGCGGTCGCCGCGGCCGCGGGGCTCGTCTGGGCGCTCACCTCCGGCGACGGCAAGAAGGCCCCACCGGCCGAGGCCAAGCCGCCGGCGGCGCAACCGCTCGTGCCGCAGATCCCCGTGCCGTCGCACAAGCCGCCCGCGAAACCCGCGCCCCCGGCCGCCCCCGCGCCGAGGGCGCACACGCCGCACCCGGCCCCGCCGCGGCCCTCTCAGGCGCCGACGCCCAAGCCCAAGCCGACGACACCGCCGCCGGCGCCGTCGCACACGCCGCCGCAACCGTCTCCGACGCCGCCGAAACCGACCCCGACGCCGCCGCCTCCCCCGCCGCCGTCCGTCTTTCACGTGAACCAGCTGCGGTACGGCCAGTTCGGCGACG
Source organism: Streptomyces sp. NRRL F-5126 (assembly GCF_000721265.1). Lineage (GTDB taxonomy): Bacteria > Actinomycetota > Actinomycetes > Streptomycetales > Streptomycetaceae > Streptomyces. The sequence goes on along the minus strand of NZ_JOFZ01000008.1, from coordinate 445,661 downwards.
CCACGGACCCGCGGGTGCGGCTCGGCGCGGCCGGGTTCCTGTGGCAGCGGTCCGGTATGTCCGTCGGTGGGACGCGCTACGGCTACGGCGTGAGCATGCACGCGCCGAGCAGCGTCACGATCGACCTGAACCGTCCGTGCTCGACGTACCGGGCGTCCGTCGGCGTGGACGACGTGACGCTGGGCATCGGTTCGCTGCGCTTCTCCGTGTACGGCGACGGCGGGCGCCTGTGGACGTCGCCCGTGGTGCGGGGCCGTCAGGCGGCCGTGCCGGTTTCCGTGAACGTCGAGGGGCAGAAGACGATCAGGCTCGTGGTGCAGCCGGTGACTCCGTTCAGCGCGGTCGCGGTGGCGGACTGGGCCGACGCACGGATCGAGTGCGGCTGACCGTCACGCGCGGGCGTGCACGCCGACGCCGCCGGAGACCACGAGGTCGTCGCCGGTGATGTAGGCGGCGGCGTCCGAGGCGAGGAAGGCCACCGCCTCGGCTATGTCGACGGCGCTGCCCGCGCGGCCCAGCGGCACGTCACGGCCCCAGGCGTCGACCATCTCCTGGGAGACGCCCAGCTTGCCGTATGCGGGGGTGTCGATCAGCCCGGGGCTGACGGCGTTGACGCGGATGCGGCGGGGCGCGAGCTCGATCGCGAGGGACCGCATGAGGGGCAGCAGGGCGCCCTTCGCGGCCTTCATGGCGGCTCCGACCACCTCGCCCGCGCCCACGGTGAACACGACCGACGACCCCTCCTTGAGGAGCGGGAGCGCCTTTTGCAGGGTGAAGAAGTTGCCCTTGACGTTGATGCCGAACAGCGCGTCGAAGGTCTCCTCGTCGGTCGACTCGACAGGACCTGGGCGGGAGATGCCCGCATTGAGGAAGAGCAGGTCGAGGGAGCCGAACTGCCTGCGCGCGTGGTCCATCAGGCGGTCGATGTCGGGCAGTGACCGCGCGTCGGCCCGGACGACCGTGACGCCTTCGGGCAGACCCGCGCCGGTCGCGTTGCCGAGTCCGCTGACCATGACGCGATGGCCGCGCGAGTGGAGCAGCTCGGCCGTCGCCTTGCCGATACCGCTCGTACCGCCGGTGATCAGAGCTGTGGGTGCGGACATGACGTACTCCTTCGTGTGCTGTCGCAAGGCAGGCGGCTCGCCGCCCACTTCTGTCAGCGTACGGCAGCCTGGCAGCGACTGCCATCCCCCGTGCGAGTGTCATGCTGGCAGTGCTGGGCTAATCTGGTGGCATGAAGCAGGAAGCCAGGACGGCGACGGGGACACCGGCCACGCTGTGGGACCGGACGCGGCAGCTGGCCTCGCGGGAGATCCTCGACACGGCCCTGCGCCTGTTCACCGAGCAGGGCTACGACGAGACGACCGTCGCCCAGATCGCCAGGGAGGCCGGGGTCTCCCAGCGCACGCTCTTCCGCTACTTCCACGGCAAGGAAGACCTGCTCGGCGCCGACCAGGACCGGTTCAGGCAGGTCCTGACGGCCGCGATCGGCGAGCAGCCGGACGAGGCCGGCGTCTGGGAGGTCCTGCGCGCCGGGGTCGCCGCCGTACTGGCCCTGCACGAGAGTCGCGAGCAGGCATTCGAGCGGTTCCGGCTCGTGCACACGACGGCCTCGCTGCGCGCCGGCCGGCTGGAGAAGCAGCTGCGGTTCCAGGAGGATCTGCTGCCGCTGATCGAGGCGCGCATGGGCGGGGGCGCCGGCACCGCCGCCGTCAGGGCTCGCGCGGTGATCGGCACCTCGTTCGCCTGCCTGGACGCCGCGTCGATGACGTGGGTCGCGGGCGGCGGCCAGGGCGAGATCATCGACCTGTACGACGACTGCCTGGCCGCGGTGCGCGGCTGACCACCGGCGTCCCGGGGGAAGGTACTCAAGCACTCAGGTGCTCAGGTGCTCAGGTGCTCAAAGCGCTCAGGTGCTCAGGTGCTGAGCTTCGGGCGCGGGATCACGCCGCCCGCCACCGCGCGCCGGCGCGGCGCCGCGGTGCCCGTCCAGCACGTCCCCCTGCGGGACAGCAGGCGGCGCAGCCACAGTTCGGTGGAGACGAGGTCGGCCAGGCCGTCCAGGGGCACCGGTTCGCCGTCCGCCGCGGCGCGCAGCGCCTTGCGCACCACCCGGGCCTCCACGAGGCCCGCGTCCGCGAGCAGCGGCGCGTCGAACAGCGAGACCAGCTCGCCCACCGCGGAGCGCAGGCCGGCGCGGTCGGCCGCCGCGTACGTCGCGCGCGAGGTGGCGCCCCAGCCGGGCGGCAGGTCGTGGATGCCGGTGCCCGCGAGGACCGTGCGCAGCACCTCCGCGCGCGCGTCGGGCTGGACGCGCAGCGCCTCGGGCAGCTCGCGGCACGCGCGTACGACCTGGTTGTCGAGGAACGGCGCGTGCAGCCGCTGGCTGCGGATCTCCGCGGCCTGCTCGAAGACGCGGTGGTCGGCGGCGTAGCGCGCGAGTGCCGCACGCGCGCGTGCCTCGCCCGGGCGCTGTACGGAGGTGGGGCGGGTGGCTGCCGCGTGCAGCCGCTGGGAGACCTGGGCGAGCGCCTCCCCCGTCAGCCAGCGCGCGGCGGGACCCGGGCGCGACCAGGTGAGTGCGGCGAGGGAGGCGTCGACGGGGCCGCCGTAACCGTTCGTGGGCGCAGCCCGGTTCGCCGCGGGCAACCGGGCGGCGGCGTCCTCCATTCCGGTGCGGTACGGCGTGCGGGCCAGACGGCGGGCCGCCCGGTAGACGGTCAGCGGAACGAAGAGCGAGAACAGCGAGAACGCCGACGCCCCCTCGGAACGCGCCAGTTCGGAGCGGGCCAGTTCCGTCACGGGATGGAGCAGGTGGCGTCTGCGCCGGTCGAGCAGGAGGTCGGCCAGGCGCGCGGGGTGCGCGTCGAGCACCTGCCGCGCGCCGGCGCCCGTCAAGTGGTCGGCGCTGCCCGCCGCGAGGCGCCGCTTGTGGCGGGCGGCCCCGACGAGTGCGGGCCCCGGCTCGTCGGTGAGCGGCCCGTCGAGGTCGGCGTACGGCAGCGCCTCGGCGCCGCCCGCGACCACGACGTGGTGGAGGCGCGGGTTCTCCGCGATGAGGCCCGCACGTTCGAGTTCCGCGTCGTCCCTGCCGCCGGTGGTGAGGTCGTTGAACGTGACGGCGAGCAGGCGTTCGCCGGCGCCCGTGCCGTGTCCGAGCACCGTGCCTGGCGCGCCGGGCAGCCCGGCGGCGAGCAGCGCGAGCGTGGCGGACGCGCTGCCTCCCGAGAGGTCGGCGCCGATGCCGGGCAGCGGGGCGCCGCGTGCGGCGCGGCGGTCCGCCGGGCCCATGCCCGGCACGGGGCCCGGATCGGGCAGGGGCGTCTCGGGCGCGTGGCGCGGCGCCGTGAGGCGCGTGCGCACGGCCTCGACGAGGGCGTCCTTCACGTCGCGTACGGCGTGTTCGGGGTCGCGCTGCGGCGCGGCGACGGCGAGGGACGCGACGGGTTCGTAGCCGGTGATCTCGCGCGAGCCCTCGCGCAGGATCAGCGCGTGGCCCGGCGGGATGCGCTTGACACCCTCGTAGGGGGTGGAGTCGCGCAGCGCCTCGGGCGTCTCGGGGCAGGCGAGCAGCGCCGCGAGATGCCCGACGTCGAGCTGGGCCTCGATGAGGTCGGCGAGCGGCAGGGCCGCGGTGGCGTAGGCGGTGCCGCCCGCCCAGGGCGTGTGGAAGACGGGGCGCGCGCCCGCGAGGTCGCCCGCGATGGTGATGCGCCGCCCTATCTGCGCGACGGCGGTGTAGCTGCCGGGCCAGGCGGTCAGGTGGCGCAGGGCGCCGCCGCGCGCGGCGACGATCCCCAGGCGCAGTTCGTCGTCGGTGGCGCCGCAGCAGCCGAGGACGGCCAGGCGGTTGAACGGGTCGACGGACACGACGCGTACCTCGTCGGGCCGCCAGTCGCCGACGGCCCACAGCGGATCCGGGTCCCCCCACAGGAGTTGGGAGCCCACGGGCGTGATCGTGCCGCCGTCGTCGAGGTCGCCGAGGGAGTCTACGGCACCGACCGTGCCGAAATGAGCGGCGATACTGCTCCACCCCACCAGCCAGCGCATCGCCGCCTCCACACCCTGTGGACAATCCAAGCCATAGCCCGTTCGGGACCATGCTGCCACGCCAACGGCGCACAGGAGGGGGGACGGAGGCACGGGCCGCGTGGCGCATGCGCCCCTGGCATGAGCCAACTGGCCGGAACACGCCCCTTGCCGGGAACCCTTCGCCCGGCGGCGGTCCGCCGCCGGCGTCGGCGCACGACGGGCGTCATTCGGCCAAATCCGCGAGCGGCGCCGCACCGCGGCCGGGCGTGCGGAAGCACGCGGGGAACGTACGCACGCTCGGTCCGGGAGGACGCCTCGCGCCTCCCGGACCGGTCCGCCGCCCGCGGGGATTGGGGCGGCGGTGTCCCCCAGCCCGCTGGTTCCAGTACGCAGCGGGCCGACCCACGCAGGACCCATGGAAGCGCTCTCCCCGGCGGGCGGCCACGGCGCACGTCCGGGCGCACGGCCACACGGGAGGAGCACGGCGCGTCGTCACGACGGCGTGCGCCGCCGCCGGCCGCACGGATGTGCGTCCCGCCGACGGACCACATTCCCGCCATCCGGAAGTCCGCCCCTTAACGGTCGGGATGTGGCGAACTACGCTGGGTTTACGAATGCCGCGCGCCTATGCCGCGACGCGGCGGCCGTCTGTGTGTCGAGGGGTGACGCATGTCCAGGGAGCTACGCGGGCCGAACGAGAAGCTCGGTACGGTCCTCGCCCTCGCGGGAATCAGCAACGCCGGGCTTGCCAGGCGTGTCAACGACCTCGGGGCGCAACGCGGCCTGACGCTCCGTTATGACAAGACGTCCGTGGCGCGGTGGGTGTCGAAGGGCATGGTGCCGCAGGGCGCCGCGCCCCACCTGATCGCGTCCGCGATCGGGGCGAAGCTCGGCAGGCCGGTACCGCTGCACGAGATCGGGCTCGCGGACGCGGATCCGGCGCCCGAGGTCGGGCTGGCGTTCCCGCGCGATGTCGGCCAGGCGGTGCGCACGGCCACGGAGCTGTACCGCCTCGACCTCGCGGGCCGCAGGGCCGGCTCAGGAGGCCTGTGGCAGTCGCTGGCGGGATCGTTCTCGGTGAGCGCTTACGCGACGCCCGCCTCACGCTGGCTGATATCGCCCGCCGATTCCTCCGTGGCACGCGACACGTCCGTCGCGCTGGCCGCGCGCGGGGCGCACGGCGCGGACACCGCGCGGGGCCGCAGAACCGGCCAGGCGGGCGCCGGCACGGGCACGGGCGGCCCCGGCGCGCAGGCGGCGGCCGAGGGGACCGCGGCGGCGGCAGGGGCCACGGTGGCGGGCACGGGCACCGCCGGCCTCCAGCAGCCCGGCGCCGACGGCGCGAACGGCGCCGCCGCCGACGCCGCGGCACCGCTCAGGGTCGGCCACAGCGACGTCGCGAAGCTGCGCGAGGCGGCCGCGGACGCGAGACGCTGGGACTCCAAGTACGGCGGCGGCGACTGGCGTTCCTCCATGGTGCCCGAGTGCCTGCGGGTCGACGCGGCGCCGCTGCTGCTCGGCGCCTACAGCGACGAGGTCGGGCGCGGCCTGTTCGGCGCCACGGCGGAACTGACCAGGCTCGCCGGGTGGATGGCCTTCGACACCGGCCAGCAGGAGGCCGCGCAGCGCTACTACATCCAGGCGCTGCGGCTCGCCCGCGCGGCGGCGGACGTGCCGCTCGGCGGGTACGTGCTCGCGTCGATGTCCCTCCAGGCGACGTACCGGGGCTTCGCCGACGAGGGCGTCGACCTGGCGCAGGCCGCCGTCGAGCGCAACAGGGGCCTGGCGACGGCGCGCACCATGAGCTTCTTCCGCCTCGTCGAGGCCCGCGCGCACGCGAAGGCGGGCGACGCGACGACGGCCGGCGCGGCGCTCAAGGCGGCCGAGGGCTGGCTGGAGCGCTCGCGCGAGGGCGACGCGGACCCGACCTGGCTGGCGTTCTACTCGTACGACCGGTTCGCCGCCGACGCCGCGGAGTGCTATCGCGACCTGAAACTGCCGCGGCAGGTGCGCAGGTTCACCGAGCAGGCGCTGTCGAAGCCGACGGAGGAGTTCGTGCGCTCCCACGGCCTGCGGCTGGTCGTGAGCGCCGTCGCCGAGCTGGAGTCCGGCAATCTGGACGCGGCGTGCGCGGCGGGCTCACGCGCGGTGGAGGTGGCGGGCCGCATCTCGTCGGCGCGTACGACGGAGTACGTCAGGGACCTGCTGCACCGCCTCGAGCCCTACGGGGACGAGCCCCGCGTCGCGCGCCTGCGCGAGCAGGCGAGGCCGCTGCTGATGGCGCCGGCGTAGGCGGGCCCCCGCACGGGGAGTCGTGGCCCGGGCACGGAGGTGGCGGCCACCGCGGTCCTTGACCGGCGGGCGGCCGGGCGGCCGGGCGGCAGGACCCGGCGGCGCGGGGGCGGGCCGGCGCGGGACCCGGCGGCGCCCGGCGGCCGTTTACGATGGGTGCACCATGTCCCCCCAGTCCGAGACCCCCAGCCGGCTGTTCCCCGACGGCGGCCCCGCGGCCGACCCCGCCGGGGAACACTTCGAGCGGCGCATCCGCAGCTTCCAGCCGCGCCGCAGCCGCGTGACGGCCGGGCAGGCCGACGCCATCAGGCGACTCTGGTCCACCTGGGGCTTCGACGTCGACGGGCAGCGGGTCCTCGACCTCGACGCGATGTTCGGCGCGGTGCCCGTCGTGCTGGAGATCGGGTTCGGCATGGGCGAGACGACCGCCCGCATGGCCGCCGCGGATCCCGGCACCGGCCTGCTCGCCGTGGACGTCCACACCCCGGGACAGGGAAACCTCCTCGCGCTCGCCGAGCGCGAGGGGCTCACCAACGTGCGCGTGGCCAACGGGGACGCCGTCATCCTGATGCGCGAAATGCTGGCGCCCGCGTCGCTCGCCGGGATCCGCGTGTACTTTCCCGACCCCTGGCCGAAGAAGCGCCACCACAAGCGCAGGCTCGTCCAGCCGGAGTTCCTGGACCTGGCCGCCACCCGAATGGCCCCGGGCGCCGTGCTGCACTGCGCGACCGACTGGGAGCCGTACGCCGAGCAGATGCTGGCCGTCCTGGACGAGCACGATGCGTATCAGAACACGGCACCCGGCGGCGGCTTCGCCGAGCGGCCCGCCCACCGGCCGCTGACCCGCTTCGAGGGCCAGGGCCTCGACAAGGGGCACGTGGTGCGTGACCTGCTGTTCCGGCGAAAATGAGCCCGAATGGGGCCGAAGGCGCCATCGCCGTTGTCAGTGACCCTCGTTAGGGTCAATACGTGAGCGAATCGACCCCGCAGTTCCTTCAGCCGCGGCCTGCGATGCGCCTCGGCGGCCGGTCACTGCGAGAGCGGGGGCGCGCGCTGGCGCGGCGCCGCGGGGTGCGGATCGGTGCTCTCGTCACGCTGCTCACACTCTGCGGCCTCGTCATCCTGGCGCTCGTGCGCGACCAGACGGGCACGGAGGGGTTCTTCGTCGGGCTCGCGCTGGCCATCGCGCCCGTGCCGGTGCTGGTGGCCGTCTTCCGCTGGGTCGGCCGGGTGGACCCGGGCCCCTGGTCCAACCTGGCCTTCGCGTTCGCCTGGGGTGCGTGCGCCGCCGCGCTCATCGCGATCATCGCGAACTCGTTCGCGACGCAATGGCTGACGACCGCCACGGCCGACCCCGCGGGCGCGCAGTCCCTGGGGGCCACGGCCATAGCGCCCGTCGTCGAGGAGAGCGCCAAGGGCACGGCCGTACTGCTGCTGTTCCTCTTCCGGCGGCGCCACTTCACCGGCGTGGTCGACGGCATCGTCTTCGCCGGCTTCACCGCCACCGGCTTCGCGTTCACGGAGAACATCCTCTACCTCGGCAACGCCTTCGGTGAGGACAAGCTGCTGGGCGGCACGGGGATCGCCTCGTTCACGGTGGCCACGTTCTTCGTCCGGATAGTGATGTCGCCGTTCGCGCATCCGCTGTTCACCGTGCTCACCGGCGTCGGTTTCGGGCTGAGGACCCTCGTCGGCGGCCGTCACGCGAAGGCGCTGCGGGTGGCGGCGCCGCTGACCGGGCTGCTCCTGGCCATGGGCATGCACGCGCTGTGGAACGCCTCGTCGGGGTTCTTCCGGCCGTTCGGCTTCTACATCGTCTACGCCCTGTTCATGGTGCCCGTGTTCGGCCTCGTCACGTGGCTGACGATATGGGCACGCCAGCGAGGCCTGCGGATGGTCTCCGACGTCCTGCCGGCGTACGTGGCGGCGGGCTGGCTCGACCCGGCCGTGCCCTGCGCGCTGTCCTCGATGCGGGCCAGGACCATGGCACGCGACTTCGCGGGCCGCACGTACGGCACCTCGGCGGCGAAGGCCGTCACGGAGTACGGGCGGCACGCGACGGCCCTCGCCGCCCTGCGCCGGCAGGCGGAGCGCGGGGCGGTGCCGGCCGCCGAATTCGCCGTGCGCGAGCGCGAGCTGCTGGCCCGAATATGGGAGCGCCGGGAGCCGGCCGGGCACGCGCTGCTGCACGCGGCGCGCGCCACGGGCCGGGTCTGGGCGCCGCCCCCGTATCTGGACCACTCGGGCTTCAACCCGTACCGCCTCTAGCCCCGCTCGCGAGCCGACTCCGGGTGTCCTCAGGCGGACGCCGTCGTCAGCTCCGCCATCTCGTCGTCCGTCAGGCGCAGGTCCTGCACCGCGAGCAGCGCGGGCAGCTGTTCGAGCGTGCGGGCCGACGCGATGGGCGCGGCCACGGTGGGGCGCTGCGCCAGCCACGCCAGCGCGACGGTCGCGACCTCGGCGCCACGCGCCTGCGCCACGCCGTCGAGCGCGGCCAGCACCTTGCGTCCCCTGTCGGTCTCCACGTAGGCGCCCGCCCTGCCGGAGCGCACGCTCTCCACCTGGGTGCCCGGCCGGTACTTGCCGGTGAGGAAGCCCGCGGCCAGCGAGAAGTACGGCAGCGTGCTCAGGCCGTTGTCCGCGACGACGTCCTGCAGCGGGCCCTCGTACGTGTCGCGGGAGACCAGGTTGTAGTGCGGCTGGAGCGCGACATAGCGTGCGAGGCCCTCGCGCTCGGAGAGGGCCAGGGAGGCGGTCAGCCGCTCCGGGCTGATGTTGGAGGCCCCGATCTGGCGCACCTTGCCCTCCCTCACCAGCGCGTCGAGCGTGCCGATGATGTCCTCGACGGGGACGGACTCGTCGTCGAAGTGCGTGTAGTACAGGTCGATGTGGTCGGTGCCGAGCCTGGTCAGCGACAGTTCGACGGCGGCCCTGATCGTTTCGGGCGCGAGGCCCTTGTACTCGGGGTGGTTGCCGACCTTGGTCGCGATGACGACGTCGTCGCGGTTGCCGCGCGCCGCCATCCACTTCCCGATCAGCGCCTCGGAGCCGCCGCCCTTGGACCCGTCCGCCGCCCGCCCGTACGAGTCGGCGGTGTCGACGAAGTTGCCGCCGCCCGCCGCGTACGCGTCGAGGACGTCGAACGTCGTCGCCTCGTCGGCGCTCCAGCTGAAGACGTTGGCGCCCAGGCAGAGAGGGGAGACGGTCAGGTCGGAGGGGCCCAGCGGGCGTCGATCGGTCATGCCTCCATTGAACCCGCAGGCGGCAGCGCCCGCGCAGCCCCCTCCCGCCGGCCGGTCAGGGGGTGTGGCCGTGCGCCTCGAGCCAGGGCCTCGGGTCGATCGCCTTGCCCGCGGCCGTGTGGACCTCCAGGTGCAGGTGCGGCCCCGTCACGTTGCCGGTGGCGCCGACACGGCCGATGACCTCGCCGGTGGTGACTTTCTGCCCGGCCGACACGAGCATCGACGACTGGTGGCAGTACCAGAGCTCCTCGCCGTCGTCGAGCTTCACGACCGTGCGGTACCCGTAGGCGCCCGCCCAGCCCGCCGACACGACCGTGCCGCCGTGCACGGCCTTGATCGGCGTGCCCGTGGGGGCCGCGAAGTCGAGGCCTGTGTGGTAGCCGGACGACCACATCGAACCCGGCTCGCCGAAGGTGCCGGTGATCCTGTACGAGGAGACGGGGAGCGTGTAGCTCTTCGCCAGCTTGGCGAGGCGCTCGGCCTCCGCCTTCTTCTTCGCCTCGGCGGCGGCCTTCTTCTTGGCCTCTTCCGCCTTCTTGTGCGCCGCGGCCTGCTGCTTCTCCGCCTCGGCGTGCGCCTTGGCGGCCGCCTGCTGCTCGGCCTGCTGCTGCGCGGTGTCGTCGGCGGCCTGCTGCTGCGCCGCGGCCTGCTCGAGTATCCGCGCCCGCAGGGCCTCGCCGGCGTCCGTGGAGCCGTGCTTGAGGTCGGCGGTGGTCATGCCCGCCGTGGTGAGCGGTTCGCTCGCGAGGACATCCTGCGGCGAGGCCTTCTTGTCCGGCACGATCGACCCGACGACCGGGATCGACGCCACGCTCTGCGGGATGTGGTCCGTGATGGCGTCGGGCACGGATATGGAGACGGGCGGCTTGCCCTGGGCGGCCGCGACCCCGCCGGCCCCGACGGCCGCGATGACGCCGACGCCGAGCACGGTGGAGCTGCGGGCAAGGCCGCCGCGCTGCTTGACGACGCGGTGCTTGCCGCGCAGCGGGGAGATCGAGGTGGCCGACCCCTCCTCGGCCGAGAAGGCACCCCACGCCTTCTCCTCCTCCTCGGACAGGCCCTCGTCGAACGCCGGGCCCTCGTCGAATGCCGGGCCGTCGTCGAATGCCGGGCCGTCGTCGTACGCGGGCCCGGCCGGCGGGGCCGCCTCCTCGGGGAAGGCGAACGCCGGGGCGGCGTAAGGGCCCTGTGCGTGGGCCGGTGCCTGACGCGGCGCGAGGCCCTGGTTGCCGTAGCCGTACCCGCCACCGTTGCCCTGGCCGCCGCCGTATCCGACCGCGGGGGCGTGTGATCCGTACGTCCCGGGGTAAGTCTCCATGTGCGGACCGCCGTTGTACGCGGTGGCGTTGTACGCCGCGCCTTCGAACGGGGCGGCAGCGCCGAAGGGGCGTGTTTGGAACGGGGGTTCCGGGGCAGGCTTGTTGGACGCCACGAGGGCGACACTCCTTTCCTTCCTTCTCGCCTACCGGGTTAGCTGACGGGTTCGGAGCAGGAAGGTCTCCTACGGGTGCGCCCGGCCGCCTCAGCGGTGGCAGGTAGCGCCCGATTCACCCCAATGGTTGGTTCCCCGGTTCCCTCGCGGGATTCGGCGCACGCGCACGGAGCCGCCTCTGGCGACGGCTGGGACGACCGCGCTGCGTTATCGAACGTTAATAGAGATCCGGTCGTTATTCCAAGCCGTTCCCGGTGATCGTTTAACGACTTCGCATCGGATCAACCGGGACAGAACCAGGCGGATTGGGGCGAGTTGACCCGCCCTCAGCGTGCCGGTCACCCCCGCCGAGGCCGTCGCGGACGCCGCGCCGCGCAACCGCACTCCACTCGGCCGTGCGGAGCGCTCGCGAACGCTCACGCACGGTGACACTCCCGGGTTGCCCACGGCCGGGACTCAGAGCGGCGGCACGACGCTCATGATCCTGCGCCGTTCCGGTTGCCCCTCCGCCGGCCTGCTCACCGCGAGCAGCGCCATGTCGTCGCTGCTGCCGCCGCCCGTGTGCACGCGTACGTCCCCCACTACGGCGTCGAGCATCTCCTCGGGTCCCGGGAAGATCCGGCCGTCAAGACGCGCGGCCGGGTCGTAGAAGACGCCGTCCTTGTCCCGCGCCTCCGACAGGCCGTCGGTGTAGAACAGCAGGGTGGCGCCCGGCGGATAGGGGCGCTCGTCCGCGCGGTCCGGCCAGGAGCCGATCTCCGTCATGCCCAGCGGCAGCGCGAACTGGCCGGGGTCCAGCGTGTGCACCGTCCCCGAGGGTTCCAGCAGCATCGGCTCGGGGTGGCCGCGGTTGACGAGCCGTACGACGCCGCCGCTGTGCGGGACCTCGGCCAGCACGGCCGTCGTGAACGACTCCGACGAGTCGCGCTCGGCGCGCCGCGTGCCCTCACGCGTCAGCGCGCGGTCCAGCCGGTGGGCGACGCCCTCCAGCGTGCGCTCCTGCTCGGCCGCCTCGCGGAACGCGCCCACGAGCACGGCCACCGTCTCGACGGCGTCCATCCCCTTGCCGCGCACGTCGCCGACGATGAGACGCACCCCGTGCGGGGTGTCCTGCACGGCGAACAGGTCGCCGCCGATGAACGCGTCCTCCTGCGCCGCCTCGTACCGCGCCGCGATGTGCAGTCCGCCGATCCGCTCCGACGGCTGCGGCAGCACCGCGCGCTGCGCCATCTCGGCGATGATGCTCGCGGATGCCAGTCGCTCGCCGCTGAGCCGCACGATGCGGTTGATGCCCATGGCGAGCACCGTGACGGTCACCACGGTCAGCAGGTCGCCCACCGCCTCGGGCCTGGCGAGCGTGCCGTCGTCGTAGCGCAGCAGCACCTCGCACGCCAGCCCGGTGAGCCCGGTGACGAGTGTGCCGAGGAGCCCGAAGAACGGGGCCGCCACCATCGGGGCCGCCGCGAAGAAGGGGGACGCGGTGAAGCGGGTCGGCGTCAGCGCGTCGAAGACGACACCCACGGCGATGACGATGACGGGCAGCCAGAACATGACCTTGTTGGGGCGGGGACTCGCCGCCACCTCGCCGCGGGACGGCTCGCCGTCCCGGCGCGCGACCCAGTCACGCGCGATGCGCACACCACGCGAGCCCTTGCCGCCCCTGCGGCCGCGCGTGTCGCGCCCCGACTTGCCCACGAGTGGCCTCTCCTGCCGGTCTCCTTGAGGCTCGGACGGTACCCCGCCCCTACCAGGCTGGCCGCCGCGGCGCCGGGCGGCGAATCGCCGTCGACCGACTGGCGTACGAAACACACCGAAGGCCCGGATCCATGGGATCCGGGCCTTCGGTCTCTGAGTAGCGGGGACAGGATTTGAACCTGCGACCTCTGGGTTATGAGCCCAGCGAGCTACCGAGCTGCTCCACCCCGCGTCGGTGAGTACAACACTACGCCATGCGGACCAAGATCGTCACCACTGCGGGGCGGCGGCCGCCGCGACTACGCGGCCGGCACCACGTCGGCCTTCACCGCGGCCGCCCACTCGACCAGCAGCTCCTGGTAACGCTCCTGCTCGGCAGGGGTGAGCGTGGCTCCGGCCCGCGCCCACAGGGCACGGATACGGGCGTTGACATCGGCGGCCGAGCGCCCGGAACCAGGCTCGTCGACGGTGTCGGACAAGGAAGCGAACATGGGTACAAGACTACGGGCCGCCACTGACAGTCGGCGGAGCGTACGGGGCCCGTGGGGCCACGTGTGATACAGGACACGTGGGGGGTCACCGCGTCGCGTAATCGTGCGGCGGGCCGCCCTGCCACTCCACCCACCCCGGGTCGTCGAGCAGGTCGCCGGCGTCGGGCAGCCCCGCCCTGCGCAGGAACTCGACCAGGTCGCCGTCCGAGTGGGCGAGACCCATGATCTGCCCACGGACCGTCACCCGCCGGCCACCGGTGCCCGAGGCCCTGTGCACGACGATCGGTGCGTCACTCATAAGGCCAAGCGTGCGACGAACCGGCGCGCTCCGCAGCCTCCTGGGCGCATTCCTTTCCCAGGAGCACCGCGGCGCCGGGCGGGAGAAGTAGGCCGTGTGGGACTTGAACCCACAACCAACGGATTAAAAGTCCGCTGCTCTGACCAATTGAGCTAACGGCCCGCACGGCGAAGCATAGTCCGACGCCGGCACGAGACGTGCCCGAGCCCGGGGTCGCGGACACCGGCCGCGGCCGAGCAGGGAGCGCGGCCGTCAGAAGCGCTTGTAGAGGTCCGACAGGATCTGCTTCGTCCGGCTCGCGGACTCCGCGTGCGCGACCATGCGGTCCATGGCCTCCTTGTGCTCCGCGACCTCGGTCACGTCGTCCAGGTAGAGCGCGCCCGTCAGGTACTCGACGTAGACGATGTCCGGCACCTCCGGCGCTTCGAACCGGAAGAGCACGAACGACGTGTAGGTGCCTGGGTGGTGGCCCGCCGAGAGCTCCGCCATCTGGAGCGTCACGTTGGGCAGTTCCGCCATCTCCAGCAGGCGGCCGATCTGGTCGCGCATCAACTCGGGCGTGCCGACGGGCCGCAGCAGCACCGTCTCGTCGATCACCGCCCAGTACGTGGGCGCGTCCTTCCTGGTCAGCAGCGCCTGGCGGCGCCCACGCAGCGCCACGTGCCGTTCGACGCGGTCCGGGTCGAGCCGGCCGATCGCGCCCGTGCGCAGGATCTCCCGCGTGTACTCCTCCGTCTGGAGGACGCCGGGCACGAAGTGCGGCTCGTACGTGCGGATCGTCTTCGCGGCCTCTTCCAGGCTGACGTATCCGCTGAACCAGCCGGGCAGCACATCGTGGAAGTGCTGCCACCAGCCGGGCTTGTTGGCCTCCTCGGTGATGTCGAGGAACGACTGGACGCCGGCCGCGTCGACCCCGTACGCGGGCAGCAGCACCTGAAGGTACGGGATCTTCAGCGCGACCTCGGCGGATTCCATGCGCCGGATCGTCGCCACCGTCACGTGCAGCAGCTTCGCCGCCTGCTCGCGGGTGACGCCCGCCCGCTCCCGGAGCCCGCGCAGCTGCCTGCTCAGAACGAGCTGCCCTATGGTCGGGGCGGACCGGGCCTCACTCATGATCCGTATCCCCCAGTGCTGGCATGGTGGCAGTCTGCCACAGGCGGGAGAACGCGCGTGCGGGACCACTCGCCCCGTTTTGCCCGTATTCGTGATCCGCGTCGTGACCCGAACCGTGTCCCCCCGGGCGCCTCATGCCGGGGACGGCTGCCTCGCCCGGCCGTGTCCGGCTCCCTTCAGGAACGTCAGCCCGTACACCGACGCCACGGCCGCCATGATCCCGAAGCTCGGCGGCAGCGTGGGCACCGCGTAGCTCAGCCCGAGCCCCGCCCACATCTCGGCGAGCGCCAGTCCCGCCGACAGCGCCAGGCCGCGGAACGGGCGGTCGGTGAGCCGGGCCGCCGCGCCCGCGGGGGCCGCGAGGAGCCCGAGCAGCAGCAGCGACCCGACCGCCTGGGTGGCCTCCGCCGCACACGCGCCGACCAGGACGAGGAAGACCAGGCCGAGCAGGCGTACGGGCACCCCGCGCGCGGCGGCCACCGCCTCGTCCACCGACGCGAACAGCAGCGGGCGGGCGATCAGCAGCAGCACCGCGCAGACGGCCGCGGCCACCAGTGCCGCCGTCAGGGCCTGCCCGGCCGACAGGCCGAAGAGCGACCCGAACAGGACGGACACCCCCGCGCCGCCGTTCCCGGCACTGCGCGAGGTCGTGTAGAGGGTGAGGAAGAAGGCGCCGAGCCCGAGGATCCAGGCGAAGACCGACCCGATGGCCACGTCGTCCGCACGGCCCCCGCGTCCGATGGTGCCGATCAGCAGGGCCACGGCCACGGTCGCGGCGAACAGGCCGAGCCTCAGGTCGTAGCCGCCGGCCAGTGCGGCGAGCGCCCCGGTGAAGGCGACGTGGCTGAGCGCGTCGCCGGTGAACACCTGCGCGCGCAGCACGAGGAAGTACCCCGTAAGACCGGCGGCGAGCGCGATCGCGGACCCGGCGAGGAAGGCGTGCAGGAAGTACGGGTGCGTGAACGCGGCGAACCAGCCGCTCCCCGCCCCCGCGGCCAGTGCGTGCGAGGCGAGAGTGCCTGCTGCGAGGGCGTGCGCCGTCATGCCGCACCCCCCGCGGGCAGCGGCGCCGGGGCCGGGCGCGCGATCCGCTCGCGTGCGTACCGTCCGCCGCGCGAGAGTACGTACGCGGCGAAGGCGAACGTCGTCACGTAGAACCCCACCGGGTAGGGCGAGTAGTACGCGACGGTGAGCCCCGCCCACGTCACCGCGACCGCGATCAGGACCGCGAGCGCCAGGCTCGCCGCGGGCCGGGCGCTCAGCGCCTGCGCCGCGGCCGCCGGCATCACCAGCAGGGCGAAGACGAGCAGCGTCCCGGTGATCTGGCTGGCCTCGGCGGTCGCCGCGCCCAGCAGGACGAGGAAGAGCGCGGACAGCGCACGCACCGGCACGCCGCGCCCGGCCGCCACGTCCGGGTCGACGGACGCGAACAGCAGCGGCCTCCCGACGGCGGCGAGCACGGCGAGGACCGCGGCGGTGACCGCGAGCAGCAGCCACACCTGACTGTTCGTGATGCCGAGGAAGCTGCCGAACAGCAGGGACGTCAAGCCGCCGAGCAGGCCGTGGTACAGCGTCGTGAACAGGAATCCGCAGGCGAGGAGGAAGGCCTGGACCGTGCCGGTGACCGCCGACTCGTGGCCGCCCGAGGCGCGTCCCCCGCGCGGCATGGCGGCGATGACGAGCGCGGCCGCCACGCAGAACGCGAAGTAGCCGTAGCTCACGGACACGCCGAGCAGGGCGGCGCATGCGGCGCCGGGGAAGCCGACCGTGGCGACGGTGTGGCCGGCGAAGCTCTGCCGGCGCAGCACCATGAACCACCCCATGGCCCCCGCGCAGACGGCGACGAGCGTGCCCGCGCGGAAGGCGTTCACCATGAAGGGGAAGGCCCACATCCCCCGCAGGTCGGCCACCGGGTTCCAGGACCATACGGGCAGCGCGCCCGCGGCGAGCAGGACGTCAGGCACGGCGCTCGTCCCCCCGGACGGGCGGCGCCGACGGCGCGGGGCCTGCCGCGACGGTAAGGGCGTCGCGGGGCGCGGGCACGGCGGACCCGCCTCCGCCGTCCGCGTGCCGGTCGACGTGGCGGGCCGGCGCCTCCGGCTGGCCCACCACCACGAGCCGGCCGTCCGACGTGGCCAGCACCTCGATCGGCGTCCCGTACAGCCGCGACAGCGTGGCGGACGTGATGACGTCCTCGGGCCGGCCGGTCACCGCGCCGCCCTCCGCGAGGTACACCACCCGGTCGAGGTGCGCGAGTATCGGGTTGACGTCGTGCGCGACCATCATCACCGCGACGCCCTCCTCCCGGCAGATCCGGCCGATCAGCGCCGCCACGGCGGCCTGGTTCGGCAGGTCGAGGCTGTCCAGGGGCTCGTCGAGCACGAGGAGCCGTGGGCGGCGCACGAGCGCCTGCGCGATCAGCAGCCGCTGCTGCTCGCCGCCCGAGCACTGGCCGATCGGGCGGTCCGCGTACCCCTCGGCGCCGACGAGCCCGATCACCTCGGCGATACGTGCCGACGCGGCCGCGGCCCCACGGCGGAACCTGGCCGGCAGCGGCAGCCCCCACCGGTCGCCGTCCCAGCCGAGCCTGACGATGTCCGTGCCCCGCATCCGCAGGGACGCGTCGAAGCTGCGGCGCTGCGGCAGGTAGCCCACGCTCGCCCCGGCGCGCCCCGGCGCGGCGCCGAGCACCCGCACCTGCCCCGCGGCCGGCTGCCTGACGCCGAGCACCACCTTGACCAGCGTCGACTTGCCGACGCCGTTCGGCCCGAGCACGGCGACGAACTCGCCCGGGCCGACGTCCAGATCGACCCCGGACCACAGGGTCCTGCCGCCGACGCGCACGGCGGCGCCGCGCAGCGACACCACGGGCGGCGCGGCGGGGTCCGCGACGGCACGGAGCGGCGCAGTGTCAGCCGCGGTCATTTCTCCTGCCCCTTGCCCGTGCCCTTCGCCAGCGCGGCCTTGATGCCCTTGAGCTGGCGCACCTGCCAGTCCTGGAAGGAGGCGCCCGCGGGCGTGAGCGTCTCGGTGACCGTGGCGACCGGGATGCCCGCCGCCTTGGCTGCCTTGACCTGCGCCCGCACGTCGGGCGTGGCGTTCTGGGAGTTGTAGACGTAGGCCTTGATCTGCTTGTCCGCGATCTGCCGGTCGATCGTGGACTTGTCCTTCGCGGTGGGGTCGGTGCCCTCGCTGATCGCGTCGAGGAACGACTCGGGGGTGAGCAGGTCGAGGCCGAGGCCCTGCGCGAGCGGCGCGAAGATCGATTCGGAGGCGCCGACCGGCGTGCCCTTGTAGGCAGCCTTGATGTCGGCGATCTCCTTGTCGTAGGGGGCGAGCGTGGTGTTCTCGAAGGTGCTCTTGAGCCGGTCGAAGTCGGCGGAGTCGGCCGGGTCGAGCTTCTTGTAGTCCGCGGTGATGCGCTCGATGACCTGATGGACGTCGTCCGGCGAGTACCAGCGGTGCGGGTTGCCGTCGGCGGGTACGCCGACGAGCTTGCCGACGTTCAGGTCGGTGCGGCCCTGCCCGGGCTGCGCGGCGAGCAGTTTGCCGGCCCATGAGTCGTAGCCGACTCCGTTGACGAGGGTGAGCCGCGCACCCGCGACGGCGCGCGCGTCGGCCGCGGTCGGCTCGTAGTCGTGCGGGTCGGCGGCGGGGTTGTCGATGATGCTCGTGACCTTCACGTGGTCGCCGCCCAGCTGGGAGGCGATGCTGCCCCAGAAGTTCTCGGCCGCCACGACGGGTATGCGGGTGCCGGCGCTCTTCGCGGCGGCGGCGGAGGCATCGGACGAGCCGCCGCCCGCGCCCGGGGAGGTGGAGCAGGCGGCGACGGACAGGGCGGCAGCGGCGGCTATGGAGCCGAGGGCGAGACGGGAGGCATGGGCGTTCATGACCGCAACGCTAAATGAAAACGACTTTCAATACCAGGCACCCTCGTGCGGATATGAAAATCATTGCCGTTTCGTGATACGAGCAGGGCATGGGCAGGAGGCAGCGCGAGGCGAGGAGCCGGCGAGGCAAAGAGAGGGGCGAGGAGAGGTGGGCCGTGTGGGACTCGAACCCACAACCAACGGATTAAAAGTCCGGAGCTCTGCCAATTGAGCTAACGGCCCCTGTACGGCACACCGAGCATAGTCCGGCGGGCCGTTGCGGCTTCGACGGCAGCGGGCCCGCCCCACCGCGAAGGTGGAGCGGGCCCGCCGTCAAGCCGGTACCGCGTCAGTCGTCACCGCGTCAGCCGTTGCGCTTCCAGCGCGGCTTGTCGTCGCGGCGGCCGAACGAGCCGGCGCCGCCGCGGTGGTCGTCGCGGCGACCGTACGGGCGCTCCGACGAGCCGCCGCGGTAGCCGCCGCCCGACGGGCGGTCGTCACGGCGGTCGCGGTTGAACGGGCGGTCGCTGCCGCGGTGTTCGCGGTGGTCACGGCGGTCGAAGGAGCGCCCGCCGCGATCGCCCTGGCGGTCGCGGTTGAAGCCGCCGCGGTCGTCGCGCCTGTCGCGGTTGAAACCACCGCGGTCGCCGCGGTCGTCACGGCGCTGGAACCCACCGCGGTCGCCACGGTCGCCACGCTCGCCGCGGTCGCCACGGTCACCGCGGTCGTCACGGCGGAAGCCGCCGCGGTCGTCACGGCGGTCGCGGTTGAACCCGCCACGGTCGCCGCGGTCGTCACGGCGCTGGAACCCGCCGCGGTCGCCACGCTCACCGCGGTCGTCACGGCGGAAACCGCCACGGTCGCCGTCGCCACGGTCGTTCCTGCGCTCGAAGTTGCCGCGCTCGTCGCGCCGCCGGCGCTGGCGCTCCGCCTCGGCGGCGGCGGCCTGCGCCGCGGCCTCCTCGATCGCGCGCTCGGCCTCGGCCGCCACCTCGGCGACCGCTGCCTCCGGGTCGTCACCGCGCTCGCGTGCTGCGCGCGCCACCAGGCGGCCCGCCTCGTCGCGCAGTTCGGCCGCGCGGCGCTGTGCGCGCTCCAGCTGCTTCGTCAGGTCGGCGACTTCGCGCTCGGCCTGCTTGGCCGAGTTGTTCGCGGAGTCGGCCTGCACCTCGGTGAGCGAGCGGGCGCCGGTGATCTCGGCGACCTCCGGGTCGAACGCGCCGGCGCCGCCCACCATGTGACGGGAGGCGTCGACGCCCGCGTCCTCCATCAGCCGGAAGATCTGGCGGCGCTGGTGCGGCAGCGCGAGGGAGACGACGACGCCGGACTTGCCGGCGCGCGCCGTACGGCCCGAGCGGTGCAGGTAGTCCTTGTGGTCGCCGGCCGGGTCCACGTTGAGCACCAGGTCGATGCCGTCGACGTGGATGCCGCGCGCGGCGACGTCGGTGGCGACCAGCGCGTTGACGTAGCCGTCCTTGAAGTCGGCCAGCGTGCGCGTCCTGGCGCCCTGCGTCATGCCGCCGTGCAGCGCGTCCGCCTTGACGCCGGAGTCGCGCAGCTGCTCCGCGATCCGGTCGGCGCCGAGCTGGGTGCGGACGAAGATGATCGTGCGGCCCTTGCGCGCGGCGATCGCCGCCGTCACGGGGGCCTTGTCCTTCGGCTTCACCACGAGGACGTGGTGCGACATGGTCGTGACGTTGCCCTGGGCGCTGTCCACCTCGTGGCTGACCGGGTCGGTCAGGTAGCGCTTGACCAGGGTGTTGATCTCGTTCTCCATGGTGGCGGAGAAGAGCATCCGCTGGCCGCCCGTGGGCACCAGGTCGAGCAGCTCGGTGACCTCGGGCAGGAAGCCCAGGTCCGACATCTGGTCGGCCTCGTCGATGACCGCGACCTGGATCTGCTCCATCGAGGCGGCGCCGCGGTTGATGAGGTCGCGCAGGCGGCCCGGGGTGGCGACGAGGACGTCGACACCGCGCTCCAGGGCGTAGATCTGGTTGCCCATGGACGTACCGCCGCAGACGACCTTCATCTTGAGGCCCAGGACGTCGCCGTACGGCTGGAGGGCGTCCGCGACCTGCATCGCGAGCTCGCGGGTCGGCGTGAGGATGACGCCGCGCGGCTTCTTCTTCTCGGTGCGGCCGCCGGACAGTGTCGCGAGCAGCGGCAGGCCGAACGAGAGCGTCTTGCCCGAGCCGGTTCGGCCGCGGCCCAGGATGTCCTTGCCCGCGAGCGCGTCCGGGATGGTCGCGGCCTGGATCGGGAAGGGGCTGGTCACGCCGTTCTGCGCGAGCTTGCGCACGATGGACTCGGGCAGGCCCAGGTCGGCGAAGCTGGGCTCGGGAGCCGCCTCGGCCTCGGCGGGCTCGACAGGAGCGGTGGCGGTGGCGGGCTCGGCGGCGGCGGGCGCCTCGTGGCCGTCGTTCTCGTGACCGTCGTTCTCGGGCATGACGGCCTGGTCAGTACTGGAAACGGACATGCGAAATGCGAAACCTTCCGGAGTCTCGGCACGCGCCCAAACTCCGTGTTTCACCTATCGACCGCCTCAATGCGGTCAGCCACGGTAAGGGAGAGTACGCGCCACACGGCGCTCTTCCTTTTCGGCGCCGGGGAAATGATCAAACGATCTACTACCATACGCAGCCCCCGGCACCTGAGGCAAATCGGTTCCGGGAGACGCCGCTCACACCACGCCCACCCGCCCTTCCACGCCCGGCTTCCCCGACGACTCGGGTGCCGCGCGCGTCACGCGGGCCCCAACTGCGGTGACGCGGAAGGCTCCTTGCGCATCCCCACGCCGTCGCCCGGCGCCAGTGCCGTCGTCCGCACGTCGGCCGCGGGCGAGGCCGAGGGCGGCGCCGCACTGCCTGACGGGTCGCCACCTCCCGTGTCCCCGCCCGTCCCACCACCGGAGCCCCCGGCGGGCGGGCCGTCCGTCGGCGCGGGCGGGTCGCTCGCTGGCTGACCACCTGGCGGCCCGGCAGGGCCGCCAGAACCGCCAGAACCGCCGCCCGCCTGCCCGCCGGCCGCGCCGCCGCCGTGGTGGCGTGGGCGGTGGTGGTGGCCCCCGGCCGTGACCACGGGCGTCGGACCACCGGCCGCGGACGGATCGGCCGAGGCGCCCCCGGCGTCCTTCGCGCCCTTCCCCTTGGCGTCCTTGCCGTCCTTGCCCTTGCCGCCCTTGCCCTTGTCCGCGCCGTCCGACGCTCCGTGGCCCGTTCCTCCCCCTCCGCCTTCGCCGCCGAGCACCGCACGCGAGCCCGCGCGGCCGTCGGGCCCCGCCGCGGCACCCTGCCCCTTCGCGGAGTGGCCGGGTGCGGGGGCGTCGGCGGCGCCGCCGACGCTCATGCAGCCCGCGGACGCGGCCACGGCCAGCGACGTGGCGACCCACACGGCGACGCGCCGCGCGACGCGCCCGTGCCCCGGCACGCTGCGAGGGGCGCCGCGGGGAGCAGAGGCGGAAGGGGACGACTGGCGCACGAGGGCACCTCCGGGACGGGAGCGGGGCGGGTCGCCCCTCGCGGGCGCGGTCTGACCACGAGGGGCGGTGGGCGGTACGTCGCCCTGTCCAACGGGCATGGCCCCGTCAGGACACGCCCCGGCGTAGCCCGCGTACGCCCGCCGTCGCGCCCGCCGCCGTACGCCACCCGCTCACGCGGCCGGGACGGGCGCCGGGCGGGGCTCAGGCGACGGATGCGGGGGGATGCGCGCCGGTCGCGCCCCGGGTGAGCGCACGTTCGGCACGGGCGAGTCCGCGTACCGCCTCGGCGAGTCGCTCAGGAGGGAGCGTGTACGGCAGCCGGACGTTGCGTTCGAACGCGCCGCCGATCCCGAAGCGCGGTCCGGCCGCGATCGCCACTCCGTGGTCGGGGGCGATCGCCGCCAGCCGCGAACTGATCGGCTCGGGGAACGTGGCCCACAGCGTCAGGCCGCCGGCCGGCTGCGGCGCGCGGACATGCGGCAGGTGCTCGTCGAGTGCCCGCGCCAGCGCGTCCCGCTGGTCCCGCAGCTGCCGCAGGGTCTCGCGCCGCGGGGTCGGGCGTTCGTCGAGCAGGACCGCGGTGGCCAGCTGTTCGACCACGGGGGTGCCGAGGCCGGTGGCCGGGCGCACCTGCTCGACGCGTTCGAGGAGGGCGGGGGTCGCACGGATCCAGCCGATGCGCAGGCCGCCCCAGATGCTCTTCGACACCGAACCGACGCTGATCGCGTCGGGCATGTGGACGGCGAAGGGCGCCGGTGCCTCCCCCTCCAGAGCCAGCTCGGCCATGGTCTCGTCGATGATCGTGGGACAGGGGAGTACGAGCTCGCGGCGCACGCTCGCGGGCATGAGCAGGCCGGTCGGGTTGTGGAAGTCGGGGATCAGGTAGGCGAGGCGCGCGGCGCGCGCCGCCTCGCGCAGCTGTGTGGCGTCCCAGCCCGCAGGGGTCATGGCGACGGGCAGCGGCCGGGCCCGCACGTCCAGGAAGGTCCTGATCGCGTGCGGGTAGGTCGGGTGGTCGATCACCACCCTGTCGCGCGGTGACAGGAGGGCTCGCGCCAGCAGGGCCAGCGCGTGCTGCGCGCCATTGGTGATCATGATCTGGTCGGACGAGGTGGGCAGTCCGCGCCGCCCGTACCGGCGGGCGACCGCCTCGCGCAGCTCTCTGATGCCGTAGCGGTCGTAGCCGTGCCGCTCGAAGTGGCGTGGCAGTTGCTCCAAAGCGGTCGCGAACGCGGCATGGAGGATTTCGGCGGGTGCGGACGGCGCGGCCAGGGACAGGTCGATGATCGACGGGCCTTCGGCCGCCCGTCGTCCGGTCGGCGGGTCACCCGGCAGCCGGACGGTGGCCCTGGCGCGCGGCCGGGTGGCGAGGTACCCGTGCTCGACGAGGGTGCGGTACGCGGCGCCGACGGTGGTCCTGCTGGTGCCGAGCACGGTGGCCAGATCCCGCTCGCTCGGCAGGGCGGCGCCGATGAAGAGGCGTCCGTCCAGGATCAGCAGCCGTAGCCGGTCGGAGAGGCGCCGGTGCCCCGGCCCGGGGCCCTCCTGCCAGCTGCCCAGCATGCCGGCGACCGCGTGCGAACTGACCTTCACCGGACCAGCGTAGCCGATCTGGCTATGGAATCAGGGTCCAGATGGCCCCAGGGTAGACCCCATGGCACCTCTCGCTCGCCCCGCACGCTCTCGCCGCGACCGTCCCGTGCTCCCCCGCATGAGCGCCCTCGCCCAGATTCGTGCGGGCCGGACGACCCGGCGGATCCTCCAGCTCCTGACCGGCCTCGTGGGGTACGGGGCCGCCGTGATGATGCTGGTCAGGTCCGGGCTCGGGGCGACGAGCTGGAGCGTGCTCGCCGAGGGCACGTCGCACGCGACCGGCATCTCCTTCGGCTGGGCGACGAACATGATCTCGGTCCTCGTGCTCCTCGCGTGGATCCCGCTGCGCGAGCTCCCCGGGCTCGGCACGCTCCTCAACGTGGGCATCATCGGCTTCACCGCGGACGCCACGGCGGCCGTGCTCCCGGAGCCGCACGGAGCGCTCGGCCGGGCGGGCTACCTGCTGCTCGGTCTGCTCGCGCTGGCCTTCTTCGACGCGCTCTACCTGGGCGCGCAGTTCGGGTCGGGACCGCGCGACGGCATCATGACCGGGCTCGTGCGGCTCACCCGGCTGCCCGTCGCCGCCGTCCGTACCGGGATGGAGGTCGCGGTCGCCACCGCGGGCTGGCTCCTGGGCGGCACCGTCGGGGCGGGCACCGTTCTCATCGCCCTGTGCGTGGGGCCCCTCGTCGGCTTCTTCCTGCCGCGGGCAGCCGTCCGATTGCCGGCCGCTCCCGCGCACCCCCGGGGCGAATCGTGATCGCGGGTACGCCCGCGGCGAGGGTCACCCGTACCCGAGCGCGTGCAGGCGCGCGTCGTCGATGCCGAAATGGTGTGCGATCTCGTGCACCACGGTGACCTCCGTCTCCGCGACCACGTCCGCGCGGGTCGCGCAGAAGCGGAGCGTCGGGCCCCGGTAGACGGTGATGCGATCGGGCAGCACCCCTGCGTACCACTCGCCGCGCTCGGTCAGCGGCGTCCCCTCGTACAGGCCGAGCAACTCCCGGTCGGACGAGGGCGGTTCGTCCTCCACGAAGACCGCGACGTTGTCCATCAGCCGGGTCAGCTCGGGCGGTATGCGGTCGAGCGCCTCGGCCACCAGTTCCTCGAACTCCTCGCGCGTCATCTCCAGCACCCGGCCATTGTCGCCGGGGCCGGGATGCGGCGCGAGGGGCCGCGGGAGCAGGCGAAACCGTTTTGGCGATAGCTCAGCGCATCGCCTATGCTGCTCCCGTCCCCCGTCGCGCCCGATGGCGCCCGGCACGGCCCGTAAGCCCTCATCGTCTAGTGGCCCAGGACGCCGCCCTTTCAAGGCGGTAGCACGGGTTCGAATCCCGTTGGGGGCACTGCGCACACAGTCCCCCTGACCGACGCGGAATCCGGTCACGGGGACTCTTTGCTGCTGCCGCCGGACGGCAGACGAAAGCGCCCGTGCCCTGGAGCGGACACGGGCGCCACATCACTCGCCTGCCAGCGGTGTCAGCAGTTGCGCACGCTGGTGGGAGCGGTCTTCTTCGGGCTGTCGTACGGGTAGTGCATCGGGCGGCCGGTCTTGGTGCTCGGAACCCAGGTCGTGCCGCCGGGGTAGTAGAACGTCGGCTTCGCCCCGCCGGTCTGGTAATTGTCGAACCAGGTGGCGACGCCCGGGATGTTCCAGCGCTGGCAGACGTAGAGCGCCTTCCAGTGGTACTTGCCCGAGGAGTCCTTGTAGTGGATGCACAGGTCGCCCGTGTAGCACGTGAACGACGCGGCGGCCGGCGTCGAGGCCTCGGCCGTCGCGGCGGTGAGGCCGGTCAGGCAGAGCGCGGCCGCGGCGGCCGCGGAGGCCAGTCGGGCAGGCGTACGAAACCTCATGCGATTTCCCCCTTGTGGTCGGAATTGCTGGCGGATCGCACTCTGGCAGGCGCCGGAGCGGACGCGTAAGGCGTTTCGGGATGGGCCGAAACCCCGGTGGCGGCGCGCCGGGCGACGCCGGGCGTCGTTGACGCGTACACACAACAGGCCTATATACGAGGAAAGTTGGTTGACCGAGTCGTGATGGCCGAGGCCACTCGCCGGTTGCGGTGAGTTGTCCCGGACGGGGGAAGGGACTGGGGGAATGCTGCGGATCCATTTCACGGGGGAGGACCTTCGGAAGGTGCGCGTGGCACCGGGGCCGGACGCGATGTGGGAGACCGTCCTCGCCGTGCAGCAGCTGGCGGGAAGCGGGCCGCTTCCGCCGGCATTCGGCCAATGGCGCCCGCGGGCCCTGGCCGACCTGGCGGAGCGGCAGCTGACGGCCGCGGGCAGGCTGCTCGCCGCACTCGCGCCCGCGACGGCCCGTGACTTCCCCGACTTCCTCACGCCGGGCGAAGCCGTCGACGGTCTCGAGGCCGGCCTCGACGGGCTGCGTGGCACCGCCCCCGACCGGCTGCGCAGGGAACTGGGCTGGCTGTGGCGTGATCGTCGCCCCACACCGTGGATGCGCGGTCTGGCGGCCAGGAACCCCGAGCGGATGGACGAACTGACCGGCACGTTCAGGGCTCTGCACGCCACCGTCGTCCAACCGGACTGGGTGCACGCGACAGCGGGCGTGGACGAGGACCGCCGGTTCCGGGCGACGACGCTGGCCGACGGCGGCGTGGACGCCCTGCTCCAGTCGCTGCGCCCGCTGGCCGCGTGGAGGCCGCCCGTACTGGAAATGCGGTACCCGAGGGAACGCGACCTGCATCTGGCGGGGCGCGGCATCCGGCTCGTGCCCTCGTTCTTCTGCTGGCGGACACCCGTGGCCCTGGCGGACCCCGCCCTGCGGCCGGTGCTGGTGTACCCGATCAGCCATGAGACGGCGACCACCCGGCCACCGGCCGATTCCCGCCCGACCGCCCTGGCCAAACTGGTGGGACGGACACGGGCCCGGGTGCTGGCCGCCTGCGAGAAGGGCATCACCACCGGCGAACTGGGGCGCGCACTCGGCGTGTCGGCGGCGTCGGCGAGCGAGCACGTCAAGGCCCTGCGTGCGGCAAGTCTGGCCAGCAGCCGACGCGACGGCGGACGGGTCGTTCACGTCCTGAGCCCGCTGGGCGTCGCCCTGCTCCACGGCCGCCTGCCCGCTTCATCATCGTGAACGTCTGTACGTCTGGGATTCGCGCGACGAGTCGATGGCGGTTGCCGGAAAATGCGTCCGATGGCACCGTACGTTATTCTGTACGTTATGAAGACGATGAGTGTCACCGAACTGCGCGCGGGTATCGCCGACGCCCTCGACGCGGTGGAGGACGACGCCGAGGAGCTCGTCATCACCCGCGCCGGCCACGAGCCCATGGTCGTCGTCTCCCTCGCCGAGTACGAGGCGCTGAAGGAGACCGACTACCTGCTGCGGTCGCCCGCGATGGCCGAGCGCCTGCGCAGGTCGGTCGAGCAGGACCGGATGGGCCGCGGCACGGTCCGCGAATTGGTCGACCCCGACGACGGGGCCGGACAGGGCGCCGCGTGAAGGTGCGGTTCCTCGACGATGGCTGGGACGACTACGTGTGGTGGCAGGCGAACGACCGCAAGCTGCTGAAACGGGTCAACCAGCTCATCGCCGACATCGACCGCAACGGCCACGAGGGGATCGGCAAGCCCGAGCCGCTGCGGAACGACCTCTCCGGGTACTGGTCGCGGCGCGTCAACTCCGAACACCGGCTGGTGTACCGCATCGACGAGGACGATGCCATCCACGTCGTGGCCTGCCGCTTCCACTACGACCGCCGATGAGGACGCGCCCGACCGCAGGCGGCGGGCCCGGTCCAGAGGCCGACAAACGAGGCACCGGCCGCCGCATGAGACCAGGCGTCGCCCCCGTGAGCCCGGGTTCGCGGCTGCACAGGTCAGCCACTCCGTGCTGACACGTCGGCACCGGACCCGGATCGAGGAGGATGCAGCAGGACGCAGGCGGACCCGAACAGGGGTATTCATCCGACTTCCGCGCGTTTCCGCGGGTCAGGCAGGTAACGATGTCGGGTTCGAATCCCATTGGGGCACTCTTGCACCCCTATCGTGAGCCCCAGGGTGTCCAGGCACGGGAGGCGGCATGTCAGCAGGTCCGCCCGACACACCAGGTGCCGACCTCCCTGAGTTCCTGAGCTGGGACGAACTCCAGAAACTTCCCGAGGACATCGCGGCCGCGATCGAGCTGTGGGAGCGCAAGGTGGTCCGGAACCGGCGCGGGCCCCTGGAGCACCAACGCTTTGCCGTGCGTATGCGCAACGCCCTCGAAACCGGCGCCCGCCGGGCCATGCAGGGGAGACGCAAACCGCGGCCGGCGGGCCTGCGGTGGCCCCGTCCGCATGGATCTGGAGGGGCTGGCGGCGCTCGGTGTCGTCAGCGCAGATGATCACCTCACACCGGACGGCTCCCACGCGTTGCCCTGGCGGACGCCGCACGTGTGCTCTTCCTCGCTCGTGATCCGGTAGTCGCACGGCCCGGGGCCGTGGAGGGCCAGGGTCTGCATCGTATGGTTCCCGGAAGCCGACCAGCGGGCCGCCCGACTGGGCTGATGGGCCATCGAGTCCCGGTACTACCCTTCCGCAGGAGGCTGGAGAGGACCCACGCGGTCAGGCTCAACGGCCGACTGGCAACGGGCGGCCGGATGCCGGAGGGCCGGGGACGGATCTGCCTCAGCACCACATATCAATCACATGCTGAGGATTATCTCCTGATCATGTTGCGCAAGTATGTGGATACCTTGTGCGGGTTCCGCGCGGAGGTTCGTATGTGCCGGAGCGTCCCCGGACGTTCCCAGTACCCGTCCGAAAGGCCACACGTGAGACCGACCCATACCGCCCTGACCATCGCTGCCGCCGCCCTGGCCCCGGCGCTCCTGTTCGCGACCCCCGCGTTCGCCGCGGGCTTCGCCGCGACGCCCTCGGCGTCCGCGGTCTCGGCGTCCGCGGTCTCGGCGTCAGGCACGGACGGTTCGACCACGCCGGTCGACGAGATGTCCGACGACGACGTCCGGGTGGCGATCTTCCGCATCCTCGCCGACCCGGACACCGGCAAGTCCGTCCACGCCGCCGCACAGGCTGCCCTCGAAGGCACCATCGAGGACCAGCGCACCTTCCTGGAAACGGGCTTCACGCAGGCCCAGTTCGAGGACGACAGCGTCGCCGTCTTCACGATCCTGGGCCACGCGCGGGAGAACAACGACAAGGCGGTCATCAGGGAGGCGGACAAGGCCCTGGAGATCGACACCCCCGAGTCCGTACGCACCTTCCTCGAGACTGGCTACCGCCTCGCCCAGGCCGAGGACGACAGCGTCGCCATCTTCCACATGCTCGCCGACCCGACCATCAGCGACGCGCTGCGGACGGCGGCGCAGAAGGCCCTCGACGACGGCTCGCCGGAAGCGCTGCGGTACTTCCTGGAGCACGGCCAGTACGAGGTCGACGCTTCCTGAGAAGCTCTGCCGTCCGGGGGTTGTGCGCCCGGTGCGGGGAGGGCGATTCGACCGCTGCCGCGCCGGTGTATCACCCGGCGCTGCGGGCTTGTAGTGTGCGCCATGTGGAGGAGCTGTGTTTCCGGGGGAAAGACCAGTACCGCCCGGACGGGTATCAACTGTCCCTAATAGTCAGCCTACTGGCCATTGAGAGCGTCGCTTTGCTCCAGCAGACGGGCATCAAGATCTTCTGCTGGACACTGGGCGGGACAGTGGTGGCCGCCGGTCTCGGCTTCCTGTTCGCGCTGAGCAGCAGGACTGAGGTCGGGGCGGCCGGAATCACCATCCGCAGGGGCTTCGGGCACGGCCGTACCTACCCCTGGCGGGAGATCCGGTGGATCGAAGTGCGGGAGAGCAGGGGGCAACAGGGGAGCGCGCTCGCGGTGCGGATCACTCTCGCGAACGGCCGCCGGCGCATACTGCCCGCGATCCACCGCAGCAGGCTGTACCCGGGACCGCACTTCGAGTTGCATTACGCGAAGGTCGTCGGCTGGTGGAGGGCGAAGACGGAGCCGGCCGCCCGCATCCAGCCGCCGCCGAGGTGATGGGCGGCCGCGCGCTCCACGAGCTACCGATCACCGCAGCGGCCGTCGATCGCCACGCTGTCCCTGGCCTGGAAAGCGCCCGTCTACGGCGCGGCGGATACCGGGGCGGCCGTGTTCAGCGGGTCCTCCGCGTCCTCAACGGCCGGGGTTGGGCTCCTCTGCCGCGGCGGGGGCGACGGGTTCCTCAGCAGCCGGGCAGTCTCGCGAACGCGGTCACCGCTGCTCGACATCTCCACGGCCGGCAGGCGCGGCGAGCTGATGGGCATCGTCGGCCGGTGGATCGACGGCTGCGCGAAGGCCGGGTTCGACGCGGTGGCGCCCGACAGCCTCGCCTCGTACCAGCGTTCTGACGGGCTGCTCGACGCGACGGACGCCGTCGCCGTCGCCTTCGCGAAGCTGCTGGTGCGGCGCGGGCACCGCGACGGCCTGGCCGTGGCCCAGAAGAACACCGGCGAGCTGCTGGGCAGGCACAAGGAGATCGGCTTCGACTTCGCCGTGGTCGAGGAGTGCCGCACCCTGTCCGTCACGCTGCGGGACAGGGACGTCGTGCCCGCGGGCGCCCCTGGCCATCGCGACGAGCGCTGCTGAGGCCCCCGGCCGTTCAGGGCCGCCGTCAGGCCGGTGGCAGCCCCGGCCCCGGGTGGCGCGCGCCCCGCGGGGCCGGCGCGGGCGCCGTCAGCGACGGCACGCCGCCCTCCTCGGCCTCCGCTGCCGCCGCGATGTTGCGGACCATCGCGCCGAAGATCAGCGCGTGGAACGGGTAGACGCTCCACCAGTAGGCCTGGCCGAGGAGGCCGCGGGGCCGGAACAGCGCGAGCTGGCGGTAGACGGTGCGGCCGTCGGCGTCCGTGTCGGCGCGCATCTCAAGCCAGGCGAGCCCCGGCATCCGCATCTCCGCGCGCAACCGCAGCAGCCCGCCGCGTTCGATCTCCTCGACCCGCCAGAAGTCCAGCGAGTCGCCGACCCGGAGCCGCTCGGTGTCCCGGCGGCCGCGCCGCAGCCCCACGCCGCCCGCGAACCGGTCGAGCCAGCCGCGCACCGCCCAGGCCACGGGCATCGAGTACCAGCCGTGCACCCCGCCGATGCCCTCGATCACCCGCCACAGCGCGGCCCGTGACGCCACCACCGTGCCCTCGCGCGCGTCCGTGTAGAGGCTGCCGCCCGCCCAGTCCGGGTCGGTGGGCAGCGGGTCGCTCGGCGCGCCCGGCACGGACGCTGACGACCAGCGCGTCGAGACCTGGCCCTGCCGCACCCGCCGCAGCGCGAGTTCGACCGCGCGGTCGAGCCCGTACGGGTGGCCCGGCGGGTCGGGCACGTACCGGACGATGTCGTGCTCGGCGCACACCACCTCGTGGCGCAGCGACTCCGTCAGCGGCCTGGCGAGGCCGGCGGGGACGGGTGTGACGAGGCCGACCCAGAGGCTGGAGAGCCTCGGCGTCAGCACGGGCAGTGCGACGATCAGCCGCCTCGGCAGGCGGGCCACGCGCGCGTAGCGCCGCATCATCTCGCGGTACGTGACGACGTCGGGCCCGCCGATGTCGAAGGCCCTGCTGACGTCTGCGGGCAGTTCCGCCGCGCCGACCAGGTAGCGCAGCACGTCGCGTACGGCCACCGGCTGGATGCGGTTGGAGATCCAGCTCGGCGTGACCATCACCGGCAGCCGCTCCGTCAGATAGCGCAGCATCTCGAACGACGCCGAGCCCGAGCCGATGATCACGGCGGCGCGCAGCACGGCGGTCGGCACGCCCGACGCCAGCAGGATGCGCCCGATCTCGGCGCGCGAGCGCAGGTGCGGCGACAGCTCGCGCTCCGGCACCCCGGCGGGCGTGAGCCCGCCGAGGTAGACGAGGCGGCGGACGCCCGCAGCGCGCGCCGAGCGGCCGAAGACGCGGGCGGCTTCCCGGTCGGTGTCCTCGAAGTCCTTGCCGGAGCCGAGTGCGTGCACGAGGTAGTACGCGATGTCGACACCGTCCATGGCCGCGGCGACGCCCGCCTCGTCGGTGACGTCGCCCTTGACCACCTCCACGTCGCCGGACCACGGGTGGTCGCGCAGTTTCTCCGGCGTCCGCACGAGGCACCGCACCGCGTACCCGGCCGCCAGCAGCTCGGGCACCAGCCGGCCGCCGATGTAGCCCGTCGCGCCGGTCACCAGGCAGAGCGCGCCGCGCCCGTCCCTCTTCGCCTCGGCGTCCACCGCGCCGCCATCGCCCGCTGCGCCGCCATCGCCCGCTGCGCCGCCATCGCCTGCCGCGCCGCCATCGCCTGCTGTCCCCACGTCCGCACCTCCGCGCCTCGGTGTCGTGCCTGATCCGCTTCCGCTGCCGTGCGTGTGCCCGTGTTCCAGCATCCCCCGCCAGGGCGGCTCCCGCCGCTCGCGGGACGCGGCCCCGCATCCGCCGCGCCCCGGCCACCGCGTCGTGCGAGGCCGCGCCGCGCCGCCCTGGCAGGATGGCGACGGTCCCGGCCTGCCCCAGAAAGGCGACGCGCATGGCAGTCATCCACCACGACACCACGCTGACACCGACGAAGCTCGAACTGCTCACCGCCTGGCTGCCGGGACGCCCGTGGTTCCTCGCCGGGGCGGACGCGCCCGAGCTCGCGAAGGCCGGCGGCTTCCGGCTCGACGACCCCGCGGGCGAGGTCGGCATCGAGTTCATGACCGTCACGGACGTGTCGGGGCCGCTCCCCGTCGCCTACCTGATCCCCGTGACCTACCGCTCGGCGCCGCTCGACGGCGCGGGCCACGCCCTCGTCGGCACCACCGAGCACGGCGTGCTCGGCCACCGCTACGTGTACGACGGCGTCCACGACCCGGTCCTCGTCGAGCAGCTGTACGCCCTGCTGCGCGGCGAGGCCGAGCCGCAGGCGCAGAGCGCGAGCCACACCGCCGATCCGACCGTCACCAGCCACCGCGTGCGGACGGCGCTCCCGGTTGCCGTGCCCGGGGCGGCACCGGCCGCCGTGGCGGACGGTCCCGGCGGCTCCGATGTGCGCGTGCCGACGGGGGACGGCACCTTGACGCTACGGGTCCACCGCGTGCTCGAACCGGAGCAGGACACGGCGGACGGGGGGCTGCCCGGGGGTGTGCTCGGCCGGGTCACCGCCGGCTGGCGCGCACCGGACGGCGCCGCCTTCCGCGGCAGGTACGCGTCCCTGCTCGACGCACGACCGCAGGCGCGGCCGGGCGCATAGGGAGCGCCCCCGCGTTCCGCATCGCACCGCCGTGCGGCACTCTTGGCTTTGTCGCCGTCCCCCGCACCCCGGCCATACGCAAACGGAGTCCCGATGTCCTCATCCACACCCAAGCCCCGGATCGACACCAGCAAGCCGCATCCGGCCCGGGTCTACGACTGGTTGCTCGGCGGCAAGGACAACTACCTGGTCGACCAGGCCGTCGGCGACAAGCTGCCCGAGGACTCCAAGGCCGCCGCCCGGCAGAACCGCGCCTTCATGCACCGCGCCGTCGCCTGGGCGGCACGCGAGGGGTTCGACCAGTTCCTGGACATCGGCACGGGCATCCCGACGCAGCCGAACCTCCACCAGATCGTCCAGCGCGTGAACCCGGCCGCCCGCATCGTCTACACGGACTACGACCCGATCGTGCTGCGCCACGCCGAGGCGCTGCTGATCTCGACGCCCGAGGGCACGACGGACTACATCCAGGCGGACGTGCGCGAGCCGGGCGCGATCGTGGAGCACGCGCGCACCATCCTGGATTTCGACCGCCCTGTCGTGCTGTCGCTGATCGCGCTGATGCACTTCGTCCAGGACGAGGAGGACCCGTACGGCATCGTCCGCACGCTGGTGGACGCCCTGCCGTCGGGGAGCCTGCTGATCTTCTCGCACGGCACGACCGACTTCCACCCGCCCGAGATGGTCGCGACGGTCCAGGAGGCGTACAAGAAGGGCACCATCCCGCTGCGCTTCCGCACGCGCGAGGAGACCGAACGATTCTTCGACGGCCTCGAACCCGTCGAGCCCGGTCTCGTCACTGCGCCGCACTGGTACAAGGAGGAGCCGGCGCCCGAGGAGGAGCGCAGCGGCATCTACGCCGCCGTCGTCCGCGTGCCCTGATCCCTGGGATCATTCGGTGCCGCGGGGGCGCCGCGCGTGCGGCGCCCCCGCGAACACCCCGCACTCAGCCGATCGCCGTCGCGAAGACGTGCAGCGACGCGTTGTCCGGCAGTGTCACGTACGCGACCTGCTTGCCCGCCGTCAGCGGCACCGACGACGCGTACAGGCTGACCTTGTGGTCGTGCGGCAGCGTGTCGGCGGGCGGGTTGTTCCAGTGCGCCGTCGTGGCGACCAGCGAGCAGCCGTCCACCGCCTGGTTCGCGTACCAGTCGGCCAGCGTCACCGTGCCCGTCGAGGTCGTGCCGTCCGCGTACGTGACGGTCACCTGCCCCTGCTGCGTGCCGTTGGTGCCCGCGCCGAGGAACGACAGCCGCGTCCCCGACCCGCGCACGGCGATCGCCTGGCCCGCGGCCGCCACGTCGTCGGGCGTGCCGGCAGCGACGTCCGGCCAGGTGAACGCGGCCGAGCCGGCCGTGACCCGTCCGCCGGGGCTGATGCCGGCGTCGGCGAGCGCCTGCGCCGAGAAGCTGTAGCCGGCGTCGCCGAACGAGCCCGCCGCCGTGGCGGAGTCGTCCGTGACGCCGACCTCACCTGCCGCCGCCCCGACATTGGCGTAGGCGACCTGGACCGTCGCCGAGCCGTCGCCCGGGCTCGTGTGCGGCGAGCCGAGGTAGCGGGTCGTGCCCGTCAGCTCGGCGGCGCCGCCCTTGGCGCCGTCCGGGAGGGTCACCGCCCACGTCGTCGTCACCGACTTGCCGGGCGCCACCAGCCGGTGCGTCGCCGGGCTCGTGGCCCTCGCCCGCCAGCCGGACGGCACGGACAGCCTCGTCGTGGCGCCGATGACCGGCTGCGTCGCGCCGTTGGTGAACGTCGTGCGCACCGCGACCGTGGAGCCGCCCGCCGCGGGCGACGGCGCGGACACCTTGGTGAAGCGCGGGCCCGTCGTCCTGCGCACCTGGAAGGAGCCGCTCAGCGGCAGGCTGCGCGACGAGTCGCCGACGCGCACCCGGTACGTGCCGGGGGTGAGCGTCCACGCCTGCGCGTCGCTGTTCCAGTACGACGCGTCCTGCGCCGTCAGCCGGAAGGTGACGCGCTTGGTCCGGTGCGCCTTCAGGGCCACCTTCTGGAAGCCCTTCAGCTGGCTGACGGGCTCCCCCGCGGCCTTCGGCTCGCTCAGGTACAGCTGGGCCACCTCGCTGCCGTCCCGCGAGCCGGTGTTGGTGACGTCGGCCGTCACCCGCAGCGATCCGCCCTCCCGCATCGTCGAGCCCTCGACGCGCAGGTGGGAGAACTTGTAGGAGGTGTACGAGAGGCCGTATCCGAACGGGTAGAGCGGGTCCTCGTGCTGCGCGTCGTAGTACTTGTAGCCGACGTCGAGGCCCTCGGAGTACTGGACCTTGCCGTCCACGCCCGGCCACTGCGCCGCCGTGTTCGCGGGCACCTGGTCCAGCGACTTCGGGAAGGTGACCGGCAGCTTGCCGGACGGGTTGACGTCGCCGTAGAGCAGCGCGGCGATGGCGTCGCCGGACTCCTGCCCCGGGTACCAGGCCTCGAAGACGCCCTTGACCTGGTCGAGCCAGGGCATCGTCACGGCGGAGCCGGTGTTCAGCACGACGATCGTGTTCGGGTTGGCCTTGGCGACGGCCTCGATCAGGGCGTTCTGGTCGCCCGGCAGGTCGATGCCGGAGAGGTCGCTGCCCTCGGACTCGAAGTCGTTGGCGTAGACGATCGCCACGTCGGACTTGGCGGCGAGGTCCGCCGCCTGGCCCTGGAGGTCGCTGCCGGGCGTCTCCCAGCCGAGGTGCACCTCGTCGCCGCCGCCGCCCTGGTAGTAGTCGACCTCGACCTGCACCGGCTTGCCCGCGGTCAGCGTGGCCGTGCCGGTCTGGGTGTGGGTCGCCTGGTCGCGCCAGTTGTCGATGACCTGCTTGCCGTCGATCAGCAGCCGGCTGCCGTCGTCGCTGGTCAGCCCGAAGGTGTACGTGCCGGTCGCGGGCGGAGTCAGCGTGCCCGTCCACTTCGTGGAGAAGTTGGTGCCGGCGACGCCGTCGGCCGGGGCCGCGCCGTTCCAGTCGAAGTCCACCTGCGGGTCGGTCCTCGTCGCGGCCGGGTCACCGGAGAGAGTCGTGTTGGTGTAGTAGGCGCCCTGGAGGCCGTGGCCCGTGCCGGACGGCGGCGTGAGGTACTGGCTGCCGATCACCGGCAGCTCGCCGTTGGCGCTGACGTTGCCCTGCGCGTACGTCACCTTCGTGCCCGCGCCCGCGCGCGCCTTGATCCCGTCGTACGGCGTGACGGTGCCGGTGCCCGCGACGGTGGCGCTGCCGCCGCCCGCGCTCATCGTGTCCTTGCCGGCGCCGTCGCCGATGACGGCGATCGACTTGACCTTCCCGCTGTCCAGCGGCAGGACGTGCCCGCTGTTCTTCAGCAGGACCGCGCCGTCCTCGGCGGCACGCTTCGCGACCGCGACGTGGGCGGGCGTGGAGGCGTTCGCGTCCGGGGTGTCGGCCGACGGGTGGTCGAAGAGGCCGAAGCGGAACTCCTCGCGCATGATGCGCGTGACCATGTCGTCCACGCGCGCCTTCTTGACCTGACCGCTCTGCACGGCCGTCTTGAGCGCGGTGCCGAAGTAGGAG
Organism: Streptomyces sp. NRRL F-5126; assembly: GCF_000721265.1. GTDB lineage: Bacteria > Actinomycetota > Actinomycetes > Streptomycetales > Streptomycetaceae > Streptomyces. Next base: position 409,419 of record NZ_JOFZ01000008.1, on the reverse strand, counting down.
CCGTCCGGCATCTGCATGTCCATGCCCGCGTTGGCGGACGCGACGGTGGAGTGGGTGCCGCCCCAGTCGGAGGTGATGAAGCCGTCGAAGCCGAACTGCTTCTTGAGGATGTTGTTCAGGTACGCGTCCTCGCAGGCGTACGTGCCGTTGATCGACGAGTAGGAGCACATGGCCGAGGACGGTTTCGCCTGGTCGAGGATTGTGCCGAAGGCGGCCGCGTAGACCTCGTGGACGGTCCTGTCGTCGATGACAGCGTTGTCAGAGGCCGTGTTGCGGTTGGTCTCCTGGTTGTAGACCGCCCAGTGCTTCACCTGGGCCATCACGCCCTGGTCCTGGATGCCCTCGATGTCGGCGGCGCCGATCTGCCCGGTGAGGTACGGGTCCTCGCTGTACGACTCGAAGGCGCGCCCCCAGCGCGGGTCGCGGACGATGTTCACGGTGGGCCCGAGGTCGACGTCGACGCCCTTCGCCTTGTCCTCGGCGCCGATCACCGCGCCGTACGACTTCGCGAGCGACGGGTCGAAGGAGGCGGCGACGTTCGCCGCGGCGGGCAGCTGGGTCGTGTCGGACATCCGCACGCCGACCGGGCCGTCCTGCATCTTGAGGGCGGGGATGCACAGGCGGGAGTCGCCGGGGATGTAGCCGGTGTACGCGGAGCCCGCGGCCCCGTGGACCATCGCGATCTCCTCGTCCAGCGTCATCTTCGACAGGACCTGGGAGACGCGGTGGCCGATGGGGGCGTGCGAGCCGACCCAGGGGCAGTCGGCCGACGTCGGGGAAGCGGGCTCGCCGGGCGCCGCGGCCGCCGCCGAAGCGGAGGCCGGCACGGCCATCGCCGCGACGAGCAGGGCACCTGAGGCAACCGCACCGAGGCGCGGTCTGGTTCTGCGCATGGTGAACTCCTGGGGAAAGGGAGGAGCTTGGGAGCGGAAACGCGTGGGGTGGAGGTGACAGGAAGTGATGTGTGTGACAGTGGGTGGCCGGACATGGACAGAACGAGACGTTTCTACGGCCTGTCATGTCCGGGAACAAGATGCGTGCGGCGGAATTGGCCTGATCATTGAAGTGTGGCCATGCATGGGGTACGGCCACCGCGCCGGCAGGAGGAAGCGAGCGTGTCCATGCCCGAGACCCCAGAGCGCTACGTCGCCCGCGTCGTGGACGTGCCGGACGCGGGCATCCGTCTTGACCCCGTCGCGGGGTCGGCCGTGCCCGGCGAGCCCACCGAGGTCAACCTCCTCGGCCTGGCCGTCGCCCTCGCGCTGGGGTCGGCTCAGTACGAGCACCACCCCGAGCCCAGGGACGCCGCGCTGCAGACCGTCGAGGCGCTGCTGGCCGGCGAGGCCGTCATGCCCTGGCGCGCGACCGGCGGGGTGGCGGGGACGGTGCCGTACGTCGTGTGCGAGCGCACGGCGAGCGGGCACTACGGCTGCCGCGTGCAGCACCGGCCGGAGGGCGAGGCGGCAGGGCCCGCCTAGCGGGCCGCGGGCAGGACGGCGCACCCTCCCCGTTCTGATACGCTCGTCCTGCGACTTCGGGCAAGGACACCACCAGGAAATATCCGGTGGGTGCACGCGTCACCGTATGCGAGACTTGCCCACGCGCATCGCCTGGTCCTGTGGAGCAGTTTGGAGTGCTCGCCACCCTGTCAAGGTGGAGGCCGCGGGTTCAAATCCCGTCAGGACCGCTGCAGCCTTCCGGTTGCGTGGCTGGGTAGCTCAGTTGGTACGAGCGATCGCCTGAAAAGCGATAGGTCGCCGGTTCGATCCCGGCCCCAGCCACAGCGTGACGAGAGCGGTACGTCCCCGAGACGGGGCGTACCGCTCTTGTCGTTGTGCTCTCCTCGTTCCGCTGTCGTTGCGCGCCGCCCGTAATGGGTTCGCCGCCGGGGCCGCGGCGGTGAGATCCTGGGATGCGGTATGTCTACTTCCCTCGCCGACCTCCAGTCCCTGCTGGCCGAGGTCTCCCTGCGCGACGCGCAGCGGCTCGGCCGCCGACTCGAAGGCACCCGGCGCATCCGCAAGCCCGAAGCACGCCAGGCCGTGCTGGACGAGATCCGCGCCGAGGCCGAGAAGGCAGCCGACCGCGTCAGGCGGCGGGCCGCCAGGCTGCCCGCCGTCACGTACCCCGAGCAGCTGCCCGTCAGCCAGAAGAAGGACACCATCCTGGAGGCGATACGCGACCACCAGGTCGTGATCGTCGCCGGTGAGACGGGGTCGGGCAAGACGACGCAGATCCCGAAGATCTGCCTGGAGCTGGGGCGCGGCCTGCGCGGCATGATCGGCCACACGCAGCCGCGCCGCATCGCCGCACGCACGGTGGCCGAGCGCGTAGCGGAGGAGCTCGGGACGCCGCTCGGCGAGACCGTCGGCTGGAAGGTCCGCTTCACCGACCAGGTCAACCCGGCCTCGACGTTCGTGAAGCTCATGACGGACGGCATCCTGCTCGCGGAGATCCAGACGGACCGCGAGCTGCGCGCCTACGACACGATCATCATCGACGAGGCGCACGAGCGCAGCCTCAACATCGACTTCCTGCTCGGCTACCTCGCCCAGCTGCTGCCGCGCCGCCCCGACCTCAAGGTCGTCATCACGTCCGCGACGATCGACCCCGAGCGCTTCTCCCGCCACTTCGGCGACGCGCCGATCGTGGAGGTCTCGGGCCGCACGTACCCCGTCGAGGTGCGCTACCGGCCGCTGCTTGAACAGGACGGCGACGAGGGCGACCGCGACCAGGTCACCGCGATCTCCGACGCCGTGGACGAGCTGCAGGCCGAAGGCCCGGGCGACGTCCTCGTCTTCCTCTCGGGCGAGCGCGAGATCCGCGACACGGCGGACGCGCTGGAGCGCCGCAAGCTGAGGAACACCGAGGTCCTGCCGCTGTACGCGCGCCTGTCGCACGCGGAGCAGCACCGCGTCTTCCAGCGCCACTCCGGCCGCAGGATCGTGCTGGCGACGAACGTCGCGGAGACGTCGCTGACGGTGCCGGGCATCAAGTACGTCATCGACCCCGGCACCGCACGCATCTCGCGCTACAGCCACCGCACCAAGGTGCAGCGGCTGCCGATCGAGCCCGTCTCCCAGGCCAGCGCCAACCAGCGCAAGGGGCGTTGCGGGCGCACGTCGGACGGCATCTGCGTACGGCTGTACTCGGAGGACGACTTCGAGGCGCGCCCCGAGTTCACGGACGCCGAGATCCTGCGCACGAACCTGGCGTCGGTCATCCTCCAGATGACGGCGGCCGGCCTCGGCGACATCGAGCGGTTCCCGTTCATCGACCCGCCCGACCACCGCAACATCCGCGACGGCGTGCAACTGCTCGAGGAGCTCGGCGCGCTCGACCCGTCCGCCAAGGGACACGTCAAGGGGCGCGGCAAGCGCCTGACGGAGCTGGGCCGAAAGCTCTCGCAACTGCCCGTCGACCCGCGCCTCGCACGGATGGTCGTCGAGGCGGACCGCAACGGCTGCGTCCGCGAGGTCATGGTGATCGCGGCGGCGCTGTCCATCCAGGACCCGCGCGAACGGCCCGTCGACAAGCAGGCGCAGGCCGACCAGCAGCACGCGCGGTTCAAGGACGAGACGTCGGACTTCCTCGCCTTCCTCAACCTGTGGCGCTACCTGCGCGAGCAGCAGAAGGCGCGCTCGTCCTCGGGATTTCGGCGGATGTGCAGGGCCGAGTACCTGAACTACCTGCGGATCAGGGAGTGGCAGGACATTTACAGCCAGCTGCGCACGGTCGCCAAGCAGATGGGGATCTCCCTGGGCGACGAGGACGCCACGGCGCCCGACCAGCGCGTCCACGTCTCGCTGCTGGCGGGCCTGCTGTCCCACGTCGGCATGAAGGACGTCAAGGACGGCGCGAAGAACGAGTACGTGGGCGCGCGCGGCGCCAAGTTCGCGGTCTTCCCGGGCTCGGCGCTGTTCAAGAAGCCGCCCAGGTTCCTGATGTCCGCCGAGCTGGTGGAGACGTCACGGCTGTGGGCGCGCGTCAACGCGCGGATCGAGCCCGAGTGGGTCGAGCCGCTCGCGGGCCACTTGATCAAGCGCACCTACAGCGAGCCGCACTGGGAGAAGGACATGGCGGCCGTGATGGCGTACGAGAAGGTCACGCTGTACGGGGTGCCGATCGTCACCGACCGCAAGGTCAACTACGGCCGGATCGACGCGGAGGTCTCGCGCGACCTGTTCATCCGCAACGCGCTGGTGGAGGGCGACTGGCGCACGCACCACCAGTTCTTCCACGACAACCGCAAGCTGCTCGGCGAGGTCGAGGAGCTCGAGCACCGCGCGCGGCGGCGCGACATCCTGGTGGACGACGAGACGCTGTTCGACTTCTACGACCAGCGCGTGCCGGAACACGTGGTGTCCGGCGCCCACTTCGACTCCTGGTGGAAGCACAAGCGCCGCGAGGAGCCCGAACTGCTCGACTTCGAGCGGTCGATGCTGATCAACGAGGCAGCGGAGTCCGTCACCAAGGACGACTACCCGGACTCGTGGCGGCAGGGCCGGCTGAAGTTCCGCGTCACCTACCAGTTCGAGCCCGGCGCCGACGCGGACGGCGTGACCGTCCACGTGCCGCTACAGGTGCTCAACCAGGTCACCGACGAGGGGTTCGACTGGCAGATCCCGGGGCTGCGCGAGCAGGTGGTCACGGAGCTCATCAGGTCGCTGCCCAAACCGATCAGGCGCCACTGCGTGCCGGCGCCGAACTACGCCAAGCGGTTCCTCGACCGCGCCGTGCCGCTCCAGGAGCCGCTGACCGCCACGCTCGCGCGCGAACTGAGGCAGATGACCGGGGTGACGGTCGCGCCCGACGACTTCGACCTCTCACGCGTCCCCGACCACCTGAAGATCAGCTTCCGTATCGTCGACGAGAGACGGCGGAAGCTGGCGGAGGCCAAGGACCTCGAGTCGCTGCGGCTGAAACTGCGCCCGAAGGCGCGCCAGGCCCTGTCCAAGGCCGCCGCCGCGACGGCGGAGCGGTCGGGCGGAGAGGCGATCGAACGCGGCGGCCTGACGGACTGGACGATCGGCTCCCTGGTCAGGGTCTTCGAGACGCGCAGGGCCGGCCAGCCCGTCAAGGCGTATCCGGCGCTGGTGGACCAGGGCGAGACGGTCGCGGTGCGGCTCTTCGACACCGAGGCCGAGCAGCAGCGGGCGATGTGGCGCGGCACGCGCCGGCTGATCCTGCTGAACGTCCCGGTCAACGCGGCGAAGTTCGCGTCGCAGCAGCTGACCAACCAGCAGAAGCTCAACCTGTCCAGCAGCCCGCACGGCTCGATCCAGGCGCTGTTCGAGGACTGCGCGACGGCCGCGGCGGACAAGCTGATCGCCGACCACGGCGGCCCGGCGTGGGACGAGGAGTCGTACCGCAAGCTGTACGACAGCGTCCGCGCCGACCTGGTCGGCGCGACCGTGCACGCCGTGGCGCAGGTGCAGCAGATCCTGGCCGCCTGGCAGGCCTGCGAGCGCCGGCTGCGCGTCACCACGAGCCAGGCGCTGTCGGCGAACGTCCAGGACGTCAGGGACCAGCTGGCCCGTCTTGTGCCGCCGGGCTTCGTCACGGCCGTCGGCGTGCGGCGGCTGCCGGACGTGATGCGGTACCTGACGGCGGCGGACCGCAGGCTCCAGCAGATGCCGACGGCGGTGCAGCGCGACACCACGCGCATGGAGAAGGTCCACGAGATGCAGGACGAGTACGCCTGGCTGCTTGAGCAGCTGCCCCGGGGGCGGCCCGTTCCCGAGCAGGTGGAGAACATCCGCTGGATGATCGAGGAGCTGCGGGTCAGCTACTTCGCGCACGCGCTGGGGACGGCGCAGCCGGTCTCCGACAAGCGGATCGTGAAGGCGATCGACGCGGCGGCGCCGTAGCGGGCCGGGGTGAGCTTCTCAGTTCGACCCGGCGGTCTGAGCTGCTGTACAGTCTGTCTCCGCGGCCCGCACTCGCCGGGCGGCGCGTCAAGGTCCTGTGGAGCAGCTTGGAGTGCTCGCCACCCTGTCAAGGTGGAGGCCGCGGGTTCAAATCCCGTCAGGACCGCATGAGGTGAAGGGCCCGCACCCCGAGGGTGCGGGCCTTTCGCATTGCCCTTCGCGTTGCCCGGCGCGGCGACCGCCGGTTACACGCCGATGTGCGTATTGACGCTCGTCTGTGCACGCCGCACCCTGTGAAGCCCGGCACGCCAGTGCGTGCCCCGGCCGCACGACCGCGGTCCGTGGTGTGACGGGAGTCACTCTCCAACTTTGGTAAGCAGTCCCGTTTATACCTCTCCTACATGCCCTCAATTTTGTATGTGCAATTGCACTCTCCGGGGATCCACTCCCACAGGTTCCAACACACCGACCGGTCGGACCGTCAGAACGCTTCCGCATCCACCCACACGGGGGACACACCCCGCACACAAGATCGCGCCGGACTCGGCGGAGTCCGGCGCGATCTTGACGACTTACCCGTAATGCCTGGGCGTGGGGCCTGTTGGGGCAGGCACCCGTCGTGTGGAGCTATGGGCGGGAACGGCCGAGTTGGGGGAACTGGCCGGGCCCTGCTTGTTGTGCCTGTTGAGCCCTAATGTGCTGTTCAGGCCTCGCTGCGCTGCTGCGGGATACCCGCAAGCAGTGCGCGGACCTCAGCCTCGCGGTACCGGCGATGTCCTCCGAGCGTTCGGATGGACGTGAGCTTGCCCGCCTTTGCCCAGCGTGTGACCGTCTTCGGGTCCACGCGGAACATCGTGGCAACCTCAGCCGGGGTCAGCAGCGGCTCGGCATCAGGGGTGCGAGCGGTCATGAGCGGCCTCCTCGGGAGAACCGAACCTTCTCGGTTCTTTCCACTAAATTCTGCACCTTGGCCCGCGTTGCCCGAAATGGCGCACGCGGACCGAGTCGGTTATAGGACGAACGGCTTGTCCTCGGCACTACAACTACACCATCTGTCCAGCCACGTCGGCCAAACCGATGGAATTGCCCTCTGAGGTGTTCATCAGCGGCGGAAGCCGATGGACCATGCCATAGCGGACAGTCACGCGACTGTGACGATCAGTCACAGAACTGCCAGGGGCCACCAGACCCCCCATACAGAGTGCAATGCAAAACATTCCACCCACACTTGGGCGGAAGGAACCCTCCCCGGACTCCTTGTCCTATTTTGACACGAGGGTGGGGGATGAGCACAAGGCCCCTGTTAGTGCGGTCCATCACGCTTAAGGACCAAACGCCCGGAATCGGGACGTTGGGCGGAGACGAAAGGCACATCCCACCTGGGGCGCAGGCCGTTGGACTGTGTGTGGTCCTGTGCGGCTCTGGTGAAAGCGTTGCGCGGGAGTGTACGGACAATACGTGAAGCACGGCGATTTCGATACGTCGATCTACGCAGCGCCTACGGGCACACCGTCCGCGCCCGCCCGGACACGGGCGCCACGGAGGACCGCACGCGGGCCGGAAGGCCCGTGCGGGCCCTCCCGGGTCAGTTGGCGAACTGGAGGCGCTTCACGGCGCGCCAGCGCTCGGTGAAGCGCGCGTACGCGGCCCCCGCGCCCTCCCCGTCCCCCTCGCGCAGCGCGGCGATGCCCTCGGCCACGTCCGCCGCCGAGTGGTCCTTCGCCAGACGCTCGTCGGGCAGCACGTGCACCAGGCCGCCGTAGTCCAGCTCCACCAGCGACCTCGGATGGAACTCCTCGAGCCAGCGCCCCACGTCGACCAGGCCCTCGATCAGCGGCCCGTCGTCCATCGTGTCGCGAAGCGCCTTCAGCGCGCGGGCCAGCCGCCTGCGCGCCTGCACCATGGGCGTCCGGTAGCGCAGCAGCGGGCGGCGCGCCCCGTCCCCGCCCGGTCCAGGCTCGTACTCGCGCTCGTCGTCGGCGAAGAGCGTGAACCAGCCCACGGGCACCTGCCACACCGACGTCCTGATCCACGGGCGCGCGTCCGGGTTGCCCTCGCGCCAGCGCTCGTAGTCCGCCGCCGCCTGGCCGCGCACCACGGGCGGCAGCACCGCGTCGAGCAGCGAGCCGGGCAGCTCCTGGGCCAGCTCCTCCAGCGCGAGCCACCCGCGCAGCCGCGTCCGCCAGGGGCAGACGCACACGACGCCGTCCACCTCGGCCACGAACGCGTCGGCGCTCTCGTGCACCCGCACCGGGACCGGCGGTGTCGGCAGCAGGTCGGCCAGCGAGCGGCGCAACTCGTCCTGCGCGGTGGGCGTGGGGCCGCGGCGCGCGTACCGCGTCCAGTGCGCCCTCTCCGGCTCGGGGAACGCCGCAAGCGGCTCGTACACCCGCAGGTAGGACGTGTAAGGGACCAGTACTGAGGAGGACTCCGCCGGCATGCCGAAATCGTCCCACGCCTCAGCAGCCCGCGTCGTACCCCCGCGCGCCTCGCCTCCGCGGGTCAACTGCCTCCGAACCCCGGCCCGCAGGGCCGCGCAGGGCTACGCTCATGCCGAACAGGTCCCGCCCGCGCGCCGCTCCCCACCTTCAGGAGCGGCCGCCGGCGGGGCTCCGCCGCTTCGTACTTGGGAGTCACCACCGTGACCGATGTGACCGACGGCGTCCTGCACACGCTCTTCCACTCCGCGCAGGGTGGACACGAGCAGGTCGTGCTCTGCCAGGACCGCGCGTCCGGCCTGAAGGCCGTGATCGCCATCCACTCGACAGCCCTGGGCCCCGCGCTCGGCGGCACCCGCTTCTACCCGTACGCGTCCGAGGACGACGCCGTCGCCGACGCGCTCAACCTCTCGCGCGGCATGTCGTACAAGAACGCCATGGCAGGGCTCCGCCACGGCGGCGGCAAGGCCGTGGTCATCGGCGACCCGGAGCAGATCAAGACGGAAGCGCTGCTGCTCGCCTACGGCAGGGCCGTGGCGTCGCTCGGCGGCCGGTACGTGACGGCCTGCGACGTCGGCACGTACGTCCAGGACATGGACGTCGTGGCGCGCGCCTGCCGCTGGACGACGGGCCGCTCCCCCGAGGGCGGCGGCGCGGGGGACTCCTCCGTGCTGACCGCGTTCGGCGTCTTCCAGGGCATGCGCGCGAGCGCACGCGAGAAGTGGGGCGAGTCCTCGCTGCGCGGCCGCACGGTCGGGATCTCCGGCGTCGGCAAGGTCGGCCGCCACCTGGTCGGCCACCTGCTGGAGGACGGGGCGGACGTCGTCGTGACGGACGTGCGCGACGACGCGGTCGCCCGCATCGTCGAGCGGTACCCGCGGGTGCGGGCCGTCTCCGGCACGGACGCCCTCGTGCGCCTCGCCGGGCTCGACGTCTACGCGCCGTGCGCGCTCGGCGGCGCCCTCGACGACGCGACCGTGCGTGACCTCACCGCGGGCGTGGTCTGCGGCGCGGCCAACAACCAGCTCGCGCACCCGGGCGTGGAGAAGGACCTCGCCGACCGCGACATCCTGTACGCGCCCGACTACGTGGTGAACGCGGGCGGCGTGATGCAGGTCGCCGACGAGCTGGACGGCTTCGACTTCGAGCGGTGCAGGGCCAAGGCGGCGACGATCTACGACACCACGCTCGAAATCTTCGCTCGTGCAAAGATCGATGGCGTTCCCCCGGCCGCGGCGGCGGACAGGATCGCCGAACTCCGGATGGCGGAGGCCACCGGGAGCGCCTGACGAGGGGGCCGGCGAGACGTGACTCACGCCGGTCGGGCGGGTCGGCCCCCGAGATGGGGTTAAAATCGCCACTGACCAGCGAGTACGGGGCGTCTCGCCGGTTCTGCCCCGGGGCGCGTCATGTGGACGGCGTACCGCATGGCCGCGGAAGCAGGTACGGTTGAAGCCCTACGGACGGGTCTCTCCGACGAGAGCTCGTTCTGAACCATGAACGCGTGTCAAGACTCTGGGGCCGAGTAGCCCCGTCACCGAGGGGGTCGAGCCATGGGGCGCGGCCGGGCCAAGGCCAAGCAGACGAAGGTCGCCCGCCAGCTGAAGTACAACAGCGGCGGGACTGACCTGTCGCGTCTGGCCAACGAGCTAGGCGCGTCTACCTCCAGTCAGCCTCCGAACGGCGAGCCGTTCGAGGACGACGAGGAGGAAGACGACAACCCGTACGCTCAGTACGCAGATCTGTACAACGAGGACGAGAAGGACGAGGACGAGGACTCAGGTCCTTCCTCCCAGCGCCGCGGCGCTTGACGCCTCCACACCTTCGCCGTTTCCTCTCTTCACCTGCCCGGTCCGGGATCACGGTCGCGGATCGGGTTTGTGCTGCCCCGATCACCTCAGGCCGCGTAGTCCCCGACCAGCGCGGCCCCGGTCGTCTCCGCTCCCCGTTCGGTGATCCGTCCGGCGACCCAGGCGTCGACCCCGCGGTCGGCCAGCGTCGTCAGCGCGGTGTCCACCGATCCCTCCGGCACCACGGCGATCATGCCGACGCCCATGTTCAGCGTCTTCTCCAGTTCGAGCCGCTCGACGCCGCCGACCGTGCCGACCACCTCGAAGACGGGCGCGGGCCGCCACGACGACCGGTCGATGACGGCGTGCAGCCCGTCGGGCACGACGCGGGCGAGGTTGGCCGCCAGGCCGCCGCCGGTCACGTGGCTGAACGCGTGCACCTCGGTGGTCCTGGTGAGGGCCAGGCAGTCGAGCGAGTAGATGCGCGTCGGTTCGAGCAGTTCCTCGCCGAGGGTGCGGCCGAACTCCGCGACCTCGCGCTCCAGCGACCAGCCGGCCCGGTCGAAGACCACGTGCCGCACCAGGGAGTACCCGTTCGAGTGAAGACCGGACGAGCCCATGGCGACGACGACGTCACCCGCGCGGATACGGTCCGCGCCGAGCAGTCCGTCCGCCTCCACAACGCCCGTCCCGGCGCCCGCGACGTCGAAGTCGTCCTCGCCCAGCAGCCCCGGGTGCTCAGCGGTCTCGCCGCCGACCAGTGAGCAGCCGGCGAGCACGCATCCCTCCGCGATGCCCTTGACGATCGCGGCGACCCGCTCCGGGTGAACCTTGCCCACGCAGATGTAGTCCGTCATGAACAGCGGCTCCGCGCCGCACACCACCAGGTCGTCGACGACCATGCCGACCAGGTCGTGGCCGATCGTGTCGTAGACGCTCAGCCTGCGCGCCAGGTCGACCTTCGTGCCGACGCCGTCGGTCGCCGACGCGAGCAGCGGGCGCTGGTAGCGCTTGAGGGCGGAGGCGTCGAAGAGGCCGGCGAACCCGCCGATGCCGCCGAGCACCTCGGGCCTGCGGGTCTTCTTGACCCACTCCTTCATCAGCTCAACCGCGCGGTCGCCGGCCTCGATGTCGACGCCGGCGGCCGCGTAGCTGGCACCGGTGCGGGGGGCGGGGGACTGAGACATTGCGGGAACCTTCGTGTCGTCGAACGTACGGGGCGGCACGGGATACGGGCTTGGCGCCGGCCGACGGCGTACGCGGGGCAGGGGGCGGGACGGGCGCTACGGGCGGCGCAGGGCGTCGGCGGCCGCCGTGTCGGCGGGGCCGGCGGCGAGCTCGGTCTCCAGGAGCTGCTTGCCGAGCAGCTCGGGGTCGGGCAGGTCCATCGGGTAGACGCCGTCGAAGCAGGCGCGGCACAGGTCCGGCTTGTCGATGGTGGTGGCCTCGATCATCCCGTCGATGGAGATGTAACTCAGCGAGTCGGCGCCGAGCGAGGTGCCGATCTCGTCGATGGTCATGCCGTTGGCGATCAGCTCGGCGCGGGTGGCGAAGTCGATGCCGAAGAAGCACGGCCACTTCACCGGCGGGGACGAGATGCGGATGTGCACCTCGGCGGCCCCGGCCTCGCGAAGCATCTTGACCAGGGCGCGCTGGGTGTTGCCCCGGACGATGGAGTCGTCCACGACCACCAGGCGCTTGCCCCGGATGACCTCCTTGAGCGGGTTGAGCTTGAGCCGGATCCCGAGCTGCCTGATCGTCTGGGACGGCTGGATGAACGTACGGCCGACGTACGCGTTCTTCACCAGGCCCGAGCCGTACGGGATGCCGCTGGCCTCCGCGTAGCCGATCGCGGCCGGAGTGCCGGATTCCGGGGTCGCTATCACCAGATCGGCCTCGGCCGGCGCCTCGGCGGCGAGTTTCCTGCCCATTTCCACCCGGGACAGGTACACGTTCCGGCCGGCGATGTCCGTGTCGGGCCGCGCCAGGTACACGTACTCGAAGACGCAGCCCTTGGGCTTCGCTTCTGCGAATCGAGTCGTTCGCAGTCCGTTCTCGTCGACCGCGACGAACTCGCCGGGCTCGATCTCGCGGACGAACGCGGCGCCGCAGATGTCGAGCGCGGCGGACTCGGACGCGACGACCCAGCCGCGCTCCAGGCGGCCGAGCACGAGCGGCCTGATGCCCTGGGGGTCGCGGGCGGCGTAGAGGGTGTGCTCGCTCATGAAGACGAGCGAGAAGGCGCCCTTCACCCGGGGCAGCACGAGGGGTGCCGCCTCCTCGACGGTGAGGGGCTTGCCGTCCTCGTCGGTCTGGCCGGCGAGGAGAGCGGTGACGAGGTCGGTGTCGTTGGTCGCCGCGAGCTGGGTGGCCCTGCCGTTCTCCTTGGGCAGGTCGGCGACCATCTCCGCGAGCTCCGCGGTGTTCACGAGGTTGCCGTTGTGGCCGAGCGCCACCGAGCCGTGCGCTGTCGCGCGGAATGTCGGCTGCGCGTTCTCCCACACGGACGCGCCGGTGGTCGAGTAGCGCGCGTGACCGACGGCGATGTGGCCCTGCAGGGAGCCGAGGGAGGTTTCGTCGAAGACCTGCGAGACCAGGCCCATGTCCTTGAAGACGAGGATCTGGGACCCGTTGCTCACTGCGATGCCCGCGGATTCCTGTCCGCGGTGCTGCAGGGCATACAGTCCGAAATAGGTGAGCTTGGCGACCTCTTCGCCCGGAGCCCAGACTCCGAAGACGCCGCAGGCGTCCTGGGGGCCCTTTTCTCCGGGGAGCAGGTCGTGGCTGAGTCGTCCATCACCACGAGGCACGCAACCGAGTGTAGGCGAGATCGACCACTGGTCCGAATTGGGGATGCGTAAAACCTGGGCCGGTCCCGCGCGGGCGACCACGCAACGTGACTCCCGCCCAGCGGACCGTGCGGCCGCCCGGCCTCCGTCCACCGCCCGCGACCGGCGGCCCGGGCCCGTCCGGCCGCCGCGGCGGGGGCCGCGTCCCCTTCGCGGCACCCGGCGAGTCCCCGCGCCACGGACACGCGGCGAAGCCACCGCACGGTGACCCAACTCATACCGGCTAGCGGGCGACCGCCGCGAGCCCGGCGCCGTCCTTGCCCTTCAGGAACAGCGCCTTGTGGCTGGTCTGCGCCGTGACCGTCCCCTTCAGCACCTTGAGGATTCCCTGTTCGAGCTCGGACAGCGCGGGCGAGCAGGCCATCTTGGTCGAGATGACGCGCCCGAAAGTCACCTTGGAGCCGGAGACCTTCACCGGCGCGCGGAAGCTGTTGCACCCGAGGCTGCCGCTGACCGCCCCGTGCTCGAACGTGAAGTGCGCCTTGCCCTCCGTGCCCTTCGGCAGCGTCGTGGAGGATTTCGCGCCGGTCAGGGCGTCCACCGTCCAGGCAGTGCCGACGAGCGGCGCGTCGGGACGCGTCGTCAGCGCGACGCGCGTCCCCCGCTTGCCGGGCGAGGTCAGCACGAGTTCCCTGTCGTTCGCCGCCCGCCCGCTCACGTGCGCCTTGAGCGTCCCCTTGAACGCGTCCCCGATCGCCTCCTCGTACCGCTCCAGATACATCGAGCACCCGACGAACGTCCTGTTCAGGCCGGACACCACGGTGATCTCGTCCCCCTCGACCCGGACCCGGCCGCTGTAGCCGTTGCACCCTGTGCCCAGCGAGATCCGTCCGTCGCGGTCGATCTCCATGGTCGCCGCGGCCGGCACCGCGGGGGACGCCCCGGCGACCGTCAGGCTGTCGACCTTCCACCGCACCCCGGTGAGCGGGAGGTCCGTACGCACCGCGCTACCGCTCGGGTCGGCGGACGGCGCCGTGCCCGAGCCCGTCCCGGCGCCCGTTCCGGACGTACCGGATTGCGTGCCGCAGGCGGCCGTGAGGGCCAGCAGTGCGGCAATGCCAACTGTGGCGATTCCCTGCTTCTGCATGTCCCTCGGACGATCCAACGCCACGCTCGGTTCCGCAACCGGGGCGCACCGTCACCCCATCAGCGGCAGCAGCCCCGACAGGTCGGCGCGCTCCCCACTGGCGCTGACCTCGGCGGCGGCCAGCGCCTCGCCCCAGGTCGTACGCCCCGTGGCCAGCCGCAGCCAGACGAGCGGCCCGGCCTCCACCACGTTGGGCGGCGTGCCCCGCGTGTGCCGTGGCCCCTCGACGCACTGCACCACCGCGTACGGCGGGACGCGCACCTCCGTGGAGGCCCCCGGCGCCCGGACCGCGAGCGCGTCGGCGAGCAGCCGCGTCGCCGTGGCGAGCGCCTGCCGGTCGAACGGCACCGACAGCCCGGCCGCCCGGTTCAGGTCGTCGGTGTGGACGACGAGCTCCACGATCCGCGTGACGAGGTAGTCCGTCAGCCGCATGGGCCCCGAGCTCGTCACGAGCAGCCGGTCGCCCGAGGCGCCCGGCAGCAGGCGCTCGGCACGCTCCGCCACGGTCGTGAACAGCTCCTCCGGCTCACGCGCCGCGGCGAGCGCGTCCACCCGGTCGGCGATGGTGCTCGCCCTGGACGCCGTACCGAACGGCCAGTCGAGCAAGGGCACGGCGGGCCCCACCGGCTCCGGGACTTCGAGGGCGCTGTTGACGACCTCCACCGCCATCGTGAGATGGGCGGCGAGCTCCCGCACCGTCCACGTCCCGAGCCCGGTCGGAAGCGTGTACTGGTCGGGCGCGAGCGCCCGCACGGCCTCCCGCGCATGCTCGAACTGTGCGAGGAGAGCGGCACGTGTCCGCTCGTGGTCGTAGCTGCGGAGTCGCTTCTTGGCGGGCTGCACGCGCATGAGGCTAGCCGACCCCGCCCGCGGTGCGCGGCGCCCGGTGCTCGCCGCCGTCGGCCGTGAACGCCTCGCCGCCGGCCGGGACACCCAGGCCGTGCCATCGAAACGGCAGGCCGCGGCCCACATCGGGGTCGGGATCGTCCATCAGCTGGAAGTGCACGTGCGGCTCGGTCGAGTTGCCGCTGTTCCCGCACTGCGCGATGGCCTGCCCCGCCGTCACCCGCTCCCCCGCGCGCACGGTCAGCGATCCCCGCCGCAGGTGCGCGTAGAGCGCGTACGCGCCGCCTCCCAGGTCGAGGACGACGTGGTTGCCGACCACCCAGCCCGCACCCGCCAGATCCCGTATCCAGCTCTCGGCCAGCATCAGGTACACCACCCCGGGGAGCGAGTTGCGGCTCAGGTGGTCGCGCTTCCCGTCCGACGACGTCACGACCGTGGCGTCCCCCACGGCGCGCACCTGCGCACCGAATCCGGGGAACCGGTCGTTGCGCCTCATGACCGGCCAGATCCGCGCGAACCGCGGCCTCGACCCCGGCTCGGGCTCACCGACGATGTCTATCGCATACGTCTGCCCGTACGCGTGCGTGCCGTGGCTCGGCACCCGGTCCGCCGGGCTGTTGAGAGCGGCCCACCGCCCGGACACCGGCGCCGCGCACTCGACGGCGGGCGGCCGCGCGGCGCGCTGGGCGCGGGCCGTGGAGCGGCCGAGCCCGAAGAGCAGGCAGACGGCGACCACCGCCGGCACCCAGGTGAGCCACCAGCTGAAGGGCAGCTCCGTGATCACGCCCGCGACCACCAGGCCCACGAAGACGAGCCAGCTGAGCCGGTAGACGAGCATGGCGACCTTGCGCCCGGACCACCGGCGCCCCGGCCGTGAACGGGCAGGCGCGGCCCCCCGTGCCGCACCGACCCACTCCCTCCCGGCTGCCTCTTCCTGATCGCGCCCCGGACCCCCGCTCCCCTGCTCGGCGACCGCCTGGTGCTGTTCCCGGTCGTGATGGCTGTCCCGCATCTTTCCCCCTGTGGCGTTTCTCGACGTCTTCCCCGACGGCATCCCCGGCTCCATCCCCGCGCCCTGGTCAGGGCCGCGCGGCGGACAGCATGACGAGCAGCGGCACGACCCGGGCCGCCGGTATCTCGTAACGGCCGCGGCCGGCCGCCTGCAGCCAGCCGGCGCCCGTCAGCTGCCTGAGGTGGTGGTAGACCTGCCCGCTCGTGCCCATCCCGTCGACCTCGGCGAGCTCGGCGGCCGTGCGGCGGCCTCCCACGACCTCCTTCAGCAGCCGCAGCCGTACGCCGTGCCCGAGCGCGGCGAACGCGTCCGCCTCGCGCGACCAGTCCTCGTCCAGCAACTGCTCCGTGGCCGTGCCGTACTGCCACTCGTAGCGCTCCCGCGTGGGCAGGAGCACCGATCCCGTGAACAGCACGCCGCCGTCATGGCTGCCGATGGACGCCAGCTCGGCCTTGAGCCGTTGCAGAGCCCAGAACTCCGGCCGCACACCCGGCTCCGCCGATCCGGGCCCGGAGTCGGAGGGCGCATCGGCCGGCGCCGACACGCCTTCCAGCTCGGCCAGCCTCCGTTCGAGCTCGGTGACTCGCTGCTCAAGACCCATGCCTCGACTTTACGTAATTACGTAATCCCGCACAAGACCTCGGTCGCTCCCACGGAAAAGTCATCTGAACGCACTGATGCCGGTGCCGACATCAGTCGGCACCGGCATCAGTCCGGCAATCGGCCCCCGGCCCCCGCCGTCAGCCCTGGCGCGGGCGCTCGAACGTGAGGAGCAGTCCCTCGACCGCGCCGGGACCGACCCGCCCCTTGACGTCAGCGGCGGTGATGGCCTTCAGAGCCCAGCCCTCCTCCGCGTGCTTGTTGAGCGTCTTCTCCAGCTTGCCGCTGTCGAGGGCGTCGCCGACCAGCGATTCCCTGAACGTCACGACCTTGTACTCGTACATGCGCTTCTCCCCTCGCTCATGACGTGATGACCGACCGGCCGCCTCAGGCGAACAGCGCCGGGATCGCTCCTTCGTAAACGGACCTCAGCTCCTCAAGCCGGAGCGTGACCTCGCCCTGCACCTCGATCACGTCGCCGTCCACCACGCCGATCCTGGTCGCGGGCAGACCCCGTACCTTGCACATGTCCGTGAAGCGCGTCTCCTCGCTGCGCGGCACGGAGACGACGGCACGCCCCGCGGACTCGCTGAACAGGAACGTGAAAGCGTCGAGCCCGTCCGGCACGATGAGCCGCGCGCCGTTCCCACCGCGCAGGCACGACTCGGCGACCGCCTGGATCAGGCCGCCGTCGCTCAGGTCGTGCGCCGCGTCGATCATGCCGTCGCGCGAGGCCGAGACGAGGATCTCGCCGAGCAGCTTCTCGCGGTCCAGGTCCACGGCGGGCGGCAGGCCGCCCAGGTGGTCGTGGATCGCCTGCGCCCAGGCGGACCCGCTGAACTCCTCGCGGGTGTCGCCCAGCAGGTAGACCAGCTGGCCGGCCTCGGCGAACGCCATCGGCGTGCGCCGCGCCACGTCGTCGATGACGCCGAGCACGGACACGACCGGAGTCGGGTGGATCGCCGCCTCACCCGTCTGGTTGTAGAGCGAGACGTTGCCACCGGTCACCGGCGTGCCCAGCCGCAGGCAGCCGTCGGCGATGCCGCGCACCGCCTCGGCGAACTGCCACATCACCGCGGGGTCCTCGGGCGAACCGAAGTTGAGGCAGTCCGAGACCGCGAGCGGCCTGGCGCCCGAGGCCGCCACGTTCCTGTACGCCTCCGCCAGCGCGAGCTGCGCGCCGGTGTACGGGTCGAGCTTGGCGAACCGGCCGTTGCCGTCGTTGGCCAGCGCGACGCCGAGTCCCGTCTCCTCGTTGATCCGGACCATGCCGGTGTCCTCCGGCTGCGCCAGGACCGTGTTGCCCTGCACGAACCGGTCGTACTGGTCGGTGACCCACGCCTTGGAGGCCTGGTTGGGCGAGCCCACCAGCTGCAGCACCTGCGCACGCAGTTCCGCCGCGCCGGCCGGGCGCGGCAGCTTGCCCGCGTCGTCCGCCTGCAGCGCGTCCTGCCAGTCGGGGCGCGCGTACGGGCGCTCGTAGACGGGCCCCTCGTGGGCGACCGTGCGCGGGTCGACGTCGACGATCTTCTCGCCGTGCCAGAAGATCTCCAGCCGGTCGCCGTCGGTGACCTCGCCAACGACGGTGGCGATGACGTCCCACTTCTCGCAGATCGCGAGGAAGCGCTCGACCTTCGCCTCCTCGACGACCGCGCACATGCGCTCCTGCGACTCGCTCATGAGGATCTCCTCGGGCGAGAGCGTGGAGTCGCGCAGCGGCACGTCGTCAAGATCGACGCGCATGCCGCCCGAGCCGTTCGACGCCAGCTCGCTCGTCGCGCAGGACAGCCCGGCGGCGCCGAGGTCCTGGATGCCGACGACGAGCTTCTCGGCGAACGCCTCAAGCGTGCACTCGATGAGCAGCTTCTCCTGGAACGGGTCGCCTACCTGCACCGCGGGGCGCTTCGACGGCTTCGTCGCGTCGAACGTCTCGGACGCGAGGATCGACGCGCCGCCGATGCCGTCGCCGCCGGTGCGGGCGCCGTACAGGATGATCCTGTTGCCGGAGCCCGACGCCTTCGCGAGGTGGATGTCCTCGTGCCGCATCACGCCGATCGCACCCGCGTTGACCAGCGGGTTGCCCTGGTAGCAGGCGTCGAAGACCAGCTCGCCGCCGATGTTCGGCAGGCCGAGGCTGTTGCCGTACCCGCCGATCCCGGCGACGACGCCGGGCAGGACGCGCTTGGTGTCCGGGTGGTCGGCAGCGCCCATCCGCAGCGGGTCGACGACCGCGACCGGGCGCGCGCCCATCGCGATGATGTCGCGCACGATGCCGCCCACGCCGGTGGCCGCACCCTGGTACGGCTCGACGTACGACGGGTGGTTGTGCGACTCGACCTTGAAGGTGACCGCGTACCCCTCGCCGACGTCCACGACGCCCGCGTTCTCCCCGATGCCCACGAGCATCGCGTCGTTCTGCGGGGCCTTCGCGCCGAACTGCCGAAGGTGCACCTTGCTGCTCTTGTACGAGCAGTGCTCCGACCACATGACGGAGTACATCGCGAGCTCGGCGCCCGTCGGACGGCGGCCGAGGATCTCGCGCACCCGCGCGTACTCCTCCTCCTTGAGGCCGAGTTCCTTCCATGGCTGCTCGACGTCGGGCGTCTTCGCGGCGTTGTCGACGGTGTCCAGGGCGGCGGGGCTCATGAGGCGCTTACCAGCTTCTTGAGGATCGAGGTGAAGAATCCGAGGCCGTCCGTGCCGCCCGTGCCGATCAGCGGCTCGACCGCGTGCTCGGGGTGCGGCATGAGTCCGACGACGTTGCCCGCGGCGTTCGCGACGCCGGCGATGTCGCGGAGCGAGCCGTTCGGGTTGCCGTCCAGGTAGCGGAAGGCGACGCGCCCCTCGCCCTCCAGTTCGTCGAGAGTGCGCTCGTCGGCGACGTACCGCCCGTCGATGTTCTTCAGGGGAATGTGGATCTCCTGCCCGGCCGCGAAGTCGGCGGTCCAGGCCGTGCCCGCGTTCTCGACGCCGAGCCGCTGGTCCTTGCAGACGAAATGCAGGTGGTTGTTGCGCAGCATCGCCCCGGGCAGCAGGTGCGTCTCGGTCAGGACCTGGAAACCGTTGCAGATGCCGAGGACCGGCATACCGGCCTTCGCCTGCTCGATGACCTGCCCCATCACGGGCGAGAAACGGGCGATGGCGCCCGCGCGCAGATAGTCGCCGTAGCTGAAGCCGCCGGCGAGCACGACCGCGTCGACCTGCTTGAGGTCCTTGTCGCGGTGCCACAGGGCCACGGGCTCGGCGCCCGCGATGCGCGCGGCGCGCAGCGCGTCGCGGTCGTCGAGCGTCCCGGGGAAGGTGACGACTCCGATGCGTGCGGTCACTTCGCCGGCTCCGCGGTCCGGGTCTCCTCGACCTTCACCGTGAAGTCCTCGATCACGGTGTTGGCGAGGAACGTCTCGGCCATCTCGTGGATGCGGGCGAGGGCGGCGTCGTCCACCGGACCCTCGACCTCGAGCTCGAAACGCTTCCCCTGGCGGACATCGGCGATGCCGTCGAACCCGAGGCGGGGCAGCGCGCGCTGCACGGCCTGCCCCTGCGGGTCGAGGATCTCCGGCTTGAGCATGACGTCGACTACGACGCGTGCCACTGGCACTCCCGGTGGTGTGGTGCGGGCTGTGTTCGCTGTGTCGGCTCAGGTCTGACCGCGTGCGCCCCGGGGGAGGCCCCGCGGTCCCTGGGGGTCCCCTCCGGCAGGGGATTCCCCCTGACAGGGAATCGCCCTCGGCCCCCCAAGCTCTCCTCAGCTCCCCTCAGCGTACCCGCACGGAGAATCTACGCGAGTAGATAACGCAGGTCACACATCACGTCCCGATATAGCGGCAGCGACGGGCACGGAAACCCACGAAAAAAGGACCCCCACCCATTGCCGCGGGACACGCTGAGGCAATTGACTGGGCTTCACAATGCGACGCCTTCCGCTGTACAAAGGAATACAGCGAAAAACAACTTCGTCCGAGACCAAGCAGAAGACCGGTATCAGCGCACGCCAGCCCCGCACAATCGCAGGCTGGGCGCGGGCGTGGTGCCGCAGGAAAGGACCGATAGCAGTGGCGCAGCGCGTAGTGGTCACTCTCTCCGACGACATGGACGGCGGAGAAGCGGCGGAAACGGTCGCCTTCGGTCTGGACGGGAAGTCGTACGAGATCGACCTGAATCCCGCCAATGCAAAGAAACTGCGCAAGGTGCTCGCGCCCTACATGGCGGCGGGACGCAAGCAGACAAATGCCTCGAAGCGCGGCAAGGCGCGCGGCTCCTACCGGCACACGTCCCTCGCGCCCGACCCGGCGGCGGTCCGCGCCTGGGCCCAGTCGCACAAGATGGACGTGCCTGCCAGGGGACGCATCCCCAAGCGCGTCTACGAGGCGTTCCGCGCGGCCGGTTGAGGCGCCGCCGCCGGCCCGGGGATCCGAGCCGGCGGCACACGACGACGATTTGCCATGCACCCCGGTTGATCGGCTAGAGTCTGGAGCACGCCGAGGGGCGAGGCCGAAAGGCCGAATCCTTCCGGAGCGTGCGGGTGTAGTTCAGTAGCAGAACGCCCCCTTTCCAAGGGGGAGGCACAGTGTGCGATTCCTGTCACCCGCTCCGCATCACCGCCCGAGCACTCTTGTGGATCAGGTAGAGTGATGAGCGCGTCGCCAGTTCGATGCGTGCGGACGTGGCTCAGTTGGTAGAGCATCACCTTGCCAAGGTGAGGGTCGCGAGTTCGAATCTCGTCGTCCGCTCAGTGATCAGAGGCCCCGGTCGGGAGACCGGGGCCTCTGGCGTATGTGGCCGCTGGGCCGGGTCACCCGCGCGGGAACGTTGGGTATAGTTGGGGACGCGCCGCAGGGCGCATGCGGACGTAGCTCAGTTGGTAGAGCGCAACCTTGCCAAGGTTGAGGTCGCGAGTTCGAGCCTCGTCGTCCGCTCGTCACAAGGCCCCTCCCGGTCGTCCGGGAGGGGCCTTCGCCGTCGCAGCCGGGGCCGGGGCCGCAGCCCCGGCCCGGATCAGCTCCAGCCGATGCCGGTGAGGCGCTCGTACGCCTCCACGTACTTGGCCCGTGTCGCCTCGACGACCTCCTTGGGCAGTTCGGGCGGCGGCAGCTGACCGTTGCGGTCCCAGCCGGACGTGGGTGACGTCAGCCAGTCGCGTACGTACTGCTTGTCGTACGACGGCTGCGCGTGGCCCGGCTCCCACTCCTCGGCCGGCCAGAAGCGCGACGAGTCCGAGGTGAGGACCTCGTCGGCGAGCACGAGCCGGTCGCCGTCGAAGCCGAACTCGAACTTGGTGTCCGCGAGGATGATGCCCCGGTCCCGTGCCACCTCCAACGCGCGCGCGTACACGTCGAGAGTCGTACGGCGCAGCAGCGCGGCCGTCTCGGCGCCCACGAGGCGGGCGACCTCCTCGTACGGCACGTTCTCGTCGTGGTCTCCGACCGCGGCCTTGGTCGCGGGCGTGAAGATCGCGCCCGGCAACTCGGAGCCGTCCACGAGCCCCTCGGGCAGCGCGAGGCCGCAGACCGTCCTGGTCTCGTTGTACTCGGCGAGCCCGGATCCGGTCAGGAACCCGCGGGCGACGCACTCGACCGGGATCATCTTCAGCGGCGTGCAGACGAGGGTGCGCCCCTCCCAGTCCGCGGGGGCGCCCGCGGGGAGGTCGGTCGAGATCACGTGGTTCGGGACGAGGTCGGTGAGGCGGCCGAACCACCAGAGCGACAGCTGGGTGAGGATCCTGCCCTTGTCGGGGATCTCCGTCGGCAGCACCCAGTCGTACACGGAGATGCGGTCGGTCGCGACCATCACGAGCTCGCCCGCCTCGTTGCGGTACAGGTCGCGCACCTTGCCCGTGTGCAGATGCGTCAGCCCCGGGACCTCGATCGGCTCGGGTTTCTCCACGAATCCGGCCATGTTCCGTCCGCTCCTTCTCCGCGATCCCTTGTTGCCCTGCCCCGGGTGATCTGCGCGATCACCCCCTCGATTCTCCCGCACGAACGGACGACGGCAGGTGCAGGGGTGCGGGAAACGGAACGGGAAGCGCCGGGCGCACGCGGGCCGGACCGGGCGAGGCGCGACCGGGCGAGACGGCGACCGGCCCGCACGGGGGCGCGGCAGGCGGCGGGCGCGGGCCGGGGATGCGGCGGGCGCGGGCCGGAAACGCGGCGGCGCGTCAGTCGCGCTTGCAGATGCGGTCGAGCAGGTTGGCCGTCGCCCGCTGGATGCGCGCGTCGACGTGCCCCGGCCTGTCGAGCGCCGGCGACCACGCGAACGTGCCCGAGGCGAAGACCAGCGCCCCCGACGGCGCCCGGTACAGCGACGTCTCCTGGTGGCGCGCCACCCCGTCGCAGTCCCGGTACGGGGAGTGCGCCAGCAGTATCCGGTCCTCGTGGTCGGGCAACGGCGCGCGCGGGAAGTAGCGGTCGGCCTCGCCGGCCACAAGACCGTCCAGGTGGTCGCCCTCGACGGCTCCCGTCGCCTCCCACAGCCAGTGCCCGGCGTTCCTGACGACGAGCGGATGCGGCTCCGGCACGCGGCCCGCGTACTGGATGCCGATGAGCTGCTGCTCCGGCTTGTCCAACTCACGCCAGAGCGACGGCTTTCCGGGGCCGTGCCGCTTGCGGCAGGTCAGCAGCCGGTCGGGGACGCCCGAGGCGGACGGGCCGAGCTCCACCTGCCAGTACATCGAGTTGGCGGAGAGGAACACGAGAGACGTGCCGCTGTCGCGGGCGCGTTCGGCCGTGCGCCGCATCGGCACCGACCAGTACTCGTCGTGGCCGGGGAAGACCAGGCCCCGGTAGCGCGTCGGGTCGACACGGCCCGCGTGCAGGTCACGCGTGTCGGCGTAGGCGAGGTCGTAGCCGTAGCGTTCCGCCCAGCGGATGAAGTCGTACGCGTGCCCCACGTGCAGCGGCAGGCCCGCGCCCGCGAAGGGACGGTCGAAGGACACGGTGACCGCGGCGTTCTCCTCGCCGAGCAGCCTGCCCTGCTCGTCCCACGCGTGGTAGAGGCTCGCGCCCGTCCTGCCGTCCTCCGGGTAGAGGTTGTACGCCTGCCACGTCAGGTCGGGCAGCAGGAGGAGCAGATCGGCGGCGCGGTCGTCGCGGACGGTGAAGGGCACGTGGGAGCGGTGGCCGTCCGCGGTCGTCAGGACCGCCACGTAGGCGCCGATGGACCAGTACGACGGCACCTGGAGCCGCCAGGACAGCCACCAGTGGTGGCACGAGACGGTGCGGTCGGCGGTCAGGGGCGCGGGCTGGACGATGCCGGAGAGGCGGGGGCTCGTGACGATCTTGCGGGCGCCCTCACCGCTGTAGTGGCCGATGCGGTAGACGTCGACCGAGAACTCCTGCGGCGGGTCGACCGTGACGTGGAAGTCCAGCGCCTCCCCCGGCGCTACGGCCCCGCCGGAGACGAAGCCCTTGATCTGGCGCCGCACGTCGTCCGCTGTGCGGGGGCCGCCGCGAGCGCGCCCAAGCTCCGGATCCGCGTACCAGGGCACGACGTTGCCCGTGTCGTCGAAGTAGTTCTCGCTGCCGCGGAGCCAGGGCAGGGGGCCCTGGCCGAAGGGGTCGGTGACCGCGTGTGCGAGTGCGCCCGACTCCCATCGCCGGATGTGATCCGCCCCCATCGTGCGCTCCTTCTCCGAGCCCCCTGGCTCGCGGTGCTGGGGACCGCGGGCGCTTCGGTGACGCGTCCTTTCGGGCGCCGGCTGTCAGCGCCGGTCCCCAGCACATCACATAACGCACGCGGCCCGTCACCGATCGTCGTTAATTGACGCGGGCGGACCGGGCAATTCCGCGGTGCGACGGGGGCTTTGTTGCCCCTTGGGGCGATTGGGGTGCCTGGGGCGACCAGACGGGGCCCGCGTGCGGTCCGCGGGAGCTCCGCGGCCGGGTGAAACCGCGGTGGCGCGTCATCGTGTCACCGCGCGTTCACCCATGGGGGGCCGGTCCTTCGCTCATACGAGCCTGACGGGTTTGTCCGGCCGTACGCCGAGTCCGGCCAGCCACGAACGCAGGGGCTGCGGGTCGCCGTCCTCCACGAGGCTGAGGACCGGCCCGCTGAGATCGGCGTGGCGCTCGCCCTTCATGAGGAGGGTGGGGCCGTCGAGCCAGTCGAGCCCCGGCAGCGCGCCTGCCGTGTCGACGGCCGAGCAGCAGACCATCGCCGTGACATGGTCGGCGAGGAGGTCGCGCCCGGTACGCGGGGGTTGCAGCGGTACGAGCGGCAGCGGATCGGTGGCTCGCGCGGATCGCGCGCCGGCGCCGGTCGCGCCGCCGTGCGTGGCGGCCGTGGCGGCGGCTGCCGTGGCGGCGGCTGCCGTGGCGGCGGCTGCGGCCTCGCGGGCCAGTTCGGAGCTGAGCCCGGCGGCGAGGGTGTCGGCCGCGCCGTCCCGCACGGTCGCGTCGACCGGCGCACGTCCAGGGACGGGGACGTCTGCCGCCGCGATGGCGGTGCCGACTTCCTCAAGGCCCCTGGGGACAACGGGGAGGGCGTCGTCCGACGGATCCCCGAACAGCGTGTCCGGCAGCGCTTCGGCCGGCGCCTCCGGGCCGTCCGGGGGCCGCACGCCCGAGGACCGTATGCGCGCGGACCGGCCACCCGCGGACCGGCCGCCCAGGGACTGACCGCCCGGGGACTGACCTCCGACGCGTTCCGCGGCGGAGCCGGAGGGGCATCCGTGGTCGAGGCCGTCGCCGCGAGCCCCGCTCCGCGCGCGGGGGGCGAGGCGCGACAGGTGGTCGAGCACGCGGTTGAGCGTCGGGCCCACCGGGTCGACGGGGCCGCCCGACGGCTGCCGTACCCCCATGTCGTCCAGGACGCGGTGCAGCCTGGCGGCCTCCGTACGCCACTTCCGGTCCACTACCTCTTCCGGATAGTGCTGCCAGTCGACCGGAGACCAGTCGGCGCCCGCCTCGGCCGGGCCGCCGTGGAAGAGGCGCGCGGCCAGCAGCGACGCCGCCTCGTCCATCGCGCCGGGCTCCTCAAGCAGGTCGCACGCGGGGCGCTCGCCGAGACGCGAGGCGAAGCCCTCGGCGAGCCTGTCGCGCCGGGACAGCTCCGTCAGGGCGGAGACGACGCCCGCGTCCAGCCGGTCGGGCCAGCGGCCCATGCGCCATGCGGGCAGCGCCACGCGCGTCAGGAGCCGGTCCCAGCCGGCGTAGGCGAGGCCCACCTGCTCCTGGGCGACGATCCGCAGTCCGTAATCCACAGCCTGTGCACGCTCGGAGGCCGCCGCCGCCACGCCGCGTTCCATCAGGGCCGCGTGCTCCCCGCAGCCGCGCAGCAGCAGGCGTGCGATCCGGCCTGCCGGAGCCAGCAGCCACCTGCGTACCGGCCCGAAATCGGCTCGGCCCGCCACGGCCACCGCCGCGTCGAGCCCCCGCACGAGCCTGCGGGCCGCCGCTATGTCGGGGTGCGCCGAGGGGCCCGTGCCCGCCACCACGGGCGCCAGCACGGCGCGCAGCTCGGCGATCCGCATCCACCAGAGGAACGGCGAGCCGATGACGAGGACCGGCGCCACCGGCCCGTCCGGGCGGCCCTCCGGCGCACCGGCGGCCGGCACGGAGCGCACGGCGTGGGCGGGGTGCGTACGGTCCTCGAGCCAGCTGTCGCAGTCCGGCGTCAGCGCTATCGCGGACGGCGGTGGCACGCCCATGCGCTCCGCCAGGTCCCCGACCAGCCGGTAAAGGCCGGGCGCCGACTTCTCTGCGACGGCCACGGTCGGGCTCAGGGCCGGCCTCGCCCGCGAGACGACGGCTGCGACGGCGGCCGCGAGCAGCAGGACGGCGACCGCGAGAGCGCTGACGGCCCACCGGACGACGTCCCAACCGGAGCCTGTCAGCCTGCCCGTAGCACCCGCGGCGAGCAGTACGACCGCGACGGCGGCGGGCAGCAGGGCCACGCCCAGTGCCCTGCCGCGCACACGCAGCACGGCGACCGCACGGGACCGGGCGAACCGGGCACCCGTCTCATCACCGGCGGCGGCACCGGGATCAATGGTGCTGGAAGTGGACATGGCCGGACTTCACCCCCTCTGCCCTGTGGCGATTGCTTACTCCCCCACTGTGGCATTCGCCACTGACATCGCAATGTCGGTGGGCC
This sequence comes from Streptomyces sp. NRRL F-5126, assembly GCF_000721265.1. GTDB lineage: Bacteria > Actinomycetota > Actinomycetes > Streptomycetales > Streptomycetaceae > Streptomyces. Next base: position 382,838 of record NZ_JOFZ01000008.1, on the reverse strand, counting down.
ATGTGCCGGAATGCCTGCGCCGCACCATAGTTGGGGCGTCGTCGACCGTCACACAGTTGGCTCAGTCGTCACCCGATGGAATGGCTTTGGGTAAAGATGCTGGCGAAACGCCGACGGACGGTTCCGCGATACGCGCCTGGCGCGGCCGCGCGGATGTGCGGGGGCAGGCGCGCGGAAGCGAGGGGGTGGGGAGGTGCCGCTCCGTGCCTCGTCCTCGCCCCGTCCTCAGCCTTCGGCTGCCTGCCGCGCGATGTCGCTACGGTGCTGGGAACCGTCCAGCCTGATCCGTGCCACGGCCGCGTAGGCGCGTGCACGCGCCTGGGTGAGGTCCTCGCCCGTCGCCGTCACGGACAGCACCCGCCCTCCGGCGCTGACCACGCGTTCCCCGTCGAGCCGGGTCCCCGCGTGCAGGACGTAGGCGTGCGGCGCGTCCTGCGCGGCGATGTCCGCGAGGCCGTCGATCGGGTCGCCGGTGCGCGGCTTGCCCGGGTAGTTGTGCGAGGCGACGACGACCGTGACGGCGGCGTCGTCACGCCAGTTGAGCGGCGGCAGGGCGGCGAGCGTGCCTTCGGCCGCCGCGAGCAGGACACCTGCGAGCGGCGTCCTGAGCCTCGCCAGCACGACCTGCGTCTCGGGATCGCCGAAGCGTGCGTTGAACTCGATGACCCGCACGCCGCGGGACGTGATGGCGAGCCCCGCGTACAGCAGCCCGGCGAACGGCGTGCCGCGACGGCGCAGTTCGTCCACCGTCGGACGGAGCACGGACTCCATGACCTCGTCCACGAGCTTCGGGTCCGCCCAGGGCAGCGGCGAGTAGGCGCCCATGCCACCGGTGTTGGGGCCTTCGTCGCCGTCGAGGGCGCGCTTGAAGTCCTGTGCGGGCTGGAGCGGGACCACCGTCGTGCCGTCGGTGATCGCGAAGAGGGAGACCTCGGGGCCGTCGAGGAACTCCTCGATCACGACCCGCCCGCACGCGCGCGCGTGATCGCGCGCGGTGGTGGCGTCCTCCGTGACGACGACGCCCTTGCCCGCCGCGAGACCGTCGTCCTTGACCACGTACGGGGCGCCGAATGCGTCGAGCGCCCGGTCGATCTCGTCGGGCGTGGTGCAGACGTAGCTGCGCGCGGTCGGGACGTTGGCCGCGGCCATCACGTCCTTCGCGAACGCCTTCGAGCCCTCCAGCCTGGCGGCCTCGCCGCTGGGCCCGAAGCAGGGGATGCCCGCCTCGCGTACGGCGTCGGCGACGCCCGCCACCAGGGGGGCCTCGGGGCCGACGACGACGAGCCCCGCCCCCAGCTCGGCGGCCAGGCGGGCCACGGCACCGCCGTCGAGGGCGTCGACCTGGCGCAGCTCGGCCACCTCCGCGATCCCGGCGTTGCCGGGCGCGCAGTACAGGGCGCTGACGTCGGGGTCGAGGGAGAGAGCGCGGCACAGGGCGTGTTCGCGGGCACCGCCGCCGATGACAAGGACCTTCACGCGGGGCAGCCTATCCGGCCGGAGCACGCGGGCCTCGACCCGTCTCACGGCCGGCCGCCGCGCACCGGCGACCGCAGGCGTATGCCCTGTTCGTCATTGGTTGGTGTGCTCCTCCAGCACCGTCGCGCCGAGCTCGCGGACGATGAGGTCGTGGCCGGAGAGGGCGGAGTCGGCCAGATCCGGGTCGTCCTCCTCCGGAATGTCGTCCTCCAGCGCGACCGGCGGCCGGGCCGGCGGCACGGCCTGGGACCCGGCGCCGTTCGGGTCGCCGGACGACGGGCGCTGCGCTGACGAGGCGGTCGCCACGGCTCCGCCGGCCGGACGTGCCCCGCCGGGGGGCGCGTCCTGGCCCGAGCGCTGCGGGAAAGCCGCCGCGGCGCCGGCCGCGGTCGCGCCCTGCGCCGGGCCTGGCCCGGGACCCGGGCCAGGCCCGGACCCGTAGCCCCCGCCCGCACCGGGCCCGGCCGACCCCTGGCCGGGGCCGGGCGCTCCCCCGAAGCCGGAGCCGGAAGCCCCGCCGGGACCGCCAGTGCCGCCGGGACCGCCCGGACCGCCCGGCCCCGGACCGTATCCACCGGGAGCCGTCCCGCCTCCGCCGCCTCCGCCGTACCCGCTGGGCCCGCCGGGCCCCGTACCGCTGCCACCGCCGGCCGTCGGCGGGTTGGAGCCGCCGGACGGATCGACGATCGCCTCGATCTTCCACTGCACGTTGAACTGCTCGGACAGGGCCTGCCTCAGCACGTCCTCGCTGCCGCTGCTCACGAAGTTGTCGCGTGCCCCGGCGTTGAGGAAGCCGACCTGGAGGGTGGTGCCGTCGAACCCGGTCACCTGCGCGTTCTGGCTGAGGAGGATCCAGGTGAAGCGCCGGCGGTTCTTGACCGCCTCCAGGATGTCCGGCCACATGTTCCGCACCTGCCCCGCGCCCGCCGCGGGGTTGGCCTGCTCACCACCGGAGGACGGCGCGGACGGGCGGCCCGGCGCGGAGCCACCACCGGGCGCGCCACCACCGCGTGTGACGCCGCCTCCCCCGCCCGCCGTGGGCCAGCCCCCGGGCCTGCGCGCACCTCCGCCGTCCCCGGCGGGCGGGGCGGCCTGCGGCTGCGACGGCGGGGACTCGGGCGCGGGAGCGGGCTGACCGGGCTGACCGGGCTGAGGCTGACGTTGCCCCAATGGCTCAGGCGCATGCGGCTGGGTCGTCTCCGGTACGTACTCGGCGGCGACCGCTCCAGGCCCCTCGGGTCCTGACGGCCCGGACGACCGGGGCGGCGGGGTGTAATCGGCGGCCGCCATGGCCGTCCCGGCGGCCATGCCCCGCTCCAGGCGCTCGAGACGCGTACGCACCGACCGCTCGTCGTCGAAGGCCGCGGGCAGCAGCACGCGCGCGCAGATCAACTCCAACTGCAGCCGCGGCGAGGTGGCGCCGCGCATCTCCGTCAATCCCGTATTGACGAGATCGGCGGCCCGCGACAGCTCCGCGGCCCCGAAGACGGACGCCTGCGCCTGCATGCGCTCGACCAGATCCGCGGGCGCGTCGATGAGCCCCTTCTCGAGCGCATCGGGAACGGCGGCGAGGATCACCAGGTCACGCAGGCGCTCCAGGAGGTCGGCGACGAAGCGGCGGGGGTCGTTGCCCCCCTCGATGACCCGGTCGACGACCTCGAAGGCCGCACCGCCGTCACCGGCCGCGAACGCGTCCACGACCGAGTCCAGCAGGGAGCCGTCCGTATAACCGAGGAGGCCGGTGGCCATGGTGTACGTCACACCGTCCTCGGCGGCCCCGGCGAGCAACTGGTCCATCACGGACATGGAGTCGCGGACGGACCCGGCGCCGGCACGCACGACGAGCGGCAGCACCCCGTCGGCGACCGGGATCCCCTCGCGCCCGCACACGTCCGCCAGGTACTCGCGCAGGGTCCCGGGCGGCACGAGCCGGAAGGGGTAGTGATGGGTACGCGACCGGATCGTCCCGATGACCTTCTCGGGCTCCGTCGTGGCGAAGATGAACTTCAGGTGCTCGGGCGGCTCCTCGACGACCTTCAGCAGGGCGTTGAACCCCGCCGAGGTGACCATGTGCGCCTCGTCGATGATGTAGATCTTGTAGCGGCTGCCTGCCGGGCCGAAGAACGCCTTTTCCCGCAGGTCACGGGCATCGTCCACGCCACCGTGCGAAGCGGCGTCGATCTCGATGACGTCGATGGACCCAGGGCCGTTGCGGGCGAGGTCGCGGCAGGACTGGCACTCACCGCAGGGCGTCGGCGTGGGCCCCTGCACACAGTTGAGACAGCGCGCGAGGATCCGCGCGCTGGTCGTCTTGCCACATCCGCGCGGGCCGCTGAACAGGTACGCATGGTTGACGCGGTTGTTCCGCAGGGCCTGCTGGAGGGGGTCGGTCACGTGCTCCTGCCCGATGACCTCGGCGAAGGTCTCGGGACGATAGCGGCGGTACAGCGCAAGCGAGGACACGCCTACGACGATATCCGCCACCTACGACAACGCCCCCCACGCACCCGCCAGAGCCGACCTACCCTTGCTGCCTTCCGGCCCTGGGGGAGTTCAGTCAGATAGCGCCACGTGAGGGGCTCCGCACACAGTACCTGATCGGAGGCACTCCCAACGAGTTCGCGAGCACTCCCCGCGGTCTTGTATGGTTCTCAGCGGAGGATTCGCCTAGAGGCCTAGGGCGCACGCTTGGAAAGCGTGTTGGGGGCAACCCCTCACGAGTTCGAATCTCGTATCCTCCGCTCATGCTCTCACCGGGCATAACGTCGATGGCCCCCGCTGCTCGCAGCGGGGGCCATCGACGTTGAGGGTTGCAGTTCTCCTTCCCGCACGAACAAGAGCGGTCCCGATCCGGCAGCCAGAGGCTTCGAGGGCGCCGTCCTTGCCTGCCCGCAGCCGGGGACACGGGACTGCCGCACGGTGTGGGGCAGGTCAGGCTGGCGTGTGCGACCGCGCTGGATGGTGAGCGGGCTGTGTGGCACGCAGCGGGCCGCCTCTCGTTCGCATCGGAGCGGGAGATCTGGTCGCTGAAGAGGACGTCGCCACCGGGGTTGTCTAGCACGGCCGTCAGCGCCCGCTCGTCCTCCCGGCCCGGCGCACAGTGGGGGCGGCCAGCCTCCTGCACCACGACGGCCGCGTGGGCGCGCTTGCACCGCAGCCGCAGCGGCCGCGTCCGCCAGCGCGCGCCGACATCCTGAGGGCGTCGGCCCACGCGAGGACGACCGTGGCGAGTGCGCCGTCTTCGCGAGCACGTGCGGTCAGGATCGAGCTCCTGCGTGCATGCGGATTACGGACCTGCCAGATGCCGTGATCCGGTCAGTCTCCCGTGGGTGTAGGCGCGGATGTCAATGGCCGACGTGCCGGGCCAGGCGAGCGCTATTCCGGCCACCCCCCCGGGATTCGTGTGAGCAATCGCAACGGTACGGGCTGCGTTCCTGGGTGAGTCGGGCACGACGCCCTTGCGGGCAACAGGCGGTAGCAGTGACCTTCGAGGCGCTGATGGGGCAGCCACTCCAGGAGATACGGCGGGCACGGGAGTGGGCACGATTCCTTCGCGGCCCTCCCAGAGTGCGGTGCCGCACACGGAGACGCGGGACGGAGGCGGCATTCTGGGTGCACATCCTGCCAGCGTGGTGGCACCGGTCAGCAGAGCTCATTGGGGCCGTAGCTGGCCCACGTCTCGTGGAAAGCCCCTGTGCTGCTTGGGGGCTGCTGGTGATCGCAAGAATGGTGTCCGCTGCACAGTTTTCCATGTTCACGGGGTAGTAAGACGGAAGCCCCGGAATGTAGTTGCCGGTTGAGACGCCGCCGCTGCTGCGGACTCCTCCAGCTTCCGTGATCGGCTCAGTGCCGAACTTGTTGAGTGCCGTGTAGTTGCAGCTGAAGGTGGGCATTGCTCCGGGCGTTCCAGGATGAGGATCTACCCGTCGTCCGCGCCGCCCTCGCCCACTACGACGCCGCGCCCCGGCCCCCCTGGGACGGGGAGGCACCGTCCGCGTTCGCCGTGCATCCGAGCTGGGCGGCCGATGCCGACGTACCCCGCGCACCGGACGATGACCCGCCGACGGCTCGCAACTTCCCGGACGGAGCGAGCAGATGGACGGGGTTGCGACGCTAACCCCCGCCTGCTGCATGGTCGGCGCGGCCCGTCACCACGGCGGGCCGTACCCGCCTCGCAGGAGTGATGCCGCCGTGTCCGCGCTCTTCGACAAGTTCCTGATTCCGACTGCAGTCGGTCTGGTCGTCACCGGTCTCGCCGCCGCAGCCGGCTGGCTGTACCGGCGTCGCCGGACCACCCCGGCGCCTCCGCGCGTGCTGCGCCGCTTCAGCCTGCTGGGCACTACCGGCGCCGACGGCACTCCCCTGTACTACGAGACCACCCGGGCCCCCGGCAGCGTCGTCATCCGCCGGGTCGGCAGCCTGTCTCAACGCTTCGAGCTGACCGATGCCGCGCTCGGCGACGGCACGTACGCCGCCGAACCTCTCGACCACCTGTAGGACGACCACAGCACGGAGTGTGTGTGACCGCAAGCGCCCTCGGGCAGGGCCGCCCACCAGCACTTTCACCGCACGCAATCAGGTTCATAACCACAGCTCGCCGAAGCAGCTGCGTTCGCTGTCAAACGGCTGGGATGAATGACAGCGGGACAATCGCGATACGGAGCGCGAGGCAACGCGGTCATGCCCGGAAACCGCGGTGCGCGTGGGTGGGACGGTGCTGATAGTTGCCTCATGGATGCGATCGAGGCCGCACACGCCGTCGTAGTCAACGGAGCGCCGGCTCCGTACCGGGCAAGTCTGCGGTACGCCGAGCGGCCGGTGGAGTGGCCGGTGGACATGTTCGTGCACACCGACGCGACATGGCACGCCTACGTCGAACGGGAAGTGCGCACACTCCGGTCACCGCTTCTGTGGATGTGTGCCGACGGGTTGCTTCTCTTCGACACCGATGGGCTCGGCGCGCGCATCGCCGCCGAGGCCCTGAGGCTGACCACCGCAGGACCACCCCCGTTGTCGGCGTAAGAGACCGACGACCAGCGCTACGCGATCACGGGCCTCCTGGACGATCTCGCCGGAAGCAACGACCGGAGCGAACGGCTCTTCATCGCCATCGAACTGGTCCGGCGGACCGGTGAGCTGGCGCTGGCCATAGGAGGTTCTTGGGGCGGCAGCGGAAAGTGGCTGGCACGTCGTCTCGAGACGACCTCGCCAGGGCTCAGCACACGCCTCCACCACGGGCTGCACGAGCCTCTGGACGGGAGAGTGAAGCCGCTTGTGGCAGTTCTTGACGAAGGGCTGACGCAGGCCGACGGCCTGTTGTGGGTCGCACCGCGGACAGGACGACCATTGAGCTTGACCGACTCGGCCTGTGTCCGCAGTCGTGCACCCGGTCGACAGCGAGCCTGAGGCTGCCCTCCGCGGGCGCTGCCTTTCAACAGGAGAGGACCGCGTCGAGGTACGCCTGCACAGGCTCGAACAGCCCGTGGGGCACGTAGTGCGAGATCTCGTCATGCGTCAGCCACGCAAGATCGGCCACTTCCTCGGGGGCGGCGATACAGGCAGTGCCGCCGAGTACCTCGCAGGCGAAGTACGACATTCGCCGACCCGTCTCTGGGTGGACCCGCTCACCGAGTCGCTCCACAGCCGCCACGGCCAGACCGGTCTCCTCCCGCGCCTCACGCACGGCGGCCACATCGCGAGTCTCACCAGGCTCGACCTTGCCGGCCGGGAACTGCCAGGAGAGCGAGCCCTCCCTGACACGACGACGCACCATCAGCACACGTCCCGTGTGCACGATGACGGCCGCAGCTACGCCCGGCTGCTTCTCCGTAATCTCCGGCAAGGTTCTCCCTCCAGGTTCGGTCCGCTTGGCGGGAGCAACGCCCTGGCCTCCTCGGCGCAGCGCACTCCCACGGCAGCGTGACGCCCTCGTCCGGCACGCATACGTAGCCGTACAGTCGCCGCGGGAGAGCCTGCCTGCTCGGCTCGGCTCGCCGCACCCGATCATTGCGTACCCGACGCGGCAGCCGCCATTGCGCTGCCGCAGGCCGATAACTGTTCAAGGAGCGTGACTGCGTGAAGTCCGGCATCGCCGCGGTGGGGCTACTGCATCCGGGCAGCATGGGCGCGGCTATCGCAGCACAGCTCCGAGCCCAAGGCATGACCGTCCTCTGGTGTCCGGTCGGCCGCGGTGACGCCTCCCGGCTACGTGCGGAACACGCGGGCATGGAGGCAGTTGACGATCTCGGGCAGCTCCTTCAGAGAGCCAACCTGCTCATCTCGTTGTGCCCGCCGGCAGCTGCCGAGGAGGTCGCAGCAGAGGTGGCCGAGCACGGATTCCGGGACGGGACCTATGTCGAGGCGAACGCAATTACTCCGCAGAGGGTCCGAGCTGTCGCCGCCCGCCTGCCTGATGCAGCCGTTGTCGACGGTTCTGTTGTCGGTTCCCCTCCGGTAGGGGGAAAGCAGCCGATGCTTTACCTTTCAGGCCCCCCGCGGCACGTCACGCTCGTAGCCGATCTCTTCGAGGGAACGGATGTGCGAACACGTCCTCTGGGAACCGAGATCGGGCAGGCGTCCGCGCTGAAGCTCGCCTACTCCAGCTATCAGAAGGCGTCCCGTGTCCTGGCCGCCGTGGCATACGGGCTAGCCGACGCGAACGGCGTCGCGGACGAGCTCGTGCAGATCGCTTCCAAGCGCTCCGGTAGCTATCTGACGGAGACGGACTACATTCCCAAGACTGCGGCTCGGGCCTGGCGGTGGGCGCCCGAGCTGGCAGACGTCGCGGACCTGCTCGCCGAGTCGGGCCTGCCGGACGACTTCATGCGACAGATCGCCGCTGCCCTTCACCGCTGGGACGAGGTCCACGACAGGTCCGTCACCGTCTCCCGTGCTCTCGAACTGCTGAGTTCAGCGGAAGCTCGTCACACGGACTCGCGCACCAGTTGATCAATGAGGACTGCCGCCTCTCCAGGCGAGGAGGCTTCGGTGTCCACACGGAGATCCCAGGCAGAGCGGTCGTTGGTGGCGAGGTCCTGCTCCGTTGCGTCCCATGCCGCGATCCGGGCCTCTGTATCGCGATCGCCCCGGCTCTTCGAGCGGGCGGCTGTGGCCTCTCGGGAGCACCACAGCAGCACTGTCGACCAGGCAGCGGGGTATTTGGTGGCCACCGCCTCTACGCCCGCAACCTGGCCAAGATGGAGAATGGGGACGCACCCACCCCCCATGGCCAGCGCGAGACCGGGGCGGTCGACCACGTATGTGTTTCCATATCGGTCGTTGCGGTAGATGAGGTCGCCGCACCCTTCCAGCTCCGCCAGCTGATCCGAGGTTCCCATCCGGTAACCCGCAGACTTGCCGCTGCCGATTTTGAGTCGGCTGAAGAGGACATAGCGCGAGTCGAGTTCGGCAAGAGCCACCGTCAGAGTGTCCTTGCCGGCGGCAGGCGGCCCGTACAGCAGGATTCCCTGGTTCATCAGAACACGGTTCCCAACACCTGTCGTACCTGATCGGTAAGGGATATCGCCGCGCCGAGGCTGTTGTCCACCACCATGTGGTCGACGACAGGGCACAGTTCGACGTCGACGGTTTTGACGTACTCATCCCAGTGCTGAAGCTTCCAGCTGTCACGGGCGGCGGACCGGAAGCTGATGTACTCGCGCATCGTTTCCACATCGCACTTGATCCAGACTATGGAGACGCTGACGCCTCGTGCTTCGCACCTGTTGGTCAGCCGCTGGATCCAGCGGGCATCCATCACTTCCGAGATGAACGGCGCTGTCAGCACCGTGCTGATGGAGCAGTCGATGTTGGCGTAGGCGCTCTCAAGCAGGCACTGGTACTCGAGGGGCCGCACCTGCCCGCGGTAGAGCTCGGAGTGCCGGTCGTTGGGCTCGCTGCCCATCTCCACCAGGAGTCGCTCGACCAGGGGACGCGTGATGGGGTCCTTGTCGAGGACGGGCCATCCCGTGAGCTGGGAGATGAATCGGGAGAACTCCGACTTCCCGCTGCCTGCGAAGCCGCCGACGATGAGCAGCGACGGGCGATGAGGATCTCCTCCCGTGTGCCGACGTTTCCACGCGTCGATGATCCGCTGCTGCACGTCGAGATCGCCACCACAGGCATCCGTTCCTGGTGTGATCTGGGAGAGCGCCCGCTCGACGGCCAGAACATGGGCCCCGTTGCGGGACTCGTCCGACGGCGTGAGGTCCAGGTGCGTGACCTCGTCGGGCAGAGGGTGGCGAAATCCGAGCTCGGGCTCGGTGCCGCGGTACAGGAGGCAGTACGCGCGCCGGTAGTGCGGACCCGGGTAGACCTCACCCTGCTCGTGCTGCCACAGGGTCTGGAAGTTGGCTGCGGGCACCGTGACAACGGCCCGTGCGGCCACTTCGCGCAAACGCTCGCCGGCACGCTCAAGGGTTAATCCGTGTGCCTCGCGGACCTCACGGAGCTTGTCCGGGCGCCATCCCGCACGGCTCCTTGACACGTCAGTTACCGCCTGCCCATCGGTCGACATGATCGGGACTGTAAGTGTGCCCCGTGCGAAGCCATGTGTAAGCAGATGTTGAAAAGTGGGCGCGCTCGCCGATGAACGGCCTCAGTAGCCCGCCGTGATACACGGATGACCCACGTCACGGTGTCATGGACCTTGTCAGCCCGCCGAGTTCTCAACTGGCGGCCGAACGCTACTGGTTCACGAAGGAGCTGAGGATGCTCGACATCGGAGAGCAGCACGGCGCATCAGCTGAATGGTCCAAGCGGCAGATCGCCTACTACCGCGCAAGGGCTGATGAGTACGACACCGCTTACGCGGATCGTATGGGGATGCCCCAGCTCTCGCACGTGCTCGATCGGCTGCCCATCAGCGGAGACGTCCTGGAGCTGGCGTGCGGCACAGGCCAGTGGACTCACCTTCTCTCCGGGCGCGCCCGCAGCCTGACCGCGGTAGATGCCGCGCCCGAGATGCTGGCCATCGCGCGACGCCGCCTGGAGGGTTCGACCACTCGCTTCATCGAGGCGGACATCTTCAGCCAGGTCCCTGATCGCCGGTACGACACCGTGTTCTTCGCCTTCTGGCTCAGCCATGTACCGCCCAGGTACCTGGAACGCTTCTGGGAGGCCCTGCGGAAGGCTTTGAAGCCCGGTGGCTGCGTGGTCTTCCTCGACGACTCCCGCGCGAAGGCGGAGATCGAGGAGACGGAAGAGGGACGCGCGGTTCCGACGGTGCGCCGGAGGCTCTCCGACGGGAGTCAGTACCTGACCGTCAAGGTGCTCTATGACGCCCATGGACTCACGAAGCGGCTGAACGCCCTGAGCTGGGAGTCACACGTCGAGCAGGTCGATCGCTACCACTACATCGGAGTAGCGCGACCGCAGGCCCGCTCATGACCGGCATCAGCGGATACCCGGCATCTCCCTCGGTCCGCGCAGGCCGCAGCATCCGACTTCACATCGCCACCTCCGCGGACCGCTTCCGGCTCGACTTCTACCGCTGGGGCTCGACGCCCAAACACACGGGGCACGTCGAGTGGACCGGACAGGACGCGGTGCCCGGACGGCACGATCAGGACTGGCAGTGGCCGGCCTACGACTTCCTCGTACCGCGACGCTGGCGGTCCGGCGTCTACATCGGGGTCCTCAGCACGGGGGCCTGCCCGAGCCGGCCTGCCATGGACGCCCGCGAGGCCCGATTCCTTCTGGTCGTCACGCCCTCCGTTCCCTCGGGCCACAAGGTCCTCTACAAAGTCCCGGTTTCCACCTACCACGCATACAACACAGCGGGTGGCGGAAGCCTCTACAGCGCCTCCCGGGTGACACTGCGCCGGCCCGGAGGCGGTGTCGGTGGCCCCGTCAAGGGCCTGCCCGATCCGTACGACACCACGTCGCCTCGCCAGACGTTTGCACACTGGGATGCCCCCTTCATCTCGTGGATGGAGGAGAACGGAGTCCAGGGCGACTTCTGCACCGACCTCGACCTCGACGAAGGCGAGCTCCTTCGCGACGGATACCGCCTCCTAATCTCCGCCGGGCACGACGAGTACTGGACCGCCCAGTCCCGCCGCAACGTCACGGCGTTCCGCGACACAGGCGGCAACATCGCCAACTTCGGTGCCAACAGCTGCTGGTGGCGAGTGAGCCTCGACGAGAATCGGTCGACCCTGGAGTGCGAGAAGTTCCCTCCCAATGCCCCTGCCGAAACGGATCCGGACAGCTCGTACGACTGCCCTGACCACTGGTGGGAGTCGGAGCCCGAGAACACCCTCCTGGGCGTGAGCTACCGGAACGGCGGCGGTCACTGGGAAGGCTCGCGCACGCCCCTCGGATTCTCCGTCACCGACGCTGACCACTGGGTGTTCTCCGGAACGGGCCTCAAGACCGGTGACACGTTCGGCCACGACAGCGCGCTCGTCGGCTACGAATGCGACGGCGCCGCGTACGAGGTCGACGGGCAGAGACGCCCGCGACCCACCGGCCAGGACGGAACGCCCAAGAACTTCGAGATCCTCGGCATCGCCCCGCTGCCCTCCGACTGGATCTTCGCAGCCAGGGAGCCGTTGCCCAGCCCCCGCGCGGCCACCCTCGGGCTCTACACGGCGACCGGCACCGTCTTCACCGCCGCCACCACGGACTGGGCCCGCCTACTCGCCACCGACCCCCAGGTCGCGGCCATCACCCACAACGTCATCACCAGACTCGCCTGACTAAGGGATCGTCGTGTCCACACTCACAAGGCCGCTCAACGTGATCATCGGCGTCAACGGCATCGGCATGGGGCATTCCGTCAGGCAGAGCGTGATCGCCGAGTACCTGCGCGATCGCGGGCACCAGGTGCGGATCGTCACCAACGGGAGCACGCGAGTGGAGTACTTCCGCAACCTCGGCTTCCCCGCTTGGAACGGTTGGATGCCGACGCTCCTTGCCCGAGACGACCACATCCACGCGGTCGATGCCTTACGCACCAACATCCGGCAGACTCCGGCCGGCATCAGCCGGCATCTGCACTTGCGCCGGATGATCCGAGCGACCGGCATCCCGGACGTATTCATCACGGACTACGAGCCCAACACGCCCCGCCTGGCATACCACTTCGGTAGGCCCCTCATCTCGGTCGACCAGCAGAGCAAATACCGGCACCTCGACCTACCGCCGGTCGGCCGGTACGCCCGCACCGCCGACGAGCAGCGTCTGCGCTACTTCGCACCTCGCGCCGACCGGTCCTTCATCTGCTCCTACGTGCCTCTGACGGCCGATGATCAGAGGCTGGAGTTCATCGCCCCCGTCGTCCCGGACTTCGTGCGCTCCGCCCGGGTCACAACCGAGCCGGTGTCCACGGCCTACTTCTCGCGGTACTTCAACCACGGCCCTGAAGAGTCCGTCCGCACCCTCGCCGACGTCTTCCGTCAGTACATCCCCGACCGGACCCTGCGGATCTACGCACACGCCGACGAGATCGAATCCCTTCGCCCGTACGCTGACGACAAGATCGAGATACGCCCCTTCGACCGCCAGGCGTTCATCTCCGACCTGGCACGCTCCGAGGCCGTCTTCTCGAACGCCGGCTTCAACCTCATCAGCGAAGCGCTCGTCCTCGGAAAACCGGCCCACCTGGTGCCCTTGCCGACGTACGACCAGCACTGGTGCGCCAAGGTGGTCCACGAGGCAGAACTCGGCACCACCGCCCCACGGATCGATCCCGGAGCAGTACTCGACTTCCTCAACCGCACCCAGGAGATCCGCGCCAACGTCGAACGGCATCGGGGCCAGCACCTCAGCCAAGACCCCCGAAAGCGAATCGCCTCCTACCTGGAGACCACGCCCGCGGCTGTTGGCCGACTCCCCTACTCGCCGGCCCGGTAGACGGCCATGGAACTGTGTGCTGCACTTCCCGCATACCTGACCACCGCCTCGGTCGTGACGACGATCGCGATCTGCTACCGCTTCGTCGTCTCTCCGGCAGTGCGTGCGCTCTCCTTTCGGCCGACGGTTGCGCGAGCGACACTCGGGGCTGCCATTCCCTCCGCGCTGCCGACCTTCCTCCCCGTGCCCGACCCCGGTCCCTTTCGCTGGTTCGTTGTGTTCGTGATCGCTCTGCTCACCTGGCAGGGCACCACAAGCGACTACGACGTGACCCAGGCCATCGCCCCACAGCGCCGCGCCAAAGCGATGCTGTTGCTTCTCGGACTGGCTTCCTGCGTCTGGACACCGGCCCTCTTGCCGTGGATCGCTGTCTACTGCGGCCGATTGCACGGTTGGAAACACCACGCGATGATGCCGCTGCGGCTCCTCAAGGCGTACCTCACATGGTTCGTCGTGGCGACGGTCCTCAGCGCTCCTGAGCCCGCGACAGGGCTCGTAGTGATACTCGGCTGCGTCTCGCTCTCCCACTACGTCAAGCCGGCCTGGAGTAAGGCCCGACTGGGGCCTCGGCCCTGGTCATGGGCCTGGCTCAACTGCACGCACTACCTCATCGCATCAGCCTATTCGTGGGGCTGGGCACGCTTCCTCCCCGCCGACACCATGTCCCGCCTGCTGCACCGAGCCCGCCTCGTCGACCGGCCCCTCAACCTCCTCACCGTGGCCGTCGAGGCTGCTGGGCTCATCGCATTCCTCGACCACCGACTGCTGTTCGCAGCTCTGGCCGCGACCGCGATCTTCAACGTCGCCGTCGCGCTCGCGTCCGGCATCCTCTTCTGGGAGAACATCAGCACCAACATCGCCCTTGCGATCGCCGTCGAACTACTCCCCGGCACGGAGTACCAAGCGGCCTTCGGCTGGCCCACCGCCCTGATCGCGCTCGTCGTGATCCTGCTCGGCGCCGCCGACCTGCTGTGGCAGCCCTGGCACCTGGGCTGGTGGGACTCGCCCTTCACCGCTCGGATCCACTGGCAGGTGGAGACGGTAAGCGGCAGGACGCTCGGTCTCTACAACGGCTTCATGTGTCCCTACGAGCGCGAGTTCGGCCGCGTCCTGGGCTACTTCCTGACGGACGAGCCCATCCTCCACGGCCACCTCGGGATCGTCTGGGACCGGCGACTTCGGGACCTGCTCGTCCAGGCGGCCGGAGACCGAGATCAACTGCACGCCCTCAAACGGTCATACGGCCGATCGCAGAAGGACGAGAAGCTGTCGTCCGAGCACATCGCCTTCCTGACCTCGATGTTCACGCGCCTCAACGCCGGCGCACGAAAGAGCCCCTTGCCCCGCTCCCTGCGCCGCCTCAAAGCGCCCGGCGGCCAGCTCTACCGATGGGGCGACCTGCCCGCCTATCGCGGCGAGGAACCCGTCCGCCGCATCACCATCCGCTACGAGGAACGCTGCTATCGCCCCGAGACGGGCGACTTCCTCCTGCTCGCCGATCGCGTAGTGCAGGAGATCGACCTCCCCTTTTCGACGACCGACCAGGAGAACACGTCATGCGCAAGATCTTCGTCGACTGCGGCACCAACCTCGGAAACGTGCTGAAGCAGTTCATGCACGAGCTCCCGGACCACGACTTCTACGCGTTCGAGCCCAACGAGAGCCTGCTCCCCTCCATTCGCGAGAACATCGAGCGCGCCCGCCACCCCGGCCAGGTCGAGGTCTCCCATAGCGCGGTGTGGACCCACGACGGGACGATCGACCTCTTCCTCGGCCACCACGAAAGCTCCACCGTGATGGCCGGCAAGCGGGTACCCCCCGTGTACGACCAGCAGATCGACTACAGCTCTCCCGTTCGCGTCCTCGCGACGGACTTCAGCGCCTGGCTCCGCCGGACCGTCGCCCCGGACGACCACGTCGTCGTGAAGATGGACATCGAGGGCGCCGAGTATCCAGTGCTCAGCAAGCTGCTCGCCGACGAGACGATCGACCTCGTCTCCGTCCTCTACATCGAGTGGCACTACGACCGCTTCCCCGCCATGAGCCGAGCCGAGCACGACCAGATCGTGGCCGCGGTCTCCGCACATGTCGACGTCCGCGACTGGGACTGACCCGAGGAAGGGACACAACGCCATGCGTGCGAAGCACATCTACCTGATCAAGCACGGTGAGACGGAGGAGAACCTCCGCGGCATCCACCAGGGGCGGGCGGTCGGCGGCAGACTCAGCGAACGCGGGCGCACCGACATTCGCGGCGTCGGCAAGCGTCTGGTCTCCGCAGGTGTCACCGTGGACCGGATGCTCGTCAGCCCGATGTCCCGATGCCGCGAGTCAGCCGACCTGCTCACCGCCACGCTCAGGCCGACCGAGATCCGGGTCGATGAGCGTCTCGCTGCCAAGGACAGTGGCTACCTCGGGGGCCGGCCCAGGGAGCTTGCCGCCGCCGAGGCCGCACGCCACGGTGTCCCGATCCAACGTTTTCGCACGCCCGGCGGCGAGTCGTCGGAGGACGTCCAGGCCCGTTATGTGGACCTCTGGGAGGAGATCTCCACCGGGCCCGAACAGACGACTGTCCTCGTCGGGCACGGCGGAGGCATCGCCTGCCTGCTGCTGTGGTTGACCGGGAACGGGTTCGACCAGTACCTCCAGCACGTGCACGGTTCAGCGCGCGTTACATGGGTGGAAGTTGGCGTCACCGGTCCGCAAATCCGGCTGATGAACGCCTCGCCCGCAGACTTGGCTGACCTGCTCGATGGCCGTACCGACCGATGAAGGCCGGCACGGAACGGGAGCGGGAGCCCGGCTCAGGCTTCCGGGGCACCGCCGAAGCGCTCGCGGTAGGACTCCAGATCGTCCTCCGTGATCTTCGTGAAGAGCACGGGCGGCACGGTGAACGCGGTACCGGCCGGGACAGTGTCCAGCGCCTTGGCTTCCTCGGCGCTCACCCAGGTTGCCGTGTCGTCCTCCAGAGCGAAGGCCGCACGCATGGCGGCGGCCGAGGCCGGAATGAACGGCCCCGAGACGACCGCGTACAGGTGGATCAGGTTCATCGCGGTACGCAGGGTCAGCGCCGCGCCATCCTCGTCGGTTTTGATCTCCAGCCAGGGGGCCTTCTCCTCCAAGTAGGAGTTGCCCGCAGACCACAGGGCTCGCAGAGCGGCTGCGGCCTTCCGGAACTGGAGCGCCTCCATCTGTTCCTCGTGCTCGGCCAGCAGGCGCGCGACCTCCTCGCCCAGCTTCGCCTCCGCCTCGCCGGCGGCGCGGCCGGCCGGCACGTTGTCGCCGAAGCGCTTGCGGGAGAAGGACAGCACGCGGTTGACGAAGTTGCCGAGGGTGTCGGCCAGGTCCTTGTTGACCGTGGCGGCGAAGTGTTCCCAGGTGAACGACGAGTCGTCGGACTCGGGCGCGTTGGCCATAAGGAAGTAGCGCCAGTAGTCACCGGGCAGGAGCTCCAGTGCCACGTCCGTGAAGATGCCGCGCTTCTGGGAGGTGGAGAACTTGCCGCCGTAGAACGTCAGCCAGTTGAAGCCCTTGACGACGTCGACCTTCTTCCACGGCTCGCGCAAGCCCAGCTCGGTGGCCGGGAACATCACCGTGTGGAAGGGGACGTTGTCCTTGGCCATGAACTGGGTGTAGTGGACGCTGTCGTCGGCCTCGTACCACCAGGACTTCCAGTCGCGGGTCTCACCGTCCGACGCGGCGTCCGCCCACTCCTTCGTCGCACCGATGTATTCGATCGGGGCGTCGAACCAGACGTAGAAGACCTTGCCCTCGGCCGCGAGTTCCGGCCACGTGTCGGCCGGGACGGGGACGCCCCAGTCGAGGTCACGGGTGATGGCGCGGTCGTTCAGGCCCTCGGTCAGCCATTTGCGTGCGATGGACGTGGAGAGGTGCGGCCACTCGGCGCTGACGTTGGTGATCCACTCCTCGACTTCGTGCTGGAGCTTCGACTGCAGCAGGAAGAGGTGCTTGGTCTCGCGGACCTCCAGGTCCGTGGAGCCGCTGATCGCCGAGCGCGGGTTGATCAGGTCGGTCGGGTCGAGGACACGGGTGCAGTTCTCGCACTGGTCGCCGCGGGCCTTGTCGTAGCCGCAGTGAGGGCATGTGCCCTCGACGTACCGATCGGGCAGGAAGCGGCCGTCGACGGGCGAGTACACCTGGCGGATCGAGCGCTGCTCGATGAAGCCGTTCTCGTTCAGCCTGCGCGCGAAGTGCTGCGTGATCTCGACGTTCTGCTGCGAGGAGCTGCGCCCGAAGTAGTCGAAGGCCAGCTCGAACCCGTCGTACACGGCCTTCTGCGCGTCATGGGCCTGCGCGCAGAACTCGGCAATGGGAAGCCCCCGCTCCTTGGCAGCCAGCTCGGCCGGCGTTCCGTGCTCGTCAGTGGCGCAGATGTACAGGACATCGTGACCACGCTGGCGGAGGTACCGGGAGTACACATCCGCCGGAAGCATCGACCCGACCATGTTGCCCAGGTGCTTGATCCCGTTGATGTAGGGAAGCGCGCTGGTTACCAGGTGTCGAGCCATCCTCGGATGCTCCATTTCGTGCGTACGGCGTCGGTGACGGTGCCACGACGGGCCCAAGTCGGGAGGCTGCAGCCGATGCGGCGCGATCACTCAAATCGCGTTCCGGCATCACACATGGTGACGAAAACGGGTCTACAAGCCGTACTCATCGTATCGAACCGAGGCTCCGACCAGCTCGCGGGTTTCCTGCCTGCACGGGCCGCGCGCGAAAGACGCTCGGCCGTCCGGGACAGGCGGCCAAGCGAGTCCCGTACGGCCGAGGCCGTTCCCATCTTAGGACCACCGTCCCGCTGCGGATCCGCGCGCCGCATGTGCCGCTCTCTTCCGAATCCAACGAGGTGGACACCATGACCAAGCTCAATGAGACCCTCCCCTTCCGCGTCGTCGTGGTGGGACAGGGTTACGTCGGGCTCCCGCTGGCAGTAAGAGCCGCAGAGGTCGGTCATCAGGTCATCGGTTTCGATGTGGATGCCCGGCGGATCAAGCGGCTCATGCTCGGAGATTCGTACGTCGAAGACATCACGTCTTCGCGGCTGGCGCCGCTCCTCGCCGCCGGGGCCTACAGACCGACCATCGATCCATCCGACTGTGCGGGATTCGACGTGGCGGTAGTCACCGTCCCGACGCCGCTGTGCGACGGCGTGCCGGACCTGTCGCACGTCGAGGATGCGGCCCGGACCCTCGGCCCCCACCTCACGGGCGGGGCAACCGTCATCCTGGAGTCCACCACCTATCCGGGGACCACGGAGGAGGTCTTCGGTCCGCTCCTCGAACGCGCCTCCGGAATGACCGCCGGCCGCGACTTCCGCCTCGGCTACAGCCCCGAGCGCATCGACCCCGGAAACCCCACCTGGAAGCTGGAGAACACCCCCAAGGTCGTCTCCGGCACGGACCCGTCCTCCGCTGAAGCGGTCCGCGGTTTCTACGCCTCGCTCGTCGACACGGTCGTCCCGGTGGCCAGCTGCAAGGAGGCGGAGCTGACCAAACTGCTGGAGAACACCTTCCGGCACGTGAACATCGCGCTCGCCAACGAGCTGGCAATCTTCGCCCACGACCTCGGCATCGACATCTGGGCGGCCATCGACGCGGCCTCCACCAAACCGTTCGGGTTCATGCCCTTCACCCCGGGGCCGGGCGTCGGAGGCCACTGCCTGCCCGTCGACCCCTCCTACCTGTCATGGCGAGTCGAGCGTGCCCTGGGAAGGAACTTTCGCTTCGTTGAACTGGCGAACGACGTCAACGACCACATGCCCGACTACGTGGTCCAGCGCCTCATGGCCGGCCTCAACGAGCGCGGGAAGCCGCTCAACGGCTCGCGGGTGCTGTTGCTCGGCCTGGCGTACAAGGCCAATACCGGAGACACCCGCGAAACGTGTGCGACGCGCATCGCCGAACTGCTCGCCGGCATGGGCGCCGAGATCGAGGCCGCCGACCCGCATGTCATGGATGAGGCCCATCCCGTCCTCGCCGGCCTGGCAGACCTTCGGCACGTCGACGTGACCCCGGACCGTCTCGCGGCAGCCGACGCCGTCGTCCTCCTCGCCGACCACGACGCCTTCGACTATCCCCTGATCAGCGTGCACGCCCCGTACATCCTCGACTGCCGCCGCCGGCTCGTCGGCGCACACGTCGACTCTCTCTGAAGGGAAACACCGTGAAGATCGTGATCACCGGCGGCGCCGGCTTCATCGGCAGCAACCTGGCCGGAGCCCTGGCCGCCCACCATCAGGTCACCGAAATTCGAGTGATCGACAACCTCTCCACCGGCCACAAAGCGAACATCGCCCACCTCGGCGTCGAATTCTTCGAAGGTGACATCCAGGATACGGCCCTCTTGGACCAGGTCTTTCGCGGCGCCGACGCCGTGGTCCACCTGGCCGCCCTGCCCTCCGTGCCGCGCTCGCTGCGAGACCCGATGGCCAGCCATCACGCCAACGCAACCGGCACCCTCCAGGTCCTCGATACCGCGCGCCGCGCCGGCGACCTGCACGTGATCGCCGCCTCGTCATCCTCGGTCTACGGCGCGAACCCGCATTTGCCGAAGCACGAGGGCCTCACTCCCGCCCCGATGAGCCCGTACGCGGTCACGAAGCTCGCCACGGAGGCGTACCTGAGCGCATACCACCACAGCTTCGGCCTACCGGTGCTGCCCTTCCGCTTTTTCAACGTCTACGGGCCCGGCCAGCGCGCCGACCACGCCCACGCCGCGGTCATCCCGAAGTGGATCGACGCCGTACTCGCCGGCCGACCCGTGATCGTGTTCGGCGACGGCACACAGACACGCGACTTCACCTACGTCGGCACTGTCTGCCACGTCCTTACCGAGGCCCTCCTGCGCCGGATCGTGGAACCCCACCCGGTGAATCTGGCCTTCGGGACCTGCATGTCCCTACTGGACCTGATCACGGAGCTCGAAGCCGCAACAGGGCGCGGCGCTCGCAGAAAGCACACAGCCAGCCGCACCAGCGATGTCCCCCATTCGCAGGCCGACAGCACCCGACTACGAGCGGTTTTCCCGAACGTGACGCCCGTACCGATACAGGAAGGACTACGCGCGACGGCCTCTTGGTTCCAGGGCTCAACGACAGGCAATGCCGTCACCTGAGTCGGGGCCTCCACTGTCTCTGCACGCGCAGGCAGAGGAGCTGCACCGTGGCCCCGCTACGTTCGCCATTTAGCTTGCCTGCCCGATCACGTAGGTGTGATCCTTCTATTGAACGAAGGACACGCGAATGGCTTACCCACGTTGGCGACACATGCTCAACGAGTCGGAGCGGCACGCCCTCAAGGCAGTGGACGAGTGGAACTGCTCCACGGGCAACTTCAGCGACTTCCTCACGCACATGCACAAGGCGTGGCTCTACCTCTTGCACGCCGAGTTCAAGAAGGACGGCGTCGACTTCAACTACAAGGACCGGCAGACCGGTCAGTACAAGATGATCGACGGTGAGCCGAGTGCTTGGGACTTGGAGCAGTGCCTCAAGAAGCGCTACCCCGACAGCACTGACGCCGCCGTGCGCCGGAACGCAGAACTCTTCGTGGCCCTCCGCAACAAGGTGGAGCACCGGTACGAGCACAACCTCAAGATCGTGACCGGCGGCAAGGCCCAGGCGCTCGTCATGAATTACGAGCAGGAGCGGGTAGCGCATTTCGGTCTGGACTACAGCCTTGCTCACCTGCTCCGCTTCCCGATCACACTCCAGTCGTTGACGACGGAAGGTCAGGCTCAGCAGCGCGAGGCGGCGGCCAAGCTCCCCAAGGGGACGCGTGACTTGGTGACGCGGTTCGAGGCGGGCATGGACCAGGCCGTGAAGGATGATCTGCGCTACGACTACCGGGTGCGGCTGGTGCCCATCGTCGGCAACAAGACCGACGCGGATCTCGCGGTCGAGTTCGTCAACTACAACGATCTGACGGACGAGGAGCGCGAGGTCATGATGGAGGCTGGGCGCACGGGCACCGTCGTGACCAAGATGAAGCACATCGAGGTGACGAACAAAGCGAAGCTCCGTGCGACCACCGTGGCGGAGCGCGTTGAGGCGAGGTTGCCCTTCTACTTCAGTGCCTACGGTGAGCACACCGAAATGTGGAGGCGGTTCAACGTCCGGCCCGCCAAGGACGCGACTGATCCGTGCCTGACCGATGCTCGGTACTGCATCTACGACGAGCCGGTGAAAACCTATCTGTACACCGACGCCTGGGTAGAGAAGGTCATCAAGGAGATCGGGACCGTCGAGAAGTACCGCAACTTCTTTGGCAAGAAGCCGCGCATGAAGAACGTCGCCACCTTGCTACAGCAGGCGGCGTCCGACGAGTCGGCCATAAGCAAATCTGCGTGACCGAGGCCGGCCCGGTTGCGCCACGGGTAGCGGTCCCCGCCGGCAGGTCCGTCGGATCTGGCCGAATCACGGCCTGCGCCCTCTATTGCGTACTTGCCTGCGCTCCCCCGCCCCGTTCTACCGTCCTCCGGCTCACGCCACACGACGTCGACGGAAGGGCTGCTGGTGAACGAGGGCGAATCCAAAGCCGTTACCGAGATCCTCCACGAGCTCAGCACCACCTCCCACGTGCAGGTCCGCTCGTCCATCGAACTTGCTGCCCAGGTCACCAAGGCTGCGGCAGAAGAGGACGAGAAACGAGTGGAGGACGGGCGGGGTCCACTGCGCCGACGCACCGACTACCGAGCCGTCGGGAGAGCGCCGCGATCACTGGCACTCACGCCCTGGCAGGTCATCCACGCCATTGGCCTCGGCGTCGCTTCGGCCCGCCAGGGCGCGGGGCGAGGACTCGCTGAGCACTGGGGCAGCCTCCGCTACAACCAGGCCCTGGAAGCCAACCGAGGCCGCTACCTGCAGCTGTCTACCGAGGGGCGCGAGCTCCTGCGCTTCTACAAGGCCACCCAGTCCGGAGAAATCGGCACCGGCTTCGCCTCACTGCTGGCCGAGAACATCGTCAGGTCCCGGTACCCCGACCACTCGGTCTCCGTCATCCCGGCAGACATCGCCTTGAAAGCCGGCTGGTCCCTGAGCAGTTCCGGTGCCGGCCCTCGCCCTGAGCCACTGCAGCGAAGGCCGCACTTCTTCGTCGAAGCCTGGCAATCAGGGCAGCCGTCGAAGGTCATTCTCCTCGCCTCGAAGGGCACGCACAGCAGGGCCCATCAGGTGCATAAGCAGCTCAGCACGGCCAGTGCCCACGTGGAGTCGGTGCACGTCGGAGCCTACGGCACCATCCCTTACCTGCTCATAGGCACCGAGATCTCCGCCACGGAGAGCCTCACTCTGCACGCTCTCGAGGCGCCAGGCACGACCATTCTCCGGACACCCGGAAAAACGTCAGGAGCCGACCTGGACTTCGTCCTGAAGCAGGGCAACCTCATGGCCGACGTCATGCGCCCCACAGACCGCGGCGAGACGACCATCCCCGGGTTTCAGGTGCTGCCCGACTCCTACGCATGGTTCAGCGTCGTGCTGGCACGAACGGAAGCAGCCGCACTCACAGCCTTCACCGGAGGCGGCAAACCCACCGCCCAGTACCTGACCAAGGAACAAGGGCAACGCCACTTCCTGTACGGCGACCGCACAGACCCGGCCAAACTGCGAGATGCGGAGCACCGCATCCACGACATCGACTTCGTCGGCACAGACCACATCTACCGACTCAACGGCACCCGTGTAGAGGCATTCTCCGGACTCAAGAGGAGCCTGTATATGCACCTCCACCACGGCCGCGTCAACGAATACCGTCGCGAAGTACACGCGCTACGTGGGCAGTGGCCGGACCACAGCGCATCAGGGCAATGGAACGCCGTGTCCGTCCGCGCCGACGGAACCGTGATGGCGATCCGCGTCCTGGACAAATGACCCAGGAGGTCAGCGACAGCTGCTGAACGGCCCGGATGGCGGCCAAGCCGGGACGCGCCGCGCTGAAGCGGCGCCGGTCACGGAGCAGCAGTGGCGGCTGAGCAGATCCGGCTGCGGCGTTCCGGTGGTCTCAGTTTCGGTCTCATTCGCCCCCGTCCGGCCCCGTTCGAACCAGCCCCCATCAAAGCTCCCGGTGGAGAGCCCCCGGTCCACGCGGCACGCCGTCCCGGCGGGGTCGCGGCTCAGCGCCAGTACGTCGCGCCGCCCGCCGCCGGGGCGGCCGCCTCGATCCTCGACCTGGCTTCCCGTATGACGGTCACGATCCGGTCTTCGCGTTCGGGTGTCAGGCGGGCTACGGGTACTGAGCAGCTGATGGCGTCCTGGGCCGGCCGGTCGTAGCGGAGGGCGAAGCCGAAGCCGACGATTCCGAGAACGCCCTCTTCCCGGTCGATCGAGTAGCCGCGGGTGCGTGTCGCGGCGAGGTCGGCCGCCAGCGAGGCGTGGGTGGTGTGCGTGTGGGGGGTGAGGGCCTTGAGGGGTTCCTCGGGTGGCAGTTCTGCCTCCGGGCGCTCGGCGAGCAGGGCCTTGCCCAACGCCCCGACGTGGGCGGGCAACCGGCGACCGACCCGGGTGATCGTCCGCAGGTACTCGTGTGATTCCCGGGTTGCCAGGTAGGCCACGTCCCGGCCGTCCAGTCGGCCCATGTGCAGGGTCTCGCCGAGTGCTTGGGACGCCTCGTCGAGGTAGGGGCGCACCAGGCGGACGCGGGGGTCGGAGTCGAGGTAGCTGGTTCCGGCGAGCAGGGCGTGGATGCCGATGCCGTACAGGGAGCCGGTGAGATCGGTGCGGACCCAGCCGCGGGAGATCAAGGTCTGCAGCAGCGCGTACATCGAGCTGCGCGGCACTTCGAGCTCGTCCGCCAGCTCCTGCAGACGTGCAGGGCGGTCGCCGCGTGCGGCGAGCAGTTCGAGCAGTTCGACCGTGCGCGCAGCGGACTTCACCTCACGCACGCCGCCTGCCCCGCCCGCCGTCTGCGTCATGAGCCGCATCGTAGTCGGCACCGCACGACCATTGACGCCCGATGATCGCCGACCTAATGTCCATCTCCATACATGAAATGCATCTACGTATGGAGATGGATCACGTGCAGTCCGACGTAGGTCTGGACACGGGAGCAGGGTCGGTCGCCGCGGCGAGGCGGTTGCGGGAAGCGATGGGGCGCGGTGTCCTGTCCTTCCCGCTCACTTCCTTCCGCTCCGACGGCGGCCTCGACATCGACGGCTTTCGCGCCCATGTGGCCACTCAGCTCGCCGCCGGACCCGGGGCCGTGTTCCCGGCCTGTGGAACGGGCGAGTTCTTCTCGCTGGACGAGCAGGAGTACACGCGGGTCGTCTCGGTCGCGGTCGAGGAGGCGGCCGGCCGGGTCCCGGTCGTCGCGGGAATCGGCTACGGATGGGCGCAGGCCGTCCGGTTCGCCCGGGTCGCCGAGGAAGCCGGCGCGGACGCGCTCCTGGTCATGCCGCACTACCTGGTCGCCGCCCCGCAGGACGGCCTGGTCGCCCAGCTGGAGCAGATCGCCGCCCGCACCCCGCTCCCGCTGATCGCTTACCAGCGCGGGCCGGTCGCCTTCGGAGTCGATGCGTTCCTGCGCGTCGCGAGGATTCCCGGCGTCATCGGCCTCAAGGACGGGCACAGCGACCTCGATCGCCTCCAGCGGCTCACCCTCGCGGCCCCTGAGGGCTTCCTCTTCTTCAACGGGGCGGCCACCGCCGAGATCCAGGCACGTGCCTACGCGGCCGTCGGTGTGCCGGCCTACTCCTCGGCCGTCCACGCGTTCGCCCCGGAGATCGCGAACGCCTTCTTCGCCGCGGTACGAGAGGACGACGACGACCTGGCCGACAGGCTGCTGCGCGGCTTCTACGTCCCGTTCGTGGAACTGCGCGACCGCGCGCCCGGGTACGCCGTCTCGCTGGTCAAGGCCGCGGCCCGGCTGCGCGGCCGCCGGGTCGGCCCGGTCCGTGCGCCGCTCACCGACCCGTGCGCCGCCGACATGGCGGACCTCGAAAGCCTGCTCACCACCGGACTCGACCTCGTAGGAGCCGACCTGTGATCCGTGACCTGTCCATCGCCGAGGTGCGGCTGACCCCGATCCTGGTGGCCGACCCGCCCCTGCTGAACACCCAGGGCATCCATCAGCCCTACACCCCCCGCCTGATCGTGGAGGTGGTCACCGCGGACGGGACCACCGGCGTCGGTGAGACCTACGGCGACGCCAAGTACCTCGAACTGGCCCGGCCGTTCGCCGACAGGTTGGTGGGGCATCCCGTCAGCGATCTGAACGGCCTGTTCGAACTCGCGGACCGGGTAACGGTCGACGCCTCCCGGGTCACCGGCCAGGTGGACGTGGGCGGTCTGCGCGGCGTGCAGACCGCCGAAAAGCTGCGGCTGTCCGTCGTGTCCGGGTTCGAGGTCGCCTGCCTGGACGCGCTCGGCAAGGCACTCGGCCTGCCCGTGCACGCCCTGCTCGGCGGCAAGGTGCGAAGCGAAGTCGAGTACAGCGCCTACCTCTTCTACAAGTGGGCCGAACACCCGAACGGGAACGGCGAGAAGGACGACTGGGGCGCGGCCCTGGATCCGGCCGGGATCGTCGAGCAGGCGCGCACGTTCAAGGACCGGTACGGGTTCACCTCCTTCAAGCTCAAGGGAGGCGTCTTCCCGCCGGACGAGGAGATCGCCGCCATCCGCGCGCTCGCCGCGGCCTTCCCTGGCCACCCGCTACGGCTCGACCCCAACGGTGCCTGGTCGGTGGAGACTTCGCTGAAGGTGGCCGAGGAGCTGCGGGACGTCCTTGAGTACCTGGAGGACCCGGCGCTCGGCACGCCCGCGATGGCCGAGGTCGCCGCGCGGACCGGGGTGCCGCTCGCCACCAACATGTGCGTGACGACCTTCGCCGAGGTCCAGGAGGCCTTCACCACTGGTGCCGTCCAGGTCGTGCTCTCCGACCACCACTACTGGGGCGGACTGCGCAACACCCAGCGACTCGCCGCGATCTGCCGCACCTTCGGCGTCGGGGTCTCCATGCACTCCAACACCCACCTGGGCATCAGCCTGGCCGCGATGACCCATGTCGCCTCGACCGTCCCCGGCCTCCACCACGCCTGCGACTCCCACTATCCGTGGCAGTCGGAGGACGTCCTGACCGAACGGCCCACGTTCACCGACGGCAAGGTCACCGTCTCCGACGCCCCCGGCCTGGGTGTCGAACTCGACCGCGAAAGGCTCGCCGCCCTGCACCGGCGCTGGCTCGACGACGACGGCGGGTTCCGGGACCGCGACGACGCGGCGGCGATGCGCACGGCCGACTCGGACTGGGTCACCCCCTCCACTCCCCGTTGGTGAATCCCCCCTCTTGCCCTGCTCACGATCGGAGCCGCTCGTGTCAGCAAAACCACCGGCCGCCACCGCCACCACCTCCGCCACTTCCGCCACCGCCGCCAAGGACGTAGGGGCGCAGCCGGTCCCGAGAGCCCGATGGCTGCGGGTTCTGCCCGCAGTGGTGCTCATCTACGTCGTCGCCTCACTGGACAAGTCGAACATCAGCTACGCCGTCGCCGGCGGCATGAGCAAGACCTTGGCGCTGTCGACGACCTTCTCCGGCCTGGTGGCCGGCATCTTCTTCATCGGATACCTGTTCCTGCAGGTTCCCGGCGCGATGATCGCCGAGCGGCGGAGCGCCAAGGCGTACGTGGCCTGGACCGTCGCAGCGTTCGGCGTCGTCTCGATCCTCTCCGGGCTGGTCCAGTCCGGATGGCAGATGGTGCTCGTGCGCTTCCTGCTCGGCGTCACGGAAGGCGGGCTGTTCCCCGCCATCCTGATCATCATCACCCGCTGGTTCCCGAACCAGGAACGCGGCCGTGCGAACGGCTTCTTCCTCATGAACGGCGCCATCGCCGGCGTGGTCGGGGGGCCGTTCGCCGGATGGCTCATCACCCTGGGCAGTTGGCGGACCTTGTTCATCGCCGAAGGCCTGCTGTCGTTCGCGCTCCTCGCGGCGTGTCTGCCGCTGATAAGCAACCGGCCCGAGGAATCCACCAGCCTGTCCCGGCGGGAGAAGGACTACCTCGCCGCGAAGTTCGCCGAAGAACACGCGCAGGAGACCGCCCCGGTCGACCGGAAGGTACTGATCGAGGTCCTCAAGCAGCCGACCACCTGGAAGCTGGTCCTCGTCTACTTCTGCATGAGCGTCGGCATCTACGGGTTCTCGCTCTGGCTGCCCACCACCATCAAGAACCTCACCCACACCGGAATCGGTATGGCCGCGCTGCTCAGCGCGCTCCCCAACCTGGTGTCCATGGCCGGGTGCTTCTTCCTGGCCGCGTGGTCCGACAGGAGGGGCAACCGGAGGTTCTGGACCGCGTTCGGCCTGCTCGGCTTCGCCGTGAGCCTCGTCCTGTCCAACCTGTTCGAGGGGCAGGTGTGGCTGTCGTTCGCGTTCATCCTGGCGTGCGGATTCTTCCTCCACGCCCCCTCGGGGGTGTTCTGGACCATGCCTCCGCTCCTTTCCGGCCCGGGCAAGGCCGCGCCCCAACGCGGGCTGATCAACGCGCTG
This sequence comes from Streptomyces sp. NRRL F-5126, assembly GCF_000721265.1. Classification (GTDB taxonomy): domain Bacteria; phylum Actinomycetota; class Actinomycetes; order Streptomycetales; family Streptomycetaceae; genus Streptomyces. The sequence continues at coordinate 355,008 of NZ_JOFZ01000008.1, read as the reverse complement.
GGCAACGTCGGCGGGTTCGTCGGTCCCCTGTTCGTGGGATGGCTGACCGACGCGTTCAACTCGGTGACCAGCTTCTACAGCCTCACCGTGTTCACCCTGATCGGCGTGGCGATCACCCTGACCCTCCCCGCCCTGACCAGAGGCACCCGGCGGACCGCGGACGGCCACGTCGAAGGCCACGCGTAACCTGCCTCTTGCGAACGACGGAACGGTGAGCACCCATGGCCAAGGCGTACGAGCGGATCGCGGCACGCCCGCCGACGCGCATCACCGTCATCACCGCGGTGCACGGCCCGTCCGCCCACTTCCTGCCCGAGGCGTACAAGTCCCTGTGCGAGCAGGAGTTGCCCGAGCGCTGCGAGTGGCACTGGGTCGTCCAGCAGGACGGCATGACCGGCGAAGTCGCCGAGTACGTGCCCGACGACCCGCGCGTGACGTTCAAGCAGGGGCGTCCCGGCGGTCCCGGCACGGCGCGTACGTTGGCGCTCGCGGTAGCGGACGGCGCGTACGTCAAGGTCCTGGACGCCGATGACCAGCTGCTCCCCGGAGCCCTGGCGCGCGACCTGGCCGCCCTTGAGTCGGACCCGTCCATCGGCTGGGCGACCTCCCGGGTCCTGGACCTGCTGCCCGACGGCAGCACCGCCGGCTTCCCTGCCGACCCGCGACCGGGGCGCATCGAGCGCGGGGCGGTCCTGGGGTTCTGGCGTGCGAACGACTACCGCGCCCAGGTCCATCCGGCAACGCTCTTCGCACGCCGGGAGCTGGTCGTCGCGCTCGGCGGGTGGATGGCGCTCCCCGCCTCGGAGGACACCGGGCTGCTGCTCGCGCTGAACGCGGTGAGTACCGGGTGGTTCACGCGGGACACCGGCCTGCTGTACCGCAAGTGGCACGGTCAGGCCACCCATCAGGCCGCCCACACGGACCCGGCGGAACGCGGCGCGCGGATGGCCGTCGTGGAGGCCAGGGCACGGCAGCTGTCGTCCCTGGGGTGGACGTACCCGATGTCGTGACGTCCGGGAGTCCGAGTCCGAGTCCCAATCCCCTGGTGCGGCAGGCCTCTTGGGCTTCTAAGATCCTCCGGGACGCAGTTGACTCGGGTCATCGGGGGGACGGCTTGGGAACCGGCGAGCAGATCGTGACGGTGGCGGCCGTGCTGCTCGGTGCGCTCACGACGCACCTCACCAACCACCTGACGGAGCGCGGCAAGGTCAAGTACGAGCTGCTGACCCGGTGGGACAACCGCAAGCTCGACGCCTACTCGCAGTTCGTCGACCGCGTGCGGACGGGCATCTTCCTGGCGGTCAGGCTCTACGAGCACCGCGAGGGCCTGCGGCTCAGCGACATCCCCGAGACGGAGCTGGTCGCCGACCTGGCCGAGGCCGAGCGGTTCCAGGGCCGGTCCTTCGAGCAGATCATGCTCCTCGGCGGGGACGACGTCGTCGAGGCCGCGCACGAGCTGCACGCCGCGGTGCGCGAGGTCGACTGGCAGGCCAACGGCAAGGTGACCGGCACGTTGGAGGAGTGGCGGGAGCGAAACCGCGTCGCGTTCCGCGCCATCAACGCCTTCCACGAGTCGGCCCGCGCCGACCTGGGCGTACAGGGGCGGGTGACCGGCGAACAGCACCCGGAGCGCGACCTGCTGCTGCCGGCGCCACGGCGAGACGGCTGACACGCACGGCCGGCGGGCGACCGCCTTCGCGGGACGCGCCGGCCGCGTCCGGTCGCCGGCCGCGTTCAGTCGGCGGCCGCGTTCGGTCGGCGGCCGCGTTCGGTCGGCGTCGCGTTCAGTCGGCGAGGCAGCCCGGTACCACCAGGCCGGACTCGTAGGCGATCACCACCGCGTGGGTCCGGTTCTGCGCGCCGAGCTTGGTCAGGATGTTCCCGACGTGCGTCTTGGCCGTCTCCTGGCTCACCGTGAGCAGCTCGGCGATCTCCGGGTTGGACAACCCGGTCGCCATCAACCGCAGCACCTCCTCCTCGCGCCCGGTCAGCGCCGCCCTCGGCAGTGCCTCGGCGGAGCCCAGCGGGCGGGCGGTGACCATCCGGCGCAGCGCCGCCGGGAAGAGGATCGCCTCGCCCGACGCCGTCACCCGCACCGCCTCCGCGATCTGCGGGACCGGAAGCCGCTTGAGCACGAATCCGCCGGCTCCCGCGCTGAGCGCCGCGGTGACATAGCCGTCGTTCTCGAAGGTGGTGATCACCACGACCTTCGGCGGCTCGGCGGACCCGGCGAGCAGCTGCCGGGTGGCGTCGATGCCGTTGAGACGCGGCATCCGCACGTCCATCAGGACCACGTCGGGGCGCAGCTCGCGTGCCCGCTCGACCGCCTCGACGCCGTCGGCGGCCTCACCGATGACGCTGATACCCGGCTGCGCCGCGAGCAGGGTGCGCAGCCCGATACGGGTCACCTCGTCGTCGTCCGCGATCAGGAGGGTGACGGCGTCGCCCGGCTCGTCGCCGGTCATGCCGGCAGCCGTACGGGCAGCCGTACCGCCAACCGCCAGTGCCGCGGGCCGTGCGGACCGGCCTCGAACTCACCGTGCAGCAGCCGTACCCGCTCGGCCAGTCCTGGCAGGCCGTGCCCGGACGTCGGGAAGGCGCCCGCGTCCATGCCCGTGCGCGCGCCCGTCCGATTGACGACGCTGAGCTCCAGCACGTCGGGCGCGGCCGCCACCCGGACCTCGATCGGGCCGCCCGCCCCGTGCCGCAGCGCGTTCGTCAGCCCCTCCTGGAGGATCCGGTACGCCGCGCGGGACAGCGTCCCCTGCACCTGCGCCAGCCCGCCCGTCAGCCGCGGCTCCACCACCGCTCCCGCGTGCCGCAGGCGGTCGAGCAGTTCGGGCAGGTCGGCCAGGGTGCGGGTCGGCGCGGTGTCCGCCGCCCTCTCCTCCTCGCGCAACAGCCCCAGCACGTGGTCCAGATCCTCAAGCGCGGCCCTGGACGACTCCTCGATGCTGCGCAGGGCGGCACGTGCCGCCGGCGGGTCGGCGGCGAGGACCTGGCCCGCCACCGCCGCCTGGATCGTCGTCGCGGTCAGGGTGTGCCCGATCGAGTCGTGCAGCTCGTGGGCCAGCCGGTTGCGTTCGGCCAGCCGCAGTTCCCGCTCGGCGGCCAGCGCGAGCCGCTCGGCCGCCGATGGCCCGAGCAGTCTCGGTGCCAGCCGTCGCAGTGCGCTCGACACCAGCACGCACACGGTCGCCGCCAGCAGCAGGCAGCCGAGCGCGGCCGCCCAGCTGTCCCAGCCGTCGGTGACTCGCAGCGACCGGCCGAACAGCGTCATCCGTGCCTGGGAGCCCAGCCAGTTCCCTGGCAGGGCCACGCCGGCGACCGTCAGCACAGCGGTCAGCAGCATCGCCGACCACCCGAGTGCCGCGTGCAGCACCAGCCACAGCGGGGTCCGCAGGCGGTCGCTTCCGGACGCGGCGGAAGACGAAGCAGTTCCGGACGGGCCGGCGGGCCGCGCACGAGGTGTCACCGGCTCAGGCAGGGGCACCCGCAGCGCCCGGCCGGCGCAGGCGACGAGCACGCGCCGTGACACACGCGACAGCCCCACCGCCCCGATCAGTGCCGCCCAGAGCGAGAGGACGAGCACGATCTGGACCCCCTCGGGAGCGGACGGCCACAGCAGAGCCGGCACAAGCGCCACGGGCAGCAGCGGAAGGCTCGCCAGCGCGCCGCAGTAGGCGAAGAGCGCACCCGCGTACGTGGAGCCGCGCAGCAGCGGCCGAAGTCCCCGAATCACGTACGCCAGTATCGCCGAGCAGGTCAAAGACGCCCTCCCCCGATCGGGGGAGCGGCTTTCCCCCCTGATGCGCGATGCCCGCCCGCGCACCCGCGCACCATGATCGTGCCTCGACCAGTTCGGGGAGTACGAGAGGACGCCGGATGAACATCCAAGGGACCGCTGGGCAGCCGGCCGGCCGGAACGGTTCGGCCGTGGCCGCCGCAGTGCTCGGCAGCGTCGGCCTGGCCACCTCGATCGTGTCCGTCGGCGGCCTGCTCGGGCTCCTGGGCCTGGTGCTCGGCCTCGTCGCGCTCAGGACGGCGAGGCGCACGGGCGTCGGCCGGGGCCAGGCCATCACCGGTGCGGTGCTGTCCGCCGCCGCGATCCTGGTGTCGGCCGCGGTCGCGATCGCCGCCGTGTGGTTCGCGCACAGGACGCAGAGCTGCTACCACCTCAACCACGTCCATCAGTGGAGCCAGTGCGTCCACCGGCAGTTCGGCCGGCACTGAGCTGGTGCCCTCCTCGCCGGAGGAGGCCCCCTGACCTACGTCACTTCCGGACCGAGAGATAGGTCACACCCGACTTTCAGGCAAACTATTCACTCAGTACATGTACTGAGTGAATAGTGGGGTCTCATGAGCACCCGCCATATCCTCCTTGGCCTGCTCGCCATGGGCCCAAGGCATGGATACGACCTCAAGCACCGGCACGACGAGCGCTTCCCCCAGGCTCGGCCGCTCGCCTACGGGCAGGTCTACACAACGCTGCAGAGGCTGGTACGGGACGGGCTCGCCGAGGTCGAGGAGACCGGTTCCGACGGCGGGCCGGAGCGGACCATGTACCGCAGCACGGATGCCGGGGCGCGTGAACTCGCCGACTGGGCCGGGTCCGTCACACCGTCCGCACCGTTCGTCGCGAACGAGATCTTCGCGAAGGTCGTCGTCGCGATCCTGTCCGGCGGTGACCCCGCGGCCTACCTGGCGGCGCAGCGGGCCGCACACATGGAGCGGATGCGAGAGCTCACGGCAGTGAAGTCCGCGAAGGACGCCGATCTCACCACGGTGCTCTCGGCGGACTACGCCCTCACTCACCTCAACGCCGATCTGCGCTGGATGACGACCACCGCCGACCGGCTCGCCACCTTGACCGCGGAGGTCGAATCCACGTGAACACCACCGAACCCGTGTCCGGCCAACCGCTGCTCGCAGCACGGGGCTTGTACAAGGCCTACGGTTCGACCCCCGCGTTGCGCGGCGCGTCGGCGCAGTTGCGAGCCGGAGAGTTCGTAGCCGTGACCGGTCCGAGCGGTAGCGGCAAGTCATCCCTGCTGCACTGCATGGCGGGGATAGTCCGCCCCGACCACGGGCAGGTGACGTACCGCGACGAGCCCCTCGCCCACGCGTCCGAGGACCGGCTCAGCGAGCTGCGACGAAGCGAGTTCGCAGTGGTGTTCCAGTTCGGGCAGCTGATTCCCGAGCTGACAGCGGTGGACAACGTCTCCCTGCCGCTGGTACTGGGCGGAACCGACCGGCGTGACGCCCATGGCCAGGCGCATTCCTGGCTGGAGCGGTTCGGGGTGCTTGACCGGGCCGAGGCACGCCCCGGCGAACTCAGCGGCGGCCAGGAGCAGCGCGTAGCGCTGGCCCGTGCACTGGTCACGGGTCCGAAGATCGTGTTCGCCGACGAGCCGACAGGAGCACTGGACTCGCTCGCGGGTGAGCAGGTGATGACCGAGCTGACCACCGCCGTAAGAGAGTTGGGCGCGGCGGTGCTGCTGGTGACGCATGACGCGACGATCGCCGCCTATGCCGACCGTGAGATCCGGCTGGCGGACGGCAGGACGGGCGCCCTTGAGGTGTCGGCGTGAGAGCGGATCTGCAGCTGGCCTGGCTGCTGACCAGCGGTTCGAACCGGCGTGAGTGGTGGCGGATCGGCCTCACAGCCGTGGGCGCGGCCGGCGTGGCCGTCCTGGGTGCGGTGGCCGCTACCGTGGTGTCCGTACACGGGTACGTGCACCTCTCGTTCGCCGATGGCCTGCTGGACCGTCCTGGCGAGCGCGGTGGTGTGCTCCTGGTACTGCTGCTCCTGCTGGTGCCGGGCCTCGGCTTCCTCGGGCAGTGCGCCCGGCTGGGCGCCGTGCACCGCGATCGCCGTATGGCACGGCTGCGGCTGGCGGGCGCCGCTCCTGGGCGGGTGCGGCGAATCGCCGCGCTGGAGGCCGGGGTCGCCTGCCTGGCGGGCTCGGTCGTGGGCACCGTGGCGGTGGCCGCAGGTGTGCTCGACGCGGGCCGGCCGCCGGCTCGGCTCTGGTGGCTGGTGGCCGCTGTCCTGCTGGCGGTCCCGGTCGTGGGCGTGGCGGTGAGCCTGACCGCGCTGCGCCGGGTGGTCGCCTCGCCCCTCGGCGAGGTGCGACGGTTGCCGGGTGGACAAGGCGGCGGCCGGGCCCTCGCCCTGGGCATGTTCCTGGTCGTGGTGGCCGTGAGCGGCGGCATCCTCACGCCCGCCTACGGGGCAGCCGCGCTGACTCCCCTGTTTCTGTTCTGCGTGTTGCTCCTGGTCGGAGCCGGAGCCCTGGGGGTGAGCGGTGGCATGGCCAGGCTGGCAGGACGCCGGTACGCGGCGCGCGCGCAGAATCCGGCCCTGCTGATCGCCGCCGAGCGACTGTCCGCCGATCCCTGGGCCTCGGCCCGCACCCATGCGGCCGTCCTGCTGGTGACAGTGGTGGGCACCGGCTTCGTGGGCGTACGGAAAGCACTGCTCGATGGTCTGCAGCACAACGAGTACGGCCCCACCGACCTGGACTTCTACACCACCGGGATCGACCTGGCGGGTACGGCGGTGCTGGTCGGCCTCCTCATCGTCCTCGTCTCGGTCGCCGTAAGCGCCGCCGAATCCGTGGGCGCCCGGCGCAGGGCACTTGCCCAGCAGGTCGCCGCGGGCGTGCCGCGGAGGGTTCTGCGCCACGCGGTACTCCTCGAAACCGCCTTGCCCCTGGCACCGGCCCTGTTGATCTCGGGTGCCGGCGGTCTGGCCGTCGGGGTCTGGTACGCGTCGATCGTCGGACACGGGCTCACCGTGCCGTACACGGCCCTGGCCGTCCCGCCCCTGATGCTCGCCGCCTGTCTCCTGTCCGTGGCCACCTCGTTGCCCCTGCTGCGTCGCTCGGCACAGCCGGCGGAGCTCAGGCACGCATGAGCTCCGCGAGACGCTAGTGGCGGACCTCTGGCGTACCAGTGGCGGACCTCTGGCGGACCTCCCCTATGCTGGGCCTCATGGAGGAGAAGGACCAGGGGCAGCCGGCCGCGTGGGTGTCGAGTCGGCCGAGGGCCGAGCGGGCGCGGCAGGTGGCCGACTCGCTGCGGCAGCGGATCTCCGACGGGGTCCTCGGCGGTGTGCTGCCCGATGAGCTCAGCCTCGCCGAGGAGTTGAGCGCCTCGCGGAACTCGGTCCGCGAGGCGCTCGGGATGCTGCGTGACGAGGGCCTGGTCACGCGTCGCCGCGGGGTGGGCACCGTGGTCGTGACGCCGACGTACGGGCACGGCCTCGGCCGGCTCGAAGGGCTCGCGGAGGCGCTGGCCGGGCACGGGAGCGTGACCAACGAGGTCCTCGTCGCCGAGGTCGTCGGTGATCCGCCCGCCGAGGTCCGCGAGCGGTTGTGCCTTGCGGCCGGGGCCGGTGCCGTGCACATCGAGCGTGTCCGTCGCGTCGACTCGGTCCCCGTCTCCCTGGACAGCACCTATCTCAGCGCCGACGTCGGCCTCGGCGTGCTGCGGGGTGACCTGGAGGGCCGTGACATCTTCGCCGTGATCGAGGAGGCCATCGGCTGCCCACTCGGCCGGGCCGAGATCGAGGTGCGCGCGGCCGTCGCGGATCGCGGCACCGCGGCGCTGCTCGACGTGCCCGCCGGGGCGCCGGTGTTCGTCATCGACCGCCTCACGCGCCTGTCCGACGGAACGCCGGTCGACGTCGAGACGCTGCGCATCCGCGCCGACCGGATGAGCCTGCGGGCCACCCTGTACCGCGGTCCCGAGGGGCGGCCTTGAGCGCGGCCGGGCTGCTGTTCCTGGGCGCCGTCGGCCTGGTCGGCGGGGTCGGCATCACGGCTGTCGGTCCCGGGGGTGTGCTGCCCACGATCGGGCTGTTCGCCCTGACGTCACTGTCACCCGCCCAGGTGGCCGGGACCTCCATCGTCACCCACGTCGCCACGGGCGCCCTGGGCACCGCGGCCTACACGCGCTCGGGCCAGCTGCGCGAGCCTGACACCCGCCGGATCGCGCTGGTCCTGGCCGGTACGGCCCTCGTCGGTACGCCGCTCGGAGTGCTGGCCGGGACGGCCGTGTCCAGGCACGCGTTCGCTGTGGTGCTCGGCTGCGTGGTCGCGGCGACCGCCGGCCTCGTCTGGTACCGCGCCAAGCGCACGGACGGCGCGCCGGCCACCTCCCCGCAGACGGCAGCGACCGCCCCGGCGACACAGGCGATACAGGCCGTGCCGCCGGCGCCGCCGACGCCGCTGATCGTCGCCCTCGGGTTCGCGGTGGCGGTCCTCAGCGGGATCGTGGGCGTCGGCGGCCCCATGCTGGCCGTACCGCTGCTCGCCGCGGCGGGCCTGCCCGTGCTCCGCTCGCTGGCCTGCGCACAGGCGCAGTCGATCGTGATCGCCACCGTCGGGACCGTCGGCTACCTGGTCCACGGAACGATCGACTGGCCCCTTGCCGCCCTGGTCGGCCTTCCCGAGCTCGCGGGCGTGCTCGTCGGCTGGAAGATCGCCCACGCACTGCCCACCCGTGCGCTGAGGAACGCCCTCGTCGCCACGCTCTGCGTGCTCGCTCTCTACCTCGTCGGGCACGGGTGAGCCGCCGGACGGCACAGCAGCCGGCGCGGGCCCGTCAGTGCGCGCCGGCGAGGGCCGGTGCGGGCCAGGCGTCGATCACGATCTGCTGCCGCTTCGGGGCCGGCGCCGCCGCGTCGCCCGCGTAGTTGCGGTCGACCTGCGCCGCCTCCGCCGCGCTGGGCTTGGCGTTGGTGCACGACGGGCCCGGGCCGTGACCTGACATCAGTTCCGAGCAGGGCCCGCTGTAGTCGTCGGGCAGCCCGAGGATGTGCCCGGTCTCGTGCGCCGTGATCCGGGTCATGGCGTAGCCCTCGTCGACGGCCTCCTGGCCCAGTTGCACCTCGCCCCTCCTGCCGCCTGGGACGATCGGCCCGAGCGTCGTCTGGGGCCAGCCGCTGGTCGCCACGTAGACGAAGTTCGCCGAGCCGGGCGAAGTCGCGGGCTCCAGGCGCACGTTGTGCACCGCCGCGTTCCAGTTCTGCGCGCCCTGGCTGATCGCGCCCGCCCACTGCCCTGCCTGGCTCGCGTCGTAGGTCAAGGTGACCACCGCCGCGTCCGCCTTCGGTGCCGGGTGCGCCGTGTGTGCCGAAGCGGTGGCGGTCGTGACGCCCAGCATGGCCGGGATCAGTGCCGCAACTGCTGCCATTTGCTTGATCACGAGACTCGTTCCCTTTCGTGACGTCGGGTTGCCGCGAGCCCCCAGAGCACCACGCCGCCGGCTGCTGCCACAAGTAGGCGTTAGCAAACTGCAGTTGGGTGCCATCATCTTCATGGGGGCAATGGGTACGGGTCGTGTGGCGGACGTGAGGGGCAGCGCGGTGGCAGACGCAGAGGCAGGGGCAGGCAGCCGGTCCGTCGGGGCGGAGGCGGGCCCGGCAGAGCCCGTGCCGGGTTCGCCGTCCGCGCCGGACGGCAGCGAGCGGCCCCCGCGCTCGACGCGCCGGCGCCTGGGCGGGGCCGTGGTCCTCCTCGTCCTCGTTCTGCTGTTCTTCCTGCCGTGGTGGACGCTGTTCGCCGCCGGTACGGGCCGGCCGTTCCCCGTCCTCGTCGCCGGCACGGCCGTCTTCGCCTGCTGGCTGGTCTCCTTCCCCTTCCTCATGGCCGCGGGCCACGGGCGGCGGCGCAGCGACCGGGCGGCGCGCGTCGCGGACGCCACTCTCGGCGCGGTCTGGGTGCTGTTCACCTGGTCGGTACTCGGCGGCCTCGTGCACCTCGCGCTGATCGCTCTCGGCATCGGCGGCGCCGGGCGGGCGAGGTCCATCGCCATGGGCGTCGCCGTGGTGTCGGCCGCCCTGCTCGCGTGGGGACATTACGAGGCGATGCGCGTGCCGCGGGTGAAGCGGCTCGACGTCCACGTTCCGCGGCTCGGCGGCCGCCTGGACGGAACCCGCGTCGTGGTGCTGGCCGACACCCACTTCGGGCCGATCGACCGGGCCGGCTGGTCGGAGCGTGTCGCCGAGGCGGTCAACGCGCTCGACGCGGACGTCGTGGTCCACGCGGGCGACATCGCGGACGGCACCCCGGCCCAGCGTCGTGGGCAGTCCGCGCCGCTGGGGACGATCAGGTCACGGCTCGCGAAGGTCTACGTCACCGGGAACCACGAGTACTTCGGCGAGGCCCAGGGGTGGCTCGACCGGATGGCCGAACTCGGCTGGGAGCCGCTGCACAACCGCCACGTCGTCGTGGAGCGCGGCGGCGACCACCTCGTACTCGCCGGTGTGGACGACGTGACGGCGGAGTCCTCCGGCCTGGCCGGGCACCGCGCGAACCTGCGCGGCGCGCTCGCGGGGGCGGACCCCGGGCGGCCGGTCCTGCTCGTCGCCCACCAGCCCAAGTACGTCGAGCAGGCGGCCGCGGCCGGCATCGATCTGCAGGTCTCCGGGCACACGCACGGCGGCCAGATCTGGCCGTTCAACTTCCTCGTACGCATCGACCAGCCGGTGGTGCACGGCCTGAGCAGGCACGGCGAGCGCACCCGGCTCTACACCAGCCGGGGGACCGGCTTCTGGGGCCCGCCCTTCCGGGTCTTCGCCCCGAGCGAGATCACGCTGCTCACCCTGCGGCCGGGCGACGGGCCGGGCGCGACGACATGATGAGCGGCCAGAAGATGTCGTCGACGATGGACCGGATCCGCTCGGCCGACAGGGGCCGCAGCGTCATGAGGATGTCCTGGCGCACCAGTTGGAACGGCAGGTCCAGCACGTCCTGAGGGATCCGCGCGAGGTCGATCTCGCCTCGCTCGTGGGCCCGGCGGAACACCACGTCCGATCGCCAGGGGCCGTCGCCGCGCACGATGCGGCGGACGTCCTCCGGGGTGATCCCCGTGCTGTCGTGCAGGCCCGCGAACGTCGCTCCGACGATTGCCGCGAGCTCCATCCGTCCCGCGTTGACGTTCACGATCAGCGCGATCATGTCGTCGCGCAGGTTGCCGGTGTCGGGGACGGCGACCGGATGGGTGTCGCCGTAGTGGCGGACGGCGGCGAGCACGAGGTCGTTCTTGTCCGTCCAGCGGCGGTAGAGGACCGCGACGCCGGTCTTCGCGCGGTCCGCGACGGACTCCATCGTCAGCTTCGCGAAGCCCGCCTCCACCAGTTCGTCCCAGGCCGCGGCGAGGAGCGCGCTCTCGAGTTCAGCCCCTCGGCGCCTGCGTTTGACCGCTTCCGGCGCCGGCTCGGAGGGGGCGGTCCGCTCGCTCGTCATGCGCTCCAGGATAGAGGCTCCCCAAATAAGAGAAGCTTGCATTCCTTCCGTCCGCCGCGTACTTTCGACATTAAGGAATGAACACAACTCTTAATGGGGTAAGGGGGGCGTGATGTCTGCTCTGTCCGCTGACGCACCCGCGAGCAACAGGGTCGACCCGAAGGTGCTGAGGACCGCGATGGTCCTCGTCGTCGGGGCGCTTGCCGTGGTCTTCGACACGACGATCGTCAGCGTCGCGCTGCACCGGCTCGCGACGAGCCTGCATGTGCCCGTCTCGACGATCCAGTGGGTCACCACCGGCTACATGCTCGCCCTCGGCGTGGCCGTCCCGCTCAGCACCTGGGCGCTCGCACGCTTCGGCGGCAAGCGGGTCTGGATGTTCGCCCTCACGGTCTTCCTCGCCGGCTCGATCGGGTCGAGTCTCGCGTGGGACGCGGGGTCGCTCATCGGCTGGCGCGTCGTGCAGGGGCTCGGCGGCGGCCTGATGCTGCCCGTGATGACGACGCTCATCATGCAGGCGGCCGGCGGACGCGCGCTCGGCCGCACCATGGCCTGGGTCGCGCTGCCCGCACTGCTCGGGCCGATCCTCGGGCCGCTCGCAGGCGGCGCGATCATCACCAACCTGAGCTGGCGTTTCATGTTCTGGGTCAACGTGCCGTTCTGCGTGGCCGGGCTGATACTCGCGGGCCTCTGCCTCGCCGACGACTCGCCGGCAGCCACCGCCGCACGGCCACGGCTCGACGTGCGCGGGCTCGTGCTGCTCGCCCCGGGCATCGCGACCGTGGTCCTCGGGCTCTCGAACGCCGGCTCCGCCGACGGCTTCGCCCACCCGGACGTCGTCGCGCCGCTCGCCGTCGGCGTCGCCTTCCTCGTCGCCTTCACGCTCTACGCGCTGCGCCGCCGCGACCCCCTCGTGGACATCCGGCTCCTCGCGGCGCGTTCGGTCGGATCCGCGTCCTCCGTGCTCTTCCTGTCGGGCTTCGCGCTGTTCGGGGCCATGCTGCTGCTGCCGCTCTACTACCAGGAGGTGCGCGGCGTGAGCGCGCTGACCGCCGGGCTCATGCTGGTGCCGCAGGGTGTCGGGACGCTGCTCAGCCGTCAGATCGCCGGGCCGCTCACCGATCGCGTGGGCGCCCGCTCGATCGCCGTCGTCGGTTTCGTCGTCGTCGCGGGGGCGACCGTGCCGTTCTGCTTCGCCGATGCCACGACCGACGGCCGGCTGCTCGCCCTGTGGCTGCTGCTGCGCGGCGCCGGACTCGGCGCCGTCACCATGCCGGTCATGACGGCCGCGTACGTCGGGCTCGACCGCTCCCGTATCGCGCACTCGAGCGTCCTGACGCGGACCGCGCAGCAGATCGGCGGGTCCTTCGGCACGGCGGTGCTCGCCGTCGTCCTCGAACGGTCCGTCTCCGGCAGCGGGACGGGCTCGACCGTCTCGGGCTTCCACGTCGCGTTCTGGTGGGCGTCGGCGTTCTCGCTCGTCGCGACGGCGCTGTGCGTATGGCTGCCGGGGCGCAAGCAGGTCCTTGCCGCGGCCGCGGCCGCTGCCTCCCCGACTCCGCCCGTGGCCGCGGAGGCAGCCGACGCCGACCCCCGATAGGCGTCCTCACAGGGCCCGCAGGCCACGGTCCGCGAAGGCGATCAGCCACTCGAAGCTCTCGTCCACGTCGGCGCTCCACTGGAAGCCGTTCGCCGACTGGAGCGTGGCGAAGCCGTGGCACAGGCTGCGCAGCATGCGCAGTGCGTGGTCGACGTCGGGCTCCTCGACGGCGTAACCGCGCAGGACCGCCGTGAACCCGTCGAGCAGCCGCCCGCCGGCGGTGGCCACCGGGTCGTCAGGACCTGTCGGCTCGACGCCGATCGTCGCGGCGTAGCGGCCCGGGTGGTCGAGCACGAAGGTGCGGAAGGCGCGCGCCGCGGCCGCCAGGGCGTCACGCCCCGCGTACCCCTGGACCGCGCAGCCCACGGCGTCCGCGGCCTCGCTCAGCGCGAGGGCCGCGATGCGCCGGCCCAGGTCCTCCAGGCCGCCCACGTGCTTGTACAGCGACGGTGTGCGCACGCCCACCCGCTCGGCCAGCAGGCCCATCGTCAGGTTGGCGATGCCCACCTCGTCGGCGACTGCGGCACCTGCCGCGACCACCGCCGCCGTGTCGAGGCCCGCCCTAGGCACGTGTGGCGTCCGAGCGGCCGAGGAAGGCGAGCATGAGCGAAACCGTCTGTTCGGGGAACTGGTCGTGCGGGTAGTGCCCCGCTCCCTCGATCATCTCAAGGCGGCCGAGCCCGGAGGGCAGGGAGTCGACGATCGCCGCGCCCTCGGCGCGCGGGTCGGCCCAGTCGGGGTCGAGCGTGCCCATCACAACGAGCACCGGGGAGCGGACGTCCGCGAGGTGCGCGCCTGCGTCGGTCGGGGCGCTGCGGCCCATGCCCTGCATGGCCTTCATCCTGCCCGGCTCGCGCAGCAGGGAGTCGATGCGGCCGAGCCGCTCGTCCCAGCCGGCCGGACGGGCGCCGGGATAGGCCACGTCGAGGTAGGAGCTCCACAGCCGGCGGCTGCCGAACACGCCCGTCCCGAGCAGCCGCAGCATGCCCCGACGGAAACGCCGCACCCGCAGGTCGCCGAGGGCGACCGACTGCTTGCGGGTGAACGGCGCCAGTTCGACGACCGCGGTGATCAGCGACGGCTCGCGCGCCGCGGCGATGGTGGCGGCACCGCCGGAGACCGAGTGGCCGACGAGCACGGCCGGGCCGCCCAGGTGGCGGACCACGGCGAGCAGGTCGCCCGCGATCGCGGTCCTGCTCCAGTCCGGCCAGCCGGTGCTGGACTCGCCGTGGCCGCGCAGGTCGACGGCGGCGACCCGGTAGCCGGCCGCGACCAGCGGGGGGATCACGGCGCGGTACGCGGCCCGGCTGTCGCCCATGCCGTGCGAGAGGACGATCAGCGGGCCGGACCCCGCCACCTCGTAAGCGATCGTGCCGCCGTCGACGGCGAGGTACTCGGTCATGACGCCTCCTCTTGGCTAATATTCTTAGCTAAAAGCTATTCCTATTAGCCTGAGCTGTCAACGACGCCCCATCCCTTGACACTGTCGCGACACCGGACGATTCTCCGGAGAGCGCTCTCACAACTCCCCCTGCCATGGCCGCCGGGCCCGCGCGGGCCCGGTCGCCGTGCACCCCCATGAGGTGAAGGAGTACGGATGTCGTTCAGACGCAAGCGCGGAGACAACCAGCACAGCGGGCGAACAGGGCGGAGACGGCGGTCCGCCGTCGGTCTGGTGGCCGCCCTGGCCGCAGCCGCGGTGGCGTTCGCCGGCGCGCCCGCCGCATTCGCCGGAGCACCGGCCCAGCACGGCGCACCGGGCTCACCGGCGTCGGCGGGCTCAGCGGCCTCTGCCCGTCAGGCCGCCGCCCAGGATGCCGTCCCTGATGCCGTGCCCGCGCCGCCCTCCGGGTTCTCGACCACCTGGAGCGACGACTTCAACGGCCCCGCCGGCACCGGCCTGAACACCGGGACCTGGCGGTACGACACCGGCGCCGGCTCTGGCTTCGGCACCGGCGAGATCGAGACCATGACCAACAGCACGTCCAACGTCTACCAGGACGGCAGCGGCCATCTCGTGCTCAAGGCGCTGCACTCGGGGTCGGACCCCAACTCCGGCTGGACGTCGGGCCGCGTCGAGACACAGGCCGACGGGTTCGGCGCGCAGCCCGGCGGCGTCGTGCGGATGCAGGCGTCCATCCAGCAGCCCGACGTCACGACCGCCAACGGGGCGGGCTACTGGCCCGCGTTCTGGATGCTCGGCTCACCGCTGCGTGTCGGCGTGCCCTGGCCGGGCTCGGGCGAGGTCGACATCCTTGAGGACATCAACGGCCGCAGCTCCGTCTTCTCCACCCTGCACTGCGGGGTCAGCCCCGGCGGCCCCTGCAACGAGTCCAGCGGCATCGGCAGCGGCGAACACGCCTGCCCCGGCTGCCAGACGGGCTACCACACGTACGCCGTCGAGGTCGACAGGTCGACGTCGCCCGAGCAGATCCGCTGGTATCTCGACGGCACCAACTTCTACACCCTGCGCGCCGATCAGGTGGACGCCACCACCTGGGCGAACGCCGTCGACCACTCGTACTTCATCATCTTCGACCTCGCCATCGGCGGCGGCTTCCCGGCCGCGTTCGGCGGCGGACCCGACGCGAGCACCGTGTCCGGCGGCTCGATGAACGTCGACTACGTCGCCGTCTACAACAAGCCGCCCGCCGGCCAGTCCGGCCTGGGGCCGAACATCGCGCGCTCCAAGCCGACCACGGCGTCGTCCACGGAGAGCGCGGACTTCCCGGCCTCGAACGCCACCGACGGCGACGTCACCACCCGCTGGTCGAGCGGATTCTCGGACCCGCAGTGGCTCCAGGTCGACCTCGGCCGGTCGTACGACCTGACCCACGCGACGCTGACCTGGGAGGCGGCCGCCGCCTCCGGTTACCAACTGCAGACGTCCGACAACGGGACCGACTGGCGGACGATCTACACCAACAGCAACAGCCCGGCCGACATCCAGGACACCGCGCTCTCCGGCTCGGGACGGTACGTGCGCGTCTACGCCACCTCCAGAGCCTCCCAGTACGGCGACTCCCTGTACGAGTTGGCGCTCTACGGAACCCCGGCGGACGGTGGCGGCGGCGATCCGGGCGGCGGCACGCTGCTGTCACAGGGCAGGCCGGCCACCGCGTCGTCGTCCGAGAACAGCAGCTTCGTGGCGGCGGACGCGGTCGACGGCAACACCGGTACCCGCTGGTCGAGCGGGTTCTCGGACCCGCAGTGGCTGCAGGTCGACCTCGGCGCGACGCACACACTGAGCAAGGTCGTCCTCAACTGGGAGACGGCCTACGCCACGGCCTACCGGATCCAGACGTCCGACGACGGCGCCACCTGGACCGACGTGTACTCGACGGCCAACGGGACGGGCGGCACGCAGACCGTGCCGATCACCGGCTCGGGGCGCTACGTGCGCGTCGACTGCACGGCGCGCGCCACACAGTACGGCGACTCGCTCTGGGAGTTCCAGGTCTACGGCTCCTGATCACGCGTCGCCGCATCGCGGCGCCGCCCGGCCCCGGCCACCGCACCGCCGGGACCGGGCGAACGCACCGTTGACATGGCCACCACCAAGTCTTACCTTCCGCGAATGCTGAATACGGTGTTGCGGCAAGCGCGCGGCCTCACCAGGGACCAGCGCAACGCGTTCATCGCCGCCTATCTGGGCTGGTCGATGGATGCCTTCGACTACTTCCTCGTCGTGCTCGTCTACAGCGAGATCGCGGACGACTTCCACGTCTCGCTGACCGACATGGCCTTCCTGACCACCGTCACGCTGATCATGCGGCCGGTAGGAGCCTTCCTCTTCGGCCTGTGGGCCGACAAGCGCGGCAGAAGAACGCCCCTGATGGTCGACGTGCTGTTCTACTCCGTCGTCGGCTTCGCCTGCGCGTTCGCGCCCAACTACGCGGTGCTGCTGGTGCTGCGCCTGCTGTACGGCATCGGCATGGGCGGCGAATGGGGCCTCGGCGCGGCGCTCGCGCTGGAGAAGATACCCACGGAGAAGCGCGGCTTCTGGTCCGGCATGCTGCAGGGCGGCTACTCCTTCGGCTACCTGCTGGCCGCGCTCGCCTTCCTGTTCATCCAGCCCACCTTCGGCTGGCGCGGCCTGTTCGCGTTCAGCCTGATCCCGGCGATGGTCGCGCTGTTCGTACGGAGCAGGGTCGGCGAGAGCGAGGCATGGCAGGAGTCGGCGAAGCGCAACACCACTCCGGCGCGGAAGATCTTCCGCAACCCGGTGGTCCTGAAGCGGTTCGTCTACCTGGTCCTGCTGATGACGGCGTTCAACCTGATGTCGCACGGAACCCAGGACGTCTACCCGACCTTCATCAAGAAGGGCCTCGGGATGACGCCCGACACGGCCATCGTCATCGCGCTCATCTACAACGTGGGCGCGATGATCGGCGGGCCGCTGCTCGGCGCGTACTCGGAGCGGTTCGGGCGGCGCAGGATGATCGTGTTCGCGGGCATCGCCGCGCTGCCGCTCGTGCCGTTCTTCGCGCTGTCGCGCACGGCGGGCCTGCTCGCGCTGAGTTCCTTCCTGATGCAGGTGTGCGTGCAGGGCGCGTGGGGTGTCATCCCCGCGCACCTCAACGAGCTCAGCCCCGACGCGATCCGCGGCTTCTACCCGGGCGTGACCTACCAGTTGGGCAACTGCATCGCCGCCCTGAACCTGCCGCTGCAGGAGTCGCTCGCCGGCCACTACAGCTACTCGACGGCCCTGATGGTGACGGTGGCACCGACGCTCGTCCTGATGGTGGTGCTCACCCTGCTCGGCACGGAGGCACGGGGGCGGCGCTTCGGCGCGGACGACCCACCGGACGCCGCGCCGTCCGCGCCACCCGCGACGGGAGGCGCCCCGGCCCCTTCGAGCGCGTGAGCACCGGTCGAGTGCATCACCACACCGGCGCGCCCCCGCGGTTCCACGTGAAACATCGTTGAGCCCTCAGGGGCGCGCCGGCGGGTCGAGCAGCTCCAGCGCCTCCTCCCAGCGGAACTCCGGCTCGCAGGAGCCGATCCGTACGCCCATCGACCGCAGCCGGTCCAGGCTCTCCCGGTACGCGGGGTGCGCCGCCTGCGCGCTGTTGAGGCAGGGCAGGGCGGCGATCGGTACGCCCATGCCGTAGGCCTCGCAGAGGATGCCGACGGCGAGCGTGTCGGACATCCCCGTGGCCCACTTGTTGATCGTGTTGAACGTGGCGGGCGCGACCGCGATCGCGTCCGGCGGCGGCAGCGGTCGCGGATCGCCCGGCTTTCGCCAGGCGGAGCGGATGGGGTAGCCGGTACGCGCCTCCACGGCCGCCTGATCGATGAACCCGAGCCCCTGGGGCGTGGCGACGACCCCGACGTCCCAACCGGACTCCTGGGCCGCGGCGATCAGCCGCCCCACCTGCCCGGCGACGCCCGCCGCGCACACGACCACGTAGAGGAAACGCTTCCGCTCCCTCGGCTCCCCGCCCATCACAACGACCCGCTTCCTTCACCGCTGTACCTCGGCCCGTCGTGCCCCGGCCGTACCCCGGCCGTACCCCGCCGCCTGCCGAATACATCGCACCACGGCGCGGCGCGGAACACCGGGCGCGGTCCGGCGGTTCGATGAGGCATGGCAACTCTGGCACTCATCGGCAGTGGACACATCGGCAAGACCCTGGCGCGACTCGCCGTGGACGGCGGGCTCGACGTGGTGCTCAGCAACTCGCGAGGGCCCGCGACCCTGGCCGATCTGGCGGCGGAGCTCGGCCCGCGCGCCAGGGCGGCGACCGCGGCCGAGGCAGCCGGGGCCGGCGACTGGGTCGTCGTGACCATCCCGTTGGTCGCGTACACGCAGGTGGAGAGCGAACCACTCGCGGGCAGGACCGTCATCGACACGATGAACTACTACCCGGACCGCGACGGGCAGTTCGAGGCCCTCGACGACGGAACCACGACGAGCAGCGAGCTCCTCCAGCAGCATCTGGGCGCGTCGGCGCATGTGGTCAAGGCGTTCAACAACATCTTCTTCCGCCACCTCGCGGCGCTGGGCAGGCCGGCGGGCGCCGCCGACCGCACCGCGCTCCCGATCGCCGGTGACGACGCGGACGCCAAGCGCCATGCGACGGAACTGCTCGGGATCCTCGGATACGACGCGGTGGACGCGGGCCCGCTGGCCAGGGGCCGGCAGTTCCAGCCGGGGACGCCCGCGTACGGGGCGCCGTACGCGAAGGACAAGGAAGCGCCCTTCGCGCAGCAGGACGCGGGCCCTGCCCCGGCGGCGCTGGTACGGGAGTTCCTGGCGCGGGCCGGGGCCTGACCGCGCGGCCGGCTACGCCACGTCCGCCGCCTCGACCGCATCGGCGCCCGCGCCGGCCTCTCCCGAGGGCGGCGCTTCGGCCGCGACGGCCGCGATGCCCAGCGGTGACGGCAGCCGGACCCGCGCCGCGGCCGTGCCCGCGCCGGTGAGCGTCGGCGGGAGCCAGCGCGGCTCGGGACGGTCCTCCAACAGGTCCGACTCCCTGTACCGGTGGCAGCCCTCGTGCCAGGCGAGGATGCCGGACAGCCAGTTCTCCAGCTCCTTGACGTAGCCGTCGAGCGCCGCGCGCGCGTCCGCGTCGAGGTCGAAGTCGTCGCGGACGACCGGCAGCTCGTTGGCCACCAGGTGCTGGAACTGGCGCATCCTGCCGTGCATCAGGTCCACCACGATGCGCAGCCCCGTCGGGTAGTCGCAGCGGAAGAAGTTCTGCACGACGAGGACGCCGTTGTGCACCTCGCCCTCGAACTCGATCTCCTTCTGGTACGAGAAGACGTCGTTGAGCAGGCACGCGTAGTCCTGCGCCGCGTTCTGCAGCGCCTGTACCGGGCCGCTGTCGAGCACCTCGGGCGGGATCGTGTCGCCGAGGCCGATCCGGCACAGGCTCATCGTCATGTCGGAGCCGAAGGTCCTGCGCCGCATCTCGATGTAGTCGACGGGGTCGGGCACGCGGTTCTGCGTCTGGTTGGCGAGCTCCCACAGCCAGCTGTCGATCATGTCGTCGACGGCCTTGCGGAACGCGTGACGCCCGTGGTCGTCCATCGGGCCCGCCGTCCGTCTCCACAGGTCGGCGAGGCCGCGCTCCAGCGCGTTGCCCGGCGGCGCGGTTTCGCCCGCGTCCAGCGGCATGAACAGCCGCAGGCGCTCGTTGCACGCCTTGGCCCCCGCCACGTCGCGTGCCGTGCCGAAGACGACGGGGTAGTAGTCGTCCCCGTACGTGCCCCACGTCAGCCAGTCGGACGTCAGGTCGAGGCCCTCGGGCGTCGCGTCCGGGTGGATGCCGGCGGCGCACAGGGGCAGGTCGATGCGGCGCAGCCGCCGCTCGTCCCACACGCCCGAGTTCGGCACGCCGGGCTGCTCGGTCAGGATGCCCATCCGGTGCGCCCACTCCACGACGTGCTCGCGCGAGGCGTCCAGGTGGGGGCTGAGGCTCGCCCCGAACGGCATCCCGAGATCCGGCACCACGGACGGGCCGACCTTCTGGAACGGCACATGGGCGTGGCTGCGCAGGCGCGCCTCGCCACCCGCCGTGAGCGACTTGAGGTAGTCGGACGCGGCCGTGCCGAGCCCTGCGGGCGTCATCGCGAACCGCGCCCCGTAAAGACCGGCGAGGCCGCCACCGGGCAGCGGCGGGTACGCGTCCTTCGGGCCGCCGCCGTTCATGTAGCGGCTGGAGCGCATGTGCCACTCATGGCCCCCGGCCTGCCAGTCCTGGAGGCCCTTGACGTACGCGAGGGTGTCGGCGACGCCCTTCGGACTCGTGGACCTCTCGGCGAAGAGGGGCCCCAGTTCCGTCAGGGCCGTGTTGTCGAACTGCTGGAGGCGTGACGTCAGCAGGTCGTTCACCGCGTCGGCCGCCTCCTGGGTCGTGCAGCCGAGGAACGTCTCCAGGACGAGGACGCCGTTGCTCAGCTCGCCCTCCTCCTCGACCTCGCGCTGGTACGAGAACAGGTCGTTGCGCAGGTGGACGCCGTCGGAGAACGTGTCGCGAAGCACCAGCAGCGGCCGTGTGGAGGCCAGCTCGGCGGGGATCTCGGCGCCGGCCGCGTACTCCACGATCCCCGCGGACCAGGGCGCGCCGCCGACCTTGCGCCGCATCTCGATGTACTCGACCGGGTTCGACACCCGCTCTGCGTCGATGTTGGACAGCTCCCAGAGGGACTCGTTGAGCAGGTTCTCCGTGCTCTTCGCGAACCGCCGGCGCCAGTCCATCGACATGCTGGGGACCGTGCGGGCCCACAGGTCGGCGAGGCCCGCCTCCACGGGGTTCGTCGGCTCGGGGAACCCGTCGGCCAGGTCCATCGGCATGAACGCCGGCATCCGGTCGAGGTACGCCTTGCCGCCCTCGCGGTTCCTGTCGCGTTTG
Organism: Streptomyces sp. NRRL F-5126; assembly: GCF_000721265.1. GTDB lineage: Bacteria > Actinomycetota > Actinomycetes > Streptomycetales > Streptomycetaceae > Streptomyces. The sequence continues at coordinate 333,793 of NZ_JOFZ01000008.1, read as the reverse complement.
AACGCCTCGAGGAAGTGGTCGTCGAAGAAGAAGACCCACACGTACCAGTCCGTCACGAGCGACAGCGCCGGGCCGTCGCAGTCGGGATGGGTGTAGGCGCACAGCAGCCCGTAGTCGTGGGCCTCCAGGTCCTTCTGCTCCCAGATGCCGGAGCCTTCCAGCATCCCCATGTCCCTGGCCCAGTGCCTGGTGTGCTCCCTCGCCTCCTCCAGGTGCGGGTTGAGTCGGGCCGGATACGGCATGTAGAAATCCGGCAGTTCAAAAGGCTGTGTCACGGGCGAGCGGCCTTTCCCGAGGATTCCCGGAGGTCAGGTCCCGGGAATTCCTCGAATTCCCGGGTCGGCTGAGCACTACCCGCACCCGCTGTCCGCCATCCGCCCTACAAAACAGTCATATGAACACATCGAACTCCCGCGTTCTCCGCGCCGTGCGGCGTCCGGAGTGCCCCGGAGTGCCCGGAGGATTACCGGAGGGCTGGGTTCCGTTATTTTCTCCTATCCATTAGGCGGCATATGTCACCATTGCTCACTGGCGCGATGGCTGCGCCGTGTGCCGCTTGCCCGGTAGGCTTTCCGTGTGATCTTCAAGCGCATCGGAAACGGGCGGCCGTACCCCGACCACGGCCGGGAATCCACCCGGCAGTGGGCGGACGTCGCGCCGCGCCCGGTCCGCCTCGACCAGCTCGTGACCACCAAGGGCCAGCTGGATCTGGAGACGCTGCTCGCCGAGGACTCCACGTTCTACGGCGACCTCTTCGCCCACGTCGTGAAGTGGCAGGGCGACCTCTATCTGGAGGACGGCCTGCACCGCGCGGTGCGCGCCGCGCTCCAGCAGCGCCAGGTCCTGCACGCCCGCGTGCTGGAGCTCGAAGCGGGCTGACGGCGCGTCCGCGGGGGCGGCCGCTGGTCCTTTCGGGGTCATTGACCACTCCACCCGAGCGATCCGTTGATCGTTTAGTAGGAAACACCCACCGCGCGCACTACGCTGCGCACATGAGCATGCTCACTCCCCCTGGGCTCGGCGGGAAGTACCGCATCACGGGCGACAAGTACCCACGCATGCGCCGTCCCCGCCGCCGTGGCCGGGTCGTGTTCGCCGTCGTCACGGCCGTGGTCGTGCTGGGGCTCGTGGGGTGGGGGACGCAGCAGCTGATCCACGTGTTCTCCGGCGACGCGAGCAAGGCGGTCGCGGCGAAGAAGCCGGACTGCGCGCGCCCCGCCACGGCGGCGAAGACGCTGCCGAAGCCGGCGCAGATCACCGTCAACGTCTACAACGCGACGACGCGCAGCGGCCTCGCCCAGCGGACCGCAGACGCGCTCAAGAAGCGCGGCTTCGTGGTCGGCAAGGTGGGCAACGCGTCGGCGCAGTACGACAAGAAGGTGGCGGGTCCCGCCGTCCTGCTGGGCGCGCCGTCGGCGGCCAACGGCACGTTCAAGGTCCTCGGCACCCAGATCAAGGGCGCCGCGCCCAAGACCGACACCAGGACGGGCAAGGACGTCGACCTCATCATCGGCACGGGCTTCACGGCCCTGACGGCGCAGAAGGTCGCGGACACGGAACTGGCCTCGCTGTCGAAGCCGGCCGCCAAGCCCGGCTGCCCCTCGGCCGGCAAGCGCGCGGCGAAGACCGGCGCGAAGGCGGAGTCGGGCCCCGCCTCGCACGGCTGAGCCACCGGCCGAAGGCGCGCCCGCGCACACCCGCGCACCCCCGCCGGCCGGCCGGGGCCCGTGCGGCTCAGGCCGAGCCGTACAGGCGGTCGCCCGCGTCGCCCAGGCCGGGCACGATGTAGCCGTGCTCGTCCAGGCGCTCGTCGACGGCGGCGGCCACCACCGTCACCGGCGCGCCCGCGAGCTCGCGCTCCATCGTCTCGACGCCCTCGGGCGCCGCGAGCAGCACGACGGCGGTCACGTCGTCGGCGCCGCGCCCGATCAGCTCGCGGATCGCGGCGACCAGCGTGCCGCCCGTGGCCAGCATGGGGTCGAGCACGTAGACCTGGCGGCCGGAGAGGTCGGACGGCAGGCGGTTCGCGTACGTGGATGCCTGCAGCGTCTCCTCGTCGCGGACCATCCCGATGAACCCGACCTCGGCCGTGGGCAGCAGCCGGACCATGCCGTCGAGCATGCCGATGCCGGCGCGCAGGATCGGCACGACGAGGGGCCGCGGGTACGACAGCTTCACGCCGGTCGTCGCCGTCACGGGCGTCTCGATGTCGACCTGCTCGGTGCGTACGTCCCTGGTCGCCTCGTAGGCGAGCAGGGTGACCAGCTCGTCGGCGAGGCGCCGGAAGGTGGCCGAGTCGGTGCGCCGATCGCGCAGGGTGGTCAGTTTGTGCGCGACCAGTGGATGGTCGACGACGTGGATCCGCATGCCGAAAAGCGTAACCGGAGGCCAAGGCGTCACGCGTCGGCATCATCCACCCCGGCACGGGAACACGTACGGCAGCGATCCCCGCCGCGTACGCAGGAGGTGGCGCCGATGTCCGAGCAGGACGACCGCCGCCAGAGCGGCGCCGACGGCCCCGGCGCGGACGGCCCCGGCGCGTTCCGCCCCGACGCGGACGGCCCCGGCGCGCCGGAGACGGACGCCGAGAGGCGCCGCAGGCGCGCCCGCTTCCTGCGCGAACTCGCGGAGGCCAAGGCCCTGCGCGAGCGGGTGCGCCCGCAGCACGCGCGCGCGGAGAGGCTGCGCAGGCACTTGCGGATGCGTTCCTTCCGCTGGTAGCCCCGGGCAACCGCTACCACTGCGGCGCGCTGCCGCCGAACGGCCGCCGCCGCGTGGCGAACGGGCGGCCAATAAAACGCGCGCACGACGCAACGGCCGAAGACCTCTCGCGGAGCGCCGGTTTCTGCCACGATTCCGGGTGGGCGGGCAAGCGCAGCACGCCGCCCGATCGTCACACCTCTATCCAGTGGGAGAGTCACGGTGTACTTCGCCGCACTGCTCGCGCGCACCGAAGACGGGTGGGAAGCGAGCGATACAGACCTCGACGACGTGGAAACCCTCTCGGACCTGACGGATCTGGCCCGTGAGGCATCGGTGGACGAGGACACGGTCCTCCTGTTCATCGAGCAGGAGGACGCCTGGTTCGGCATCATCCGCGTGGAGGGCGAGGACGACCCGCGCGTCTACGTCTCCGACGCGGCGGCCGCCGCGCGCTCCTCGTACGGGGAGATCCTCGTCGACGAAGTGGTCGGCGGCGACGAGGACGACGCCGCGACCGACCTCGACACGCTCGACCTCGACGGCACCGAGGACGGCGAACCCGAACCCGAAACGGACGACGAGACGGAGGACACGGGCGACGCCCTCGCGGGCCCCGGCCCGGGCGACCACCCGGCAGGGCCCGTCGGGGACCGCGACATCCTCACCGACCTCGGGGTGGCGGAGCCGCAGCTCCTCGCGGTGGAGACCGACGCCATGGCCGAGATCGCCGACGCGCTCGGCGCCTCCGACGTCCTGGAGGCCGTGCGCTAGTGGAGCCACGCGGACCGGACGGACCGGAAAGACCCGGCGTCCCGGCCGATCCGGTGCGCGACCCGTGGGTCACGTGGATGCGCCGCGCCCTCGACGAGGCGGCGGGTGCGGCGCTGACCGGTGACGTGCCGGTCGGCGCCGTCGTCCTGTCCCCCGCCGGGACGGTGCTCGCCACCGGCCGCAACGAACGCGAGGCGACCGGCGACCCGACAGCACACGCGGAGGTGCTCGCCCTCCGCGCCGCCGCCGCGCGCGCCGGCGCGTGGCGGCTGACCGGCTGCACGCTCGTCGTCACGCTCGAACCCTGCACGATGTGCGCGGGCGCGCTGGTCCAGGCGCGCGTGGACCGCGTGGTCTACGGCGCGCGCGACGAGAAGGCGGGCGCCGCCGGCTCGCTGTGGGACGTGGTGCGCGACCGCCGCCTCAACCACCGTCCCGAGGTGATCGGGGGCGTCCTGGCCGACGAGTGCGCGGCCGGGCTCCGCGCCTTCTTCGCCCTGCGCAGGACCACGGAGGTACCCGCCCCAGGTACGGCCGCGGATACGGCCCCGGATACGGATTTCTGACCACGGCCCCACGTGGGCTAGGATCTCTCCCGGTAGCGTGTCCGAGCGGCCGAAGGAGCTCGCCTCGAAAGCGAGTGTGGGGAAACTCACCGAGGGTTCAAATCCCTCCGCTACCGCAGGTGGGCGAAGGGCCCGGTCCTCAAGGACCGGGCCCTTCGTGCTGCTCCCACTCGCGCGGCTCTGGGAGAGTGAACCTCGCGACCGAAAGATGTAGTGACCAACAGGAAGCCCGTGGACAGCAGTCAGAGCACCGAAGGCAGCTCCGGGACGAGCGACGTTCCGGCCATACCGGCGGCGGCGGCCGGCGCGCCGGTGGCGGAGCCGTCCCGCGACCGCCGCGGCTGGCGCCGCTTCGCGATGGACACCCGGCCGCTGCGCCATCCGCCGTTCCGCCGGCTCTGGTCCTCGACGATCGTCACGGCGGTCGGCAGCCAGCTCACGGCCGTGGCGGTGCCGAAGCAGATATTCGACATCACCGGATCCTCCGCGTGGGTCGGCTACGCCAGCCTCGCCGGGCTCGTGCCGCTGGTCGTCTTCGCGCTGTGGGGCGGCGCCATCGCGGACAGCATGGACCGCCGCAAGCTGCTGCTGATCACCAACTGCGGCATCGCCGGCACCTCGTTGCTCTTCTGGGCGCAGGCCATCGCGGGTCTCGACTCGGTCGTGGTGCTGATGGCCCTGCTCGCGCTGCAGCAGGCCTTCTTCGGCCTGAACTCGCCGGCGAGGACCGCGTCGATCGCCCGGCTCGTCCCGGCCGGCGAGCTGCCCGCCGCCAACGCACTCAATTCGACCGTCATGCAGACGGGCCTGGTGGCCGGGCCGCTGCTCGCGGGCTCGCTCATACCGGTCATCGGCCTGCCCGAGCTGTACCTCATCGACGCGGCCGCCCTGTGCGCCACGGTGTGGGCCGTCTTCCGGCTGCCCTCGCTGCCGCCGCTCGACGGTTCGGCCACGAGGCGGGCGGGGTGGCGGCAGATCGCCGAGGGCTTCCACTACATGTCGCAGCGCCGGGTGCTGCTGCTGTCCTTCCTCGCGGACATCATCGCCATGGTCTTCGGCATGCCGCGCGCCCTGTTCCCGCAGCTGGCCTCCCAGACGTTCGCGCCCTACGGGCAAGGTCTCGCCCTCGGCCTGCTGTACGCGGCGATCCCGATCGGCGCGGTGGTCGGCGGCCTGTTCTCCGGCACCTTCTCGCGGGCCAGGCGGCACGGCCTGATGGTCGTCGGCGCGGTCGTGGCCTGGGGCCTCGCGGTGGCCGGGAGCGGGCTGAGCGGCAACCTGTGGATCGCGGTGGCGCTCCTGGCCGTCGCCGGCGTCGCGGACATGGTCTCCATGGTGTTCCGCGGCGCCATCCTGCTGTCCGCGGCGACCGACGAGATGCGCGGCCGCATGCAGGGCGTCTTCACGGTCGTGGTGGCGGGCGGGCCGCGCCTGGCCGACGTGCTGCACGGCACGTCGGGCTCGGCGCTCGGGCCGCGGGCGACGGTCGCGGGCGGCGGCCTGCTGGTCGTCTTGATCATGCTCGCCCTCGCGGCCGCGGTGCCGGAGCTGCGCCGTTACCGGATCTGAGGCGTCCGCGAAACCGTGGTCGATCATTCCTCTGCGCCGAGCCAGGCGAGCGCGGCGACCGTCAGCGCCGTGATGCCGGTGTCGAGGGTCGGCTGGATGACGGGCGCGAAGGACGGGGAGTGGTTGACCGGGACGTCCTGGGCGACCGTGCCGCGCTCGGCGGCCGCGCGGTAGGTGTCCGGGTCGACGCCGCCGATGCCCCAGTAGGCGAAGGGCGCGCCGAACGCCTCGGGGATGCGGCTGAAGTCCTCGCTCGCCGTCTGCAGGCCGAAAGTGTGCGCGTCGTCGCCGAAGTGGTCGCGGAACGCGCGGTCGACGCGGTCGGCGACCTCGTCGTCGTTGACCGTCGGCGGGAACGCGTTGAGCCGCTCGACGAGCGGCTCGCGCGGCGCGTTCGACGCCTTCGCCTCGGCGTCGACGCAGCGGCGCACGGCGTCGAGCACCTGCTTGCGCGTGGCGTCGTCGTACGTGCGGACGTTGAGTTCCATGACCGCGGTGTCCGGGATGACGTTGGGGCTCTCGCCTGCCCTGATGCTGCCGACGGTGAGCACGGCGGGCGTGGTCGCGGCCGGTTCGCGCGAGACGATCGTCTGCAGGCGCACCACGCACATGGCCGCAAGCACCACCGGGTCCACGCCTGCCTGCGGCATCGACCCGTGGGCCCCGCGCCCGAGGCCTTCCCCGCCGGACCCGCCCGTCCTCGGGGTGGCACGGACATCGCCCGAATGCCCGGGAAACGCGCCGGACGGAGGGCGCGAGGTCAGCGGTGCTCGGCCGCACCCTCCGAGGCGCCGTCGGCCGCGCCCTCCGAGGCGACGAAAGCGCGGATGGCGTCGAGGACCTGCCCCGGCTGCTCGATCTGCGGGAAGTGCCCGGCCTCGGGCACCGGCCGGAACGTCGCGCGGGGGAACGCGTCGGCGAGGGCACGCTCGTACGCGAGCGGGACGATCCCGTCCTGCTCGCCGGCGAGCACGAGCACCGGGACGGTGACCCGGTGCAGGCGGCCCGCGAGCTTCGGGTCGTAGCAGAACGGGTCGCCCGCATAGAGCGCGAGGGTGCGCTGGTTGGCGGCCATGGCGGCCTTGCGCTCCTCGCTCAGGGCAGCGGGGTCGAGGCGGTACTCGGGGTTGTGGAAGGCCAGTTCGCCGGCCTTGGCAGGGCCGAGCCGCGCGGGGTCCGCGATCTCCAGTGGAGGCTCGGGCGTGATGCCGGTGGCGCCGAGCAGGACGAGCGAGCCGATCCGGCGGTGGTTGTCGCGCGTGCCCATCTCGGCTGCCAGCCAGCCGCCGACGGAGTTGCCCGCGACCACGACGGAGCTCAGGCCGAGCACGTCGAGCAGGTCCAGGTAGGCCACGGCCAGGTCGGCGATGGTGTCGGTCGGCTCGGGCCGCGGCGTGCCGTCGAAGCCCGGGTGGGTCGGAACGGCGACGTAGCCGTGGACGGACAGCGCGGCCGCCAGGCCGGCGACCGAGCCAGGACCGGCCCCGCCGTGCAGCACGAGGGCGCCCGTGCTCGCGGCGGTGGCGTCGCCGTACTCGTCGACAGTGACGGTGACGCCGCCGGGGAGGCTGATCGTGCGGGTGGTGGGGGTGGACGGGGCGGGCGCGTGGACGGTCATGTTCGCGGGTTCCCTTGCGGCCTTCGTGAGAGCTGACTCTCACGAGGGTAGGCAGTCAACTCTCTTCATGCAAGTGAGCTCTCACAAAGGATCCGAACCGCCGCGTCAGGCGTCGCCGCCGGGGGCGAACTCGCCGGCCAGGGCGGTGTCGTAGCGGGCCATCACCTCGCCGACGCCCTCCGCGGTCGCGGCGCGGCCGTCGGCGATCGCGTCCCGCAGGTCGCGGAAGTATCCGACGTAGAAGTCGGGGGTGAAGGTGTTGATCATGACGAGCGGCTCGTCGCCGGGGTTGGCGAAGCCGTGCGGCACGCCCGGTGGCACCATCGCGAGCGCGCCGGGCGGCGCGTCGTACGCGGTGGGCCCGACGGTGAACCTGGCCGTCCCCGACACGACGTAGAATCCCTCGTCGTGGCGCGCATGGCGGTGCTGCGCGGGACCCTCCGCATGCGGGGCCAGCGTGATCTCGACGATCCCGAGTCGGTGCGCCGTGGCGCTCCCGTCCTCGATGACGCGGATCCTGGCCGCTCCGAGTTCGACCACCTCGCCGTCGCCGGGACCGACGACCTGGACATCACTCATGGTTCTGCTCCTTGCTCGACCTCGACGCGGCACACACCCATCCAGTCATGCAAGTAGACTCTCATGATGGGAGCGCACTTGCTACGATGGTTCCATGCAGAACGGCGAACCGAGGGCCGAGCGCACGACGACCGGCCGCAGCAACCAGAAACTGCGCACGCGCACCGCGATCCTGGGCGCCGCCGCCGATCTGATGCGCACCGGCGGCGAGGTGAGCATGCCCGCGGTCGCCAAGGCCGCCCTGGTGTCCGAGGCCACCGCCTACCGCTACTTCCCCGACCTGCCGAGCCTGCTGAGCGAGGCCATGTCAGGGCAGTGGCCCACCCCGGCTCAGGCCCTGGAGGCGGTGGCCGGGTCCACGGACCCCGTCGCCCGCGTCGCCGCCGCCACCGAGCACCTGCTGCGCCACGTGCTGAGCGTGCAGGGCGCGACCCGTGCCATGATCGCGGCCACCATCGCCAGGCCCGAGGCCGCCTCCGCCCGGCCGGGCCTGCGATTCGGCCTGATCGACCACGCGCTCGAACCGCTCGCCCGCACCCTCGGCGCCGACGACCCCGCCGCGCTGGAGCAGCTGAAGAAGGACCTCGCCGTCGTCGTCAGCGCCGAGGCGCTCTTCACCCTGACCGACCTGTGCGGCCTGGACGCCGAGGACGCCGTCGCCAGCGCGGTGCACACGGCCACGACGCTCACCCGCGCGGCGCTGCCCGCGGTACGACGTCACGTCGGCGAGTAGCGGCTCGTCGTCGACGACCAGCGGCGCACGCCGTCGACCAGCCGGCGCGTCTCGCGCAGGTACCAGCCGGCCTCCGGGTGGTGTGCCGCGAGCCGGCTGCGCAGGATGTCGCTGCGCAGGCTCAGCCGGTCGATCTCGGCGCGCACGGTGGAGATCGCCGCGTCCCTGCTCATGCGCTGCTCGCGCCGCAGGACCGTGATCATGTTGAACGGCGCGCACCGCGGCTCCTCGTCGAACGGTGCGCACTGCCGTTCCTCGCGCTCCAGCGAGTAAAGGTCGTTGACGAGCGTCGCCGTGTCCGCGATGTGGGCGCGCAGCAGCCGCAGTTCGGGCTCGGCGTGCACCTCCTCGGGGAGCGGGTTGCCGCGTACCCACTCCAGCATGTTCGTGAACGGGTAGAGGCAGCTCGCGTGGCGCCGCAGCAGTACCGCCTGGCGCACCGTCGGCGTGGTCGCCGCCGCGCGGTGCCCGGTCTCGGTGACGAACGTGGTCAGGCAGCGGGCCCAGTCGCGTGCCGCACGGCGCGACCAGGCCACCGGCATGGCCGCCCGCTGCCTGTGCCACAGGTCGCGCCAGGCCGCGGGGAGGTCGGCCACCCCGGCGGGTACCGGGTCGCCGGCCGGCGGCGCGGGGTCCATGGCGTCGAGGAAGGAGCGGATCAGCCCGCGGGCCGCCGCCGGGTCGCGGCCCGCCGGCCCGTCGAAGTGGTCGTCGATGATGGTGAACCAGCCCAGCATGTCGACGAGCAGGCTCAGCCCCTCGTGGCCCGCCTGCGGGTAGGCGTCCGCGATCAGGGCGGGCAGCGCGTACGAGTGGTGGCGCTCCAGCGCGTCCTCGGGCACGAGGCAGTAGCGCAGGAGCCAGGCGGTGTGGGCGTCCGTCACCGCGCCCTGCGGGGCGCCTGCCGTCATCACAGGTCCACCGCCGCGTCCGCGTCGGTGCGCGGGGCGAATGCCATGGCCAGGCCCTGCGCCTGGACCGTGGTCCACACGACCTCCCTGGCCTCGCGGCCCGGCACCGGGACGAGGCGCAGGGTACGCAGGATCGTCGCCGCGGCCACCCCGAGCTCCGCCCATGCCAGGTTCTCGCCGACGCACTTGTGCTTGCCCGCGCCGAACGGCATGGCCGCACGCCGCGCCGCCGCCCCCGCCGGCCCCTCCGCGTCCCAGCGGCCGGGGTCGAAGGTGTGCGGGTCGGGGAAGAAGTCCGGGTGGCGGTGGAGGGCCGTGAGGCTGAAGAGGAGCTCGGTGCCGGCCGGTACGCGGTAAGGGCCGAGCGTGACGTCCCTGCTCGCGGTGCGCATGAGGAACGCGTTGGGTGTGTGCAGGCGCACCACCTCGCGCAGGGTGTTCGCGGTGTAGGGCAGGTGGTCGAACATCTCCGGCGTGAGGGCGTCGGACGCGGCGCCTGCGACCGGGCCGAGCCGGCCGTCCAGTTCGGCGACGACGCGCGCCAGGACGTCCGGGTGGCGCGCGAGCTCGTGGAGCAGCCACGTCATGGTCGTCGAGACCGTCTCCGTGCCCGCACCGAACATCGTGATGGCCTCGGCCCGTACGTCGTCCTCGGTGAGGGGAGCGCCCGTCGCCGGGTCGACGGCCGCACGCAGCAGGGACAGCAGGGTGGGCTCCCGGCCGTCGTCCTCCCCTTCGCGGGCCCCCTCGCGGACCCCTTCGCCGAGCCCTTCGCGGCGCTCGCCCACCGCCCTGTCCACGACCTGGTGGATGACGCGGACCGCCTCGTCGAAGCGGCGGTTGACCGGCAGCGGCAGGCGCACGAACGCCGGGTGGGGCGCCAGGGAGTGCACGATCTGGCCCTTGACCAGGTCGGGCAGCGCGCGGTGGAACGCCGCGGCGAGGTCGTCGTCGAGACGGGCGCCGAAGAGGGTGCGGGTCACGACGTCGAGCGCGAGGTGGTTCATCTCCCGCTCCACGTCGACGAGCCGTCCGTCGCCCCAACCGGCGATACGTTCTTTCACCACGCTCTGGATGATGGGCACGTAGTCGGCGACACGCGCCTTGGTGAACGCCGCGCCCATGCTGCGGCGGCGGTCGCGGTGCGCCTGGCCGTCGGACATCAGCAGGCCGTCGCCGAACGCGTCCTTGAGGGTCTGCTGCACCGCGCCGCGCGGCGCGTCGTGCGCGAGGGCGACCAGCAGTTCGTGGACGAGTGCGGGCGCCGTGACGACGCGGACGCGGCGCGGGCCGAGCCGGGTCTCGACCACGCCGCCGACGCGGGACAGCGACTCCATGAACCCGAGGGGGTCGCGCAGCAGCGGCACCACATGGCCCAGTCCAGGCACCCCGCCGGGGGCCCGGGGGGTGGGCGCCGTCGGACGGGTGCGGTCCGAACGGCCGTCGGAGTGAGGAGCCAGCGTGGCCACGTCATCAACCTTCCGTGGGCGAGGGGCGGTTCCTGCCGGCGACCGGCAGACAGGACGCCAGCATCTCACGCTTCGCTTATGAAAATTGACTGAGCGTAGTCGTTTCGCGGATCTGCCTCGACCCGAAACGCCCCCGCGCGGAAATCACCCGGACAGACGGTGGACGTCCGGTATGCGGCCACCCTCAATCACCGGCGATCGGCATTCGTATGGTTAAACTCACGGCTACTGCACATGGCCCAACGGAACAGCCGGCGGGGAGGGTGAGGCCGATGGCGACCGCACGGAAGGTCATCCTCTATGCGATTGTCATCTTCATCCTCTATACGATCATCACGTCCCCGGCCAGGGCGGCCGACCTGGTGCAAGTAGGGTTCGAGGGGATATCCAGCGCCGCGCAGGGTGTCGGGCAGTTCTTCACCCAGCTGATCCAGTAGCCCAGGGGCCCTCGGCGCGGCATGTCGTCCCCCCGGGAGTGTGTACGCCGTGATCCGCCATCTGGTCCTGTTCAAGCTCAACGAGGGCGTCTCCCACGACGACCCGCGCGTCGCCGCAGGCGTGGCGGCGTTCACCGCGCTCGGCGGACGGGTGCCCGAGGTCGAGTCGTGGGAGTTCGCACGGAACCTCAGCGACCGGTCGAACGCGTACGACTACGCGATCAACGCCGCCGTCGCCGACGCCGACGCGCTCCGGCGCTACGCCGACCACCCCGACCACCAGGCAGGCGTGGCCCTGTGGCGCGAGTTCGCCACCTGGGTGATCGCCGACTACGAGTTCTGACCCTCCGCCGGCTCGGGCCCCACGTCGGGATGACGTGGGGCTCTCCGCGTTTAAGCGGCAAACAGGTGCCAACACGGAGTTATCGGGTGCTTGCACATCGTGCACATGTCTTGTGATGCTATGACCGCTTTTGACCGATGAGTTGACCGAAAGTTGACGAGGGGTGGCGTGACCGTGCCGGCCAGTACAACGCCTCAAGCACCACCCCAGGAGTCACCGCCCGCCGCACCCCGGGGCGGGGGCGCGCCCCGGGGCGACACGGCGGACGGGGGCGACGGGGGCGCCGGGGCCGCCGGGACGCCGACCCAGGGCGGCGCGCGCGCACAGGGACGCCCGCCGACCGCCGGGCAGAGCAGGGCGGCCGACACCCGCGCCCTCACCCAGGTGCTCTTCGCCGAGCTCAAGACGCTCGAACCCGGCACCGAGGCGCACCACCGCGTCCGCGCGGCGCTGATCGAGGCGAACCTCCCCCTCGTGCGGTACGCCGCCGCCCGCTTCCGCAGCCGCAACGAGCCCATGGAGGACGTCGTCCAGGTCGGCACGATCGGGCTGATCAACGCGATCGACCGGTTCGACCCCGACCGGGGCGTGCAGTTCCCGACGTTCGCCATGCCGACCGTCGTGGGCGAGATCAAACGTTACTTCCGGGACAATGTGCGCACCGTTCACGTGCCGCGCCGCCTGCACGAGCTGTGGGTCCAGGTCACCGGCGCCACCGAGGACCTGACGACCGCTCACGGCCGCTCGCCGACCACGGCCGAGATCGCCGAGCGGCTCAAGATCTCCGAGGACGAGGTGCTCGCCTGCATCGAGGCGGGCCGCTCCTACCACGCCACGTCGCTCGAGGCCGCGCAGGAGGGCGACGGGCTGCCGGGCCTGCTCGACCGCCTCGGGTACGAGGACCCCGCGCTCGCCGGCGTCGAACACCGCGACCTCGTACGGCACCTCCTCGTACAGCTGCCCGAGCGCGAGCAGCGCATCCTGATGCTGCGCTACTACAGCAACCTGACGCAGTCGCAGATCAGCCAGGAGCTGGGGGTCTCGCAGATGCATGTGTCAAGGCTTCTTGCCCGAAGCTTTGCCAGACTTCGATCCGCAAATCGGATCGAAGCCTAACCCTCGCGGTTACTCCCTGAATTTCCGTCACCCTCCGTCCCAGCCGCTCCAGATGGCCGTTTTCCTGCGTTGACGTCGCCCTCCCATGTCGACATGTCACTACAGCGCGTTGCCGACATGTGACATTCTGCGGATACCGCGTTTGGCACGGGTCCGCCGCCGGTATTCAGGTGGAGGCTGCGTTCATCGAATAGAACGCCCAACGCGACCGTCCGCGACCTCAAGGGGGTGGCATGTCCGCAGAACAGGGCAGCCCTAAGGTGCTCACGCTCACCAAGAGCGCTCCCGCGCCCGACGCTCTCGACACCGTGGTGGCCCAGCCGCCGGTGCCGTCACAGCCGGAGGCCATCGATACCCGTACCCTGTCCCGCTCCCTGTTCGTGCGGCTCGCCGCGCTGGACGCGGAGGGCCGGGAAGGTGCGGACGGCCCGGAGCGCACCTATGTGCGCGACACGCTCATCGAGCTCAACCTCCCGCTCGTCAGATACGCGGCGGCGCGCTTCCGCAGCCGCAACGAGCCCATGGAGGACATCGTCCAGGTCGGCACGATCGGCCTGATCAAGGCCATCGACCGGTTCGACTGCGAGCGCGGCGTGGAGTTCCCGACGTTCGCGATGCCGACAGTCGTCGGCGAGATCAAGCGCTTCTTCCGCGACACCTCGTGGTCGGTGCGCGTGCCGCGCCGCCTCCAGGAGCTGCGGCTCGCGCTGACGAAGGCCAGCGACGAGCTCGCGCAGAAGCTGGACCGCTCCCCGACCGTGCCCGAACTGGCCGCCGTGCTCGGCGTGTCCGAGGAGGACGTGGTCGACGGGCTCGCGGTGGGCAACGCGTACACGGCCTCGTCGCTCGACTCGCCCTCGGCGGAGGACGACGGCGGCGAGGGGTCGCTCGCCGACCGCCTCGGCTACGAGGACCTCGCGCTCGAAGGCGTGGAGTACCGGGAGTCGCTGAAGCCGCTGCTGGCGAAGCTGCCGCCGCGTGAGCGGCAGATCATCATGCTCCGCTTCTTCGCGAACATGACGCAGTCGCAGATCGGCGAGGAAGTCGGCATCTCGCAGATGCACGTCTCGCGCCTGCTGACCCGCACCCTCGCGCAGCTGCGCGAGGGCCTGATCTCCGACTGAGACCGACGGGGAACCAACGGGGAGAAGAGAGCCGGCCGGTCCTCGCGGACCGGCCGGAAAGGACAGGGAAGTACTCGCTCGCTCAGCCGAGCGCCAGCCAGGCCACGACGGCCAGCACGACCACGACGAGCACCACGCCGACGATCACACCGACCTTCGGCCCGCCGCTCTGGCGCACGGCGGCCGTCGGCTGCCGCTGCGGCTCGCCCTCGTCGACGAAGGCGCGGAACATCTGGGTGCTGCCCGCGGGGTCGGGGTTGCCAGGTGTGCCCTGAGGGCCCTGCGGGGCATGAGGGTTGTGTGCCATGGTGCGAGACCCTAGCGAACCACCGGGTTCCGCCCAACCCCGGGCCCGGAAAGGGTTGTCGGGTGTTCACGCGGTGGACGTGAGAAGAGCGTGACGGCCACGCACACGAGTGTGCGATCGAACGCATGCGCAAGCATATTGATCATTCCGATGTGAAGATTTTGTTATTCCGTGGTCCGTGCCGTACGTTCTCTATTTGCCTGTAGCAACCAACAGGATTATGGTTGCCTGGAGCAACGTATTCGTCGGGAGAGCCCATGGCCACACAGAGCCGGTACAGGGAACTGGCGCGGCACATCACCGCCCTCGGTGCCGTCAAGCGCGCCCTGACCCGCTCGCTGCCCGCCGAGTGCCCCGGCGGCCCCGCCGTCGTGCTCTCACTGGTCAACGCCCACGGCGAGATGCGGATGAGCAGGCTCTCCGAGCTGCTCGCCGTCGACGTGTCGGTGACCAGCAGGCACGTCGCGCACGCGGCGCAACGCGGCTGGCTGGAGAGGCTGCCCGATCCGGCGGACGGCAGGTCGCGGCTGCTGCGGCTGACCCCGGCCGGACGCGACATGCTCGCGGCCATGGCCGAGGCCGCCGTCGACATGATCGCGACCACGCTGGCCGACTGGTCCGACGAGGACCTGGAGGCGCTGACGACGATGCTCGGCAGGCTCCGCGAGGACTTCGGCGACTGCCGTGCGCCGCACGGCGACCACCCCGGCACAGGCCACCGCGCACCCGCGGTCCGGACTCCACGCCCGGCGGACACGCCGGCGAACGCACCGTGACGAGCCCCCCGGCCCGGCACACGCCCCCGGTGAGCGGCGGCTCGACACGCGGGTGACATGCCCGAAACAGCCGGTGCGCCCGGTGCGGCGCACCCACCGGCCGACCCGTGACCCTCACCCCCACAGACGCAGGACAAGGAACCAGACCAGATGGCTACATCCACACCGACCGGTGTGCGGGGCGGCCACGCCAAACACGGCGGCGAGCCAGCCCCAGCCCCCGGCACCGGCGCGCCGATGACGCACCGCGAGATCATGCAGGCCCTGTCCGGTCTGCTCCTCGGAATGTTCGTCGCGATCCTCTCCTCGACGGTCGTGACGAACGCGCTGCCGCACATCATCTCCGACCTGGGCGGCGGGCAGAGCTCGTACACCTGGGTGGTGACCGCCTCCCTGCTGGCCATGACGGCGACCACCCCGCTGTGGGGCAAGCTCGCCGACCTGTTCAGCAAGAAGCTGCTGGTCCAGCTCGCCCTGAGCATCTACGTGACCGGCTCGATCATCGCCGGCCTTTCGGTGAACTCCGAGATGCTGATCGCGGTGCGCGTCTTCCAGGGCATCGGCGTGGGCGGCCTGTCCGCGCTCGCCCAGATCGTGATGGCCGCGATGATCTCCCCGCGCGAGCGCGGCCGCTACAGCGGCTACCTCGGCGCGACCTTCGCCGTCGCCACCGTCGGCGGCCCGCTGATCGGCGGTGTCATCACCGACACGTCCTGGCTGGGCTGGCGCTGGTGCTTCTACGTCGGCGTGCCGTTCGCGGTGATCGCCCTGATCGTGCTGCAGAAGACCCTGCACCTGCCGATCGTGAAGCGGAAGGTCAAGGTCGACTGGGGCGGCGCGTTCTTCATCAGCGCCGCGGCCTCGCTGCTGCTCGTCTGGGTGACGTTCGCCGGCACCAAGTACGACTGGCTGTCGTGGCAGACGTACGCGATGGTCGGCGGCTCGATCGTGCTCGGCCTGCTCTTCCTGCTGGTGGAGTCGAAGGCCAGCGAGCCGATCATCCCGCTGCGGCTGTTCCGCAACCGGACGATCTCCCTGGCGTCCGCGGCGTCCCTGTTCGTCGGCATCTCGATGTTCGCCGGCACGGTCTTCTTCAGCCAGTACTTCCAGCTGGCGCGCGGCAAGAGCCCGACGATGTCCGGCGTGATGACCATCCCGATGATCGCCGGCCTGTTCGTGGCGTCGACCGTCACGGGCCAGATCATCACCCGAACAGGACGCTGGAAGGTCTGGCTCGTCACCGGCGGCTTCCTGCTGACCGGCGGCCTCGGCCTGCTGGGCACCATCCGCTACGACACCACGTACTGGCACATGTCGATCTTCATGGCCGCCATGGGCCTCGGCATCGGCATGATGATGCAGAACCTGGTGCTGTGCACGCAGAACCAGGTGCAGGCCAAGGACCTCGGGTCCGCCAGTTCCACGATCACGTTCTTCCGGTCCCTGGGCGGCGCCATCGGCGTCTCCGCGCTCGGTGCCATCCTCGCCAACCACGTGACCAAGTACGTCACGGACGGGCTCACCGCGCTCGGCCCGCAGGGCAAGGCCCTGGCCGCCAAGGCGGGCGGCGGCGGAGGGGGGATCCCCGATCTCGGCGCGATGCCCGCACCCCTGCGTCACGTCATGGAGGTCGCTTACGGGCATGGTGTAGGTGACATCTTCCTGTTCGCGGCGCCGTGTGCACTCGTCGCGTTCCTGGTCACCTGGTTCATCAAGGAGGTTCCGTTGAGGACACGTGCTGTCGGCGACCCGTCGCAGGACCCGCAGGAGACGGCCGCCGCCGTCACCGGACCCGCCGCGCAGGCCCAGGCGCCCGCCGCCTCCTACTCGGACATACCCGCGGACACGACCGGGCGCACGGAGCCGCTCGCCGGCCTCGCCGCGACCGGCGCCACCGGCGGCGCGGACGGCTCGGGCGTGCCACCGCTGCCCGAGGGCACTCCCGTGCACGGCCTGGTACGCAGCGCCGAGGGCGCCGCGGTGTCAGGCGCCGCCGTCACCCTCATCTCGCTCGGCGGCCGGCAGCTCGGCAGGTCCGTGGCGCGCCCCGACGGCGTGTACGTCGTCGAGGCGCCCGGCGCGGGCAGCTACGTGCTGATCGCGGCCGCCGACGGGTTCCAGCCGCAGGCGTCCACGGTGGTCGTGGGCGACGAGCCGCTGCCGTTCGACATCCTGCTGTCCGGCACGAGCGGACTCGCGGGCTCGGTGCGCGGCGCCGACTCCGGCTCCGCGATCGCGGACGCGATGGTGATCGTGACCGACATCCGCGGCGACGTGCTCGCCACCGGCAAGTCGGACGCCATGGGCGAGTTCGCGTTCGGCGAGCTCGTGCCGGGCTCGGTGACCGTCGCCGTCAACGCGTCGGGCTACCGGCCGCTCGCCCTCCCGGTGGAGATCGGCGGCCAGGGCGTGACGCGGATCGAGGCCGTCCTCGACTCGGGCGCGCTGGTGCAGGGCATCGTGCGGGCGGGCGCCGACCGCCGCCCGCTGCACGACGCGCGGGTCACGCTCGTGGACGCGGCGGGCAACGTCGTCGCCACGTCCACGACCGGCGAGGACGGCGCGTACGCCTTCGCCGACCTGGACTCGGGCGAGTACACGGTCATCGCCACCGGCTACCCGCCGGTCGCGGGCTCGTTGACCGTGGGGGGCCGGGGCGTCGACGGGCACGACATCGAGCTCACGCATCCCGTCGAGTAGCAGGCGCGCGGCGGACGGGACACGTCCGCCGCGCCGCCCCGTCACACAGCAAGACCAAGGAGAGAACGCGGGATGGGACTTCGCGCACAGGTCAGGACGCGGGACGGCTGGGCCGTGCAGCACGCGGTCGTGACCCTCACGGACACCAACGGCAGCCAGGTGCTGCGCGCCGACGCGGACGCCGACGGCGTCGTCACCGCGCCCGACACGCTGGCCCCCGGGCCCTACACGGTGGTCGTGACCGCCATCGGCTACACGCCTTCGGCCGCAACTGCCCTGGTCACCGCCAGCGGCCGCGCGGACATCGGCACGGTCGTACTCGCCCGGCAGGGCGGCTTCGAGCTGCCCCCGCCCGGCTCGTGGTCCATCGACCCGGCGCACTCGACGGTGAGCGCCGTCGCCCAGCACCTCGGCCTCGCCAGCGTGCACGGCAGGTTCAACGAGTTCGGCGGCACGATCGAGATCGTCGAGGACGGCGGCGAGTACATCGGCTCGCACGTCGAGGCGACCATCGCGGCGGCGAGCATCGACACCGGCAACGGGCTGCGCGACAAGCACCTCAAGTCGCCGGACTTCCTGGACGTCGAGGCGTTCCCCGACATCACGTTCCGCAGCACGTCCCTCGTGCCGGCCGGGACCGACCGGTGGACCGTGCACGGCAAGCTCGCCCTGCACGGCGTGGAGCGCGACGTCGACCTCGCGCTCTCCTACCTGGGCAGCGGCTCCGACCCGTGGGGCGGCGTGCGCGCCGCCTTCAGCGCGACGACCGAGCTGCGCCGCGAGGACTACGCGATGAACTTCAACCAGGTCGTGCAGGCCGGCGTCGCGATGGTCGGCGCCGTGCTGAAGGTGGAGCTGCACATCGAGGCGGTCCAGGGCGAGCTGCCGCCGATGATGTGACGCGCCGCGTCCGCCGGGCATCGCGACGAGAGCCCGGCGGGCGGGTGGCAGCCCCCGGCGCGCACCCGCCGTAGGCTGCCGCCATGGCACCGAACATCGCAACGAACACCGTCGTCGACCGCGAGGCGCTGCTGGAGTTCGTCCGGCCGCGGCACCGGGCGATCCTGCTCACCACGCGCTCCGACGGCCGCCCCCAGGGCTCCCCGCTCACCTGCGGCGTCGACGACTCCGGCCGGATCGTCGTGTCGACCTACCCGGAGCGCGCCAAGACGAGGAACGCGAAGCGCGACACGCGCGTCAGCGTGATCGTCCTGTCCGACGAGTGGAACGGGCCGTGGGTGCAGGTCGACGGCGTCGCCGAGGTGCTCGACGTGCCGGAGTCCGTCGAGCCGCTCGTCGAGTACTTCCGCAACATCTCGGGCGAGCACCCCGACTGGGACGAGTACCGCGAGGCGATGGTCAAGCAGGGCAAGTCCATCATCCGCATCACGCCCGAGCGCTGGTCCCCGCTGGCCACCGGCGGCTTCCCGGCGCGCCTCGCCCCGGAGTCCTGAGCCCTGAACCCTCAGGGTGTGGCGGCGGCGCCCCGCACCCGCAGGGCCTCGATGCCCGCCACCAGCAGGTCGAGGGCGATCTCGAAGTCCCGCTCGCGCATCTCCTGGACGGTGGAGGCTCCGCGCGCCTCGACGGGCTCGCCCGTGGAGGCGAACGCCGCCCTGAGGCGGGGCTGTTCGTCCATCGTGCCCATGGCGAGCCGGTAGTACTCGTCCTGGCTGAGCCCGGCGTCCGCGCACCGCTGCACGTAGTGGCCCTCGATGGTGCCGAAGCCGTACACGAACTGGAAGACGGCCGAGATCGCGCCGCGCTGCACGCGCGGCGGCAGGCCCATGCGCCGGACGACGGATCGCACGGCGCTGGAGAAGAGCGTGGCACAGGGGCCGATGTTCAGGTACTTGCCGATGAGCGGCGACGCCCACGGGTGGTCGACGAACACGGAGCGGTAGCTGGCCGCGAGCGCGCGCAGCTGGTCAGGCCAGTCCTCGTCCGTCGCGCCGGCGACCTCGGGCACGCTCGCCTCGCCGAATACGTGGTCGAGGGAGAGTTCGAGCAGGTCGTCCTTGGTGTCCACGTACCAGTACAGCGACATCGCCGTGACTCCGAGCTCGGAGGCGAGCCGCCGCATGGAGAACCTCTCCGGGCCCTCAGCGTCCAGCAGGCGGACGGAGACCTCGGTGATGCGGTCACGGTCCAGGGCCGTGGAGTCGCCGGCCGCGGCCTGCGGCGCGCCCGCGGCGGGCGGTGACTGGTCCGGCCGCTCGTGGCGCCGCCCGCGGACCCTCGGCTTCCCCTCAAGCCACACGCTCGTCCGTGCGGGACGCTTCGCGCGGTGGGCTCCGGCGACCATGGGCCAGCCTCCTCGGTTCCATCCGGCCGGGCGGGTACCGGACCTTCGGCGGGTTGTACGGGCCGTGCGGCGGGTGCGCTGAGCGCCCGCGGGCGGACGGCGGCCCCGCGGGCCTCCTCCCGTACGCCTTCCCGTACCGGTCCCATGATCCACCCGGTTGAGGATGTTATGCCGTGGCTGGTGGTGATCCTTCCTGCCGGTAGCTGTGAACGGGCCATCAGCGCACTGTGCCCGGCTCCCCCGGCTTGATCAGGTAACCGGCTCCGCGCCGCGTGTGGATCATCGGCGGGCGGCCGACATCGATCTTGCGCCGCAGGTACGAGATGTAGAGCTCGACCACGTTGGCCTGCCCGCCGAAGTCGTACGACCACACCCGGTCGAGGATCTGCGCCTTGGACAGCACCCGGCGCGGATTGCGCATCAGGTAGCGCAGCAGCTCGAACTCCGTCGCCGTGAGGTGGATGGAGTCGCCGCCGCGCGTCACGTCGTGGCTGTCCTCGTCCAGCGTGAGGTCGCCGACGACCAGCATCGACTCGCTGCGCACGGTCGCCACCCCGGAGCGGCGGATCAGGCCGCGCAGCCGGCCCACCACGTCCTCCAGGCTGAACGGCTTGGTGACGTAGTCGTCGCCGCCCGCCGTGAGGCCCGCGATGCGCTCCTCGACGCCGTCCCTGGTGGTCAGGAAGAGCACCGGCACCTGCGGGAGCTCGGTCCGCAGCCGCCGCAGCACCGCCCTGGCGTCGGGCGCCTGGGCCACCGCGCCGCCCCCGCCGGGCTCGCCTGCGGCGCTTCCCCCCGCCGAGACGCCCACCGTGGACAGCGAGACGTCCCATATCACCGCGTCCGGCGCGAAGTCGCGCGCCGAGTCCATCGCGGCGGAGCCGTCGCCCGCGCTGAGCACCTCCCATCCCTCGTACCTGAGGGCCATGGACAGCAGCTCGGTGAGCGACGCCTCGTCGTCGACGACGAGTACGCGGACGGGGCTCCCGTCCGGCTTCAGCATTTCGGTGCGCCCGCGGGGCGAGGTGATCGTCATGCTCCTCACCCTGGGCAGAGCCTCTGAGAGCCGTCTTGCGCCTTTCTGTGAATTGCCTGAGAAATTCCTCTCAGGAACCGGTGAGACCCGCGTCCTCACCCTGCGCGACACCCGGCGCACCGGCTGCCTCGTCAACGCCGAACAGCGCCGCCGCGTTCCCGTAGCAGACCGCTCGCAGCCAGTGCCCGCCGAGCCCGAGCCGTTCGAGCGCCTCAAGCTGGTGCACGTACGGATACGGGATGTTGGGGAAGTCCGTGCCGAGCAGCACCCGGTCCCCGAGGCCGGCGAGGCGCGCGAGCGCGTCCCCGCCGCCCGGGAAGGGGGCGAGTTCGGCGGTGAAGTCGGTGAACGCCATGGTCGTGTCCAGCCGCATCTCCGTGTACTTCTCCGCGAGCGCCAGGAAGTCCGTGTACTCGGGCATGCCGAGGTGCGCGACGACCAGCCGCAGGCGTGGATGGCGCGCCATCAGCTCCCGCACCGGCCCCGGCCCCGTGAACTTCCCCGGCACGGGCCCCGAGCCGCAGTGCGTGACCACGGGCACGCCGGCCTCCGCGAGCAGCCCCCACACCCGATCGAGGAGCGGGTCGTTCGGGTCGTACCCGCCGACCTGGACGTGCGCCTTGAAGACCCGCGCCCCGCCCGACACGGCCTCCCGCACGTACCCCTCGGCGCCGGGCTCGGGGAAGAACGTGGCCGTCCGCAGGCAGTCGGGCGTACGGGCGGCGAAGCCGGCGGCCCAGCCGTTGAGCCACTCGGCCATGCCCGGCTTGTGCGGGTAGATCATCGATGTGAACGCGCGCACGCCGAACCCCCGCAGCAGCGCGACGCGTTCGTCCTCCTCCTGCCGATAGGTGATCGGCCACACGCGCCCCACGAGCGGACCCGCGCTGTCGAAGTACGCCCACACCTTGCGCAGCACGCGGTCCGGCATGAAGTGCGTGTGCACGTCGATCAGGCCTGGCAGCCCGGCACGCTCACGGAACGCCCGCACGGCGGCCCGCTCGTCCACCCCTTGATCGCTCATGGCCCCACTCTCGGCGCACACCCCGAAAGTGTCCACAAGGCCCTGGCCTCAGAACAGTCCGTCCTGCACGTCGCCACGCACCTGCCGTACCGGCAGGTCGAGCCACGACCCGCGCCCCTCGCGTCCCTCACTTCCCCCGCGCCCCGACTGCTGCCCCGTATGCCCCAGCCGCCACCCCTTCATCAGCCGGGTGTCCACCACGACGACGCCCTCACCCTCGACGTCCACGTGCAGGTCGGGGCCGGCCGCCGCGACCAGGCGTCCCGCGATGGACCCGCCCGCCACCAGCTCCGTCACCACCGCTGCCGGCGGCAGGCCGCCGCCACCGCCCGCACCCGTACCCGCCCCGTCTTCGAGGCCGAACACGGCCGCGTGGTCGACGGGGGCGAACGGAGCCCGCTCCAGCGACTCCGGCCAGCCCGGCAGCGCCACCGCGCGGGCGTGCAGCTCCGCCAGCGCGGCGGCGCGCTCGGGCCGCGGCGGCAGCCCGGCACGCGCCGCGCGCTTGGCCGCGTACGGGATACGGTCCGGCACCCCGAGCGCGGCACGCAGCAGCTCCTCCGTGCGGCGCGCCGCCATCAGCGGGCCGCGGCCGAGCCAGCTGAAGGCGATGGCGCCCTGCTCGAGCAGCCGGGCGGAGCCGCGCGCCTCCGCGGTGATGCCGACTTTCCGCATCCCCGGACCGAACCACGCCAGATAGACGCGGTAGGGACGCGGATCGTCGGCCATCGTGTCGGCGGCGACGGAGCGCATACGGTCGAGGCGCGCACACTCGGGACACTGGGCCCCCGTGCTCCGGGCCGGCACCTCGGCCGCGAGGGGGCAGCGCCCGCGTCCCGCGCCGGTGCACCGGCGCGTACCGACGGCGTGAAACCCCAGCTCGCGTCCGTACGCCAGGGCGCTCACGCGCCCCGCTGCTCCGCCGGGCCCACCACCGGGCCCGGCGCCGCTATGCCTCCCGCCATACGCACCCCCGTTCTCCCCCACCTCTTCGTGGGACTCCCGAGTTCCGTGGAACTCCCAGGCTCCGTGGAACTCCCAGACCAGTCCGGGCCCGGCAGGGCAGCCGTCGACGCCACCACTCCACCGCAGTCCGGCACACCGCCATGTGTCCGACACCTCTCCGAGCGTAGGGGCCACCACTGACAATCAGCCGTGCTCGCTAAGCTCGCCCGTCATGACAGCCCCGCAGCCCACCGTCCTCGCCACCTCCGGCGGCCTGCGCCAGGGCCGCCGGACGGCGGTCGCCTTCGGCGCCCTGGTGCACCACGCCGTCGAACTCTCCGGCGCGCACGGCCGCAGGCCCCGTGTCATGTACGTCGGGACGGCGATCGGCGACGCGGAGGCCTTCACGGCCAGGGCCGCCGAGGCCGCCCGCGTGGCCGGCTTCGACATGACGCCGCTCCAGCTCTTCCCCATGCCCAACATGGACGACATCGAGGGCGCGGTCATGGAGCAGGACGTCGTCTGGGTGATGGGCGGCTCGGTCGCCAACCTGCTGGCCGTCTGGCGGGTCCACGGCCTCGACGGGATCCTGCGCCGCGCATGGCGGGCCGGCGTCGTGCTCAGCGGCGTGAGCGCGGGCTCGATCTGCTGGTACGAGGGCGGCACGACGGACTCGTACGGTCCCGAGCTGCGCCCCGTGACGAACGGCCTCGGCCTCCTCCCGTACGGCAACGGCGTGCACTACGACAGCGACCCAGGACGGCGCCGCCTGGTGCACGAGCTGGTGGCGGCCGGCACTCTCCCGGAGACGCACTGCACCGGCGACGGGGTGGGGCTCGTCTACCACGGGACGGAGCTGACCGGGGCCGTCGCCGAAGTCCCCGACGCCCTGGCGTACCGGGTCACGCGCGAGGGCGACGAGGCGGTGGAGACGCCTCTCGCCCCACGCCTCCTCCGTTCACCGCGCTCCTGACGGAGGCCAGGAGCCGTCAGGCCACCGGAACCCGGGCGCCCTCGCGCGCCGCGAGCGCTAGTATCCGGGCCATGGCGCTGACCAGGAACCATGCGGACCGGTTCGAGGCCTCCATGCCCCGCCTGCAGGCCATCGCCTACCGCCTACTCGGCTCGGCGAGCGACGCCGAGGACGCCGTGCAGGACACGTTCCTGCGCTGGCAGGCCGCCGACGTCGACCGCATCGAGGTCCCCGAGGCCTGGCTGACGAAGGTCCTCACCAACCTGTGCCTCAACCAGCTCACCTCGGCCCGCGCCCGGCGCGAGACCTATGTGGGCCAGTGGCTGCCCGAGCCGCTGCTCGCCGGCGACCCGATGCTCGGCCCCGCCGACACCGCCGAGCAGCGCGAATCCGTCTCGTACGCGGTCCTCACCCTCATGGAGCGCCTGTCCCCCAACGAGCGTGTGGTGTACGTGCTGCGGGAGGCGTTCGCCTACCCGCACCGGCAGATCGCCGAGATCCTCGACATCACCGAGGCCGCCAGCCAGCAGATCTTCCATCGGGCCGGGAAGCACGTCTCGGACGGCAAGACGCGCACCGAGGTCGACGAGGCCGCCGCGCGGCGGATCGTCGAGGAGTTCCTCGCGGCCGCCACCAGCGGAAGGACCGAGCCGCTCGTACGGCTGCTCACCGACGACGCGGTCGCGATCGGCGACGGCGGCGGGAAGGTGCCGGCCCGCGCCAAGGCGTTCGAGGGCGCCATCGCGGTCGCGAAGTACCTGCGCGGCCTGTTCAAGCCGGGCAAGGCCCAGCTCGCCCTCGCGGGCGGTGCCTACGAGGTCTACGCGACGACCGCCAACGGTGTGCCGGCCGTCGTGGCGCTCGTAGAGGGCCGGATCATCGCCGTCATGTGCCTTGAGGTCACCGGCGAGGGCATCGCCGCGTGCCGTGCCCAGGTCAACCCGGACAAGCTGGAACGCGCGACCCGGCGGTGGGCGGCCGCCGACCACGGGGAGCCCCTGTTCCGTACCTGACGTGACACGCATCACACGACCTTCCTGTCAGGAAACGGCGCGCTGCCCGGTTCAAGGGGCGAATCCGCGCGAGACAGGAGCCAGGACATGCAGCACCGCATCATCGTCATCGGAGCCGGATACGCCGGAGCCACCGCCGCCGGGCGCCTCGCCAAGCGGCTGCACGGCGAGGACGTCGCCATCACCCTCGTCAACGCCGCGCCCGACTTCGTCGAGCGGGTGCGGATGCACCAGATCGCGGTCGGCCAGGACCTGCGGCCGCGGCCGCTGCGGGAGATGTTCGCGGGCAGCGGCGTCGAGTTGAGGGTCGCGAACGTCACCGGCGTCGACGTCGCCCGCCGCGCCGTCACCGTCAACGGTGCCGGCGCGGCGGGCGCCGGCACCGAGGAACTGCCGTACGACACCCTCGTCTACGCCCTCGGCAGCGGCTGGAACACCCAGGGAGTCCCCGGCACCGCCGAGCACGCGCACGAGATCGCGAGCCGCCCCGGCGCGCTCCGGCTGCGCGAGCGCCTGGCGGCCCTGGACGCCGGCGGGACCGTGGTCGTCGTCGGCGCCGGCCTCACCGGCGTCGAGGCCGCGACCGAGATCGCCGAGACCCGCACGGACCTCGACGTCGCTCTCGTCGCCAGGGGCGAACTCGGCGACTGGCTCTCCCCCAAGGGCCGCGCGCATCTGCGGAAGGTCTGCGGCAAGCTGGGCATCGCCGTGCACGAGCACACGGCGGTCACCGACGTGGCGGCCGACCGGGTCACCACGGCCGACGGCGCATCCCTCCCGTCCGCCGTCACCGTGTGGGCCACCGGCTTCGCGGTCCACCCGATCGCCGAGGCCACCGCCCTGGAGACCACCGGCACGGGCCAGATCGTGGTCGACGCGACCATGCGCTCGGCCTCCCACCCCGACGTGTACGCCGTCGGCGACGCGGCCATGGCGATGGGCCCCGGCGACAAGCCGCTGCGCATGTCGTGCGCGTCCGGCGTCCCCATGGCCTGGCAGGCGGCGGACGCCATCGCGGCACGGCTCACCGGCCGCAAGCTCCCGAGCACGGCCCCGCGCTACTACAACCAGTGCATCTCGCTGGGCCGCAAGGAAGGCATCATCCAGTACGTCACGGCCGACGACCGAGCCGTCAAGGCGGCCCTGACCGGGCGGCCTGCCGCCTTCTACAAGGAGGTGGTCTGCAAGGGCGCGGCCTGGGGCGTCGCCAACCCGACGCTCGGCATCCCGGCCCGCCGGCACCGCGTCGAGCAGCCGCAGCCGGCCCCGGCGGAGACACCCGCGGAGGCCTCCGCCTGACGGGCCGCGCCAACGTGACGAGATCGCGCGCGAACCCGCGACCTACCGGCCGGAAACGACCGGTGACATGATCACACAGGTGGACAGTCATGCTGAGTTGTCGTTGCGGTGGCAGGGGAGATCCGCACGCTGGTGGACAGCGTTCGCCGCGCTGGCCGCGGTCGCGGCGGGGGTCGCGGCAGGCCTCGGCGCTCCGGACGCCCAGACGTTCGAGATCATTTCCCTGATCGTGGGCGCGTCAGTGGTCGGTGGCGCGGTCGGACTGTTCAGGCGGCGGGTGGAGGCGGGCCCGGACGGATTGCGGTACCGCGCGGTGGCACGGTGGCGGCGCCTTGCATGGGCGGACATCGCCCGCTTCGAGGACCTGCAAATGAATGATGTCGGATGGCGGACCCGTAGTACGGAACTGCGCGTCGAGGCCAAGTTGCGCGACGGCTCCAGCGTCTCGCTGCCGGTGCCGTGGATGGGCCCCGCCGAAAGAAGCGTTTTCGACAAGCAGTTGTTCCAGCTGCGCTCGCTGCACCGCCGCTACGCGCCCCACCCGCGCGTCGCGCCTCCCCGCTCGGGAGACCGGCGCGCGGACGCGCGCGGAAAGGCCGGGCCTCCGCAACGCGGCGACCATCACGACGCGTGACGCTCACAAGCCCGTCTGACGAGTGCCACTCGCCCCGTCTGGGAGGCGTTGCTGCCACATGCAGCGGGAACAACTGGAACAGCTGCTGGCTGCCGATGACCGAGAGGCGTCAAGGGCTGCGCTGTCGGCTCTAAACGCCGGTGCCTCTCATGTTGTCTGGGACGGCGTTCGGCGGACGCCAACCGAATCATGACGCCTTCAAGGATGGGTGGGACCGTCTCCGTACGGGCAACGAAAAGGACCCCGATACGAATCTCGGGGCCCTTGACCTATGTGCACTCGGAGGGATTCGAACCCCCAACCTTCTGATCCGTAGTCAGATGCTCTATCCGTTAAGCTACGAGTGCTCGCCCGGCGGGATCTTGTGTCCCTCCTGCGGTGCGAGGACAACTTTACATGACCTGCGGCTCCAGGTGAAATCCGTTACTGCCACCCGGGTGACCTGCGGAAACAGTGCCTCTTCAGCGGCCGGGAGCCCCCGCGCCGCCCTACGCGACGTCGACCGTCTCGTGCAGGCGCAGCCGGCGGTTGAGGCTACCCGCCACCCGCGCCGTCACGGTGCGCGGCAGCAGGCGTCCGGGCCAGGTCAGGGCGCGGTTGACGGGGCGCCCCGGGTAGGAGACCGGGCGTCGCCTGGCGTAGTCGTCCAGCGTGCGGGCCGCCACGGTGGCCGGCTTGTCTGCGGCCCGGGGGTGGATCGTGGCAGTGGTGCCGTCGAAGAAGCCCGTGGCGATCGCGCCGGGGTGCGCGGCCATGACGTGGACGCCGGTGCCGCGCAGCTCCTCGGCGAGCGCCTCGGTGAAGGAGAGCACGAAGGCCTTGGTCGCCGCATAGCTGGCCTGGTAGGGCATGGGCTGGAAGGCCGCCGTGGACGACACGTTGATGATGCCGCCCGAGCCGCGGGCGACCATGTCCGCGCCGATCGCGTGGGTCAGCGCGAGCAAGCCGCTGACGTTGAGCCCGACGGAGCGCAGCTGCGGCTCGATGGGGCGGGCGAGGAAGGGGCCCGCGCTGCCCGCGCCGGCGTTGTTGATCAGCAGGTCGACGGCCGGGCCGCGGTCGCGCAGCTCCCGCAGGATCCGCTGAGGGCCTTCCGGGGTGGACAGGTCGCCGGTGATCACCTCGGCCTCCTGACCGCCGTGCCGTTCCCGTATCTGGGCCGCGAGCTCCCGCAGGTCGCCGTCCGAGCGGGCCAGGAGGATCACCCGCGCTCCCCGGCGCGCGAGCTCCAGCGCGTACGCACGTCCCAGCCCTTTGGACGCGCCCGTGACGAGCGCGGTCAGGCCGCGATAGCCGTCGTTCTTCACCCGATCCTCCTCCAGTGCTTCGAGTCTCGAAGTACATTCGATGTCGACGCTAGCACGATCCTTCGAGACTCGAAGGATAGGTAGGATGGGACACATGTCCACGCCCGAGCTCACCGCGGTGGTTGCCGCCATCCACGACATCTGGATGCGGACCAACGACCTCCTCGGGCAGGCACTGACCGCGCACAACCTGACGCCGGCGACGTTCCAGGCGCTGTGGGTGCTCGACCCGGCCGAGCCGCCCCCCTCGATGAAGGTGATGGCCGAGCGCCTGTACTGCAACGCGCCGAATCTGTCCTTCATCACCAACCAGCTCACCGACCGCGGTCTGGTGGAGCGCGCCGTGGACCCGGCCGACCGCCGCTCCCGCGTACTGCTCCTGACCGGCAAGGGCCGCCGTGTGCGCGACGAGCTGGTGCGGACGGCGCTGGAGAAGACCCCTCTCGCGGGGCTCAGCGACGACGAACTGCGGCAGCTCAAGCCCTTGCTGGAGCGTGCCGTCGCGTCCGGTTGATTTCGCCGAAGAGGTCCTGAACGCGACTCAGGGAGCCCAGCCCACGACGGGCCGAACTCCCTGATCAAGGTGCGGAGGCGGAGGGATTTGAACCCTCGATGGGCTTTAAGACCCAAACCGCATTAGCAGTGCGGCGCCATAGACCGGACTAGGCGACGCCTCCAGCGCCCACGCATGCGAGGGCGGCTTGTGAAGATGATGGCACACCCAGGGGCGCGCTCACCAATCGCTCCACACCGTACCGGGCGGGCCGTCGGCATGGCAAAGCGCTTGCCAAGCGCAACGTCGCGGGCGCTGCTGCGTTGGTAGGGGTGAGTGTCCGGGATCCCGCCCTGCTGGAGTTGCCTTGCTGCCTCGCGTGCGTCGCCTCGCATCCCTCGTTCCCTGCGTCCCCTCTGTCCGCTCTGTCCGCGTCACCCCCGTCGCCTCCCTCGTGCCGCTGGCGCTCGCGGGCCTCGTCGCCCTCGCGCCCGGCGCGTCCGCCGCCACGCCCGGCGCCGAGCCCGCCACCGCGCTCACCGTCACCGTGTCCGACCCGTCGGGCTCCGTGCCGTCGGCGACGTACGAACTGCGGTGCGCACCCGCCGGCGGCACGCACCCGCGCGCGGCCGAGGCGTGCGACCGGCTCGGCGTACTCGACCGCGACGGCGCCGACCCCTTCGCCCCCGTGCCCGCAGGCCGGATGTGCACGCAGATCTACGGCGGGCCCGCCACCGCGCACATCACCGGCACCTGGCGCGGCCGCGCCGTCGACGCCGCCTTCGACCGGCGCAACGGGTGCGAGACCGCCCGCTGGCACGCGCTCGTGCCCGTGCTGCCGTCCCTCGGCTGACGGGCGAACGCGGGGCGAACGCCTCGCGGACGACGCGTCGGCGAGCGCCCCTGGATCCCACCGGCGCACGCGGGCGCGAGCAGGCGTGGAGGCGGCGTGCGCACGCCATGACGATCCTGTCGCGCCGCTCCGGCACGGCCCGCACGCCGTCCGCACATCCTCGATCCCCCGTCGCCCGGACATCCCAAGACCGTAGACTCCCTCCCGTGACAGGCCGGGCCCCGGCAGGCAAGATGGGCCTCGCGGCAGGTCCGCAAAGCGCAGTGGGTCAGGGAGGAACGTTCGTCGTGAGCAGCAGGCCATCCCGAGGCGCTGCTCGCCTCGCAGCCATACTCGACGCCCTGCCCGACGGCCTCGTCCTCGTCAACGCGAACGGCACCGTCGTCAACGCCAACGCCATCGCGCTGGAGATGTTCGAGGCGCCCGGCACCGCGCTCGTCGGCCGCGGCCTGCTCGACCTGCTGCCGGAGTTCGACTCGAAGCTCATCCCCGGCTCGATGCGCCGCCCCGAGTCCACCGACGCACGCGGCCGTACGAAGCCGACACGCATGGCCGCACGCCGCACGGACGGCGCCGAGTTCCCCGTCGAGGTGACGAGCGCGGGCCTGGAGGACGGGCGCGACGCGTACCGCGAGCCGCACGGCGGCTACACCGGCGACGAGTTGCTGATGCTCGTCGTCAGGGACCTCGCCGGGACCGTCGACACCGAGGCGGAACTGGCCCGTTCCCAGCGGCAGACGGAGATGATCCTGCGGGCGGCGTCCGAGGGCGTCGTCGGCACGGACACCGACGGGCGCGTCGTCCTCGTCAACCCGGCGGCCGCGCAGATCCTCGGCTTCCGCGCCACCGACCTCGGCGGCCGCGAACTGCACACACTCATCCTGCACTCGCGGCCCAACGGCGACCCGTTCCCCTACGACGAGTCGCCGCTCGCCGACACGCTCCGCTCCGGCCGCAAGCACCGGGTGCGCGGGCAGGTGCTGTGGGCAAAGAACGGCTCGGCCGTACCCGTCGACCTGACGACCGCGCCCGTGCGCGACGGCGACCAGCTCGTCGGCGCCGTGATGACCTTCACCGACCGGCGCGCCCACGAGGAGCTGGTCAAGAGCCACGCCGACGAGCTCAAGGCGGCCAGGGACGAGGCGGCCGCCGAGCTGCGGAGCGAGACCGGGCGGCTGACCGCGGAACTCGACGCGACGGAGCGGCGGCTGACCGGCGAGCGCACGGAGGTCGAGGAGCGGCTCACGGAGCGGCTGCGCGAGACCGAGGAGGCCGCGGCGGCCGAACTGGCCGACCGCAGCGACCGGTACGCGGCGGAGATCGAGGAGCTGTCCGAGCGCGTCGCGTTCGTCTCGGCGCGCCACGCACAGCTGACCGCCGTGCTCGGCGAGGCGCTGCGCGGGCCGCTCGACGAGCTGCGCGGCGAACTGTCCGCGCTGGCCGCGGACCCGGCCGGGCAGCTGTGGCCCGAGGCCAACCAGATCCTCCACCACCTCGCCGCCGGATACGCGCGCATGACGACGCTCGTCGACAACGTGCTCGGCTACCAGCGCCTCGACGCGGGCACGGAGCGGCTGACCAAGGTGAAGGTCATGCTCGACGGGGTCGTCGCGGCGGGCGTCGACGGCGCGGTCGAGCTGATCGGCCCCGGCCGGGCGCAGTTCGCGGTGCACGCCCCGGCCATCGAGGCCGAGGTCGACCCCGGCCGCCTCGCGACGGCGCTGGCGCACCTGATCGCGGACGTCGCGGGCGTGGACGCCACGGGCCGCACGCGCCAGCAGGTGCCGGCGCAGGCAGGCGGGTACGTCGACTCGACGATCGTGGTGGCCGCGGCGCAGCGCGACAGCGTCGTACGGATCGAGGTGCGCGGGCCCTTCGCGGGCGGCGACCCGGTGCACGAGCCGCTCGTCGCCGGCATCGTGCGGGCGCACGGCGGAGTGCTGCAGACGCACCAGGTGCCGGGGACGAACGGTCGCGCCTTCGTCCTCGAACTGCCGCTCGGCGAGGGCGGCGGCACGGTGCAGGCGCAGCAGGCCACGCCGTACCAGGAGGCGACGGGCGCCCCCGGCACGACCGCGGGCGGCAGCAACGGCGGACGCGGGCGGCGGCGCGCGCGGCGCGCGTCCACCGACGCGTTCCTCGCGTCCGCGGCCGACGAGGCGCCCGCGGAGCAGCCGACGGGACGGCGCAGGGCGCGCCCGGCGGCCGACGACGGCACGCAGGCCGGTGGCGGTGACGCCGGGACGGGTGAAGTCGGGACGGGTACGACCGGCGCCGGCGCGGGTGGTGCCACCGCGGGCGGCCAGGGCTCGGGAACCGGGCGCCGTCGCGGCAGGCCGAGCAGCACCGAGAGCGGCGCCGTCGTCCCGTCGCGCGGCGCCACGGGCAACAGGCGCGGGACGGCCGTCCCGCCGCAGGGCGTGCCCGCACGCCACCACGCCGCACAGGCAGCGGCGGGCGCGCAGAACGCCCTGCCCGCGCTGCCCGCGGGGCCGATCGCCCCTCAGCCGGCGCCCGCGGACGCCCCGGCGCTCGCGCCCGTGCCGGCCGGCGCGCAGGGCGTGCCCGCGCACGGCGCACACGGCGCACACGGGAGCTCCGCGCAGGATGACTTCGCGCACGGCTACGGCCAGCAGGCGTACGGCGTGACGCCGCAAGCGGCTCAGACGGCTCAGACGGCTCAAGCGGCGGACGCCGTGCAACAGCAGCAGCCGACGGGACGCCGTGCGCGCCGCGCGCTCGGCCAGGCCCAGGAGCATCCCGCCGAACCCGCCACCGCTCCCCCCGCCGAGAACGGACGCCCGACGTTCGCGCTGCCCCCGGCCGCCGCGGACCAGGTCCACGCCGACGACTCCCTGCCCGGCCGACACGACGCCGCCCGCACCGCGCCCGACGAGGACCACACGCCGCCCCAGCCGCACCCGCTCCCGGGTGCCGGACGGCAGGACCCCGGGCAGCAGGGGCCCGCGGGCGCGCACCGGCCGCGGCCCGTCGCGCAGCCGCTGCCGGACGAGACACCGCCCGCCGGGACCGCCACCGGGCGCGACACCCAGGGCCGGGCGTTCAGCGTGCGCACGCTCGGGCAGGGCGTGCCGTTCGCCCGCCCGGCGCAGCCGCACGGCGGCCAGGGCACGGGTCCTGCCCCCGCGAACCGCAGGCGCAAGCTGGGCAACCGCACGGAGCAGGCCTCAAGCCCCGGCGCCGGCACCGGGTCGCACCCGCACTCCCAGCCCCACTCCCAGCAGCGGCCCCAGCCGCCCGCCACCCCGGCCACCCCCGATCCGTCCCAGGGCCGTCCCGCCGCGCAGGCGCACACGCAGAACCCGGCAGGCCGTTCGTACGCCATCGGCGCGCCGGACGACGGCGCCGAGGGCCCGGAGCCGCTGGACGGCCCCGGCGGCGCGGTCGAGGTGGCCAACCGTCCCCAGCCGATCCCCGTCGACGACGAGTTGCCGCCCGAGCCGCTGGACAACCCGCGCCGCCTGCTGGTCTGGCCCGCTCCCGACGTCTCCACGCAGCAGGCGCTGAGCGACCGGGGCTACCGGCCCGTCGTCGTGCACTCGCGCGAAGAGGTCGACGCGCAGATCGCCGCGTTCCCCGCCGCCCTGTTCGTCGACCCGCTGACCGGGCCGATCACCCGCACCGCGCTCCAGTCGCTGCGCCAGGCCGCCGTGGCGGCCGAGGTCCCCGTCCTGGTGACGGCGGGGCTCGGCCAGGCCAACCGCGAGGCCGCGTACGGCGCCGACCCGGCCGTGCTGCTCAAGGCGCTCGCCCCGCGCGACAGCGAGCAGCACCCGCCGCGCGTGCTGCTCATCGAGGAGCACGAGGAGATCGCGCTCGCGCTGACGGACACGCTGGAACGGCGCGGCATGCAGGTTGCCCGCGCGGTGGAGGACGGCCAGGCCGTGGCGCTCGCCGGCCAGATGCGGCCGAACCTCGTGGTCATGGACCTCATGCGGGTACGGCGCAGGCGCGCCGGGATCATCGACTGGCTGCGCGCGAACGGCCAGTTGAACCGCACGCCCCTCGTCGTCTACACGTCGGTCGGCATCGACGCGGCGGAGCTGCCGCGGCTGGCGTCGGGCGAGACGGTCCTGTTCCTGGCCGAAAGGTCCACGAGCGACGAAGTCCAGGCGCGCATCGTCGACCTCCTGGCGAAGATCGGCACGAACTGACCCACGCGGCGCGCCCGGCCGTCAACGCATCCGGCCGTCAACGCCCGTCCGGCACCCACCCGTACGCGTAAGTCAACGGCAGCCGGACCAGCAGCCGCCGCTCGTCCACCATCGCCGCACGGAACTCGGCCCAGTCGGGGTGTTCGCCGCGCAGCGCCCGGTACTGCGCGACGAGGGCGTCGGCCGACGCGTCGTCCGGTGCGAGGGCGACGGCGCCGAGTTCCGCGACGCCCTCGCCGACCGCGTACGCGCCGAAGTCGGGACTCGTCACGTAGAAGCTCGCGCGCGGGTCGCGCCGCAGGTTGCGGGTCTTGGCCCGGTCGTCCGTCACCGAGATCAGCAGCGAGCGCGCCCCCGGGTCCCACAGGTAGGAGACGTTCGACAGCTGCGGCCCGCCGTCGCGCTTGCGCGTGACGAGGGCGCCGGTGGGCGTCGTACCGAACAGGCTCCAGGGATCGTTCACGTATCTCTCCTCGAACGGGTGGCGGCCAAGACGGCTGGAACGGCTCCTACAGCTGCGTCACGTCCAGCTCGCCGTTGGCGTACTGGCGCCTGATCACCTTCTTGTCGAACTTGCCGACGCTCGTCTTCGGCACCGACTCCACGAGCGCCCACCGCTCCGGCAGCTGCCACCGCGCGACGCGCTCCGCCAGGAAGTCCTTCAACTCCGTGTACAGCTCGGGGCAGTCGGCCGACACACCCTCCTTGAGGACGACCGTCGCCAGCGGGCGCTCCCCCCACCTGCCGTCCGGGACGGCCACCACCGCGGCCTCCGCCACCGACGGGTGCCCCATCAGCACGTTCTCCAGCTCGACGCTGGAGATCCACTCGCCGCCCGACTTGATGACGTCCTTCGCGCGGTCCGTCAGCGTCAGGTACCCGTCCGGGCTGATCACCCCGACGTCCCCGGTGCGCAGCCAGCCGTCCGGGCTGAACTTGTCCTCGGGCGTCAGCTCCTGGCCGTCGCCGCCGCCGTAGTAGGCGCGGGCCACCCAGGGGCCGCGCACCTCGAGCTCGCCCGCCGACTCGTTGTCCCAGGGCAGGAACTCGCCGCTCGGGCCCGCGAGCCGCGCCTCGATCCCGACGGGGAAGCGGCCCTGGGTCACCCGGTAGGGCCACTCCTCCTCCGGGGTGAGCCCGGCCGGCGGGAACGACGTGGTGCCGAGCGGCGACGTCTCCGTCATGCCCCAGGCGTGCAGGAGCCGGACACCGAGCTTGTCGTACGCGGCCATCAGCGACGGCGGGCAGGCGGAGCCTCCGATGGTGACGCGGGCCATCGACGTCAGGTCCCTGGGGTGCTCGGTCACCTCGGCGAGCAGGCCCTGCCAGATGGTGGGCACAGCAGCGGCGTAGGTGGGACGTTCCTGCTCGATCATGTCGGCGAGCGGCGCGGGCTGCAGGAAGCGGTCGGGCATCAGCATGTTCGCGCCGACCATGAAGGCCGCGTGCGGCACGCCCCACGCGTTCACGTGGAACTGCGGCACGACGATCAGCGCCAGGTCCCGCTCGGTGAGGCCGAGCGCCGCCGTGGTGTTCGCCTGCAGGGAGTGCAGGTAGACGGAGCGGTGCGAGAAGACGACGCCCTTGGGGTCGCCCGTCGTGCCGGACGTGTAGCACATGGCGGCGGCCGTGCGCTCGTCCAGATCCGGCCAGTCGAACGCGTCGAAGTCCGGTGAGTGCCGGGCGAGCAGCTCGTCGTAGTCGTGCACCTGCGCGTCCGCGTCGGCCAGCACCGAGCGGTCGCCGGGGCCGCTGACGATGACGTGCTCGACGGTCGGCAGGTGCGGGAGGGCCGGCGCGAGCAGGGGCAGCAGCGACCCGTTGATGATGATCACGCGGTCTTCTGCGTGGTTCGCGATGTAGATCAACTGCTCGGCCGGCAGCCGCAGGTTGAGGGTGTGGAGGATGGCACCCATGGCCGGGATGGCGAGGTACGCCTCCACGTGCTCGGCGTTGTTCCACATGAGGGTTGCGACACGCTCGTCGTCCGTCACGCCCAGGTCCTCGCGCAGCGCCGAGGCCAGCTGGACGGCGCGCCCGCCGACCTCGGCGAAGGACCGCCGCCGCGGCTCGCCGTCCCCGGTCCAGGTGACGATCCGGGAACTGGCGTGGATCGTCATGCCGTGCCTGAGGATGCGGGTCACGGTCAGCGGTACGTCCTGCATCGTGCTCAGCACGGCGTCCTCCCGAGGGGGTGGTTCCACGGCGCCGGGTGGCGGCTGCGGGGGATGCTCGGATTCTGCTCGGACACCGGCGGAAAAGTCACTACCCAAGAGTAGGCGTATGGGTGTTTGGCCCGCGGAAACCGGGCTCACGCGGCGCGCGGGGCAGGGCGCAGAGGTGGACAGTGACGCACGGGCGAGGGCGCGTCACGCTGCGTGCGGATCCACGCGGGCGTGGCTCCCTCTGGGGGTGTCAGCGTACGGGCGCGAGTTCCGGGTCCTCGCGGAGCTTGCCCAGGGCGCGCGAGACCGCGCTCTTGACGGTGCCGACGGAGACCCCCAGCACCTCGGCGGTCCGTGCCTCGCTCAGGTCCTCGTAGTACCGCAGGACGACCATCGCGCGCTGCCGGGCCGGCAGCCGGCTGATCGCGCGCCACATCGCGTCGTGCAGCACCTGGCGATCGGCCAGGTCGACGTCGTGGACGGCACCCGGCTCCGGCACCTCGTCGCACGCGAACTCGTCCACCTTGCGTTTGCGCCACTGCGACGTCCTGGTGTTGACGAGTGCCCGCCGCACGTAGCCGTCGAGGGCGCGATGGTCCTCGATGCGGTCCCAGGCGACGTACGTCTTGGTGAGCGCGGTCTGGAGCAGGTCCTCCGCGTCCAGGGGGTTGGCGGTGAGGGATCGGGCGGTGCGCAGGAGGACGGGCCCCCGCGCCCGCATGTACGAGGAGAAGGACGCGTAGGGCGCGTGGCCGTGGCTCGTGGCCCTGGAAGCGCTCGTACGGACAGGCGTGGTCATGTGCTCCACGCTATGAGCGGCGGCCTCCGCGGGGATCGGCCCCAGGTCGCGAAGCGCCCTCCCCCTCAGGGTGTAGGGCCCGGGCGGGCCCCACCTCCTACGGGTGGAGGGCGGTACGCGGGCGTCATCAGGGTCGCCCCTGAGCGGTGACGGGGGACGACACGAAGCCGCGACGGCCTGCGCGTGGTGCTCCCGCACCTGCCGGAGGCTCTCGCACTCCGCCGCGCAGACCGCCGCGTCTCACCGCTCGGTCATGCCCCGATCAGCCCGATCAGCCCGATCGGTCTCATCGGTCTGATCGATCTGATCGGTCTGTCTCACCAGTCCGATCGGTTCCCCTGTTCCCCCTGCCGGACCTGGCCGGTCACCACAGGTGGTGGAAGGCCACCGTGACGTTCTCGTTGTGCTGGTCGATGGCGGTGAACGCCGAGCCGATGACGTTGGCGGTGTTGTTCTGGTTGGACGCGCCGGCACCCGTCGCCACCTGCTGGGTGGTGGTCGAGTTGCCGTAGTTGTTGTGCCCCACGCCGCTGCCGGACAGCGTCGCGACCGTCGCGTTCGATCCGTGGCCGGCGATACTGCCGTTGTCAGCCGAGGCGACCCCCGTGAACAGCGCAGCAGCGAGAGGGAGTGCGGCAACAGCGGCGATGACGCGCGCGGTGCGGATGCTTGCCATTTCGATTTCCTCCAGAGACACGATGTGCTGCTTGAAGTGCTGCTTTTCCCGAGGCAGTTGGCCGGCCGCCTCGGAAGTTGATCCCGACGTCGCGAGATCAGAATTGCCCACCGAATCCCTGGCGAACCAGCCCGGACGGGGGGATTCCCTCGCAAGCGTGAGGACTTGTCGATAAACCCCCATCACGACTCGGCGGGCCCGCTCCCGAGGCGCGCGACCGGCCCGGGACCCCGCCGCGCACGGGGTGAACCGTTCCGGCAGATTTCCGGCGATCCACCCGCACATC
The DNA here is from genome assembly GCF_000721265.1 of Streptomyces sp. NRRL F-5126. Classification (GTDB taxonomy): domain Bacteria; phylum Actinomycetota; class Actinomycetes; order Streptomycetales; family Streptomycetaceae; genus Streptomyces. The sequence continues at coordinate 296,088 of NZ_JOFZ01000008.1, read as the reverse complement.
GGCGTGCCGTCGACCGCGAACCGACGACTTAAACGAACAGACAATCGAATATCTCTTCCGCCGCTTCGAACGTTCGTGCGAACATAGGAGACATGGCCACCACCGTCAGGCACACCGCCGCCCTGGCTCTCGCGCACGCGCTGTCCGCCGCCGAGCGCGGGCTCCCCGTCTTCCCCCTGTCCCCCACCAAGCTCCCCGCGCTGCGCTCGCCCCACCGAGGCCAGCCGGAACCGGTCCTGTGCCGCGGCGAGTGCGGCCTGCCCGGCCACGGCGTGTACGACGCGACCACCGACACCGAGGCCGTACGTGCCCTGTTCGCCGCGGCGCCGTGGGCGACCGGGTACGGGATCGCGTGCGGGCGCCCCCCGTACAACCTGATCGGCATCGACCTCGACATCAGCGGCTACGAGCCGGCGGAGGGCACCACGCCCGACTCCGTGGCCGCACTCCAGCAGCTCGCGTTCGAGCACCTCTTCACGCTGCCGGAGACCGTCACGGTGCTCACCCCGAGCGGCGGCCGCCACATCTGGCTGAGCGGGCCGCCCAACGTGGTCGTGCCGAACTCCGCCGGCCGCCTCGCGCCCGGCATCGACGTACGGGGCGCGGGCGGCTACCTCGTCGGCCCCGGCTCGGTCACCGCGCGCGGCGCGTACCGCCTCGCCGGCGGGACGGCGGACCTGCGGCCCGCGGCCTGCCCGCGCGCGCTGCTGCGTCTCCTGACGCCACCGGCGCGCCACGGGCACCCGCGGCCGGGCCGCCCGTCACGGCAGGGCGAGGGCCTGGTGCACTTCGTACTCGCGGCACACGAGGGGCAGCGCAACACGCGCCTGTTCTGGGCCGCGTGCCGCGCGTACGAGCACGGTTTCGGCGACGCGCTCGCGGAGACGCTGGTCGAGGCGGCGCTGCACACCGGGCTCACCGAGCAGGAGGCGCGGGCGACGATCGCCTCGGCGTCACGGCTGACGCGGGGGCGGTGAGCACACGCGGCGGCGCGCGGCCGGGGGGCGGCGCGCCGCCACGGGCCCCATGACGACCGTGCACTCTCCGCCCTCTCCGCTCTCTCGTGGCAGCGGCGTGGGCCGCGACGTCCAACACGTCGCGGCCCACGCCGTTCCACTGACCGTACGCACAGTCGGGTCGGCCGGGCGGCTGCCCGGCGGGCCGCCTCCCGGTCGACCCGACTCGATCGCGTCAGGACCGGTCAGGACCGGGGCATCCCGCCGCGGCCACCGCGATCCTGGCCGGACACGTGCCCCTTCGTCCCGTCCGGAGCCTCCGTCTCGGCCTCGATGCGCTCCTTGCGCACGGTGCCGCTGACGGTCTGCTGCTCGACCTTCTCCTCGGTGGTCAGCCGGACGCGCTCCACGGGCTCGGTGTGCATCTCGACCACCGGGCGCTCCTCGTGCAGCGTGACCTCGTGGTCGGCCTCGGAGATGTCGGCGCCCCGCATGGCGGCGTCGCGGTTCTCCGCGGTGATCGGCTCGCGTACGACACGCACTTCCTCGTGGCGCACGGGGATGGTCTGCTGCTCCTCCTCGGTGACCACGTACTTGTGCAGCCTGGCCCTGGCGGACTCGTGGCGCTCGGTGCCGACCGTCATGTGCTCCTCGGAGCGTGTCATGGCGATGTCCTCGGCTCGCTCGTCGGCACGCGCGGTGCTGGTGGGGCCGCGGCTCGCCGTGTCCCTGCCCATGGCCTCCTTGTCCAGGTCGAGCGCCGAGGCGTCGCCGGGGGCCATGGCCGCGGTGCCCGCGCTGCCCGCTTCCGCGGCGGAGTCACGCCGGTTCGCCGTCCCTGCCGCACCGGCCGCGCCCACGGCACCGGCACCGCCCATGGCGGCCATGCCGCCCTTGGCGTCCGGGCCGCCACCGGTCTTGGCGTGCTTGCCGCCCTGCCGGTCGTCGAGGCCGCCATCGAGGCCGTAGTACTTGTACAGGCGGTGCTCTTCCTGCTCGGAGAGGTGCCCGCCGGCGTCGATGTCGACGTTGGGCGCGTCCTTGATCTGGTCCTTCCCGTAGGGGACTTCCAGGTGGTCCTGGACGAGACTGGCGTCGTGCGTGGGGATGAAGGACTCGCTCGAGCCGAACATCCCGGTCTTCACGGTGACCCACTCGGGATTCCCCGTGGCGTCGTCGTAGAAGACGTGCTTCGCGCTGCCGATCTTGTTCCCGCCGGAATCGTAGACGGGGTGGTCCAGGACCGCGGGGATCTGTGCCTGTGTGATCATCGCGATTCCTCCTTGGTTCGCGGTTCGAGCACCGGGTATCCACTCACAGCCTCAAAACCACACAAACCGGGATTAATCGCAAGAATTCTGATCACGCCCACATCACCGCAGGTCGAAGCCGCGCGCCTCGCGCGCCGCTCACCCCGCTCGCGTCCGGCGACCCGACCGGCCGCTGACGACTCGTCGAAACCGGTGCACTTTCGGTCACGTCACGCACACGTCGGGTAGCGCCACCCGACGGCCTCTGCCGCGCATGAACCCCCGATAGGCTGCCCGCATGGGCGAGAAGTGGGACTCGACGGACGGGATCCTGCGGTTGCCCTCGGGCGCGCTGGTACGCGGCCGGGGTTTGCGCCACCCGTTGCCCGCGGGACCGGCACCGTCCTTCGCGGTCTACCTGCTCGGTAAGCGGCCTCCCCGCACGGAATGGGAAGCCCGCTGGCTGCGGTGGCCCGACTTCCGCCTCCCCAAGGACCGCCGGGAAGCCCGGGAGGTATTGGCGGAGGCGCTGACCCGGGCACGGAACGCACGCGTCGAGGTCGCGTGCGGCGGCGGGCGGGGACGGACGGGAACAGCCCTGGCATGCATGGCTGTCCTCGACGGGGTCCCGCCGGACGAAGCCGTGGCGTACGTCCGCCGGCGCTACCACCACCGCGCGGTGGAAACGCCCTGGCAGCGACGCTTCGTACTGCGCTTCGGGGACGCGTAGCGCGTGCCTGGCCTGCCACGCGTGCCCGTTGACCGGGAGGCGGCTCGCGGGACCTTGCCTCGCCCCACGCCCGCACCCTGACTCTCCCACATTGGCCCGACGCAGCTCGATAGCCGTTCTCAGCAGCGCTCACCGGTCATGACGACACCGAAGACGACGGCCTGACCGTTCGCCTGGCCGCCCTTGGACGGCTCCTGCGCGCAGACCTTCCAGTCGGCCTCGTCGGTGACGTCACGGTGCCGCCCGCTGACGTCGACGAAGCTGACGGGATGTGCCTCCGTGTCGATCTGCGCGCGGACACCTGCGGCGTTCCCGCCGATGAAGGTGCTCCCATCGAACGGCATATCAATGCGCACGCCCGCCGATGTGTCGGTGGGCTGGGCAGAGGCTGTCTGCTGTCCAGCGCCGTGGTCGGGCTCGCTCGGCCGGGATGAAGCGGTGCAGGCACTCACACCTGCGAGCAGCAGGACGACGAGAACCGGCTTCCATCTGCGCATGAGCATGTTTCCCCCGAGGCCGAGTGCGACGGCCGCGCGTCGCGCACGAGACAGTAAACACGGGAAAGTTACGCCCCCGAGGGCCAGGGCGCGCCTGCGATCAGCTCAACGACTTCTCGATGGCCTCGAAGATGTCCGCGTCGGTCTCCTGCTGCCAAGACGGCAGGTCGGGCCAGTCGGCCACGTAGCCGGGCTTCGGATCCCCGAAGTGCTTGAACATCTGAGCGGTCCAGCACGTCGCGACGAAGCGGCTCTTCTGCTCGCGGGACAGTCGCGACGTTGTGCCGTGGCTGATCTCGACGAAGTGACGGACCTGCTCGTAAACGGAGCCGGCCGCCTCGCGCTCCCACTGCGGGGTGTCGTCCCACGGCGTGACGTAGCCGACCTTCGGCTCCCCCTGGAAGTGCTGACGGACCCCCGCGATCCAGGTCACCCGAAACAGTCGTGCACCCTCGGTCTGCGGCATACCCACCTCTCTCGTCGCGGCGTTCTCTGCATCCAACTCCGCCATGCGGCGCTCGCAGCTCAACGGCCCGAACTCGCCTCTCAGAGCTGGGAGTCTACGGGCGACATACCCGAGGCGGAGGCTCACGCGCAGGCAGACGCACGACCCGGCGGGTACTCCTGCGTGATCAAGTTCGGCACGTAGTACTCACATACGATCGCCAAGCACTTCCCGCCTACTCCCAAGCCGATCCCTGCGATCCTGGAAGCCGATCGAGAGGGGCGGCAGCGATGCAGTGGAAGATCCACGGGGAACGTCCGATCTACGAGAACAGCTGGGTGAACCTCTGGCTCACCGACGTCGAGACGCCGGACGGGAATCGCTGGGAGCACCACGTCGTCAAGCTACGGCACCTGGCCGTGGCCGCTGTTATCAACGAACGGCGCGAGGTCCTGATGATGTGGCGGCACCGCTTCATCACGAACGCGTGGGCGTGGGAGCTGCCCATGGGGCTGGTCGAGGAGGGGGAGACGCCGGCTGAGGCTGCTGCCCGAGAGGTGCTGGAGGAGACCGGTTGGCGGCCCGACCCGGTCGAGCCCCTGATCTACGCCGAGCCGGCCAACGGCATCACCGATTCCCAGCACCACATCTTCCGGGCCGATGGGGCGACGTACGTGGGTCCGCCGACCGAGAAGAACGAGTCGGACAGGATCGAGTGGATACCGCTGGCCGACGTGCGGGGCATGATCGACCGACGCGAGGTCGTCAGCAGCGGGTCCCTCGTCGGGCTGCTCTACCTGCTCATGGACGAGGCGATCCGCTGACTCAGCCGGGCAGTACGTCCCGAAGCTTGGCCTCGTACGCCACCACGGCCGGTTCCCGGCGGAACGGCTCCAACTGCGCGTGGAACTCCCGAAGGTGGCCGACGACTCGTTGCGAGCTGACGGCAGCCGCCGGAACCAGGGCGTCCATGGCCGTGTGACACGCTTCGTCGAGTTTGCCGCGCTGGAGTTGGGTCCGCGCGAGCCAGAAGGCGTGAAAGGCGCGGCCCCGGTGGTTCGTCCGCTCCTCTCGGCGGAGGGCTTCCGCGATGAGGGGCTCGGCAAGGGCGGCTTCGCCCAGGCGGCCGTGCGCGATGCCGGTGTCCACGATGAGCTTCGGCTCGTTGAAGTAAGCGACCCAGGCCGGGTCGGGATCGCCGGTACTGATCCGGCCGAAGTGGGTGTGAGCTTCAGAGATCGCGATGTGGGTCGCATCGTGGTCGACCAGCGTGGCGTGGGCGAAGGCCTCACGCATCGCGAGCATGGCCAGTACGCGCGGTGTCGTCCCCAGGAGCGCTCTGGCCTGGTCCTGTGCCGCGTTGACGAGTGCGAGGGCGTCGCCGGGCTTGTCCTGGTAGGTGGCCTGCAGGCTCATGCAGGCGAGGACGTTGGCCATGAACGTGTGGTCGCCGATGGCCTTGGCCAGGGCAAGGGATTCGGTGAAGTAGGCGCGCGCCTGGTTGTATTGGCGTGCGTCGAAGTAGGTCCAGCCGGTCAGCCTGGCCAACTCGGCCGCGATGCTGTGCAGGCCGTCCCGCAAGGGAGCGGGCTGCTGTTCCTTGAGGAGATCGACGACGTAGCGGAGCTGGCCGACGACCGCCGGCCGTAAGGACTCGCCACCGTGCTCGTCGTCCCGGCGCCAGTAGTCCGCGATCGATGAATGCAGTGCGTCCAACGTCGACGGGCTGAGATCCCGCTCGGCCGCGAGAGCGAGGATGCTGTCCACATCGGCTCCTGGCAGCGCGGCGGTCAGCGGCTCGTCCGGCGGGGTCGGTTCCTCGGTCGGTTCTCGGGGCGTGACCGTCAGACCGGCGGGCGCCTCCCAGGCGCGCCGGGCAAGGCCGAGCATGTGCCCGGGGATGTGCAGGCCGTCCGAGATCCGCTCGATCACGTCCATGTGCAACAACTGTCTTCGTCCGGCGATCACTTCGCCCACACGGCTCGGGGTGAGGTCGCAGCGGCGCGCGATCATCGACGGATAGATACCCGCTCGGGCTTTTAGCAGCTTGAAGATACGGCCGAAGTCTCTGGCCCGGCACGCCCCGATCATTGCTGGATCCGTGAGCAGGCCGACCGGGAGTTCCTTCGAGCGAGGTGGCTTGGGCATCGGAGACGCTCCGGAATGACGACTACGGATAGCTGACATTGGCGAACCAAGAGTGATATTACCCACGTTGGGTAATCCGCTTGGCCTTTCTGGCCGAGCCCGCGCATCGCGATGCTCCTGACCATGGCGAACGGACAGGACGACGTACGGATGACGCTACGGGTCTCCCAGGACTCCGGACGGACGTGGGGGCCTCTCACGGAGGTGCGCGTGGGGGCCGATCCACTGGTCCCGGACAACCCGGGCCGCTACCCACCGTGTGCCTGTCGCCGGTGCGTGCGGCGGCAGCGGTACTCGGTCGCGTCCATCCGGACGGTGTCGTGATGCGCTGCACGCACTGGCGCTCGGTGCCGTTGAACGTGGCGCGGGAAGCGCGGGAGAGGTCGGCAGCGGAGTGCGTCGACAGGGCCGTGCGGTGCCAGTTGCCCACGCACGGCGAGGACACCGAACACTTCGGCCTGATCGGTGACCTGGACGAGTACGGGACGGCGCTGTGGCTTCGCTGGCAGGGGAAGTCCGAGGTGGACCTGATCGTCCTGCCGGACTGCCAGATTTCTGCCCCCGGACCTGACGGCGAGGGCTGCTGCCTGTTCGTCGGCCACACCGAGCAACACACCTGGGAGGACGCCCCGGAGGAGGGCTCGTGCATGAGCTGACCGCGAGCTCTGCCCGGTGAAACCGAACCACCGACCTAAGTAGGACGACTCAGGATGGTCACCGCCGCCGTAGGCAATGATCGGTACATGACGGTGACCAGGACGATGAAGGTCCAGCGCGGGGCACTGCCGCTGGCGATGCTTGCCCTACTGACGGCAGGCTGCGGAACGCAGCGACCGGAGAGCGCCGGCGACGCGTACCGGAGCAGCCACCCCACACCGACCGGGATATCGACGCCGAGCACGCCGGCGAACTTCCCGTGCCCCGGGGAGACGGCCACGCCCACACCGACGACCTCGGCCAATTCGGTTTCGGCCGCGCCGGGCGACCATTACGCCGAGAACCATGGGTTCCGGATCCCCTTCCCCCTGTACGGGCAGAGCCGCTGCGACGGACTCGCGGCCGTCGGCCGTATCGAGAAGGCGCTCGAACCGCTGCGCAAGCGCGGCGACTTCGCCCCGGCAAGCACCCGCAGCGCGCTCACCGGCCTTGGTTACCCCGCCGACTCGGTGGAGTCGTATCAGAACGGTCCTACCGGGGTGAGCTTCCTTGTCGAGGTCAATGCCTCCCCGGTGTGCGTCGAGGGCACCATGAGCCGCGACGTCACGCAAGCGCACGCCTTCGGCGGCTACCCCGACCACTCCGGCTGCGACATCCCCAGTGGCGGCCACTGACCCGCGGTACTGAGTGCGCGCCCCGCTCCTCCGCCCTGCGGCCAGAGCCATCATGGGATCACTCATCGCCCGTTGGCCCTCTGCGGACCAAGCGCAGCCCCCGTCTTCACCTGCCGAGGGCCCCCGCTCACCGACCCTGCGTCTTCTGCGGCTTCGGCTGGATCGTTTGGGACCCGCTGGAGCCCATGTCGAAGTCGCCGATGTACCACTTGCCGTCGATACGGTCGGCCTTCGCCTTGGCCCTGAACGACTTGGTTTCCACGCCCTTTGAGCGGGACACCAGGATCGCCCGGAGCCGCTGCCCGTCGACCTTGATCTTCACGGAGGGAACGGTCACCGAATCGCCCTTCGGCTCGGGCGCGTCCACCTGCACCTGCGGCGTGCCCGAGCTGCCCTTCGGGCTGAAGGCCTCGCTCATGCTCGGCAGCCCGACCTCCAGTTGCTTCAGCGTGGCCTCGGTGCAGGTCTGGGCAGTGGCGGGCTTCGGGTCCGACTTGCTGCCCGGCGCCACGGACAGCCGGCAGACCTGCTTGGCGTCCTTGGCGATGACCGCACTGACCCAGGATGCGACTACGCCCGAGGCCGTGGACTGGCCGTCCGCCGGCGTTCCCGATTCGCCGCCGGCCCCGGAGTCGGAGCCGGAGCCGGACGAATCGGACGGGCTGCTCGACACACTCGCCGAGGCGGACGGGGACGCGGCGCCCGAGGCGCTGTCGGAATCCCCGCCGCAGGCGGCCATCAGCGGCGCCGCCGCCAGCAGCGCGCCCGCGGCCAGCAGCCCCGTGGCCCTCTTCCCCAACTCCGGTCCTGCCATGGCTGTCCACTCCTCACGCATGCCGACCACAGCTCTCGCGTCTGCGTCTGTCCCCCGCTACGACAGGCCCGAGGACCGAGCGGTTGCAGGAACCCCACCACACCCCGGCGGTCCGCACCGCACCCGGGACCGCTCCCCTCACACCGCCCCCAACCCCCTCCACGCCCCCGTCACCCGACCCACACCCCTAAGCCCCCGTGTGCGCACCCTGGCACCCCACAGCTCCCTCTGGTCATGGGACAGTTCCGCGCCGGTCGAACGCCGTGGTTCCCCCCGGATCCCCGCCCGTTGGGGCATGCACGCGGTACGGGGTCCGGTGGGGTCAACCACCCTCGGTGGTCAGCCAAGCTTCCGTGACGCAGGCTTCCTCCGTGTGCCGCCACTCCTGATCAGTTCCGCGCTGGAGGAGCACTTTGATCTCTGCGAGGTTCGCTTCCGAGGGAAACTGGTCCGGTCCCGGTCATTGTCACTGGCTGCCCCTACGCTTCCTCGCAATCACCGACAAGCGACGGAGAGGCTGCCGTGACCACCGAGGACAGGACCATGAAGCGCATCGAGGAAGCCATGGCACTGCAGCAGGCGGGCGACCTCGATGGTGCCCGGCAGCGGTTCACCGAGATCTGGGCGGAAATCGCCTCGGACGGCGACCCGTTCCACCGCTGCGTCCTCGCCCACTACATGGCCGATCTCCAGCAAAACCTACGGGACGAACTGGCCTGGGATCTGCGTGCCTTGGACGCCGCCGCATCGATCACCGACGACCGGGCCAAGCAGCATGACTCCTCCCTGGCCATCCGCGGGTTCCACCCGTCCCTGCACCTCAACCTCGCCGCGGACTTCCACAAACTCGAAGACATCGCGCAGGCCCGCGCGCACCTGGCCCAGGCCCAAGAGCACCTCGACGCGCTCAACGATGACGCCTACGGACACGGCATCCGATCGGCGATACAGCGGCTCGCCGGCAAACTCGCCGGGGAAGACCCCACGACGACGCCGCCTCCGACCCCGCCATCTGGTCGTCACGACCGGGCCGCCGGACGGGCGTAATGCCGGGTAGCTACGCGCAGGCTCGCGTGGCCGAGCCGGTGCGCGGCAGCGGCCATCAGGCCGTGGATGGCGAGGAGCCCGAATCGATCGGCCTCGGCCACCACATCCACGACCTGCTGCCATGACTCGGCGAAGAGCGAGTCCTGCAACCAGGTGTAAGCATCCGAACTGGGGCTGTCCTCACCGTTGCGCCCTCGGATGTTCGTCGCCGTGCTCAGGCCGGGCCGGTGTCCTGGAGAGTGTCGGCCCCGGAGCCCCGTTCCGGGTCGTGGCCGGGACGGTCCTCGACCAGAGTCCGGTGCCCGGAACGTAGCGCCACAGCCGCGTACGCCCCTCCGGCAATCACCAGAAGTCCAGCCGCCGTGAAGATCGTGTCGATCCGGCCGAGGTGCAGTCCTGCGGGGCTCGAGTGGAAGTCGCGCAGGGGGCCGCTGGCGAGCCAGCCGGCCAGTGATACGCCGACCAGCGCGCCGATCTGCTGGCATGGATTGCATACCGCGATGACCCGGCCGAGGTGTGAGCGAGGGACTTCTGCCAGGAGGATGGGGGTGAGGGCGGTGTTGACCGCCGCGAGCGGCAGGCCGACAACCGTCAACGTGATGAGCGCGAGGCCCAGCGAGCCAAGCCGTGAATACACGACGATACCGACCCCGGTCAGCAGCAGCCCCAGCGAGAAGACACGCCGCGCACCGATCCGGTCCGCCAGCCGGGTCGCCAGCAGCGCACCGGCTATCAGCCCGAAACCCATCGCCATCTCCAGCGTCCCGTACCAGCGCGAGGCCGCGTGGAGGTTGTCGGACACGAAGAACACGTTGAGAGAGTTGAGGGCATCGGCGCCAACGGTGACCAGGACGACCGTCGTGATCAGCACGGTGACCGTGCGGCTGGCGGCTACGAGCCGTAGGCCAGCGGTCAACTCCGCGGCAAAACCTGCGAACCCCCGCCCGGCTCCAGGGGCAGCGGCGGTCGCGGGCCGGGCAGGTGGACGCACGGCGCGTATGGCGGCGAAGGACGCCAAGAATGAGAGCGAATTGAGCAGTAGCGCCCACTGCACACCGATCGTGAACAACAGGGGCGCTGCCAGTGGCGGCCCGGCGATGCCGGCGATGGCCTGAGTGGCCTGACCGATACCGGCGGCCCTCGCCCTGTCCTGCGAACCGACCACGTCGCCGATGAGGGCGAACCGGGCCGGGTTGAAGAACTGGGCGGCGCACGTAGTGAGCAGCACCGTCGAGTACGCGGCCACGAGGAGACCGGTCTCCGGCACAGTCCCGACGGGCAGGAAGGCCAGCACCGTCAGCACCGCGACGAGCGCTGCCCGTGCAAGATCCGCCGCGAGCATGGTGCGCCGGCGATCCCATCGATCGACGAACACTCCGGCGAGCGGCCCGACGGTCAGCGTGCCCACGGCTACGACCGCTACGAGTGCCGAGACGCCTGCGGGGGCGTACGACGTGTTCTTCAGCAAGACCGTGCCGATCCAGAGCGACAACGTCGTGCTGAAGACGAAGTCGCCGGACTGCGACACCAACTGGCCCGCCCACAGCCTCCGGTAGTCGTGATTGATCAGCATCATCGCGACATTGTGTCGGGACGGGCCGCCCCGTGGGAATGGTGCAACAGGCGCGTTGCCCCGTGCCCCCGTGCACCCCCATCCGTGCCTGATGGAGAGGGAAAGCAGGAGCACAGCAATGCCGGACGGGTACAGGTCATGACGACGGCCCCCGACCGTCTTAGCTGGTCAGGGGCCGTTCACCTGCGGTGGGTGTGGGATTTGAACCCACGGAGACGTTGCCGCCTCGACGGTTTTCAAGACCGTTCCCTTAGGCCGCTCGGGCAACCCACCTTGCCCCGCGACTTGCCTGCAGTGGGGCAGGCACAGCTTAACGTGTGGTGCGTCCTCGTGGTGGTGGCCTTCGGCCGCGTGCGCGGTCCTGGCGTCACGTGATGGGGTGGGTGCCTCGCGTTGCGAAGACCTTCTTGGCCACCGCCGTGGCGTTCAGGGCCCTGGGCATGCCGCAGTAGACCGACGCGTGGAGCAGGGCCTCGACCACTTCGTCCGGGGTCAGGCCGACGTTGAGGGCCGCGTTGATGTGCACCTCCAGTTGCGGTTCGCAGCCGCCGAGGGCCGTCAGCATGCCTAGCGTCACCAACTGGCGGTCGCGTGGGGCCAGGCCCGGGCGGCTGTAGATGTCGCCGAACGCCCAGGCGACCACCTGGTGGCCGAGTTCCGGGGAGACATCGGCCAGGGAGTCGACGACCTTGCGGCCCACCTCGCCGTCGACGCTGTCCAGCACCTCCATGCCGCGCTCGAAGCGGTCCTCGCGGGTCTCGGCGGTCGTGGCGCGGGCGGGGGTTTCGTCGCTCATGCTCGTCCTTCGTTGTCGCGGCAGGGGCTGCCCGAGAACGTAGGACCTGGAGTGCACTCCAGGTCAAGCTCTTCACGGCGCGCGGGGCGATCGTCCGTTTTATGGCGGTTCTGGTGATGCCGGGCGGGGGCTGGGGGCCAGGGGGCGGGGAAGGGCGTTGGTGAGTGCGTCGGCCAGTCCGTCGAGGGAGTGTCCAGGGCTGCCGGTGACGCCGCACAGAGTGCTTCCGGGGCCGTTCGGGGCGGCGGCCGGGGATGACCCGGCGTCCGGCGGAACGGGTCTCGGCGGTATCGGCGTGAGGACGACGGCCAGGGCTGAGTCCTGCGGGTCCTTACCGTTTGGTGAAACATGGCCGTACGGGCAGCCTGGCGGTCCCGGGACGCCGCGCGCCGAACTAGCGTGAGTCCGTGCTCACTTTGGTACTCATCGGACTTGTCGGCGGATTCGTCACCGGGATCTCCCCCTGCGTCCTTCCCGTGCTGCCCGTCGTCTTCATGACGGGTGGCGTGCGGCGGCGGCCGTATCTCGTCGTCGCCGGGCTCGCGGTCAGCTTCAGCGTGTTCACGCTGCTCGGGACGCTCGTCGTCAGCGCCCTGCCCGTGCCGCAGGACATCATCCGGTGGGCCGGGCTCGTGGTGCTCGTGGTGCTCGGCGTCGCCATGATGTTCCCCCGCGTGCAGGACCTGCTGGAGCGGCCCTTCGCGCGGATCGGGCAGCGGCGGGTGAGGGGCGAGCGCGGCGACTTCGTGCTGGGGCTCGCGCTCGGCGCTGTCTACGTGCCATGCGCGGGGCCCGTGCTCGCCGCGATCACCGTCGCCGGCGCCACGCACCGCGTCGGGGCCGGGACCGTCGCCCTGACGCTGGCGTTCGCCGTCGGCACCGCGGCGCCGCTGCTGTTCTTCGCGCTCGCGGGCCGCGGCGTCGCCGAGCGGGTCAAGGTGTTCCGCGAGCGGCAGCGCCGGGTGCGGTTCGTGGCGGGCCTCGTCGTGATCGGGCTGGCCGTGGCGCTCACCTTCAACGTCACCGACGCGCTCCAGCGGGCCGTGCCCGACTACACGGGCCGACTCAACCAGGCGCTCGACAAGTCGGGTGCCGTCGGCGCGCTGGGGCAGGAGCAGGCCGCCGGGCTGCAGCACTGCGCGATGCTGCCGTCCCCCGACCTCGCGGACTGCGGCAAGGCGCCCGCGATCTCCGGCATCCAGCAGTGGTTCAACACCCCCGGCGGCAAGCCCCTGCCCGCGAGCGCGCTCAAGGGCAAGGTCGTGCTCGTCGACTTCTGGGCGTACTCGTGCATCAACTGCCAGCGGGCGATCCCGCACCTCAACGCCTGGTACCAGGAGTATGAGAAGGACGGGCTCGTCGTCGTGGGTGTCCACGCGCCCGAGTACGCCTTCGAGCACGTGCCGGCCAACGTCCGCGCCGGGGCGAAGCGGCTGCACATGCGCTATCCCATCGCGCTCGACAACAAGTTCACCACCTGGAACAGCTTCGGCAACGACTCCTGGCCCGCCGAGTACCTGATCGACGCCAAGGGCGAGGTGCGCCATGTGGCGGTCGGCGAGGGCGAGTACGACACGAGCGAGCGGCTGATCCGGCAGCTGCTGACGGCCGCGCACCCGGGTGTGCACCTGCCGCCCGCCACGCACGTAGCGGACACGACGCCGACCGACCAGGACTTGACGCCCGAGACGTACCTCGGCTCCGAGCGTGCGGGGTCCTTCGTGGACGGGCGGCTCTCCGAGGGCGTGCGCCGGTTCACGGCACCGTCGTCCGTGCCGGGCAACGCGTTCGCGCTTGACGGCACCTGGTCCGTCGGCAAGGAGTCCCTGACGGCGAAGAAGGACGCGGCGATCAAGCTCGCGTTCTCGGCGGACGACGTCTATCTCGACGTCAGCGGTACGGGGACGATCACCACCACGCTCGACGGCAGGACCACGACGCAGACGGTGTCGGGGGCGCCGGACATCTACACCGTCGTGCACGGGGACAGCCCGACGAGCGGGACTCTCGAAGTGAAGCTGTCGCCGGGGCTGAGCGCGTATTCGTTCACCTTCGGGTGAGGGGTCGCCGGGCGCCTGCGGCGGAACTGCCCCGGCGCTCAACACGCGGGCCCCGCGCCCCCGGTGGGGACGCGGGGCCCGGGGCCGTCCTCGTCAGTTGTTGCTGTCGCCCTTGCGGGAGCCCAGCGTCACCTGCACCGTGTGGCTCTGGCCGTCGCGCTGGTACGTCAGCTTGACCTGGTCGCCCGGCTTGTGCGTCCAGATCTCGCTGATCAGCGTGGGGCCGCTGTCGATCGCGGTGCCGTCGAACTTCGTGATCACGTCGCCCGACCGCAGGCCCGCCTTCGCGGCGGGGCCGCCCGGTGTGACCGCCTGGCTGCCGCCGACGCCCTGGGAGGCGATGACCGCGCCGTTGCCGCCCTGGTCGCCCTGCTGCTGGCCGGAGTCCATGGTGACCGTGGCGCCGATGATCGGGTAGACCGGCTGGCCCGTCTTGATCAGCTGCTGGGCGACGCCGGCCGCCTGGTTGATCGGGATCGCGAAGCCGAGGCCCACCGAGCCCGGCTGGCTGCTGCTGCCGCCGAGGCCGCCGCCACCGCCACCGCCGCCCGGCTGGATCGCCGAGTTGATGCCGATGACCGCGCCGCGCGCGTCGAGCAGCGGGCCGCCGGAGTTGCCGGGGTTGATGGACGCGTCGGTTTGCAGCGCGCTCATGTACGAGGTGCTGTTGCCGCTCTCGTCACCCGAGACGACCGGCCGGTGCTCGGCGCTGATGATGCCGGTGGTGACCGTGTTGGACAGGCCGAAGGGCGCGCCGATCGCGATCGTCGCATCGCCGACCTGGACCTTGTCGGAGTTGCCGAGCGGCAGCGGCTTGAGGCCCGAGGGCGCGTTCACCAGCTTGATGACGGCGACGTCGTAGCCCTGGGCCCGGCCGACGACCTTCGCCGTGTACTTCTTGCCGTTCGAGAACGTGGCGGTCAGCTTGCCGCCACTCGCCGCGTCCGCGACCACGTGGTTGTTCGTGAGGATGTGGCCCTGCTTGTCGAAGATGAAGCCGGTGCCCGTGTCGCCGCTGCCGTTGCCGTTCGTCGCGTCGATGGTGACGACGCTCGGGAGCGAGTTGTGGGCGACCGCGGCCACCGAGCCGGCTGCCGCCTTGCCCTTGGGCAGGTCGGCCGCGGCGACCGTCGTCGAGCCGACGCCGCCGTCGTCGCTGCTCGACGCGGCCCAGTAGCCGATGCCGCCGCCGATGCCGCCCGCGACGAGCGCGCCGACGATGACCGCGGCGATCAGGCCGCCCCTGATGCGGCCGCCGCGCTGCGGGGGCTGGGGCTCGGGCGCGCCCCAGACGGGGCCGCCGCCGTGGTCGCCGGGCCCTTCGGGGCCGCCGAAGCCGCCGCTGCCCCCGTAGCCCTGGCCGCCGGGGGCCCCGTAAGCGGGGTAGGCGGGCGGGGCGGGCGGGGGCCAGCCGCCGGCCGGGGGCTGGTTCGGTGGGGGCGGGGTGGCGCCGCCCGACGCCTGCCCGTAGGCGCCGTAGGGCGCCTGCTCGTGCGACGCGGATGTGGGCGGCTCGTTCTTCGCGTACGGGCCGGGGGCCGGGGCCGGGGCCGCGGGCGCCGGCGAGGGCGCAGGGGAGGCCGGGGCCGCCGCGGGGGAGTCGCCTCCCTCGGCGGGAGTGGCTGCCCGGTCCGCGGGAGCCCCGGATGCGTCCGCGGGGGAACCGGAGGGGGAAGAAGGGGACGAGGACGAGACGTCCGGTGAGTTCGTGCGGGGGATCTCCGCCGTCGGAGTGGCCTCGCGAGCGGCGGCGCCGTCAGGAGCGGCGTCCGGCCCCGGAGGTACGGACTGGGTGGCGGGGCGTTCCGTGCCCTCGCCCGCAGTGCCCTCGTTCTCGGTGCTCACAGCTCTTTACTCCTCGGTTCCACGTTCCGCGTCTGTCGTCGGCAGGCGTCCCGCTGCAAACGTCCCGCTGTGCAAGTGTCGGGGTTAACCCTTACCCACGGCACGTCGGGCCACTGTAAGCAGGACCTGTGCGTCTTTTGGCCATCTTTTACTTCGGACAAAGAGGACGCACTTCGAGCCGACCGGCCGGTGGGTCCGCCCGTACGGCCTCTTGCCCCGTCACGGTGGGACCATGACGCGGTGAGC
Organism: Streptomyces sp. NRRL F-5126; assembly: GCF_000721265.1. Classification (GTDB taxonomy): domain Bacteria; phylum Actinomycetota; class Actinomycetes; order Streptomycetales; family Streptomycetaceae; genus Streptomyces. The sequence goes on along the minus strand of NZ_JOFZ01000008.1, from coordinate 280,350 downwards.
CAAACCCGCCAGCACAGCATTCAGGTCGTCGCCCACCGGGGAGCCTCGGAGGACGCGCCGGAGCACACCCTCGCCGCGTACATGAAGGCCATCGAGGACGGCGCGGACGCCCTGGAGTGCGACGTACGGCTCACGGCCGACGGTCATCTCGTATGCGTGCACGACCGCCGGGTGAACCGTACATCCAACGGCCGCGGCGCGGTGTCCGCACTGGAACTCTCGGACCTCTCCGCCCTCGACTTCGGCACGTGGAAGAAGAGCCCCGCGTACGCGACGAGCGAGGAGAGCCCGGAGTACCGCGACCCCGGCCACACGTCGGTGCTGACGCTCGAACGCCTGCTTGAGCTGGTCGCGGACGCGGGCAGGCCGGTGCAGCTCGCGGTGGAGACCAAGCACCCGACCCGCTGGGCGGGCCAGGTGGAGGCGCGGCTGCTCGAGACGCTCGGACGGTTCGGGCTCGCGCAGCCCGCGCCGGGGGAGTCCACCGTGCGGATCATGTCGTTCTCGGCGCGCTCGCTGCACCGCGTCGCGCGTGCGTCGCCGCAGCTGCCGACCGTCTACCTGATGCAGTACATCTCGCCGCGGCTGCGGGACGGGCGCCTGCCCGCGGGCGCGCGGATCGCGGGGCCCGGGATGCGGATCGTGCGCAGCCATCCCGGCTACATCGCCCGGCTGCACCGCGCCGGGCACCGCGTCCACGTGTGGACGGTGAACGAGCCGGAGGACGTGGAGCTGTGCGTGCGGCTCGGGGTCGAGGCGATCATCACGAACCGGCCGAAACAGGTCCTGCGGCAATTGGGACGAATCGCCTCGTAACGGGTTAAAAACCGCAGGTCGTACGTGGTGGCTTGGCGGATTGTGCCCCGGCGCGTTCGCTCCGTGTCCGAATGTCACGAGTGCGTCAAAGGCTGCCCGGTGGCCGGTTTCCGGCCCAGACGGTCGGGGCATCCAACCCGTGGCGTGGGCGAAGGGAGGTCTCGGGATGGCGGTCACAGGGGTGCAGGAAGTACCGGCGTCGTCGGGCGTCGCGGTGTCCCACGGCCCATCGGGCGTGGGCGAGGCGCGGCACCGCATGCGCGAGCAGCTGAGCGGCAGCGGCGTTTCGGACACGGTCGTGGAGGATGCCGAGCTGATCCTCTCCGAGCTGCTGAGCAACGCCTGCCGGCACGGCAGGCCGCTGCGGCGGTCGGAGCGCGGCGACGGCGGCATAAGAGCCGCGTGGCGGGTCGATACGGCGGGGGGCCTGACGGTCGAGGTGACGGACGGCGGTGGTCCCACGCGCCCTGTCCCGGCACGGCCCTCGGTGACGGCACGCGGCGGCCGGGGGCTCACCATCATCACCGCGCTCGCGAAGGACTGGGGGGTCCGCGACAGCGCCTCGGGCGAAGTGACGGTCTGGGCCCGCCTCACGGCCCCGGACGCGCGCATCTGACCCACGGGCCGCACTGCCCCACGGGCCGCACTGCCTCACGGGCCGCATCTGACCCACGGGCCGCACTGGCCGCACAGGGGCGTACCGGGCTACGGGCCGCGTCCGCCCTCCTCCCCGTCCCACCGCCCCGGGCGACCCGCCGTCCCTCGCTCCCCGCCGCGAAGACGGCGAGGCCACCCGAGACTCCCGGCCGGAGGCCGACCAACCGGTCCGTTGTGCACCGTCGCACCGGCCGCGTCGCACCCGCCCGCCCGCGGCCGACCTGCGGATGCGGTGCACGGCCACCCGCCACGTCGGCAACTGACCGGCCCCGCCGGGGCCCGTCGCCCGTCGGCGGCCCACCGCCCGGCCGCCGCCGGGGTGACCACCGCACGCCGCGTCGCCCCGGACCGCGCGCACAGGATGACCCGGGCGCCTCGCACCCCATCGCCGTCGCACCCCATCGCCGTCGCACGCCGCCCGCCATCAGCAGGTCGCCCGGCGCAGCCCCGTCGCCCCGGCCGCCCGGGCGGCCCGGACCCGATCCCCCACCCGGGGCAGGCCCCCGCGTGAGCGCCGCGTCGCGGCACCCCACCCCCGCCCCCGCACAGCCCGTACAGCCCGCGCGGCCCGCTCCCCGGTGCGCCCGCAGCGGCTAGGCTCACCGTCTGCATTCGCACCGCCGCAGCGACCGGGAGACACCCCACCATGGCCAAGAAGCAGAAGAAGGCGCAGCTCACGGACGGACCCGTTCCGGTGGTTGGGCCCCGTGAGCCCTGCCCCTGCGGTTCCGGGCGGCGTTACAAGGCGTGCCACGGGCGCGCGGCCTCGCACGCGGCGACCGAGCTGGTGCATCGCCCGTTCGAGGGGCTTGCGGGGGAGCCGCACTGGGTCGCCATGCGCGAGCTGGTGCCGGCGGCGACCGCCGCGCTGGCGCTGAAGGGCGGACTGCCCGCGGACGTGCCGTCCGTGACGCTCGCGACGGTGCTGCCGATGGCGTGGCCCGCGCTGCGGCGCGACGACGGCTCCGTGCTGCTCGCGCTGCAGAACGACACGGCGTCCGGCGACCTCAGCCGCGACCTCGCCGACACCCTGAAGCGGGCGCTGACCGCGGAGCCGGGCAACCCGGTCGCGGCCAGGCGCGTGGAGGGCGACGGGCCCAGGCTGCAGGACCTGCTCGACCTGGAGGCCGACTTCACGCCGGCCGTCCACCAGGGCTTCGAGTTCTGGGTGCCGGACGCCGAGAACGCGACGCCCGAGGTCGCGGCGTCCCTTGAGCGGGCGAACGAGGCGGCGATCCCCACCGTCCTGCTGTCCGGCTCCGAGGCCGCGTACTGGTGCGAGACGCCGGAGAAGAACCACCTGCGCTGGGTCATGCCGCACGCCGAGGAGAAGCTGCTCGACGCGCTCGCCAGGCTGCACGCGGCCGGGACGTCGTCGCTGGGCGAGGGGACGCGGCTCGTCGGGTCCTTCCGGGCGCACGGACTGACCGTGCCGGTGTGGGACCTGCCGGCCGGGATGGGGGCGCAGGAGTGCGAGAAGCCCGCGGCCGCGTTCGCGGAGCGGCTGGCCGGGGCGCTGGCGGCCGACGCGCCGCTCACGGGTGAGGAGCGGCGGGCGCGCGGCGGCCTGACGAACCGCCAGGTGACGCTGAGCTGACGCTGAGCGACGAAGGGGGCCGCTCCGGCGCCGTCGCGCGTGATCCGCATCACACGCCACGCGTCCGGCGCCTACGTCCCACGTAATAAGACGGCCCGATTTCTCTGATCGAATTTGCTAACGGCCGATCTCTTGTTACCGTTCTAGAAGCCCGGTCGCTGGTGCATCCCCCGTCGCCAGCGACCGGGCCTTTGCGTTCAGGCGCGGGCCCGCCATTGCTCCGGTTTACCCGCGTTCACCTGCTTTTACCTGCGGTTTCCCGGGCGGTTGACTGTGTGCCCGCTGTGCGGGCCCCGGGACGCCAACTCCCCGCACACGGCGCTGACCTGGGCCGGGTCGGCGGCCGTCCGCCCACCGCCCGCCTGTCACACGCCGTCGCGCGCGCCGGACGCCCGGGTGCCGCCCGCGCGGATTTCGGGGAATTCCCGCAGACGCGGCCATCGGCACGGGCGGCCCGTGCAATTGCATTTTGTTCAGTACATCTCAGTAGGCGAGTCTGCTGCCGCCGTCGGGGGCGCTCGTACTCGCCTCCACCAACGCGTCCACGACGGCCTCCACGTCCGGCAGCCAGGGCGCCGAGGAGCCCGGCAGCGGGCCGCGTTCCCAGCGCGCCTGACCGCCCACGGCCTCCGAGGGCGGTAGCACCAGGTAACCGCCCTCCCCGTGGAAGCGCAGCGAACTGGGCACCCACGCCTTCTCGTAGAGGAGGTCGCCGAGGCGTTCGAGGCCGTACGGGGCGACGAGGACCGACCAGCGGGTCGGCGTCGCCACGACGGGGCCGAGCCGCATGCCCGCCTCGTCGAGCGCGGCGAGCGCCCGCGGGCCCGCGACGGCGGGGAGGCTGACCGCGCAGGGCGCGCTGCCGCCCGTGGCCAGCAGGACGGGCGCGGTCGGGCGCTTGGACCACCACCACCGGATCATGCGCTCGTCGGTGGTCGCCGCGAGCAGGCCCGGGTCGAAGGGGTGCGCGCCCGGCACCGCGCATTCGAGGTCGGGGCAGGAGCAGCCCGTGCCGCGGGTCCCGCGGCCGGCGGGCCTGAGGGCCGCGCCGGGCAGCACCGGCCATCTCCACGCGGAGCAGGTGAGCGCGGCATCGACCGGGGCAGGCATCCCCTTGCGCCTGAGCCGGAGCCTGCGCCGCCTTCCGAGGATCTCGCGCATGAGCGCTCGTTCCTTTCCGTTGAACGCCGAGTCCACATGACACTGACTGGCGCCGTGCGCGTGTGCCGCTCCGCCGTCCACATGCGTGCGTGGACGTGCCGGTGATTTCGGGGCTCCGCCGCCCCCGCGGGGACACGCCCCGCGTCAGGGAAGGGAACGGACCCGGACATCCGGCGAACTGTGGCGCGCGCAAGGCGCTTGCTGCTGTCCCGCTGTGCTGTGCGTGCGTTCTCGCCACTCCGAGGGGACAGGTGGCGTACCGGCCCCGGCTGTCAGGACGCCGGGCTGCCGCCGCGAGGTTCCGCGGAGCCCCAACTGCCCCTGTCCGTCACCATTTACGTACCCATCGCGTACGGAATGACGCTCGGGAGAACGCCTCCCCGGGGCCGTCTGCTTCCCCCAGGTCCCGGAAAGAACCCTTCTCGAGCGAGTTCAGTCGACCGCAAAACCTGCCGCAGGGGCTGTTTTTCGGTCAACTTCGAGAGTATGCCAGACATCCACAGTGCCACGGGCATCATGCTGGACATTGCCCGAGTTGTGCGTGTACATGTGGGTACATTGATGGCCGCGCAGAATGACATGGGGGTTTGCGATGCTATTGAGCGAAACGCGCCGCCCGGAAGGTCGGCTGCCATGAGCGCTCCACACATGCCGAAAGTGGCTGGAATCAATTCCGTCGTCCCCGCCCCCGCTCACGCTACCCCTCCGCTCGACGACCTCCAGGCGCCCCCGGTCGTCCTCATCCAGGACCGGCTCGCCGGCTGGGTGTCCGACCTCACCACGCTGCACGAGCTGACCGAGCGCCTGGCGCGCACGGACCACCTCGACGCGGCACTCCCCGAACTGCTGCGCGCGGGCGCCGCCCTCGTGGGTGCGCGCCGCGGCCTCGTCGTCCTCGACCCCGCCGACGGTCTTGGACCGCGCACCACCGTCGGCCTCGGCCTGTCCCGGTCCGACCTCGGCCATCTGGAGACCGTGCCGCGCTCCGCCACCGGGTACGGCGCGCTGCTCGATGACGCGGGGCGGGCGGCGCCGGGCGCACGCCCCGAGGCGATCGCGTGCCCCGACCTGTTCGCCGGGCCCGCGTCCGGCGCCCCGGCCGGCCCCGTGTCCGGCCAGGCTTCCGGCGCCGCGGCCCGCTCCCGGCTGCGCGACGTCGCCACGCGGCTCGGCTTCGCCGCCACGTACGCGGTGCCGCTGGTGGCCGACCCCGAGACCAACACGGCGGGCGAACCGGCCGGCGAGCGGCCGCCGCGGCTCGGTGCCGTGATGTGGCTGTACGACGAGCCGGCCGAGCCCGACGAGCGCGCACGCCACCTCGCCGGCCTCTACTCCCGGTACGCGGGCGAGCACCTGGCCCGCCTCGTGGAGCTGGAGCGCGCACGCGCGCGCCTGGCCGCCGTCGCCGACGAGCTGCTGCCGTCGCGCCTGCCGTCCGTGCCCGGCGTGCGGATGGCGGTGTGCCACCGCACCGGACCGCTGGGCGGAGGGGACTTCTACGACGCGCTGCCGCTGCCCGAGGGCGCGCTCGGCCTCGCCGTCGGCTCCGTCAGCGGGTCGGGGCCCGCGGCCGTCGCGGCGATGGGCAGGCTGCGCGCCTCGCTGCGCGCGTACGCGGTGATGGAGGGCGAGGACCCGGTCGCCGTCCTGTCCGACCTGGAGATGCTGCTCACGCTCACCGAGCCGGCGCGGACGGCCACCGCGCTGTTCGCGTTCGCGGAGCCCGCCACGCGCCGCGTCGTCCTCGCGGGCGCGGGGCACGCGCCACCGCTGCTGGTCGGCGACCGCAGGTGCGAGTACGTCGAGACGACGCTCTCGGCCCCGCTGGGGATGCTCAGCTGCTGGGAGGCGCCGAGCGTGGAGCTGGCGCCCGCGCCGGGCGAAACGGTGCTGCTGTACACCGACGGGCTGCTGCGGCGCACGGGCGACCCGATGGACCGCGCGTACGCGCGGCTGCACGCGGCGGCCGCCAGCGTGCCCGCCGCCGTACGGGACGACCCGGCGGCCGTCGCCGAGCACGTCGTGCGCACGGTGCTGGCCGACGCCGGCGTGGCGCACGAGCCCGCGGGTGCGGGCCCCGGCACGGAGGACATCGTGCTGCTGGCCGTCCGCTTCGAGTGACCGCCCCCGGTCGACCGTCCCGGTCACCGACATTGCTCACAGGGCCGGACGGTTCTGTACACATGTGCGCTTCCTTACGATGGAAGCGAAACGACCGGTGTCGCACCCGAGAGCCGGTGGTCGCAGCGAGGAGAAGACGTGGCGGACGAGCCCGGCCAGGAGACCCCTGGCACCCCCGACGACAAGCCGATCAAGCAGCGGAAGAACGGACTGTATGCCGCCGTGTCGGACGAACTCGCGGAGAACATGAAGAGCGGCTGGGCCGACACCGAGCTGCGCGGCCTCGCCCCGCTCCCCCAGGCCGGGCAGACGGCCGCGCGCCGCGCCGCCCTGTCCGCGCGCTTCCCCGGCGAGCGGCTCGTGGTGCCCGCGGGCAACCTCAGGACGCGGTCGAACGACACGGAGTACCCCTTCCGCGCATCGACCGAGTACGCGTACCTCACCGGCGACCAGACGCAGGACGGCGTCCTCGTCCTTGAGCCCGCGGGCGCCTCGGGCCACGACGCGACGGTCTACCTGCTGCCGCGCTCGGACCGCGGCAACGGCGAGTTCTGGCTCGACGGCCAGGGCGAGCTGTGGGTGGGCCGCAGGCACTCGCTCGCCGAGGCGGAGCAGCTGCTCGGCGTCCCGGCGAAGGACGTGCGCACGCTCGCGGACGCGCTGTCGCAGGCGTCGGGCCCGGTCCGTGTCGTGCGCGGCCACGACGCGGGCGTCGAGGCGTCGCTCACCGACAAGGTGACGGCCGAGCGCGACGAGGAGCTGCGCTCCTTCCTCTCCGAGGCGCGCGCGGTCAAGGACGAGTTCGAGATCGGCGAGCTGCGGAAGGCCGTCGACTCGACGGTGCGCGGCTTCGAGGACGTGGCACGCGTACTCGACCGCGCCGAGGCCGAGACACGCGGCGAGCGCTACATCGAGGGAACGTTCTTCCTGCGCGCCCGCATCGAGGGCAACGACGTCGGCTACGGCTCGATCTGCGCCTCAGGACCGCACGCGACGACCCTGCACTGGGTGCGCAACGACGGCCGGGTGCGCGCGGGCGACCTGCTGCTGCTCGACGCCGGAGTCGAGACGGACACGCTGTACACGGCCGACGTGACGCGCACCCTGCCCGTCGACGGCAGCTTCACGCCTCTCCAGCGCAAGATCTACGACGCGGTGTACGAGGCGCAGGAGGCCGGCATCGCGGCGGTCACGCCGGGCGCGAAGTACCGCGACTTCCACGACGCCGCGCAGCGCGTGCTCGCCGAGCGGCTCGTGGAGTGGGGGCTGCTCGAAGGCCCCGTGGAGAAGGTGCTCGAACTGGGGCTGCAGCGCCGCTGGACCCTGCACGGCACGGGCCACATGCTCGGCCTCGACGTCCACGACTGCGCGGTCGCGCGCCGCGAGGTCTACGCGGACGGCACGCTCGAGCCCGGCATGTGCCTGACGGTGGAGCCCGGCCTGTACTTCCAGGCCGACGACCTGACGGTGCCGGAGGAGTACCGCGGGATCGGCGTCAGGATCGAGGACGACATCCTCGTGACGGCCGACGGCAACCGCAACCTCTCCGCGGGTCTGCCGCGCGCCTCGGCCGAGGTCGAGACCTGGCTGGCCGGGCTGCGCACGGCCTGACCGCACAGGCGAGGGGCCCGCACGCGGGTGGCCCGTACGCAACGGGCCCGTACGCGAAGGGCCCGTACGCGAAGGGCCCGCAACGGGACGAGGACGCTCCGCTCGGCGGTCACACCGCTCCGAGCAGGGCGTCCTCGCGCCACTTCAGGGTCTTGTCGAAGCTGACCACCGCGCCGTGTCCGGGGCCGCCGGTGAAGTCGACGTGGTCGGCGAGCTGCTCGATCAGGCCGAGGCCGCGCCCGCTCTCCGCCGTCAAGGAGGGCGGGCGGGCCGACGGCCTGACGACCCGTCTGCGCGGGAACCCGGGCCCCGAGTCGGCGACCTCGATACGGCACTTCTCGCCGTCCAGGTACGCGGTGACGCGGTAGCCGCCGCTGTCCGCGGGGCCGTAACCGCCGTGCTCCACGGCGTTGGCACACGCCTCCGTGAGCGCGACCGACAGGTCGAAGGAGATGTCCGGGTCGACACCGGCCGTGTCCATCGCGCCGAGCAGCAGGCGGCGCGCGAGCGGGACGCTTGCCGCTTCGCGCCGCAAGTGCAGAGACCACCAGATGCTCATGCTCCAGCCTCCTGGCCGCGGCTCGACATACCGTTACGTATTGCCCCTCGCACTCCGGCGTAAGCGGGGGCCGCGCGGGAAAGCGCTCGTTCGGCCGACGCGTGGGACGCACCGGCCGTGTATGGGCCGCGCCGTGCCCGGCGCCGCGCCACGAGCCGGGCTCCGCGCCACGCCTGTCCGCATGTGGACCTGCCCCACTGGCGCCGCGGGCGCAGTGCGATGATGGGCACCGCCATGCATCCCGTCGCGCGCGCCGCTGCCGGCGCTCGGCTGTTCAGGGCCGCGGTGTTCGCCGCGGTCTGCGCCGTGCTGTCCGCGATGGGGCACGCGATGGCGGCCTGCGCGCCCGTGCCGTGGTGGGCGGTGGTGGCCGGATTCCTCGCGGTGTTCGCCGTGGCGGCGCCCCTGGCGGGGCGGCCGCGCTCGACGCCCACCGTCGTCGTCGCGCTGACGGCGGGGCAGCTCGGCCTGCACAGCCTGTTCGTCCTCGCGCAGCAGCGGGCCTCCGCGCCCATGCCGGTACACGTGGCGGGCGGCGACGCGATCGTGCGCACCGCGGCCAAGCTGCTGTGCGGCGCGGGCGCCGCGTCCCTCAGCCCCGCGGACGCACGGCGCATCCTCGCCAACGCCCATGTCCCGGCCGCCGACGTGGTGTCGGGGACGGGCGGCGGCGCGGCACTGGCGCAGGCACACACCGTGTCCGGGATGGCCGGCATGCCGGGAATGGGCCTCACATCCGGGACGGCCTTCTCGTCCCAGTGTGCGGGGCTGCTGCCCTCCGTCCCCATGATCCTCGGCCACGTCCTGGCCGCGCTGGCCACGGGGTGGCTGCTGCGCCGGGGCGACCTCGCGCTGCTGCGCATCGGCCGGCTCTCCGCGCAGGGCGCGCACGGGCTCGGCGAGATGCGCGAGACGCTCACCGACGCGGCGCAACTGCGCGCTCTGCGCGGCGCGCTCGCCCTCGTACGGCACCTGCTCGCCGGTCTGCCCACCCACCTGGACGGCGGCGCGGGCCGCGCTCCGCTCCCGTACGACACACCGCCGGGCCCCCCGGCACACACACTCCAGCACACGGTCATCAGGCGCGGGCCCCCGGCGGCGTTCGCGCTCGCCGCATGACGCGACGCAGGCGCTCGTCCATGGCGGACGGGGCGGCGTCGCGGTGCCGACGTGCGACCGCACGTCGCTCCCGTACCACCTCACCCCCCGTGGAGTGTCCTGTGTTCCAAGCTGTGAAGACCCCCGCCCAGGTGGCCCCGACCGCGAGGCGCGGCGTGAAGCGCGCCGCCGTCGTGGGCGGCCTCGCCGGCTCCGCCGTGCTCGTGCTCGCGGGCACCGCGTCGGCGCACGTCACCGTGCATCCGGAGGGCGACGCGGTGAAGGGCGGCTCCGCCGTCGTCGACTTCAAGGTCCCCAACGAGCGCGACAACGCCACGACCACCAAGCTCGAAGTGGACTTCCCGACCGACACCCCGCTCGCGTCCGTGATGCCGGAGCCGGTGCCGGGCTGGAAGATCGACATCACCAAGTCGAAGCTCTCCAAGCCGGTCGAGCTGTACGGCAGCAAGGTCACCGAGGCGGTCAGCAAGGTCACCTGGACCGCGGACAAGAGCAGCGGCGGCAGCGCTGCCGGCGGCATCCCCGTGGGCGAGTTCCAGCTGTTCCCCGTCTCGGTCGCCACGTTGCCGAAGAACGCGGACCAGGTCACCTTCAAGGCCCTCCAGACGTACAGCAACAACGAGGTCGTGCGCTGGATCGAGGTGCAGAAGCCGGGCGCCCCCGAACCCGAGAACCCGGCGCCCACGCTCAAGCTGACCGCGGCGCCCGCCGCTGACTCGGGGAGCGGCTCCTCGGCGAAGGGCTCGTCCGGCTCCTCCAGCGCCTCGAACGCCTCGGACTCCTCCGGCAAGAGCGGGACGGCCCAGGCCTCCTCGTCCGCCTCGGACGGCTCCGACACCCTCGCGCGCGTGCTCGGCATCGTCGGCATCGTCATCGGCGCCGCGGGTGTGGCGTGCGGCGTGCTGATCGGCCGGCGCCGCAGCGCCTGACCCGTACGGCGCCGCGCGGCGGCGTGAGCGGACGCGGCCCGGCGTGGCCGCCCCGCGGACCGCGCCGCCGTCGTGGCGTGCCGGGCACCCGGGCACGCCTGGCCTCGGCACGCGGCGCGCACCGGTCAAACCCCATATTCGCTTTTCCCCCGCACTTTCCCAGGAAAGACCCATGCACAAGAAGCAGCTCACCGCGGCCGCGGCCCTCGTGGCGGCCGCCGCTCTCACCCTCACCGCCTGCGGGTCCGGCTCGTCGGACGCGAACGCCAAGCCGAAGGCGAAGTCCTCGTCGGTCGCCGACGTGTCCGGGGCCCAGAAGCCCGGCGCCGCGACCGTCCTCGACCCGCCGTTCACGAAGCCGGACATTGTCCTGACGGACACGCACGGCAAGAAGTTCGACCTCCGCGCGGAGACGAAGAACAAGCCGACCCTGCTCTACTTCGGCTACACGCACTGCCCCGACATCTGCCCCCTGACGATGAGCAACCTCGGCATCGCGAGGAAGGCCCTGACCAAGGCCGAGCAGGCCAAGCTGCGGGTCGTGTTCATCACCACCGACCCGGAGCGCGACACCCCCGCCCAACTCGGCAAGTGGCTGCCGGCGGCGGGCGACCCGTCGTTCATCGGCCTCACCGGCGACTTCAAGAAGATCCAGGCGGCGGCGCGGTCGATCGGCATCGGCATCTCCCCGCCGGTGAAGAAGAAGGACGGCACGATCGAATCCAGCCACGGCGCGCAGGTCGTCGCCTTCTCGCCGAAGACCAACGGCGGCTACCTGCTGTTCGGGTCGACCACCACGGCCCAGCAGTACGCCAAGGCCCTGCCGAAGATCATCAAGGGGGAGAAGCTGTGATCCGCCGCGCTCCCCTCGCCCTGGCCTGCGTGCTCGCCGCGGCCGGCCTGACGCTCACCGCATGCTCCGACGGCTCGTCGGCCGCCGACGCGAAGGCGCACGCGCCCGAGGCGCCGGCGTCGGCCACGGCGTCCGCGCACCCGGCCGCCGGCGGGAAACCGCACCTCACCGTGGACGGCGCGTACGTGCCGCAGCCCGTCGGCGACCTGGCGGCCGCGTTCCTCGTCGTCAAGAACACCGGCGGGGGCGACGACACCCTCACGTCCGTCACGAGTCCCGTGTCGGGCGAGGTGTCCATACACAAGACCGTCAACGACCGGATGGTGGAGGTGAAGTCCTTCGACGTGCCGGCGGGCGGCACGCTCGACCTGGCGCGCGGTGGAAACCACATCATGCTGATGGGCGTGAAGAAGCCGCTCAAGGAGGGCCGGCACATCGCTCTCGAACTGCACTTCCGGAAGACAGGCGCGATCAAGGTCAACGTTCCCGTCAAGGCGGCCAACTACCAGCCGGCCGCCGCGCAGTGAGTGAGGGGCTCCACACGCCATGAACACCGCCATCGCCCCACCCCCGCCGGGCGGTTACCGCCGCCGCGCCGCCGGCACGTACGCGACGCCGCTGCTGCGGCTGCTGCTCGTCGCCGGCCTGGTCGTCCCTGCCGTGCTGCTGACGTTCGCCGGCAAGGCGTCCGCCCACGCGGCGCTGACCGGCAGCGATCCCAAGGACGGGGCGGTGGTGGCGACGGCACCCGGCGCGGTCACCCTCACGTTCTCCGAACAGGTCACGCTCGGCAAGAACGCGATCCGGGTGCTGTCACCGGACAACAAGCGTGTGGACACCGGGAAGGTCACGGACGTCTCCACCAAGTCCACCGCGAGCTACCGCGCGGCGCTGCGCCCGTCCGTCCCGAACGGCACGTACACGGTGGCGTGGCAGGCGATCTCCGCCGACACCCATCCCGTGTCGGGTGCCTTCACCTTCTCGGTCGGCGCGCCGTCCAAGACGAGTGCGAAGGTCGCGGGGCAGGGGTCGAGCGGCGGCCTCGTCGGCGTGCTCTACCAGGTGGCGCGGTACCTCTCGTACGCGGGATTCGTGCTGCTGGTCGGCGGGGCGGCCTTCGTGCTGGTCTGCTGGCCGCGCGGGGCGTCGGCGCGGCCGCTGCAACGGCTCGTGGTGCGCGCGTGGCTGCTGTTCACGGCGTCGACGCTGGCGCTGCTGCTGCTCCGCACCCCGTACACGGGGTCGGGCAAGCTGGTGGACGTCTTCGACCTCACCGGCCTCCAGGGGGTGCTCGGGACGAAGGAGGGCGCCGCGCTGGTCTCCCGGCTGCTGCTGCTCGGGGCGGCGGCGGTGTTCGTGGCGGTGCTGTTCGGCGCGTACGCGCGACGCGGCGAGGAGAGCGCGGCGGGCGAGCGCAGGGACCTGGCGTTCGGGCTCGGCGCGGGCGGCACGGTCGTCGCGGCGGGCCTCGCGGCGACCTGGTCGCTCAGCGAGCACGCGTCGACGGGCATCCAGACCGGGCTCGCCATGCCGGTGGACATGGTGCACCTGCTGTCGGTGGCGTGCTGGCTCGGCGGCCTCGCGGCGCTGCTCGTCTCGCTCTACCGCGTCCCGTCGATCGACGCCGGGGCGGTGGGACGGTTCTCTGCGCTGGCGTTCTGGAGCGTCGTGGCCGTGGTGGCGAGCGGCGTCTACCAGTCGTGGCGCCAGGTCGGCTCCTTCACGGCGCTTGGCTCCACCACGTACGGGCGGCTGCTGCTGATCAAGGTCGGCCTCGTCGCCGTGATCCTGGCGATCGCGTACTTCTCGCGGCGGTGGACGCGGCGGCTGGCGCAGGCCCCTGCCGCCGTCGTGAGCGCGGAGGCCGCCGAGGAGACGGGGCCGGCGGAGCCGGTACCGGTCGCGGCGGCCACGAACACGACGGACGCCGACACGGTGGACGCGGACAAGGCCGGCCCGGATACGTCAGGCACATCGGGTACGTCAGGCACATCCGGTACGCCGGGGGCGTCGGACGCGCGCGCGGCGCAACTCGCGCGGCAGCGGGCGGCGGTGGCGACAGCACGCGAGAAGCGGCTGCGCGACGCCGACCCGGTGCGCGGCGGCCTGCGCCGCTCGGTGCTCGCGGAGGCGGCGGTCGCGGTCGCCGTGCTCGTGGCCGCCACGATCCTGTCGGACACCGAGCCCGGCAGGACGGCGGAGGCGGCGGCGAAGAGCCCGGCCGGCACCTCGGCGGCCGCCATGCACCACGCGCACGGCCCGGTCGACCTGAGCATCCCGTTCGACACCGGCGGCCCCAAGGGCAAGGGCGTGCTCCAGTTCTACCTGGATCCGGCGCGCACGGGCGCCGACAACGTCATGCACGTCTACGTCAACGGCCCTGACGGCAAGCCGCTCGACGTCCCCGAGGTCAAGGCGAGCCTGACGCTCAAGGCGCACGGGATCGGCCCGCTGCCGATCACGCCGAGCCGGTTCGCACCCGGCCACTGGGCGGCGGACCACGTCCGCGTCCCCATCGCCGGCAGCTGGCAGCTCGCCCTGACCGTCAGGACGTCCGCCATCGACGAGACCACTGTCTACAAGAACATCACGATCGGCTGAGCCAGTGACAGACACTTCGAAGACCTCGAACAGCGCGGGAACGAACGAAAGCGGCAGGCAGCAGAGGGAGGAACACCCCGCGCCGGCTGCCGCGCGTGCGTCCGGGGCGCGCGTCAGCCGGCGCGGCGTGCTCGGCGCGGTGGGCGCGGGCGCGGTCGGCGGACTCGTGGCCGGCGCGGGCGGCGGGATCGGCGCGTACGCCGCGACGCGGCCCGCGGCGCCCACACCGCTGACCCACCTCGGCTCCGACGCCGTCCCCTTCCACGGCACCCACCAGGCCGGCATCTCCACGCCGATGCAGGCCGTCGGCCACCTCGTCGCCTTCGACCTCGCGCCGGGCGCCGGGCGCGCGCAGGCCATCGCGCTGCTGCGGCGCTGGACGGCGTGCGCGGCGCCCCTGACCGAGGGGCGCCAGGCTCCGGGCCACGACACCGACGTCGCCCTCGACGAGGGCCCTGCCGCGCTGACGATCACCTTCGGCTTCGGCCGCAGCTTCTTCGACCGCACGGGCCTGGTGAAGCAGCGGCCCGTCCAGCTCGATCCGCTGCCCGCGTTCTCCTCCGACCACCTCGACCCGGCCCGCAGCAACGGCGACCTGTGGATCCAGGTCGGCTCGGACGACGCGCTCGTCGCGTTCCACGCGCTGCGCGCGCTGCAGAAGGAGGCCGGGTCCACCGCGCGCGTGCGCTGGCTGATGAGCGGCTTCAACCGGTCCCCCGGCGCCACGGCGCACCCCATGACCATGCGCAACCTGATGGGCCAGGTCGACGGCACCGGCAACCCGAAGCCGTCCGAGCCGCGGTTCGGCGAGGAGATCTTCGTGCCGCGCAAGCCGCACGGAACGCTCGCCAGCCCCGCGTGGATGGCGAACGGCTCGTACGCGGTGGTGCGCCGCATCCGCATGCTCCTCGACGACTGGGAGAGCCTGCCCGTCAGCAAGCAGGAGAAGGTCATCGGCCGCCGCAAGTCGAACGGGGCGCCGCTCACCGGCGGCACCGAGGACACGGCGATGGCGCTGACGAAGAAGGGCCCGGACGGGGAGCTCGTCATCCCGGCCGACGCGCACGCGCGCATCGCGCAGCCGTCGACGAACGGCGGGGCGGCCATGCTGCGCAGGTCCTACTCGTACAACGACGGCCTGCGCGGCGACGGGAAGCCCGACGCGGGGCTCCTGTTCGTCGCCTGGCAGGCCGACCCGCTCAAGGGGTTCGTGCCGGTGCAGCGCAAACTCGACCGGGGCGACGCCCTGTCGGCGTTCATCAGGCACGAGGCGAGCGGTCTCTTCGCCGTGCCGGCGGGCGCCGCGAAGGGCGAGTACGTGGGGCAGCGGCTGATGGAGTCCTGACGGCCGGGACGGCTCCCGTCTGACGGGCGGGACGGCCCCGCCCGAGGGGTGGGACGAGCGCTAGTGTGGCCGCATGTCGGCCACGCGCTATACGTATCTCGGGCCCGAGGGCACCTTCACCGAAGCGGCCCTCCGCACCCTCCCCGAAGCCGCCACCAGGGAACTCGCGCCGATGGTGTCCGTACCGGCGGCGTTCGACGCCGTGCGGGCGGGCGAGGCGGCGGGCGCGTTCGCCGCGATCGAGAACTCGGTGGAGGGCGGTGTCACCGCGACCATCGACGAACTCACCGGCGGCGAGCCGCTGATGATCTACCGCGAGGTCCTGCTGCCGATCACGTTCGCCCTGCTGGTGCGGCCGGGCACGGCCCTGTCCGAGGTGCGCACGGTGACGGGCCACCCGGTGGCGCAGCCGCAGGTGCGCGGCTGGCTGCGCGGCCATCTGCCGGACGCCGCCTGGGAGTCGGCCGCCTCGAACGCGGACGGCGCGCGCCTGGTGCGCGAGGGCAAGTACGACGGCGCCTTCGCGGGGGTGTTCGCCGCCGCCACGTACGGCCTCGAACCGCTGGTCACGGAGATCCACGACGCGGCGAACGCGGTCACGCGCTTCGTCCTCGTCGGGCGCCCGGGCCGGCCGGCGGCCAGGACGGGCGCCGACAAGACGTCGCTGGTCATCTGGCTGGGCGAGGACCAGCCTGGCGCGCTGCTCGACCTGCTCCAGGAGTTCGCGGTGCGCGGGGTCAACCTGATCCAGATCCAGTCGCGGCCGACCGGCGAGGGCATGGGGAAGTACTGCTTCGCCATCGACGCGGAGGGCCACGTCACCGAGCGCCGGGTCTCGGAGGCACTGATGGGGCTGCGGCGGATCTGCCCGCAGGTGCGCTTCCTCGGCTCGTACCCGCGCGCCGGGGTGTCGCCGGCGGACGCGCGGCCGCCGCGGGCCGGCACGTCGGACGCGGACTTCATCGAGGCCGCGGAGTGGCTGGCACGCAGCCAGGACGGCCGCTCCTGAGCGACGGAGCAGGCCGGACACGTGTGTCTTCGGCGCCGGAACGCCGAGCCTGTGGATAACTCGGCCAGTTATCCACAGCCCCGAGTCTCGACCTGAGGACAAGTCGACAACGCGGGACCGTTTCATCGACAAATGTCCGGAGTCACCCTTTCCCTGTCCACAGGATGTGCGGAGGGATGAACATCCTCACTCCCGGTGACCGTCTCCCCAGAGGCATCATTCCCACCCGAAGGAGTGGGAATTGCAGGTTTGAAAGTGGATTTGTCCGACTGGAAGCGCCCGCGGGAAATGATCATTGGCATTGTCCACAGAATCTTTCCCCGCCCTGTGGATAACTTTGGAAAAGGTTACGGCCTCTGTGGACAAGACCCGCCAAGTGCCCCCGCTCACAGGGAACGTGGGTCAAGGCAGACGCGGCCCGCTACCCCCGACCGGGCAATTCGGGCCGTCTCGTTGACCGACGTCGACGCAAGCAATGATCATTTTCCGGCACTCCGCGCAATCACCTCTAATTCCGGCAAGAAAGACAAAACGCCTCCCCTGTGGATATCAGGTCGGCCGGGACGGCGACCACCGGTAGCCTTGGCCGGGTGATTGACCTTCGCCTGCTCCGTGAGGACCCCGACCGTGTCCGTGCCTCCCAGCGCGCCCGTGGAGAGGATGTCGCCCTCGTCGACGCCGTGCTCTCCGCCGACGAGCGCCGCAGGTCGTCCGGCCTCCGCTTCGACGAGCTCCGCTCCGAGCAGAAGTCGCTCGGCAAGCTCGTCCCCAAGGCGTCCCCGGACGAGAAGGCCGAGCTGCTCAAGAAGGCCGAGCAGCTGAAGGCCGACGTGAAGGCCGCCGACGCCGCGCAGCACGAGGCCGACGAGGAGGCCAGGGCGCTGCTCCTGCAGCTCGGCAACGTCGTCCACCCCGACGTGCCGGTGGGCGGCGAGGAGGACTTCACGGTCCTGGAGACGTACGGCACGATCCGCGACTTCGGCGCGGAGGGGTTCGAGCCGAAGGACCACCTGGAGCTCGGCGAGGCGCTCGGCGCCATCGACATGGAGCGCGGTGCCAAGGTGTCGGGATCCCGCTTCTACTACCTGACGGGCATCGGCGCGCTGCTGGAGCTCGCGCTCGTCAACGCGGCCGTCGCGCAGGCCACGGCCGCCGGATTCACGCCGATGATCACCCCGGCGCTGGTGCGCCCGCAGGCCATGGAGGGCACGGGCTTCCTCGGCCAGGCCGCGGGGGACGTGTACCACCTGGAGCAGGACGACTACTACCTCGTCGGCACGTCCGAGGTGCCGCTTGCCGCGTACCACATGGACGAGATCATCGACGCGGACAGGCTGCCGCTGCGCTACGCGGGCTACTCCTCGTGCTTCCGCCGCGAGGCGGGCACGTACGGCAAGGACACCCGCGGCATCTTCCGGGTCCACCAGTTCGAGAAGGTGGAGATGTTCTCGTACACCACGCCGGAGGACGCGCAGGCAGAGCACCTGCGGCTGCTTGAGTGGGAGAAGGAGTGGCTGCTCTCTCTCGGCCTGCCCTTCCAGGTGATCGACGTGGCCTCGGGCGACCTGGGCGCGTCCGCGTCGAGGAAGTACGACTGCGAGGCGTGGATCCCGACGCAGGGCAAGTACCGCGAGCTGACGTCCACGTCGAACTGCGACGGGTTCCAGGCGCGCAGGCTGTCGGTGCGGATGCGGGACGGCAAGCAGGTCAGGCCGCTCGCCACGCTCAACGGCACGCTCTGCGCGGTGACGCGCACGATCGTGGCGCTCCTGGAGAACCACCAGCAGGCCGACGGATCGATCTGGGTCCCCGAGGTGCTGCGGCCCTACCTGGGCGGCCGCGAGCGCCTGGAGCCGGTCGCCAAGTGAGCACCGAGCGCGGCGCGGCGCCGTTCCCGTACCGGCTGGTCGCGACCGACCTCGACGGCACTCTGCTGCGCGAGGACGGCACGGTCTCGGCCCGCACGCGCACGGCGCTCGCCGCCGTGGCCGGGGCCGGCGCCGCGCACGTCGTCGTCACGGGCAGGTCCGTGCCCTGGACGCGCGACATACTCGACGACCTCGGCTACGAGGGCCTCGCGGTCTGCGGCCAGGGCTCGCAGCTCTACCACGCGGGCGAGCGCAGGCTCCTGACGTCGCTGACGCTCGACCGCTCCGTCGCGCGTCTCGCGATCGCCAAGGTGGAGGCCGACCTCGGCCCGCTGGCGCTCGCCGTCAGCCAGGACGGCACGGACGGCACCGTCCTGATGGACGAGCGGTACGTCCTGGGCGGGCGCAAGACGGACCACGCGGCGGTCGTCGACGACACGGCCCGGTTCTGGGACGCGCCCGTCAACAAGGTCTACCTGCAGCACCCGCGGCTGACCGACGACGAACTCACGCGCGAGGCGCGCGGCGCCGTCGGCGGCCTGACGGACGTGGTGATGGCCGGCCCCGGCGTGGTGGAACTGGTGCCCGTCGGCCTCACGAAGGCACGCGGCCTCTCCCTCGCGGCACGCAGGCTCGGCGTGCGCGCCGACGAGGCCATCGCGTTCGGCGACATGCCCAACGACATCCCGATGTTCGCCTGGGCACGGCACGGCGTGGCGATGGCGGGCGCCCACGAGGAACTGCGCGCGGTCGCCGACGAGATCACCGCGTCCAACGACGAGGACGGCGTCGCGGTCGTCCTGGAGCGGCTGCTCGCCCACGGGGGCGTGGCCGGGGCCTGAGCACGACGGACTGCGCGCCAGCCCTTGGCCGCATCTCCTCTCCACCGTGTTCCCTCGGGAGATCGCTGCTCTTCGCCCACCGCCGCCAGCAGGTGGTCAGATGCCGGCCCGCGGTGCGCGGGCTGCGAGCACCGGGATGGATGCGATCTTCCGGCTGTCCAGGTGGTCCCAAACAAGTCCGGACGGCCGGTGAGGCGCGGCGCAGCTGATGGTCCGCTCGGGCGTCACGATCACGTCGACGCCGACATCATGCGCGGTGGCAGGCAGGTCGTCGTCGAGAACCTGCAGCCCATGCACGGTGGTGACGACGATAGTGTGCTCCCCGATCAGTCCTGCCTCGGTGAGGAACGCGAACTCCAGGTCGGAGTAGCCGGCCCCCTTGCCGATCCGTACACCGGCTCGGTTCACGGCCACGCTGCCCAGCACCACCATGTCCACCGGTCTGAGGGAGTCCACCCCCACCTTGGGGGCGATATCGGCGGCGACACGGCTGGAGGCGGCTTCCGCCGGCGGGACGGTGAGCGCTGCGGGATCGAGCAGGTAGAAGGGGTGGAGGTCCGCCAGCTTGGGTACGGCCATGAAGACGGTCTTGCCCTCGGACAACGCGAGGGCGCGGACAGGAAGCTGGGCCTTGTCGGGCACGGACTTGATCACCGCGGCGTCCTTCCAAGCAGGTAGCTCGGCGAGCCTGGCGGCGGCCTCCTGAGATCCCTTGAAGTTCGGAATGCGCCCGTGGACGGTGTCGTCGTGAGTGACGCCCTCAGCGTCGAGGACATCCCACACATGCTCGCGCACCTGCTGCTTCTCGCGATCCACGTCCGCGAACACCTGGTGCTCCCTCATCCCGCCTCCATCAATGCCATCAGACGATCCTGCGCCTCCTGTACCGCGTTCTCGCCGCGCCAGGGCCGCAGTTCGCGTGCGGCACGGAAGACCAGGTTCATTCCACCACCTCCGCGAGTCCCCTGAAGCTCGTCGACGGCGTCATTGAACACGGGGAGTGCGGCATCGAGGTCGCCCTGGCGGATCGTGGTCAGCGCCAGGTTGCCCAGGACGATCGCCCGTGACTTGCGGCGACCTCCCATCCGCGTAGCGCTGTCCCGTAAGAACTGTTGTGCCTTGTCGTAGTTTCCGAGTGACAGGTAGCAAGAGCCCGCGAGGCGCCCGAAGTGAGTCGGAGTGAACAGTTCGAAGCCGGCGTCGGTCCCGTTAGAGCGTTCGAGGTGCTTTTCAGCACCCAGCAGAGCGCTCTCGCATGCGCTGTGTTCGCCCAGGAACGCGTGGGCCTCCGCAGCGTGCAGGAGAGCGAGACCCGACAGGGCATGGCTGGTCCTGCGGGTGGTCTGCGCCGCATGGAGGGCGAGTTCGAGTCCCTGCCGGTGGTCATTTGCTCCGTACAGGGCGATGTAGCAGGTGCGTAGCAGAGCATGTCCTTCAGTCGCCGGGTCCTGCAGGTGGCGCGCCAACTCCACGCTCTGCGCGTAGTAGGCGCGCGCCGACTCGTGGTCGCGCCGCTGTGACGCGTCCCAGACCAACTGCCCCATGAGCATGGCCGCATCGGCTTGCAGGGAGCGCAGTTCGCGCTGAACGCGGCCGGCCGGCGCCTCATCGGCGAGGAGCGCGATCTGATGGAGCTGTTGCCCGGCATCCGCGATGAGTCCCGCCGAAGGGACGGTGTCGTATCGGCCTGTCAGGTCACCCATTGCAGAGCGCATCTCCGCAGCCACGACGAGATCGACTGCCGACGGGTTACGCAGAGCGCGGCTCACGCGCTCGGTCCGGCTGGAAGCCGTAGGTGCCACGGTCAGCAGGTCGTCCAACGTCTCGGTGCTGATCCGGAAGAGGCGCGCCAGGCGGGGTCTTTGGTACGGAAGGGGGCTCGATTCGGCGGACTCCCAGCGCCTGACCGTGGAACGCTCGACCCCGAGAGCTTCGGAAAGGGACTCCTGGGTGTAGCCCAGAGCACGACGGCGCCGCACGAGTGCGTGCCTTTTCACCGCCACGGGCGTTCCTCCCCAGCCGTCCACAGTTTTCGCGGCACACCGTTGTCCCCGGCAGAGCACGGGTGTGCCCCATCGTTGCGCCGCCTCCGCCCCAATTCTGCTCTGGTATCGCCGGACAGGAAGCGGTTCCTTGGATCTGCTCCCGCGGACGCACCGCGCGGGCCGCCCGTGCTTCCGCCGACGACTTACAAGGAGACCTGTTGCCGTGGACCCATGGCTTGAATCCGGATGTGGCGCGCCATCATGCGCCGCCGCAGGCGACTTGCCCGCCCGCCGCCCCTCCCTCTGGCGATGCCGCCTCAACAGGAGGGAGATGAGGACGCGTGGCTGAGTCGTGTGAAACCCGGTTCAGCCGCGCGGCCGCTTCCATCGGCGATGCCCGAGCATTCATCCGCGACGCGCTTCCCGTCGAACAGTTCCGTGACCGCATCGACGACATCACACTCTGCGTCTCCGAACTGACCACGAATGCCCTGCAGCACGGCACCCCTGCTGGTCGCCTCTTTCTCGTACGCGCGACCCTGGACGAGAGAGTCCTGCGCATCGAAGTGCACGACGCGTGCGAGAGTCGGCCGCGACTTCGATCACCGGACGACGACGATATGTCCGGGCGCGGTCTCACGCTCGTCGCCGCTCTCGCCGATGGCTGGGGGACCGCGCCTCGGAAGGGTCTCGGCAAGATCGTCTGGGTCGAGTTCAAGGTTCCCGCCTCGATGTCCGTGCGCGAGCCTCAGCCATGCTGACCGCCGCTCTAACCAGAGGGGTCTCAGCGTCAGGCGCGGGCCATCACGCACCCGGTCACACCTGCCGGGCCCCCACCTTGACTCTCAAGGAGAAGCAATTGCCCCTCCAGCGCTCAGTCGTACGCAACTTCCTCGACGCTCCCGGGCTGACCTCTGCCGACCTGTCCATGGTCTTCCTGATGAGAGAAGACGACGACACAAGGCCACGGCCGTTGCCCACACTGACCGTGAGTGAGGTGCCCGATACGGTGCGGGCTCTCGAATCCCTCGGCGTTAAATCGGTGAAGATCTTCGCGGGCTCCAGGGTCAGGGACGCCCAGGCGTCTCAGGGCTTTTCTCCCATCGGCCTCATGTCCCGTGCCATCGCTGCCGCCAAGAAGACCGCTCCCGACATGCTCGTGATGACGGAGACGTGCGTCTGCTCGCACAACGACTCGGGCGAGTGCTGGCTCACCGACGAACGCGGGGGAATGGGCCTGTCCAGAACAACCGCGAACTTGACTGTCCAGGCTGTGATGCAGGCCGACGCCGGTGCGGATATCGTCGGGCCCGCCGCGATGATCTCCGGATCCGTTCGCGCCGTCCGTGAAGCACTCGACGCGGCAGGGCACAAGGCGGTGGGCGTCATGCCGCACCTGATCTTCGAGTCGTCCCTCTACCAGGGGTACAGGCAATCGATGGGCGCTGTTCCCCGCTCGGGCACCCGTGCGTTCCAGATCGATCCCGGCCGACCCGAGCGGGCCGTCCATGTGGCGCGGGAGATGGTCGACGAGGGCGCGGACGCGATCCTCACCGAGCCGGCCCTCCACACCGTTGACACCCTCGTGCACCTCAAGGACAAGATCCCTGTCCCTCTGGTGCCGTTTTCGGTGTCGGGCGAGTACCTGCGCCTGACGGACTGCCGCGACGACGGCAGGCGAGACGTGAAAGGCCTGATCGAGGCGTACACGGTTCTCAAGCGTGCGGGTGCCTCCCGGATCATCACCTACGGGGCCCTGGATCTCGCGCGCGAGCTCAGAACGTCCTGATCGACCTCAGGATGTCGGCTGCGCCCTGAGCGAGGAGATCTGCCGCGATGGACACGCCGAGCTTTTCGGCGTCGTCGATCGGTCCTTCTCCTGCCGCCGTAACCTGCTGGGCACCGTCCTTGGAGGTCACGGCGGCGCTGAGGGACAGGGCACCGCCAGGCTCGACTCGGCACCAGGCTCCGACCGGGACGGAGCAGCCTCCGTGCAGTTCGGCCAGCAGTACGCGCTCGGCTCGCACGCATGCGTCCACCTGTGTGTCTCCGGTCCATGCCAGCAGTGCGGCAACTGGAGAGCCGGCACGGACCTGGATGCCGAGCGCGCCCTGACCGGGAGAGGGAGGGAAGACAGCGGGGTCGAGCTCCTCATGGGCCTCCGGCATCAGGCCGAGGCGGTGCAGGCCCGCTGCCGCAAGGATCACCCCGTCAAGGCTGCCCTTTGTCGTCCGGGCGAGCCGCCCGGGAACGTTCCCCCGAACCGGCACAACCTCCAGGTCCGGCCGTAGGGCGAGAAGCTGGCCGACGCGGCGCGGTGCTCCAGTGCCGACCCGTGCGCCTTTCCGGAGGCCTGCCAACGTCGATCCGCACAGCACGTCGCGTACGTCCTCACGCGGTCCTGGAGTCGTCAGAAGGATCGTGCCCTGATGCACGGAGGTGGGGAGGTCCTTGAGCGAGTGCACGATCACATCAACCTGCCCGGTGACCAATGCCGCTTCCTGGTTCGTGGAGAAGGCGCTGCCGTCCGCTGTCCTGGCAACCTCGGCGAGGGTCGAAGTCACACGGTCACGGTCCCCGCCTTCGAGGATGATCTGTCGCTTGAACGTCACCTCCGGAAGTCGCCGGGCGACAGGCGCGAGCCACTCGGCGACCTGCGTCCGAGCCAGCCTGCTGGCTCGGGAACCGACGCGTACCACATCACTCATCCAGGCCAACCTCTCGCCGTGTCAGGCTTGTTGGCGGCCCATCGTACGTCCGTCGAAACCACGCGCTTTCCGACAGATTGTCACCAAAGGAACTACATCGCGGACGGACACCTTGGCCGGCGGTCCTGGCCGGAGCCTCACGCGTCTCGCTGACAGCTCTTGCCCCTCGGGAAGGCGCGGGGAGGGGGCGGCCCGCGCGAATGCGCGCTCGAAGCGGCCGCCCCCGGACAGCACGCGGGCGGCACGACGCGGCGGCGGGCGTGTGGGCCCGGCGCGATGCTCGCCTGCGCTGTCCCGCAAGGCGCGCCGCGAGCGGGGACTCACCGTCCCCCGCGGTGCGCCTGACCCGGTCCCGGCGGACCTTCGGGGTGCGCCTTGCTCGAACCAGTGTGCCTACGTGCCGCCCGACATGCCATCGAATATCCGGCACGGCCGCCCGGCTGCCCCGCGGTTGCCCGCGGCTGCCCCCGCGACCCCCTGTTGCGCCCGGTGGTGCCGAGACGAGAATGAAGCGCGCGGCATGACCGGCCGCGTGGGGCAGGGGGGTTGGTTGGCATGCAGCGTTGGATACGAGGGCTCGTCGCGGCCGCTGTCGTCTCGGCGGGTCTCACCGGGTGCTCCTCCGCGAGCGGCGGGGGCGGCGGCACGCGGCCCGTGATCCGGGTGGACAGGGCGGCGGCGCTCGCCGACCAGCCCGTGCACCTGCGGATCACCGGCCTGTCCACGTACGGCACCGTCACGGTGCGCTCGGAGGCCACCGCGTCCGACGGCTCCGTGTGGCACGGCGACGCCGTCTTCACCGCCGACAGTCACGGCACCGTCGACGTGGACGGGCAGGCGCCCGTCTCGGGGACGTACCACACGGCCGACGGCATGGGTCTGTTCTGGTCGATGGTGCCCCCGAAGGGCGACCCGGACACGACCACGTTCGGCCGCGGCCTGCCGCAGGCCGGCTCTCCCGCCTACCGGGTGCGCCTCACCGCGAAGGAGCAGGGCGCCCCGGCCGCGAGCCGCACGCTCACCCGCAGGTGGGTCACGCCCGGTGTGCGGTCGAGGAAGCTGACCCTGGCGCACGACCACGTCGTCGGGGAGCTGTTCCTGCCGCCCGAGGGAGCGCCGCGCGCCGCGCCCGTGCTGGAGTTCGGCGGCAGCGAGGGCGGCAACAGCTCGGTCTGGGACGCGGCGCTGCTGGCCTCACGCGGCCATCCCGCCCTCGCCCTGGCCTACTTCGACGAACCGGGGCTGCCGAAGGAACTGCGCGACGTGCCGATCGAGTACTTCGCGACCGCGGCGCGCCTGCTCGCGGCCCAGCCATCGGCCGACCCGTCGTCGCTGGTCGCAATCGGGGGATCACGCGGCAGCGAGGCCGCGCTGCTGCTCGCGCAGCACCTTCCGCGCCTCGTGCACGGCGCGGTGCTCCTCTCGGGGTCCTCCATCGTCAACCCGGGCTTCCCGCACGGCGGGACGGCCTGGACGCTCGGAGGGAAGCCCGTGGCCGAGGGCCCCGTACTGCTCGGACACGTCAGCGGGCCGATCCTCGACATCGTCGGGCTCGACGACCAGGTGTGGGCGTCGCCGCGCTATGCGCGGAGCCTGCGGGACGAGGCGCGGCTCGACGGCGACCGGTACCCCGTGCGCGTGCTCGACTACGCCGGCGCGGGGCACGGCGTGGGGACGTCCCCGTACACCCCGCCCACCACCGGCACCCGCCCGTCCGCGAACGGGACCGGACTCAGGCTGGGCGGCAGCAGGGCGGCGGACGCAGCGGCGAGCGAACGGGCGTGGCCGCGGATCCTCGCCTACCTCTCGGGCGAATGGGACGGGGGCGGCAAGGGCTGAGACACGCCCCTGCCGCCCCCGCTGTCCCAGGGGGCCTACGCCCAGGTGATCAGGCGCTTCGGGCGCTCCAGGATCGCCGCCACGTCGGCGAGCGCCTTCGAGCCGAGCTCGCCGTCGACCAGGCGGTGGTCGAAGGAGAGCGCCAGCGTGGTGACCTGACGCGGCTTCACCTTGCCCTTGTGCACCCACGGCTGGGGCTTGATCGCGCCGACCGCGAGGATCGCGGCCTCGCCGGGGTTCAGGATGGGCGTGCCCGAGTCGACGCCGAAGACGCCGACGTTGGTGATCGTGACCGTGCCGCCTTGCATGGCGCCGGGGGTCGTGCGGCCCTCGCGCGCCGTGGACACCAGGTCGCCGAGCGACGCGGCGAGTTGCGGGAGCGTCTGCTCGTGCGCGTCCTTGATGTTCGGCACGATCAGGCCGCGCGGGGTCGCGGCGGCGATGCCCAGGTTCACGTAGTGCTTCTGGACGATCTCCTGGTTCGCCTCGTCCCAGGCGGCGTTGATGCCCGGGTTGCGCTTGATCGCGACGAGCAGCGCACGCGCGATGAGCAGCAGCGGGTTGACGCGCAGCCCCGCCATGTCGCGGTCGGACTTGAGCTCCTCGACGAGCTTCACGGTGCGCGTCACGTCGACCGTGACGAACTCCGTGACGTGCGGCGCGGTGAAGGCGCTGCCGACCATGGCCGCCGCCGTCGCCTTCCGCACGCCCTTGATGGGCGTCCGGGTCTCGCGGGCCCCGGCGGGGGCCGCGGGCGCGGCGGGCTGCTCGGCCGCCCGGGCGGGAGCCGCCGACTCGGGCGCGGTCTCGTGCGCGGGCTCGGGTTCAGGTACGGGCGTGGTGCCGGTTCCCGTCGCTGCCCGCGCGGCCGCCGCGTGCACGTCGTCGCGGGTGATGATCCCGTCGGAGCCGGTCGGCACGACGGCCGCGAGGTCGACGCCCAGGTCCTTCGCCAGCTTGCGCACCGGCGGCTTGGCCAGCGGCCGCTCGCCGGCCGGAGCGGGCGAGGGGGCGGGTTCGGGTGCGGGGGCAGGCGCGGCCGGGGCCTCGGGCGCGGCCGGGGCCTCGGGCGCCGCCGGGGCCACAGGCGCCGCCGCGGTGGTCGCACCGCGCCGCGGCCTGCGCTTCGTGGACGACTCCGCCACCCCGTAGCCGACGAGCACGGGCGTACGGGCGGGGGCCGCGGCGGCCTCCTCCGTCCCCGCGGCGCCGGACTCGGCGGACTCCTGCGCGGCCTCGGCCGCCTCAGGGGCAGCCGGCGCGTCCGCGCCCGCCACAGCCACCGAGATGATCGGGGCGCCGACGTCGACCGTCGTGCCCTCCTCGAAGTGCAGCGCGCGCACCACGCCGTTGTAGGGGATCGGCAGCTCGACGGCGGCCTTCGCCGTCTCCACCTCGCACACCACCTGGCCGTCCGTGACGGAGTCGCCGGGCTGTACGTACCACTTGAGGATCTCCGCCTCCGTGAGCCCCTCGCCCACGTCCGGCATCCTGAATTCGCGAGCGCCCGCGGCAGCGGACGTGTCAGTCGTCATCGTGCGGCTCTCCTCAGTACGCCAGCGAGCGGTCGACGGAGTCGAGCACCCGGTCGAGGCCGGGCAGGTACTCGTCCTCCAGGCGGGCCGGCGGGTAGGGCGAGTGGAACCCGCCGACCCGCAGCACCGGCGCCTCCAGGTGGTAGAAGCACCGCTCCGTGATCCGGGCGGCGATCTCCGCGCCCGAGCCGTAGAAGACGGGTGCCTCGTGCACCACCACGAGGCGGCGGGTGCGCTCCACCGACGCCTGGAGGGTGTCGAAGTCGATGGGGGACATCGACCGCAGGTCGACGACCTCCAGCGACTTGCCCTCCTCCGCGGCGGCCGCGGCCGCCTCGACGCACACCTTGACCATGGGGCCGTACGCGGCGAGCGTCAGGTCAGTGCCCTCGCGGACGACCTTCGCGCCGTGCAGCGGTCCCGGGATCGCCTCCGTGTCGACGTCGGCCCTGTCCCAGTAGCGCCGCTTCGGCTCGAAGAAGATCACCGGGTCGTCCGTCTGGATGGCCTGCTGCATCATCCAGTACGCGTCCGACGCGTTCGAAGGCGAGACGATCTTCAACCCGGCGACGTGCGCGAACAGCGCCTCGGGCGATTCGCTGTGGTGCTCGACCGCGCCGATGCCGCCGCCGTACGGGATACGGATGACGACGGGCATCTTCACGGTGCCGAGCGAGCGGGCGTGCATCTTGGCGAGCTGCGTGACGATCTGGTCGTACGCGGGGAAGACGAAGCCGTCGAACTGGATCTCGACGACGGGACGGTACCCGCGCAGCGCGAGCCCGATGGCCGTGCCGACGATGCCGGACTCGGCCAGCGGGGTGTCGATGACCCGCTCCTCGCCGAAGTCCTTCTGCAGGCCGTCCGTGACGCGGAAGACACCGCCGAGCTTTCCGACGTCCTCGCCCATGACGACGACCTTGGGGTCGGTCTCCAGCGCCTTGCGCAGCGATTCGTTGACCGCCTTGGCCAGGGAGAGTTTCTGCACGCTCATGGTCACTCGCCCCCCTGGGCCTGCGCGTCGGCGCCGTCGTCGAACGATGCCTGGTAGGCGGCGAACGCCTTGCGCTCCTCGTCCACCTGCGAGCTGCCGTCCGCGTAGACGTTGTCGAAGATCGCCATCGGGTCCGGGTCGGGCATGGCGCGCACGGTGTCGCGCACGTGCTGCCCGAGGGTCTCGCTCTCCTGCTCAAGGGCGGCGAAGAAGGCGTCGTCCGCGTGCCCCTCGCGCTCCAGGTACCTGCGCAGCCGCAGGATCGGGTCCTTCGCGGCCCACGCCTCGCGCTCGTCGTCGGAGCGGTACTTCGTCGGGTCGTCGGAGGTGGTGTGCGCGCCCATCCGGTACGTGAACGCCTCGACCATCATCGGGCCCTCGCCACCGCGCGCGTGTTCGAGCGCGGCGCGGGTGACGGCCAGGCAGGCCAGCACGTCGTTTCCGTCGACGCGCACGCCGGGGAAGCCGTAGCCGCGGGCGCGCTGGTAGAGCGGCACGCGGGTCTGGCGCTCCGTGGGCTCGGAGATGGCCCACTGGTTGTTCTGGCAGAAGAACACGACCGGCGCGTTGTAGACGGCCGAGAACGTGAACGCCTCGGCGACGTCGCCCTGGCTGGTGGCGCCGTCGCCGAAGTACGCGACCACCGCGGAGCCCGCGCCGTCCTTGGCGACGCCCATGGCGTAGCCGGTGGCGTGCAGGGTCTGCGAGCCGATGACGATCGTGTACAGGTGGAAGTTGTTGCTGTTGGGGTCCCAGCCGCCGTTGTTGACGCCCCGGAACATGCCGAGGAGGTTGACCGGGTCGATGCCGCGGCACCAGGCGACGCCGTGCTCCCGGTACGTGGGGAAGACGTAGTCGTCGTCACCCAGGGCGCGGCCCGAGCCGATCTGCGCGGCCTCCTGGCCGAGCAGCGAGGCCCACAGGCCCAGCTCGCCCTGGCGCTGGAGTGACGTCGCCTCGCCGTCGAAGCGGCGGGTGAGCACCATGTCGCGGTACAGGCCGCGCAGCGTGTCGGGCGTCAGGTCGGCGACGTAGTCGTCGTAGTCGGGGCGCGCGATGCGCTCGCCGTCGGGGCTGAGCAGCTGGACGAGGTCGTCCTCGCGGTGCTCGCCGGCCGCGGCTCCCGCCTTCGCGGCGCGGCCCTTGGCGGCCTTGGCGCCTTTGGCGCCAGCGGCGGCCTTGCGCTGCCCCGAGGCACGGGTGCCGGTGCTCTTGCGCGGCTGCCCGCCCTTGGCGGTCTGCGCCGGTTCACCGCTTCGCGGTTTCCGCGCGGTGGTGCTCTCCACGGTCACGTGCGTGTCCCTCCGTCTTTCCGGCCACCCGGGATCCGCCGGGTACCAGTGCGGCTCCGTCCGGGTCCCCGGCCGCACGGGGTGTGTGCGGCGGCGGATGGGCCCAGACGTGACAGGTGCCCCGGCGAGCACCTTCGAAAAGGCACGTTACCCAGAGTGCAGCCTGACCGCGAAACCCTGGTTGACCTGCGATTTTCCTTGGATTTCCAAGTAAATCGGAGGGCCGGGCACGCAGTCGCTGGTCAGGGCATCGACAACAGCCTCGCAGGCTGCCGGGACAACGGCACGTTATCCCGGCGCTTCGGCGGCAGGGAAGGGGTGAATGTGTGACACTTCGATTGTGGGAGAAACCGAAGGAAAAGGCGCAATTACGGTATTCCTGCTGGACGACCACGAGGTCGTCCGGAGGGGCGTCCACGAGCTGCTGTCCGTCGAGGAGGACATCGAGGTCGTGGGCGAGGCGTCCACGGCCGCCGACGCGCTCGTGCGCATCCCCGCGACGCATCCTGACGTGGCGGTGCTCGATGTGCGCCTGCCTGACGGCAGCGGCGTCGAGGTCTGCCGCGAGATCCGGTCGGCCGACGAGGACATCAAGTGCCTGATGCTGACGTCGTTCGCGGACGACGAGGCGCTCTTCGACGCGATCATGGCCGGGGCGTCCGGCTACGTGCTCAAGGCCATCCGCGGCAGCGAACTGCTGACGGCCGTGCGTGACGTCGCCGCAGGCCGCTCGCTGCTCGACCCGGTCGCCACGGCACGCGTGCTCCAGCGGCTGCGGGACGGCGACAACCCGCGCACGAACGACAAGCTGTCCGGGCTCACGGACCAGGAGCGCAAGATCCTCGACCTGATCGGCGAGGGGCTGACGAACCGCGTGATCGGCGAGCGGCTGCACCTCGCCGAGAAGACGATCAAGAACTACGTCTCGGGGCTGCTGTCCAAGCTGGGCATGGAACGCCGCTCGCAGGCGGCCGCGTACGTGGCGCGCCTCCAGGCGGAGAAGCGCTGACGCGGACGCCGGGCCCCGCTTACTCGGGACCTACGGCCCCTCTTCTCGGGGCCGTCTCCTCTGTCGGAGCGGCGGATCGGTGACGCAGGGTGGTGACATGCCCACCGAAGCCCCCGACGCCACAGAGGCCACCACCCTCCTGGCGCGCGTCCCCTACGGAAGGCTCGCGGCGACCCTGCGTGCCATGCCGTTCGTCGCACCCGCACGCCACGTCGTCCTGCCCGGCGCCCTGCTCCTGCGCATGCACGCGGGGCTCGGCTATCACCGCGCGTGCAGCGGCAGCGTCGTCGCGTACGGCGCGGACAACCTGGCCCCCGGCGCCGGCGCGCCGGACACGGAGCCGCGGTGGTCGGTCCAGTGCATCGGCACCGCGGTGACCGTACGGCCGACGGACGAGGAGAGCGCGCTGTTCGGGCCCGAGCCGCTGCTCGTCGACGGCGAGCGGTTCGACGCCGTCTACCTGCGGATCATCCCCCAGCTGACGTCCGTGCACAGGCTGCTGCCCCGGCGGCCCGGAGAGCGCGCGGACGGGGAGCGATCAGGCGAACACGCAGCGTCAACTACCATCTGACGCGTGCCGTGCTCATCTGCAACTCTCGTCCCACCCGTTCCAGGACCGCCGCTGCGCGCCCTGTTACACCGCTACCGGATCGCGGGCGAACCCGTCTCGTGCGAACCGGTCACCCAGGGCCTGCTCAACCGCGGCTACCGGGTCGCGACCACGCGCGGCGCGTACTTCCTCAAGCACCACCTGGACGGCGACCCCGAGGCGATCGTCCGCCAGCACCGCGCCACCCAGCGCCTCCAGGAGCTCGGCGTGCCGGTCGCGCCGCCCGTGCAGGGCGCGGGCGGTGACACGGTCGCCGTCATCGGGGGCCGCTGCTACGCGCTGCACCCCTGGATCGACGGCAGGCACCGCGACGGCGCGCAGCTCACGGTGCGCGCCTCGCGGCGCCTTGGCGGCCTGCTCGGCCTCGTGCACACCTGCCTCGACCATGTGATGGGCGACGGCGTGACGGGCGGCACGCAGCCGCAGGGCGCCGCGCACGGGAGCAGGGACCCGGCCAGCACGTTCCAGGAGATCACCGAGCTGCTGGCGCTGGCGCGCGGGCGCTCCCCCGGTGACGCCTTCGACGAGCTGGCGGTCCACCGCCTCGTCGAGCGCAGGGAGCTGCTCGAACGCCACGCGCACCGCAGGCCGCCGCCCGGCGCCGAGCCCGCCACCGGCTGGGTGCACGGCGACTTCCACCCGCTGAACCTGCTGTACCGGGGCGTGGAACCCGCCGCGATCGTGGACTGGGACCGGCTCGCGGTCCAGCCGCGCGCGGAGGAGGCCGTGCGAGCCGCCGCGATCTTCTTCGTCCGGCCGACGGGGGAGCTGGCGCTGACGAAGGTGCGCGCGTACGCGACGGCGTACCGGCGGGCGGCCGGCGCGGACGCGCACGAGCTGGCGGCCGCCGTGCACCGGGTGTGGTGGGAGCGGCTGAACGACTTCTGGGTGCTGCGCTGGCGCTACGTGCGCCACGACCGCAGGGCCGACCCGCAGTTCGCGGCGGTTTCGGCCCTCGCGGTGTGGTGGACGAAGGAGTACGAGGCGGTACGGGACGCCTTCACGTCCTGACGCCGGACGGGCGGGCGCCGCCCTCAGGGCGTCCCGCCGTGTCAGCCGCCGAGCGTGCCCGCGACCGCCTTGCCCGTCGGACCGGCGCCCGCGCTGCCGCCGTTCGCGCTGCCGCTGCCCGCGCTGCCCGCGCTGCCGCCGCTGTCGCTCGCCCCGCCGGTGTCGCTGCCCGCGCTGCCGCCCGTGTCGCTCGCCCCACCGGTGTCGCTGCCCGCACTGCCGCCACTGTCGCTCGCCCCACCGGTGTCGCTGCCCGCACTGCCGCCACTGCCCCCGCCCGTGGAGCCGTCGCCCGACGTGCTGGTGCCGGACGGCGTCGGCGCGCCCGAGGACTTCTGGTCCTGGGAGTGCGTCGGGCTCGGCTGCTGGTCGGTCGACGAGTAGCCGGAGCCGCCCTGGTCGCCGCCGCTCGTCGAGTCCTGCGCCTGCCCGGTGTCCTGGGACGTGTCCGAGGGCGTCGGCAGCTTGGACCCGCGCGGCTGCGAGTAGGTGGGCGCCGGGTTCCGGTTGTCCGGCTGCTTGTCGGTGCCGCTCATGCTGTTCAGCGCGAACGCCACGCCGCCGACGATGGCGACCAGCGCCAGCGCGACGAACAGCAGCATCTTGCCGCGCGTGCCCTGCCGCCCGCTGCCCGCCGCACCGTTGTAGCCGGTGTAGCCGCCGTCCTCCGGGTTGATCGGCGGCAGCATGGGCCGCTGCGCCGTCTCGCCGTACTGCCCGTACCCGGCGCCCGCGCCCATGGCCGCGGTCGCGCCCGTGCTGCCGAGCGCGGCCGTCGTCGCCGGGCCCTGCGGCAGCACGGCCCCGGTG
Organism: Streptomyces sp. NRRL F-5126; assembly: GCF_000721265.1. Lineage (GTDB taxonomy): Bacteria > Actinomycetota > Actinomycetes > Streptomycetales > Streptomycetaceae > Streptomyces. Next base: position 247,469 of record NZ_JOFZ01000008.1, on the reverse strand, counting down.
TTCCACGTGCCGGTGAACCCGCCCTGCTGCTGGAGCATCTGGAGCCCGTACTGGACGAGCCCGCGCATCTCCTCGGCGCTCTGGAACCGGTCCTCGGGCTCCTTCGCCAGCGACCGCATCACCAGCCCGTCCAGCTCGGGCGGGCAGTCGTGCGAGACCTCGGAGGGCGGCACGGGCGTGTCCTGGACGTGCTGGTAGACCACCGAGAGCGGGGTCTCCCCGACGAACGGCGGACGCTGCGCGAGCAGTTCGTACAGCAGGCAGCCCGTGGCGTACAGGTCGCTGCGGTGGTCGACGGCCTTGCCGAGCGCCTGCTCGGGGGAGAGGTACTGGGGCGTGCCCATGACCATGCCCGTCTGCGTCATCGTCGACTGCGCGCCGTGCAGCGCGCGGGCGATGCCGAAGTCCATGACCTTGACGGCGCCGCTGTCCGTGATGATCACGTTGGCGGGCTTGATGTCGCGGTGCACGATGCCGTGCTGGTGCGAGTAGGCCAGCGCCTCCAGCACACCGGAGACGATGATCAGTGCCTGCTCGGGCGGCGGCGCCTCCGCGTTGAGCAGCAGGTCGCGGATGGTGCGGCCCTCGACGAGCTCCATCACGATGTAGGGGACCTTGCGGCCGCCCACGATGTCCTCGCCCGAGTCGTACACCGCCACGACCGCGTGGTGGTTGAGCCCGGCGACCGACTGGGCCTCGCGCGTGAAGCGCGCCTTCGCGACCGGGTCCTCGGCCAGGTCGGACCTGAGGAGCTTGACGGCCACGGTGCGGCCGAGCCGCACGTCCTCCGCGGCGAACACCTCCGCCATGCCGCCTCGGCCCAGGCGGTGCGTCATGCGGTACCGGCCGTCGCCCACCAGCCCGCCGATGCCCCAGGAGTCCCCAGCATCCGGCGTTGCGCCGCCGCCTGCTTCGGGTTCGGGTGCCATCAGTCCTCGCCGTCGTCTTCTGTCCGCGGCCCGTCGCGGGCCGTTCGCCGCGCGTGCTTCACGGTGTGTGTGGAATGTCGTGGGGGGAGTCGCGGGTGCAGTGCCGTCCCGCCCGCTGCTGCGGTCACGCTACAGGGTTCGCACGGCGCCCCGGGCCCGGACGGACCGGCCATCAAACCCGCCGGCGCGGCCCCTGCGCAAATTACGTGCTTCTTCTGTGGCCCTTCCGTGTGGCCTTCCGTGCGGCCTCCGGTGCGGCCTACCGGAAGCGTTGCTGTGCGTACGGTCACGGAACGGGGACCCCAGCTTGACGTGTCTGCGCCCTCCGGCAGACTTGGCGCGTAACGAGGGGATCGGATGGCCGATTTCCCACGGCCACGGTCACGCGGACGCGGTCGCCGCGCCCGCGCTCCGGACCGCCCGGGGCGCCGTGCGGTGACCGCGCCCCAGGGGGAGCACAGCCATGAGTCAGGACGGCGCGCACGGCGGCGACGGGGTTCCATCGGCGCCGGGCGGCGGTGGGCCGGGAGCATCACTCGCGGGAGGCCGCTACCAGCTGCGTGACCTGCTGGGACAGGGCGGGATGGCGTCGGTGCACCTCGCGTACGACGCCGCGCTCGACCGGCGGGTCGCGATCAAGACGCTCCACTCGGAGCTCGGCAGGGAGCAGTCGTTCCGCGAGCGCTTCCGCCGCGAGGCGCAGTCCGTGGCCAAGCTCTCGCACACCAACATCGTCTCGGTCTTCGACACCGGCGAGGACGATCTCGGCGGCGCGCCGATGCCGTACATCGTCATGGAGTACGTGGAGGGCAAGCCGCTCGGCTCCGTGCTCCAGGCCGACGTGGCGCAGTACGGCGCGATGCCCGCGGGCAAGGCGCTCACGATCACGTCCGACGTGCTGGCCGCGCTGGAGACCAGCCACGAGATGGGTCTCGTCCACCGGGACATCAAGCCCGCCAATGTGATGGTCACGCCGCGCGGCGTGGTGAAGGTCATGGATTTCGGCATCGCACGCGCCATGCAGTCGGGCGTCACGGCGATGACGCAGACGGGCATGGTCGTCGGCACCCCGCAGTACCTCTCGCCCGAGCAGGCGCTCGGCCGTGGCGTGGACGCGCGCTCCGACCTCTACTCCGTCGGGATCATGCTCTTCCAGCTGCTGACCGGGCGGCTGCCGTTCGACGCGGACTCGCCGCTGGCCATCGCGTACGCGCACGTCCAGGAGGAGCCGCCGGTCCCTTCGTCCGTCAACCGCTCGCTGCCGCCGGCCGTCGACGCGCTGGTGGCGCGTGCGCTGCGCAAGAACCCGAACGAGCGCTTCCCCGACGCGGCGGCGATGCGCGCGGAGTGCCTGCGCGTCCTCGCTGCCACCGGGCAGGGCGCCGCGCCCGCGATCGTGCAGGGCGCGCCGCAGGCGAACAGCGGCTCGGGCGTGGGCTCCGCGGTGTTCCCGCCGGTGGACCAGGCGCTGTCGGGGCCGGGGCAGCAGGTCGCGGGGCAGTCGGGCGCGGGGCAGCCCGCGTCCGGTCAGCACACACCGGCCGCCCCGTACGCGCAGCCGGGCCCGTACGGCTCCCCTGCGCCCTATCCGGGCCCGTACGGCACTCCGCCGCCGGGGCAGCAGGGGTACGGGTACGGATACCCGCAGGGGCAGCAGGGCGGCCTGCCGCCGACCCCGCCGCCGTACACGATCTCCTCGCAATCGGGCGGCGCCGGCGGCCCCGGCCGCAACCGGAAGCGGAGGACGGCGCTCGCCATCGGCGCGGCGGTGGTCGTCCTCGCGGCGGCGGGCGGTGTCGTCGCCGCACTGAACTCGGGCGGGGGCTCCGGCGGCGACCAGGCGTCCGGGAAGTCCGGCACGGGCCCTTCGACCGCGGACTACCGGCCCCCGGAGCCCAACAGGACGATGCGGGACGACGCCTGCACGAACGCCTACAAGGACTACAACGACGCGACGAAGGTCGACGCACCGGACTTCCGCTACAAGGACATCAGGTCGGTCAAGGCCTGCATGAACAAGGTCGGCTGGAAGGTGAACGAGACGGACGTCGACAACGGCGCGTACGCGGACGGCCAGGTGCTCGAACAGCACCCGGCACCCGGCGACCCGGTCGACCCGAAGGAGCAGACGTTCGACCTGGAGGTGTCCACGGGCAAGACGGGATGATGCCCGAGATGCCCGTTTCGTAGCCTTGTGTGACGCTGGTCCGGTGATTCCAAGGCTGCGCAACCCCTGCGCGCTGGCCGTCGCGTCGGTGCTTCTCGCCGCGCCCGCCGCGTGGGCCGACGGCTCCGGCGGAGCGGCGGCCCAGCGGTCCCCGTCCCCGCATGCGACCGCCTCGCTCGCCGGGCGCGCGGCCGGCGCGGGCACGGAGCGCCCGGGCAGGCCTGCCGGCCCGGCGGCGTCCCACGGCAGTACGGGGGACGCGCCAGCGAGCGCGTCGCCGTCGCGGCGGTCGCCGGACGCGCGGGCGTCGCGGGACACCGGCCCCGCGGACGCACAGGACGCACGGCGCCCGCCGGGCCGCACGGAGGCGGCGCCCGCCTCCGTGCGGCCTGCCTCCGTGGCCACCTTCGGCGCGGGGATCACGCTGCTTGGCCTCGGGCTCGCCTTCATCGCCCTGCGCCTGCGCCGCCGCTGACGCGCTCCCGTCTCGCTGCCGTCGTGTCGCTCGCGTCGGCCGACCCGGGCGGAACAGGCACGCCGAGCGACCGTCGAGTCCGGCCCGCCTCGCGAGAAGGGGCCCGGGCGGCGCCGCACCCCGCCGGCGCCGTGTAACGGCCTCGTCCCGACAGTTGCCGCGCCCCCACGGTCGCCGACCGCCCCACCGCACCCGCACGACCTGCGCTTTTCTCCCCCTCGTACGACCTGAGTCGGATGCCCGGCCTCCGCCGCAAGAGGGTTGCCGCCATCGGCATACCGGGTATACATACTGAGTATGTCGATTCGCCACGGGCTTCTGGCCCTCCTCGAAGAGGGCCCTCGGTACGGCTCACAGCTGCGTTCGGAGTTCGAGAGCCGCACCGGCGCCACCTGGCCGCTGAACGTCGGGCAGGTCTACACGACCCTCAGCCGGCTCGAACGTGACGGCATGGTCGTCCAGGAGGGCCCCGACGGCGCCGGCCACCCGCTCTACGCGATCACGGACGGCGGGCGGGACGAGCTCGCGTCCTGGTTCCGCACGCCCGTCGACCGCGCCAACCCGCCACGCGACGAGCTCGCGATCAAGCTCGCCATGGCGGTCGGCGCGCCGGGCGTGGACATCCGCGAGGTCATCCAGGCCCAGCGCCACCACACCCTGCAGGCGATGCAGGACTACACCAGGCTCAAGGCGCGCGCGCTCGAACCGCCGCCGGCCAGCCGCGACGAGGTGGCCTGGCTGCTCGTGCTGGAACAGCTCATCTTCCAGACCGAGGCCGAAGCGCGCTGGCTCGACCACTGCGAGGCCCGCCTCGTCCGGCTCTCGCTGCTGCCGAAGGCGCAGGAGGGCGACATGCGCGCCGTGCCGACCGCACCGCACGCGCCGACCACAACGCCCGCGCCCGCCGAATCGCCCGCACCCGCCGTGCACGCCGCCGACGGGCCGCCGTCCGCGTCCTGACCTCGCCCGCCGCGCCGTCCCGCCACCGCGCCGCGCGGTCCTGCGGCCACCGTCCGCTCCAAGGAGACCTCTCGTGTCATTCGCAACCCCCCGCCCCGCGCCGGGGCCGCATCCGCGCCCCGGCGAGAACCCGGACACCGCCTCCCCCGTACTGCGCCTGGTGGGCCTCACCCGTGTGCACGGCACCGGGGCCACCGAGGTCAACGCCCTGCAAGGGGTCGACCTCGACGTGTTCCCCGGGGAACTCGTCGCCGTGATGGGGCCGTCGGGCTCCGGCAAGTCCACCCTGCTCAGCCTCGCCGGCGGCCTCGACATGCCGACCGCGGGCCAGGTCGTCGTCGAGGGCACGGACATCACCGCCGTCAGCCGCAAGACGCTCGCCGCGATGCGCCGGCGCGCCATCGGCTACGTCTTCCAGGACTACAACCTCGTGCCCGCCCTGACGGCCGTCGAGAACATCGCGCTCCCCCGCGAGCTGGACGGCGTCTCCGCGCGCAAGGCGCGCGTCGAGGCCAAGGCCGCGCTGGCCGAGATGCGGCTCGAACAGCTCGCCGACCGGTTCCCCGACGAGATGTCGGGTGGCCAGCAGCAGCGGGTGGCCATCGCCCGAGCGCTGGTCGGCGACCGCCGCCTCGTGCTCGCCGACGAGCCGACCGGCGCGCTGGACTCCGAGACGGGCGAGTCGGTGCTCGCGCTGCTGCGCAGCCGCTGCGACGGGGGCGCCGCGGGCATCCTCGTCACGCACGAGCCGCGGTTCGCGGCCTGGGCGGACCGTGTGGTCTTCCTGCGGGACGGCACCGTCGTCGACCAGACCGTCAGGTCGGGCGCCGAGTCGCTGCTGAGCAACCAGGCGGCCGACCGGTGAGGACCTGGTACCGCTCCTGGCGGGTGGCGCTGCGGATCGCCCGTCGCGACGCATGGCGCTTCAAGGGCCGCAGCTTTCTCGTCCTCGCGATGATCGCGCTGCCCATCCTCGGCGTGAGCGCCGCCGACCTGACGCTGCGCAGCTCGCAGCTGTCGCCCACCGAATCGCTGTCCCGGCAACTCGGCGCGGCCGACGCTCAGCTCACGGACCACGACATCGGCGGGGCCGCCGTGATGCAGGACCCCACCGACCCGTACTCGTACACGACGGTCAAGGACTACGGCGACAAGCCGTGGCCCACGGGCCCCGGCGACCTCGCCAAGGCGCTGCCGCCCGGCGCGCGCACCCTCACCGACTCCACGGCCAAGGCGCGGCTGCGCACCACGCACGGCCTGCTGGACACGGAGGTGCGTGAGCTGGCCGCGAAGGACCCGATGACGAAGGGCATCCTGCGCCGGGTCGGCGGACGCTTCCCCACCTCGGCGCACGAGGTCGCGGCGACCACGCACTTCCTCAAGGTCAGCGGCCTGAAGGTGGGTTCCGAGTTGAAGGTGCGCGACCTGGACAGGACGTACCGCATCGTCGGCTCGTACGAGCTGCCCAACGAGCTCGACACGGACCAGGTCAACGCCCTGCCGGGCGCGCTGCTCGGCCCGCTCGCGAAGGCACTGGCCGCCAAGGGCCTGCACGCCGACCCGCCGCAGACGACCTGGCTCGCCACGGCGCCCGGTGGTTTCACGTGGAACAGGGTGCGGGCTGCCAACGCACACGGCTTCACCCTCACTTCGCGCGCCGTGACGCTGCATCCGCCGGCCCGGGCGGACGTGCCGTACTTCCAGCACGACGGAAATGGCGGCTCCGGCGGCCGCTCGGCCACCACCTCGTCGATCCTGGCGACCGTCGTGGGCCTGGCCATGCTGGAGATCTGCCTGCTCGCCGGGCCAGCGTTCGCGGTGGGCGCCCGGCGCTCGCGCCGCCAGCTCGGCCTGGTCGGCGCCAACGGAGGCGACCGGCGCCACATCCGGGCGATCGTCGTCGGCGGCGGTGTCGTCATCGGCGTGGCCTCGGCCGTCGCCGGCACGGTGCTCGGGCTCGCGCTGACGTTCGCGCTGCGCCCGGTGCTCGAGGACGCCATCGGCAAGCGGTTCGGCGGGTTCGACGTGCGCCCGCTCGAACTGCTCGGCATCGCGCTGCTCGCGGTGGTCACGGGCGTGCTGGCCGCGATCATCCCCGCGATCACCGCGTCCCGGCAGACCGTGCTCGCCTCGCTCACGGGCCGCCGCGGCGTGCGCAGGGCCAACCGGGTGCTGCCCGTGCTCGGCCTCGTGGCCGTGGTGCTCGGCGGCGCGATCGCGGTCTACGGGTCCACCGTCTCCGACCGCTCGCTGATCGTCGTCGGCGGCAGCGCCCTCGCCGAACTGGGCTTCGTGGCGCTGACCCCCGCGCTCGTGGGTCTTTTCGGCCGCGGCGGCAGGTGGCTGCCGCTGTCGCCCCGCCTCGCGCTGCGGGACGCCGTACGCAACAGGGGCCGCACGGCACCCGCGGTCGCCGCGGTGCTCGCCGCCGTGGCCGGCACGGTCGCGGTCTCCACGTACGCGGCGAGCAGCGACGCACAGGACCGTGCCGAGTACCGGGCGACTCTGCCCTACGGAGCGGTCTCCGTGGCGATGGGCGACGACGGCGGCCGGGACGTGCCCGCGGCCCGCAGCGCGGTGCTGCGCTCGCTCCCCGTCGACCTGCGGGCGAACGTCGACCGGATCTCGGTCGGCAAGCCCGGCTGCGACGAGTACGGCGACGCGCCCGGCTGCGGACGCTCCGAGATCGCCGTGCCCAAGGCCAACCAGTGCCCGCTGTGGACGTACGAGGACACGTCCGCCCCTGAGCCGCAGTTCACCGCCGCGCAGCGCCGCAAGCTGGCCAAGGATCCGCGCTGCAAGGACGAGGCGGGCAGCGACACCATGAGCGGGGTGGTGGTCGGCGGCGCTGATCTGCTGAAGGTCATGGCGATCCACGACCCGGCCGCCGAGCGTGCGCTCGCCGCCGGCAAGGCCGTCTCGTTCGACGGGCGCAATGTCTCCACGCACGGCGGCAAGACCACGGTGTCCCTGCGGATCTACGCCGACAGCGCGAAGGAGACGGCGGCGCTCGACCAGGGGAAGACCCCGGAGAGCAGCATCGTCACGCTGCCCGCGACCGAGGTGCGTTCCGGCACCAAGGCCTACGGCCTCCAGCTGCTGATCCCGCCCTCCGCGGCCGAGCGGGCGCACCTGAGCACTGTTCCGTACGGCGCGTACTACACGACCAGCTCGCTGCCCACGAGCGCCCAGGAGCAGAAGCTGAACGCCGCCGTCGACAACCTCGGCGGCAACGTGGAACTCCACGTGGAGCGGGGTTACACCAGCAAGAACGACATCACGCTGCTGGCCCTCGGGATCTTCGCCGGCCTCGTCACCCTCGGCGCGGCCGGGATCGCGACCGGCCTCGCGCAGACCGACGCGGAGGCCGACCTGAAGACGCTGGCGGCGGTCGGCGCGCCCGGCCGGGTGCGCAGAACGCTCAGCGGGTTCCAGTGCGGGGTGGTGGCCGCGATGGGCGTGGTGCTCGGGTCGCTCGCCGGCGTCCTGCCGTCCATCGGCCTGCGGCTCACGGAGCGGCGCACGGCGCTGGCCGACTACCGGCACCACCTGGCGCAGGGGATGCTCGGCAACGAGACCCTGCCGCACGTCCCGATCGTCGTGCCGTGGGGGACGCTGGCCGGGCTGCTGATCGCCGTGCCGCTGGGCGCCGCGCTGCTGGCGGCGGCGGTCACCAGGTCGCAGCGGGTGCTGTCACGCAGGGCGGCCACCTGACGGCCGCCTGATGGCCGCCCGACCGCACGGCCCGGCGGTGCCTGACCCCGCCGCCGGGCCGTGCGAGACAATGGGCACATGGAGATGCCGAGCAACGAACGGTCGCAGGAGAGCCCCCACATTCTCGTGGTGGGACAGGACGGTATGGCTCTCGGTGGCGGCGGTGACGGTGACGCCGAGGACGCGCCGCGCGAGAGCCCGGTGACGGAGATGGTCGAGCAGCCCGCGAAGGTGATGCGCATCGGCAGCATGATCAAGCAGCTGCTCGAAGAGGTGCGCGCCGCTCCTCTCGACGAGGCCAGCAGGGTCAGGCTCAAGGAGATCCACGCCGGTTCGGTGAAGGAGCTCGAGGACGGGCTCGCACCCGAGCTCGTCGAGGAGCTGGAGCGGCTGTCGCTGCCCTTCACCGAGGACAAGGTCCCGTCGGAGGCGGAGCTGCGCATCGCGCAGGCGCAGCTCGTCGGCTGGCTTGAGGGCCTCTTCCACGGCATCCAGACCGCGCTGTTCGCCCAGCAGATGGCGGCCAGGGCGCAGCTGGAGCAGATGCGCAGGGCGCTGCCGCCCGGTGCGGTGCCGGAGGAGGAGCAGCAGAACCCGGGCAGCTCCGCCATCCGCTCGGGGCCGTACCTCTAGGGAGCGTCCGGCAACAGGGAGCGTCCCGCAAGCGTGCCCCGGCCGGTCCACCGACCGCCCGGGGCACGCGAGCAGCTGCGGCGGGGCTCAGGCCATCAGCAGGATCTTGCCGACGTGGCTGCCGGCGTCGAGCGCCCGGTGCGCCTCGGCCGCGTCGCGCATGGCGACTCGCTGGTCGATCACCGGCCGCAGATCGCCCGAGGCGACGAGCGGCCACACGTGCTCGCGCACGGCCGCGACGATGGCGGCCTTCTCCGCGGCGGGACGGGCGCGCAGCGACGTCGCGGTGATGGCGCCGCGCTTGGCGAGCAGCGCGCCGAGGTTCAGCTCGCCCTTCGTTCCGCCCTGCATGCCGATCACGGCGATCCTGCCGTTCACGGCGAGCGCGTCCACGTTCCGCGACAGGTACTTGGCGCCGATGATGTCGAGGATGACGTCCGCGCCCTTGCCGTCCGTCGCGGCCTTGATCTCCTCCACGAAGTCCTGCTCGCGGTAGTTGATGAGGATGTCGGCGCCGAGTTCCTTGCACCGGGTCAGCTTGTCCGCGCCGCCCGCGGTGACCGCGATCCGGGCGCCCGCCGACTTGGCCAGCTGGGTCGCCGCCGTGCCGATGCCGCTCGCGCCGCCGTGGATCAGCAGCGTCTCGCCCGGCCGCAGGTGCGCGATCATGAAGACGTTGGACCAGACCGTGCAGACCACTTCGGGCAGGCCCGCGGCGTCAGCCAGTTCGAGCCCGTCGGGCACCGGCAGCAGCTGCCCGGTCGGCACGGCCACCTTCTCCGCGTACCCGCCGCCGCCGAGCAGCGCGCACACCGCGTCGCCCACCGCCCAGCCGGAGACCCCCGGCCCGACGGCGGAGATGCGGCCCGCGCATTCGAGGCCCGGATAGGGGGACGCGCCGGGCGGGGGGTCGTAGAAGCCCTGCCGTTGCAGCACATCGGCACGGTTGACGGCGCTCGCCACGACGTCGACGAGCACTTCGCCCTCGGCGGGGACGGGGTCCGCCACCTCCGACCACACCAGGGCTTCGGGTCCACCGGGTTCCGGAATCGTGATCGCATGCATGGCCGCGAGGCTACTCCCGGGCGTCCGCTGTTCCCCGGCTGTCCGCGCCAGCGGCCGCCTCACACCCGTAGCATGGACGCACGCCCCCCATCCGTCGCGCGAGCGAGGAGCGGTTCGTTGCGAGACATCGCGGTATTCAGCGGCAGTGCGCACCCGGAGCTCGCGGCGGAGGTGTGCGCGCACCTGGAGGTGCCGCTCAACCCGACGCGTATCAGCCGGTTCGCCAATGACTGCCTTGAGGTGCAGCTCCAGGCGAACTGCCGGGAGCGTGACGTCTTCCTCGTCCAGCCGCTGGTCGTTCCCGTGCAGGAGCATCTGGTCGAGCTGCTGATGATGTGTGACGCGGCGCGCGGCGCGTCGGCCGCGCGCATCACGGTCGTCATGCCGCACTACTCGTACGCGCGCTCCGACAAGAAGGACGCGCCGCGCATCTCCCTGGGCGGGCGCCTCGTGGCCGACCTGCTGGTGGCGTCGGGCGCGAGCCGTGTGCTCGCGATGACGCTGCACTCGCCGCAGGTGCACGGGTTCTTCTCGGTGCCGGTCGACCACCTGCACGCCCTGCGCGAGCTGGCGCTCCACTTCCGCGGCTACGACCTGTCGCGGACCACGGTCGTCTCGCCCGACCTGGGCAACGCCAAGGAGGCGGCAGCCTTCGCGCGCATGCTGGGGGCGGAGGTGGCGGCCGGGGCCAAGCAGCGGTTCGCCGACGACCGGGTCTCCATCAGCTCCGTCATCGGCGACATCAGCGGTCGGGACGTGATCGTGCTGGACGACGAGATCGCCAAGGGCAGCACGGTGCTCGAACTCCTCGCCCGGCTGCGGGAACAGGGCGCGCGGTCGGTCCGTATCGCCTGCACGCACGGCCTGTTCGCGGCGGACGCGCTCAAGCGGCTCACCGAGCAGCCGGACGTCCTGGAGATCGTCTGCACCAACACGGTGCCGGTCCCGGTGGAACACCACACGGAGAAGCTGCGGATCCTGTCGATCGCCCCGGCCCTCGCGGAGGCGATGCGGCGCATCCACAACGGCGAGTCGGTCAGCGCCCTCTTCGACGCGCCCTGAGGACGCGCCCTGAGCTCCCGGCGCGGCCCGAGGCCGCCGTTGTGGTCCCCTCCTCGGGCCGGCGGCCGCGTGCCCTTGCCCTGGTGCCATGCGTACGTCGGTCATGGTCGCCCCGCGACCGCCCGAAGCGGCCCGGCTCTCCGCCCGGTCCCTGCGGCGCCTGCGGGCGGGGCCGGGCCGGGATCCGCCCGTCTTACGGGCGGATCGTCGCGCGGCCCGGTTCCTGCGGCGGCTCGCCCTCGGCGCGGACGATGGAGATCACCCGGTCCGTGGGCTGCAGCGGGCTCGCCGCCGGGTCGTCGTAGCCGAGCAGCCGGTGCCCGCGCACCACGCTGACCACCAGGTCGTCCGTCTCCCGCACGCCACGGCCCGCCTCGGCCTTCGTGATCGGCCGCTCGACCATGTCGAGGCCGCTGCCCTGCTGGATCAGGTCGTCCATCACCGAGCCCGCCCAGGGGCTGAGCACGGACATGCCCAGCATCCGGCCGGCCGCGCTGGCGCTGGTGATCACGGCGTCCGCGCCCGACTGGCGCAGCAGCGGCGCGTTCTCCTCCTCGCGCACGGCGGTGACGATCTTCGCGCGCTTGTTGAGCTGGCGCGCCGTCAGCGTCACCAGCACCGCCGTGTCGTCCCGCTGCGTCGCGATCACGACCTGCTTCGCCCGCTGGACCTCGGCCCGCAGCAGCACATCGCTGCGGGTCGCGTCGCCGATGACCCCGGTAAGCCCCTCCGCGTTGGCCGCCTCGATCACCCGCGGCGACGGGTCCACGACGACCAGCTGCTCCTTGCGCAGGCCGGTGGCGCACAGCGTCTGCGCCGCCGACCTGCCCTTGGTGCCGTATCCGATGATCAGGGTGTGATCGCGCAAGGCGGACCTCCAGCGGTTCTGCCGCCACTCTTCCCGGGTGCGCTCCGTGAGGACCTCAAGAGTCGTACCGACGAGGATGATCAGGAACATCACGCGCAATGGCGTCACGAGCAGGATGTTGGCCAGCCGGGCGCCGTCGCTGTACGGGACGATGTCCCCGTACCCCGTGGTGGAGAGCGTCACCGTCGCGTAGTAGACGGCGTCCAGGAAGTCCACGGAGCCGTTCGCGTTGTCGTGGTAACCGCCGCGGTCCATCCAGACGATCAGCACCGTCAGGAACAGCACGGCGAGCGCCATCGCGAGCCGCCGCAGCACCTGGCGCAGCGGGCGCTGGATGCGGCGCTGCGGCAGCTTGACGCGGGCCGCGACCAGGTGTTCGTCCGCGCCCCTGGCTATGGCGTCGTGGCCGGGAAGTTTCACGTGAAACACCCGCTTTCGACGGGCGCGGTCCACGGAAGATCGAGGACTTCCAGCAGTGTCCCGGGGTCGGCGCCGCCCGGCGGTACGACGGCGAGGCCGTCGGCGATCGCGATCCCGCGGAGCATGGCCGGGCCGTTGAAGTGCACGGGCTCCAGCCTCTCAGCACGGTGCAGGAAGGGCACAAGGCGGGTGTCTCTCGGATGCCCGCGCAGCTCCGCCCCTATCGGCGCGTGGTACGGGGTGGGCGCCCTGCGGCCCGCCAGCTCGCGCAGCAGCGGCTCGGCGAGTGTGAGCAGGCCGGAGACGGCCGCGAGCGGGTTGCCCGGCAGGCCGACCAGGTGCCTTCCGCCGTCGAGCGCCGCCAGCAGCATCGGGTGGCCTGGCCGTACGGCGACGCCGTCCACCAGCAGCCGCGCGCCGGCCTTGAGGAGCACGGGGTGCACGTGGTCGACAGGTCCGGCCGCCGTGCCGCCCGTGGTGACCACCAGATCGGCGCGTGACCCGGTGATCGCCCGGTACAGGGCGTTCGCGTCGTCGCGTACGGCGCGCGTGGACAGCACCTCGGCGCCGAGGGAGCGCAGCCACGGCGCGATCATCGGGCCCAGCGCGTCCCTGATCAGCCCGTCGTGCGGCAGTCCCTCGGTCAGCAGCTCGTCGCCCACCACCAGCACCTCGGCGCTCGGCCGCCGGACCGTGAGCAGCGTGTCGTACCCGGCCGCGGCCGCGAGCCCCAGCACGGCGGGGGTGACGAGCGTGGCGGCGGGCAGCAGCAGGTCGCCCGAGCGGCACTCCTGGCCGCGCGGCCTGATGTCCTGGCCCTGCACGAAACGGCGTTGGGCGTGCAGCCGGCCCGCCTCGTCCGCGTGCGCGTGCTCGCTGCGGATGACGGCGGTCGTCCCGGGCGGGACGCGGGCGCCGGTCGCGATGCGGACCGCCGTGCCGTCCGGCAGCGGGCCCGCACAGGCGTGCCCGGCCAGCACGGATTCGGCGGTGACGAGCTCCCAAGGGCCAGGCCCCGCCACGGCCCAGCCGTCCATGGCCGAGGTGTCGAAGGACGGCAGGTCGGTGAGGGCCGTGAGCGGCTCGGCGAGCGCCTCGCCGAGCGCGCGGTCGGCGGCGACCCGGTGGACCCGTGCCCCCTGCGGCCGGCGCCCCGCGCGTGCGGCGCGTGCGCGCGCCCGCGTCCACTCCACGGAGCGGTGCGGGCCCGTGTGACCGGTCCCGTCGTCCGCGGCGGACCTGCTGCCGACGAGGGCCAGCGCGTCCTCGACGCCGTCGACCTCGGCGTCCCCGGCTGCCGCGTCCTTTGCCTGTTGGCCTCCGGCCTCGCCGCCTCGTGCCGTCATCCGGCGTCGTTTCCGGTGCCGCCGCTCTTGCCCTCTGTCTCCGCTTCCCAGCGGCGGGCCAGCGCCGAGGCCTTGCGTACGGCCTCGGCGACCGCCTCGGCGCCTGCGCCCCCCGCGCTCGCCGCCGCGTACCCGGCCAGGAACGTCGTCAGCGGGGCCGCGGGGCGTGCGACGCCGTGCGCCGCGTCGCTCGCCAGGTTCAGCACCAGATCGGTGTCGACGTCCAGCTCGATGCCGAGCTCGTCCTTGACTGCGGTGATCCATTCGTCCAGCACGGTCCCATGCTCCCTGATGCGTTGGCGGGCGGTGGCGATGTCGTCCCAGGTGTCGCAGTCGAAAGCGGCGAGTGCGCCGGCACCTGCTGCCGCTGCTGCGTCCGCTGTCACCCGGACGAGATCCAGTTCCTGCGACAGCAGCCGCAGCGGGAGCCCCGCGAGCCCGCCGTACTCGGCGGCCAGCAGGGCGATCCCGCGGCGCAGCGGCTCCGTGCGGTAGGCGGCGACGAGGGGCTGGTCGCGGCCTTCGGCGTCGACGAGGAGCGCGGCCTCGCCCTGCCCCGCGGCGAGGGCGTCGAGCAGCGCGTCCACCGTCGCGTGGTCAAGGAAGGGCAGATCGGCGGAGAGTACGAGGACCGTCCCCGCCGTCGCGCACCGCAGGCCGGCGCCGAGCGCGGCGACGGGGCCGCCGCCCGGCGGCTCCTCGCGCGCCCACCGCACGGGCCGCACGGTGGGGCGCCTGCCGCCCACGACGACGGTGGCGGCCGCGCCCTCGCAGGCCCGCAGGACCCGGTCGAGCAGCGAGCGGGCGCCGACGCGCACGGCGGGCTTGTCGGCGCCGCCGAGGCGCCTCGCCGCCCCTCCGGCCAGCACCACGGCGTCGTACGCGGGAACCGCGTGCGGCTCAGCTGTCATGGCTGAAGTATCGTCCGCGATCGCGCCTCTGAAGCACGCGAGGGCGCGGGATCTTCCGCCGGCGGCCTCCTCCCGGAGCCGTCAGAGCGTGCGCAACAGGACCGCGGGCTGCTCCACGCAGTCGGCCACGTACCGCAGGAAGCCGCCCGCCGTGCCGCCGTCGCAGACCCGGTGGTCGAACGTCAGCGACAGCTGGACGACCTGACGCACGGCCAGCTCGCCGTCGTGCACCCACGGCTTGGCCATGATCCGGCCGACGCCCAGCATGGCGGCCTCGGGGTGGTTGATGATCGGCGTGGAGCCGTCGACGCCGAACACGCCGTAGTTGTTGAGCGTGAACGTGCCGCCGGTCATGTCGGCGGGCGTCAGCGCGCCCGTCCTCGCCGCTTCGGTGAGGCGCGCGAACTCCTCCGTCAGCGACTCGGCGGAGCGGGTGTGTGCGTCCCGTACGACGGGCACGACGAGCCCGCGCTCGGTCTGCGCCGCGAATCCGAGGTGCACGGCCGGGAGCCGCACGACCTCCCGGGCGGCGGTGTCCACCGTCGAGTTGAGCTCGGGGAACCGGCCGAGCGCCGCCGTGCAGATGCGGGCGAGCAGCGCGAGCACGGAGATCTTCCTGGCTCCGGCCGCTCCCGCCGCGCCCGCGGCCCCCGCCGCTCCGGCTGCGGCCGGGTGCATTCCGGAGTTCATGGCGGCCCGCGTGGCCATCAGTTCCGTGGCGTCCGCGTCGACCCAGCACGTCGCCTCGGGTATCTCGCGGCGGCTGCGCGACATCTTGTCGGCGACGGCGCCCCGCACGCCCTTGAGCGGCACCCGGACGGCACCGGATTGCGTCGCTCCCGACGGCTCCGAGGGTGGCAGTGTCGTGGCCGGGGGAGCGGTGGCGAGCCGGATGGCCCGTTCCACGTCGGCGCGCAGGATCAGCCCCTCGCGCCCGGAGCCCGTGAGCCGGCGCAGATCGAGGCCGTGCTCGCGCGCGAGACGGCGCACCAGGGGCGACACGACCGGCACGGGCCCCTCGCGCACCTCGCTCTCCGTCGCCACACCGCCGGCGCTCCCGGAGTCCGCGGGTGCCTCCACGAGCTGCCCGGGCCTGACCCTGCGGCGCCGCGCGGCCGGCGCCGCCGTGCCGTATCCGACGAGGACATTGCCCGACGTGTCGCCTCCGCCGGCCTCGGCCTCGGCCTCGGCCTCGGCGGACCCTGCCGCATCCGGAGACTCGCCGACGGCCACCGTCATCAGCGGCGCGCCGACCGGCAGTTCGCTGCCCTCCTCTCCGAAGCGGGCCGTCACCACGCCCCCGTAGGGGCACGGCACCTCGACGCGCGCCTTCGCCGTCTCCACCTCGACCACCGGCTGGTCGATGGCGACCACGTCGCCCACCGAGACGAGCCAGCCGACGATCTCCGCCTCGGTCAGCCCCTCGCCGAGGTCGGGCAGCTTGAACTCCAGCACCTGAGCCATCAGCTCTCCGCCTCCCACTGGAGCCGCGCGACCGCGTCGAGCACCCGGTCGACCCCGGGAAGATGGTGCCCCTCCAGCATCGGCGGCGGATACGGAACGTCGAACCCGGCCACCCGCAGCACCGGCGCCTCCAGGTGGTGGAAGCACCGCTCGCTCACGCGCGCGGCGATCTCCCCGCCGGGGCCGCCGAACCCGACCGACTCGTGCACCACGACCGCGCGGCCCGTGCGCCGCACCGACCTGACCACCGTCTCGTCGTCGAAGGGCACCAGCGACCTGAGGTCGACCACTTCGAGGTCCCAGCCCTCGGCGCGCGCGGCCTCAGCCGCTTCGAGGCAGACCGGCAGGCTCGGCCCGTACGTGATGAGCGTGGCGCTCGTGCCGCTGCGGCGCACCACGGCCTTGCCGATGGGCTCGACGGCGGCCGGCGCCTGCGGCGACCACGCCGCCTTCGACCAGTACAGCCGTTTCGGTTCGAGGAAGATCACCGGGTCGTCGGAGGCGATCGCCGCACGCAGCAGGCCGTACGCGTCCTCCACCGTCGCCGGCGTGACGACGTGCAGCCCGGGCGTGGCCATGTAGTAGGCCTCCGACGAGTCGCTGTGGTGCTCGACCCCGCCGATCCCGCCTCCGTAGGGGATGCGCACCGTCAGCGGCAGCGGCAGCGCGCCGCCCGTGCGGTTGCGCATCTTCGCCACATGGCTCGCCAGCTGCTCGAACGACGGGTACGCGAACGCGTCGAACTGCATCTCCACCACCGGACGCAGCCCGTACATGGCCATGCCGACGGCCGTGCCGAGGATGCCGGCCTCCGCCAGCGGGGTGTCCGTGCAGCGGTCGTCGCCGAACTCCTTCGCCAGGCCGTCCGTGATCCGGAATACGCCGCCCAGGGTGCCGACGTCCTCACCGAGCACGTGCACAGCCGGGTCGTCCGCCATGGCGTCGCGCAGGGCGCGCTGGATCGCCTGCGCCATGGTGGCGGGCTTCGCGCCCCCCGCCGTGCGCTGCGCCGCGACCGTGGTCATCGTCCGCCCTCCCGGCCTTCCGCGCCGGCCGCCGCGTCGAGTTCGGCGCGCAGCTGCGCCGCCTGCTCGCGCAGCTGGGGCGTCGGCTCCGCGTACACGTGCCCGAACAGCTCCATGGGGTCGGTGGCCGGGTCCGCGTTCAGCCGCTCGCGCAGCCGCGCCGCCATCTCCTCGGCGCCGCTCGCGACGCGCTCGGCCTCCGCGTCGTCGAGCAGGCCGCGGCCGCGCAGCTCGGCCTCCAGGATCCGCACGGGGTCGTAGGCGCGCCAGGCGGCTACCTCGTCGTCCTCGCGGTAGCGCGTCGCGTCGTCGGCGTTCGTGTGCGCGTCGATCCGGTACGTCACGGCCTCGACGAGCGTGGGGCCGCCGCCCGTGCGCGCGCGGTCCACCGCTTCGGCGAGCACCGCGTGGACGGCCGCGACGTCGTTGCCGTCGACGAGCCTGCCCGGCATGCCGTAGCCGACGGCCTTGTGCGCGAGCGTCGGGGCCGCGCTCTGCTTGGCCAGCGGGACGGAGATGGCGAAGCCGTTGTTCTGCACGAGGAAGACGACGGGCGCCTGCCAGACGGCGGCGAAGTTCATGGCCTCGTGGAAGTCGCCCTCGCTCGTGCCGCCGTCGCCGACCAGGGCGAGCGCGACGACGTCGTCGCCCTTGAGGCGGGCCGCGTGGGCGAGGCCGACGGCGTGCGGCAGCTGGGTCGCGAGCGGCGTGGAAAGCGGCGCGACGCGGTAGCGGTGCGGGTCGTAGCCCGTGTGCCAGTCGCCGCGCAGCAGCGTCAGCGCCTCCACGGGGTCGACACCGCGCGAGACGACCGCGAGCGTGTCGCGGTAGCTGGGGAAGAGCCAGTCGCGCTCGGCGAGCACGGCGGCGGCCGCGACCTCGCACGCCTCCTGGCCCGCGCTCGACGGATACACCGCGAGCCTGCCCTGGCGCGTCAGCGCCGTCGCCTGCGTGTTGAACCTGCGGCCGCGCACCAGCTCGCCGTAGAGCCGCAGCAGCAGCGCGGGGTCGGCGTCGGCTGCGGCGCGCGTGCCGAGCACGCGGAACGGACGCGCGTCGGGGAGCAGCGGCGCGGGGTCCGTGCGGACGCGCCAGGCGGGCGCCGCGGGGCGCTGCCCACTCCTGGTGGCACCCCGTGAGCCCGTGGTCTTCGCGGCCGGCTCCCGGACCGGCGTACTGCTCTTCTTCACGCGTGCCCCTCCTCGTGCGGCTCGTGGCGGCGGAGTCGGAGAGCGGCCGGTATGTGGCGACTCTCACCTACCGATTGTTCGGTCGTCGGTCCACTTTGGCTACATGTGGCGCCATCCTGTGGACAAACGGTTCGGCAGGCTCTGTGATGGATGCAGGTCGTCCACCTGGCTGAGGCGGGAAGGCATGGGGACTGAACAAATGGCCGACGAGACCGCCCACGGGCCCGGGTACGTGCCCGTCCCCGGGCCCGGGCAAGGGGACGCCGCTATCCGCCCGCTCGACACCATCGACCGGGCGATCCTGCACATCCTCCAGGCGGACGGGCGGGCGTCCATACGGTCCGTCGCCGAACGGGTGCACGTCTCGCGCGCGAACGCGTACGCGCGCATCAACCGGCTGGTCGAGGACGGCGTGATCAGGGGTTTCTCGGCCCGCATCGACCACGAGCGCGCCGGCCAGGGCGCCACGGCGTACATCACGCTGAAGATCGTGCAGAACTCCTGGCGTACCGTGCGGGGCCAGCTTGAGGCGCTGCCGGGGGCCGCGCACATCGCGCTCCTCGGCGCCGACTTCGACGTCCTGCTGCTGGTGCACAGCCCGGACAACAGGACGCTGCGCGAGCTGGTTCTCACGCGCCTGCAGGCCATCCCCGAGGTGCTGTCGACGCGGACGCTGCTGGTATTCGAGGAAACGGACCTCAACCCGCAGCCCCCGCCCGAGTGACCCCTGCGGGGCGTGCCCCGCACGGCGCTCGCCCCCAGGCACCGGAGCCCGGCCCCGGACCGTGCCGCTGCCGCGCTGCGCCTGGCACCCGCCTCCCGGCGTACGTACGCGGCCATCCCCACGCCTCGTGCAGTGGAGGGGCCCTGGCCTCGGGGCCCGGCCCCACGGCCCGTGGCGATCCGGAAGCGGGCGGTCCGCCGGCGGGACGAGCCCGGGCCTGGCGACCGCCCCGGCGGCGCCTGCCGGCCGCCGCCCTGCGTACACGCCCACCATGCGGCGGGCCCTGACGCCGTCTGCGCCGGGGCCTGGGGCCGGAACCCGGCGGCCAGGGGTGGGCCCCGGTCCGCGACCCGGGCCTCGGGAACCACGCGACCGCCCACGCCGCACCGGGCGGGCGCCGCAGGAACGGCGCCCGTTCGCGGGGCGGGTCCCCCCGCTTCTGCCGCTCCCCGAGGGACGGCGCGTCCGGCTGCCACGCCGTCCCATGCGGGAGTCGCGTGCCGGCGCCGAGCCGCCTTCGCATGCCGCTTCTCCTGAAGTGGGCACGGCGCCTGTCCCGGAGCGCATCCTGCCGCACGGGAGCGCCCCGGGCGCATGGGCTGTTCGGGGCGTGCCCGGCCTTCGCGCCCTTGGGCTACAGGGGCAGCCCGCGCGGGGCGCTGTCCGAGCCCGCGTGCGGGCCCGGCGCTCGGAGGCCGTCGAACGCGAGCCGCACCACCGCGTCCGCGACCTGCTTCGGGTCGTAGCCGCCCGGCGCGTCCGGGCGGTACCACTCCACCAGCGAGTTGACCATCCCGAACACCAGGCGCGTGGCGAGCCGGGCCTCGACGTCGGTCCGCAGGTCGCCCTCGGACGCGGCGGCCCCGAGCAGCTCGGCGACGCGCTGGTCGAACTCGCGGCGCCGCTCCATGGCCCAGCGCTCCGTGCGGGTGTTGCCCCTGACGCGCAGCAGCAGCGTCACGTACGGCAGCTCCGCCGTCAGCACCTCCACCATGCGCCGGGTGACGTACTCGACGCGCGCGAGCGCCTTGCCGCGCGTCGCGCCGTCCTCGTCGAGGATGGCGAAGAGGCCGTCGAGCGCACGGCTCACGGCGCGTCGCAGCAGCTCCTCCTTGCCCGCGACGTGGTGGTAGATCGACGACTTGGAGATGCCGGCCGCCTTGGAGAGGTGCTCCATCGACGTGCCGTCGTAGCCGCGTTCGTTGAAGACCGCGACGGCGACGGACAGCAGCGTCTCCGGCGTGTACGTGTCGCGCCGTGGCGTGGTCACGAGCCGTCCTCCGTGTCGCCGGCGCGCACGCGCAGGGCGCGGCTCGGCGCGTACCGGCCGCCCGGGTGCTCCTCGTGCAGCTCACGCAGCACGCCGAGCGCCCATCCCGCGCCCACGCGCGTGCACCACTCGCCCGGGCCCGCCGGGTAGTTGACGCCGAGCCGCATCGCGGTGTCGATGTCCTGAAGGGAGGCGACGCCGCGCGCCTCCGCGTCGAGCGCGAGGTCGATGAGCATGGCGACTGTCCTCGCCACGACCATGCCGGGCACGTCGGCGATGACGCTGACCTCTTTACCGAGGAGCTGGAAAAGGCCGACGGCCGCGCGCAGGCCGCTCTCGCCGTTGCCGCCGGCGGGCGCCAGGGCGACACGGGTGCACGAGCCGTAGTCGAGGGCGAGGTCGAAGCGGACGGCGCCCGCGGCGCTGCCGTCGCGGGGGCCGGTACCGGCGAGGAAAAGTCGCGCGCCTCCCGGCACCTCGATCTCCCCAACGCCGTCCCCGCGGCCGGCGTGCACCTCGACGCCGGCCTCGCGCAGCATGCCTGCGAGGGCGGCAGCGGGCCCGAGGTCGCCGTGCACGACGACCTCGCGGGGCGCCTCGCACGGCGCCCGGGTACCCGGCTCGGGCGCCGCCGCGCCGTCCCCGTACGGGAACCAGCCGTGCCCCGACTTGCGGCCGAGGCGGCCCGCCTGGACGAGCCTGTGCTGAGCGAGGGACGGCGTGAACTTCGGGTCGTGGAAGAACGCGTCCCAGACGGAGCGGGTGACCGCCTCGTTGACGTCCTGCCCGATCAGGTCGGTGAGCTCGAACGGGCCCATGCGGAAGCCGCCCGAGCCGCGCAGGACCGCGTCGATCGTCGCCGCGCCCGCGGCGCGCTCCTCGTGGAGGCGGAAGGCCTCCGCGTAGAAGGGGCGGGCGATGCGGTTGACGATGAAGCCGGGGGTGTCCGAGCAGCGCACCGGGGTTTTTCCCCACGCACGCGCGGTGTCGTACGCCAGGTCGGCCGCTGCCGGGTCCGTCGCGTACCCACTGACGACCTCGACAAGCGGCAGCAGCGGTGCGGGGTTGAAGAAGTGCAGCCCGACGAAGCGGCCGGGCATCCGCAGCGCGCCCGCGATCTCGGTGACGGCGAGGGACGAGGTGTTGGTGGCGAGCAGGCAGTCGTCAGCGACGACCTTCTCAAGATCGGCGAACAGCTGCCGCTTGACCGCCGCGTCCTCCAGTACGGCCTCCACGACGAGCGCGCTGCCCGCGAGGCCCGCGAGGTCGTCGACCGCCGTGAGGCGCTCCACCGCGGCGTCGCGCTCGGCGCGTTCGAGCCGGCCCTTCTCGACCATCCTGTCGAGCCGGGCGGTGACCGCCGAGACGGCCTCCCCCGAGCGGCCGGGGGCCGCGTCGTAGAGGCGGACGGGGTGGCCCGCGACCAGGGCGACCTGGGCTATGCCCTGTCCCATGGTGCCGGTGCCGACCACCGAGACGGGACGGCGATGCGCGACTGCTGCCATGGACACGATCCTCCCAGGGGTTGTCCACAGATCTGCCAGGACCCTCTTGAACCGACCGATCGTTCGGTTACTCTAACCCTGTCCGTGCACGTGTGTCCCGGGCTTCGCGCGGACCGTCCGCCCACCGGCTCGACGACCCGCACACCCGGCTCGATGAGGAGTTGGTCCCACACCATGACCGCGCAGCTCAGCGTCCAGAAGCTCGCCGAGACCCGCAGGGCCACGCTCGACGAGGCGCTCGACGCCATCCGCACCCGCGCCTACTGGTCGCCCCACCCCGAGCACCCGAAGGCGTACGGCGAGACGGGCCCCGCCGACGGGCTCGCCGCGTTCGAGGCGCTGCGGGGCAGCCGATTCGAGCTCGGCCAGCCCGGCACGGACGGCTGGACGGGCGCCGAGACATCGCCGTACGGCCCGGCGCTCGGCGTCGAGTACCCGCACTCCGACGTGGACGAGCTGCTGCCCGCCATGCGGGCGGGCATGCGCGCGTGGCGCGAAGCCGGGCCCGAGACGCGCGCCCTGGTCTGCCTGGAGATCCTCGCGCGCATCTCCGCCCGTACGCACGAGTTCGCGCATGCGGTGATGCACACGAGCGGCCAGGCCTTCGTGATGGCGCTGCAGGCCGGCGGGGCCAACGCGCAGGACAGGGGCCTCGAAGCGGTGGCGTACGCGTACGCGGAGCAGACGCGCACGCCGGCGGCGGCGCCCTGGTCGAAGCCGCAGGGCAAGCGCGACCCGCTGGAGATGCGCAAGACGTTCACGGCGGTGCCGCGCGGCATCGCGCTGCTCGTCGGCTGCAACACGTTCCCGACGTGGAACGGCTACCCGGGCCTGTTCGCCTCCCTGGCCACGGGCAACCCCGTGCTGGTCAAGCCGCACCCCCGCGCGGTGCTGCCGCTGGCGATGACGGTGCGCGTGGCGCGCGAGGTGCTCGCGGAGGCCGGTTTCGACGCGAACCTGGTCGCGCTCGCCGTGGACCGCCCGGGCGAGGGCCTGGCCAAGGTGCTGGCGCTGCGCCCGGAGGTCCGCATCATCGACTACACGGGCTCGACGGCCTTCGGCGACTGGCTGGAGGAGCACGCGCGGCAGGCGCAGGTCTACACGGAGAAGGCCGGCGTGAACACCGTCGTCGTGGACTCCACGGACGACTACCGGGGCATGCTCGGCAACCTGGCGTTCTCGCTCTCCCTCTACAGCGGCCAGATGTGCACCACCCCGCAGAACCTGCTCATCCCGCGCGACGGCATCGGGACCGACGCGGGCCACAAGACGTACGACGAGGTCGTGGCCGACATCGCGGGGGCTGTGGACAAGCTTCTCGGCGACGACGCGCGAGCGAGCGCGCTGCTCGGCGCGCTCGTCAACCCGGACGTCAAGGCGCGCCTGGAGGCGGCCGCCGAGCTCGGCGAGGTGGCGCTCGCCTCGCGCGAGGTGGTCCACCCGGAGTTCCCTGACGCCGTGGTGCGCACGCCGCTGATCGTCAAGGCCGACGGATCGCACAAGGACGGGCAGGACACGGGCGAGGTGCCCTACCTCGCGGAGTGCTTCGGTCCCGTGTCGTTCGCGGTCGCCGTCGACTCCACGGGCGACGCGGTCGAGCTGCTGCGGCGCACGGTGCGCGAGAAGGGCGCCATGACGGTCGGCGCGTACACGACGTCCGCCGACGTGGAGGCCGCCGTGGAGGACGTCTGCCTGGAGGAGTCGGCGCAGCTGTCGCTGAACCTGACGGGCGGCGTGTACGTGAACCAGACGGCGGCGTTCTCCGACTTCCACGGTTCGGGCGGCAATCCGGCGGCGAACGCGGCGCTGTGCGACGCGGCGTTCGTGGCGAACCGCTTCCGTACGGTCGAGGTGCGCCGCCCGGTCTGACGCGGCGCCCGCGGCGGTGGCCCCGGCGCTCAGCCGGCCGGGGCCACCGGGATGTGCGCGTACCGCTGGATCCAGGCGTGCATGGCGATCGCGGCAGCCGCCCCGGCGTTGATCGAGCGCGTCGAGCCGAACTGCGCGATGGAGCACACCATCGCCGCGTGGGCGCGCGCCTCCTCGGTGAGCCCCGGGCCCTCCTGGCCGAACAGGAGGACGCAGCGTCGGGGAAGTTCGGTGTGCTCAAGGGGCACGGCGCCCGGCAGGTTGTCGATGCCGATGACCGGCAGGTCCTCGGCATCGGCCCACGAGGTCAGCTCGGCCGTGCCGGCGTGGTGGCGCACATGCTGGTAGCGGTCGGTGACCATGGCGCCGCGCCGGTTCCAGCGGCGCCGCCCGACGATATGGATCTCGCGGGCCAGGAAGGCGTTGGCCGTGCGGACCACGGAGCCGATGTTGAAGTCGTGGTTCCAGTTCTCCACGGCCACGTGGAAGTCGTGCCGGCGCGTGTCCAGGTCGGCGACGATCGCCTCGCGCCGCCAGTAGCGGAACCGGTCGGCCACATTGCGCCGGTCGCCTGCCGCGAGCAGCGCGGGGTCGTAGCGGTCGTCCGCCGGCCAGGGCCCGGGGTGGGGCCCCACGCCGACCTCGGGGCCGAACCCCTCGTCGTACTGCGCCGGCTCCCCGGCCGTCGCACCGCTGGCCTGCGCGCCACCGGTCGGCGTGTCACTGCTCATCCGATGAGGGTACGGCTCTCCTCGGTGCTGTCCCGCCGCTGGCCCGGCAGGGGGGCCGCCCGCCGCAGCACCCGGGCCCGCCCCCGGGCGACCCTGCCGCCCAGCCACAGCAGGAACCCCGTCGGGAGGAACACCGCGTCCGCGGTGATCATGGCGAGGGAGAAGAACGGGAGCCCCAGCAGGACGGCGATGCCCGCGTGCTCGATCATCATGCCCACCAGCAGGACGTTCTTGACGCGCCTGTTGACCAGCGTGAACGGGAAGGCGACCTGCACCATCACCGTCCCGTAGGAGAACAGCAGCACGAACAGGCTGCTGGCGGCGAGCAGCCCGGACAGGTGCGGCCACGGCGTGAAGTAGTCGAGCTTCAGCGGGTAGTACAGCGCGGTGCCGTCCTCCCAGCGCGTGCCCTGGATCTTGTACCAGCCGGCGGTGGCATAGACGAAGCAGACCTCCGCGGCGATCACGAGGAGGGCCGCGTTGTGGAAGAGGTTCGCGAAGACGTCGAGGAGCGAGCGCTCCTGGCCACCGGGCGCGTACCGGTTCGCCGCCCACCACAGGCCGTGCGCCGCCCAGCCGCCCCAGAGCAGGACCTGCATCCACAGCTGGATGTCGACGCGGCCGGTCACCGCGCCGGCGACGAGGAACGCGCCCATGACCGCCCACAGGGCGGGTCCGACCCGGTCCGCCCGGCCGGCGCGCGCCGGCGCGGCCGCACGGCGCGCGTCCAGCGACCAGACCTGGCCGCACCGCGTGAACACCAGGTAGATCGCCATCAGGTGGATGACGTTGTCGCCGCCGTCGCCGAGGAAGACGGAGCGGTTCTGCAGGGACAGCACGCCGAACATGAAGAGGAACGACATCGTCCTGGTTCGCCAGCCGAGCATCAGCAGCAGGCTGGAGATGACCGCGACGGCGTAGACGATCTCGAACCAGACGGCGCTGTCCGACCACATCAGCCCGCTGAAGGCGCCGTTCCCGGCGATCAGCTGCTTGGCCAGACCCCAGCTCCAGGGCGCGTCGGGTCCGTACATCTCGTTCCTGTGCGGCAATTCGCGCAGCAGGAAGGCGAACCAGGTGCCGGCGAAGCCGATGCGGATGAGGGCGCTCTGGTACCGGCCGAACGAGGTGGCCGTGACGCGCTGGAGGGCGCGCGCGATCCGCTCCAGCGGGTCGCGCTCGCGGTCGGGGCGGCGCGGCGCGGCCGGGGCAGGGGCCGGGGGCGGCATGGGCGTCGGGGTGCTCACTTCGCGGCCCCCTCGGTCCCGCTCGCGGCGACGACGGACTTGTCCACACCGCCGGGCACGTCGGACGGCCCGACCGTCCACCACGGGAAGGTGCGGTAGGAGGTGCGGGTGTCGGTGCTCTCCTCGGCGTACGGCGGCGGCGCGACGTTCATGGTCGCGGACCGTACCTGGATGCCGGCCATCGCCTCCCCCGGGTGGTCCCGGCCGAGCCGCAGCACGACGAGGCGGCGCATGTACGCCTCGGAGAGCTTGCCCCTCGTGCCGATCGGCCGCTCCTTGGAGTCGTGCGTCTGCGTGAAGTAGTCCCAGGCGCGGCGGAGCTCGTTCTGCTGGGTGTGGCTGGGCAGCGGGTTGTGCCGGATCGCGGCGGCGTCCTGCGCCGACAGGTCGGTCCAGGGGCCTGTGGACATCCGTCCGGAGGCGTCCTTGATCCGGGCCCGCGCCTGGACGTGCACGTTCTGCTGCAACGGGTTGGGCGCGAACAGCTTCCAGTTCTGCTCGAACTCGGGGTTCACCCACCGGTTGATCAGCTGCGAGTGCTGCTTGGAGACCGTGTTGGCGGGGGCCACGTAGAAGAAGACCATCGCCAGGTGGACGCAGACGACGGCGAGCACGGCGACGATCCCGGCGCCGGCGACCCACCGGTAGCGGCGGGACAGGCCGGCTATCCCCGCCCCGGGCGGCCGCGGCCCCCCGGCCGCTCCGTCCTGTGCGGCCGCGCCGCCGGGACCGGAGTCCGCGCCGCCGGCGTCCGGAGCCACGGGGGCAGGGCCGCAGGCGCCGGGATGCCCAGCGCCTGGGCGGCCCGCCTCCCAAGCCGGGGCGCCGGTGCCAGGACCGCCCGAGCCGGAGGCCCCGCCTCCCGAGTCGGCGCCCGCACCGACGGGACCGGAAGACTGGCCCCCGGCGTCCGCCGCCACAGGGCCCGGGTCCCAGGCACCGGGATGCCCGATGCCAGAACCGTCCGTCTCCGGAGCGGAGGCGCCAGTGCCCAGGTCGCCAGGGCCGGTGGCCGGGTCGCCGGGGCCGGAAGCAGCATCCCCGGCGTCCGGAGGCACCGGGCCAGGGCCCCAGGCACCGGGGCGCCCGGTGCCGAGGCGGGTCGGGCCCGGCGCGGGAGCGTCCCACGGATGCGGCGCGCCGGGCCCCGTTCCCTCGGGCCCCACGGGCCCGCCCGCGCCCGTCCCCCTGTCCCCGTGCGAATCCATCCCGCCCCGATCCGTGTCGCTCCCGCGAGCCAGTTATCCACAGGGTTGACACCCTACGGGCCGTCGACCGACCATTGAAGTCCGGGAACCGAACGATCGGTCGGTAGGGAGTCGTGATGACGGCAGTGGCGGGTGGGGCGAGCGCGGCCGAGGGCGCCGGGAGCGGCGAGGACGCCTTCCTGGCGGCGTTCGACGCCGCCGTGGCGGCCGAGGAGCGCATCGAGCCGCGGGACTGGATGCCGGACGCCTACCGCGCGACGCTGGTACGGCAGATGGCTCAGCACGCGCACTCGGAGATCATCGGCATGCAGCCGGAGGCCAACTGGATCACCCGTGCCCCCTCACTGCGGCGCAAGGCGATCCTGATGGCCAAGGTGCAGGACGAGGCGGGGCACGGCCTGTACCTCTACAGCGCCACGGAGACGCTCGGCACGGGCAGGGACGAGCTGCTCGACAAGCTGCACGCGGGCCGCCAGAAGTACTCGTCGATCTTCAACTACCCGACACTGACCTGGGCGGACGTCGGCGCGATCGGCTGGCTCGTGGACGGTGCCGCGATCACGAACCAGGTCCCGCTGTGCCGCTGCTCCTACGGCCCCTACGCCCGCGCGATGATCCGCATCTGCAAGGAGGAGTCCTTCCACCAGCGCCAGGGGTTCGAGCTGCTGCTCGCGTTGAGCGAGGGCACCCCCGAGCAGCACGCGATGGCGCAGGACGCGGTGGACCGCTGGTGGTGGCCGTCGCTCATGATGTTCGGCCCGCCGGACGGCGAATCCGCCCATTCGGCCCAGTCCACCGCCTGGAAGATCAAGCGGTTCTCCAACGACGAGCTGCGGCAGCGGTTCGTGGACATCTGCGTCCCGCAGGCCGAGGCGCTCGGCCTCACGCTCCCCGACCCGGACCTCAGGTGGAACGAGGACAAGGGCGGACACGACTTCGGCGCGATCGACTGGTCGGAGTTCCAGGCGGTGCTCAAGGGCAACGGCCCGTGCAACGAGGAGCGGATAACGCAGCGCCGCCGCGCCCATGAGGACGGCGCGTGGGTGCGGGACGCGGCGGCGGCGTACGCGGCGAAGCAGGCGGCGGGTTCTGACGAGAAGGCGGTAGCGGCATGAGCGAGCAGACGGAGTGGCCCCTGTGGGAGGTGTTCGTGCGCTCGCGGCGCGGCCTGTCCCACACGCATGCGGGCAGTCTGCACGCGCCGGACGCGGAGCTGGCCCTGCGCAATGCGCGCGACCTCTACACCCGGCGCGGTGAGGGCGTGTCCCTCTGGGTCGTGCCCTCCGCCGCGATCACGGCCTCCTCGCCCGACGAGAAGGACCCGTT
Organism: Streptomyces sp. NRRL F-5126; assembly: GCF_000721265.1. GTDB lineage: Bacteria > Actinomycetota > Actinomycetes > Streptomycetales > Streptomycetaceae > Streptomyces. The sequence continues at coordinate 219,360 of NZ_JOFZ01000008.1, read as the reverse complement.
CTTCGCCCCGGCCGCCGACAAGCCCTACCGGCACCCGACGTTCTACGAGATCCCCGAGGGGGTGAAGCACCTGTGAGCGCCGCACTGGCCCTCGCCGACGACGCGCTGGTGCTCTCGCACCGGCTGGGGGAGTGGGCGGGCCACGCGCCCGTCCTTGAGGAGGAGGTCGCGCTCGCCAACATCGCGCTCGACCTGCTCGGCCAGGCAAGGTCGCTGTACTCCCTCGTCGGCGACGAGGACGAGCTGGCCTACCTCCGTGAGGAACGGGCCTTCCGCAACGTGCAGTTGGTGGAGCAGCCAGACGGCGACTTCGCGCACACGATCGCCCGCCAGCTCTACTTCTCCGCCTACCAGCTCCCCCTCTACCGTGCGCTGGCCGCCACGGACAGCGCCCTGGCACCGCTCGCGGCCAAGGCCGCCAAGGAGGTCGAGTACCACCTGGACCACGCCCGGTTGTGGACGCTCAGGCTGGGCGACGGCACGGACGAGAGCCATACGCGCATGCAGCGTGCCTGCACGGCGCTGTGGAAGTTCACCGGCGAGCTGTTCCAGCCCGTCGAGGGACTCGACGCCGATCCGGCGGCCCTGGAGGCCGAGTGGCTGGTGGACATAGGGGAGGTGCTGGAGCGCGCCACGCTGACGCTGCCCGACGGGCCGAGGCGGGGCGGCTGGGCGGCGGGCGCCGGGCGGCAGGGCCTGCACACCGAGCCGTTCGGCCGGATGCTCGCCGAGATGCAGCACCTGCACCGCAGCCACCCGGGTGCGACATGGTGACGGGCGCGCGCTCCGCGCCGCCGCCCACGCCGCGAACGCCGCCCGGCGCCGGCGAGACGGCGCTGGAGCGCGAGCTGCGCCGGCTGGCCGGCGCCGTGCCCGACCCCGAGCTGCCGGTCGTGACGCTCGCCGAGCTCGGCGTGCTGCGTGACGTGCGGGTGGAGTACGCGGGCGACGGGCACCGGGCGGTCCGGGTCGAGCTCACGCCGACGTACACGGGCTGCCCCGCGATAGAGACGATGGCCACCGACATAGAGCAGGTGCTGCACACGCACGGCGAGCGTGACGTCTCGGTGGTCACGGTGCTTTCGCCGCCCTGGTCGACCGACGACATCAGCGCGGAAGGGCGGCGCAAGCTCGACGAGTCGGGCATCGCGCCGCCCCGGCCGCGCGGCGCGGACGGCGCGGTGGCGCTCTCCCTCACGATCCGCTGCCCGCACTGCGGGTCCACGGCCACCGAGTTGCTGAGCAGGTTCTCCTCCACCGCGTGCAAGGCGCTGCGCCGCTGCACGGCGTGCGGAGAGCCGTTCGACCACTTCAAGGAGTTGTAGATGTTCCATCCGCTCCGGGTCAGCGAGGTCGAACGCCTCACGGACGACGCGGTCGCCCTCACCTTCGAGGTGCCGCCCGAGCTGCGCGGGTCCTTCCTGCACACGCCCGGCCAGCACATCGCGCTGCGCAGGACGGGCGAGGACGGCGAGGAGGTCAGGCGCACGTACTCGATCTGCGCGCCCGCAGGTGCGGAGCCGCTGCTGCGGGTCGGGGTGCGGCTGGTGGAGGGCGGCGCGTTCTCCCCGTACGCGTTCAAGGGCCTGGCCGTGGGCGACACGGTCGAGGTGATGGAGCCGACGGGCCGGTTCGTGCTGGAGCCCAGGCCGGGGCGGTTCGCGGCGGTCGTCGGCGGCAGCGGGATCACGCCGGTGCTCTCGATCGCCTCGACGCTCCTCGCGCGCGAGCCCAAGGCCCGGTTCTGCCTGGTGCGCAGTGACCGTACGGTCGCGTCGACGATGTTCCTGGACGACGTGGCCGACCTGAAGGACCGCTACCCCGACCGCTTCCAGCTGGTCACCGTAGTGTCGCGGGAGGAGCAGCAGGCGGGCCTGCCGGCGGGCAGGCTGGACCGCGAGCGGCTCACCAGGCTGCTGCCCTCGCTGCTGCCCGTGGCGGATGTCGACGGCTGGTTCCTGTGCGGGCCGCTCGGCCTCGTGGCGGGCGCCGACCGTGCGCTGCGCGGGCTCGGCGTCGACCGTAGCCGCATCCACCAGGAGATCTTCCACGTGGACGCGGTGAGCGAGGCGATACCCGCACCGGCGCCCCCGGCGGCGGGCTCCACGCTCACGGCCACGCTCGCGGGCCGGTCCGGCAGCTGGCCGGTCCAGGCGGGCGAGCCGCTGCTCGAGACGGTGCTCAGGGCGCGCGCGGACGCGCCGTACGCGTGCAGGGGCGGTGTCTGCGGCACGTGCAGGGCGTTCCTCGTCTCGGGCGAGGTCACCATGGACCGCAACTTCGCGCTGGAGCCGGAGGAGACGGAGGCCGGCTACGTGCTGGCATGCCAGTCACACGCGGTGACGCCGCAGGTGGAGCTCGACTTCGACAGGTGAGGCGCCGGCAGGGCGGCCGGCACCCGGCGATCGGCTCGCCGGCGGTCCGCGCAAGGGGACGACGCCCGGCGGCCGATGACCGTGCGGACTCGGTCCGCGGCGGCGCGCCCGAGCGGGCTCGCGGGCGCGGGCTACAGGACGGTGGCGGAGCCGTTGTCGCTGACCAGGGGGCGTCCGGCGCCGTCCCAGGCCATCATGCCGCCGTCGACGTTGACCGCGTCCACGCCCTGCTGCACGAGGTACTGGGTGACCTGCGCCGACCGGCCGCCCGACCTGCACACCACGTAGGCGGTGCGGCCGTCGGACACGGCCTCGGAGACCTCGCCGAAGCGGTCGACGAACGCGCTCATCGGCACGTGCAGCGCGCCTTCGGCGTGGCCGGCGGACCACTCGTCGTCCTCCCTGACGTCGATCAGGAGGGCGTCGGCGGGCAGCGAGCCGACGTCGACGGAGGGCAGCGCGGCAAAGCTCATGGTCATGCTCTCTTCTAGGTTCGGGCCTGTCCTCCCGAACCTACTGCACGAGCTCGCCGAGCTCGGCCTCACGCTCGGCGACCTGCGCGAGCAGCTGCTCGGCGACCTCTTCCAGCAGCCGGTCGGGGTCGTCGGGCGCCATTCGCAGCATGGCGCCGATGGCGGACTCCTCCAGGTCCTTCGCCAGCAGCGTGAGCAGCTCCTTGCGCTGCGAGAGCCATTCGAGCCGCGCGTAGAGCTGCTCGCTCTCGGTGAGCGGCGTGGGCTTCGGGGCCGGCCCCGCCTCCCACTCCGCGGCGAGCTCCTTCAGCAGCGCCTCGTCGCCGCGCCCGTACGCGCCGTTCACGCGCGCGATGAACTCCTCGCGGCGGGCCCGCTCGTCCTCCTCCTGCGCGAGGTCGGGGTGCGCCTTGCGGGCGAGCTCGCGGTAGAGCTTGCGCGCCTCGTCGCTCGGCCGCACGCGGCGCGGCGGTCGTACGGGCTGCTCGGTGAGCATCGCGGCGGCCTCGGGGGAGAGCCCGTCGGAGTCGAGCCAGTCGTGGAACAGCTCCTCGACGCCCGGCATCGGCTGGACCATGCCGCGCGCCTCCTGCGCCTTGCGCAGGTCCTCGGGGTCGCCGCTGCGCCGCGCCCTGGCCTCGGCGATCAGGGCGTCGAGCTCGTCGAGGCGGGCGTACATGGGGCCGAGCCGCTGGTGGTGCAGTCGCGAGAAGTTCTCGACCTCGATCCTGAACGTCTCAAGGGCGATCTCGAACTCGATGAGGGCGTGCTCGGCCGCCCGCACGGCACGCTCGAGCCGGGCGCTCTGGGGTTCGTGGGCTTCAGGGGGTACGTCCTGCGTCACCCGGCCAGCCTAGTGGCCCCGGCCGCCGCCCCGCCCCGCACCGTGTCCGCGATACGGTCCCGCCATGTCCCGTTCAGCCGAAGCCGAACCGACGCCCGCCTCCCCCGTCACGCCTGACGACCTGGACCATGCCGTCAGGCTCGCCGTCGACGTGCTTCGCACGGCGCCCGCGGAGGCGTGGGACGGCAAGGCCGGTTCGCTGGAGTGGGACTGCTGGGAGACCGTCGAGCACCTCGCCGACGACCTGTTCTTCTACGCCGCCCAACTCGGCCCGAGGCAACCGCCGCTGGACACCCACGTCCCCTTCGACATGCGGAAGAAGCGGCCTGGCGGGCCCACGAACATGGTCTTCGCGGACCGTGACGCGGGCCCGGGCGGCCTGATGCAGGTGCTGGAGGCGAGCGCCGCGCTGCTGGTCGCCATGGTGCGGACGACACCGGACGAGACCCGCGCCTACCACGTGTTCGGGGTTTCGGACCCCGAGGGCTTCGCGGCGATGGGCGTGGTGGAGACGCTGGTGCACACGCACGACCTGGCGGACGGGCTCGGGCTCTCCTGGACGCCGCCCGCCGGCCTCTGCGCCCGGACGCTCGCCCGGCTGTTCCCCGACGCCCCGGCGACGACGGACCCCTGGCCGACCCTGCTGTGGGCGACCGGGCGCGCCGAACTCCCCGGGCACCCCCGCCTCACCACATGGCGCTGGGACGGCACACCCCGGGCGTAGACCCTGGCGGGGCCGGCTCCGACAACAGACTGCTACTAGCAGCTGCCCTTCGGGATCCCCATGTGTGATTCCGCCCACCTCAGCAGCTCGTTGAGCGCGGGCTCCATCGCCGCGCCGCTCTCCGTGAGCCGGTAGGCGACCCTCAGCGGCGGGCCATCGTCCACCTCGCGCACGACCAGCCCGGCCGAGCCGAGCTCGCTCAGCCGGTCGGAGAGCATGCGCTCGCTGATGCCCGGAATGGCCCTCCTGAGCTCGGAGAAGTGCACCGGGTGCGCCAGGAGTACGGAGATGATCGGGCCCGTCCAGCGCTTTCCGAGCAGCTCGAAGACGCGAGTGATCCCCGCGTCCACCTGTTTGCACGCGTCTTCGCTGTGCTGCGCCATGCCTCACAGCCTAGTGGGAGCACTGACCTTCCTGTCGGGGATGAAAAAAAGTAAGGAACTGTGTTATCCATAGGTAGGGACGGAAGGTTCAACGCTCAACCATAACTTCCGCCGCACCGCCCTACCCCGTCATGCCCTGATCCATTGGAGAGCTCCCCATGGCCACGCTTCTGCACATCGACTCGTCCCTCTTCCCCGAGGGCTCGGCGTCGCGTGAGGTCACCGCCAAGTTCGTCGAGGCCTGGAAGGAGCAGCACCCGGCCGGCACCGTGGTCTACCGGGACCTGGCCGCACAGCCGCTCCCGCACCTCGACGCCGCCGCTGCCGCCGCGGGCAAGGACCACTCCCTGCGCGCGGAGCTCGCCGCCGAGCTGGAGGCCGCGGACGCCATCCTCATCGGCGCCCCGATGTACAACTTCACCATCCCGTCGAGCCTGAAGGCCTGGCTCGACCACGCGATCATCGCGGGCCACAACGCCACTCCCGACTCCGCCGTCGGCAAGAAGCCCTTCACGATCGTGGCCAGCCGCGGCGGCTCCTACGCGCCCGGCACCCCGCGCGAGGACTTCGAGTTCGTGCAGAACTACCTGCGCAAGGTCCTGGAGGGCATGTTCGGGGCCACCGACATCGAGTTCATCGTGCCCGAGCTGACCCTGGCCCCCGTCAAGGAGGAGATGGCCGCGCTGCGCCCGCTGGCCGCCAAGTCCCGCGAGCAGGCGCACGAGCAGGCCGCCACCAAGGCCAAGGACCTCGCCACCCGCCTGGCGGCCTGACCACCCGCCCCACGCGAGCGCAGGGGTGGCACCCGGCCGCCCCTGCCTCCCCCTGGCCACCCGGGCCCCCGGGCCCCCTGACTCCCTGACCCCCTGGCCGCCGTCATCCCCCGCCGATAGCGTGTCTGTCCATGAGACGCGTATGGGGACCGCCGGCACTGCTCCTGGTCTGCGGCCTGGTCGTATCGGCCGGGCTGTACGTCAGCGGATCCACGGCCGTGTCGCTCGCGTTCCTGCTGTTCTTCATCCTCTACGCGGGCGTCAGCTCCCCTCTCTTCTTCCCGAGGTCGACGGACGCGGCGGAAGCCGAGCGCCGCGCCGCTGCCGACGGCCGCCCGGTCGTCTTCTGGCGCCCCGGCTGCACGTACTGCATCCGCCTGCGCATGCGACTCGGCCACCGCGCCGGGCAGTTGCACTGGGTGAACATCTGGTCCGACCCGGAAGCGGCGGCGGCCGTACGGGCCGTCAACGAGGGCAACGAGACGGTGCCGACGGTCTTCGTCGCGAACAGCCCCCACACCAACCCCGACCCGGCATGGGTACGCGAACAGCTCGCCCGCCCCGCGTACGCGGCTGAGACCGAGCGGGAGGAGCGCCCGTAACCGCTGCCGTTGTCAGTGCCCCGGCCTACTGTGTGGACAACGCCAGGTCCGTGACCGTGACGACAAGCAGGACGACAAACGGGAGTTCACTTGACAACGCTGCCCGATCGGCCGAACACCGCGCTGCTCGTCATCGACGTCCAGCAGGGGGTGATGGCAGGCACTCACGACCGCGATGGCGTGGTCGCGAACATCAACACGCTGGTGGGCAAGGCCCGCGCCGAGAACGTGACCGTGGTGTGGGTGCAGCATTCCGACGACGACCTCGAGCGGGGCAGTGAGCCCTGGCAGTACGTGCGGGAGCTGGTGCGCCAGGACGCCGAGCCCCTCGTCCACAAGAACTACGGTGACTCGTTCGAGGACACCGAGTTGGAAGGGCTGCTCGCCGAGCGCGGCGTCGGCCGGCTCGTCGTGACGGGCGCCGCGACGGACGCGTGCATCCGCTCGACGCTGCACGGAGCCTTCGCCCGCGGGTACGACGTGACCCTGGTCGGCGACGCGCACACGACGGGGGACCTCACCGAGTACGGCGCGCCCACCCCGGAACAGGTGATCGCACACACCAACCTCTACTGGCAGTGGCAGGAAGCACCCGGCCGCCGGGCAGGGACCGTCGACACGGCGAAGGTGGCGTTCGCGGCGGACGCCGGCTGACCCGTGCCCTGGCCCGGCGTCCCCCGCCGGGCGCAGGGCGCCGGGCCGCGCGGCGGGCGTGTCACAGCGTGCTGATCAGCTCATCGAGCATGCCGTCGACACGGCCCACAACCACCGAGAGGTGTCCCTCGCCTTCTTCGAGGTGGGCCACGGCACCGGGGATGTTCGCCGCGAGCCACTGGCCGTAGGAGAACGGCACCATCAGGTCTTCCGTTCCCTGCCAGACGAAGGCGGGCACCGTGATTTCGTCGAGTGCGAATCCCCAGGGCTTGACGAACGCGAGGTCGTCGTCGACCCAACCGTCCACACCGGTCCGCAGCCCCTCCGAGAAGTTGGCCGCCAGGTCATCGCCGAGTTCCCGCGTCAGGACCGCCTTGTCGATCGCGGGCAGCAGGCTCTCCAGGCCGGCGATCAGTCCCGCCGTGTCGGTGTCGCGCAGTCCGGCCGCCTCGTTCTCCAGCCACGGCCGCAGGGTCGCCTCGCCCTCCAGGGACAGCTCCACCTCCTCGACGTTCTGCTCTCCCATTCCCGCCATGTAGTCCAGATCCGGCACTCCGTACGGTGCGACACCGGCGATGGCGGTCACGCCTGCCACCCTGTCCGGCAGGCGTGCCGCCGTGGCCAGGGCGTGCGGCCCACCGCCCGACCACCCGGCGACCAGACAGCGCGGGGCTCCGAGATGGTCGAGAACCGCTCGCACATCCCCGGCCGCGTCCACGATCTCCCGGCCGGCCGCGCGCGTGGACCCGCCGTACCCGGCCCGCGAGAAGGTCACGAGGCGCAGGCCCCGCTCATGGGCAGCGTGCTGCAGGAAGCGGAACGGCGTCACGGCGCCGGGTGTGCCGTGGTGGAAGACCAGCGGCACTCCCCCCTCGGGCCCGCTCACGGCCATGTCGAGCTGCCGGCCGTCGGGCATCGCGATTGTCGTCATACCTGGAACTATGCACGGCTCCGGTCGTCCGCCGCGATCCGGCCCCGGCATCAAGGAGCCTCAGGGGCCTGCGGGCGGCGCGTCCCTTCGTGTCCCTTCGTCGGGGACGGTCGCCGGCCGCCGGCCGCCTGGGAGTCTGCCCGTACCGCTTCTTGAAGCCGCGGGTGAAGTGACTGCTGTCCGAGAAGTGCCGGCGTGCAGTTGCCGCCGTGCGCGCTCCAGCCGTCCGCGGCGGACGTACGCCGTCGACTACTGCGGCCTCGAACTCGAAGCCGCCTGACCGCACCCTCAACGGGCCGCATGTACCGCGACATCGGGGCCCTCCCGAGGGACACCTGGATGCGCGCGCTGGGGACGCTGTGGCGCATCAGCTGACGCGCAGGGAAAAGCGCGGCTCAGTGCAGCGCACCCAGTACGGGGCCGACGACCGTCACGCGGGCGTGCGTCGGTCGCCCCGCTCGTGCTGACGCCGTGACACCCGGTACCGTCATGCGGCACAAGCACGCGCGAAGGGGAGGGCAGTTCGTTGCCGACAGCGGACGACCGTACGGGCGGCGCGGCCTATCGACCGCCGATCGACCTGGGTACCGACCGTGCCCACCCGGCGCGCATCTACGACGTGTTCCTCGGTGGCAAGACGAACTACGCCGCCGACCGCGCGATGGCCGACGCGGTCGCCGAGAAGATGCCCACGGTGAAGACGGCCGCCGTGGCCAACCGGCAGTTCGTGCTGCGCGCCGTGCGGCACCTCGCCGAGGAGGCCGGCATCCGCCAGTTCCTCGACATCGGCACCGGCATCCCGACCTCGCCCAACCTGCACGAGGCCGCCCAGGAGATCGCGCCTGAGGCCCGCGTCGTCTACGTCGACAACGACCCCATCGTCCTGGCGCACTCCCGCGCCCTGCACGTCAGCAACCCGGCCGGCCGTACGACCTACCTCCAGGCCGACTTCACCGACCCCGACACCATCCTCGACGCGCCAGAGCTCCACGACACGATCGACCTCACCCAGCCGGTCGCGCTGACGATGGGCCTCCTGCTGCACTGGATCGACCCGAAGGACGAGCCGCACGCGGTCGTCCGCCGCCTGGTCGCCGCCCTCCCCCTCGGCAGCTACCTGATGCTGAGCGTCTTCGCGCGCGAGCTCGCGGGCCGGTCCGCATCCCTGCACGACGACTTCGCCGCCGAAGGCACCGCCCTGCGCTCCCTCGGCCGCGACGAGACGCTCGCGTTCTTCGACGGCACCGAGCTCGTGGAGCCGGGCCTCGTCCCGCCGCACCGGTGGCGGCCCGACACCGTCGTCACCGACATCGGGACCCCGGCCGGCGGCGGCCTCGACGACACCGCCGCACCGGTCTGGGCGGGAGTCGCCGTGAAGCGCGCCGTAACCGTCCCTTCACCGCGCGCGGACGACTCCCGGCGCGACTGAACTCAGCCGAACAGACCGCCGGTCAGGGCTTCGATGCGATGGAATGGCCTGCATGGCCGATCGACCCTTCATACGTATCGGGAAGCGCTGCCTCGGATTGATACGCCGTCACCGGACCGCCTGCGGAGCGGCGGTGGGGACGGTCCTCGTCATCATGGGGATCCTGGTGGTACTCGGACCGATGTCATGGTGGGTGGCCGGCGGCACCGTTCGGGATCTTCACGGCAAGGACCGGGCAGACGCGCTGAACGCCGTGCGTCAGACGGTTCTGGCCGCCGTGGCCGGGGTGTCCGTACTGCTCGGGTTGGGATACACCGCTCGTACCTATCAGCTCTCACGGCGCGGGCAGGTCACGGAGCGGTTCAGCAGATCCGTCGGGCAGTTGTCGTCCGGCAAGCCCGAGGAACGGCTGGGCGGCATATACGGGCTCGAGCACGTCATGGCGGAGTCCGCCCAGGACCATGCCACAGTGGTAGGAGTTCTGTCGGCTTTCGTCCACACCAACGCCCGCAGGCCCGGTACGCCTCCGCTGCCGAGCGGCTCAAGGGACGCCGTGCCGCCACGAGCCGTACCGGCATGGGGCACTGAACCCCCGGCCGACATCAAAGCCGCCGTGGAGGTTCTCGCCCGGCGCCCCCAACGGGAGGAGGCCGGACGTATCGACCTGCGCTCCACCGAGCTGGCCGGCCTGCCGCTTCGCAGCTTCGACTTCCACGCCCGACCCCGCCTCTCTCGGGCGCTCCTGACCTGGGCGGACCTGAGCCGCGCCGATCTGCGCGGCGCTGACCTCAGCGGGGCCATACTCACCGGCGCCGACCTGCGCCATTCGTTTCTTGCGCGGTCATGCCTCGACAACGCGCTGATGGCCGAGGCTGATCTGCGCGGCGCCCTTCTCGGCGAGGCCACGCTCCTCGGCACCGACCTCAGTGGCGCCGATCTGCGGGACGCCGAAGGGCTCACTGCCCGGCAGCTGGCTGCAGCCGTCATCGACGAGGAGACCCGACTACCCAGCGGCTTGGCGAGTGATCCCTGGGTCACGGCCCGCCTCGTGGCGTGCCGCGCCTGGCGGACCCAAGGCCAACGGGACGCGCACACGCCACCACCGCCGACGCCTTTCGCGGGGTAGAGGGACCGCACTGCTCGGCTTGTCCGCCCGGCTTCAGCGGCCGGACGTTCGATGCTGATGGCCTGCGGCAGCGCGGTTCCGGGATGGATGCACGAGATGACGGCGATTCTTGGAATCGACCAGCGTGGATCTTGTTCCTCAGTTGATTCGGACTTCAAGCATCTGAGGACATAGCGGATCGCTCGGGCTTCATATCTTGACTGTCTCGGGCTTGCGGGCCGCTCTTCGTTGCGGCCAGGATCGACAGCATGATCAAGGGTGTGATGTTCGACTTTTCCGGGACCCTCTTCCGGATCGAATCGGCCGCTGAGTGGCTGCGCGCGGTGGTGGCGGACGCTGGTCTGGCTGTTCCTGATGACGAACTTGACGCGTGCGTCGGCGAGCTGGAGGAGTTCGGGGCCCAGCCCGGCGGAGTGTCGCCCAGCCAAATTCCGCCTCATCTGGAGGGATTGTGGCGGGAGCGCGATCTGACCGCCGAACGACACCGGGCGGCATTCACGGCCATGGCCCGGGAAGCGGGACTGCCAGCGGCTGACCTGGCCGAAGCCCTGTATGAGCGTTCTCAGGTGTCCGGGGCATGGCAGCCCTATCCCGACGCCGAGGCGACCCTCCGCGCTTTGTGTGGGCGAGGCATCCCGGTCGCTGTCGTCAGCAACATTGGCTGGGACATGCGCCCTGTCTTCCGTGACCACGGTGTCGACGACCTCGTGGAAGCCTACTTCCTCTCATTCGAGTGCGGGGTGAAGAAGCCCGACTCCCGGATCTTCCAGATGGCGTGCGACAAGCTCGGAGTGGCGCCCGGCGATGCACTCATGGTGGGAGACGAGCCCATTGCGGACACCGGTGCTGCCGCGCTGGGGTGCCAGGTTCACTTGGTTGATCCCTTGCCGGTGAACCGGCGTCCCGGGGCACTGACCGAGGTGCTTCAATTTCTTTGACGCGGCAGATCCGGGTCGATTTCGGTGATGTTGAGGGCCCGGCGGCTGTAGGCCGCCGGGCCTGTTGATCGGTGAGGGTCAGCCGGGCTCTGCCGCGAAGTAGGTGCGGAGGGCAGGGGTGATCCCGGGGTCGAGGTCGCTGATGGTGATGTTGTCGATCCAGCGGTGCGGGATCTGGCCGTAGTGGCAGATGCTGTCGGGTTGGCTGGTGCTGACCGCGAAGAGGGAGGTCGGGCGGTCGTGTCGTCGGTGTCGATGAGGCCGAGAAATCCGGTGACCTCAGCGTCCGAGTAGCCGAAGCCCTGCGCGAGGATTCGGTGCAGGCCGTCGACGACAGTCTCCCCGAGCCAGGCCAGCCCGGTCGGAAGCCTCCAAGATCGCGTCATCTCGGCTTCTAGGTTTCCGACGTGGACGGTAGAGATCTGCCGTGCCGTTCGGTCAGTGCCGCGACCGCGAGGTCGGTGATGTGGTCGCTGTGGCCGCGGGTGACCAGTTCCTGGACGTTTGGAGCATGAGCATGTCAGTCACGGGGGTCCTCCGCAGCGGGACGACGTCGGTGCGGTGGTGGGGCATCGTTGGCCGGGCGGCTTCCGGGGTGGGCAACAGAGGGACGATGGTGATCGGTTGCTGGCAGTGCGGGCAGTTCCGAGTCGCGGTCGGCTCCAACGGGTCGCGGACCGGGGCGGGCGGCCGCGAGTGCGCACGGACCGACGGTGGCTGCGGGAGCTCGATCCGGGCCGGCGGCGCGGGTAGCGGCGCCTGGCCGAGGCGGCGGGCCCGTGCCTCGTCCAGGGCCTGGTCGCGGCGGTGCTCGGACTCGCGGCGGCAGACCAGCGAGCAGCAGACGGTGCGGACGATCTTCCCGGCCTGGAACGGGTTGTCGCAGACGGGGCAGGTCCTGGTCTCCAGATGGGCATCGCTGCGGCGCGACGCGGTGCGGCACTCGGCCGAGCAGTAGATCCGCTTGCGGCTCAGGCCGGTGGTGAACTCCTCGCCGCACTGCGGGCAGAGCCGTTGCACGGGCAAGTGGAACCAACCCGAGCAGGTTTGCCCCACAAGCAGATCACCCCCGAGGAGAATCAAATATCCCCATCAGAGATGGGGTACCAGCCCCCGTGGTCTCGGCGACGCCGGCGGCACACGCTCGCGTGAGGCCCTGACGGCTTCGGCACAAGCAATCACTGGCATCGTGTCGACCATGGGTGAACTGGTTGAGCGCGTCGATGAACATGACCAGGTGTTGGGCATCGTTGATCGAGACGAAGCCATTCGTCAGGGCTGGATGCATCGGATCGCTACGATCGTGTGTCGCAACGCAGACGGACGGTTTCTTGTGCATCGCCGCCAGGACGACGACTCGCGCTTCCCTGGTCAGTACAACTGGATGCTCGGCGGCGCCGCTGACGTCGGCGAGTCGTATGAGGCGGCGGCAGCCCGGGAACTATCGGAGGAACTGGGGGTCGACGCGACCCCGCGTTTCGTGCTCAAATTCTTGTGCGCCGGAGCAATCAGTCCCTACTGGCTCGGACTTCACGAAGTTGTCATCACGGCACCCATCCGGCCAAACCCCCAGGAAGTCGCCTGGCACGCATGGGTCACCAAGTCGGAGCTCGAGTCCCTGGTACCGCAGCAGAAGTTCGTCCCAGACGCCCGCGAGGCCTTCCATCGATACCGCCCCCTGGGCCCGGCAGACGCCCCTTGAGCCGGCTTCGTCATCGAGACTGTCTACGGAGTGGTTCAGCGCATCGATGACAGCTGCCGACGGCCTCCGCTGACGGTGGCAGACGTCATCGAGTCCCTCAATCGCTCTGGTCTCGTATCCGCTGCGGCAGCGTTACGCCCTGAGCTGACCGGCCCGTCAGGCGGCACCGCGGTGGGCGGCCTCATCCGGATCTCCGATCGGGCGAGTCAAGCCGTCGTCGTCGCCCAGCGGGACCTCGTCCAGAGAACCGCGTGCGATCACAGCACCAGTGCATTGATCACACTGGTACTGGCCTCCGGGCATGAGCGTCATCGTCTCGGCGGGTCCGCTGGTGTCGCAACCGGCCGCGCACGTCACCTCGGTATTCGGATCGTCGTCCGCCATGACTCGACAGTCGGCCGACCGACGCCCGCGCTGCGAGGGGGCACGGCGGGGCGTGCGGGTGCAGCGCGGCTGCACGCCGCCCCCGCGCCCTCACGTGGCACGGCACCTGCGTTCCGTCCCCACAGGCCGATGCGGCCGATGCTTTAGGGATGGCGGCACGTATCCGCCTGGTTCAGCGGCCGGACGCGTACGCCACGAACTGCGCCCAAGCTCCGGGCCCGAAGCGCAGGTGGCCACCGACCACGTCCTTGGAGTCCCGCACGTGCACGGTCTGCGGCGCAGCCGCTATCTCGACACAGTCGGAGTTCACATCGTTGCTGCTGTAACTGCTCTTGAACCACACCAACTGACTGTCGTCCGCAAGGTTGCACGCGGCTCTCATGTCTCCTCCAGCACCTTCTCAATGAACGCGAGCGACTCCCGTGGAGTGAAAGCCTGCGACCGGATGCTTCCATACTGCATCTCAAGGAACTGGACTTCCTTCGGCTCCGAGACCAGGCGCGTGATCTGCAACCCCTCGATGTAGCCCAATGTGCTGCCGTTGCGGAGCTTGAAGATGCGAAATCCTCCTGTCAGGCCTGAGTTCTCCTCGCGGCCGGTCGGCATCACCTGGATCTCGACGTTGCGGAACTCCCCGACCTCCAGCAACCGTTCGAGCTGCTGCCGCTGCACCGAGCGCCCACCGATCGGGCGGCGCAAGGTCACCTCTTCTTGGACGAAGCTGAAAACGGGCGAGCCCGGCGAAACCGGCGTCCCGTCGATGATCGTCTGCCGCGCCATCCGGGCGGCAACTCCGCGGTCGATGACATCCTCTGCGTAGAGAGGGCGCCTGGTACCGAACAAGGCCCGCGCATACTCCGGCGTCTGTAGCAGACCGTGAATCACGGATTCGGTGTAAGCCGCCAACTGGACGGCCTCCGCCTCCAACCTGGCAAGGTCACGGACCTTCTTCGGGTAGCGCGCCTCCGCCACGTCGACCTTCATCGCCGTGATGATGCCGCCCGCGTCGAGGGCCTCGTCCGCCTTGTCCAGGAACTCCGGGCGCGGCACGCGTCGTCCGCGCTCGACGGACGACACCTGCTCCTCGCCGTACCCGATGGCCGCGCCCAACTCGGTCTGGGTGAGCCCGGCGCGTTCGCGCCAGGACTTGAGCTGGCGGCCGACCGCCTTGAGCACCGCCCCCGAGTCGTCGTCGAATTCCACGTGTTGTGCCTCCGTTCACAGCACCCGCGCACCCGGACAGAAGCGCCGCGTACCGGCGCACCGTTGTTCACCGTAAGCACACGCATGCACACCGAGTGACGCGATAGCCGGAATTCACCCACCCCGTTTCCGGTTCATCGAGCCTCGGAGCCCGAGCTCCGAGGCTCGAACGCCGACACCTCGCTGAACTGGGCAGATGCGACAACCCAGCGCCCTGTGATGCGAGCTCCGAGCTTCGAGCGCTGCCTTGAAGGATCGGTTGGGTTCTCATTCCTACCCGCCCACCCGACCTTGCCAGTTGACGTTTCGTGATGGATTTGCCACGAAGCGTTACGGCGGTTTAGCTTGCCCACAGACATGAATCAGCCCCAACCGGTGCGCCAAACACCGGCAGGGGCCTACCACCGAGATCCCAAGCAAAGGAACGATCCCCATGGATGCCGCCCAGTTTAGAGACGCGCCGAACCCCGCGCACTCCACCGCGTACCCGATGGCCAACCCGGGCTACGGCAAGCGGGCGACGACCACCGGCAGCACGGCCACTCCCACCGTCCACGACTACGCGCACCTGCCGCCCCGCGAGGCGGCCATCGCCGCGTTCATCGACCGGCTGCCCGACGGCACCGACATGTCCGTGAAGGGCCTGGCCAGGATCACGCCGTACGGGCAGTGCGCCCTGCGGACCGCGCTCAACGCCCTTCAACGCGCTGGGCATCTGCGCCGGGGCCGCGAGCACCTCCTCCTGCCGACCGGCGCCCGCTGGGTCACCCGTACGTGGTTCTCCCGCACGGCACGCGACGACGCGTGGTGGTCCGCGTTCATCTCCGGGTCCCTTCCTGAGGAAGGCGGCGCCCTGCCGGAGTGCGACGGCACGGTGACGCCCGACCCCACGCCCGACGACGCGCCACCGCCCCGGCCGCCCGCGCCCAGCCCCGCGACCGCGCGGCCCGCGCGCTCCCCCGCCTACCGCGTCCTCGCCGGCCTCGGCCGACGGAACCCCGCCGTCTCCCTCTCGGCGCGCGACTGCGACGCCCTGGAGGACCTGGCCGCCCGGTGGTTCGAGCGGGGCGCCACCGAGGAGATGCTCGTGCGGGCGCTGACCGACGGGCTGCCGTCCGACATCCACCACGCCGCCGGGCTCGTGCGTCGGCGCCTCACCGACAAGCTGCCGCCGGAACCCGAGCCGGAGGACGAACCCGTGCCCGATCCGGCGGGCCGGGGCGGCGCCGCGCACCCCGACCGCCGCCCGCTGCGCATGCTGGAGTGCTCGGAATGCCGTGCGCCCGGACGTCCCGAGGCCCTGCCCGACGGGAAGTGCGGGCCCTGCCGGGGCGAGGAACCGCCCGCCCGCAGGCCGGGCGCGCTCGCGCCCGAGCGGGTAAGCGCCCACGCGGCGCAGGCCCGGGCCGGCGCGCGCGCCGCGTCAGTCGTCGACCGTGAACCAGCAGATGTCCCCGGTGTCCGGCAGATGCCCGAGCTCGTCGACGGCTGACTTGATCCTGGAGAGCGTCTCGTCCCTGCTCGTGCCCCACGCCTTGAACGGCCGACCGGGATCGTCCGTCAGGTCGCCCGCCTCGGCGCCCTGGTCCAGCAGGTCGCCGACGATGCGCAGGAGCAGACTCGTCTGCTCAGGGAAGGGCCGGCCCTTGCCGAGCAGCGTTCCGACCGCTCCGGCGATCACCGAGAACCCCAGCCAGTCGTCGTTGACGTACTCGGCCAGGTAGTCGAGTTCTTCTGTGTACTGCGCGTCGGTGGGCATGCTCATGTCCTCAGTGTTGCGGGATGTGGAGTCGCTTCATGTTCAGGTCCTCCACACCGTTCGTGTCGATGGTGGGCCCGCCCGACTTGCTGAAGGGCCGGTACGTGACGGTGGACGGGGGGTCGTCGGACAGCCGCCAGGTCTCGATGTCTCCCTTCGGGGTGGACTTGATGGTGGGCTCACCGAGACGTTGGCGCAGTTCGATGCGTGCCTGCTGGACCTGCTCGTCCGTCACCATGCGCACGCCCTTGCTGTCCTCCTCGCCGATGAGGTTGCCGTCGTCGTCCGTCATGATGTCGCGGACCGCCGAGGACTTCTCCTCGTACGTCTTGGGCAACTCGCCGGGGGGTTCCTCGCGCGCCCCGGTCTCGGTGAGCTCGTCCGAGAGGGCGTCGTCGACCTCGGTGACCTCCGCGTCGACGGTCTCGATCTCGGGGACGGCCTCGGCTGCGGCCTCCAGTTCCGTGCTGACGTCCGCGATGACGGCGGTGTCGATCTCCGCGACCGCCGCGTCCGCCGCCACCTCGACACCGCCCAGGATCCCCGCGGCCTCCGCACCGTCCAGCGCGGCCGCACCCGCATCAGAACCGCCCCCGGTGAACGGGGTGAGGAGAATGCCGACGACCGTCGTGAGACCGATCGCGATGCCCGCCCCGGCAAGCTTGTGCTCGGTGCTGCTGTGCGCCTCGTCGATCGCATGTGCGAACTTGTCACAGGCCGAGGCGAGCTTCCCGCACGCCTCATGCGCGGCGGACAGCGGCGCCTTGCGCGCGTTCCCGCCGTCCTGCCAGATCGTGGCCCAGAACGCGGCCATGGCGTGCACGGACTCGTCCGAATTGTTGTCCGTCAGCGACTGCACCTGCGTGTGCAGCGTGTGCCCGATCCCCTGGAACGCCGTCTCCGCCGTCCGGTACGCCGACGCCGCATCCCGCAACTTGTCCTGATGCCCGTTCGGCCAGTACTTCGCGATCACCGACGGTACCGACGAATGCCCGGGACCCACCGCCGAATCCGGATCCGGATACATCACATCCGTGAACACCGGCGGCGAGGGATACAGCTTCGGGGCGCCCTTGCCCTTCTTCTTCACGTTCGAGTGGTGATCGGCCTTGAGGTAGTTGTTGGCCGTCGTCACCAGGGCCTCCGACGCCTGCCCGATCGCCCGGATCCCCGCCGACAAGGTATGGAACAGCGCCTTCGCGGCCGGATCGTACTTGCGGGCGAACTTGTGCCCGTAGTCGTCGTTCCCCGCCATCCCCGCCGCGTTCTGCAACGCCGAGTTCAGCGTCGACGCCGCCTTGTCCAGATTCGTCTGACCCGTGGCGAACTTCCCCGCCACCGAGTTCAGATCATCCGGATACAGATCGATCGGCTGATCGCCACCACCGCTGCCGGGGTGCGTCACCGCCCGTACCGCCCCGAAGCGCAGGTCGCCTCAGGCGAGACGCCGACGTCGCTGACTTGGCCTTCACCACGCTGCATGGCCACGTTCCCCCGTCGTTCGATGACGACGTAAAGCGTCACATCAACGCGCCCCGCAGGCAAGGCACTCAGCGCTCCCACAGTGCTGCCGCAGTCGCGTGGCGGCGAGCCGGCGGGTCACTCCCCGACCACGCCGTCGATCGCCTCGCGCAGCAGGTCCGCGTGGCCCACGTGGCGGGCGTACTCCTCGATCACGTGCTCAAGGACGAAGCGGACGTCGGTGCCGCCGAACATCGGGTTCGGCACGAGGCGCGCCGGGTCGGCCGTCACCCGCGCGAACACCTGCCGCGACTCCTCGCACGCCCTCAGGTAGTCCTCGTGGACGTCCGTGGCCGGCGTGGGGTCCGACTCGGCGTACCACTCGTCACCCGCCTCGGTGACGTAGGTCATATAGGGGAAGAACCGAGGGGGTGTGCCCGCAAGCACTCCCTGGAACCAGGCCCGCTCGACGCCCTGCAGGTGGCGCATGAGGCCCAGCAGGGTCAACGCCGACGAAGGCAGCGGACGTTGCCGTAGCCGTTGCTCCGACAGCCCCTCGCACTTCCACAGGAACGTGGCACGGTGGTAGTCGAGGTTCGAGGCGATCACCTCCAGCCAGGGGCCGGAAACCACCCGCTCGGGCCGAACGATCTTCCGCACCACGATGTCGTCCACGGGGGCTCTCCTCCTGCGCCGGCGGCTCTGACCCACCGGGGACCGCCGCGCACGGCGGAACTCATCGCTCGGCCGGCCGGACATGGCCCACGTCACAATGTGGCGACTTTCACGCGCGGGCGGCCAGGGGGCCAGGAGGCCCGGCAACGAGAAACGGGCCCCGCAGGACTTTCGTCACTGCCTGGGGCCCGTTTCTTCGGTACCGCTCTGGTGCGCGAGGGGGGAGTTGAACCCCCACGCCCTTTCGGGCACTGGAACCTGAATCCAGCGCGTCTGCCTATTCCGCCACCCGCGCATTGGGTGTGTCACCCGCGTTTTTGCTGCTGCGACCGCTTGCGACACCAGAAGATTAGCACGGTGAGGAGGGTGGCTTCACCCTCGTTTCCGCAGGGCCGTCCGGGCGCGGCGCGCGACGGTACAGCGGCCGGACGGGGACGGTACAGGGGTCGGACAGGGAACGAACAGGGTCCAGGACCGCTCCTCCGGACAGGGCGCCGGGTGCGGGACACTGTCCGAGGGCCACCTCTACGATCCGTGTGAGAGGTGACACCCATCGACCGGGCAGACAAGGGGAACCAGCCGATTTCCCGACGCGTGGATACGATCAGTAAGCAGTACGAGAAGCAGCACGGCAAGCAGTGCGAGCGGAACGTCCCGCCCGGCGGGGGTCCCCGGTGCCGCGGGCGCCGCCGGCGCGTCCGGTACGGGCCGCACGCGAGCGGCCGCCTCGGGTACAACCGGGACAAGGCCGACCACGTCCGGTACAACCGGTACGAGGGCGGCCGCGTCCGGTACAACCAGTACGGCAGTCAGTACGGCAGTGACGGGTACGGCACGACCGGCCGGGCGACCGGCCCGAACAGCGGCAACGACTACGGAGGAGGTGCCTCATGGGAGTCCTGAAGAAGTTCGAGCAGCGCCTCGAAGGTCTGGTCAACGGCACCTTCGCGAAGGTTTTCAAGTCCGAGGTCCAGCCCGTCGAGATCGCGGGCGCCCTGCAGCGCGAGTGCGACAACAACGCGACGATCTGGAACCGCGAGCGGACCGTCGTGCCCAACGACTTCATCGTCGAGCTCAGCACCCCCGACCACGAGCGGCTCAGCCCCTACTCCGGGCAGCTCGGCGACGAACTGGCGGGGCTCGTCAGGGACTACGCCAAGCAGCAGCGCTACACCTTCATGGGCCCGATCAGGGTGCACCTGGAGCGGGCCGACGACCTCGACACCGGCCTTTACCGGGTGCGCAGCCGCACGCTCGCGTCGAGCACGTCGCAGCAGCAGCCGGGACACCAGCCCGCGCAGCCGCAGCCCGGCCACCAGCCCCCGCCGGGGCACCAGCCCCCCTCCGGCCCGCAGGCCGGGAGCCGCGCCCCCGGCTACGGCTACCCGCCGCGTGCCGTGCCGCCCATGCCGAGCACCCCGCCCCCCGGCGGCCGCGGCGGCTACGGCTACCCGCCGGCGCCCGCGCCGAGTGCGATGTCCCACACCCAGACGCGGCGCTGGATCGAGATCAACGGCACACGCCACCAGATCTCGGGCTCCACCCTGGTACTCGGCCGCTCCACCGACGCCGACGTGCGCATCGACGACCCCGGCGTGTCCCGCAGGCACTGCGAGATCAGGACCGGAACGCCCCCGACGATCCAGGATCTCGGATCCACCAACGGCATCGTGGTGGACGGGCAGCACACGACCC
This sequence comes from Streptomyces sp. NRRL F-5126, assembly GCF_000721265.1. Taxonomy (GTDB): domain Bacteria; phylum Actinomycetota; class Actinomycetes; order Streptomycetales; family Streptomycetaceae; genus Streptomyces. The sequence goes on along the minus strand of NZ_JOFZ01000008.1, from coordinate 199,229 downwards.
GCGCTACGCTCCGCGACGGCTCGCGGATCGTCGTGGGCAGTACCACCATCGTTTACCGGCAAGCCGAAGGGTGAAGCGGGGGCAATGTCAGAGCTGACCCTGACGGTCATGCGGCTGGGTTTCCTGGCCGTTCTGTGGCTGTTCGTCATCGTGGCCGTCCAGGTCATCCGCAGCGACCTGTTCGGTACGCGCGTCACGCAGCGCGGCTCGCGCCGCGGCGGTGCGGGCGACACGCGCTCGCAGCCGGCCCGGCAGGGCGGCGCGCCGCCGCACCAGCGGCAGCAGCAACAGCAGGGGGGCGGCAGGCAGCGCCGCGGGGCGCCGACCAAGCTGGTCGTCTCCGAGGGCACCCTGACGGGCACCACCGTCGCGCTGCACGGCCAGACGATCACGCTGGGCCGCGCGCACGATTCCACGATCGTGCTGGACGACGACTACGCGTCCAGCCGGCATGCCAGGATCTACCCGGACCGTGACGGCCAGTGGATCGTCGAGGATCTCGGGTCCACCAACGGCACGTATCTCGACCGGACCCGACTGACCACCCCGATTCCGATTCCGCTGGGCGCTCCGATCCGCATCGGCAAGACCGTCATCGAGCTGCGGAAGTAGTCACGACAATGATCGAGCGGAGCGAGCGAGCCGCGGCGGCCTGGGCAGCGGGCCCGTGCGTGCTCCCGACCGGAGGGTGGGCAGTGTGGCTCGAGACCGGCTGGCCCCGGATGCAGCGGGCGGCCCGGATGCAGCGGGCGGCCCGACCGGAGGCGTGCGCATGACACTCACGCTGCGCTTCGCCGCCGGATCGCACAAGGGCATGATCCGCGAGGGCAACGAGGATTCCGGCTACGCGGGCCCCCGGCTGCTGGCCATCGCCGACGGCATGGGCGGCCAGGCCGCGGGCGAGGTCGCGTCCTCCGAGGTCATCTCCTCGCTCGTGCAGCTCGACGACGACGTGCCGGGCTCCGACATCCTCACGTCGCTCGGCGTCGCGGTCCAGCGCGCCAACGACCAGCTGCGCGTCATGGTCGAGGAGGACCCCCAGCTCGAAGGCATGGGGACGACGCTGACCGCGCTGCTGTGGACGGGCCGGCGGCTCGGCCTCGTGCACGTCGGCGACTCGCGCGCGTACCTGCTGCGAGACGGCGCCCTCACGCAGATCACGCAGGACCACACCTGGGTGCAGCGGCTCGTCGACGAGGGCCGGATCACCGAGGAAGAGGCCACGACGCACCCGCAGCGCTCGCTGCTGATGCGCGCCCTCGGCAGCGCCGAGCACGTCGAGCCCGACCTGTCGATCCGCGAGGTGCGCGCGGGTGACCGCTACCTGATCTGCTCGGACGGCCTGTCCGCCGTCGTCTCGCACCAGACGATCGAAGAGGCGCTCGCCGACTACCAGGGCCCGCAGGAGACCGTGCAGCGGCTGATCGAGCTCGCGCTGCGCGGCGGCGGCCCCGACAACATCACCTGCATCGTCGCCGACGTCTTCGACCAGGACATGGGCGACACCTTCGCCGGGCGCCTCAGCGACACGCCCGTCATCGTGGGCGCCGTGGCCGAGAACCAGCACCTGAGCCAGCACGACGCCACGGGCATGCAGACCGCCGCGGGCCGCGCCGCGGGACTCGGCAGACAGGCGCAGCCGCCCGGTGGCTCGTTCGGCCCGCCCGGAAGCGGCGGCGGGTACGGCGGCGCCGACCCGGAGGCCGGCTACGACGGATACAGCGACGAATACGGCATGGAAGCCGGCGGCAGGCGGCGCGCGGGCCGCCGCTGGCTCAAGGCCTCGCTGTACACGGCGCTCGCGGTGGTCGTCGTCGGTGGCGCCCTGTACGGCGGCTACCGCTGGACGCAGACCCAGTACTACGTGGGCGCCAACAAGCAGCATGTCGCGCTGTACCGGGGCATCAGCCAGAAGCTGGCGTGGATCTCGCTGTCGCACGTGAAGAACGACCACCCCGAGATCGAACTCAAGTACCTCCCCGACTACCAGCGCAAGCAGGTCCAGGACACGATCACGGAAGGCGGCCTGGCCACCGCGCGCACCAAGATCCAGCAGTTGTCCACGCAGGCCTCGGCGTGCAAGAAGAACGAGCAGCGCAAGCAGGCCGCCCAGCAGAAGGAGCAGCAGGCGAGCAAGCCCCCGGCGCCGGGCAAGTCCGGCAAGCCGTCGGGCAGCCCGTCGCCGAGCGCCCTCAAGGGCGTCGCGGGGGGCGCGGCCACGGGCGGGCAGACCGCCACGCAGATCGCCGCTCACTTCACCGTCAACCAGTCGAACAGCACTCCGACTCCGGGCCCCACCCTCTCGGAGGAGGAGCAGAAGCTGGTCTCCAACTGCGAGCAGCAGTAACGGGCCGCAGGGGGGCCTCTCCACCACCATGAGCATCTCCAACACCACCACCATCGGCGCCATCGACGCGCCCAGCAGGCGCAACACCGAGTTGCTGCTGCTCGTCTTCGCCGTCGCCATCGCCGTCTTCGCGTACCTGAACGTCGGGCTCGCGCTCGACGGCAAGGTGCCGTCGGGAGTGCTCGGTTACGCGCTCGGCCTGGCCGCGCTCGCCGGCGTCGCGCACCTCGTGGTGCGCAAGTTCGCCCGGTACGCGGACCCGCTGCTGCTGCCGCTCGCCACGCTGCTCAACGGCATCGGGCTCGTCTTCATCTGGCGCCTCGACCAGTCGCAGCGGCTGATCAGCCTGGCGCATCTCGCCTACGGCCACTTCACGCCGTCGGCGCCCAAGCAGATGCTGTACTCGGCGATCGGCGTGGCCCTGTTCGTCGCCGTGCTGCTGCTGCTCAAGGACCACCGCGTCCTGCAGCGGTACACCTACGTGTCCATGTTCGTGGCGCTGGTCCTGCTGATCGCCCCGGTCTTCTTCCCGGCCCAGTTCGGCGCCCGCATCTGGATCCGGATCCCGGGCTTCGGCTCGCTCCAGCCGGGGGAGTTCGCGAAGATCATCATCGCGATCTTCTTCTCCGGCTACCTCATGGTCAAGCGCGACGCGCTGGCGCTCGCGAGCCGCCGCTTCATGGGCATCTACCTGCCGCGCGGGCGCGACCTCGGCCCGATCCTGGTGATCTGGGCGCTGTCCATCCTGATCCTGGTCTTCGAGACCGACCTCGGCACGTCGCTGCTGTTCTTCGGCCTGTTCGTCGTGATGCTGTACGTCGCGACGGAACGCACCAGCTGGATCGTCTTCGGCCTGCTGATGTCGGCGGTCGGCGCGGTCGGCGTCGCGAGCTTCGAGCCGCACGTGCAGGCCCGTGTCACGGCGTGGCTCGACCCCTTCGGCTGCTACAAGACGAGCGGCTCGTGCCAGCAGATCGGCGACGCCCTGATGTCGTTCGGCTCGGGCGGCACGCTCGGCACCGGCCTCGGCCAGGGCAATTCCGACCTCATCGGCTTCGCCGCCAACGCGGACTTCATCCTCTCCACGGTCGGCGAGGAACTCGGCCTCGCGGGCACGATGGCGATCCTGCTGTGCTACGGGCTGATCGTGGAGCGCGGCATCCGCACGGCGCTCGCGGCCCGCGACCCGTTCGGCAAGCTCCTCGCGGTCGGCCTCTCCAGCGGCTTCGCGATCCAGGTCTTCGTGGTCGCGGGCGGCGTGATGGGCCTCATCCCCCTGACGGGCATGACGCTTCCGTTCATGGCCTACGGTGGCTCGTCCGTCCTCGCGAACTGGGCGCTCATCGGGATCCTGATCAGAATCAGCGACACCGCGCGCCGCCCGGCACCGGCCCCCGCACCCTCACCCGACGCCGAGATGACCCAGGTGGTCCGACCGTGAACAAGCCCCTGCGCCGCATCGCGATCTTCTGCGGCATCCTCGTCCTCGCCCTGCTGGTACGCGAGAACTGGCTCGGGTACGTCAAGGCCGACGACCTCAACACGAACGCGTTCAACAAGCGGCCGGCCATCGAGCGCTACAGCCACCCGCCGGGCAACATCGTCGTCGACGGCAAGCCGATCACCGGAGCGGTGAAGACCGACAGCCCGTACTACAAGTACAAGCAGACCTGGAAGAACGGCGCCATGTGGGCGCCGGTCACCGGGTACGGCTCGCAGGTCTACGGCTCCACACAGCTGGAGAACATCGACGACGGCATCCTCAGCGGCACCGACCCGCGCCTGTTCTTCGACCACACGGTGTCGATGTTCACCGGCAAGCAGCAGAAGGGCGGCGACGTCGTCACCACCCTGAACGCGGACGCCCAGAAGGCCGCCTACGACGGCCTCAAGGGCAAGAAGGGCGCGGCCGTCGCGATCGACCCGTCCACGGGCAAGATCCTCGCCATGGCCTCCACGCCGAGCTACGACCCGTCGACCTTCGCGGCCGGCTCCACGAGCGACGAGAAGGCGTGGAAGTCGCTGCACGGCGACAAGGACGAGCCCATGCTCAACCGGGCGCTGCGCCAGACGTACCCGCCGGGCTCCACGTTCAAGCTGGTCACGTCGGCCGCGGCGCTGGAGACGGGCAAGGTCTCGGACATCGACGCGAAGACGGACTCGCCGCTGCCGTACATCATGCCGGGCACCACCAGGCCGCTGAAGAACGAGGGCAACCTGCCCTGCAAGGACGCCACGCTGCGCCTGGCGCTCACGGTGTCCTGCAACAGCGTCTTCGGCCACCTCGGCGTCCAGATCGGCGACGACGCCATGGTCAAGGAGGCGAAGAAGTTCGGCTTCAACGCCGAGCAGTTCGTGCCGGTGCGCTCGGCCGCCTCCGAGTTCCCGACGAACATCAACAAGTCGCAGGTCGCGCTGTCCTCCATCGGCCAGTTCGACACCCGCGCCACCCCGCTGCAGATGGCCATGGTCGCGTCGGCCATCGCCAACGACGGCAAGCTGATGAAGCCGTACATGGTGGACGAGCTGCGCTCGCCCGGCCTCGACGTGATCGACAAGACGCAGCCCAAGCAGATGAGCCAGCCGCTCACCCCGGAGAACGCGCAGAAGCTGCAGTCGATGATGGAGTCCGTCGTCAACGACCCGCAGGGCACGGGCCACAACGCGAAGATCGGCGGCGCGACCGTCGGCGGCAAGACGGGTACCGCCCAGCACGGCGAGAACAACAGCGGCCTGCCGTACGCCTGGTTCGTCTCGTACGCCAAGGTCCACAACAGCTCGCCCGTCGCGGTCGCCGTCGTCGTCGAGGACGGCAACGCCAACCGCGACGACATCTCCGGTGGCGGTCTCGCGGCCCCGATCGCGAAGGACGTCATGAAGGCCGTGATCAACAGTGAGAAGTGACACGGCGCACAGTTCGCGCCCGAACGCGCACGCCACGATACGGAGGAGGCAGGGAAGCTCCGTACCGGTCGTGTATCAGGTCACACGCTCCGGCGAACCGGACGGAGTGGGCCCGGTAGCCTTTGCGCGGACAGCACACCGCCGGACCACACGCAGGTGCGGTCGGTACTGACGGAGAGGGCCGGAAGACATGGATGAGCCGCGTCGCCTCGGCGGCCGGTACGAGCTGGGCTCGGTGCTCGGCCGTGGTGGCATGGCCGAGGTGCATCTCGCGCATGACACCAGGCTCGGCCGGACCGTCGCCGTGAAGACGCTCCGCGCGGACCTCGCGCGCGACCCGTCCTTCCAGGCCCGGTTTCGCCGGGAGGCCCAGTCCGCCGCCTCGCTCAACCACCCGGCGATCGTCGCGGTCTACGACACGGGCGAGGACTACGTCGACGGCGTGTCGCTCCCGTACATCGTCATGGAGTACGTCGACGGCTCCACGCTGCGTGAGCTGCTGCACTCGGGCCGCAAGCTGCTGCCCGAGCGGACGCTGGAGATGACGATCGGCATCCTCCAGGCCCTCGAGTACTCGCACCGCAGCGGGATCGTCCACCGCGACATCAAGCCGGCGAACGTCATGCTGACGCGCACCGGCCAGGTCAAGGTCATGGACTTCGGCATCGCGCGCGCCATGGGCGACTCGGGCATGACCATGACGCAGACCGCCGCCGTCATCGGCACCGCGCAGTACCTCTCGCCCGAGCAGGCCAAGGGTGAGCAGGTCGACGCGCGCTCCGACCTGTACTCCACGGGCTGCCTGCTCTACGAGCTGCTGACCGTGCGCCCCCCGTTCGTGGGCGACTCGCCGGTGGCGGTCGCGTACCAGCACGTACGGGAGGAGCCGCAGCCGCCCAGCGTCTTCGACCCGGAGATCACGCCCGACATGGACGCGATCGTCCTCAAGGCGCTGGTCAAGGACCCGGACTACCGCTACCAGTCCGCGGACGAGATGCGCGCGGACATCGAGGCCTGCCTCGACGGCCAGCCCGTCGCCGCGACGGCCGCGCTCGGCGCGGTCGGCTACGGCGGCGGCTACGGCCCCGAGGACCAGCCCACGACGGCGCTGCGCCAGCACGACCAGGGCGGCCAGACGTCGATGCTGCCGCCGATGAACCCCGACGACGGCGGGTTCGGCGGCTACGACGAGCAGCGGGCCGGCGGCGGCAGGCGGCGCCAGCAGAAGAAGTCCAACACCGGCACGATCCTGATAGTGATCGCGGCGATCTGCGTGCTGGTCGGCGCCATCCTGATCGGCAAGTCGCTGTTCAGCGGCAATTCGAGCGACCAGCAGACCGCTGTGCCGTCGCTCGTCGGGCACACGATGGCGCAGGCGAGGACGCTCGCGTCGAACGCCGACGTCAAGGTCTCCCAGTCCGGCACCGGCCACTGCGACCAGCCGAAGGGCTCCATCTGCAGCCAGAACCCGGCGAACGGGCAGATGGACGTCGGCGGCACGGTCAGCGTCGTCGTCTCGGCGGGCGCGGCCAAGATCGACGTGCCGGACGAGACGGGCCAGGACCAGGACGCGGCCACGCAGGACCTCGAGTCCAAGGGCTTCAAGGTCGACGTGAAGACGGTCGAGTCCGACCAGACCGAGGGCACGGTCACGGGCCAGGACCCGGCGGGCGGCTCGAAGGCCCAGAAGGGCGCGACGATCACTCTGAAGGTCGCGAAGGCGGCGCAGGTGACCGTGCCGCCGGTCAACGGCCAGCAGTTCGACGCCGCCCGTGACCAGCTCCAGAAGCTCGGCTTCGTCGTCGACCGCCAGGACGTCGACTCCGACCAGCCCGCGAACACGGTCGTCGACCAGAACCCCAAGGGCAACGAGAAGGCGGCCAAGGGCAGCCACGTCAAGCTCCAGGTCTCCAAGGGCCCGGCGCAGGCGCAGGTCGCGGTGCCGAACATCGCCGCGGGAACGAAGCTGGCCGACGCGGAGAACGCCATCAAGGGCGCGGGCCTCACCCCGCAGGTGGCGGACGGCAGCCCGAACGACCCGAACAACTCGTACGTCGCAAGCATCAACCCGGGTGCCGGCACCATGGTCGACCAGGGCAGCGTCGTCACGCTGACCACGGTCGGCCCGCCGGCCGGTGGCGGCAACGGCGGGAAGAACGGCGGCAACGGCGGCCTCAGCAGCTGGTGGCCAGGGCACTGACGGCGGCACGAGCACGCGCGGGCAGAGAGAAGCTCCCGCACCCACGCAAGATCGGGTGCGGGAGCTTCGTCGTTCAGCGCAGCTCGGGCGGCGGCGTGCGGTTCTTGTCGACCTTCTGCGTGCGCACCAGCTGCGACCAGACGATGTAGCGGTAGTCCGAGGTGTACATCGGCGTGCACGTCGTCAGCGTCAGGTAGCGGCCCGGCTTGGTCTTGCCGGACTCCTTGGGGATCTGCTTGATCACGTTGACGTTGTACTTCGACGTGGACGGAAGGATCTTGTAGACCTTGTAGACGTACCAGACGTCCCGCGTCTCCACCACGATCGGGTCGCCGACCTTGACCTTGTGGATGTTGTGGAACTTGGCGCCGTGCCCGTCGCGGTGCGCGGCCAGCGTGACGTTGCCCGTCTTGTCCCACGGCAGCGCCGACTTGATCGGCTTCGTGTAGTAGCCCGCGACGCCCTGGTTGAGTACGGGGACGCCGGTGCCCTTCTTGATGAGGACCTCGCCGTTCTTCATCGACGGCACGTGCAGGAAGCCGATGCCGTCCTTCGTGTCGAACGACGGCGCCTTGCCGTCCTGGCCGGCGGGCGGGGCCTGTGCCCAGTGCTTGCGCACCTGGTCGGCCTGCTTGTGTGCCTCCCTGTCGGCTGTCACGTTCGTCCACCACAGCGAGTAGACGACGAACAGGCCCAGCACCAGGCCTGCCGTGATGAGCAGTTCACCGATGACGGCGAACGTGCCGGCGACCGGCCCGCGTTTCGGTCTCGGGCGCCGCCCGGCCGTCCGGTCGAGACCCTCCTGCTCGGTCGTGGCTGCCACCCCTGTTCCTCGCCCCGTTCCCGTCGTTCCCGCCGCGTGTGCTTCGATCCGCCGCGCGGTCAGCTTTTCTGCAGAGCCGCGGGAAGCCCCTGGCTGCGCGGCTGTTCGCTGACCATCTTGCCCCAGACGATCAGCCGGTAGGTGCTCGTGAACTCCGGTGTGCACGTCGTCAGCGTGATGTACCGGCCCGGCTTGGTGAACCCTGAGCCCTGCGGGATCGGCGAGATCACGCTCACGTTGGCGGGCGAGGTCTGCGGGAGTGTCCGCGTCATCCGGTACGTGTAGTACTCGTCCTGCGTCTCGACGACGACCTCGTCCCCGGGCTTCAGCTTGTTGATGTAGCGGAACGGCTCGCCGTGCGTGTTGCGGTGACCCGCGAGGGCGAAGTTGCCCGTCTTGTCCTCGGGCATGGCCGACTTGAGCGAGCCCTCCGAGTAGTGCCCCACCATCCCGTGGTCGAGCACCTTCGCCTTGCTGACGCCCTGCGCGATGGGCGCGACCACGTCCAGCTTCGGAATGTGGATGATCGCGAACCCCTGGCCGGGCTCGAAGGCGCCGGCCGCGGGGCCCTTGTGGTCCTTCCAGGTGTTCTGGATCTTGCTCGCCTCGTTGCTGGAGTAGTTGTCGGCGCGGACGTTGGTCCACCACAGTTGGTAGGTCACGAACAGCAGCATCAGCACGCCGAAGCTGATGAACAGCTCACCCACGGCCCGGCTGATGACGACGCCGGGGCTGTCCTTGAGCGCACGGGCGGCCTGCCGCGCCTCTATGCGCGTGAGGGGGCGTCCTGGCGGCCGCGCCGCCGCGTCGGCCGCGTTCGCCGCATTCGCCGCGCCGGGCGCGGGCTGCGGGGGACGCTTGCCGCCGCGTCCGCCGGACCTGGCCGCCGCGGCTCTGCGCCGCTCGGCCCGGCCTCCGGCGACGGGCGCGGCGGCGGAGGACGTGGCCGTCTCGTCGGCGGCCACGGCCCGCCGTACGTCGCTGGTGCGCAGCCCGACGGTCTCCTGGTCGGTAGGGAGCTGCGCCGCCGGCGGTGCCTGCCCGGTGTCCGAGGGCGCGGGCGGCGCGGGGGGCGTCTTCGGCAGGTAGGCGGTGGCCGCCTCGTCCTGCGACGCCTGAGGAGCAGGCGCACCCTCGGTCGTCCTGGGCGAGGCTGCGGTGGCCGGGTCTGCCGGCCCCGCGAGCGGGCGACTGTCGCCGGGCGCTTGCCGAGGTCCCTGGGGCCGGGGCTGAGGCGGCGACGCGGTGTCCACCGGCGGCCGCGGCGCGGGCTGCGGCGCCGGGTGGGGCGTCGTCGGCTCCGGCGGCCGGGGAGTCCTGGGCAGGAAGGCCGTCGGCGCCTCGCCCCACGGCTGGGGGCCGGGTGGCTGTACCGGCGGCTCCTGCGGGCTCTGGGGCCTGCCCGCGTGCCGTGCGGGCACGGGCCCTGCCGCGGCCACGGGAGGCGCCCCCGCGGGCCCCGCGGCCGGCGCGGGCGCCTGGCGCGCGTGCTTGCCCACCGGGCGCGTCGCGGGCCCCGCCGAGGGCGCCACATCGGGCGCCGCCCCGCCGGGCGTTCCGGGCCGGGCGGGCGGTATCGGCCCGGCCTCGCCGGCCGGCGCTCCGTGCCCCGCCGCTCGCGGACCGGGGGCCGGGCCGTCCTGGCCGGGCGCCTGGGCCGCCGGCCCGGGGGCCGGGGGCGTGCGGGCGGCGCGTGCCTCCTCCGGGAGCGGGTCCGTCAGCGGGTCGGCGAGGGCGCCCACCGCCGCCTCGAACGCGTCCTCGGCGCTCCCGGGACCCCGGGCGCCCTCGGCGCCCCCCGCGCTCTCGTGCTCGGGCCGGAGCGCGGTCACGCGACGGCTGCCTTCCCCACCACCGGCGCGAGACCGGCCGACCGCGCCACCGCGCCGGCGTCGCCGCACCGGGTGAGCCAGTTGGCCAGCATCAGGTGGCCGTGTTCCGTGAGCACCGACTCCGGGTGGAACTGCACGCCCTCGACGGGCCGTTCGCGGTGGCGCAGCCCCATGACGATGCCGTCGGGCGTGCGGGCGGTGACCTCAAGGTCCCGGGGGATCGTCGCCGGCTCGGCCGCGAGCGAGTGGTAGCGCGTCGCGGTGAACGGCGAGGGCAGCCCCGTGAAGACGCCCGCACCCTCGTGGAGCACCAGCGACGTCTTGCCGTGCAGCAGCTCGGGCGCCCTGTCGACGACTCCGCCGTACGCGACGGCGATCGACTGCATGCCGAGGCAGACGCCGAACAGCGGCAGGTCGGTGGCCGCGCAGTGCCGCACCATCTCGACGCAGACGCCCGCCTGTTCCGGCGTGCCGGGCCCGGGGGAGAGCAGGACGCCGTCGAAGCCGGCCTCCCCGCCCTCGGCGCGGCCGAGTGCGTGGGCCGTCGTGACCTCGTCGTTGCGCAGGACCTCGCACTCGGCGCCCAGTTGGTACAGGTACTGCACGAGGTTGAAGACGAAGCTGTCGTAGTTGTCGACGACGAGAACGCGCGCGCTCATCCCGCCGCACCTCCGGATCCGCCGTCGACGGTCACGTCGTTGAAGGGCAACAGCGGCTCAGCCCACGGGAAGACGTACTGGAAGAGCAGATACACGACGATCAGGGCGAGGACGATCGAAATGGCCGCACGCGCCCACGTGTTGCCGGGCAGATGCCGCCAGAACCAGCCGTACATGCCGTGCTCGCCGCCCCTTCGGTCCCTGCCGTCCCGGGCAGTTGCGCCCGTGCTCCACTCGCACCCCAGACTAATCGGCGGCGGCGGCCCGTGCGCGGTGCATGGCTGAGCTGCCGGGGGTGATCGCGTTTGTGCTTCGTCACAGTGGCCCGGACGGCTTCGCGCCCGTGTTCGGACGGCTCTGCGGGCGGCCCTACGGGCGGCTCACAGTCCGCGCACAGCCTCGTCAGTGCTTGGGCCGCGCGTAGTGCAGGCCGGTCGTGCCCGTGTAGCCGGGCAGGGTGGTGCGCCCGTCGTCGTGGACGTCCCAGCCGAGGCCGTACGCCTGTACGTACAGCAGGTAGTTCTGGATGGACGGAGTGGCGTCGATCGCCTTGCGCAGCTTCGCCGGGTCTCCCACCGCGGTGATCCGGTACGGCGGCGAGTAGACGCGCCCCTGGAGGATCAGGGTGTTGCCGACGCAGCGCACCGCGCTCGTGGCGATGAGCCGCTGGTCCATGACGCGGATGCCGCGTGCGCCGCCGTGCCACAGCGCGTTGACGACGGCTTGCAGGTCCTGCTGGTGGATCACGAGGTCGTTCGGCTGGGGCTGCGGGTAGCCGGGGGCCGCGGTCGCGTCCGGCGGGGCGTCGTCCAGGGTGACGGTGACGGCGTCACCGGACAGCGGGCGCGTGCCGGCGCGGTCCTCCAGCGCGCGCAGCCGCTTGTCCTCGGCGGCGCCGGCGCCGTCGTCGCGCTTCGCGAGCGCGTCGACGTCACGGCGTACGGCGGCGGCCGACCTGTCGAGGTCCGCGTTGTTGCCGCTGCGCTCCTGGATGAGGTCGGAGAGTTTGAGCAGGGACGCGTCCGTGCGGATGTCCGTACCCTTGGCCGCGTTGGAACTGGCCACGAAGATCAGGCCTGCCAGCGCGAACACGGCGAGCGTGAGCAGTCTCACGGGCCGCGGCCGGCGCGTGCGCGCGGGGTGCGGGCCGCGATCGCCGGGGGCGCGGGGGCCGGGTTCGTAATTGCTCAACGTACCCTTATCTCCTCGGGCGGCACGGAAGCACTACGCTAACGGAGCGCCCGGCCGGGTCGCGCGTCCCCCCGGTGTCCACGGGCGCCGGCCGTTCAGTCCCCTGCGCGGTCACGCAGCACATCGACAGGAGAGTTCCTCGTGCCGAAGTCCCGGATCCGCAAGAAGGCGGATTTCACGCCGCCTCCGACCTCCAGGAGTGCGACGGACATCAGGCTGTCCAATCGCAACTGGGTGGCGCCGGTCATGCTGGCGATGTTCCTGCTCGGTCTGGCATGGATCCTCGTCTATTACGTGACGGGCGGAGACCTGCCGGTGAAGGCCTTCGGCAACTGGAACGTCGCCGTCGGCTTCGTCTTCATCGCGGCGGGGTTCGGTTTCTCCACCCAGTGGAAGTAACGCCGGTCCAGGGAGTTATCCACAGGCATTTCCACAGCAGGGGAAAAGGTCTGAAGATCTGTGGATAACTTCGCGGGAGGTTGACGCCGGTATGACCGCGGCCACGGCCGCGGACCGGCTCCCCTCGCGTCAAACCGGGCGCCGGGGACCGTGTCACCGCAGGTCAGCGCCGTATCGTCACCCTGCCGGGCACGGTCTCGCCGCAGCGCGGGCACCGTCCCGGCACCGCAAGCACAGGATTCGGCACGTTCTGTGGACAACGCTGTGGGCAGAGCCCCACCTCAGGTGAGCATCGACGTTCTGACCAGGATCAGGACGACCGAGACGGCGAGGACTCCCACGCAGCTCGCCGTCTGCACCAGCGTCCGGTACTCGCGCGGCGCATGGACCAGGCCGATCGCCATCAGCGCGCCCGCGACCAGGCCGCCGATGTGTGCCTGCCAGGCGATGCCCGCCCAGAAGAACGTGATGAAGAGGTTGATCGCCAGGAGCGCGATCACCGGCCTCATGTCGTAGCGGAGCCTGCGCACCAGCACGACCATCGCTCCGAACAGTCCGAAGATCGCACCGGAAGCGCCCAGCGAGGGCAGGAAGGGCGACGCGATCAGATACGTGAGCGCGCTGCCCGCGATGCCCGAGATCAGATACAGCGCCGTGTAGCGCAGCCGGCCGAGCGCGGCTTCGAGAGGCGCGCCGATCCACCACAGGCTCAGCATGTTGAAGCCGATGTGCCAGAACTGGTAGTGGTCGAAGATCGACGTGAACAGCCGGTACCACTGGCCGTTCGCGACTCCGAAGCCCGACAGCTCCAGGTCATTGGCCAGGGAGACGCCGTGCAGCCGGGCGGCGATGAACACCGCGATGTTGATCCCGATGAGGATCTGCGTGACCAGCCGCGGGTTCTGGCCCTGGCGCACGGGCGCGCCGCCCACCGTCCGCGGCGTGGTGTCGCCCCGTCCGCCGCGTACCGCACCGCCGATCCTGGCCGCTGCTCCGGCGGGGACGGCCGAGGCCGCCGGGCGGCCGGCCGACGGGGCGGCGGGGGCCGCGCCGCGGACGCAGTCGGGGCACTGGAAGCCCACGGAGGCGCTGACCATGCACGCGGGGCAGATGGGGCGCTCGCACCGGGTGCACCTCACGCCCGTGCCCCGATCCGGGTGCCGGTAGCAGCCCGGCAGACCGCTGCCCGCGGCCGCCGCCCGCTCTGCCTCGTCCATCGCTCCCACGGTCCTCTTCACCTCTGCGCGGCGTTCACGTCCGGGTGGCACCGCCGTTCACGGTTCGGCCGGCGCGCGCCCCGCCCGTCCCGGCCCGCGCCGGGCAGCCACTCGTCGGGCTGTCTCCACTACACGGACGGGCGGGGCCGAAGGTTCCCGGAAGGGTCCAGGGGCCACAACGCCCCTCGGAGGGGCTCAGCGCTTCTCGACGGAGACCGACTCGATCACGACGTCCTGGAGGGGACGGTCCGTGCGCGGGTTGGTCTGCGAGCTGATGATCGAGTCGACGACCTTCTGGCCGGCCTCGGTGCTGACCTCACCGAAGATGGTGTGCCTGCGGTTGAGGTGACCCGTGGGGACGGCGGTGATGAAGAACTGTGAGCCGTTGGTGCCCGGGCCCGCGTTGGCCATCGCCAGCAGGTAGGGGCGGTCGAACGACAGGTCGGGGTGGAACTCGTCGCCGAACTCGTACCCGGGGCCGCCGGTGCCGTTGCCCAGCGGGTCTCCGCCCTGGATCATGAAGCCGCTGATCACACGGTGGAAGATGGTGCCGTTGTAGAGCGGCTCGGTCGTCTTCTGACCGGTCGCGGGGTGCGTCCACTCGCGACCGCCCGTGGCGAGGTCGACGAAGTTCTTGACCGTCTTCGGCGCGTGGTCCGGGAACAGCCGGATCTCGATGTCGCCGTGATTGGTCTTCAGAGTGGCGTAAAGCTGCTCGGCCACGATGTGCCTTCCGTAAGACTGTTTTGTCCTTCCGATCCTCGCACGGAAGGCCGCCCCGATGGGCGTGCGGGCATGCGAGAGCGCCCCGGAGCGCATTCAAGGCTTCGACGGGGGTACCGGTCAAGAGCGTCCGGAGGCCTGGCACGGCCAGGTGGACGACGCGGACGAAGGACGCAGACGACGGAATCGTGACACGGATGCCTGTAACGCATGCCGACGCGGAGCGCGAAGGGCATGATTTCGAAAAGGGTGGACAGGCGACATATCGAACGCCACCGAGGAGGATGATCCTGTGACCCGCATGGACAGCGTGCGCGCCGCTACCGATTCAGCGAGGGAGAGCGTGCAGCACGCCGCGGAAGCGGTGGCTCCGTACGCCGGCACGGCGAAGGACCAGGCCGCGCAGTACGCACGCGAGGCACGCGTACGGCTCGCGCCGACGATGTCGAAGGCCGCGCAGCAGGCGCGCGATCAGTACGACGCGCTCCTGGCACCGCACGTGCCCCCGAAGGTCGATCTCGCCGCGCAGAAGGCTGCCGCCCGTACGCGGTCGGCTGCTCGGCAGGCCGCCGAGTACACGGCACCGCGGGTGGAGCAGGCCAGGGCGGCCGCGGGGCCGATGGCCGAGGAGGCCGCCGCTCGTTCGGCCGCGGCGTTCGCCGCGCTGCGCGGGCAGGTCTCCGTCTCCGAGATCCAGAAGCTGGTGCGCAAGCACAGGCGACGGGTCGTGGCGGGCCGTGTCTTCAAGGGGCTCGCGATCGCCGGCGTGGTGGCCGGTGGCGCCTTCGCCGCGTGGAAGTGGTGGGACAAGCAGGCCAACCCCGACTGGCTGGTGGAGCCGCCTGCCCCGACCGAGGTCTCCGACCGGCCCAACCTGACGTCGGTGGACGGCTCCTCCGGCGCGGACAGCGCGGACGGTGGTGCGACCCTGGCGGACCCGGAGGCGGACCAGCAGGAAAAGAAGAGGAAGTCTTCCTGACGGCCGGACGCGCACACGGAGCTTCCCGAGGCGCCGGGCTTCCCGCGAGGGACCCGGCGCCTCACGCTGCCCCCGCGAGCGCGGCGTCGGCCAGATCAGAAGCACCACGGCCAGAAGCACCAAGGCCGGAAGCACCAGAACCAGAGGCGTCAGAGCCAGAGGCATCAGAATCGGAAGCGTCGTCCTGCAGCGGAAGCTGAGCGGGGATCCTGCGGACGGAGGGCGACGAGCCGTGGGCCTCCGCGGTGATGCGCTGCTTGATGGTGGGCGGCAGCGAGCGGTCACGCGGTGCGCGGGGTTCGAGCGCGGCGGGCGCGGGCTCCGCTGTCCTGCGCCGGTTGCCGGCGGCAGGGGCCGCCGCCGTCCCGCCCGGATCCACCCGTGGGGCGGGCACCGGCGCGGCAGGCGCGGGGACGGCGGTCTCGGCACCGCGGTCGGCGGGCTGGTCGGCCGGCTGCGCGACGGCGGCGCGGGCGGCAGCGGCGGGGGTGGTGAGGCCAAGCGTGGCGAGTACGGCGAAGAACGCGGTGATGAACGCGGTCCAGAGGTTCCTGACCTTGACGACGGCCATGACTCCTCGCTTTCGGATGAGAATCGGATCACACAACCGGTTCGTCCCGAGTTGCGCGATTTGAGTACAGTCCTCATCATGTGGACGCGCAGGCGAAAGCGGTGGAGATACGCCGTCATACGCGCAGTTCTTCGGATGAACACCACCCGTTCAGCCGATCTGGAGATGCGAAAAACGTAAAACCCTGCTGGCTGAGCCCCCTCCCCGCCCGCCTCCGGACATGCGCGGAGCCCCATCAACTCACTCTCTCCTCAGTCGATTTGATGCCCGGACGGACCGCCCGGCACCCCGGCGCACGCATCGGCGCCCCGCGCAACTCGAACGACCCCGGCGACGCACGGCGGGCGCGTCCGGCCCGTGAGCCCCGGGACGCCTCGCGCCCCGGCGCGGATGCGCCGTGCACGTCGTGGGTAGAGTCCGAATCTCCGCGGGAGATCGGAGAGTTCATGGACGAGTCCTGGTGCAGCCCCCGTCAGCAGGTCGACACGTCGCACGCCAGCTCCGCACGCCTGTACGACACGTACCAGGGCGGCAAGAGCGGGTACGGAGTGGACCGCGACGTCGCGGGCGAGGTGGCCGCGCTGCTCGGAGACACCAAGCGGATCGCGACCTCGGCCCGCGCCTTCCACACGAGGGCGGTGCGCGCGGCGGCCGGCGAGCTGGGCGTCGACCAGTTCCTCGACGTGGGCGCCGGCGTCCCCAACGAACCGCACACCCACCAGGTCGCCCAGGCCGTGCATCCCGGGGCCGCGGTCGTGTACGTCGACAACGACCTCGTCGTCCTCAGGCAGTCGGAAGCACTCCTGAGCAGCGGTACCGCGGGCCGCACCGACTACATCCAGGCCGACCTGCGCTCCCCTGACGCCATCCTCAAGGAGGCCAGGCGGACGCTGGACCTCACGCGGCCCGTCGGGCTGATCCTCTGCTCCGTCCTGCACTTCATCACGGACGAGGAGGACCCGCGCTCCCTCGTCCGCGCGCTGATGGCGCCCCTCGTCCCCGGCAGCTGCCTCATCCTCAGCCACGGCACCGACGACTTCGCCCCCGCGGCCTGGCGCGCGGTCGAGGACATATACCGGCAGCAGGGCATCGGCACGCAGATCCGCGGCCGCGCGGCCATCGAGGCGCTGCTCGACGGCCACGACCCCGTGGAGCCCGGCCTCGTCGAGGTCCACCGCTGGCGCCAGGACCCGGCCACGGCGTCCGCGGACCCGGACGACCACGTGCACTGCTACGGAGTCGTCGCCATCAAGTCCTCGGACGCGGACGCACAGCGGTAGGCGCGGCGTACGCGCACGGAGAATGCCCCCTGGACGCGCGTTCCGCGGTCCAGGGGGCATTTCGGGCGTGAAGCCCTCGTGGAGCCTAGGGGAGTCGAACCCCTGACATCTGCCATGCAAAGACAGCGCTCTACCAACTGAGCTAAGGCCCCGTGTCCGTGAACAGCGTACCGGGTGCCGGCGGCGGATCCCGCAAAAGGTCAGGGGCTCCCCGTGGCCGACCACGCTCCGTAGGATGCCCAGGAGGTTCGCGGCAGTGAAGCCGCGGCCGCCGCTTGGGGAAGCGATGGGGAGACGCGATGGACGCCACACAGCAGGAAACGACGGCCCGGGCCAGAGAGTTGCAGAGGAGCTGGTACGGCGAGCCGCTGGGGGCGCTCTTCCGCCGGCTCATCGACGACCTGGGGCTCAACCAGGCACGTCTCGCGCACGTACTCGGCCTCTCGGCCCCGATGCTCTCCCAGCTCATGAGCGGGCAGCGGGCCAAGATCGGCAACCCCGCGGTCGTGCAGCGCGTCCAGTCGCTCCAGAACCTCGCGGGCCAGGTCGCCGACGGCAGCGTGAGCGCCGCGGAGGCGACCGCCCGCATGGAGGAGATCAAGAAGGCGCAGGGCGGCTCGATGCTGACGACGAGCCAGTCCACGAACGGGACGGGAGCGCCGACCGTGCGGCGCGTGGTGCGGGAGATCCAGTCGCTGCTGCGGTCCGTCGCCGCCGCGGGCGACATCATCGACGCCGCGAACTCGCTGGCCCCGTCCCAGCCGGAACTCGCCGAGTTCCTCCGGGTGTACGGCGCGGGCCGCACCGCCGACGCCGTCGCGCACTACGAGGCGCACCAGAGCTGACGACAGGACGACGGGACCGGTCCGGCCTGGCCGGCCGAGGGGCCGAGGCGGCCTGAGGGGGCGTGCGGCATGGGCGAGGTGTTCGCGGGACGGTACGAGCTCGTCGACCCGATCGGGCGCGGCGGCATCGGAGCCGTCTGGCGGGCGTGGGACCACCGGCGGCGCCGTTACGTGGCGGCCAAGGTCCTCCAGCAGAGCGACGCGCACACGCTGCTGCGGTTCGTGCGCGAGCAGGCCGTGCGCATCGACCATCCGCACGTGCTCGCGCCCGTGTCGTGGGCGGCGGACGACGACAAGGTCCTTTTCACGATGGACCTCGTCGCGGGCGGCTCGCTCGCCCACCTCATCGGTGACTACGGGCCGCTGCCGCCGCGGTACGTGTGCGTGCTGCTCGACCAGCTGCTCGCCGGCCTGGCGGCCGTGCACGCGGAGGGCATCGTCCACCGCGACATCAAGCCGGCGAACCTGCTGCTCGAAGCGACCGGCACCGCCCGGCCCCACCTGCGGGTCTCGGACTTCGGCATCTCCATGCGCAAGGGCGAGCCGCGCCTGACGGAGGCCGACCGCGTGGTGGGGACACCGGGCTACTTCGCGCCCGAGCAGCTCCTCGGCGCCGAACCCGACTTCCCCGCCGACCTGTTCGCCGCGGGCCTCGTCGCGCTCTACCTGCTGGAGGGGCACAAGCCGGACGCGAAGGCACTCGTCGAGTACTTCGCGGAGCACGGCACGCCCGGCGCCCCGCAAGGCGTGCCGGAACCGCTGTGGGACGTGCTCGCCGCGCTGCTCCAGCCCGACCCGCACGCACGCTTCCGCACGGCGACGGGCGCGCGGAAGGCGCTCGCCGCCGCCGTCGAACTGCTGCCGGCAGCGGCGCCGGAGGGCCGCGACGGCGATTCTGCCGCGGCCGCCGAGCCGGTCGAGGTGTTCGACCAGATAGGCCCGCTGCCGGCCGGCTTCGACGCGGACGGGCCGCGAGGGCGGCGCGTGGCGCCGGGCCGGGCTTCCGGCTCGGGTCAGGCACCGGATCCAGGGCCCGCAGCGGGCCCGGGCTCGGTACCGGCACCGGCATCCGTACCGCGTCCGACCGCAGGCCCAGGCCCCGTATCGGGCTCGGATCACGGTGCGGGCCCAAGGCCCGCACCGGCGTCCGCGTTCCGGGCGCCCGCCGACCCGAGGCGGCCTACCGGGAGTCCGTCCGTCCCCGCGCCGGGACACGGTCCAGGCTCGGCAACCGAGGGCTCTGCCCGCGAACGGCCCGGCGCCGAGGCGTCCACGCCCGCGCCGCACGCACCCGGCGCGCCCCCGCCGCCTGCCGCAGCGCCCGCGTACCCGCCGGCGCAGGTGCCGCCTGCCGCAGCGCCCGCGGCGCCCGACGCGGTGGCGCCGAGCGACACCGGCGGCTTCCCGCTCGCGCCACCGCGGCCCGGCCACCGGCCGGCCGATGGTGGCCCACCCGCGCCCCCCGGGCCGCCGCCACCCGGCGACCCGCTCGGCGCGGACCCGTTCACCCCGACGCGCAGCGCGCCTGGACGCGCCCCGACGCGCGCACCCGGCCGCGTGGCCGCGGCCGCGCACGCGCACGCGGCCGCACCGCGCCCGGGGCCGACGGCGAAGGTCGCCGTGCCCGTGCTGCTGCTCGCGCTCGTCTGCTTCGCCGTGGGGTTCTGGGCGCTCAGCCGGTCCTGACCGCGCGCCGCCGCGCCGCCACCGTCCAGGCAGCGAGGCCCAGCACCAGCGCCGTGCCCGTGCCGACGCCCGCGTACCCGACCGCCCGCATCGTCCCCGCGCCACCGGCCCGCCCGGCCGCCGACCCAGCGCCGCCGGTCAGTGAGTGGTCGCCGGCGACCGTGAACGGTCCTGGCGGCCCCGCGTACGCCGGCGCGGACGCCGCCTTCCCGGTGACCGTGAGCCGCAGGGTGATCCCGTACGAGCCCTTCCCGTACACCGCGGCGAGCTTCGGGTTCAGGCTGACGCGCACGTAGTACCAGCCCGCGAAGCGCATGTCCCGTACGCCGGACCGGTAGGAGAAGCGGTTGCGGTACGCGACGGGCGGCAGCGGGTCGAACGACGTCGTCTTCTGCCGCCCGTCGTAGAGCGGCGCGTTCGCGCTCTCCACGAACCCGAGCGCCGGATTGAACAGGGACATCGCGACCGCCCCGTTCACCAGCCCGAGCGACCGGCCACCGGAGCCCTGGGACGAACCGGGGGGCGGCTCCGGCGCACTCGCCAGATCCACGCCGCCGAAGAGCTGCTGCCCCCAGTCCACCGGCACGCGGAAGAAGAGGGTCTGGCCCGGGCTGATCCGCGTCGACCACACCCCGCTGCCCCGCAGCCTGGCCGCGTCCCAGAAGCCCGCGCCCCCTTCGACCGGGCGCGGGTCGTCGGCGGGCGGCGCGGGGGAGGCGCTCGGCCAGTCCTCCGGCGCCCGCGTGGGCCCGGCTTTCGCCAGACCGGGCTCCGCCGAGCGCCGCAACTCCAGGTCCCACGGGCCTGGCGAGGACGCCGGGTCGCTCGTGCGCCGCACGACGACGTAGTACGTCCCGGCCCCCGCGCACGTCGAGCCGGCCGTGCCTGCGGTGCGGTACGCGTAGGCCGCGAGCGGCCTGGCGAAGTCCGTCGACACCCCGAACTCGGAGTCGTTGGAGCTGCACTCCCGGCCGTTGGCGTCCTGAAGAGCGACCTCGATCTTGTCGCCGTACGCGACCTTCGCCCCGCGGGCCGGCACGGCGACCGCCGAGACATATGCGCTGGTCCGCACATCCAGGTCGACCCGGTAGACGAGCTTGGCGCCGGGGCCGATCGCGTCGCGGTAGGTGGTGCCGACGGACAGTGCGGGCGCGGATGCGGTGGTCGCGGCACCCTTGACGCGTACGGCCTCGGGATCGAAGGCGTACCCGGCGGACGCGCTGTCCCGCCCGGCCGCGGCGGCGTCCTGCGGCGGCAGTACCGCTGTCGCCGCTGTCGCCGCCGTCGCCGCCATCGTCACCGCGCCGAGCGATGCGAGGGCGCCCAGCCCCGTGGCGGCGCGCCGCCTCGGACGGGCCGAACGGACCTGCTGACGCGCCACACGCTCCCCCTGCCGCCGCCTTGCGCCCTGTCTCAGCCGGCGGGCCCGCCCGGGCCCGCCGGTTCATCCTGCCCCGCAGTCCCCCGGTCTGTCAGCGGCTTGGGACAGCACGAAGCCCCGGTCGCGTTCTGGCGGCCGGGGCTCGCTTCTTCAGGACTGTCTGCGGAGCTGCGCGCCTCAGGCGTCGGATCCGGACGACGGAACGGGGTCGGTCGCCTCCGTCCACAGATCCTGCTCGGCGCGATCCGCCTGGATCTGGCGGTACACGAGGAACCCGCCGATGGCGGCCAGTGCGACCAGGAGAAGCTTCTTCACCGCGCGACCTCGTCTTTCGTTGACGTAGGGGACCTTCTGTTCGCCGACTATACACACCGGCCGATACCGATCGGTGACCTGCCGGGGAGCCTCGCACGACCCCCATCCGGCACCCGCCACGGCCTCTCTCGGCAGGCGAGGAAGGGGAAGCAAAAAACTGCTAAATGCGATCAATATTCCTATAAGCGCATAGATGGACGAAGCCGTGGCACCCGGCACGGACAACGACTAGGCCGCCGGAAGTTCCGCGGGAGACCGGAAGGACAGGCAGGAGGACAAAGGGACCGATGGGACTCATCACTCAGATCCGCATCCTTCCGACCCGGGTGCCAGGATTCACCTGGGTGTTCGCCCATGTGGTAATCGCAGCGGCGGCCGCGCGGCACGGTGGGCGCCGGCGGCCCGGGAGGCGGTGGCCATGACAGGCTCCGAGACCCGGGCTTCTCCCTGCGCGCCGCCCCGCCCCGGGAGGACTTCGCCGAACGCCGGCGCGCGCTTCCGGTCGGCGACAGCCTCACCGATCCTCGGCCGCCCCGCGCATGACGTACGTGCCCCCGGCGGCCGGCCAGACGTAGCAGATCGCGGGGGTCTCCTGCCCGTCGCCGTAGCGGTGCGTCGCCTCGCCGATGTTCGTCCAGCCAAGACGCTCGTACAGGCGGATGGCGGCGGTGTCCTTGGTCATCACGTCGAGGACGAGGCGCAGTGAGCGGTCTTGCGCGTAGGCCATGGCCGTCCACATCAGCGTTTCGCCCGTGGCATGCCTCCGCGCCTCCCGCACGACGAACAGGCGGGCCAGCACGCCCATGCGCTCGCCGCTCCCGCCCGCCACGCCGTTCTGCTCCCGCCAGAGAGCCACGGCGTCCTCCCCGCGCGGCCGCATGATCGCTATGTGCCCGACGACGCGTTCGTCCTCCACGGCGACCCAGGCCGTCAGGACGGCCGGCGAACTGATCCACGCCTCGGGATCCGCCACCCCCTCGACGGGGTATCCGTCGGTGGCGTGGACCTCCACCAGTGCCTTCGCCGCGCCGGGCAGGTCGGCCTCCGTGAGGGGGCGGACGTGCGGTCCGCCGGTCACGCGAACGCCTGGGCGACGGCGAGGCTGCCCTCGTGGACGTGGTGCAGGGCGACCGCCACGCGTGTGGTGGGCACGGCCGCAGGCCAGGACATACCCGATCCCCCCGATCGGCACCGGTTTTGGATGTGCGAAACCCCCCAACCGCTGCCGGTTGGGGGGTTTTCCGCGCTGGTGGGGCTAACAGGATTTGAACCTGTGGCCTCATCCTTATCAGGTCGATCATACGACCGATCCGGCGCCGGTCGGTACTCGCGCTGCCCAGGTAGGGCGTACCTCTGCGTTCACTGCCGACCGGCGGTGATCGTGGCTGTTGGTGTCAGGCGCTGGTGTCACAGAACCACAGGCCCCTTGACACGTCGGTTAGTAGTGTCCCAAGCCCGCTCTGCTCGGCGCTGCTGCCGATTGCGGAGGGATCAGCGCTGCTCCCTGCGTTGCGGTGCTCTGAATCAGGCTCCGCAGTTCGGCAGGTGTGGGCCACGGTGCCCGGCGGTGAATCATCCGGTGGCAGTTGGCACAGATTAGAGCGAGATCACTGAGCTTGGTCCGTCCTTCGCCAGCCTCGTGCAAGGGCACAACGTGATGGCACTCGATGTAGCCGGCGCCCCGCGGGCCGTACGTTGTCTCGAAGTCGAAGCCGCACGCCTCACATGCGAGCCGGCGCCCTTGACGCAATACAGCAGCGATCTTTCTTTTGCGCAGGCCCTTGTCACGTTCGCGCGTTCTATGGCGGCGGATCAGCAATCTTCCCTCGGGGGCGCTGAAATCTTGGTCATCCTCCTCAGCCTCCGGCAGCAGGGCCTGAAACTCGCCTGAGGTAAGACCGTTCCGAATCTGCCGGGCCACCTCTGCCATCTCGGCTGGCCGGGAGAGGAAGGCGTTCATCACTTCGACATCAAGCGCGTTGCCGTTGGTCGGCTTGCCTGGGTAGTCCGGGTGGCGACACGTGATGTCAACCGTTTTGCGAGCTACGCCGTTAGGATTCCTAAAAAGTTCGTTACGCTGCTCTTCCGGGTGGATTGGCATCGTTTGCAGAAGATCGGATAGCTCAACCACACGCGGGTCGTCAAACTCCAATCGCTTCCAGCCGTTAGCCATGGCCAAGTCACACGCGAGGATGATCTCGTCACGCGTCCAGTCGGGACTCCGTGATGAGCGGATCAGGAAACCGACCTTGGCGAGCCATCTGGCGGCGTGGGATCTGCCACCACTCAACTCGTCCGGTCTCAGCGCTCGACCATGACGGAACTTGTGGGCCACACCGGCAATGGCCTTCGAGTCGTACGTACGGTCCTCGTGCAGAAGCAGATACCCAGTCGCAGGCTTGTAGCCGTACTTGGACAGAAACCTGTCCCGGCCCAAGTGGTCGTACTCGTCTATGGCTTTGAGGACGTCGTCTCGCGTGATCGCACCTTTACGCATGGCCGAAGGCTAAGGGCTGCCACTGACAACCCGTTAGGTTTTCGCGCTCCTCAGCCCTCCCTGCTCCCATCCCGTCCGCCTTCGACCCACACACCGTGGAGCGGGCGTGGTTCAGGGCGTCAAGGTGGAGCGCGCCACTGTACGAACGACCTTGACGCCCTGGGCCTCGTCTGCTCGGCTCTGCCTGGGTCGAAGGTGGTCGGGATGGGAGCCACCCACGCACGCCCCGACGATGCCGGCACCCGCACGACGGGCCATCCCACCCCGGACGCATGAGCGCCCCCGCCGGAGGCATGTCGGTAGCCTGCCGTGGCGTCTCGCGGTTCTCGCCCTCATGGCCTCGGCCCCGTCCCCATCGTGGGCGCGCGTCGGCGCAGCGCGGGCGGAGCGGGCCGGAGGCAGGAGCGGCGCCCGGCGCGGAGCCGGGAGCGCGCCCGGCGGAGCGGAGCGCAGCCGGGGGCCTTGATGAAGTAGAGAAACCTGTAACAACCCTGGTCGTGGGTCGGTCGGACTACACGCCTGCCGAATCGATCAGGCGACTGGTGAAGCCCTCGCGGCACAGCCGGTCGTAGGCCTGCGTCACGTTGTCCGGCACTGTCTGGCTGATCATGAAGCCCTGCTCCGGGTAGATCAGTAGCCGCTGTAGCGCGCCCACGAGCATGTCAATGACCAGGCGGGCGTCTCCGATGGAATCGACGTACTCGCCGAACGTCATCGGGGTGGACGCGCTGATGATCTCGACTTCGGGCCACAGCTTCCGGGCGGTGGCGTACGCGCGCCTCTCTTCGTACGGCTTGCTGATCAGAAGCACGGAGGAGACGGCCACGCCGGCGTCTTCCAGCACGGCCTTGGAGAACCGGATGTTCTCGCCGGTGTTCCTCGCCCTGGACTCGACGAGTACGGCGGAGCTGGGTACGCCAAGTTCCAGCGCCCGTTCCCGGTAGTGGACTGCCTCGCCGCGGGGCATGCGCTCACGCGTCGTCGGGCTGGTTGCTCCGGTGAACACAAGCAATGGGGCCAACCCGCGCTTGTAGAGGTCCACCGCCGCGTCCGCCACGCCCAGGTCATGGCTGCCCAAGCCGAGCGCGACTGAGCAGGGCCTCAGGGTGTGGCCCATCTGGTGGTAGTCCCACAGGCGTCGTGCGTCGTCCCATGCCTGCGTCGAGATCATTACTGCCCCTTCTCGCGCTTCGCGGAGTCCGGGACCTCGAAGTCGTACTCCCAGGCAAAGCGCGAAGCAGCGTGCACACCAATGGCGAACTCCACCACTGTGTCAGAGGCGGTGTACGTCGTCCGGTGCAGCTCTACGACAGGCTCACCCGGAGGGAGCTGCAAGAGCTTCACCTCGTCGGAGGACGCCGGACGAGCGAAGATCTGTTCCTTCATGTGGTCGATCTCGTACCCGGCGTCGTACAGCACCTTGAATCCACCGCCACGGCCGGCGGGCCCCGGGGTCGGGTCCACGATCCGTGTGCCCTCGACGTGCTCCGGCCGGTAGTAACTCGTGAGCGTGTGGGTCGGCTGGTCGCCTTCCTTCACGACGCGAGCGCGCGCGTAGACCTCTGCGCCGTCAGGTAGACCGTGTGCGGCCGCGACGAGCGGCGGGGCTTCGATGCGACTCACCGTTTGGGTCTGTTCGTTCCGGCGGTAGCTGCGTCCTGACGCCACCCGGTCCGCGATGAACGCCACCTCGTCGCCGTCACGCCACTTGGCCTTGTCGTATCGGGCAACACCGAGCCGCTTGAGCGGCACTCGCTGCCGTACGACCGTGCCGTGACCTCGTGACGACGTGACCAAGCCTTCTGCCTCAAGGGCCTTGTATGCCTGGTGGACGGTGGACTTAGAGCCTTCGCCGTCCTCGACCAGTTCCCTGATCTGCGGAAGCTGTGCACCAGGCGGGTATTTGCCCTGCTCACCCAGCCTGATCTCCTCAGCCAGCTTGTCCGCCAGCACCCGCCACTTTGGCGCCATTGGGCGTCTCCTCTCGATGGGTCCAGTCAAACACAGTCCCAGGACTGTTGACAGTCCCAGGACTGCGAGCCATAGTCTTCCTAACGCACTCGCAGTCCTAGGACAGCGAATCGCGCGGTCCCATTTTGGGCTGCGTCAACGCATCGACTCAGGGAGTACTACATGCCGTCCTTCAAGATCGACGTTTCGACCGCTGTGGTGTTCGTGGCGACTGCGCCGGCGCCGAAGCTGGTCAGCAAGCAGACCGGGGAGCGGGCCGTGGACCGGGAGACCGGTGCGGGTCTGTCGACGGTGGGTCTGCTGATCTCGGATGAGGGAGAGGGCAACCTCTACCAGGTCACCGTTCCGGAGACCGGCATCCCCGAGGGGCTCGCCCCGGGCACTCCGGTCTCGGTGATCGGCCTCAAGGCGCGGGACTGGGAGAACGAGTTCAACGGGCAGAAGCGGCACGGGATCTCCTTCCGCGCCGTCTCGATCGTGGCGGGGGCCTGATTCCCGTGACGGACGTGACCACGCTGCTCGAACTGTCCGGCGTCGCCGCCGGTGCGGGTGGGATCGGCTACGCGAAGGTCCGCGCCCCGCGCGCGTACTGGACGCTGGTGGGTCTGCCGGTGACGTGGGGCCGCTTCACCTTCACCTACGGCTCGACCATGGACGCCTGCGGGCTCACGGTGGCGCCCTCGCGGCTGCGGTCGTTCCTGGTGCGCAACGTGGCCCGGCGCGCTGAGGTGCAGCCGGTCCCGCCGAAGGTCCGCCGCGTGACGGGCACGTCAACCGGGCTTCGGGTCACGCTGCGTCTGCCCGCCGGCCTGGAACCTGCGGACGTCACGGCGGCCTCGGAGCGGCTTCGGCACGCCTGGGGTGTCCACTCCGTGCACGTCACCTCGCCTCGCCCGGGCTTCGTGGAACTGCGCATGACGGGCTATGACGTGCTGCGCCGGGTACGGATGCCGCACGCTCGCCGCTCGGTGTCGGGTCCGATGGTGGTCCCGGTCGCTCTGCGGGAGGACGGCACGCCGTTCGTGCGTGACTACCGGCAGGTGCCGCACGCGCTGACGCTGGGGGCGAACCAGTCGGGCAAGTCCATGTATCAGCGCAACCTCGTGGCCGGGCTGGCGAAGCTGCCGGTGGGCCTGGTCGGCATCGACTGCAAACGCGGTGTCGAACAGCGCACCTACGCACCCCGCCTGTCCGCCCTCGCCACCACCCCCGACCAGGCCAGCACCCTCCTGGACGCCCTCGTGGCTGAGATGGAGCGCCGCTTCGACCTGCTGAGCGCGCACGGGGTCTCGGACCTGTGGGACCTGCCGGACGAGGTGCGGCCGGTGCCGTTGGTGGTGCTGGTGGATGAGGTCGCGGAACTGTTCCTGACCACCGTCAAGAAGGAGGAGGAACGCCGGGACCGGATGGTGCAGCACATGGTCCGCCTCGCGCAGATGGCCCGCGCGGTCGGGATCTTCTTGGAGGTGTGCGGGCAGCGCTTCGGCTCCGAGTTGGGCCGTGGCGCAACCGCTCTGCGGGCTCAGCTCACGGGCCGTGTGGTGCACCGGGTCAACGACAAGCAGACCGCCGAAATGGGTCTCGGTGACGTCGCCCCGGATGCGGTGTTCGCCGCGACCTCGATCCCGGCGGACCGTCCGGGTGTGGCGGTGGCCGGTGACTCATCCGGCGGCTGGTCCCGCATCCGCACCCCGGAAACCTCGCCGGCCGACGCCGCCGCCGTCTGCCGCGCTCACACGCACCTCGTGCCCGAGCTGCCGTTCCTGGACCCCTTCCGGCCCGCCATCACGCCGGAGCCTGCCACAGGTGAGGGTCCCTCGCTGGTCAAGCCGCGTCCCGTGACCGACTGACCCACTCTCCCGCTCCACGGTCGGCGCGACCGCTTCGCGCCAGGTCCCTACCCCGCCCATGCCTCAAACCCGAAGGGAGCACACCCCATGCCGCGCAAAACCACCCGCCGCGCCCCGGCCAAGACCGTGGCGCCGGTCGAGCCCGCACCGTGCCCGACCTGCACCGGTGCCGGGACCGTCGCTCGAACCGTGCGCGTCGGTCGCCGTCACCGCACGGTCGGCCGACAGGAGGGCCTGTGCCTGACCTGCCTCGGCTCGGGCCTCGACCCGAACGCGGACGCCTGACCTGCCCAGAAAGGGGCCTGATGATGACGAAGCAGGATGCCGAGCGGATCGCGATTCTCACGGCTGGGGTCGTCATCCTCGCGTTGACCGCCGCCGCGTTCTGGCTCTCGTACGCGCACCTTGCGGACGTGGCCAAGACCAACGGCCTGGCCACCTCGACCGCGCGCATGTGGGCATGGCCGGCCACCCTGGATCTGTTCATCGTGGCCGGTGAAGTCCTCATGTTCCGCGCCGCGCTGCGCAAGGTCACGGACTGGTGGGCTGTCGCGCTGACGGTCGCGGGCTCCACGGGCTCGATCGGCCTCAACGTCGCAGGTGTCGGTGCGGGCCAACCGCCCCTGCATTACGTCGTCGCCGCCGTGCCGCCGGCTGCCGCCCTGCTCGCCTTCGGCGCCCTGATGCGGCAGGTCCACCACCTCGTCGGCGACCAGCCGACCGACCCGCACCCCGCGCCGGACGTCCCGGCTCCGGCAAAGGTCACCCTCGACCGCACTCCGGAGCCTGCTCCGGCCCCGGATGCGACCTCGGCGCCCGCCGCCGAGCTGCCCGCGGCCAAGCCCGCGCCTGCTGCCGTTTCGGTTCCGCCGGCGCTGCTCGATCACGCCCGGAAGCTCGCAGACACCCACCACGCCACCACCGGCCGGCCGATCGACGCGGACACCCTCCGCGCACGCCTCGGCGTCCCGGCGGCCCTGGCCTCCTCCATCACCGCCCAACTCACCTGACACAGAAGGGAAGTTCGTCATGCCGCGTCCGCGCCGCTTCTACGACGTGATCCGCATCGGCCCCGTACAGGTCGCCTCCTACTACGACGGCCACGGCCACACCAAGCACACCGCCACCTGTACCGCCCCCGGCTGCTCCTTCTCCACCGACAAGCACGACCGCCCCGGCGCCGAACTCGCCGCCAAAACCCACCGCTGCCAGCCCTGACCAGGAAGGACACCCACCATGTTCACCCCCAAGTACCCCAGCCCCGACACCGCCCCCAACCCCAGCACCGTGCCGACCGTCACGCCCGTCGTCCCGATCGCCTCGGACGGCCACGCCCCGGCCTGCACCTGCGGCCACACCCACACCCCGGCCGCGCCCGCCCCGGCTCCGGTCTCGACGCGGCCGACCGTGCAGCTCACGCCCGGCGCCCTGATCACCCTCGCCGTGGGCGGCACGACCGCCGTGCTCGTCATCGGCACGGTCCTGGTCTCGATGCTCCTCGCGGTCGCCGTCACGGGCGCCTCGGTCGCCGTGTGCGCCCTCGTCATCCGCTCCCTGCTCAAGGACACAAAGAACTCCCGCTGAACGGCCCCCGGCGCGGCCTCGGTCGCCAAACTTACGCCGCGCCGGGCGCCTGCAACCCCTTCCAGACCAAACGACCCGAAAGGGAAACCCCATGATGCCCGACCACGCCCCGACCCTGCCCATCTGCCGGCACTGCGACGGCTTCCCGACCGTCCACATCACCGCTGGCACCCGCCACCCCGACGGCACCCACGTCACCCTGCGCGCCGTCTGCCCGGCCTGCCAGGGCACCGGACACACCCGCCCCGCCGCCCCGGCGCACGCCGTCGTCCGGGTCGGGAGGTGAGCGCCGTGGCTCTCCTGAACTGGCGCTCTCCGGAGCACTACGACCACACCGGCGACAAGCCCTGCGTCCTGTGCAACGGACCGACCCCGCTGCGCTCCGACAAGGGCACGCCGGTCCACAAGGTGTGCGCCGAAGCCTGGCTCGACGCCCACCCGCCGAAGGAGAACGACCAGTGACCGCCGCGTACGCCGCGCATGGTTCGCGGGTCCTGGACCTGTTCTGCTGCTCGGGCGGTGCGGCCATGGGCTACCACCTGGCCGGCTTCCAGGTCGACGGCATCGACATCATCGACCGCCCCCGCTACCCCTTCGCCTTCCACCAGGCGGACGCCCTCGGCGCCCTCGCGCACCTGATCGCCACGGGCGAGATCGGCCGGTACGCGCTCGTGCACGCCTCCCCGCCCTGCCAGGAGGGATGCGCGCTGACCGTGGGAACCAACCGCTCGCGCGGCTGGGGACGGTCACACGTCCAGCTCATCCCCGAACTGCGGGCCCTCCTCGACGCCACCGGCCTCCCGTACGTGATCGAGCAGCCCAACGGCACGGCCCCGGTCCGGCCGGATGTGCGGCTGTGCGGGGAGTCCTTCCGCCTCGGCGTCCTGCGGCATCGCTCCTTCGAGCTGGGCCGCTGGTCCACCCCCCAACCGCCCCACCCCCGGCATCGGGGCTACGTGCGCGGCTACCGGCACGGCGTCTACCGCGACGGCCCGTACGTCGCCGCCTACGGCTCCGGCGGCGGCAAAGCCACCGTGCCCGAGATGCAGACGGCCATGGGCATCACCTGGACCGCTGTCCGCGAGGAACTGACCGAAGCCATCCCGCCGGCCTTCACCCGCTCGATCGCCACCGCCTTCACCACCGCCCGACAGGAGGTCTTCGCGTGACCACCACCGCGGCTCTCGCGGCGGCGGGCCTCGACCCGCTCACCCTCGGCGACGTGCTGAGGGTGGCCGGGTCGGCCGACTTCGACCGCTGGCAAGAACAGATCCGCCGTACCGGCGGCTGCACCGAACCCATCCACCTCACCGGCGCGACCAAGACCATCGACCCGACCACCGGCACGGTCCTGCACGCCTACTCGACCGACCGGGAACCCGGTGGCCGGCTCCGGGTCGCCTGCGGCAACCGGCGCGCCTCCCGCTGCCCCGCCTGCGCCTGGACCTACGCCGGCGACACCTACCACCTCATCCGCGCCGGACTGACCGGCGACCCGAACAAGGGCACCCCGCACACCGTGCGCGATCACCCCCGCGTGTTCGCCACGCTCACCGCGCCCTCGTTCGGGCCCGTCCACAACCGGCCTACCTCCGGCCGCTGCCGCTGCGGCGCACGCCATGCCGAAGGTGCGCCCGAGCTGGGGACCGCGCTCGACCCGAGCACGTACGACTACGCGGGCGCGGTGCTGTGGAACAACCACGCCGGGCACCTCTGGCGCTACGTCACCATCTACCTGCCCCGCGAACTCGCCGCCCGCGCCGGCCTCACCCAACGCGCCCTGAAAGAACAGCTCCGCGTCTCGTACGGCAAGGTCGCCGAGTACCAAAAGCGCGGCGCCATCCACTTCCACGCCGTGATCCGCTTCGACGGACCGGACGGACCCGACACCCCGCCCCCGGCCTGGGCCACCCTCGATCTCCTCGACGACGCCCTGCGGGCCGCCGCCGCCCGCGCCGAAGTCGCACTTCCCGCCGCCGGCGACCAACCCGCCCGCGTCCTGCGCTGGGGGACACAGCTCGACGTCCAGCCCATCGGCGCCTTCGGCAACGGCGAGGACCTTACGGAACAGGCGGTCGCCTCGTACGTGGCCAAGTACGCCACCAAAGCCGCCGAAGCGACCGGCACCGTGGATCGCCGTATCGGGGAGCTCGCCGAAGTCGACAAGCTGCCGGACCTGCCCGACCACACCCGCCGCCTCATCCGCGCCTGCTGGGACCTCGACACCCTCTATCCGGACCGGAAGCTGTGGCGGTGGGCCCACATGCTCGGCTTCCGGGGCCACTTCTCCACCAAGTCGCGCCGCTACTCGACCACCCTCGGCGCCCTGCGGCAGGTCCGCGCCGACTACCGGGCCGCCCAGCATCGGGAAGCGCTCGGCCTGCCCGACCCCGACGAGAACCCCGAGGCCACCACGCTCACCCTCGCGCACTGGGTCTACGCCGGCCACGGCCACACGCCCGGTGAGTCCTGGCTCGCTGCCAACCTTCGCCGGGACATCCAACACAACCGCGACACCGCCCGCGAACACCGCGCCGAACTGCTCGACCTGGAAGGGGACGCCGAATGACCACCGCAACTGCTGAACTCCTGACGGTGCCCGACGTCATGGCGCGCCTCAAGGTCGGCCGGTCCAAGGTCTACGACCTGATCCGCACGCACCGCCTTGTCTCCATCAAGGTCGACGGGTGCCGCCGCATCCCCGCGGACTCGGTGGGCGACTTCATCCGCCGTCAGATCGAGAGGGCAGCCTGATGACCAAGAGGCGGCCGAACGGTGGCGGAACGATCTCGAAGCGGGCGGACGGCCGGTACATGGGTCGGGCCTACGTCACCGACACGGACGGCAACCGCATCCGCAAGACCGTTTACGGCGCCACCTGGGACGAAGCGAACGAGAAGCTCGGCAAGCTTCAAGATCAGGAGCGCAACGGCGTCCCGGTGCCGTCCCGTGCCTGGTCGCTCGGCGAGTGGCTGACCTACTGGCTCGACCACATCGTGGAACCGGAACGGGAGCACAACACGTACGTCAAGTACGAGTCCAAGATCCGGCTCTACCTCCTCCCGCATCTCGGCAAGAAGCCGCTGGTGAAGCTCACGCCGGCCCAGCTCCGGGCGTTCATGGCCACCTTGAAGCGTGAGAACGTCGGCGCGTCCGTGCGCTTCGAGGTGCTCCGCGTCCTCCGGAACGCGCTGAACCGGGCCATGCGTGAGGAGCTGCTCACCCGGAACGTGGCTCTTCTGGTCGACATGCCCAGGGTCAGCAAGGACAAGGGCAGTGCGTGGAACGCGCGGGAAGCGATCACGTTTCTCCGCTCGGCTCGCGCGCACCGGCTCTACGCGGCCTGTGTGCTCGTCCTGGTGCTCGGGCTGCGGCGCAGTGAGGTTCTCGGCCTGCGCTGGCAGGACATCGACTTTGAGGGGCGTCAGTTCACTCCGGTCAAGCAGGTGCAGCGGGTCAAGGGAGCCGGCCTGGTCCTCAAGGACCTCAAGACCGAGTCCTCTCAGGCGGTGCTTCCGCTCCCCGAGTTCTGCTCGCGGGCCTTGGAGGAGCGGCGGGAGCTGCAAGAGCTGGAACGGAAGATCGTGGGTGAGCGCTGGGCACAGGAACCCGACCAAGATCTGATCTTCTCGTCGGAGCACGGCGGCATGCTCGATCCGGTCGGCTTCTCGCGGACCTTTGATCGACTCGTCAAGCGGGCCGGCGTGCGGCGCATCACGGTTCGCCTCGCTCGGCACACCTGCGGGACCCTGCTCGCCTTCCTGAAAGTCCACCCCAAGGTGGCGCAAGCGATCCTTCGCCACAGTCAGATCAGCATGACCATGGACGTGTACACGCACGTGGTCGGCGAGGATGAGCGGGAGGCGGTCTCGCTGCTCGCGCAACTCCTGGAAGATCCACTGATCGGCTGACCGTTGCCGTTGGTGTCAAGAGGTGGTGTCAAAAGGCCCCCAGTCCACTGGACTAGGGGCCTTTGCGCTGGTGGGGCTAACAGGATTTGAACCTGTGGCCTCATCCTTATCAGGGATGCGCTCTAACCAACTGAGCTATAGCCCCGCGCTGCCCCTGAAGATTAGCGCACTTCAGGGCCAGTCCCAAAATCGGTAAACGACCCTCGCCCGGCCCTCACTCGTCCTCGGCCAGGGTGAGCTCGACGCCGCCCACGAAGCCCGCCGAGATGTTGTAGATGAACGATCCGAGCGTCGCGAGCGCCGTGGCGAGTACCACGTCGATGACCGCGATGACGGCCGTGAACATCAGCACGCGCGGCAGCGAGAGGAACGACTGGAGGTCGAAGCCGTTGCCGTCGTTCGAGCCGGTCGCCTGGCTGATCGTGCCGCCCACCGTGGAGAAGACGCCCATGGCGTCCATGACCATCCACAGCACCGCCGCCGCGATGACCGTGCAGATGCCGAGCGCGATCGACAGCAGGAAGCTGACCTTCATCACCGACCACGGGTCGGCCTTCGAGACCCGCAGCCGCGCCTTGCGCGTGCGGGGCGTCGTGCGCGCGCCCGTGCGGGTTCTGCGCATGGCGGGGCTGCCTGCCGGGGCCCCGGGGCGGCCCGCCTGATGTCCGCCCCTGGCGCCGGCTTCCCCGGGCCCCGGGTACGCCTGCGGCGGGTGGTAGGGCTGCGCCTGCTGCTGTTGCGGCTGCGGCTTCGCGCCGTACGCCTCGTACGGGGGCTGCTGCCCCCGGGTGTCCGTCACCGTAACCCCCTGGGAGTCCGTGGCCGAGCCACGGGCGCTGTTCGCTCCTGAAGAAGAGGCCGATCCGGCGCCCGTGGTTCCACTCACGCTCTACTCCTCGTGCTCCCCGGTCGAGGGCTCGTTGCCCTCGGCCGCATCGTCGGCCGTGGCTGTGCCGGCCTCGGGGGCCTCGTCCCCCTCGACCTCCTCGGCCTCGCGGCCCGCCTCGGCATTGCGCGCGATCCCGACCACGGCATCGCGTTTGCCCAGGTTGATCAGCTGGACACCCATGGTGTCACGACCCGTCTCCCTGACTTCGTTGACTCGCGTGCGAATCACACCACCGCCGAGCGTGATGGCCAGGATCTCGTCGGTCTCCTCCACCACCAGCGCCCCGACCAGGGAACCCCGGTCCTCCACGATCTTGGCGGCCTTGATTCCGAGTCCGCCTCGACCCTGGACGCGGTACTCGTCCACATTGGTCCGCTTCGCATAACCGCCGTCGGTCGCGGTGAACACGAACGTACCGGGCCTGACGACATTCATCGAGAGCAGTTCGTCCCCTTCCCGGAAACTCATGCCCTTCACCCCGGACGTGGCACGGCCCATGGGCCGCAGCGTGTCGTCCGACGCGGTGAACCGGATCGACTGGGCCTTCCTGCTGATGAGCAGCAGGTCGTCCTCGGCCGACACCAGTTCGGCGCCGATCAGTTCGTCGTCGCGGCCGTCCGCCGTCTCCCGGAGGTTGATCGCGATGACACCACCCGAACGCGGTGAATCGTAGTCCTTCAGCGCCGTCTTCTTGACCAGGCCCGCCTTCGTGGCCAGGACCAGGTAGGGGGCCGCCTGGTAGTCGCGGACCGCGAGGATCTGCGCGATCTGCTCATCCGGCTGGAAGGCGAGCAGGTTCGCCACGTGCTGGCCGCGCGCCTCGCGTCCCGCGTCGGGCAGCTCGTACGCCTTCGCCCGGTAGACGCGGCCCTTGTTGGTGAAGAACAGCAGCCAGTGGTGCGTCGTCGACACGAAGAAGTGGTTGACGATGTCGTCCTCCTTCAGCTTCGTGCCCCGCACCCCCTTGCCGCCGCGCTTCTGCGACCGGTAGTCGTCGGTCTTCGTGCGCTTCACATAGCCGCCGCGGGTGATCGTGACGACGATGTCCTCCTCGGCGATCAGGTCCTCGATGGACATGTCGCCGTCGAAAGGCACCAGCTTGGAGCGCCGGTCGTCGCCGTACTTCTCGACCAGGACGGCCAGTTCCTCGCGGACGATGCCGCGCTGCTTCTCCTCCGAGGCGAGGATCGCGTTGTACTCGCGGATCTTCGCCTCCAGGTCGTCGTGCTCGGCGACGATCTTCTGCCGCTCCAGGGCCGCGAGGCGGCGCAGCTGCATCTCCAGGATCGCGTTGGCCTGGATCTCGTCGATCTCCAGCAGGCCCATCAGGCCCGTGCGCGCGACGTCGACGGTCTCGCTGCGCCTGATCAGCGCGATGACCTCGTCGATCGCGTCCAGCGCCTTGAGCAGGCCGCGCAGGATGTGCGCCCGCTCCTCCGCCTTGCGCAGGCGGAAGCGCGTACGGCGGACGATGACCTCGATCTGGTGCGACACCCAGTGCCTGATGAACGCGTCGAGCGAGAGGGTGCGCGGCACGCCGTCGACGAGCGCCAGCATGTTGGCGCCGAAGTTCGACTGCAGGTCGGTGTGCTTGTACAGGTTGTTCAGGACGACCTTGGCGACCGCGTCCCGCTTCAGGACGATCACCAGGCGCTGGCCCGTGCGGGACGACGTCTCGTCGCGGACGTCGGCGATCCCGCCGATCCTGCCGTCCTTCACCAGGTCGGCGATCTTCTGGGCGAGGTTGTCCGGGTTCGTCTGGTACGGCAGCTCGGTGACGACGAGGCACTGCCGGTTCTGGATCTCCTCGACCTCGACGACGGCGCGCATCGTGATCGAGCCGCGCCCCGTGCGGTACGTCTCCTCGATGCCCTTGCGGCCGACGACCAGCGCGCCGGTCGGGAAGTCGGGGCCCTTGATGCGCTCGATCAGCGCTTCGAGCAGCTCGTCGGGGGTGGCCTCGGGGTGTTCGAGCGCCCACTGCGCGCCGGCCGCGACCTCGCGCAGGTTGTGCGGCGGGATGTTGGTCGCCATGCCGACGGCGATGCCGGCCGAGCCGTTGATCAGCAGGTTCGGGAAGCGCGCCGGCAGGACCGTCGGCTCCTGGTTCCGGCCGTCGTAGTTGTCCGTGAAGTCGACGGTCTCCTCGTCGATGTCGCGGAGCATCTCCATCGACAGCGGCTTCATCTTGCACTCGGTGTACCGCATGGCCGCGGCCGGGTCGTTGCCCGGAGAACCGAAGTTGCCGTTGGAGTCGACGAGCGGCATCCGCATCGACCAGGGCTGGGCCAGGCGCACCAGGGCGTCGTAGATCGACGAGTCGCCGTGCGGGTGGTACGTGCCCATGACGTCGCCGACGACGCGCGCGCACTTGTAGAAACCGCGCTCGGGGCGGTAGCCGCCGTCGTACATCGCGTACAGCACGCGCCGGTGGACGGGCTTGAGGCCGTCCCGCACGTCGGGCAGCGCGCGCGACACGATGACGGACATCGCGTAGTCGAGGTACGAGCGCTGCATCTCGGTCTCGAGCCCGATGGGCTCCACGCGCAGCGCCAGGCCCTCCACGGCCGTCCCGTCGGGCAGCACGGGTCCTGTGGGGCCGTCCGGGGCGTCGGGGGTGTCAGGGGTGTTCTCGTCGGCCATTGCTGGTCAGTGTTCCTTTCGGCCTGTAAGGACCTGTGCGGATGCGCGTGGGTCGCCGGCCGTGCCGGCCGCGTCGGCAGCCGTGGCGCCCGGCGCCCGCTCAGATGTCGAGGAAGCGGACGTCCTTGGCGTTGCGCTGGATGAAGGAGCGCCGCGCCTCGACGTCCTCGCCCATGAGCACCGAGAACAGGTCATCGGCCTGCGCCGCGTCGTCCAGGGTGACCTGGCCGAGCACGCGGTGGTCGATGTCCATCGTGGTGACGCGCAGCTCCTCGGCGTTCATCTCGCCGAGGCCCTTGAAGCGCTGGATGGAGTCCTCGCGGATCCGCTTGCCGTTCGACCGCCCCATCTCGATCAGCGCGTCGCGCTCGCGGTCCGAGTACGCGTACTGGACGTCGCCGCGCCCCCAGTCGATCTTGTACAGCGGCGGGCGCGACAGGTAGACGTGCCCGGCCTCGACCAGCGGCCGCATGAAGCGGAACAGGAACGTCAGGAGCAGCGTGGTGATGTGCTGGCCGTCGACGTCGGCGTCCGCCATGAGGATGATCTTGTGGTAGCGGAGCTTGTCGATGTCGAAGTCCTCGTGGACACCCGTGCCGAACGCCGAGATCAGCGCCTGCACCTCGGTGTTCTGCAGGATCTTGTCGACGCGCGCCTTCTCGACGTTCAGGATCTTGCCGCGGATCGGCAGGATCGCCTGGTACATCGGGTCGCGACCGGACTTCGCGGAACCGCCGGCGGAGTCGCCCTCGACGATGAAGATCTCGCACTTCGTCGGGTCGTTGGACTGGCAGTCGCTCAGCTTGCCCGGCAGGGAGGCCGACTCGAGCAGCCCCTTGCGGCGCGTCAGGTCGCGCGCCTTGCGGGCCGCGACGCGCGCGGTCGCCGCCTGGATGGCCTTGCGGATGATGTCCGCGGCCTCATTGGGGTTGCGGTCGAACCAGTCCGTCAGGTGCTCGTGCACGACCTTCTGCACGAACGTCTTGGCCTCGGTGTTGCCCAGCTTGGTCTTCGTCTGTCCCTCGAACTGGGGCTCGCCCAGCTTGACCGAGATGATCGCCGTGAGGCCCTCGCGGATGTCCTCGCCCGTGAGGTTGTCGTCCTTGTCGCGCAGCAGCTTGCGCTCGCGCGCGTAGCGGTTGACCAGGCCCGTCAACGCGGCCCTGAACCCCTCCTCGTGCGTGCCGCCCTCGTGGGTGTGGATGACGTTCGCGAACGAGTACACGCCCTCGCTGTACTGCGTGTTCCACTGCATCGCGATCTCGACCGAGAGCATGCGCTGCTTGTCCTCGGCCTCGACGTCGATGATCGTCGGGTGGACCAGCTCCCCCTTGCGGGAGTTGAGGTACTTCACGAAGTCGACGATGCCGCCCTCGTAGTGGTACGTGACCGACATCGGCGGCTGCTCGTCCGCGCCGTCATCGGCGACGTCGCCCCCGGCCGTGCCGGCGCCCGCGACGGCCTTCGCCGACTCGCGCTCGTCGGTCAGATTGATCGTCACGCCCTTGTTGAGGAACGCCATCTCCTGGAAGCGCCGCGACAGCGTCTCGAAGGAGTACTCCGTCGTCTCGAAGATGTCCGGGTCGGCCCAGAACGTGACCGAGGTGCCGGTCTCCTCGGTGGCCTCGTTGCGCGCCAGCGGCGCGGTCGGCACTCCGAGCTTGTACTCCTGGGTCCACCGGTGGCCCTCGGTCTTGATCTCCACGGAGACCTTGTGCGACAGGGCGTTCACGACGGAGACGCCCACGCCGTGCAGGCCGCCGGAGACCGCGTACCCGCCGCCGCCGAACTTGCCGCCCGCGTGCAGGACCGTCAGCACGACCTCGACGGCCGGCTTCCCCTCGGAGGAGACGATCCCGACGGGGATGCCGCGGCCGTTGTCGACCACGCGGACGCCGTTGTCCGGGAGGATCGTGACGTCGATCGTGTCCGCGTGGCCGGCCAGCGCCTCGTCGATGGAGTTGTCGACGACCTCCTGCACCATGTGGTGCAGGCCGCGCTCGCCGGTCGAGCCGATGTACATGCCCGGCCGCTTGCGGACCGCGTCGAGACCCTCGAGCACCGTGATGGCGCTGGCGTCGTAGGCGGTGGTGACCTCGCCGTTCCCTTGGGTGACGGGAGTGACGGGAGTGACGGCAGTGGGGGGAGTCATTTCCTGGGGGTTGCCGGAATCGGCCACGAAGCGCCCTTTCTGGCACAGCACAGGCCGTTCTCCGGCTCGCGGGAGCGGCTGCGTCGTTCGGCTTCTGTCGACGGTGTGACGACGTTGTGTCGGGTCCCGCAAGCGCGGCGGGATTCGCTGCCAGTCTACCGGTAGCGGCGACACTCATGGGGGTTTGCCGGTACCTCAGTACGCATGTGCCGCCCTCGGGGTGCCCCAGCCGACTCCCCATATGGGCAACGGGGCTCCAAGAGGCTCAGAAGGGCACTCAGCGCTTCGAGGCTGTCAACCCCTCGCCACCTGGCGAATCACTCGCTCGCGGGCGCCTGTTTCCGCAGGTCAGGCGGGGTGTTACCGGCCGTCGCCCGAGCGGAGGCCGTGGCCCGGCCCCGGACGGGTGGCCGTCCGGGGAGGCGGGAGCGGCCGCCGCGGCGCCGGACGGCGCGTCGGCGGCGCCTGTGCGGCGTCCGGGCCCATGACGCACATCACGCCCGGACGCACGCCCGCATGGACGCACGCACGTGCGGACAGGGGACTGGGAGGCGCCTGAGGACCCGGGTCCGATTCGCCGGGCGCCCAGGCGGGAGGCGCCTGAGGACCCGGGTCCGATTCGCCGGGCGCCCAGGCATGCACGCGGAAGGCCCAGGCCGCCCGGACGCTTCCGGCCCGTCCTGCCGGATCCGCTCGCCAGGGGACGGGACGGGACGGGCCGGGCGCCGGACGCCCCCCGTGGGGCGGCATGGATCGGCCGGCTCAGCCGTACGTGTCGCCCGGGCCCTTGCTGCCCGGTGCGCGCAGACGGCCGTAGCGCTGGGGCGGCCCCGACGGGCCGAGCACCTTGATCAGCCGCACGGTGCCGTGGCCCAGGTCCTCGTTGAGCCGGGCCAGCAGCCGGGGCGCCAGCAGCCTCAACTGCGTCGCCCACACCGTGGAGTCGCAGACGACCGTCAGCACGCGCTCGTCGTCCCCGTCGTCGAACCGCTCCGGCACGCAGTGCTTCGCCAGCTCCTCGCCGACGATCTGCGGCCAGCGGCCCATCACGCCGCCGACCGCCGCCGGCGCCTCCCAGCCCCGCTCCGTGATCAGCCGGTTGACGGCCGCGCCGAGCGGCAGCGGGTCGCGCCCGTCCGCACGCGCGCCGGACCTGAGCCCACCGCCGCGGCGGGCCTGCTTGCGGTCCCGCACCGCGTCGCCCCGCGCCCGCGCCTGCTCGCGTGCCGCGCGCAGCGCGACCCGCGCCAGGTCGACGCCCTTCGGCTCGTCGGCCGCGCCCGCGGCCGCGGGCCGCTCGCCCGCGTCCCCGCCGCTCACAGCCGCTCCACCGCACCGTCCGCGACCGAGAACCGCGTGCCCGCCAGGACGCCGGGCACGTCGTCGTCGACCGCCGCGGTCACCAGCACCTGCTCGCCGGGCGCCACCAGTTCCGCCAGCCGCTCACGCCGCCGCACGTCGAGCTCGGCGAACACGTCGTCGAGCACGAGCACCGGCTCGTTGCCCTCGGCCCGCAGCAGCTCGTACGACGCGAGCCGCAGCGCCAGCGCGAACGACCAGGACTCGCCGTGGCTCGCGTACCCCTTCGCGGGCAGCTCCCCCAGCTTGAGCACCAGGTCGTCGCGGTGCGGCCCGACCAGCGTCACGCCGCGCTCGATCTCCTGCGCCCGCACCGACGCCAGCGCGGCGATCAGCTGCTCGTACAGCTGCTCACGCAGGCCCGCCGTACCAGCGGGCGCGGCCGCACCGGGGTCGGCGGCCGCCGCACCGGGCTCGACGGCCGCCGCGGCGGAGGAGCGGTACTCCAGGCCCACGGGCCCGCCGCCGGGCGCCACGTCGCCATAGGCCTTGTCGGCGAGCGGGCCGAGCGCCGAGACCAGGTCGGCGCGCTGCGCCAGCACCTCGGCGCCCACCCGTGCCAGGTGCTGGTCCCACACGTCGAGCGTCGAGAGGTCCATCCCGCGCCCACCGTGCCTGCGGGCCATCGCCGCCGACTTGAGCAGCGTGTTGCGCTGCCTGAGCACCCGGTCGTAGTCGGAGCGCACCCCCGCCATGCGCGGCACCCGCGCCGTCACCAGCTCGTCGAGGAACCGCCGCCGCTCGCCCGGGTCGCCCTTCACCAGCGCCAGGTCCTCCGGCGCGAACAGCACCGTCCGCACGATCCCGAGCACATCGCGCGGCCGCACCTGCGAGGACCGGTTGACGCGTGCTCTGTTGGCCCTGCCCGGGTTCAGCTCGATCTCCACGAGCTGGGAGCGCTCGCCCTGCGTCACCGCGGCACGTACCACCGCGCGTTCCGCGCCCGCCCGCACCAGGGGCGCGTCCGACGACACCCGGTGGCTGCCGAGCGTGGCCAGATAGCCGACCGCCTCGACGAGGTTCGTCTTGCCCTGGCCGTTCGCCCCCACGAAGACGGACACGCCCGGACCGAGGGCGACCTCGATCCGGGCGTACGACCGGAAGTCGGCCAGCGACAGATGCGTGACGTGCATGGACGTGCGCCGGCCTCCTGGAAACGACCGCTGTCCGGCGGCTCACCGGGCAGCGGTCCGACTACTTGTCGGACTTCTTGCTCTGCTTCGCCATGGCCTTCGCCTCGGCGGCGTTCGCCTCGACCGCGTGCCCGCCGAACTGGTTGCGCAGGGCGGAGACCATCTTCATCTGCGGGGAGTCGTCCTGCTGCGACGAGAACCGGGCGAACAGCGCCGCGGTGATCGCCGGCAGCGGCACCGCGTGGTCGATCGCCGCCTCCACCGTCCAGCGGCCCTCGCCGGAGTCCGCCGCGTAGCCCTTCAGCTTCTCCAGGTGCTCGTCGTCGTCCAGCGCGTTGACCGCCAGGTCGAGCAGCCAGGAACGGATGACCGTGCCCTCCTGCCAGGACCTGAACACCTCGCGCACGTCCGTCACCGAGCCGACCTTCTCCAGCAGCTCCCAGCCCTCGGCGTACGCCTGCATCATGGCGTACTCGATGCCGTTGTGGACCATCTTGGCGAAGTGGCCGGCCCCGACCTTGCCCGCGTGCACAGCGCCGAAGTCGCCCTCGGGCTTGAGCGCGTCGAAGACCGGCTCGACCTTCGCGACGTCGTCGGGCGTGCCGCCGTACATCAGGGCGTAGCCGTTCTCCAGGCCCCAGACGCCGCCGGAGACGCCGCAGTCGACGAATCCGATGCCCTTGATGCCCAGCTCGACCGCGTGCTTCTCGTCCTCGGTCCAGCGGGAGTTGCCGCCGTCCACCACGACGTCACCGGGGGAGAGCAGGTCGGCCAGCTCGTCGATCGTGGACTGCGTCGGGGCGCCCGCGGGGACCATGACCCAGACGACCCTGGGGCCCTTGAGCTTGTCCACAAGCTCGCCCAGGCTGTGCACATCGGCGATGTCCGGGTTGCGGTCGTATCCGACGACGGTGTGGCCCGCGCGGCGCAGACGCTCGCGCATGTTGCCGCCCATCTTGCCGAGACCGATGAGACCGAGCTCCATCAGGGATTCCTTAACGTCGTGGCGATGCGTACCCGGGCCCGAGCCTACGCCCGGGCGCCCCGGCTCACCTGCGGGGTCAACCGCTCAGCCGTACCGGCATGATCAGGTACTTGTAGGCCTCGTCCGCCTCGGCGTCCACCGCGGGACGGCCGCTCAGCAGGGCCGGTTTCGTGGACGTCGTGAACGACAGCTGCGCCACCGGGGAGTCGATCGCGCTCAGGCCGTCGAGCAGGAATGTCGGGTTGAAGGCGATCGAGATGTCGTCGCCCTCCAACTGCGCGTCGACCCTTTCCACAGCCTGTGCGTCGTCGCTCGAACCGGCCTCCAGGATCAGCACGCCCTGCTCGAAGCTGAGCCGCACCGGGGTGTTCCGCTCGGCCACCAGGGCCACGCGCTTCACGGCCTCGACGAACGGCGCCGTCTCGATCACCGCGATCGAGTTGAACTCCGTCGGGAAGAGCGTGCGGTACTTGGGCAGGTCGCCCTCGAGCAGGCGCGTCGTGGTCCGCCGTCCCGCGCCCTCGAAGCCGATGAGCCCCTCGCCCGCACCCGCGCCTGCGAGCGCGAGCGTCACCGTGTCGCCGCTGGTGAGCGCCTTGGCCGTGTCCAGCAGGGTCTTCGCGGGCACCAGGGCGACCGCCGACGTGTCCGCGGCCTCCGGCTTCCACAGGAACTCGCGGACGGCGAAGCGGTACCGGTCGGTCGACGCGAGCGTGACCGTGTCGCCCTCGATCTCGATGCGCACACCCGTGAGCACCGGCAGCGTGTCGTCGCGCCCGGCCGCGATGGCCACCTGCTGGGCGGCGGAGGCGAAGACCTCGCCGGGCACGGTGCCCGTGGCCGTGGGCATCTGGGGCAGCGCCGGGTACTCCTCCACAGGCAGTGTGTGGAGCGTGAAGCGGGAGGAGCCGCAGACGACGGTCGCCCGTACACCGTCTGTGGAGATCTCCACCGGCCTGTTCGGCAGCGCACGGCAGATGTCGGCGAGCAGGCGGCCGGAGACGAGGACCGTGCCGTCCTCCTCGACCTCCGCCTC
Source organism: Streptomyces sp. NRRL F-5126 (assembly GCF_000721265.1). Taxonomy (GTDB): domain Bacteria; phylum Actinomycetota; class Actinomycetes; order Streptomycetales; family Streptomycetaceae; genus Streptomyces. Next base: position 155,867 of record NZ_JOFZ01000008.1, on the reverse strand, counting down.
CACCGAGACCCGCGCCGAGACCTCGTAGTCGAAGCTGGAGAAGCTCAGCGCCCCGTCCTCGGCCTTCAGCAGCAGGCCCGCGAGGACGGGCGCCGGCGGACGGGCCGGGAGGCTCCGCGCCACCCAGGCCACCGCCTCCGCGAGTACATCGCGCTCCACCCGGATCTTCACCGTAAGCCGCCTCCTGCTGTTGCTGCGCCCTGCTGGCCTTCGTCGTCGGCATGCCGCCCTCTGCGCCGAGGCGGAAGCGGGATGCCGGGGACCAGTCTGACGCACGGCACTGACAGCCGTTGCTGCTCCCGGTCAAATCGTGGCGAGCGGGTCCGGGGCGAGTTACCCACAGGCCCCACTTCGAAGCGGATTCCCAGCTAACTCTAGGTGGGAGTAGTAGTAGGGCCTGTGGAAACCGTGGATAACGTCGTTTCCGCAGGTCGAGCCCGGTTTTTTGTCCACCGGGCCTGTGGGCGGGGGCGGTGGACAAGTCGGGCCCACTGTGGACGGCCGGAAGTTCTGCACACCCCATGCACAGCGGAGGGCCACTTCTCCCCAGCTGGATCCCCAGGTTTACCCAGGTTGCCCACAGCCCAATCCGTGGACTTGGTGTGACGCCTTTCACTCGACCCGGTGAGAGGGCGTGTTCCGTTGCCGAACAGTGGACAGCGCTGTGGAAGAGCTGTGGGTAACCGGCCCTGGCCTGTGGGCCGCCGGTGGACAAGTTCCGCGGCCCCCTGTGGGCGGTTTCCCCGTCCACAACCTGTGGACGGCGGTCGCGCACAATTCCACAGGCGGCTGACCTGCCTTGATCATCCCCTGCCCGCATCCGCTGTGGATACGTTCTGGACAACGGAGTAGTCCCCAGGGTGTGGACGCGAAAAAACCTCAAGATCTGTGGAGAAGCGATTTCCCACTCGTCTGACCGGCACGGATTCGAACAGGCGGGTCGGCGGACACGCGCCCGGGACGTGCCGGCGCGGCATGCGAAAGGCGCCCGGAGATGTCCCCCGGGCGCCCTCGCGGCGGCCGTCTGTCGGCCGTCTCTCAGCCGTTCTTGATGCGGTTCGTCAGCTCGGTGACCTGGTTGTAGATGGAGCGGCGCTCGGCCATCAGCGCGCGGATCTTGCGGTCCGCGTGCATCACCGTCGTGTGGTCGCGACCGCCGAACTGCGCGCCGATCTTCGGCAGCGACAGGTCCGTCAGCTCCCTGCACAGGTACATCGCGATCTGCCGCGCGGTCACCAGGACCCGGCTGCGCGACGAGCCGCACAGGTCCTCCACCGTGAGGCCGAAGTAGTCCGCCGTCGCCGCCATGATCGCGGCCGCGGTGATCTCAGGCGCAGCGTCCTCGCCGCCCGGGATGAGGTCCTTGAGCACGATCTCGGTGAGCCCGAGGTCGACGGGCTGCCGGTTGAGGGAGGCGAACGCCGTCACGCGGATCAGCGCGCCCTCCAGCTCCCTGATGTTCCTGGAGATCCGTGACGCGATGAACTCCAGCACCTCCGGCGGCGCGTTCAGCTGCTCCTGCACCGCCTTCTTGCGCAGGATCGCGATGCGCGTCTCCAGCTCGGGGGGCTGGACGTCGGTCGTCAGGCCCCACTCGAAGCGGTTGCGCAGCCGGTCCTCAAGCGTCATCAACTGCTTGGGGGGCCGGTCGGAGGAGAGCACGATCTGCTTGTTCGCGTTGTGCAGCGTGTTGAAGGTGTGGAAGAACTCCTCCTGCGTCGACTCCTTGCTCGCGAGGAACTGGATGTCGTCGACGAGCAGGATGTCCACGTCGCGGTACCGCTTGCGGAAGGTGTCGCCCTTGCCGTCGCGGATCGAGTTGATGAACTCGTTGGTGAACTCCTCCGAGCTCACGTACCGCACGCGCGTGCCGGGGAAGAGGCTGCGCGCGTAGTGCCCGATCGCGTGCAGGAGGTGCGTCTTGCCGAGCCCGGACTCGCCGTAGATGAAGAGCGGGTTGTACGCCTTGGCCGGCGCCTCGGCGACCGCGACCGCCGCCGCGTGCGCGAAGCGGTTGGACGCGCCGATGACGAAGGTGTCGAAGAGGTACTTCGGGTTCAGCCGTGCGTGCGGCTCGCCGGGGCCGGGGGCAGGCGAGGGCTGGGCACCGAGCGGGCCCGGCACGCCGCGGTGCCTGCCCCCCGGGCCGCCGGGGCCGCTGGGGCCACCCGCGCCGGCGTGTCCGCCGGGGCCGCCTGGGCCGCCGGGGCCACCGCTCTGGGGGCCGGGAACCGGACGGCCGCCGCCCTGGGCGCCCGGGTGTCCGTCCGGCAGGCCGCGCGGATCGCGCGGATCGGGCCGCGACGGTTCGTAGCCACCCCGCTCCGGGGAGTGCGGCGGGCGGTAGTCGTTCTCCGGCCTGCCGTAGTCGCCGTCGGGTCGCCGGTAGTCCCCCTCCGGCCTGCCGTAGTCGCTCTCCTGCCGTCCGTAGTCGTCGTCGGGCCTGCCGTACTCGTCGGCCGGCCTGCGGTAGTCGTGCACCGGCTGCTGCGTGCGCGCGCCTGTATAGGGGTCGTCCTGGTATCCCCCGAGGCGCGGCTGCTGCCACGACAGCTCCTCCGGGGGGCGCGGCCAGACGCCGGGATCGGGACGCTGCTGGTGCTGCTGGTACTCCGGGTAGGCAGGGCGCACGGAGGGGAGCCCGTCGTCCTGGGCGTGGTGCCCGTAGCCGTCCTCGTAGGAGCCGTGGCGCGGCTGCGGCACGGGCGGTACCGGCGGCGCGGGGGCGGGTTCGGCGGCCGACGGGTCCACCGTGATGGCGATCCGGATGGGCCTGCCGCACTCGTGGCTCAGGGTCTCGCTGATGAGCGGGGCGAGCCTGCCTTCCAGTACGCGCTTGCCCCACTCGTTGGGAACGGAGAGGAGAGCGGTGTCCGCGACGAGTGCCAGCGGCTGGCAGCGCTCGATCCACTGCTTGTCCTTGGACTCGACACCCTGCTGGCCCTCCCGCAGGAGTTGTTCCAGCACCCGGGGCCACACTGCGGCAAGATCGGCAGGTACGTCAGCCACAGGGCACGCTCTCTCGCAGGTCCCACGAATGTGTGCTTCTCGGGACGGGTCGGCAACACCGGGAACAAGGCGACCGGAGTCCCGTCACGGTAGTCAGGGCGACCCGCGTCGTTCAAGTCGTTGTCCACAGGCTGTGTACAGTGCCGAGGTGCGCATACTGCTGGTTTGACCGGATGGCGTAATCCCGCGTACCGTGACCAGGTCGAGTTGTCGATGGCTGCTGCCGCCTGCCTCCGATGGGCAAAGATCACGGATCCGTGATCGAGAAGCGGTGCACACGGGCGTGACGAGAGCTGCTACTCGTGGGCGCACGGTGACAGCCAGGCGATGCCCGCCATCACCCATCATTCTCTGGAGCCCCTGAGTGAGTAAGCGCACCTTCCAGCCGAACAACCGTCGTCGCGCCAAGACCCACGGGTTCAGGCTGCGGATGCGTACCCGTGCCGGCCGCGCGATCCTCGCGTCCCGCCGTGGCAAGGGTCGCGCCCGTCTGTCCGCCTGATTCCGCACAGGTTGTGACGTGCTGCCTACCGAGCATCGGCTGAGGCGGCGCGAAGAATTCGCGGCCGCGGTACGCCGAGGACGCAGAGCCGGACGGCCGCTCCTGGTCGTCCACATGCGTAGCGGCGAACCGGACCCGCACGCGCCGGGGGAGAGTGCTTTCCCGGCGCGTGCGGGTTTCGTCGTGAGCAAGGCCGTGGGCGGCGCCGTCGTCCGTACGCGGGTGAAGCGGCAGCTGCGCCATCTCGTTCGCGAACGCCTGTCCGTACTGCCCCCCGGTAGCCTGGTTGTCGTACGTGCGTTGCCCGGTTCGGGTGACGCGTCCCACGAACAACTGGCCCGAGACCTGGACGCCGCTCTCGAGCGACTGCTGGGAAGGGGCGCGCGATGAAGTATCCACTGCTTGCGCTGATCAAGCTGTACCAGTGGACGATCAGCCCTTTGCTCGGGCCGGTCTGTCGCTACTACCCGTCGTGCTCGCACTATGGGTACACGGCGATCGACCGGCACGGTGCGGTGAAGGGAACGGCGCTTACCGCCTGGCGCATTCTGCGGTGCAATCCGTGGTCGCCCGGCGGTGTGGATCATGTGCCGCCGCGGAAGCGACCGCGGTGGCACGAGTTGCTGCGTGACGCGTGGCGCAGAAAGAGCGGGCACTCCGCGACTGGCGTGCCTTCAGGAGGACCGGGATCGGATCCGTCCTCCAGTCCGGCCGCAGAGACCTCGCCCCATGCTCAAGGAGCCTGAATGTTCGACTCGATTGCCAGTTTGTTCAGCTTCATCACCTGGCCCGTTTCCTGGGTGATCGTCCAGTTCCACTCGCTGTACGGGGCGATCTTCGGCCCTGACACGGGCTGGGCGTGGGGACTGTCCATCGTCTCCCTCGTGGTGCTGATCCGTATCTGCCTGGTCCCGCTCTTCGTGAAGCAGATCAAGTCGACGCGGAACATGCAGGTGCTCCAGCCGAAGATGAAGGCGATCCAGGAGCGCTACAAGAACGACAAATCGCGTCAGTCCGAAGAGATGATGAAGCTGTACAAGGAGACGGGCACCAACCCGCTCTCCTCGTGCCTGCCGATCATCGCGCAGTCGCCGTTCTTCTTCGCGCTGTACCACGTGCTCGCCGGCATCGCCAACGGCACGAAGATCGGCGCCATCAACAGCTCGCTGCTGGACAGCGCGCAGAAGGCACACATCTTCGGTGCCCCGCTCGCCGTCAAGTTCCTGGACAACGCGGACAAGGCCGCCGCGCTTGGCTCCACCCTGTTGAACGTGCGGATCGTCGCCGGGATCATGATCATCATGATGTCCGCGTCGCAGTTCTACACGCAGCGCCAGCTGATGACGAAGAACGTCGACATCACGGTGAAGACGCCGTACATGCAGCAGCAGAAGATGCTGATGTACGTGTTCCCGCTGATCTTCATGGGCATGGGCATCAACTTCCCCGTCGGTGTCCTCGTCTACTGGCTGACCACCAACGTGTGGACCATGGGCCAGCAGATGTACGTGATCAACCAGAACCCGACGCCGGGCAGCAAGGCGCAGGACGCCTTCCTCCAGCGCCTGCTGAAGACGGCCACCACTCACGGGCAGGTGCGATCGCGCCGCAAGCGGAAGATGATCGCGACGATCGTCGGCAAGGGCCCGGACCGCAACGACAACGAGCGCAAGTTCGTGACCGGGCTCGCCAAGGCGGGGCTCGCGCCGCAGGCCGACGGTTCGCTGGTGAAGAGCGACACGGTCGCGGCCGAGGCCGGGGTCGGCGGCGGTCAGGCGCGGCGGCAGCAGCCCAAGCGGCAGAGCAAGTCGCAGCGTCAGGCATCCGGCACCGCGGCCACGCACACCGCGGTGGCCGAGACCGAGACGGAGACGCAGGCCCAGGCCGGCGAGCCCACCACGCTGGAGAAGCGGGGCGAGCAGCCGAAGAAGCAGGGCTCGTCGAAGCAGGCTCCGGCCAAGCAGACGTCGGCCAAGCAGGGCGGCCAGGCGAAGTCCGGCCAGCAGGGGAAGCAACAGGGGCAGCAGCCCGCCAGGTCCAAGGCCTCAGGCAAGCCCGCCGCCGCGCGGTCAGGCCAGGCGAAGTCGGGGCAGCGCAAGGGCCAGCAGCGGCCCAAGCACCCCTCCAAGAAGTGAAGAAGGAGTCCATCCGTGACGGAAGGAACCGTTGCCGCCACCGAGGGTGCTGCCGAGAGTGGCGACGCCCTGTCCCACCTGGAGCAGGAGGGTGAGATCGCGGCCGACTACCTCGAGGAGCTCCTCGACATCGCCGACCTCGACGGTGACATCGACATGGACGTCGAGGCCGACCGCGCCGCGGTGTCGATCATCAGCGACTCCGGTGGCCGGGACCTTCAGAAGCTGGTCGGCCGCGACGGCGAGGTGCTGGAGGCGCTCCAGGAGTTGACGCGGCTCGCCGTGCACCGCGAGACCGGTGACCGGTCCAGGCTGATGCTCGACATCGCCGGCTTCCGTGCGAAGAAGCGCGCGGAGCTCGCGGAGCTGGGCGCCAAGACGGCGGACGAGGTGAAGAAGACCGGCGAGTCCGTGAAGCTGGCGCCGATGACCCCCTTCGAGCGCAAGGTCGTGCACGACGCGGTCGCGGCCGCCGGCCTGCGCAGCGAGTCCGAGGGCGAGGAGCCGCAGCGGTTCGTCGTGGTCCTTCCTGCCTGACAGGATCCCCTGACCGGATCTTCCGACCGGATCCTCTGACCGGATCCTGTGCGTGCCCGGCCCCGTCTGTTCGCAGACGGGGCCGCTGTTTGTCAGCCTCTGAAGGTGAGCCGCCGCGTGGTGGCCCGGTATGGAAGGACGGTTCCCGTGACGGAAGCGGCTGAGCTTCCCCCAGCCCCGCAGGGGGCGCGGAGGGTTTTCGGCGAGTACTTCCCCGAGGCGGTCCGGTATGCGGAGCTGCTTGCGGACGTAGGGGTCACACGGGGGCTGATCGGCCCGCGCGAGGTGCCGCGTCTGTGGGAGCGACACCTGCTGAACTGCGCCGTTCTCTCGGAGGTCGTCCCCGAGGGCGTCATGGTGTGCGATGTCGGGTCGGGTGCGGGGCTGCCGGGCATCCCGCTCGCGCTCGTCCGCAGGGATCTCAAGATCACACTCCTCGAGCCGTTGCTGCGACGGACGAACTTCCTCCAGGAGGTCGTCGAGCTGCTCGGGCTCGATCATGTGACGGTCGAACGCGGACGTGCCGAGGAGGTGCTGGGCAAGGTCCAGCCCGTCCATGTGGTGACCGCACGGGCTGTGGCCCCGCTGGACCGCCTCGCCGGCTGGGGCGTGCCGCTGCTGCGGCCCTACGGCGAGATGCTGGCCCTTAAGGGCGACACCGCCGAAGAGGAGCTCAAGAGCGCCAGAGCCGCCCTGGGGAAGCTGGGTGTGGTCTCCACCTCGGTGCTGCGCGTCGGGGAGGGCGTGGTCGATCCTCAGGCCACCGTGGTGCGCGTCGAGGTGGGTGAGTCTCCGGGTGGTGTCCGGTTCGCGGCCAAGCGTGCCAAGGCCGCGCGCGCGGGGCGGGCGCGTCGGCGCCGCTGACGCCTGATCGGTCGTCGGGTCGAAAGGCCCGACATGAGGCTTATGTGCGTGATGCTCCATAAATGGCGGCGTGTCGTAACGCCCCGGAGTGTCGGGGCGATCTGATCCGGCGGCGCGTGCATCGTGTTTCACGTGAAACGTCGCTCACTGCTTCAAGGAATCATCGACCGTGGGCGCGCGGCCGCCGCACCGCGAGCCCGTAAACCCCTCGGACGGTCCACGGAGTTGTCCACAGAGGCGGTTTCGTCCACAGAACGCAGGGCCTCGCTGGTTCACGACCCCCAAAGCATGGCAGGCTCTGTTCATTGCGAGTCTGAAGTCGAGGAGAGTGAATCCTTGCGGTCCGACGCCAACATCGCGGGACCGATGGCCGATCCGGTCCCCGGTCCCCGTACCGAGTCCCTGGGAGACGATGTTTCACGTGAAACACCGCCCCCAATGGACGACACCCCCATCGGCAGAGCTGCGCAGCTCGCCGTGGAGGCACTGGGTCGCGCCGGTGAGGGGCTCCCACGCCCCGAGCAGACGCGGGTCATGGTCGTCGCCAACCAGAAGGGTGGCGTCGGGAAGACCACGACCACGGTGAACTTGGCCGCTTCCCTCGCGTTGCACGGTGCGAGGGTCCTGGTGGTCGACCTCGACCCGCAGGGCAACGCGTCCACCGCGCTGGGTGTCGATCACCATGCCGAGGTCCCATCCATCTATGACGTGCTGGTGGAGTCCAAGCCGCTCTCCGAGGTCGTACAGCCCGTCCCCGATGTGGAGGGGCTGTTCTGCGCGCCGGCGACCATCGATCTCGCCGGTGCGGAGATCGAGTTGGTGTCGCTGGTCGCGCGGGAGAGCCGTCTCCAGCGAGCGATCACGGCCTACGAGCAACCGCTGGACTATGTCCTGATCGATTGCCCGCCTTCCCTGGGCCTGCTCACCGTGAATGCGCTCGTCGCGGGTGCCGAGGTGCTGATCCCCATCCAGTGCGAGTACTACGCGCTGGAGGGGCTGGGGCAGCTGCTGCGCAACGTGGACCTCGTGCGCGGCCACCTCAACCCTGACCTGCATGTCTCCACGATCCTGCTGACCATGTACGACGGCAGGACACGGCTGGCTTCCCAGGTGGCGGACGAGGTGCGCAGCCACTTCGGTGAAGAGGTGCTGCGCACGAGCATCCCCCGCTCCGTGCGGATCTCGGAGGCGCCAAGCTACGGCCAGACGGTACTGACCTATGATCCCGGATCGAGTGGTTCCCTCTCGTACCTCGAAGCTGCGCGCGAGATCGCGCTGCGCGGGGTCGGGATCCGCTACGACGGTCAGAATGCCCATCAGGGCGGTCAGAACAACCAGCAGAACATGTCGGAGGGCATCCAGTGAGCGAGCGACGTAGGGGGCTGGGGCGTGGGCTCGGTGCACTGATTCCCGCCGCCCCGCAGGAGCCGGCGCCGGCGGGCGGTGAGGCCGCTTCCGCGGGGACGCCAGGGGTGCTCACCGCGGAGCGGGGCGTGGCCGCGGCCAAGGTGACCGCGCTTCCGCAGGCGGCCACGTCTCCGGAGGCGCAGCCGTCCGGTGAGCGAGCCATCCCGGAACAGCCGCAGACGGCGGAACCTCCGGCCGCGGTGGCGGGTGCGCACTTCGCCGAGGTCCCCATCGACTTCATCACGCCGAACCCTCGCCAGCCCCGTGAGGTCTTCGACGAGGACGCGCTTTCGGAGCTGGTGACCTCCATCAAGGAGGTCGGCCTCCTGCAGCCGGTCGTCGTGCGGCAGGTCAGTCCGGAGCGCTACGAGCTGATCATGGGTGAGCGACGCTGGCGCGCGTGCCGTGAGGCGGGGCTTGAGCGCATCCCGGCGATCGTACGGGCCACCGACGACGAGAAGCTGCTGCTGGACGCCCTGCTCGAGAACCTGCACCGCGCCCAGCTGAATCCGCTGGAAGAGGCCGCTGCCTACGACCAGTTGCTCAAGGACTTCCACTGCACGCACGACCAGCTCGCGGACCGGATCGGCCGCTCGCGACCGCAGGTGTCCAACACGCTGCGCCTGCTGCGGCTGTCCCCTTCGGTCCAGCGCAGGGTCGCGGCCGGCGTACTGTCGGCCGGCCATGCGAGGGCGCTGCTGTCGGTGGACGATTCCGAGGAGCAGGACCGACTGGCACATCGCATCGTGGCCGAGGGCCTGTCGGTTCGTGCGGTCGAAGAGATCGTCCAGTTGATGTCGTCGGAGCCCAAGAGCGCCACCAAGACGAAGAGCCCCCGCGCGGGCGCGAGGGTGTCACCCGCACTGACGGAGCTGGCGTCCCGGCTGTCGGACCGCTTCGAGACCCGAGTGAAGGTAGACCTCGGGCAAAAGAAGGGGAAGATCGTGGTCGAGTTCGCCTCGATGGACGACCTGGAGCGCATTCTCGGCACGCTCGCTCCAGGTGAGGGGCGCGTCATGGACCACGGGCAGGGCGGGGGATCCGAGGAGCCGAACGAGGGCTGATCCTCACGCTGCCGTAGGAGGCGGGCCGTGTTCCGGGTGCCGGAGACGCGGCCCGCCCTCTTTGCCCGCTCTCGGTGTGGCAGGCGCAGGCGCCTGGATACGATGCGAGCAGTGGCCTGGGCGTGTGAGGCGAGGAAGTGAGGAACAGCTTCATGGGACGTCGGCTGGTGCCGCTCACACTGGACAACCTCCCCGATCTTCCCCACCGATGCCGAGCGTGCGTGTTCTGGGAGCTCGACCCCGTCCGTGGCGACGCCGCCGTGCGGGCGGGCCGGTCGGCGAACGAGAAGGAAGCCTGGATCTCGTCGGTCCTGCTGGAGTGGGGCTCCTGCGGGCGTCTGGTCTACGTCGACGAGATGCCGGCCGGATTCGTGCTGTACGCGCCTCCGGCCTACGTGCCACGCTCCATGGCCTTCCCCACGAGCCCGGTCTCACCCGACGCGGTCCAGCTGATGACCGCCTCGGTCCTGCCCGCATATCAGGGCCAGGGGCTTGGCCGGGTCATGGTCCAGGCCGTCGCCAAGGATCTGCTGCGCCGCGAGTTCAAGGCGATCGAGGCCTTCGGTGATACCCACTGGAAGGAGCCGGCCTGCGTCCTGCCCGCCGACCATCTGCTGTCGGTGGGCTTCAAGACCGTGCGCTCCCATCCGGCGTATCCCCGCCTGAGACTGGAGCTGCGCTCCACGCTCTCCTGGAAGGAGGACGTGGAGATGGCACTGGACCGGCTCCTCGGCGCCGTGCAGAAGGAACCAGCGCTGCGCCCCCTGTGAAACGAGCCCGTCTCCCCTGCCGGGGAGACGGGCTCGTTTCACGTGAAACATCGCGACTAGCCGATGAAGTCACCCAGGTCACGCTCGAGCGCGGCCTTGGGCTTCGCGCCGACGATGGTCTTGGCGACCTCGCCGCCCCGGTAGACGTTCAGCGTCGGGATCGACATGACGCCGTACTTGGCCGCCGTGGTCGGGTTCTCGTCGATGTTGAGCTTGACCACCTGGATCTTGTCGCCGTGCTCCTTGGCGATGGCCTCCAGAGACGGGGCGATCTGGCGGCACGGGCCGCACCACTCGGCCCAGAAGTCGACGAGGACGGGCTTGTCGCTCTTGAGGACATCCTCGTCGAAGGTGTCGTCGGTTACGTGCTTCAGGTCGCCGGCCATGGCGGCCTCCTTCATTCGATGGGGTGGGTGGCTCCGCGGTGCAGACTGCGATGGTCTTCTCAGACCGTGGCGGTCTTCTCCGGCTCGGGGGCCTTCTCGCTGTCGTTCAGGGCGGCGAGGTAGCGCTCGGCGTCCAGCGCGGCGGAGCAGCCGGTGCCCGCGGCCGTGATCGCCTGCCGGTAGGTGTGGTCGACGACGTCGCCCGCTCCGAAGACGCCGGTGACATCGGTCCGGGTCGTCGGCGCATCGACCTTCAGGTAGCCCTCGCCGTCCAGTTCCAGCTGGCCCTTGAACAGCTCGGTCCGCGGGTCGTGGCCGACTGCGATGAACAGCCCCGTCACGGCCAGCTCGGACGTCTCGCCGGTCTGGGTGTCGCGCAGGGTCAGTCCACTGAGCTTCGGGTCGCCGTGGATCTCCGCGACTTCCTTGTTCCAGGCGAAGGAGATCTTCGGATCCGCGAACGCACGGTCCTGCATCGCCTTGGAGGCACGCAGCGTGTCACGGCGGTGGACGATCGTGACGGACTTGGCGAACCGGGACAGGAAGGTCGCCTCCTCCATGGCGGTGTCGCCACCACCGACCACCACGATGTCATGGTCCTTGAAGAAGAAGCCGTCACACGTGGCACACCAGGAAACTCCGCGGCCGGAGAGCTCGTCCTCGCGGGGGAGCCCCAGCTTGCGGTACGCGGACCCGGTGGCGACGATCACGGTCTTGGCGCGGTGGACCGTGCCGGCCGTGTCCGTGACGGTCTTGATGTCACCGGTGAGGTCGACCTCGATCACGTCGTCCGGGACGAGCTCCGCCCCGAAGCGCTCGGCCTGAGCCCTCATGTTGTCCATGAGCTCGGGACCCACGATCCCGTCCTGGAAGCCCGGGAAGTTCTCCACCTCGGTGGTGTTCATCAGGGCACCACCCGCGGTGACGGCACCCTCGAAGACCAGCGGCTTCAACGACGCACGCGCGGTGTACAGCGCGGCGGTGTAGCCGGCCGGCCCGGAGCCGATGATGATCACGTTACGGACGTCGCTCACGGGTTTTTCCTCGTCTCTGGGGACTGCCTCTTCGGGACCAGTACGACGACTGTCATCCCACGCAACGGATCCTACGGGCCGTACATTCCCGAGGTCCGTCGGTACAACGTGGCGTCGCCGTCACTGGCGAGGATAGGTCTCCGTGAACAGCGTCTTCCCCTTGACGGCGGGAACCGATCCCACGCAGGTGGAGTCGATGACATAGACCCGCACCTTCGATTCGTCCGCCGGATTCGCCAGGACGAGCAGATACGCCGGGGTCCCCCGGTACGTTCCCTGCTCGGCGGCGAGGATCGCCTCCGAGCGACCGGTCCCCTGGCGTACGCAGAGCGGCACCGGAGGTGCGGAACCCAGCATCGGCTGATCGGTCACGGTGCCCGGGTTCGCGGAGGCGGTGCGTGCGTTGGGGTTCGCTCGGGGAGCACTGCTGGTCTTGGTGGCCAGGAGCGTGTTCACGCTGGTCTCCAGGGGGTGGCCGGAGAATTCGTCCTCCGCTGTCGCGGTGGCCGTGGCGGTGATGCGAGGGGAGGCCGTCGTCTGCGCTGAGGCCGTGTTGTCGCCACTGGCGTCCGACGGCTGGAGGAGGAACACCCCCGCACCGATGACAGCGGCACCGAGAGTGGCCCCGATGATCGCGGCGCCACGGCGGCGTCGGGGTACACGGGCCCGACCTGGTCCGGTGGTGGAGCGTGCCGGTCCGCCGGGGGCGCGCGAGACGCGCGATGTTTCACGTGAAACACGCGACTCCTCCAGCGCGCTGTCCGGCTCCGTGGACGGAGAGGGCGCCGGTACGGGGATGGCCGAGGCCTGCGGCACCAAGGGAGCGTCGCCGGCCTCGGAGGAGCCGAGAAGTGCTTCGGCGGCCAAGGCGGCGTCGATGCGTGCGGCGACCTCCCCGTCCATGCGCGGCGGCTCCGGCAGCGCTCCGAGGAGTTCGCTGATCTCCGCGAGGGACTGCCGTACGTCCGCGCACAGGGCACAGGTGTCGAGATGGACCCGTAGCTCCGCAGCGCGCGGAGGCGGCAGGAGCCCTTCAGCGAACTCCGAGATCTCGGAGACGTCCGGGTGCTGGTCCGTGTCGGACGGGGAAGTCACGCGCGCCCACCTCCGCCCTTCACCGCTGCCGGATCGCCTGGTTCCGTAGAGCTCTGCCCCGTTGCCGGTGGGACGGATGTCCCCGGCGTCCGGTTCCTTCCCCCGCTCATCGGGGTGCCGCCCTCGGCTTCGCCTCGCAGATGAGCCAGCAGCGGGACGAGTCTGGCCCGCCCCCGCGCGCACCGGCTCTTGACCGTGCCGCCCGGCACTCCGAGGATTCTCGCTGCCTCCGCGACGGGGTATCCCTGCATGTCCACCAGGACCAGGGCGGCTCGCTGGTCGACGGGGAGCTTGGCCAGCGCGGCCAGGAGCTCACGGTGGAGGTCCTTGCGCTGCGCGGGCTCCTCGGCCGACTCGTGCGGCTCAAGCAGCTGCTCCATGCGCTCCGTGTCGTTCACGGGAGTGCTGCGGCGGCTGGCCGCCTTCCGGGTGCGGTCGATGCAGGCATTCACGGTGATGCGGTGCAGCCATGTGGTGACGGCGGACTGTCCCCGGAAGGTGTGGGCGGCGCGGAAGGCGGACACCAGGGCGTCCTGTACAGCGTCGGCGGCTTCCTCCCGATCGCCCAGCGTGCGCACGGCGACGGCCCACAGCCGGTCGCGGTGGCGCTTGACCAGCTCACCGAAGGCGTCCGGGTCACCGGCGACGTGCGCGGACAGGAGATCCTGATCGCTCGCGCCGGTGAGTGCGGCTTCGTCCAACGGTGAGCCCCTCCCCTGGTCCCGTCAGCTGGTGACCTGGATCTCCGAGACCTTGCCCCGGTAGCCGCCGTCGCCTGCCGACGGCAGTTTGGTCAGCCAGACCAGAACGTACCGCGACTTCACCGGCTTGGACGGCTTCAGCTTTACTTCCTTACCTGTTCCCTGAGCAATCTTCGTGAAGTCGTCGATGCTCGTGGGCTCGGAGGCGGCGTCCGGGGACGCCGCTCTGAGCTCCACCGACGTGGTGCCGACGAAGTCGACGGTGACGGAACCGACGGTCTGCGCCTTGCCGAGGTCCAGGATGAGGCCGACGCCCGGCTTCAGGTTGCCGAAGGTCGGCTCGCCGATGTAGCGCTTCGTCTCCCACGCCGTGGAGGGATCGTTGTCGATGGCCTTGGGTACGTCCTCCGGGTTCTCCGAACCGTCGCCCGGTGCCGGATCGAAGTCGTGCGCCCCCGCGATGGTGAGGGGGCGGGGCTGGGATGCCGCCTTGTCGCCGCCGTCCTTGGTGACCTTCGACGGGGCCGGTGTGTCCTTGCCGTCGTGGCTGTTCAGCACGCGGTCGGCGATCTGCCAGCTGCCCAGGCCGAGCGCCACGATCACGAGGGCCGAGACCACCCACTTCAGGAGCCTGCCCGGCGGTGTCTGGAGCGGGGGCGGCGGCACGACCGGAGGCGTGACCACCGTGTTCCGCGGGCCTGGCTGCGGCGAGCCGTAGTTGCCCTGCTGGTATGTGGTGCGCTGGTAGTCGGGTGGTGCCGTGAACGAGGGCTCGGGCGGCCGGATGCGCGGCATCTCGGCAACGGCCTTGGCCAGTTCGTCCGGGGTCGTGCAGGGCGGATCCTGGCGCGACGCGGTGGCGCCGTCGTTCGCCAGGGCACGCATGGCAAGCTCGGAGAGCCCCCGATGGATGCCCGCCCGTACCTGGTCGGGTGGGATCAGCCCGACGCCCTTCGGCAGCCCCGTGAGGCCGTAGGCATCGGTCTCGTAGGGCCAGCGCTGGGTGAGCGAGGCATAAAGCAGCGCCCCGATGGCCTCGGTGTCGGCACGCTGGGGGCGCTCCGCGGTGATGCCGCGCAGCGCCGCGTTCACGCCGAGGCCGCGGATACGGTACTGGCCGCCGGAGGTCCTGAGTACGGCACTGGGCGTGAGGCGCAGGTGCGAAAGGCCTTCGCGGTGCGCCGCGGCCATCGCCTGTGAGACCTGGCTGACGAGCTGGTAGGCGTCGTGCGCCTCCAGCGGCGCGGAGGCGAGCAGCGCGGTGAGCTCCACCGCGTCGGGAAGCCACTCGTGCACGACGTAGACCAGGTCGTTCTCCTCGACCGCGTCGAGGACCTGCACGAAACGGGGGTCGGCGATCAGGGCGGAGGAGCGGGCGGCTGCCAGCACGGAACGCGCACGGGGGTGTTCGGCGGGCAGGATGTGCACCCCGACCGCGCGGCGGAGCTTCTCGTCGACGGCACGCCAGCTGCTGAATCCGTCCAGACGGGTGACGCACTCTTCCAGGCGGTAGCGTCTCGCCAGTTTGTGACCACTGTGCAGCTCCGGCGTCGCGAGAGCCTTCTCGGTGTCCTCGGGCTCGTCGCTCGTGTCAGTCGCGTCCTCAGGCGCGGACTGCTCCGCGGTCTCCTGGGCTTCCGCCACCCCGTCGGTCGTGACCTCTTCCGCCGTGTCCTTCTTGGCGGCCAGCGGTTCGTCACCGCTGTTGTCGGCCACGTCGACGGCAGCCGTGCTACGTTCCGCCACCGTCGCTCCTGCCTCCCCATCCGTTGCGCACTATCCAACAGCCAAGCCAATTGTGCCCACAGTCCGGCCCTATGCACGACACACGGACGCGGACGATGGTTGTGCCAGGTCCGGCCCGCCTACCGCCCGAGCCGCCCGCGCACCATTCCGACCATGCCGTTCAGTTCCTCGATCCGCATCTTCTTGGCCGCGACGTAGAAAATGGCCAGCATCAGAACGCCGCCGACGAGCAGGGCCGCGAACGCGCCCGTGGCACCGTCGCCGATCACGTGCAGCAGCCCGAATCCCGCGACACCCGCGACGACCGCCGCGGGGATCGCGGACATGCACAGCCTGGCGTACGTACGCACCACACGGCTGCCGTCGAGGTCGCCGCCCATGCGCTTCTTGAGTCTCCGCCAGGCCACACCGACGCCCACGGCGTAGGCGAGACCGTACGAGCCCGCCATGCCCACCACGGCCCAGCGGTGCGGAAGGACCAGGGCACAGGCACCCGACGCTGCGGCGTTGACCGCCGCGACGATCACCGTGTTGTAGAAGGGGGTCCGGGTGTCCTCGTACGCGTAGAAGCCGCGCAGCACCACGTACTGGACGGAGTACGGGATGAGCCCGAGGCCGAACGCCATCAGGATGAAGCCGATGTTCCGTGCCCCGTCGGCGTCGGCGGCCGCGTAGAGCAGGCTTGCGAGCGGTACGCCGAGGGCCACGAACGCGAACGCGCACGGCACGATCGCGACGGCCGACGTGCGCAGGCCGTAGGAGATGTCGTCGCGCACGGCACCGGTGTCACCGTCGGCCGCCGAGCGGGCGATCCGGGGGAGCACCGCCGTCATGATGGACACCGTGATGATGGCCTGCGGCATCTGCCACAGCAGCAGGGCGTTGTTGTAACCGGCGATGCCCGTGCCCGACTGGCCCTGCTTCTCGGCGAGCGTGCCGGCCCAGGTGGCCAGTTCCGTCACGACGATGAGGCCCAGCTGGTTGGCGAGGACGAAGAAGAACGTCCACTTGGCGAGGCCCGCCGCCTTGCCGAGACCGTGGCCGCGCCAGTCGAACCGGAGGCGGATCTTGAAGCCGGCCTGCTTCAGGTACGGAATCATCGAGAGCGCCTGAACGGTCAGGCCGAGCAGCGTGCCGATGCCGAGGAGGCGTACGCCTTCGGGCGAGATGTTCGAGGGCGCCACGCCGGAGTGGTCGGCGGTGCCGTAGGCCCAGATGAACGCGCCGAAGGTGGAGATGACGATGATGTTGTTGAGGACCGGCGTCCACATCATCGCGCCGAAGCGTCCGCGGGCGTTGAGGATCTGACCCATCACCACGTGCACGCCCATGAAGAACATGGTGGGCAGGCAGTAGCGGGCGAAGGCGATGGCCACCGCGTTGGTGTCCGGGTGGCTGACGTACGTCGGCGACATCACGCGGATGAGCAAAGGTGCGCCGAGCACGCAGATGGTCGTCACGCCGGCGAGCAGGACGACGACCAGGGTCAGCAGGCGGTTCGCGTATGCCTCGCCGCCGTCGTCGTCGTTTTTCATCGCTCTCACGAGCTGCGGGATGAACACCGCGTTGAGCGCACCGCCGCCCACGAGCACGTAGATCATGGTGGGGAGGGTGTTGGCCACCTGGTACGTGTCGTTGAGCGTGCCCACGCCGATCGCGGCGGCCATGACCAGCGTGCGCAGGAAGCCGGTGAGGCGCGACACGATGGTGCCGGCGGCCATCACGGCGCTCGACCTGAGCAGGCCGCTCGCCTTGCTGCCCGCCTTCGCGGGCTTCGCCGGGGCGGCCTCCGGCTCCGGCTCGGGTTCCGCGGGCTGGAGCTGCCCGCCGGCGTGCTGATCCCGGTACAGGTGGGCGAAGGCGTCGTTCTGCTGGGGTTCCGTACCCGCGCGGGTCACCAGGTCGTCGACGCCGGTGAACTGGGCCGTGCCCGGGTCGTTGCTGCCGGGGCGCTGACCGGGGCCCGCAGGCCCCGGCGGCGGGGACTGGGCCCAGATCCTCGGATCGGGTCCGTAGTGCTGCTGCGGCTGCTGGGCTTGCTGCGGCTGTTGGGGCTGCTGGGGCTGCTGGTAGAACTGCTGCGTCGCGTCCTGGTGGGCGCCGGGCTGGTAGGGAGCCGCCTGGGCGGGCGGCCCCTGCGGCGCGTGCGCGGCGCGGTCGTGGAGCGCGTCGGTCACCGGGTCCTGCGAGGACTGCCCCTGCGCCCAGTACGGGTCCTGCTGGTACGCCTCCTGGACGTACGGGTCCCTCGCGTACGGGTTGGGGACCTGCTGCTGTTGCTGCGCGTGCTGCTGGTCGTACGGCTGAGGCGGCTGCTGGGCGTCGCCGGGCAAGCCCTGCGCGTACGGGTCCTGGGGGTATGCGTCCTGCGCGTAGCCGTCCTGGTGGTAGCCGTCCTGCGTGTACGGGTCCTGGGCGTACGGGTTGTGCTGGACAGGCGGTGGTGAGGGGGCCTGCCCTGCGGGATCGCCGCCCGTTCCCGGGCCGCGGTCACCGTCGTACGGCGCGTTCATGGTTACCCCACCTCATCGTCCCCGGCCGACCGGCCACGACATTCGCTCAACGGTCCACCTTCTCACCCGGGCCCGACGGTGCCGGGTTTCCCGGCCCGGTGTCCACCGCCGGGTCACTCGGCTGCCCGTCGCCGGAGCCGTTGTCGCGCACGCCCCCCGCGCCCGGGTCCTGGCCGTCGTCGCCGTGGTCCGCGGCGGCCGCACGGCGGGCGGCGGCACGCTTGCGGCGGCTGTACATCTTGACGCCCGCGAGGACGAGCAGCAGGACGCCGCTCGCGATGACGAGCATGGCCGTGGGGGTGATCTCCGAGACCTTGACCTCGAAGGTCATCTTCTGGCTGTAGGGGTGGCCGTCCGCGGTGAACAGCTGCGCCGTCACCTCGACCGGGCCGTTGGCATTGCCGGTTCCCGAGAACTTCACGGACTGGCTGTGGCCGCCGCCGACCTTGATGGGCTGCTCGGCCACGGCCTTGCCGTCGTCGAGCTTGAGGCGGGTGGGCTTGCTGGAGGTCAGGCGCAGCACGAGGTGCTGCGCGTCCTGGAGGAGCTTGTTCTGGACCGTCACGGGGATGGTCGCGCTGCGCCCCGACAGCGTCAGGTCGGACTTCGGCACGAGCAGGACCTCGCCCTTCAGGCCCTTCAGGTAGGTCGTGACCGTGTTCCGGTACGCGGCCGCCGCGGCGGCGTCGCCACGCCAGGACGTCGACATCGACCGTTCCTGGGCGTTCGCGAACGGCGCCTCCACCCGGTCGGGGGCGCTGAGGATGTCGGTGAACCTGGTCAGCAGGTCCTGCGTGTCCTTGATGTCCTGGAAGGCCGAGGCGGGCAGCTCCCTGCGGCGGAGGCTGCGTGGGTAGTGCGAGGCCCGCGGGACCTTCGTGTTCGCATGGGGATCCGGGGTGGCGGACGCCGCCTGCGTCAGGTTCTGCGACTCGGTCCAGCGCTCGGAGTCCAGCCCGTGCAGCGCCGCCGCCATCGCCTGCACCTGGCCGGCGTCGGGCATGCGCTGCGGGGCGACGACGATGCTGCGCTCCTTGTTGGGCACCTGCCGCGTCAGGGCGAGCGTCTGCGCGAGGAACTCCTGCTCCGCGAGCGTCGAGGAGGCCGCCGTCGTCAGGCCGCCCTCGAAGGCGGTGGAGAGCCGGCTGTCCGCCACGATCGCCGTGGTCCCGCCGCCGATGGGCCTGGCCGCCGTCGGCGTGTACGGCAGGTCGTCGCCGAGGCTGTCGCTGCGGGCGATGACCTTGTCCGCACCCGCGGAGGTCGCCACATCCACGATCGACGGATCGATGGCCCCGTCGATCGGCCACGCGAAGTCCGTGGACGGCGTCACATGGAGGATCGTGTCGACGGTGGTCGCGGCGACCTGCGTGGCCGGCTGGAGGTGGCTGAGGCTGCCGGAGACGCTGCGCCCGGCGTGTGCGAGGGACGCCAGATCGGGGTCCGCGAACGGCAGCGCGACGACCGGATGGTTCTGCACGGCCTTCTCCAGGGAGTTCAGCCACTGGTTGGCGAGCGCCTGGTTCTTGCCGGGGACGGTGGTGTTCCCCTTCTTGATGCTGTACTTGTGCGTCATCGCGTCGACGGTGGCCAGCAGGTCAGGGTCGATGACCCAGGTGACCGGCAGCTGGCTGCCCAGGGAGACCATCTGCTGGAGCCGGCCGCCAGGCGCCAGGTCGGCGGCGAGGTCGTCGTTGTCGAAGATGGGCGTCTGCTGCTCGTCGGGCCCGGTGCGCGCCGACAGGTGGACCTTCGAGATCAGCGGCCACAGGAAGGTGAGCTGCGTCTTCTTGTCGGTGGGGTCGGGCTGCCAGGGCAGGAAGGTGCGCTGCATCCCCAGGACGTGGTCCCACGGCTCCTGGGAGGTCTGGCCCGACAGGGAGACGCCGAGTTGATAGACGCCGTTGTTCCCCAGGCCCAAGTCGCTCACCGGGACCGACAGGGCGAAATCCTGGTGTGTCTTCGCGGCGAGGTGGGAGATCTTCACCCGGTACTTGCCGCCCAGCGGCGCGACCTGCACGTTCGTGTTCGTGGCGTTGCGTGCGGCGTCGTCGATGGCGCCGCGTCCGGCGAGGCGGGGGCCGACGCGCAGATCGACGTCCGCGTCCGTGATCGCATGGCCGGACCTGTTGGTCACGGTGCCTGACACGGTGAGCGTGTCACCTTTTACCGGCGCGCTCGGCGACAGGGTGTTGAGTGCCACGGCCACGGGGCTGTCCGACGCCGCTTTCTTCGACACGGCGGCCCCGACGGCCGTCGTGTGCGGCGCGGCCTGCGCCTCCGGCGCAGCGGTGGCCACCAGCCCGGCCAGCAGCGGTGCGCCCGCGACCAGGGATCCCGCGCGCCGCAACCACCGACGGGCAGCACCGCTGCCCGTCCCCCGGAAGTGCCCCGCATCGGCCACGCGCTCGCCCGTCCTCGTCCTTGTTGCCTGCTGTTGCTGGTCTGTCGTTCGCTGCGTCCACGCATGGTAACGAGGGGCGCTGTGGTGAAGTGCTGCGGACCGCTCCACGAGATCGGAAGGGCCCCGGAGACCGGAAGGGTCTCACGAACGCGAGGGGAGCGGCGGGTCGCTCCGAAGGGACCGTAGGCTTTCCTGTTGTGCCGAACGCCAACGAAGACAACCCCAGAGCACTGAACCAGGTGCAGAGCCGCGCGGTCAGCGAACTGCTGCGCGTCTCCCCCGTCGCCGACGCCCTGGCGAGCCGCTTCCAAGAGGCCGGCTTCTCGCTGGCCCTGGTGGGCGGGTCCGTCCGTGACGCCCTCCTCGGACGGCTCGGCAACGATCTGGATTTCACCACCGACGCGCGACCGCAGGACATCCTCAAGATCGTCAGGCCGTGGGCGGACGCGGTGTGGGACGTCGGGATCGCCTTCGGCACGGTCGGCTGCCGCAAGGACGCGCGTGTCGGCGAGGTGGAGCAGAGCTTCCAGATCGAGGTCACCACCTACCGCTCCGAGGCGTACGACAGGACCTCGCGCAAACCCGAGGTGTCGTACGGGGACTCCATCGAGCAGGACCTGGTGCGTCGCGACTTCACGGTGAACGCGATGGCGCTCGCGCTGCCGGAGAAGGAATTCATCGACCCGCACGGGGGGCTCCGCGACCTCGCGGAGCGTGTGCTGCGCACGCCTGGCACGCCTGAGGAGTCCTTCTCGGACGACCCCCTGCGGATGCTGCGCGCCGCCCGCTTCTCCGCACAGCTGGACTTCGAGGTGGCCCCCGAGGTGGTCGCCGCCATGAAGGAGATGGCCGACCGCATCGAGATCGTGTCGGCTGAGCGTGTGCGGGACGAGCTGAACAAGCTCCTGCTGTCCGAGAACCCCCGCAAGGGGCTCTCGCTCCTGGTCGGCAGCGGCCTCGCCGACCGCGTGCTGCCGGAGCTGCCGGCACTCCGGCTGGAGAGCGACGAGCACCACCGTCACAAGGACGTCTACGACCACTCGCTGATCGTGCTGGAGCAGGCCATCGACCTGGAGGAGGACGGGCCCGACCTGGTGCTGCGGCTCGCGGCGCTCCTCCATGACGTGGGCAAGCCGAGAACCCGGCGGTTCGAGAGCGACGGAAGGGTCTCGTTCCACCACCATGAGGTGGTCGGCGCGAAGCTCGTCAAGAAGAGGCTGACCGCTCTGAAGTACGCCAACGAGATGGTCAAGGACGTCTCGCGGCTTGTGGAGCTGCACCTGCGGTTCCACGGCTACGGAGCAGGCGAGTGGACGGACTCGGCCGTACGCCGCTACGTGCGCGACGCGGGCCCTCTCCTCAGCCGCCTGCACAAGCTCACCCGCTCGGACTGCACGACCCGCAACAAGCGGAAGGCGGCCGCGCTCTCCCGTGCGTACGACGGGCTGGAGGAACGGATCGCTCAGCTCCAGGAGAAGGAGGAGCTCGACTCGATCCGGCCCGACCTCAACGGGAACCAGATCATGGAGATCCTCGGCGTAGGCCCCGGCCCGGCGATCGGCACTGCCTACGCGTTCCTGCTGGAGCAGCGGCTGGAGAACGGGCCCATGGGCCACGACGAGGCCGTAGCGGCACTCAAGGAGTGGTGGGCGAAGCAGGCGAGCTGAGTCATGTTTCACGTGAAACATGACCCGCCGAAGGTGACGTTTCACGTGAAACATGGCTGAGGCCCCGGGACAACCGTCCCGGGGCCTCAGCCCGAAGCTCGGCACTGGATCAGCGCTCGACCTCGATCAGCGCTCGACCTCGCCGCGGATGAACTTCTCCACGTTCTCGCGGGCCTCATCGTCGAAGTACTGCTTCGGCGGCGACTTCATGAAGTAGCTGGAGGCCGACAGTACGGGGCCGCCGATGCCGCGGTCCTTCGCGATCTTCGCGGCACGCACGGCATCGATGATGACACCGGCGGAGTTGGGGGAGTCCCAGACCTCGAGCTTGTACTCCAGGTTCAGCGGAACGTCACCGAAGGCACGGCCCTCAAGGCGGACGTAGGCCCACTTGCGGTCGTCCAGCCAGGCGACGTAGTCGGACGGGCCGATGTGCACGTTGTCGGCGCCCAGGTCGCGGTCCGGGATCTGCGAGGTGACGGCCTGCGTCTTGGAGATCTTCTTGGACTCCAGGCGCTCGCGCTCGAGCATGTTCTTGAAGTCCATGTTGCCGCCGACGTTCAGCTGCATCGTGCGGTCGAGGATCACACCGCGGTCCTCGAAGAGCTTGGCGAGCACGCGGTGCGTGATGGTTGCGCCGACCTGCGACTTGATGTCGTCACCGATGATCGGCACGCCGGCCTCGGTGAACTTGTCCGCCCACTCCTTGGTGCCCGCGATGAACACCGGGAGGGCGTTCACGAAGGCGACCTTGGCGTCGATGGCGCACTGCGCGTAGTACTTCGCCGCGTCCTCGGAACCGACCGGCAGGTAGCAGACGAGGACGTCGACCTTGCGGTCCTTCAGGATCTGGACGATGTCCACGGGGGTCTCGTCGGACTCCTCGATGGTCTGGCGGTAGTACTTGCCCAGACCGTCCAGGGTGTGGCCGCGCTCGACCGTGATGCCGGAGGACGGCACGTCGCAGATCTTGATGGTGTTGTTCTCGCTGGCACCGATGGCGTCCGCGAGGTCGAGGCCGACCTTCTTCGCGTCGACGTCGAAGGCGGCGACGAACTCGATGTCCCGCACGTGGTAGTCGCCGAACTGCACGTGCATCAGCCCCGGCACCTTGCCCGCCGGGTCGGCGTCCTTGTAGTACTCGACGCCTTGCACCAGCGACGAGGCGCAGTTGCCCACGCCGACGATGGCTACGCGAACCGAACCCATTCCGGTTGCTCCCTGTGTGATCTCGGTGTTCCCGATGAGGCTCCGCGGTGAAGCGGGCCTCACTTGGTCCTGTCGTCGGACGGATCCGGCGGACCGGGGTGCCGCGAGGGCGAGCCCTCGGCAGATGCGGCACCCCGGCGCCGGGGCAGACCGTCCTTGTGGTCGGTGTCCTGCGGCGCACGGCGGTCAGCGGCCCGTGGACCGGCTGCCCGCTCGCTCTCGATGAGCTCGTTCAGCCAGCGGACCTCCCGCTCCACGGATTCCATCCCGTGGCGCTGGAGCTCCAGCGTGTAGTCGTCGAGACGCTCGCGCGTGCGGGCGAGTGAGGCCCGCATCTTCTCCAGGCGCTCCTCGAGACGGCTCCGGCGCCCTTCGAGGACGCGCATGCGCACCTCACGCTCGGTCTGCCCGAAAAAGGCGAACCGGGCGGCGAAGTGCTCGTCCTCCCAGGTGTCGGGCCCGGTGTGGGCGAGCAGCTCCTCGAAGTGCTCCTTGCCCTCGGCCGTCAGCCGGTAGACGATCTTGGCCCGGCGGCCGGCGAGGGACGCGGCGAGCGCGTCCTCCGGGGCGCTGCCCGGTTCCTCGATCAACCAGCCGTTGGCGACCAGCGTCTTGAGGCACGGGTAGAGCGTCCCGTAGCTGAACGCCCGGAAGATCCCCAGCGACGTATTGAGGCGTTTGCGCAGCTCGTAGCCGTGCATGGGGGACTCACGGAGCAGACCGAGCACGGCGAACTCAAGGATCCCCGAGCGCCTGCTCACACCTGCTCCTTTCGTCGTCCGCACGCCTGACCGCTTGGTTGTCTCGCTCCGACATGTCGTGCTGATGTATCGAGTCGATACATCAGCACGATAGAGGGCGGTGGCTGCCGCGACAAGAGGAGGACTCGTGAACGCGATCACATCGTCAATTCACAGAGTGCAAGTTGCCTGATTTGGGGTGACCTTCGGGGCTCGGTGAGTTTTGACCGTGCGTAGTCTGTGCGGCATGCAGACCACCGGGACCCCTGCGACGCGAGGGAGCGTCGCGCGCACGGGCCCAGCGAAGCCAGGGCGGACGACCACGGACGCCCGGCGGACCGGGGCCGTGCCGGGGGGCCGGAACACCACTGCCGCTTCCAGGCGCACTCGCCTGCCCGAGGAGTAGTCGTTCCATGAGCGAGCACCGTCGCAAACCGCCGCAGCCCCAAGGCGGCGGACGTGCCGCGGCCAGGCGCACGGCCCAGCAGCCGTCCGGCCGCCGCGCCGCCCCCTCCCGCGAAGGGGCCGCGGCGTCGCCCGCAGGCCCGCACGGGGAGGACGAGCAGCCGTACGCCGGCCGCGCCGCGGCCCGGCGCGCGGCCCAGCGCGGCGGCCGCAGGCGCGGGGCCGGCACAGGGCCGGGGGCCGGCGGGCGCGGCAAAGGCCGCGGGCCCGCCAAGAAGCGCTTCATCGACTACCCGCGCTTCGAGAAGTACGGCTGGCGCCGCTGGGTGCCGTCCTGGAGACTGTCGGGCGCGCTCGTGCTGGGCTTCTTCGGCTCGATACTGGCCGCCGGTTCGGCCGCCTACGCGCTCGTGGGACTGCCGCAGGTGAGCCTGGCGGCCAAGGCGGAGAACAACGTCTACTACTGGTCGGACGGCTCCCCGATGGTCTCCACCGGAGGCGAGCGCAACCGCCAGATCATCGGCATCGACCAGATCCCCAAGGCGATGCAGGACGCGGTGGTCTCCGCGGAGAACAAGTCCTTCTACACGGACTCGGGCATCGACCCCCAGGGCATCGCGCGCGCCGTCCTCAACATGGCGAAGGGCGAGGAGACGCAGGGCGGCTCCACGATCACCCAGCAGTACGTCAAGAACGCCCGCCTCGGAGACCAGAGCCAGACGCTGAGCCGCAAGGTCAAGGAGCTGTTCATCTCCATCAAGGTCGGCACCAAGATGGACAAGCGCCAGATCCTGGCCGGCTACCTGAACACCTCTTACTACGGCAGGGGCGCCTACGGCATCCAGGCGGCGTCGCGCGCGTACTTCGGCACGGACGCCAAGAACCTCAACCCGAGCCAGTGCGCCTTCCTCGCCGCGCTGCTCAAGGGCGCCACGCTCTACGACCCTGCGGGAAACCCGGGACTGAACCCGAACGCGACGCACGAGGCGAACACCAAGCGCGAGACGCAGCGGTGGAGCTGGATCCTCGACCAGATGGTCCAGGACCACAAGCTGAGCGCCGCGAAGCGCGCCACGTACAAGACGCTTCCCGACTACGACCAGCCGAAGAAGTCCCACCAGCTCAGTGGCCAGGTCGGCTACCTGGTGGACCTCGCGAAGTCGTACGTCGCCCACAACAGCCAGGGCATCACGGCGGACGACCTCTCCCACGGCGGTTACGAGATCTACACGACCTTCGACAAGAAGAAGGTCGACCAGCTCGAGAAGTCCGTCGAGAAGGTGCGCAAGGCCAACATCGACCCCGAGAAGCGGCCCAAGAAGGACAAGTACGTGCAGTTCGGCGGCGCGTCCGTGGAACCGCAGACGGGGAAGATCGTGGCGATCTACGGCGGTGAGGACGCCACGAAGCACTTCACCGACAACGCCGACTTCACCGGCGCCCAGGTCGGATCGACCTTCAAGCCGTTCGTGCTGGCCGCCGCCATGGAGCACGGGAAGAGAGACCCGGACCTCGGCCCCGACCAGCCCGACTCCGAGCGGACGCCGGTCAATCCGGACACCAGCCGCTACCCGGGCAAGAACATGTACAAGGTCAAGGACTACACAGGCAAGGATTGGGTGGACAAGAGCGGCAAGGAGTGGTTGCAGCCCAACGACGAGGGGTACAACCGGCCGTCGATCAGCCTGCGCGAGGCCATGCGTGAGTCCGTGAACTCCGCGTTCGTGCAGCTCGGCATGGATGTGGGCATCCCGACCGTGCGCACGGAGGCCGAGAAGGCCGGTCTGTCCGCGAGCCAGCTGAGCAAGTCCGACGTGCCGTCGTTCTCCATCGGCATCTCCGACCCGAGCGCCATCCGCATGGCCGGCGCGTACGGCACCTTCGCCCAGCACGGCAAGCAGCGCGAGCCGTACTCGGTGACGAAGGTCCTCAAGCGCGGCAAGGAGGTCTACAAGCACCAGAACAAGGTCACGCAGGCGATGCCCGCTCAGGTCGCGGACAACGTGACCGACGTGCTGCGGACTGTCGTCGACAAGGGCACGGGCACCAACGCAAAGGTTCCCGGTCGGGAACTGGCGGGCAAGACCGGTACGACCGACGAGAACAAGTCCGCCTGGTTCGTCGGCTACACCCCGCAGCTGTCGACGGCCGTGGACATGTACCGCATGGACGACAGCGCGAAGGGCGACCACAAGTTCCTGTCGATGTACGGCACGGGTGGCCAAACCACCATCCAGGGTGCGTCGTTCCCCTCGGAGATCTTCCGCGACTACATGACGGACGCGCTGTCGAACACCCCTGTCATGAAGTTCACGAAGCCCCAGCCCATCGGCAAGTCGGTCTTCGGCGGTGGCCTGCACTCCCCGCCGCCCTCGCCTTCCACCTCGCCGTCCACGTCCCCGTCGACCTCCACATCCCCGTCCACGCAGCCGTCGCCGTCGACGACCCCGTCCGGCATCTCGCCGCCGCCGTCGCCTTCCGACACCTGCAACTCGTGGTGGGGCGGCTGCTCCGACGGTGGCCAGAACGGCACCGGTGGCGGCAACGGTGGCACCGGGGGCAACGGCGGCACGGGAGGCAACGGCGGCACCGACGGAGGTACGGACCCGTCGCCGTCCGACTCGCAACCCGGCAGCGACAGCGGCGGCAACGGAGACACGGGAGGCATCTTCGGCGGCCCGGTCACGTAGGCAGGCAGCCACGGCGCCGGCGCGGTACGGCAGGATGGGCGCCATGCCCAGCGCAGAAGACACCTCCGCACCCGCCGGTACGTCCGTCGCGCCCCAGGAGGCGGCCGACGTCGCGCCCACCCGCCGCGACCGGATCGCCGCGGCCGGCAGCGAGCTGATCGGCGGCCCCTTCGGGCGCTGGGCGTACGCCAGAGCGAGCTGGCTCACGCCCGTGCGCGTCGTCGCGCTCGTCGCGATCGGCATGTTCGCGCTCGGCATGGTCCAGAAGCTGCCGTGCTACGACTGGGCGTGGTTCCGCGGCGCCAGCTCCCAGTACACGCACGCCTGCTACTCGGACGTACCGCACCTCTTCCAGGCGCGCGGCTTCTCCGACGGGCTCGTGCCGTACTTCGACCGCCTGAACGGCGACATGGACTACCTGGAGTACCCCGTGCTCACAGGCCTGTTCATGGAGGTCGCCTCCTGGATCACCTCGCTGTTCACGTCGGGTGACGCCGACCTGATGGGCCGCGAGCAGGCCTACTGGATGGCGAACGCGGCGATGCTCCTCGTCTGCGCCGCGATCATCGCCGTGTGCACGGCCCGCATCCACAGGCGCCGCCCCTGGGACGCCCTGCTGGTGGCGCTCGCGCCCGCGTTCGCGCTGACCGCCACGATCAACTGGGACCTGCTGGCCGTCGCCCTGACGGCGGCCGCGATGCTGATGTGGACGCGGGGCAGGACGGTCGCGTTCGGCGTCCTCATCGGGCTGGCCACGGCGGCGAAGCTGTATCCGGTGCTGATCCTCGGGCCGCTGCTCGTGCTGTGCTGGCGGGCCGGCAAGTGGCGGGCGTACGGGACGGCGCTGCTGGGCGCCGCCTGCGCCTGGCTCGTGGTGAACCTGCCGGTGATGCTGGCGGCACCCGAGGGGTGGAAGAAGTTCTACACGTTCAGCCAGTCGCGGCCGGTGGACTTCGGGTCGTTCTGGCTGATCATCAACCAGCGGACCGGCGCGTTCACGAACGACGTCGGGCCGGTCAACACGTACTCCGTCCTGCTGATGGTGCTCGCCTGCGCCGGCATCGGCGCGCTGGCGCTGATGGCGCCGCGCAGGCCGCGGTTCGCGCAGCTCGCCTTCCTCGTCGTCGCCGCGTTCATCCTGGCCAACAAGGTGTACTCGCCGCAGTACGTGCTCTGGCTCGTGCCGCTCGCGGCGCTCGCGCGGCCGCGCTGGCGCGACTTCCTGGTGTGGCAGGCGTGCGAGGTCATGTACTTCCTCGGCATCTGGATGTACCTCGCGTACACGACCAGCGGCGACGCGCACAAGGGGCTGCCCGCGCAGGGGTACCAGCTCGCGATCGCCCTGCACCTGGCGGGCACGCTGTTCCTGTGCGCGATGGTCGTGCGGGACGCGCTGATGCCCGAGCGCGACCCGGTGCGCGCCGACGGCGGGGACGACCCGTCGGGCGGCGTGCTGGACCGCGCGCCCGACGTCTTCGTCCTGGGCGAGGCGGCGCGCGCACGCCTCGCCGCCGACGAGGACGGGGACGGGGACGGCGACGGGGGCACCGGGCGGCGGGTCGAGTGGGGCCGCGACGAGTGGGACACCGGCGAGTGGGAGCCCCAGGCGCGGGGGAAGGGCAGGCACCACGGCTAGCCCCCGGTCCGCACGGGCCCGCACGCCGGGCGGTGACGAGCACGGCGGTGGCGCCTGGCGCCCGGGCTTCGGCGTCAGGGCCTGCCGGCCGTGATCGTCGGCTGCGCGCACCCGCGGCGTGAGGGGTACCGAGGCACGCCGCCCCGGCTCGTGCGGCCCGGCCGCCGTTGGGCCCTGGGCCGCACGCGTGCGGCACTGTCGGCCTGCCGCGCGCCCGGCGGCGGCGCGTCCCACGCTCAAGCCGCGCGGCGCGCCGAGCGCTCAGCGGTCGACGAGCCGGTCGAACTGCGTCGTCGTGTGGCGCAGGATCGCCACCAGCTCGTCGCCGATCTTCGGCTCCTCAGCGTCCGACGGCACGAAAAGGATCGACACTTGCATGTGCGGCGGCTCCGCGAACCAGCGCTGCTTGCCTGCCCAGACGAACGGCGACAGGTTGCGGTTGACCGTGGCGAGCCCCGCGCGCGCCACGCCCTTCGCCCGCGACGTCATGCTGTGCACCGCCTTCGGGGCCTCGAGCCCCACGCCGTGTGACGTGCCCCCGGCGACGACCACGAGCCAGCCGTCGGCCGCCGTCCTCTGCTGGCGGTAGCCGAACCGGTCGCCCTTGACGACCTGGGTGACGTCGAGGACCGCGCCCCGGTACTCGGTCGCGTCATGGTCGCCGAGCCACAGCTTGGTGCCGATGCGCGCGCGGAAGCGGGTCTGCGGGAACTGCTGCTGCAGCCTGGCCAGCTCGTCGGCCTTCAGGTGGCTCACGAACATCGTGTGCAGCGGGAGCCGGGCCGCGCGCAGCCTGTCCATCCACGCGATGACCTCCTCGACGGCGTCCGAGCCGTCCGTGCGGTCGAGCGGCAGGTGCAGCGCGAAGCCTTCGAGACGCACGTCCTCGATGGCCGCGTGCAGCTGGCCGAGCTCGTCCTCCTTGACGCCGTGGCGCTTCATGGAGCTCATGCACTCGATGACCACGCGCGCGCCCACCAGCGCGTACACGCCGTCGATGGACGAGACGGAGCGGACCACGCGGTCCGGCAGCGGCACCGGCTCCTCGCCGCGCCTGAACGGGGTCAGGACCAGCAGGTCGCCGCTGAACCAGTCCTTGATGCTCGCGGCCTCGTAGATCGTGCCGACGGCGAGCATGTCGGAACCGAAACGGGTCGTCTCCTCCGCGAGCCGCCCGTGCCCGAAGCCGTACCCATTGCCCTTGCAGACGGGCACGATGCCGGGGAACTGATCGATGACCGACTTCTGGTGCGCCCGCCAGCGCGCGGTGTCGACGTAGAGGGAGAGCGCCATGCCGGTCCTGGACCTTTCTCTCGGCTGCCGTAGCCGTCAGCTGTTTCTCGAACGTTCTCGGGGAAGCGTATGGGCGGTCAGCGTCGGGACATGTACATGTCCAGCGCCTTGTGGAGGAGCTTGTTCAGCGGGAAGTCCCACTCGCCGATGTACTCGACGGCCTCGCCGCCGGTGCCCACCTTGAACTGGATCAACCCGAAGAGGTGGTCGGTCTCGTCCAGCGAGTCGGAGATGCCGCGCAGGTCGTAGACCGTCGCGCCCATCGCGTACGCGTCGCGCAGCATGCGCCACTGCATGGCGTTCGACGGCCGCACCTCGCGCTTGTGGTTCGCGGAGGCGCCGTAGGAGTACCAGACGTGGCCGCCGACGATCAGCATCGTCGCGGCGGCGACGTTCTCGCCCTCGTGGCGGGCGAAGTAGAGCCGCATGCGGTTCGGGTCCTCGGTGTTCAGGACCGTCCACATGCGTTCGAAGTAGGACTGGGGCCGCGGCCTGAAGTGGTCGCGCTCCGCCGTGATCTCGTACAGGCGCTGCCACTCGGCGAGGTCGTTGTAGCCGCCCTGCACGACCTCGACGCCCGCCTTCTCGGCCTTCTTGATGTTGCGGCGCCACAGCTGGTTGAAGCCCTTGAGCACCTCGTCGAGTGACCGGTTCGCCAGCGGCACCTGGAAGACGTAGCGGGGCTGCACGTCGCCGAAGCCGGCGCCGCCGTCCTCGCCCTGCTGCCAGCCCATCTTCCGCAGCCGGTCGGACACCTCGAACGCGCGCGGCTCGATGTGGGTGGCCTCGACGTCGCGCAGGCGCTTCACGTCCGGGTCCTGGATGCCGGACTTGATGGCGGCCGCGTCCCAGCGGCGGATCACCACCGGAGGCCCCATCTTCACCGAGAAGGCGCCCTGCTGCTTGAGGTGCGCGAGCATCGGCTGCAGCCACTCGTCCAGATTGGGCGCGTGCCAGTTGATGACCGGGCCCTCCGGCAGGTACGCGAGGTAGCGCTTGATCTTGGGCAGCTGCCGGTACAGCACGAGCCCCGCGCCGACCAGCCGGCCGGTCGAGTCGAACCAGCCGAGGTTCTCCGAGCGCCACTCCGTCTTCACGTCGGCCCATGCGGGCACCTGGCAGTGGCTGGCGGAGGGCAGGCTCTGGATGTACGCCAGATGCTGCTCACGGCTGATGGTCCTGAGGACCAGGCTCTTGCTCTGGGGCAGGCTCATGCGGGGGCGCTCCTCGGCGGGTGTGTCCCCAGTGGGTACGTGGGGCTCCGGGTCACGCGCCGAAGCCTACTGCGCCCCGGGAGCGTCGGCCTGGCCGACGGCGGCTGTGACGGGCCGGCCGCGACCGGCCCGCCGCGCTCAGGCGACGAAGAGCCCGCCGTGTGCCATGCCGAGGAAGAAGCCGATCGCGGCCGCGCCGAGGCCGAGGATGGTCAGGAAGCGCTCGCGCGTGGTGATGGAGACGTACTGCGTGTACGCGCCCACGATGATCCCGACGAGGCCGACCCACGAGGTCAGCAGCGACAGGTTGTGGAACCAGGCGGTCACGAAGGCCAGCAGCCCGAGGACGAGCGTCGCGGCCATGAGGGAGTCCTGCAAGGGGTGGGGCTTCCCGTCGGAGGCGAAGAGGGAGCCGCGTGACGTGTTCGGATGCATTGCCTGTGCCATGAGGCACCTCCTGGCTGACCGGCGGCGCGTGGTAGCGCCGCGCGTACCCGATGTACCCAGATTGTGCCCGGGTGCGGGCGGATTTCAACCGGACGGGCATGTCCGGGTAGCCTGTACGGTCTGCGGCGGTGTCTGCCCAGGTCTGCCAGAGCCGGTTCGCCGGCCGATTGTCAGAGGCGGCCGATACCGTTGCTCACGCATCACGACCCTCCTGCCACGGAACGACCGTGGCCGCCGAGTCCAAAGGAGGTGGGTTCCACATGCGTCACTACGAGGTGATGGTCATCCTCGACCCCGATCTCGAGGAGCGTTCTGTCTCCCCGCTGATCGAGAGCTTCCTCTCCGTCGTCCGTGAGGCCGACGGAAAGGTCGAGAAGGTCGACACCTGGGGCCGTCGTCGTCTCTCCTACGAGATCAACAAGAAGCCCGAGGGCATCTACTCGGTCATCGACCTCCAGGCCGAGCCTGCGGTCGTCAAGGAGCTCGACCGGCAGATGAAGCTGAACGAGTCGGTCCTCCGGACCAAGGTGCTGCGTCCCGAGACCCACTGAGCCGAGGCTCGGCAGCGAGTAACGAGTAGCAGCACAGCCAAGCATTCCCGCGCAATCCCCGCCGAGAGGTTCCATCCATGGCAGGCGAGACCGTCATCACGGTAGTCGGCAACCTTGTCGACGACCCCGAGCTGCGCTTCACGCCGTCGGGGGCCGCGGTCGCGAAGTTCCGCGTCGCGTCGACCCCCCGCATGTTCGACCGCCAGACCAACGAGTGGAAGGACGGCGAAAGCCTGTTCCTGACCTGCTCGGTGTGGCGCCAGGCTGCGGAGAACGTCGCCGAGTCGCTGCAGCGCGGCATGCGCGTCGTCGTCCAGGGCCGGCTCAAGCAGCGGTCCTACGAGGACCGCGAGGGCGTCAAGCGGACGGTCTACGAGCTGGACGTCGACGAGGTCGGCCCCAGCCTGAAGAACGCCACTGCCAAGGTCACCAAGACCACGGGCCGTGGCGGCCAGGGCGGCTACGGCGGTGGCGGCCAGCAGGGCGGCGGCGGAGGCGGCGGCTGGGGCGGTAGCTCCGGCGGCGGTGCTCCGGCCGACGACCCCTGGGCGACCAGCGCCCCCTCCGGTGGCCAGCAGGCGCCGCAGGGCGGCGGGGGTGGCTGGGGCGGCAGCTCCGGCGGCTCGGGCGGCTCGGGCGGCGGCTACTCGGACGAGCCCCCCTTCTAGAGCGGCCCTCTCGTCGAGGGGCGTTCCGGAAGAGCGGGCTCGCACCCACACTTCTTGATCACACAGGAGAAACACCATGGCGAAGCCGCCTGTGCGCAAGCCTAAGAAGAAGGTCTGCGCATTCTGCAAGGACAAGACCCAGTACGTGGACTACAAGGACACGAACATGCTGCGGAAGTTCATTTCCGACCGCGGCAAGATCCGTGCCCGCAGGGTCACCGGTAACTGCACCCAGCACCAGCGCGATGTCGCCACGGCCGTGAAGAACAGCCGTGAGATGGCGCTGCTGCCCTACACGTCCACCGCGCGCTAAGGGAGGGTGACCGCATCATGAAGATCATCCTCACCAACGAGGTCAGCGGCCTCGGCGCCGCGGGCGACGTCGTCGATGTCAAGGACGGCTACGCCCGCAACTACCTCGTCCCCCGCGGGTTCGCGATCCGCTGGACCAAGGGCGGCGAGAAGGACGTGGCGCAGATCCGCCGCGCCCGCAAGATCCACGAGATCGCCACCATCGAGCAGGCCAACGAGATCAAGGCCCGCCTCGAAGGCGTGAACGTGCGCCTGGCCGTGCGCTCCGGCGACGCGGGCCGCCTGTTCGGCTCCGTCACCCCGGCCGACCTCGCCTCGGCGATCAAGTCGGCCGGCGGTCCTGAGGTCGACAAGCGCCGCATCGAGCTCGGCGCGCCCATCAAGACGCTGGGCGGACACCAGATCTCGGTGCGTCTGCACCCCGAGGTCTCCGCGAAGCTCGGCGTCGAGGTCGTCTCCGCCTGACGGTGGCGCCTCGGCAGGGAAGGGCCGCACCCCCTCGGGGGTGCGGCCCTTCGCCTGTGCGGGTCCTGGTGCCGGTGGGCGGACGTTTCACGTGAAACGTCCGGTCGGTCGTCGAGTCAGCGGGTGGCGCCGGTGACCATCCAGCGGCCGGACCGCATGCGCCACGCGAGCGTCACCAGGCGAACGAGCATCATCAAACCCATCGACCACCACACGGCCGTCAGCCCGCCACCGAGCGCCGGTACGGCCAGCGCGACCGGGGCGAAGACCGCCAGCGTGACCACCATCGCGCCCGCCAGGTAGACGCCGTCCCCCGCCCCCATCAGCACGCCGTCCAGGATGAACACGATGCCCGCGACCGGCTGCGTGACCGCCACCACCAGCAGCGCGGGAAGCAGCGCCGCTCGCACGGTCGCGTCCCCGGTGAACAGCGGGATGAACAACGGACGGGCCGCCACGATCAGCACGCCGATCACCACCCCCGTGAGGAGCCCCCAGAGCACCATCCTGCGGCACGCCTGCCGCGCTCCGTCCGTGTCGCCGGCTCCCAGGTAGCGGCCGATGATCGCCTGGCCCGCGATGGCGATCGCGTCCAGGGCGAATGCGGTCAGGCTCCACAGCGACAGCACCACCTGGTGCGCCGCGATGTCCACATCGCTGAGACGTGCCGCCACGGCGGTGGCGATGAGGAGGACGGCGCGGAGCGAGAGCGTACGGACCAGCAGGGGCACGCCGGCCCGCGCGCTCGCCCGGACCCCCGCCGCGTCGGGGCGCAGGGACGCCCCGTGCAGGCGTGCTCCGCGTACGACGACGACCAGGTAGGCGGCCGCCATGGCGTACTGGGCGATCACCGTGCCCCACGCGGAGCCGGCGATGCCGAGCCCGGCGCCGTAGACCAGCGAGACGTTGAGCACGGCGTTGGCCGTGAACCCTCCGACGGCCACGTAGAGCGGGGTCCTGGTGTCCTGCAGGCCGCGCAGGACTCCCGTCGCCGCGAGCACCATCAGCATGGCGGGGATGCCGAGGCTGGAGACGCGCAGGTAGGTGGCCGCGTACGGCGCCGCGGTGTCCGACGCGCCGAACGCGCTCACCAGCCAGGGGGCCGCGGGCAGGGTGACGGCGATGACGGCGGCACCGATCAGGAGAGCCAGCCAGATCCCGTCCATGCCCTGCTGGATGGCGGCCTTGAGGTCGCCCGCGCCGACGCGCCGCGCGACGGCGGCGGTGGTGGCGTACGCGAGGAAGACGAAGATGCTCACCGCGGTGGTCAGCAGCGCCGCCGCGACCCCGAGACCCGCGAGCTCCCGGGTCCCGAGGTGGCCGACGATGGCGCTGTCCACCATGACGAAAAGAGGCTCGGCGACGAGCGCCCCGAAGGCCGGCACGGCGAGTGCGACGATCTCCCGGTCATGGCGGCGGCGGTCATGGCGCAGGGCAGCCCTGGGCGGGGAGGGGACCTGGGTCATGGCACCCAATCTAGTCTTCCACAGGTAAGAGGTGCAATGCCTAATGGGCACTTACGGTTGCTTGCTGCGGACAACCGGGGTGCCTGCCTTTGCTCCGATCTTGTGCTGTCCGGGAAAATTTTTCTCCCCCACAGCCGGTGGATGGCAAAGCCGCAGGTCAAGGCTGGTGTTATCGGAGGCGCTCCATCTTGTCCACAGAGCTGTCCCCCGCTTCGTGCACAGGAACGGTGAGGTTCTCCACAGCATTGAATCGCTCATCCACATGGCCTGTGGATAACCAGATTGGCTGACGGTGCGGGCAGGCCTACCGTGGACCGGCGTCCGACGCGCCGAGACCGGAGCCAGCCCTCTCGTTTTGTCAGTGTCGTGCCGTAGAAAGAGTGGCACGGCGAGGTCCGCGGAGCGGATGTGAGGAGGTGGCCGGTGAGCATCCCCGAGCCATTGGACAACCCCTGGACCGACGCCGGTCCCGACGAGCGCCGCACCATGTCGCGGCAGCGCCGCGGTGACGACCGCGGCGGCCGGGACGAGCGGCACGACCGGGGCTCCGAGGCCGCGTGGGACAGCGGATCCGGCTTCGAGCGAGTACCGCCCCAGGACCTCGACGCGGAGCAGTCCGTGCTCGGCGGCATGCTGCTGTCCAAGGACGCCATCGCGGACGTCGTCGAGGTGCTCAAGGGCCAGGACTTCTACCGGCCTGCCCATGAAACCGTCTACCAGGCCATCCTCGACCTGTACGCGAAGGGCGAGCCCGCCGACCCGATCACGGTGGCCGCCGAGTTGGTCAAGCGCGGCGAGATCGGCCGGATCGGCGGCGCCTCCTACCTGCACACGCTGGTGCAGTCGGTGCCCACCGCGGCGAACGCCTCCTACTACGCGGAGATCGTCCACGAGCGCGCGGTGCTGCGCCGCCTGGTGGAGGCCGGCACCAGGATCACGCAGATGGGATACGCGGCGGACGGTGACGTCGACGAGATCGTGAACTCGGCGCAGGCCGAGATCTACGCCGTCACCGAGCAGCGCACCAGCGAGGACTACCTGCCGCTCGGCGACATCATGGAGGGCGCCCTCGACGAGATCGAGGCGATCGGCTCCCGCAGCGGCGAGATGACGGGCGTGCCGACGGGTTTCACGGACTTCGACTCGCTCACGAACGGCCTGCACCCCGGCCAGATGATCGTGATCGCGGCACGCCCCGCGATGGGCAAGTCGACGCTTGCGCTGGACTTCGCCCGGGCGGCGTCCATCAAGAACAATCTGCCGAGTGTCATCTTCTCGCTGGAGATGGGGCGCAACGAGATCGCGATGCGCCTGCTTTCGGCGGAGGCTCGGGTCGCGCTGCACCACATGCGCTCGGGGACGATGACGGACGAGGACTGGACGCGGCTGGCCCGCCGCATGCCTGAGGTCACGCAGGCGCCGCTGTACATCGACGACTCGCCGAACCTGTCCATGATGGAGATCAGGGCCAAGTGCCGCCGCCTGAAGCAACGAAACGACTTGCGGCTGGTCGTCATCGACTACCTCCAGCTGATGCAGTCGGGCGGCTCCAAGCGCATCGAGAGCCGTCAGCAGGAGGTCTCGGACATGAGCCGCAACCTCAAGCTCCTCGCCAAGGAGCTCGAACTGCCGGTCATCGCGCTCTCCCAGCTCAACCGCGGCCCCGAACAGCGCACGGACAAGAAGCCGATGGTCTCCGACCTGCGTGAGTCGGGCTCCATCGAGCAGGACGCGGACATGGTGATCCTCCTCCACCGCGAGGACGCCTACGAGAAGGAGTCCCCGCGCGCCGGCGAGGCGGACCTGATCGTGGCCAAGCACCGCAACGGCCCGACGGCCACCATTACGGTCGCCTTCCAGGGTCACTACTCCCGCTTCGTGGACATGGCCCAGACGTAAGCACCTCCACCCCGCGTCGGGTAGTTGTGGGGTATGACGTCATCATCCACTGACCCCGCCCGACCGGATCCCCTGCTGCCCACCACGCAGCGCGCACTGCTGCACCGCGTCGCCGTGGGGCAGTCCGAGGGGCGCTCGCCCTCCCTCGTCGCCGCGGTGGCGCGAGACGGCCTCCTGTCCTGGTCCGGGGCGCGCAGCTGTGTGGACGGGCACGTACCCGACGTGGACACGCAGTACAGGATCGGGTCCATCACCAAGACGTTCACCGCCGTCCTGGTGATGCGGCTGCGCGACGAGGGCCTGCTCGACCTGGGCGACCCGCTGGAGAAGCACCTTCCCGGCACCGGAGCAGGAGAATTGACGATCCACCAGTTGCTGTCCCACAGCGGCGGGTTGCGGGCTGAACCGCCGGGGGACTGGTGGGAGCGGACGCCCGGCTCGCTGCGGCCCGCGCTGTCGGACACACTCGGCGACGGGGCCGTCCTGCACCCGGCCGGGCGGCGGCACCACTACTCCAACCCGGGGTACGCGCTGCTCGGCGCGGTGGTGGAACGGCTGCGCCAGGACACCTGGGCCGAGGTGCTGCGCCGCGAGATCCTGCTGCCGTTGTCGCTCGGCCGTACGACGGTGCAGCCGGCGGCGCCCCACGCGGGCGGCTGGGCCGTCCATCCGTGGGCCGACGCGATGCTTCCTGAGCCACTCCAGGACCTTGGCGTGATGGCGCCGGCGGGGCAGTTGTGGTCGACCGCCGGGGACCTCTGCCGGTTCGGCGCGTTCCTCGTCCGAGGCGATGCGCGCGTGCTGAGCGCCGAATCCGTGCGCGAGATGCGGGCACCCTCGGCGCCGCCGGAGCCGGACGACTGGGCGAGTGGTTACGGACTCGGTGTCCAGCTCGCGCAGCGCGGCGGGCGGACGCTCGCAGGGCACACGGGGTCGCTGCCCGGCTTCCTGGCCTGCCTCTGGACGCATGGCGACGAGGGGCTCGTGTCGGTCGCGTTGGCCAACGCGACCTCGGGCCCGGCGATCGGCGCGATCGCCGCGGACCTCCTGGCCACGGTCGCGGACGCCGAGCCCCGCATCCCCGACGCCTGGCGCCCCATGGAGAACTTCGACAACGGGCTGCTGGAGATCGCGGGCCAGTGGTACTGGGGCACCAACGCCTATGGGCTGAAACTCGTCGCCGACGGTGGCTTGGAGCTCTACCCCCTGTCCGGCTCCGGCCGGGGATCACGGTTCGTCGCCACCGCGAACACCGACGGGGCCGGTGAGGTCTCCGTCGGGCGGACCTGGCGAGGGCTCGACGGGTACTACGCGGGGGAGGCATTGCGCATCGTCCGAAGCGCGGACGGCTCGGTCAGCCATCTCGACCTCGGCACGTTCGTCCTCACGCGGCAGCCCTACGACCCTGCCGAGGCCGTTCCCGGCGGCGTGGACGGCGACGGCTGGCGCTGACCGGATGCGGCACGGTGGTCCGTTTCACGTGAAACATCCACCGTGCCGTCACAGGGCCAACTTGAAGCCGAGGTGCGAGGCCGTGAACCCCAGCCGCTCGTAGAAGCGGTGTGCGTCGGTGCGGGTGGCGTCCGAGGTGAGCTGGACCACCTGGCAACCCTGCCGCCGTGCCTCATCGATGGCCCAGGTGATGAAGCGCGTGCCCAGGCCGCTGCCGCGTTCGTCGGCGTGCACGCGGACCCCCTCGATGATGGCGCGTGTGGCGCCTCGCCGGGACAGGCCGTGCACGATCGAGAGCTGCAGGGTGCCGACGATCCGGCCGCCGCGCACCGCGACCATCAGGTGCTGGTTCGGGTCGGCGCCCAGGCGCTGGAACGCCTTCTCGTAGGGGGCCAGGTCGTCCGGGGACTCGCGCTGCGCGCCGAGGGCGTCGTCGGCCAGCATCGCCACGACCGCGGGAATGTCGTCCTGGGTGGCGCGGCGTATCACCAGGTCTTCGTCAGCTTCGTCCGTCATGATCGTGAGCCTAGGCGAGGCGCGAGCGTGGGTCGCTCCGGTTTCTCAGAGCGTAGCCATGGTCAGCGGCGCGAAGCGGCGGCTCCGGTCGCACGGCAGGCCGTCGGTCCCGTGGACCATCACGGCGCCGGTGACGACCACGTCCAGGCCGTGCTCCTTGAGCCAGGCCAGCAGCCCTTCGTGGCAGGCGTCGATGTCGGTGCGCAGGGGGCGATCGGTGGACGAGGCGAGCGAGGCGATCAGGGCCTTGGCCGTCGGCGTGTCCCGGGCGATCAGGGGACCGATCACATCGGCGTCCGTGCTGGCCCAGGTGGCCGCGTAGCCGATGACGTCCGAGCCGTCCACGGCGACCCGCAGCTGTTCCGCGAAGGCCGGAAAGCGGGTGACCATCAAAGTGCGGTCGACGCCGAAGACCTCGGTGTCGAGGCGCACGATCGCCGGCAGGTCGTCGGCGGTGGCGGTGCGGACTGTGATTCCTTCGGGTGAGAGGCCGTCCTGCGGTGGCGGGGGCAGGAGCCGTCCGCGCACTTTGACGTTCTGGCCGGTCACCACGAACCCGAGCCGCTCGTAGAGGGGCTGTCCGAAACGGGTGGCGTACAGCGCAAGCGGGGCGTTGCCGGCTTCCTGCATCACGTGCCGCATCAATCGCTGCCCCAGGCCCTGGCGCTCATGGCGCGCGGCCACGAGCATCATGCCGATCACCGACAGCTCGCCGGCACGGCCCGTGCCCGGGGTCCCGTACCGCGTGACCACGCAGACACCCGCAAGGCCCGTTCCGCTCGGATCGTCGATCCCGTATCCGGTTCCGGCGGTGAGCAGGAGCCGCCACTTGCGCTCGTCGGGCGGCCAGCCCCGGTCGGTCGCGAGTTCTGCGCAGGACGCCAGGTCACCCAAGGCCAGCGGCCGGATCGGAACCTCTGCGAGCGGTGTCGACATGGGCCCAGGCTGACGGAGGCGTTGATCGTTCGTCCAGCGCTTTAGGCAAAATGGCCAAGAATTCCGGCGCGTGTTTCACGTGAAACACGCGCCGGACACCGGCCCGCCCATCCGTACTAATGTCCCCTCCATGGCGACCGCACCCAAGCTGCACCTTTTCGATGTCGACGGCACGCTGATCAGGGGATCGGCCGCAGCCGTGGAAATATCCCGACAGCTGGGGGTGACCGCCCAGATCGAGGAGCTGGAGCATGAATTCATCACGGCCGGTCTGCCGGCGGCCGACTTCGCCGTCCGGGCCAGGGAGATCTGGGCGGACCTCACGCTGGCCCATGTGACTGCGGCCTTCGAGCAGGCGCCGTGGCTGGATGGCATACGGGACGTCTGGGCCGACATTCGCGCCCGGGGAGACTACTGCGCGGTGATCTCGCTCGGGCCGAGCTTCTTCGTGGAGCGGCTGCTCGACTGGGGGGTCCACGCCGCCCATGCGTCCGTCTGGCCCGCCGTGCCCTTTACCGAGCCGGTGGAGCCCTCGGGCATCCTCAGCCCCGCCGCCAAGGTACACACGGCCTCGCGGCTCTGCGGCGAACTGGGGCTGCGCCTGGAGGACTGTGTGGCCTACGGGGACTCGATGTCGGACGCGGAGCTGTTCCGCGTCGTGCCGAGCGCGGTCGCGGTCAACGCGGATCACCACGTCGCGGACATCGCCACGCACTCCTACAGCGGCGGGGATCTGCGCGACGCCTACGCGCTCGTGCGAGGGTGACTCGTGCGCGAGACAACAGCTGTGTGAGGCCTCAGCCGAGGTCGGGTGCGTGCATGGCGCGTACTCCCTCGATGTTGCCGTCCAGGTAGTGGCGCAGCGACAGCGGGACGAGATGGACCGCGGCGATCCCGACACGGCTGAACGGCACCCGGACGATCTCGTACTCGCCCTGCGGCTCGTCCACCTCGGGGCCGTGCCGCAGCGACGGGTCCATGGACTCCAGGCGGCAGACGAAGAAGTGCTGGACCTTGACGCCCGCTACGTCCCCGGCGCCCTCGGCGACATGCTCGACCGTGTCCACGAAGCAGGGGACCGCGTCGGTGATCTTCGCGCCCAGTTCCTCGTCGACCTCGCGGTGCAGCGCGTCGATCACAGTGGGGTCGGTGTCCTCTACGCCTCCGCCGGGTGTGACCCAGTAGGGAGCCACGCCCGGCCGGGTGCGCTTGATCAGGACCAGGTCGTCCCCGTCGAGCAGGATGGCGCGTGCGGTGCGCTTGACCACGGGCCGTTGGGTCATGGGAGAAGGCTGGCCCGTGGGGCGGCCGCCGAAACTCCTGTGACCCCTGCTGTCACCGGGCCTCGGTCGAGACCGCGGCGGAAAAGACCAAGTGCGGAAACTGTGATTGAACACTGACGCTCAGTCAACTAGCCTTGTGGGCGTAGCCCTTCACGAGGGCACACGGACGGCCCGAGCCACGAGGGGGGAGGCTCGGGCCGTCCGTTCGTCCTCCTCAGGCCGTGGCGCCGGTTCCCGCCGGGCCGAGCCCGTCCAGAGCGTGCAGGACGTCGGCGACGAGGTCCTCCGGGTCCTCCGCGCCCACCGAGAACCTGATGAACCCCTCGGGCACCGCGTCGCCGCCCCAGCGGCCGCGCCGCTCCGCGGTCGAGCGCACGCCGCCGAAGCTGGTCGCGTCGTCCACCAGCCGCAACCCGCCGAGGAAGCGCTCCGCATCGTCGCGTCCCGGCAGCTGGAAGGAGACCACCGAGCCGTAGCGCCGCATCTGCAGCGACGCGACGCGGTGCGACGGATCGCCGGGGAGGCCCGGGT
Organism: Streptomyces sp. NRRL F-5126; assembly: GCF_000721265.1. Lineage (GTDB taxonomy): Bacteria > Actinomycetota > Actinomycetes > Streptomycetales > Streptomycetaceae > Streptomyces. The sequence goes on along the minus strand of NZ_JOFZ01000008.1, from coordinate 114,320 downwards.
AGCGCAGCCCGGAGACCTCCGGGCGCTCGCTCAGCGCGTGCGCGAGGGTCAGCGCGGTGGCGCACTGCCTGTCGTTGCGCAGCTGGAGCGTCGCCAGCGACCTGTGCGCGAGCCAGGCCTCCATGGGCCCGGGGATGGCGCCGACGATCTTGCGCCAGCGCCGTACGGAGGCGGCGAGCGCCGGGTCGGTCACGGTGACGTGGCCGAGCAGCAGATCCCCGTGGCCCGTCATGCCCTTGGTGTCACTGGCGACCGAGAAGTCCGCGCCCAGGGTGAGCGGCCGCTGCCCGAGCGGTGTGGCCAGGGTGTTGTCGACCGCGACGAGCGCGCCCGCCGCATGGGCCCGCGCCGCAAGCTCGCGGATGTCGCAGACGTCCAGGCCCGGGTTGGACGGCGTCTCGATCCACAGGAGCTTCGCGCCGTCGAGCACGCGCAGCTGCCCGTTGCCGCCGGTCGGCGCGGTCCGCACCTCGACGCCGTAGGCGGCGAGCTGGTCGTGCAGCAGCGGCAGCGCCTGGTAGCCGTCGTCGGGGAACACGGCGACGTCGCCCGCCCGCAGCTGGGAGAGGGCCACGGCGGAGATGGCGGCCATGCCCGATGCGAGGACGACGGTCTCCGTCCGCTGCCCCGGCGCCTCGAGCTCGCCGATGGCCCGCTCGAGCAGGGTCCAGGTCGGGTTCTCGTCGCGGCCGTACGTGTAGGGGCCTGTCGGCTCGCCGGGCAGGTGGAAGTGCGCGGCGAAGACCGGTCCTGGCAGCGTCGGCTCGTACTTGACAGGTTCCGGCAGCCCCGCGCGTACGGCGCGCGTCCCCTCCCCCGTCTCCCGTCCGGACGCACTGTCGTGCCCGGTCACGGCTTCGCCTCGCCATCGGCGCTCGTCTTGACTGCGGAAATCTTCATGGTCTGATCGTGGCATGAAGGCATTCCGACTGGACGACCTGGAGGCGGAGCGCGCCGCGAACGACGGCGCCTACCTCCAGTTCATGCGCGGGCGCAGCATGTCGCTCGGGCTCTACGCACTGGACGCGGGCGAGGCCGACCGGCAGCAGCCGCACAAAGAGGACGAGGTGTACCTCGTGATGAGCGGTCGTGCTTCGATCACCGTGGGCATGGAGACCACCCACGTGGCCAGGGGCAGCGTCGTCTTCGTGCCGGCCGGGACCACGCACAAGTTCCACCACATCACGGAGGACCTCCGGGTCATGGTCGTGTTCTCCCCGCCGGAGAGCTGAACACCCTCATGCCCGCCCGAGCCGGCCGAACCGCTGAGCCGAGCCGCTGAGCCGGACCCCGAGAAGGGACTCAGGGTCGGATCAGGGGAGAGCGGGGGACGGCGGGCCCCCGTTCCGCCCGCCGACCTTCTAGCATCGAAAGCGTCAACCGGATGTCCCGCGAACGGGGCGTGCCGGACATGAGCCGGAGAGGTCCGGAGGAGTGAGGTAGAGGCGATGGCAAGGCGGGAGATATTCGCTGGACTGCCCTGGTGGGTGAAGTGGGTCGCGGTGCCCCTGATCGTCCTCGTCGTGTTCGGCGGGCTGATCACGACCATCATCGGGTTCGTCATCGGGCTGCTCTTCAAGGCGCTCATCCTCGTCGCCCTGGTGGCCGGACTCATCTTCCTCGTACGCAAGTTCACCTCATCGTCGTCCTCGCACGACGGCTGGTAGAACCGGTTAGCCCGCGCGGGGGAAAGCCGTACGGGAAACCACCCTTGGCCCTGGTGTGCCCTTAGAGTGACTGGTCTCTGCCGCGCCCTGGCGGTCCCCCCGGGGCTCGGCGGGTGCGCGGGGGCGGCCCCCGCGGGCGGGCAGCTGCTCGTCCCCACCGCTGGGGGTGACCCTTGGCCACAGCAACACGTACAGCCCTCAATGGATCGGCTGCCACGCACGTCGGGGCGCCTACGCTGATCGGCTCGGTGCAGCGCGCGCTGCGACTGCTCGAATCCGTCGGCGCCCACCGGGACGGGGCCCCTGCCAAGCAACTCGCGCGCGAGGCAGGGCTGCCCCTCCCCACCACGTACCACCTGCTGCGCACCCTGGCGCACGAGGGCTACCTCCACCGGGAGAACGGCGTGTTCCGCCTCGGCGGGGCCGTCCCCCGGCTCGCCAGGGACGAGGCGCTGCAGAATCGTCGCAGCAAGATCGTCGAGACGCTCCGGTCACTGTGCGACCGCGTCGGTGCGCCCGTCTACTTCGCGGTCTACCGCGAGGGCGAGATCGAGCTCGTCTCGGTCGCCGACGCCCCCGAGACGCCCGCCGTCGACGAGTGGGCCGACTTCCGTGCCACAGGACACGCGCACGCGATCGGCCAGTGCCTGCTGAGCCAACTCGACGGCGCCACCCGCCGCGACCACCTGGACCGCTATCCCGTCTGGTCGCTCACCCCGCACTCCGTGCGCAGCCGTGGCGCCCTGCTCACCCGCCTCGCCGCTCTCGACCGCACGGCCCGCGACCCGCTGCGCCCGGTGATCGAACGTCAGGAGTACACGCTCGGCACCGTATGCGCCGCGCTGCCCATAGCGGTCGGCCCCGCCGCCGCGACCATGGCCATTTCTGTGCCACTCGACAGGGAAGACGAACTCCTGCCGACCGTCGAACGGTTACGCAGAGAGATCAGCAAGCTGCTGACCTCGGGAACCTTCTCTATCAGTATCTGAAAAATTACTCCTTGTGATCTGTTAGCGCTTCCAGGACGATTGAGTCAAGGGGGGCAAGGGGATCATTCCTAGCCGTATCTACTCCGGAGTGGTGCATGATGCGCGAATCGGTACAGGCCGAGGTCCAGATGAGCTTCCTCGTCTCCGAGGAGCTCGCGTTCCGGATCCCGGTGGAGCTTCACTACGAAACCGAAGATCCCTATGCGGTGCGCATGACCTTCCATCTGCCCGGTGACGCGCCCGTGACCTGGACGTTCGGGCGTGAGCTGCTGCTCGACGGGATCAACGTCCCGAGCGGGGACGGCGACGTGCACATCGCGCCGACCGCGCCCGAGGACCTCTCCGACGTCCACATCACGCTCCAGGTCGGCGACGACCACGCGCTGTTCCGGGTGAGCGCGGCGCCTCTCGTCGCCTTCCTCGACCGGACGGACAGACTGGTGCCGCTCGGCCAGGAGCAGGTGGCCGGCGACTTCGAGGGATCACTCGAGAAGGAACTCGGCCGCATCCTCGCCGAGGAGAACGCCGGCTGACCCGGCGCCGTCCGACCGGACTGCGGCACAGGCCCTCTGGCCATCCCCATGGCCCTGGCGCTAGCGTGGATACGCTTTTGCACACGCGGGAGCTCGGAGCACCGGGCTGAGAGGGCGCTGACGTGTGGTGACGGTGGTGGTGTCCACCACCCGCACCCGACGCTGCGCCGACCGCCGAACCTGTTACCGGGTAATGCCGGCGTAGGGAGTCTGGTCTGATGACCGTTCAGGACACACACACGTCCGCCATCGGCTGGCACAAGGGGTACATGGAGGGTTCGCGTCCGGACCTCCGGGTGCCCGTGCGGCGGGTGCACCTCACGGACGGCGGCGACGTGACGCTGTACGACACGTCGGGGCCGTACACCGACCCAGCCGTCGAGACGGACGTGCGCCGCGGCCTCGCGCCGCTCAGGGAGAACTGGATCGTCGCCCGCGGCGACACCGAGGAGTACACGGGGCGGCCCGCCCGCCCCGAGGACGACGGCCTCAAGCACACCTCGCCGCGCGGCGGGCTGCGCAACCTCGACGCGGTCTTCCCCGGCAGGCCGCGCCGGCCGCGCCGCGGCAGGGACGGCCTGCGGGTCACGCAGCTCGCGTACGCGCGGCGCGGCGAGATCACGCCCGAGATGGAGTACGTCGCCATCCGGGAGAACGTCGCGCCCGAGACCGTGCGGGAGGAGATCGCGGCGGGCCGTGCCGTGCTGCCCGCCAACGTCAACCACCCGGAGATCGAGCCGATGATCATCGGCAAGAAGTTCCTGGTCAAGGTCAACGCGAACATCGGCAACTCGGCCGTCACGTCCTCCATCGAGGAGGAGGTCGACAAGATGACGTGGGCGACCCGGTGGGGCGCCGACACCGTCATGGACCTCTCCACCGGCCGCAACATCCACACCACGCGCGAATGGGTGCTGCGCAACTCCCCGGTGCCGATCGGCACCGTGCCGCTCTACCAGGCGCTGGAGAAGGTCGACGGCAAGGCCGAGGAGCTGACCTGGGAGATCTACCGCGACACCGTCGTCGAACAGGCCGAGCAGGGCGTCGACTACATGACCGTCCACGCGGGCGTGCTGCTGCGCTACGTGCCGCTCACCGCCCGCCGCAAGACGGGCATTGTCTCGCGCGGCGGCTCGATCATGGCGGCATGGTGCCTGGCGCACCACAAGGAGTCGTTCCTCTACGAGCACTTCGAGGAGCTCTGCGCCATCCTCGCCTCGTACGACGTCACCTACTCCCTCGGGGACGGCCTGCGGCCCGGCTCCATCGCCGACGCCAACGACGAGGCGCAGTTCGCGGAGTTGCACACGCTCGGCGAGCTCAACACGATCGCCAAGCGGCACGGCGTCCAGACGATGATCGAGGGCCCCGGGCACGTGCCGATGCACAAGATCAAGGAGAACATCGACCTCCAGCAGGAGGTGTGCGAGGAGGCGCCGTTCTACACTCTCGGCCCCCTCACGACGGACGTCGCGCCCGCCTACGACCACATCACCTCGGGCATCGGCGCCGCGATGATCGCCTGGTGGGGCACCGCGATGCTCTGCTACGTGACCCCGAAGGAGCACCTGGGCCTGCCGGACCGCGACGACGTGAAGACCGGCGTCATCACGTACAAGATCGCCGCACACGCCGCGGACCTGGCGAAGGGCCACCCGGGGGCGCAGGAGTGGGACGACGCGCTGTCGGACGCCCGCTTCGAGTTCCGCTGGGAGGACCAGTTCAACCTGGCCATGGACCCCGACACGGCCCGCGCCTTCCACGACGAGACGCTGCCGGCGGAGCCCGCGAAGACGGCGCACTTCTGCTCGATGTGCGGACCGAAATTCTGTTCGATGAAGATCTCCCAGGACATCAGGCGCCGCCACGGTGGCGATCTCGATGCCGGGGAGATCGACGCCGCGGGGATCGAGGAGGGCATGGCCGAGAAGTCGCGCGAGTTCGCGGCGGCGGGCAACCGGGTCTACCTGCCACTCGCCGAGTGACGCAGGGGCAGGGCGGGGCGTCGCGGTACGGCTTCTAGTCCGGCTGGTGGTCGGGGCCGCCGTAGTCCGGGCTGCTGAAGTCCGGGCTCGAGTAGCGGGGGCCCCGCCGCCTCGTCGCGCCCTCGCCGGGGCTGGAGAAGTCCGGGCGGCTGTAGCCGATCTTCGGCAACTGACCGCCCTCGCCCTGCCACCGCGACACGGGCGCCGAAGCGTCCGCTTCCCTGAGGGCCCGCCGCAGGTACGGGACGATGCCGCGATCGAGAAGCGCGGCGCGCCACTCGTCCCGTGCCTGCGCGAGCCGGCGTGCCTCGTCCGCCGAGCGTATCTGCGTCGAGCCGTTGCGCAGCGCGGTGATCACCAGGCCGATGCCGCCCGCCAGGATGCCGAGCGCCATCACCGAGGCGAAGAACCAGCCGAAGGCGATCAGCGCGCCGGCGAGTGCGTGTGCGGGGCCGACCGCCTGCAGCAGGTAGCCCGCCAGCAGGAAGATCACCGCCGCGATCGCCGCGAGGACGGGGACGAGCACCGCGACGACGGCGAGCACCCCCGCGCCCGTCCTCGCCGGGTCTCCGAGCACGGAGCTGCCCGGGAGATGCCTGGACGGGGCAGAGGGGGCAGGGAGCGACTCGGCGTCCGAGCCCGCTTCCGCGGTGGCCGCCCCCGCCGCCCCCGCCGGGCCCGGCGGGGGCGCTTCCCGTGCGAGCGGGGAGCGGGGCGCGCGCAGTTCCTCGCGCACCTCCCGGTAGCGCTCGTACTCGGGGGCGGCCGCCTGCGCGATCAGCTGCTGCGCGTCCAGCGCCATGGCACGCAGCTGGCGGGTGGTCAGTACCTCGCCGAGCCCGGCGAGTTCGGCGCGTTCGTGCGCGGTGCGCAGCGCTTCGTCGAGTGTGCGCTCGAATTCAGCGCGGTCCTCGCCCAGCAGGTGCGGAGCGCTCTTCATGGTGCATCCCCCGATGCTCCGTAGGGCCGAACCGCCCGTCGTGGCACGTGCGGTGGGCAGAAACGGAGGAGAGTCTGCTACGGATACGCCGATGGTAGAGCGACTCCGGGCCGCCGTGACAGGGACTTTCGGAAAAGCACCCGCCCCTGCACGGAATCCGCCCTAGAGCGGGAGCCGGACCACCAGTAGCTTTCCGGCCATGGTCACGCCGCCGTCCATGGCGATGGCCAGCCCCTCCGCGTAGACGTGCGGTCCTTCCACCACGGGGCCGGAGCCGCCGTCGGCGTCGGCGGCGTCTTCCGTGCCGACCTCGCCGAGCAGGTACGGGATGGGGCTGTGGCCGTGCACGACGCGCCGGCCACCGTAGGCGTCGAGGAGTTCACGCGCGGCGCCCGGGCCGTCGTCGCGGAACGCGAAGCGCTTGGTCAGCTTGCGGAACAGGTCCCAGCACTCGTCGGCGTCGTTGCGTGTGAGTACCTGGTGGACGGTGTCGTTGACGTCGTCGATGGTCGTCCCGTAGTCCAGGTAGGCCGTGGTGTCGGAGTGCATCAGCAGGTGCCCGTCCGCCTCGGCCACGGCGTCGAGGCGGGACATCCACTGGAGGTGGACGTCCTGAAGGCGCTCCATGTCGCCCTGCTGGCCGCCGTTGAGCAGCCAGGCGGCGTGGAACGTCGCCGTGCCCGCGCCCGAGCTGACCGGCGTGGGGCCGAACCGCTTGGCACCGAGCAGCAGCAGCTCGTGGTTGCCCATGAGCGCCTTGCAGTAGCCGCCGGCGGCCGCGGCCTCGGCGGACAGCCGCATCACCAGGTCGATCACGCCGACGCCGTCGGGTCCCCGGTCGGTGAAGTCGCCGAGGAACCAGAGGCGCGCCGTCCCGGCGGACCAGCGGCCCTCCTCGTCCACGAGGCCCTGTTCCGCGAGGGCCGCGAGGAGTTCGTCCAGGTAGCCGTGCACGTCGCCGACCACGTAGAGCGGGCCGAGGGCCGGCTCGCCCGCGGCCGTGTCCTCGATGCGCGTCTCGACCGGGGTGGCCTGCTCGGTGAGGACCGGGAGGTCGCGCTCCGTCGGGGTGTAGCCGTCGGGCGCCTCGTCGCCGGGGACGGCATCGCCCGGATGGACGGGGGTGGCCGGCTGCGCCTGATCCTGCCGCTCCTGCGGCGTCTCGCCCGTCCCCACGGGAACCTGCGCGTAGGGCGGCACGCGGAAGTCGCGCAACGTCGCCGTACGCACCACGGGTCCCTCGTCGGCCCCCTGTGTCATCGACCCCTCCACCACCGTCGCGCCGCCGTACACCTCTCGGGTCTGACCGGTCGGGTGGGGGTCTGCCCACCTGAGGGAGGGAAAGGCCCGCGGTGTCGTCCGCCCATCATAGGAATGCGGCCGGTCATGTGTGACGCACCAGGGGTGGTGAATCCGTGCGCGATCGCCGGCGGCTCGCCGAATTCACGCTGAACGCCCCAAATGCAGAGGTCTGGACCTGGGCCGCGGCCCCGCGGGGCCGCTCCCTCAGGGCCGGTCGCTCGCGGGTGAGCGCGGCGGGCTGACCGTCGTGCGCGGCGGCCGGCGCTGGGACGAGGTGCGGACGATGAGCTCGGTCGGTATCACCCGCTCGACGGGGGCTTCCGCGGCGACTCCCTCGATGGCGTCGATCAGGAGCTGCACGACGGCCGTGCCGATGTGGCGCGGTTTCAGCGAGAGTGTGGTGATCGGCGGCTCCGTCGCGGCGTACACGGTCGACTCGCTGCAGCACACGAGCAGCAGGTCCTCGGGGACGCGCAGGCCGTAGCGGCGCGCGGCGGCGAGCAGGTCGGTGCCGTTGGGGTCGAACAGGCCGTAGACCGCGTCGGGCCGGTCGGGGCGTGCCAGCAGCCGGTCAGCGGCGACGGCGCCCGCGCAGGGGTCGTGGGCCGGGTACGACTCGTACACGGGGTCCTGGCCGACGCGTTCGCACCAGCGCAGGTATGCCGTCGTGGACAGGCGGGTGTACGTGTCCGTCGTGGTGCCGGTGAGCAGGCCGATCCTGCGGGCGCCGGCCTCTGCCATGTGGTCGAGCAGGTCGAGGACGGCGGCCTCGTGGTCGTTGTCGACCCAGGCGGTGACCGGCAGCGTGCCGGCGGGCCGGCCGTCCGAGACGACGGGCAGGCCCTGCCGCACGAGTTCGGTGACGACGGGGTCGTGGTCGGACGGGTCGACGACGACGGTCCCGTCGAGCGCGACGTTGGACCACACGTCGTGCTGCGAGGTGGCGGGCAGGATCACCAGGGCGTAGCCGCGGGCGAGCGCGGCGGAGGTCGCGGCCCGTGCCATCTCGGCGAAGTACGCGAACTCGGTGAAGGTGAAAGGTTCATCCCCGTAGGTGGTGACGGTCAGGCCGATCAGGCCCGACTTGCCCGTACGGAGGGTCCGCGCGGCCGCGGACGGGCGGTAGCCGAGCCGTTCCGCGACCTCGCGTACATGGCGGCGGGTGGCTTCGGGTAACCGTCCCTTGCCGTTGAGCGCGTCCGAGACGGTCGTGATGGAGACACCGGCCGCGGCGGCTACGTCCCGGATCCCGGCCCGACCGCCCTGCCGGCTCCCCCTGCGCGTTGTGTCCGTCCGGCTCACCTGGTGTTTCCCTGCTGCTGTCATGGCGAGCCGATAGTAGGGCGCGGCACGGTGGTGGGGCGGGTCCCAAATGCACTACTTGGCAGGCACGTTTCTGCATGATCATGTTGGCCTGAATGCCTAGGAATCAAAGGGTGTTGGCGGGATCCGAGGTGATCCTTTATGTGGCGGCCCGCATATGCCTGTGGCGGGGGCCATGTCTCGAAGAGGTCTCAACTCACCACTACGAGGGACGCGCGCCACGGCGCGAGCCACCGGCGCGTGCCAGGACGCGGTGCGCCCCCGTCCTCGGCCGTCCGATATGCGCATCCCGCGCTCCGGTGAGCGTGGCATCCATCACGTTCTTCGCGGCCGACCGACCGTTCGAAAGGGAGCGATCTGCTCGTAAGGTGAACCCACCGTCCTGCCGAACCGCCAGGACGGTGCCACGGACGGCGAGGAGGAGCGAGTCGTGAGCGAGACGGGCCCCAGGCTGCGCGCGCAGTTGGACGGCATCCCCACCTACAAGCCGGGCAGGCCCGCGCCGGCGGGCGGCGCCACCACGTACAAGCTGTCGTCCAACGAGAACCCGTACCCGCCGCTGCCGGGCGTGATGGAGCAGGCGACCGCCGCCGCGCAGCACTTCCAGCGCTACCCGGACCTGGCCTGCACGGCGCTGACGGCCGAGCTCGCCGAGCGCTTCGGCGTGCCCACGTCGCACGTGGCGACCGGCACAGGCTCTGTCGGGGTGGCGCAGCAGCTGCTCCAGGCCACGTCGGGTCCTGGGGACGAGGTCGTGTACGCCTGGCGCTCCTTCGAGGCGTACCCGATCATCGTGCAGATCTCCGGTGCGGCCTCCGTCCGGGTGCCGTTGACGCCGGGCGAGTTCCACGACCTGGACGCGATGGCCGACGCCGTCACCGAGCGGACGAGGCTGATCTTCGTCTGCAACCCCAACAACCCGACCGGCACCGTGGCCCGCAGGGCGGAGCTGGAGCGGTTCCTCGACAAGGTCCCGGGCGACGTGCTGGTCGTGCTGGACGAGGCGTACCGCGAGTTCAACCGCGACCCCGAGGTGCCCGACGGGATCGAGATCTACCGGGACCGGCCCAACGTGGCCGTGCTGCGCACCTTCTCCAAGGCCTACGGGCTCGCGGGGCTGCGGGTCGGCTTCGCGGTCGCGCACGAGCCGGTGGCCGAGGCGCTGCGCAAGACGGCCGTCCCGTTCGGCGTCAGCCAGATCGCGCAGGACGCCGCCGTGGCGTCGCTGCGCTCGGAGAAGGAGCTGCTTGTCCGGGTCGACGCGCTGGTCAAGGAGCGCGACCGGGTGCTGGGGCGGCTGCGTGAGCAGGGCTGGACGGTCCCGGAGACGCACGCCAACTTCGTATGGCTGCGGCTCGGCGACCGGACGGCGGAGTTCGCCGAGGCCTGCGAGCGCGCGGGCGTGGTGGTGCGGCCGTTCGCCGGTGAGGGCGTGCGCGTGACCATCGGTGAGAACGAGGCCAACGACCTGTTCCTGGCGGCCGCGGAGGCGTTCCGAGCGGGGATGTGAGGGAGTCGCGGGCGGGCACCGGTCGAAGGTGTGACGCGCCCGCGGATGTGAGATGCGACGCGCCCGGCCGGCGGGGACCCGGCCGGGCGGAGCGGTTTCCGCCGCCCCGGTGACGTGTGCCGGGGCGGCTTCTCGTTGCCCCCGTCGCGCCGATTCATCCCTGTATGGGCGCTATGTTCGCCGTGTTCAACGGTGCTTTTCGTGTGCGGCGGGCGAGGTCCGTATGAGACGGCTCATATGTGACGTAGGCGACGTACCCCCGCGTGATTGTGCGGCAAATGGGTGAGCAATACTTGTCTTGTGAATGTGAACGCATTCACAAGCTCGCCTGGTTCATGGGGGTATGACCACCCATGGGCCGGTGCGGGCCGCGTGACCACGGCGAAGTAAGGAGAGACGACGTGGACCTCGCTCTGGCGCCCGACACCCTGGCGCGATGGCAGTTCGGCATCACCACCGTCTACCACTTCCTCTTCGTGCCGCTCACGATCTCCCTCGCCGCCATCACGGCCGGCCTGGAGACCGCCTGGGTCCGTACCGAGAACCCGAAGTACCTCACGGCCACGAAGTTCTGGGGAAAGCTGTTCCTGATCAACATCGCGATGGGCGTGGTCACCGGCATCGTGCAGGAGTTCCAGTTCGGCATGAACTGGTCGGACTACTCGCGGTTCGTCGGTGACGTCTTCGGTGCCCCGCTCGCCTTCGAGGCGCTGATCGCGTTCTTCTTCGAGTCCACCTTCGTGGGCCTGTGGATATTCGGCTGGGACAAGCTGCCGAAGAAGATCCACCTGGCCTGCATATGGATGGTCTCCCTCGGCACGATCCTGTCCGCGTACTTCATCCTCGCGGCGAACTCCTGGATGCAGCACCCGACCGGGTACCACATCGACAAGAAGACGGGCCGCGCCGAACTCGACGACTTCCTCTCGGTGCTGACCCAGAACACGGCCATCACGCAGTTCGCGCACACGATCACGGCCTCGTTCCTGGTCGGCGGCGCGTTCGTGGTGGGCGTCGCGGCCTTCCACCTGGCGCGCAAGAAGCACATCCCGGTGATGCGCACCTCACTGCGGCTCGGCCTGATCACCGTGGTGATCGCCGGCCTGCTCACCGCCGTGAGCGGCGACCAGCTCGGCAAGGTCATGTTCAAGCAGCAGCCCATGAAGATGGCCTCGGCCGAGGCGCTCTGGGACGGCGCGTCGCCCGCGCCCTTCTCGATCTTCGCCTACGGGGACGTCGCCAAGGGCCACAACACCGTCGAGCTCGAGATCCCCGGGCTGCTCTCGTTCCTCGCCCACGACGACTTCTCGTCGCACGTCCCCGGCATCAACGACGTCAACAAGGCCGAGCAGCACCAGTTCGGGCCCGGCGACTACCGGCCCAACATCCCGGTCGCCTACTGGGGATTCCGCTGGATGATCGGGTTCGGCATGGCGTCCTTCGCCCTCGGCATGCTCGGCCTCTGGCTGACCCGCAAGAAGTTCATGCTGCCCGCCCGGCTGCGGACGGGGCCCGACGAGGTGCCCCATCTGGTCCTCTTCCGCAACAAGGTGCTCCACCCCAAGCTCGCCCGGTGGTACTGGATCGCCGCCGCGTGGACCATGACGTTCCCCATGATCGCCATGTCCTGGGGCTGGATCTTCACCGAGAACGGCCGGCAGCCCTGGGTCGTGTACGGCGTGCTCCGCACCTCCGACGCGGTCTCCCCCGGTGTGTCGCAGGGTGAGGTCCTCACGTCCCTGATCGTCTTCACCCTGCTGTACGCGATCCTCGCGGTCGTCGAGTTCAGGCTGATGGTGAAGTACGTCAAGGCGGGGCCGCCCGAGCTCACCGAATCCGATCTCCACCCGCCCACCCGGATCGGGGGCGACCGCGAAGAGGCGGACGCCGACCGGCCGATGGCCTTCTCGTACTGAGGAGCCGACCAGCCATGCAGCTCCACGACATCTGGTTCGTGCTGATAGCGGTCCTGTGGACCGGTTACTTCTTCCTCGAAGGGTTCGACTTCGGCATCGGGGTCCTGACGAAGGTGCTGGCACGCGACCGCACCGAACGGCGCGTCCTGATCAACACCATCGGTCCTGTCTGGGACGGCAACGAGGTCTGGCTGATCAGCGCGGCGGGCGCGACCTTCGCGGCGTTCCCCGACTGGTACGCCAGCCTGTTCTCCGGCTTCTACCTGCCGCTGCTGCTGATCCTTGTCTGCCTGATCGTGCGCGGCGTCGCGTTCGAGTTCCGGGCCAAGCGGCCCGAGGAGCGCTGGCAGCGCAACTGGGAGCACGCGATCTTCTGGACGTCGCTGCTGCCGGCCGTCGTGTGGGGCGTCCTGTTCGCCGACCTCGTGCACGGCGTGGCGATCGACGCGCACGGCGACTACGTGGGCGGCCTGGGAGACGTCGTCAACCAGTACTCCCTGCTCGGCGGCGCGGTGACGCTGCTCCTGTTCACCTTCCACGGGGCGGTGTTCGCGGCGCTGAAGACGGTCGGTGACATACGGGTACGGGCCAGGCGGCTGGCCGGGGCGCTCGGGGCGGTGACCGTCGCCGTGGTGGCGGGCTTCCTCGCCTGGACCCAGGTCGACAGCGGCGACGCGGAGTCGCTGTTCGCCGCGGCCGGTGCGCTCACCGCGCTCGTTCTCGCGGTGGGGGCCAACGGGCGCGGGCGCGAGGGGTGGTCGTTCGCCCTGTCGGGGCTGGCGATCGTGGGTCTCGTCGCGACGTACTTCTTCACGCTGTTCCCCGACGTCATGCCGTCCTCGCTCGACCCCCGGTGGAGCCTGACCGTCGCCAACGCCTCCTCGTCCCCCTACACGCTGAAGATCATGACCTGGTGTGCCGGGTTCGCGACACCGCTGGTGCTGCTCTACCAGGGCTGGACCTACTGGGTCTTCCGCAAGCGCATCGGGACCCAGCACATCGCCGGCGGCTCGACCGTTCGCGCGGCCGACGCGCACTGACCGGGAGCGGGTGTTTCACGTGAAACCAATCGATCCCCGGCTGCTCCGCTACGCGCGGGCGACCCGCTTCTTCCTGATCGCCACGGTGGCGCTCGGCCTGCTGGGGGCCGGCCTCGTCATCGCCCAGGCGATGCTGATCGCGGACGTCGTGGTCGGCGCGTTCCACCACGGCGAGGGGCTCGGCGCCCTGCGCACGCCGCTGCTGCTGCTCGCGGCGGTGGCGCTCGGCAGGGCGCTGGTGGCCTGGCTGACGGAACTGGCCGCGCACCGCACCAGCGCCGCCGTCAAGTCCGAACTGCGCGGCAGGCTCCTCGCGCGGGCGGCCGAGCTCGGTCCCGGATGGCTGAGCGCCCGGCGCACGGGGTCGCTCGTCACCCTCGCCACCCGCGGAGTGGACGCGCTGGACGACTACTTCGCGCGCTACCTGCCCCAGCTCGGCCTGGCGGTCGTCGTGCCGGTGGCCGTGCTCGCCCGCATCGTCACCGACGACTGGATCTCGGCGGCGATCATCGTGGCAACCCTGCCGCTCATCCCGCTGTTCATGGCGCTCATCGGCTGGGTCACCCAGGCGAGGACCGATCGCCAGTGGCGGCTGCTGTCCCGGCTGTCAGGACACTTCCTCGACGTGGTCGCCGGGTTGCCGACGCTCAAGGTCTTCGGCCGGGCCGCGGCGCAGGCCGAGTCGATCCGCAGGATCACCTCGGAGTACCGGCAAGCGACGGTACGGACGCTGCGCATCGCGTTCCTCTCGTCCTTCGCGCTGGAACTGCTGTCCACCCTGTCCGTGGCCCTGGTGGCGGTCGGGATCGGGCTGCGCCTCGTCCACGGCGACCTGGACCTGTACACGGGCCTGCTGGTGCTCGTACTCGCGCCGGAGGCGTACCTGCCGATCCGGCAGGTGGGCACGCAGTACCACGCGGCGGCCGAGGGGCTCGCGGCCGCCGAGGAGATCTTCGAGGTGCTCGAGTGCGACGCGCCCGCCCCGGGCGGCTCGCGGGTGCCGCGGTCCGTACGCCTTGAGCTGACGGACGTGACCGTACGTCACGAGGGCCGGGCCACGCCGTCACTGGACGCGGCGGACCTGACCGTCGAGCCGGGGGAGACGGTGGCGCTCACGGGGCCGAGCGGCGCGGGGAAGTCCACGCTGCTCGACGTCGTGCTCGGGTTCGTGCGGCCGTCCGAGGGCGACGTTCGCCTCGGCGGCGCCGATCTGGCGTCCGTCGATCTGGAGCGGTGGCGCGAGCGGATCGCCTGGGTCCCGCAGGTGCCCTACGTCTTCGCGGGGACCATCGCCGAGAACGTGCGTCTTGCCAGGCCCGACGCGGACGACGCGGCGGTGTGGGCGGCGCTGCGTGAGGCGGGGGCGTACGACTTCGTCGCGGCGCTCCCCCGCGGCGCCGAGACCCGTCTCGGCGAGGACGGCGCCGGGCTGTCCGCTGGCCAGCGCCGGCGCCTCGCGCTGGCCAGGGCGTTCCTCGCGGACCGCCCGCTGCTGCTGCTCGACGAGCCGACGGCGGCGCTCGACGGCGAGACGGAGGCCGGCATCGTGGACGCCGTGCGGCGCCTCGCGGCCGGCCGCACGGTGCTGCTCGTCGCCCACAGGCCCGCGCTGCTCGCGGCGGCCGACCGCGTGGTGACGCTGTCGCAGCCGGGCGCGTCCGGCACTTCCGGCGAGGCGGACCCCGTGGACGTGGAAGTGGTCGCGGACACGGACGCGAAACGCGCCGTACGTCCCGTACGCCCCGCGCCCGGCGGCCGCCCCGAAGCCGCCGGCCCCGGCGACCTCACGCATGCCGGACAGGAGGCGTTCCCCGCCGAAGGCGCGGGCGCGCACCCTCTCGCGCGAGTGCGCGCGGCCGCAGGGCCGCTGCGCGGCAGGCTGCTGCTCGCGCTGGTGCTCGGCAGCCTCGCCGTGGGCTCCGCGATCGGCCTGATGGCGGTCTCCGGCTGGCTCATCTCGCGCGCCTCGCAACACCCGCCCGTCCTCTACCTGATGGTCGCGATCACCGCGACGCGCACCTTCGGCATCGGCCGCTCGGTCTTCCGCTACGCCGAGCGTCTCGTGTCGCACGACGCCGTGCTGCGGCTGCTCGCGGGCGTCCGCGTCGGCGTGTACCGGCGGCTCGAACGCATCGCGCCCGCCGGGCTGCGCACGACTCGGCGCGGCGACCTGCTGAGCCGGCTCGTCGCGGACGTCGACCAGCTCCAGGACTACTGGCTGCGCTGGCTGCTGCCCGCGTCCACCGCGGTGCTGGTGTCCGCCGCGACCGTCGCGTTCACCGCGTGGCTGCTGCCGGCGGCGGGCGCCGTGCTCGCCTGCGGCCTGCTCATCGCGGGCGCCGGAGTCCCGGGCCTCAGCGGTGCGCTCGCCCGCCACGCCGAACCGCGGCTCGCGCCCGCGCGAGGCGCGCTCGCCGTCCGCGTCGCGGAACTCCTGCGCGGCGTCGCCGAGATCACGGTCGCCGGGGCGCTGCCCCGGGCGCTGCGCGAGGCCCGCGCGGCCGACGCGGAGCTGACGTCCCTCGTGGCGCGCGGTGCCGCGGCGACCGCGCTCGGGGCCGGGCTCTCCGCGCTCGTCCGCGGCCTCACCGTGGCGGCGGCGGCCGTCGCCGGCGTGAGCGCGGTGCGCGAGGGCCGGCTGTCCGGCGTCGAGCTGGCCGTCGTCGTCCTCACCCCGCTCGCCGCCTTCGAGGCCGTCGCGGGGCTGCCGCTCGCCGTGCAGGCACGGCAGCGTGCGCGGCGCAGCGCCGAGCGCGTGTACGAGGTGCTCGACGCGCCCGTGCCCGTCGCGGAGCCCGAGCGGCCCGCGCAGCCGCCGGCGTCACCGTTCCCGCTCACGCTGAACGGCGTGAGCGCGCGCTACCCGGACGCCGAGCGCGACGCGTTGACGGACTTCGACCTGACGCTCACCGCAGGCAGGCGCGTCGCCGTCGTCGGCCCCTCGGGGTCGGGCAAGACGACGCTCGCACAGGTGCTGCTCCGCTTCCTCGACACGCGCGACGGCACGTGGAGCCTCGGCGGCACGGCCGCGGCCGCGCTCGGCGGCGACCAGGTGCGCCGCCTCGTCGGGCTGTGCGCGCAGGACGCCCACGTCTTCGACAGCTCCGTGCGCGAGAACCTGCGCCTCGCCCGCACGGACGCGACGGAGGAACAACTGCGGGACGCACTGCGGGCGGCACGGCTGCTCGACTGGGTCGAAGGCCTGCCGCACGGCCTCGACACCCTCGTCGGCGAGCACGGCACCCAGTTGTCGGGCGGGCAGCGGCAGCGGCTCGTGCTGGCACGCGCGCTGCTCGCGGACTTCCCCGTCCTCGTCCTCGACGAGCCCGCGGAACACCTCGACATCGCGACCGGGGACGCCCTGACCGCCGACCTGCTGGCGGCGACGCGGGGTCGTACGACGCTGCTGATCACCCACCGGCTGCACGGCCTCGACGCCGTGGACGAGGTCGTCGTGCTTGAGGAGGGCCGGGCCGTGCAGCGCGGCCCGTACGCTCAGCTCGCCGCCGTCGACGGGCCGCTGCGGCGGATGGCCGAGCGGGAACGCGCGGGGGACATGGTGGCCGCGGGGCGCGCGTAGAACGTCGCCCGGTCGCCGGCCCCTGGCCGCCGGGGACGATGGTCGACTTTCTCTCCCCATTCGTCCTTATTAGTCTCGTTTCATGCAGCCCGAGCTCCCCGCAGAACCACCCGCCGAATTCAGCGCCGGGGTGCCGCGGCTGCTCGAAGCCATGCGGTCCATCGGCACCGATCTCGAACTGCGCTCGACCCTCGACCGCATCTGCGAGACCGCGGCGGAGCTGTCGGGCGCGCGGTACACGGCGATCGGCGTCGTGGACGAGACGGGGGACGGCTACGCCGAGTTCGTCACGTACGGCAGGGCCGGGGAGCTGATCGAGCGGATCGGTGTGCCGATCCGCGTCCAGGGCCGGATCTTCGGCCACCTCTACCTCGCGGACAAGCACGGCGGCGAGGAGTTCACCGGCCAGGACCTGCACATGATGCGCGTCCTCGCCACGGCCGCCGGGATAGCGATCGGCAACGCACGCCTCTACGAGGCGGCCAGGCAGCGCGAGCGGTGGATCGACGGGTCGGTGGCCGTCACCACGGCGCTGCTGTCGGGCGGCGACACGGCCGACCCCCTGGCGGTGGTCGCCGAGCAGGCCAGGCGCCTCGCGGACGCCGACGCGGGCGTCGTCCTGCTGCCCACGGGGGACGGCGGCCTGGAGATCGTCGCCGTGTGCTCCGACACTCCGAGCACGCGGCTCGGCGCCGTACTGCCCGCGAGCCCCGTCGTGACCGCTCTGCTGGAGGGCGAGTCCGTCTTCATGGACGACGCCGCGAGCGAGGCGCGCTCCTCCGGCTTCGCGGACTCTTACGGGCCTTTGATGCTGCTGCCGCTGGAGAGCGGCGGCCGGGTGCTCGGCGCGCTCGCCACGCCAAGGGGGCGCGGCGCGAGGCGGTTCAGCGAGACGGAGCGGATCCTCGCCGGGCAGTTCGCCTCGCAGGCGGCGCTGGCGCTGATGATGGCTCAGGCCCAGCGCGACCGCGAGCGGCTCGCCGTCCTCGAGGATCGCGACCGTATCGCCCGCGACCTCCACGACGTCGTGATCCAGCGGCTGTTCGCGACCGGGATGATGCTGGAGAGCGGCCGCACGCGCGACACGGCGGCCGAGGTGCGCACCGGCATGGGCAGGGCGATCGACGAACTCGACGTGACGATCCAGGAGATCAGGACGGCGATCTTCGCGCTCCAGCAGACGCCGGACGAGGAGCCCTCAGGGCTGCGGACGCGCGTGCTGCGCGAGATCAAGATGGCGGCGGTCCCACTGGGCTTCGTGCCGGCCTACCGGTTCGTCGGCCCGCTCGACACGGCCGTGGGGGAGATGACGGGCAAGAACCTGATCGCGGCGCTCCGCGAGGCACTGTCCAACGCGTTCCGGCACGCGCACGCCAACCGCATCGAGGTGGTCGTGGACGCGGCGGCCGCGCTCGACGACGGGACGGACGCGGTGCGGCTGACCGTCGCGGACGACGGGGTGGGCGTGCCGGAGGGCGGCAGGCGCAGCGGCCTGCGCAACCTCAGCCGGCGGGCGGAGGCGCTGGGCGGTTCCAGCAGCGTGGCGGGCGGCCTCGGCCCTGGCGGCGCCGGGACGACGGTCGTGTGGCAGGCGCCCCGCGCCCCCGAGACGTCGTCGTAGCGCTCAGCCGCGGTCCGCGCTCCGCGCGGCGACGATCCTCTCGATGACGACGGCGACGCCGTCCTCCTCGTTGCTGGCCGTCCTGGCGCTCGCGGCGGCGATGACGTCCGGGTGGGCGTTGCCCATGGCGTACGAGGTGCCCGCCCAGGTCAGCATCTCCAGGTCGTTCGGCATGTCCCCGAACGCGACGACCTCGTCGGCGGATATGCCGCGCTCGGCGCAGCACAGCGCGAGCGTGCTCGCCTTGCTGACGCCGAGGCCGCTGACCTCGATGAGCGCGGAGGGGCTCGACCGGGTGAAGGACGCACGGTCGCCCGCGAGCGTGCGGGCCAGCGTGAGGAAGCCGTCGGGCGTCAGCTCGCGGTGGTGCGCGAGCAGCTTGATGACCGGCGAGTCCCCCTCGTCGCCATCCTCGCAGTCCTCACCGTCCTCGCCGTCGAGCAGCTTCTCGGCGGGGGCGACGAGGGTGCCGGGGTCGAGGGGGAAGCGCGGGTACTCCGGCTCGTAGGTGATGCCGTCGGTCAGCTCGACGGCGAACGACGTGCCGGGCGCGGCGGCGCGCAGCTCCCGCACGACGTCGAGCGCGACGGCCCGCGGCAGCGGCCGCACCCGCACCGGCCGGTCGCCCGCGCGCAGGTCGACCACGACGGCGCCGTTGCCGCAGATGGCGAGGCCGTGCCCGTGCACGTGGTCCCTGACGACGTCCATCCAACGCGGCGGCCTGCCGGTGACGAAGAACACGGCGATACCGGCGGCCTCGGCGGCGGCGAGCGCGGCGATCGTCCGTTCCGACACCGCCTTGCCGTCGGTGAGCAGGGTGCCGTCCAGGTCGGTGGCGATCAGCCGCGTCCTGGCGGGCAGCACGAGGTCGGCGGGCAAGTCGGCCGCACCCGCGGCCGTGAGGCCTGCGGGGTCGTCGCCGGCCGCGTCGGTCGGAGGCACGGGTCGAGAGGTCACCCGGCTATTGTCCCGTACACACGAATCGGCACGCCGGGGGCGGGGTCGTCAGGGCGGGGAGCAGAACAGTCGCGTGCCCGGGTGCCGGGCACGTACGCCGGGTGTACCCGACGCGGAGGGAGGGCGGTGTGGAGCTGTGGCAGCTTCGCCGCGCGGTAAAGGCAGGACGGGCTACGGCAGCGGGACTGGGCCTGCAGGTCGACGACGTGGTCGTCATCCACAACTCGGACCGCGTCGCGCTGCGCCTGGCCCCGTGCGATGTCCTGGCGCGGGTCGCGCCTTCGGAGGACCTGGCGGGCTCCGCCTTCGAAGTGGAGGTCGCACGCCGCCTCGCCGAAGCCGGCGCACCGGTGGCCGGTCTTGAGCCCCGCGGAGGCCTGCGCGTCCATGTGCGTGACGGTTTCGCCGTCTCGCTCTGGACCTACTTCGAACCCGCCGGATCAGAGGTCGAGCCCGCCGACTACGCGGACGCGCTCCAGCGGCACCATGCCGCCCTGCGCCGGACCGATCTTGACGCACCGCACTTCACCGACCGCATCGCGGCCGCGCTCGCGGAGGTGACCGACCCCGAGCGGTCCCCCGAGCTCCCCGACTCCGGCAGGGAACTCCTCGGCGGAACGCTCAGCGGACTGAGCGCCCAGATCAGCGCCGAGAGGTCGGGCGACCAGCTGCTGCACGGCGAGCCGCATCCGGGCAACCTCCTCAACACGAGCCGTGGCCCTCTCTTCGTGGACCTCGCCACCTGCTGCCGCGGACCTGTCGAGTTCGACCTCGCCCACGCGCCGGAGGAGGTCGCGCGGCACTACGCGGGCGCCGACCACGACCTGATCCTCAAGTGCCGCGCGCTGAACTGGGCGATGTTCTCGGCATGGCGCTGGCGCCGTGACGACCGGATGCCCGAGCGGGACCGCCGGCGAGCGGAGGGGCTCGACCGGGTGCGTGCCGCGCTCGACCGCCTCGGGCCCGGCTGCCTTCCCTCCAGCACGTAGGCCGTTCCTCCGGCACGTAGGCTCGGCGGCATGAGCCTGCGCCTGAGCACCGTGATCCTCCCCGTCGACCGCTGGCACGAAGGGGGACGGGCGAAGTGGCAGCGGGCCGAGCAGCTCGGCTTCCACACGGCGTACACCTACGACCACCTCTCCTGGCGCACCTTCCGCGACGGCCCCTGGTTCGGCGCCCTGCCCACCCTCGCGGCCGCCGCCACGGCGACCGAGCGCCTTCGCCTGGGCACGCTCGTGACATCGCCGAACTTCCGGCACCCCGTGACGCTCGCCAAGGAGCTGATCTCACTCGACGACATCTCCGGCGGCCGGTTCACGCTCGGGATCGGCGCGGGCGGCAACGGCTTCGACGCGACCGCCCTCGGGCAGGAGGCGTGGACGCCGAGGGAGCGGGCCGACCGGTTCGCCGAGTTCGTGCCGCTGCTCGACCGGCTGCTGACCGAGGGCGCCGTGACGCAGGGCGGGGACTTCTACTCGGCGGTCGAGGCGCGGAACATCCCCGGCTGCGTGCAGCGGCCGCGGCTGCCGTTCGCCGTCGCCGCGACCGGCCCGCGCGGTCTTGGGCTGGCTGCCCGGCACGGGCAGGCGTGGGTGACGACGGGCGACCCGAGGCTGTTCGACGAGGGCACGCCGCAGCAGTCGGACGAGGCGCTGCGCGGCCAGGTCGCGAAGCTCGGCGCGGCGTGCGAGGCGATCGGACGGGACGTGGCCGAACTGGACAAGATCCTGCTCACCGCGTTCACACCGGACCGTTCCACCATGCTCGACTCGGTCGGCGCCTTCGTGGACTTCGCGGGACGGCAGCGGGAGATCGGCTTCACGGAGATCGTGCTCCACTGGCCGATCCCGGACTCGGACTTCGCCGCCGACCAGGACGTCTTCGAGCGGATCGCGGCAGGAGCCCTTCAGGAACTGAGCTGACCCCCGCCTGGGGCCTGGTCGTCCGCATTGTCCTCGGACAGTTCCCGGGTACGGCGCAGCAGGGCCTCCCTCACGTCGTCGGGAGACAGCACCCGCAGCGGTGTGGCCAGGCCGAGGAGGTACCTGGCGAGCCCGTCCGCGTCGGGGCCGCCGATGTCGACGATCGTGGCGGCGCCACCCTCCGGGCGGTGGGTGCCGACTGTCGGGGGAATCAGCCGGAGCGCCTGCTCCAGGGGCAGTGGGAGGCGGATCGTCACATGGAGCGGGTAGGTGCCCGCCGCGATGGAGCGGGAAACGAGCACGGCAGGGTCGGGTGGGTCGGTGAGCTCCACCGGGCGTCCGGCCGGCTGTATCCGGCCGACCCTGTCGGCGCGGAAGGTGCGCCACTCGTCGCGCGTCACGTCCCGCGCGACGAAGTACCAGCGGCGTCCCGTCTGCACCAGGCGGTACGGGTCGATGTCGCGGACCGTGGCCTTCCCCTCCCGGTCGCGGTACGACAGGCGGCAGCGCTCGCCCCGGCGGCACGCGCCCGCCAGTTCCAGCAGCGTGCCGGGCGCGATCTGCGGCTCGTCGAGCCTCGTGGTGTGGACGAAGGCGGCATCCATCTCGCCCAGCCGGTCCGCGATCCCGCGCGGCAGGACCTGACGCAGCTTCAGCAGGGCGGACAGTGCGGCCTGGTCGCCGCCGAGAACGCCGCTGAGTGCGGCCTCGCGCAGCGCGACGGACACGGCGAGTGCCTCTTCGTCGTCGAGGATCAACGGCGGCACCCGTACTCCGCCGCGCAGGCGATAACCGCCCCACGGTCCGGGTTCGGACTCGACTCCGTAGCCCAGCTCGCGGAGCCTGGCGATGTCCCGCCGCACCGTGCGCTCGGTGACGGCCATCTGGCCGGCCAGGTCGCGGCAGGTCCACGACGGTCGCGCGGACAGCAGTGAGACCAGTCGCAGCAGGCGGGCGGATGTGCTGATCACGCGCCGAAGTGTCTCGCACGACCAGGACCGGAACTGTCCTGGTCCCGTCATAGCGTCTTGCACATGAGCACTGGAGACACATCCGCACCCGCGATCCGCTACGCGGCCGTCACTTTCGACTGCCCGGACCCCGCCGAACTGGCCCGCTTCTACGGCGATGCACTCGGCCTGCCCGTCGCCTACTCCAGCGACGACTTCGTCCTGCTCGGCAAGGAGGGCTCGGCAGGACTGGGGTTCAGCCGGCTGGCCGACTATCGGCGTCCCACCTGGCCGGACCCTTCCCAGGAGAAGCAGGCCCACATGGAACTGGGCGTCGACGACCTGGTGGCGGCGCGTGATCGCCTGCTGGCCCTGGGCGCTGTCGAGCCTTCCGCCCAGCCCCAGCCCGACCGGTGGCTGGTCCTGCTGGACCCCGCCGGGCACCCGTTCTGCATCACCACGCTGGTCTGAACATGATCGGCAGGCTGATGACCATGAGCGCGCGACCGGGCAGGGGCGGCGAACTCGCCGCCGTCCTGCTGAGGGTCGCGGAGACGCTGCGGGGCTTCCCCGGCTGCGAGATCTACCTGATCGGCCAGGACGCGGCCGATCCCGACACGGTGCGCGTCACGGAGGTCTGGCGGGACGAGGACAGCGCGAAGGCGGCCCTCGCCGCTCCGCCGCGCGCGGGCGGTCCCGGCCCCGGTCCCGGCCCCGATCCGGCAGACGTCCTCGCGCTGCTGTCGTCTCCGCCGCTCCGCACCGACCTGGCGGTCCTGGGCGGAGTCGGCCTCTCCACCGTCGGCGGCCCGCCGTGAGAAAGCCCGCCCGGGAGGCGCGCACGCAAGCGTTCGTCACTGCCGGGTGAACACTGGTTGCGGGGGTGGCGGTGCCGGGGGACTCTGGAACGGCGACACGTGACAGCGGCACCTCGCGTACCGCGTGCACCGCGCGCGTGCCCGAGCGCGAGGAGGCCGGCGCCCCGGCCCGACGGCGCCTGGGCGGATCCACGCTTGGAGGCGTACAGATGCCCGAAGTCACCGAACCGTACCCGCCCGGAACGCCCTGCTGGGTCGATCTGATGGTGCCCGACCAGCAGGCGGCGCTCGACTTCTACCGGGACTTGTTCGGCTGGCAGGGCGAGGTGGGGCCCGAGGAGTACGGCGGCTACGCGCTGTGCACCCAGCGGGGCAGGCCGGTCGCGGGGATCATGCAGTCCAGGCCGGCGGCGAACGGCGAGCCGCCTCCGCCGTCCAGCTGGACCACGTACTTCGCGAGCGGGGACATCGGCTCCACGGAGGGGCAGGTCGTCGACGCGGGCGGCGCGCTGCTGGTACCGCCGATGCAGGTGGGACGGCTGGGCTGGATGATGGTCGGCGCGGACCCGCAGGGCGCGGTGTTCGGGCTGTGGCAGGGCATCGAGTTCCCCGGTGCGGGCATCGTCAACGAGCACGGTGCGCTGGTCTGGAACCAGCTGATCACCACGGAGATCCCGGGGGCGGAGCAGTTCTACCGCGCGCTGAGCCTCGAGTGCGCGCCGATGCGGGACATGCCCGGCTTCACGGCGTTCCAGGTCCGTGGCCACACCATCGGCGGCGTGCAGGACATGTCCAACATGGACCCGGGCATTCCGCCGCACTGGCTGGTGTACTTCGCGGTGGACGACGTGGACAGCACGGTGGACGCCGTGGTGCACGCCGGCGGCAACGTGCGCGTTCCCCCGTTCGACCTGGAGAAGGTCGGCAGGATGGCCGTCGTCGAGGACCCGCAGCGGGCGCTGTTCGCGGTGGTGACCCCGGTCAGGCAGGTGGCTTGAGGCCGACCGGTTGGTTTCAGCCGTTCACGGGATCGATGTTTGATCCACAGGCAACGTGAGTTATCCACAGGCTTGTTGGGCCTGCTGTGGATAAGTGAGGTCGGGGATGGGCGTGTTGGAAGGGGCCATTGCGTGCCGGATCGTCAGTGAGTCTTCTTCTCCTGCTTCCTGACGAAGTCTCCGATCAGCGAGGCGAGCTGATCAGGGCGTGAGCGTGGCAGCCAGTGCCCGGCCGCGATCGTGTGGCGCGTCAGGTCGGGGGCCCAGCGGTCGAGGTCGTCGTACAGCCGCTCCGAGAGGAACGGGTCGCCCGTCGGGACGACGAGCTGCACCGGCATCCGTGCGACGGCGTCGCGGCGCGGGGCCCGCATGCGGGCCCGGACGTTGTCGCGGTAGAGCCAGGCGCCGTGCGCCGCGTCCTCGGGCAGGGAGCGGGTCGGGTACGCGTCGCCGCCGACGTCCGGCAGGTCGCCGGCGCGCCGCAGCATCGCGGGCCAGCGCCTGCCGAGCGGGCCGCGCCAGGCCAGCTCGGGGAGCCTGGGCGTGTGGAGGGCGTAGACGTACCACGACCTGGCGCCCTGGCCGAGGAGCCGGCCGAGCGCCCGCGGCGTGCGCTCCGCCGCGCGGGCGCGCAGCCAGAGCGCCAGGTGGTCGAGCGAAGGACCCGACACGGACGTGAACGAGGCGACGCGGTCGCTCGCGCGGTCGCTCGTGGCGAACTCCCACCCCTGCACCGAGCCCCAGTCGTGCCCCACCAGGTGGACGGGACGGCCGGGGCTCAGCGCCTCGGCGACGGCGAGGAAGTCGTCCGTGAGGCGGCCGAGCGTGAAGCCGCCGCGCAGGGGGCGTGGCGCGGTGGAGCGGCCGTGGCCGCGTACGTCGTAGGCGGCCACATGGAAGTCGGCGGCGAGGCACTCGGCCACCGGCAGCCAGACCTCCTTGCTGTCCGGATAGCCGTGCACGAGCAGGACGGTCGGGCGGCCGGGCGCCGGCGAGCCGAACTCCACCGCGTCGAGGGTGACGGAGCCCGAGGGGATGGTGCGGCGAGCGGGCCGGGGCGGCCGGCCGACCGGTTCCGCGGGGGTGGCGGGGGTGGCTGTCATGGTGTGGCGTCGCCTCCAGAGGTCGCGCTACTCGCCGGTAGCCTCACGCGCGAGCGGCGTGGGCGTCAAGGGCGAGGCCCGCCCTTGGCACGCCGATCCCGGGGCCGCCGGTCACGGCCCCCTCTCGGCCGCCCGCGGACCTCCGGCCTCCGCGGAGCGGCAGCCCGCCACGGCGAAGGCCGCCGAGACGCGGGCCGTGCTGGTGCAGGTGCCCGGGCACGGGGCTGCGAGCCCCGGCCTACGGGGGTGCCGGTCCGCCGGGTGGTGGCCGGTTGCGGCGGGGGTCGCCGGGTCGGAGACCGGCGGGATGTATGCGGGCGCACCGGCCGTGCGGGTGCAGGTGCCCGGGCACGGGGCTGCGAGCCCCGGCCCACAGGGGTGCCGGTTCGCCGGGTGGTGGCCGGTTGCGGCACGCCCCTCGGCCCACAGGGGGCCGGTCCGCCGGGGCGGGGATCACCGAGGCACACGCCATCCGGGCGCGGGGGCCCAAGGGCCCGCGCGAACTGCCGCGCGTCCTTCTCGTGGCGCGGTCCCTAGGGGCGCGTACGACCCGAGGCTGATGCCGAGACCGGCGGCAAGGCTGACGTAGTGCGCCGCGCGTCCCACTAGCGTCTGTCGGGTGACTCCTGTTATCGCGACCGAAGGTCTGAGCAAGCGGTTCCCCCGGGTGACCGCGCTCGACCGGCTCTCCTTGGACATCGGGCCCGGTGTGACCGGCCTCGTCGGCTCCAACGGGGCCGGCAAGTCCACGATGATCAAGATCCTTCTTGGTCTCTCACCCGCCACCGAGGGCCGCGCCGCCGTGCTCGGGCTCGACGTGTCCGACAGCGGCGCCGCGATCAGGGAGCGGGTCGGGTACATGCCCGAGCACGACTGCCTGCCGCCCGACGTGTCGGCCACCGAGTTCGTCGTCCACATGGCGCGGATGTCGGGGCTGCCGCCGGCCGCCGCGCGCGAGCGCACCGCGGACACGCTGCGCCACGTCGGGCTCTACGAGGAGCGCTACCGCCCCATCGGGGGCTACTCCACGGGCATGAAGCAGCGCGTCAAGCTCGCACAGGCCCTCGTGCACGACCCGCGGCTCGTCCTCCTCGACGAGCCGACGAACGGGCTCGACCCGGTCGGCCGCGACGAGATGCTCGGGCTGATCCGCCGCGTGCACACCGACTTCGGCATCTCCGTACTGGTCACGTCCCACCTGCTGGGCGAGTTGGAGCGCACCTGCGACCACGTCGTCGTCATCGACGGCGGGCGGCTCCTGCGCTCCAGTTCCACCAGCGACTTCACGCAGATGACCACGACGCTCGCCATCGAGGTCACCGACTCCGACACGCACCCCGACGGCACGGCCGCCGTGCGGGACGGGCTCGCCGCGGCGGGGGTGACGCTGCTTTCGGCGAGCGAGCCGGGGCTGCCGGGGGCCGGGCACATCCTCCTCGTCGAGGCGGCCGGTGAGCAGACGCACGACATCGTCCGCGACACCGTTGCGGGCCTCGGCCTCGGCCTCGTACGCATGGAGCAGCGGCGCCACCACATCGCCGAGGTGTTCCGGGAGCAGAAGGAAGGAGTCCCCGCATGAGCGGCACGAGCGGCATCAAAGGCAGCGAAAGCGCGGTGCCCGTCCAGGCCGGTACGGGGGCCGGGCGCGGCGACAGCCGGATCCACAACATCGGGTACCGGAAGTACGACGGCGCGCGCCTGGGGCGCGCGTACGCCCGCAGGTCCCTGTACACGCAGTCGCTGCGCGGGGCCTACGGCCTCGGCAGGTCGGGCAAGTCCAAGGTCCTGCCGATGATCCTGTTCGCGGTGATGTGCCTGCCCGCCGCGCTGATCGTCGCCGTCGCGGTGACGACGAAGGCGAAGGACCTGCCGGTCGACTACACGCGCTACGCGATCCTGCTGCAGGCGGTCATCGGGCTGTTCCTCGCCGCGCAGGCGCCCCAGTCCGTCTCGCGCGACCTGCGCTTCCGCACCGTCCCGCTCTACTTCTCGCGCCCGATCGAGCGCACCGACTACGTGCTCGCCAAGTACGCCGCGATGTCCACGGCGCTGTTCGTGCTGACCGCCGCGCCGGTGCTCATCCTCTACATCGGCGCGCTGCTGGCGAAGATGGACTTCGCCGAACAGACCAAGGGGTTCGGGCAGGGGCTCGTCTCCGTCGCCGTGCTGTCCCTGCTCTTCGGCGGCATCGGCCTGGTGATGGCCGCGCTCACCCCGCGCCGCGGGTTCGGCGTCGCCGCGGTGATCGCGACGCTCGTCATCTCCTACGGCGCGGTCTCCACCGTCCAGGCGATCGCGTGGAGCCAGTCCACCACCACCGCGGTCGAGTGGCTCGGCCTGTTCTCGCCGATCACCCTCATCGACGGTCTCGGGACCGCGTTCCTCGGCGCGAGCTCGTCCTTCCCGGGCGGCGAGGGGCCCGGCGCGGGCGTCGGCGCCGTCTACCTGCTCGTCATCCTCGGACTCATCGCCGGTTCGTACGGAGTCCTCATGCGCCGCTACCGGGAGGTCGGGCTGTGACCACGATCGAGATCGACCACGCCTCACGCTGGTTCGGCAACGTCGTCGCCGTCAACGACGTCACGATGACGATCGGCCCGGGCGTCACCGGGCTCCTCGGCCCCAACGGCGCCGGCAAGTCCACCCTGATCAACATGATGGGCGGCTTCCTCGCCCCGTCCACGGGGACCGTCACGCTCGACGGCCGGCCGATCTGGCGCAACGAGGACGTGTACCGGCAGATCGGCATCGTGCCCGAGCGCGAGGCCATGTACGACTTCCTGACCGGCCTCGAATTCGTCGTCGCGAACGCCGAGTTGCACGGCCTCGGCGAGCGCGAGGCGCACGCGGCGCTCGCCACCGTCGAGATGGAGTACGCGCAGGACCGCAAGATCTCCACGTACAGCAAGGGCATGCGGCAGCGCGTCAAGATGGCGTCCGCGCTCGTCCACAACCCGTCCGTGCTGCTGCTCGACGAGCCGTTCAACGGCATGGACCCGCGCCAGCGCATGCAGCTGATGGAGCTGCTGCGCGGGATGGGCGAGCAGGGCCGCACCGTGCTGTTCTCGTCGCACATCCTCGAAGAGGTCGAGCAGCTCGCCTCGCACATCGAGGTGGTCGTCGCGGGCCGGCACGCGGCGAGCGGCGACTTCCGGCGCATCCGCCGCCTGATGACGGACCGGCCGCACCGCTACCTCGTACGCTCGAGCGACGACCGGGCGCTGGCCGCCGCGCTCATCGCGGACGCGTCCACCACCGGCATCGAGGTGGACCTGAGCGAGGGCGCGCTGCGCATCGAGGCCGCCGACTTCGGGCGGTTCACGACGCTGCTTCCGCAGGTGGCGCACGCGCAGTCCATCAGGCTGCTGACGGTCTCGCCGTCGGACGAGTCGCTCGAGTCCGTCTTCTCCTACCTCGTCTCCGCGTAGCCGCGGCCCATCCACCGGAAAGGAGTGTGAACGCCACCATGTACAACCCCACCGTCGCACGGCTCACCTACCGTGCCCTGCTGGGCAGGCGCCGGGCCGCGATCCTCTTCGTCCTGCCCGCCCTGCTGATCGTCATCTCGCTGGCCGTACGGGCGTTCAGCGGCGCGGACGACCAGGTCGCCTCCGACGTGCTCGGCGGCTTCGCCATCGCCACGATGGTGCCGCTGATCGGCGTGATCGCGGGCACCGGGGCGATCGGCCCCGAGATCGACGACGGCTCGATCGTCTACCTGCTGTCCAAGCCGCTGAAGCGGCCCTCGATCATCTTCACCAAGCTGATCGTCGCGATCGCCGTGACGATGGCCTTCTCCGCCATCCCGACGCTCGTCGCCGGGCTCATCCTGAACGGCAACGGCGGCCAGATCGCGGTCGCCTACACGATCGCGGCGCTGGTCGCCTCGATCGCCTACAGCGCGCTGTTCCTGCTGCTCGGCACGGTCAGCAGGCACGCTGTCGTCATCGGGCTCGTGTACGCGCTGGTCTGGGAGGCGCTGTTCGGCAGCCTGGTCCCGGGGGCGCGCACGCTGAGCGTGCAGCAGTGGGCGCTCGCGCTCGCGCAGAAGGTCGCGGGCCAGGACGCGGTGTCGTCGGACGTGGGCCTGCCGCTCGCGGTCGTGCTGCTCGTCGCCGTCACGTGCGTGGCGACGTGGTACGCGGGGCGGCGGCTGCGGTCGCTGACGCTGGCGGGCGAGGAGTAGCCCGGACGAACGGACGAACGGACGACGAACCGGGACCGCCCGGGCGCCACGAAGCGTGGCGCCCGGGCGGTCCCGTCGTTCCCCGGCCCGAGCCGGTTACCCGCGTGGGACCAGCGCCTCCTTGACGAACCAGCCCTTGCCGCCGTTGGCGCTCCGGTGGCCCGTCTGCGTCAGCTGCTGGTTGTTGGTCTCCGGCGCCCACATCAGCGACGTCACGCCGCCGATCAGCGACACCACGCCCATGAACACCATCGACCAGCTGAGCCCCAGGTGGTCGAGCGAGATCGGCAGCAGGAACGTCCCGATCGCGGCGCCGATGCGGCTGGCAGCCGACGACAGGCCGACGCCCGAGGTGCGGATCGACGTGGGGAAGAGCTCGTCCGGGTAGATGCCCGGCAGGATCGACATGACCCCGTAGCTGTACAGGTAGCCGAAGAAGCACACCGTCGCCAGCCACACCGGCACGACCGAGCCGAGCGCGACGATGAAGAGCATCAGCGCGCAGACGAACATCGGCCACACGAGGATCGTCCGGCGGCCGACACGGTCCACGAGCCACCAGCCGGTGGCCGCGCCGAGCAGCGCGATTATCGTGCCGAGCAGCGCGCCCGCCAGCGCGGAGCCGCCGAGGCCGATCGCGCGCAGGACGGTCGGCTGGAAGAAGGTCAGCGCGAAGTACGGCAGGACGATGCAGATCCAGAACACGCAGGTGAACACCGTGCGCCGGATGTAGTCCGGCGAGAAGAGCTCCCGGTAGCGGGTCTCCTCCCTCTGCTCGGAGCGCCAGTCCTCGGTGTCCATGGAAACGCCGAGGTCCTTCTCGACGATCGCGGCGGCCTCCTTCTGCCGGCCCTTGGAGATCAGCCAGCGCGGCGACTCGGGCAGGCCGTGCCGCACGAGCAGGCACAGCACGGCGGGGATCGCGCTGGCGGCGAGCGTGTAGTGCCAGGCGCCCGGCCAGTTCGTGTTGACGAGGTAGCCGATCAGGTACGCGATGACGTACCCGACGTTCCAGAGGATCTCCAGGATGCCGAGATAGTTGCCGCGTTTCTTCGTCGGCGCGAACTCCGCGAGCAGCGGGGAGCCGATCGAGTAGTCGGCGCCGACCGCGAGGCCCATGATCAGGCCGAGCGCGAACACCTGCCAGGCGGCCGTCACGAAGAACATCAGCACGGCGCAGGCGAGGAACACCGACAGGTCGATGGTGAACATCGGCCGGCGGCCGAGCTTGTCGGTCACCCAGCCGAGGACGAGGCCGCCGAAGAACGTGCCGACCAGCGTCGAGGACGAGATCAGCGAGGACCAGGTGGACGTGACACCGATGTCACGCGCCATGGCGGTGCCGGCCAGGGCCGCGGCCACCGAGGCGAAGACGAAGCCGTCGATGAACATCCCGCCGCCGGTGGCGATGGTCAGGCGCCGCAGGAAGCGCCGCGTGTGGGGGCTGGGCGCGGCCGTTTCGCGCGGGTCGCGGCCCCCGCGCATCTCATGGGGATCGTGTGCAGCTGTCGTCATCTGGTCGCCTTCCGGACTGGGGAACTATGGGTGCCTCTCCAAATCTGGCCGGTTCATTCCTGTGAATACGGTTCACGCGCCGAGACGCTGCGTGACGGGGACGCGTGACGCGGATGGCCGCGCGGGAGTGATCAAGGCCGTGGCGCCCTTTCCCGCGGCCGTGGATCTGGGCACGATCTGACACGGGGCCGTGAGCACGAGGGAGGCGTTCCTGTGGTGTCCACCGTTCTTGACGTACCGCGCGCGGAGCACCATCGGCCGGGCCGTATCGGGATCGGCGAGCGGCGGCCCCGGCTGTCGTGGACCGTCGCCGAGGCGCCGCACGGATGGGCGCAGGCCGCCTACGAGGTGAGCGTCGCGGGCCAGAGCGGCCAGAGCGTCCCGGGTGACGGCGTCGCGGGCCGGGCGCCTGGCGACGCGCCGCCGCCGTGGCTCAGCGGCCGGATCGACAGCGCCGCGTCGGTGCTCGTGCCGTGGCCCGCGCCGCCGCTCGTGTCCCGGGAGCACCGGGCCGTGCGCGTACGGGTGTGGGGCGCCGGCGAGCAGGCGCCGTCCGCGTGGAGTCCGCCGCTCGCCGTCGAGGCGGGGCTGCTGGACCCCGGCGACTGGACGGCGTCGATGGTCGGGCCGCCCGGCAAGCGCGACCCGCGGGCGTGGGAACGCGCCCACCTGCTGCGCGGCGACTTCGAGCTGCCCGCTCCCCCGGTGCGCGCCCGCCTCTACGCGACGGCGCGCGGCCTGTACGAGCTGGAGCTGAACGGCGCGGTCGTCGGCGACGACGTCCTGACCCCGGGCTGGACCAGCTACAACAGGCGGCTGCGCTACCAGACCTACGACGTGACGTCCCTGCTGCTCGACGGGGCCAACGTGCTCGGCGCGCACCTCGCGGACGGCTGGTACCGCGGCCGCGTCGGCTACGGCGGCGGCACCCGCGACGTGTACGGGGACCGCACCGGGCTGCTCGTCCAGCTCGAAGCGGTCTGCGCGGACGGCACCGGGGTCCGCTTCGCCACGGGCCCCGGCTGGCGCGCCGCGCCCGGGCCCGTGGTGCGGGCGAGCCTCTACGACGGCGAGCGCCACGACGCGCGCCTCGCACAGCGCGGCTGGTCGCGGCCCGAGTACGACGAGCGGCCCGGTCACGACCCGGCGGCGTGGCGGCCCGTGCGTGTGGCGGCCGACTTCGACCCGGCGACGCTGCGCGCCCCGACCGGCCCGTCCGTGCGGCACACGGCGGACGTGGCGCCCGTCTCCGCCGGCCTCTCCCCGTCGGGCAGGACCGTCGTCGACTTCGGGCAGAACCTCGTCGGGCGGCTCCGCCTGACGCTGCGCGGCGGCCGGCGGGCACGCGGCACCGAGGTGTCGCTGCGCCACGCCGAGGTCCTCCAGGACGGCGAGCTGTGCACGCGGCCGCTGCGGGACGCTGAGGCGCGGGACACGTACGTGCTCGCGGGGCGGCCCGAGGAGGTGTGGGAGCCGCGGTTCACCTTCCACGGCTTCCGCTACGCGGAGATCACCGGCGCGCCCGAGGGGTTCGACCCCGCCACCGACCTGACGGCCCGGGTGATCGGCAGCGACATGCGCCGCACCGGCTGGTTCGCGTGCTCGGACGACGACGTCAACCGCCTCCACGAGAACGTGGTGTGGAGCATGCGCGGCAACTTCGTCGACGTGCCGACGGACTGCCCGCAGCGCGACGAGCGCCTCGGCTGGACGGGCGACATCCAGGTCTTCACGCCGACGGCGGCCTTCCTGCACGACTGCTCGGGCATGCTCGCCTCCTACCTCGCCGACCTGGCCGCCGACCAGTACGCGGACGGCACGGTCCCGCTGATCGTCCCCGAGGTGCCGACCCCCGACTGGCTGCCCGCGTGGCCCATGGCGGTGTGGGGCGACGCGGCGGTGCTGATGCCGTTCGAGCTGTACCGGGCGTACGGGGACGAGGGTGTGCTGCGCGATTGCTACCCGAGCGCGAAGGCGTGGGTGGACCGGGTGCTCGCGGGCGGCACGGACGGCTCGGCGGGGCGCCAGCTCGGCGACTGGCTCGACCCGGCCGCGCCCCCGGACGACCCGTGGGCCGCGCGCACGGACGCGGGCCTCGTCGCGGCGGCGTACGCGGCGCGCTCGGCGCGCGTGCTCGCGGCGACGGCGGCCGTCCTGGGCGAACGCGAGGACGCGTCGCGCTACGCGGCGGCGTCCGACCAGGCGCGGGCGTCCTTCGTGGCCGCGTACACGACCGGCGACGGGCGGCTGACCAGCGACAGCCAGACCGCCTACGCGCTGGCGATCCGCTTCGACCTGCTGCCGCCCGAGCTCGCGGAGCGCGCGGGCGAGCGCCTCGCCGAGCTGGTGCGCGAGGACGGCCACCACATCGCGACGGGGTTCGCGGGAACGCCGCTGATCTGCGAGGCGCTCACGCGCGCGGGTGCGGTGGACGACGCGTACGGCCTGCTGCTGCAGCGCGGCTGCCCGTCGTGGCTGTATCCGGTGACGATGGGCGCGACGACCGTCTGGGAGCGCTGGGACAGCCTGCTGCCCGACGGGAGCGTCAACCCGGGCGAGATGACGTCGTTCAACCACTACGCGCTGGGCGCCGTCGCCGACTGGCTGCACACCCGGGTCGCGGGCCTCGCCCCCGCGGCCCCGGGCTGGCGGCGCGTGCGCGTCGCCCCGCGCCCCGGGCCGGGTCTGACCTGGGCGCGCGCCCGCCACGAGACGCCGTACGGCACGGCGGAGGTCGGCTGGCGGGTGGCGGGGCGCAGGCTCGACGTCCGGTTCACCGTGCCGGTGGGCGTGACGGCCCAGGTCGACCTGGAGGGCATGGAGGCGTACGAGGTGGGGGCGGGCACGCACAGGGCGGGCGTGGATCTGCCGTGACGGCCCCGCTCCCGCCCCGGGCGCCGGCGCCTACACCAGCCAGCTGTCCTGCCCCGTCAGCAGCGCCGTGAGGTCGCCGGGCCCGCGCTCCTCGTCCGCACGCCTCAACTGCTCGGCCATGAGCGTGTCGTAGACCGGGCGGCGCACGTCGCGGAACACCCCGATCGGGGTGCGGTGCAGCGTGTTCGGGTCGGCGAGGTGCGTCAGCGCGAACGCGGTCGTCGGGTCGGCTGCGTGCGCGTCGTGGACCAGCACGCCCGCGTCGTCCGACGGCGGGACGGGCGCCGTGGCCAGGCCGCCGGTGGCCGGGTCGCGCACGACGCCGAGGCCGCCGCCCGCGCCGAACCTGACCGGCCTGCCGTGTTCGAGGCGGATCAGCGCCTCGTCCCGGGTCTGCGGGTTCTTCAGGACGTCGTAGGCGCCGTCGTTGAAGATGTTGCAGTTCTGGTAGATCTCCACGAGCGCGGCGCCCGGGTGCTCGGCAGCCGCGCGCAGCACGCCCGTCAGGTGCGCACGGTCCGAGTCGATCGTGCGGGCCACGAAGCCGGCGCCCGCGCCGAGGGCGAGGCGCACCGGGTCGAACGGCGCGTCGAGCGAGCCGGCGGGCGACGACTTGGTGATCTTGCCCTGCTCGCTCGTGGGGCTGTACTGGCCCTTGGTCAGCCCGTAGATGCGGTTGTTGAACAGCAGGATCTTCAGGTTCACGTTGCGGCGCAGCGCGTGGATCAGGTGGTTGCCGCCGATGGACAGCGCGTCCCCGTCGCCGGTGACGACCCAGACGCTGAGGTCGGGGCGGGAGACGGCGAGCCCGGTGGCGATCGCGGGTGCACGGCCGTGGATCGAGTGCATCCCGTAGGTGCCGAGGTAGTAGGGGAAGCGGGACGAGCAGCCGATGCCGGAGACGAAGCAGATGTTCTCGCGCGCGAGGCCGAGATCGGGCAGGAAGGACTGGACGGCGGCGAGGATGGCGTAGTCACCGCACCCGGGGCACCACCGCACCTCCTGGTCGGACTTGAAGTCCTTCGCGGTCTGTTGAGCCGTGGCCCTGGGGACCAGCGTGAGCGCCTCAGACGGCATGGAGCACCTCCTCGATGGCGGCACGGAGCCGGTCGGACGTGAAGGGGAGGCCGGTCACCTGCGTGCAGGGCCTGGCGTCGACCAGGTAGCGCGCGCGGATCAGCCGGGAGAGCTGGCCGAGGTTCATCTCCGGCACGAGCACCGTGTCGTACGAGGCGAGCACCGCGCCCAGGTTCGCCGGGAAGGGGTTGAGGTGGCGCAGGTGCGCCTGCGCGACGCTGCCGCCCGCCGCGCGCGCCTTGCGTACGGCCTCCGTGATCGGGCCGTAGGTGGAGCCCCAGCCGAGCACGAGCACCCGCGCGTCGCCGCCCGGGTCGTCGACCGCGACGTCGGGCACGCTCACGCCGTCGACCTTCGCCTGCCGGGTGCGCACCATGTGGTCGTGGTTGGCGGGGTCGTAGGAGATGTTGCCCGTGCCGTCCTGCTTCTCGATGCCGCCGACGCGGTGTTCGAGTCCTGGCGTGCCGGGCACGGCCCAGGGGCGTGCCAGCGTCACCGGGTCGCGCAGGTAGGGCCAGAACGATCCGTCGGGCCTGTTCGGCTCCGTCGCGAAGACCGGTGTCAGATCGGGGAGTTCGCCGGGCCGGGGGATGCGCCACGGCTCCGATCCGTTGGCGAGGTACCCGTCGGAGAGCAGGAATACGGGCGTGCGGTACGTCAGGGCGATCCGTGCCGCCTCCAGCGCGGCGGTGAAGCACTCACCGGGCGTCGCGGGCGCCACGACGGGCACGGGCGCCTCGCCGTTGCGGCCGTACATCGCCTGGAGCAGGTCGGCCTGCTCGGTCTTCGTGGGCAGCCCCGTGCTGGGGCCGCCGCGCTGGATGTCCACGATGACCAGCGGCAGTTCGAGTGAGACGGCGAGTCCGATCGTCTCCGACTTGAGGGCGACGCCCGGCCCGGACGTCGTCGTCACGCCGAGCGCCCCGCCGAACGAGGCGCCCAGGGCTGCCCCGGCGCCGGCGATCTCGTCCTCGGCCTGGAAGACCCGCACACCGAAGTCCTTGTGCTTGCTCAGCTCGTGCAGGATGTCCGAGGCCGGGGTGATGGGGTAGGAGCCGAGGAACAGCCCGAGCCCGGACTGCCTGGCGGCGGCCACAAGACCGTAGGAGAGGGCCAGATTGCCGGTGATGGTGCGGTAGCGGCCCGCCGGGAACGCGGACGCGGCCGACGCCACCTCGTAGCTGACGGCGAAGTCCTCGGTGGTCTCGCCGTAGTTCCAGCCGGCCTTGAGCGCGTCCACGTTGGCCTGGGCGACGGCCGGCCTGCGGCCGTACTTCGCGCGCAGGAACCGCTCGGTGGTCTCGATCGGGCGGTGGTACATCCACGACAGCAGGCCGAGCGCGAACATGTTGCGCGAGCGCTCCGCGTCCTTGCGGGGGAGGCCCGAGCCGGCCAGCGCGCCCTGCGTGAGGGTGGTGAGCGGAACCGCGTGCACGGTGTGCGAGGAGAGCGTGCCGTCGGCGAGCGGGTCCTCGGCGTAACCGGCCTTGGTGAGCGCCCTCTTGGTGAAGGCGTCGGTGTCGAGGATGATCTGCGCGCCGCGCGGCAGGTCACCCAGGTTGGCCCTCAGCGCCGCCGGGTTCATCGCGACCAGCACATCGGGGGTGTCGCCCGGCGTGGCGATGTCGTGGTCGGCGAAGTGCAGCTGGAAGCTGGACACACCGGCGAGGGTGCCTGCGGGCGCGCGGATCTCCGCGGGGAAGTTCGGCAGGGTGGACAGGTCGTTGCCGAACTCCGCGGTCTGCGTGGTGAAGCGGTCCCCCGTCAGCTGCATGCCGTCGCCCGAGTCCCCTGCGAAGCGGACCACCACCCGTTCGAGACGGACCACGGGCTTGCCCGTCCCCCGCGCCGGCCGCATCTCCCGCGCGCCCTCGGGCGGCGCGCCGCCGCCCGCTCGCGGCTGTGCCGCGCGCGTGTGGTGCCCGTGCGCCGCGGGGCCCGCGGCGCCCGGGGGCTTCCCGTGCGGGGACGCGTGCGCGTTCCCGGTCTTCCTCACCTGTTCCGCCGATTCCACCAGCACCTGAATCCGACCTCCCGCCGCTCGCCCTGTGTGAACGCGGCCGACTGTGCACGAGGCGGTTAGCGCGGTCCTGGAGACCACCTCGAACCCGCCCCCCGCGCGGCCGGGCTGCCCTCCACCGGCCCGCCGCCCGGCCGCGAGCGGCGCTCCACCGGGGCTCCGGCAGCGGCCCCCATCCTCCAGGCGCCCCGGACGCGGACCGGCGTGACGGGGGCGAAGGGAGGACAACCATGGCCGCGACCGGATGGTTGCGCCAGAGCGTCGGCCGTCTCCTTCGAGCGGTGGACGAGGTACTCGTGGCGTACGGAGATCGCATGCGCGCACAGCTGGAAGTGGACGAAGGAAGGACGGCCGCGGTGCCGTCGCCCTACGGATACGGCGGGCGTGGCCGGGGCCCGGGCGGCGGCCGGGGGCCCGGCGGGCACCCGACCGGCCCGGACGGGCCGCCGCCGGGTCACCCCGAGCGGCTGTGCCCCGAACTGCCACTCACGGCCCAGGAGGTGGCCCTGATGCGGGACCTGGGGATATACGAGTGGCCGCGCGCGGGGAGCTGGTGACCCCGGCCGCGAGGCGCGGTGGGCGTGCGGCGCGAGGCGCACGGGTGGCGGCGGTCGAGCGGCCGCCGAGCCGCCGGCCGCACAGTCGTGTCAAAGGCTGCCGGGCACGACCCGGCGACGCGGACCGACGGAGTTGACCGATGACGCCATCCCGAAGCTTCACCGAAGCCCTGGCCGGGCGCTTCTCGGAGCGTGCCGACCATACCGCGCTGTGCGTCCCGGCCGCCGCCGGCGCGGACGCCGACCTCATGACGTACCGCGAACTGGCCCTGCGGGCGCGGCGCCTGGCGCGCCGGCTCGGCCCGGGGGCCACTGGGGGCCGCCCGGTCCTCGTCTGCATGGACACCGGGCCGCACCTGGCGGTGGCGGTCGCCGGCTGCCTGCTGGCGGGCGCCGTCGTGTCCGTGGTGCCGCCACCCGCGTCCTCGCGCGCCGCCAGGGAGCGCATGAAGGCGATCACCGAGGACACCGGCACGTCGCTCGTCCTGACCGAGGCGGCGCTGGCCGCCGACGTCTCCCGCTACCTCGCCGAGGACGACAGGGGCGGCTACGGCGGCGTGCTGTGCCTGGCCGTCGACGCCCCCGCACCGGGCGGCCAGGACGACGCGGACGGCGCGGATGGCCCGGACGGTCTGGACGGCGCGGACGCCCACGAGGCGCGCGTGCGGCAGCCGCCGTCCGGCGACAGCCCGGCGCTGATCCAGTACACCTCGGGCACCACGGCGGCGCCGCGCGGTGTCGTGGTGACCCACGCCAACCTGCTCGCCGCCATGGAGTCGATACGCGCGGCGCTCTCCACCGACCAGGACTCACGCATCGGCGGCTGGCTGCCCCTCCACCACGACCTGGGCCTGATCGGCCAGTTGCTCCACCCGCTGTGGCTGGGTGCGACCGCCGTCCTGGTGCCCCCCGCGCGCTTCGCGGCGCGCCCCCTGCGGTGGCTGCGGACGATCGACCAGTACGGCGTGACCGCCACGGCGGCGCCCGACACGGCGTTCGCGCGCTGCGCGGCCGAGGCGACGGACGAGGACGTGGCCGGGCTCGACCTCTCCCGGCTGTGCACCGCCGTCAACGCGGCCGAACAGGTGTCCCCGGACGCGTCGGCCGCCTTCGCCCGCAGGTTCGCGCCCGCGGGGCTGCGGCCCGACGCCCTCGTGGCCGGCTACGGGCTCGCCGAGGCGACGCTGATGGTCAGCGTGGCGGCACCGGCGGACGCCGGCGGCCCCGTACTTGAGGTCGCGGGCCCGGGCCGCGGCGCGCTGCGCCGGCGGCGGGAGGAGCACGGCGCCGACACGGCCGTGCCCGCGCCGTACCCGGTGGCGTCCTGCGGCCCCGCGCGTGGCGTCGAGGTGCGCGTGGTCGACCCGGAGACCCGCGAGGAGCTGCCGGACCGCGAGATCGGCGAGATCTGGGTGCGCGGCGGCGCCGTCTCCCCCGGCTACTGGCACCGGGCGCTGGAGAACGCCGAGACCTTCGGCCGCGCGACGGCGTCGGGCGACGGCGGCTTCCTGCGCACCGGCGACCTCGGCGCACTCGACGACGGGCGGCTCTACGTCACCGGACGCATCAAGGACGTGCTGAGCGTGGCGGGCAGGACCCTGCACCCGCAGGAGGTCGAGCACCAGCTGCGG
Organism: Streptomyces sp. NRRL F-5126; assembly: GCF_000721265.1. Lineage (GTDB taxonomy): Bacteria > Actinomycetota > Actinomycetes > Streptomycetales > Streptomycetaceae > Streptomyces. The sequence goes on along the minus strand of NZ_JOFZ01000008.1, from coordinate 75,306 downwards.
CGCTGCGGCTCGCGATTCGCCTCGGCCGCGGTGTTCATGGCGCGGCCGCGCGGTGGCGAGCACCTCGTGGCCGTGCAGGAGGTGCGCACCTCGGGGTGCGGCGACGGGGAACTCGCCGGCCTTGCCGACCGGGTGCGGCGCTGTCTCGCGGAGGACTTCGGGGCGACGGGCTCCGTCCTGCTCGTACGGCCGGGCACGGTCAGGCGGACGACGAGCGGCAAGGTGCGGCGCTCCGTGATGCGCGAACTGTTCCTGCGCGGCGAGCTGCGGCCGCTGCACACAGAACCGGCGGCCGGATCCGGCGCCGCGGCGGCCGGCCCGCCCGTGAGGAAGGGGTGATCGCATGTCCATGCGCACACAGGCCATGACGGGGGCGGATTCCCCGGGGATCCCGTCCGCCGGCGCCGAGGCACGCGCCCGGACGCTCGAGGAGCGGCTCGGCGCGCCCGACGACCCGGGCAACCCGCTGGGCTTCGCGGCGGTGCTCGCGGCCGAGGAGCGCGGTGAGCTGGTGGCCGAGGCCGAACAGCTGCTGCACGACCAGGGGTTCGGCGCCGAGATGGTCCCCGTGGCCGACGGCGGCAGGCTGGAGCGCGCCGACGGCCTCGCCCGCGTCATCCGTCCCGTCTTCCGCCGCGACCTCGGCCTCGGCACCGGGTACGGGGTGACGTCGCTGTTCGCGGCGACGCCCGTGTGGACGGCCGGGGCGGCGGAGCAGCGCGCGGCCCTCGCGGACATCCTGTGCGGCGGTGGCCGCGCATCCGTCGTCCACCACTCCATGGCACACGGGAACGCGCTGTGGAGCGGCGAGGTGTCGGCGCTCACCACCTCGCGCGGCTTCCGCCTCGGCGGCCGCAAGGACGTCGTGATCAACGCGGCGCGTGCGCGTGCCCTGGTCGTCTACGCCCGTACGGACCCGGCGCCCGGGTCACGCAGCCACTCGGTGCTCCTGATCGACCGGGAGGCCGCGGCGGCCGGGCGGCTGCGCACGCTGCCGAGGCAGCCCACGACGGGACTGCGCGGCTGCGCCTTCGGCGGACTCGAGTTCGCCGACTGTCCGGCGCCCGCCGGCGCGCTGGTGGGCGAGGCGGGCGGCGCCGTGCCGCTCGCCCTGCGCACGTTCCAGTTCCACCGGCCGCTGTGCGCGGTGATGGTCGTCGCCGCCGCCGGCACGGTGCTGCGCACGGCGGTGCGCGCCGTCGCCAGGGACGGCGGCGGGCACATGGGCGAGCGCCACCGCCCGCTGCTCGCCGGCGTCTTCGCCGACCTGCTGGCCTGCGACAGCCTGGCCACCACCGTCCTGCGGGCGCTGCACCTCCACCCTCAGAGCGCCGACCTGGCGGCCGCCGAGGTGAAGTACCTGGTGCCCGACCTGCTGCGGGAGGACCTGGAGGAGCTGGCCACCGTGGTCGGCAGGCCCGGCCGTGCGGGGCACGCCAGGGACGCGGGCGAGGTGGACCGGGAGATGCTCGCGAAGCTCATGCGCGACCTGCCCACCGCCAGCCTCGGCCACGCCGGGACGGCCGCCTGCCAGGCGGCGGTGATCCCGCGCCTGCCGCTGCTCGCGCGCACGTCCTGGCTGCGTGCCGAGGACCCCGGGGACGCGCTGTTCCGGCCGGGCCTCGCGCTGCCGCCCCTCGCGCTCGACGCGCTCGCCGTGGCCGGCCGGTCGGACTTCCTCGCCGCCGCGCTGGCCGCCACGGCCGGCCGGCTGCGCGCCGACGGCGTCGAGCACGGGTACGGGCGGGCGCTGGGCGCGCTGGTGGCGGCCCTGCTCGGCGAGTTGGCGGCGCTGCGCGAACGGTGCGTCGCGGTGGCGCCCGGCGACCTCGGCGTGCTGTCGAGCCCGCGGATGTGCGCCCTGGCCGACCGCCACGCGCTGCTGAGCGCGGCCGCCGCGGCGCTCGGCGTGTGGGAGAGCCACCGGGGGCGGCCGGGGTTCCTCGGCGATCCCGCGTGGCTGGTGATGGCGCTGCTGCGGATCGGGCGCAGGCTCTGCCTGCCGGACCTCCCCGAACTGCCGGACGGCTGCGTCGACCGCGTGCTGGCCGAGGTGGCCGAGCGCTACCGGGGCCGCAGGAGCTACGACCTGTACGACGAGCCCGTGCAGTGGGCGGACGCGCCGTGAGACGGCTCGGGCCGGCGGGCCGCGGCGATCACGGCGACGGGAGCGGCGACGGGTACGGGGATGACAGCGGTGACGACTACGGCGACGACTACGGGGCGCGGGAGGTCGGCGAGCCGATCCTGGCGTCCGGCGCGGACGAGGCGTGGAGCCTGGTGCGCCAGTCCGTGGCGTGGCACGGCCACGCCGTGGTGTACGCGGACTGGCGTGACTGGCTGCCCAGGGTGCTTGAGGACGCGGAGCTGCGGCCGATGCTGGGCAGCCGCGACTGGCAGCGGCTGCGCGGCCTGCCCGACCCGGAGTCGAGGTCGCGCTTCGCCGTGTCCCGGCTGCTGATGCGGTGCACGGCGGGCGCGGCGCTGCAGGCGCCGCCCGGCTCCATCGACCTGGCGTACAAGCCGGGCGGCAGGCCGTACCTGCGCGGGTGCGACCAGATCGACGTGTCCCTCAGCCACACGGGCGAGTTGATCGTCGTCGGGCTCAACAGGCGCGGCAGGATCGGCGTGGACACGGAGTTGGCGAGCCGCAGGATCCGGTACGCCTCCGTGGAGCGGCAGTTGTGCACGCCCGACGAGCGCGCCCTGCTCGGCGGCCTGCCCGAGGCCGAGCGCGAGCGCGAGCTGCTGCGGGTGTGGACGCTGAAGGAGGCGTACACCAAGGCGCTGGGCCAGGGCATGCGGATGGGGTTCAACCAGTTCGGTTTCAGCCGCGGCGGCGAGTCGCTGCTGACGCCGGACGGCAGGCCCGCGTCGCGCGGCGAGTGGTCGTTCGCCACGTTCGAGGTGCTCGGCACGTACCTGCTCAGCGTCGCCTGCCACGACGTGGGGCTCGATGGCGCGGGCGACCTGGCGGTCGGCACCATGCTCGACGCGGCTTTCGTGCACGAGATCGTGGGGCTGCTGGGGGAAAAATGAAGGGGAGGCGGGAAGGTGCGGATGGTCGTTACTGCGCCATAATGTTCGGCTAGTTGGCCATTCGCGTGGGGGAGAACATGGTCAGGATTCTGATCGCCGAGGACATGCACATGCTCCGCAAGGCTCTCGTCTCGCTCCTTGAGCTCGAGCCGGACATCGAGGTGGTGGCGGAGCTCGCCTCCGGGGCCGACATCGTCCCTGCCGCCCGCGCGCTCAAGCCCGACGTGGCCGTGCTCGACATCGACCTTCCGGTGACGGACGGCATCACGGCCGCTGCCGACCTGTCCACCGCCGTGCCCGGCTGCCGCACGATCATCCTGACCAGCCTCGGCAGACCCGGCAATCTGAGACGGGCGCTCGCCGCGCACGTGTCGGGCTTCCTGCTCAAGGACACCGACCCGGACCGTCTCAGCGAGACGATCCGGCAGGTCGCGGCGGGCGAACGTGTCATCGACCCGCAACTGGCCCTCGCGACACTCGACTTCGGCGGGTCACCGCTCACCGACCGCGAGGCCGAGGTGCTGCGGCTGGCCGCCGAGGGCATGGAGGCCGCGCAGATGGCGTCCCGCCTGCACCTGTCGACGGGGACGGTGCGCAACTACCTGACGAACGTCGTCACGAAGCTGAACGCGCGCAACCGCGTGGACGCCATCCGCATCGCCAGGGACGCCGGCTGGCTCTGAGAAGCTGTTGTCTTGCCCCCTGCGGGGCCCGAGTCGCCTGGCACAGCCATCTCCGGCGTTGTCGTCAGTCGCCGACTCCCCCAACCTTCGGCCGGGGGTACCCCCACCGCGTCGACTCCCTCCTCCGCCTTGGATCTGACAGCACCAGCCCCCTCGACCTCATCCCACACTGGGCAAGACAACAGCTTCTGACGCCGCGCGGTCGCCGCCCGGCAGGGCCCGCGCCCGTCACCCCGCGGGCGGCGCCGCGTGCGCCGCGTCGAGGTCCACCTCCACCCGCAGTTCGTACCAGCCGTCCCCGCACGCCCCCGCGGTCAGCGCGCCGCCCAGGTCCCGCAGCCGCGCGGACAGGTTGTTCAGGCCGCTGCCGCCGTCCGGGTCGTAGGGCGCGGGCGTCTCGCCCACCCCGTCGTTGGCCAGGGCGAAGACGACCGTGGCGTCGCACCGGTGGCCCGTGATGGCGCAGTGCTCCGCCTTGCTGTGGCGCAGCAGGTTCGTGAGCCCCTCGCGCAGGACGGTGGCGAGCGCGGTCTCCACCGCGTCGGGCAGCGGGCCGCATTCGAGGCCGACCGTGGTCTCGACCCCCGTTGTGCCGAGCACGGCGAGCGCCGACTCGACCTCGGCCGACAGCGACCTGCGGTGCTCGCCCTTGGTCACCGCGCGGATGTCGGCGAGCGCCTGCCCGGCGGTCGCGAGGATCTCCCCGAGCTCGGCCCTGGCGCGTTCCGGGTCGGTGGGCACGAGCCGGTAGGTCAGCTCGCACTTGAGGGTGATCGTGGACAGGCTCAGGCCCATCAGGTCGTGCAGGTCGCGCGCGAACCGCAGGCGCTCCCTGACCACGAGGAGCCGGGTCTGCTCGGCCCTCGACCGGTACAACTCGGCCACCAGGTCCTTCATCCTGGCGAGACCGAAGACGACGAGCCCGCAGGTGATCGCGGAGATGGAGAGCTCGGCGACGTCGGTGGTGTCCGTGCCCACGGCGACCAGGACCCCTGCGTTGCCCGCCACCAGGGCGCCGGCCAGCGGCCAGGCCGACGGGGAGGCGCGCAGCATCAGCAGGGACGCGACGAGGAATCCCGGGACCCCGAGCCACTCCTTGCCGAACACCAGGAACGGCGCGTACGTGAGGACCGCCTGCGCCCAGAACCACCACCAGCGGCCGCCCGGCAGACGGCGTGCCACGGCCGGGTGGACGCGGCAGAACTGCAGCGCCGCGATCGCCGCGAGCAGCGCGAGCGCGCCGAGCAGCGGCCGGCCGAGCAGCCCGCCGTTGGCGAGGTACGCGGCGTCGACGACGGTGTAGCCCACGAGCACGCAGCCGGTGATCGTCGCCGCGGTGCGCGGCGCCAGGCTCGTGCGGGGGCGCGCGGCGGCGACGGGGTCCGTCTGACGCGACGGGGCGTGCGCGCCGGCGTCGCAGGCACGGCCCGTGGCCGCGCCCATGGTGCCGGGCGGCCGGGCGGACGTGCCGGAACCGGCCGCCGCCGTGCCCGCGCGGTCCGTGCGCTCGGCGAGGGGGACACGCGCTTCCAGGAGGAACCAGCCGTCGGCGCGTACCCGCCCGTGCAGGCTGCCGCCGCGCCCGCCCACCCAGGCGGTGAGCACGTCGAGCCCGCCGCGCCCCTCCTCCCCGGCCGGCGCGGGCGCCCCGGTCACCCCGTCGTTCGCCAGGCTGAGCCGCACGGCGCCGTCGGCGTGCACGGTCTCGATGACGCAGCGCTCGGCGGAGCTGTGCCTGAGCATGTTGGTGAGCCCCTCGCGCAGCACGGTGGCGAGGAGGGTGTCGACGGGGCCGGGCAGCGGCTGGTCCGCCAGCCGTACGGTGGAGCGGATGCCGACGGCGGCGAGCATGGACTCCGCGGCCTCCGCCTCGGTCGCGAGGGAGACCTCGCGGTAGCCGCGGGCCACCGCGCGCACGTCGGCGAGCGCCTGCCGTGACATCCGCAGGATGTCGGCCAGTTCCTGTTGCGCGCGGTCGGTCCCGTTCCCCACCAGGCGCCTGACGTGCTCGCACTTGAAGCTGATCGCGGAGAGGCTGGTGCCGAGCAGGTCGTGCAGGTCCCGTGCGAAGCGCAGCCGTTCGGCGGCGAGCGCCAGGCCGGCGACCCGGGTGCGTGCCGCGCGCACCTCGGTGACGAGCGCGGCCAGCCGGGACAGGCCGAACACCCCGAGGGCGGCCAGCGCGACGGAGATGCTGGTGAGGACGATGTCCCAGCCGGCGCCGAGCCGGAGGAGCGCGTAGTCGGTCGCGGCCACCACGAGCAGGAAGGCCGGCCAGGCGAGCCGCGGGCGCAGCACCAGCAGAACCGATCCGGCAAGGAAGGCCGGCATGGACAGCCACGCCTCGCCGAGGTCGGCGAACGGCGCGAAGGAGGCGACGGCCTGCAGTCCGAGCGTCAGCCAGGCGACGGAGGCGAGCCGGGGCAGCAGCCACGGGAAGGAGTGCGCGAGTTGCAGGACCACGATCGCGGCCGCCGCGACGGCGCCCTCGGTGAGCCGCCAGGCCGTCAGGTGCTCGAGTACCGCGTACATCCCGTCGACGGTGATGATGCCGAGCAGGACCGTCACGGTGACGGCCACCGCCACGCGTGGCGGTAAATCGTTTCTGGCCGTGGAGGCGGGATCGCGCTCCGCGTCCTCCCCGCCCGAGCGCTCCTGTTCGTACCGGGCCGCGTCACCCTCGGTTGACGCCGCCGTTGTTGCGATCCCCATGCTCTTCACCGATCCCCTGCGGTGCGTTCACGGACCGAACATCATCCGCATGATAATCATCCCGGACGCGTATGTGAGGACGATTCACCGGGCCGATTGCCCGTGTTCGTCTCTCCGCTTCCCGCCTGTCCCCGTCTGCTCCGTCCCGTCCGCCCGGGTCAGGGCGACAGCGACAGCATCCGCGCCGCCACGAGGTACGCGACGAACGCGTCCGTCGCACCGGGCGGCAGCGGCAGCCGTGGCAGCCGCACCACGCGCTCCAGGTCGCGCAGGCGCATCCCGGGCACCCTCGCCATCAGCCACCGCGCCTCGGGCCCGTGCAACTCCACGCGGTGATCGCTGAGATCGGACTCCAGCACGAGCCCCGTCCCGCTCCGCGAGAAGCGCGCGCCCCGGGTGAGCGTCACCAGCGCGTCCCCGCGGCCACGCGGCAGCGGTACCGGCAGGAACCGCGCGGACCTGCCGGCGGGGCTGACGGTCACCATCAGGCCGGCACCCAGCATCAGATGGCGGTCCACCACGTAGCGGACGTCCGACAGGCGGCGCAAGAGGTCCACCGCGGCGGCGCTGCGGTGCGCCGGCGGGCTGTCGTACGCGGGGAAGTCCGGTACGAGGTTGGGCAGTCTCACCGGGCCGAGCGACATCCGCCGCAGGGCCTCGGCCAGCGCGGATGACGGGTCGTCGACCCGCAAACCGCCCCTGGGCGAGTCCACGAGCACGACGGCCCGTCCGCCGTACGTATCGGTGCGCACCGACGTGCCCTCGGGCAGCGACCAGGTCTCGGAGAGTTCCCTGGCCGCGAGTCGGTCGATCGTCATAGCCGTCATCTCGGGTGTGCAGCGCCTTTGGGGGGAAGGCCGGTGGTGGTACGGGTGCCCGTCCGCGTCACAGGAACAGGTGGACGGGGTTCAGGTCCTCGTAGCGGGTGGGTGCCGTGAGGTGTCCCAGGGCGACCGGGACGTCGAACAGCCTGCCGGGTGCGAACCGGTTCCAGTGCGAACGCAGGCCCGGCACGATCACCTTGACGACCGGCAGGCCGACGTCGGGGCGTGTCTGGTCGAGCACGAGCAGCTCGGAGCCCATGCCGCGCACCACCTCCTCGGCCGCCGCCACGTCCTCGCGCAGATCGGAGCGGGGCGTCCAGCGGTAGTGGCCGGGCCGTACCGGGGGCGCCGAGGGGTCCGGCGCGAGGTAGGGCTGGTCGGCGAGGGTGGCCGTCCGCATCCAGGACAGCGTGTCGGGGTCCGTCGTGCCGTAGCCGCTGCCGTCGGCCCGCGCGTCGAGCACGTGCGGGAGCATCTGGTTGAGCTCGGTCAGTGAGCGGCGCAGGGCGAGCGCGGGGTCGAAGTGCGCTCCGAAGCCCAGCATGATGTCCTGCTGCGGCTTGTCGGTGCGCCGCGACAGTGCGGCGAAGACCGGTATGCCCAGGTCCGACGTGAGGTCGAGCGCCCACACCTCGCGGTGCAACGAGCGGTGCACGGTGAGCAGTTCGCCGGTCCACGCGTCGGCGAACGCGGCGACGTCCACCGCGGCCCTGCGGGTGCGGTTGTACCACCACAGGCCGATGGCGTCGCGTTCGACGAGTTCGAGGAACCCCTGCAGCACGGCGTCCTCAAGGCTGCCGCCCGCCGCGTTGCCGTTGGAGCTGGCCGCGCAGAACGCCCGGCCGGAGCGCTGCGGCGCGTTGTAGTAGAGCAGCGCGGTCGGCAGCAGGCGCGAACACCCGGCCGTGAGCGACCAGACGGGCGACCAGTCGATGACGGCGTCCTCGTCGAACGGGTCGGTGACCTGGTGGAACGGGCCGTGCGTCGCGTTCCACTCCGCGCGTCCCGCGAACTGCCGCTCGTCGAAAAGCTGCACCGTGTCCGGGTGCAGCGCGCGCGGCGCGAGGCCGCGCAAGCTGCCGCGCACGATGGGCTCGTCGCCCTGGAGGTATCCGCTGTGGCGCTCCAGCGCCTCGGCGAGGGCGCCCACACGGGCCTGGAGCGCGGTGGTGCCCTTGCCGCCGCTGGTGGCGCGCAGCCCGGCCCGTACGGAGCCGATGCCGCGCGGGTCGGCGACCGGGTTGTGGCCCGCGTGGAAGGAGTTGAGGAACGCGGGGCCGCGCGGGTCCTGGCGTATCTCCTTGACGAGGCCGGTGAGCGGGTCGACCAGGTGGCCGAAGCGCTCCATGAACCGGCCGGGCGTCAGGGCGCGGTGGCCACCCCCGTCGGTGTCCTGCTTGGGGCGCGACGCGAGGACGACCGGGCCCCCGGCGCGCGCCGCGACCAGACCGGTGTCGCCGCACGCCGGGCACTGCGGCCGCCGGGTCACCTGGTGGCGGACGCCCTCAAGTGCGGGCCCGTCCAGCGTCCACAGCGCGCCCTGGCCCGGGTACCGGTGGCCCGCGAGCCACTTCGCCGCCTCCAGCGCCGCGAGCTGCAGCGCCGCGAGCCGGGCGGCGGGCAGCGAGCAGGAGGGACGCGGCACGGGTCCCGAGCGGTCCAGCATCCGCTGGACATGGGCCTCGACCTGGCGGCCGCGCCAGAGCCGGTCGGCGAGGCACGACCAGCAGGGGCCGTCCGATGTGCCGAAGAAGGGGCCGATCCACAGCTCGGTGCCGCACGCCTTGACCGGGAGCCAGGGGCGCCCGGCGGCGCGGTGCTCGGCGTCGAGGGCTTCGAGCCGCGGGTTCAGGTAGTCGTCGACCAGCACGACGTCGAGGTCGCTGCCGTGCCCCTGGCCGTCACCTGCAGACGTGTGGGTGCGCAGCCCCGCCGCTCGCAGCGCGCGCAGGAGCTCCGCCGCGTCGGTGCCCGGCAGGGCCAGCGCGCCGACGATCGACGCGTCGACCCCCGCGGCCGCCGCCTCGCCGTCGAGGCCGGCCGCCTCCCAGTACGTGCGGGCGGAGCGCCGGCCGGGGGTGAGCCCCCGCGGCCGGCGCGCCGACAGCAGGCCCGCCTCGACGAGGCGGCCCACCAGGCGTGTGGTCTGCTCGGCGGGGATGGTGGCCCCCGCCTCCTCGACGACCTGCTCCAGGTGGCGCGTGCCGTCGAGGAGCGGTGCGAGCGTGGCGATCTGCTCCCCGTGCAGGGCGGTGACCCGCTGGTCGGAGATCAGGTACACGGCCTCGCCCGGCACGCGCTCGACCTTCAGGAAGGGCTTGAAGCCCAGCACCGCGGCGCCCCCCGCTACGGCGGCCTCTCTCACAGGGCGTACCGGGCGAGCGTGGCGGACGCGGCCTCCTCGACGGCGGGTTCGGGGGCGACGCACAGGGTGCACAGGCAGATGCCGGCGGTGATGGGGTCGACTCCGCCGCGTGCCATGTGGGTCAGGTCCTCGATCATCAGGTCGTCGTAGCTGGAGCCGGCGGCGGCGAGGCTGGACTTCATGGTGTCTCCCGTTGGTGTGATGCGCGATGAGTGGTGTGGTGCGGTGCGATGTGGCGTGCGTGAGGTACGTGTTGTGCGTGACGTACGTGCTGTGCGTGGCACGAGCGGGCGGTGGACCGGCGGATCCGGCGCCGGATGCGCTCTCCCTGCCGACGGACTGAAGTCTCGTCCCGGTCCCGCGGCCCGTGCCAGTGCCGTCCTCATGCTCCGCGTATGAAAGTTTCACGGTCGGCGCAGGTGCCGATTCACCCCGTATCGAGGAGTGCGGCACTGGGGCGCGGCCGCCCCCGGTGGGACTGTCGAGGCAGGTTGAGGAACGGATGTACCGACGGGGGCATCCGGCTCACCGCACCACGGAGGTACCCATGGAAATCAAGATCCTCGGACCGCTGAGCGCAGAGGTGGGCGGCAGGTCGATCGTGCCGAGCGCGGGCAAGCCGCGCCAGATCCTCGCGCTGCTGTCCCTCTACGCGGGCCAGGTCATGCCCGTACCCACGCTGATGGAGGAGATCTGGGGCACCGAGATGCCGCGGAGCGCCCTGACGACCCTCCAGACGTACATCCTCCAGCTGCGCAGGCTGCTGGCCAGCGCCTACGGCCCCGACCCGCTGCACAGCTCGAAGGAGGTGCTGGCCACCCGGCACGGCGGCTACCTGCTCGACGTGCAGCCGGGCAGCGTCGACGTGCACGAGTACGACCGTCTCGTGGCGGTGGGCGGCGCCGCGGCAGGGCGCTGCGACGACGCCGAGGCCGCGGCGCGCTACCGCGAGGCGCTGTCGCTGTGGCGGGGGCCCGCGCTGGTCGACGTGCGGATCGGGCCGCTGCTCGAGATCGAGCTGGTGCGCCTGGAGGAGAGCCGGCTCGGCGTGCTCGGCCGGCGCATCGACGCCGACCTGCGCCTCGGCAGGCACGACGAGCTGCTCGCCGAACTCACCTCGCTGACGGCCAGGCACCCCCTGCACGAGGGGCTGCACGCCCAGTGCATGGTGGCGCTCTACCGTGCCGGGATGCAGTGGCGCGCGCTGGAGGTCTACAACGGCCTGCGCACCAGCCTCGCCGAGGAGCTGGGCCTCGACCCGACCGTGCGGCTGCGGCGGCTGCACCAGGCCATCCTGGCGGCCGACCCGGCGCTCGAACCGCAGCAGGCCGAACGGCGGCCCGCGCTCGACCTGTTCGCCGCCTGACCGGGGTGCGCGGCCCACGCGGCAGGGGCCCCGGCGGACAGCCTCTCAGTCCGCCGGGCCGGGCCGGGAGCGGCTCAGCGGCCGTACCCGACGGCCAGGGCCGTCCGCAGGTCGCCGTCCTCGGCCAGGGCGCCGAGCAGCGGCGCCGGCAGCTCGCGGCAGCCGAGCGTGGACAGCATGAAGTCCGTCGTGACCGACCAGACGTCCGCGGCCCGGTTGAGCAGAGTGTGCGAGCCGCCCCGCACCTCGAACCTGCAGACGTCCGTGACGCGCCTGGCGCGCTCCGCGAACGCCAGGGACATGGCGGGCGTCGCCTCGCTCTTGTCCTTGTCACCGTGGACGATGAGGATCTTGCGGCCCGCGAGGTGGTCCACCGGATCCTCGTCAGGCAGCCACGGCGCGACGCCGGTCACACTGACCACGTTGCGGTGGCCGCCGACGCGGAACGCGGCGCGCCCGCCGAGGGAGTTGCCGAGCACCGCGACGGGAACGTCCCCGTAGAGCCTGGCCAGTTCGCCGAGCGCCCACTCGGCGTCGACCGCGGTGCTCGCCTCCTCGCCGTTCCAGCCCCGGAAGCGGTAGCGCAGCAGGTGCACCGCCACACCGCCCGAGGCGCCGGACCCGGCCAGCCGGGCGGCCGGGGCCTTCAGGCCCCACAGGGCGAGCCTCATCGGCCCGCGGTGGCTCGCGACCGAGCCGCCGGGCAGCAGGAGCGCGACCGCGCGCACGTCCTCGGCACCCTGGCGGGGCGTCAGCTCCGCGGAACGCTCTTTCCCGTTCATCCTCACGACCCCTGTCCGATCTCACCCGCGGCCTCACCGCGACGTGATCAGTATCGCGCCCACGCCGGGCCCCTGTACGGCAGTTGCGGCCACCGGCCGTCAGTGCCCCGCGCCGGCCAGCTCCTCGTCAGGCCGGAAGACGCTGAAGGCGCGGTTGTGGTAGAGCAGCGGCCTGACGGGGAACGTCGTGACGTTCTCCATCCGGCCGATCAGGATCCGGTGGTCGCCCGCGTCGAAGCTCCGTACGGTCACGCACTCCGCCTGGCCGAGGCAGCCGCCGCTCAGCACCGGCGCGCCGCCGGCCAGGAGCGAGGGCGTCCACCGCACCGCGTCGAACTTGCGCGGGGACTTGCCCGCGAACGCCATGGCCACCTCGTCCGCGCCCTCGGCCAGGACGTTCACGACGAAAGCGCCGGTCGCGGCGAGCGCGGGCAGGGTCCTCGAGCGCCGGTCGACGCACACCAGCAGCAGCGGCGGGTCCATCGACACCGCCGACAGGGCGTTGCAGGTGAAGCCGCGCGGCTCGCCCGCACCGTCCAGCGTCGTGACGACCGCGACGGCGGTCGGGAACGCCCCGAAGAACGACCGGAATCCATCTCTGTCCACCGCTGATCCACCTCTTCGCTCGAACGCAAGGAAACGCGACGACTCGTGGCAGGCGGGGCCGGGCCGCCGGCGCCGCAGGATGTCTCCCCGGCCTCGAACCCCGCTGGACCCGGCGCCGAGCGCGCGGCCCGCGCGTTCCTCCAGCCGCGCCCGGCGCGGAGTCGAGCGGGACAGCGGTCAATTCCTCCATACCCGTTACTCACCCCTGGGTGGTCACCGTGCGCATTCTCTTCACCGCGTGGGCATGGCCCTCGCATGTCTTCCCGATGGTCCCGCTGGCCTGGGCCTGCCAGGCGGCGGGGCACGAGGTCCGGGTCGCGAGCACCGCGTCGATCGAGGCGGCCGTCGCCCACACGGGCCTCACGTCCGTGGTGGCGGGCGCCGAGCCCGACCTGCCGGCCATGTCCACGAAGGGCGCGCTCACGTCCTGGCACACGCAGGGCCGCTGGCCGTCCGAGTGGACGCGCCACTTCGACCTGCTCGATCCCGGGCAGCGCGGCGTCCTCGACGCGCTCGCGGCCAAGGAGATCGCCATGGCCGAGGCGATGGCGGACGGGCTCGTCGCCTTCGCGCGTGTCTGGCGGCCCGACCTGGTGGTGCACGACGCGGTGAGCTACGCGGGCGCCGTCGCGGCGTCCGCGCTCGGCGTGCCGTCGGCCAGCCACATGTGGGGAAGCGTCGACGTGATGCACAACGAGCGCACCCTGGAGGGCGAGCCGCGGGCCGAACTGCTGCGGCTGTTCGAACGGTTCGGCGCCGAACCGCGCATCGACCCCGACGTGTGGCTCGACCCGTGCCCGCCCCGGCTGCGCATCGCCGGCGGCCGTGGCCGGCAGTCCATCCGCTACGTCCCGTACAACGGCCCCGGGGCGCTGCCCGACTGGCTGATCGACCCGGCGCCGCGCCGGCGCGTCTGCGTGACCTGGGGTGTCACCACCGGGCGCATCGGACTCGGCGGACCGGGAGACCTGCTCGACGAGGTCGTCGAGGCGGTGGGCGGCCTGGACGCCGAGCTCGTACTCGCGCTCGCACCCGGCCAGGCCGAACGGCTCGGCACGCTGCCCGAGGGCACGCGCGTCGTGGAGGGGCTGCCGCTCAACCTGCTGCTGCCGAGCTGCGACGCCGTGGTCCACCAGGGCGGCGGCGGCACGTCCATGACCTCGACGGCGGCGGGCGTGCCCCAGCTCGTCGTCTCCCCGCGGCCCGAGCAGATGCTCACCGGCGACCGCCTCGCCGCCGTGGGGGCCGGCAGGCACCTCGTGCGGGGTGAGCTGCTGCGGGAGAAGGACCCCGTGCCGGTCGTGCGCGAGGCCGTGCGCGCGCTGCTCGACGACCCGTCGTACCGCACCCGCGCCACGGAGCTGCGCGACGAGGTGGCGGCCATGCCGTCGCCCGCGGGCGTCGTGGCGGTGCTGGAACGCCTGGTCGCCGAGCGTACGGGCGCCACGCGGGAAGCGGCGGTGGCGCGATGAGCGCGGCACGCGTCGAGGAGGCGCCCGCCGTGATCGCGCGGCGGCCCGCCCCACGCTCCCTGACCGAGGGCGCGCGCCACGTCCTCACCGCCGTCGCGGACAGCGCGGAGGCGGTCGAGGCGGCCAGGTCCCTGGACGTGACGACGGCCGACGCCCTCTCGGACGCCGGGTTCGCGCGCCACTTCGTCCCCACGGCACACGGCGGCACCGGCGGCACCTACCGGGACTTCTGCGACGCCGTCGCCCTGCTCGGCGAGGCCGGCGCCTCCGCCGCGTGGTGCGCCTCCGTCTACGCGGCGATGGGCATACTCGGCGCACACCTGCCAGAGCGCGGCCGCGCCGAGCTGTGGCGCGCAGGGCCCGACACCCGGATCGCCGGGTCGTTCGCGCCCGCGGGACACGTCGAATCGGTGCCGGGCGGCTGGCGGCTGAACGGCGAGTGGGCCTTCGCCAGCGGCGTCGGCAGCGCCGAGTGGACGTTCCTCGGCGCGATGGCGCCTGCCGGCGACGGCCGCCAGTACCGGTTCTTCGCGGTGCCGCGCGGCGCGTACCGCGTGCTCGACACGTGGCACAACGTCGGCCTGCGTGGCACGGGCAGCAACACCGTGGCCCTGCGTGACGTCCTGGTGCCCGAACACCGCTCGTTCGCGCAGAGCGCGCTGATGGCGGGCACGGCGGGCGCCGACCCCTGCCACGCGGCGCCGTACAAGACCGTCAACGGCCTCAACTTCCTGACGCCCGCCCTGGGCGCGGCACGCGCGGGGCTGCGCCTGTGGTCCGCCGGTGTGGCGCACAAGCGCGAGGTCACCGGGGGCGCGACCAGGGACCGCGGCTCGATCAGGGAGGCGCTCGCCCGCTCGGCCGCCGAGCTCGACCTCGTCGAGATGGTGGTGGCACGCGCGGCGGGCGCCGCCGACGCGGGGGAGCACGACGGGCCCCACCTGGCGCGCGCCCAGCGGGACTTCGCCGTCGCCGCAGAACTGCTCACCGCTGTCGTGGACCGGCTGTTCCGGCTCGGCGGGGCGCGCGGCCAGACCGAGGACTCGGCGCTCCAGCGCATCTGGCGGGACGTCAACTGCGCCGCCGGGCACGCCTCGCTGCAGTTCGACCCCGCCGCCGCGGCGTACGCGCGGCAGGCGTTCGCCGCCTTCGACACACCACGACCCTGACCAGGAGGCCACCGTGCACACGATCGACCTGTCGTCCCCCGTGGACGCCTCCGGCTGGGAGCCGGACCCCATAGTCCACGAGATCATGACGCCCGCCGAGGGCGCACGCCACATGAGCGAGGAGATGAAGCTCCACTTCGGTCTCGACTTCGACCCGTCCGTGCTGCCGGACGGCGAGCTCCTCTCGCTGGACACACTCACCCTCACCAGCCACACCGGCACCCACGTCGACGCCCCGTCCCACTACGGCTCCACCGGCCCGAACGGGCGGCCGAGGAACATCGACGAGATGCCCCTCGACTGGTTCCTGCGGCCCGGCGTCGTCCTTGACGTCACCGGCGCGGGCACCGGCGTCATCGGGGTGGACCGCATCGAGAAGGAGCTCGCGCGCATCGGCTACCGGCCGCAGCCCCTCGACATCGTCCTGCTGCACACGGGCGCCGCACGGCACGCGGGGAAGCCCGAGTACTTCACCGAGTTCGCGGGCCTGGACGGGCCCGCCACCGACTATCTGCTCGACCTCGGCGTGCGCGTGATCGGCACCGACGCGTGGAGCCTGGACGCGCCCTTCGGCCACATGATCCGCGCCTACCAGGAGACCGGCGACACCTCCGTGCTGTGGCCGGCGCACTTCGCCGGCCGCCGCCGCGAGTACTGCCAGATCGAACGGCTTGCCCAACTCGACGAGCTGCCGGAGCCGTTCGGATTCCGCGTGGCGTGCTTCCCGGTCAAGATCGCCGGGGCGGGCGCCGGCTGGACGCGCGCTGTCGCGCTGGTGGACGAATGAGCGCCGCCCTGCCGCCCTGGCTGTTCTGCTTCCACCACGCCGGAGCCGGCACCTCGGCCTTCGCGCAGTGGCAGGCCGTGCTCGGCGACACCGCCGAGGTGGTGCCGATCCTGCTGCCGGGCCGCGGCACCCGGGTACGCGAGGCCAGGATCACCGACCCCGTCGAACTCGTCGCCGAGATCGAGGCCTTGGTCGGCCCGATGGCGGACGAGCGCCCCTACCTCGTCTACGGGCACAGCCTCGGCGGCCTCGCCGCCTACACGTTCGCGCGCACCAGGTGCGCCGCGGGCCTGCGCCCGCCGGAGCGCGTCGTGGTCGGGGCCGTGCAGCCGCCGCACCTGCGCTCCCCCGTGCTGCGCAGCGCCCACCTGCCCGACCTGGAACTGCTGTTCCTGCTGGTCGGCTTCGGTGCCCTGCCGCTCGAAGCACTCCACCACGAGGAGCTGTGGCGGCGCAGGGTGCTGCCCGCGCTCCGCGACGACCTCAAGCTCGGCGAGGCGCTCTGCGTCACGGAGACGTCGCCCGCGCACCCACTCGACGCGCCGATCCTCGCGGTGGGCGGGTCACGCGACCCGATCGCGCCGCTGAGCGGCATGGCCGAGTGGGCGCGGTACGCGCCCGGCGGCTTCGAGCTGCGCACCGTGCCGGGCGACCACTTCTTCGTGCGGCGGCCCGCGATCGCGGAGCTGCTGCGCGACGTGGTGGCGGGCCTGCCCGCCACCCACCGCCGCGAGTCGAGTGCGGTTTGAGCCACCGGTGTCAGATTCGTGCGAACAGCACTGACCAGGAAGGAGGTGCGGCCGTGAGGCGGGAACACACGCGAGGACACACCCTGGCCGCGACGCGGGCGGCGGGCCAGGACACGAGGGGGCCGCGATGAGCCGCCGGGTGGCGATCACCGGCATCGGCGTCGTCGCGCCCGGCGGGATCGGTACGAAGGCGTACTGGTCCTTGCTGACCGAGGGCAGGACCGCCACCAGGGCCATCTCCCTGTTCGACGCCTCGCCCTTCAGGTCGAGGATCGCGGCCGAGGTCGACTTCGACCCGGTCGCGCAGGGGCTGACGGAGCAGGACGCGGCACGGCTCGACCGGGCCGCGCAGTTCGCGCTCGTCGCCGCGCGCGAGGCGGTCGCCGACAGCGGCCGCGACCTGGCGGCGGCAGACCCGTTCCGTACCGGCGTCACCATCGGCAGCGCCGTCGGCGCGACCACGGGACTCGACACCGAGTACGCGGTCGTCAGCGACCGCGGCGCGCGGTGGCTGGTGGACCACACCCGCGCGGTGGACCACCTCTACGACTACTTCGTGCCCAGCTCCTTCGCCGCCGAGGTGGCGTGGGCGGTCGGCGCGCAGGGCCCCACGGCCGTCGTCTCCACGGGATGCACCTCGGGACTCGACTCCCTCGGCCACGCCGTCGAGCTGATCCGGGAGGGCAGCGCCGACACCATGGTCGCCGGCGCGACCGAGGCGCCCATCTCGCCCATCTCCGTGGCGTGTTTCGACGCGATCAGGGCGACGTCGCCGCGCAACGACGACCCGGAGCACGCCTCGCGCCCCTTCGACCGCACCCGCAACGGCTTCGTGCTGGGCGAGGGCTCCGCGGTGTTCGTGCTGGAGGAGTTCGAGCAGGCGCGGCGCAGGGGCGCGCACATCTACGCGGAGGTCGCCGGCTTCGCCTCGCGCAGCAACGCCTTCCACATGACGGGGCTGCGCGCGGACGGCAAGGAGATGGCGGAGGCCATCACGGTCGCGCTCGGCGAGGCACGGCTCGCGCCGACGGCGGTGGACTACGTCAACGCCCACGGCTCGGGCACCAAGCAGAACGACCGGCACGAGACCGCCGCGTTCAAGCGCGCGCTCGGCGACCACGCCTACGCGACGCCCGTCAGCTCGATCAAGTCGATGATCGGGCACTCCCTCGGGGCCATCGGCTCGCTGGAGATCGCCGCATCGGCGCTCGCCGTCGAGCACGACGTCGTCCCGCCGACGGCGAACCTGCACGAGGCCGACCCCGAGTGCGACCTCGACTACACCCCGATCACCGCCAGGGAGCGGACCGTCGACACCGTCCTGAGTGTCGGCAGCGGCTTCGGCGGCTTCCAGAGCGCCATGGTGCTCACCAAGCCCGAGAGGAGGGCGGCATGACGAGCGCCACGGCACCGAGGACCGCGCCGGGCGACCGCCGCGCGGAGACGGCCGCACCCGTGTTCACCGGGATCGGGGTGGCCGCCCCCAACGGGCTCGGCACCCGCGACTGGTGGCGGGCGACGCTCGCAGGCGAGAGCGGCATCCGGCCGGTGTCGCGCTTCGACGCGTCCGGCTACCCGGCCACGCTCGCGGGCGAGGTCCCGGGGTTCGACCCCCAGGCGCGCATCCCGAACCGGCTGCTGCCGCAGACAGACCACATGACCCGGCTCGCGCTCACGGCGGCCGATGAGGCCCTCGCTGACTCGGGCGCGGACGTCGGCCAGGCACCCGACCTCACGGCGGGCGTCGCCACGGCGGCCTCGGCGGGCGGGTTCGAGTTCGGGCAGCGCGAGTTGCAGGCGCTGTGGAGCAAGGGGGGCCAGTACGTCAGCGCGTACCAGTCCTTCGCCTGGTTCTACGCCGTCAACGCCGGCCAGATCTCCATCAAGCACGGCCTCGGCGGGCCCAGCGGTGTGCTCGTCACCGAGCAGGCCGGCGGGCTCGACGCCGTCGCCCAGGCGCGCAGGCACCTGCGCAAGGGCAGCAGGCTCATCGTCACCGGCGGCGTCGACGGCGCCGTCTGCCCGTGGGGCTGGACGGCGCAGCTCACCGGCGGGCGGATGACGACCGTGTCGGATCCGGCCGCCGCCTACCTGCCGTTCGACGCGGCCGCGAGCGGCCACGTGCCGGGCGAGGGCGGCGCCATCCTCGTACTGGAGGCCGAGGCGGCGGCACGCGAGCGCGGCGCCCGCACGTACGGCGCGTTCGCCGGGTACGCGGCCACCTTCGACCCGCCGCCCGGCAGCGGCGGCGAGCCGGGACTGCGCAGGGCGATCGAGCTGGCGCTCGCGGACGCGGGAACGGCCCCCGAGCAGGTCGACGCGGTCTTCGCGGACGCGGCCGGCGTGCTGTCACTCGACCGCGCGGAATCGGCGGCGATCCGCGCCGTCTTCGGGGAGCGTGCCGTGCCGGTCACCGCGCCGAAGACCATGACCGGCAGGCTCCAGGCGGGGGCGGGCTCGCTCGACCTGGCCGCGGCGCTGCTCTCGATCAGGGACGGCGTGCTCCCGCCGACCGTGGGCGTACGCCCGGACCCCGGCCACGGCCTCGACCTGGTGACGTCCGCACGTGAGTGCCGGGTGCGCACGGCGCTCGTACTCGCCCGCGGCCAGGGCGGGTTCAACGCGGCCACCGTGGTCACGGCGGCCGGCTCCTGACCGGCGCCCTTCACACCCCACCGCACCAACCACCCACCGCACCACCGACGAGAGACGGAGACACACCATGACGCTCGCAGAACTCACCGCCTTGCTGCGCGAATGCGCGGGAGAGGACGAGGGGGTCGACCTGGACGGCGACACGCTGGACACCCCGCTCGCCGAGCTGAAGTACGACTCGCTCGCCGTGCTCCAGACCGCCGGCCGCATCGAGTGCGACTACGGCATACGGCTGTCGGACGACGCGGTCGCCGAGGCGCACACCCCGAGGCTCCTGCTGGACTTCATCAACGAGAGCCTCGCCGAGTCCCGCGCGCAGGCCGCCGCCTGACGCGCCCGCGGCCCCCGAGCCCCCCACCGGCGAGTGCCGGCCCCGCCCGTGCGGGGCGGGCACTCGCTTTCGTGCGCCCGCCGCCGGCGGCAGCGGGGCACGCGCACAGCACGGCAGGCCCGTACGCCGGGGGAGCGTTACGGGCCTGCCGTGGATCCGGGGGCCGGGCGTGCCGGCCGGGGTGGGCGCGTCAGACGAGGTCGTCGCGGGTGACGTGGCGGTCCCGCACGAGCCAGCCGCCCTCGTGGCGCACCAGCACGTCCTCGCAGAGCGTGCTCGCCCTGATGGCCGCCTGCCCGCCGCGCGGCGTCTCGACGACCAGGGCGTAGCAGCGTGCGCTGACGCGGTCGCCGTGGTCCTCCACGGACAGCATGCCGAGCCAGTGGCGGCGCTGCACGCCCTTGGCGGCGTACTCGTCGGTGGCCTTGCGTGCCGACGCGGCGATGACGGCCCGGCCCACGGCGGGCTGCGGGTGCGCGTTGGCCGCGAAGACGCCGTCGCGGGTGAAGGTGTCGGCCCACAGCTCGGCCTTCCCGCTGTCGAGCAGGTGCATCTGGCGCGCGTAGAACTGCTGGACCTGCTGGTACAGGTCGGTCGTCGTGGCGACCGGGTACTCCGTGACGGTCATGGAGAGCTCCTCCGTGTGGTTCCTGCGGATCGTTCCTGCGGACGTGGCACCCGAGGGTCGCCGCGGCCCCTCGCGCCCCGGCTGACGGCCGCTGGAGCAGGCGCCGCACCCCGCCCCGCCGCCGTGTCCACCGCCTCTCGACGGCCGTTCGAGCACCGTTCGCCAGCTTGGGAGCGTCGACGGCCGACCGGCCGGCCAGCGAGAGGAGCGCAAAGCCATGGGGAACGAGGGACGGGTCGCCCTGGTCACCGGGGGTACCAGCGGGATCGGGCTCGCGGTCGCGACCGATCTGGCGCGCAGCGGACACCGCGTGGTCGTCTGCGCCCGCAGCGCCGACACCACGGAGCTCACCGTCAAGGAGCTGCGCGCGCAGGGCCTCGACGTGCACGGCGAGGTCGCCGACGTGCGGCGCGCCGAGGACGTCAGGCGCCTGGTCGCGGCCACCGTCGAGCGGCACGGCCGCATCGACGTGCTGGTGAACAACGCCGGCCGCAGCGGCGGCGGCGTCACCGCGCAGATCGAGGACGACCTCTGGTACGACGTGATCGCGACCAACCTGCACAGCGTCTTCCTGATGACGCGTGAGGTGCTGAACGCCGGCGGCCTTCAGGAGCGCGGCTGGGGCCGGATCATCAACATCGCGTCCACGGGCGGCAAGCAGGGCGTCGTGCTCGGGGCCCCCTACTCCGCGTCCAAGCACGGCGTCATCGGCTTCACGAAGGCCCTCGGCCTCGAACTCGCGAAGACCGGTGTCACCGTCAACGCGGTGTGCCCGGGGTACGTGGAGACGCCGATGGCGCAGCGCGTCAGGCAGGGCTACGCGGCCGCCTACGACACGACCGAGGACGCCATCCTGGAGCGCTTCTCGACGAAGATCCCGCTCGGCCGGTACTCCACGCCGGAGGAGGTCGCCGGCCTCGTCGGCTACCTGGCGACCGACACGGCCGCCTCCATCACGGCCCAGGCGCTCAACGTCTGCGGCGGCCTCGGCAACTACTGAGCCGCGCACGCCCCGCGCCCCCGCGCGACGACACGAAGGAAAGGTCCCGTATGTCCACCGCATCCGCAGTCTCCCGGGCCCCGGAGCCCCCCGTCCGCACCACCGTGCACTCCACGGACGTGGCCGCCCCGGCTGCCGCCGTCTACGCGGTCGTCGCCGACGTCACCACCTGGCCGCAGTACTTCACGCCCAACGTCCACGTCGAGCACCTGGAGCGCGGCGAGCGCTCCGAGCGGCTGCGCATCTGGGCCACCGCGAACGGCGAGGTGAAGACGTGGGTGTCGCGCCGCGAGCTCGACCCCGAGGCGCTGCGCGTCACGTTCCGCCAGGAGGTGTCCACGCCGCCGGTCGCGGCCATGGGCGGCACCTGGGCCGTCACCGCGACCGGGCCGTCCACCAGCAGGCTCGACCTGCACCACGACTTCTCGGCCGTGGACGACACACCGGAGAACGTCGCCTGGATCACCAGCGCCCTCGACCGCAACAGCGCGGCCGAGCTGGCGGGCATCAAGGAGGTGGCCGAGCAGGCGGACCTGATGGCCGAGCTGGTCTTCGGCTTCGAGGACACGGTCCACGTCGAGGGCGAGGGCACGGGCCCGGACGTCTTCGACTTCCTCAACCGGTCCGACCTGTGGCCCGAGCGGCTGCCGCACGTCGCGCGGCTGGACCTGCGCGAGGAGGTGCCGGGACTGCAGGTGATGGCGATGGACACCACCACGGCCGACGGCTCCACGCACACCACCGAGTCGGTGCGCGTGGTCTTCGGCCGTGACCGCATCGTCTACAAGCAGACCACCGTGCCGGCGCTGATGTCCGCGCACACCGGGCAGTGGACGGTCACGCCCGTGCCCGGCGGCGTCGACGTCACCTCGCGCCACACCGTCACCGTACGGACGGACACCATCGAGCGGATACTCGGCGCGGGCACCGGAGTCGCCGAGGCCCGCGAGTTCATCCACCGCGCGCTGTCCACCAACAGCTCCACGACCCTCAGGTACGCCAAGGAGTTCGCCGAGGCGCGCCGTGGCTGAGACGACGGCAGCGGCTTCCGTGCTCGACGTGCCGGTGGTGCCCGAGCGCCTCGACGGGCTGCTCGCACAGAGCGCCGCCGCGCACCCGGCCCGTACCGCACTCATCGGCGGCGGCCGTGAGATGGACTTCGCGGAGCTCGACCGCCGGGTCACCGCCGCGGCAGGCGCGGTACGCGCCCTGGTCGCGGCGGAGGAGGCTCCGCCGCGTGCGGCCACGGTGGCGGTCGCCTCCGTCCTGCACCCGGACTTCGCCGTGGCCTACTACGCGACGGTGCGCGCCGGGCAGGTCGTCGCGGTCGTCAACCCGCTGCTGCGCGAGGACGACCTGCACCACGTCCTCGAACTGAGCGGGGCGCGCGCGGCGTTCGTCGACGCCACCGTGTACGGCAGGCTCGCCGCGGTGCGCGAGAGGCTGCCGCTGCTGCGCGACGTCGTGCTGATCGGCGAGGGCGCGGACGAGGCGGCGGACGCCGCGTCCGTACCGACGCTGGACGCGCTCGTCGCGTCGGCCGGGGACGCCGCCGGGCAAGCGCGGCCCTGGGAGGCGCCCGGCGCGCAGGACATCGCGTGCGTGCAGTTCACCAGCGGCACCACAGGACGCCCCAAGGCGGTCGGGCTCACCCACCGCAACCTCGCGGTCAACGCGGCCCAGATCGCCGACGCGCACCTCCTCGACGCGGGCTCGGTGACCGTCAACCACCTGCCGACGTTCCACCCCATGCACCTCAACTCGGCCGTGCGGGCCGGTGCGACGCAGGTCCTGTGCACAGGCCCCGACCCGGTCGACGCGGTCACGGCGGCCAACGGCCACGGCGCGACCCACCTCTACAGCCTCCCGGTGCGCCTCATGCGGCTGGCCGCCGACCCGGCGCTCGCGGGACTCACCCTGCGCACGGTCGAGCGGATCGCGTCCGGCGGCTCCGCGCTGCCCCCGATGGCGGCCGGGCGGCTGACCGCACGGTTCGGCGTGCCCGTCTTCCAGGGCTACGGCCTCGCGGAGACGTCGCCCCTCACCCACAGCGACGACCCCGACCACCCGGTGCACGGCTCGGTCGGCAGGCCCGTCGCCGGTACCGAGTGCCGCGTCGTCGGCATCGAGAGCCGCGAGCCGCTGCCCGCGGGGGAGAAGGGCGAGGTCCAGCTGCGCGGCCCGCAGGTGATGAAGGGCTACCTCGGCCGTCCCGAAGGCGCCGGGCTCGACGCCGACGGCTGGCTGACCACGGGCGACGTGGGCCGCGTCGACGACGACGGGCGCCTGTTCCTCGTGGACCGGCTCAAAGACGTCTTCAAGTGCGACAACTTCCTCGTGGCGCCGTCCGAGGTGGAGCAGCTGTTCGCCCGCCACCCGCTCGTGCGCGAGTGCGTCGTCGTCGACCTGCCGGACGACTTCAGCGGCGCGGTGTCCGGCGCCCTGGTGGCGCCGCACCGCGGTGCCGTCGCGCCCGGCGCCGACCCGGCCGCCGTCGTCGCGTCCGTCGTCGCGTCCGTCAACCCGCTGATGCCGTACTACCGGCGGGTGCGGCACGCGAAGGCCGTCGACGCCATCCCGCGCTCGGGCAACGGCAAGGTCCAGCGGCGCGTGCTGCGCGAGGAGCTGATCCAGCACCGTGCCGGGGCCGCGACGCCGCACGCCGCCACGCACGAACTCCCCCGACCCACCGACGAGAGGCCCGACATGCCCGCCCCCCTGTTCACCGTCGTCAACACCTTCACCCTCAAGGACCCCGCCGGCGGCGCCGAGTTCGAGCGCCGCTTCCTGCGCCACGTCGAGTGGATGCGCGAGCGCGACGGCTTCGACTCGCACCAGGCCGTGCGCTCGTCCGACCGGCCCGACGTGTACGTCAACGTCGGCTGGTGGCGGGCGCCCGAGGACTTCCAGCAGGTCATGGCGAGCGAGGTATTCCAGGCGCACGCCGCCGAGTTCCACGAGATCGTCGACGTGAGCGCCGACCCGTCCATGGGCGTGCTGCGCGTGGAGGGCAGGCCCGTTCAGCCCGCGGACGAGGACGGCCGGCGTGACGTGGTCGTCGACGAGTTCACGGTCACAGGCGACGCCGCCGCGTTCGAGGCCGCGTTCCGCGCGTACGCGGAGCAGGCCGCGACCCGGGACGGCCTCGTCCACATCGACCTGGCGCGCTCCCTGTTCCAGCGCGAGGGCGGCTACACCGCCGTCACCGTCTGGCACACCGCGCGGCAGCGCGCCGCCGCGCAGTCCTGCCCCGAGTACGCGGCGGTGCTCGCCGAGGCCGGCGTACGGGTCATCGAGGCCACGCCCGTCACCGGCGTGCGCACGGCGCACGCCGGCAAGGCCTGACCCATGGCGACGGAACGGTTCGGCACGGACGTCTGCGTCGTGGGGGCGGGCCCCGCGGGTCTGGTGCTCGCGCTGCTGCTGCTGAAGTCCGGCGTCCGGGTGACCGTCGTGGAACGCGACCGGGCCCACCGGCGCGAGTTCCGCGGCGAGATCCTGCAACCCGGCGCGATGGCGCTGCTCGACCGGCTCGGGGTGCTCGCGGGCGCACGGGCCAGGGGCGCGCACGAGCACGCGCGGTTCCGGCTGGTCGAGAACGAGCGTGTGCTGCTCGACATCGACTACCGGGCGCTGCCCGCGCCGCACAACCACCTGCTGTCCGTCCCGCAGGCGCACGTCCTGGACGAACTCCTCCTGCACTGCGGGAAGTTCGAGGGCTTCCGCCACCTCGACGGGCGGCGGGCCGGCGCGCTGCTGCGTGACGGCCCACGGGTCGCCGGGATCGCGGCGGACGGTCCTTCGGGGCCCTGCGAGGTGACGGCACGGGTGGTCGTCGGCGCCGACGGCAGGTTCTCCAAGGTGCGCAGGCTCGCGGGCATCGAGGCGGGCCGCACCGAGGCGTTCGACCTGGACGTGCTGTGGTTCAAGGTGCCGGCGCCGCCCGGCGGCCCCGCTCCCGGCGCCGTGCGCGACGTGCGGGTCTTCCGCGCCGGGGACAGCCCGGTGCTCGCCTACGAGTCGTGGCCCGACCGGGTGCAGATCGGCTGGACGCTGCCGCACGGCGGCTACCGCGACGTCGCCGCCGAGGGCATCGGCCGGGTGCGGGAGCGGCTGGCGCGCGCCGTGCCGCCGCACGCGGACGCGATCATGGAGCACGTCACGTCGCTGCGCGACCTGACCCTGCTCGACGTGTTCTCCGGCCGGGCCGACCGGTGGGCGGACGACGGCCTCGTCCTGATCGGGGACGCCGCGCACACGCACAGCCCGATCGGCGCGCAGGGCATCAACCTGGCCGTGCAGGACGCGGCGGTGCTGCACCCGCTGCTCGTCGAGTCCCTCGCCACGGGCGACGCGAGCGCCGCGTTCCTCGGCCGCTTCGAGGCGGTGCGGGCGCCCGACATCGCCGCCGTGATGCGCATGCAGGCGCTGCAGAGCAAGGCGATGCTGTCCACCGGTGCGCTCGCCACCCGCGTCAGGCCCGCGCTCGCCGGGGTGCTGCGGCACACGCCGCTCTACCCCAAGGTGCTGCGCCGCATCGCCTACGGCAATCCGGGCGTCCGGATCGCCGAGGAGTGCTTCGTGTGATGCCCGAGGGGTTCTCGACCGCACGCGGCCATGGTCCCCCCGTCAGCACAGAACCAGCCACAGAGAACCAGCCACGCGCCACACCGCGGTGAGAAGAGGACCGATGAAGGCTCTGGTGTTGTCCGGCGGGACCGGATCCCGCCTGCGACCGTTCAGCTACTCCATGCCGAAACAGCTCATCCCCATCGCCAACAAGCCCGTGCTCCAGTACGTGCTTGAGGACATCAGGGACCTCGGCGTCACCGAGATCGGCGTCATCGTCGGCGAGCGCGAGCCCGAGATCGCGGCCGTGCTCGGCGACGGCTCCGCGCTCGGCGTCCACGTCACCTACCTGCGCCAGGACCTGCCGCGCGGCCTCGCCCACTGCGTGGCGCTGGCCCGCGACTTCCTCGGCGACGACGACTTCGTCATGTACCTGGGCGACAACATGCTCCCGCAGGGGGTGCGCGAGGCGGCCGACGAGTTCCGGCTGCTGCGGCCCGCAGCCCAGGTCGTGGTGCAGAAGGTGGCCGACCCGCGCGCGTTCGGTATCGCCGAGGTCGGCCCCGACGGCCGGGTCACCCGGCTCGTCGAGAAGCCCGTCGAGCCGGCCGGCGACCTGGCCCTGATCGGCGTGTACTTCTTCACCTCGGCCGTGCACCTGGCGGTCGACTCGATCAGGCCGAGCGCGCGCGGCGAGCTGGAGATCACCGACGCCATCCAGTGGCTGGTGACGGCGGGCGCCGAGGTCAGGGCGCACGAGTACGGCGGCTACTGGAAGGACACCGGGCGCGTCGAGGACGTGCTCGAGTGCAACAGCGAGCTCCTCGACAAGATCACGTACCGGGTCGACGGCGACGTCGACGCGCACAGCGTGCTCATCGGCGACGTCGTCGTGGAGAGCGGCGCCCGGGTCGTGCGCTCCTTCGTGCAGGGCCCCGCCGTCATCGGCGCGGGAAGCCTCGTCGAGGACAGCCACATCGGCCCGCACACGTCCGTCGGCCGCGACTGCGAACTGCGCGGCACGCACGTCGACCACTCCATCGCGATGGACGGCGCGAGCCTGTCGGGGCTGCACGGCGTGCACGGGTCGCTGATCGGCAGGTCGGCCGCCGTCAGCAGCGCCGACCGCGGCAACCCGCACCACCGCCTCGTCGTCGGCGACCACACCCGCGTGGAGGTGGCGGCATGAGGATCCTGGTCACCGGGGCCGCCGGGTTCATCGGCTCCCACTACGTGCGCACGCTGCTCGCCGGCGGCTACCCGGGCCACGAGGACGACCACGTCACCGTCGTCGACAAGCTCACGTACGCCGGCAACAGGGCCAACCTGCCGGACGCGCACCCGCGCCTGACGTTCGTGCGCGGCGACATCTGCGACCTGCCGACGCTGCTCGACGTCATGCCGGGCCACGACGCGGTCGTGCACTTCGCCGCCGAGTCGCACGTCGACCGCTCGCTCGTGTCGGCGGCCGAGTTCGTCGCCACCAACGTCGGCGGCACCCAGAACGTGCTGGAGGCCGCCCTGCGCGCGAACGTCGGACGCGTCGTCCACGTCTCGACCGACGAGGTGTACGGCTCCATCGACGAGGGCTCGTGGACGGAGGAGCGGCCGCTGCTGCCCAACTCCCCCTATGCCGCGTCGAAGGCGTCGTCCGACCTGGTGGCGCGCGCCTACTGGCGCACCCACGGCCTCGACCTGTCCATCACCCGCTGCACCAACAACTACGGCCCCTACCAGCACCCGGAGAAGCTCATCCCGCGCTTCGTCACCAACCTCCTCGAAGGGCGGCAGCTCCCGCTGTACGGGGACGGCGCGAACATCCGCGAGTGGCTCCACGTGGACGACCACTGCCGGGCGATCCAGCTGGTGCTCGAACGCGGCCGCGCCGGCGAGGTCTACAACGTCGGCGGCGGCGACGAGCACACCAACCGCGAGATCACCGAGCGCGTGCTCGACCTGTGCGGCGCCGACTGGGGCCGGGTGCGCCACGTCGCCGACCGCAAGGGCCACGACCTGCGCTACTCGCTCGACGACAGCAAGATACGCGGCGAGCTCGGCTACGCGCCCCGCGTCCCCTTCGACCGGGGCCTCGCCGAGACGGCCGCCTGGTACCGGGACAACCCCGGCTGGTGGAAGCCCCTCACGCAGCCGCAGGAGCGGTCATGAACGCGGCGGGCACGGCGTCCCCCCAGGTGCTGATCGCGGGGGCGGGGCCCGTTGGCCTGACTCTCGCGCACGAACTCGCGCGCCACGGCGTGCGCGTGCGCGTCGTCGACGCGGCCGAAGGACCGGCCACCACGAGCAGGGCGCTCGCCACCCACGCCAGGAGCCTTGAGACGTACGACCAGATGGGCGTGGCCGGCGAACTGCTACCACGGGGGCAGCGCGTGGAGCACTTCACACTGCACCAGAACGGCCGCAGGCTGGTCCGCTTCGACACCGACTACAGCCACCTGCCCACCCGCTACCCCTTCACCCTCATGGTCGACCAGAAGGTGACGGAGGAGGTGCTGCGCACCGCGGCGGCCCGGCACGGCGTGCGCGTCGAATGGGGCGTGGGCCTGGAGGAGTTCACCGACGAAGGCGGGTCGGTCACGGCCCGGCTGCGGCACGCCTCGGGCATCGTCGAGGAGGTGACCGCGGACTGGCTCGTGGGGTGCGACGGCGGCCACAGTACCGTGCGCAAGCAGCTCGGCCTGCGCCTCGCCGGGGACAGCTCGGAGACGTGGCTGATCGCCGACGCGGTCGTCGACTGCGACCTGCCGCGCGACTCCATCCACTGGCTGCGCACCCCCGAGGGCACCGTGATGATGGTGCCGTTCCCCGACCCCGGCAAGTGGCGGCTGCTCGACACCGCGGACGTGTCGTACGAGAGCGACGCGCAGGTGGCGCGACGCTTCGCCGCGAAGATCAGCACCGGCACCGGCCAGGACGTGCGGGTCGAGGACCCGAGCTGGGTGTCCGTCTTCACCATCCAGCAGCGCATGATCCCGGTGATGCGCGCGGGCCGCTGCCTCGTCGCGGGCGACGCGGCGCACGTGCACAGCCCCGCGTCGGGGCAGGGCCTGAACACCGGTGTCCAGGACGCCGTGAACCTCGCGTGGAAGCTCGCCGGCGTACTGCTGGGCACGGCGGACGAGTCGGTGCTCGACAGCTACAGCGCGGAGCGCGTGCCGGTCGGCGCGAGCCTGCTCAAGTCGACGAGGATGGCCACCGTGCTGGTGCAGCTGCGCAACCGGTACGTGGCGGCGGGGCTGCGGGCGATGTTCACCGTCGTCAAGACGGTGCGGCCGCTGAAGTCCCGGATCCAGCGCAAGATCATGGGCGGGATGTCGGCGCTCGACCTCGACTACGCGGGCAGCCCGGCGACGCTCGCGGCGCAGGACGCGGACGGACCCGGATCCACCGGAGCCGGGCCCGCCGTCGGCAGCAGGCTCGTCCGCGTCACGGGCGAGGACTTCGCCCGCTCCTACGGCTGGCAGCGCCTGATCGACGAGGTGCGCACGCCCGGCTGGCTGCTGCTCGCCCTCGAACCGGGGGAGCGTGACGCGCACGCCCTGGCCAGGATCGCCGCCGAGCACGAGGGCTGGGTCAGGGTCCGCACCGTACGCGGCGGGGTGCCCGCGGGGCCCGCGGGTCCTGTCTTGCTGCCCGACCCGGACGGGCGGCTCGCCGCCGGACTCGGCGGCGGCCCGGGCAGCTGGCTGCTCGTCAGGCCGGACGGATACGTCGCCGCACGCGGCACGTTCGCCGCGGGCCGGCGGCCCGAGGGCGCGCTCGCGGACCTGGGCGTACGGCCGGCCCGTGCCACGGCGGCCAGGGCGCGCCGGGCGGCGTGACGGACACGAGCGAGGAGGGGATCGACAGCATGGGAAGACTGGCAGGGCGCGTCGTGCTCGTCAGCGGCGCCGCCGGAGGACAGGGCACGGTGACCGCGCGGCGGCTGGTCGAGGAGGGCGCGCGCGTCGTACTCGGCGACATCAGACCGGAGACGAAGGAACTCGCGGACGAGCTCGGCGCGTCCGCGCTCGCCGTCACCCTCGACGTAAGGGAACCTGACGCGTGGGAGTCCGCGGTGACGCGGGCCGTGGAGCGCTGGGGAAAGCTGGACGGGCTGGTCAACAACGCCGGTGTGCTGCACCAGGCGCCCCTTGAGGAGACCACCCTCGACGACTACCGGCGGGTGATCGACGTCAACCAGCTCGGTGTCTTCCTCGGCATGCGCGCGGTGGTGCCCGCGCTGCGGGAGGCGGGCGGCGGGACCGTCGTCAACATCGCCTCCGTCAACGCGACGCAGGGCGTGCCGCTGCTGGCCGCCTACTGCGCGTCGAAGTACGCGGTGCTCGGCATGACGAAGGTCGCGGCGCTCGAACTCGGCCGCGACTCGATCCGCGTCAACGCGGTGCTGCCGGGCGTCGTCAGCACCGACATGACGGCGTCGATGCCGGAGCGTATCGCCCGGCACCTGCTCGACCAGGTCCCCGCGGGGCGCTTCGGCGCCCCCGAGGAGGTGGCAGCGCTGACCGCCTTCCTGACCTCGGGCGAGTCCTCGTACTGCTCGGGCGGCTCCTTCGTCGTGGACGGCGGCTGGACGGCCGGCTGACCTCGCACCGCACCCGAACACCACACACAGCGCGTCACAGCACAGCACGCCACAGCACCACTTGACACACATCACGGAGGTACCGGCATGACGGCAACACAGAACGACGGCACGGCGCCCATCGCGGTGGTCGCCGCCTTCCAGCTCAAGGGCGACGCGGCGGAGTTCGAGAAGATCCTGCGCGAGCAGGGCGAGTTGATGCTCGCCGGCGACGGCTTCCAGTACGGGGTGCTCGCCCGGGCCACCGACTCCCCCACCACCTATGTGAGCGTGGCCTGGTGGCGCGACTCCATGTCGTACCTCTCCGTCGTCCGCTCCTACGCGTTCGCGTCGCGCGCCATGAGCGGCGTCGGCAGGCTCGCGGACACGCGCCTCGACCGGCTCGTGCCGCTGACGGGCGACGGATCGCTGCTGCCGCCGGCCGGCTCCGACGACGCCGTGCTCGGGCTGAGCGAGTACACGCTCGACGAGGGCGCGGACGCCGCCGCGTTCGAGCGCGAGGCCGTCGCCGCGGGCGCCGTCGCGGGCCGCTCGCTGGTGCGGGCGGGCGGCTACACCGCCCTCACCTGGGGCGGCGACGCGGCCGTGTGGACGCCCCGGGGCGCGCGGGCGACGACCGTGCGCTATGAGCCCGTCTCGGTCTCCGCGCCCGCCGCGGTGTGACGGCGCCGCACCCGGCGGCCCGCCCGGCCCGCACCCTGACGCGGACCGGACGGGCCGCCTTTCCGCGCGCCCGCCACCACGGCGCGACACACCGATCCGTAACACGCCGCGGCCCCGTGCCCGGCGATCGGGCACGGGGCGCGGGGTACGGCAGCGCGGGCGCGGTGCTACGCGGCGGCCCGCCGCAGCGTGCGGTCGCGGGCCAGCGCTTCGAGCCGTCCGACGGTGTCGGCCGGCGTGGGCTGGGTCTCCATCGCCGCCCTCAGCCGCCGCGCCCCCAGCTCGTACCGCGGGTCGTCGAGGACGGCGCGTATCGCCTCGCGGACGGCCGCGCTGTCGTCCTGCGCCGCCGCGTCGTCGACCGTGACGCCCGCGCCGCAGGCGGCGACCCGGTCGCCCACGACGAACGTGTCCAGGTGCCCGGGCAGCACCACCTGCGGCAGCCCGAAGGCCGTGGCCGTCAACTGCGTGCCGGAGCCGCCGTGGTGCACGACCGCCGCGCACCCGTCGAGCACCAGGTCGAGCGGTACGGGCGGCACGACGCGCACATTGCCGGGCACCTCGCCCACCGCGTCCGCGTACGCGTCGTCCACGGTGACCACGCCCTCCACACCGTCAAGGCCCTCGAAGGCGCCGACGATGGAGCGCAGCAGCCCCATGCCGTTCATCGCGAGCGTCAGCCGGCCCAGCGACACGCACACCCGCCGCCCCTCGCACGGCTCCAGCGCCCAGTCGGGCAGCGTGCCGGAGCCGTTGTTCGGCACGAAGCGTATCGGCTGTCCCGGCGTCAGCGACGGGTCCTGGAAACCCGGCGGGCAGGGGTCGAGCACGAGGTCGGGCCGCGGCAGCCCGCCGGCGAGCCCCGCACGCTCGCAGACTCCGCGCAGCGAGCGCGCACCGGCGGCCCAGGCGACCTCGCCGACCGGGTCGACGCCCCAGCGGTGCTGCACGACCGGGACCCCGAGCGCGCCCCCGACGATCAGCGCGCCGTACTCGAGACGGTCGGCGAGCACCAGGTCGGGCCGCCAGTGGCGGGCGAACTCCAGGTAGCCGCCGACGGTGTAGCGGGTGTGCGCGGTCCACGGGCGTACGGCCCCCGCGAAGGCAGGCGGCCCGGGACGGCCCGCGGCCTGGATGGGCCGCAGCCCGTCGGGCAGCCCGAGGGCCATCAACTCCCCCGCGTGGAAGGCCTCACCCACCACGTGGCCCGACAGGCCCGACGCGCGGGCGGCGTCGACGACGTCCGGCTGGCCCGCCACCAGCACCTCGTGCCCGGCGCCGCGCAGCGCCCAGGCGAGGGGGACCAGCGGGGCGAAGTGCGTGGACACCGGCGTCGTGATGATCAGTACTCGCATGGGCGGTCCTCCGGGTAGTCGCGTTCGGTTCGGCTTCCTCGCGCCGGGGACCGTCCCCGGCCGCGCCGGCGCGCGGGCCCGCGCCGTCCGAGCGTCCGGCGCGCCGCTGGAGGATCCCTCGCGACGCGTCGGACCACGGCCGCCCGTCCGGCGCCCCGCACCCGGTTCGACCACGCCTCAAGCAGGCGTCCCTAGCGTCGAAGACTCATCCGGACCGGGAGGACTGAGTAGTCATGTCGAACGCGGTGATCCGCGCCCGAGGGCTGGCCAAGCGCTACGGCGACGCCGTCGCGCTGAGGTCCGTCGACCTCGACGTACAGCACGGTGAGATCTTCTCGCTGCTCGGCCCCAACGGGGCGGGGAAGACCACCACCACCGAGATCATGGAGGGCTTCAGGACCCGGGACGCCGGCGAACTGTCCGTGCTGGGCGAGGACCCGGCACGCGCGGGCGCCGCCTGGCGCGGCCGGATCGGGATCGTCCTGCAGCAGGCCAAGGACTTCGCCGACATCTCCGTCGCCGACGTCGTGCACCACTTCGCCGTCTACTACGCGAACCCGCGCGACCCCGACGAGGTCATCGAGGCCGTCGGGCTCACCGAGAAGCGCGCGAGCCGCGCCGCCCAGCTCTCCGGCGGGCAGCGCAGGAGGCTCGACGTCGCGCTCGGCATCCTCGGCAACCCCGAGCTGCTCTTCCTCGACGAACCCACCACCGGGTTCGACCCCGAGGTGCGCAGGCGGTTCTGGGAGCTGATCGCGGAGCTGCGCAGCTCCGGCACGACGATCCTGCTGACCACGCACTACCTCGACGAGGTCGAGTACCTGGCGGACCGCGTCGGAGTCGTCGACGGCGGCACCGTCGTGGACGTCTCCACGCCCGACCACCTCGGCGGGCGCCACCTCGCCCCGTCCACCGTCCGCTGGGTCGGCCCCGACGGCCCCCAGGAGCAGGTGAGTTCCAACCCCACGCGCACCGTGGGCGAGCTGGCGCGGCACTTCGGGGGCGACGTGCCCGAGCTGACCGTGACGCGCCCGTCGCTCGAAGACGTCTACCTCCAGATGATCGGGGAGTCGTGATGACGACCGTCCAGACCTCCACCCGCCCCGCCGCGGCCGCGCCCGCGCGCCGCGAGGCCCGGCGGCCCTCGCTGCTGCGCATGATCAGGGCGCGCGCCGCCCTGGAGATCAAGCAGTTCTACCGGTCCAAGGGCCAGATGCTGCTGAGCTTCAGCCTCCCGCTGATCATGTACATCCTGTTCTCGACCATCTTCAGCGGCGACATCGACGGCACGTCCGTCACCGCCGGCCAGCTGTACGCCACCGGCATGCTGGCGATGGGCGTCGCCGCCACCAGTTTCCAGAGCCTCGCCCTCCAGGTGTCCCTGGAGCGGCAGAACGGCGCGCTGAAGCGGCTGCGCGGCACGCCGATGCCGCCCACGGCCTATTTCGTGGGCAAGATCGCGGTGGTCCTCGTCACCAGCCTCGGCCAGGCCGCCGTCCTCCTGATCGTCGGCTCCGCCTTCTTCCACCTGCACCTGCCGACCGGCGCCGGGCCGTGGATGAACTTCCTGTGGCTGTACGCACTCGGCATCGCCGGCTGCAGCCTGCTCGGCCTCGCCTTCTCCACCCTCATCAAGGGCGACAACGGCGGCGGCCCGATGGTGGTACTTCCCTTCATGGTCGTGCAGTTCATCTCCGGCGTGTTCATCCCGTTCCAGGAGCTGCCGCACTACCTGCAGCAGGTCGCCGCACTGCTGCCGCTCAAGTGGCTGGCCCAGGGCATGCGTTCGGTCTTCCTGCCGCACGCCTACGCGGCCAACGAGGTCACCGGCCAGTGGGAGACGGGGCGTACGGCCCTGGTGCTCGGTGCGTGGGTGGTGGGCGGCCTGGTGCTGTGCCTGCTCACCTTCCGCTGGAAGAACAGAGACGACGGCTGACCGCAGCCGGCGCCGCAAGCCGCCAAGGAGGGAGCAGACCCGTGGGAAGAAGCAGCTCGCAACCCGCAGTGCCGACCGCACCACCGACGGTGCCGACCGCACCGGCGCCCGGCGCCAGGCGCGGCCGCTACCGGCGCGGTGACACCATGCACGGCTTGTTCGCCTGGTGCGCCGCCCGTACGCCCGGCGCGGTGGCGATGGCCGACGGCGAGCGCCGCATCACCTACGCGGAACTTGACGCCGCCTCCGACGCGTTCGCCCGCACGCTGGAGGCGGCGGGCGTCGGCCGCGGCGACCGGGTGCCCCTGGTGATGGGGCGCGGGCCCGAGCTGGTCGTGGCCATGCTCGGCGTGCTCAAGCGCGGCGCCGCCTACGCTTCCCTCGCGCCCGAGTGGCCGGCGGACCACACGGCGGGGCTGATGGAGCGGCTGTCGGCGCCGCTGGCGGTGACGGACCTGCCGGGGCCCTGGCGGGTCCCGGTACTGGCCGCGCCCGGCGACCCGCGAGGTGCTGACCGTGGCACACGCCGCCGCTCCACGCCCGTCGAGGTGGACGGGGACGACGTGTGCAGCGTCTTCTTCACGTCGGGCACGACGGGCGCGCCGAAGGCGGTGCTCTCGCGCCACTGCGGCACCGTCCGCCTCTTCGACGACTGCGTCTTCTCCGACTTCGGACCCGGCACGGCCATGCTCCAGGTCGCCGCGTCCCCGTGGGACGGGTTCACGTTCGACTGCTGGGGGTCGCTGCTGTGCGGCGGCAAGGTCGTGTTCGCCGAGTCGCCGCTGCTGCCCGGGCCCCTCGCGCGCCTCGCCGCGTCCGAGGGCGTCACCCACGCCTTCCTGACGACGTCGCTGTTCAACATGCTCGTGGACGAGGCCGTGGCGGCGTTCGACGGGATCGGGCACGTGATGGTCGGCGGCGAGAAGCTGTCGAAGGACCACATCCTGCGCTTCATGGACCGCCACCCGGCCGCGAGCGTCTCCAACGTCTACGGCCCGGTCGAGGCGACCGTCATCGTCTCCCGGCACGCCATCACACGCGCCGACTGCCTCGCGGACGAGGGGCTGCCGCTCGGCCTGCCCGTCACCGGCACCGGGATCCACGTGCTCGACGGGGACCGGCCCTGCGCGCCGGGCGAGCGCGGCGAGCTCTGCTTCGGCGGCGACAGCCTCGCACGCGGCTACCTGGATCCCGCCATGACCGCGGAGAAGTTCACGGACGTCGAGATCGGCGGCCGCGTCCACCGCGTCTACCGTTCGGGCGACGTCGGCCACCTCGACGCGGCGGGCGTGCTGCACTTCGCCGGCCGCAACGACCGCCAGGTGAAGATCCGCGGCATGCGCATCGAGACCGAGCAGATCGAGCAGGGCGTCAGCGCCGTCGAGGGGGTCAGGGACCGCGCCGTGGTCCCGGTGACCGCGGCGGACGGCTCGTGCACCGCGCTCGCCCTCTTCTACACCGGCACGCTCGAACCGTCCGAGCTGCGCGACCTGCTGGCCGCACGGCTCCCGTCCCACTTCGTGCCCGGGCGCCTGTGCCGGCTCGACCGGCTGCCCCTGACCCCGCAGGGCAAGCTCGACCGCAAGCACTTGGCGGTGCTCGCGCAGCGCACGCCCGCCGGCGGCGAACCCGTGCGGGGCGACGCCGCCCAGGAGTCCGCCAACGCGACGGAGCGGCGCGTGGCCCGCGCGTTCGCGTCCGTGCTCGACCGCGTGTCGGTGCCGCTCACCGCGTCCTTCTTCGACCTCGGCGGCAACTCGCTCGACGCGGCCAGGCTGTGCGCCCGGCTGAGCGCCTCCGGGGGCGCGGTGCAGTCCGCGCAGCTCCACCGGACGCCCGACGTGAGGTCGTTCGCCGCCTGGCTCGACACCGCCGTCGACGCCGCTGCCGCCACTGACGCCGCCGCTTCCCGTGGCGACCTGGCGGGCGGGGCCGTCCCGCTCACCACCATGCAGGACCTGTTCCTCAGCCGCGACGAGGTCGCGCCGCTCGCCTGGCGGGTCGAAGGCCCCCTGGACCTCGGCGCCCTGCGCGCCGCCGCATGCGACGTGCACCGCCGCCACCAGGCGCTGTACGCACGCTACGAGATGCGCGGCGCGGGCGTCGCCGTCCTGCCCGAGCAGCCGGGCGAGCCGGAGTTCACCGTGCTGCCCACCGCACCACGCGAGCAGGCGCCCGCGCTGCTGAAAGCGGCGCTGAACGAGCCGCTGTCCGTGGGCGAGGGCCGCATCTGGCGGACCGTCGTCCTGCCGGACGCGTCCGGCGGCGGCGCGCTCGTCGGCATGGCGATCCACCACATCGCCTTCGACGGCTGGTCGCAGGCGCTGGTCGCAGGCGACCTGTCGTTCGCGTACGCGCAGCGGCTGCGCTCCACCGCGCCGCGCTTCCCGCACCCCGCCGCCACCCTGGCCGAGGCCAACGACGAGCACGCCGCCTACCTGGCCAGGATCGACCTGGCCGAGCAGCGGGACTTCTGGGTCGGGGCCCTGCGCGGCCTGCCGGACGTCGTGCTGCCGGGCGAGCGCGCGGGCGCGGCGCCCACGGGGCCCGTCGCCGTGCACCGCACCCGCGTCGGCGCGGACGAGGCGGGCGGAGCCGACGCCCCGGCGGCGGGCGCCGGCCGCTTCGTGCGCTGGTACGCGGCGGCCGTCGAGGCGCTGCGCACCCTGACCGGCCTCGCGGACGTCGGGATCTGCGTGCCGACCGCGAGCCGCGGCGGCCGCCTCATGGACAGCGCGGTGACGAACCGGGCCGACGTCGTCTGCCTGCGCGCCACGCCGGACGGCGAGGGGCCCGCGCTGCCGCTCGCACACGCCGAGGCCGTCGTGCGCGAGGCGCTCGCCCACCAGGAGATCGCCTTCCGCGACGTCGCGCTCGCCGCCGCACAGGTGCAGGACGTCGGGGCGCTGCTGACGCTGCCGATGTTCATACTCCAGGACAACCCCGCGCCCGTGCCCGAGCTGTCCGGCTGCCGCGTGAGCCGCATGCGCGAGGTGATGGACCCGCGGGAGAACGCCTTCCGCCTCGTCGTGGAGGTCGAGCCGCTGCCGGACGGCGGCGCGGAGATCACCGTGACGGTGCGCACGGACGTGGTGGACGCCGGCCTCGCCCCGCGCTTCACCGCCGCACTCCTGGGCGCCCTGCGGGCGGGCGCCGCGCGCGCCGGCCGCACGCGGGCCGCCGAGCCCGCCGAGCCCGTTGCGTCCGGGACGTCTGCCGAGCCCGCGGCGTCCGAGGCCTCGGCACGGCGGCCGGAGCTCGTCGGCGCGCCGGACGGGCGGTGACGTGCCGTGCGAGTCCTCTTCGCCACCTGGGCCGCCCCCTCGCACCTCTTCCCGATGGTCCCGCTCGCCTGGGCCTTCCGCGCGGCGGGGCACGAGGTGCGGGTGGCCGCGCCCGCCTCGGGCGTCGCGGCCGTCGCCGCAACCGGCCTGTCCGCCGTGGCGGCGGGCCCCGACGTCGCCGTCGCGCAGATGGCGGGGCGCGAGCGGCTGGCGCCCTGGCGCAGCCCCGGCGAGTGGGCCACCGGCTGGTCCGCGCGCCCCGCGCTCCTGGGCGACGCCGAGCTCGACGTCATGCGCGCCCTCGCGGACAAGCAGCTACTGGTCGCGGACGCCATGCTCGGCGACCTCGTCGCGTTCGGCCGCCGCTGGGCGCCCGACCTCGTCGTGTACGACTCGCTGTGCCTGGCGGGCCCGGTCGCGGCGGCGGCGCTCGGCGTCCCCGCGTACGGGTTCGTCGCGGGCAGCCCGGCCGTCACCAGGATCGAGCGGCGCCACCCGTCCACCGAGCCGCTCCCCGGCTACCTGCGGCTGTTCGAGCGGTTCGGCGCCGAGCCCGCGGTGGAGCCGCGCGGCTGGCTCGACCCCTGCCCGCCGAGCCTGCGGCTGCCGTTCGACGGCGACAGGACCGAGCTGCGCCATGTCTCGTACAACGGCTCCGGCACGGTGCCCGGCTGGCTGCTCGACGACCCCGGCAGGCCGCGCGTCGTCGTCACGGGCGGCGCGGCGGGCAGCAAGTACGGCGGCCAGGCCGGCGCGGGCCTCTTCCACGACACGCTGGAGGCGGTCACCTCGCTGGGCGCCGAGGCGGTACTCGCGCTCACGCCCGCGCAGGCGGAGAACCTCGGGCCCGTGCCCGAGGGGACGCGCGTCGTGCGGTCGCTCCCGTTCCACCTGCTCTTCCCCGCCTGCCACGCGGTGGTCCACCACGGCGGCTCGGGCACGGCGTTCGCCGCGTTCGCGGCGGGCCTGCCCCAACTGGTCCTGCCCCAGGCCCCGGTACTCGCGGAGCTGGCCAGGTCCATGGAGGCGCGGGGCGCGGCCCTCGTGCTCGGCGGCGAGGAACAGGACGACCCGCGGCGCTTCGCCACGGCGGTGGCACGACTTTTGGAGGACGACGAGCTGCGGCGCGCGGCGGGCAAGCTGCGCGACGAGGTCGCGTCGATGCCGCCCCCGTCCGCCGTGGCCGCCACCCTGACACCTACCTATGGCAACTTGCTATAGTGTAGGTCGCCATAAGGGAAGGGTGGGCGGATGGCCCGGTGGGACGTGACGGGGACGACGGTGCTCGCGCTGCTCGCGCAGCGCTCGCGTCACCCCTATGAGCTGCACAGATTCCTCATCGACACGCACAAGGACTACGTGTCGGGGCTGCCGCGCAGCCTGTACCACGCGGTCGGCCGGCTGGCACGGGACGGCCTGATCGAGCCCTTGGGGAGCAGCCGGGAAGGCCGCTCACCCGAGCGCACGGTGTACGGCATCACCGCGGAGGGGCACCAGGAGCTGACGCACCGGCTGCGGCGCATGCTGGAGCGGCCCGACCGCGACACCACGGTGATGTATGCCGCGCTGTCGCTGATCGGGGTGCTCGAAGTGCCCGACGCCGAGCGCTGCCTCCAGACGCGCGCCGCGGACCTGGAGGGAAAGGTCGCAGCCGCCGAGTCGGCCCTGGCCGGCCTTGACCTGCCGCGGGCGCTGCTGCTGGAAACCGAGTACGCGCGGGCCCTGCACGCGGCCGAACTGGGGTGGCTCCGCGCGGTCCTCTCCGACCTGCGTTCGGGCGACCTCGACTGGCCGGCCCTGGTGAACGGCGACGACGAACGAACCGGGAGAGAGCCGTGACGCAAGCATCATCAGTGGACGAACTGCTCGGCGCGCTGACCACCGCGTGGAACGCCGGAGACGCCACCGCGTACGCGGAGCTCTTCGTCGAGGACGCCGACTACATCACCTGGTTCGGCCAGAACATGGCGGGCCGCCCGGCGATCGAGGCGGGCCACCGGGCCCTGTTCGAGGGCCCGCTCAAGGGCTCCCGTCTGACGTCGGGCGGGACGCCGCCCAGGATCCGCTTCCTGCGTCCCGACGTGGCCGTCATCGTGACCGCCGGCGGCGCCCCGGGCGGCACGGCAGAGCGGTCCGTCATCACCCTCACCGCCGTGTGCGACGAGGGCCGTTGGCGTTTCGCCTCGTTCCAGAACACCCGAGTCGGGCGCCCGCGGGGAGCGCCTTAGCGCCTTGAGGGGCCGCGGCGGACGTGTCAGAACGCGCGGAAGTCCTCGAAGGAAGGCTCGAACGACGGGTCGGGCAGGCGGAAGGCCTTGCAACGAGCCGCCTTCCCGCCCCGAGGCCCGGCCCCGGCAGACTCGGCGGGGAAGGCGTCGGGGACAGCCGTCCATCCCAGGTTCAGCTCGTAGTAGTTGACGGCCGCGTGTACGGACGGCCACCAGTCGTCGTCGACGACGACCAGGCCCCCGGGCCGGACGATCTTGCGCAAGTAGTAGAGGTCGACGAAGACCTCGTGAAACCGGTGGCTGCCGTCCACGAAGGCCGCGTCGGCGACGAAGCCCTCGGCGAGGAGTTGCGGGAGCGCGATGGACGACGGCGCGGCCATGAGGGTGGCGATCGAGTCCAACCCCGCTGAACACATCAGCTGCCAGCCGGTGTTCGCGTACTCGCGTTCCTGAAGCGGATCGATGACGACGTGCCGGGGGAAGGGGCGGTTCACTGCTGCCAGCGCCTCACCGATGGCGAGTGCGGAACTCGCGTACGCGAGACCGATCTCGACGACCCTCTCCGCCTGCTCGCGGACGATCAGGTCACGCAGCCGGTCGCAGTGGCGCTCCGGCACCGTGACGGTCTCGAAGTCCCCCTCGTGCTCCCGCGTCCAGGGCGGACCCTCCCGCACCAGCCGGCGGCGCACCGCACGCGCACGTGTTACGCCTTCGTCCATGTTCGTCATACCGCCACTCTGACGCATTGGCGAGCACCCGACCGTGACTCGGCCCGTCATCGGCCCTGTGAGCGTGGGGCCATCGTGATCAGCCACGCCATCAGCCGGGCGGCGCGCGGCCCCGGTGCGTGGCCGGGGCCGCACGCGGGGGCGCCGCGTACAGCGGGACGCGCGCCTCACGGCGCAGCGGTGAGTACGGCCTCGATGTCGATCCGCAGGAGCCGGCCCGCCACGCCGCGCATGGCGGTCACGCCCATGGCCGTGCGGTCGACCACCGCGCTCGCCCGCAGGACCGGGGCCGTGCCGTCCAGGGGGCCGTCCGCCACGAGCAGGTCCTGCGGGGCGGTCCTGCCGCGGACCGTGAGTCCGCCGCTCACCCGCCAGCCGTCGGCCTCCCGCGCCGCCGACGTGGCCGTGTAGCGCAGCTCCGGGTGGTTCGCGGTGTCCAGGAACCGCTTGCCCTTCACGTCCTTGTCCCGCTGCGGGTTGCCGCTCTCGAAGCACGTGGCGTCCAGCCGGGCCGTCAGGCCGGTGAGGACGCCGCCGGGCGCGCAGTCGACCCGGCCGTCCAGGACGGGCAGCGTGCCCTTGACCGTGATGACGCCCAGCTTGCGCAGGGTGAAGGACACCCGCGTCCTGGCCGGATCGATCAGCCACGAGCCTGTCAGTTCCGCGACGCCCGGTCGTGCGTTCGTCTCCGGCATGTGAATCAGCCTCTCCCTCTCGACGCGGCGCCCGGCTCTCGCGGGCGTGTGCACCGCGATCGTCGGCCCGCGCGCTCGCGCGCCTCTGGAGCCGTCGCCGCGAAGCCGCTTCCACCGGCGCTCGAGCCCCGTCCGTGAGGATCCCCGTGCCGGACCCGGGCCTCCCGGCCGGACGTGCACGACGCCGTGAAGGAGGACGGGACATGGGGAGCCCAGACGCGGAGGACGCGGTGGACAGGGACCGCGAGGGCGGGCTCGGGCGCGAACGGCGCTCTCTGCGCGTCCTGTTCGCCGTCTCGGACTGGCCGGGACACTGGCACGCGATGGTGCCGCTCGGCTGGGCGCTGCGCGCGGCCGGGCACGACGTGCGCGTGGTGTGCGCGCCGTCGCAGACCGACCCGCTGACGCGTGCCGGGCTGACGCCCGTGCCGATCCTGGACGGCGGCTGGGACATGGCCCTTCAGGGCCGGTTGCAGAACTACGTCGACGCGCGCGACGGGCAGTGGCGCCTGCCCGGCCTGCCCCCGCACCCGGTGACCGGCGAACCGCTCGCCTCCCTCGACGAGTTCGACATGGACGCGTGGTTCACCGGCTACCACCCGCGGCTGGTCGAGGCGGCCACGGGA
Source organism: Streptomyces sp. NRRL F-5126 (assembly GCF_000721265.1). Classification (GTDB taxonomy): domain Bacteria; phylum Actinomycetota; class Actinomycetes; order Streptomycetales; family Streptomycetaceae; genus Streptomyces. Next base: position 33,451 of record NZ_JOFZ01000008.1, on the reverse strand, counting down.
TCCACCGATCGCGCGGTGGCGTTCGGCCGCGCCTGGCGGCCCGACCTGGTGGTGCACGAACGGTTCAGCCTGGAGGGGCCGCTCGTGGCCGGGGTGCTCGGCGTGCCGTCCGCCGTGCACCTGTGGGGGCCCTGCGGACCCGACGACAGCGAGCCCGGCTTCATCTCGCTGCCGCTGGACTTCAGCGGCGCCTTCGACCGCCACGGCCTGCCGCCGCTCACGGCGCGCACCTTCACCCACGTCATCGACCCGTCGCCCGCCGACGTGGCTCCGCCGCTGCTGACGGCCGAGCGCATGCCGGTGCGGTACGTGCCCTACAACGGCCCGGGCTCCGCACCGCGCGAGCTGCCCGGGCCGTCAGAACGCCCGCGGGTGTGCGTGGTGTGGGGCACGTCCGTCACCCGGATGTACGGCCAGGACTCGTTCGCCGTGCCGGAGATACTCGCCGGCCTCGCGGACCTCGACGCGGAGGTCGTCGTCGCGGTGACCGGCGCGGACCGCGAGCGCCTCGGCACCGTGCCGCCGAACGCGCGCGTCGTCGGGCACACCCCGCTGCACCTGCTGCTGCCGTCGTGCGACGCGGTCGTGCACCACGGCGGCGCCGGCGTCGTCATGACCTCGCTCGCCGCCGGTGTGCCGCAACTCGCCGTGTCGCACGGCCTCGACCAGGCGGTCAACGCGCGCCGCGTCACCGTGGCCGGTGCGGGCCGCGTCGTCGAGGCCCACCTCGCCGAGCGCGGCGCCGTCACCGCCGCCGTCGCCGAGCTGCTCGGCGAGCCCGCCGTACGCGCGGCCGCGCTGCGCCTGCGCCGCCAGGTCATGGACAACCCCTCGCCCGCCCGACTCGCCACCGCACTCGGCCGGCTCGCCGCACGGCCGCCCGCCCTCGCCACTGCCCGTGGAGGCAACTGATGCGCGTCCTCTTCTCCGTCTCGGACTGGCCGGGACACTGGTTCCCGATGGTGCCGCTCGGCTGGGCGCTGCGCGCGGCCGGGCACGACGTGCGCGTGGTGTGCGCGCCGTCGCAGACCGAACCGCTCACGCGTGCCGGGCTGACGCCCGTGCCGATCCTGGACGGCTGGGACATGACGTTCCAGGCCAGGCTGCAGAACTACCTCAACGCCCGCGACGGCCTGTGGCCCTTCGCCGAGCTGCCGCCGCACCCGTTGACCGGCGAACCGCTCGGCGACCTCGCGGAGTTCGACCTCGGCGGCTGGTTCGAGGAGCACAACCCGGGGATCGTGGCGGCCGCGACCCGCAGCACCGACGCGGCGGTCGCGTTCGGCCGCGCCTGGCGTCCCGAACTGCTCGTGCACGATCTCGTCTCCATCGAGGGCCTGCTGAACGCGCGCGTACTCGGCGTGCCGTCCGCCGTGCACCTGTGGGGCGCCGTCGGCACGGACGAGAACGAGCCGGGGCTCGACCTCGTGCCCGTCGACACGAGCAAGGCGTTCGACCGGTACGGCGTGGGCCAGGCCGGCTTCGAGAAGGTCACGCACGCCATCGACCCGACGCCTGGCCCCCTGGCCCCGCCGCTCGGCGCCGAACGGCTGCCGCTGCGCGTGGTGCCGTACAACGGGCCGGGATCGATGCCCGGCTGGACGCTGGAGCGGCCGGCCCGCCGCCGCGTGTGCGTCGTCTGGGGCACGTCCGTCACGCGCATGTACGGGCCCGTCACGTTCGCCGTGCCGAGGATCCTCGACGCGCTGGGCCGCCTCGACGTGGAGGTCGTCGTCGCGGTGACGGGCGAGGACCGCGCGCGCCTCGGCGAGGTCCCCGACGGCGTGCGGGTGCTGGAGCGCGTCCCGCTGCATCTGCTGCTGCCGAGCTGCGACCTCGTCGTGCACCACGCGGGCGCCGGTGTCGTGTCGACCTCGCTGGCCGCAGGGGTGCCGCAACTCGCCGTGCCCAACGGCCTCGACCAGTCGCTGATCGCCCGCCGGGTCACCGCGAGCGGCGCGGGGCTCGACATCCCCGGGCAGTTCGCCGGCACCGACGCGATCGAGGCGGCCGCCGCCGAACTGCTCGGCTCCGGGACGTACCGGGCAGCGGCGCTCGCGCTGCGCGAGGAGAACGAGCGCAACCCGTCGCCGGCGGACGTCGCGGCGACCCTCACCGCGCCGGCGGCGCGCCGCTGAACCGCGCGAAGAGGCGGCCCGATCACGCGCCCCGATCACATCAGAGGCCGCACCCGAACCGGGTGCGGCCTCTGCGCCGTGCGCTGCGCTGCCCAAGTCGTCTCGCTGCGACCGGGCTGTCAATCCGCGGCCGTCACGCCGCGTCCTCGCGGCGCAGCCGCCCGTACAGGGCCAGGCAGTCCTCGTAGCGCGCCAGCAGCCCCCGGTCGGCGGCCTGCGCCAGCGTGGGCGCCTGCTCGTCCTTCTCCGACATCAGCACCTTCCCGCCGGGCGAGACCGCACGCTCCCAGGGCAGCGCGAGTTCCGCGTCGAAGGGCTGGATCTCGAACTGCGTGCCCGGCACGTACTGCGTCGAGCACAGGTAGCTGATGCAGGTGTCGTCCGCCATCGCCACGAACCCGTGCACCAGGCCCTCCGCCACGTACACGGCGGTCGCCTCGTGCGCGTCGAGCACGGTGGAGTCCCACGTGCCGAACGTCGGCGAGCCGAGCCGCAGGTCGACGACCACGTCGAGCAGCGAACCACGCACGCACGTCACGTACTTGGCCTGCCCGGGCGGGATCGACACGCCGTGCAGCCCGCGCAGGGTGTCCCGCCTCGAAACCGAGTAGTTGACCTGGGACGGCCGGAAGACGTGGCCGGTCGCCTCGGCGAGTGCGTCGTGGGCGTACGACTCGTGGAAGCTGCCGCGCGCGTCGCCCAGAAGGCGCGGCGTGATGCGGTACGCGTCGGGTACGGCCATCTCTGTGATCCCCATGGGCCCGGGACTGTAGGCACCCCCGCTTGAGGGACGGTAGCGCCCCGCCGCGCCCCCGGCCGCGCGGTCGCGGATCGACCCGCTCTCTAGCGCACGCCGCCACGCTCTGCGCCGTCGTCACACGGACCGAACTCAAGGAGGTGCGGACAGGTGTCGGAGAAAGCCCCGTCCCACACAGCCAGGCCGGCGGCACAGGCAGCACCCACGTTCGCCGTCCTCGGGGCGACCGGCTTCGTCGGCCGCCACGTCTGCCGGGCACTCGGCGCCACGGGCGCCCGGGTGATCGGCCTGTCGAGGAGCGGGACGAGCGTCCCGGGGACCGCCGCGTCCATGCGGACCGACCTGGGCGAGGCGGCGGCCACCGCCCGGCTCGCCGCGCTCCTCGACGAGGAGGGCGTCGACGCCGTCGTGAACGCGGCGGGCGCCGTCTGGGGGGTGTCCGACGACCAGCTCCACGATGTCAACGTCGAGCTGACGCGCCGCCTCGTCGACGCCGTCGCGGCGACGGACCGCGCGCCGCGCCTCGTCCACCTCGGCTCCGTGCACGAGTACGGGCAGGTGCCGCACGGCGCCGGCATCACCGAGGACCGCACGCCGCGCCCGGTGAACCCGTACGGACGCTCGAAACTGCTCGGCTCCGAGGTCGTCCTGCGGGCGGCGCGGCAGGGCCTCGTGGACGCCGTCGTCCTCAGGATCGTCAACGTGTACGGGCCGAACGCGCCGCAGGGCAGCCTCCTGGGCATGATCGCCCACCACCTGGCCGAGGTCGGGCGGTGCCGCCGTAGCGGCGCGCCCGAACCCGTGCTGCGCCTCGCGCCGCTGCGCGCGCACCGCGACTTCGTGGACGTGCGCGACGTGGCGGACGCCGTAGGCGCCGCCGCCCGCGCGCCGCTGCCGCCGGCCGGGCCCGCCGGCGACGGGCAGCGTCTGATCAACATCGGCCGTGGCACCGCCCTCGACGTGCGCCGCCTCGTCGACCGGCTCATCGAGCTCAGCGGCGTCGAGGCGTCCGTGGTCGAGGAGCGCTCGGACGACGGGCTGCGCGGCGACGTCGAGTGGCAGCAGGTGGACATATCGCGCGCACGCGAACTCCTGCACTGGCGGCCGCGCCGCGACCTCGACGAGTCGCTGCGCGACCTGCTCGCCTCGGCGTTCGCCCCGGCGCCGTCACCGGCACCCGCCCACGCGCAGGCCCTCCCACCGGCCGTCTCGCCGTCGCCGTCGCCGTCACCGGCGTTGGCACCGGCGCTGTGACCGGCGTGCCGCCACGGAACAGAAGAAAGGACCCGCCATGCGCGTCATGGTGATGACCGGCCCCGTGCCCACCCACCTCATGCCGCTCCTCCCGCAGGTGTGGGCGCTGCGCGGCGCCGGCCACCGGGTGCTGCTCGCCGCGCAGCCCGACCTCGCGGCCACCGCGCGCGCCGCGGGCCTCCCGCTGGCGGTGATCGGCACCGAGCAGCGCGAGATCGCGGCCCGCCGCGCCCACCGGGCGGCGGGTGGACGGGACGCGGGCGGCGACACCCGCCAGGTGCCGCCCTACGAGGCGCTCGCCCGCAGGCTCCGCGACCGCATGGACGACGTGCTCGGCCCGGCACTGCGCGTGGCTGAGCGGTGGCGGCCCGACCTGGTACTCGCGGACCCGCTCGAGTACGCGTCCCTGATCGTGGGCGGCGTGCTCGGCGTGCCCGTGGTGCACCACCGCTGGGGCGTCGACTCGCTCAGCAGCCGCGTCGGCCACGTGCGCGACGCCCTGCGCGAGACGTGTCTGAGCCACGGCCTCACCGGCGGCCTGCCCGCGCCCGCGCTGGTGCTCGACCCGTGCCCGCCGTCGCTGCAGGCGCCCGGCGCCGACCCGGCGCGGCCCGTGCGGTTCGTGCCGGGCACCGGGAGCGGCCTGGTGCCCGACTGGGCGCGCCGCAAGGCCGCGCGCAGGAGGATCTGCGTCACCCTCGGGCTGCGGACCGTGGCGCTCGAAGGCGCCGACGTGCTCGCCAGGTTGCTGCGGGGACTCGGGCGGCTGCCGGACACGGAGACGGTCGTCACCGTCGACCGGGCCGACCGCGAGGAGCTCGGCCCGCTGCCGCGCTCCGTGCGGCTGGTCGACCCGGCGCCGCTCGACCTGTTCCTCGGCACCTGCGACGCCGTCGTCCACCACGGCGGCAGCGGCACGGGCCTCGCCGCGATCGCGGCCGGCCTGCCGCAGCTCGTCGTGCCGCAGACGCCGTGGACCGCTGAGCACGGCGAGCGCGTCGAGGCACTCGGCGCGGGGCTGCTCGCGCCGCAGCGCGCCGCACCCGAGGACATCGCGGCCGCCGCGGGCGCACTGCTCGCCGACCCGCGCCACCGCGAGGGCGCACGGCGGCTGCGCGAGGAGATGCGCGCGGCGCCGAGCCCCGCGGCGACCGTGCCGGCACTGGCGCGGCTGGCCGGGCGCGAGCGCGGCACCGGCGCCGCACCACTTCGCGTCGAGGCGTCTTCCAGCGCCGCACTGCACCATCTGGCCGCACAGGGCGGCTGAAGACCGGGACATCGATCGAGGAGAAGGCGGACATGGCCGAGATGAGCGAACACAAGGCGCTGGTGCTCGACGAGGTGCGCAAGTACCACCAGGAGCAGGAGCAGGCGCACGACAGGGGATTCATCCCCGGCACCACCGAGATATGGCCCTCGGGCGCGGTACTCGACGAGGACGACCGGGTGGCCCTCGTGAGGGCCGCCCTCGACCTGCGGATCGCGGCCGGGATGTCGTCGCGCAAGTTCGAGTCGGCGTTCGCGCGCCGCCTCAAGCGCCGCAAGGCCCACCTGACCAACTCGGGCTCGTCGGCGAACCTGCTGGCGCTCTCCGCGCTGACGTCGCCCCAGCTCGAGGACCGCAGGCTGCGGCCCGGCGACGAGGTCATCACGGTGGCGGCCGGCTTCCCCACCACCGTCAACCCGATCCTGCAGAACGGCCTCGTGCCGGTCTTCGTGGACGTCGACCTGCGGACGTACAACACCACCGCGGCGCGTGTCGAGGCCGCCATCGGCCCGAAGACCCGCGCGATCATCATTGCGCACGCGCTCGGCAACCCGTTCGAGGTTGCGGAGATCGCGCAACTGGCCGAGGACCACGAGCTGTTCCTGATCGAGGACAACTGCGACGCCGTCGGCTCCACCTACGACGGCCGCCTCACCGGCTCCTTCGGCGACCTGACGACCGTCAGCTTCTACCCGGCCCACCACCTCACGATGGGCGAGGGCGGCTGCGTCCTGACGTCGAACCTGGCGCTCGCGCGGATCGTGGAGTCCATCCGCGACTGGGGCAGGGACTGCTGGTGCGAGCCCGGCGAGAGCAACAAGTGCCTCAAGCGGTTCACGTACCAGATGGGGAAGCTGCCCAAGGGCTACGACCACAAGTACATCTTCTCGCACGTCGGATACAACCTGAAGGCCACCGACCTTCAGGCGGCACTCGGACTCACCCAGCTCGCCAAGCTGGACTCCTTCATCGACGCGCGCCGCGCCAACTGGCGGCGGCTGCGCGAGGGCCTGGACGGCGTGCCGTGGCTGATCCTGCCCGAGGCGACGCCGAACAGCGACCCGAGCTGGTTCGGGTTCGTGCTGACCGTCGACCCGCAGGCCCCGTTCCTCCGCTCCGAGCTGGTGGACTTCCTGGAGAGCAGGAAGATCGGCACGCGGCGCCTGTTCGCGGGCAACCTGACCCGCCACCCCGCCTACATCGACGCGCCGCACCGGGTCGTCGGGTCGCTGGAGAACAGCGACATCATCACCGAGCAGACCTTCTGGGTCGGCGTCTACCCGGGGCTCACCGAGGAGATGGTCGACTACGTCGTCTCGTCCGTCCGCGAGTTCGTCGAGACCCACGGCTGAGGAGGCGGGAGACCATGGAAGCGAGCACCGGCCCCGGCCTCGCGGGCCGCAGCGTCCTCGTGACCGGCGGCACCGGCGGGATCGGGCAGGCCGTCGCCCGCGCCTACGCCGCGGCCGGGGCGCGGGTCGCGGTCACCTACCGCACCGGCCGGGAGGCCGCGGACAAGCTGGTGGCCGAGGTGGAGGCGGACGGGGGCCAGTCACTCGCCGTCCACTACGACCTGGAGGACGCCGGCTCGCCGGCCCGCGCCGTGCGCCAGGTGGAGGAGCGCTGGGGCTCGCTCGACGTGCTCGTGGCGTGCGCGGTGCGGTGGGGCGTGCGCAGGACGCCGGGCACCCGCTTCGAGGACGTGCCCGAGGAGGACTGGCTGCCGGTCGTTGACGGCAACCTGGCACCCGCCGTCCGCACCGTGCAGTGCGCGGTGCGCTCCATGCGGGCGCGCGGCTGGGGGCGCGTCGTGCTGGTGTCGTCGCACAACGCCCTGGGCGGCAACAGGGGACAGGAGTTCTACGGGGCGGCCAAGGCCGGGCTGCACGGCCTGGCGCGCAGCCTGATGTGGGACGTCGGCGCCGACGGCGTGCTGGTCAACGTCGTGGCGCCGGGCCTGACGGTGACGCCGCGCCTGGCCGCCGGGCTGCCCGAGCCCGTGCGCGCGCGGGAGGTCGCGGCGACACCGACCGGCCGGCTCTGCACACCGGACGAGGTCGCGCGCGCGGTGCTGTTCCTCGGCTCCGCCGCCAACGGGAACATCACGGGCGAGGCGCTCACCGTCGCGGGCGGCCGCTGACCGGCCGGCACCCTCCGCAACCCATCACCCCACAGGAAACCCGGAGTTCAAGGAGAGGTACCGCATGCTCTCGCACACAGCCACCGCGGAACACACCGCCACCGCGGAACACACCATCGCCGCGGAACACGCCACGACCGCCCCGCGCGCCACCGCCCTGCGGCCGCGCGAGGACCCCGGCCTCGCGGACCGGTTCGCCCGCTCCGCCGCCACCACCGACGGCGCACACCTGCGCCTCGACGAGTTCGCCGACTGGCTCGCCGCGCGCGGCCGTGCCAACACGTTCCGCGTCGAGCGGATCCCGTTCCACGAGCTCGACGGCTGGTCCTTCCAGCGCGACACCGGCAACCTGGTGCACCGCAGCGGGCGCTTCTTCAGCGTCGAGGGGCTGCACGTGACCACCGACGAGGGCCCGCACCGCGAGTGGTACCAGCCCATCATCAAGCAGCCTGAGGTCGGCATACTCGGCATACTCGTCAAGGAGTTCGGCGGCGTCCTGCACTTCCTGATGCAGGCCAAGATGGAGCCGGGCAACCCCAACCTGCTCCAGCTCTCGCCGACCGTGCAGGCGACCCGCAGCAACTACACGAAGGTCCACAAGGGCGCCGACGTGAAGTACATCGAGTACTTCAACGGCGCGGCGCGCGGGCGCGTGCTCGCCGACGTGCTGCAGTCCGAGCACGGCTCGTGGTTCTACCACAAGAGCAACCGCAACATGATCGTCGAAGCGGTCGACGACGTGCCCCTTGAGGACGACTTCTGCTGGCTGACGCTCGGCCAGCTCGCGGACCTGCTGCACCGGGACAACGTCGTCAACATGGACTCCCGCACGGTGCTCGCCTGCGTGCCCACCGGGGGAGCCGAACAGCCCTACGGCCTGCTGGGCACGGCCGGGGGCGGCGACGGCGACGGGTTCTCGGTCTCGCTCGCCAGGTCGCGCAACCCGCTGGCCGGCGCGCTGCACACGGACGTCGAGGTGCTGTCGTGGTTCACGGCCCAGCGGTCGGGCTACGACGTGCGCGCCGAGCGCGTCCCGCTCGCGGATTTGCCGCACTGGGTGCGCACCGAGCACGACATCCACCACGAACTCGGCAGGTTCTTCGACGTCGTCGCCGTGCGCGTGCAGGCGGGCAACCGCGAGGTCGGCAGCTGGACGCAGCCGCTCATCGCGCCCCGCACGCGCGGTGTGGCGGCCTTCCTGACCCGCCAGGTCGACGGCGTGCTGCACGTGCTGGTGCACGCCAAGGTGGAGGGCGGCTTCCTCGACACACTCGAACTCGCGCCGACCGTCCAGTACGCGCCGGAGAACTACCAGGACTTCGGCCCGGGCGAGCGTCCCCCGTTCCTCGACTACGTGCTCGCGGCGCCCCGCGGAGCCATCCGCTACGAGGCCATCCACGCGGAGGAGGGCGGCCGGTTCCTGAACGCGGAGAACCGCTACGTCGTCCTTGAGGCGGGCGACGACGTGCCGCTCGACGTGCCGCCCGGCTACCGCTGGGTGACCGTGAGCCAGCTCGGCGACCTGATCAGGCACGGGCACTACGTCAACGTCCAGGCCCGCACGCTGCTGACCTGCCTCAACGCGATGGGCCAGGAGGCGAGATGACGGGCGCCCTGCGCGTCGGGGTCCTGGGCGGCGCGGACATCGCCAGGCGCCGCATGCTGCCCGCCCTCGCCGCCGACCCCGACGTCGAGCTGGTCGCAGTGGCGAGCCGGGACGCCACGCGGGCCTGCGACCTCGCGCACCGCTTCGGCGGCCGCCCCGTCACCGGCTACGACGAGGTGCTCGCCGCCGGCGACGTGGACGCCGTCTACGTGCCGCTGCCCGCCGCCCTGCACGCCGAGTGGGTGCGGCGCGCGCTGATCGCGGGCAAGCACGTACTGTCCGAGAAGCCGCTGACGACCGACGCCACCACCACGTCGGCCCTGGTGTCGCTGGCGCGCGTCCGCGGACTCGCGCTGCTGGAGAACGTGCTGTTCGTGCACCACCCGCAGCACGCCGTCGCACGGCAGCTCGTGGCGGACGGCGCGATCGGCGAACCGCGCGTGTTCAGCGCCGCGTTCGCCGTGCCGCCGAGACCCGACGGCGACATCCGCTACCGGGCGGACCTCGGCGGCGGCGCGCTCCTCGACGTCGGCTACTACCCGGTGCGCGCAGCCCTCGAACTCCTCGGCCCCGGGCTCACGGTGGCGGGCGCGGTGCTCGACAGCTCGGAGGGCCGCACGGTGGACACCTCGGGCGCCGCACTGCTGCGCGGCCCCGGCGGCGTCACCGCGCACCTCGCCTTCGGCATGGAGCACGCCTACCGCTCCCGCTACGAGATCTGGGGCAGCGCGGGACACCTCGTGGTCGAGCCCGCCTTCACCCCGCCCGCCGGCCACAGGCCGAGGCTGTCTCTCACCGGCCCCGGCGGGCAGCGCGAGGTGGTGCTCGGCGCCGACGACCAGGTCGCCGCGACGGTGCGGGCGTTCGTGCGCGCCGCACGCGGCGGCCCTGTGGACGCGCGCACCGAGGCCCTTGCCGTGCGCCAGGCCGAACTGCTCGACGAGATACGCGCGGCCGCCGACCGCGTGGCAAGCCCCCTGCCAGGAGGACACGGATGACCGTCATCGAGGAAGAACGCACACTGATCCCCGACGAGGCGGTGCTTGCGGCGGCCGTGACGGAGCCGCCCGGGCCGCCGTCCACCGCGGAGCGCGTCGCCGAACTGGCGGCGCTGCGCGAGCAGGTGCTGCGCGGCCCCAACGCGAAGGCGACCGAAGCGCAGCACGCGAAGGGCAAGCTGACGGCGCGCGAGCGCCTTGAACTCCTTTTCGACGAGGGGACGTTCACCGAGATCGAGGGCTTGCGGAGGCACCGTGCCACCGGCTTCGGCCTTGAGGACCGCCGCCCGCACACCGACGGCGTGATCACGGGCTGGGGGCTCGTCGACGGCCGCCGCGTGTTCGCCTACGCGCACGACTTCCGCGTCTTCGGCGGCGCGCTCGGCGAGGCGCACGCCCAGAAGATCCACAAGGTCATGGACCTGGCCGAATCGACCGGCGCGCCGATCGTCGGACTGTGCGACGGCGCCGGAGCCCGCATCCAGGAGGGCGTCACCGCCCTCGCCGGCTACGGCGGCATCTTCCAGCGCAATGTGCGCAGTTCGGGGGTGATCCCGCAGATCAGCGTGATGCTCGGGCCGTGCGCCGGCGGCGCGGCGTACTCGCCCGCCCTCACCGACTTCGTGTTCATGGTCCGTGACACGTCCCAGATGTTCATCACGGGGCCCGACGTCGTGAAGGCGGTCACCGGCGAGGAGATCACCCAGAACGGCCTGGGCGGCGCCGACGTGCACGCGCAGCTGACGGGCGTCGCCGCGTTCGCCCACCAGGACGAGGCCGAGTGCTTCGAGGACGTGCGGCACCTGCTGTCGCTGCTGCCCTCCAACAACCGCGAGGTGCCGCCCGCCGAGCCCACGGCCGACCCCGTCGACCGGCGCACCGAGGAGCTGTACGACCTGGTGCCGGCCGACCCGGGCCGCGCCTACGACATGCGGGCCGTCCTGACGGCGATCGCCGACGACGGCGACTGGTTCGAGGTGCACGAGCGGTGGGCACCCAACGTGCTGTGCGCCCTGACACGGCTCGGCGGCCAGGTCGTGGGCGTGGTCGCCAACCAGCCCGCCAGCCTCGCCGGCGTCCTCGACATCCAGGCATCGGAGAAGGCCGCACGGTTCGTGCAGATGTGCGACGCCTTCAACATCCCGCTCGTCACGCTGGTGGACGTGCCCGGCTTCCTGCCCGGCGTCGACCAGGAGCACGGCGGCGTGATCAGGCACGGCGCCAAGCTGCTGTACGCGTACTGCAACGCGACCGTCCCGCGCGTCCAGGTCATCCTGCGCAAGGCGTACGGCGGCGCGTACATCGTGATGGACTCCCGCTCGATCGGCGCGGACGTCTCCCTGGCCTGGCCCACCAACGAGATCGCCGTGATGGGCGCCGAGGGCGCGGCCAACGTCGTCTTCCGCCGCCAGATCGCCGCGTCACCCGACCCGGAGCGGACCCGCGCCGAGCTCATCGAGTCCTACCGCGACGAGCTGATGCACCCCTACTACGCCGCCGAGCGCGGCCTCGTGGACGACGTCATCGACCCGGCCGACACCCGCGCGCGGCTCATCGGCGCACTGGAGATGCTGCGCACGAAGCACGCGCCGCTGCCGAGCCGCAAGCACGGGAACCAGCCCCAGTGAGCGCCGTGGCCGAGCCCCTCGTGCGCGTCGAACGCGGCGAGGCGAGCCCCGAGGAGCTGGCGGGGGTGATGGCCGTGCTGCTCGCGGCGCGCGCGGCCGCCGCCACCGCCGGGAACGCGGCGGACGCGGGCGCGCCGCCGGGGACGAGCGCCGTGCGCTGGCCGCGCGGCGGCACGCACCTGCCGCCCGAGAGCTGGACCGGCGGCCCCGGCCCCGCCTGGCAGCCACCGCTCTAGGGACCCAGCCCGACACGTCACCCGACGAGAGCAGGAACACCATGAACACCGGCGTGAGAACCGACCAACCCCACCCCATCGTGCGACGGCGCGAAGTCCGCGTCTTCGGCAACGACTTCGGCCGCCTGTTCAACGACGAGGTCAGCTCCGCTGCGGGCGCCACCGGCCGCCAGCTGCGCTGGAGCCCGGCCCAGAGCGGCGTCGTGGTCGTCCCGCGGCACGGGCCGCTGGTCGCCCTGATGCCCGTCTACCGCTACGCCGTGGGCGAGGTCTCCCTGGAGTTCCCCCGCGGCATGTGCCTGGAGGGCGAGCCCTTCGAGGCCGCCGCCGCACGGGAGTTGCGCGAGGAGACGGGCCTGCGGGCCACCGCGCTGCGCCGCCTCGGCACCATCCACGCGGACACCGGGATGATCGACGACACGGTCGGCGTGCTCGTCGCCGAGGTCGACCCCGACCAGGCCGTCGAGGGCACCCCCGAGCCCCTGGAGTCGCACGCCCCGCCGCAGTGGTTCCCCTTCGACGGCCTCGGCGCCACGCTCGCCGGCGGCGGCGTCCACTGCGCACTCACCCTGGCGGCGCTGGCGCTCTTCGACGCGTCGGTCGCCGACACGGGCGCGCTCGACGTCAGCGAGATGGCGGCCGGGGTCGCATGACCGCGGCTCCTCCGGGGCCAGCCCGCGCGGGCGGCGTCCAGGGGTCCGGGCGCGGGCGTCAGAGCGTGCGGGACGGTTCCGCCGGGGCGGAGCCGTCCGCGTGCTCCTTGAGCTCGAACCAGATCATCTTGCCGTCGCCCCGCGGGTCCACGCCCCACTCGTCCGCGAGCACCTCCATCAGCAGCAGGCCGCGCCCGCTCGACGCGAGCTCGCCCGGCCTGCGCCGGTGCGGCAGCTCGTCGCTGATGTCCGCGACCTCCACCCGCAGCTTCCTGCCGCACGCCTCCCCCGCCGTCTGAGCCGAGACGAGCGCGTCGCCGTCCGTGTGCACCAGGACGTTCGTGACCATCTCCGAGACCATCAGCACCGCGGAGTCGACCTGGTCGCCGTCCGGCCAGTCGTGCATCAGGTCCCTCAGCTGGTGCCGTGCCTCCGCGATGCGCTCCGGCGCGGCCTGCGCGACCGTCAGCGTCGCCCGCCGCGGCGCGAGGAAGCCGCGCGAGGCAGGCGAGGGGTCGCGGGAGAGCAGCACCAGCGCGATGTCGTCCTCGCGGCGCTCGGCGAGCGGGCCCGTCGTCCAGTGCGAGCTGGGGCCGTGCACGGACTGGATCAGCGCGTCCCCCAGCTTCTCCAGGGACTCCTTGCCCGACGCGCTGTCCGAGTGGCTCTCGATGATCGGCCGCAGCCTGTCCCAGCCGGTGAACATGTCGTGCCCGCCCGTCTCGATCAGGCCGTCCGTGCACAGCATGATCAGCTCGCCGTGGCCCAGCACGAGACGCGTGATCGGGTAGTTCGAATCCGCCTCGACGCCCAGCGGCAGGCCGCCCTCCGTGCCCCGGATGAACGCCGTGCCGTCGGTCATCCTGATCACCGGGTCGGGGTGGCCCGCGCGTGCTATGTCGAGCGTGCCGGTGACCGGGTCGACCTCCAGGTAGAGGCACGTCGCGTAGCGCGGCCCGGCCTCTTCCTCCTCCTCGTACGGCAGCCCGTCGCTGCCCACGATCGGGTGCTGCTGCAGCCCGGCCAGGAACCGCGAGGCGCGCGAGAGCACGGCGTCCGGTCTGTGGCCCTCCGAGGCGTACGCGCGCAGCGCGATCCGCAGCTGCCCCATCAGGCTCGCCGACTTCAGGTCGTGCCCCTGCACGTCCCCGATGACCAGCGCGAACCGCCCCTCGGCGGCCGCTCCCGGCAGCGGGATCATGTCGTACCAGTCACCGCCGATCTCCAGGCCGCCGCCCGTCGGCACGTAGCGCGCCGCCACCGACATGCCGGGCAGGTCGGGCGCCAGCCTGGGCATCATCGCCCGCTGCAGCCCCTGGGAGATCGCGCGCTCCGTCTCCACGACCTCCGTGCGCGCGAGCGCCTGCGCGAGCATCCGCGCGACGGTCGTCAGCACCGACCGCTCGTCCGGCGAGAACGCCACCCGGTGCTTGAACGTCGCCATCCAGGTGCCGAGCGTGCGCCCCGCCACGACGAGCGGCAGGTACGCCCACGAGCAGCGCTCCATCGGCCGCACGAACGGCCACACCTTGGGGTAGCGGCGCTCGTACTCCTCGGGGGACGACAGGTAGACGGCGCGGCCCGTGCGCATCACCTCCGCCGCCGCGTAGTCCGCCGAGATGTTGAGATGGTCCTCGTACGCGCTGTCGGCGGTGCGCATCTTGCCGTAGAGCCCGATGAGCTTGATCCGCTCCCCGACCGTGGTGAACACGGCGAGGCCGTCGGGCGAGAAGCCCGGCATGGACAGCGACGCCGTGACGCGCAGCACCTCCTGCGTGGAGCGCGCCTCCGCGAGCGCCCTGCCCGCGTCCAGCAGGAACGCCTCGCGCGAGCGGCGCCAGTCGCCGGTCACGGGCGTGCCGTCCACCAGCGCACCCGGTGTGGGCTCCGCGACCTCCTGCATCGTGCCGACCAGCTCGCGGACCGCGCCGAGGCGGCCGAGCAGCCCGCCGGGCCCGCCCAGGCCCTCCTCCCCCTGGAAGCCCTCCCAGGGTGCGTCCGCCTCCCTCGGCACCGGCTTCGTACGCGACCGCACCGTACGCAGCACGGCCCCCGTGTCGTCCACGATCCGCACCCGCACCTCGGCGAGCGTGCCCTCCGACACCGCGAAGCCGAGTACGCCCGTCAGCTCGTGCCAGTCGACGGGGTGCACCCTCGCCCTGGCCTCGGGCAGGCTCACGTCGACGGGCCTGGCGGGGAGCCCCAGCATCCGGGCCGCCTCGCCGTCGAGCGAGATCGTGCGCGATGCCGTGTCCCAGCGCCACAGGCCCGTCGCGATCGCCGACAGAACGTCCTCGGTGCGCATTTTTCCACTGTATGGACATATCGCCAGTCTTTGCCACCGAGGGCCCCGCGCCCGCGGGGAAACGGCGTCGAGCCCGGCGCGCGGCGGGCGATAGAGTTGCGGTTCGCACTCCCACCACGCCAGGACTGGATGAACGACGATGCACCGTTACAGGTCCCACACCTGCGGCGAGCTCCGCGCCTCTGACGTCGGCACCGACGTCCGGCTGAGCGGCTGGCTGCACAATCGCCGAGACCTGGGCGGCATCCTCTTCATCGATCTGCGCGACCACTACGGCCTCGTGCAGCTGGTGGCCAGGCCCGGCACGGCCGCCGTCGAGGCGCTGTCGCACCTCACCAAGGAGACCGTCGTACGCATCGACGGCACGGTCTCAGCGCGCGGCGCCGACAACGTCAACCCCGAGCTGCCGACCGGCGAGATCGAGATCGAGGTCTCCGAGGTCGAGGTGCTCGGCGCGGCCGGCGCGCTGCCCTTCACGATCAACGCCGACGACGGCGTCGGCGAGGAGCGCCGCCTCGAATACCGCTTCCTCGACCTGCGGCGCGAGCGCATGCACCGCAACATCATGCTGCGCACCGCGGTCATCGGCGCGATCCGGCAGAAGATGACGGCCCTCGGCTTCAACGAGATGGCCACGCCGATCCTCACGGCGACCTCCCCCGAGGGCGCCCGCGACTTCGTCGTCCCCTCCCGGCTCAACCCCGGCAAGTTCTACGCGCTGCCGCAGGCCCCGCAGCAGTTCAAGCAGCTGCTGATGATCTCCGGCTTCGACCGGTACTTCCAGATCGCGCCCTGCTTCCGCGACGAGGACGCGCGCGCCGACCGCTCGCCCGGCGAGTTCTACCAGCTCGACGTCGAGATGAGTTTCGTCGAGCAGGAGGACGTGTTCGGCCCGGTCGAGAAGCTGATGACCGAGCTGTTCACCGAGTTCGGCGGCGGCCGCGAGGTCACCTCGCCGTTCCCGCGCATCCCCTTCCGCGAGTCGATGCTCAAGTACGGCAACGACAAGCCCGACCTGCGCGCCCAGCTCGAACTGCACGACATCTCGGACGTCTTCGCGGACTCCGGCTTCAAGGCGTTCGCCGGCAAGCACGTACGCGCGCTGCCGGTGCCCGACACGGCGGGTCAGCCGCGCAAGTTCTTCGACCAGCTCGGCGAGTACGCCGTCTCGCAGGGCGCCCAGGGCCTCGCGTGGGTGCGCGTCGGCGACGACGGCACGCTCAGCGGCCCCATCGCGAAGTTCCTCACCGAGGAGAACGTCAAGGTCCTCAACCAGCGCCTCGGCCTGGCGCCCGGGCACGCGGTGTTCTTCGGCGCCGGCGGCTACGACGAGGTCTCGAAGATCATGGGCGCGGTCCGCGTCGAGGCCGCGAAGCGCGCCGGCCACTTCGAGGAGGGCGTCTTCCGGTTCTGCTGGGTCGTCGACTTCCCGATGTACGAGAAGGACGAGGAGACCGGCCGCGTCGACTTCTCGCACAACCCGTTCTCCATGCCGCAGGGCGGCCTCGAAGCGCTGGAGTCCAAGGACCCGCTCGATGTCCTCGCCTGGCAGTACGACATCGTCTGCAACGGCGTCGAGCTGTCGTCCGGCGCGATCAGGAACCACGAGCCCGAGATCATGATCAAGGCGTTCGAGATCGCCGGCTACGAGCGCGACGACGTCGAGCGCGACTTCGCCGGCATGCTGCGCGCCCTCCGCTTCGGCGCCCCGCCGCACGGTGGCATCGCCCCGGGCATCGACCGCATCGTGATGCTGCTGGCCGACGAGCCCAACATCCGCGAGACGATCGCGTTCCCGCTCAGCCAGAACGCGCAGGACCTGCTGATGGGCGCGCCGAGCGAGCTGACCGAGTCGCGCCTGCGCGAGCTGCACATCTCGCTGCGGGGGCCGCAGGGCAAGTAGGCACGTGCACCGCTGGAGGGGCCGGCCGGGACGGGTGTCCCGCCCGGCCCCTCCGCGTTCGCCCCGCCGGTAGGGTCGCCGCATGACGAAGGACGACGCCCCCGGCCACGACGTCGCCGCAGCCCTGCCCGTCACCGAGTTCGCGTTCCCGGGACCGCTGCGCGACCGGCTGGTGGCGGCGGTGCTCGACGGCTCCAAGACGTCCACGACCGGGCTCGTCGCCGACTACGAGCAGTGCGGCGATGACCTGCCGCGCGCGGGGACGCGCTCGACGGTGATCGACTCGGACGGCCGCGCCGTCGCCGTGATCGAGACGACCGGCGTCCGCGTCGTGCCGCTCGCGGACGTCGACCTCGCGCACGCCGTCGACGAGGGCGAGGGACACACGACGGTGGCCGAGTGGCGCGCCGGCCACGAGACGTTCTGGCACGGGCCCGAGATGCGCGCCGAACTCGGCCAGGACTTCACCGTGGACGACGCGACGAAGGTCGTGCTCGAACGCTTCCGCGTGGTGAAGGACCTGCGCGAAGGCGACTGAGGGCCCCGGACCTCAGCCCGCTTTCCCGGATCGGGGGCAACCACTGAGAGTTCCTCTCAAAGCGATCCCACGGAACCTTGCCCGGAGGCGTCGCCGGTTGCCGCGGCGATCGGGATCTGAAGCCTGCGTGCCGCGTCCAAGTGGTTGCCCGTCCAGATGACGCGCACGCCGGTTTTCGTGGCCTGCCCATCTGCCGCACGCAGGTCGCGGCCGACCGCCTCGATCAACCGGGAGATGTTTCCCGAATCGGAGTCAAGCGGCTCGGGCGCCGACCCGTCGTTCACGAGGCCGTCTGCCAGGGTCTCGTACCATCGCAGAATCCGCTCCGCCATGATGATCAGCTCTCGTTGCGCGGCCGCGCGATCGTTGAGCGACGCCCGGTCCGTGGATCGCCGCCACAGTTCCAGAACGGCATCACCGGCCAGCCGAAGGCCGGCCACACCGGCGACCAGGGTCGACATCTGGCACAGGGGAACAGTCTTGCCTCCGCGCTCCGCCAAGTAGGTCCGAAAAGCGTCGTCCAGGCGCCGCGCTGCCGCTGCCGCTTGCCGGCTCTCCTGCGGCGCTTGGATCCCGGCAGAGCCATTCACGCAGCAGGACACCGCGTAGTCGACGGCCGCGAGCAGATACCGCGCGCTACCGGAATACGCTTCGGCCAGAGCCTTACGGACTGCCCCAGAGGCGCCCCGAGGCCAGAAGAAGAAGCCGACAACCAGACTCACCACGCAACCGAGTGCGATGTCCTCGATGCGGAAGAGGAGGACTGAAGCGCCGGCCGGCTGAGCGACGTTGAACAAGATCGCCAGTGTAAGGGTGAAGGCAGCCTGTCCCGCGGCGAACGAAACCGCGGCAGGGACAATGCCCGCGAGCATGACGGCGATCGGGAGCAATGTCCACAAAAGCGGTGCGTTGTGGCCTATGGCCTGAAGAAGGACGAAGCCTACGATCGATCCGGCCAAGGTGCCCCCAAGAGCGCGGAAGGCGTTCTGGCCGGTATTGAGGGCGTTGGAACGGAGAACCGACAAGATGCCGAGCAGCACCCAGAAAGCGTGCTGAACGCCGGTGAAGTCCGCGACCACGACCCCGGCCCCCAGACCGATGGCACCGCGGATGCTGTTGTGCAGCCACACCGAGTGCGGTTCCACATGGGCTCCCGCTCGGTCCATGGCGCTGGTCAAGGGCCCCGAAGGCGCCCCCGGCACACGTCCGAGAAGGTGATCCCACCAGCTTCGCCGGCGGGCAGTACGGGCGGTGCCGACATTCTGCGCGATCTGCAGAACCACGAAAGCGATCTCCTCGGCACGAAAAGACACGTCGAGGCTGTCGACAAAGGTGTCGATGCTATGCCTGCCGTACTCCGCGGCACCACCACTCGGCACACCGGCGACGGCTCCGTCTTCAAGCGTGGTCAAGGCCGCGCGAAGCGCCGCCGCGCCGGCGAGGAGCTTCTCCGGCGAGTTGTCTGGATCATCGAGCAACTGCGCGCACATGTCGAGAACACTTGCGGCGGTCCTGCGCACCTCCGATGACTCCGCAGTGCCCAACGGCCCGTATTCCGCTCCAGGAGCGGCCTCTGCAAGAACCGCACTCAGCCATGTCAGCTCATCGACCAGGCGGACCAGAGTCCGAGATTCGGTCGACAACCCCGTGGGCCGGTACGGGGTGGCAGTGAACGCCCGTTGGAGTCTGCGTGCACTCGCTTCGGTCTCCCGGGCACAAGAACGGCACTGCCGAAATGCCGCAGCGCCGGATCGACCGGCGAAGTAGTCCGCCTCGACCGCCAGTTGAGCGGCCGCTGCTCGGCAGACCTGTGCTGCCGGTGCGCTGAGTGGATCGTCCTGCGACCTGGGCCACAGCCACCGGACCGCGAGCGTGGACGCACTCGCGGCGAACACGACCCCCATCAACTGCTGGGGCAACTGCTCCAGCGGCGCACGGGTCGCCACCGGCAGAACGAAGGCAAGGAGCAGTGACGTCGTGGCACCGGCCAGAACCGAGCTGATCACGCCCGAGAAGAGCACGAGAAAGGCCACAAGCACCGTCGCTGCCGCCCCGATCCAGATTTCGCGGCCGGCGAGGCTGCCCAGCGAAACCAGGACCACCCATACAACGCCGAGCACGACATGCGCCCGCATCCGCTGAGCCCAGGGACCGGTGAACTCGACGAGCAGCAGCATGGAGAACGCCGCGAACGCCGCATAGGTCCCAGCAACCGGCGTATGGAGGACTTCCGTACACAGTGCGAAGATCGCGGGCATGACTACTGCCGTCCGCGCCGCGCGCCGGGTAGCAGCCAGGGCAGGATCCAGGCGGCGCAACCACGTGGCAAGCCGATGCGTCGGATTCATCTCTGCCTCCGATGGGTGGAAAGGGAGCCGAGACCTCGGGCTCGGCGCGCGAAGTCTTCCGCGGGCGTCGGACATGGTCTTGTAAAGCGCATTTCGGTTCGTTTCCAGTTCGTTGACGAGCGTTTCAAGGGGAACGCCGCTCATGAGCGCGGTGAAGACCAGCGGCTGATGCCCGTTTCCAGTGGTTTTGGGACCGACCTGTCGGCGAAGGCAGCCGCCGGCGTCCCGCGGGACGGCGTCCGGTTCGGCGGGACAGGGCGCCTTCAGGTTGCGTCAGGAAGCGATGTCCGCCTGCTCTGCCGCGAATGCGGCCACGAGGCTGTTCCAGTGGTATCTGCCGGGGCCCACTTCGGAGACAAGGTGCGCGCGGACCAGGTGTGCGAGAGCCCTGCGAACCTGCTGCTCGTTTTGCCTGATCATGTCCGCGATCTGCGATGCCGCGAAGGCGAGGGTGCCGAGTGTGCTCAGCGTGCGAAAGAGTCGAGCAGGCTCTCTGTCCAGGGTGAGGTACGACCGCATGATCGAGGCCCGAACGTCCAGGGACGGATCCTCATCACCGCTGAAGGCGTCGAGCACACTCGATCCCGCAGACGTGTACTCGGCAGCCAAGGCTTCCAGGCGTAGTTGAGGTCGAAATGCCGCTCGGGCGGCCACGTTCGCGAGGGCCAGGGGCAAGTGCCCTGCCAGCTGGATGATGCGGTCGACGGCTGTGGGTTCGGCAGCGGTCCTGGATGCGCCGAGACGATGCGCCAGGAAGCTGTGTGCATCGGCCTGGCCGAGGGGCAGCAGCGTCAGCGGTGTCGCCTGGTAGGCGGCGACGAAACCGTGCAGCTGAAGGCGACTGGTGACGAGCGCCATGGATCCGGGGGTGCCGGGGATCAGCTCTCTGAGCTGGTCAGTGTCATGAGCGTCATCAAGCACGATCAGCATCCGCCGGTGGGCCAGCAGCCCACGGAAAATGAGCCCCCGGGCCCGCCGGGTCCGAGGGATGTCATTCGCCCGGACACCGAAGGACTGGAGGAGGTCCGCGAGCAAGTCCGCGGGGTCTCTTGGCACGCCGTAGGAACTCGCACCCCCCAAGTCCGCGAAGAGCTGCCCGTCGGGGAAGTGGTGCGCAAGGCGGTGGGCAGCAGAGGTGGCGAAGGCCGTCTTCCCGACGCCGGCCATCCCGCCGATCACGCAGATGGCGACGGAAGAGGAGGTCGCGGCCTCCGAGACCAGGCGTTCGACCCGGGAGTGCTCCTGTTCCCGGCCCACCAACCGGGGCAGGGCGGCCGGCAGCTGTGTCGGCGCGGCCGATTGCTTCGGCCGCTCGGGCTCTTGCCCCTTGGCGTCGCGTCCGGCAGCCCGTGGGAGCACAAGCTGTCCGGAGAGGATCGCCTCGTGGACCTTCCGCAGGGGCGGTGAGGGGCTGATCCCGAGACGCTGGCGGAGCATGTGGGTGGTCGTGTGATACAGGGTCAACGCCTCGGACTGCCGCCCGGCCCCGTACAACGCGGTCATCAACAGCTCGGAGAGACGCTCTCGAAGCGGATGCTCCACCAGGAGCGCCGAGAGCTCGGCAGCGGCCTCGGCATAATTCCCCTGCTCCACCTGGCAGGCCAGCTGCTCTTCCACGCATGCCAGGCGCAGCTCGTCGAGGATGCCTCGTTGGGCGTCCGCAAAAGGCCCCGGGACCCCGGCCAGGCCGATCCCCCTCCACATCCCCAATGCCTCGGACAGCAACGTCTCCGCGGACGTGAGGTCGCGCTCCGCCCGGGCTTCGCGACCCTTGGACATCGCCTGCTTGAACCGGTTGAGGTCCAGAGCGTCGTGCTTGAGGCCAAGCGAGTAGCCGCCGTCGATGAGCCGCAAGGAGCTGTCGCCGCATCCGCCCAGCACCTGTCTGAGGCGGTAGATGTAGGTGCGCACCGACCCTACGGCCGACGCCGGGGCATCCACGCCCCATACGTCCTCCACCAGGGTGGCGAGGCTCACGGGGCCTCCCGGCCTGAGCAGGAGGGAGGTGAGCACTGCGCACTGCCGCGGCTGACCGACGCCGGTGTCCGTTCCGTTCCTCTGCAGCCGCAACGGACCAAGTACGGAGAACTGAACGTCTGACTGCACCGTTTTTCCCGTTCCGCGGAAGTGAGCGCATCGCCGGCTCCACCGGGCCCTCTGGGACAGGGTACCTCGCCGATCCCCTTTTTAGGGACTATATAGTCCACTGTAAATGAGGCGCCTGCGACCGCCCAAGCCTCCCGCGGATGCCCCATGGGGATGTCGTGCGGCTCGTCTGGTGGCTCCCGACCTTCCGGGTCGAACGGTGGTTGTGCCGGTCCTGGCGGCGCGGCTCTTCTCGGCTGCACCACGGGGGGCACACCTGACTATTGAAATGGGACTCGATAGTCCAATAAAGTTTCGGCTTCTGTGCCTGGTGCGATGCACACCGTAGTGGGCGAGTGACGCTTGCCGACACCCCGTCCAAGCCGAGCCGCGCCACAGCTGAGGCGAGTTGGGCCCGTCGGGTTCTCCGCCTGGAGGGCGAATCCACGGCCATCGTCGCGGCGCCGCCGCCTCCTGTTCACACGGGCGAGGTCGCTGCTGAACTGGGGCGACAGCACCAGCTGATCTGTCTGCAGCTGCCATGGAAAAGCCCGGAAGGGGCGCTCCGTCCGATGCCGGCTCTTGCCGTCGCCCACCCCGGTAATCTGACCGATGTGGCCGAACCCGCATGCGACAGGAACGACTCCCGGTTGACGGACCGCGGGAGGGCGACTCGTGAGCGCATTCTGAGAGCAGCCGTCGACACGATGCGGGTGAAAGGCGTGTCTCTCACAACCCTCGACGATGTCAGGGCGGCCAGCGGAACCAGCAAGTCGCAGCTCTACCGCCACTACCCGGACAAGGACGCACTCGTGCGTGACGTTCTCGCGTCGCAGGCAGTAGAGGTGCTCGAACGCGAGCATCAGCTGCTGCAGCGGCTTGGTTCTCTGCGTGGGCTGGAGCGCTGGCGGGACGCGCTGATCGAGCGCAATGCGCTGCAAAACGGTGCGTACGGTTGTCAGCTCGGCTCCCTCGCGAGTGAGCTGGTCGATCGCCACGAAGAAGCGCGTATGGAGATTGCCGGGTATTTCGAGACTTGGGAAGGGCTGCTTGAGGCCGGTCTCGTACGCATGAGGGACTCAGGGGTTCTGCGGGCCGACACGGATACTCAAAGGCTTGCGACCTGCCTCATGGCAGCACTTCAAGGCGGCTACCTCCTCGCACGTACGGCCCAGGACGTGGGGCCCATGAGGATCGCCGTTGACATGGCCATCGCCCACGTCAAATCTCACGTGGTACCCACTGTTTGAGGTACGGGAGAAGCTGCGAGTCCAGAGCAGATAAGTCTGCTCTGCGTGGTAAGAAACTGTCGTTCGGCGCCACTAAGCACGCGCCTGCCGGGAAGGGCTGTGCGGCCGAAGAGTGTACAGGGAAAGGTGCATGATGAAAGCGGTTGTGGTGACGGATCAGGCTGCGGGAACGGCTGGGATGACGCTGACAGAGCGTCCCGAACCGACCCCCGCCGGCAATGACGTCCTTGTCCAGGTTCATGCGTCGGGGTTCACCCCGGACGAACTCTCGTGGCCGTCGTCATGGACCGACCGCCTGGACCGCGACCGGACGCCGTCGGTGCCCGGGCATGAGCTGGCCGGGGTGGTGACTGCCCTCGGTTATGGCACGGCGGGACTGTCGGTGGGGCAGCGGGTCTTCGGCCTCACGGACTGGACGCGCGACGGCACCCTGGCGGAGTACACGGCCGTCGAGGCGCGCAATCTCGCGCCGCTGCCGGGCGATGTCGATTTCTCCGTGGGTGCGAGCCTGCCGATCTCGGGTCTGACCGCGTGGCAGGGGTTGTTCGAGCACGGTCGTCTTCAGGCGGGTCAGAGTGTTCTCGTGCATGGATCGGCCGGCGGAGTGGGTTCGATGGTGACCCAGCTCGCCTCGGAGGCCGGGGCCTATGTCATCGGTACGGGGCGGGCCGGCAGCCGTCGGACGGCTCTTGATTTCGGGGCACAGGAATTCGTCGACCTGGAGAGCGACGCGTTGGAGGACGTCGGGGGAGTGGACCTGGTCTTCGACGTGTTCGGGGGGGACATCGGTCGGCGGTCGGCCGGCCTCGTCAAGGAGGGCGGGATCCTGGTGTCCATCGCCGGGCCGGTGGAGGCCCGGCCCGTCGGTGGCCTGGCGATCGACTTTGTTGTCGAGTCCGATCGCAGGCAACTGGCGGAGATCGTCCAGCGGGTGCGAAGCGGCCGGTTGCGGACCAATATCGGCACCGTCGTACCTCTCGACGACGCCGTGGCCGCCCTCAACCCGACCGCGCACGTCAGGGGGAAGACCGTCATCCGCGTTCGTCCGTAGGTACACGGGCCCACACTGAGGCAGTCGCCGCGATCGACCGGTCAACGCCGACCGCCGGCTTTCCATGGGCTTCCGAAGATCACCCAACTGGACGATTTCGTCCAGTTGGCTTAATATCGCACACAGCTGGACGCGCTGTTCGGCGCGGCCTCGTCGCCCTCCGAGGAGCAGCGTTGACTCATGAGGTCACCATCGTCGGCTCGACCATCCGGACGCCGCGGCTGCTGCTGCGTCCATGGCGCCTGAGTGATGCCGCCGGTGCGCTCGACATCTATGGAAGTCCCGAAGTCTCGA
This sequence comes from Streptomyces sp. NRRL F-5126, assembly GCF_000721265.1. Taxonomy (GTDB): domain Bacteria; phylum Actinomycetota; class Actinomycetes; order Streptomycetales; family Streptomycetaceae; genus Streptomyces. The sequence goes on along the minus strand of NZ_JOFZ01000008.1, from coordinate 9,000 downwards.
GATGGCTGGCTCCGGCAATGGGCCGTGTCACCGACGTCGAGCGGATGCGCGAGGTGATCGCCGGGTGGATCGACACGCCGCCAGGGCCCGAGGGGCGACCGAGTGGCCAATGGGTGATCGAGGAGACCGGGCGCGGGCGTGTCGCGGGCTCGGGTCAGATCCTTCCGCTCCCGCCCGAGGGCGATGATCTCGAACTGGGTTACCAGCTGGCCCCGTCGGCCTGGGGCAGGGGCCTGGCCGCCGAAGCCGGTCACGCATTGGCGCATTATGCGTTCAGCAACGGTGAAGAGGAAGTCTTCGCCGTTGTGCGGCCCAAGAACACCCGTGGAGCGCGTGCCGCTCGTCGTATCGGGATGGAGTGGGTGGGGGAGACCGAAAAGTACTACGGCCTGCGCCTTCAGGTCTTCCGTCTGAGGAAGGGCGACCTGGATGCCTCAACGTTTGCGTCGGCCCCTGTCGAACAGTGACCGGCCGACCAGGCTCGGTAACCGGCACCCAGCTGCGCGACCGCAGTGCCGGCGGGGCGGCCCGAGCCCCTGTCTCCTCGCCGTCCCGCTGCTCCCGTCGCACGTGTGAGTGCCGCAGGCGATATACGCGCCCCGACGTGCAGCGGGGCTGTGCGCGGCTGAGAGGAGCAGGGCGGTCTGCGGTTCTCGGGCACGGTTGCCCCTTGCCGCCGGGTGGAATCATGGAGTCAACAAGAATGGACTAAATGGTCCAAGAATGTGCCGGGATGAGATGGGATGACGCCGACGAGTCGGGAGGGGTGGATGAAGACGCACATCGCGGAAGTGCTGAACCGCGAGCGCGCTTGTCTGGCCGCAGTCAGTGACCGAGCGGCGTTGGCAGCGTGGCGCTGCCGGGTGGTTCAAGAGCTCATGACCCCGCGATCATCGTACGTATTGGCCTTGAGGGAAACGGGTGACGCCCACGATCGGTCCGACTTCGTCGACCAGTGGCGCGATCTCCTCAGCGAAGCAGTCGGCCGGTTGCTCCGGTCCGACGCCGCGGGTAACGGCGAGTCCGCGCCGGACGACCCGCGGAGGGCCGGCGTCGACCCGGAGAAGATCGCTGTACTGATCCTTGCCGCACTGCACGGCGGCAGTGTCCTGAGCGGAATGGAACAAGATCCACGGCCGCTCAATGCCGCCCTGGACCTCGCACTCGCACCCTTTTCGCGAGGACCGGCCTCGGAGCTGTTGGGAAGGATCGGGTCCGATCAGTAACATGAAGTTGTGATGACGACCGCTGAATCGCACAACGGCAGACGCCTGACGGCGCGTGGTGCAAAGACGCGGGCGCGGATCGTCAGCGCGGCGGCCGACCTGATATACGTGCAAGGGGTCGGGGCCACCACGCTCGATGACGTGTTGGCATCGAGCGGCGTGAGCAAGTCGCAGTTGTACCACCACTTCGACGGCAAGGACGCGCTCGTACGAGCTGTCATCGACCACGTCGGCGAACGCATCATCGAGCGTGAGCGCACAGCGCTCGGTCATGTCTCGACGATCCGGGGTCTGCGGCGTTGGCGTGACGCCTTGGTCCAGAACAATGCGCTTCGGCATGGAGCCTACGGATGTGCTCTGGGCTCTCTGGCCGCCGAGGTCTCCGACCACGACGCTCTCGGGCGCCAAGCGCTGTCGCGACTGTTCGCCGAGTGGGAGAGACTCCTGGCGGGCGTGCTGGGACGCCTCCAGGACAGCGGGAACCTGCCGCCCGAGGCATCGATCGAGCACCTCGCGACGGGCGTCATGGCCGCTCTCCAGGGCGGATACCTGCTGGCCCAGACGAAGCGTGACATCACTCCGATGGCGACATCGCTCGACATGGCCCTTGCGCATATCGAGCGCCTGTCCACCGACTGACTTCCGGCTGCATCATCATGTCGCGGACATATGTTCCACCCTGCCTCGAGTGGGTCGCACTCAACGGCGCGTCCTGAACCGGTGACTATCGGCAGCCTCCCCGATTAATGGACCATTCAGTCCTTCTTTGAGTCCACGATTGTGCGCAGTGCACGTATACTGGTCTCTACAGTCCAATTAGTTGTCGAAAGGCGACGCGATGACGGCTGGAGTGTCTGTGAGCAGCGAAGGACGGATGCCTCCGAGCGAGCGATTGCTCGACAACGCTGACCGAGGCCGCTTTGAGCTCTACCGTGGCGACGACCTGACCGGCTGGCTCTACTACACGCACCTCAAGCCCAACCGGTACGCACTTCAGCACACTGAAGTCGCCTCCGATCGCCGGCACCAAGGCGTAGGGGGCGCCCTGGTGCGGCAGGTACTCGATGAGATCCGCATCCGAGAGGGAACGATCACCGCGATCTGCCCCTTTGTGGTCGACTACCTCTCGCGGACCAACGCCCACGCCGACGTGGTCGACCCACGGCACCCCGGCTACTCCGATCGTGCGGCTGCGGAGGCGGCGGCTGCCAAGCGCCGTGGCTGAGACCGCAACGAGGATGTCGCCGCCGTCCAGAGCGGACTATTGAACACTCCCCGGCCGCGTCGGCTGTTCGGTCGAAGCCGACCCGGATGCCTCGGAGGTGAGGTCGTCCTGGGCTATGAAGGAGTCATCGCGCCGTACGGCGACGGACAGACGGGAACGTGCGGCGCGCAGTGCGGCCTCTATGGTGAGTGTTCCGGTAGCCACGCACAGCGTGTAGGCCACGTCTTCCAGACGTCGTCTGGTCTGTTCACTGCTCTGGCCGCACGGCAAAGTGGTGAGAGCTTCGTACTCCTTGACCAATGGGCGCAGGACTGCGGGATGGGCCATGAGCATGCTGCTCCTCCGATCCGGGATGTTCTCGCGGTATGTCTCAAGGGAGCTGACGGGCTCTCCTCTCCAGCATCCGCCCAGGGCACGGCGCCGGTTGAGTTGATGGCCTGCCCTCGCCGATGGGGTTTAGCGTCATGCGCGGGGTGCTTCTTACGACCGGACACGGCGCGGCCGGACCGTCCTGAAGGGACAAAATAGTCCACAGAGTCCTTCCCCTCGCCCAGTGAACACCGACACAGCGGGGGCGCACAAGCGAGTGATGAGCGGTGCTAGCTGGACGTTTCTCCTGCCATCCAGGCCATCGGAAGGGTGCACGACGTGTTGTCGGGGACCGGGCAATGACCTAAACTGGACTATAGAGACCTGATTGAAGGCTCGGCAAGCTGATCGCGCTCAAGTCCACCGCTCACTACCCGACGGGCCATGCCTGGGGTTTCCGCCACGAAGGGCTTCACGGGTCCGCGATCCAGAAAATGCTCTGCGGTGTTTTTCGCTGGTGTCGGCCGGCAGTCTCAATGGAGGAGGAATCGTGTCGCGTGACTACCAAAAGACTCCTGAGGCGTTGAGTCGCCTCACCGAAACGCAATTCCGTGTCACTCAGAAAGATGCCACGGAACCGGCGTACCAAAACGAGTACTGGAACAACCATCAGGATGGCATCTACGTGGATGTGGTCTCCGGCCAGCCTCTTTTCTCGTCGGCCGACAAGTACGACAGCGGGACCGGCTGGCCGAGCTTCACCAAGCCGATCGCCGCGGACGCTGTCCGCTCGAAGAGCGACAGAGCATTCGGAATGATCCGCACCGAGGTGCGATCCGCCGGGGCCGACAGCCATCTCGGGCATCTGTTCGATGACGGCCCCGCCCACGCCGGAGGGGAGCGGTACTGCATGAACTCGGCCGCACTGCGCTTCATCCCCGTCTCCGAACTGGAAACGCAGGGCTACGGCGAGTACCTCTCGCTGTTCCCCGCAGCCGACACCGCGACAGAGGAGCACACATCGTGACCAGTGGAAGGCATGACACCGGACAGATCACACGGGAAGCCGGCACCGAGACGGCCGTCCTGGCGGGCGGGTGCTTCTGGGGTATGGAGGACCTCATCCGCCACCAGCCCGGCGTTCTACGTACGCGTGTCGGGTACACCGGCGGAGAGAACGACCATGCGACGTACCGCAAGCACCCCGGCCACGCCGAAGCCATCGAGGTCGTCTTCGATCCCGCACAGACGACCTACCGCGACCTCCTGGCCTTCTTCTTCCAGATCCACGATCCGTCGACCCTGAATCGCCAGGGCAACGACATGGGCACGAGTTACCGCTCGGCGATCTTCCCGCTCAGCCCTGAGCAGGAGCAGGTCGCCCGTGACACGATCGCCGACGTCGACGCGTCCGGCCTGTGGCCGGGCAAGGCGGTGACCACGGTGGAGCCGGCAGGTCCGTTCTGGGAGGCCGAGCCGGAGCACCAGGACTACCTCGTCACCTACCCAAACGGTTACACGTGCCACTTCCCGCGCCCGGGCTGGGTGCTCCCCAGGCGCGCGAAAACCACGGGCTGATGAATCCCGCGGTGAGTGCGGGCTCACGACAGGGTCGCCGGCCGGGACAACCGCTCTGCGGCTGTCCCGGCGAATGGAGTTACCGCAGTCGGCGACCACGGCCTGTCCCGCCGTCACTCCACTAGTTGCGGCCGGCCATGACGCCGCCGTCGACGTTGAGGATGGCGCCGGTGGTCCAGCTCGATTCCGTGGAGAGGAGGAACGTGATCGCGGAGGCGAGGTCCTGGGAGGTGCCGATCCGGCCGAGCGGATGCAGGCCGCTGAGTCCCTCCAGCGCGGCGTCCAGCTGGTCCGGGGCAAAGACCTTGTCGAAGTGATGTGTCCTGGTGATGGCGGGAGCTACGGCGTTGACCCGGATGTTCTCGCCGGCGAGTTCCATGGCCAAGTTGTGCGTGAGCGCGTGCAGGCCCGCCTTGGCCATCGAGAACGCGGACGACGGTGTCGCGGCGATCGCCTGGTGCGCCCACATGGCGCCGATATTCACAATGGCGCCTCCCTGGCCTGTGGCGACCATGCCCCGGACGACGGTCTGCGTCAGGAAGAACGTCGCCCTGTTCAGGTCGTGATAGGCGTCGTAGTCCGCCACCTCGTGATCGAGGAACGGCTTGGGCAGCACGAATCCGGCCGCGTTGACGAGGAGGGTGGCGTCGGAGTGGTTCTGCGTGAGCTGCTTCCGAGCCTCGACCACCTGCTCCCAGTTCGTCAGGTCCGCCGCGATCGGCCATGCGCTGCCCGACCGGGACAGGCTTGCCACGGCGTCGTCGAGCCTACGGCCGGGGCGGCCGATGATGACCGCACTGCCGCCCTTTTCCACGACGTTTTCCGCGGTTGTAAGGCCCATGCCGCTGGACCCTCCGAGTACAACGAGCTTCTTTCCTTTGAAATCCGAGGCCACACCAACCACGCTCCATTCATGGATGAGAATGTCCGTCCCGCCGAGTTTTATCCTCCCGCGCCGTGGTCGTTGCCAGCTCTACGTGAGCTCTACGGAAGGAATCTCGGCTCGACAACGATCGGCGCACAATTCTGGTGACCATCTGCAAGGACATGTTCCGGGCTTTCCCTTTGGCGGCGCGGGTCTGCGTTGTGTACTACAGCGCCACCGGGAATGTTCATCGGCCGGCCGAGGCTCGCCAAGGGCGACCCTGGAGGACTTGGAGTGGGCGACAGCCCACGCATTCGGGAAGGCACTTGGTGCAGATCGCCGAGCAAGTGCGCGGCTGACCGACCGGACGCGGACGGCCTTCCGGCTCACGACTGAACGCTGACCCGCTCCGACGCGGCGGATCTCTCTCTCCGGCGCATCAGGACCCGTTCCTCCGCCTCCATTCCGCCCCAGATTCCGTACTCCTGAGCGGTGGTGAGAGCCCAGTCGGCACACTGGCGCCGGACAGGGCACGTCTTGCACACGGCTTTTGCCTTCTCCGCCTGGTGCCGGCCGGGGCCGTCGGGCCCCACGGGGAAGAAGAGTTCGGTGTCGAGATCACGGCACGCCGCCCTCCCGAGCCAGCTCAGCATGGGTCGGGGAGCGGCGTGCGGCGGTCATGCGGCTGCGCGGGGGCGTCGTGTCGTTGCGAAAGCACGTTCTTCATTGCCTCTTGCGGGGTGGTTGGCGTCATGGGCGGAACACGATGGCGATGGAGATCAGGACGGCGGCGAGGATGAGTGTGACCGTGGCACACGCACACCACAGACGCCGCCGCAGCAGTTCGTAGCGAGCCGTGTATTCGGCGCGCAACTCCGTGCACCGTGCGGCTGTGGCCTCGATGCTCTCGTGGGCGATCGCGGTACGCCTCGCCCGGTAGTGGCGTATCACCTCTGCCCGCTGGGCGGAGGTGAGCCAGTCCAGGCGGTCGGCGAAGATCTCGGCCTCCCGTCGCGCCGTGTGCAGGGCGGCCTGGCAGATCAAGTACCCCTCGATCTGCGCCACTCCTGCGCTGTTTCCGTACTCGTACTGTCGCCGTCGGCGCTGTGCGCTCATCGATAGCGTCCCGCGTGGGAAAGCACTGCCGGGCAGCCACCGGAAGCCCGGGGAAGACCGGCCTGAGCCGTCGAGCAGTACTCCAGGGCGTGGTCATTCGAGTGGTTCACGCGTGTCCTTCCTCTCCGCGGTCGGCTCGTGCTCTGCTGAGGCGCTTGACGAGTGGCCGCCCGGTGTGGCACCGGAAGACGTACGGGAGTGCGACGGCTGCCGGCCCTCCAGGTTGTGACGGACAGCCCTGAGGGTTTCTCCGGGCGCGGCGTCGGCGATGGCGAGCTTGTCCAGCACCGCGATTTCCGGATGGTGCAGGTCGAACGCCGGGGATTCCGAGCGGATGCGGGGCAGGGTCAGGAAGTTGTGCCGGGGGGGAGGGCTTGAGGTCGCCCACTCGAGGGAGCGGCCATAGCCCCAGGGATCGTCCTGGTTCACCCGCCGGCCGTAGTGGTGGGTCAGCCAGACGTTGTAGAAAAACGGCAGCATGGACAGGCCGAGGAGGAAGGACCCGATGGTGGAGATGGTATTGAGCGCTGTGAACCCGTCGGTGGCCAGGTAGTCGGCGTAGCGGCGTGGCATTCCCTCGGCGCCCAGCCAGTGCTGGACGAGGAAGGTCAGGTGGAAACCGGCGAGCAGGGTCCAGAAGTGGATCTTCCCGAGGCGTTCGTCCAGCAGCTTGCCGGTCATCTTGGGCCACCAGAAGTAGAAGCCCGCGAACATCGCGAAGACGATGGTGCCGAACAGGACGTAATGAAAGTGAGCAACCACGAAGTAGGTGTCGGACACGTGGAAGTCGATGGGCGGTGACGCCAGGAGGACGCCTGTCAGGCCGCCGAAGAGGAAGGTGATGAGAAAACCGATGGAGAAGAGCATCGGCGTCTCGAAGGACAGGGAGCCCTTCCACATGGTGCCGATCCAGTTGAAGAACTTCACTCCGGTGGGCACGGCGATGAGGAAGGACATGAAGGAGAAGAAGGGCAGCAACACGCCACCTGTCACGAACATGTGATGCGCCCAGACCGTCACAGAAAGGCCCGAGATGGCGATGGTCGCCGCTACGAGGCCGATGTATCCGAAGACGGGCTTTCTGCTGAAGACCGGGATGACTTCCGTGACGATGCCGAAGAAGGGCACCGCGATGATGTAGACCTCGGGATGTCCGAAGAACCAGAAGAGGTGCTGCCAGAGGAGGGCGCCACCGCTCGCGGCGTCGAACACGTGCGCACCGTACTTTCTGTCGGCCTCCAGAGCCAGCAGCGCCGCGGCAAGTGTGGGAAACGCCAGGAGTACGAGCACAGCGGTCAGGAGCACGTTCCAGGTGAAGATCGGCACCCGGAACATGGTCATGCCCGGTGCGCGCATGCAGACGATCGTCGTGATGAAGTTCACCGACCCGAGGATTGTGCCGAAACCGGACAGCACCAGACCGGTGATCCACAGATCCCCACCAACGCCGGGAGAGTGGGCGGGCCCTGACAGCGGTGAGTACGCCGTCCACCCCCAGCCAGGCCCGCCTTGAGGGGCCGCCATGGACGAGATGACGATGAGCGAGCCGAAGAGATAGAACCAGTACGCCAAGGCGTTGAGACGTGGGAACGCCACGTCGGGAGCACCGATCTGCAACGGCATGATCCAGTTGGCGAATCCCGCGAAGAGGGGTGTGGCGAAGAGCAGCAGCATGATCGTGCCGTGCATCGTGAATGCCTGGTTGAACTGCTCGGTGGACATGATCTGCAGTCCGGGCCTCGCCAGTTCGGCGCGCATGGCCAAAGCGAAGAGCCCGCCCACGAGGAAGAAGACGAAAGACGTGATGAGGTAGAGGGAGCCGATTGTCTTGTGATCGGTGGTCGTCACCCAGGTGACGATGACCCTGCCTCGGAATTTTCGCCGTAGCGAGGTTTGAGACGGAGTCCGCATGTCCTGTGCAGTCGTAGCCACGTGAACCTCTCATCCTGCTGCGTGGGATTCCTGGGAAACCGTGAGCAACATGCCATGGAGCAGACCGTGCGGTCCGGGTTTTTCCCGGTAGGCGAAAAGCCTTGAGAAGGCAGCCCAATTGATCGGTTCAGGCAACTGGGTCGCGGTGCAGGCGCATGGCAACCAGGGCGAATCCGGCGCACGTTCAAGCGAGCCGCCCGGCTGTGACGTACCGTGCGGGTATTGGAGTCACGCCGCACTGAAGTCTTACGCCACGCGCCACAGCTTTAACAACCGTTTACTCGTGCGGGGCGCCGTCAGTCGCCGTCCTGTTCCGATCACGTGAGCGCCGGCGCTACGCGTGAACCGCGGCGTCGGTCGTCCGGCTGCCCCTGCCGCCCCATGAGCGAGGACGGTCCGGCCGGCGTGCGCGCAGCCGTTCTGAAGCAGGCCGCCGGGCCACTCGGCCGCCTCCGCCAGAATCGTCTCGTGTGCGGCCACGGATGGAGCGAGACGAAAGGAGACGTCCGGGAGGTCGACCGCGTGTAGATGGACCGTCGATCGCACCGGGCTAGGTTTCCTCACAGGGTGGGTTGCGCGGCCTCTTGCCGGAGCGCCGCCTTCTCACCCGGTGGCAAAGCACTCGGCGGCGGTGTCGAGGGACCGACAGGCAGGGCTTGCGCGAGTTCCCGGGATCGCCCAACTGACGTGAAGATGCCGCAGGTCGGGGCGGATGACAGAGCGGACACGGGATCCGTGATCATTCAGGT
>NZ_JOFZ01000007.1 GCF_000721265.1 Streptomyces sp. NRRL F-5126 | reverse complement strand
GCACCCGATGCTTCCTCGACAGTCGCATCCTTGCAGCTCAGCGGCACCTTTCTGCTACCAGGGCATCAGCTCAACCAATTCCGCTGAATAGTCGAGGTTAGTGGCCGCCGCGCGACCGCGACCTTTGCACCGCCAGGAAGACCAGCGCGCCGCCTGCCACCAGCAGGACGGCGATGCCCGCCCTCTGCAGGGCCCCGTCCGCGCCCGTGGCGGCGAGCTTGCCGCCGGTCGTCGTTTCTCCCTTGGTTCCTCCGGACGGGCTCACGGTGGCCGACGGTGATGCGGAGGCGCCGGGTGGCGGGCTGGACGTCGCCGGGCCGGTCGCCTTCACCACGATCACCGCGCTGTCGTTCGCCGACTCATCGTCACGATTGGGGTACTTGGGGTTCTCCACCGCCCGCACTTTGCCCCGCGCGCCGTGGACGGCCCGGTCGATCCGCAACGTGAACTCCTGGGTCACACGGTCGCCCGGCCGGAAGTCCGTGTCGGCGATGTCACAGGTGTAGCTCTTCGCGCCGGCCCTGCCCGGTGTGCAGTTCCACAGCGGCCCGGGGTCGCCCTGCTCGCCTGGGCCCGGGGCGCCGATGATGGTGGTGCCGGAGGGCGGGGTCACCACGAACGTGCCGGAGTTGCCGGCATCCATCCACGGGAAGCCCATCCGGCCAGGACCGTTGTTCCGCACGCCCACGGTGATGCTCACCGTCTCGCCGACCTTGCCCTCGACGGTGTCACCGAGCGCCTGGTAGTCAGCGTGCTGGGTGGTGGCAAAAGTACCGTATCCGGAGCCGGTGAACCCGGAGCCGGAGGCGACGGACTTCAGGCCCAGCGGCGCGCCGGTGCCGCTCTCGGGGAAGTCGGACGGGTCGAAGGAGTCGGGCGCGGTGGCGCCGACCGGCCACACGACGTAGGTGTTGTAGCCGTACATCGTGTCCGTGGAGGCGCTGTAGCGCAGTGGCGCGTCCGTCTCGTAGGCCGCGCCGGGCGCGACCGGGGTGTCGAACCGGCACCAGGCGCCGACGTCGGGCCGCTTCGAGTAGTGGCAGTTGGAGTAGTCGCGAGCGAGCATGACGCCTTCTGAGTCCTGCACCCACAGCATGACACCCTTGTCGGCGGGGGCCGGGCCGGTGTTGGCGAAGGCGGGCGTGCGCTCGAAGACGGCGCCGGGCGCGATGCCCTTCAGCGCCGGATAGGGCCGGCTGACGAGCTTCGGCCCGCCGATCAGGACGTCCGTCCTCCCCGTCACGGTCGCCGCGTCGGAGGCGGTGGCGGTGTAGGTGATGGCGCCCGTGTCGCCCGCCCCGGCGGCCGCGGTCGGCTTCAGGAAGAACGGGTCGATCGACTGCCCGCCCGACAGCGGGCCGACGTCGCACCTCACCTTCAGGGTGCCGGTGCTCACGCAGTCCCCCGTGACCACCATCGTCGCCTTGCCGGCCAGGGACGACGCGTCGATCGCGACCGAGACGTCATGTGCGTCCCCACCCGAGGCGGTGATACCGAGGCCCAGGTTCGGGCCCTCACCCTCGGTGGGGAGGTAGTAGTTCTCCTGGGTCTCCAGGACGAGCGTCGTTGTGACAGCGTGCGCGGCCGGAGTTGCGACCGCCACCGCAGCGACCGCGAAAGTGGCGGCCACCGCCGTTCGCCATGTTCTGCGTATCGTCAGCACATCATGTGGACACTCCGGAACGCCGGAAGGTTGCCCCGCCGGCGCCGGCGTTTCGTGTCGTACGAGGAGCCTTCACCGCGCCCGGTCTGCTACAGCTCGATCTGGATGTGCTCCACCTCGGTGAACTCCACGTCCAAGCCGTGCGCGCGGGTGTTGTCGGCGCGGAAGTACATCTGCGCGAGACCCTCGGCGGTGATCTGCTGGAGCTGCCGCTCGCCGGCGCCCTGCTCGTGGGCCGTGAACAGCCGGTCGGCGTATGCGGGCGGCAGGGCCTGGGTGATGTCACGGATCCGGGCGTCGTCGCTCGTGCCCGGCTGCGCGGTGAACCCGAAGCGGGCACGGGTGGAGACGACCAGGCCGCCGGTCAAGGCCGCCGTCTTCCGGGCCTGCGCGCGTACCCGCGGCTGCCAGCGCTTGGTGACCTCGCTCTCCAAGCGGCCACGCAGGACTTGGCGGGGCCGCTTCAGTTTGCCGACGATGTAACGCTCTACGGTGCGCTGGGAGATCCCGAGCAACTGTGCGGTGGCCCTGGTACCCCGCAGTTGCTTGACCAGATACCGCATCTGCGCCGGGGCGCTTTGCGGAATGGGACGGGTGAACGCCCCTTGCAGCGCATGGTCCAGACTGTCCCCGACCGAGTCCGCCATGGCCTGCTACTCCCCTGCTCCGGCACTGGGGCCGGTCTTGATGAAATTGGCGATGTTGAACACGCCCCCGCGTTCCTCGAACAGCTGCTCCGCCCACAGGACGCTCCGGGTGCCCTGGTGCTTGACCATGCCGGGCGATACGCCGAGACGGAACGTTCCCGGTACCGGCTTGCCCTCCGACGTGTGTGGCAGGACATCCAGCGGGGAGGGACCGGGTGAGGGGTAGACGATCGCGTCGGTACCGATCGCGACCGGATACACGTCGGCCGCCGCGGCGGTCTTCATCAGCTTGCGGTGCAGGCCCACACGCTGGTTGGCCAGGACAGCGGCCCGGATGTCGGGGCGCCATGTCTCCCGGTCGAGTGCCGGATAGGGCTCGTAGTAGGGCACCTGGCCGCGGCTGCGCTGGCGCAGCTTGCCGATGCCGCCCTTCGCCGTGGCCTTGATCGCCGTGGCCAGCAGGCTCATGGTCGCGTCGGCCTCCTTGGCGCGGGCCATCGCGTCGAGGAACTCCTGGCCCGCGAGGCCGGTGGTGACACCCAGGTCGGCCATCGTCGCGACGTAGGCGTCACGCAGCCGCTTGTACCAGGCGTCCAGGTAGCGGCCGGTCCGGGTGCGCACGTGCGCCTCGAGCGGCGCGACGTCGAAGCCCAACTCCACCGCGTAAGCCACGGTGGGCGTCGCATACCAGGCCACGCCTTCTGGACGCTCGCCCTTGGGCGTGAACGGGGAGGGCAGGCGGGTTCCGTCGACCGTACGGCCGCCCACTCGGGCCTGGGACAGGTCGATGTGGGACAGGTCGACCAGCCAAGAGCCGGGCAGCGCCGGGTCGAACGTCGGATTACCGGTGAGGTGGGTCGGCCCGTCCAGACCGACGGTGAGGCCGTTCGCGGCCGCGGCGAAGGACATGTTGACATCAACCGCGATCAGGAACCGGTTCGCGCACTCCTCATCGGTCAGTGGACGGCACCAGTCGTAGGGCTCCTCCATCAGCATCTCGGCAGGGGTGCGGATGTGGTGCCGGGCGAACTTGCCCTTCAGGTTCGGGTGCTCGTCGGGGACCTCGCAGTCCACCACTTCGTACCGGGCGGTGAGCGCGTCGTCGTTGAGGGCCTGCTTGAACTCGCCGGTGGCGTCGTCCTTGTGCGCGCGAGTCGGCGGGCGCAGAGCGACCATCAACTCCAGGCCGGTCGTCGCCGTGGTGCCGCGCGGCGTCATCACCCGCTCCGCGTACAGGCCGAGATACTGCGCGAGGTCGGCCGGATGCATGGTCGGAAGCCGCGGGTCGTCCTTCGAGTCCCACTCGCGGGCATCCAGCGCGTTCCACGACAGCATGCACAACTGGACACAGCGCCGTATCGACCCCTCAGGGTCGCGGAAGACGCGAGCCCACGGCCCGAAGCCGCGCCGGGTCAGTTGCAGGCCGGCCCTCTCGATCTGCCTGACCACCTTGTGGCCGGACGCGAGCCGCCCCGCCCGCTGCTCCTCCTTCGACAAGGTGGCAGGCAGACCGTAACGCTCCAGTGCGGCTCCGGTCAGTACGAGAACCGGATCGGCGTCGCGGCCGTGGCGATGCAGCCGGGCCTGCCCGAGCCTCGCCTCGGCAAGGGTCCAGTCAACCAGCGCCGGGATGCTTTTGGCGGGCACGTCCAGGACCAGACCGCCCACACAATAGGCCGACACCCGCCCGTCCTCGCCGGCGTCGACAACCGCCAGCGGACCATTCTCGAACCGCGACCCGGCAACGGCAGCCGTGTTGCCCGCTACCGCTTTGGGGCGGGACGGCGGGGCAGCGGCGGGCTCGGGAGCGGGAACTGGCTCCGGGGACGAGGCAGAGACAGGAGCAGGGGCCACGGCAGGGTGCGTCTCCGGGGCCGGAGCAGAGTCAGTGGGCGCGCCGGAGGCCGCAGCGGGGAAACGATCAGCAAGACCCTCCAAGAGCCGGGCGTACGCAGCGCGCTTCGGCGTCCGCGGCTCACTCCTGCCGCTCTCCCAGCTCCCCACCGCCTCTCGGCGCGCACCCAGCGCCCTGGCAACCTGCGCCTGGCTCAAACCCGCGGCCTCCCGCAAACGCCTGCGCTCCTCAGGCGCAGGCAGGTCGTCCCGCGCGACATGCTCCAGCAGTGCATCGACCGCGCTGAACAACTCATCCTCCGTGGACACCCAACCACCTCCCGCACGCAACCTACCCGAACCGCCCATCGAAACACTCACTCAAACGCACGCCCATTCCGCTTGCATCGGAAGGCAGCACGCGTATCGGATACACGGAGCGGGTGCGCTCCGGTCAGCCCGGCCCGGGCTGTGGTGGGCCCGGTTGCCGACCGCTTCGGTGTCCGCGACGGTGTAGTGGCCCGGCGCGGTCTCTTCGGTCGTGTGGGTGGCGAAGACGTTGTACAGGCCCATCGCCCGATTCGAACCGACCCCGTACACGTATCCGCCGCTGTTCGCCGGGGTGAAGCCGCCGGTGGCTGTGGCGGCGCTCGTAGCGGTTCCGGCGGTGCCCGTGGGGTCCACTGCGGCGACGGTGTACGTGTGGGCGGTGCCCGCGGTCAGGCCCGTGTCGGTTGAGTGGGTCGAAGTGGTGGTGCCTGTCTTTGCGCCATCGCGGTAGACGGTGTACGAGGCGGCCGAGTCCGGCGCGTCCCAGGACAGAGTCGCGGTGGTGTCCGTGGTCGCGGATGCCTGCAGGTCCGCCGGCGCCGGAAGGATCCGGTGCCGCCTCCCCCGCCTTGGCCGTGGCCGTCGAGTCACGTTGAGCCATCCGCTGAGAAATCGTCAGTGTCCAATGGACACCGTGCATCATCGTCGCGACAGGCACCTGCTGGTCGGGCGCGGCTCTGTTCCCTAGCTGCCCTCCATCGTCAGCGCGGAGTCCCGAGCGGTGGCGAGGAGTTCACGCGTGTACGCATGCTGCGGCGAGGCGAGCACCCGCTCCGCGGGGCCGGTCTCCACCAATGCCCCTTCCCACATGACCGCGATCGTGTCGCTGACGTAGCGCACCACGGAGATGTTGTGCGAGATGAACAGCAAGCCGAGTCCGAGTTCCGTCCGCAGGTTCTTGATGAGGTTGAGGATCGCTCCTTGCACGGAGACGTCAAGCGCCGAAGTGATCTCGTCCGCGATGATGAAAGCAGGACGTGCGGCCAGCGCGCGTGCGATCGCGACCCGCTGCCGTTGGCCGCCGGAGAGCTGTCCCGGCCTGGAGCCGGCCCGTGCCGGGTCCAGGCCGACAAGGTCGAGCAGCCTGGCCACTTCGGCGGCACGGCCGGAGCGTGGTCGGCGCCCTGAGGCCGGTAGTGCCTCCGCGATGGTCGCGCCGATGCTCATACGCGGGTCCAGCGATGCGAACGGGTCCTGGAAGATCATCTGCACGGCCCTGCTTCGCCCCCGGCCCGTGGCGAGGGCGGCCCCGTCGACCGAGATCCGCCCTTGTGCGAGGGAGGCCAGGCCTACGGCGGCCCGGGCCAGGCTCGACTTCCCCGACCCTGATTCTCCGACGAGGCCGAGCACGCCGCCCGACGCGACGGCGATGCTCACGTCGCGGACGACGGTCTGTGGGCCGTAGCGGACGCTGACGGAAGAGAAGCGGAGTTCAGCCATGGTCCTTCACCTCGGTCGGGCACGTCGTCGTGTGTGCGGCCGGCGAGCGCCGCGGGTTCCAGCAGGCGACCCGGTGGCCGGCACTCAAGGGGGTCAGAGTGGGATCGTCGGTGCGGCACCGGCTCGTCACCGCGTGGCACCGGTCGGCGAACGCGCAGCCGACGACCGCCTCGCCCGCGTCGGGCACACGGCCCGGGATGACGGTGAGCGGCATGGAGGGATCGGTGTCGATGCCGGGGACAGCGGACACCAGAGCTCGCGTGTAGGGGTGCGCCGCGCGCGCGTGCAGAGCACTCGTGGGCAGGTCCTCCACAATCCGCCCCGCGTACAGCACCATCACCCTGTCGCAGGCCCGCTTGACCACCGTCATGTCGTGGGAGATCAGCAGGAGTGCGGCTCCGCTGCGGTCGCACACGTCCTGCAGCAGTTCGAGGACCTGGCGTTCGGTCCTGACGTCGAGGGCCGTGGTGGGCTCGTCGGCGAGGATCAGGCTGGGAGTGCGCATCAGCGCCATGGCCACCATGGCGCGCTGCCTCATGCCTCCGGAGAACTCGTGCGGGTAGTCACCCACCCGTTCCGCCGCGTTCTTGATCCCCACCGTGGTCAGCCGGTCGACGAGGCGTCGCAGCGCCTGCGCCCGGCCGGCGCGCTCGTGGTAGCGGGCCCCGTCGGTGAGCTGGTTGCCCAGTCTCCTGACGGGATTCAGGGAGGACATCGGATCCTGGAACACCACGCCGAGCTCGGCTGCGAGGTGCCGTCCGTGCCTCGTACCGTGCAGGGCGACACCACTGAGCTCGAGCCGGTCCGCGCGAACGTGCCCCGGACGTTCGATGAGCTGCGCGACCGCGAGGGCCACCGCGCTCTTGCCCGAGCCTGATTCGCCGACGACGCCGACCGACTCGCCCCTGTCGATACGGAAAGTGACGCCGCGTACGGCATCGATGCGGCGCCCGCCGGCGTAGTAGGTGACTTCAAGTCCTGCGACGTCGAGCACCGGCCTGCTCTCCACAGTGGTGGTCGCACGTGCGACAGTGGCGGTGGCGCCGGGCGATACGGGGACGAGGCTTCGGTCGCTCTTGCCGCGGGGGGCGGCGGGGGCGGCGCCCTCCGCCACGCGCCGCGCCGCCGCGTCGCCCAACAGGTTGAGGGCGAGCCCCGCGACCACTACAGCGGCGCCCGGGCCGACCACCGCAAGCGGGTTGCTGTACAGCACGGACTGGCCCTTGTTGAGCAGCGCACCCCAGTCGTACTGGGGTGCCTGGATGCCGATGCCGAGGAACGACAGGCCTGCGAAGGACAGGATCGCGCCCGCGGCCGTGTTGGCGGCGTTGAGGATGAGTGGCTCCGCGATGTTGGGCAGGACGTGCCGGGCGAGGACCCGGACCTTCCCGACGCCGGCCATGCGAGCGGCGGCAACGTACTCACGGGACTCGACGGACTTGGCCAGGTTGCGTACGAGGCGCGCGCTGTGCGGCACCCCGGCGAGACCCACCGCGAGCACCGCGCCGAGGGTGCTGACACCGAAGACAACGGCGAGGAAGAGGGTGAGCAGGAGCCCGGAGAAGGCGAGTGAGATGCTGATCGCCAGATCCGTGGCGCGGCCCGCCGCTTTGCCGAAGAATGTCGGCAGTGTACCCACGGCCAGACCGAGCAGGAGTGAGAGCGCGGTCGCCGTGAGCGCGAGGAGCAGTGACAGCCGCGTGGCGACCAGAACGCGCAGCCCGATGTCGTGCCCCAGGGAGTCGGTGCCGAGCAGATGGTGTGCCGAGGGCCCCTGTCCGGCCACGGCGACGTCCAGATGGCCGGCCTGCTGGCCGACCAGGAACGGGGCAATGACCGCCACGAGGACGACAAGGACCATCAGGACGCCGCCGATCAGCCCGCTGAGGTTCCCTCCGAGCAACTGCCTGCCGCGTACGCGTATGTGTGCGGGGGCTGTGGGAGTCATGGCCGGTCACCTCTTCGTCGAGGGGCGCGGATCGACGGCTGCGAGCACCAGGTCGACCAGGAAGTTGACGGCCAGCACGGCCGATCCGTACACGAGGACGATGCCCTGCACCGTCGGGTAGTCCTTTCCCTGGATGGCGGAGACCAGGGTCGAGCCGAGGCCGGGCCAGGAGAAGACCTGCTCGACGAAGACGGTCGAGGCGACGAGCCCGGTGAGCAGGAGGCCGCCGAGCGTCAGCGTCGAGGTCAACGAGTTCGGCAGCACATCGAACAGCAGGACCCGCCATCCGGGCAGTCGTTTGGAACGCGCGGTGCGCACGAAGTCCGCGTCCAGCACGGACAGGACCTCGGCGCGCACGATGCGCGCGAAGAACGGCGCGGGCCCCGCGGCCAGTGCGACGGTCGGCAGGACGTACGAGGCCACTCCGCTGCGGCCTGCGATGGGGAACCAGCCCAGCTGGATCGAGAAGACGTACACGAGCCCTTGGGCGAACAGGAACGACGGCACGGCCAGCATCAGCACGCTGATGCCGGTGAAGGAGCTCTCCACCGACCGCAGGCGGCCACCTCTGGTCGTGACCGCGAGGAGCACACCGAGCGGCAGGGACACCAGCGCCGTGACCGCGAAGGCGAGGGCGGCCAGTTGCAGGGTGGGAGGCAACTGGGTGCGGATCGTGTCGGTCACGGGCTGTCCGGTCAGGATCGATGTCCCGAGGTCGCCGTGGAAGAGGTCGTGCAGGTAGCTGAGGTACTGGTCGGTCAGCGGCCTGTCGAGCCCCAGCGCCCGGGTGCGTGCGGCGACGACGTCGGCGGGCGTGCTGGAGCCCAGGGCCGCCCGCACGGGATCGCCGGGGACCAGGTGGATCATGAAGAACGTGGCGGTGACCAGGCACCAGAGCGAGATCGCCAACCGTGTCAGTTCCGCGGCGAGGCGTGTGGCACGGGAGGATCGGGTCCGGGCGGGCGGCGCGGCTCTGTCGGTTTCGAGGACGAGTGCCATGTCAGTGCAGCTTCAGGCTCGTGGGAATCGGCTGGCGTGTGGTGATCAGCCTGGCCGCCGCGGACTTGGCGGTGAACAGGACGGAGGGCTGGTCGGCGATGGGCACGATGTCGGCGGCCCGCAGGACCGAGTTTTCCGCCTTCACCCACAGGGGGCAGCCCTTGGTGCCGGGCTCGGCGATGGCCTTCGCCGCGAGCCTGTCGTACTCCGGATTGTTCACCTTCTGCAGGTTCATGCCGGTGGGAGCCCCCGGCCCCGACACCTCCTGCTGGATCTGTGTGGGCAGGGGTTGCGCGCTTGCGGCGATGAGTACCGCGAAGTCGGCGGAGCCGTTGATGAACGCCTGCTTCTGCTGGGTGGTGAGGAGGTCGAGCGTGACCTTGGCGCCCAGCGAGCGCCACTCGCTCTGGAGCAGTTGTGCCACGGACTCCTCGTTGTCGTGCTGGTAGGCGATGGTCAGCGAGAGGGGCTTGCCGCCCTTGACGCGTGTGCCGTGCGGGCCCTTTTTCCAGCCTGCCGCGTCCAGCAGCTTCCCTGCCGCGGCCAGGTCGTGTGCCGGGAGCTGGGTGGTCGCGTCGGCGCCTGGGCACGGCAGCGGTGCTCCGGTGCGCAGGGCCGTCGATCGCGTCGCGGGTTCGCCGGAGGACAGGCTCTGCACCTTGACGAGCTGGCGGAAGTCCATGGCAGCGGCCAGCGCGCGCCGCACGCCTCGGTCGGTGGTGGCCTGTTCGGCGGTCTCGGTGAAGTACAGGGCGGCCGTCTGCGTCTGGACCGTGGCCCGCGGAATCCCCGCCGAGGTCAGCCGCTTGCCGTCCTGACCGAGCACCTGGGTCGCTGTCAACTGGCCGGCGAGGAGTTCGTTGGCCGCGGTCGTGGGGTTGGTGACCACCTTGAGCACCACCTTGTCAGGCGTGCCCGCGGCCGAGGTGCGTGCCCCGTCAGGGCCCCACGCGTATCCCTTGCGCACCCGGTAGGTGTAGGTCGTCTGGTCGGAAGAGGTGAGCACGAAGGGCCCGGTACCGTCGCTGGAGTGCGTCAGCGTCGACTTGTCCTTCATTCCCGTGGCGCAGACGATGGGCACGTTGCCCAGCGTCTCCAGCAGGAACGGGTAGGGCGACTTCGTGTGGATGGTGACTGTGCCCGTCGCGTCGTCGCCGTGGACGGTGTAGCCGACAGTCGGGGTGAGGGAGCCCAGCCACGGATAGGCGTTCTTCGGGTCGCCCACGTAGGTGAGGTCCGAGGCGACCTGGTGTGCTGTCAGTCTGCTGCCGTCGGAACAGGTGACATCGTCGCGCAACTGGAAGGTCGCGCTGGTGTCCGTGGTGCTCCACCTCTTCGCGAGGCCCGTCTGGAAGGTGCCGTCGCTCTTCTGGTTGACCAGGGGGTCGTAGGCCAGGTAGCTCAGATACTGCATCTGCCCCGAGCCGGTGTTCGCGTTGTAGGGGTCGGCGGACGGCAGGGGTACGGGGACGCCGAGCGTGAAAGTGCCCGAGGCCGTCGTGCTGCTCTCGGCGCCGCCACTGCACCCGCCGGCGAGGAGGAGCGCCAGCCCGGTGGCGGCCGCTGCCGCGCCCCGCGTCCGCCGTCGCCGGCTGTGCCGTACGCCGGTGTTGTCTCTCTGGCCGACCATGGTTCGCTCCTTCGTGACGGCACTCTTCGTGCCCGGTCCTGTTTCGTTGGGACGTCGTTTTCGGCGGGTCCGGAACGCAGTGGTGTGGTGTGACGTGCGTACTGTCAGGAGGCCTGCGGCTGCCCAAGACCTCTCCGCGTCGGGAAGAACGAGACGTAGACCTTGGTCAGCCGGTGCGGGACGCGCCACTGTCCTGACCATCCAGGAGGGGAGTAGACGGACGTGCCCGCCGGTGCTTCGAGCACTGTGCCGTCCTGCTCCCTCAGGACGATCGTCCCCTCGGTGACGTGGAAGAACTCCGCCCGGGCGCCCATGTCCATGGATTGCCATTCGCAGGGCTCGCACTGCCACACGCCCGCGTCGGTCCGCTCCGCGGCGTTCTCGAAGTGGGTTGTCGTGGAGTTGGGTGGTAGACCGCCGGCGTCACCGGACGCCTGCCCCGGCATCATGCTCCCAGTGGCCCGTACGTCGGCGGTGTCGGCACGGAACACCACCGCCCGGACGGCACGGTGTCCCGCGGCCTCCGGCTCGGTCCGGGGGGTGAGGGCGATCTGGTCGGCGATGAACGCCAACCACTCCGCCGTCTCCTGTGCGAACGCCTCGGCTCCGATGGCGGCGTGCCCCCGGTTGCCGTGCACGCGTAGCAGAACAGGTGCCTGCCCCGAGGTGGCCGCCGCCACCAGCGCGGCCATCTTCCGCGACTGCCAGGGCTTGCAGCGGGGATCGTTCTCACCCGCGACGAAGAGGCACGCCGGGTAGGCGAGCCCAGCCCGTACGTGGTGCACCGGAGAGTAGGCGCGCATCCAGCCGGCCTGCACCGGGTCGCGGACGGAACCGAACTCGCGGCTGGCGATGGAGTCCTGGAACGGGTCACCCATCCTGTTCATGAGGTCGAGAACGGGCGAACGCGCCACGACGGCCCTGAACAGTTCGGGGTGTTGTGCGATGGCGGCTCCCGCGGTCAGGCCACCGCCGCTCGCCCCGTGGAAGGCCAGTGAGCCGGGCGTCGTCAGCCCGGTGGACACGAGTTCTCCGGCGATCGCGAACAGGTCGTCGAACGTGTGTTGTTTGTTGCCGAGCCGACCCTGCTCCCACCAGTCGAGGCCGAACTCACCGCCACCGCGCAGATGAGCGATCACGTAGGCGCCGCCCGCCTCCAGCAGGGGGACCGCGAAGCTGTTGAACGACGGCAGCATGGCCAGCCCGAAGTTGCCGTAGCCCTCGACGACGGTGGGGAGGGGAACGCCGGGAGTGTGACTCTCGGGAACGATCGCCGTAGCGGGTACCCGGGTTCCGTCGGCGGAGACGGCGGTGATGCGCCGCACGGTGACGCCGTCGAGCTCAACGGCCGGTGCGGCGACCCGGGTGAGCCGGTCCTCGGCCACCTCGTAGCGGTAGACCGCCGCCGACGACGTCGGGGTGGAGAAGGTGAAGGAGATCTCTGTGGCACTGCGGACGAACGGAGGCTCGCCGACATGCCCCGCGGTGGCGTAAACGCCGCCCGCCGTGCCGTGTTCCGGCAGGTCGAGCCGGCTGATCAACGCGCCATCGAGGTCACGGACCTCGATCACTGTGCTCAGGTCCCGAAGCATCCCCACGACCATGCGGTCCGAGAAGACGGACAGGCCGAGCAGTACGTCGTCGCACTCGGGGACGATCTCGTGCCAGGTCTCGGGGTCGCTCGCGGTGGCTACGGGCATGCGGACGATGCGCCCGCGCGGGTGCCCGTCCGTGACGATGGCCACGAAGTCGTCGCCTGCGAACTCTCCGATGTGCATGCCGGGGATGTTGTGGAGGAAGGGCCTCCATCGGCCGTCGGAGTGGCGCAGATGATCGGTGCGGTTGTCCACCACGAGGGTGGTGTAACGGCCTTCGGCCGACACGTAGGCGCGGGGGAAGCGCACGGCAGCGGGCAGTTGCTCCGGATGCCGAGGCGCCGGCTGCGAAAGCCGGTAGAGGTAGAGGGAGTCCTCCTCTCCGAGGAACTCGCCGCCCGTCACGTTGCGCGCGTCCACGAAGAAACCGCTGGAGTCCGGCAGCCAGGACACCGGCCAGGCCGGCACCCAGGGTATGTCCGCGCGGATGCGTTCCCCCGAGCCGACGTCCATGACCATCACGTTGGACGTCTCGGAGCCCGCGACCTCGACACCCATGGCGACGAGTGCACCGTCCGGTGACGGCGCGTACCACTCCAGGCGGGCCGGCGCACCGCTCTCATGAGCGACGGCACCGGCGTCGAACAGCACTCGTGGCGGGCCGTCGGGCTCCGTGCGGACGAGCACGCGTCCGAACTCCCTTTCATCCCGCTGGAACCAGAGGTCACCCGCGCGAACGAGTGGCGCCGCCTTGGTCCGTGTCGCCAGCGAGAGCAGACGGCGCCGGAACGGCTCGTACGCGGGCAGGCCGTGCAGAACCGCACGGGCCCGTTCGTTCTGAGTCGCCTGCCACTTCAGAGTGTCCGGTGTGTCGTCCGCTTCGAGCAGTTCGCGGTTCACTTGCAGGTCCTCTCCGGTGCTGTGGCAATGGCCGAGGCGCGGTCGGCGGCACGGCGCGTCATGGTGGTGACCAACTCCGCCACCTCGGTGGGGCTGATGTCCATCGCTCCTTCGCCCACTGAGAGTTCGAAGAAGCACCGGCGCGGATGGTCGGTGGTGCGCAAGGCGTGGAAGAGCTCCAGGCCGGTTTCTTCCACCAGTTCGGCATGTGCCGCCGCCACAGGCCCGGGGGGAAGATCGAGATGGACGTGGAACAAGGCTGTCTGCGGCGGGTCGGGAACGACTTCGGCCACGCCCGTGGCGGCGATGGCCGCGGCGAGCGCCCTGGCGTGCTCCAGGTGCCGGCCCGTCCTGGGAACGATCTCCTCCAGGGCCATGAGGCCAAGCGCACCCAGCGGCCAGTTGCCGCCCGACTCGCCTCCGAGGCGTACCGCCCAGGCCCAGGCCTGTTCGACGAACTCGCGGTCGCCCGCGAGCATGGCCCCGCGCGGCACTTCGAGCGTCTTGTAGAGCGAGACGTACACCGAGTCGAAGAGTGCGGCGATCTCGTCGAGTGACCTGCCGTAGCCCGCGGCGGACTCCCACAGGCGGGCCCCGTCCAGGTGAACGGCGGCGCCCTTCGCCCTCGCCGTGCCGATCTGTTCGCGCAGCGCTCCGAAGTCGGGCAGCACGCCGCCGATCTCACGCTGAGGCAGCTCCCACACCACCGCCGCGAGAGGTTCGGGCACGCCTTCGATATCGGCGCCGGCGAACAGCGTGTGCCGGTCGCCGAGCGCGTGGAAGCGCAGCCCGTGGACAGCCGAGTATCCCTCGAACTCCCAGTTCGCCAGGTGGCAGGTGGGGTGCCCGGCGAAAGCCCGGCGGCGGCGCAGGTCGGCGTGCACGCGCAGCGCGATCTGCTGTGCCATCTTCCCCGTCGGGAGCAGCAGCGCGGCCTCCTTGCCGAGCAGCCCGGCGACCCGGCGCTGAAGTTCACGGACGGCGTCGGGCTCGGGTGTCCTGGCGAGCCGGTCCGCCAGCCGACGCGCCACCGCCGCGGGCCGCCGCCTGGGTGTGTTGACCACGGACAGGCTGCGTATGTCACCGCCGGCCGCGCTCACGGCCCCGGTCATCGCGCCCCACCCCATCCCGCGCGGAGCAGGTTGAGGGCGTGCACGAGGTCGTCGGCCCAGTCGCCGGGCGTGGTGTCAGCCGTTTGCGTCGCCGCGACCGTCTCCGAGAGCGCGCTGAAGGCGACGCACAGCAGGCGAAGGTCCTGCTCCGTCATGCCGACTCCGGCAGCGCGGGGCAGGAGGGCCTCGGTCAGCGCGTCGGCGGCGTGCTCCCGACGCGTGAGGTAGGCGGCCATCAGTTCCGGTTCCGACCTGGCCAGCTCGCGGTACTTCCGCCGGACCTTGAGCTCGGCGGACGTGGCACCGCGAATCCGGTCGGCCATCTGCTCCAGTATCTCGAACGGGCCCCCGTCCGCGTGGAGTTCCTCGATGGCCTCGACCGTGGTCGCCACGTCGGGCTGGCTCATGGCCACTGCGGCCTCGATAAGTTCACCGCGGCTGTTGAAGTGGTTGTACACGGTCATCTCGGAGACCTCCGCGAGCTCCGCGATGTTCCGGATGCTCGTGTCGGAGACCCCGTCCCTGGTGAAGAGCAGCCACGCGGCGCTGAGGATGGAGTCCCTCGTCCGTTGGCGCTTCCGTGCCTGGAGGGGCAGCGGTTTCCCACTCACCTTGACGCTGTCACGTCGTGCCACTGTTGCGACTCACCTCGGCCTGCTCAACCGGAATATTCAGGATGACCAGGAGTGTAGGTAGCTCAAAAAGTTGAGTCAACTAAAAAACCGCATCCGGTTTCCGAAGCCCAGGAAGAGCCGGTCCTCGGCCCGGAGGTCGCGCGACCCGAGCCGACCTCGGATGACATGGGCTCTGGCAACCCGACCGCCCACTCCCCCACGCTGTCCCCGCCGATGACGAACGCGACGCGGGTGGGGCGCCGTACGTCATCCGGTCAGTCAGCCTGATGAGGACATCGCGGCCATCAGGCTGGTGCCGGACCCCAGCGCACTCCTCGGCGTGTCCCCCTCGTCCGCCAGGTCCGCGCCGAGGCCGACGACGGCGAACTGGCGCCCGACATCGTGTGCGGCGAAACGGTCGCGGGCAGGAGAAGGACTTGCCGGCTACACCTGGCGTAAGGGCCAGTCTGGCAGGAAGCCGTCACGAGGGAGCGCCGACGTCATGTCCTGGCGCGGCCTTGCCTCGCTCGCCGTGGTTGTTGCGGCAGTGTCCTTGAGGGGCGGGACGGCCGAAGATGGCAGCACCGCACTCGCTGCGACGAGGTCCCCGAGGCCGAAGCGGGCACTGCTTGCGCCGATGGCGCGTACGAGGTCTTGGTGTCTTCTCCCGCTCACATCCCCCTGGGGGCACGGTGGAGTTCCCGCCCTGTCGGCCTCCACAATGACCCGAGGATGGCCCAGCCATGATGTCACCGAGAGCGACGCAACCACCGGAACCGGTGAGGTCACGGACGGCACCATCTCCGGCACAACAGCGAAGAGCGCTCGAGGGCGCGTTCGTAGCGCGGTGCAGACGACGGCAGCCAACCATGGTTCGTTCGACCACCCGACGGTGACGTTCCGGCAAGCCGGAGCTTCCCTTGCCGCGGCTGGCGATCCGCAGTGTGACGCCATGCTCGTGGAGCCATCGCCGCCGGTGGTCGATGTCGTAGTTTTTGTCGCCGTGGATTTTGGGTGGTCGGCCACGTCCCCGCCTCCTGTGGAGCGCGGAAGGGAGGCGTGCCGCGGCGGGTCGGATTCGGCTCTGTCAACTCCTCTCATGGAGGGTCCCGACTCTGACGGAGACGCCGGCACAGGCGAATGGTCAAGTTCGCCACTTACGCCGAGTTCGCAGGAAGGGGACGGAGGGCGACGCCTGACGGTGTCGCCCTCCTTGGTGGCAGTATTCGGCTGCCGGTTTGCACAACGCCCTCGGCTACCTCAGCCCTGCTGAGCAGAGGCCCACTCGCGGCCTGCGCTTTCCGAACCGAGCAAGGGCAGATCCATGTCACGCAACGTTCTTCCGCAGGCACGCACATCGCGCTCCTGAAGTCCGATCCTCACGTACCCCAGACCCGCCTCACACCCGTATGGTGGGGTTGTACGCCGCGAACCAGGTGTCGAGGTCCAGTGCCCGTTCCATCAGCATGCGCTGCTGTTGCGTGACATCCTCGGGCGTCACTGTGGTCGCCGCCGTCAGGGCCCGCTTGTCCACCAGGTCGGCTGCAGGACGCCCGCAGGAGACGACGTCGGCAGACTGGTCCTGGATGGCCGTGACGTAGCTGGGGTCGAATGTGCCTGGGTAGCCGCTCTTCTTGCGGTTCGCCACGGACTCCGGCAGGAGCTCGCGGGTCGCGGCGCGCAGCAGGCTCTTCTCCCGGCCGTCGAAGGTCTTCATCGACCAGGGGGTATTGAAGACGTACTGCACCAGGCGATGGTCGCAGAACGGGACGCGCACCTCGAGCCCGACGGCCATGCTCATGCGGTCCTTTCGGTCCAGCAGCAGCTGCACCATGCGGGTCAGATGCAGGTAGCTGACGACACGCATCCGGGCGTCGAGTCCGCTCTCGCCGTCCAGCGGCGGGGCTTCGGCGACGGCGGTCCGATAGCTGTCCGCCACATAGCCCTTGAGATCGAGCCTCGGCGCGAGGTCGCGGCTTACCTGCTCGTTGCCGGCGATGAGGGTCTTGGGGCCTGCCAACCACGGGAACGTCTCTGCGTGGCGCCGTTCGTCGTGGAACCAGGGGTAGCCGCCGAACACCTCGTCCGCAGACTCGCCGGAGAGCGCCACGGTGGTGTGCTTGCGCACTGCCGCGAACAGCAGGTACAGCGAGTTGTCCCGGTCCCCGATTCCCACGGGCAGATCCCGTGCGCCGACCGCCGCTCGGCGCACGGCGGGGCTCGACAACGCTGCGCCGTCCAGGATGATGTCCTGGTGCGTGTTGCGCAGGTGTTCGGCCACCGCGCGGACGTAGGGCGCGTCCCGGGTGGGCGCGATGTCCACGGCCTGGAAGTGCTTCTCCTGGTCGGGGAAGTCCACGGCGAAGCTGCGCACGACTTCGCCCTGCGGTTTCAAGTGCCGGGCAGCGAGCGCGGTCAGCGCGGAGGAGTCGAGTCCGCCGGACAGCAGAGTGCAGCGCGACACGTCGGCGACGAGCTGCCGCTGGACGATGTCGTCCAGCAGCTCCCGTACGTGTGAGACGGTCTGCTCTCGGCTGTCGGTGTGCGGCTCCGACCTTAGCCGCCAGTAGCTGCGGCGGCGCAGACCGGCCCTGTCGAGGGTGATGATCTCTCCGGGCCTGACCTCCGCCATGCCCTCCCAGACCGCCGCTCCGGGCGTTTTGGCGAAGGAGAACAGCTCGCGCAGCCCATCGAGGCCGACGACCCGGCGGGCCAGCGGGTTGGCGAGGATGGCCTTGGGTTCCGAGCCGAAGAGGACGCCATCGTCCATCTCGTAGTAGTAGAAGGGTTTGATGCCCATACCGGTCACGGATCATCACGAGACGCTCGGTTCGCGCGTCCCAGATTGCGAACGCGTACATTCCGTTGAGGCGATCGACGAGCGCGTCGCCCCACTCGAGGTAGCTGTGGAGCACCACCTCTGTGTCCGAGTCGGTGTCGAACCGGTGGCCGGCGCGACGCAGTTCATCACGCATTTCCGTGAAGTTGTAGGCCTCGCCGGAGTAGACCATCGAGACGTCGCCCTCAGGCGTTTCAACCGTCATGGGCTGTGCGCCACCTGGGAGATCGATGACGGCAAGCCGTCGGTGGCCGAGGGCCGCGTGGTGGTCGAGCAGTGTGCCTGCGGCGTCCGGGCCGCGGCAGGACATGGTCTCGGTCATGGCCTCGATGTCGTGTCCGTGAAGGGTCAGGTCGCGCTGGTACGCCACCCATCCCGTGATGCCACACATGATTGACCTCATTCCTCCAGCAAAGGTTGCCCTGGGAAACTAGCTCCCATCCTCCCGGCCCGTCCATGACTTCGAGCGCGCCTTCCGTGTGGCGCTTCTTACAGGGGTTGGCCGGTAAGACCGCTGGATGATTTGTTGCCTCGCCGCGGAGGCATGCGGGTGAAGGATTCTGATGCTGTAAGTGCCGAACTGCCGTGCGGACGCACGTTCCTGATGACGAGAAGAAGCAGCGCCGTCGAGCTCGTCAGCGGCCGCGTCATCACGTCACACTTTCTCTGTCAGCCGTTGAGGGCACTGGTGGGTGGGATCCCGGCGGCCCGCATCGCGGGGTAGAGACCGGCTGCCGCGCCGATCACCAGGGTGGCGATCAGTCCGATCGCGACCGGCTCCAGAGGGATCGCCACCGGCCAGGCGTTCAGCCACGCGATCACGGCCGTTGTGACGCAGCCGATCAGTGCTCCGAGGCATCCGCCGAGGCCGGACAGCACGAGCGCCTCAGTGAGGAACTGGGTGCGGATGTGGGCACGGGTGGCGCCGAGCGCACGTCGCACACCCACTTCACGGCGCCGCTCGATCACTGAGATGATCATCGTGTTGGCGACTCCGATCCCGCCGACCAGCAGCGCGATGGCGCCGATCCCGACCAGCAGGCGGGTGAACGCCTGGTCGATCGCGGCCTTGGCTGCCAGCGCGTCGGAGGGACGTGAGACGCTGACCTCGTCTGGCGCTTGCGGGTTCACCGTTCTCGGCAGCAGTTTCCGGACGTGCTCCAGACTCCGCTCGGTCGAGCGCTCGTACACGGTCGTCGGGCTCCTGTTCCAGTCCAGGAGGGTGTGGGCGGCCTGCTCACCTGTCAGGGCCGAGGCATCCAGCTCGGGTGCCAACGGTGAGGGGTCAAGGACACCGAGCACGGAGAAGTACTGGTCTCCCAGCCACACCAAGCCGCCCGGCTCGACGACGCCGAGGCGCTGCGCGGCGGCAGAGCCCAGCACGACGGCCGGGTACTTGCTGGTCGCCTTGTTCAGCCAGACGCCGCTGTGCAGTGTTGTGCCGGTGACCGTGAGCAGGCCGGGGTCGGCGGCGGCGACCTGGATCCCTCCGGTCGCGTTCGGATCGGCCAACGGGCTGCGGTAGACATGCACGCTGGTCAGCACGCCGATGCTGCCGGCCGACTCGACTCCGTTCATAAGCCGGATCTTGCCCACGGTGTCAGGCGGCAGGGACGTCTCGTCCCCGAACAGCGACTTTCCCGCCTCGGCTCGCAACAGGTTCGTGCCGAGGCTGGAGAGCTGCTGGGTGACGCGCGCCTGGCTCGACGAGGAGATGCCGACCACAGCGAGCATCGCCGCGATGCCGATCGCGATGCCGAGCGCGGAGAGCACCGAGCGCAACCGCCGTGCTCTGATGCCTGTGAACGCGAGCCGGAAGCCGTCGGCCGGGCGGATGGAGGAGCGCCGCTGTGCGGCTGTGCCGGCGTGTTGCCCCGTGGCCGTCATACTCCGCGCTCCTCGCTCGTGGTGCGGCTGTCGGAGAGGACCTTGCCGTCCCTCACCGCGATCTGCCGTGGGAACCGTGCGGCGATCTCCACATCGTGGGTGATCACGATGATCGTCGTGCCGCGCCCGTTCAGTTCGCGCAGTAGTTCCACGATCGACGCGCCGGACTCCGAGTCGAGGTTGCCGGTCGGCTCGTCCGCGAGGAGCAGTGGAGGATCGCCGACGACCGCGCGGGCGATCGCGACGCGCTGGCGCTCCCCGCCGGAGAGCTGGTTCGGCCGGTGCAGCATCCGGTCCGCGAGACCGACACGCCGGAGCGCGGCGCGGGCGAGCCGACGGCGTTCCGAGAGGGGTACGCCGCAGTAGAGCAGGCCGTCAGCGACATTGTCGAGGGCGCTCGCGCCGTCGGTCAGGTGGAACTGCTGGAAGACGAACCCGATGCGGTGGGCACGCAGTGCGGACAGTGCCGCGTCAGGGAGCCGCTGCACGTCTGCCCCGTCGATCATGGCGACTCCGCCGGTAGGGCGGTCCAGTGTGCCTACCAGGTTGAGCAGTGTGGACTTGCCGGAACCACTCGGGCCGACGATCGCCACCAGTTCTCCCTCGTCGATGCGGAGCGAGATCCCGTCGCACGCCCGCACCGGAGGCTCGCCGTAACTGCGCTCGACCCCGTCGAGTTGGACGATGGTCGTCATAGCTTCGGCACCACGACTTTCTGCCCGGCCCTCAGTCCTCCGCCGGAGATCTCCACGAAGCCACCCGCGAACAGTCCGGTCTTCACCGGGACACGTTTGATCGTGCCGTCCCGCTGGAGCACCTCGACACCGAACCGGGATTCGCTGAACGCCATCAACGCACCCACCGGCACGGACAGCACGTTCTCCCGGCTCGCAGAGGGGAAGTCGACGGTGACGCTCGCCTGCTGCAGGGATGCGGCCGCCGCGGGGTCGTGAAGGCTGATGGCGACCGGGATGGTCACCTTGCCCGCCTTCGGGTCCGCCTCGTGCGGGGTACCGACCGAGACGATCTTGCCGGAGGTCCTGGAACCGCCCGGGAGGGTGATCCCCACTTTCCTGCCGACGACGGCGAGCTGCTGGTCGGCCAGGTCCAGATCCACCGACACTTGTTTGTCCGGCTCGGTGACCGAGAGCACAGCCCCGGCGCCGACGGGTGAGCCGATCCGCGTCTTCACCGACTGGACCCGCTCGTCCCCGTGCTCGAACACAACCCGGCCGAGGTCGACGTTCCCGGTCTGCTTCTGACCGGTGGCCTTCTGCCAGGCGATGACCGCCGCCTTTGTCCTCCAGGTGAACTCCTCGTCCGGCTTGCCGGAGAAGTGGCCGAGCGCTTTCAGGTTCTGTTCCAGCTGCTTCACGTCAGGTCCGTCGTCCATCCCGGACATGAACGCACGCCAGGCCGGCTTGTCACCGTGGAACAGGAACACGGGGACGTCGTCGACGCTGAACAGCGCCTTTCCGCGCCGTACGGTCGTCCCTGGGGCGGGCGCGCCCGTCAGGATGCCGGAGACACCGGAACCGATGTCGTGAGCGCCGGCGAACGCCAGGGAACCCGTCGCCTTCACCGTCGCGCTCAGCCTGCCGTACTCGATCGGTGCCGTGGAGGCGTCCGGCTCGCTCCGTGGCGCAGGCTTGTCCCCCGTCGTGGCGTGGACAACCGCCGCACCGCCGCCGACGAGCGCCGCCGTGATCGCGAGACCCGCGATCCATGGCGTGGCCCGGCGACGGCGCTTGCGCGTTCCGGCGACGCCTGGTCCCGTTTCCGTCCCGGTGCCGGCCTTCGGGATGTCGGAGATCACTGCTGCGCCTTCATGATCGGGCCGGTTCCGTTGCCGCACTTCTTGATCACGTCCTGCGGTGCGTCCTGCGGCACGGCGAGGTTCTCACCCTTGACAGGGTCGGGTACGTCGACGCCGTTGCGGCGGAAGCACTTCGCGGCCTTCAGCGCGTTGTCGTACGACTTCTGCTGTATCTCCTTCTGCTCCTCGGGGGTGTACGGAGGAGGGGTTCCGAGCTTGCCCGTGCAGACCTTGATCGCGGCGACCGTCTTGCCCTGCTCGTCCGGCTTGAGGGCGACGCTCTGTCCGTCGGAGTTCGGGTCCGGCATATCGATGCCGTTCTTCCGCATGCAGGCCGCGTACTTCAGCATCCACCCCTGGCGGGCGCTCTGGCCGGAGCCGGCCCCCTTGCCCGAGGCGGTGGAGCCACCCGAAGAATGAGAACAGGCAGCCAACGGGAACACCAGTGCCACTGCCGCCAGCAGCAGGACCGTTCGTTGCCCAGGACGAATGTCGGACATCGCACACCGCTTTCGTGAATCGTGTGTCGGATTCGGCACACGCCATCGAAGCCCGTCCACGGTTACCTGCGCGTTCAAAAATTTCTTTACGCCGGTGTGACGTGGCATGCGGTCAAGTAGTGGCCGACGAGGATGTGACAGCCGAACGAGGAAAGCAGGCCGGAGTGCGCGCGTTGATCGTCGAGGACGAGACCTATCTCGGGGAGGCGATCCAGACCGGGCTACGCCGCGAGACGATCGCCACCGACCTGGTCCATGACGGCGCCACCGCCATCGAGTACCTCAGCGCGAACGATTACGACGTGCTCGTCCTCGACCGCGACATCCCCACGATCCATGGCGACGACGTCTGCGCCTGGACGATGGCGAACCGGCCGTCCTGCCGGGTTCTCATGCTGACGGCGGCGGCCACGCTACGCGACAAGGTCTCGGGTTTCGAGGTCGGCGCCGAGGACTACCTGGCGAAGCCGTTCGACTTCCCGGAACTGGTGATGCGGTTGCGCGCGCTGGAACGCCGGCCGGGAGTCTCTCAGCCTCCCGTGATCGAGGCGGCGGGCGTAAGGCTCGACCCGTTCCGCCGTGAGGTCTACCGGGAGGGCCGGCTGGTGCGGCTGAGCAGGAAGGAGTTCGCGGTGCTGCACGTACTCATGAGCGCCCGCGGAGGCGTGCTCAGCGCGGAGACACTGCTGGAGAAGGCCTGGGACGCCAACGCCGACCCGTTCACCCACACCGTCCGCGTGACCATCTCGAACCTGCGCAGGCGCCTGGGTGAGCCGTGGGTGATCGAGACCGTGCCTGGCGTCGGCTACCGGTTCACCGCGTGAGCGCCCGAGCCCGAGCCGCGAAACCACGCCGCTTCAGCATCCGAGCACGCCTCGCTCTGACCTACAGCGCCCTGCTGGGACTGACCTCCGCGCTCATGCTCGGCGGCGTCTACCTGTACATGCGGTACGTGCCGACGTACGAGCTCGGCAACCCCTCCTCTGCGCAGCGACCGCCGAAGGTGATGCCGTCGTCGGGTCCCGCGGCCGGTGATCACGGACATGCGGCGATGGCGGTGCCGGCCGCGCCTGTGGTCCGCAGCGTCGAGCAGGTGTTCGGACTGCTCCTCGTCATCTCGATCGCGGCGTTCCTGGTGCTGGGGGCCGTCGGCGCGGTCGTCGGCTGGATCATGGCCGGCCGGATGCTCCGCCCGCTCAAGGCGATCAATGCGGTCGCACAGCGCGCCGCCGAGGGCGATCTGCGCCAGCGTGTGCAGGCGGACGGCCCGCACGACGAGCTACGGGACCTCTCCGAAACGTTCGACGACATGCTCGGCAAGCTGGAACGGTCGTTCGGTGAGCACCAGCGCTTCGCCGCCAACGCCTCCCACGAACTGCGCACACCCATCGCGACCACGCACACTCTGCTCCAGGTCGCCCTCTCCGACCCGAAGATCGACCTACCCGCCCTCCGCACGGTCGCACAGCGGGTGTCCGAGATGAACCGCCGCAACCAGGCGACAGTAGAGTCGCTGCTCGCTCTCGCCGAAGCGGGCAGCTCGACCCTCAAACGGGAGGAGGTCGACCTGGAGGCACTGGTGCGCGAAGCGCTCCTACTGGAACTGGACGCGATCCGCGAGCAACACCTCGACGTGTCGTCACACGTGACGGCAGAGAGGGTGACAGCCGACCGGGTCCTGGTCGCCCAAGCTCTGAGGAATCTCGTGCAGAACGCGGTGCGGCACAACGCCGACGGCGGAGCCGTGCACATCCGGGTGACCGGCGGTGCATCGGGAGCGGTGATCGACGTCGAGAACGATGGCCCCGATCTGTCCCCGACAAACGTCGAGTCCCTGATCGAGCCGTTCATGCGAGGCACCGGTCGTGCGGTGGGGTCATCCACACGCGGCCACGGGCTCGGACTGGCCCTGGTGCAGAGCGTCGCGACGGCGCACAGCGGGACGCTCAGGCTCAGCGCGCGGCAAGGCGGCGGGCTTCGCGCAGTCCTGACCCTCCCGCCCCCTGCCGCACCATGATCTCACCTGTCCCCAAGCGCACCATCGGCCGCGGGTGGCGCCACCGGCCCCCTCGCCGCCGGGAAGGCTGCAGATGCACGTCAGACGACCCGTCGGCAGGACCTGGATGGGGTCGAGGTATCCGGACGACCTCACGCAATGTGGACGGTCAGGCCCTGCGGCACATGCTCAGAGGGTCCAGAATGGGAACCTTGCCGCCAGGCAACCCGAGGTCGGCCTTCTGCCTTGCCCGTCTGACGAACTTGTGCGGCATGACCGGTTCCTCGCCCGGACAGACGTCAACGCGATGTGCGTCGCCCGGGGGCTTGTACGGATCACGCAGTCTTCCTCGTCGGCAGTCACGGGTGCGCGAGGCGTCGAAGACCGGCAGTCCCGCGCCTCGGCGGCCCCTCCGCCGCGGATCGCGCCGTGACCGTGCCCACATACGTGCTGTCCTCGGCGTGTACGGGCACTCTGTGCGGCGAACGGGCCGGTGCCCGCGGCTCATCGATGTCCATGCCGCGCCGGCGCAGCTTGAGCGTCTCCACCGTGTCGTTGGTCAGGGCACGGCTGATGACGGTGGCGACGCGGCCCCGGCGCACACGGCTCTCGTGCCGATGAGGCCATAGGCGCCGACGGGCGCCGCGCTCCCCGGCAGCACCTGGGGGGCGAACACACTCCTCGGACCGCCCGCCCCGTACACCTGCGGCAGCACGAAAGGGAGCAGACCGAGCAGTGCGCCTCCGACCGCGGGGCGCGCCATCCAGGAGCGGATCCGGGTGAAGCCGGCGCCCACGGTGCCTGCCAGGAGGCCGAGGCCCACGAAACAGGATGCACTCCAGCAGGTGGTGCACCTCGATGGGCGGCAGGTGCGGGAACGGGCCGCTGCCCAGAGCGGCTCTGCCGATGACGGAGGAGACCACCGAGGAGAAGACCCCCGACAGGGGCGCATTGAAGGTGGCGGCGATGCCGCCGGCCGCGCCGCAGGCGACGAGCACGCGCCCGCGGTCCTCGGCGACCCCCAGCAGCCGGCCGGGCGTGGAGCCGATCTGGACGACGGGCCCTTCGTGCCCCACAGATCCCCCGCCCCTGAGGCACAGCGCGGACGCCAAGGACTTCACTGGGGCCACCTGGGCCCGACCTTGCCGCCTCGCCGCGCCACCGCGAACATCACCTCGGCGACGCGGTGGGCGCGGGCATCCTTGTCGAGCCGCTGGAGGAGCGGCCCGTACAGCGGCCCGGCCACCACAGGCGCCAGTACGACGAACCACCGGCCGGTCCATGGCACGTGAGGATTCACCGCGTGCCCGGCGGGCGGAGTAGTCGGCGAGGCCGGACAGCAGCAGCGTGAAGGTCTTGATCAGCCAGCGGAACGCGACCGCGCCGAACCGGGCATTCTCCCCGACCAGGAGTTCCGCGATCGCCCCCATCACCGTCCCGAACAGCCTGCCCCACGCGACCTGGGCTACCGCGGCCTCCACCGCCGCCAGAACCACAGCCGCCGTGTCATACGTAGCCGAGGAGGATTTTGTGGGTCCAGTGCTGCGATGCGGCTATGCTCCGCTCGCAGGCATCAGCTGGACCATGTTGAATCCTGCGACATCCTTGCTCGACCCGATGCCGTCGCCCCATTGGGTGTAGCCCTTGCGGACCCCGTTGTCCTTGTCATTGGCGTCCAGTGCAAAGGAGAACACCGTGTTCGCGACAGGTTTGACAGAGGTCAGGTCGCTCCAGGGCAGCGCCAGCTCGTACAGGGTGGTGTGCGCCGATTCGTCCCTGATCACGTTGACGATCGAGTTTGTGACCTGTCCGCTGCCCTCGCTCGGAGCGGTCCACCGGTACAACTGAGCGGCGGCCGAGGTCAGTGCGGCTCCGTACTCGTAGTGTCCCTTGGCGGAGTCCGCGCTCTCCGTGGCCGACGCACCCGGCACACCCGTTGTGGCCGCGAACTGCAAGCTGTCGCCTTGCCAGATATCGGCCCCCGTCCTGGGTTGGGAGAATACGTCGTCGGTGAGGTCGGCCGTGATGTAGAGGTTGGTGGAGTCCCAGTCGAGCCACACCTTGCCCGACAGATCGGATGGACCTCCGTAGGCTTGTGATGCGTCCAGTGTTCTCCACTTCCCGTCCGCGGTGGTTGCCAGGTCCACCGCGGGGCCGTCCTGCACCTGGGACAGAGTCCATGAGGCGCCGAGGCTCTTGTTGACCGCGGGCAGGAAGGTGACGTGCCCGGAGAGGGCTTCCGAGGTCGAGCCTCCGGAGATGACGCTCGTCACCGTGAAGGGGTAGGGCTTCGCGAAGTCCACGCCTGTCACCGGCACGTCCACCGTGGCCGATGCCCCGGGCGCGATCGTCATGTTCGCCGGCCGCGTGCCCGATTGGTCGCCGAGCTTCCACTTGACCGCCGCCACCGTGGTTGGTGTGTCCGACGGGTTGTGCACGACGGCCTGGAGCGAACCGGTTGGCGGGCTCATTCCGGTCACCACCGGCGTGACCTGTTCAGGGGTGGCGCCAGAGGTCACCGTGACGACGCTTACCGCGTCCTCCGTGGAGCCTCCGGCACCACCGGTGAACGCCGCGGTCGCGTCCAACTCCCCCTTGGCGCCCGGTGTCGCGCGGTCCGGGACGCCGACGCTCCAGGTGGCCGTCACCGTCTGACCCGGAGCGACGGACGATGCGACCGGTGAGGTCGGCGTCACCGTCCACCCGCTGGGCGACTTCAGGTTCATCGCAAGACCGCCGACCGTTTTCCCGCCGGCGTTGGTGAATTTCGCGGTCGCGGTGATGGTGGTGTTGGGCTTCACCATGCCGGCGGCCTGCAGGCTGAACGGGTCTTGCACCACGATCGGCGCGGTGCCGGTGACGCCGTTCACTGTCACCTCGATGCTCCCGGCACCGGGTGCTCGCATGGTGACCACGCCGGTGCGGCTGACTGTGGCCACCCGAGGGTCGCTTGTGCGATAGGTGATGTGAGCGCGGGACAGATCGGCGAACGACTGGTCGTTCTCGGCCGCCTCGACGATGTTGCTCGCAGGCGCGTGCTTCGGTTCGAGTGCGGAATCCGTGTCCGGTGCGATCGACGGGTTGGCACGGGTGAGGTCCAGCGTGTCGCCGGGCTTGAAGACGACCCGGCCCGGCTGAACGGTGACCGACTGGACCCGAGGAGTGATGGCACCGTGCACCCGCACCGTGCCGGAGCCTGCCACCGTGGCGGAGTCGGGTCCGACACGCAGCTGGTAGGCCCCGTCATGGACGACCTGTTTCAGGGCGCTCTCGTCCCACCGGCTGAGGTCGGCGATCTTGAAGGACAGTTCGACGTGCTGGGTGTGCCCCGGTGCGAGAACCGCCGTTTTCTTGAAGCCCACCAGTTGCTCCTTCGGGAGCTTCGCCCCGGGCGCCGTCGACTTCGGTGCCGCGTAGAGCTGGGCGACGGTGGCGCCGGGGGCCGTACCGGTGTTGGTGACGTCGAAGCGGACGTGCACCGTGCCATCGGCGGACGCGGACGAGGGTCCGGCCTGCATGTGGGAGTACGCGAAGTGCGTGTAGGACAGGCCGTAACCGAACGGGTACGTGGGCTTGCCAGTGGCGTACATGTAGGTGCGCCCGAGCCCGCCGGTCTGGGACGGGGTGAGCCCGTAGTTGTCGATCGGCGGAAGTTGCGAGTCATCGGCGAACCAGGTGAAGTCCAGATGGCCCGAGGGGTTCTGCCGGCCGAACAGGACCTGGGCGAGTGCACTGCCCTGGCTTTCGCCGTTGTAGCCGCTGAAGACGATCGCCGGGAAGTCCTTCTGGGCGGCCCGGATGTCGTACGGGCCGTCGGCCTGCATGACCAGCGCCGTACGCGGGTTGCCAAGGGCGGCGACGTCGCTGATCAGCGAGTCGTAGTTGCCGGGCAGGGCCAGCGCGGACCGGTCCTTGCCCTCGTTGGCCACTGCGAGGTCCGAGCCGACGGCCACGATCACCAAGTCCGCTGCTTTGACCGCGGTCTGCGTTGCGGCCGAGCAGACCGCCGGCGCGGTGGCGGTCGTCGATGTGCCGCAGGCGTCGAAGGTGACCGTTGCGGACGGATTGGCTGCCTTGACCGCCGCGGTGATCCCTTGGACGGCGTCGACCTGGAGTGTCGGCTTGCCGGAGTAGCCGCCCAGCGTGGTCGTGTTGGCCAGATTGCCGAGAATGACGACGTTGTTCAGCTTGGCAGGATTCGCCGGCAGCAGCGGGGTCCGCGTGCCGGAGACGTTGTTGTTCTGCAACAGCACCAGATCCTGTGCCGCGACCTTCTCGGCCAGCGCCTGGTGTGCGGGCGACTCGATCTGCTCTTTCGTGATCTTCGTGTAGGCGACCTTGCCGGCGGGGTCGAACTCACCGGTCTCCATCCGGACCGTGAAGAGCTTCGTGAGGGCACCGTCGATCACCCCCGGCGTCAACAGGCCCGCCGCGATGGCCGCGTCGATGTTCTGTGTGGTCGCCTCCCCTCCCGTGCAGTTCAGTTGGGTACCGGCCCTTAGGGCGAACGCCTGTGCGCCCGCTGCCGCGGGGATCCGCTTGCCGGTGGTGGTGTTCGTCCAGGTCGTGCCGTTGGTTGTCCATCCAGGTGGCGCCCAGTTGTGGCCGCCGGAGGAGTAGACGTCACTGATGGCCCCGCAGTCCGAGGTGGTGTATCCGCCGAACCCGTAGGTCGCCTGCAGCAGTTCATCCACCGTGTAGGTGTCCGCAGGCGCCGGCGTTCCGTTCACCGCGTTGTAGGACGTCATGACTCCGGACACGTGCGCGTTTTGGACCAGGCTGGAGAACTGCTTGGTGTAGTAGTCCCTGATATTGGCGTCGGTGGCGTCCGCGCTCTGGACGTGCCGACTGTTCTCGTCGTTGTTCAGCGCATAGTGCTTGGCCGTGGCCGCCACTTTCAGGTACGGGGTCTGCGGCTTGCCGGTGATCGTCTCCCCCTGGTAGCCCTCGACGAACGCGTCGGCCATCGTCGACGCGAGGTAGGTGTCCTCGCCGAACGACTCGTTCGTCCGCCCCCAGCGTGGATCGCGGTCCATGTTGACCGTCGGCGCCCAGAAGGTGAGATCACCGTAGTCCGACGCAGAGGGGCCAAGGTTGTTCTGTCCCTTCCCCCAAAGCGACTTGTCCAAGGACCCCCGCACCTCGTCCGAGATCGCCGTGGTCTCCCGATACGTCAGTTCCGGGTCCCAGGACATCGTGGACGCGAAGTTTACCGGGAAGCTGGTCGCCGTCGGGTTGAGCTCGCCCTGACCGCCGGCCGAGGCGTCTCCACCGAGCCGGTTGATGCCGTGCTGTCCCTCACTCCAGTAGGTGTACTGCTGCACGCCCAGTCGCGGGATGGCCGGTGCGTCGTTGGTGTGCAGCTGGGCCACCTTCTCGTCCGGCGTCATCCGCGAGACCAGATCGGCCGCCCGCTGAGTGAACGAGTAGTGCGTGTCCAGAAAGATCGGCTGTGTCGGGGTGGCGGAGGATTGCGCGGCACCGGGCGGTCTCGCCTGCGCCATCGCCGGAGGCGCGGCAACGACGATCGCGGCTGCCGCAGCGGCGAGCAATCGTTTTGCCGATGCCATGGGATTTCGGGACCGCATGCCTGTCTCCTTCACGTCACGCGCAGTGGGGTACGGGTTCATGGGAAGTGCGCCGACTTCGGCGACTGAGGGCCGCGCACGGTGCACGTCACGGCATTCGAGCGGGCCGATGCCCACGGTGCGCCCCAGAGCCTGTTGCCGTGCAGGGGCCAACGTGGTGTTTCAGGCGCGCGATGCGAGCCAGCTCACCTTCGCTGCCTCCTGGTAGGGGCCGCCGCCCTCATGGTCGTTGAAGTCGTAGATCTCGATCGTCTTGTCCTCGTGCGCCCAAGTGTTGAAGGCGGCGCATACCGTCGACGGCGGGCACACCTGGTCCTCCAATCCGGTGGAGAACAGGGCCGGGGTCCGTCCCCGCGCAGCGAAGTGCACGCCGTCGAAGTAGGACAGAGTGTGCAGTACGTTGGTAGTCCCGCCGCGGTGCGTCTTGAGGTACTGGCCGATCTCACGGTATGGAGGGCGGTCCGTGAGCTTCACCGAGCGCGGGAAGTCGCACAGGAAGGGGCAGTCCGGCGCCACGGCGGCCAGGTCGGGCACCAGCCCGCCCACAGCCAAGGCGAGTCCACCGCCCTGGCTGTGCCCTACCACCGTGGTGTGTGCGGCATCCGTCAGCGGATGTGCGCGTGCCGCCTCGACCGCGCGCACAGCGTCGGTGATCACTCGGCGGTAGTAGTAGTCCTCGGGGTTTTCGATGCCGCGCGTCATGAATCCCGGGTAGGAGGGAGCCGCGCCCACCGGGTCGGGCGTGTCGCCGCCGCCGCCGAAGGCGCTGCCCTGGCCGCGGGTGTCCATCACGAAGTGCGCCCGACCGGTGGAGGGCCACAGCAGGTGCTCGTGCGGCAGGCCGCGGCCGTTGCCGTACCCGACGAACTCCACGACGAGCGGTAGCGGTTTTGACGCGTCGGCAGGCAGCCGCAGCCAGCCCTTCACCGGGTGCCCGCCGAACCCGGCGAACGTCACATCGTGGACCTGGACTGTGTGCAGTCCGGTCCCCACCTCCACGAAACCCACCTCCAGTTCGTGCGCGCGCGCTTCCTCCAGCGTCTTGTGCCAAAAGACGTCGAAGTCCTGTGGCGCCGTCGTCGAGCCGCGGTAGGCACGCAGTTCGGGTAGGGGGAGGTCGAACTGCGCCATGTTTCGTGTCCTTACGACGATGGATCCGGTTTCCGCTGCGGGCCGCGGACGGCGATCCACGGCCCGCACGGGCTGTCAGGGCGTCACCGCGGATTCAGCCGACCGGCGGTATCGGGATGGTCGTGGTGATCGGCGCGGAGCCGTTGATCATGTCGGTCGCCGCCCCGGCGAGGCGCATGTAGAAGTTCGAGGAGAGATGCGTCCCGTCCGCGTCCAGGGTCAGGAAGTACTGGTTCGTCGGAATCTGTGACTTGTCCGTGGCCGCGGGCGCGATGGCCGTGGCCTCGTCGTACTCGTCGAACATGGCGATGAACGCGGACTTGGTGCCGCACCGGGCCGCGGCGACCGCCTGGTCCCACATGAACTGACCTGCCCTGCGCGGTATTTCGTTCCTCGGCGAGCCGGCATGCCAGTTCGACCAGGCGAAGCCCGGGTAGATGACCGGTTGGTAGTCCTGGTTGTTGGCCTTGAGCTTCGTCATGTCGTCGTTGAAGAGTGCCTGGTCGACGTTGGGGTTTCCGACGTTCCACGGGGACACCATGTTGAGCGCGGCGTACACGGGCGCGAAGCCCGGCTTGGCATGGGAGTCCGTGCGCCAGCCACGCGGAACGCCGCCGATGACGTAGCAGCCCTGACTCTTGAACCAGTTGATCAGCTGGAGGAGGCCCGAGGCCGTGCCGGGACGGTTGGTCACGCCGATTCCCCACAACTCCACGACGGGCTTGCCGCCCTCGTGGGCGTATGCCGGCGAGCTGACCAGGTTGAGCGGGCCGTTGATGACGTTGGTCCAGTCGTTTTGGACCGTGGCCACAACGTTGGCGTCGGTGAGACCGCTGAGGTCGTACTCGATGTAGAAGCTGCGGCCGTATTCCTGGGCCGCCTTTCGCGCGTTGGACTGGATGTCATTGCGCTGGGAAAGGCGGGGCTGACCTGTGGCCGCGATGTCACTTCCGAAGCGCTGAAGAGCCGCGCCGTCGATGCCGTGCTGCCGCATCCAGGCGAAGTGCTGGTCGATCACCGCCGTCGAGTATGAGCTGAACAGCTTCGCGGCCCTGCCGTTGCCGAGATTGGCGTATCCCGTCTGGTACAGCCCCGAGGAAGGGTAGACCGAGATGTCCGGGTACAGCTCGAAGGTCTCGTTCCCCGGGGCCGGGGTGCCATCGGCCCAGTGCGTCCAGGCGTTGAGCCGGGAGCCGTCGCCGGCGGCGGCGAACCAGCCCTGGTAGCCGACGTAGGTCCTGCCCTTGACGCCGATGGCGGCGGCGTTCGGTTCCGAGCCGGCGGCCGGCGTGGCCGCGTGGGCGCTGGAGCGGCCGCCGAGGCCTGCCCATGCCGCGGCCGCCGCGCCGAGGGCGCCGCCGGCGCCGCGCAGGACCCTGCGGCGGGAAGGGGTGCGATCGGTCATTGTGAGGTCCTCTCCTCAGCCTGTCAGTGGGGGGTGATCACGCACCGGCCGGTGCCGGTGGTGTGCCGAGATCAAAGGCGGGCCGTCAGGACGCCGCTCCTGGCCAGCGGTACGAGGGAGCTGGGAACCGAGCGGAGCGCGTTGTACCAGACAGGCGCCATCTTCTCGTAACCGGCCTTGGTCGGGTGAATTCCGTCCGCGAGATCTGCTGTGGTGAGCGCGTCGTACATCTTCACCAGTCGGACGTGGCTGTCCTTACCCGCCACGATGCCCGGGATCCTGGAGTTGTACGCCACTACCCGGGATTGGAGGGTGCTGTTCGACTGCGGCGGAATGGTTGCCACGAAAAGGTAGGTCTGGGGCTTCAACGCCCGAATATGGTCGATCAATGCGGAAAGCCGCGCGGGGGCGCCTGCGATGTCGTGGTTCTGGTTCAGGTCGTTCGTGCCGATGAGTAGCATGATGGTGCGTGGATCGCTCTGGCCGAGCCAGGTGGCGATGTTGGCGTCGAGCTGGTCGATGCGCCAGCCGGGGTGGCCCTCGTGGTCGTGGTCGCCCAGCTCGGCGGGGCCGTTGGTCTGGGACCCCACGAAGTCGACCTTGTAACCGCCTGCGGCCAGGAGCTGCCACAGCTTCACACGGTAGCCGCCCGGGTAGGGCGTGTACCCATCGGTGATCGAGTCGCCGAGCGGCATGATGCGCACGCCGCCGTTGGACGTGCCGGGGATGGCCGCCGAGGCTGCCCCGCCCCCCAGGACGATGCCGGCGGCAGTGAGGGCACCCCCGAGAATCATCGAGCGTCTCGACATGTGTGCGGCCATGCTGAACTCCTTGAGAAGGGGACGGGTTCAGGGACGAAGCGACGTTCTCCACGGACAGGGACCGCGGGGTCTCGGACGGAACGTAGGGGCTGCGGAAGCCGGAACCTCGTGATCGTGGACGCCCCGATGCTCAAGGAAATCATTGGGCTGGTCCACGTCAATACTTTCGGCATTCCGCGTCCTGTCGAGATGCCACGTGGAAACTTGTTGCCTTCCGCCCACCGGGCTGTTCCAGGCGCGTGAACTGGCCACCGCGGACCCCGGTTCGAGCCTTCTTGCCGAACACTGCAGGTTTCTGTCCGGTCGGCAATGAAGCGTAAATACTTTTACGCTTCCGATCCCACCGGCCTTGCCGTCAGGAGGTGCCGCCCCTCGGCCAGCGGGGCGCGCGCCGTGAGGACCAGCCGGCGAACAGCTGCGCCCCAGACGCGGGTGAACGCGGGGTCGGTCAATTCGACCGTCTCCACCTGCGCGGTGAACGCGTCTGCTTCCCAACACAGCTGCAGCGCAGGCCCACTTGACGGTCCCACGCAAGCCCGACCTGCCGGCCCGAGGTCCACCTCACCGCCCAGCAGGAAGTGCAGGGCGAGGGAGCGAGGCGCGGCCCGCGCGTGCCAGGAGTCCGTGACCTCGACCCGCTCGTCGGAACCGCGCACCAGGCGAACGGCCCTTGTCCAGGAATCGAGGCCCGCCCGACGCGGATAGGCGGGTGCCATATCGCAGGTCAGTTCGTCCGTGCCGCCTTCGTGGTGGGCGGCCACCGAAGCGGCCCGGAAGCCGTGTCCGGGCAACTGCCCGAACCCGTCCACGACGGGCACGTTGTGGTACTCGCTGGTCATGGACCAGATCCCGTACCTTTCCTCGCTGAACGTCTCCCTCCGGTAGGTCCCCACCCCCGCGTCGATGATCAGTGGGCGGCTGTCGACGGCGACGATGAAGTTGCCGACGTCGTTGTGGTTGTGGCTCTCGTCGTTGTGCCCGCCCTTGGCCGCGACGAGCAGGCCACGGCCGGACCCGGCACGCGCGCGAGCCACCAGGACCTGGGTGTCCGGCAGCCAGGTGTGTCCCGGCAGCGGGAACCGGGCGGGTGGCGCCGCCTCCCACTCGGGGTCCAGCAGCGTGTCCAGCGTTCGTCGCAGGTCGAACGGCCCAGCCGGTTGCCGGATGGCGCCGCCGTCCGCCTCCCACAGCGCCCGTGCGTGCGCCCTCACCTCCGGCTGCCCCGTGCGTCGTCCGTATCGGTGGAGCAGGGCGGGCACCATCTCACGCGGGCGGGCGGGCCCGTCCGCGAAGTTGACGCTCCACCCGTCGCCGATCCAGGTGCTCACGGGGTAGCGGGCCATGGCACGGACCAGCGGATGACCGAAGACACCCTCGTCGGTGCCCAGCAGCGAGGTGATGGTCTCCAGGCATTCGAACAGGCTCGCACCGGCGCGCCACCAGTAATGCGGTCCCTCGTCGCAGCCACCGTCACGCGGCTGGGCCTCCAGGTAGTTCTCAAGGCCGCGCAGGATCCGTGACATCAGGGCGGCGCGGCGTTCCGCCGACTCCTCGGTGAGCGCGGTGGCCAGCAGCAACTCGGAGTGGATCCACGGGTTCCAATTGTTGAGCTTCGCGGTCGAGCCGTCGAACCAGCCCCACTCTTCGCGCTCCAGGTACGGGAGCAGGACTCGGGTGGACACCTCGCGGCGCAACCGGGAGCGCACCAAGGGATCGCGGCTGTCCAGTTCGTCGCCGGCGATCGCGTCGGTGAGGGCGAGCAGCACAGCGGTGCCGGACGCGCCGAGGTCCAGCGTGGGACGGCTCGGGTCGGGCAGCAGACCGTGTTCCGCGCCGAGGACGCGGAAATCGTGGGCCGGCCAGCACCATGTGGTCTCCTCGCACAGTGCCCACACACCGTCCATCACTTCGTCGGCGAAGGCGCCGGCCTGGGAGGTGCCGAAGGTCAGGGCCATGGCAAGCACCGCGCGGCCGAGCCGGGCCCGGCGGGCGAAGACCGGTTCCTGGTGGCGCGAGCGGTCGCCGTCGCGCGCGAACCGGGCGAACGAGGTGGCGGTCAGGCCCGGCCACGGCTCGCCAAGCGAGGCGGTCGCCGCCTCCACCACGTGGTCCCGGGCCCGGGCGTCGACGGCCTGCCAGCGCACGCGGTCCGTCGGAGGCGGCACTGGTGTCCATGCGCCGATCGCGGGCATCCGGGAGGCGATGAGAGACGCCGGGAAGAGCTGCGTGAGCTGGGGGTGCCCCGTGCCGACGGCTGCTCGTGTCGTCGGCGCGATGTCGGGGCCGGACTCGGGGGATGTCATCGTGAGGGTCTCCTCCTCGAAGGATTCGGGCGGCGTAGGTGGGAGCGGGCGGGGTCGTGGACCGGCTCGGTGTCCGCCGCTAGACGCCTACTCCGTTGTGTGTACGCAGGCGTGGGGCGAAGGTCATGTGGAAGACTCCGGCCGCGGCGCCGACGGCCGCCGCGGAGGCGCTCAGCGTGGAGCAGGTGACCCGGACCGTGCGCACCCGGCTGGCCACCGGGAACCGGTTCACTGCCCTGGAGATCTCTGACAGGTACAGCTCGGCTACCTCGGGCAGCACTGCCGGCCCTCCGACGATGACCAGATCGATGTCGTACAGGTCCGTCATGGCCACCGCGCCCCTGGCCACGACGCGAGCCACGCCGCGGATCGCGTCGACCGCGCGCACGTCTCCGGCCGCCGCCGCGGAGCACACGGCGTCGTACACGGCCTCGTTGTCGGGCAGCGGCAGGCCGGCCTCGGCGGCCCGGGCGACCACGGCTGACATCGGCGCGCATTCCGGCACCATGACCGGGCCTCCCTCCGCAGTCAGCCGGTCGAGTGCGTACGCCGTCAACTCACCGAACTCA
Organism: Streptomyces sp. NRRL F-5126; assembly: GCF_000721265.1. Taxonomy (GTDB): domain Bacteria; phylum Actinomycetota; class Actinomycetes; order Streptomycetales; family Streptomycetaceae; genus Streptomyces. The sequence continues at coordinate 370,835 of NZ_JOFZ01000007.1, read as the reverse complement.
CCTGCGTTCCCGGTGGCGCCCCGGTACACATCGCCGTTGAGGAAGGCTCCGCTGCCCGCTCCCGCGCCGAGATAGAGATAGACGAAGTCGGCGCTGCTCTCTCCGGCGCCGAGCCACTGCTCGCCGATCGCGGCCGCGGTGGCGTCCTTCTCCAGCAGCGTGGGCAGTCCGAGCATCCGGCTGAGTTCGGCGCGCAGGGGGAACTCGCCCCACTTCGACCACAGAGGCGGGTTGAGGAGGACACCCTCGTGGGTGTCGAGCGGCCCCGGCGCCGCCACACCCACGCCGAGGAACTTGGCGCCGAGGGGACCCGCCGACCCGATGGCCTCCGTTGTCGTGCGGGCCATCCACCCGAGGCACGATCGCGGATCGCTGTCCGGGGTGACCGCGAGACAGCGTCTGTCCCGGACGTTTCCGCACAGGTCGACCAGAACATGGGTGATCTTCTCCGGGTCGACGTGGATACCGATGGCGCAGGCCGCGTTCGGGCGCAGTTTCAGCGGCACTCGCGGCTTGCCCTTGCCCGTCGAGCGCCGTTCGTCCTCTTCCAGGAACCCGGTGGTGAGCAGGTTGCGGGTGATCCGGGAGACCGCCTGCGGAGTCAGGCCCGTGCGCTGTGCGATCTCGACGCGACTCAGGGAGCCGGCTACCCGCACCACTTCGATCACCAGCTTCTCGTTGAATGATCCCAACTCCATTTGGTCGAAGGCACGATGGACGGCGCGGTGGCGCGGCACGGCCTCCCCCCGGCTCTCGCGAAGCCACCGGAACGGCGTCCCTGGGGCCGCCTCGGACATGGCACGTGCCGTGTCCGCGAGCGTGTCCAGCGCGACCCGGGCCCGCTGCGGCTGGTGATGCAACTCCAACTGCCCCATCAGGCAGACGGTCGCCGACCAGCTCATGGAGGTGGGGGCGATGTGTTGCTGGGCTCCGCCGAACACACCCTTGGAGCCATCGGGGTACCCCCAGGTGATGAGGTGGATCCGGCGCCCTGCCCAGCGGCCCACGAAGGGCAGGGAGGCAGCGGATGCGCGGGGATTCGGGCCCGGCTCATGCGCATGTCCGGTATCCGGCTGGCCACCTCGGGGGGCGCGTTGCACGCCGTCCGGCCCGCCGGCGCTCTTCGGCTGTGCCTGCCGCATCACCGCGGTCAGCGCGGCGAAGCGCATTTGGCGCTCCTCCGCCGCCGCGGCGCCCACACGGCTCCGCGTGGTGGGCGGCGCTTCGGCGACCACGACATAGGACCCGCCGTCCGCGTACGCACCGGCCGCGAGCAGTTCAGGACGGTGACAGGGCAGAGGCGGCTCGACCGGCAGCACGACGGCCGAATCGAGTACACCGGGTTTGATGTGCCAGCGCTGCCACACCCGGCCGAGCGCTGTGTGGGACAGCCCCAGGTGGTCCGCGAGGGCCCGGGCCGACCAGGCACACTGCGGGGGTGGGGGGCCGGCGAGTGTGGCCGCCATGACGTCGGCCTCGTCGATGCGGGTCGGACGCCCGCTGCGCGGACGGTGTTCGAGGCCTGCGAGGCCCTGAGCGGCGTACCGCTGCCGCCAGGCGGTCACCGTGGGGCGGGAGACACCGAGCGACTGGGCACTGCGGGATACCGACAGACCTGCCATCGCGTCTTGGACGATCTTCAGGCGGACGGCGCGGTCCTGCCTGCCCTCGGCCCAGGCGAGCAGATCAGCCAGCTCCTGCTCGGTCAACGACCAGGTGTTTGGTTTGTGCATGACTCCCTCACACCGTGCTGTAAAAGTATTTAGTAGCCGTTTGGTCTGCTGTCACACGGTCGCGGCACGTGCTCTTGTCCGATCGGCCGTAAGGGGAACCACCTGGGTCAACACCCTCTTGCCGCCGCCCATCTGCGTACCTGCCCGAGCCGGCTGCAGCATACGAGCGACCGTCCTTCACTGTCCACGGCATTGACGGCAGGCAATCCATGGGATTTACATGAGCCCGCCAGTCCAGATGTGGACGGGGACGGTCGCATCTCCGGGAAGGGGCCCCATGACATGACAACGGTTGATCAGCCGGTCGACCGGCCGACAAAGGTCAAGGAGCCGCCGGGCAAGCCCCGCGCAGCCCAGCGCCGCAACAGGGCACTCTTCTGGTTCGCGGTCCCCGGCACCGTTTTGCTGCTGCTGTTCCAGTACGTGCCGCTCCTCGGCAACGTGATCGCGTTCCAGGACTACCAGCCGTTCACGGGAATAATGCACAGCAGATGGGCTGGGCTCGACAACTTCGACATCATCTTCAATGGGGACCCCGCGTTCCTGCACGCGCTGGTCAACACGCTCGAACTGACCGTCATACAGGTCGTGTTCGTCTTTCCGCTGCCTATCCTGCTGGCGCTGCTGCTCAACAGCCTCGTCAGCGATCGGGTCAAGCGCACGATCCAGAACGTGCTGTACCTGCCGCACTTCCTGTCCTGGGTCGTGGTCGTCGCCGTCTTCCAGCAGATGCTGGGCAACGGCGGACTGCTGAACGTCTTCCTCCAGGCGCACGCCATGGGCACGTGGAACATCATCGGCAACCCGGAGTTGTTCAAGACGCTGCTGACCTCCCAGGTGATCTGGAAAGACACCGGATGGGCGACGATCCTGTTCCTCGCGGCACTCTCCCGGGTCGACACGGACCTGTACGAGGCTGCCGCCGTCGACGGCGCGAGCAGGCTGCGGCAGACCTGGCACGTGACGCTGCCCGCTCTGCGCGGGCTGGTCGTCCTGCTGCTGATTCTGCGCCTGGGCGACGCCCTGAGCGTCGGTTTCGAGCAAATCGTGCTCCAGCAGACGGGGATGGACAAGAACACCACCGAAGTGCTGGACACCTACGTCTACAACAACGGCCTCGTCGCCGGTCAGTGGGGCGTCAGTGCCGCCGTGGGACTGATCAAAGGGCTGGTCGGAGTGGTGCTGGTGCTGGGTGCGAACAAGATCGCCCATCTTCTCGGCGAGGAAGGCATCTACCGCAAATGACCATACTGTCCACAACGGGCCGCAGGCCGCTGCATACCTACAGCGCGGTGCCGGGCCAGTCCGGTGGCTCACCCGTCTGGCGGGCCGGCAAGTCGCTGATACTCCTGGTCTGCGTGATCCTCGTTGCCCTCCCGTTCCTCGCGGTCCTCTCCACATCGCTCGCGGACGCCGCGCAGATCAACAAGACCGGCGGGTTCGTGCTCTGGCCCGACCACCCGACGCTCGACTCGTACAAGGCACTGCTGGGCGGAGGCCTGGTCTCCCGTGCGATGCTGGTCAGCGTCGGTGTCACCGTGGTCGGCACAGCCATCAGCCTCGCCGCGTCGATCGGCCTGGCCTACGGGCTGAGCAGGCCGGGCGCGTACGGCCAGCGGACGATACTGCTGCTCCTGGTGTTCTCACTGCTCTTCGTGCCCGGTGTGATCCCCAGCTACCTGCTGGTCAAGCAGCTCGGACTGATCAACAGCTACTGGTCGCTGATTCTGCCTACCGCTGTCAACGCCTTCAATGTGATCGTCCTGCGCTCGTTCTTCAGCAGCCTGCCCAGGGAACTGATCGACGCCGCCCGCATCGACGGCGCGAACGAATGGCGCATCCTGACGCGGATCGTGTTGCCTCTGTCGAAGGCGTCGATCGCGGTGATCGGCCTCTTCTACGCTGTCACCTACTGGAATGCCTTCTTCAACGCCCTTGTCTACATCAACCAGTCGGTGAAGTGGCCGCTCCAACTAGTCCTCCAGACCTATGTGGTGAACAACGCCGCCATCGGCCAGGGGCAGACGTCGGATCCCGCCGCCGCGCTGCCGCCGACGGTCTCGCTGCAGGCGGCCATCCTCATCCTTTCCATCGTTCCGATTCTCGTCATCTACCCCTTCCTCCAACGGCACATGAACAAGGGCGTGATGATCGGCGCGGTCAAGGGCTGAACAGCACGACACGGACGGTCGAGAGGCCGTCGTCATCGGGCCCACCGCAGCCCGCATCGACTGACCGGAAGAAGGGATGACCCACCCATGGGTGTGCACCTCACCCGCAGAAACGTTCTGTTGGCAGGAATCGCCGCCGCGGCTGCTCCCGCGCTGGCGGCCTGCGGTGACGGCGGCGCCGCACCGTCAGTCGCCGAGAACGCCGACGTGCGGCTGCCTGACTACGTGCCCTATCAGAGAGTGCGCCCTGACCTGCCCGGGACCGAGGCCGGGGTCCTCAGCGGTTATTACCACTACCCCGAGCATCCGGTGCCCGCGGCACCCGACGGCCCTCCGGCCAAGGGCCCGTCCATCAACGTCATGACCCTCACCTACAGCGCCGTACCACCGCCGGTGTCCAAGAACCCCATGTGGCAGCGGCTCAACAAGGAGCTCGGCACGTCGCTGGAATTCGAAGACACACCCGTCGGCGACTACCCGGTCAAGTTCGCCCTCACCGTGGCAGGCGGCGATCTGCCCGACGCGATGCTGGTGCTTCCCACCGCGCCGCGCCAGCCGGCGATGCTCAACGCACTGTTCGAGGACCTGTCGCCGTACCTGTCGGGCAGCGGCGTACGCACGTACCCGTTCCTCGCGAACCTGCCGACCTCCTCCTGGAGCCCGATGGTCATCGCGGGCGGTCTGTACGGCCTGCCGATGCCCCGCGCGAACAGCGGCTCCGCCATGTTCTACCGCTCGGACATCTTCAGGAAGAAGGGCCTCGACCCCGCGCCGAAGTCCTTCAAGGAGTACCTCAAGCTCTGCAAGGACGTCGCCGATCCCAAGAACGCCAAGTACGCCAACGGCGACCCCACGGTGACGCTCTACTTCCTGCTCGAGATGCTGGGCGGTGCCAACACCTGGACCCAGGAGGGCGGCAGGTTCACCTGGTGGCTCGAACAGGCCGACATCCTGCGCGAGGCGCTGGACGGCATGCGGCAACTGGTGAAGGCACACACGATCCATCCCGACGGCTTCACCACCATCGGAAAGTTCAAGGACTGGTTCGGCAACGGCCACATCGCCATGAACTACGACGGCCTCTCCGCGTGGAACCAGTATCTCAGCCAGTACCGGGCCACCGACCCCAGGTTCGACGTCGACGCGATGGTCGCACCGGGCTTCGGCGGAGGCAAGGGCACCCACTGGGCCGGCCACACTTCGTTCGCCATGCTGAGCCTCAAAAAGGCCCCGCGCGAACGGATCGAACAGCAACTGCGGGCGTTCAACCTGCTCGCCGCGCCGTTCGGCACCGACAACTACCTGCTGCGCAAGTACGGGGTCCAGGGCCACGACTTCGCCCTCAAGAGGTCTGACCCCATACAGAACCCGATCGGTGTCACGGACACCGGCCTGCCGACCGGCTTCGTCACGGACGCGCCCCAGAGCATCTACTATCCACAGGCCACCGAACCCGTACGGCGGCAGCACGCCTTCCAGCAGCGCGCCGTCGACATCCTCGTGACCGACCCCTCCTACGGGCTCTATTCGGAAACCAACACAACGGCCGGCACCACGATCCAGCAGAACATCATCGAGGGCCCACTCAAGGGTTACATGCGCGGAACCTCGGACTGGAACGCGATCGAGGACGCGGTCAAGGGCTGGCGCAAGGACGTCGGCGACAAAATGCGCGCCGAGTTCGAGCATGCCTGGGAGGGCCTGCACACGTAGGTGCCTGTCCGCCGGCCGCACACGAACCATCACGCTAAGGATCTCGCACTGTGCATGACGAACAACGGATCACCGAGGCACGCGTCCGGAAACTGCTGGAGAGGGTCATCCGACCCGCGCTGTACAGTGCCACTCGTCCACTCGCTCTCGAATCGTGGCACGTCGAGGGGGAACCCGTACCCTTCGCCGACGCCCAGCGCGCGCCGTACCAGCCCATGGCGCTCGGTGATACCTGGGGCAGCCCCTGGGCCACGACCTGGCTCAAGGCAACCGGCGAGATCCCCTCCGCCTGGCGGGGAAGCCGGGTGGAGGCAGTCTTCGACCTCGGTTTCGACCCGAGCCGCGGGCCAGGTGGCCAGGCTGAGGGACTCGTGTACCTGGCCGGTTCTCCTGTCCAAGGCCTGCACCCCTACAACCGCAGCCTGCTGCTCACGGGCGACGCGGCCGGCGGCGAGTGCGTCGACCTCGCGGTGGAACTCGCCGCCAATCCGAACATCTCGGGAAGCCAGGCCAGAGGCACCCACTTCGGCTCCCCGCGCACTGCCGGCGACAGTCACCTCTACCAACTGAAACAGGCTGAACTCGCCGTGCGCGACGAGGAGATCTGGCACCTCATTCACGACATCGAGGTACTCGACCAGCTGATGCACGAACTGCCCCAGGGCTCCTCGCGGCGCCACGAGATCCTGCACGCGCTGCGTCGCTCCGCCGGCGTGCTCGACGCGCACGACGTCAGCGGCACCGCTCCGGCCGCGCGCGCACAACTCGCCGCCGCGCTCGCCCGCCCCGCCCACGGCTCCGCACACACCGTGACCGCCGTCGGACACGCGCACATCGACTCCGCCTGGCTCTGGCCGGTCCGCGAAACCATGCGCAAGTGCGCACGCACCTTCACCAACATGACCACCCTCGCCGGCGAATACCCCGAACTCGTCTTCGCCTGCTCCTCCGCGCAGCAGTACGCATGGGTCAAGGAGCAGCAGCCCGAGGTCTTCGCGCGCATCAAGCAGGCCTTCGCCGATGGGAACTGGGTACCGGTCGGCGGGATGTGGGTGGAGGCAGACGGAAACCTTCCGGGCGGCGAGGCACTGGCCCGGCAACTCGTCTACGGACGCCGCTTCTTCGCGGAGGAACTCGGAGCCGTACAGCAGGGGGTGTGGCTGCCCGACTCTTTCGGTTACACGGCTGCCTACCCGCAGCTCGCCAAGCTTGCCGGAGCCCGGTGGTTCCTCACGCAGAAGCTCTCCTGGAACGAGACCAACCGTCTCCCCCACCACACCTTCGACTGGGAAGGTATCGACGGCTCACGCATCTTCACCCACTTCCCGCCCGTCGACACCTACAACGCCGAGCTGTCCGCCACCGAACTGGCCCACGCGGAAAGCAACTTCGCGGACAAAGGCCCGGCCACTCGCTCCCTCGTCCCGTTCGGCTACGGCGACGGCGGCGGCGGCCCCACCCGGTCCATGCTGGAACGCGCCCGCCGCCTTCGCGATCTGGAGGGCTCACCCCGCGTCGAGGTGGACAACCCGAACACGTTCTTCGACACGGCACGCGCCGAGTACGGGCCGCTACCCGTGTGGCGGGGTGAGCTGTACCTGGAGAACCACCGCGGCACCTACACCAGCCAGGCCCGCACCAAGCGTGGCAACCGGCGCTCCGAGGCCCTGCTGCGCGAGGCCGAGTTGTGGGCCGCCACCGCCGCCGTGCGCACCGGCGCCCCGTACCCGTACGAGACGCTGGAGGCCGTCTGGCGCCGGGTGCTGCTCAACCAGTTCCACGACATCCTGCCAGGCACGTCCATCGCCTGGGTGCACGAACAGGCCGAGCAGGTCTACGGCGAGCTGCGCCGGGACCTCGAAGCGGTCATCGACGCGGCGGCCGGCCGGCTCGGTGGCGAATCCGTCGGCTTCCTCAACGCCGGGCCCCACGACCGCCGAGAGGTGGCCGTCCTGCCGGCCGCGAGCGACGGCGGGAGCCCCTTCGAAGCAGGCCAGCACCTCTCCGACGGACGATTCGCCGTACTGGCCGACGTCGCGGCCCTCGGCACCGGCGGTCTCCTGCAGACCCCCACCGCCCCCGTGACCGCACGGTCCTGCGACGGCGGCTTCGTCCTGGACAACGGGGCCGTGACGATGACGATCGACGCCGACGGCCTGATCAGCAGTGCCTACGACCGTGAGGCCGGCCGCGACGCCATCGCCCCCGGAACCGTCGGAAACCTCCTGCAACTGCACCCGGACGACCCGAACGTCTGGTCCGCCTGGAACATCGACCCCTACTATCGCGACACCGTCCGGGATCTGCGCGAAGCCCACTCGGTCACCCTGGCCGAGGAGGGGCCCCTGCTCGCGTCCGTCCGGGTGGAGCGCCGGTTCGGCTCCTCGGTCCTGGTCCAGCACCTCGAACTGGCCGCCGAGAGCAAGCAGCTCACCGTGCGCACCGACATCGACTGGCAGGAGCGCGACACCGTACTGAAGGCCGCCTGGCCGATCGATGTGCACGCCGAACACGAGAGCGCGGAGATCCAATTCGGCCATGTGCGGCGCCCCACACACCGCAACACCAGTTGGGACGCGGCCCGCTTCGAACTGTGGGCGCACCGTTGGGTGCACGTCGGTGAGCGCCACTGGGGAGCCGCCGTACTCAACGACTCCACCTACGGCCATGACATCGCCCGCGACACCAGGGAGGACGGCGGCACCACCACGACGCTGCGGCTCTCCCTGCTGCGCTCCCCGCACAGCCCGGACCCGCAGGCCGACCGGGGCCGGCATGCCTTCACCTACGCACTGGTCGTCGGCGCCGGCATCGAGGAGGCCATCGCCGGCGGATACGCCCTCAACCTCCCCCTGCGGCCGACCACTTCGGTGACCCGCCCGCTGGTCGCCCTGGACACCTCCGACGTCGTCGTCGAGTCGGTGAAGCTGGCCGACGACCGCAGCGGCGACGTCGTGGTGCGGCTCTACGAGGCCTGTGGCGGCAGGGCCGGGGCGACTCTCATCGCAGACTTCCCCATCACCGCCGTCAGCGACTGCGACCTGCTGGAGAACCCGGAGCGAGATCTGCCGACCGCGGGCGGGTCCGCCGCGTCCTTCGCCATGCGCCCCTTCCAGATCCGCACGTTGCGGCTGCACCGGGCACGTGCGTCGGCCCAGGGCGTCTGACGTACCGCGCCGTGTGCCCGCGGACCCACACGAGGCTACGCGTAGCGCGACCCCGCCATCCGCCGTGGCAGTGGCGCGCGCCCCGCGGCGCCGCGCCTCCACGAGTGCCACCCCAGTCCTCTCGCAGCCACAGGAGACCGTCCATGCACGACGACCGCACCCTCGTCGAGGCGCGTCTGGAACGCGTCCTGAGGGAACGTGTCCGGCCCGCCATCCATCCCGTCAGCGTGCCTTTGGCCGTGGAGATCTGGACGGCCCCGGGCGAGCCCGTGCCCGTGACCGAGGGTTTGGCCGCCCCCACGCGGCCGATCGACCCAGGCACACCCTGGGGTGCCCCCTGGGGCACCAGTTGGTTCAAGGTCACCGGCACCGTGCCCGCCGAATGGGCAGGCCGCACCGTTGAGGCCCTCCTCGACCTGGGCTTCACGCAGCGCACCCCGGGATTCCAGTGCGAGGGACTCGTCTACCGCCCCGACGGCACCCCGGTCAAAGGACTCCACCCGCGCAACACCCACATCCGCGTAGGTTCACCCGTGGCCGGCCGCGAGCACGTCCGCTGGCACGTGGAGGCTGCGTCCAACCCCGACATCCACTCCGGCGACGCCCCCTTCCGGCCGACCCGCAAGGGCGACAGGGCCACCGCCGGCCACGCACCCCAGTACGTGCTCGGCGACATGCGGCTCGCCGTCCTCGACCAGACCGTGTGGAACCTCGCCATGGACCTCGAAGTGCTCGGCGAGCTGATGCCCGAGCTTCCCCTGGAGGGCGCGCGCCGCTGGGAGGTGCTGCGCGCCGTCGACCGGGCCCTGGACACACTGGACCTCCAGGACATCGGCGGCACGGCCCAGGCCGCCCGCGACCAGCTGGCGGAGGTGCTCACCGAGCCCGCCGACCCCGTCACCCACCGCATCAGCGCGGTCGGCCACGCGCACATCGACTCGGCCTGGCTGTGGCCGCTTCGCGAGACCGTCCGCAAGGTCGCCCGCACCGCGTCGAACATGACCACCCTGCTCGAAGACGAACCCGACTTCGTGTTCGCCATGTCGCAGGCCCAGCAGTTCGCCTGGATCAAGGAGCACCGCCCCGAGGTCTACGCCCGGGTCACCAAGGCCGTCACCGACGGCAGGTTCGTACCCGTGGGGGGCATGTGGGTCGAATCCGACACCAACATGCCCGGCTCCGAAGCCATGGCTCGCCAGTTCGTGCACGGCAAACGCTTCTTCCTCGACGAGTTCGGCCTTGAGGACGACGAGGTCTGGCTGCCCGACACCTTCGGCTTCGCGGCCGGACTTCCCCAGATCATCAAGGCCGCCGGCGCCGACCGCCTGCTGACCCAGAAGATCTCCTGGAGCCGCACCAACAGCTTCCCCCACCACACCTTCTGGTGGGAAGGGATCGACGGCACCAGGATCTTCACCCACTTCCCGCCGGTCGACACGTACAACTGCGAGATGACTGCCTCCCAGGTCCACCATGCCGCCCGGAACTTCAAGGAGAAGGGGGCCGCCACGCGTTCCCTGGCGCCGACCGGCTTCGGTGACGGCGGTGGGGGCACCACGCGGGAGATGGTCGCGAAAGCGGCCCGGCTGCGGAACCTCAACGGCTCGCCCACCGTGGAGTGGGAGGCACCATCCGCGTTCTTCACCAAGGCCCAGGCCGAGTACCCGAACCCACCGGTATGGGTGGGCGAGCTGTATCTCGAACTGCACCGCGCCACCCTGACCACCCAGGCGCAGACCAAGCGGGGCAACCGCCTCAGTGAGTCCCTGCTGACCGAGGCCGAACTGTGGGCGGCGACGGCGGCCCTGCGGACCGGGCACCCCTACCCGTACGAGGACCTGGACCGGATCTGGAAGACAGTGCTGCTGCACCAGTTCCACGACATCCTGCCCGGCTCCTCGATCGCCTGGGTACACCGCGAGGCCCGCGAGACCTACGCTCGCCTCGCCGGGGAACTGAACCACATCGTCGAAGTCGCGCAGCGCGCCCTCGCGGGCGACGCCACCGGTGGTACCGAACTCGTTTTCAATCCGGCCCCGCATGCTCGTGCGGGCGTGCCCGCCGGCGGTGCCTCGGCGCTCGCGCCGACGGAGCGCGAAGTAGAACCGCGGCCACGCGATGAGGGCGGCTACGTCCTGGACAACGGCCAGGTACGGGTGGTCATCGACGCGCGCGGCCTCGTCGTCTCCGTGTACGACATCGTGGCGGGCCGCGAGTCGATCGCCCCGGGACAGGCCGCCAATCTGCTCCAGCTCCACCCCGACCTGCCCAACGAGTGGGACGCGTGGGACGTGGACGCCTTCTACCGCAACACCGGCAGCGACCTGATCGACGTCACCCTCCTCGCCGCCGAGGGAGCCGCGGTCCGTGTCGAGCGCGCATTCGGCTCGTCGCGCGTCACCCAGCTGCTGTCGGTGCCGGCCGGCACAAAGCGCCTGGACATTCACACCGAGGTCGACTGGCACGAGACCGAGCGGCTGCTCAAGCTGGCGTTCCCGCTGGACGTGAAGGCCGACCGGTACGCCTCCGAGACCCAGTTCGGACACGTGTACCGGCCCACCCACCAGAACACGAGCTGGGAGTGGGCGAGGTTCGAGGCATGCAACCACCGGTTCGTGCATGTCGAGGAGTTCGGCTGGGGAGCGGCCGTCGTCAACGACTCGACGTACGGCCACGACGTCACCCGGAGCGTGCGCGACGACTCGGGCACCACGACCACGGTACGCGCCTCATTGCTGCGCGCCCCCCGCTACCCCGATCCCGAGACCGACCAGGGCGTGCACTGCTTCCGGCACGCGCTCGTGCCGGGCGCCGCCATCGGGGACGCCGTACGCGAGGGCTACCGCGCCAACCTGCCCGAGCGACGTGTCGCGGGAACCGCAACCGAGGTGCCCCCGCTGGTCGGTGTCGACAACGATGCGGTGGTGGTGAGCGCGACAAAGCTGGCCGACGACCGCAGCGGCGACCTGGTGATCCGGCTCTACGAGGCGCACGGTGGGAGGGCTCGTGCCACTGTACGGGTGGACGCCGCGGCGCGGGGGCGGACCGTCTTCGCGGACCTGCTGGAGCGTCCCCTCACCGGCGCCGAGCAACCCGGGCAGGATGAGGACGGGATCGTGCTGGCCCTCCGCCCCTTCGAGATGGTCACACTCCGTGTGGAGCGTGTCTGACCACTCACAGTCCCTGTGCCATCCGCTTGGGAAGAGGTTCGTCCGTGACAGTCCGCGGTGAGCGCGTCGAGCGCCCGAATACCGTATGCGTAATGGATCCCGCCATCGCTTCCAAGGTCCTCCCCCAGGGCCTGAGGAACAGGCTGTCCGCGTCGGTCCGGCTGGCCCCCGACCCCCGCGTCCACTATCCCGGCTCCGACTTCCCGGCCGCCCTGGCCGATGCGCACATCCTGATCAGCGGCTGGGGATGCCCCGCCCTCACCGGCGACGTGCTGGCACACGCGCCCGGGCTGCGCGCCGTCATGCATGCCGCGGGCTCGGTCAAGTCCTTGGTCGGCGAAGCGGTGTGGAGGCGGGGCATCACCGTGTCATCGGCTGCCGACGCCAACGCCGCACCCGTCGTTTCCCACACACTCGCCCTGATCACGCTCGCCGTTCGGCGGACCCTGTCCATGGCCGCGGGCTACCGGGAGGGCTGGCCCGCGTTCGAGGCGCGGTCCGGCGCCGACGGCCGCACCGTCGGCATCGTCGGCGCGTCCCGGATCGGCCGCCGCGTGATCACCGGATTGGCGAAGGCCGACGCCGGATACCGCCTCCTGGTCAGTGACCCCTGCCTCGCGGACGAGGACGCGCGCCTGCTGGGCGCGGAACGGGTGGAACTCGCCGACCTGTGCCGCCACTCCGACGTGGTGAGCATCCATGCGCCCCTTCTTCACGAGACGAGTGGCCTGTTCGACGCCGCGCTGCTCTCCCTCATCCCGGACGGCGGCGCGCTCGTCAATACGGCTCGCGGACCCATCGTGGACACAGCAGCCCTCACCGCGGAGTGTGCGAGCGGACGGCTTGAGGCCTACCTGGACGTGACCGACCCCGAGCCGCTGCCCGCCGACCACGCCCTGCTGAACCTGCCCAACGTGCTGGTCACCCCGCACATCGCGGGCGCCCAGGGCGACGAGGTCACCCGCCTTGGCCGCTACGCCGTCGAGGAGGTCGAGCGCTGGGTGGCCGGCCGGCCGCTGCTCGGGGAGGTCACCCGCCAGGCCCTGCCGCGCCTGGCCTGATCCGGCCCGGAACATCTCGAGGAGACAGGAGGCACACCGTGGCGTACCGCACCCCTGCCCAGGACCGTGCGCGCTGGGAGCGCGTCGCCGACCGGCTTCTGCTCGCGGTACGCCCGTACGCGACCGACGACCACGCCCTCGTTCAACTGCCGGGCACGCCCAGCCTCAACGGCCCGCTCAGCGACGGCCTCGAAGGGTTCGCGCGCACGTTCCTACTGGCCGGTTTCCGCCTCGCCGGGGCGGGCGGCCACGACCCGAACGACGTCGCCGGCTGGTACGCCGCCGGGCTGGCCGCGGGCACCGATCCGCACAATCCGGGCCGGTGGCCCACCTTCACCGAGTGCAACCAGGCGAAGGTGGAGGCCGCGTCCATCGCCATCGCCCTGCACGAGACCCGGGCCTGGATCTGGGACCGCCTCGACGACCGTGTGCGGCAGCGGTTCCTGGAGTGGCTGGCGCCGATGGTCGGCAACGCCATGCCGGGAAACAACTGGGTCTGGTTCCAGGCGGTCACGGAGGCGTTCGCCCGTACGGCCGGGGGATCCTGGCGGCAGGAGGACCTGGACCGTGTCATCGCCGTCAACGACGGCTGGTACGCGGGCGGGGGCTGGTACTCGGACGGGCTGAGCGGCGGCGAACGGCGCAACTACGACCACTACAACGGCTGGGCCATGCACCTGTACCCCCTCTGGTTCTGCCGCGTCCTCGGCGCCGACGCACCGACCGGGCTCCTCGACCGCTACCGGTCGCGGCTCCACCGCTTCCTGGCCGACCAGCGACTGCTGATCGGCGCCAACGGCTCCCCACTGGTGCAGGGCCGTTCACTCACTTACCGGCACGCCGCGCTCGCCTCCCTGTGGACCGGCGCCCTCTTCGACGCGACCCCGCTCGGGCCGGGCGAGACCAGGGCCGCCGCGAACCGCATGCTCGACCACTTCGAGCGGCACGGCGCCACCGACGACCGCGGCCTGCTCACCCTCGGCTGGCACCGGCCCTTCCGCGGTGTGCTCCAGGTGTACTCGGGGCCCGCATCGCCGTACTGGGCGTCCAAAGGGTTCATGGGCCTGGCCCTGCCACCCGGTCACCCGGTCTGGACGTCGCCGCCCGAACCCCTCGCGGTCGAGCGCGGCGACTTCACACGCTCCCTCGAAGCGCCCGGCTGGCTTGTCTCCGGGACAGCCGGGGACGGGGTGGTCCGCGTGGTGAACCATGGCGGCGACCACGCCGATCCGGCCCACCCGCACGCCGACGACCCTTGCTACGCCAGGTTCGCGTACTCGACGCACACCGCGCCCGAAACACCGGGGGACCCCACCGCGGGCCCCGAGTCGTGCGCGGACGCCGATCCCCTCGACAACGCGGTCGTCCTCCTCGACTCCGCGGGCCGCGCCTCCCACCGCCGACCCACCGTGCGGGTCTCCATCGATGGCGCCACGGCGGTGTCGCGGTCCCGCGCACACTGGCCCGAGAACGCCACCTGGGACCCCTTCGGCGGGCCCAGCACGCGCTACGTCTCCGGACCATGGGTCACCGTCGGCTCCGCGCTGCGCGGCGCGGTCGAGGTGCGGGCGGTGCGGGTCGACCCGGCGCCGGGCGAGGAAGCGGCGGACGCCGGACACGTACTGCGCGTCGGTGGCTGGGCCGTGGCGATCGGCCCGGGCGCCGGCCCGGCCGCTACCGCGACCGGCGGCACAGCCGGCATCGCGGGGACCGACGGGCTGGTCTCCGGTATCACCGGCGCCGAAGGCTTGCCACACGCCCACGTGGTCGTCTCCGCCGACAGCAACGCCATCGGCGAGCGGTCGGCGACCCCCGTCCTGGAGACGGCGGAACCGGTCGTGCCGGGAAGGGCGTATGTCGCCCTGATCAGCCTCGGCCACAAGGACGTCGCCCTTCCCGGCATCACCACCGGGACCGAGGGGACCGACCTCCTGGTGCGCGTGGACTGGCCCGGCGGCGAGCAGGCGCTGATCCGGCTGCCCACTCCTTGGTGAGGCATCCGGGCTGAACGCCCTGTCTGCTTCCTGTCGGTGGCCGGGACTGCGGCCTGACCGCTCGAAGCCGCGTGGACCAACGGACGCGCGAGGTCACGAGGACTGTGGCCGCGGGGTGGTTGCGAGGCCCCGCGCCCTCACGATGCGACAGCACAGTACGACGGGGAGGGCCGCCATCACGGCGAACACGGGCATGACCGCGCGTGCGGGCAGGTACTGGGTGGCCATGCCGAGGCCCACAGAGGTCCAGTGGTGTTGTCGATCATGTTGTCTTCCTGCTGAGCGGATGGGCGACCTGGCGAGACCGAGGACGCGCGGAAGCGACTTGCCGGGAGGCGGCCGTCGATGGCGCGGGCGGCATACGCGCCTGTACACGGGCGAGTGGTGCTTCGTGGACACTCCCGGTACGAGCAGCCCCACGAGTTGGTGATGCGGTTGTTGACCTGAAGGCCCGCGGCCCGCCAGGCTCACCCAAGCCGTGGCGGACAGCCACATGAAGGACAGGACATCGGTGTATCCGTCACGGAGCGCTCGTGGAGCGCGGGGCGCCATTGAGTTGCCTCGTGCCCGGCGATCGCGGGCGGGGACCCAAAGCACTCCCAACGGCTCCGGGCGTTCTTGGCGAGTGAGGCACCGGATCCGCGCAGGTGTTCAGGTGGCCTGCGAGCAGTCTTGTTCCAGGCGGTCGGCCACCGGATGGGGCCTTGGGCCGGGCCCTGCGCCCGGGCTCAGGGAACGAGGTGGCCTGCGGCACGGAACAGTTCGTACCACTCGGCGCGGGTGAGCGGGAGTTCGGAGCCCTGGGCGGCGCCCGCGACGCGCTCCGGATTGGTGGTGCCGAGCACGACCTGCATCTGGGCGGGGTGGCGGGTGATCCAGGCAGTCGCGATGGCGATCGCGGGGACGTCGTACTGGCGGGCAAGGCGGTCGATGACAGCGTTGAGTTCGGGGTAGTCCGGCGAGCCGAGGAAGACACCGGTGAAGAAGCCGGCCTGGAAGGGCGACCACGCCTGGATGGTGATGTCGTGCAGACGGCAGTAGTCGACGATGCCCCCGCCGTCGAGAGTCACCGACTGCTGCTCCGCGAGCATGTTCGCGGCAACTCCTTGGGCGATGATCGGCTCATGGGTGATCGAGAGCTGAAGCTGATTGGCGACGATGGGCTGACGTACGTACCTGCGCAGCAGATCGATCTGGCGCGGGGTGTGGTTCGAGACACCGAAGGCGCGCACTTTGCCCGACGTTTCGAGTTCGTCGAAGGCGCGTGCCACCTCCTCGGGCTCGACAAGTGCGTCGGGACGGTGCAGCAACAGGATGTCGATACGGTCGGTCCGCAGGGCCGCGAGTGAGCCCTCGACCGATTTGACAATGTGCTCGTGGGAGAAGTCGAAGTACGGTCCGTCAGTGACGATGCCGGCCTTCGTCTGGATCGTGAACTCGTCGCGTTGCGAGGGGCTCAGCGCCATCGCGTCGGCGAAACGGCGTTCGCAGTGGTGGAGCTCGCCGCCGTAGACATCGGCGTGGTCGAGGAAGTCGATGCCGGCGTCACGTGCGGTACTGACGAGTTCGCGGACTTCGTCGTCAGTCTTGTCGGCGATGCGCATCAGGCCGAGCACGATGTTCGGGGCGAGGATGCCGGTGCCGGGCATGGTGAAGGTCTTCACGTGGGACTTCCCTTCGTGATGTTGAGACTTGCACAATACAAGCTGTGCAGGCGGACGACCTCGGCACGAGAGTCCGGCGGCCGTCCCCCTCCTACCGCCGCCGGGCTGCCGCTCTGCCGCATCGGTGCGCCGGTGCACGGCACGCCGCCGGCTGGGCGGTGGACCGCGTGGCGTACCCGGCCGCCCAGTACTCCAGCAGTACTTCACTTCCTGGCCTGTGGGCTTCGCCGGGTGGTGGAGTGCAGCGGGTGGCGGGGCGGTCTCCGGACGTGATCACCGAGCATGTCGCCACCAGTGGGATCTGGAACTGGACGATCTCTCCGTGACCATCGGCCATCGCTTCGGCCGAGTGGAACTACGCGGCCGCATGCGCGACTACGTTCGCGCCTGCTCGCCCCGGGCGGCTTGCAGCACTTGCTCGCCGGCGCACAGTGGAACCCCGACGAGATCCGCGATGACGTGCAGGAATACGTCGCCGACACCCTTGGCGAGAACGACGGAGTCCTCATCCGCGAGGACCGGACACGCCATTTGGCCTCATCAGGTGCACTTCTTGCCCGTTGCCCAAGCGTGCCCAGGAGGTACGTGTCGATCGCCATGAGGGCGTATTGCTTCACGGTTGCCGCGACGGCGGCAGCGAACAACAGGGGACCCTCACGGTCAGGCCCTGACGGCGCGGGCCAGTTCGGCCGACCCGAACCGGACACCCCGGAAACGGACTCCGCCGGGATCCGGGACCGGGCCAGGTCCGCGTCATCGCGCCGCCGGCACGGCGGCGCCGCTTGCGACGAGACTCTCCGCGTCGTCGATTCCCCAGGCGGTGAGCGCCTCCACCGTGTTCTCCCCAGGCTCGCTCGGCGGCGTCGACAGGCTGGCGGTGGTGCGGGAGAAGCGCGGTGCGGGCGCCGGCTGGGTGACCCCGTCGCGCTGAACGAACACCCCGCGCTCGGCGACATGCGGATGCGCGGGCGCCTCACTGAGTCGCATGACCGGCGTGACGCACGCGTCGCTGCCGGCGAACACCTCACTCCACTCGTCGCGCGTCCGTTCCCGGAACCGTGCGGCGATCTCGGCTCGCAGTTTTCCGGGCGCCGCCGCTCCACCCGGGGCGGCCTTCGGGCTCTCGATCCCCAGGAGCCGCGTGAACTCCTCGAAGAACTTCGGTTCCAGAGCTCCGACCGCCATGTGCTCGCCGTCAGCAGTCTCGTAGACGTCGTAGTTCGGCAGGCCGCCGTCGAGGATGTTTTCTCCTCGCCGCTCGGTGTGCATGCCGGCTGCGAGGAAGGAGGAGGTCATCGCATTGAGGTGCGCGACGCCGTCGACGATGGCCGCGTCCACGACCTGGCCCCTGCCACTTGCGCCCCGCTCGACCAGTGCGGCGAGAACACCGATCACCAGATAGGTGGACCCACCACCGAAGTCCCCCAGGAGGTTGCTGGGGAAGTGCGGCTTCGAGCGGTCCTGGCCCAACCCGTGCAGCGTGCCCGCGACCGCCGTGTAGTTCAGGTCGTGGCCCGCGCGGGCAGCCAGCGGACCTGATTGGCCCCAGCCCGTGATGCGTCCGTAGACAAGGCGGGGATTGCGCGCCATGCATTCGTCCGGCCCGATCCCCAGCCTCTCTGCCACTCCCGGCCGGCCCCCCTCGACCAGCACGTCCGCACGCTCGACGAGGCTCAGGACCGTGTCCACGGCGTCGGGGGCCTTCAGGTCGAGGGTGACGCGGGGCCGGCCGCGCAGTGCTATGTCGTGGCGCGGATCCTCCAGACTGAGTACCGGGCCGCCCGGCCGCTCGATACGGATGACGTCCGCGCCGAGGTCGGCCAGCAGCATGCACGCGTGCGGCCCGGGGCCGATGCCTGCGATCTCGACGACCCTGAGGCCCCGGAGCGGCCCGGTTCCCCGGCCGAGTGCGAGCGTCATGCGATGTGTCCCCTTCCGGTCGTGTTGTGTACACCTACCAGAGTCGCACAGATGCGCGACTCTGGGGATCGGCGGACATGCGCGGTATGCTCGTGTGCATGGCGAGGCCCCGGGGTGACGATGTCCGACGTCAGATCATCCTCGCGACGTTCCGGTGTGTGGCGCGTGAAGGCGTCTCGGGGATGTCGCTCAGGGAAGTCGCGAGGACCACCGGCACGAGCACCGGCACGATCACTTACCACTTCGGCTCCCGGCACGGGCTCCTGCTCGATGCCGTCGAGTACGGCTACTGGGATCTTCCGCAGGAGTTGTACGAGATGGACCCGGCGCAAGCGCTCCGCTGGGTCCTGCACCGCTACGAGCTCTCGGACGAACCGCGCCGCTCCTGGTGGCAGTTCTGGCTCGCCATCACGGCGCACGCGCAGGTCGACGCCGAGGTCTCCGAGCGGCTCCTCGCCCAGACCGACTCGATCCTCGTCCGGTGGCGTGCCTGCATCGAGCGGGGCATCGCCGCAGGCCAGATCGCACCGGACACCGATGCGGCGACGGAGGCGGGGCGTCTTGCCGCCTACGCCCACGGCCTTGCCATCGCCCAGTTGATCAACCCGTCGGCCGCTGTCACGAAATGGGCGACCGAGGAGCTCACCCGCGCCGTCGAGATCCTTCGCGACCCCCAGGGCGCCTCGCCCGGGCTCTTCGCCGCCACGCGGCCGGCGGGCGACTGAACGCACGCCTGGGACAACCGGGCAACAGCCGGCGGGGCGGGCCTTCCGCCGCGGGCGCCGTCACCGCCGCCGCCAGGACGGCGCGCGTTTCTCCGCGAACGCGGACGCCCCCTCCTTGGCCTCTTCCGAGGAGAACACGGGATCGGCCATGTGCCTCATCCAGGCGATCTCCTCGGGGTCTGCCCACCTCGTGGAGCGCGCCAGGATCGCCTTGGTGACACGGACAGCACAGGGGCCGTTGGCGGCGATATGCCGCGCGGTTTCCAGCGCGGCGGTGAGCGCCCCGCCTTCTTCGGTGAGTTGGGAGACGAGACCGTGCCGTTCCGCGTCCGCGGCGGTGATCGGCTCGCCGGTGAGTGCCATGCACATCGCGACGGCGTGGGGCACGGCCCTGGGAAGGCGAAGCAGACCGCCTCCGGCCGCGACAAGTCCGCGCCGCACCTCCGGGAGTCCGAAGACGGCGGTCCGTGCGGCGACGACGACGTCCGCCGTCAATACGAGTTCGCAGCCGCCGGCGAGAGCCCACCCCTCGACGGCCGCGATGAGCGGCTTTCTGGGAGGCGCGTCGGCGAGTCCGCCGAACCCCCGGCCGTCGACGACGGGCAGCTCACCGGTGAGGAGTGCCTTCAGGTCCGCGCCCGAGCAGAAGGTCCCGCCGGCTCCGGTGAGGACGCCGACGGCGATCTCCGGATCCGCGTCGAGGCCGTCCATGGCGTCGGCGACGGCGCGGGCGACGGCCGCGTTCACCGCGTTGCGGGCCTGGGGCCTGTTGATGGTGATGACGCGGACACCGCCCGCGTCGTCCACCAGTACCTGGTCGTTCATGGGGACTGTTCCTTCCCGGAGGGGGCGAGGTTGGGAGCGCCGCGGACTCGGCTCGTGCGGCGTGGCACCGCCCTGCCAGGCGAGCGGCCACGCCGCAGTCGAGGCTATGGGGGCGCTATCTCGGTGCCATACGCAGTGCGCCGTCCATGCGGATCGTCTCGCCGTTGAGATAGTCGTGGCTGACGATCATGGCGACCAGCTCCGCATACTCCTCGGGCCGGGCAAGCCGCCGCGGGAAGGGGACCCCGGCGGCCAGGCTCGCGCGGAACTCCTCGCTCACGCTGTCGAGCATGGGTGTCTCGACAATGCCGGGAGCGATCGTGTTGACCCGTATGCCGTACTGCGCGAGGTCCCGCGCGGCGGGCAGGGTCATGCCCACCACCCCGCCCTTCGAGGACGCATAGGCAGCCTGCCCGATCTGGCCTTCGTAGGCGGCGATGGAGGCTGTGTTGACGATGACACCGCGCCTGCCGTCCTCGTCCGCCTGGGTCCTGGCGATGCATTCTGCCGCCAGGACCAGGACCGTGAACGTCCCGACGAGGTTGACCCGGACGACGTCTGCGTAGAGATCCAGGTCGTGAGGCCCACCGCGGCCCAGGATCCGCGCCGAGGGCCCGATACCCGCGCAGTTGACGGCCACGCGCAGCGGAGCCGTGTCCGCCGCGCGAGCCACGGCCAGCCGGATGTCCTCCCGGTCCGTGACATCCGCGGGTACATACGTGACGCCGTCGACCACGGGGGCGGCGCCGAGACGGGAGGCGAGGTCGAGGCCGAACACCCGGGCGCCCCCAGCTGCCAGTCGCTCGGCGGTGGCCGCGCCGAGGCCGGAGGCTGCTCCGGTGACGAGGCATGAAGTTCCGTGCAGTCGCATGGTCGGGCTCCTGACGTCCTGCGAACCGGAGCAGTGTGAGGGCCGTCCTCGACTCCCGGGTCCGCGTGGATGATCGACATGGTGGGCCGGGGCGGCGCGCCGGGCCCGGCGTGGGTCCCTCGCCGGCGCCACCGCCGGATGCTCAGACGCGTCGCCCGAGTATGTCCCGCGCCATGACGATCTTCATGATCTCCGTCGACCCCTCCATCTGCTTGCACATGCGGAGCATGGCGTGGAAGTCCGCGAACGGATAGTCGTCGATGGCGAGTCCGCGTCCACCGAGCACCTGCATCGCGCGGTCAACGACCCGGAGCCCCGCGTCGACGCAGTAGGCCTTCACCATCGACGCCTGCAGCCGCTTGTCGGCGTAGCCGCTGCCGCCGTGGTCGACGAGCCAAGCCGACTGGTACGTCGTCCACCGGATCGATTCGATGTCGAAGTGGTTGTCCGTCAGCATCCACTGGATCGCCTGGTTGTCGCCGAGCTTCCCTCCGAACACCTCGCGCTCGTTGGCGTAGTCGACGGCCAGCTCCTGGCTGCGCTCGGACATGCCCAGTGCGATACCTCCGATACGGAGCCTGAAGCGGTTGAACTGGTGCTGTGCGATCTTGAATCCGGCACCCGGCTCGCCGAGGAGGTTCTCCTCGGGGACGACGACGTTGTCGAGCACCAGCTCTTCCTCGCTGCCCCAGGTGCGCGCGAGGACTCGGACCTCGCGCTCCTTGGTGAAACCCGGTGTGTCGTTGTCCACCAGAAACATGCTGATCCCCGCGCTGCCCTTGGTCGGGTCCGTGACGGCCGCGACGGCCGTGTAAGAGGATCCGGCGTGACCGCTGCGCCACTTCTTCCGGCCGTTGAGGACCCAGTGGTCGCCCTTGTGAACGGCGGTGGTGCGGATACCCGCCAGGTCCGCTCCCGCCCCGGGTTCGGTAAAGCACATGGACCATCCGGTCTTGCCCTCAAGCACCGGATACAGGTACTTCTTCTTGATCTTCTCGGGTGCCTCGTACATCACGGGCCACGGGGCGAAGGCCTTGTCGGTGAGGAACCGCGGCACCTTTGAGGTCTCGGTCAGCACGATGACGTCCTCCATGGCGCCCAGACCCTGACCGCCGTACTCCTTCGGCACGTTCAGCCCGGTCAGGCCGTACTCGTCCTGCTTGCCCTCCAGGTGGGCGAGGAGTTCAGGACTGTAGTCCTCGGCGGCCACCGGCCACGACCGGTAGTACGGCATGACCTCCGTGGCCATGAACTCCCGCGCGCGGCGCTGCAGGTCCAACTGGGATGCGGTCAGCTCGAAATCCATCGGTTTCTCTTTCCGGTTGCGGTGGGGCCCTTGATCCGGTGCACAGCCCGATCGGCTCCGTATGCGGAAGGGTGCGGCTCGGTCAGGGCCGCAGGGAGACGACGACCTTGCCCGTCGCCTGTCGCGTGTCGAGGCGCTCGATGGCATCGGGCGCGGCGGTGAACGGGAACCGCTCCGTGACCAGCGGCCTGATGTCGCCGCTCCGCCACAGGTCGAACAGCGCGTCGACGTTGTGCTCGTTGGCCTCGGGCTCCACCTGGACGAAGGTGTACCAGTCCACGCCGAGGATCTGGCGTCCCCTGATCAGGGCGATGTTGAGGGGGATGCTGGGAATGCCGGCCGTGAACCCGACGACGAGGTGGCGGCCGCCTCTCGCGAGGCTGCGCAGCGCGGGCTCGGTGTACGGCCCTCCCACCGGATCCACCACGGCGTGGACACCTGCGGGTGCCAAGGTCTTCAGCCGGCCCGCCAGCTCCTTCTGTCCTTCTCCCGACGTGAGATGCGCGTCGTACACCAGGCCGTTCGCCGCCCCGCGCGCCCGTGCGAAGTCGACCTTCTCCCGGGTCGACGCCGCCGCGATCACGTGTGCGCCGAGCGCGCGCCCCACCTCTACGGCGGCGGATCCGACGCCCCCTGCCGCGCCCAGGACGACCAGCGTCTCTCCGGCCCGGACACGGCCGACGTCGTGCAGGGCGTGGTAGGCGGTGGCATAGGCGAAGAGAAAGGCCGCTGCCTCGTCGACGGGGAAAGAGGAAGGGATGCGGAACAGGTGGCGCTCCGCCATGACGATGTACTCGCTCAACGCGCCCCAGCCGGACCCCCCGGCGACGACGTCGCCCGGTTTGAACCGGGTGACCTCGGTCCCGATCTCCGCCACGACCCCGCAGAACTCGCTGCCCGGGACGAACGGCCGCGGCGGCTTGATCTGATATTTGTCACGGATGAGCAGCCCGTCGGGGAAGTTGACGCCCACGGCCCGCACTTCCACGAGGACGTCCCGGGCGCCGAGTCCGGGTACGGGACGCTCCTGCAGCACAAGGGACTCGGGGCCGCCCGCCTCACGGCTGATCCACGCCTTCATCGAACGGCCTCCCCGTCGGTGTTGACGCGTTCGGCCCGCAACCGCCCGCGGCGCACCTTGCCGGCCGCGTCGTGCAGTGGCGCATCGACGAACTCGTAGGACCGCGGGCACTTGTAGAGCGCCAGCCGGTCCCTGGCATGCGAGGACAGGACCGTCTCGTCGACATCCGAGGCGGCGTAGACCAGTGCGTGCGGCGCCTGCCCCAGGTCGTCGTCGGGAAGCCCGATGACGCAGGCGTCCGCGACGGCGGGATGGTCGAGCAGTGCGGCCTCGACCTCGGCCGGGTAGACGTTGCTCCCGCCGACAAGCATCATGTCCGACTCGCGGTCCTCGACGTACAGGTAGCCGTCCCCGTCGAGCCGGCCGATGTCTCCCACGGTCTCCCAGCCGTCCGGGTCGCTCTGGGCTTCGGCTCCCAGATACGCATAGCTCGGCCCCAGCGCGGGGTCCCGCCTCACCCAGATCAGCCCTCGTTCGCCGGCGGGCGACACGTCGCCCGCGGCCGACCTGACCTGAACCTCCCCTCCGACGGGCAGGCCCACGGTGCCGGGGTGCTTGCGCCACGTGGCGCCGCCGGCCGCGAACACCACCACTCCCTCGGTGCTGGTATAGACCTCACGGAGCCGCTCGGAGCCCAGCCACTCCATCCACGCCTGTTTGAGCCACGCCGGGCACGGTGCTCCCATATGCGTGACGGTGTGCAGCGTGTCGAGGCTGTAGCGGGCACGCGTATCCTCGGGCAGCTTCCAGATCCGGCTCATCATCGTCGGCACGAGGTACAGCCAACTGGCTTTCTCACGTTCGACGGTCCGTAGCAGCCCCTCGGCGTCAAACCGGCCTGTGAGCACCACCCGGCCTCCCAGCAAGAGCGCCTGAAGGAGGCTCATGAAGGGGCCGTTGTGCGAGAGCGGCCCGGGGATGACACATGTGTCCCCCTCGCGCATGCCGAGCACACCCTTGACCGGGAGTTGCGCCTCCAGGACCGCCGGCACGGGGGTGAGTATGATCTTGGGCCGTCCTGTACTGCCTCCGGAACCGATGGCTTTCCACGCGGGCGAGACGACGCCCCGGTCCAACGTGACCTCGGTGTGATCAGAGGGACGGTGACCGGCCGGCAACCGCGGGAAGCGGGCGGCCGGTTCCGCCTCGGTGCCGATCACCATCGTGGGATTCAACAGTTCGAGCATATCGGCGAGTTCATTGTCGCTGAGCCTGGTGCTGAGCGGCACAGGAACGGCGCCGACCTTCCAGGCGGCGAGGAGAACGGAGACGAACTCGATACCCTTGGGCAGCATCACCACCACGTGGTCGCCGCGTTTCACACCGAGATGAACAAGCTCGCGCGCCCGGACGTCGGAGTCCTCCTCCAGCTCTCCCCGGGTCATCTCCCGGCGTTCCGCCCTCAGGGCGACACGGTCCGGATCCGCTGCTGCCAGCTCGCGCAGCCGGTCTGTGAACGGCCGCTGTACATCGTGCGTCATTGCCGTTTCTCCTTAGAGATTCGGGGGCCGGAGGACTCCTGCCGCATACCGCCGGTATGGCGGGCCCGTCCGGGGCCCCGAGGCCTGTCTGCACGTGACGTGGTCCGCCCGGCGCAGACACCGCCGCTCTCCGCAGGTCTCCCAGAGCCCGTCCCGCCAACGAATCCGGACCGGCCAAACGAGTGTCGCACGGTCGTGCGACTCTGGTCAACGGCCGCCCCGCGCTGCCCTTCGGATTGCCCGGCGGCCCGGGCGGTGGCGGGGCCGCCTGCTGGCCGCTTCGGTGAGCGGCGCGGCGTCCGGCGCGGTCAGGCCGGGCAGCCGGCGTCCGCGACGACGTAGTGGTCCGGCGCGGTCTCTTCGAGTGTGTGGGTGACGAAGACGTTGTACAAGCCCATCGCCTGCCCCGAACCGGCCGCGTACACGTATCCGCCGCTGGTCGTCGCCCGGCCCGCGGCGACCTGGTCGTAGTTGTCCGCCGTGAAGCACCGCGGGGTGAAGCCGCCGGTGGTGGTGGCCGTGACGGCGCTCGAAGCGGCCCCCGCGGCGCCCGAGGGGTCCACCGCGGCGACGGTGTACGTGTAGGCGGTGCCCGCGGTCAGGCCCGTGTCGGTGTAGTGGGTCGAGGTGGCCGTGCCGGTCTCGGTGCCGTCGCGGTAGACGGTGTACGAGGCCGCCGAGTCCACCGCGTCCCATGACAGTGCGGCGGTGGTGTCCGTGGTCGCGGTCACCGTCAGGCTCGAAGGCGCCGGAAGTGACCCGGTGCCGCCTCCCCCGCCTCCGCCGGGGCCGTCGAGACCCCAGAAGAGGGCGGTGTAGTAGGAGGAGCAGATCGTGTCGAGGAAGTACGCACCCGTCGCCCCGCACTGGCCGGCGCCGGATCCCGGGTCGATGGCCAGGCCGTGGCCCATGCCGGAGATCGAGAACGAGGCGACAGCCGGCGCGCCGGTGCCGTCGTTGTACAGGGTCTCCGTCGTGGATCCCGGCAGTGACCTGGTGCTGGACGGGGTCTGCCCGATCCCCCACACGTCGGTCCACTGGGCCACCAGTTCGGTGGCGTTGACCGGATACACCGTGTAGTCGGCAGTCCCCTGCCAGATGGCCACCCGCGGCCAGGGCCCGCTGTAACCCGGGTCGGAGTCCTTGACCTTCTTGCCCCACTGCGCGGGAGTCAGGTGCTGGTCGTTCATCTGGCAGCCGCTCGCCGCGGTGAGCGTCGTAGCGCACTGCGCGGGCAGGCCTGAGTCGACGGAGCCGCCGGCGAAGACGTCCGGGTAGTCGGCGAGCAGGTCCGCCGTCATGCCGGCGCCCGCCGACAGGCCGGTCACGTAGACGCGGTGGGTGTCGCCGGCGAACTGCTGCTCGGCGTGGGTGACCATCGCGAGGATCGAGGCCGCTTCGCCGTTGCCGCGGGTGTCCTTGGAGGAGTCGAACCAGCTGAAACACTTCTCGATGTTGTTGGCCGTGGTCGTCTGGGGGAAAACGACGGCGAACTTCCACTGGTCGGCGAACTTCGCCCAGCCCGAGTCGTTGTAGTAGTCGCTCGCGGACTGGGTGCAGCCGTGCAGGGCGACCACGACCGGCGCGCCCGAGGGCAGGCCGACCGGCGCGTACTCGTACATCTGCAGGTTGCCGGGGTTCGAGCCGAAGTCGGTGACCTGCTGGAAGGTGCCGGCGGCGGCGCCCGTGCGAGCTGAGGCGGGCGCGGCGAGCCCGAGCACGCCGAGGAGGAGGGCCAGGGTGGCGACGCACGCGGTCGCGAGCGTGCGCCGGCTGTCGCGGTGTGCGGACGGTGGGTGCATGGGAGGCTCCTGGGAGGGGTGGCGGTGGATGTGGCGTGGCCTGCTGGGCGCCGTAACGCGGTTTGTTCCGGCGGACGTTAGGACGCGCGCCCGGGCGCGGACATGGCATGGGACGACGGCTCCTGTGCCACGGCGGTGGTGAGCCGACCCGTTGCCCGGTGCTCCGGTGGGCGCGGCGCTGTCCGGCCGAGGCCTGCGGCGGTCGCCGCCATGGCGGCAAGGGCCACACACGCCGCTGCCTTTGTGTGCGGCGATCACGTGTGACGCGATGCCCCCGCCTTCCTACGGTGGCGGTCATGGACAGCATGCAAGATCCGGTAGCACGACCGGACAGGTACCTGACCGGCAGGACGGCCCTGGTCACCGGGGCGGCGAGCGGGATCGGGCTGGCCTGCGCGCTCGCCCTTGCGGCGGCGGGCAGCCACGTGCACGTCGTCGACATCAGCGCCGATGAGGCGGGAAAGGCCGCGGCCGCGGCCGGGGGCAGCGCGCACGTCGTCGACCTGTCCGATGCGCGCGCCGTGGACTCCCTGCCGGCCGACGTGGACATCGTGGTCAACAACGCGGGGATCCAGCACATCGACGCCGTCCACGACTTCCCGCCCGATCGGTTCGCGCTCATGCAGCGGATCATGGTCGAGGCGCCGTTCCGCATTCTGCACCGCACACTGCCGGGGATGTACGAGCGTGGCTGGGGGCGGGTCGTGAACGTCTCGTCTGTGCACGGGCTGCGCGCCAGCCTCTACAAGTCGGCCTACGTGACCGCGAAACACGCCCTGGAGGGGCTCAGCAAGGTGGTCGCCCTGGAAGGGGCACCGCACGGCGTCACCAGCAACTGCGTCAACCCCGCCTATGTGCGCACGCCCCTGGTCGAGCGGCAGATCGCCGACCAGGCCCGCGCGCACGGCCTGTCCGAGGACGAGGTGATCGGACGCGTCATGCTCGAACACACCGCGGTCAAGCGCCTCATCGAGCCGGAGGAGGTCGCCCGCGCCGTCCTGTGGCTGTGCGGCCCCGACACCTCGTACATCACCGGGACCAGCCTAGCGATCGACGGCGGCTGGACCGCCCACTGACGCGACGCGGCCCGTGCCGCGCGTCCCACCGCGCCGCATGTTGGCGCGCCACTCCCCCGCCGCACCGATTGTGGTGCACCGCCACATGGGTGGCCGATCGACCGCTTCCTACCGTGTGGCGACATCCAACGACCCGTCGTCCAGCCGGAAGTAGTGACCCATGGCCGCCTCGCCGTCCGCTCCACCAGCCACCGCCAGACTGACACGCGTCGTCGCCGCGTCCCTCGTCGGCACCACCATCGAGTGGTACGACTACTTTCTCTACGGCTCAGCCGCCGCCCTGGTCTTCGGCAAGGTGTTCTTCCCCGGCTCCGACCCGCTCACCGGGACCCTGCTCTCCTTCCTGACCTATGCCATCGGCTTCGCGGCCCGTCCTCTCGGTGCCATGGTGTTCGGGCACTTCGGGGACCGCATCGGCCGCAAGAAGCTGCTCGTGGTCAGCCTCATGATGATGGGCGGGTCCAGCGTCCTCATCGGCTGCGTGCCCGGTTACCACACCATCGGCGTGGCCGCGCCTGTCTTGCTGACCGTGCT
The DNA here is from genome assembly GCF_000721265.1 of Streptomyces sp. NRRL F-5126. Classification (GTDB taxonomy): domain Bacteria; phylum Actinomycetota; class Actinomycetes; order Streptomycetales; family Streptomycetaceae; genus Streptomyces. The sequence continues at coordinate 342,541 of NZ_JOFZ01000007.1, read as the reverse complement.
GCGTCTCGTCCAGGGCTTCGCGCTGGGCGGCGAGTGGGGCGGCGCCGTCCTCCTGGTCTCCGAGCACGGCGACACCAGGCGCCGCGGGTTCTGGGCGTCCTGGCCGCAGGGCGGCGCACCCGCGGGCAACCTGCTCGCCGTTGGTGTGCTGTCGCTGCTCACCGGCGTCCTGAGCCCGTCGTCCTTCGAGGCGTGGGGCTGGCGGGTGTCGTTCCTCGCCTCGTCGGTGCTGGTGGGCATCGGCCTGTGGGTACGCCTGAGTGTGGACGAGTCGCCGGTGTTCAAGGAGGCGCTCGCCAAGGCCGAGGCGCGCAAGGAGAAGGAGGGCGCGGAGCGGCTGCCGCTGGTCTCCGTCGTGCGCCGGCACTGGCGGGACATCGTCGTCGCCATGGGAGCGCGGATCGCGGAGAACATCTCCTACTACATCCTGACGGCCTTCATCCTGGCCTACTGCGTGGACCACCTGAAGCTCGACGAGCAGACGGCCCTGAACGCCGTCCTGATCGGCTCCGCCGTCCAGTTCTGCCTGATCCCGCTCTTCGGGGCGGCCTCCGACCGGCTGGGCCGCAAGCCGGTGTACCTGTTCGGCGCTGTCGGGGTGGGCGCCTGGGCGTGGGCGTTCTTCGCCCTGGCCGACACGAGGTCCTTCCCCGTGCTGGCGGTCGCCGTGACCGTCGGCCTGTTCTTCCACAGCGCCATGTACGCGCCTCAAGCGGCCTTCTTCTCCGAGCTGTTCGCGACCCGCATGCGCTACTCGGGCGCCTCCATCGGGGCGCAGCTCTCGTCGGTGGTGGCCGGTGCGCCCGCACCGCTGATCGCCACCGCGCTACTGGGAGCCTACGGCAGCGCGCGGCCGATCGCCCTGTACGTCAGCGTCGCGGCAGTCGTGACGGTCATCGCGGTCATCGCGGCACGGGAGACCCGGGGCCGCGACCTCACGGCCATCGGGGAGGACGACGGTGGGCGTTCCCCGGCCGGCGCCGCGCCGGCGGGCGAGCGGACGGCTTCGGCCGGCTGAGGCCGGCCGTCCGCTCGTGCCCCTGGCCGTCGCGGCCGAGCCGTTAGGCTTGCCGGGCCCTCGTCCCGGCGGGGACGCGCCGGGACGTCCCCGCACCATCCGTCACGCACCCTGGTGAGCCCCCATGCCCGAAGCCGTCTCCGCCGCCCCGCACCTGAGGCGCCTGCTCGACCTGCTGGCCGCCGACGCGCCCGCCGACGCGCTGAGGGCCGTCGCGGCCACCGCCCGCGGCGCGGGCGTGGGCGCGGCCGACCTCCTCGAAGTGGAGCGTGCGACGGGCTCGGCCCTGCGTGTCAGGGGCTCCCTGCGCCAGCACCGGCGCAGGGAGCAGGAACTGGCCGCCCTGTTCGACACGGCCGGCGACCTGGCCGCGTCCACGGACCTCGACGCCGTGCTGAAGGCGATCGTGCGCCGGGCGCGGATGCTGCTGGGCACCGACACCGCGTACCTGACGCTGCCGGACGAGGAGGCGGGCGACACCTACATGCGGGTGACGGACGGCTCCGTCTCGCCGGTCTTCCAGCACCTGCGCCTCGAACTCGGCGAGGGACTCGGCGGGCTCGTCGCGCAGACGGCGAGCCCGTACGCCACCCCCGACTACCGCACCGACGAGCGCTTCCACCACACTCGCACCATCGACGCCGGTGTCGTCGACGAGGGGCTCGTCGGCATCCTGGGCGTCCCGCTGCTGCTCGGCTCCCGGCGGGGTGGCGCGGGCAAGGTCATCGGGGTGCTCTTCGCCGCCGACCGTGCGCCGCGCCCTTTCGGCCAGGACGAGGTGGCGCTGCTGTCGTCGCTCGCCGCGCACGCGGCGATCGCGATCGACACGGCGGGTGCGCTCGCCGACACCCGGCATGCGCTGGAGGACCTGGCCGCCGCCAATCAGGAGCTGGCGGCGGCCAACGAGGTGGTGCGGGAGCACTCCGCCGCGCTGCAGCGCGCCGAGGAGGCCCATGACCGCCTGACCGACCTCGTACTGCGCGGTGGGGACGTGCGGGACGTGGCGGCCGCGGTCGCCACGCTGCTCGACGGTCCGATCACCATGCACGACCCGGGTGGTGCGCTGCTTGCCGCGGTGCGCCAGGACGGTGGCGAGTTCGCCGCGGGCAGCGTCGACGCCGCGTGGCTGGCCGCGTCGGCGGACGAGTCGCGGGCCACGGCGCGCGCCGTGCACCGTGGCGGCCGGTGGGTGTGCGCGGTGCTCGCCGGCCAGGAGATGCTCGCCGTCATCGTGCTGTACGGCCGCCGCCGGCTGCAGGACGCCGACCGGCGGCTGTTCGAGCGGGCCGGTGTGGTGACGGGGCTGCTCCTGCTGCTGCGGCGCACCGTCGCGGAGACCGAGAACCGGGTTCGCGGCGAACTCGTCGCAGATCTGCTCGAGTTCCCGGAGCGCGATCCGGCGGGTCTTTGCGAGCGAGGACGCCGCCTCGGCATCGATCTGGAGCGGCCCCTGCTGGTGCTGGTGGCGCAGACTTCGGACCGGGCACGGGAGCGCCTGAGCGCCGCGGCGGTTCCGTACCTCTTCGGCCGCAGGCCGGGCAGCGTCGGGGCCGAGCACCGCGGCGCCCTGGTGCTGCTGCTGTCCTGCGGGCCGGGGGACGAACAGATCGGGCCGGGCAGCGCGGACGGCGGTGGCGCGGAGCCCTCGGGTCCGGCGGCGGGGGCGGCAGGGGCTGCGGCCAGGGATGCCGCCGAGCGGCTCGGTGCCTTCGTCGGCGCGCCGGTCACCGTCGCCGCTGCCGGGCCGGCGCGTGGCCCTGCCGCGCTGGCCGCGGCGCACGAGGAGGCGTGCCGCTGCCTGCGGGCGATGCACGTGCTCGGCAGGACGGGCGAGGGGGCGAGCACTCCGGAGCTCGGCTTCCTCGGCGTGGTGCTGGGCGACGGCCACGATGTGGGGGCGTTCGTCGAGTCCGTGCTGGGCCCCGTGCTGCGCTACGACGCGCAGCGCGGCACGGAGCTCGTGCGCACGCTCGGCGCCTACTTCGGCTGCGGGGGGAGCCTGACCCGTGCGAAGGATGAACTGCACGTGCACGTCAACACGGTGGTGCAGCGCCTCGACCGCGTGCAGGCGCTGCTCGGCCGGGACTGGAACCGCCCCGACCGGGCCCTCGAACTGCAACTCGCCCTGCGGCTTCAACTGCTGGCGGTCACGCCCTGAGGCAGGGGCGGGACTCAAGCGTCGTGGCGGCCGCCTGCCCGTGCCGTGCCCGCGGCCTCCCGGGCGGGCGGTGTGGCGTCCGCCGGCCGGGTTCGGGCAGCCTTCTCGCGCCGCGCGGCGGCGATCCGTGCGGGCAGCCGCGCCAGGCCGCCCGGCAGGACGGCGACGACCACCACGAACAGCGCGCCGAGCAGGAACAGCGGCTGGGACAGGGGCACGCGCAGGACGCCGGGCAGCGAGGCGACGGCGCCCGAGCCCGCCACGTCCGAGAGCCGCTGGTCGGCCCAGGTGTAGAGGATGCCGCCGATCATCGGTCCCCATCGGCTTCCCGATCCGCCGAGGACGACCATCACCAGCAGGGAGAGGCTGAAGTCGGTCGTTGTGGTGCCGGGCGTGGCTCCGCCGGTGAGCAGCAGGTGCACCGTGCCGGCGAGCGCCGCGAGTGCGCCGGCGATCACGAACGCCGTCAGTTTGAACCCGTAGGGCCGCAGGCCGAGCACCTCGACGCGCTGCTCGTTCTGGCTGATGCCGTCCCACACGCGTCCGAGCGGTGAGCGCAGCGCCCACGCGCTCACGCCGAGGGTGAGCAGGAGACAGCCCAGTGCCAGCCAGTACAGATCGGCCGTGTGGTCGATCCCGACGAAGCCGCCCGGCAGGAGATCCGCGGGGGCGGCGCGGCCCTCCTCGCCGCCCGTGAGGCCGCCGGGGTCGCGCGAGACGACGATGGAGAAGGCCTGCGCGAAGGCGAGCGTGACCATGGAGAACCCGATGCCGGACACCCGCAGGCTGACGGCACCGAGCGCAGCGGACAGCGCCGTGCCGGCGAGCACCCCGATGAGGGCCGCGACGGGGAACGGCAGGTGTGCTTCGAGCATGACGGTGTTGGTGGCGTACGCACCGAAGGCGAAGTAGAGGACGTGCCCGAAGGAGAGCAGTCCCGCGCGCCCGAGCAGCAGGTCGTAGCCGGTGGCCAGCGCACCGAACAGCAGGCACAGGGCGAGCAGTTGCAGATTTCCCGGGCTGCCGACCGGTCCGGCGAGCAGTCCGGGCAGCGGGAAGGAGCCGAACGGCACCGCGGCGGCGGCGATGAGCAGCGCGGTCGGCCACAGGCGCAGCAGCCCTCGGGTGCCTCGCGCCGGGTGTGTGCGGTCCACGGCGTCGTGCGGCGGGGTGGAGGACATCAGGTGAGCCTTCCCATCAGGCCGCGGGGGCGGACGAGGAGCACGACGGCGAGCAGGACGACGACGGCCAGGTCACCGAGGCCGGCGGTCGTGAAGTAGTTGGCGAACTGCTGGAGGAGGCCGACGGCCACGCAGGCAGCAGCGGCGCCGGTGACCGAGCTCATGCCGCCGACGACGACCACGACGAAGGCGTAGATCAGCAGCGAGGTGCCCCGGCCGGGGTCGACCTCGCCGAAGTACAGCCCTCCGAGGGCGCCGCCGAGCGCGGCGAGGGCCCCGCCGAGCGCGAAGACGAGGGTGAAGGCGCGGCGGACGTCGATGCCGAGGGCGCTGACCATGGCGCGGTCCTGCACACCCGCCCTTACGACGAGGCCCGCGCGGGTGCGTCCGAGCAGGAGGCGCAGCCCCAGGAGGACGGCGAGGGCGCATCCGATCAGCAGGATCCGGTTGGCGGGGACCCGTGCGCCGAGCAGGGTGACGGTCCCGGACAGGGCGTCCGGTGCCGGGAACGTGCGAGCGTCGGTGCCCCAGATGCCGGACAGCAGGGCGGGCACGGCGAGGCCGACGCCGACCGTGGCGAGCACCTGCTCGCGGGGCCTCTCGTACAGCGGCCTTACGACACCCACTTCCAGGGCCGCTGCGGCAAGCGTGCCCGTGGCGACGCCGAAGGCGACGGCGAGGACGAACCCAGCGCCGTGCGGGCCCGCGCCGGGCAGGTTTCCGGAGGCCGCCCACCAGCAGGCGTAGGCGCCCATGGACAGCAGGGCGCCGTGGGCGAAGTTGAGTACGTCCATGAGGCCGAAGATCAGCGAGAGACCGGAGGCGATGAGGAAGTACAGGGCACCGAGGCCGAGCCCGGTCATGGTGAGGAGTACGAGGGTGTCCATCAGGCCTGGGCCTCCCGCGTGTCGGGGTTTTGCGCGGCGCTCGCGCGGGCGCCCGGCGGGTCCTGCCCGCCGCGCGTGCCGCCTTCGGCGACTCCGAGCAGCCGCCGGGTGGCCTGCGGGTCGGCGAGCAGCGGCGTGGCGTCGCCCGCGTACGCGGTGCGTCCGTCGACGAGGACGGCGCAGGCCGTCGCGAGCCGCCTGACGACGGCGAGGTTCTGCTCGACCATGAGGACGGGGATGGCGCGCGCGGCGCGTTCGAGGGCCTCGGCGACCTGGGTGACGATCTTCGGTGCGAGTCCCTTGGTCGGCTCGTCGACGATGACGAGCCGGTTGCCGGCGAGGAGGGTGCGGGCGATGGCGACCATCTGCTGCTGCCCGCCGGAGAGGGTTCCGGCCGGCTGGCCCGCGCGCTGCCTCAGCTCGGGGAAGAGGTCGTGGACCAGGGCGTAGTCCGGAGGGCCTGAGCCGGGCCGTTCGGCGAGTCTGAGGTTCTCCGCGACGGTGAGCGCGGTGAAGACGCCCCGGTCCTCGGGCGCGTAGCCGATGCCCCGGCGGACGAGGGCGTGGGTGCGCAGTCCCGAGACGTCCTGCCCGTCGAGGAGGATGCCGCCGGTGCGCGGGACGAGGCCGAGGATCGCGCGGACAGTGGTGGTCTTGCCGGCGCCGTTCCTGCCGAGGAGCGCGGTGACGCCGTGCGGTGCGACGTCCAGGTGGACGTCGTGCAGGATGTGCCGGCCGCCGATGCGCACGCGCAGGCCGCGCACGGCCAGGAGCGGGCGCGCGGGCGTGTTGCCTGCGACGTTCACAACTCCTCCCCGAGGTACGCCTGCTGGACGGTCTCGTCGGCCATCACGGCTGGCGGTGTGTCGACGGCGAGCAGGCCGCCGTGGTGCATCACCGCGATCCGGTCGGCCAACCCGAGCAGGATGTCCATGTGGTGCTCGACCATGAGAACCGTGCGGCCCTCCTGGTGGACGTCGCGGATCAGGGCAGTCAGCCGGGGCACGTCCTCCGCGCTCACGCCGGCCATGGGCTCGTCGAGCAGGATCAGCCGTGGCCCGCCCACCAGCACAACGGCGAGTTCCAGTTGGCGCCTGCCGCCGTGGGACAGCTCGGCCGCGGGTGTGTCGGCGCGATGCTCGAGGCCAGTACGGCGCAGAACGCGCTCGACCTGGCCGGCGTAGCGGGGCGCGCGCTGCCACAGGCGGTAGGAGCTGCCGTCGGCGGCCTGCGCGGCGAGCCGGACGTGGTCGGCGACCGTCATCGCGGGCCAGAGGCTGGAGAGCTGGAAGGTGCGTCCGAGGCCGAGCCGGGCCCGGGCGTGCACCGGTGCTGCCGTGATGTCGTGCCCGTCCAGAGCGATGGTGCCGCGGGTGGCGGCGGTGATCCCGCTGATCAGGTCGAACAGGGAGGTCTTGCCGGCTCCGTTGGGGCCGATCACGGCGAGGAACTCGCCTTCGCGCACGTCCAGGGTGACGTCGTCGACGATGGCCGCGCCGCCGACGCTCCGGCCCAGGCCGCGCAGGGCGAGGACGGCCCGGGAGGCCGGCGGGGCGGGCTGGGGTGGTGTGTGGGGTGTGTACGTGCGAGCCACGGGTCAGCCCTTCTTCCGGACCGGAGGGGCGACCGCCGAGGCCGGCTGCGTGGACACCAGCCGTGGTTTCGCCGAGGCCCCGCTGCCCACTAGCCGTGCGGTGAACATGGGTTGCAGCAGGGCGTGGTCCGCCGCGCGTATCCGCTCCTTGCCCTTGGGCCCGGCGAAGCTCCAGCCTTCCAGGGCTTTCACCATGGCGTCGGTGTCGGTGGCGCTGCCGGCGTGCACTGCGCGTACGACCATCTGGGCGGCCGTGAATCCGTCCGGGGTGAACAGGTCGGGTGTGCCGCCCGCCTTCCTGACGCCGTCGATCATGGCCTTCTCGACGGGGTTGCCGCCGCCCGCGCCCGGGAAGTAGTGCGCGAGGAAGGACACCTTGGAGGCGGCTCGCCCGAACACCGGGTAGGACGCGGTGCCGGCGAGCCCGGTGACGACCTTGGTGGCGCCGAGCACGCCCTGCTGGTCGAGTGCGGTCCACAGGGCGGGGGCGGTCGAACCGGCCCAGGCGACGAAGACGAGGTCGGGTGCGCCGGCCTTCACCTGGCGTGCGAACGGTGTGAGGTCGGTGGCGCTCGGTGGGGCGAGGACGGCGGTCACCTTCGCTCCGCGGCCGCCGAGCACGCTTTTCACCGCTGCGACGTTGGCCTGGCCGAAGGCGGTGTTCTGCCCGAGGACCGTCACCTTCTTGTTCTCGGCGGCGCCGAGCACGGACGCTGCGGTGAGGGTGTCCTGGTAGGACTGGCGGCCTGAGCGGAAGGTGTAGCGGTTGATGCCGGTGATGTCGTCGGTGGCGGCGGGCCCATCGATGTACAGGACGCGGTTCTGGGCGGCGAGCGGTGCGGTCTGGAGTGCCACCCCGGAGTCCGTCGTGCCCGCGATGATCCGGTATCCGCGTCCGATGAGCTCCTTGGTTTCCGCGACCGCGGTCTGAGGTGAGCCGGTGTCGTCCTTGGCCGTGACCTCGACGCGGTGGCCGTCGACCGTGCCGGTGCCGTGCGTGGCGTACTTCAGGCCGGCGTCGAAGCCCTGGCGGTACTGCTTGCCGTAGGCGGCCAGCAGGCCTGTGCGCGAGTAGACGAGCCCGACCTTGACCGGGGCCGATGAGGAGGATCCTGAGCCCGCCGTTCCCGACGTGCCGGGCGCCGAGCATCCGGCGAGCAGGAGCCCCGCCGCGAGCAGGAGGGGCAGGGCAGGCGCGGAGAGTGATCCGGCGCGGGGTGCGGGTGAGGTCGGCCATCGCATCGTGAGGGGCTCCCGGTGTCGTGCCGTCCGCAGCGCGATCGGCGCACCGCCCCGGGGAAGTTGGCGGGTGGCGCACCGAGCCGCGTGGCTGCCGGCGAAGGGCTGATGTGGCCGAACCGTAGGAGTGGGGCCGCGTGCGGGACATGGTGGCGCGCGCCGCTCCCGGCGCCCTGGGGGTGTCGCCTCGTCACATGGCGAGTGGCCGTGCGGCGCCATGAGGGTGGCTTCGCGGGACCGTACGCCGAGGGAGAGGGAGTTCATGGACAAGAGGGTGCGATCGGCCGCAGCTGCCGTCGCCGACATTTCCGGCGGGGCAACACTCGCCGTGGGCGGTTTCGGGGTGTGCGGCATCCCGTCGACGCTGCTGGCGGCGCTGGTCCAGGCGGGGCCCGGGGATCTGCGTGTGGTCTCGAACAACTGCGGTCTCGACGACTGGGGTCTCGGCCTGCTGCTGCGCGCGGGCCGGATCGCGCGGATGACGTCCTCGTACGTCGGGGAGAACAAGGAGTTCGCGCGCCAGTACCTGGCCGGTGAGCTGGAGGTCGAACTCGTGCCGCAGGGCACTCTGGCGGAGCGCCTGCGCGCCGGCGGGGCGGGCATCCCGGCGTTCTACACGCCGGCGGGGGCGGGCACCCAGATCGAGGAGGGCGGCCTGCCGTGGCGCTACGCGGCGGACGGTTCCGTCGCCCGGTGCTCGCCGCCCAGGGAGACGCGCGAGTTCGGCGGCCGGCAGCACCTGCTGGAGGAGGCGCTCACCACGGACTTCGCGCTGGTGCGCGCTGCGGTGGCGGACCGTCACGGCAACTGTGCCTTCCATGCGGCCGCCCGCAACTTCAACCCGTTGTGCGCGATGGCTGCGCGGGTGTGCGTGGTCGAGGCCGAAACCATCGTGGAGGCGGGCTCTCTGGACCCGGACTCCGTCCACCTGCCCGGCGTCTTCGTCGACCGGATCGTCCAGGCGGACGTGGCGGACCGGCGCATCGAGCGGCGCGGCTCCGCCTCTGCGGCGGCGCCCAACCACGCGCCCGCGACCGGGTACGCGGCGACGAAGGAGATCTGAGCGTGCCCCTCGACCGCGCCCGCCTCGCCGCCCGTGCCGCCCGCGAACTGCGCGACGGCCAGTACGTCAACCTCGGTATCGGGCTGCCCACGCTGGTCCCCGACCACCTGCCGCCAGGCACCCATGTGGTGCTCCATGCGGAGAACGGCCTGCTCGGTGTGGGGCCGTCGCCCCGCGCGGGCGAGGAGGACCCCGATCTGATCAACGCGGGCAAGGAGACCGTCACCCTGTTGCCCGGCGCGTCCACGTTCGACTCGGCGCTGTCCTTCGGGATGGTGCGCCGAGGCCGCATCGACATCTCCCTGCTCGGGGGGATGCAGGTGTCGGCCGGCGGGGACCTGGCGAACTGGAGCGTCCCCGGCAGGATGATCAAGGGCATGGGCGGCGCGATGGACCTCGTCCACGGCGCACGGCGGGTGATCGTCGTCATGGAGCATACGGCGAAGGACGGGTCTCCGAAGATCGTGGACGAGCTGAGCCTGCCGGCGACCGGGCGCGCCGTCGTCGACCGGGTGATCACCGACCTCGCCGTCCTGGACGTCACCCCCGAGGGGATGGCCGTCGCCGAACTGGCGCCCGGGGTCACTCTGGACGAGGTCAGGCGGGCCACGGCGACGGATCTGGCGCCGGCGGCCGGCCTGGCGGGCGCCGGCTGACCCGGTCCCGACAAAGGTGTGTCCGCCTGGTTGCGCTCAGCGAGCACCGATGCAACACTCCCGAACGACAATCAACTCGTTCGCACATTTGCGCACAATCGTGGGGGGCGTCCGGGGTGTTGGCGGGCAGCGTGTTCCTCCGGGCCCCGGCCGCCGCCTCGCGTGCTCCCGTACCTGACGTGGAGGTGGGTAATGCCGGTTCACCGCTTGCGCCGCCGCATACTGCGGCGCTTCCTGTCGGTCTGCGTGACGCTGGCGCTCGCGGCCGGCCTGGGCGCGGGCCTGGGGACCGGCGCGAGCGCCGCCACCCGCGCCGCTTCTTCCGCCCGTCCGGCGTCCACCGCGGTGCGCGCCGGGAAGCCCGGCGCGCACACCGTCACCTACGACGGATACTCCTTCAAGATCGACGGCAAGCGCACTTACCTGTGGGCGGGCGAGTTCCACTACTTCCGGCTGCCGAGCCAGGACCTGTGGCTCGACGTCCTGCAGAAGATGAAGGCGGCCGGGTTCAACGCCGTATCGCTGTACTTCGACTGGGGCTACCACTCGCCCGCGCCCGGCGTCTACGACTTCACCGGTGTGCGGGACGTGGACCGGCTGCTCGACATGGCCGACCGGCTCGGCATCTACGTGATCGCACGCCCGGGCCCGTACATCAACGCCGAGGTGGACGGCGGCGGTTTCCCCGGGTGGCTGTCCACGAAGGCGGGCAACACCCGCACGGACGATCCGGCGTACCTCAAGTACAGCGACGAGTGGCAGACGCGGATCGACCGCATCATCGCCCGCCATCAGCTCACCAACGGCACGGGCTCGGTGATCGAGTACCAGGTCGAGAACGAGTACTACAACGGCAGCGAGTCCGGTCGCACGTACATGAAGCACCTGGAGGACAAGGCCACCGCGGACGGCATCACCGTGCCGCTCGTCGGCAACAACAACGGGACGTTCAACTCAGGTGACGCGGCCCTCGACGTCGACGGGGCCGACTCGTACCCGCAGGGCTTCAACTGCAGCAACCCCACGCGGTGGAGCGGCGTCCCGGACATCAGCTACGACCATCCGGCCGGCAAGCCGCTGGAGACGGCGGAGTTCCAGGGCGGCGCGTTCGACCCGTGGGGCGGCCCCGGTTACGACAAGTGCGCCCAGCTGATCAACGACCGATTCGCCGATGTCTTCTACAAGCAGAACATCGCGGTCGGCGCCACCTCGCAGAGCTTCTACATGACCTACGGCGGCACCAACTGGGGCTGGCTCGGCGAACCGGAGAACTACACGTCCTACGACTACGGGGCGGCGATACGCGAGACACGCCAGCTCGACCCGAAGTACGGTGAGGACAAGCTGATCGGCTACTTCACCCAGTCCGTCTCCCCGCTCACCAAAACGGACCCGCTGCCCTCGGTCCCGACGGGCAACAGCCAGATCGTCGACACGGCGCGCATCAACCCGGACACCAAGACGCAGTTCCACGTGGTGCGGCACGCCGACTCCACGGCGACGAGCACTGACAGCACGCATCTCACGATCGATCTGGGCGCGCACTCCGGCTACACACACGACGACACCGACTCCGCCCTCACGTACAAGGGCTCCTGGTCGCACGTCGGCGCCGAGCAGAACTACACGGGCGGCGACTACCAGCACACCGAGTCCTTCACGGACACCGCCGGCGACAGCGCGAGCATCGACTTCACCGGCACAGGCGTGAAGTGGATCAGCAACCTCGACGGCAACCACGGCACCGCGGACGTCTACCTGGACGGCACAAAGGTCAAGACGGTCGACCTGTACGGCGCGAGCAAGCGCAACCAGTACGTGGCTTACGAGGCGCACGGCCTCAGCAACGGCCCCCACACGCTGCGGATCACGGCGACCGGCGACAAGAACCCTGCCGCGTCGGGCACGTTCGTGACGATCGACGCCATCGACGTCACCACCGGCTCGGCCGGGAGCGCGCCCGTCTACACCGTGCCGCAGCAGTCCGGTACGGCGCTCACCCTCGACGGCCGCCAGAGCAAGATCATCGTGGCCGGCTACGACCTCGGCGGCAACGCGCTGCGCTACTCCACCTCGGAGATCATGACGCAGGCCGAGGTGGCGGGCAGGGAGATCGCCGTGCTCTACGGGGACCACGGCAGCGACGGCGAGACCGTGCTGCACTACGCCTCCCGGCCCACCGTGACCACGAGTGGCGGGAAGGTGACCACGACATGGGATGCGAAGACGGGCGACCTGAGGCTCAACTACCAGCACTCGGGCCTGACCCGGGTGCAGATCGGCGGCGGCCATCCGCTGATGCTGCTGCTCGCGGACACCGCGACCGCGAAGACCTTCTGGCGACAGGACACCGCCGCGGGCCCCGTCCTCGTGCGCGGCACGCACCTGCTGCGTGGCGCGGTGTCGCACGGCGCCCACCTCGCGCTGACCGGCGACAACGGCAGCGGCAAGAGCATTGAGGTGTTCAGCGGCGCCAGGTCGGTGTCCTGGAACGGACGGCCTGTGCACACGCACGTGACGCCGACCGGCAGCCGCACGGGGGCCATCGCCACCGCGGCACCGATCACGCTGCCGAAGCTGACCGGGTGGAAGCACGTCCAGGGATCGCCCGAGGCGCAGCCGGGATTCGACGACTCCAGCTGGCAGGTGGCCGACAAGACCACCTCGAACAGCACCACGAGCCCCGCGAGCCTGCCGGTGCTGTTCGCCGACGACTACGGCTTCCACACCGGCAGCACCTGGTACCGGGGGCGCTTCGCGTCCACCGGCAAGGAGAGCGGGATCACGCTGTCGACGCAGAGCGGCGGTGGCGCGGCCGCGTCCTCGGTGTGGCTCAACGGCACGTTCCTGGGCAGCTCGACCGCCGACGGCAGCAAGACCTACCGCTTCCCCGCCGGCGCGCTGAAGGCCGACGGCGACAACGTCGTGTCGGTGCTGACGGTCGACATGGGCCACGAGGAGGACTACAACGAGTCCAACGGCAACAAGGCGGCACGGGGCCTGATCGGCGCCTCGCTCACCGGAGCCCCGCTCAACACCGTCACGTGGCGGCTGCAGGGTGTGCGCGGCGGCGAGAACCCCGTCGACACCGTGCGCGGCCCACTGGCCACCGGCGGCCTGTACGGCGAACGCGCCGGGTACATGCTGCCCGGCCACCCCACCCGCGGCTGGAAGCCGGTCACCCTGCCGGCCACCGACACCACGCCCGGTGTGTCCTGGTACACCAGCAGAGTCAAGCTCGGCCTGCCGAAGGGCCAGGACACGTCACTCGGGCTCACCATCACCGACGACCCGTCACGCAAGTACCGCGCCGAGATCTACGTCAACGGCTGGGACATGGGCAACTACGTGAACTACAAGGGACCGCAGACGAGTTTCCCGGTCCCGGACGGGATTCTGAACCCGCACGGCTCGAACACCGTCGCCATCGCCGTGTGGAACCTCGACGGGAAGACCGGCGGGCTCGGCAAGGTCGCACTGACGAACTACGGCAGCTACGCGTCCTCGCTCAAGGTCGCGCAGAACGACAGCCCGCGCTACGACGCGTCGCGCTACCGGATGCCTGCCGCGCCCGGCGCGTCGCTCTCCCTGGCCGTGCCCGGTTCCGTGGAGCCCGGCGGGCAGTTCACCGCCACGGCGACCGTCTCCGTGCCCGCGGGCAGGCCGACGGCCGAGCACGTCACCGCCGCGCTGACGGCTCCGGACGGCTGGACGGTCGACGAGCGGTCCACACCACCGTCCGTCTCCCGGATCCCCGCGGGCGGCTCCGCGACCTTCCGCTGGCAGGTCACCGCCCCCGAGGACCTGTCCAAGGTCAGCGACCTCAAGGCGGCCGTGCGGCTCACCCAGCACCACAGGACGGCGAGCGTGCACGACGAACGCGTCGTCAAAACTGTCCCCGCGCCCCCGCCCGCGGGCACCGACCAGGTCAGCGACCTGACGTTCCTCTCGGCCACCAACGGCTGGGGACCCGTGGAGCGCGACCAGAGCGTCGGCGGCACCGCCCCCGACGACGGGACACCCATCACCCTGGCCGGAACCGTCCACGCCAAGGGGCTCGGCACCAACTCGCCCAGTGACGTGCAGGTGTACCTGGCGGGGCGGTGCAGCCGGTTCACCGCGACCGTCGGGGTCGACGGCGGCGACCCGGGGACCGTCACGTTCTCGGTCCTGGTGGATGGCAGGACCCTCACCACGACGCCGGTGCTGCGGGGCAGTTCGGCGCCGGTGGACATCGACGTGCCCGTCACCGGGGGCCAGGTCCTCGACCTGGTGGTCGGCGACGGCGGCGACGGGAACGGCAACGACCACGGCGACTGGGCCGACCCGGTCCTCACCTGCCCCGCCGGGTGACACCACGGCGGGCCGGGCGCGTACCCGCACGGCCCGCCGCGGTGTGGCGCGCCGCGGTGCTAGCGGAGGTCGGCGCCGAAGGCGGCGCCCGTGGCAGGGGCGTTGATGCCCTTGGGGCCGACGACCAGCGCCCCGGCCGCCACCAGTCCCTTCCCCGTGCCGCGTACGGACCACACGGCGCCGTTGCCGCCGTCCTCGTGGGGCGCGGCACCCGCCAGGTCGGCGTGGCCGTCGCCGGTCACGTCGTCGAGCGCGACCCTGCCGCCGAAGTGGTCGCCCGTCTCGGCCGTTCCGGGGATGCCTGCCGTGTCCTGGCTGACGCCCTGCGCACCCACGCCGCTCAGTCCCTCCAGGCTGCCGCGCAGGAGGATGATGTTGCCCGCTGCGACCTTGCCGTTCGTGGTGCCGAGCGTCTCGCCCGGCACGCCGACCGCCACGTCCTCGATGCCGTCCCCGTCGACATCGCCGACGGCCAGCGAGGCGCCGAACCCGTCGCCGGACTCGTTGGCACCGGGAACACCCGGGCTGTTCTGGTCGATGACGGGCCACTGATCCGACGGTTTCGGTCCGTCGGCCGCTCCGTAGCCGATCCTGAGCCGTCCGGCGCCGTAGTCGCCGCCGCCCATGAGCACGTCGCCGAACCCGTCGCCGTTGACGTCACCGATGGCGAGGGAGATGCTCGCAGGTGGCGCCTCGCTGGTCAGTTGGGTGCCGTTGCCCAGTCCTGAGGCACCTGCCGTGTACAGGGCCGTGGCATAGGCGCCCTCGCCGGTGTACTCCAGCGCCACGAGGTCGTCGTGGCCGTCGCCGTTGAGGTCGCCCGCGGCGACGGCGCGCATGTCGAAGTACTTCTCGTTCTCGCCGAACGTGTACGAGGAGGCCGGGTGGCCGGCTCGCGAGATGGGGCCGTTCCACACCACGGCTGTCGTGCCGAACGGATCGTCGTTCGAGGAGGCGGCCGTGTCCATGAGGGCGACGTCCTGCGCCCCGTCGCCGTTGAAGTCACCTGTGGCCGCGAGCGAGCCGGGGACCGCCGTAGCCCCGGACAGCCCATCGGGGCCGCCCCAGAGGATGACCGACCGGGTGCCGGGCCCGTCGGAGTTGCCGACGACGAGATCGGTGTACCCGTCGTCGTCGAGGTCGGCCGAGGTGACGGCGTACCCGAACGACTCGTTCGGCTTCGGACTGCCCGGCACGCCGCCGGTGTTGCGGCTGATCACCGTGCGACGGTCGAGTGCGAGGCCATCGACCGACCCGTACATGACGGCGACGTAGCCGGCATGGGCCGCGCCGGCGACCGCGGCCTGTGGCGCGCCGATCACGAGGTCGGGGTAGCCGTCCCCGTTGAAGTCCGGCTGCGTCGCCGAGAACGGCACGGCCGGCCGCTGGGCCGGGGCGGTCGTCGCGGCGGCCCGGCCCGCGCCCAGGGCGCAGAGGCCGCACGCGAGCAGGGCTCCCGTGAGTGCTTGCGCGCCGAGGCGTGTGGTGGGTGTCCGGGTACGGAACATTCGATGCCCCCCAGGTGAGTTCTTGGGTCACCAGTCAGACAAGCCGGGCAGCCCGATGGTTGCCCGGTGCGTCCGTACGTCCGTACATCCGTGCGTCCGTTCGAGTCCGTCAGAAGACCGGGGCACCGTCCCGGACGAGGCGCCACGTGTCGCCGCCGAAGGCCGAGGGGTCGATGGTGCCGTTGGCCTGGACCCAGGCGATGATCGTGTTGCGGATCTCGTCGCTGCTCGACCAGATCGACTGGGCGGTGGCGATGTGCGGATAGCCGCTCCCGCCGCCGGAGCGGTAGTTGTTGACCGCGAGGACGAACGAGGCGGCCGGGTCGAGCGGTGCGCCCGCATGGGTGAGATTGACGATGCGCGACCCCTCCGGCTGGGCGATGTCGATGTCGTAGGACAGGCCGCTGAGGATGTCGTAGCTGAAGTCGGGGATACCGTTCGCGTTGGTGATCTTCGCGGGATCGGCCGGGTCGCCCGGCGCGGTGCGGGCGAAGTACCGGGCGGACCACTCCAGGTAGTCCTTGACCTGGGCCCCGGTGAGGATCTTCGCCTCCAGTGTGTTCTCGTACACGTAGAGCCCCGCGACGTCCCGCAGCGAGACCTGGCCTGCCGGAATGGACGCCGTGCGGGAGAAGCAGGAGGCCTCGGAGAGCACGGGGAGGTCCGCGTACTCGCCGTCTGCCAGCGCCTTCGTGACGGTGTCGGTCTGCACGCGGTTGACGAAGTCGATGATCGGGGTGTCCTCGTAGGTGGACTCCGTGGCGCTCATGGCGACGGCGCACGTGCCGACGATCTGGTTGACGTAGGTGACGACCGCCTCGTGCTCCGCCTTGACGAGCGAGGCGACGCGCGCGTCCTCCTCGACGTCGGCGGCGTTGCGGACCCCGGCCGTGACGGCGGTGACCTCCCAGCGCCCGTGGCGCAGTTCGAGGTCGAAGTCGAAGACGCTGAGCCGCATCCCCCACATCAGCGGCTCGGAGAGCACGACCTGCTTGCCGGTCTCCTCGTTCGTGACGATCGTGCAGGGCCGTTCCACGTGCGTGTGGCCCACGAGGATCGCGTCGATGCCGGGGACCTGGGCGGCTACGAGCGAGGAGGCGTTCTCCGGGTAGGGGATCGCGTCGCCGTACGTGGTGGCGCCGTCGAGACCGGAGTGGTCGGTGCAGAAGACGACGTCGCAGCCGAGGCTGCGCAGCTTGGGTACGTAGATCTTCGCCTGCTCGACGAGGCCGGGGAAGACCATCTTGCCCTGCACGTTGGCCTTGTCCCAGATGGCGATGCCGGGGTTGGTCAGGCCGAGGATGCCGACCTTGATATCGGGGCCGCCGGGGACGTGCACGCGCTTGACGAGGTAGGGCGCGAAAGCGGGCCTGCGTGTCTTGGCGTCCAGCGCGTTGGCCGCGAGGAGCGGGAAGTCGCACTGGGCCTCGAAGGCGCGCAGCAGCGGGATGCCGTAGTTGAACTCGTGGTTGCCCAGGGCGGCCGCGTCGTACTTCATGTGGTTCATGGCCAGGGCCATCGGGTGCGTGGGAGGGCGCTTGCCGTCGCCGCCGGTGATCGGGTCGACTCGGGCGTAGTAGTAGGACAGTTGGGTGCCCTGGATGATGTCGCCGGCGTCGACGAGGAGCGTCCTGTCGCGGCCGGCCTCCTCGCGTGCCCGCTCGACGAGGGTGGCGACCTTGGCGAGGCCCACGTCGTTGTGCGCGGCGTCGTCGTACTCGGCATTGGTGAAGTAGTCCCAGTTCAGCACGTGTCCGTGCACGTCCGTCGTGCCGAGCACCCGCAGCGAGGCCGTGTGCGCTCCCCTGCCCCGGCGGTGGCCGCCCCGCGGCGCGGCCTCGGCCGGGTCCGCACCGGCGATCGCTCCGCCGGCCAGGGCGACTCCCGCTCCTGTCGCGGCGGTCCGGTTGAGGAAGGTTCTGCGGTCGATCGGCATGCGGAGCTCCTGTCAGGCGACTGAGAATCAGCGACGCGCGTAGATTGTGCACTGCCCGGCGCGCGTGCGGTAGCCCTGGGAGAGGCGCCCTTCGGCCGGACCGCACTCCCCCGGTACCCACGCCGAACACTCTTGCCCCTTCGGGGATCACGTGCCCGTGCCAGGTCAGGGTCGTTGGGCCCGATGTGAAGATGACCGAACTCGACCAGTATCTCGTCCGTCCCGGGCAGGTGCGGGAGTGGACGCTGCACGCTCCCGCGATCACGGCCGCACAACAGGCGGAGCGTGACGCCGTACCCCCGTCGTACAACCAGGAGTCCCACGTACTGACGGTGGCGAGACTCCAGGAGCGCGGGGTGCGCACCCCCGACTGGGGTGGCGTGGCCTTCGAGATGCCGGGGGAGCTCCGGGTGGAGGCGTTCGGCAGGGCGCTGGTGAACTGGATCGGCCGGCACGAGACCTTGCGCAGCGGATTCCGCAGGTCGGGCGAGGAGTTGCACCGCTTCACGCTGCCCCAGGACGTCGTCGGGGTGGAGAGTTCGGTGCTGGGCAGCTTCCGCGACGCGGCGATCCTCGGCCGGTTCCTGCGCGACCGGCTGGACGCGGCGACGCACACGCTCAGGTGGCCGAGCTACGTGGTGGAGACCGTCCAGCGGGCCGGTTCCGCGACGGTCGTGCTGGCCTTCGACCACACGCAGACGGACGGCTACACGCTGTTCGGCATGGTCCACGAGATCCGCGAGTTCTACCGCGCCGCCCTCGAACGGCGCGAGCCCGCGCTGCCGGACACGGGCAGCCACGTCAGCTACAGCCACGAGCAGCGCGCGGAAGCCGCGCTGGTGGGCCGGGACCACCCCGCGGTCCAGCGCTGGGAGCGCTTCATCGCCGACAGCGGCGGTCGGCCTCCCGGATTCCCGCTGCCGCTCGGCACCACGGGTGAGGAACTGCTCCCGCAGAAGTCCCTGTTCGCCTGGCTGCTCGACCCGGGCGAGACGGACGCGCTCACTCAGGCGTGCCGGTCGGCTCACGCGGCGCTGCCCGCCGGGGTGCTGGCGGCGAATGCCCTGGCGGCGCGCGAGCTGGGCGCGCCCTCGCCGTACCGCACCGTGATGCCCTTCCACACCCGCTCGCGCTCGGAGTGGTCCGCCTCGGTCGGCTGGTACGTGGAGGGCGGCCCGGTGGAGATCGACCTGACGCCGGAGTGCGACTTCCGCTCCGTCGCGCGCCGCGCCCAGCGCTCGGCCCGGGAGGCCAGGCAGGTGGCGCGCGTGCCGTTCTTCCGGGTGTGCGAGCTACTGGGGATGGACTTCAAGAGGACGACGCCCGACCCGTTCTCCCTCCTGTCGTACATGGACGTGCGTGACTCGCCCGGCGCCGCGGAGTGGGAGGGGTGCAACGCGCGGGCGCTGCTGAGGCTTTCCGACAGCGGCAAGGCGTGCCTGTGGGTGGTGTGCACGCGGGAGGGCCTCTACCTCTTCGCCCGCTATCCCGACACGGAACTGGCCGCCGCCAACATCGGGCGTTACGTGCGGCGCGTCGGGGAGATCCTGCGTACCGTCGCCCACCGCGGGAACTTCACCGGCGCCGTGCTGCGGCCGGTGCCCTCCCCCGCATGACAGCGCTCGTGTGACGGCCGCCGTGAGGGCCGCCGTGTGAGGGCCCGTACGCCCGGTGCGGTCACCGGGCGTACGGGCCCTCCGCACGAGGGCGCGTGCGGCCGTCGCGGGACGCGGGGTCGCGGTTCGCGTGCCGGACACCCTTGACACTTCCTGATCAAGCAGGAAGCATCCTCCCATGAATTGACAACGTTGTCGGGTGGCTGACCCCCACTCAGGCCCGGTCGCGTTGCCGTCCGTCACCAGGGAAGGGCAAGAACGGTGTCAGACACCCGGGAGCGCCGTACGGCCTCCAGACGGCGCCGGCTGAGAAGGGCGGGGCTGGGCTCCGTCGCGGTCGGCGCCATGGCGGCCCTGGGGGCCGCCCTCACCGTGGCGCCGGCCTCCGCCGCCACCATGTCCCACGCCGGCCGCGGCATGGTCCACAACCCCGTTCCGTACGTGAACCCGCTGATCGGCAGCTCCAACGCGGGCAACACGTACCCGGGCGCGGTCCGGCCCTTCGGCATGCTGGCGTGGAGCCCGCAGAACTCGACCGGCAACCAGGTGTCGACCCCGGCACCCGGCGGCTACCGCTACGACGCCAACAAGATCCGCGGCTTCAGCCTCACCCACCTGAACGGCGTCGGCTGCTCAGGGGCCAACGGCGACATCCCCATCATGCCCATCGTGGGGAACGTGACGTCCTCGCCCACCGCGGACACCAAGGACGCCACCTACGCCTCGACGTTCTCCCACGCGAACGAGTCCGCGAGCGCCGGCTACTACAAGGTGGGTCTGGACAGCGGTGCGAGCGTCCGCCTCACCACCACGGACCGTACCGGAACCGGGGAGTTCGGCTTCCCGGCCGACAAGCCCGCGAGCATGCTCTTCCGCACCTCCAACTCGGAGAGCGGCAGCACGGACGCGACCGTGCACATCGACGCCGCGGCCCGGACGGTGACCGGCTCGGTCACCGCGGGCAACTTCTGCGGGCCGCAGAGCGCGAACAACCGCCACGACCTGTACACGCTGTACTTCACGGCGCACTTCGACAAGCCCTTCGCCGAGGTCGGCACCTGGAAGGACGGCACCCTCGACGCCGGCTCCACATCGGCCGAGGGCGGCACCGGCTACAGCTCTTCGGGCAATCCCGTCGCGGGCAAGGGCTCGGGCGGCTTCGTCACCTTCAAGAAGGGGACGAAGAATGTTCAGGCGAAGGTGGCCGTGAGCTACGTCAGCGAGCGGAACGCGGAGGCGAACCTGCGCGCCGAGAACCCACCCCGGCTGTCGTTCGGCGCGGTCAAGGCGCGCTCGGCCGACGCCTGGCGGCGGGCGCTGTCCAAGATCCAGGTCGGCGGCGGCACCGACGACCAGCGCAGCACGTTCTACACCGCGCTGTACCACTCGATGCTCGAGCCGACGCTCACCAGTGACGTGAACGGGCAGTACCTCGGCGCCGACCGCAAGACGCACCGGCTCGCCAGGGGCCAGCACGCGCAGTACGGCACCTTCTCCGGCTGGGACCAGTACCGGGCCCAGGTGCAGCTGCTGACGCTGCTCAATCCGACGGCGGGCAGCGACTACGCGCAATCGCTGTACAACTACGCGAACCAGCGTGGCGGCGAATGGGACCGCTGGCTGCTGGAGAACGGCAAGACGAGCGTCATGTCGGGCGACCCGTCGGACGCCGCCCTCGCCGGCATCTACGCCTTCGGCGGCCGCCACTTCGACGTGAAGGGCGCCCTGAAGTCGCTGGTCAAGGCGGCCACCGTGCCGACCGCCAACGACTCGAGCAGCGCGGGCTGCAACGTCGAGTGCGTGGGTCAGCGGCCGGCTCTCGACCAGTACCTGAAGCTGGGGTACGTGCCGGCCGACAACTGCCACTGCTGGGGTGGCGCCGCGGAGACTCTGGAGGACTCGGCCGCCGACTTCGGCATCTCCGAACTCGCGGGAGCCACAGGCGACCGCAAGGACCAGAAGGACTTCCTGGCCAGGTCGGGCAGTTGGACCAACGTCTTCGACCCGAACGCGACGCCCCAGGGCGGCTACATCCGCGACCGGCGTTCCGACGGCACCTGGTCCGGCACGTTCACGCCCGACACCGGCAGCGGCTTCGTCGAGGGCACCAGCGCCCGCTACACCTGGATGGTGTACTCGGACGTGGCGGGCCTGGCCGCCGCGATGGGCGGCGACAAGGCCGCGGTGCAGCGTCTCGACGCCTTCTTCAGGACGCCGGACGGCAAGTTCGACTTCTCGGCCAAGGACGGCACTCGGTACGACCCGACCAACGAGCCGGACATCAACGCGCCCTACCTGTACGACTACCTCGGCGCCCCGTACAAGACGCAGGAGACCGTGCGGGCCGAGATGGACCAGCTGTGGACGAACACGCCCGGCGGCATCCCGGGCAACGACGACGCCGGGACCATGTCGTCCTGGTACGTCTTCTCCGCGCTGGGCATGTACCCGCAGGTCCCCAGCCGAGCCGACATGGTGCTCTCCGCGCCTCTGTTCCCGCGCGCGGTGGTCCACACCGGCCACGGCAGGACCATCAGGGTCAACGCACCCAGGGCCTCGGCGTCCAACACGTACATCCAGGGGCTCAGGGTCAACGGCAGGAGCTCCGGCAAGCCGTGGGTGCCCGCGTCGTTCGTCAGCAGGGGCGGGACGCTGGACTACACGCTGGGCAGCACGCCCGACAAGGCGTGGGGCAGCGCCGCCTCCGACGTTCCCCCGTCGTTCCCCGGTGGCGGCACGCGCCTGTTCACGGGGGTCGGCACGGGCTCGCTGAAGGCGGTGCCCGGCGGTGACGCGGCCGCAACGACCGTGCGGGCGCAGACTATCGACGACCATGCCACCACGGTGCACTGGACGGCGAAGGCGCCCACGGGTGTCACCGTCACCCCGTCCCAGGGCGACCTCGCGGTGCCGGCCTCGGGCTCGGCGAGCGCGAAGGTGTCCGTGAAGGCGGACGCCGGCACCAAGCCGGGGTTCTACACCGTGCCCGTCACCTTCTCCTCCGGAGGCAAGGAGCTGCGGGGATCGTCGGTGTCCGTGACGGTCGCCCCCGAGAACAGCGTGCTGTGGAACCTCAACAGCAAGGGGGTCTCGGACGACGCGAAGCCGCAGGGCAACTTCGACGGTGAGGGCTGGAGCTACTCCGCCCAGGCGCTCGCGGCCGGGGGCGCGGTCCCGGGCGGCACGGTGTCGGCCGGCGGCTTCTCCTTCACGTGGCCCGACGTCCAGCCGGGCGACCCGGACAACATCCAGGTCACACCCGGTCAGCCGGCCACCGGCCAGGTCGTCGCGGTGCAGCCGGCCGCGGGTGCGACCAAGCTGAGCCTGCTGGGCAGCGCCGCCGAGGGCACGGCCAAGGGCACGGTCACGCTGACGTACACCGACGGCACGACGCAGCAGGCGGACATCGGCTTCAGCGACTGGACCCTGGGGGGCGGCTCGCAGCAGCCGTCCTTCGGCAACACGGTCGCCGTGAAAACCTCGTACCGCGACACGCTCAGCAGCGGGCCCGACCCGGTGGGCACGGACGTCTTCGCGACGGCACCGATCGCCCTGCAGGCAGGCAAGCAGCTGGCGAGCGTGACACTGCCGTCGACGGTGTCCGGCGGCGTGATGCACGTGTTCGCGGTGGCGACCGCGTAGCGGTCGCGTTCAGCCGGCACTCGGCCGGGGGTGGTCGCAGCCGATTCGGTGCGGCCGCCCCCGGTCTTCGGTGCCAGGGGGCCGTACGGGCACCCACGCGGTCGGCGTGCCACACCGAGCATGGCGGGAAGCGGCTCGACGGGCCGGGCGGCTGGTATCGGTTGTCACGTCAGCGAACGACGCACGAAAGGCGGTCAGCATGCCGATGGACGGCTCGTACGAGCCCAGCTCCTCCTCGATGGCCAGGGACCAGGTGGCGCTCATCGAGAGCAGCGGAGGGGCCGAAGGCACTCTTCTGAAGGGACGGCCCGTGGTCGTCCTGACCATGCGCGGCAACAAGTCGGGCGCCGTCCGCAAGACCCCGCTCATGCGAGTGGAGCACGACGGGCGGTACGCGCTGGTCGCCTCCCTCGGCGGCGCGCCGCGCCACCCGGTCTGGTACTACAACCTCAGGGCCGACGCGCATGTGCAGATCCAGGACGGCCCGGCGCGCGGGGACTACGTGACACACGAGGCCTCGGGCGCGGAGCGCGACGAGTGGTGGGAGCGGTCCGTCGAGGCCTACCCCGACTACGCGGACTACCAGCGCAGGACGGACCGGGTCATCCCGGTGTTCGTCGCGGAGCCGGCGGACCGGGCGGCGCGCTGAGCCCGGCCGCGCCCGGGCTGTCGATCGAGTACGCGGCTTGCCCGGGCCGGCCGTGCCGCCGCATCTCATCACCCACCAAATCGGTGCGGAGGGGAATAATCAGTACGGAATACGCGTCAGGGGCTGAGTGGACGAGGGCATCGAGCGTGAGGGACCGGCGGTGGAGCGGCGCAAGGCCGCCTCAGAGCTGATCGCCGGGAAGCGGGAGAGCACGGCGCGGCTGGTCGGCTCGCTGACGAGGCTGTGGGACGACGTCGTGGCGGCGTCCGCCCTGACAGGCGACGACGACGAGCACGATCCCGAGGGGGCGACCGTCGCGTTCGAACGGGCCCAGTTGCGTGACACCCTCGTACAGGCCCGCGGCGACCTGGAGGCCCTCGACCGGGCCGCCCGCCGGGTGGCCACCGGCGAGTACTGGGTCTGCGAGCGCTGCGGCGGCCCCATAGCCGCCGCGCGCCTCGCGGCGCGCCCCACGGCGACGTGCTGCATCGGCTGTGCGGGACGGCCCGCACGGTGAGGGCGCACCGCAGCGTGCCGTACGGTCCCGGCGGTACGGCCCGTGGCCGGTGGGGCGGTCACAGTATGTCGAGGGGCTGCTTGCCGGCAGGGGGCGGGAACGCCCGGTCGAGGGCGGCGAGGTCCTCGTCCGTGAGCCGCAGGTCGAGGGCGGCGCGGTTGTCCTCGACGTGCGCGGCGGTGGACGCCTTCGGGATGGCGATGACGTCGCCCCTGCGCAGCACCCAGGCGAGGGCGACCTGGGCGGGACTCTTCCCGTGCGCTGCGGCGACGGCGGCGATTGTCCGGTGGCCCAGCAGCCGGCCCTGCTCCACCGGCGAGTAGGCCATGATCGGGACGCCGAGTTCCCGGCAGCGCGGCAACAGGTCGTACTCGGGGCCGCGGCGTGTGAGGTTGTAGAGCACCTGGTCGGTTGCGGGGACGGCTCCGCCTGGCAGGTCGGCGAGATCGTCGACGTCCAGGTTGGAGACGCCCCAGGCGCCGACGCTGCCCTCGGAGACGCGGGCGTCGAGGGCCTCGACCGTCTCGTGGAGGGGCACGTCTCCGCGCCAGTGCAGCAGGTAGAGGTCGATGCGGTCGGTGCCGAGGCGGCGCAGGCTCGCGTGGCACGCGTCGACGGTGCCCTTGCGGTCCGCGTGGGACGGCAGCACCTTGCTCACCAGGTACACGTCTTCCCTGCGGCCGCGTACCGCCTCGCCGACGAGTTCCTCCGAGGCGCCGTGCCCGTACATCTCCGCCGTGTCGATCAGTGTCAGCCCGAGGTCGACGCCGCGCCGGAGGGCCGCGATCTCCTCGGCGCGCCGGGCGGGATCACCAGCCATGCGCCAGGTGCCCTGCCCGAGAGCGGGCACGCGCTCGCCCGAGGGCAGTGCCACCGTCCGAATCCCAGCCACGCCGGCACTCCTTTCGTCGACCCTGATGTGCGACCACCTGCCCGGCGAGCGCGGTGCCGAAGCATCGCCATGATCGCAGGGGTGAGCGGCGCCGGACCGGAGGCCGCCTACCGGGTCACGAGCCCGCGAGCGCGATGCGGACCGTGTGGTGGCCACCGCCGTGCGCGGGCAGCGACGCGGTGCGGGCGCGCCGGCCGTCGATCATGCACGCGTGGACCTGATCGCCCGCCCCCGTCAGTTCGATGTCGAGTGTCATGTCCCGGTATGCGAGGCCTTGGAGCCGCACGTCGCCCCACCCCTCGGGGAGCGAGGGCGCGAACCGCAGCCCGTCCGCCGACGGGCGCAGGCCGAACAGGCCGTGGTGGATGAGCCGCAGGTAGCCGGTGGCGGACCAGGCCTGGTCCGGCTGGGAGTCGAAGTGGGTCAGCGTGCCGCTGCCGCCTGTCTGCCAGCCGCCGTCGACCTTGCCCGTCACGGAGTGGTACAGCTCGTAGAAGCTGCCGCCGGTGCCCTTGACGAGTGCGGCCAGTTCGGTCACGGCGCGGGCGAACAGGTCGGTCCTGCCGCCTTGCGCGGCCGCGTGGCCGAACAGCGAGTGCACCATCGGCCACACCATCACGTTGTGGCGTCCCGGGCGGTCGTCGCTGAAGCGCTCGAAGTGCGGCCAGACGTTGACGATGCCGTGCGGCTGCCAGTGCGCGCCGTCGAGCAGCAGCCGGGTCCTGCGCCTGTCCGCGACGCCGAACAGTACGGCGAGCGCGAGGCCCGCGCCTTCCTGGGAGGTGTCGAGGCGCCCCTTCCCGGCATCGCCACCGTGCACGAGGTAGCCGTAGGTGCCCGCGTCCTCGCGCCACAGGTGGCGGTCGATCGCGGACCTGAGGGACGCGGCGGCCCTGCGGTACCCGGCGGCCGCCGCATGGTGGCCGAGCGCGGTTGCCATGCCTTCGAGCGCGAGGTGGGCGCCGTGGTAGAGGCAGTTGGTCGAGAGCACCATCAGCTCGTCGGTGTGCGGGTAGTCCAGCACGAAGCTGGAGTCGATGCCCGGGGTCCAGGGCGGCGCCGGGTATCCGGCGATGCCGTCGTTCATGTATCCGGGGCCCTGGAAGAGTCCGGCGGACGTGTTGAGGTTCTGCGCCTTGCGCAGGGCGAGCGTGCGCGAGGCGACGCCGTAGGCGTCCTCCAGGAAGCCGTGGTCGCCGGTGACGAGGTAGTGGTTCCACGCGCCGACGGCCCAGACGATCTGGTCCCACCACTGGTTGTCCTGCTGGACGACCGGTCCGTCGTCCCCCTTCCCCGGGTCGACGACGGACCACAGGGTGTTCCTGCCGACCGAGGGGCCGAGGAGGCTGACGGCGCTCCAGGCGTTGATGGCCGCGTCACGCGTCCACCGCTGCGGTTCCGGGTATCCCCCGCCGGCCCGTACCAGGGTGCCCGGCGGGTAGCTGACGAGTCCGGCCTTGTCGTACGTGGCGGGAACGGCGTACGTCGTGTTGATGCCGACCACGTCGGTGAGCGCCGAGTCGTACACCGTGCCGAGCTCGTCCTGGACCGCCGACGCGTCGAAGGCAAGCGTCGGCAGGACATACTCGACGCGCCGGTGGCCAGGGGTGGCCGCTTCGGCCGCCGGGGCCGCCGCCCCGGCCGCCCCGAGGCCCGCGGCTGCGGCCGCCGCCGCGCCCGTGGCCAGGAAGCCCCGTCGTGAGGTGTTGCCCCGCGCTGCCGCCATGTCCGACTCCCCAACGTTTTGACAACGATGTCTTCCGAACGTTCGGAACCTAGGCAGGGCGCGTGCGGCTGTCAATAGGGCGTCAAGGAAGGCCAGATGGGGTCGGGGCGGACAGGGGCGAGACGCCCCCATCTGACACATATGTACGATAGTCCGCATGCTCATCCGCACGGTCCCCTTCGACCACCCCGACGCCGTCCGGCTCAACGCACGTGTGCAGTCGGAGTACGCCGAACGATACGGCGACGACGGTGACATCACGCCGCTGGTCCCCGCCATGTTCGAGCCGCCCCGGGGCCTCTACCTGATCGCCTACGACGAGGACGGCTCCCCCATCGCCACCGGCGGCTGGCGGCGGCAGGACGCGAACGACGAGGGGTACGCGGACGGCGACGCGGAGATCAAGCGCATGTACGTGATCCCGGAGGCACGCGGCAACGGCCTGTCCCGGCGGATGCTGGCGGACCTGGAGGACAACGCGCGCGCCTCGGGCCGCACCCGGATGGTCCTGGAGACGGGCACCAAGCAGCCGGAGGCCGTGTCCCTGTACGTGTCGTCCGGCTACGTGCTCTGTCCCAAGTTCGGCCTCTACCGCTTCGACGAACTCAGCCTCTGCTACGCGAAGCCGCTGGCCGCGCCGGTGGCAGCAGGTGCGGCGGCAGCGGACGGCGCCACGGCCGACGACCTTGCTCCGCAGTGCTGACCCGCGCCCCGGCGGCGTGACCGGGCGGCGCCCAACGGCGCCCGGGCGGAGGTGACATACTCCCGCTGGGCTGCCGGACCGGCGCCCGCCCGGGCGCTTTTCCGGGCCAGGGACGGGCAGTGGAGCAGCAGATGACGGCATTCAGCCCCAAGCCGCAGATCGACACGAGCAGACCGCACCCGGCGCGCGTGTACGACTTCCTGCTGGGCGGCAAGGACCACTACCAGGTCGACAAGGACATGGGCGGGCAACTGCCGTCCGCCGTCGCGCAAGGGGCACGCCACAACCGCGCGTTCATGCACCGCGCCGTGGGCTGGGTAGCCTCCCGGGGCATCGACCAGTACCTCGACATCGGCACCGGAATACCCACCGAGCCGAACCTCCATCAGATCGCGCAGCGCACCGTGCCGGCCGCGCGGGTCGTGTACACGGACAACGACCCGATCGTCCTGCGGCACGCGGAGGCGCTGCTGATCAGCTCGGAGCAGGGCGCCACCGACTATCTGCAGGCCGACGTGCGCGAGCCGGGCGGGATCCTCGACCACGCGCGCTCCCTGCTCGACTTCAATCGCCCGATCTGCCTGTCGCTGGTCGCGCTGCTGCACTTCGTCACCGACGACCAGGACCCGTACGGGATCACCCGCACGCTCGTCGGCGCGATGCCCTCCGGCAGCTTCCTCGTCTTCTCGCACGGCACCTTCGACTTCCACCGGCCCGACGACGCGTACTCGTCCCGCATCGACTCGAAGTGGCGCAGCAGAGCCGAGATCGAGCCGTTCTTCGAGGGACTCGAGATCGTGGACCCCGGTCTCGTCCCGGCACCGCACTGGTACAAGGACACGCCGGCCCCTCAGGACGAGGTGTCCGGCATCTATGCCGCCGTGGCCCGTATCCCCTGACGCGGACGCGGGCGGCATGGCGCGTTAGGCTGGCGTACGTACCGGACACGGGGTGCCCCGCGAGGGGCTGAGATCACACCCGCCGAACCTGAACCAGTTCGTACTGGCGGAGGGATGTCTTTCCATGCCACGCTCCCACGCACCCGCGATCGGCCGCTCCGGCGCACCGCGCGAGTCCGTCTTCGACGGGCGGATGCCCGCGGCCCCCGGCGATCTGCGGATCGAGGCGCGGGGTATCACTCCCGTGCCCGAGGACCGGCGCTACGGCGGGCCCGGCCGGCTGTTCACCGTGTGGTTCGCGCCGAACCTGACGATGACGGGCGTGTTCACCGGGACCCTGGGCGTCGTGCTGGGCCTCGACTTCACGACGGCGCTGGTGGCCGTCGTGCTCGGCACGGTCGCCGGCGCCGTGCCGGTGGCGGGTCTGGGCACGTGGGGCAGCAGGACCGGTGCGGGCCAGTTGCCGCTGGCCCGGCTGGCGTTCGGGCGCGCGGTCGTCGTCCCCGGGATACTGCAGTGGATGTCCTCTGTCGCGTGGGACGCGCTGATCGGCCTGTTCGGCGGTGACGCGCTCGCCCGCCTCTTCGGCTGGCCCTTCTGGCTCGGCGTGCTGGTGATGCTCGCGGGGCAGGGGCTTGTCGGTGCGCTGGGTTACGAGGCGATACACCGTCTGCAGAAGATCATGACACTGGCGCTCGCGGTCGCGTTCGCGATCCTCGCGGTGAAGATGCTCGGCGGTGTGCATCCCGCCGCCTCCGGCACGGCGCACGGGCTCGACCGCTTCGGCGCGTTCATGCTGACCAGCACGGTCGCGCTCAGCCTCTCGCTGTCCTGGGCGCCGTACGCCAGCGACTTCAGCCGCTACCTGCCGAGGGAGACGTCCAGGACGCGGATGTTCTGGTACACACTCCTCGGGGTCAGTGCGTCCTTCGTCGCGGTGCAGGCGCTCGGCCTGTGGGGTGCGTCCGTCTTCACCGACCAGAGCGCCAAGGGCGTCGACACCCTGCTCGGCGGCGGCGCGCTCGGCGCCTTCGGCCTGCTCGCGGTGGCGTGCGCCGCGTTGTGCAGCAACGCCATGAACGACTACAGCGGTTCCCTCGCGCTGCAGACAGCGGGTGTGCGGCTGGCACGGCCGGTGGCGGCGGCACTCGCCGCCTGCCTGGGGTTTCCCCTCGTGCTGTGGATGCACGCGGCGGACACGGCGGCCCGCTTCCAGAACGTGCTGCTGTTCGTCGGCTACTGGATCCCGGGGTTCGTCGCCGTCGTCGCGGTGGACTGGCTCGCGCGGTCCCGGGAGCGCGGCGGGAGCGCCGTGGACCTCGCGGCGGAAGCGGCACGCCGAAGGCGGTCGTGGCCCGCGCTGCTCGCCTTCGTGGCCGCCTTCGCCGCCGCTGTGCCGTTCATGGACACGACGCTCTACGAGGGGCCGGTCGCCCGGGCACTGCACGGGGCGGACCTCGCCTACTACGTGGCCTTCGCGGCCGCGCTCGTCGTCTACGCGCCGCTGAGGTTGCGGCGCGGCGTCCGGCACGGCGGCTGAACGGCCGGCCTGTCAGCCGTTCCCGCCGGGTGCCGAGGGGGTCCGGACGGTGCGGCTGCGGCCGCGGAACTCGGCGACCGCGCGTCCGTCGCACGCCACACTCACGTCGTAGATGCCGCTGCGGCCGAACCGCGTGCGCTCGGTGGCGGACGCGATGAGCACGTCGCCCTCGCGGGCGGGCGCCACGAAGTCGATGTCCGCGGCGGCTGCCACCGTCACCGGCCCCTCGCTGTTGCAGGCGCAGGCGAAGGCGGTGTCGGCCAGCAGGAACAGGAAGCCGCCGTGAGCCGTTCCATGGCCGTTGAGCATGCGGCCGGTGACGGTCATCGTCACGGTGGCCGTCCCGGGGCCGTGCTCCGTCAGCTCCATGCCCAGGTCCCGCGACGCGGTGTCGCGCGCGAACATGGCCGCGGCGGGTCCGGGGCCTTGTGCCGTGCCGCCGTCCTTCCCTCCCACGTCCGTCCCATCCGCGTCTGTCTCCACGCAACCCTCCGGCGCTCCACGATGCCGACCGAACATTCGGTCATACCCTGTCGCAGCCAAGCAACCAAGCAATGGGACGTGCTGTCAAGACGGCGGCGCTCGCAGAGCGGCGCGCGGGGGTGGCGCGGTGCCCCGCCCTTCGCTCACGCCGAGGACAGCTGTTCCGCGATCTCCGTGATCCAGCCGGCGGTCTTCGCAGGGTCGTTGAGGGAGTCTGCCCATGCTTCGCGGGTCAACCGCTGGTTGGCCGGGCCTGCTTTGAGGGCGATGAGGAGCGCCCGTGCCGAGTCCCGCATCTCGGCCGCCGTGTCACCGCTCCCCCTGATGTCCGCGCCCGCCGCCAGGCCGTAGATCTTGCGTGCCATGGCCTGACGTTCACCGCTTTGCACCTTCTTCCAGAACTTCAGGGCCTCCTTGAGAGCGTCCTCGCGGGACGCGGGCGCCGCCGGGCTCTCGCTGTCCGCCGCCCAGCGTTCGGGGTGGCGGGCTCCGTCGTAACGCTTTTTGCCCGCGCGGCCCGCCCGGTAGGCGGTGACGCCGAGGATGAGGCCGGCCGCCCCCGCGGCGAGGCCCCAGCCGACGGGGTTGCTGGCCAGTCCGGCACCTCCCGCCGTGGCGGCCACCGCCGTCACGATGCCGCCCGCGGCTTTGGTGGACTCGCCCACGGCTGTGAAGGCCTGCTTGCCGATCTTGTTGCGCTGCTTGCCGAGCGCGTAGGTGCGCACCGTGTTCATCGTGTTCGCGTCCTCGGCGCGCTGCAGGTCTCTGGCCGCTTCGCGGGCGTCACCCATCGCGGTCCAGGCCGTGTCGATGGCATCGGAGACACGCTCAAAACGGTCCTCTCCCTCGTGGCCCCACTGGGCGTCCAGCGCGACGTACGCCTCGGCGGCAGCCCAATTGGCCTGCTCGCGCGCCTGGTTCAGCCGAGCCAGGGCTGCCTCGTCCGCACGGTCGGGCACGTCGAGCCGTTTCAGGGCACGGTACTTGCGCGCCGTCAGCCCGACACGCCTCGCGGCGCGTGCACCCTTCACGGCGCCGGCGGCACCGGAGCCGATCCCGCTCGCCTCGGCCGCCGTCATGGCGTGCGCCGCCTGCTCGGCCTTGGTCAGCCCCTTGGCGACATCCAGGGCGTACTTTCCCGCGCCCGCGGCGCCGACAACCGTGTCGGCCGTCTTGGACGCGGCCTTCTTGTTCGCGCCGTGGAAGGCCGCCCCGCGCTTGTGCTTCGCGGCCTCCTTGCCGGCTTTGACCGCCTCCATGGAGCTGAGCACGGCGCCGGTGGCCTCGGTGAGGAGGTTTTCGGAACCGGCGGCGGCGCCCGAGGCGCCGGCGGTGTGTTTGAGACCCTCGTCCACCGCGGCGGAGGCGTGCTGGGAGAAGCCCGCGTTGACGGGGACGTGGACGCCCTTGACAAAGGTGTCGATGAACTCGAGGTTCTTCTTGAGCCTGTCCAGGATCGCGGCGATCCGGTCCCGGTAACTCTTCGATCCGGTCGGCGCGTTGCCGTTCTCCGGCGCCTGGCCCCTCGTCGCGCTCCCGGCCCGCTGCACCGCCAGGGCCGCGGCTCGGTTGCCGGCGCTCGACTGGATTGCGCGCAAAGCGCGCTCGGCCGGGTTCCCGTGCGGAGCCACGGCCCTGCTCCGCTCCCCGAGCCGCCGGGGCGGCATCAGGGCAGCCGTGGGCCGGCGAGTAGAGGTGTGGTGGACCGGGGTGATCATGGACGTGCCTCTCCTGCGCCGGACCGGGCGAGGGGAGATTAGCCGGGCAAGGCCAACAGGAAGGGACCGGCCGGGAAACTCTTCGCGCACGGAGCGGGACGGATCGTGGCGGCTGGGATGGCTGGGAAAGCTCCTGGTCGGGGACGTGTCCGGCGTCGCGGTCGGTGGAGCGCGGAGTGCGGCACGAAGAGCCGGCATTCCCAAGAGTTGACCGACGCGTATCGCCTGATGTCTTGACAGGCGCCCGCGCACCGAGATTATTGGTCCAGACCATTACTCCGCCCTTCCGCCTCCCATCGAAGGGAGAACGGTCCATGCCCGGACCCGTTCGCAGACCCGTCCGCACCCTGCTCGCGGCGATCGCCACCGGCGCCGCCGCCCTCGGGCTCACCGTGACAGGCGCCGGCAGCGCACAGGCGGCCACGCCGCTGCCCGCGCACGTCTTCGCGCCGTACTTCGAGGCCTACAACGGCGACAGCCTGTCCCAACTGGCTTCGGAGTCGGGGAACAAGTACCTGACGATGGCCTTCCTCCAGACGCAGTCCGTCGGCTCCTGCACTCCTTACTGGAACGGCGACAGCAGCATGCCGGTCGCCCAGTCCCAGTTCGGCGCGGACATCGACACGATCCAGGCGGGCGGCGGAGACGTCATCCCGTCGTTCGGCGGTTACGCGGCCGACGACAGCGGGACCGAGATCGCCGACAGCTGCACGAACGTGGCCTCCATCGCGGCCGCCTACGAGAAGGTCATCACGACCTACGACGTCAGCCGCATCGACCTGGACATCGAGGACAAGTCCCTGTCGAACGCGGCCGGCATCGACCGGCGCAACAAGGCCGTCAAGATGGTCCAGGACTGGGCGGCGGCCAACGGGCGCTCGGTGCAGTTCTCCTACACGCTGCCCACCACGACACACGGGCTCACGGACGGTACCGCGGGGGACGGCAGCGGGCTGCCCGTCCTGCGCAACGCCGTCTCGAACGGCGTGAAGCTCGACGTCGTGAACCTCATGACGTTCGACTACTACGACGGCGCCAGTCACGACATGGCCACCGACACGCAGACGGCGGCGCAGGGGCTGCACGACCAACTCGCCACGCTCTACCCGTCGAAGAGCGACGCGCAGCTGTGGAACATGATCGGCGTCACGGAGATGCCGGGCATCGACGACTTCGGCGCGGCCGAGACGTTCACCACGGCCAATGCGCCCACCGTCTACAACTGGGCGGCGAGCAAGGGCATCAACACGATCTCGATGTGGGCGCTCCAGCGGGACAATGGCGGTTGTCCTGGTCAGGGCGGCTCCGACACGTGCTCGGGCATCGCGCAGAGCACCTGGCAGTTCAGTCACACCTTCGAGCCGTTCAACGGAGGGTCCTCCACCCCGCCGGCCAACGGTGTGTCGGTCTCGCTGTCCCCTTCGTCGGGGTCCGTCGCGCCCGGCGGCTCCACCACGGCGACTGTCCGCACCGCGTCCACCGGGGAGACGGCCCCCTCGGT
This sequence comes from Streptomyces sp. NRRL F-5126, assembly GCF_000721265.1. Lineage (GTDB taxonomy): Bacteria > Actinomycetota > Actinomycetes > Streptomycetales > Streptomycetaceae > Streptomyces. Next base: position 309,062 of record NZ_JOFZ01000007.1, on the reverse strand, counting down.
GAACCTCGCGGTGAGCGGGGCGCCGGCGGGCGTCACGGCCACCGTCAGCCCCGGCTCGGTGACCGCGGGCAGCAGTGCCACGCTGTCCGTGCACACCACGTCGTCGGCGGCCCCGGGGACGTACACCCTCACCGTGAAAGGCACGGCCGGCCCGTCGACCGCGACCGCCGCGTACAAGCTGACCGTCACGGGCGCAGGCACGTGCACGGCCACGGCCTGGAAGAGCTCGTCCATCTATGTCGGCGGTGACACGGTCTCCTACAAGGGGCACACGTGGAAGGCGAAGTGGTGGACGACGGGCGAGGAGCCCGGCACCACCGGCCAGTGGGGTGTCTGGCAGGACCTCGGCGCCTGCTGACCCACTCCGTCGGATCCGGTGGGCCGACCGCGCGTCGCCCACCGGATCAGGCCGCACCGAGCCACGGTCCGGGCGCCTCACCTCCGCCCGGGCGTGCGGCAGGCCCCTGTAGGCTTGGCGGCGTGCAGACGTCGTCAGGATCGGTGGGGCCGAGGTGACCCCGGCCACGAGGCCGGCGGGGGAACGCCCAGGCCCGTCCCGCACCATCGCGTGGGTGAGTGCCAACGAGGCCAACAGGACGCGGGTGCTGCAACTGCTGTACGACGTGGGCCCCCTGTCACGCGCGGACCTCGCGAAACACACCGGGGTGACGCGCACGACCATCGGCTCCATCGTTCAGCCCATGCTCGACAGCGGCGTCCTCGTGGAGGGAGAGCCGCGCGCCAGCGGGTCCGTGGGCGGCAAGCCCGCCCGGCCCCTGTGGTTCTCCCGCGACGGGCAGCCGATCGCCGCCGTGCATCTGATGCCGGGACGCGTCGAGGCCGCGACGGTCAGTCCTGTGGGCGAGGTGCTCGCGACGTCGAGCGGCACGTTCCCGGCCGAGGCCGCCGACGGCTCGCCCGCCGTGGACCTCGTGGTCGACTGCCTGAGGCGGGTGCTGCCTGCCGACGGCCGCCGCGCCCTGGGCGTGGGCATCGCCACCGGCGGCATGGTCGACACGGACACGGGCACCATCGTCGAGGTCAGCCTGGCCCCCGCACTGTCCGGACTGCCCCTCGCGCCCCTCGTTTCGGAGCGGCTCGGGCTGCCCGTGCACATCGACCACCATCCGCGCGCCCAGGCGCTCGGCGACCGCTGGTTCGGACAGGCCCGCGGGGTGCGGTCGTTCGCCTCGCTGTACCTCGCGGACGTGCTCGGTGTGGGGCTGGTCCTCGACGGCGCCGTGCAGCGCGGCAGGTCGGGTGCCGGTGGCGAGATCGGGCACAGCGTCGTGGCCCTGGACGGCGAGGTGTGCAACTGCGGTCGCAGGGGTTGCTGGGAAACCGTAGCGACCGGAGTGTGGCTGCGCCGCGAGGCGGGGCGCCTCGGCCTGCCCGCGGCGCGGGAGATGACGCCCGGGCGGCTCACCGCGCTCGCCGCGCGCCGCGACCCGGCGGCCCTGGAACTCCTCGACCGCTACGCGCGCAACATCGCGGTCGGCATCGTCAACCTGCAGCACACGCTGGCACCCGGCCTTTTCCTGCTGCACGGCGACGTGGTCGCGGGCGGCGAGACTCTGCGCTCGGCGATCGAGCGCCACGTCACCGGATGGGTGCTGCCGCACCCCGGCGGTCCGCCCGACATCGTCCTCGCGAGGGACGACGACCACGCCACACTGCTGGGTGCTGCGGGGATCGTGCTCTCCCAGTCGCTCGGGCTGGTCCGCTGAGGGCGGTCGACTCGCCTGTCCGCACGCGTCCGCGCGTCTCAGCCCTGGCTGCCGGGCGGGACCGCCGGCCAGTGGCCGCCGTTTTCCCAGTAGCCCCGGATCTCCTCCAGCGAACGTCCCTTCGTCTCCGGGGCCATCCGGTACAGGAAGGCGAGGGCGAGCAGCGACAGCACGCCGAACGCACCGAATCCCACCGAGCCGCCGAGATCGGACAGGACGCCGGGGAAGGCGAACGTGGCGATGAGGTTGGCCACGAAGTCGGAGAGCAGCAGGGCCGCGGCGCCGACGCTGCGCAGCCGGGCGGGGAACGCCTCGCCGGTGTAGACCCAGATGAGCGATCCGATGCCGAAGTAGAAACCGAGGTAGAAGATGCCGATGCCGGCGACGGCGGCGTAGCCGGCGCCAGGAGTGATGGTGTGCCGAGCGAACACCAGGGCCATCACCAGGTGCCCCGCGACCATGGCCACCGTGCCGATCAGGAGCGGCGGGCGGCGGCCCCAGCGGTCCACCACGAGCATGGACAGGACGACGCCGACCGCCGCGACGAGTTGGACCAGGGCCGACAGCAGGATCGACTCCGAGGCGTCGGCGATGCCCGCCTTGTCGAAGATCAGCGGGCTGTAGTAGAGGATCGTGTTGGTGCCGGTGATCTGGACGAAGAAGCCGAAGGCGATGACGAAGAACGTGGCGCGCGCGTAGCGCCGGGTGAAGATCTCCCGGAAGGTGCCCTGCTCGCCCTGGGCCAGGTCGGCCCGGATCGCGGCCAGTCGGCCGTCCGTGTCGCTGTCCGGCTCCACCCGTACGAGGGTTGCCCTGGCCTCGTCGTAGCGTCCTCGCATGGCGTACCAGCGCGGACTGTCGGGGAAGCGCAGCAGGGCGAGGAGCACCACGGCGGCGGGGACGGCGGAGATGCCGAGCAGGGCCTCCCACGAGCCGCCGCCCGACAGCGCCCATGCCACGACCAGCGAGATGATCACGCCCGCACAGGTGAAGAACTGGTAGGCGGTGCCGAGCCTGCCGCGGTTGTGCTCCGAGGCGAACTCGGAGATGAATACCGGCGCGACCACGGTGGACAGTCCGATCGTGACGCCGAGCAGCAGCCGGACGCCGGTCAGCCACCACACACCGATGGGTACCGCGCTCAGCGCCGCGAACACCGCGAAGCCCCCGGCGACGAGGATCATCGTGAGTTTCCTGCCGAGCCTGTTGGCCGCCTTCGGTCCCACCGCGGCTCCCACGAGGCTGCCGAACACCACGATGGACGTGATCACGGAGACCCACAGCGTGCTGAGGTCGTAGTCCTTCTTCAGGAATACGAGCGCGCCGCTGATGGAGCCGGAGTCGTAACCGTAGATGAGGCCGAGCGCCGCCGCGACGACGGCGACCTTCGTGCCGAGCGGCCGGCCGGCGCCCGCAGACTGCGTGCCGGGTTCGGCCGTGTCCGTGCCGGCGGTTCGGGACAACGTGCGCTCCTTTGATCGCGGCCTCGGCCGTTCGGCCGCGCGGTGGGCCGGGCGGCCGGGCGGCCGGGTTCGTGACTCTCCTGCCGGGGCGTTGTCAGCCCCGGGTACCGGCACCGACGGGGACCGTGTTCCCGGACTCGAGCGATTCGTGTATCGCCACGACGACGTCCGTCACGGCCGCCCCTTCGTCGAGTCCAGGACCGACCGGCTCCCCCCGCTCAAGGCGGGAGACGAAGTCCTGCACCATCCAGGTGGGCGGCCCTTGGAGGCGTCCGTCAATCTCGCCGCCGAGAAGGCCGGGCCAGCGGAACCCCTCGGGGCCGGCCTGCCGGACGCTCTGGTCCTGGAGGTCGACGTACATGGCGGAGCCCTCGCCGATCACCTGGTACTGGAAGTCCACGACGGAGGGCATCGAGTCGGGCAGCACCCACGTCGACGTGAGGTTGGCCGTGGTGGCGTCGTCGAAGGTCAGCAGGGCGTGCACCACGTCCCAGGTGTCGACGGACCGAGCGGCGAGCACACCGCGCGAACCGCGCGCGTCGACAGCCGTGACGGTGCGCCCGCTCACCCATGCGGCCGCGTCGACGGTGTGGCTCATCAGGAACCAGGCAGGGGACGACTTCGCCGCCCAGCCGATCATCGTCGTCGGCACGAAGTAGGTGTTGCTGAGCAGGATGTTCTGCGTCAGGACTCTTCCCAGCGCGCCGGCCGCCGACCGCTCGCGCAGCTGCCTGATCGCGGGGTTCCACCGGTTCTCGAAGCCGACCATGCACTGGACGCCCGCGGCGCGTACGGCCGCGGCGATGGCATCGGCGTCCTCGCGCGTGGTCGCGAGGGGTTTCTCCACCAGCAGGTGGCAACCGGCGGACGCGGCGTCGACGGCCGCCTGCCGGTGCGCGAAATCGGGCGTCGCGACGATCACGGCGTCCAGCTCCTGCTCGGCCAGCATGCGCCGGTGGTCCGTGTACGCGCTGAGGCCGAAGTCGTCGGCGACCTTGCGCGCGACGGGCTCCGCAAGGTCGCACACGGCGCGCACGTCGGCGCCGGGGAAGCCGCGCAGGGAGTGCGCGTACATGGAGCCGCGGATGCCACCGCCGATGATGCCGATTCTCTGCATGCCAACCTCGCACAGGACTGTTCGTACGGACTACCGTCCGGGGTATGTCTAGGCTCTGTACTAACCATCTCGGAAGTCAACCCCCTCACCGGGCGCCATCTCACGCACCGGACGCCCTCTCGCGCCCCAGTCGCCCTGCGACACGTACGGGCGCCGTCGCGCCCCGGCCGGCATGAAGGCCCCTGGGTCACGGCCGCGGCCGCCGGCCCGGTGACGTTCAGTAGGGTCATGGGCGCAGCAGCATCGCGCGACCTGATCCGGAGGAACCCGCCGTGACCGACCGACCCTCCTGGGCGCCCCGCGGCGTCGACATCACCAGGGCCAACGTCTCCCGCATCTACGACTACTTCCTCGGGGGCTCGCACAACTTCGAGGCCGACAGGGAGGCGGCACGCTCCGCGCTGCACTCGATGCCGGGCATCCCCGCCATCGCCCGGGCGAACCGTGCCGTCATGCAGCGCGCCCTGCGGTTCGCGACGGACCGGGGCATTACGCAGTTCCTGGACATCGGATCCGGCATACCGACCTTCGGCAACGTGCACGAGGTGGTGCAGGCGGCGCGGCCCGGCGCGCGGGTGGTCTACGTCGACAACGATCCGGTGGCGGTGGCGCACAGCAGGGCCGTGCTTGAGGGCAACCCGGATGCGACGATCGTCGCCGCGGACCTGCGCGACCCGCAGGCGGTGCTCGCCCATCCCGGCACGCGCCTGCTCGACCTCTCCCGTCCTGTCGCGCTGATGCTCGTCGCCGTCGTGCACTTCCTGCGGGACACGGACCGGCCCGCGGACATCATCGCCGCTCTCCGCGACGCGCTCGCGCCGGGCAGCGTGCTCGTCCTGACCCACGCGACGCTCGACCACGGCCCGGCGCCTGCGGGGCAGCGCGCCGTGCAAGAGGTGTACGAGCGGACGCCGACGCCGCTCGTGATGCGCGGTTCCGCGGAACTGCGGCCGTTCTTCGCGGGGTTCGACCTCATGGAGCCGGGGATCGTGCCGCTGCCCCTGTGGCGCCCCGATGCACCCGAGGAGCCCTACGACCGAGCGGAGCTTCACGGCCTCGCCGGGGTGGGCGTCAAGCCCTGAACGGCGGGCGCGCGCCCGCCGGCGCGTCCTGGCCCACCTGTTTTGACGTGCGCACTTGGATCGGCGCCTTGACGGCCCTTGCGGACGGGGGTAGACAACTCCTGATTGAGAGAGCGCTCTCAATCGGAGTCCCCGCCCTCCACGGCCCCCACCCTGTCAGGAGAGGTCATGGCCGAACTCCCCTGCGGACACGCCGTGTACGGGCGGACCCCCACATCGGGCTCACACGGAACAGGAGATGCTCCATGGCCCCTGGAGAGACCCCAAGGCCATCGATCGACCGCAGGTCACGGCGGTCCAGGATCCGTCTCGCACTCGTCGGGCTGTCCGTCGGCGCGCTCAGCATCGCAGGGCTGACGGCGACGGCGCAGCGGGGCGCGGCGGCGACCCGGGCCGACGCAGGCAGCGCGGCGGCGCCGTCCGCCGTCCCGGCCCCGCCCGCCGGCTTCACCACGACGTGGAGCGACGATTTCAACGGTGCGTCGGGCAGTGGACTGAACACGGGCACCTGGAAGTACGACACCGGCCCGGGCAGCAGTTTCGGTACGGGCGAGATCGAGACGATGACCGACTCGACCTCCAACGTGTTCCTCGACGGCAACGGCCACCTGGTGCTCAAGGCCCTGCACTCGGGCAGTGATCCGGCGTCCGGCTGGACGTCCGGCCGGGTCGAGACCCAGGACGACTCGTTCGGGGCGCCTCCCGGAGGCGTCGTGATGATGCAGTCCTCGATCCAGCAGCCGGACGTCTCGACGTCCAACGGCGCGGGCTACTGGCCGGCGTTCTGGATGCTGGGCCAGCCGCTGCGTACGGGTACGACCTGGCCCACCTCGGGCGAGGTCGACATCCTGGAGGACATCAACGGCCGCAGTTCGGTCTTCGGCACCCTGCACTGCGGCGTCAACCCGGGCGGACCGTGCAACGAGTCCACCGGCATCGGCAGCGGCGAGCACGCCTGCGCCGGCTGCCAGTCCGGCTACCACACGTACGCCGTGCAGATCGACAGGTCGACGTCGCCCGAGCAGATCCGGTGGTACCTCGACGGCCAGAACTACTTCACCGTCAACTCGTCCCAGGTCGACGCGGACACCTGGGCCAAGGCCGTCGACCACCCGTTCTTCATCATCTACGACCTGGCGATGGGAGGTGGCTTCCCGAACGCGTTCGGGGGCGGGCCGAACGCGGCCACGGTCTCCGGCGGCCAGATGAACGTCGACTACGTGGCGGTCTACAACAAGGCCCCCTGACGGCCTGGTGCCATCCACCGCACACCACGCACCGCACGGCGTGACCCGCCCGGCCGAACGCCGGGCGGGTCACGCCGTGCGCGCACCCGCGAATGCGTCACTCGCTGACGCTACACAATGTCACGTATTGACGCGGTATACGTCAGTCCCTGACACGAAGTGCTACCGTTCGGTGCATGCCAAGAAGCGGAGAGGCGGCACGTCAGCGGCTCCTGGAGGCCGCCCTCGAACTGTTCACCGAGCGCGGCTTCGACCAGACCCCGGTCGAGGCGATCGCCGCACGCGCGGGTGTCACCGAGCGCACGTTCTACCGCCACTTCACCGACAAGCGCGAGATGTTCTTCGGCGGCGAGGGCGAACTGTGCGACGTGCTCGTCCGGGCGGTCGCGGCCGTCCCGCACGCCGTGAAGCCGCTGCCCGCCCTGCGTGCGGCCTTCCACGAGTCGGTGCCGCTGTTCGAGCGCAACCGGCCCTTCACCGAGCGCGGCGCCCGCCTGATCGCCGAGACCCCGGCCCTTGAGGAACGTTCGCTGGCCAAGCGTGCGCTCCTGGTCAGTGCTCTGACCGATGCCCTGCGAGCCCGCGGCGTCGACGCCAGGAGCGCACCACTGCATGCCCAGGTCGGCATGGACACGCTCGCCATGGCCACCCACCGCTGGATGGAGGACCCGTCGGTCCCCCTCGGCGAACAGCTGGACCAGGCGTTCCGCGAGCTGCGCCTCGCCGCCGCCGCGCTGAAATAACGACCGGCCAGGCGCCTCAGACCGCGGCGGTCCTGCAGGCCGGGTGGCCCCAGCCGTCGTCGTTCCTGGCGATGTCCTCGCCGGCCGCGTAGGAGCGGCCGCAGCGGCACCGGCCGGGAAACTTGGCCTTCAGCGTGCGGGAGCCGCCGCCACGCCTGCCCGGGGCGGCGCCACCCCCCTGTGTGCGCTTCGCGCGGGCCGCGGCCGACGACCCCTCGCCGGTGGCGCTCGGCGGCGGGGCCGCGGAGCCGTACGCGCTGCCGGCCACCTCCTGCGTCCGCGCGACCATACTGGCCGCGCGGTCGGCGAAGTCGTTCAGGGGGTCGCCGCCGACCTGGTGCGCGGGCACGTACCGGAACTCGACTGTGCGGCCCGCGAGCAGCGCGTCGATGCGCATGACCAGCTCCTGGTTGGCGACGGGCTTGCCGGCGGACGTCTTCCAGCCCTTGCGCTTCCAGCCGGGCAGCCACTCGGTGACGGCCTTCATCGCGTACTGGGAGTCCATACGGACCTCGAGCGCCACGGCGGGGTCCGTGGAGCCGAGCAGCTGCTCGAGGGCGGTCAGCTCCGCGACGTTGTTCGTCGCGGTACCGAGCGGTCCCGCCTCCCAGCGCTCCGGCGCGCCGGCCGTGTCACCCACGACCCAGCCCCAGGCCGCCGGTCCCGGATTGCCCTTCGATGCCCCGTCGCACGCGGCGACCACACGTTCCACCATGCCCTCGATGATGCCAGCTTCCTCGCCTCAGGTATCCCATTAACAAATGATTACGGTTTTCATTGCATGTAAGCGGGACGGGATGGAAAACCTGCAACGGCTACGCAACCGATCACGAGTGGTCACCGGCCACTGCGAGGAGGTCAAAAAGTTGTGGGGGCTCCGCTGTACCTGCACCCGAGACTCGCTCCGCGGTCCGCGTCGCTGACGGGATCCACCGCATTCCTGCACGCGCTTGCCGACGGCCTCGGCACCCCACTGAACGTCGTGATACCCGAGCAGATCGCCGAGAACGCCGCTCGTTTCGACGAGGTCTTCCGCCACCACCGTCTGAAGGGCACCACGCTTTTCGCGCACAAGGCGTCCGCGTCGAGTGCGCTCCTGCGGCGCCTGGCGGCAACCGGCGCGTCCGTCGACGTCTCCTCCCTGCAAGAGCTGCAACACGCGCTGGCTTCGGGGTTCACTGCGGACCGTATCGTGGCCACCGGCCCGAAGGACCCCGCCTTCTGCTGGCTCGCGGCCCGCGTCGGTGTCACGTTCCACGTCGACAGCCGCGAGGAGCTGGAGGCGCTGGTCCGCCTCGCGCGCACCGACGGGACCCCGCGTGTGCGGGTGCTGCTGCGGCTGTCCGGCTTTCCGTCCGCGGGCGTGCGCAGACTCACGCGCCGCAGCCGGTTCGGTACGCCAGTGGCCGGAGTGCCTCAGTTACTCGACGCTGTCGAGCGCTACCCGGATGCGGTCGAGCTGCTTGGGGTCGGGTACCACCTGGACACCACCGACCTCCAGGAGAAAGCGCTCGCGCTCGAGGGCTGCGTCAAGGTCATGGACATGTGCCGTGCCCGCGGCCTGGGGCCGCGCGTCGTGGACACAGGAGGCGGCTTCGGTGTCAGCTACCTCGCGGAGGCGGCGCAATGGGAGGCCTACACCACCGAGCTGACGCGTGCGGTCCTCGCGCAGAGGCCGCCGCTGACGTGGCAGAACCACGGATACGGACTGCGTAACGAGGGCGGCACTCTCGCCGGCGGGCTCGGCCTGTATCCGGCCCACCGGGCAGTAGCCGGCCCCGCATACCTGGACGAGCTGCTCCGCACGCGGGCGCCGTCGCTCGGCCGACCGCTTGCCACCTTGCTCCAGGAGCACCTGTACGACGTCTACGCGGAGCCCGGGCGCGCGCTGGCCGACCAGTGTGGGATCACCCTCGCCCGCGTACTGGAGGTACGGCGGGACGACGAGGACCCGGGGGGCGTTCACGAACACAGCGGCGCCTGGCAGGTACGGCTGGACATGAACGCCGGCGACTGTCCGCTGGAGGACCACGGCATCCTGATCGATCCGCTGCTGGTGCCCCGGGCCTCGGGGCCCTCCGGTGGCCCAGTGCCCTTCGCGGGCGGCCATTCGGCGGACCCCGGTGCAGGCGGGGACGGGCCCGTGGGTGTGTACCTCTTCGGCAACCTCTGTCTGGAGTCCGATCTGATCACGAAGCGGCTGGTCTTCCTGCCGCGGCTGCCCGCGCAGGGTGACCTGCTGTGCTTCGCCAACACCGCCGGCTACTGCATGGACTTCGGCGCGCACGAGGCGGAACAACGCCCCAGGGCACGGAAAGTGGCCGTCCTGCCGGGCGCCACCGAGGCGGGCCCGCGCTGGCGTATCGACGCCGACTACTGGCCCCTCCCATCGGACGAGGAGACACACCAGGCCGGGGCATCCCGGCAGGAGGAAGCGAACGCATGAGGTACGACAACGTGACGGAGATCATCGGGGACACGCCTCTGCTGCGCATCGACCCGGCCGTGCACGGTCTGAGATCCATCGATCTGTACGCGAAGCTGGAACTGTTCAACCCGTTCGGTTCGGTGAAGGACCGCGCTGCCTGGAACATGGTCAGCCCCGGTCTGCCCGATGCCGTGGAGCGCGGCAGTCAGGTGGTGGAGCTGTCGAGCGGGAACACGGCGAAGGCGCTGGCGTTGATCGCGGGAATGCACGGGCTCGGGTTCAAGAGCGTCACGAACCGCATGAAGGTGCCGGAGATCAAGGACCTGCTGCTGCTGCTCGGTGCGGAGATCGAAGAGCTGCCGGGACGCACGGAGTGCCTCGATCCGGCCGACACCGAGGACCCGCTCACACGCTTCCACCAAGCGCTGGCCGAATCAGGCGGCGCATACCTCCACACCGACCAGTACTTCAACGCGCGCAACGCGGACGCGCACGCCGCGGGCACGGGCCCGGAAATCGTGCGGGACCTGGGCGGGCGGGCACCGGACTTCTTCGTCGCCTGTGTCGGCACGGCCGGTTCCTCCAGCGGGGTGGCGCGGGTGCTGCGCGCGCACAATCCCGAGGTGGAGGTGGTGGGTCTCGTCGCGCACAAATCGGACTTCGTGCCGGGGATCCGCAACATCGACGAGGTCAAGGAGGTCGGTCTCTTCGACCCGGCGGTCTACCGGCAGATCGATCCGGTGACATCGGACGACGCAATCGACGGGATGCTGACGCTGGTGCGCAGGTGCGGCGTGCTCTCGGGCCCGACCGGCGGAGCCGCGTACTTCGGTGCCGTGCGCCACCTACGGCGCTACGAGGATGGGTTGAGGGCGGATGACGGGGAGCGAAGGTCGGCGGTCTTCATCGTGTGCGATCGGATCGAGAGTTACCTGGGGTATGTGCGCAAGCGGCGGCCCGCACTGTTCGGGGCCGAGTCGCGGGGCGAGTCGGTGGCATCGGTGTCACAGGAGGAGGTCGCGAAGGCCTTCTCGATGGACGTGGCGGGGGCTCGTCGGTGGATCGCGGAGGAGGCACCCCTCGTCGTGGATCTGCGCAGCCCGTTCGCGTATGCGGCACTCCACATAGACGGGTCGCTCAACATCGTGGACGAGCTGTTCGAGGAACTGGTCAGAGGCGGATTGCCGTTCAGCAGGAGCAGGCCGGTGCTCCTGGCGTGTCCGGTGGGCGAACGGTCGGCGCGGTACGCGGCGCTGCTTACCCGGCTCGGTCATCCCGATGTACGCAGTCTTGCGGGCGGGATCGTTGCCTGGCGGGACGGTGGCGGCGAACTGGTAGGGGAGTGAGGGGCGTTGCCGGACTTTCCCGACCATCTGCGCGCATGGCAGGAGCCGTTGCGCGCACAGTTCCCGATCATCGCCTCCCATCCCGAACTCGCATACCTGGACAGCGCGGCGACCTCGCAGAAACCGCGGGCCGTGCTCGACGCCGTCGAGACGTATCTGACCACGTCCAACGCCAATGCCGGCCGCGGCACCTATCCCTGGGCGAACGCGACGACCGCGCTCGTGGAACGGGCCAGGACGAGAGTGAAGACGTTCCTCGGGGATCCACGGCCCGACCGTTCCCGCGTCCATTTCACGAGCGGGACGACCGAGGGTCTGCGTGCGGTGGCACTGGACTGGCTGCCGCGGGTACTGGCGGACGGCGACGAGATCGTCGTTCCGTTCGGCGACCACCAGGCGAACGCGCTGCCGTGGCTGGATGCGGTGAACCTGCTGGCCGCGCGCGGAGTGGCGGTCACGGTGCGGGAGATGCCTTACCAGGACGGTTCGCACGACTACGACACGCAGGCCCTGGCCGGGCTCCTCACGCCACGGACGCGGTTCGTCGCGGCGACGCACGTGCACCACGTGTACGGGGGCGACATGAATGTGCACCGGATCCGGCAGCTCGCAGGCCCCGACACGGTGATCTGTCTGGACGCGGCACAGAGCGTCGGTCACGTGCCACTCGATCTCGCGCAACTCGACGTGGACTTCGCGGTGTTCTCCGGCCACAAGGTACTCGCGCTTCCCGGCACGGGCGCGGTGTGGTCGCGGGGCGCGCGCGGACCCGCGTTCGCGCCGGGCGGCTGGGCCGGCACCCCGAACACCGCGGGCATCGCGAGCCTCGAATCGGCGCTCGACTGGCTCGACGCCGCCGGGGTCGGGCGCGTGGAGGAATGGACGGTGGGACTGGCGGCGCGCCTCACGGAGGGACTGAGCCGTCTGCGCCGCTACGAGGTGCTCGGATGCGCCCTCAGCCTCTCGAAGGACGCGTCCGCGCAGCATCGGCGGGCCGTCGTGACCCTGCGCCATGAAGGGATCGACTCGGCCGACCTGGGGTTCATCCTGTACAGCCACGGATTCATGGTGCGTTCCGACGGCCACTGCCAGGCACGCGCCGGTGAGGCGCGGACATCGGTGCGGGTCAGTGTGCACGTGTACAACACTCCCGAGGAGATCGATCGCCTTCTGGCCGTACTGGGTCGTCTCTGAGGTGCGCCGAGAGGCGCTGCTGGGGGGCCGGCAGTCTGCGCGGGACTGCTGCCGTCACCCGATCGCACCGGCGGTTCAGATGAAAACCATTTTCGGATGTAGATTTCTGTCACCTCGCCGAAAGGCGGATCGAGACGAGAGGTGACCGGGCACCATGGGGCTGAGCACTGTCACGGCGACACGATGGGTGGAGCGCTGGGAGCAGCAACAGCAGCGCTACGCGTTCGACCGCGAAGAACGCTTCACAGTCGTCGCCGACGTGATCGAACACGTGACCGCACACAGTGCCCGGCCCCTGGTCGTGGACCTCGGCTGTGGCCCGGGGTCGCTTGCCGTCCGCCTCTCGGGCCGGATGCCGCATGCCCGGATCGTCGCCGTCGACATGGATCCCGTCCTGCTTGAGCTGGGGCGTGCACACGCCCGCGCGTCCGTCCCCGCAGCCGCGGTCCGCTATGTCGAGGCGGTGATCGGCGCCGAGGGCTGGGCGTCGCGGCTCGGCCTGGACGGCCCGCTGGACGCCGCCGTGTCGACCACGGCAATGCACTACTTGCCGTGCGACATGCTGCGGCGGGTGTACGGGGAGCTCGCGGGGATGGTGCGGCCGGGTGGCGTCCTGGTCAACGCCGATCACCTGCTGCCCGAGGAAGCGGCCGACATCGCCGTGCATGTGGGCCGTCGGCGTGCCGGGCGTCAGCACGCGTTCTCGTACGAGGATTGGGAGTCATGGTGGGCGGCGGCCGAGCGGGACCCGGAGCTGACAGATCTGTTCGCCGAGCGCCGACGCCGCACGGAGAGAGGCTCTGGGGGCAATAACGGTCTGACGCTCAACCGGCACGCCGCGATGCTGCGCGACGCCGGATTCCGCCAGGTCGGGCCGGTTTGGCAGGTCGGCAACAGCTGCGTGCTGGTGGCGGTGCGCTGATCGTGCGCGTCGAGGCGAACCCCTACGCCTATCTGGCCCACCACGGCACCTCGCCGCTGGTGCGGCTCGAGGTCGGGACGGGCTGGACGGCGATCAGCGCGGACACCGACGCGCGGCCGCTCAACACGGTCTTCGCGCATTCCTTCACAGTGCGCGGGCTTCCGGGACGAGTACGGGCGATCTGCGGCCGGGCTCCGCACAGCAGGGCGCAGGACTGGTGGGTCGGTCCGGACGCGCAGCCGTCCGGCTTGGCGGCACGCCTGGAGGCGCTCGGCCTCGAACCGCTCCCCCCGGTACGCATGATGACGGCACGGTTGGCAGCCGTGACCCCGGCCGAGCGACGCGTTGACGTAAGGCCGGTCACCACGCGCGCCGAACTGGCCGACTTCATGGGCGTGTACGCCTCCGCCTACGGCTGGACGGCGGTGACATCCGACTTCGGACACCGTGTCCTCGCGTCCCTGTTCTCGGCGTCCTCCCCGGATGACGCGCCGCTTGGCCATGTGGTCGTCCGGGCAGACGGGACGCCGGTAGCGGTGGCGTCGGTCTTCCGACACGAGGGGGTGGCGGGGCTTTACAACGTGGCCACCGACCCGCGGGCCCGGGGACGCGGCTTCGCGACTGCGGCGGTGCGCGCGGCACTGTCACGCGCGTACGACGACGGCCTGCGCACGGCTGTGCTCGGTGCCGAGCCCGGCGCTGAGGGGATCTACCGGAGAATCGGCTTCACGAACACAGGCCTGTTGCACCGCTTGCGCTACACGGCCCCTGCGGCCGACGGCCGCATTCGGCCGCAGGACGCCCGCCGGACGCACCCTGCCTGACATCCGGGTGGTCGTCCGGGGCCGCTCGGCGTGACCGGTGCGGTGAGTCCCGGCGTCCCGGGGAGCAAAAAGGCCCGACCTGGGTCGGCAAGGGGGCACGGACCCCGTCTTCGCGTCTTCGTCCGGACGCACAACCGGGCAGATGGTCCGGCCGACCAGGCCGGTGGGTCCCGGGGTGGGCTGTTCGGGTGGGATATCACGCTCCGTCAGAGTTTCTTGGGGCTTTCGCCTGCGGACCGTGACATCAAGTGGCCATCGGCCCACAAGTATGACAATCACACGGCTTAAAGGAGCCTCGCATGACCCTCTCGGCATCTCCCCGCCCGCGCCGGCCCCGCACGGGCGCGGTGGCCCTGGCCACGCTGGTTCTCGGCGGCACGACCTTCCTGTGCGCCTCGGCAGCCGTCGCGGCACCCGGCGACAGCGGTGTCCTCAAGGTGCACCCCGCGGGCGTGCCCGCGGCCAACACGAGCGACGCGCCCAAGGTCTGCACGTTCAACCTGGCCGCGTCCAACTTCCAGACCCTGCCCGCCGTCTCCTACAGCCTCACCCCCCTGCCCAAGGCCGCCACCAAGCCGACGCTGACCGGCCGGCTGAAGCTCAAAAAGGGTGCCGGCGCGACGCAGAACCTGTCACTGCCCAACGGCACCTACACGCTCACCTGGACGTTCCCCGGCGGCGTGCCCAAGCACAAGAATTTCAAGGTGGACTGCGGGGCGGCCGACCACAAGCCGCTCGGGCCGGTGCACGCGGGCGGTGGCGGCGTGCCGCCCACCACCACGGGCGGGACCGGCGGCGGCTCGTCCATCGCGGCCCCGCTGCTGGTCACGGGCGCCATCGCGACCGCCGGGCTGATCTTCGTGCGCCGGACGCGCCGTCGCGCCCATGGTGTCGCGTAACGCGCCCCGGCCCCGCCCCCGACCGCGCCCGTACGCCTACGCGCAACCGCAACCGCGCAGGCAGCCGCAACCGCAGCGCCGCCGCCGCCGGCGCCGTGGCCCAAGCCGCGGCTGCCGGCTCACCATCACCCTCAGCGTGACGGCGACACTGCTGTTCGGCGTGGTGCGCGGGTGCGGCGGCGACGCCTCCTCCCACGCCCCGACGGTCGCCGCCGGCTCCTCGGACGGAGCCGGCGGCGGGCCGCGGGAGCACCCCGCCCCGGTCGCCTCCCACGCGCCCCTGCCGGCCTCGCCGCCGGTCAGGCTCGCCGTGCCGCGGATGGTGGTGGAGGCTCCGGTCATCCGGCTCGGGCTCGACTCGCACGGACGGCTCTCCACCCCGCCCATGAGCAAGCCGCACGAGGTCGGCTGGTACGCGGCGGGGCCCAGCCCGGGCCAGCAGGGAACGGCGGTGATCGTGGGCCACCGCGACACGAAGACCGGTCCGGCGATCTTCCTCAACCTCAACGCCCTGCGCCCGGGCGACCCCGTCAAGGTCACGCGGAAGGACCACAGGACCGCCGTGTTCACGGTGGACTCGGTGCGCACGTTCGCCCGGGGGGCGTTCCCCAGCAAGAAGGTGTACGGAGACACGGGACGTCCCGAGCTCCGGCTGCTGACCTGCGGCGGGCGCTTCGACCGCAAGACGGGCTACAGCGCCAATGTGGTCGTCTTCGCCCACCTCACGTCCGTCGCCCGGGCCTGACCGGTGGGCCGGGACGGCCCGATACCGCCGCGCTCTTCTTCCGGCCGCGACGGCCACGGTGTGGCGGCGCGCGAAAAGGGTCGCCAAGATGGAGGTGATGGACCGGTATCAGGGGGCAGTCGAGTGTTGACCGCGCAGCACCGAGAAGGGACCGAGACCGTGGCACGACCGAGGATCCTCGTGGTGGGCGCCGGCTTCGCCGGTGTCGAGTGTGTACGCCGGCTCGAACGCAGTCTCAAGCCCGGCGAGGCGGACATCTGCCTCGTGGCTCCCTTCTCCTATCAGCTGTACCTCCCCCTGCTCCCCCAGGTGGCGTCGGGGGTGCTCACCCCGCAGTCGGTGGCCGTCTCGCTGCGCCGCAGCCAGCGGCACCGCACGCGGATCTTTCCCGGCGGCGCCATCGGCGTGGATCACAAGGCCAAGGTCTGCGTCCTGCGCAAGATCACCGGTGAGACGCACAACGAGCCCTACGACTACCTCGTGCTCACCCCGGGGAGCATCACGCGCACCTTCGACATCCCCGGCCTGGAGGAGCACGCGCGTGGCATGAAGACGCTGGCGGAGGCCGCGTACATCCGTGACCACGTCATCTCCCAGCTGGATCTGGCAGACGCGAGCGAGAGCGAGGCGGAGCGTGCCTCGCGGCTCCAGTTCGTGGTCGTCGGCGGCGGCTACGCGGGTACCGAGACCGCGGCCTGCCTGCAGCGGCTGACGTGCAACTCCGCCGAACGCTACCCCAGGCTGGACCCCAAGCTGATCAAGTGGCACCTGATCGACATCGCGCCGAAGCTGATGCCAGAGCTCGGCGACAAGCTCGGGCGCGACGCGCTCGAGATCCTGCGCGGCCGCGGCATCGAGGTGTCGCTCGGCGTCTCGATCGCCAAGGCGGCGCCGGAGGAGGTGACGTTCACCGACGGGCGCGTGCTGCCGTGCAGGACGCTCATCTGGACGGCCGGTGTCGCGGCGAGCCCGTTGGTGGCGACGCTCGACTCCGAGACGGTCAAGGGCCGGCTGCTGGTGTCTCCCGAGTTGGCGGTCCCGGGGCTCGACGGCGTGTTCGCGGTCGGCGACGCGGCCGCCGTTCCCGACCTGGCGGTGGGCGACGGCGCCATCTGCCCGCCGACCGCCCAGCACGCGATGCGGCAGGGCAAGCGGATGGCGGACAACCTCATCGCGACGTTGCGGCGCCAACCGCTGCGCCCGTACGAGCACAAGGACCTCGGGCTCGTCGTGGACCTCGGCGGAAGGGACGCCGTCTCCAAGCCGCTCGGCATCCCACTGCGCGGCATGCCGGCCCAGGCGGTGGCACGCGGCTACCACTGGTCGGCGCTGCGCACCAACGTCGCCAAGTCGCGTGTCATGACGAACTGGATGCTCAACGCCGTCGCGGGCGACGACTTCGTGCGCACCGGCTTCCAGGCGCAAAAGCGCGCCACGCTGCGCGACTTCGAGTACACCGGCTCCTACCTCACGGCCGAGCAGATCCGTGAGCACGTCGCGGGCGAAGCGGCGCTGCACGGGTAGGGGCGTGAGCCCTCGCCGCGCGTGCGGCGTACGCCGCCGCCGCGGTGAGTGTGACCGGTTTCGCGCCCCGCGTCAGCGGGCCGGTCGGAGGCGCGGCACCAGGATCATCATGAACCGGCAGGCCGCACCGGCGATCACGTCGGCGTAGTAGGGGGCTCCCGCGAATCGGTCGGTGGTCGGCGAGGGGGTCCTCGCGGGCGGGGAGCCGCATGACACCCCGCCCGCGCGCGTCCGTTGCCCCCGCGGTCACCCTCTCACTGCACGAAGTAGGTGGGGTTGGGCAGTTTGTACGCGTGGTCGGCGTGGCCACCCGTCAGGTCGGACTGCTGGTCCCCGAAGTTGCCAATGATGTCGTAGCCGTCCGCTTCGATGTGCTCGCGGGTGGCGGACTTGAACTGCACGGTGGTGCAGTTCCATGCGGCCGCGGTGGCGCAGTCGCCCAGGTAGGCGGGCGGGTTCGCCTTGTCCTTGGTGAACAGGTGGGCACGGTCGAGCGGGGTGTCGTACCCGGTCGCCTTGAGGTTGAGCACGGCGGGCTCGCGCAGGTCCTCGGCGAGGCCCGTCACGAAGAAGACCGCGACGCCGTGGTCCTTGGCGTAGGAGACGAGGCCCGGCATGCCGTAGACGGCCGGGCGGTCGGCCTTGGAGACGAAGGCGTTCCAGGTGGCGTCGTCGTACACGTAGTGGGTGGCGCGCTCGTAGGTGAAGCTGAGCAGTGCCGTGTCGTCCACGTCCAGGACGATCGCGGGCTTCTTGTGCGACGCGTGCCCGCCGTGCCCGCCCTGGTCGCGCCCGTGGCCGTGGCCGGCCGTGGCGCGTGCGATGTCCCGCTTCGCGCCCGCCTCGATGCGGGCGAGGTCGTGGGCGTACGGGCTGTCCGGGGACGCCTCCCAGGTGCCGTCGGCCGCCTGGTGCGCCCCGTAGTAGTCGTCGATCTGGCCGACGAGGAGCCCTATGTTCTCGGGCTCGCTTCCGGGGTGGCCGTGCGGTCCGGTGTCCGCGCCCGCGACGCCGGTGCCGTAGAGGATGCCCGCGCTCAGTACGCCCGCCCCGACCGCGGCGGCGACCTGGTGCAACTTCCGCATGGAGATGCCCTTTCCGTCTCGAACAAATGTCATGTTCATCGTTTGTCTACGCGCATCACACCACAGGTGCGGCCCGTTCGGGTGCCGTTCGGGGAACGCGGGGCAACGCCCCGGGGAGCGGCCGCGGCAGCCCTGCGGAGTCACTGGCTCCGGTAGTAGCGGGGCGGTGCCGGGGGCGGCGGGGAAGAGGCTTAGTGTACGTGCCAGCAATCCGCACTGAAGGGACTTCGATGTACGACGCAGTGCTGGCAGAGACCGTCACCGTCAGCGGCCACGGCGGGGACAGGATCGAGGCGTACTCCGCGCGCCCGATGGCCGCCGGACCGTTCGGCGGTGTCGTGGTGATCCACCACATGCCCGGTTATGACGCTCCCACCAAGGAGATCGTCCGGCGTTTCGCGGCCGAGGGCTATGCGGCCGTCTGCCCCAACCTCTACAGCCGGGAGGCCCCCGGCGCGGCACCCGACGACGCGGCGGCCGCGGCACGCGCCGCCGGCGGTGTGCCGGACGAGCGGCTCGTCGGCGACGTCGCCGGCGCGGCGGCGTACCTGCGCGGCCTGCCGTCGTCCAACGGCAAGGTGGGCACGATCGGTTACTGCTCGGGGGGCCGCCAGTCCTTCCTCGCGCTCGCGAGCCTCGACCTCCAGGCGGGCGTCGACTGCTACGGCGCGTTCGTCACCGGGACACCGCCCGAGGGCTTCCCGCTCCAGGTGTCGCCGCTGAAGGACCGGGTACGGGACCTGAGCAGCCCGCTGCTCGGCCTGTTCGGCAACGACGACCAGTACCCGTCGCCGCCGCACGTGGACGAGTTGGAGGAGGAGCTCAAGGCGCGCGGCAAGGCGTACGAGTTCCACCGCTACGACGACGCGGGTCACGCCTTCTTCGCCGTGGACCGCCCGAGCTACCGGCCGCAGGCCGCGATGGACGGCTGGCAGAAGATCTTCAGCTTCTTCGGGGAGCACCTCTGATGTGCACCTATCTCACCGAGAAGTTCGCGCTCGATGGCAGCGGCAAGGGCGCGCAGGGCTACTTCGCGCTGACCGAGGCGATGGTCTACGTCGACCACCCGCAGCACGCGCCCTACGAGCACACGGTCAACATCGACTTCCTCAACCCGTCGCAGGGGCCGTCGTCCCGGGTCGCGGTCGAGCTCACCGAGGAGTCGGCACTCGCCCTGATCGACGCGATCCGCTCCGCGCTCGCCGCGGCGCCTCCCGGCCTGACGTCGAACGCGCCCGCGAGCACGGCCGCCTGACCCGGCCTCGGGCGGGCGGCCGGTGACCGCCGCCGGTCGCCGGCCGGCCGGATCCGAGGGGAAGTCGAGGGGACCGTTCGATTCCGCTCCGGCGCGCGCGGCGCCGGAGCGGAATTGCCCCGCGCGCACGGGGCCGCATGCCTAGGCTCGGGCGCATGACCCCTGCCGAACGCGCCCATATCGCCATGTTCTCCGTCGCGGCCGCCGGGCACGTGCACCCGAACCTGGGCGTCGTCAGGGAACTCGTCGCGCGGGGCCACCGGGTCAGCTACGCGATCCCGCCCTCCTTCGTGGACGTGGTCGCGGCATCGGGCGCGCGGCCCGTCCCCTACACGTCGGTCCTGCCGACCGACGACGACCCCGACGCGTGGGGCTCTGAACTGATCGACGCCGTCGAGCCGTTCCTCACGGACGCGATCCAGGCCCTGCCGCAACTCGCCGCCGCCTTCGCGGACGACCGGCCCGATCTCGTCCTGTACGACTTCACGTCCTACCCGGCGAGGGTCCTCGCGCACCGGTGGGGCGTGCCGATCGTGCAGCTCTCGCCGAGCATGGTGGCGTGGCGCGGCTACGAGGAGGAGGTCGGCGCACCGCTGTTCGAGCCGCTGCGGCGCACGGAGCGCGGAGCGGCGTTCTTCGCCACATTCGCCAAGTGGATCGCCGAGAACGGCATGGTGATGAGAGTCGAGGACTTCATGGGCAGACCGGACCGGTGTCTCGTCCTGATCCCGAAGGTGCTGCAGCCGAACGCCGACCGGGTGGACGAGTCCGTCTACACGTTCGTCGGATCGTGCCAGGGCGAGCGTCACGAGCAGGGCGAGTGGCGGCGCCCAGAGGGGGCGGAGCGGGTGCTGCTCGTCTCGCTCGGCTCGACGTTCACGAAGCAGCCGGCCTTCTACCGCGCCTGCGTCGAGGCGTTCGGCGACCTGCCGGGGTGGCACGTGGTCCTGCAAATCGGGCGGTACGTGACCGAGGGCGACCTGGGCGGCGTGCCGGGCAACGTCGAGGTGCGGCAGTGGGTGCCGCAGTTGTCGGTGCTGCGGCAGGCGGACGCGTTCATCACACACGCGGGCGCGGGCGGCAGCCAGGAGGGCCTCGCCACGGCCACGCCGATGCTGGCCGTGCCGCAGGCGGTCGACCAGTTCGGCAACGCCGACACGCTGGTGGGTCTCGGGGTCGCGCGTCGCCTCGACACGGCCGACGCGACGCCGGGTGCGCTGCGGGAGGCGGTGCTCTCGCTGGCCTCGGATCGCGAAGTCGCCCGCAGGCTGGGCGAGATCAGCGCCGGCATGGCGCTGGAGGGCGGCGCCGTCAGTGCCGCCGACCTCATCGAGGCGGAGCTCGCCGCACACGCCGCCCGGTGAGCCCGGGGCTGGGCGCGTGCAGGGGCGTCGCAGCGGGCGGTCCGCTCACCGGCGCGGGAGCCGGTGGAACCTGATGTCCGTCAGCCGGCCCTGGGCTGCCTCGGCGGTGGCGTACGTGCAGTACGGCTGGCGCCTGCGGTCCGTGGGCGAGCCGGGGTTCAGCAGGCGCGGGCCGCCAGGGGGCGTCGTGTCCCAGGGGATGTGGCTGTGCCCGAAGAGGAGGACGTCGACGTCGGGGAAGCGGGCGGCGCACCGCTGTTCGCGGCCCTGCGCCGGTCCGGACTCGTGGACGACGCCGAACCGCACCCCGCCGAGGTCCGCGTACGCCACCTCGGGCAGGCGCGCCCGCAGCTCAGGCCCGTCGTTGTTGCCGTACACCCCGGTGAACCGCCGTGAGCGCGCCTCGAAGAGGTCGAGTGTCGCCTCGTCGACCCAGTCGCCGGCGTGGAGCACGGCGTCCGCACGGGAGATCGCGTCGAGAAGCTCGTCCGGCAGCGACTTGGCCCGCTGCGGCAGATGGGTGTCCGAGGTCAGCACGAGGTGCATGCGGCCAGGCTAGCGCTCTGCGCGCGCCCTGTGGTCGCACGTGGGTCGCGTCGTTGCTCCCGTCGCAGCGGTCCCGTCCCGGCGGGCCCGCGAGCGTGTGTTCGAGGCCGATTTCGCGCCGGCCGGCCAGAGGGTCGCCGTGCGTACATCAGCGTGTCCGGGCGGGCCCGTCAACCACGGCCTGCTGGAGCCGGCCAACCCTGTCGGTGGCGCGTCGCACGACCACGGGGACCCGGCCGTGCGGCCCGGTGGCCGGTCTCGGTGCGGGGCGCTACCACCCCGCGCCGGCGCCCGAGCGCACCGCGCTCGCCTTCGACGTCGAGCGCCCGCGCGTGCACCGTCACTAGACTGGGTGGTCGCGAAGCCCGTTCGACGACGATGAATGCGTTCGACGATCATCGGGAGCAGCCCGGATGATGGTTCCATGACGAATCCGACGATCCTGACCGTGGACGACGACCCGACGGTCTCACGGGCCGTGGCCCGGGACATCCGGCGCCGGTACGGCGACCGGTACCGGGTGGTGCGCGCAGGTTCGGGCGCGGAGGCCCTGGACGCCCTGCGCGAGATCAAGCTGCGCGGCGAGCAGCTGGCCGTGATGCTGGCCGACTACCGGATGCCCCGGATGAACGGCATCGAGTTCCTCGAACAGGCGATGGACCTGTTCCCGCTGGCGCGCCGCGTCCTGCTGACGGCCTACGCGGACACCGATGCCGCGATCAACGCGATCAACGTCGTCGACCTCGACCACTACCTGCTCAAGCCGTGGAACCCGCCCGAGCAGCACCTGTACCCGGTCATCGACACGCTTCTCGACGCGTGGCTGGCGACGCCCGACCCGGCCGCCGCCATGACACGCGTGGTGGGGCACCGCTGGTCGCGGCCTTCGTTCGCGGTGCGCGACTTCCTCGCGCGCAACCTCGTGCCGTACCAGTGGCTGCCCGTGGACGAGCCCGAGGGGGCGCGGCTGCTCGCCGCGGCCGGTGCCGACGCGGCCTCGGCGCTGCCGCTCGTCGTGCTCGCGGACGGCAGTTCCCTCGTGTCGCCCGCGGAGGGCGAACTCGCGGCGCGTGTCGGCCTGTCCACGACGCCCGCGTCCGACTTCTACGACCTGGTGGTGGTCGGCGGCGGCCCGGCGGGGCTCGGCGCCGCCGTCTACGGAGCGTCCGAGGGGCTGCGCACCGTCCTGGTGGAGCGCGAGGCGACCGGCGGCCAGGCGGGCCAGTCGAGCCGCATCGAGAACTACCTGGGCTTCCCGGACGGGGTCTCCGGTTCCCAGCTGACCGACCGGGCGCGCCGCCAGGCCCTGAAGTTCGGCGCGGAGATCCTCAGCGCCCGGGAGGTCGTCTCGCTGGAGGCGGCGGGTTCCGCGCGCGTGGTGCGTCTCGGCGAGGGCGCCTCGATCGGGGCGCACACGGTGGTGCTCGCCACCGGGGTCTCGTACCGGCGGCTGCCCGCGCCCGCCCTGAACGAGTTCGCCGGCGCGGGCGTCTACTACGGCTCGGCCGTCACGGAGGCGCAGAACTGCTCCGGCGAGGAAGTGTTCGTGGTCGGCGGCGCGAACTCGGCGGGGCAGGCCGCCGTGTACTTCTCCCGGTACGCGCGGCGCGTGCACATGCTGGTGCGCTCCCCCGACCTGACGAGGTCGATGTCGCGCTACCTGATCGACCAGATCTCGGCCATCGACACGATCGAGGTCCATCCCTGCACCGAGGTGGTGGACGGCAAGGGCGGCGACCACCTCCAGCAGCTCACCCTGCGTGACGTGCGTACCGGCGCGACGGAGACGGTCGACGCGTCGTGGCTGTTCGTGTTCATCGGCGCCGCGCCCCGCACGGCGTGGCTGGACGGCGTGGTGGCCAGGGACCCGAACGGTTTCGTGGTCACCGGGCCGGACCTGGTGTCGGGCGGGCAGCGCGTGGCGGGCTGGCCGCTGCCGCGCGATCCCTACCACCTGGAGTCGAGCGTGCCGGGTGTCTTCGCCGCCGGAGACGTGCGGTCGGAGTCCGTCAAACGTGTGGCGTCGGCCGTCGGCGAGGGCGCGATGGCCGTCTCGCTGGCACACCGCTATCTGGAGGCGCAATGACCGCATCGGACCGCCCGTCGTCGCCTGAGGAGCTGCGCGGCCTCTTCCTCTTCGAGAAGCTGGACGACGGCCAGCTGCGATGGCTGGCGGAGCGCGGACGGGTGGAGACCCGCGGCGCGGGCAGCGACGTGTACCGCGAGGGAGAACCCGCCACCTGCTTCTTCGTACTGCTGAGCGGCTCGATCGCGCTCGCGCCGTCCGTGCACGGCAACGAGGTCGAGGTGAAGAGGACGGACCTGCGTGGCGCCTATGCCGGAGCGACCCAGGCGTACCTCGGCGACCGGGTCGAGCAGGTGTACCCGAACACGATGCGGGCGATCTCGGACTCCGAGTTCTTCGTACTGCCGGCCGAGGACTTCGCCACCGCCGTCTCCACCTGGTTCCCCATGGCCCTCCACCTCCTGGACGGCCTGTTCTTCGGGACTCAGGCGACCTACCTCATGCTCAGCGAGCGGGAGCGGCTGCTGGCGCTCGGCTCGCTCTCAGCGGGGCTCACGCACGAGCTGAACAACCCGGCGGCGGCCGCCGTGCGGGCGACGGAGGCGCTGCGCGACCGGGTCGCTGCCATGCGCCACAAGCTGGCCATGATCGCGGATGGCCGGCTGGACGGGTCGCGCCTGCACCAGCTCGTCGAGTTGCAGGACGCCGCGGTGAAGCAGGCCGCGTCCGCGCCCGCGCTGTCGGCGATGCGGGCGTCGGACGCCGAGGACGAGCTGTCGGACTGGCTGGACGGGCGTGGCGTCGCGGGCGCGTGGGACATCGCCCCGACGCTCGTCGCCGGCGGTGTCGGGGTGCCGTGGCTCGCGACCGTCGCGGACACGGTGGGCGATGACCACCTCGACTCGGCGGTGCGCTGGCTCGCGTACGCGATCGACACCGAGCTGCTGATGGGCGAGATCGACGACGCGGTCACCCGGGTCTCCGACCTGGTGGGGGCCGCGAAGCAGTACTCGCAGCTGGACCGCGCGCCCCAGCAGACCGTGGACGTGCACCAGCTGCTGGATGCCACGCTCACCATGCTGCGCGCGAAGATCCCGCAGGGGATCGGCATCGTGAAGGAGTACGACAGGACGCTGCCCGAGATCCCGGCGTACGGCGCCGAGCTGAACCAGGTGTGGACGAACCTCATCGTCAACGCGGTGGACGCGATGGGCACGGGCGGCACGCTGACCGTCAGGACCTGGGGTGAGGACGGCCGCAGGCTGCTGGTGGAGATCGGCGACACCGGGACGGGCATCGCGCCGGAGATCAGGCCGCGGATCTTCGAGCCGTTCTTCACTACGAAGGGCGTCGGCGAGGGCACGGGCCTCGGCCTGGACATCTCGTACCGCATCGTGGTGAACAAGCACCACGGCGACATCCGGGTGGACTCCCGCCCGGGCGACACGCGTTTCGTGGTGTGCCTGCCGATGACGCAGGACGAGGAGCCCGGCTCCGCCGACGCTGCCCTGCCGTCCTGAGGCGGCCGCCCCGTCCGCGCGGGGCGGCCGCCTCAGGCGGCCTCCAGGGCGGCCCTCTTGCGTGCCGTGGAGACGGCACGCGAGAGGTGTTCGATGTCGTACGCACCCGTGTGGCGGCGGCCGTTGACGAAGAAGGTCGGAGTTCCGGAGACACCGCTGAGATCGGCGGACTCGACGTCCTCGGCGACCCGGCGGGCTCCGGCGCGGTGGCGCAGGTGGCGGCGGAAGCGCTCGGTGTCCAGGGCCAGTTCCTCCGCGTAGCGGTACAGGTCCGCGGAGCCGAGGGCGCCCTGGTGGGCGAAGAGCAGGTCGTGCATCTCCCAGAAGGCCCCCTGCTCCGCGGCTGCCTCGGTCGCCTCGGCCGCGAGTTGGGCACGCGGGTGCACATCGCGCAGCGGCAGGTGCCGCCACACGTAGCGGACGTCGTCGCCGAACTCGGCGAGCAGCGCCCTGATGGCGGGCTCGGCGCGACCGCAGTACGGGCACTCGAAGTCCCCGTACTCGACGACGGTGACCGGCGCGTCGTGCGGCCCGCGCACCTTGTCCCTGTCGGGATCGACGGGTACGGCGAGATCGACGATGCTCTCCGCGGTGCCCAGCAGTGCGCGGCCTCGCAGCAACTTCGGCAGGCGGCCGATGACCGCGGTCACCGTCCAGGTCAGCAGGAAGGCCCCGGCCATGGCACTGAGGATGCCGATCTTGGCCTCGGCGAGGCGCTGCCCGTGGAAGGCCAGCGTCGCGATCAGCAGCGACACGGTGAAGCCGACGCCCGCCACGGTGCCGCCCGCGGCCGTCGCTCCCCAGCCGACCGGCGGGCGTACCCGGCCCCGGGTGGCGGCCGCGGTGACGAGGCTGGTGCCGAGGATCGCCAGGGGCTTGCCGAGCACGAGGCCGGCCAGGACGCCCCAGGTCACCGTCGAGGAGAAGGCGCGGGACAGCTCGTGCGGGCTGATCTCGATGCCGGCGTTGGCGAGGGCGAACAGCGGCACGATCACGTAGCTCGTCCACGGGTGGAAGGTGCGCTGCAGCCGTTCGTTCGGGGAGATCGCGGACGCGAGTCCGCGCCGCGCGCTCCGTTCGAGCTCGGGGGTCGGCTGCTCGCGGAAGCGCCGGAACAGCCCGCTCGCCCGTTCCAGGTCGCTGCGCGCGGCCGGGTAGGCGTACGTGAGCAGGCCCATGACGAGGCCGGTCACCACGGGGTCGATGCCCGATTTCAGCAGCGCGACCCAGATCGCGAGTGCCGCCACGGCGTACACGGCCCCCGTGCGCACCTTGAGCGCCCGGACGACGAGGACCGCGGCCAGGATGCCGACCGCCACGAGCAGCGCGGGCAGCATGACGCTGCCGCTGTAGGCGAAGGCGATCACGGCGAGCGCCACGAAGTCGTCGACGACGGCGACCGACAGCACGAAGGTGCGCAGGCCGGCCGGCAGCCTGCGGCCGAGCAGCGCCAGCATGCCGAGCGCGAACGCCGTGTCGGTCGACATGGCGGCGCCCCAGCCGTGCTCGGTGCCGTGCCCCGCGTTGATGGCCAGGTAGATCACGACGGGAACGCACAGCCCGCACGCCCCGGCGAGCATCGGGAGCGCGACGCGCCGCCGCTCGCGCAGCTCCCCCATGTCGAACTCGCGGCGGGCCTCCAGGCCCACGACGAAGAAGAACATCGCCATCAGGCCGCTGTTGACCCAGTCGCGCAGGTGCAGGGAGACGCCCGCGTCCCCCACCCGTACGGACAGGGTGGTGCGCCACACCGACTCGTAGCCGTCGATGCCGATGTTGGCCCAGACGAGGGCGGCGATCACGCCGGCGAGCAGGACGGCCGCGCTGCCCGTCTCGGTGCGCAGGAAGGCGCGCCACGGTGAGGGGGTGGAGGAGCGGCACTCCGTCCTGCCCGTGTACGTGTCGCCCCTCGCGGGGCCGGCGGATTCCGTCACGCGCCAATTCTGCCTCGTGCGACGCATGCGCACGTCATCGGCAGGTCTGCCGCGCCCCGTGGCACCTGTCGCCTGTGGGGCGCGGACGTTCGCACGCGTGTCCGTCCGGGATCGCCGGCAGGTGGCAGCTGTGCGATTTTTTTGCCCTTTCAGGCAGGGGTTGCCCGTTTATGACCGAGCAGCGGAGACGGCACACGCGGCACAATCGCTGCGCGTGCCCCGTTCGGCTCTGCATAATCACACCGCATCCACGAAGGGACTGTCGGTGAAGCCAGAATCCTGTCCGCGCTGTTTCGCCCCGGCGGGCGAGGACGGCCGCCCGGACTGCGCCTGCGCGGAACGCGCGGAACGCGAGCAGGACGGCGGCACGGAAGCACTGGGGGCGCCGGAGGCGTCCGAACGGCGGGACACCGGGGACAGCAAGGACGGCAGAGACGCCTCCGCCGAGGCCGATGACGTCCCGGACGGCCCGATGACGTCCCGGACGGCCCGGTGGCGGCACCGGACGGCCCGGAGGCCACGACGCTCGTCGCCGGCAGCGCTCCGCTGTCGGGGTACGTGATCGACACCGGCGGACCTGGCGGCCCTGGCAGCGATCAGGCGGGCCAGGACGGGGCGGAGGCGGACGGGCGGCGCGGACGGCGGGGCCCGCTGCTCGCGGTAGCCGCCGGTGCGGTCGTCGCGGCACTGGCGGTGGCGGCCGGCACGGGTGCCTTCGGCGGGGGCGAGGACTCCCGCCCGGCGGCCGGAGCGTCGTCCTCGGCGGCCGGCGCCGCCCTGCCGGGTGGCCGGGGAGGTGGCGTGGCATCGGGCGCGGCCACCGATCCTGCCGCCCCGGGCACCTCGGGCCCGCCGCCGTCGGCCCCCGGAGGCGGACGCGATGGTGTGGCGAGTACGCCACCGGGCAGCGGCCCGTCCGCCTCGCCGCCGGGCCCGATGGCCGTAGCCGGTCCTGGGGCCGGGGCGCCTCCCCCGGCGGCCGAACGCGGGACCACGCCGGCGGCGGGCGGCTCGCCCGCGACGTCGGCGAGCGCGCCGGCCGGGCCGCCGGTGCTGCGGAAAGGCGACACGGGGCCCGAGGTGGTCGAGTTGCAAAAGCGCCTCGGCCAGTTGCTCCTCGCCTATCTGGGCGCGCCGGACGGCACGTACGACACGGGGGTCGAAAACGCCGTGGCGCGCTACCAGCGGGGGCACGGCATCACGAGCGATCCCTCGGGCGTGTACGGGGCCGCGACCCGCAAGGACCTGGAATCACGCACCCACGCGCCCTGAGGGCGGGCGCGACGGGTCAGACGGTGTGGACGCCGGGCTTGCCCTCGTCGACGCGGAGACTCGAGAGTGTGGTGGCGGCCGACACCGGCTTGCGCACGGTGCCGACGACCCGCACCTTGGCGTCGATGCCGTCGCGGTCGATGTCGAACAGGTGGTAGCCGCGGTGGCAGTCGATCAGCTTCCAGTGGGGGTTGTCCGGGCGCAGCGGGTCCCACTGCGCGTTGAACGCGTCAACGCTCTGGTCGCCGTTGGAGCTGATCGACGTGCCGACGAACTCGGCGCCGACGACGGCGGACTTGGGGTCGGAGAAGTCCTTCTTCAGGTCGCTGATCATGGTCAGGTGGCGGTCGCCGCTGAGGACGACGGGGTTGCGGATGTTCTGGAAGCGGGCCATGAGGTCGTTGCGCTCGACCTGGTAGCCGTCCCACGCGTCGTAGAACCAGTTCTTGCCGGGCCCGGCCACGTTGTCGGTCTCCGCCATCATGATCTGCGAGGCGATCAGGTTCCACCGGGCCGGCGACCGTTCGAGGCCGTTGATCAGCCACCGCTTCTGCGTGGCGCCGAGCATCGTGAGCCTGGGGTCCTTGGCGGCGGCGTCGGAGGTGACCTGGTTGCTGCGGAACTGCCGGGTGTCGAGCACGTTGAGCCTGGCCAGGTCCCCGAAGTCGAAGCGGCGGTACATCTGGATGTGCGGACCGTTCGGGATGGCGGTCGCCCGTACGGGCATGTACTCGTAGTAGGCCTGGAAGGCCGCGGTCAGCCGGTTCACGAAGGCGTCGTGCGGCTGCTTGTCCGGGTCCTGCGGCACCTCGCCCGCCCAGTCGTTGTCGACCTCGTGGTCGTCGAAGGTGACGATCCACGGGACGGCGGCGTGCACGGCGTTGAGGTCGGGGTCGGTACGGTACTGGGCGTACCGGTTGCGGTACTGGTCGAGGGTGACCGGTTCCCCGCTGCCCTCGTGGACGCGTACGGACGAGGTGCTCGGCGCGGACTCGTAGATGTAGTCGCCGACGAACAGCACGAAGTCCGGCTCCTGGCTGCGCATGTCGGCGTAGGAGTTGAAGTAGCCGTGCTGCCAGTTCTGGCAGGAGGCCAGCGCGACACGCAGCTTGGACGGGGCGGCGTCCATGGTGCGGGTCCTGCCGACGGTCGACACGTGGCCGCCCGTGCGGAAGCGGTACCAGTACTCGCGTCCGGGCCGCAGTCCGCGCACGTCGACGTGGACGCTGTGCCCGAACCGGGGCTGGGCGTAGGCGGTACCCTGCCTGACGACGCGGCGGAAGCGCTGGTCCTCCGCGACCTGCCAGCTGACGGCGACGGCACGGTCCGGCATGCCGCCGCCGTGCAGCGGGTCGGTCGCGAGCCTGGTCCAGATGACGACGGCGGTCGTGAGCGGGTCACCGGACGCGATGCCCAGTGTGAACGGGTCGGCTGCCGGGGCGCGTCCGGGCGCGGCGGCGGCGGACGTGGCGGCGGTCAGCTGTCCCGCGACGAGGGCTCCGGATGCGGCGGCACCGGCGGTGATCAGCCGGCGGCGGGTGATTTCGGGCATGGCGTGGTCCCTTCTGGTGGCGGCTGGGCCGCAGGCAGGATGACGGGCTGACAGGCTCGGGAGCCCGAAATTCAGCGGGCAGGGCCATGACATCGGCATGTCGGGCGACCCGGCAACGGGTCATATCAGGCGGATGCGGGCACACCTTGGCAGGGAGCATGGGGCACCATCACAGGGCACGCGCGCCGGGCGCGGGCAGCGGCCGTGGAGCCGGCCGGGTGACGTGCCGTCAGGTGACATGTCCTGTGCCTACCATGCGTCGGGCCGCCGGGCGCGGAACGCGACCCGACGAACCGTCAACATACCCGCCAGAACCTCGTCACCCCCGGCTCCGGCCGCGCGGGGCGCGCCGTCGCCGTCGCCGGCGGCGGCGCCCACCCGGCCGGGCCGCCTCACGTCTCCTCGACGCGGTCCTCCCGCTCCTGCTCCCCCGTCGGCCGCGCTCCGGGGGCAGGCGGCCGGGGCGGCGCCGGTAGGCGGTGCGCGGGGGACGCGGCGGCGACGGTGCCCCGGCGGCGCGTGCCGGTGGTGGCGAACTCCGAGTAGCGCGGCACCCAGCGCAGCAGGGCGCCCGCCGCGACGATGCCCATGGCGCCCATGGCGACGATCCCGGCGGCGAGGCTGCCGAGCGATGCGGCGGCGGACACGACCAGCGGGCCGCCCGCGCTGCCGGAGTCCGCGCACAGCCGCCACACGCCGAGGAACTGGGTCCGTGTCCCCGGCGGTGCCACGTCGGCCCCCAGTGTCATGAGGATCCCGCTGCCGATGCCGTTGCCGAACCCCATGAGCATCGCCACGACGGTGAGCGACACCAGCCCGTGGGTCAGCGGCAGCGCGGCCTGCGTCAGGCCGAGCACCAGCATGGACGGGATCGCGATCCACAGCCGCCCGTGCCGGTCCATGACCCGTCCCGAGGGATAGAACGTGAGCATGTCGACGAGGCCGGCGATGCCGAAGACGACACTCGTCGTGGACGCGCTCTGCCCCAAGTGCTCCGCCCACAGCGGCAGCACCGTCTGCCGCGTGGCGCGCACGGAGCCGACGAGCAGGATGGCCATGCCGAGCGTCAGGAACACCGTGCGGTGGTCGCGCACCACCGCACGCACGGGCACGGGGTTCCTCGCGCCCTTCGCGTGGCCGGAGGACGGGTCGGAGACGTCGGGCACGCACAGCAGGACGCAGGCGGTCACCGCCGTGAAGGCGAGCGCCAGCCAGAAGATGTCGTGCACGGGCCGGTCGCGGAGCACGGCGGCGCCGATGAAGGGCCCGACGAAAGCGCCGACCCTCGACATCCCGCCGAGCGTGGACATGGCTCTGGCGCGCAGACCGAGGGGGATGACCTCGGTGAGGTAGGCCTGCCGCGCCAGGACGAACACGGCGTTGGTCGCGCCGGTCGCGGTCACCGCGAGCGCCAGCTCCCACACGGTCCTCGCGAAGGCGCAGCCGCACAGGGTGAGCGCCGCCACGCCCGCCGCCACCAGCATCGCCCTGCGGTCGCCCAGCCGGGCGGCGAGCGCGCCGGCCGGCACGTCGCCGATGATCTGGCCGACGCCGAGCAGCGCGAGGACGAGCCCGGCCGCGCCGACGGACGCGCCGAGCGCTCTGCCGCTGAGGGCGAGGACGGGCGCGACCGCCCCCATGCCCGTCTCGAAGGTGAGCGCGGGCAGGAAGACCGCGGGTACCAGGCTGAGCAGGGTCACGGGGCGGGAGGACACCGTACGCGGCCTCGATTCGTCGGTGCGGGGCCGGGGCGGCCCACGGGGCAGGCTGAACCCCACCAGACAACCAGACGGACGGTCCGCTGCGGCAGGCCGTCCCGACGGGCGGACGATCCGGCCCTCGGCTCAGGCGTAGTCCTCGCGCAGGGTGTGCAGCAGGGCGCGGGTCTCGCGGACGGACGCGGCGCGCGCCGAGAGGCCGTCGAGCACCTCCAGGTAGGCCGAGCTGTCGGGGCGGCGGTCGAGGTAGACCGCGCCGGTCAGGTTCTCCGTGTAGACGATGTCGGGGAGTTCGACGACGTCGAACCTGAAGAGGTGGAAGGGGCCGAACGCGCCGAGGTGGGGGCCTATCGCGAACGGCAGGATCTGCAGAGTCACGTTGGGCAGCGTGGTCGCCTCGATGAGCCGGTCCACCTGGGCGGCCATCACCGCGGACCCGCCGGCCGGACGGCGCAGGACGGCCTCCTCCATCAGGATCCAGAGCATCGGGGCGTCCGCCTTGGTCAGCAGCTGCTGGCGCTTGACGCGCAGCGCGACCCGGCGGTCGAGTGCCTCGGGGTCCTTGGGCGCGCCCGCCCCGAGGACGGCGCGCGCGTACTCCTCGGTCTGCAGCAGGCCGGGGACGTAGTGGGGTTCGTACGTCCTGATCAGGCTGGCCTCGTCCTCAAGGCTGACGTACGCGCTGAACCAGCCGGGGACCGCGTCGCGGTAGCGGTGCCACCAGCCCGGCTTGTTGGCCGCCTTGACGAGTTCGACGAACTGGCCGGCCTCCGCGTCCGCCACGCCGTACATCTGCAACAGGACACGCACGTACGGCAGTTTGAAGCTGACCTCGGAGTTCTCCATCCGGCGGATGGTCAGCGGTGTCACGTCGAGCGCCTCGGCCGCGCTCTCCCGCGTGACGCCGGCCCGCTCGCGCAGTGCCAGGAGCCGCTTGCCGATCACCATGCGCAGGACCGTGGGCGCGCTGCCCGCGGAACCCCCCGCCCGTACCTCGCTCATGGCACGATCACCGCCTGACGCCCTTTCACCCGGCCGAGTCTGTCAGCTGCCGCGGCGATCAGCCAGGGACGTGCGGCAGATCGTCTCCTGAAGTCGGCGGGAGCCGTCAGTGGCCCGCGACCCCGTGCGGCCGGTAGGGCTCCTGGAGCAGGGCCATCTCGTCCTGGCTCAGCGCGAGGTCGAGGGAGGCGACCGCGTCGGCCAGCTGAGCCGCCTTGGTGACGCCGACGATCGGGGACGTCACGACGGACTGGTGGGACAGCCAGGCCAGCGCCACCTGCGCCTGGTTCACGCCGTGCTTGCCCGCCACGTCGGCGACGCGTTCCACCACGGTGCGGTCCTCGGGGTGGTACAGCGTCTTGCCGAACTCGTCGGTGTCGGAGCGTGCCGTACGCGCGTCCCACGGCCTCGTGAGCCTGCCGCGGGCGAGCGGGCTCCACGGCACCACACCGATGCCCTGGTCGGCGCAGAAGGGGAGCATGTCGCGCTCCTCCTCGCGGTAGATCAGGTTGTAGTGGTTCTGCATCGACACGAAGCGCGTCCAGCCGTGCAGGTCGGCGGTGTACAGGGCCTTCGCGAACTGCCAGGTGTACATGGAGGACGCGCCGATGTAGCGGGCCTTGCCCGCCTTCACCACGTCGTGCAGCGCTTCGAGGGTCTCCTCGATGGGGGTGGCGGGGTCCCAGCGGTGGATCTGGTAGAGGTCGACGTAGTCCGTGCCGAGGCGGCGCAGGCTGTTGTCGATCTCCGTGAGGATGGCCTTGCGTGACAGGCCCGCGCCGTTGGGTCCCGGCCGCATGCGGTTGAAGACCTTGGTGGCGATGACGACGTCGTCACGGCGGGCGAAGTCCTTGAGCGCCCGGCCGGTGATCTCCTCGCTCGAACCGGCCGAGTACACGTTCGCGGTGTCGAACGTGGTGATGCCTGCGTCGAGCGCCTGCTTGATGATCTCTCGGCTCGCCTCCTCGCCGAGGCTCCAGGAGTGCGTGCCGCGCTCGGGCGCGCCGAAGCTCATGCAGCCCAGCGTGATGGCTGAGACCTCAAGACCGGTGTTGCCCAGTCGTGTGTAGCGCACGGGCCGCTCCTCTCCTCGGCGGCCGCCGTCGCGGCGGCCGTCGGCCGGCAGTCGTCCGGCGGGTGCCGGTGGCTCCCCGGACGCTGTTGATCACTTCTTCAACCCTAACGAGATGCCTCGCCGGCGGACAAGGAGCCCTCGGTGAGGCCGCGGGCGCCGGGCGCCCGCGCCGTGCCAGCGGCCGGCGCGGGGTCCGCCAGAGGCAGCGCGGCCAGCAGCCCGAGCGTGATCCAGACGTACGTGTTGCCGCCGACGAAAGCGACGGCCCCGGTGGTGCCGGCCGCGCCCCAGAGCCAGATGATGTAGCTGGACAGCAGCACGTGGAGTGCCCCGCACACCACCAGGGCCCGGCGGCTGCCGCGGCGCAGGCCTGCGTCGGCGAGGACGGCGAGGGCGGGTACCGCCCAGACCAGGTGGTGGACCCAGGTGACCGGGGAGACCAGGCAGGCGGCGAGGCCCGTCAGCGCGAAGCCCGCCCGGTCGTCGCCTGCGGCCGCGGCGATGCGGGAACGGCGCAGCCACACGGCGAGCACGGCCGCCACGCACAGCAGCCACGCGGCGTGGCCGGTGAAGCCGGGACCGAGTCGTGCCAGGACCCCCTGCACGGACTGGTTCGAGATGAAGGCGAGCCGCCCCACCCTGCCGGTGTCGAAGAGGGCGCCGGTCCAGTACGTGCGCGAGGCGCCCGGGTCGACGGCCGCGGCGACGAGTGTGGCGGCGGCCGCT
Organism: Streptomyces sp. NRRL F-5126; assembly: GCF_000721265.1. Classification (GTDB taxonomy): domain Bacteria; phylum Actinomycetota; class Actinomycetes; order Streptomycetales; family Streptomycetaceae; genus Streptomyces. The sequence goes on along the minus strand of NZ_JOFZ01000007.1, from coordinate 274,726 downwards.
GTGGCGGCGGCGAGCGCGGCCTGCCGGCGGCGTCCTGTGACGAGCAGGTAGCCGATGAAGAGGGCGGGTGTCAGTTTGACGGCGGCGGCGAGGCCGGTCCCGATCCCCGCGTACCTGCCGCGCCCGGTGGCCAGCAGTCGCGCGTCGGCGAACACGAGGGCGACGAGCACCAGGTTGACCTGGCCGAAGCTGAACGTGTCACTGACGGGTTCGAGGACCGTGAAGAGGCACCCGATGACGCTCCAGGCGAGCCAGGGCCGCCCGGCCACGCGGCGGACGGCGTCGCCGAGCAGCCAGTACAGCAGCAGGCAGGAGGCGAGTACGGACAGGGCGCACGCGACCGCCACGACGACCGGCCAGGACACCAGCGCCATGGGAGCCATCGCGAGGGCGGCGAACGGCGGATAGGTGAATCCGTAGTGCGAGCCGGGCCGCACGTAGTCGTAGATGTGCCCGCCGTGGTGGATCCACTGGTCGACGGTTCCGTAGTAGACGCCGGCGTCGAAGAAGTGCCTGAAGACGGGTACGAGTGTGACGAAGGCGGTGGTGGCCGTGATCAGCACGGCGGCGGTGGACGCACGGCGCCCCGGCGTGGCGAGCAGTGCGGCGCGGGCGGCGGACACCCGGCCGGCCGGTGCCCGCCCGGTGTTCGCGCATGACGGACCTGCGACGCGTGCGCTCTCGTTCACGGTACGGCCCTCGCGTGGGACGGACGCCGTCACGGGTGCCGTGACGGGGACGAGCAGGAACGTCCACCAGGCCATGAGGTGCCACCGCGGATCGCGAGCGCCAACTCTAGACCACGCGGCGGGAATCCGCCCGGCGTGAGACAGGCGTGCGCGCGAGGACGGCGCGCGTACGTCAGTGCGCGATACCGTCGATCAGCTCGCGGGCCCCCTGGCGCAGCAGGCTGACGGCGACGGAGGTGCCGAGTGTCGCGGGGTCGAGCGGGCCGGCCCACTCGTGGGCGTTGAGCACGGTCTTGCCGTCGGGCGAGAACACGCAGGCGCGCAGCGAGAGGTCGCCGCCCCTGTGCGCCTTGGCGAAGCCCGCGATGGGCGAATTGCAGTGCCCCTGCAGGACATGCAGGAACATGCGCTCCGCCATGGTCTCGCGGTGGGTGTCGGGGTCGCCGAGGTCGCTGATGGCGTCGATCACGGCGGTGTCGCCCTCGCGGCACTGGAGTGCCAGCACACCGGCGCCGATCGGCGGGCACATGGCGTCCGTGGTGAGGACCTCCGTGATGACGTCCTCGCGGCCGATGCGGGCGAGCCCGGCGGCGGCCAGCAGCAGGGCGTCGCACTCGCCGGCGGCGAGCTTGTCCAGGCGGCGGTTGGCGTTGCCGCGCAGCGGGACGCACTCCAGGTGCGGGTGGGAAGCGGCCAGCTGCGCGACCCTGCGTACGGAGGACGTGCCGATCCTGGCACCCTCCGGCAGCTCGTCGAGCGTCAGCCCACCGGGGTGGATGAGAGCGTCGCGCACGTCGTCGCGCCTGAGGAAGGCCGCGAAGGTGGTTCCGGCGGGCAGCGGACGGTCCGCCGGGATGTCCTTCACGCAGTGCACGGCCAGGTCGGCCTCCCCGGCGAGCAGCGCCGCGTCGACCTCCTTCGTGAACGCGCCCTTGCCCTCGACCTTGGCGAGGTCGCCGAGCCACTTGTCACCCGTGGTCTTCACCGGGACGACCTCGGTGGCGATGCCGGGGTGCAGGGCTGCCAGCTCGGCGCGTACACGCTCGACCTGGGCCAGGGCCATCGGCGAGTCACGGGAGACGATGCGGACGATCTCAGGGGCGGACATGTACACCAACGATAGCCGCCGGCCGGCGGTCACCGGTAACGGGGCCACCCGTACGGCGCCGGTCGGTCGCGGTGGCCGGTGCGGTCCGGCGGGGCCCGCCTTTCCCGCGGGGTGTGGTGGGAGCGTGCGGCGCACGCCCCCGGTCTCGCCTACGCTGGGTGTGATGTTCTCCGCACGCGGGCCCTCCCTCACCGAACTGGCCGTGCAGGCCCTGTCATCCGTGGAACACGGGTACGACCTGCTGGCCCCGAAGTTCGACGCGACACCGTTTCGTACACCGGAGCCCTTCCTGGACGCGGTGGTGTCGGCGGTGCGGCCGCTCGGGCCGTTCGCCACCGGGCTCGACGTCTGTTGCGGCACCGGCGCGGGTGTGGGCGCCCTGCGCGAGGTGTGCGAGGAGCGTGTGACCGGCGTCGACTTCAGCGCGGGGATGCTGGCGCGTGCCGCCGCGGCCTTCGCGGACGTCCCGGGCGGACCCTCCGTCCAGTGGGTGCGCGGGGACGCGCGTGCGCTGCCGTTCGACGGTGCGTTCGATCTCGCGGTGAGCTTCGGGGCGTTCGGCCACTTCCTCCCCGGCGAGCGGTCCGCCGTGTTCGCGGGGGTACGCCGCGCGTTGCGTCCCGGAGGCCTGTTCGTCTTTCCGCTCCCGGCCCCACCACGTGTGGGTTCACTCCCCTACTGGGCACTGTGGGGTTTCGACGCGGCGATGCGCGTACGCAACGCCGTGTGGCGGCCCCGGTTCGTCATGTACTACCGGACGTTCCGGCTGTCCGACGTGGTCGACGAGTTGGCGGACGCGGGGTTCACGGTGGAGCTGCTGCCCGTCGAGGCGCTCGGCAGGCGGGCGGACGGCGGGGCCCGCTGCGTGACGATGGTGGCGCGCAGGGCATGACCCACCGGGCCCGTTCAGGTGTGCGGGCGCCGGCGAGCACCGGCGTCAACTGCCGTGCGTGGTGCGCGCTTTCCGTCACACCCGGGTGGCCTGCGCCGCCGCGGCGCCGGTCACGGCCGGCCGCACCGCCCGACGCCCCTCGGGGACGGGCGCGTTCGAGCACGTCAGAAAGGGTGTGTACGGTGGGCGTCGTCGCGCGCACCGTGTGCAGGAACCGGTGCCGACTCCGAGTCGTTGTGCATGCGTGTGACGCCGAACGATCACTTGCCGCCCGCGAGGGCCCCGGCAGAGCTTAGGCTCTGTCGGCACAGGCCACCGAGGGAACACGGCCGGTGGCTCCTGACGGAAAGGGACACCAAATGACATCCGCACCCGCCTCGCCGAACAGTGTCGAGGCGACAACCACGCTCCTCAAGGCTGAACTTCCGCGCCTGGAGGCACACCAGCAGTCGCTGGAGAAGGAGCTCGCCGCGGTCACCGAGCGCCTTGAGTCGGTGCGTTCGGCGCTTTCGGCGCTGACGGCGCTCTCCGGTGTGCCGCACGTGCTGGAGGGGGCGGAGCAGACCGGGGCTCCGGCCGCCGCCGACGCCGACGCCGAGCCGGCGGCCGGCAAGGCCGCCGCACCCGTTGCCTCGGTGCCCGCCCCGCGCCGCTCCGGCGCGAAGAAGGCGGCCAAGAAGCGGGGTTCCGCGAAGAAGGCCGCCCCCGAGCGCTCCTCGAAGCCGGCGACCGCGAAGAAGGCGGCCGCGAAGAAGGGCGACGAGAGCGAGTCGCCGAGCGGCCTCACCCGCCAGGTGCTCGACATCCTCGCCGACGCGAAGGGCGGCACGGTCAGGGCGCGTGACGTGGCGAAGGTCCTCGGCCGCGACGGCAGCCCCGGCGAGATCAACGCCGTGCGCAGCACGCTCGACCGCCTGGTCGCGACGTCCCGTGCCGACCGCGCGGGCCGGGGCCTGTACCGCGAGCGCGCCTGAACCGGCGGGCGGACCCTTTCCCGGGACCGCCCGGCCACTGGGGGTGGCGGACCGCCGGGCCCCGCCCGGCCGTCCCGCCCCGCCCTCGTGTGTCCCGTCGTCCCGCACATCGCGGCCGGGTCAGGCGTGCACACCCCGGTCGGCACTTCACCTCGCCCACGGCAACACAGCGGCCCCCGCGGGCACAGGGCAGGTGGCCTGCTCCGTGCCGCACGAGGGCCGTACCGGCGTGCGACGGTGCCGTGGTGGCGCCGCGGGTCAGCGCGTCTTGTAGGACGTCACGTAGTTCGACCCCGGGCTGCCCACACCGGTCACGTCGTCGTAGCCCACGGTGGCGGACAGCGAGCTGTCATGGCCGAGGGTGCGGATCGTCGTCCTGGTCGGCGAGGAGGGGTCCTGCGTGTCGGTGTAGTCGTTGCGCACGACCGCGATGTCCTGGCCGGCACCCAGCGGGTGGTCCGTGACGTCGTGGTACGCCGACGTGCCGTAGCGCTGGTAGATCCCCGGGTTGGCGAAGCCGATCGGCACACCGTGCCGCGCCTGCTGCGCCAGCGCCTGGATCCCGGCGATGACCGGGGAGGCGAGCGAGGTGCCGCCGAGACGGTACTCGCTGTACCGGTCCTTGCCGTTCTTCTGCTCCTGCGTCATACCGATGAGGAAGCCGGTGTTGGGGTCGGCGACCGCGGAGATGTCCGGCAGGGTGCGCATCGGCGAGGTGCCGTTCGCCTTCGACAGCGAGCCCGGCACGACACCCTTCTGGTAGAAGGGCTGCGGCACGGTGGTGCTGGTGCCGCCGCCGGCGCCCGAGGTGAACGGGCCGGGGAATCCGGTCCAGTTCTTGCCGTTCTTCGACAGGGATGCCTGGAGGGTGCCCCAGCCGGTCTCCCACTTGTACTTGTTCCCCTTGCCGACCGCGAGCGAGGTGCCGCCGACTGCGGTGACCCACGACGAGTTGGCCGGGGTGTCGACCTGCTTGGTGCCGGTCGCCGCCTGGAAGTCGCCGTCGTCACCGGTGGAGAAGTAGAAGCCGATGCCCTCGACGGCGCCCATCTGGAACACCTGGTCGTAGGCGGCCTGCGACGCCGGAGTCTGGTTGGCCTCGACGTCCCCCCACGAGTTGGAGACGATGTCGGCCAGGTGGCTGTCGACGACCTTGCTGAGGGCGTCGAGCAGGTCGTCGTCCTGGCAGGAGGCCCCACCGACGTAGGTGATGTTCGCGTCGGGCGCGACCGCGTGAACCGACTCGACGTCGAGGGACTCCTCGCCGTACCAGCCCGCGGGGTCGGGGCAACCCGAGGAGTCGACGTTGAAGTCGTCCGGGAGGACCTGGGAGAACTGGCCCTTCTTGTAGCGCTTGCCGCCGTTGCGCTTGGCGTACTGCGCGGCATCCTTCGCGATCGTCGGCGAGGCGAAGGCGTCCGTGATGGCCACCGTCACGCCCTTGCCGGTGAAGTTCTTCGCGCCGTACGCGGCCCGGAGCTGCTTGCCGGTGTAGCCCTTGATCGTGTAGGGGGCCTTCGAACCGTAGGCGTTCGGCAGGCGCTTGTTGGTCCTCGAACCGTAGTACGTCGAGAACGGCCCCGCGTTGTGGAAGGCCGGGTCGGGCGGCGGCAGCGTGTCGGCGTGGTGCGACACCCTCGGCGCGTTGTCGAGGCCGGTGACGGTCAGCACCGCACCGCGCAGCGACGCGGGCACGGACGCCGTCGCGTCGGGCGCGTGGTAGGTCTTGCCGCCCTTGGCGTAGTTGTGGAGCCGCGTGGAGAACGCCTTCTCCACCGCCTTGGCGTCACCGGAGACTGAGATGTAGTGGCTCGTGGTGCCGGTGACCTTGAGGCCGGTGGACTCGAGCCACTTGGTGACATCGGATATCTGCTGCTTCGTCGCCCCGAAGCGCACCTTGGCCTGCTTCGCGGTGAGGTACTTGCCGTACTGGGCGGAGGAGGGGTCGGAGACCCCCTTTGCGTATGCGGCGAGGCCCGCGGCGTCCCGTCCCGCCAGGTACACGCGGGCGGACACCTCCTTGGACGACGCCGTGGTGCCCTTGTCGGCCTTCGCGGTGGCCCACATCGGCTTCGTCCCGTGCAGCATGGAGCGTCCGGCCGGGCCGGTGTCGGCTCCGGCGGCCTGAACGCCGAGTGCGAGAGCGCCGGTGACCATGGACAGTGTCGCTGCCACGGCCATGCCGGTGCGCAGGCGCGGTCGGCTGGATCTCATAGAACCCCCTGCAGTGCGAGTGAACGCGTGTGGCGTGCTGTGACTACTGGCCACACGCAGACCCTCACTCTGCGATCAAGTGTTCCTGTGGGGAACACGAGTTGCCCAAAGGAATACCAAAGGAACCGCATGTTCAAGTCAAGCCGCAGGTCAGGCGCGTGTAGGTGGCATGAATTCAGATGCCCTTGACGCAGGCCCACTTGGGAGACGAAGACGGTGACATCACGACATTGCGCGGCACACGGCAGAAGCCGGACAAGACGGCAGAGGTGGGGGCGAGAGCCGCGGCGGACGCCAAATGCCGGACAGGCGGCGAAAATCGGGGGCGGACCCGAGTCGACCCCACCCCTGCGTACATCGGCCGGCCGCCGCGCACGCCGGGCGGCGCGGGCGGCGGCCGGCCGATGCGTGGCCGCTCAGGTCGCCGCTACTGCGGGATGCCGTCCTGGATGGGCAGTGTGCCCGTCCGTGCGACCTGCGCGTACCAGCGGGCACTGGCCTTGGGGATGCGCGCTTGCGTCTCGTAGTCCACGTACACGGCGCCGAAGCGCTTGCTGTACCCGTACCCCCACTCGAAGTTGTCGAGCAGCGACCAGAGGAAGTAGCCGCGTACGTCCACGCCCGACGCGATGGCGCGGTGCACCTCGGAGAGGTGCCCGTGCAGGTAGGAGATGCGCTCGGGGTCGTCCACCCGGCCGTCGCCGCCCACCACGTCGTCGAACGCGGCGCCGTTCTCGGTGATGACGATCGGCAGGCCGGGGTGTTCGCGTGCGACGCGCTGCAGCAGGTCGTACAGGCCGGTGGGATCGATCCCCCAGCCCATGGCCGTCTTGCGGCCTGCCGCCTGATGGAACGCGACGCCTTCACCTGCGGGCCAGGGGCTGTGCTCGCTGACCCCGTGCCCGTCGGAGTTGTGCGCGCCGCCGCCCTCGTCGTGCGCGACCAGCGTCGGCGAGTAGTAGTTCACGCCGAGGAAGTCGAGGGGCTGCTGGATGATGTCCGTGTCGCCCTCTCGCACGAAGGACCAGTCGGTCAGGTGGGCGGTGTCGGCCCGCACGTCCTCCGGGTAGATCCCCGCCAGCATGGGGCCGGTGAAGATGCGGTTGGCGGTGCCGTCGATGCGGCGGGCCGCGTCCAGGTCCTGCGGGGACCGTGTCACCGGGCGGACCTGGTGGAGGTTGAGCGTCACGGACACCTGGGAGCCGGCCGGGAGGCGGTCGCGCAGTTGCCGCACGGCGAGCCCGTGCGCCAGGTTCAGGTGGTGGGCGGCGCGCAGCGCGTCGGCGTGGTCGGTCCTGCCGGGGGCGTGCACACCTGACCCGTAGCCCAGGAAGGCGCTGCACCAGGGCTCGTTGAGCGTCGTCCAGGTGCGGACACGGTCGCCGAGTGCGTCCGCGACGATGCCCGCGTACTCGGCGAAGCGGTACGCCGTCTCGCGCGCCGGCCAGCCGCCGGCCTCCTCGAGTTCCTGCGGGAGGTCCCAGTGGTAGAGCGTGGCGACGGGCTGGATGCCCTTCTCCAGGAGTCCGTCGACGAGCCTGCTGTAGAAGTCGACGCCCTTCGCGTTCGCGGGACCGCTGCCGGTGGGCTGGATCCTCGGCCAGGCGACGGAGAAGCGGTACGCGCCGACGCCGAGGTCCCCGAGTATGCCGAGGTCCTCGGCCCAGCGGTGGTAGTGGTCGTCAGCCACGTCGCCTGTGTCGCCGCCGAGCACCCTGCCCGGGGTGTGCGCGTAGACGTCCCAGATGGACGGCGTGCGGCCGTCCTCCCGCACGGCGCCCTCGATCTGGTACGAGGCGGTGGCCGTGCCCCAGAGGAATTCCGGCGGGAACGTGATCGACCGGGCGGGGTCGGGGGCCTGGTCTGTGATGGGTGCTGACGTGGCCACGGGGTGGGGGTCCTTCCAGGAGGTTCTGCGTACGGGTCTCCGGCGGCAGCCGGTTCTGAGAGCGCTCTCAGAAGTCTCCCACTCCTGGGAGCGCTCTCAGGACGCTCCCAGCGTCCCCGGACGCACCCGACCGCGTCAAGTACGTCCCGGAGCGGGCGCCACGGCCGGGCCCGGACCGCGGGCCATCGGCGTCTTCCTTCCAGCCGCGTTCCGGTGCGGGCAGGTCAGGACACCGAGGCGAACGCGTTCACACCCGTCAGGTCCGCGGAGAGGCGCCAGAGCCTCGTCGCCTGGGCCGGGTCGATCGCGTACGCCTGCACGCCGCCGGAGGATCCCGTTCCCTCGGCGAGGGGCGCGATGTCGCAGTCCTCGCAGTAGACGCCGCCCGCACCGTCGAGTTGGGGGGAGGTCGCTGCCCACACCTCGGTCGCCGCGCCCTGTTGCGGCGTCTTGAAGGAGTCGCCGATCGGATTCCCCTCCTCGTCGATCCAGCCGAAAGCGACCATCTCCTCCTTGGGCAGGTGGCGCTGGAGCGGTGTGAGGATGCCACCGGGATGAATGGCGAAGGCACGGATGCCCGAGGCGCGGGCGAGCCGGTCGAGTTCGACGGCGAAGAGGACGTTGGCCGTCTTCGCCTGGCCGTACGCCTCCCACTTGTCGTACCCGCGCTCGAACTGCACGTCGTCCCAGCGGATGGCCGAGCGGCGATGGCCCGCGGATGACACCGAGACCACGCGGGCGCCGTCGGACACCGCCGGCCATACCCGGTTGACCAGTGCGAAGTGCCCGAGGTGGTTGGTGGCGAACTGCGCCTCCCAGCCGGGCCCCACCCGGGTCTCGGGGCAGGCCATGATGCCGGCGTTGCCGATGAGCACGTCGATCGGGCGCCCGGACGCGAGGAAGCGCTGCGCGAATGAGCGGACGCTGTCGAGGTCGCCGAGGTCCAGCCGGTCCACCTCGACGTCCTTGATCCCCGCGAGCGCCTGTTCGGCCGCCTCGGGCCGCCGCGCGGGGACGACGACGTGCGCGCCGGCGCCCGCGAGCGCACGCGTCACCTCGATGCCGAGGCCTGAATAGCCTCCGGTGACGAGGGCAAGCCTGCCCGTGAGGTCGATCCCTCGCAGGACCTCAGCCGCTGTGGTCCGAGGCCCGAATCCTGATCCGATGCTCTGCTGTGGCGTGGTCATGCGATGCACGCTACGGATTCGAGTGCACTCCAGGACAAGACCGCCCGGGCAACGGCGCGCCGGGAGCCGCCCGGCGCCGGGTCACACGCCCCGGCCGCTGCCACCGCCGCTCGCCGGAGCCGCCTTGATGCCGCTGACTATCCTGTCGAGCACGCTGAGCGACGGCGCCTTGCTGTTGATGTCGAATCCGGCGCGCACCAGGACGAGTTGCCCGTTCACTGTGGGCGAGGGGAAGGCGAGCGACTCGACGTAGCCGTCGTCACCCTTGCTCGTGACGACCTTCCACCGCACGAAGTAGCCCTCTTTCCCCGCCACTTTCACGGCTTGGGCCTTGAGCTCCTTGTGCGAGGTGATCTTGCCGTAGATCCCGCCGGAGCCGTACGACTCCTTGGCGTTGCCGGCGATGTCCTGCGTCGCCGCCTCCTTGGCCGTGGACCCGCTGTTCTTGAGTGCGGCCGCGGGGGCGGAGAAGACTCCGCCGCGCACGCAGGTCTGCTTCGGGGCTCCGGGGCAGGCGTAGCTTCCCGTCGTGACGCCCGCGCCCTCGAGACCCGACTGGCCCTTCCAGCCGCTGGGCACGGGCAGATCGATGCCGCTGGCGGCGTCCGTGGCGAACCCGGGCTCTGTCTGCGGGAGTTGTCCCTGGCCCCCGCCGCCCTGCGACGAGCCGCCACCGGTGCCACCGCCGCCGAGGCCACCACTGTCACCGCCGAGGCCGCCGGATCCGCCGTCCCTGCCGCCCTGTCCCCCGCCGTTCTGCCCCGGCTGCGAGGAGGCGGACGGTGCGGGGCCGGCCGCCTTGGCTCCGCCGCCTCCGTTGTCCTTGCCGAGCAGGTAGAAGCCGCCCGCGAGCGCGACGACCACGACTCCCGCCACGACCGACACCGCGATCCTGCGCCCCCTGCGCCCTCGCGGCGGCTGCGCCGGCGGGTACCCGGGTTGGACGGGAAACGCGGTCGCGGTCGCCGCGTTCCACGCCTCGGGGACCGCGGGACGCAGGTGGTCGGTCCAGGCGGATCCGTCCCACCACCGCTGCTGCAGGGGGCCGTCGTCCGGCTGCCCGGGGTCGGGGTACCAGCCGGGAGGAGTCGAGTTGGTCACTCGACCACTCTATTCAGCTTGTCGTACTTGCTGGTGAGAGGGGGATGAGAATCAGCGCGTCAGCGCGCGCTTGGTGATCTTGCCCATCTCGTTGCGCGGCAGGGCATCGAGGAACCGCACCTCACGAGGCCGCTTGTGCGCGGCGAGCTGGGCCGCGACATGTGCGGTCAGTTCGCCTGCCGTGGGCGGGGACGCGGGGTCCGCGGGCACGATCCAGGCGACGACGTGCTCTCCGAGGTCGTCGTCCGGCTCGCCCGTGACAGCGGCCTCGGCGACCGCGGGGTGGTCGAGCAGGACGTTCTCGACCTCTCCCGCGCCGATCTTGTAGCCGCCGCTCTTGATGAGGTCGGTGGCCCTGCGTCCGACGATGCGGATACAGCCGTCGCCGTCGCGCGTGGCCATGTCCCCGGTGCGGAACCAACCGGAGCTGAACGCGGCCCCGGTGGCCTCCGGCCGGTTCAGGTAGCCGGTGAACAGGTTCTCCCCGCGCACCTGGATCTCGCCGATGGTCTCGCCGTCGTACGCCCCGAGCACGTCGCCCGCGTCGTCGACGAGCCGCAGTTCCACGCCGGGCAGCGGCACGCCGACGGTTCCGGCGCGCGGGGAGCCGGGACGCACGCTGGTGTTCATGAGGGTCTCGGTCAGGCCGTACCGCTCGATCACCTGCCTGCCCGTGGCCTCGGTGATCCTGCGGTGGTCGGGCGCCGGCAGCGGCGCCGATCCCGAGACCAGCAGGCGCGCGCCGGACAGCGCGGCCGCGAGGTCCTCGTCGTCCGGCAGCGCCTTCGCGATGCGGTGGTACATCGTCGGTACGCCGAACAGCATGGTGCCGCCCGCGGTCAGCTCGCGCGTGACCGCGGACGTCTCGAACCTGCCGAGGTGGCGCATCGAGCCGCCTCGCCGCAGCGGGCCGAGCACACCGAGTACCAGGCCGTGGACGTGGAACAGCGGCAGCGCGTGCACGACCACGTCGTCGCCGCTCCATTCCCACGCGTCGGCCAGCGCGTCGAGGGTCGCGGCGAGGGCGCGCCGGGGCAGGATCGCGCCCTTCGGCGGTCCTGTGGTGCCCGACGTGTAGATGATCAGCGCCGGGGTCTCCTCGCCCGGCTCGCAGGGCAGTGGCGCGGCAGGGCCGCCGGCCGCCGGCACGGCGGGCACGGCCACGCGTTCGACCCCGTCGAGGGCGGCCGGCAGGACGGCGTCCCGCTCGGCGACGACGAGCGCGGGCGCGGAGTCCGTGACGACGTGGCGCAACTCGCGCTCCCCGCTGCGCGGGTTCAACGGCACGGCCGCCACTCCGGCGAGCAGCGCGGCGACCACGGCGACGGCGGTGTCGGCGCTCGGCGTGGCCCAGACGGCGATCCGGCCGGCACCCTTGATCCTGGCCGCGAGTTCGGTCGCCGTGGCCGCCAGTTCCGCGTAGCCGACCGTTCGCGGCCCGAAGCGCAGGGCGGGCCGCCCGTCAGGGTCGGCGAGGGACGGGAAGAACGGGGACACACGCGGGGCTGCCGGCTGCTGCATCATGCCGGGCAGTATGCCGGGTCGGCGCCTCTGGGCGGGAGGAGGCCCTCACGGCGGCTCGGACGGACGTCGGGCAGGGAAAAGCCCCGGCTGGTTCGGGGGATACCAACCGGGGCCGTTCGTGGGTGGTCGCGAAGGGCGGTCGCCTCTCGGCGAAAGGCTCCACGGGGCTTCAGCCGAACGATCTTCCCCATGGGCTATGAGTGGGCCCGGGGACACTGTCCCCTTCGCGGCCACGTCTTCGTCAACGCCGCACCGCACCCGCTTGTTCCGGCCCGCCGCGCGGCGAGCGCCTGTGAACTGCGCCACGAGGGCGGCGGCCGGAACGGGAGCGGGTCAGCCGTTGGACTTCCCGCGGTACGAGCCGTACTTGCGCTCGAACCTCTCCACGCGGCCGGCCGTGTCCACGACCCGGCCCTTGCCGGTGTAGAACGGGTGGCTCGCGGAGGAGATCTCCACGTCGACGACGGGGTAGGTGTTGCCGTCCTCCCACTCGACGCTCTTGTCGGAGTCGAGCGTCGAGCGCGTGAGGAAGGCATCACCGGTGGCGGTGTCGCGGAAGACGACCGCACGGGACTCGGGGTGGATGCCAGGCTTCATTGCGTACTCTTCCTTCCTCGGTGGCGAACGCTGTGCGGGTACCCCCGCGGGTCAGCGCGATTCGCGGTACAGCACGTGCGCCCTGGCGGCCGGGTCGAACTTGCGCAGTTCGAGGCGGTCGGGATGGTTGCGCCGGTTCTTGCGCGTCACGTACGTGTGCCCGGTGCCGGCCGTCGACCGCAGGGTGACCACGGGGCGTATCTCACTGCGTGCCATGGGTGCTCCAGTCGTTCTCCGCGACCCCGTCCCGGCGGGCCCCGGCTTCTCTCCGGGACCTTCCGCCGAACACGGATGTCATGTTCATCAAGTGGTTTCACGTCGTGTAACGCACCCCCGCCCGGTCGCATTCCCGCCGTGTCCGGGAAGCCGGTACAGGGGACACTGGGAGGAAGCCCGGGAGGTGCCCCGGCGGCGACGGTGGCGGGCCCGCGCCGGAATGCGCCACGTCACGGCCGGGTTGTTCCCCCCGGAGACGGCCGAGGGCCGTACGAACGACGCGAGCGGGAAAGCGGGTGGCAACCCCCATGGGCGAGTTGATCCTGGTACGGCACGGTGAGACCGAGTGGACGCTGTCAGGACAGCACACGGGCAACACGGACATCCCGCTCACGCAGCACGGCGAGGACCAGGCGCGCGCGGTCGCACCGCTGCTCGCCGACCGTACCGTCGGGCTCGTCCTGGTCAGCCCGCTGGGCCGCACGGAGCGGACCGCCGAGCTCGCGGGGCTGACGGAGTACCGGGTGACAACCGATCTGCACGAGTGGGACTACGGCGGCTACGAGGGGATCACCACCGACGAGATCCACCGCACCCGCCCCGGCTGGGACCTGTGGACGGACGGCGTGGAACCCGGCGACGCCGACCACCCGGGCGAGACGCCCGAGCAGGTGGGCGCACGCGCCGACCGGGTGCTCGACCTGGCGCGCAAGGCCCTGGCGGAGAGCGACGACGATGTGGCGCTGGTGTCCCACGGCCACTTCCTGCGCGTCCTGACGGCCCGTTACCTGGGGCTCGACGCGTCGGCGGGCAGCCTGTTCAAGCTGGAGACCGGCACGGTGTCCCGGCTGGGCACCGAGCACGACCGCCCCGTGATGACGGCGTGGAACCTCCAGGTACCCGAGAGCGTGCTCCGTGCGGAACTGCATGCCAAGGAGGGGTCAGGCACCGTGTGACGCACCTGCCGTCAACGGTCGGCCCGTCCGACGTCACCCGATCGGGCTGTCTCCCCCGCTCTGTCACCGACTCGCCCCAACGCGACGCGGGTTGCGGCGGTTTATCCACTTTGATCATCGGGTAACCGCAGCCAACCGTCCTCGGCGCCACGTCGCCGTGGCCCGACAGAACGCGCCGCCGGCCAGGAGTGCAGACGATGGGTCAATCCTCGCAGCCCGAGATCGGAACGGTCACCACGCGCGTGCCGTCGAGACTGGACCGGCTGCCCTGGTCCCGGTGGCACTGGATGATCGTGATCGGCCTCGGAACCGTCTGGATCCTGGACGGCCTGGAAGTGACCGTCGTCGGCAACATCGCGAGCCGGCTCTCGGAGAAGGGCAGCGGCCTCGCCATCACCGACGGCCAGGTGACGGGGATCGGCGCCGCGCTCTACGTGGCGGGCGCGTGCGCGGGCGCGCTGGTCTTCGGCTGGCTCACCGACCGCTTCGGCCGCAAGAAGCTGTTCATGGTCACGCTGGCGGTGTACCTCGCCGCCACGGCGGCCACGGCACTCTCCTTCACCGCCTGGTGGTTCTTCCTGTTCCGCTTCCTCACCGGCTTCGGCATCGGGGGCGAGTACGCGGCGATCAACTCCGCCATCGACGAGCTGATCCCCAGCAAGTACCGCGGCCGGGTCGACCTGATCATCAACGGCAGCTACTGGCTGGGCGCCGTCGGCGGTGCGCTGCTCTCGGTGCTGGCCCTGAACACGAACATCTTCCCCAAGGACCTGGGCTGGCGGCTCACGTTCGCGCTGGGTGTGGTGCTCGGCCTGGTGATCCTGCTGGTGCGCCGCCACGTGCCGGAGAGCCCCCGGTGGATGTTCATCCACGGGTACGAGCGCCAGGCGGAGGACCTGGTGTCCGACGTCGAGCGGGAGGTGGAGGAGGAGAAGGGGGGCCGGCTGCCGGAGGCGGAGGGCTCCATCACCATCGAGCAGCACCGCACGATCAGCCTGTGGACCATCGCGAAGACCCTGACGGCCGGTTATCCGAAGCGCGCCGTGCTCGGCTTCTCGCTCTTCGTCGGCCAGGCGTTCCTTTACAACGCCATCACCTTCGGCTTCGGCTCGATCCTGGTGAACTTCTTCGATGTCTCGAGCGGTTCGACCGGTTACTTCTTCGCCGCCATCGCCTTCGGCAACTTCCTGGGCCCGCTGCTGCTGGGGAAGCTGTTCGACACCGTGGGCCGGCGGAAGATGATCTCCGGTACGTACATCCTCTCCGGGATCCTCCTGTTCGCCACGGCCTGGGTCTTCGACGAGGGCCGTCTCAACGCCACCACGATGACGGTGTGCTGGGGCGTCGTGCTGTTCTTCGCCTCCGCGGGCGCGAGTTCCGCCTACCTGACGGTCAGCGAGGTCTTCCCGATGGAGACGAGGGCACTCGCGATCGCCCTGTTCTACGCGATCGGCACAGCGGCCGGCGGCATCTCGGGGCCGCTGGTGTTCTCGTCCCTGACGAGCAGTGGGAACGTCGGCGACGCGGTGCTGGCGTTCTGCATCGGTGCGGGTCTGATGACGGCCGCGGGGCTCGTCGCGGTGTTTCTCGCGGTGGCCGCGGAGGGCAGGTCGCTCGAGGACATCGCCACTCCCCTGTCGGCGCGGGGCGGCGAGGGCGGCGGTACGCACACCACTCCGAGCGCGCCGGCCGTGTGACGGCCGCGCTTCTGCGGCACCGTCTGGCGGGCGCACGTGAGGCGCCCCGGTCCGGTCGGTCCTGGGCGCCTCACGTGCGCGGCCGGTGGCGGCCTACGAGCTGACGTCGCTCGCGGTGGTCTCCGTCCTGCGGCGCATCAGGGCCGCGCCGGACAGCGCCAGTGCGGCGATCGCGCACACCAGCGCGACGGTCCGTGCCCAGGTGTACGCGCCGGCGAGGCTGCTGCCCGGCAGGCTGACGCTGCCGAAGCCGACCATGGACTGGACGACGAGGACAGCGGCGCCCGCCACCGCGCTCGCCGCCCAGATCCACACCATGTCCTGGACCGTCAGCCACACGGCGAGCACCAGGCACAGCACCGTGACGACCACGGCGAGTGCGTCCGGGGAGCCGCCGGAACGCAGCTGCGCAAGGTTGCGCGGCAGGTGGGCGAGGCCCATGGCCAGCAGCGCCACCGCGGCGGGCCGGCGCAGCACGGACCGCAGCGCCTGTGGCGTGCCGACGGCCGAGGGCGCACGGTGCGCCGTCGCGTCCCGGCCGGAGTGCTGGGGCCGGGCGGCGGCGGGCGGCACGAACCGGAAGGTGTCCGCGTCCGCCGGCTGCGGCGCGGCCGGCCGGGCGGCCTCCTGCGGCGCGGTCTGTGGGGTCGCGGTGTCCGGCCTCGCGGTGTCCGGCCTCGCGGTGTCCGGCCTCGCGGTGTCCGGCGTCACGTCGTTGCGCGCCGGGGACCCTGGCGCGGCGGCCTGCTGCTCAGGCGTCCCGGTCCGTACGGCCTGCGCCGGTGCGCGGTCCTCGGGCTCCGTCGCCCGGGCCGCAGGCTTCGCGGCCATGACGGGCACCGGTTCGGGCGCGATTGCGGGGGCGGGCGCCGGTGCGGAGCCGGTCCGGCGCGCGGCGCGCTCGGCGTTCACCCGCCGGGGGACGCGCCGGTGGCCGCCCCCCTCCTCGCTGCCGAGGATGCTGACGAGTTGCACGACGTCCTCGATGGGCCGGCCCACCGCCACGGCACGGAGCGTGGTGTCGGCCTCCTCGGCCTGCTCCGGCGGCTCGTTGAGCATGCGGACGAGCTGCCTGACCTCGTCGAGGGGCCTGGCGACAGCGGCTGCCCTGAGCGCCTCGTCGGCCGGGCTCGGCACCTCGCCGGTGCGCCGCAGCAGGGCGACGAGCGCGGCGACCTCGTCCAGCGGACGGATCGTCGCCGCGGTCCACAGCAGGGTGCGTATCGGTTCGTGGCGGTGGGCCTGGTCCTCGCCCGGGCCCGTATGGTCCTGTCGTGCGGTCTGCGGATGGGGTGACATGGGCGCGGCTCCCTCTGCCGAACAGCCACGGGTGGGGCACACACCGTGTGGATCACTGCGCCACGCTGGGCGCTGGCTTTCGTCCCATCAGAGCTGTTCGCGAGGGGGTGCGCCATCGGGGGACGTGCAGACGAGGGACCCGGGCACCCGCACGGGGCGGCGCGGCGGGGCACTGACAAAGGCGTGGGTCCGGCGGCGACTGCCGCCGGACCCACGCCCTGCGTTGACCGCGTGCCCGCTTCGCGGCGGGCCGTGCCGGGTCAGGACGGCAGGATGTTCTCCGCCTGGGGGCCCTTGTTGCCCTGGGTGACGTCGAAGGTGACCTTCTGGCCCTCCGCCAGCTCGCGGAAGCCGGTCATCGCGATGTTGGAGTAGTGCGCGAAGACGTCGGGACCGCCGCTGTCCTGCGCGATGAAGCCGAAGCCCTTCTCCGAGTTGAACCACTTGACGATGCCACTGGCCATGCCGATTCTCCGTTTTCCGGGACACGAGGGCCCCGCACCGTACGGGAGCCCGGAGGTGATCGCCCTGGTCCGTGGACGCGCTGAACAACACGAACGCCCGCAACGGAGCGTCACGGGCGAGCGGCACTTCGGAACCACGACAGCTGATGGCGACGCTACATCGCCGGGCGCGGTCCAGCCACAGAAGACGGCCCCCCGTGTCCGCCCCGTGTCGCCCGCCGCGCCCCGTGGTTCACTCCCGCGGCCTACCAGCGGCCGTGGACGGAGGGGCGCAGCCTGCGGTCGTAGAGGTCCCTCACGCCGTCGAGCACCCGGTCGGGCAGCCCGGGCAGCGCGGCGGCCGACGCGTTGGCCCGCGCCTGGGCCACCGACCTGGCGCCGGGGATGACGCTGCTCACGCCCTCCTGCTGGATGATCCAGCGCAGCGCGGTCGCCGCCGGGGTGGCGCCGTCGGGGGCGAGCGCGGCGAACTCGCCTGCCGCAGCGAGGCCGGTCTCGTAGTCGACGCCGGAGAAGGTCTCGCCCTGGTCGAACGCCTCGCCGTGCCGGTTGAAGGACCGGTGGTCGTCCGGGGCGAAGACGGTGTCCTTCGTGTACTTGCCGGTCAGCAGGCCGGAGGCGAGCGGGACACGCGCGATGATGCCGACGCCCGCCGCGCGCGCGGCGGGCAGCACCTCGTCGAGCGGCTTGAGGCGGAAGGGGTTGAGGATGATCTGCACACTGGCGACGCCGGGGCGCGCGATGGCGGTGAGCGCCTGGGCGCAGGTCTCGACGCTCACGCCGTACGCGGCGATGCGCCGCTCATCGACGAGTGTGTCGAGCGCGTCGAAGACCTCGTCCGAGGCGAAGACGGCGGTGGGCGGGCAGTGCAGCTGGACGAGGTCGAGGGTGTCCACGCCGAGGTTGGCGCGCGACCTGTCGTTCCAGGCCCTGAAGTTGTCCAGGACGTAGTTCTCGGGCAGCTGCTCGGCGCGGCGTCCCATCTTCGTGGCGACGAAGACCCCGGCGTCGGGGCGGCGCTTGAGGTAGCCGCCGATGATCTGCTCGCTGCGGCCGTCGCCGTAGACGTCGGCGGTGTCGAAGAAGGTCACGCCCGACTCGACGGCCGCGTCGAGCACGGCGGCGGCGTCCGCCTCCGCCACGTCGCCCCAGTCGGCCCCCAACTGCCAGGTGCCGAGACCCACCACGGACACGTCACGGCCGGTCCTGCCCAATACGCGCTGCTCCATGGGGGCATCGTACGACGCGGTGCCCGTACCTCCCGGCGTGCGGTCCCCTGGCCGTGCGAGGACGGCGGACGGTCAGCGCGGGAGGGTGGCGAGCGGCGGCGCGGGGCGGGGTCCCACGCCGAGGTTCTGGTGGATCTCCAGCGTCGCCGTGGAGCGGTTCAGGGTGATGTAGTGCAGTCCGGGCGCGCCTTCCGCGAGCAGTCGTTCCGCCATCGTGGTCGCGTACTCGACGCCGATCCTGTGCCCCTCGGCGGGGTCCTCGCGCGCCGCGTCGAGGCGCTGTGCGAGGGCGTCGGGGAAGCGTGCGTCGCTCAGCTCGGCGAACCGGCGGATCTGCCGCACGTCGGTCGCGGGCATGATCTCCGGGATGATCGGGGTGGCGCAGCGGGCCGCGGCGAGGCGGTCGCGCAGCCGGAGGTAGTCCTCCACGTCGAAGAACATCTGGGTGATGGCGTAGTCGGCGCCTGCACTGCACTTGGCGGCGAAGTGCCGCACGTCGCTGTCCCAGTCCGCCGAGCGGGGGTGCCGTTCCGGGAAGGCGGCCACGCCCACCGTGAAGTCCCCGAGCTCCTTGATGAGGGAGACGAGCTCACCGGCCTGCGTAAAGCCCTCCGGGTGGGGCACCCACGGCCCCTTCGGGTCGCCCGGCGGATCGCCGCGCAGGGCGAGTACGTCGCGGATGCCCGCGTCGGCGTACTGGCCGACGATGTGGCGCAGCTCGGCGACGGAGTGGCCGACGGCGGTGAGGTGGGCGACGGGCCGCAGGGTGGTCTCGGCCGCGATGCGCTTGGTCACCTCGATGGTCCGGCCGCGCGAGGAGCCGCCCGCGCCGTACGTCACCGAGACGAAGGACGGCGAGAGCGCCTCGATCCTGCGGATCGCCTTCCACAGCGTTCGCTCCCCCGCCTCCGTCTTCGGCGGGAAGAACTCGAAGGAGAACGAGGGCCGGCCGGACGCCAGCAGGGCGCGCAGGCCCTGCCTGCCGGGGTGCGGACGGTCTGCGGTCGTGGCCGCCATGCGGGGTCCTTCCTCCGGTACGGGCGACGACGTGGCACGCCGCGCACGTCAAGCCTAGGGCCTTTGGTCCGGCCCTTGTTGGGCTCCGGCCCGCTCTACGCGTTCTTCACGAGTCCGACTTCACGAGTCCGAGCGCGATCAGGCTCTCGGCGCAGGCGATGATCGCCTCCTCGTTCGTCCTGGGCCGCCAGCCGAGTACGTTTCGCGCCTTGTCCGCGCTCGCCTTCTTGACCTTGCCGAGTTCCGGCACGAAGCCGCGCAGGGACGCGTCCGCGCGTGCGGCCAGGCGCACCAGGATGTCCGGCAGTCGGCGGGTGGGGACGCGCTCCCCGGCCGGCCCGAGGCCGTCGCGCAGCACGCGCGCGACATCGGCGACCCACATCGGAGCGCCGGCCGCGGCGAGGAAGCGCTCGCCACGGGCGGCGGGGTCGGTCATCGCCCGCAGGTGGAGGTCGACGACGTCACGGACGTCGACGAAGCTGAAGGACAGGCGCGGGAGCGCCGGCATATCGCGGTCGAGCAGGCGCTGGATCAGCGTGACGGACGTAGAGAAGTCGGGACCGAGCACCGGCCCGAGCACGCCGACCGGGTTGACGACCGCGAGTTCGAGGGGCCCGCCCTCTCGTTCCACGAAGTCCCACGCGGCGCGCTCGGCGATGGTCTTGGACTTCGCGTAGGGGGCGACGTGCGCGCCGCCGAGATCGGTCCAGTCCTCCTCCGTGAATGTCCTGTCCACATCGGCGTGGCCGTAGCTGATCGACGCGAGGGAGGAGGTGAGCACGACCCTGCGCACCCCCGCGTCGCGTGCGGCGCGCAGTACGCGCAGTGTGCCGTCACGCGCGGGGACGATCAGTTCGTTCTCGTCCCGTGGCACGGTCGCCGGGAAGGGCGACGCGACGTGCAGGACGTATGCGCAGCCTTGCACCGCGTCGGCCCACCCTTGGTCGGACGTGAGGTCGGCAGCCGCGAACTCGAGCTCTCCGCCCGGCTCGGCGCCGCCCGTGCGCAGCATCGCGCGGACTGCCTGCTCGCGGTCCGGCGCGCGCACGGTCGTGCGCACCGTGCGGCCGGTCTCGAGCAGCCGCAGCACGGCATGCGCCCCCACGAATCCCGAGCCGCCGGTGACCAGCACCGTTTCACCGTTCATGTCGTCCACTCCCCATTGCCCCACGCACACTCCCCGCCTGCGTGAGCCGTCGATCTCCGCGTTCGGTTCTACGACGGTAGCGTATTTATGACCAAGCGGTCAGTTTTTTATGACCGCACAGTCATTTTTGTGGGCTCCTACAATGGATCTCGTGCCTCCATCTCCCGGCGACAGCGCGCGCCCCGGCTCCACGCCGGTGACCCCGAAGGGAAGGGGCACCAAGGAGTCCCTGCTCAAGGCCGGCGAGGCCGTCGCTCAGCGCGACGGCCTCGGCGGGCTGAGCGTGTCGGCGGTCGCCGCTCGTGCGGGGGTCGCGAAGGGGACCTTCTACGTCTACTTCCCCGACCGCGACGCGTTCGTCGACGCCCTCCACCAGCGCTTCTACGATCAGGTCGCCGACCGCGTCTCGGCTGCCGTCGCCGGCTTCGAACCCGGCCGCGACCTCCTCGTCGCCGCCGTGGACGCCTACCTGGACGTGTGCCTGGCCAACCACGGCGTGAAGGCACTCGTCTTCGAGATGTCGGCACGGGGCGTCATGACGGAGGCGATGGCCGAGCGCGTGGCCCGCCTGACGAGGCTGGCCGAGCCGAGCGTCCGCGTGCTCGGTTTGGCACCGGCACGGATCTCCACCCGCCTGATCATGGCGCTCGCTTCGGAGACCGCCCTCATCGAACTCGAGGCGGGCCACAAAGTGCCTTCAGCCCGCAGCACGGTCCGCGCGCTGCTCAACGCACCTCGCTAGCCGCGGGCGTCAGGCGTCGTGGCGCAGCGGGGTCAGCTGCTGGATGTCGTAGCGCACCCTGAGTGCGTCGATGGCCGCGGGGTCGGGCGGCCCCCCTTGCTTCAGGATGTCCAGCAGCTCGTCGAAGTACCGCTCGTGGTCGGAGGGCGGTGATGCCTGGAAGAACATCTTCGCCGGGGTGCTGCTCCGGTTGGCGAAGGCGTGCGGGCAGCCGGGCGGCACCGCGATGACGGTGCCCGGCTCGGCCCGAACCGCGGTGAGCCCGGACTCCGACTCCCAGTGCCGCCAGTCCCCCGTCAGGACACGCGGCTCGAAGGCCATCACATCGAGCTCGCCCTCGAGGACGTAGAACAGTTCCTCGCTGTGGGTGTGGCGGTGCGCGCCCACGTCGAAGCCCGGCGGCACGACCACCTCGAAGCTGGACGAGACCCGCGAGTGCTCGCCGGTGACCTTGAACGTCACGTGCTGGGCCGCGGTGTGCACGGTTCTGCCGCCGCCCGGCGGCACGACGAGCCCTTCACGGGCGGCGGCGCCCGGCTCGCGCGCGGGGAGGGTCAGGTCGGTCATGCGGCGCTCCCTGTCGGTCGTGCGGTCATGCGATGTCCCAGGTGACGGGCAGGTTCTCGGGTCCGCGGATGAGCGCACCGCGCCGCCAGCGGACATCCTCGGGCGCGACGGCGAGCCGCAGCCCCGGCAGGCGGTCGAGGAGGGTGGCGAGCGTGATGCGCGACTCCAGCCGCGCCAGCATCGGTCCGACGCAGTAGTGCGGGCCGTGGCCGAAGGAGAGGTGGGCCTTCTGCTCGCGGCCGAAGTCGAGCGTGTCCGGGTCGGCGAAGACGCCGGGGTCGCGGTTGGCCGTGAGATAGGAGGCGTAGACCGCGTCGCCCGCCCTGATGGTGACGCCTGCGACGGTGACGTCCTCAAGGGCGATGCGGGAGAGGCCGACACCGTTGCGGTGCGGGATGAACCGCAGCAGCTCCTCGATCGCGGCGGGCATCAGTGCGGGGTCGTCCCGCAGCCGCCGCAGCTGGTCGGGGTGGGTCAGCAGCGCGTAGAGCATGTTGGCGCTGTTGTTGGTGACGGCGTGTGCGCCGCTGACCTGGATGAGGACGGCGAGGGCGACGGCTTCGGGCAGCGTCAGCTCGTCGTCAAAGACGGCTCGCGAGAGCAGCGAGGCGAGGGTGTCCTCGCCGGGTGCCGTGCGGCACAGCAGGTCGGTGAAGTAGGCGCCGATCTCCTGCTTGGCGCGGTCGCTGTGCTCCTTGCCGTGGGCGGACGACAGGATCGAGGCGGTCCAGCCCTTCATCAGGGGGCCGTCCTCCTTCGGCACGCCGACGACCTCGCTCACCACCGCGAGCGGGAAGGGCCCGTTGACGTGGGCCATCAGATCGGCGGGCGCGCCCTCGGCGAGCATCGCGTCGACGAGCCCGTCCATGACGCGCTGGGCGCTCTCCTCGACCCGGGCCACGGCGCGCGAGGTGAAGGCCTTGGCCACGGACCTGCGCAGCCTGGTGTGGTCGGGCGGGTCGGCGAACCCGACGGCGCCCTCCAGCGGGATGAAGTGCGGCGCGAGCCGGGTGACGGAGCGTCCGACGACCGCCTGCCTGCTGAAGCGGGCGTCGTTGGTGACCTGTTTGACGTCCTCGTAGCGCGTCACGAGCCAGGCGAAGCCCTCGCCGTTGGGCAGCCTGATCCGGGAGACGGGGTCCTCTCGCACCATCTCGTCGAGGAACGGGTCGAACTCCAGGCCCGGCAGGTCGGGGACGTCCCAGAACCTGACGTCGCCGTGGCCGGGTGCGTCGGGTGCGGCAGCGTGTGTCGTCATGGTCAGAGCACCGTCTCCGTCGGGGTGTCGGCGCCGTGGCCCGCGGCCGTGCCGCGCAGCGCGGATCCCAGCACCTGCCGCTCCGTCGTGAGGGCGGCCTCGGACAGCTCGCTCGCCCAGCGGCCGAGGCACATCTCGGCGGTGATCCCGGGGCCGAAACCGGCGACGATGCCGCGCGCGCCGTCGGCCGCGCTGCCCTCCTCGAAGAGACGCCGGATGGCGTCGAGGACTACCGCGCTGGCGATGTTGCCGTACTCGGTGAGCGTGGCGCGGCTGAACCGGAAGGCTTCCTGGGGTACTTCGAGGAAGCGGCTCAGGTCGTCGAGAATGCGGGGGCCGCCCGCATGGATGATGTAGAAGTCGAGCTCGCCGGCATCCCAGCCGTGCTGTGCGGCCATGGCGCGCAGCGCCGGCGCCAGCGGCTCCATGGTGGTGGGCACCCGCTTGTCGAGCAGGAAGTGGAAGCCGGTGGACCGGACGCTGTAGGCGATCCACCCGGTGGTGTCGGGCACGAGGTGGGAGCCGTTGCGCTCCAGCGAGATCCCGGTGCCGCCCTTGCCGCGTACGACACTCGCCGCGACGGCGTCGCCGAACAGGCCGTTGGACAGCAGGGAGCCGACGCCCAGGTCCGTGGGCTGGTAGCACAGGGAGCAGAACTCGCAGGCCACGATGAGGACGTTGGCGTCGGGGTAGGCCTCGCAGAAGTCGTGGGCCCGGTTGATGGCCGCTCCCCCGGCGGCGCAGCCGAGCTGTGCGATGGGCAGCTGCCTGGTGTGGCCGGGAAAGCCCATGGTGTTGATCAGCCAGGCGGTCAGCGACGGCATCATGAACCCCGTGCACGACACGTAGACGATCATGTCGATGTCCTCGGCGCGCAGCTCCGCGTTGCCGAGTGCCTCCCTGACCACCTGCGGTACGCGGGCCTTGGCCTCGGCCTCGTACATCGCGTTGCGGCTCTCGAAGCCCGGGTGCTTGAGCGTCTCCTCGATCGGCTGCACGAGATGCCGCTTCGCCACTCCGGTGTTGCCGATCAGCCTTAGTGCGAGCGGGAGTTGGGGGTGGTCGGGATGGAGGGTGCGAGCGAGCTCGAGCGTGTCCTCCATCGTGATGACGTGCTCGGGCACCGAGACGGCGGGCTTGCACAGGGTCGGCACGACACTCTCCTTGATCGGATCCACCGGGGCAGCGACTGCGGCCCACCCTCGGCGGCGGCACGGGACCCCGCAACCTGAGAATTGCATGAGTGGGACACCCGGGCGTGTCGCCGTGAGCGCGCCGTGTCGTCCGTCCGGCGGGCACTCGAAGGGGCGGCCGGCGGCGCGGCGGCTCCCGGAACGGGAGCAAACGTGCGCGAGCGCCCGCTGCCGCCGGTGCGATCCGCGCGGATCACCTCCCCGCGCGCTCCCACCTGGACCGCGGCTGTTCGGCGGAGCGCACGACCCGGCGCGCACGCGCCCGGCCGCCCGCTTCGCCGCGCGCCGCCGGCGGGACTCCGTGCGGGTGTGTCATGCCACGCGGCAGCGGCGTACGTGCTCGCGCCTGAGGGCGAGTCCGAGACCCGGCTCGCCCGAGGCGGCGGGATCCAGCGTGCCACCCTGCGGGTCGAGCACGCCGTCGAAGAGGGCCGTCTCCGCGACGACGTGGTCGCGGCGCCACTCCACGTGGCGCAGGTTCGGCACGGACGCGGCGGCGTGCGCGTGGGCGTGCGGCGCACCGCGTCCGGAGATCTCCAGGCCGTGGGCCTCCGCGACGGCGGCCGCCCGCAGCCAGACCGTGATGCCGCCGCATCGTGTCACGTCTGCCTGGAGGCAGTCGACGGCGCCGGCCTGTGCCATGCGCGCGAGGCAGGCCAGGTCGCGGCCGTCCCCGCCCGCGGTGACCTCGGCGGTGACGGCATCCCTGACCTGCCGCAGCGCCATCGGGTGGGCTGCCGGTACCGGTTGCTCGAACCAGCTGACACCGTCGTCGGCGAACGCCTCCGCGATCCTCACGGCCTGTTTGACGCTGTAGCCCCCTCCGGCGTCGACGTACAGCTCCGGCACGGGCCCGATGACCTCGCGTGCCACGTGGACACGGTCGAGGTCGCGCTGCGGCGCCCGGCCCGCACTCTCACCGATCTCGATCTTGACGCGCGGGATGGACCGCTCCTCGACCCAGCCGCGCAGTTCCCGTTCCATACCGGCCTGGCCCTGGTGCACGGGGCCGCCGCTGCCGTAGACCGGAACGCCGGGCACCGCCGCGCCGAGCAGAGCGGTGAGCGGCAGGCCCGCCACGCGAGCCTTCAGATCCCACAGGGCGATATCGGCAGCGGAGAGCGCCCCGGCCGCGAGACCGCCACCGCCGGCCTCCCGGAGGGCGCGGCCCATGGCCAGATGGGCCGCGGGCACGTCGTTGACGCACCGCCCGGTCACTGCGGGAGCCAGCAGGCCGGTGACCACGCGGGCCGCGGCGGCGGGCCCGTAGGTCCAGCCGATCCCGGTGGCCTTCCCGGCCGACGCCTCGACGACGATCACCGTCGTCGCCTTCCCGTGTCCCTCCGCACCGGGGCCGTCGCCGGTGGGGATCGCGTAGGCGACGGCGTCGAGGCGTTCGACACTCACCGCGCCCGGCTGCCACCGCATGTCGCCGGTCGTTCTCATCGGCATGTCTCCTCCGCGTCGCCGCCCCTGTCCCATCCTCGCGCCGGAGTGCCGGGTCGGCGCGGAGCGGACGCCCCGTGTCCCCTGCCCACCCGGTCGGGCGGCGGAGGCTGTTGGCGTGCGGGTCGGCACGGCATAGGCTGTGGGTTCAGGACCGCGCACGGCTGCCCTCGTGCCTCCCCCACTTTCCAGCGCAGGAGCAGACCGCCGTGAACACTCTCAGCGACGACCGTACGTACAGCCTCCTGCTGGTGGAGGACGACCCCGCGGACGCGCTGCTGATCGAGGACGCGCTGGTCGAACGCAGCACGGCCCGCGACATCGCGCACGTGACGGACGGCGTCGCCGCGCTCGAGCACCTGCGCGATCCCTCGAAGGACCGCCCCGACCTGATCGTGCTCGACCTCAACATGCCCCGTATGAACGGGCGCGAGCTGCTCGCCGTGCTGAAGGACGACAGCGATCTGGGCTCCATCCCGGTCGTGGTGCTGACCACGTCGTCTGCTCCCGACGACATCGAGGACGCTTACCGCCAGCACGCGAACGCCTACGTGACGAAGCCGATGAACCTGGACGAGTTCATGCGCTCCGTACAGGACATCGACGCGTTCTTCCTCGACACGGCGGCCATTCCGCCCCGCGGCTAGGCGGCGGGAAGACGAGACCGGCGCTGCGGGAGACATGACACATGCTTGTGAGAGCGCTCTCACAGCCGCCAGAATGCGCCCATGCCGTCTTCCGCATCCGCCGCCGTCCGCCCGTACCGTCCCGGAGACCGTGACGCGCTCGCCGACATCTGCGTGCGCACCGCACACGAGGGCGGGGACGCCCGGCACCTGTACCAGGACCCCGGCGTGCTGCCCGCGATCTTCGCCGAACCGTACGCCGAGTTGGAACCCGGCCTGGCCTTCGTACTCGACGACGGGACCGGCCGGGCCGTCGGCTACGTACTCGGGACGGGCGACACGGCCGGGTTCGTCCGCGCCTTCCGCGAACGGTGGCTGCCGCGGGTCGCTGAGCGCTACCCCTCACCGTCCGCACCACCCGTCACACCCGGCGAGGAGATGGCCCTCCTGCTCCACACGCCGGAGCGCATGGTGGTCCCCGAGCTCGCGGACCATCCGGCGCACCTGCACATCGACCTGTTGCCCGGCTGGCAGCGCAAGGGGCACGGGCGGGCGCTGATGCACACGTTCCTCGCCGCGCTGCACGCGCGGGGCGTCGGGGCGGTGCACCTGTCGATGGTGACCGCGAACACGGCCGCACGCGCGTTCTACGACCGGCTGGGGTTCCGCGAACTCGACGTGCCGGACCCCGGCCCGCTGACGTACCTGGGGCGGTCCACCGGCATCGCGGCCTGACGAGCGGCCGGGCCTGTGGACGGTGCGGCCGGCCGGCCCCGAACGGTGCGTACCCCGCCGGCCGCCCCGTTGCCCTACCGGCGCGTCACGTGGATCACCGCCTCACGCGTCACGCCGCCCACGGTCACGGAGAGCCGGACCGCGCCGGGCCTGCCGCGCGCCGTCAGCGTGGAGCGTGCCGGGTCGTACGCCGCCGGCCCCGTGACCCGCCAGTCAGCGCTCACCGGGAACGCCACCGGCACCGTGAGTGTGCCCTGCGACACGGTGGCCGTCACCCGTGCCTCGCCGCCCACCGGGAGCGACGAGGGCGCCGAGAGTGTCAGCGCGTCCGTGCGCGGCCGGGTCTGCACCGAGAGCCAGTCGGGTCCGCCGCGCCACGGCGCCTTCCGCGCCGCACGCCGCGCGGAAGGCGCGACGTGGTCGACTCCCACCAGCGACCAGCCGGTGAATCCGCCCTGATCGGCGGGCGCCGCTGGGGCCTTGCCCGAGTTGCCGTTGATCAGGTAGGGGACGCCGTCGACGTGCGAGGCGTCGAACACCCCGACATGACCGCCGACGAAGGCTGCGCCCTTGCCCGTGCGGTGCTGGAAGTCCGCGAGCCACTCTTCGAGCATCGCCGCCTCCTTGCGGTCGGCGAGTCGGCTGCCCTTCTGCGGCGTCGGGTCGCGCGGCGGTACGTGCTCGATCACCATCACGGAGCCGACCCGGTCGTCCGCCGCCGCCTCGTCAAGCTGCTCCCGGAGCTGCTCGATCTGGCCGATGCCGCCGCCCCGCAGGGTCAGGCTCGACGTGTCCAGTGTGATGAAGCGTGTGCCCTTGTGGTCGAACACCCGGTGTGCCGGGCCGAACTCGGCCGTGAAGTCGGCGATCGAACCGCCCATCACCTCGTGGTTGCCCGGCACGTAGTACCAGGGGACCGCGTCGCCCAGTTCCTCGTCGAGCACCCGGTGCGCGAACGCCAGGTCGGCGGGTGACCCCTCGTCCACCAGGTCGCCGTCGATGACGACGAAGTCGGGTCTCGCGGCCCTGATCTCGCGCAGGGTGCGCCGGGCCTGCGTGACGATGTCGCTGTCGGGCGCGGCCGCCACGAACTGGGCGTCCGACATCACCGCGAACCGCCAGTCCCTCCCCCGCGTGTCCGCCGCGGTGCTGATCAACGGGTCGGTGCGGGGCGGCGCCGCGGGCAGGGCGACGGCCGGCGGCACCTGCGCGGCGAGGTCGTCGATCTCCACCGATCCGGTGTACGACTTCGTCGCGTCGGTCTCCGCGAGGTAGAAGCGGTACACGCTGACGGGCATCGCCACGCCCGTGGGGACGGTGAAGGTCACCTGCTTCCAGCCGGTCCAGGTGATGAACGGACCGCGCAGCAACTGGTCGGTGCCCGCGGCGTCCTTGAGGTGCAGGGTGGGCCAGGCCCCGTGCCCGTCGCCCTTGATCCAGAGGGTGAAGGACTGCGGCTCGCCCGGCACCGGGATCGGTGCCGGCGGGTCGGCGTACGCGGCGCGCGTCGCCGTTGATCCGGTGAAGTCGTAGCTCATGGCGAGTGCCGTACCGGTGTGCCCGTCCGGTGCGGCGGCGACGGAGCCGCTCGCGCGCGCCTGGCTGAACGTCCAGGACGCCGCGTCGTCGAAGGACGCCACCTGCCGCTGCTCGAGGCCGACGCTGACGGCGAGCACCGTTCGCACACCGCCGGCGCTCGCGGTGATCCGGCCACCGCCGGCGCCCGGGCGTGCCGTGACGGTGAAGGAGCCCTTGCCGTCACCGGTGACGGTGAAGCGGGCGTGGTCGTAGCCGAGCGTCACGTCCCGCGGTGCGATCGGTGCGCTGTCGCCATGGGCGTCGAGGCCGACGAGGCCGAACGTGCCGGTGGCGGAGGCGTCGGCGAGCCCGACACGGCGCGTCGTCGGTTCGAGCGTGGTGAGCCGGTCGAGCACCTGGAGCGTCGTGGCGCCGCTCGCGGGGCCGTGCGCGGCGCGCACGCGCGTCGTGCCACCGGAGACTGCGGTGAACAGCCCGTTCCGGTCCACGCGGCCGACGGACCTGTCGTCCGTGCGCCAGTGGGGCGTGCCGGCGGCGGGGCCGTAGGTCTCGTCGTACCCGGCGGCGGTCAGCTGCCTGGTGAGGCCGGGGAAGACGCGTTCCGGGTGGCCGCCGGCGACCGGGTCGGCGGTCGGCGCGTCCGCGGCGGGCGTGCGGGTGGTGACCCAGAAGCCCTTCAGGCGCCCGCTGCCGTCGGGTGCGGTCAGCGCGAGGGCGTTGGCGACCGCGCGCTCGCTGCCGTCCGACGGGCTGTTGTCGACGTGCAGGGCGTCGCTGCCGGGCGTGCGGGTCACGAGCGTCGAGGAGCCGCCGCCGTCCAGGTTGAGCGCACTGTACGAGCCGGCCTTCTTCATGAGTGTGCCGAGCTCGGTGAGGGTGATTCCCGCGCTGTCGGCCTGGCGGCCGTCGACGGTGACGACCTGCATACGGCTGCCGTCACGTGAGAACCCGACGGCCGTGCGCGGTGCCGCGGTGTTGTTGCCCTCGCCGTCGTGGTTCTGGGCGACGCCGTCCACGACGAGCGGCTCGCGTCCGGAGACCGCGGTCCGTGGCACGGGTCCCGAGTCGGTGCGCGGCCGGTACGAGAGCGACACCGGGTCCCCGGGCCTGAGCGTGTCGAGGGCGGTGGCGCCGCTACCGCGGCCGACCAGTTCCTTCGTGCCGTCGGGGATGCGGCCGCTGCCGGGTTCGTCCGCGACGGAGACGACCCTGCCGTCGCGTACGGTCGCCTCCGCCACCGGGCCGTTTGCGGCGTTCACGGTCAGGGCGCGGTCGGCCGTGCCCCAGGCGGGCGTGTAGACGCCGATGGAGTCGGCGGGGATGTCGGCCGCGTTGTACGTCGCGAGCGGTGTCTTCCCCGAGGGGAGGGTCAGCGTGCCGTCGAAGTAGAGCTGGAGGACGCGGCCCGCGCTGCCGGGCCCGAAGCCGAGGGCCTCGGAGGGACCGGCACTGGGCGACTGCACCACGGCGCCGTCCTTGATGCCCTCGCCCTCGGGGGCTCCGGTCTCGTTGATGTCGAAGAAGTCGGCGTTGATGGCGGCGACGGTGCGGCGGCCAGGACCTGGATCGTGGCGCGCCGCCATGTCCGACACCGTGTCACGTCCGGAGACCGTGCCTGAGGAGAGGTAGTCGCTGCGCGTTCCCGTCCCGTCGAGGTCGACGTTCAGCGCGTCGACGCGCAGCCACTTGTCGGCCTCGAGCCGGTCGAAGGAGGTGAGCCGTACGCCCGGCGCGACGGGGCGCGACCTGCGGGCGGTCTCGATGCCGTCGGGTCCGGCCGAGGGTCTGCCCGCACCCGAGGGTCTGCCCGCACCGGCGCCCGCCACCGCGTCGGGTCTCCCCGCGGTGGCGGGCGGTGGCGCGACGGGCCGCAGCATCTCGGCGGTCGTACGAGGACGGGGGTCGACGCCCCCGTCGGCGAGAGCCGGTGCGGCGGCCCCCGCGGTGAGTGCGGTCAGCGCGGTCACGGTGGCGAACAGCACGGCCGACCGGCCGGCGATACGTGGTCCCACACGTTCTCCTGAGGATTCGCGGGTCGCCCGTGGACGGGCGGGGTCAAGACGCCAGCATCGCCGTGTACACGCCAATGATCCAGGGACGCGGGGGAACATCGCGAAGAACAGACCGTGCCGCGCCTCGACCGTACCGGCCGCGTACCGCCCCATCGTGACGACGCGTCACCCGGCGCGCGTCAGGTGGAAGGACGGGTGGGCGCGGGCTTCGCCCGCTCAGGCGTCGCGGCGCAGCAGGAGCAGGGCCATGTCGTCCCCGCCCTTCTGGGCAGCTGCCATGTCGAGGAGGTGGTCGGCGAGCGGCTCGACATCGGCGGGCCCGGCGGCCATCGCCTCGCTCAGCGCGTCCATCCGGTTGCCGAGGTCGGTCCCCGGCAGCTCCACCAGGCCGTCCGTGCACAGCAGCATGGTCTCGCCCGGGCCGAGCACCGCTCGCGTCACGGGGTGGTAGATGGCGCCGGAGCCTGAGAACTCGGCGGAGAGTCCGAGCGGCAGCCCCCCGGCCGATTCGATCCACCGGCACGCGCCGCCGCGGCGCCGCACGAGGACGTCCAGGTGGCCGGCCCGGACGATGCGCAACTCGCCGGAAGCCAGGTCGCACTTGACATAGGTGCAGGTCGCGAAGCGATCCGTGTCCAGTTCGCGCAGGAAGGTCGACGTACGGGCGAGCGCCGTGGCCGGCGGGTGCCCCTCGGCCACGTACGCGGACAGCGCCATGCGCAGCTGCCCCATCACGGCTGCCGCCTCGGTGTCGTGGCCCTGGACGTCGCCGACCGTCACGCCCACCCCGCCGGGCAGCTCTATCACGTCGTACCAGTCGCCGCCGACGTTCCTGCCGAGCCGTGCCGACCGGTAGCGCACGGCGACCGTCGCGCCCGGCACGGTCGGGATGACGCGCGGCAGCATCGCCCGCTGGAGGCTCTCCGCCAAGTCGTGCTCCTGCCCGTGCAGCATGGCTCGCTGCAGGCTCTGGGCGATGCCGCCGACGAGCGCGAGCAGCAGGTCGCGCTCCTCCTGCGGGAAGACGTGCGGCTCCGGGAAGAGCACGCCGAGCACGCCGATGCACCGGGACTCGACTACGAGCGGAAGGTAGGCGCCTGCGCCCACCGGGAAGGGGTCGGCGCCCGGCCACATGCTGGGGTACCGCCTGCGGTACTCGCCGGGCTCTCCGAGGAACCGCGGCGTGCCCGTCGCGACGGTGTCCGCCATCGGCAGGGGCTCGTCCAGGCGCGAGCGCTCCTGGACGGGCAGGATGAGGCCGAGTCCTGGGTGGACGGCGAGGTGCATCCTGCCGCCGCCCACCATGCCGAGCATCACGCCCATGGCACCCAGGCTGCCCAGCACTTCCGCGTCGTTGAGCGCGGCGATGACGTCGTCGACGGAGACCGCCCGTTCCATCAGCGAGGTCAGCCGTTCGGTGACGCCCGCACGGTCGCGGCCTATGGTCGCCCGTTCGGCCACCGTGTCCGCCGCCCGGACGACGCCGACGATACGGGCCGGCCTGCCCTTGTCGTCGAAACGAATCTGCGCCTGGGAGTGCAGCGTGCGCAGCACCCCGTCCTGCCCCCTGGTCCTGTAGTAGGCGCCGAAGCCGTCCAGCCCCTGTTTCAGCACCTGGCGCGCCCGCCCACGCAGGCGCGCGGCCTCGTCCGGCGGGATCAGGCGGGTGGCGCTGGCGGCCCTGCCGTCGTACTCCTCCGGCCTCAGGCCGAGCACGGCGAGCGCCGAGGGGTCGAGGTCGAGCAGGCCGGCGCGCAGGTCCCAGTCGAAACTGCCCATGCGTCCGCCCGCCCGCGACCGGACCGGATGGACGGGCGGGATCTGCATGTCCGGCACGGCACCGCCGGAGGGTCCCCCATCGGCCATGCTGCCACTTTCTCACCGTTCGGCCCCGAGCACTCCCCGGCGGAGCCGCAGCGCCCGGACGCGGGTCCCGCACCGGTCGCGCCGGCCGGCTCATCCTCCGGCGTGCGGCTCCTCGCCGTGGCCGGTGGCGGGGTCGATCCGGCCGGGCGTGACGTGCTCATACACCATCGCCGTCTGGACGTCGGCGACCTCGCGCCGCTCGGTGAGCCGGTCGATGACGAACGCGTAGACGCCGTTCACGTCGGGCACGGCCACGTGCAGCAGGAAGTCGTGGGTGCCGGAGGTGACGAAGAGGCCGATGACCTCCGGCAGGCCGGCGGCCCAGTTCCTGAACCCCTCGATGACGGGTCTGGCCGGCGGCCTGATCCGCACGGAGATCAGGGCCTGCACCGGCCTTCCCATGGCGTCGAGGTCGACGGCCGCGTGATAGCCGGTGATGGCGCCGCGCTCGCGCAGCAGCCGCACCCTCTCCAGGGAGGTGGAGGGCGAGACGCCGGTCTTGGCGGCGAGGTCGCGGTTGGTCTGCCGTGCGTCGTTCTGCAACTCGCGCAGCAGAGCCCGATCCACCGCATCAAATTTCATGGATCCTCGCTATCGACGCATTAGATTCGGCACTGAGTGACGGTTGCAGGATGTCTGGCTAGCTTACTCGTCAGAATGCCGACGCAATGACGTACCGAGGAGTCCCATGCCTCTGCCCGAGCTCACCGATGCCGACATCACGCTGCACGAATCGACCCGCAAAGCGCGGCTGAAGTGGGTGATCGTCGTCGACGAGACCCTGCCGCCCGGGCGTGCGGCGAACGCCGCCGCCTGCATGGCCGCCGCCGTGGGCAGGGCGCTGCCGCGCCTGCTCGGTCCCGACACCGAGGACGCCTCGGGCGTGGCCCACACGGGTCTGCCGTGGGCGGGATGCAGCGTGCTGGCCACCGGGGCGGAACGGCTGCGGGTCATCAGGGACAAGGCGGCGGGCAAGGACCGGATGCTCGTCGTCGACATGCCGGGACACGCACAGGCGTCGCGCGTGTACGCGGAGTTCATCGAACTGATGGGTGGCACGAAGCGCGACGAGATGGCGTACCTGGGCGTGGCACTCGTCGGGCCGCGCAACGCCGTGGACAGGCTGGTGGGTGGTCTCGGACTGCTGGCATGACCCCCGGGGTGCACCCATTCGACGGCGATCTGCGGCAATCGCCGTTACCCGGCCCGGGTCCCGGCGTTGAACGTGCGTGAGGCCGTACATCGTGCGGCTGTGCAGCAAACGTTCAAGGAGATTCTTGATGTCGCGTATCACGAAGGCAACCGCGGTGCTGGCCGGCGCCGGTGCCGTGCTGGCCGGCGGTGCCGGAATGGCCGCCGCCGACGCCGGTGCTGGTGCCGCCGCCGTCCACTCGCCGGGCGTCCTGTCCGGCAACGTCCTGCAGGTGCCCGTCCACGTGCCGGTGAACCTGTGCGGCAACACGGTCAACGTCATCGGCCTGCTGAACCCGGCCTTCGGCAACACCTGTGTCAACGTCGACGGCCACGGCCACGGCCACCACCACGGCCACCACGACGGCGGCGGCCAGGGCGGCTACGGCGGCTGATCCCCTTCCGCGGGCCGCGCGCCCGCGCCTGGCGGCGGGGCCCTGACGGGCGTCCGTCGCCGCACCCCTTCTCGGGCGGCCCCACGCGTTCCCACGCGAGGGGCCGTTCGAGTGCGCGCGGCGGGGACCGCTGTGCGGGGCGGTACCGGCCGGTGGCGGCTCAGGCGTACCGGTAGGTCTCCGCGTGGCCGAGCATCGCCGAGGGCGTCACGTTCCACGGCGGCATCGGCTCGTGGAGACTGATGACGCGTCCGCTCTGCGGGTCCCCCGCCGGCAGTTTCTTCGCCGGCAGGTAACCCGCCTTCGGATGCCTGGCCTGCCAGCGGTCCCACAGCAGGTCCACGAACGCGTGGTGCAGCCAGAACACCGGGTCGTTGGGGGACGCGGCACCCAGCATGTCGCCGCCGACCCAGCGGTGCACCCGGTTGTGGTTGCGCCACGGCTGGTCGACGCCGGGCTTCACCCACCCCTCCAGGCCGTTGCGGAAACCCTTCGTGGGCGTCGAGTCCCAGGGCGCCACGTCGTAGACGGGCCGCTTCATCGCCGACTCCAGCTCCGCCGCGGTGGGCAGCACGATGGGGTCGTGCCCCGGCCGGCCGAGGTTGCGGGTGAGGAAGCGGTCGTCGGTGACGTTGTCGCGTACGGTCCAGTTGCCGGACCTGTAGGCGAAGGGACCCGTCATGACCTGCTGGTCCTGGGAGCGTCCCGTGCCGCCGAGGAAGTCGTCGCCCCACAGTGCGGCGGCCGGTGTGTTGTCCTTGGTCCAGTCCCAGTACGGCAGGCTCACCCCGGGGTCGATGGAGCGCAGAGCCCCCTCGAACTCCAGCAGGAACCTGCGGTGCCAGGGGAGGAAGGTGGGAGCCATGTGTCCGGAGCGCAGCCCGCTCTCGCCGTCCGGCGTGTAGAACTCGACGTGGGTGCGGACGAACTCGTCGTAGTGGCCGCGCCTCTTCAGTTCGAGCACCGCGTTGACGAAGCTCTTCTTCTCCGCGCTCGTGAGGTCCCGCTGGTTCTTCCTCGTGTACATGGCGGTGGTGGTCCTCCCCGGTTCGGTCAGGCGTGGTGGAGCATCGGGCCGTCGAGTGACAGCCGGGCGCCGTGCAGGTCGTCGACGGCGGCGCGGGCGGCGGCGAGCGGCGTCGGGAACGACTCGTAGTGGTTGACCACGCTCATCCAGCCGCCGTCGGCCCGCCGCATGAGCTTCAGGGGCCTGCCGTCGACGAGGACGTCGTCCGCCGGGACGTCGGGGTGCACACCCGGCCGGTACGCGGCGGTCCCGGTTGTGGCCACGCCGGTGGAAGGCCTGATGCTGATGTGGCGGCCCCGGTAGGTCTCCTCGACCGCCTGCCGGTACGGCGGGGCTCCTGGGGCCGGCGGATCCACGGTGCCGGTGCGTGCCGCGCCGTCGGCGTGCACGAGGGGGGCGAGGGCCGCGGCCGTGCCGCCCAGCGCACCGAGGCCGTACAGGGTGCGCAGGAGTGCGCGCCTGGTCCGTCCGCCGCCTGCCGCGGCACCCGTCGTGGCACCCGTCATGGGCTCCTCCGCTCGTCGTACGGGGTGGGACGAGGGGTCGCCGTCCCACCCCGCACAACGAGGTGACGGCGCAACGGTTATCCGGATGCGGTGGGATTTCCGGTGTCAGGGACGGCGGCGGTGGGGCAGCGAGGAGGCGCGGACCACGAGTTCGGGTTCCAGCACGATGCGCCGGTGGCGGTGGGCCGCCGCACGCTCCCCTGTCTCCTCGATGAGCAGGCCGGCCGCGAGGGCGCCGAGCCGGTCGGCGGGCTGGCGTACGGAGGTCAGTGGCACGGCGGCGGCCGCCGCGAACTCTATGTCGTCGTAGCCGACGAGCGCAGTGTCCTCGGGGACGCGCACGCCGGCGTCGTACAGCGCCTGGAGCACTCCGAGTGCCAGCAGGTCGTTGGCGCAGAAGACCGCGGTGGGCCGCGGCTGGGCGCCGAGCAGCCGGGCGCCCGCGTCCCTGCCGGAGGCGACGTCGAGGCGCGCGGCCTCGATGTGGCGCAGGGCGGTGTGGGGCAGTCCGGCGGCCGCGAGCGCGGCGAGCGCCCCGTCGCGGCGCTCCTGGCACTGGGCCAGGTGCATCGGGCCGCTGACGTACGCGAGGCGGCGGTGGCCGGCCTGGAGCAGGTGGCGCACCGCGAGCTCGCCGCCCGTCACGTCGTCGACCGCCACTGAGCAGCCGTTCTCGCTCGGCACGACCCGGTCGACGGAGACGAACGGGATCCCGTGGCGGCGCAGGACGTCGAGGCTCCGCCCGGTGGTGTCGGCGGGCGAGACGAGCACGCCGCGCACCCGCTGCTCGGAGAAGATGGTGAGGTACGCGGCCTCCTCCTCGGTGTTCTCCGCGCTGTCGCAGACCATCACGCCGAGCCCGGCGTCGCGCGCCGAGCGCTCCGCGCCCGCGGCGACCGCGACGAAGAACGGGTTGGCCATGTCGAGCACGAGCAGGCCCAGCATGCGGCTGCTGCCGGCGCGCAGCTGGCGCGCGGACTCGCTGCGGACGTAGCCGAGCCGGGTGATGGCGTTGAGCACCCGGCGGCGGGTGGCGTCGGTGACGGATTCCGGACGGTTGATCACGTTGGACACGGTGCCCACCGAGACTCCGGCCGCGTCCGCCACGTCCTTGATCCCCGCCGGCCGGGTACGGCCCATCAGACGGAGACCTCCACGAGGTCGATCCCCGTCAGGCCGGCGACTGCGCGCAGGTCGGGCAGGAGGCGGCCGGTGGCGAGTGCCCAGTGGTGGCCCACGCCGCTCGCACTCCAGGCGTCCGTCCACTCGCCCGGGTCGCAGCCGAAGTCCACCCTGGAGGTGGTGTTGCCGATCTCCAGCAGCGGGCCGCCGACCACCTCGCCCTCGGCGGCGACGAGGCGGTACGAGCCGTCGCGGCCCTGCCCGAGGCCGACGAGCGTGACGGGTCCGTGCCGTACGTCGAACTCGACGGACACGCCCCAGCCGCGCTTGCCGTGGTAGACGCCGAGGCCGCGCAGCAGGGGCTTGCGCTCGCTGATGGCGAGGTGGCCGGGCCCGTCGTGACCCATCTCGACGACGCCCGCGGTGAAG
The DNA here is from genome assembly GCF_000721265.1 of Streptomyces sp. NRRL F-5126. GTDB lineage: Bacteria > Actinomycetota > Actinomycetes > Streptomycetales > Streptomycetaceae > Streptomyces. The sequence continues at coordinate 237,873 of NZ_JOFZ01000007.1, read as the reverse complement.
TCGAGTGCCTGGAGTTCGGTGAAGGAGCCGCCCGCGCCGAGCCGGTCGGCGATGAGCATGGCGAGCGAGGTGCGCAGCTCGTACTCGCCGCAGGTGGGCACGGAGCGCGCGGTCAGCAGGGAGGCGCCGAGGATCATGCCGGCGCCGAGCCGCTCGTGGGTCTCGCCGTCGAGTCCGCGGTGGTAGTAGGCGAGTGAGTCCAGGTCGAAGTCGGCGACGAGCGCGTCGAGGCCGACGGACACCCGCGCGGCCCAGCGCAGGTCTTCCTCCACGACGGAGCCGTCGAGGTCGAAGACGTCGCGGGTCTCGGCCAGCTTGGCCTCGACCTCGTCGTCGGAGACCTTCTCCACCCTCACCCTGAGGTCGTCGAACTCCAGGACCTCCATGTGGCCGCCGAGGTTGCCGGTCACCATGGTGAGGTCGGTCGAGACGTCGTACATGCCCGGGTACAGGTGCCCCATCAGCCCGTGCCTGCCGTTGCCGAGGACGGAGCGCACGCCGGCGGCCCTGATCCACCGTCCGATGCGCTCCCAGGCGCGCTCGTCCTCCAGATGCCCGGAGACGGACCTGAACTCCACGCCGACGCGTTCGAAGGCGTTCGCCATCTCCGGCAGCGGGCAGGCGCCGCAGTAGGCGAGCCACTGTCCGGTGTCGAACGTGGCGTGGTCCATGGACGGGGTCGGCTGGAGGTTGATCAGCAGGACGGGCGCGCCGCTGCGCCGGGCGACGGGCACGAGCATGCTCGCCGTCATGTAGGTCGTCAGGAAGCCGACGATGAGGTCGCAGTCGGCGGCGCGCAGCTTCGCCGCGGCCTCGGCGCCCTGCTGGGCGTCGGAGATGAAGCCGGTGTCGACGATCTCCGCGTCGAAGGCCCGCATCCGCTCGACGACCCGTGCGGCGGACCGTTCGAGCTGCGGGAGCAGGTCGGGGAACTGCGGCCAGTAGGCGCCGAGCCCTCCTGCGACGAGCCCGATCCGGGGCTTGCGGGCGACGGCGGGGGTGCGGTGGTTCATGGCGCCTCCATCGGGTGGGTACGGGCGGTGGGCGGCGTGTCGCGCGCCTCGGTCGTGACACGCCGCCGTCGGTCAGGCGAGGTGGAATATCTCGGTGAGCGGGACCATCGCCTCGTCGGGCGCCGGCCCCGCCGCGGCGGCCCGCCCTTCGGGTTGTTCGAAGAACGGGGCCATGCCGGACTGCCAGCGTGCGTTGACCCCGGTGCGGCCCATGGCCTCGCGGGCCGCCTCGAAGTCCTCGGTCTCGAGGTATCCGACGAGCAGTCCGTCCTCGCGCAGGAACAGCGAGTAATTGTGCCAGCCGGACGCGGTCAGGGCCTGGAGCATCTCCGGCCACACCTCGGCGTGGCGCGCGCGGTACTCCGCCGCCCTGTCCTCGCGTACCTTCAGCAGGAAGCAGACGCGCTGCACGGTGCCGCCTCCCGGCTCAGAAGTGGAACTGGTCGATGTTGGTCTTGTCGAAGACGGTCGGCTTGCCGAGGATGACCTCGCCGTCCTTGCCGACGGTGAACTTGCCGAGCTTGCCCGCGCTGAAGGTGTCTCCCTGCGCGCCGGTGATCTGGCCGGACGCCAGGGCGGCGGCCGCGTAGGCGCCGAGGTAGCCGAGGTTCTCCGGGTTCCACAGCGAGAACTGCTCGACGGTGCCGTCCTTGACGTACTTGCGCATCTGGTTGGGTGTGCCGAGGCCGTTGAGCACGACCTTGCCCTTGTACGAGGAGTCGTCGAGGTAGCGCGCCGCGGCGGCGATGCCGACGGTGGTGGGCGAGATGATGCCCTTGAGGTCGGGGTACGCCTGGAGGAGGCCCTGGGTCTGCTGGAACGACTTCTGGTCGTCGTCGTCGCCGTAGGCCACCTTGACCAGCTTCATGTTCTTGTACTTGGGGTCTTTCAGCTCCTGCTTCATGAAGTCGATCCAGGTGTTCTGGTTGGTCGCGTTCTGTGTCGCGGAGAGGATCGCGATCTTGCCCTTGTAGCCGATCTGCTTCCCGATGTGCTGGACGAGGCTGCGCCCGATGTCCTCGGAGCTGGCCTGGTTGATGAAGATCTGGCGGCAGTCCTTGGCGGTGTCGGAGTCGTAGGAGACGACCTTGATGCCCTGCTTCATGGCCTGCTTGAGGGGGCCGCACACCGCGTTGGGGTCGTTCGCCGCGACGAGGATCGCGTCCTGCTGCTGCTGGATCAGTGTGTTGATGTACGACACCTGGGAGGAGGCGCTGGCGTCGGACGGGCCGACCTCCTTGGCCGTGCCGTGGAAGGACTTGGCCGCCGCGATGCCCGCGTCGTCGACGATCTTCTCGTAGGGGTTGTTGATCTGCTTGGGCAGGAACGCCATCTTGAGGTTCTTCTTCAGCGGAGCGTTCGGGTCGGCCTTCGCGGAGCTCGCGGCGGCGCCGCCCCCGTCGTTCTTGGCGTCGTTCTTGGTGGTGCCCGAGCAGGCGGTGAGCGCGACGGCCAGGGCGCAGACGGCGGCGGCTGAGGCTGCTGTGCGCCCGCGGGCGGCGGTACGGATCGTCATGGGGTCGTGGCCTTTCAGGAGGTCGCTGCTGAGGATGTGCGGGCCGTGCCGGGGCAGGCCGGGCGGCACCGGCCCACGGCGGGGTGGCGGTGGGTTGTCAGGTGGTGGGGGCAGCGGCCGACGCCGCTCGCCGTTGCCGCCGTTCGGTGACGGCGCCGATGATCCGCGGGGTGAGGACGGAGGCGACGAGCAGCAGGCCCGTCACGACGGTCTGCACCTCGCCCGGCACGTCGTTGAGCGTGAGCAGGTTGCGCAGGACCCCGATGAGGAGGATGCCGGCGACGGCCCCGGCGAGCGTTCCCTTGCCGCCGTCGAAGTCGATGCCGCCGAGCAGGATCGCGCTGATGACCAGCAGCTCGTAGCCGGTGCCGTTGTCCGCACGCGCGCTCCCGTAGCGCAGGGTGAAGACGATGCCCGCGAAGGCGGACAGCAGGCCGGTGAGCACGAAGAGCAGCAGCTTGTACCGCTTGACCCTGATGCCCGCGAAGAAGGCGGCGTCCTCCTGGGAGCCGATCGCGAACAGGGCGCGGCCGAAGGAGGTGGAGTGCAGGACGAAGGCCGTCACGATCGCGAGCACGATGAACAGCACGATCGGATAGGTCAGGAACGTGCCGGGGACGGTCGTGGTGTTGGCCGTCCAGTCGGCGTACTTCGACGGGAAGTCGGTGATCGCGTCGCTGCCGAGGACGACGGAGGCGAGACCGCGGTAGAGGGCGAGGGTGCCGATGGTCACCGCCAGCGAGGGCAGTCCCACGCGGGTGACGAGCCAGCCGTTGAGCAGGCCGCCGAGTATCCCGACGACGAGGACGACGGGCACGATCGTCTCGAAGGCCCAGCCGGCGTTCCACAGGGCGCCGGCGAGGGCGCTGCTGAAGCCGAGCATGGAGCCGACGGACAGGTCGATCTCGCCGGCCACAACCAGCAGGGTCATGGGCAGTGCGATCAGGGCGACCTCGGATATGTCGTTGAACGCGAAGGCGAGGTTGCCGCTGCCGCTGAAGCCGTCCGTGGTGCCGAGGCCGACGAGGAAGACCGCGATCAGCAGGGCGACGACCGCCGTGTCCCAGCGCAGGGCCAGGGACTTCGCGCGCAGGCCGGCCGTGAGCGGGGGCTCCGCCTTCCCGGCCGCGCCGGGCGCGGGGCTGCGGGTGTCAGGCGCCATGGCCATGGCGGGCGCTCCTCTTCCTCAGTGCGGCTGTCATCCGCAGGTTGACGATCCGGTCGGCGCTGATGGCCGCGAGCAGCAGCGCTCCGGTGATGGCGCCCTGCCAGAACGAGCTGACCCTCAGCACCACCAGGGCGCTGCCGATGGTGGTCACCAGCAGGGCTCCCAGTGCCGCGCCCCACGCGGTGCCGGTGCCGCCGGTGATGGCGACGCCGCCCACGACGACGGCGCTCACGACGGTCAGCTCGTAGCCGTGCGCGTTGTCCGCGACCACCGTGCCGAACCGGGCGAGCCAGAGGGCGCCGGCGAACCCGGCGACGGCCCCGGAGAACAGGTAGGCGCCGAGGACGCGGCGGCGCATCGGGATGCCGGCGAGCCTGGCCGCCTCCGGGTTGGAGCCGATCGCGTACAGCTCGCGGCCCGAGCGGTAGCCGCGCAGGAAGTACGTGGTGAGCGCGAGCAGGACCACGGCGATGAGCGGCAGGTACGGCACGCCGAGGACGCTGCCGCTGCCGAGGTGCAGGATCGCCTCGGGCACCTGGGCCGCGTTGATCTGGTCGCCGCTCGCCCACCAGTAGTCGAGGCCCTGGATGATGTAGAGCATGCCGAGGGTGACCACGAGCGCGGGGACCCTGCCGAAGCTGACGAGTGCTCCGCTGACGAGGCCGCAGACGAGGCCGATCGCCACGCCGAGCAGCAGGGTGATCAGCACGCCGTGCTCGGTGTCGGCGACGAACTTGCCGCAGGCGAAGGCCGACAGGCCCGTCACGGAGCCGACGGACAGGTCGATGTTGCGGGTCACGACGACCACGGACTGCCCGATCGCGAGCAGCACCAGGATGGACGCGTTCAGGAGCAGGTCCTTGACGCCCTGGCTGTCGAGGAAGCGCGGGTTGGCGATCCAGGTGCACAGGATCAGCAGGACGAGCGCGCCCGCGATGCTGATCTCCCTGGCGCGGAAGACGGTGTCGACGAGGGAGCGTGCCGAGCCCGGCTCGTCCGTGGCCGCGGTGGGCTTGTCGGTCAGGGTGGTCATGCCGCGGCCCTCTCTCGTCCGGTCGCCGCAGCCATCACGCTCTCCTCGGTGGCCTCGGCACGGGGTATCTCCGCCGTGAGGCGGCCTTCGTGCATGACGAGCACGCGGTCGGCCATGCCGAGCACCTCGGGCAGGTCGGAGGAGATCATCAGGACGGCGAGTCCGTCGGCGGCGAGCGAGGACAGCAGCCGGTGCACCTCGGCCTTGGTGCCGACGTCGATACCGCGGGTGGGTTCGTCCACGATGAGCACGGCCGGCAGCGTCGCGAGCCACTTGGCCAGCACGACCTTCTGCTGGTTGCCGCCCGACAGCACGCCGACCGGGTCGGCAAGGCGGTTGTACTTGAGCTGGAGCCGCACGGCCCAGTCGGCGGCGCGTCCGTGTTCGAGGGCGCGGCGCACCAGCCCTCCCCTGCCCAGCTTGCCGAGGCCGGTCAGGCCGATGTTGCGCTCGATGGACATCGCCATCACGAGGCCGCGCTGCCTGCGGTCCTCGGGGACGAGGGCGAGCCCCGCGTCCATGGCGGCGGTCGGCGACCCCTTGGGCAGCTTCCTGCCGGCCACCTCGACGTCGCCCGCGTCGGCCCGGTCCACGCCGAAGACGGCCTGGGCGACCTCGCTGCGGCCCGCGCCGACGAGCCCCGCGAGCGCGACGATCTCGCCACGCCTCACCTCGAAGGAGACGTCGTGGAAGATGCCCTCCCTGGTGAGCCGGCGGACCGTCAGGGCGGTCTCGCCCAGCTTCGCCTTCTGCTTGGGGTACAGCTCGCCGAGATCGCGGCCGACCATCCGCCGCACCAGGTCGTCCTCGGTGAGTCCTTCGAGGGGCTCGGAGGAGACGAAGCGGCCGTCGCGCAGGGTGGTGACCCTCGCGCACAGCCGGAAGATCTCCTCCAGCCTGTGCGATATGAACAGGACGGCGGCGCCCTCGGCTTCGAGTGCCCGCACGACGGAGAAGAGGCGTGCGGTCTCGCTGCCCGTCAGCGCGGCGGTCGGCTCGTCCATGATCAGGACGCGCGCGTCGAAGGAGAGCGCCTTGGCGATCTCCACGATCTGCTGGTCGGCTATGGACAGGCCGCGTGCGGGCCTGTCCGGGTCGAGCGCCACGCCCAGCCGCTTCAGCAGGTCCTCGGTGGTCGAGCGGACGGCCGTGCGGTCGATGCGGCCCAGCCCGCGCCGCGGCTGGCGGCCCATGAAGATGTTCTCGGCGACCGACAGGTCGGGAAAGAGCGTGGGCTCCTGGTAGATGACGGCGATCCCGGCGTCGCGCGCGTCCGCCGGCCCCGCGAAGGTGACGGGGCGTCCGTCGAGCAGCACCACGCCGCTGTCTGGCCGGTGCACGCCGGCGAGCGTCTTGATCAGGGTGGACTTGCCCGCGCCGTTCTCCCCGGCGAGTGCGTGCACCTCGCCGGGGAACAGCTGGAGGGATACGTCCCGCAAGGCCCGCACCGCGCCGAAGGACTTGCTCACGTCCCTCAGTGCCAGAACGGGGGCTGAGCCCGTTTCGGGCTGGTTCATCGAAGGCTCCTCGGCGTGGCTCACTCTTGGCACATCGTGAAAGGTTTCAAAAGGATGTCCTGGAAGCTAGACGCCCTCGGCCGACGGAGTCAACGGGTCTGCTCGACATTTTCCGGCTCGCCCGGATGTGGAACGATCCGACGCGAACGGCACGGTACGGCAAGAGCCTTGACTCACCAAGGGGTGTCCTCTACGTTGACCTGGCAATGAAACGATTCAGCCTCATGTTCGATCAAGGCTGCGTTGCCGGCACGGCCCGCGCGGCGGGTCCCCACCACGGGAGCTCCGAGAGATGTCAGGTCAGTCCGCTGTGTCCGCGGCGAAGGCCGCGCTGAAGTCCCAGGCCATCGAGTTGCCCTCGTGGGCGTTCGGCAATTCGGGGACACGCTTCAAGGTCTTCGCCCAGCCCGGCGTGCCGAGGTCGCCCGAGGAGAAACTGGCCGACGCCGCCCGGGTCCACGCCCACACCGGTGTGGCGCCCACGGTGGCGCTGCACATCCCGTGGGACCGCGTCGACGACTACGCGACCCTCGCCGCCTACGCGGGTGATCTCGGGCTGCGCCTCGGCGCCATCAACTCCAACGTCTTCCAGGACGACGACTACAAGCTGGGTTCGGTGGCCCACCCCGACGCGGCCGTGCGCCGCAAGGCACTCGGCCACCTGCTCGAGTGCGTCGACATCATGGACGCCACCGGCTCACGCGACCTCAAGCTGTGGTTCGCCGACGGCACCAACTACCCGGGCCAGGACGACATCTCCGCGCGTCAGGGGAGGCTGGCCGAGGCCCTTTCGGCCGTCTACGAGCGGCTCGGCGACGACCAGCGGATGCTGCTCGAGTACAAGCTGTTCGAGCCGGCGTTCTACGCGACGGACGTGCCGGACTGGGGCACGGCGTACGCGCACTGCCTCAGGCTCGGCCCGAAGGCGCAGGTCGTCGTCGACACCGGCCACCACGCGCCGGGCACGAACATCGAGTTCATCGTGGCGATGCTGCTGCGGGAGGGGAAGCTGGGCGGCTTCGACTTCAACTCGCGCTTCTACGCCGACGACGACCTGATGGTCGGGGCCGCCGATCCGTTCCAGCTCTTCAGGATTATGTACGAGGTGGTGCACGGCGGCGGCCTGGATGCCGGCATCGCGTTCATGCTCGACCAGTGCCACAACATCGAGGAGAAGATCCCGGCGATCATCCGTTCCGTGATGAACGTTCAGGAGGCCACGGCGAAGGCCCTGCTGGTGGACGGGGACGCTCTGGCGCGGGCGCAGCAGGAGGGCGACGTGCTGGGCGCGAACGCGGTGCTGATGGACGCGTACAACACGGATGTGCGCCCGCTCGTGGCGGAGGTCCGTGATGAACTGGGCGCCGACGCCGACCCGGTCGCCGCCTACCGCTCCTCCGGATACGGGCAGAAGATCGTGGCCGACCGCGTCGGCGGCACCCAGGCCGGCTGGGGCGCCTGACAGCGCGGGTACACGGCAGGCGGCCGGCCGCGGGCAGTGGCCCGGGCACCGGCCGCCGCGCCGTGCCCGGGGAGGTCGCGCATATGATGGTGGGCCCGGTCCGGCGCCAGATCCTCGGCGGCACGCGGGCCCCGGGACGAGGCGAATGAAGGCGGGCGAAGTGGCGCAGACGGTGGGGATCAAGGACGTGGCCCGGCTCGCCGGCGTCTCCGTCGGCACCGTCTCGAACGTGCTCAACCGCCCCGACAAGGTCGCGGAGCGCACCCGGGTGCGGGTACGTGCGGTCATCGACGAGCTGGGCTTCGTGCGCAGCGAGACCGCGCGGCAGCTCCGCGTCGGCACGAGCCGCATCCTGGCGATACTCGTACTGGACATGGCCAACCCGTTCTTCGTCGCGGTCGCCAAGGGCGCCGAGCGCGCGGCCAGGGAGGCCGGGCTCGGGGTGATGCTCTGCAACAGCGCGGGCAGCTCCGCCGAGGAGGCGGAGTACCTCTCGCTCTTCGCGGAACAGCGCGTTCGGGGCGTACTGGTGACACCCGCCGACGAGACGGGCGGCAACCTGCGGGACTTCGCCCGCAGGCAGATCCCGTACGTGCACGTGGACCGTGCCGTGTCGCACGCGCTGGGCTGCTCGGTGTCCGTGGACGACGTGGCGGGCGGCACGCTCGCCGTGCGGCATCTGCTGGCGGCGGGGCACCGCTCGGTCACGTACATCAGCGGGCCGAAGCAGCTGGCGCAGTGCCGGGACCGGCGCACCGGCGCCCTGGCCGCGCTGCGCGAGGCTGGGCTGCCGGACGACGCGCTGCGCCAGGTCGAGGCGGCGCGGCTGGACGTCGCGTCGGGCATCGACGCGGGCGCGCGGCTGCTCGGCCTGCCGGACAGGCCCACGGCCGTCTTCTGCGCCAACGACCTGCTGGCGCTCGGCGTGCTCCAGGCGATGTACGGCGCGGGCGTCGACGTGCCGGGCGACGTGTCGATCGTCGGCTACGACGACATCGAGTTCGCAGCGGCCGCCGTCGTGCCGCTGACATCGGTGCGCCAGCCGGCGGACCGCATGGGACGTACGGCGGCCGAGATGCTGATGGAGGAGACGGGCCTGGAGGCGGAGCATCACACGCACCGCGCGGTGGTGCTCCAGCCGGAGCTCGTCGTCCGCAGCTCGACGCGCCGCCTCGACTGAGCCCGGCGAGCGCGGTGAGGCCGGGCCCCGCGGGTCAGGGCACGATGGAGTCGATGTAGCCGCCGTCCACCCGGACCGCCGCGCCCGTGGTGGCGGACGCCTGCGGCGAACCGAGGTAGACGGCCATGTTGGCGATCTCCTCCGGCTCGATCAGGCGCTGGAGCAGCGACTGGGGCCGGTGCTCCCGCATGAAGACACGCTGCGCCTCCTCCCAGGGCAGTTCGCTGTCGACCAGCTGGTAGACGAACTCCTCGACGCCGCCGGTGTGGGTCGGCCCGGCCAGCACGGAGTTCACCGTGACGCCGGTGCCCGCAGCCGTCTTGGCGAACCCCCTGGCGACGGCGAGGAGAGAGGTCTTCGTGACCCCGTAGTGGATCATCTCGGCGGGGACGGCGATCGCGGAGTCGCTGGCGATGTACTGCACCCGCCCGAAGCCGCGGTCGGTCATGCCGGGCAGGTAGGCGCGGGTGAGCCGGACGGCGGCCAGCACGTTGACCTCGAAGTAGCGCCGCCACTCGTCGTCGGTGATCTCCAGCGCCGGCTGTGCACCGAAGATGCCGAGGTTGTTGCAGAGGATGTCTGTGCGCGGCAGCGCTTCGAGGACGGCGCGCGCGCCCTCGTCCGTCGACACATCGCCCGGCACGCCGACGAAGTCGCCGCCCGGCGAGGCGTCACGCAACCGGTCGAGCGCCTTGTCCACGGACTCGTCGGTGCGGCCGTTCACGGCGACCCGGGCGCCTGCCCTGGCCAGGCCCTGTGCGATGGCGGCGCCGATCCCCCGGGTGGAGCCGGTCACGAGAGCGGTCTTTCCTGCGAGGTCGATACGCAAGTCCGGTTCCTTCCGTCTGCGGTCGTCGGTGTGCGCGGTCACGGCACCGGGGACATTGTGGGCCCGCCCGGCCCCTGTGCCTGGTCCTGCGGCGCACGCGGTGTGTCGCCACCGGCTCCGCTCGCCCGGGACCGCGCTCGCGGCCCCTCAGCTCCGCCGCATCGGTCCCGGCCCAGCGGGCGCCCCGGGGCGCCGAGTGCCCGCGGGGCGCGATGGAGCCCCGCGCCGCCGGCCGCGCAACCGCCCGAGCAGACCCGAGGCGGAGCCGGCGCGCGCCAAGGGGCCGCGCGCCACCGCGACGGCGGCGGCGACCGACGCAGCGGCGCCTTCCGCGGTGAGCGCCGCTGGGACGGGGGGCTCTGCCCCCTCCGGTGCGGCTGGGGCGGCCCGGGGATACGGCGCGGGTACGGCACGGGCACGCGGCGCAGGCTCAGACTCCCTGGCCTCTGCGAGCAGCGCCCGCGCATTGGCCGCGTACCAGGCCGCTTCGTCGGGATCCTCCGCCGTCACCAGTGCCCGGACCACCTCGGCCGCACGATCCGACGTCGGCCTGAAGTGGGCGAGTTCCGGCGTCACGGCCGCGACCCGCTCCCGTTCGCCGGGATCGGGCAGCAGCCGGGCCAGCTCCGCCGGCTCCAGCGCGGCAGCTGCCGCGGCCACCCGCTCCCAGGGGCCCGCCGCGTCCCGCAGCAAGGCGCTGACGCGTCTGCTGCGCCAGTTGCACGCGCGGCGGTCGCCGCCGTCGGCCAGGGTGCGCAGCCGCTCCGGCAGGCGCCCGAGCAGCAGCAGCGGTTCCGCGGCTCGCAGCGCCCGCAGTTCCTCCGCGAGATAGAGCCACACGATCGTCCGGTAGCGGTTCAGGAAGAATCGCACCGGGGTCAGCAGACCGGCCCTCGCAAGCCGGGTGAACCTGCCCGGGCTGATGCCCATGAGCTCGGCACCGCGCGCCGTGCCCATCGTGAGTACCCGCTCACGCAGCGCGTCAGGGAAGTCCCCGGCCGCGCGCAAGCGGTCGATCTCCCCACGTGGGACCCTGATCCGCGCGGCCGCGCTGCCGTCCGCCGCGCGTACGTGCCCCAGCTCCACCGCGAGCGTGAGCTCGCCGCGCTTGAGGCCCAGCTCTCGCGCGGCACGATCCGCGCCCACCGACTCGCCCGTGCCGGTTTCCTTCGTGTACCTGCCCTCGGCCATGCCCGTGCTCCCCCGTCCAGTGCGGCCGCCACCGGCCGCGACTACGCTCGGTGATCACCGTAGCGCGGGGGGAACATGGTCCGCGACCCCTGTGGAAAACTCTTGAGGATCACGAACCCGGCAGGTCAGAGGCCTCCCAGCGTCGTTCCCTCGTTCCGCGGGGTCAGGCCCAGGTGCTCACCGACGCGGTGAACGAGCAGGGTCATCTCGTAGGCGATCTGCCCGACGTCCGCCTCGGCTCCGCTGAAGACGCACAAGCAGCTCCCGTCCCCCGCCGCCGTGACGAACAGCAGGGCGTCGTCGAACTCGACCATGGTCTGGCGCGGCTGCCCGGCGCCGAAGTGGCGGCCGGATCCGCGCGCCAGGCTCTGCAGGCCCGAGGCGACCGCGGCGAGGTGCTCCGCGTCCTGCCTGGGCAGTCCTGAGCTCACGCCCGTGACCAGTCCGTCGTTCGAGAGCACCAGCGAGTGCCTGATGTGCTCGACGCGCTCGGTCAGATCGTCGAGAAGCCAGTCGAGTCCCTTGTCGGCCGCCATCCCCGCCCCTTCGTGTCCAGCCGTTCACCGCCCCGCCGTGCGCGTGAGCCCGCGCACCGTCGACAGCCTGTCGCACCGCCCCGCCGGGAGCAAGGAGTGTCCGTTTCCCGGGGAGTCGCGCGCGAGAGGGGCCGCCGCGGCGGATGATGGCGCCCATGACCGATCGAATGAACGAGGACGAGTGGCGTGCCTTCCTCTCCGAGGGGACGCGCACCGGGAAGCTGTCGACCGTCAACGCCGACGGCAGTCCGCACGTGGCGCCCGTCTGGTTCCTGGTGGACGGCCCTGACCTGGTGTTCAACACCGGCAGGGAGACGGTGAAGGGCCGAAATCTCCTGCGGGAGGGGCGGGCCGCGCTGTGTGTGGACGACGAACGCGAACCGTACGCATTCGTGCTGGTACGCGGCTCCGTGGCGGTCAGCGAGGAGCCCGGCGACCTCCTCGACAGCGCGATCAGGATCGCCACCCGCTACATGGGCGAGGCGCGCGGCAGGCAGTTCGGGGAGCGCAACGGCGTGCCGGGCGAACTGGTCGTAAGGCTGCGCCTCGACAAGGTCACCGCGTATTCCGCCGTCTCGGAGTGAGGGCGCCAGGCGGCTGGGAGCATGGGGGCATGAGCCACGACCTCGCCCGCACGCGGGCCTTCTTCGGTGTCCGGGCAGCGGGCTGGGAGAGCAGGTTCCCCGACGACGGACCCGCGTACGCCGCGGCCGTGGCGGCGATGGGCCTGCGGCCGGGCGCCACCGTGCTGGACGCGGGCTGCGGTACCGGCAGGGCGCTGCCCGCGCTCCGCGCCGCCGTAGGGCCGGCCGGCCGCGTGCTGGGGGCCGACGCCACGCCGGAGATGCTGGCAGCGGCGGTCGGGCACGGCCGCCGCTCCAGCGGCGCGCTGCTGCTGGCGGACGCCGGCGCCCTGCCGCTGCGGCCCGGAGCACTCGACGCGGTGTTCGCCGCCGGACTGGTCCCCCACCTCCCGGACCCCGCCTCCGGCCTGCGGGAACTGGCGCGCGTCGTACGACCGGGCGGCATGCTCGCGCTGTTCCACCCGATCGGCCGGGCCGCGCTCGCCGCGCGCCAGGGGCGGCGGATCACGGACGACGACCTGCGGTCGCGGCCGCGTCTGCGACCGCTGCTCGCCGAGGCGGGCTGGAGGCTGGACTCGTACGTGGACGAGGAGGACACGTTCCTCGCCATCGCGCTGCGGGGGTCCGCTGTGCCGGGGGGCCGCGCACCGGGCGTGCCGACGGCGGACGGCGAAGAGCTGTAGCGGTCCCGGCCGGCGCGTGGACTCCGCGCTCGCGGCCGGGACGCACTCGTGGGACGGGACAAACCAGGACAACCGCAAAGTCGCAGGTGGGCGGTGCATCGCAGGGCCCTCGACGCGGCGGTTACCCACTGGTTAAGGTCACCGGCAGCCGAACGACGGGAGTTGCCGTGGCCTTGACCGAGGGGGCTATTGATGAGGATTCACTGTACGTACTGACAGCGGTGCTGCTGACGCCCGCGCAGTTTCCTTCCGTGCTCGGCGACGACTTCCCCCAGGCGTGCGCCGCGCTCGGGCTGCCGCCTGACGAGAACGGCTACGGGCTCGTCCTCGGCCAGGACGGTGCGGGAGCGCGGTGGACGGTGGCCGTGGACGACGTGTCGCTGGTGGCTGTGGCGATCGCGGCGTGGGACTGCGGGATGGAACAGGAGCTCTCGCCGCCTGACCGCTCGGTCGTCGCCGCCCTGCCGGGGTGGCCGTTGGCTCTCGCCGTCGCCGCGCCCGGCGTGCCGGAGCCGCACGACCCCGAGGGTCGGACGGAGCCTCTCACTCCTCCCGGCGCGGGCATGTGGGGGCCGGCGCAGCGCAGGCTGGGCGCCGACGAGGTCGCCACCCAGTGGACTGCCTGGCGTGCGCAGTTCGACGCCCCGGTACCGGACGATGAACCTCAGCCGGAGGACGAGGGTGGCCGCGCATCCTCCGACTCTCACCCTGAGGTCGAGGTCGAGGCGGAGGCATCCGACGCAGGGGCGGGCGAGGGCGGCGAGGCGCCGGCGCGGGCCCGTGAAGGCGCCGGTCCGGAACCCTCCGATCCCGAGGTGCACGACGTCCTCGCCGAGTTGCACGGTTACCTGGAGCAGCCGCCGCCCACGGGGCGTGTGCGGTCGAGTTTCGCTCCCGGGGGCGCGCGCATCCTGAGGGCCGACGGTCCCGGGTGGTCCTTCGTGGCCAGGACGGACGACATGGCATTCGTGCTCCTCGACGACGCGCCGGGCACCGTGATCCCCGTCGGCCGTGGCCCGGAGCTGCCAGGCCTGCTCACCGCGCTCGACGCGATGGCCGTCCGCCCGGCATGACGCCGGGTCCGGCCAGGCGTGCCCGGCCGGACCCGGGCCGCAACGCGCCACGGCACCGCCCACGCGAACGCGGGCGGTGCCGTGGCCGAGTCGTCAGCGGCCGAGCTCCCTGCGGCTGATCCTGCGCAGCCTCTTGCGCTGCGAGGAGTCGAGCGCCAGGTAGGCGGCGGCGGGCACGCCGACCATCACGATCAGCGCGATCCAGAAGCTGGTCATGATCCACAGGACGAGGCCGATGGCCACTCCCCCGACGGCTATCTTTGCCCTTGTCGACATCTTCGGTGCCTCCTCCGCGGCTGTCGCCGCTACTGCTTGATGTAACGCCCGGCCGCGCCCATCGGTTCCACTATGCGCCCGCCCCGTCCACTATGCGTCCGACCTGAGCGGTTCGCCCACCTCGTGCAGGTGTCCGAGGGTTTGCCGGTAGGACTGGAGCAGCCCGGTCTCGGTGTAGGGGATGCCCAGCTCCTTGCAGTGTGCCCGCACGAGCGGCTGGGCGAGACGCAGGTGCGGCCGCGGCATGCTCGGGAAGAGGTGGTGCTCGATCTGGTAGTTGAGCCCGCCGAGGAACCAGTCCGTCAACGCGCCCCCGCGGACGTTGCGCGAGGTGAGGACCTGCTTGCGCAGGTGGCCGAGCGTCTCGTACACGTCTGGCTCCGGCATCTGCATGCCCTTGTGGTTGGGGGCGAAGGACATGCCCAGGTGGAGCCCGAGAAGCATCTGGTGGATCAGCAGGAAGACCAGTGCCTGCGGCAGGGACAGCGTCGTGATCAGCAGGGACACGTAGAGCGCGACGTGGACGAGCAGCAGCGTGCCCTCCCGTATGCGGTCCCTGCGCGCGATGCGGTCGCCCTGGTGGGAGAAGACCGCGCGGAAGCCGTGCACCTTGAGCGCGATGCCCTCCAGCATGGTCAGCGGGAAGAACAGCCACGCCTGGTGGCGGGTGAGCCAGCCGTCGAATCCCGTACGGTTCGCGGCGTGGTCCTGGCTGAAGACGATGACGTCGGGCGCCACGTCCGGGTCCTTGTCGACATGGTTCGGATTGGCGTGGTGCTTGTTGTGCTTGTCGTTCCACCACTCCTGGCTCATGCCGAGCAGCAGGTTCGCGTGCACGAGCTGGACCAGGCGTCCCCTGGCCCGGTCCGCCGTGATCTGCGCGTGTCCCGCGTCGTGCCCGATGAACGCCATACGGGCCGTGATGACCGCGAACGGCGGTGCGAGCAGGAGCGTCCACCAGGAGGACCCGAGCAGTACGAGTCCGAGGACGATGCCGCCGAGGGCGATCAGGTTGACCCCGATGCTTCGCGCGTACCAGCCTGCCCTCCGCTCCAGCAGTCCCTGTTCCTTCACCTGGCGCAGCAGGGGTGCGAACTCGCTGCCCGCGCTCGTGCGGCTGGTCGGCCGGGCGGGCTCGGGGCCCTGCTCCGGTTCCGCGTCGACGGCGGTGGCTACGGCCTGGGACATCACGGTCTCCGGTCTGTGATCGGGCGTGGCGAGGGGGAAAGACGACGGCGCGAACCGCGCTGACCTCTAGAAACGTAGAAGAGCGCGCTGCGGTCAGCCATGGCGTCACCACCCCGGTCCGCCGTTGCTGACCCCCGCACCCACGGTGGTGCTGGCCATACCTCGCGCGGGTACGCAGCCCCCGGGCGGGGCAGGTGCCCTTCCGCGCGGCGGGAGCGTGATCGTACGGTGGGCCCGCGTCCGCCGCGTCCGGTGCCGGCGAACGCCACGCGGCACGAACCCACCGCACCGGCACGTGCCCGTCCCACCGCGACGACTGGAGCAGCCCGTCATGAGCGATCCGAGGATCCTGACCGTACGTCCCGAGCCGGACGAGTACGCCTGGACGTTCGGAGGGAGCGCCCCCGTAGCGCGGATCACCCCTGGCACGGTGCTCGACCTGTTCACCGAGGACTGCTTCGCCGGGCGGGTCCGCTCGGCGCGTGACCTCGTCTCCGAGGTGTGCGACTTCCCGTACCTCAACCCGCAGACGGGACCCTTCCACGTGGAGGGCGCGGAGCCCGGCGACACCGTTGCCGTGCACTTCGTGTCGATCGAGCCGGCGCGGGACTGGGCCGCCTCCACCACCGTCCCGCTGTTCGGCGCCCTCACCTCCACGCACACGACGGCGACGCTCCAGCCGCCGCTGCCCGAGGTGGTGTGGATGTGGCAGCTGGACCGTGAGCGCGGGACGTGCCGGTTCACGGCTCGCGACAGTGACATCGAGATCGACCTGCCGATGGACCCGATGCACGGCACGGTCGGGGTGGCGCCCGCCAACCTCGAAGTGCGCTCCGCGCTGGTGCCCGACGCGCACGGCGGCAACATGGACACGCCCGAGATGCGCTCCGGGGTGACGTGCTACCTCGGCGTGAACGTGGAGGGCGCGCTGCTCAGCCTCGGTGACGGGCACGCACGCCAGGGCGAGGGCGAGACCTGCGGCGTGGCCGTGGAGTGCGCGATGAACACGGTCGTCATCGTCGAGTTGCTGAAGGGGGTGCAGACCCCGTGGCCGCGCATCGAGTCGGACACGCACATCATGTCGACGGGCTCGGCGAAGCCGCTGGAGGACGCGTTCCGCATCTCGCAGCTGGACCTGGTGCAGTGGCTGGCACGCGACTACGGGCTGTCGGAGCTCGACGCCTACCAGTTGCTCTCGCAGGCCGGTGAGGCTCCGCTCGCCAACGTCTGCGACACCAACTACACGTCGGTCGCGAAGATCCGCAAGGAGTGGCTGCCCGCCGGCGAGCCGCACCGCGGCCTGCACCGGCATCTGCGGGAGACCGCGGCGGTCCTGACGCGCTGACGCGGGCCGCCGCGCGCTGGAACACACAGGTTTCGGCCGGGCGGGTGTGCCGGACGATCTTCCGGGTAGGCACCCCGATCAAACGTAGGAGTGTGCATGCCTGAGCTTTTCATCGGCGGTAAGTGGACCTCGGCGGCGGAGGGCCGGGTGCGGGAGATCCGCTGTCCCGCGGACGGGACGCTGGTCGCCACCGTCGACGAGGCGGGGCCCGGCGACGCCGACGCGGCGATCGCCGCCGCCCGCGACGCCTTCGACGGCGGCGGCTGGCCGCGCACCAGCGCGGGGGAACGCGGGCGGCTGCTGCTGCGCGTCGCCGCGCTGCTGGAGCGCGACAGGGCGGCGCTCGCACGCGCCGAGTCCCTGGACACGGGGAAGCGCCTGGTCGAGAGCGAGTTCGACATGGACGACATCGCGAACTGCTTCCGCTACTTCGGCAACCTGGTCGCGGCGGGCGGCACGGACCGCGTCGTGGACACCGGCGACCCCGCCGTGGACAGCCGCGTCGTGCACGAGCCGGTCGGTGTGTGCGCGCTGATCACCCCGTGGAACTACCCACTGCTCCAGACGGCGTGGAAGGTGGCGCCGGCGATCGGCGCGGGCAACACGTTCGTCCTCAAGCCGAGCGAGCTGACGCCGCACACGGCGATCCACCTGATGCGCCTGCTGACCGAGGCCGGCCTGCCCGACGGGGTGGCGAACCTGGTCCTCGGTGCCGGCGCCACCGCCGGCGCCCCGCTGACGGAGGATCCGCGCGTCGACATGGTGTCGTTCACCGGCGGGCTCGTCACCGGCAGGCGCATCATGGCGGCCGCGGCGCCGACGGTGAAGAAGGTGGCGCTCGAACTCGGCGGCAAGAACCCGAACATCGTGTTCGCCGACGCCGACTACGAGGCGGCCGTCGACTACGCCCTGACCGCGGTCTTCCTGCACTCCGGGCAGGTCTGTTCGGCCGGGGCGCGCCTCCTGGTGGAGGACGGGCTGCACGACCGCTTCGTCAGTGACGTCGTCGAGCGGGCCCGTGCCATCCCGATGGGCGGCCCGTTCGACGAGCACGCCCGTACCGGGCCGCTGATCTCGGCCGCCCACCGCGAGAAGGTCGAACGGTACGTGGCGGCGGGGATCGCCGAGGGCGCGGTGCTGCGGTGCGGTGGAAAACGCCCGGAGGAACCGGAGTTCGCGAACGGGTTCTACTACCCGCCGACCGTCCTGGACGAGTGCGCCGCCGGCATGTCCGTGGTGCGCGACGAGTCGTTCGGACCGGTTTTGACCGTCGAGCGGTTCCGTACCGAGCAGGAGGCGCTGGCGCTGGCGAACGACACCGTCTACGGTCTGGCCGGCGCGGTGTGGTCGCAGGACGTCGGCAAGGCCCACCGGGTGGCGGCGCGCATGCGGGCCGGGACGGTGTGGATCAACGACTTCCAGCCGTACGTGCCCCAGGCGGAGTGGGGCGGATTCAAACAGTCGGGTTTCGGGCGCGAGCTGGGTCCCGCCGGGCTCGCCGAGTACCAGGAGGCCAAGCACGTGTGGCGCAACCTCGAACCGAAGCCGCTGAGGTGGTTCGCGTGAGCGCGCCGATACCGGACGGCGCGCAGGACGATGACGACAAGTCACTCTCGGATTTCGGCTACAAGCCCCAGCTCAAGCGTTCTTTGGGCAACTTCCACACGTTCGCGGCGGGGATCAGCTATATCTCCATCCTGACCGGGACGTTCCAGCTGTTCTACTTCGGTGTCGGCTTCGCGGGGCCCGGCTACTGGTGGTCGTGGCCGATGGTGTTCGTGGGCCAGCTGATGGTGGCGCTGTGCTTCTGCGAGCTGGCGGCCCGCTATCCCGTCGCGGGCTCGATCTACAACTGGTCGAAGAAGCTGGGCGGCCCGCACATAGGCTGGCTGGGCGGCTGGATGATGGTCGCCGCCACGATGGTGTCGCTGTCCGCGGTGGCGCTCGCCTATCAGCAGACCCTGCCGCAGATCTCCTCGGTGTTCTGGGTCATCGGTGACGGCAGCGCGCCGGGGGACGCGGCGAAGAACGCCGTGTTCCTCGGTTCCTGCCTCATCGTCTTCACCACGCTCGTCAACGCGTTCGGCGTCAAGCTGATGGCGCGGATCAACTCGGCGGGCGTGCTGATCGAGCTGATCGCCGCCGTGGTCCTGGTCGTGCTGCTGGCCGCGCACATCACCCGGGGACCGTCCACGATCACCCAGAGCCACGGCTTCGGGCAGGGCCAGTCCCTCGGCTACTTCGGCGCGTTCCTCACGGCCTCACTCGCGTCCGCCTACGTGATGTACGGCTTCGACACGGCTTCCTCGCTCGGTGAGGAGTCGAAGAACCCGAGCCGCAACGCGCCGCGGGCGATCCTGCGCGCTCTCGTGGCGTCGTTCGTCATCGGCGGGCTGATCCTGCTGTTCGCGCTGCTGGCCGTGCCGGACCTGGCGTCCAAGCAACTGTCCACGGGCGGACTGCAGTACGTGGTGCTGTCCACTCTCGGCTCCACGGTGGGGCAGGCGGTGCTGTGGTGCGTGTTCATCGCCATCACCGTCTGCGAACTCGCCGTGCACACCGCGGGCATCCGCCTCGCGTTCGCCATGGCACGCGACAACGGCCTGCCGGCCTCCCGCCTGGTGGCGCGGGTCAGCCCGCGGTTCCAGACGCCGATCGTGCCGGCCGTGGTGATCGGTCTCGTCGCCATCGGGATCCTCGTCCTCAACATCGACCAGCCGCAGATCTTCTCGGTCGTCACCAGCATCGCGATCATCATGATCTACCTTGCGTACCTCTCGGTGACACTGCCCATGCTGTGGCAGCGGCTGCGCGGCAGGTGGCAGCCGGCCGAAGGCGGCTTCTCGCTCGGCAGGTTCGGGCTGCCCGTCAACATCGTGGCGGTCCTCTGGGGTGCCGCGATGGCGCTGAACCTCGCCTGGCCGCGTGCCAGCGTGTACGACGCGACCTCCCCCCACCACTGGTACCTGCGGTGGGGTGCGTTCCTCTACATCGGTGTCATCGCCATCGCCGGCTTCGCCTACTACTGGTTCCGCAAGCGGGGCCGCCTCGACGTGATCGAGGACAGCAGGGCCGCCGAGCCCGGACCGGCGCGGCAGACCGCGGTGTAGCGGCGCGAGCGGCCGTGCCGCGGCCGGCTCCCGCCCGTCCTTTTGCCCTTGCCCGCGCAACACCACGAAACCTTGGAGCAGTTGATGCCCGCTCGGCCCTCGGACACGCACGAACCCGTCTACGACTACGTCGTGGTCGGCGGAGGTACCGCGGGGTCGGTGGTGGCCGCGCGGCTCAGCGAGGATCCGGACGTTTCGGTGTGCGTGGTCGAGGCGGGCCCCTCGGACGTCGGCGACGACAACGTGCTGCGGCTCGAGGGGTGGATGGCGCTGCTGGAGTCCGGCTACGACTGGGACTACCCGGTCGAGCCGCAGGAGTTCGGCAACAGCTTCATGCGCCATGCGCGCGCGAAGGTGCTCGGCGGCTGCTCCTCGCACAACTCCGCCATCGCCTTCTGGGCGCCCGCGGAGGACCTGGACGAGTGGGGGGCGCTCGGCTGCACGGGCTGGAGCGCCGACGACTGCTTCCCGCTGTACCGGCGGCTGGAGACCAACGACGCACCCGGCGACCACCACGGACGCTCGGGCCCCGTCACCATCCGCACCGTGCCGCCGCGCGACCCGTGCGGTACGGCACTGCTCGCCGCCTGCGCGGACGCGGGCATCCCGACGACGCCGTTCAACACGGGCAGGACCGTCACCCGGGGCGCGCACTGGTTCCAGATCAACGCCCGTGAGGACGGGACGCGTTCGTCGGCTTCGGTGTCGTACCTGCATCCTGTGCTCGGCAAGCGGCCCAACCTGGACGTGCGCACCGGGCTCCAGGCCGCGCGGCTGCTGTTCGACGACGGCCGTCGGTGCACGGGAGTCGAGTTCCTGATGCCGGACACCGTGCACAGGCAGCGGGTGAGCGCGCGGCAGGAGGTCATCGTGGCGTGCGGCGCGATCGACTCGCCGAAGCTGCTGATGGTGTCGGGCATCGGCCCGGCCGGCCACCTGCGCGAGACGGGTGTGGAGGTGCGTGTCGACTCCCCCGGTGTCGGCTCGCACCTCCAGGACCACCCGGAGGGCGTCATCATGTGGGAGGCCAAGCGCCCGATGGTGACGTCATCGACGCAGTGGTGGGAGATCGGCATCTTCACGCAGACCGAGGACGGTCTTGACCGGCCCGACCTCATGTTCCACTACGGATCCGTGCCGTTCGACATGAACACCTACCGGCGCGGCTATCCCACGTCGGACAACGCGTTCTGCCTCACACCGAACGTCACCAGGGCGCGGTCGACGGGCACGGTCAGGCTGCGCACCCGGGATTTCCGCGACAAGCCGAAGGTCGACCCGCGCTACTTCACGCACGAGCACGACGTGCGGGTGATGACGCACGGGTTGCGGCTCGCGCGGAAGATCGCCGCGCAGGCGCCGCTCGCCGAGTGGACGGGCACGGAACTGGCCCCGGGACCAGCGGCGCAGACCGACGAGGAGCTGTTCTCGTACATCCGGGAGACGCACAACACCGTGTACCACCCCGCGGGCACCGTGCGCATGGGCGCGGAGTCCGACGCCGACTCACCACTGGATCCCCGGCTGCGCGTCAAGGGCGTCAGCGGGCTGCGGGTGGCGGACGCGTCGGTGATGCCGTTCCTGCCTGCCGTCAACCCGTGCATCACGACGATGATGATCGGGGAGAAGTGCGCCGATATGATCAAGTCGGACCGTGCCGGGATGAGTTGACCTGCCGAGGCATGTTCGCCAGGTAACGTGGCGTCCATGGTCCCCACATGTGCGGCCCGCCCGGGGCCGCGCGACGACGGGCGGAGTGGCATCGTGCGCGTGATCGTCATCGGGGGCGGGATCGCCGGCACGGCCGCGGCGCTCGGTCTGCACAAGGCCGGGTTCGACGTCAGCGTGTACGAGGCGCACCCCGACGGTGCGGAGGACATCGGCGCGTTCCTCACCCTCGCGAGCAACGGCATGCGCGCTCTCGCGGCGCTCGGCGCCTCGGCCGCGGTCACCGCAATCGGCTATCCGCTGACCACGCTGCGCGTGCTGGACAGTTCGGGCATCGAGGCGGCGCACGCGCCGCTCGGGGAGAGCGGTGACCCGCTCCTGCGCTACCGGTGCCTGCGTCGCGGCGAGCTCAACGCCGCCCTGCAGGCCGAGGTGGCGCGCCGGGGCATCAGCATCCGGCACGGCGCCCGGCTCGCGTCCGTCGAGGAGGGCCACGCGGCCGTCACCGCGCACTTCACCGGCGGCGGCACCGCCACCGGTGACCTGCTCGTCGGCGCGGACGGGCTGCGTTCCACCGTCAGGCGGCTGATCGCCCCCGGCGTGGAACCGCGCCATGCCGGTGAGCGGGTCTTCTACGGCTACGCCACCCGCCCGGTCCCGGCCGGGGCGCCCGAAACCATCACCATGGTGCGCGGCAGCGCGGCCGCCTTCGGCTGCACGGCGTCGCCCACCGGGGAGACGTACTGGTTCGCGCGTGTCGCGGGCGAACCGGCGTCCGCGGACGAGATCGCGAAGTCCACGCCCGCCCGGTGGCGCGAGCTGCTGGTGGAGCTGTTGCGGAAGGACGCCGGTCCGGCCGCGGGCATCGTCGCGGCGACGGGTGAACGCATCATGGTCACCGGCGCGACGGAGATGCCGCTCGGCACGCCGTGGCGCTCCGGCCGCGCGCTGATCGTCGGCGACGCGGCACACGCGGCCTCCCCGGCGACCGGGCAGGGCGCCTCGATGGCGCTCGAGGACGCGGTCGTCCTGGCGAAGGCGGTGCGGGACACGCCTGACACCGGGAGCGCTCTGGCCCTCTACGAGACGCTCCGCCGCCCCCGCGTGGAGTACAACATCACCGCGAGCGGCCGGATCTCCCGGGGCGCCGCCGCACCACCGGGTTCCGGCCGCGGGAAGCCCGCTCGCAGGCCGGGTGACGACGAGCTGATCCGCCTCCTTGCGTGGAACGCGGACATCCGGACCACTTCCGCGCACGGCGGAGGTGGCGGCTGACGGCCGGCGGCGCCGACCGGCAGCATCACGCCGTCTGGACGCGTTCTACGGCCGCGACCACGGCGGGACACCCGGCATGGACCCACTCGCTGAGCTGCGGAAGCGGTTCGAGGAGGTCGGGCGACGCCGCAGTGCGCCGGGCTGATCGAGGTCCGCGACATCCCCGGCGAGGACCCGTGGGGGCCGGCGCCACCTCCACCGCGCACGGGAGCAGGGCGCGGGGCGTCGAGGTCCTGCCGGCCAGGGGCATCAACGGCGCATCCGTGCGGCGCGAACCGTCGGAGAACTTCTTCCAGGCCTCCGCGTACCGCCTGCTGCCCGCCGGGCGAGACCCCGGTCCGGATGGCCGACTGCCGGCATCCTCCTCGGACCCATCGCCCTGAACTGCCACGTCCTGTCCCCGCGCGGCGGCCACCGCTGGGTCAAGGCCGACGTGGACGCGGCGGAGAGCCCATGGGTGTGGCAGCACCGGCGCACCACCGCCGACCTGCCGGCCGGCGAGGTGGAGATCACCGCTCGTGCCTGGGGAGCGCACCGGCGCGGCGAAGCCCGAGTCGCCCGTGCAGCTGTGGAACCCCAGGGGGGACGCCGACAACTCGTGGGCGCGTGACCGCGTCACCCGCGACTGAGAGGCGGCACTGTACGCCTCCACAGAGTCGCCACATTCGTCACCCCACCTAAATATGCATCTCAGATGCATGTTAATTTGAGCGCGCCCGATCAACTCAAGGCCGCAAGGGGTCACCCATGCTCTCCGACACATCCACCGCCACCGTCCGCGCCACACTGCCCGCCGTCGGCGCCGCCATCGGCGAGATCACGGAACTCTTCTACGGCAAGCTGTTCGCTGCCCATCCCGACCTGCTGCGCGACCTGTTCAACCGCGGCAACCAGGCCGCCGGCACCCAGCGCCAGGCACTGGCCGGCTCCATCGCCGCCTTCGCGACCCACCTGCTGGAGCACCCGGACACCCGCCCTGACGTGATGCTCAGCCGGATCGCGCACAAGCACGCCTCCCTCGGCGTCTCGCCCGCCCACTACCCCATTGTCCACGAGCACCTCTTCGCCGCGATCGCCGAGGTGCTCGGCGACGCCGTCACCCCTGAGGTCGCCGAGGCATGGGACGAGGTCTACTGGCTGATGGCCAACGCCCTCATCGCCATCGAGACCCGCCTCTACGAAGGCCAGGAGGTCCTGACCGGCGGCACGTGGCGCGAGTGGGAGGTCGTCGGCCGCTCCGAGGAGACCGCCGATGTCGCGTCCTTCCTGCTGCGCCCGCTCGGCGGCGCGGCGCCGCAGCCGTTCCGGGCCGGCCAGTACGTGTCGGTCCAGGTCGAACTGGCGGACGGGGCACGGCAGATACGCCAGTACAGCATGGTCGGCGCACCCGATGCCGCGGTGCGGCAGATCAGCGTCAAGCGCGAGCACGGCGGCGAGGAGACACCGGCCGGCGAGGTCTCCAACCACCTGCACGACCACGTCGGGGTCGGCGACCGGCTGCGCGTCTCCGCACCCTTCGGCGACCTGGTGCTCGACGAGGGCGCGCTGGGTGCCACGGCCGACGGGGCTCGGCAGCGCCCGGTACTGCTCGCCTCGGCCGGGATCGGGGTCACCCCGATGCTCTCGATGCTCCACGAGCTGAACGCACGCGAACACCGGGCCCCCGTGCTGGTCCTGCACGCCGATCGCTCCCCCGCCGAGCACGCGCTGCGCGCGGACCAGACGGCACTCGCCGGAAAGCTGACGGACGGCCGCGTCGCGTACTGGTACGAGGAGGCCGCCGGTGAAGCCGACCGCGCGGGCCGGGCCGACCTCACCGACCTTGACGTTCCCGCGGGCACCGTCGCCTATCTCTGCGGACCGCTCCCGTTCATGCGCGCGGTGCGCGGCCAGTTGCTGGCGAAGGGCGTGCCCGCGGCCGACGTCCACTACGAGGTGTTCGGCCCGGACCTCTGGCTCGGCGCGGCCTGAGAAGCTGCCGTCCTACCCGCACTCGGCGACGACGCGGCGCCCGGTGATCGCGAGCAGCAGCGGGCCGGTGGGCGCGGCCACGATGTCCATGAGGGAGACGCGGTCAAGCGACGCGTAGAACTCCTCCTGCGCGGCCAGCAGCGCGCCGCGCAGCCGGCAGGCCGAGTTGAGCGGGCAGGGCACGTCGCCCCCCGTGCACTCCGCGAGGTCGCCCGACCCCTCGAAGGCGCGCGCGACCGCACCCACCGTGGTCTCCCGTCCCGCCGCGGTCAGCACCAGCCCGCCGCCACGGCCGCGTCGCGCCTCGACGAGCCCGAGGTGCTGCAGCCGCGCGACCAGTTTGGCCATGTGCGTGTAGGCCGCGCCCAACGTCGCCGCCACGTCGCGGGTGGTCGGCGGTGTGTCCGCCGCGGACTGCACGGCGAGGCGCATGAGCAGCCGCAGTGCGAGATCCGTGGACTTCATCAGGCGCATACGCCCCACCCTATGCCGAGCCGACGCACGGGGCACCGCCTCTGCAAGGGCGAATCCGCGACCGGGTTACCGTGCGTACGTCCAGACGCGACGGGACGGCGCGCAGCACACCACGAGCGGTCCGTACGCGTGCACACCGCCGAGCCCGGGTTTGGACACACCGGTCAAGGGCACTGGGGGCGCCGGCGCGATCGGCGGGCCCGCGATCGGCGCAGGACGCCACGGAGGTGGACGGCTCGGATGGCAGGCACGGAGCGGACGGCTCGCGCGGCGGCGGCTCATGCCCGGGGCACCGTGGTGGCGCTCGCGGTGGCCGACATCTCGTTCGCCTACCAGCAGACGGCCGTGGTGCCCGTCATCCCGGACATCGAGAAGGCCGTGCACCTCTCGCAGACGTGGGGTGCCTGGCTGCTGAGCGGTTACCTCCTCGTCGCGACGGTGTCCACGCCTCTGCTCGGCAGGCTGGCCGACCGGCACGGCAGGCGTCGGATGCTGCTGCTCGGGCTCGTCGTGTTCCTCGCCGGCTCCGTCGGTGCCGCCTGCGCGCCGAACGCCGCCGTCCTGATCGTCTTCCGGGCCCTTCAGGGCGTGGGCGGGGCGGTGTTCCCGCTCTCCCTGTCCATCGCCCGCGAGGAACTGCCCGAGGAGCGGGTGGGCGGCGCCACCGGCACGCTGACCGCCGCGTTCGGGATCGGCACGGCGCTCGGCTTCGCCACGTCGGGGGCGCTGAGCTCTGCCGTCTCGTGGCGGCTGGTGTTCGCGGCGGGTGCGGCGGCGGTCGCACTGGCGCTGCCGCTGGTCGTGCGGTGGGTACGGGGCCGCGCGGGGCCCTCGTCGGGCGCCGTGGACCTGCGGGGCGCGGGGCTGCTCGGTGCCTGCCTCGCCCCGCTCCTGGTGGCGCTGACCTTGGCGCCCCAGCAGTCGGGCGTGGGCTGGGCCGTGCCGGGCGGGCTGCTGGCCGTGTCCTTCGTGGCCGGCGTGGTGTGGCTGCGTCACGAGCAGCGGGTGCCGGCGCCGCTGGTCGACCTGTGGACGCTGCGCTCCCCCACCGAGATGTGGACCAACGCGGTCACCCTGGCGGTCGGCTACGCGTTGTTCGGCGTCTACTACCTGGTGCCGCAGTTCGTCCAGGATCCCGGCCACGGGTTCGCCGCCGGCACGGCGGTCGTGGGTCTCTTCCTCCTCCCCGCCGCGGTGGGACAGCTGCTCGCGGGCGCCTTCGCCACCCGGGTCAGGGGACGGGGCACGACGCGCAGGCCCCTCGCCGCGGGGATGGCGGCGCTGGCCCTGGGGTCGGCGGGTTTCGCGACGCTCGGCCGTGACAGCGTTCCGGTGTTCCTGGCCGCCGGGTTCGTCCTGGGCTGCGGTGCGGGGCTGGCCATCAGTGCCACGAGCACCCTGGCGTCGCTCGGCGCCGACGAGGAGCACACGGCTGTGGCCACGGCCGTCAACAGCACGGTGCGGCGGGTCGGTGGCGGGTTGGGGAGCCAGGTCAGCGCGGGTGTCCTGGTGCTCACCGGCAGGGGTACCGGCTCGTGGGTGCTCGCGTTCGCCATCGCGGCCGCGGTGTGCGCCCTGTGTGTGGCGCCGGCCGGGCGCATGCCCCTCAAGGCCGGCGGGCCCGCCCGGAGCGAGAGCTGATGGGTACAGGCCAGGCGCGAAGAATTCCCGGGCGCGGCGGCCCGATGCTGATAAAATCGGGGATCGCGTACCGCGCGGACCGGACCGGGCCGGGGATCGGTCCCGAACGACCGGTGCCGTGGCGGACCGGTCCCGTAGCGAGGAGAGCAGACATGGTGGGTGACGACGACATCTCCGGGTGATACCCGGAGCTGACAGGCCGCCGGACGGTGCCCAGGGGCACCGCTGTCGCGGCCGTTTCGACGTTCCCTTTCCCACCATGCCCGAGCGGCACCCCCGCGCTGCCCGCATCGCGTACGAGGTTTCTTCCATGTCCGATGCTTTTGTCGTGTGTTCGAACCTGTCCTTCTCGTGGCCCGACGACACTCCTGTATTCCGCGATCTGTCCTTCACCGTGGGAGGCGGGCGCACCGGCCTGGTCGCGCCCAACGGTTCGGGCAAGAGCACTCTGCTCAGACTGATCGCCGGCGAACTCGCGCCAGGCGCCGGGTCCGTGTCCGTGTCCGGCGCCCTCGGCCACCTCCCGCAGACCCTTCCCCTGACCGGCGGTCTCTCGGTGGCCGACGTCCTTGGCGTGGCACCGGTGATCAGGGCGCTTGACGCCGTCGAGTCGGGCGACGTCGCCGAGGAGCACTTCGCGGCCATCGGCGACGACTGGGACATCGAGGAGCGCACTCGCGCCCAGCTCGACCGGCTCGGGCTCGGCTCCCTCGCGTTCGGCCGCGGTCTCGACACGCTCAGCGGCGGCCAGATCGTGTCGCTCGGCCTTGCTGCCCAGCTGCTCAAACGCCCCGACGTGCTGCTGCTCGACGAGCCGACCAACAACCTCGACCTCGACGCCCGCCTGCGGCTCTATGGCGCGCTCGATGACTTCGGGGGCTGCCTGCTGCTCGTCAGCCACGACCGCGCTCTGCTCGACCGCATGGACCGCATCGCCGAACTCGACCGGGGAGAACTGCGCTTCTACGGAGGCGACTTCACACGGTACGAAGAAGCCGTACGGGCCGAGCGCGAGGTCTCCGAGAAGAACGTGCGCAACGCCGAGCAGGAGCTGAAGCGTGAGAAGCGCGAGATGCAGCAGGCCCGTGAGCGCGCCGAGCGCCGTGCGAGCAACGCCGCCCGCAACCTGAAGAGCGCGGGCCTGCCGCGCATCTTCGCCGGAAACTTGAAGCGGGGCGCGCAGGAGTCCGCCGGACGTTCGGGGCAGACACACGCCGCGCGGGTCGGCGAGGCGAAGACGCGTCTTGACGAGGCGGGGCGTGCTCTGCGCGACGAGCAGCGCATCACGCTCGACCTGCCGGACACCGACGTCCCCGCAGGACGGACCCTTTTCCTCGGCGAGCGGATGCAGGTCCGCCGCGGCGGGCAGCCCCTGTTCGCGGGCATGGGCATCGACCTGACGGTCAGGGGGCCCGAGCGCATCGCGCTGACCGGACCCAACGGGGCGGGCAAGAGCACACTGCTGCGCCTGATCGGCGGCGACACCGATCCGGACAGCGGCAGCACCAGGCGGGCCGACGGGCGGATCGCGTACCTCTCCCAACGGCTCGACCTGCTGGAACCTGGCCGTACCGTGGCCGAGAACTTCGCCGCCTTCGCTCCCCACCGCAGTGACGCGGACCGGATGAACCTGCTGGCCCGCTTCCTCTTCCGGGGCCCGCGGGCCCATCTCCCGGTGGAGGCGCTGTCAGGGGGCGAGAGGCTGCGCGCGACGCTGGCCTGCGTGCTGTGCGCAGACCCTGCCCCGCACCTGCTGCTCCTCGACGAGCCGACCAACAACCTCGACCTGGTCTCCACCGCCCAGCTGGAGGGCGCGCTCGTCTCCTACCAGGGTGCGTTCGTCGTGGTCAGCCACGACGAGAGGTTCCTCGCGGGGATCGGTGCCGACCGCCGCCTGCTGCTGGACGGCGGCGTGCTGACGGAGACCGGGGCGCCCGGGATGTGAGCGTCCGGCAGGCCGGGCCTGCGGGGCTCGCGGGCCCGTACGTCACCCGGACCGCGGCGGCACGGGCACCGGGAGGCTCGGCACGGAGCACTCACGCTTGCGGCGCAGTGCCATGAAGGTGCGCCCCTCCAGCTCCCAAGTGCCCTGCCGCGACCACCGGCCCGTGGCCAGCGCGTGGTGCAGCAGGGCGCGTGCGCCGAGGCGGGCCCACGGGAAGAACCCGCCGTCGTCCGCCCGGTGGCGGCCCTGTCCCGCGGGCCCGCGGCCGGCACGTGTGCGGTCCGCTCGTCCGTCGTCGACACGTACGTCGAGACGCTCGTCGACGTCCCCTTCGGCGACCTCGGCGATCAGGAGGCCGCCGGGCGCGACCACGTCCGCCGTGCGGGCGAGGAGAGCACCCGGGTCACCGCCGATGCCGATGTTGCCGTCGACGAGGAGCGCGGTGTTCCACCGGCCCTCGCGCGGCAGCGGCTCGAAGACCGAGCGCACGAGTGCCGCGCCGCCGTAGCGTACGGTGCGGCGCACCGCCGCGGTGCTGACGTCGATGCCGAGCGTCCGGTACCCCGCGAGGGCGAGAGCGGTGACGAACCTGCCGGGTCCGCAACCGATGTCGAGTACCGTGCCCTCGCACCGCGCGATGACCGTGCGGTCGGCCGCGTCGGGCGCCGCGCACCAACGCTCCACACCGAGCGGCACCACACCGCCCTCCCTGCTGCGCAGGTAGAGGGGGCCCTGGCCGGTGGCGAGCGCGGTGGTGTACGGGTCCGCAAGCCACCCCGCCGGCTCCCGTGTCCATGGATCGTGGGCGGCGGGGACGACGGCGGCCCGCACGCGGTTCATCGGGCGCCCGCCGGGGCCAGCTCGCGCACGAGCGCGGCGAAGCGGCCGTCGGGCGCGTCGGCGGCGGCGAGCCGAGCGTCCTCGGCGGTGTCCACGTCCCGCAGCACCGGGAGGTCCCGGACGCCGAGTCCCGCGGCGACGAGCCGTTCACGCTGGCGCGCCCCGGTCTCGGGCGTCGACATCGGTACGCCCACGAGGAGCGCCGGGTCGGGGTCCGCGAGGCCCAGGCACCAGAATCCGCCGTCCGCCGCCGGGCCGAACCACGCGGTGCGCGCGTCCCACGCCTCCTCGTCGAGCGCCGGTGCCAGCAGGTCCGCGGTGATCTGGGGGGTGTCCATACCGATGAGCACCGCCGGTCCTTCGCACAGCGCGAAGGCGGCGGCGATCCGCCGGTCGAGCCCTCCCGCGGCCTGCGGAAACACTTCGACGCCCGCGGGCAGCCAGGGCCCTGGCGCGCCGTCGAGGACGAGGACCCTCCGGGTCGCGGGTGCGGCGAGTGCCGTGCGAAGGGTGTCGGCGAGCGACGCCTCGGCCAGCCTCGCCGCCTCGCCGGGCGTGTAATGGGGTGTCAGGCGTGTTTTGACCCGGCCGGGCACGGGTTCCTTGGCGATCACGAGGAGCGTCGTCACCGGGCGTCCGCCTTCCGTCCTGCGGTCTCTGGCGCCGGCGGTGCGGCGAGGACGCCGCGCATGTCGCGCACGGCGTGCCAGGTGCCGCGCCAGGTTCCGGTGACCTTCGACTTCCCCTGCCTGGGCAGGTAGGGGACGTCGTGCTCCTCGACGCGCCATCCGGCGTCGGCGGCCTTCACCACCATCTCCAGCGGGTAACCGCTGCGCCGGTCGTTCAGTCCGAGGCCGAGCAGGGCCTGCCTGCGCGCCGCTCGCAGCGGCCCGAGGTCGTGCAGGGGCAGTCCTGTCCTGGTGCGCGTCATGCGGGCCAGCGCGAGGTTGCCCACGCGCGCGTGGGCCGGCCACACGCCTGATCTGCCCGGCCTGCGGCGCCCGAGTACGAGGTCGGCACGGTTCTGTGCGAGCCGCC
This sequence comes from Streptomyces sp. NRRL F-5126, assembly GCF_000721265.1. Lineage (GTDB taxonomy): Bacteria > Actinomycetota > Actinomycetes > Streptomycetales > Streptomycetaceae > Streptomyces. The sequence goes on along the minus strand of NZ_JOFZ01000007.1, from coordinate 207,317 downwards.
CGACGAACCCGGCGAGCAGCCCGGGGTCGAGCGAGGCGTCGCAGTCGCAGAAGCAGACGTAGTCGGCCTCGGCGGCGAGCAGGCCCGCGTGGCAGGCGGCGCCGAAGCCGCGCCTGGGCTCGTGGACGACCGTGGCGCCGAGCCGCGCGGCGAGTTCGGCGGAGCCGTCGGTCGAGCCGTTGTCGACGACGATGGCCCGCCATCCTCGGGGGATGCGTTCGAGCACCCAGGGCAGGGCGCGTGCCTCGTCGAGGCACGGGAGTACGACGTCTGCGGTCGTGGCGGTCAAAGCGGTCACGTCCATCGATGTGGGGTGCGGTGGGAGGGGAACGTCCGGTGCCCGTGGGCGCGGTCACCGGTGTGTGCGGTGCGGCGCCGTCAGTTCACGGCGACCGCGCGTTGCGGCGCGTGCGCGAACTCGCGCACGCCCGCCTCGAACGGGATGCCGGGCCGCCAGCCGAGCTCGTCGCGCAGCCGCGCCGAGGAGGCCGTGATGTGGCGTACGTCCCCGAGCCGGTACCCACCGGTCACGACGGGGGCGGGACCGTCGCACGCCTCGGCGAGCGCCCTGGCCATCTCGCCGACGGTGTGCGGCGTTCCGCTGCCGGCGTTGTAGGCGCGCAACGTCCCGGGTTCACGGTGCGCCAGGGCCGTCATGGCGAGGACGTTGGCGGCGGCGATGTCCCGTACGTGGACGAAGTCGCGGCGCTGCCCGCCGTCCTCGAAGACCGTCGGGGCCTCGCCCCTGGCGAGCGACGAGCGGAAGAACGACGCGACGCCCGCGTACGGCGTGTCGCGTGGCATGCCTGGGCCGTAGACATTGTGGTAGCGCAACGACACCGCTCTGCCGCCGGTGGCGCGCGCCCACGCCGCGGCGAGGTGCTCCTGCGCGAGTTTGCCCGCCGCGTACACGTTGCGCGGGTCGGTGGGCGCGTCCTCGGCGACGAGGCCGGAGGCCAGGGCGTCGCCGCACCGCGGGCAGCGCGGCTCGAATGCCCCGGCGGCCAGGTCGCGTTCGGTGCGCGGACCGGGTGTGACACGGCCGTGGCGTGCGCAGTCGTAGCGCCCCTCGCCGTACACCACCATCGATCCCGCGAGTACGAGGCCGCGTACGGGGCCGGCGGCCATGGCCGCCAGCAGGGTCGCGGTGCCCAGTTCGTTGCAGCCGACGTAGGCGGGGGCGTCGGCGAAGTCCTTGCCGAGACCGACCATGGCGGCCTGATGGCACACCACGTCCACACCGCGCAGCGCACCGGACACCGCGGCGGTGTCCCGCACGTCGGCGTGGATCCAGGTGCTGCCGGAGTGCGGGGTGTGGGGGACGGGGTGCGCCGAGGGCAGCAGCGCGTCGAGGACGACGACATCGTCCCCCCGCGCCAACAGGGCCTCCGTGATGTGGGAGCCGATGAACCCGGCTCCGCCGGTGAGCAGTACACGCATGTCAGCGCTCCTTCCGCGTGGTGCGTCCGCGCGGACGCGTCCGGTACCTGCCGACGGCGAACCAGACGGCGGACGCACCGAACAGGGCGGCGGTGATCAGCAGCCAGCGTCTCAGGAAGACCGTGTCGGACAGGTGGGTCGACACGGAGTAGTGGGGGGAGTTCCTGAGGATGAGGGGCCAGTAGACGAGGAGGAGCAGCAGCGACACGAAGGCCGGGACGCGGATGTGGTTCACCGCGGTGCGCGGTGGATCGTCCGGTGTCCGGCGGCGGCCCCCGGCTCGGTGCAGGATCCAGTCCGTGCCCGCGTACAGCGGTACGAGGACGAGGTCGTGCAGCACGGCCGCCCCGACGAACCAGACAACGATGGAGAGCCAGTCGTCGGACCGCCAGCGCAACGCCGCGTATCCGCACACGGCGAACGAGACGATGAGGATGAGCAGGTGGAGTGGCTCTTCGCCGTAGAGCCGCCGGAACCGGTCGCCCGGCCGCCACGCCCCTGAGGGTGTGTCGGCAGGTGGTCCGGGTGGCGTGTCCTGGTCGTGCGGCGTCATGCCTGCGCTCCGAACGTCGTCGCTCCGAATGTCAGTTGGCGTACCCACTTGGTGTTCATCACACCGGGGGCTCCCGGTACGATGATCCGGGCCGGGTAGCCGTGGTCGTGTGACAGCTCCGCGCCGTTGACCTTGAGCGCGAGCAGGGACCTGGGGTCGCGCACCTGGTTGCCGCGCAGGGCGACGGCGCGGAACGAGCCTGTCAGCTGGGCCGATTCGACGAACACGTCCGGCGCGTCGTCCCCGTGTCCCACCATCCTCGCCAGATCGATCAGGCGCACGCCTTCCCAGTGCTGGTTCCCCGTCGACCAGCCCTCCACGCAGGCGATGGGCAGGGCCGAACGGTGCTGGGCGAGGCCGCGCACCTCGTCGAGGGAGAGGGCCACCCGCCCTCCGCGGCCCTTGACGACGAGGCGCCAGTCCTGGCCGACGTCGTTGGGGTGGATGTTGACGGCCCGGTAGCCCTTGTTCACCTGGAAGCCGTTGGGGCCGTCGCCGACCGGGCTGCCGTGCGGCGCCAGCAGAGCGGTGCGGCGCAGCGGGCCGCCGATGGACTGCCCCGCCGTCACGACGAACAGGGCGAGCGAGCCCAGGCCGACCATGCCGAGCGCCCCGCGCCTCGACGTGGTCGGGGCCGCGGGGTTCGCGGCCACGAGACCGGTCGCGTCGCGCGGCTCCGGGCGCGTGTGTGCGGTGTTCGTGCGCAGTTCCGCGCGGAAGTCCCGGCTGCGCAGCGCCCGCACGGTGCGGGGAAAGCGGATGACGACGTGCGCGAGCACCGCCCCCGTGAACACCCACGCCCCGTAGAAGTGGAGGGGGTAGAAGGAGCCGGGGAACAGGTAGTCGAGTTGCACGTTGAGCACGCCGGTGACGAACTCGAACAGCCCGCCGCCCACCAGCAGGAGCAGGGAGAGGCGGTCCAGCGCATGCCCGAGCGAGCGCACGGGAGGCAGGACGAACAGCTTGGGCACCACGGACCAGAGCTTCGCCAGCAGCACGGGCACCAGGACGATACCGAGTGTCACGTGCACGCCCTGGGTCACCCGGTACAGCCAGTAGGGGTGCGTGGGCCACGAAAAGAGGTAGAAGCCCAACAGGCCCTTGTCCGGCGTCTTGTCATTGATCATCGCCAGGTCAGGGTTGTACGCGGCGTACGAGAGCAGTCCCGTGACGAAGAGCACCGGGATACCGACGAGCAGCACCACCCCGAAAACCGATGTCAGCCAGGGGCCTCGCAGGGGGCTGCGCCAGGGGCTTTCCGGAAGGCGACGGGAGACTTTCATGGTGCGGGACTCTAGACCACGCGAACACGGCTCCCTCACGTTCGGCGCATGACGAAACAATGACTCTCCAAGAGGCGTCCGGAGTGCCGTCGAAACTTCCCCTCTTCATTGAATGTGCAGGTCAGAACCAGGTTTTGAGAATTTGCGCGGCGCCGGGTAAGAATCGGCGCCCCTTTGCCGCCAACTGATGGGACACCCCTACGCGGTGGCCGCATTCCATGTCATCAGCCTGTACACGCGGTGGCACGAGTATTCCTCCGCCATTCCTTACGAAAGTATGACGGCTCCGGGGTATTAGAGTGGCGCCCGTGACCGTTTCCTTCTCGCGCCGTCCAGCAGGCAGCCCTTCCAGCACTGAAACGGCGGAAAGGCCGATCGCGAGAAGCCGCGATCTCGTCGCGGTGGCGGCAGCCCTCGTACTTTTCGCGGCGGCTGCCGTCGTGGGCGGTCTCATCCAGCGGGCCGACGGCACCCTGGGCACGTCCTGGCCACCCCTGCTGGCCCACTGGATGCCCCACGTCGGCCCGGGGACGCCCGCGGCGGTGGCGGCCGCAGTGCTGTTCGTCGCGTACGGGCCCGCGGTCGCGGCGCTGCTCCCCTGGCGCGCGCTGCTGGCGTCCGCGTGGGCCGCCGCCCTGGTGTGGACGTTCTCGCTCGCCCTGATCGACGGATGGCAGCGCGGCATCGCGGGGCGCCTCACGACGCGTCACGAGTACGTGCCCGCAGTGCCCCGCTTCCACGACATCCTGCCGACCCTGCAGACGTTCTCGCAGCACATCGTCGGCGGCCACCCCGGCTACTGGCCGGCACACGTGGCGGGCCATCCGCCGGGCGCCGTGCTCACGTTCGTCCTCCTGGACCGCCTGGGGCTCGGTGGCGGGGCCTGGGCAGGCGTGTTCTGCATCGTGGCGGGCACGTCCGTGGCCGTCGCGGCGCTGGTCACGCTGCGCTGCCTGTGTTCCGAGACCACGGCACGGCGGGCGGCGCCGTTCCTCGTCCTGACGCCCGGCGCCATCTGGGTGGGTGCGTCCGCCGACGGGTACTTCGCGTGCGTCGCCGCGTGGGCGCTCGCTCTGCTGGCGCTGGCGGCCACCCGGCGCGTGCGCGCCCCTGTGGCCGCGGCGCTCGGCAGCGGTCTGCTCTTCGGACTCGCGGTGCACGTGTCGTACGGGCTCACGCTGATCGCCCTCCCCGGCCTCGCGATACTGCTCGCCGCGCGCAACCTGCGGCCTCTGCCGTACGTACTCGGCGCGGTGGCCGCGGTGGTGGCCGTGTTCGCCGTGCTGGGTTTTCGCTGGTGGGATGCCTACCCACTGCTGGTCGAGCGGTACTACCAGGGGCTCGGCGGCGTACGCCCCTACTCCTACTGGCTGTTCGGCGACCTGGCCACGGTGGTCGCGGCAGCGGGGCTCGCGTCGGTCGCGGGGATGGGCCGCGCGCTGCGCTTTCCGCTGCGGGACCACCGTGGGCTCGTCCTGCTCTGCTGCGCGTTCCTGCTGGCCATCGTGGCGGCCGACCTGTCGGGTATGAGCAAGGCGGAGACCGAGCGGATCTGGCTGCCGTTCACGTTGTGGCTGCCGGCGTCGGCGGCTCTGCTGCCCCGGGGCGACCACCGCGGATGGCTGGCCGCGCAGGCGTGCGCGGCGCTGCTGATCAACCACCTGCTGCTGACGGGGTGGTGATGGCACGCCCGCGGGCCGCGGGCCCCACTGTGTTGAGTTCCGCCACGTTCCCGCACGGTAAGGATGAGGTCCATGGTTCCCGCGGACACCGGTGAGCACGGTGAGGTCGTGCCCGCACGTCCCGGCGCGGACTCCGGGCAGCCGGCGCACGGCCTCGATCCCGACTCGCGGGATTGGCTCGACGCGCTTTCGTCCACCGGCGAACAGCACGTACGTGCGTGCGCGCGACTGCACGGGCAGCTGCTGCGCATCGCGTTCAAGGAACTTCACCGCAGACGCGGCCGCCACCGCATCACGGGTCCCGAGCTGGACGATCTCGCGCACCAGGCGGCCGATGACGCTCTGCTCGCCATCACGCGGAAAGTGGGCGGTTTCCGGGGCGAGAGCCGTTTCACCACATGGGCCTACAAGTTCGTCGTGTTCGAGGTGTCGACCAAGCTCGGGCGCCACTTCTGGCGCACGGAGGGCGTGCCGCTCGACGCCGGTGCCTGGGAGCGGCTGCCTGACCGGCTGGGCATGGATCCACAGCGTGAATCCGAGGCCCGCGAGCTGACCGACGCGCTGCGCAGGGCCGTGGACGACGTACTCACCCCGCACCAGCGGCGCGTGTTCGTGGCGCTGGTCCTCGACGCGGTGCCGCTCGAAGCGCTGGTGGCGGAGTTGGACACGAACCGCAACGCGATCTACAAGACGATGTTCGACGCGCGGCGCAAGCTGCGGTCCCGACTCGAGGCGCAGGGCCATCTGGACGCGAGCGCCCGGGAGCGACGATGACAGACAGCGGCAACCGCTCCCCCGCTCAGCGGCTCAGCACGTTCCTCGCGACGGACCCGCGCGACGTGGGTTGCGCGCGGGCCATGGAGCTCCTGCACGTGTACGTGGAGTACGTGGCGGCCGGCGCGGACACCACGAGGTTCGCCGGGGTCGTGGCACACCTGCGCGCGTGCGGGCCGTGCTCGGACGAGTTCGAAGGGCTGCTCGCCGCGGTGTCGCAGGACCCGGGGCCTGCCGGCCCCGGGTCCTCGGCCTGACATTCGTACGTGGAGGCCGGCGCTGCCTACTTGATGCCGGTGGTCGCCACGCCCTGCACGATCCGCCGCTGGAAGACCAGGAACACCGCGATCAGCGGCAGGAACCCGAGCACGGACGACGCCATGACCTCCGCGTACTGGATGTTGGTGTTGCTCACCAGCGACGACAGGCCCACCGGGATCGTCTGGGACTTGGTCTGGTTCAGCACCAGCAGCGGCCACAGGAACGCGTTCCAGGAGCTGATGAACGTCAGGATCGACACGGTGGAGACGGCCGGACGGCAGATCGGCATGCAGACCGTCCAGTAGACGCGCCACCAGCTCGCGCCGTCGATGCGTGCCGCCTCGATCAGCGGGGTGGGGATGCCCTTGAAGAACGCCTGGAAGATGAAGACCGACACCGGCGCGGCGACCGAAGGCAGGACCAGGGCCCAGTAGGTGCCGAGCAGGTGCAGCGACCGGTACTCGATGAACTGCGGAAGCACCAGCGCCTCGGTGGGCAGCATGAGGCCGGCGGTGACGAGCGCGATGACCAGGTTCCTGCCGGGGAAGCGCAGGAAGGCCAGGGCGAAGCCCGCCATCGAGCAGAAAGCGACGGTGAAGACCACCGCGAGGGCCGCGATGACCAGGCTGTTGAGGTACCAGTAGCCGATCGGGTAGTTGTGCCACGCGAAACTGTAGGCGTGCAGCGACCAGCCGCCGGCGAACGGCGACATCGGCGCCCGGGTGATCGAGCCGTCCTGCCTCAGGGAGGTGATGATCGCCCATGCGAAGGGGACGAACCAGATCAGGGCGAACAGCGTGAGGCACACGGCGCAGAGCCGGTTGAAGAGTGTCGCCCCGTTCACGGTGGGCGATCCTTGGGCCGCGGTGCGCCTCGGCCGGGTGATGGTGCTCAAGGTGTCCTCCGCTCAGGCCGCGGCACGGGCCGCGGTACCGGTCGCGCGCAACCGGCGCAGCCCGTACCAGGCTGCCGAGACCGCGACGATGATGACGAAATAGACCATGGTGGCGGCTGCGCCGTAGCCGCCCCTGTAGGACGTGAAGCCGGTGTCGTAGATGTACTCGATGACAGGCCGGGTCGACTGGTTGGGGCCTCCTGCGAGCAGCAGGTAGATCTGGTCGAACACCTTCAGGGACGCCAGGATCTGCAGGATCAGCACGAGGCTGGTGGTCGGGTTGAGCAGGGGCACGGTGATCAGCCGGATCTGCTGCCACGGGCTCGCCCCGTCGATGGCGGCGGCCTCGTACACGTCAGGCGGCACGTCCTGGATCGCGGCCGTGTAGAGGACGAAGTTGAAGCCGAACGTCCACCACAGCGTCATGAGGATGACCGCGGTCCAGCCGCCCGACGTGGACCCGATGAAGTCGGGCGCCGTCAGGCCGACGGCGCTGAACAGCTTCGGTATCAGGCCGACTTCGGGCGTGTACATCCACAGGAAGATCAGCGCGACCACCGAGGACGGCACCACGTACGGGGCGAAGAACGCCAGCCGGTAGAAGACCCTGCCGCGCCGGATGCGGGACGCGAGGATGGCGAACAGCAGCGCGAGCCCCACCAGGAGTGGCGTGGTGATCAGTGTGAACAGTACGGAGTGCCACATGGCGTCCCAGAAGAGGGAGTCCCCCAGCACCTTCGCGTAGTTCGACACTCCGACCCAGCCGCCGAGGCCGTCCTTGACGGTGGTGGTGTTGAAGAAGCTGAGCACGATGCCCATGATCAGCGGGCCGACGAGGAAGAGCAGGTAGATGATCAGGAACGGGGTGCTGAACAGCACGCCGGCCCGGCGGCCCGAGCGGCGCGGTCGCTGACCGGCCCTGGGTACGGGCGCCGTCGGGTGTGCCGGTCGCGTCGAGGCGACGGTCGTCATGGTGTCGGACTCCTACTTCATCGTGACCGGCGGTCGGGCCGTGGTGTAGCGCTTCAAGTCGGTACGCATGGCGGCGACGGCGCTCCTCGGGCCGAGCCGCCCGGCGAGTGCCTCGATGATCGTCCCGCCCACGGTGTTCTGGAAGTCCGAGCCGGCGCCCGTGTACCAGGCGACCGGGTCGTACTGCGCGTTGAAGGCGGCCTGCACGTAGTTGCGTTGCGGGGACTGGTCCAGGAAGGCCTTGCTGCGCTGGACAGGCAGCCAGGCGGGCACGTGGCCCCCCTGCGCCCAGGTCGCGCTGTGGCCGAGCAGGCTCTTGATGAACCGGGCCGCGTTCGCGGTGCGCTCCGGTGAGCGGTTCGGGTTGCGCGGCACGACGAGGGCGTGCGAGTCGGCGTAGGCGACCGGCTTGGGTCCGAGCAGCGCCGGAAAGGGCACGACGTTGAAGTGCAGGCCCTTGACCAGCCGGTACGACGGTATCTGCCACTCGCCGTCGAACAGGAATCCCGCCTTGCCCGTGGAGAACAGCACGTTCGCGCCCGAGCCGTTGAGGCTCTTCGGCATGAGGCCTGGGCCCGTGAGGCTCTGCATGAAGGCGAACGTCTCCTCCATCGCGTCCGTGTCGATGTCGATGCGGGTGCCCGAGTCGGTGACGACGGGTCCCGCGAGTCCGCGGTAGATCATGCTGAAGTAGCGCCACGCGGTGGCCGGGTCACCGGTGATGGACATCGCGGCGCCGTACTTGGCGCCCGCGTCCTTCATCGCCTTGACCGCTTCGACGAACTCGTGCGCGCCCTTCATCGGCTTCAGGCCGTCGCCCGCGGCGTTGAGCAGCCCGGCCTTCTTCGCCAGGTCGACGTTGTAGTAGAGCACGAAGGGGTGGGTGTCCAGCGGGACCGCGTACACCGTGCCGTCGACCGTCGCCTTCTGCCAGGCCGCGGGCGTGAACTTGTCGCGGGTGACGCCGAGGCCCGTGACGCCGGTGTCCTCCACCGGTTCCAGCAGCCGGGCCGCGGCGAGCAGGGGGAGCCGGGACAGGTGCGAGATCCCGACGTCCGGCGGTGTGCCGCTCGCCGTCGCCAGCGCGAGTTTCGTGTAGTACGGGTTGCCCCAGCCCAGGACGGTGGCCTCCAGTGTCACACCGGGGTACTGCTTCCTGAAGGCGTTCTCCATCAGCACCATGTTGGCGCCGTCGCCGCCGCTGAAGAGGTTCCAGTAGATGACGTCGGCCGTGTCCGGCTGCGAGCCCGTCAGGCCGGAGGCCAACGGGGATGAGCAGGCCGACAGCCCTCCGGTCAGGGCCAGGCCGCCACCGAGTGCCAGCAGGCGTCGGCGCGTCATCGCTCCGCTCATGGGGGTATGCACCTCGTTACAACGATGTGAACTCGATGGCGCAGACGTTGACACAGTCTTTTCATCGATGCAATAGGTGTTCGCAAACTGACACCGGGGCGAGTCACGCCGCAGGCTCGCGGCACCCGCTCAAGGCACCTGCGGCGGCCGCAGCGAGGATTCGCGCACGACCAGACGGAAGGGCGTCGCCTCCCGCCGGGCGGAGTGCGGAGCGGTGTCCTGCCCGCCACTTCGGCCCTGCTCGTCGAGGAGCGTGAGGGCGCGCTCCGCGATCACCTCCAGATCCGGGGCGATGGACGTGAGCGGCGGGTGGGTGTAGGCGGACTCCGGGACGTCGTCGATGCCGGCGACCGCGATCTCGCCGGGCACGCGCACCCCTGACGCGTCGAGCGCCCGCAGCGCCCCGACGGCCAGCGCGTCGTTGAAGGCGAAGATCGCGTCCGGCAGCGGGCCGCTGCCTTCGAGCAGCCGGCTCACCGCCTCGTAGCCCTGCGCCCTGTTCCAGTCGTCCACGGGCTCGACCAGCCAGTTGACCCGCCGCACCCCGGCCGCGGACAGCGCCTGCCGGTAGCCCTCGGCGCGCTGGCGCCCGTTCTCGCTGCCGTTCCTGCCGAGCGCCACGATGCGCCGGCAGCCCTGCGCGAGCAGGTGTTCCACGACGGTGCGGGCGGCGGCGACGTTGTCGATGCCGACGCGCGGGAAGCGGTCGCCGACGTCGTGTTCGCCGAGCATGACCAGGGGGAAGTCCGGCGCCGTGGCGGTGACGTCGGCGGCCGGTACGGTGAGGGCGCTGAACAGCACGCCGTCCGCGACGTTCGTCAGCCCGCCCTCCAGGATGCGCCGCTCCGCCTCGTGGTCACCGGCGGTCGACTCGACGAGCACCGTGACGCCTCGGCGCGCCGCGGCCCTGATCACGGCCTGGGCGAGCTCGGCGAAGTAGGGCTCCGCGAGGAAGGGCACGGCGAGCGCGACGAACCCGGTGCGGCCCGAGCGCAAGCCGCGCGCGAGGTAGTCCATCTTGTAGCCCAGTTCGTCCAGCGAGCGCTGCACACGCGCGCGCGTCTGGGGGCTGACGTGCCGGTAACCGCTCACCACGTTGGACACGGTCCGCACCGATACGCCGGCGTGTTCGGCCACGTCCCGCATCCGCACTCTGGCCACCGGGGAACTCCTTCGGTCGGGTCGGCTGGCGCCCATCGCGACCTTGCATCGATGCAAACGATCACACATGATGAACGGAACCCGATTGTACGGAACCCGTTGCCGGCGAGGCAGAAGGAGGAACGACCCGTGAGGGCGAGTGAACAGGATGGGTCGTACCCGAGGCCGATGCTCTGCCGTGACCGGTGGAGCAGCCTGGACGGCACCTGGGAGTTCGGCTACGACGACGCCGACGCCGGGGAGCGCGAGGGGTGGTTCTGCGACCGGGAGAGCGGCGGGTTCGACCGGGAGATCGTCGTCCCCTACCCGCCGGAGGCACCCGACTCCGGCATCGGCGACACCGGGCCGCACCCGGTCGTCTGGTACCGCCTCCTCGTGCCGCACGGAACGCTGGTGCCGGCCGGCGCCCCGGAGGGCAGGACGCTGATCCACTTCGGCGCGGTCGACCACCGCGCCCGGGTCTGGCTCGACGGGCACCTCGTGGCCGAACACGTCGGGGGGCAGACGCCGTTCACCGCGGACGTGACGAACGCGCTGCGGCCGGGCGCCGGCGAGCACCTGCTCGTCGTGCGCGCCGAGGACGACCCGGCCGACCTCTGCGTGCCGCGCGGCAAGCAGGACTGGCAGGAGCGCCCGCACGCCGTCTGGTACGAGCGGACCACCGGAATCTGGCAGACCGTGTGGACCGAGACCGTGCCGGAGCAGCACATCGGCGACCTGGCGTGGACCACCGATCCCACGCACGGCGTGGTGGCCGAGGTGACGCTCGCGCGCCCGGTGTCCCGGCCGCTCGCTGTGGACGTCGTGCTGCGCCTCGGCGACCGGGTCCTGGCCGAGGCGTCCACCGTGACCACGGGCCGCCGCGTCCGCATCGACCTGGCGATCCCCGCCCTGCGCAACGGCATCGACAGGGAGCAGCTGTGGTGGCGGCCCGAGTCGCCGACCCTGGTGGATGCCCGTGTGAGCGTGCGCGACGCCGCCACGCCCGCGCCCGCCTCCCCCGACGACATCCGCGCCGCCGGCGTCGTCGATGCCGTGGACAGCTACCTGGGGCTGCGCAGCGCGGCGGTGGGCGACGGCGTGTTCCTGCTCAACGACCGTCCCTGTTACGTCCGTTCGGTGCTCAACCAGGGCTACCGGCCGAGGACGCTGCTCGCCAGCAGCGGCACGGACGAGCTCCGCCGCGAGGTCGAGACGATCAAGGCGATGGGGTTCAACGCCGTCCGCGTCCACCAGAAGGCCGAGGACCCGAGGTTCCTGTACTGGGCGGACCGGCTCGGCCTGCTGGTGTGGGGCGAGACCGGCGCTGCCTACGAGTTCGGCACGGAGGCCGTCGAGCTGCTCACGCGCGAGTGGCTCGACCTGGTGCGGCGGGACCGCAGCCACCCCTCGGTGGTCACCTGGGTGCCGGTCAACGAGAGCTGGGGCACCTCGGACATCGCGCACGACGCGGCGCAGCGGCACTACGTGACGGCCCTTGCCGGCCTCACGCGCGCCCTCGATCCGACGCGGCCCGTGATGTCGAACGAGGGGTGGGAGCACACCGACAGTGACATCCTCGGCGTCCACGACTACTGCTCCGACCCCGCCGTGCTCAGGGCGCGTTACGGCGACGCAGCCGGTTTCGGCGCGGTACTGAACGGCCCGGGGCCGCAGGGCCGCGTGCTGACCCTCGACGAGCGGCAGGACGAGCGGTTCGCGGCGGGTGACGCGCCCCTGATGATCACGGAGTTCGGCGGCCTGTCCCTCAAGGGCGACGACGGGGAGTTCTTCTACACGCAGACCAGTTCCGACACCCAGTACGCCGCGCTGCTGGGCGAGTTGTTCGGTGCGCTGCGGACGAGTCCGCTGGTGGCGGGTTTCTGCTACACGCAGTTCATGGACACCGCGCAGGAGACCAACGGCCTGCTGTTCTGCGACGGCACGCCCAAGCTGCCGCTGGAAACGATCCGCACCATCGTTACCGGCGTGAAGGACGCTGACGCCCCAGGCGCCTGAGCGAGGGCACGGCCCGGACATCACCGGCCATGATCGGCTCCGGGACGGGGTGTGCACCGTCCGCGAGCCGACCAGGCGGAACGGCTCGTACGGGCACGACCCGCGCACGGGACAAGCCGGACATGTAACACACCGGCCACCCTCGGTAGCGGTCCGGGAGTTGGCCGGTTCCCGTTGCCGTGTGACAACACTCTCGCGTGCGACAGCGCCCAGGACGCCGGATTCGGTGTTCGTGGCGCTGCTCGTGTGCCACTCTCGGATGTGTCCGCATAATCCGGTGACTTTCGGATCTTCGACGAGTGAGGATGAGTGGGGCATCGAGCATGGGCCGACGCAGCAGAGGGAGCATAGGCACGGCGCTCGTGGTGGGCGCCGTGGTCGCGGGGGCGAGCGCATGCGGTGCCGGCGGGGCCACGGCATCCGCGGCCGGTGCGACACCGGCCTCCGCGCCCGCCGCGGCATCCGTCTCCGCATCCCCGTCCGCGTCCACCTCCCCGACCGGCTCGGCGACGCCCTCGCCGACCGCGTCCACGCAGCGCTCCGCCACCCGGAGCGCCGTGCCCGCCTCGACACCCTCGGCGACGAAGCCGGCGTCCAAACCGCCGATGCTGCTGAACAGCATCACGCCGACCGCCGGTGACACCGTCGGGGTCGCGATGCCCGTGTCCATCGTCTTCACCCATCCCGTGGCGCCCTCGGCCCGTGCCTCGGTCGAGCGGCACCTCAAGGTGTCGGCCTCGGTGCCGACCACCGGGGCGTGGCACTGGTTCGGCTCGACCCGCGTCGACTGGCGCCCGAAGTCGTACTGGCAGCCGGGCACGCAGGTGTCGGTGGACGCGGACCTCGCCGGTGTGGGCGACGGCCACGGCCGTGCGGGCACCCACAGCTACCACCACGCCTTCACCATCGGAAGGGACACCGAGGCCACCGTCTCCGTGACCGGGCACACCATGAAGGTCACCCGCGACGGCAAGACCTTGCGCACCGTGCCCATCGACGCCGGCAGCAAGTCGTGGCCGTCCTGGGACGGCACGATGGCGGTCATCGACAAGCAGCCCAAGGTGCACATGACCTCGTGCAGCGTCGGCATCAGCTGCGACAAGAAGAGCAAGGACTACTACGACCTGACCCTGCCCTGGGACGTCCACCTGACCAACTCGGGCACGTACCTGCACTACTCGAGCGGCGACCCGTACCCGGGCCACAGCGTGGGCTCGCACGGCTGCGTGCACCTGTCGCTGGCGGACGCCAAGTGGTTCTACAACATCGTGAAGCAGGGCGACCCGATCACCATCACCGGCTCCCCCCGCGGCAAGGCAGCCCCGGACAACGGCTACGCCGACTACAACCTGACGTGGGCGCAGTGGCTGTCCGGGAGCGCGAGCGGCGCGCGCACGGCCGCCTCGTGACGGCACCGGTTCGCGCGCGGCACCCTCGCCCCGGGGCGCGCCGATGATCACGGTGGACCTGCATCCGATCTTCCGTAGCAATCGGGACATCGAACTGGCTCTGCGCCAGGCTCTGTTCAGGGCGGCCGCCACGGGCGAGCCCGTGCTGGAACTGATCCCGGGCAAGGGGTCGGGCAAGCTCAGGGCGCGCGTGATCGCGTTCCTCGGCCAGCCGCACGTCAAGCGGCTCTACGACCGCTTCGAGGTCGACCCGGACAACGGCGGGCGCATCCTGGTCCATTTCAGGGTCTGATGCCGCTGACCATGTCGGCGGTCGCCGAGACGCCGTTGCTGATGGTCGGCGCCATGCTCGTACTGGCCAGCATGAACCCCAGCAGGACGCAGATCACCGCGTGCCACACCTTGAGGCCGCCGCTGCGGATGAAGGCCACCGCCATGACCGCGAGCAGCAGCAACAGGGAGACCGTGATCGCCATCGTGCACCTCTCCTCCGCCGCACCCTGTTGCGGCATGTGGGCGCCAGTGTGGCGGAGGGCGAGCGCCGTCCGGGCGAATGACGCGTCGGCCGTTCGGGTGACAGCGTCCCGGACGCCGTTACAGCCGGTCAGCGCGGCTCGGAGCGGGCAGGCCCGCGAGGGCGGCGACGGTGTCCTTGTGGCGGCCCGCGGTGCCGAACGCGGCCTCGTCCGCCTTGGCGCGCTTGAGGGCGAGGTGCGCGGGGTGCTCCCAGGTCATCCCGATGCCGCCGTGCAACTGCACGCACTCCTCCGCGGCGTGGACGGCGACCCGGCCGCAGTAGGCGCCGGCCACCGCGACGGCGAGCCGCGCATCCGGGCTGCCGGTGGCGAGCGCGTCCGCGGCGCCCCGCGCGGCGGCGCGCGCCGAGACGACCTCCACCCACAGCTGGGCCATGCGGTGCTTGAGCGCCTGGAACGACCCGACGGGCCGGTTGAACTGGTGGCGCTCCTTCGTGTACCTGACGGTCTCCTCCAGGCACCACTCGGCGATGCCCAGTTGCTCGGAGGCGAGGAGTCCCGCCCCGCTGAGGAGGCCGCGGCGCACCGCCGCGCGCGCCGTGTCCGCGTCGGCCAGCCTGAGCCCCGCGGCCGGGTCCGCGGTGACGGCGGCGAGCGGGCGCGTCAGGTCGAGCGGCGTGAGCGGCTCCACGGTGACGGCCGGGTCGGCGGTCTCGACCGCGTAGAGGCCGTCGTCACGCACCAGCAGGAGGACGTCGGCGCGCGCCGCGTCGGCGACGCTCGTGACGGTGTCCGCGGCACGCGGGTGCGGGTCGCCCGGCGCGGTCGTGAGCGGCAGCGCGAGCACGGCCGTGCGGGCGCCGGTGGCGAGGGCTGTGACGAGGCCCGCGACGTCGGGCTCGCCGGTGTCACAGCCGAGCAGGATCCCCGTGGCGACGACGGAGCTCGTCAGGTACGGCGCGGGCGTGACGGCGCGTCCCAGCTCCTCCAGCACGACGGCTGCCTCGCGGGCGCTCGCGCCCTGTCCGCCCAGCTCCTCGGGCACGAGCAGGCCCGCCGCGCCGATGGAGCCGGCGAGCCGGTCCCAAAGGCCCGCGTCGTACGGGTCGCCCGACTCGGCGCGGGCGAGCGCGGCGGCCGGGTCCGCCCGGTCGGCGAGCAGCGCGCGGACTGCGGCGCGCAGGTCCTCCTCGGCGGCCGTGTACAGCAGGTCGGGCGCGGCCTCAGGGGCGGTGGCGGTCTGTTCCGTGGTCATCGCGCCAGGTCCTTCCATGCGACGTCCTTGTCGTCCCGCGGCTCGGGCGGCAGGCCGAGGACGCGTTCCGCGACGATGTTGAGCAGCACCTCGCTGGTGCCTCCTTCGATGGAGTTGCCCTTGGAGCGCAGGTAGCGGTAGCCGGCGTCGCGCCCGGTGAAGTCGACGTACTCGGGCCTGCGCATCGTCCAGTCCGAGTACAGCAGCCCCTCGTCGCCCAGGAGTTCGACCTCCAGGCCGCTGACGGCCTGGTTGAGGCGGGCGAAGGTCAGCTTCATGCCGCTGCCCTCGGGCCCCGGGTGGCCCGCGGCGAGCTGCTGCCTCAGTCGTTCACCGGTGAGCCGGGCGACCTCCGACTCGACCCACAGGTCGAGCAGGCGCCGGTGCAGGTCGTGGGTGCGCAGTTCGGGGCGTTCGCGCCAGGTGGCGGCGGCGGGGCCGATCATGCCGCCCTCGCGCGGCAGGCGGGCGCCGCCGATCGAGACGCGCTCGTTCATCAGGGTGGTCCTGGCTACGCGCCAGCCGTCTCCGACCTCGCCGAGCCGGTGGGCGTCGGGGATGCGCACGTCCGTCAGGAAGACCTCGTTGAACTCGGCCTCGCCGGTGATCTGGCGCAGCGGCCTGACGTCCACGCCGGGGTCGGTCATGTCGCAGACGAAGTACGTGATGCCGCGGTGCTTGGGCAGATCCGGGTCGGTGCGGGCGATGAGGATGGCCCAGCGGGCGAGGTGGGCGCTCGACGTCCAGACCTTCTGGCCGTTGACGATCCAGTCGCCGCTGTCCTCGTCTCGCACGGCGCGGGTGGCGAGCGCCGCGAGGTCGGATCCGGCGCCGGGCTCGCTGAAGAGCTGGCACCACACCTCGCGCCCCGTCCACAGCGGCTTCAGGAAGCGTTCCTGCTGCTCACGCGTCCCGTAGCGCAGGAGGGTCGGCGCGGCCATGCCGAGGCCGATGCCGATGCGGCGCGGATCGTTGCCGGGTGCGGCGGCGTCGTCGAGTTCGGCGTCCACGGCGGGCTGCAGGGCACGGGGCGCGTCGAGGCCTCCGAGACCGGCCGGGAAGTGCACCCACGCGAGGCCGGCGTCGAACCGGGCGTCGAGGAAGTCAACGGGGGCGGTGGTGGCGGGCGGATGCTCGGCGAGCAGCCGGCGCGTACGGTCGCGCAGCTCGCCGGCGCCGGGCGGGGTGGCGGGCCCGCCGGTGGTGCGTGCCATCACTTGGCTCCTTCCGGTACGACCACGACGCGTCCCGTGGTGGTGCCGTCGGCGACGCGCTGGACCGCGTCGGCGGCCGCGTCGAGGCCGACACGTTCGCTGACCAGGGGCGCGATCCTGCCCCGGTCGGCGAGGTCGGTGAGGCGCTCGTGGCAGCGCAGGACGGCGGCGGGGTCCTTCGCCGCGTACAGGCCCCAGTGCAGGCCGAGGATCGAGTAGTTCTTGACGAGGGCGTGGCTGAGCGCGGGCGCGGGAACGGTGCCGCTGGTGAAGCCGATGACCACGATGCGGCCCTCGAAGGCGACGCACTTGGTGGACTTGGTGAAGGCGTCGCCGCCGACGGGGTCGAAGACGACGTCGGCCCCGCGGCCCCCGGTGGTGTCCTTGACGGCGGCGATGATGTCGTCGGCGTGCCGGTCGAGTACGAGGTCGCAGCCGAGTGCCTCGGCCACGGCGGCCTTCTCACGGCCTCCGACGACGCCGATGACCCGGGCCCCGGCCGCCTTGCCCAGCTGGACGGCGGCACTGCCCACTCCCCCGGCGGCGGCGTGCACGAGCAGTGTCTCGCCCTCCTGGAGGTGCGCGCGCCGGTGCAGCGCGAACCAGCCGGTCTGGTAGCCGATGTGCAGCGCGGCGGCCTGGGCGTCGTCGAGTGCGGCGGGCGCGGGCAGCAGGGCGGCCTCGTCGGCGAGCGCGTATTCGGCGAAGCCGCCGTGCGGCAGGGCGACGGTGGTGATGACGCGGCGTCCGTCCTCGGTCCTGCCGCAGATCTCCACGCCCGGTGTGAAGGGCAGCGGGGGCGTGATCTGGTACTGCCCGCGGCACAGCATCGCGTCGGGGAAGTTCACGTTGGCGGCGCTGACCGCCACGGTGACCTGCCCCTTCGCCGGCTCGGGCGGCTCGGTGGACTCCAGCCGCATCACCTCGGCCGGCTCGCCGTTGCGGTGCACTCGCCATGCCTGCATTCAGGGCCTCCACACACGATGGGCAGTAGGGCGTGCCGTCGCATACTAAGCGGTCGCTTGCGCGTGTGGGAACAAGGAGGCAGGAGGTGTACGGGCGCCGGTCCTGGCGTGCAGGGGCGGCCGGACCGGATGCCCCGGCCGGGCCGCCTCCGACATGCCCGTGCGCCGCTTCCCGGCCGCCCGGCCGGGAATGGACGTCAGGCCTTCTCGCGGCGCTCCGCGTCGGCGAGGAGCGGTACGGGCCGCATGTGGCGCAGATAGGACTCCGCCTTGAGGATCGCCTCGCGCGCCGTGCGCTGCCCCATCAGCACACAGAGCGTGTAGGCCACGTCCTCGAAGCGCCTTCGGGTCGCGTCGTCCTGCGGGTCGGCGAGCACCAGCCGTTCCCATGCCCGGTAACGGCCCAGCAGGTCGGCGACCAGGTGTCGGTCCGGCAGCAGCATCTCTACCACTTCCAGTTCCAGCATGGTCTGTGGTCCCGCTCGCCGTTTCGAGCCGTGCGTCTTCGGACGTGGCGACGCGGGTGGGGTACGGGCCGTGCGCCGCGCGCAGCGACGCTCCGTCCCCCGCCCCCCAAGTGTCACCCGGTCGCCGCGTCCGCGCATGTCGAGGCGCGTGGTGGGCGAGTGCGGCCCCGCTCAGCGCGGCAGGAGTTCGAAGGTGACCGCGGGCCGGCC
Organism: Streptomyces sp. NRRL F-5126; assembly: GCF_000721265.1. GTDB lineage: Bacteria > Actinomycetota > Actinomycetes > Streptomycetales > Streptomycetaceae > Streptomyces. The sequence goes on along the minus strand of NZ_JOFZ01000007.1, from coordinate 188,949 downwards.
GCCGAAGCGGTCCGCCGCCGCCTGCGCCACCCCGGTGAGGAAGGAGCGGCAGTAGTCCTCGGGCTCCTGGTCGGTGAGGACCTCGATGTAGGTGCGGTGTTCGAGCAGCGAGGCGACCGCGCGTTCGAGCCCCGGGCCCGCGTCGACGGCATGGGTGGGCGTGTCGGAGCCGGCGACGGCCACCCACCGCACCCCGTCCCACGGCGCGAGGCCGCGCTCGGCCAGTTCGGGGAAGATCCACCGGTTGCCCGCGTCGCCCGCGGCGTCGAGCGCGGCGCGGCCGACGGCACGGTGGTCCGGTGTGTTCCATGCGGCGCCGCCCCAGGTGTCCCGGTGGTTCAGCGTGACGACGAGCTCGGGGCGGTGCGCACGGATCGCGGCGGCGATGTCCCTGCGCAGGTCGGTGCCGTACTCGATGACGCCGTCGCGGTGGCCGAGGAACTCGACGTCGCGCACGCCCACCACGGCGGCGCTCGCCCGCTGCTCGCGTTCGCGCAGGGGGGCGCAGTCGCCGGGGGCGATGGTGTCGATACCCGCCTCGCCTCGCGTCGCCAGGAGGTAGGTCACCTCCCTGCCCTCGTCCGTCCACTGGGCGACGGCCGCGGTGCAGCCGTACTCCAGGTCGTCGGGGTGCGCGACGACGGCGAGCGCGCGCTCCCAGTCGGTCGGCATCGGGGACAGCTGATCGGTCTGCTCCGTCATGGGGTGACTATAGGCGTGCGGGCGCCCACCCGCCGTGGTGAAGGGTCCCCCGGCCGGCCACGGACCGTTCGCGGCGCCGCCCGGCCGCTCCTACGGTGAGGAGGTGATCCGCTTCGAGGACGTCGGCAAGGTGTACCCGGACGGTACGACCGCCGTCGACAGGCTGTCGTTCGAGGTGCGGGAGGGCGAACTCGTCACCCTGGTCGGGCCGTCGGGGTGCGGGAAGACCACCACGATGATGATGGTGAACCGGCTGGTCGAGCCGACGTCCGGGCGGATCCTCGTCTCCGGCGAGGACATCTCCGGCGCCGACCCGGTGCGGCTGCGGCGCGGTATCGGCTACGTCATCCAGCAGGGCGGGCTGTTCCCGCACCGCACCGTCCTCGACAACGCGGCGACGGTACCGGTGCTCGCGGGGTGGAAGAGGACGAAGGCGCGGGCCAGGGCCGCGGAGCTGCTGGACCTGGTGGGGCTCGACCCCGGGATGTACGGCCACCGCTACCCTGCGCAGCTCTCCGGCGGTCAGCGCCAGCGCGTGGGCGTGGCGCGCGCCCTCGCGGCCGACCCTCCGGTCCTGCTGATGGACGAGCCGTTCGGCGCGGTCGACCCGGTGGTGAGGGAGCGGCTGCAGAGCGAGTTCCTCGCCCTGCAGGCGACCGTGCGCAAGACCGTGCTTTTCGTGACGCACGACATCGAGGAGGCGGTCAGGATGGGCGACCGGATCGCCGTGTACGGGGAGGGCCGCATCGAGCAGTACGACACACCGGCGGCGGTGCTCGGCGCTCCCGCCTCGGAGTACGTGGCACGGTTCGTAGGCGCCGACCGGGGTCTCAAGCGGCTGTCGGTCACGGCCGTCATGGCCGGCGACCTGGAGCAGCCGCCGGTGGCGTGGGTGGACGAGACGGCACGCGACGTGGCGGCACGCCTCGACGCGGCGGGCGCGCGCTGGGCTGTGGTGCTCGGCGGCGGCGGTGAGCTGCACGGCTGGGTCTCGGCCCGTGAGCTGTCCGGTGCGCGTGACGCGGACCGCATGGGCGGCCTGGCGCGGCGCATGGAGGCGTGGGTGGCGCTCGGTGCGCCGCTGAAGCGGGCGTTCGGCGAGATGCTCCAGCACGACGCGGGGTGGGTGGCCGTGCTGGACGGGGAGCGGTTCGCGGGCGTCCTGACACCGGCAGGCCTGCACGAGGCCCTGCGCAGGTCGGTCGGCGCCGACGCCCGGGGTGTCACGCGCGGCGACGTCGACTTCTCCTCGGTGTCGGACGCCTAGTCACGTCCGGTCGCGGTCCCCGTCCGGCGCCGGCTGCCCCATGGCCGACAGGTCCGGCTTGCGTCCCGCGAGGAGCAGGCCGAGCAGCAGGACGACGCCGACGCCCAGCCAGACGAACCCGAGGCGCTGGGCGGCGACCTGGGCGTTGACCACGACGTAGGCGAGGATGGCGAAGCCGATGGCCGGCGCGATGAGATGGCTGAAGTACCGGCGGCTGCGGCCGCGCACGACGTAGTGCCACACGACCGCGACGTGCAGCACCAGGAAACCGGTCAGCGCGCCGAAGTTGACGAGGGTGGAGAGCAGGGTGATCCCGTCGTCGCGCGAGGCCATCCAGAGGCCGAGCAGCAGGGACACCGCGGCCACCAGCAGCGTCGCGTTGACCGGTACCTTGCGGGTGGGGTGGATCTTCGCGAGGAACGCGGGCAGCTGGCGGTCGCGCGCCATCGCGTACAGCAGCCGTGAGGTGGCAGCCTGGGCGACCAGCGAGTTGGCGAACCCCCAGGCGATCGCGGTGGCGAGCGCCGTGAGGTCGGCGAGCCAGCCGCCCGCGGCGACCCGGGCCGCGTCGTAGAAGGCCGTGCCGCCGGGATCTCCCCGGCTCACGAGGTGACCCGGGTCCGGGACGAGCAGCGAGGCCACGAACGTCTGCACGATGAACAGCGTTCCTGCCAGCAGCAGCGCCCCGATCATGGCGCGCCCGATCGCGCGGGAGGACTCCCGGCTCTCCTCGGCCATCATCGAGATGCCGTCGAAGCCGAGGAAGCTCAGCGCGGCGACCGACACGGCGCCGAAGACGAGCGACCACGAGAAGGTGTGCGCGTCGTAGACCGGTGACCAGCTGAACCCGTGCCCCTTGCCCTGCGCGAGCGCGACGACGGCGACCACGAGGAAGACCGCGAGCACGACCGCCTCGAAGAGCAGCATGATCTTGTTGAGCCGCGCCGTCATCTCGATGCCGCGGTAGTTCGCCACGGTGTTGAGGACGACGAAGAAGACCACCCAGGCCCACACGGGCACCGCCGGGAGAAGCGAGTTCATCGCGACGCCCGAGGTCAGGTAGAGCAGGCTGGGGATCAGGACGTAGTCCAGCAGCAGCATCCAGCCGGACAGGAAGCCGACGGGCGCCGCGATCCCCCGGCCCGCGTACGAGTAGACGGAGCCGGCCATGGGGAAGGCGCGCGACATCTGCGCGTACGAGAGTGCGGTGAACATCATGGCGACCATGCCGACCGCGTACGCGAGGGCGACCATGCCGCCGCTCGCCTCAAAGACGCTGCCGAAGATGCCCATGGGCGCGATGGGCACCATGAAGACGAGGCCGTAGACCAGCAGGTCGCGGAAGGAGAGCGAGCGGCGCAACTGCTGTTCGTAGCCGTACTTGCCGATGTCCTCGGGCCCCGCGCAGCCGGGGGCCGGCTCTCCTCGTCCCGCACGCGGGGGGTCTGCCGGAATGCCCGTCATCGCGCCCCTTTCTCTCCGGCCCGCCGCGCACGGCGGGGTCCGGGGGCGTCCCGCCCCGGCCGGAGGCAGAGCCTAGGACGGCGCGCGCCGGGTGAACAGGGTGCGTACGCCACGGACGCGGGCCGTACCCCCGCGCACGTCGGGCACGTACGGTGTGACCGCCCTCTTCTGACGATCAAGGTGGTGCCACGATGGCCCTGTTCGACATGGAACTCGACGCGATGCGCGCCTACCGCAGCGAGTCCGCCGAGCCCGCGGACTTCGACGCGTTCTGGGCGCGGACGCTGCGCGAGACACGGACGCACGACTTGGATGCGCGGTTCGAGCCGGTGGCGGCGGGCCTCGCGGCAGTGGACGTCTTCGACGTGACGTTCTCGGGGTTCGGCGGCCATCCGGTCAAGGGCTGGTTCCTGCTGCCGGCGGGGACGCGGGAGCCACTGCCGGTGATCGTGGAGTTCCTCGGGTACGGCGGCGGGCGCGGCCTGCCGCACCGCCATCTGCTGTGGGCGGCCGCGGGTTTCGCGCACTTCGTGATGGACACACGGGGGCAGGGCGCAGGCTGGGACGGCGGCGACACGCCGGATCCCGTGGGCAGCGCCTCCTCGTTCCCGGGCTTCATGACGAAGGGGATCGAGAATCCCGACGACTACTACTACCGGCGGTTGTTCGCCGACGCGGTGCGGGCGGTCGAGGCAGCACGCGCGCATCCGCTGGTGGACGCGGGGCGCACCGCGGTCACGGGGACGAGCCAGGGCGGCGGCATCACACTCGCCGTGAGCGGTCTGGTGGACGACCTGGCGGCAGTCGCGCCCAACGTGCCGTTCCTGTGCGACTTCCCGCGCGCCACGACCCTCACGGACCGGGACCCGTACCGCGAGATCGGCAAGTACCTCAACACCTACCGCGGCCGCACGCGGCAGGTCCGCTCGACGCTCGCCTACGTCGACGCCGTGCACTTCGCGGCGCGCGGGCGGGCTCCCGCCCTGTTCTCGACCGCGCTCGAGGACCAGACGTGCCCGCCGTCGACGGTGTTCGCCGCGTTCAACGCGTACGCCGGCCGGGAGAAGTCGATCGAGGTGTACGACTTCAACGACCACGAGGGCGGCGGCCCCTTCCACGAGGCGGTGCTTTTGAAGTGGCTGCCGGGGCGGCTGGCAGCCTGACGCCAAGGCCGGTTGCCGGGTGCGCGGCCTGATTCCGGGTCAGTCGCCCGGGATCAGGCCTTTCGCGCGCAAGTAGGTGCGTGCCACGTCCTCAGGCAGCCGGCGCCAGCTGTCGACCTGCTCGTCCATCGACGCCAGGTCTCGGGTGGTCAGGACGCGCCCGAGGCGGTCGAGTGCGGCGGCGATCCGGTGGCTGCCCGCCCGGGCACGGTTGACGACCGGCACGACGTGGTCGGCGTTCTGCAGGTGCTTGTCGTCGCCGAGGAGGACGAGTCCGAAGTCGTCGAGGGTCGCGTCGGTGGTCGTGGTGACCAGCATCTGGTCCTTGCCGCGCTGGACGGCACGCTTGGACGGGGTGGTGCCGATCCCCTTGGGGTCGATACCGGTGACGCTGATGCCGTACGTCTTGCGCAGACCGGGCGCGCAGTAGGGGCGTGACACGCATTCGTCGCCCGCCGCGAGTCTGACGTGCAGCCCCGCCCTGCCGACGTCGCTGAGGTTCTTCAGCCGGTGCTTCCTCGCGTACGCCCCGGTGACCGCGTACGCGTTCTGGTCCACGGCCCGGCCGGGCGCGAGGACCCCGAGGCCGCGGCCGGCGGCGAGGCGGCGCAGGGCGTTCATGGTGCCGGCGAGGCCGGGCGAGCCAACGGGTGCGGCGCCGGAGCCGTGGACCTTGGCGTTCAGCCAGTCGGCAAAGGTCGCCGCGTACTCGGGTACGACGTCGATCTGGCCGCTCTCCAGCGCCGGTTCGTAGATCTCCCGGTTGGTGACGGACAGGACGCGAGTGCGGTAGCCGGCGTTGTCGAGCAGCAGGGCGTACATCCGGGCGAGCAGGTCGCTCTCGGTGAAGCCGGCGGAGCCGATCGTCAGATGGCGGGCGTCTCCGGGCGGTGCCGTCACGCTGCCCCGGTTCTCCAGCGAAGGTCCGGTGCCGCACCCGGCGAGGAGCAGCGCGAGGGCGGTGAGGGGCGCGGTGGCGGCGAGCGCGAGGGTGCGGGTGGCCCTCACGGCGCCGCGTCCCCCGCCCGGTTCTGCGACAGCCGCTGGACGAGCGCGAAGGCGCCCTCGACCAGCAGGGCGAGGACGGCGACGAGGACGGCGCCCGCCACGACCTCCGGGGTGGAGGCCAGGCTGAACCCGGCGGTGATGATCCTGCCGAGCCCGCCACCGCCCACCAGCGCGGCCAGGGTGGCGGTCGCCACGAGTTGCACGGCCGCGATCCGCACGCCCGTGAGGACCATGGGCAGGGCGAGCGGCAGTTCCACACCGCGCAGTTGCTGGGCGCCCGTCATCCCCATGCCGCGCGCGGCCCGCACCACCTCGGGGTCGACGCCGCGCATGCCGACGTAGGCGTTGGTGAGCAGTGGCGGGATCGCGAACAGGACGAGCGCGATGATCGTCGGCCACTGCCCGTAGGAGCCGATCGGGGTGAGGAGCAGCAGCACCAGGACGGCGAAGGTGGGCACGGCCCTGCCGGCGTTGGAGATGTTGACGGCGAGCGCGCCGCCCTTGCCGAGGTGTCCGAGTACCAGCGCGACCGGCAGGGCGACCGCGCAGCCGAGGGCGAGGCAGACCACGGTGAGGAACAGGTGCTGCACGAGCCGGTGCGTGATGCCGTCGGGGCCCGCCCAGTGTGCGGCGCTGGTCAGCCACGACCAGGAGCCGGTGAGGACGCTCACGGGCGCTGCCTCCTCCTCCACGGGGTGATCAGCCACTGCACGCCGAGCAGCAGCAGGTCGGCGAGGACGGCGATGACCACGCACAGGACGGACGCGGTGAGCACCTGCGCCTTGAAGAAGGTGTTCATGCCCGCGTAGATGAGGTTGCCGAGCCCGCCGTGGCCGACGATCGCGCCGATGGTGACGAGCGAGACGGCGGAGACCGTCGCGATGCGCAGCCCGGCCATGGCGGCGGGCAGTGCGAGGGGCAGCTCCACGGCCAGCAGCAGGCGCAGCGGCCCGTAGCCCATGCCGCGTGCGGCCTGGCGTGTCTCCTCGGGCACGGCGCGCAGCCCGGCGAGGATGTTGCGCACGAGCAGGGTCAGGGAGTAGAGCACGAGCCCCGCCACCACGAGGGACGCCGAGAGGCCGTAGACCGGCAGCAGCAGCGAGAACATGGCGAGTGACGGGATGGTGTAGAGGACCGTCGTGACGCCGAGCACCGGCCCCGCGGCCCACCGCCGGTGACGTGCGGCGAGCGCGAGCGGCACGGCGATGACGACGGCGATGCCGACCGAGACCGCGGTGAGCTGGAGGTGCTGGACCACGGCGTCCGCCAGGATGTGCCGGCGGGTGGACAGGTACGTGCCGCAGATCCACTCGTTGCGCGCGAGGCAGTCGTGCGGGGCGGCCGTCATCCTTCCATTCCAGCGGCGGCCCGTCCGGTGCGCGCGCCGCGGTGGGCCGTCCGAGTGGCCCGCGGCGACCTGTCAGTTCGCGGGGTGGCTCTCGTCCTCGTAGTCCTGGAAGTCGAAGCCGGGCGCGACCACGCACGACACGAGCACCGGCTCGTCGCCCGCGGGCTCCGCGGCCTGCCACTCCCCCGCCGGGATGAGGACCTGGGGGCGCTGGCCCGCCTCGACGTCCATGCCGAGCAGCGCGGTGGTGCGCTGGGCGGCGGCACCGCCCGTGCCGCCGAGGCGGAGCAGGAGCGGGCCGCCGCTGTGCCAGAGCCACAGCTCGTCGGAGCGCACCCGGTGCCAGCGCGAGCGCTCGCCCGGGTGGAGCAGGTAGTGGATGCCGGTCGCGTACGCCCGCGTCCCCTGGTAGCCGTCGGGGCTCGCCGTGGCCGCGGTGCGCCAGGTCTCCTTGAACCAGCCGCCCTCCACGTGCGGTTCGAGGCCGAGTTGATGGACGAGTGGCGAGGTGTCATCGGTCACGCCCGGCATCATCGCACGGCCGCGGGGCGCGCGGCGCGCGGCCGTGCGGTGCCGGTCAGCCCGTCCAGCGCGGGAACGCCTCGTTCTCGATGCCGAACTGGTCGAGCACCTTGCCGCAGGTCTGCCGCAGCAGGTCGTCGACGGACCGGGGCTGGTGGTAGAAGGACAGCACGGGCGGGAGGATGGTGCCGCCGGCGAGCGTCACCGTCCGCATGTTCTCGATGTGGATGTAGTTGAGGGGTGTCTCGCGCGCGACGAGCACGAGGGGCCTGCGTTCCTTCAGGGTGACGTCGGCCGCCCGCGCCAGCAGGTTGTCGGAGTTGCCGGTGGCCACCGCCGCGAGGGTGCGCATCGAGCAGGGCACGACGACCATGCCGATCGTACGGAAGGAACCGGACGAGATGGCGGCGCCCAGGTTGCGCGCGTCGTGGACGACGTCGGCGAGCTTCTCCACCTCCCCCGGGTCCCTGCGCAGTTCGAGTTCGATGCTGAGCCTCGCGCCCGCGGACATCACCAGGTGCGTCTCGATGGTGCCCAGTTCACGGGTGAGTTCGAGGAAGGCCACCGCGAGTTGCGGGGCACTCGACCCGGAGACACCCACGACCAGCCGTCTTTTCGGTGTTGCCGGCACTGCCGTCTCCTCTCACCGGTACAGGTGCGGGTACTTGCCACGCACCTCAGCGGCCAGCCCCGGGGACGTCTGTGCGACGGTGGGGAAGGTGTCGCGCCGCTCGTAGGGGATGCAGGCGTCGATGACCATGCGCGAGTTGTAGAGCCGGTCGTAGTCGGTGACCAGTGTGTCGAGCCTGGACGACCATGTTCTGTCCAGGGTCGTGGTCATGGTCTTCGGGTCGCAGCGGGTGCCCATCGCCCAGATGACGTCGTGGATGTCGCTCGGATCGATGTCGTCGTCGACGACGACGATCCAGCGGCCCACGTAGCCGACCGGGTTGACCTGGGAGGCGACGAGCCCGACCTGGGTGGAGTGGCCGAAGTAGCGCTGCTTGACCGACACCGCGACGAAGGTGCGTCCGGAGCCGGCCTGATGGGTCCAGGCGCTGACGACGTCGGGCACTCCCGCCCCTTCCAGCGAGTCCAGGAGCGCGGCCGAGCGCAGGAAGCACCGCTCGAAGAGGTGCGCGTGCGGCGGCTTCTGGCTGGCCGCGCACGTCAGGATGGGGTTGTCGCGGTAGTGGACGCGCTTGATGCGGATGACGGGCTCGTCCTTTGCCTCGCCCGCGTAGTAGCCGTGCCACTCGCCGAACGGCCCCTCCTCGACGGTCTCGCCGGGCAGGATCTCGCCCTCCAGGACGATCTCGGAGCGAGCCGGGAAGGGGAGGCCGGTGAGCTCGCCCTCGATGACCTCGTGCGGTCGGCCCATCAGTCCGCCGCACCAATCGAGTTCGGGCACCTGGTCGGCGAGCGTGTACCCGGACGCGAGGTAGGTCACCGGGTCCATGCCGACGATGATGACCACGGGGCACGGTTTGCCCGCGCTCAGGTACTTGTCGCGGTGGATGCGGCCCTGCTTGCCGTTGGAGATGTACGAGGCGCAGGTGTTCTTTCCGGTGACCTGGACCCGGTACGTGCCGAGGTTGACGCGTCCCGTGTCCGGGTCGCGTGTGACCACGCCGCAGGCCGTCCCGATGTAGCGGCCGCCGTCCAGCTCGTGGTGGACGGGGACCGGGAAGAGCGAGAGCAGGTCGATGTCGTCGCCACTGACCACGTTCTGAAGTACCGGGCCCTGTGTGACGGTCTTCGGCGGGACGCCGTCGAAACCCTTCTTGATGACGCCGCGGAAGGCGCGGAGCATGTCGGCCCGGTTCTGCGACACGCCGGGCTCCATGCCGAGCGCGAGGGCCAGCCGCAGGGGCGAGCCGAACATGCCGTAGAGGCAGCGGTTCTGCTCGGGGTAGCCCGGCACCCGGTCGAACACCAGCATCGGTGACTTCTCGACCTTCTGCCGGTAGAGGACCTCGGTCACGGCGCCCATCTCCTTGTCCCAGTGGGCACCCGAGACGACCTCCAGTTCGCCGCCCGCGTCGACGGCCTCGATGAAGCTGCGCAGATCGCTCTGGATGACGTCACGGGGTTGGTTCGGCATGGCGGTGGGGCCTCCTGATCGCCTCGGCCACGTGCTGGCCGGCTCGTTGGGCGCGTGCTCGTCGGCACATGCGGTGGGCCGACGGACTCGGGGCGCACCGGGCATGCAATGGGTTCGATAATGGGGCTAACCGTCTTACCTTTCAAGAGTGTGGATCCATTGCATGGTCTGATGTTCAGACCTAGACTCCACGGCCATGTCTCCCAGCACCCAGCGGTCCCCGCAGGACCCGTCCGCACGGTCAGAGCCACCGCAAGGCCCGGAGCCCGGCGTCGCGAAGGGGGTTCGGACGGCCCATCTCAGGGCGGCCGGGGTCACCATCGACTACCGCGAACCCGGCTCCGCACGCCCCGGGGCCGGCACGGTGGTCGACCACGTCGATCTCACGCTGCACAAGGGCGACTTCGTGTGCATCGTCGGCCCTTCGGGGTGCGGCAAGACGACCTTCCTCAACGCCGTCGCCGGATTCCTCCCCATCGCCGGCGGCACGCTGGAGCTGGACGGCCGCGACATACCGGGGCCGGGGCCCGACCGGGCCATGGTGTTCCAGCACGCCAGCCTGCTGCCCTGGCGCAGCGTGCTCGACAACGTGACGTACGGCCTCGAACTGGGCAAGCGCGTGGGGCGTGCGGAGGCGCGCGAACGGGCCGGCGAACTCCTGGACCTGGTGGGCCTGTCGGCGGCGGCGGACCGGCATCCGGGACAGCTCTCCGGCGGCATGCAGCAGCGGGTGAACCTGGCACGGGCCCTCGCGGTCGACCCCGAAGTACTGCTGCTCGACGAGCCGTTCGCGTCCATCGACGCGCAGACCCGCGAGGTCATGCAGGTGGAGCTGGCACGCATCTGCACCGAGCGGGACGTCACCGCGCTGTTCGTCACCCACGACATCACCGAGGCGGTGTTCCTCGGCGACCGGGTGTGCGTCTTCAGTCCGCGGCCCGGCCGCATCGTCCGCGAGGTCGACGTGGCGCTGCCGCGCCCGCGGGAGACACGCCTGCGCAAGCGCCCCGCGTTCCAGGAACTGGTGGAGACCGTGTCGGACGTCCTGCACGGTGCGGCGGCGGGGGAGCCTGCCGGCGCGAACGGAGGGAGTGTCTGAGATGGCCGCCACCACGCGCGTCGAGCCGCCCAGAGCCACTGCGGCCCACACCGCCCGAAGAGGGCGGCGCTTCGGCCAGAAGTACGTCTACGGCACCACGGCAGTCATCGTGGCCCTCGCACTGTGGGAGGTCGTCGCGCTGCTGCGGCTGCGGCCCGCGATCGTGCTGCCGGGTCCTGGCGACGTCATCACCGCGTTCCGCAACCTGTTCAGCACGAGCGCGATCTGGACGGACCTCCTCACCAGCGGCCGCGAGCTGCTGCTCGGCCTGGTGTTCGCCACGCTGGTGGGCCTGCCGATCGGCATGCTGATCGGCTGGTACCGCAGGCTCTCCTACGTGCTCAGCCCGTTCGTCAGTTTCCTCTACGCGACGCCGCGCATCGCACTCACACCGCTGCTGATCATCTGGCTCGGCATCGGCGACTCGTCCAAGATCATGATCGTGTTCCTGATGGCGGTGTTCCCCATCCTGATCAACGCGGCGAGCGGGGTGCGCAACCTGGACCCGGCCGTGCTGCGCGTGGCGAAGTGCTTCGGCGGCACCGACCCGCAGATATTCCGCACCATCGCCCTGCCCGGGACCGTGCCGTTCATCATCAGCGGCCTCAGGCTCGCGGTGGGTCAGGCGCTGATCGGTGTGTTCGTCGCGGAGCTCAGTGGCGCCCAGGCGGGCGTCGGCATGCTGATGAACAACGCCGGCCAGCAGTTCCAGACGTCCGTCGTGTTCGCCGGCCTGTTCATCTTCGCTCTCACCGGTGTGACCCTCAACGCCCTCCTCCAGCGGGTGGAGCGGCACTTCGATTCCTGGCGCAACACATCCGACTGACCCGGTACTTCCCAGCGAAAGAGGCACCATGCCCCACAGAACGCAGCACACAGGAACACTCGGCCTCGTGGCGGCCGCGGTGGCCGTGGCACTCGCGGCCACCGCGTGCGCGCCGGGTGCGAGTGCGCACAGCGGCGGTTCCGCGTCCGGGAAGGGCGGCGCGACGAAGATGACGGTGAGCTACAGCCAGGTCGTCGCCGACGAGCTGCCGTTGTGGATCGCCGCCGACTCCGGCCTGTTCAAGAAGCAGGGGCTCGACGTCACCCTGACGAGCCTCAGCGGCTCGGACGGCTTCCCCGCACTGATCTCCGGGCAGACCCAGATGGCGTCGATCGGCGCCTCGGAGATGGTCTCGGGCGCCGCGTCGGGCGCCAAGGTCAGCTACCTCGCGACCCTGACACCGGTGTTCCCCTACCAGTTCTTCTCCAAGGTGAAGAGCGCCTCCCAGCTCAAGGGCAAGCGCATCGGCGTGACGAGCAGCAGCGGCTCCATCTACGTGGCGACCCTGGCGGCGCTGAAACAGCTGGGTCTCAGCCCCAAGGACGTGCACCTGGTCTCGCTCGGCTCCGTGACGAACGTCAACAACGCCCTGGTCGCGGGCAGCGTGGACGCGGCGCTCTCGCACCCGCCCGCCTCGACTCGCATCGAGGCCGCCGGCTACCACAGCATCCTCGACCTGGCCAAGCAGAAGATCCCGACCTCCAACGTCGGCCTCGCGACGACCACCGCCTACGCGAGCGGCCACAAGAAGGAGATCAAGAAGTTCATGACGGCGCTCCAGCAGGCCATCAACCGCGAGAAGTCGGACGAGAAGTACTCCGAGAGCGAGCTGGCGAAGCATTTGAAGACCAGCGATCCGAAGGCGCTCAAGCAGACGTGGGAGTACTTCGCCAAGGAGGTCCTGCCGAGCAGGCCGACACCGACCGTCGCTCAACTCCAGACGTCCAAGGACGCGTTGGCGAAGACGCCCGGCGTCTCAGGACTCGACCTGTCGAAGATCGTGGACGACACGTACTTCCCGCCCGGGCACTGACTCCCGCGGCGCCCGGCCGGGCGCCGCGCCGGAAGACCCACCGCCGGTCGTGGACTTCTGCGACCATGACGGGGGGTCGCGCGCCGGAGCGCGGAGGGTGGAGCGGGCATGGCGCAGGATCGATCGGTTCGGCAGGCGCACCCCTGGCGTCTCAGGCACCTCTGGGGTGCGGCGGCCCTCGCTGCCGTGCTCGTGGGCTGTTCGGCCGGTGGGTCAGGACGCCCGTCGGGGTCAGGACGGCCGCCCGCTCCCCCGGCCGCGGGGACTTCCGCGAGCCCCGTGGAGGGCCCGTGGCGGTCGTGGTCCGTGCGCCTGTCCTCCGCCGAGGCGCCGGGCACCTGCCTGGCGACGGCCCACCAGGTGGTGTGCAGCGCGGCGCCCGACGGCCTGGTGGGGCGCTCCCGTGCGACCGGCGCCGTGACGTGGCGGGTCCCGGGTTCCGGCACGGGGAAGAACGGCGGACTGGTCATCGCGGCCGGGGCCGCACGCGCGGTCACCAGCAGTGGCCGGACGCTGCGGGCCGCAGACCTGAGGACGGGCAGGCAGGCCTGGTCGCACCGGCTGCCGGCCGGGCACACGTACACGGGCGCCGGCTCCGACGGCACGACCGTGTTCGCCTACGAGAGCGGTGGCGGCCCTGCCGGCCGGGCGGGCTCCCCGCCGACGGTTCTCGCGGCGTTCCGCGGATCCGATGGCACACCGCTGTGGCACAAGACCGTGGCCGCGGCGGCGGATACGGCGCCCACCGCGTTCGGTGGCCGTGTCTACACCACCGACGGCGCCCGGGTCACCGCACGCGACAATCGAACGGGGGCGGTGCTCGCGACGAGTCCCCGCGGCGCCGAGTGCCCCGCACTGGTGAGCGGAGGGCACTACCTCGTGTGCACCGGCAGCCCGTACTCGGCGTCGGACATCTTCCCGCCCGTCAGACGGCTCGATCCCGCTTCGCTCCAACCGCTGTCCACCGTGCCGGAACCGAGCATGATGCCGCGGCGCGGCATGGTGTCGCCGGACGGCGTGCTGATGCTCTTCGAGACCAGCGCGGAGGATCCCGGCGCCGGTACGTGGGAGGCGTACGACCTGGGCAGGCCGCGGAAGTTGTGGAGCTACGCCACGACCACCGACGAAGGAGCCCTGTGCGGCGAGCGGTTCGCGACGTTCACACCGGCCTACGGCCCCGGCACCGGGCGCCTGATCACGTTCGACCTGCACGCAGGACCGCACGGGACGGGCTCCGAGGCGCCGCGGCAGTCCGCGACCCACCAGGAGACCCGGTGGAGCGAGCGCCCGGCGGTCATCGTGCCGGACGGCGGGAGCGGCCACCCGGATCCTCCCGGCCACGTCGTCGTCGAGGGGCATGTGCACCACACCCTGCGCTCGATCGCGACGCCGTGAGAGGCCCGCTCCGTCGCGTACGCCACTGCACTTCGCCCTCTCTCCCGTCAAGTACCCTGCGGCATGGTGGGACGGACCTCACATTCCATTGACGGACAGTGAAACACCCGCGCAACATTGGGGAAACCATCTCGCTCGCGGACGTGGACGAACGCCGAAACTGTAAACGTTTCCAGTTCGCGGGAGACGACGTGCCGATTCGCGAAGGGGCGATCAATGACGAGTTCGGGCGGGCCGCCGACCGTGGAGACCATCGCCGAGGCGGCGGGGGTCTCCATCGCCTCCGTCTCCCGCGTTCTCAATGGTCACGGGGGTCGCCCCGACACCGTGCGGCGCGTGGAGCGGGCCGCGGCCGAGCTCGGCTACGTGCCGAACAGGGTCGCCAGGTCGCTCAAGGGCGGCAGGACCCGCCAACTCACCTTCGCCATGCCCGACATCGGCAACCCGGCCTATGTCTCGATGGTGCGGCAGATACAGACGGTGACCAAACCGCTGGGCTACCGGTTGCTGCTGCATTCCACCGACGCCGTCGCCGAGGACGAGCTGGACGTCGTGCGCAGCCTCGCCGACCGTACGAGCGACGGGCTCATCATCTGCCCCATCCGGGTGACCGACGCGCATCTGGCCGCGCTCGCCACGGCCTCGGGACCCGTGGTCGTGATCGGCTCGCTGCCGGAAGGCGCGGGCGTCGACAGCGTGCGCGCCGACTCGGTCTCGGGCGCGATGCTGGCGGTGCGCCACCTGGTGGCGCTGGGGCGGCGGAGGATCGGGTTCGTCAACGGCCCGGCCGACACGGTGCCGGGTTCCCACCGCGCGACCGGCTACCGCTCGGCGCTCGCGGAGGCGGGGCTCGCCCCGGAGCCCGAGCTGACCGTGGCCACCGACTTCTCCGTCGAGGCGGGCGCGGCCGCGGCGGGGCGGCTGCTCGACGCCGGGCTCGGCATCGACAGCGTGTTCTGCGCCAACGACCAGCTCGCGCTGGGCGCCGCGCACGCGGCGCACGATCGGGGTCTGCGCATACCCGAGGACCTGGCGGTCGTCGGTATGGACGACAGTGAGCTGGCCCGCGCCAGCCACCCGGCGCTGACCAGCGTGGACCTCGGATCTGGTGAACGCGGCCGGCTCGCAGCCGAGATGCTGGTCGCGCGCCTCGAACCGGCCGCGCCTGCGCCCGGCGGCCCCGCGTCAGGTGGTTCCGCCTCCGGTGGCTCCGTCGGGCGGGTGACCGTCGCGCCGCGGCTGGTCGTCCGCGCCTCCACGGCAGGCCCCGGGGCCGCCACCGTGCGCCAGGAGGCGGCGCGCCACGCGCCCCCGCCCGAACGGGTGGCGCCGCCTGGCGTGGACACGTCGGCCGTGTGTGCGGGGAGCGCCACATGAGCGCCGGCCTCGCCACCCGCCCGCCGAACGGCACACGGCTGCAGAAGCCGCGCGACGCCGCCGGCCGGCGCAGGATGCTCGGCCTCGAACGCGACGCCTGGTTCCTGCTGCTGCCCGCGCTGATCCCGGTCCTCGTCCTCAGCGTCGGCCCGCTGCTCTACGGGCTCGCGCTGGCGTTCACCGACGCGCAGTCCGGCGTCACCCGCTCGACGTCCTTCACCGGCCTGACCAACCTCGCGAACCTCAGGCTCGACTCGCTGTTCTGGGACTCGTTCAAGATCGGCATCATCTGGGCGGTCTGCGTGACGGCCATCCAGTTCGTGCTCTCGCTCGGCCTCGCGATGCTGCTCAACCAGAACCTGCGCTTCCGGTGGCTGACCCGCACCCTGGCGCTGGTGCCGTGGGCGATGCCCGAGGTCGTCGTCGGCATCATGTGGCGACTCGTCTACAACCCGGACGCGGGCATCCTCAACAGCACCCTGCGCAGCCTGCACCTGACGTCCGGGCACACCGACTGGCTCTCCAGCCTCACCCTCGCGCTGCCCGCGGTGATCGTGGTGGGCGTGTGGGCCAAGATGCCGCAGACCACGGTGGTGCTGCTGGCCGGCCTGCAGAATGTCCCGGCCGACCTGCACGAGGCGGCTGCTCTCGACGGCGCGGGCCTGTGGCGCCGCTTCACCGCGGTGACCTGGCCCGCGATGAAGCCGGTGGTGCTGTCCATCACAGCACTCGACTTCATCTGGAACTTCAACTCGTTCGGCCTGGTGTACGTGCTCACCAATGGCGGCCCCGGCGGCAAGACCCGGCTGCCCACCCTGTTCGCCTACCAGGAGGCTTTCCAGTACGGGCAGTTCGGGTACGCGGCGGCGATGGGCCTGGTGATGATCGCCGTGATCGCCGTCCTGCTGACCGTGTTCCTGCGCAACCGTCTCAAGGAGGCCGACCAGTGAGCAGCACCACCACGCCCGCGCGGGACACCTCCGCCGCACCCCCTGCACGCCCCGGCCGGAAGCGGCCGCGGCGGCGCACCGCCGGGCGCTTCGCCGGCAGGACGGGCCAGTACCTGGCCCTGCTGTGCTACGTGGTCTTCCTCGCCTTCCCCCTGCTGTGGCTGGTGTCCACCGCGTTCAAGTCGCCGCAGGAGCTGGGGTCGGTCGACCCGACGTGGCTGCCCCGCCATCCGACGCTCGCCAACTTCCGCACGGCGATCGACGAGCAGCCGCTGCTGCGTTCCGCGCTGAACAGCCTGCTGGTGTCCGTCGTCACCGCGGTGGTGTCGGTGGCGATCGCGGTGCCGGCCGCCTATGTGATGGTGCGGTTCAAGTCGGCCGTCAGCCGGCTCGGCACGGGCTGGGTGCTCGTCAGCCAGATGTTCCCGTTCGTGCTGGTCATCATCCCGCTGTTCCTCGTGCTGAAGAACCTCCACCTGGTCGACTCGCTGCCCGGCCTGATCATCGTCTACGTGGTGTGGAACCTTCCGTTCGCACTGTGGATGCTCCAGGGGTACGTCAAGTCGGTGCCGATGTCGCTGGAGGAGGCCGCGTCGATCGACGGCTGCGGCCGGCTGCGCACACTGCGCAGTGTGGTTCTGCCGCTGCTGGTGCCGGGGCTCGTGGCGACGCTGATGTTCTCGTTCGTCACCGCATGGAACGAGTTCTTCTTCGCCCTGGTCCTGCTCAAGTCCCCGGAGAAGCAGACGATGTCCGTCATCCTCACGCACTTCCTCGGCGCCGAGGGCGCCGCCGACCTCGGCCCGCTCGCCGCCGCCTCCGTGCTGGCGACACTGCCGAGCCTGCTGTTCTTCGCGTTCCTGCAAAAGCGCCTGGTGAGCGGCGCGATGACCGGGGCGGTGAAGGGCTGATGCGCCGTCGCACGCTCCTGGGCGGCGCTGCCGCGGCCGCCGCTGCCGCCTCCTCCTCCCTGCTGACCGGCTGCGGCGCGTCCGGTGACGGGTCGGGCGTTCCGACGCTCGACTTCCTGTCGCTGGCCTGGCAGAAGGAGTCACTGGCCGCGAACAAGGCGCTG
Source organism: Streptomyces sp. NRRL F-5126 (assembly GCF_000721265.1). GTDB lineage: Bacteria > Actinomycetota > Actinomycetes > Streptomycetales > Streptomycetaceae > Streptomyces. The sequence continues at coordinate 171,616 of NZ_JOFZ01000007.1, read as the reverse complement.
GTGGCGCAGTGGAACAAGAACCATCCCGAGGTCCATGTGCGCTACGTGCAGGGCAGTTGGGACAACGTCCACGATCAGCTCCTCACCTCCTTCGAGGGCGGCGCGGCGCCGGACATCATCCACGACGAGGCCATCGATCTCACCGACTTCGGGTACGGCGGCTACCTCGCCGACCTGACGGACCTGATCCCGGCCGACCTGCGGCGGCGGATCCCCGATTCGGCGTGGGCCACCTCGCGCTTCGGCGGCGGCCTGTACGGCGTGCCGTTCCTGCAGGAGCCGTGGGTGCTGATCGCCGACAGGACGCTCCTCGACCGGGCCGGCATCGCCCTGCCCACGCAGCGGCGCCCGTGGAGCTGGGCCGAGTTCGAGGACGTCGCCAGGGAGCTCACGCACCACGGGTCCGGGGCTCAGCGGTTCGGCACGGCCTGGGCGATGAAGTCGCCGGTCAACGCCACGGTCAACCTGTCGATGTCCATGGGCGGCCGGATACTGTACCGGCGTGAGGACGGCACCCCCGAGGTGCGGCTCGGCCCGGCGGACTCGGCGTTTCCCGAGCTGATCCGCCGGCAGGTCCGTACGGACCGCACGGCGTCCCCGACCGCGCTGGGCATGGGCGGCGGCGACACGCTGCCCGCCTTCTTCGCCGGCCGGTACGCGATGCTGCCGCTGGGCTTCTCCTACCGCCAGCAGGTGCAGCAGCAGGCCCCCGACGGCTTCGACTGGGTGACGCTGCCCCTGCCCGTGGGGACGCACGCGCCGGACGGGGGCCGCGCGCAGGGCGTCAGCCCGCAGACCCTGTCGGTGGCGAAGTCGTGCCCGCATCCGAAGGAGGCCGCGGCGTTCATCGCCTTCATGACGCAGACGGCGCACCTGGTCCAGCTGGCACGCGGCGACTGGCTGGTGCCCACGGGCGACGCCGCGCTGCGCGACCCGTCGCTCAACACGGCGAAGGACGGCTGGTCGACGGGGGTGGCCGTGGCGCAACACCTGACGGCCTCGCCGGTGCTCGGGATGAGGGGCTACCCCGAGTGGAAGGACAAGATCGCCACGCCGGCGCTGCAGCGGTACTACAGCGGCGGCACCGACCTGGACGGGCTGCGGGGGCAGCTCGTCCGGGACGGGAACCGCATATTCGAGCGCTACCGGAACTGACCCGCCGGTGGCCGGGCGGCCCGGAGCCGCCCGGCGCACCACCACACACGCACCACGCACCACGCACCACGCACCAGGAACGGCACGGTATGAGCGCTCCATCAGCCTCTCCCACCCTCACCACCCCGCATCGTCCGACCCCACCACCCGGCTCCCCACCGCCCCTGACGCCGCCCACACGCAAGGCGCCCGCGCCCCCGCCCGCGTCCGGCAGCCCGCGCGACCGCGCACGCGGCGCGCTCGTCGGTCTCGCGGTGGGCGACGCGCTCGGTGCGCCGGCCGAGAACATGAAGCCCTCGCAGATCAGGGAGCGCTGGGGCCGCATCGAGGACTTCGTCTCGGACGACCCGGCGGGCACGGACGACACCGAGTACGCGATTCTTTCCGGTCTGCTGCTCGCCCGCCACGGCTCCGCGCTCACCGTCGGCGATGTGGAGGCGGCCTGGCACTCCTGGATCGCCGACCGCAACGAAGGCCCGTTCCGCGGCGCCGGGTTCAGCGAGCGCGGCACACTGGAGAACCTGCGCAGGGGCCTCGCCGCGCCGATCACCGCACAGCACCGGCACGCGTGGAGCGACGGCCTGGCGATGCGGGCGGCCCCCTTCGGCGTGTTCGCCGCCGGGCGTCCCGTCGAGGCGGCGCGCCTCGTCGCCATCGACGGCACCGTGAGCCACGAGGGCGAGGGCATCTACGGCGGGCAGGCCGTCGCCGCCGGTGTCGCCGCGGCGATGAGCGGCGACGGCGTACCGGCCGTGCTCGCCGCCGCCCTCTCGGTGGTGCCGGACGACTCGTGGACCGCGCGCTCGCTGCGGCGCGCGGTGACGGCGGCGGGCCGCCTCAGGCTGGACGGATCGCTGACCCGGCTCGACCGGGAGCGAGCGCTGAGGGCCTCGGTGGTGATCGGCGGCTACCCGTGGACGGACCTGGCGCCCGAGGCCGTCGGCCTGGCGTTCGGCGCGTTCGCCCTGGTGGGCGGTGAGTTCGCCGGGTCCGTGCTGGGCGCCGTCAACATGGGCAGGGACGCGGACACCACGGCCGCCGTCGCCGGCGCGCTCGCGGGCGCACTCGGCGGTTTCGGCGCCATCCCCGAGCGCTGGTCGTCGGCGGTGCGGCCGGTGCGCGGCAGCTGCCTGCCGTCCATGGCGGGCCATCACGTGCGGGACATCGCCGATCTGCTCTCACCCGCGCAGGACACGGCGCGGGCAGGGAGGGCCGGTTCGTGAACGCGGACACGCGCACGGCCGGGCACCCCGCGGCCGCCGGATCCCGGTCCACCGGCCGGGCGGGCGTCCCCGCCACCAAGAGCCGCGGCGGTCGCGCTGACGGCCCCGCCGCGGCAGGCCGGGCCCCCGGCGCCGAGCCACCCGGCGAGCACGCGGACGGCCGCGTCGAGGGCATGCTCCTCGGCCTCGCCGCAGGCGACGCGGCGGGCTGGCCCGCCGCGCGCCACCGTGCCGCGCGCATGCCGGAGTGGACGCGCCGGCTCACGCGCGAGCTCGACACGTTCGCCGAGCAGAACGAGACCACGACGTTGCCCGTGCCCATCGCGCTCAACCAGCCGCCCGAGCCGCTGCGGCTCGGTCCCTCGGACGACGCGGAATGGGCGGCGTTCACGGCCGAGGCGGTGCTCGCCTCGCACGGCACGGCGCTCAGCGACCTCAGCAGGGACCGCAGGGTGCGTTCGGCGGTCGACCTGGCGTGGATGGCGCTGGCGGCGGAGATCTCCTCGGCCGCCGCACGCGCCCCGGAGGTCGAGTCGGCGGTCATCCCGCTGCGCGCGCGGATCTCCGTTCGCGCGGGCCTCGGCAACCTCGCCACGGGTCTCAGGCCGCCCGCGACGGGCCACGACAACCCGCACTTCTTCGACGACGCGGCGTGCGTGCGCGCCTGCGTGCTGGCCGTCGTCCACCCCGGTGATCCGGCGGCGGCGGCCGACCTCGCCGAGTTCGACGCCCGCTACACGCAGGACGGCGACGGGGTGCACGGTGCCCGCGCGATGGCTGCCGCCGTCGCGCTGGCGCTCGCCGGGGCGCCCGCCGAGGCCTGCGTGCACGGCGCGCTCGACCAGCTGCCGGCCGGCTCGGAGATCGGCCGCAACGCCGCACACGCCGTGTCCCTGGCCCGCACGGACGAACCCGGCACACGGGGCCGCGCCTTCGGCCTCGTGCCGCTGCTCGAACACCAGATCATCGACCACGTCTACAGCTACGGCATCGCCGCGGCCGAGACGGTGCCGGCCGCGCTCGCGCTGGTCCTCGCCTCGGGAGGCGACGTGACCGAGGCGGTGCCCGCCGCCGCCTGCATGTCGCGCGTCGCCGACTCGGCGCCCGCGCTCGCCGGTGCGCTGGCGGGCGCCGTGGGCGGCGCGGGCACGCTGCCCGTGTCGTGGCGAGACGCGTGCTCCGTCCTCCCGGGCTGCGCGCTGCCGCGCCTTGCCGGGGTGGACCTCGTGCGTCTCGCCGCCCGGCTCACCGCCGCAGAACCCGCGTTCACCGCCACGGAAGGACCTTCGAACCCATGAAACCGAACCTTGAGGACCGCGTGACCGGATGCCTGCTCGGCGCCGCCGTCGGCGATGCGCTCGGCGGCCCGGTGGAGGGCTGGACGCCGGAGCAGATCACGGAGCGCCACGGCGGCCGGGTGCGCGGCATCGTCGGCCCGTTCCACGGAGACGCCTGGCGCACGGCCCGGCCGATCGCGCCGTACCACAAGGGTGACGGGCACGTCACCGACGACACCCTGATGACGCAGGCGCTGGTGCGCGTGTACGCGAAGGTCCGCGACCACCTCGACGCGTACAGCGTCGCCGACCACCTGGTGCCCGACCTGATCGGCAACCCCCGCTGGATCCCGGAGCTGGAGGCCGAGGCGCTGCCGCTGCAGCGCATCTTCCTGGCCGAGAAGTGGATCGTGGCGCGCCTGCACTACGGCCATGTCGACCCGCGCGAGGCCGGCGTCGGGAACATCGTCAACTGCGGTGCCGCGATGTACATGGCGCCCGTCGGCGTCGTCAACGCGGGCAACCCGGCCGGCGCCTACGCCGAGGCGCTCGAGGTGGCCGCGCCGCACCAGTCGTCGTACGGGCGGGAGGCGGCCGGCGTCTTCGCCGCCGCCGTGGCCGCCGCGTTCACGCCGGGCGCCACCCCTTCGAGCGTCGTCGAGGAGGCGCTGCGGCTCGCGAAGGACGGCACCCGCGCGGCGATCGAGGCGGTGTGCGAGCGGGCACGCGCGTTCGGCGACTGGGAGGAGGCGCTGGTCCCGCTGCGCGAGGCCGTCGCCCCGTTCGACACCGTGGGCCCCCGCTACCGCGAGCCCTCGCTCGGCGCGCGACGCCCGTCCCGGCTGCACAGCATCGAGGAACTGCCCGTAGCGCTCGCGATGCTGCTGATCGGCGGCGGCGACTTCGAGAGCACGGTGCTCGGCTCCGTCAACTACGGCCGTGACTGCGACTCGATCGCCACGATGAGCGGGTCGATCGCCGGCGCGCTCGGTGGCAGCGGCGCCGTGCCCGCCGCGTGGGGTGACGAGGTGGCCCGGGCGAGCAGGCTCGACCTGCACGGCCCCGCCGCGGAACTCGCCGCGGTGACACGGGAGGTGTTCGCCAGGGACACGGATCGGCGCCGCGCACACGAGGCGGCGTTCGCCGAGCTGGCGGGGGTGCGGTGAGCGCGCTGCGTGTGACCTGGGTGCAGCCCGAGGACCTGGTCGGCCACGAGCTGCGGCAGGCGGCAGAGGACGGCCGCGACGCGGACGCCGTGCGCCGGCGGTGGCTCGCGGCGGGCGGTCATCTCGCGCCCGAACGGGCCGGCGCGTCGCCAGGGCCCGCGGACCCGGCGCTGCGGGAGACCGCCGCAGGGCTGCTCGACGAGCTGGCCGCGCTCACGAGCCCGGCGGCCGCGGACGAGCCGACCGGCCTGGCCGCGATCCACGAGGCCGCGGGCGCGCCGCCGGCGCCCGCGCTCACCGTGCCCGCCGAGGCACTGCCCGCCCGTATCGAGGCCGGCTGGCTCGGCAGGGCCGCCGGCTGCCTGCTGGGCAAGCCGGTGGAGAAGCTGCCGCTCGACGGCATCAGGGCGCTCGCGGCATCGACGGGCAACTGGCCGCTGTCGTCGTGGTTCAGCGAGGTCGGCCTCGACCCCGGCGTGGCCGCGCGCTACCCGTGGAACCGGCGCAGCCGGCCCACCTCGCTGGCCGAGAACATCGACGGAATGCCCGAGGACGACGACCTCAACTACCCGCTGCTCGGCCTGCTCACGCTGGAGCGGCACGGGCACTCCTTCACCACGGACGACGTGGCCGGGCTGTGGCTCGACGAGTTGCCCGCGGGACGGACGTTCACCGCGGAGCGCGTCGCGTACCGCAACCTGCTCGACGGCGTCGAGCCGCCGGGGACAGCAGTGCGGCGCAACCCGTTCCGCGAGTGGATCGGCGCCCTGATCCGCGCCGACGTCTTCGGCTGGACCCGGCCGGGCGACCCGTCCGCCGCGGCGGACGAGGCCTGGCGCGACGCCGTGCTCACGCACACCGCGAACGGCGTGTACGGGGCGATGTTCGCGGCCGCCGCCGTCGCGCGGGCCGCGGGCGGCGGCGCAGACGTGCACGCCTGCCTGGCCGCTGGGCTCGCCGTGGTGCCGGCACGGTCGCGGCTGGCCTCGGCCGTGCGCCACGGCATCGAGGCGGCCCGCGACGAACCGACGGGCACGGCGGAGGGGTTCGCGAGCGTCGTCGACGCCCTGCACGCGGCCTACGGCCACCACCACTGGGTGCACGTCGTGCCGAACGCGGCGCTCCTCGCGGCGGCGCTCACCCACGCGGACGGCGACTTCACCGGCTCGGTGTGCCGGGTCGTCTCCGGCGGCTGGGACACCGACTCCAACGGCGCGACGGCCGGCTCGGTGGCCGGGCTGCTCGCCGGATCGCCCGGCGCGCTGCCCGGACGGTGGACACGCCCGCTGGACAACCGTCTTGCCACGTCGGTCGCCGGATTCGACGGCATCGGATTCGACGTGCTCGCGCGCCGCACCGCCGCCCTCGCGGTGCTGCCGCCGAGCCCCGGAACGCGCGAGCGCGCGACCCACACCCCCAGGGACACACCATGACGAGCACACCACGGGCGAGGATCGCGGTCCTCGGCTCCACCAACATGGACTTCGTCGCGTACGCGCCGGTGGCGCCGGGCCGGGGCGAGACCGTCACCGGCGAGTCGTTCCGCACGGTCGCGGGCGGCAAGGGCGCCAACCAGGCCGTGGCCGCGGCCCGCGCCGGCGGCGACGTGGCCATGATCGGCGCAGTCGGCGACGACTGCCTCGGGCCACGGCTGCGGGCCGTGCTGGACGAAGCCGGCGTGGACACGCGGACGCTGCGCACCGTGCCGGGCGCCAGCGGCACCGCGCACATCGTGGTGGACGGCGCCGGGCACAACTCCATCGTCGTGGTGCCGGGGGCCAACGCCACCGTGACGTCACTGACCGAGGAGGACGAGCGGGTGGTGGCCGGCAGTGACGCGCTGCTGCTGCAGCTCGAATCCCCCGTCGACGGCGTGCTCGCGGGGCTGCGGGCCGCGAGGGCGCACGGGGTGCGCACGCTCCTCACGCCCGCGCCCGCCCAGCCGCTGCCCGACGAACTGCTGTCCCTCGTGGACCTGCTGGTGCCCAACGAGCACGAGGCCGCGGCGCTCACCGGGCTGCGCGACCCCCGCGAGGCGGCACGCGCGCTGCTCGAACGGGTCCCCGAGGTGGTGGTGACGCTGGGCTCCGACGGATGCCTGTACAGCAGCAGGGACGGCGAAACGCTGGCCGTGCCTGCGCGCCGGGTCACGGCCGTCGACACCACCGCGGCGGGCGACACCTTCGTGGGCGCGCTCGCCGTCGCGCTCGGCGAGGGGCGGCGGCCCGAGGAAGCCCTGCGCTGGGCGACGGCGGCCTCCGCGCTGTCCGTCCAGCACCACGGCGCGTCGTCCTCGATGCCCGGCCGGTCGGCCGTCGACCGGCTGGCGGCGACCGCGCCCTGACACCGCCTCACGAACCGCACACACGGCACCCACCGCACAACACCGCGCCTCCCGTGCCGGGCAGGCAGCGGAGAACCGAGGTACCGCCATGCACGACCCACGCCCCGGCGACCGGCCGGGCGGCTGCCCGCCGGAGCCCGCCGCCACCAGCGCTCCGGGAGGGCCGGGCCCCGGCCCCCTGGCCGGGCTGCGCGTCCTCGACCTGGCGACGCTGTTCGCCGGGCCGATCGCCGCGACGATGCTCGGCGACTTCGGCGCCGAGGTCATCAAGGTCGAGCACCCGCGCAAGCCCGATCCGTCCCGCGGCCACGGCCCCGCCAAGGACGGCGTGGGCCTGTGGTGGATCCACCTCGGCCGCAACAAGCGCAACCTGACGCTGGACCTCTCCACGCCCGACGGACGCGATGTGCTGCTGCGGCTCGCGGCGACCGCGGACGTGGTCATCGAGAACTTCCGCCCCGGAACGCTGGAGAGGTGGGGGCTCGGCTGGGACGAGCTCTCGGCCGTCAACCCGCGGCTCGTGCTGGCCCGGGTCACCGGGTTCGGGCAGTTCGGACCGTACGCGCGGCGCCCCGGGTTCGGCACGCTCGCCGAGGCGATGAGCGGTTTCGCCGCGACCACGGGCGAGCCCGACGGGCCGCCGACGCTGCCGCCGTTCGGCCTCGCCGACTCGGTCGCCGGGCTCGCCACGGCGTACGCGGTGATGACGGCGCTCGCGGGGCGTGAGCGCACCGGCGCGGGGCAGGTCGTCGACCTGGCGATCATCGAGCCGATGCTCGCGGTGCTCGGCCCGCAGCTGCTCTGGTACGACCAGCTCGGCTACGTGCAGCCGAGGACCGGGAACAGGTCCGTCAACAACGCGCCGCGCAACACGTACCGCACGGCGGACGGCAGATGGCTCGCGGTGTCGTCGTCCGCCCAGTCCGTCGCGGAACGGGTACTGCGCCTCGTGGGTCACCCGGAATTCACGGAAGAACCCTGGTTCGCCACCGGCACGGGCCGGGCCGAGCACGCGGACGAGATCGACGCGGTGGTCAGCGCCTGGATAGCCCGCCACGACCGTGACGAGGTGGTGGCCGCCTTCGAGGAGGCCCAGGCCGCCGTCGCGCCCGTCTACGACGTGCGGGACGTGATGGAGGACCCGCAGTACCGGGCGCTCGGCACCGTCGCCGACGTCGAGGACGGCGAGCTGGGGCGGGTGCGGATGCAGAACGTCCTCTTCCGCCTGTCCGGCACGCCGGGCGCCATCCGCTGGACGGGCCGCCCGCACGGCGCCGACACCAGCGGGATTCTCGCCGAACTCGGCATGAGCGAGTCGGAGATCAGCGCGCTGCGCGAGAAGGGAACTCTGTGAACACGACCGCCCGGGCCGATACCGCGCCCTCCGTGTGCGAGGGCTCCGCACCGGCCTTCCTGACCTGGCTCTACGCGCCGGGCGACCGGCCCGATGTGGTGGCGAAGGCGCTGCGATCCGGGGCCGACGTCGTCGTCGTCGACCTGGAGGACGCCGTCGCGGCCGGCCGCAAGGAGTACGCGCGCGACGCCACGGCCGAACTGCTGGCCGACCCCGTCCCCGGCCCGTGCGCCGTGCACGTCAGGGTCAACGCGCTCGGGGGGTCGCGGGCCGCCGCCGACCTCGCGGCCCTGGCCGGGCTGCCGGGCCTCGGCGGGCTGCGGCTGCCGAAGGTGGCCTCGGCGGCGGACGTGGCGGGCGTCGTCGACGCTGTGCGGCAGGCGGCCGGCACCGATGCGGCCGTGCCCGCGCTGTACCCGCTGCTCGAGTCGGCGCTCGGCGTGGAGAACGCGTTCGCCGTCGCCTCGTCCCACCCCGCGGTGCGCGGCATCGCGCTCGGCGAGGCGGACCTGCGCGCGGACCTCGGCCTGGCCGGCGAGGACGCGCTGACCTGGCCGCGGGTGCGCGCGGTCGTCGCGGCCCGTGCCGCGGGCCTCGCCCCGCCCGCGCAGTCCGTCTACCCGGACGTGCGCGACCTGGCGGGCCTTGAGGCGTCCTGCCGGCGCGCCCGCGCCCTCGGGTTCCTCGGCAGGGCCGCGATCCACCCGCGCCAGCTGCCCGTCATCGAGCGGGCGTTCCTGCCGGACGCCCGGGAGGTCGCGGCTGCGCGCGAGACGGTCGAGGCGGCCGCGGCCGAACCCGGCGCGCTGGCCCTGCCGGACGGCAGGTTCGTGGACCCTGCGGTGGTCGCGTCCGCGCGGCGCGTCCTGGCGCTCGCGGAGCGCGCGGGCCGGACCGCGGCCTGACGGGGCCACAACTCCCGGAGCATCGGCCGTCCGGAACAGGGCTCAGCTCCCCGCGGGGGCGCCGGCCCACACCTCGGGGACACGGCCCGACCACGGACTCGCCTGTTCGAGCTGCCCCGCGAGGCGGAAGAGCAGGCCTTCGAGCCCGTAGCCCGCCGCGAACTGCATGCCGATGGGGAGCTTCGTCCCGGCGTCGGCCGCCAGGGGAACCGACATGGCGGGCGTGCCGGTCATGTTGAACACGGCACTGAACGGCGAGGTGTCGAAGAGCCGGCGCAACAGGCCGAGGCCGTCCAGCCCCTCCGCGCCCTCGGCGTGGGCACCGAGGGGCATGGGGAGATCGGGCAGGGTCGGGGTGAGGAGCACGTCGTAGGTGGCGAAGTACTCGGCCAGGGTTCGGGCGACCCGGTTTCGGGTCGCGAGAGCGGCGACGATCCGGGCGCCGCTGACCTGCTGCCCGTAGTGGTGGCCTGCCAGCGTCGCGCGCTCCAGGGTGGACGGGTCGACGGGCCGGTCGAAGGCGGCGGCCAGCTCGTCGATCGTTGCCGTGAGGTTCGCCGCCATCAGCCGGGCGGTGGCCTCGGTGAATTCGTCCCAGCCGGCCCCGAGCCGGACATCGGCCTCCTCCACGTGGTGGCCGAGGGATTCGAGCAGGCGCACCGTGCGCGTGAGGGCGTCCGACACGGGTGCGGCGGTGCGGCGTCCGCCCCACGCGTGGGTGAGGACGCCGATCCGCAGGGCACCCGGGGTACGGGTGACCTCCTGCGCGTAAGGCCGGGACGGCTCCTGGGCGAAGTAGGGGTCGCCCGGTTCCGGGCCGCGGACCCGGTCGAGCAGCACGGCACTGTCGCGCACGGTACGGCTGACGCTTCCCTGCACGGCCAGCCCGCTGAACACCTCGTCGAAGTCGGGACCCGCCGAGACCCTGCCGCGGGTGGGTTTCATGCCGAACAGGCCGTTGCACGCGGCCGGGATGCGTATCGAGCCGGCGGCGTCGGTGGCGTGCGCGAGGGGTACCACCCCCGCGGCGACCGCCGCGCCCGCGCCGCCGCTTGATCCTCCCGCGCTGCGCCGCGGGTCCCACGGGTTGCGGGTCGCGCCGTACAGCACGGGCTCCGTCGTGATGCTGTAGGCCAGCTCAGGGGTCGCGGTGCGCCCGAACGTCACGAGGCCGGCGCGGCGGAAGCGTCGCATCAGGAAGGAGTCGGCGGCCGCGACATGGCCCGCCGCGAGCCGGCTGCCGAGCTCCGCCCGCCGTCCGGCCATCGACACTCCGATGTCCTTGATCAGGAACGGGACCCCGGCCAATGGGGCACTGCCGGGGGCGGGCTCGTCGTCCGCCGGCCAGGTCTCCACGACGGCGTTGATCCACGGGTTGACCGTCCGCGCGGCCTCGCGTGCCGCCGCTTCCAGTTCCCCCGTGCTCACCTCGCCGTCGGCCACGAGCCCCGCCAGCCCGACCGCGTCGAACCGCACGTATTCGGAAAGTTTCACTGCCGCTCCCAGTACATCAAGATGATACCGACCGGTCCTTTACGATACCCAACGGTATCGCATGGAACGGACTGGTACCGTAGCAGCAGGGTGAGAGGCCCGACGACGAACCCGACGACACGGAGCAGCCATGGCATCGACGGCGGCAAGGCCGAGCAGGGTGGCGACACTGCCGCCGCGCGAACGCATCCTCGACGCCGCCGAAGAGCTCTTCCAGCGCGAGGGGATCAGGAGGGTGGGCGTCCAGGCGATCGCGGAGCGGGCCGGGACGACCAAGATGGCCATCTACCGGCACTTCGAGACCAAGGACGCGCTGGTCGCGGAGTGGCTGCGGATCGTCGCGGCCCAGTACCAGGCCGCCTTCGACCGCGTCGAGGCCGAGCATCCGGGCCTGCCGAGGGAGCAGATCCTCGGCCTGGCCCGCTTCATCGCCGAGGGACTTCCGGCGATCTCGCACCGGGGCTGCCCGTTCATCAACTCGCTTGCCGAACTGCCCGACCGCGGCCATCCGGCACGGCAGGTGGTCGAGGAGCACAAGGCCCTCCAGGCCCGCAGGCTCGCCGCCATGTGCGAGGCTGCCGGGATGTCCGATCCGGTGCAGGCCACGGCCGAGATCACCTTCGTACTCGAAGGGGCGCAGGTCAGCACGCAGAACGCAAGCATCGCCGAGGCAGGGGACCGGCTGATGCGGATCGTCGAGGGAATCGTGGACCGGCACAGCCGGTCCGTCAGCGCGCCCTCGGCGACCGCCGGCTGACCCCCGCGCGCCCGGCCGCGGCCGGGCCCCCGGGGTGCCCGCCGCCACGGGCGCTGGGAGACTGGGCAGGTCGCGCCCCCTGCGCGGCGGACGGCTCCGGCACGAGAAAGACCATGGAAGACAAGAAATCACCGGCGGACTCGACGGTCACGCTCGCACACATCATGTCCGCCCACGACACCAACCTGTACGGGACCGTGCACGGCGGTGTCGTCATGAAGCTCGTGGACGACGCGGCGGGTGCCGCCGCGGCCCGTCACGCGGGCTGCCCGGCCGTCACGGCGTCCGTGGACCGGATGAGCTTCATCGCGCCCGCCAGGGTGGGTGACCTGCTCACCGTGAACGCCCAGGTGGAGTACGCGGGCCGGACCTCGATGGACGTCGGCGTGCGTGTCACCGCCGAGCGGTGGAACGCGCCTGGCCCCGCGACCGAGGTGGTCACCGCGCACCTCACGTTCGTCGCGGTGGACGCCGACGGCACCCCGCACGCCGTGCCCGCGCTCGTCCCGGTGACGCCCGAGGAGCGGGCTCTGCACGAGCATGCGGCCAAACGCCGCGCCGAGCGTGCCGCGAGCCGTGCGGCGAGCCGTGGGCAGGGCGGCGCCTGACGGATCCTCACCCGCCGGCGCGCTCGCGGATCCAGCCGAGCGCCTCGTCGCCCGCGGTGAGCACCGAGATGTGGCCGTCCTCCTCGCCGACCCGCAACTCGGCCGCCGGAAGATGCACGGCGAGCCAGCGCGCGTGGGCGACGGGGGCGATCCGGTCGAGGCCGCCGTGCAGCAGCAGGACCGGGACACGCACCTGCGCCGGCTCGAACCCCCACGGCGCGACGTAGGCCAGGTCGTCGTCGACCACCGGGGCATGGCCCGATGCCACCCCCGCGCCGACCACCTCGTCGAACCAGGACCACGGGCCGTGCAGCGCGGCGAGGTCGGCAGCGGTGAACTCGGGGTCATACGGAATCCCCGATTCCTGGAGGCGCTCCTTCTCGGCGCGCCCGCGCGCCGCGGTGGACAGCGACAACACGCCGGACGCCGCCATGCCCGCGAAGTAGTCGAGACCGGGCGCGCCGTAGGGCGCGAGCGACGCCCCCGCGACCGCCGCGACGACCCGCTCCCCCAGCAGCGCGGCGCAGGCGAGCGCGTGCGGGCCGCCGCCCGAGTGGCCCATGACGGCGAACCGGCCGACGCCGAGCGCGTCGGCGGCCAGCGCCGCGTACCCGGCGGCCGAGGCCACGTCGCGGCCGGGCCTGGGCGTCGAGCCGCCGTAGCCGGGGCGGTCGTAGGAGATCCAGCGGATGCCGAGCCGCTCGGAGGCGGGGAACAGGGGGCGGGGCGGGGCGCCCGTGTTGGGCGTGCCGTGGTGCCAGAGGACGGCGAGGCGATCGCCTTCGCCCGTGTCGTAGACATGCAGGACGCCCCCGTCGGGCAGGGGCACATCGGTCTCCCTCATGCCGGTGCAATCTACCGGCGGCCACTGACATCGGCCCCGGGCCGCGCGGCCTGGGATGTGTCCCGTCGCGATGTGCCCCGGCCGGGCGAGCCGACAGTCGCCGGCGGCGCACCGTGCCGCCGGGTGCGCGGTCGTACCCGGCGACCTGCTCGCCGACCGGCGGGGCTCAGGAGGCCTTGCGGTGCCGGGGTGGGGCCTTCTTCGCGGCCGTCTTCTTCCCCGCCGCCTTCTTGGCCGCTGCCTTTCCGTCGGTGGTCTTCTTCGCGGTGGTCTTCTTGCCCGCCGTTTTCGCGGCCGCCCCCTTACCGGCTGCCGCCTTCCCGGCCGGCGCCTTGGCCGCGGCCTTCTTCTTCGCCGGCCCTTTCCCGGCGGTCCTCCCGGCCGTGTCCTTCCTGCCGGTCATCTCGTGCACCGTCGCCTTCCCGCCTCCCCCGCCGCGCGACTGCCTGGCCCTCTCGACGCTCTGCTCGAGTGCGGTCATCATGTCGACCACCTTGCCCGGCTCCGTCCCCTGCTCGGCCTTCGGCGGCTCGCGGCCCTCGGCCCGCGCGGCGAGCAACTCCTCGACGGCGTGGCGGTACTCGTCGTGGAACTGGGACAGGTCGTCGGTTGTCATGCCGTCGATCAGCGACATCGCCTGAGCGACCTCGTCCTCCGAGAGGTCGACGGGCCGGGGGGCGAGCTCGCCGGGCGAGCGGACCTCGTCGGGCCAGTGCATGGTGTGCAGGGTCAGCGCGTCGTCGCGGATGTCGAGGATCGCCAGGCGCTCCCGTCCGCGCAGGGCGAGCTTGGTGACGGCGACCCTGCCGCTGCGCTCCAGGGCCCGCCGCAGCAGCACGTACGGCTTGGCGGCGGCCTGGCCCGAGGCCTCCAGGTAGAAGCTCTGGCCGAGCCGTACGGGGTCGATCGCGTCGCGGTCCATGAAGGCGATGATCTCGACGGTCTTGGCGGAGGGCAGCGGTATGGCGTCGAGCTCGTCGTCGGAGACCGGGACGATGTGGTCCTTGGAGAGCTCGTACCCCTTGCCGATGTCGTCCTCGGTGACGATCTCGTCGTCCAGCTCGCACCGCTTCTGGTTGCGTACGCGCCCGCCGTCCTCCAGATGGATGCGGTGGAAGCGCACGCCCCGGTTCTCGGAGGCGCCGGTGACGCGGACCGGGATCGTCACGAGCCCGAACGAGACGGCGCCTGTCCAGATGGGGCGGGGCATGCGGGCACCTCCAGCTCGGCCCCCCTGTGGCGGCCAGCGTATGGCCCGCCCGCGGGACCGGCATCCCGGAGCACCCGAAACCCCGTTGCCCGCAGGGGTGCCGTGGCGCACGATGCCTGCGTGCGCTATTCCATCAACATTCCCAACTTCGGCGACTTCGCCGACCCGCGAGCCGTCGCTTCCCTTGCCGCCACCGCGGAAGAGGCGGGCTGGGACGGACTGTTCGTCTGGGACCACGTCGTCCATACCAAGAAGGAGCGCCGGGTGTTCGGCGATCCGTGGATGCTGCTCACGGCGGCCGCCCTGGCGACCAGCCGGATCGCTCTCGGCACGCTCGTCACCCCCGTGCCGCGGCGCCGCCCCGAGCAGCTCGCGCGCCAGGTGGCGACGCTGGACCGGCTGAGCGGGGGGCGGGTTGTCTTCGGGGCGGGGCTCGGCGGCCCGATCGACGACGAGTACGGCAGCTTCGGCGGGCCCACGGACCCCGTGGTGCTGGCCGAGCGCCTCGACGAGGGCCTCGGCCTGCTGGCGCGGTACTGGACGGGCGAGCCGGTGACGCACCACGGCCGGCACTTCCACGCCGACGACGTGGCGCTGCTGCCCGCCACGCTGCAGCGCCCGCGCCCGCCCGTCTGGATCGCCGGGTACTGGCCCAGGCGCAGGCCGATGCGCAGAGCGGCGCGCTGGGACGGCGCGGTGCCGCTGTTCCGCTCGGCGCCGCACGGCCACTGCCCGCCCGTCGACGAGGTGCGCGACATGGTCGGCTACGTGCGGGAGCAGCGTCGCGAGCAGGGCGCGGGCGACGGTCCTTTCGAGTTCGTCGTGGGCGGTGCGAGCCCGGCGGATCCCACTCGCGCGCGCGACGTGGTCGGCCCGCTCGCCGACGCGGGCGCCACCTGGTGGGACGAGCGGCGCCCGCACGATGACGGGGTGGACCGGATGGACCTGGTGCTGCGCCGCGTCGAGCAGGGGCCGCCCTCCCTCGGCTGACGTCGGCGCGCTCGCGCCCCGCTGGGCGCCCGTCCCACGCGGCCGGGCGCAACCCGCCCGGTCAGTGGTCGGTGGGTGCCGCCGTCTCGCCCTGCGCGACCTCCACGCCGCTGTGCAGGCCGACAGCGCCGGCGAGTACCGCCGTGGAGGAGGTGCCCGCGCACACGAGCAGCAGCAGGGCGAACGTCGTCATCAGGCGCCGCGGCCCGCCGCCCGTGCGGTGCAGGAGTGCGGCGACCCGCTGGGGCACGGGCCCGGCGGCGGCGGACGGGAGGACGGCCTGCCGGCGGGCCGGGGCGGCATGCGCGGCAAGCGCGGCGCGCCCGATGGCGCGCGCGATCAGCCGCCGGTCGCCCGTGGCCCGCGCCGCGGTCTCGTCGGCGGCGCGTTCGACGGCGAGCGAGATGTCGCCGCGCAGGGGACGCAGCCCGGGGTGGCAGTGCGCGGACAGCTCGGCCGCCGCGAGGAAGAGGTGGTGGCGTCCGGTGAGGTGGGCGCGTTCGTGTGCGACGAGTGCGGCGCGCTCGTCGGCGTCCAGGCACCCGAGCATCCCCTCGGTGACCACGACTCGGCCGAAGCCGCCGCGCCCGCCCGGGAGGGCGTACGCGTCGATCCGCTCGTCGGCCACGACGGTCATACCGTCCGACGTCCTCGCGCCGCGGGCCTCGGCGTGCGCGGCCCGCACCGAGCGGCTCTGCCGCACGGCGGAGCCAAGGGCCGTGCGGGCGCACAGCGCGAGGACGGCCGCGGCGGCCGCGGCGAGCGGGATGAGCGCCTCGGCCGGTCCTGTGGCCATCGGCCGGATCAGCTCGCCGAGGCGGGCCACGGCGGGCAGGCGCAACGCGCCGGCGATGACGAGGCCGCACAGCGAGGCGACGGCGCTCGCCGCGAGGCCGACGGTCGCCGCCGTCAGCGCCCACAGCGCGGCGCCCGGCTCGACGCGGGCGGCGAGCCCGCGGGCGAGCGGCGGCGCCGCGAAGGGCAGCACGAGGGGGACGATGAGCAGCAGGAGGATCACTCGTCCCTCCCGCCGGGCAGGTCCGACTCGAGCAGTTCCCTCAGCACCTTCTCGTCCTCGGGCTCCAGCTGGGAGACGAAGCGGGCGAGTACGGCCCCGCGGTCGGCGTCCTTGTCCAGCTCGCGGTGCATGCGGCGGGCGGCGAGGCCCTGCCGGTCCTGCGCGGCGGAGTAGGCGTACCCGCGGCCGGCGCGCTCCCTGACGACCGCGCCCTTCTCGTGCAGGCGGGCGAGCAGCGTGGCGACCGTGGTCCGCGCGAGCGGCATCGGCAGGTCGGCCTGCACCTGCCGGGCGACGAGCGGTGTGCCCGCGGCCCAGAGCACGGTGAGGACGGCCGTCTCCAGCTCGCCCGTCGGCCGCCGCTCCGCACTCGTTCCTGACAAGGGGTCCCCCTTCGCTCTGACGTCTACATTGCTGTAGTCGGCAGGTGTGCCGCAACTCCCCGGGGCCGTGTGACGCGTCCCCGCCACAGCCATTATTCGCCCGAATGGGCCAAGGGATGGAGCAGGGCCCGGCAGCAGGGGAAATGGCTGCCCGGGCCGGACCACATCGTCGCGCCCTCGGCCCGGGCGCGGGCGACGAGGACAAGCGATTCCCAACTCGCGTGCTCCACAGGGGTGTACGTGCCCATGCCAACTCTGATAGGAAAGCTTCCTAACAGATGCCCCCACCCCCCACGGAGGCCACAGTGCACCCCCACAAGAGCACGCTCCGCCTCGTCCCGGCCGCGCTTCTCGGCCTGGCGCTCGCCGCCGTGCCGACGGCCGCCGGCGCCCAGACCGTCCCGGCCGCCGCACACGCGGCCGGCGCGGCCGCGAGCGCGAGGCCCGCTGCGGCGACCGGACTCGACGACCCCGCCAAGAAGGAGATCGCGATGGAGCTCGTCTCCAGCGCGGAGAACTCCTCGCTGGACTGGAAGGCTCAGTACAAGTACATCGAGGACATCGGCGACGGTCGCGGCTACACCGCCGGCATCATCGGATTCTGCTCGGGCACCGGCGACATGCTGCAGGTCGTGCGCCTCTACACCGACCGGGAGCCGGACAACCCGCTCGCCCGTTTCCTGCCGGCGCTCGAGGCGGTCAACGGCACCGACTCGCACGACGGCCTCGGCACGGCGTTCACCTCCGCCTGGCAGCAGGCCGCGTCCGACCCGGTGTTCCAGTCGGCGCAGGACGACGAACGTGACCGGGTGTACTTCGACCCCGCGGTCGCCCAGGCGAAGAAGGACGGCCTCGGCACGCTCGGCCAGTTCATCTACTACGACGCGATCGTGATGCACGGCCCGGGCGACGACGCCACCAGCTTCGGCGGCATCCGCGCGCGTGCGCTTTCGCATGCCGAGCCGCCCTCCGGGGGCGGCGACGAGACCGCCTACCTGAACGCGTTCCTGGACGCGCGCGTCTGGGCCATGAAGCAGGAGGCGGCCCACGAGGACACCAGCCGGGTGGACACCGAGCAGCGCGTGTTCCTCCAGCAGGGCAACCTCGATCTCGACCCGCCGCTCGACTGGAAGGTCTACGGCGACAGCTACCACATCGGCGGCTGACCGGTGCCCGCGGTGAGGCCGCCCGGCCGCGGTCTCACCGCGCGGCGGCGAAGGCCGTGCGCGCGTGCCTGCTGTTGACGAGCAGCACCACCGCGAGCAGCAGCGCCCCGCAGACTCCCTGGTCGATCTTCATCCACACCGGGAAGGTCCCGGGAAGGGCGATGATCACGGCGATCGCCACGACCATGACCGCCGAGACGGCCCGCAGTCTGCGGTAGGCGCCCCGGTCGCCGCGTGCCGCGCGCACGGCGCACAGGAAGGTCACCACGGCGCTGGCGACCACGATGCAGCCCCTGACCCACACGGCGTCGTTCACCGCGCCGGCGTCGTCGCGGAGCAGGACGATGGCCGCGAGAGTGGCGACACTCACGGCGAGGTAGCACCCCGTCAGCAGCTTCGCGCGGCGGAACGCGGCCGCGGCGCGCGGAGATCCGCCGCCGGCGCTCGTGCGGATGTCCGGACTCCCGGTGTCCATGACGGTCCTTCCCTCTGGATGCTCGGCTCCGTTCCATCGTCCCGGCGGCGTGGCGCCGAGACCTCGGCCCCGCGGACGAGAACGGCGACTCCCGCCGTGCGGGGTGCCCTGGGGCCCTCCCGTAGGGGCCCGTGCGCGCGAACCCCGAGGACGGTCCGGGGCCGGGGCGTTTGCGTGCGGGAAGGGACGGTCGGACGACGGGGTGCAAGGCAGCACATGCACCACTGCCGGGAGGTAGACATGAGCAAGCTGGGTGACATGGCGAACAAGGCGTCGGATGCGGTGCGGCGCTCCTACGAGGACGGTCGGCACTGACCCGCCGACCACGCATCGCGCAGGGGGCCGGCACCCGAGATCGAGGCTCCGGCCCCCGTGCCGTGCGTCGCGCACGGCGGGGCGCCGCCCGTTCGTACGATCCCGGGTGGGCCCCGCCGCGCCCGTCCCCTCCGCGGGCACGGGCCACGGTGGCGGGGCCGGGAACACGAGACAAGGAGAAGACCGTGTCGAATCCACCGCTCCCCGAGGACGCAGTCGCCATGCTGCGCAAGGCGAACCCGGCCGTCGTCACCACGCTCAGGTCCGACGGCCAACCCGTGTCGACCGCCACCTGGTACCTGTGGGAGGACGACGGCCGGGTCCTGCTCAACATGGACGAGGGCCGCGTGCGCCTGCGCCACCTGCGCAACGATCCGCGGGTCACCCTCACGGTGCTGGACGAGGGCAACTGGTACACGCACGTCAGCCTCATCGGGCGCGTCGGCGAGATGCGCGACGACGCCGGCCTGACCGACATCGACCGGCTGTCGCGCCACTACGGGGGCAACGACTACCCGAACCGGGAACGCAGCAGGGTCAGCGCGTGGATCGACGTCGAGCGCTGGCACGGCTGGGGCCCCCTCAAGGACAGCGGCCAGTCCGGCTGACGGGCAGCCGGACACCGGCAGACGGACAGACGGAGGGCTCTCGCGGATGCGCCACCCGCGGGGGCCCTTCGCGCGCTCCGGCGCGCGGGTGACCCGGTCAACGCGGTCCCGAGGTGTCGGCACCCCCACCGCCTCTCGCTGCGGGAAGATCCGGGCATGCCTGCTTCGTCCCGTACCTCCCGATCCGCCACCCTCACTCTCGCCGTCGCCATCGCGCTCGCCGGCGCCCTGTTCGCCGTCTTCACGGCCTTCGGCAGCGGCAACGGCACCACCGACTCGAAGCCACCCCGCCCGCACGTCTCCCAGGCGGGGGCCGTCTCACCGCCCCCCGCTGCTCCCACGCCCGCACCCACGCCTTCAACCACGGCCGGCTGCAACATCTTCGACGCCGAGTGCCAGGCCGGCGAGCACCCGTCGGCAGGCACGCACGACGACGAGACCGGCGCCGGCGGCACGGGCGCCGGCGGCACGAGACGGCTGCCCGACCCGCCGCGCGGAACCGCCGCGACCGGCGGCGGTGTGTTCGACGGGACTCGGTGACCGGCGCCGCCGACGTAAAATCTCCGGCCCGGTCCCGGACCTCTCGTGAGGCGGTCGGTTATGCACCGTCCACAGCGCGCCGGCTGCTGCATCAGGCGCAAGCTCCCATCTCGGGCCGGATTCTTCCCGGTTGGCGAATGTCAACGCCTCCGAAACACCCCGTGCGCGGATTTGGAAGTGATGCGGGCCACTTGACTGCCTTGACGACCCGTCATTCACTTCTGCGACGGCTGACGACCTCGCGAGGGGCCGCCGCCCGGCGCTCAGCACTTCCCGTCACTTGGAGGTAGTCATGAAGTTCGTTCGCCTCATGAAGAAGGTCAGGAGCGAGAAGAGCCTCAAGGCCTACGCGTGGTACGGCTGGATCTGATCGGCCCGTTCACGCAGAGGGCGGGTGGCGGGGCGCCGGGCGCGTCCCGTCACCCGCCGTTCGCCCCGGAGGTTGCTCCATGCCAGAACGACCGGCCACCGTACGCGCAGGACGGCCCGTGCGCTTCGCACCGCGGATCGACGCGCTGCTCGCACGCCACACCGGCGCCGACCTCTTCCGCCTGGAACCCGACACGATCGGCGTCGCCGGCCCGGACCTGATGGACGCGCTGCTGCGCAGCAGGCCCGCGAACGCCGAGGAGCGGCCGACGTTCAAGCCGGTTCGGGCGAGGTCGGTCAGCCGTACCGACGCCTCCACGTACATGCAGGCCGTGTCGTCGGACGTGCGCAAGGCGCTGCAGCGTCCCCTGGAGGACACCGTCGACCTGACGGGCCCGTGGCCCCAGGTACCGCACGCCTACCTGCGCGACCTGGTCTTCGGCCGGGAGCGCCTGCGCTTTCGCGTGCTCGTCGACCGCAGGCTGGAGCTCACCCCGAAGCTCACCTGGTCGGCCGTCACCTCGGGTGCCGCGCTGCTGCGTGCGCCCGGGCGCGAGGCACCGCTGTCGAAGCTCGCGTCACTCGTCCTCGACTCCGCGACCTACCAGGACCGCCGTTACGCGATGTACCTGTATCGGCGGGTCGCGGCGCCCGTGTGCTTCACTGTCGCGGCCCTCGTCACCAACGCGCTGTGGCTCGGCGCGCCGTTCGACGACGCCACGCCGAACCGGCACATCATCCACGAGGCCCTGCGCCTGCTGCCCGTGTCGTGGAACATCCTGCGGGTGGCGTCGCCCGAGTTCACCGCGGTGGACCGGCGGATAGGCCCGTCCGACGACGTGCTGCTGCTCCCGCTGCTGAGCCACCGCGACCCGAAGCTCTGGGACGAGCCCGGCGCGTTCCTGCCCGAGCGGTGGGACGGGCTCGACCCGGACACGCACCCGGGCTACCTGCCGTTCGGCCACGCCAACGAGCGCTGCTGGGGCCGCCACATGGTGATGCCACTGGCGGAACGGCTGCTCGACCTGGTGCGGCGCGACGGCCTGACGGTGGGCCGGGGCCAGACGGTGGGCAGGGTCGAACTCGACGGCCTGATGGAGGTGGCCGAGGTCCGCGTGGTACGCGGCTGACCCCACAGGGCACCGCGGACGGTGCAGGATGGCGCCATGAGTGAAACGCGCAGCGTGCCCCTGGCGGACATCCTCGGCGTCACGGCGCCCGGCCGGCTGCCCCGGAGGCGGAAGGACGGCCGCACCGCCCTGCTCCACTGGATGACCGGCGCCCGTCTCGAACCCTGGCAGCGCCAGCGCGCCGTCGACGAGTGCGCTCCCGAACTGCTGCGCCAGCACCCGGTCCTGTGCGACCTGGCTCCGCCTCCCGCGGCGAGCGACGCCCGGCTGGCCGCGTGGCTCGGCGCAGCGGAGCGGGAGATCGGCTCCACGCTGCCCGTGGCGCCGCTCGCGCACTGGGCGGGCCAGGACCCGGCGCTCGCGCTCTCCGGGCACGCGGCCGCCGGCCCGACCGGCTGAGACCGCGAGGGACTCCCCCACACATAGCTGTGGAATATTCAACTACCCGCTCCGGTTGTCAGGGCTGTCAGTCAGCAGCCGGCCCGTGAGGAGGGTCCTGTGGGAGAGCACAATGTTTCGGCGTACTACGAGTACGGCACGCCGGCCGAGCGGTGGGAGCGCGCGCGGATGTTCTTCGACGCCAAGGAGTACGTGAGCGCCGCGCGCATCCTCGGCGGGCTCGTCGCCGAGGAGCCCGCTCAGGTCGCCCCGCGCCTGCTGCTGGCCCGCGCCTACTACCACTCCGCGCGCCTGCGCAAGGCCGAGGACGAGCTGCGCGCCGTGCTGGAGCTCGACCCCGTCGAGTCGTACGCCCGCCTGATGCTCGGCAGGACGCTCGAGCGCCAGGGCAAGGCCGACGAGGCGGCCACCCAGCTGCGGATCGCCGCCGCGTTCAGCGGCGAGCCGTACGCGGAGAGCGGCCAGGGCAGCCGTGTGACCGTCTCACCGCAGTGACCTGAGGCGGCGCCTCGCCCGACCGAGTCCCCTGCCCCTGGCCGGCACGTCCGACCAGGGGTCTTTCCTTGCCTGCTCCAGGACCGTGCCGACGCTCCAGCGCCTGGCGTGCAGACCGGGGTCGCCGAGCTGGTCCCAGCTGATGGGCGTCGCGACGGGCGCGCCCTCCTTGGCGCGCACCGAGTACGGCGCGACCGACGTCTGGGCGTACGCGTTGCGCTGGATGTCCAGGTAGAGGCGGCCGCCACGCGCCTGCGTGCGCACCTCGGTCGTGAGGTGGTCAGGGTCACGGGCGGCCAGCGCCTCGGCCACCTCTCCGGCGAACTCCCGTACCTCGTCGAACCCCGCACGGCGGTCCAGCTTGACGATCACGTGCAGGCCGCGCGATCCCGTGGTCATCAGGGCGCCGGGCAGTTCGAGATCGCCCAGCAGCTCGCCCAGCAGCCCGGCGGCCGAGCGCACCTGCTCGAAGTCGTCGCCCGCCGGGTCGAGGTCGAAGACGAGGCGGTCCGGGTTGTCAGGACGGTCCGCGCGCGCCTGCCAGCGGTGGAAGGTGAGGCACGCCTGGTCAGCCAGGTAGAGCAGGGTGGCCGTGTCGTCGCACACGGCGTGGGTGACCGTGCCGCCCTGCTTCTCCAGCTCGGCGCGGCGGATCCACCCGGGGTACGACTCCGGGATGTTCTTCTGCATGAACCGCGGCCCCGCCAGGCCGTCGGGGTGGCGCTCCAGCATGAGCGGCCTGCCCCTCAGCTCGGGCACGATGTACGGGGCCAGGTCGTGGTAGTGCGTGACCAGGTCGGCCTTGGTCAGCTCGCGGCCGGGGAAGAGGACCTTGTCCGGCCGGTGCACCTCGATCATCCTGCGTCCCGCCCGTACCGTCCGCGGGCCGCCTTTCGCGCCGCCGCTCATCGCCGCGCGCACCTGTCTGCCGCCGTCATCGTCAGCGTCCCTTCCCGTGCCGTCCCGCCGGCGCCGGCCGTCAGCCCTGCCACGTCCACTCCGCGACCTCGGGCAGGTCCGTGCCGTGCTCGCGGATCCACGCGTGGTGGCGTGCCCGCGCGTCGGCCATGGCCTGGCGCACCGCGACCGCCCGCACGCCGAGCCCGGGCACGCGGTCGATCACGTCCATGACGAGCCGGTACCTGTCCAGGTCGTTCTTGACCACCATGTCGAAGGGCGTGGTGGTCGTGCCCTCCTCCTTGTACCCGCGCACGTGGAGGTTCGTGTGGCCCGCGCGCCGGTACGCGAGCCGGTGGATCAGCCAGGGGTAGCCGTGGTAGGCGAAGATCACCGGCTTGTCCCGGGTGAACAGCGCGTCGTACTCGGACTCCCGCATACCGTGCGGGTGTTCCTCGTGCGGCAGCAGGCGCGCCATGTCGACGACGTTGACCACGCGCAGGACGAGCTCGGGCAGGTGGCGCCGCAGCAGGTCGGCCGCCGCGAGCGTCTCCTGCGTCGGCACGTCGCCGGCGCAGGCGAGTACGGCGTCGGGCTCCCGCGTGCCGTCCTCCGTGCCGGCCCAGGCCCACACGCCGAGGCCCCTGGTGCAGTGAGCGATCGCCTCGTCCATCGTGAGCCAGTCGAATGTGGGCTGCTTGCCCGCGACGATCACGTTGACGTAGTCGCGGCTGCGCAGCGCGTGGTCGGCCACCGAAAGCAGCGTGTTGGTGTCCGGCGGCAGGTAGACGCGCACCACTTCGGGGCTCTTGTTGAGCACGTGGTCGACGAAGCCCGGGTCCTGGTGCGAGAAGCCGTTGTGGTCCTGGCGCCACACGTGCGACGTGAGCAGGTAGTTGAGGGAGGCGATGGGGCGGCGCCACGTCAGCCTGCGCGAGGTGCGCAGCCACTTGATGTGCTGGTTGACCATCGAGTCCACGATGTGCGCGAACGCCTCGTAGCTGGAGAACAGGCCGTGGCGGCCCGTCAGGAGGTAGCCCTCGAGCCAGCCCTGGCAGACGTGCTCGGAGAGGATCTCCATCACGCGGCCGCCGCGCGCCAGGTGCTCGTCGGTGGGGAGCGTGAGCGCGTCCCACGCCTTGTCCGTGGCCTCGTAGAGGGCGCCGAGGCGGTTGGACGCGGTCTCGTCGGGCCCGACGACACGGAAGTCGCGGCGCCCGGCGGTCGCCGCCATCACGTCCTCGAGCAGCGCGCCGAGGATCTTGGTCGGCTCGTGCAGCACGGTGCCGGGACGTTCGACGGGCACGGCGTGCTCCGTCAGCGGCGGCAGCGGAAGTTCGCGCAGCATCAGCCCGCCGTTCGCGTACGGTGTGGCGCCCAGCCTGCGGGTCCCCTCGGGCACGAAGCGCAGCAGCTCGGGCAGCGGTGCGCCGCTCTCGTCGAACAGGTCGTCGGGACGGTACGAGCGCAGCCAGGCCTCGAGTTGGCGCAGGTGACCGGGGTTGGTGCGCACCCCGCTCAGCGGGACCTGGTGTGCCCGCCAGGTCCCCTCGACGGGCTGCCCGTCCACCTCGCGCGGTCCCGTCCACCCCTTCGGCGTGCGCAGCACGATCACGGGCCACCGGGGGCGCTCGGCGTCGCTGCCCTCGCGGGCGGCGCGCTGGATGCCGCCGATGGTGTCGAGCGCCCCGTCCATCGCCACCGCCATGGCTCGGTGCACGGCGAGCGGCTCGTCGCCGGTGACGTGGATCGGCTCGTGGCCGTATCCGCGCAGCAGCTCGTCGAGTTCGTCCTCGGGCAGCCGGGCGAGTACCGCGGGATTGGCGATCTTGTACCCGTTGAGGTGGAGGATCGGCAGCACGGCGCCGTCGTGGACAGGGTCGAGGAACTTGTTCGCATGCCAGGAGGCGGCCAGGGGGCCCGTCTCCGCCTCGCCGTCCCCGATCACACACGCGACCAGGAGTTCCGGGTTGTCGAGGGCCGCGCCGTAGGCGTGGGCGAGCGAGTAGCCCAGCTCGCCGCCCTCGTGGATGGAGCCGGGTGTCTCGGGCGCGACGTGGCTGGGCACCCCACCGGGGAAGGAGAACTGTTCGAACAGCCGCTCCATGCCCGCACGGTCTCGGCCGACGTCCGGATAGGTCTCCCCGTAGGTGCCCTCGATCCAGGAGTTGGCGAGGACGGCGGGACCGCCGTGTCCTGGCCCCCACACGCACAGCGCGTCGAGGCCGCGGTCCTTGATCACCCGGTTCAGGTGGGTGTGGACGAGGTTGAGCCCCGGTGACGTCCCCCAGTGCCCGAGCAGCCTCGGCTTGATGTGCTCGGGTGCCAGCGGCTCGCGCAGCAGGGGGTTGGCCATCAGGTAGATCTGGCCCACGGCGAGGTAGTTCGCGGCGCGCCAGTGCGCGTCGAGCGCCGCCAGGTCGGCGTCGGTGAGCCGCTCAGCGGGGGTCTTCGCCTGGTGCATGTTCTTCTCCCTGCTCGTTTCCCTGGGCGGTGGCACCCCGTGCCGGGGCGGCGCGTCGGCGTGGCGGCGGGCAGCGGGGCGGTCAGTCCTGGGCGCCGCGCCACACGGTGGTGATGTTGCAGAACTCCCTGATGCCGTGGCCCGCGAGCTCGCGCCCGTAGCCGGAGCGTTTGACGCCACCGAACGGGAACGCGGGGTGCGAGGCGGTCATGCCGTTGACGTACACGCCGCCGGCTTCCAGGTCGCGGACGAACCGCTCGATGTCCTGCTCGTCGCGCGTCCACACGTTGGAGCTGAGTCCGAACGGTGTGTCGTTGGCGACGGCCACCGCCTCGTCGAGGTTCGCGACCCGGTAGAGGGTGGCGACGGGTCCGAACGTCTCCTCCCGGTGGACGCGCATCTCGGGGGTGACGCCGGCGAGCACCGTCGGCTCGTAGAACCAGCCCGCGCCGGCGCCGTCGGGCCGCCCGCCCCCGCAGAGGACCTGCGCGCCACGGCTGACGGCGTCTGCGACGAGCTCCTCGAGGTCGGCGCGGCCCTGCTCGCCGGAGAGCGGGCCGACGTCGGTGTCCTCGTCCATCGGGTCGCCGACGGTCAACTCGCGCATGGCGGAGGTGAACCGCTCCGCGAAGGCGTCGTACACGTCGGTGTGCACGACGAACCGCTTGGCCGCGATGCACGACTGCCCGGTGTTCTGCACCCGCGCGGTGACGGCGGTCTTCGCGGCCTTCACGATGTCGGCGGAGTCCATCACGACGAACGGGTCGCTGCCGCCGAGTTCCAGCACCGTCTTCTTGACCTCGTCGCCGGCGATGGACGCGACGGAGCGGCCGGCGGGTTCACTGCCGGTGAGCGTGGCGGCGGCGACGCGCGGGTCGCGCAGGACGGACTCGATGGCGTCGGAACCGATCAGCAGGGTCTGGAAGCAGCCCTCGGGGAAGCCGGCCCTGCGGAAGAGGTCCTCCAGGTAGAGGGCCGTCTGCGGCACGTTGGACGCGTGCTTGAGCAGCCCGACGTTCCCGGCCATCAGGGCCGGGGCCGCGAACCGCACCACCTGCCACAGGGGGAAGTTCCACGGCATCACGGCGAGCACCACGCCGAGCGGCCGGAACACGACGCGCGCGGCAAAGGCGCCGGAGTCCTTCACGTCCGCGTCCGAGGGGTGCTCGTCGGCGAGCAGCTCCTCGGCGTGCGCCGCGTACCAGCGCATCGCCTTGGCGCACTTGGCGGCCTCGGCGCGTGCCTGTGCGACCGGCTTGCCCATCTCGGTGGTGATGGTGCGGCCGATGTCCGGGGCGTCCTGTTCGAGGAGGTCGGCGGCGCGGCCGAGCAGGCGGGCGCGCTCCTGGAACGACGTGGTGCGGTAGGCCCTGGACGTGTCGTACGCCGTGGCGAGCATGCGCTCGACGTCCTCGGGCCCCAGCGGGTCGAACGTCTTGAGCGTCTCCCCCGTGGCGGGGTTCACCGTCGCGATCGGCATGACCGGTTCCTCCTGGAGTGGTTGGTTACGACCTTGAGGTGGCCTCTTGGACGGCGCAACACGGACTCCGCCGCCCACCGGCGGTGCCGGGGGCGGCGGAGCGGGGGCTCACTGCCGAACCCTCCCGGGAGGGGCTGGCCGACGCACCCGCAGGGGACGGGTAACCAATCGGGAGGGTTCATGCACGGTCCACGGCGCCGCCACGGTCAGCGGATGATCTTTTCGGTGAGCAGCCGCACGCCGGCCGCGATCGACTCGGCGTCGATGCCGGCGGCGCGGCGCTGCTCCTCGCCGGTGCCGGAGCCGGGCATGTCGGTGACGGCCAGCCTGACCAGGCGGCGCGGCGCGGGCCTGGCGTCGGCGAACGCCTCGGCCACCGCATCGCCGAGGCCGCCCTGCGGGTGGTGGTCCTCGACCGTGATCAGGCACTCCGTGTCCTCGGCCGCCGCCATCAGCACGTGCTCGTCGACGGGCTTGAGGCTGTACATGTCGATGACGCGGACGGGGATGCCGTCCTTCGCCAGCGCGTCGGCAGCGGCCAGGCACTCGTGCACGGTGACGCCGGTGCCGAGCAGGGTGACGCGGTCCGCGTCCGACCGGCGCAGCACCTTGCTGCCGCCGACGGGGAACTCCTCGCCGGGCCCGTAGATCACCGGGGTGCCGCTGCGCATCGTGCGCAGGTAGCGCACGCCGTCCAGCTCGTGCATGGCGGCGACCAGGCAGGCGGCCTGGTTCGCGTCGCACGGCTGGAGCACGGTCGAGCCGTGGATCGCGCGGAACATCGCGATGTCCTCGACGCCCATCTGGGAGGGGCCGTCCTCGCCGATGGACACGCCCGCGTGGGAACCGACGACGTTCAGCGAGGCGCGGCTGACAGCGGCCATGCGCAGGAAGTCGTGGGCGCGCGTCAGGAAGGCCGCGAAGGTGGCCGCGTACGGGACCCGCCCGACCGCCTGCATGCCCACCGCCGCGGCCACCATCTGCTGCTCCGCGATGTAGCACTCGAAGTACCGGTCGGGGTGCTCCTTGGCGAAGTACTCCGCGCGCGTGGAGTCGCCGACCTCGCCGTCGAGCACGACGACGTCCTCGTAGGCGTGGCCGAGCGCGGTCAGCGCCTCGCCGAACGCGTCGCGTGTGGGCACCGTTTCGCCGAGCTCGTACCGCGGCAGCCGCAGTTCGCGGTGGCGTGGCCCGGTCTCCTGCGCGGGCTCGCCGGGCCGGTGCACGTCCACCCTGATCGAGCGCCTGCCGCCGAGTTCCTCCACGGCGGCCTCGGCGTCCTTGACGGGCTTGCCGTGCATGCCCTCGCGGTCCTCCACGGCGCGTACGCCGCGGCCCTTGCGGGTGCCGGCGATGATCGCGGTGGGCCGCCCGGCGGTCGACTCGGCCTCGCCCAAGGCCCGCTCGACGGCCTCGATGTCGTGGCCGTCGATCTCGATGGTGTGCCAGTCGAAGGCGCGCAGGCGCCTGCCGTAGGCGGACAGGTCGCGCTGGTGACGCGTGGGGCCGCGCTGGCCGAGCCGGTTGACGTCGATGATCAGGGTGAGCGCGTCCAGGTGCTGGTCCCCGGCGTGTTCGGCGGCCTCCCAGACCGACCCCTCGGCCATCTCGCTGTCGCCGGACAGGACCCACACCCGGTGCGGCGTGTGTTCGAGGCGCTGGTTGGCGAGCGCCATGCCGACGCCGACCGGCAGGCCCTGCCCGAGGGATCCGGTGGCCACGTCCACCCAGGGCAGGCGGGGCGTGGGGTGGCCCTCCAGGCGGCTGCCGAGGGTGCGGTAGGTGAGGAATTCCTGCTCGTCGATGGCGCCCGCGGCCAGGTACATCGAGTACAGCAGGGGCGACGCGTGCCCCTTGGAGAAGATCAGCCGGTCGTTGCCCGGGTGTCCGGGGTTGCCGAAGTCGTAGCGGAGGTGGCCCGCGAGCAGTACGGCCATCAAGTCGGCCGCCGACATGGAGGATGTCGGGTGGCCGGAGCCCGCGCGGTCGGCGACGCGTACCGAGTCGACCCTCAGCTGCTGTGCGAGTTCTGCCATTTCACGGGTGTCCATGTCACTCCTTCGCTTTCGCTGCGACGGCCCTGCCGAGTTCGGGCGCCGACGACTCCAGCGGCACCGCGCCCGAACGCACCAGGCCGAGCTGGACGGTCTGACGCGGCATCGCGGCGTCGAAGAGCCAGTCCGCGGCCACGCGGACACGGTTGGCGGGCATCGCGGCCAAGTGGTATCCGCGGGTGACGGCCCCCGCGAGTGGCCCGGCGAGCGGTACGCCGAGCGGATTCGCGGCGGCCTGGGCGCCGCCGAGATCCACGACGAACCCGAGGTCGCCGTGGCGGTAGTGCCGCCACTGCCCGTACCCGAGGGACGCGGCGACGTTGCGGGCCGCCGCCTTGCCCTGGCGCGAGGCGTGCTGGGCGGTCATCGGGGTGTACTCACCCGGCCTGGTCAGGTCGGGCACGGCCGCGGCGTCGCCGCACGCGAACACCTCCGGCCTGCCCGGTACGTTCAGCATCGCGTCGACCACGAGCCTGCCGCGTTCCACGGGCAGGCCGACGGCCGAGACGAGCGGGTCGGGCCGCACCCCCACGCACCACACGAGGGTGTGCGTGTCGACGTGCTCACCGTTGTCGAGCGTGACGCCGCGCGCCGTCGCCTCGCTGACGGACGTACCGGGCATGACCTCGACGCCCCGCTGCCTCAGCACCCGGTCGGCGGTGTCCGACAGGCGCCGGTCGAGCTCAGGCAGTACCCGGGGGGCCACGTCGAGCAGCAGCCAGCGCGAGGGGCCGCAACGGCGCCAGTGGCCCTGCCTGCGCACGATCCCGTCGGCGAACACCTTGCCCTGCGCGGCGACCTCGGTGCCGGTGTACCCGGCGCCCACGACCACGAAGGTGGACCTGGCGGCGCACTCGGCCGGGTCGTCGGCCGCCGCGGCGAGTTCGATCTGCCGGGTCACGTGATCGCGCAGGTAGAGCGCCTCGGGCAGGCCCCTGAACCCATGTGCGTGCTCGGCGACTCCGGGCACGGGCAGCAGTTTGTTGACGCTGCCCACGCTGAGGACCAGCCGGTCGTAGGGGATCCGGCCGCGGTTGCCCTCCGGGCCGATGTAACCGACCCGTCCGGCGTCCAGGTCGACCTCGTCGGCCTCCCCGAGCACGAGCCGCACGTGCGGCAGGGTGTCCGGCAGCGACACGGCGACCCGTCTGGCCTCCAGGGCGCCCGCCGCCACCTGGGGCAGCAGGGGCAGGTAGAGGAAGTAGTCGGTCGGGTTCAGCAGGACGATCTCCGCCCGCCCCCGCAACCGCTGGGACAGGACGCGGGCGGTCTCGTATCCGGCGAATCCCGCTCCGACGATGACGATGCGCATCTGGCTCACGCTCGACTCCGGTCGATGGCTTTTCGCGTCTGCGGACGAAAGCACCGCGTGCCCCTGGTCGGCCGTGGCAAACACGCGGCGCCCGCCACCTGGGGTTTGAGCGGCGCCGGGTTTGGTGGCAGCGTGGGATGTGGACCGTCCGAGGGCGGCGCGGATAGCGCGGTCCGCGCCGGGTAGCCGGGGTCGAACGCAATCGGACTCGACGAGGTGATCCACGTGAGCGGAGAGAACACCGATCCCATGGCCGACGACGTCTACCAGCCCGACGCGGACGCCGAGGTGCGGGAGGACGAGGGCATCCTCGACCCGGAGGACAGCCTCAGCGACCGCGTGGCGGACCCGTACGACGAGGGCTGGTCGCCGCCGGAGCGCCCGCTCGGCGTCGAGGGCGAGGGCATCACGGCCGAGGAGCAGTACGAGGGCGAGACTCTGGACGAACGGCTGGCCGAGGAGGTCCCCGACCCGCCCGTTGTGGCGGGCGACGGCATCGGCGACCTGCCGCAGGGCGACGGCGAGGTCCGCGACGACGAGGTCGGTGGCATGAGGTCGGGCCGTCTCGTGGCGCCGGACGAGGGCGCCCACGCGGACGCGGAGAAGGACATGGTCGCGGAGGACGTGGGTATCGACGGCGCGGCGGCGTCGGCCGAGGAGGCCGCGGTGCACACCGTCGACGAAGACGAGTACACGCCCTGACGGACTGCCCCGCGGCCCGTGTGGCGGGTGCGGGGCAGTCGTCGTGCTCGGCGGGCGCCGTGCGGCGCGCCGGCCGATCAGGCAGGTGTGGGGATCCGCGGCTGCGACATCGCGTCCGCCGCGGCCGTGCCGGCGACGGCCACCGGGACCGGCCCGGCCGGCTCAGGGTGGCGCAGTTCCGCGTCGACGAGGGTGAGCGGGACGAACGGCACGCGCGGCACCGACAGCGGGGCCTCGACGCTGCGCGTGAACCAGACCACTTTGCCGCCTGTCGTGGCGCAGGTGCCCCAGCTGTCGCTGAGCGCGGCGATACGGGCGAGCCCGCCCCCGGCGGTCAGCATGCGCGGCATGCGCGGCCCGTCGTCCTCGACGGACGCCGTCAGGCGCCGTCCGGACCAGCGGATCTCGAGCAGGCAGCGGCTCTCGTCGCCTACGTGGCGGTGGACGTTGGTCAGCAGTTCGTCGATACCCCTGCAGACGGCCCGCACGTGCAGGTCGAGTTTCCAGTGCCGGAGGTGGGCGGCGACGATGCGCCGGATCTGCGGTACGCGCTCCTCGGAGGCGTGCAATTCCAGCTCGTAGTGACGGTCGAGTGGAACTGTCATGATTCAGGCTCCTCACAGAGAGGCCCACATGCTTCACATCGCGTGAACGACCCCCGAGCACGAAGCGTGAGCAACAGCCACTTCTGGGTCACCCAAAGCCTCACCCGACTGGGCCGAACGCGCAACACGATCACCCGCGCACCGTGCGTGACCTGGGACCACGTCACCTGCTCGCGAGCCGCAACTGCACCTCTTTCTCCTGGTCGCCCGACGAGGTGCCCACGACGTTCACCGCGAACGCCGACGACAGCGTCACGCGCAGCCCCTCGACGGCCTGGTAACCCCCCTGCAGCACCGCCGTGACGGGCGCGCCGAGCGGCACGGGGTGCGGCTGCTCGCGGACATCCGTGGTGTCGAAAGCCGCCGTCCACACCGTCGTCCTGCCTCCGCTGTCCGGTTCCTGCGGCACGTCGTCGGGTGCGCGGTCGGACGCGTAGGCCGTGTGCAGGACACCGAAGACGGCGTGGGCGTCCGCCGGCGCGGAGCCCGTCAGTTCCACCACCACCGTCGCCGCCGCGTGCGCGGACTGCTCCGCACTGGTCATGACTGTCTCCTCATCGTCCGGTGCCCGGGGCGGCTCCCCGGTTCCCCGGCGGGTACCCGTGGCCCCCGGCGGCAACCGTGTGCGAGCTACCCACGGGGGCACACGCGCCGCATGACCGTCGCGAAGACCACCGTGCTCGTACTGGACGCCGCGGAGCCCGCGGAACCGGCCGACTTCTACGCCGCTCTCCTCGACGCCGAAACGCGGCAGGGCGACGATCCCGACTTCCTGGAGATCGTCGGTGACGCGGGTGTGCGCCTGGCGATACGCCGAGACCGCAGCTACGCGCCGCCGAGCCGGCCCAGGCCCGAGACCTCGCAACAGGCCCATCTGCGCATCCTGATGGAGCGCGGCGAGATGGACGCGGCGGAGCGCGAGCTCATCGGGTTGGGCGCGCGGCCGCTGGACACGAGGGACAACGGGGGCCCTCGGGACACCCGCATCCACTCGGACCCGGCGGGCCACTCCTTCACACCGGCCGTCCGCATGTGATGCGTGGCCCGCCGTGCCGCGGGAGGGGGCTCGGTGAGGGTCTTTCAGCCGCCGAACTGCGTGATGAAGGCCTCGCAGAACGCCTTCAGGTCGTCCGGTTTGCGACTCGTGATCAGCGGGCTCGGCGCGCTCGTGCAGACCTTGACCTGCTCGTCCACCCAGGTTCCGCCCGCGTTGCGGATGTCGGTCCGCAGGCTGGGCCACGAGGTGAGCGTCCTGCCGCGCACCTGGTCGGCCTCGACCAGCGTCCACGGCGCGTGGCAGATCGCCGCGACGGGCTTGCCGGCGTCGAAGAAGGAGCTCACGAACGCGACGGCCGCCTTGTCGGTGCGCAGCTGGTCCGGGTTGGCCACGCCGCCGGGCAGTACGAGCCCGTCGTAGTCGCCGACGGACGCCTCGCCGACCGTGCGGTCCACGGGGAACGTGTCCGCCTTGTCCAGGTGGTCGAACGCCTGGATCCGGCCGGGGGTGGTCGAGATCAGGTGGCGTTCACCGCCCGCGTCACCGACGGCCTTCCACGGTTCGGTCAGCTCTACCTGTTCCACGCCTTCGGGAGCCACGAGAAAAGCGACTCGCATGTGATTCACGTCCTTTCCGCTCGCACGGGGTGTGGTCGTGCAGCCCCGACCCTCCCGTGTGCCCAGCGGTGCTCCGCTCACACGGGAGCGGCGGACCGGCTCACAGCGAGCGGCGAGGCCCGACCAGCTGGATTCTCCCGGCTGTACGGCACTCGCGCGCGCCGAGCGGAGAGGGAACACGGACGTCGGCGGGCGCCGGGCGCGGAGCCACGAGTTGCGGGTCGACGGTCAGCGCGGTGACGCCGATCGGCACGGTGAGCGCCCGCAGCGCGGGCTCGGCGAGCCTGAGGTAGGGCTGGCCGGCGCCGAGTGTGGCGGTGAGCAGGCGGACGGACGTGAACGCGACCGCGGTGCGCGCCCCGAGCGGCGTGCGGAAGAGGCGTACGCGGTGGCCCTCGCCCTCCGGCCTGACCGGGACGAACACGGTCCCGGCCGGGACGCGGGCGCGCGGCCCCGCGTCGCTTGCGCTGGGGAGCTCCGGCATGGTGTCACTCCTGAGGACGGACGGCGGCGGCCCGCGGGCGCGGGCGGAAGGCGCTACGACAACGATAGGCCCCCAGCGCGGCACTCGATGCCACCCCCGCGCGCCGCTCAGGCCCGCCGGGCGCCGGGACGCGCGGCGGACCGGCGGAGCAGCACGCCCAGTTCGGTGCGGGAGCGGACCCCGGCCTTGCGGTAGATCCGGGTCAGGTGCGCCTCCACGGTCTTGACCGCGAGGAACAGGCTCGTGGCGATCTCCCGGTTGGTCGCGCCGGCCGTGGCCATGGTGGCCACCTGGTACTCCGTGCCGCTGAGCGCGTGCACCAGGGAGCCTTCCGTGCTCCCGCCGTCCTCGCCGCGTTCCAGCCGGGCGAGCTCGGCCGTCGCCTGATGCAGCCAGGTCCTTGCCCCGCACTCCCGGAACACCGCGGCGGCCCGCTGCCATGCGGCGCCGGCCGCCGTCGGGTGGCGACGGCGCCACTCGACGCTGCCCAGGGCGAGCAGATCACGCCCGTGTTCCAGGCGCAGGCCGTGCTCCTGGTGGCAGTCGGCGGCCCGGTGCAGCGAGGCGACCGCCTGCCCGATGCCGTTCTTGTCCGTGCCGGCGGCCGCCCGCAGGGCCTGGGCGCGGTGCAGGGAGGCGGCCACCCCGGCGCGGTCGAGGCGTTCGGCGGTGCCGAGCGCGGCTGCCGTGAGGGCCGCGGCCCTGGCGTGCTCTCCGGCGGCGACCAGCGCCTCGGCCAGGTCGACGGCCCACGGGACCGCCAGCGGGTCGACGATGCCGCGCCGTTCGGCGATGCCGCGTGCACGCTCCAGGCTCGCGACGGCGGCCGCCGTGTCCCGCGAGCGGAGCTGGACGTGGCCCAGGGTGCACAGTGCCAGGGGAAGGAAGATCTGGTCGTGCCTCGACAGCGAGGTCTGGACCCCTTCGCGTGCCAGCGCGGCGGCCCGCGCCAGGTCGCCGCCGGCCGCCTCGGCGAGTGCGACGCTGTGCAGCACCGGGCCGTGGCACACGCCGATCTCCCGGCTGAGCCGCGTGACCTCGTCAGCCGACGCCAGGGCCTGCGCGCCGCGTCCTGCACGCACGTCCACGTCGATCGACGCGCAGAGCAGGAAGATCACGTCCTCCACGGTCCCGCTGTCCCTGGCCCGCTGGATCAGGGACGCGAGCTCCGCCGCGGCCGCCTCGTGCCGGTCCGCGAACAGGTCGAGCCTGGCCTTGATGGCGCGCGGGCCGTTGTGGCCGCCCGGCAGTCCGCTGTCCTGCGGTCGCGACAGCGCGCGGGCCAGCGGCTGCCCGGCGTCGGCCCGCCCCAGGACGGCGGCGGTGAACGCCTGCAGCGACAGCGCCATCAGCTCGGTCGTACGGTCGCGTGAGCGCGCCGCGAGCTCCGCCGCGCGTGCCGCTTCCAGGCGGGCCAGCGCGGTCCTGCCGTCGGTGATGTGGGCGCGCAGCGCGCGTGCGTAGTGCAGCTGCGCGTGCAGCCCCAGGTCGTCGCCGACGCTCACGAGCATCTCGGCGAAGACCTCCGAGGTGTCGCCCAGCGCCTGGTTGGAGGCGTGGATCACGAGGATGCACGCCTGGACGCGCTGGGTGGGGGTCGCGCTGCCGGAGATCACCCGGTGCGCCAGCTCCCGGGTCAGTTCGTAGTCGGCCGCGTCGTAGGCCAGTTGCGCGCCGGTCAGGGCGCGCTCGGCGACCAGTGCCCCGCGGTCGGCGGGGGTGCGTTCGAGAGCCAGCCTGCCAAGACGCGCGGCCGTTTTGGTCGCGCCGCGGCGGCGTGCCTGCTCCGCGCCCGACGCGAGCGCCGCCGCGAGCGGCTCTTCCGCTCCTGTGGCGGCCAGCGCCAGATGGCGGATGCGCTCCACCGGGTCGTCGGCCGCCCGGGCGAGCAGGGCGTGCGCCGCGCGGCGGTCGTCAGCGGGGCAGTCCGTGAGGGCGGCCGCGAGCATCGGGTGAGTCAGGCGCAGCGATTCGCCCGTGACGGTGAGCAGTCCCGCCCGGCAGGCCGTGGCGACGGCGCCGTCGGTGTCCGTCCCGGCCACGCTGCCGTGTCCCTGCCCGGCGGGGCAGGCGGCGACGGCGGCCAGACTCAGGTGCCGCGGGGTGGGCCGGGAGTCGAGGGCGATCAGCAGCAGCACCCGCCGGACGGCCGGGTCGAGGTCGCGGAGCGGCCCCGCCACGAGGGCGCGCAGCCGAGCGGTCAGCGGCAGCGGGTCGTCCCTGGCCGGGGGCTCGGGGAGCGTGGCCACCGCACGGGTGAGCTCCAGGGCGAACAGCGGGTTGCCCGCGCTGGTCTCGTACACCTTGCGCAGCAGCCAGTGCGGCAGTTCCGGATGCCCCGGCAGCGCCGACACCTCGGGGAACGAGAGAGGCGGCAGGACGACTTCGGGTGCGGCCGCCGGGCAGAGGGCGGGTCCTGCGGCGGGTGCGGCACCCGGGGTGGTGGTCTCGGTCACGAGTGTCCGCACGCGCGCCGTGTCGAGCCGCCGGGCGGCGAATGCCAGGAGCTGGGCGCTCGCCCGGTCCACGTGCTGCGCCGCGTCGATGACCAGCAGCACGGGGCGGTCCCGGCCGAGGGCGGCCAGCAGGGAGAGCACCGCGAGGCGAAGGGCCACCGGTTCCGGCCCGCCCGGTGGTGGAGGCTCCCGGCGCAGCGCCTGGCGCAGGGCCGAGCGCTGGGGGTCCGGCAGCATGTGCAGCCGGTCGCCGGTGACCGTGCGGAAGAGGTCGGCGAGTGCGGAGTGGTCGAGGTCCCGCTCGGCTTCCCCCGGCTCGGCGGACAGCACCAGATCGCCGCGGTCGCCGCGCCGGCCGGCCAACGCGCGGGCGACGAAGGTCTTGCCGATGCCGGCGGGGCCGTGCAGCAGGACGCCGCCGTGCTCCACCAGTTCGCCGTCGAGCCGCTCCAGCGTCTCGCGGCGCTCTCCCCGCACGGCGTTGAGCATGCGCGACCCCCGGCCCCGGCGGGGGCGGTCCCTGCCGGGCGTGGTGCATCGTGTCCCGGGTGCCACCGGCAGTCAAGAGGTGCGGCCCGGCGGGGCGGACGCCGCCTCGCGGCCGGCGGGTAACCCCTTGTTCTCCGCCGTGAGGGGTCCGGTGCGGGGCGCGGCGCTCCTATGGTCCTGGCGTCTCGCTCACCTCCCACCTCCACCCCCACAAAGGAGTGACGATGGCTCTGCGCAAACGCGGCAACCCGCCCGACCCGGCCGCCGCCGCCGGCTCCGCGGCCCCTGCTCCCGCGGCCCCTGTCCCCGCCCGCCGCGGCGGGAAGCTGCTGCTTGCGGCCGTCGCGGCCGTCGGGCTGCTCATACCGTGCGCCGCGACCGCCACGGCGGCCGGACACGGCTCGTCCCACGCGGCGACCGCCGGTCAACTCAACTTCACCGAGCAGGTCCAGACGCAGGACGAGTGGTGCTGGGACGCCACGGCCCTGTCCATCGCCCAGTTCCTCGGCTACGGCGCGGGCGTCAACCAGAACACGTTCTGCGACTACGCCCGCGGCCTGCCGGCCGGCTACCCGTGCCCCGACCAGGCAGGCCAGCTCAGCGACGCGCAGCGGGGCTGGCAGGGTACCGGCATGCGCGACGTCGGGCAGGTGACAGGACCCGTGTCGTTCAGCACCGTCACGCAGTCGATCGACGCGGGCTCCCCCGTCGAGGTCGGCATCTACTGGACGTCGGGTGGCGGGCACGCCAACGTGCTGTACGGGTACGACGCGAACAGCCAGACGCTGATGTATGCGGACCCGTGGCCGAGCAACCCGCGCTACGGCGAGATGAACTACAACTCCTACGTCAGCAACTACCAGTTCCGGTGGGGCCAGTCCCTCTACGGGGAGAGCTGAGGCGCGCGATGAACCGCAAGGAAACCCGCACACGCGTCCGCACCCGCGCACTGCTCGCCGCCTCGTTCACGACGGCGGCCCTGGCGCTGTGTTCGTCCACCGCCTTCGCCTCGGGCCCCGCCACCGTCCACGGGCCCTCCAAGGCCGACCTGGTGAGCGCCGCGCAGGCCGCCTCCACCGGGCAGGCGGTCAGCGGCCTGTCGACGTTCTTCGCACACCTCGACGCCCGTGCCGCCGGGCACACCGGCCTGGTGGCGCACGCGGAGAAGGCGCCGGCCGCGGCCGCTGAACATCCTCGTGTCGACGGATCCGCGCAAGCCGTGTACGTACTCAACCCGGCTTTCGTGAAGGGCGGTTCGGCGTCCGCTCCGGTCGCGCGGTTCGCCTTCGCGGCCGTCGGGGCGACCTCCGCAAGGGGCAGGGCCGCGAGCGTCTGGCTGGGCAAGGACCAGCACACCGGGCGCTGGTCGGTCATCAACAGGATCTCCGGCTCCGACGAGGTCTCCTACCCACGGCAGGGCAATGGTGACCTGGTGTTCTCCGAACCGCAGACCGACGCGTGGTACCGCGTGCACGCAGACCGGGTCCTTCCGCTGAACGGCTCGGCGCGCCACGAGGTGGGTACGCGGGGTGTCTCGCTCGCCGGCTACCAGAAGCTCGTGCACGGCCGCTACGCCGACAAGATGGCGGGCTCCGCGTACCAGAAGGCGGGCAAGCTGGGCGGCTTCCCGACGGGGACCGGTACCGCTCCCGCCGGGCAGCACTCCAGGGCCGGCACACCGGCCGAACTCGCCGCCGGCGGGGGGCTTGCGGCTGCTGCCCTCGCCTGCGGCGGCGCGTGGCTGCTGCGCCGCAGGCGCGGCACGGCGACCTGACACGCGCAGAGTCGACCGGGCCCGGCGGTGCCGCGTGGCGCCGCCGGGCCCGGTCGACTCTTCCCGCCTACTTCACGAACTCGTCGGTGTACGTCTTCTTCAGGTCGACGTCGTAGTTCTGCAGGTTCGGGTCGAAGGTGGACAGGACGCGCTTGACGGTGGCGGGCCCGTCGGACGGCATGACGCCGTCCTTGGTGAACATCGGCAGCGTGTTCTTGATGGCCTGCGCGTACAGGGCGGAGCCGCCGCCCTGCTGGTAGTCGGACGGCATCTTCGCGGCGATCTGCTCAGGGGTGTGCGAGTCCATCCAGTGCAGGGTCTTGACGAACGCCTTGGACAGCTTGCGCACGGTGTCCTTGTGCGCGTTGACCCAGGAGGTCTGCATGTAGAGGCTGGACGACGGGTAGAGGCCGCCGAGCGCGGCACGCGAGCCGTCCGGGGTGCGCATGTCGACGAGGACGGAGCCCGCCTTCTTGGCCAGCATGGTGGAGACCGTCGGCTCGGTGGTCATCCCGCCCTGGATGGAGCCCTGCTGGAGTGCGGAGATGAAGGTCTGCCCGGCGCCCACCGCCACGGGGGTGAACTGGCTCGTCTTCACGCCGTTGTGTACCGCGAGGTACTTGGTGAGGAAGTCGGTGGACGACCCCAGGCCCGTCACTCCCAGTTTCTTGCCCTTGAAGTCCTTGGGTCCCTTGAGGGACGCGGCGGCCTTCGTCGAGACGACCTCCACCTCGCCGGGCGCCTGGGCGAACTGGACGACGGACTCGACCTGCTTGCCCTTCGCCTGGAGGTCGAGGGTGTGGTCGTAGAAGCCGACCGTGCCCTGGACGTCGCCCGAGACGAGGGCCGTCTCGGCCTGGACGCCGGCCGACTCCGTCAGCAACTGGACATTCACGCCTTCGTCCTTGAAGTAGCCGAGTTGCTGGGTGAGCATCGCGGGCAGGTAGATGACCTTGTCGAGGCCGCCGACCATGATCTTGACCTTGCCGTCCTTCGAGCCGCCGTCGCCCGACGAGCCGTGCGAGTTGCCGCAGGCGCTGAGGGCGGAGAGGGCGAGCACACCGGTGAGGGCGACGGCGGCCTTGGCGGCACGGTGGGTGGGGCGGAGGGAACTGCGCATGAAAGTCACGTCCTTGTGGAATGGCGCGCGGAAAGCGGGGACGGGCGGGGAAGGTGCGGCGGGGCGAGGCGTCAGCGCCCGTCACCGCTGTCGGTGGGCTTCCACCGGAACAGGCGCCGTTCGAGGAAGGTCAGCACCCCTTCCGCCAGCAGGGCGACGACCGCGAGGATCACCATGGCCGCGTACACGCCGGCGGCGTTGAAACTGCCCTGTGACGCCGAGACCAGCAGGCCGAGGCCCTTGGTGGCGCCGATGTACTCGCCGACGATCGCGCCGATGAGGGCGAAGCCGAAGCTGACGTGCAGGCTGGTGAAGATCCACGAGGTCGCTGAGGGTATGACGACCTGGTAGGTGATCTGGCGGTTGCTCGCGCCGAGGATCCTGGCCCCGTCGACGAGCCGCCTGTCCACCTCGCGCGCTCCCTGGAACGCGTTGAAGAAGACGGGGAAGAACACCAGGACGACCGCGGAGGCCACCTTGGACGCGGGGCCGAGGCCGAACCAGATCAGGAAGATCGGCGCGAGCACGATGCGCGGCAGCGCGTTCAGCACCTTGATGTACGGGCCGAGCACGTCGGCGAGGAAGCGTACCCGGCCGAGCGCGATGCCGAGGATCACACCGGCGAACACACCGAGGACCCAGCCGAGCAGCGCCTCGTACAGCGTTGCCCAGACCTGGACCCACAGGGGCCCCTGGGCGGTGCCGTTCGATGCCCAGGTCCAGATCTGGTGCCAGATCTTCGACGGCATGGAGAAGTTGAAGGGGTCGATGATCCCGGCGCGTGAGAACCACTCCCACAGGCCGAGCACCCCGACGAGCACCAGCACCCTGGCGCCCTGGACCAGGTAGTTGCGGCGGCGCGCGGCGCGCTGCCTGCTGAGCGTGCGCTGCCGGCCTGCCGCGGCCGGGGCCTTGTCGAGGACGGCTCCCGCCCCCGCCGTGTCAGGCCGCATGTCCCGCTCCCCTCTCCCTCGTGATGCGGACCTCTTCGCCGAGCGACGACCAGATCTCCCGGTAGATGTCGGTGAACTCCGTCTGCAACCGCACCTGTTCGACCTTGCGGGGCCGCGGCAGGTCGATCTCGAAGACCTCCTTGACGGTGGCGGGCCCCGCCGTCATGACGACGACCTTGTCGGCGAGTGCGATGGACTCCTCCAGGTCGTGGGTGACGAACACGACGGACGCGCCCGTGCCCGACCACAGGTCGAGGAGCTCGTCCGACATCAGCGCCCTGGTCTGCACGTCGAGTGCGGAGAACGGCTCGTCCATCAGCAGGATCTTCGGGTCGTTGACGAAGGTCGCGGCGAGTGAGACGCGCTTGCGCTGCCCGCCGGAGAGCTGGTGCGGGTAGCGGTCCTCGAAGGCTTCGAGGCCGACCCTGGTGAGCCACTGCCTGGCGCGCTCCCTCGCCTCCTGCTTGGGCACGCCACGGAAGCGGGGCCCGGCCATCACATTCGACAGGACCGTGCGCCAAGGGAAGACGGCGTCCTGCTGGAAGACGAACCCGACGTCCTCCGCGATGCCGCTGACCGGCTCCCCGCCCACCAGGACGTCGCCCTCCGTGGGTTCCTCGAGGCCGCTGACGAGGGTCAGCGTGGTCGACTTCCCGCATCCGGTCGGACCGACGACGGCGACGAACTCGCCCCTGTCGACGGTCATATCCAGGTCTCGTACGGCGGTGTGCGGTGCCCCTGAGGGCGTCCTGAACACCTTGCTCGCCCCCCGCAGCTCGATGGCGGGGCTCGTCCGACTGTTCATGACCGGTGAAGCTAGGCGCGCCGGGGGCTTGCCGGGAGCCTTGTTCCCACAACCGGCGTTCTGCGCGCAACGCGGCGTTCTGCTCGTTCTGCTCACCGCTCGCGGGGGAAAAACACCGCTGGGGCTGGGCAGCACGCCCGTCCACGGTCTACGGTGCGGCGACGCGGGTGCCGGGAGGGCCGCCGCGGCGGCGACAGCGCCGATGAGCAGCAAGAACGGAGGGGATCGCATGCGGATCCGCTGGCCCCGCCGGGTCTTCGCGCAGGTGCTGCTCGTGCAGGTGGCCACCACCGCGGGGGTGCTGATGCTGGTGACGGGCCTGTTCATGGCGCCGCTCGGCTCTCAGCTCGACCACGAGTCCATGCGGCAGGCGCTGGCCATCGCGCAGACCACTGCGGCGGAGCCGGGGCTCCCGCGCGAGCTGGCGTCCACGAACCCGAGCCCGTCGGGTCCCATCCAGGCTGAGGCCGACCGGATCAGGCGGTCGACCGGCGCGCTGTACATCGTCGTGATGAACCGGCGGGGGGTGCGCTGGTCGCACACCGACACGGCGCGCATCGGCCAGCACGTGTCGACGGACCCGAGCCGTGCGCTGTCGGGGAAGGACGTGATGGACATCGATCGCGGCACCCTCGGCCTCTCCGCCCGCGGCAAGGTTCCGGTGCGGGACTCGGCGGGGCGTGTCGTCGGCGCGGTGTCCGTCGGCATCGCGTACGACAGCGTCCGGGCGCGGCTGATGTCCACCATGCGCGGCCTGCTGCTGTACGCGGGCGCGGCGCTCGCGGCCGGTTCGCTCGTCGCCTACGGGATGTCCCGGCGGCTCCAGCGGCGCACGCACGGCCTGGCGTTCGCGGACATCTCGGCGCTCCTCGACGAGCGCGAGGCCATGCTGCACGGCATACGGGAGGGGGTCGTGGCGCTGGACGCCTGCGGCCGCGTCCGGCTGGTCAACGACGAGGCGCAGCGCCTGCTCGGCCTCGGCCCGGACGCGGCG
The DNA here is from genome assembly GCF_000721265.1 of Streptomyces sp. NRRL F-5126. Lineage (GTDB taxonomy): Bacteria > Actinomycetota > Actinomycetes > Streptomycetales > Streptomycetaceae > Streptomyces. The sequence continues at coordinate 129,188 of NZ_JOFZ01000007.1, read as the reverse complement.
GGGCAGTCCCTCGACGCACTGCTGCCGCCCGGACGTACCACGGACGTGCTGACGGGCCGGGTCGCCGGCGCCGACCTGCTGACGGTGAGCGGCGGCCGGGTGCTGGTCGCCAACCGGATGCCGACGGACGACGGTGGCGCGGTGGCGACCCTGCGCGACCGCACCGAGCTGGAGCTGCTGGGGCGCGAGCTGGACAGTACGCACGGTCTGCTCGACGCGCTGCGGGCCCAGGACCACGAGCACGCGAACCGGCTGCACACGCTGCTCGGGCTGCTGGAGCTCGGGCTGTACGAGGAGGCAGCGCAGTTCGTCGCCGAGGTGTCGCAGGAGCACCGGGCGTCGGCCGAGCAGGTCGCGGAGCGGGTGCACGATCCGCTGCTCGCGGCGCTGCTGGTCGGCAAGTCCGCGATCGCGGCCGAGCGCGGCGCCGCCCTGCGCATCTCCCCCGCCACGCTGCTCCAGGAGCGCGTGGTGGACCCCCGTGACCTGGTGACGGTGCTGGGCAACCTGATCGACAACGCACTCGACGTGGCGCGGACCGTCGGTGTGGAGCTGCGCGCCGAGGGCACCACGGCGGTGGTGCGGGTGAGCGACGACGGCCCCGGCGTTCCCCCTGAGCAGCGCGAGCTGATCTTCGCCGAGGGCTGGACCACGAAGCGCTCCCCCGCCCACCGTGGCCGCGGCCTCGGCCTCGCGCTGGTGCGCAGGCTCGCCGAGCGGTACGGCGGCAAGGCCAGGGTGACGGCGCGGGCCGGCGGGGGCGCCGTGTTCACCGTCGTCCTGCCCGAGGCACTCGCACCGGCGGCGGACGGCGCGCGGCAGGAGGCCGTTGGCGGGGTACGGGAGGGGGCCGCGCGGTGATCGAGGTACTGGTCGTGGACGACGACTTCAGAGTGGCGGAGATCAACGCGGCCTACGTGGGGCGGGTGCCCGGCTTCCGGGTCGCCGCCCGCGCGCACACGGCGGCGCAGGCGCTGGCCACCCTGGAGCAGCACCGCATCGATCTGGTCCTGCTCGACCACTACCTGCCCGACGAGCCGGGCCTCGCGCTGATCCGCCGGATGCGCCAGGCGGGCCACCACGCCGACGTGATCATGGTGACGGCGGCGCGCGACGTGGCGACGGTGCGCTCCGCGATGCGGCACGGCGCCCTGCAGTACCTGGTCAAACCGTTCAGCTTCACCGGGCTGCGCGCGAAGCTGGAGGGATACGCGGCGCTGCGCCGGACGGTCAACGCGGTGGGCGGGCGCGGGGAGGCCGGCCAGGAGCAGGTGGACCGCATCTTCGGCGCGCTGCGCCCCGCGGGGGAACCGGCGCGGACGCTGCCGAAGGGCCACTCCGCGCCGACCGCCGACCTGGTGCGCCGGGTGCTCGGCGAGGCGTCGGCGCCGCTGTCCGCCCACGAGGTCGCGGAGCGCGCGGGCGTCAGCCGCTCGACGGCGCAGCGCTACCTGAAGGTGCTGGAAAGGGCCGGCCGGGTCGCGCTGACCCTCAAATACGGCGACACGGGCCGCCCCGAGCACCGCTACAGCTGGGCGGTGCGCGGCTGAGCGCCCCGGCCCTTGCCTCGCGCCGGACCCGGGCGACGCGCGACGGCGACCGCGGCGCATGCTGGTCCTCCGCGCGGGGCGGCTCACGCGCCGCGGGTGACAGGGGAAGGCGGGCGGACAGCAAATGGCGCAGTCGTACGGCTCCTACCAGGAGGAGATCTACCTGCGGGCGCTCGGCGGGGTGCTTCCGCAGTTCCCGATGGAGCACGGGGAGCTGGAGGAGCGGGCGCGCGCAGCGCTCCCCCCGTCCGTGTGGTCGTACGTGGCGGGAGGCGCGGGCGACGAGCGGACGCAGCGCGCCAACGTGAGCGCCTTCGGCCGGTGGGGGCTCATGCCCCGCATGTTCGTCGGGGCGAAGGAGCGCGACCTGTCGGTCGAGCTGTTCGGCATGCGGCTGCCTTCGCCGCTGCTCATGGCGCCGATCGGGGTGATCGGTCTCTGCGCACAGGACGGCCACGGCGATCTGGCGACAGCGCGGGCCGCCGCACGCACGGGCGTGCCGATGATCGCCTCGACGCTCTCCGCCGACCCGATGGAGGACGTGGCGGCCGCCCTCGGGGACACGCCGGGGTTCTTCCAGCTCTACACGCCGACCGACCGGGATCTCGCGGCGCACTTCGTGCAGCGGGCGGAACGTGCGGGCTTCCGCGGCATCGTCGTCACCCTGGACACCTGGGTGACGGGGTGGCGCCCGCGCGACCTGTCCACCGGGAACTTCCCGCAGCTGCGCGGGCACTGCCTGGCCAACTACTTCGGCGACCCGGTGTTCCGTGCGGGGCTCGAACACTCGCCGGAGGAGGATCCGGGCGCCGCGGTCCTGCGCTGGACCCAGGTCTTCGGCGCCCCGCTGACCTGGGACGACCTGCCGTGGCTCCGTTCGCTCACGGACCTGCCGCTGATCGTGAAGGGGCTGGGCCACCCGGAGGACGTGCGGCGCGCACGGGACGGCGGCGTGGACGGCGTGTACTGCTCCAACCACGGCGGCCGGCAGGCCGACGGCGGGCTGCCCGCGCTCGACACCCTGCCGGGCGTGGTGGAGGCGGCCGACGGGCTGCCGGTCCTGTTCGACTCCGGGGTGCGCAGCGGCGCCGATGCCGTGAAGGCACTCGCACTCGGCGCGAGCGCCGTCGGGATCGGCAGGCCGTACGCGTACGGCCTGGCGCTCGGCGGCACGGACGGAGCCGTGCACGTCCTGCGCACGCTCCTCGCGGAGGCCGACCTGATCATGGCCGTCGACGGCTATCCGACCCTGGCGGACCTGGTCCCGGAGGCGCTGCGCCGCGTGGCGTGAGCCACGCGGCAGGGCGCCGCGGCGGCTCCGCCGCGGGCAGGGCCCGCCGGGGCAGCCGGCATCCCGGGCGTGTGCGGCAGTCGCCCGGGGCCGATCGCCGGGGTGGGCCGGGCGCGCCTGCCTGCTGCTGCCCGCGCCGGCCCGGGGCGCGCCCCGGGCCCCGGGCCTCGGGCTGCCGATGTTCACGGCGGCACCCCGCTGCAGGCGGCGCAGGCAGGCACGCCCCGGGCGCCCCGGCACGGAACGGCGCGGCTGTCCGCCGCACACGCCCTGGGGCGTCCGGGCTCAGCAGCCGCGCCGCCTCGGCCGGCCGGCCCTGGGATGCGGGGCCCTGGCCTGAAGGCGGGACTCGCCGCCGCGAGCGTGCGACGGCCGCACCGGCCTGGCACAGGCAGGCGCGTCCGGACGCCCGGGGCGGCGGGAACACGCATCGGCACGCCTCGGGCGCCCGGTGCCGGGCGCCCGCCGCACACGCGCCCAGGCCCGAACGGGCCGAGGCGCGGGCCACGCGGTCGCCGGCCTTCCGGGCCCTGCCCGAAGCCCGGAGGGGCCGCGCGTCCGCCGCGGCAGCCACGCCGGCAGATCGGGGCCGTCCGCGGTCGTACGGCCGCGGACGGCCCCGGGTCCGGCCGCGGCCGGTGGTCAGCCGGCCGAGCCGGGGCCGTTGCCGGGCTGGAACGGGCCGACGTGCGCCGCGGCGGCGCTGTTCGGCTTCTTGGTGACGGGGCCGCCCTTCCACGCCACCTTCAGGTACGCCTTCTCGTCGGGCGGGGTGATCTCGACGGCCTTCGGGGTGGCCGTCGCGCTGCCCACCATGCCCGGGTTCGGGAAGCTGAGGGCGGCCCAGGCACTGTGCCCGGGCGCGAGGTGGACGACCGACTTCGTGCCGCCCTCGCGCTGCGGGTCGGCCGCGACCGGGTTGCCCGATCCGTCGACGAACGCGAACCCCGGGTAGCCGTAGACCGTGCAGGTACTGCCCGACGTGTTGGTCAGTACCAGCGCGTAGTTCTCCTGGCCCGCGCCCGGGTCGTTCGAACCCACCGACGCCTTGAGCTCCGAGGTGTGGCAGCGCGTGCTGCTCGCACCGGTGGTGCTGCCGCTCGACCTGCCGCCGGACGCCTTGGTCTTCTGCGGGGACGTCGCCTTCGAGGTGTCCTGGCCGCCGGTGGACGATGTACCGCTGCCCGGCGTGTCCTGCGCCGACGCGCTCGCGTCGCCGCCGCCGGAGTCCGCCGGGCTCGCGCCGTCCGTCGCCGGGCCTGCCGTGCCGCTGACGTTCTGCGGGGTCGCCGGGGAGCCGCCGCCGCAGCCCGCCAGCGCGATGCCCGAGGCCGCCACCAGCGCAAGCGTGCTCGCCGCGAGGCGGGTGCGTGAGGCACGCCCGCCCCGTACCGCCGCCGCGTGCCCGTGGATACGGTTCTTCGCCATGCCGTGCCACCCCGTCTCTTCCATGTCTCGGTCTGTCCTGCACAAGGTTCGATGGCGGGCCCGGCGGAAAAGTTCACGGTGATTTCCACGAGCCCCGGCCACCCCCTGCCGGGTGCCCCGGCGGCGGGCGCCGTACCCGTGTCAAGCCGTGACGTGGAGGCTGCGCAGGATGCGGTCGGTCGTGGCCGTGCCGCCGGTGTCCGAACCGTATCGGACCTGCACGTACGCCTCGGGCGGCTGCCCGTTCGCCGGTGCGAGCGCGACCTCGTCGAGCGAGTTGCCCGACGCGCCGCAGGAGCGCCAGGTGCGCACGGTGCCGTGCCAGGAGGCGTCGGAGAAAGCTCGGCTGCCCGCATAGGTGCACGTGGCGTGGTGGGCGGCGGCCGCCTTGGCCGCGAGGTCCTTCGCCGCCCCCGCGTAGGCGCCGACGAAGACTCCGCTGACGCCGCTGCCCAGGTCGGGCCAGTCGTGCACGTCCTCGGCCACCGTGAGCCCGGGCTCGTGGCCGCCCTTCAGGCCGAGGTCGGCGGGCGACCAGCCCGAGTCGACGACCTGGCTCGCCCACGCCCGCGGCACCTCGACGCTGACCTGCCCGGTCTTGTCGGCGACGCGCTCGGTACGCGGTTCGCCGCCCTGACGCAGCAGGGCCGCGGCGGCCGAACCGCCGCCGAGCGCCACGACGAGGGCGGCCACGCTGAGGATGACCGTGCGGCGGCGCACCCTGACGGCGGGGCGTCCGCGGACGCGGCCCCCGGCAGCCTGGGCGGCCAGCCGGTCGAGTTCGTCGGCGAAGGCCCCGGCGGTCGGCCAGCGGCGTTCGCGGTCCGTCTCCATGGCGCGCAGGACGGCGCGCTGCACCGCCTTCGGCACGCCGTCGCGCACCTTGGCAGGCGGCAGGACCTTGCCTGGCGGGCCCGGCACGATGCCCGTGACCAGGTGGTAGAGGACCGCGCCGAGGCTGTAGACGTCGGCGCGGGCGTCGATGCCGTCGAACGGCTCGGCCTGCTCGGGCGCCATGTATCCGGCGGAGCCCGCCACGACCGTGAGCCCGGACGCCTGGGCGAGGTTCTTGGCGAGGCCGAGGTCGGCGAGCAGGACACGCTCCTGTCCCTCGCCGCCCGCCCCCTCGCCGCCGCTTGCGAGCAGCACGTTCGACGGCTTGATGTCGCGGTGCACGATGCCCGCCTCGTGCAGGTCGCCGGCGCCCCGCGCGGCGCTGGCGGCGAGGGAGAGCGACTCGGCGAGGCCGGGGACACCGGCGCTGAGCCGGTCCTCCAGCGTGCCCCGGTCCGCGTACTCCATGACGAAATAGGGGCGCTCGTCGGGCAGCTCCCCGACGTCGAACACCTTCACCACCCCGGAGGACATGCCTTTGCGCAGCAGGCGCGCCTCGGCGAGGAAGCGCTCGCGCACGTCCATCCGGTACGCCCAGTTGTCGGCCATCACCTTGACGGCTACGGAGGCGTCGAGGCGGTCGTCGTGGGCCAGCCACACCACACCGAAGGCGCCGGTGCCAAGGCGTCGTTCGATGCGATAACGGCCGATCAGCTCTGGTGGGGACATGTGGTTATCATGCCCGGGTGATGCAGCGACCCGTGCAAGCGCCGTGACAGACACCCGTGATACCGAGGCCCTCGCGGCCCGCGCCGCCACCGGCGACGAGGAGGCACTCGATCGCCTGCTGCGGGAGATCCGCCCGGAGATCGTCCGGCGCTGCGGCCGGTTCCTGCCGTTCCGGGAGGACGCGGAGGAGGCCGCACAGGACGTGCTGCTCCAGGTGTCGAGGAACATCACGCGCTTCGAGGCGCGCTCCAGGTTCAGCACCTGGCTCTATACGATCGTTACGAACTGCGCGCGGCAGAAGTACCGGGAACTGAAGCGGCGGGCCGCCGAGCGGCCCCTCCTCGACACCGAGGCGGCCGGTCCCGATCCCCGCACGACGAGCGTGATCGCCGGGTCGCGGCTCGACCTGCTCGACGCCCTGGAGAACCTGGAGCGCGACAGCCCGCACCTGGTCGCGCCGCTCGTGTACCGCGACATCTGCGAGATGGAGTACGCGGAGATCGCCGAGCGCACGGGGATTCCGGTCGGCACCGTCAAGTCCCGGCTGCACCACGCGCGCAAGCAGATCAGGCCCTGGCTGCTCGGCGAGCACCGCTAGGGCCGCGCCCGCGGGCATATCCCGCCTCCCGGTACGGTTGTGAACAGGTGCACGGAGAGATCCGGGAACCGACAAGGGAGACGAGCAGAGATGACGCGACCGACCGAGCGCGCAGTCCTCGCGGGAGGCTGCTTCTGGGGCATGCAGGACCTGATCAGGCGCCTGCCCGGGGTGGTCTCGACCCGCGTCGGCTATTCGGGCGGCGACACCCCGAACGCGACCTACCGCAACCACGGCAGCCACGCCGAGGCCATCGAGATCACCTTCGATCCGGAGGAGACCTCCTACCGCGACCTGCTGGAGTTCTTCTTCCAGATCCACGACCCGAGCACCCGCGACCGCCAGGGCAACGACATCGGCAAGAGCTACCGCTCGGCGATCTTCTACACGGGCGAGGAGCAGCGGCGCGTCGCCGAGGACACGATCGCGGACGTCGACGCGTCCGGCCTGTGGCCGGGCAAGGTCGTCACCGAGGTGGAGCCCGTCGGCGACTTCTGGGAGGCGGAGCCGGAGCACCAGGACTACCTGGAGCGCTACCCCGACGGGTACACGTGCCACTTCCCGCGGCCGAACTGGAAGCTCCCGCGCCGGCAGACCGCGGCCTGACCGCCCGCCGGCCGCGGGCGGCAACCACTTTCGTGGCCGGCGCTGAAGGGCGCACGGGTTGCGGCGAGACGGCCGTCACACGTCGAGGACGCCCAGCAGGTCGCGTACCGTCCCGGAGATCGCCTCGCGCGCCGGCGCGAGGTACTTGCGCGGGTCGGTCAGCGCGGCGTCCCCGTCCAGGACGCGGCGCGCCGCCCCCGTGAACGCGATGTTCAGCGCCGTGCCGATGTTGATCTTGCGCATGCCCGAGCGCACCGCCTCGCGCAGCTCCTCGTCCGGGACGCCGGAGGACCCGTGCAGCACGAGCGGCACCGGCACGGCCCCGGCCAGCCGCCTGACGAGGCCGTGGTCGAGCGCCGCGGACCTCTCGGTCATGGCGTGCGAGCTGCCGACGGCCACGGCCAAGGCGTCGACCCCGGTGCGCCGCACGTAGTCGGCGGCCTCCACGGGGTCCGTGCGCACCCCCGCGGCGTGAGCGCTCGCGGGGGCGCCGGGCTTGCCACCGACGTAGCCGAGCTCGGCCTCGATCCACAGGCCCTCGCCGTGCGCCCACCGCGCGGCGGCGGCCGTCGCTTCGACGTTCTCGGTGTACGGCAGGGCCCCGGCGTCGAACATCGCGGAGGAGAACCCGTGCTCGGCGGCCTGGCGCAGCAGGTCCATGTCCGTCACGTGGTCCAGGTGCAGGGCGACGTCGCCGCGCGAGGAGGCGGCGACCGAGCGGGCCGCGGCCGCCAGGGGACCCGGGCGGCCTCCGTGGTAGCGGACGGCGTTCTCGCTGATCTGGAGGATCACCGGTCGGCCGGCCGCCTCGGCGCCCTGCGCGATGCCCTCGGCGTGCTCCAGCGTGATCACGTTGAAGGCCGCGACGCACCCGCTCCCGGCTGCGGCCCGGGACAGGAGCTCTCCGGTGGGGACCAGTGACATGTCGGATTCCTCGTTCGCTGTTCTCGGTCAGGGTTCGGCCGCTTCTGACGAAGCGGCGTCGCGGGCCCGGTTGCGGTCCATGCGTCCTTGCGTTCAGGACGGCACCTTGGCGGCCGGTTCGGGTGCGGCGGCCTCCTCGCCCCGCTTCTCGTCGCTGTAGACCATGAGCGTCGACCCTGCCAGGGCGAGCACGATGCCGATGCCCGCCCATATCGTGGGCAGCGTCTGGTAAACGATCAGCGAGAGGATGATCGTGAGCACCGGCGCGAGCGCGTTGGTCAGCGGCGCGACGACGGCCGCCTTGCCGCGGCTGAGCGCCATGACGAGGAAGAGGGCGCCCACCGCGTTGAGCACCTGCGTCCCGGCGGTGAGCGCGGGGGCCTGCCAGGGCGCGCCCGAGGGGAAGGACCCCATCATGAAATAGGCGACCGGGATCAGCAGGAGCCCGCTGATCGTCATCCAGCCGAACGTGGTCGCGTCGTTGACGCCCACCACGGCTGCCTTGCGCATGAAGAACGCCTGCGCTCCCCACGCCACGCAGACGACCGCGGCGAGCACCATCCACGGCCCCGACGAGGAGCCGCCGCCGCCACCGCCGGGGATGCTGAGCAGCAGGATCGCGACGAGCGCCGCGACGACGCCCACGACGGCGAGCCGGTTGATCCGCTCGCGCAGCAGCGCCACGGCCATCAGGACCGTGATCACCGGGGAGAGCGAGACGACCGGGAAGATCAGGTAGGCCGGCCCGTCGGACAGGGCCTGGAAGAGCACCAGTTGGCCGCCGGCGCCGGTGAGTCCGGCGAGCAGGCCGTACAGTGCGGCCACCGGGCGCCGGTCGAAGCGCTCCCGCCGCAGCGCCGCGGCGGCGGGCAGGATCATGGTCAGGGACCAGATGATGTAGACCATCTCGTTCGGATAGCCGTACAGGTCCGTGGGCTTGCTGGAGAAGGCCCCCCACACGCCCCAGAACAGGACCAGGAGGCCGGCGGGGAGCATCCAGCCGCGGTTGAGTGACTTCATCGTTACTCCAGGGGACGGGAGACCTCGGTCGAGCGCAACGCGTCGAGCGCGGTCGGGTCGAGCGGTGTGCCCGCCAGCCGGGCCGCGTGGAGTGCGGCTCCGATCACGGGCTCGAAGAGAGGGGTTCGCAGGTCGTAGCCGCCTTCACGGCCGCGCAGGTCACGGGCGAAGGTGTCCAGCACGGTGGCGGAGCCGAAGACGCCGCCTGAGTAGGAGACCGGTACCGTCTCGCCCCGTTCGAAGCCGAGGCCGCGACGCGCGCTGTCGACCAGGAGCGCGAGCTCGTGGCCCGCGTCCGTGAGGATCGCCGCGGCGTGCTCGTCGCCCAGGCCCGCCGCCTCGGCGACCCGGGGGCTCAGGGCGGCGATCTCGCCGCGCCGGCCGCCCCAGCGGTTGTGCACGACGTCCACCAGGTCGAGGTCGCCGGCGAGTTCGAGGTGCCGGCGCAGTACGCCGGCGAGCGGGCCCTCGGGAAGCCGGCCGTCGCTCATGCGGGAGAAGACGTTCAGGGCGCGCACCGCGATCCAGTACGCGGAGCCCTCGTCGCCGAAGAACTCGCCCCAGCCGCCGGTGCGCACGCCCTTTCCGGCGCGCTCGCCGTACGTCATCGAGCCGGTGCCGCTGATGACGTTGATGCCGTCGGCCGCGCCGAGTGACCCGGCCCAGCCGCACACCATGTCGTTGTCGCAGGCGTACCTGTCGTGCCCGAGCACCTCGCGCGGGGCCGCGTCCAGGGCGGGGACGTCCCCGGCGGCCTCCCCGTACCCGGGCAGGCCGAAGAACGCGTGGGCGATCCCCGCGGGCCGGATCCCCGCGTCGGCGCAGACGGCGGTGACGCCTTCGGCCAGTACGCGCGCGACGTGCGCGACGCCGTCGCCGGCGTTGTCCGAGAAGTAGTAGGCGCCGGCGCCGAGCGCCCTCGCCCGCACCGACCCTGACGAGTCGACGAGGCAGAAGGCGGTTTTGGTGCCCCCACCGTCCACACCCAGGAACATCGTGTTTCCTCCTGCCTGTCAGTTGCCGGTGTACGGGTGCACGGTCACGCCACGGACCACCCGGTTGACCTCGCCCGACGGGAACGGGTTGTCGGGCCGCACGCCGCGTGCCAGCGAGGCGCCGAGTGCGACGAGCTGGGCGCAGACCACCGCGGGCAGGGCGAACGCGGCGTCTTCCGTGCCGGCGGGCACGGGGACGAGCCAGACGCCGTCCTCGGGCAGCCCGTCCTGGCGTGCGGAGACCGCGACGACGGCGCCCGCGGGCAGGGCCGCGCGCAGTTCGGCGACGATGTCCAGGTCGTACTGGCGCGTGTACGCGTCCTCGGACACGAACACGATCACGGCGGTGCGGCCGTCGAGGATGGCCTTCGGACCGTGCCGGAAGCCGAGCGTGGAGTCCGCGTGGGCGACGACCCTGCCGCCCGTCAGTTCGAGCAGCTTGAGCGCGGATTCGCCCGCGAGGCCGCGCAGGGGGCCGCTGCCGAGGTAGACGAGCCGTTCGGGCTCGCGGGCGAGCAGCTGCCCGACGGGCGCGTCGAGCTCTCCCGTCGTGATGCGCTCGGCCGCGTCCGCGAGGGCGCCGACGGCGGATCCGGCGGACGAGGGGCCGAGGGCGAGGAGCGCGGCCAGCAGCATGCACGTGAAGCTTGAGGTCATCGCGAAGCCCTGGTCGTTGGACGCGGCGGGCATCAGCAGCACGTGGGACGCGCGCTGACCGCCGTGCGCGCGGGCGAGCGCTCCCTCGGCGTTGCAGGTGATCACCAGGTGGTGCGTCCGCGACAGGCAGCTGTCCGCGAGGGCGGTGGCGGCCGTGGACTCGGGGCTGTCGCCCGACCTGGCGAAGGAGACGAGGAGGGTGGGCACGTCCTCGGCGAAGCAGCCGCGCGGGTCGGCGACGATGTCGGTGGTGTGCACGGCGTCGACACGCCGGCCGAGGTGGCGGGCGAGTGCCGTGCGCAGCACGTCGCCCGCGAAGCCGGACGTGCCGGCCCCGGTCAGGACGACCCTGAGGTCCTGGGCGGCGAGCACGGGCGCCAGGAAGGCGTCGAGTGCCGCGCGCTGCCCGGCGACGATACGGCCCACCTCCCGCCACAGGGCGGGCTGCTGCGCGATCTCGGCGACCGTGTGCTCGGCTCCGGCGCCCTTCGGCGGGGTGAGGACGGGGGTGTTCACGGGGGCTCCTTTGTCGTCGTCCGCGAGCGGTGCGCGCGTCGGGACGGTAGGTGCGGGTCGCGACTGAAGGGTCGTGCGCCTCGCCGGCGCCCGGTCGGACATCGCCCCGCGCTGCTGCAATTTGTTCGGGAATGGGCCGATCGCCCGAACCCGATCGGAACCCTACTGGTCTGGAAACTGGACGTCAATGGCCTCTTTCTGGTATGAAACTGGTATGCCTACCGCGCACGAGAGCCACCTTCCCCGCGGACTGCTGAGCGACGACGCGCTCCCGCTGTACCTGCGGATCGCCGCACGACTCGCCGACGACATCGCCGCAGGCGGCGCACGCGACGGCGACCGCCTCCCCTCCGAGCGCGCACTGGCCGCCCGCTACGACGTCTCCCGGGTCACGATGCGCTCCGCGCTCGGCGAACTGGCCGCCCGCGGCATGATCGAGTCGTCGGCCGCCCGCGGCTGGTTCCTCGCGGCGGCGGGCGCGACGGGGGCGACGGACAGCCAGGCCCCGAGCGCCTTCGCGTCGGACCCCGCTCAGGGCCACACGGTCCGCGGTTTCGCGGACTACGCCCGCGAGCACCACCTGCCCACCCACGCCAAGGTCCTTTACTCGAAGGTCAGGCCCGCCACCGTCCAGGAGGCCGAGAGGCTGCGCGTCGGCCCGGGCGCCGCCCTGTTCGAGATGCGCAGGCTGCGCTACCTGGACGGCCTGGTCGTGGTCGTCGAGCACAACCGGCTGCCGCTCGCGCTGTGCCCCCTGCTCAGCGAGACCGACTTCACGACCGATTCGCTCTTCGCCACGCTCCGGCGCGCCACACCGCCCCAACTGCCCAGAGTGGCCGCGTATTCGGTGGAGGCACGGCAGCCCGACGGCGAGGAGCGAGAACTGCTGGAGATCGACGACGGCACACCGGTACTCGTCGCGACACAGCTCGCCTTCAACCAGGACTCCCGCCCCCTGGAGCTCACCGTGGCGACCTATCGGGGCGACCGGTACCGCTTCCAGGGGTCCATCACGGACTGACGGAACGGCACAACGGAACGGCACAGCGGAACGCCGCACGCCACTTGACGACCGCGTGACCCGGACTGCGAGAATTCGTTCGCTCACGAAACTTTTCGTTTGGTCCTGGTCGTTTCTGTTGCGCCGGCGGGGGCGGCCCCGTGCCCGCCCTCCGGCACGAAGTGGAGGATCGCGTGGCTGTCAATCGGAGATCGTTCCTGGTCGCGGGGGCGGCGGGCCCGCTCGCGGGCATGGCACTCGCGGGCGGCGCCCCGGCGGCCGAGGCCGCGCCGGCCTCTCGTGCGCCCGCCGGGCGCACCATCGAACTGACCGACGGCTGGCGGTTCGCGCTCGTCAACCCGGCCGCCGCGACGGACCCCACCGGCGCCTATGCCGACGCGGCGCGGCCGGACTTCGACGACTCCGGGTGGCGCGCGGTCCGCGTGCCGCACGACTGGTCGATCGAGCTCACGCCCACCGAGGAGGACGGCACCACGTCGGGCACGGGCTTCTTGCCGGGCGGCCTCGGCTGGTATCGCATCGCCTTCACGCTGCCGCACGGGCTCGCGGGCAAGCGCGTCTCGGTCGAGTTCGACGGCGTCTACATGGACTCGTACGTGTACTGCAACGGGACGCTGGTCGGCAACCACCCCTACGGGTACACGGGGTTCGCCTTCGACCTCACCGGGCACCTGCACACCGACTCCACGACACCGAACGTCATCGCCGTCAAGGTGCAGAACCAGCTGCCGAGTTCACGCTGGTACTCGGGCAGCGGCATCTACCGGCACGCGCGGCTCGTGGTGACGGACCCCGTGCACGTGGACCGCTGGGGCACCGTCGTCACCACGCCGGGCCTCGACGCGGCGTCGGCCGCCGGCCGGGCCGTCGTGCGGGCGCGCACCGACGTCGTCGACGCCACCGGTGGCGGCACGCACGTCACCGTCGTCTCCACCGTCCGCGACCCGCGGGGCCGCGTGGTGGCGCGGACGGAGTCGGCGCTGACCACCGGGTCGTCGACGACGAGTGCCACGCACGAGATGACCGTGTGGCGCCCCGAGCTGTGGTCGTGCGACACGCCCCGGCTGTACCGGCTCGACACCGAGCTGCGCGCCGGCGGGAAGACGGTGGACTCCTACCGGACGACGTTCGGCTTCCGGTACACCGCCATCGATCCGGAGCGCGGGCTGACGCTCAACGGCGAGCCCATGAAACTCCAGGGCGTCGACCTCCACCACGACCAGGGCGCCCTGGGCAGCGCCATCAACGAGGACGCGCTGCTGCGCCAGATGACCCTGATGAAGTCGATGGGCGTCAACGCCTTCAGGACCTCGCACAACCCGCCGCCGCCGGAGATGATCGCCGTCTGCGAGCGGCTCGGCATCCTGATGATGGTCGAGGCGTTCGACTGCTGGCACACCGGCAAGAACCGCTACGACTACGGTCGCTTCTTCGACGAGTGGAGCGACCGCGACATCGCCGAGATGGTCAGAGCGGCCCGCAACTCCCCCGCCGTGCTGATGTGGTCCATCGGCAACGAGATACCCGACTCGACCAGCGAGGCCGGCCTCGGCATGGCGCAGCGGCTGATCGACGGGGTGCGCGCGCACGACGCCACCCGCCCGGTCGTGATCGGCTCCGACAAGTACCGCTCGCTGCCGGCGGCCGGTTCGCCCGCGGACCGGATGCTGGCCAAGCTCGACGGCCTCGGGCTCAACTACAACACCGCTGCCTCGGTGGACGCCCTGCACGCGCGCTACCCGCATCTCTTCCTGTTCGAGTCGGAGTCCTCGTCCGAGACGTCGACGCGCGGCGCCTACCAGGCGCCCGAACACCTCAACACCGGGGAGAACCACAGCCCGGGCAGGCGCGAGACGTCCTCGTACGACAACAACCTGGCGTCCTGGACGATCAGCGGCGAGTACTCGCTCAAGAAGGACCGCGACCGGCAATTCTTCGTGGGGCAGTTCCTGTGGGCCGGCATGGACTACATCGGCGAGCCGACGCCCTACGACGTGTTCCCGGTGAAGACCTCGTTCTTCGGCGCGGTCGACACGGCCGGCTTCCCCAAGGACGCCTACCACCTCTTCCGCAGCCAGTGGACCGACGAGCCCATGGTGCACCTGGTCCCGATGGACTGGACGAGCCACCGCCGCGGCGAGACCGTCGAGGTGTGGGCGTACGCGAACGTCGACACGGTGGAGCTGCTGCTGAACGGCGAGTCGCTCGGCGTGCGGCGCTTCGACCGCAAGAGGACGGCGGACGGGCGGGCCTATCTGGAGACGACCGAGCCGACCGGCGACGACAAGACCGTCACCTCGGGCCCCTATCCGGGCAGTTACACGAGCCCGACGGGCAGCGCCGGCAAGCTCCACCTGACCTGGCGCGTGCCGTTCGCGCCCGGGGAGCTGCGGGCGGTGGCTCGGCGCGGCCACCGGCAGGTGGCGACGGACGTGCTGCGCACGGCCGGCGCGCCGCACGCCGTGCGCCTGTCGACGGACCGGCGGGAGGTCGACGCGGACGGCAGGTCGCTGGTCTACGTGACGGCCGACGTGGTCGACGCACACGGGGTGCTCGTGCCGTACGCGCAGAACGTGCTGTCGTTCGGCGTCACCGGCGGGCGATTGGCCGGCGTGGACAGCGGGAGGCAGGAGAGCGCCGAGCGCTACCAGGCGTCGACGAGGACTGCCTTCCACGGGAAGGCGCTCGCCGTGGTGCAGGCCGGTACGAAGCCCGGAGTGCTCACGGTCAGGGCCGAGTCCCGGGACTTGCGGGGCGACACGGCGTCGGTGCGCGTCGCGAAGGCCGAGGTGCTCACCCGCACGCCGCCGCCGGCGATGCGCCCCGATCCCGGGCAGGGCGAGCCCGGCTACCCGCTCGCGGACGCGAGCTACTCGGGCTCGCCCGGCACTCTGCCGGCCGCGATGCTCGACGGCGACCCGTCGACGGGCTGGTCGAACGCGTTCACCAAGAGCGCCACCGCGCTGCTGCCCGCCTTCAGCGGCGCGCGCGCCGGGGACTGGGTGTCGCTGGCCTGGCGGGAGCCGCGTACGGTCGCGACGGTGTCGGTGGCGTTCACCGTGGACGACAGGCACTCGCTGCCCGCGTCGGTGGCGGTGTCGTACTGGGACGGCGAGCGTTACGTGCCGGCGCGCCACGCCCACGTCGCCTGGCCGAAGGCCACGGGCGACGCGACGGTCGTCTCGTTCGACCGCCTCACCACGGCGCGGCTGCGGCTGGAGATGAGGAGCGCGGCGCCAGGGACGGCCGCGGGCGCCCAGCGGATCACCGCGCTTGAGGTCTCGGACGCCTGAGCCCGGCCGGTGATAGCCCGACCGCAAACAGTTCTTCGCAAAGACTTCTTTGCGAAGAACTGTTTGCGGTCGCTAGGCTGCCGCCATGACCGAGACCGGCGACGAGACCGTTGTCCTCGACGCGCGCGGGCTGCGCGCGCTCGCGCACCCCGTACGGGTGCGGCTGATCGGCCTGCTGCGCAAGCACGGGCCGTCCACCGCGACGCGCCTGGCTGAGCGGCTCGGCGTCAACTCGGGTACGGCGAGCTACCACCTGCGCCGGCTCGCAGCCGCCGGGTTCGTGGCCGAGGACACCGGCCGGGGCAACGCGCGCGAACGCTGGTGGCGCTCGGTGCACCGGCTGACGCGGTACGACGGCGGGGAGCTGACGGAGCGCGAGCCCGAGGCCGCGCTCGCCTTCCTGGGTTCCGTGGCCGCCACTTACACGCTGCGCGTCCAGCAGGCGCTCGACGAGATGGCCACAGCGCCGCGCCCGTGGCGTGACGCGTTCGAGATGAGCGACCGGCTGCTGCGGCTGACCCCGAAGGAGGCGGCAGAACTCGGCGAGGAGCTGCGGGCCGTCGTCGAGCGCTACCGGCAGGACACGCCGGAAGCCGCGGAAGGCGCCCCTGCCGGGGCGTCGCGCGTCTCGGTGATCACGTACGTCCTGCCGGAGCCGGACGACGCCGGCGGGGGGACGGCGTGAGACGCCGGGCCGCGAGGTCCGGCGCGGGGAGCGCGCCCGGCGGCATACCCGGGCCGGCAGGCGGCTTCGGGCGCATGCGCCCGCTGATCGGCGTGCTCACGGCGACGCTGGTGTCGCTCACCGGCACCCGTGTCTCGGCCATCGCGCTTCCGTGGTTCGTGCTGGCGACCACCGGCAGCGCCACCAGGACCGGCCTGGTCGCCTTCTGCGAGATGGCGCCTTATGTCCTGGTCAAGGCGTTGACGGGTCCGCTCGTCGACCGGGTGGGGCCACGTGTCGTCTCGTGGACGACGGATCTTGTCAGCGCGGCCGCGGCAGCAGTGATCCCGCTCCTGCACGCCCGCGGCCTGCTCACCTTCCCGCTGCTGCTGTGCCTGGTCGCGCTGATCGGGTCGGTACGCGGCCCCGGCGACCTGGCCAAGGAGATCATGGTGCCGGAGGCGGCGGACCGCGCCCGGGTTCCGCTGGAGCGGGCCACCGGCCTCGCGGGGGTCACCGAGCGCCTCGCGTCCACCGTGGGCCCCGCGGTCGGCGGCTCAGTGGTGGCTCTGCTCGGGCCCATGACCGCTCTCGCCGCCAACGCGGGGTGTTTCGCGCTCGGCTCGCTCATCGTCGCCGCCGCCCTGCCGCGCTCCATGGGCCGGGCCGTCCAGGAAGCTCCACGAGACATCGCCGACGATGACACCGTCGGCGCGGACGCGCCGCCGGCCGGCTACTGGCGCCGGTTCGGCGAGGGATTCGCGTTCCTGCGGGGCGAGCCGCTGCTGTTGACGATCATCGTGATGGTCGGCGTCACGAACCTGCTGGACGCCGGGTTCTCGACGGTGCTGATCCCCGTGTGGGCGAAGGACACCGGTGGCGGCCCCGCCGCGATCGGGCTGACCGGCACGGTCATGAGCTGCGCGGCGATCGGGGGCAGCCTGATCGCGGCCGCGCTCGCGCCCCGGATGCGCCGCAGGCCGGTGTTCTTCGCCGGCTTCCTGCTCGCCGGGGCGCCGCGGTTCCTCGTACTCGCCTCGGGCGCGCCGCTGTGGGCGGTGCTCTCGGTGTTCGCGGTCGGCGGTTTCGGCGCCGGGTTCCTCAACCCGATACTGGGCGCGCTCTCGTTCGAGCGGGTACCGCGCAGGCTGCTCGGCCGCGTCAGCGCGCTCGGCAACGCGACCGCCTGGGTGGGCGTGCCGCTCGGCGGCCTGGTGGCGGGGGCCGCGGTCGCGTCGTTCGGTCTCGTCCCGGTGCTGCTGGCGGGCGGCACCGCCTACTTCCTCACCACGAACCTCGCGGGGCTGCGGCCGGAGTGGCGCCAGATGGACCGGCTGCGCGGACGGGCGGCACCGGGCCGGGCGCGGGCCGGTGACGTCGCCGGGGAGGCGGGCGTGGCGGAGGACGACCTGGCGGTGTGAGCGCGCGGCCCGGCGCGCCGGGCGTCGGCGGCCGTTCAGAACGTGTACGCGTCGACCTCGGCGAGGTACGCCTTGCGCAGGTCCTCGTCGTCGAGGAACGCCGCGAGGAAGGAGTTGCGCGCCAGTTCGCGCAGCTGGTCGTCGCTGAGGCCGAGCTCCTCACGCACGGCATGGAAGTTGTCGTCCGCGTAGCCGCCGAAGTACGCCGGATCGTCGGAGTTGACCGTGGCCATGAGGCCGGCCTCCAGCATGGCGCGCAGGGGGTGGTCCGCCAGGACGTCGACGGTGCGCAGCCGCACGTTCGACAGCGGGCAGAGCGTGAGCGGCACCCGGTCGCGCACGAGTCGTGCCACGAGGTCCGGGTCCTCGACGCAGCGCAGCCCGTGGTCCACCCGCTCCACGCCGAGGACGTCGAGAGCCTGGGTGATGTAGGCGGGCGGGCCCTCCTCGCCCGCGTGTGCGACGCGTCGCAGACCGAGCTTCGCGGCCTCCTCGTACACCTCGCGGAACTTCGACGGCGGGTGGCCGACCTCGGCGGAGTCGAGGCCGACGCCGGTGATGCGGTCCAGGTGGGGTCGCGCGGCGTCCAGCGTGGCGGCGGCCGACTCGGCGGACTCGTCGCGCAGGAAGCACATGATCAGGCAAGTCGAGATGCCGTGGCGTTCGGGGGCACGCTCCAGCGCCCTGGCGAGCCCGCCCACGACGGTCGCCATCTCCACGCCCCTGGCGAGGTGCGCCTGCGGGTCGAAGAAGACCTCCGCGTGGCGGACGCCCTGCGCGGCGGCGCGCGTCAGGTAGGCCTCGGCGAGATCGGCGAAGTCGTCCTCCGTGCGCAGGACGGCCATCAGTTCGTAGTACAGGTCGAGGAAGGACTGCAGGTCGCTGAAGCGGTACTTGTGGCGCAACTCCTCCGCGTCGGCGTACGGCAGTGCGATGCCGTTGCGCGCGGCGAGGGCGAAGGCGAGCTCCGGCTCCAGAGTGCCTTCGATGTGGAGATGGAGTTCGGCCTTGGGGAGGGGCACGGCTCTGCCGGTTCTGTAGGGGGCGTGGGACGGTCGATTCTAGACCCCGCGCAGGTCAGCATGGGTTCCGGGGGCGGCGGTCACGCAGGTGGTGACGGGAAGGGCGCGGTGGTGATCGTCATCGGGTCGGCCGTGACGGCGATCAGGTGGAGGGGCGCGTGCGGTCCCCGGGGCACCGGCCTGAACCCGCCGTGCGGGCTCAGCTCGTACGTGGCGGACGCGTGGGGTGCCAGCGAGGCGGGCCCGGCCGTGACGGTCCACCAGCGGGAGGCGCCCTGGCCCGTGCGGCTCGCGAAATGGGGCGTGAGTGTTTCGCCGGTCCTGTTCACCACGTGCACCGTCGCGGCGGTGATGCCGTGGCGCGGCGTGTCGGTGAGTCGCGCCGTGACGCCCATGGACAGCGGTGGCGGGCTCGCGGCGGCCACACCCGCGCACAGCAGGGACGGCGCCACGACACCCGCGGCGAGCACCGCCTTCACCCCGCGCCGGCTGCGGCGGGTGAGCGCGGGCCGCCATGCCGCTGAGTGCGACGAGGCCGGGACGGTGGCGGCCGCTGCCAGCCAGAGCGGCGTCATCAGCAGGAAGTAGCCGTCCTGCGAGCGGGTCGCCAGGTAGAAGGGCAGCCAGGGAAGAACGGTGAGCGCGGGGCCGAGCCGCCGGGGGAAGAGGAAGAGCGCGCCGAGGAGGCCTGCGAGCAGCAGCAGCGCCGCGTAGGAGTAGAAGTCCAGCCGGCTGCTGCCGGCGCTGAAGTAGTACGAGATACCCATGAGCCCCTGGCCGTGCAGGATGGCGCCCTGGGTGATCGGCAGGAGCGTGCCGTCGAGCCAGTCGCGCGGGCTCCGGGCGATGAAGTAGGCGTTGATCGACAGCCAGACCAGGCCCGCGGTGCCGGCGTAGCGGGCCGTGACCGCGAGTGCGGCACGGCCGCCGAGTTCGCCGCGGCGCACGGCGTACACGCCGATGATGAGGAACGGCGCGAGGAACCAGGCCAGTTGCTGGGCCGCGCACGCCGCGCCGAGGCAGCAGGCGCGCAGCATCCCGCGGCGCCCGAGCCGTCCCCCCGCGCCGGTCTCCGGCCAGCGCACCACCACCGGGACGAGCAGGGCGAGCGCGACGACCGCCGGGTAGCCGAGCCGCGCGTACCCGGGCAGCATGCCGAAGCCGAGGCAGACGGCGGTCGCCGCAGAGCGCCAGGCGGGGGGCACCGTCCACCACAGCGCGACAGTGCCCGCGATGAGCGCACCCGTGGTGACGAGCGTCGCGGCGGCCGTGGAGTGCACAACGGCGTGGACCGGGGCGGCGAGAAGTGCGGTGAGCGGCGGATAGCCGTACGTGTAGTCGCCGCCTCCGGCCATGGTCTTGGTGACGCCGACGCGCGGTGTGCCGAACAGCCAGGGCCAGGGCTGCCCGTAGACGGGGCGGCCGCTCAGGATCTCGTGGGCCGCCTGTGCGGTGAGGACCCCCTCGTCGCTGCCGGCGTGGTCCAGCCAGTAGCGGCACACCACCAGCGCGATACCGATCGCGAGGACGCCCAGGTCGACGGCTGCGAGCGCGCGCCTGCCGCGGACGGACAGGGCGAGCACGCCGCAGACGAGGATGCCCGCGTAACCGGCGGAGATGACGGCGGCGACGGGCGGGTCGCTCGCCATCGCGTGCGTCCACGCGGAGCGGGTTCCGATGAACAGGCTGATGGTGGCGAGCAGCGTGAAGCCGCGGTGCCACTGTGCCGGAACCTCCGGGGCGGGGCGGGCGCGGCGCCCCGCCCCGGGCACCGCGCCGGGCGCACGGATCGCCTGCTGGTCCGTACGGCCGGCGAGCACGATGTCGTCCACGGCGCATTCCTTCCTGGAGCGAGCGGCCGATGACTCCTACTACATCATGTAGATAGAAATGGACCACCGGGCGTTCCACGCAAGAGGGCCCGATCGAGCATGCGTATCGGGCAGCCCGAGAGGGCATTCGCTTGCCATATCAGCAAGAATTCGTGCGTTCTGGGCATCCCCTGCCTAGCGTGGCGGCATGACCCACACCCCGCACGAACACGGCCACGCAGGCGACCGGCACGCAATCGACCCGGACATTCAGGCCGAGGTCCTCGACCTGGACGCCGAGATCCTCGCCGGCCACATCGCCTCCCTCACCGGCTGGCTGCCCCTGTCGTCGAGTCCTCGGCAGATCGTCGACCTGGGCTGCGGAACGGGCGCCGGCACGTTCGCCCTGCTCGAACGCTGGCCCGAGGCCAACATCACCGCCGTCGACGCCTCGGCGGGCCATTTGCAGCGCCTGCGGGAGAAGGCGTGCGCCCTGGGAGTCGGCGATCGCGTGCGCACCGTCCAGGCCGACCTCGACGCGTCATGGCCCGACCTCGGTACGCCCGACCTGGTGTGGGCGTCGGCGTCCATGCACCACATGGCCGACCCCGACCGCACCCTGCGCCGGGTGCGCGACGCGCTCGCACCCGGCGGGCTGCTCGCCGTCGTGGAGCTCGCCGGTTTCCCCCGCTTCCTGCCGGAGGACGGCCCGAAAGAGCGGCCGGGCCTGGAGGAGCGCTGCCACGCGGCAAGCGAGCGGTACCACGCCGAGCACGTTCCGCACCGCGGCGCCGACTGGGGGCCGAAGCTGACCGCGGCCGGATTCTCCGTCGAGAAGGAGCGCACGATCACCGTGCACATCGCCGGGTCCCGGTCCCCGGCGATCGGCCGCTACGCCCTGATCAGCCTGGGGAGCATGCGCACCACCGTCGAGGGGGCGCTTTCGCCCGAGGACCTCGCCGCGCTCGATCGGCTCCTCGACGCCGAGAGCCCCGAGAGCGTCCTGCACCGCGGCGACCTCGCGGTACGCACCGAGCGCTCCGTGTGGGCCGCGCGACGCCCGTGACCCGCGGACCGTTTTCGTTTCCCACCGTCGACCGGCCTCTACAACCGGTAGTACTTTATTCGGAAGCCACGGCCGGGACATACGATCGCGGAAGACGGAGGTACGCGGTTTGGCTGAGGACGAGGTTCCACCGCACGGCAGGCGGGCGCGTGGACAGCTGGAGGGCGAGGTGCTCGCCGCGCTGTGGGCGGCGGGCGGGCCGGTGTCGGCTGCCACGGTGCGCGAGCAGATAACCGGTGACCCGGCATACACCACCGTGCTGACCATCCTGTCCAGGCTGTTCGACAAGGGCCTTGTGACCCGCGAACGCGTCGGCAGGGGCTACCACTACACGCCGGTGCGGGACGAGGCAGGGCACACCGCGGCCGGCATGCGGGCCCTGCTGGAGACCGGCGGCGACCGTGCGGCGGTGCTGGCCCGGTTCGTCTCGGAGCTCCCGCCGCAGGACGAACGACTGCTGGAACAACTGCTGCGCGGACACGCAGAGGACTGACACCTTGCGCATCGCCCTGTTCACGCCCTTCGCCGTCAGTGCCGTGCTGGCCCTCATGGCTCCCTCGGCGGCACGCAAACTTCGTCCGTTCCTCGCGTCGTGGCTGCTCGCGCTGGCCGCGGTCGTCGCGGGCGCGGGTTGGGCGGCGGCGCTCGGGATGCTCGGCTTCACGCTCATCGACAGGTTCCCCGACCTCGCCGCGGAGGGCGGCTGGTCGTCGGGCGAGCTGGCCGAGCACATGCCGGTCGGCTGGCCCGTGGCCGCCGTCTGCGCCCTGACCCTCGTCGCCTGCGCAGGCGCGCTGGCCGTCGCCGTGTACCGCAGGGGACGCCTGCTGCTCGTGGCCAGGCGCCACAGCCGGGCTCTCGCACCCGGCCGGGAGATCGAGGTCGTGGACGACGCCGAACCCGACGCGTACGCGCTGCCCGGGTCACCCGGCCGGATCGTCGTGACGTCGGGGATGCTGCGGGCGCTGGACAAGGACGAGCGCGGCGCCCTGATCGCGCACGAGCGGACGCACCTGCGCCACCGCCACCACGTCTTCCTGCTGGTGTTCCACCTGGCTGGGGCGGTCAACCCGCTACTGCGCCCCGTCGAGCGGGCGGGCGCTTTCGCGCTGGAGCGCTGGGCCGACGAGGAGGCCGCGGTCGCCGTCGGCGACAGGCCGCTCGTGGCCAGGGCCGTCGCCAGAGCGGCGCTCGCGGCGGGCCGCCGGCCGCGGCACGGCCTCGCCGTGACCGGAGGTCCCGTGCCGCAGCGCGTCCAGGCACTGCTGGCCCCGCCCCCGCCGTCCCGCCGGTACCTCGTGGTCGCCCACGTGGCGCTGATGGCCGTCTGCGGCATCAGCCTGATCCTGTCCGCCCAGGACATGGACCACCTCTTCGACATGGCGGCCCCGGGGCACCTCTCGGTGTCCACGCGCCACCACGTCACCGACCCGGACGGGCACCGCCTCTCGGACGGCGGCCGCCACGTCGCGGCCGCCGCGGGCCACCCGACCCGCGACTGACCCCGTCCTCCCGGCCGATTCGCCGGAGCGTCCCCCAGACCGCCACGCGCCACACCGCCTCCACGACGATGGCCCTGTTCATCTTGGACGCGCCGATCTCGCGCTCGACGAACGTGATGGGCACCTCGGTGATCGACGCGCCACGCGCCGACGCCCGCCGCAGCAGGTCGATCTGGAAGCAGTAGCCCTGCGACCTGATCGCGTCGAGCCCGAGCCCCGCCACCACGCGCGCCCTGAGTGCCCGGTAGCCGCCCGTCACATCGCGGTGGGGCAGGCCGAGCAGCCACCTGGAGTAGGCGCTGCCGCCGCGCGAGAGCCACTGCCTCGACCTGGGCCAGTTCACGACACTCCCGCCCTCGACCCAGCGCGATCCGAGTGCGACGTCGGCACCCGCGTCCAGGGCAGCGAGCAGGCGGGGCAGTTCCTCGGGCCGGTGGGAGCCGTCGGCGTCCATCTCGACCAGCACGTCGTACCCCCGCTCGATGCCCCACCAAAACCCTGCGACGTACGCGGCGCCGAGCCCCCGCTTGCCGGGACGGTGCAGCACGTGCACGCGCTCGTCCGACTCGGCGAGCTCGTCGGCGATCCTGCCCGTCCCGTCGGGGCTGCCGTCGTCCGCGATCAGGACGTCGGCACCGGGGACGGCCGCTCGCAACCGGGTGGTGACGGAAGTGATGTTCCCGGCCTCGTTGTACGTCGGGACCACGACCAGGATCCGATCGCCTTCCTCTCTCTCCGCACGCGTATGCATGGCCATCTCCTCGCACGGTCTCGGCACGCGGTCACCCGCTTCATTCTACGAGATGTAGTAGACGACGGAGTCGTTCCCGCAGAAGGGAACTTCACGTCGGCGGACGCCTGTGCGCCGAGGCGTCAAGGGAGGAGGAGCGCGACGGCGACCGGCCCGGCGGGCGCGTCGGGCGGCTCGAACATGTGGGCCGATGGCGACCGCCCTTAAGGCATGGCTTACCTTACCGACTATGACTTGGGCTGACGCGTTCCCCAATCTGCTGATCGGATTGCGGGAGGGACTCGAAGCGGGGCTGGTGGTCAGCATCCTGCTGGCCGCCCTTCGCCGCACCGCCGGCGAGGGCAAGCGGGTCTCCACCGCGCCGGTGTGGCTGGGCGTGGTCGGCGCGGTGGCCGTCGCGGCGAGCTTCGCGACCGTCCTGACCTTCTCCACCGACGTGCTCTCCAGCGCGGGCCAGGAGATCGTGGGCGGCACGCTCAGCGTCCTCGCCGTGGTGCTCGTGACCCTGATGGTCTTCTGGATGCGCAGGACCGCGGCGAGCCTGTCGGGGGATCTGCGCTCCAAGGTGGCCGCCGCCTCCCAGGTGGGGGCCGGCGCCCTCGCCGCCACGGCCTTCCTCGCCGTGGGCCGTGAGGGTCTCGAGACGACGCTGTTCCTGTGGACGGCGGCCAGGGCCTCGGGCGAGACGGTGTCCCCGCTGATCGGCGCGGGACTCGGGCTCGCGCTCGCCTGCCTGGCGTGCTGGCTGCTCTTCCGCCGGGCGATCCGCATCAACCTGGGCGCGTTCTTCTCCCGCACGGCGTTCGCGCTGCTGGTGATCACCGCGGGAGTGCTGGCGTACGGGCTCGGCGAACTGCAGAACGCCGGACTGCTCCCCGGCCACACATGGACGGCGTTCGACGTCAGCGGGACCGTCCCGACGAGTTCGTGGTGGGTCACGCTCATCACCGGCGTCACCGAACTGACGCCCCGCATGACGGTGCTCCAAGTCGTCGCGTGGGTGGTCTACCTGGGCATCACGCTCACCCTCTTCGTCCGCGCGACGCGGCCCGCCGCCGCGCGCCGCCCCTCCCCCGCACCCCGTACGGACGAGGCCGCACCCGGGTCTTCCGCGACGGCCGGGCATGCCCCGGCCGCCTCCGCGCCCGCCGCCGAGGACGGGGCCCGCGTCCCCGGCGCTCCCGCCAGGCCCGGCTTCCTGGCCGGCCGCAGCCCGTGGACGGTGGGCGCCGTGCTCGTCGTCGCGCCCGCCCTGGCCGCGACCGGGGTCGTCGTGTTCCTGCCCTCCGGCGGCAGCACGTCGAAGGGCACCAAGGTCACCGTCACCGCATCCGGCTGCGCGAGCGACTGGACCTCGGCCCGCGCGGGGACGCAGACGTTCCAGGTGGCCAACAAGTCGGGCCGGGCGGGCGAGATCAACCTGGACAACGCCTCGGGCGCCATCGTCGGCGAGATAGAGACGCTCGGCCCCGCCACCACGGGCACGATGACCGCCACGCTCGGCGCCGGCGCCTACACGTTCAAGTGCCTCATGTCGGGCAAGGGGACGACGAGTTCGCGCACCGTCACGGCGAGCGCGGTCGCCGGTTCCGGGTCGTCCGGCCCGGCCCCCGTCGCCGTGAAGCAGGTGTCCGTGGCCGACCTGAAGCCCGCGGCCGCCCAGTACCGCGCCTACGTCCGCCCGCAGCTCACCACCCTCGCGGGGCAGGTGGCGGCCGTCCGCGGCGACATCGCCCACCACCACCTGGACACCGCGCGCCGGGACTGGCTGCCCGCCCAGCTCACCTGGGACCGTATCGGGGCGGCCTACGGCAGCTTCGGCGACCTCGGGGACGCCGTGGACGGGCTGCCGCAGGGCCTGCCGGGCGGCGTCCACGACAAGGACTTCACCGGCCTGCACCGCGTCGAGTACGGGCTGTGGCACGGCGAGAGCGCCGCGAGCCTGCTCCCGGTCGCCGACCGGCTCGGCAAGGACGTGGCGACACTGCGCGAGAAGCTGCCGCAGCTCACGGTCGACCCTACTGACCTGCCCCTGCGCGCACACGAGATCCTGGAGGACGCCCTGCGCGACCGCCTCACCGGCGCGGCCGACCAGGGCTCGGGCGCCATGTACGCGGAGACCGAGGCCGACGTCGAGGGGACGCGCGTCGTCCTCGGCGAACTCGCCCCGCTGCTGCGGCCCCGCTCCCCCGGACTACTGCCGACCGCGAGCAAGCAGCTCGACGCGCTGGACAAGGCGCTGGAGGCCACGCGGCAGCACGGCGCCTGGCGGCCGTTCGACGACGTGCCGCTCGCGCAGCGCCAGCAGGTGGACGCCCGCATCGGCAGCGTGCTCGAAACCCTGGACGCCGTTCCCGACCTGCTGGAAGTACCGCTCTCCCGCT
This sequence comes from Streptomyces sp. NRRL F-5126, assembly GCF_000721265.1. Lineage (GTDB taxonomy): Bacteria > Actinomycetota > Actinomycetes > Streptomycetales > Streptomycetaceae > Streptomyces. The sequence goes on along the minus strand of NZ_JOFZ01000007.1, from coordinate 103,105 downwards.
GACCCGCGGTGCGAGTACCACCCCCACGACTTCGACCCTCACGACCCGACCAAGGAGACCTGCCATGGGCGTCAGCCGACGCGCGTTCCTCCAAGGCGGTGCGGCCGGCGCGGCCGGCACCGCTCTGACCGGCGGACTTCTCGCCGCGGGCGCCCACGCCGACGACACGGGCACGGCGAGCGGCGGCCACACCCCGTCGTCGTACCCGTTCCACGGCGCGCACCAGGCAGGCGTCCTCACCCCTGCGCCGCCGCACCAGCAGCGCTCCTCCATGTTCGCGGCGTTCAACGTGACGGCCGCGGGCCGCGCGGACCTGGTCGACCTCATGCACACCCTCACGGAACGTGCCCGCTTTTTGACCTCCGGCGGCACACCGCCGAACCTCGGCATCGGACAGCCGCCGTCCGACAGCGACGTGCTGGGGCCCAGCGTCCCCGCCGACGGGCTCACCATGACCCTTTCGGTGGGGGCCGGGCTCTTCGACGACCGCTTCGGCCTGTCCGCCGCGAAGCCGCTGCACCTCGCCCCGATGCGGACGTTCCCCAATGACGCGCTGGAAACGCGCTGGACCCACGGCGACCTGCTGCTCCAGCTCTGCGCCAACAACGCCGACACCCTCCACCACGCGATCCGCGACCTCACCAAGCACACCCGCGGCGGCATGCAGCTGCGGTGGAAGATCGAGGGCTACGGCTCCCCGCCGCGCCCCTCGGGCACCCCGCGCAACCTCCTCGGCTTCAAGGACGGCACGGCCAACCCCACCCGCACGACAGCCGAAGACCTGGTGTGGGTGGACGACCCGGCCGAGCCGGCCTGGGCGCAGGGCGGCTCGTACCAGGTGGTCAGGCTGATCCGGATGCTGGTCGAGTTCTGGGACCGCGTCTCGATCAACGAGCAGGAGCGGATGTTCGGCCGCCGCCGCGACAGCGGCGCCCCGCTGGACGGCAACGTGGAGACCGACACCCCCGACTACGCGAAGGACCCCCACGGCAAGGTCATCCCCCTGGACTCCCACATCCGCCTGGCGAACCCGCGCACCCACCGCACGCGTGACCAGCGCCTGCTGCGCCGCTCGTACAACTACGACCTCGGCATGGACGAGAACGGCAACCTGCAGTGCGGGCACATCTTCGCCTGCTACCAGCAGGACCTGCACCGCCAGTTCGAGACCGTGCAGGAGCGGCTCGTCGACGAGCCGCTGGTCGACTACGTACAGCCGTTCGGCGGCGGGTACTTCTTCGTCCTGCCCGGCATCGGCGGCTCCAGGGACTGGTACGGGCGCCGGCTGCTCGCCTGAGGTGGCCGGTCACGCCGAGCCCATCGACTCCTACATTATGTAGTTGATTCGCTAGGCTGGCTCCGTGGCGATGACGTGCGGAAAGAGGGCGGCAGTCGGCACGGCGGGCTCGTACGCGCCTCCGGAGGGGCCGCGAGGGGACGGCAGTCCGCTGCGCCGCCGGGTGCTCGTATCGATCGTGGCCGTCGCGGCGTGCGCGGTCACCGTGCTCACCGTGCCGCTCGCCTGGTCGATGGACCGGCTCTACCGCGGCGGCGCCGTCGCCCGGCTGCAGCGGGACGCCGTGTGGCTCGCCGCGGGCCTACCCCGCGACGCCGCGTACGGGCCCGGCGCGGCCCACGCCGCCCACCGCCCTCCGGAGGCGGCGCGAGAGGCCCTCTACACGCCGGAGGGCCACCGGCTGAGCGGCAGCGGCCCCCCGTCCTCACGCGTGGCCGAGGCTGCGGGCGACGGCTCGCTGCACCAGGGCGTGGAGGGCAGCCACCTGGCCGTATCCGTGCCCGTCGCGCGCCACGGTGTCGTCACGGCCGTCGTGCGCGTGTGGACGCCGTGGGACTCGATCACCGATCGCAGGTCAGGCACCTGGCTCCTGCTCGCGGCCACCGGGGCGGCCATCGTCGGCCTCTCCGTCCTGCTCGCGGTGCACCTCGCGCGGCGGGTCGCCGTGCCGCTGGAGCGGCTGACCGAGACGGCGCGGGCCCTGGGCGCCGGCGACTTCACCATCCAGCCCGTGCGCAGCGGCATCCGGGAGGCGGACGCGGCCGGGCGCGCGCTGGCCTCGACCGCGCGCCGCCTCGGCGAGGTGCTCGAACGGGAGAGGTCGTTCAGCACCGCCGTCTCCCACCAACTGCGCACGCCCCTGACCGCGCTGGTCCTCGGCCTCGAAGCCGCACGAACGCTGGACGACCGCGGCAGGCGCAGGGCCCTTGACACCGCGCTGCGCCGCGCGGACCACCTGGGCGGGACCATCGACGACCTGCTGCGCCTGGCGCGCGAGACGCACGGGGGCGGTGAGCGTGTCGACGCGGCGGAGGTGCTTGAGCGCATCGCCCGGCGCAACCGGGACGCCGCGGCGGACGCGGGGCGCCGCCTCACCGTGCGGTGCGAGCCGGAACTGCCCCTGGCGCGTGCCTCGGTGGCTGCGACCGTGCAGGTGGTGCAGACGCTCGTGGACAATGCCCTGACCCATGGCCGCGGCGAGATCCGGCTGACCGCCATCGATGTGGGGGCGGGCGTCGCGATCGAGGTGGGTGACGACGGGCCGGGACCGGCGGCCGACGGCGACCAGGTCTTCGAGTCCACCGGCGATCCCGGCAGGCGGCACGGCATCGGCCTCGCACTCGCCCGCTCCCTCGCCGAGGCCGAGGGCGGCAGGCTGCTACTGCGAAGGGCGGGCCCGCGGCCGGTGTTCAGCCTGATGCTGCCCGCGGCCGACCCGGAGGCGCCGTGAGGCGGCCGCGCCGGCCGAAGGACCACGGCACCAACCGCCCGGGCCAAGCCGTGGCGTGCCGGGCCGTTGCGAGCGGGCCCGGCGGGCCGCGCGAACCCCCGTAAGTCGCACCGCAGGGCACAACCGGACCACGGCACCGACCGCTTCGGGCGTCAGCGGGCGGCCGGGCCGTCGGTGACCGCCGCGCGGGCCGTGTCGTAGCGGTACCCCTTGCCGCGCACCGTCACGATGCGCCGGGACCCGTCCGGGTCTGCGTCCGCGAGCTTGCGCCGTACGGCGCACACGTGCACGTCCAGTGTCTTCGTGGAGCCGAACCAGTGCTCGTCCCACACGTCTGCCATCAGCCGCTCCCGGCTGACGACCGCCCCGGCCGCCCTCGCCAGAACCACCAGAAGATCGAACTCCTTGGGGCGCAGGGCCACTTCGACGCCCTCCACGGTCACGCGCCTGGCCTGCGTGTCGATGCTGGTGGAGCCGACCCGGATCACCGGCGGGCCCGAGGTCGCGGCCCGCCTGCGCAGGTGGGCGCGCAGGCGTGCGAGGAGCTCCGTCAGCCTGAACGGCTTGGTCAGGTAGTCGTCGGCTCCCGCGTCGAGGGCGACCACCACCTCGAACTCCCGTGTGCGGGCGGTGAGTACGACGATGACGCTCTCCACGGGCAGGAAGGCCCGCAGCCTGCGGCAGAGCGCGACGCCATCCATGTCGGGCAGCCCGAGGTCGAGCAGCACCAGATCGGGCGCCCGCCGCAGGGCCGCCTGCGCGGCCAGCGCCCCCGTACCCACGCACGCCACCCCGAACCCGTGGCCGGTCAGCGCCTGCTCCAGCTCGGAGGCGATGTCCGCGTCGTCCTCCACGATCAACAACTCCGCGAGTGCCATGCCGCCCATTACACAGGCGGTACGCCGCCCGTACCGGCTCATCGTCGCTTCACACCCGGGAAGGTGAAGATCCGTTAACCCGCGCGGGAGGCAGCGCTCATCCCCGGGCACTTAGGTTCGCGGCACACGGTCCCACCGGCGGCCCGGTGTGACGCCGCGAGCGCCGCGTCACACCACACCGCCCGACCGCCGCCACGTACACCCGGGAGTCCTTTCATGCCTGACGCAGTGACCAGCGGGCAGGGCCCGCTCGACGGCCGGCTCGTCCTCGACCTCTCGCACGCACTCGCGGGGCCGCACGCCGCGATGATGCTGGGCGACCTCGGCGCACGTGTGATCAAGGTCGAGGCGCCCGGCGGTGACGAGACCCGCGGCTGGGGGCCTCCGTTCGTCTCGCCGCCGTCCGGCGGGGCGGTGGAGACCGAGTCCACCTACTTCCTCGCCTGCAACCGCAACAAGGAGTCCGTGGCCGCCGACCTGAGGAGCCCGGAGGGCAGGGCGCTCGTGCGCCGCCTCGTGCGGCGCGCGGACGTGCTGGTCGAGAACTTCCGGCCCGGAACCCTGGACCGCCTCGGCTACGGGGCCGAACGGCTGCACCTGCTCAATCCCGGGCTTGTGATCCTCTCCATCAGCGGGTTCGGCCACGGCGGTCCGCACGGGGACCGCCCGGGTTACGACCAGATCGCCCAGGGCGAGGCGGGGCTGATGAGCCTCACGGGCGAGCCGGGCGCTCCCACGAAGTGCGGTGTGCCGATCGCGGACCTGCTCGCGGGCATCTTCGGGGTCAGCGGCGTGCTGGCGGCTCTGCTGGACCGCGCTCGCACGGGCCGCGGGCGAGTGGTGCGCACATCGCTCCTGTCGGCCATGATCGGGGTGCACAGCTTCCAGGGGACCCGCTGGACCGTCGCGGGGCAGGTGCCGGAGGCCACCGGCAACCAGCATCCGTCGATCGCCCCCTACGGGCTCTTCCGCTGCGCGGACGGGGCGATCCAGATCGCCGCGGGGAGCGAGAAGTTGTGGCAGGCGGTCGCGTCCGTCACCGGTCTCGCGGCCGACGATCCCCGGTACGCCACCAACGCCGACCGGGTCGGGCGGCGCGCCGAACTGGCCGCCGAACTCGAGGGCGTGCTGCGGTGGGCGCCCGCCGAGCCGGCGGGTGTGGTGCGGCGGCCACCCGCCGATGTGTGGCTCGAACGGCTCGCGGAGGCCGGCGTGCCGGCGGGACGGGTCCGCACGATCGACGAGGTCTACGCCTGGGAGCAGACCAGGCAGCAGGGGCTCGCGGTCCGGGTCGAGCACGCCACGCTCGGGCCCATCACGCTGCCGGGTATGCCGTGGCGGTTCGACGGCGGCGGCAGGACCCGTCATCTGCCGCCGCCCACACTCGGCCAGCACAACGACTCGGTGCGGTCCTGGCTCGACGAGACCGACGACGGGACGAGAGCCGGCGCGGCCGACGCGGTGCGGGTGCCGTGACGCGGCCCGGGCTCCCCGCGCGCCCTGCGCGCGAGGACGGCCCCGGCCGGCGCGCGGGCCGTGTGCCGTTGCGCGTGGACCCGTACGTCGCCGCCCTGCTCGCAGCGGTGCTGTGCGCCACGCTGTGGCCGGTGCGCGGTACGGCGGCGACGGTGGCGGGCGGTGTGACGGACACGGCCGTCGGCCTGGTGTTCTTCCTGTACGGCACGCGGCTGAGCACCGCCGAGGCGGTGGCCGGGCTGCGCCACTGGCGGCTGCACCTGGCCATCGTGGCGAGCACGTTCGTGATGTTCCCGCTGGCCGGTGTGGCCGGGCGGCTGCTGGTGCCCGCGGTGCTCGGCCCGCAGCTCTACACGGGGTTCCTCTTCCTGTGCCTGGTGCCCTCGACGGTGCAGTCGTCGATCGCGTTCACGTCGATCGCCGGCGGCAACGTCTCCGCCGCCGTGTGCGCCGGCACCTACTCCAGCCTCCTCGGGATGGTCGCCACCCCGGCACTCGCGGCGCTGCTCATCGGCGGTCAGGCACCGTTCTCGCCCGGGCGGGTCGCGGGGCTGTGCACACAGATCGTCCTGCCGTTCCTGCTGGGCCAGTTGGCTCGCGGCCGGATCGGCGCGGCCGTCGCCCGCCACAGACGGGGGCTGGGCCGCGTCGACCGCGGGGCCGTGCTCCTGGTCGTGTACAACGCGTTCTCCGCGGGCGTCGTGGGCGGTGTGTGGGAGCGGGTGCCGATCGCGCGGCTGCTGCTGCTCGCCGTGGTGGAGGCGTCCTTGCTGGCAGCCGCGCTCGGGACGACGTCGCTGCTCGGGCGGGTGCTCGGCTTCCCGCGCGAGGACCGGATCACGGTGGTGTTCGCGGGCTCGAAGAAGAGCCTGGTCAACGGGGTTCCGATGGCCGCCGTGCTGTTCGGCCCCGGCGCGGGCCCGGCCGTGGTGCCGCTCATGATGTTCCACCAGATGCAGCTGGTGGTGTGCTCGGTCATCGCCGGGCGGTGGGCACGTACGGGCGCGGGGCCCCGCGAGGCGGCGGCCGTAGGGACCGGCGCACCCGCGGCGCGCCGCTGACGTGCCGCCCCCGGAGTCACACCGGGGTGACTCCGGCACAGCAAGGGTGCCTTCCTCCGCCCGCACGGGACGCGTCATGGGCGGGGCCGCGCAGGAAGGAAGCAGATCACCGTGGTGGGCGCTCGCGGTGCTCTGCTGCGGACAGATGATGATCGTCATCGACCAGAGCACACGTGATCCCGTTCGGCGGGCTGCTCCTGCAATGGTGTCGCGCGCTTCAGTGCCGCGTCACCGCTGTGCGGCTTCGCCGGCAGCGAGACGGGGCTGATCGCCCGCGTCCTCGGCATGGTCGCGACGATGTTCAGCCACCGCACGAGCAGGCACGCGGCCGAGGCCGGCACCGGATCCTCGCGGCAGGCCCCGACCGGCCCTAGCGGGCGAACCTCTCGATGGCCTCAGGGGTGACCGGGGTGAAGAGGTTGACCAGGTTGCCGTCCGGGTCGCGGAACAGCAGTGCGCGGTTCCCCCAGGGCATCGTGGTGGGCTCCTTGACGAACTCCTCGACGAAGCCCGCCAGGTCGCGGTGGGCGCTGTCCACGTCCTCGACGAAGAACTCGATGATGACGCTGCGGTTGGCGGCCGGCTCGGCGCTGCCCGGTGCGAACAGCGGGACGGTGCGGGTCGAGCCGATGGCGAGCGTGGCCGAGTCGGTGACGAGTTCGGCGAAGTCCTCGGTGTACCGGTTCGCCCGTACGCCGGTGACGCGCTCGTAGAAGTCGGCGAGCCGGGCGACGTCGGCGGTGATGATGCGGGTCGATGCGAAGTTCATTGGTCTGCTCCGTGCGTCTGAAGTGGTCGTGTGACCTCACGCTATGACCGGTAGAGGACAGAATCCGCCCGGTATTGCATGACAGATCTCCGCACGGATTTCCGCACCGCGCGGAGCACACCCGCGCGGTGCGGTGCCGTGCGCGGCGTCAGCCGCGGTACGCCTCGAGCAGGCGCAGCCAGACCTCGCTGATCGTCGGGTACGGCGGGACCGCGTGCCACAGGCGGTCGATCGGGACCTCACCGGCCACCGCGACGGCCGCCGACTGCAGCAGCTCGCCCGCTCCGGGGCCGGCGAACGTCACGCCCACCACGATCTCGCGGTCCAGGTCGACGATCATGCGCGCGCGGCCGGTGTACCCGTCGGCGTACAGCGCGGCGCCCGCGACCGCGCCCATGTCCTGGTCAACCGCCCGCACCCGCAGCCCGGCGCGCTCGGCCTGTTCCAGGGTGGGGCCGACGGTGGCGACCTCCGGGTCGGTGAAGACCACCTGCGTGACGGCGGCGTGGTCGGCGGTGGCCGCGTGCATGCCCCACCGGTCGGTCTCCAGCAGCGGGACGCCCTGCGCACGCGCCGCGATGGCGTCGCCCGCCACGCGCGCCTGGTACTTGCCCTGGTGGGTCATGAGCGCGCGGTGGTTGATGTCGCCCACCGCGTACAGCCAGTCGTGCCCGTCGACGCGCAGGGTGTCGTCCACGTCCAGCCACTGCCCCGGCGTCAGCCCGACGCTCTCCAGACCGATGTCCTCGCTGCGCGGGGCGCGGCCGGTGGCGAAGAGGACCTCGTCCGCCTCGATGCGCTCGCCGGTCTCCAGGACGACGGTGACCGGGCCCTCCGCGCCGTCGCGTTCGACGGACGCGGCGGACGAGTTGGTCCGCACGACGGCCCCGGCCTCGGTGAGCGCGTCGGCGACGAGTTCGCCGGCGAACGGCTCCATGCCGGGCAGCGGCCTGCCGCCCCGGATCAGCAGGGTGACCTTCGAGCCGAGCGCCTGGTAGGCCGTGGCCATCTCGCTGCCGACGACGCCGGCTCCGACGATGACGAGGCGGCCGGGCACGCGGGGAGAGCTCGTCGCCTCCCGGCTCGTCCAGACGCCGGCACCCGCGACGCCCGGCAGGCCGGGCACGGCGGCCCTGCTGCCGGTGCAGACGGCGACGGCGTGGCGCGCGGTGAGGATGACCTCGCGGCCCTCGGGCGTGGTGACGCCGACCCGCTTCGTGCCCGCCAGCCTGCCGTGGCCCCGGTGGAGGTCGGCGCCGATGCCGTTCACCCACTCGACCTGGCCGTCGTCCTTCCAGTTCGAGGTGAACGCGTCCCGGTTGGCCAGCACGGCGGGGACGTCGAGCGGTCCCTGCACGGCCGCTCGCAGGCCCGGGATCTTGCGGGCGTCGGCCCGTGCGATCACCGGCCTCAGCAGCGCCTTGCTCGGCATGCAGGCCCAGTACGAGCACTCCCCGCCCACCAGTTCACTCTCCACGATCGCCACGCTGAGGCCGGCGGCCCGCGCACGGTCCGCCACGTTCTCCCCGACCGGTCCCGCACCCACCACGACGACGTCGTACTCCATTGCTTGCGTCATGCGCTCAGTCTGCTGGGCGTACGGCGGCATGGCCAGACGATCAGGGGGAAGGGGCGGCAGGAATACGCCCTCGGCGCACACCGTTGTCCGAAGCGGCTGAACCGGAAACAGGAAGAGGTAATCAGGCCATGGCCACGATGGAACTCACGAAGGAGAACTTCGACCAGACAGTGTCGGAGAACAACTTCCTTCTGATCGACTTCTGGGCTTCCTGGTGCGGTCCCTGCCGCCAGTTCGCCCCGGTCTACGAGAAGGCCTCCGAGCGCCACGAGGACCTCGTCTTCGCGAAGGTCGACACGGAGGCCCAGCAGGAGCTCGCGGCCGCGTTCGACATCAGCTCCATCCCGACCCTGATGATCGTGCGCGACAACGTCGCGGTCTTCGCCCAGCCGGGAGCCCTGCCGGAGGCGGCGCTGGAGGACGTGATCGGCCAGGCCAGGGCGCTGGACATGGACGAGGTCCGCAAGTCCATCGCCGAGGCGGAGGCCAAGGAGAAGACCGAGACCGCCGAGTGATCGCCGCCTGAACCACCCACCACCGCGGGGCGGTGGCCGCTTCGGGACGAGCCCGGCCGCGCTTTCAGAACGGATGCGCGGCCGGGCTTTCGCGTACCGTCGTCCAGCGCAGCTCGGTGAACGCCTCCAGGTTGGCGTCGCCGCCGAAGCGCGCCCCCGTGCCGGATGCGGCCACGCCGCCGAAGGGAGCCGTCGCCTCGTCGTTCACGGTCTGGTCGTTGATGTGGGCGATCCCGGTCGGGATGCGGTCGGCGAGCGCCAGCCCGCGCGCCGTGTCACGGGTGACGACGCCGAGCGAGAGCCCGTAAGCGGAGTCGGCGGCGAGCGCCGCCGCCTCGTCCAGGCTGGTGAACGGGCGTACGGGCGCGACGGGCCCGAACACCTCCTCGGCGTAGGCGGGCGTGCGGTCGCCGGCTCCGGCGATGACGGTGGGCCGGTAGAACAGCTCCTCATAGGTGCCGCCGGTCACGAGGCGCGCGCCGCCGGCCGTGCTCGACTCCACCAGGCCGTGCACCTTGACGCGCTGGCCCGCGTCGATGAGCGGGCCCAGGTGGACCTGGTCGCGGTACGGGTCGCCGACGGCGAGGGAGTCCGCCTTGGCCGCGAGCGCCTCGACGTAGGCGTCGTAGAGCGAGGCGTGCACGAGGTGGCGGCCCGTCGTCATGCAGATCTGGCCCTGGTGGAAGTACGAGCCCCAGCTGCCCTGGGCGACGGCCGCCTCGACGTCGGCGTCCTCGAGCACGACGAGCGCGGAGTTCCCGCCCAGCTCCAGGTGGGCGCGTTTGAGCAGCCGCCCCGCGCTCTCGCCGACGGCCCGCCCCGCTGCCGTGGATCCCGTGAAGGACAGGACGGGCACCGACGCGTCGGCGACGAGGGCCTGGCCGACCGCGGCGCCGCCCGGCACGACGTGCAGGAGCTCCTCCGGCAGCCCCGCGGCCGCGAAGACCGCGGCGAGGGCGAGGCCGCCGCAGACAGCGGTGCGCGGGTCGGGCTTGAGGACGACCGCGTTGCCGAGCGCGAGCGCGGGGGCGACCGACCTGATGGAGAGGATCAGCGGGGCGTTGAAGGGCGCGATCACCCCGACCGTGCCCGCCGGCACCCGGCGGGTGAAGGAGCGCCGCTGCTCCTCGCCCGCGAGGACCTGACCTGTGGGGCGCGTGGCGAGCGCGGCGGCCTCGTAGCACTCCTGAGCGGCCACGTGCAGTTCGAAGTCGGCCTTGCCGGGGACGGAGCCCGACTCCCTGACCAGCCATGTACGCAGCTCCTGTGCGTGCGCGGCGAACAGGTCGCCGGCCTTGCGCAGCACGGCCGCCCGCAGGAAACCGGGGGTCCTCGCCCAGTCGCGGCGCGCCTTGTCCGCTGCGCGCGCGGCGGCCGCCACGTCGGTCGGCGCCGCCAGGGAGACGGTCGCGAGCGTCTCGCCCGTGGCGGGCTCCACCACGGGCATGTCGCCGCCCGTCAGGGGCACGGGCTGCCAGGTGTTCGGGTCGAGCAGGGTCACGGCGCTCTCCTTGGCTGGCGGGTCGGTGGTGCGGCGGAGCGGGTTCACTCGAGGGGCAGGCCGGTGTAGAGAGCGGCGAGTTCGGCGGAGGCGTCGCGCGAGGCCGCGATGCGGTGCAGGCGGGCCAGTTCGATGCGCCGGTCGAAGCCGCTCTGCCCTTCGGGCACGTGGAGCATCGTCGTCATGTCGTACGAGAAGCGCGTGGCCTGCCAGACGCGGTGAAGCGCGGTGGCCGGGTAGGCGTCGAGCAGGCGCATGGAGCCGGTGCGGTGCAACTCCTCGAAGGCGCGGGCGAGCAGCCGTACGTCGGAGACGGCGAGGTTGAGCCCCTTCGCCCCGGTCGGCGGCACGATGTGCGCGGCGTCCCCGGCGAGCAGCAGGCGTCCGTACCTCATGGGCTCGCCGACGAAGCTGCGCATGGGCGTGACGCTCTTGGCCGTCACGGCGCCGCGCCGCAGCCGCCAGGACGGGTCGGAGCCGCAAGCGAGGCGCGTGTCGAGCTCGTCCCAGATCCGCTCGTCGGACCAGTCGCCCGGGTCGGTGCCATGGGGCACCTGGAGGTAGAGCCGGGAGACGGTGGGCGAGCGCATGCTCAGGAGGGCGAAGCCTCTCTCGCCGCGTGCGTAGACGAGTTCGTCGCTCGACGGGGCGGCGTCGGCGAGGATGCCGAGCCACGAGAACGGGTAGTCCCGTTCGTGCGTGGTGCGCAGGGCCGCCGGTATCGCGGCGCGCGCCACGCCGTGGAAGCCGTCGCACCCCGCGACCCAGTCGCACTCCAGCACCGCTTCGCGGCCGTCCTGCCGGTAGCGGACGCTGGGACGATCGCCGTCCGCGCCCTCGACGGCGAGGGCCTCGGCGCCGAACAGCAGCGGTGGCCCGTCGGCGAGTTGCAGGGCCACGAGGTCCTTGACGATCTCGGTCTGCGCGTAGACCGTCACGCTGCGGCCCGCGAGCGCGGCGAAGTCGACACGGTGGGACACCCCGTCGAAGCGCAACTCGACGCCGTGGTGTTCGAGGCCCTCCGTGTCCAGCCTCGCCCCGGCGCCGGCCTCGCGCAGCGCGTCGACGGTGCCCTGCTCCAGCAGTCCCGCACGCTGCCGCGCCTCGATGTAGGCGCGATCGCGGTTCTCCAGGACGACGCAGTCGACGCCCGCGAGGTGCAGGCGCCGGGCCAGCAGCAGCCCGGCCGGGCCCGCGCCGATGATTCCCACGGTGGTGCGCATGGTCCGCGGCCCCTTCGCTCAGCGCTCGAGGACGAGGGCGAGGCCCTGGCCCACGCCGATGCACAGGGCGGCGAGCCCGGTGCCCGAACCGGCCGCCGCGAGCTGGTGGGCGACGGAGCCTGCGATGCGTGCCCCCGACGCGCCCAGTGGGTGGCCGATGGCGATGGCGCCGCCGCGCGGGTTGACGATCGCCGGGTCGAGTTCGGGCCACTCGGCGAGGCAGCCGAGCGACTGGGCGGCGAACGCCTCGTTGAGTTCGAACGTGGTCAGGTCGGCGAACGTGCTGCCCGCGCGCGCCAGGGCGCGGTGCACGGCCTCGACGGGTCCGAGCCCGAAGAGGTTGGGCTCGACGCCGGTGACGGCGGACGTCCTGATCCTGGCCAGCGGCTCGCGGCCGGTCTCGCGCAGCCCGTCCTCGTCCACGAGGAGCAGCGCGGCCGCGCCGTCGTTGAGCGGCGAGGAGTTGCCGGCGGTGACGCGCCCGGTGCCGTCGGTGCGGAACGAGGGCTTCAGCTTGGCGAGTGCCTCCATGGACGTGGAGTCCCGGACGGACTCGTCGCGCGCGAGGTCGGTGCCGGGGTACGGCACGACCTCGCCGTCGTACAGCCCGGCGCTCCACGCGTCGGCGGCCTTGCGGTGGCTGTCCAGGGCGAACGCGTCCTGCTGCTCGCGGGTGATGGCGTGCTTGTCGGCGATCTGCTCGGCGCTCTCCCCGAGGGCCACGGTCCACTCGGGGGGCATCGCCGGGTTCGTCATGCGCCAGCCGAGCGTGGTCGACCAGAGCTGCTGGTGGCCCGCGGGGAAGGCACGCTCCGGCTTCTGCACCACCCAGGGGGCGCGGCTCATCGACTCGACGCCGCCGGCGAGGACCACGGACGCGTCGCCGAGCGCGACGGCGCGCGCGGCCTGGATGACGGCTTCGAGGCCCGAGCCGCACAGCCGGTTGACGGTGACGCCCGGCACGGACACCGGGAGTCCCGCGAGAAGCGCGGCCATCCTGGCGACGTTCCTGTTGTCCTCCCCCGCGCCGTTCGCGTCGCCGAGCACGACATCGTCGATCCGCGCCGGGTCGAGGGCCGGGGTGCGGTCCACGAGCGCCTTCACCACGTGGGCGGCGAGGTCGTCGGGGCGCACGCGGGCGAGGCCGCCCCCGAACCTGCCCACCTGGGTTCGTACGGCGTCGACGACATAGACATCGCGCAGGCTCATGGATCTCGGCTCTCTCCCGCCACCGGGGTCGGCGCGCTCGGTTGTGCGCTGTGCGAACACTCGTTCACAACGTGGCTCGACGAGTCTCCGCCCGGACGCCGCGCGGTGTCAACGCCGTGCGGAGGCCCGCCGGCGACGGCTGCCTCGCGCCGACGCGCGAGAGCCGGCCTCGCCCGGATGGGCGATGCCGGCTCCGTGTCCGCGGTGACGGGTCAGACGGCCGTCGCCAGGCAGAGCGCGAAGCGGCCCGCCTCGTCCGTCCACCGGCGCGCCGGGGTGAACCCGGCCGCGGTCAGCTCGGCGTCGACGCCCTCGGGGCGGAACTTCGCCGAGATCTCCGTGCGCATCTCCTCCCCCGGCTCGAAGTGGGCGACGAGATCGAGCTCGGGCACCTTGACCGTGAGGGCGCGCCGGGCACGCAGCCGCATCTCGATCCACTCGTTCTCGCGGTCCCACAGGGCCACGTGGTCGAAGTCGCGCGGGTCGAAGTCGGCGCCGAGCTCGCGGTCGACGACGGCCAGCACGTTCTTGTTGAACTCGGCGGTCACGCCGGATTCGTCGTCGTAGGCGCGCACGAGCACCGCCTCGTCCTTCACGAGGTCCGTGCCGAGCAGCAGCGTGTCGCCCACCGCGAGCAGCGCGCGGACCGCGGTGAGGAAGCGGGCGCGCTCGGCGGGCAGCAGGTTGCCGATGGTGCCGCCGAGGAACGCCACGAGCCGCGGCCCCTCGGTCGGCGGCAGCTCGACGCTCCGGGTGAAGTCGGCGATGAGGGCGTGCACGCGCAAGTCCGGGCGGTCGGCGAGGAGCGCCTCGGCGGCCCCGGTCAGCGCGCTCTCGCTCACGTCGACCGGCACGTAGTCGCGCAGCCCGTTCGCCCCGGTCAGCGCGTCGAGCAGGTGGCGGGTCTTCTCGGACGATCCGGAGCCGAGTTCGACGAGCGTGCGGGCGCCGGTGGCCCGGGCGATCTCGGCGGCTCGGCCCGCGAGGATCTCCCGCTCCGCGCGGGTCGGATAGTACTCGGGCAGCCGGGTGATCTCCTCGAAGAGTTCGCTGCCGCGCGCGTCGTAGAACCACTTGGGCGGCAGGGACTTGGGGGTCGCGGTCAGGCCGGCGCGCACGTCGGCGCGCAGCGCCGCTCCTGTGGCGTCCTCGGGCAGGGTCCGGGTCACGGTGTAAGGGCTCACGCGGGTGGCTCCTTGAGGGGGGTGAGCGTCACGTCGGCGCGGGTCGCCACGAGGAGGGTGTGGTCGGGGACCTCGCGCCAGCGGGGGTCGTCGTCGTAGGGCTCCGAGGCCACCACCGCGCGGTGGCCGGGCTCGTGCAGGTACCAGAGGGTGTCGCCCCACGCCGTCGCGGCAACGGCCGCGCCGTCGGTGAGCAGCAGGTTGAGGCGGGAGGACGGCGCGGCCCCGGCCACGTCGCGGACAGTGTCGGCCAGTGCCTGGCCGAGCGCGTCGCCTGCCCGCAGGCGGTGCAGGGCCAGCGCCCAGACCAGCGCGGAGTCGCTGCCCGCGGCGAGGCCGAGCAGTTCCTGCGCAGGCAGCGTGAGGGCGAGCGGCGCGAGGCTGTCCGGCCACTCCCCCACCGCGCCGTTGTGGCTGAACAGCCAGGGTCCTGCGGCGAACGGCGCGGCCGCGGCCTCACCGTCGGCGCCCGGCACGGTGGCGTCGCGCACGGCCGCGAGCAGGGCGCCCGTGCGCACCACACGGGCGAGGTCGGCGAAGCCGAGGTCGGCCCAGATCGGCCCGGCGCGCCGGTAGCGGGCGGGCACGGGGTCGTCCTGCGCGTACCAGCCGACACCGAAGCCGTCGGCGTTGACCGTGCCGTGGAGCTGGTGCCTGGGCGCCCAGGACTGGGTGTACAGGGAGTGCTCCGGGGCGACGAGCACGTCGCCGAGCGGCACGGTCGGCCCGAGGCGGGCAAGGTGGCGGCACATCAGGCGTCCCGGGCAGTGCGGAAGCCGGAGAATATCTGCCGGCGCACCGGCAGGTCCCAGTTGCGGAACGTGCCGCGGCAGGCGACCGCGTCGACCGCGAAGGAGCCGCCGCGCAGCACCTTGTAGTCGCCGCCGAAGAACACCTGCGAGTACTCCGGGTACGGGAAGACCCGGAAGCCCGGGTAGGGCAGGAAGTCGCTCGACGTCCACTCCCAGACGTCGCCGATGAGCTGCCGCACGCCGAGCGGCGAGGCGCCGGCCGGGTAGCTGCCCGCGCGGGCGGGCCTGAGGTGGCGCTGGCCCAGGTTGGCGTGTTCCGGCGCCGGGTCCGCGTCGCCCCACGGGTAGCGGCGGGTCTCGCCGGTGGCGGGGTCGTGGCGTGCGGCCTTCTCCCACTCCTCCTCGGTCGGCAGGCGCCGGCCGGCCCACCGGGCGTAGGCGTCGGCCTCGTACCAGCTGACGTGCAGCACCGGCTCGTCGTCGGGTACGGGCTCGACGCTGCCGAAGCGGCGGCGCAGCCAGCCGCCGCCGTCGCGCCGCCAGAACAGCGGGGCGCCGATGGAGTGCTCGCGGATCTGCGCCCAGCCGCGCGGCGCCCACCAGCGCTCGTCCTCGTAGCCGCCGTCCTCGACGAACGCGCGGTAGGCACCGTTGGTGACGGGCACGGTGTCGATGTGGAAGGCGGGCACGAGCCGCTGGTGCGCGGGGCGCTCGTTGTCGAGTGCCCACGGCTCCGTGGAGGTGCCCATGGTGAAGGGGCCGGCGGGCACGAGCACCTCGGTGGGGAGCGCGGTGGCGCCGCCCGTGTCGCGGGCGGGCGGTTCGGGCGCGTGCAGGACGGCCGGGCCCCTGCGGAGCTGGTGCGTGATGAGCATGGTCTCGTCGTGCTGCTGCTCGTGCTGCGCGATCATGCCGTAGGCGAACCCCGCGTCGAGCAGGGGCGTCCCGTCGTGCAGCGGCGTGCGCTCGATGACGTCGAGTACGCGGTCGCGGATGTCGGCGGCGTAGGCGCGCGCCTCGGCGGGCGGCAGCAGCGGCAGCGTGGGGCGTTCGGAGCGCGGGTGCTCGAAGGCGTCGTAGATGGAGTCGATGTCGGGGCGCACCGCGTCCCGGCCGCCCACGGTGCGCAGCAGCCACTGCTCCTCCTGGTTGCCGATGTGGGCGAGGTCCCACACGAGCGGCGACATGAGGGGCGAGTGCTGTGCGGTGAGGTCCTGCTCGTCGACGCAGGACGTCAGCAGTGCGGTGCGGTCGCGGGCCCTGGTGAGCGTGGCCACGGCGCGGTCGCGCAGCGCCGCGGCGCCCTGTTCCTGAGCGGCCCGTGCGGTGGCGCCATGAGCGCTCTTCGGCTTCTCGGCGGGTCGGTCGGTCATCAGCGGAGGTCCTTCTCGGGTTCGGGGACGCGCACGTCGTCGGCGGGACATCGCCCGCGCAGGACGTAGCGGTCGGTGAAGTCGGCGACGGCGTCCTGGACGGCCCGCGCGACGCCGATGCGCGGCAGGGCCTCAAGGGCGGTCGTGAAGCAGGCGGCGGCCGTCGTGCGCAGTTCCGGGTCTGCCATGCCGTGGCGCGCGGCGTTCAGCCAGAGGAGGTTGCCGGGCGGGGGCAGCGGCCCGGCCGTCTCGGCGAGCGGCTTGACGGCGCGGTAGACGGTCTCCGCCGCCTCCGGGTCGTCGAACAGCGCCGTGGTCACGGCGAGGGGCACGATCCAGCCGTTGTCGCCCGGCTGGGCGTCGATCATCCGCAGCTCCAGGTGGCCGCGCGGCCTGACCGGCGGGAACAGCGTGGTGATGTGGTATTCGAGGTCGGACCTGTCCGGTGGGCGCGGCAGTCCGCGCCTGATCCAGTCGCGGAAGGTCAGCCCTTCCGGCACGTCCCAGGGGCCGTCGGGCGCCCTGACGCACATGACGGGCGCGTCCAGGGCGTAGGCCGTCCAGGCGACGCGGGGGTCGCGGCCGCCCGCGGGGGCGGTGGTGCGCCCGGGGTCGAGTTTCGTCCACACTGCCTGGCGGGTGGAGCGCCAGCCGGTGGCGCGGCCGCGCCGCATCGGCGAGTTCGCGAACGCGGCGACGAGGACGGCGCCCAGCAGGTGGGCGAGGTGCCAGCGGCGCCCGTGGCCGAGCGGCCCGGGCTCCTCGTGGCCCGCGTCGAGGCAGATCTGCACGGAGGCGGTGGTGCGCATCATGTCGCGGCCCGTGGTGCCGGATCTGTCGAAGTACGCCTCCATCGCGTCGTAGCGGGGAGCGTGGAGGATGCGGTCGGGATGGTGCCAGGGGTCCTGGCCGTATCCTGCGAGCGCGAGGCCGGCATCGCGCAGATGTGCGCGTACGGCGTGGAGGTCCGCGCCGACGGTGGATATGCATTCCGTCAGGGACGCGGCGGGCGGCGAGCTGAGCTCCAGCTGGCCGCCGGGTTCGAAGGTGAGTGCGGAAGCGAGCGGTACTGCCCGCAGCTGCTCGAACGCGGTTGCGCGGCGGTGGGCCGGTACCGGTCGTTCGGGGTCGTGACGGTCGTGAACGAGCCATTCCAGTTCTACCCCCACGGTGCGGGGCGGGCCCGTCTTGAAGCAGATGCCGTCGAGCAGCGCTTCCGCTTCCTCCTCGGTGAGCGCACCGCGCCCACCTGCGACGTCGTCGGGTGACATGGCCGGGTCCTCCTGTCGAGGCCGAAGTGGCGCCGGCCCGGTCGGGGCCAAGCGCTCCGGTCCAACCTAAGGCCACTCGTTTCCGCTCGCACAAGAGTGCCCTTGGCGGGGTCACGGAAACGTCAGAAAATCGACGGTGGACGGCAGGGTTCCGGCGGCTTCGACGTCAGGGGCGTCACCCGTGCACCCGGCACGCGCACCTCGCGCATGCCGGGTGCCGTGAACGGCCCGAGGATCAATCGACCGGATTCTTGCGGGCGCCCGCCGCCTCGCCGCTGACGCTCTCGCCCTCCGGGACGACGAGTTCGGTCATGGCGAGCCCGGCCTCGCCCGAGACGGCGGCCAGCTCCTCACCGAGCGGCTCGGGCGGGACGACGCCGTGTGCGCGGCCGAGCCTGCCCGTCAGCAGGGAGGAGACCACCGCGACGGCGCAGGCGGCGATCGCGAACCAGAACGCGACGACGAGGCCCGAGTGGAAGGGGCCGGAGATCAGGTCGGGGAAGAACTGCTTGCTGGTGATGGACGCGCCGTGATCGGGCAGGTTCTTCAGCTGGTCGCCGAGCAACTGCTGGAACGGGTTGTAGCCGAGGAAAGCGGCGAACAGCACCGCGATGGGCGGCAGCTGCGAGACACCGGAGGCCACGTTCTCCGGCACGCCCTGGTGGACGAGGCCCGAGTGCATGGCGCTCGGCAGCGTGTGCGAGAGGCCGGCGATCATCAGGCTGAAGAAGATGCCGATGGACAGCACGGAGGCGGAGTTCTGGAACGTCGCGCCCATGCCCGCGCCGACGCCGCGCGCGTCGGCGGGCAGCGAGTTCATGATCTCGGCCCTGTTGGGGGACGCGAAGAGGCCGGAGCCGAGGCCGTTGACGAACAGCAGCACGGCGAAGAGCCAGTAGTTGAAGTTCGTCGGCAGCACCATCAGCGCGACGAAACCGCCCCCGGTGACGACGGCACCGCCGACGGTGAACATGCGGGCCCCGAACCGGTCGGAGAGCCAGCCGGACAGCGGCGCGGACAGCAGGAAGCCCACGGTCAGCGGGATCATGTAGATGCCGGCCCACAGTGGTGTCTTCTCGAAGCTGTAACCGTGCAGCGGCAGCCAGATCCCCTGGAGCCACATGATCAGCATGAACTGCAGGCCACCGCGTCCGAGGGCCATCATCAGGCTGCCGATGTTGCCCGCGGTGAAGGCGCGCAGCCGAAAGAGCGAGAGCCGGAACAGCGGCTGCTCGACGGTGCGCTCGATCCACACAAAGATGCCCAAGACAACTACACCGCCGATGAGAGCGGCCAGCACCATCGGGTTGCCCCAGCCCATCGTGGAGGAACCGTAGGGCTGGATGCCGTAGGTGATGCCCACCAGCACGGCGATCAGGCCGATGCCGAAGGTGATGTTGCCCCACCAGTCCATCTTGGCGTGCACCCGCACGCCGGTGTCGTGCAGCTTGAGGTATGCCCACACGGTGCCGAAGATGCCGAACGGCACGGACACCAGGAAGATCAGCTTCCAGTTGACCGGCGCGAGCACACCGCCGAGGATCAGGCCGATGAAGGATCCCGCGATGGCGGCGATCGAGTTGATGCCGAGCGCCGTGCCGCGCTGGCGCGTGGGGAAGGCGTCGGTGAGGATCGCCGTCGAGTTGGCGAACAGCAGCGCGCCGCCGATGCCCTGCGCGATGCGCCAGCCGATCAGCCACAGGGCGCCCGCGCTGCCGTTGAAGTACGTGAGCGAGAGCGCGATCGAACATATGGTGAAGGCCGCGAAGCCCATGTTGTACATGCGGACGCGGCCGAACATGTCACCCAGCCTGCCGAACGTCACCACCAGGACGGCCGTTACCACCATGAAACCCATCAGCATCCACAGCAGGTAGCTGGTGTTCCCGGGGTCGAGCGGGTTCAGGTCGATTCCGCGGAAGATGTCGGGGAGCGCGATCAGCACGATCGACTGGTTGATCATCACCATCAGCACGCCGAGCGTGGTGTTCGACAGCGCGATCCACTTGTAGCGCTCGCCGGGGCCGGTCCGCGACGGCTGTGCTGCGGTTGTTCGGCTCATACCCACAATGTCCTGACTCCTTCGCGTGCGCGAACGCGTGCCACCCGCGGCGCGCGCGAACGCGGAACGTTGGTTGATGCAAGTAATCTATCTCCTCCATATGACTTCCATATGTCGTGTAGATAGCTCGAACGGATGCCCGGCCGTCACGGCCGTCACGCGCATCCCGCCCATCCGGGACGCACTGGTCGAAACGGCAGGTCAGCGCAGCAGCTCGCCATGACGCAGATCACGTCCATGCGGTGAGACAGGCAGAGGGCACGGAAGCGTGCCGGGGCGCGCGTCCCCCGCCGTCCGTCGCCGGCCGCGGGCGGCGATGCCCGGATGCGCCCCCGAACGGGCCTTCAGAAGCCCGCATGTCAATGCTGTGTTGACATCGTGGCGGCCGTGCGACATGCCGCGGGGCCCCCGGACGCCGGTCGCGTCCGGGGGCCCCGGCACAGGCGTGGGCCCCGAGGGGCCCACGGGCGGCGTCAGTACTGGCTGCCGCTGCTGCCGCTCGTCGGCGACGCGGTCGAGGTGGGGCTGCCGGTGCTGCTCGGGCTCGCGCTGTTCGTCGGCATCGCCGTGACGCGCTGGCCCTGGGCGTCCAGCACGTACCACTTCGCGCCGAAGGCCGTCGACCCCTGGCCGAGCGCGTCGCCCGCCTTCTTGTCCTCGGCGAAGTAGTAGAGCGGGTGCTTGTCGTAGGTGGCCTGGAGCGTGCCGTCGCTGCGCTTGACCGTGCCGAGCAGCGACTCCTTGACCATGCCGGACGACGACGGGCTCGGCGAGGCCGGCTTCGACGCCGAAGCCGACGCGGTGGGCGACATCGTCTCGGACATGGTCGGCGAGGCGGACATGGTCCCGGCCTTCGGCGTGGCCGTCACGATGGCCGGCGGCCACGCCTTGGCGCACGAGCCCGTGCACATCGACTTGTCCGTCGTGTCCTTGGCGAACATGTAGAGCGTGTGGCCCTTGCCGTCCACGAGGATCTCGCCGAGTCCCGGCACCTTGCTCGTCATGATGGTCGCCGCGGCGTCCTTCATGCCGGCGGACATGGACGACGACGGGGAGGCGCTGTCGGCCGCGGCCTTGACGTGCTCGGCCGTGTCCCCCTTGTGGTGCGAGGACGAGCCGCTGCTCGAACAGGCGGTCGCCGTCGACGCGAAGAGAGCGGCCGCCACCATGGCGGCAGCTCTCACAGCGGTTTTCTTCATCCGGACTCCTTCGGAAGCCGCCATGAAGGCGGGCACGGCTCACCCGAGTGGGGCCGTCTGACCTCCAGTGGAAGTCATGATCGCGCGAGGAGCGAAGCGGACAGGGCCGTCCGGTGCACCGAACCGCCCGTTAGGGGGTACCGGGCGGCGTCCGACCGGCGGCGCGGCCGGCCGGCGCGCCGCTCACGCGCGACTGCTCCGAACGGGTGGCGCGCCGCGGCGGTCCCGCTCAGCGGCCGGCCTTGCGGGTGGCCCTCAGCCACTCCCTGTTCATCGAGGTGATGGACGTCAGGGGGATGCCCTTGGGGCAGGCCGTCGCACACTCGCCTGCCAGGGTGCAGCCGCCGAACCCCTCCTCGTCCATCCGCGCCACCATGTCGAGCACGCGGGTCTCGCGCTCCGGGGCCCCCTGCGGCAGCACGTTCAGGTGGTTGACCTTCGCCGACGTGAACAGCATGGCCGCGCCGTTGGGGCACGCCGCGACGCAGGCGCCGCAGCCGATGCACTCGGCGTGCTCGAAGGCGGAGTCCGCGGCCGGCTTGGGCACCGCCGTCGCGTGCGCCTCGGGCGCCGCGCCGGTCGGCGCGGTGACGTAGCCGCCCGAGCCGATGATCCGGTCGAACGCCGAGCGGTCCACGACGAGGTCCTTGACGACGGGGAACGCCCCGGCGCGCCACGGCTCGACGTCGATGGTGTCGCCGTCGTCGAAGTGCCGCATGTGCAGTTGGCAGGTGGTGGTGCGCTCGGGGCCGTGCGCGTCGCCGTTGATGACGACGCCGCAGGCACCGCAGATGCCCTCGCGGCAGTCGTGGTCGAAGGCGACGGGGGTGTCGCCCGCCAGGATGAGCTTCTCGTTGAGCGCGTCGAGCATCTCGAGGAAGGACATGTCCTCGGTGATGCCGTCGATCTCGTAGGTTGCCATGGCGCCGTCGGCGCCGGCGTTCGCCTGCCGCCAGATGCGCAGGGTGAGCCTCATGCGTAGCTCCGCTGGGTGGGGTGGACGTATTCGAAGGCGAGGTCTTCCCTGTGCAGGACGGGTGCCGTGCCGGTGCCGGTGAACTCCCAGGCCGCGGCGTAGCTGAACTCCTCGTCCTTGCGTGCGGCCTCGCCCGTGCCGGTCTGGGACTCCTCGCGGAAGTGGCATCCGCACGACTCCGTGCGGTGCAGCGCGTCGAGGCAGAGCAGTTCTGCGAGTTCCAGGTAGTCGACGACGCGGTTGGCCTTCTCCAGGGCCTGGTTGAGCTCGTCGCCGGTGCCGGGGACCTTGATCCGGCGCCAGAACTCCTCGCGGATCTGGGGGATGCGGTCGAGGGCTTTGCGCAGCCCCTCGTCGGTGCGCGCCATGCCGCACAGCTCCCACAGCAGTTCGCCGATCTCCTTGTGGAAGGAGTCGGGGGTGCGGTCGCCGTCGACGGACAGCAGCAGCCGGAGCCGGTCCTCGGTCTCGGCGACGGCCTCGGCGACCGCGGGGTGGTCGTCGTCCAGCGGCGCGAGGCCCGGGTTGCGCGCCAGGTAGTCGCCGAGCGAGGGCGGCAGGACGAAGTAGCCGTCGGCCAGACCCTGCATCAGCGCGGACGCGCCGAGCCGGTTGGCGCCGTGGTCGGAGAAGTTGGCCTCGCCGATGGCGAACAGGCCGGGCACGGTGGTCTGGAGGTCGTAGTCGACCCACAGCCCGCCCATCGTGTAGTGGATCGCCGGGTAGATGCGCATCGGGACCTCGTAGGGGTTCTCCGCGGTGATGCGCTCGTACATCTCGAAGAGGTTGCCGTACTTCTCCTCCACGGCGCCCCGGCCCATCCGCCGGATGGCGTCGGCGAAGTCCAGGTAGACGCCCTGGCCGCCCGGGCCGACGCCGCGGCCCTCGTCGCAGGCGTTCTTCGCGGCGCGGGAGGCGATGTCGCGCGGGACGAGGTTGCCGTAGGACGGGTAGATGCGCTCCAGGTAGTAGTCGCGCTCGTCCTCGGGGATCTCGTTCGGCGGCCGGTCGTCGCCACGCTGCTTGGGGACCCAGATGCGGCCGTCGTTGCGCAGCGACTCGCTCATCAGCGTCAGCTTCGACTGGTGGTCGCCGGAGCGCGGGATGCAGGTGGGGTGGATCTGCGTGTAGCAGGGGTTCGCGAAGTACGCGCCGCGGCGGTGCGCGCGCCAGGCGGCGGTCGCGTTGCTGTTCTTCGCGTTGGTCGACAGGTAGAAGACGTTGCCGTAGCCGCCGGAGGCGAGCACGACGGCGTCCGCGAAGTAGGTGGAGATCTCGCCGGTGATCAGGTCGCGGGCGACGATGCCGCGGGCCCGGCCGTCGGCGACGATCAGGTCGAGCATCTCGGTGCGCGGGTGCATCTCGACGTTGCCCGCCGCGATCTGGCGGGAGAGCGCCTGGTAGGCGCCGAGCAGGAGTTGCTGCCCCGTCTGGCCGCGCGCGTAGAAGGTGCGGGAGACCTGGACACCGCCGAAGGAGCGGGTGTCGAGCAGGCCGCCGTACTCGCGGGCGAACGGCACGCCCTGCGCGACGCACTGGTCGATGATCTCGACGGACACCTCGGCGAGGCGGTGCACGTTGGACTCGCGGGAGCGGAAGTCGCCGCCCTTGACGGTGTCGTAGAACAGGCGGTAAATCGAGTCGCCGTCGTTGCGGTAGTTCTTCGCCGCGTTGATGCCGCCCTGCGCGGCGATGGAGTGGGCGCGGCGCGGCGAGTCCTGGTAGCAGAACTGCACCACGTGGTAGCCCTGTTCGGCGAGCGTGGCGCCGGCGGCGCCGCCGGCGAGGCCGGTTCCGACGACGATGACGGTGCGCCCCCTGCGGTTAGCGGGGTTGACGAGCTTGGCCTCGAAACGACGCCGGCTCCAGCGCTCCTCGACGGGCCCGGCGGGGGCCTTGGTGTCCACCACGGGCTCGCCCGCGGTGTATCGGGTGTATTCGTTCATGTCAGCTCACCAGTCCGGTCATGACGGCGACGGGTACGGCGACGAATCCCAGCGTCAGCACGAGCGCCAGCAGGTTCGCGAGGGTCTTGAAGGTGCGGTCGCGGGCCTTGCTGCCCGCGCCGAGGGTCTGTGCCGCGCTCCAGAAGCCGTGCTGGATGTGGAGGCCGAGCGCGAGCATCGCGACGATGTAGACGACGTCGTTCCACCACTCGTGGAAAGCCGCGACGACGTTGGCGTACGGGTGGCCGGGCACGAACCCCGGCTGCACGGTGCCGGTGGTGAGGTCCAGGATGTGCCAGACGATGAACAGGCCGAGGATCACACCGCCCCAGCGCATGGTGCGGGTCGCGTAGCTGGTGCGCGCCTTCCTGTGCACGTACTTGGTGGGGCGTGCGGCGCGGTCGCGGCGGCTGAGCTGGTAGGCGGTGACGGCGTGCGCGACGACCGCCGCGGCCAGCACGACGCGGATGATCCACAGCGCCCACGCGTAGTGGAGGAGCGGCTCGCCCATGACGCGCAGCCAGTGCGCGTAGCCGTCGAACGTGCCGGGGCCGAAGAAGATCTTCAGGTTCCCGTACATGTGGGCCACGAGGTAGGCCAGCATGAGCAGGCCGCTGACGGCCATCACCGTCTTCTTGCCGACCGTGGAGTCCCAGACCGTTCTGGGCAGGGAAGGCCGCTTGTCCGTGCGCGTAGCCAGAGCCATGGGGTGAACGTAAGGCCGCGACCCACCAGAGGTCCAAGACATGGTCTGGCTCATGTCCATAGACTGCGCCTATCATGAGCGGGTGCAGTTCCATCAGCTCCACTACTTCGTCGCCGTCGCCGAGACGCGCCACTTCACGCGCGCCGCGGAGCACGTCCACGTGTCGCAGCCCTCGCTGTCCCAGCAGATCCGTGCGCTCGAACACGAGCTGGGGGCCACGTTGTTCAGCAGGGCTCGCGGCAACGTGGCGCTGACCGAGGCGGGTGAGGCGCTGCTGCCGCTGGCCCGGCGCATCCTGGCGGACGCGGACACCGCGCGCCAGGAGGTGCAGGAGCTGGTGCAGCTGCGGCGCGGCCG
Source organism: Streptomyces sp. NRRL F-5126 (assembly GCF_000721265.1). Taxonomy (GTDB): domain Bacteria; phylum Actinomycetota; class Actinomycetes; order Streptomycetales; family Streptomycetaceae; genus Streptomyces. Next base: position 78,321 of record NZ_JOFZ01000007.1, on the reverse strand, counting down.
GATCAGGCTGGGCGCCACGCCGAGCCTGTGCACCGGCCTGCTGCCCGACGTGCTGCGCGCCTTCCACGACCTGCATCCGGGCATCGAGCTGCGCATCGAGGAGAGCGGCTCGCACGACCTGGTGCGCGAGCTGGCGCGCGGCGGGCTTGACCTGGCGCTGGTGGTCCTGCCGCTGCCGACGCCCTCGCCCGCGCTGACCACGGTCGAGCTGCTCCAGGAGGACCTGGTCGTGGTGTCGTCTGCCGCGGGCCCCGCGCCCCGGCGGCCGGTGCGCATCGCGGACCTGCAGGGTGAGCCGCTCGTGATGTTCCGCCACGGCTACGACCTGCGCGAGCTGACGGTCGCCGCGTGCCACGCCGAGGGGTTCGAGCCGTCGTTCATCGTGGAGGGCGGCGAGATGGACGCGGTGCTCGGCTTCGTGCGGGCGGGTCTCGGCGTCGCCGTCGTGCCGAGCATGGTCGCGGAGCGGGCGGGCCGCGACCTGCGCGTCACGGCGCTGGCGCCGCCGGGGCTGCGCAGGACGATCGCGCTGGCGCACCGCAGCGACGTGGCACCTCCGCGCGCGGCGCGCGAGCTCCAGCGACTGCTGCTCGCCTCCCGCCCGTCGCCGGCCGGCGACGGGCACTGAGCCGGGCATACGGGCTCCGCGGCCCGGCCCGGACCGGCACCGACCGCCTTCTTGCTCCCTCGCCGCCACGGCGGCAACGCGCCACCCGCGCCCGGGGCGCATCCCGGACCGTGTGGGGCCGACCCTCGCGGTCGCGCGAGGCATACGGGCTCCGCGCCCCGGACCGGCACAGACCGCCGTCGCGATCCCACCGGCTGTCGCGCCGGAGATACGGGCTCCGCGGCGCGGCCGGACCGGCACAGACCGCCGTCGCGATCCCGCGCCACCCGCGCCGTGCCCGTCTCCCGGACCGTGTGGGGCCGCCCCCGCGCGACCCTCCCCGGCACCCGCGGTCGCGCGGGAGGATACGGGCTCCGCGCCGCGGCCCGGATCGGTACCGCCGCGCCACCCGCGCCCGGGGCCGCATCCCGGACCACGGGGTCCGGCTGTCCGAGCGGGCCGCCGGACCCGGCTGAGAGCGCTTACACGGCGTCCGTCAGCGACAGCTCGCGCAGGCGCTCCGGCGGGCCCGGGCGGGCGTAGTACCAGCCCTGCGCGGTGTCGCAGCCGAGCCGGCGCAGATGGTCGGCCTGGGCGCCGGTCTCCACGCCTTCCACGGTGACCGTCAGGTCCAGGCTGTGCGCGAGGGAGACGATCCCCTCGACGATCTTCAGGTCCACCGGGTCCGCGGGGTGCTGCTGCATGCCCTGGGTGAAGGAACGATCCAGCTTCAGCACGCCGACGGGCAGCCTGCGCAGGTTGGCGAGGTTGGAGTAGCCGGTGCCGAAGTCGTCGAGTGCGATGTGCACGCCCATCTCGGCGAGCTGACGCAGCGGTTTGAGCAGGTCCTCGTCCGCGCCGATCAGCGCCGACTCGGTCACTTCGAGGCACAGGGCGCCCGGCGGCAGGCCGACCCGGTCCAGCACGTCGACGGTGTCGGACACGAGTGCCGGGTGGTGCAGCTGGGCGGGCGACAGGTTCACGTTGACGCGCAGCGGACGGTCGCGCTCGCCCGGCGGGCGGTCGTCGAGCCACTGCTTCGCCTGGCGCGCGGACTGTTCGAGGACCCAGCGCCCGAGCGGCACGATCAGCCCCGTGCGCTCCGCCAGCGCGATGAACCGGTCGGGTCCGAGTATCCCGTGCTGCGGGTGGTTCCAGCGCACGAGGGCCTCGGCGCCGTGCACCGAGGCGTCGCCGAGGTGGACGAGTGGCTGGTACTCGACGAAGAACTCGTCCCGTTCGAGCGCGGCGGGCAGCGCCGTCGTCAGGCCGTGCCGGGTGATGGCGCGCTCGTCCGACTCGGGGTCGGCCGTCTCGTAGCGGTTGCCGCCCGCGGCCTTCGCCCGGTACATGGTGATGTCGGCGCTGCGCAGCACCTCGGCCGCGGTGTGTTCGGCGGCGACGCCCTCCACGATGCCGATGCTGCCCCGCACGGTGAACTCCCGGCCGTCGAGACGGACGGGGGACCCGAGCGCGTTCAGCATGCGGGTGGCCAGTTCCAGGGCTTCCTCCCCGGTGTCCTGCCCCGTGGTCAGGGCGGCACCCGTGGTCAGTGCGACGAACTCGTCGCCGCCGAGCCGTGCCACCATCTCGCCGGGCCCGGTGGCGCAGCTCTGCAGCCGGTCGGCCACCTCGACGAGCAGCCGGTCGCCCGACGAGTGGCCGAGGCTGTCGTTGATGGCCTTGAAGCCGTCCAGGTCCAGATAGCACAGGCCGAAACGGGCGCCGTCACCCGCCGCGAGCGTCTTGTCCAGGCGCTCGAAGAAGAGAGTCCTGTTGGGCAGCCCGGTGAGCGCGTCGTGCGTCGCCTCGTAGCGCAGTCGCAGGTTGAGCAGGCGGCGCTCCGTGGTGTCCTCGATCAGCACCAGCTGGTACTGCGGCGCGCCCCCGGCGTCCCGCAGCAGGGAGACGGTGAGGTTCGTCCACAGGACGGTGCCGTCGCCCCGGTAGAAGGGCTTCTCGATGCTGAAGTGCTCGCGCTCGCCGCGCACCAGCTCTCCGTGCATCCGCCAGACCTGCGGCTTGTCCTCCGGGTGCACCCACTCGGTCACGCTGCGGCTGCGCACGTGGTGTTCGAGGCCGCCGAACATCGTGGTGAGCCGGTCGTTGACCTCCAGGATGTTGCCTTCGAGGTCGGCGATGCCGATGCCGATGGCCGCGCCCTCGAAGACCGCGAGGAACCGCGCCTCGGTGGCGCGCAGCGCCTCCTCCGCGTCGGAGCGCGCCGTGAGCGCGGACCGTGCGATGGCCTCCTGCTCCGAGAGCGTCCGCTCGCGCAGGGCCTGCGCGAAGCCGCCCGCGAGTGCGTGCTGGAGCCGGGCGCACCTGGCCCTGTTCTCCTCGCCCCCGAGGTCGCCACCGCCGCAGTAGAGGACGAGGTACGAGTCGATGACGCCGAGGGTGCGGGCCAGTGCCTCGGGGTCGGTGCAGTGGGCGGCCACGAGTGCGGCGCCGGTCCTGTGGGCCGGGGCGGTGTCGAACGGGCGGGCGTGCAGCGCCTCCCGCATCTGCCTGGCCAGCGGCAGCAGGTGTTCTTCGAGCTCCGGGCGCGTCAGCGACGTGGCGGACGCCGGGAAGACCGCGCGGCTCCAGATCGTGGCGAACCGCCGGAGCCTGTCCTCGAGCGCTTCCTCGTCGTGGGTGCCCGGCGCGGGCGGGGGGACGCTCACGCGGTGCGCCCCGCGCCGGCCTCGAAGTTGTCCGAACCGCCCAGGTCGTTGCCGTACATGCGGGAAACGCCCGGCATCGGTATGTCGATGCCCTGCGGGGCCCACGCGGGACGTTCCATCCAGGTCTCCAACGAGTGTCCGCCACGGGTCATGGCCTCTCGCCCGGCCCGGTGTTCGAGCCGAGGCTACTGATCGGATGCCAGGAGAGCGAGCCCGAACGGCAATCCGCGCCCCGTTCTTGGTCACACACCACCGGCATGTGCCTTCCCCTCGCGCCTCCCGTGACTCTCGGCCGTCCGGAAGTGACCGTATGCGCGCAACCGCGCGCCACCGGCACAGCCGGGCCCCGCTGTTCGGCACTCCGCTTCGTGCTCCGCTAACTCAGGGAGCATACAAGCGCGTTGCCGTGTGTGCCGGATCGGGTGACGAATGAAATCGCTCGTTCTTCGAATCGAGGCCGGCGAGTTCCCCCTATTCGGGGGATTCCTCTGACTTTCGGAGTGGCGGCCCTGCGCGCGGACCAGGCTCTCCGCCGTGTACGGATCCCACGCAGGACGGCTGTTGGCCGCCTGCGCCCTCGTGTGCTTGTCCGCCGCGGCACTGCCCACGCCCGCCGCGGCGGACAGCTGCGCCTACGCCTCGACGGGGCCCGACGGGGTGTGGGCGGTCGCGGTGGCCGGCGGCCACCACTGCCGCCCCTGCCCGCCGCCCGAACCGACGCCCACGCCGACCCCCACGCCCACGCCGACCCCGACGCCGTCCCGCACGCCCGAGCCACCGCCCACTCCCCCGCCGCCGAAGGCGACGCCGAAGCCACCCGTGCGGCATGCCCCGCCGCCGATGCCCGCCGTCCGCAGGCCGCCGCCCCCACCGGTGACGCACGCTCCACCGCCGCCCCCGGCGCCACCGCCCAAACCGAAACCCAAACCGAAGCCGAAGCCGAAGCCGAGCCGTGCGAGCCCCAGGCCCGCCCCGTCGGCCGTGGCGCTGCCGGATTACCACAAGACCGTGCGCAAGGAGCCCGCGCGCCACACCTCGCCGGTGCTGCTGATGCTCCTGATCACCGCGCCGGCGGTTCTCGCCGTCGCCGTGCTGCGCCCCCGATCCCGCTGAACCCGGAGACTCCATGACGGAATGGCTCGTTCTGAGCATCGCGATGGCCGCCGCCTGCGCGGTCGTCCTCTCCATCGTCGTCGTCAACCACCGCTGGGTGAGGCGGCGGGTGGGCGACGACGACGACCCCACCCAGACGCCCGACGTCCTCGACTACATGGTGATGATGATCGGCGTGATCTACGCGATCGTGCTGGGGCTCGCGATCGCGGGAGTCTGGGAGGCGCGCAGCGCCGCCCAGGACACGGTGCGCCAGGAGGCGCAGACCCTGCACGAGATCAGCGAGCGGGTGCAGGTCTACCCGCCGGCGGTCCGGGCGAAGATCAGGGGCGACGTGGACGCGTACGTCGGTTACGTGGTGCACAAGGAATGGCCGCACATGGCGGAGCACGAGGCGCTCAGCCCACGCGGCACCCGGCTGTTCGACAAGCTGCGCACGGACGCGGCCTCGTACGCGCCGCGCACCGACCTGGAGGGGCAGGTCTACCAGCCGCTGATGGACGACATCGCGGCGGCCGACGACGCCAGGGGCGCGCGCGGCCAGAACGCGGGCGCCACCATGCCGGGCGTCGTCTGGTTCGGCCTGATCGCCGGGGCGGTGGTCACGGTGGGGCTGATCTTCCTGCTCCAGATCAGACGCACTTTCAGGGAGCTGCTCCTCGCGGGGCTCTTCAGCGTTCTGATCGCGTTCCTGCTGTTCCTGATCTGGGACTTCGACGCACCCTACGGCCGGGGCATCTCGGCGACATCGGGTCCGTTCCTCGACCTGTTCCCGGGCATCGGATCCTGACGTCCACGACACGCGTGTCCGCCGCCCGGGGGACACGCGTGCCCCATTCGTCCGTCAGCGATCGCGGCCGTGGTACGGCGCTCCTAGCGTCGTGTACGTCGAGGTGCATCTCCCATGACCAGCGGAAACCGGTTCCGCGGCTGCCCCTCGGGACTCGGAGGACCGCCCCATGCGCACGATACGTGCCGCATCCGCCGCCCTGCTGACGGTGGCCGCCATCTCCCTGACCGCCCCGGTCGCCTCAGCGGCGACCGAAGGCGGCAACATCACGCCCTTCGGCTTCTCCGTGACCCCCTCGACGATCGCGGCCGGCGGCCGGGTCACGCTGTCCGTCAGCGACTGCGACCACACCGCCTACGCCTCTTCCGCGGTCTTCGACAGGACCAGGATTCCGAGGGGCGGCACCGCCCACGCCACGGTCGACCGGGACGCCAGGCGCGGTGCGACGTACCGGGTGACCTTCACCTGTGACGGCAGGTCGGGCACCACGAGCCTGACCATCGCGGGTGCCGGGCCGGCACCGACGCCGACCCCGATCGTGCCCTCCGGGGTGCGTGGCGGCCTCGGCGGCTCCATCGGCTCCGGCACGCCGGAGATCGCGGCGGGTGCCGCGCTCGTCCTGATCGCCGCGAGCGGGACCGTGTACGCGGCCCGCAGGCGCACCGCGAGCCGCGGGCACTGACCCGCGACAGCCCCGGCTCCGCTGCCACGACAAGGCGGCGGAGCCGGGGCTGTGATCAGAATTCCCCGAGAGCGCGGCGGCGGCGGAGGACGAAGATCGACCCGCCGATCGCCGCACTGGCCACCAGCCCGGCGCCGACGGTCATCTCGGTCGAGCTCGGGCCGACGGAACCGCCGAGGCCGCCGAGCGCGCCGCGCCCGGAGACCACGGTGAACTCCTTCGTGGCCAGCCTCTGGTTGTCGCTGCACTTGACGGCCAGGTTGTACTTGCCGGGCGTGGCCCTGTCGTAGACCCGCGCCGTGGCACTCGAATGCCCCGACGAGTTCACCGAGAGCCGGGTGGACCGGAAGGCGTTGGACGTCACCGTGCCGCCGTGGCCGCAGCCGTCCACGGTGACCCGGAGCGTGCCGCCCTGGTGCACCCGGTACGGGGTGACCTGGACATTGACCGGACCGCTGTTGGCACTGGCCAGCGGTGCGGAGAACGCCATCGCGGCACAGGCGCCCGCGGTCACCGCGAGAACGCGTGAAACACGCATCGTTGAACCTCCACGGAAGGCGCTCCGAAGCGGCGCTCCGGCATGATCGACGAGGACGCCCTCCATGACGAACCCTCACCTCAGGGTTGAAAGGGTGCATTTCGGCCTCGGCGCACCGAAGCGCCCGACACGCCGTCAGGAAGCCGGATCTGGCGGTGAAGCAGCAGGTCACCATGGGTTTTGCGGCGTCAGAAGTTTTGCCCGGCCAGTACTCCGACGGGTCGTAGCGGCCCGGCACGCCACCCGTTCGCCCGCCAGTGATCGCCGTCGCGGCGGCGCGCCCTTACGTTGCCTACAGGCCGCTGCCCACGAAGGGAGACTCATGCGCCGGGATCACCTGGGCCAGGAGAAGAGGAGACGCTCACCCTGGGGGGCTCTCGCGCTCGTCATGCTCACGGGCGTCGCGCTGATGCGCAACGGCGTGGACACGCCGTCCGGTCCGCCGCAGCCGGCGGCCGCGGCGTCGCTGGACGCTCTGCACCGCGACCCGGCCGCCGACGCGCTGCCCGCGACTCCCGTCAAGCCGCTGCCCTACGCGCCCCTCGCGCGGGTGCGGATCCCGGAGATCAAGGTCGACACCCCCGTGATGGACGTCGGTCTCGACAAGGACGGCTGGATCGAGGCGCCGCCGCCGTCCGACCGCAACATGGCCGGCTGGTACCAGAACGGGGTCTCCCCCGGCCAGTCGGGGACCGCGGTGGTCGTGGGCCACGTCGACAACGAGACCGGACCCGCCGTCTTCTACGGTCTCGGCGCCCTCAAGCGCGGCGAGCACATCGACGCCGTGCGGTTCGACGGCCGGGTCGCCGTGTTCGAGATCTACGACATCGAGGTGTTCTCGAAGAAGAACTTCCCGGGCGTACGGGTCTACGCGGACACGGGGTACCCGGAACTGCGCGTGCTGACCTGCGGGGGCGGCTACACCAAGGCGACCGGCTACCAGGGCAACGTGGTGGTCTTCGCGCGGCTGGTCGCCACGCACGGAGCGAAGAAGAGCTGACCGCGACACCTGACAGTGCTGCCCTCGGGCCGGCCCGTGCGCCCACGGGCCGGCCCGAGGGGTGTCAGGGGCGGGGCAGCGAGGTCGTGTAGCCGTGGGAGGCCAGTTGCGGCAGGTAGCGGTGGAGGGCGGCGACGGTCTGCTTGCGCACGCCGCCGCCGTCGTGGTGGAGGATCACCCGGCCGGTCCCGAGGCCGTCGAGCACCGTTTTCACGATCTTGTCCGTGCCCGGCTCGGACCAGTCCATGGTGTCCACGTACCAGGCGAGCGGCTCCATGCCGAGGTGCGCGCCGTAGGTGAAGGTCCTCTTGTCCCACCACCCGTACGGGGCACGGAACCAGCTCGGCGCGACCCCCGTGGTCTTCTCGACGATGTCGCTGGTGCGCCCCATCTCGTCCTTGATCTTGTCCATGGACATCCTCGGCAGCGCCGGGTGGCTCCAGGTGTGGTTGCCGATGAGGTGGCCCTCGTCCGCGGCCCGGCGTACCAGGTCGGGGAAGTAGGACACCATCTCGCCGCAGACGAAGAACATGGCTTTGACGTCGTGCGCGGCGAGGGCGTCGAGCACCTCGGGCGTGTACGTGGGCTCGGGCCCGTCGTCGAAGGTGAGCACCACGGCGCGGCCCGCGACCGGCAGTTCGTAGAACGGCTTCTCGCGCACCGGCGGGGCCGCCTTCCCGCGCGCGGGTGCCACCCCCGCCGTCATGGGCCGCAGCCGGTACGCGGCGGGGTTGCGCTGGACGGCGGCCTGCGGTCCCGCGGCGGGCGCGGTGGCCTTCGCGGCGGCGTGGCGCTCTGGGGCGGCGGCCTGGCAGGCGGCGACCAGACCGGTGGCGGCCGCGGCGCCGAGCCCCGCGCCGAGGCGCAGCACACGGCGGCGCCCATGAATCATTTGATCGTTTTTCATGATTAATAGCTCGCACGGCCGAAGCCCGGCACCGCTCACCAACACGGCCGGGGGGCGACAAGCACCTGATCTGGCTACGCAGCGGAGTCTCGGCTTGACAGCGGGCAGGCAGCCTTGCCGTGCGCGGCCGCGCCTTACCGCTCCGAGTGGCACCGCGGGACCTGGACTGTGGCGCGGAACCGTATAACCTGCCTGCCGTGACGGAGCCCGAACAGCAGCACACCCAGTTCGAACGCGGTACCGACGGTCCGAAGGTGATCGTCGTGGGCGTCGACGGATCGCAGTCCGCCTACAGGGCGGCGGCGTACGCGTCGGGTCTCGCCCGCCGGCAGAACGCGCTCCTCGCCATCGTCTACGTCCAGCCGGTGCTGCCGGCGGGCTCCGCGCTCGGCGCGCCCGTCGCCGACACCACGGGCGAGATCGCGGAGGGCCTGATCGAGGAGTTGCGGAAGAACTCCGAGCGCATCAAGGGGATATGGGACCTGCGCTGGGAGTTCCACACGTTCCGCGGCGACCCGTTCAACGGGCTGGTCACCGCGGCGGAGGAACTGACGGCGGACGCCGTCGTCGTCGGCGCCTCCGAGTCGGCCGGGCACAGGATCATCGGGTCGGTCGCGGTGCGCCTCGTCAAGGCGGGGCGCTGGCCGGTGACCGTGGTCCCGTAACCGCCGCGCGTCCGGTGTCGATCGCGTCACACCATTGACGGAGAGTGACGAACGGGCGACCGTGCGGCGCCCCTGGAACCCCACCGGGCGCGCGCGTCACAATCCCGGCTCCCGGGGCCTCCGATCCGCCGCTTCTGGCCACGCGGAGCGTCCGCCGCCGGTTCAATGCTCCGTGAAGCAGGGCCGCGCACAGCGGCCGGAACGAGGAAGGCGGGGACCATGCGTCAGGAACGTACCGAAGGGCCCGATGGCGGCCTACTGGTGCCGATGGCGTGGATGCACGCGGAGTACATCGCGGACGAACTGCTGCGCGGCGGCGACCTGATGCCGCCGTCCACGCTGGAGTACCGGGCGGGTCACGCCGCGCTCGCCCTCACCGTGTTCCTTTCCGGGGGCCGGTCGCACGGCCTGAGTGCGGACAGGATCGCGCAGTGGCGCGAACTGACGGAGTACGGGCCCGCTTGGCGCGCGTGGGTGTGCGAGCGCCTCGGCGCGCTGGAGGCGCTCTCCATCGGCCCGGAGGGCGGGACGGGCAGCGCGCCCGGCTCGGCGGACCTCGAACTGGCCTGCGCCGCCTGGCGCCGCCTGGAGGAGACGGAGCTGCTCGCGCCCGACCTGGACGCCGTGGTGCCACCGTCGCTCACGGCGCCGCGCCGCGCCGAGCAGGAGGGCCCGCAGGTGTGGACGCCCGCGTGGCAACTCGGCCTTCCCCTCGGTCACCTGTCGATGCACCTGTTCTGACCGCGGAGCGCCGCCGCGCGCTACTTGAGCAGCCGGGAGAGCCTGCGGTCGGCGAGCGGTTTGCCGCCCGTCTGGCACGTCGGGCAGTACTGGAGCGACGAGTCGCGATACGAGACCGACCTGATGGTGTCCCCGCAGACCGGGCACTTCTCGCCCGCCCTGCCGTGCACGCGCAGGCCGCTCTTCTTCTCCGCCTTGAGCCGTCCCGCGGCCACGCCCTGCGAGCGCTCCACGGCCTCGGTCAGGACGGCCTTCATCGTGTCGTACAGGGTGGTGATTTCCTCGTCCGACAGGTTCTGCACCTGCTTGAACGGCGACATCTTCGCGGCGTGCAGGATCTCGTCGCTGTAGGCGTTGCCGATGCCGGCGATGAGGCGCTGGTCCCGCAGCGCGCCTTTGATCCGGCGCCGCTCGCCCGCGAGCAGCAGGGCGAACGCCGCGCGGTCGAAGGAGGGGTCGAGCGGCTCGGGCCCGAGGGTCGCGACGCCCGGGACGTCGGCGAGCTCGCGTACCAGGTGGACCGCGAGCCGCTTGGTGGTGCCCTGCTCGGTCAGTTCGAACCCCGATCCGTCAGCGAGGACGACGCGCAACGCGAGCGGCCCCTTTCCGGGTCGCGGCGGAGTTTCGGGGAAGGAGTCCTTCCAGCGGAGCCAGCCGGCCCGGGCGAGATGGACGGCCAGGTGCAGCGGCGGGCCGCCTGCCCGGCTCCCGGCGATGTCGAGATATTTGCCACGACGGCCGACACCGGTCACGGTTGTTCCCTCAAAGGCGTTCAGCGGCGGATCGTACGTCTTGAGGACATTGACCGTGAGAGGCAGGACACGCACGATCTCCCTGCCCACCAGATGCGCGTCGAGGAACGCGCGCAGCGCTTCGACTTCGGGAACTTCCGGCATGTCTCCAGCGTGCCGGAAGTGGGGCGTGAACGCCCGGCGGACCACGGAAGGAAGAGACCGTGCACGCATCGGTACGAGAGCGGGCCCCGGTGCGGCCCGCGCTGGTCCTCGACAGGACCGAGACGCGGCCGCGCGCCGCGGTCCTCGTCCTGCACGGCGGAAGCGCCGAGGGCGAGGGACCGCCACCCCGGCTGAACGTGGCCGCGGGCCGGATGCGGCCGGTCACACGCGGCCTGCTGCGGGCGACCGAGGGGCTCGGGGTCGTGGTCGGGCGGGTCCGCTACCGCTGCCGCGGCTGGAACGGGGCCCGTGCGGACGCGGCGCGCGACACGCTGCGCGCGCTGGACGAGCTCGGGCTGCTGCTCGGCAGGCTGCCGGTGGTGCTGGTGGGCCACTCGATGGGCGGCAGGGCGGCACTGTCCGCCGGGGGCCACGACCTGGTGGAGGGCGTGGTGGCGCTCGCTCCGTGGTGCCCGCCCGGTGAGCCGGTGCACCAGCTCGCCGGGCGGCGGGCGGTGCTGCTGCACGGCGAGCGCGATCGGACCACGCAGCCGCGGGAGAGCGTCGAGTTCGCGGCGCGGGCCAGGCGGGCGGGCGCCCGGGCGTGCGCCGTCCTCGTCGCGCGCGGCGAGCACACCATGCTGCGCAGGGCCGTCACCTGGCAGTCGCTGACCGTCCGCACGGTCGAGGGGCTGCTGGGCGCGGGCCCGCTGCCCGATGTCGTACGCCAGGGGCTGCTGGACGACACGAGCCCCGTGCAGCGCGCCTAGCCGGGCGCGTCAGGCCGGGCCGAGCCCGTAGAGGCGGCGGGCCGTGCCGGCGAGGACCGCCGCGCGCTCGGCTCCGCCGAGGCCCGCCACCAGCGAGCGTGCCGCGTCCAGCACCTCACCGTACGTGGCGGCCAGTGTGCAGACCGGCCAGTCGGAGCCGAACATCAGGCGGTCGGGACCGAACGCCTCGATGACCGTATCGGCGTACGGCCGCAGGTCCCCGGTACTCCACGCGTCCCAGGCGGCCTCGGTGACGAGCCCGGAGAGCTTGCAGGCGGTGTTGGCGTGCTCCGCGAGCCTGGCGACGTCCCGGGCCCACGGCTCCCGCTGCCCGGCCGCGATCCGGGGCTTGCCGAGGTGGTCGAGCACGAAGGTCAGCCCGGGCAGCAGGGCGGCGGCTCGCGCCGCGGCCGGCAGCTGGTGGGGGACCAGCACGAGGTCGTAGGCGAGACCGGCGGCGGCGACGGCCGCGAGGCCGCGCCTGACATCGGGGCGCAGGAGCCACTCGGGGTCGGGTTCGGCCTGTACCTGGTGGCGGATGGCGACGAGCCGGTTGCCGCCGGGCGCCTCCGTGAGCGCGGCGATGCGGTCGGCGACGGCAGGGTGGGTGAGGTCGGTCCAGCCGACGACGCCCGCGACGAGCCGGCTGCCCTGTGCCAGCGCGAGGAACTCGGGCGTCTCGCGCGCGTCGTGCACCGTCTGGACGAGGACCGTGGCGGTGACGCCGGCGGCACGCGTCTCGGGCTCCAGGTCGGCCGGGCCGAAGTCGCGGCGGATGGGGTCCATCGCGGGCCCGTTGATCCACGCCTGGTCGCGCACGGAGAGGTCCCAGAAGTGGTGGTGGGCGTCGACGAGGTCGGGGAGTGGCATCAGGCGGTCAGAGCTCCTGGGCGCGGCGGTCGCAGTCGCATGCTGATCGCACCTCACGGCGGCGTCAACATCTCCGTGCCCACCGGTGCATCAGGACTCACCTGAGGTGGTGGCTCCCCCGGGGCACGACGAACTCGCACCACACGCACTTCCCGCTGCCCCTCGACTCGACGCCCCAGGACTCGGCGAGCGAGCCCACGAGCACCAGGCCACGCCCCGAGACGCCGGAGCCGCCCGCCTCGCGCCTGCGGGGCAGCGCGCTCGAACCGTCCTCGACCTCGACACGCAGCCGCCGCTGCGCGCCGGTGACGACGCGTACCACGACGACGGCGTCCCCCGAGGTGTGCACCAGGGCGTTGGTGATCAGCTCGTCGGCCGCCAGCTCGATGTCGTCGGAGCGCTCGCGTCCGCCCCACGCCCCGACGGCCGCGCGGATCATCTGCCGTGCCGAGCGCAGCGCCTGCGGGTCGCCGGGCGGTACACGCTGCTGGAGCCGGCCGCCCGACTGGGGCACGTACGCGCCCCTGCGGCGCAGCAGCAGCACGGCGACGTCGTCCTCGCCGCCCCGCTCGTCCACGACGGCGCAGAGCCGGTCGGCGAGCGCCTGGAGGTCGTGCGGCCCGGTGCGTACCAGTTCCGCCAGTTCGAGCAGTCCGTCGTCGAGATCGGCTCCCGGCCGCTCCACGAGGCCGTCGGTGTACATGACGAGCGCCTGGCCCGGATCGAGTTCCAGCGTCTTGACCGGGTACTCGAGCGTCCCGAAGAGTGCGGAGAGACCGAGCGGCATGCCGCCGGGCACCGGCAGCCTGCGCGAGCTGCCGTCGGTGTCGCGCAGCATCGGGTCGACGTGCCCCGCCCGCACCAGCTGGACCACGCCCGTGGTGAGGTCGGCCTCCGCGTAGATGCAGGTCGCGAACCTGTCGGTGTCGAGCTCCTGCAAGAAGGACGAGGCACGGGCCATCACCGTCGCGGGTTCGTGCCCCTCGGCGGCGTAGGCACGCAGCACGATCCGCAGCTGGCCCATGACGGCGGCGGCGTGTGTGTCGTGGCCCTGTACGTCGCCGATGACCGCGCCGATCCTGCCCCCGGGCAGCGGGATCACGTCGTACCAGTCGCCGCCGATGTCCCGGCCGAGCCGCGCGGAGCGGTAGCGCACCGCGATCTGCGCGCCGGGCACCTGGGGGATGCGCCGGGGCAGCATCGCCTGCTGGAGCCCTTCGGCCAGGTCGTGCTCCTGCTCGAAGAGCATGGCGCGCTGCAGGCTCTGCGCGATGCTGCTGCCGAGGGCGACCAGCAGGTTGCGGTCCTCGCCGCTGAACCCGCTCTTGTCCCCGTACAGCAGGCCGATGGCCCCGATGGGCCTGCCCTGCGCGATCAGCGGCAGGTAGGCGGCCGCGGTGATGCCGAGCGCGCCTATGTGCCGCCAGAGCTCCGGGTAGCCGGCGGCGAAGTCCTCGGCGGAGTCGATGAAGCACGGGCTGAGGGTGCGCACGGCGTCGCTCATCGGATAGCGGTCGTCGATGCGCGTGACCCGGGTGCCTGGCACGAAGGATCCCTCGGGGCCCTCCGCGACCAAGTGGATGCGGCCGGACTCCACCAGGCCCATCACCACGCTGCTCGCGCCGAGGTGCGCGAGGCCGCTCGACTCCTTGAGGACGTTGATGACGTCCAGGACGGTCCTCGCGTGGGCGAGCGCCGCCGTGGTGCCCTCGACGACGCTGGTGCGCACGCGGCGTGCCGCGTCGAGTTCGAGGCGGGCCGCTGAGTCCGCGAGCTCCTGGGCGGCGTCCCTGACAATGCCGATGATGCGGTACGGGCGGCCCTCGTCGTCCCTGCGCAGGCTGCCCTGCGTGTGGCTCCAGCGCAGCGAGCCGTCGCGGCGCCTGACCTTGAAGTAGGCGCCGTAGTTGTCGCTGCCGTCGTCGACGGCCTGCCTGATGAGGGCGTCGAGCCTGGTCCCCTCGTCCCCCGGTACGCGCGCCGCCAGCGTGTCGGGCCTGCCGTCGTACTCCTCGGGGCGCAGGTCGAAGACCCCGAGGGCCGGCCTGTCCATGTGCATCAGCCCACTGTCGAGGTCCCAATCGAACGTGCCCATGCGGTTGAGGGAGAGGCTGATGTCCGATCGGGCGGGCCAGTCTTCGGGGAGCGACAGGGGACCTGCTGCCCTATCAACCATGGAGCCACTCTGTCATCGTTTGCCGTTTATCGCATTCTTCGGCCCCGCGCGGACGGTCCCGCTCAGCCCCGTCCGCTGTCCGGCCCGAAGAGGACGTCACTCGGCTGCGGGGCGGCGGGGACGGGGCTGCCTCCCGGCGCGGCCTGCTGCTCGGACGGCAGCGGGTTGTCGGGGGCGTCCGTGGGGGCGCCCGTGGGTACGGGCGGCGCACTGGGACGCGGCGGTGCGGTGGACGGCGGCGGCGTGGTGCCGCTGGGCGCAGCGCTGGGGCTGTCCGACGGGGAGTCGGGCATCGGCTCCTGCGGGCTCACCTGGTCGGGGTCGAAGAGGTCGGCGCCCGGGCCGTACGGCGGCGTCACGCCGGGGGCACCGTCTTCGTCGCCCGCCGTGCCCGTCGCCCGGTCCATCCAGGTGTTGTTCGCGCTGTTGACGACGGTCAGGGTCGGCAGGGGCCGCCGGGCGGGTGAGATCAGCAGGACACGGCCGGGACGGTAGCCGTGCCAGACGGTGCCGCGGTGCGAGACGGGCCCCTCCATGGGGACGGCGGGTCCGAGCGGGTTGCCGCAGCTGCACCGTACGCGCGGCATGCCGCGGCCGTCGGCCAGGACGGCGGTGCCCGCCTGGAGCACCGACTGGAAGGACGTCGGCGCTCCGTCGTGGTACCCGTGGCTGGTGACCCTGGTGTCGGCGCGCAGCACGACGGGGGTCAGGCCGCGCAGGAACCCGGGCACCCCGTCGCCTCCGGCGCGCGCGGCCTTCGCGAACGCGACCGACCTGGCCTTGTCCTCGGTCAGGAAGCGAACCTCGCGTTCCACATCGCAGCTGGAGACCCCCTGGACTCCTCCGTAGAGGCCCGGCGTGGACCCCGGCAGCGTGCGTGCACGGCCGCTCGCCTCGGCGCCCGCGGCCTTGCCCGTCCCCGCGGTGGCGGTGCCCGCGGAGGCGGAAGGGGTGCGTGGCGCACTCTGGGCGTGGGAGACGGTGGACGGCGTGAAGGGCGCGGGACCGCGCGCACCGGCGGACTCGAAGTAGAGCTTCTGGACGTTCGCGGCCTCGTCGGCCCCCGCTCCCCCGCCGCAGCCCGCCGTGCACAGGACTCCCACGGACAGCGCGGCGAGCGCCGCGAGCCGACGACGGTTGGGTGAGCGCACCAGAGTTCTCCCGCCTGCTCCTGACCGAGTGTCAATCCCTGTCTGCCCGATCATGATCGGGTCCGCAAGCGGGCCCTCGTGGTGGCGGCGGCCGCCGGGGTCCTGCCCTTGCCCGCTCCGCGGTTGTGGCATAGGCTCGTAGCCGCTACTTGAACACGTTCAAATTCGCTTGGGCGGCATGTTCTCGCTGGTCAGACGGGTGTGTACGCCGGGAGTGCCGGACGGTCGCCGCCGCCGCTCCGTCACCGCGCGGCGCCTCGCCCGTCTTGTGAATCCCGTGGCGCCGCGCTGGGCCGCCCGTGGGACCGCCCCGTCGCCGCGGCGGCCGGTCGTGCCGAGGAGAGGCCCCGAATGAGCAAACCCGAGGCGGCCCGCACGAGCGAGTCCTTCAACTATCCCGAAGTGGGTGCCACCCGGCTCGGGCCGCTGCCGGACGGCTACCGCCACCTCCATTACCGCACCCGCATCGGCCGTGGCAGGACGGCGTTCGACCTCGCTGGGACGGCCGTGACCACCTGGCGCATGCACCGGCTCTCCGGCGCGCGCGTGCGGGCCGCGTCCGCATGGGTGCGGCCCGGCACCGTGGTCGAGGTGGCCCTCGGCGCGGGTCCGCTGCGGATCCCCGCGCGGTGCCGGGTGGTGTGGGCGCTCTACGAGCGCGACAGGACGGGCTTCGGCTACGGCGCCGTGACGGGGCACCCGCTGCACGGCGAGGAGTCGTTCGTGGTCGACATGCGGGAGGACGGGTCGGTCTGGTTCACCGTCATGGCCTTCAGCAGGCCGAACCGGTGGTACACGCGAGCGGTAGGTCCCCTCCTGCCGCCGCTGCAACACGCGTACGCCCGCCGCCTCGGGCGCACGCTGCGGCGCGTCGCTGCGGCCTGACGGCGGCGGACGCCGCGGCGCCCGATGGGTTCTTCGTTCAGACCAGCAGGGTCCTGCCGAGCCAGTCGGAGGCGTCGCGCACGCCGGGCAGGGCGTAGAAGTACCCGCCGCCGTACGGCGTGATGTAGTCCACCAGCGGCTCGCCGGCCAGGCGCTTCTGCACGGCCGCGAACTGCCGGTCGAGGTCCTGCTGGTAGCAGCAGAAGACCAGGCCCGTGTCCAGGTCGCCGTTGTCCCGCACTCCCCGGTCGTAGTTGTAGCCGCGGCGGATCATCCGCATGTCCGCGGTGGCCGCCGTGCGGGGGTTGGCCAGCCGGATGTGCGAGTCCAGCGGGATGACGTTGCCCTGCGGGTCCTTGGCGAACTGCGGCCGGTCGAACTCGCGCTGCCCGTCCAGCGGGGCGCCGGTCTCCCTCGACCTGCCGAACATGCGCTCCTGCTCGCGCAGGGAGACGCGGTCCCAGAACTCCACCAGCATGCGGATGACCCGCACCACCTGATAGCTGCCGCCCGCGGCCCATGCGGGCTCCCCCGAGTCCTTCGCCACCCACACCAGCCGGTCCATCGCTCTCGCGTCGGTGGTGGACGGGTTGGCCGTGCCGTCCTTGAACCCCAGCAGGTTGCGGGGCGTTCCGGACGGGCGCGGCGGGGAGACGAACCCTTCGAGGCGCCAGCGGATCTGCAGCGCGCCCCTGGTGTGCCTGGCGATGTCGCGGAGCGCGTGGGTGACGGTGTCGGGATGGTCGGCGCACAGCTGGAGCATCAGGTCGCCGTGGCACCACGCGGGGTCGAGGTCGTCGTCGGGGAAGGTGTCCATCGGGCGCAGCCTGCGCGGCTTGCGCGCGGCGAGCCCGAAACGGCCGTCGAAGAGGCCGGAGCCGACGCCCAGTGTCCCGGTCAGGCCGTCCGCCGGCACCACGGGGCCGAGGACGCCCGAGTCGGGCTGCGGCGCGGAGATGCCGAGTGGTTCCGGGGTTCCGCCCTTCGTGAGGAACCGCAGCCGGTCCGTCACCGTCCTGAGCGTGTCCGCGAGTTCCGCCCGATCGCGCGCCGTGACGTCGAAGGACGTGAAGACCGCGCTGCGCTGGAGCGGGGTGAGGATGCCGGCCTGGTGCTCGCCGTGGAAGGCGAAGCGGCGGTCGCCCGGCGCGCCGCCGCCCTGCCCGCCGGAGCCGGCGCTCGGGTCCTGGCCGCCGTCCGCCGCGCTCGCCGCGCCCACGCCACCCGCCCCGACGGCGGCGCCCGCCGCGGACGCGGCGAGCGCGCGGTGCAGGAAGGAGCGCCGGCCCACACCGGAGGGGCTGCTCTCGCCGCCGCCCTCCCCGGCCGGGTCGCGTTCGCCTTCGCCCGGTCTTGCGCGGACGGTCATGAGGTCCTCCGGATGTCGAAGATGACGGCGACGGGGGCGAGTTGCTCCGCGAGGTCGCCGAAGTCCGCGTCGACGCGTTCCCGTCGCGTCCTCGACAGCGTGCGCGGGGCGCGCCAGCCGCCGTCCTTGTGCAGCGCGTCGAGATCGGCCTTCGCCGCCTTGACGGCGGCGTCGAGCCGGGGCAGCGCCGGGTCCCTGGGGGCGAGCAGCGGGCGCAGCACGTCGAGCAGTTCTGCCGTGCCGTCGAGCCCGGCCCTCGCGGTGGCGAGCGAGGTGCCGCTGCCGAAGTCGGAGCGGCCCGTCAGGTCGAGCTGGATGCTGTCCTCGGTGATCTCGTGCGCGCGCAGGCCGGTGTCCAGCGGGTCCATCCTGGTCGTGGACCACTGGTCGCTGAGGCGGCGCAGGTCGTCGGCGAGCCGGTCGGTCGGGCCCTGCAACTCCTTGGCGGACTGCCCGTGCCACAGGCCGTACTCCACCCGGTGGAAGCCGGTGAAGTCCTTGGCGTGAACGCCGCCGGCGATCCCCGCGTCCGTGCCGTCGACAGCGTCGCCGAGGTCGCCGAACGCCCCGTAGGCGCCGCCGAGCCTGGTGTACGCGAGGTGGGCCGGCAGCCAGGCTCGCCGCGCCGCCGCGAGGTCGCCGCCGTCGACGGCGGACTTGAGGTCGCCGACCTTGCCGAGCACGTCCTTGAACCCCTTCGCCACCCATTTCTGGTACGTGAGGGTCGGCGGGATGACGTCGTGCTGGTTGACGGGGCGCACGGCGGGGCCGCTCTTCGCCGGGCCCGAGGCGATCCGCACGGTGGGGCCGCTCACCGCGTCGGTCTCCTCGACCAGGCAGCGGAACCGGTAGCTGCCCTTGCCGAGCCGTACCCGGATGGACCGGGTGGTACCGGGTCCGAGGCCGTCGACCTCGCCGAGCAACGCGCCGGACGAATCGGTCAGGTAGACCTCGGCCGCGCCGGTGGCGATGTTGTGCACGTCGAAGACCTGGAGGCCGGGTCGCGGGTGGAGCCACCCTTTCCCGCACTGCTCCGCGGAGTCGGCCGCCTCCACGGCGGTGTGGTGCAGGCCGTCGGCGGGGGCGGCCGCGGCCGGGGCGTCGCCGCCCCCGGTCAGGGCGAGGGCGACGCCACCGACCGCGGCGGCCGCCACGACGCACGCGGCGAGCAGTACCCACCCGCCGCGCACGTGGCGCCGGAGTCCGCGGCCGGGGGCCGGCTCGGCCGGCGGCGCCGCGGGCGGCGCGTCGTCGATGTCGTCGTTGCGTGTCGGCACGGAACGGGATATTAGTTCCGCGGGCAGGGGCCGACGGAGAGCGTTCGGTGAAATTCCGCCGAAGTTCGGGTGCCGCGAGCACCCGCGTCCGGTTCGCCCCCTGCCGCCGGCAGGGCGCGCCGGGTCAGTCGACGCCCTGCAGGATGTGCGGCTCGGCGAGGTCGTCCTCGTAGCCCGCGAGCCGGATGGGGGCCGACCTCGCCCACACCTCAAGGCTGCCGAGCTTCTCGGGGTCCTGGGACCGCCGTTCGGCGCCGTTCTCGGGGTGTGGTTCCGCTTGTGCCATCTCTGGTGTCACCGCGCACTCCTTCGTGTCGCGTACCTCTGGGACAGGGGCAGTTCCGTCGCGGTGGCGCCGTTACTCGGAACGGGACCTGGACCGTGTGCATGGCCTGTCCCAGCGGGCGGGCGTCGGGATGGTGGATCCCTTGTCGGCCGTCCGTGCGTCCAAGGTTAACCAGATGAGCGTCTTCTCGCTCCGTAGAGCTCACTTTCGGGGGGTCTTTCGGGCCACTCGGCCCCTACCAGTTGGCGGGCGCGTAGTCCTTGAGGAAGCAGCCGTAGAGGTCCTCGCCGCGCTCGCCGCGCACGATCGGGTCGTAGACGCGGGCTGCGCCGTCCACCAGGTCGAGTGGGGCGTGGAACCCGGCCTCGGCGAGGCGCACCTTGTCCGGATGCGGCCGTTCGTCGGTGATCCAGCCGGTGTCCACTGCGGTCATGAGGATGCGGTCGGTCTGGAACATCTCCTGCGCGCTGGTACGCGTGAGCATGTTGAGCGCGGCCTTCGCCATGTTGGTGTGCGGGTGGCCCGCTCCCTTGTACCCGCGGGCGAAGACGCCCTCCATGGCGGACACGTTGACGACGTAGGCACGTTCGCCGCCGGTCCTCGCCATGGCCGGGCGCAACCTGCTGATCAGGATGAACGGCGCGGTCGAGTTGCACAGCTGCACTTCGAGCAGCTCGACGGGGTCCACGTCGGAGACCGTCTGGACCCAGCTGTTGGTGTCGTGCAGGTCGGGCACGAGGCCGCCGGCGTCGATGGCGGTACCGGCCTCGATCCGCGCGAGCGAGGCGGATCCGCCGACGAGCGCGAGTTCCGTGACGTCCGCGGCGGTCAGCGACTCGCGGCCGGACGGGAGCACGGTCTGGGCGCCGCTGCCGAACGCGCCGATGACCTCGGCCGCCGGCAGCTCGCCGGCGGGCATGGGCGCGGACTCCGCCGCGAGCAGCTCGCTGTAGGCGCCGGGCGAGCGGCGCACGGTCTGGGCCGCGTTGTTGATCAGGATGTCGAGCGGCCCCGCCGCGGCGACCGAGTCGGCGAGCGCGACCACCTGCGCCGGGTCGCGCAGGTCGATCCCGACGATCTTCAGCCGGTGGATCCAGTCGGCGCTGTCCTCCATGGCCTTGAACCGCCGGATGGCGTCGGCGGGGAAACGTGTCGTCACGGTGGTGTGGGCGCCGTCGCGCAGCAGCCGCAGCGCGATGTACATGCCGATCTTGGCCCGGCCGCCGGTGAGCAGGGCACGCTTGCCCGTGAGGTCCGTACGCGCGTCGCGGCGCGCCCGGTTCTCGGCCGCGCACGTGTGGCAGAGCTGGTGGTAGAAGGCGTCGACCTCGACGTAGCGGGTCTTGCAGATGTAGCAGGAGCGCGGCCGCCTGAGCACGCCGGCGATGGTGCCGCCCGCCGAGCCCGTGGCGGAGGACGGCAGCAGGCCCTGCGTCTCGTCGTCGATGCGTTCGGCGGATCCGGTGGCCGTGGCCTCGGTGACCGCCTTGTCGTGGGCGGTCTTGGCCGCCCTGCGCTCCTGGCGCCTGCGGTGCTTGACCGTGCGGTAGATGCCGGCGGTGGCGCGGCGGACGGCGACCGCGTCGGGGTGGTCGACCTCCAGCGTGTCGAGCTCGGCGAGCACGTCGAGGCAGACGGCGAGCCGCTCGGGGTCGATGCCGGGGCCGTGGCCGCCGACGTCGCCCGTGCGGGACTGCACCGGGACGGCCTGAGCCCCGGGCACGGTGCTGCCGCCGTGCCCGGAGGTGTCCTGTGTCACCGTCATCGTCGCTGCCGTTCCTCGTTCGCTTGGTCGGACGTTCCCCGCCCGATGAATACGCTTTGCGGGGTGTTTATCCGACATTGCACCCATCACCGCAGGTCAGGAGCATACCGAGGCGCTCGGCCCGGACAAAATCCGGTGCGATCACTCAGGGACCCGCACACCGAGGAAGGTGATCTTCCGCCGCAGCCGGAAGCCGAGGGACTCGTAGAGCCTGATGGCGCCCGTGTTGGCGGCGGCCGCGTGCAGAAACGGTGTCTCGTCCCTCGCCCGGATGCCGGCGGCGAGCGCGCGGATCAGCAGTCCCCCGAGCCCCTGTCCCCGGTGCCCGGGGTCGGTGCAGACCGCGCTGATCTCCGTCCAGCCCGGCGGGTGCATGCGCTCCCCCGCCATGGCGACGAGCGTGCCGCCGCGCCGGATGCCGAGGTACGTGCCGAGTTCGACGGTGCGGGCCGTGAACGGGCCCGGCCTGGTGCGCTCGACGAGGTCGAGCATCTCGGGCACGTCCGCGGCGCCGAGCGTGACGGCCTCGGGCCCGGCCTCGCCCCGCACGCCGGTGCCGTCCATCTGGACGCCGTCCGCGCGGAAGACGACCTCCCAGCCGGACGGCGGGTCCTCGTCGTACTCGTACCCGGCGAGCGAGAAGGTCCCGCCGGGCCCGGCGAACGCCGCCACCTCGTCCCAGCTCCACCGAGGCCGGTCGGTGGGCAGGGCCAGCCAGGGCGACACCTCGACCGGGTAGCGCAGCAGTTCCCCGTGGCGCTCGGCGAGGTGGGCGTGCGGGCCGGTGAGGGCGGACCACGCCGGGTTGTCGAGCGGATGGGTGACTGCCGTGCTCATGTCTCTCCTCGGTGCCGGGGTACGGCGTGCCGTGTGCGCCGCCTGCCTCAGGGTCAAGGCGGACGGAGCCGTCCGTGTTCCCGCCGCCGCCCCGCGGCGCGAGGGCGGCGGGGCGGCGGCGGGAACAGGTTCAGGACGTGCGGACGGCGAGCGACACCAGCCTGGCGTCCCGCGATCGGCGCCCGCCGACGGCGAGAGCGACGTAGCGCGCGGTCTCTCCGGCGCGCAGCGAGGAGCCGCGGCCCCGGGTCCTGAGCCGGCCCGCCGTGGTGTACGTCACCCCGTCGGTGGAGAACTCGGCGGAGGCGGCGGGCACCCGTCCGCCCGTCCAGGCCGCCCTGATCTCGCGGACGGGCACCGCGGCGCCCAGGTCCACCACCATCCGGCCGTCCCTGCCCGGGTCCCACGAGGTGGCCGGGTCGCCGTCGACGGCGGCCGCGGGGTCGGACATGGAGTGCGGCAGTGGCGAGGTGGGGAACGTCGGCCGGCCGAGCGCCGCGTCCGCGAGCGGATACGGTGTCACGCCGTGCAGCGTGACCCTTCGGGTGCGGCCGCGGCTCAGTGTGACGCGCACCGGGCGGCCGCCGGGGGCGGCGAGCGTGAGCCGGCACGCCGGGCCCGAGAGCTCGACGGTCGCCGCGTCGACGACCTCCGCCCGCACGCCGGCCGGTACGCGTCCGCCGGTGGCCGAGCGCAGCTCGCAGCGGGCGAAGGCGACGGCGGCCGACGCGGCGGCCAGCCGGCCGGCGTACTCGGTTCCGGTGGCGGTCACCGTCTGCGTCCCCGCGTAGAGCGTCACGGCCCGGGTGTCCTGCTTCACGGACACGGCGGTGGACACCTCGGCGTCCGACAGGTTGAACAGCGACAGGTGGCCGCCCGCGGTGGAGGCGCGCACTGCGGGGTCGGCCGCGCTCGGCGCGGGGCGCCGCGCCGCCGCCCGCACGGCGGACGGGCTGCCGCCGGGCAGGCCCTCCACGAGGAGCGGCTCGGCGGGCCCGTCGGAGAGCACGAGCGTGTCGCCGTACACGGACAGCGGGTTGGCCGCGCCGCGCACGACGAGGCCGGCACGGCCGTCGACGCTGACCCAGCCGCCGCTGCTCGTGGCGTCGGCGTGCGGGTAGCGGGCGAGGTCGGTCCATGTGGTCCCGTCCGCCGACCCCTGGACGCGGTAGGCGCGTCCCGCGGCGGTCTCCCAGTCGAGGGTGACACGGTCGAACCGCTGCGCCCGGCCGAGGTCGACGGCGAGCCAGCTGTCGCCGTGCGACCGGTCGGCCACGGCGACAGCCCAGCGGGTCGCCGCGTCGCCGTCGACGGCGAGCGACGGGCCCTTCCCGGTGTCGGCGGACGAGGCGGTGGCCGTGGCGCCGCGTGCCAGATCCGTACCCGAAGCGCCGTCACGCACCTCCAAGGCGTAGAGCGAGTAGCCGTACTTCGGGTGGCCCGTAATGCCCTGCATCCGCACGTGGCGGTAGGTCGCGGGGGCGAAGGTGACGGTGTCGGTGCGCGGTCCTGTGACCGGCTGCCCGTCGCCGCCCGCGTCCGCCGCCCTGATGGTCGTGGCGCCCTCGGCGGTGGTGTACGTGCGCTCGCCGTCGAGGCCGGCGATGCCCGGCATGGTCAGGTTGAAGACCTCCAGGTGGCCCTCGCCCGCCGCCGTCCCGGTGGTCGCGTAGACGACCTCGCCGCCCGGGAGGGTGGTGAAGGCGGCGCGGCCCGTGTCCAGGGTGAGGACAGTGGCGGAGGCGTCGAAGCCGTCGCGTACGGCAGTGTGGGTGGTCACCGAACGGCCGGTCACCCGGGCCGAGGCCGCGGGCAGGAACATCGGGGTGCCGCTGCTGACGGTGAACAGCCAGTCGTCGTGCGCCGGTTGCCAGGCGAACTTCACGAAACCGGGCTTGCTGACGGCGGCCGCCCACGCCTTCGGCGACTGGTGGGCGACGAGCCCCGGCCCGGCGCCGAAGTCCCGGGCACCGCTCGCCCTGGCGAACATCTCCCGCTCGGTCAGCGCACGGACCGCGGCGCCCTGCCGGGCCCGCCACTCGTGCAGCAGGTAACTGATGGCGATCTCGGCGCGTGCCTCGGGCTCGTACTTCGGCTCGCCCGAGAACTTGGTGACCCTGTTCTCGGGCGGGTATGCCTGGTAGGCCGTCAGCCGCTCGGACAGGGCGGTCTCGGCGCGGGCCGCGGCCCGGTCGCCGAGCACTTGGGCGAGGAAGGCGATCGGGATGACGTCCCGGCCGTACAGATGCTCGCGGTCGTTGATCATCGGCATGATCGGCTCGCCCGCGTCGCTCATCACCAGCAGGATGCTCTCCCACAGCTCGTCGCCGCTGGGCTGGGCGGTGAGCACCTCGGGCAGCGGCCTGCCCGCCGTGAGGAAGTGGACGGTGTTGCGGCCCGACGTGCGCCACAGCTCGCACTGGTAGTGCGGCTCGAAGGAGCCGTGGTTCTCCACGATGAACGTGTCGTAGAGGTTGTGCGCGGTGTTGTCGCTGACGGCGACGCCGTCCACCACGGCCGGGTTGGCGAGGTCGGCCGCGGGCAGCCCCGTCTCGTTCCTGCTCCAGCGCCCGTAGGCGGTGCTCCAGGCGGCGTACCGGCTGTCGTCGGATGCCCAGGCGAGGCCCGGGGCGAGGGACTGGGCGTAGACGCCCATCTCCTCCAGCTTGGTGTCGCCGACGTAACCGCCCTGGAGTCCGTGCGGTGTCCAGGAGCCCGACAGCGGGTCGTCGCCGGTGCCGAGCGAGGTGGTGTAGGCGGCCTGCTCGCGCACCAGGGTGTCGACGTTGTGCCGCGTCGCGTCGTCGAGCTGGTCCCACAGCAGCCGGGCGGCGAGCACGAAGTACAGCTGGAAGGTGGTGTCGAAGAAGAGCGTCTTGCCCCATTCGCTCCCGCCGGTGAGGCGGTTGGAGGCGGCGAAGTGGGTGATCGTCGCGAGGGTCCGGGAGCGCAGCGTGTCCTCGTCGATGCCGGCGAGGTCCGCGTCGTATCCGGCGCGCGTCAGCAGCAGGGCGTGGCCGAGCACGACGGCGAACCCGAAGTCGGTGTTGGTGTAATGGCCCTTGGCCGCGTCCCACTGGGTCTCCGTCCAGCGGGTGTGGGTGAGCAGGACCTTGTGGTACGTGGCGGCGACACGGTCGGGGGCGGCCGGGCGGGCGGCCGCGCCGTGGGCGCCCGCCGCCGTTTCGGCGGCGGAGGCGGGCCCCGCGGCCGCGAGGGAGGCCGGTGCCGCGGCCACGGCGGCGGCGAGACCAGCCAGTTGGGTGAAGCGGCGACGGCTCAGCTCGGCCTGTGGACGGTGCACGCGGACGCGCCTCCTGACGGGATGTGGACAACGTTGTCAAGGCGCGCTCATTCTTCGCACCCCCGCCCGTCGCGGTCAAGAGCCGGGCGTCCCGCATCGCGAACCGGCGGGACGCCGCGCGGCCCGTGCCGTCAGCTCACCACCTGTCCCTTGCCGAGGGCGATGACCCCGTTCGCGGAGACGGTGTAAAGCGAGCCGTCGCGCTCCGCGTTCACGCCGATGGCCGCACCCGGCGGCACGTCCACGTTCTTGTCCAGGACCGCACCACGCACGACGGCGCCGCGGCCCACCCTGACGTTGTCGTGCAGCACCGACCCCTGGACGACGGCACCCTCCGCCACCACGACACCGGGCGAGAGCACCGAGCGGGTCACCTGCCCGCGGATCACGCAGCCGGGGCCGACGACCGACTCGTTCGCGATGCCGCCCGCGACGAAGCGCGCGGGCGGCAGCTGGTGCGCGCTCGTGTACAGCGGCCAGCGGCGGTTGTCGAGGTTGAAGGCGGGCTGGTCGGACAGCAGGTCCATGTGCGCGTCGTAGTACGAGTCGAGTGTGCCCACGTCACGCCAGTAGCCGTGCTCGCGCGGCGTCTCCCCCGGTACGTGGTTGTCCTGGAAGTCGTACACCTGCGCCATGCCGCGCTCGGTCAGCATCGGCAGGATCGAACCACCCATGTCGTGTACGGAGCGCGGGTCCTCCGCGTCCCGGTGCAACGCGTCGACGAGCACCTTCGTGGTGAACAGGTAGTTGCCCATGGAGGCGAACACCCTGCCCGGGTCGTCGCGCAGCCCCGGCGGGTCGGCCGGCTTCTCCAGGAAGCCCTCCACCTGCACGCCGTCGGCCCCGGGCGCGATGACACCGAACGACGAGGCCTCCGCGCGCGGCACCCGGATGCCGGCCACCGTGACACCCGCACCGTTGTCCACGTGCTGCGCCAGCATCTGGCGCGGATCCATCCGGTAGACGTGGTCGGCCCCGAACACCGCTATGTAGTCCGGGCGTTCGTCGTGCACCAGGTTGAGGGACTGGAGGATCGCGTCGGCGCTGCCGAGGTACCAGCGCGGGCCGAGCCGCTGCTGTGCCGGCACCGGTGTGACGTAGTTGCCGAGCAGGCTCGACATCCGCCACGTCGTGGAGACGTGGCGGTCGAGAGAGTGGGACTTGTACTGCGTGAGCACGCAGATCCGCAGGATGTCCGCGTTGACGAGACTGGACAGGACGAAGTCGACGAGCCGGTACGAGCCGCCGAACGTCACCGCCGGTTTGGCCCGGTCGGCCGTGAGCGGCATGAGCCGCTTGCCCTCACCGCCTGCCAGCACGATCCCGAGCACCGAAGGTCCACCGCGCATGACTGCCCACCCCTGCCCATTGCCGATACCCGTTCTACCGTTGCCCGTTACCGTTGACCATCGCCCAGCAGTTCCTCGTAGATGCCGGCCGTGCGGCGGGCCACCCGGTCCCAGCCGAACTCCCGTACCGCGCGCTCGCGTCCCGCCGCCCCGAGGCGAGCGGCCCCCGCTGGGTCGCCGAGCACGCGGGCCAGCGCCTCGGCCAGCGCCGACTCGAAGGCGCCGGGGTCGCCCTCGTCATAGGGCACGAGAAGCCCCGTGACGCCGTCGTCGACGACCTCGGGAATGCCGCCGACCGCGGACGCCACCACCGCCGTGCCGCAGGCCATCGCCTCCAGGTTGACGATGCCGAGGGGCTCGTACACCGATGGGCAGACGAACACCGAGGCGTGCGTGAGGAGTTGCACGACCTCGGGGCGCGGCAGCATCTCGGGGATCCAGACGACACCGTCCCGTTCCGCGCCGAGCCGCGCCACCAGTTCCCGGAACTCGCGGTCGATCTCCGGTGTGTCCGGCGCACCGGCACACAGCACCAGCTGCGCCGACGGGTCCAGCGCGCGGGCGGCCCGCAGCAGGTGCGGCACGCCCTTCTGGCGGGTGATCCGGCCGACGAACAGTACGTAGGGGCGGCCTGGGTCGACCCCGGCACGGCGCAGGGCCGCTGTCCCCGGATCCGGCCGGTACAGCGCCGTGTCGATGCCGTTGTGCACCACGTGGACGCGGCCGGGGTCGAGAGCCGGGTAGCAGGCGAGGATGTCGTCGCGCATGCCGTGCGACACCGCCACGACCGCGTCCGCGGCCTCGATGGCCGTGCGCTCGGCCCAGCTCGACAGGGCGTAGCCGCCCCCCAGTTGCTCGGCCTTCCAGGGGCGCAGCGGCTCCAGCGAGTGGGCCGTCACCACATGCGGCACCCCGTATTGCAGCTTGGCGAGGTGGCCCGCGAGTCCCGCGTACCAGGTGTGCGAGTGCACGAGGTCGCGGCCGGCGAGGCCCGCGGCCATGGCCAGGTCGACGGAGAACGCGCGCAGGGCGTCGCCCGCGCCGTCGAGCCGCGCGTCGGCGAGGTGGCGTACGACGCCCTCCTCGTCCTGCGGTGCCCGGTGGCCGGACCCCCAGCAGTGGACGGTGAGGTCGGTGAGGGCGCGCAGCTCGCGGGCGAGGAACTCCACGTGGACGCCGGCTCCGCCGTACACGTCGGGCGGGTACTCCCTCGTCAGCAGGCCCACTCTCACGCGGCTCCTCCGTCGTAGCCGGACACAGTCCCCGTCTGCCCCGTCATGGTCACCCGGATTCGCCCGGGGCGGAAGACCCTGTCCGCTCGCCGGTTCCGCGTCGCGAACCGCCTGCGGGATGACCCCTGGCGAGGGCGTACTACTCCGGCAGTACACGCGATTGACCTCTTGAGGACGACGCCCCGGCGGGCCGCGTGGAGGGATCGTTGGAGCATGAGCGCCTTCTCCGCAGCCGTACTCCTCGCCCTGGTGTCCGCCGTCGCCTACGCGGCCGGCGCGTTCCTCCAGGAGCGGGTGGCATCGCGCGGGCACGGGGACTCCTGGGTGCCGCTGCGCAGCGGCCTGTGGTGGGCGGCCGTGCTGCTGAACGGCTCGGGAGCGCTGCTGCACGTGGCGGCGCTCGCCTGCGGGCCCCTCAGCCTCGTGCAGCCGCTCGGCGCCCTCACCATCGTCTTCGCGCTGCCGATGGCGGCGGTGTTCGGCGGCCGGGCCGCGGGGCGCGGGGCCTGGCGGGGCGCTGTGCTCGCCACTGCCGGGCTCGCCGGGCTGCTGGCGCTGACGCGCGGCGCGGACGCGCAGGTGCTCGACGGATCGCAGCGGCTGGTGCTCGCGCTGGTGTCCTTCGGCCTCGTCGGCGTGTTGTGCGTGGCGTCGGCGCTGGTGGGTGGGCGGGCGTCGCGCAGCGTGCTGCTGGCGGCCGCCGGCGGTGTGGCGTTCGGTGTCTCCTCGGTGTTCGTGAAGGCGGTGGCGGACGGGTGGTCCGCCACGGGCCTCGGCGTGCGCCTGCCGAGCCTGGCGGCCGTCGCGGTGCTGGCTGTGGCCGGGCTGCTGCTGTCCCAGGCCTCGTACCGCGGCGCGGGTCTCGCTGTGCCGCTCGCCGTGGTGACGGTGGTCAACCCGGTGGTCGCGGCGGCCGTGGGGCTCACGGTCTTCGGCGAGGGGTTCAGGTACGGCGCGGCGGGCGCCTTCGCCGCGCTCGCCTTCGGCCTCGTGTCGGTGGCGGGGCTCGTCCTGATCACCCTGGGGCCGCCGGCGGCGCCGGCCGGGCGTGCGCGGTCAGACGGAGACGCCGTGCGACCTGAGGTAGGCGAGCGGGTCGATGTCGCTGCCGTAGGCGGGCCCCGTGCGCATCTCGAAGTGGAGATGCGGCCCTGTCACGTTGCCGGTCGCTCCTGATCTGGCGATCCGCTGCCCCTCGCCCACCTTCTGCCCCACCTTGACGCTGATCGCGGACAGGTGCCCGTACTGGCTGTACTTGCCGTCGGCGTGCCTGATGACGACCTGGTAGCCGTAGGCACCGCCCCAGCCGGCCGTGACGACGGTGCCGGCCTCGATGGCGTGAACGGAGGTGCCCGTGGAGACGAGGAAGTCGACCCCGGTGTGGTACCCGCTGGACCAGGACGAGCCGGACGCGTGGTAGGGCGTGCCGATCGCCGCGTGGACGGGCGCCGTCACACCGCCTGAGTGGTGTGCCCGCGCGGCGGGTTTCGCCGCGGTGTGCGGCTTCTTCTCCGTGTGGGACGGCTTCGCGGTGTGCGTGGACTTCGCGGTGTGCGTGGGCGCCGGCTTCGCCGTGTGGGCGGGTTTCGTGGTGTGCGACGGTTCGGACGGCGCGGGCTTCACCTCGTGCCGGTCGCCGGTGACGGGGACGTGCAGCACGAGGCGCTGACCGGGGAAGATCAGGTCGGGGTCGTCCCCGATCACCTTCCTGTTGTCCTCGTAGACGCGCTGCCAGCTGTCGGCGAGCCGCTCGTCCACGGTGATCTGGGACAGCGAGTCGCCCGGCGCGACCGTGTATCCCTCGCGCCGCGTCGGTACGTCGGTGGGCGACGCCCTGCGCGCCTCCGTCTTTCGCGTGTCCGCCGCCCGGCGGGCGCTTGGGGTGCTCTTCGGTGCCGTGCGGGCATCGGTGGCGGCAGCGGTGGTGATGCCCGGCGCGGAGCCGCCCCTGCTGAGACCGGCCCGGCCCGAGCACACCGGCCAGGCGCCGGGGCCCTGCCCCTTGAGCACCTTCTCGGCCACCGCGATCTGCTGATCGCGCGTGGCGAGGTCGGCGCGCGGCGCGTAGGCCGTGCCACCGTAGGCGTCCCACGTGGACCGGGTGAACTGGAGCCCGCCGTAGTATCCGTTGCCCGTGTTGATCCCCCAGTTGCCGGTGGATTCGCACGCCGCGACCTTGTTCCACACGTCCACCGAGGCACCGTGCGCCACACCGGCTCCGATGAGGGGGAGTGCCATGCCGGCGCCGCCGGCGGTGACCGTGAGCGACGCCCGGTTGATGCGGCTCGGCTGGTAGCGGCGGTGACGCCCGGTTACGGCCATGGGTCAACTCCCCCTTGAGCGGCAGGATGTCTCGCAATCCGTCAAGTTACGTCGTCAGTACACACCGTGACAAGAGCCCGCCGTACCGCTGTCCATTTCCCGCCAGCGTACGGGCAGTTGGCCCGGGATTGTGACGTACGGTGCTCGAGCGCCGAAGACGTCAGCGCGTCGTTTCCGCGGTCGCGGCGGGAGCACGCCGCCCGCGCGCCGCGGGGACAGCCGGCTCCGCGCCGGAGTCGTCCGCGGCGAACGGGGCCCGCAGCCTGGTGCCGCCCCGGGCGAGGAAAGCGGCGAGGGGCAGTGTGGCGGCCCCCACGGTGACGGCGTCGGGGCCCAGTTCGCCCATGTCGATGCTGGTGCGGGCGATCGCGTGCCCGAGTGCGTAACGCTCGGCGTGCCGCCGGATCGCGGGCAGCAGGTGCGGCCCGATCAGCAGGCCGGCCCAGCCTCCGAGCAGCACCCGGTCGGGCAGGAAGATGTTGATCACGTCGGCGAGCGCGGCGCCGAGGCACTCGGCCGTCTCGTCGAGGAGCGAGACGGCCACCGGGTCGGGCGCGGCACCGCCCTCGTCGGGGAAGGCCGCGGCGAGGAGCGCGGCGAGTGCGCTCTCGTCGTCGGCGCCGGCGGGCAGTGGCCCGCCGGCCTCGTGCCACCTCTCCCGCATCGCCTCGGCACCCGCGTATGCCTCCAGGCAGCCGACGGAGCCGCACCGGCACCTGCGGCCGCTCATACGCACGGTGGTGTGCCCCCACTCGAAGGCGGTCCTGCGCCGGCTCTCCTCGACGAGCGCCGCGCCGTTGATGACGCTGGCACCGACTCCGGAGCCGACCAGCGCTATGGCGGCGGAACCGGCGCCCCTGCCGCCGCCGAACCACATCTCGGCCTGCCCGAGCGTCTTGGCGCCGTTGTCGATGAACAGCGGCGCGGCGGCCGGCACGTCGACGGCCTCGCGCAGCAGCCTCTCGAAGGGGACCGCGTGCCATCCGATGGTGGGCCCGTGGACCACCGCGCCGCCGGGGCCGCCGCGCTCGATGACGCCGGGGGTGCCGATGCCGATGCCGAGCAGGAGTGCGGGGTCGATGCCCGCGGTGTCGAGCACCTCGGCCACACCGCCGCTCACGTGCGAGACGATCCGCTCGACGTCGTAGCCGTGCTGGGCGAGCAGGCGGTCGGTGCGGGCCAGCTCCGTCAGGGACAGGTCGAACAGCTCGATCCTGACGCGCGTCTCGCCGATGTCGATCCCGATGAGCACCCCGCCCGCGGGAGCGACGCGCAGCAGTGTGCGCGGCCTGCCGCCGTCGGAATCGACGACTCCGGCCTCCTCCAGCACGCCCTCAGCGGCCAATTCGGCGACGACGTTGCTGATGGAACCTGAACTCAGTCCGGTGCTCGCGCCGAGCTCCTGGCGGCTCAACGGACCGTCGAAATACAACCGTTGCACAACCCGTGCGCGGTTGCCCCGCCGCAGGTCACGCACCGTCCGTCTGCCGTGCTCAGCCATGGCGCTCCCTCCCGTGACGCAACATACCCCGGTCCCAGGCCTTGACGCGACCTTCTCTCACCTCTTAAATCACGGCATAAATTAAGTCATGGAGGCCGTTCGACTCTCGAACGCAGCCACCCCCGGAAAGGGGCCACCTCACATGCGCAAGACCAGAGCCGCAGCTGCCGTCACCCTTGCCACCGTCATGGGCACCCTGCTCGCCGCGTGCGGCGGCGGGACGTCCTCCGACGGGGGCGGCAGCAACGACCAGCCGAAGACGCTGACGTACTGGGCGTCGAACCAGGGCCCCAACATCGCCTACGACAAGAAGACCCTGGGCCCGGAGCTGGCCAAGTTCCAGAAGAAGACCGGCATCAAGGTCAAGCTGGAAGTCATCCCGTGGTCCGACCTGCTCAACAGGATCCTCGCGGCCACCACATCGGGCCAAGGCCCGGACGTGCTCAACATAGGCAACACCTGGTCCGCGTCACTGCAGGCCACGGGCGCGCTGCTGCCCTGGAGCACGAAGAACTTCGACGCGATCGGCGGCAAGGACCGGTTCAACGCCTCCGCGGTCGCCGCGGCGGGCGCACCGGGCAAGGACCCGGCGGCAGTCCCGCTGTACTCGCTCGCGTACGCGCTCTACTACAACAAGAAGATGTTCCACGAGGCCGGGATCACCGCTCCCCCCACCACCTGGGCGGACGTGATCAACGACGGCAAGAAGATCTCCAAGAACGGCACGTCGGGCAAGTGGGGGCTCGGCCTCGAAGGCAGCAACCTGCAGGAGAACATCCACATCTCCTATGTCCTCGCCAAGCAGCACGGCGCTGACTTCTTCGACAAGTCCGGGAAGCCGACCTTCACCTCCCCCGGCGCGGTCGACGCGGTCATGCAGTACGTCGACATGATGCAGAAGGACAAGATCATCAACCCGGGCAACGCGGAGTACGCCCAGAACCAGTCCCTGCAGGACTTCGCGAAGAACAAGACGGCGATGGTCATGTGGCAGGCCGCCGCCAGCAACTTCAAGTCCCAGCACATGTCCCCCAGCGACTGGGGCGCGGTGCCGATGCCCGTGCAGTCCGGCTCGCCGGGCCAGGGCAAGCAGGTCAACTCGATGGTCGCCGGCATCAACATGGCGATCTTCAACAACACCAAGAACGTGGACGGCGCGAAGAAGTTCGTGAAGTTCATGACCAGCGACGCCGAGCAGGTCATCCTCAACAAGGCGTACGGCTCGGTCCCGCCGATCAAGTCCGCCGACGGCAACGCCGCCTTCCAGCAGACCGACATCAAGGTCATGGCCAACACGCTCCAGACGAGCGCCACGCCGCTGCCCCAGGTGCCCTCGGAGTCCCAGTACGAGACGCAGGTCGGCACCGCGCTGAAGAACCTCTGGGCCGACGTGGCCGCCGGCAAGACCGTCACCAAGGCCACGGTCAAGAGCGCACTGTCCAAGGCCCAGCAGCAGATGACCCAGTGAGGCCCGCCCGATGACCGCCACCGTGACTTCTCCCAGTGCGCGTGACGCGGGCGGCGAGGGCACGTCGGGACCCGGGGGTGCGCGCAGGAGGCCGCGCATCCCCGGCCGGCTGCGCCGCTCGGCGATCCCGTACGTCCTGCTCCTGCCCGCCATCCTCTTCGAGCTGCTCGTGCACGTCATCCCCATGATCGTCGGGGTCGTGATCAGCTTCCGGCAGCTCACCCTGTTCTTCATCCACAACTGGGGCGCCGCGCCCTGGTCGGGGCTGAAGAACTACCAGGTGGCCGTCGACTTCAACAGCGCGGTGGGCAAGTCGCTGCTCCACTCGTTCTGGATCACCGTCGTCTTCACCGTCGCCTCGGTCGGCCTGTGCTGGCTGTTCGGAACCACTGCCGCGATCATGCTCCAGGACAAGTTCCGCGGCCGTGGCACACTGCGCACCATCTTCCTGATCCCCTACGCGCTGCCGGTGTACGCGGCCGTCATCACCTGGGCTTTCATGTTCCAGCGTGACAACGGCATGGTGAACCACCTGATCCACGACCAGCTGCACCTGACCGACCACGCGTCGTTCTGGCTCATCGGCAACAACAGCTTCGTCACCCTGCTCGTCGTGTCGCTCTGGAAGGGCTGGCCGTTCGCCTTCCTGATCGTGATGGCCGGCCTGCAGAACATCCCGTCCGACCTGTACGAGGCCGCGGCGATCGACGGCGCGGGCATGTGGCAGCAGATCCGCAAGATCACCATGCCGTCGCTGCGCTCGGTCAACCAGGTGCTGGTGCTGGTGCTGTTCCTGTGGACGTTCAACGACTTCAACACGCCGTTCGTGCTGTTCGGCAAGAACGGCAACGCGCCGGGCAGCGCGGACCTCATCTCGTTCCACATCTACCAGTCGTCGTTCTCGTCGTGGAACTTCGGCTCCGGCTCCGCCATGTCGGTCCTGCTGTTGCTGTTCCTGCTCGTCGTCACAGGCGTCTACCTGGCGCTCACCTCGCGCGGAAGGAAGGCGTCCGATGGCTGACACGAGGTCCGCACTCGCTCCCCCGCGGTCGTTCCTGTGGACCCGGCGCGTCGTGCTGACGATCCTGGTCCTGTTCACCCTGCTGCCCGTCTACGTGATGATCTCCAGCTCGCTGAAGCCGCTGGAGGACGTGCAGTCGAAGTTCACCTGGATCCCGTCGCACCTCACCATCCGCCCCTACATCGACATCTGGTCGACCGTGCCGCTCGCGAAGTTCTTCCTGAACTCCGCGATCGTCTCGGTGGCCGCGACCGCCTGCTCCGTGGTCATCGCGGTGTTCGCGGCCTACGGTGTGAGCCGCTACCGTTTCCGCGGCAAGCGGGTCTTCACGGTGACGGTGCTGTCGACGCAGATGTTCCCCGGCATCCTCTTCCTGCTGCCGCTGTACCTGATCTTCGTCAACATCGGCAAGAGCACGGGCATTGACCTGTACGGCTCGCGCGGCGGCCTGATCATCACGTACCTGACGTTCTCGCTGCCGTTCGCCATCTGGATGCTCATCGGCTACTTCGACTCGGTGCCGCGCGACCTGGACGAGGCGGCGATGGTCGACGGCTGCGGCCCGTTCGGCGCGCTGTTCCGCGTGGTCGTGCCCGCCGCCGTGCCCGGCATCGTGGCGGTCGCGGTCTACGCGTTCATGACCGCGTGGGGAGAGGTGCTGTTCGCGTCCGTCATGACCAACGACAACACCAAGACGCTCGCCATCGGCCTGCAGAACTACTCGACCGAGAACAACGTGTACTGGAACCAGATCATGGCCGCCTCGCTTGTCGTCAGCGTGCCCGTGGTGGTCGGCTTCCTCCTGCTCCAGCGCTACCTCGTCACGGGCCTCACCGCGGGCGCCGTCAAGTGACAGATTCCGAAAGGCAGTTCGTGAACGACCTCGACGCCCTTCCGCCGGACTTCACCTGGGGCGTGGCGACCGCGTCGTACCAGGTCGAGGGGGCCGTGGCCGAGGACGGCCGCTCCCCCTCGATCTGGGACACGTTCTCGCACACACCGGGCAAGGTCGCGAACGGCGACAACGGCGACGTTGCCTGCGACCACTACCACCGGGTCCCCGAGGACATCGGCCTGATGAGCCGGCTCGGCGTGGACGCCTACCGCTTCTCGCTGGCCTGGCCCCGGATCGTGCCCGACGGCAACGGCCGGGTGAACGAGGCGGGCCTCGACTTCTACGACCGGCTGGTGGACGGGCTGCTCGAAGCGGGCATCACCCCCTTCGCGACGCTCTACCACTGGGACCTGCCGCAGGCGTCGCAGGACCGGGGCGGCTGGCCGGTGCGGGAGACCGCCGAGCACTTCGCGCGGTACGCGTCGGTCGTGGTGGAGCGCCTCGGCGACCGCGTCAAGGACTGGGCGACCCTCAACGAGCCGCTGTGCTCCTCGTGGATCGGCCACCTGGAGGGCGCCATGGCGCCGGGCGTGCGCGACCTGACGGCCGCCGTGCGCACCTCGTACCACCTGCACCTGGGACACGGGCTCGCGGTGCAGGCGATACGGGCCGCCTCGCCCGACGCCCGGGTCGGCATCGTGAACAACCTGAGCCCGATCCTGCCCGCGTCGGACAGCGACGCGGACCGTGCCGCCGCCGTGCGCGCGGACGGCCACACCAACCGCTGGTGGCTCGACCCGATCCACGGTCGCGGCTATCCGCAGGACATGGTGGAGGTCTACGGCGTCGACCTGCCGGTGCGCGAGGGCGACCTGGAGACGATCGCCGCGCCGCTCGACTGGCTGGGTCTCAACTACTACTTCCGCCAGTTCGTGCGGGACGATCCGCGCGGCCCCGCGCCGTTCGCCGAGATGGTGGACGCGCCGGTCGCGGAGCGGCCCCACACGTACATGGGCTGGGAGGTGTACGCGGACGGCCTGGAGGAGCTGCTGCTGCGGCTCACCGACGAGTACGGCGCGCGGAGCGTGTACGTCACCGAGAACGGCTCTGCCTACCAGGACGTGGTGCGTCCCGACGGCACCGTCGACGACCCCGAGCGCGCCCGCTACCTGGAGGACCACCTCGCCGCGGTCGCGCGGGCGGCCGCCAAGGGCGCGCCGGTCGCCGGGTACTTCGCCTGGTCGCTGCTCGACAACTTCGAGTGGGCGTACGGCTACGACAAGCGGTTCGGCCTGGTGCACGTCGACTACGCCACGCAGGTGCGCACGGTCAAGGGCAGCGGGTACCGCTACGCGGACATCATCCGCGCGGCGCGCGGGCGGGGCGAGCGGGCCGCCTGACCGCATGCGCCGGTTGCACGGGGCCGCCGCCCTCTCCAGCGGGGAGGGCGGCGGCCCCGTCTCGCGTGCGGATCAGCCGCGCGCGACCGCCGGCGCTTCCGGCAGCGGCCCGGTGAGCGCGGTGCCGGGCCCCGACACCACCGCGGCCGCGGCCCGCCCGGCGAACGCCAGGATGTCCGCGGCCTGTTCGCGGGCCAGGCGGACGGGGCCGCCGGGCGGCGGCGCGAGCGCGGCCAGCCGGTGCAGTACGGCGGCGGCGAAGGCGTCGCCCGCGCCGATGGTGTTGACGACCGTGACGGGTGTGGCGGGCACCGCGACGCGCTCGCCGTCCGCCGTGAAGGCCGTGGAGCCGTGCGCGCCGCGTGTGAGCAGGACGAGGCGGCCGCCGGCGGCGAGGCGCGCACAGGCGTCCTCCGCGCTCTCGCCGGGCCACAGCGCGGCCAGGTCCTCGTCGCTGACCTTGACGACGTGTGCGAGCGCGCAGAGGTCGCGCAGCCTGCGTGCGCCGTCCTGCGGAGCGATCGACCGGTCGACGCGTACGTTGGGGTCGACCATCAGGACGGACGAGCGCGCCGCCGCTCGCGCGGTGGTGGCGACCGTGTCGGCCGCGGGCGCGACGACGGCGGCCAGGCCGCCCGCGTACACGGCGCTGAACCGGCCTGCCGCCTCCGCGTGCTCGGGGATCTCGAACGTCGCCGTGGCGGCGAGGTGGAAGTGGTAGCCGGTGGTGTCGGGCCGCGGGTCGGTGACCGCGAGCGTCGTGGGCAGCGGCGAGCGTCCTGTGAGGCTCGTGTCGACGCCGGCGCCGGTGAGGACGTGCTCCAGGTCGCCGGCGAAGGCGTCGCCGCCGAGCGCGCCCGCGAAGAAGCTCGGGGTGCCGAGCCTGGCGAGTCCGACGGCCACGTTGACGGGGGCGCCGCCCGGCTCCGCGGCGTACCGCCGTGCCGTCCCCGGGCCCCCCTCGGCCGGTACGAGGTCGATCAGCGCCTCACCGAGCACGAGGACGGCGCCGGGCGGCGGCACGGTGGTCACGGCTGGACCACGATCTTGCGGCCCTGGCCCGCCTTGAAGCGGTCGAGGGCAGCCGGGTACTCCTCCAGCGGCATCCGATCGCTGATGAAGACGGCCGGGTCGAGGACGCCTGCCGCGAAGAGCGCCGCGGCCCGTTCGTAGCTGTGCAGGACGGCCATGGAGCCGGTGATGGTGATTTCCTGGTTGTAGATCTTGTACGGCTCGATGACGGCGGTCGTCGCATAGTCGGCGACGCCGAACTGGAGGAACGTGCCCCCCTTGGCGACGCGGCCGAGCCCGTCCTGGATGGCGCCCGCGTTGCCGGTGGCGTCCACGACGACGTCCCAGCCGCGCGCGGTGTCCAACTCGTCGGCGTTCGCGGCCGAGCGGCTGCAGCCCAGTTTCACGGCGGTCGCCAGCCGGTCCGCGTTGATGTCGAGCATGTCCACCGAGGCGGCGCCCGTCCGCTTGGCGAGTTCCAGCATCATGAGGCCCATGGTGCCAGAGCCGTAGATGAGGACCTCGGCGCCGAGGGTGGAGCTCAGCACGTCGTACCCGCGTACCGCGCAGGACAACGGCTCGATGAGCGCCGCGTCGTGCACATCCACATGGCCGGGCAGCTTGACGCAGTTGGCGACCGGCGCGACGGCGTACTCGGCGGCGCCGCCCGGCTTGCTGACGCCGATGGCGTTCCACCGCTCGCACAGGTTGCCCCTGCCGATGCGGCAGTAGTGGCACTCGTGGCAGTGCAGCGAGGGGTCGACGGCCACCCGGTCGCCCACGGCGACCTCCGTGACCTCGGAGCCGAGCGCGGCGATCTCTCCGGCGAACTCGTGGCCGGGCACGATCGGCAGGGTCGGCGCGAACTCACCCTGCAGGATGTGCAGGTCGGTGCCGCACAGACCGCAGGCCGCGACCTTCACGATGACGTCGCGGGGTCCCGGGGTGGGGTCGGGGACCGTCTCGACGGACACCTTGCCGGGCGCCTCGATGATCGCTGCCCTCATTTGACTGCTCCAAGCGAAAGGCCCTGGACGAGCTTGTCCTGGGCGGCGAAGCCGGCGGCGAGCACCGGCAGGGACACGACGACGGACGCGGCGCACAGCTGGGCGAGGAACAGGCCCTGGCTGGTGACGAATCCGGTCAGGAACACGGGCGCGGTCTCGGCGCGCACGCCGGTGAGCACCCGTGCGAACAACAGCTCGTTCCAGCTGAAGATGAAGCAGATCAGAGAGGTGGCGGCGATGCCGGGCGCGGCCACGGGGGCGACGACGCGCAGCAGCACCGTGGGCAGCCGTGCCCCGTCGACCTGGGCGGCCTCGATGATGGAGACGGGCACGTCGGCGAGGAAGGACTGCATCATCCACACCGCGATCGGCAGGTTCATCGACGTGTAGAGGATGACGAGCAGCCACACGTTGTCGAGCAGGCCGGTGTTCTTCGCGAAGAGGTACACGGGCAGCAGTCCGGCGACGACGGGCAGCATCTTCGTGGACAGGAAGAAGAACATCACGTCCGTCCACTTCCTGACGCGCTTGATGGACAGCGCGTAGGCGGCGGGCAGGGAGAGCGCCAGTACCAGCGCGGTCGACAGCACCGACGACAGCGCGGAGTTGATCAGCGGCGGCCAGGGACTGGCTCCGCCGCCCGCGCCGAAGAACACCTTGTAGCCGGAGAGTGTCAGCGGCGCGGCGATCGAGGGCGGGTTGGTGGCCGCGTCCGGCTCCGAGTGGAAGGACGTCAGCAGCATCCACAGCGCGGGGACGCAGAAGACGATGCCGACGACCCAGGCGAGCAGCCCGATCCAGGCGGCCTTGCGCCGCGCCTTGCGGGTGTGCGGGGCGTGGCGCACGCGGGTGGAGCGGGCGGGCGCCGCGGCCCCCGCGGTGGTCAGGGTGGTCATGCGCGGCCCGCCTCCTCCGTGAACAGGGACGAGACGACCCGCAGCGCGAAGGTCGCGATGATGATCGTGCCGATCACCACCACGACGCCCGCCGCCGACGCGAGGCCGTACTCGTGGGCCTGGTAGAACGTCTCGTAGATGGTGTAGGGGAGGTTCGCCGTGCCGAGGCCGCCGGCCGTGATGGTGAAGACGGCGTCGAAGTTCTGCACGACGTTGATCGAGCCGAGCAGGATGCCCAGTTCGAGGTAGCGGCGCAGGTGCGGCAGGGTCAGGAAGCGGAACATCTGCCAGGGGCCCGCGCCGTCGAGGCGCGCCGCCTCCATCGTCTCCGCCGGGCGGCTCTGCAGCCCGGCGAGCAGGATGAGCATCATGAACGGCGTCCACTGCCACACCAGCGCGATCTCCACCGCGGTCAGCGGCATGTCGGAGATCCAGTCCGGCTGCGCGGGCGTGTGGTCGCCGAACAGGCCGGCCACCCACGACCAGGCCCCGTTGAGCAGGCCGTACTCGGGGTTGTAGAGCACGTGCTTCCACAGCAGCGCCGCGGAGACCGGGACCAGCAGGAACGGCGTGATCAGCAGGGTGCGCACGATCCCGCGTCCGAAGAACTTCCGGTCGAGCAGCAGCGCGAGCAGCAGCCCGATGACGACGCTCGCGACCACCACGGTCACGGTCAGCAGGATCGTGGTGAACACCGAGTCGCGCATGTCCGAATCGGTGAAGACGGTGGCGTAGTTCGACAGGCCGTGGAAGTGGCGCTCGCCGGGCGCCAGCGAGTTCCAGTCGAACAGCGAGATCACCAGCGTGGCCACGAAGGGCAGCTGGGTGACGGCGATGAGGAAGAGCAGGGCGGGCATGAGCGGCGCGCGGGTGGCCCAGGCGCGCGCCCTGCCGCCGGGGGCCCGGCCGCCGCGCCGCGCGGTGCGCGACGCGTCGGCCGGGGGCAGCGACCGCGTGGTGACGGGGGCGCTCACTTCTGCTCCTTGCCGGCCTTCTCGGCGAGGGCCTGGGACTTCTTCAGCGCGTCCTCGACCGACTGCTTGCCCGCGATGGCCGAGCTGATCTCCTGGGAGACCTTCGTCCCGAGGTCGGTGAAGCCGGGGAAGTCGACGAACTGGATGCCGGGCGTGGGCCGCTGCTGGACGCCCGGGTTCTTCGGGTCGACGCCGGCGATGGACTTCTTCGTGATGTCGGCGAAGGCGGACGCTTCCTTCAGGTAGTCCGGGTTGGAGTACGTGGACGCGCGCTTGCCCGCGGGCACGTTGGACCAGCCGATCTTCTTGCCGACGAGGTCCTCGTAGCCCTTGCTCGACGCCCAGGAGATGAACTTCCAGGCGGCGTCCTGGTTCTTGGAGGCCTTCTGCACGCCCCAGGCCCAGGTGTAGAGCCAGCCGGACGTCTTGGTCTTGTCGACGGGCGCCGGGACGTAGCCGATCTTGCCCTTCACGGGCGAGTTGGACGCCTCGAGCGAGCCCGCGCCGGCCGTGGAGTCGTACCACATCGCGGTCTTGCCCTGCGTCATGTCGTTCAGGCACTCGGCATAGCCGGACTGCGCGGCGCCGGCCTCACCGTGCTTGCGCACCAGGTCGACGTAGAACTTCGTGGCCTTCTCGAAGGCGGGGGCGGTGAGTTGCGCGTTCCAGTCCTTGTCGTACCAGGTACCGCCCATGGTGTTCACCACGGTGGTCAGCGGCGCGATCATCTCGCCCCAGCCCGGCAGGCCGCGCAGGCAGATGCCCTTGACGCCGGGAGTGGCGCCGTCGACCTTGGCTGCCAGGTCGGCCACCTGCTGCCACGTCGGGTGTGCGGGCATCGTCAGGTGCTTCTTGGCGAACAGGTCCTTGCGGTACATCAGGAACGACGACTCGCCGTAGAAGGGCTCCGCGTAGAGCTTGCCGTCGTCGCCGGTCAGCGACTCCTGCATGGGCTTGAGGATGTCGGCCTGGTCGAACGCCTTGTCCTTCTTGACGTAACTGTCGAGCGGGGCCAGCCAGCCGTTCTTCGCGTAGAAGGGCACCTCGAAGTTGCTGATGGTGGCGATGTCGTACTGGCCGGCCTGGTTGGAGAAGTCCTGGGTGAACTTGTCGCGGGCGTCGTTCTCCGGCAGGACCGTGAAGTGCACCTTTATGCCGGTCTTCTTGGTGAAGTTGTCGGCGGTGAGCTTCTGCAACTCGGTCATCTGGGGGTTGTTGACCATCAGCACGTTGAGCGCCTTGCCGCCACCGCCGCCGCCCGAGGAGCTGCCGCCACCGCCGGCCCCCGCACAGCCGGCGAGCAGCGTGGCAGCCGCCACACTCGCCCCCAGTCGCACATACGTTCCCTGTCGTCGCTGCTTGAGAGGCATGGGATTCTCCCGATCGTCGTCGTCCGGTGGATGGGTTGGGGAATGGAAGGGGCGGTATGCGCGGCATGGGTGCCGCGCCGTGGTTGCGGGGGTGCCCGCGGGTGCCCGGCTGGGTGGCCGCGCCTACGGCGGGACGCGCGGCCGGTGCCCGGGCGGGAGCGGCGCGGCGGCCGGCCGCGCGGGGCGGGAGAATGCGGGGTCAGACGCGCAGCACCTGTGGCCCGAGCAGGGTGTAGCGGTGGGCCTCGGCCGATGACAGGCCCGCGTCGGTGACGATCGTTTCAAAGTCGCGCACCTCGGCGAAGCGGCAGAAGCTCACCGCCCCGAACTTGGTGTGGACGCTGGCGAGGACGCGCCGCCTCGCGCTGCGCATCGCCTGGGCCTTGACCTCGCTGACGGCGGGGTCGGGTGTGGTCAGGCCGTATTCGCGCGAGATGCCGTTGGCTCCGACGTAGGCCAGGTCGATCACGAACTCGGAGAGCATGCGCGTGGTCCAGTGGTCGACGGTCGCCATGGTGGAGCCGCGCACCCGGCCGCCGAGGAGCAGGACGGCGATCTTCTCCGCGTCGGCGAGTGCGGTCGCCACGCCGAGCGAGGCGGTCACCACCGTCAGCTGGCGGTCCCTGGGCAGCGCCTCGGCCACGAGTTTCGGTGTGTAGCCCTCGTCCACGAAGACGGTCTCCGCGTCGCCGAGCAGGTCGGCGGCCGCCTTGGCGATCCTGGACTTCTGCGGTACGAGCCGGGTGGTGCGCACCGCGAGCGTCGTCTCGAACCCGGCGCTCTCCACCGGGTACGCGCCGCCGTGCGTTCTGCGGACGAGGCCGTGCTCCTCCAGCGCGCGCAGATCGCGCCGTACGGTCTCCTTCGCGACCACGAGCTCGGCGGCGAGCTCGGTGACGTCCACCGCGCCGTCCCTGCGGGCGACGTCGAGGATGGTTCGTCGGCGTTCGTCGGCGTCCACCACACACTTCCCTGCTTGTTCGCACTCGGCCCTGTGCCCGCTCGGGTCCCGCACCCGTTCGGGCTCATGCGTAGTTTGTACAAGCAACCCCCGGGCTTTCACCAGCTCCTTCGCCGCTGCGGGCATGCCCGTTCCTGCCCGTTTCCCCCCGGTGCTTTCCACTGGTCATGACCGTTCGGGCGCCCGCTTGGCACGGTGATGGCGCCCGTTACCCGTATCGGGCCGCCCGCTCCGTGCCCGGTGGACGACCCGAGGAGCGGGCCGAAGACGCCGCACTCGTCTAGTGTCGGATTCCCCGAGCGAGCGACAACCGATCGAAAGAGGTCCGGATGATGACCAGCGCAGCCGCCAACATCGGCGTCGTGGGACTGGCCGTGATGGGGTCCAATCTGGCGCGCAACCTCGCCTCGCGCGAGGGCAACCGGGTCGCCGTTCACAACCGCACCTACGCCCGCACCGAGAACCTGCTCCGCGAGCACCCGGAGGCGGGCTTCATCGCCGCCGAGTCGATCGACGATTTCGCGGCGTCACTGGCCAGGCCCCGTACGGCCATCATCATGGTGCAGGCGGGGGCGGGCACGGACGCCGTGATCGACCAGCTCGCCGAGCGGTTCGAGCCGGGCGACATCATCGTCGACGGCGGCAACGCCAACTTCCAGGACACCATCGCCCGGGAGAAGAGGATCGCCCCCACGGGCATCCACTTCGTCGGTGTGGGGATCTCCGGCGGCGAGGAGGGGGCCCTCAGGGGCCCGTCGATCATGCCGGGCGGCTCGGAGGAGTCCTACCGCACCCTCGGCCCCATCCTCGCCTCGATCGCGGCGGTCGCGTCGGGTGAGCCCTGCGTCACGCATGTGGGCACCAACGGCGCCGGGCACTTCGTGAAGATGATCCACAACGGCATCGAGTACGCCGACATGCAGTTGATCGGGGAGGCCTACGATCTGCTGCGGACGGTCGGGAACATGCGGCCTGAGTCTGTGGCCGATGTCTTCGCCGAATGGAACGAGGGTCCCCTGGAGTCCTACCTCGTGGAGATCACCGCTGACATCCTGCGGCACGTCGACCCGGCCACGGGGCAGCCTTTCGTCGACGTCGTCCTGGACCAAGCCGGTTCGAAGGGCACCGGCGTGTGGACCGTCCAGAACGCACTCGACCTGGGCGTGCCGGTGGGAGGGATCGCGGAAGCGGTGTTCGCGCGCGCCGTCTCCGGCAAGGCCGAGCAGCGCGCCGCGGTGCGCCGGCTGGTCGCATCCAGGCCGGAGGTGCAGAAACCCGCCGCCACCTTCGTGGACGACGTGGCGGCGGCGCTCTACGCCTCGAAGATCATCGCTTACGCGCAGGGGTTCGACGCGATCACCGCGGGGGCGCGGAAGTACGACTGGGACGTCCACAAGGACCAGATCGCCAAGATCTGGCGCGGCGGCTGCATCATCAGGGCGCGGTTCCTCGACCGCATCACCGAGGCGTACACGGAGAACCCGGGCATCACCACGCTGCTCGAAGCGCCGTACTTCGCGAGGGCCGTCGCCGACGGGGAGGCCGCCTGGCGACGTGTGGTCGCCACCGCCGCCCTGTCGGGCGTGCCCGTACCGGGGTTCAGCTCCGCGCTCAGCTACTACGACTCGCTCGCCGCGGAGCGTCTGCCCGCGGCGCTCGTCCAGGGGCAGCGGGACTTCTTCGGCGCACACACCTATCGGCGCGTCGACCGCGACGGCACCTTCCACACCCTCTGGGGCGGCGACAGGACCGAGGTCGAGAGCTGACCGACCTGCCGATGGGCGAACTGCCGCCGCGCATCTGCTGAGGAAGTCGCCGCCGTCCCCGGCCCGCCGGGGGCGGCGGC
This sequence comes from Streptomyces sp. NRRL F-5126, assembly GCF_000721265.1. GTDB lineage: Bacteria > Actinomycetota > Actinomycetes > Streptomycetales > Streptomycetaceae > Streptomyces. The sequence continues at coordinate 33,830 of NZ_JOFZ01000007.1, read as the reverse complement.
GCGCCTCAGTGCAGCGGTCCCGGCGCCGGTTCCGGCTCGGGCACGGGATCGGGCCCCGGCGGCTTGGGTACCGGGTCGGGCGAGGGAACGGGCGACGGCGGTACGGGCGTGGGCCCGGGCGCCGGGCCAGGTGCGGGGCCGGGGTCCGGTCCGGGCGGGCCGGGCGTCGGCGTGGGGGTGGGAGGCACCGGGTCGGGGTGCGGACTGGTCATGTCGGACCTCCAAACACGGGACGGCCCCAGCGGGGACGTCTTCTCCACTGTCTACCGGAGCGCGTGCCCAGCGCGGCGGCGCCCACGCAGGATCCGGCCCGATCGGCCACGTCCGATCGGCCACGTCCGATCGGGCTCGTCGTATCGGGCGCGTCGCGGGGTCCCGCGCCGTCAGGCCCGTTCCGGCCCGTCCGTGGCGCCGTCGCCGTCCGGGCCGTCCGCGCCCTCCGCCTGCGCCGCCTCGGTGGCCCGGGCGAGGCTCCGGGTGCGCTTGCGGATCACGCACGCGGTGACGACACCGCTCGCGGCGAAGGCCACCGGCACCATCCACGTGCGGTCGAGCCGGTGCTGCGTCACATGGTCGAGCGAGTAGCGGCCCGCGCCCGTCAGGCCGAGGCAGGCGGCGGACCAGCCGAGGAAGCCGGGGTGTTCGAACCCGCCCGACGTGGAGAAGAACCCGTTCGGCGCATGCACGGCAGCCGCGCCCGCCATGGCGCCCGCCGCCACGGCGCCCGCCGCGGGGGACGCGAGCCCGAGCGCGATCAGGGCGCCGCCGCCTGCCTCGCCGCACCCGGCCGCGAGCGCGCTGCGCTGTCCGGGCCGGAAGCCCATCGCGTCCATGGCCTTCGCGGTGACGTCGAGCCCTCCACCGCCGAACCAGCCGAACAGCTTCTGCGTGCCGTGGGCGGCGAGCACGGCTCCGGTGCCGAGCCGCAGGGCGAGCAGGCCGAGGTCCCTGTGGTCGCGGTGGGTCGGGCGCTTCATCAGGTGGCTCCAGGATGTCGGGTGAGGGAGGTCGGATCGCTCCCCTCCCACTCTCGGCGCTCGGGGCCCACGGCGGCAGCGGAGTTGCTCCGTACGTGTACCCGGTGTGCGGCTTCCCGTGCCGCGGGATCCGGCTGTGCCACTCCCCCGTGCCGCTGTGTGCCCTGGGCACCGCGGGGCACCCGTGCGGTGTGACCAGGACCAAGAAGGCGAAGAAGAAAAAGGCCAAACTGCCGCTGGCGTACAAACCCATGGGGCTCCTCATGGGCTGGCTCGGCGGAATGGTGGCGGGGAAGGCGTTCAGGGCGTCGTGGAAGGCGGTGCGTCACGAGGACGACGCCCCCGACGCCCTGGACCGCGACCGCGGCTGGATCGAGATCGTGATCGCAGCGGCCGTCCAGGGCGCGATCCTCGCCGCTGTCCGCAGCGCGGTGGACCGTTCGGGCGCCAAGGCGGTCGAACGCGCGACCGGGGCATGGCCGGGAGACGCCGGCGGACGCAACTGAGGGAGGCGCACCGTGGCGGGGAAGACGAACGCGAAGGGCAAGGTCGGCAAGCTGCTCGACGCGTACGGCAGGACGTACAGCGACGAGGCGGGCATCACGTTGCGCGACACACCGCAGCCGCTCTACCGGCTGCTGGTGCTGTCGCTGCTGCTGAGCGCGCGGATCAGCAGCGGCATCGCCGTGTCGACGGCCCGGGCTCTCGCGGACGCCGGGCTGCGCAGCCCGCGCGCGATGGCGGACGCGACCTGGCAGCAGCGCGTGGACGCGCTCGGCGAGGGCGGCTATCGGCGCTACGACGAGCGGACCGCCACCCAGCTCGGCGACGGCGCGGAGCTGCTGCTGGAGCGCTACCACGGTGATCTGCGGCGGCTGCGGGACGAGGCCTCGGGCGACCGCGGGGAGCTGCACCGCCTGCTGCGGCAGGTGCCGGGGATCGGCCCCGTCGGCGCCGACATCTTCCTGCGCGAGGTGCAGGACGTGTGGCCGGAGGCCGCGCCCTACCTGGACGAGAAGGCGCGGCAGGGCGCCGGCAAGGTGGGGCTGCCGAAGGACACGAAGAAGCTCGCCGGTCTCGCGGGCGACGACCCTGCGCGGTTCGCGGCGGCCCTGGTACGGGTCGCGCTCGACCGCCACCCGCGACTGACGGACGCGTGAACGAACCGGCCGGCTGTTCGTACGAACCGGCCGGCGAGGACATGAACGCAGGTGTGCGCCGCACGATCGTGCGGCGCACACCTGCGTCTGCTGAAGGCCCGCTCAGTCGCGGGGCGGGTTGTCGTCCCCCGGCTGAGCCTGACCGCCGAGCTGCTCGTCCATCTTCTTCTGTGCGGAGTCGACCTGGCTCTCGTACTTGTTGCCGGTCTTCTTGTCGACGGCGTCCCCCGCCTTGTCCACTCCCTTGCTGGCAGTGTCCTCGTGCCCCTTCATCATGCCCTTGAGTTTGTCGAGCATCGACATGGCTGGCTCCTCACTCGGGACGTACTACCCACCACCATCCACGCCGCCGCGCGATCCCGCATCCGCAGCGCCCGGTGGCGGGGGCGTCAGCCCGTGACCGCCCGCAGCGACTGCTTGAGCGAACCCATCGTGGCGAGCACGGCGGTCGGCTCGTACCCGCAGTGGGCCATGCAGTTGTCGCAGCGCGGGTCCTTGCCCCGGCCGTACTTGTCCCAGTCGGTCTCGTCCAAGAGCTCCTGGTACGTCTTGGCGTAGCCGTCGCTCATCAGGTAGCAGGGCTTCTGCCAGCCGAACAGCGAGTACGAGGGGACGCCCCACGGCGTGCACTCGAAGTCGGCCTTGCCCTCCAGGAAGTCGAGGAACAGCTCCGAGTGGTTGAGGCGCCACCTCTTGCGCCTGCCGTCCGCGAACGCCTTGCGGAACACCTCGCGCGTCTGCTCGACACCGAGGAAGTGGTCCTGGTCGGGCGCCTTCTCGTAGGCGTAGGCCGGTGAGATCTCCAGGCGGTCGACCTTCAGCTCGTCATTGAGGTAGTCGAGCACCTCGATGATGGTCTCGGGGGTGTCGGTGTTGAAGAACGTCGAGTTCGTGTAGACGGCGAAGCCGGCCGCCTTGGCCTGCCTGATCGCCTCCACGGCCTGGTCGAAGACGCCTTCCTTGCTCACCGACTCGTCGTGGCGCTCCCGCATGCCGTCGATGTGGACCATCCACGCGAAGTTGCGGTGGGGGGTGAACTTGTGCAGGTGCTTGGGCAGCAGCACGGCGTTGGTGCACAGCACCACGAACTTGCCCCGCTTGAGCAGCTCCTCGGTCATCTTGTCGATCTGCGGGTGCATCAGCGGCTCGCCGCCGGCCAGCGAAACCATGGGCGCGCCGCACTCCTCGACCGCCCCGATGGCCTGGGCGACGGGCATGCGCTGCTTGAGCACGCCCGCGGGGTGCTGGATCTTGCCGCAGCCGTTGCACGCGAGGTTGCAGGCGAACAGCGGCTCGATCTCGACGATGAGGGGGTACTTCTCCCGCCGCTTCATCTTCTGCTTGACGAGGTGGCTGCCCATTTTGACGGTCAGGTTGAGCGGTAGTGCCATGGCTTGCTTCTCCGTTCCCACGGAGCCCTGGTGCCCCGTCGCGGACGCGTCCCGTGTGTGTACCCGTATTTACTGATCCCCCGCATACACGATGCCTACAACATACAGACTGTATGGGACAGAATGAAGCCATGCCAGCTCAGCCGAAGTCCGTGTCGAGCCGCCGGGCCGACCACGTCGCCGACACGCGCGGGGCCCTGCTCGACGCCGCGCGCACCCTCTTCGCGAGCCGCGGGTACGCGGCGACGGGGACGGAGGACATCGTCTCCGCCGCCCGGGTGACGCGCGGCGCGCTCTACCACCACTTCCGCGACAAGGCGGACCTGTTCGCGGCGGTCATGGAGAGTTGCGCGAAGGAGATGGCCGAGCGGCTGATCGAGCAGGAGACCCGCCGGGCGGCCGCCGAGCACCAGGAGGACACCTGGAGCCTGCTGCGCACCGGGTTCCAGTCCTTCCTCGACGCCTGCGCGGACCCCGACTTCCAGCGGATCGTGCTCATCGAGGGGCCGGCCGTGCTCGGCCACAGCGCGTGGGACGCGCTGGTCGAGCAGCACGGTTATGTACTGCTCGAAGAGGTGCTGTCGCAGGCGGCCGCAGAGGGCAGGATCGACCCGCTTCCCGTACGGCCGCTGACGCGCATGCTGAGCGCCCTGATCTCGGAGGCGAGCCTCTACATCGCCAGGTCGCAGGACCAGGAGCGGGCCCGCGACGAGGCCGGTGCGGTGCTCGACCGGATGCTGGTGGGGCTGAGGCGCGGCGGGGACGCGTAGTCCACCGGCATCAGTCGTTCACGTCAGCCGTCCGCCAGGGCCGTGTACGCCTCGTCGAGCAGCGCGTTCACCCGCTGCTCCGTCCGCTGCTCCACGGGCAGTTCGACGCACGCCTTGAGCGCGGCGAGCATCGGCGAGACCGCGGTGGAGGCCAGTACCCGAGCGCGGAAGGCGGGATCCGGGCGGGACACGGTCGCTCCGGGCTCCCCGAGCACGCGCACGGTCGGCGTCATGCGGCCGTCGAGCCGGCCCGCGAGCCCCTGCGCGACGCCGTCGCAGAACTCCTCGACCATGCGCTGCATGCCGGGACTCGACTTGTCGAGCAGCCGCTCCCCCATGTCCCGCACGAGCAGCCCCATGACGTGCGGGTGCTCGTCCTTCAGCGTGCGCAGCGCGCGCCACACCGCGGTGAAGGGACTCTCGGCCGCCGGGCGCCCCGCCGTCAGGTCGCGCAGCAGCGGGATCAGCCCGCGGACCTCCGCGAGTACGAGGTCGTCCTTGAAGGGGAAGTACCGGTAGACGGTGCGCTCGGTGACCCGGCAGGCGTCCGCGATCTGGCGCATGGTCGTCGCCTCGAAACCGGCCTCGCCGAACAGGCGCAGGGCCGTGGCGAGGATCCTGGCTCGCGTCGTCTCGCGGCCACCGGGCCGTCCCGCATCCGTCACGAGCACAGTCTCCCATGCCGATCACGGACGCCCCAGGGGGCATGTCAGGTCTGACATGCCCCCTGGATGTCAGACCTGACACGAGTGCTAGCGTGAGGACGGATGTCAGGCATGACATGCCGCGTCGCCCCCGCCCGCGCACACCCGGAGAGCCAGCATGGCGAGTCTTCTCTACCGTCTCGGACGCTTTTCGTTCCGCCGCCGACGCCTCGTGCTCTCGCTGTGGCTGGCCGCGCTCGCCGCGGTGGTCGCGGGCTTCTCGCTGGCGGGCAGCTCGCTGGACGACCAGTTCTCGATCCCCGGCTCGCAGTCCCAGCAGGCACTCGACCGGCTGCGGGCGGTCGAGCCCGCTGCGGGCGGAGTGAGCGGGCAGATCGTCTTCACGGCGCCGCCCGGGCACAAGGTGACGGAGCGGCCCTACGCGGCCGCCATCCAGAAAACGCTGCGCGAAGCCGCACACGCGCCGCAGGTGGGGGCGGTGATCTCGCCGAAGCAGGCCGGGACCGTCACACCGGATGGCCGTACAGCACTCGCCCAGGTCCAGTACGCGGCCGCGGGGCCCGATGTGCGGCCGAGCAGCGTGGATGCCCTGAAGGCGTCGACACGGCCCGCCGAGGACGCCGGGCTCACCGTGCACGCCGGGGGCGCCGTCTTCGGCAGCCACGGCGTGCAGATCGGCGCGACCGAGGTGATCGGCGTCGTGGTGGCACTCGTCGTACTGGTGATCACGTTCGGGTCGCTGCTCGCGGCCGGCATGCCGCTGCTCACGGCCATCGGCGGGCTCGCCGTGTCGCTGTCGGGGCTGATGCTCCTCGCCCACGTCTTCACGATCTCGTCCACGGCCATCACCCTCGCCGTGATGCTGGGGCTCGCCGTCGGTATCGACTACACGCTGTTCATCCTGTCCCGGCACCGTACGCAGCTGGCGCGCGGGATGGACGTCGAGGAGTCCGCGGCGCGCGCACTCGGCACGGCGGGCAGCGCCGTCGCCTTCGCCGGGCTCACGGTGGTCGTGGCGCTCGCCGGTCTCAGCGTGGTCGGCATCCCGTTCCTCACTGTCATGGGCCTGAGCGGCGCCTTGACCGTCGTCGTGGCGGTCCTCGCGGCCACGACGCTGCTGCCCGCGCTGCTCGGCTTCGCCGGCAGGCGCCTGACACCGAAGCCGGATTCGCGCGCCGCCCGCCGGGAGCGCAGCCCGCGGCCCGCGATGGGGGCGCGGTGGATCAGGGCCACCACCCGCAGGCCGCTGCTGACGGTGCTCGCGGGCGTCGCGGCGCTCGTCGTCGTGGCGATCCCGGCGCGCGAGCTGCAGCTCGCGCTGCCGGACAACGGCTCCGCGCCGCAGGGCTCCACGCAGCGCGAGGCGTACGACGCGGTGTCGCGGGCGTTCGGGCCCGGCTTCAACGGGCCGCTGCTGATCCTCGCCGACACCTCGCACGCCGAGGGCGGCCGCAAGGGCGCCGGGACCGAGCTCTCCAAGGCGGCCTCCGACCTGGGCAAGCTGCCGGGCGTCGCCGCGGTCACCCCGCCGCAGCCGACCTCGTCGAAGACGGACTCGGTGCTGCAACTCGTGCCCACCACGGCGCCGGACGCCAAGGGCACCGAGGACCTGGTGCACCGGGTGCGCGCCTATGCGGACGGCGTACGTGCCCGCTCGGGGGTCTCGCTCGCGGTGACCGGCACCACCGCCGTCAACGTGGACGTGTCCAGCAAGCTCAGCGCGTCCCTCGTGCCGTTCGCCGCCGTCGTCGTCGGCCTCTGCCTGATCATCCTGCTGATCGTGTTCCGCTCGATCGTCGTGCCGGTCAAGGCGACCGTCGGTTTCCTGCTGTCCGTGGCGGCGTCGTTCGGCGCTGTGGTCGCCGTCTTCCAGTGGGGCTGGCTCTCCGACCTGATCGGGGTGACGAGGACGGGCCCTGTGGTCAGCTTCCTGCCGGTGATCCTCATGGCGGTGCTGTTCGGCCTCGCCATGGACTACGAGGTGTTCGTCGTCGCCGGCATCCACGAGGAGTACGCGCACGGCCGCGACCCGAGAGAGGCGATCAGGCGCGGCGCGCCGGGCGCGTTCCGTGTGGTCACGGCGGCGGCGCTGATCATGATCGCCGTCTTCGCGGGGTTCGTGACGCTGGACGACGCCATCGTCAAGCCGATCGCGTTCGCCCTGGCGTTCGGCGTCCTCGTCGACGCGTTCGTGGTGCGGATGACGCTCGTGCCGGCGGTGCTCAGCCTCGTGGGACGTGCGGCGTGGTGGCTGCCGAAGTGGCTGGCCCGGATCCTGCCGGCGGTGGACATCGAGGGGCGCGGCCTGCCCGCCCTGTCCGAGGGGGCGGAAGGCCACCGGCCGCGCGAGAAGTCGTACGGCCGGTGACCTCCGGCGTGCTCAGATGGTCGCGGCGTCGATCACAAAGCGGTAGCGGACATCGCTGCCGACGACGCGCTCGTACGCGTCGTTGATCTCGTCGGCACGGATCAGCTCGATCTCCGCGCCGATGCCGTGCTCGGCGCAGAAGTCCAGCATCTCCTGGGTCTCGGGGATGCCGCCGATGGCGGAGCCCGCGAGAGTCTTGCGGCCCTGGATGAGCGAGAACATGTTGACGGAGTTCGGCTCTTCCGGGGCACCGACGTTGACGAAGGCGCCGTCCACCTTCAGCAGGCGCAGATAGGCGTCGATCGGCAGCGGCGCGGAGACGGTCGACACGATGAGGTCGAACTGCCCGCGAAGCTCGGTGAACGTCGACTCGTCGGCGGTCGCGTAGTACCGGTCGGCGCCGAGCCGCAGCCCGTCGTCCTTCTTGCGCAGCGACTGGCTGAGGACGGTGACCTCGGCGCCCATCGCGTGGGCGAGCTTGACGGCCATGTGGCCGAGACCGCCGAGGCCGACCACGGCGACGCGCTTGCCCGGTCCCGCGTTCCAGTGCCGCAGCGGCGAGTACGTCGTGATGCCCGCGCACAGCAGCGGCGCGGCCACGTCGAGGGCGAGGCCGTCCGGGATGCGGACCGCGTAGCCCTCGTCCACGACGAGGTGCGTGGAGTAACCGCCGTAGGTGGGGTCGCCGTTCTTGTCGCGCCCGTTGTACGTGGCCACCGTGCCCTCGACGCAGTACTGCTCGAGCCCCTGCTCGCAGTACTCGCAGTGGCGGCAGGAGTCCACGAAGCAGCCGACGCCGACCCGGTCGCCGACGGCGTAGCGGGTGACGCCGTCCCCGACCTCGGCGACGACGCCGGCTATCTCGTGGCCCGGGACCATCGGGAAGATCGCGTCGCCCCAGCCCTCGCGGGCCTGGTGGATGTCCGAGTGGCAGATGCCAGAGAACTTGATGTCGATGAGGATGTCGTGCTCGCCCACCGGGCGGCGCTCGATGGTGGTGCGCTCCAGCGGCGCCTTGGGCGCGGGGGCCGCGTAGGCGGGGACTGCCGAGAGGCTGGTCATGCCTGGGATTCTCCAGATGATCGGGTTCGCAATGGCCGTCCACGGTTGCGGAAGACCGCATTCCACCCTGCCGGATCCGCCCGCGTACGCCCAGACCACCCGTTTTCGTACGTCCACTGTGCGTACCACCAGCAGGCGCAGGCTGAGTGTTGCGCCCCGGGAATACGGCGGTCAGGGCCCCGCGCGATCCCGCGTATTCCCGCTGTGAGTCGGCACGGGCCGCCCACGACGTGCGGTTCCTCACGTGCCGCCGCGCCAGGTCTCGTGCCAGTCATACGTACGTCCAGCCGGCGCGTCCGGCCCATACTGGAAGCCATGGACGACCAGCACGAACGCCGGCCCCTCGACCCGAAGGCCGAGCTGAGCGAGTTCCTGCACACCAGGCGCGCCCGGCTGAAACCCCTCGACGTGGGACTGCCCGACCTCGGCAGGCACCGCAGGGTGCCCGGGCTGCGCAGGGAGGAGCTGGCCCAGCTGGCCGGGGTGTCCGTCGCGTACTACACGCGCCTGGAACAGGGCAACGCGCACAACGTGTCGGCCGACGTGCTGGACGCGATAGCCCGGGCCCTGCACCTCAGCGACGCCGAGTACCAGCACCTGCTCCACCTGGCCAAGCCCAAGCGGCACGGCGGCAAGAAGCACCAGGCGCGAACGCAGTCAGTGCGTCCGGCCATGCGCGCCCTGCTCGAGTCGATGGAGCTCGTCCCGGCCTACATCGTCGGCCGCCGGACGGACATCCTCGCCTGGAACAGGCTGGCCGCCGCGGTGTTCCACGACTTCGGCGCGGTCCCGGAGAAGCACCGCAACTACGCGCGCCTCATCTTCCTCGATCCGGCGATGCGCATTCTCTTCGCGGACTGGGAGGCGAAGGCGGCGGAGACGGCGAGCGCGTTGCGCGTGTACGCGGGCTACTGCGCGGGCGACCCGGAACTCTCCGCTCTGGTGGGCGAGTTGTCGGTGAAGAGCGAGGCGTTTCGCAGGCTCTGGGCGGCCCATGAGGTCCGCGACAAGGGGTACGGCACGAAGATGCTGAACCATCCACTGGTCGGCCGGCTGGAGCTGTCGTACGAGACGGTGACACTGCCCGACGACTCCGAGCAGACCATGCTGCTCTTCCACGCGGAACCGGGCTCGAAGTCGGCCGACGCTCTCCGCCTGCTGGCGAGCTGGGGCGCGGACGCCTCGGCGCCTGACGAGATCGCGGGCTGACCCGCCGGCCACCCGTACGTGGCTCGCGCCGGTTTCCGGCCCGGGCCTCGTGGTACCCGAACACACCCACGAACAACTAACCCCTCTGGCCGGGTTGAAAGGTTGGCTCCGTGGTGGTTAGCTGTAACCAGTAAACGAACTCAAAGGGGTTAGCCATGACTGCCGTACACCACCGGTACGCGACCGTGCGGGGCCAGCGGATCTTCTACCGCGAGGCCGGAGACGCCGGCGCCCCGGCCATCGTGCTCCTGCACGGCTTCCCGACCAGCTCGTTCATGTTCCGCAACCTGATCCCCGTACTCGCGCAGCGCTACCACGTCATCGCACCCGACCACCTCGGCTTCGGGTTCTCCGACGCCCCGGCGGCCACGGAGTTCGACTACACCTTCGACGCGCTGAGCGACCTGACGAAGGGACTGCTCCGGCAGCTCGGCGTCGACCGCTACGCCCTCTACGTGCAGGACTACGGCGCGCCGATCGGCTGGCGCCTGGCCGTGGCGGAACCCGGCTCGATCACCGCTATCGTCACCCAGAGCGGCAACGGCTACGACGACGGCTTCGTCGAATCCTTCTGGAAGACGGTCTGGGACTACCAGCGCGAGCAGACCCCCGAGACCGAGGGGGCCATCCGCACGGCGCTCAGCCTCGACGCCACCAAGTGGCAGTACCTCACCGGCGTTCCGGACGAGACCCTGGTGAGCCCGGACACCTGGCACCACGACTTCCAGCTGATCTCCAGGCCCGGGAACGACGAGATCCAGCTCAAGCTGTTCCGCGACTACGCGACCAACTCCCCGCAGTACCCGGCGCTGCACGCGTACTTCCGCGAGACGCAGCCGCCGCTGCTGGCGGTCTGGGGCAAGGGCGACGCCATCTTCGGCCCGGCGGGCGCCGAGGCGTTCGGCCGCGACCTGCCCGATGCGGAGATCCACCTGCTGGAAGGCGGCCACTTCCTCCTGGAGAGCGCGCTCGACGAAGCGGCCGGCCTCATCACCGGGTTCCTGGACCGCAGGCTCGCCCGATGATGACAAGAACGGGGAAGACGACATGAGCATCAACGAGACAGCCCGCACGGTTCCGGTAGTGCTGGCACACGGCGCATGGGCGGACGGGTCGAGCTGGAGCCGGGTCATCCGCTCGCTCCGCGAGCGAGGGGTCAAGGCCACCGCGGCGCCTCTCCCTCTGACCTCACTCGCCGACGACGTGACAGCCCTGGACAGGACGCTGGAACGCGTCGGGGCACCGGCCCTGCTCGTCGGGCACGCCTACGCCGGGGCGGTCATCGGCTCCGTCGCACCGGAGAAGGTCAGCGGACTCGTCCACGTGGCGGCCCTGGCCCCGGACGAGGGCGAGACGGTGGCGGACGTCTTCTATCGCGAGCCGCCGCACCCCCAGGCGCCCGACCTCAAGCCCGACGCCGACGGCCTGGTGTGGTTGCCGGACGCGGCCTTCGGCAACGCGTTCGCGCAGGACGCGCCGCCGGAGGAGCTCGCTGTTCTGGCGGCCGTGCAGCGGCCGATCGCGATCGGCAGCATCACCACCGCGGTGGGAGCGCCGGCCTGGCGGACGAGGCCGGCGTGGTACGTCCTGGCGGAACGCGATCGCATGATCGCGCCGGCCGCTCAGCGGTTCATGGCAGGCCGTATGCATGCTGCCGTGCGGTCCGGGGACACGGACCACGCGCCGCTCGTCACCGCGGCGAAGCTGGTGAGTGACGTGATCGTGGAAGCAGTGCACGAGATCGGAGCCGGGCGATGAGCGAGAACACCGTAACGGCGAGGCTCGAAGGCAAGACGGTACTGGTCATCGGCCGCGGGAGCGGAATCGCCCGGGCCGCCACACTGGCGGCCCGCGACGCCGGCGCCCGGCTCGTCGTCGCCGGGCGCGACCGGGACAGCCTCGCGAGCGCCTACACCGGCACCGGCGTCAGGGCGGAGACCGTCGACCTCACCGACGAACGGTCGATCGCCGAACTGGCCGGCCGTCTCGGCGAGATCGACCACATCGTCTCGACGGCGTCCGCGCGGGCGAGGGGCACGGTGGACGCGCTCGACCAGGAGACCGTACGCATTTCCTTCGACACGAAGGTGATCGGCCCGATCCTCCTCGCAAAGCACTTCAAGGACCGCTTCAGGGCGGGCGGCTCGTTCACCCTCTTCTCCGGCTCGTCGGCGACCAGGCCGACGCCGGGAATGCTGGCGGTGGCGGCCACCAACGGCGCTGCCGACGTGGTGGCGAAGGCCCTCGCCGTCGAACTGGCGCCGGTCCGGGTGAACGCCGTCTCCCCCGGCACCATCGACACGGGTGCGTACGACGCCCTGGGTGAGGAGAAGAAGGCGGCGCTGTTCGCCGACCGCTCGGCGCGCAACCCGGCCCGTCGCATCGGCACGGCGCAGGATGTCGCCGAGGCCGTCCTCTTCGCCATGACCAGTACCTTCCTGACCGGCGTCTCACTGGCCGTCGACGGCGGCGAGCCGCTGGTGTGACGCGGTGGCTGGAGGTCGCCACCTGCGGGGGGCATGTTCATGTAACCTGTCAAGCAGATGCTTACGGTTAGGAGCGCGGTGGTGGCCGATCGGGGACAGCAGGATCTCCTGCTCGACCTCCTCAACAGCACGCCCGTGTCGGGCGGCGTGGTCGCGGACTCGCTGGCGAATCCCGGGGAGGCCAGGTCCTGGCAGCGGGCGCACGGCGGCAGCGGGAGCGCCGAGGAGCGCCGCTGCCTGGTGCGTGCGCGGGACGCCCTCCAGCAAGTGGTGCGCGGCAGCCGGCCCGCCACCGCGCTGGCCCCGCTCCTGGAGGGCGTGGCCGCGCGCCCGGCCGTCACCGGCGAGGGCCTGTCCTGGGAACTCGACGTCCCCTCCGGGGACCGGCTGGCGGTGGAGGCCGTGCTGGCGTGGAACACGCTGCGGCAGTCCATGCCCGGCCGGCTGCGGCCGTGCGCCAACCCGGAGTGCCGGCTGTTCCTCATCGACCGCAGCAAGCCGAACAAGGCACGCTGGTGCTCGATGGCCGTCTGCGGCAACCGCATGAAGGCGCGCCGCCACTACCAGCGGGCGCGCGACGCCGCGGCCGGGTAACGGCCCGAGCGCGCGCCCCCGCGGGCAGAAGAGCGAACAACAGCCCTGGTCAGGGGGCGAGAAGCAGCGTGCCGACGCGCTCCTTGGCAGCCGTGTAGCGCTTGGCCACGTCCTGCCAGTTGACGACGTTCCACATCGCCTCGATGAAGTCGACCTTCTGGTTCTTGTACTGCAGGTAGAAGGCGTGCTCCCAGGCATCGAAGACCAGGATCGGCACGGAGCCCTGCCCGACGTTGCCCTGGTGGTCGTAGATCTGCTCCACGATCAGACGGCCGCTGACGGGCTCGTAGGCCAGGACGCCCCAGCCCGAGCCCTGCGTGGTCGCCGCCGCCTTCGTCAACTGCGCCCTGAACCCGGCGAACGAGCCGAAGGACTCCGCGATCGCGTCGCCGAGCTCGCCCACGCCGTCCGCCGCGAGAGGCTCGCCGCCACCGTCGCCGGTCATGTTGTGCCAGTAGATCGAGTGCAGGATGTGGCCGGAGAGATGGAACGCGAGGTTCTTCTCCAGGCCGTTGATCGATCCCCACGAGCCCTTGTCCCGCGCCTCTTCGAGCTGCTCCAGGGTGTCGTTGGCACCCTTGACGTAGGCGGCGTGGTGCTTGTCGTGGTGCAGCTCCACGATCTGCGGGTCGATGACCGGCTCGAGCGCCGTGTAGTCGTACGGAAGTTCCGGAAGCGTGTAGATGGCCATGGCTGAGCGAGCCCTCCGTCGTCCTTACTGCACATTCTATGCAACTGCATGCTAGCAGCAACTGCGAATAGCGGTTCACAGGGACAGCTTCTTGTTGCAACTGACTTGCGACAAGGTCGCCCGGAGGATTAACGTCACGCTGTTTGCGCTGGTACACCTACCTCGGGAGAGACTCCGTGAGTGCCGACATAGCAGCACCGCCATCACTGGGTGAACGCCTGGGGGCGTTCCGGCGCTCACTGACGCCGTACGACCGGCGGTCCCTCGTCGGTATGGTGGGATTCATCGTCCTGCTGCACCTCGCGGGGTTCGGGGTGCTGTTCGGCCTGGTCGTGCCGAAGCACTACCACCTGGGCGGCGATCACCCGGTCTTCAACATCGGCGTGGGCATCCTCGCCTACACGTTCGGCCTGCGCCATGCCTTCGACGCCGACCACATCGCCGCCGTCGACAACACGACACGCAAGCTCATGAGCGACAACGCCGAGCGCGAGGCGCGCGGACAGGCGCTGGAGCGCAGGCCGCTGTCGGTCGGCTTCTGGTTCTCCCTCGGTCACTCCACGATCGTCTTCGCGCTCTCGTTCCTGCTCTCCGTCGGCGTGAAGGCGCTCGTCGGGCAGGTCGAGAACGACAACTCGGGCCTGCACTCCGCGACGGGCATCATCGGCGCCTCGGTCTCCGGCGTGTTCCTCTGGATCCTCGGCATCCTCAACCTCGCCGTCCTCGTCGGCATCATCAAGATCTTCCGCAGGATGCGGCAGGGCCACTTCGACGAGCAGGAGCTGGAGGACCAGCTGAACAAGCGCGGTCTGATGAACCGCTTCCTCGGCGGCCTCACCAAGTCCGTGCGCAAGGCGTGGCACATCTACCCCGTGGGCGTCCTGTTCGGCCTGGGCTTCGACACCGCCACCGAGGTGGGCCTCCTCGTCCTGGCCGGCGGAGCGGCCGCCTTCAGCCTGCCGTTCTACTCGATCCTCGTCCTGCCGATCCTGTTCGCCGCGGGCATGTGCCTGATGGACACCATCGACGGCGTCTTCATGAACGCCGCCTACGGCTGGGCGTTCGCCAAGCCGGTGCGCAAGGTGTTCTACAACATCACCATCACCACCATCTCGGTGGCGGTGGCCCTGATCATCGGCACCATCGAGCTGATCGGCGTGCTCACCGACCAGGCGAACATCACCTCGGGACCGCTCGCCGCGATCGCGGACATCAACCTCGACTACGCCGGCTACGGCATCGTCGGCCTCTTCTTCGCCTCCTGGCTCATCGCCCTGCTCGTCTGGCGGTACGGCCACATCGAGGAGAAGTGGTCGACCAGCCTTGCCCCGCGTCCCGCCGACAGCGAGTAGCCGCCGGGCGCCTGCTCGGCCCGCGACTCTCTCGAGTCGCATCGAGAACACTCTCCACTGGACCAAGGACGTCACCTTCACCGAGGGCGTCGCCCGCCACGGCCTACGGCCTCAAGCTCCCTGAAAGGGACCATCCCTACAGTGATCGCCGGAAACGTAGGGGAGCTGTTCCCGCAACGACTGTGAAGGGTTCTTCGGCGACCATGAACGACATGTCCTCACCGGGGCAGCTCTGGTTCCGACGGTACGCCCCGTCGGAGGATGCCACCGTGCGTCTCGTGTGCTTTCCACACGCCGGCGGCTCGGCCGGCTACTTCCACCCGGTGGCGCAGGCGCTCGCACCGAAGGTGGAGGTGCTGGCGGCCCAGTATCCGGGGCGCCAGGACCGTTACCGCGAACCGTGTGTGGACAGCGTCCAGGAACTCGCCAGGCTCGGCGCGCTGGCTCTGCGGGACTGGGACGACCGGCCGTTCGCCCTCTTCGGGCACAGCCTGGGCGCCATGGTGGCGTACGAGGTCGCACGGCACTTCGCAGCCGCCGGCGGGGACGGTCCGGTGCACCTGTTCGTGTCCGGCCGCCGCTCGCCCACGTGCCACCGGGCCGAGTCCGTCCATCGCCTGAGCGACGACGCGCTGATCGCCGAGGTGATGGCGCTGGGCGGCACGAACCCGCAGGTCCTCGCCGATCCGGAGACGCGGAGTCTCGTCCTGCCCGCGCTGCGGAGCGACTACCGGGCCGCCGAGACCTACCGGCACGGTCCTGGCGCGGCCGTCCGCTGCCCGGTGACCGCGCTCACCGGCGACGCGGACCCCAGGACGTCCCTGGAGGAGGCGGCGGCGTGGCAGGAGCACGCCCCCGCCGGCGGCTTCGAGCTGCTCGTCTTCGGCGGCGACCACTTCTTCCTGAACGGCAAGGCGGACGACGTCGTCGCGGCGTTGCGGGAACGCCTCTCCACCTTCACCACGCTCCGGCGGCGGGCCCCCGGACGCGACGCCACCGCAACGGCCCATCAGCTGGGAGAGAACGACAGATGACGGACAGCACGACGATCGCCGGGGCCGAATCCCCCGCGATTCCCTCCTTCCCGATCCCCCGCAAGTGCCCGCACCAGCTCCCGGACGGCTACGCGCGGATGCGTGCCGAGGGGCTGCCCCTCCAGCGTGTGGCCCTGTTCGACGGGGGCGAGGCATGGGTGGTGACGCAGCACTCCCTGGCCCGCCGGCTGCTGAGCGACCCGCGGCTCTCCTCGGAGCGGACCCGCCCGGGGTTCCCCGCGATCAGCCCCGCCGAGCGGGCGGCTCGGCCGTTCCGCAGCCTCACCGAGATGGACGGCCCCGACCACGACGTGCACCGCCGGATGCTCATCCCGGCCTTCACCGTGCGGCGCATCCAGGAGTTGCGCCCGCAGGTGCAGGAGACGGTAGACAGCCGCCTCGGCGCGATGATCGAGCAGGGCGCGCCGGCGGATCTGGTCAGCCGGTTCGCCGTGCACGTCCCCTCGATGGTCATCTGCCGGTTGCTCGACGTCCCCTACGACGACCACGAGTTCTTCCAGGCCCTGACCCAGCGCATCACCCAGGACCGCGGCACCCTGAGCGCGGACGAGTTCAAGCAGTCCATCGGGCAGATCTACGGCTACCTCGACAAGCTCGTCACGGAGCAGGAGCGCGAGCCCGGCCCCGGGCTGCTGGGCCTGCTGGCGTCCGAGCGCGTCGCGGGCGGCACGCTGGAGCACGGCGAGCTGGTCTCCATGGCCCTCGTGCTGCTGGTCGCCGCCCAGGAGACGACCTCCTCGACGCTGTCCAGCACCGTCCTCACCCTGCTGGAGAACCCGGACCAGCTGGCCCGGCTCCAAACCGACCGGGAGCTGTGGACCGGCGCGCTGGAGGAACTGCTGCGCTTCACGTCGGTCGCCGACCTGGGCACCCGGCGCGTCGCCGCGGAGGACATCGAGATCGACGGCCTGGCCATCCGTGCCGGCGAGGGCATCATCATCCCGAACAGCCTGGTCAACCGGGACGCGGCGGCGTTCGAGGACCCCGACGTCCTCGATGTCGGCCGGTCCGTCCGCAACCACCTGGCGTTCGGGCACGGCGTCCACAACTGCATCGGGCAGAACATGTCGCGGCTGGTGCTCGAGGTGTCCCTGCGGACGCTCTTCGAGCGGCTGCCCGGACTGCGTCTGGCCGTGCCGGCCGAGGAGCTGGAGATGTCCGCCGCCGGAGGCGTGCAGACGCTCACCTCGCTCCCCGTCGCCTGGTAGGGGCGGGAGAGCGGCGTGTCCTTCAACGTCACCGTCGACCGGGACCTGTGTCAGGGAGCCGGGCAGTGTGTGCTGCGTTCACCGCTGGTCTTCGACCAGGACGACGAGGGCCTGGTCGTCCTGGTGCGGCCCGATGTCCCGGAAGAGGAGCGGGAGGCCGCCGCCGACGCGGCCTACCTCTGCCCGGCCGGCGCCATCTCCGTGCACGAGTAGTGCACCGCAGTCGGCCCGACGCACACACGAGGGAGGCCGGCTCCGCCATTCGAGTGGCGGAGCCGGCCTCCCTCATCGCTGTCTACGGCCGGGCCCCGGCCGCCTCGGGTGCGCCCGCGCGGGCCAGTTCGTCCGCGAGGTGGCGGGCGAGCCCGTTGGGCGTCGGATGGTCGAGGACGACCGTGGCGGATATCCCGATGCCGGTCGCCTCGCGCAGCCGGTTGGTGAGTTCGAGCAGGGTGAGCGAGGAGAACCCGAGGTCCAGGAGGCTGGTGTCCGGGTCGACGGTGTCCTCGGCCGTGTGGCCCAGTACGGCGCCGGCGTGCCGGCACAGCAGGTCGACGAGGAGGGCCTCGGTCTCGGCGCCGTCGGTCTCCGCGAGCCGGTGCAGGACATCCGTGGAGAAGCCGGGCCCGTCCGCCGTGTCCGCCAGCGCCGCCACGACTTCGGGCAGGCGGGAGAACAGGGGGTCGGCCCGGTCCGCGGTGGCCTTGGCGAAGCGCTCCCACTCGACGTCGGCGACCACCAGGAACGGTTCCTGGGTCGTCACCGCATCGCTCAGCACGGAGACCGCGAGGCCGGGCGCGACCGGGCGCAGGCCGAGGCCCGCCGCGACGGCCGCGTCGCCCGCGTCCCCTTCGTCCCATGGCCCCCATGCCACGGCGAGCACGGCCTCCCCCGCTGCGCGGCGCCGGGCGACCAGGTCGGCGACGGCCGCGGTGCGGGCCGCGCCGGTGAAGACGTCGGCGAACGGAGTGAAGAGCACGAACGCGTCGAGGTCGCGCGCGCGGGCGAACGCCTCCGCGCTCTCCAGGTCCGCGGGGGCGGGGTCGGCAGTGGCGTGGACGACGGCGGTGAGGGCCACTCCGTCGGGTACGGCGGCCTCGATCCGCGCGGCGGCGCCGGGTGCGGACAGGCCGCCCTCCAGCAGGGTGACCCGCGCGCCCAGCGCGACGAGTTCGGCCTCCAGGGCGGCGCTCGCGGGGTCGCCCGGCCGGGCGCCGGTGAGCACCAGGTGGGACGCGCCGCCCCGGGCCACCCAGCGGGCCGCGTGCGCGCCCAGGCCCTCGGTGCCGCCGACGACGAGCACGGAGCCGGCCGGCTGCCACCCGCCGGTGCGCGGGCCCTGGCCCAGCGGGGCGCGGGCCAAGCGGCGAACGGACGCGGTGGCCTCGCGGACGCGGACGCGCTCCCTGGCCGGCTGGGCCGCGAGGACCGTCGCGACCGTCTTCCAGGTGCGGTGGTCCGTGGTCCGCGGCAGTTCGATGACGCCGATGCCGCCCGGTCCGGCGTGGCCGGCGCCCAGGGTGTGGGCGTCCGTGTGGCCGAGGCGTGCTCCGTCGGCGGCCACCCACAGCGGGGCCCGGATCTCCGCCTCCGCGAGCACGGACAGGAACGCCGTGAGGTCGCGGGGCGTCTCGTGCGGGCCATGCGGTGCGGTGAGCAGCACGAGCACGCCGTCCACGGCGGGCTCCGCGTCGAGCACGGTGCGCAGACGGCTCATCGCCTCGTCGTGGCCGTCGCGCACGGCGTCCAGCGGCACCCGTGCCACCCGGGCGCCGGAGTCGGTGAGCGCGGCGGCCACGGCGGCGTCCTCGCGGGCGCCGTCCGCCGCCGCCACGAGCCACCGGCCCCGCAGCGGGGCGACCCGGTCGGGCAGCGGCTCCCAGCCGATCCGGTAGCGCCAGGAGCCCTGCCGGTGCCACGCCGACAGCGCCGGGAGCACCGCGGCGAGCGCTTCGTGCTCCGCTTCCCCGACGCCGAGCACCGCGGCCAGCCGGCCGGCGTCCTGCCCGTTCACCACGGACCAGAAGTCGTGCTCGCCGTCGGCCGCACCGGTGCCGCCGGCCGTGCCCGCGGCGTCGCCGGCGTCGAGCCAGTAGCGCCGCCGCTGGAAGGGGTAGGTCGGCAGGTCGATCAGGGCCGCGTCGGGCACCAGCCGGGAGACATCGGCGGCCAGGCCCTTGAGGTGGGCGAGGGTGAGCGTGTCGATCACCGCCCGTTCCTCCGGCCGGCCCTCGCGCAGTGACGGGATCACCGTGGCCTGCGCGCCCGAGCGCCGGTCGGCCAGGCAGTCGGGGACGAGCGAGGCGAGCACCGGCGCGGGCCCGACCTCCACGTAGGAGGTGACGCCCAGGCCGTCCAGGTGGCGGATGCCATCGTCGAAGCGGACGGCCCGGCGCACGTGGTCGGCCCAGTAGCGCGGCGCGCGCAGTTCCTCGAAGGAGGCCACCTCGCCGGTCAGGTTGGAGATCACCGGGATCGCCGGCGGCCGGTGGGTGAGGGTGGCGGCCAGTTCGGTGATGGCGGTGAGCGCGCCGTCCATGTGCGGCGAGTGGAAGGCGTGGCTCACCCGCAGTTGCTTGGTCTTGTGGCCGGCCTCGCGCAGGTGCCGTCTGATGTCGAGGACGGCCTCCCGGTCTCCGGAGACCACCACGGACGCGGGTCCGTTGACGGCCGCGACGCCCACCCGTTCCCCGTGCCCGGCCAGGAACTCCAGGACCTCCGGCTCGGGGGCGCGCACCGAGACCATCGCGCCGCCGGCCGGCATGTCCTGCATGGCGCGGGCGCGCGCCGCGACCAGGGCGCAGGCGTCCTCCAGGCCGAGCACCCCCGCGGCGTGCACGGCGGCCAGCTCGCCTATCGAGTGGCCGATCAGGTAGTCGGGGACCATGCCCCAGCTCTCGTAGAGCCGGAACAGCGCGGTCTCGAAGGCGAACAGGGCCGGCTGTGTGTAGAGGGTACGGTCGAGTTCCGCGGTGGCGGCGTTGCCGGGCTCGGCGAAGACCACGTCGCGCAGCGGGCGGTCGAGGCGGGCGTCGAGGAGCGCACACGCGGCGTCGAAGTGCCGGGCGAACACCGGGAAGTACCGGTACAGCCGCGCGCCCATGGCGAGCCGCTGGCTGCCCTGCCCGGTGAACATGAAGGCGGTCAGGCCGGCGGCTGCCGACTTGCCGGAGCGGCCGGACACCGTGAGCAGACCGGCCGCCGGCTCGTCGCGGCCGAGGGCGTCGAGTCCCCGCAGCAGTTCGTCGCGGTCCGCGGCGATCACGGCGGCGCGCTCGTCGAGCAGCGAGCGCGTCGTGGTCAGCGAGCGGGCGAGGGACTCCAGGTCGAGGGAGGTCCGGGCGCGCACCAGGTCGCGGAGGTGGACGGCGCGGGCCCGCAGCGTCTCGCCGTCGCGGGCCGAGACGACGAACGGCAGGACCGGGGAGTGGGCGGCGGGCTCGCCGTCACCGCCGGCCACGGGCGTCGGCTCGGTCGGGGCCTCTTCGAGGATGACGTGGGCGTTGGTGCCGCTGAGGCCGAAGGCGGAGACGCCGGCGCGCATCGGCCGTCCGGTGCCCGGCCAGGGCATCGCCTCGGTGAGCAGGGAGACGGCACCCGCGGTCCAGTCGACCTGTGCGGTGGGCTTCTCGGCGAAGAGGGTGGGGGGCAGGGTGCGGTGCCGCATCGCCATGACCATCTTGATGATGCCGGCCACGCCCGCGGCACCCTGGGTGTGCCCGATGTTCGACTTGACGGAGCCGAGGTAGAGCGGGGCGCCCTGGCGCCGGCGGCCGTAGGTGGCCAGCAGGGCCTGGGCCTCGATGGGGTCACCGAGCAGGGTTCCGGTGCCGTGGCCCTCCACCGCGTCGACGTCGCCGGGTTCGAGCCGGGCGTCGGCGAGCGCGCGCTTGATGACGCGCTGCTGGGCCGGTCCGCTGGGCGCGGTCAGTCCGTTGCTCGCGCCGTCCTGATTGGTGGCGGAGCCGCGGAGGACGGCCAGGACCCGGCGGCCGTTGCGGACGGCGTCGGAGAGGCGTTCCAGGACCAGCAGCCCGACTCCCTCGCCGAAGCCGGTGCCGTCGGCCGAGGCTGCGTAGGACTTGCAGCGGCCGTCGGGGGACAGGCCGCGCTGGCGGCTGAACTCGATGAACATGCGCGGGGTCGACATCACGGTGACCCCGCCGGACAGGGCGAGGGAGACCTCGCCGCTGCGCAGCGCCCGGCAGGCCAGGTGAATGGC
The DNA here is from genome assembly GCF_000721265.1 of Streptomyces sp. NRRL F-5126. Taxonomy (GTDB): domain Bacteria; phylum Actinomycetota; class Actinomycetes; order Streptomycetales; family Streptomycetaceae; genus Streptomyces. Next base: position 12,620 of record NZ_JOFZ01000007.1, on the reverse strand, counting down.
GACCAGGGATGCGGAGCAGGCGGTGTCGACGGACACGGCGGGGCCCTCCAGGCCCAGGGTGTAGGCGATCCGGCCGGACGCGACGCTGCCGGTGCTGCCGTTGGCGACGAACCCCTCGTACTCCGGCGGGATCTGCCGCAGCCGGGTGGCGTAGTCGTTGTAGAGGACGCCGGCGAAGACGCCGGTGTCGCTGCCGCGGAGGGCGGCGGGGTCGATGCGGGCCCGCTCGCACGCCTCCCACGCGGCCTCCAGGAGCAGCCGCTGCTGCGGGTCCATGGCCGTTGCCTCCCGGGGGCTCAGGCCGAAGGCCGCGGCGTCGAACTGGTCGGCGTCGTGGAGGAATCCGCCGCGGCGGGTGGTGCAGGTGCCGCTCGCGTCGGGGTCGGGGTCGTAGAGCCGGTCGATGTCCCACTCACGGTTGACCGGGAAGTCTCCCGTGCCGTCCCGCCCGGTGGCGACGAGTTCCCAGAGGTCCTCGGGGCTGCGTACGCCGCCCGGGTAGCGGCACGCCATTCCCACGATGGCGATCGGCTCGTGTGCCTTCGACTCGGCCTCGGCGAGCTGCCGGCGAGACCGATGCAGGTCGGCCGCCATCCACCGAAGGGCGTCGGTCAGTTCTTGTTCGTCGGCCATCGGTCATGGTCCTCACGTACGAGATGAGTGGTGAACGCTCAGTTCCCGGTGTTCCGGTGGACGCTCACGTCTCCGTGGCCGGCCAGCCGGTGCCGGAGCCCGGCCAGGGAGATGACGGAGCGCAGAGCCGCCCGCTGGGGCAGGCTGCCGCCGTGCATGCGCAGCAGGGAGAGGGTGAGCCAGGGGCCGGACATGTCGAGGAAGGCCGGCGCGGCGTGCACGTCGTCGATGTCGAGCACGGTGAGCCGGCGGACGTTCTGGCGCAGCAGGTCGGTGTCGGCGACGGGGATGATCTCGTCGCGGCGGCTCGACACGTAGGCGACGGGGGCTTCGAGGGCCTGGAGCTGATGCTCGGTCAGGCCCCAGTCACGCATGTGGTGGCCGACCTTGCCGGAGGGGGTGCCTGCCATGTGCGCGAGGGTGTCGACGGTGACGGCGGGCAGGGCGCGCTGCCAGTCGGGGTCGGAGTAGAAGCAGCTGACGGGGGTGCTCATGGTGACGACGCCGCTGATCCGGGGGTCTTCGAGGGCGCAGCGCAGGGCCATGTGGCCGCTGAAGCTGAGAGCCATGGCATAGACGCGGGACCCGCCCAGCCGGTCCTCGACGGCGTCGATGATGCCGCTCAGCATCCGCCAGCTGTCGGGGCCGTAGGGCACGGTGTTGGAGCCGGTGCCGGGCATCTCGGTGGCGATACCGCTCAGGCCCAGCTTCGCCAGCCTCAGCAGGATCGGCGCGTACTGCTCCTTGGTGCTGACGATCCCGCCCATGAGGATCACGCAGGGTCGGTTGCCGTGGATCGGCAGGCCGTTGGTGTAGCACTGGACGCGGCCCTCGGGGAGTTCGAGGTCCAGGGGTTGCAGGGCGGCGCCGGACTCACGGACCCACTGCGCGAAGGCCTCCTGGCTGCGGGTCAGCGCGGCTGCCCGGCCCGGCCCGTCGACGAACGGGAACCGCGCTATGTAGTAGAGGCTGCATGCCTCCTGGAGTCTGCCCTGGCGTTCGGACTCCGCCGCGGCGGCCGACCATTCGGCGGTCCAGGACCCGGGGCCTTCCCCGTCGTGCGTGATGCGGGTCAGTACCGCGCCGGTGCGCTCCTCGGGGACGCGCTGGGCGCGGGCGTGCGACACCGCGAACTGCTTGAGTTCCTCGACGTTGTTCATGACATCCTTCGGGGTCGGGAGCATCGGCCGACCAGCGGTGTCCTGCGGGTCGGGGCGGTGAGCGCCGAGGTCATCGGGTGGCCGCGGCCAGTCCGGCCGGGTCGGACAGCGGATCGAGGCGCCGGTCCTCCATGAGGATGGCGTGGTGGAGGTCGCGCAGGGCCTGGCAGGGCTCAAGGCCGAGGTGGGCGTTGATCACCTGGCGGGCGCTGTGGAAGGTGGCGAGGGCGTCGGCCTGCCGGTGCGACCGGTAGAGCGCCAGCATCAGCTGCCGGTAGAACGTCTCCTGGAGCGGGTGCTCGGTGCTCAGCGCGTACAGCTCGCTGACGAGTTCACGGTGCCGGCCGAGCGCGAGTTCCGCCTCGACTATCATCTCCAGGCATTCGAGCCGGGACTCTTCCATCCGCCGGGAATAACCGGCCAGAATGGGGCCGCCCTGCAGCCCGCCGAAGGGTGAGGAACCGTGCCACAGACCGAGGGCGGATCTCAGTACCGACGAGGCCTCGGCATATTCCTGTCGGTGCAGCTGCTCCCGTCCGGAGTTGACCATCTTGTCGAAGTTGCGGGCGTCCACCTCGTCGGCCCCCAGTTGCAGCATGTACCCGGGGGACCTGGTGATGATCTGCCCGCCGGCCCACTTGCGCTGCTTGAGGAACTTACGGAGTCGGGAAATGTTGACGTGGATGCCGGCGGCAGCCCGCGTCGGCGGCTCCACGTCCCACAACTCCGTCATCAGGGAACGGTAGTTGACCACGTGGTCAGCACGGATCAGCAGCACGGCGAGCAGGATCTCCAGCTTGCGCGACTCGAGCAGCGCACGCTCCTCGTCGACGACGACGCAAAAAGATCCCAAAATTTCGTAACGCATAATCTTCTCCAGTGCGTCTTTTGACCCGCTTAGGCGTCAGTTACGAACAGGAAGCCAAGAGGAGCCTCGGTGGAACCGCCGATCTTTAATTTCACCGGTAACTAAACAGACCCACTAGAAACCGACAACGCCATGTCGCCGTAGCCTCTCCGGAACTATTTGTCACCCGACAACAATAACCATCCGGCGTATCGGGAAGGCAAAGAAACGCTGGTGTCAGATCCGCTCGAAGACGAGGCCGGCCTTGATCCACTTACTGGACTCGACCGCCACGCACAGGCCACGCTCCCCCGGCGCCATGTCGGCGAACGCCTTCTCCAGTTGGAGGAAGGGCAGCGAGTTGCCGGTGTTGCCCGTCACGTCGACGACGGAGACCTCCTCCGCCCCCGGCACCGCCAGGCGCTCCACGATGCGCGGCGTCATGCGGCCGGAGAGCTGTGGCGGCAGCAGGTAGTCGATGTCGGCCCGCTTCCAGCCGAGGTCGTCGAGGAGTTCCTCCAGGATCTCGACGGCCATGCCGGGGACGGAGTCCTCGATCATCTTGTAGTTCTCGCTCGCCGGGTTGCGCTCGCCGCCGCGGTCCGCGGCGCCGTACCACTCCAGCGACTGGCCCGACTCCCGGTTCAGTCCGGTGAGCCGGGTGAACACCCGCCGGATCGCCGCGGACCCGGAGTCCGCGTCGCGGCTCAGCACGGCGGCCCCCGCGCCGTCGCCGAAGAGGACCAGGTTGACCAACTGGCCGGGTGGCAGCGCCCGCAGGTCCCGCTTGAGGTCGAAGTGCTTGGCGGTGACTTCGCCCCCGATGACCAGCGCGGTGCGGTAGCGGCCGGTGCTCAGGAGGTCGTGGGCGAGTTCGAGGGCCTGGATGGCGCCCGAGCACCCGGACTGGAGCTGGTACGTCGGTATGTTGTTCACACCGAGCCGGTCGGCCACGACGTTGACGGTGGCCGGCATCAGCATGTCCGGCATGGCGGTGCCCATGACGACCAGGTCGACGTCCTCCACGGCGGTACCGGAGGCGGCCAGCGCCCGTTCGGCGGCGGACGTCGCCAGGTCGGCGAGCGTGCAGTACTGCTCGCCGGTGTCGAGGTCAGTGGCCAGGTGGCGGGTCCGCGTCTCGATGAACGTGTCGACCCATTGCTGCCACAGCGCATCCATTCGGAACGCCTTCGCGAGCATCGCGGTGTCGACAGGATCGCCCGGGAGTGCGGTTCCCACCGAAAGGATGCGGATCTCAGAGGATGGCATGCTCCCATACTCGGAGCGCATCCTAAAAATCCGACGCATCGCGCCTTGCGGGCGCCTCCATTCGCCGCCCCAGCCGCGGCAGAGTGCCTGGTGGACGGCCTTCTCTCGGATCGAAACAGCGAACCAAGCCAAAAACCAGACGCAGATTAGTAGCCGTTTAGAGGGGGTCGCGAGTATGGGCGTGAAAGCATCAGAACTATGGGAAAGAAGGGCCGAATATGCGCCTCAGGGCAAAAAAGCCGCGCATCCTCACTATAGCGGCGGTCTCGCTCCTCGCGAGCACCCTCACCGTCGGCGTGGCCTCGGCCGACAACTCGGCGTCCGCCCAGTCCACCGCTTCGAAGGCGTCGGCCGGCACGTCCCACGCGCCGTCCCTGAACTCCCTCATCAAGTCCGTGCGCGGCTCGAAGCACGGCTGTGTGGTCATGACCGGCCTGACCGAGCAGTTCATCAAGGGCACCGTGACCGGTGCCGGTCCCGACCCGACGAAGCCGCAGATCGGGCAGCACGGCGTCTACTCGATGCGCGTCTACAACGCTGACAGCGAAGTCATCGGCGAGCAGCGCGACGGCACCACCGACGTGTACGCCCAGGCGCCCAACGGGCACTTCCTGGTCCACGGTGTCGAGCACTTCAAGCTCAACGACGGCTCGATCCACGCCGAGGGCAACTACGACCTGACCTCGACGCTCGAGCACAAGTGGCAGCTCGTTCCCGCGGTCGGCACAAGCGGCCGTTACAAGGGCAAGCGTGGCTTCGAGTTCTTCAACGACGTCACCAACCCCACGCTGTTCAAGCTGGGCTTCATTCTCTGCGGCTGAGTCCCGCGCCTCGGGCCTCGGCCGACGATCCGGGGCTGAGGCACCGGCCGCCGCTCGGTCAGCAGCCGCCGCTCAGGCACCAGGTCCGCTGAACAACGGCGGACGGGCACCCAGCGAACTTCGGTCCGCAGGGTGCCCGTTCCGTGTTCAGGCCCGGGTCGCGCTACGCGCGGGCGGCTCCGAACCAGGTGGCCAGCGACTCCAGCAGCCGCTCGGCGTCCGCTCCGTCACCGGCCCACGCCACATGGCCGTCGGGGCGGATCAGCACGGCCGCCGCGGGCGCCGGCTCGACCGGCTTCGCGGTGACGAGGTCGACGCGGTCCGCCCACCCCTGGGCAGCGGCGGGCAGCATCACGCCGTCTGACAGGGTCAGCAGCAGACCCCGCCCGCCGCGCAGCAGTTCGGCGACCGTTACCGGCTCCCCGTCCACGGTGACGAGGTCGAGGTCGGGCATCCGGCGCCCCGGCAGCGACGTCCGGGCGCCCGTGCCCGCGAGCTCCCCGCCCGGCATGGCGTACCGCACGCCCACGCCGGTGACCTCTTCCATGATGTGGCGGTGCACGTCGTCGTAGGCCATCAGCTCCTGGAAGAGGGAGCGCAGGTCGCGCACCCACTCCGCCGGGAACGTCATGGCCTTCTGGGCCTCGGTGTTGGTCAGGACCGAGCGGCCGGCCGGGTGCCGCTCGGTGTGGTAGGTGTCCAGGAGGCTGTCGGGTGCCCGGCCGTTGACGACCGCCGCGAGCTTCCAGCCGAGGTTCGCCGCGTCCGCGATGCCCAGGCTCATCCCCTGGCCGCTCTGCGGGTAGTGGATGTGCGCCGCGTCGCCGGCGAGCAGGACCCGGCCCGCCCGGTAGCGCTCCGCGAGCCTGGCCGAGTCGCTGAACCGCGACAGCCAGCGCGCCTGGCCCAGCTCGACCTCCTCCCCCGTGACCCGGCGGATGGACTCACGCAGCTCGTCCAGGGTCGGGGTGTCCCGGTCCGGGGGCTGCACGTCGTACTCGACGGTCGTCACCCGGAAGCCCGAGGGCTCGATCGGGGCCACGCCGAAGATGCCGCCGGGGTAGCTCAGCGGCGTCCGGTACTCCACGGTCGTCTCGATCGACTCCACGTCGCCCAGGATGCCGTGCACCCGGGGCCCGGTGCCGGGGAAGCCGATCCCGGCCAGCCCGCGCACCGTGCTGCCGCCGCCGTCGCAACCCACCAGGTAGGCGCACTGCAGCTCGTAGCTCTCGCCGCCGGCGACGACGCTCACGACGACGCCCTCGTCGTCCTGCCGGAGGCCGACGACCTCGTGTCCGCGCCGGATCTCGATGCCCGACTCGACCGCATGCTCCTCCAGCAGCCGCTCCACCTTGAACTGCGGGATGGACAGCGTGTACTTGTGCCGGCTGTCCAGCTTCGTCAGGTCCATCGGCAGCCCGGCGAAGTGGCTGACGGGCACTGGCCTGCCCTCCTCCAGGAAGCGCTCCAGCAGGCCGCGCTGGTGCAGGAGTTCGGCGGTGCGCGCGTTGAACCCCAGGGCGCGCGACTGCCCGCTCGGCTCCTCAAGCCGGTCGAGCACCACACTCTCCACGCCGGCCAGCCTCAGCTCGCCGGCGAGCATCAGGCCGACCGGACCGGTCCCCACGACGGCGACGGTGATGGGCATACAGACTCCTTCGGAGCGTCCGGGACGCTCCGGCCGCCGGAGGCGACGACGCCGCGCCCTGTCACGTGCCGAGAGAGCGCGCCCTGGGGATCAGGTTGGTTCCAGAGGTACGGCCGTCCGGCGTCCACGCCGTGCCGGCCACGCCCCGGCCGCCGACGGCACCCGCTACCGAGGCAGCACCGGAACCCCATGACCAGGGCGATGTGAACGCTACCCAGCCGCCCTTGCACCGTCCTAGGGCGCGCCTTACCACCGCCTCGGACGGGACGGACCGGGCGAGGTGTCCTCAGCTCGCGGGGTTCTCGGTGGCCCCGGAGTTCCCGGTGGCCCCGGGGCCTGCGGAGTCCTGAGGGTTCTCGGGATTCCTCTCGGCGGCGGCCAGTCCGCGGACGACGGGCTGCAGCAGTTCGATGATCTGGTGCGGCGGGGCGTCCTTGAGCCCGTCCAGCTCCAGCAGGTGCCGGCCCAGGATGATCCCGAGGATGGTGGCGCTGAGCAGGCTTCCGCGCAGCTCCGCGTCGTCGCTGTCGATGGACCGGCTGATCTGCTCCAGTTGCCCGGCCGTCACCCGGCGCACCCCCTCCTTGGCCTGCTCGTGGGTGAGCATCGAGCGCAGCAGGGCCAGCGAGGCCGTCGGCTCGGTCACCAGCCGGTCGGCGAGCGAGGCGAGCAGGGCCTCGGCGACGTCGGCCGACGTGCCGCTCACCGTCTCGTCGCCGGAGACGGCGGTGGCCTTCAGGAAGAGCTCTTCCTTCGAGTTGAAGTAGTGCATGACCAGGCCGGGGTCCACCCGCGCGGACTCCGCGACGGCCCTGATGGTGGTGCGTTCGTAGCCGGAGCGCGCGAAGCCCTCCCGAGCCGCGGCCAGGATGCGCGACTCGGTCTGCCAGCGCTTCTGAGCACGTGTCACTCGTGCGGGATCGTTCGCCATGCCTTGATTTTACAGCCGTTGACCGAGCTCACGATTTCGTTCTATGGTCGTTGAATCAACGCGTGTTCAATGAATGGAGAGCCCACCATGGTGAGCAAGACCCCACTCAGCCCCGATCTGGGGCCGGAGTCGCCACCCGGTCAGGACAGCGAGTTCGTCTGGACGAACCGGCACGTCATGGCGTTGCTCGTGCTCTGTGCCGCGCAGATGCTGGAAGCCATCGACGTCACCGTGGTCAATGTGGCTCTCCCGACCATCAAGACGAGCCTCCACTTCTCCGAGGCCGATCTCCAGTGGGTCGTCAACGCCTACACCGTGCTGTTCGGCGGGTTCCTGCTGCTGGGCGGCCGCTCGGGCGACCTGCTCGGCCGCCGGCGGGTCATGATCGGCGGGCTCTCCCTGTTCACCGTCGCGTCACTCGCCTGCGGCCTGTCGCAGAACGCCGGGATGCTGGTGGGCACCCGCGCCCTCCAGGGTCTGGCCGCGGGCTTCATCGCGCCGATGACGCTCGCGATGCTGACGCAGATCTTCCCGCAGGGGCCGGCCCGCAACAAGGCCGTGGCCATCTGGGGCGCCGTCGCCGCCGTGAGCGGTTCGCTCGGCCTCATCATCGGCGGCCTGTTCGTCGCCGGCCCCGGCTGGAGCTGGGTCTTCTACGTGAACATCCCGATCGGCGTGCTCATGATCCTCGGAGCGCTGCGCTACCTGTCCCCGGACAGGCCCACCCAGCGCCGGCGGCGCTTCGACGTCATCGGCGCGATCACCTCCACCTGCGGCCTGAGCGTGTTCACCTACGCCGTGGTGCAGACGAGCACCCACTCCTGGTCCTCCGGCCGCACCATCGGCCTGCTGATCGCGGCGGTCGTGCTGCTCGGCTACTTCGTGGTCCACGAGAACGTCTTCAGCAAGGAACCGCTGGTCCCGTTCGTGCTGTTCAAGAACCGCACGGTGACCGGCGCCAACGTGGTGCAGGCACTGGCCACCTCCGGCCTCTTCGTCATGTTCTACGTGGCCACCCTGTTCATGCAGCAGGTCCTGCACTACTCGGCGATCAAGACCGGCGTGCTCTACCTGCCCTGCACGATCTCGCTCGTCGTGTTCGCCGCCATCGTCCCGCCGCTCCTGCCGAAGCTCGGCGTGCGCTGGGTGACCGTCATCGGCTGCGCCATCGCCAGCGCGGGTCTGTTCCTGTACTCCGGGATCTCGACCGACAAGGGCGTCATGGCCAACTTCATCATCCCGTCGCTCTTCCTCAGCCTGGGCCTGGCGCTGGCCTCCATCCCGATCACGGTCGCCGCCGTGCACGGCGTCGAGTCGGCGCTGACGGGTGTCGCCTCCGGCATGGTGAACGTGACCCGCACCATCGGCGGTTCGCTCGGCCTGGCGATCATCTCCACCGTCGCCGCCTCGAAGACCAGCGACCTCCTGGGCACCGGCGAGAGCCCGAACACCGCGCTGACCGACGGGTTCCAGCTCGCCTTCCGGATCAGCGCCGTGCTGATGGCGATCGCCGGCATCGCGGCGATCGCCTTCTTCCGCAACGAGGCCCGGGGCGAGAAGGTCGACCTCACGGCCCTGGCCACCGCCGGTATCGACGAGTGATCCCCGGGGCGGCGGTGCGACGGCCGGCGTCAGCCGGCGTGCGTGCCCGCCGCCTCGGTCTCCGGCGCGCCGTGTGCACCGTCGCCCGTGGGCCTGTCACGCAGCGCCCGCAGCGGCACGCACATCAGCAGCGCGACGACGAGCACGACGACGGCGGCTATCTCCATCCCGGGGATCAGGCCGTGCACGAAGGCACGGGAGGCATGGTCTTGCAGGGACTGTCCGGCGGGCCCGCCCACCGCGTCGCTCACATCAGCGACGTTGGCGACCGACGCGTGCACCTCGTCCGCCCGCGCCGCGGACAGCCCGGCGGTGGAGTCGGACAGCTCCCGCACGTAGTCCCGGGTGATGAGCGTCCCGATCAGGCCGACACCGAGCGCGCCGCCCAGGTTGCGCAGCGCGTTGATGAAGGCACCGCCATTGGCCGCCACCGCAGGCGGCAGCGCGCCGAGCGCCGCCGAGACCGCCGGGGCCTGAGCCACGCCGCCGCCGAGGCCCGCCAGCCCGAACGCGAAGGTCACCAGGGCGTCCCCGCTGTCCACCGTCGCCCGGGTGAGCAGCATCAGACCTGCCCCGAAGACCAGCGACCCGCCGACCACGACCCAGCGGGCGCCGAACTTCTTGCTCAGCCGATTGGCGGCGAGCGAGCCCACCACGACCAGCAGGGCGAAGGGGATCAGGTGCAGCCCGACGGCCAGGGAGGACAGCCCGAGGACCGTCTGGAGGTACATCGGGACGACGAACAGAGCGGCCGTCAGGGAGAAGGCGCCCACCACGATGGTCGCCTGCGCCCACAGGTACCGCGGGCTGCGGAACGGGGCCAGCCCGATGAGCGGCGCGGCCGAGCGCCGCTCACGGACCAGGAACCCGACGAGGACCACGACGCCCGCCGCCATCCAGACCGCCGCGGCGCCCCAGCCGTTCTCCGCGTCGATCGCGCCGTACACCAGCAGCAGCCCACCCGCGGCCAGCAGCACGACGCTCCCCACGTTGATGCCGGATCGGGGCACCTCGCGGGCCGGGGGCAGCACCCAGAAGATGAGCGGCAGCACGAGGGCCACCGTGAGGACGTTGATCAGGAAGATCCAGCCCCACCAGAAGTACTCGACCAGCCCGCCGCCCACCACGGCTCCGAGCGGGGTCGCCAGCGCGACACCCGCCGCCCAGATGCCGATGGCCTTCACCCGCTCGCTCTCGCGGAACAGGATGGTAATGAACGCCGTGCTCAGCGGCAGCACCACCGAGGCGCCGATCGCCATGACGACGCGCATCGCGATGAGCGTCCCCGCGGTGGGCGCGAAGGCCGTGGCCGCGGAGGCCACCCCGAACAGGACCAGCCCCCACAGCAGGGTGCGCCGGTAGCCCCACCGGCTGCCCACCGCCGGCACCACCAGCATGAACGAGGCGGAGGTGATGCCGTAAACCGCGACGATCCACTGCAACTGACCGCTCGACGCGTGCAGATTCCGCTGCAAGGCCGTCAGCGACACGCTCACCACGATCAGGTCCATGAACGGGACCAGCACACACACGCACAGGACGGCCACGGCCAGCCAGCGTCGCCGGCCCGGCCGCTCCCCCTCCGTACCGCCGCCGTCGCGCGCTCTCTCATCGGTCAACTGACTCAAGGCCTTGCTCCGCATCTCGGTCGAGCGATCTGGACGAACGGACCGGATGCCGAGCACGAGGAATCAAGCCCGGCCGAGCAACGGAGGAGCGTGGGCCCAGTCGGTGACCGGCGGCCCCGGACCGCCCTCCACGGAGCCGCAGGTCCACTCGGCGGCCAGCATGCCGCAGGCTCCTAACACACTTCTTGAGCTCGCATCAGCTGTACGGAGCATCCGAAGCGCGCACGTCGCCCCGGATGTCGGGGATCACCTGGTTCGACCCCCATCGCGCCCGCCACACACCTGCCCGTTAGCGTGGATCAAGACCGTCGTTAGCACCCCGTGTTTACGTAGTACTGATTGGCTCCTGCCCCTTTTAGGGGCCAATAGGGCCAAAAGCACTCAGCGGGGTTTAAACGATGGGGGCGGTAATCGTCATGACGAGTCAGACTGCTATTTCTTCAGCAGAACACAACGATCATGACGTGGCGGTCATCGGAATGTCCTGCCGCCTTCCCATGGCCACGACTCCCTCGGCTTTCTGGAGCCTTCTCAAGGATGGCCGGGACGCCATCACCGATATACCCGTCGACCGCTGGGGCACACCTGAGGAATCCCCTGAGGAATCCGCCGAGAGTCCTCTCGGACCCGCCGGAATTCCTCGCCGCGGCGGATTCCTCGACCATATCGACGGCTTCGATTCCCGGTTCTTCGCGATCTCGCCCCGCGAGGCCGTCGCCATGGACCCCCAGCAGCGGCTCGTCCTGGAGCTGAGCTGGGAAGCGCTGGAGGACGCCCGCATCGTCCCCGGGGACCTGGACGGGACCCGCGCCGGAGTCTTCGTCGGCGCCATGAACGACGACTACTCGGCGCTGGCCCGCGGCAACGGCGTCGACGGCATCACCTCGCACACCATGACCGGCCTGAGCCGGGGCATCATCGCCAACCGCGTCTCCTACACGCTGGGCCTGCGCGGGCCGAGCCTGACCGTGGACTCGGCCCAGTCGTCCGCTCTGGCCGCCGTGCACCTGGCCTGCGCCAGCCTCCACGCGGGCGAGGCGACGCTCGCCCTCGCCGGCGGCGTCAACCTGATCATGGCTCCCGACAGCACCGTCGGCGCGTCCCGCTTCGGCGCCCTGTCCCCCGACGGCCGCTGCTACACCTTCGACGCGCGGGCCAACGGCTATGTCCGTGGCGAGGGCGGCGGCCTCGTCGTCCTCAAGCGGCTGCCGGACGCACTCGCCGACGGCGACACCGTCCACTGCGTGATCCGCGGCAGTTCCCTGGGCAACGACGGAACGACGAGCGGCCTGACCGTCCCCGCCCAGGAGGCTCAGGAGGAGGCGCTGCGCCTGGCGTACCAGCGGGCCGGGGTGCGTCCGTCGGAGGTCCAGTACGTCGAGCTGCACGGCACGGGCACCCGGGTCGGCGACCCCATCGAAGCGGCGGCACTCGGCGCTGTCCTGGGCACCGGGAAGCCGGAGGGCTCCCCTCTCCTGGTCGGCTCGGCGAAGACCAATGTCGGCCACCTCGAAGGCGCCGCGGGCATCGTCGGCCTCCTCAAGACGGCCCTGAGCATCAGGCACCGGGCACTCCCCGCGAGCCTCAACTTCTCGACGCCGAACCGGGAGATCCCCCTCGATCAGCTCAACTTGCGGGTACAGCGGGAACTCACGCCGTGGCCCGACGAGGACAGCCCGCTGATCGCGGGTGTCAGCTCGTTCGGCATGGGCGGGACCAACGTCCATGTGGTACTGAGCGAAGGGCCTGCGGGGACGTCGACGTCTGCTAGGGCTGGCGCTGGGGCTTCGGAGGCGGCCTCTTTCGAGGGGCCGTGTGTGTGGCTGCTCTCGGGCAAGTCGGCGGGCGCACTGGCAGACCAGGCCGCGCAGCTGCACGCGTTCGCCACCGATCACCCGGAGGTGGATGCCCGCGACATCGCTCATGCTCTGGCGACCACGCGTACCACGTTCGAGCACCGTGCCGCCGTGATCGCCCACGACCGCACCGACCTCCTCGACGCCCTCACCGCACTCCAGGACGGCCGGCCCTCACCCCATCTCATACACGCCGGCCAGCAGCCCCGGCCGACAGGACGGACA
>NZ_JOFZ01000006.1 GCF_000721265.1 Streptomyces sp. NRRL F-5126 | reverse complement strand
GCCGCAGCGTCACGCGACGGCCCGTCATCCACCGGCCCAGGACATTACGGGCAAACCGCCGGGTCGATCAGCGATCGAACCCCGCTGACGAATCGAGGCCAATGGGTGGATTGACTCCATAGCGGGGAAGCTGCAAGAAAATACGGATATCGGCCGTCGGTACCCTTGCGGAAAATATGAGTAAACACGCGATTTATGCTCAACTCTGCTGCCGAAACCAGACGAGACGGAAGCATCGCATAGCGGGAAGGCGACCTGTGTAGGAGATGCAATTCTGCGCGGCGGCTAGTGCATCACTTAATTCGAGGATGAAGCGGTCATAACCGACTCATCCACTACGAAACCTCAGAACATCTCAAACTACCCTGAAGGGCCGAGACCGGCAGTCGCCGGTTGTGTTGTGTGCCGTCGTTTCGTGCTGGAACGGGGACATCGTTCGTACGGTCGGGGTTTGTGTGCGTCGACTTGACGGAGTTATTGATCCGGAAATAGAGAGTGTGGTGGCCTGCGGGTTTAATTATTTCCCTTCTTCCGAATAGCTAAAGGAGCGTTAAATTCCGCTTATTTTTTCACAGTGCCCCCTCGACGCGTGAATGGCGCTGGTTGTAGGCTCAGCGGAGCCGGTTGATCACTCAGGGTGAGCGGGGGAGTTTAAGGTGCAGCCCTGATGATTTCGTATGCGCGAGAGGAGAAAAATGAAGCTTCGTGTTCACGGTTCGAGCACCAGGTCGCGGCGAGGGATCGTGGTCGTCGCCGCCGCAATTTCCCTCATGGGTGTAGTCGTTGCGGAACCCGCAATCGCGGCCACTCATGCCTCTGTCTCTCCGAAGGAGCCCCGTCCCGACTGTGGGGACACCGTTTACCTCACGAGTCAGCAGTACTCGGGCGGTAAATGGTCCTTCAAGATCGTCGGGACCGGATTGTCGAAGTGGCTCGGCAGTTCTCATGGCACGATGCACTATCAGGCTGCAGTGCTCGGTTCGACAGTCCAAAAACAGGGTCAGGTGAACGCCACTTCAAGCGCCGGTGCGAGAACGAGCACCATCACTATCTCGGTCAGTAGTGGCCACACAGGGACGGTGGAGGCGGAAATATACAAGGGGAATTATCAGGCTTGCACGACGCAGTTCGAGAGGACCTTCTAGGCCAGCGCTGCTTCCATCGCTGGTTTCGCCGACAGACTAGGAGAACGTGTTGTTTCGTCACGCGATAACAGTCGCTGCCATAGCCTTCGCGGCAGTCGGAGTAGCGCCCGCCGTCGCCAGCGCCGCCCCGGGTTCGCCTGCCCCCACGCCTCTGGTCCTCTCCGCTCCCAAGCCCTTGGACCTACAGCCTCAGTCAGCCAACGGCTGTACGGGATCGCAGGTGTGCATCAACGTCATAGGCAGTGGGCTCCACGTCGATGCCGTCAGCGGAGACGTGAACCTGAGCGGCAGCCTCAAGTGGTGTGGCCGCATTGAGATCAGAATCACCAAGGGTGGCAACACCTACAACGACAAGACGTCCCCTTCTATGTGCGGCACGGCCGGGAAGTCCGCTGTCTATTCCGAGCAGCCGAACGCCAGTTACCCGGACGGATCGCGGGTGTGTGTGTATGCACGGACCTCCAGCGGGCACAATCCTGGTGGCCCCGCTTGCGAGACCGTCGAGAGCTGATCTGACTCGCCCAGGCATGCCGGCCGTCTGCCAGCAGACGGCCGGCGTAGCGGATCCGGTGACGGCATCGCCTGCAGAGCCGATGAGTTGTCGCCCTCACGGTGGGATACTCGAAGCCATGGAGAAGCATGTGCACCCCCCTCTCGGATTCATCCCCTATGGTCTTCCTTTGGACTGGTCAGGGGATCGGTGGATCGAGTTCTACGACGGCTCGCCGGGTCACCCGGTCTGGTCGGTCTGGCTCGCGCATCGAGACAAGGACTCGGCGCTGATCGTCGAGACCGTCGAGGACGCTCGGCACGTCGAGAACATGAAGCCCGAAGACGCTCGTGCCGACATCGCTCTCGCCGCCACTTTCGCGCACCTGAACATGATTCTTCCCCTGGCCACCGATGCCGACCGTGAGCGGATCCTCCGCCCCCTCTACGAGATCGCTGAAGAGGAAGCTGCGCGGGCGGGTGACTGGCCGGCCGAGGAGTGGCAGCTCCACGATCAAGCCTCAGAGACCGTTGTCGGCCGCCGTTGGGAATTCGCGGGCCTCTGGACAGTGGTGCTGCCGAGCCACCTGGGACGTACGGTGATCTTGCACGGACTGGGTCCCGGACCTGACGAACGAACCTTGACCACTGTGACAGACACCTCGCCGTACGGGTTCCATCTGGACCAGCCGCTACATTACGAGGATCTCGGAGATCAGCGTGGCGTCTGGCCGCTTGCCGATCACGTTGCCGCCTCCACCCACCCTGACATCATCCAGCGCTTCGGGCTGGATCCCGAAGCGACTTGACGCTGCCGAAGGCCGGCGTCCGAAGCTGTCACAATTACTTTTCACGTGCAGTGCGCTGAGCGTACATCTCAAGCAGAGGCGGTGGTCCTCGGCAAAGGACCGTTGCTGACCGCGGAGGTCCTGAGGGAACCGCTCTTGGCCAGGATGCCCGCCGAATCCCCTTCTTCCGGGACTCGCTCTAGACCGATCGAACTGCCCCCAAGCGCCGTGGCCCGTGGTGTGTGGCGAACGCTGTTCGCACCTCATCGAAGTGGTCCGTCCACCAATGAAGCAGGGCCTCGTCGGCGAGGAAGAGGTCTCCGAAGGCGGGGTCGCGGCGCTCGAAATAGAACTCCAGCTGCCAGAAGTCCGTCGCTCTCTTCCACCACAGCCGGTGCACCGCGTCGGCAAGATCCCCCTCAGACAGCGGGATCAGTGACCGGTAGCCGGAAACGAACGCAGCTACTCGATCCAGGCTGAAGCGGCCACCCCCACCGAACTGCACCTGGGCGGTCCTGGCGACCTCCTCCGCATAGGAGCGGACCGCGACACGGTCCCAGTCGAGGATGGCGACGATGGCGCCATCCCGCCGTAGGAGGTTGCGGTACTGGAAGTCCCCGTGTGTCCATCCGTGGGGTCCGGCGAGCCGGCTACCTTGTGGCTGCCGGCCGGCGTGTGAGGCAAGGAGGTCCTTCCGCTGGTGCAGGGCCTCCACCGTCTCCTTATCGAAGACTTCCGTCGGCTGGGCGGGAAACCTCGCGCTGTGCTCATCGGCGGCCCTGGAGGCGGTGCCTGCGTCGGTGGTCCTGGGCACCGGTGCCCCGCTCGGTGACGGGGAGGCGTGCCGGGACAAGCTGCGATGCAGCCCGGCCAACAGCTCTCCCAACTGATGGGCTTGATCATGGTCGAGGTCGGTGCCTTGGACGTGAGTGCCCTCCACCCAGGGCAGGGCGCAGAATCCCTGTCCGGCGACCTCCACCACGCACTCGGCGTCTGCGGTCTGCAGCGCTGCAGGGACGGGGAGCCCGTCATGGGCCAGTCCGGGCAGCATGGCCAGGTTCCGCCGTACCTTCGCCAGCGGCACGTCGGTGATCTGCTTCACCGCGTAACTTCCGGTGGACGTTTCCACCAGCCAGTTCCTGTTCATCAACCCGTCGGCAAGGAACCGTCGTCGCCGTACCTCGCCCAGCCCGAAGGCTCCGGCCAGATCCGGGAGCGCGGCGTCAAGGCAAGCTTCGGGGGGCGTCTCGGTCACCCTCGCACGATACGGGCTCGGGGCTCTGGCCGCGGCCCTGGACCGGCGGGTCGGCTGGGCCGGTCCGGCCGACATATGGGGCCTGGCCTGCCCCGCCCGGGCCTCCTTCACACGCCCGTCAGCGGCGAGGTCCATCGGGTCTTGTTGTCGCCTTGTGGGTTGTCGCGGGCGTTGCCGCTTTGCTCGGGTATCGCGCATTCCTGCCGAGAACGGGAGTGCCGGGAGCCGAGCCGTGGGCTTGCGCCGCGCGCGCCGGCGAGCTCGTGTCGGCGCCGGCGTTGAGGCGTTGGAGGCGCCAGATCAGCACCTGCGCGGGGTAGCGGACATCGTCGAGCGGACGCTGCTCGATGGCTTGCTGGAGGGCTCGTTCGGTGTCGTGGCCTGTGGCCTCCGCTTGGGCGAGCGTGGCTGCGAGTGCATTGAACGCGTCGTCCTCCACGACCCGATCCGCGTGTTCGGGCACAACTCGGCGGATGCGGCGGATCTGCCGGTTCACTGTCCGTTGGTCTGGGCAACGCGAAGCGAGGTCGGTCAGGGGCGCGGCTGCGGCCTGTGCGTAGCAGGTTTCGAGATGCCGGAGAGTCTGTCTGGTGGCGGCGACCTGCTGGTCGTGGCAGTGGAGCTGGTGCCAGCGGGTGGCGGCGATGGCGACGAGGACGGCGATGTCGAGGAACATCGCCAGTGCGGCACCGTCGCCTGCAGAAGCAGGATCGCGCAGCATCGTGCGTACAGCGCGGCGAAGGGCGAGGGCATGGTGGTCTTCAGCGCGGATACGGGAGCGGGTGGCGCGCTCGAACGCGGTGGCCGCTCGGCGGAGCTGGGGCCGAAGGGCCTGTGGTGCGAGGAGCGGAAGAGCATCGAGGGCTTCGCCGAAGGCCGCGAGATGGGCCTGAGCGGCCCTGTCATCGGTCTGGTCGAGGTGGTGTGGAATGCGTTCCGCGGCGTCCGCGGCCCGGTGCCACGGGGCACGTCGTAGGTGCTTCTGCTGGCCAAGGGACAGCGGGGTGACGTTGGTCAGGCGTGCCCGGATCTTGGGGAAGGACAGGTCGGGAGCGAGCTTGGAGCCGGAGAACCAGATGGGCTGACCTGCGGCGTTGGTATCTCCTTCGAGGGCGACCTTGTATCCGCGTACATCGCCGGAGGGGAAGCACTGGGCCTCGACGAGGACGCCATCGGCATCACCGAGCAGGCCGAGGAATTCCTCAGCGCTGGTGGAGGCGGCCACCGCCGTGCGAACGGCGCAACGCAGACGCTCGCGAGCCGTTGCGGGCTGGTTGGCACGGTGTGATTGCTCCACCTCGGCGCGGGTGGGGCGTTTGGCGGCTGTACGGTCGCCACGTATGACACGGCGAAGGCTGTACTCCTTCTCGATCGCGGCGAGTTCGCTGTCGGCGGTGAGGTAGTCGTTCCAGTGGCGGGCCGGCCGAAGGTCGCCTCGCACCGTCGTGGCGGCGATGTGGATGTGGTCGTCGGCGTGGCGGACGGCGACCCAGCGGCACCCATCGGCATCGTCTTCGGGGGCGATGCCGGTGGCTGCGACGATGCGGCGTGCAATGTCAGCCCATTCGGTGTCGCTGAGGTGACGGTCTTCGCCGGCGGCCCGGATCGAGCAGTGCCACACCTGCTGCTTCGGAGTGCGGCCCAGGCGTCTGGCTTGGTTGACGCGGAGATTCAGGTCCGCCACAAGGAGCCGCCGGGTGGAGACAGGAGTGTTTGCGCGGCCGGGGTCCGGGGCAAAGCCGTCGAAGGAGGCGACCAAGTGGGGGTCTGTGTGCTCGTTGGCCCTGCCTGGGCCGTAGAGGTAGCGGATGAGGCCGGCGGTGTCCTTGCCGCCGCTGATCTTGGCGATCACTGGGCCGCCGTGCCGGAGACGGCTTGGTCGGCAGTCTCAGCAATGGTCCGCACGGCCGCGTCGACCGCATCCAGGGCTCGCGCGGCATGGGCCAGGGTTGCGGTGTCCCCAGGGTGTGGATGAGCGCCGGAGTTCAGCTTCTTGGTGACCTGGTTGACGAGGTGGCCGATCTTGGTGACCTGCTGGCGCAGGGCGGCCAGCTCATCGATGTAGTCATCGAGCTGGGTGCGCTGGCCAGGCAGCGTGAGGTCAGCTTGGACGTGAGCGAGGACGAGGGCGCCGACGTAGTGCGCGGCGGCGATGTTCATCGATCGTGCCTTGGTGAGGATCGCGGCCTTTTCCTCGACGCTGTAGCGCACGTCGACGCGCTCTTTGCGCTGGGTCTCTTCGCGCCTGCGGCGACGGGCCACCCGGTGCAGCGCGGCGATGTCAGCGGCGCGCGTCGGAGGCGCCGCGACAGGCTGCTTCCCCTCGGGCACCCCCTGGTGCCCGTCCTCCTTCGCCACTCCCGGGGCGAAGGAGCCCTCGCGGTGCCGACCCTTGGACGGTCCAGCGGGATACCTTGCTGCGTCTTCTGCGGTGGTGACGTCGGCGGGCGGGGCGTCGAGCAGGTTGCGTTCCTCACGATGCTGGCTGGGCAAGCGCGTTTCTCCTCGGGGCGTGCGTGATGTGGGGGCGTTGGTGAGGCGTGTGCCCGAGCCGGATCGGCCCGGCCGGCGGGGACCCGGGTGGCGCGGGCGGGGACCGGTCCCGGAAGTCATGCGTGCGGTCCTCGACTGCAGCGGAAGGCGGGACCGTATTCGACGTCCGACAGGCACGGTCCCCCTGACGCTGCGTCACGGGGACCGTCCTCGATCCGGCGGTCCCCGTGCGGAGACTCCGTTCCCCCGGGACCGGCCCGATAGCGGCCGTGTGCAGGACGTTCTGGGGACCGGTCCCCAGAACACCGCTTCGCGGTCCCCGATCCTCTTGGCTCGGTCCCGGCGGGATGCTCGCAGTGCCGTATCGGGACCGCGTCCCCGGTCCCCGAATCCGGCGGCCTCGGTCCCCAGCGTGCGAACAAGAGGGACGGCGTGATGGAGCGACACCCGTCGCACTCGTCGCATGCCTGGTCAGGGCAGGTACGAGAGGCTGGCCCGGTACGGGAGGACTCGTCACGGCGACGGCACTCGTCACTGGACTGACCTGCGCTGCGACGGGTGTGACGAGTGCTTACGGGTGCGGGCCCGCACCTTGCGGGACACTCCCGTCGCGGTTCTCGGCTCCCGGCTCCTCGGGGCAGTAGCGGGCCCATGCGTCCGTGAAGCGGGCGCGGGCGAAGCCCTTGGCCTGCCTGCCGCCATCGAAACGATGGGTGGCGGACTTGATGCCGAAGCCCTTCAACAGCAGAGCCAGGTGACGCGGACTCAGGCCGTTTGCGCCGTACTCCGCCCATGGCGCCTCGTGGTCGTTGACCAGGTCGCACAGCAGGTCACTGGTGCGCAGGATCTCGGGATCTTCACGACGCGCGAAGGCCCGGCGGATGTCGTGCAGCAGGCGGGTCTTCAGGTTCGACTCGTCGTCCTGGCCCACCTCCGCCGCACACATCGACACGCACGCGGCACGCGCTCGCTCCGGCCAGTCGCCGCCCGCGAGTTCCGCGACGATCACCAGTGGCTCCCAGGTGTCCGCTGCCCTGTCCTGGACCGGCATGGTCGGCATCAGGACGGCGGCGGTGTCCATCTGGGGGCGCAACCACGATGCCAGCCGGTCACGTACGGCGTGCAGGGCAGGTATGTCGCGGCGGGAGCGGAACTGTTCGACGCGTTCCCCGTCTTTCCGGCGTTGCATGCGGATCACTACAGCCCGGTCCATGACTGTGTCGGGAAGATCCCCGATCCCGGCAAGTGCGGCCATGGCGAAGGTGGGGAACGCCTGCGGTTTGTGCTCCGGCCCGACGATCCGCAGGGCGGGCCTGTTGCGCTGGTGTCCGGCGTTGAGCAGGCCGCGCAGCTCCTCGTTCTTCTCGGCGGCCTTGATGCTGCCGAAGATGGTGTCGGCCTCGTCCACCAGCAGGGTGGGCGGATCGTCGCCGATGGCGCGGAAGACGACCGCCGGGCTGGTGTTGACCGTGATCAGCGGCCCGCGCACGGTCTCCGTGATCACGTCCAGGAGGCGGGACTTGCCGCACCGCTTCGCCGGCCCGACCACCGCCAGGCGAGGCGCGTGCTGCAGCGCGGGCTGTATGTGCGAGGCGGCCACCCACAGCGAGACCGCCGTCAGCGCCTCGCTGCTGGGCAGGATCACGTACCGGGCGATCGCTGCGCGTAGCTCGTCCAGCAGGGTGGCACCCTCGCTCGCGCTGACTGGTGCGCCGGCTCCGGAGGCAAGGGGACGGGGTTCCTGGCTCTGGCCGGGGATGGCCATGGGCGGCCAAGCCACTGAGTCGGCGGGTGGGGTGGAGTTGGGAGAGGTCGTGGATTCGTCCACAGGCGTTCCTTCCTGCTGTGGCCGGACGGGCAAGTGCCCGGCCACAGCGAGACAGATCGTGCATGCAAGGGAGCGAGGGCGGGGACTGGGCGGCTTCGGCGGCGGCTCGCCGGGAGCCGCCTTGTTTCCCTGCGGTCGTGTCAGACGGCGAGGTCGTAGGTGGCCTGTGCGTTGAGCCAGGCGTCCACCTCGGACCACCGGTAGCGCAGGTGGCGGCCGACCTTGTGCACGTTGGGGCCGATGCCCCGGTACTTCCACTGGTAGAGGGTCTTCACCGGTACTCCGAGGTAGTCGGCGACTTCCGCCGGGGTGGCCAGCGGCCCACGTTGGGAGGCGTGGGCAGGTCGGGGGGAAAGAGTCGGCACAGGGCTCCTTTTCGGTTTTGGACAACGAGGCATGTGCAACACAGCCACACGCGGTGCGGAAAAGTCCAGAGTTGGTTCTTAAACTCTGCAGAACTCACTGGCGGGTGGCAGCGGGGCAATACCGTAAGGGCTAATCGGCGGACGACCAAAAACCATCGGGTGGCTAAGATGCCGTGCCTCACTCCTTGGTCGGCCGCTTGCCCGCAGCGTGGTCACACCTAGTGACCTGTGTCTCTACGGCGAGGAAGTGCCCAGGTGACCGGGGGCTGCGACGTAGGCTCTTGCGGCACCGTCTGTTCGGCGGGGCGACCGGCGGAAATGTCTGACCGTGTCCGCGGATTCCGCGAGTAGGAGCCGATTCCGCTCGGGCGCGACTTCTGTAGAGTTTGTGAACCAACTCTTGCCATAATCCACGGTCGCAAGTTACAGCTACCTGTCATGGCAAAAAGACCTGTTGAAATAGGCGCCGCTGGCTTGCACGCCGCCCGCGCTATCGAGCACATGCGCGTCGCGCGTGGTCTCACCCAGCACCAGATCGCCGCCCGCTGCACCGCGCTGGGCCGCCCCATCACCAACACCGCTCTCAGTCGCACCGAACGGGCCCGACGACGCTGCGACATCGACGACCTCGTCGTCATCGCCCCGGCCCTCGGCATCCCTCCGGCGGCGCTGCTGCCTCTCGGGACCGGTGTCGCTCCTGCACTCCGTGCCGCCGTTCCGCAGATCTCCGACCGAACCCAGGGAGTCGTTCTTGGCTGACGTGTACGACCGCTGGCACAAATCGCACCCCAGGCCAGGTGAGACCGAGTGCGGCGAGCACAAGAGCCGTACGCGGCCAATGATCCCGACATCGGATCACGGAACGGGCAAGCGCTGGCAGGTCCGCTACCGCGACCTCGACGGCCGGCAGCGCAAGGAGCACTTCCACACCAGGGCCGAGGCCGACAAGCGGGCGGCCGAAGTAGACGTCGAGATCCGCAGCGGCACCTACGTCGTCCCCGCCCAGACGAAGCAGACACTCGGGGCCTACGCCCAGAAGTGGCTCGACGCGAACTCGGTGGGCCCGACCACCGCCCTGCGGTACGAGTCCACCGTGCGCAACCACATCGTCGCGCACCTCGGCCGACGCGAGCTGCGCTCCCTGAACAAGCCCTCGACCATCCAGGGCTGGGTCAGGACACTCCAGGACGGCGGCTTCGAGGTGTCGACTATCGAGGGCATCTTCGACATCCTCTCCGGCATCCTCGGCATGGCTGTGGAGGACGGGCTGCTCCCGAAGAACCCCTGCAAGGCGAAGTCGGTCAGGCTGCCGACCGCGACCAAGAAGAAGATCATCCCTTGGCCGCTGGAACGGGTGCGAGCGGTCATAGCCGGGCTGCCCGAACGCTTCCAAGCCGGGGGCAAGCTCGCCTTCGGCTGCGGTCTGCGCCAGGGGGAGGTCTTCGGCTTCGCCGTCGACGACATCGACTTCAAGGGCGGATGGATACACGTCAACCGGCAGGTGCGGCTCGTCGGAACGAAGGCCGTCTTCGCCCTTCCCAAGGGCAACAAAATCCGGTCGGTCCCGCTCTCCGCCCAGCTCGCTGCCGCCCTCAGAGCGCACATGGAGGCGTTCCCGCCGACCCCGGTCACCTTGCCGTGGAGCAAGCCGGACGGTGAACCGAAAACCTTTCGCCTGATCTTCGTCGACGAGAAGCAACGGGCGTACAGCCGGAGCGTTTTCAACATGGGGGACTGGAAGCGTGCTTTGGCCGCCGCCGGTGTGATCCCCCCACGCGAACGTGGGGCGAGGTACCTCCAAGCGGCCCCGGAGGACGGCATGCACGCCCTCCGGCACGCCTACGCCTCCGTACTCCTGGACGCGGGGGAGAGCATCAAGGCGCTCTCCGAGTACCTCGGTCACTCGGACCCGGGGTTCACGCTCCGGACGTACACGCACCTGCTGCCGTCCAGCGAGACGCGGACTCGCAAGGCGATCGATCACGTCTTCATCAACGTCGGGGCCGCTGAGGAGGCGCAAGAGGAGGATGGCGGCCGAGCGCCGGACACGTTTGCCGCGTAAGGGCGCATCAGTGCCCTCGTCCAATCCAATGTGCCCTCAATGTGCCCTGACGGCCCGAGAGTCCGCCCTGCACATGACCCATGGGTGACTGGAGCGCCTGCCTGGATCCCTATGAAATCCCAGGTCAGGGCCACACCAGGCAGTAAGGCTGATGCCCCGCCTCGTGCAGCCGCTTCGAGAAGTCCTGCCACTCGTGGAGCAGTTGGTAGACGTCGAACGCGTCGCGCGGGCCGCCCCTGTCCGGGACCGTGGACCAGATGAAGGCCGCCGCGCCGACCGACTCCTCGCCGACGCCGCGCAGCGGGTCGACCGCCGTCATGGGGAGCTTCACCACCGCGTAGTCCGGGTGCAGCACGACGAGTTCGAGCGGGGGGACGCGGTAGAGGGGCATGCCCTGTATGCCCGTGAGGACCATCGCGGCTATGGTCTCCGGCTTGATCTTGGTGAACATGCCGCCCATGCCCAGCTCGTCGCCGCCGAGTTCCTCGGGGCGCATGGAGATCGGGACGCGGGCGGCCGTCGCGCCGTCGGGCGCGCCGAAGTACTTGTACGTCACCCCCACTCGGCCACCGCTCCTGCTCGCAGGCTGCGGCTGGGCATGGGCCTGCCGTTCGCGTTCGTGCTGGTCGTGGCGGTGGTCATTGCGCCGGTGCTTTCCCCGCCGGGCAGGCTCGGGGCCCAGGCCGTCGGTCCCCTCGCCCAGTCCGCCACCGCGATGCATATCTCCACCCGACCACTCGCAGCTCCGGCCGCGCAACCCGATCATCGTGACAGTGACCTCCCCCGTCGGCGCTCCGTGAAACACCTGTCCGCAAGAACATCCGGGCCTCTGACACCATGGCTTACGTGAGCTTCCCCTTTGATACCGATGCACCAGTTTCGCAGACACTCTTCTCCCGCGCGGCCCGAGTGACGCCGGGCGGCGTCAACTCGCCCGTGCGCGCCTTCGGGGCCGTCGGCGGGACGCCGCGCTTCATGGCGTCCGGCAGCGGTCCCTACCTGACCGACGCGGACGGCCGGGAATACGTCGACCTCGTGTGTTCGTGGGGTCCGATGATCCTCGGGCACGCCCGTCCCGAGGTCGTCGAGGCCGTGCGGGCGGCGGTGGGCCGCGGCACGTCGTTCGGGGCGCCGACCGAGGGCGAGGTCGCGCTCGCCGAGGAGATGGTGGCCCGCGTCGCACCGCTCGACGAGGTGCGCCTCGTGTCCTCCGGTACGGAGGCCACGATGTCCGCGATCCGCCTCGCGCGCGGGTACACGGGACGCGCGAAGGTCGTGAAGTTCGCCGGCTGCTACCACGGTCATGTGGACGCGCTGCTCGCGTCCGCCGGTTCCGGGCTCGCCACCTTCGCGCTGCCCGACACGCCCGGCGTCACGGGCGCCCAGGCCGGCGAGACGATCGTCCTGCCCTACAACGACCTCGGCGCCGTACGGGACGCGTTCGCCGCGCACCCCGGCGAGATCGCCTGCGTGATCACGGAGGCGTCGCCGGGCAACATGGGCGTCGTGCCGCCGCTCGACGGGTTCAACGCGGGGCTGCGCGAGCTGTGCCACGCGAACGGCGCGCTGTACGTGTCCGACGAGGTGATGACGGGGTTTCGCACGTCGAAGGCCGGCTGGTTCGGCGTCGACGGCGTCGAGCCCGACCTGATGACGTTCGGCAAGGTGATGGGCGGCGGGTTCCCCGCGGCGGCCTTCGGCGGCCGCGCCGAGATCATGGGCAGGCTGGCGCCCGCGGGCCCCGTCTACCAGGCGGGCACGCTGTCCGGGAACCCGGTCGCGACGGCCGCCGGCCTCGCGCAGCTGCGGCTGCTGGACGACGCGGCCTACGCGAAGCTCGACGCGGTGTCGCGCGAGGTGCGCGGCCTGGTGTCCGAGGCACTGGCCAAGGAGGGCGTGGCGCACCGGGTGCAGACGGCGTCCAGCATGTTCTCCGTCTTCTTCACGGACTCCGAGGTGCGCAACTTCGACGACGCGAAGGGCCAGGACGCGTTCCGCTTCACGGCGTTCTTCCACTCGATGCTGTCGCACGGCGTGTACCTGCCGCCGTCGGCGTTCGAGGTGTGGTTCCTGTCGACCGCGCACGACGAGCGCGCGGTGGAGCGGATCGCCGCCGCGCTCCCCGCGGCCGCACGCGCCGCCGCGCAGGCCACCCCCGCGCCGTAGGCTCGGCGGGGCCTGGGCGGGCTCCGTGGCGCGCGGGCGCCCGAGCGTATGAGCGTGAAAGCACCTCGTGCGAGCGTACGAGCGCCGAAGGAAGCGTGAGGAAGAGCGATGAGCAAGACCGACGAGCTGACCGTGGTGCACGTGATGCGCCACGGAGAGGTGCACAACCCCGACGGCGTCCTGTACGGCCGCCGTCCCGGCTACCACCTCTCCGATCTCGGCAGGCGGATGGCCGACCGGGTGGCTGAGCACCTGGCGGGCCGCGACGTCGCGTACGTCGTCGCCTCGCCGCTCGAACGCGCGCAGGAGACCGCCGCGCCGATCGCCGGGGCGCACGACCTGCCCGTGGGGACGGACGGCCGGCTGATCGAGGCGGCGAACATCTTCGAGGGCAGGAAGTTCGGGGTCGGGGACGGCGCGCTGCGCAGGCCGGCGAACTGGAAGTACCTGAGCAACCCGTTCCGGCCGTCGTGGGGCGAGCCGTACGTGGACCAGGTCGTGCGGATGACGGCCGCGCTTGCCGCGGCGCGCGATCACGCCAGGGGCCGTGAGGCGGTGTGCGTGAGCCACCAGCTGCCGATCTGGATCCTGCGCAGCTTCGTGGAGCGGCGCAGGCTCTGGCACGACCCGCGGCGCAGGCAGTGCACGCTGGCCTCGCTGACGACCTTCACCTACCGGGGCGACCGGATCGTCTCGGTGGCCTACACGGAGCCGGCGCGCGATCTCGTCCCGGCGCACCTGCTGTCGGGCGCCAAACCCCAGCAGGGCGGCGGTAAGGCGTTCGGCGCATAGGGAACCACCCCGCCGGAGCAATGGTACGAAGCGCGGGACAACCCCGCGTTCGCATCGAATCAGTAAAGATATGATTATCCGGAGAACCGCCGCGTTTGGTGCGTTATCTCACGGTGGGTCGCTTGTAATAAATGTGATGAACCGACAAGTACCTGACCCGTGCTTGCCGGTCGAGAGCGACCGATCGGACAGCGACCGAACACGGATGGGGACGGTATGCGCAGCATCAGCCGTAGAGATCTGCTCGGAGCGGGAGCCGGGGCGGCGGCGGCCGTCGGCCTCGCCGCCTGCGGAGCCGAGAAGGCGGGCGGGCACAAGGCGTCCGCCGAGGCGACCGGCAAGGGCGCCGTGGGCAAGGGCAACGCCGCGGGCCCCCCGCAGCGCCCCATGAAGCTCATCGGGGACGGTTCCACCGCCTACACGGGCAAGCAGCCCAACCAGCCGGCCGCGCCGGTGCGCCTGGAGCCGGGCCAGACGCCCCCGCAGTTCGTCATCTTCTCCTGGGACGGCGCCGGGGAGGTCGGCACCGGCCTCTTCGACCGCTTCCTCGACCTCGCCAAGCAGCACGACGCCGGGATGACGTTCTTCCTCTCCGGCCTCTACCTGCTGCCCGAGTCGAAGAAGGACCTGTACCACCCGCCCAACAACCCCGTCGGCGCCTCCGCCATCGGCTACCTCAGCGACGAGCACATCAAGGAGACGCTCGCCTGCGTCCGCCGCGCGTGGAACGAGGGCCACGAGATCGGCACCCACTACAACGGCCACTTCTGCTCCGGCAGCGGCTCCGTGGGCAACTGGACCTCCGCCGACTGGCGCAGCGAGATCGACCAGGCCGTGGACTTCGTCACCAAGTGGCGCACCAACTGCTCCACCCCGGACGCCGACCCGCTGCCGTTCGACTACCGCAAGGAGCTGGTCGGCAGCCGCACGCCCTGCCTGCTCGGCCAGAAGCAGCTGCTGCCGACCGCGGCCGCGCTCGGCTGGCGCTACGACGCCTCGTCGCCCGGCGGCCTGCAGATTTGGCCCACCAAGAAGGTGGGCCTGTGGGACTTCCCCCTCCAGGGCATCCCCTTCCCCGGTCACACCTTCGAGGTGCTGTCGATGGACTACAACATCCTCGCCAACCAGTCCAAGAACAGCACCCACGGCATGACCTCCAAGTACCCGGCCTGGCGGAAGCAGGCCACCGAGTCGTACATGGCCGGCTTCAAGCGCGCGTACGAGACGAACCGCGCACCGTTCTTCATCGGCAACCACATGGAGACCTGGAACGGCGGCATCTACATGGACGCGGTCGAGGACGCGCTCAAGCAGATCGCCGGGGCGGGCCACAAGGACGTGCGGCTCGTCTCGTTCCGCCAGTTCGCCGACTGGCTTGACGTGCAGGACCCCGCCATCCTCGGCAAGCTCCAGTCGCTCAACGTCGGTGAGCAGCCCGCGGGCGGCTGGAACAGCTACCTCAAGGCGGCGTAGCAGGCACCGGGCCGCGGTCGGCGGGCCGCGGTCCGCCCGTGCTCACAGGCACCGTTCATCCCGTCCTTACAAGGGGCCCTTGGGGCGGCACGGACAGGGAGGGGGGTGGGCAAGAGGGCCCGAATCGCCCATGCGAAACTTTTCACATGAACTTCGGTCGCGCCCCCCGACGCAGCACGCGCAGCCGCTCCCGCCGGGCGGCGCGCGCCGCCGTCCTGCCGGTCGCCGTGGTCGCCGCCGCGCTCGCGCTCGGCGCGTGCGGCAGCGGCAAGTCAGGCGGAGGCGGCAACACCAACTTCGTCGCGAGCAACGAGGACGGCGTCGACACCGTCCCCAAGGCCGACCGCAAGCCCGCCGGCACCCTCGACGGCAAGACCCTCGACGGCAAGACGCTGAACGTCGCCTCGCTCAAGGGCAAGGTCGTCGTCATCAACGTGTGGGGCTCCTGGTGCTCGCCGTGCCGCGCCGAGGCGCCGAACCTCGCGAAGGTGGCGAACGAGACCAAGTCCAAGGGCGTCCAGTTCGTCGGCATCGACACCCGTGACACCGACAAGGGCAACGGCGTCGCCTTCGAGAAGAGCTTCCACATCCCGTACCCGAGCCTGTACGACCCGTCGGGCCGGCTGCTGCTCTCGGGCTTCCCCAAGGGGACGCTCAACCCGCAGGGCGTCCCGTCGACGGTCGTGCTCGACCGCGACGGGAAGATCGCGGCACGCAAGCTCGGCGGACTCGACGTGTCCGGGCTGCGGAAGATGCTCGACCCGCTGATCGCGGAGAAGTGATCCCGTGCACGACGTACAGGTGCTCGCGGCGGCGGGGTACAACCACACGGTCATGAGCGGCGCGCTGCTCATCGCGCTGCCGATCGCCGTCGTCGGCGGTCTCGTGTCCTTCTTCTCGCCGTGCGTCCTGCCGCTCGTGCCCGGCTACCTCAGCTACGTGACGGGTGTCACGGGCACGGACCTGGGCCAGGCGCGGCGCGGCCGGATGGTGGTGGGCGCGAGCCTGTTCGTGCTCGGCTTCACCGTCGTCTTCGTCTCGGGCGGCGCGCTGTTCGGCTTCGTCGGCGCGAACCTCCAGGACTACCGGTCGGGACTGTCGCGGATCCTCGGCGTGGTGATGATCCTCATGGGGATCTTCTTCGCCGGGATGATGCCGTGGATCACCCAGCGCGAGTTCCGCCTCCACAAGCGGCCCGTGTCGGGGCTGACCGGGGCGCCCCTGCTGGGCGCGCTCTTCGGGGTCGGCTGGACGCCGTGCCTCGGCCCGACGTTCGCCTCCGTCAACACGCTGGCCATGAACGAGGGGAGCGCCGGGCGCGGCGCCGTGCTCGCCGTCGCGTACTGTCTGGGGCTCGGGGTGCCCTTCGTCCTGGCGGCGGTCGCGTTCCGCAAGGCGCTCGGCGCCTTCGGCTGGGTCAAGCGGCACTACGCGTGGGTCATGCGGATCGGCGGGGCCATGATGGTCGCCACCGGCCTGCTGCTCGTGACCGGAGCCTGGGACAGCCTCCTGCAACAGACGCAGTCGTGGTCAAGCGGCTTCACGGTGGGGATCTAGCACCATGAGCAACACAGACACGCACGCAGGCGAGGACCTCGCCGGCGGCACCACCCCCACGGACGAGGTGGCCGACGAGCGCGAGCTCGGCGCCGCCGGGTCCCAGCTCTCCACGGCGCCCCGCGAGGAGCCGCTCGCCGCGGGCCCGAGACTCGGGCCGATCGGCTGGGCCCGCTGGTTCTGGCGGCAGCTCACCTCCATGCGGATAGCGCTGCTGCTGCTCCTGCTGCTGTCGCTCGCCGCGATCCCCGGGTCCCTGATCCCGCAGACGAGCGCGAGCTCGAACAAGGTCGACACCTTCCTGAGCCAGCACACGACGCTCGGGCCGATCTACGACAAGCTCCAGCTGTTCCACGTCTACAGCTCGGTGTGGTTCTCCGCGATCTACATCCTGCTGTTCATCTCGCTGATCGGCTGCATCATCCCGCGCAGCTGGCAGTTCGTGGGGCAGCTGCGCGGCAGGCCGCCGGGCGCGCCGTCCCGCCTGACCAGGCTCCCCGCGTACACCACGTGGCGCACCGACACGGAGCCGGAGGACGTACGGAAGGCCGCGCTCACGCTCCTCAAGCGGCGCCGCTTCCGCGCGCACGTCGTCGGGGACGCGGTCGCCGCGGAGAAGGGCTACCTGCGCGAGAGCGGCAACCTGATCTTCCACGTCGCGCTGATCGTGATGCTCGTCGCGTTCGCCTCCGGATCGCTGTTCAAGTCCGAGGGCGGCAAGCTGATCATGGAGGGGGACACGGACGGGTTCTCCAACACGCTCAGCCAGTACGACGACTTCACCTCGGGGTCGCTGTTCGACACGTCGAACCTGCCCCCGTTCTCGTTCTCCCTCGACCACTTCATCGGCACGTACGAGCGCAGCGGCCCCGAGGTCGGCACCGCGCGGAAGTTCCAGGCGGACATCCACTACTCGGCGGGTCCCGGCGACAGCGAGCACAAGGGCGTCATCAAGGAGAACCACCCCCTGGAGATCGAGGGGTCGAAGGTCTTCCTGATCTCCCACGGCTACGCGCCGTCCGTCACGGTCAAGGACGGCAAGGGCAAGGTCGTCTTCCACGGCAACACGCCGCTGCTGCCGTTCGACAAGAACCTCTCCTCCAGTGGCGCCATCAAGGTGATGGACGGCTACCACGACAAGAACGGCAAGAAGGACCAGCTGGGCTTCGCCGCCCTGTTCGTGCCCACGTTCGGCGGCAAGGGGCAGATGCTCTCGCACTTCCCCGCCCCCGACTTCCCGGTCCTCAACATCGGCGCCTACCACGGCGACCTCGGCGTCGACTCCGGCGTACCGCAGAACGTCTACCAACTGGACACCAAGACCCTGACCCCGTTCAAGGACTCCAAGGGCGACATCCTCAAGAAGAGCCTGCTGCCCGGCGAGACCATGAAGCTGCCGAACGGCGCCGGCTCCATCACGTTCGACAAGGGCCCGATCAAGCAGTGGGCCAGCTTCCAGATCACCCACCAGCCGGGCGAGGGCTGGGCACTCGGCGGCGCGGCCGCCGCCATCCTCGGCCTCGCCGGCTCCCTGTTCATCCAGCGGCGCCGCATCTGGGTCAGGGCCGTCAAGGGCCCCGACGGTGTGACCGTGCTGGAGATGGCGGGACTCGGCCGCAGCGAGTCCGCGAAACTCCCCGAGGAGCTTGGCGACCTGGCCGTCACGCTCATTCCCGAGGCGCCCCCCGCGCCCGAACCGGACGCGCCAGAGGCGCCCGAAGCGGACGCGACCGCGCCCGGACCTGACGCCGACGACGCGGGGGAAGCCACCGCCGCCACCGGTGCCGCACCAGCCGACCACGCCGAAGGGGCCGAGAAGTGATCCTCGCCGCCGCAACCAACGAGAACCTGGCTCATACCAGCAACGTGCTGATCTACTCGGCCATGGCCGTGTACATGCTTGCCTTCTTCGCTCACATCTTCGAGTGGACCTTCGGCAGCCGCTCCAAGGTCGCCCGCACGGCGGCGGCGCTTACGGCCGACGCCGGCGAAGGGGAGGCCGCTGCCGCGGAGCCCACCGCCACGGTCACCGTCAAGGTGGCGGCCAAGGGCGGCGGCACGACCGTGCTCGAACGCCCGAAGGTCGTCACCAGGTCCGCGTCAGGATCGCGCAACGTGCCCGACGGCCCCGGGGCCGACGGCGGCGACGTGCAGGGCGACATGTGGGGCCGCATCGCGCTCGCGCTGACCGGCCTCGCGTTCCTCATCGCGGCGGGCGGCGTCGTGGCCCGCGCCCTGTCGGTGCAGCGCGCGCCGTGGGGCAACATGTACGAGTTCAGCATCACGTTCTCGACGGTCGCCGTCGGCGTGTACCTGGGCCTGCTGGCCTCGCGGAAGCTGAACGTCCGCTGGATGGGCCTGCCGCTCGTGACGACCGTGCTGCTGACGCTCGGCCTCGCCGTCTCCGTCCTGTACACGGCGAGCGACCAGCTGGTGCCCGCGCTCCACTCGTACTGGCTGTGGATCCACGTCTCCTGCGCGATCTTCTGCGGCGCCGTCTTCTACGTCGGTGCCGTCGCCACGCTGCTCTACCTCTTCCGCGACCGGTACGAGACGAAGCTCATCGCGGGCGAGAAGGTCAGCGCGTTCGCCACGTCGGTCCTTGAGCGGCTGCCCGCGGCGGCCACCCTCGACAAGCTGGCCTACCGCGTCAACGCCGCCGTCTTCCCGCTGTGGACGTTCACGATCATCGCGGGCGCCATCTGGGCGGGCAGTGCGTGGGGCCACTACTGGGAGTGGGACCCGAAGGAGACCTGGTCCTTCATCACGTGGGTCGCGTACGCCTGCTACCTGCACGCGCGCGCCACGGCGGGCTGGAAGGGACGCAAGGCCGCGACGCTCGCACTGGTCGCCTTCGCCTGCTTCCTGTTCAACTACTACGGTGTCAACATCTTCGTGACCGGCAAGCACTCCTACGCGGGGGTGTGAGCCGAGCCGGCACAGGAAAAGGGTGCGGCCCCGGGTCACCGGGGACCGCACCCTTTCCCGTGTCTCAGCGGCGGTGGCGCCTGCCGCGCTCCTGCCGCGGCACCTTCTGGTCGGCGCCGGGCAGCGTCGGCGCGGGCAGCGTCGCCACCTCGTGCTCGGCCTCGGCCAGCTGCTCGGCGGTGTCGTCCGGCAGCCTCGGCGGACGCGCCGCAGGGCCGCTGAACCCGAAGGCCGATGTCAGGTCGCCGAACGTACGGCGGCGCCACTCGCTGATGTTGGGCTCGCGCACGCCCGTGAGGCGTTCGAGGAACCGCAGCACCGACGTGTGGTCGAAGGCGTCGCCCGCGGCCCAGCCGCCCACCGTCCACGGCGAGATGATGACGCACGGCACGCGGAAGCCGCCGCCGATGGGC
Source organism: Streptomyces sp. NRRL F-5126 (assembly GCF_000721265.1). Classification (GTDB taxonomy): domain Bacteria; phylum Actinomycetota; class Actinomycetes; order Streptomycetales; family Streptomycetaceae; genus Streptomyces. Next base: position 701,742 of record NZ_JOFZ01000006.1, on the reverse strand, counting down.
AGCCCGTCGATGAACTCGTCGGCGGTGCCGGCCTTGGGTGTCGGCGGTACGACGTGGTCGAACAGGCCGTCGTTCTCGTCGTAGTCGAGGATGAACGCGGTCTTGCGCCACACCTCGGGGTTGGCCGCGACCGCCTCGATCTTCGACGCGACGAAGTCGGCGCCGGCCGCCGGCAGGTAGTCGGGGTGCTCGGACTGGGTGCTCGTGGGGATGATCCAGGACACGGCAGGCAGGCGGTCCGCGCGCGCGTCACGCTCGAACGCGTCCGCGGGGCCGGGGCGCACGCCCTTCTCGTACAGCGGGTCGCCCGGCTTCGCGTTCCTGAAGTTCGCGAAGTTCTCCAGCATGTTGCAGCCGTAGTCGTCGTCCTCCTGGTACACCTTCCAGGACACGCCCGCGGCTTCGAGCCGCTCGGCGTAGGTGGTCCAGGTGTAGCCGGCGTCGGGCGCGATGTTGCTGATGATCGGGCCGCCGTGGGTGCCGTTCGGGTCGACCGTGCCGGTCATCCAGAACATCCGGTTCGGCCAGGTGGGGCCCATGATCGAGCAGTAGTAGTTGTCGCAGACGGTGAAGGCCTCCGCCAGCGCGAACTGGAACGGGATGTCGTCGCGGGTGTAGTAGCCCATCACGTAGGGGGCGTTCTTGCCGTCGGCCGCGCGGTGCGCGGGCAGCCAGTTGTCCATCCGGCCGCCGTTCCAGGCGCTGTGCTGCACGGCCCAGGCGTGGCTCGTGGAGGGGATGGCCTGGGCGCTGGTGGTGTGGGTGTCGAGGTGGAACGGCAGCAGGTAGCCGTCCGGGTTCACGGGGTCGGGCTGGTGGAAGACGGACCTGCCGTCGGGCAGGCGCGCGGCGTGCGGGTCGGCGAAGCCGCGCACGCCGCGCAGCGTGCCGAAGTAGTGGTCGAACGACCTGTTCTCCTGCATGAGGCAGACGACGTGCTCGATGTCGTCGAGCGAACCGCGGTTCGGGGGGCCCGCGGCCACCGCCTCCTGGACGGAGGGCGGCAGGAGGCCGAGCGCGGCGCCGCCGGCGACGGCGCCCGCGGCGGAGCCCATGAGTCTGCGACGGGTCATTCCGGGCATGGGGAAACCCACTTCCGTTGAGTCGTGAACGGACAGACCGCGCACGACTCTCTCGCAAACAGGCGTTCTTGCGGGGGAAGTTGGGAGAACCAGTGATCAAGCGCCGGCAAAATCGCGGTGGCTGCCCGCGGTGGCACCACGCGGCCCGGTGACGGGAGGGGCGGGCCGGGTGCCCGATACTGGAGGGCATGGCTTACGACGATCTTCGCTCGCTGCTCAGGGCGCTGGAGCGCGAGGGCGACCTCAAGCGCGTGAAGGCAGAGGTCGACCCGTACCTGGAGGTCGGCGAGATCACCGACCGGGTCAACAAGGCCGGCGGCCCGGCGCTGCTCTTCGAGAACGTGCGCGGCTCCGTGATGCCGCTGGCGATGAACGTGTACGGCACCGACCGGCGGCTGCTCAAGGCGCTCGGCCTCACCTCGTACGGGGAGATCGGCGAGAGGATCGGCGGCCTGCTCAAGCCGGAGCTGCCGCACGGGTTCGTCGGGGTGCGGGACGCGTTCGGCAAGCTGGGCTCGATGGTGCACGTGCCGCCGAAGAAGGTGAAGGAGGCGCCCGTCCAGGAGGTCGTGCGCACCGGCGACGACGTCGACCTGGACGAGCTGCCCGCGCTGTTCACCTGGCCCGAGGACGGCGGCTCCTTCTTCAACCTGGGTCTCACCCACACGAAGGACCCCGAGACGGGCGTCCGCAACCTGGGCCTCTACCGCCTCCAGCGCCACGACCGCCGCACGATCGGCATGCACTGGCAGATCCACAAGGACAGCCGCAACCATTGCGCGGTGGCCGCGCGGCGCGGCGAACGCCTCCCGGTCGCGATCGCGTTCGGCTGCCCTCCGGCCGTGACGTACGCCTCGACGGCGCCGCTGCCCGGCGACATCGACGAGTACATGTTCGCCGGGTTCGTGCAGGGCAGGCGGATCGAGATGGTGGACTGCAAGACGGTCCCGCTGCAGGTGCCCGCGGCGGCCGAGGTCGTGCTCGAAGGGTGGCTGGAGCCGGGCAGGACCCTGCCCGAGGGGCCGTTCGGCGACCACACCGGCTTCTACACGCCGCAGGAGGACTTCCCGGCGCTGACGATCGACTGCGTGACGATGCGCAGGCGGCCGCTGCTCCAGTCGATCGTGGTGGGGCGGCCGCCGACGGAGGACGGCCCGTTCGGCCGCGCCACCGAGCGGTTCTTCCTGCCCCTGCTCAAGATCATCGTGCCGGACATCGTCGACTACCACCTGCCGGAAGCGGGCGGCTTCCACAACTGCGCGATCGTGGCGATCGACAAGAAGTACCCCAAGCACGCGCAGAAGGTGATGCACGCCGTGTGGGGCGCGCACATGATGTCGCTGACGAAGCTGATCGTCGTCGTGGACTCCGACTGCGACGTGCACGACCTGCACGAGGTGGCGTGGCGCGCGCTGGGCAACACCGACTACGCGCGCGACCTGACGGTGGCCGAGGGGCCCGTCGACCACCTGGACCACGCCTCGTACCAGCAGTTCTGGGGCGGCAAGGCGGGCATCGACGCGACGAGGAAGCTGCCGGAGGAGGGGTACACGCGCGACGGCGGCTGGCCGCATATGGTCGTACCGGACCGGGAGACGGCGGCGCTGGTCGACCGCCGGTGGAAGGAGTACGGCCTGTGAGTACGACGGCGGACGAGGCGCTCGGCAGCCCGGGACCGGCCGAGCACGGCAGCAAGGTGAGGGCCTTCCTGCGGCTGGTCATGATCGAGCACTCGGTGTTCGCACTGCCGTTCGCGTACATCGCCGCGCTGACGGCGATGGAGCGCCTCGACGGCTCCGTGCACTGGTGGCGGCTGCTCCTCGTCACGGTCGCCATGGTCGGCATGCGGACGTTCGCCATGGCGTGCAACCGGATCATCGACCGCGAGATCGACGCGCGCAATCCGCGCACGGCCACGCGCGAGCTCGTGACGGGCGCGGTGTCGGTGCGCTCCGCGTGGACGGGCGCGATCATCGCCCTGCTGGTGTTCCTCGCCGCGGCGGCGCTGCTGAACCCGCTCTGCCTGGTGCTCGCGCTGCCTGCCGCCGTGCCGATGGTGGTCTACCCGTACGGGAAGCGGTTCACGTCGTTCCCGCACGCGATCCTCGGCGTCGCACAGGCGATCGGCCCGATCGGCGCGTGGATCGCGGTCACCGGCGCGTGGTCGTGGGACGCGGTGATCCTCGGCGTCGCGGTGGGCGTGTGGATCGGCGGCTTCGACCTGATCTTCGCCTGCCAGGACGTACGCGCGGACCGCGCGCACGGCGTGAGGTCCGTGCCCGCCCGCTTCGGCATCCCGGCCGCGCTGCACGGCGCGCGCGCCGCGCACCTCGTCACCACGGGCCTGCTGGCCTGGTACGGCGCGGCGATCGGCGCCGGCGCGTTCTACTGGGTCGGGCTCGCGGTCGTCGCGGCGGCGTTCGTCTACGAGCACACGATCGTCCGCCCCCACGACCTGTCCCGCCTGAACAGGGCGTTCTTCCAGGTCAACGGTTTCATCGGCATCGCGCTCTTCGTCTTCGCGCTGCTGGACCTGATCGTCGGGGGCTTGCGGGGATGACCGAGCCGGGACGTCTGCGCTCGCGGCTCGCCCCGTACGAGGACGCCCTTCCCGGCCACCGGGTCGAGCTCGTCGAGGCGAGCATCGTGGCGCACCGTGTCCGTCCCCACCACAACGCGACGATCCGGCGTGTGTGGAACGCCCTGAGGGCGCAGCTGTCGGGAGAGTGGGGCTTCACCTCGGACGTGGCTTTCGTCTTCGACGGGGAGACCGAGCTCTGCCCAGACCTCGCGGTCATCCCGGAGCCCGAGGTGGCGGAGAACCGCAGCGCCTACGACCCTGACCTCATCGAACTCGTCGTCGAGGTCGTGTCGCCGGGCAGCGTGCGGCGGGACTACGAGATCAAGCCGCGCCTGTACGCGGCCCGCGGCATCGCCAACTACCTGGTCTTCGACCCGTACCAGGCGCACTGCGTGACGTTCTGGCACCCGACCGCCGACGGGTACCAGGGCCGGGACACCATCCCGTACGGCAAGGACATCGCCCTGGACAGCGGGCTCGGCGCTCTCACGATCGACACGTCCGAGCTTCCCCGCGACGCGGCGGCGCCGACCGGCTGACCTCGCCGGCCGGGCCGCTACAGCCCCGGCGGCAGCGTGCCCGGAGGTGTGCGGCGCTGCCTGCGGAAGAGGAACGCCGCCAGGACCCCGCCCACCAGGCCGAACGCGTGTGCCTGCCAGCTGATGCCCGGGGTGCCTGGCAGTGCGCCGAGCAGGATCGAGCCGTAGACGGCCAGGACGACCAGGCCGAGCACGACCTCCCACACGCGGCGGTTCACGAACCCCGTGACCACCAGGTACGCCAGCAGGCCGAAGATCACGCCGGACGCGCCGATCGTGACCGAGTTGCCCGGGGCCGTCAGCCACACCCCCAGGCCGCTGACGATCGTGACCGTCGCGACGATGCCGAAGAACCTGGCCAGGCCGCCCAGGGCCACCAGGAAGCCGAGGACCAGCAGCGGCAGGGTGTTGGACGCGAGGTGTGCCACCCCGCCGTGCAGGAACGCCGCGGGGACGATGTCGAGCAGTTCGCCCGGCCTGCGCGGCGTGATCCCCAGGGTGTTGAGCGAGCCGCCCGTCGCGTCGTCGATGCCGAGCAGTATCCACAGCAGCGCCACCCACGCGACCATCACCGCGCCCGCGGCCTTCACCCGGCCTCCAGTGGGGCGGCCCGCACCCGTGGCGGCACGCGCGGCGCCGGTCCACGCGGTGCGTGCCGCCGGATCCGTCCCGTCCGTCCGATAGGTCATCCCAGCAGCCCCCTGTCCCGAGCCCGACGGACAGGAAACGTCCGGCACCCCGCCCCCGGTTCCTGCCGGGCGCGGCCGGATAGGCTCACGTCCGTGAGTTCGCCAGGGCAGCACGCACCGCAGCTCCGCCGGCCCTGGGTCGTCGGGGTGTCCGGCGCGTCCGGCACGCCGTACGCCGCCGCCGTGCTGCGCGGGCTGCTCGACGCGGGCGAGAGCGTCGACCTCGTCGTCAGCAGGGCCGCCCGCCTCACGCTCCTCGACGAGACCGGCATCTCCTTCCGCGACGCCCACTGGCAGGGCGATCTCGCCGCCTGGCTCGCGCGAGGAGCCGACGGCACGCCGGACGCGTTCAGCGCCCGCGACCTGTCCGGCGTGCGGCACTGGGCGGCGGGCGACCTCGCCGCGGGCCCTTCGTCGGGCTCCTACCGCACGAAGGGCATGCTGATCGTGCCCGCGTCGACGGCCGCCGCCGCCGGCGTGGCGCTCGGCCTGTCCAAGGACCTGCTCCAGCGGGTGGCGAGCGTGACGCTCAAGGAGCGGCGTCCGCTCGTCGTCGCCGTGCGCGAGACGCCGCTGAACGGGCAGACCCTGCGTCACCTCGTCGCGCTCGACGGCCTCGGGGCCGTCGTGCTGCCCGTGTCGCCCGGCTTCTACGCGGGCGCAGGCCACATCCAGGACCTGGTCGACTTCGTCGCGGGCCGCGCGCTCGACGCCGTCGGCGTGCGGCACGGCCTGTACCGCAGGTGGGAGGGGGAGCTGGGCGGCGGATCCCGGCCCCCCGAAGCGGGATCGTAGGGCTGTCGGCCGTTCGGCCTTCGCTCTGCCTTGTAAACTTGCCGAATCGCTGAATGATGGAAGGCATCATCCATATGGACGCCGTGGACACGCAGCTCATCCAGGCACTCAGGGAGAACGGCAGAGCCTCGTACGCCGAGCTCGGCAGGCTCGTCGGGCTCTCGGGCCCCAGCGTCACCGACCGGATCAACCGCCTGGAGTCCGCGGGCGTCATCACCGGCTACCGCGCGACCGTGGACTCCGCCTCGCTCGGCCTCGGCGTGGTCGCACTCATCGGCATCTCGCTGTCCGACGCGGCCGACCACGAGGACGTCGCGCACCGCCTGCGCAACCTGGGGGAGATCGAGGACTGCTGGTTCATCGCGGGCGACGACTCGTTCATGCTCAAGGTCCGCGCCTCCGACGTGGACAGCCTGGAGCGCACCATCCGCCGCCTGAGCGGCACGGTGGGCGTGTCCAGGACGCGGACGACCGTGGTCCTGTCCACCAAGTGGGAGAACAGGGTCGGCCGTATCCCCGAGGACGACTGACCGACTGACCGACTGATCGGCGAACGGGGGGTCGCCGGGAGTGTCAGTACGGGGGCGTAACCTCAAAAAGGCCCACAGACGGGCCGAACGATCAGCCACAAGGGAGGCGTTCTTTATGGACGCGGGGCTCAAGCGCGAGCTGGAGCAGAAGGTCCGAGGCGGCGAGCGGCTGTCCCGCGAGGACGGCATCGCGCTGTACGAGTCGGACGACCTCGCCTGGCTCGGCGGCCTCGCCCACGAGGTGCGCACGCGCAAGGCGGGTGACGCGGTGTACTTCAACGTCAACCGCCACCTGAACATGACGAACGTGTGCACGGCGTCGTGCGCGTACTGCTCGTTCCAGCGCAAGCCGGGCGAGAAGGACGCGTACACGATGCGCATCGAGGAGGCCGTGCGCCTGGCCAAGGCCATGGAGGGCGACAACCTCACCGAGCTGCACATCGTCAACGGCCTGCACCCGACGCTGCCGTGGCGCTACTACCCGCGCTCCCTGAAGGCGCTGAAGGAGGCGCTGCCCCAGGTGTCCCTGAAGGCGTTCACCGCCACGGAGATCCACCACTTCGAGACGATCTCCGGCATGTCCGCCTCCGAGATCCTCGACGAGCTGATCGACGCCGGCCTCGAATCGCTGACCGGCGGCGGCGCCGAGATCTTCGACTGGGAGGTCAGGCAGCACATCGTGGACCACCGCACCCACTGGGAGGACTGGTCCCGCATCCACCGCCTCGCGCACGAGAAGGGCCTCAAGACCCCGTGCACGATGCTGTACGGGCACATCGAGGAGCCCAGGCACCGCGTGGACCACGTGCTGCGCCTGCGCGAACTGCAGGACGAGACGGGCGGCTTCCAGGTCTTCATCCCGCTGCGCTACCAGCACGACTTCGTGGACATGAAGGACGGCAAGGTGCGCAACCGCCTCCAGGCGCGCACGACGATGGCGACAGGCGCGGAGGCGCTGAAGACGTTCGCGGTGTCGCGGCTGCTGTTCGACAATGTCCCGCACGTCAAGGTGTTCTGGGTGATGCACGGCCTGCAGACGACCGCGCTCGCGTTGCAGCACGGCGCGGACGACATGGACGGCTCGGTCGTCGAGTACAAGATCACGCACGACGCGGACAACTATGGCACGCCGAACAAGATGTCCCGCGAGGATCTGCTGGACCTCATCCGCGACGCGGGCTTCCGCCCCATCGAGCGCAACACCCGCTACGAGACGGTGCGCGAGTACCCCGGCGCCGACGCGAACCGCCGCGAGTCGCCGCAGCCGATGCGGGTCTGACCAGGGGAGTGGCGCTATGACCCTGACGTTCACGCTCGACCCGACCTTCCAGGGGGAGCATGGCCGCGCCCTGCGCGACGGCCTGCTCGCCCTGTGGGCGGACGTGTCGAACGCGGGCGGCGCGGTCGGCTTCGTACCGCCGGTCACGCCCGAGGACATCCGGCCCGAACTGGTCAAGCACCTGGCCGCGATGGCCGAGGGGCGCACGCGCCTGCTGGTGGGCCACGACGCGAACGGTGAGGTCGCCGCCTGCGCCTTCCTCACCGCCAACACCCACCGGCTGATGCGCCACTGGATCTGGGCCTACACCGTGATGGTGCACCCCAGGCACCAGGGCAAGGGGTACGGCAGGGCGCTGATGGCCGCGGCGGCCGACGCGGCGCGCGGCTTCGACGGCATCGAGGCGATACGGCTGACGTGCCGCGGCGGCACGGGCGCCGACCGCTTCTACGAGGCCTGCGGCTACAAGGAGGTCGGGCGGGTGCCCGGCGGCATCCGCGTGGCCGACGGAGACGACAGGGACGATGTCTTCATGCTGCTCCCGCTGGGAGCGGCCTGAGTCCCCCGTGCTTCACTGGAAGCACCAGCCCGGAAGAGAGAAGGCGCGCAGTGATCCGGCAGCCAGGAGTGACAGCCCGCTACACGATGGCGCGTATCGCCATCTTCCTCGGATGCATGGTCGTGATCGCGGCCCTGGTCAGGGTCGGTCTGCTGCCTCGGGGCATCGGCGGCTCGAACCCCATCTGGGTGGTGCTCCTCGCGCTCGTGGTGTCCGCGCCCATCAGCTTCGTCGTGCTGCGCAAGCAGCGTGACGAGATGTCGTTCAAGCTCTCCGGCCGGCTGGAGCGTACCCGCGCGAAGATGGGCGCCAAGATCGAGGCGAACCGCGCGCAGGAGGACGCCGAATAGCGCGCGCAGAGCGCGTAGTGCGCGCAGGAGCGCGCCGGAGCACCGCCGTGTGATCCGTCCCACAGGTGCTGCCGCCCCCGTGTCCCCAACTGCTATGGGGAGCGGGGGCGTTGTCATGCCCGGCGCCAACTTGGCTGAAAGAATGGCTTTGAGTATCTCAAAGCCATCGTGTTGACTATCGGCCATGAAGAGATCCGTGCGCCTTGAACATGACATGAGCATCCCGCTCGTGTCGCGTCGGCATGTCGATCTCTGCCGCTGCATGTCCGCGGTCTGTTGCCGTTCGGTCTGAACCACCGTCCGGCCCCGCGCCCGCACAGCGGCTCCCTACGCGCCCGATCCCGCCACCGCCCCCGGCCCTTCACCCCACGGGCCCCCGGCGCCCGGGCCCGAGCGCTCTCCCTTGTGCGTGGCTGCCGGCCCCACCCTTCCCATCCACGCCACGTCAGGAGTGCGTTCGTGTCCGCGAACACCACCGCCGGTTCCGCCGGCCCCGCAGGACCCCGGAGCCGGTCCATACCCAAGGTCCCGTTCTGGGCGCAGATCGTCGCGGGTCTCGTCCTCGGGGCCCTGCTCGGCTGGCTCGCACGCAGCCAGGACATCAGCTGGCTCACCACCACGCTCGACAAGGTCGGCAGCCTCTTCGTGCAGTTGTTGAAGCTGGCCGTCGGGCCGCTCGTCTTCTTCGCGATCCTGGTGTCGATCACCAACCTCCGCAAGGTCAACAACGCGGCCAGGCTCGCCACCCGCACCCTGCTCTGGTTCATGGCCATGTCCCTGATCGCCGTGGCCATCGGCCTCGCGATCGGTCTGATCACCAACCCCGGCGCCGGCACCGACCTCACCCCGAAGGACGGCAAGCTGCCGGAGCACTCCGGCTCCTGGATCGACTTCCTGACCGGCATCATCCCCACGGACGTCATCACGCCGTTCAGCGAACTCAACGTCCTGCAGATCGTGTTCATGGCGGCCGTCGCCGGCATCGCCGTACTGAAGGTCGGCGAGCGCGCCAAGCCGGTCCTCACCCTCAGCGAGACCGTGCTCGAACTCCTGCAGAAGGCGCTGTGGTGGGTCATCAGGCTCGCGCCTCTCGGCACCGTCGGCCTGATCGGCTACGCCATCTCCGACTACGGCTGGAACCTCATCGGCAAGTACGCGACGTTCACCGCCGACGTCTACGTGGGCTGCGCGATCGTGCTCTTCGTCGTCTACCCGCTGCTGCTCGCCACGGTCGCCAAGGTCAACCCGCTCCAGTTCTTCAAGGGCGCCTGGCCGGCGATCCAGCTCGCCTTCGTCTCCCGCTCGTCCGTCGGCACCATGCCCGTCACGCAGCGGTCGGCCGAGCGTCTCGGCGTGCCCAAGACGTACACCTCGTTCGCCGTGCCGTTCGGCTCCACGACGAAGATGGACGGCTGCGCCTCGATCTACCCGGCGATCGCCGCGATCTTCGTGGCGCAGATCTTCGACGTGCACCTGGGCGTGCAGGACTACATCCTCATCGCGTTCGTCTCCGTCATCGGCTCCGCCGCGACGGCCGGCCTCACCGGCGCGACGGTCATGCTGACGCTCACCCTGTCGACGCTCGGACTGCCCCTTGAGGGCGTCGGCCTGCTGCTGGCGATCGACCCGATCCTGGACATGATGCGCACGGCCACGAACGTCGCCGGGCAGATCGTCGCCCCGATCATCGTCGCCGCCCGCGAGAACATCCTGGACCGCGAGGCGTTCGACGCGGCGACGGCTTCCCCGATCGACGAGGCCGACGAGGTGAGCCGCGAGAAGGAGCTCCAGGTCGCGGCCTGACGCCCAGGCCGCCCGGCCACGCCTTCGCGGGCCCCTCCCTCCCGAGCGGGAGGGAGGGGCCCGCGGCGGTTTCCGGCCAACCGCGCGGCCGGTCCGTCCTGTTCCGGTCGTTCCGGTCGTTCCGGTCGGCGGTTGTGCGGGGGCCCGGTGCCGATGTGGGCGGACCCGGTGCCGGGGACCGGCGGGTTCCGCATAATGGCCACCGGGCCGAGAGGGTCGGCCCCTGAGCGTCCCTCAGGGACGCCGTACTCCCAGGAGCCGCCCGTGTCCACCGCCGCATACGGGGCGCAAGCGCCTGCGCCGTCGCCCGCCGCCCCCGCGCCCAGGGTCGTCGCGCTCGACGGGGTCGTCAGACAGGTCACGGCCCCGCCGCTCGCCGCACCCGTGCGAGGCGGCTCGCTCGCCGACATCCCCTACGAGAACGCCCGCCAGGAACCGGGCGCAGTCGTCATCAGCCGCAAGCTGCCCGACGGCGGCTGGGGAGACGTGAGCGCCGCCGCGTTCGCCGAGGACGTCGGCGCCGTCGCGCGCGGCTTCGTCGCCGAGGGGCTGCTGCCGGGGGACCGCATCGCGATCATGGCCCGTACGACCTACGAGTGGACGCTGCTCGACTTCGCGGCCTGGGCCGCGGGTCTGGTGCCCGTGCCGGTCTACCCGACGTCGTCCGCGTACCAGACCCGCTGGATCCTCCAGGACTCCGGCGCCGTCGCCTGCGTCGTGGAGGACGCCGAGCAGGCCGCCCTCGTACGGCAGGAGCGCATGCGGATCTCCCACCTCGCGCACGTGTGGGGGCTGGCGGACGGCGGCATCGAGCGGCTGCGCGAGGCCGGCGCGGGCGTCGGCCCCGACGTGCTGGCCGAGCGCCGCGCCGCGCTGTCCCCCGACAGCCTCGCCACCCTCTGCTACACCTCGGGCACCACCGGGCGCCCCAAGGGCTGCGCCCTCACCCACGGCAACTTCTTCGCCGAGGTCGACAACGCCGTCGAGCTGCTGTACCCGGTCTTCACGTCCGTCAGCAAGGCCCCGCCCTCGATCCTGCTGTTCCTGCCCCTGAGCCACATATTCGGCCGGATGGTCGCCGTCGCGTGCCTGCGGGCGCGCGTACGCCTGGGCCACGCGCCGTCCGTGGAGACCGGCGCCCTGCTCGACGACCTCGCGGGCTTCCGGCCCACGTTCCTGCTGGCCATCCCCTACGTGCTGGAGAAGGTCTACAACACGGCGCGCGCCAGGGCCGAGCGCATGGGCCGCGCCTCCTCCTTCGACCGGGCCGCGCGCATCGCCCGCCGCTACGGCGAGGCGCTGGAGGCGGCCGAGCACGGCACGGGCCCGGGCCCTTCCGCCGCGCTGCGGGCGGCACGGGCCCTCTACGACCCGCTCGTCTACCGCCGCATACGCGCGGCCCTAGGCGGCCGCGTGAAGTACGCGATCTGCGGCGGCTCACCCCTCGGCCGCAGGCTCGCGTCGTTCTACGCGGGCGCCGGCATCGAGGTCTTCGAGGGATACGGCCTGACGGAGACCACGGCCGCCGCCACCTGCACGCCGCCGCGCCGGCCCCGCATGGGGACCGTCGGCCTGCCCATGCCCGGCACCGCGGTCCGTGTCGCCGACGACGGGGAGGTGCTGCTGCGCGGCGGGCACGTCTTCACCGGCTACTGGGACATGGAGCGCTCGGAGGCCGTCCCCGCGACGGGCAACGGCGGCTGGTTCGCGACGGGCGACCTGGGGGAGCTGGACGGCGACGGCTACCTGACGATCACCGGCCGCAAGAAGGACGTGATCATCACGACGGGCGGCAAGACCGTCGCGCCCGCGCCGCTGGAGGACTGGCTGCGCGCGCACCCGCTGATCAGCCAGTGCCTGGTCGCCGGCGACAACCGCCCGTACGTCACGGCGCTGATCACCCTCGACCCCGAGGGCCTCTCGCACTGGCGCGCCATGCGCGCCAGGCAGGCGGGGGCCGCGCAAGGGGGAACCGAGGACGAGGCCCTGCGCGGCGTCCTGCAGCGGGCGGTGGACGAGGCGAACCGGCTGGTCTCCCGCGCGGAGTCGATCCGCCGCTTTCTGGTGCTGGACAACGACTTCACCGAGGCCGACGGCTACCTGACTCCGTCACGCAAGCTGCGCCGCGCCGAGATTACGAAGGATTACGCGGACTCGATAGCGAAGCTGTACGAGCAATAGCGTCAGCGTTTCAGGGCAAAAGGCAGGGGCCCCGTCCCGCCGCTTTCACGCGACGGGGTGGGGCCCCTTGGTACTGCTCAACTCGTTACGCGATCGCCGACCCGGGCAACTAGGCCGGGGTGACGTTCTCCGCCTGCGGGCCCTTCGGGCCCTGGGTGACGTCGAAGTTCACGACCTGGTTCTCCTCCAGGGAGCGGAAGCCAGACGCGTTGATCGCGGAGTAGTGGACGAAGACATCCGGGCCGCCGCCGTCCTGGGCGATGAAGCCGAAGCCCTTTTCAGCGTTGAACCACTTGACGGTTCCGGTAGCCATAAGCCCTCCTTGGGCCAAAGGGTTGCCCTGCTCCAGAACCTGCGATGAAGTCTGAAAACTACAAAAGCCTGCGGGGTCACATGCTCCGCAGGCTCTGTACTGCAAGGGAAACCAAACTGCAACTTGCGGCGAGCCTAGCACGGGCCGTCCGCGTGGCGGTAGAGGCAAAGATCATCCGTTTACGGAGGTCACCCGGACGCCTGACACCACCACGACCTGCTGACGGGCGTCCGGGCCCCGCCCCTCCCCGGCCGCGGCCCGGGCGGGTGCCCAAGATGGCGCGATCGACGTCCGGGCCCGGGGCCCATCCCTGCGTGGGCAGCGGCACCGTGCTGCACGCGCGCTGTACGTGCTGTACGCGCTGTACGTCAGCGGCGACGGCCGTGCGTCGTCCGACGCCACCCTGAGCGCCGTGTCCGCCGGCACCGGGAAGCCGAAGCGGCGCAGCGAGAGCGGCAACCACTCCGCCTCGCCGACCGTCTCCGGCCGTACCGTCCTGGTGAGCAGCGCGGTCGGCTCCACCGTCTACGCGGTCTCGGACGGCGACCTGTTCGTGGTCCGTGCGTGCGTGACGGGCGCTCCCCACGTCGTGGCCGTCGGCACTCCGGGTTTAGCCTCACGATGTGGACACTCCAGAAGAAATCACGCCTGCCCGGGATTCCGCTTCGGCAGCCGGGGCCGGCCACCGCCGAATCCGGCCGCGCGTCGGCCACATCCAGTTCCTCAACTGCCTGCCCCTGTACTGGGGGCTCGCGCGGACCGGGACCCTGCTCGATCTGGAGCTCTCGAAGGACACCCCGGACAAGCTGAACGACCAGCTCGTGCGAGGCGAGCTGGACATCGCCCCGATCAGCCTCCTGGAATTCCTGCGCAACGCCGACGAACTCGTCGCGTTCCCCGACGTGGCCGTCGGCTGCGACGGCGACGTCATGTCGTGCGTGATCGTCTCGCAGGTGCCGCTCGACCGGCTCGACGGCGAGCGTGTGGCCCTCGGCTCCACCTCCCGCACGTCGGTGCGCCTCGCCGAGCTGCTGCTCTCCGAGGCGCACGGCGTCCATCCCGAGTACTTCCGGTGCGCGCCCGACCTGGGCCTGATGATGCAGGAGGCGCCCGCGGGCGTCCTGATCGGCGACGCCGCGCTGCGCGCCTCGCTGCACGACGCGCCGCGTCTGGGGCTCCAGGTCCACGACCTGGGGGCGATGTGGAAGGAGTGGACGGGCCTGCCGTTCGTCTTCGCCGTGTGGGCGGCACGCAAGGAGTACCTGGCGCGCGAGCCGGAGACCGTGCGCCAGGTGCACAAGGCGTTCCTCGAGTCCCGTGACCTGTCGCTCGAAGAGGTCACCAAGGTCGCCGAGCAGGCGGCGCGCTGGGAGTCGTTCGACGCCCCGCTGCTCGAGGAGTACTTCACGACGCTGGACTTCCGCTTCGGCCCGCGCCAGATGGAGGGCGTCAGGGAGTTCGCCCGGCGCACGGGCCCGACGAGCGGGTTCCCCGCCGACGTCGACGTGCGGATCCTCGGCCGCTGAGCGTGCGGCGGGCGCCGCATCCTTCGGTAAGACCTGCCTCCCGTGGTGGCCCCCTTCAGGCCACCACGGGAGGCGTACGCTGAAGCGGTTGTCTTACCCCGTATGGAAGGACCCGTTCCGGTGACCGAGAAGGCCGACCGTCCGTCCGTTGACATCGCCGGGACCCTGGACCGCGCCGCCGCCGGGGGCCGCATCACGCCGGAGGAGTCCGTCGTCCTCTACCGCGACGCGCCCCTGCACGCGCTGGGCGCCGCGGCCGACGCCGTGCGCCGCCGCCGGTACGCGGGCACCGAGCACATCGCCACGTACATCATCGAGCGCAACATCAACTACACCAACGTGTGCGTGACGGCCTGCAAGTTCTGCGCCTTCTACGCGGCGCCCAAGGACACGGACAAGGGCTGGAGCCGCGACCTCGACGACATCCTGCGCCGCTGCGCGGAGACCGTCGAACTGGGCGGCACCCAGATCATGTTCCAGGGCGGCCACCACCCGGACTACGGCGTCGAGTACTACGAAGAGGCGTTCGCCGCCATCAAGAAGGAGTTCCCGCAACTGGTCATCCACTCCCTCGGCGCGTCCGAGGTCGAGCACATGGCCAGGATCTCCGGCGTCTCAGCCGAGGAGGCCATCCGCCGCATCCACGCGGCCGGCCTCGACTCGTTCGCCGGCGCGGGCGCCGAGCTGCTGCCCGAGCGGCCGCGCAAGGCGATCGCCCCGCTCAAGGAGTCGGGCGAACGCTGGCTGGAGATCATGGAGACGGCCCACAAGCTCGGCGTCGAGTCGACGACGACCATGCTGATGGGCACGGGCGAGACGAACGCCGAGCGGATCGAGCACCTGCGGATGATCCGCGACGTGCAGGACCGCACGGGCGGCTTCCGCGCCTTCATCCCGTACACCTACCAGCCGGAGAACAACCACCTGAAGGGCCAGACGCAGGCCACCCTCTTCGAGTACCTGCGGATGATCGCCATCGCGCGCCTCTTCCTCGACAACATCGCCCACATCCAGGGCTCCTGGCTGACGACGGGCAAGGAGGTCGGCCAGCTCTCCCTGCACTACGGCGCCGACGACCTGGGCTCGATCATGCTGGAGGAGAACGTCGTCTCCTCGGCGGGCGCGAAGCACCGCTCCAACCGCATGGAGATCATCGACCTGATCCGCAAGGCGGGCCGCGTGCCGGCGCAGCGGGCCACCACGTACGAGCACCTCGTCGTCCACGACGACCCGGCGAACGACCCGGTCGACGACCGCGTCGTCTCGCACATCTCCTCCACGGCGATCGCGGGCGGCACGGCGCACCCGGAGCTCAAGCTCCTCGACGCCAACTGAGGCGTCCGGGGTCTGTGGGGAATGGGGGACCGCGGTGCTGACGATCCACCACCCGAGTGGCGGGGTGCGTACCGGACCTGACGGAGCCGCCACCCACGGCCTCGCGGTCGTGGCCGACGGCGGACGCCTCGCGGCCCTGGGCCCGTACGGGGAGATCTCCCGGACGTACGGGCCGCTCGGCGCGCGTGAGCGGACCTGGGACGGCGTGCTGGAGCCGGGGCGTCACGCGGCGGACGGCGCCGCCCTGCTGGAGACGGTCTACTGGCCCGACCCGCGCGAGGCGGACGCCCTCGGCACCGGGCCCGTGCCCGTCGCGTCCGTGCCCATGACGGACGCACGCTGGAGTGCCAGCGCGCGCCGGGGTGTGCAGCGGCTGCTCGCACGCGGGGTCACGGCGGTCACCGGGCCCTTCTCGCGCCCGCAGGTCGCGGCGGCGGTGTCCCGTGCGGGCCTGCGGGAGAGCCCCGCGGACCTTGTGGCGGGCGGCCACGCCGACTTCGCGGTGTTCGACGCCGGCGGCGACTGCGTCGTGACGGTGCTCGCGGGGCGCCTCGTCCACCGGCGCGCCTGAGCGAGCCGTGAGCGTGGGGCGCCGCCTGCTTCAATGGGCGGATGACCCGTGCATCCCTGGACAAGAAGCCGCAGGAAGTCGCCACGATGTTCGACGACGTGGCGGCTAAGTACGACCTGACGAACGACGTGCTGTCGCTCGGCCAGGCCCGCCTGTGGCGCAAGGAGGTCGCGAAGGCCGTCGCCGCGCGCCCCGCGGAGCGTGTGCTCGACCTCGCGGCCGGCACGGCCACGTCCTCCCAGCCCTTCGCGCGCACCGGCGCGTACGTCGTGCCCTGCGACTTCTCCCTCGGCATGCTGCGCGAGGGCAAGCGGCGCTACGCCTGGATGCCGTTCACGGCGGGCGACGCCACGCGCCTGCCCTTCGTCGACGAGGCCTTCGACGCGGTGACGATCTCCTTCGGGCTGCGCAACGTCGAGGACTCGGAGCAGGCGCTGCGCGAGTTGCACCGGGTCACGAAGCCGGGCGGGCGCATCGTGATCTGCGAGTTCTCCGACCCGGTGTTCGGCCCGTTCCGCACGGTCTACCAGGAGTACCTGATGCGCGCGCTGCCGCCGGTGGCCCGCGCCGTCTCGTCCAACCCGGACGCGTACGTCTACCTCGCCGAGTCGATCCGCGCCTGGCCCAACCAGCGGGGGCTCGCGGCGCGGATGAGGCGGTGCGGCTGGTCGCGGGTCGCGTGGCGGAACCTGACGGGCGGGGTCGTCGCGCTGCACAGGGCGGTACGGGAGTAGCCACGGCGGTGCACGGCTCCCGCCGGAGCGCCACCCGGGGGCGCGGCCGCAACCCGCCCGTGCCGGCGCGAGCCTGCCCCCGCCAGCCGGCCCCCGCGGGGCTGAACCGCAGGGCTACAGCGCGAGCTCGTACTGGTGCCCCACGAGCTCCGTACTCGGCACCGTCTTCGACGCGTACGTGAACGTCTTCGCCAGCCGCATGCCCAGCCGTCGCGTCACGGCGATCGACCGCTCGTTGCGCGCGTTCACCATTGCCACGACCTGTTCGACGCCCGCCGCCCGCACCCGATCGAGCGTCGCCCGCGCGGCGGCCGTCGCATAGCCGCGGCCCCAGTGGGCGCGCCCGAGGCGCCAGCCGATCTCGATCTCGCCGTACGGCCCGAACGACTCGTGCGGCCACGGCTGCGCGCCCGTGAAGCCGATCACCTCGCCCTCCGCGTCCACGAGCGTCCACAGGCAGAAGCCGCGCTCCGCGGCGTGGCGGCGCTGGCGGGCCGTGAGCTCCTCGTACACGGACACCTCCTTCGGGCGGCCGCCGTGGAACTCCATGACGTCCGGGTGGGCGAAGATGCGGTGCCACGCGTAGGCGTCCTCGTCGGTGGGGACGCGCAGTTCCACCGGCGGATACGGCCGGGACGCATCGTGCCGCTGATCGTTCGGCGCATCATTCGGCGAATCATTCACGGAGGGTGCCCTTCGAGCCGGCTTGTCGGTACGCCCCCATAGACTGCCCATGTCCGTTGCCTTTCGATACTTCACAGCGCAACTTCCAGCAGCTGTATCGAGCCGGTATCCGCGCCGACCCTTCGGGAGCCCCCGCCGTGACCGAGCCCCTCTCCGAGAACACCGCCGACGTCATCGTCGTCGGGGCGGGCCCAGCCGGCTCGACCACGGCGTACTACCTGGCCAAGTCGGGTCTCGACGTACTGCTCCTGGAGAAGACGGCCTTCCCGCGCGAGAAGGTGTGCGGCGACGGCCTCACGCCCCGCGCGACCAAGCAGCTCGTCTCGATGGGCATCGACATCTCCGAGGAGGCCGGCTGGCTGCGCAACAAGGGCCTGCGGATCATCGGCGGCGGCATGCGGCTGGAGCTGGACTGGCCGGATCTCGCCGCGTACCCGGACTACGGACTCGTCCGCAAGCGCGACGACTTCGACGAGCAGCTCGCCCGGCAGGCCCAGAAGGCCGGCGCGCGCATGTACGAGCTGTGCAACGTCGGCGCGCCGATCACCGACGGCACGGGCCGCATCACGGGCGTGCACGCGAAGCTGGGCGAGGAGAAGCGGCCGGTCACGTTCCACGCGCCGCTGGTGGTCGCCGCCGACGGCAACTCGACGCGCCTCTCGGTCGGCATGGGCCTGCACCGGCGCGACGACCGCCCGATGGGCGTCGCGGTGCGCACGTACTTCACCTCGCCGCGCCACGACGACGACTACCTGGAGTCGTGGCTTGAGCTGTGGGACAGGCGCGGCGCCCAGGAGCGCCTGCTGCCCGGCTACGGCTGGATCTTCGGCATGGGCGACGGCACGTCGAACGTGGGCCTCGGCATCCTCGACTCGTCGGCCGCGTTCAACGAGCTGAACTGGCGCGAGGTCCTCAAGGCCTGGTGCGCGTCGATGCCGGAGGACTGGGGCTACACGCCAGAGAACATGACGAAGCCGATCCGCGGCGCCGCGCTGCCGATGGCGTTCAACCGGCAGCCGCACTACACGCGCGGGCTGCTGCTGGTGGGCGACGCGGGCGGCATGATCAACCCGTTCAACGGCGAGGGCATCGCCTACGCGATGGAGTCGGGGCAGCTCGCCGCCGACGTGATCGTCCAGGCGCACGCGCGCGCCACGCCCGCGCTGCGCGAGCGCGCGCTGCAGCGCTACCCGCAGGTACTCAAGGACACGTACGGCGGCTACTACACGCTGGGCCGCGCGTTCGTGAAGCTGATCGGCAACCCGACGATCATGAAGCTGGCGGCGCAGCGCGGCCTGACGCACCCGCTGCTGATGAAGTTCACGCTGAAGCTCCTCGCCAACCTGACGGACCCGACGGGCGGCGACGCGATGGACAGGATCATCAACGGTTTGACGAAGGTCGCCCCCAGGGCGTAGCTGAAGGAAGCGGCTTTTCCACCTCTCACCCTCACGGGAGCAGCGATGACGGACACGCCGGACGGCAGGCCCAAGCGCCAGATCGACACCTCGCGGGCCAGTTCGGCGCGTCTGTACGACCTGTACGTGGGCGGCAAGGACCACTACGGCGTCGACAAGGACGCCGGCACGCGCCTGACGGAGGCGTTCGGCAAGGGGTCCATCCAGCGCATCGGCACGGGCGCGCGCCTCTTCCACGACCGCGCCGTCCGGTACGCGGCGCGCGAGCTGGGCATGGACCAGTACCTGGACGTCGGCGTGGGCGTCCCGAAGGGGCCGAACACGCACGAGATCGCGCAGGCGGTCCACCCGGCGTCCCGCGTCGTCTACGTGGACAACGACCCGATCGTGCTGCGCCACGCGGAGGCGCTGCTGCAGAGCGGCCCCGAGGGCGCGACGGACTACGCGGAGGCCGACCTCCGCGAGCCGGACGAGGTGCTCGCGATCGCCCGCAGGACGCTCGACCTGGACCGTCCGGTCGCGCTGATGCTCTGCTCGGTCCTCCAGTTCGTACCCGACGACGACGAGGCCCGCGCTGCCGTCACGGCGTACCTCTCGGCGCTGGCCCCGGGCAGCTGCCTGATCTTCAGCCACGTGACGGACGACTTCGCGCCTGAGGCCTGGCGCGAGACGGAACGCGTCTACGCGGAGCAGGGCATACCGGCCAACGTCCGCCCGCGAGCGGCGATCGAGTCCCTCGTCGCGGACCTCGACCTGGTCCCGCCCGGCCTGGTGGAGGTCCACACCTGGCACCCGGACGGCACGGACACGTCGTCCGACCACACGCACCTCTACGGCGCGGTGGGCCACAAGCGCGCCTGACGCCCGCCCGCGCGTGACGCCGCCCGTGCCTGACGCCCGCCCGTGCCTGACGCCGCCCGTGCCTGACGCCCGCCCGTGCCTGACGCCCGCCCGTGCCTGACGCCGCCCGTGCCTGACGCTCGCCCGTGCCTGACGCCGCCCGTGCCTGACGCCGCCCGTGCCTGATGCTCGCCCGCGCCTGATGCTCGCCCGCGCCTGACGCCGCCCGCGCCCGCCGCGCGACGGGCCGGCGAGCCGCCCGGCCCTCACCGCCCCGGCCGGGCGGCCCACCGGGGCGTCCTGGCCGGGGTCCGCAACGGTGGCTGAACGTACGACCGCGCGTACGCGATCTACGCCGCGCTCGTGCGGCCACGCCTGAACCAGACGCCCTCACGGCGCCATGCCTTGACATCTGGCATGCGGCCGGCCACCATCGAAACGATGGAAACTATAAGAGTGTCCTCAGTTTCTGATCGGCAGCGGGCCGAGCTGATCCTCGACGCGGCCGCCGAGCTGTTCCTCGGGCCGGGCCCGGGGCGGGTGAGCATGGACGACCTGGCCCGGGACCTCGGCATGGCCAAGAAGACGATCTACCGGCACTTCCCCGACAAGCACAGCCTGATGACCGCCGTGCTGGACCGGCAGTTCGACGCGATCGAGCGCACCTTGGTCACGGCGGCCGATGAGACCCGCGGCCGGCCGTTCAGCGAGCAGGTACGCCAGTTCCTGATCGCGGCGTGCGGTGAACTCGGTCGGATCGGCGCGGCGCAGCTCGCGGCCGGGCGCGGTGACGCGGTCCTGCGCCGGTACGTGGAACAGCGCATCGACGCGGTGGTCTACCAGCGGCTGGACGAGCTCTTCCGGGACGGGCACCGGCGCGGACTGCTGTCCGCGCCGCCAGAACTGCTCGGTGAGATCACCCGGGGCGCGGTGGAGCGGCTGTTCAACTCACGGCTGCCACGCGAACTCCACTGCACTGCGGCCGATCTGCTGCGGACGACCGTCGAGACCGTCCTCCACGGCGCGATCCGCCCCGCCCATGAAGGTGAGGTCACATCATGATCAGGACAACCGGCAGGGTCGCATTGGTCACCGGAGCCAGCAGCGGGATCGGCGCGGCCACCGCGCGCCTGCTGGCCGAACGCGGCATGCGCGTGGTGGTCGACTACAGGCAGAGCGACCGAGCGGCCAAGGAGGTCGTCGCCGGCATCGAGGACGCCGGCGGCCAGGCCATGGCCGTCAAGGCCGACGTGCGTGACCCCGTAGCGGTCGACGCCATGATCGAACGTGTCCGGGCGGAATGGGGCGGCGTCGACGTGCTGGTGCACAACGCGCTCACCCCCTACGCGATCAAACCGTTCCAGGACATGACCTGGGAGGAACTCGGCGGCAAACTCGACGACGAGATCCGCGCAGCCTTCACGGTCACCAAGGCCGTCGTGCCCGCGATGACCGAACAGAGGTGGGGGCGGTTGATCTACCTCGGTACCGGCCTGAGCCGCCGTCCCCGCGCCGGCATGATCGCGCTGGGCGTCGCCAAGGCCGCACTCGCGCAATTCGGCCGCTACCTGGCCCAGGAACTGGGCCCGCTGAGCATCACCGTGAACGTCGTGGAACCCGGCCCGGTAGCCGAGACCAGGATCTCGCAGGTACTCGACGACGAGGAGAAGCAGCGGCAGATCACCGCGACTCCACTGGGCCGGCTGGCCGTACCGGCGGACGTCGCCAACGTGGTCGCCTTCTACGCCGGCGAGGACAACGCCTTCATGACCGGCACGACCGCCGCGGTCAATGGCGGCATGTCAATGTACTGACATGCCAATGTACTGAAAGGACGGTCATGCACACCATCGATCTCGCCCATGTCGGGCGGGGCCTGCACGAGGAACTCACCGCCTACATCGCCGATCAGGAGAACCTCTACGCCGACGAGGGTGTACGCGTCGCGCTGCACGACGGCTGTTCCTGGGACGAGGAACGGCTGCGGCACGTCGTCACCATCGGGCTGGGCCGTGCGCTGCTGTCCCGGCTGACCAGCGGAATCCCTTGGGTCGCGCTCAACGTCAACACGCACCGGCCGTTGTTCTGGTTCCTCGCCCGCCCCGGTCCGACCTCGCCGGCCGATCTGGCCGGCCGGCGGCTCGCGGTGCACGCCCCGCACACGGCCCCCGGATGTTTTGCCCGCATCGTGCTGCGCCAGGCCGGCCTCGATCCGGACCGCGACGTCGACTGCGTCTTTCGGCAGCCCGGCGACTACGGCATGGATCTGCGCCGGCTGCGCGACGGCGCGATCGACGCCGCTTACGTCGGCAGCACCATGGCGCCGGAAGCGATCGCCGCCGAGTACGGCTGGCAGGTGCTGGCCTGGGTCGGCGACCACTTCCAGATCCCCACAGTGGGCTTGGCCGTCGACCCCACCCACATCGCGCCGGACGACCCCGCCGTCCTGGCCGTCGTACGCGCCCACCGGCGTGCCTTGACGGTGATCCGCGACGATCCCGACACCACGGTGCGGCACATCCGTACGTTCCTCGGCCGGCACACCGCGGACGAGGCCCGCGCCCACTACAAAACATTTATCGCGCCGTATTTCACGACCGATGGCGCGGCCGACCTCGCGGTGGGGGCCGCCGCGATCAGCGCGGTCGCCGCTGATCTCGGCGTACCGGAGTCTATTGCCGCCTCCGATTTCTACCGCACCGCAACCGTCACACCATAAGGGTCGGCCTCACCCGCATCAAAGGGGTGGAGAAGCCAGCCGCATTGGTCCGGCATTCGAGCAGGGAGCCGCGCAGCATGGATGTATACGAGGCGGTCACGAGCCGGCGAGCGGTGCGCCGATTCACCGACCGGCCGGTCCCGAGAGAGATGCTGGAGCGCGTGCTGTCCGCCGCGGCATGGTCGCCATCCGGATCGAACCTCCAGCCGTGGCATGCCTACGTGCTGACCGGCGAGCCGCTTACCGAGCTCAAAAAGCGCGCCGGAGAGCGGGCGGCCGACGGGGAGCCCTGGGACGATCGGGAATACGAGATGTACCCGCAGGAGCTGAAATCTCCCTATCAGGAGCGGCGATCGGATTTCGGTGAGAAACGCTACGGCGCGTTGGGAATTCGACGCGACGACTGGGATGCGCGCCGAAGGGCAGCCACCGAGAACTGGGCGTGTTTTGGCGCCCCCGCCGCCCTGTTCTGTTACATTGACCGCGAAATGGGCCGGCCTCAATGGTCCGACGTCGGAATGTATTTGCAGACTGTCATGCTGCTGCTGCGCGCCGAAGGGCTGCACAGCTGCGCGCAGATGGCTTGGTCGGTCTACCGCAGGACCGTCGCGGAGGTCCTGTCCCCGCCGGAGGGGCTCATCCTCTTCTGCGGCATGTCGATCGGGTACGGGGACGCCACGGTCGATCGTGGCCGCATAGGCCGGGCCCCACTGGCCGAGACGGTCACGTTCGTCGACGGGCAGCGACGCATTCCGTTCAGCACCGCACCGGCACGCTCATCGCCCCGAACCATCCAGGGCACCGGTCCGGACAACATCAACCGTAGGGGTGTGTCATGAAAATCTCCGTCCTTGGCACCGGACTGATCGGCTCGCAGGTGATCCACCTGCTCACCGCGGCCGGCCACGAGGCGACGGGGCACTCCCGCTCGACCGGACTCGACCTGATCACCGGCGAGGGCATCGAGGACGCCGTTCGCGACGCGGATGCCGTCGTGAATGTGACCAACTCGCCGACCTTCGACGATGCCTCCGTCGACTTCTTCCGCACCACGGTGACCAATCTGCTGGCCGCTATGGAGGCGGTCGGCGCCCCACACCTGGTGACGTTGTCGATCGTCGGCGTCGACCAGGTGCCCGATCTCGTCTACTACCGGGCCAAGACGCTCCAGGAGGAACTGGTCAAGGCCGGGCCTGTGCCGTACTCGATCGTGCGCGCCACCCAGTTCATGGAGTTCGTCGGGCCGACGATGGACTGGACCACCGACGGCGATGTCGTACGCCTGCCCTCCGCCCCGATCCAGCCCATCAGCTCCGCCGACGTCGCCGCCCAGGTCGCGGACGCCGCAGTCGGCGCTTCGCTGGGAGGCACCCGCAACATCGCAGGCCCCGACGTCTTCGCCCTGGACGAACTGGGTCGTCTCGCGCTGGAAGCCACCGGCGACCGCCGCCACGTCGTCACCGACGACACGGCGGGCCTGTTCGCCGCGGTCAAGGGCGATGAGCTGCTCGCGCCCAAAGGCGCGCACCTGTCCAGCGTCCACTACCGCGACTGGCTGCGGTCGCACTGACCTTCTTCGCCGGTGTTGCGGCTCTCGATCCGGCCGCGCCGAACCCGACATCGTCTTCCGGCCGGCGAGGCGTCACCGGGCCGTCACCGGTCTCACACAGGAACGGGAGCAGACCCGGCGGCCCCGCGGTCATCGCCGGGCTGCCGGGGAGACGACGCGGGGACGGCGTTGTCGATGAGGACGGCGGCGATGGCGGCCGCGGTGGGCCACGACGCGCTGTTGAGCACCCGGGTGCGGGCCGAGGCGCCGTCGATGAGCAGCGCCAGCTGTTCGCCGAGTTGCTCGGGGTCGG
The DNA here is from genome assembly GCF_000721265.1 of Streptomyces sp. NRRL F-5126. Taxonomy (GTDB): domain Bacteria; phylum Actinomycetota; class Actinomycetes; order Streptomycetales; family Streptomycetaceae; genus Streptomyces. Next base: position 677,352 of record NZ_JOFZ01000006.1, on the reverse strand, counting down.
TGGCGCCGGCCTCGCGGGCGGTTTCGGTGAGCCGCGCGGCGATGGCGGTCTTGTAGTCGCGCGCGTACTGCGACGCGGGGTGCTCGGGGTCGTGGAGTTCGACGCTCGCCGCGATGTAGGGGCACAGGGGCGTGGACGCGGGCATCTCGAAGGCGGCGAGCAGCCGTTCGCGGGGTGTGAGGTCGGTGCGGTCGAACACTCCGGGCATGACATCGGGATCGAATTGGCGCAGGTACTCCGCGACGAGTTCGTCCTTGCTGCTGAAGTGCTGGTAGGCCGTGCGCTTGGACACCTGGGCCACGGCGCTGAGCTGGTCCATGCCGGTGCGGTTGATGCCCTGATCGCGGAACAGCTGCTGTGACGCGCTGAGGATGCGCTCGCGTGCGCCCCTGCCGCGGCGCCGGCCCAGGGGCCCCTTCTCCAACTCCGTCATGACTCCAGCATAGGCCGTTGGGTACAGATCGGTCTACATAGCTTGCGCCCCGCCGTGCTGTCCCGTACGTTAAGTACACGGCTTGGTTTATGTAAGAACCGGGCTGTTCCGGATACCCACCGATTCAGCGGAGTGATCATGGGAAAGCTCGATGGCAAGGTAGCGGTGATCACCGGCGGATCCACCGGCATGGCATTGGCCGGCGCCGAACTGTTCGTCCGGGAAGGAGCGCACGTCTTCATCCAGGCACGGCGGCAGGAAGCGCTGGACGAGGCCGTCAGGCTGATCGGCCGCAACGTCACCGCCGTCCAGGGCGACGCCTCCGACCTGGACGACCTTGACCGCTTGTACGACACCGTCAAGCGGGAAAAGGGCTCGATCGACGTGCTGTGGGCCAGCGCCGGTATGGGCGAACCCGCCGCCCTCGGCGAGATCACCGAGGAGCAGTTCCACCGCGCTTTCTGGCTCAACGCGCGCGGCACCCTGTTCACCGTCCAGAAGGCACTGCCTCTGATGAACGACAACGGCTCGATCCTCATGACCGGGTCCAACGCCTCACTCGGCGCCTTCCCCGGCTGGAGCCTCTACGCGGGAAGCAAAGCCGTCCAGCAGGCCTGGGCCCGCGTCTGGCTCAACGAACTGCGTGACCGCAAGATCCGGGTCAACGTCCTGACCCCCGGCCAGGTCGCCACCGCCAAACAGGAAGAACTGTTCGACGAGGCGACCAAGGCCGCATTCGAGTCCCTCATTCCCCGCGGAAAGATGGGCCGCCCCGACGAAATCGCCACCATCGCCCTTTTCCTCGCCTCCGACGACTCCAGCTACGTCAACGGCCTGGAACTGGTCGCGGACGGCGGCACCACCGCCATCTGAACCAGCGGCGACACGCACAACGAGGAGGAGCAATGACCACGCTCGCCAAGCACCGCGCCACCGTCGAATCCTTCGTCGACTCCATGCACGGCGGCGCGGACAAAGACGCTCTCGCCCGTGTCCTCGCCGAGGACGTGGTGCTGATCAGCCCGCTCGACGATGAGCCGCTCACCGGCCGCGACGCCGTCACAGCGGCCATCCAAGGAGTCTCCGCGGTGGCGGCGGAACTCACCTACAAGGAAATCCTCAGCGGCGATTCCCACCACGCGGCATTCTTCCGGCTGCGGATCGAGGACACGGCGGTCGACGGGATGGACTACATCCTGCTCGACGCGGACGGCAGGATTGCCGAGGTGACCATATTCTGGCGCCCGCTGCCGTCCGCCGTAGAGATGCAGGGCCACCTCGCGCCTTTCGCCGGAATGCGGCCGTGGGAATTGCGCACCGAGGGAGAGTGACGAGATAGGGACCCCAGGTCCACGCATCCCGAATTCACCGGACAGAGCGAAACGTCGAGTACAGAAAGAGAGCACACCTCATGAGCAGCATCACTCTTATCGGTACGGGGAACATGGCCCGTGCCATCGGCACGCTCGCGGTGGCGGGCGGCAACACCGTCGAGGTCATGGGACGCGATCAGGCCAAGGCCGACGACCTGGCCAAGGCTCTGGGCGGCGGCACGACAACGGGCGAGTGGGGCGCCGTCCCCGCCGGGGACATCGTCATCACGGCCCTGTTGTACGACGGCGTCGTTCCGGTCGTCGCCCAGTACGGAGACGCCCTCGCGGGCAAGGTCATCGTCGACATCAGCAACCCCTTCAACGCCACTTTCGACGGGCTGGCCCACAGCGAGGAGACGTCGGTCGCGCAGGAAGCCGCCAAGGTGGCTCCGGCCGGCGCCAGTGTGGTGAAGGCGTTCAACACCATCTTCCGCAATGTCCTGGAAAACGGCCGGCCCAACGTCTTCATGGCCGGCGACAGCGGCCAGGCCAAGGCGGACGTGGCGACATTCGTCGAGAGCCTCGGGCTGCGCCCGCTGGATGTCGGCGGCCTGAAGATGGCGCACTGGCTGGAGGGGATGGGCCTGGTCACGGTGGGCCTCGCCCAAGAGGGGGTCGGCCACTGGGACTTCGCCCTCGGCGTCGACGAGTTCGCCGGCTGAGAGCAGGGCACCGCCCCTGTGAGCGCTGCGCACCCCACGGCCGAGACGGAAGTCCCCATGACCGGCGGTCTTTTGGCCGCCTCTCATGATGGACTTCGCGACACGCGACCGTGTTCCCTCAACCGATGGCGAGCACGGCGCGCCCGGGCGGGAGTGGGGTGGGCCGGACGTGGGGCCAGACGGGCAGGGCGGCGAGGCGGCCGTCGCCGCGGTACTTGAGGCGGCGGGCGTCGCCGACCCGGCCGCCGCGCGCGTCTCACCGCTGAGCGGGGGGACGTACAACACGGTCGTGCGTGTCACGTTCGCCGGCGGTCGCGAGTGGGTCGTCAAGATCCCTCCGCCTGCCGGCGTGCCGGGCATGGGCTACGAGCGTGGCCTGCTCCGTGGCGAGGCGGCCTTCTACCGCGCCGCGTCCGCCGTCGGCGCGCCGGTGCCCGAAATCGTGCACGCCGCGTTCGATCCGGCCCCGCCCGTGGTTCCGCACGTGATCATGACCGCTCGCCCCGGGGTGCCGTGGCCCGAGCACGCGGCGTCGATGACCCGCGGCGAGGAACGTCGGCTGCGCCACCAGGTCGGACGGGAAGTGGCCCGCCTCCACGCTGTCACCGGGCCCGGCTTCGGCTACCCGGCACAGCCGCTGGGGCCGCTGTCCGCAACCTGGCGCCAGGCGTTCAGGGCGATGAGCGACGCCGTCCTGGCGGACGCGGTCCGCTACCGTGCCTGGCTGCCGGAAACCCCGGACCGCATCCACGCGACCATGGGCGCGGCCTCCGACGCCCTCGACGAGGTCGTCCGCCCGGCCCTGGTCCATTTCGACCTGTGGCAGGGCAACTTGCTGCTCGACGGCGAACCCGGCTCGCTCACCCTCGGCGGCATCATCGACGGCGAGCGCATGTTCTGGGGCGACCCCGCCGCGGACTTCGTCTCGCTCGCCCTGTTCGCCGACATCGAGCGCGAAACCGACTTCCTCGCCGGTTACGCCGCCGCCGGTGGCCGAGCGGACTTCGACGCCTCCCTCCGGCTGCGCGTCGCCCTCTACCGCTGCTACCTGTACCTGATCATGCTGGTGGAGGCGGTGCCCCGCGGGTACCCGGCCGAACAGGCCGCCTGGACCCGCGAGACCGTGGGCCCCCAACTCGAAGCGGCCCTGCGGGACGTGAGGGAGTCGGCCGCGTCCCGATGACCCGGCACGCGACCGGTGGACGCGGTCACCACATGTTCACACATGCGAAAATTCTGTCGAGAATATGACGAGAATTTTCCGATCTTGCCTGATCCGTGACGGAAGGCGAGGGCGAACTTGCCGTTCCGTTTGCATCACCTTGTCGCGCACTACGCCATGATCGATGTCGCGATCGTGGACATGTAAACAAGTGGTGTCTGCACGTACATAAGCCCGGGGGGGCACACGTTGGGCAGGAACAAGACGGGCAGACGCATGCCGGCTGGGCGGGCATGGCTGGTCGCCGCGGTGCTCGCGGTGCAACCGGCCCTCGGTGCGGGCGCCTGGGCCGCCGCAGCGCAGCCTTCGGCCGCGACCGTCCATTCCGCCGCGGACAGCGCCGGACAAGACCTGTCGCCGGAGGCCCAGGCCTCGGCAAAGGCGGCCGAGACCGGGGCACCCGTGGATGTCCCTGCCGACACCACCCCCACCCAGACGGTGTCCGCCCAGCCGGACGGCACGTTCGTACTCAACACTGATGTGGTGCCGGAACGTGCCAAGGTCGGGTCCGACTGGGTGCCTATCGACACGACACTGCAGTCCGCACCCGGCGGCACGATCAGCCCCAAGGCGACAGCCTCGAAGATCACCTTCTCCGGCGGTGGATCATCCGCTCCATTGGCGACGATCTCCCGGGGCGGTGTCTCCTACAGCATCAAGTCGCCCTGGACACTGCCCGCTCCGACGCTGTCCGGTGCGGACGCGACATACACGTCGGTCCTCCCGGACGTGGACCTCGTGGTGACGGCGCTGCCTGACGGGTTCAGCGAGAACCTCGTGGTCAAGACGCGCCAGGCCGCACTCGACCCCGACCTCGCCACGGTGAGCTTCCCCGTGGAGACCAGCGGCGTGACCCTGACCTCGCAGGCGGACGGCGGGGTGGCCCTCGTCGATGGCTCAGGCCGCCCGCAGTTCACCACGGGCACCGCGTTGATGTGGGACTCCACGCCCGCGCCCACCACCGATCCTTCCGCCACCTCGGACACCGCGAGCCGCAGTGCCTCGTCCGGCGCTGCGGCTGCCGTGGATCCGGCCGCTTCGTCCGCCGAAACCACCCCCGCCGACGCCGCGGACGGCCCCGGGCCGGGCGCCAAAACGACGGTCATGGGGGTCACCGCCACGGGTGACGTGCTGTCCGTCTCGCCCGACCAGTCGTTCCTGAGCGATCCCACCACGACGTACCCGGTCGTCCTCGACCCGCAGACGACCAGTTCGTCCCTCGCGGGCTGGACGGCCCTGTGGTCGGGCCAGCCGTCGACCTCCTTCTGGAAGACCAAGCACACCCTGGGATCCGGCTACGACTCGTGGGCGGACAGCAAGGTCGTCCGCTCCCTCTACCAGTTCGACACCCACAGCCTCAGCGGAAAGAAGATCCTCTCGGCCACTTTCACCGCGTTGGAGGTATGGGCGGCGAACTGCACCAAGCAACCTGTCGAGTTGTGGCACACCGGCGGCATCTCGTCCGCGTCCACATGGAAGCGGCAGCCGTCCTGGATGTCGAGGATCGACACCGTCTCCGCGGCCAAGGGCTATTCCTCCTCATGCCCCGGCGGCAACGTCTCCTTCGACGCGACGAGTGCGGTGGCCTACGGCGCTGCCCGCTCCGGCGCCACGACCACGGTGGGACTTCGCGCCAGCAGCGAGTCGAACGACCTTGAGTGGAAGCAGTTCGCCTCTCCGGCGACCAAGAAGCCGACGCTCTCCGTCACCTTCGTGTCCAAGCCGAGCACGCCCACCTCCCTCAAGCTCTCCTCCCCGAATCTCGCCTGCGGCAAGAGTTCGAGCGTTGCCGTGAACATCCGCACGCTCACACCGACACTGAGCGCGTCCCCCAAGTCGGCCGACGGCTCCCAGTCGAAGCTGCGCCCCAACTTCCAGCTCTACCGGTACGACCCGAACATCCCTGATCCACTGGTCGCCTCCGGCAGCCCGTCCTCGTGGACGACGTCCGGCAAGGCAGGAACGTGGAAGACCCCGACTCTCAAGAACGGGCAGACCTACTGGTTCAAGGCCAGGACGGTGTACCAGTATTCGTTCGGCGGCAAGAGCGCGTCCATGTATTCCGGTTGGACGACGATCGGGGCCTGTGCCTTCCACGTCGACACCAGCAGGCCCGCGCCACCCACCGTCACCTCGATCGCGTACCCGGAGTGCGCGACCGCCGACGACCCCGACTCCTGCTCCGCCTCCGGCGGCGTGGGGGCACCTGCCACCTTCACGCTCCACGCCGGTGCGTCCGACGTGGTCAAGTACACCTACACGCTCAACCAAGGGCGGCAGGTCACGAAGTCGTTCTCGTCACCCACATCGAGCCTCGCCCTGAACCTCGCGCCTGACGTGCGCGGACTCAACGCGCTGACCGTACAGACGGCCGACGCGGCGGGAAACGTGTCCGCGAGCTGCACGTACTTCTTCAAGGTCGGCGCCGGCGCGCCGCCGGTCGATTCGTGGGCCTTCGACGAGGGGAGCGGCGGTTCGGCGGCGGACGGCGCCGGCTCCCACGCGGCCACGCTCTCGGCATCCGGTGCGTCCTGGTCGAAGTTCGCCAGGTCCGGCGAATCCCTTGCCGTCGACGGAAGCAGCGGCTACGCCGCGGTCAGTGGCACCGGACTCGACACCACGAAGTCCTTCAGCATCTCCGGCTGGGCACGCCTCACCGACCTCTCCCACAACTCGGTCATCGCGGCACAGGCGGGTGCGCACGGCTCGTCGTTCGCCCTGTACTACTCCACGGCGTACAAGGCGTGGATCTTCAACCGGTACACGTCCGACTCCACCACGCCGACCATCGTGCGATCCGTCTCCACCGCGACGCCGGCCATGGGCGTATGGACCCACCTGCTCGGCGTGTACGACGCGCAGGCCCAGACGATCCAGCTGTACGTGAACGGCGTTCCGCAGGGCGACCCCGTCTCCTTCACCACACCGTGGAAGGCCACGGGTGGGCTCCAGATCGGGCGCGGCCAGTACGGCGGTTCGTTCACCGACTACTTCACCGGCCAGATCGACGACGTCCGCCTGTGGAACCGCATCATGTCCGCGGACGAAGTCGCTGACCTCCAGGACATGACGGACGCCCAGGGCGACGCCCGTCCGACTCTCGCCGCTGACTGGGAACTCGGCGGAACCTCCGGCTCCACGGCGCAGGACACCTCGGGCTACGGCCACACGGCCACCCTTGGTAGCGGCGCCTCCTGGACGGACGACGTCGACGGCGGGATGGGCAACGCCCTCGCGCTCGACGGAACGTCGAACGGCTACGTGTCGGCGGCCGGGCCCGTGGTCGACTCCCAGGGGGCCTTCACCATCGCCGCCTGGGCGAAGCTGGACGCGGCCTCTCTGGCGGACACCTCGGTGGCCCACACCGTCACGATCGCCGGCCAGTCCGGTGGCAAACGCGACTCCTGGTCGCTGTGGTACAGCCAGCCCGCCGGATCGACCGAGGGCGCCTGGATGTTCGGCAGGACGACAGCCGACTCCACCACGGCGACCGTCGTGTCCGACCCGACCGATATCGGCTCCGCGGCACTCGCGGACCCGACGGAGTGGACGCTGCTCACCGGCGTCTACGACGCGGCGCACCAGAACCTGACGCTGTACGTCAACGGCGTCGCTCAGGGCACGGTCGGCGACAGTGCGTCCGACGAGGGCTCCGACGGAGGAGTCACGTTCGACAAGCCGTGGCAGGCGACCGGGACCTTCTCGATCGGGCGTGGCCGCACCGCATCAGGCGGTTACGGCGACTACGCGACCGGCCTCGTCCAGCGCGTGCGCGTCTGGACCGGTGTGATGTCCGGTCCGGACATCGCGCAGATGTACTACGACGAGTACCTCTTCCCGCTCTGATCCCTGTCAGCACCCACGGTTCCAGACGGCAGAAACCCCGCGGCGGCGTCCGTGGCACATCGGTTCGCACCACCGAAGGATGCGGAGTTCAACATGCGTGGCGGCACACACGCGGGCCCGTTCAGAGCGCCCGCCTGGCGCGGACAGCGGTTCAGTCGCATACGGGGCTGGGTCGCCGCACTGGTGACGGGAGCGGCCACCGCCTCCCTGCTCGGCACGGCGCCTGCCGCCTGGGCCAACGAGCACCACGGACACCGCACCGTGCAGGCACAGCAGTCGAAGCCCGGCACCGCCGTTCCGTTCAAGGCCAGGACCGCGAAGCCGAAGAACCCGGCGAAGGCGGCGGCCGCACGGACGTCCGCCACCGTGAACAAGGCGGTGAAGTGGCCGAAGACGGCCGACGCCACCCTCTCGGTCCCATCCGCAGGCCACGCCGCCAAGGCCGTTTCCGTCGGAGGCCTTCCGGTGAAGCTGGCCGCCGCATCGCCACACGCGGACACCGCCCCGGACCCTGCGACCGTGAAGGTGGCGAACCATGCGGCCGCCCTCGCCGCAGGAGCGGACGGCGCACTGCTGACGTTGACGGGTGGTACGGGCCACCGCACCGGTTCAGCGCAACTCACGCTGGATTACTCGGGGTTCGCCGACGCCTACGGTGGTGACTACGCCTCCCGCCTCTCCCTCGTCCGGCTGCCGGCATGTGCCCTCACCAGCCCTGGCACACCGGGGTGCCTCACCCGTACACCGGTCAAGACGCACAACGACATCCGGCACCACACCCTGACCGCCACAGTCACCGTCCCGCAGCACACCACCACAGGACTGTGGCAGAGCGCCGTCGAGATGTCGGCGTCCCCGGCGACTGTGCGGACGGCCGCAGGCAACGGCTTCACCGTCCTCGCCGCGACGACGGCCCCGACCTCGGGAGCGGGTTCCTACAAGGCGACATCCCTGTCTCCGTCCGCCTCGTGGCAGGCAGGCGGTTCCAGCGGCGACTTCAACTGGTCGTACCCGCTGTCGGTGCCTCCCTCCGCCGGTGGACCAGCCCCCACCCTCGCGATCAACTACGACTCGGGGAGCGTCGACGGACGGCTGCCGTCCACGAACAACCAGCCGTCCTGGGTGGGCGAGGGCTGGGACCTGCCGACCTCCTACATCGAGCGGTCGTACGACTCGTGCGACGACGACGGGCAGTCGAAGAAGCAGGACGAGTGCTGGGCCGGCGACAACGCGGTCCTCATGCTCAACGGGCATTCGACCCGTCTCGTCAAGGACACCAAGACCGGCGACTGGCACCCCGAGGGCGACAACGGCGAGCGGATCGTACGCTCCACCGGCGCCGTCAACGGGGACAACGACGGCGAGTACTGGACCGTCACCACTACCGACGGCACGCAGTACGTCTTCGGCAAGAACCGCCTGCCCGGCTGGAGCACCGGCAAGCCCGAGACCAACTCGACGTGGAACGTGCCCGTCTTCGGCGACGACTCCGGCGAGCCATGCCACGCCTCGACCTTCGCCGCGAGCTCCTGCGACCAGGCGTGGCGGTGGAACCTCGACTACGTCGTCGACACACACGGCAACGCCATGTCGTACTGGTACACGAAGGAGTCCAACCACTACGCCAAGGACGGCACCACCACCGCCGACGGCACCTCCTACGACCGCGGTGGCTACCTGACCCGCATCGACTACGGCATCACGTCGTCCACGGTCTTCGGCACCGCGCCCGACCAGGTGGCGTTCACCACCGCGGAACGCTGCCTGCCCACCAGCACCGAGAAGTGCGACTCGCTGACGTCGACGACCGCGAAGTACTGGCCGGACGTGCCGTACGACGAAATCTGCGACTCGGGCAAGGTCTGCAAGGACGATCCCGCGCCGACCTTCTTCTCACGCAAGCGGCTCACGGCCGTCACCACAAAGGTCTGGGACGCCTCGGCGAGCCCGGCGGCCTACAGGGACGTCGATTCCTGGAAGCTCGACCAGTCCTTCCCTGACCCGGGCGACGGCACCTCGGCCGGGCTCTGGCTGAAGTCGATCACGCGGACCGGTGAGGACGGCAAGGCCGTCGCGATGAAGCCGGTCACCTTCACCGGCGTCCAGATGGCCAACCGCGTCGACACCACACACGACGACATCGCCGCACTCATCAAATGGCGGGTCCGCACGATCACGTCGGAGACCGGCTCCGTCCTGACCGTCAACTACTCGGACCCGCAGTGCGTCGTGGGCTCGAACATGCCCAGCGCGCCCGACGCGGACACCAAGCTCTGCTATCCGACCTACTGGCAGCCCCCGTACACCGACGCGCCGCAACTCGACTACTTCCACAAGTACCTCGTCGAGCAGGTCAACGAGTCCGACCCGACGGGCGGGGCTCCTCTGAAGGAGACCGACTACACCTACAACGGCGCACCCGCGTGGCACTACGACATCGACGACGTGACCTCGCCCGCCAAGCGGATCACCTGGTCGCAGTGGCGCGGCTACGGCAGCGTCACGACGACGACCGGTGACGCGCAGTCCACCAGGACCAAGACCGTGGATACGTACTTCCGCGGCATGGACGGCGACAAGCAGGCGGACGGCAGCAAGCGCAGCGTCAAGATCACCGACTCGAAAGGCACCGCGGTCACTGACGCCAACCCGCTCGCCGGATCGGTCCGCGAGTCGATCACCTACAACGGCACGCACGAAGTGTCCGGGACGATCACCGACGAGTGGTACCACCAGACGGGCACGGACGGCACGCGCACGTCCGACTACGTCGCCCCGTCGGCCGTCTACAAGCGGACGGACCTCGCAAGCGGCGGAACCCGCAACACGGCTGTCCACACCACGTACGACCCGGTCACGGGCGCGACGCTCCAGGTGGACGACAGCGGCGACACGGCCACCACCGGCGACGAGCAGTGCACACGCAACACACTCGTCAACAACGACAGTGCGTGGCTCAGGGCCGTACCGACGCGCGTGGAAATCGTCGACGTACCGTGCGGGACGACCCCCAAGCGGCCCGACGACGTCATATCCGACAACCGCACGCTCTACGACGGCCAAACCTTCGGCGCGGCCCCCACCAAGGGCGACGAGACTTCCACCCAGCGGCTCACGTCGTACAAGGACGGCTCCCCCGTCTACCAGACCGTCTCCACCTCGGCCTACGACAGCCAGGGCCGCGTCACCTCTGTGGCCGACGCGGATGGCAACACCACGAAGACGGCCTACACCCCGGCCACCGGCGGCCCGCTGACCAGTACCGTCAGCTACGACGCGAAGAACTACAAGACGACGACCGACTACGACCCAGCACGCGGGCTCGCCACATCGGCCATCGACCCGAACAACAAGCGCACCGACTACGCCTACGACGCGCTGGGCCGGCTGACCAGCCTCTGGCAGCCCAACCGTTCGAAGGCGGTCGGCCAGACGGCCAGCCTCGTCTACGACTACGAGCTGTCCAACACCTCGGCCTCGTACGTGCGCACGGGCAAGCTCCGCAACGACGGCTCGACGTACGACTACTCGTACGCCATCTACGACGCGCTCCTGCGGCCCCGCCAGACCCAGACGCCCGCGCCGGGCGGGGGCAGGGTGATCAGCGAGACGAAGTACGACACGCGCGGCCTCGCCGTCGAGGCGGACGCCGACTACTCCGACGGCAGCGACGCCTCGGGCACCCTGGCGAACATCACCTCCGCGCAGCCGTCGCAGACCCTCACCACCTACGACGGTGACAGCAGGGCCACGGCGAAGGACTTCTACGCCGACGGCACGAAAAAGTGGACGACCACGACCACCTACGGCGGCGACCGGACGACCGTTGTCCCGCCGAAGGGCGGAGTGGCCACCACCACCCTCGTGGACACCCTCGGACGCACGACGGAGACCCGGGACTACGACAACGGCACCGCGTCCGGTTCCTACACGGCGATCGACTACCGCTACGACGCGAAGAGCCGCCTGGCGCAGATCACCGACGCTGACGGCAACAGCTGGCACTACGGCTACGACCTGCTCGGCCGCAAGACGTCCACGACCGACCCGGACGGCGGCACCAGCACGACGACGTACGACGACCTGGACCGGACGACGTCGACGACGGACAGCCGCGGCAAGACCCTCAGCTACACGTACGACGTACTCGGTCGGAAGACGGGCGAGTACGACGGCACGGTCCAGGACGCCGATCACCAGCTGGCGAAGTGGACGTACGACACGATCGCCAAGGGCAAGCCCTCGGCGTCCATCCGCTACGTCGGGGGCTCCGGCACCGGCGGCAAGGCCTACACCAGCCAGACCCTCTCCTACGACTCCCTCTACCACCCCACGTTCACCCGGGTCACGGTGCCGTCCGTCGCGGGCGAGGAGGCACTGGCCGGCACGTACAGCTTCGGCTCGGCCTACAACCTGGACGGGACGCAGTACTCGGCGTCGGACCCTGCCGTGGGCGGCTTGCCGCGTGAGTCCGAGATCTTCGGCTACAACGAACTCGGCATGCCGAAGTCCCTCAAGGGCGCCAGCGGCTACGTCCTGAACACCGACTACACCAAGCCCGGCGACGTGTCCCAGGTGACGTTGGGCACCTCTACGGCCGACAGCGCCAAGTGGGTGCAGATCAGCAACACCTACGAGGACGGCACCCGGCGTCTGGACCGCCAGCTCGTCACGGACGACACGGACTCCGCGCCGGTCCAGGACACGCACTACACGTACGACGACTCCGGCAACCCGACCTCGGTGGACACCCGCGCCGACGGCGCGAACGACACGCAGTGCTACCGCTACGACGGCCACGACCGCCTCACCCAGGCCTGGACCCCGACGAACGGCTGCGCCGCCGACCCGTCCGAGGCGATGCTCGGCGGCCCGGCGCCCTACTGGCAGACCTACGGCTACGACCCGGTCGGTGACCGCACGACGCTGGTGGACCACGGCGCCACGTCGGGCACGTCCGACAAGACGACGACGTACACGTACCCGGTCCCGGGAACCGACCAGCCCCACACGCTGGACTCGTCCGTGACCACGCAGACCGGCCAGCCGGACACGACGGCCTCCTACGCCTACGACAAGGCGGGCAACACCACGACCCGCACGGTGGGCGGCAAGACCCAGCACCTGGAATGGGACGACGAGGGCAACCTCGCGAAGGTCACGAACGCCGACGGCACCTCCGTCTCCTACGTCTACGACGCGGACGGCAACCGCCTCCTGTCGCGCGACACATCCGGCACGACGCTCTACCTCGGCGACATGGAGATCCACCTCGCGCCGGGCGCCTCAACCGCCACGGGCACGCGCTACTACGCCTGGGCGGGCCAGACCGTCGCGGTCCGCACGAGCGACGGCAAGCTGGACTGGGTCCTCACCGACCGGCACGGCACGGCCTCTACGCAGATCGACAACACCACGCAAGCCGTTGTACGCCGCTACACCGACCCGTACGGCAACGCCAGAGGCCCCGGAGCCGACGGCAGCGGCACGGGCAACCCCGACTCGACCGACTGGCTGGGCGACAAGGGCTTCGTCGGCGGCATCCAGGACAAGGGCACGGGCCTCACCCACCTCGGCGCCCGCGACTACGACACCACGACCGGCCGCTTCGTCAGCCTCGACCCGCTCCTGCAGACCAACATCTCGCAGACGATCAACGGCTACACCTACGCGGCCGACAACCCGGTCACGTCGTCGGACCCGACGGGCGAGGGCCTGGCCTGCGGCGGCCCGGGCATGCCGGGCTGCGGCTCCGGGGTCGTCACCCACGGCGACGGCAGCCTCTCCCACCACGGCAAGGCCACGGGCGGCGGCACGGCGTCGCACTACGCCGGCTACGAGGGAGGCGGCAGCTACCACCCGACCACCCACAAGAGCTGCTGGTACTGCTCTGCCTGGAGCGGCGTGTCCCACTTCGGAAGTTCGGTAGGCCACGGCATCGCCCACGCCGCAAAGGCGGTCTACCACGCGGTGACGAAGCACCCGGTGATGGCCGCTGCCACCGCTGGAGGGGCAATCCTGTTCGGGGCTTGCACGTTCTTCACAGCGGGCATTTGCGGCCTTGGAGCGCTTGCAGGGGCAGGCGCCGAGGCAGGAGGCGCGGCAGTAGCCGGAGGCGCCGCAGCCGAGGCAGGTGAGGGCGCCGCCATAGCCGCCGAAGGCACGGCTGTGGGTGCAGAGGAATCAGCTTCTGCCGCAGGAGCAGGCGAAGCAGCTTCGGAAGCCGACGCCACCGCTTCCGACGGATCCGCAGACCCACTCAAGCGTCTGAGCGAGTCGGAGTCCGCGAAACCCAATAAGGGGCCCATCCCCGATCATATTCCGAATGATTACTACGATCAGCTCGCTATGCAGGGAGCGAAGGCTCCCGGTGCGGGGACCGTGATTTTGAGAACTCTCGGCGATACTCCGAGGCTTGAAGCGAATTATGGTCCGGGTCAGTGGGTAAAAATGCAGTCTACCTTGGATGACGCAAGCGGAAAAGCCATCCGAACCGTTCACTGGTTTAGAAATCTCGACAATGGGGACAACTTCGAGTACAAGTTCAAGCTCGACTACCCTCAGATGGAGCCAAACGTAAGATGAAAGTACGGGTAATCGGTAACTCCGGAGAACGACTTCCTCTGTCTATGCTTGATGCCAAGTGGGGGCTGAATAGGGATTCTTCCTTTCCGCTTGGCGTGGGGAAGGAATATGTCGTCTATGCGATTACAGTGGTCAAAGACGCCTTCTGGTACTTCCTGCTCGACGAGCATGATCTCCCATACCCGGTTTGGTATCCGAGTCCTTTGTTTCAGGTATCAGACGGATCAATTCCAGCCCATTGGGTCGTGAACTACATCTCTAATGACGCATCGCCGGATCGCATCGGAGCTTCACTGATCACCTTCAAGGAGTGGGCTAATGATCCATCCTTCTATGAAAGGTTGGTCGAAGGTGAGGTGGGGGCTGTGGCCGCTTTCCACAATGAAAAAAATATCCTTTCTGGCGGCTCATTTTAAAATTAGTAGGCAAACGTCGTCCCGTGTCGAGGTATCTATGGTTAACAGAGTTCTGCCATCGGAGGGTTCCTCAGTGGACGGTGACGATCGAGATTTTAATTTCGCGAAAAGCGGTTTGCTGGGCTTTGTGGCAATGACTGACCGCGAGGTCATTCGGGCATATTGTGGTTGGTGAAATGATCGAACTCGCCCGCTTTGACGCCTGCTATGAACGCGGCCAGGTTGGCGGGGGTCGTGGTGGTGATGCCGACCGGGTCGTCGCTCTCTCAGATGAGGATCTTGCCGTCCTGTTCGGCGATCTCGACGCACCGCTCGCCGCCGCCCCCGAGAAGGACGATTTCTGCCAGCGGATCCGTTCGCTCATGTCGTCTTTCCTCACAGTTCGTGTGCGATGTGCTGGATGAAGCTGCGTGACTCGGCGGGCTCCATGGAGGCCTGCTCGGCGAGGTTCAGCAGCATGCGGTATCGGGTCAGGTCGGCCGACGAGTCCAGGTAGAGGCCTCCGGAGGGGGAGTCGATCCGGACGGTGTCGAGCTCGGGCACAACGCCGTGTGCGTACAGGACGGTTTGTGTCACCTCGTTGGTGAACGGGACGACTCGCACCATCACGCCCGGGCGTTCGGATGCGTTGATGAGGTGCTGTAGCTGGTTCCGTGCTGAGAGTAGGGGCAAGGCGATGTGCGAGAAGGCCAAAGTAGGGGAGATTCTGCAGAGGGCTTACCCAGACGTGGGTTCTGCCGACCCCGTCTCGTACGTAAGCGAACTGGGGGATTCGGTGCAAGCCCTGGTCTATTCTCGGCTCTTCTGGCCGAAACTCGTAGAAATTGAGGGTGCAGTATTTGTGGCCCTCTGGGGTGATGATCGCGAATATATTGATGATCGCCTTCGAACGCCTGCGGCAAGCAATAGCTGGGCGCCTATGGCATGGGAAGAAGTCGTCGACAGCTTCAACACCTTCGAAGTCGCTCATATCTTTCGGCAGAATAGGGGCTCTGCGGATCTGGTTGAAAGTGCTGATCGCGAACTAGCGCTGGTGCTGGTTTCGGCGTGGGGCGCCAGGCTGGGGATCGCATACCCGCAGCGGAGGTTCGAGGTTCGTTACGTAGAGGCGGACGAGAAAATGGACTCTCGTGTCGAGGTGTCTCAGGTGCATCCCTCGCTTGTGCCACCGCAGGGGTGGAGCGAAGAGCGGCGTGCGATCCTTCCGGGCACCTCTGGCGGTACCCATGGCAACAGTTGACAACTCCAGCAGACCTCAGCCGGTGAAGTGGTCGAACTCGCCCGCCTTGACGCCCGCTATGAACACAGCCAAGTTGGCCGGGGTCGTTGTGGTGACACCGGCCGGGTCGTCGCTCTCGCGGATGAGAATCTTGCCGTGCTGTTTGGCGATCTCGACGCACTGCGAGCTGTCACCGCCTCCCGAGAAGGACGACTTCTGCCAGGTGGGCTCTGCGTTCATCGTTGCTCCTACAGCTCTCGCGCAATGTGCCGGATGAACTCTCGTGACTCATCCGGCTCCATCGACGCCTGCTCGGCCAGGTTGAAGTGTGTCCGGTACTTGGCCAGTTCGGCCGGGCTGTCACGGTACGACTCACGTGCGGCGTTGTCGATGTGCACTGTGTCGAGCTGAGGGACAGGGCCGCAGGCGTACAGCACCGTCTGCATGACGTCGATATAGCTCTCGTGGGAGAAGGGGATGACGCGAAGCATCACGCCGGGCCACTCGGACGCCTCCAGCAGGTACTCGAGCTGGCCTCGCGCGACCTTGCGTCCTCCGATGCGCATCCGCAGAGCAGCTTCATGGACGATGGCCTCGAGGTCGGTTGGTGTGTCCCGCTCGAAGATCCCTTTACGTCGCATGCGGTGCTCAACGCGTGCGTCAACCTCGGTGGTGGGCAGCTTCGGTAGCACGGTGTCGAACAGCGCGCGGGCCTGCTCCTCCGTCTGGAAGAGTCCCGGAATGGTGACGGGCTGCCAGTACTGGAGAGACGTGGCATGGTGCTCAAGCGCGGCGATGTCCAGGAAGCCGGCTGGGAGGACGCCTCGGTATTCGTCCCACCAGAACTGCCCGCTGCGTTCGCCTGAGATCACGCAAAGCGCATCGATGAGTTCGGTGCTGTCGCAGGAGTAGAAGGTCGCCAGCCGCCTGATGCGGTCCTCGCTGATGCCATTGCGGCCCGATTCGATGTGGCTGATCTTCGCTTGGTCGGTCGAGAGCATGGCCGCCGCCTCGCGCGAAGCCTTGCCGGCTCGTTCCCGTAGCCGTCTCAACTCCCGGCCCAGCCGGGCCTGGCGCACTGTCGGGTTGTTCCTTGGCGGCATGTCACCTTCCCCTGTTTGCTTTCAGTTTGGCCCGTGGGCCTCCTTCTGGTCCAACCGTCCGCAGGTGAGGTGGCCAGTTTGCCTCGTAGCAATTATGCCCCTACTGTCAGTAGCGCAGCACTCGCTCACAGGAACCGAAGTGCAGCCGTACCTCCGTGCGGCCGAAGCCACGGTCGGCGGGTGCGTACCTCAAGGGGAGGCCGATATGGCCGATGCATCCGAGGGGCCGAGCGAGGGCGGCGAGTGCTACCGGCTCGTGCTGGCGCCTTCGTTCAGCGCCCCCAAACTGGCGCGCGACTTCGTGGGCCTGCTGCTGCGCGAGCGCGGGCGCGCCGCGTTCGCCGACGACGCACGGCTGTGCGTGACCGAACTCGTCACCAACGCCTACCGGCACACGGACACGCCCACGATCGGGCTCGACATCGTCATGGCGCCGGGGACCACGACCCTCTACGTCGCCGACGACCAGCCGTGGACTCTGCCCGTGCCTGGGGGACAGGACCGCTGCGAGGCTGGCGCGGGTGTGGGTGTGGGCCCGGACATGGACGGTCCCGGTGAGGGCGGGCGCGGCATGCGGCTGGTGGGCAGCCTGGCCCACGCGTGGGGCATGACGATCCACGGCGCGCATACCGTCGGCCGCAAGCATGTCTGGTGCACGTTCGTGGCTGATGGCGGCACGGGCGTTGCCTGCACGTGGAATTGAGCGAACGGAGTTTCTGAGCGTGTCCACCGACCACCACGGCCCCTGGGCCGTCGCCGACGTCCTGGCCCTGCCCGAAGACCGCACCCACCGTCACGAGTTGCTGGGGGAGTCCCTCGTAAGGTCTCCCGCCCCCGGCGTCCGCCACCAGCGGGCCGCGTTCCGGCTTGCGACGGTGCTGCACGCGGCGGCTCAGGCCGCCAGAGCGCCGGTCGAGGTGCTGGGGCCATCAGCGTCACCCTGCCGTCCGGGCCGGCGGTACCCGACCTCGTCGTGGCCGACGCCGACGCGGCCGCCGAGGACAGCGTAAGCGTCGACGCCGAGGACGTGCGGCTCGTCGTCGAACTCGTCTCGCCCGGCAACAGCACCATGGACCGCAAGCTCAAGCCCATGCTGTACGCCGAGGCCGCCATCCCGCACTTCTGGCGGCTGGAGTTCGACCCGGCCCCCATGCTCGTCGTCTACGAACTGCGTGGCGGCCGGTACGTGGAGCGGACCACCGCGCTCTCCGGCGCGACGACCCGCCTGGACACCCCGTTCCCCGTGGACATCGACCCGGCCGGTCTGGCCCGGCAGTAGTGGGCCCGCTGCCCGGCGCGCCCCGCTGGGCGGCGCGCCGCCGTCAGTCCACCGTCCAGCGGCCGTCGACGATCAGGTCGCGGCCCGCGAACTCGTTCACCTCGCGCCACGCCTGGAGTCGGCGCGGGCTCACGCGGAAGTACAGGTACGACGCCGCCGACTCGCGCGGGTCGAATCCGGTCTTCGCCGCGAACGCGTCGCCCTCCTGGGCGGACAGCTCCGCCGGGCGTACGGGCTGGGCCGTGCCGTCGACGAGGATCACGTCGCGCGTCTCGCCGATGCCCATGCGGACCGTGCCGCTCAGCGACAGGTTGCGGCCGGTGGGGGTGGACGGGGCGGTCGCGAGCAGGAGCGACGAGCCGGTCCACAGGAACGACAGCGGCACCATGTAGGGCGCGCCGGTCTCCAGGTCGGCCGTCGACACCCAGGCGTCGACGTCGTGTTCGAGGCGGTACAGCGTGTCCTTCTTGCGCTGCTGCGCCGTGCGAACGGCGGCGGGTGCGGACATACGGGCCTCCTGGCCTCCCGGGGCGTCGGCCTCTGATCGTATGACCCGGCCGGCCGACCGGGGGTCAGGGCGTGACGACCGCGAAGTCGGGGTCCGGGTTGCCGAGGTGGCCGAGGAGGTCCGTGAACGCGCGCGCATCGCCGGTGACGTCGGCGCGGCCCTGGGAGGCGAGGCCGTCGAGGTCGGCGGTGCCGAGGAGGAGGGCGCGCAGGTCGGCCTCGGCCAGGGTGACCTCGGCGTCGGGCTCGGCCGCCTCGGGTGTCGCGCCGGTGGTGTGGACCATAACGCCGTTGCGCAGGCGCAGGTTGACCGGGTCCGCGCCGCGAACGTGGAAGCGGACGGTGATGTCGGCGTGCCAACTCCGCGGCCCGTCGACCCGGATGGCGAGCGAGTCGAACAGCTGGTCAAGGGTGAGCGCCGCCAGCATGTCGGGGGCCACCGTGGAGGTGGGGGTGCCGACCGGCCCCTCGCGCAGTTCGAGCGCGCCGGTCAGGTAGAAGTTGCGCCAGGTGCCGTTCTCGCTGCCGTAGCCGAGCTGTTCGATGGCGTCGGCCTGCAGGGCGCGCGCCTCGGCGTTCTCGGGCGCCGCGAAGACGACGTGGTTGACGACCTGCGCCACCCAGCGGAAGTCACCGGCCGCGAACGACTCGCGGGCGCGCCGCAGCACGTTCTCCGCGCCGCCCATGAAGTCCACGTACCGCTTGGCGGCCTCGGTCGGCGGGTGCTCCCACAGGTGGGCGGGGTTGCCGTCGAACCAGCCCAGGTAGTGCTGGTAGACGGCCTTGACGTTGTGGCTGACCGAGCCGTAGTAGCCGTGGGTGTGCCAGGCGCGCTCCAGGGCGGGCGGCATCTCGATCGTCTCGGCGATCTCCAGCGGGGTGAGGCCCTGGTTGAGCATGCGCAGCGTCTGGTCGTGCAGGTAGGCGTACACGTCACGCTGCTCGGACAGGAACGTCAGGACGCGCTCGCCGCCCCAGACCGGCCAGTGGTGCGAGGCGAACGCGACGTCGACGGAGCCCGCGAACAGCGCGATGGCCTCGGTGAGGTAGTGCGCCCACACGTGCGGGTTGCGTACCTGCGCGCCGCGCAGCGTCAGCAGGTTGTGCAGGTTGTGCGTGGCGTTCTCCGCCATGCACAGCGCGGCACGGCCGGGAAAGTGGATGTTGAGCTCAGCGGGGGCCTCGGTGCCGGGGGTGAGCTGGAAGACCATCCGGATGCCGTCGACGGTCTCGCTCTGGCCCGTGGCGGTGACGTCCACGGTGGGCGGGATCAGCCCGACAGTCCCGGTGGACGTGGTCTGGCCGAGGCCCGCCCCGATCCCGCCGCGCTCGTTCTTGGGCAGCACCGCGCCGTACATGTAGGCGGCGCGGCGGTTCATGGCCGTCCCGGCGTAGACGTTCTCGCTGACGGCGTGGTCGAGGAAGCCCTCGGGGGCGAACACCGGCACCCCGCTGTCGACGTCCTCCTGGCTGACCACTCCGCGGACGCCGCCGAAGTGGTCGACGTGGCTGTGGGTGTAGACGACGCCGGTGACGGGCCGCTCGCCGCGGTGGTGCCGGTACAGCGCGAGCGCTGCGGCGGCGGTGGCGGTGGAGATCAAGGGGTCGATGACGAGCACGCCGCGGTCGCCCTCCACCAGGGTCATGTTCGACAGGTCGAAGCCGCGCACCTGGTAGATGCCCTCGGTCACCTCGTACAGGCCGTGCTGGGCGACCAGCCTGCTCTGCCGCCACAGGCTGGGGTTGGCGGTGTCGGGGCACTCGCCGTCGAGGAAGCCGTACGCCTCGACATTCCACACGCTGCGGCCGTCGCCGTCGCGCACCTCGGTCCCGGTCTCGTCGACCGTGCCGATGAAGCCGCGCTTGGCGTCGTCGAAGTCCTGGGAGTCGTCGAAGGGGAAGCGCTCGCGCACGGCGGCGTTGCCGGAGGCGACGGAGGGCTCGGCCGGCTTGGGCCGGGCGGGCGCGGCCGACCCGGGGGCTCCGGCCGATCCGGTGGGTCCTGTCGATCCGGAGGTCCCGGCCGATGCACTGTGCCCGGCCGATCCGGTGGACGTTGCGGGCTCGGTGGCCTCGGCCATGCTGGGTCTCCCTCGCGGTACGGCTCCTCCGGCGCGCCCGCGGTGCCTCGCCGCGGGACTCGCGGCCACTGCTCGTGGCACTGCCACGCTGCCGCCAGGGCGGGGAGCCGGCCACCTCTGTGGACCGTCCGAGGGACGGCGCCGCTGGTGGAGGCACGCTCCCGGCCGCCGACGCGCGGCCGGGCCCAAGCGGTGTTTCCATGGAGTGATCGTTGTCATCCACGAACCGCTCCGGGCGAGGTCGAGATGAGTCCGACGAACACATACCGCGTGGCCCAGGTGCCCGCCGCCGGCGGGTCGTTCGAGATCGTCGAGCGGGAGGTTCGCAGGCCGGGCCGGGACCACGTACGGATCGCCGTCGAGGCGTGCGGTGTGTGCCACAGCGACGCGGGATTCGTGGAAGGCGCGTACCCCGGCGTTCAGTTCCCTGTGGTCCCTGGGCACGAGGTCGCCGGGCGCATCGACGAGCTGGGGGAGGGCGCGCGGGAACTCGGCTGGCAGGTCGGCGACCGGGTGACGGTCGGATGGTTCGGCGGCAGCTGCCACCACTGCAGGCCGTGCCGCCAGGGTGACTTCGTGGTCTGCGACAACCTGAAGGTCCCGGGCTGGGCGTACGACGGCGGCTACGCCGAGGCGCTGATCGCCCCCGTCGACGCGCTCGCCAGGATCCCCGACGCGCTGTCCGCCACGGACGCCGGTCCGATGGCCTGCGCGGGCGTGACCGTCTTCCAGGGCCTGCGGCGCAGTCCGGCGAAGCCGGGTGACGTCGTTGCCGTCCTCGGTATCGGCGGGCTCGGGCACCTGGGCGTGATGTACGCGGTCGCGATGGGCTTCGAGACGGTGGCCATCGCCCGGGGCCAGGAGAAGGCCGCCTTCGCCGAGGAGCTCGGCGCTCACCGCTACATCGACAGTACGGGCGGCACGCCGGTGGCCGAGGCCTTGCAGGCGCTGGGCGGCGCGAAGACGGTGCTGGCCACGGCGGGCAACGCCGCGGCGATCTCCGAGACGGTCGAGGGCCTGACCCCGCGAGGTGAGCTGGTCGTCATCGGCGCGGTGCCCGAGCCCATGGGGATCAGCCCGCTGCAGCTGCTGCTGAAGGGCCGCGTGGTGCGAGGCCACCCTTCGGGCAGCGCGCAGGATGTCCAGGAGACGATGGACTTCAGCGCGCTGCACGGCATCCGGCCGACGGTCGAGGTCGTACCGCTGGACGAGGCCGACGCGGCCTACCGAAAGATGATGTCGGGCGGCGCGCGCTACCGCATGGTCCTGCGGCCGGACTGAGCCCGCCGGCGGCCCTGCCACCGGCCACCGCGTGGACGCTACTCGGATGTGCTGGGCCTGCCAGGTATGGACAACCTCACGCAGGTCGCCCTGCTCTGATTGATCTCAGACGACATTCGTTCGCCACCTGTGGATAACGGCTTGAGCGTATGCAATTCGATGGTCAAGTTCTTCCGGGTCAGTGTGATACACGTTTTTTCGGTATTTCAGCCCGCATCGCGAGGTGGCAGTGCGCCATTTCGTACGTGTGGGATCTCCCGAGCCGAGGAAAATTGCATTGCCATCGAGAAAGAACATCATCGCCAGAAACAAGGCAACGACCAAAGGGAACCAAATCGAGTAGAGAATCCATCCTATGACAGATCCTTCGGTTGCCTCGTAGGGGAGGTCCTGGCTGGGAAGTGCAAGTTCCCATCGGGCACGTCTGGGCCACGGGACGATGCGGCCCTTGTGCCGCGTTGTGCGCGCCAGCAAGGTCCCGTCGGCGGCATGGATCTGGTGGGAACCATCAGCGGGCTCCACACGGCACAACAGAGCGTTACCAGGCGCCTCCAAGTGTATGGAAAAAGGGCGTTCCTCTCTGACCTTGCGCCAGTGAAGCATCTCCAGCTTGGCGTGTCTTTCTGTCTCTTCTTTTTCTATTTCTGCGGCGCTGCGTGGTTTCCGGCTTTTTCTCGGCTTGGGAGGGTGATCATCCTGATATTGCTCGATCTCCTGAACCACAAAGCCGACCCTCTCTTCCTGTGTCCTAATCCAGGAACGCGTTCCTGGCGGCAGCGCGGCGAGGTCCTTGTCGGCCACATTGGGCACATAAAAGGATTCTTTTTTCACTTCACACCCTGGTTCGGTTCACAATTCGCTGATGCGGGATGGGCGTGGAGCAACAACAGGTGCTTCTCGGTCGGCTCCGCTCGCTGCGTCCGCACTAGTCGTGTCGACTTCGACGGTCTCGGTGATACCGGAAAGCAGGGCGACCATATCGGGGAAGATCTCCAGCGTGGGGGTACTGATGCCCAGGATGAGAAGCCGGGAGAGCTGGGGGAGTGGAACGTATGCCTCGGCGGCGGCGACTGGGAAATCAGGATCAGCGTCGGCGTCGAGGGGACCCCTGCCTTCGATGTCGTCATCCAGGGCCGCGCCCACGATCGAGAAGACCACGGCGACGGGCCGCCCAGCCGCGGTCGCGCGGTACGCCTCCTTTCCGGGCTGCGTCGACAGTCCCTCGACGATGCTGAGGGTCACGACGTTGGCGTCCGTTCTGTCCGTTTCCTCGGCACGCACTACGAGGGAGGCGCCCGCGGGTTGGCCGTTGTCGAGCGCCAGGAAGATGACCCCGGCGTAGAGGGCGCCGTCCTCGGCAGCGCTGTCGGCGACCTCGCCGTAGATCTGCGCGGTCGTCTCCCGCTGGTAGTCCGTGCCGGCGGCCCACACCTCGTCGGCCATGTCTTGGATGTGCTCGGCGCGGTCCTCGGGGGACAGGTCGAGGCCGAGGGAGTGCATGCCTTCGGGAATGCGGAAGGAGATGTTGCCATCGACAGATGTCTTAGGTCCTGCGATGTCAGCCAGACTGGGTGGAACGCTCATCACTTGAGTCCAAGCGGTAGATCCTCGCGGTCTTTGAGGGGGTTACAGGCTGCCCAGGCCCGGGTGTCCACACATTCCGCGACGGCTGGATTGGCGACGATTTTTCAGTTCGACCAGCTGTGAATGATGGCTTGAGCGTACGCAACACGGTAATCCAAATCTTCCGTGTTGAGGTAGTAAGTATCGCTTATGCTGCGAAAATCCATTCGCCACTTGGCGAATCCTGCGCGCCATTTTGTACGTGCTGGCATTTCCCAAACAAACGCGGCATCCATCCCTGCGAGGAACTTAGCGAGCAAGCCGAAGATTAGGAGCGCGGCCCACAGTGGAGAGAAGAGCACGAACCACGTCCATGCAGTGATGGTTCCCTTTGGTGCAGAATAATGCAATGGTGCTTCGTTTCCGCGGGTTACTTCCGTATGCCACCTTGCACGCCGGGGCATGGGGAAGAAACGGCCAGGCGTCCTGTGAATCTTCGCAAGCAGAATGCCGTCTGGCGCATAGACATAGTGTTCCCCCGCATTCTCCTCCAGCTCCACTCGGCACAATTTTTCGAGAGCTGGGGAAATGATGGTGAACGGCTTCCTGACGCGAGAGTGTCGCTGGCGAAAATCGTGAGTGTCAGCCATCAACTCCTCGTGGTACTGGTCGCTTGACGTGGTTTCCGTGCTGCTCCTCTGCAGGGAGTTGAATGGTGGCTCAGCACCTGAGACCTCTTCGACTTCGAGCTCTTGAATGACGATGGCGATCGGTTTGGTATCCTGAAAAAGAGGACGCGGCATGATTGCGTAATAGGCGCCAGGTGGGTAGCTACTCCTTTCCTTCAGGGGAACGTGGTAGCTTGCGAACATTTGTCGCTTTTTGATTGTCATCACCCCAAAGAACTTGCAGCTGGTGCGCCAGAGCCAAAATCTTCTTCGAATCTTCCTCGAAGCCCCCAGACTTTTTGGCCTATCTGTGTCCCTCGTGACCACCATGACATGGGATCGAGAGTCTTGTCCGGTCGAATCACTGCTGCGACGCTAGGCAGGTTTTTTAGTGGGGTATGTGCGAAAGTGTAGCTCACGCCGTCGGCAACAATACCGCCCTCAGAATAGGAAGCTACTTTATTTTGCCAAGCCAGGTTGACCTTGTCGCCGAACTTTAAACCCGCTCGTGAAAATGCCCTTGCGTCTGTGGCGCCCATGACCTTGGAGAGCACGAAGGGGCTGGCCGGAGTGGGTTTGAAAAGCTTGCTCGATGCCTGGATCTTCCGAACGACAGCTTCACCCTTGAGCATATTTTTGCCTTTTCCGGCAAGCTTGAGGGGGACTTTAACGCCAAGAACAAGGTCCTTAGCGAACATGCCACCCGGAATGGCTCCGATGGTGTCTCCTGCCAGCGTCATAACGCCCACATTCGCGCCGCCCAGCTTCGCGGCCCCGTGTGCGGCCAGGGCGCCGCCCGCGGCGATTCCACCGGCAAGTGCGAGGCCGCCCGCCAGCGGCGGGCACCACATGGTGGCCAGGGCGGCTACGCCCAGAACCGCTGAGGCCGTGCTCATCCAGTCGCCGACCGTCTTGAGCAGGTCCGCGTGCGTAGTGCACCAGTCCTTGATGTCGTGGCCCAGCTTCTTGAAGCTGTCTCCGAGGCCTTCCCAGAAGCTCGGGTTCGGCGCTTTGGCGTCCGCCTTGCGTAGTTTCGCCGCGATCGAGCGAGCCTCGGCCTGGTGGTGGTCAAGGAGATCCTTCGCCTTCTGCACGATCGCGTCGAGCTCGTCGCGAGCCGCGTTCAGTTGCTTTGTCGCAGTGTCCAGGGCGTGGCCGGCACGTTTCACGCGGGCGCTGGCCGCGTCGATTTTGGCCTGCGCCGCCTGTGCCTCTGCCTGGGTGCCGTACACGCGGCCGGTCAGGCCGAAGACCGGGTCAGCCCCGGCCTCGTTGTAGGCCGATGCCTTGTGGTCGTGCGCCTTCTGGGCGGTGGCCTCGTGGCTCTTGGCCGTCTTCGCCTCCGCCTCGTACTTCCGGGCCGTGGCCTGATACCCGACGAGCTTGGTGTGCCAGGTGGTGAGTTGCGTGGCCGCCGACTTCAAGGCGTCGTGGCTGTCCTTCAGATAGTGCGGGAGTTCGCCGACCCGCTTGGAGAACGCCGTGGCCGCCTCGCCCTCCCACACGCTTTTCTCTTCTCCCCCTTTCGCGATCCCCGTCAGCGTCGAACTCGCTTTCTCCAGGCCACCGACGGCCGTCGACAGCTTCGTTGCCAGGTCGTTCACCGAGCTGGGCTTGCCCGGCGCCGGGTCGAAGCCGAGCGTGGGGTATTCGTCGGCGCTCATCGTGCGTCTCCCTTCGTGTGTATGGGCCCGCTGCGCGTCGCTCGGAAGTCGCTCAGCCGTGGGGGCCTGGGGTGGGACGGGGCTCGGGGCGATGCGCCTCCGCTGCGAACGCCGCCCGGATCGCCTCCTCCGTCGCCTCGAAGTCGTTCTTCGTGGCGCGCAGTTTGTCCTCGATCGCCCCGGTTCCGTCGGCGATCTTGCCGATCACGTCGTCCCAGCTGTCGTGGAATTCGTCGCACGCGTGGTCCAGTTCGACGCTGCCCGTGCTCTTCGGGCCGATGTCCTCCATCGCGGAGAGCGCCTTGCGCAGGTCGTCCTGGCTGTCGTGCAGCTGCTTCAACAGGCGGCCCAGGGACTCGGCCTCTACCTTGAGGCGGTCAACCATGTTCCGTCCCCCCTCCCGGAGTGGTCGGACTCCAGTGCTATGACGTGGCGGATTCTATCAGTCACTCATAGTGACATTACTGGTGGCTGCTCGGAAAACGCGAAGGTCCGCGTCCCCCGGGAGGGGACGCGGACCTTTGGTGTGTAGAAGGGCGACCGAGCGTCAGAGGACGCGCACCGCGCCCGTCGGCTCGTCGTAGCTGAGGTCGTGCTCGACGACGCCGCTGCTCGGGTTCTGCGCGCCGACGAACTTGCCGTTGCCGACGTAGATCGCCACGTGGTACGCGCTGCCGGCGCTGCCCCAGTAGAGGATGTCGCCCGGCTGGACGTTGCTGAGGGAGACCTGCGTGCCCGCCGTCGACTGCGACTGCGAGACGCGCGGCAGGTCGACGCCCACCGTGCGGTACGCGGCCTGGACGAGGCCGGAGCAGTCGAAGGCGTTGGGGCCTGTCGAGCCCATCACGTACGCGTCGCCGATGTGCGACTCGACGAAGGAGACGATCGACGCCGCGGATCCGGTCGCCGTCGAGGAGGAAGAGGACGAATCCGACGGGCTGGAGTACGAGGCCAGTTCGGTGCGTGCGGACGAGCGGGAGGCGTGGGCCGCCGCGGCGGCCTTGGCGCGGGCCGCTTCCTCGGCCTTCTTCTTCGCCTCCGCCTTGGCCTTGGCTTCCGCCTCTGCCTTGGACTTGGCCTTCTTCGCGGCCTTGGCCGCGTCCTTGGCGGCCGTGTCCTCCTGGCTCTGCAGCTGCGCGCGCATCTGCATGTCCAGGGCGACCTGCTGGGTGGCCTCGGCGGACTGTGCGACCGCCGCGGAGAGGTTCGCGGAGAGGGTGGGCAACTCGATGGTCTCGGTCACGGGCTCGGCGTGCGCCGTTCCGGCAGCACCGGCAACCGCGATGGTGCTGAGGACGCCGCCGGCAACTCCTGCGCGGAGCACCGTCTTGGGTGCGTTCCGGCGGGGCTTCCGGTGGGTTCGTATGGGAGCGGTTTGGGGCATGGGAACAACCGGTATCCGGGGCGGACGGTTGCCGTCAAGCAGCGTGGGTTGCGCCACAGTTACGTCCGGAACCCACGAATCCGGTTCATCGGGCCCTTTATTGACGCCGTAACGGACGAAACGGGCGTCGCGGATCATGGTCGTGATCTCTGTGTTTCAGCTAAAGGTCCGAATTGCCCCCGGCCTAGCATCCCTTGGACGCATGGCCAAGCCAGCTTTTTCGCGCACGGTAGCGTCCGTGGCGCAGGTCACAGGCGTGTCACGTTCTGTGGATCGGCTGTCGCTCCGCTGGCTGTGCGAGGGGCGGGGCGGTAGGACGGGTCCCGCCGCGGGGGCCTCGCGGTGCGAGGCGGTCCGACCCCGTCTGTCGCTGTGCCGTCCGTATACCCGGCGGGTGCCTCGGTCGAACCCCGGCCCGGATGCCGGCGCCGGACCCGGGTCGCGCCGCACGCGCCGCGTCCCGCCCCGCGCGCTCGTGAACGGGTGCACGTGTACGCGTTCACGTGCGCGCACCCGTGCATAAAGGAGGACGCCTCGGCGCCGACGGCGGTTGCGTCCACCGCCGGGCGCCTCGGCCCCTCGTTCGAGGGGCCGAGGCGATCTTTGGCGGGCGAGTGGCCAAGCTCCTTATCATCCATGGTCATTCCAGCGCTAATTTGCCTGGATCGGTCATCTCCTGATAATGGACATCGCTCCCTGACCAGCGACAACGGCCTTACCTGTCACGACTGGTGATCATTTGAGTACACCGCGTACGAAGATCAACACTCATCCGACTTCATGATCCATCGTCAGGTGGTGGAGATCACAAAGGCCGTCCGGTACCCCGTGTCGCAGATCACAGCCCGCCGGGCATAAGATGCCCGTCAAACGGGCTTGTGAACTGCCTCACATGGTGGCGATCTTCGGGGCTCACCGGGGATATGTCGCCGACGGTACTGGTCCGTTCACGGTCGGTGCGGTCCATCGGTCAGACGGTCAAGGACGACTGGAAGGAGCTGGGGAGCGTGAACACCTACGCGCCCGTCCTCGTGCTCGGCGCCCTCGGAGCTGGGTTTGCGATCTTCTCCGTGGTCATGGCCACGCTCGTGGGCCCAAAACGGTACAACCGGGCGAAACTTGAAGCGTACGAGTGCGGTATCGAACCCACTCCCACGCCTGCCGGCGGCGGTCGCTTCCCGATCAAGTACTACCTGACGGCGATGCTCTTCATCGTCTTCGACATCGAGATCGTCTTCCTCTACCCCTGGGCCGTCACCTTCGACTCGCTGGGGATCTTCGGGCTCGTGGAGATGCTCCTCTTCGTGCTCACCGTCTTCGTCGCGTACGCCTACGTCTGGCGCCGCGGCGGCCTGGAATGGGACTAGAGGGTCAGAGGGGCTGGGGTCACCAATGGGACTCGAAGAGAAACTGCCGAGCGGATTCCTCCTGTCGACCGTCGAGCAGGCCGCTGGCTGGGTGCGGAAGTCCTCCGTCTTCCCCGCCACCTTCGGCCTCGCGTGCTGCGCCATCGAGATGATGACGACGGGCGCGGGACGGTACGACCTCGCACGGTTCGGGATGGAGGTCTTCCGCGGATCGCCGCGCCAGGCCGACCTGATGATCGTCGCGGGGCGCGTCAGCCAGAAGATGGCGCCCGTCCTG
The DNA here is from genome assembly GCF_000721265.1 of Streptomyces sp. NRRL F-5126. GTDB lineage: Bacteria > Actinomycetota > Actinomycetes > Streptomycetales > Streptomycetaceae > Streptomyces. The sequence goes on along the minus strand of NZ_JOFZ01000006.1, from coordinate 648,422 downwards.
CGGCAGGTCTACGACCAGATGCCGAACCCCAAGTGGGTGATCTCCATGGGGGTGTGCGCCTCCTCGGGCGGCATGTTCAACAACTACGCGGTCGTGCAGGGCGTCGACCACATCGTCCCCGTCGACATCTACCTGCCCGGCTGCCCGCCGCGCCCCGAGATGCTGATGGACGCGATCCTCAAGCTCCACCACAAGATCCAGACCTCGAAGCTCGGGGTCGACGCGCGCGAGGCGGCCCGCGAGGCGGAGGAGGCGGCGCTGAACGCGCTCCCGACGATCGAGATGAAGGGGCTGCTGCGATGACGGGCGAGGACAAGCCGCGCGTCGGCGAGGGCGGCGGCGACGACGGCGAGGGAGCCGGCGACGGCGGTGTGCCCGCGGCGCGCGATGCCGCCGGCGAGGTGATCGGCGTGCGCAGGGGCATGTTCGGCGCGCAGAACGGCGGCGACACCTCCGGCTACGGCGGCCTCGTCAGGACGGTGGCGCTGCCGGGTGCCGCGTCGCGCCCGTACGGCGGGCCGCGCACCGGGCCCGGCGAGGAGGGCGTGTTCGACGAGATCGCCGACGAGCTCGAAGGCGCCCTTGAGGAGCAGGACCTGCTCCCGGAGAACGCCATCGAGAAGACCGTCGTCGACCGTGGCGAGATGACGTTCCACGTGGCGCGCGAGCACCTCGTGCGGGTGGCCCGCACGCTGCGCGACGACCCCGCGCTCCGCTTCGAGCTGTGCACGGGCGTCTCAGGCGTGCACTATCCGGGCGACAAGGGCCGCGAGTTGCACGCGGTCTACCACCTGCGGTCGCTGACCCACGGGCGGCTGGTCCGGGTGGAGGTCTCCGCGCCCGACGCGGATCCGCACGTGCCGTCACTCGTCGAGGTCTATCCGACCAACGACTGGCACGAGCGCGAGACCTACGACTTCTTCGGCCTGATCTTCGACGGCCATCCCGCCCTGACCCGGATCATGATGCCGGACGACTGGCAGGGCTTCCCGCAGCGCAAGGACTACCCGCTCGGCGGCATCGCCGTCGAGTACAAGGGCGCCCAGATCCCGGCTCCGGACCAGCGGAGGTCGTACACCTGATGTCCACCTCACACGCGACACCTCGCGAGACCACAGAGGGCACCGTCTACACGGTCACGGGCGGCGACTGGGACGAGGTCGTGCAGTCCGCCGCCGCCTCCGACGACGAGCGCATCGTCGTCAACATGGGTCCGCAGCACCCGTCCACGCACGGCGTGCTGCGGCTGATCCTGGAGATCGACGGCGAGACCGTCACCGAGGCCAGGTGCGGGATCGGCTACCTGCACACCGGCATCGAGAAGAATCTCGAGTACCGCAACTGGACGCAGGGCACCACGTTCGTCACGCGCATGGACTACCTGACGTCGTTCTTCAACGAGACGGCGTACTGCCTGGGCGTGGAGAAGCTGCTGGGCATCGAGGACCAGATCCCCGAGCGCGCCACCGTCATCCGCGTCCTGCTGATGGAGCTCAACCGGCTCTCCTCGCACCTCGTGGCGATCGCCACGGGCGGCATGGAGCTCGGCGCGACGACCATCATGATCTACGGCTTCCGCGACCGCGAGCTGATCCTGGACGCGTACGAGCTGATCACCGGCCTGCGCATGAACCACGCGTTCATCAGGCCTGGCGGCCTCGCCCAGGACCTGCCGCCGGGCTCGGTCGACCACCTGCGCGAGATGATCAAGACGCTCAGGAAGAACCTGCCGGAGTACGACGCGCTCGCCACCGGCAACCCCCTCTACCAGGGCCGCATGCGGGACGTCGGCTACCTGGACCTCACCGGCTGCATGGCGCTCGGCGCCACGGGGCCGATCCTGCGCGCCGCGGGCCTCCCGCACGACCTGCGCAAGTCGGACCCGTACTGCGGCTACGAGACGTACGACTTCACCGTCCCGACCACGGAGAGCTGCGACTCCTACGGCCGCTTCCTCATCCGCCTGGAAGAGATGAGGCAGTCGCTGAACATCGTCGAGCAGTGCCTCGACCGGCTGGAGCCCGGGCCCGTGATGGTCGCCGACAAGAAGATCGCCTGGCCCGCGCAGCTCGCGCTCGGCCCCGACGGCCTCGGCAACTCGCTCGACCACATCAAGAAGATCATGGGCACGTCGATGGAGGCCCTCATCCACCATTTCAAGCTGGTGACCGAAGGCTTCCGCGTCCCCGCGGGCCAGGCGTACGCGGCCGTCGAGTCGCCGAAGGGCGAACTCGGCGCGCACGTCGTCTCCGACGGCGGCACGCGCCCCTACCGGGTCCACTTCCGCGACCCGTCCTTCACCAACCTCCAGGCCATGGCGGCGATGTGCGAGGGCGGCCAGGTCGCCGACGTCATCGTCGCCGTCGCGTCCATCGACCCCGTGATGGGAGGCGTCGACCGGTGACGACCACACCGTCAAGCCCCGTCCCGCTGGGGATGCCCCAGCCGCCGGCCCCCGAGTATCCGGCCGAGGTGCGCTCCCGCCTGGAGGCGGACGCCAGGGAGGTCATCGCGCGCTACCCGGGGTCGCGTTCCGCGCTGCTGCCGCTGCTGCACCTCGTGCAGGCGGAGGAGGGCCACGTGACCCGCACGGGCATGGCGTTCTGCGCGGAGTTGCTCGGCCTGACGACGGCCGAGGTCACGGCCGTCGCGACCTTCTACACCATGTACCGCAGGAAGCCGTCCGGCGAGTACCAGGTCGGCGTCTGCACCAATACGCTGTGCGCGGTGATGGGCGGCGACGCCATCTTCGACGAGCTCAAGGCGCACCTCGGTGTCGGCAACGACGAGACCACCCCGGACGGCAAGGTCACGCTTGAGCACATCGAGTGCAACGCGGCCTGCGACTTCGCGCCCGTCGTGATGGTCAACTGGGAGTTCTTCGACAACCAGACGCCCGAGTCCGCCAGGCGGCTCGTGGACGACCTGCGCGAGGGGCGTCCCGTCGAGCCGACGCGGGGCGCGCCGCTGTGCACGTACAAGGAGACGGCGAGGATCCTCGCCGGGTTCCCCGACACGCGCGAAGGCGCCGTCGCGGCCGGTGGCGGGGCGGGCCCCGCCTCGCTGACCGGCCTGAGGATCGCCAAGGGCGAGGCGCCCCAGCGGGTCGTGCGGCCCAGGGACGGCGCGCACCCCGAGGACGCGCCGCAGCCCGGCTCCCAGCACCTCAGCTCCCACGACGCACCGCAGCCGACATCGGCCTCCGACCCTGCCCACCCGTCGCCCGGCCGCCCTCCCTCATCGGGTCCCTCCGGGACACGGGACAACGCCGGCCCGGTCGGCGGTCCTGCCGACGAGGGAGGGGAGTGATGACGATGACGACCGAACGCGGCGGCGACGAACACGAGCGCGGCGACGGCGACGGAGCCGATCCGCAGGACATCCTCGCGCCCGTCCTGTCCGCCTTCTGGGACCAGCCCGATTCGTGGACGCTCGACACGTACCTGCGCCACGACGGCTACCAGGGCCTGAAGAAGGCCCTCGCGATGGAACCCGACGACCTCATCGGGTACGTGAAGGACTCCGGCCTGCGCGGCCGTGGCGGCGCCGGGTTCCCGACCGGCATGAAGTGGCAGTTCATCCCGCAGGGCGACGGCAAGCCGCACTACCTCGTCGTCAACGCCGACGAGTCGGAGCCCGGCACCTGCAAGGACATCCCGCTCCTGTTCTCCAACCCGCACGCGCTGATCGAGGGCATCGTCATCGCCTGCTACGCGATCCGCTCCTCGCACGCGTTCATCTACCTGCGCGGCGAGACCGTGCCCGTGCTGCGCAGGCTGCACGAGGCGGTGCGCGAGGCGTACGCGGCGGGCTACCTCGGCAAGGACATCCTCGGCAGCGGCCTCGACCTGGACGTCATCGTGCACGCCGGCGCGGGCGCGTACATCTGCGGCGAGGAGACCGCGCTGCTCGACTCCCTCGAAGGGCGTCGCGGCCAGCCGAGGCTCAGGCCGCCGTTCCCCGCCGTCGCGGGCCTGTACGCGTGCCCGACCGTCGTCAACAACGTCGAGTCGATCGCGTCGGTCCCGGCGATCATCCACCGGGGCAAGGAGTGGTTCCGGTCGATGGGCAGCGAGAAGTCGCCCGGGTTCACGCTCTACTCGCTCAGCGGGCACGTCACCAACCCCGGCCAGTACGAGGGGCCGCTCGGCATCACGCTGCGGCAGCTGCTCGACGTGAGCGGCGGCATCCGCGCCGGGCACCGTCTGAAGTTCTGGACGCCGGGCGGCTCGTCCACGCCGCTGCTGACCGACGAGCACCTCGACGTGCCCCTCGACTACGAGGGCGTCGGCGCCGCCGGATCGATGCTCGGCACGAAGGCGCTGCAGTGCTTCGACGAGACGACGTGCGTCGTGCGGGCCGTCACGCGCTGGACGGAGTTCTACGCGCACGAGTCGTGCGGCAAGTGCACGCCGTGCCGCGAGGGCACGTACTGGCTGGTCCAGCTGATGCGCGACATCGAGGACGGCAAGGGCGAGATGGCCGACCTCGACAAGCTCCAGGACATCGCCGACAACATCAACGGCAAGGCGTTCTGCGCGCTGGGCGACGGCGCGGCGGCACCGATCTTCTCGTCCCTGAAGTACTTCCGCGACGAGTACGCGCAGCACATCACCGGCAAGGGCTGCCCCTTCGACCCGGCGCGGTCGACGGCCTGGGCCGACGGGGCGGCAGGAACGTCCGCAAACCTGGAGGTGAACGCATGACAGTGACGACCGGTGCTCCCTCCTCCGGCGGGTCGGGCGAGGCGGCCGTACCGCCCGAGGACCTGGTGTCGCTGACCATCGACGGCATCCCGATCTCCGTCCCCAAGGGGACGCTCGTGATCAGGGCGGCCGAGATGCTCGGCATCGAGATCCCGCGGTTCTGCGACCATCCGCTGCTCGACCCTGCGGGCGCCTGCCGGCAGTGCATCGTGGAGGTCGAGGGTCAGCGCAAGCCGATGGCGTCCTGCACGATCACCTGCACGGAAGGCATGGTCGTCAAGTCGCAGTTGACGTCCCCCGTGGCCGAGAAGGCGCAGCGCGGCGTGATGGAGCTGCTGCTGATCAACCACCCGCTGGACTGTCCGATCTGCGACAAGGGCGGCGAGTGCCCGCTGCAGAACCAGGCCATGCAGGTCGGCGAGCCCGACACCCGGTTCGACGGCAGCAAGCGCACGTTCATCAAGCCGGTGCCGATCTCGTCGCAGGTGCTGCTCGACCGCGAGCGGTGCGTGCTGTGCGCGCGGTGCACGCGCTTCTCCGAGCAGATCGCCGGCGACCCGATGATCGACATGGTCGAGCGCGGCGCGCTCCAGCAGGTCGGCACCGGCGAGGGCGACCCGTTCGAGTCGTACTTCTCCGGCAACACGATCCAGATCTGCCCGGTCGGCGCGCTGACGTCGGCGGCGTACCGGTTCCGCTCGCGCCCCTTCGACCTGGTGTCGTCGCCCGGCGTGTGCGAGCACTGCGCGGGCGGCTGCGCGACGCGCACGGACCACCGGCGCGGCAAGGTGATGCGGCGCCTCGCGGGCAACGACCCGGAGGTCAACGAGGAGTGGCTGTGCGACAAGGGCCGCTTCGCGTTCCGCTACGCGCAGGCCAAGGACCGGATCACCACGCCGCTGGTGCGGGGCGAGTCGGGTGAGCTCGAAGCGGCGAGCTGGCCGGAGGCGCTGGGCGTGGCGGCCGAAGGGCTGCGCGCGGCACGCGGCAGGGCCGGCGTGCTGACGGGCGGGCGGCTGACGGTCGAGGACGCGTACGCGTACGCGAAGTTCGCGCGGGTCGCCCTCGACACGAACGACATCGACTTCCGGGCGCGTGCGCACAGCGCGGAGGAGGCGGACTTCCTGGCCTGGCACGTGGCGGGACGCGACGCGTCCGCCACGTACAGGTCACTTGAGGCGGCGCCGGCCGTTGTGCTGGTCGGACTCGAAGCCGAGGAGGAGGCGCCGGGCGTCTTCCTGCGGCTGCGCAAGGCGTGGCGGGGGCACGGGCAGCGGACGTACGCGGTCGCCCCGTTCGCGACGCGCGGCCTCGAGAAGGCGGGCGGCACGCTGCTGCCGGCGGCGCCCGGCACCGAGACGGAGTGGCTCGACGCGCTCGCGTCGTCCGCGGGCGTCGAGGGCGACGGCGCGGCGGCGGCAGCGGCGCTGCACGAGGACGGCGCGGTCATCGCGGTCGGCGAGCGGCTCGCCTCGGTCCCCGGCGCCCTCACGGCGGCGAACCGGGCGGCGGCGGCGACCGGCGCGCACCTGGTGTGGATCCCGCGGCGCGCCGGTGAGCGCGGCGCCGTCGAGGCGGGCGCGCTGCCGTCGCTGCTGCCCGGCGGCCGTCCGGCGACGGACCCGCGGGCGCGCGAGGAGACGGCGGCCGCCTGGCGCGTGGCCGAACTGCCGCACCGCTACGGGCGCGACACGGGACAGATGCTGCGCGCCGCCGCGGCCGGTGAGCTGGGCGCGCTGGTGGTGGCGGGCGTGGAGGTCGGCGACCTGCCGGATCCCGCGGCGGCCCGCGAGGCGCTCGGCAAGGTGGGCTTCCTCGTCTCGTTCGAGCTGCGGCCGAGCGAGGTGACGGAGCGGGCCGACGTGGTCTTCCCGGTCGCCGCCGTCGCGGAGAAGCCGGGCACGTTCCTCAACTGGGAGGGCAGGCCGCGGCTGTTCGAGGCGGCACTCAAGCCGGAGCAGATGACGACGCGCCTCGCGCCCACGGACGCGCGCGTGCTGCACATGCTGGCGGACGAGATGGACGTCGCGTTCGGGCTGCCCGACATCGCGGCGGTACGGCGGGAGATCGACGCGCTCGGCGCGTGGACGGGTCCGCGCGCGACGCCGCCCTTCGAGCCGTCGGCGCCGCTGCCGAGGCCCGGCGAGGGCGAGGCCGTGCTCGCCGGCCACCGGCTGCTGCTCGACCTCGGCCTGCTGCAGGAGGGCGACGAGGCGCTCGCCGGCACGCGCCACGCGGCGCTCGCCCGCCTGTCGCCCGCCACCGCCGACGAGCTGTCGCTGGCGGACGGCGACGCGGTCACGGTGACGGGCCCCGCGGGCGGGGTGACGCTGCCGCTCCGGGTCACGCCCATGCCGGACCGTGTGGTCTGGATCCCGTTGAACAGCTCACCGGGGACGACGGGCGCGGCCCCGGGCATGCCCGTACGCGTCGCCAGGGCGACCGACACCGCGGAGGCCACGCGATGAACCCGACCATGATGCTCGCGGCCGAGGAGATGTCCCTGTTCGGGCGCGACCCCTGGTGGCTCGTCATCATCAAGGCGATCTTCTGCTTCGCGTTCCTCATGGTGACGGTCCTGTTCGCCATCGTCTGGGAGCGCAAGGTCGTCGCGTGGATGCAGCGGCGCATCGGCCCGAACCGGCACGGCCCCTGGGGCATGCTGCAGTCGCTCGCCGACGGCATCAAGCTGATGCTGAAGGAGGACGTCGTCGTCAAGCGGGCCGACAAGTTCGTCTACGTGCTTGCGCCGATCGTCGGCGCCGTGCCGGCCTTCATGGCGATCGCGGTGATCCCGTTCGGACCCGCGGGCAACGAGATCTCGATCTTCGGCACGCGCACGACGATGCAGCTCACCGACCTGCCGATCGCGATGCTGTACATCCTGGCCTGCGCTTCGGTCGGCATCTACGGCATCGTCCTCGCGGGCTGGTCCTCGGGATCGACGTACCCGCTGCTCGGCGGGTTGCGTTCGTGCGCGCAGATGATCTCGTACGAGATCGCGATGGGCGCCGCGTTCGCCTCGGTCTTCCTCTACTCCGGGTCGATGTCGACGTCGTCGATCGTCGAGTCGCAGCAGGACCGCTGGTACATCATCCTGCTGCCGGTCTCGTTCATCATCTACATCGTCACGATGGTGGGGGAGACCAACCGGGCGCCGTTCGACATGCCGGAGTCCGAGGGCGACCTCGTCGGCGGCTTCAACACCGAGTACTCGTCCATCAAGTTCGCGATGTTCATGCTCGCCGAGTACGTGAACATGGTGACGGTCTCGGCGGTGTCGACGACCCTCTTCCTCGGCGGCTGGCGCGCGCCCTGGCCCATCTCGACGTTCTGGGAGGGCGCCAACCACGGCTGGTGGCCCATCCTCTGGTTCGTCATCAAGGTCCAGTTGCTGCTGTTCGGCTTCATCTGGCTGCGCGGCACGCTGCCCCGCGTGCGCTACGACCAGCTGATGAAGCTCGGCTGGAAGGTGCTCATCCCGGTCTCCGTGGTCTGGCTGATGCTCGTCGCGACCGTGCGGGCGCTGCAGAACCAGAACTACGACTTCTCGCGGACCCTGCTGTGGGTGGCGGGCATCGTGATCGCCGTCCTGCTGATCACCTTCGTGGTCGACATGTTCCGCGGCAAGGGCGACGGCGACAGTGCGGTGGCGGAGGCTGAACGGGCGGGCGCGCCACCGGGGTTCGACCCGACGGCGGGCGGGTTCCCGGTGCCTCCGCTGCCCGGGCAGACGCTGCCGCCCGTGCCGCGCAGGCGGCCGCGCCGCGAGCGTGAGCTCATTGTCAGTGGTGGAGTCAATACTGAGAGTGACGGAAAGGAGGAGAGCGGTGTCTGACAGCAACTCACCCGAGGAGGGCGGCCAGGGCGGGGCGCGGGACGGGGGCGTGCCCCCGCTGCCGAAGAACCCCGTGGCCGGGTTCGGCGTCACCTTCGCCGCCATGTTCAAGCGGCGGCTCACCGAGCAGTACCCCGAGCAGCAGAAGGTGACGGCGCCGCGCTTCCACGGCCGCCACCAGCTCAACCGCCACCCGGACGGCCTGGAGAAGTGCGTCGGCTGCGAGCTGTGCGCCTGGGCCTGCCCGGCCGACGCGATCTACGTGGAGGGAGCGGACAACACCGACGAGGAGAGGTACTCGCCGGGGGAGCGCTACGGCCGCGTCTACCAGATCAACTACGCGCGCTGCATCCTGTGCGGCCTGTGCATCGAGGCGTGCCCCACCCGTGCGCTGACGATGACCAACGAGTTCGAGCTCGCCGACAGCACCCGGCAGGATCTGATCTACACCAAGGACCAGCTGCTGGCCGGCCTTGAGGAGGGCATGGTCGACTCGCCGCACGCCATCCACCCGGGGATGGACGAGCAGGACTACTACCGCGGCAGGGTGACGGAGGCCGCGCCCGGCACGGTCCAGCAGGTCGCCCTCACGAAGCAGGACCGCCCGCAGGAGGGCGCGTCCGACTTCGGCGAGGACGAGCCGGCGTCGAGGAAGGTGATGGGCGGATGAGCCCGCTGCACTCCGGCGGCCTCGACTCGGCGGCCGCGCTCGCCGCGTCGACGGCGTACCACACGTCCACGGGCGAGGCCGTGCAGTTCTGGATCCTCGGCGTCGTCGCGTTGATCGGTGCGCTGGGTACGGTGCTGATGCGCAAGGCCGTGCACAGCGCCCTCTGCCTCGCCGGCACGATGATCATCCTCGCGGTGTTCTACCTTGCCAACGGCGCGTACTTCCTGGGGATCGTGCAGATCATCGTCTACACGGGCGCGATCATGATGCTGTTCCTCTTCGTGGTGATGCTCGTCGGCGTCACCGCGGCGGACTCGCTCAAGGAGACCATCGCCGGCCAGCGCTGGCTGGCCGTGCTGTGCGGTGTCGGCTTCGGCATCCTGCTGATCGCCGGCATCGCCAATGCCTCGCTGCGGTCGTGGAACGGCCTCGGCCGGGCCAACGCGGCGGGCAACCCGCAGGGCCTGGCCGCGCTGATCTTCACCAAGTACGTGTTCGCCTTCGAGCTCACGGGCGCGCTGCTGATCACGGCGGCCGTCGGCGCGATGGTGCTCACGCACCGGGAGCGCACGGAGCGCGCCAAGTCGCAGCGTGAGCAGTCCGAGGAGCGGGTCAGGGAGGGCAAGCAGCTGCCGCCGCTGCCCGCGCCCGGCGTGTACGCGCGCCACAACGCGGTCGACATCGCGGGTCTGCTGCCCGACGGCACTCCGTCGGACCTCACGGTCAACAAGACCCTCAAGGGCCGCGGCCAGATCAGGGACGTCTCGCAGGAGGCCATCGCGGACCTCAAGGCGCTGGAGCAGCGCTCCGAGTCGCGACTCGGCCGTGAGCGCGGCGAGGGCACGGGCAAGGAGCGCCGGGCCGACGAAGACGCGCGCGAGGAGCGCGGGAAAGAGGAGGGGGTCACCCGATGAACCCGGTCTACTACCTCTATCTGGCGTCGCTGCTGTTCACGATCGGCGCGGCGGGCGTGCTGATCCGGCGCAACGCGATCGTGGTGTTCATGTGCGTCGAGTTGATGCTCAACGCGTGCAACCTCGCGTTCGTCGCGTTCTCCCGGCTGCACGGCAATCTCGACGGCCAGATCATCGCGTTCTTCACGATGGTCGTCGCCGCCGCCGAGGTCGTCGTCGGCCTCGCCATCATCGTGTCGATGTTCCGCGCCCGCCACTCGGCCTCGGTCGACGACGCCAGCCTGATGAAGCTCTGAGGGGTCGGGAAATCGTGGACAATCTCATTGCGCTGCTGATCGCGGCGCCACTGCTCGGGGCCGCGGTCCTGCTGTGCGGGGGGCGCGCCCTCGACCGGGTCGGGCCCCTGCTCGGCACGGTGCTCTCCGGCGTGTCGTTCGTCATCGGAGCCGTGCTCTTCGCGGACATGCTGGGCAAGGGCGCCGGCGACCGTACGCTGACGCAGCACCTGTTCGCCTGGGTGCCGGTGGCAGGGTTCAAGGCGGACGTCGGCTTCCAGCTGGACCAGCTCTCGATGACGTTCGTGCTGCTGATCAGCGGCGTCGGCACGCTCATCCACATCTACTCCATCGGCTACATGGCCCACGACGAGCGGCGCCGCCGCTTCTTCGGCTACCTCAACCTCTTCGTCGCGGCGATGCTGCTGCTCGTACTCGCCAGCAACTACCTGCTGCTGTACATGGGCTGGGAGGGTGTGGGCCTCGCCTCCTACCTGCTGATCGGCTTCTGGCAGCACAAGCCGAGCGCGGCCACGGCCGCCAAGAAGGCCTTTCTCGTCAACCGCGTCGGCGACATGGGCCTGTCGATCGCGATCATGCTGATGTTCACCACGTTCGGCACGTTCTCCTTCGGGGGCGTCTTCGGCGCGGCGCACGGCGCCACGGAGGGCAAGCTCACGGCGATCAGCCTGATGCTGCTGCTCGCCGCGTGCGGCAAGTCCGCCCAGGTGCCGCTCCAGTCCTGGCTGGGCGACGCGATGGAGGGCCCGACGCCCGTCTCGGCGCTGATCCACGCGGCGACGATGGTGACGGCAGGCGTCTACCTGATCACCCGCTCCGCCGACCTGTTCAACGGCGCGCCCACCGCGCAGCTCGCGGTGGTCGTCGTCGGCGGGGTCACGCTCCTGTTCGGTGCGATCGTCGGTTGTGCGAAGGACGACATCAAGAAGTCCCTCGCGGGCTCCACGATGTCGCAGATCGGCTACATGATCCTCGCGGCCGGCCTCGGCCCGATCGGCTACGTCTTCGCGATCATGCACCTGGTGACGCACGGCTTCTTCAAGGCCGGACTCTTCCTCGGCGCGGGTTCCGTGATGCACGGCATGAACGACGAGGTCGACATGCGCAAGTACGGCGGCCTGCGCAAGTACATGCCGGTCACGTTCGTCACGTTCGGCCTCGGCTACCTCGCGATCATCGGCTTCCCCGGCCTGTCCGGCTTCTTCTCCAAGGACAAGATCGTCGAGGCCGCCTTCGCCAAGGGCGGCACGGAGGGCTGGATCCTCGGCGCCGTCACGCTGCTCGGCGCGGCGATCACCGCGTACTACATGACACGCATGATGCTGATGACGTTCTTCGGCGAGGAGCGGTGGCGCGATACCGCGACGGCCTCGCCCGACGCGCCGGACGTGGAGCCCGCCGCCGAGGAGCGCGGACGCCACGAGGAGCCGCACCCGCACGAGGCGCCGTGGGTCATGACGATCCCGATGATCGTCCTCGCGGTCGGCTCGGTCGGCGCGGGCGCGTTCTTCGGCGTCGGCGACCGCTTCCTGCGCTGGCTGGAGCCCGTCACCGGGCACAGCGAGGGCAACTCCCCGGTCAGCGCGGGCGTCGTCACGGCGGCCACGCTGGTGCTGCTGGTCGTGGGCGCGGGCATCGCGTACCTCCAGTACGGCAGGCGGCCGGTCCCCGCGAGGGCGCCGCGCGGCTCGCTGCTGACCAGGGCCGCCCGCAGGGACCTGCTCCAGGACGACTTCAACCACGTCGTCCTGGTACGCGGCGGCGAGCACCTGACCCGCTCGCTGGTCTACGTCGACCACACGGTGGTGGACGGCGTGGTCAACGGCACGGCCGCCTCGTTCGGCGGGCTCTCCGGGAGGCTGCGCAAGCTCCAGAACGGCTACGCGCGCTCCTACGCGCTCTCGATGTTCGGAGGTACGGCAGTGATCGTCGCCGCGACCCTGCTGATGAGGGCGGTGTGAGTGCGATGTCGTTCCCTTACCTGACCGTCACGTTCGCCCTGCCGGCGGCCGGCGCGATCGTCACGGCGGCCGTGCCCGCCGCGCGGCGCACCGCCGCCAAGTGGACGGCGCTGCTCTTCTCGCTCGCCACGCTCGTGATGGTGGCGATCGTCGTCGTGCGGTTCGACCCGGGCGGCGGCCAGTTCCAGCTGGCCGAGTCGCACGCGTGGATCAAGGACTTCGGCGTCTCGTACGACCTGGGCGTCGACGGGATCGGGGTGGCGCTGCTCGCGCTGACCGCTCTGCTGATCCCGTTCGTGATCCTCGCGGGCTGGCACGACGCCGACCCTCTCGAGGGGCCGCGGCCGAACCGGCGCTGGCGGCCGACGCAGGGCTTCTTCGCGCTGATCCTGTCCGTCGAGGCGATGGTGCTCCTGTCCTTCGAGGCCACCGACATCTTCCTGTTCTACCTGCTGTTCGAGGCCATGCTGATCCCGATGTACTTCCTCATCGGCGGCTTCGGCGACCGCGCGCACGCGGGCGGGGACGAGGCCGCGGCCACCCAGCGCTCGTACGCGGCGGTGAAGTTCCTCCTCTACAACCTCGTCGGCGGGCTGATCATGCTGGCCGCGGTGATCGGCGTGTACGTCGTGGCGGGCACGTTCTCGCTCACGGACATCGCGCACATGCGGGCGGCCGGTGACCTGTCGATGTCGACGTCCACGGGCCGCTGGCTGTTCCTCGGCTTCTTCTTCGCCTTCGCGGTGAAGGCGCCGCTGTGGCCGGTGCACACCTGGCTGCCCAACGCGATGGGCGAGTCGACGGCGCCGGTCGCCGTGCTGCTGACGGCCGTGGTCGACAAGGTCGGCACGTTCGCGATGCTGCGCTACTGCCTGCAGCTCTTCCCGGAGGCGTCCAAGTGGGCCACCCCGGTGATCCTGGTGCTCGCGCTGATCAGCATCATCTACGGCGCGCTGGTCGCGGTGGGGCAGCGGGACATCAAGCGGCTGATCGCCTACGCGTCGGTCTCCCACTTCGGGTTCATCATCATGGGCATCTTCGCGATGACGAGCCAGGGCCAGTCGGGCGCGACGCTCTACATGGTCAACCACGGGCTCTCGACGGCGGCTCTGATGCTGCTGGCAGGGTTCCTGATCTCGCGGCGCGGCTCGCGGCTCATCTCCGACTTCGGCGGGGTGCAGAAGGTCGCCCCCGTGCTGGCCGGCACCTTCCTGATCAGCGGGCTGGCGACGCTGTCGCTGCCGGGGCTCTCGCCGTTCGTGAGCGAGTTCCTCGTCCTCGTCGGCACGTTCAGCAGGTACCCGGTGATCGGGATCATCGCGACGATCGGCATCGTGCTGGCCGCGCTGTACGTGCTCGTCCTGTACCAGCGCACGATGACCGGACCCGTGAAGGCGACGGTGCAGGGCATGTCGGACCTGAAGGTGCGTGAGGTGGTCGTGGTGGCGCCGCTGATCGCGCTGCTGATCTTCCTCGGCGTGTACCCCAAGCCGCTGACCGACATCGTCAACCCGGCGGTGCACCAGACCATGTCGCAGGTCGACCGAACCGATCCCCACCCCCAGTTGGAGGCGTCCCGATGAGCGCGCCGGCTGTCCACAGCCTGTGGACGACGACGGCTGCCGATTCGATCGGCACGATCCCGTCGCCCCACATCGAGTACGGCCAGATCTCCCCGGTGCTGATCGTGGCGGGCGCCGCGATGCTGGGCGTCCTGTTCGAGGCGTTCGTGCCGCGCAGGGCGCGCTACCACGCGCAGGTCATCCTCGCCGTGCTCGGCCTCGCCGCCGCGTTCGCCGCGGTGGTGGCGCTCGCGGCCGACGGGTACGGCAGCGCGTCGAAGGCGCACATCGCGGCGGAGGGCGCGGTCGCGGTCGACGGTCCCGCGCTGTTCCTGCAGGGCACCATCCTGCTGACCGCGGTCGTCGCGATCTTCACGTTCGCCGAGCGGCGCCTCGACCCGGCGGCCGGCAGCCACCGGGTCGACTCGTTCGCCGCGCAGGGCGCGGCGGTGCCGGGCAGCGACGCGGAGAAGTCGGCCGTCCGGGCCGGTTTCACCACGACGGAGGTGTTCCCGCTGGCGCTGTTCGCGGTGGCGGGCATGCTGGTGTTCCCCGCGGCGAACGACCTGCTGACGCTGTTCGTCGCCCTTGAGGTGCTGTCGCTGCCGCTGTACCTGCTGTGCGCACTGGCCCGCCGCAAGCGCCTCATCTCGCAGGAGGCGGCGGTCAAGTACTTCCTGCTGGGAGCCTTCTCGTCGGCGTTCCTGCTGTTCGGGGTCGCCCTGCTGTACGGGTACTCGGGCTCGGTCACGTACGCGCGCATCGCCGCGGTCGTCGACGGCACGGTGCGCAACGTCGACCCGGCGCTGGCGGGCACGATGGGCAATGACGCGCTGCTGCTGATCGGCGGGGCACTGGTGGTCATGGGCCTGCTGTTCAAGGTCGGCGCGGTGCCGTTCCACATGTGGACGCCGGACGTCTACGAGGGCGCGCCGACGCCCGTCACCGGGTTCATGGCGGCGGCCACGAAGGTCGCCGCGTTCGGCGCGCTGCTGCGGCTGCTCTACGTGGTGCTGCCGGGTCTGACATGGGACTGGCGGCCGGTGATGTGGGGCGTCGCGATCATCACGATGATCGGCGGCGCGATCGTCGCCATCACGCAGACCGACATCAAGCGGCTGCTCGCCTACTCGTCCATCGCGCACGCGGGGTTCATCCTGGCCGGTGTGATCGCCGCGTCGCCGGACGGCATCTCGTCCGTCCTCTTCTACCTCGCGGCGTACTCCTTCGTGACGGTCGGCGCGTTCGCCGTCGTCACGCTCGTGCGCGACGCGGGCGGCGAGGCGACGCACCTGTCCAAGTGGGCGGGGCTCGGGCGCCGTTCACCGCTGGTGGCGGCCGTGTTCGCGGTCTTCCTGCTGGCGTTCGCCGGCATCCCGCTGACGTCGGGCTTCGCGGGGAAGTTCGCGGTGTTCAAGGCCGCGGCGGCGGGCGGCGCGGTGCCGCTCGTGATCATCGGTGTGGTCTCGTCGGCGATCGCGGCGTTCTTCTACATCCGCGTCATCGTGCTGATGTTCTTCAGCGAGCCGCGCCCTGACGGGCCGACGGTGGCGGTGCCGTCCCCGCTGACGATGGTCACGATCGGCGTGGGCGTGGCGGTGGTGCTGGTCTTCGGCATCGCGCCGCAGTACTTCCTGGACCTCGCGGGCCAGGCGGGCACGTTCGCGCGCTGACGGGTTCGCGGCCCGGCTCCTTCCGTACGGGGGAGCCGGGCCGCGGTGCGTTCAGGGGGCGCGCTTACCCGGCACGGGGCGGGCCCAAGGCTTGCGAGAGTGCGTTGACACTGACGTCGGCGACCGTGCGGAGCTCGGGCCCGCTCGCGCCCGCCCTGCTCATCACGGCCAGCGACTGGTTGACCGCCGCGAGGTGGACGGCGAAGTCGTCGGCGTCGCTCTCGGCCAGTTCGGCGGTGAGCAGGGCGCCGCGCAGCCGCGCGCGCTGGAAGCCCAGGGCCTCGCCCGCGCGCGCGGCGATGGCGGGACTCAGTACCGGGATGGCCATCGCGGTCTGGGCGATCAGGCAGCCGTCCGGCAGGTCCGGGTCGGCGATGCGCGCGAGCGTGACGTCGAAGAACGCGCGTACCGCCCGCAGCGGGTCTTCGGCCGCGCGAGCGAGTGCCTGGTCGTAGCGGTCCCCGTACCGCGCGGCGTAGCGGTCGAGGCAGCGCAGGTAGAGCGCGTCCTTGTCGCCGAGCGAGGAGTAGATGGAGCTGCGGTTCAGGCCGGTCGCCCTGGACAGGTCGTCGAGGGACGTGTCGGCGTATCCGGCCCGCCAGAACTGGACCATCGCCGCGTCGAGCGCGTGGTCCACGTCGAACTGCTTCTTACCGGCCATCTCCCACGCACCTCGTCCTCACGCCTCGGCCGCTCCGTTGTGACCCTGGTCATCCTATCTTGAACCAACCAGTTCAAGATGCGTAGGCTGCACGCATGACCGACACCGCGACCACCGCGAACCACTCTTCCCGCCAGAACCCGGTTCCCGGGCTGCCGCTGCACGACCTGGCGGGCTTCACCCACCGCTGGGTCGACGCGCAAGGCATCCGGCTCCACGCCGTGGAAGGCGGCCGGGCGGCGGGCCCCGCCGTGGTCCTGCTCGCCGGGTTCCCGCAGACCTGGTGGGCGTGGCGCGCGGTGATGCCGCACCTCGCGGAAAGGTTCCGCGTCATCGCCGTCGACCTGCCGGGCCAGGGGCACTCCGAGCGTCCCGAAGACGGCTACGACACGCACACGGTCGCCGCGCGCGTCCAGGCGGCGGTGGCCGCGCTCGGTGTGGAGAAGTACTGGCTCGCCGCGCACGACATCGGCGCCTGGGTCGCGTTCTCGCTGGCGCTGGCGTACGAGGAGCGGCTGCACGGCGTCGCCCTGCTCGACGCCGGCATCCCCGGCGTCAGCCTCCCGGACGCCATCCCGGCGGATCCTGACAGGGCCTGGAAGACCTGGCACTTCGCCTTCCACCTGGTGCCGGAGCTGCCCGAGACGCTGCTCGCCGGCCGCGAGCGGGAGTACGTGGGCTGGTTCCTGGGGGCCAAGGCGCTCGGCTCGGACACGTTCGGCAGTGCGGAGATCGACCACTACGCCGCCGCGGTCGCGGCGGAGGGCGGCCTGCGGGCGTCGCTCGCCTACTACCGCGACGCGCGCGAATCCGCGCGCGGGAACCATGAGGCACTCGCCCGCCGGCACCTGACCGTCCCGGTCCTCGGCATCTCCGGCTCCCACGGCTCGATCCCCGACATGGCCGCCTCCCTCAGCCCGTGGGCTGACAACACGACGGGCACCGTCATCGCGGGGTCCGGGCACTTCATCCCGGACGAACAGCCCGCGGCGCTCGCCGCCGCGCTGCACGCGTTCATCGAGCGGACCGGAGACTGAGGGCGTCAGCGGGCGCGCCTGCGCGGGGTGATCTCGGCCAGGTCGAGGTCGACGGGGAAGGGCGCGGATACCTTCAGCCGGTCGTGGAAGATTCCGGTGCTGGTGTAGACGCCGGTGGCGGGCTCGCGTTCGAAGGCGTACACCACGGCCCGTCCATCGTGGTTCTCCACGCGCCAGTAGTGCTGGATGGCGGCACGGGCGTACTTCACCGGCTTGGTCTCGCGGTCGCGGGAGAGGGACTCGGGTGAGACCACTTCGATCGCGAGAACAACTGCCTCGGCGGGGAACCGCGTCTGAGCCGCGTCCTCGACGACGTCGCCGTGCACCACGATGACATCTGGCTCAGGCCGGTTCTGGCGGTCGATGTCGATGGTGAATTCGCGCACGACCTCCAGATCCGCGGGGGCCACGGACTGCAGTTGCCAGTTGAAGAAATCGACGGTTCGACTGTGAAAGAGGCTTTGCGGACTCACGAAGACGAGGCTCCCGTCGATCAGCTCCGTGTGCGGAGGCAGGTTGGGAAGCCGGTCCAGGTCGTCGGCGGTCCAGCCGTCCACGGGCGGCATGTTCCAGTCATGCAGCGGGGCCCCGTGCATGGGCACCGGTTCGTGCTCGACACTCATTGCTGCTCCCATGGGGGCGAGTCTCGCGGACACACTCAGCGTAACCATCGGAAACATGATCACGCTCGCTCGTACGGATGGCGGCAGGCCGCCGCGTTGACGTGGCGGCCTGCGCCCGTCAGAGGCCGGACGACGGCGTGACGCGGCCGGTCACCTCGCCGAGGCCGACCTTCGTGCCGTCCGGGCCAGGGGCCCAGGCCGTGAGGGTGACCTCGTCGCCGTCCTCCAGGTATGTGCGCTTGCCCGTGGCCAGGATGAGCGGGTCCTCGCCGTCCCAGGTCAGTTCGAGCAGCGAGCCGCGCTCGTCGCGCGCCGGGCCGCTGACCGTGCCCGAGCCGTACAGGTCGCCCGTGCGCAGCGACGCGCCGCCCACCGTCATGTGGGCCAGCTGCTGCGCGGCCGTCCAGTACATCGTGGCGTACGGCGGGCGGGAGACCTCATCGCCGTTGATGCTCACCGACATCCGCAGGTCCAGGCCGCCGGGCTCCTCGTCGCCCGCGTCGTCCAGGTAGGGCAGCAGCGGCTCCGACCTGGACGGGGGCGCGACGCGGGCGGCGTCGAGCGCCTCCAGCGGAGTCACCCACGCCGACACGGACGTCGTGAACGACTTGGCGAGGAACGGGCCGAGCGGCTGCCCCTCCCAGGCCTGGATGTCGCGCGCCGACCAGTCGTTGAGCAGGCACACGCCGAAGACGTGGTCGCGGAAGGCGCCGAGCGGGACGGGCTCGGAGTGGCGGGACGGGGCGCCGACGACGAAGCCCACCTCGGCCTCGATGTCCAGCTTCGTGCTCGGACCGAACACCGGCTGCGGATCTGTCGGGTTTTTGCGCTGCCCCATCGGGCGCACGACATCGGTCCCCGACACCACCACGGTGCCCGCGCGGCCGTGGTAGCCGACCGGCAGGTGCTTCCAGTTCGGCGTGAGCGCCACGCCGCCCGGGCGGAAGATGGAGCCGGCGTTCTGCGCGTGGTGCTCGCTGGAGTAGAAGTCGACGTAGTCGGCGACCTCGTACGGCAGGTGGAGCGTCACGGCGTCCAGCGGGTGCAGGAACGGCCGCAGCTCGTCGTCGCGGGCCGGCACGCTCAGCCAGGCCGTCAGGGCACGCCTGACGTCCCGCCAGGCCGTGCGGCCCGCCGCCATCAGCGGGCCGAGGGAGTCCGCGGCGAGCAGTGCCTCGTACGGCGAGCCGAGTGCGTGGGCCGCGGCGCCCGCGTCGAGTACGGCGTCGTGGATGCGGACGCCGAGGCGGCGCCTGCCCGGCTCGTCCGCGGTGGAGAACACGCCGTAGGGCAGGTTGTGCGGTCCGAAGAGGTCGTCCGCGCCGTTGCTTGCCTCGGGCATCGCTGCGCCTCGCTTCCGGTGTCGTCATGGCTCGTCGTCGGGCGGCGTGGGTGGCCGGCCGCTGTCGTGGGCGGGCCGGCGGTCCTCGTGGGCGCTGCCGGTGCCACCTCGTGGTTCGTACCCAGCGGACGGCGATCTACGGGCCCTGATCGGGTGGTGCCTTGATCATCCGCCCGTGGCGGTCTGCCGTGACAGGCGCCCTCTTGGCGTGCGTCTCGTCCTGATGCCCTATCACTCTGCTTGTTGCGGTGAGAAGTATAAGTTTGACAATTTTACGTCGACATATTGCATAGCGATGTCGACGGGATTACGGTCCCCTTGCTCAGTACAGCTCAGCTCCTCCTCGCATCCCCCCTCTGACCGCGGTGCCGCACGCGCAGGCGCGGCACCGCGTCGAAAGGAGCAAGCCCACGTGATCCCCTCCCTACGCGCGCTGCGCAGAGCGGTGTTCGTCACCGCGAGCAGTTCGCTGCTGGCGGTCGGCGGCCTCGTCGCGCTGACGGCGCCCGCCGCGTCCGCCGCGCCCGCGGCCGCCACCGGCGGCAACGGCGCCAACCTCCCCTACGCCGAGGTGCAGGCCGAGAACTCGGCCACCAACGGCACCGTCATCGGCCCGAGCTACGCACAGGGCCAACTCGCCGACGAGGCCTCGTACCGCAAGGCGGTGACGCTCCAGGGCTCAGGCAAGTACGTCACCTTCACCACGCCCGTCGCGACCGACTCGATCGACTTCCGCTACAGCATCCCGGACACGTCGGGCGGCTCCGTCTACCACGCACCGCTCTCGCTCTACGTGGACGGCGTCAAGCAGAGCGACTTCGACCTCACCAACGCCTACAGCTGGTACTACGGCAGCTACCCCTTCACCAACAGCCCCGGCAGCAACCCCCACCACTTCTACGACGAGGTCCACCGCCTGCTCCCGAAGACGTACCAGGCGGGCACGACCTTCAAGCTCCAGGTCGACCCGGGCGACACCGCCTCCTCCTACACGATCGACTTCGCCGACTTCGAGCAGGTCGGCGCCGCACTTCCGCAGCCCGCGGGGTCGGTCTCCGTGACCAGCCAGGGCGCCGACGCGAGCGGTGCCCAGGACTCCACCGCTGCCTTCAACGCGGCCATCCGCGCGGCCGGTTCCGGCGGCACCGTGTGGATACCGCCGGGCACGTACAAGATCCCCGGCCACATCGCCGTCAACAACGTGACCGTCACCGGCGCGGGCATGTGGTACTCGACCGTGACGGGCGCCGCGCCCGGCTTCTACGGCAACTCGGCCCCCTCGCCCAGCACGAACGTCCACCTGAAGAACTTCGCCATCTTCGGCGACGTGCAGGAGCGCAACGACAGCGCCCAGGTCAACGGCATCGGCGGCGCCATGAGCGACTCGTCGGTCTCCGATCTGTGGATCGAGCACGACAAGGTCGGCGCCTGGCTCGACGGGCCGATGGACAAGCTGACCCTCAGCGGCCTGCGCATCCGCGACACCACGGCCGACGGGATCAACTTCCACGGCGGCGTGACCAACTCGACCGTCACCGACAGCGACATCCGCAACACCGGCGACGACGGCATCGCCACCTGGGCCGACTCCTCGCTCGGCGCCGACGCGAACGACACGATCTCCAACAACACCGTCCAGACGCAGATACTCGCCAACGGCATCGCCATCTACGGCGGCCACGACAACACCGTCAGCGGCAACCTCGTCAAGGACACCGGACTCACCCAGGGCGGCGGCATCCAGGTGGGCCAGCGGTTCACGTCCACCCCCGTCGGCAGGACCGACATCAAGGACAACACCCTGATCCGTGACGGCAGCCTCGACCCGAACTGGCAGTTCGGCGTCGGAGCGCTGTGGTTCGACGGGAGCCAGGGCGCCATCAACGGGCCGGTCAACGTGACCAACGCACTGATCGAGCAGAGCCCCTACGAGGCCGTCCAGTGGGTCGAGGGCACCGTCAGCGGCGTCAACCTCGACAACGTCACCATCGCGGGCACCGGCACCTTCGCCCTCCAGGAGCAGACCGGAGGCGCCGCGAAGTTCAGCAACGTCACGGCGACCGGCGTCGGCGCATCGTCCCCCGTCTACAGCTGCGAGGGCGGCAACTTCTCCGTCACCGACGGCGGCGGCAACTCCGGCATCAGCGGTACGCCGTACTGCGGGCCCTGGCCGACCCCGCACTTCCCCGGCTACCCGGCCGAGAGCGTCACCGCCACGCCGAGCGCGCTGCACTTCGGCTCCGTCGCGACCGGCGCCGCGAGCGACGCCCAGACCGTGACGGTCGCCAACCCGACAGGATCGGCCGCGGCCGTCACGTCCGTCGCCGCCTCGGGCGACTTCGTGCAGACGAACACGTGCGGCTCGTCGATCCCCGCCAAGGGCTCGTGCGCGGTGTCCGTCACGTTCGAACCGACCGCGTCCGGCGCGCGCACCGGCACCCTGACGGTCAAGGCGGGCGGCGCCACCGACACCGTCGCGCTCGACGGCACAGGGACGGCGCCGGGACCCGTACTGGCCGCCGCACCCGGGGGCCTGTCGTTCGCCTCCACGGTCGTCGGCCAGTCCGCCGCCGCGCAGACGGTGAAGGTGAGCAACACGGGCACGTCGGCGGCCACCGTCTCCGGCGTCACGGCCACCGGCGACTACAGCCAGACCAGCAACTGCTCGTCCGTCCCCGCGGGCGGGTCCTGCACGGTGCACGTCACCTTCAAGCCGACGGCCGCCGGGTCGCGCAAAGGCACGCTGACCATCGACAGCGACGCCAACAACGGCCCGGTGACCGTCGCCCTCAGCGGCAGCGGCATCGGCGCCACGACCAACCTGGCCGCGGGCCGGCCCGCCTCGGCGAGTTCGAGCAACAACCCCTACGTCGCCTCGAACATCACCGACTCGGACGCGTCCTCCTACTGGGAGAGCCAGAACGGCTCCTTCCCGCAGTGGGCGCAGGTCGACCTCGGCACCGGATACAAGGTCGGCAGGATCACGCTGAAGCTCCCGCCGGCCACGGCCTGGAACACCCGTGACGAGACCCTCTCGGTACGGACGTCCACGGACGGCTCGAACTTCACGACGGTCGTGCCGTCCAAGGCGTACACCTTCGACCCGAACGCCAACCAGAACACGGTCACCATCACGCTTCCGGGGACCACGGCCCGGTACGTGCGGGTCGACATCACCGCCAACACGGGGTGGAACGCGGGCCAGCTCTCGGACTTCGAGGTCTTCCCGAGCAGCTGACGCCGGCCCGGCCCCGGCCGTGGTGCCGCCGCGCGCGGGGACGCGGCGGCACCACACGGGTGTCCAGTACGCTCGGCATCGCACCCGACCCCCAAACACACACCCGAGCCCAGTGCGGAGCCCGACATCAGCAGCCAGAACCTCCCGGAGTCGACCGCCGCGCCCGCGTCGCGCAGGCGTCGCGTCGGCGTGCTGCTCTGCGTGGGGCTCTTCGCCTACCTGCTCGACCTCGTCACCAAGGTGCTGGTGGTCGCGCACCTGGAGAACCGGTCGCAGGTCTCCGTGATCGGCGACTGGCTGACCTTCCGCGTCATCCGCAACGCCGGCGCGGCCTTCAGCACGGGCCAGGCGATGACGGCCGTGTTCACGGTGATCGCCGCGGTCGTGATCGTCGTGATCTTCCGCATCGCGCACAAGCTCTACAGCCTGCCGTGGGCGATCGGCCTCGGCCTGCTGCTCGGCGGAGCATGCGGCAACCTGACGGACCGCCTGCTGCGCGCGCCCGGCTTCTTCCGCGGCGCGGTCGTCGACTTCATCGCCGTGCGCGACTTCGCGGTGTTCAACCTGGCCGACTCGGCGATCTGCTGCGGCGGTGCCCTGATCGTCCTGATCTCGTTCCTCGGCACGACGCCGGACGGCACGACACGCCGCGACGGCGTGCCTGGGGCAGGCGGGGCCGGCGGCGCGGGCGGGGCCGGCGAGGCAGGCGGCGCGGGCGAGGCAAAAGGGGCCTAGCGCGGTGCCTGCGCCGCAGGCGCGCACCTCACTGGCCCACCCGGCCGTCCACGCACTCGCGCAGCAGGTCGGCGTGGCCGCAGTGGCGTGCGTACTCCTCGATCCTGTGCACCAGCAGCTCCCGCACGGCGATGCCCTCCTTCCCCAGGCGCTCGCCCAGGTCCCGGTGGGCGGCAAGCGCGGCGTCGGTCGCCGCCTGCTCGCGCTCCAGGTCGCGGTACGCGGCGTCGACCACGGCCGGGTCGGCCGCCGCCTCCTCGAAGTCCGCGTCGCGCCGCCCGTACAGCTTGGGCAGGGCGTCGCTGTCGCTGATCCAGTTGCGCCAGTCGCGCTCCACCTCGGCGAGGTGCCTGACCAGGCCGAGCAGCGACATCGTGGACGGCGGCACCGACCTGCGCGCCAGCTGCTCCGCGTCCAGGCCCTCGCACTTCATCCGCAGGGTCAGGCGGTAGCTCGTCAGATAGTCCTCCAATGTCGCGAGCTCGCCGTCCGGGCTGCTGCCCTGGTTCTCGCGGGGGTCATCGGCCGGGTCGGTCCACATGTCGGGGTAGACGGTCGCCTGTGTCCATCGCGCGGGTTGGTCGCTCATGTGCCGCATGGTGGCCCCCGGCGGCACGGGTCCGCCACGGGTTTACCCGGCGCGGTTCGCCGCTGTCCCGGGGCCGCCGTGTGCGACGCTGTCGAGGCTGTCGACGCGACAACGCAATAAGAGGACAAGGATGGCCGGCAGCCCCGGGGGTTCGTCAGGTTGGCCGAAAGGGGACGGTCGTCCTCCGGCGGAGGTCGCTCTCCGTGGTCTTCCGTGCCGGTCACCGTGTCGGACAAAATAGCTTCTCCCGCTCGTACGACCGATCACGAACTTGCCGGCGGCGCCGGGAAGGCGCCCACGGTGATCGAAACACGACCGGATACGCTGACTTGAGTGAAGGCAGCGACACATCGACAATCCGTGTGATCGTCAGCAGACAGGAGTACCCCTCGTGACCGTCGTCGGGCCGTTCGGGCTGAGCATGCGGGACCAGGCCCTTGAAGCCGATGTCCAGACCGGATTGGCGGCTGTCGAGGCGGGACTGCTCGATGCCACCAAGAGCGAGGTCCCCTTCATCAACGAGGCCGCGCAGCACCTGGTGCGCGCCGGGGGCAAGCGGTTCAGGCCGCTGCTCGTCATGCTGGCCGCACAGTTCGGCGACCCGTACGCGCCGGGTGTCGTCCCGTCCGCCGTGGTCGTGGAGCTGACGCACCTCGCGACGCTGTACCACGACGACGTGATGGACGAGGCCGAGGTGCGCCGGGGCGTGGACAGCGCCAATGCCCGGTGGGACAACTCCGTCGCGGTCCTCACCGGCGACTTCCTCTTCTCCCGCGCCTCCCAGATCCTCGCCGAGCTGGGCCCCGAGGCCGTGCGGATCCAGGCGGAGGCGTTCGAGCGCCTCGTCACGGGCCAGATCCTGGAGACCGCGGGCCCGCGCGACGGCCGCGACCCGGTGGCGCACTACCTCGACGTGCTGTCGGGCAAGGCGGGCTCGCTGGTCGCCGTGTCCGGCCGGTTCGGCGCGCTGATGTCGGGCGCGGACGAGCGGATCGTGGACGTCCTGACCCAGTTCGGCGAGCGTCTCGGAGTCGCCTTCCAGCTCGCCGACGACGTGCTCGACATCGCAAGCGAGTCGCACGAGTCGGGCAAGACCCCCGGCACCGACCTGCGCGAGGGCATCCCCACGCTGCCGGTGCTGCTGCTGCGCGCCCGTGCGGAGAAGCTGGGCGACCCCGACGACGTGGAGCTGGCGCGGCTGCTGGCCTCCGACCTCTCCGACGACGCGCGCCACGCGGAGGCGCTGCGGCGGCTGCGCGCCCACCCGGCGCTCGAAGCGGCCATGGCGGAGGCCGTGCGGTACGCCAAGGAGGCCAGGGAGACGCTCGTGCCGCTGCCCGAATGCTGGGCGAAGTCGGCGCTGGCGGAGCTGTGCGACGCCGTGGTGCACCGCGCGGGCTGACGCGCCGGCGCCGGCGCCCCGGCCGGTGGCCCCGCTGCCCGTGCGGCCCTCAGGGTTGGCCCGATCGGTCTCATCCCTCAGAGGTACGGCAAGTTGCGCCGGGGGGTTGATGCCCCCGGACGGCCGATTTGGTCATATTGACATACGCGCTCGTTGCGCCGCCGGGTGAGAATGGCGGGGGGAGTGGACGAGTGCACGGCACTGACGGGCCGTACTGACCGGCCGACCGACCGGCCGCCGACCACGGAAGCAGGGCACACACATGGCAGGCAACGACAGGGCAGAGGCCACCGAGGAGGTCGTGAGCCGCGTGACGCGCCGCAGGAAGGCGGCGCGCTACGCGGTCCCGGTGGCCGTGGCGGGCGTGGCGGCGGCGACGGTGGGCCTCGTGCCGGCGCTCGCGGCGTCGGGCGACCCGAACCTTCCGAAGATCAGCGCGCACGACCTCGTCCAGAAGATCGCCGCGTCCGACACGCAGCAGCTCTCGGGCTCCGTGAAGATCACCACGGACCTCGGCCTGCCCTCGCTGGCCGGGCTCGGCGGTTCGATGGCCCAGTCGATGGCGCCGGGGGGCGCGGGCGGCCACTCCGACGCCGCGTCAGGTTCCTCCGCCGACCCCGGGTCCAAGCTGATGGAGCTCGCCTCGGGCACGCACACCCTGCGGGTCGCCGTCGACGGCCCGAAGAAGCAGAAGATCTCCATCGTGGAGAACGCGGCGGAGTACAGCCTCATCCGCAACGGCCGCCAGGTCTGGGCGTACGACAGCGCGAGCAACCAGGCGTACCACTCGACCGCGCCGCAGGGTGCGGACACGAAGGCCGAGCCCGCGCTGCCCAAGGGCGCCGACGTGCCCGCCACGCCGAAGCAGTTCGCGGACCAGGTGCTGAAGGCCGCGGGTCCGACGACATCGCTGAGCGTCGACGGCACCTCGCGCATCGCGGGGCGTGACGCGTACGACCTGCTGGCCAAGCCGAAGCAGTCAGGATCCACGGTCGGCTCCGTCCGTATCGCGGTCGACGCGAAGACCGGCACGCCGCTGAAGTTCACGCTGGCGCCGTCCGGCGGCGGCAAGCCCGTGCTGGACATCGGGTACACGAAGGTCGACTTCGCCAAGCCGGCGGCCTCGACGTTCGCCTTCACGCCCCCGAAGGGCACGAAGGTCACCGAGGGCAAGCAGCACGCCCAGCAGCACGCCGCGAAGCCGTCGCGCCAGGAGCAGCGGCAGGGCCGGTCACAGGCCGAGGCCGCGCTCTCCGACGCGAAGGTCATCGGCAAGGGGTGGACGTCGGTACTCCGCCTCGCCGGGCCCGCCGGTGCCGTGGACAAGGGCGCCAAGGGCGACACGAGCAAGATGCCGGGGAACGCGCAGTCGTTCGTCAACTCGCTGGGTGACAAGGTCAGCGGGAAGTTCGGTTCCGGCACGGTGTTCCACACCCGCCTGATCAACGCCCTCATGACGGACAAGGGCACCGTCTACGTCGGCGCGGTCTCCAAGCAGACCCTGGTCGACACGGCGAACGCCGCCGCCAAGTAGGCAGCCGCCCGACCGCCCCGCCGTGCGACGCGCACGGCGGGGCGGTCGCGTTCGCGGCCGGTCCCGCGCTGCGCCCCACGCGCCGTAGGCTCGTAGCGTCCGACCGTCCGGGGACGCGGCCACACCGCACGCGGCCCCGTACGGCTGTCTGGAGGGATTGTGGTGACGCAGCAAGCGGAGCCGGCAGGACCCGCCGAGGAGGCGCCCGTCATCGAAGCGCCCGTCATCGAGGCGCGCGGCCTCACCAAGCGCTACCGCGGCGGGCAGCTCGCCGTCGACGGCCTCGACCTGACGGTGCCCGACGGCAGCGTCTTCGGCTTCCTCGGGCCCAACGGCTCGGGCAAGACCACCACCATCCGGATGCTCCTCGGCCTCGTGCAGCCCACGTCGGGCACCGCCGGGCTGTTCGGCCGCCCCATGCCGCAGGCGGCGCGCGCGATGCTGCCGCACGTGGGCGCCCTGATCGAGGGGCCCGCCCAGTACGGCTTCCTGAGCGGGCGGGACAACCTCGTGCGCTACGACGCGACGGACCCCACCGCCGACCCGCGCACGCGCTCCGCACGGGTGGACGCGGCGCTCGAACGGGTGGGGCTCGCCGCCGCCTCGGCGAAGAAGGCGAAGGCGTACTCGCTCGGCATGAAGCAGCGGCTCGGCATCGCCGCCGCGCTGCTGCGTCCGCGCAGGCTGCTCGTACTGGACGAGCCGACCAACGGGCTCGACCCGCAGGGCATGCGGGAGATCAGGGCGCTGGTGCGCGAGCTGGCCGCCGAGGGCAGCACGGTCTTCCTCTCGTCGCACCTGCTGGACGAGATCGAGCAGGTGTGCACGCACGCGGCGGTCATGGCGCAGGGCCGGCTGATCGTGCAGGGCCCGGTCGCGGAGCTCTCGGCGGGCACGCGCGGCAGGCTGGCCGTCACCACGCCGGACCCCGCCGACGCGGCGCGCGTGCTGCGCGAGCACGGCGTCACGGGGATCGAGGCCGGGGCCGGACGGGTGACGGGCGACCTGCCGGCGGGCGCGGGCGAGGCGGAACCGGTGGACCCGGCGGACCTCAACGCCGCGCTGGTGCGCGCGGGTGTGCGCGTGCGCGCGTTCGGGGTGGAGCGCGGCACGCTGGAGGACGCGTTCGTGGCGCTGACGGGGGAGGGGTTCGATGTCGCGGGCTGAGGCGACGGGTCCTGGCGTGGACGACGGCGCGGACGAGGGCGCGGACGCCGTGCGAGGCGCCGACCGGGGCAGGGCGGCCACCGGCGGCGAACGTTACGGCCTGTGGTGGACGTTCGGCTTCTTCCGCTCCGAACTGCTGACGACGTTCCGGCGGTGGCGGACGCTTGCCCTTCTCGCGGTGCTCGCGGCGGTACCCGTGCTCATCGGGATCGCCGTGAAGATCGAGACGAGCGGCGGCGGCAGCGCGGGCGAGGGCGGCGGGCCCGCGTTCCTCACCCAGGTCACCAACAACGGCCTGTTCCTGGTGTTCGCCGCGCTCGCCGCGACGCTCCCGGTCTTCCTGCCGATGACGGTGGGCGTGATCGCGGGTGACTCGGTCGCGGGCGAGTCCGCCGCGGGCACGCTGCGCTACCTGCTGGTCGTGCCGGCGGGCCGTACCCGGCTGCTGCTCGCCAAGTACGCCGCGGCGCTGACGTTCTGCCTGGCGGCGACGCTGGTCGTGGCGGTGTTCGCGCTGGCCACCGGCGCGGCGCTGTTCCCCCTCGGCGACGTGACGACGATCTCCGGCACCACGATCTCCTTCGGTTCGGGCCTGTTGCGCGCGCTGCTCGTGGCGGTGCTCGTGGCGGCCTCCCTCGTGGGATTCGCGGCGATCGGCCTGTTCGTCTCGACGCTGACGGGCAGTGGGATCGCGGCGATGGCGGCCACCGTCGGCCTGCTGATCACGGTGCAGATCGTGGACTCGATCCCGCAGCTCGGCGCCGTCCACGCCTACCTGTTCTCGCACTACTGGCTCTCGTTCGCCGACGTCATGCGGGCCCCGGTGCTCTGGGACGACGTGGTGAAAAACCTCGTCTCGCAGGCCGTGTACGCGCTGGTCTTCGGCTCGGCGGCGTGGGCACGCTTCTCCACGAAGGACGTCACGGCCTGACGGGAGGGCCGCGAGGCGTGCGTGGCGCGCGGCGCGCTTTCGGGCGAGGCCCGCCCACGTCCGGGTGCGGGTCGCGGGTCAGCCGTCCGGCGTGGCGGCGTCCCGGGCGGAAGCGTCCGGCGCACAGGCGCCGGAGCGTGCGCGCAAGGCGGGCTTGTGCACCGCGGCTGGTGCGGCCGGCTGAGCGACGCCCGGGGCGGCCGAGCCCTCCCGCGCGGCCGCGGCCCGCAGTTCCACGGCGCGTGCCCTCGTGCGGCGCGCGGTGCGCAGGGCGTCCCAGGTGAGGACCGCGAGCGCCACCCACACCAGCGCGAACCCGGCCCAGCGCTCCGGCGGCATCGCCTCGTGGAAGTACGCCACGCCGAGGGCCAGCTGCAGCACGGGCGTCAGGTACTGGAGCAGGCCGAGCGTGGTGAGGGGCACGCGTATCGCCGCGGCGCCGAACAGCACCAGCGGCCCCGCCGTCACCACGCCTGCGGAGGCCAGCCAGGCCGCGTGACCCGCGCCGTGCGACGTGAACGTCGAGCCGCCCGTGGCGCCCAGCCACAGCAGGAAGCCCAGGGCGGGCAGGAACAGCACCGTGCTCTCGGCCGCGAGGGACTCAAGGCCGCCCAGGTTCACCTTCTTCTTCACCAGGCCGTACGTGCCGAACGAGAACGCCAGCACCAACGAGATCCACGGCAGCTGCCCGTAGCCGATGGAGATGACCACCACCGCTGCGAGGCCGACGCCGACCGCGGCCCACTGGGCCGCACGCAGCCGCTCCTTGAGCAGCACCACGCCGAGCAGGATCGTGACCAGCGGGTTGATGAAGTAGCCGAGTGACGCCTCCACGACGTGGCCCGAGTTCACGGCCCAGATGTAGACGCCCCAGTTGACGGTGATCACCGTGGCGGACAGCACCAGCAGGCCGACCCTGCGGGGCTGCCGCGCCAGCTCGCGTATCCACGCCCAGCGGCGCGTGCACGCCAGCGCGATCGCCACGACGCCCAGCGACCACACCATGCGGTGCGCGAGCACCTCCATGGCACCCGCGGGCTTGAGCAGCGGCCAGTAGAGCGGCACAAGGCCCCAGATCCCGTACGCGCCGAACCCGTACACGAGACCGGGCCGCTGGTTCTCGTCCGTCTCCACCCCGGCTCCTCCTCCCCTCACCGCGACATCCCTTCGGGACGGTAGCGGCCGACCCCGGTTCGTGTCATGTCCGTTCCGTCATACGGTCATGACAGGTGCGACGCGGGACGTGGGACGACGCACAGGAAAGCGGAGTACGCTGCGGCCATGACGATGTGCTCGATCGACTGTGTGACGCAGCCGGGCACTCTCGCTCCCCACGGCGAGTGCGCACCCCGCGGTGCCACCTTCCTGCGCCGCCGCGGCCGGGTGGGTTCTCCCCCTGCCGCCCCTTGTACCTGTCACGTTTGACGACGCGTCCGGCCGCCGCCCCTGAGGGGCCTGTGCGGCAGGCACCCGCAGTACGTCCCTGACCCTGAGCGCCGGGTGACCGGTCCTGCCCGGCGCTGAGTCCGTCCGTCTCTTTCCGTTTCCGTGCGTCCGCGCGGCTGCCTCATCCCGCCGTGCCGACGCGCGCTTCTTCCGGAGGAACCGCCGTGACCACGCATGCCGCCGTACCAGCCCCTGCAACCCCAGCCCCTGCCACCTCGGCTACCGACGCCGTACCGCGGTTGCGGCCCTTCCGCATACCCGACGACGGCCTCTACGAGGGCCCGCGCGTGCTGCGCCGGCTGCCCGACGGGGTGGCGGAGCGCCCGTACGAGCTGTTCGGCGTCGTCCCGCAGGCGGCCACCATCGGGGCGGAGATCCGCGGCCTCGACCTGTCTCGCCCGCTGGCCGGTGCGGTGCGCGAGGAGCTCAACCGGGCCCTGCTCGAATGGAAGGTGCTGTTCTTCCGCGACCAGCACCTCGCGCCCGACGCCCAGCGTGCGTTCGCGCGCAACTGGGGCGAGCTGGAGACCAATCCGCTGCTCGCCTCGGCGGGCCCGGCCGACGTGGTGCGCTTCGACCGCTCCGCCGTGCGCACGTTCGAGAACGTGTGGCACACCGACGTCACGTTCCGCGAGCGCCCCGCGATGGGCGCCGTCCTCCAGTTGCGCGAGGTGCCGCCCCGGGGCGGCAACACGATGTGGGCGGACATGGCCGCCGCGTACGACAACCTGCCGTCGTGGGTGAAGGAGCGGATCGACGGGGCGCGCGCCGTCCACGACTTCCTGCCCGGCTTCGCGCGGTTCACCGCGCCCGAACGCCTGGCCGAGTACCAGGAGGCGTTCCCGCCGGTCGAGCACCCGGTGGTGCGCCGCCACCCGGAGAGCGGGCGCCGCATGCTGTTCGTGAACACGTCGTTCACCACGCACATCTCGGGGTTCGCGCGGGAGGAGAGCGACCGGCTGCTGCGGCTGCTGTTCCAGCAGGCGCACGTGCCCGAGTACCAGGTCAGGTGGCGGTGGCAGGCCGGTGACATCGCGTTCTGGGACAACCGCGCCACCCAGCACTACGCGGTCAACGACTACGGGAGCGAGCGGAGAGTCGCGGAGCGCGTGGCCATCGCGGGGGACCGCCCGTTCTGATGCCCAGAACGGGGAGGGCCCCGGCGCGCGATCGACTCGCGCGCCGGGGCCCTCCCCGTGGGTGTGGCGTGCCCGGCCTCAGCCGGCCACCGTCCAGGTGTCGTTGCCCGCGAGCAGCGTCGCCAGGTCGCCCTTGCCCTGCCGCTCGACGGCCGTGTCCAGCTGCTCGGACATCAGGGTGTCGTACACCGGCCGGCGCACGTTGCGGAAGACGCCGATCGGGGTGTGGTGGAGGGTGTCCGGGTTCGCCAGGCGGGAGAGCGCGAACGCCGTGGTCGGTGACTGGACGGATGTGTCGTGGACGAGGATGCGCGACTCGTTCTCCGGGGTGACGTCCACGACCTCCAGGTCGCCGGTGGCCGGGTCGCGTACGACGCCCTTCGCGTTGTCGGTGCCGAAGCGGATCGGCTGCCCGTGCTCAAGGCGGATGACGGCTTCTTGGGCGCGTTCCTTGTCCTTGAGGACTTCGAAGGCGCCGTCGTTGAAGATGTTGCAGTTCTGGTAGATCTCGACGAGGGCGGTGCCGGGGTGGTCGGCGGCGGCGCGCAGCACGCTGGTGAGGTGCTTGCGGTCCGAGTCGACCGTGCGGGCCACGAAGGACGCCTCGGCGCCGATCGCCAGGGAGACCGGGTTGAAGGGGGCGTCGAGCGATCCGAGCGGCGTCGACTTGGTGATCTTGCCGATCTCGGAGGTGGGGGAGTACTGGCCCTTCGTCAGGCCGTAGATCCGGTTGTTGAACAGCAGGATCTTCAGGTTGACGTTGCGGCGCAGCGCGTGGATGAGGTGGTTGCCGCCGATGGACAGCGAGTCTCCGTCACCCGTGACCACCCACACGGACAGGTCGCGCCGGGAGGTGGCGAGGCCGGTGGCGATCGCGGGGGCGCGGCCGTGGATGGAGTGCATCCCGTAGGTGTTCATGTAGTACGGGAAGCGGGAGGAGCAGCCGATGCCGGAGACGAAGACGATGTTCTCCTTCGCCAGGCCCAGGTCCGGCATGAAGCCCTGCACGGCGGCGAGCACGGCGTAGTCGCCGCACCCGGGGCACCAGCGGACCTCCTGATCGGACTTGAAGTCCTTCATGGACTGCTTGGCTTCCGCCTTCGGGATCAGCGTCAGCAGCTCGTTCGTGTCGACGTCGACCTCAGACATTGATGGCCTCCTCGATGGCCGTGGCGAGCTGTTCGGCCTTGAAGGGCATGCCGTTGACCTGGTTGTACGAGTGCACGTCGACCAGGTACTTCGCCCTCAGCAGGGTCGCGAGCTGGCCGAGGTTCATCTCCGGCACGACGACCTTGTCGTACCGCTTCAG
The DNA here is from genome assembly GCF_000721265.1 of Streptomyces sp. NRRL F-5126. GTDB lineage: Bacteria > Actinomycetota > Actinomycetes > Streptomycetales > Streptomycetaceae > Streptomyces. Next base: position 615,649 of record NZ_JOFZ01000006.1, on the reverse strand, counting down.
CACCTCGCCGAGGTTCGCGGGGAAGGGGTTGATGTTGCGCAGATGAGCCTGCGCGATCGGCTGCCCCGCCTTGCGCAGCCGGCGGACGGCCGCGGTGATCGGGCCGTAGGTGGAGCCCCAGCCCACGACCAGGGTTCTGGCATGGCCGCCGGGGTCGTCGACCAGCAGGTCGGCGACCTTGATGCCGTCGATCTTCGCCGCGCGGGTGCGGACCATGAAGTCGTGGTTGGCGGGGTCGTAGGAGATGTTGCCCGTGCCGTCCTGCTTCTCGATGCCGCCGATGCGGTGTTCGAGTCCTGGCGTGCCGGGCACGGCCCACGGGCGCGCGAGCGTCTCCGGGTCGCGCTTGTACGGCCAGAACCTCTCGGTGCCGTCCGCCATCTCGTGGTTGGGCGTGGTGGCGAACTGGACGGTCAGGTCGGGCAGTTCGTGGGTCTCCGGCACGCGCCACGGCTCGGAGCCGTTGGCGAGGTAGCCGTCGGAGAGCAGGAAGACCGGCGTGCGGTACGTCAGCGCGATCCTGGCCGCCTCGATGGCCGCGTCGAAGCAGTCGGTCGGCGTGGACGGCGCCACGATGGGCACCGGTGCCTCGCCGTTGCGCCCGTACATGGCCTGGAGCAGGTCGGCCTGCTCCGTCTTGGTCGGCAGGCCGGTGCTCGGGCCGCCGCGCTGGATGTCGACGATCAGCAGCGGGAGCTCGAGCGACACGGCGAGGCCGATCGTCTCGGACTTCAGCGCCACGCCGGGGCCACTGGTGGTGGTGACGGCGAGGGAGCCGCCGAAGGCCGCTCCGAGGGCGGCGCCGATGCCGGCGATCTCGTCCTCGGCCTGGAAGGTGCGCACGCCGAAGTTCTTGTGCTTCGACAGCTCGTGCAGCACGTCGGAGGCGGGGGTGATCGGGTACGAGCCGAGGTAGAGCGGCAGGTCGGCCTGGTGCGAGGCGGCGATCAGCCCGTACGCCAGCGCCAGGTTGCCGGAGATGTTGCGGTAGGTGCCGGCCGGGAAGGCCTCCTCGGCCGGGGCGACCTCGTAGGAGACCGCGAAGTCCTCGGTCGTCTCGCCGAAGTTCCAGCCCGCGCGGAACGCCGCCACGTTCGCCTCGGCGATGTCCGGCTTCTTCGCGAACTTCGACCGCAGGAACGCCTCGGTGTTCTCCGTGGGCCGGTGGTACATCCACGACAGCAGGCCGAGCGCGAACATGTTCTTGCTGCGCTCCGCCTCCTTGCGGGACAGCCCGTACTCCTTGAGCGCCTCGATCGTCAGCGTCGTCAGCGGCACCGGGTGCACCTGGTAGGCGTCCAGTGAGCCGTCCTCGAGCGGGGAGGTCTGGTAGCCGACCTTGGCCATCGGGCGCTTGGTGAACTCGTCGGTGTTGACGATGATCTCCGCGCCGCGCGGCACGTCCGCGATGTTCGCCTTCAGCGCCGCCGGGTTCATCGCGACCAGCACGTTCGGCGCGTCGCCCGGGGTGAGGATGTCGTGGTCGGCGAAGTGCAGCTGGAAGGACGAGACGCCCGGCAGGGTGCCTGCGGGCGCCCGGATCTCGGCCGGGAAGTTGGGCAGCGTCGACAGGTCGTTGCCGAACGACGCGGTCTCCGAGGTGAAGCGGTCACCTGTCAGCTGCATGCCGTCGCCGGAGTCACCCGCGAAGCGGATGATGACCCGGTCGAGGCGGCGGACCTCCTTGGCGCCGGAACCCCCCGGCCCTGACTCTTCCGACGCGCCGGACAACGGGGCACTCTGCTGCCCGACGACGGCGTCGCCGGTTTCGCTGGCCTCGTCGGCTGCGCTACTGACCTGGCTGGTCACTGAACTGGACCTCCCTTGAGGCGGCGGCTCGGGACCGCCGGCCGCCGGCTGTCCCGGAGCAACCCTACGTCGGTAAGGGTCGCCTACCTGTGCTCGCTCGTATGGTGGACGCCCCTATGAGACACCTCGATGCACCGTATTGTCCGGTTTTGCTGGCATTTTCGGGCGTCAGGGGCGTGCACGGGTGACTCGTCCTTTGGGACTAGGACCCGTTCCGTGACGGGCCGGCGCCCGAGCCGCGCGCAACACGGGCCGCCCTTGTGCCGCCCGCGTCACGGCAGCCCAGGGCCACGTACCCGGCCGGCACCCGGACGGCCACGTGTTGAGACCCTCGTCCTCACGTCTTGAGATACGTCAGGACAGCGAGCACCCGCCGGTGATCCCCGTCACTCGGCGACAGGCCCAGCTTCAGGAAGATGTTGCTGACGTGCTTCTCCACCGCGCCGTCGCTCACCACGAGCTGCTTGGCGATCGCCGAATTGGTCCTGCCCTCCGCCATCAGCCCGAGCACCTCGCGCTCGCGCGGCGTCAGGCCCGCCAGCACGTCCTGCTTGCGGCTGCGGCCGAGCAGCTGGGCGACGACCTCCGGGTCGAGCGCCGTGCCGCCGCCCGCCACGCGCACCACGGCGTCGACGAACTCCCTGACCTCCGCCACCCGGTCCTTGAGCAGGTAGCCCACCCCGCGCGTCGACCCGGCCAGCAGCTCCGTCGCGTACTCCTCCTCGACGTACTGGGAGAGCACGAGCACGCCGACGCCCGGGTGCTCCTTGCGCAGCCACACGGCCGCGCGCACGCCCTCGTCGGTGTGCGTGGGCGGCATCCGCACGTCGGCCACGACCACGTCGGGCAGCGCATCCTGCGTCGCGAGCTCGCCGATGGTCTTCGTCAGGGCGACCGCGTCACCCACGCCCGTGACCACCTCGTGCCCACGGTCGGTCAGCAACCGCGTCAGGCCCTCCCGCAGCAGCACCGAGTCCTCGGCGATGACCACGCGCACTCTGTCCTCCACAGCCTCACTGCCCCCCACGTCTCCGCTGCCGTCGTCTCTCACAGCATCCCAGGCAACGGACGCGACCGCGCCCCCCGAGGTTGCACGGGGGCGCGGCGAGGCGCGTCTCACGAGGCCGGTGCGCGTCCCGGGGGCCGGCGCGGCCCCGGGCGGGTCAGCGGGCGGGTCAGTTTCGCCAGGGCAGCTCGGCGGTCACCGCCGTGGGGCCGCCGCGCGGCGAGTCCACCACCAGCAGGCCGTCGACCGCGTCGAGCCGCTCGGCCAGGCCCGCGAGTCCGCTGCCGGCCGATGCCTCGGCGCCGCCCGAGCCGTCGTCGCCGACCTGGAGCAGCAGCCGGTCGCCCGACCGCCACACGTCGACCGTCGCGCCCTTGGCCCCGCTGTGCTTGCTGACGTTCTGGAGCAGCTCGGAGACCGTGAAGTACGCGATGCCCTCGATCGCCGCCGCCGGCCTGCCCGGCAGGTCGACCTCGACCCGCACCGGCACCGTGCACCGCGAGGCGACCGACGACAGTGCCGCGTCGAGACCGCGGTCGGTCAGCACGGCGGGATGGATGCCCCGTGCGAGGTCCCGCAGCTCCTGGAGGGCCGTCTTCACCTCGCCGTGCGCCTCGTCCACCATGCGCGCCGCCGTCCGCGGGTCCTCCGCGAGCTTCTCCTTCGCGAGGCCGAGCTCCATGGCGAGGGCGACGAGCCTCGCCTGGGCGCCGTCGTGCAGGTCGCGCTCGATGCGGCGCAGGTCGGCCGCCGCCGTGTCGACGACCACGCCCCGGTCACTCTCCAGCTCGTACACGCGGGACACCAGCTCGGAGGGGCCGAGCAGCCCCCTGATCAGCAGCCGGTCCATGCCCGTGAGACCCCGCAGTATCCACGGCGTCATGAGGACGAGCACCAGCCCCGCGGCGCACGCGAGGACGTTCCCCAGCGGGGCGTCCAGGCTGATGGTGCGGCCCGACGCGTCCCTGAAGAGCACCATCTCGGAGCCGGTGTCCGCGGACCGGTAGACCCACTGCCACAGCGGGAACGTGAACAGCCCCCAGCCCGTCGTCCAGAACACCACCCCCACGACGAAGGAGAAGACGGCCCACGGGAACTGGACGAGCGTGTACAGGAGGTTGCGCCACGACTCGCCGCTCCTGAGCACCGCGCCCGTCCAGGCCAGCAGGCCGCCCTTCTCAGGACGGATCGGCTCCGGGCGCCCGACGTCGAGACCGAGCAGGCAACGGGCCCTGGCCCGCTCCGCGGCGGCGAAGCCGCGCGCGCTCGCCAGCGCCATCGCGAGGATCGGCACGCCGAGGAACGTGATCAGCATGCCGGCGCCGAGGCAGATCATCGTGATCGAGTAGGAGAAGAGCAGGACCCCGATCGGCAGGCCGAGCAGCACGTAGCCGAACTCCCGCCACGTCCTGCCCTCGAAGGGCGCGCGCACAACGGGCGGCGGGAAACGGCGCCCGATGGCCTCCCCGTACTCCCTGCTCATGTCCACCCCTTGGTAACTGGCCATCTCGGCCGTCCGATCTGTCCGGTCCCCGCGGCCGTACCGTCCGTACGGTCCGCGGGATACGCCTGGCTGTATCCGTCCACGTACTCGATGCTCCCGGGCGCGCGACCGTCCCACCATGAGGACGGTCGCCGTTCTCACCCTCGGGTTTTCCCCACCTCGCGCGCGCCGCGCGCCTCACGGGAGCGCGGCTCCCCGCCGGCCCGGCCGCTCCCCGCGGACGCGCCGCGCCGGCGCCGCCAGGGCAGCTCCGCCGTGACCGTCGTCGGGCCGCCGGCGGGGGAGTCGAGGACGAACAGGCCGTCGACCGCGCCCAGCCGGTCCGCGAGGCCCGACATGCCCGTGCCGCCGTCAAGGCGCGCCCCGCCGCCCCCGTCGTCATGGACCTGTATCAGCATCCGGTCGTGCGCACGCCACACGTCGACCGTCGCGCTCTTGGCCCCGCTGTGCTTGCTGATGTTCTGGAGCAGCTCGGAGACCGTGAAGTAGGCGATGCCCTCGATGGCCTCGGCCGGCCGCTCGTCGAGATCGACCGTCACCTTCACCGGCACCGTGCAGCGGGACGCCACGGACGACAGGGCGGCGCTCAGCCCCCGGTCCGTGAGCACGGCGGGGTGGATACCGCGCGCGAGATCCCGCAGCTCCTGGAGTGCGAGCTTCACCTCGCCGTGCGCCTCGTCCACCATCGCCGCGGCCGCGTCCGGATCCTCCAGCAGCTTCTCCTTCGCGAGGCCGAGGCCCATGGCGAGGGCGACGAGCCTCGCCTGGGCGCCGTCGTGCAGATCGCGCTCGATGCGGCGCAGGTCGGCGGCGGCCGTGTCCACGACGACGCCCCGGCCCGACTCCAGCTCCGCGACGCGTGCCTCAAGCGCGTCGTCGGGCGACAGCAGGCCGCGCACCATCGCCCGGTCCACGTTCGTCATCCCGCGCGCGATGAAGGGGAGCACCGGCCACAGCACGAACACCCCCGTCAGCGTCACGGCGAAGGTGAGGACGGACCAGGGGAGCCGCACGAGCGCGTACAGCGCAGTGCGCCAGCCCACCGGGTCCTTCAGCGCCGCCACCATGCGGCTCACGAACCCGCTGCCCGCACGGCGGTACATCGGGCTCGGCTCGTCGATCCGCACGCCGAGCAGCCGGCGCGCACGCGCGCGCTCCAGCCGGCCGAACACGCGCGTGCCGGCGAGCCCCGCCACCAGGAGCGGCAGGCCGACCACCGTCACGGACATGCCGGCGCCCAGCGCGAGCGTCGTCACCACGTAGACGAACCCCACGAGCGAGGCCGGGAAATTCGCCAGGAGGTGCGCGATCTCCTTCCACGTGTGCCGGCCGAACGCGAAACGCGCCGGTGGCGGAGCGGCCTCGGCGGCACCACGGCCGCCCGGGCCGCCGTACGGGACGCCACTCGGGCGTGGACTCGCGGTCATGCCACAAGCCTGCCGGTCGCCGCGGCGCCGCGCCATGGGGTAGTCCGAAGACTTGCGGGTGGGGCTAGCCCCACCCCCCGGGCGCCCGCGTCAGGCCGCTGGGGACACGAGAGGCCGCTGGGCGGGGGCAAGGCGGGGGCGGGCCGCTTACCCCGTCTTTATCAGGGCCTAGACTTCGGCTCCATACAGCCGGTATGTGCGCAGTCGGACACGACGTGCACGACGTGAGGGAGCGAGGGGCGGACGTGCCGGAAGCGGTCGTTCTCGCTGCGGGCTACTTCCGCGGCTACTCGGTGGTGGGGCTGCTCGCCGTCCTCGGCGTGCTGTTCGTCGCGGTCGCCTTCGGCGCGAGCCGGCTGCTGCGTCCGGCCGTGCCGACCCCGGAGAAGCTGCTCACGTACGAGTGCGGCGTCGACCCGGTCGGCGAGGGCTGGGCCCACACGCAGGTCCGGTACTACGTGTACGCGTTCCTCTACGTGATCTTCGCCGTGGATTCCGTGTTCCTCTTCCCCTGGGCGACTGTCTTCGCCGCTCCCGGGTACGGCGTCACCACGCTGGTCGAAATGTTCGTCTTCCTCGGCTTCCTCGCCGTGGGACTGCTCTACGCATGGAAGAAGGGCGTCCTGGAATGGACGTGACCCCGCCGCCCGCCGGCACCGAGCAGGGGCCCGAGCCGCTGCCGGAGCCCCGGCGCCTCGGCGCCCTCTCGCGGCTCGCGCCGCAGCCGATGAAGGTCGTCCTGAACTGGGGCAGGCGCTACAGCCTGTGGGTCTTCAACTTCGGCCTCGCGTGCTGCGCGATCGAGTTCATCGCGGCCTCCATGGCACGGCACGACTTCATCAGGCTCGGCGTGATCCCGTTCGCACCAGGACCGCGACAGGCGGACCTGATGGTCGTCTCCGGCACGGTCACGGACAAGATGGCGCCCGCGGTCAAGCGGCTGTACGAGCAGATGCCCGAGCCGAAGTACGTGATCTCCTTCGGCGCCTGCTCCAACTGCGGCGGCCCGTACTGGGACTCGTACGCGGTGACCAAGGGCGTCGACCAGATCATCCCCGTCGACGTGTACGTCCCCGGCTGCCCGCCGCGGCCCGAGGCGCTGCTCCAGGGCATCCTCAAGCTGCAGGAGAAGATCGCCGCGGAGTCGCTGGGGCAGCGGTACGCGCAGCAGGCTTCCCCGTCGACCGCGCAGCTGCGCAGCGGCCTCGTTCCGCCGCCGGACGCGGGCGCGGGTCCGGGCGCTGGTCCGGGCGCGGAGGGCCCCTGATGAGCGAGGCGGACGAGACGCGCGAGGCGCGTGCGGCGTACGACGGGCTCCCGGCGTCGGTGGCCGACGTCTTCGGCGAGGACGCCACAGCCGACCTGTCGTACGGCCTGCTGACGGTGGACGTGCCCGCGACGGGCTGGCTCGACGCCCTCAGCACCGCGCGGTCCCTGCTGGGCTGCGACTACTTCGACTGGCTCAGCGCGGTCGACGAGGGGCCCGCGGGCTTCCGGGTCTCGGCCCGCGTCTTCGCGGTGGGGGACCGTGCGGTACGGGCGCTGCTCGTGCGCACCGCGCTGCCGCGCGATGCCGCGGAGCTGCCGACGGCGGTCGGCGTGTACGCGGGCGCGGCCTGGCACGAGCGGGAGACGCACGAGATGTTCGGCATCGCGTTCCCCGGCCACCCCGGCCTGTCGCCGCTGCTGCTCCCCGACACCTTCGAGGGCCACCCGCTGCGCAAGGACTTCGTGCTCGCGGCCCGCGTCGTCAAGGCGTGGCCCGGCGCGAAGGATCCCGGCGAGTCGGGGTCGCCGAGGCGCCGCCCGATGCTTCCGCCAGGCGTTCCCGACCCGAACGAGTGGGGTCCGCACAAGGGAGAGGCCCCGCGCGAACCGGGCAGGACACCGCGCTCGGCCCCGCCAGGCGAGGCCACCCGCAGGCCGCGCAGGAACCGCAGCGCGTCGGCCGGTTCCGCCACGCAGCGAGAAGAGGGCCCCGCCGCCGCTCCGGAGGGGCCCGCGGCGGCGGGCGACACGTCGGGCGGCGCGCAACGCCCGGCGGCCGGGCGGCCGCGCCGCGCCCGCAGCGCGTCGGGGGGCTCGGCCTCGCAGCGGGAGGCCGGCGATCGGCAGGCGCCCCCGGCCGAGGACCGGGCGGCCGGCGGGACACCGGCCCCGGAGGCCCCGGCGGCCGGGAAAACGGGCCGCGGGGGGACGGCGGGCGGCCGCGACGGTCGCGGCGAGGCTCGGCGCTCCGACGCCCCGTGGCACCGGCAGGCGCCCGCGCACCCGGGCGGCGAAGCCCCCGATAGCGCCGGGCGCGCCGACGGCACGGACGGCGGGAACGCGCCCGCCGGGGACCCGTCCGGCGCGGACGCTCCAGCGCGACGTCACGCCCCCGACGCGTCGGACGCGCCCGACGACAATGACGACACGGGCGCCCCGGGCGCGGACGGCGACGTGCGTGACGTGAACGGGCCGGACGCGCACGGCGATGCGGGCCCCCGCGGGGAGGGCGCGTGAACGGCGCTCTCGACGTCGTCCTGCGGCTGGCCGCCGTGTTCGTCGCCTTCCTCGCGTTCCCGCTGCTCGTGGGCCAGGCCGAGCACAAGGTCATGGCGCACATGCAGGGCCGCCTCGGCCCCATGCACGCGGGCGGTTTCCACGGCTGGGCCCAGCTCGTCGCGGACGGGGTGAAGTTCGCCCAGAAGGAGGACGTCGTCCCCGCGGACGCCGACCGCGGTGTCTTCCGGCTCGCGCCGGCCGTCGCGCTCCTGCCGTACCTCCTCGTGCTGATCGCGATCCCCGTGGGTCCCGGCGAGGGCGCCGTGGGCCAGGCGATCGACGCGGGTCTCTTCTACGTGCTCGCCGTCATGGGCGTGGGCGTGCTCGGTTCGCTCATGGCCGGCTGGGCGTCCGCGAACAAGTTCTCCCTGCTCGGCGGTCTGCGCACCGCCGCCCAGCTCCTCGCCTACGAGCTGCCGATGCTGCTCGCCGCCGCGTCCGTCGCCATGGCGGCGGGCACCGTGTCGCTCATCGGCGTGCTGGACGCCTTCCACTGGTGGTGGGTGCCCTGGCAGATCGTCGGCGGCGCAGTGTTCTTCGTGGCGGGGCTCGCCGAGCTGCAGCGGCCGCCGTTCGACATGCCCGTCGCCGACTCCGAGATCATCTTCGGCGCGTACACCGAGTACACGGGGCTGCGGTTCGCGCTGTTCCTGCTCGCCGAGTACGCGGGCATCGTCGTCCTGTCCGGCCTCACCGCCGTCCTCTTCCTCGGCGGCTGGCACGGGCCGTTCGGCGCCGACGGGCTCGGCTGGCTGTGGACCCTGCTGAAGACCGCCGTGCTCGCGTTCGTCGTCATCTGGCTCCGCGTCAGCTACCCGCGGCTGCGCGAGGACCAGCTGCAGAAGCTCGCCTGGACCGTCCTCATCCCGCTCGCCCTCGCCCAGATCGCCCTCACCGGCGTCGTCAAGGTCGTGATCAGCTGATGTCCCCGATCCCCGGCAGCGGGCTCGCCAAGGGCCTCGCCGTCACCCTCCGCACGATGACCCGCAAGACGGTCACCGAGCAGTACCCGGAGGCCCTCCCCGAACTGCCGCCACGCTCGCGCGGCGTCATCGGCCTGTTCGAGGAGAACTGCACGGTGTGCATGCTGTGCGCGCGCGAGTGCCCCGACTGGTGCATCTACATCGACTCCCACAAGGAGACCGTGCCGCCCGTCGCGCCCGGGGGGCGTGAGCGCAGCAGGAACGTGCTCGACCGCTTCGCCATCGACTTCGCGCTCTGCATGTACTGCGGCATCTGCGTCGACGTCTGCCCCTTCGACGCCCTGTTCTGGTCGCCCGAGTTCGAGTACGCCGAGACGGACATCCGCGACCTCACCCACGAGCGCGACAAGCTCCGCGAGTGGATGTGGACCGTGCCGGAGCCGCCCGCGCTCGACCCGGCTGCCGAGGAGCCCAAGGAGGTGGCGGCCGCCCGCAAGGCGGCGGACCGCCTCGCCGCGGAGCGCCGGGCCGCCGGGGACACGCGGCCGGGTGAGACGGGCGAGACGGACGAGACGAGCGAGACGGGGGAGACGGGCGAGACAGGGCAGACGGGGGAGGACGCCTCGTGAACCTTGCGACCCACGGCGCGGCCGTCCGTGCCGCGGCCGGGCACGGCTTCCTGTCGCCGAGCGGGGTGGAGATCGTCTTCCTCCTCGTCGGCGTCGTCACCCTCGGCGCGGCCGTCCTGACCGTCACGACCCGTCAGCTCGTGCACGCCGCGCTCTGGCTCGTCGTCGCGCTCGGCGGCCTCGCCGTCGAGTACCTGCTGCTCACCGCCGAGTTCATCGCCTGGGTGCAGGTCCTGATCTACGTCGGGTCCATCGTCGTGCTGCTCCTGTTCGGGCTGATGCTCACCAAGGCCCCCATCGGCCGCTCACCCGACGCGGACTCGGCCGGGCGCCCCGCCGCCCTCGCGGTGGCCGTCGCGGCGGCGGCCACCCTCGTGTGGGTGGTGACGGACGCCTTCCGCGCCACCTGGATCGACCTGGGCGGGCCGGCACACGGATCCACCAAGGTGACGGGGCAGGCGCTGTTCCGCCACTGGGTGCTGCCTTTCGAGGCGCTGTCCGTCCTGCTGCTCGCCGCGCTGGTCGGCGCGATCGTCCTCTCCCGCAAGCGCGGTGCGGACGCCCACGGCCGGGCCTCGCGCTCCGGGGAGCGGCATAGCTGATGCACCTCGTCTATCCGGCCGTCCTCTCGGTCCTCCTGTTCTGCACCGGCGTGTACGGCGTGCTGGCCCGGCGCAACGCGATCCTCGTCCTGATGTCCGTCGAGTTGATGCTCAACGCCGTCAACCTCAACCTCGTCGCCTTCGACGCCTGGCTCCGCGACAGCCTGCACGCGGGCCAGGCCCTCACCCTGTTCGTCATCGCCATCGCGGCCGCGGAGATCGGGATCGGCCTGGCGATCGTCCTGATGGTCCACCGCACCCGTGGCACCTCGGACATCGACCGGCTCCGCGACACGTCGGAGCCCGCCATGGACGATGACCCCGCCGTACCCCCGGCGACGAATGCAGAGGCCGGCGCGTGACCACCACCACCCTCGCCGTACTCGTCCCCCTCCTGCCCTTCCTCGGCGCGGCACTCGGCCTGCTCACGGGCCGCACCGCGCCGCGCTTCGCGCGTCCCCTCGCGCTGCTGCCCACCCTGCTCGCCGCCGTGTGCGCCGTGCTCGTCGCCTTCCGGCAGGGCGGCGGCGCCGGCAGTGGCACGCCGCCGCTGGACGCCGCCACCCGGCTCACGCCGACCGGCTCCGTCCCCGTCGACCTCTCCCTGCACGTCGACGGCTTCGCCGCGCTCGTCGCCGTGCTGGTCGGGGTCGTGGCGGTGTGCGTGCAGCTCTACTCGACCGCCTACCTGCGCCACGACGCGCGCTACCCCTCGTACGCCGCTCTCGTCTCCCTGTTCACCTCCGCGATGCTCCTCGTCGTCTACTCGGGCGACCTGATGGTGCTGCTGGTCGGCTGGGAAGTGATGGGCATCTGCTCCTACTTCCTCGTCGGCCACTACTGGGAGACCCCCGAGGCGCGCGCAGCCTCGATCAAGGCCTTCCTCGTCACCAAGCTCGGCGACGTCCCCTTCCTCATCGGGCTGTTCGCCCTCGCCGACGACGCGGGCAGCTTCCGCATCCCGCGCATCCTCGGCACCGTCGCCGCCGGGGGCCTGCACCACCCCACCCTCGTGGCGTTCCTCCTCCTCGCCGGGGTCGCAGGCAAGTCCGCCCAGTTCCCCCTGCACACATGGCTCCCCGACGCGATGGCCGGCCCCACCCCCGTCTCGGCGCTCATCCACGCGGCGACAATGGTCGCCGCCGGCGTCTACTTCGTCGCCCGGCTCCTCCCCGTCTTCACGGCGTCCACCGCCGCGCTCGTCGTCCTCGCCGTGTCCGCCGCCGTCACGATGGTCGGCTCGGCGCTCGCCGCGCTCGCCCAGGACGACATCAAGCGCGTCCTCGCGTACTCGACGATCGGTCAGCTCGGGTACATGTCGGGCGCGCTGGCCCTCGGCGACCGTGACGCCGCCGTCTTCCACCTCCTGTCGCACGGCGCCTTCAAGGCGCTCCTCTTCCTCGGCGCCGGCGTCGTCATCCACGCCGCGGGCACCAACTCGCTCGCCGCCACCTCCCGCATGGGCGGCCTCGCCCGGCGCATCCCCACCGCCTTCTGGACGATGACGCCGGGACTGCTCTCCCTCGCCGCGATCCCTCCCTTCGCGGGCTTCTTCTCCAAGGAGTCGGTGCTCGGGGCCGCCGAGAACGCCGCGCTCGGCGGCTCCGTCCCGCCATCGGGCACGGCCGGCGTGACGCCGGCGGACGGCGCCGTGGCGGCAGGTGCCATCGGCCCGACCGCCTCGGCGGCCCTCGGCTGGACCGTGCTGCTCGCCGGTCTCGTCGCCGCGCTCCTCACCGGCGCGTACGCCGCCCGCCTCTGGCTCCTCGCCTTCCGCGGCCGCGGCGCGCCCGCCCCCGGGCACGGCAGGCAGCCCCTCGCCATGAACGCCACCCTGTGGCTGCTCGCCGCCCCGACCGTGTGCTTCGGCGCGCTCGCCCCGTACCTCGGCGACTGGTTCGACGGGCAGCGCCTCACCCCGGCCCTGAACACCTCCCTGCTCGGCGCGGGCGTCGCCGTCGTCGGCGCGGGCACCCTGTACGGCGCATGGCGCCGCACCGCCCCCCGCCTCGAACGGACCCCGCTCGGCGCCGTCGCCGCGCACCCCGAGGACGAGGAGCCCGCGCTCACCGAGGCGGCGGCCATCGAGGCCCACCCGGTCGTGTACGGCGACATCGCCGGCGCGCCCGACCCCGCCGACCCGGGCCGGATCCTGCTCGGGCCACTGCACCGGCACGCCGCCGCGGGCTTCCACCTCGACGCGCTCCACGACCTCCTCTTCGTACGCACCGTCCAGGCCGGAGCCCGCCTCGTCCGCTTCCTCGACCGGGAGGTCGTCGACGCCTACGTACGCGGAGCGGGCACCGGCGCCCGGTGGCTCGGCGCCGCGGCACGCCGCGCGCAGACCGGAAACGTCCAGTCCTACCTGAGCGCGCTGCTCGCGGGATCCGTCGCTCTGGCGATCGCCGCCGTGCTCTTCGCAGCGGGGGTATGAGCCGTGCTCGATATCAGCGGACCCGTGATGCAGTCCCTACTCGTGCTGATCCTTCTCGCCCCGCTGGCCGGGGCCGCCACGGCCCTCCTGCCCGCGCCCCCGGGGCTGCGCGGCCGAAGCCCCGAGCACGCCGTGCTGCGCCACGGCGTGCTCGTCAGCGGCGTCGTCCTCGCCGCCGCGATCGCGCTGGCCCTCGGCTTCGACCGGCACCACGCGTCGACCATGCAGGCCACGACGGACGCCAGTTGGATCGCGGCGATGCACATCCGCATCCACCTCGGCATCGACGGCATCTCGCTCCCCCTCCTCCTGCTGACCGCCCTGCTGTCGTTCCTCTGCGCGCTCCACAGCTACTTCAAGCCCCCCGAGGGCCCTCACGCGAAGGGCTTCGTGGCGCTGCTCCTGCTGCTCGAGTCCGGCACGCTCGCCACCTTCGCCGTCCTCGACCTGATCCTCTTCTTCCTCGCCTTCGAGACGGTCCTCATCCCGATGTACTTCCTGATCGCGCGCTGGGGCGGCGGCGAGGGCGTACCGGGCGGCAGGCAGGCCGCCGCCTGGAAGTTCGTCCTCTACACCGTGCTCGGCTCCGTGATCATGCTGCTCGGACTGCTCCTGATCGGACTTCGGTCAGGTACGTTCGACATGGTGGCACTCGCCACTGACAACGGCCGCGGCCTCAGTGAGTCCGTGCAGGTCATCGCCGTTCTGGCGATCGGGCTCGGACTCGCCGTCAAGACGCCGATGTGGCCGCTGCACAGCTGGCTCCCCGATGCCCACACGGCCGCGCCGACCGTCGGCTCCGTCCTCCTCGCCGGTGTGCTGCTGAAGATGGGAACGTACGGTTTCGTCCGTATCGTCCTGCCGATCGCCCCGCACGGCATGCGGACGTTCGCGCCGTACCTCGCCGCGTTCGGCGTCGCCGGGATCATCTACGGATCGCTCGCCTGCCTCGCCCTCGTCCGGCGCGGCGCAGGCGGCGACCTGAAGCGGCTCATCGCCTACTCCTCCGTCGGCCACATGGGCTTCGTGCTCCTCGGCATCGCCACCATGACGCCCACCGGTGTCAACGGCGCGCTCTTCGCCAACGTCGCACACGGGCTCATCACCGGCCTGCTGTTCTTCCTGGTCGGCGCGGTCAAGGACCGGTACGGCACCGCCGACCTCGACACGCTCGCCGGGGCCACGGGCGCCGCGCTGTACGGCCGCGCACCGCGCCTCGGCGGCCTGCTCGCCTTCGCGGCGGTCGCCTCGCTCGGACTGCCGGGACTCGCCGGATTCTGGGGCGAGATGCTCACCATGTTCGGCGCCTTCCACCCCGCCCACGCCCTCAGCCGCCCGGCGTTCCTCGTCTTCATGTCAGCGGCGGCCACGGGCACCCTGCTCACCGCCGCGTATCTGCTCACGGTCGTACGCCGGGTGTGCATGGGCGCGCTGTCCGACGAGACGGGCCTGGTTGCTCCGGCCGGCGCTGGTGCTCCCGGCGCGGCGCCCGGCGCCGGCGCTCCCGGCGCACCGGCCGGAGCGGGCGCTCCTCCCGCGCCGCTGCCCAGCCTCCCGGACGTGCGCGGCCACGAGTTCGCGGCGTGGAGCCCGCTCGTCGCGCTCACCGTCCTCGCCGGGCTGTGGCCGGCGGCGCTCCTCGGCCTCAGCGACCCGGCCGTGCACCGGCTCCTCGCGGGAGGTGGATCGTGAGCGCCGCGGCCCTCGTCCAGTCCGTCGACTGGCTCGCCGTCGCACCGCCAGGGATCACCGCCGTCATGGCGCTGGTGGTTCTCGTCGCGGACCTCTTCGTCGAGGAGCACCGCAAGCCGCTGCTCGGCGCGGTGTCGGTGGCGGGCCTCGTCCTCGCGCTGCTGTCGCTGCTCCCGCTGCGCTCAGGCGACCGCACCACCTTCTGCCTCACCCGCGGCCACCATCTGTGCAGCTACACGGCCGACCACTTCGCGCTGGCCATCCAGCTCCTCGTGCTCGGCGGCGCCCTCCTCACCGCACTGCTCTCCATGGCGGGCGGCGACTGTGCCCCGGAGGCGGAGGCGGACCGCTTCCCCGGCGAGTACTGGTTCCTGCTGCTGTCGTCAGCCTCGGGCGCGGCCCTGCTGCCCGCCGCTCGCGATCTCGCCACCCTCGTCGTCGCCCTCGAGGTCGCGTCGCTGCCCGCCTTCGCCCTCGTCGGCATCCGGCGCGGCGACCGCCTCTCCGCCGAGGCCGCGCTCAAGTTCTTCCTCTCCTCCGTGGCGGCGACCGCCGTCATGCTCCTCGGCGTGAGCTTCGTGTACGCGGCGACGGGCAGCCTGCACCTGTCGGCCGTCGCCACCGGCCTCACGCACGTCCCGGACCAGCTCAGGCCCGTAGCCGGGGCCGGGGTGCTCCTGACACTCGTGGGCTTCGCCTTCAAAACAGCCGCCGCACCCTTCCACTTCTGGGTCCCCGACACGTATGTCGGCGCTCCGCTGCCCATCGCCGCCTACCTCTCCGTCGTCAGCAAGGCGGTCGGCTTCTCCGGGCTCATCCTCGTGACGGTCGTCGCCTTCCCGCCGTACGCGCACCTGTGGGGCCCGGCGCTCGCCGTGTTCGCGGCCCTCACCATGTCCGTCGGCAACGCGGCCGCCCTGCGGCAGTCCGCGACGCGCGCGCGTGGCGCCGTCCGCCTGCTCGCCTGGTCGTCGGTCGCGCAGGCGGGCTACCTGCTGGTGCCGATCGCGGCCGCCGCGTACGCGGGCGAGCAGCGCGTCGGGTCCACCGTCGCGTACGCGCTCATGTACGCGGCCGTCAACCTCGGCGCCTTCGGCGTCGCCGCCCTCGTGGCACGCGCGCGCCCGTTGGGCCGGCTGGACGACTACCGCGGCCTCTACGCCCGCCGCCCGCTCACGGCCCTCGCCCTCGCGTTCTTCCTGCTCTGCCTCGCGGGGCTGCCGCCCGGCATCATCGGCCTGTTCGCCAAGGTCACGGTGTTCTCGTCCGCCGTCGACGCGGGGCTCGGCTGGCTGGCCGTGCTGATGGCCGCCAACGTCGTGTGCGGGCTGTACTACTACCTGCGCTGGACGGCGCTGCTGTTCCGCGCGCCGGGGCGAGCGGACCCCTCCGCTGCCGGGCAGCCCGAGGCCGACGCACCCGAGGCCGACGCACCCGCGACCGCCGTGCCGGAGGCGGCGCCGCGCCCCCTCGTCGCGGCTGTGGCTCTGGCGGCCGTGGTGGGTCTTGCGCTCTCGGGGGCGCCGCAGCTGGTGCTGCGTCTCACCGACACGAACCTCTTTTGAGGAGCGCCGGCGCGCCGGAACGGCAGAGCTGAAATCTGCACAGTGGCGATAAAAATCGACGCGGTGTAGATTCGATGGCCGAAAGGCCGATCCGGTCCTTCGCGAGCCCGTCAGGAGGAACGATGCGGAAACAGAAGTGGCTCATCACCGGCGTCAGCAGCGGCCTCGGCCGTGCCTTCGCCCTGGCCGCCCTGGACGCCGGGCACACCGTCGTCGGAACGGTGCGCTCCGTGGACGACCTGCGCGCCTACGAAGCGCTCGAACCCGGTCACGCCCACGGCCGCGTCCTCGACGTCACGGACGCCGATGCCGTGTCGCGTGTGATCGCGGAGGCCGAGCGGGAAGTCGGCCCACTCGACGTCGTCGTGGCCAATGCCGGCTACGGCCTGGAGGGCACCTTCGAGGAGACCCCGCAGGCCGAGGTGCGCCGGCAGTTCGAGGTCAACGTGTTCGGGGCGATGGCCACCCTGCAAGCCGCGCTGCCGTACATGCGCCGGCGCCGCCACGGGCACCTGATGGCCGTCACGTCCATGGGAGGGCTCATGGCGGTGCCCGGCATGTCCGCCTACTGCGGCAGCAAGTTCGCCCTTGAGGGCGTCCTGGAGGCCCTGGGCAAGGAGGTCGCGCAGTTCGGCATCCACGTGACGGCGATCGAGCCCGGCTCCTTCCGCACCGACTGGGCGGGCCGCTCGATGACACGCGCCGCGCGATCCGTCGACGACTACGACGAGCTGTTCGGACCCATCCGGCAAGCGCGGCAGAAGGCCAGCGGCAACCAGTTGGGCGACCCGGCCAAGGCGGGCGAGGCCGTCGTCCGCATCGCTTCGGCCGAGAAGCCGCCGGCCCACCTGGTCCTGGGCTCGGACGCGCTGCGCCTTGTCGCCGCCGCGCGTGCGTCCGTGGACGAGGACATCCGGGCATGGGAGGAGCTCTCCCGTACGACGGACTTCGCAGAGGGCGCTCAGCTCTGATGCCCGCCGACAAACCCGCGCGCCGGCGCACCACAGAACGCAAGGGCGATGTCAGGGAGCGGGCCATTCTGGACACCTGCGAGGCCCTGCTCTCGCAGAAGGGCTACGACGCCATGACGGTGGGCGACATCGCCCAGGGCGCCGGGATCACACGCGGAGCCCTGTACTTCTACTTCGGCTCCAAGCCGGAAGTGGTCACGGCACTCGTCGCACGGACCGTCGAGCACCTGTGGGCCCGCTCGCGGGCGACCGCCGAGGCCGACGATCCGCGCGGTGCCATCGCGGCGGCCATGCGGCGCACGGTCGAGCTGTGGAACGAGCACGGCTTGGTCATGCGCACGGCCATCGACCTGTCCTTGACCGTCCCGGAGATCGGCGAGCTGTGGAACACCACGGCCGACCTGTTCATCTCGGCCATCACCGCCGTCCTGGAACGCGCCGGCGTACGGGACGGCGCCGGACCGGAACAGGCGCCGGCGATGGCACGCGCCCTGTGCTGGATGATCGAGCGGACTTTTTACCACGCATCGCAAGGATCCCCCGAGGCCCTGCGGGAGGCGTCTTCGACCTGCGAACACATCTGGCTGATCAGCGCCGGCCTGGCCGCGTGAGCGCCTGACCACCACCCGTACGGCACACACACGCCTGCCGCGCGCGGGGAACCGGACGCCCCCGCCTGGCGTTGACCAGTACGGAAGGGTCCACTTGTAGGGAGTGGAGAGCAGCAAGCGAAGGGTTTCCCTGCCGCAGGACTTGGAGGGCGTACCGTGCACCGCCGGCACAACGGGTTGAGGACCGCCGTACTCCTCGGGGGACTGTCCGCGCTCATCATCGTCATCGGCAGTTTCTTCGGCCGCATGGGACTGATCGTCGCGGTCCTCGTGGCGCTCGGCACCAACGCGTACGCGTACTGGAACAGCGACAAGCTCGCGCTGCGCGCCATGCGCGCGCGTCCCGTCAGCGAGTTCGAGGCGCCGGAGCTGCACCGGATCGTGCGCGAACTGTCGACGGCCGCGCGCCAGCCCATGCCCAGGCTCTACATCTCGCCGACGCAGGCGCCCAACGCGTTCGCCACGGGCCGCAACCCGCGCAACGCCGCCGTGTGCTGCACGGAGGGCATCCTGCAGATCCTTGACGAGCGCGAGGTGCGGGCGGTCCTCGGGCACGAGCTCAGCCACGTCTACAACCGCGACATCCTGATCTCGTCCGTGGCGGGCGCGCTGGCCTCCGTGGTGATGTTCCTCGTCAACTTCGCATGGCTGATCCCGGTGGGCCGTTCGGACGACGACGAGGGACCCGGTATCGTCGGCTTCCTCATGATCATGCTGCTCGGACCGCTCGCCGCGTCGGTCATCCAGCTGGCCGTGAGCCGCTCGCGCGAGTACCAGGCGGACGCCTCGGGTGCCCAGCTCACGGGCGATCCGCTGGCCCTCGCGGGCGCGCTGCGCAAGCTGGACGCGGGCACCAAGCAGCTCCCGCTGCCGCCCGAGCCGCGCCTCGAAGCGGCGAGCCACATGATGATCGCCAACCCCTTCCGCCCAGGACAGGGCTTCTCGAAGCTGTTCTCCACGCACCCGCCGATGGCTGAACGCATCGCCCGTCTCGAACAGATGGCAGGACGCCGACCATGAAGACAATCCTCAACATCGTCTGGCTCGTACTCTGCGGCTTCTGGATGTTCCTCGGATACCTGGTGGCGGGGTTGGTGCTCTGCGTCACGATCATCGGCATCCCCTTCGGCATCGCCGCGTTCCGTATCGGCGCGTACGCCCTGTGGCCCTTCGGGCGCACCGCCGTGGACCGCCAAGGCGCGGGCGCGGGCTCCCTCGTGGGCAACGTGCTCTGGGTGATCCTCGCCGGCTGGTGGCTGGCGCTGGGCCATGTCTTCACCGGCATCGCCCTGTGCATCACGATCATCGGCATCCCGCTCGGCCTCGCCAACTTCAAGCTGATCCCGCTGTCGCTGATGCCGCTCGGCAAGGAGATCGTCCCGACGGACCAGGCGTTCGCCACGACCCGCTGGTGACCGGGGACGGGTGACTGTCAGTCCCGTCGTCCAAGATGGCCACATGAGGTTCACGCACGCCGCGCAACCGCGCGGCGTGCGAGCCGCGTCTTGACAGACGACGGCACACACGAACGGCACGCACGAACGCGGCACGCACGAAAGAGACGGGTACAGGGCATGGGCATCATCGGCTGGATCATCCTCGGGCTGCTCGCGGGCATGGCCGCGAAGATCCTGCTTCCCGGCAGGGACCCGGGCGGTTTCATCGGTACGACGCTCATCGGGATCGCCGGGGCCTTCCTGGGCGGCTGGATCTCCGCCGAGTGGCTGGACCACCCCATCAACAAGAGCTTCTTCGACGGCCCGACGTGGATAGCGGCGATCGGCGGATCGCTCGTCCTGCTGATCGCCTACCGGCTGGTCTTCGGCAACTCCCGCGACCGGCGCTGACGGCCGTTCACCGCAGTCCGGTCTCCCGGAGGGTGATGTTCAGGCGGCCGCCGCTCATCCCGCTGTCCGGAGTGGCCGTCCCCGCGTACACCTTCGGCACGGCGTGGTAGGCAAGACGCGACGGCCCGCCGAAGACGAACAGGTCGCCCGAGCCGAGTTCGACGTCCGTGTACGGGCGGCCCCGGTCCTCCGTGTTGCCGAAGCGGAACACGCAACGGTCGCCGATGCTCAGCGACACCACGGGTGCCCGGGACTCCTCGTCCTTGTCCTGGTGCATGCCCATCCTCGCGGCGCCGTCGTAGAAGTTCACGAGCGCGGTGTCCGGCGCGTACGGCTCCGGCGCGTACGGCTCCGTCCCTTCGACGCCGTCGTACGCGGCGGCCAGCGCCTCCCGCCCGAGTGCGCCGAGCCAGTCGGGGAAGTCGACGACGCGCTCGCCGTTCACGTCCCCGGCCTCGCGCGTGTAGCGGTACGGGCGCCAGTGCCAGCCCACGCAGACCGTCTGAACGGACATGACACCGCCGCGCGGCAGCCGGGTGTGCTGCATCGGCACAGGACCGGCCGCCCACGACCGGCAGGCCGCCACCAGCTCCCGCTGCCGCTCCGGCGGCAGCCACCCGGGTACGTGCACGGCCCCGGGGGCCACGACCGCGCGCGGGCGCGGGAACAGCTCCCCGGTCATGCCGGAAGCGCGCCTTCCAGGCCGAGTAGGTGTTCCTTGCGGGCCAGGCCGCCCGCGTAGCCGCGCAGCGCGCCGTCCGAGCCGATCACGCGGTGGCAGGGCCGCACGACGAGCAGCGGATTGCGCCCGATGGCCGTGCCCACGGCGCGGACGCCCGCGCCGGAGGCGCCGACCGCGGCGGCGATCTGCCCGTACGTCGCCGTCCTGCCGTACGGGATGGACTCGACGGCCCGCCACACCCGCCGCCGGAAGTCCGTGGCGCCCGGCCCGTCGGCGTACTCGACGTCGAAGCGCGTGCGCTCGCCGGCGAAGTACGCCGTCAGCTGCCGGGCGGTCCCCGCGAAGGCCGCCTCGTCCCGCACCCAGCCGTCCTCGACGACCGCCGCGCCCTTCTGTCCCGGCAGCGAGAGCGAGACGAGCGCCGTGCCGCCGGGCGCGGTCGGCGACGACCGGCCGACGAGCAGCAGCTCACCCAGGGGGCTGCCGACCGTCGTGTACAGGGTCGTGGTCATGTCGGTCGTGGTCATGTCGGCTCCTTTCCTCAGGTGCCGAGTCTGGCCCGGACCCGCGCCGGCGACCGGCGGTTTTCAGACGCGGCACCCTCGGCCGGCGCGACGCGACGCCGCCGGTGTCAGCGGTAGTTGACGTACTGGAGTGCGAAGTCGAAGTCCTTGCCCTTGAGCAGGGCGATGATGCTCTGGAGGTCGTCCCGGCTCTTGGAGCTGACGCGCAGCTCGTCTCCCTGCACCTGCGCCTTGACGCCCTTCGGGCCCTCGTCGCGGATGATCTTCGCGACCTTCTTGGCGTTGTCCTGCGAGATGCCCTCCTCGATGGAGGCGAAGATCTTGTACTCCTTGCCGGAGAGCTGCGGCTCGCCCGCGTCCAGCGCCTTCAGCGAGATGCCCCGCTTGATGAGCTTCGACTGGAAGACGTCGAGGATCGCCTTGACCCTCTCCTCGGAGTTCGCCTCCATGACGATCTTCTCGCCCGACCAGCTGATCGAGGCGCCCACGTTCTTGAAGTCGTAGCGCTGCGAGATCTCCTTGGCGGCCTGGTTGAGGGCGTTGTCGACCTCCTGCCGCTCGACCTTCGAGACGATGTCGAAACTGGAGTCGGCCATGTCCTTGTGGCTCCTTGTATCGGTTCTCAGCTGCTCTGTCACGGCCGCGCACGCCCGGCCGCCGCGCGCAAGCCTAGCCACCCGCGCTCGTCCGCAGCGCGGATCAATCCGGTGGCGGAGCACCCTCGGGCATCAGGTATCGTTTACGACGTCGCGACGGAGGCCCCATCCAGGTGGGCGCCGCGAACGCGGCAGTACCCATGGCGGTATGCCCGAGTGGCCAATGGGAGCGGACTGTAAATCCGCCGGCTTCGCCTTCCCAGGTTCGAATCCTGGTGCCGCCACGCACGAAAAACGGCCCCCGAACTGCGGAAACGCGGTGCGGGGGCCGTTGTGCTCACCCGCACCGGCTCTGAGGGGGAACGGCTGTGGACGTGGTGTCGTGGGTGTCGGCCGGGGTCGCGCTGGCCAGTGCGACCGCGACGGCCGTGCTCGGGTACTGGCAGCAGCAGCGGCTGCGCACGATGGAGCAGCGCGATGTCATGGACTCCTACGGGGCCTCCCTCGCCTGGGCCGCGTTCGATTTCCAGGGGCGCTTGTTCAACATCCTGCACGGGTACGCCATCGACTCCGCGTCGAACGGCCGGGCCGCCGGATACCTGACGTCCTTCCTCGTGCTCGGCAGCGAGCGGGAGGCCGAGTACGCGCGCCGCAGCACCGTGTTCGTACTGGCCGAATACCTGGGGTGGGTGGAGATGCTCCGGCGGGACGTCCAGTTCCTCGACCTCGGCAGCTCCAGCACGAACCGCAGCGTCATGGCGCAGATCTCGAACGTGGGCCACGCGCTCAGCCGCGTCACGCCCGACAGCAATGAACTGCGCCTGTTCCGGGCCGAGCAGCGTGCGATCGGGGAACTGATGGTCCACCAGGACGGCGAGCCGAAGCACCGCCGCTGCCTGGGGTTCGCCGAGTTCTGCGCCCGGCTGGACGGGGACGAGGCGTTCCGCGGCTGGTTCGAGCGGCTGCTGGCCGACGTGGACGCGCTCGCCGCGGACACGGGTCCCGCTGTGGGGCGCCTTCTTGAGGTCCAGCGTCAACTCGTCACCCTGCTCGATCTGCTGGACCCCAGGTCCGAGCGGTTCCCCCACTTCCGTGCCGTGTTCGATCCCGAGCGCCTCGTGGGATGACGTCGGTGGCACGCCGAACTCTGCCGTGCGATCCCTTGACAAGTACATGCGTGACGTCGAGGCTTTGAGAGCGCTCTCAGTAGCGGGATCGCCACCCCACTCGGCCTTCCTGACGCGCTGTCGGCGTGTTCGTTCCGGGTCGGACGAGGCCGCCACCTGGCTGGGCGGCCGCAGCGTCCGCGTCGTACCTCTCCGCAGCCAGGGAGGAATTCCATGCCCCCCACAGCTCTCACAGGCTTCCACCACCGCACCGCCGTGCGGCTCGCCGCCGCGCTCGCGCTGGCGTTCGGCATGCTCGGCGCGGCCGGCGCCGCCGGGTCGCAGTCGGCGCACGCCGCCGTCGCGCCCGTGGCCGCCCCCGCGGCCGAGAACCCGCCCGACTCCTTCTGGGGCGACACCGGTTCCATACCGCCCGCGCAGAACGTCCTCACCGTCAAGATCCTCAACCGCACGAACGGTAAGTACCCTGACGACCAGGTGTACTGGAAGTTCGGCGGCCAGGAGCACTCCATCGCCGAGCAGCCCTATGTCGACATGCCCGCGAACTCCGCCGGGCGCATGTACTTCTACCTCGGCTCGCCCGACAGCAAGTACCAGGACTTCATCGAGTTCACCGTCGGGGACGACGTCTTCAACGGGAACACCACCCGCGTCGACGGCTGGGCGCTGCCGCTCGCCATGAGGCTGCACTCGAACGACGGCTCGGACGTCCAGGTCGGGGACGGCTACGACCTCTTCCAGCAGGACAGGGACGCGGTCTTCCAGCAGTTCAAGAGCGAGGTGCCGACCGAGTTCCAGGGGCTCGCCGACATCCAGGCGCCGTACCGCATCCCCGCGCCCGGCAGCTCGCCCGACTTCCAGGCGGGCGGCAAGTACGCGGACTACTTCACGAGTTACGCGCAGTCGGTCGGCGTCAACGAGTCGACGTCGAACATCACGGGCTGCGCGGGGTCACTGGCCTCGAACCCCGACATGTGCGCCGCGCTCAATCGGCATGTGGCGCAGCTGCCCAAGGACCAGTGGTCGACGCCGTCGAACTTCTACAAGGACGGGCCGGCCAACTACTACGCCAAGTTCTGGCACGACCACGCCATCAACAACCTCGCGTACGGCTTCCCCTACGACGACGTGGCCGGGCGGTCGTCGTTCGTCTCGCACGCCGACCCCAAGTGGCTGGAGGTCGCGGTCGGCTGGTGAGCCGAGTGCTCTGGTGACCGAGTGGCCTCGTGACCAGTGACAGATCCGGGCCGAGCGGTGTGCCCGGGGCGCCGTGTGCGTCCCGGGCGCACCGCTGCCGTACGTCAGCGGCCCGCCGCGATCGCCGCCACCGCGTCCGCCACCGGCGTGGGGCCGCTGATCAGCTCGACGGTGCGGCCCGCCGCGCCCGGCGTCCTCAGCAGTTCGGCGAGCACCGCCGCCACGTCGTCGCGCGGCACCGGCCCCCTCCCGGTCTTCTCCTCCAGGCGGACGAGGCCCGTGCCGGCGTCGTTCTTCAGCATCCCGGGGCGCAGCACCGTCCAGTCGAGCGCGGGCCTGGACCGTACGGCGTCGTCCGCGGCGCCCTTCGCCCTCAGGTACGCGTCGAACACCTCGTCGCCCTCGCGTCCGGCGTCCGCGCCCATGGACGAGACGATCACGTACCGGCGCACGCCGGCGCGCTCCGCGGCGTCCGCGAGGAGCACCGCGGCCGCCTTGTCCACCGTCTCCTTGCGCTCGACGGTGGACCCGGGCCCGGCCCCGGCCGCGAACACCACGCCGTCGGCCCCCTCAAGGGCGCCGGCGACCTCGTCCACCGGCGCCGACTCCAGGTCGAGCACGACCGCTTCGGCGCCCGCGGCACGCAGGTCCTCCGCCTGCTCAGGCTTGCGGATGATGCCCGCGACCTCGTCACCGCGCGCGGCGAGCAACCGCTCAAGCCGCAGCGCGATCTGACCGTGTCCTCCTGCGATGACAATGCGCATGGTCACGACCGTACTTCGGCGGGCGCTGTTACGCCGCGCGGAACGCCCCTTCCCGCCGGCCGCAGGAAAACCGTCACCCCGGCCGGCCCTGCCGAGGCAGCGCCGCCCCCGCCTCGCTGTCCGAGTCGCAGTACTCCCGCACCGCGCTCGTGCGCGCCACCACCCGCCCGCGATGGACGACGATCCTGCTGTACGCCTGCGAGAGCACCGCCGCCAGGCTGTGCCCGCGCACCGCGAGCAGCTCCGCCGGGAAGCCCGCCTCCACCCGCACCTCCGGCAGGCCGAGCGCCGCACGCCCCGCCGAGCCGACCGCCGCCAAGGCCTCCGCGGGCCGCAGCCCGCACTGCGACGCGAGCAGGTACGCGGCCTCCAGCGGATCCCCGCGCCCCACCGGGTTCGACGCGTCGCGCAGCGCTCCGCCGCCTGCCGCCAGCCGCACGCCCGCCGCGCGGAGCAGGCGGACGGGGGCGCAGGCCCTGATCGTCGCGTCGCCGCAGCCGCCCTGCGGCAGGCACGTGACGCCGACCCCGGCCGCGGCGAGCGCCTCCGCAGCCCGCGCCGCGGCCTCGGGCGGCAGCAGGGCGAGGCCGGCACACGGGCCGACGCTCACCCCGGTCCGCAGGCCGCGTGCCATGGCGGCGAGGCGGATCAGGTGTGCCGGGTCCTTCCCGTCCGTGTGGAGGTCGACGGGGCGGCCGTACTCGGAGGCGAGGCCGAGCACCGCCTCCGCATAGGCCGCCGGGTCGGGGTCGAGGTCGGGGCAGCCGCCCACGGCGTCCGCGCCCATCGCCATCGCGTCGCGCAGCGCGGCCAGCCCTTCGGCGCCCGCCGCGCCGGTCAGCAGCCGCGGCACCGCGACGGTCGTCAGATCGCACAGGCCGCGCAGCGAACGCCGTGCCAGGAGCAGGGCTTCGAGCCGGGCCGATCCGAACCCGTCGCCGACCCGCACGTGCGAGCGCACGGCCGTCACCCCGTGGCCGAGGTGGACGAGCACGGCCTCCGTGGCCCGCCGCCGCACGTCCTCGACGGTGTACCGGGGCGGCGGCCCGTCCGCCGACAGGGCCGTGTCGGCGTGCGCGTGCGTCTCGACGGGCGCGGGCATGAGCAGGTAGCCGCCGAGGTCGACGCGGGCGCACGCCATGTCCATGGGGGCGCCGCCGTCGAGGCTGCCCGCCGTGCCGACGGCCTCGATCCGGCCGCCGTTCAGGCGTACGTCGACGATCCTGCCGTCGGCGAGCCGTGCGGACGTGAGGACCAGCGCGGCTGCGCCGGCGGGGTCGCCGTCGGACGGCTGCGGCCGGCTGGGGGGCATCGTGCTCCTGCTCGCGTACGTACGGGGGCCGCGCTCAAGATCACGCGGCGGGTTCCGAGCGTAGGTCCGTGCGGGGGCGGCTTCGCGGAGGAGCGCATTAGTCGTACCGGTGGAGCCGTCGGCCGCGCCGGCTGTCGACCGCGAGCCCTGCGGCGTACCGACCGCGCACCGACCGCGCACCGGCGGGCGCGCCCGTGCGTCGCTGGTCAGCGCGGTTGCGGCGGGTCACGGGCGGGTCCGGTGGCCCGTGCGACGGCCGTGGCGGCGGCGGGGCGGTGGGGGGCGCGGAGGCCTCGGCGACGGCGTGGAAACGGATTTGGGCGAACGACGACCGAGCGTGTAATGTCTTCATCGCTCGCCCCAATAGCTCAGTCGGTAGAGCGTCTCCATGGTAAGGAGAAGGTCTACGGTTCGATTCCGTATTGGGGCTCTGATGTCTGGTGATCCCCGCCCTCGGGCGGGGAGAGCCTGCATCGCAGCGGTGTAGCTCAGTCGGTAGAGCAAGCGGCTCATAATCGCTGTGTCACCGGTTCAAGTCCGGTCACCGCTACAGACAGTAGCCGATTGCGGGGTCGGTCCTCCGATCGGCTACTCTTCTTTGCGTACAACCTGATGAAATTCGTTTCATCTGATTCATCCCATCCGTTCGTCAAGGAGCACTCACGTGGCTGCCACCGACGTCCGCCCGAAGATCACGCTGGCCTGCGTGGAGTGCAAGGAGCGGAACTACATCACCAAGAAGAACCGGCGTAACAACCCGGACCGTCTTGAGATGAAGAAGCACTGCCCGCGCTGCAAGGCGCACACGGCGCATCGCGAGACGCGCTGACCAAGGCTCGAACGCGAGGCCGCCCCCGGCACCCAGGGGGCGGCCTCGCTTCGCGTTCACGACTCGCCCGCGTCCGCACCGATCCGCGGACGGTGGCGACGGCGTTGACGACAAGACGTTGACAACAAGGTGAAGACACCAGGAGGGAGCGGCGGTTCATGGCGCTCGACCAGTCCTTCGTGGGACGGAGCTTTCCGCCCACCGCGCCGTACGAGGTCGGCCGGGAGAAGATCCGCGAGTTCGCGGAGGCGATCGGTGAGACCGCCGCTGTGCACACGGACCCCGAGGCGGCCAAGGCGCTCGGCCACCCGGACGTGATCGCCCCTCCGACGTTCGTGTTCACGATCACCTACCGGGCGGCGGGCGAGGTGATCGCCGACCCCGAGCTCGGACTCGACTTCAGCAGGGTCGTGCACGGCAGCCAGAAGTTCGCGTACGTACGGCCGGTGCGGGCGGGTGACCGGCTGACCGTCACGTCCACGATCGAGGCCGCCACCACTCGCGCGGGCAGCGACTTCGTCGACCTGCGCGGCGATGTGCACGACGCGTCGGGCGAGCGGGTCGCGACGGCGTGGATGAAGCTGGTGGCGCGTGCCGCCGACGACGGCGCGGCGGAGGCGTGAGGGCATGACGGCGAAGATCGGTTACGACGAGGTCGAGGTCGGTACGGAACTGCCGGCGGGCACCTTCCCCGTCACCCGCGACACGCTTGTGCGATATGCGGGGGCGTCAGGCGACTTCAACCCCATTCACTGGAACGAGCGGTTTGCCACGGAGGTTGGGCTGCCGGACGTCATCGCGCACGGCATGTTCACCATGGCGGAGGCGATTCGCGTCGTGACGGACTGGACGGGCGACCCGGGGGCCGTCGTCGAGTACGGCGTCCGCTTCACGAAGCCCGTCGTCGTCCCGAACGACGGCAGGGGAGCGGTGGTCGAGGTCTCCGCCAAGGTCGCGGAGAAGCTGGCGGACGGCCAGGTCAGGGTCGACATCACGGCGACGAGCGGCGGGCAGAAGGTGCTGGGCCTGGCGCGTGCGGTGGTACGCCTCGGCTGAGCAGGACGTATCGCGTGCCCGGCCGGGCACGAACAACGTGCTGCGCGTCCTCGGCGGTGCGCTCGGCGTGGTGACGCTCGGCGCGGTGTTCGCCGCGCGTGGCGGGTACGGGAGCGCGCGGTCGTTCGTGGACGGCACGCAGCCCGCGCTGTGGCTCGGGGCGGGGATCGTGGCGGCGGCGTCACCGGCGGCGCCGGTGGTGCGGGGGCGCCGCGCGGGCGGACGGGCGGATCATGCGGGGGACGCGGGACGTCCCGGAGCGTGCCGCCGAGCCGGCCGGCCACTGGGCCGCGTGCCGCGGCGGCACGCGGTGGCCACCGCGTGGACCCTGGGCCGGGCCTCCCGGCGCGGGGAGAGCCGGCCCCGGTCTGGCGCGTCGGGCAGCGTGATCCCGTCGACGCTCCGCCTTCAGCGGGTCGGCCCTCCCGTCGGTCCCGTACTCCCCGCGGCTTCGCTGTCCGGTCCCCGGCGGCACGGCCTGTCCCGGCGGAACGCCCGGCGGATGCGCTGAACGTGGGGCTCGGCCGCCACGCGCGTACATCGGGGTGCGGCGCGAGAGCGGCCCGAGCGGGGCAGTGCGGAGGCGTTGGACGGACGGGCGCACCGTGTCGAACGGCCCGGCGTCCGGCCGTGTGTGGTGGCCGCCGGGGCGCGGCCCGGCTGAACGCCCGGCGGATGCGGCGAAGACGGGGCGGGGCCGCCGCGGCCCGTCCCACCCGCGTACATCGGGGTGTGGTGCGAGCGCGGCCCGGCGGCGCGTCGGGCGGCCCGCCCGCGCGTCGCGCCCGTCGCCGGGCCCGCGCCCGTGACCGTTAGCCTTGCCGGGTGCAGGAACACTACGGAACCCCCCTCGCCCCCCTCACCACCCTCAGGCTCGGGGGCCCGGCCAGGCGGCTCGTCGTCGCGGACACCGACGACCTCGTCGTCGAGGAGACGCGGCGCGCCGACGACGAGGGCACCCCGCTCCTCGTCGTGGGCGGCGGCAGCAACCTGGTCGTCGGGGACAAGGGCTTCGACGGCACCGCCCTGCGCGTCGCCACCCGCGGCATCCGCCACGAGGGCACCGTGATCGATGCCGCCGCGGGCGAGGTCTGGGCCGACCTGGTTGCCCGCAGCGTCGATGCCGGGCTCGCCGGGATCGAGTGCCTCGCCGGCATCCCGGGCTCCGTCGGCGCGACGCCCATCCAGAACGTCGGCGCCTACGGCCAGGAGGTCTCCTCCGTCATCACGGAGGTCGTCGCCTACGACCGGACCCTGCGGGAGCTCGTCACGCTCTCCGGCGCCGACTGCCTGTTCTCGTACCGCTCCAGCGTCTTCAAGCTGCACCCCGAGCGTTACGTCGTGCTCCGCGTCCGATTCGCGCTGGACGACGCGGGCGGGCTCTCGGGGCCGATCAAGTACGCGGAGACCGCGCGCGTTCTCGGCGTCGAGCCCGGGGCGCGGGTGCCGCTGCGCGACGCGCGCGACACCGTGCTGCGGCTCCGCTCCGGCAAGGGCATGGTCCTCGACGCCGACGACCACGACACCTGGTCGGCCGGCTCGTTCTTCACCAACCCGCTCCTCGACGCGGCACGCTACGAGGACTTCCTCGGGCGCGTACGCGCGCGCCTCGGCGACGACGTCACGCCGCCCGCGTACCCGGAGGGCGAGGGCCTCGTGAAGACGTCCGCCGCGTGGCTCATCGACAGGGCCGGCTTCACGAAGGGCTACGGCACGGGCCCGGCGCGCATCTCCACCAAGCACACCCTGGCCCTCACCAATCGGGGCGACGCCACCACGGAGGACCTGCTCGCCCTCGCCCGCGAGGTCGTCGCGGGCGTGCGCGACGCCTTCGGGATCGTCCTCGTCAACGAGCCCGTCATGGTGGGCGTGCAGCTCTGAGCGCAGCGGTCGTCAGCTCGCCAGCCAGCCGTCCACGCCGGACAGCAGCTCCGCCCTGACGCCCTCGGGTGCCGCCGACGCGCGGATCGACTGGCGCGCCAGCTCGGCGAGCTCCTCGTCCGTGAAGCCGTGGTGCGTACGGGCCAGTTCGTACTGCGCGGCCAGCCGCGCGCCGAACAGCAGCGGGTCGTCCGCGCCCAGCGCCATCGGCACGCCCGCGTCGAACAGTGTCCGCAGCGGTACGTCCTCCGGCTTGGCGTACACGCCGAGCGCCACGTTGGAGGCCGGGCAGACCTCGCAGGTCACGCCCGTCTCGGCGAGCCGCCCCAGCAGCCGCGGGTCCTCGGCGGCCCGCACGCCGTGCCCGATCCTGGCCGCCCGCAGGTCGTCCAGGCAGTCACGCACCGACGAGGCGCCCGTCAACTCGCCGCCGTGCGGCGCCGACAGCAGGCCGCCGTCCCGTGCGATCGCGAACGCGCGGTCGAAGTCGCGCGCCATGCCGCGCCGTTCGTCGTTCGACAGGCCGAAGCCCACCACGCCGCGGTCCGCGTAGCGCACCGCGAGCCGCGCCAGCGTGCGCGCGTCGAGCGGATGCTTCATCCGGTTGGCCGCGACGAGCACCCGCAGCCCGAGCCCCGTCTCGCGCGACGCCGACTCCACGGCGTCCAGGATGATCTCCAGGGCGGGGATCAGGCCGCCGAGGTGCGGCGCGTACGAGGTGGGGTCGACCTGGATCTCCAGCCAGCGCGAGCCGTCCCGCACGTCCTCCTCGGCGGCCTCGCGCACCAGCCGCCTGATGTCGTCGGGCTCCCGCAGACACGATCTGGCGATGTCGTAGAGCCGCTGGAAGCGGAACCAGCCGCGCTCGTCCGTCGCGCTGAGCTTCGGCGGCTCGCCGCTCGTCAGCGCCTCGGGGAGGTGGACGCCGTACTTGCCGGCGAGTTCGAGAAGGGTCGCGGACCGCATCGATCCCGTGAAGTGCAGGTGCAGATGGGCCTTGGGCAGCAGCCTGAGGTCGCGCGGGGGGCGCCCCGCGGCCTCGCCGGTGCCGGTGGTGGTCGTGCTCAACATCCCAAGATCCTGCCGCATCCCGGCGTGTCCCCACAGCCCGATGGCATGATCCGTCGCCCTCCGAACGGAAGAACGGGGTCCCGGCCGCCTCCGGCCGGGACCCCGTTCACGTGCGGTCGCGCTGCGCGCTCAGTCGTGCGCCTCGGCCAGCAGCTTCTGGATCCTGGCCACGCCCTCCACCAGGTCCTCGTCGCCGAGCGCGTACGAGAGCCGCAGGTAGCCGGGGGTGCCGAAGGCCTCGCCCGGCACCACGGCCACCTCGACCTCGTCGAGGATCAGCGCGGCGAGCTCCACCGACGACTCGGGACGCGAGCCGCGGATCTCCTTGCCGAGCAGCGCCTTCACCGACGGGTACGCGTAGAACGCGCCCTCGGGCTCGGGGCAGACCACGCCGTCGATCTCGTTGAGCATCCGCACGATGGTCTTGCGGCGCCGGTCGAAGGCCTCGCGCATCTCGGCCACGGCGGACAGGTCGCCCGAGACGGCCGCGAGCGCGGCGGCCTGCGAGACGTTGGCCACGTTCGACGTGGCGTGCGACTGCAGGTTGGCCGCCGCCTTGATGACGTCCTTCGGGCCGATGGCCCACCCCACGCGCCAGCCCGTCATCGCGTACGTCTTGGCGACGCCGTTGACGACGACGCACTTGTCGCGCAGCTCGGGCACCACGACGGGGAGCGAGGTGAAGGCGGCGTCGCCGTAGACGAGGTGCTCGTAGATCTCGTCGGTCAGCACCCACAGGCCGTGCTCGACGGCCCAGCGGCCGATGGCCTCCGTGTCCTGCCTGCTGTAGACGGCGCCGGTCGGGTTGGACGGCGAGACGAACAGCAGGACCTTCGTGCGCTCGGTGCGCGCGGCCTCAAGCTGCTCGACGGACACCCGGTAGCCGGTCGTCTCGTCGGCGACGACGGGGACGGGGACGCCGCCCGCGAGCCGGATCGACTCGGGGTATGTGGTCCAGTACGGGGCCGGCACGATGACCTCGTCGCCCGGGTCGAGGATCGCGGCGAACGACTCGTAGATGGCCTGCTTGCCGCCGTTGGTGACGAGGACCTGCGCGGGCTCGACCTCGTAACCGGAGTCACGCAGGGTCTTGGCGGCGATGGCGGACTTGAGCTCGGGCAGGCCGCCGGCCGGCGTGTAGCGGTGGAACTTGGGGTTGCGGCAGGCCTCGGCGGCGGCCTCGACGATGTAGCCGGGCGTGGGGAAGTCGGGCTCGCCCGCGCCGAACCCGATCACCGGCCGGCCGGCGGCCTTGAGGGCCTTGGCCTTGGCGTCGACGGCGAGGGTGGCGGACTCGGAGATCGCGCCGACGCGCGCGGACACCCGGCGCTCGGCGGAAGGGGATGCAGCGCTCATGCGGCCCATGGTTCCAGACCGGAAACCCCGGCGGCACGCGGGTTTCAAAGAGTGAACAACCGGTCACGCAGCGGCGACGCATGGTGTCCGAGTGCGACCGGAACGTGCACGTCCGATGACGCAAGGCGCCATGTCCGTCGCTCTGCGTGACGCCCGGGTGTCCCGCCGCCTCCGCGAACCGGGCCGGGCGGCGGCGGTCGGTAGTGCGAGCGGGCGCACGCGCGTGCGTCTTTCCCGGGCGCCGTGACGGCGGCCCGGGCTGCGGCTGTTCGACGCGCGGCCGGTGACCACGTACACTCACTCGTCGTCGGTCCTCGTCCGTCGCGTCCACTCGCGTGCACCCTGCGCGTCGGCCGGATGGGGTAGGTTGGGGCGGGCAGCAAAGGGTCGTAGCTCAATTGGTAGAGCACTGGTCTCCAAAACCAGCGGTTGGGGGTTCAAGTCCCTCCGGCCCTGCTACACACACCGCCAGGATGTGTGCGCATGTACGTACATTCGATGCACCGCCGTGCGGCTCCCCCGGGCGCGGCACGGCCACGACCGGGAATCAGGTGAGAGAGCGTGACGGACGCCGTGGGCTCCATCGACAAGCCTGATGCGGACGACGAGTCGCCTGAGGCGCAGGAGAAGAAGCCCCGCAAGGGCGGGAAGCGCGGGAAGAAGGGCCCTCTGGGCCGTCTCGCCCTCTTCTACCGGCAGGTCGTCGCCGAGCTGCGCAAGGTCGTCTGGCCGACTCGCAACCAGCTGTCGACGTACACCACCGTGGTGATTGTCTTCGTCGTCATCATGATCGGTTTTGTGGCCGTGATTGACTATGGCTTCAGCCAAGTCATGAAGTACGTCTTCGGTTGATCCCGGGGGGCGCCCGACAGGGGCGGTCCCTTATGGGTGTTCCGTCCCTTAGAGCCAGGAAGAAGCAGTCACCGTGTCTGACCCGAACCTGAACGACGCCCGCGAATCGGCCGAGTCCGCATCCGCTGCGGACGAGGCCGACGTCGCCGCGGCGGCGGACGCTGTCGAGCCAGACCAGGCGGAAGCGACCACCGTCGAGGCGGCGGACGCCTCTGCGGCGGGGGACGAGGCCGCGGACGAGAAGCCCGAGGAGACCGCGTTCTCCGACACCGCGGACGCAACGGACGGTACGGACGCAACGGACGCCGACGCCGAGCAGGCCTCCGAGGCCACCGGCGAAGGCCAGGCCGACGGCGATGAGGCTGCCGAGGAAGCTGTCGAGGAGCCGGCCGCCGAGGAAGCCCCTGTCGACCCGGTCGCCGCCCTCCGTGACGAGCTGCGCGGACTCCCCGGCGAGTGGTACGTGATCCACACCTACGCGGGCTACGAGAAGCGCGTCAAGGCCAACCTGGAGCAGCGCGCCGTCTCGCTCAACGTCGAGGAGTTCATCTACCAGGCCGAGGTCCCCGAGGAAGAGATCGTCCAGATCAAGAACGGCGAGCGCAAGAACGTCCGGCAGAACAAGCTGCCCGGCTACGTGCTCGTCCGCATGGACCTGACGAACGAGTCCTGGGGCGTCGTGCGCAACACCCCCGGCGTCACCGGCTTCGTGGGCAACGCGTACGACCCGTACCCGCTGACGCTCGACGAGATCGTCAAGATGCTCGCCCCCGAGGCCGAGGAGAAGGCGGCCCGCGAGGCCGCGGAGGCCGAGGGCAAGCCCGTTCCCGCCCGCAAGGTCGAGGTCCAGGTGCTGGACTTCGAGGTGGGCGACTCGGTCACCGTCACCGACGGCCCCTTCGCGACTCTCCAGGCGACGATCAACGAGATCAGCGCCGACTCCCGCAAGGTCAAGGGCCTGGTGGAGATCTTCGGCCGGGAGACCCCGGTCGAGCTCAGCTTCGACCAGATCCAGAAGAACTGACGCGCGGCGCCCTCGCGGCGCGCGCGAGTAGCTTCCGACCAGGTCAGGGGCGCCCGTACGGGGCCCCTGACCTGTCGGTTTTTGGCCGCGCATCCTTACCCGTTATCGTTGTGCGGTATGCCTCCAACCGGATGACCGGTGGAGGCTGATCACCTCTCATCAGGACCCGGAGAGAAACACATGCCTCCCAAGAAGAAGAAGGTCACGGGGCTGATCAAGCTCCAGATCCAGGCCGGCGCGGCCAACCCGGCACCGCCGGTCGGCCCCGCGCTGGGTCAGCACGGCGTCAACATCATGGAGTTCTGCAAGGCCTACAACGCCGCGACCGAGTCGCAGCGCGGCATGGTCGTGCCGGTGGAGATCACGGTCTACGAGGACCGCTCCTTCACCTTCATCACCAAGACGCCGCCGGCCGCGAAGCTGATCCTCAAGGCCGCGGGCGTGGAGAAGGGCTCCGGCGAGCCGCACGTCAAGAAGGTCGCCAAGCTCACGCGCGACCAGGTGCGGGACATCGCGAACACCAAGATGCCCGACCTCAACGCGAACGACATCGAGGCCGCCGAGAAGATCATCGCCGGCACCGCCCGTTCGATGGGCATCACGGTCGAGGGCTGAAGCCCGGCCGTAGTGGCAGGGCCATGCGCGGCCCGGACCACGACCTCCGCACCCGCTTGAACCATCAGGAGTAGAAGTGAAGCGCAGCAAGGCCCTCCGCGCCGCGGACGCCAAGATCGACAGGGAGCGCGCGTACGCGCCCCTGGAGGCCGTCCGTCTCGCCAAGGACATCAGCACCGCGAAGTTCGACGGCACCGTCGAGGTCGCCATGCGTCTGGGCGTCGACCCGCGCAAGGCTGACCAGATGGTCCGCGGCACCGTGAACCTTCCGCACGGCACCGGCAAGACCGCCCGGGTCCTGGTCTTCGCGACCGGTGACCGTGCCGAGGC
The DNA here is from genome assembly GCF_000721265.1 of Streptomyces sp. NRRL F-5126. GTDB lineage: Bacteria > Actinomycetota > Actinomycetes > Streptomycetales > Streptomycetaceae > Streptomyces. The sequence continues at coordinate 580,866 of NZ_JOFZ01000006.1, read as the reverse complement.
CGCGCGTGCCGCGGGCGCCGACATCGTCGGCTCCGACGACCTCATCGACGAGGTGTCCAAGGGCCGCCTCGACTTCGACGCCGTCGTCGCCACCCCGGACCTCATGGGCAAGGTCGGCCGCCTCGGCCGCGTCCTCGGCCCCCGTGGTCTGATGCCGAACCCCAAGACGGGAACGGTCACCCCGGACGTCACGAAGGCCGTGACGGACATCAAGGGCGGCAAGATCGAGTTCCGCGTCGACAAGCACGCGAACCTCCACTTCATCATCGGCAAGATCTCGTTCGACGAGACGAAGCTGGTGGAGAACTACGCCGCGGCGCTCGAGGAGATCAACCGCCTCAAGCCGTCCGCCGCCAAGGGCCGCTACATCAAGACGGCCACGCTGGCGACGACGATGAGCCCCGGCATCCCGCTGGACGCCAACCGCACCCGGAACCTCCTCGAAGAGGACCCGGCCGTCGTCTGACGTCCCGCATCCGCGGGTTTCGGCCACGCGGTTGTTCTTTTGCGCCACAGGCCCCTCGCACCGACCGGTGTGCGGGGCCTGTGGCGTTCCTTTATGTGCGCTGTGTGCGCCATGGGCCTCGAATCCATGGCGGGAGTGTCAGTGGGCGGGCGTATTCTCCTTGTGTCTCCCGCCAGTTGGGCGGGGCTTGACCAACAGAAGACACTGGGGTGGGGAAAAGCATGACTGCATCGATCGGCAGACGGGGCGCGCTCGCGGTGACGGCGGCGCTGGCGGTCGTCGTGGGAGTGGCGGGCTGCCAGAGCGACGACGGGGGCGGCAAGGACGCGGCGGGGGCCGGGGCGAAGGCGTCGCAGCAGAGCTCCGGCGACGCGGCCGCGGCTGTGCAGGCCGTCTACAAGAAGACGTCGGGGGCGAAGTCCGCGAAGGTCCGCATGACGATGTCGGTTCCTGTGCCCGAGGGCACGGCGGGCACGCAGGGCGCCGGCGCAAGCGTCGAGGCGAATGGCGTGGTCGGGTGGAACCCGACGGCGCTGGACCTGACGATGGCGATGAAGAGCCCCACCGCGCCGGGCGACAGCCTGAAGATGCACGAGATCATGTCGGGAACCACCATGTACATGAACATGGGGCAGCTCACCGCCAAGGCGCTGGGCGACAAGCCGTGGCTGAAGTACGACCTGTCCGATCTCGCCGAGATGACCGGCGACAAGTCGCAGGCCGACCTCCTGTCCGGGAGCCTGAACCGCAGCCAGAACCCGGCGCAGCAGCTGGGCCTGCTGCTCAAGTCGCCGCACATCAAGGACGCGGGTACCCAGCAGGTCGACGGTGTGAAGGCCCACCATTACGAGGCCTCGCTGACGCTTGCCGACATCACGGCGAACGCGTCGAAGGCCGCGGGGCTGAGCGCCGCGGAGTCCGAGCAGATCGCCGCGCAGCTCAAGAAGCAGGGCCTGACCTCGGAGCACATCGACCTCTGGGTCAACCAGCAGGACTACCCGGTCAGGGCCAAGATGGCCATGCAGGTCACGGCGGGCGCCATGACCGTCGACATGCACTACTCGGACTACTCGGACGAGGCGCCCGAGATCCAGGTGCCGCCGGCGAGCAAGACGACCGACGCGATGGCCGCGATGAAGCAGGCGCAGGCCCAGGGCTCCGCCCAGTAGTCCCTCGTCATCCCCGGCGGACCGGCCCCGGCGGCCGGTCCGCCGGTCGTGCGCGTCCTCTCCGGCTCCGCCCGGCTGCCAGGCGGGGCGTTCAAGGAGCCGGGCGACGAAGCACAGGGGTGGGGCATGGGAATGGGTGGCACGAACGCCGTCACACGGAGGCGGCGAAGACTCGCGGTGACGGTGGCGGTCGCATTGGCCCTCGGGGCGGCGGGCTGTGGCGGCGGCACAGGCAAAGGCACCGCGAAAGGCGGCGCCATGTCCACCGCGGGGGAGGCGAAGAAGGCCCTGACGCCGAGGGCCGCGGTGGCGAAGGCGCTGCACGCGTTGGGGCCCGACGGCTCGGCGAGGTTCACCGCGACGATGGAGTCGGGCATCGCCGGCAACCAGAACAAGGCGGGCCACGCCGCCCACGCCTCCGGGACGGTGGGCCGGACGGCGGCGAGCCTGTCCCTCGCGTCCCCGGACATCGCCTCCGGCACGGAGGGCCTGACCTCGACGTACCGGGTGCTGCAAGCCGGCACATCGACGTACCTGGACCTGGGCTCACGGTTCGCCGCGGCGACCGGCGGCAAGCGGTGGGTGAAGGCAGGCCCGGCGGACTTCGTCGCCGAACCCACGTCCACAACCGATCCGGCGTACCCCATGCTCCCCGAGCAGACCGACCCGGGGGAGGGCCTGCTCGGCCCCGGGCTCGTCGGCATCACGGAGGGCCCGGCGACGCAGCTGGCGATCATGGGCGTCGCCCAGCAGGTCAGGAGCATGGGCGCGGAGAACGCGGACGGGGTGGTGGCCGACCACTACCAGGCGGACGTGAAGGCCGATGACGTGGCGAAGGCAGCGGCGGCGATGCACGGAGCCGCGGCGGCCAGGACCAAGGCGCTGGCGAGCGTCCTCGGCCGGTCGGATCTGCGGACCGAGACGATCGACGTGTGGGTGGCGCGGACCGGCCCGCGGGCGGGCCGGCCGGTCAGGCTGGATCTGACGATGGACCTGACCAGGTTCATCACGACGGACAGCATCCACTACTCCGCGTACCGGGCGAAGCCGGTGCACGTCAGCCCGCCCGGCGCGGCGCAGACGATGACGACGAAGGACATCGAGGCCGTCCAGGGAGACGGGGACTCGGTCGCGTCGGCCTCGTATGCGATCAGCGGGCACGACTTCACCGTGCCGCCCGCTGCCTCGCGCTAGCGGATTTGCCCGGGCGGCCCCCGCTCGCGTAACCTCCACCTGAAGCCAAAGACCGCTGGTTGTCGCCGTGCACTCGTGAGAGGGCACGGAGGCCGAAGGATCCGCTTAGCTGCGGACGACCCGCGCAGGTGACAGTGGACAGTTCCCGTGCGGCGGCCAACGCCGTTCCGGTCGAGCTACGCCCCGTGCGCCTGCGCCGGGGCGTTTCGTTTTGTTCAGCCCCTTCCGAGAGCGGTCCTCATCACCCGGAAGGAGGCCGACGCTCATGGCAAGGCCCGACAAGGCCGCCGCGGTGGCCGAGCTGACGGAGCAGTTCCGCAGCTCGAGCGCCGCTGTGCTGACCGAGTACCGGGGTCTCACCGTGGCGCAGCTCAAGGATCTGCGCCGTTCGCTCGGTGGGAACACCCAGTACGCCGTGGTGAAGAACACGCTGACCAAGATCGCGGCCAACGAGGCCGGGATCGACACGCTCGACGACCTGTTCACGGGTCCGACGGCTGTGGCCTTCGTCACCGGTGACCCGGTGGAGTCGGCGAAGGGTCTTCGTGACTTCTCCAAGGAGAACCCGAACCTCGTCATCAAGGGCGGAGTCCTTGACGGCAAGGCGATGTCCGCCGACGAGTTCAAGAAGCTCGCGGACCTCGAGTCCCGCGAGGTTCTGCTCGCCAAGCTGGCGGGCGCCATGAAGGCCAAGCCCTCCCAGGCTGCCGCGCTCTTCCAGGCGCTCCCCTCGAAGTTCGTCCGCACCGCGGAGGCGCTTCGTGCCAAGAAGGCCGACGAGCAGGGCGGTGCCGAGTAACTCGGCGTTCTGGCCGCAAGGCCGCTGCGGGTCGCGTACCCGCCGACATGTACACCCGGCACCAGCCGATTTAGTGGAAGGACCGCCATCATGGCGAAGCTCAGCCAGGACGACCTGCTCGCGCAGTTCGAAGAGATGTCCCTCATGGAGCTCTCGGACTTCGTGAAGGCCTTCGAGGAGAAGTTCGACGTCACGGCCGCCGCGCCGGTCGCCGTCGCCGCCGGCGGTGGCGCTGCCGCCGCTCCTGCCGAGGCCGCTGCCGAGCAGGACGAGTTCGACGTCATCCTCACGGGCGCCGGCGACAAGAAGATCCAGGTCATCAAGGTCGTGCGCGAGCTCACCTCGCTCGGCCTCAAGGAGGCCAAGGACCTCGTGGACGGCGCCCCGAAGCCCGTCCTCGAGAAGGTCGCCAAGGACGCCGCCGACAAGGCCGCCGAGTCCCTCAAGGGCGCCGGCGCCTCCGTCGAGGTCAAGTGATTCCAGGCGCCTCACGGCGCCGGGAACGCCGCGCGGCTGACGGCCGCGCACAGCGTTGACGCGAAGGGCGATCACCCATCCGGGTGGTCGCCCTTCGCCGTTCCCGCGAGGGGCTCCTTGTCTTTCCCCGGCCTGGCACTATCGTGATCATCCTCGCGTCTTCCGCGGGCAGGGCGGCGATCCGCGGGCGGGGCCCGGGGAGGCGGGGGCCTTGACGTACGGCACGCAGCGCGCAATTCTCAGGACGCGTCGTCACAGTCGATCCGGTTCCGAGGCATGGATCGGCCGCGATGTGGGAAGTAACGGGATGGCGCTTCGGCGCCGGGCTCTGCGGCGGTTGCGACCGGCCAGGGTCGTTGTGCAGGCCGGTAGGAGCAGGGCAGTAGCAGCGAGGGTGTTGAGGACAACGAGGGTCTCCCAAAACCCGCTCTGGACATCAGTGTGCCAAGTGGCTACACTGTCCCTTTGCGCTGCCTGTTAGCTGCTCCCTGCCCGTCACCAGGGGCACCCTCTCGTACGAGCATCGGTGATCGATCGCCCTGACCAGGGCTTTCCTTCACCGCGCGCTACGGGGGAACGGTACGCGCGTAGTGAGTCCGAGCCCTCGGAAGGACCCCCTCTTGGCCGCCTCGCGCAACGCCTCGACCACGAATACGAACAACGCCGCAAGCACCGCCCCGCTGCGCATCTCCTTCGCAAAGATCAAGGAGCCTCTCGAGGTTCCCAACCTTCTCGCGCTCCAGACCGAGAGCTTCGACTGGCTGCTCGGCAACGCCGCGTGGAAGGCTCGCGTCGAGGCGGCTCTCGACAACGGGCAGGACGTCCCCAGGAAGTCCGGTCTCGAGGAGATCTTCGAAGAGATCTCCCCGATCGAGGACTTCTCCGGGTCGATGTCGCTGACGTTCCGCGACCACCGTTTCGAGCCCCCGAAGAACTCCATCGACGAGTGCAAGGAGCGCGACTTCACGTACGCGGCTCCGCTCTTCGTCACGGCCGAGTTCACGAACAACGAGACCGGCGAGATCAAGTCGCAGACGGTCTTCATGGGCGACTTCCCGCTCATGACCAACAAGGGCACCTTCGTCATCAACGGCACCGAGCGTGTCGTGGTGTCCCAGCTCGTGCGCTCGCCCGGTGTGTACTTCGACTCCTCCATCGACAAGACGTCCGACAAGGACATCTACTCCGCCAAGATCATCCCGTCCCGGGGTGCCTGGCTGGAGATGGAGATCGACAAGCGCGACATGGTCGGTGTCCGCATCGACCGCAAGCGCAAGCAGTCCGTGACCGTCCTGCTCAAGGCGCTCGGCTGGACGACCGAGCAGATCCTCGAGGAGTTCGGCGAGTACGAGTCCATGCGCGCCACCCTGGAGAAGGACCACACCCAGGGCCAGGACGACGCGCTGCTCGACATCTACCGCAAGCTGCGTCCGGGCGAGCCGCCCACGCGCGAGGCCGCGCAGACGCTGCTGGAGAACCTGTACTTCAACCCGAAGCGCTACGACCTCGCGAAGGTCGGCCGCTACAAGGTCAACAAGAAGCTCGGTGCCGACGAGCCGCTCGAGGCCGGCGTGCTCACCACCGACGACGTCATCGCGACCATCAAGTACCTGGTCAAGCTGCACGCGGGCGAGACCGAGACGGTCAGCTCCAGTGGCACGGAGATCGTCGTCGAGACCGACGACATCGACCACTTCGGCAACCGCCGCCTGCGCAACGTCGGCGAGCTCATCCAGAACCAGGTCCGCACGGGCCTGGCGAGGATGGAGCGCGTCGTGCGCGAGCGCATGACGACGCAGGACGTCGAGGCGATCACGCCGCAGACGCTGATCAACATCCGGCCGGTCGTCGCCTCCATCAAGGAGTTCTTCGGCACCAGCCAGCTGTCGCAGTTCATGGACCAGAACAACCCGCTCTCGGGCCTGACCCACAAGCGCCGCCTGTCGGCGCTGGGCCCCGGCGGCCTCTCCCGTGAGCGCGCCGGCTTCGAGGTCCGTGACGTGCACCCGTCCCACTACGGACGCATGTGCCCGATCGAGACCCCGGAAGGCCCGAACATCGGCCTGATCGGCTCGCTCGCCTCCTACGGCCGCGTCAACGCGTTCGGTTTCGTCGAGACGCCGTACCGCCGGGTCACCGACGGTGTCGTCACCGACGAGGTCGACTACCTGACGGCCGACGAGGAGGACCGCTTCGTCATCGCCCAGGCCAACGCCCCGCTGACGGACGAGCTGCGGTTCGAGGAGACCCGCGTCCTGGTCCGCCGCCGCGGCGGCGAGGTCGACTACGTCCCCGGCGAGGACGTGGACTACATGGACGTCTCGCCGCGCCAGATGGTGTCGGTCGCGACGGCCATGATCCCGTTCCTGGAGCACGACGACGCCAACCGCGCCCTCATGGGCGCGAACATGATGCGCCAGGCCGTGCCGCTGATCACGTCGGAGGCGCCGCTCGTCGGCACCGGCATGGAGTACCGCTGCGCGGTCGACGCCGGTGACGTCATCAAGGCGGAGAAGGCGGGTGTGGTCCAGGAGGTCTCCGCGGACTACATCACCGTCACCAACGACGACGGCACGTACACCACGTACCGCATCGCCAAGTTCTTCCGCTCCAACCAGGGCACCTCGGTCAACCAGAAGGTCGTCGTCTCCGAGGGCGACCGGGTCATCGAGGGCCAGGTGCTCGCCGACGGTCCGGCCACGGACAAGGGCGAGATGGCGCTCGGCAAGAACCTGCTCGTCGCGTTCATGCCGTGGGAGGGCCACAACTACGAGGACGCGATCATCCTCAGCCAGCGCCTGGTGCAGGACGACGTCCTCTCCTCGATCCACATCGAGGAGCACGAGGTCGACGCCCGCGACACCAAGCTCGGCCCCGAGGAGATCACCCGGGACATCCCCAATGTCTCCGAGGAGGTCCTGGCCGACCTGGACGAGCGCGGCATCATCCGCATCGGCGCCGAGGTCCGCGACACCGACATCCTCGTCGGCAAGGTCACCCCGAAGGGCGAGACCGAGCTGACGCCCGAGGAGCGGCTGCTGCGCGCGATCTTCGGCGAGAAGGCGCGCGAGGTCCGCGACACCTCGCTGAAGGTGCCGCACGGCGAGACCGGCAAGGTCATCGGCGTGCGCGTCTTCGACCGCGAGGAGGGCGACGAGCTGCCGCCCGGCGTCAACCAGCTGGTCCGCGTGTACGTGGCGCAGAAGCGCAAGATCACGGACGGCGACAAGCTGGCCGGCCGCCACGGCAACAAGGGCGTCATCTCGAAGATCCTGCCGATCGAGGACATGCCGTTCCTGGAGGACGGCACCCCGGTCGACATCATCCTCAACCCGCTGGGTGTCCCGTCCCGCATGAACCCGGGGCAGGTCCTGGAGATCCACCTCGGCTGGCTCGCCAGCCAGGGCTGGGACGTCTCCTCGCTCGGCGAGGAGTGGGCCCAGCGCCTCCAGGTCATCGGCGCCGACCAGGTCGACCCGCGTACCAACGTGGCGACCCCGGTCTTCGACGGTGCCCGCGAGGACGAGCTGACCGGCCTGCTCGAGCACACCGTCCCGAACCGCGACGGCGAGCGGATGGTGAAGTCCACCGGCAAGGCGAGGCTGTTCGACGGCCGCTCGGGCGAGCCGTTCCCGGACCCGATCTCGGTCGGGTACATGTACATCCTCAAGCTGCACCACCTGGTCGACGACAAGCTGCACGCGCGCTCGACCGGCCCGTACTCCATGATCACCCAGCAGCCGCTGGGCGGTAAGGCGCAGTTCGGTGGTCAGCGCTTCGGCGAGATGGAGGTGTGGGCGCTGGAGGCGTACGGCGCCGCCTACGCGCTCCAGGAGCTCCTGACGATCAAGTCCGACGACGTCACCGGCCGCGTGAAGGTCTACGAGGCCATCGTCAAGGGCGAGAACATCCCCGAGCCCGGCATCCCCGAGTCCTTCAAGGTGCTCATCAAGGAAATGCAGTCGCTCTGCCTCAACGTGGAGGTGCTGTCCTCGGACGGCATGTCCATCGAGATGCGGGACACGGACGAGGACGTGTTCCGTGCGGCGGAGGAGCTCGGCATCGACCTGTCCCGGCGCGAGCCGAGCAGCGTCGAAGAGGTCTGACGGGTCGGTCGCCGGGCACCCGCTGAGGCGGGTGCCCGGTGGCCACCTCGGACCCTCCCTCACGCTCCCCGCGTGAGGGCCCCCATCAGACCTTCAGACACGACCCCTGAGAGGGATTGACGCATAGTGCTCGACGTCAACTTCTTCGACGAGCTGCGGATCGGCCTTGCCACCGCGGACGACATCCGTACCTGGTCCCACGGCGAGGTCAAGAAGCCGGAGACCATCAACTACCGCACCCTCAAGCCCGAGAAGGACGGCCTCTTCTGCGAGAAGATCTTCGGCCCCACCCGGGACTGGGAGTGCTACTGCGGCAAGTACAAGCGTGTCCGCTTCAAGGGCATCATCTGTGAGCGCTGTGGCGTCGAGGTCACGCGCGCCAAGGTGCGCCGTGAGCGGATGGGCCACATCGAGCTGGCCGCCCCCGTCACGCACATCTGGTACTTCAAGGGCGTGCCGTCCCGCCTCGGCTACCTGCTGGACCTCGCGCCGAAGGACCTGGAGAAGGTCATCTACTTCGCCGCGTACATGATCACGTTCGTGGACGAGGACCGCCGCACCCGCGACCTGCCGTCGCTTGAGGCCCACGTCTCCGTCGAGCGCCAGCAGGTCGAGAACCGCCGCGACTCCGACCTGGAGGCCCGCGCCAAGAAGCTCGAGACCGACCTGGCCGAGCTTGAGGCCGAGGGCGCCAAGGCCGACGTGCGCCGCAAGGTGCGCGAGGGCGCCGAGCGCGAGATGAAGCAGCTGCGCGACCGCGCGCAGCGCGAGATCGACCGCCTTGACGAGGTCTGGAACCGCTTCAAGAACCTCAAGGTGCAGGACCTGGAGGGCGACGAGCTCCTCTACCGCGAGCTGCGTGACCGCTTCGGCACGTACTTCGACGGCTCGATGGGCGCCGCCGCGCTGCAGAAGCGCCTGGAGTCCTTCGACCTCGACGAGGAGGCCGAGCGCCTCCGCGAGATCATCCGCACCGGCAAGGGCCAGAAGAAGACCCGCGCGCTCAAGCGCCTCAAGGTCGTCTCCGCGTTCCTGCAGACCAGCAACAGCCCCAAGGGCATGGTGCTCGACTGCGTGCCGGTCATCCCGCCGGACCTGCGTCCGATGGTGCAGCTCGACGGTGGCCGCTTCGCGACCTCCGACCTCAACGACCTGTACCGCCGCGTCATCAACCGCAACAACCGCCTGAAGCGGCTTCTCGACCTCGGCGCGCCCGAGATCATCGTGAACAACGAGAAGCGCATGCTCCAGGAGGCCGTCGACGCGCTCTTCGACAACGGCCGCCGCGGCCGCCCGGTCACGGGCCCCGGCAACCGTCCGCTGAAGTCGCTGTCCGACATGCTCAAGGGCAAGCAGGGCCGCTTCCGCCAGAACCTGCTCGGCAAGCGCGTCGACTACTCGGCGCGTTCCGTGATCGTCGTCGGCCCGCAGCTCAAGCTGCACCAGTGCGGCCTGCCGAAGGCGATGGCGCTCGAACTGTTCAAGCCGTTCGTGATGAAGCGCCTGGTCGACCTGAACCACGCGCAGAACATCAAGTCGGCCAAGCGCATGGTCGAGCGCGGCCGCACGGTCGTGTACGACGTCCTCGAAGAGGTCATCGCCGAGCACCCCGTGCTGCTCAACCGCGCGCCGACCCTGCACCGCCTCGGCATCCAGGCCTTCGAGCCGCAGCTGGTCGAGGGCAAGGCCATCCAGATCCACCCGCTCGTGTGCACCGCGTTCAACGCGGACTTCGACGGTGACCAGATGGCCGTGCACCTGCCGCTGTCCGCGGAGGCGCAGGCCGAGGCCCGCATCCTGATGCTGTCCTCGAACAACATCCTGAAGCCGGCCGACGGACGTCCCGTCACCATGCCGACGCAGGACATGGTGCTCGGCCTGTTCTTCCTCACGACGGACGAGGCCGAGCGCAAGGTCGTCGGCACGGACCGGTCCTTCGGCTCCACGGCCGAGGCGACCATGGCGTTCGACAACCGCGAGCTGTCGCTCCAGGCGAAGGTCGACATCCGCTTCCCGGTGGGCACCATCCCGCCGCGCGGCTGGACGCCCCCGCTGGACGAGGACGGGCAGCCGGACGCCCAGTGGCAGCCCGGCGACCCGTTCAGGCTGCGGACGACCCTGGGCCGCGCGCTCTTCAACGAGCTGCTGCCCGAGGACTACCCGTTCGTGGACTACTCGGTCGGCAAGAAGCAGCTCTCCGAGATCGTCAACGACCTCGCCGAGCGCTACCCGAAGGTCATCGTGGCGGCGACGCTCGACAACCTGAAGGCGGCCGGCTTCTTCTGGGCGACGCGCTCCGGCGTCACCGTGGCCATCTCCGACGTCGTCGTTCCCGAGGCGAAGAAGGAGATCGTCGCGGGCTACGAGGCGCAGGACGAGAAGGTCCAGAAGCAGTACGAGCGCGGCCTGATCACGAAGGACGAGCGCACGCAGGAGCTCATCGCGATCTGGACCAAGGCGACGAACGAGGTCGCCGAGGCCATGAACGAGAACTTCCCGAAGACGAACCCCATCTTCATGATGGTCAACTCGGGTGCGCGCGGAAACATGATGCAGATGCGCCAGATCGCCGGTATGCGCGGCCTGGTGTCCAACGCCAAGAACGAGACGATCCCGCGTCCCATCAAGGCGTCCTTCCGCGAGGGCCTGTCCGTGCTGGAGTACTTCATCTCCACGCACGGCGCCCGCAAGGGTCTGGCCGACACCGCCCTGCGTACCGCCGACTCGGGTTACCTGACCCGCCGTCTGGTGGACGTCTCGCAGGACGTGATCATCCGCGAGGAGGACTGCGGCACCGACCGCGGCCTCAAGCTGAAGATCGCGGACCGCGGTGCGGACGGTGTGCTGCGCAAGGCCGAGGACGTCGAGACGTCCGTGTACGCGCGCATGCTCGCCGAGGACGTCGTGGTGGACGGCAAGGTCATCGCGCCCGCCAACGTCGACCTCGGTGACGTGCTCATCGACGCGCTCGTCGCGGCCGGCGTCGAGGAGGTCAAGACCCGCTCGGTCCTGACCTGCGAGTCCGCCGTCGGCACCTGCGCGTTCTGCTACGGCCGTTCGCTGGCCACCGGCAAGCTGGTCGACATCGGCGAGGCGGTCGGCATCATCGCCGCCCAGTCCATCGGTGAGCCCGGCACCCAGCTGACGATGCGTACCTTCCACACCGGTGGTGTGGCCGGTGACGACATCACGCAGGGTCTGCCGCGTGTCGTCGAGCTGTTCGAGGCGCGCACCCCGAAGGGTGTCGCCCCGATCTCGGAGTCCGCGGGCCGTGTCCGCATCGAGGAGACCGAGAAGACCAAGAAGATCATCGTCACCCCGGACGACGGCAGCGACGAGACGCCCTTCCCGATCTCGAAGCGCGCCCGGCTCCAGGTCGCCGACGGTGACCACGTCGAGGTGGGCCAGAAGCTCACCGTGGGTGCCACCAACCCGCACGACGTGCTGCGCATCCTCGGCCAGCGCCAGGTCCAGATCCACCTGGTCAGCGAGGTGCAGAAGGTCTACAACTCGCAGGGTGTGTCGATCCACGACAAGCACATCGAGATCATCATCCGGCAGATGCTGCGCCGGGTGACGATCATCGAGTCGGGCGACGCGGAGCTGCTGCCCGGCGAGCTGGTCGAGCGTTCGAAGTTCGAGAACGAGAACCGTCGTGTGGTGCGGGAAGGCGGCCACCCGGCCTCCGGCCGCCCGCAGCTGATGGGCATCACGAAGGCCTCGCTGGCCACCGAGTCGTGGCTGTCGGCGGCGTCCTTCCAGGAGACGACCAGGGTCCTGACCGACGCGGCGATCAACGCCAAGTCGGACTCCCTGATCGGCCTCAAGGAGAACGTCATCATCGGCAAGCTCATCCCGGCCGGTACGGGCCTGTCCCGCTACCGCAACATCCGGGTCGAGCCGACCGAGGAGGCCAAGGCCGCGATGTACTCGGCCGTCGGCTACGACGACATCGACTACTCGCCGTTCGGCACGGGCTCCGGCCAGGCCGTGCCGCTGGAGGACTACGACTACGGTCCGTACAACCAGTGAGGCGAGCGCCTGCGTGAGCAGGTGAGGCACTGAGCGCGAGGGCGGCCGTCCCGGAAGGGGCGGCCGCCCTCGCGCTTCGTCCGGCCGCGAGACGCCACGCGGCGGGCGGGCCCGGTGACCGGCCACGTCAGCCCCTTGTCGCGGTCTCCCACCCGCCTGTGCACCGGATGGCCTGTCCACGGCGTCCGGGGTACGGCCCCGGCCCCTGAGCATGGGGCCACGGGACGTGCCGGCCGGCGGCCCATGGCGGCGGTGTGCGTCGGTGGCCGGGGCAGGGCGGGCGGCGGGCACGGCCCGCCAGGGCGGCCCGTCGCGGCCGGTGGGGCGGGGCCCGGGCTCAGTGGCGCCGGCGCGGGTCGTGGCCGTGGCGCGCCGCGGGGATCTTGCGCGGGGCGGGGTTCTGCGGCACCCTGTGGGTTCTCTTTTGACCGGAGTCGACAAGGTAGGTACGCTCAAGCCTTGTGCCTGGGGTGTGCCTGGGCTCTCGTGCGTGTCCTCAGCCGCGCGGCGAGTCCATTCCACGGCCACCGCAATCCGTGCTTTCCCCGCTTGCCGGCGGGGGTCCGCGGTATTCGACACACCCGACCGCGTGGGTCGGCGACGTTCCAGGTTAGCTTTACCGACGGCACACAGAATCGGAGAAGTAGTGCCTACGATCCAGCAGCTGGTCCGCAAGGGCCGGCAGGACAAGGTCGAGAAGAACAAGACCCCCGCACTCGAGGGCTCCCCTCAGCGCCGCGGGGTCTGCACGCGTGTGTTCACGACCACCCCGAAGAAGCCGAACTCGGCCCTGCGCAAGGTCGCGCGTGTGCGTCTGACCTCGGGCATCGAGGTCACGGCGTACATCCCGGGTGAGGGACACAACCTGCAGGAGCACTCCATCGTGCTCGTGCGCGGCGGCCGTGTGAAGGACCTGCCGGGTGTTCGCTACAAGATCATCCGAGGTTCGCTCGACACCCAGGGTGTCAAGAACCGCAAGCAGGCCCGCAGCCGTTACGGCGCCAAGAAGGAGAAGTAAGAATGCCTCGTAAGGGCCCCGCCCCGAAGCGCCCGGTCATCATCGACCCGGTCTACGGTTCTCCTCTTGTCACCTCGCTGATCAACAAGCTCCTGCTCAACGGGAAGCGCTCCACCGCCGAGCGGATCGTGTACGGCGCCATGGAGGGCCTGCGCGAGAAGACCAACAACGACCCGGTCATCACGCTCAAGCGCGCGCTGGAGAACGTCAAGCCGTCGCTTGAGGTCAAGTCCCGCCGCGTCGGTGGCGCCACGTACCAGGTGCCGATCGAGGTCAAGCCCGGTCGCGCCTCCACCCTCGCGCTGCGCTGGCTGGTCGGTTACTCGCGCGCCCGTCGTGAGAAGACCATGACCGAGCGCCTGATGAACGAGCTGCTCGACGCCTCCAACGGCCTCGGCGCCTCCGTCAAGAAGCGCGAGGACACGCACAAGATGGCCGAGTCCAACAAGGCCTTCGCGCACTACCGCTGGTAGTCGCAACCCACATCGAGACCGAGAGAAGACTGAGCCTCATGGCCACCACTTCGCTTGACCTGGCCAGGGTCCGCAACATTGGGATCATGGCCCACATCGACGCGGGCAAGACGACCACCACCGAGCGGATCCTGTTCTACACCGGTGTCTCCTACAAGATCGGCGAGGTCCACGACGGCGCTGCCGCCATGGACTGGATGGAGCAGGAGCAGGAGCGCGGCATCACGATCACGTCCGCCGCGACGACCTGCCACTGGCCGCTCGACGAGGTCGACCACACCATCAACATCATCGACACGCCCGGCCACGTCGACTTCACCATCGAGGTGGAGCGCTCGCTGCGCGTGCTCGACGGTGCCGTCACCGTGTTCGACGGTGTCGCGGGTGTGGAGCCGCAGTCCGAGACGGTTTGGCGGCAGGCCGACCGCTACGGCGTGCCCCGCATCTGCTTCGTCAACAAGCTCGACCGCACCGGCGCCGAGTTCCACCGCTGCGTCGACATGATCTCGGACCGCCTCGGCGCGACTCCGCTCGTCATGCAGCTCCCCATCGGCGCGGAGGCCGACTTCAAGGGCGTCATCGACCTCGTGACGATGAAGGCCCTGGTCTGGCCGGTGGAGGCCGCCAAGGGCGAGATGTACGACACCGTCGACATCCCGGCCACGCACGCGGAGGCCGCCGAGGAGTGGCACGGCAAGCTGCTGGAGACGGTCGCCGAGAACGACGATCAGATGATGGAGCTGTACCTGGAGGGCAAGGAGCCCTCCGTGGAGCAGCTGTACGAGGCGATCCGCCGCGTCACCATCGCCTCCGGCAAGTCCTCCGACACCACCGTCACCCCGGTGTTCTGCGGCACGGCGTTCAAGAACAAGGGCGTCCAGCCCCTGCTCGACGCCGTGGTGCGCTACCTGCCCTCCCCCCTGGACGTCGAGGCCATCGAGGGCCACGACGTGAAGGACGCGGAGAAGGTCATCTCGCGCAAGCCGTCGGACGAGGAGCCCCTCTCCGCGCTCGCGTTCAAGATCATGAGCGACCCGCACCTCGGCAAGCTCACCTTCGTCCGCGTGTACTCCGGGCGCCTCGTGGCGGGTTCGGCCGTGCTGAACTCCGTCAAGGGCCGCAAGGAGCGCATCGGCAAGATCTACCGCATGCACGCGAACAAGCGTGAGGAGATCGAGTCGGTGGGCGCCGGCGACATCGTCGCCGTCATGGGCCTGAAGCAGACCACCACGGGTGAGACGCTCAGCGACGACAAGAACCCGGTGATCCTGGAGTCCATGGACTTCCCGGCGCCGGTCATCGAGGTCGCGATCGAGCCCAAGTCCAAGGGCGACCAGGAGAAGCTGGGTGTCGCCATCCAGCGGCTCGCCGAGGAGGACCCGTCCTTCCAGGTGCACACCAACGAGGAGACCGGCCAGACCGTCATCGGCGGCATGGGCGAGCTTCACCTCGAGGTGCTGGTCGACCGCATGAAGCGCGAGTTCCGCGTCGAGGCGAACGTCGGCAAGCCGCAGGTCGCCTACCGTGAGACCATCCGCAAGACGGTCGAGCGGGTCGACTACACGCACAAGAAGCAGACCGGTGGTACCGGCCAGTTCGCGAAGGTGCAGATCGCGATCGAGCCCATCGAGGGCGGCGACGCGTCGTACGAGTTCGTGAACAAGGTCACCGGCGGCCGCATCCCGAAGGAGTACATCCCTTCGGTGGACGCCGGTGCGCAGGAGGCCATGCAGTTCGGCATCCTGGCCGGTTACGAGATGACCGGCGTGCGCATCACGCTGCTCGACGGCGGGTACCACGAGGTCGACTCCTCCGAGCTCGCCTTCAAGATCGCCGGCTCGCAGGCCTTCAAGGAAGGCGCGCGCAGGGCGTCCCCGGTTCTCCTCGAACCGATGATGGCCGTCGAGGTCACCACGCCCGAGGACTACATGGGTGACGTCATCGGCGACATCAACTCCCGCCGTGGCCAGATCCAGGCCATGGAGGAGCGGGCCGGCGCCCGGGTCGTCAAGGGCCTGGTGCCGCTCTCGGAGATGTTCGGCTACGTCGGAGACCTCCGCAGCAAGACCTCGGGTCGCGCAAGCTACTCGATGCAGTTCGACTCCTACGCCGAGGTTCCCCGGAACGTCGCCGAGGAGATCATCGCGAAGGCCAAGGGCGAGTAATCCACAGGTGTCATCCACAGGGCGAACGCCCTGGTGGATTCACGCTCTAGGCTTGTCACCGGGATAGCAGGGGGCAGCTCCCGCAGGCACGGCGTCACCTGCCGTGCCCCGCGGGGGGTGCCCCGGCGACACCGGCATCCCAGCAAAGATCATCCTGGCGCCGATGAGTAAGGCGTACAGAACCACTCCACAGGAGGACCCCAGTGGCGAAGGCGAAGTTCGAGCGGACTAAGCCGCACGTCAACATCGGCACCATCGGTCACATCGACCACGGTAAGACGACCCTCACGGCCGCCATTACCAAGGTGCTGCACGACGCGTACCCGGAGCTGAACGAGGCCTCGGCCTTCGACCAGATCGACAAGGCTCCCGAAGAGCGCCAGCGCGGTATCACGATCTCCATCTCGCACGTCGAGTACCAGACGGAGGCGCGTCACTACGCCCACGTCGACTGCCCCGGTCACGCGGACTACATCAAGAACATGATCACGGGTGCGGCGCAGATGGACGGCGCCATCCTCGTGGTCGCCGCGACCGACGGCCCGATGCCGCAGACCAAGGAGCACGTGCTCCTGGCCCGCCAGGTCGGCGTGCCGTACATCGTCGTCGCGCTGAACAAGGCCGACATGGTGGACGACGAGGAGATCCTGGAGCTCGTCGAGCTCGAGGTCCGCGAGCTGCTCACCGAGTACGAGTTCCCGGGCGACGACCTCCCGGTCGTCAAGGTCTCGGCGCTCAAGGCGCTCGAGGGCGACAAGGAGTACGGCCAGTCCATCCTCGACCTGATGAAGGCCGTGGACGAGGCCATCCCGCAGCCCGAGCGCGACATCGACAAGCCGTTCCTGATGCCGATCGAGGACGTCTTCACGATCACCGGTCGCGGTACGGTCGTCACCGGCCGTATCGAGCGCGGTGTCCTGAAGGTCAACGAGACCGTCGACATCATCGGCATCAAGCAGGACAAGACCTCGACGACCGTCACCGGTATCGAGATGTTCCGCAAGCTCCTCGACGAGGGCCAGGCCGGTGAGAACGTCGGTCTGCTCCTCCGTGGCATCAAGCGCGAGGACGTGGAGCGCGGCCAGGTCATCATCAAGCCCGGTTCGGTCACGCCGCACACCGAGTTCGAGGGCCAGGCCTACATCCTGTCGAAGGACGAGGGTGGCCGTCACACCCCCTTCTTCAACAACTACCGCCCGCAGTTCTACTTCCGCACCACGGACGTGACCGGCGTCGTGACCCTCCCCGAGGGCACCGAGATGGTCATGCCGGGCGACAACACCACCATGTCCGTCCAGCTGATCCAGCCGGTCGCCATGGAGGAGGGCCTGAAGTTCGCCATCCGTGAGGGTGGTCGTACGGTGGGCGCCGGCCAGGTCACCAAGATCGTCAAGTAACTCTGACGGCAGGTGGTCCTGTGACGGTCGGAAAAGGACCGTAGCGGGCATCGCGGAGGGCCCCGCCCCTCGTCCTTCGGGACGGGGCGCGGGGCCCTTTCGCATGCGGGGCCCCCTACCAGGCGACCGGGAGCTCGTGGACGCCGTAGATCAGCGAGTCGTGCTTGTACGGGATGTCCTGCTCCTCGATCGCGGGCCGCAGCTCCGGGAAGCGCCGCAGCAGCGCCGGGTAGGCGAGCTGGAGCTCCTGCCTGGCCAGGTTCTGGCCGAGGCACTGGTGCGTGCCCTGGCCGAACGCCATGTGGCGGCGGGCGTTGGGCCTCGTGATGTCGAATGCGTCGGGGTCGTCGAAGACCGTGCCGTCGCGGTTGGCGGAGTCGTTCGTCAGGATGACGCCCTCGCCCGCGCGGATCGTGTGCCCGGAGATCTCCACGTCCTCGATCGCCACGCGCCTGCGGCCCGTGTGCACGATGGTGAGGTAGCGCAGCAGTTCCTCGACCGCGCCGGCGACCTGCGCGGGCTCTTCGGAGTCGCGCACGGCCGCGAGCTGGTCGGGGTTGCGCATCAGGGCGAGCGTGCCGAGCGCGATCATGTTGGTCGTCGTCTCGTGCCCCGCGACCAGCAGCAGCATGGCGTCCTGGGCGAGGCGTTCGCGGGTGGTCCCGCCGGTCGGCAGGTGCGCGGCGGCGACGCTGCTGATCAGGTCGTCCTGCGGATTCTCCACCTTCTCGTCGACGAGCCCACCGAGGTAGTCGGTCAGCTCGTTCGCCGCCGCCACGTTGTCCTCGGGTGGCGTGTCCCTGGAGACCAGCACCTTCGTCCGGCTCTGGAACAGGTGGTGGTCCGTGCGCGGCACGCCGAGAATCTCCGCTATCACGAGCGACGGCAGCGGCAGCGCGAACGACGTCACCAGGTCGACGGGCGGCCCCGCCGCCTCCATGCCGTCCAGCAGGCCGTCGATGATCTCCGTCAGGCGCGGTACCAGCGCGCGTGCCCGCCGCACCGAGAAGTACGAGGTGAACATGCGGCGCACCCGGTTGTGGTCCGGGTCGTCCGTGGCGATGAAGGGGGACGGCCTGCCGTTCTTGCGGCGGGCCTCGAACCCGGCGCTCTGCGACGGGAAGCCGGGACGCAGCACGTCGGCGCTGAACCGGTTGTCGGTGAGGATCGCGCGCTGGTCCTGGTAGCGGGTGACAAGCCAGGCGGAGGTGCCGTTCCATATCCGGACGTGCGAGAAGGGCTCGTGCTCGCGCAGCCCGGCGAGCTGCGGGGGCGGGTCGAAGGGACAGCCGGTGGCGCGGCTGAACGGGAAGGACGGGTGCGGCGCGCTCTCGGCGACGTCGCTGCTGCCTGACAGGGCTGTGTCGGTCATGTGCCGTGCTCCTGACGCAGGTGGGGGGTGGGGTGAGGGGTGGGCCTAGGCGCGGACCGTGATGGCCCCCGCCGGGCAGAGTGCTGCCGCCTCTTCGGCGCGTGCCCGGGCGTCGGCGTCGTCGGGGGCGTCGTCGAGCAGGGTGACGACGCCGTCCTCGTCGCGCTGGTCGAAGATGTCGTCCGCCGTGAGGACGCACTGCCCGGAGGCGCAGCACCGGTCCTGGTCGATTTCGATGTGCATCGCGCTCGCTCTCCTTCGTTACGTACCCTAAGTACGTGATAACCCCGTGGCCGGTGTCCGTGCAATGGGGCCTCCGGCATTCGCGTCAACGGTTGGCCGGAAACGGTCGGCCCGGCATGATGCGACTGTGGAAACCACCCCAGGCCCGCCCCCGTCACGTGCGGAATCCATCGCCGAGTTGCAGTCCGTGCTGAGCGCACTGGCCTACAGCCTGACGCGATCCGGCACGCACGCCCGATTGACCGCGGCGGCGGGGACGCCCATCGACAGGTCGGGGATCGCGCTGCTGCGTGTCCTGGCGGAGGGACAGGAGCCACTGCGCGTGGGGGAGTTGGCTCAGCGCCTCGGCGTCCGTCATCCCCATGTGACGCGCCAGGTCAGGCAGTTGGCGGAGCAGGGCCTGGTGGAACGTGCGGAGAACGGCGGCGACCGCCGCGTACAACTCGTCTCCCCGACGCAACACGGGCGGGACACGCTGGCCCGGCTGGTGGGCACGGTCGAGGCGAAACTGGCCGAAAGTCTCGCCGACGTGGACCCGGAGCGGATCATGGCGGCGGTGGACGTGCTGAGCCGGGTCGGCAAGTGGAGCTGGGACTCGGCCGCCACACCCCCGGACGCGCAGGCGCCCGAGGACGCGGAACCCGGCGGCTAGGGCGGCGCCCGGCGGCGTGCGGCGCCGTGCCGCCGGGGTCCACGCGCGCCCGCTCTCCGTCCCAGCGGGCGGCGGGCAGCGGGCTTCAGCGCGGCAGGCCCAACTCGCCTGCTCGCAGGCCTGCCTGGAAGCGGGAGTCCGCTTCCAGCGTGGCCATCAGTTCGGCCACCCGCCGCCGGTACGTGCGCAGCGAGACGCCGAGCCGCCGCGCCGCCGACGCGTCCGTCAGGCCGGAGCCGAGCGCTTCGAGGACCGTGCGGCTGTCCGTGTCGAGGTGGGGGACGTCGCCGCGCAGGTACGTGTCGAAGTCCGCGGCGCTGTCCCAGATCGCCTCCCACAGCGAGTGGACGCCGTCGATCAGGGACTTCGACGTCGTGACGGTGTACTCGCGGCCCCCGGGCGCGTCACGGCCGGCGAGGATCATCACCCTGCGGTCGATGAGGATGGTCTCGTGGGGCAGCAGCGAGCCGCTGATCCGGACGAGCGTCCCCTCGCGCCGCACCTGCCGCAGGTGGGCCCGTGCCCCCTCGTCGGCGAGCGCCACCGGGCTGAGCAGCTTGCTCGACACGAAGCCGGCCGGCACCGCCCCGCGCACCCGGCTGCTGATCGCGGCCCTGGCCGCAGGCTGCGCCCATGTGTCGAGGTCCCGGGCCGCGCACAGGAACTCGCTCCGGGTGGTTTCGAAGAAGTGGCCGGCGCGCTCGATCAGCTCCGCGTCACCGTGGACGGAAAACACCTTCTCGCTCCGCATGCTTCCAGTGTGGCAGCAAGCTGTCACGCCCTCGCCCGCCGCCGTGGCCCCGCACACCATGGAACACATGACGACCAAGACTTTCTCCCTCGGCGGAGACCTGACCATCAAACGTCTCGGCTTCGGCGCGATGCGCCTGGCGATGAGCACCTTCGGGGGCCCGCTGCGGGCCCCGGAGAGCGGGGTCGCCGTCCTCAGGCGAGCGGTCGATCTCGGCGTGGACCACATCGACACCGCCGGCTTCTACGGCGGGGGAGACGTGCGCGCCAACGAGCTGATCCGCACGGCGCTCGCCCCCTACCGCGACGGCCTGGTCATCGCGACGAAGGTGGGCCCGATGATGGCGCCGGACGGCGTGCCCAGCCTCCAGGCCACGCCCGACCAGCTGCGCGGACTCGTCGAGGCGGACCTGCGCGCCCTCGGCCTCGACCGGCTCGACCTCGTCTACCTGCGGGTGGGCGGCCTCTCCGGCGCGGGCGGCGAGTCGATCGCCGAACGGTTCGCGGTCCTGGCCGGGCTGCGCGACGAGGGCCTGATCCGCCACCTGGGCGTCAGCAACGTCGACGCCGCGCAGCTCGCCGAGGCGAGGGCGATCGCGCCCGTCGCGGCGGTGCAGAACCAGCACGCGAGCGACTCCGGCCTGCCGGCGCAGTGCGAGGCGGCGGGCATCGCGTTCGTGCCGTTCTTCCCGCTCGGCGGCGGCACGGGACCCGTGGACCGCGGCACCACCGACCCGATGGACGCCGAGCGCCTCCGCAAGGTCGCGGAACGCCTGGGCGCGACGACCGCGCAGGTCTCGATCGCGGCGCTGCTGGCGGCCTCGCCGTCGATGCTCGCGATCCCGGGCACCGGCTCGCTCGACCACCTGGAGGAGAACATGGCGGCGGGCTCGCTCGACCTGAGCGAGGAGGACCTGGCCGAGCTGCGCGGCTGAGCGCACCCCGCGGTGCCGCCCCGCCGGGCATTCTGGGGGCATGACCGCACCATCGCCGTCCTGTCCGACATCCACGGTGTGCTGCCCGCCCTGCGCGCCGTCCTCGACGAGCCCGACGTGCGGGCCGCCGACCGCGTCGTCGTCACCGGCGACATCGCCGCGGGGCCGCAGCCCCGCCAGGTGCTCGACGTGCTCGAAGCGCTCGGCGAGCGCGTGGTGTGGGTGCGCGGGAACGCCGACCGCGAGCTCGTCGAGTTCCGCCGCGGGCCGCGCGCGGGCGTGGATCCCGGCGACCCCGTCTCGCCGTGGGCCGCAAGGCAGCTGGGCGACGCCCACCTCGACCGCCTCCAGGCCCTGCCCACCTCCGTGACGCTCGGCGACACCCTCTTCTGCCACGCCACACCGCGCGACGACGAGGAGGTCGTCCTCGTCGACTCGTCGCTGGAGCGCTGGTCCGAGGTGCTCGACGGGGTCGCGCCCGCCGTGCGCACCGTCGTCTGCGGGCACACCCACATGCCCTACGTGCGGCTCGCGCACGGCCGCCTCGTCGTCAACCCCGGCAGCGTCGGCATGCCCTACGGGCGCACCGGCGCGCACTGGGCCCTGCTCGGCCGGGGCGCCGAGCTGCGCGTCACCGGCTACGACGTCGAGGCCGCGATCGCGGAGGTCGTCGCCGGATCGTCCTACCCGGATGCCGCGGAGTGGGCCGACTACTTCCTCCGCGCCCGCGCTTCCGACGCCGAGGCGCTCACGACGTTCGCGCCGAGGGACGGGCGGTCCGGGACTTGCGTTCAGTAAGTATGTGAGCGCATACTCACAACATGGTCAAGGAGAAGGACAGGGTTCGTTCCACGGCGTCGTCGCGGCGTGGCCAGGTGCTCGACGCCGGGCTTGCGGTGTTCGCGCGGTCGGGGTATCAGGCGACGCCGGTGACCGAGGTGGCGACGGCGGCAAAGATCTCGCAGGGCTATGTGCTGCGACTGTTCGGCACGAAACTGAACCTGTTCGTCGCGGTGCTCGATCACTGCTACCAGCGGATCTGTGACACCCTCGCCGCCGCGGCCGACGAGGCGGCGGGCGAGCCGGCCGAGGCGATGCTCGCGGCGATGGGCGACGCCTACGCGGAGCTGATCGCCGACCGGTCGCTGCTGATCCTCCAGGTTCACGCGCAAAGCGCTTCGGACGTCCCCGAGATCAAGGCGGCGATGCGCCGCGGGCTCGGCGACATCGTCGAGCTGGCGCGGCAGCGGACCGGGGCCGGCGAGGAGCAGGTGCAGCGCTTCATGGCCTTCGGCCAGCTGTGCCACCTGATCGTGACCGCGGACCTGGACTCGGTCGACCGGAGCTGGGCGCGCACCCTGACCAACGGCATGCGCCACGTGGCTGCGCCGCGGGCCGGGGAGGGGGCGGGGTGAGCGGATCGCACGGCACGTCCGATGGGGCCACCGGCCCCGTGGGCGACCACGGAACGCCATGGAACAGCAAGGCTGAGGACGTGCCCTATCGCATGCCTTCAGAAGTATGTGTTCACTCACATAATCGACCTCAGCGCAGGCCGTGAAGAAGGGAAACACCATGTCGACGGAGTCGATCAGCACCGAGACGGCGCCTCCTGACACCCCGATGGCGTCGCGCCGGTGGCAGGGGCTGGGCGTGCTGGCGGTGGCGCAGTTCATGGTCGTGCTCGACGCGACGATCGTGAACATCGCTCTGCCCGCGATAGGCACCGGCCTCCACATCGGCCACCAGAGTCTGGCCTGGATCATCACCGCGTATGTGATCGCCTTCGGCGGGCTGCTACCGCTGGGCGGCCGGTTGGCGGACCTTTTGGGCCGCCGACGGGTCTTCGCCATCGGTGTCGGCGTCTTCACCGCCGCTTCCCTGGCCGGCGGCCTGGCGCAGAACGGGGCCATGCTCATCACCACACGCGCCCTCCAGGGCGCCGGGGCCGCACTGCTGGCGCCGGCCGCACTCTCGCTCGTCACCGCGATGTTCCCGATCGCCGCCGAGCGAGCCAAGGCGCTGAGCATCTGGGGTGCGGTCGCCGCCGGCGGATCAGCCGCCGGAGTGCTGCTCGGCGGGCTGCTCACCGGCGGGCTCGGCTGGCGGTCGGTGTTCCTGATCAACGTGCCCGTCGGAGCCGCTGTGCTGGCCGTCGTACGGACCGTGGTCGCGGAAAGCCGCGCTCGTCGATCCGTGCCGCTGGGTGCGGGCAGCTTCGACCTGCCCGGCGCCGCGACGGTGACCGGCGGCCTGGTGGCCCTGGTCACGGCCCTGTCCGAAGGCGGCACCTGGGGCTGGGCATCGGCCGCCACCCTGACCGGCTTCGCCGTCGCCGCCGCCTTGCTCGTCACGTTCGTGATCGCCGAGTCGCGGGCGGCCCATCCGCTCGTTCCGCTGCGGTTGCTGCGTATCCGCACGGTCGGCGCGGGAAACGCGGTCATGCTGCTGACCGGCGCGGCGATGTTCGGGGCCTTCTACTTCCTGTCGCTGTACGAGCAGATCGTGCTCGGCTACGGGCCGATCGCCGCGGGCGTCTCGCAACTGCCGCTGGCCGCCGCACTGATCGTCGCGGCCGGCGCCGCGGCCCCGCTGATGGCCCGGCTCGGTGCTCGCGCCGTGCTCGCCGGATCGCTGCTGGTCTTCGCCGCCGGCCTGGCCTGGCTCGGCCTCGCCCCGGTGCACGGAAGCTTCCTCGCGGACCTGCTCGGCCCGACGATGCTGCTCGGGCTCGGCCTCGGGGCCGCGTTCGTCCCCGCGACCGCCGTCGCCGTCGCGGGCGTACCCGCCGACCAGGCCGGCATCGCCGGCGGGCTGGTCAACACCAGCCAGCAGGCCGGCGGCGCCCTCGGCCTGGCCGCGCTCGTGGCGCTGGCCACCACCCGCACCGCCGCCGCGGCACACCACGGCACCGCACAGATGGCCGCGCTCCAACACGGCTACTCCTGGGCCTTCTACGGCGCCGCCGTCATAGCGGCCCTCGCCGCCGCCCTCGCCGCGGCCGGCATCCACCGCCACGACGCCGCCGACGCCCCCACCACCGCCGACGCTCCCACCACCGCCTGACCCGCACAGCGGGAAACGCGGTGGTGCCCACAGCGCCGGTACGTCAGCAGCCGGGGTCCTTCCTCCGCCGGAGGGGGCCCCGGTCGCCAACCGGGCCACGCCCCGGGAACCCCGTGCGCATGTCACGGCGTCTTGCCTGCCGTCACCACACACCGCACGGAGGTAACGCCAGGGCATGGCACACGACGGAAACGGAAACGGCAGCACTGTCCGGAGAGCGGCGCGCGGCGTCGCCGACTGCTATCGCGGTGGGCCGTACCGCTTCACCCTCGTCGTGTCCGCCGGGACGGCCGTGCTCGCCTGCGCGATCCTGGCGGGCGGATTCGCCGCGACGTGGGGCGACTTCGAGCACGTCCGGCAGTACGCGGACGAGAACATCGCCAACGAGGATTCGTACGCGGCGTACGCCGACGGCAGTTGGTGGCCGCTGGTGAGGGTCGGGTTCGTCGTCTTCGCGCTGGCGCTCGTGCTCGCGCTGCTCACCCTCACCGTCCTGCACACCGGGTACGCGGTCGGGAGCCGTGGGGAGCCGCAGACCCGCCGCGAGTTGTGGCGGCGCATACGGCGGCGCTTTCCGGCGGCCCTCGTGGTCAACGCGCTGACCGGTGTCGTTGTGGGGGCGGTTGAGGTCGCCGCTTATGCCTGGTGGGCCTTCGTCGAGAGCGACGAGATACCCGGCATCGAGCCCACGCCACTGCACGAAACGGCGACCCCGCAGTACGCGCTGGTGGGCTGGGTGCTGCCGGTAGTTGTCTGGTGTCTCGCGCCCGTGTTGTACTTCCGGCTCTCGGCGGCCACGGCGGAGACGGTGCTTGAGCGGCGATCGCCGTTCGTTGCGCTGTACCGCTCGTGGGTGCTGACGCGCCGCGCGCGGTGGCGGTGTTTCTGGCAGGGCCTGCTGGTCACCGGTGCCGCCGTGCTCGTCTTCCTGGCGGGCAGGCTCGCGGCAGCACCCGTCGCGCACTTCGCCGGACTCGGCATGCTGTGGCTCAGCGACGGCAACGTGTGGATCACGGGCGTGCTGGTGAAGGTCCTGCCCACCGTCGTGGCCTTTCTCCTGCTGACCCCGCTCGTCATGCCGCCGGCGTGCACAGTGGCCGTCCGTCTCCACGGAGACCTGGGCGCGGGAGAGGGCTGACCGCCGCAGCCTCGTGCGGACGGCAGTCCCCGCACAGGCCGGGCTCCGGCGAGCGAAACGCACGGTCGCACGCGTCGCACGTCTGGAACGGCGGCGGCCCACCGCGCGGGGCGTCCGGTGGCGCCGACACCGGCAGCGGTGGCGGTACGAGTTCGGCGAGCCGGTAGCGCAGAACAGCCACGGGACTGTGCAGGTCGGACGGGAGCCCGGTGGTCAGGGCGATGCGTACGGCCTCGGGCGACGCGTCCCGCGCGAGCCACTCCGCGACGGCGGGGGCCAGGCGGCGGATGTCGCGCTCGGAGAGCATGAGCCGGGGATCGCGCG
Organism: Streptomyces sp. NRRL F-5126; assembly: GCF_000721265.1. Taxonomy (GTDB): domain Bacteria; phylum Actinomycetota; class Actinomycetes; order Streptomycetales; family Streptomycetaceae; genus Streptomyces. Next base: position 555,090 of record NZ_JOFZ01000006.1, on the reverse strand, counting down.
TGCGCAGGCCCGCGAGGAGCGCGGCGGCGGGGGCGTGTTCCGGCGACGGGGGCGGCGCTTCCCGTGCGGGTGGGGCCGGTGGTGTGTCCGTCGTGGCCGGTTCGGCCGGTGGATCGGCGGGCGGTTCGACCGGTGGCGGCGCGACGGTGTCTCGAACAGGCGGACGTCTGCGGCATGTTGAGCCCACCGGTTTACCGCACTCGGAGCGCGTTGCGGCAGGGTTGTCGTACACGTAGATGCGTGTGATGACACGCCCGTCCGCCGTGCGCTCGCGTGGCCGCGCCAGATAGCCGTACTCCTCCAACTCCCTTAGCGCGGCGGCGATTCGGATGCGCCCTTCGCGCAGACGTCTGGACAGTGTGCGGACGTCCGCGCGGGCGCCGTCGGGCAGCGACTGCAGGTGCGTGGCGAGCCCAATCGCGAGGCCCGAGAGGTGCGGGTGCTGGGCGAGGTGGTTGCCGACGACGGTGAAGTTACGGGCGTGGGGCGCGCTGATCTTCACCAATCCGGAGGGGGATCGGCGATCCACGGAACGAGCGCGCTGTGGCGCGTTAAGCTGCTTCAAAGCCATAGGGAAGGTCCATTTCTGCTTCCTGAGTGGTCAGGCCCTCGTCCGGGATGTCAGCCCGGCGGGGGCCGTCTTTGGTTGTCGGTGGTCGGGCGCCTGGCCGAAGTGCTCGGCAGGTGCCTTTGCGGCCGAACTTGCCTGCCGAGCCGCGCCGGAAGCGAGTATTCCGGAGATGATCACTCTCCCAGGTGACCTGCGGGGTCGGTCGGGCCGGGAGGGTCGGGTGGGTGGGTCGGTGGGTTCTTTCTCCCGGGTGATCGTCGGCTGCCGGTACCACTACGGCAAGTAGACGGGGCAGCCGGACGCCACGGCGTCAGGCCGTCCGCGGCCGTCCCGGCGCGCCACGCGCGGAACTCGTCGTAGGTGCGGACCCCATGGTCCAGGACCGCCTGGTAGACCCACACGCCTTGTGTCGCCTCGCCCCGTGCCGCCGCGTCCTCCTTGATCGTGAGGACCGCGTCGCGTGTCGAGGCGTCCAGGGCGGCGCGTATCGGGGCGACGAGGTCCGCCGCGCGCGGGCCGGGGTGGTCGTCGGGCAGCCACCACATGTCGATCTGCCAGGTCTCGTCGGGCGTGAACTCGTAGTCGAGACGCCAGTAGAGCCCCCGGTCGGGCAGGTCGAGGGCGTTGGCGAAGCGCAGTTTGCGCACCCCGGGGAGCCCCGCGCAGGGGGCGAGTGCGGCGAACCCGTCGGCGACGGACGGGGCGGGGGAGTAGACCTCCATGTCGATGTCGGGCTCCACCACCAGATCCAGGGCGACCGATCCGACGAGCACGGGCGAGCCGAGGGGGCGCCAGCGCTCGAACAACGCGAGCCGGTCGAGGATCGTGTGTGCGGTGGCTCGGCGTCGGCGGGCGCGATCCAGGCGGGTCTCGGGGGCGTCCATCCGGCGATCCTGGGTCGCCCCGGCGGACGCGGCGGCTCCTCCGGGGTCAGCCGACGATCGCGTCGATCTCGACCTCGACCAGCCAGTCGGGGTCGATGAACCGTGAGACCTCGACGAAGGTGCAGGCGGGCCGGACGGACGCGAATCGCTCGCCGTGTGCCCGCGCGGCGTCCCGCCAACTGGTCACGTCCGTCAGCATGATGCGGGTGCGTACGACGTCGCGCACCGATGCCCCGGCTGCCTCCAGCGCCGCCTGCGCGATGTCCAGGCACCTCACCGTCTGGGCGTAGACGTCGCCTCGCCCGACGGTCGTCCCGTCGTCGCCGATGGGGGCGGTGCCGGCGACCGCGACGTGTGCTCCCTTGCGTACCGCACGCGAGAAGCCGATCTGGGGTTCGAGTGGCGAGCCGGAAGCGACCACCTGCCGTGAGAGGTCCATCGCACCAGCATGCCTCAGCCGGCGTCCGCGTCGAGCGCGTCCAGGACCGCTTCGCCGTTCGCCCTCGCCCATTCCGTCAGCGTGTGGATCGGGTCGATCAGCGTCGCCCCGAGCGGCGTGAGCTCGTACTCGACGCGGGGCGGCGCCTCGGCGTAGGCGTGGCGGCGGATGAGCCCGTGCGCCTGGAGGCGCCGGAGCGTCTGCGTGAGCACCTTGCGGGAGATGCCGCCGCCGATCAGCCCGATCAGATCCCCGTGGCGCACGGGGCCCTCGCTGAGGCCGTAGAGCACGACCACCGTCCACTTGTCGGCGATCAGCTCGACCGCCATACGCCCCGGACAGTCGGCGAGAAAGAGATCACCGGGACCGCAATCGCTCATGGCACCAACGGTACCTGGCGGTTCCTATCGAAAACCTAGCGTGGATGCTCTTCCCCCTTACCTGTGCAAGGAGAGTCATGCGAGTCATCACGCAGCAGACGCTCGGCGGTCCCGAGGTGCTCACCGTCGTGGACGCGCCCGAGCCGCAACCGCTGCCGACCGAGGTCCTCGTCCGCGTCAAGGCGATCGGGTTGAACCCGCTGGAGGCGCGGTTGCGCGCCGGCGAGTTCCCGCTGATCGGCAAGCCGCCGTTCGTCCTCGGCTGGGACATCAGCGGCGTGGTCGAGCAGGCGCAGACGTGGCGGTTCAGGCCAGGCGACGAGGTGTTCGGGATGCCGCTCTTCCCGCGGATGGCGAGCGCGTACGCCGAGGCCGTGGTGTCGCCCGCGCTGCACCTGGTGCGCAAGCCGGCGTCGCTGTCGCACGTCGAGGCGTCGGCGCTGCCGGTCGTCGGGCTCACGGCGTGGCAGGGCCTCGTCGATCTGGGCGAAGTGAAAGAGGACGACCGGGTCCTGGTGCACGGCGGTGGCGGCGGGGTAGGGCATGTCGCGATCCAGATCGCGAAGGCGCTCGGGGCGCACGTGATCACCACTGCGGGCGCGAGCAAGCGGGAGTTCGTCGAGGGCTGCGGCGCCGACGAGGTGATCGACTACACGGCCGTCGACTTCGCCGAGTCGGTCCGCGACGTCGACCTCGTACTCGACACGATCGGCGGCGATACCGCCGAGCGCTCGCTCGGCGTGCTCAGGCCGGGCGGCCACCTGGTGACGGCGGTCGCCGAGGAGGACGCGGCACTCGCCGCCAGGTACGCGGCGGCCGGCCTGCGCTTCAGCGGCATCGGGGTCGAGCCCGATCCCGTCGCCCTGCGAGGCCTCGTCGACCTCGTCGAACAGGGCAGGCTCCGGGTGCACGTGCAGGAGACGTTCCCGTTCGAGCGCGTCGCGGACGCGCACCGGCTGCTCGACGGCGGCCACCTGCGGGGCAAGCTCGTCCTCACCCTCTGAGAGGCCGTCGGCCATCGGCCACCGCACGCTACTGAGAGCGGCAGCCGAGGTCACCGAGGCCGGCAGGGGTCGCCGTGCCCGCGAGGTACCGGTCGAGCATCTCGCGGCGCTGGGCGATCTGCCGCTCCTGGCGGGCGAGTTCGTCGCGGACCTCCCGGACGCGGGCCAGGAGTCGCGTGCAGTCGCCCGCGGGCGGTGCCGACGCGGTGCAGGGGAGGACGTCCCGGATGATCCGGGACGGCAGCCCCGCGCGGTAGAGGTCCTGGATGAAGGCGACCTGGCGCACGGCCTGCTCGCCGTACTCCCGGTATCCGTTGGCGCGGCGCTCGCTGGAGAGCAGCCCCTGGTCCTCGTAGTACCGCAGCGAGCGGGTGCTGACCCCGGTGGCCCTGCTGAGTTCACCGACGCGCACGCCGTACCTCCCTCGATGCCCTGGAATCAGGCTTGACATTGACGTCAATGTCAAAGTTTACCGTTCCTGGCATGAGGACGAAAGAAGAGCCGAGGCGGCGGACCGCGGTCGTGACCGGCGCCGCGACAGGCATCGGGGCCGCGATCACCGAGCGGCTGGCCGGGCAGGGCATGGACGTGGTCCTGGTGGCGCGGGACGGCGCGCGCCTGGAGGCGGCGGCCGAGCGGCTGCGGGCCGAGCGCGGGGTCCAGGTGTCGACGCTCGCGCTGGACCTGTCGCACCCGGGTGCCCCCTTCCGGCTGGCCGAGTGGCTGGCGGGAGCGGGGACCGAGGTCGACGTGCTGGTCAACAACGCCGGCGTCGACATGCTGGGGCCGGTCGCCGGCAGCGATCCCGTGCGGGTGCGGGGCCTGGTCGACCTCAACGCCGGGGCCGTGGCGGAGCTGACGGCGCTCCTGCTGCCCGCCATGGTCGCGCGGGGACGCGGAGCGATCGTCAATATCGCGAGCACCGGTGCGTACGCGCCCGCCCCCTACATGGCCGCCTACGCGGCCTCGAAGGCGTTCGTGCTGTCCTTCACCCAGGCGGTGTGGGCCGAGACGAGGGAGACGGGCGTGCGGGTCGTGGCGGTCAGCCCGGGACCTTACCGCCACCGCGATGAACACGCGGCGCATGCCAGGAAAGCGCGAGCCCGGTTCCGTCGCGGGCACCGTGATGTCCGCCCTGCGCGGCCGCGGCCCCGCGGTCGTCGACGGCCGTCTCAACACCCTCCAGACCTGCGTCTTCAGCCGCCTGCTGACCGCGTCGGCGGCTGCCCGGGTCGCGGAGCGGGCCCTGCGCGGGGCGGCGCACGGGGGTTGAGTTTCCGCGATCGCCCGGTGGCCCCGGGGCCCCCGGCCGGGCTCAGTCGACGATCGCACCGATCCCGATCTCGATCCCGATCCCGACGAGCCGGTCGGGTTCGGTTACCACGCGGCGAAGAACGCGACGGTGGTGGTGGCCTTTTCGTCGGACAGGGGCTCGGTACAGGCCGGGCGCCGAGGTGAGGAGGAGCACGAGAAGGTCAGGTGTATCCGCCTCGGCGTGGGAGGTTGTGCTCGTCCCTGAGCATCTCCTCCGTGGTCGGGCGCAGGCCTTTCTCCATGTGCAGCAGGCCCGACTTCTCCGTACCGGAGACCGTCGCCTTCTCTTCGTTGTCGATGTCTCTGACGTTGATGCCGTGTTTGTTGTGTTGCGCGTGGATCAGTTCGTGGCCGTACACCAGGAAGGCGGGGGAAATGGACTCGTCCTTCTTCGCTCCTTCGCTGTCCTTGAAGTCGTGAGGTACAGCGATCAGGCTGCTGGAACCGGCGCCCGGTTCCTTGTCGCCCCGCGCCAATGCCTTCGGGGCGTCGTCCGCCAAGGCCTCCGCACCGGCCCCGGTGGCGCCGCCCATGAATTCGAGCTGTTCGGGGTGGTAGGGGATGACGTTGACGCCGGTCGGCGCGGGGGTCGAGGCCAGATCGCCCACCAGGGCACGGCCGCGCTGCCGGGAGAGAAGCCGGGCATGGGCGGAGAGCATCTGGGTGTCGAAGCCCTTGAGCGGGGCGGGGTCGCGGTCCTCGCCGAAGGGGCGCGGTTTCGTCGACGTGCTGATCGCCTGCCCGGCGACGACTTTCGACCACGTTCCCGACAGTTCGTCAAGGGCTTCGGAGTCGTCGGGATCGACATCCGCGCCGAAGGGGCGCAGCCGGCCGGCGTGCAGGATCTCCACATACGCGAGATGCCGCTTCTGGATTTTGTCCAGCAATTCCTTCAGACCGGTGTTGCGCGGGTTGTCCTTCTTGCCCTCGGGATCACTGCGAAACTGGCGGTAGATCATGTGCTCGGCCGTGTCCAGAGCTCTGCCGAGTTCGTCGCACTGCTTCTGTTTTTCCGTTTTTCCGGTGAAGCGCCAGCGGAACGACTTCGCCTCGGCGATCAGTCTGTCCGACGTGCTGAGCGTCTCCGTCACGAAGTCGTGGATGTGCCGGACCTCCGGATCCGCCGGGGCGGCCGCCGGCGCGCGCTGCACGGTCGCGAGGGGGTGGGCGGGAGCCGGGTAGCGCTGTTCCCCGACCACGCGGGAGACGGCGGAGTTGCCCACGGCACGTTGCAGGGCCAGTACCCCAGCGGGGCTCCTGTCACCCGCGAGCAGCCTGTCCGCCGCGGGCCGCGGGCGCGTCACCGGTCGCGGTCCAGGACCCGCCTCCTTGGCCTTGGACGGCTGTCCCTGTGCGCGCACGATGCTCCTTCAGTTGTTCCACGGGCTGCGCGACCATGACTACCGTCGGGGTCTCAGCGGCGCAAGGTTCTTGAGGGCACTCCGAGAGGCAGAGCGGGCGCGACGCGTGGGCGTAATACGCTCGTCCGATGGTCGACTCGCCCACCCTCGCCGATCTCGCGGCCGATCCCCACCCGCATCTCGCCCGGCTGCGCGGCGAGGGGCCCGTCGTGTGGCTGGACGCGCTCGGCGGGTGGGTCGTGACGCGGCGGGAGACCGCCGTCGACGTGATGCGGGACGCGGAGACCTTCACCGTGGACGATCCGCGCTTCACCACCGCGCAGGTCGTCGGCCCGAGCATGCTCTCCCTCGACGGGGCGGAACACGCCCGCCACCGCGAGCCGTTCGTCGAGCCCTTCAAGCCGCGTGCCGTGCGCGCCGCCTTCGCCGAGTCGATCGAGCGCGAGGCGGCGCGGCTGCTCGACGGGCTCGCCCCACGGGGCCGCGGCGAGCTGCGGCGCGGGTTCGCCGGGCCGCTCGCGGCCGTCGTCATGGCCGACGTGCTGGGGCTGGCCGACGTGCCCGTGGCCGACGTGCTCGGCTGGTACGACGAGATCGTGCGGGCCGTCGACCGGCTCACGCACGGCGAGGACGCCGGGGCGGAGGGGCCCGCCGCGTATGCCGCGCTGCGGGACGCCGTCGCGGCCACCCTGCGCGCCGAGCGCGCCGAGTCGCTGCTGGTGAGCGCCGCCGGCCGGCTCGGCCTGCCGGAGATCGCGTCCAACGCGGCGGTGCTGCTGTTCGGGGGCATCGAGACGACCGAGGGCATGATCGCCAACGCGCTGTTCCACCTGCTGTCCGAGCCCGCGCTCGCCGCCGGGGTGCGTGAGGAGCCGGGCCTGCTCGACGGCGCCGTGGAGGAGTCCCTGAGGCTGGAGCCGGGCGCGGCCGTGGTGGACCGGTACGCGACGCGCGACGTCGAACTCGCCGGGGCGCGCATCCGCGCCGGCGATCTCGTGACCGTGTCGCTGGCCGGCGCGAACCGCGACCCCGAGGTGTTCGACGACCCCGACCGGTTCGACCCGCGCCGCGCGAACGCACGGCTGCACCTGGCGTTCGCCTACGGGCCGCACTACTGCCTCGGTGCCCACCTGGCCCGCCTCGAGGCCGTGATCGCGCTGCGCGCCTGCTTCGAGCGGCTGCCGGGGCTGCGCCTCGACGCCGACCGCCCGCCGAGCGGCCCGCGCGGCCTGGTCTTCCGCAAGCCGTCCGCGCTCGACGTGCGCTGGGACACCTGACCCCGGCGGACGGGAAGGGAGCGCCGGGGCACCAGTGGGCAGCCTCCGGTGTCCGTACGCCTGGCAAGGTGTGCCTCTTCTGCCCTTGTCACCGCTCCCGAGGGGCGGTTGGCTGTGCGAGCATGAACACCGCTGTCTGACAGGGAGCCCCCCATGCCCGCATTCCAACGGGGCGTCGCGTCCCAGCCACGGGACGCCGCGCAGCGCGCCGCGCGCGCCGCCGTGCCGGTCCCGCCGATGCTTGCCCTGCAGCGCTCCCTGGGAAACACGGCGGTGTCGCACCTGGTCGGCGTGCAGCGGCGCATGCAGGTCGAGGAGCGTGCCGAGGAGCTCGACGAGCACGAGCACGGCGCCGGGTGCGGTCACGACCAGCCCGTGCAGAGCGAGTCCGTGCAGAAGGTCATCGCGTCCAAGGGCCAGGACGTGGACCCGGCGATCCGCTTCAAGGCGGAGCAGGGCCTGGGCGGCCACTCACTCGCCGACGTGGAGATGCACACCGGCGAGGCCGCGCGGCGGTCGGCGGCCGAGCTCGGGGCACGCGCCTACACCACGGGCCGGCACATCGTGGTCGGCGAGGGCGGCAACGACGAGCACACCATCCTGCACGAGCTGCGCCACGCCTGGCAGCAGCAGCAAGGGGCCGTGGCGGGCAAGAACAACGGCGGCAACATCAACCTCTCGGACGCGAACGACAAGGACGAGAGGGACGCGGAGTCCTGGGCCACGAGCATGCGCAGCGCCCCCGCGCAGCCGCAGGCCGCCGAGGGCGCGCAGGCCGACGCCGGGGGCGCGCACGAGGCGTCCGCCGCGATGCCGTCCGTGCAGCGCGCGCCGGAGATCGTCACCATCACCCGGAGCCCCAGGTGGGCGGACGACGACATCGAGGACACCCACTCCCGCACCCCGCGTTACCAGGAGAACGGTGTCACCTACATCACCGCCGACTCCAGGTCGAACAGGCCGCGTACCAGGAACCCCGACCAGAACACGCTGATGGGCGGGTCCGCGGGGGACGCGGTGGCGAGGTCCGGTGGCCCGAGGCGCAGCGACTTCAGCTGGCTGCACCGCGAAGCGGCCTGGGCGAGCGGGGACCCGGTGGGCGGCACACCGCAGCGCCGCGACAACATGCTCGCCGGCACGCAGTCGACGAACATGCACCACCTCCGCTACGAGAACCCCGCGCGCATGGACGGCGTCGACATGCTGGGCGCGCCCATCACGCAGATGGGCTCGAACGGGTACCGCGGCCCGAACCAGTACAGGGAGGCGGAGTACAGCGTCCGCAGCCCGTACGACCCGCTGAGCCGGAGGCTCAGCACGAGGCTCGACCCCTACGACTCGCGTTCCGTCAGCGCACGCGAGCGCGCCGGGGAGGTGCCGTCGACCCGCAGGATCCGCGAGGACGCCCGCCGCGAGTTCGCGCACATGACGATGGACGCGATCCCCGAGTCCGAGTGGCCGCCGGAATACCGCAGGTCCCGGCGCGACCGGCGGGATGAGGACGACGACCGCGACCGCTCGGCGTCCCCGCGGATCGTCACGGTCGCGCCGCGCGGAAGCCGCCGCTGACCGTCTCCCGCCGGTGCCGCGTTTCGGCGGGCGTGCCGCCACGGCCGGTGTCACGCGCGCCGGTCCGCTGGGAGCGCGGGCCGGTGGCCGCCCGGTCCCCGGCTCGGGGGCGGCCTTGGCGCCGGGGGTGCCGCATCGACCGGGTCACGCGCCCGAAAGGGCGCCCCGCGGGGCGCTGACGATTCGGACGTGTGCGCGTGGGGTAGGGTTCTTCGCCGCGATTGGCCAGGCCCCGGGGCGCTATGGCACACTGGTCCGGTTGCTCGGTTGAGTGCCGATGCTGCGCGCCTCCCGCCGGGGGGACCGGAAGCGAGTCCCACAGTACTCGTCGCCTCAACTGCCCCCGGGCAGCGCTGGGGCGGACGTACGGGAATCTTCCGGGAAGCGTCGCGGGGTACCAGCCAGGCACCGGTGGTGGTCGGTCTCCTCTGATCGGCCCGGTTCCGTTTCCCCCGCTCGTGGGTTCCCGCAAGGGACTCGGCCGTAAGGGGAACGCGACACGCCCGACCGCGTGGGTCGGCCAGCGGTGGCAGAGCGGTAAGACAGAGACAGGAATTCGAAGAAGCATGCCGGGACAGAAGATCCGCATCCGGCTCAAGGCCTACGACCACGAGGTCATCGACTCCTCGGCGAAGAAGATCGTCGAGACGGTGACCCGCACTGGTGCGTCGGTCGCGGGCCCGGTGCCGCTGCCCACAGAGAAGAACGTGTACTGCGTCATCAAGTCGCCGCACAAGTACAAGGACGCTCGCGAGCACTTCGAGATGCGCACGCACAAGCGCCTGATCGACATCCTCGACCCGACGCCCAAGACCGTTGACTCGCTGATGCGCCTGGACCTTCCGGCCGGCGTCGACATCGAGATCAAGCTCTGAGAGGCGCGGAAGAGATGACCAAGCAGATCAAGGGCGTCCTGGGCGAGAAGCTCGGCATGACCCAGGTCTGGGACGAGAACAACCGTGTCGTCCCGGTGACCGTCGTCAAGGCCGGACCCTGCGTCGTGACCCAGGTCCGTACGAATGACTCCGACGGCTACGAGTCGGTCCAGATCGCCTTCGGCGAGATCGACCCGCGCAAGGTGAACAAGCCCCTCAAGGGCCACTTCGCCAAGGCCGACGTGACCCCCCGCCGCCACCTCGTGGAGCTCCGCACCTCGGACGCGTCCACGTACACGCTCGGCCAGGAGGTCAAGGCCGACGTGTTCGAGTCCGGGATCAAGGTCGACGTCACCGGCAAGAGCAAGGGCAAGGGCTTCGCCGGTGTCATGAAGCGTCACAACTTCAAGGGCCTCGGCGCCGGTCACGGTACCCAGCGCAAGCACCGCTCTCCCGGCTCCATCGGTGGCTGCGCCACCCCGGGCCGCGTGTTCAAGGGCCTCCGCATGGCGGGCCGCATGGGCAACGAGCGGGTCACCACCCAGAACCTGACCGTGCACGCCGTGGACGCGGAGAAGGGCCTGCTGCTCATCAAGGGCGCGGTTCCCGGTCCGAACGGCGGTCTCGTTCTGGTTCGTACCGCGGCCAAGGGGGCCTGAGGTAAACCATGAGCACCATTGACATCCTTTCGCCCGCGGGCGAGAAGTCGGGCAGCGTCGAGCTTCCCGCGGAGATCTTCGACGCCAAGGTCAGCATCCCGCTGATCCACCAGGTCGTCGTCGCGCAGCTGGCCGCCGCCCGCCAGGGCACGCACAAGGCCAAGACGCGTGGCGAGGTCCGCGGTGGCGGCAAGAAGCCGTACCGCCAGAAGGGCACAGGCCGGGCCCGCCAGGGTTCGACCCGCGCGCCGCAGTTCGCCGGCGGTGGCGTCGTCCACGGCCCCGTGCCGCGTGACTACTCGCAGCGGACCCCGAAGAAGATGAAGGCCGCCGCGCTGCGTGGCGCCCTCACCGACCGTGCCCGCAACGCGCGCGTGCACGTCGTCTCCGGCGTCATCGAGGGCGACACCGCGTCCACCAAGGCCGCGAAGACCCTGTTCGGCAAGATCAGTGAGCGCAAGAACCTGCTCCTGGTCGTCGAGCGCGCCGACGAGGCCGCGTGGCTGTCCGCGCGCAACCTGCCCCAGGTCCACATCCTGGAGCCGGGCCAGCTCAACACGTACGACGTGCTCGTCTCGGACGACGTGGTCTTCACCAAGGCCGCCTTCGAGTCCTTCGTCGCCGGCCCGAACAAGGCCAACGAAACCGAAGGGAGCGAGGCCTGATGGCTACGCGTCACCCCAGCATCGCGCCCAAGGCGGCCAAGGCCGCCAAGGCGAAGCGCCTGGCCAAGGCCAGGAGCGGCGTCAAGGGCCCGGTCGTCGAGACCCCGCTGAGCAAGTCCCTCGCGGACCCGCGCGACATCCTCGTCAAGCCGGTCGTCTCGGAGAAGAGCTACGCCCTGCTCGACGAGAACAAGTACACGTTCGTCGTCGACCCGCGCGCCAACAAGACCCAGATCAAGCAGGCCGTCCAGGCGGTCTTCCAGGTCAAGGTCACCGGCGTCAACACGATCAACCGGCAGGGCAAGCGCAAGCGCACCCGCACCGGTTTCGGCAAGCGGGCTGACACCAAGCGCGCCATCGTGACCCTCGCCGAGGGCGACCGCATCGACATCTTCGGCGGCCCGACCTCCTGACGGAGGCCGGATCGTTTCGAAGTCCGGAATCTTCCGAGGACTTAAGAATGGGTATCCGCAAGTACAAGCCGACGACCCCGGGCCGTCGTGGCTCCAGTGTCGCCGACTTCGTCGAGATCACGCGGTCCACGCCGGAGAAGTCGCTGGTCCGTCCCCTGCACAGCAAGGGCGGCCGCAACAACGCCGGTCGTGTGACCGTCCGCCACCAGGGCGGTGGCCACAAGCGCGCCTTCCGTGTCATCGACTTCCGTCGGCACGACAAGGACGGCGTCCCCGCCAAGGTCGCGCACATCGAGTACGACCCCAACCGCACCGCGCGCATCGCGCTGCTGCACTACGCGGACGGCGAGAAGCGCTACATCCTCGCCCCCGCGGGCCTGGAGCAGGGCGCCCGCATCGAGGCCGGCGCAGGCGCCGACATCAAGTCGGGCAACAACCTGCCGCTGCGCCACATCCCCGTCGGTACCACGGTGCACGCCATCGAGCTGCGCCCCGGCGGCGGCGCCAAGTTCGCCCGCTCCGCGGGCTCCTCGGTGCAGCTGCTCGCGAAGGAGGGCTCCATGGCCACCCTTCGCATGCCGTCCGGCGAGGTCCGCATGGTCGACGTGCGCTGCCGCGCCACGATCGGTGCCGTCGGCAACGCCGAGCAGTCGAACATCAACTGGGGCAAGGCCGGCCGCATGCGCTGGAAGGGCGTCCGCCCGACCGTCCGCGGTGTCGCCATGAACCCGGTCGACCACCCGCACGGTGGTGGTGAGGGCAAGACCTCCGGTGGCCGCCACCCGGTCTCGCCGTGGGGTCAGAAGGAAGGTCGTACTCGGGCTCCCAAGAAGGCGAGCAACAAGTACATCGTCCGCCGCCGCAAGACGAACAAGAAGCGCTAGGAGCGGGTTTCAAGATGCCGCGCAGTCTCAAGAAGGGGCCCTTCGTCGACGACCACCTGATCAAGAAGGTGGACGTGCAGAACGAGGCAGGCTCCAAGAACGTCATCAAGACCTGGTCCCGTCGCTCGATGATCGTCCCGGCCATGCTGGGCCACACGATCGCGGTGCACAACGGCAAGATCCACGTCCCGGTGTTCATCACCGAGTCGATGGTCGGCCACAAGCTCGGCGAGTTCTCGCCGACTCGCACCTTCCGCGGCCACGTCAAGGACGACCGGAAGTCGAAGCGCCGCTAGCAGCGGGGTGGAACCGATCATGACAAACACCGAAGGGACAACCATGGAAGCCAGGGCCCAGGCGCGGTACATCCGCGTCACGCCCATGAAGGCCCGCCGTGTGGTGGACCTCATCCGTGGCATGGACGCCACGGAGGCTCAGGCGGTCCTGCGTTTCGCCCCGCAGGCCGCGAGCGAGCCCGTTGGCAAGGTGCTCAACAGCGCCATCGCCAACGCGAGCCACAACTACGACCACACCGACGCCACCACGCTGTTCATCAGCGAGGCGTACGTCGACGAGGGCCCGACCCTGAAGCGGTTCCGGCCGCGCGCCCAGGGCCGCGCGTACCGGATCCGTAAGCGGACCAGCCACATCACCGTGGTCCTCAGCAGCAAGGAAGGAACCCGGTAATGGGCCAGAAGGTTAACCCGCATGGGTTCCGGCTCGGCATCACCACGGACTTCAAGTCCCGCTGGTACGCCGACAAGCTGTACAAGGACTACGTCAAGGAAGACGTCGCCATCCGCAGGATGATGACGAAGGGCATGGAGCGTGCCGGCATCTCCAAGGTGGAGATCGAGCGCACCCGCGACCGCGTCCGCGTCGACATCCACACCGCCAGGCCGGGCATCGTCATCGGCCGCCGCGGCGCGGAGGCCGACCGCATCCGCGGCGAGCTGGAGAAGCTCACCGGCAAGCAGGTCCAGCTGAACATCCTCGAGGTCAAGAACCCCGAGACGGATGCCCAGCTGGTCGCGCAGGCCGTCGCCGAGCAGCTGTCCTCCCGCGTCTCCTTCCGTCGCGCCATGCGCAAGAGCATGCAGTCGACGATGAAGGCCGGCGCCAAGGGCATCAAGATCCAGTGCGGTGGCCGCCTCGGCGGCGCCGAGATGTCCCGCTCGGAGTTCTACCGCGAGGGCCGCGTGCCCCTGCACACGCTCCGCGCCAACGTCGACTACGGCTTCTTCGAGGCCAGGACCAGCTTCGGCCGCATCGGCGTGAAGGTCTGGATCTACAAGGGCGACGTCAAGAACATCGCTGAGGTCCGCGCGGAGAACGCCGCGGCTCGCGCAGGCAACCGCCCGGCCCGGGGCGGCGACCGCCCGGCCGGCCGTGGTGGCCGCGGTGGCGAGCGCGGCGGCCGTGGCCGCAGGCCGCAGCAGCAGACCGACCGGCAGAGCCAGGCGACCGAGGCCCCCAAGGCCGAGGAAGCCACCGCTGCCGCGCCGGCCCCTGCCGAGAGCACCGGAACGGAGGCCTGACCGCCATGCTGATCCCGCGTAGGGTCAAGCACCGCAAGCAGCACCACCCGAAGCGCAGCGGTATGTCCAAGGGTGGTACGCAGGTCACGTTCGGCGAGTACGGCATCCAGGCGCTGACCCCGGCGTACGTGACGAACCGCCAGATCGAGGCCGCTCGTATCGCCATGACCCGCCACATCAAGCGTGGTGGCAAGGTCTGGATCAACATCTACCCGGACCGCCCGCTCACCAAGAAGCCCGCCGAGACCCGCATGGGTTCAGGCAAGGGCTCGCCCGAGTGGTGGATCGCGAACGTCAAGCCCGGTCGGGTGATGTTCGAGCTGTCGTACCCGAACGAGAAGACCGCTCGTGAGGCGCTCACCCGCGCTGCTCACAAGCTCCCGATGAAGTGCCGGATCGTGCGGCGCGAGGCAGGTGAAGCGTGATGTCGGTCGGCACCAAGGCCTCTGAGCTGCGCGAGCTGGGCAACGAGGAGCTTGTCGGCAAGCTCCGGGAGTCCAAGGAAGAGCTGTTCAACCTCCGCTTCCAGGCGGCGACGGGGCAGCTTGAGAACCACGGCCGCCTCAAGGCCGTGCGCAAGGACATCGCGCGGATCTACACCCTGATGCGTGAGCGCGAGCTGGGCATCGAGACAGTGGTGGAGAGCGCCTGATGAGCGAGAGCAACGTGACTGAGACGAACACCGCCGAGCGCGGTTTCCGCAAGAGCCGTGAAGGCCTGGTCGTCAGCGACAAGATGGACAAGACCGTCGTCGTCGCCGTCGAGGACCGCGTCAAGCACGCCCTGTACGGCAAGGTCATCCGCCGTACGAACAAGCTCAAGGCCCACGACGAGCAGAACGCCGCCGGCGTCGGCGACCGCGTACTCCTGATGGAGACCCGGCCGCTGTCGGCGACCAAGCGCTGGCGCGTCGTCGAGATTCTCGAGAAGGCCAAGTAACCCCCTCCGAGGGGGAGTTCGCCCCCTCGGAACAGTTCCGCCAGGCTCCGGGGGCCGCTCGCCAAGCGGCGGCCCCCGGGGAACCGGCAGACGATCAGGAGATAGACGTGATCCAGCAGGAGTCGCGACTGCGTGTCGCCGACAACACGGGTGCGAAGGAAATCCTCACCATCCGTGTTCTCGGTGGCTCCGGTCGCCGCTACGCGGGCATCGGTGACGTCATCGTCGCCACCGTCAAGGACGCGATCCCCGGCGGCAACGTGAAGAAGGGTGACGTCGTCAAGGCGGTCATCGTTCGCACCGTCAAGGAGCGCCGCCGTCAGGACGGGTCGTACATCCGCTTCGACGAGAACGCCGCCGTCATTCTCAAGAACGACGGCGACCCCCGCGGCACCCGTATCTTCGGCCCGGTGGGTCGTGAGCTGCGCGAGAAGAAGTTCATGAAGATCATCTCTCTCGCGCCGGAGGTGCTGTAGGTATGAAGATCAAGAAGGGCGACCTGGTCCAGGTCATCACCGGCAAGGACAAGGGCAAGCAGGGCAAGGTCATCGTGGCCTACCCCAAGCAGGACCGCGTCCTCGTCGAAGGTGTCAACCGGGTCAAGAAGCACACCAAGACCGGCCAGACCTCGCGCGGTTCGCAGACCGGCGGCATCATCACCACCGAGGCGCCCGTCCACGTCTCCAACGTCCAGCTGGTCGTGGAGAAGGACGGCAACAAGGTCGTGACCCGCGTCGGTTACCGCTTCGACGACGAAGGCAACAAGATCCGCGTTGCCAAGCGGACCGGTGAGGACATCTGATGGCTACCACCACTGCGCCGCGTCTCAAGACGCGCTACCGCGACGAGATCGCGGGCAAGCTGCGTGACGAGTTCAAGTACGAGAACGTCATGCAGACCCCCGGTCTCGTGAAGATCGTGGTCAACATGGGTGTGGGCGACGCCGCCCGCGACTCGAAGCTGATGGACGGCGCGATCCGGGACCTCACCGCGATCACCGGCCAGAAGCCCGCCGTCACCAAGGCCCGCAAGTCCATCGCGCAGTTCAAGCTGCGCGAGGGCCAGCCGATCGGTTGCCACGTCACGCTGCGCGGCGACCGCATGTGGGAGTTCCTGGACCGTACGCTGTCGCTCGCGCTGCCGCGTATCCGTGACTTCCGCGGCCTGTCCCCGAAGCAGTTCGACGGCCGTGGCAACTACACCTTCGGTCTCACCGAGCAGGTCATGTTCCACGAGATTGACCAGGACAGGATCGACCGGGTCCGGGGCATGGACATCACCGTGGTCACCACGGCGACCAATGACGACGAGGGTCGTGCCCTGCTGCGTCACCTCGGCTTCCCGTTCAAGGAGATGTGACCGACGTGGCGAAGAAGGCTCTGATCGCTAAGGCCGCCCGCAAGCCGAAGTTCGGCGTGCGCGGGTACACGCGCTGCCAGCGCTGTGGCCGGCCCCACTCCGTGTACCGCAAGTTCGGCCTGTGCCGTGTGTGCCTCCGTGAGATGGCGCACCGCGGCGAGCTGCCGGGCGTGACCAAGAGCTCCTGGTAGTCCTCCGCCTCGTACGGAGAACGACCCGGAGTCTCTCGGTAGGCAACTGGTTGGCAGGAGCCCTTCCCCGCATGGCTTAGGCTTGTGGGGTTGGGCCCCTGCCGCCCGACATCAGCGGGCACCGTCCCGCACGTGCTGCTTACTACGCCGTAGGTCCCCGCGTCACACCTGCCCCGTCTCGGATCGGGGAGAGGGACGACGCATACAGGAAACCCCGGCGAGAGAGGCCGAAGGCCAATTCATGACCATGACTGATCCCATCGCAGACATGCTCACGCGTCTGCGTAACGCGAACTCGGCATACCACGACACCGTCGTGATGCCGCACAGCAAGATCAAGTCGCACATCGCTGAGATCCTCCAGCAGGAGGGCTTCATCACCGGCTGGAAGACCGAGGACGCCGAGGTCGGCAAGAACCTCGTCCTTGAGCTGAAGTTCGGCCCGAACCGCGAGCGTTCGATCGCCGGCATCAAGCGGATCTCCAAGCCGGGTCTCCGCGTGTACGCGAAGTCCACCAGCCTGCCGAAGGTTCTCGGCGGCCTGGGCGTGGCGATCATCTCCACGTCGCACGGTCTCCTGACCGGCCAGCAGGCGGGCAAGAAGGGCGTGGGTGGGGAAGTCCTCGCCTACGTCTGGTAACTCGGGAACGGAAGGAGAAAGCTCATGTCGCGTATCGGCAAGCTCCCCATCCAGGTTCCCGCCGGTGTGGACGTCACCATCGACGGCCGTACGGTCTCCGTGAAGGGCCCCAAGGGCTCCCTCGCGCACACCGTTGCGGCTCCGATCGAGGTCACCAAGGACGACGACGGCGTCATCAGCGTCACGCGTCCGAACGACGAGCGTCAGAACAGGTCGCTGCACGGCCTGTCCCGCACGCTGGTGGCGAACATGATCACCGGCGTGACCCAGGGGTACAGCAAGGCGCTCGAAATCAGCGGTGTCGGTTACCGCGTCCAGGCGAAGGGCTCCAACCTGGAGTTCGCGCTTGGCTACAGCCACCCGATCACGGTCGAGGCGCCCGAGGGCATCAGCTTCAAGGTCGAGTCGGCCACGAAGTTCTCGGTCGAGGGCATCGACAAGCAGAAGGTCGGCGAAGTCGCTGCCAACATCCGCAAGCTGCGCAAGCCCGACCCGTACAAGGCCAAGGGCGTCAAGTACGCGGGCGAGGTCATCCGCCGCAAGGTCGGAAAGGCTGGTAAGTAAGCCATGGCATACGGTGTGAAGATCGCCAAGGGCGACGCGTACAAGGCCGCTGCCATCAAGCGCCGTCACATCCGCGTCCGCAAGAGGATCTCGGGTACGTCGGAGCGTCCGCGCCTCGTCGTGACGCGTTCCAACCGCCACATGGTGGCGCAGGTCGTCGACGACATCGCGGGCCACACGCTCGCGTCGGCGTCGACCCTGGACACCTCCATCCGCGGTGCGGACGGTGACAAGAGCGACCTGGCGAAGAAGGTCGGTTCCCTGGTCGCGGAGCGCGCCAAGGCCGCCGGCATCGAGGCCGTCGTGTTCGACCGTGGTGGCAACAAGTACGCCGGGCGCATCGCCGCTCTGGCTGACGCCGCCCGCGAAGCCGGTCTGAAGTTCTGATTCCGGTTCCCACGCACAGCGGACGTAACAGAGAGAGGTAATTCCAATGGCTGGACCCCAGCGCCGCGGTAGCGGTGCCGGTGGCGGCGAGCGGCGGGACCGGAAGGGCCGTGACGGTGGCTCCGGCGCCGACAAGACCGCATACGTTGAGCGCGTTGTCGCGATCAACCGTGTCGCCAAGGTTGTGAAGGGTGGTCGTCGCTTCAGCTTCACCGCGCTGGTCGTGGTGGGCGACGGTGACGGCACCGTCGGTGTCGGCTACGGCAAGGCCAAGGAGGTGCCGGCCGCCATCGCCAAGGGCGTTGAGGAGGCCAAGAAGCACTTCTTCAAGGTCCCCCGTATCCAGGGCACCATCCCGCACCCCATCCAGGGTGAGAAGGCCGCGGGCGTCGTCCTGCTGAAGCCTGCTTCCCCCGGTACGGGCGTCATCGCCGGTGGCCCGGTGCGTGCCGTCCTGGAGTGCGCGGGCGTGCACGACATCCTGTCGAAGTCGCTCGGCTCGGACAACGCGATCAACATCGTGCACGCGACGGTCGCGGCCCTGAAGGGCCTGCAGCGTCCCGAGGAGATCGCGGCCCGCCGCGGTCTGCCCCTCGAGGACGTCGCTCCCGCGGCCCTGCTGCGTGCGCGTGCGGGAGCGGGTGCGTAATGGCTCGCCTCAAGATCACGCAGACGAAGTCGTACATCGGCAGCAAGCAGAACCACCGCGAGACGCTGCGTTCGCTCGGGCTCAAGCGCCTGAACGACGTGGTCGTCAAGGAGGACCGCCCCGAGTTCCGCGGCATGGTGCGAGCCGTCCGCCACCTCGTGACGGTCGAGGAGGTCGACTGACATGGCGGAGCAGAAGCCGCTGAAGGTCCACAACCTCCGTCCTGCTCCGGGCGCCAAGACCGCCAAGACCCGTGTGGGTCGTGGTGAGGCGTCCAAGGGCAAGACCGCTGGTCGTGGCACCAAGGGCACGAAGGCCCGCTACCAGGTTCCGGAGAACTTCGAGGGCGGGCAGATGCCCCTCCACATGAGGCTCCCGAAGCTGAGGGGCTTCAAGAACCCGTTCCGCACCGAGTACCAGGTCGTCAACCTGGACAAGCTCTCGGCCCTCTACCCGGAGGGTGGCGAGGTCACCGTTGACGACCTCGTCGCCAAGGGTGCGGTGCGCAAGAACAGCCCGGTCAAGGTTCTTGGCCAGGGCGAGGTCTCCGTGGCGCTGACGGTGTCGGTGAACGCCGCCTCCGGCTCCGCCAAGGAGAAGATCACCGCCGCCGGCGGCAGCGTCACCGAGTCCGCCTGAGCGGAACGGATGGCCTGAAACATCTGACCGGGGATACCTCTGTGAAGGGGGTATCCCCGGTTGGTCGTTCCGCCGAAGCCATTGCCCCCGGTATGGTGGCGTGGATTGTTGCTGCAACCACCGGGCCTCCCGTCCGCTCACAGGGCGGTCCGGCACCGAATCCGTCGATCCTCAAGACCGTCACCTCTGACGCACTGGCGCGGGGGTCGCAGGAGGCACCGTGCTCACCGCGTTCGCCCGGGCGTTCAAGACGCCCGACCTGCGCAAGAAGCTGCTCTTCACGCTCGGCATCATCGTGCTGTACCGGCTCGGCGCACACATCCCGATCCCCGGGGTGAGCTACGAGGCCGTACAGACGTGTGTGAACGCGGCCCAAAAGGGCAACAGCAGCCTTTTCGGGCTGGTCAACATGTTCAGCGGTGGGGCGCTGCTGCAGATCACGCTCTTCGCGCTCGGCATCATGCCGTACATCACGGCGAGCATCATCCTCCAGCTGCTGACCGTGGTCATCCCCCGGCTGGAGGCCCTCAAGAAGGAGGGCCAGTCCGGGCAGACGAAGATCACGCAGTACACCCGCTACCTGACGGTCGCCCTCGCCATCCTCCAGGGCACCGGCCTCGTCGCCACCGCCCGCAGCGGCGCGCTGTTCCAGGGCTGCCCGACCGCGTCGAGCATCGTCCCCAACCACTCGATGTTCACGACCATCGTGATGGTCATCACGATGACCGCGGGCACCGCGGTGGTCATGTGGTTCGGTGAGGTGATCACCGACAAGGGCATCGGCAACGGCATGTCGATCCTGATGTTCGTCTCCATCGCCGCGGGCTTCCCCGGCACGCTGTGGTCCATCAAGGAGGCCGGTTCGCTGGCCGGCGGCTGGATCAACTTCGGCGGCGTCATCCTGATCGGCTTCGTCATGGTCGGCCTGATCGTCTTCGTCGAGCAGGCGCAGCGGCGCATCCCCGTCCAGTACGCGAAGCGCATGATCGGCCGCCGCTCGTACGGCGGGACCTCGACGTACATCCCGCTCAAGGTGAACCAGGCCGGTGTGATCCCGGTCATCTTCGCCTCTTCGCTGCTGTACATCCCCGCCCTGATCGCGCAGTTCTCCAGCTCCACCTCGGGCTGGAAGACGTGGATCCAGGACAACTTCGTCAAGGGCGACCACCCCTACTACGTGGTGACCTACTTCCTGTTGATCGTGTTCTTCGCCTTCTTCTACGTGGCGATCTCGTTCAACCCCGAGGAAGTGTCCGACAACATGAAGAAGTATGGTGGCTTCATCCCGGGCATCCGGGCCGGCCGTCCCACCGCCGAGTACCTGAGCTACGTGCTCAACAGGATCACCTGGCCGGGATCGCTGTACCTGGGTCTTGTCGCTCTCGCGCCGACAGTGGCGTTGGCGAGTTACGGCGGAGCCGGCAACGCGATCGGCGGCACCAGCATCATCATCATCGTCGGTGTGGGCCTGGAGACCGTCAAGCAGATCGAGAGCCAGCTCCAGCAGCGCCATTACGAAGGGTTCCTCCGCTGATGCGAATCGTCCTGGTCGGTCCTCCGGGCGCCGGCAAGGGTACGCAGGCCGCGTATCTCGCCAAGAACCTGTCGATCCCGCACATCTCCACGGGCGACCTCTTCCGCGCCAACATCAGCCAGGGCACGCCGCTCGGCAAGCAGGCGAAGCAGTTCATCGACGCCGGCGACCTGGTGCCCGACTCGGTGACCATCGGCATGGCGCGCGAGCGCATGGCACAGCCCGACGCGGCCGGGGGCTTCCTGCTCGACGGCTTCCCGCGCAACGTGGCGCAGGCGGAGGCGCTGGACGCGGCGCTCGGCGAGGACGGCCTCGCACTCGACGCGGTCCTCGACCTCGAGGTCCCGGAGGACGAGGTCGTCAAGCGGATCGCCGGCCGGCGGATCTGCCGCAACGACAGCTCGCACGTGTTCCACGTGAGCTACAACCCGCCGAAGCGCGACGGCGTGTGCGACGCGTGCGGCGGCGAGCTGTACCAGCGCGAGGACGACAACGAGGACACCGTCCGCAAGCGGCTCGAGATCTACCACACGCAGACCGAGCCGATCATCGACTACTACAAGGCCCAGGGCCTGGTGGTCACCATCTCGGCGCTCGGCAAGGTCACCGAGGTGACGGACCGGGCCATGGAGGCGCTCAAGCGCGACGCGGCCGCGTAGCCGCGCGCACGTCGGCCGGCCCGCCGCGGCCGTGGTGTCCTACCGGGCACCACGGCCGTACGTGTGCGGTCGCACGAGCACATCCTCGGGCACACACGTGCACGCAGGTGCAGGGACGTACTGGGAAGGCGCAGGAACGGACATGGTGGAGATCAAGACCCCTGGGCAGATCGCGAAGATGCGCGAGGCGGGGCTGGTCGTCGCCGCGATCCACGCGGCGACCGCGCAGGCCGCGGTGCCGGGCGCCACCACCAGGGACCTGGACCAGGTCGCGCGCAAGGTGCTCGCCGAGCACGGCGCGAAGCCGAACTTCCTCGGGTACGGCGGCTTCCCCGCCACGATCTGCACGTCGGTGAACGACGTGGTGGTGCACGGCATCCCCGACGACGAGACCGTCCTGAAGGACGGCGACATCATCTCCGTCGACGCGGGCGCCATCGTGGACGGCTGGCACGGCGACGCGGCGTACACGGCGTTCGTCGGCAGCGGCCACTCGCCTGAGCTCGTCGAGCTCTCCCGGGTGACCGAGGAGTCGATGTGGGCCGGCATCGCGGCGATGCGCGGCGGCAACCGCCTCGTCGACGTGTCGCGCGCGATCGAGTCGTACATCCGCCGCCAGCCGAAGCCGGGCGGCGGCAAGTACGGGATCATCGAGGACTACGGCGGCCACGGCATCGGCACGGCCATGCACATGGACCCGCACCTGCTGAACTACGTGTCGCGCGGGCGCGGCAAGGGCCCGCGCCTTGTGCCGGGCTTCTGCCTCGCGATCGAGCCGATGGTCTCGCTCGGCACGCCGAAGACGGAGGTCATGCCCGACGAGTGGACGGTCGTTACGCTCGACCGCACCTGGTCGTCGCACTGGGAGCACTCGATCGCGCTGACGGAGGAGGGCCCGCTGGTCCTGACCGCCGTCGACGGCGGCCGCGCGAAGCTCGCGGAGCTCGGCGTCACGGCCGCCCCCGACCCGCTGGCGTAGCGGTCGTCGCCCCTGGGGTGCGGGCCCGGCCCGCAACGGGTACGGCGCCCATGCTGGACGGGGTCGGCAGGCGGCCTGCCGCAGGCGGTCACCTGTACCGCCACCCGCGGCGGTGAGCGGCACGGGGCTTAGGGATCTCTCCCCCTGGGCAGACTGAACGGATTCGTCTTTTCGAGGGCCCTGCCGTAGACTGACGCGTCGGCTCTGGTGCGCCCGTGTGTCCGCGCACGGCGGCCGGAATCGATCAAGGCAGCCGATTCGAAGGGCGAAGCGTGGCCAAGAAGCAAGGTGCCATCGAAATTGAGGGCACCGTGATCGAGTCCCTCCCGAACGCCATGTTCAAGGTGGAACTCCAGAACGGTCACAAAGTCCTCGCGCACATCAGCGGCAAGATGCGGATGCACTACATCCGTATCCTCCCGGATGACCGGGTCGTCGTGGAGCTCTCCCCGTACGACCTGACGCGCGGCCGGATCGTCTACCGATACAAGTAGATCTTGCGGGTCCCTGTTCGCAGGGGCGCCCGCACTGACCCGGAGAACCTCAATCCCATGAAGGTCAAGCCGAGCGTCAAGAAGATCTGCGACAAGTGCAAGGTGATCCGCCGTAACGGCCGGGTCATGGTCATCTGCGACAACCTGCGCCACAAGCAGCGCCAGGGCTGACGCGGACCCTCGTCCGTACGCACTTCTCGCACGTCTTCGCGCGACGCACAGCATCCCCAGTAGAAACGCAGAGCCCAGGGCCCATAGCGGGACCCTGACACCTCCGGCGGAGGCCGGAGACCCGGGCGCCACCCGGGAGCGGCACTGCGGCAGACCTCCGCATCCATCAGGAGCCATGAATGGCACGCCTCGCAGGCGTTGACCTCCCGCGCGAGAAGCGCGTCGAGGTCGCCCTCACCTACGTCTTCGGCATCGGGCGCACCCGTGCCCAGGAGACGCTCGCCGCCACCGGCGTCAGCCCCGACGTCCGCGTCCGCGATCTCGCCGAGGAAGACCTCGTCAAGATCCGCGAGTACGTCGACGCCAACCTCAAGACCGAGGGTGACCTCCGTCGCGAGATCGCCGCCGACATCCGCCGCAAGGTGGAGATCGGCTGCTACCAGGGCATCCGTCACCGCCGTGGCCTGCCCGTGCACGGTCAGCGCACGAGCACGAACGCGCGTACCCGCAAGGGCCCGCGTCGCGCCATCGCCGGCAAGAAGAAGCCGGGCAAGAAGTAGTCCGCAGCAGGACACCACGCTTCACCAGCGGTCTTCGCTGTAGGACCGACCACCTCCCCTCCGTAGGAGAACACCCGACATGCCCCCTAAGGGACGTCAGGGCGCTGCCAAGAAGGTGCGCCGCAAGGAAAAGAAGAACGTCGCTCACGGCCACGCGCACATCAAGAGCACGTTCAACAACACCATCGTCTCGATCACGGACCCCACGGGCAACGTGATCTCCTGGGCCTCCGCCGGCCACGTCGGCTTCAAGGGCTCGCGCAAGTCGACCCCCTTCGCCGCGCAGATGGCCGCCGAGTCGGCCGCCCGCCGCGCGCAGGAGCACGGCATGCGCAAGGTGGACGTCTTCGTCAAGGGCCCCGGCTCCGGCCGTGAGACCGCGATCCGCTCCCTCCAGGCCACGGGCCTCGAGGTGGGTTCGATCCAGGACGTGACGCCGACCCCGCACAACGGCTGCCGTCCGCCCAAGCGCCGCCGCGTCTGACGCGGGCAGCACCACCGGGTACGGGCGGGTACGGCGCGTTCGCGCCGGCTCGCCCGTACCCTTGGCAGTACTGAAGGGCGTCAAATAGCGGGCGCCCCCAACAGAAGGACTGACCCATGCTTATCGCTCAGCGTCCGTCGCTGACCGAAGAGGTCGTCGACGAGTACCGCTCCCGGTTCGTCATCGAGCCGCTGGAGCCGGGCTTCGGCTACACCCTCGGCAACTCGCTCCGCCGCACGCTCCTCTCGTCGATCCCCGGTGCCGCGGTCACCAGCATCCGGATCGACGGCGTCCTGCACGAGTTCACCACCGTGCCGGGCGTCAAGGACGACGTCACGGACCTCATCCTCAACATCAAGCAGCTCGTCGTCTCCTCGGAGCACGACGAGCCCGTCGTGATGTACCTGCGCAAGCAGGGCCCCGGCCTGGTCACCGCGGCGGACATCGCGCCGCCCGCCGGCGTCGAGGTGCACAACCCCGACCTGGTGCTCGCCACGCTGAACGCCAAGGGCAAGCTGGAGATGGAGCTGACCGTCGAGCGCGGCCGCGGCTACGTCTCCGCCGTCCAGAACAAGCAGGTGGGCCAGGAGATCGGCCGCATCCCGGTCGACTCCATCTACTCGCCCGTGCTGAAGGTCACGTACAAGGTCGAGGCCACGCGTGTCGAGCAGCGCACCGACTTCGACAAGCTGATCGTCGACGTCGAGACCAAGCAGGCCATGCGGCCGCGCGACGCCATGGCGTCCGCGGGCAAGACGCTGGTCGAGCTGTTCGGCCTGGCCCGCGAGCTCAACATCGACGCCGAGGGCATCGACATGGGCCCGTCGCCGACGGACGCGGCGCTCGCCGCCGACCTGGCGCTGCCGATCGAGGAGCTGGAGCTCACGGTCCGCTCGTACAACTGCCTCAAGCGCGAGGGCATCCACTCGGTGGGCGAGCTCGTCGCCCGCTCCGAGGCGGACCTGCTCGACATCCGCAACTTCGGCGCGAAGTCGATCGACGAGGTCAAGGCGAAGCTGGCCGGCATGGGCCTGGCGCTCAAGGACAGCCCGCCCGGATTCGACCCGACCGCCGCCGCCGACGCGTTCGGCGCGGAGGACGACGCGGACGCCGGGTTCGTGGAGACCGAGCAGTACTGAGTGCGGACCGGTGCCGCGCGGCCATGATCGGCCGCGCGGCACCGCCGTGCTCGCGGCGTCACGGGGCGGCGTGCTGAACGCCGCACGCCGTACGCCGCACACACGAAGCCTCCGGCGGGCGACCGCTCGCCGGACCTGACACCGGTACCTGACACGGCCGGTGCAGACCGATAGGAGAACCACCATGCCGAGGCCCACCAAGGGTGCCCGACTGGGCGGCAGCGCCGCGCACGAGAAGCTGCTCCTCGCGAACCTCGCGAAGTCGCTCTTCGAGCACGGCCGCATCACCACGACCGAGGCGAAGGCCCGCCGCCTGCGTCCGGTCGCGGAGCGCCTGATCACCAAGGCGAAGAAGGGCGACATCCACAACCGTCGCCTGGTGCTGCGCACGATCACCGACAAGAGCGTCGTCCACACGCTCTTCGCCGAGATCGGCCCGCGCTACGAGAACCGCCCGGGTGGCTACACCCGGATCACCAAGATCGGCAACCGCAGGGGCGACAACGCGCCCATGGCGGTCATCGAGCTGGTGGAGGCCCTGACCGTCGCCCAGCAGGCGACGGGCGAGGCCGAGGCCGCGACGAAGCGCGCGGTCAAGGAGGACAGCGCCAAGAAGGACGCCGCTGCCGAGGCCGCTCCGGCCGAGGACGCGAAGTCCGAGGAGGCCGCCTCCTCCGAGGACGAGGCGAAGTAGGCCCCGTCCTGCCCCGTGCCCGGCTTCCGGGCTCGCGGGAAGGGCTCGCGAGAAGGCCCGTACCCACTGCGTGAGCAGCGGGTACGGGCCTTCCGCCGTTCATCTCACGGGGTCGGCGCGACGCCGTCCGGGTCCTGCGTCAGGCCGCGCAGCAGAGGCCCGTACTCCGGGTGCGACAGGGCGCTCGCGAACTGGGCGACCAGGTAGTCGGCGGGGTTGCCGGTGTCGTACCAGCGCCCCTGGATGACCTGCCCGTACACGGCCCGGGTCGCCGCGTAGGCGTTGATCGCGTCGGTCAGGTAGATCTCGCCCGTCCTGTGCTCGTACCAGCGCTTCGTCTGCTCCCGCAGCTCCTCCACGATGGCCGGCGTGATGACGTAGCCGCCGATCGCGGCGAACAGGGACGGCGCGTCCTCCGGGGCGGGCTTCTCGACCAGGCCCGTGATGCGCAACTGCCCCTCGCCCAGATCCTCCTTGACGACGGGGACGCCGTAGCGCCCCGAGTCGGCGGCACGCATCGGCAGCAGCGCGAGGACCGGGCAGTTCGTGGCCTCGTACGCGTGGATCAGCTGCTGGGCGCGCGGCACGTCGGCGACGAAGACGTCGTCGGGCCACAGCACCAGCATCGGCTCGTCGCCGAAGTTGCGTGCGGCGTTCAGCACGGGCGTGCCGTTGCCGTACGGGCCGTGCTGGTCGAGGTAGGTGATGTGGCCCGACCTGGACAGCTCGCCGACCTCCTCGACGGCGTCCGCGTAGGCGGCCTTGCCGTCGGCGCGCAACTGCGCGACCAGGGCGGGGTTGGGGCGGAAGTGGTCCTGGATGAGGTTCTTGCCGCCCGAGACGACGATGGTGATGTCGGTGATGCCGGAGGCCACCAGTTCGCGCACCGTGTGCTCGATCACCGGCTTGTCGCCGACCGGGAGCATCTCCTTCGGGATGGCCTTGGTCAGCGGCAGCAGGCGGGAGCCGAGGCCGGCTGCGGGGATCACTGCCCTGCGGATGGTGGTCTCCATGGGGTGGTGGTCTCCTGTTTCGGTACGTACGTTCTGGTGGGATGACCGTACCGCCCCGGGTTGTCGGGACGCTGTGCGGGAGGCCGTACGCATGGGCCGGGAGCCTGGGAGTATGGGCCGTGTGAGCGGTCTGAACGGTCTGAACGGTGTCGACGGTTTGAGTGGTGTGGATGGTCCACGTGGTGCGCGCGGGGTGGGCGCCGATCCCGCGGACGGCGAGGGCCCTGCGCCCGGGTTCGTGCGGGTGCGGCTCGACCTCTCCTACGACGGGGCCGGCTTCTCCGGCTGGGCGAAGCAGACCGCGCGGCGCACGGTGCAGGGCGAGATCGAGGACGCACTGCGCACGGTGACGAGGTCGGCCGGGACGTGGGACCTGACGGTCGCGGGACGCACCGACGCGGGCGTCCACGCGCGCGGTCAGGTGGCGCACGTCGACCTTCCTCAGACGCTGTGGGAGGCCCACGAGGACAAGCTCCTGCGGCGGCTCGCGGGGCGGCTGCCGCACGACGTACGGGTGTGGCGGGCGCGGCCCGCGCCCGCCGGGTTCAACGCACGGTTCTCGGCGGTGTGGCGCCGCTACGCGTACCGGGTCACCGACCACCCGGGCGGGGTGGACCCGCTGCTGCGCGGCCACGTGCTGTGGCACGACTGGACACTCGACGTCGAGGCCATGAACGAGGCGTCGGCGCGTCTTGTGGGCGAGCACGACTTCGCCGCGTTCTGCAAGCGGCGCGAGGGCGCGACGACGATCCGCACGCTCCAGCGTCTCGACTGGACGCGCGGCGGTGACGGCGTCGTCACGGCGACGGTCAGGGCGGACGCCTTCTGCCACAACATGGTGCGCTCGCTGGTGGGCGCGCTGCTGTTCGTCGGCGACGGACACCGCGGCCCGGAGTGGCCGGCGAAGGTACTCGCGGCGGGCGTCCGCGACTCGGCGGTGCACGTCGTACGTCCGCACGGCCTGACGCTCGAGGAGGTGGGCTACCCGCCGGACGATCAACTGGCGGCCCGCAACCGCGAGGCCCGCAACAGGCGCACGCTGCCGGGCGCAGGCTGCTGCTAGGCCCCCCGGGCGGAGCCCGCGCCCTGCGTCCCGCCCGCTGCGGTCCGCCCTTGGC
The DNA here is from genome assembly GCF_000721265.1 of Streptomyces sp. NRRL F-5126. Taxonomy (GTDB): domain Bacteria; phylum Actinomycetota; class Actinomycetes; order Streptomycetales; family Streptomycetaceae; genus Streptomyces. The sequence continues at coordinate 527,044 of NZ_JOFZ01000006.1, read as the reverse complement.
GGGCATGAGCGGCCCGCCGCCCGTCGGTCCGGCGCCGGGCCGGCTGCGGGCGGCGTTCGACGGCACACGGCCGGTGGCCGGATCTGCGGGTCGCTGATTCTGCCCTGCCGGGGCGGCGAGCGGTTGGCCGCTGGGCTTCCGGCGCCGCGCCGGATTCGCTTGCCCGCGGGCCGGCCCGGTTGCCGTCTTCCGGGCCGGTGACCGGCGGCCGCCGGGGGTCGCGATCGGTGAGCCGCCGAGGTCTCCGGGCCGCTTGCCGGGTCGCGCTGGGCGCGGCATCTCTGGGGCGGGCCCCGGTGGCGGCCTTCCGGGTCCGTAACCGGCGGGTCGCCGGGCCCTGGTGCCGCCGCCTCCGGGGCCGTGCCGAGTTCGGTGTCCGCGGTGTGGCGCCGGGGCGCCGCCTTCCCCGCTTCCGGGCCCGGGCGGGCGGGCGCGGGGTCAGTGGGCCAGCAGGTCCGAGGCGCGTTCCGCTATCGCGTAGACCGTCGCTTCCGCGTTGGCGGAGACGATCGTCGGCATCACGGACGCGTCCGCCACGCGCAGGCCGTCCACGCCGCGCACCCGCAACTCCGTGTCGACGACAGCCCCCGCGTCCGTGTCCGTGCCGATCGCGCAGGTGCCGGCGTAGTCGTGCGCGCTGTGCAGGTTGCTGCGGAGGTAGGCGCGCAGCCCCTCCTCGTCCGCGATGTCGCGGCCCGGCAGCTCCTCCTCGCCGCGCCACAGCGCCAGCGCGGGCGCCATGCCGATCTCGCGCGCCGCGCGCAGCCCCGCCGTCATCAGGCCGAGGTCGTGGTGGTCGGCGTAGTAGCACGGGTCGATGGACGGCGGGGTGGCCGGGTCCGCGTCCGCGAGGCGCACCGTGCCGCGGCTGTAAGGGGACAGCAGTGCGACCGTGATCGTGTACCCGGCGCCAGGTCCCGGCCCGGGCAGGCCTGCGGCGCGCACGGGGAGGTCGGCGATCCCGAGCTGGAGGTCGGGTGCGGTGCAGGTCGTCGCGCGGGGGTCGCTGCGCATCAGGCCCTGCACCTCGGCATGGTTGTTCTCCGACTCGGGCACCGGCCGGGCCGAGCGGTGGACGACACCCGAGACGACGTGGTCCTGGAGGTTGCAACCGACGCCCGGCAGATCGAGGTGTGCGGTGATCCCGACGTCCTGGAGATGCTCCCGCGGTCCGAGCCCCGACGACATCAGCAGCCTCGGCGACCCCACGGCGCCCGCCGTGAGCACGACCTCGCCGCCCGGGGAGCAGCGCGCCGTGTGCGAGGACGCGTGTCGCGGCGCGTCCTCGGCAGGCGTCTCGTCCGCCACCGTGTAGGCGACGCCCGTGCACCGCGGTGACGTGCCCGTCTCGTCCAGCAGCAGGCGCTGCACGAACGCGTCCGTGATCACCCGCATGTTCGCGCGCTCGCCGAGCACCGGACGCAGGTACGCGCGGGCCGCGTCCTGCCGTGCGCCGTCCGCGATGGCGAGGTCCGCCCAGCCGAACCCCGTCTCCAGGCCCGCGGCCAGGTCACACGCCCGGGGGTGGCCCGCCTGCACCGCCGCCGCGAGGAACGCCTGGGCGAGCGGGTGGCGGTGGCGGCGCGCCGCCGGGGCGACGCGCAGCGGGCCGTCCGTGCCGCGCGAGGCGGGGTCGCGGCGGCGGACCCCGGTGACGTTCTCGCTGCGTTTGAAGTACGGCAGGAGGTCGTCGTAGCCCCACCCCTTGGCGCCGCCCGCAGTCCACGCGTCGCAGCCGGACCTGTGGCCGCGCAGGAACGTCATCCCGCCGATCGCGGACGAACCGCCGAGTCCGCGGCCGCGCGGCCAGGGGATGGGCGAGCCGCCGGTGTTCTGCGGGACGGTCGTGCCGCCCCAGTCGGCCGCCGTGCCGAGGAGGGACGGCCACGCGGCCGGCGCGGGGACCGGCTCGGCGGGCACCGGCCGCCCGGCCTCCAGGAGCAGCACGCGGTGGGTGCGGTCCTCGGAGAGGCGCCGCGCCAGGACGCATCCGGCCGTGCCCGCCCCGACGACGATGTACTCGTACGTCTCGGGGGTTGCGTCCTGCTTCTGCTTCCGCTGCTGCCGCTGGCTCTGCTTCTCGGGCACCGCTGATCGACCTCCCGACATGTCCCATGGCGCCGGCCGGGTGTGCAACGGGTTGCCCGTTTCGCGGCAGAACAAACCTCGTGAAGGCTGATCTTTCGGGTCATTCCGGGCGGCGGTCGCCGCCCGCTCAGGGTGCGGTGGGCAACTGCCGCTTGTGCTCGGTCGAGTGGTAGCGGCGGACGATCGACTCGAAGGCCGCCTCGCTGACGGGCTTGCCCTCAAGGAAGTCGTCGATCTCGTCGTACGTCACCCCGAGGGCGTCCTCGTCGAGCTTGCCGGGGGCGAGGGTCTCCAGGTCGGCCGTCGGCTTCTTGGCCACCAGCTCGGCGGGTGCGCCGAGCGTCTGCGCCACGGCACGCACCCGGCGCTTGGTCAGCCCCGTCAGCGGCACGACGTCGGCGGCGCCGTCCCCGTACTTCGTGAAGAAGCCGGAGACCGCCTCGGCCGCGTGGTCCGTGCCCACGACCAGGCCGTGGTGCGCGCCCGCGACGGCGTACTGGGCGATCATGCGCTGCCGTGCCTTGGTGTTGCCCTGGACGAAGTCCTGGTGGTGCTCGTCGCGGAAGGTCGCACCGCTGTCGAGCAGCGCGGCCAGCATGGCGTCGCTCGCGGCCTTCACGTCCACGGTCAGGACGCGGTCGGGCTTGATGAACCCGAGCGCGAGCTGGGCGTCCTTCTCGTCCGCCTGAACCCCGTACGGCAGGCGCATGGCGTAGAACGTCGCGTCGTGCCCGGCGCCGCGCGCCCGCTCCACCGCGAGCTGGCACAGCCGGCCCGCGGTCGTGGAGTCCACGCCGCCGCTGATGCCGAGCACCAGGGACTTGAGCCCCGTCGAGGTCAGCCGCTCGGCCAGGAACGCCACGCGGCGCTCGATCTCCTGCTCGGGGTCGAAGCTCGCGGACACCTGGAGAGTCCGGGCGATCTCCTGCTGCACGGTGCTGGGCGCCGGGTCTGTCACGGGGGCTCCTCGTGGAAGGTCGTGGTGGCGTCGGCCTCGGCGTTCGCCTCGGCGCCGGCCTTGGCGTTGGCGTTGCCGGGGAGCGGACGGCACGGCGGCGGGCCTCCGCCCTCCCGACTCTATGCCGCGCGGCGGCTCGGTCGCCGATGAGGGGCGGCCGCGCGGCTCGCGGGCCCAGCGGGCGCGGCCGTGGCCTCCGAGCCCGGTGCTCATGCCTCGGGCCCGCGCGACTGGTGGCCCCGTGGCTCGGCGATCCGGTGGCTGCCCGCAGCCTGCGGCTGCGTGTACCGAGCGGCTGCGCGCTCGGGCGGCCCCGGGCCAAGGTCGGCCCCGGGCCAAGGTCGGCCCCGGGCCAAGGTCGGCCCCGGGCCAAGGTCGGCCCCGGCCAAGGGCGGCCCCGGCGCCCGGGCCGCGGCGCCGGACTCCGTCGGCGCGCCTACCCGTTCCGGGACGCCGCGGCCGCCGAAGCCTGGGCCTGGCCGCGTGCCGCGATCTGGCGGAACGCGAACTCCGCGATGTCGTCGCCCGCCGTGAACACCTGCTTGTCCTTCGACGTCACCGCGCGGCGCGTCTCGAAGCCGCCGACAGTGAAGTAGGCGTACCTCCCGTATGAGTTGGCCGTCGTGCGGCACACCGTCACCCGGCAGAACGTCGGCACGCCGGCGCCGGACAGCGACGCGACGCCGCCCTGGGCCGACTGCTTCTTCACCGCGAGGGCCTCGGCCTCCTTGTCGAAGACCGCGACGCCGACCGTGACCGCCACCCCGTCCCTGCTGTAGGTGGCGCGGAAGACCTGCGTGCAGCCGTGCGCGGTGAGGGAGGCGCCGAGGGCGCCCTGCGTCGCGGCGGCGCAACTGCCGGTGGCGGCCGTGGCGTCCTTGACGTACGTGCGGTTCCCTATCGTCAGCTTCTTGCCGGGGAACAGCGTCGCCGCGCTGAGCGGCGCCTTGTCCTTGGCGGCGCTGTCGATGAAGTCCTTGGGGTCAGGCGGCGGCTTCGGAGCGACGGACGAGAACGACGGCTGCTGCGAGGCGGACGGCTCGGGCAGCGGCGGCAGCGCCTGCGTGCCGCCGGGCGCCGGGCTGCCGGACGCGCTCGCGTCAGCGTCACCGTTGCCGGCGGAGACGACGGCGGTCGCGACGATGGCTCCGACCGCGCACGTCGCGAGGGCGATCCCGCCGATCATGAACCACCGCTTGCGCCGCCCCTGCGCGGCGGACGCGTCGGCCATGGCCGACCAGTCGGGTGTCGAGGACGACGCCTGGGCGTACGGCGCCTGCTGCGCCTGCTGCCCCGCCGCCCCGGGCATGTCCTGACCGTGGCCGTACGCGGGCCCGAACGGGTCCGGCTGCCCGCCGTACCCACTCTGACCACCTTGACCACCCTGACCGGCCTGCCCGCTCTGCCCGCCGTACGGGTTCTCGTCCCGCGGCTCCCCTTCGCCGCCCCACCGGGGCGCCCCCTGCCCGAAGCTCATGCCGCGAGTTTACGGCCTGGCGCGAGTCACGGGAGGGCCCGGCGGGCGCAAGGGACTTGGCCCCTGGGGGGCCTCCGGCGGCTGCGCGCGCGCGTCGTACGCGGCGCGTGCGTCGTCGATACGGGCGAGGTGCGCGACGCTCCATTCGAGCAGCGGCATGCTGGCCTCGCGCAGGGTGACACCCATCTCGGTCAGCTCGTAGCTGACGTGCGGCGGCATCACCTGGTGGACGGTCCGCGTCAGGATGCCGTCGCGCTCCAGGCCGCGCAGCTTCACCGTCAGCACGCGCTGGCTGATGCCGTCGATGTTCTTCTTCAACTCGGTGAAGCGGCGCGGCCCGTTCCTGAGGTTGCGCACGATCAGCAGCGACCACTTGTCGCCGACGATGCCGAGCACCACCCGGGTCCGGCATCCGGTGCTGTCCTGACTGTCCTGACTGTTCTGGCTGCTCCGACTGCCCCGACCGTCGGACGGGTTCATGGTTACCTCCAGAGAACCGGGTCACCGAAAAGTGCCTTATTGCCCGTGATGCGCCGTCGTACAAGCATGGCTTGCGGTACTCAAACAGTACCGAGGTACGAATCGTAACCGTCACGCGGAAGAAGATGATCTGCGCATGTCCACATTCCTGCTGGTCCACGGCGCATGGCACAGCGGACGCTGCTGGGACCGCGTGGTCCCGCTCCTTGAGGCCGCCGGCCACCGGGTATTCGCGCCGTCCCTGACCGGCTACGGCGACAAGGCGCATCTGCTCGGACCGGAGGTGGGCCTGGAGACGCACGTCGACGACGTGGCAGGGCTGATCACGCGGCACCGGCTCGACGACGTCGTGCTCGTCGGCCACAGCTACGCGGGCCTCGTGATCTCCTCCGCGGCCAACCGGGTCCCGGACCGCGTCGGCCACCTCGTCCACCTGGACGCGATGGTCCCGGTGGACGGCGAGAGCGCCGCCGACGTCCAGCCGGCCACCCTGCACATGATCGAGCAGGCCGAGCGGTCCGGGGAGGGCTGGCGCGTGCCGCCGATGCCCGAGCGGCCCGCCCCCTTCGGCCTGTTCGGCGTGACGGACCCGGCGGACGTCGCCTGGCTGCGCACGATGCTCTCGGACGGGACGGTGCGCTGCCTCCAGCAGCCCGTACGCCTCGACAACCCGGCCGTGAACGCGATCCCGCGCACCCACATCCACAACGTCGGCGCCACGCCCCCGGGCGTCGTCCGCCGCCCCGTTCCCCCGGTCCAGCCCAACGGCACGCCCGCGCAGGTCTGGGAACTGCCGACCGGCCACGACTGCATGATCACCATGCCGGCCGAGCTCGGCGAGCTCCTCCTCAAGCTCGCGTAGCGGGGGACGGCCCCCGGTCCCGTCACCAAAACGATTGGTCAGCGCGGCCCCGCCGCCCCGACAATGCCCACCATGGGACATCTGGAAGCCGCGCACCTCGAGTACTACCTGCCGGACGGGCGCGTGCTGCTCGGCGACGCCTCCTTCCGGGTGGGCGAGGGCGCGGTCGTGGCCCTCGTCGGCGCCAACGGAGCGGGCAAGACGACGCTCCTCCGCCTCCTCTCGGGCGAGATCCAGCCGCACGGCGGGAAGGTCACGGTCAGCGGCGGGCTCGGCGTGATGCCGCAGTTCGTCGGCTCCTCGGTGGCCGGCGAGGCGGGCGGGGACGACGAGCGGACCGTGCGCGACCTGCTCGTATCCGTGGCGCAGCCCAGGATCCGCGAGGCGGCGCGTGCCGTCGACGCGGCAGAGCACGCGATCATGACCGTCGACGACGAGCGCGCGCAGATGCGGTACGCGCAGGCGCTCAGCGACTGGGCGGAGGCGCGCGGCTACGAGGCCGAGACCCTGTGGGACGTCTGCACGGTCGCGGCGCTCGGCGTGCCCTACGAGAAGGCGCAGTGGCGTCTCGTGCGCACCCTCAGCGGCGGCGAGCAGAAGCGGCTCGTACTGGAGGCGCTGCTGCGCGGCCCCGACGAGGTGCTGCTCCTCGACGAGCCGGACAACTACCTGGACGTACCGGGCAAGCGGTGGCTGGAGGAGCGCCTGCGGGAGACCCGCAAGACCGTGCTCTTCGTCTCCCACGACCGGGAACTGCTGGCGCGCGCCGCCGAGAAGATCGTCAGCGTGGAGCCGGGCCCTGCGGGGTCGGACGTGTGGGTGCACGGCGGCGGGTTCGCCACGTACCACGAGGCACGCAGGGAGCGCTTCGCGCGGTTCGAGGAGCTGCGGCGGCGCTGGGACGAGGAGCGCGCCCGCCTCAAGGCCCTCGTGCTGCGGCTGCGCCAGCAGGCGGAGAACAGCCCCGACATGGCGTCGCGCTACCGGGCCATGCAGACCCGCTTCAAGAAGTTCGAGGACGCGGGCCCGCCGCCGGAGCCGCCGCGCGAGCAGGACATCCGCATGCGGCTCGGCGGCGGGCGCACGGGGGTGCGGGCCGTGGTGTGCGAGGGGCTCGAACTGACCGGGCTGATGAAGCCGTTCTCGCTGGAGGTCTACTACGGCGAGCGCGTCGCGGTGCTCGGCTCGAACGGCTCGGGCAAGTCCCACTTCCTGCGGCTGCTCGCCGGGGACGACGTCGCACACACGGGCGCCTGGCGTCTTGGCGCGCGCGTCGTGCCGGGGCACTTCGCGCAGACGCACGCGCACCCGGAACTCGTCGGCCGCACCCTCGTCGACATCCTGTGGACGGAGCACGCGCGCGACCGCGGCCGCGCGATGTCCGCGCTGCGGCGCTACGAGCTCGCCCCGTCGGGCGACCAGCCCTTCGACCGCCTCTCGGGCGGCCAGCAGGCGCGGTTCCAGATCCTGCTGCTCGAACTGAGCGGTGCGACGGCGCTGCTGCTCGACGAGCCGACGGACAACCTGGACCTGGAGTCGGCGTCCGCGCTGCAGGACGGCCTTGAGGCGTTCGACGGCACGGTACTGGCGGTCACGCACGACCGCTGGTTCGCGCGCTCCTTCGACCGCTACCTGGTCTTCGGCGCGGACGGGGTGGTGCGTGAGACGTCGGAGCCGGTCTGGGACGAGGCGCGGGTGGCCCGCGCCCGCTGACGCCGCGGGGGGCGCACCGGCGCCCGCTGACGCCCCTGGGCGGTATCAGGCCGCGAAACCGGCCGCACTCGGCGGGGCCCCTCCTCCGCCGAGTACCAACACGAACCAGACGCACTTGCCGCGCGCCCCGAACGTCGGCTTCCCGACGGGGCAGGCACCCCATGAGTCGGCCGGCACCGGACGCAGGGGAAGGGCCGGACTGTCGTCCAGGGGCGCACGGCGTTGGGGGTCAGCTCGGCGGCGAGCAACTCGGCCCGGTCGGTGAGCTCTCCCAGCCCGTGGCCGTGTATGCCTCCGCGCCCGATCCGCACCTGGACACCGTCGAAGTAGGCTCGCCCACGGGTGCGGTCTTCTTCGACTCGCCCACCCACCCGGCCGACTTCCGCACCCGCCTGGACCTGGCCGCGCGGGTGGCGTTGACGCGCGAGGAGGCGAGCGACTGAGGAGACCTGCGCTGTCTGGTCGATCACAACTGCCTTGTCCGGCCCACCGTTTGCTGTGACGCTGGCGTTCGAGTCGAACAACCGCACAGTCAGGGGGAGTGGGGCCATGCCGCACGCACTGCGTGGTGAAGCCGGTCGCTTCTTACGGAGACCGTCCACACTCACCGGCAATACGGTGCGGCGATGCCGTACTCCCCGCCGCCGCCCGGTGGTGGACGGCGCCGGGGAGTACGGCACACGGCTGCCGTCCGGGGACCTCCGATGAGCCGCCCGGAACCGCGTGGCGACTCGCTGGGGTCGATCGACCTGTACCCGGACGACCTCGACTCCGTCGCGAAGAAGTTCGCCACGGGCCAGACCCGTCTGGACACGATCGCGACGACCCTCAACGGTGCGTTGCAGAACGCGGCCGGTATGGCGGGGGACGATTCCTACGGCAAGAAGTTCGGCGGGAAGTACGACCCGGCGGCCAAGGCCCTCTTCCACACGTTCTCCGCGGCCGGACGCGCCATCGGCCAAGCGGCCAGTGGCCTGGTGACGACGGCGAACAACTACCTCAAGGCCGACCACCACTCCAACCCGAAGCACGGCAAGAGCGCGCCCGCGCTCTACCCGCCGGCCCTGGTCTTCCTCGACGTCTCCTACCCCGACCCGGACTCGGCGATAGGCCCAGGCCACTCCTCCGTACCGTCCGTCCTCGCGAAGTACTGGCCCAACGGCCACCAGGACAAACTCCGCGACGCCGCCACGGCTTACCGCACGGCGTCCACGGCCCTCCACACGCTGGGCCACTCCCTGCACCAGCAGGTGATGGCCCTCACCGACAACAACTCCGACGACTCCGTCCACGCGATGGCCGACTTCTGGGCCAAGATCTGGCAGGACGGCACGAACGCCAAGAAGGCGCCCCTGTCCGCGGCCCGCGAGGCCTGCGACAAACTCGCCGCCGCCTGCGACAAGTTCGCCCACGCCATCGACGAGGCGCACAGCAGCACCGAGCACAGACTCTCGGGCGCGGGCATCGCCATCGGCCTCACGTCGGCCGCCGGCGCCCTCCTGACCCTCTTCACCGGCGGCGGCTCCGACGCGGGCGCGGCAGCCCTGGACGGCGCGGAAGCCACCGCGATACTCGGCAGCGTCGAGGTCACCCTGGACGCCGCCGTCACCGACATCAGCGCCGACATGATCGCCGACGTCGAGACCTACCTCCAGGCCGCCGCCGACGGCGTCCCCGAAATCGAAACCGTCGACGCCGAAACCACCGAGGTCAGCCAGACTCTCGACCGCGAACTCGCCCGAACGGAAGCCCGCGAACCCGCGGGCGTCGGCGGCCGAGGCGGCTCAGGCGGCGGGCGGAGTGGCTCAGGTGGCCGAGGTGGCTCTCCGGAAGAACCAGGAGGTGGCGAGGACAGCCCAGGCGATGGCGGGGCTACCCCGACGGGCAACTGGCAGTCGGATTTCGATGGCCTCCCGAAGGGCGACAACAGCCACGTCAGATTGGCCAGTAGCCGCGAAGAGCTCCGCCACCTCTTTGACAAGTGGACAGACGGGTCAAAAGAGCTGCCCCCTCGGGGCCCCAAAGTCCCCGAGGTGCGCAAACTCGACGATGGTACCGTCATTCAATGGCGTCTCGGCTCCAAGTCCGGCGGCGAAACTGTAGATATAGTGAAACCCGGCACTAAACCCTTTAAGGTGCACCTCAAATGACTCAAGCGCTGGCTATATCGGAGGAGCTCCTGGAAGACGGTCTGGACGATTGGAACCTCGTTGACAGTCTGATTGCCCTGGCGTATCAGGCCGGAGGGGAAGAACGGTTCAGAACCCTCTTCCGTCAGTCTCTCGATTGGTTGCTGGAAAACCAGTACATTGAGGCAGGAACCTTGGAGGAAGAAGGATTCCGTGCATGGGTCGGGGCGCCGAAGGTGATCGCTGAACGCGTAGTCAAGTTGTGTGAGTCGCTCGAGTGGCAACCCATGGGTGATGGGTGCTGGTTGTCCAACACGGCTTCCGGAGACGCGTACGCCAGAGCACACCGTTCGTGAGCGGATACTTTCAGCGGCGAGAGACGGGGAGCACGTGTAGGCGGTGCCGACGATGGCGTCGTCCGGTCCTCGACTGCGGACAGCGTGCGACTGCGTTCGTGGCGGGCATCGGCAGGATGCGCAGCCGCGGCGTACGGGTGCCTGTCGCGTGGGGTGCGCCCTCGCGGCGAGGAGGGCCGGCTCGCACCGGACTCGCGTGCCGCGCGGGATGCCGTGATGTATGCCTCGGCGCTCGATCCGCACCGACGGAGGCCGTGGCGATCATGCCACGGCCTCCGTCGATGAGCATGCGGGGCGACCGGGTGCCAGATGTGTCAGACCTTGCCGACGATTCCGGCGTCGGCGGTCTCCACGTCGTCCGCGTGCAGCACGGCACCGGTCGACTTCTTCCCCCGCCGCAGCCGGCGCTCCAGCCGGCTCGCGAAGGTGGTGAGGGAGAAGTTGAGCGCGATGTAGATCGCGGCTACCACCGTGTAGCTCGCGATCACGTTGGCGCCGTAGTAGCCGCTCATCGTGTTGGCCGAGGCGAGCAGCTCGGGGAAGGTGAGGATGGCGCCACCGAGCGCGGTGTCCTTGAGGATCACGACCAGTTGACTGACGATGCCCGGCAGCATCGCCGTGACCGCCTGCGGCAGCAGGATCAGCCGCATGACTTGGCCCTTGCGCAGCCCGATCGCCATCGCACCCTCGGTCTGGCCCTTGGGGAGGGCCAGGATGCCGGACCGGACGATCTCGGCGAGGACGGAGGCGTTGTACAGCACCAGGCCGGTGACGACGGCGTAGAGCGGGCGGTCATCCGAACTGACGTCCGTGTACTGCGCGAACAGCGCGAGACCGAAGATCATCAGGACCAGCACGGGGATCGACCGGAAGAACTCGACCACGATCGCGGCCGGAACCCGGACCCAGCTGTGGTCGGAGAGCCGGGCGATGCCCAGCACGGCGCCGAGCGGCAGGGCGATGACCACCGCGAGAACCGCGGCCTTCAGGGTGTTCTGCAGGCCCGGCCAGATGTACGTCGACCACGCCTCGGTGCCGGTGAAGAACGGCTTCCACAGAGCCCACTCCAGCTGGCCCTTGTCGCCCAGGGTGCTGAACACCCACCACAGCAGGGCGGCGAAGGCGGCCAGGAAGACGACCGTGAAGAGGATATTGCGACGCTTGGCACGGGGGCCCTGGGCGTCGTGGAGGACCGAGCTCATCGCTTGACCGCCACCTTCTTGCCCACCCAGCCGAGTATCAGGCCGGTCGGCAGCGTCAACACCACGAAAACGAGAGCGATGACGGCGGCGATCAGCAGCAACTGAGCCTCGTTCTCGATCATCTCCTTCATCAGCAGCGCCGTTTCCGCCACACCGATGGCGGCGGCGACCGTGGTGTTCTTGATCAGCGCGATCAGCACGTTCGCCAGCGGACCGACGGACGAGCGGAACGCCTGTGGCAGCACCACCAGTCGGAGCACCTGACCGAAGCTCAGGCCGAGGGCCCGAGCCGCCTCCGCCTGGCCGACCGGCACCGTGTTGATGCCGGAGCGCAGCGCCTCGCACACGAATGACGACGTGTAGAGGATCAGGCCCAGGACGGCGAGCCGGAAGTTGATCGTCTTGAAGTCACCTCCCGCGCCGAGCGTGACCCCCAACGTCTGGTTCAGCCCCAGGGACGCGAACAGAATGATCACGGTCAGCGGGATGTTCCGCACGATGTTCACGTACGCGGTTGCGAAGGCGCGCATCAACGGAACCGGGCCGACCCGCATGGCGGCCAGCATGGTGCCCCAGACAAGGGAGCCGACGGCGGAAAGAACAGCGAGCTGCACTGTCGTCCAGACGGCACCCGCCAGGTCGTAATCCTGAAGAAAGTCGAACACGATCTCCCGCGCTTCCGGGTGTAGGAATGCCCGCCCCGGTGCGCCGCCCCTGCCGCGGGCCGGCGCACCCTGTCAGGCCCGGCCTCAGCTCTTGATGTCGCCGATCTCCGGCGCCGGCTCGTTCTTGTAGCCGGCCGGGCCGAAGTTGTCCTTGACGGCCTTGTCCCAGGACTTGTCCGTGACCATTTCCTCCAGGGCCTTGTTGATCTTGCCCTTGAGGTCGCTGCCCTTCTTGACGCCGATGCCGTAGTTCTCGTTCGTCAGCTTGAAGCCGCCGAGCTTGAACTTGCCCTTGAACTGCGCCTGGGAGGCGTAGCCGGCGAGGATCGAGTCGTCCGTGGTGAGCGCGTCGATGGCGCCGTTCTGCAGACCGGGCAGGCAGGCCGAGTACGTCGGGTACGGCTGCAGTTGGGCCTTGGGAGCCAGCTTCTTCTTGACGTTCTGGGCCGAGGTCGAGCCGGTGACCGAGCAGAGCTTCGCGGCGTTCAGGTCCTCGGGCGACGTGATCTTGTCGTCGTCGGCACGGAGCAGCACGTCCTGGTGGGCGAGCAGGTAGGGGCCGGCGAAGTCGACCTTCGCCTGGCGCTCAGGAGTGATCGAGTACGTGGCGGCGATGAAGTCGACGTCGCCGCGCTGGAGCATGGTCTCGCGGTCGGCGCTCTTCGACTCCTTCCACTCGATCTGGTCCTCGGTGTAGCCGAGCTTCTTGGCGACGTACGTGGCGACGTCCACGTCGAAGCCGGCATAGCCGTCCGGGGTCTTCTGGCCGAGGCCGGGCTGGTCGAACTTGATGCCGATGGTGATCTTCTTCTTGCCACCGCCGCCGGACGAGCCGTTGTCCTTGTGACCGCCGCCGCACGCGGTGGCGGTCAGGGCCAGGGCGAGCACGGCGGCCGAGGCAGCGGAGACCTTGCGAAGCTTCATGGTGGACATCCTTTGGCTGTGATCGAGCTGCGATCGGACGATCAGCGGGAAATCAGTGGTGCAGGATCTTCGACAGGAAGTCCTTGGCACGGTCGCTGCGCGGATTGCTGAAGAACTGGTCCGGCGTGGCTTCCTCGACGATGCGGCCGTCCGCCATGAACACCACGCGGTTGGCCGCCGAGCGGGCGAAGCCCATCTCGTGCGTGACCACGATCATGGTCATCCCGTCCTCGGCGAGCTGTTTCATGACCTCGAGGACCTCATTGATCATCTCGGGGTCGAGGGCCGACGTCGGCTCGTCGAAGAGCATGACCTTGGGGCCCATCGCCAGCGCCCGCGCGATGGCGACACGCTGCTGCTGACCGCCGGAGAGCTGCGCGGGGTACTTGTCCGCCTGGGCGCCGACGCCGACCCGGTCGAGCAGGGCGCGGGCCTTCTCCTCGGCCTTCTTGGCGTCGACCTTGCGGACCTTGGCCTGGCCCAGTGTCACGTTCTCGAGCACCGTCTTGTGTGCGAAGAGGTTGAAGGACTGGAAGACCATGCCGACGTCGGCCCGCAGCCTGGCCAGCTCCTTGCCCTCGGCGGGCAGCGGCTTGCCGTCGATCGTGATCGAACCGGAGTCGATGGTCTCCAGGCGGTTGATGGTGCGGCACAGAGTGGACTTGCCGGACCCCGAGGGTCCGATGACCACGACGACCTCGCCGCGGTGAATCGTCAGGTCGATGTCCTGGAGCACGTGCAACGCGCCGAAGTGCTTGTTGACACCGTTCAGGACGACCAGTTCGCCGGTCGCAACCTTGTCTTCCTTGGCCACCGATACTTCGGTCATCGCTCTCCGGCTCCGTCCTCCTGGGTTTCGCAGGACGGTAGTGATCCGGGCCACGCCGCGTCTCTACATCTGAGCGAGATCTGAGCATCACGATCCGATAGCCGTCGGGCCCGAGTCGTGGCACTTGTGAGCCGGCCGCATATCGGCCGGATAACTTCGCGCGGCCACGACCAAAAGCCTCTTGACGCCGTCCCCTCGCATCGGCGTCACTGCACAGGACGCACTGGCGCGTGCCCGTGGCGCGTGCCTGTGGTTCGAGCCCGCCGTTCCGCCCGCCCGACTTCCGCCCGCCCGACTTCTGCCCCGCCCTGATTCCTACCCGCGCCGAGCGTACGGCCGTTGAACCGAAGGGAGCCCGGATGAGACTGCTACTGGTCGAGGACGACAACCACGTGGCCGCCGCCCTGTCCGCGATCCTGGCGCGGCACGGCTTCGACGTCGTCCATGCGCGCAGCGGCGAGGAGGCGCTCAAGGCGCTCGTCGCCGAGGCCGACGGCTTCGGCGTCGTCCTGCTCGACCTGGGCCTGCCCGACCAGGACGGCTACGAGGTCTGCGGCAAGATCCGCAAGCGCACCGGCACCCCGGTCATCATGGTCACCGCGCGCTCCGACGTCCGCTCCCGCATCCACGGCCTCAACCTGGGCGCTGACGACTACGTGGTCAAGCCGTACGACGCCGGGGAACTGCTCGCCCGGATCCACGCGGTCAGCCGGCGCACCGTCCACGAGGACACCACCGGGAGCACCGAGACCGCCGTACTCCTCGGAGCCGTGCGCATCGAGCTGCCGACCCGTCAGGTGAGCGTGAACGGTTCGGTTGTCCAACTCACCCGCAAGGAGTTCGATCTGCTTGCCCTGCTCGCCCAGCGCCCCGGTGTGGTCTTCCGCCGCGAGCAGATCATCAGCGAGGTCTGGCGCACCAGCTGGGAGGGGACCGGGCGCACTCTGGAGGTGCACGTCGCCTCTCTGCGCTCCAAGCTCCGCATGCCCGCGCTGATCGAGACCGTCCGCGGCGTCGGCTACCGCCTCGTCGCCGCCAGCGCCCAAGGGGCAGGGTGAGCACACGCCTGCTCCCGCTGCTCATCGTCCTGATGGCGGCCGTACTGCTCGCGCTCGGCGTGCCGCTCGGCGTCAGCGTCGCCCGCGCGCAGCAGCAGAAGGTCGTCATCGACCGCATGGACGACACGGCACGCTTCGCCGCGCTCGCCCAGTTCGTCACCGAGGACGGTCCCGGCGGCCCACGCCGGACCAGCACGGACGAGCGCCTGGAGACCCTGCAGACCGAGCTGACCAGCTACTACGAGGTCTACGGCATCAAGGCGGGCGTCTTCTACCGCAACCACATCCCGATGGCCAACGCGCCCACGACGTGGTTCCTGCCCCAGACCGGTGAGGTCCGCGACTCCTTCGACGAGGCGCTGCTCAGCCGCCGCAGCCACGATCCCGAGCAGGTGTGGCCCTGGCAGGCCGGCCGGCTCGTGGTGGCCTCGCCGGTCATCCGGGACGGCGACGTGGTCGCGGGCGTGGTCACCGAGTCGCCGACCGACTCGATGCGATCGAGCACCCTGCGCGGCTGGCTGGTCATCGGTGCCGGGGAGTTCGCCGCGATGCTGCTCGCCGTCGGCGCCGCACTGCGGCTGACCGGCTGGGTGCTCAGACCGGTGCGGGTGCTCGACGCCACCACCCACGACATCGCCACCGGACGGCTCAAGTCCCGGGTCGCGCCCGCCGGGGGGCCGCCCGAGCTCAGACGTCTGGCGGGGTCCTTCAACGAGATGGCGGACCACGTGGAGGACGTGCTTGAGCAGCAGCGCGCCTTCGTCGCCGACGCCTCGCACCAGCTGCGCAATCCGCTCGCCGCGCTCCTGCTCCGCATCGAACTGCTCGCCCTCGAACTGCCCGAGGGGAACGGGGAGATCGCCTCCGTCCAGACCGAGGGCAAGCGTCTGGCCCGGGTCCTGGACGACCTGCTCGACCTGGCACTGGCCGAACACAGCCAGGCCGACCTTGAGGTGACCGACGTCGGCGCGCTGACCGCCGAGCGCGTGGCGGCCTGGGCACCGACGGCCGCGGCCAAGGGAGTACGGCTGGTCGGCGACTGCCGGCCGACCACGGGCTGGGCCGACCCGGTGACCCTGTCAAGCGCCCTGGACGCGGTCATCGACAACGCGGTGAAGTTCACGCCCCCCGACGAGACCGTGCGGATCGAGGTCGCCGCCACCGGGGACGCCGCCACCGTCGTCGTCACCGACAACGGTCCCGGGCTGACCGACGAGGAGCTCGCGCGCGTGGGGGACCGTTTCTGGCGCAGCGGGCGGCACCAGAACATCAATGGCTCCGGTCTGGGCCTGTCCGTCTGCCGGGCACTGCTCGCGGCGGGCGACGGTTCGATCTCCTTCGGCCACCACGAGCCGCACGGTCTCGAGGTCACGGTCAGGGTGCCCAGGACGGGTACCGCGCCCTAGGGCTTGACCGACCGGTAGTAGCGCCGGGCGCCCTCGTGCAACTCCAGCGGGTCGGTGTATATCGCCGTGCGCAGGTCCACCAGCTGCGCGGAGTGCACGTGCGCGCCGATGTCGTCGCGGCTGTCGAGTACGGTCCGGGTCAGCCACTCGGTGAGCCGCGGATCGACGTCCGCGCGGGTCACCAGCAGGTTGGACACCGCCATGGTGGGCACCTCGGTGCCGTTCTGCACGGTCGGGTAGGCCGACTCCGGCATGTTGGTGGTGCGGTAGTAGCGGGTCGCACTGCCCGACTCGTGCAGCTTGGTGACCAGGTTGTCGCCGATCGGCACGAACCGGAACGCGGAGTTCTCCGCTATTTCCTTGAGGCCGTCCGTGGGCACCCCACCGGACCAGAAGAACGCGTCGAGCTCGCCGCCGAGCCGCCCGGGGCCGGTGTCGATCCCGTCCGCCCGCGGTGTGATGTCCGTCTCCGGGTCGATGCCCGCGGCCTTCAGCAGTCGGGTGGCGATCAGCCGCACCCCCGAGTCGGGCGGCCCGATGGCCACCCGCTTGCCGTGCAGGTCGGTCACCGACCGGACGTCCGAGTCGTTCGGCACGACCAGCTGCACGTAGTCGTCGTAGAGACGGGCGACCCCGCGCAGCTTTTCAGCACCCGGGCCACCGGCCAGCTTGTACGTCTCGACCGCGTCGGCCGCCGCGATCGTGAAGTCGGCCTTGCCGGTCGCCACCCGCTGGACGTTCTCCTGTGAGCCCGCGCTGGTCATCAGCCGTACGTCCAAATCCGGCATGTCCTTGCGCAGTTCGGTGCGCAGCAGCTCTCCGTACTTCTGGTAGACGCCCGCGCGGGTGCCCGTGCTGAACGTGATCGTCCCGCTCGGTGGTTTCTCGCCCAGCGGCAGCAGCCACCACAGCAGCAGTCCGAGCACGACGGCACCGGTGACCGCGCCCCGCACGGCCCGGCGCCTGCCGATACAGGAGAGCAGCGTGGACATGGGGCGATCCTGCCAGCCCGCACCCGCGCCGACCAGGGCCGGGCACACAAGGGACGCCCCCGCTGATCGGTCCGCACCCGGGCCGCGACGACGTCAGTCGCCACACCCGGGTCAGCCGAACTGCCGAGCCCTGTAGCCGGATTGGAAAAGGATCAGTGCCGGGCCCACCGGTGCAAGGCGCCGAGTACGGACGGCGCGAGCGTGCTCGGGTGGTCGGGGTCGTGCATCAGATGGTCCACCGCCGGCAGTGTCACCCGGCCAGGTCCGCCGGTATGCGCGTGACGCAGGGCGTTCGTCAGGGCGTTCGTTGTGGCACAAGGGACCTGGGCGTCGTTCGTGCCGCACGTCAGGAGCACCTTGGTGCCCGGCCGGAGCGCGGCGGCGGTGTCCGGCGGGTACACGGCGTCGTCGCTTTCCACGAACCTGGCGTTGGGGCCTTGGAACGCCTCGAAGAGCTGGGCGATCGCGGCGGGCAGGTCGGTGGTGTCGACCGGTCGGTGTTCGCGCAGGGAGGTGACGGCGGCATCGATGGCCGCGTCGATGGTGTGTTGCTGCTCCGGGGTGAACCGGCCCTGCCGGGTTGCTTCGTCGACTTGGGCCTGGAGTTGGAGTGTGACCAGGTCGAGCAAGCGGATCGCCTGGGGTTGCAGCAGCGCGAGACCGGCGGGGCGCGGTCGCACCGTGCCGCCGAGCACCAGGCCCGTCATCGCGCCCTCGCTGTGTCCGACGAGCAGCAACTCGTGCGGGTCGGTCTCCGGTTGGTCGCGCAACGACTCGTAGGCGGCCCGTGCCTGGCGGAGGAACGCCGGGTAGTCGAGTTCTTCCGGGTGGTCCCGGTATGCGCCGAGTCCGGTGCGGCCGGTGCCGTACTTGTCGAACCGCAGCGTGACGATCCCCTCCCCGTCGAGCGCGCCGGCCAGTTGCGCAAGGGTGTCAGGTGAGGAGGCGGGCGGTTGGTTGCCGTCGCGGTCGGTGGGTCCGCTGCCCGGCAGCAGCAGTGCCGCCCGCAGCCGTTGACCGGCGCGGTGTCGGGGAACGTGCAGGGTTCCGTACGCGGTCGTACCGTCGGCGGTGAAGGCGACCTCGCGGTCGGCGGCGGGCACGAGCCGGGTTGTCGCCTCGGCCGGGGAGGCCGGGGCGGCGGTGGCGGTGGTGACGGCGGCCAGCGCCATCACGGCCACTGCCAAGTGGCGAAACATCGGCTTACCTCTCCTTATGCGAGGGCGTTTTCGACCAGGGCGACAGCCGCACGGGGGTCGTCGACCTGGAGCACCAGGCGTGCGTACCGCTCGTCGGCGAGCTCGACCACGACGGCCTTTGATGGGTCCCTGACATCCCAGAAGACCTTCTCGCCGTCCTGATGGAATGTGCCGGCGGCGATCACGCCGGGTACGTGGGAGCCCGGCGCGCGGATTCCCTTGGGGTCCTTGGCGATACCGGGGTCGGCGGTCGCGCCGCGGACGTTGGCCAGCGGGATGGTCAGGCGGCCTTTGAACGACCAGAGCTTGTCGAGGCCCTCGATCACGACGACGAGATCGTCGCCGTCGATACGTATCAGTGCCATTTCGGTCTCCGTTTCAGGCGGAAGGGTCGAGGTGCCGGGCCAGCGCGACGGCGGCGTTGCCGGGGTTGCCGCGCAGGAGGATGCCCAGCGCGGAGGCGGTGAGAGCGGCGGCCAGGTCGGCGGGAACGCCGAGAGCGTCGGCGATGGCCTGGTCGACGGCGGCCAGTGCGGCCGCCACCTCGGAGGCGACCTCCTCGTCGACCGGTGCGCGTTCGATCGTCGCGAGCAGGAGCAGGCGGAGGTCGGCCGTGGTGACGAGCCGCAGCGCGGCCGCGGCATCCGATGCACCGCCGAGGGCGTCGACCAGAGGACGGACATCCTCGGCGAGGTGGCGGCGCAGCGCGATCAGGTAGAGGCCGCGCTTGCTGCCGAATGTCTTGTACAAGCTGTTGCGGTGCACGCCGAGGCTGCTGACGAGATCGTCGACGGACACGCCGTCATAGGCGCGTCCGCCGAACAGCTCCACGGCGGATCGCACCGCCTCGTCCTCGTCGAATGCCCTTGGCCTGCCCATGGGCATCAGGGTAGACAGTTAAGGAACGATCAGTCAAGAACGACCGTTCCTTAATTCCCCGCCCTCTTCGAGGCACGGTGGTACATCGCAGAACCGCTCGCAGCCCGGAGCCGAGCAACCGCGGCTCGCCCGCGCCGAGGATCCGCAGTGCCTCAGGTCGCCGTGGCGACGGTGGTTCGTGCGCCCGCTGCCGCGTGCCGGGCGAGTACTCCGCCCGACGGCGGGTCGCGCTTGAGCGGGTCGCGGTTCTCCGCGTGGCCCGTGCGCCTCGTCCACTGTGCGTACGTCTCCGTGCCCGGTCCGGGGATCGGGGCGGCGCGTCGCCCGTTGATTCCCTTGCCGCGCCCGCCCGACGAACCGTCGTACTCCTCGGCTGCCAGGCCGTCCTGCGGCGTCGTCCATTGCCGGAAGTGCGGCGGCAGCCACAGCTCGAAGGAGGGATGGGAGAGCGCGACCTCCCCACCGTGCCGGGCGGCCGCGCGCATCGCCTTCGGGATGTCGCGCTCCCGGTTGTCCGCCGCGCCACGGCCCGAGACCGGGCTGCCCTCGGACCGGACGCCGGTCTCGCGCGCCGTGCCGGTGTTGAGCTCCGTCGCCACGAGTGAGAGTTCGGTCTCCTCGTGGATCGACCTGTGGTTGGCCACCCGGAAACTGAGCAGCACGGCGGCCCTCCGGCATAAGCCTTTTTGTGCGGCAGGCCGGCGTTCCGGTGCGGCGGCGGAGGCGCGCGAGCGCGGGGGAGCTCGGCCGCGCAGGACCCGCGGGGCGTGCCCGGGCCGGGGCCGGGCAGAGGCGTTTTGACCCGTGCGGCTCAGCCCGAGTATCCTGCTGGTTCGTTGTGCGTATTGGCTTGTTCATTCTCACGTGATGGGCCCTTACGCCGGTCCACCGGGCCGATGACCAGCGGAGCACGAGCGGGTTGCGTCACCTGCTGTCTCCAGGCTGTCGTGATCGTCCGGGTGGCCTAGTCAGGACCCCATTCACGAAGAAGCGAAGGCTACGACCGTGCGTACGTACAGCCCCAAGCCCGGCGATGTCACGCGCCAGTGGCACATCATCGACGCGCAGGACATCGTCCTGGGCCGTCTGGCGACCACCGCCGCCACCCTTCTGCGGGGTAAGCACAAGCCCATCTACGCGCCCCACGTCGACACCGGTGACTTCGTCATCATCATCAACGCCGACAAGGTGCACCTGTCCGGCAACAAGGCCACCCAGAAGATGGCGTACCGCCACTCCGGGTACCCGGGTGGTCTGCGTTCCGTGCGGTACGACGAGCTGCTTGCCAAGAGCCCCGAGAAGGCCGTCGAGAAGGCCGTCAAGGGCATGCTCCCGAAGAACACCCTGGGCCGCCAGATGCTCAGCAAGCTCAAGGTCTACGCGGGTGACCACCACCCGCACGGGGCGCAGCAGCCCGTCCCGTACGAGATCAGCCAGGTCGCGCAGTAGTTCCGGCCACCACCTAAGACGAAAAGAAATCTGAGGAGAATCGTGGCCGAGACCACCGTTGAGCAGACCCCTGTCGAAGGTGAAGAGACCTTCGCCGAGGTGACGACCTTCGAGTCCGAGGTGCCCGTCGAGGGCGAGTACACCTCCGAGTCGATGGCGTCCCGTTTCGGGGACCCGCAGCCCGCCGCCGGCCTGGGCCGTCGCAAGAACGCGATCGCCCGCGTCCGGATCATCCCGGGCTCCGGCAAGTGGAAGATCAACGGTCGCACCCTTGAGGACTACTTCCCCAACAAGGTGCACCAGCAGGAAGTCAACGAGCCCTTCAAGGTGCTCGAGCTCGACAACCGCTACGACGTCGTCGCCCGCATCGCGGGTGGCGGTGTCTCCGGGCAGGCCGGCGCGCTGCGCCTCGGCGTCGCCCGTGCGCTGAACGAGGCGGACGTGGACAACAACCGCGGCCCGCTGAAGAAGGCCGGCTTCCTGAGCCGCGACGACCGCGCCGTCGAGCGCAAGAAGGCCGGTCTGAAGAAGGCCCGCAAGGCGCCGCAGTACAGCAAGCGCTAAAGCGTCCGCCGGGGGAGCCGGTCCGGGTATCGGGAGATATCGGGAAGATACCGGGACCGGCGGACCCCCGTACGACGTACTTCGTTCGCCCCGGTGGCAGTCAGTGCCGCCGGGGCGTTCGTTTTTATCCAGAGGTCCGGGCGTATAACAGCATCAAGCGCTCAGAGGACAAATTCGGAGGAGAGCTGTGGGACGACTCTTCGGTACGGACGGCGTGCGCGGCGTCGCCAACGCGGACCTGACGGCCGAGCTGGCGCTCGGCCTGTCGGTCGCGGCGGCGCACGTGCTGGCCGAGGTGGGGACGTTCGAGGGGCATCGGCCCACGGCCGTCGTCGGGCGCGATCCGCGCGCCTCGGGCGAGTTCCTTGAGGCCGCGGTCGTCGCGGGCCTCGCGAGCGCGGGCGTGGACGTCCTGCGCGTCGGTGTGCTGCCCACCCCCGCGGTGGCGTACCTCACCGGGGCGCTGGGCGCCGACTTCGGCGTGATGCTCTCCGCGAGCCACAACGCGATGCCGGACAACGGCGTCAAGTTCTTCGCGCGCGGCGGCCACAAGCTCGCCGACGATCTTGAGGACCGCATCGAGGCGCTGTACGACAAGCACCGCACGGGCGCGCCGTGGGACCGGCCGACCGGCGGCGGCGTGGGCCGCGTCCGCGTGTACGACGAGGGCTTCGACCGCTACGTCGCGCACCTGATCGGCGTGCTGCCCAACCGGCTCGACGGGCTGAAGGTCGTACTCGACGAGGCGCACGGCGCGGCCGCCCGGGTGTCTCCCGAGGCGTTCACGCGCGCGGGCGCCGAGGTGGTCACGATCGGCGCCGAGCCCGACGGGCTCAACATCAACGAGGACTGCGGCTCCACCCACCTCGACCAGCTCAAGGCCGCCGTCGTCGAGCACGGCGCCGACCTCGGCATCGCGCACGACGGCGACGCCGACCGCTGCCTCGCGGTGGACGGTTCCGGCGCGGAGGTCGACGGCGACCAGATCCTCGCGGTGCTCGCGCTCGCGCTGCGCGAGCAGGGCGGGCTGCGGCACAACACCGTCGTCGGGACGGTGATGTCCAACCTCGGCTTCAAGCAGGCGATGGAGCGCGAGGGGGTGGCGGTGGTGCAGACGGCGGTCGGCGACCGTTACATCCTGGGTTCCATGAGGGAGCACGGCTACGCGCTCGGCGGCGAGCAGTCGGGCCACGTGATCATCCTCGACCACGCGACGACGGGCGACGGCACGCTGACCGGCCTGATGCTCGCGGCGCGCGTCGCCGCGACGGGCCGCTCGCTGGCCGATCTGGCGGGCGTCATGCTGCGGCTGCCGCAGGTGCTGGTGAACGTGCCGGACGTCGACAAGTCCCGGGTCGCCACCTCGGCGGATGTCGCGTCCGCGGTCGCCGAGGCAGAGGCGGAGCTCGGCACCACGGGACGCGTCCTGCTGCGCCCCTCCGGCACGGAGCCGCTGGTACGGGTCATGGTCGAGGCGGCCGACATCGACCAGGCACGCTCGGTGGCGGCACGCCTCGCGGACGCGGTGAAGTCCGCGCTCGGCTGAGCCGGCGCGACGTACCCATGGGCAGGGGGCGTGGACCGTTCGGTCCGCGCCCCCTGCCGCGTATCAGAGCTTGCGCAGGGACAGGCGCTGGACCTTGTGGTCTGCCGCCTTGCGCAGGATCAGGGTGGCCCGGCCCCGCGTCGGGGCGACGTTCTGCTGCAGGTTGGGCTCGTTCACCGTGCGCCACGTCTCGCGCGCGTAGTCCAGCGCCTCGTCCTCCGAGACCTTCGTGTACTTCGTGAAGTACGAGGACGGGTCCTGGAAGGCGGTCTCGCGCAGCTTGCGGAAGCGGTTCAGGTACCAGGACTCGATGTCCTCGGCGCGCGCGTCCACGTACACGCTGAAGTCGAAGTAGTCGGCGAGCGCGACGCGCGTCCTGCCGTCCTGGCCGGGCAGGGCCGGCTGGAGGACGTTGATGCCCTCCACGATCAGGATGTCGGGGCGCCGCACGACGAGCCGCTCGCCCGGCACGATGTCGTAGATCAGGTGCGAGTAGACCGGCGCCGTCACCTCGTCCCTGCCGGCCTTGATGTCCGCGACGAAGCGGGTGAGCGCACGGCGGTCGTACGACTCGGGGAAGCCCTTCCTGTGCACGAGGCCGCGCGCCTTGAGCTCCCTCAGGGGGAGCAGGAAGCCGTCCGTGGTGACCCGCTCGACCCGCGGGTGCTGCGGCCAGCGCGCCAGCAGGGCCTGGAGGAGGCGGGCGACCGTCGACTTGCCCACGGCGACGGAACCGGCGACGCCTATCACGAAGGGCGTGCCGCGCTGGGCGCCCTGGCCGCCGCCCGCGTCGCCGAGGAACGTGTTGAGCGCGCCGCGCAGCTCGGCCGTGGCCTGCACGTACAGGTTGAGCAGGCGGGACAGCGGCAGGTAGACGTCGCGCACCTCGTCCAGGTCGATCACGTCGCCGAGGCCGCGCAGCCGCTCCACCTCGTCCGCGGTCAGCGGCAGCGGGGTCTTCTCGCGCAGCGCGCTCCACTGCGAGCGGGTCAGGTCGACGTACGGGGTCGGCCCGTGCTCCGTCCTGCGCCTGGGCTCATAGCGGGGGGCGGGCGACGACGGGGACGAGTGGGAGCTGATCACGGGATCCATTCTGGCGGCAGGCGCGCGGGGGCGGCGGGTCGCGTTCGTCACGTCCCGGAGACCTCCGGCACGGACCCGGCCCCGTGGCTCCCGGCATCAGCACTGCCGGGAGCCACTCGTGTCCGAGCGTTTCGGAGCGTGGTGGTGGTGTCAGTCGTCGTCCGGCCGCGACAGGTAGAGCTGTGCGTGCAGCCAGCCCTCGTCCTCAAGGCCGCCGGTACTCACCCCGGCCTCGGACATCGTGTGCAGCACCTGGGTCTGCTCCTCGGCCGAGGCGAACCGCCGCTGCCGGAACATCCCCTCGACCCGCCGGGTGCGGTAGCCGAGGGCGGCGAGCGCCCGCTTCATCGGGTCGAACGGGAACATGCGCAGGACGAAGTGGGCCATCCACGGGCGGCGGCCGTTCTGCGCGGCGATCACGCGGACGAGGGTCCGCTCGGTCACGTACCCGATACAGCCGCTGGAGATGATCAGGTCGGTGCCGGCCAGCCGGGCCCGCTGGTCGGGGGTGGGGTCGTTCGCCTCCAGGTCGGCGTGCACGGCGTCGTCGAGGTAGCCGGCCTCCACCGCGTACGACAGGGCGGGCAGCGAGGCGTCGAGGCCCACGAAGCGGGCGCGCGGTGCGGGGGGCCGCCTCTCGACGACGAACTTTCGGTCCTGGGCGAGCAGTTCGGCGCGGTCGAGGACATCGACCGGGGAGCCGGTCGAGTCGTACCGCTCGTACAGCTCCTCCATGCTTGCCCCGCACCTGAGCAGGGCGGAGTTGATGCCGTAGGAGCAGCCGACGTCCAGGATCTGCGGCGTGGCGGTGCGGCGTACCGTGCGGTACTCCTCGATCACCTTGGCGAAGTGGGGGGTGGCCTGCTGCGGGATGCAGTAGTCCAGTGAGCGCAGAGCGGTGAAGTACGGGCGTGGATCGAGTCCGCTGTATATGTGGCCGAGGGAGACTTTGCCGGTCGAGTCAAAACGCACGGGGCAGCTCCTGCGTCGATCGCGAACGGATCGCTCTCGATAGTCGGGCGTCGGCCATCCGGGTGGAGTGGCCAGGCTGTGCCTACCCGAGCGCGCGCGTGTCAGTCGGATCAAATCCTGTGAAAGGAGGGCGAGTTGGCGCCGACGGACCCTCGGATCTGAGCGCTCAGCGTCGGAACTGGTCCGGGAGGTTCCACCACCGCGTGATGTGCGTGCGGTCCTTCGGCGGGTTGCGCAGGTCGCGCGCCACGACGACGAGGCCCGCCGTCAGGACCCAGAACATCGCGGCGACCGTGTAGTGCGGGTGCGGGGCGCCGAGCTGCGCGAACGTCGTCCTGATGGCGAGCAGGGCAGCCCCCGCGACCGCCACGCACGCCGCGTACAGGCCGACGGTGCGCGCCCGGGAGCGTGCGGGCGGGGGAGCGGGCGTGCGGGTGCGGCTGCTGAGGCCGGGCCCGCCGTCGGCGCCCGCCTCGAGCGGCCTGGGAATCGCACCGGGGTCGCGGGGCCGCGTCGCCACGACGGCGGCGGGCGGGACCGCGGCGTCGATCGCCGCGACGCGCTCGGGCGAGAGCATGGCGTACAGGGTGGGCTCGACGGCGACACGCACCCCGTCGGGTCCGGTCAGGATCCGGCCGCCGTCGGGGTGTGCCAGGACCTCGGCCGCGTCCGCGAACCGCACGGTGGCGTAGCCCTCGGGCGCGGCGAGGGTGACGGCGTCGGCGGAGAGGAACAGCCGCTGGTCGACGTCGCGCAGCGACCGGTGGCGCGTGGCGCCCGGGGCGGCGGCTGCCCCGGGCTCGCCCGAGAAGGGCCCGTCCGGGAACGGCCCGTCCGGGAAGGGCCCGTCCACGGGCAGGCCGGTGGCCGGGCCGGTGCCCGCGCGCGGGGCGGCGTCGTGCTGCGACGGCATGGGTCACGCCTTCCGTGGTCCGGGGAAGCGGTGGCTGGGGCTCGGCGACGGCGGCCGCGTCCACGTGCCAGTCTCCCCCAACCGGGTCACGAACGGGTCGCGCGGCCGCTCGCAAGGGCGCCGGACGTGCGTCACGCGTCCGTCAGGTGGCGCGGGCGGTGGCGCCAGGCGCGGGTGAGGCGGGTGGTGAGGTACAGCGTGGCGAACGTGGCCAGGCAGGCACGGGCGCGGCCGACACCGGGGGCCCACCACGCGTACAGCGTCGTCGGGGCGCACACCAGGATCGCGGCGAGGCGGGTCGCCCACCAGCGGCCCGGGCGTCGCGTGCGGCGGGTGACGAGTTCGGCGCCCGGATCGTGGGCGAGCGTGAAGTCCGCGGGCACCGGGGGCAGCCCCAGCGCCGCCACGAGCGCCGCCAGGCGGGCCGCCGGGGCGTCGCAGGCGCGCAGCAGCGCGGTCAGCGGGCGGCTGTCCTCGATGCCGTACGCGGCGGCGAGGGCGCCGGCCGTCGCGGTGGCGCTCTCGTGGTCGGGGATCGGCGCCGTCGCGTCCCACTCGTGCTCGGCGAGGCGGCGGCCGCGGCGCAGCAGCGTGAAGCCGTAGCGGTCGCCCGTCCTGCGCAGCACCAGCGCCGGGCGGCGCACCGAGCGTGTCAGGCCCGCGGTGACCGCCGTGAGGGCGTCCTCGCCCATCAGCGTCGCCCGCCGCGCCGGAGCGCCGCGGCCCGGTGTGCCGGCGGGGACCTCCGCGTACGTCGCGTCGTCGCGTGCGGATATCCGCAGCTCCGCGCCCGTCTGCCTGGCGGCCTCCGCGACCCGGCCGGTGGACGCGCGCACCACGGCGACGCCCGCCTCGTCCGGGGGGCGCGTGCGCTGCGCGGGGATCGTCCGCCCGGTGAAGAACGGCACCTGCGCGGCCACATGCAGCCGTACACCCGCCCTGAACTCGAGGAACTGCTCACGCGCGGGACCGAAGTACGCCCACGGGTACTCCGTCGCGTGCGTGCCGATCGCGGCGAACTGCGCGAGCGCGGCCTCGGGACGCCGCCCGAGCAGCAGCATCAGCGCCAGGTGGTTGCGGACGTCGGCGACCTCCGGGTCGCCGTCCTCGTACGTCGCGACGAGGGCGAGCGCGCGCTCCACCGCCGCGCCCACGCGCACCCGGGAGATCCGCGAGCGGCGGACGCCGTCGCCGCGCGTCGCGTCGGCGAGCACGTCGTGCTCGAACGCCGCGAGCAGCGGCAGGGCGTGCAGCTTGGAGCCGGGCAGTGCGGCGCCCGCCGAGCGCTCCGCGAAGTCGAACATCTCCTCGTGCGAGCCGTGCCACTTCTCGCACAGGTACTGCAGGGCCGCGGTGTGGCAGCCGTAGTGGTGCGGGGCGCGCAGCGTGGCCTCGGCCCAGTACGCGTCGAACACCTCGCGCGGCGACTGGCTGCCCGTCGCGTGCTCAAGCGCGAACTGCCAGGGCACCGGGTCGTCGGAGCACGCCTCCGCGGCGTCGCTGATCAGCGGCGCGGCGTCGTCGAGCAGCGCGAAGAACGCCTCGAACTGGTCGGGCGGCACGTCCTTGGCGCGCGCCCCCGTGCGCACCGCCCACGCCTGCTTCAGGGACACGCCCGCACGCACCAGCGCCGCGTCCGGGTCGTCGGGCGACCCGGCGAGCCAGTCGTCGAGCCACCCGGGGCTCTGCAGCGCGCATGCCGCGAGCCGCGGGGTCCACGCCGCGCGGTTCTCCCACTCGCCGCCAAGGCGCGTCGCGGCGAGCAGGTCGCGGGCGGGTCGGTGGTCGCCGGCCGCCGCCGCGACCAGCGCGGGGCGCAGCCGCGCGGCGGGCGGGTCGAGCACGACGGCCGTGTCCGGCGGCAGGTCGGTTCCTGTCGTCGAGCCGTGGCGGAGCATGCGGGGGAGGCCGAGCAGGGCGTGAAGCGTCACGTACCCATTGAACGGTGTGGTGGGCGCTCGCGGCCAGAGTCATCCTGTGACGTCCTTCGCACTCCGGGCCCCGGGATACCCGGCGCGCGGCCGGCAGAGCACAACGCGTGGCCGTCGCGGGCCCCGACGCCGCGTCCGCGCGTTGTGCTGTGACCGCGCCGGACCCACCGTAGGCTGCACTTTATGTGCGGAATCGTGGGATATGCCGGTCCTCAGTCGGCGCTCGACGTGGTCATCGCCGGGCTGAGACGCCTCGAATACCGCGGCTACGACTCCGCGGGCGTCGCCGTGCTCGACGGCGGCGGCCTCCTCGCGGCGAAACGCGCCGGCAAGCTCGTCAACCTCGACAAGGCGCTCGCCGAGGCGCCGCTGCCCGCCGGGCCCGTCGGCATCGGGCACACCCGCTGGGCCACGCACGGCGCCCCCAACGACACCAACGCCCACCCGCACCTCGACAGCGCGGGCCGCGTCGCCGTCGTCCACAACGGGATCATCGAGAACTTCGCCGCGCTCCGTGCCGAGCTGGCGGGGCGCGGCCACGTCCTGGCCTCGGAAACCGACACCGAGGTCGTCTCGCACCTGCTCGCGGAGGCCTTCGCCGGATGCGGCGACCTCGCCGAGGCGATGCGCCGGGTGTGCCGGCGGCTGGAGGGCGCGTTCACGCTGGTGGCCGTGCACGCGGACGCGCCCGACGTGGTCGTCGGCGCACGCCGCAACTCGCCCCTCGTCGTCGGCGTCGGCGAGGGCGAGACGTTCCTCGCCTCCGACGTCGCCGCGTTCATCGCGCACACGCGCGACGCGATCGAGCTGGGCCAGGACCAGGTCGTCGAGGCGCGCCGCGACGGCGTCACCGTCACCGGCTTCGACGGCTCGCCCGCCGAGGTGCGCTCGTACCACGTCGACTGGGACGCGTCGGCCGCCGAGAAGGGCGGCTACGCGTCCTTCATGCTCAAGGAGATCGCCGAGCAGCCGAAGGCCGTCGCCGACACGCTGCTCGGCCGCGTCGACGGCGAGGGCACGCTCTCGCTCGACGAGGTGCGCATCCCGGCGGCCGTGCTGCGCGAGGTGGAGAAGGTCGTGGTCGTCGCGTGCGGCACCGCGTTCCACGCCGGGCTCATCGCCAAGTACGCCGTCGAGCACTGGACGCGCGTGCCGTGCGAGGTCGAGCTCGCCAGCGAGTTCCGCTACCGCGACCCGATCCTCGACGCCCGCACGCTCGTGATCGCCATCTCCCAGTCGGGCGAGACGATGGACACGCTGATGGCGCTGCGGCACGCGCGCGAGCAGGGCGCCAAGGTCCTCGCCATCTGCAACACCAACGGCTCCACGATCCCCCGCGAGTCGGACGCCGTGCTGTACACGCACGCGGGCCCCGAGGTCGCCGTCGCCTCCACGAAGGCGTTCCTGACGCAACTCGTCGCGTGCAACCTCGTCGCGCTCTACCTGGGGCAGGTGCGCGGCACCAAGCGGAGCGACGAGATCCGCGCCGTCGTGCGCGAACTGTCGCACGTCCCCGAGCAGGTGGCGCGCGTCCTGGAGACGATGGAGCCGGTACGTGAGCTGGCCAGGTCGCTCAGCGACAAGCCGACCGTGCTCTTCCTCGGCCGCCACGTCGGCCACCCGGTGGCGCTGGAAGGTGCGCTCAAGCTGAAGGAACTCGCGTACATGCACGCCGAAGGGTTCGCCGCGGGCGAGCTCAAGCACGGCCCGATCGCGCTGATCGAGCGGGACCTGCCGGTCGTCGTGGTCGTACCCTCGCCGCGTGGCCGCTCCGTGCTGCACGGCAAAATCGTCTCGAACATCCAGGAGATCAGGGCGCGCGGGGCCAGGACCGTGGTCATCGCCGAGGAGGGGGACGAGAGCGTGCTGCCGTACGCCGACCACCTCGTCCGGGTGCCCGCCACGCCCGCGCTGCTCCAGCCGCTGGTCGCCACGGTGCCGCTGCAGGTCTTCGCCTGCGAACTGGCGACGGCGCGCGGCAACGAGGTGGACCAGCCGCGCAACCTGGCGAAGTCCGTGACGGTGGAATGAGACGAGGGGAGTTGGCGTGGCGTGATCATCGGGGTGGGGATCGACGTGGCGGAGATCGACCGGTTCGGGCATTCGCTGATGCGCACCCCGCAGATGCGCGAACGCCTCTTCGTCGCGGCGGAGTTGCTCCTGCCCGACGGGGAGCGCAGGGGCATCGCGTCGCTCGCGGCCCGGTTCGCGGCCAAGGAGGCGCTGGCGAAGGCGCTCGGCGCGCCGGGCGGCCTGCGCTGGACCGACGCGGAGGTGTACGTGGAGGACAGCGGCAGGCCGCGGCTGCGCGTGAGCGGCACGGTCGCCGCGCGCGCGGCCGAACTCGGCGTGAGCGCCTGGCACGTCTCGCTCAGCCACGACGCGGGAGTGGCGTCCGCCGTCGTCATCGCGGAGGGTTGAGGACATGCGGACTGCTTACGACGTGGAGACGGTCAGGACAGCCGAGCGCGAGCTCATGGCGCGGCTGCCCGACGGCACGCTGATGGCGCGCGCGGCGGCCGGCCTCGCCGCCGTGTGCGCGGGGCTGCTCGGGCGGGTGTACGGGGCGCGCGCGGTGCTGCTCGTCGGCAGCGGCGACAACGGCGGCGACGCGCTGTACGCGGGCGCGCGCCTCGCACGGCGCGGCGCCCGCGTCAGCGCCGTGCTCCTCGCGCCAGGCCGCGCCCACGAGGGCGGCCTCGCGGCGCTGCGCCGCGCGGGCGGGCACGTGCTCGGCGCGCAGGACGACCCGTACGCGGCGATCGCCGGCGCCGACGTCGTACTCGACGGCATCACCGGCATCGGCGGGCACGGCGGGCTGCGCCCCGACGCGATCCCCCTGGCGCGCGCGGCGCGCGCGTCCGACGCGGTCGTGGTCGCGGTCGACCTGCCCAGCGGGGTGTCCGCGGACACCGGCGAGGTGGCGGGCGAGGCAATGTCCGCGGACGTGACGGTCACCTTCGGCGCCCACAAACCGGGCCAGTTGATCGACCCGGCGGCGGAACGCGCGGGCGTGGTACGGCTCGTGGACATCGGGCTCGCCCCGCACCTCCCCTCGTCGCCCGCCGTGGAGGCGCTGCAGCACGCGGACGTGGCACGGCTGCTGCCGGTCCCAGGCGCTGAGAGCGACAAGTACAGGCGCGGCGTCGTCGGCGTCGTGGCCGGGTCGGCGAAGTACCCGGGCGCGGCGGTGCTCGCGGTGGCGGGCGCGCTGCGCGGCGGCGCGGGCGCCGTGCGCTACGTGGGACCGGGCGGCGACGCGGTGCTCGCCCGCCACCCCGAGACGCTGGTCAGCGACGGGCCGCCCGCGAAGGCCGGCCGCGTGCAGGCGTGGGCGGTGGGCCCGGGCCTGAGCGGGGGACCAGGGCTCGACGACGCGCTCGCCTCGGACGTACCGGTCGTGATCGACGCGGACGCGCTGCACGCCCTGGACGCGGCCACCGTACGGGCGCGCACGGCGCCCACCCTGCTCACCCCGCACGCGGGCGAGGCGGCCGCGCTGCTCGGCGTGGAGCGCGCCGAGGTCGAGTCGGGCAGGCTGGCCGCCGTACGCGAACTCGCCGCGCGCTACGGCGCGACGGTGCTGCTGAAAGGCTCGACAACGCTGGTCGCCGACCCCGACCCGGCCACCCCGGTACGGGTCAACGCGACCGGCACCGGCCTGCTCGCGACCGCGGGCAGCGGCGACGTCCTGACCGGCCTGACGGGCTCGCTGCTCGCGGCCGGACTCGCACCGAGGGACGCCGGCTCGGTCGGCGCGTACCTGCACGGCCTGGCGGCCCGCCTCGCGGCGCGCGGCGCGCCCATCGCCGCGCACGACGTGGCCGACCACCTGCCGGCCGCGTGGCGCGACGTGTGCGACGTCAGCGCTTGAACGCGTAGTCCATGAGCCTCTTCGCGTCCGCCGAACGGTGCGCCACGGACGAGGAGGCCAGGACCGCGCCGACGACGGTCCTGCCGTGGCGCGTCGCCGCGAAGACGAGGCAGTACTTCGCCTCGGGGCCGGAGCCCGTCTTGACGCCGATGGCGCCCGGGTAACTGCCGAGCAGCTTGTTGGTGTTGGTCCACGCCATGTAGCGGTAGCCGCCGTTCCTCGTGGTGACCTTCTGCTTGGTCGACCTCGTCCGCACGACCGTGCGGAAGGTGCGGTACTCCAGGGTGCTGCTCGCGAGTTTCGCCAGGTCGCGCGGCGTCGAGTAGTTGTGCCCGTTGCCGATGCCGTCGAACGAGTCGAAGTGCGTGTTCTTCAACCCGAGGCTCTTGGCCGTCGCGTTCATCTGCCCGACGAACGACCTGACGCGCGCGGCGCGGGTGGAGCCCTTGCCGAACCTGTCCGCGAGCGCGTAGGCGGCGTCGCAGCCCGAGGGCAGCATGAGCCCGTACAGCAACTGCCCGACGGTCACCTTGTCGCCGACGATGAGATGGGCGGACGAGGCGTTCTTCGCGACGATGTAGTCGCTGTACGCCTTCTGGATCGTCACCTTGGACTTCAGGTTCAGGCCCTTGTGCGCGAGCACCACACGGGCGGTCATGATCTTGGTGGTTGAGCCGGTGGACCTGCGGGTGTCGGCCGCCTTGCCGAAGTAGCCCGCGTGCGTCGCGTCGTTCATCACGTACCCGCCCTTGGCGACGATCGACGGGGGCTTCGGCGCCGCCTGGGCCGGGGTCGCGATCGCGCCTGTGGCGAGGACCGTGCCGGCGGCGGCCGTCAGCGCGGACGCGCGGTGGACGGTACGGTTCCTGGTTTTCACGTCGGTTGCTCCCCAAAGCACTCGATGTGCCGTACGGCCGGCACCACTTGCCCGCGCGACGGCCGGGACACGGCCGGGGTCGCCTCGGCGGCCCGGACTCCTGCCGGGCCCGCCCGGCGCGCGTGCGCGTTGTGTCCCGGTCTCGAACGCCTCACCGTAGCCGCTTGGTCCGGGCCGGACGCGGCTCATGGGCGAGCGCCGGCGTGCGGGAGCGGGGTGCTGGGGCGTGCGCAGTGGCTTCGGCCACGAACGGGTGCTGATGCACGGGGCCTTGACCTCTCGATCGCACGGCCCTACGGTCGCGAATTGTTTGGAAAGTTTCCTTTCAATCATCCGGACTTCCCTCGCTTCCCTCGTCGTGGAGGATCCATGTCCGCTTCCCAACCCGCCGATCGCGACCGCGACCACGACTCCGACCTGCCCGACCACGACCGCACGCGGCGGCGGCTGCTGCTCGGCGGCACGGCGGCGCTCGGCGCCGGAGTCGCGGGCGGCCTGGTGCCCGCCGCCGCTCAAGCCGCCCCCGCGCACGCGCCCGCCTCCGGCTCGGCCACCGCCGAAACCGTCTCCAAGGGCGGCCCCGGCCGCGGCGCCCGCGTCCATGCGAACAACGTCGGCTACGAGGCCGCGGGCCCGAAGCGCGCCGTCATCGTGGCCCGCACCGACTCCCGCCGCCCCGTCAGGTACCGCGTCGTGGACGCCGGCACGGGCCGCACGGCGTACCGCGGCACCGCCCGTCGCGCGGGTGCGGTGCCCGACTGGCGCGACGACCACTGGCCCGCCACCCCGCAGTACCACTGGGTCGCCGACTTCTCCGCGCTCACGGCGCCGGGCCGGTACGTGCTCGTCCTGGACGGCGGCGCCGCGAGCGACGGGCCCGCGGCCGATTCCGCACCCTTCCGTGTCGAGGCGGGAGTGCTGGAGCGCAGGACGCTCTCCCACGTCGCGCACTACTTCAAGGACTCGCGTTCCAGCGGGCAGTACGACAAGACCGATCGCTCGCTGGTGCCGTCCGGCGGTACGCGCCCTGTCGATGTGCACGGCGGCTGGTACGACGCCGCCGCCGACTGGGGCAAGCACTTCACGCAACTCTCGGACACGACGTACTTCAACACCCTCTCCATCCCGCTGACCGCCTGGGCGATGCTCGCCACCCACGACGCCCTGGTCGCGCGGAAGAACTCCGACTTCACCGCTCTGGTGGGCTGGTTCCTCGAAGAGGGTCTGTTCGGCGCCGACTATCTGGTGCGTGTCCACAAGCCGGGGGCCACGTTCTACAGTTCCATCTCCCAGGACGAGGCGTCCGACCTCGGCGCGGACCCCGCGAAGCGGACGCTCGACGGCACCCAGGTCGCCTACCGGGAGGGCGCGGGGCTCGCGATCGCGGCGCTCGCGCGGGCGAGCACGTATCCCGTCTCGGGCGACTACGCGCCCGCCGACTACCTCGCCGCGGCCGAGGACGCGTTCGCCTACCTGGCGACGCACAACGCGGGGATGGTCAACGACGGCAAGGAGAACATCCTCGACGACGCCAACGGGCTGCTCGCGGCGGTCGAACTGGCCGGGGCCACCGCGGGGAGCGCGAAGGCGGACGGCTACCGGGAGGCCGCCGACGGCCGCGCCGCGCACCTCATGGCGCGCCTCGCCCAGTGGAGGACGTACCACGACTACTGGCGCGCGGACGACAAGGACCGGCCCTTCTTCCACCCCTCCGACGCCGGGCTGCCCGCCGTCGCGCTCCTGACGTACCTGGACATCGCCGACGATGCCACGGCGCGGCGGGTGCGGGAGACGGTCCGCCGTTCCATGGAGTTCGAGCTCGCCGTGACCGCGGAGGTCGCCAACCCCTACGGCTACGCACGCCAGTTGGTGCAGGACGCCGAGGGCAGGCGCTACAGCGGCTTCTTCTTCCCGCACAACGTCACCCCGCGCAGCCAGGACGCGTGGTGGCAGGGCGAGAACGCGCGCGTCGCCTCGCTCGCCGCCGCCGCGCGGCTCGCGGCGGCCAAGCTCGGCGACCGGGCGCTCGCGCGGCGTCTGCACGCGTACGCGACCGCGCAGCTCGACTGGGTCCTCGGCGCGAATCCGTTCAGCGTCTGCATGATGGAGGGCCACGGCAACGAGGTGCCGCTCTACCAGGAGTACCCGGACCCGGTGAGGCTCGGCCACGGCTCCTACCGGTGGTTCCGCTCGGCGGGCGGGATCGTCAACGGCATCACGGGCCGCGCCACCGACGGCTCGGGGCTCCAGTGGGACCCGGGTGAGGCCGAGACCGGGCCGAACACGGACTGGCGCTGGCTGGAGCAGTGGCTGCCGCACGCGACCTGGTACGGATACGCGGTGGCGCTCGGCGGCTGAGGACGACGCCCAGGCCGTGCGGCCCTGGTCTCCCGCCCCGAGCGGGGAACCAGGGCCGCGCGCGTACCGATCACCCTCAGACATGGGATGTTAGGCTGTCTGCCTAAACATGGGATGTTCGGCTGATTGCGACGACAGGGAGGTGCGGCGTGCCGATCCACGCGGCGGAGCGGTCGAACCTGGTCGACCGGGTGATCGAGCAGCTCCAGAGCCTGATCGAGTCGGGCGAGTGGGCGGTGGGGACGAAGATCCCCGCGGAACCCGTGCTCACGGAGATGCTCGGCGTGGGCCGCAACACCGTGCGCGAGGCCGTCAGGGCGCTCGGCCACAGCGGGATGCTGGAGGCCAGGCAGGGCGACGGTACGTATGTACGGGCCGCCGACGCGCTGGGCGCGGCCCTGCACAGGCGGTTGCGGCGCGCGGGCCACCTGGAGGCGTTCGAGGTCCGCTCTGGGCTCGAACGCGACGCGGCCAGGCTCGCGGCCGGCCGGCGCACGGAGGCCGACCTGGCGGCGCTGCGGTCCGCGCTCGCCGAGCGCGGCGCGGCCTGGCGGTCCTGCGACACCGACGCGTTCGTACGGGCCGACGTCGCCTTCCACCGCGCGGTGGTCGCGGCGGCGCACAACAGCATGCTCGCCGACCTCTACAGCCACCTGTCGGACGGACTGCGCGCGGCGATCGCCTCCATCGCCGACGCGCCGCTGCCCGCCCCCGAGCGCGCGCAGGCCGACTCGCACGCGGACCTGCTCGCGGCGATCGAGTCGAGCGACCCGGAGGGAGCGACGGCCGCCGTGGCGCGCTACATCGACGAGTCCGTCACGTCCCTGCGCAGGCTGCAGGATGCGGACCCGCTGCCGCGGGGTGCGGGGTACCCGGCCTCGGCGGCAGGCCGCGAGAACGGAGTCCCGAAGTGAGCTCCGCTTCCGGCGGCACGGACAGCGGCTCGGCCGCACGCACCGCCGAAGACGGGTCCATGACCGTGGCCGGGACCAGCGCCCCGGACGCCACGTGGGCCACCGGGGCGGGCGCGGCGACCGGGGCCGGCGAGCCCGCAGGGGGTGCGGCGAAGCGCGCCCGCGCCGGGCTCCTCCTCGGCGTCGGCGTCATCGTCCTCGCGCTGAACCTGCGGCCCGCGATCGTCGCCGCGTCGCCCATGCTCGACACGATCCGCGCGGGCACCGGCATGTCCACGGCCACCGCGGGGCTGTTGACGACGCTGCCGCTGCTCTGCTTCGGGCTGCTCGCGCCCTTCGCGCCGCGGCTCGGCCGCAGGCTCGGCATGGAGCCCGCGCTGCTGCTGACGATGGTGGCGATCTGCTGCGGGACCGCGCTGCGGCTCATACCCTCGATGGCCGCCCTGCTCGGCGGCACCGTCGTCGTCGGCGCGGGCATCGCCGTCGCGAACGTCCTGCTGCCAGGCGTCATCAAGCGCGACTTCGCCCACCGGGTGGGCCTGATGACGGGCCTCTACTCGATGTCGCTGTTCGGCGGCGCGGCCCTGGCCGCGGGCGTCACCGTGCCCGTCGGGCACGCCCTCTCCCTGGGCTGGCGGCCCACGCTCGCGCTGTGGGGGCTGCTCGCCGTGGTCGCGCTCCTCGTGTGGGCGCCGCAGGTACGCCGTCACACGCGCGCGTCCGCCGCGGGGGCGGGCGCGGCCGGGCACCCCGTACGGGGGCTGTGGAGCCACCCGGTGGCCTGGCTGGTCACCGGATACATGGGGTTGCAGTCGCTGTCGTACTACGCGGCCGCCGCCTACCTCCCGACGATGCTGACCAACGCGGGCATGGCGCAGTCGGCGGCAGGCTGGATGCTCTCCTTCTCCAGCCTCCTCGGCATCGCGGGCGCCTTCCTCAGCCCGGTGCTCGCCGCGCGCGGTGTGCGCCCCGGGCTGCTGGCGACGGTCGGTGCCGTACTCACGGCGGGAGGCTTCGCCGGCATGGCGGCGGCGCCGGTCGGCGGCGCGTACCTGTGGATGGTCCTGCTCGGCCTCGGCCAGGGCGCGGCCATCTCGCTGGCGATGCTGTTCATCGTGGACCGCTCGCCCGACACCCGGCACGCCGCGCAACTGTCCAGCATGGCGCAGTGCTTCGGCTACCTGCTGGCCGCTACGGGGCCGCTGGCGCTGGGCGCGGTGCACCAGGCGACCGGCGGCTGGACCGTGCCGCTGATCATCCTCATCGTGCTGCTCGTCCCCCAGACGGCCGTGGGCCTCGGCGCCTCGGTCGACCGGCACGCGGCGCCGGAGCGGCGTGACGCGGTCGGGTGACGTCCGGTGGGCGGAGCGACGGCGTCCGTTCTGAGACACTTGGCGCGATGACCGGAAACCACCAGAACTCACGTCACGTCAGGGCGCGGGCCGAGATCGACCTCGGCGCCCTGCGCGCCAACGTGCGCGCGCTGCGCGCCCGGGTCGCGCCCAGTGGCGCGCAGGTGATGGCCGTCGTGAAGTCCGACGGGTACGGGCACGGCATGGTGCCCGCCGCACGCGCCGCGCGTGCCGCCGGGGCGCGGTGGCTCGGGACCGCCACCCCGCACGAGGCGCTCGCGCTGCGTGCCGCCGGCGTCGACGGCCCTCTGATGTGCTGGTTGTGGACGCCTGGCGACCCGTGGGACGCGGGCGTCGAGGCGGACCTCGACATGTCGGTCAGTGCCCTGTGGGCGCTGCGCGAGGTCACCGGCGCGGCCCGTGCCGCCGGCCGGACCGCGCGCGTCCAGCTCAAGGCCGACACCGGCCTCGGGCGCAACGGCTGCCAGCCCGCCGACTGGCCGGAACTCGTCGGCGCCGCGCTCGCCGCGCAGGAGGCCGGCGAGGTACGGGTGACGGGCCTGTGGTCCCACTTCGCGTGCGCGGACGAGCCCGGCCACCCGTCCATCGCCGCACAGCTCGACGTGTTCCACGAGATGGTCGCCCACGCCGAGAAGGAGGGCGTCGACCCCGAGGTGCGGCACATCGCGAACTCCGCGGCCGCGCTCACCCTGCCCGACGCCCACTTCGACCTCGTGCGCCCCGGCATCGCCACGTACGGCATCTCGCCGAGCCCGGAGCTCGGCAGGCCCGCGGACTTCGGGCTGCGCCCGGTGATGACGCTGTCCGCGTCGCTCGCGCTGGTCAAGCAGGTGCCCGAGGGGCACGGCGTCAGCTACGGGCACACGTACCACACCTCACGCGAGACCACGCTCGGCCTCGTGCCGCTCGGCTACGCGGACGGCATCCCGCGCCACGCGTCGGGCCGCGGGCCCGTGCTGGTGGGGGAGGGCGGCGCCTGGCGGCGGGTGGCGGGGCGGGTCGCCATGGACCAGTTCGTGGTCGACCTCGGCGGCGAGCCCGTCGCCGAGGGCACGCGCGCCGTGCTTTTCGGCCCGGGAGACCGGGGCGAGCCGACCGCCGAGGACTGGGCGGAGGCGGCGGGCACCATCGCGTACGAGATCGTCACGCGCATCGGTGCGCGGGTCCCGCGCGTCTACCTGCACGAGGACGAGGACGAGGACGCGGGCGCGGGCCAGGAGTCGGCGTGACGCCACCGGGGAAGACAACAGCCGGACGGGCGGTGCGGAGGCGGAAGGACGGACGCGCGTGAGCGACGGCGGAGCGGCACGGGACGTGGCCCGGGCCACCAGCGCCACGGTCGGGGCGGGCGCGACGGCCGCCTCGGCGGTCACCGGCGCGTGGCGCCGCGCGGGCGTCGCGGGCGCGACGATAGGGGTGATCGCCGCGAGCGCCGCGGCGGGCGTCGCCATCGACCGGCTCACCGTCAGCCGGGGCATGCGTCGCAGGGCGCGCCTCGCGCTCGACGTGGCGGGCCCGTACGGTGCGCTGCGCGGCACCCCGGGCCGCGCGATCGCCGACGACGGCACGGAGCTGTACGTCGAGATCGACGAGGCCGAGGGGTCCGGGGAGGCCGGCAGGGCCGCCCACACCGCTGCGCACGCGGCACGCGCTGCCGGCGCGGGCAGGGCTGGCAGCGCGGCGCGGCACGGGCCCACAGCGCCCGGCGGGCCCGTCACCGTCGTGTTCAGCCATGGTTACTGCCTCAACCAGGACTCCTGGCACTTCCAGCGGGCCGCCCTGCGCGGCCGCGTCCGTACCGTCCACTGGGACCAGCGCAGCCACGGGCGCTCCGGGCGCGGCGTCGCCCAGGGCGGGCCGGGCCCCGAGCCCGTCACCATCGACCAGCTCGGCCGCGACCTGAAGGCCGTCATCGACGCGGCCGCGCCCGAGGGACCGCTCGTGCTCGTCGGCCACTCCATGGGCGGCATGACGATCATGGCGCTCGCCGAGCAGTACCCCGACCTCATAAGGGAGCGCGTGGCCGCCGTCGCACTCGTCGGCACGTCGAGCGGCAGGCTCGCCGAGATCACGTACGGCCTGCCCGCCTTCGGCGTCAACGCCGCGCGCCGGGTACTGCCCGGCGTGCTCAAGGCGCTCGGCTCGCAGGCAGGGCTCGTCGAGAAGGGCCGCAGGGTCACCGCGGACCTGTACGCGGGCGTGATCAAGCGCTACTCGTTCGGCTCCGAGGACGTGGACCCGGCGATCGCCAGGTTCGCCGAGCGGATGATCGAGCACACTCCGATCGACGTCGTCGCCGAGTTCTACCCGGCGTTCGCCGACCACGACAAGGTGCGGGCGCTCGCCGTCTTCCGGTCCACCCCGGCGCTGATCCTGGCCGGCGAGGGCGACCTCATCACGCCCAGTTCGCACAGCGAGGCCATCGCGGAGGTGCTGCCCGACGCGGAACTCGTCCTCGTGGAGCGCGCGGGCCACCTCGTGATGCTGGAGCACCCCGACGCCGTCACGGACCGGCTGACCGGCCTGCTGGCCCGCGCGGGCGTGCCCGGGTTCTCCCCCGGAGCTTGCCCGTAACGTTGGCCCGTATGGAAGCACCGCGCAACAGTCCAGCACCAGCCCAGGGCCACGCCCCCGTGCCCGGCCACGCCACGACGGCCGGAATCGCCGTCGACGCCCCCGAGCGCATGCGCGACCTCGGCAGGGAACTCGCCGCCCTGCTGCGCCCCGGCGACCTGGTGATGCTCACGGGCGAGCTGGGCGCGGGCAAGACGACCCTGACGCGCGGCATCGGCGAGGGCCTCGGCGTGCGCGGGGCCGTCACGTCGCCGACGTTCGTGATCGCGCGCGTCCACCCGTCGCTGTCCGGCGGCCCGGCGCTGGTGCACGTCGACGCGTACCGGCTGGACGGCGGCCTCGACGAGATGGAGGACCTGGACCTCGACGTGTCGCTGCCCGACTCCGTCGTCGTCGTGGAGTGGGGCGACGACAAGGTCGAGGAGCTGTCGGACACGCGCCTGCACGTCGTCATCGAGCGCGCCACCGGGGACGCGGGCGGCACCGCAGGCGCCGCAGGCGTCGCACCCGAGGAGGACGAGCGGCGGCGTGTCACCCTCACGGGGTATGGGCAGCGCTGGACGGACGGGGCGCTCACCGCGCTGGGCGCGGCCTTCGCGTGACGCGCGGGCCGTTGTGCCCGGGCCGCTGTGCCGGTTCCGCTGTGTCGGGGCCGTGCCCGTTTCGAACATCCCGACAAGATGTCGGCACGATGTTGCGCGGCCCGCCGCCCGCGTGGTCACATGGGAAAAGCACCAGGTGGTTAGGGCTACCTCACCACGCTTGCCCCCGGAGCCCAGGAGGCAGTCATGACGGCGTCCCAGCGCGAGCCACAACCACAGCAGCGGTCACAGTCCCGCACCCCGGCGGGTCCGCACGGCGCCGAGCCGTCCGGCGTGCCGATGAGCGACCTGCTGGCGTCGTGCGCCGCGGCGTCCGCCGTGTCGACGCCGCCGGCGGACGGCTCCGAGGAGGAGCCGGAGCCGCAGGCGCCCCCGGCGGACGCGACGGGCAGGCGCGGCCGGGCCGTCGCGACGCGCTGACCGGCCCCGACGCGCTGACCGGCCCCGACGCGCTGACCGGCCGCGGAGCGGGGTCCGGCGCTGAGGCGCGGCCCGCGGGACCCGGAGTGGTGGGCTACGGCCGACGGAGCCTCACGGCACCACGACGACCGTCGAGCCGAACGTCGCGAAGTTCCACAGCGCGTCCCCGTCGGCCGTCTTCATCCGCACGCCGCCCGTCTTCTTCGACGGGTCCGGGCTCGCCATCGAGCCGTTGCGCGCCGCGCTGAAGCCGATCACCGTGCCGTCCTCCTTCGCGAAGAGGACCACGTGCTCGATCGGCACGCCGTCGGACCCGGTGATCTGATCGGTCCTGCTGGTCACCGTGTAGGTGCCGGGCTTTGGATCGACCGTGCTCGGCTGCACCGTGAACGTACGCGTCGCCTTGCCGTCCCTGGCGACCAGCCACACCCGCTCCGCCTTGAGCGCGTACACCACCCGCGCGCCGTCGCCCGAGTCCGCCGGCAGCGCGCGCGGGTCCTTGCGCGGCCGCTGGGGCCCCGCGGCGCCGTGGGACGCGGAGGCGCCGGGCGACGCCGATGCGGCCGTGGCGGGGTGCGAGGGCGCGTGAGCGGATGCCTGGACCGCGAGGAAGCCGACGGCGGCCAGGGCCGCGGCCGTGAGCCCGGCGACCCATCCGGAGCTGCTCCGTGACACCTGTCCTCAGCCACCTCTCGCGCATTCGCACGGCCGTACGGCCGTCTGGGCCTGTATCCGTGTTGACGCGGCCGACGGTAGCAGCAGCGTACGAGCGGACCGGGACGCCGCGAGCCCTGCCCCCGTGGCCGTAGGCTGTTCGCGTGCTTCTGCTTGCCGTCGATACCGCCACCCCCGCCGTGACCGTCGCCCTGCACGACGGCACGCGCGTCGTCGCCGAGGAGAGCGACGTCGACGCGCGCCGCCACGGCGAACTGCTGCTGCCCGCCGTCGACCGCGTGCTCGCCGCCGCAGGAGCGTCGCCCGGCGACATCACGGACCTGGTCGCAGGAGTCGGGCCCGGCCCCTACACGGGGCTGCGCGTCGGCATCGCGACCGCCCTGACCTTCGGCTCCGTGCTCGGGGTGCCCGTGCGCGGGCTGTGCACGCTCGACGGGCTCGCGTACGCGGCCGGCCTCGACACCCCGTTCGCCGTCGCGACGGACGCGCGCCGCAAGGAGGTCTACTGGGCGCGGTACGCGGACGCCCGCCACCGCGTGGGCGAACCCGCGGTCGACCGGCCCGCGGACATCGCCGAGGCCCTCGCGGGACTGCCGATCGTGGGCGCGGGCGCGGCCCTGTACCCGGAGGCGTTCCCGGACGCCCGCGAGCCGCTGCACCAGTCGGCCGCCGCGCTCGCCGGGCTGGCCGCCGAGCTGCTCGCGACCGGCGCCGGCGAGCGCGGGGGCGCGTTCCTGCCGCCCCTGCCGCTGTACCTGCGCCGCCCGGACGCGCAGGTGCCGAAGAACTACAAGGTGGTCACCCCGACGTGAGCCACGCAGCGAGCGAGCACGCGGACGCCGTCCTGCGCGAGATGCGGTGGTGGGACATCGACGCCGTGCTCGAACTCGAGGACGAGCTGTTCCCCGAGGACGCCTGGTCGGTGGGCATGTTCTGGTCGGAGCTCGCGCACGCGCGCGGCCCGCACGCAACCCGCCGC
Source organism: Streptomyces sp. NRRL F-5126 (assembly GCF_000721265.1). Classification (GTDB taxonomy): domain Bacteria; phylum Actinomycetota; class Actinomycetes; order Streptomycetales; family Streptomycetaceae; genus Streptomyces. Next base: position 484,723 of record NZ_JOFZ01000006.1, on the reverse strand, counting down.
TACGTCGTCGCCGACGAGGGCGGCAGGCTCGTCGGGTACGGGGGCCTCGCGGCGGTCGGCGGCGTGGCGGACGTGCAGACGATCGGCGTCACCCGCGACCACTGGGGCGGCGGCCTCGGCGCCCGGCTGCTCACCGAGCTGCTGCGGCACGCCACCGCGTTCGAGTCGAGCGAGGTGCTCCTTGAGGTGCGGGTGGACAACACGCGCGCCCAGAAGCTCTACGGGCGCTTCGGCTTCGAGCCGATCGGCTTCCGCAAGGGCTACTACCAGCCGGGGAACGTGGACGCGCTCGTGATGCGGCGCGACATGCGCGACATGAAGGAGGCCCCGCCGGGCGAGACCGGCCGGGGCCCGGGAGGAACGGACACTGATGGCTGACGAACCACTCGTCCTCGGCATCGAGACGTCCTGCGACGAGACGGGCGTCGGCATCGTGCGCGGCACGACACTGCTGGCCGACGCGATCGCGTCCAGCGTCGACGAGCACGCGCGCTTCGGCGGCGTGGTGCCCGAGGTGGCGTCGCGCGCCCACCTGGAGGCGATGGTCCCGACGATCGAGCGCGCCCTCGCCACCGCGGGGATCAGCGCACGCGACCTCGACGGCGTCGCCGTGACGGCGGGACCCGGCCTCGCCGGGGCGCTGCTCGTCGGGGTGTCGGCGGCGAAGGCGTACGCGTACGCGCTCGGCAAGCCGTTGTACGGGGTCAACCACCTGGCCTCGCACATCTGCGTCGACCAGCTGGAGCACGGCCCCCTGCCGGAGCCGACGATGGCGCTCCTCGTCAGCGGCGGCCACTCGTCGCTGCTGCTCGCCCCCGACATCACCTCGGACGTGCGGCCGCTCGGCGCGACGATCGACGACGCGGCGGGCGAGGCGTTCGACAAGATCGCGCGCGTGCTGCACCTCGGCTTCCCCGGCGGCCCCGTCATCGACCGGCTGGCGCGCGAGGGCGACCCGGCCGCGATCGCGTTCCCGCGCGGCCTCACGGGCCCGCGCGACGCGCCGTACGACTTCTCGTTCTCCGGCCTCAAGACGTCCGTGGCGCGCTGGATCGAGGCGAAGCGGAACGCGGGCGAGGACGTGCCGGTGCGCGACGTCGCCGCGTCGTTCCAGGAGGCCGTCGTGGACGTCCTGACGCGCAAGGCGGTACGCGCGTGCCGTGACGAGGGCGTGGACCACCTGATGATCGGCGGCGGCGTCGCGGCCAACTCGCGGCTGCGCGCCATGGCCGAGGAACGCTGCTCGCGCGCGGGCATCACCCTGCGGGTGCCGCGCCCCGGCCTGTGCACGGACAACGGCGCGATGGTCGCGGCGCTGGGCGCCGAGATGGTCGCGCGTGGCCGCTCCGCGTCGGCGTGGGAGCTGTCGGCCGACAGCTCGCTCCCGGTCACGGACCCGCACGTACCGGCGCACGACGCGGTCCACGCACACGCGCACGCCCACGCGGCGGCCCATGCGGCGGGGGCGGCGCGCCGGTGACCGTCACGCTGATGTGGGAGGCGCGCGCGGCTGAGGGCCGCGGCGAGGAGCTCCTGGCCTGGGCGAGGAGCCGGCGGCCGGCCGAGGAGCCGCTGCGCCGCGAGACGTTCCGCGCGCCGCAGGACAGGGTCCTCGTCCTGACGTGGTGGCCGGGCACGTACGCCACGCCGGTGCCCGAGCTCCCCGACCCGCCGGCGGACCTCGTCACGCGCCCGGTGCACCGCTGGCGCTTCGAACCGGTGGACGAGAACGGCTGACGGGGCAGGCGGGCCGGTCGTCCGGCTAGGCGCCCACCGTCCCGTCGATGGCCTCCCGCAGCAGGTCCGCGTGGCCGTTGTGGCGTGCGTACTCGTGCATCATGTGCAGCATCACCATGCGCAGCGACACCTCCTCGCCCCACTTCTTGCTGACGCCGGTGACGTCCAGCGAGGCGGCCTCTCGCTCGATCCTGCGTGAGTGCTCGACCTCGGCCTCCCAGGCGGCGAACGCCTCGGCGCGGGTGGCGCCCGTCGCGTCGTAGGCCACCTGGTAGTCACCGGTGTCCGACCAGACGAGCGGCAGGTCCTCGCCGCCGATCACCATCCGGAACCAGGTGCGCTCCACCTCGCACATGTGCCGCACGAGCCCGAGCAGCGAGAGTGTGGACGGCGGCATCGAGCGTCGTCGCAGCTCGTCGTCGTCCAGCCCCTCCGCCTTCATGGCCAGCGTGGCCCGGTGGAAGTCGAGGAAGGCGCGCAGCATCTCGCGCTCGCCTCCTGTGGACGGGGGCTCCGGTCGGTTGTCGACGGTCATGCCGGGCAGCGTATCCGGGGTCCGGCGCCGCGGCGGCGCGGTCAACGTCGTGACGGGATCGCCGCTGGTCAGTGGCGTACGCGGCGCTCTCGTCCGGCGAGTGACGCAGGAGGCGTCCCTTGTTGAAGCCGTTCCTACCCCGTACGTCCTATTCTGGAAGGGAACACGCATGCGCCATCGGGTGAAGGGGCGGCGGATGAACTGGTTTTGGTGGATATTCGTCTTCTTCATGGTGGGCGGGTTCAGCTGGCTCGCGGACACCGGCCGCTCGGCGCTCAAGACCAGGCACGAGAGAAGGATGGAGCGCCTGAAGCTCGCCGAGAACGGGCGTCTCGCGATCGAGGAGTCCCACAAGCCCCCGGAGGCCGTCTGCGGCTGCACCCATCACCTGGCGAAGCACGACAAGACAGGCAAGTGCCACGAGGACGTGCGGTCCCCGGTCGAGTGGGACGGCGAGAAGAAGCCGCTGCGGTTCGAGCTGCGGCAGTGCAACTGCCAGCAGTACGTCGGCCCGCAACCGCTCTCGAAGATCTACGCGGACGAGCTCACGGACCTCGACAACCTGGAGTGACCGGCGCCCCGCGCTCTCAGGCGGGGCGCTCGGCCATGACGACCACACCCGGCCCGCTGTACTGCTCCGGAGGGAGCCGGAGCTCGGCGACCGGGCCCAGCCCTGTCTGCTCGATCAGCCCCACGAACTGCTCGGGCGGCCACTTGTGCGTCGTCCAGCGGACGGCGACACCACCGTAGGCCTCGGTGCGCCGCAGGTCCTCGTCGCCGACGTGCGTCGCGGCGATGAAGCACCCGCCGGGCTTGAGGGCGCGTGCGAACGAGGCGAGGACCTGGGGCAGCACGTCGCGCGGCAGGTTGAACAGCGACCACCACCCGAGGATGCCGCCGTACGACGCCTCCGCGAGATCGAGCTCGGTGGCGGAGGCGACGCCGAAGCGGCACCGCGGATGGAGGCGGCGCGCGTTCTCGACCATGCGGGGCGAGAGATCGACGCCTGACACGTCGAGCCCGCGCTCGTCGAGGTACGCGGTCACGGTCCCGGGCCCGCACCCGACGTCGAGCACGGGCCCGAGCTTGCCCACGGAGTCGGCGAAGGCGTCGATGGCCGCCTTGTGCCACGGGTGGCCGCGGATGTCGCCGATCCCGGTCGTCAGCACCATGTCGGCGTAGTTGTCGGCGACGCGGTCATAGGACTCGCGCACGATGTCGAGGTCGGCCGGCCGGTCAATGGGGTGTCGTGCGCGCATCGCCCGACCATAGGCCCATAGAGGCCACTTGGGCGGGTGCCGGCCGACCGCTACCCGGCGGCCGGTTTTCCCAGCAGCATGCTCGGGGCGCCTGCCACGCGGGTGAGGAAGACCGTCGCCTCGTTCCTGCCCTTCAGCTTCAGCTTCCTGCGGAGCTCCTCCGGTTCCACCGCCGAGCCCCGCTTCTTCACCGTCAGGATCCCCACCTCGCGTTCCCGCAGCAGCGCCTTGAGGCGTTTGAGGTTGAAGGGGAGGACGTCGGTGATCTCGTACGCCGTCGCGAACGGCGTGCGGTGCAGGGTGTCGGACGTGACGTACGCGATCGTCCCGTCGAGCAGGCCCGCGTCCGGGAGGGCGGTCACCGCCTCGGCGATGAGGTGGGCGCGGATGACCGCGCCGTCCGGTTCGTACAGGTAGCCGCCCGGCGCGCGCACCGCTGGGTCGGGGAGGTCGTGGGAGGCGACCGTGGCGCCCTCGGGCAGGAGGGTCGCCGTGCGGGTGGGGGGCAGGCCGGGGGCGTGCCAGAGCACCGCCTCCTTCACGTCGCCGCCGTGGGAGACCCACTCCGCCGCGAAGTCGTCGGGCACCAGCTCGTGCGGGATGCCGGGCGCGATCTTGATCGCGCCGAGGCCCGTGCGCCGTACCGCGTCGATCGCCCAGGACAGCGGCGGCGCGTACGCCTCGGGGTCGAAGACCCTGCCCGAGCCGCGCCGTCGCGCCGGGTCGACGAAGAGGGCTTCCGCGCCCGCCAGGTCGTACGTCGTGGCGTCCGCGCACACCACCTCGGCCCGCGGCCCCGCGGGCGCGAGCGCGTGTACGTTCGCGGCCGCGATCTCGGCCGTCAGGGGGTCCTTGTCGACCGCCATGACGGAAATGCCGGCGCGCGCGAGTTCGACCGCGTCGCCGCCGATGCCGCAGCACAGGTCCGTCACCCGCCGCACGCCCAGCGCGCGCAGCCGCGCGGCGCGGTGGGCCGCGACGGCCGACCTGGTCGCCTGTTCGACGCCGTTCGGCGTGAAGTACATGCGGTGGGCGTCCTCGGCGCCGAACTTCGCCACCGCGCGCTGCCGCAGTCGCGCCTGGCCGAGCGCGGCCGACACCAGGCCGGCCGGGTGGTCGCGGCGCAGGCGGGTGGCGAGGGCCAACTCGTGCGCCGGGTCGTGATCGCGCACCTGGGCGAGCAGGGCCTGGCCCTCCGGGGTGAGCAGCGGCGCGAGGGTCGGTGGTTCTTCGGTCACCGGCCCATTGTCGGCCAGGCGGGCTGTCGGCCAGGCGGGGGACCGTGTGCGCGTGGCGGCGGCGCCTGCGCGGCGGCGGCCCCAGGCGCTGGGAGGATGCGGCGCCATGCGACTAGTACGACAAACAGAACAATTGATGAAGGATCGGGTGGGGGACCGGACCCGCCTGGGTCGGCGGGCGCGCGCCGTCGCCGCCGCGCTCCTCGTCGCCGCCGTCGGCTCGGGGTGCGCGGCGGGCCGGGCGGGGGACGCCGGAGACGCGGGCAAGGCCGGGTCCCCGGGGATCGCGGGCGCCGCCGGCGTCGCCGAATCCGTTGCCCCGGCGGCCGGCGCCACCGGCTCGACCCCGGCCGCCTCGGCGTCGCCCTCCGGGTCCGCGTCCGCCTCCGCCTCGGACTCCGTATCCCCCTCGCGCGGCCCTTCGCGGGCCGCGTCCGGCGCCTCGGGCCGTCCCACCCCGGCCCTGCGGCCCGCGTCGAATACCGCGTCGAAGGCCGCGACGAAGCCCGCGCGACCCGCCGCCGGCGCGGCAGCGGGCGCGCACGCGAAGCGGCCCGCCGGGGCGCTCGCCGACTACGCCTCGCGGCTCAAGGCCTCGGCCGCAGCCCGCCTCGCGACCGCCAAGAAGTGGGGACTGACCGCCGCACCGCTGGTCCCGCCGCCACCGCCCACCGTGAAGCCGCGGATCACGACCCGCAAGGGGTTCGGGGTCAAAGGCGGGGACGCGGGCCTGCCGCCCGTCTTCACCCGCGTCCCCACCAAGGACAAGGTCGTCTTCATCACCATCGACGACGGGTCGGAGAAGGAGCCGCAGTTCATCAAGATGATGTCCGAACTGCACGTCCCGTACAGCGCCTTCCTCACCGACTACCTGATCAGCGACGACTACGGGTACTTCACCAAGGTGCAGGCCTCGGGCGTCACCCTCAACAACCACACCCTCACCCACCCCTACCTCCCCGGCCTCAGCCACGCGAAGCAGGAGCACGAGATCTGCGGCCAGCAGGACAAGCTCGCCAAGGAGTACGGCAAGCGCCCCACGCTGTTCCGCCCGTCGTACGGCAACTACAACCGCGACACCCTGAGCATCGCCAAGTCCTGCGGCATCAAGGCCGTACCGCTGTGGGAGGCGGAGGCGTTCCCCACGCACATGGACTGGCGTGACGAGGCCCACTTCGAGCCGGGCGACATCATCCTCACGCACTTCCAGGGCCGTTCCGAGTGGGACGCCACCATGGTCGAGAACATCAGGAACCTGCTGCAGCGCATCACCGACCAGGGCTACGCCGTAGCCAGGCTGGAGGACTACGTCTGAGAGACGCGGACGTACCGTGGGGACGGCGAGCCCGCGAGGGGGACGGAAACGCGGCGCGTCCACGCCGATTGGCACTCCGCTTGACCGAGTGCTAATCGCAGTCATAGTCTCTGGTCTGGCACTCAGCAAGTGAGAGTGCCAATGCGCGACGGGCAGGTCCGGCACCCGCGACGACGGTCCGGCTGGTCGCCACCTCAGACAGTCAACCCCGTGAGATCTCCGAAGGGGGAGGTCGGATCGTGACGACCGCCAGCACCAAGGTTGCCATCAAGCCGCTTGAGGACCGCATCGTGGTCCAGCCGCTCGACGCCGAGCAGACCACGGCCTCTGGCCTGGTTATTCCGGACACCGCCAAGGAGAAGCCCCAGGAGGGCGCCGTCCTCGCCGTCGGTCCGGGCCGCTTCGAGAACGGCGAGCGCCTGCCGCTCGACGTCTCCGTCGGCGATGTCGTTCTGTACAGCAAGTACGGCGGCACCGAGGTGAAGTACAGCGGCGAGGATTACCTCGTCCTCTCGGCTCGCGACGTGCTCGCGATCATCGAGAAGTAACTCACCCAGTATTGCTTTTCCGACCTGCGCCCCTGGCCTCCCCGCGTACGCCGGGCGGACGGGGGCGCAGGTCGTCTGAGAGGACACGGAAGCTCCCATGGCGAAGATCCTGAAGTTCGACGAGGACGCCCGTCGCGCCCTCGAGCGCGGCGTCAACAAGCTTGCCGACACGGTCAAGGTGACGATCGGCCCCAAGGGCCGCAACGTCGTCATCGACAAGAAGTTCGGCGCCCCCACCATCACCAACGACGGCGTCACCATCGCGCGTGAGGTCGAGGTCGAGGACCCGTACGAGAACCTCGGCGCGCAGCTCGTGAAGGAGGTGGCGACCAAGACCAACGACATCGCGGGTGACGGCACCACCACCGCCACGGTGCTCGCCCAGGCGCTGGTCCGCGAGGGCCTGCGCAACGTGGCCGCGGGCGCGTCCCCGGCCGCCCTCAAGCGCGGCATCGACGCTGCCGTCGCCGCGATCTCCAAGGACCTCCTGGAGACCGCGCGCCCGATCGACGACAAGTCCGACATCGCCGCCGTGGCCGCGCTCTCCGCGCAGGACCAGCAGGTCGGCGAGCTCATCGCCGAGGCGATGGACAAGGTCGGCAAGGACGGTGTCATCACCGTCGAGGAGTCCAACACCTTCGGCCTCGAGCTGGACTTCACCGAGGGCATGGCCTTCGACAAGGGTTACCTGTCCCCGTACATGGTGACCGACCAGGAGCGTATGGAGGCCGTCCTCGAGGACCCGTACATCCTGATCAACCAGGGCAAGATCTCCTCGATCCAGGACCTGCTCCCGCTGCTGGAGAAGGTCATCCAGGCGGGTGGCTCCAAGCCGCTGCTGATCATCGCCGAGGACGTCGAGGGCGAGGCCCTGTCGACGCTGGTCGTCAACAAGATCCGCGGCACGTTCAACGCCGTCGCGGTCAAGGCGCCCGGCTTCGGCGACCGCCGCAAGGCCATGCTCGGCGACATCGCGACCCTCACGGGCGCGACCGTCATCGCCGAGGAGGTCGGCCTCAAGCTCGACCAGGCCGGTCTCGACGTGCTGGGCTCCGCCCGCCGCGTCACCGTCACCAAGGACGACACGACCATCGTCGACGGCGGCGGCAACTCCGCCGACGTGACGGGCCGCGTCAACCAGATCAAGGCCGAGATCGAGACCACGGACTCCGACTGGGACCGCGAGAAGCTCCAGGAGCGCCTCGCGAAGCTGGCCGGCGGCGTGTGCGTGATCCGGGTCGGCGCCGCCACCGAGGTGGAGCTCAAGGAGAAGAAGCACCGCCTTGAGGACGCCATCTCCGCGACGCGTGCCGCGGTCGAGGAGGGCATCGTCTCCGGCGGTGGCTCCGCGCTCGTCCACGCGGGCAAGGTACTCTCCGGCAGCCTCGGCAAGGAGGGCGACGAGGCCACGGGCGTCGCCGTCGTCCGCCGCGCCGTCGTCGAGCCGCTGCGCTGGATCGCGGAGAACGCGGGCCTTGAGGGCTACGTCATCACCTCGAAGGTGGCGGAGCTCGACAAGGGCAGCGGCTTCAACGCCGCGACCGGCGAGTACGTCGACCTCGTCAAGGCCGGCGTCATCGACCCGGTCAAGGTGACGCGCTCCGCGCTGGAGAACGCCGCGTCGATCGCCTCCCTGCTGCTGACGACCGAGACCCTGGTCGTCGAGAAGCCGGCGGAGGAAGAGGAGCCGGCGGCCGCGGGCCACGGCCACGCGCACTGACGCGGCTGCCGTAACGCCGAACCGCTGTACGGGCGAGGCCCGGCACTCCGCGAGGGGTGCCGGGCCTCGCCCGTTGCCGATGGGCCGCGTCACGCCGAGCGGTGCAGTGACGCAGGATGCACGGGCTCCGCGAACGGCTCGCCCTTCGTGAAGCGTTCGATCTCGTCCAGCGCGTGGTCCGCCATCCGGTGCAGCTCGTTGCCGAGCGAACCGGCCACGTGCGGCGTCAGCAGGACGTTGTCCAGGTCGTACAGCGGCGAGTGGGGCGCGGGCAGTTCGGGCTCCGTGACGTCGAGCACGGCGTTCAGGCGCCCCGAGACGAGCTCGGGCAGCAGCGCGTCCTCGTCGATCAGCGATCCGCGCGACGTGTTGACCAGCGTCGCCCCGTCCCGCATCGCGGCCAGCTGGGCCGCCCCGATCATGTGGCGCGTCGCGGGCACCTGCGGGGCATGGACGGAGACGACCGAGCTGCGCGCACACAGCTCGTCGAGCGGTGCGCGCGCCACGCCGAGCGCCGCGGCGCCCGCCGCGTCGACGTACGGGTCGTACAGCAGGACGCGCAGGTCGAACGGGCGCAGCAGCTCGATCACGCGGCGCCCGACCCGGGACGCGCCGACGATCCCCACCGTGCGGCGGTAGTTGCCCGCGTCCGCCAGCTCGCCGTGCCAGTCGTGGCCGGCGCGCAATGCGCGATAGCGCCGGGCGGAGGCGAGTACGCCCTTGCCGGCGAACAGGATCGCGGCGAGCGTGTACTCCGCGACCGGCAGCGCGTTGGCGCCGGCGGCCGAGCTGACCGCGATGCCGCGCTCCCAGCACGCGTCGGTGACGATCTGCTTGACGGTGCCCGCCGCGTGGACGACCGCGCGCAGCCGGGGCGCCGCGCGCAGCACGGGCGCGGTGAGCCGCGGCGCGCCCCAGCAGGTGAGCAGCACCTCGGCCTCGGCGAGCGCCGCCTCGACGGCCGGGTCGCGGCCCGTCAGATCGCCGGCGACCAGGCCGGGATCGACGCGCACGAGCCCGGTGAGCCGGTCCCGGTGGGCGTCGGTGAGCAGCCGGTCCGCGGTCCCTGGGCCCATCGCGAGCAGCGCGGCGGGGCGATTGTCAGTGGCGTGGTGCATGGTGGAACTCGTACTCCTCGTGCGGGTCGCGGAGGTCACTTGACGCCGCCTGCCGTCAGGCCGGCCTTCCAGTGCCGCTGGAGGGTCACGAAGGCGACGATCAGGGGGAGGACGGCGAGGAGCGAGCCCGAGACGACCATCGGGTAGAAGTCGGGGGAGGCGTTGGCGACACTGTGCCAGTTGTAGAGGCCGAGGCTCAGCGGGTACAGGTTCTTGTCCGAGAGCATCACGAGCGGGAGGAAGAAGTTGTTCCAGATCGCGGTGAACTGGAAGAGGAAGACGGTCACGAAGCCGGGCATGACCATGCGGAGCCCGATCGACCAGAAGACGCGCATCTCGCCCGCCCCGTCGATACGCGCGGCCTCCAGCGCCTCGTTCGGTATGTAGCCGGCGCTGAAGATGCGGGAGAGGTACACGCCGAACGGATTGACGAGCACGGGGATCAGCACCGACCAGTAGGTGTTGACGGTGTGTGTCGAGACCGCGAGCAGGTACAGCGGCAGGGACAGCGCCGTGGACGGCAGCAGCACGCCGAGCAGGACGACGGCGAACAGCTTTTCCTTGCCCCGGAAGTCGTACTTGTCGAAGGCGTAGCCCGCCGCGACGCTCACCAGCGAGCAGCCGAGAGCGCCCAGTCCCGCGTAGAGGAGCGAATTGCCGTACCAGCGGAAGTAGATGCCGCCCTGGTAGGTCGCGAGGGTCGACAGGTTGTGCCCGAAGTCGAAGCCCGCGAAGGAGAAGACGTTGCCGCCGAGGATGTTGCCCGCGTCCTTGGTGGCCGCCGTGACGAGCCAGACGAGGGGGAAGAGCGTGTAGGCGGCGGCGATGGCGAGCAGGCCGTTGACCGCGGTACGCGAGAGCCAGCGGCTGCCGGGCCTGCGGCCCGCGGTGACGGGCGCGCGGCCGTCGTGCCGGCCCGCGGCGGGGCCCGGCCCCTCGGCCGGGTCGGCGATGAGCGGAGTGGTCATGACCGCGCTCCCTTCCTGTTGGCGAGCTTGGTGACGGCGAAGGACAGCACGGCGGCGACGAGTGCGATGAGGACGGACGCGGCGGCGGCCCGCCCGTAGTCGCCCAGCTGGAACGCCTCGGCGTAGGCGTAGAGGTTGGGGGTCCAGGTGCTGGTGATGGCCGAGCCCGAGCCGGAGAGCAGCAGCGGCTCGGTGAACAGCTGGAGCGAGCCGATGACCGTGAAGAGCAGCACGAGGAAGACGGAGGAGCGGATGAGGGGGAGCTTGATGCTCCAGGCCTGTCGCCAGTTGCCCGCGCCGTCCACGGCCGCGGCCTCCAGGAGGGAGCGGTCGACGGCCTGGAGCGACGCGTAGAAGATGACGACGTTGTAGCCGAGCCACTCCCACAGCGCGATGTTCACCACGGAGGGGAGCGCGCCGTTGGAGGAGAAGAAGTCGAGGCCGATGCCGCCCGAGCGCATCGCGTCCACGACGGGGCTGAGTCCTGGCGTGTAGAGGTAGACCCAGATCAGTGCCGCGATCAGGCCGGGGATGGCGTGCGGGAGGAACAGCGCGAGCTGGAAGAAGCGCCGGGCGCGTGCGAGCGCGGTGTCCAGCAGCAACGCGATGACGAGCGCCCCGCCGACCATGATCGGGATGTAGCAGACCACGTAACCGGCGAGCACGCGGAAGCCGTCGCGGAACGCGGCGTCGCCCAAGGTGGCGACGTAGTTGCCGAGGCCGTCGAAGACGCTGTGCGGGCCGCTGAAGCCGAGCCCCGAAAGCTTCTGGGTGAACAGGCTCAGCCAGATCGCGTAGCCGACGGGGATCAGCATCGCGATCGTGAACAGGACGAAGAAGGGGGTGAGCAGGATCCCGGCCGCCATGCCGGTGCGGCCACCGCCACGACGGCGCCCGCCGGTGCGGCGCGCCCGGGTGCGCAGTGCCCCGGTGCCCGAGGTGGCGGCGTCCGGGGCCGACGGTGTCCGCGGCCGCGCGGTGCCGGCGCCTCCCGTGCTCGTTTCCGTGCTCATGAGGCGTCCTCCACTGTGAGACCGCTGCCGCGCAGGGCGGAGACGGTGGCGCGCTGGGTGGCCGCGATGGCGCGCGGCAGCGTGGTGCTGCCGCCGACGACCCCGTGCAGTTGGTCCTTGAGGGCGTTGTTGGCCGCGGCGGTCGGCCCCCACAGCCAGTGCGGGTCGATGGTGGCGCCGGCCTTCTCGTACAGGCTGTAGAGGTCCTGGCCGCCGTAGAAGCTGGTGTCGATGGCCTTGCGTGCGACGGGGACGAGCGACGGGTCGGCCGGCAGGGCGGTCGACGTGCTCGCGCTGACGCGTGCCCGCACGGAGTCCTTGGAGGTGGCCATCCAGAGGATGAACTTCATGGCCGCGGCGGTCTTCTTGCTGTTCTTGGAGATCGCGAAGGTGGAGCCCTGGCTCATGCCCACGGAGGGGTGTGCGGCGTCCCAGCTCGGCATGGGCATCGCGGCCCACTCGCCCTTCTCCTCGGGCACGATGCCGGCGAGCGTGCCCGCGCCCCAGGAGGCGCCGAGATAGCCGACGGTGGTGCCCGCCTTGAGCGACGCCGTCCACTCGGGGCTGTAGGAGGGCGCGGTGGAGACGAGGCGGTCGTCGATCATGTGCTGCCAGTACGCCGCGACCTTGCGCGTCGCGGGGTCCACGGTGTCGACGCGCCACGCCCCGTTCCTCGTGGTGAACCACCGTGCGCCGGCCTGCCAGGCCATCGTCTGGAAGAACGTCGGGTCGTCGGGGAAGAAGGTGGCGATCCGGGTGCCGGGCGCGGCCTTCTTCACCTGCTGCGCGGCCGTGCGGAACTCGGCCCAGGTTTTGGGCAGCGCGATGTGGTGGCGGGTGAAGAAGTCCTTGCGGTAGTAGAAGATCTGCGGCGACGCGTCGGAGGGCACCGCCCAGTTCTTGCCGCCCATCGTCGTCAGCTGGATGGTCTGCGGCAGGAACTGCTTCTTCACCGCGGGCGTCAGGTAGCCGCTGAGGTCCTTCAGCGACCCCTGGCTCACGAACTGCGCGAGCTCCGGGTACTCGATGGACAGCACGTCCGGCGCGATCCCGGCCTTGATCGCATTGGCGATCTTCGGGTAACCGCCGAGGCCGCCCGAGGGGATCTCCTCGAACTTGACCTTGATGGTGTCGTGCGTGGCGTTGAACTCGTCCGCCACCTCCTGCGACCCCTTGGTCCAGGCCCAGAAGGTGACGGTGACGGGGTGCGCCGCGGTCCCTTCCGCGGGCTGCACCGGGGCGCCGCCGCACCCCGCGAGCACGGTGAGGGAGAGAAGGACGGCGGCGGCTCCCACGGCTGTTCGTAGGGGCCGGGACCAGGTGCGGCTCACGGCGCTGCTCCTCTGCTTCGGGGACAGGCGGTCGCGGCGATACTTCGAGCCGTCGTGAGCGAAGTCAAGAGCGAAAGATTGATTGATCGAAAAATGATCGAAAGGTGGATGTGACGATCAGAGGGCAGCGATCAGGCCGGGTGTACCGGCGCGGGGGCGCGACCCGCACGCGCGGCCGCCGCGGCGCCGCACGACTGGCGCACCCGCAGCGCGGGCAGCAGCTCCAGGTGGCGGCGCGGCGCGTCCCGCTCGTCCTCGTCAGCGGTGAGCCGTTCGATCAGGAGTTCGGCCGCGCTGCGCCCCACGGCGCGCTTCGGCGGCGCGACCGCCGTCAGCGGGGTGTCGGCCAGCGCCGCGACCTCGTCGTCGTACGTGACGAGCGCCAGGTCGCCGGGGACGTGGCAGCCCAGCTCCGCGAGGCGCCGCACCATGCGCGTGGCGTCCTCGTCGTTGTGCATGAGCGCGGCCGTGGCCCGTCCCTCGCGCACCAGCCGGTGCAGGGTCAGCGCGGCCTCCTCGAAGCGGCCGGGGTCCCGCACGGCGGGCGTCGAGTCCAGCACGGGCGCGACGGCCCCGAGCCCCAGCGCGTCCAGCGCCTGCGCGTACCCGGAGCGCACGGCCTGGCCCGTCGGGCTGTCGGAGCGGGCGACGAGCACGGGCGTGCCGTGCCCGAGCCGTACGAGGTGGCGCACGGCGATGAGCACGCCGTGCGCGTGGTCGGAGCTGACCCGGTCGAGGCCGTCGAGCGGGCCGCCGGGCTCTCCCGTTCGCTCCACGAGCACGGTGTCCACGGGCAGCCGCGCGATCCACTCCGCGTACCGTGCGGGATGCTCGGGCCCGGTCCAGCTCGGGGCGACGAGCAGGCCCTGCGCGCCGGCCGCGAGCAGCCCGGCCGCGTGCGAGGCGTCGTCCTCGGGGCGGTAGTCGGACACGCGCAGGATCAGCCGGGCGCCGAGCCGTGCCGCCGCCTCGTGCGCCCCGCGGATGATGTCCTGGAAGTAGTAGCCGGCGGCGGGCGCGAGCATGCCGATCACCGGGCTGCCGCCGCCGGGAGCTGTGCCCGCGGGTCCGCGCCGCTCGGGCCACGAGACGGAGCCGTGCGCCCGGTCGAGCAGCCCGCGCGCGGCCAGTGCCTCGGCGTCGCGGCGCGCGGTGACGGGCGAGACCCCCAGGTGCGTGGCGAGGTCGGCGACCCGGACGGTGCCGCGTTCACGCACCAGGTTCAGCAGCCGGTCGTGGCGTTCCGCGGCCCCTTCGCGCACGACAGCCCCGTCCTTTCGCGTATCGCGATCGAACCGCGGCACGATTCGATCATTCGATCACTGTAGTCGAGGCCGGGGCGCCCCGGTACGTGAGGTCAGACGCCGTCCGGGTGGACAGGACCGTACTTGCGGCCGGCCTTCGACGTGATGCCGCCGAGCAGGCCGCGCGGTGCCAGCTTCGCCGCGCCCATCAGGGCCTTGTAGCGGGGGTCGGGGATCGAGATGGTCTTGCCGCGCGCCAGGTCGGCGAGGGCGGCGGTGACGACCTTGTCCGCGTCGAGCCACATCCAGCCGGGGATGTTGTCGGTGCCCATGCCCGCGCGTTCGTGGAACTCCGTGCGTACGAAGCCCGGGCACAGCGCCATCAGCCGCAGCCCGTACTGCCCCACGTCGCGCGCCACGCCCTGGGTGAACTGGACGACCCACGCCTTGGACGCGCCGTACGTCCCCCGGGGGACGAAGGCGGCGGTGGACGCGACGTTGACGACGCCGCCGCGCCCGCGCGTGCGCATGCCCGCGACGGCCGCCGTGGTCAGCCGGAGCACCGCCTCGCAGTGCACCTTCAGCATGACGAGTTCGTCCTCGACCGGGACGTCGAGGAACGCGCCCTTCTGCCCGAAGCCCGCGTTGTTGACGAGCAGGTCGACCGGTTGCCTCCGGTCGGAGAGGCGCTTCTCGACGGCCTCGATGCCGTGGTCGGACGCGAGGTCGGCCTGGAGCACCTCGGCCTCGACGCGGTGGCGGTCGTGCAGCTCGGTGGCGTGCTCGCGCAGTCGCTCGACATCGCGCGCCACCAGGACCAGGTTGTGCCCCTCGGTCGCCAGCCGCCGGGCGAACGCGGCACCGATTCCGGAGGTCGCGCCCGTAATCAAAGCAGTCGTCATACGCGGCACCGTAGTGCCTGCGTGCGGCATCCCCGGCAGAGGTGTCCGCCGTTGCGCGGCGCCGGAACGGTGCCACGTGGTCACAACCGGCCGGTGAGACGGTAGTACGCCTGGTTCCAGCGGATCTCCTTGGTGAACTGCCGTACTTCGGTGGCCTCGTCGATGAGGAGGAGTTCCGTGCGGAGCATGTCGGCGAGGTCGGCGAGTTCCTCGGCGCCGACCGCCGTCGACAGCACGGTGTGGTGCGGGCCGCCGGCGGTCAGCCATGCCTCGGCCGACGTGCGCAGGTCGGGTTCCGGCCGCCAGACGGCACGTGCCACCGGAAGCGCGGGCAGCGGCTCGGCCGGCGCCACCACCTCGATCTGGTTGGCCACCAGCCGGAAGCGGTCGCCGACGTCGGCGAGACCGACCACGACCGCCGGGCCCGGCCGGGTGTCGAAGACCAGGCGGACGGGGTCCTCACGGCCACCGATGGACAAGGGGTGGATCTCGCAGCTCGGCCGGCGGGCCGCGATGGTCGGACAGATTTCGAGCATATGGGCGCCGAGAATCACCTCCTGGCCAGGGACCAGGTGATAGGTGTAGTCCTCCATGAACGAGCTGCCGCCCGGCCGGCCGGTGCCCATCCTCTTCACCGCGTGGAGCAGGGCGGAGGTCTTCCAGTCGCCTTCGGCGCCGAATCCGTAACCGTCCGCCATCAGCCGCTGAACGGCGATGCCGGGCAGCTGCCGCAGCCCTCCCAGATCCTCGAAGTTGGTCGTGAACGCGCGAAAGCCGCCCGTGCCGAGGAAGGCGCGCAGCCCGAGCTCGACGCGGGCCGCGTAGCGCAGGGCGTCATGGCGCGCGCCGCCGACGGCCAGATCCCGGCCGGTCCGGTAGAGGCGGGTGTACTCGGCGGCCAGCTCGCTCGCGGCCGTCTCCTCGATCGCGTCGACGGCTTCCACGAGGTCGTTGACCGCGTAGGTGTTGACCGACACGCCGAACCGCAGCTGCGCCTCCACCTTGTCGCCCTCGGTGACGGCGACATCCCGCATATTGTCGCCGAAGCGGGCCACGCGCAGGGTGCGCAGGGCGTCGTGGCCGAGCGCGGCCCGCATCCAGGCGTGGATGCCGTGGATCACCGCCGGATCGGACACGTGTCCCGCGACGGTCTTGCGTGCCACGCCGATCCTCGACTGGATGTAGCCGAACTCCCGGTCGCCGTGTGCGGCCTGGTTCAGGTTCATGAAGTCCATGTCGATGGTGGACCACGGCAGTTCGCGGTGCGCCTGGGTGTGCAGGTGCAGAAGCGGTTTGCGCAGGAGGTCGAGCCCGGCGATCCACATCTTCGCGGGAGAGAATGTGTGCATCCACGTGATCAGGCCGACGCACCCCGGCGCGGAGTTGGCCGCGAGCATCACCTCCGTGATCGCCGATGCGTCGGTGACCACCGGTTTCCACACCACGCGAGCAGGGCTGTGGGCTGCCTTCGCCAGTTCTCCGCAGATCTCCCTCGACTGCTCGGCGACTTGGCGGAGTGTCTCCTCCCCGTACAGGCCCTGGCTGCCCGTGAGGAACCAGACCTCGCGTTCGGCGGTCGTCGGTGTTGTCATGGCCGGGCCCCTCGGTCAGTGGCGGGTACCGGCCGTGCGGGCTGGCCGTAGACGTTCTGGTAGCGCGCATGCAGCCGGTCGACGTCGCCGGGGTCTATGGGTATCGGCTCGCCGAGCTGACGGGAGATGTGCACGCTGCGGGCCACGTCCTCGCACATCACCGCGGCCTTGACGGCGGCGCGCGCGTCCCCGCCGATGGTGAACACGCCGTGGTTCTGCATCAGTACGGCGGGAGAGCGGTGCTCTCCCAGGGTGCCGACGATGCCCCTTCCGATGGAGTCGTCGCCGATCAGGGCGAACGGGCCGACCGGGATCTCGTCGCCGAACTCGTCGGCCATGGCGGTGAGCACGCACGGCACCGGCTCGCCGCGTGCCGCCCATGCGCACGCGTAGGTGGAATGGGTGTGCACCACCCCGCCGACGTCCGGCATGTGCCGGTAGACGTAGGCATGGGCGGCGGTGTCGGAGGAGGGGGACAACTCGCCCTCGACCACCTGGCCGTCCAGATCGCACACGATCATCGAGTCGGGCGAGAGCCGGTCGTAGCGCACGCCGCTCGGCTTGATCACGAACAGGTCGTGGCCGGGTACCCGCCCCGACACGTTCCCGGCAGTCCACACCACCAGGTCGTAGCGTACGAGTTCCTGATGCAGGTCACTGACCTGCTGCCGCAGCGACGACACCGCAGCGGCGAGTTCCGAGTACGGAGAACCGCTCATGACAGGACTGACCTCAGAGGGGAGAAGGAGTAGGAATGTTAGCGCTCACATCGTGCTCACGCGATCTGGTCGGCGGTGCCGACGGTGCCGGCGGCCTGGCCGCGCAGGTCGCGGAGGCGGTGCATGACATCGCTGCTGCCACGGCCGAAGTGGTCGTGCAGTGCCAGGTATTGGGTGTACATGCGGTCATAGGCGGTGGCCCGGCCGGGGTCCGGGGTGTGGACGCGCATGTCGCGGCGGCCCATCGCCCGCGAGGCAGTGCGGATGTCCGGGTAGGAACCGGCGGCGACGGCGGCGTGGATGGCCGAGCCGAGAGCGGGTCCCTGCTCGGACCTGAGCAGGTGGATCGGGCGGCCCAGCACATCGCTGTAGGTCTGCATGAGGAAGTCGTTCCTCAACAGGCCGCCGGCCGCGGTGAAGTCGGTCACCGGCACACCGGCCCGCTCGAAAGCCTCGACGATGGTGCGTGCCCCGAATGCGGTGGCCTCGATCAGCGAGCGGTAGATGTCCTCGGGACGGGTGTCGAGCGTCAGCCCCACGAGGAGTCCCGACAGGTGGTGGTCGACCAGGACCGAGCGGTTGCCGCTGTGCCAGTCCAGTGCCAGCAGGCCGTGGCCGCCGACCGGTTGAGCGGCGGCCTTCTCGGTCAGCAGGTCGTGCACGGACATCCCGCGGCGTCCCGCCTCGTCCGCGTATTCCTGGGGCGCGGCGGTGCGTACGGCCCAGGCGAGGATGTCGCCCACCCCGCTCTGCCCGGCCTCGTAGCCCCACAGCCCGGGCACCACCCCGTCCCGTACCACCCCGCACATGCCCGGGACCTCGGCCAGCACGTCCGAGTTCATCACGTGACAGGTGGAAGTCCCCATGATGGCAAGCATGTTGCCGGGTTCGAGGGACTGTGCGGCCGCGGACGTGACGTGCGCGTCGACGTTGCCGGCCGCCACCACGGTGCCGGGGCGCAGCCCGGTCCACTCGGCGGCCTTCGGTGTCAGCGCGCCGGCCGGAGAGCCGAGCGGGGTGAGGGGGTGTTCGAGTTTGGCGGTGAAGCCGGCGAATTGCGGATGCAGGGATGCCAGGAAGCCGGCGTCAGGGTACCGGCCGTCCTGGTGGATGCCTTTGTAGCCGGCGGTGCAGGGGTTGCGGCTCTCGGCGCCGGTGAGCTGCCAGACGATCCAGTCGGCGGCCTCGATCCAGCGGTCGGCGGCGGCGTAGGCGTCCGGGTCCTCGTGCAGCACCTGAAGCGCCTTGGCGTACTGCCACTCGCTGGAGATTCTCCCGCCGTAGCGCCCCAGCCACGCCTGGCCGCTCTCCCGGGCACGCTCGACTATCAGGTCGGCCTCGGGCTGTGCCGCGTGGTGCCGCCACAGCTTCGGGTAGGCGTGGGGGCGGTCGGCGAAGCCCGGCAGTTCACACAGGGGTGTGCCGTCCCGGGTCGTGGGCAGCACGGTGCAGGCAGTGAAGTCGGTGGCGATGCCGATGACCTGATCAGGCCGCACCCCAGCGGCTCGCAGCGCATCGGGCACGGCGTGACGCAGCACGTCCCTCCAGTCCTGCGGCATCTGGAGGGCCCAGTCGGGCGGGAGTTCCCGGCCGCCGGGCAGGGCGCGGTCCATCACGGCATGCGTGTACGTGTGGACCGCGCTGCCGAGTTCGGCGCCGTCCGCGACGTCGACGACCACGGCCCGTCCTGACAGGGTGCCGAAGTCGACCCCGACGGTCGCGGCGGTCGGATCGGTGCTCATCGTTGCCTCTCGGTCATGTGGAAGGGGCGGCGGCCGTCCCACGCGGGGCCCGGTCCGTGGGGGCCGGGGCGGAGTCAGGCCGTGTTGCTGCTGCCACGGACGATCAAGCGCGGCTCGATGACGATGTGCTCGTCGTCGGCGCCGTTCCCGCGGGACTCGATCCGGCTGAGCAGCAGCCTGATGCTGGCCTGGCCGACAGCGCCGAAATCCTGGCGGACACTGGTCAGCGGCGGGGCGAAGTACTCGGCCTCGGGAATGTCGTCGAACCCGGCGACCGCCACCTGCCCCGGTACCGAGACGCCCGCTTCACGCAGGGCACGCAGCACCCCGAGCGCCATCTGGTCGTTCGCCACGAACACGGCGGAGACGCCCGGAATCCCGGCCCGGGTGTCCGCGCCGGCGACCCGGCCCGCCAGCTCCTGCCCGGCACGGTAGCCCGACAGGGGAGTCCAATCGCCCTGCAGCGGTGGCGGCACGACCGCGCCGGCCTCTTCGAGTGCCGAGCGCCAGCCGCTGATCCTGGCCTCGGCCTCCAGCCAGTTGCTGGGGCCGGCGACATGCCACACGGTGGGATGTCCGGCGGCGAGCAGGTGCCGGGTCACCAGCCTGGCGCCCAGCTCCTGGTCCACCGAGACGCCCGGGATGGGGAGTGTGTGGCCGCCCTCGACGGTCACCACCGGGAAGGGCAGCCTGAATTCCGTCAGTGCGTTGACAGCCTCCCGGTACGGAACGATCACCACGATGCCTTCCACCCCCCAGTCGCTGAGGTGTTCGACGGCGCCCTTGAGCGCGGACGCGGAGTAGCGGCGCAAGGTCACCGTGGACACCAGATAGCCCTGCTCCCGCGCCGCCTCCTCCAGGCCGGCCAGTGTGCTGGAGGGGCCGAACAGCGTCGGATTGCACGCCACCACTCCCAGGGTGTGGGTGCGCCGGGTCACCAGTGCACGCGCCGAGGAGTTCCGCCGGTATCCCAGCTCCTCGATCGCTCGTTGCACGTCCGCGCGCGTCGAGTCGCGAACGTTCGGGTGGTCACTCAGTACCCGTGACACCGTCTGGTGCGAGACTCCCGCCACCTGGGCGACGTCCGCCATGGTGGGAGCGCGGCGCGGCGGGGTGCTCCCGTCGGTCTGCGGCACGGTTCTCCCTTCGCTTGACGTGCTCATAGTTAGCGCTCACAGTGACGGGCGTCAAGCGGGTGCGGACGGCCGTCCAGCCGTGGCGGGGCGGCGACTTCAGAAAGTACGGCCCCGGCCCTTGAGGTCGCGCATCTCATGTGCCAGCCTCATTTTCGGCTCTCCGGCAGTCGCCCGAATGCGCTGCGCGGGCCATACCTGGGGTGCTCGCAGTGAAATGTGAGCGCTCACTTTCCTTTGCAATGCCATCCTCGGGAGGTCTTCGTGGGGCCGCGCACACTCTGAACGGTGTCGCGGCGTGACGGTTTCCGCCGATACGAGTCGTGGTCGGACCACGTGGGCCTGGCGCTGATCGATGATCGACGAGGTGACACTGATTGTTAGCGCTATCAATGCTGCGGCGGGCAAGGGGCCGGCTGCGACCCACCTCGGTACAACTCCATTGTGGCCAGGCGGTGTTGACTCAGGCATCACCCGAGGTTGTGCGCTGTCGCGCCCGGCGCACACCGGGGCGGACGACCGGCCGCCCGGGCTCGCGATCTTCTTTCCATCGCTGCCGTTCGATGGCATCGGCTCATCTGTGAACGAAGGGATCAGCAGTGCATCAAGAACCGGAGTCCCTGCCTTCTCGCCGTCTCATGCTCCGAGGCGCAGGCCTGGCGGGCGCCGCGGCCGGCATGGTCGCGCTGGCGGGTTGCAGCAGCGACACGAAGAGCGGCGGCGGCAACCAGGCGGGCAGCTTCCCGACCACTCCGAAGTGGAAGTTCGTCTTCGTCAATCACGTGACGACGAACCCGTTCTTCCAGGCCACGCAGTACGGCATCCAAGACGCTTGTGACCTGCTGAACGTCACCTACCAGTGGACCGGTTCCGAGACCTCGAACGTCTCCGAGATGGTCAGTGCGATGAACACGGCCATCACTTCCGGTGCCGACGGCATCGCGGTGTCCCTCGTTGACAAGAAGGCCTTCAACGCGCCGACGACCCAGGCGCTCGCCAAGAAGATCCCGGTGGTGTCGTACAACGCCGACGTCCCGTCCAACGCGCGGCTCGCCTACGTGGGTCAGGACCTCTTCGCCGCAGGCCAGGCGATGGGCAAGCGCATCGCGTCGGCCTTCCCCGACGGTGGCAGCATCGCCGTCTTCATCGCCACCCCCGGCTCACTGAACATCCAGCCGCGCGCCGACGGTGCTGTCGCCGCACTCAAGGCGGCGGGCAAGAACTTCACCGTCAAGCAGGTGGCCACGGGCGCGGACGTGAATCCCGAACAGGCCGCCATCGACGCTTTCACCCAGGGCAACAAGGGTTTCAAGGGCCTGTTCGCGGTGGATGCCGGCAGCACCCAGGGCATCGCGAACGTCATGCGCAAATACAACCTCAAGGACAAGGGGTACCACGGCGGCGGCTTCGATCTGCTGACCCCCACGGAGCAGGCGATCTCCGACGGCATCCTCGACTTCACCATCGACCAGTCCGCCTACATGCAGGGGTTCCTCTCGGTCCTCTACCTCTACCTCTACAAGCTCTCCGGCACGCTGGTGAGCCCGGCCACCACCGACACCGGCCTCAAGTTCGTCACGAAGGACCTGGTCGCGCCCTACTTGAAGGAGAAGAACCGGTTCGAGGGCAGCTCGCCGAAGCAGCTGTACATCCACTGAAGCCGGGAGCGATCCTCACATGACCCAGCATCACGACCCCTCCGTGGGCGAGACGGACGCAGATCCTGCGGAACGGGCCCCGTCAGTGCCTTCGCCCCGGCAATCAGCCCCGGTCGGCGGCCTGGACAGCGTACGAAGGCTGCCCGGCCTCGCTGCCCTGCCGGGATCACTGCTCAGACTGCGCGAACTCAGCGTGGTCGCTGTGGTGATCGCGCTCATCCTCTACTTCGGCTTCGCGAACTCGGCGTTCTACTCCTCGTCGAACCTCGGCAACATCGCCAACTTCGGCGCCGCCGCGGCGATCCTGGCCGCCGGCGAGGTCTTCCTGCTGATCTGCGGGGAGATAGACCTGTCGACAGGGATGACTTTCGCGCTCATCCCCTTCGTGATGACGGCGGTCAACGACGCCGGCGTGCCGATGCTGCTCGCAGTGATCGTGGGCCTGTTGGTGGCCGCCGCGGTCGGGCTGTTCAACGGACTGGTCAACCAGCTCCTGCGGCTGCCCTCGTTCATCACCACGCTCGGCATGCTCTACCTGCTGCACGGCATCACCCTGAAGGTCTCGAACAACTTCCCCCGCCCCGCTCCCCAGCAAGGCCTGCTGATGCACATCCTGGGCGGCTACAAGTGGTCCGAACTCACCTGGGCCGTGCTCCTCGCCATCCTGATGCAGGTAGTGCTCACACAGACGAGATGGGGCGCGCACACGATCGCCACGGGGGCCAACAGCCTCGGTGCGGCGGAAGCGGGCATCAGGACCCGCTGGGTGAAGATACGGGCCTTCATGATCGCTTCGACCTTCGCCGGACTCGGCGGCATCCTGGACGGCGTCCACATCTCCCACTCCTTCGACCCCAACGCCGGCGGCAACAACCTGATGTTCGAGGCGATCGCGGCCTGCGTCATCGGAGGGACGGCACTCCTCGGCGGTGCGGGCACGGTCATCGGCGCCTTCTTCGGCGCCCTGCTCCTCGCCGTACTGCAGGACGGCTTCAACATCCAGGGCATCGACGCGACCACCTTCATCGTGATCGAGGGTGTCGCCATCCTCATCGCCATGGTGCTGAACACCCAACTGGCGCGCCTGCGCCGAGGAGTGAAGGCAGGCTGAGCATGACAGACGACAAGACCGCACTCCCGGCCCCCGCGGCCATCTCCGCCGAGCACATCGGCAAGCGCTACGGGCAGGTGGAGGCTCTGCGTGACGTCAACCTCAGTGTGGCGCGCGGCGAGGTGCTCGGCCTGATCGGAGACAACGGCGCCGGCAAGTCGACCCTGGTGAAGATACTCACCGGATTCACCCAGCCGACCTCGGGCCGGATCAGCGTCGACGGCAGCCCCGTGAACCTGCACTCGGTGAGCCAGGCCAGGGAGCTGGGCATCGAGACGGTGTTCCAGGACCTCGCGCTGATCAACACACTCCCGGTCTACCTCAACCTCCACCTGAACAAGGAGCTGCGCCGAGGCCCCTTCCTGCGCAAGTCCGCGATGCGCCGCGACGCCCGCCGCTACCTCAACGACATCGGGATCAACATCCCCTCCGTGAACGCGGAGGTGGCGAACCTCTCGGGTGGGCAGCGGCAGGCGATCGCGGTGGCCAGATCGGTCTATTCGCAGGCGAACATCCTGCTGCTCGACGAACCGCTGGCCGCGATGGGCGCGAAGGAGGGCGGCATCATCCTGGACCTGATCACCCTGCTGCGCGCCCGGGGAGACCTGTCGATCATCCTTATCGCGCACAACTACACGCAGGTGCTGGACGTCTGCGACCGGGTCTGCCTGCTGCAGCACGGCGAGATCACCTTCGACAAGCGGACGGCCGACACGTCGGCCGAGGAACTCCTCGACCTGGTCGCGAACGAGTACCGGCTCGGCGGGTCCAAGGGGCAGGGGAGAGGCAGTTACCTCTCCCGGGTCCGGGACGCTCGGTAGCGGCGGATCCCGCTTCGCTCAGGGGCACCGCGCCGGGACGGCGGGACCGGCTCGCCGCAGCTGCGCCGTGCCCCTGAACGCGCGGCACGGGCCCGCGGGGTCGTGGCCCGACGCGGCTCGGTCAGAGCGCCGCAGGGGCGGCGCCGTACTTCTCCACGTACGCGCGCGCCTCCCTGAGCTCCTCCCTGTGCAGCGCCTCGGACGCCGCCAGGACCTGGGGCAGCAGGTGGCGCTCCAGCGTGATCGCGCGGAAGGCGAGCTGCACCGTCACCTCGTGCTCCGGGCGGTGGATCACCTCGATGCCGTCGCCCGACCTGATCTCGCCCGGCTCGATCACCCGAAGGTACGCGCCCGTGGCGGCCCGCCGGGTGAAGCGCTTGACCCAGCCCTTCTCCTCGACCCAGCCCTGGAACGTGCGGCACGGGATGCGCCCGCTGGAGATCTCCAGCACGAGCTCCTCGCCCACGCGCCACCGCTCGCCGATCTTCGCCTGTGTGAGGTCGAGCCCGTACGTCGTCAGGTTCTCGCCGAACGCGCCGTTTGCCAGGGGGCGTCCGAGCTCCGCCTCCCACCGGTCGAGGTCCTCGCGCGCGTACGCGTACACCGCCTGGTCGCTGCCGCCGTGGTGGCGCGTGTCGCACACCGCGTCGCCGCCGAGCCCGCTGCCGCCCTCGCCCTTGGGGCCCGGGTCACGGACCTGGACGGGCCCGTCCACCGGCCGCTTGTCGATGCCCGTGACGCCGCCCGCCGCGTCCGTGTAGGCCACGGCCTTCGGCCGCCCCACGTTCACTGTCAGCACTCTCATGGCGGTCACGGTAGCGGCGGGGCTGTCAAAGCCGCCACCCGATTACGGGCGAGAGATAAAAGAGTGTCTTATGCCTCACGTACACTTGCCGGTGTGATCGAAGCACGCCACCTCCGCGTCCTGCGCGCCGTCGCCGCCACCGGGTCCTTCTCCGGCGCGGCGCGCGAGCTCGGCTGCACGCAGCCCGCCGTCAGCCAGCAGATGAAGTCCCTTGAGGCCTCCGCGGGCACGCGCCTCGTCGTGCGCACCGGGAGGGAGACGCGCCTCACGCAGGCCGGTGAAGTCCTGGTGCGGCATGCGACGGGCATCCTCGCGGGCCTCACCGCGGCCGAGGAGGAGATCGCCGCGATCGTCGGGCTGCGCGCGGGCCGCGTGCGTCTCGTGTCGTTCCCGAGCGGCAGTTCCACGCTCGTGCCCGCCGCGCTCGCCGCGCTGCGCGCCGCCCATCCGGGCACGCGCGTCTCGCTCGTCGAGGCCGAACCGCCGCGCTCGGTCTCCATGCTGCGCGACGGGGACTGCGACATCGCCCTGGCGTTCCGCTACGAGGGCGGCGAGGGCGAGTGGCAGGACCTGACCGTGCGGCCGCTGCTCGTGGACCGGCTCGTCGGCCTCGTGCCCGAGGGGCACCCTCTGGCCGACGCGGGCAAGGTGGCCATGGCGGACCTCGCCGACGAATCCTGGATCGCCGGCTGCCCGCGCTGCCGTACGCAGCTGGTCGGCGCGTGCGAGGCCGCCGGCTTCACGCCCCGCATCGACTTCGCGACGGACGACTACCCGGCGGTGATCGGCCTGGTGGCGGCGGGGCTCGGGGTGGCCACGCTGCCGGATCTCGCCCTCACCTCCGTGCGTACGGAGGGGGTCAGGAAGCTGACGGTCGAGCCGTCGGTTTCGCGCGAGGTGGTCGCGCTCACGCTGCCCGACCTGGCGCGCGTGCCCGCCGTCGCCGCCACGCTCGACGAGCTGGCGACGGCCGCGGAGACCGCTGCCTGACCGCCGCCCGATCGCCGCTCCGACCGCTGCTCCCACGGGCGCGGGCACACGAGTGCCCCCGTCGCCGCGGGGCTGCCGTCCGACCGCGGTGAGGGTGATCGTTATGCAGGAACGTTTCTTCGTTCGGTCGCCTCGCGGAGGGTCAGTCCTCCGCCTGCCCGGCCGTGCCGTGGCCGCCGGGGGACGGCGCTGACGCGGACACGAGGCGCGTGCGCGCCCTGCCCATCAGCTCCTCGCGCTCGTCCTCCGTCAGGCCGCCCCACACGCCGTACGGCTCCCGTACCGCCAGCGCGTGTGCCGCGCACTCCGCGCGGACCGGGCACCTCATGCACACCTCTTTCGCCGAGTTCTCGCGCGCGCTCCGTGCCGCACCCCTCTCTCCCTCCGGGTGGAAGAACAGCGAGCTGTCCACACCCCGGCAGGCCGCGAGGAGCTGCCAATCCCACAGATCTGCGTTGGGTCCTGGAAGGCGGGAGAAATCTGCCATTGCTCATGTCCCCTTGAATCCTGGACGGCACCGGATGGTCATGACGGTACATCTCTTGTGTAAGTAGATGTAAATATGACTCTTTGCGAATCTAGCCTCAGACACCACTGAAAGTGAAGAAAAGCCTCTAAATGGGGCATAGCTCTGCGTGAGGGACCCGTAACTCTTTCGGGTGACCATCGTTGATGAGGTCAGGCGGTTGAGAGAACGAGCGATCGGGCACATGTCCGAGAGTGTCAACCGCGCAGGTGACGACATGTACAGCCTGGAGGCTCAAGGTGACGCGCATCAGCTGCGGAGGCCGGTCATGACATCCGTGCTCGTCTGCGACGACTCCCCGCTTGCCCGAGAGGCGCTCCGCCGCGCGGTCGCGACCGTGCCCGGCGTCGAGCGCGTGACGACCGCGGCCAACGGTGAGGAAGTGCTCCGCCGCTGGGGCGCCGACCGCTCCGACCTGATCCTGATGGACGTCCGCATGCCGGGCCTCGGCGGTGTGGAGACGGTGCGCCGCCTGCTGTCGGCCGACCCGGGCGCGCGGATCATCATGCTGACCGTCGCGGAGGACCTGGACGGCGTCGCGCTCGCGGTCGCCGCGGGTGCGCGCGGCTACCTGCACAAGGACGCGTCACGCGCCGAGCTGCGCGCGACGGTCACGCAGGCCCTCGCCGACCCGACCTGGCGGCTCGCCCCCCGGCGGCTGCGCTCCGCGGAGATGGGCGCGGCGCCCACGCTCACCGCGCGTGAGATCCAGGTGCTCGAAGGCATGAGCCACGGCAGGTCCAACGCCGAGATCGGCCGCGAGCTGTTCCTGTCGGAGGACACGGTCAAGACGCACGCGAGGCGCCTGTTCAAGAAGCTCGGGGCCTCGGACCGCGCGCACGCGGTGGCGCTCGGCTTCCGCTGGGGGCTCGTGCGCTGACGCGCGGCCCTCGCACCGCCCGCCGTGCGAGCGCGCGCCCGCGACCCATGCCGAACGAGCGCGCGCACGGGCTCACGTGGCGTGCGGTCGTTCGCGGGTTTCCGCAGCCCGGAGCGGCGGCGGGCCGTCGCGGACGGGGGTGCGCCGGTGCGCGTCGTCCGGTCGTGAGCGCGGCCGTGAGCGGCTTCCCGACGACGGCTGTGAGAACGGCCGCAAGGACCCCTGCGCCCGTTTCCCGCGCGATGCCGCATCCTTGACTGTGTGGAGTTCCTCGGGGACGAGCCGGACGAGCGCGAGGGGAGGGCGCAGGGATGAGTTCTGCCGCACCTGCTCATAACGCTTCGGTGCACAACGACAGACGCGGCGCCGCGGACGACGGGACGCCGGTGCACCATGGTCCGATGCGCGACGACGAGACGACGGTGATCGGTGCCCTCGCCCATCGCGCAGTCGACGGCGACGAGCAGGCCACCCACGAGCTCCTGGCGCACGTCCACCCGCTCGCGCTCCGGTACTGCCGCACGCGCCTGAGCCGGCTGCCCGGTGACGCGCGCCACTTCGTCGAGGACCTCGCGCAGGACGTCTGCGTCGCGGTGCTGATGGCGCTGCCCCGCTACCGCGACACCGGCAAGCCGTTCGAGGCGTTCGTGTTCGCCATCGCCGGGCACAAGGTCGCCGACCTCCAGCGGGCCGCCATGCGCCACCCCGGCTCGACGGTCGTGCCCTCGGACCAGATGCCCGAGCGGCCCGACGACTCGCTGGGCCCCGAGGAGCGCGCCCTGCTCAGCAGCGACGCGGAGTGGGCGAAGCGGCTACTCGCCAGCCTCCCCGACACGCAGCGGGAACTGCTCGTGCTGCGCGTGGCCGTCGGGCTGACCGCGGAGGAGACGGGCCAGATGCTCGGCATGTCCCCGGGGGCCGTACGGGTGGCGCAGCACCGCGCGCTGAGCAGGCTGCGGACACTCGCCGGGCAGTGAGACGGCGGTCGGTGGGAAACCGCCAACTGCTCAACGTAGCCGCTCACCGGCTCTCCGTGGGCGGCTTCGGTGCTGTTTCCACAGGCGGAATCAGGCACCCCCGCGAGCCCGTTAGCATGGACATCCGCACCGATCAAGGCCATATGGGGAAGGTGTCATGACTGCGAACGTCGACGGAGTGCCTGGGAAATTCGCGACACTCGGGCTGACATACGACGACGTCCTGCTGCTGCCCGGGGCCTCGGAGGTGCTACCGAACGAGGTGGACACGTCGTCCCTCGTCTCGCGCAACGTCAGGGTGAACATCCCGCTGCTGTCCGCCGCGATGGACAAGGTCACCGAGGCACGCATGGCCATCGCGATGGCCCGCCAGGGCGGCGTGGGCGTGCTGCACCGCAACCTCTCCGTCGCCGACCAGGCCAACCAGGTCGACCTGGTCAAGCGGTCCGAGTCCGGCATGGTCACCGACCCGATCACGGTCAGGCCCGACGCGACGCTCGGCGAGGCCGACGAGCTGTGCGCGAAGTTCCGCATCAGCGGCGTGCCGGTGACGGACGCGGGCGGCAGGCTGCTCGGCATCGTCACCAACCGCGACATGGCCTTCGAGTCGGACCGCCGCCGCGAGGTGCGCGAGGTCATGACGCCGATGCCACTGGTCACGGGCAAGGTCGGCATCTCGGGTGTGGACGCGATGGCGCTGCTGCACCGGCACAAGATCGAGAAGCTCCCCCTCGTCGATGACGCGGGCGTGCTCAAGGGCCTCATCACCGTCAAGGACTTCGTGAAGGCCGAGCAGTACCCGAACGCGGCGAAGGACTCCGAGGGCAGGCTGCTCGTCGGCGCTGCCGTCGGCGCCAGCCCCGAGGCGCTCGACCGTTCGCAGGCACTCGTCGAGGCGGGCGTCGACTTCCTGGTCGTGGACACCTCGCACGGCCACAACAGCAACGCGCTCGGCTGGATGTCGAAGATCAAGTCGAGCGTCTCCGTCGACGTCGTCGGCGGCAACGTCGCCACGGCCGACGGCGCCAAGGCGCTGCTCGACGCGGGCGTGGACGGCGTCAAGGTGGGTGTGGGCCCGGGCTCCATCTGCACCACGCGCGTCGTCGCCGGCATCGGCGTCCCGCAGGTCACGGCCATCTACGAGGCGGCGACGGCGTGTCTGGACGCGGGCGTGCCGGTCATCGGCGACGGCGGCCTGCAGTACTCGGGCGACATCGGCAAGGCGCTCGCCGCAGGCGCCCGTACGGTGATGCTCGGCAGCCTGCTCGCGGGATGCGAGGAGTCGCCGGGTGAGCTGCAGTTCATCAACGGCAAGCAGTTCAAGTCGTACCGGGGCATGGGCTCGCTCGGCGCGATGCAGTCGCGCGGCCAGGCGCGCTCCTACTCGAAGGACCGCTACTTCCAGGCCGAGGTGGCATCCGACGACAAGCTCGTGCCCGAGGGCATCGAGGGCCAGGTGCCCTACCGCGGCCCGCTCTCCGCGGTGCTGCACCAGCTCATCGGCGGGCTGCGCCAGACGATGGGCTACGTGGGCGCCGCGTCGATCGACGAGATGGAGCGCAAGGGCAGGTTCGTCCGCATCACGGCGGCCGGCCTCAAGGAGAGCCACCCGCACGACATCCAGATGACGGTGGAGGCGCCGAACTACAGCTCCCGCTGAGTTCGAGGGCCGGCGCACAGGCAAGGGGCGGTCCCGCGCGCGGGCCGCCCCTGAGCCGTGCGAGGACCCGTCGGTGATACTTGACGGCGGCAGACGTAGAGGGAAAGGCCACATCGTGACTGAGATCGAGATCGGGCGCGGCAAGCGCGGGCGCAGGGCGTACGCGTTCGACGACATCGCCGTCGTCCCCAGCCGGCGCACGCGCGACCCCAAGGAGGTCTCGATCGCGTGGCAGATCGACGCCTACCGGTTCGACCTGCCGTTCCTCGCCGCCCCCATGGACTCGGTGGTCTCGCCCCGCACGGCGATCCGCATCGGCGAGTCGGGCGGTCTCGGGGTGCTCAACCTCGAAGGCCTGTGGACACGCTACGAGGACCCGCAGCCGCTGCTCGACGAGATCGCCGGCCTCGACGAGTCGACCGCCAACCGGCGCCTCCAGGAGATCTACGCGGCTCCCATCAAGGAGGAGCTGATCGGGCAGCGCATCAAGGAGGTGCGCGACTCGGGCGTCGTCACGGCCGCCGCGCTCTCGCCGCAGCGCACCGCGCAGTTCTCGAAGGCCGTCGTCGACGCGGGCGTGGACATCTTCGTCATCCGCGGCACGACGGTCTCCGCCGAGCACGTGTCGGGCGCGGCCGAGCCGCTCAACCTCAAGCAGTTCATCTACGAGCTCGACGTGCCGGTCATCGTCGGCGGCTGCGCCACGTACACGGCGGCGCTGCACCTGATGCGCACCGGCGCGGCCGGCGTCCTCGTCGGCTTCGGCGGCGGCGCCGCGCACACCACGCGCAACGTGCTGGGGATCCAGGTGCCGATGGCCACCGCCGTCGCGGACGTGGCGGCGGCACGCCGCGACTACATGGACGAGTCCGGCGGCCGCTACGTGCACGTGATCGCGGACGGCGGCGTCGGCTGGTCGGGCGACCTGCCCAAGGCGATCGCCTGCGGCGCCGACTCGGTGATGATCGGCTCCCCGCTCGCGCGCGCCTCCGACGCGCCGGGCAAGGGCCGCCACTGGGGCATGGAGGCCGTCCACGAGGACGTGCCGCGCGGCAAGCTGGTCGACCTGGGCATGGTCGGCACGCTCGACGAGGTCCTCACGGGCCCGTCCCACTTCCCCGACGGCTCCATGAACTTCTTCGGCGCCCTGCGCCGCGCGATGGCCACCACCGGTTACAGCGAGCTCAAGGAGTTCCAGCGCGTCGAGGTCACCGTCGCGGACGCGCAGCACAAGCGCTGAAGCGGGTGCCGCGGTGCCGCGCCGTGGGGAACCGGTTCTCAGAGCCGGTACGCGGCGCCCGCGGGGCTCGCGCCCCTGGTGTCGAGCAGCAACTGGGCCTTGACCGCGAGCCCTTGCAGGTCGTACGTGCGGTGGTGCTGGAGCAGCACCGTCAGGTCCGCGTCGGCCGCGGCCTCGTACAGCGAATCGGCGCGCGGCACGGCCAGGCCGCGCACGCGCCACTCGGGGACGTACGGGTCGTGGTAGCTGACGGCGGCCCCCAGGTCCGCCAGGCGGCCCGCGATCTCGGTCGCGGGCGACGCCTCCTGGTCGGCGAGGTCCTGCTTGTACGTGACGCCGAGGAGCAGCACGCGCGCGCCGCGCGCGGACTTGCCGTGCTCGTTGAGCAGGGCCGCACAGCGCTGGATCACGTACTGCGGCATGCGGCCGTTGATCTCCTGCGCGAGTCCGACCATGCGCAGCGGGTGCGGGTGGCCGGGCGCGCGCCCCGTGTGCGGCAGGTAGCCGGGGTCGATCGGCACGCCGTGGCCGCCGACGCCGGGCCCTGGGCGGAACGCCTGGAAGCCGAACGGCTTGGTCTCCGCGCAGCGGATGACGTCCCACAGGTCGACGCCCATGTCGTGGCAGAGGATCGCCATCTCGTTGACGAGCGCGATGTTGACGTGCCGGAAGTTGGTCTCCAGCAGCTTGACCATCTCGGCCTCGCGCGTCCCGCGCGCGCGGACCACCTTCTCCGAAAGGCGCCCGTAGAACGCGGCGGCCGACTCCGTGCAGGCGGGGGTGAGGCCGCCGATCACCTTCGGCGTGCTGGCGAGCGCGTGCGTGCGGCTGCCGGGGTCGAGCCGGCCGGGGGAGTAGGCGAGGTGGAAGTCGCGTCCGGCCCGCAGCCCCGAGCCGTCCTCAAGGACGTCGCGCAGGAAGCCCTCCGTGGTGCCGGGCGCCACGGGGGATTCGAGCACCACCGTGGTGTGCGGGCGCAGCCGCGCCGCGAGGGCGCGTGCCATCTCGCCGACGGCCGTCAGGTCGGGGGTGCGGTCGGGTCCGAGCGGGGCGGGAGCGCAGATGACGGCGGTGCGCACCCGGCCGAGCTCCGCGGGGTCGGTGGTGGGCCGGAAGCCGCCGGACAGCATGCGGCGGGCCTCGGCCGCCGTCAGCGCGCCCTCGGCGGGCGTGTGGCCGGCGGCGATCTTGGCGACCGTGCGCGGGTCGGCGTCGAAGCCGACGGTGGCGATCCCGGCGGACACGGCGGCCCGTGCGAGCGGCAGGCCGAGGTGGCCGAGTCCGACGACGGCGAGGTCTGCGGGCATGGCGGCGGCCGTCCTTCCTTGGTCGGAGGGGACTGGGGACGCCTGCCGTGGACGCGCAGCGGTCGGGCGCACTGTCAGACTAGGCGTAAATATGACCGTTATGTCGGATTGAGAGATCTTGCAACTCGGCGTGTTGTCGCAGGTGGCGGCAGGTACGGCCGGGTGGGTGGTCGCGGTTGTCCACAGGCGGTGGCCGAAGCGGGCGAAGCCGGACAGAATCGATGGGGAAGGCGGCTTGATCCGGACGGGGGCGACGGGAGGCAGCGGTGAGGACAGCGACACTGGGGCCCGCGCAGCGCGAGCAGGCGCTGGCCGCGATGGCCGAGCGTGAACTGGACGTGCTGGTGGTCGGCGCGGGCGTGGTCGGCGCCGGCACCGCGCTCGACGCGGTGACGCGCGGCCTCGCCACGGGGCTCGTCGAGGCGCGCGACTGGGCGTCCGGCACGTCGAGCCGGTCGAGCAAGCTCATCCACGGCGGTCTTCGCTACCTGGAGATGCTGGACTTCGCGCTGGTGCGCGAGGCGCTCAAGGAGCGCGGCCTGCTGCTGGAGAAGCTGGCGCCGCACCTGGTCAAGCCGGTCCCGTTCCTCTACCCGCTGCGGCACAAGGGCTGGGAGCGCCTCTACGCGGGCTCCGGGGTGGCGATGTACGACGCGATGTCGGTGTCGTCGGGCCACGGCAGGGGCCTGCCGGCGCACCGTCACCTGACGCGCCGCCACGCGCTGCGGGTGGCCCCGTGCCTCAGGAAGGACGCGCTGGTGGGCGCCCTCCAGTACTACGACGCGCAGATGGACGACGCCCGTTACGTGGCCACGCTGGTGCGCACGGCGGCCGCGTACGGCGCGCATGCCGCGAGCGGGGCGCGCGTCGTGGGCTTCCTGCGCGAGGGCGAGCGGGTCGTCGGCGCCCGCGTGCAGGACGTCGAGGGCGGCGGCGAGTACGAGATCAGGGCGAAGCAGGTGGTCAACGCGACGGGGGTGTGGACGGACGACACGCAGGGGCTGATCGGGGAGCGCGGGCAGTTCCACGTGCGCGCGTCGAAGGGCATCCACCTGGTGGTGCCGAAGGACCGCATCCACTCCTCGACGGGGCTGATCCTACGCACGGAGAAGTCGGTGCTGTTCGTCATCCCGTGGGGCCGGCACTGGATCGTGGGCACCACGGACA
Organism: Streptomyces sp. NRRL F-5126; assembly: GCF_000721265.1. Lineage (GTDB taxonomy): Bacteria > Actinomycetota > Actinomycetes > Streptomycetales > Streptomycetaceae > Streptomyces. Next base: position 451,467 of record NZ_JOFZ01000006.1, on the reverse strand, counting down.
CCGACTGGAACCTCGACAAGGCGCACCCCGCGGCGTCCAGCGCGGACATCGACTACCTGCTGGAGCACGTCAACAGCGTGCTGGCGGTGCCGCTCACGCGCGACGACGTCGAGGGCGTGTATGCGGGTCTTCGCCCGCTGCTCGCCGGGGAGTCCGACGCGACGAGCAAGCTGTCGCGCGAGCACACGGTCGCGCACCCGGTGCCGGGGATGGTGGTGGTCGCGGGCGGCAAGTACACGACGTACCGGGTGATGGCGAAGGACGCGGTGGACGAGGCGGTGCACGGCCTCGACCAGCGCGTGGCAGCGTGCGTCACGGAGGATGTGCCGCTGCTGGGCGCCGAGGGCTACCACGCGCTGTGGAACGGCAGGGCGCGCATGGCGGCCCGCGCGGGACTGCATGTCGCGCGGGTGGAGCACCTGCTGAACCGGTACGGGACGCTCGCCGATGAGGTACTCGAACTCATCGAGTCGGAGCCCGCGCTCGGCGCCCCGCTCGCCGCCGCGGACGACTACCTGCGCGCCGAGATCGCCTACGCGGCGTCGCACGAGGGCGCGCGCCACCTCGACGACGTCCTGACGCGGCGTACGCGCATCGCGATCGAGACCTTCGACCGCGGCACGCGCAGCGCGCGGGAGTGCGCCGAGTTGATGGCGCCCGTACTCGGCTGGGACGCGGGACAGGTGGACCGCGAGGTGGAGCACTATGAGAAGCGGGTGGAGGCCGAGCGCGAGTCGCAGCGCCAGCCCGACGACCTGACGGCGGACGCCGCCCGCCTCGGGGCGCCGGACATCGTGCCTCTCTGACCGGCCCGGCCTTATCCACCGCGCCCGGGGGCGGGGGCCGGGCGCACCGGCGCTGCGCTACCGTCTGACCCGGGGGGAGCCGGGTCGCCGCGTGGGGGACAATGGAGGCTCCGCCAGGGCGGGTTACGGGAATCGCAGAGGGGACGCATGTCGGAGGCTGAGCAGCCGCGGAACGCGGCGCAGGACCCCCAACGGGACGAACCCCAGCGGGAAGTGGCCGAACGCCCGGAAGCCGACGGCGAAGCGGCCGGCTCGCAGCAGTCGGAGAAGCCGGGCAAGCCGGGCAAGCCGCAGAAGCCGGAAGAGGCCGCCAAGGAGGAAGCAGAGCCCGAAGCGGCCGCGCGCGACGGCGCGGCGGAGGGCGGCCGCGCGTCGCGGCTGCTCGCCGGGCGCTACCGGCTCCAGGACGTGCTCGGGCGCGGCGGCATGGGCACCGTCTGGCGCGCCCTGGACGAGATGCTCGGCCGCACCGTCGCCGTCAAGGAACTGCGCTTCCCCGGCGCCATCGACGACGACGAGAAGCGCAGGCTGATCACCCGTACCCTCCGCGAGGCGAAGGCGATCGCGCGGATCCGCAACAACGGCGCGGTCACCGTCTTCGACGTCGTCGACGAGGACGACAGGCCCTGGATCGTGATGGAGCTCATCGAGGGCAAGTCCCTCGCCGAGGTCATCCGCGAGGACGGCACGCTCACCCCGCGGCGGGCCGCCGAGGTCGGGCTCGCCGTGCTCGACGTGCTGCGCCAGGCACACCGGCAGGGCATCCTGCACCGCGACGTGAAGCCGTCCAACGTCCTGATAGCGGAGGAAGGGCGCGTCGTCCTCACCGACTTCGGTATCGCCCAGGTCGAGGGCGACCCGTCCGTCACATCCACCGGCATGCTCGTCGGCGCGCCCTCGTACATCTCGCCCGAGCGCGCCCGCGGCCACAAGCCGGGGCCCGCCGCCGACCTGTGGTCGCTCGGCGGGCTGCTGTATGCGGCGGTCGAGGGCACCCCGCCCTACGACAAGGGCTCCGCGATCGCGACGCTGACCGCCGTGATGACGGAGGCGGTCGACCGGCCCGTCCACGCGGGCCCGCTGGAGGAGGTCATCTACGGGCTCCTCGCCAAGGACCCGGACAAGCGCCTCGATGACGCGCGTACCCGCGCCATGCTCATGAGAGTCGTCAACGCGCCCGACGCGCCGGAGAAGCGCCAGGAGCCGGCGGACCTCGACGCCACCCGCGCCGTTCCGCTCGCCGCCCTGCCCGAGGCGCCCGCCGCGCCCACGGACGGGTCGCGCGCGTCCGGGCCCGCCCGGCGGCCGGCCGCCGGACCGTCAGCGAAGCCCTTCGCGAAGCCTTTCGCCGGCCGGTTCACCAAGCCGGCCGGCACCGGCCGCCGGGCCGCGGAGCCGGCGCGTCCCGCCGCCACGGCGGCCATGGCCTCGCTCGCCGCGGCGCCGGGCAGGGCCGCGCCGCGCGCCGGTGCGGCCGGCAGACCCGCCGCGCCGCGCGCGCCGCTGACGGATGTGGTGTCCCGCAAGACGCTCGTGATCATCGCCGTTGTCGTGGCGCTCGCCGTGCTCGGTGTCGTCCTCGCCCTCTCGCTGGGCGGCGGGAACGGCGACACATCGGCCAAGGGCCGGGACGGCGCGAAGCCCGCCCCCTCCAGCAGCGCGTCCGCCACCGCGGGTTCGACGGGCGCGGCCCCGCAGGGCCATCGGACGAGGTCCTCGGCGCCGTCGGGGTCGTCGTCGGCCTCCGGCGCCTCCCACGACGCTGCCCGCCACTCCGGCGGCTCGGGGCTGCCGGCCGGGTACGCGGCCGTGTCGGACAAGCAGTTCAAGTTCTCGATGGCCATGCCCAAGGGCTTCCACAGGACGGGCACGGCGGGGCAGAGCTCGGGCGGGATATTCAGCGCGAGCGGCGGATTCCCGCGCATACAGGTCGACTTCACCGACAGCCCCACGAAGGACGCGGTGCTCGCCTGGACCCAGCTGGAGCCCGCGGTGAGCGGCAGCAGCAGCGGCTACAAGCTCATCGGCATCAAGAAGGCCGACTACAAGGGCTATCCGACCGTCGCCGACTGGCAGTTCGAGCGCAAGCAGAGCGGACAGCGCGTCAAGGTACTCGACCGCGGCTTCCGCATCGACTCCCGTCACGGCTACTCGATCATGATCAGCTGCAAGGCGGACGCGTGGGACGGCAAGGAGTGCTCGACGCTGCGCCAGACCGCCTTCGACACGTTCAAGCCGTCGAAGTAGAGGGTTTCAGCCATACGATCTTCGCCGGATGTGACGGAACGTAATCCTCCATATCCCGTTGCCTTGACAGGCGGCGCGTACGGGCGCGGACACGTATGGTGAGAAGTCGCGGACCGTACGCAGTCGAACAGGACTGGAAAACGACCGGATTTGACGGGCGGACCCGCGATCCGGTCCGACGACTGGGCGTGACGACCCGAATCGGCGGCTATCCGGATCGGGCGGCCGTCCGACGGGTAGTCAGACTGCGTCGGGTAGTCGGGTAGTCGGGTGGCCGGCCGACAGGGTGTGGGGAGGCACGGTGGAGGACTACGCGGGGCGCGTGCTGGCCGACCGCTATCGCCTGCCCATGCCGCCCGCCGACGCGTACGACGTCACCGAGACGCGCGCGTTCGACACGTACAGCGGGCAGGAGGTCCTGGTCCGGCAGGTGCCGCTGCCCGAGGTGGTGGAGGCCGAGGTCGTCGGCCCCGACGGCGCCGCGGTGGAGCAGGCGGCAGCCGGCGGCAGGACACCGGCGGCTGCCCTCGCCGACCCCGGCGTCCGCAGGGCGGTCGAGGCCGCGCAGAGCGCCGCCCAGGTACCCGACCACCCGCGCCTCGACCAGGTCTTCGACGTGTTCGCCGAGGCCGGCTCGCTCTGGATAGTCAGCGAGCTCGTGGCCGCGAGGCCGCTCGCCGAGCTGATCGCGGAGCGGCCGCTGACCCCCTACCGCGCCGCCGAGATCGCCTCCGACCTGCTGACCGCGGTGCGCGTGCTGCACGGGCACGGCTGGGTGCACCGCAACATCACCGTCCGCACGGTGCTCGTGTGCGACGACGGCCGCGTCGTCCTCACGGGCCTGGCGGCGGGGGCGGCCGAAGAGGCACTGTGCGGCTACGCGCCCGTGCCGCGGCAGCACGGCGCCCCGGAGGCGGCGCAGGCCACGGGCGTCGCGGACGGCACGTCCCCGCGCCTCCCGGCGGGGCAGGAGCCCGCCGCCGGGATCGCCCCGCCGGCCGCGCCCGGGTTCGCGCTCCCGCAGGGCGCGCGGCCGTACGGGTACGAGCAGTACGCGCGCCCCGCGGAGCCCGTGCCCGCCGAGGGCCCGTACACGGCCGGGGTGCCCGCGCCGGGAACGCACGCGGCGTTCGGCGGCGCGGGCGCGGGGCGCGAGGACAGCGGCAGCGGCGCGGGCGCAGAGAGCCCCTACGGTGTCTCCACGGGCACGTCGGGCGCGCTGCCGAGGCCGCCGCGCCAGCAGTCCACGCCAGGCGTTCCGGCGCCCTACGGCGGCCCCAACGCGCAGCCCGCGCTGCCGACGGCGCCCACGGGCAACAGCGCCTCGGAGGCGGTGCGGGCCGCGCGAGCGGGCGCCATCGCCGCGTACCGCGCGGGCGCGCGCGCCGCCGCCCGCGCCCCGGAGGAGCCCGGCGAGGGGCGCCAGGGGCGCCCTGAGTACCAGCAGCAGGCGCCGGAGCCTCAGGCGCCGGAAGGGCAAGCGCCCGGACCGCAGACGCCGGACGGCCGGGATGCGCGGTCCCCGCTCCCGCCGCCGGGGCAGGAGCCGCACCGGCCGCAGGGGTACGGCTCGGAGGCGGAGCCGCAGGCCGGGCAGCGTACGGACGGGTCTGTCCCACCGGACGCGCCGCCTGAGCGGGGCGAGCGTCCTGACGCGGCCGGCGAGGAGAGCACGCCGCCGGGGCCCGACTGGTGGAGCCTGCCGCCCAGCGGGTTCCCCGACCCCGAGGGTGACGCCGACGGGGACGACGATCCGCCCTCGCCGTACCGTCCGCGCCTCAACGGCATCTGGCGCGACGGCCCCGGCCCCTTCGACGACTCCGCCGGCCACGTGCCCGCGGGCGGCGGCCGGCCCGGCGGCGGCAGCGGGCGCGGCGGCCAGGACCGCCCACGGAGCACGACGCCCGCCCTGCCCGCCGGGTTCACCCCCGCCGACGGCGGAGGCGGCGACGCCCCCCGCGCCGGCGCGGCGGGCCACTGGGACGGGCCCGTGCCGGCCGGTGCCGTGGCGGCCGGCCACGGCGGCCCCGCGGGCCCGCTCGCTGCCGAGCGCGCCCGCCAGGCCCGTATCGCCGTCGTCGGAGCCGTCACCGAGCGCTGGGCCCCCGAGCAGGCGGGGCCCGTCCACGAGAACTGGCAGCTCGCACCGCCCATCGGGCCCGCCACCGACCTGTGGGCGCTCGGCGCGCTGCTCTACCGCGTGGTGCAGGGCCACGCCCCCTACCCGGAGGAGAACGCGGCCGAGCTCGTCCAGCTCGTCTGCTCGGAGCCGCCCGCCTACGCCGAGGACTGCGGTCCGCTGCGGCCCGTCGTCGAGTCGCTGCTGCGTCAGGACCCCACGGAGCGGCCCGACTTCGAGGAGCTGCGCGGCTGGCTGCGGTCCCTCGTGCGCTCCGCGCCTGAGCCCGACGCGGGCCAGGACCTGGTCTCCGTGCCCACCGTGGACGGCAGGCTGCCCATAAAGCGCCGCAAGGGCGAGCTGGTGCGGCGGCGCCGCCGCTGGGGCCGCGGCAGGGCCGCGGCCGAGCGCGACAGCGCGGCCAGGCACCGCCACAAGCGCGGCGGCCGTCCCGTGGCGGAACGGCCGCCCGCCGCGCCCGCCACGTACGGGCTCGAACCGTCCTGGGCCGAGCGCGACGCCCGCGAGGGCAGGGGCCTCGCCGCCGACCTCTTCGAGCACGCGAGCCCCGAGCCGCACGGGGGCACGGGCCGCGCCAACGGAGCCGGCCGCACCAACCGCACCGGCGACACCGGCCGCCGCGCGCCGCGCGCCCTCGGCCGCACGCTGCTGATCCTGATCCTCCTCGGCCTGGTGGCCGCGGTCGTCTACGCGATGGCCTTCATGCCCAAGTCGGGTGACGCGCACGGGCAGAGCGTCAAGGAGGCGCCCTCGGGAGCGGCCGCCGCGCCCGCGGCCTCCGGCGGCTCCGCATCCACCTCCACCTCCTCCGCGTCGGCGAAGCCGCGCGGCGCGCCGACCGTCGCGGCCGGTTCCGGGACACGGCTCGCCAAGGGCTACGTCATACGCAAGGACCCGGAGGGCTTCCAGGTGGCCGTCCGGCGGGGATGGAAGCGCAGCCCGATCAACGACAGCGGCCAGGTCCGCTACGCGAGCGGGAACTTCACCCTGATCGTCGTGCCCGGCAGGGACACGGTGCAGGCCGACGGCTCCGACCCGCTCGCGTACCAGAGCGACAAGGAGCCGGAGTTGCGCCCGTTCCGCTCGTCGACGTGGGCAAGCGCGTCGGGGCTGCGCAGGATCGACGTCGGCAACCAGGCCATGGCCGAGGGGCAGTACACGTGGCAGGACAGCAACGGCGCGACCGTGTACGTCCGCAACCTCGCCATGATCGTGAAAGGCCGCTACCACGTCATCCAGGTCATCGGCCCCGACAGCCAGCGCGACGAGGTGAGCGAGATCTACCAGCAGGCGACCGCCTCCTACAAGGCCGACGGATGAGAAGGCAACCCACGGTTCTCACAAGGTGATTGACTGCCCGTAGGCGGGGGCCCACAGGCCGGGTGACAGTGCTGTCTCATCCACCCCCGGCACTCGGAGTTCCCAGGTTCGCTCCGTAACCTGTTGTGGCGCGCGCTACGAACAGGGCGGGGTACGTGAACGATTCACACAGCGACGGATCACAGAGCACGGGTGCGGGGATGCTCCTGGCCGGACGCTACCGGCTGGGCGAGACCATCGGCAGGGGCGGCATGGGCCGCGTGTGGCGGGCGGTCGACGAGACGCTGCACCGCACGGTCGCCGTCAAGGAATTGACGGCCGGGCTGTACGCGGCCGAGGCCGACCGCGAGGTGCTGCACCGGCGGACGCAGACCGAGGCGCGCGCCGCGGCGCGCATCACCCATCCCAACGTCGTCACGGTCCACGACGTGCTGGAGTACGACGGCAGGCCCTGGATCGTCATGCAGTACGTGGACGGCCGTTCGCTGTCCGACGCCGTCAAGGACTCCGGCACACTCGACGCGCGCGAGGCGGCCAGGATCGGCGGTGCCGTGCTCTCCGCGCTGCGCGCCGCGCACGCGGCGGGTGTGCTGCACCGCGACGTCAAGCCGGCCAACGTGATGCTGGCGCGCGACGGGCAGGTCCTGCTCGCGGACTTCGGCATAGCCGCCGTGGAGGGCGACGCCTCCATCACCAGGACCGGTGAACTCATAGGCTCCGTCGAGTACCTGGCGCCCGAGCGGGTGCAGGGTGGCGCCCCCGGCCCCGCGTCCGACCTGTGGTCACTGGGGGCGACGCTGTACGCCGCGGTGGAGGGCTCCTCCCCGTACCACCGCGAGAGCGCGCTCTCCACCCTCCAGGCCGTGATGGAGGAGGAGGCGCCCCACCCGCGGTCGGCGGGCGCGCTGGCCCCCGTGATCGTCGCCATGCTGCACAGGGACCCGGCTGGGCGGCCGGACGCGGCCGCCAGCGCGAAGCTGCTGGCCGACGTGGCCGAGGGCCGGACCGAGACGGTGGCGTACCCGGCCGAGACCCGGGGCGCTCCGGTGACCTCGTTCGTCACGAGGGCGCAGCCCGCGCCCGCCACGCACCACGGCCCGATGGCCCAGCAGCGCCTCCACGCGGGCCAGGACCTGACGCCCCCTCAAGGCCCGCCTGACCCGTACGGCACCCACGCTCCCGGGCACGCCGGCTTTCACGGCGGTTCGGCAACGCACCAGGTCGCGCACGCGCGCCAGGAGAACGCGGCGCCCGGTCATGGGGCCGGGGGCGGCCCGGTCGCGCGGCGCGGGGGCGCCGGGGGAGGGTCCCGTCGGCGCTCCATCGCCCTCGCCGCCGTCGCCGCGCTCGTCATCGGCGGGGGGATCGGCTTCGCCGTCACGCAGTTCGGCGGCGGCGGGCAGGCGCAGGCGAAGGGCCGGGACGGGGCGACGGCGCGACCCGGCGGCGGGGACGCGACGGACGCCGCGGGCGACTCGGGCGGCGCGGGCGACTCAGGCGGCTCAGGCGGCTCCGGTTCCTCCACGGGCGGCGGCACGGGGACGGACAGTGGCACGGGGACGGGCAGCGGCAACGTGCCCGCCGGATGGCGGCGGGTCACGGCGCCCGAGGGGTTCAGCCTCTGGCTGCCCAAGGGGTGGAAGCGTGTCCAGGGCGTGAACACCATCGACTACAGCCCCGACGGAGACGTGCACTTCGTCCGCATCAGCGTCGACACCCGGCGCGACTTCCCGACCCCGCTCGATCACCTCAAGAACCTGGAGGGCACCGGCGGCCATGTCGGACACCTGCCCGGCTACCGGCGGCTCCAGCTCAACACCGACACCTACCGCGACCAGAAGCTGGCGGCGCGCTGGAAGTTCACCTGGAACCAGGACGCCTCGCAGGGCGTGCCGGGGCCGCGCACGGCCGCCGACCTGATGTACGTGGACGAAGCCACCGACGCCGAGTGCGCCATCTACATGTCGGGGCCGACGCAGGACTGGAGCGACGCGAAGTTCTCCACGGTCCTGCGCGGCTGGCAGCCGCCCGCGCACCCGGCCGGCTGAGCGGGCTCGCACCGCGCCAGACGGCAATGCTGCCACCGATTACTGGCGGCATTGTGCGTGCGCGGTGAAGAAGGTTACCGCCGGGTACCCAAAGCCGGTGATGCGGAATACGCTCGCGCCATGACGGACTCAAAGTCGACGAAGCCGACGGCGGCCGAGCCCCCGGAGGCGGCTGCCGCGGCCCGTACGGACGGCGGCGGCCCCACCAACCCGGTGGCCCAGGCGCCCGCCGGCACCCGCACCGCGTCCGACGTCGTCACCCCCGAGCTGGTGGCGCGGCTCGCCCGCGGTGTGACCGGCTCCGGCCGCACCGCGAGCCACACCCCGTACACCGGCGAGGTGCTGGCCGAACTGCCGGAGTCCTCCGCCTCCGACGTCGAGAAGGCCTATGCGCTCGCCCGTGCGGCGCAGACGCGGTGGGCCGCGCTGCCCGTGCGCCGCCGCGCGGCCGTCCTGCTGCGCTTCCACGACCTGCTGCTCGACCGGCAGAGCGAGGTGCTCGACCTGATCCAGCTGGAGACGGGCAAGGCCAGGGCGCACGCGCACGAGGAGGTCCAGGGCCTCGCCGTCGAGGCCAGGCACTACGGGCGCGCCGCCCACACGTACCTCGGGCCGCGCCGCCACGTCGGTGTCCTGCCCGCGCTGACCAGGGTCACCGAGGCGCGCAGGCCGAAGGGCGTCGTCGGGCAGATCGTGCCGTGGAACTACCCGCTCGAACTCTCCGTCGGCGACGCGCTGCCCGCCTTCGTCGCGGGCAACGCCGTCGTCATGAAGCCGGACACCGAGACGGCGCTGACCGCGCTGTGGGCGCGCGAGCTGCTGATCGAGGCCGGCATGGACCCCGGCGTGTTCCAGGTGGTCATCGGCGAGGGCCCGGTCGTCGGACCCGAGGTGGTGCGCCACGCCGACTACGTGTCGTTCACCGGCTCCACCCGCACAGGACGCGAGGTCGCGCGCGGCGCCGCCGACCGTCTCGTCGGCGTCTCGCTCGAACTCGGCGGCAAGAACGCGATGCTCGTGCTGGACGACGCCGACGTGGAGAAGGCGGCCGCGTGCGCGGTACGCGCCTGCTTCTCCTCCGCGGGCCAGCTGTGCGTGTCCATGGAGCGGCTGTACGTCCACGAGTCGGTCGCCGACGCCTTCGTGTCGCGCTTCGCCGCCCGTACGCGGGCGATGCGGCTCGGCGCCTGCCTCGCGTACGGCGCGGACATGGGCTCGCTCGCCGGGGAACGCCAGCTCAAGGCGGTCAGCGCGCACGTCGAGGACGCCGTCGCCAAGGGCGCCACCGTCCTCGCGGGCGGCGTCGCCCGGCCGGAGATAGGCCCGTACTTCTACGAGCCGACGATCCTCGACGGCGTCACGGCCCCGATGGCCGTCTGCGCCGACGAGACGTTCGGGCCCGTCGTCTCCGTCTACCGCTTCCGCGACGAGGACGAGGCGATCGCGCGCGCCAACGAGGGCGCGTACGGGCTGAACGCGAGCGTGTGGTCGAAGAGCGCACGGCACGGCGAGGCCGTCGCGGAGCGGCTGCTGACCGGCACGGTCAACGTCAACGAGGGGTACGCGGCCGCCTATGCCAGCGTCAGGTCGCCCATGGGCGGCATGAAGGACTCCGGCCTCGGCCGCCGCCACGGCGCCGAGGGGATCCTCAAGTTCACCGAGGCCCAGACGGTGGCACGCCAGCGCCTGGTGCCGCTGGCCCCCTCGTTCGGCATGGACGACGAGGCGTACGCGCGGTTGATGAGCCGCGGCCTGCGGGCGATGAAGGCACTGCGGCTGCGCTGACCAGGGAGGCTGACGGTTTGCCCACGGACCGGCACGACCACGAGGACGACGAGAGGGACGACCGGAAGGCAGGCAGCGGCACCGACCCGTTCGACTACGACGTCGTCGTGGTCGGTTCCGGGTTCGGCGGCGCGGTGGCCGCGCTGCGGCTGACGGAGAAGGGCTACCGGGTCGGCGTCGTCGAGGCCGGGCGCCGCTTCACCCGCGACACGCTGCCCAGGAACTCCTGGGACGTGAAGAACTACCTGTGGGCGCCCGCGCTCGGCCTCTACGGCATCCAGCGCGTGCACCTGCTGGGCAACGTGATGGTCCTCGCGGGCGCGGGCGTCGGCGGCGGTTCACTCAACTACGCCAACACGCTGTACGTGCCGCCGGCCGCGTTCTTCGCCGACCCGCAGTGGGCGTCGATCACCGACTGGCGCGAGGAGCTCGCGCCCTACTACGACCAGGCGCGCAGGATGCTCGGCGTGCGCACCAACCCGACGATGACGCCGTCCGACGTGCACCTGAAGGCGGCGGCCGAGGCGATGGGGGTCGGCGACACGTTCACCCTCGCGCCGGTGGGCGTCTTCTTCGGCGACGGCAGGGACGCGGGCCCGGATGAGGGCACCGGCACCGGCGCCGAGCAGCCCGAAGCCGCGGCGGCTGTCGCGCCCGGAACGCCGGTCGCCGACCCCTACTTCGGCGGCGCGGGCCCGGAACGCGCCGCCTGCACCGAGTGCGGCGAGTGCATGACCGGCTGCCGCCACGGCGCCAAGAACATGGTCACCGAGAACTACCTCTACCTGGCGGAGCGCGCCGGCGCGGTCATCCACCCCATGACGACCGTCGCCGCCGTGACGGAGGCCGAGAACGGCGGCCACCGCGTCGTCACCGTGCCGACGGGGACCCGCCGCAAGCGGGGCGCGTACCGGACGCTCAGGGCCAGGTACGTGGTGATCGCGGCGGGCACGTACGGCACCCAGACCCTGCTGCACACGATGCGCGACAGGTCGCTGCTGCCGCGCCTCTCGCCCCGGCTCGGCGAGCTCACCCGCACGAACTCCGAGGCGCTGGTCGGCGCGCAGACCGACGACCGCCGCTACCGCGAGCGCCACGGCGCCGAACGCGCCGACTTCACACAGGGCGTGGCGATCACGTCGTCCATGTATCCGGACCGCCACACGCACGTCGAGCCGGTGCGCTACGGCAAGGGGTCCAACGCCATGGGCGCGCTGTCGATCCTCCAGGTGCCGCACAGCGACCACCGCGTGCGCGCCTGGCTCGGCAGCGCGCTGCGCCACCCCGCGCTTGTGGCGCGGTCGCTGTCGAACCGGCACTGGTCGGAGAGGACGATCATCGGCCTCGTCATGCAGTCGCTGGACAACTCCCTGACCACCTACCTCAAGCCGAGCGGACCGGGAAAGGGCCTGCTGACCGCGCGCCAGGGGCGCGGTGAGCCGAACCCGAAGCAGATCCCGGAGGCGTCGCGCGCCGCGTCCCTCATCGCCGAGGAGATAGGCGGCTTCCCCGGCAGCAACGTCGGCGAGCTGATGGGCACGCCGCTGACCGCGCACTTCCTCGGCGGCTGCCCGATCGGCGCGTCGGCGGACGAGGGCGTCATCGACCCCTACCACCGCCTGTACGGGCATCCGGGGATCTCGGTGGTGGACGGCTCGGCCGTCTCCGCGAACCTCGGGGTCAACCCGGCGCTGACGATCACGGCGCAGGCCGAGCGCGCGATGTCGCTGTGGCCGAACAACGGCGACGAGGACACGCGTCCCGCGCAGGGCGCGGCGTACGTGCGGCTGGGAGCGGTGGAGCCGCAGAAGCCGGCGGTGCCGGCCGGCGCGTTCGGGGCGCTGCGGCTGCCGTTCGTGGAGGTACCGAAGGTGCCGGCGCGAAAGAAGGCGTGAGACCCGCCGCCGAGAGAGACCACCGCAAGGGACGCTGCACCCCCCTCCGAGTGCAGCGTCCCGTTGCCGGGTCAACGCATGCAAGACCCGCGACACGCGTAGATGGTTGCCATCGAACTCACAGGAACAGCATGTGAACTGCGTCACGTTCCTGTGGGGCGGCTGTGCACGCGAGTGCGGAAGAGAGGGAGGAGGGGCGCGGGGGATGCGGGTGCGACCGGGCCCGGGCGTCCCCGGGACCGGTCGACCTGAGTGACCGGGCTGCTGTCCCCTGCTGTCCGGTCACCGGCACCGGGGCGCGGTCCCACGGCGTACCGCAGGCACGCCACACGCCCCGGCAGAGCCACGCGTGGGTGCGGCTGGTTACTGCCGGGTGCCGTACCTGGCCGGCACGGACGCATGGACCAACGAGGGCGCGGGAGGCCCGGTCACGCGCCGTACGGGTGAGTGGTGCGCACACGCCTTGCTCGAACTCAGATACGGCCCCGGGACAGTTCGAGGAGCGTGAGCGCCAGGGGCGCGCCGGGCTTGCCGAGGGCCGTGCTGTAGCGGGCCAGGATCTCGTTCTCGCGCGCGATGTTGACGCGGCGGCCGCCCGACGACATGCGCGCCTGCTGGATGGCGGCCGACACCGCCATCCGCTCCTGGATGAGGCCGATGATGCGGTCGTCCAGGCTGTCGATGCGTCCGCGTGCCCCCTCGATCACGGAGGTGGCCTCGTGGCTGTGCGCGCCGGTGGCATTGCTCGCGGCCACAGGTGCGGCCTGGGCGGCAGGGGCGGCAGGTGCGCCAGGGGTGGCAGGGGTACTGGAGGCGGTCATGGCGGGTGCTCCTCGGGTGGGCGGGGTGCCCCGGAGGCGGGTACGGGCCGGAATGCGGAAGCGCCCCGGACCTTGCCGGTCCGGGGCGCTTTCGGAAGTCGCTTGTCAGCGCAAGCAGCACGACCCCTGGCACCCGGACTGGCCGGTGCCATAGGTAAAGACGAAGGTCGAGTGCTCGCGCATGGCAGCAGTATGGCCCCCTCGGGCGCCGAGGGCCAACAACGCGCCCGGATGATGAGACGCCCGGACGGTCGGCGGGGCGGAGGGCCGGGGGCCGGCGGGACGGACGGCCCGCCGCCGCGCGCCGGTAGAATCGGGGGTACCGACCGACCACCCCGCCATACCGCCGGAAGGCCGCCCCGTGCCAGCAGCACCACCCACCGCCGCCGACAACATCCACGAGGACACGGTCCTGGTCGTGGACTTCGGGGCGCAGTACGCCCAGCTCATCGCCCGCCGCGTCCGCGAGGCCCGGGTCTACAGCGAGATCGTGCCGTCGACGATGCCGGTGGCCGAGATGCTGGCGAAGAAGCCGAGGGCGGTCATCCTCTCCGGCGGCCCGTCGTCCGTGTACGCGCAGGGCGCGCCGCGCCTGGACAAGGCGCTGTTCGAGGCGGGTGTGCCGGTCTTCGGCATGTGCTACGGCTTCCAGTTGATGGCGACGGCACTCGGCGGCACGGTCGAGGCCACCGGCGCGCGTGAGTACGGCGGCACCCCCCTGCACGTGTCCAAGCCGGGATCCACGCTCTTCGAGGGCACGCCGGACGAGCAGTCCGTGTGGATGTCCCACGGCGACACGTGCTCGGCCGCGCCCGCCGGCTTCACCGTCACGGCGTCCACGGACGTGGTGCCGGTCGCCGCGTTCGAGAACGACGAGAAGAAGCTCTACGGCGTCCAGCACCACCCCGAGGTCATGCACTCGACCTACGGGCAGCAGGTGCTTGAGCACTTCCTCTACCGCGGCGCCGGCATCGAGCCCACCTGGACCACGTCGAACGTCGTGGACGAGCAGGTCGCGCTGATCCGCGCCCAGGTCGGCTCCAAGCGCGCCATCTGCGGGCTGTCGGGCGGCGTGGACTCCGCGGTCGCGGCCGCGCTCGTGCAGAAGGCCATCGGCACGCAGCTGACCTGCGTGTACGTGGACCACGGCCTGATGCGCAAGGGCGAGACCGAGCAGGTCGAGAAGGACTTCGTCGCGGCGACGGGCGTGCAGCTCAAGGTGGTCGACGCGTCCGAGCGGTTCCTCGGCGCGCTCGCCGGGATCTCCGACCCGGAGCAGAAGCGGAAGATCATCGGCCGCGAGTTCATCCGCGTCTTCGAGCAGGCGCAGGCCGAGATCGTCGCGGAGGCGGGCGCCGAGGGCGAGGACGTCGCCTTCCTCGTCCAGGGCACGCTCTACCCCGACGTCGTCGAGTCCGGCGGCGGCACGGGCGCCGCGAACATCAAGTCCCACCACAACGTGGGCGGCCTGCCCGACGACATCGAGTTCGAGCTGATCGAGCCCTTGCGCAAGCTGTTCAAGGACGAGGTGCGGATGGTCGGCCAGGAACTCGGCCTGCCGGACGAGATCGTCCAGCGCCAGCCGTTCCCCGGCCCCGGGCTCGGCATCCGGATCGTCGGCGAGGTCACGCGCGCGCGTCTCGACCTGCTGCGCGAGGCGGACGCGATCGCCCGCGAGGAGCTGACGGCCGCCGGGCTCGACCGCGAGATCTGGCAGTGCCCCGTCGTGCTGCTCGCGGACGTGCGCTCGGTCGGCGTCCAGGGCGACGGCCGCACGTACGGCCACCCGATCGTGCTGCGCCCGGTGTCGTCGGAGGACGCGATGACGGCCGACTGGTCCAGGCTGCCGTACGACGTGCTCGCGAAGATCTCCACGCGCATCACCAACGAGGTGGCGGAGGTCAACCGGGTGGTCGTCGACGTGACGAGCAAGCCGCCCGGCACGATCGAGTGGGAGTGACGCGGGAAGCTCTCGCTCGGGTGACCCGGCTGTCACGCCGTTGACGCGACGTGTGCCCTGCCCGTCGGCCGGTGCGTGATCCTGACCGGCCGTTTCCCCCGTCTTCCCGTGTCCAGCGGCCGATCGTGACGATGTCGTCACCATGCGCAGCCGTCCGTTGGCGGGTACCGCCCGGTAGGTGCGGCAGAATTCGCAGTCATACCAACGGAGTTGCGCGGCGGGGCCCGGAGAGTGGCCCCGCGGGAGAGGTGGCGTTCGGCGTGGCGGTGCAGCAGGCTGCGGGGCGTGCGGAGGCGCACGAGGGCGGGTGCACCTGCGGCGACTGCCCGCACGGGGCGCGTGAGGGACACCGGAGGGCCGTCGCCGCGTTCCTCGCCAAGCGCGACGAACTGGCCGCGGGCCAGGGCTTGCCCGCCGCCGTCGAGTACTCCGCGAGCGCCTCGCGGCAGTGGGTGTCGGACGAGCTGACGCAGTCCGCCCGTACGGTCGCCGAACGCGGACGCGAGGCCGGCGAGGCGTGGCTGTCCGCCGTGTGGCGGTGGACCCTGTTCGCCGTGTGGGGCGGCGTGGTCGTGCTCGTACTCGTCCAGGCGCTCACCGCGGTCGGCGCGGGATGGACCGCGGCCCGCACGGCCGGGCTGATCGCGGGCGTACTCGTCGGCGCGCTGCTCACCGCGGCCGCCACCCTGCACCGCGGCCGCGGCGGCCTGCTCGCGCCGCTCATCGGCGACGACAACCGCCTCTCCACCTCGCGCACGGTCGCCTCCGCATGGCTGCTGCTCGCCGTGTTCTCGGTGCTCGTGCTGGCGCTCCGGCTCGCGGGCGCCTCCCACCACGCCGACCGGGCCCAGATCCTCTCCGGCCTGCGACTCGCCGACGGCGGCGGGCTGTTGACGGCGCTCGCCGTGGTGTGCGCGGTCGCCGTGGCCGTCCGCGTGATCGTGGCCGCGCGCGTCGCCACCCGGCACGTGCAGAAGGTGCGCGCCGACCGGCCGCGCCTGTCCGACCTGCTGTGCGACGACGACCGGCGCGGCAGCCTCACCGACGTGAGCTACGTCTTCGTCGGCGCGGCCACCGTCGTCCTGTGCGCCGTACGCCTCGCACGCCGCCCCGACCAGCTGCCCGACCTGCCCTGGGCGGCCGCCCTGCTGCTCGCGGTGTCCGCCGCCACCTACCTCGCGGGCAAGTTCGCCGAGGGCGGCCGCCCCGTGGTGATGTCGGTCGTCCGCGCCCGCGAGGCCGGCGACCTCGACGCGCCGATCAGGACCGGCGACGACATCGAGATCCGCGGCTCGGGCTTCGTGCCGCCGGGCGCCGCCACCCCCGACCGCCTCGCGCGCATGGTCGTCCGGATCGGCGCTGTCCACGTCCACGTGCCGCTGGTGCCGGTACCCGGCGGGTTCGCGAACCCGTCGGACGCCCTGCTGACCGTCCCGGTACCGGCCGAGGTGGAGCCGGGCCCGGTCGGCGTGCGAGTCGTCACGGCGGGCGGCGTCGAGACGAACGAGGTCATGATCCAGGTCTGCGAGTAGCCCCGCGCAGCGGCGCCTGCGCCGCCGGGCTTTCCTGAGAGTCGGCTGAGAATCCGGCCGTATCCGTGGTTCGCCGCCCTGGGGGGTGAGTGCTCGGGCCCTCGCACGCGTATGCACTATGGAAGCTCGCGGGCGGGACCGGCCTCGCGGCACCGGTGCGGACAGGAAGGCGGGCCACGATGGCACAGGGCTTTCGTACGGACAGTTTGGGACGGGTCGGCGGCGGGGAGCGCCGCGCTCGCGGGCTGCGGGGGATACCCCCGGTGTACGCGCTGCTCCCGCTCCGGGTCTTCCTCGGGATCACCTTCCTCTACGCGGGCATCGACAAGCTCACCACCAGCGGGTTCTTCGCCTCCAGCGGGGCCGGCTCGGTCGGGGACATGATGCGGGGCGTGCACGACAGCGCCGCGATCCCCGCGCTCGTCGACCTCGCGCTCAAGAGCCCCGCCGGGTTCGGCTACGCCATCGCGTTCGGCGAGCTGGCCGTCGGCATCGGCACCCTGCTCGGCGTCCTCGGCCGCGTCGCGGCGGCCGGCGGCGCCCTGATCTCGCTCAGCCTCTGGCTGACCGTGAGCTGGCAGTCCACCCCGTACTACTACGGCAACGACCTCGCCTACCTGATGGCCTGGCTGCCGCTCGTGCTCGTCGGCGCGCCCGTGTTCTCGCTCGACGCGTTGTGGGCGCGCCGCCGCCGCGCGCTCTGAACCGTCGCACCCACGACCGCGGCCACCAGCAGCCCGCCGCACAGCAGCGGCAGCGCCGTGAACCACGCCGTGTGCCACGCGCCCGCCGCGTCGCCCGCGTAGAGCACCGCCGTCGCCATGGCGACGAGCCCCGCGATCAGCCGTCCCGGCCTCGCCTCATGACGCAGCACGGGTCACCTCCACCTCTCCAAGCCCGACGTCGAGCGTCAGGGCGAGCCTGCCCGGCGCCGGCGCCTTCCGCGCCGCCGGGCGCGCGGGGAACGTCCGGTGCACCGAGTGGTTCGGCGACAGGTCCACCGCGCCGCCGCGCGATCCGGTGTCGCCGGGCAGGCGGATCTCGCCCACCCCGGTCTTCGCCCGTATGTCCAGTGCCACGCCGTCCGGCACCCGTACCTCCAGCCGGCCGCCGCCCACCCTGGCCGACGTACGCACCGTCTCGCCCGCCGGGACCCGCAGCCCGGTCAGGTCGAGCGTCCCGACTCCGGAACCCAGGTGGTACGAGCCGTCCACGGCGGCCGCCGTCGTGGGACGCCACGTGTGCTCCGTCCACCGCGTGGTCATGTCGCCCGGCAGCACCGTCGCCCCGGCGAGCAGCAGCGTCGTGACCACCGTCAGGAAGATCGTGCCGAACCCCGTACGGCCGAGGAAGGCACTCACCGCGAGGCCGAGCCCCAGCACCGCGAGCGCGGCGGCGAACCCGATCTGGAGGCTGAGCCCGAGCGGATGCGTGTGCCACGACAGGCCCGCCCCGAGACCGCCCGCGACGAGCGCGAGGACGAAGACGAGACCGCCGACGTCGACCGCTCCGCGCGGCGCGTCGGACAGGCCCGGCACGTCCGACAGGTCGGGCAGGCCCGCCACGCCCGACACCCCGCGCGCCGCCTCCTCCGCCCCGTACCCGTACGCCGGCGCCCATCGGACGGCGCGGCGCCGCGCGCCCTTCGACCGCGTGGCGCCGCGGCGCGAGGAACGCAGCGCCTCCTCCGGGCCCCAGAGGTACGTGGTGCCGTAATGCCCCGTGTTGCCGTCCTTGACCATCGGGTCCCGCCACCACGAGGGGCTGCCCGGCACGGGCGGCGCCTTCGTCTCCGGCGGGGCGTCGGGCGCGGCCTGCGCCGCGCGTGCGTCGAGGGGACGGCCCGTGCCCGGCCTCGTGCGCCGGTGCTTCGACCAGACGGCGGACGCGACGACCGCGCACGTCAGCATCGTGGCGAAGCTGAGCGTGCCGCCGTTGCCGAGCATGGAGAGGAAGAGGCCGCATCCGACGAGGGCGAGCAGCACCGCGATGAGCCCGGCGCCGTCCACCCGGCCGGAGAGCATCTTCCTGCCCTCGTTCTCCTCCTCACCCTCCAGGGGAATGAGCAGCCAGGCGAACCCGTAGAAGATCATCCCCAACCCGCCCGCGACGCTGAGGACGCCGATGACGATGCGGAAGATGACCGGATCCACGTCGGCATACCGGCCGAGCCCGCCGCACACCCCCGCGACGACCTTCTGCCGGGGGCTGCGGCTGAGCGGGCCGCGCCCCTCGGCGTCCCCCTCCTTGCCCAGGTGAGCACCGGAGCCGCCGCCGGAGCCGGCGGAGGAGGAGAGACCGGGGGAGAGGCCGGGCCCGCTGCCGGGGGAGCGGCCGGGTCCTGACGGCTCCTGGCCGCGCGGCTCCCGGCCGGGGGGCGGGCCCCCGGCCGGCCCCCCGTGCCCACTGTGCTCTGGCGGCGATGTCATGAGTCCATGGTGGCGGCCCCGCAACCTTCGCTCCACCGGCATCGACCCTGGGCCGTCCCTGATATTGACCCCCGACGTCCCTGATATCGGCCGCCAACCCGTGCCCGGGGCCGCCCACCCGTGTGACCATCGGAGCATGCCAGCCGCCGCCACGCCCCGAGCCGCAGGAACCGAGGAGCAGCCACCGCGCAAGCTGTACCGCAGCGCGGACGGCCGCTTTTTCGGCGGTGTGGCGCGCGGCCTCGCGGGCCACCTCGGGCTCCCCGTCGTATGGGTGCGGCTCGCGTTCCTCGCGCTGTTCTTCGCGCAGGGGCTCGGCGCGCTGCTGTACGCCGTGTTCTGGATCGTCGTGCCGCTCGGTGTCGGCGGCACGTCCGCCGCCGAGCCGCGGTCGCTGTTCGAGACCACGAGCGACGGCAGGCGCAGGCTGCGCAAGCCCGACAAGGGCCAGGTCTTCGCGCTGGTCGCGCTGGCCGTCGGCGCGGCGATCTTCGTCGGCAATGTGAACATGGGGCGGGCGGGCGCCGGGCGCTACATCTGGCCGATGCTGCTGATCGGCGTCGGGCTCGTGCTGGTCTGGCGCCAGGCGGACAACGCGCGCAGGGCCAGGTGGACGGAGATCGGGCGGCGCCGCCGGGTCCTCCAGGCCGCGCGCGGCGTCGCGGGCGTCGCGCTGGTGGGGCTCGGGCTGACGGTGTTCGTGGCGGTGCGCGGCTCGGCGGCCCAGTTCGGCAATGTGCTGACGGCGTCGATCGCGGTCGTCGCCGGCGTCGGCCTGCTCGTCGGCCCCTGGCTCGTCCGCATGACGCAGGACCTGTCGGAGGAGCGGCTGATGCGGATCAGGGCGCAGGAGCGCGCGGAGGTCGCCGCCCATGTGCACGACTCCGTGCTGCACACCCTGACGCTGATCCAGCGCAACGCCGACGACGGCGGCGAGGTGCGGCGCCTCGCGCGCGCCCAGGAGCGGGAACTGCGCGCGTGGCTCTACAAACCGGAAGGCACGGGCAAGGACGAGTCGCAGGAGCCCGACACGCTCGCCGAGGCCGTGAAGAAGACGGCGGCGGAGGTCGAGGACCACCACGGCGTGCCCATCGAGGTCGTCGTCGTCGGCGACTGCCCGCTGGACGAGAAGCTCGGCGCACAGCTCCAGGCCGCGCGCGAGGCCATGGTCAACGCGGCGAAGTACGGTGGCGAGGGCGGCGCCGTCCAGGTGTACGCGGAGGTCGAGGGCAGGACCGTGTTCATCTCCGTACGGGACAGGGGCCCCGGCTTCGACCTCGACGCCGTGCCGGACGACCGGATGGGCGTGCGGGGTTCGATCATCGGCAGAATGAAGCGCAACGGCGGCACTGCGGTGCTGCGGACGGCGCCCGAGGGCGGCACGGTGGTCGAGCTGGAGATGGAACGGGCCGCCGAGACGGGCGCGGGCCCCGCGGCGGGCGGCGCCTCGGCGCCGGCAGGACACGAATCGACACGAACGAGGGGCGACAAGGCATGAGCAGCGACGACGCACCGGAAGCGCGCCGCGTGCGCGTCGTCCTGGTGGACGACCACCGCATGTTCCGCACGGGCGTGCAGGCCGAGATCGGCCGCACGGAGGAGACAGGCGTCGAGGTCGTGGGCGAGGCGGCCGACGTCGACCAGGCGGTCACGGTCATCACGGCGACGCGCCCCGAGGTGGTCCTGCTCGACGTGCACCTGCCGGGCGGCGGCGGAGTGGAGGTGCTGCGCCGCTGCGCGTCCCTGATGTCCGCGCCCGAGGATCCGGTGCGCTTCCTCGCGCTGTCGGTGTCGGACGCGGCGGAGGACGTCATCGGCGTCATCAGGGGCGGCGCGCGCGGCTACGTGACGAAGACGATCACGGGCACGGACCTGGTGAACTCGATCTTCCGGGTGCAGGAGGGCGACGCGGTCTTCTCGCCCCGTCTCGCGGGCTTCGTCCTCGACGCCTTCGCCTCGACGGACGCACCCCCGGTGGACGAGGACCTGGACCGCCTCACCCAGCGCGAGCGCGAGGTCCTGCGGCTGATCGCGCGCGGCTACGCGTACAAGGAGATCGCGAAGCAGCTGTTCATCTCCGTCAAGACGGTGGAGTCCCATGTCTCGGCGGTGCTGCGCAAGCTCCAGCTCTCCAACCGCCACGAGCTGACCCGCTGGGCGACGGCCCGCCGCCTGGTCTGAGCGCCCACCGGCCCCCGGCCGATGAGATCGCGGCAGGTGCGCGGTCTACCCCTCGACGAGACGAAGGGAGCGCTACCATGCGCGAGATCATCGTTTGCACGTTCCTGACGCTGGACGGCGTCATGCAGGCGCCGGGCGGTCCTGACGAGGACGCCGAGAACGGCTTCGGGCAGGGCGGCTGGCAGAAGCCGGTGACCGACGAGGGGGTCGGCGAGGCCATCGCCGGCTGGTACGAGCGCTCCGACGCGATGCTGCTGGGCCGCAAGACGTACGACATCTTCGCGTCGTACTGGCCGACCGCCGATCCCGGCGACCCGTTCACCGAACGGATGAACGGCATGCACAAGTACGTGGCGTCCCGGACCCTGACGTCCGTCGAGTGGCAGAACTCCACGCTGCTTGAGGGCGACACCGCCGAAGCCGTGCGCAGGCTGAAGGAGTCCGACGGCGGCAGCATCCAGGTCGTCGGCAGCGGCGACCTCGCCCAGACCCTCATGCGGCACGGCCTCGTCGACGAGTACCGGCTGACCATCCACCCGGTGATCGTCGGCAGCGGCAAGCGGCTGTTCGCCGACGGGGCGATCCCGACCGCGCTTGAGCCGGTCAGCGTCTCGACGACGAAGAGCGGCACGATCGTCGGCGTCTACCGGACGAACGGCGAGCCCGGCCACGGCAGCTTCTAGAGCTGCGAGGCCCCTCCGTCGACGGGGAATTCCGTTCCCGTCGAGAACGTCGCGCCGAACGCCAGGTACGCCACCGCGGCCGCCACCTCCTCGGATACACCCACCCGCCGCATCGGGTTGGTGCTCCGGTAGGTCTCCTTCATCGTCTCCGCGACGTCGGCGGGGAACGAGCGGTCCAGGATGCCCGTGTCGATCGGTCCCGGGCTCACGGCGTTGACGCGCACCTTGCGGGGCAGCAACTCGCGGGCCAGGGAGCGCGTCATCGACCGCAGGGCCGCCTTGCTCGCCGAGTAGACGCTGAGCGCGTCGACGCCCAGGACGTTCACCACCGACGTGGTGAGCACCACGCCCCCTCCCTCGCGCATCAGCGGCGCCAGCGCCTGCACCGTGAAGTACGCGCCCTTCGTGTTGATGTCGAACAGCGCGTCGTACATCTCCTCCGTCGTCGCGTCGAACGGCGCGGACGCGGTGGCACCGGCGTTGACGAACAACGCGTCCACCTCGCCGAACCGCTCACGGACCGTGCCGGCCAGCGCTTTGGTGTCCGGCAGGGACGCCGCGTCGCTGCGGACGGCGACGGCCCTGTCGCCCAGCTGCTCCAGGGCCGCGTCCAGGCCGGCCTGTGTGCGCCCGGTGATCAGTACGTGCGCACCGCCGTCCGCGAACAACCGGGCAGCCGCCAGGCCGATACCGCTGCTTCCGCCCGTGATCACGATCTTCTTGCCCTCATAAGTGGTCATGCCCTCAAGCGAACTGCCCACCCGCACGCCCCGTCCAAGACCTGTTCCGCATGCCGCCATGTCCCCGGCGTATGACGGCAGGCGACGCCCCCTGGGCGACGCGACGTACTCTGGGTCGGGTGGACGTTGATCTGCGGCTCGTGCGCTACTTCACGGTCGTGGCGGAGCACGGCAACTTCGGCCGGGCCGCCACCCGGCTGCACCTGGCGCAGCCGTCGCTGAGCCGCCAGATCCAGCGCCTTGAGGCCGAGCTCGGCGTCAGGCTCTTCGACCGCACGCCGCAGGGCACCACCCTCACCGACGCCGGCCAGGCATTCCTCCCCAGGGCCCGAGCACTGCTCGACGACGCGGAGCAGGCCGCCCGCGCCGCCAGAGCCGCCGTCCAGCCCCATGCCGTCACCGTCGGCTGCGCGGAAGGCCTCGTCATCACCGCCTGCGTGCAGGAGCTGCGCCGCCGCCACCCCGACAGCCAGGTCCGCACCCGGCACCTCGATTGGCGCGACACGCGCCCCCTCGCCGAGGGGCGGGTCGACGCCGTCGTCGGCTACAGGCCGCTGCCCTTCCCCACGGACGGCTTGCGGGTGACGGATCTTGACGAGGTATCGCGGGTACTCGTCACGTCGGCCGGCCACCGCCTGGCGAACGAGAAGGCCGTCAGCCTGTCGGCGCTGTCGGACGAGGGACTGGTGGCTTGTGAGAGCACTCCGGTCGTCTGGAGCACGCCCAAGCCGGTCGGCGACCGCCCGGCTCCACCCCCGCCCACGGGCGACGACAGCTACGAGGACAAGCTCGAACTCATCGCCACCGGCCACTGCGTCGCGATCTTCCCCGCCGGTGACCGGCGCGCCGCGGTACGCGAGGACATCGCCGTGGTGCCCGTGGTCGACATCGACCCCTGCGAGCTCGTGCTCGTCACGCGTGCCGACGACCCCAACCCGCTCCTCGGTTCCCTGGCGGGCGTCGCACGAGCCTTCTTCGGCGCGGCGTCCCGGCGGGGGAAGAGCGAACTGCCCGTCAGCTGACCGACGGCCGGCCGCCTGGTCCGAGGGCCGGGTCCGGGGCCCGTCGCCCGGGTGGGCTCACCGGCTCCCGCCGGGCTTCTTCCAGAGCGTCACGGAGAGGGTGAACGTGGGGTTCTTGACAGTGGTGTTCAACCCCCCCTTCCCGTACGGCCCGCCGATGCCCTTGAACGTCATCTTCGCGACAGCGCCGCCGGTCGTGGTGACGCACCACGATGTCCCCCGCTTCACGTCCCGGGCGAGCACCAGTGCCCCGAGAGGCCTGGTGCGCGCCGCGTCCTCACACTGTGCCGCGGTGCGCACCTCGGGCCCCGCGGTGCCGTAGTGCACCTGGGGATCGCTGTCGGTGTTGGGCTCCAGGGCGCCGGCGCTTTTGTCGTCCTCGTCGGCGCACCCGTGGTAGTCGAGTTCACCGTCGGAGCCCGGCTCGCCGGCGAGGTTGAGATAGCCGAGCACGACCGAGGGCTTGTCCAGGTCCAGTACCTGGTACCCGTTGTCGCTGCAGTTCGCCGCCGGCCAGGTGATCTTCTTGTCCCGGTAGACAACCGTGTCCACAGGCGACGGGCTGTGGGACACCGGCGGGCTCGGGGACTTCGAACCGGTGGGCGAGGGGTGCCCGGTGTCGGTGATGGTGGGCGAGGGGTCGGGATGCTTTCCACCGTTGTCGAACGCGTCGACCACACCCCAACCCGCCGCGGCGAGTGCCAATACCGAAGTGGCCGCCAGGAGGGCCCCGCGCCGACGCGCGGCGAGGGCCCTCTCCGGCTGCGGTATGTCCGGGCCGCCGTGGTGCGGGCCGCCGTGGAAGGAGTCGCCCCATGGGCGTGAGGCGTGGTCAGGCCCCGTACCGTTCCCGGCGAACGCGCCGGAGGACGTCGCCCCCTCGCTCCTGGCCCTGTCCCCGGCCCCGGCCCCGTCCCCGGCCCCGGCCCCGGCCCCGGCAGGGCCGTACCCGCGGTTCAGGGCGAGCAGGCCGGTGTCGCCGGCCGCCATGCGCTGGGGCCTGGGCAGGCCACGGCCGGCCAGGTTCCGGTCCACCTCGCGGTGGAGTTCGTCGAGGCTGCGCGGCGCGGGATGGTCGAGCGCCGACAGCAGCGCCCCCGTGTACGCCGTGTACCTGTCCCCGGCCGGGGCGAGGGCGGGTGCGGTCTCGGGCGTCGAGGTCAGCGTGTACGTACCGGTCAGATCGAGCTGGCCGAGCACCAGGCTGCTCGTTCCCGACATGGCCGTCAGCGCCTGACCGGAGAAGCAGCAGTCCACGATCAGCACCCGGTTGGCGGCCCGGGCGCCGGTGACGGTCCGCTTGAAGAGACCCACCGGCACGGCGGAGTAGCCGACGTGGTCGGTGTCGGTGCTGCCGACGGCGAGGTGCAGCCTGCCGTCGTCGTCCAGCACCCCGTGCCCCGCGTAGTAGACGAGCAGCAGGTCGTCGGCCTCGCGTGCCGCCCACGACAGCGCTTCGCCCACAGCGCGCGGGTCGGTGGGGTCGGCGACCGTGCGGCAGTGGGCGGGCGGCAGCACACCCCTCGTCGGGTGGGTCAGCGCGGCCCAGAGACCGGTCAGGTTCTCCCGGACCGAGAGCAGCGGCGGCAGCCGGGCGTCGGCGAACCGGCTGACGCCCAGCAGCACGGCCCGGCTCCGCAGGCCGTCCGCCGTCCGGACCTCATTCACGCCCCGGCTCCCGGGCGGCGGCCAGCAGTTCGCGGGCGGCGGCCACGGGATCGGCGGCCCGCTTGACGTCGATCTCGATCCGGCGCCCGTCGTGCTCCACGACCACCCGGGCGCTGCCGCGCCGCGACGCCACCCAGTTGCACAGCGGCGTCAGCAGGGCCGTGAGCCCGCCGCCGCCCACCACCACGCTGAGCACGTCGAGCACGCCGCCCATCTGACCGGGCTCCGGCGGACGCCGCTCCCAGTCCACCCGGCCGCGCAACGCGCTGTCGGCCACCAACCACTGGCGCAGCGCCGTCAGTTGTGCCGGACCACCCTCTCCGGGCACCTCCAGCCTCACCTTTCCCGCTTCCGAACCCGCGTCCGAACCGGCCCCCGTTGTCACTGCGTTGTCCCCTTCCCCAGAACGATCGTCCGGCCATCCTGGCACGCGGGGCCAGGAGCGGAAACCGGCTTCGGCCGAGAGCTGTCGATCTCTGGCGTCGGAACCGGCCGGCAGATCCGCCGGCCCGAGTAGGGGCGCAGGCGGGGGCTATGTCGCCTCGCCCGGGAGGAGCTCGAACCAGACCGTCTTGCCGATCCCGCACGCCCTTGGCGCCGCGCCCCACCGCGCGGCGAGCGCGGCCACAAGGGCGAGGCCGCGGCCCGTCTCGTCGTCCGAAGCGGCGTGCCGCACGCGCGGCAGCGCGGCGCAGGCGTCGGACACCTCGACGCGCAGGGATCCGCCGTCGCTGTCGAGCAGCACGCGCGCCCGGATCTCCCGCCCCCGCGCGCAGTCGGCGTGCCGCAGGGCATTGGTGACGAGTTCGCTCAGCAGCAGGACGGACGTGTCCGTCACCTCGTCGGGCACCTTCCACTCGGCTGCCTGCACGGAGAGCAACGACCGGGCACGCGCGACGCTGCGGGGATGGCGGCTGAAGTGCCACTCGACCTCGTGATTCATGGGACGCAGAGTGCCGGGATGCGCCATGCTTGAGCAGTCACGAGGCGTGTACGGAGGGTGGCTGTACCCATGGAGAACACCCCGCCACCGATGGCCTGGCGCTACTGCGGCAACCAGATCAAGCGCTGGCGCGAGCGATCGGGCGTCACCCGGGAGAAGCTGGCGACCGAGGCCAGTTGCTCGTACGAGTACGTCAAATCCATGGAGACGGGACGGCGCCGTCCGACGCTGCACTTGCTGCGCGTGGCGGACGAGTTGTTCGAGGCGGGCGGGTTACTGGTGGCTGCGCAGGAGTACTTGCAGCCGGAGCGGTTCGCCTCGTTCTCGCAGGACTTCATCCGCTATGAGGCGGAGGCGATCGCCGTCTCGTCGTACCAACCACTGCTGGTGCCAGGCCTCTTGCAGACGAGGGAGATGGTGCTAGCCCTGCTCACCGCGCACTGGCCGCCGTTGGACGACGAGACAATCGAGGTGCGGGCCGAAGCTCGGTTGGAACGGCAGGGCCTGCTGGCCAAGCCGACCAGATCGTTCAGCTTCGTCATCGGGGAGTCAGTATTGCACCATGCCTTTGTTCCTCCGGACGCGCACCAGCGGCAGTTGTGCCACCTCTTGGCCGTTGGGGAGCGGCGTAACGTGGCGATCCAAGTGCTCCCCTCCGGAGGCGCGCACCCGGGGCTCAACGGCCCCTTGGTGCTGCTGGAAACACCTGACCACGACCATCTCGCCTACGAAGAAGGCCAGCTCTCGGGTCTGCTATACGCCGACGCGGACAAGGTCTCCCTCGTCACGCAACGCCATGCCATGATCCTCCGGCAGGCGCTGAGTCCGGAGGAGTCGGCGCGCTTCATCAGCAAGTTGGCGGAGGAGCTATGAACACCGACCTGACGTGGTTCAAGTCCACCTACAGCAACACCTCGGGTGGCGAGTGTGTCGAGGTCGCCCTGGACTGGCGGAAGTCGACGTACAGCGGCACGGAAGGGGGCGACTGCATAGAGGTCGCCACCTGCCCGGGCCTGGTGCACGTCCGTGACTCGAAGCTCAGGGACGGCGGCCAGTTGGCTGTCCCCGCCGATTCGTGGGCGGAGTTCGTCGCGTTCGCGCGGCGCGGCTGAGACTCGGGATTCGAGAAGCGGGATCCGAGCGTCTTCCCCAAGGAAGGGGAGGTTGGTTACTACCCACCCACCCTCCCAACCCCGCACATACCCGGAAGGGTTACATTTCGTGAGCGGCTTGCCACTCGGTGTGGCCACCGTCTAGCTTTCGTCGTGACAGTGAACGACCCCGGCAGGTGTTAGAGCACCGCACCGGGGCCTGACCTCCAAGATCGAAGGAACCGATCTCGTGGCTGACACGAACCTTAATCCTGCCCCTCGCCCGCACGCACATCCCCAGGCCACCCCCGGCTACGGGAAGCGTGACGCCTCAGGCCAAGGCCCACTCCGCAAGCGCGACTTCGACGGCCTGCCGGTCCGCGAGGCGTACCTCGCCGCGTTCATCGACGCCTTGCCGGAAGGCTCCGCGATCGACGTGAAGTCCCTGGCCAGGGCCCAGCCCCTGTACGGCCAGCAGGCCGTCGGGTCCGCCCTGCGTGCGCTGTCCGTCGCCGGATTCCTGCATCGCTTCAAGGAGAACGTCGGCGCCGGCGGCCGTATGCGCTGGGTGTGGCGCACGTACTTCTCACGCACCGCCCGCGACGGCGCCTGGTGGACGCGGTTCCTGGCGGGCGACGCAGCGCCGGACGACCCCGAGCCACGGCCGCCGCAGCAGCCGCAGCCGGACCCCGCACCCGCGCGGTCCGAGGCGTACGACGTGCTTGCGACCCTCGGCCGCGTCGACCACCGCCTCGTGCTGTCCGCCCGCGAATGCGCGGCGCTTGAGCCTGACGCTGCTGAGTGGCTGGCGCGCGGGGTGGATCGGGCCGGAATCGTCCAGGCGCTGACGTCGGGGCTGCCGCAGACGGTGATGTCGCCGGGCGGTCTGGTCCGCTGCCGTCTGCGGGACAAGCTTCCGCCCGAGCCGGAGGAGGCCACCGCCGCCCCTGCGAACGCAGGCACGCGGCACATGGTGTGCACGGACTGCGGGGCCCCCGGCGGGCCCCTGTCGCTGGTCGACGGGCGCTGCCGCGCCTGCCGCAGCCTGCCGCCGGAGGACGTGCACCGCTACGTGCGGCTGCTGCGCGCGCCGCTCACCGGGTGCTCGGGTGCGGCCCCCTCTCACGGGTGACGCCCGCCTGGAGCGGCCGACTCGTACGCCTTGTCTGTGAGCCGTGTGGCTCTGTACGTGAGAACGGACAGCACGTCGTGGACCACAGTCGTCCCGGGCTGCGGTCCGCGCTTCGGCCGCAGGGACGGAGCGGTTACTGGGCGGAGCCGCCGCAGCAGCAGGCGTCGGCCGTGGTGCGGCCGCTGTCCGGGGCGGTGTCGGCGCTCTTGCCGAGGGTGTCGGCGTCGGCCTTGACGACGTAGACCTCCCAGGGTTCCTGGCCGGGGCCGTGCACCCAGACCTTGTCCTGGAGGGCGTAGCAGCAGGAGGTGTCGTCCTCCTCGAACGTGGCCAGGCCGGCGTCCTTCAGCCGATCGGTGGCCGCGTTGACCTGGTCGGTGGATTCGACCTCGACGCCGAGGTGGTCGAGGCGGGTGTCCTGTCCGGGCTTGCCCTCGATGAGGACGAGCTTGAGCGGGGGCTCGGTGATGGCGAAATTGGCGTAGCCCTCCCGCCGCTTGGCCGGTTCGGTGCCGAACAGCTTCGAGTAGAAGGTGATCGACGCTTCGAGGTCGCTGACGCGCAGGGCGAGCTGGGCGCGAGACATGGCGTGCTCCCATCGGGTTGCATTGATGTCTTTCGATGCAACCTTGCGCGTTGAATCGAAGAATGTCAACATAGAGGAATGTCGAAGCAAGAGCTTGTGGTGCTGGGTCAGACCGACGGAGTCGCCGTCTGCTGCCCCGGGTTGCTGACCGCGCCCCTGAACGAGGACCAGGCGGGAGAGCTGGCCAAGGTCTTCAAAGCACTGGGGGACCCGGTCCGGCTTCGGCTGCTGTCGATGATCGCCTCGCGTGCAGGCGGTGAGATCTGCGTGTGCGACCTGACCCCTGCCTTCGACCTGTCGCAGCCGACGATCTCCCACCACCTCAAGCTGCTGAAGCAAGCGGGTCTCATCGACAGCGAGCGGCGCGGCACCTGGGTCTACTACCGGCCCGTCCCGGAGATGACCGATCGGCTCGCCGGCGTCCTCACCCGTCCTACGGGCGAGCCCCTGCCCCAGTCGGCCGGGGCCGCCTCGTGAGCGCTCCCGCACCCGGGGGGCCGGCGGGGCGGCTGTCGTTCCTCGACCGCTACCTCGCCGCCTGGATCCTCGCTGCGATGGCCGTCGGGCTCGGCCTGGGCCGCGTGGTCCCAGCGCTGGGGGATGCGCTGGCCGAGGTCACCGTGACGGGGGTGTCCCTGCCGATCGCGCTGGGGCTACTGGTGATGATGTACCCGGTGCTGGCCAAGGTCCGCTACGACCGCCTCGACACCGTCACCCGGGACCGGCGCCTACTGCTGCCGTCCCTGCTGCTGAACTGGATCGTCGGCCCGGCCCTCATGTTCGCCCTCGCGTGGCTGTTCCTGCCGGACCTGCCTGCCTACCGCACCGGCTTGATCATCGTCGGCCTGGCACGCTGCATCGCCATGGTCATCATCTGGAACGACCTGGCCTGCGGCCACCGCGAGGCCGCTGCCGTCCTGGTCGCCCTCAACTCGGTCTTCCAGGTGATCGCGTTCTCCCTGCTGGGCTGGTTCTACCTCTCCGTGCTGCCCGGCTGGCTCGGCCTCCAACAGACTGCGCTGGACGTGCCGGTGTGGACGATCACCCGCAGTGTGCTGATCTTTCTGGGCATCCCGCTCATGGTCGGCTACCTCACTCGCCGCATCGGCGAGAAGACCAAGGGCCGCACCTGGTACGAGGCCACCCTGGTCCCACGCATCGGACCGTTCGCCCTGTACGGGCTGCTGTTCACCGTGGTCATCCTCTTCGCCCTCCAGGGCCACGCCATCACCTCGCAACCCCTCGACGTCGCCCGCATCGCCCTGCCACTGCTCGTTTACTTCGCCCTCATGTGGGCCGGATCCATGGCCCTGGGCCGCACCGTCGGACTCGACTACCCCCGCGCCGCCACGCTGGCCTTCACCGCCGCCGGCAACAATTTCGAACTGGCCATCGCCGTGGCCATCGCCACTTTCGGAGCCACCTCAGGACAGGCTCTCGCGGGCGTCGTCGGACCCCTCATCGAGGTCCCCGCCCTCATCGGACTCGTCCATGTCGCCCTCTACGCCCGCCGCTACTTCACGTCCGCTTCGGCCCCGCAGGAAGATCCTGCCCATGCCTGACAGCCCCTCGCCCTCCGTACTTTTCGCCTGCGTGCACAACGCCGGCCGCTCGCAGATGGCCGCCGCCTTCCTCGCCCACCTCGCAGGTGACCGCGTACAGGTACGCTCGGCCGGCTCCGCGCCCGCCGACGCGGTCAATCCCGCCGTGGTCGCGGCCATGGCCGAGGCCGGCATCGACATCGCGGCCGAGGTGCCCAAGGTCCTCACCACGTACGCGGTGCAAGCCTCGGACGTCGTGATCACCATGGGCTGCGGCGACACCTGCCCCGTCTTTCCGGGCAAGCGTTACCTCGACTGGGACCTCCCCGACCCCGCCGGGCAGGACCTCGCCGCGGTACGCCCCATCCGCGACGAGATCGAGAAGCGGGTTCGCAGCCTCGTCGAAGAGATCGCCTCGGAAGCAAAGCGGTGAGCGTGTGCTGTCGGTTCTCGTGAACCTACCGCGACAGGGCGAGGACGACCGCGAGCGGGATGCAGGCGATCGCCGTAGGGCGCCGGACCGGCGCGGTCGCCGGGTCAGCGTGCGCACGTCCACTGCGTGGCGTACGCCTTGCCCTTCGCGTCGATCATGATGCCCCTGATGCACTCGTCCGGCGCCGTCGTCAGGCTGCCGGAGAGCTGTGCGGCGCCGTGCAGCGTCCTGCTCGTGCCGAACCAGTCCGCGAACGCCGTCAGCCGCGCGTCCCTGCGCTGGTAGCCCAGGCGTACGCGCGTCTCGTGGCGTCCGTCGTTGCGGATGTAGCGCGTGGTGAATGTGCCCGCGGCGCCGATCGGGCCCTCGATGCACAGGCGGCCGGACGCAAGGTCGCCGCAGCCGTCGGGCGGGACCCGCATCGGGGCGAGCACGAGGAGGGAGCCCGCGGCGAGGCACATTCCGGTCGCTCTGACGGCGATGGCTCGTCTCACGGCAGGTCCGTCCCTTCCTCGCGGCCTCCGCGACCCGTCCCGCGGTCGCGTCGCCGGCTCGGCTGCGCCCATCGTGACCCGCCCGCGGGCGGGCGACACCCGCTGTTACGCCGGTCGGGTGGCGCCCGCGAACGGCATCTCGTCGATCGGGGCCACCCGCACAGGCGCGCCCGGGTGCGGGGCGTGGATCATCTCGCCGTGGCCGATGTACAGGCCGACATGGCTGACACCGGAGTAGAAGAACACCAGGTCACCTGGTTCCAGCTGGGACTTCGGCACGCGTCGGCCCGCGCCGATCTGCGTGTACGTCGTGCGCGGCAGCGACACGCCCGCCGCCTTCCACGCGGCCTGCGTGAGCCCCGAGCAGTCGAAGGAGTCCGGGCCCGTCGCGCCCCACACGTACGGCTTGCCGAGCGCCCCGCGCGCGTACGCGACGGCTGCGGCCGCGCGCGCGTTCGGCGCCGGCGTCGTGACGCTGCCCTGGGCGCCATCCGCCGACCCGCCCGCCTCGTACCGGGCGCGCTGCTGCGCGCTGAGCCGCGCGAGCAGCCTCTTCGCGTCGGCGAGCTTGCCGTTGACCTCGGACTTCTGCCGCGCCAGCCGGTCCTGCTGTGCGGTGAGCGCGGCGAGCTTGGCGCCCGACTCGGTACGCAGCCGGTCCAGGTGCGTCAGCGCCGCGCGTACCCGGTGGACCGCCTGCGCGTTCCTCGACCCCGCGCGCTCCGCGATGGACGCGTCCTCCAGGAACGTCTCCGGGTCGCCGGACAGTGCGAGCCGCATGGCGGGGGCGAGACCTCCCGAGCGGTACTGGGCCGACGCGATGGCGCCGAGCGCGCCGCGCGCGGTGTTCAGCCGGTCCGTCGTCCTCGCGGCCTCGTCGCGCAGGGAGTTCAGCGAGGAACGGGTCGACTCCGCGTCGGCCTTCGTGCCGTTGTACTTCTGCGTCGCCGCCTCCGCCTGCCGGTACAGCGCGTCCACCTCGCCCTTGACCTGGGCGGGCGTCTGCCGCGGCTCGGCCTGAGCGGCGCCGCCGGAGGCGGTGGCCGCGGTCGCGGCGGTGGTGGCGCCCGCGAGTACCAGGGTGGCGAGGGACGGTCGCGGGCGCTTCTTGGGTTTTCGGTGCGCTGGCATGGGAGGACGCTAAGGGTCCAGGTCACGAACAGGGCACGGAAAGCGTGGAATTGACGCGACCTGAGGGGACCTGTCGCTTCCGTGGCGGGTTCTGTTCGGCGTGCGACTGACGGTGGCCGTGTGGGCCCTGTGCACGCAGTCGGCTCGTGTGCTTGTCAGCCTGGGCGCACCGCGCCGTAGATCGGCATGACGTAGATCGACTCCTTGCGGACGTCGGCGCCCGGGTGCGGGGCGTGGATCATCATGCCGCCGCCTATGTACATCCCGACGTGGCTGATGTCCGAGTAGAAGAACACCAGGTCGCCGGGTTGAAGATCGTCGGTCGAGACGCGAGTGCCCGCGTTGACCTGGTCGTACGTGGTGCGCGGCAGGTCCACACCGGCCGCCCGCCAGGCCGCCTGCGTCAGTCCGGAGCAGTCGTACGAGCTGGGGCCCGTGGCGCCCCACACGTACGGCTTGCCCAGCTGCGCGCGTGCGAACGCCAGCGCCTTGTCGGCCTTCGCCGAGCTCCCGGCGGTGGTACCCGTGCCGGAGCCGGAGGACGACGTCCCCTTCGTGGACTGGCCGCTCGCCTGCTGCTTCTTCGCCTCCGCCGCCTTGGCCTGCGCCTCGCGCGCCTCCTTGGCCGCCTGGGCCCGGGCCTTCTTGCGGGCCTCGGCCTCCTTCTTCTTCTCCAGGGCCGCGAGGCGCGCCTTCTCCTGCGCCGTGAGCTTCGACAGCAGCGCACGCGCGTCCGACAGTTTCCGCTGCACGTCGCGCTTGCTCGTGCGCAGCTTCTCCTGCGACGCCGTCAGCGCCGACAGTTGCCTCGTCGCCTCCGTGCGCTTCTTCGCCGCGGCCGCCTGCGCGTGCTGGAAGTCGGCCAACGCCGCGTTCTGCCGGGCGCTCAGGCGGCCCATCAGCTGTGTCTGCTCGAAGTAGGCCTGCGGGCTGTTGGAGAACATCAGCGCCTCGGTGGGCGTGACCGCGCCCTGCCGGTACTGCTGCGCCGCGAACATCCCCAGTCTTCGCCGCGCGTCGTTCATGCCCTCCGCGCGCTGCGCGATGTCGTCGAGCATGGCGTCCAGGGCCTTGCGCTGCTTGGCCGTGGTCTCCTTCGCGCGGTCGTAGTCCTCGGTCGCCCTGCCCGCCTGCCTGTACAGGTCGTCGACCTGTCCCCGTACCTCCTCGATCGACGGGCGCGGCTTCGTGGGCGCCGCGGTGGCCGTCTGCGCAGAGAGCAACGTGACGGAGGCGAGCGCGGCCGTCGTGATCCCCACGGCGGGGGAGCCGGCCCGGACGATGCTGCGGTTGCGCGACTTGCGGTGCGATGCCACGGCGGCATCTCCTTCCAGGCGCTCCGAGGGGTCGGGTGCGCCGGTGTGGTCAGAGTGACGTGACGCGGGCAGAGGGACGTAGGGGACGACCGTTGACGGTGGGGCGAGCACTTGACGGAGCACGCTAGCGGCAGCGGATGCCCCTGGGAAGGTCGATGGTCGATTGGTCCGATACATTCCCGAGACTTTTTCGTGACCTCGTGGAGGGGCGGGGCCAGGCCTGGGCGGGGCGTCTCGGCCGGACCCCCAGCGGGCTGTCGGAGGGACGCCCTAGACTCGGAGAGCGATGAGCAGCCTCTTTGACGACAATTTCCTTGCGGACCTCCAGCCCCCGGGCGAGGAGCCCCCGCCGCCCGAGGACACCGCTTCCGAGCAGGTGCCCGACGACCTCTTCGAGGGAGCGTTCCACGTGCCCGCGGCCAGGGATCCCTACCACCGCGACGGCGCCCCGCGCACCGTCGTGGACCCCGCCGCGCTGCTCGAAGGGCTCAACGAGGAGCAGCGCGCCGCCGTCGTGCATACGGGCTCGCCGCTGCTCATCGTCGCGGGCGCGGGATCCGGCAAGACGCGCGTCCTCACGCACCGGATCGCCCACCTGCTGGCCACGCGCAACGTGCACCCCGGCCAGATACTGGCCATCACGTTCACCAACAAGGCCGCCGGCGAGATGAAGGAGCGCGTCGAGCAGCTCGTCGGCCCGCGCGCCGGGGCCATGTGGGTGATGACGTTCCACAGCGCGTGCGTGCGGATCCTGCGGCGTGAGTCGAAGAGGCTCGGCTTCACGTCGTCGTTCTCGATCTACGACGCCGCCGACTCCAAGCGGCTCATGGCGCTCGTCTGCCGCGACCTGGAGCTGGACCCGAAGCGGTACCCGCCGAAGTCGTTCTCGGCCAAGGTCTCCAACCTCAAGAACGAGCTCATCGACGAGGAGACCTTCGCGGGCCAGGCCGCTGGGGGCACCTCCCAGACGGAGTCTGGGGGAGGTTTTGAGAAGACGCTCGCCGAGGCGTACCGGATGTACCAGGCGCGGCTGCGCGAGGCCAACGCGCTGGACTTCGACGACATCATCATGACGGCCGTGCACCTGCTGCAGGCGTTCCCCGATGTCGCCGAGCACTACAGGCGCCGGTTCCGGCACGTCCTGGTCGATGAGTACCAGGACACCAACATCGCCCAGTACACGCTCGTGCGGGAGCTTGTCGGCCCGTCCGGCGTCGACGCGTCCACGGGCGAGGCGCACGACCCGGCCGAGCTGTGCGTCGTCGGTGACGCGGACCAGTCGATCTACGCGTTCCGCGGCGCCACGATCCGCAACATCCTCCAGTTCGAGGAGGACTACCCGGACGCGACGACGATCCTGCTCGAACAGAACTACCGCTCCACGCAGACGATCCTCAGCGCGGCCAACGCCGTCATCGAGCGCAACGCGGGCCGCATGCCCAAGAACCTGTGGACGAAGGCGGGCACGGGCGCGCAGATCACCGGCTACGTCGCGGACACCGAGCACGACGAGGCCCAGTTCGTCGCGGACGAGGTCGACCGCCTGATCGACGCGGGCGACGCCAAGGCGGGCGACGTCGCGATCTTCTACCGGACCAACGCGCAGTCGCGTGTCTTCGAGGAGATCTTCATCCGGGTGGGCCTGCCCTACCGGGTGGTCGGCGGCGTGCGCTTCTACGAGCGCAAAGAGGTACGCGACGTGCTGGCGTACCTGCGCGTCCTCGCGAACCCCGAGGACAGCGTCCCACTGCGCCGGATCCTCAACGTGCCGAAGCGCGGCATCGGCGACCGCGCCGAGGCGATGATCGACGCGCTGGCGCAGCGCGAGCGCATCACGTTCGCGCAGGCGCTCGCGCGGGTGGACGAGGCGTACGGCATGGCGGCACGCTCGGCGAACGCGGTCCGGCGGTTCAACGCGCTGATGGACGACCTGCGGACGGTCGTCGAGGGCGGCGCGGGGCCCGCGACGGTGCTGGAGGCGATCCTCGAACGTACGGGGTACCTGGCCGAGTTGCAGTCGTCGACGGACCCGCAGGACGAGACGCGCATCGAGAACCTGCAAGAACTCGCGTCGGTCGCGCTGGAGTTCGAGCAGGCGCGCGAGCAGGCGGCTCAGGCCGCGCCGGCCGGCGACGCGGCTGCCGCGGGTGCGGGTGGCGAGGCGGCCGCAGGTGCGCCCGTCGCGGCGGAGGGTGAGGCTCCTGCGCCGGAGGGCGGCGAGGGCCCCGCGGCCGGCGGCGAGGCCCCCGCGGCCGGGGGCAGCGGCAAGCTGGCGGAGTTCCTCGAACAGGTCGCGCTGGTCGCCGACTCCGACCAGATCCCCGACGAGGACGAGGAGGGCTCCGGCGTCATCACGCTGATGACGCTGCACACGGCCAAGGGCCTCGAGTTCCCCGTCGTCTTCCTGACGGGCATGGAAGACGGCGTCTTCCCGCACATGCGGGCCCTAGGCGAGACGAAGGAACTGGAGGAGGAGCGCCGCCTCGCCTACGTGGGCATCACGCGCGCCCGCGAGCGGCTGTACCTCACGCGGTCCTCCATGCGCAGCGCCTGGGGCCAGCCGTCCTACAACCCGCCGTCGCGGTTCCTTGAGGAGATCCCGGTACAGCACCTCGACTGGAAGCGGACGGGCGCCCAGGCCCCGGCCGGTCCGGTATCGGCCTCGTCCGGAGGCGGGAGCTCGTTCTCGCCGCTGTCCGGCGGCGGCGGTCGCGGGCTGAGGTCGCGGCCCAAGGGGCAGATCACCGACCGACCGGTGATCAAGCTCGAAGTCGGCGACCGCGTCACGCACGACAAGTTCGGCCTCGGCACCGTCGTCGCGGTGTCGGGCTCCGGCTCGGAGGCGCAGGCGGAGATCGACTTCGGCGACCCGAAGCCGAAGCGGCTGCTGCTGCGGTACGCGCCGGTCGAGAAGCTGTAAACGGCTGCCCTACCCGAAGGAACATGAGGAACATGAGGGGGACACGATGGCCACGCATGCCCAGTCCGTCGACCAGGAGCTGATCGAGGCGGCGGCGCACGTCGCCCGTACGCGGTGCCGGGGTGACAACCACACCATGGCGGCAGCGGCACGTGCCGCCGACGGCCGGATCGTCACCGCCGTGAACGCTTACCACTTCACGGGAGGGCCGTGCGCCGAGCTGGTTCTCATCGGTGCGGCAGCCGGGCAGGGCGTGTACGAGCTGGACACGATCGTCGCCGTGGGCGACCGTGAACGCGGGGTCGTCCCGCCGTGCGGGCGTTGCCGACAGGTACTCCTCGACTACTTCCCGGCGCTCAAGGTCATCGTCGGCGCGGGTGACCGCCTGCGCGCCGTCCCCGTCGCCGAACTGCTGCCGGAGAGCTACGTCTGGGCGGACCACCAGCTCGACGCGGAGTGAGTGAGCGGCAGGCCGGAGGCGACGTTACGTCGGGTCGAGGCCGTGGCCGCGCAGCCACGGCAGCGGGTCGACGGCGGCGCCGCCGTGCGGGCGTACCTCGAAGTGGAGGTGCGGTCCCGTGGTGTTGCCCGTGTTTCCCGAGTACGCGATGACGTCGCCGGCCTTCACCGAACCGGAGCGCACCCGTGTGGAACTGAGGTGGCAGTACCACGTCTGCGTGCCGTCGGGCGCGGTGACGATGGCCATGTTGCCGTAGCTGCTGTTCCACTGCGTGCGGACGGTGCCGTCCGTGGCGGCCATCACCGGGGTGCCGGTCATGACGGGGAAGTCGATGCCCGTGTGCACGGACATCCAGTTGACGCCGGCCTGGCCGAAGTAGGCGCTCAACCCGCGCCGCTTGACGGGCAGCACGTACTTGGGCCTGGCGGCCTCCTTGCGGGCCGCCTCCTCTTCGCGCTTCTTCTTCGCCGCCGCCTGACGCGCCTTGAGGTCGATGCGCTCCTGGGTGCGGCCGGCCCGGTCGCCGAAGTCCCTCGCGTCCGCGTTCAGCGCCGCCAATTGCGTGTCCAGCTTGTTGTTCGCGGCGATCGGCTTGACGTCGGCCGGGTCGGCGGCCGTGCCGGCCGTGTCGTCCTGCTTGCCGTCGCCGCCGCCGATGGCCGTGACGGACGCGGCGGCGATCCCGGCGACGCCCATCACGCAGGCGGACGGCACGGCGATCGTGAACAGCGTGGAGCGCTTGGCGGGCGCGCGGCGGCGGCTGCGGGGGCGGGGCGGGGCCGCGCGGCGGGCGGCGGCGCGCGGCGCGGGTTCCGGTGCGGGCACCTCGGGCGACGCCGCCGGGTACCGCGCCTCCCGCACGCCTGGCTCCTCCTGCACGTCCGGCATGTTCGGCGTGTTCGGCACGTCCGGCTCCGGAGGAGGCGCCATCTCGGCGACGAGGGTCTCCTGGGAGGCATACCAGGCGGCGTCCTGGGGCGGGACGGCCCACTGCATCGTGGGCTCGTAGCCGGGGGTCGCGATCGGCGGCTGGTAGGCGGTCGGCGCCTCGTGGTAGCCCCAGGCGTCCTGGGCGTCGTAGCCGCCGCCGACGGGGCCCGCCTGGTCGTGGCCGTACGCGTACGGGTAGTCGGCGTACTGGCCGGCCCAGGGGGCCGCGTAGGCGTGCTGCTGGTCCGCGTACCGCGCGTCGCCGTACTCGCCGGCGCCGTACTGCTGGGACTGGTCGGTGTACGTGTGCGCGTCGTAGCCGTCGGGGAGAGCGCCGAAGAGGGGATCCGTCTCGTAAGCGGCGTAGCCGGCTTGGGCGTGCTGGTCGTTCACCAACTTCTCTCTCGCCTCGACAGCAGTGGCGGCGACTGTACCCGGCGGTAGGTGACGGCGACAATCTTCCGCGGGGTTCGGCGATTGCGAAAACGGGCAATCACCTGACTTTTGCCAGGTGCCGGGCGATCGGTCGAGGTGATGTTCGAAATGGGCCATGTGATTTGGCCCATGCATGGCGCCGCGAAATGGCGACCTGAGAGATGCTGTGGATAACGTTCGTTCACTTGGTCCGTTGGACCGTGGTGGTGTCGTGAGTGGAGGCAGTGATGGGTGTGACCGGTCCGATCCGCGTGGTGGTCGCGAAGCCGGGCCTCGACGGCCACGACCGTGGCGCGAAGGTCATCGCACGCGCCCTGCGTGACGCGGGCATGGAGGTCATCTACACGGGGCTGCACCAGACGCCGGAGCAGATCGTCGACACGGCGATCCAGGAGGACGCGGACGCCATCGGGCTCTCGATCCTTTCCGGGGCGCACAACACCCTGTTCGCGAAGGTCATCGAGCTGCTGCGGGACCGGGGCCGCGGGGGGAGCCGCGCCGCCGGGGGAGCCGCGCCGCCGGGGGAGCCGCGCCGCCGGGGGAGCCGCGCCGCCGGGGGAGCCGCGCCGCCGGGGGAGCCGCGCCGCCGGGCGTGCCGCGCCGCCGGGGGAGCCGCGCCGCCGGGCGTGCCGCGCCGCCGGGCGTGCCGCGCCGCCGGGCGTGCCGCGCCGCCGGGCGTGCCGCGCCGCCGGGCGTGCCGTCCGTCGGCGCTTGGCCCACGCCGGGCCGAGGCCGCGCCCGGCCGGCCACACGGCTGCACCCGACGGCCCTGCGGCCGGGGGCCTGGTGCCCCCGCGTTCGGCGGCCCGGTCAGCGTGAAGACCCGGTTCCGGTAGCCGCTGTGCCGCCCGGTCAGCGGGCCGCGCGCCGGTGGCCGATTCCCTCACCCCGGTGGGCGCTCTGCGCCCGCCGCCTGCGGCCCAGTGCCGCTCGTGCCGGGCGAAAGCAACGCCCGCGCACCGTCGCCGCGCCGCGCTGCGGCGGCTGGGTTCCCGCCTGCCGGACGGCGTACCCGATGGCCCTGCGGGCAGGGCGGGCCCCGGGCTGGGACGACCGCTTGCGCGGTGCCCGCGCCGTGGCGGGAACGCCACGGGCCGCGCGCTGGGGCGGCTGGGTTGCGGCCGCCCAGGACGGCGGTACCCGGCGGCCTGCCGCCTCGGCGCGGGGCCTTGGCCCCGGTGGGGGTTGTGCCGCGCGATTTCCGCGCCGCGCTCCGGCGGCAGGCTTGCGGCCGCCCGGACGGCAGCGGCCGGTGGCCGTGCGGGAGTCGCGCGATCGCGCGCGCATTCCCGCATGAGGGCCCGCACGCGCGGGCGTCGCCCGCCGTCGGGCGTGGGCTCCTGCGCCCGTGGCGGCGCAGTGCTGTGACGGGGCCGCAACCCGGGCCGGACGGGCTATCCCGCAAGCTCTTCGTGTATCAGCGCGCGGAGCCGTAGCGTCGCCACGAGTCTTCTGAACGCTTCCGACCAGTAGCCGCCCGCCCCCGGCGACGCGTCCTCGCCCTCCGCCGGCGTTGCCGTCAGGAGGTCGAGGCGGTCCGCCGCCTCGGGGGCCAGGCAGCGTTCCGCCAGGCCCATCACGCCGCTGAAGCTCCAGGGGTAGCTGCCCGCGTCCCGCGCGATGTCCAGCGCGTCGACCACTGCGCCCCCCAGCGGCTCCGCCCACGGCACCGCGCACACCGCCAGCAGCTGGAACGCCTCCGACAGGCCGTCCGAGGCCACGAACGACGCGACCCGGGCCGCCCGTTCGTCGCCCGGCAGGACCGCGAGCAGGCGCGCGCGGTCGGACAGCGTCGCGCCGTCCGACAGGGCACGCGCCCAGTCCGCGTCCCGCTGGGTGATCGCGGCCCTGCACCACGCCGCGTGCAGGTCGTCGCGCCAGTCGTCGCCCACGGGCAGGGCGACGATCTCGGCGGGTGTGCGTCCCCCGAGGCGCGCCGGCCACACGCCGAGCGGCGCCGCCTCCACCAGCTGGCTCAGCCACCACGACCGCTCGCCCCTGCCCGTGGGCGGTGTCGCCGTCACGCCGTCCCTGCGCATGTCCGCGTCGCACGCGTACGGGGCCTCCACCGCGATCGACGGCCGCGCCGCCAGCCGGTCGAGCGCGACGCAGGTCGTGGCCCGGTCCGCCATCCGGGCCGCGAGAGCCGAGCGCGGCAGCCCGGACAGCAGCTCGGCCGCCGTGGAGCGGACGTTGCGGCTGCGGTCGGACAGCGACGCCTCCAGGAGCGGCTCGTCCTCGTCGTGCAGGCCGGTGCGCAGCGTGTCGAGGAACATCAGCCTGTCCTCCGCACGCTCCGTCGCCCAGGTCGACTCCAGCAGGGCGCGCCCCCGGGCACCGTCCCGTGCGCGGAGCGCCGACAGCAGTGCCACCCGCTCGGCGAACAGACCTTCGTCCCACAGGCGCCCCACCGCGGACTCGTCGGCCAGGTCGGGCAGGGCCGCGCTGCCCGCGCCGCCCCGCAGCGCGAACTTCCAGTCCGCGTTCCACCGCGCGAGCCACAGCCCGCGTGCCCCCGCGAACGCCAGCGCCTGCGGTCGCAGATCGGTACGCGCCCGCGCCGCGTCGAGCAGTGCGGGCAGCGCGGCGGCGGGCGCCGCGTAGCCACGCGCGTTCGCCGCGGCCAGCCACTGCGGCAGCAGTTCCGCCAGATCCGGCGCCGTACCGCGCCGGTTCGGACCCGCGGACGGCGCCGCCCTGTCCGCGAGCAGCAGGGTGAGCCTGTGCGCGGCCGCCTCGGGCAGCGCGGGACGCCCGTCGAGCGGGGCGGGCTCCGGCAACTCTCCCTCCACGGGCCCCGGCACGAGCCCCGCCCTGCGCCGGACGGTGTGCAGGGCCGCCGCGTCGAGCAGGGCCGTCGGTTCGTCCACGCCCGGGGAGAGAGCCCCGACGGGTGGCATCCGCCGGTCGGTGCCCAGCAGCGCCGACGTGACCAGGTCCTTCCAGCGTGCCGCCGCCTGTTCGCCGCCTTCCGCCCGGGTCGTTGTGGCGGCCTCCGACACCGCTGCGGCGGGCGCGCTCGTGCTCTGCGTCATCGTCGTCATCTTCTTCGTTCCCCCAGCCGTTTCTGCTCTGCCGTCACATGCCCGGACCCCCTGCCCGCGGGCGCCCGTCAGACCAGCGCCACCATCGCCGCCGCCTCCGGCGACCAGGCGGCCAGCGGCTCGAAGCCGCGGTGCCCGCACTCGCCGAACACCGTCACCGGCCGCCCACCCGCCAGTGCGACCAGCTTCCACAGCCCCGGCCGCTCCACCGCCCCTTCCGTCAGCGGCAGCGCCGTCCCCTCCGACGCGTCCACCAGCCGCCAGCCCGCCCCCTCGGACCCGCGCACGGGCACGACGCCGCTCAGCACCGCCGGCCACGCGTCGAGCCACGGATCGTCCCGAAGGGCCGACCCGTACGCCGCCACCGCCGACGCCACACCGGCGCCCCGCGGTGGGGCGCCCATCGGCTCCGGGGTGCCGAACTGCTCGCCCCAGGAGGCCCGCAGCTGCGCCGCCCCCGCATGCGGCGATATCCGGGCGTCCACCGCGAGGCCAAGCGGCAGCGCCAGTTCGGGGGAGCGGCCCGCGGCGCCGAAGGCCAGCAGGAGCGCGAACCTGCCGGTCGCACGGCCATGCAGCCAGATACGGCGGGTCGTCAGCTTGCCGTCGGACGTGTCGTACTGGGCGAGAACCGACCAGGTGTCCCTGATCTGCTCCCCGGCGGGTGCCGACGGCAGGCCGACGCGCGTGCGTACCGTCGCCGCCAACGCCTCAGGCAGCGCCTCCACGCCGAGCCAGGCGCGGTCCAGCAGATGCAGCAGCGCCGCCTCTTCGAGCAGCCTGCCGGGCCAGCCGGGGCCCGACCTCGGTATCGCGCCCAACTCCCGCGCGCGTGACGCCAGGCCGGGCGCCTGCGCGTCGACCATGCGGGCCGCCGTCTCCTCCCACAGGCCGTAGCCCTGCTGCTCCGCGCCCGCGGTGCCGCCCCGCAGCAGGTCGGCGAGGCGCTGCTCCAACTCGCCCACGCCCGCCGATATCCGCACCGCCCGGCGCTCCGCCCTGCGCCGGGCCGCCTCAGGGTCCGCGGCCTTCGCCGATCCCGCGGCCGCACCCGCTGCTCCCGCGCCGGCTGCGGCCGACTTCTCGCGGGCCGCCCGCTTTTCCCGCGCGGCCAGCCACTCACCGGCCCAGCCGGGCGGCTCACCGCCGGCGGGGAGCGCGGCCCCGCCGGACGCCCACAGGAGCAGCAGCCCCAGCGCGTGCTTGCACGGGAACTTCCGGCTCGGGCAACTGCACTTGTAGGCCGGGCCCGCCGTGTCGACCACCGTCCGGTACGGCTTGCCGCCGCTCCCCTTGCACAACCCCCACACGGCACCCGCCGCGCCCGCGCCCGTATCCGACCACGGTCCCGCAAGGCCGAGCTTGCCGCCGGCCTTGCGTGACGCATCGTCAGGAGCCAGCGCGAGCACCTGCTCCGCCGTCCAGCGCACCTCCGGATCAATCATGCCCACGACGGTAGGCCGGGCCACTGACAATCACCCTTGCGACTGCTCTGACCTGCACAGACGCCTGATTGTCAGTGGCATGGTGCACCGTGGTCACCACATCCGGTCGACCGATCTGGAGGGGGAGTCATGACCGTGTCCCACACCCTGCCCGAAGCCGCGGCGAAGCCCGCCGAGGCTGTCCTGCGGCCCCACGCCGAGGACGCGTTCGCGGCCGAACTCGCGGCGCTCGCCGCGCAGGACGACCGGCCGAGGCCCGAGCGCTGGCGGCTCTCACCCTGGGCAGTCTCCCTCTATCTGCTCGGCGGCACGCTCCCCGACGGCACGGTGATCTCGCCGAAGTACGTGGGCCCGCGCCGTATCGTCGAGGTCGCCGTCACGACGCTCGCGACCGACCGGGCGCTGCTGCTCCTCGGAGTGCCGGGCACGGCCAAGACCTGGGTGTCCGAGCATCTCGCCGCCGCCGTCAGCGGTGACTCCACCCTGCTCGTGCAGGGCACTGCGGGCACGCCCGAGGAGGCCATCCGCTACGGGTGGAACTACGCGCAGCTGCTCGCGCACGGCCCGACCCGCGCGGCGCTCGTGCCGAGCCCCGTCATGCGGGCCATGTCGGAGGGGCTCACGGCCAGGGTGGAGGAGCTCACGCGCATCCCGGCCGACGTGCAGGACTCGCTCATCACGACGCTGTCCGAGAAGACCCTGCCCATCCCCGAGCTGGGCGAGGAGGTCCAGGCCGTGCGGGGGTTCAACCTCATCGCGACGGCCAACGACCGCGACCGCGGGGTCAACGAGCTGTCCAGCGCGCTGCGCAGGCGGTTCAACACCGTGGTGCTTCCGCTGCCCGCGACACCGGAGGCCGAGGTCGACATCGTCTCCCGCCGCGTCGACCAGATCGGCCGTTCGCTGGGACTGCCCGTGGAGAGCGGCGGCATGTCGGAGATACGGCGCGTGGTCACCGTCTTCCGCGAGCTGCGCGGCGGCAGCACGGCCGACGGGCGCACCAAGCTCAAGTCGCCGTCCGCCACGCTGTCCAC
Source organism: Streptomyces sp. NRRL F-5126 (assembly GCF_000721265.1). Lineage (GTDB taxonomy): Bacteria > Actinomycetota > Actinomycetes > Streptomycetales > Streptomycetaceae > Streptomyces. Next base: position 407,255 of record NZ_JOFZ01000006.1, on the reverse strand, counting down.
GGCCGAGGCCATCTCCGTCGTCACCAACGGACTCGCGCTGGCCGCGCACTTCGGCGACGGCGTGCTGCGGCCCGCCGATGTCGCCGCGGGCGTGCTCGGCGCCGTGGTCCGCGATCCCGCCGCCGACCGGGTCGTGTGGCAGGAGTACGTGGAGACCGTGGTCCGTGAGCGCGACGGGTGGAAGGACTTCTACCGTGCCTGCCGCGAGGTGAGCGCGTGACCACGTCCCCCGCCGTGGCGGAACGCGACGCGACGGCGGCTGCCGTACGCGGGCCGCTGCTCCTCGGCGTGCGGCACCACGGCCCCGGGTCCGCACGCGGGGTACGCGCGGCGCTGGACGCGGCGGGCCCGGGCGCGGTGCTCATCGAGGGCCCGCCCGAGGGCGACGCACTGGTGGCGCTCGCCGCCCAGGAGTCGATGAGGCCGCCCGTCGCCCTCCTCGCGCACGCGGTGGACGACCCGGGGCAGGCCGCCTTCTGGCCGCTCGCCGCGTTCTCGCCCGAGTGGGTGGCCATCCGCTGGGCGCTCGGACACGGCGTCCCCGTCCGCTTCATCGACCTGCCCGCCGCGCACTCCCTGGCGATGGCGGCGCAGGAGGAGAAGAAGGACGGGACGTCGGACGGGGCAGCGGCCGAAGGGCTTCGTGTCGACCCCATCGCCGTACTCGCTCAGGCCGCCGGTTACGACGACCCCGAGCGCTGGTGGGAGGACGCGGTCGAGCACCGCGGCCGCGCGGAGGACCCGCTGGCGCCGTTCGCCGAGGTGGCCGAGGCCATGACGGCGCTGCGCGAGCGCTACGGGGACGGCGGGCACCGGCGCGATCTCGTACGCGAGGCCCATATGCGGCTGCGGCTGCGCGCCGCGTGCAAGGAGTTCGGCGAATTCGCGGACGGCGGCGGTGTCGCCGTGGTCTGCGGCGCCTGGCACGTGCCCGCTCTGGCGCGCAAGGCGACGGTGGCCGCCGACAAGGCGCTGCTCAAGGGAGTGCCCAAGGCCAAGGTCGAGATGACATGGGTGCCCTGGACGCACCGGCGGCTGGCCCGCGGCAGCGGCTACGGCGCGGGGATCGACTCCCCGGGCTGGTACGGGCACCTCTTCGAGGCACCCGACCGCCCCGTGGAGCGATGGCTGACGAAGGTCGCGGGCCTGCTCAGGCAGGAGGACAGGACCGTCTCGTCCGCTCACGTCATCGAGGCGGTGCGGCTCGCCGAGTCGCTCGCCGCGATGCGCGGCCGCCCGCTGGCCGGCCTCACGGAGACGGTCGACGCGGTCAGGGCCGTGATGTGCGAGGGGTCCGACGTCCCCCTCGCGCTGATCACCGACCGGCTGATCGTCGGGGACGCGCTCGGCGAGGTGCCGCAGGACGCCCCGGCCGTGCCGCTCCAGCGCGACCTGGCGCGCCGGCAGCGCTCCCTGCGGCTCAAGCCCGAGGCACTGGAGCGCGACCTCGACCTGGACCTGCGCAAGGAGAACGACGCGGCGCGCTCCACGCTGCTGCACCGGCTCGCGCTGCTGGGCATCGGCTGGGGCGAGCCGACGGCCGGGCGGAACAGCACCGGGACGTTCCGCGAGAGCTGGCGGCTGTGCTGGGAGCCCGAGCTGCACGTCCGCGTCGCCGAGGCCGGCATCTGGGGGACGACGGTCCTCGCGGCCGCCACCGCGCGCGCCGAGTCGGCGGCCGTCTCCGCCACCGCGCTCGCGGAAGTCACCGGGCTGGCGGAGAAGTGCCTGCTCGCCGCCCTGCCCGATGCGCTGCCCGTCGTCATGCGTGCCCTCGCGGACCGGGCCGCGCTCGACGCGGACGTCGGCCATCTCGCCGCGGCACTCCCCGCGCTGGCCCGTTCACTGCGGTACGGGGACGTGCGCGGCACGGACACGGCGGCCCTCGGCGAGGTGGCGCGTGCGCTCGCCGAGCGTGTCTGCGTCGGGCTCCCGCCGGCCTGCGCCGGGCTCGACGCCGACGGCGCCGAGGCCATGCGCGGGCACGTCGACGCGGTGCACACCGCGATCGGCCTGCTCCCGCCCGCCGGGGACGGCGAAGACGGTCTGCCCGGCCGCTGGGCCGCCGTACTGGCCAAGCTCGCCCGGCGCGAGGGCGTGCCGGGCGTCGTACGGGGCCGCGCCGCCCGCCTCCTGCTGGACGGCGGCCGCCTCGCGGACGGCGAGGCCGCACGCCTGATGGGCCTCGCGCTCTCGCCCGGCACGCCTCCGGCGGACGCGGCGGCGTGGATCGAGGGCTTCGTCGGCGGCACGTCCGGCGGCGGCATGCTGCTCGTCCACGACGAGCACCTGCTGTCGCTGGTCGACGCCTGGCTGACGGACATACCCGCCGCCGCGTTCGGGGACGTACTGCCGCTGCTGCGCCGCACGTTCTCCGCGTACGAGCCGGGCGTGCGCCGCACGCTCGGCGAGCTGGCACGGCGCGGCCCCGGCGGGGGAGCGCGCCCGGCGGTGGAGACCACCGTGCCCGGCTTCGCGCCCCTCATGGACGAGGGGCGCGCGGACGCGGTCGTCCCGCTGCTCACCCTCCTGCTCGGAGGCGAGGCTCCCGTGGCCGCGCAGCCCCGGGTGTCCGCGCCCCTGTCCCGCAACCGCCTCACCGGGGAGACCTCATGACCGATCGCAGCGACAGCGCAGTCCCGCACGAGGAGGCGTCCGGAGCGGCGCCAGCACAGGAGCGGCTGCGGCGGTGGCGGATGGTGCTCGGCGGCGAGGCCGACGGCACCGGCTGCGGGCTCAGCGGCAGGGACGCCGCCATGGACGGTGCGCTCGCCGCCCTCTACGGGGGTGGAGGCGGCGGCGCACGCCCCGCGCGCGGCGGGCGGTCAGCGGGGCTCGGGGCCTCCGCGCCGTCCGTCGCCCGCTGGCTCGGCGACATCCGCACGTACTTCCCGAGCACCGTCGTCCAGCTCATGCAGCGCGACGCCATCGACCGGCTCGGCCTTTCCGCGCTGCTGCTCGAACCCGAGATGCTGGAGGCCGTCGAGGCCGACGTCCACCTCGTCGGCACGCTGCTCTCGCTGACCAAGGCCATGCCGGAGACCACGAGGGAGACGGCGCGCGCCGTCGTGCGCAAGGTGGTCGAGGACATCGAGAAGCGCCTCGCCACCCGCACCCGCGCCACGGTCGGCGGCGCCCTCGACCGCTCGGCGCGCGTCAGCCGCCCCCGCCACCGCGACATCGACTGGGACCGCACGATCCGGGCCAACCTCAAGAACTACCTGCCCGAGTTCGGGACGGTCGTGCCCGAGCGGCTCGTCGGATACGGCAGGGCGGGCCAGTCCGTGAAGAAGGAGGTCGTCCTCTGCATCGACCAGTCCGGGTCCATGGCGGCGTCCGTCGTCTACGCGTCCGTCTTCGGGGCCGTCCTGGCCTCGATGCGGTCCCTGTCCACCCGTCTCGTCGTCTTCGACACCGCAGTCGTCGACCTCACCGAGCAGCTGGACGACCCGGTCGACGTCCTGTTCGGCACCCAGCTCGGCGGCGGCACGGACATCAACCGCGCGCTCGCCTACTGCCAGTCGCGCATCACCCGCCCCGCGGACACCGTCGTCGTCCTCATCAGCGACCTGTACGAGGGAGGCATACGGGACGGGATGCTGAAGCGGGTCGCGGCGATGAAGGCGTCCGGGGTCCAGTTCGTGGCGCTGCTCGCGCTGTCCGACGAGGGCGCTCCCGCCTACGACCGCGAGCACGCGGCGGCGCTCGCCGCGCTGGGTGCCCCGGCGTTCGCCTGCACGCCCGACCTGTTCCCCGAGGTGATGGCCGCGGCCGTGGAGAAACGTCCGATACCGGTGCCCGACGACGTGCGGCCGGCGGTGCCGGGCCGGTGAGACGAGGTGACGCGGCGCGCGGCCCGCAGGAGCGCTCTGTGACAGGTATCACCGCTCATCTGTGACCCGCGATTTAGGGAGCGCCCGTTCACGGCGATAACCTGCCAGGCGGACATGCCGCGTTCCGGACCCCGTGTACGCCTCCCTCAGTGACAGCGCAGTCACGTTGCCCTTCGCGGCACGCCCACGCAGATCACTAGCAGATCATCGCAACCCGCGATCACAGGCTGCGGTTTCGAGAAGAGACAAGGGACGGACACGCGTGGACCTGTTCGAGTACCAGGCGAGGGACCTCTTCGCCAAGCACGGTGTACCGGTGCTGGCCGGTGAAGTCATCGACACGCCTGAGGCGGCCCGCGATGTGACCGAGCGCCTCGGCGGCAAGGCCGTCGTCAAGGCCCAGGTCAAGGTCGGCGGCCGCGGCAAGGCCGGTGGCGTCAAGCTGGCCTCCGACCCGGCGGACGCCGTGGCGAAGGCCGGCCAGATTCTGGGCATGGACATCAAGGGCCACACGGTCCACAAGGTGATGCTGGCGCAGACCGCCGACATCGCCGAGGAGTACTACGTCTCCTTCCTGCTCGACCGCACCAACCGCACCTTCCTCGCCATGGCGTCCGTCCAGGGCGGCATGGAGATCGAGGTCGTCGCCGAGGAGCACCCCGAGGCCCTGGCCCGCATCCCCGTCGACGCCAACGAGGGCTGCACGCCCGAGAAGGCGCGGGAGATCGTGGAGGCCGCGAAGTTCCCGGCCGACGTCGCCGACCAGATCGCCGAGGCCCTGCAGAAGCTGTGGACCGTCTTCATCAAGGAAGACGCCCTGCTCGTCGAGGTGAACCCGCTGGTCAAGTCCGGTGACGGCAAGATCATCGCGCTGGACGGCAAGGTCTCCCTCGACGCGAACGCGGACTTCCGCCAGCCCGAGCACGAGGCCCTTGAGGACAAGGCCGCCGCGAATCCCCTTGAGGCCGCGGCCAAGGCCAAGAACCTCAACTACGTCAAGCTCGACGGCCAGGTCGGCATCATCGGCAACGGCGCGGGCCTGGTCATGTCGACGCTCGACGTCGTCGCGTACGCCGGCGAGAAGCACGGCGGCGTGAAGCCGGCCAACTTCCTCGACATCGGCGGCGGCGCCTCCGCCCAGGTGATGGCGAACGGCCTGGAGATCATCCTCGGCGACCCGGACGTCCGCTCCGTGTTCGTCAACGTCTTCGGCGGCATCACCGCCTGCGACGAGGTCGCCAACGGCATCGTGCAGGCCCTTGAGCTGCTGAAGTCCAAGGGTGAGAACGTGACGAAGCCGCTGGTCGTGCGCCTCGACGGCAACAACGCGGAGCTGGGTCGCAAGATCCTCTCCGACGCCAACCACCCGCTCGTGCAGCGTGTGGACACCATGGACGGCGCGGCCGACAAGGCCGCCGAGCTGGCCGCGGCCAAGTAAGAAAAGGACGAGGGAAAACCACACCATGGCTATCTTCCTGAACAAGGAAAGCAAGGTCATCGTCCAGGGCATGACCGGCTCGACCGGCATGAAGCACACCAAGCTCATGCTCGCCGACGGCACCAACATCGTCGGCGGCGTGAACCCGCGCAAGGCCGGCACGTCCGTGGACTTCGACGGAACGTCCGTACCGGTCTTCGGCACGGTCGCCGACGCGATGAAGGAGACGGGCGCCGACGTCAGCGTCGTCTTCGTGCCGCCGGCCTTCGCGAAGGCCGCCGTCGTCGAGGCGATCGACGCGGAGATCGGTCTCGCCATCGTCATCACCGAGGGCATCGCCGTGCACGACTCGGCCGCCTTCTGGGCGTACGCGTCGAGCAAGGGCAACAAGACCCGCATCATCGGCCCGAACTGCCCCGGCCTGATCACGCCCGGCCAGTCCAACGCGGGCATCATCCCCGGCGACATCACCAAGCCGGGCCGCATCGGCCTCGTCTCGAAGTCCGGCACGCTGACGTACCAGATGATGTACGAGCTGCGCGACATCGGCTTCTCGTCCGCCGTCGGCATCGGTGGCGACCCGGTCATCGGCACCACGCACATCGACGCCCTCAAGGCGTTCGAGGCCGACCCCGAGACCGACCTGATCGTCATGATCGGCGAGATCGGTGGCGACGCCGAGGAGCGCGCGGCCGACTACATCAAGGCCCACGTCTCCAAGCCGGTCGTCGGCTACGTGGCGGGCTTCACCGCGCCCGAGGGCAAGACCATGGGCCACGCGGGCGCCATCGTCTCCGGCTCCTCCGGCACGGCCGCCGCGAAGAAGGAGGCCCTGGAGGCCGCGGGCGTCAAGGTCGGCAAGACGCCGACCGAGACCGCACAGCTGGCCCGCGAGATCCTCGCCGGCTGAGCCCGAGGGTGAACGCGGTGGGCCCGCTCCCTGCCCGGGAGCGGGCCCACCGCGCTGTTCAATCGAGGACGAAGGTGCCGCCGGCCGCCACCGCGAGGTCCGCGCCGAGCGCCGCCGCCGGTGTGTGGACACCCGGCCTGCCCTCGCCACGCGCGAGCCGCGCGGCGGTCTCGGTCGCGACGTCCGCGGTGTAGTCCATGCCGTCGCCCGCGCGCAGCCAGCCCTCGCGGCCGGTGCCGTCGGGCCATTCGACGACCGCGTGCCCCCAGGAGTGCGCCCGCGGGCGCGGCGAGCTCTTGACCTTGATGCCGGCGAGCCGAGCGGCAGCGAGACGCCGGATCGCCGGGACGGACAGCAGCACCCCGGCGAGCGGGAGCACGGCCCGCACGGCGGCACCGGTCGGCGCGAGCGCGGAGGTTGCCGCCACCGACGGTGCCCCGGAGGCGGCACGGGCGGCCCGCAGCTCACCCGAGGGCGTCTCCGCCGAACCGGCGCTCTCGCCGTCGGGCAGGGTCAGCTGCCGCGGGTTCGCCGCGAGCCGGGTCCGCACGAGCCGGCCGCCCTCGTAGCGGCGGCCGCCGGTGGTGAACACGTCGACGACGGACGCGGCGAGCGCGGCGCCCATCGTGCCGCCCTCGTTGGCCACCGAGGCGACGGCGTCCACGCGCACGCGGCGCGGCGCCGGGCGGCCCTCGCACAGCTTCGCCACGACCGCCTCCGTCGCCAGCACGCCGAAACCGGCGCCCGTGACGAGCGTGCTTCCCGCGTCGGCGGCCTCCTGGTGCAACGCGAAGAGCCCGTCCATGGCGGCCAGATCGTTGGCCAGGTCGACGTAGTGGCCGCCCGGCATGCAGGCGCGGGCGACGAGCGGCGCCGTCGCGGCGTAATCGCCGATCGTGTTGACGACGACGCCCGGCCGCTGCCGCGCGATCTCGGCGGCGATCCGTTCGGCCGTGCCGGCCACGACCATCCGCGTGTCCGCGACCGGGACGAGGTCCGCGGCGGCCTCGGCGAGACGGTCGTGATCGCGTCCGACGAGCACCGGCGCCACCCCGCGCGCTGCCAGGCGCCCGGCCACGGCGCGCCCGACGCGCCCAGTGGCGCCGAGGATCCAGACCTCGCCGGTCCGCCCGTTCTCCGTCATGAGTCCTCCGCTCCGCCGTCCCTCGCGAGGGCGGCCGCCCCAGTGATGGCACTGTGTGTCATAAGGAGAGGCTAGCACTGACGGCACAGTGAGACATCGCTTGTTATCGTCGGACCATGGCGAGATGGGATCCCGGCGCGGAAGAGCGCCTCAAGAAGGCCGCCCTCGAGCTGTTCACGGAGCACGGGTACGACAACGTCACCGTGACGCGGATCGCCGAGCGCGCGGGCCTCACCCGCCGCTCGTTCTTCCGCTACTTCCCCGACAAGCGCGAAGTGCTGTTCGCCGGCTCCGAGCAGCTGCCGCCGGCGGTGGCCAGTGCCGTCCTCGCCGTCGACCCCGGCGTTCCGCCGCTGGACGCGGTGCTCGACGCCGTCACGAGTGTCGGCACGCGACTGGCCGAGCGCGTCGACGGCGGGCGGACGCGCCGTGCCGTGATCGCCGCCAGCGCCGAGCTGCGGGAGCGCGAGCGGACGAAGTTCGCCGCGGTCACTGCGGCGATCCGCGACGCACTCGTGCGGCGCGGGAGCGACCCCGACACGGCGGGGCTGCTGGCGGGGACCGCCACGGTCGCCTTCCGGCACGCCTTCGAACGGTGGACGGAGTCGGACGGCCGCACGAGTTTCGCCGCGTGCGTCGACGCCGTCGTCGCGACCCTCCGGGACGCCTTCACCGAGCACGCCCGCGCCGACTGACACGCGCCGCGCCGGGCCCGCGTGCCGCCGGCCCCGCGGTCACGGCAGCCGTGGCGCCAGCCGCTCCGGGCCGTTCAGCGGCGCGGTGCCGAGGGCGTCGTGCAGCTTCTTGTCCTTGGGCGTCAACGCGTGCGGGGCGCCCGGCACCGGAACGCCCGTCACTCGTTGCGGTGGTGCTTCGGGCGATTCGTACTTCCTCGGCGCGGTGTGGAACGTGTACGCCGTCGCGCCCACGATGAGCGCGGTGCAGACGATGGCGGCGCGCGTCCACAGCCTCACCCGCCGCTCGCCGCCCTTGCGCACCACGGGCGCGGGCGCCATCGGGGGCACGGGCACCGAACGGGTCAGCGCGTCGAGCCTGTCGTGCAGCAGGCCGGGATCCGCCAGCTCGGGCAGGTGCTGGACGATGGCCTCGCGTGCGTGCAGCACCCGGTTGCCGGTCGCCGGCGTGCTGGCCTGCGACTCCGCGGCCGCGTCGGGCAGGTCGAGCCCCAGGCCGTCGTAGAGGAGCGCCGCGCGCCGGTAGGCGGGCGGGAGGTCGAGCAGCGTCTCGCGCAGCGTGCGCCCGCCGGGCACCGGAACGGGCGCGATGGCGGGCACGGGCTGCGCGACGCCCGCGGAGCGCAGGGGCCGCATGCGGTGCCACGGCGAGAGCGCGTACTCGTGCACGGCCGCACGCACCCAGCTCGCCGGGTCGCGGTCCACGGCCACCTCGGGCCAGTGCCGCCACGCACGCTGGAACGCGCGTTCGACTGACTCGCGCGCCAGTGCGCGCCGGCCGGTGAGCAGGTAGGCCTGCCGGACGAGGGCGGGCGAGGCGTACTCGTACAGGGCGTCGAACGCCTGCTCGGGGGTGAGGGGGTCCGGCGCATCGCTGCCCTCCGGCGCCTCGGCGGGAGCCTGCTCGCCGCCCCGGGGTCCGTCTCCGCTGCCGCCGATTCCGCCGTCCGGGTGCGCGCCGGCCGGCCGTCCGGCCTCGCCCACCTTCCCCGCAGCGCCGTCCGCTGCCTCTTCGGCCGCCTTCTCCGCCGCCTCCACGGCGGCGTCCTCCTCGGCGAAGACGGCGAGCATCCTGAGGTACTGGTCGCCCTTGCGCCCACGCGGCTGCGCGCGGCCGGTCTCCCACCCCCGCACCGTCGCCTGGGTGACGCGCACGGCTCCCGCCAGCTGCTTCACGGTCATCGGCTTCGCCTCGCGCAGCCGCCTGCGCTCATCGGGCGGGGGCGTCGGCGGCAGCGCCGGCATGGGGGGCGTGGGAGGCGTGTCGGGGCTCGGGGTGCTTCGGGTGGTGCTCTGCGTCATCGGGGAGTCTCCGCAGCACTGGACCGGTCGGAAAAGCACATAACCGAATAATGATCGACATGTCGAGCATTCGCCCGTTACGTGACCTGAGTGCGTGTCGCGGGCAGCATGGCGGGCGTGACCCAAGTGACCGAACGCGGAGAGTCGTTGTCGTCCGCGTCTGCCCTGGAGCGCGGCAGGGCCGCCGCGCTCACCGCCTCCTTCCTCCGTGGCTCCATCGCCGCATGCCTCGGACTCGGCACGGTCTCCGTGCTGGTCATGGCCTTGTGGATCAGCTCGCCCTACCCGGACAGCAGCGCGAGCGGCGCCCTCCACGTGGCCTTCGCGCTGTGGCTGCTCGCCCACGGAGTCGACCTCGTGAGGCCGGGCACGCTCGGCGGCGCTCCCGCCCCGGTCGGTACCGTCCCGCTGCTGCTCACGGCCGTCCCCTGCTACCTCGCCCACCGCGCCGCGCGCGAGGCGCTCGAACCGCAGCGGGGCAGGCCGCAGCTGACGGCGATCGGCGCCGTCGCGACCGTGAGCGGCGGCTACCTGCTCGTCGGTGCGTGCGCCACCTGGTACGCGCAGGGCGGGGCGCTCACCGCGTCCCCCCTGCGCGCCGCGGCCTTCCTGCCGCTCGTCGTGATCGCCGCGACGAGCGTGGGCGCCTGGACGGCCACGGGCAGGCCCCCGCTGCCGCTGCCGCGGTGGCTGCCCGTCGCCGCGCGTGCCTGGTGCGGGCGCACGCTCTGGTCGGTGGGCGCGCGCCGGCTCACCGGCCTCGCGCTGCGGGCGGGCGCGGCGTCCGTCGCCGTGCTGCTGGGTGGCGGGGCGGTGCTGGTCGCGGTCTCGCTGATCTGGCACGTCCAGGAGGCCGAGGCGTCCTTCCTGCGACTGTCCGTCGTGTGGTCCGGGCGGTTCGCGGTCATGCTGCTCGGCCTCGTGCTCGTGCCGAACGCGGCGGTGTGGGGCGCGTCGTACGGCCTCGGGCCCGGCTTCGCGCTGAGCACGACGGCGACGGTGGGGCCGCTGAGCGGTGCGGGCACGGGCGCGACGGGCCTGCCGTCGTTCCCGCTGCTGGCCGCCGTGCCGCAGTCGGCGGGCGGCTGGCCGCACTGGTCGGCGGCCGCGGTGCCGGTGGCGGCGGCGCTGACGGGCGGCTGGTTCACCGTACGCAAGGCCGCCCCCGCGTACGTGGACCGCTCGCAGGCGTGGAGCGCGGGCGGCACGGCGCTGGCGGCGGCCCTGAGCGCGGTGGTGGCCGGCGGGCTCACAGCGCTGCTCGCGGCGGCCGCGGGCGGGCCGCTCGGCACGGGCAGCCTGGCCGCGTTCGGACCGGTGTGGTGGACGGCGGGCGCCGCCGCGCTCCTGTGGACCGCCGCGCTCGCCGTCCCGTCCGCGCTGGCGGTGCGCGTCTGGCGGCTGCGCGGCAGCGAGCAGGCGGCGTACGCCGAGGACGTGCCGGAGCCGCGGTCGTCCGCCGCGCCGGACCGGGCGGCGCCCGAGGAGGGGTCCCAGGAGACGCCGGGCCGGTGGGCGCGGCTGACGGCGTGGTGGGCCAGGCACGCGGGGACGGCCGAGACGGACGGGACGGACGAGGCGGACGAGGCGACCGCACCCGACGGCGCGACCACGCCGGCGGGGTCCGAGCCGGCCGGGCCCGCGATGCCCACGCCCGGCGTTCCCGGAGCGGCGAAGCCGGTGCCCGTCGCATCCGTCCCGCAGGGCGCGCAGCCGCCGGACGCGGAGGCCGGGGCCGAGGCTCCGGCACGGCGCTGGACGCGCCCCGCCACCTGGTGGCGCCGTAAGGCACGTCCGGAGCAGGACACCGCGGCCGGGGCCTGGGCAGGCGGTGAGGCCTACGACTTCCTGTCCGCGGACTCCTGGCACGAACGCGGCGCCCGCGAGGCGCGTCTGGCCGGCCTCAAGCAGGTCTCCGAGGACACGATGGCCGACTTCTCCACGACGTACACATCCTGGCAGCCCCCCGTGTCACGCCCGCCGGACCCACCGGCCCCCGATCTCGATGCCTCGGGCCCTGACGCTTCCGGCGGCGATGAGGGGGACGGCGAGGGGGACGACGAGCGCTGAGTCAGTTGCTGATGCCGAGGAAGGGCACGAGCGACTTCGGCAGGTGGCTGTTGCACGCCACCTGGCCCTCGTGGGTCAGGGCGTCGTGCACGCACGTGTAGTAGTCGGAGTAGACGAACTGCATCGAGTACGTCGACGCCACGATCAGCAGCGCGAGGCCCGCCGCGACCAGGCCGGCCACGGCCACCGTGTGCTGCGGCCTCGCCTGCTCCTCGGGCGACGGCGGCGGGTGGTGGACGCCGGCGGACGCGTAGGCGCGGTCCGACGTCGACGGGTACGCCTCCTGCTGCGGCGGCGGGGCGAACGGGTCGGGTCTGCGTGCCGCGGTGGAGCCCGCCCCCGCCGGGCGGCCGTCCCCGCCCGCCGCGCCGTCCTTGCGGTTCTTCGCGCGCAGGCTGCTGACCGCCCAGTAGATGGCGAGCGCGCCGAGCAGCAGCGCCACCTCGGGGATGCTGAACAGCGAGAAGAAGAAGGCCCACATGCCGGCGAGCAGCGCGTAGCGCGCGCGGCGCTGGTACACGTCCGTCGGGTCCCAGCGCATGCCGCCGCGGCCGCCGGGACCGCCAGGGCCGCCGGGACCGCCGCCCTGGCCCTGGCGGGGGTCGGGGCCGTACGGGCCCTGGCCGCCCGTGCGGCCGCCGAAGCCGTCGCCCGACCTGCCGGGCTGCCGGCCGCTCCACTGGCCGCCCCACACGGGACGCTCGTCGCCCGCCGGGCCGCCGCCGTGCTCCTCGCCGCCCTCGGAGCCGCCCTGCGGCCGGTGGCGCGGGCTCCACGGCTGGTCGGGGCTGCCCTCGGGCGGCGGCGCGAACGGGTTGTCGTCGGAGCCGGAACCCGAGCCCGAGCCCGAACCTGAGCCGCCCGGTGTGCCGGAGCCCGAGCCCGAGGAGCCGGAGGTGTCCGAGGGGCCCGTGGAAGACGAGGACTGGCGCTCCCGCAACAGCACAGGACCTGTGTGCTGCGGGAGGCGGAGTACCGTGCGGCGTCGGTCCTGCATCTGGTGAACGTCTTCCCCTCGGACCCGCAGCCCGGGGTCCCGTCGTCGTCATGGCCCGTCACGGGGACAGGTCTGTCCCTTGACGCTACCTCCCGGCCACGCCCCCGTCCCGCGGGGGCCGATGGAGATGCCGGTATCGTTGCTGACGGTCGGCTCCTTCGTAGAGTTCCCCAGATCCGGGGGCACGACGCGTTCGTACGACCGCACAAAGCCCGCATTCGTCCCAGCCGGGTCGTGCACGCTCCGAGAAAGGCGCCCGTGTCGTGGCTCTCCCGCCCCCACCGCCCCCCTCAGACCGCCAGGACCGCCGGGACCGCCCCGCACGCCTCGTCGTCCTCGTCTCCGGCTCCGGCACCAACCTTCAGGCGCTGATCGACCGGATCGCCGCCGAGGGCGGCGCGTACGGGGCGCGGATCGTCGCCGTCGGCGCGGACCGTGACGGCATCGAGGGCCTGGCACGAGCGGAGCGCGCCGGCATCCCCACATTCGTCTGCCGGGTGCGCGACCACGCGACGCGCGACGCGTGGGACGCCGCGCTCGCCGGGGCCACCGCCGCGTACGAGCCCGACCTGGTGGTCTCGGCGGGCTTCATGAAGATCGTGGGGAAGGAGTTCCTCGCCGCGTTCGGCGGGCGCTTCGTCAACACGCACCCCGCCCTGCTGCCCAGCTTCCCCGGCGCCCACGGCGTGCGCGACGCCCTCGCGTACGGGGCGAGGGTCACGGGCTGCACCGTCCACTTCGTCGACGACGGCGTCGACACCGGCCCGATCATCGCCCAGTCAGCGGTCGAGATCCGGGACGAGGACCACGAGGACGGCGGCACCGCGCTCCATGAGCGCATCAAGGAAGTCGAGCGACGGCTGCTCGTCGATGTCGTGGGGCGTCTGGCCCGGCACGGCTACCGCATCGAGGGACGAAAGGTAACGATCCAGTGACCGCCGAAGGTACGAAGCGGCCCATCCGCCGCGCACTGGTCAGCGTCTACGACAAGACAGGCCTCGAAGAGCTCGCCAAGGGCCTGCACGAGGCGGGCGTCGCGCTGGTCTCCACCGGCTCGACCGCCGCGAGGATCGCCGCCGCCGGGGTGCCCGTCACCAAGGTCGAGGAGCTGACCGGCTTCCCCGAGTGCCTCGACGGCCGGGTCAAGACGCTGCACCCGCGCGTCCACGCGGGCATCCTCGCCGACCAGCGCCTCCAAGCGCACCGGCAGCAGCTCGCCGACCTCGGCATCGAGCCGTTCGAGCTGGTCGTCTCGAACCTCTACCCGTTCCGGGAGACGGTCGAGTCCGGGGCCACGCCCGACGAGTGCGTCGAGCAGATCGACATCGGCGGCCCCTCGATGGTGCGCGCCGCCGCCAAGAACCACCCGTCCGTCGCGATCGTCACGAGCCCCGCGCGGTACGCGGACGTGCTCGACGCCGCGCGCGGCGGCGGCTTCGACCTCGCGGCACGCAAGCGGCTCGCGGCCGAGGCGTTCCAGCACACCGCGGCGTACGACGTCGCCGTCGCGACCTGGTTCGCGGGCGACTACACGGCCGCTGACGAGGCTGCCGACGACAGCGGCTTCCCCGAGTTCCTCGGCGCCACGTACGAGCGCTCGAACGTCCTGCGCTACGGCGAGAACCCGCACCAGCCCGCCGCGCTCTACCGCACCCCGGGCGCCGCGGGCCTCGCGGGCGCCGAGCAGCTGCACGGCAAGGAGATGTCGTACAACAACTACACGGACACGGACGCCGCGCGCCGCGCCGCCCACGACCACGCCGAGCCGTGCGTCGCGATCATCAAGCACGCCAACCCGTGCGGCATCGCGATCGCCGGCGACGTCGCCGAGGCACACCGCAGGGCGCACGCGTGCGACCCGCTGTCCGCGTTCGGCGGCGTCATCGCCGTCAACCGTCCGGTGACGGTCGCGATGGCGGAGCAGGTCGCGGAGATCTTCACCGAGGTCATCGTCGCCCCGGCGTACGAGGACGGCGCGGTCGAGGTGCTGTCGCGCAAGAAGAACATCCGCGTGCTGCGCTGCCCCGAGGCGCCCGCGCACACCCACGAGGTCAAGCCGATCGACGGCGGAGTGCTGCTCCAGGCCACCGACCGGCTCCAGGCCGAGGGCGACGACCCGGCCCACTGGACGCTCGCGACGGGCGAGGCCCTGTCCGACGCCGAACTGCGCGAGCTGGCGTTCGCGTGGAAGGCGTGCCGCGCGGTGAAGTCCAACGCGATCCTGCTGGCGAAGGACGGCGCGTCCGTCGGCGTCGGCATGGGCCAGGTCAACCGCGTGGACTCCGCGAAGCTCGCGGTGGAGCGTGCCGGCGAGGAGCGCGCGCGTGGCGCGTTCGCCGCGTCGGACGCGTTCTTCCCGTTCCCCGACGGTCTTGAGGTCCTGCTGGAGGCCGGCGTGCGCGCGGTCGTCCAGCCGGGCGGCTCCGTGCGCGACGAGCTGTCGGTCGAGGCGGCGAAGAAGGCCGGCGCGACGATGTACTTCACGGGCACGCGCCACTTCTTCCACTGAGCCGCGTCCCGCGAGGCAGCGACCGTGTGACACCGGCCGTGTGACGCGGCAGGGGCCGCGCCCCGGGATCTCCCGGGGTGCGGCCCCTGCCGTACCAGGTGCGGCCCGCGGCCGGTCAGCGAGACCGGACGACGACCGTGGAGCAGATCTTGTCGGCGAACGTCTGCTTCTTGGAGTCCCACAGCGGCCACAGCCACCCGAGGTAGCAGGCGATCGAGTCCACGATGTGGCAGATGCGGCGGCCGAGCGCGAACCAGAAGCCCAGCGTCGAGCCGTCCGCCTCCTTCAGCAGCCGGATGCCTATGGCCTTCTTGCCGATGGTCTGGCCCGTGCTGCCCTCCATGTAGAGCTGCCAGATGGCGAGGCCGATGGCGGCGAGCGCCCCGACCAGCACGAGGATGGGGCCAGAGGAGTTGCCGTTGCTCGACATGATGGCGCCGGGGATGGCCAGCACGTAGTACGGCAGACCGATGATGATGCCGTCGATGATCGTGCCCACGACACGCAGGCCCCAGTGCGCGAGCGTCGGCATGCCGGGCGCGCCGAACTGCGGCCCGTACCCCCCGACGGGGGGCGCCTGCGGGTAGCCGTACCCCTGCTGGGGGACTCCCTGCTGGTAGCCCTGGCCGGGCTGCTGGGGGTATCCGTAGCCGGGAGCGCCCGCGCCGCCGCCCGGCGGCTGCTGGGGTGGGCTGTTGTACGGGTTGTTGGGTTCGCCGAAGCTCATGGTGAGCTGTTCCTCCGGGACTCAGAACGGGGACGTGCGGTCCGCGCGGAGGAAGCATGACGAACTGAGCGGACGCCCCCCTGCACTGCCGCGGTTCTACCGGGACATCGTCGTGGCGCGATATGTACCTTGTCCAGTCGCTTCGCGCCGCCGTTGTGCAAGCGCAACGTGCCCGGAGCGGGAAGGGGCCGAATTGGAACCCGGGCGGGGTCATCCGCGAGGATGGGGGTATGAGCGCCCAGATTCTCGACGGCAAGGCCACTGCGGCCGCGATCAAGTCCGATCTGACCGCCCGCGTGGCGGCCCTCAAGGAGCGGGGCGTGACGCCCGGCCTCGGCACGCTCCTCGTCGGCGACGACCCCGGCAGCCGCTGGTACGTCAACGGCAAGCACCGCGACTGCGCGCAGGTCGGCATGGCGTCGATCCAGCGTGAACTGCCCGCCTCCGCCACCCAGGAGGAGATCGAGGCGGTCGTGCGGGAACTCAACGAGGACCCCGCGTGCACCGGCTACATCGTGCAACTGCCGCTCCCCAAGGGCGTCGACACCAACCGCGTGCTGGAACTCATCGATCCGGCCAAGGACGCCGACGGGCTGCACCCCACCAACCTCGGCCGCCTGGTGCTCAACGAGACGGGCCCGCTGCCCTGCACGCCGAACGGCATCGTCACCCTGCTGCGCCACCACGGCGTCGAGATCAACGGCGCGCACGTCGTCGTCGTCGGACGCGGCATCACCGTCGGCCGGTCGATCCCGCTGCTGCTGACGCGCAAGTCGGAGAACGCCACCGTCACGCAGTGCCACACCGGCACGCGTGACCTCGCGGCGCAGCTCAAGCAGGCGGACATCATCGTGGCCGCGGCGGGTGTGCCCGGCATCGTCAAGCCCGAGTACGTGAAGCCGGGTGCGGCTGTCCTCGACGTCGGCGTGAGCCGCGACGAGAACGGCAAGATTGTCGGCGACGTGCACCCGGGCGTGGCCGAGGTGGCCGGCTGGCTCTCGCCCAACCCGGGCGGTGTCGGCCCGATGACGCGTGCCGAGCTGCTGGTCAACGTGGTCGAGGCGGCCGAGCGCGCGGTGGGCGCGGCGTGAGCGAGGACGCGCCGGTGCCAGGCTGCCCCGCCGCCGTCGAGCCGGCCCCCGTCGCCGGGCCCGGCGGGTCGGCGCCCGCGCCCGCGCGGACCCCGGGCCCGGACGCTGCCCCGGCGGAGCCGGCCGGCCGGGAGGCGGAGGCGGCCGGGCTGCACGGCGCCACCGCCGTCGGGCCCGCCGAGGGGTCGACGGATTCGCCCGTCACCAGGGACTTCCCGTCGCCCGAGGGCGCCGAGCGCGCCGCGCCGGGCGACGCGCCCGCGCCGGTCAGGCAGTGGCCGCTGGTCAGTGTGCTGGTGGTGGCCGCGCTCGGGCTGCTGACGGTCGGCGTGCACCCCTTCGAGGCCGCCTTCCGGGTGGGGACGATCATGGTCGGCGCCGCGCTCGTGGGCGGGGCGGTGCTCCGCAGGACGGTGACGTCGGTCGGCATGCTCGCCGTGCGGTCGCGGTTCACCGACATGGTCACGTACGGCCTGCTCGGCGTCGCGATCATCCTGTTCGCGCTGATGATCCAGCCCCGGCCGCTGCTTGACATCCCGTTCCTGCAGAGCGTGGTCCACTCGACGGTGCCGTAGGAAGACCGTCACGACCGTCGCGACGCGGTGTGATCGGCGGGCAACGGTGGGAGACTTGCCCGGGCGCGTCGAGCGCGCCAGGGGAGGGGAACGGATGGCGCGCCGTGGCACGGACCCAGCGGGTGAACTCACCGACCGCATACGGGAGCTGATCGACCGCAGCGGCCTCAGCGTCGACGCGGTGGCGGCCAGGACCGGGCGCGGCCGGCACGAGTGGGACGCGTACGTGCGCGGCCTGCGAAGGCCCTCGCGCGAGGCGACGGCGGCCCTCGCCGAGGCGCTCGGCGCGCACGGGGGCCCGCTCCTCGAACTGTGGGACCGCGCCGAGTCGCACGCGCCCACCCCCGTCGCGGACGACACCGGCAGGATCGCCCCGCCCCGGCGCGGCACCGGCCACCCCCACCATCCGCGTCACTCCCGGCCGGGCCGGCGCCCGCACGGCGACCGCCGGCCGCGGCACGCGCGTACCGGCACGCTCGTCGCCACCGCCGTCGGCGTCGCCCTGGTCGTGCTCGCCGTCGTGCTGCTGACCGGCCTCGGTGGCGGCGGTGACAGCCGTACGGCGGCGGCCGCACCCACGGCCACCGACCCGGCCACCGCCTCGCCCTCAGCCACCGCCTCGTCCTCTCCGTCGCCCTCTGCGGCAACGTCCGCCCGCCCCTCGCTCCCCGCGGGCGTCCGGTGCGCGCCCGGGGCGTGCGCCGGTGCGGACCCGGAGACCGCGGGGTGCGCGGGCGGACACGCCTCGACCGTCGCCGCCGCCCGGGTCGCCGGCGCCTACGTGGAGGTCAGGTACAGCGCCACCTGCCGCGCCGCCTGGGCGCGCGTCACCGGCGCCCCGTCAGGCGCGACGCTGCTGATCGCCCCCGGCGGGGGCCCCGTCGCCGCGCACGCGGGCGCCGGCGCCGGCACGTACACCCCGATGGTCGACGCCCAGGACCCGCGCGGCCTCCGCGCCTGCCTCACCCCCGCCACAGGACCCCGCGGCTGCACGAGCGCGCGGTGAGCCACGCCACCCGGGGGCACAGGTGTCCGAGGCCGCCGGTCGGATAGCCTGGCCGCTGGATTTCTCTTCACATCAAGATTCGGAAGGTTCCGGCCGCGATCCGGACCGGTGGCCGCTCCGGTGGGTGTGGGGAGCCGTCCCGCACACCAGGGGGCCCGCACACCAGGGCGGTACCCCACCGTCAGCTTGCTATCGGAGACCGCCATGACCCGCACTCCCGTGAATGTCACCGTCACCGGCGCGGCCGGCCAGATCGGCTACGCGCTGCTGTTCCGCATCGCTTCCGGCCAACTCCTCGGCGCGGACGTGCCGGTCAGCCTGCGGCTCCTGGAGATCCCGCAGGGTCTCAAGGCCGCCGAGGGCACCGCGATGGAGCTCGACGACAGCGCCTTCCCGCTGCTTCGCGGCATCGAGATCACCGACGACGCGAACAAGGCGTTCGACGGCGCGAACGTGGCCCTGCTCGTCGGCGCGCGCCCCCGCACGAAGGGCATGGAGCGCGGCGACCTGCTGGAGGCCAACGGCGGCATCTTCAAGCCGCAGGGCAAGGCCATCAACGACCACGCGGCCGACGACATCAAGGTCCTCGTCGTGGGCAACCCGGCCAACACCAACGCCCTCATCGCCCGCGCCGCCGCGCCCGACGTACCGGCCGGCCGCTTCACCGCGATGACGCGCCTCGACCACAACCGCGCGCTGACGCAGCTCGCCCAGAAGACCGGCACGTCGGTCGCCGACATCAAGCGCCTGACCATCTGGGGCAACCACTCCGCCACCCAGTACCCCGACATCTTCCACGCGGAGATCGCCGGCAAGAACGCCGCGGAGACCGTGAACGACGAGGCATGGCTCGCCGACACGTTCATCCCGACCGTCGCCAAGCGCGGCGCCGCGATCATCGAGGCGCGCGGCGCGTCCTCGGCCGCGTCCGCCGCCAACGCCGCGATCGACCACGTCCACACCTGGGTCACCGGCACCGCCGAGGGCGACTGGACCTCCATGGGCGTCGTCTCGGACGGTTCGTACGGCGTCGCGGAGGGCCTGATCTCCTCGTTCCCCGTCACCACGAAGAACGGCACGTACGAGATCGTCCAGGGCCTGGACATCAACGACTTCTCGCGCTCGCGCATCGACGCGTCCGTCAAGGAGCTGACGGACGAGCGCGACGCGGTCCGCGCGCTCGGCCTGATCTGATCCGAGGCCACTCTTTAGGCTGAGATTCAGGGGCTTGAAAGCCGGAACCCCCCGTAAAATACGGGGGGTTCCGGCTTTTTGCGCGGTGCGGCGCCATCTCCGGGTGAGTAGGGTGCCGGCTCCGGCGCAACGCCGCGCCGCATACGACACGGGGGTAAATCCGGGTGCCAGAACCGCAGGGGCCGGACGATCCGCGAGCACCCGGCGGTCCGCGCGGGCCCGCTGCCGGCGCGTTACCGCCGCGCCCCCGGGCCGCGCCGCGGGAGCCCGCGCGGTGGCCCGTCCACCCCGCTGCCAGCGAGGCCTGCCGCCTCCTGTGCGCAGGCGTGTACCTGGACCCCGGGTACCGGGACGCCGTGCTGGACGAACTGCGCGTGCACAAGGAACGCTTCCCGGCGCCGTCGGTCGGCTTCGACGCGGCGCGTGTCCTGCTGCACGCCGCCCGTGCACGGCGGTTGGAGATCGGCTGGGCCTGCGCCCTGGTCGTCCTCTGGCTCGTCGCCCTGCTGTTTGCGAAGGGACTCTCGCCCTTGCTGCTCTGGGGCACCGTGTGGCAGGCGCTCGCGCCGTGGATCAGGGGCCAGGACGCGCACCCGCCGATGGCCCGGCGCGTCCTGGCGTTCATCGCGCGATGGATCGGGCGGCTTTCCTACGTCTACCTGGGCGCCGCACTCGCCATCGGCGTCGTCGGCGGCTCCCCCGCGGACACGCTCTTCCTGAACGGCGACGGGCAGATGGGCGTCGGCGGGTTCGGCGGCCCCGGCCCGGGCGACAATCCCGCGGGCGCCGGCAGCCCGGGACCGCCCGGGGACCCCGGCGCAGGATGGCAGGCCCCCGCCGCGCTCGTCCTCTTCCTGTTCCTGCTGATCGTCGGCGCGGTGGCCGCGCGGGAGCGGCAGGCCGCGCGGGTCGTGACGGGCGAGCTGTCCCGCCGCCGGTTTCCCGTGCTCGGTACAGACCCCGCCGAGCGGCCGGCCGGAGGCGTGCGCCTCGGCTCGCTGCGCGACCGGCTGCGCGCCGAACAGCACGTCCCGCTGTCCATGTACCGCTCGGACGAGCCCTTCAGCGGCTACGGGAAGCCGTTCGACGTGTGGAGCCTGTCGATCGAGCTGCGGCCGCGCGAAGGAGTGACCCCCACGCACGTCGACAACGCCGAGATGCTGCGGCGGGTACGCCCCCTCGTCGAGGCCCTGCGTGTGCCGTCGCCGCGCACCGACCAGCGAGCCTCCCAGGCGGTGCGTGACAGGCTCCGCGAACTGGTCGTCGACGAGTGCGTGTTCCTGCCCGCCGACGGAATGCCGCGGCGCGACGCCGCCCCGTACGCGGCGGCGGACTTCGAGGCGCACCGCGCGGCGGCCGTGGAGGAGGGGGGCGAGGGCCGCCGCCACTTCCTGCGCGTCCGGGTCGGCGGTTGGCACGAGGAGGTCGTCGTCACGGTGTTCGTGCGGGTGCACACCCAGGGCGGCATGCTGATGGTGGAGTTCGCGCCGCACGTGCTGTTGCCCGTACGCCTGCACTTCCGTGAGGCGGACCGCAGGGCGCACCGCTACCTGCGCAGGAACGTGGTGGGCAAGGCGGTCCTGGCGCTCGGGAAGTCGGCTACCGCGCCGCCGGCCGCGCTGTACGCGCTGGGCCACGCGGCGGTGAGGAGCTGGCACCGTCTCGTCCACGGCTACGCGCACGGGCTGCCCGAGGGGCCGGGGCTGTCGGTTCGCGAACTGGGCTCCGAATCGGGAATGTCGCGGTTCCAGGAAATGGACGTGAGCCGCTACGTGAAGAGCATCCAGGACCGGGTGGCCGACGGGGTACGGGCGACGCTGCGCGACGCGGGCTACGCGACAGGTGAGTTCGAGCAGCGGATCATCCAGGTCTCCGGGCACGGCGTGTACGTCGAGAGCGCGCGGAACAGCGCCGTGGGCATCGGGGACAACAACAACGTCAGCGTCAACGACGAGAGGGAGGCCGGCCGTGGCCAGGGAAGCTGACGGGGCGGGGGAGCGTACCGCGGCGGGGGAGCAAACCGCGGCAGGGGCCGGGGTCCACATCGGCCGGGTGACCGAGAGCGCCCTGAGCATCGGCGACCACTCCACCGTGACGTACGTGAACCACCGGCACGCGGCGGTGACCGACCCCGCGCAGGAGCAACTGCTCGCGGCCGTACGTGAACTCCGCGCGGACCTCGCCCGCCGTGTCCGCGCCGACGAGACGGACGCGCTCGACGCCGAACTCGCCCGTACCGAGGGGGAGGTCACGACGGCAGGGGCCGCGACTCCCGGTCGCCTCGCCAGGCTGCGCGAGGCACTCGGGCTCGCGGGAGCGATCACCGGCGGCCTCGAGTCGGGTGTCGCCGTCGCGCAGTCGGTCGCCGGACTGCTGGGGAGCTGACGCGTGGGCGGACCCGGGGGGAGCGGGCGGCGCGAGCCGGCCGCGCGGCCCTGGTGGAACGGCGAGGCACAGCGCTGGGAGGAGGGCGGCGCACCCGTGCGGCCGTACCAGCCGCCTCCGCCGCCACTTCCGTCGCTTCCGCCCTCTGCTGCCTACGATCCGGCATTCCCGACGGCACATGAGCGGACGCCGGGACCGGACGAGGTGCCCGCCGGGGCCGCGAGCCGGGGTGACGACGCTGCCGCCGGCCCGGACGGTGCCGCCAGCCGGAGTGCCAGGGTGCGGGCAGCGCTGCGCGCGCGGCGCGGCCCGGTGGCCGCCGTCTCCGGGGCCGTCGTCCTGGGCGGGATCGCCGCCGGGGTCTGGCCGGCGGCGACCGCGGGCTCGCCGCCGGCCACGGCAGGCCACGGCGGCGGCAGCCCCGCCGCGTCGGCCGCCGGCGCTCCGCCGGCCCACCGCTCGCCCGGCCTGTCCGCCTCGGGCGGCACAGGCGGCGGCCCCTCCGAGCCGGCCGCCTCCGATCTGCCCGACGGCGTGCGCGAGGTGCGCGACCCGAAGGGGTTCACCATCGCCGTGCCCGAGCGCTGGACCCGCAGCGAACAGGGGGCCTCCGTCTTCTACACCTCGGCCGACGGGGCGAGCCTGCTTCAGGTCTTCACCGTCACCGAGAAGTCACTGACGCCGGAAGAGGCGGCCGAGGCCGCGTCACAGGGGCTGTCCAAGGCGCCCGGTTACCGGCAGATCTCCCTCGGACAGGTGCCGAGCGGACCGGAGAACCCCACGGGTGACGCCGCCGAGCTGGTCTACGCGTACGACAGCGAGAGCACCGGCTCCGTCCGGGAGGGCATCGAGCGGGTTTTCACCGCGGTCGACGGCAGGAAGTACGCGGTGCTCGTCGCCGCGCCCCAGGACCGGATGCCCGTGCAGCACACGCTGCTCGCGGCGGCGCTGTCGCGGTTCGCCCCGGTCGGAGCGGGAGAGCCGGACACGGCGTCGCCGTCCGCCTGAGGCCTGGGGCCCGGCATGACGGCGACGGCGCGTTCACCCGCAAGGGCGCGGCCGGATCAGCGGTGGTGGCCGGCGGGCGTGTAGTGGCCCGGCACCATCCTCGTGGTGACGCCGAAGCGGTTCCACGCGTTGATCACCGTGATCGCCGAGATCAGGTGCGCCAGCTCGGTCTCGTCGAACTGCTTCGCCGCCCTGTCGTAGACCTCGTCCGGCACGAAGCCGTCCGTCAGGACCGTGATCGCCTCGGTCAGTTCGATCGCGGCGATCTCCCGCGCCGTGTAGAAGTGCTGCGACTCCTCCCAGGCGCTCAGCTGGACGACCCGCTCCACCGACTCGCCCGCGGCGAACGCGTCCTTGCTGTGCATGTCGACGCAGAACGCGCAGTGGTTGATCTGCGACGCCCGGATCTTGACCAGTTCGAGGATCGTCGGGTCGACGCCCTGCCGTGCCGCCGCGTCCAGCCGGACCATGGCCTTGTAGACGTCGGGGACGAGCTTCGCCGGGTCGAGCCTGGGGGTGTGTTCCGGCATGCGCTGGTCATTGCTCTCGTTGGCTGTCATGCCTCCACCGTAGGCAGTCAGTGGCACATGTGTATGGTCCATTCCTGTGACAGAACGATGGGCCAATCCGGCGAACGGAGTAGAGGGCGGACCGGCGGGCGGACCGGCGAGCGGACCGGCGGACGGCGCGTCCGCTCCCGCTGGGCCCGGCGCCGACCTGCACCTCGACGGCCTGGAGCTGCGCGCCGGGCACGGCCTGCGCGCCTCGCTCATGGAGGCGCTGCGCGAAGCCGTGCGCAGCGGACGTCTCGCTCCCGGCACCCGGCTGCCGTCCTCCCGGGTACTCGCCGCCGACCTGTCCGTCGCGCGTGGCACCGTCGCCGACGCCTACGCGGAACTCGCCGCCGAGGGCTGGCTCACCTCGCGGCAGGGCTCCGGTACGCGCGTCGCCCGCCGCACGGCGCCCCGCAAGGCCGTGGGCGAGCCGGCGCCGGGACCCCCGCCCTCGGCGCCGGGGCCCCTGCGCGGTGCGAACGCACGCTACGACCTGCTGCCCGGCAGCCCGACGCTCGCGGCCTTCCCGCGCGCGCAGTGGCTCGCGGCGGCCCGGCGCGCCGTGACCGCGGCACCGCACGACGCCTTCGGGTACGGGGACCCGCGCGGACGGATCGAGCTGCGCACCGCACTCGCCGGCTACCTCGCGCGCGCCCGCGGCGTGCGCGTGGACCCCGACCGCGTCATCGTGTGCGCGGGCTTCGTCCACGGCCTCCGGCTGATCGGCTCCGTACTCGGCGCGCGTGGCGTGCGTACGGTCGCCGTCGAGGCGTACAGCGTCCCGCAGTACCGGTCGCTGCTGACGGAGGCGGGGTTGCGCACGCCCGGCCTGCCGCTCGACGGGGACGGCACCGTCACCTCGGCGCTGCCCGGCGTGCGCGGCGCGGGCGCCGTCCTGCTCACGCCCGCCCACCAGTTCCCCACCGGGGTGCCCCTGACCCCGGGGCGCCGCGCGGCCGTCGTGGACTGGGCGCGCGCCACCGGGGGGCTGATCCTGGAGGACGACTACGACGGCGAGTTCCGCTACGACCGGCAGCCGGTGGGCGCCCTCCAGAGCCTCGATCCCGAGCGCGTCGTCTACTTCGGCACGGCGAGCAAGTCGCTCGCCCCGGGCCTGCGCATCGGCTGGATGGTGGTGCCGCGCGCGATGACCGCGGAGGTGGTGGCCGCCAAGGGCCACGCGGACTGGGCGCCCGGCGCCCTCGGCCAGCTGACGCTCGCCGAGTTCATCACGTCGGGGGCGTACGACCGGCATGTGCGCGCGATGCGGCTGCGCTACCGGCGCCGCCGTGACCAGCTCGTCGACGCGATCGCGGAGCGCGCGCCCGGCATCCGGGTCACCGGCATCGCGGCCGGACTGCACGCGGTGCTCGAACTCCCGCCGGGCACCGAGGAGTCGGTGACCTCGGCGGCCGCGTGGCAGGGCCTCGCGGTGGACGGCCTGCGCTCCTACGTCCACGAGGACGCGGCCGGGCTGCCTGGCGTGCGGGAGCGTGCGGCGCTGGTGGTCGGCTACGGGACGCCGCCGGACAGCGCGTGGCACGGCGCGCTCGACGCGCTGTGCCGTGCCCTGCCCTGACTCGGGCGCTGCGCGGCTGGTGGCGTTCCGCACGTACGTACTACGGTGGCCGGAACGCGGATGGCTGAAGAAAAACAACAAGGGGGGTGGCGCGTGACCACGCGCCGGAAGTTGAGGTCGAGCGCTGTCGTGCTCGGGGGAATGGGACTGCTCGCGACCACGCTCGTGGCGTGCGGCAACGATCCCGACAAGCGCTGCGTCGACCCGTCGACGCACAAGCTGCTGCCCGACAGCAGGTGCAAGGGCAGCGGCGACGGCCGCTACTACTACGGCGGGACGGTCACCAAGGGCCGCGTCTCGGGTGGCGGGTTCTCCAAGTCGGCCGTGAGCCGCGGCGGGTTCGGCGGCAGCCGCAAGGGGTCGAGCGGTGGCTGACGGCACCGCGCCCGGCACCGCCGCGCGGAAGTGCACCGCCGCGCGGAGCCGGCGATGAGGCGCCACACGATCGAACCGCGCCCCGACTGGCAGCGCATCGTCGAGGCGCAGGGCGTGATCTACCCGCTCACCCGCTACCCGGACGACTCGCTGCGGCCCTACTGGGACGAGAGCGCGTACTACTCCTTCACGCTGCCCGAGGTCGAGGCGCTGGAGGAAGTCGTCGAGGAACTCCACACGATGTGCCTCGCCGCGGCGCAGCACATCGTGGCCGAGGGCCGGTTCGCGGATCTCGGCATCACCGACCGCCGCCTTGCGGACGCGGTCGCGGACTCCTGGCACCGCAGGGACGAACTCCCCTCGGTGTACGGGCGGTTCGACCTGCGCTACGACGGCGCGGGCGGACCGGCCAAGATGCTGGAGTACAACGCCGACACGCCCACGTCGCTGGTCGAGGCGGCGAGCGCGCAGTGGTTCTGGATGGAGGAGCGCTTCCCGGGCGCCGACCAGTGGAACTCCCTGCACGAACGGCTCGTCGAGGCGTGGAAGAAGCAGGCGCCCCTGCTGCCGCCAGGACCGCTGCACTTCGTCCACAGCGAACTCGACGAGCTCGGCGAGGACCTGATGACGGTCGCCTACCTGCGCGAGACGGCCGAACAGGCCGGCCTCCACACGGAGGCACTGTCGGTCGAGTCGATCGGCTGGGACGACATCGCGGGCCGGTTCGTCGACGACAAGCTGCGCTTCGTCCGCAGCTGCTTCAAGCTCTACCCGTGGGAGTGGCTGGCCACCGACGACTTCGGGCCGCACGTGCTCGCCACGCTGGACAACGGCGGCGGCACGGGCACCACGTGCTGGATCGAGCCGGCCTGGAAGATGCTGCTGTCCAACAAGGCGCTGCTGGCGATTCTGTGGGAGCTGTACCCGGGCCACCCGAACCTGCTCCCGTCCTACCTGGACGGCCCGCGCGAGCTCGCCGCGAACGGCCCGGGCTACGTCTCGAAGCCGCTGCTCGGCCGTGAGGGCGACGGTGTCATGATCCACGGCCCTGGCGAGGCGGCGCCCGTGCGCGACGAGCGCTGCTGCTACCAGGAGCTGTCGGCGCTGCCGGACTTCGACGGCAACCGCGTCGTACTCGGCGCGTGGGTGGTCCAGGACGAGGCGGCGGGCCTGAGCATCAGGGAGTCGTCGGGGCTCGTGACGGACGAGTACGCGCGGTTCGTGCCGCACGTGATCCGCTGACGGGTGGTGCGGTGGCCGGCGCGTGGCGGCCGGCCACCGCACCACGCGCCACGCGGCGTCATCCTGCGGCGCCGGGCGCTCTGGTCGCCCCGGGTGCCTCCACGGCTCCCGCCGTACCGACGGGCGCGGCATGGCCCGTCACGTCCGTCCCGTCCGCGGCGGCCTCCGGCGCCTCGCCGAAGCGCGCCAGCAGCAGCGCCCCCGCGACCGCGACGGCGAAGCCCAGCACCGCCAGCCAGCCCAGGCCCGGCCGCGTGCGGTCGCCCAGCCAGACGACGCCCACGAGCGCGGGTCCGACGGTCTCGCCCACCACCATCCCGGCCGTCGCGGTCGTCACGGAACCGCGCTGGAGCGCGGATGTGAGCAGCAGGAACGCGGCGCCGCCCGCCGCGAGCAGCGCGTACAACGCGGGGTTCGTCCAGAAGCGGCCCGACGCGAGGTCGAGCGAGTCGATGAGCCGCACCGCCACCTCGACGACGCCGAAGCCGACACCCGACCCGAGGCCGAGCACGAGCGCTCTCGCCCTGCCCGGCAGCCGCCCCCCGACGACGCCGACGAGCAGCACGAACGCGGCGACGGCGAGCATGGCCCAGCGCAGCCCGGACGAGCCGGCCGTGCCGCCCTCGGGCCCTGAGGCGAGGCCGAGCATGGCGAGCCCGCAGCAGACGACCGCGACGGCCGCCCACTCGGTACGGCTCAGCCGCACCGACAGCAGCCGCGCGGCCACCACCGCCGTCACGGCGAGGCTCGCGGCGAGGGCCGCGCCGACGACGTAGATGGGCAGCGAGCGCAGCGCGACGATCTGGAGCGCGAACCCGCCCGCGTCGAGCAGGAGCCCCAGCAGGTAGCGCCACTGCCGCGCGGCACGCAGGAAGAGCGCCGCGTCGACCCCGGAGCCGCTGCCGGGCGCGGTGCTGCGCGTGGCGGCGGCCTGGAGTACGGCCGCGGTACCGAAGCAGACGGCGGCGCCGAGCGCGCAGAGCATCCCAGGAAGCACGGTCCGAACAGTAACCCGCCCGGGTGAACACCCCTCCCGCCGCGCCGCCGCGGCCCCGTCCGGCCAGGAGAGCCCGATGCCTCGGCAGTGACGCACGCCCCGTGCTTCGGTGCGGGCGCCTCCCGCCTGGCGTGGTGCCTCGGGCAGGGCGCGTGGTCTGCCGTTCTTGGGGCGGCCGCGGGCTGTCCGCCGTGGTAGCGGCCGGTGGGGCCGTCGGCGCGGCGCCCGCGTTGCCGGTTGGCCGGCCGGGGGTGCCGTTGGGGGCGGGCGCATCCCGCCGGGACCGGCGTCCCGGCGGGGAACGCTGTCGAGCGTCCTGGCGGAGGCGGCTACGACTCCGCCAGGACGCCCCGCAGCTGCGCCAGCCCCCAGTCCAGGTCCTCCCGTGAGATCACCAGCGGTGGCGCCAGGCGGATCGTCGAGCCGTGGGTGTCCTTCACCAGCACGCCCCTGTCCATCAGCCGCTCGGAGACCTGCCGGCCCGTGCCGTGCCGCGGGGCGATGTCCACGCCCGCCCACAGGCCGCGGCCACGCACCTGCGTCACCCCGCCGCCGACCAGCAGGCCGAGCTGCTCGTGCAGGTGGTCGCCCAGGCACGCCGCGCGCTCCTGGTACTCGCCCGTCCTGAGCATGGCGATCACTTCGAGCCCCACCGCGCACGCCAGCGGGTTCCCGCCGAACGTCGAGCCGTGCTCGCCCGGCCGGTACACGCCGAGCACCTCCGCCGACGACACCACCGCGGACACCGGCACGACCCCGCCGCCGAGGGCCTTGCCCAGCACGTACATGTCCGGCACCACGCCCTCGTGCTCGCACGCGAACGTGCGGCCCGTGCGGCCGAGGCCCGACTGGATCTCGTCCGCCACGAACAGCACGTTCCGTGCGCGCGTCAGCTCGCGCACCGCCGCCAGGTAGCCGGGCGGCGGCACCAGCACGCCCGCCTCGCCCTGGATCGGTTCGAGCAGCACCGCGACCGTGCGGTCCGTGACCGCGGCTTCGAGCGCCGCGGCGTCCCCGTACGGCACCACGTCGAAGCCCGGGGTGTACGGGCCGAAGCCGGCCCGCGCCTCCGGGTCCGTCGAGAAGCTGACGACGGTCGTCGTACGGCCGTGGAAGTTGCCGGACGCGACGACGATCCTCGCCTCGCCGTCCGGCACCCCCTTCACCTCGTACCCCCACTTGCGTGCCGTCTTGACCGCCGTCTCGACCGCCTCGGCGCCCGTGTTCATCGGCAGCACCATCTCCATGCCGCAGAGCTCGGCGAGTTGCGCGCAGAACTGCGCGAACCGGTCGTGGTGGAACGCGCGCGACGTGAGCGTCACCCGTTCGAGCTGCGCCTTCGCCGCATCGATCAGCCGCTGGTTGCGGTGGCCGAAGTTGAGGGCCGAGTAGCCGGCCAGCATGTCCAGGTAGCGGCGGCCCTCGACGTCGGTCATCCACGCGCCGTCCGCGGAGGACACGACGACGGGCAGCGGGTGGTAATTGTGCGCGCTGTGGGCCTCGGCCGAGGCGATGGCCTGCGCGGTGCCCTGCCCGGTCACCTGTCCCGCGGGGCTTGAGGTGGTCGACATGGTGTGTCCTCCGATCGTTCGGCACGAAGAGGGTCGTACGCCAGTTTCTCTCGGATTACTGCCCTGCGGCAGGCAATGCTGATCCTCCGTGCGAGGGTCGCACGGCGACCGCACGCGGACGCCGTGCCGGCCACGACGCACAAGACGCTGCGCGGGCCGCGCGGCCTCGACCGGGATGTCGGGCATCAGGACCGGCACGCCGGCCTCCCGACGGCCTGAGAGAATGGGCCCATGGCCTCAGACCGTCCCCGCGCCCTCTCCGGCATCCAGCCCACAGCCGGCTCCTTCCACCTGGGCAACTACCTCGGCGCCATCCGCCAGTACGCCGCCCTCCAGGAGTCCCACGACGCCTTCTACATGGTCGTCGACCTGCACGCCATCACCGTGCCGCAGGACCCGGCCGTGCTGCGTGCGAACACCCGCCTCGCCGCCGCGCAGCTGCTCGCCGCCGGGCTCGACCCGCAGCGGTGCACGCTGTTCGTGCAGAGCCACGTTCCCGAGCACGCGCAGCTCGGCTGGGTGATGAACTGCATCACCGGGTTCGGCGAGGCCTCCCGCATGACGCAGTTCAAGGACAAGTCGGCCAAGCAGGGCGCCGACCGCACGACCGTCGGCCTCTTCACCTACCCGGTGCTCCAGGTCGCCGACATCCTGCTGTACCAGGCCGACTCCGTGCCGGTGGGCGAGGACCAGCGCCAGCACGTCGAGCTGACGCGCGACCTCGCGGAGCGGTTCAACGGGCGCTTCGGACACACCTTCACCGTCCCCTCGCCGCACATCGTCAAGGAGACCGCGAAGATCTACGACTTGCAGGACCCGGCCATCAAGATGAGCAAGTCGGCGTCCACTCCCAAGGGCCTGATCAACCTGCTCGACGAGCCGAAGGCCACCGCCAAGAAGGTGAAGAGCGCCGTCACCGACACCGGCTCCGAGATCGTCTTCGACGCCGAGAACAAGCCGGGCGTGAGCAACCTGCTGACGATCTTCTCGACGCTGACCGGCACTTCCATCGGGGACCTCGAAGCCCGCTACACGGGCAAGGGCTACGGAGCGCTCAAGACGGACCTCGCGGACGTCATGGTCGATTTCGTCACACCTTTCAGGGACCGGACGCACGAGTTCCTTGAGGACCCGGAGACCCTGGACGCCCTCCTCGCGACCGGCGCGGAGAAGGCGCGTGCCGTGGCCGCGGAGACGCTGGCGACCGCGTACGACAGGATCGGATTCCTGCCCGCGAAGCACTGATCGCAGCCGCCCGGCCGGCACAGGGGGCCGGTCGGGCGACGCCGGAAACGTCCCACATGGCGGACACTGGTCACGAGGCCCCGGGAGGGCCACACTGGCGTGCGTCCGGGCCGAGTACCGACAAGTCCGGACGAAAAGCCGAAAAGCTGATAGTGGTCGACAGCGAGGAGATCGATGTGGGGACCGTAACGCTCGGCGTTTCGATCGCGGTCCCGGAGCCGTTCGGCAGCCTGCTCCAGCAGCAGCGCGCGAGCTTCGGGGATCCCGCCGCACACGGCATCCCCACACACGTCACCCTCCTGCCGCCCACCGAGGCCGTCGCGGAAGCACTGCCGGTGGTGGAGGCCCACCTCGCCGCCGTCGCCGCCGCGAGCAGGCCCTTCCCGATGCGGCTGTCGGGCACAGGCACGTTCCGGCCGCTGTCGCCCGTCGTGTACGTACAGGTGGTGGAGGGCGGCTCGGCCTGCAACTGGATCCAGAAGCGGGTGCGTGACGCGTCGGGGCCGCTCGCACGCGACCTGCAGTTCCCGTACCACCCGCACGTGACGGTCGCGCACGCCATCGCCGAGGAGGCGATGGACCGCGCGTACGAGGAGCTCGCCGACTTCGGCGCCGCCTGGGCGTGCACGTCGTTCGCGCTGTACGAGCAGGGCTGCGACGCCGTCTGGCGCAAGCTGCGCGAGTACGCGTTCGGCGGCGGTGAGGCCCACGGCGTGCCGCCGCAGGGCGCGCCGCACCGCCGTGCGCCGGTGAGCCGCTGAGCACCGGTGGACCGCTGAGCGCGGGGGCCGCCCTGCCCGTCACTCCGGGACGGTCGCGTCCTGCACCGCCCGGTACACCGGACCCGGCAGGTGCCTGAGCGCCGCCATCACGAACCGCAGCCGCGCCGGCACGTACACCGTGGCGGAGCGGCGCCGCAGCCCCAGCTCGATCGCGCTCGCCACCTCCTCCGCGCTGGTGGTCAGCCGTCCGCCCGTCACGTGCCGCGGCGTCACCGCGCCCGGGCGCACGGTCATGACCTGCACGCCCGTGCCGTCCATCGCCTCGCTCAGGCCCTGCGTGAACGTGTCGAGGCCGGCCTTGCTCGACCCGTAGATGAAGTCGGCGCGCCGGGCGCGCTCGCCCGCCACGGACGACAGCACCACCAGCGCGCCGTGCCCCTGCGCCTGCATCGCGCCGGCGCACACCAGCGAGGCGGACAGCGCCCCGGTGTAGTTCGTCTGCGCGACGCGCACGGCGGCGAGCGGGTCGGCCTCGTCGTGACCCTGGTCGCCTGCCGCGCCGAAGGCGAGCAGCGCCAGGTCGATGTCGCCCTCGGCGAAGACCTTGCCGAGCGCCTCCTCGTGGGACGCCGGGTCGAGTGCGTCGAAGGCGACCGTACGGACGTCCACGGTGCCCACGGCCCGGCCGTCCGGGCGCAGCGCGCGCAGCGACGCGGCCGCGGCGTCCAGCGCGGGGGAGGGGCGCCCGGCGAGCCACACCGTCCTGGCCCGCCGCGCGATGAGCCTGCGCGCGGTGGCGAGGCCGATCCCGGACGTGCCGCCGAGTACCAGCAGGGACTGCGGGGCGCCGAACGCGTCCTTCATCGGTGTCTCCATTCGGGGTTCGGGTTCTCTGGCCGGGTTCTCAGAGCGCGAGCCTGCGGGCCAGGTCGGACGTGATGACGCCGTCGGGATCGAGTCCGGCGCGCACCGCCCTGAACTCGGCGAGGCGCGGGTACATCGACTCCAGCAGGTCGGGCCGCAGCCGCGCGTCCTGGGCGAGATCGACGCGGCCGCCCGCGGCGGCCACCTCCTCGTCCAGTTCGTCGAGGAAGCGGCCGAGGCCGCCCGCGCTCGCGGGGATGTCGAGCGCGAGGGCCCAGCCGGGCAGGGGGAACGACAGCAGGCCCGTGCCCGCTGCGCCGAGGCGCTGGAGCGTCGCCGCGGGCACCGGCACGGCCCGGCGCGCGACGTTGCGCACGATCCGGTGCAGCGCGTCCTCGTGGCCGAGACCGAGGGCGCACTCGTACCGCACGAAGCCGCCGCGGCCGTAGCAGCGGTCCAGGCCGGGCCACCGGCCGAGCGGCCGGGTCAGCGGCCGCAGGGCCCGCGCCCTGCGCGGCGGCGAGGCCCGGAAACGCAGCGCGTTCAGCGCACGTGCCGCCCCGGCGCCCAGCAGGCCGTCCGGGACCAGTTCCGGCGGCAGGGACGGCACGGCGGGCAGCGTGAACGGGGCGGGGCGCGTGGCGCGGGCGCGGGCACGGGCACGTGCGCGGGCGCGGGCGCGTCCGGGCAGTGCCTCGACCGGCACGTGGAGCGCGCGGGTCAGCACCCCGCGCCCCAGCGCGGGCCCCCGCGTGAGGAGGTCGAGCCAGGCGGTCGACCACCGGTAGCGGTGGTCGGTCAGCGACAGGCGCGAGAGCAGGTCGTCCAGGCCCGTGGCGCGCTCCGTGTCGACGGCGAGCAGCGGGCTCGCCGCGCGCCGCAGCCGCACGGTGGCCGAGAGGATCACCCCGGTCAGGCCGAGACCGCCGGCCGTCGCGTCGAACAGCGGCGTACCGGCGTCGACCGTGCGCACGGAGCCGTCGGCCGTCAGCAGCCGCAGCGACGTGACGTGGCGGGCGAACGAGCCGCAGGCGTGGTGGTCGCCGCCGTGCAGGTCGGCCGCGAGCGCGCCGCCGACGGTCGGCCAGGACCCGCCCGCCGCCGTGGGCAGCACGGGCAGGGACCAGCCGAGTTCGAGCGCCGCCTCGGCCAGCCTGCGCAGCGGCACGCCCGCGTCGCAGACGGCCAGGCCCGCCTCCGTGTCGACGGAGCGGACCAGGTCGAGCCCCGCCAGGTCGAGGACCGTCCCGCCCGCGTTGCGTGCGGCGTCGCCGTGGGCTGTGCCGAGGCCGCGTGCGACGGCGCCGCGCGCCCCCGGCGCGGACCGGCTCGCGCCGAGCGCGGCCGCGGCCTCCTCGTACGACCGCGGGCGCACCAGCACGGCGGTGGTGGGCGCGGTGCGGCCGCGACCGGTGAGCGGCGCGACGTCGAAGGCCAGGGCGCGATCGTCCGGCGGGTGCGATGCCTCCGGGACCGGTGCGTCCGGTGCGTCAGTGCTCTCCACGCTCTCCACAGCCATGGGGGCGACGGTATCGCCCGGTAAGGCCCGGAATGCGGCGTCCGGCACGGTAGTCGCGCTACTCGTATCAAGCGGTACTCATATTTTCGGGAAGGGGCACACGAGATCGTGTCCGCTGCATCCACGATCCGGGGGTAGGCCTCTTGCCATGGACTGGCTGAAAAAACTCCCCGTCATCGGCCCGTTCGTCGCCAAGCTGATGCTGACGCACGCCTGGCGCTCGTACGAGACGCTGGACCGGGTGCACTGGGCGCGGCTCGCCGCCGCCATCACGTTCATCAGCTTCATCGCGCTCTTCCCGCTGATCACGGTCGGCGCCGCGATCGGGGCCGTGCTGCTCAGCACGAGCCAACTCCATCAGGTGCAGCACAACATCTCGGCCCAGGTCCCCGGCATCTCCGACCAGCTCGACATCAACGCGCTCGTGCAGAACGCGGGCACGGTCGGGGTGGTGGCGGGCGCGCTGCTGCTGTTCACCGGCATCGGGTGGATCGGCTCCATGCGGGAGTGCCTGCGCGCCGTCTGGGAGAAGGAGGACCAGCCCGAGGGCAACCCGTTCCTCCTGAAGGCCAGGGACACCCTGACACTCGTCGGCCTAGGCGCCGTGGGGCTCGCCTCGCTCGGCGCCTCGACGTTCGGCTCGACGGCCGTCGGCTGGACCGCGCGGCAGCTCGGCATCCCCGAGGACGGCCCGACCGGCTTCCTCCTCCAGGCGGGCTCGATCCTGATCGCGGTGCTCGCCGACTTCCTGCTGCTGCTGTACGTGCTGACGCTGCTGCCCGGCGTCAAGCCGGCCAGGCGGCGGCTCGTGGTGGCGGGACTGATCGGGGCCATCGGCTTCGAGGTGCTGAAACTGCTGATGGGCGGCTACATCAGCCAGGTCGCAGGCAAGTCGATGTACGGCGCGTTCGGCACGCCCGTCGCGCTGCTGCTGTGGATCAACTTCACCGCGAAGCTGCTCCTCGTGTGCGCGGCCTGGACGGCGACGCCCGGCAAGGACGAGCCGAGCAGGGCCGAGCTGAACGAGCGTGAGGCCGCGGAGCGGGAGCGGGAGAAGGCGGCCGAGGATGCGGAGCGGGCCGAGGAGGCGTGACCCTCATGACGCCGGCGCTGCGGGCGGGGCCGTGCCGCCCGCCCCGCCTCGGACCGTTACGGCTGCGGGCGGCGCGGCCAGCGGCGGTTGACGAAGAACCCGCCCGCGGCCAGGACGACCAGGACCCCGCCGATGATGGCGAGCGAGGTGGTGCCGACGCCGGACGAGCTGTGCGCGGCCGTCGCCTCGGCGGGCGCCGTCGCGGCCGCCTTGCCGGTCGAGGGGCTGCTCGACGAGCCCGCCTGCTTGGTGTCGGCGAGCGACTTCGGCGGCACGAGCTTGCCGACCGGCGTCACCTTGCCGTCCGCGGCGAAGCCCCAGTCGAGCAGCGACGCCGCCTCCTTGTAGACGGCGTTGGGCTCCGTGGCGGACGGGTTCATGACGGTCACGAGGATGACGTGCGAGCCCCGCTGCGCCACGCCCGTGTACGTGTTGCCCGCGTTGGTGGTGTAGCCGTTCTTGACGCCGGCGATCCCCGGGTAGGGCGTCATGCCGTGGGTGCCGCTCAGCAGGCGGTCGGTGTTCTGGATCTGGAAGGACGGCCGCTTCTTCCCCTTCTTCGCCGCACCGGGGAACTGGGCGGTGGCCGTCGAGCAGTACTCCCTGAAGTCCTTGTTCTGCAGCCCCGAGCGGGCGAAGAGGCTCAGGTCGTACGCGCTGGAGACCTGGCCGGGCATGTCGTAGCCGTCGGGCGAGACGACGTGCGTGTCCAGCGCCTGGAGATCGTCCGCGTGCTGCTGCATCTGCTGGACGGTGCGCGGCACGCCGCCGTTCATCGCGGCCAGGACATGCACGGCGTCGTTGCCGGACTTGAGGAACACGCCGAGCCACAGGTCGTGGACCGAGTACGTCTGGTTCGCCTCGACGCCGACCAGGCTGCTGCCCGCGCCCATGCCCTTCAGGTCGCTCGCCGCGACCTTGTGCTGCTCGTCGCTCGGCAGCTTCGGCAGCAGGGTGTCCGCGAACAGCATCTTCAGGGTGGAGGCGGGCGGCAGCCGCCAGTGCGCGTTGTGCGCGGCCAGCACGTCGCCGCTCTCCGCGTCCGAGACGATCCAGGACCTCCCGGTCAGCTTCTTCGGCAGTGCGGGCGCGCCGCCGGCCAGGGAGACCTGGGTGCCGGACACGCCGAGCCGCGCGCCGCCCACGCTCGACATGTGGGCGGGCGGCTTCGGGGCGTCGCTCGCGTCGGCTCCTCCGCTCGCCCACGCGGGGGCGGCGGCCAGAAGGGACAGCACGGCGGTTGAGGCGACCGTCACCGCGGTCTTTTTGGCAGCAGACACGACGGAGAACGTACAGGGCGCGACCGCGGGCCTCGACAGGCGAGGTGGCTCAGGGAGCGTTTCCGGCAGGAAATCCGGGAGGCGGGGTGACGACGCCCACACGCCACGGCCCGCGCGCCAGGACGGATCGGCGGACGGCGATACTGGGGGCATGAAGCTCAGCCGCCCGGTGTCCTGGTTCCTGCTCGCCTTCGGCGCGTGGAGCTGGTTCATCTGGATCACTTTCGCTAAGAACCTGTGGCAGGACGGGAGCGGCCTCGCCTTTGACGACGCGGGCCACCCGACCGCCTACTTCTGGATCCACCTTCTGCTTGCCGTCGCGTCCTTTCTCCTGGGGACGGCGATCGGAGTAATCGGGTTCCGCGGGGTGCGGGCCCTCAGGGCCCCCGCCGCGCAGCAGGACGGGCCCTCCGAAACGCCGGCCCCCGAGCGCACCCGGGCGTGACGCCCGCGGGCGTGACGGCGTACGGCGTGACGCCCCGGGCCGCGTCCCTCGGCCAGGTACGTCCCGCGCCCGCCCCCGCCGGCGCATGCGCCCGTGCCGGCCGTCGCGTCGCCGACGGGCCAGGCGGCCCGTGCGTCCGGCGCCCTGCCGTCCGGCGCCCCTCGGGCGGGTGCGCCGACGGGCTCGCGGCGTGACGCTTCGTTACTGTTCGGGCGCGCAAAGTCGCTGTATGGCGCGACGGTTGTGGAGTCGGCGTGCCCGAGGGATGATGCGGGCGGTGCGGACGTGTGAAGCGTTTCGGCCGTCGGCCGGTGGGACGGCCGTGCAATTGACCCGACTGTTGCCTGTGCGACCCCAAACATCACTTCTCTTTGTGAAGGCCGTGTGATTGGGTGACGCCATCGCGGTCAGGGGTGGGCGTGAAACACGAGGGGCACAGCGAAAATGCGGTCGATCCGTCTCCGAATACTGGTTACCTGCGTGGTGCTGGCGATCATCGGCGTGGGCGGGTGGCAGCTGCTCCCGTCCGGTGACGACGGAGAGCAGCCGATCAGGGTCGGCACGACCGACATCGTCAGCTCGCTCGATCCGGCGGGCGCATACGACGCGGGCTCCTGGGCGCTGTTCAACAACATCTACCAGTCGCTGCTCACCTTCAAGCCCAGTTCGACGGTCCCGACCGGTGACGCCGCGCAGCGCTGCGGGTTCGAG
Source organism: Streptomyces sp. NRRL F-5126 (assembly GCF_000721265.1). Taxonomy (GTDB): domain Bacteria; phylum Actinomycetota; class Actinomycetes; order Streptomycetales; family Streptomycetaceae; genus Streptomyces. Next base: position 370,174 of record NZ_JOFZ01000006.1, on the reverse strand, counting down.
GGCAGCGGCCTGGTCACGTACAGCTGCAAGCTGCGCAGCGGCATCACGTTCTCCAACGGCGACAAGATGACCGGGCACGACGTCGCGTTCTCGATCAACCGCGTGACGCACATCCACGACGGGCAGGGCCCCTGGTCGCTGCTGTCCACCATGAAGTCGGTCGAGGCGCACGGGCAGACCGTCACGTTCCACCTCAAGACGCCGGACGCGACGTTCCCCTCGAAGCTCGCCACCGGCGCGGGCGCGATCGTCGACAGCAAGTACTACCCGGCGGACAAGCTGCGCCCGGGCGACACCGCCATCGGCTCGGGCCCGTACCTGCTCAAGGCGTACAAGAAGGGCGTCTCCGCGACGCTCGTGCCGAACCCGAAGTACAAGGGCTCCATCGGCAAGACGGGCAGCCCCGTGGACGTCGAGTACTTCAAGACGTCCGAGCAGCTCAACACCGCGTGGCAGAAGAAGAAGGTCGACGTCACGCACCGCCAGATGCCGCCGTCCGTCGTGGCCAAGGTCGACGCCAGCTCCAGCGACATGCACGTCACCGAGACCGCGAGCGCCGAGATCCGCAACATGGTCTTCAACACCCGCAAGGGCTCGCCCATGGGCACCAAGGCGGTGCGCCAGGCCGTCGCCGCGGTCATCGACCGGGACAAGATCACCGCAGGGGTCTACGACTCCACCGTGGAGCCGCTCTACTCGGTGATCCCCCAGGGCATCACCGCGCACTCCACCGCGTTCTTCGACACCTATCCCAAGCCCAGCAAGGCCAAGGCCAAGGCGCTGCTCAAGTCGGCGGGCGTCCACACGCCCGTGCACTTCTCGCTGGCCTACTCGCCGGGCGGCGCGACCGCACAGGAGACCGCGGAGATCAGCCGGCAACTGGACGCCACCGGGCTGTTCAAGGTGAAGGTCGTCAGCAAGGAGTGGACGGCCTTCCAGAAGGGGTACGCGGCCGGCGACTACGACGCCTACACGATCGGCTGGCTGCCTGACTACCCGGACCCCGACGACTTCGTCGCGCCGCTCGTCGGCGCCGACAACACCTTCCAGAACGGCTACGACAACAAGAAGATCGACGGCCTGATCACGGACACGCAGAAGTACAGCCAGCGCGCACAGGCGTCCGGCGACTTCAAGACGATCGAGCAGACCGTCGCCGACGACGTGCCGCTGCTGCCGCTGTGGCAGAAGAAGGACTACGTGCTCAGCACGGAGAACGTCACCGGCTCGCAGTACCTGTCGGACGGCACCGGCATCTGGCGCCTGTGGGAGCTCGGCCGCATCTGAGACTGCTGTCCCGCATCCCCTGCGGGCCCACGGCGCGGCGCGCCCTCACCCGGCCGGTCGCGGTGCCTGCGGCCGGCCGCCGTCGCCGTCCAGGTCCTCGGGCACGTCCGCGTCCTCGCGGCCGTCGCCTTGACGGCCGCCGCCGCGGACCCTGCGGGTGACCGCCGCCTCCGCCATCCCGGGCAGGAAGTCCGTGAACAGCTCGTGCACCTCGCGCACGAGCGGCCGCAGCGGCCGGAAGCGGGAGAGCGCCACGCCACGCGTCGTCAGCCGCGCGCCGCGGTCGGCGAGGCGGCGGCTGCGCTCGCTGTCCTGCGAGCGGTCGAACACCCAGTACAGCACCAGGCCCATCTGCGAGAGCCACATCAACTCGGGGAGGATGTCGACCAGTTCGTCCGCAACCTTCGACCTGGACCCGGCCAGCACCTCACGGTGCACGGAGATCGCGGCCTCACGCGCGTGCTCGGACTCGGGCGAGAAGGGGCTGAGCGGGCTCTCCGGGTCGGCGGCGTTCTTGAAGAACTGCGCGGCGAACTCGTGGTACGGCCCGGCGACGTCGAGCCAGACGCGCAGCACGCCCGCCATGCGCGCCTCAAGCCCGGTCTCCCGGTCGAGCACGGGTCTGACGGCCTCGCGGTGCTCCGCCGCGATGCGGTCGTAGAAGCCCTGGACGAGGTGTTCCTTGGACGAGAAGTAGTAGTACGCGTTCCCCACGGAGACCCCGGCCTCCTTGGCGATGGCGCGCATCGTCGTCCTGTCGTAGCCGCGCTCCTGGAAGAGCCGGAGCGCGGTCTCGAGGATCAGCGTGCGCGTCTGCTCGCTCTTGGGCGCACGCGCGGCCCGTGCGGAGCCGGAAGGGCGGGAGGCGCCCCCCGGCGCCTCCCGCCCGTCGTCCGAGCCCGCCGCCCCCGTCACATCCTTCTCACGCTTCACGATGCCCGAGCCTAGTGCGCCCCGCCGGGCACCTCGCACCGTCCTTCGCACGGTGCCGCGGTCAAATCGCGGTACCTCGCCGCCGCCAGGAGGGCCGCCCTGGCGAACGGCGCGCCGGCCGGGGTGGCTAGCCAGTACGCCTTCTGCCGGTGCGCGGCGAGCGCCCACAGGCAGACGATCCACGCGGAGGTCCCGCGGTAGACCTGGCCGCCGTCCCCGACGACCGTGATCTCCCGCAGGGTCTCCTCGTGGTCGAGCGCGGGGAAGCGGCGAACCGCCTCCGTCGATCCCGCTGCCACCGCTTCGATGGGCACGAGGTGGGGTTGGCGGAGCAGCCAGCGGCGCATGTGGACGCAGAGCGGGCACCCGGCGTCGTAGAGGACGGTCAGCGACCGCACGGCCGGCGACTGCACGGTCCGCGTGCCCGTCAGGCCTCGGTCGCGGTCGCCGTCGCCGTGCGGGGCCCGCCCGCGGGCGTCCACCCCTGCGGCTCCACCGGCGGGGTGTGGCGGCGCTCGGCGATCCCGCGCCGCCGCATCCTGTTGAGTACGTAGACGTTGCCGAGGTGCAGCACGCCGAGGACGAGCAGCACGACGCCGAGCTTCACGGAGATCGCCTCGACCAGTTGCCTGGCGTCCGCGACCGCCCGGGACTCCTTCAGGTACAGCGCGACGAAGCCCAGGTTGACGAGGTAGAAGCCGACCACCAGCAGGTGGTTCACGGCCTCGGCGAGCTTCTCGTCACCTTGCAGGACGTCGGACAGGAAGAGCCGCCCGTTCTTGCTGAGCGTCCTCGCCACCCACACGGTGAGTCCGATGCTGACGGCCAGGTAGATGACGTACGCGACAACGGTGAGATCCATTACGCCCCTCCATTTGAACACGTTCAAAACGTGCTGACGGCAAGACTCTAGCCCTCTTTTTGAACATGTTCAAGAAAGGGGTCGGGCGGGGCGGGCCGCCTGCGTCCGCTGCCGTATCCCGTGTACGCACGCTTACGGAGAGTGCCTCTCCCACGGCACACTGTCCGGATGGCATCCGCTTCCCTGGCCGAGGGCGCTCATGTCCCCGTCGCCGCGACAGCCGTACGGGCCGTGCTCACCCCGGCGGCGGGCCCGCCCGCCGACCCCGCGGCCGCACCCGGCAGACGCGTGCCCGGCGTCCTGCTGACCGCCGACGGCGGGGAGGCCGGGGGAGTGAGTGACGTGGTGTACCTGCCGTCGCTGCCCGCCGACGTCGCCCGCGTCCTGTTCCGCGTGGACGGTGGCGACCGGCGCCCCGGCATGCTGCTGAGGCTGGTGCGGGCCGCCGACGGCACCGAACTGGCCCGCGTCGTGCCCGCGGACGTTCACGCCGACGCGCCGTGCGAGGGCGGCGAGCTCTACCGCGCGGCCGGCCGGTGGGCCTTCCGCGCCGCGCGGCCGGCGGGCGAGCACCGGGTGCCCGCACAGGGCGCCCCTCCCGAGGCCGAGAGCGCCGACGCCGGCCCGGCCGGTGCCCTGCGCCGCAGGATCGCGTTACGGAGCCGGCAGGCCGCCCTGAGCCTGCGGAGGTACGGCGCCGCGGACGCCAGGGCGCGCGTCGTCCTCGTCATGGACGCGTCCGGCGCGCTGTCGGGCCTCTACGCGCGCGGGGTCGTCGCCGACGTCGTCGAGCGCACCGCGGCGGTGGCCGCCGTGCTCGCCGGTGGCCGCATGCGGGCGTGGACGTACGCGTCCCGTCCCGCCCGGCTGCCCGACTGCACCGTGGACGGGCTCCACGAGTGGCTGCCCCTGCACGTGCGCGCCGGTCAGCTCGCGCTGCTCGGCAGGCCGCGGCGGCGCGCCCGCGGCCTGCGCCCCTGCCAGGTCGACATGCGGTGCGTCGGCGTCCAGAGCGACCCCCACAGGGCCGTGGCCGAGGTGCGCGCGTACGTGCGCGAGAGGCCCGCGCCCGTGCCGACGCTCGTGGTGTTCCTCTCGGGCGGCGGCGTCCACCACGCCGGGCCGCTGCTGCGCGAGTTACGCGAGGCGGCCGACGAGCCGCTGTTCTGGCAGTTCGTCGGGGTCGGCAGGGCGGACCACCGCGCGCTTGCCCGGCTCGGCACGGGACCGGGCTGCGGCCCGCTCGGCAACGCCGGCTTCTTCGCCGTGGAGGACGTCGCACGCACCCCCGACGCCGAGCTGTACGACCGCCTCCTGTGCGCGTTCCCCGCCTGGCTCTCGTCGCAGCGCGGCGCGGGCCCTCGCGGCTGACATGCGAACGCCCGCCCCGGCGTGCTGGTTCGCGCGCGGGAGCGGGCGTTCGGCGCTCAGGAGAGCGACGGGTGTCAGAAGCGGCGCGTGATCAGCGCCCGCTTGACCTCCTGGATCGCCTTGGTGACCTCGATGCCGCGCGGGCAGGCGTCCGTGCAGTTGAAGGTCGTGCGGCAACGCCAGACGCCGTCACGGTCGTTGAGGATCTCCAGGCGCTGCTCACCGGCCTCGTCACGCGAGTCGAAGATGAAGCGGTGCGCGTTGACGATCGCCGCGGGGCCGAAGTACTGGCCGTCGTTCCAGAACACCGGGCAGGACGACGTGCACGCGGCGCACAGGATGCACTTGGTGGTGTCGTCGAACCGCGCGCGGTCCTCGGCCGACTGGTACCGCTCGCGCGTCGGCTCGTTGCCCTTGGTGACGAGGAACGGCATGACGTCGCGGTACGCCTGGAAGAACGGGTCCATGTCGACGACGAGGTCCTTGAGGACCGTCATCCCCTTTATGGCCTCGATCGTGATCGGCTTCGAGACGCTGCCGGACTTGTCCAGCGAGACGATGTCCTTGATCAGCGTCTTGCACGCGAGGCGGTTCTTGCCGTTGATCCGCATCGCGTCGGAGCCGCAGACGCCGTGCGCGCAGGAGCGCCGGAAGGTCAGCGTGCCGTCGAGGTCCCACTTGATCTTGTGGAGGCCGTCGAGCACCCGTTCCTTCGGGTCGATATCCACTTGGAAGTCCTGCCACCAGGCCTCGTCCGAGACCTCCGGGTTGAACCGGCGGATCCGGAACGTGACGGTGAGCAGGTGGGCGGAGGCGGCGGAGTCCTCCTCCACCCGGTCCATGGTCGGGGTAGCCATCAGTACTTACGCTCCATCGGCTGGTAGCGGGTCTGGACGACCGGCTTGTAGTCGAGCCTGATGGACTCGACACCGTCGTCACCGACCTCGCGGTACGCCATCGTGTGGCGCATGAAGTTCACGTCGTCGCGGTTGGGGAAGTCCTCGCGGTAGTGGCCGCCGCGCGACTCCTTGCGGGCGAGCGCCGACACGGCCATGACCTCGGCCAGGTCGAGCAGGTTGCCCAGCTCGATGGCTTCGAGCAGGTCCGTGTTGAACCGCTTGCCCTTGTCCTGGACCGCCACGTTCTTGAAGCGCTCCCGCAGCTCGCCGATGCGCTCGACGGCGGTCTTGATGGTCTGCTCCGTGCGGAAGACCATCACGTTCGCGTCCATGGTCTCCTGCATCTCGGTGCGCAGTGCCGCGACGCGCTCCTTGCCCGTGGAGGCGAGCATCCGCTCGACCTGGTCGACGACGAACGCCTCCGGGTTCTCCGGCAGCTCCACGAAGTCGTGGTTCGCCGCGTACTCGGCGGCGGCGATGCCGGAGCGGCGGCCGAAGACGTTGATGTCGAGCAGCGAGTTCGTGCCGAGGCGGTTGGCGCCGTGCACGGAGACGCAGGCGACCTCGCCCGCCGCGTACAGGCCCGGCACCACCGAGGTGTTGTCGGAGAGCACCTCGCCCGTCACGTTGGTGGGGATGCCGCCCATGTTGTAGTGCGCGGTCGGCTGGATCGGGATCGGGTCCGTGTAGGGCTCGATGCCGAGGTACGTGCGCGCGAACTCGGTGATGTCGGGCAGCTTGGCGTCGAGCTGCTCGGGCGGCAGGTGGGTGAGGTCCAGGTAGACGTGGTCGCCTGCCGGGCCGCAGCCGCGCCCCTCGCGGATCTCCGTGTAGATGGAGCGCGAGACGACGTCACGCGAGGCGAGGTCCTTCATGACGGGCGCGTACTTCTCCATGAAGCGCTCGCCGTCCTTGTTGCGCAGGATGCCGCCCTCGCCGCGGGCGCCCTCCGTGAGCAGGATGCCCATGCGCCAGATGCCCGTCGGGTGGAACTGGAAGAACTCCATGTCCTCCAGCGGCAGTCCGCGCCGGTAGCAGGCCGCCTGGCCGTCACCGGTGAGGGTGTGCGCGTTGGAGGTCACCTTGAAGAACTTGCCCGACCCGCCGGAGGCGTAGATCACGGCCTTCGCCTGGAAGATGTGGATCTCGCCCGTCGCCAGCTCGTACGCGACGACGCCGGCGGACCGCCGCACACCGTCGACCTCGACCATGATCTGGTCCAGGACGTAGAACTCGTTGTAGAACTCCACGCCCTCCTTGACGCAGTTCTGGTACAGCGTCTGGAGGATCATGTGGCCGGTGCGGTCGGCCGCGTAGCAGGACCGGCGCACCGGCGCCTCGCCGTGGTTGCGTGAGTGCCCGCCGAACCGGCGCTGGTCGATGTTGCCCTCGGGCGTCCTGTTGAAGGGCAGGCCCATCTTCTCCAGGTCGAGGACGGCGTCGATGGCCTCCTTCGCGAGGATCTCGGCGGCGTCCTGGTCGACCAGGTAGTCACCGCCCTTGATCGTGTCGAAGGTGTGCCACTCCCAGTTGTCGTCCTCCACGTTGGCGAGCGCGGCGGCCATGCCGCCCTGCGCCGCCCCGGTGTGCGACCTGGTCGGGTACAGCTTGGTCAGGACGGCGGTGCGGCTGCGCTTCGTGGCCTCGATGGCCGCGCGCATTCCGGCGCCGCCGGCGCCGACGATGACGGTGTCGTACTTGTGGATCTTCATCGGTGTCGTCAACCCCGGCTCTAGCGGATGTTCGGGTCGAAGGTGAAGATCACCAGCGTGCCCAGCAGGACGGTCCAGATGGTGGCCGTGTAGAGCAGGCCCTTGAGCCACATCCGGGTTTTGGGGCGCTCCGCGTAGTCGTTCACGATGGTGCGCAGGCCGTTGCAGCCGTGCAGCATCGCAAGCCACAGCATCGCCAGGTCCCAGACCTGCCAGAACGGGTTGGCCCAGCGGCCGGCCACGAAGGCGAAGCCGATCTTGGAGACGCCGCCGTCGAGCACGAGCTGGATCAGCAGGTGGCCGAGGACGAGGACGACGAGGACGACGCCGGACAGCCGCATGAACAGCCATGCGACCATCTCGAAGTTGCCGCGGGTCGTCTTGGGCGTCCTGGCGGTGCGCGCGCGGGGCGGCTCGATGACGGGGGCCGGGTGGTCGACGTCGAAGAGGCTCGCGCCCTCGACCTCGCCGATCGCGGAGCCGGCCGCGGAAGTGGTGTCTGCGGACATGGGTCTCTAGCTCCCGAACACTTGACGGAATGCGTGGCCGAGCACGGGGTACAGGGCGCCGAGCATCAGCACCAGCCACAGCACCACGGCCGTCCACAGCATCTGCTTCTGGTAGCGCGCGCCCTTGGACCAGAAGTCCACGGCGATCACGCGCAGGCCGTTCAGTGCGTGGAAGAGGATGGCGGCCACAAGGCCGTACTCGAGCACCGCGACGATGGGGTTCTTGTAGGTCGCCACGACATGGTCGTAGGCCTCGGGGGAGACACGGACGAGAGCGGTGTCCAGCACGTGTACGAACAGGAAGAAGAAGATGAGGACACCGGTGACTCGGTGAGCCACCCAGGACCACATGCCTTCCCGGCCGCGGTACAACGTTCCAGCCGGCACGGAAAAACCCTCCGGAAGCGGGGATCGGGGCCGGCCGCCATCTTCTACTTGGTCAAGCACAGTGGTGTCGGTCGCGCCCGGCCGGGTACGGTCCACCGGCCCCGGCCATGTTAGCGACGACTTGCCGGTCCGTTCGCCCGGGGGTCGCCGGTGTGATCGAGCCCGCAGTCAAACTGCCACGTACGGGCTACAGGGGACGGTACGGATCCGCGCGGACGCGGCATTTCGGGCGCGCCGGCCGGGCGTGTCCCCGTTGCACCGGCACCCGGTGCTCCGGTCACCGGCGGCCCGGCCACCAGCGCCGCCAGCCGGGAGCGCGCGAGCCTGCGCAGCTCGTCGGCGGCCACGGCCCGCTCGTCCTCCGGGTCGTTGCCGAGCCTGGTCCTGATGGCGGCGAGCACCTGGTCCAGGTACTCGTCCGGCGCACGGCCCGCCAGGCTGATGACGAACGTGTGGCCGAAACTCGCCTCGTACGCGGCGAACGCCGCCCGCAGCGCGGTGCGCGCGGCGGCCGGTACATCGGAGCCCGGCAGTTGCACGCACCGAGCGGCGGCGGACTCGGCCGCCAGCGCCTGGGTGACGTCGGCCGGCGACAGGTCGTAGCCGGCCTCGTCGGCCGCGGCCAGCAGCGCGGCCAGATCCGGGTACGGTCGGTGGGCGGCGACCCTGCGCGCCCAGCGGTCGCTTCCGCAGCACGTCAGCAGGGTGTCGTGGACGATGTCGGCGGGCGCCGTGTTGAAACGGCGCAGCCCTGACTCCTCGCGGGACAGCGGGGGCTCCTCGGACGCGGCGGGGAATGGCGTGGGACGGCGTGGGTAGCGGGCGTGCGTGAACGGGTGTGGGACGGCGTGGGTACGGCGGGGAAAGCCGGGCCGGGCCACGACGCTAGCGACATGTGCGTGACCCGGGCAGTGCGCACTCACTCTTTCACTCGTACGAAGAAGTTTCGACATGCGGCATGGACGTCGGCGTGGCACGTTCGCGTGAGGACACCACAGACACCACAGGCAGACACCGCACGTCTGCACAGGAGGGCCAGGACGATGGGGCGATCGCGGTACACCCTGGGCGCGGCGACGGCGGCCGTGGCGGCCGGCGCGCTGGCGCTGACCGCCTGTTCCGACGGGTCGCCGGGCACGGGCCGCGGCGGCGCGTCGTCGACGCCCGCGTCCGCCAGGTCCTCGTCGCCGTCGCCGGCCCGCAGCTACCCGCTGTCGAGCGCCCCGCGGACCATCCCGTCCGTACGCCACTTCCAGGCGGCGCACGGGCCCGGGTGGAAGCCGTCCGCCGGCAGCGGCGTCGTCGTCGCGGGCGGCGCCGCCGGGCAGGGGCTGAGCGACGAGGCGCAGCTCATCGCCAAGGAGCTGAAGATCCACTACCGGGGCACGGCCGCCGCGCGCCCGGGTGACGTGGAGCTCGAACTCGGCGGTGGCGGCCCGGCCGAGTCGTACACCCTGACCACCAAGGGCGACCGCGTGGTGATCAAGGGGCCCGACCAGTCGGGCGTCTTCTACGGCACCCGCACGCTCAAGCAGTCCGTGCGGGACAGCGGCGCCATGCCGGAGGGCGTGGTGCGCGACAGCCCGGCGAAGCCCGAGCGCGGCCTCAACCTCGACATCGCACGCAAGTTCTACCCGGCGAGCTGGATCGAGGCCAGGCTGCGGCAGATGGCGGACCTCAAACTCAACGAGCTCGGCCTGCACTTCTCCGACGACCAGGGCTTCCGCATCGCGTCGACCAGCCACCCGGAGGTCGTCTCCAAGCAGCACCTCACGACCGCGCAGACCAAGCAGATCATCGCGCTCGCCACCCGCCTGCACATCACGATCGTCCCGGAGATCGACTCGCCAGGACACCTCGGCGCCGTCATCGCCGCGCACCCGGACATCCAGCTGCGCAACGCGTCGGGCACCACCTACCAGGGCGCGGTCGACATCTCGAACCCGAAGGCCGCGAAGATCGTCGACCAGCTGCTGACCGAGTACGCCAAGCTCTTCCCCGGCCCCTACTGGCACATCGGCGGCGACGAGTACCTGGCGCTGACCGCCCAGGACCCCGAGACCAAGTTCCCGCAGCTGGCCGCCGCCGCGCGCAAGAAGTACGGGCCGAAGGCGCGGGTGCGGGACCTGGCGACGTGGTGGATCAACGGGCGCGCCGCCGTCGTCGAGAAGCTCGGCAAGAAGCCGAAGGTGTGGAACGACGGCGTGTTCCCCGACGGCATCGCCAAGCCGTCCAAGGACCTGCAGATCGAGTACTGGACGGGGAAGGAGGCCGGCAAGATCCCGCCGTCCACCTACCTCAAGGCCGGGCGCAGGATGATGAACCTCAACGACGAGTACCTGTACTACGTACTCGGCCAGCCCAACGGGTTCACCTATCCGACGGGGCAGCGGATCTACGAGGAGTGGAGCCCGCTGGTGCTGCGCGGCACCACGCCCGTGTCGCGGAAGTACGACTCCCAGGTCAGGGGCGCGCGGTTCGCGGTCTGGGGCGACATCCCCACCGCCCAGACGACGGCGCAGGTGGCGGCGGGCATCAGGATGCCGCTCAACGCGCTGGCGCAGCGGCTGTGGGTGCCGGGCAAGCCGTCGCTGAGCTGGTCGGGGTTCACGGCGCTCGCGGACCGGATCGACTCCTCGGCGGGCACGGCCGTCACGCCCGCGCCGAGCACGTCGGCCCCGGGAACGTCGGCCCCGGGAACGCCAGCCCCGAGCCCGTCGGGATCGGGCGGGGCGGCTTCGGGGGCGTCCGCCGGGTCATGACCCGGCCGGCCCCCTGAGGGCGAAGGGGAGCGGCGGCACTGTCACAGGCGGCGCCTACTCTGCCGCCCATGACACGATCGACTTCCGTCGCCACCGGCAACACCCCGGCCAGGCTGGACGAGTTGAGGGCACTGCTGGATACCGCCGCACCCTCGCAGGCGCGTGCGGCCGTCCAGGAGCTCCTGGCGCTGTACGCGCAGGGCGACGGCGGGGACGACGCCCTGCGCCTGGCCGTCCGGTTCTGCGGCGCGGCGGACTACTCCGACGACGACCTGCTGCGGCTGTGGGCCGCGCTCGACGGCGACCCGGACGGCTTCTGCGCGGACCTGCTCGCCCCCGCGTACTGCGCCCGCAAGGCCGTGAAGAAGCTCGTCACGCTGTCCGCGCCGGGCGATGGCGGCCACGCCCTGCGGCTGGCCGCCCGGTTCACCCACCGGGACGAGTACGCCGTCAAGCTGCTGCTCAGGCTGTGGCGCACGGCCCGCGACCCGGACGGATTCGCCGAGCACCTGCTCGCACCCGCGTTCCGCCGCGACGGCCTGAGCGAGCTGCGGCTGGCGGACGTCACCTCGCTGACGGGCCTGCGGCACCTCACCATGCTCGACAGGCTCGACATCGACGGGTGCCGAAAGACCCCGGACTTCACCGAGATCGGGGAACTCACCGGCCTCGGCGAACTCAGCCTCCTGCGCTGCCCCATCGAGGACCTCACCCCGATCGGCCGGCTCACCAGGCTCACCCGCCTCGACCTGAGGCAGTGCGAGGACTTCGAGGACATCGAGCCGCTGCTGAACCTCGGCAGCCTCCGCGAGCTGGACCTGAGGTGGACCAGGACGCGCTCCACCGACGGTTTCGGCCGGGCGTTTCCTGCCCTGGAGTCCCTGAATCTGAGCTTCTGCCGGTTCTTGACGGACGTGAGCGGGCTCTGCGGGCTGCGCGGCCTCACCCGGCTGGAACTCGGCCCGATCGACAGCCGCGAACTGCCCGTCCCGCAGGACCTCCCCGCGCTCGCCCACCTCAGGCTCAGCGGGCACGACCCGCTCGGCGACCTCTCGCCGTTCGACGCTTTCCCCAGTCTCGAGTCCCTGGAGATCGACGACTGCGAGGGCCTGACCACGGTGGCGGGGCTCGGGACCGGCCCCCGGCTGAGGAGGCTGTGCGTCGACGGATGCCACAATCTGCGCACTCTCGAAGGCCTCGGCGAGCAGCCCGCACTGCGGGACGTGCGGTTGAACGGAGGCCGTCGCCTGGCCGATCTCAGCGGCCTCGGTGGGCTGCCCGCGCTGCGCAGCCTGTTGATCAACGGCACCGCGATCCGCGACCTCGACGGCCTGGCCGGGTCCCCGCTGACCACGCTGAGCCTCCTCTACATGAAGGAACTGGACTCGCTCGACGCCCTCCAGGAGTGCCACGGCCTCAAGGAGCTGACCCTGCGCGACTGTCCGCTCGCCGAGGAGATACCCGCCGACTCCCTCACCTCGCTCTCCCTGTCGGGCGCGGGCTGGAAGGACCTGTCCAGCCTGGCCCGCCTGCCCCACCTCGCCGAGCTCGACCTGAACGGGTGCCGATCGCTGAAGGATCTGCGGCCGCTGCTCGCCATGGGGTCGCTGACGCGGGTGAAGCCGCCCCGCGGGTTCTGGGACTCCGAGGCCCCGGGAACCCGGGAGCCCGTACTGGCCGAGCTGGAAGCACGAGGCACCACCATCGTCAGGAGCCACGCATGACCCCCGAAACGCCGGACAAGCTCGACCGCTTCCGCGAGAAGGCCCTCGCCGCGGGCATACCCCTGGAGGACGTCGAGCGGTGGATCGGCACCGCACGCCCCTGCGCGAGGCTGGACGCGACCGGAAACGGGCCGGTCGTGGGCCGGCTCGGCGGCCCCCTGATGCTGCCCGCGGACGCCCCCGACCCCTGGTGCCGGCTCGCCGCCACCATCGACCTCGCCGCGCTGCCCGCGCACGCGACGGACCTCGGCCTGCCGCGCGACGGCCGCCTGCTGCTGTTCGCCGACCCCGACACCGACGCGATGGGCGGCGGAACGCTGGGCAGCGCGCTGCACGTCCCCGCGGGTACGCCGGTCGAGGAACGCCAGGTGGACCTCGACCCGGAACCGGACGACCGGCTCTACGGCGTGGAGTTCCCGGAGGGCCGGCTGCGCCTGAGGACGGACGTCTCCCTGCCCTGCCACAGCGAGGTCCACGCCCCCGGGCCCCCGCCCCGCACCGAGTTGCTCGTGGCGGAGGAGCGCGCCTGGGAACTGCTCGACGCCTGGGCGGAGATACCGCAGGACATCGTCCACCCCGGGCTCCAGCTCGGCGGATACGCCGAGGACGAGTACCGCGAGGAGGATCCCGCCGTGGGGGCGGGGCGCGAGGCGGCGCGGGCGGAGGCCGGGGGCGGGCTGCCGAAGGGCGAGCCGGGCACGCGTCCCGAGGACTGGGTGTGCCTCGCGCAGTGGTGGCACGGGCTCGACGGCCTGGAGATGGCCCTCTACTCCTGGTCGATCGCCCGGCAGGACCTGGCCGCGGGACGCTTCGACCGGGTGTACGCCACCATGACCTGGAACCCCTGACATCCGCGGGCCGGATGGGAGACGGCCGGAGCCGCCACCCCCCACAGGAGAGGCTCCGGCCGTCGGGCGGTGCCGCTCAGCGACCCCGTCACTCCACTCAGCGCCCGGCGGCCCGTTTGTGTCACACGACGGCTTCCAGGGTCGTTGCGTTTTGTACGAGCCCGTGGACGCGGGACCGGGAAAGGCCGTAGCGTTCGAGACGCGTGGGGTGGCGCGGCAATGACCAGGCTGCGGATCAGGACGGGTTGTGGGTTGTGCTGGGGGATGACGCGGAGCTGACCGCCGCGGTGCACGCGGCACGTGACGGGGACGAGCGCGCTTTCCGCACCGTGTACCGCGCTGTGCACCCGCGGCTGCTCGGGTACGTCAGGACGCTCGTCGGCGACTTCGACGCCGAGGACGTCACCTCGGAGGGCTGGCTGCAGATCGCCCGCGACCTCGGCAGCTTCGAGGGCGACGCGGACCGTTTCCGCGGCTGGGCCGCCCGCATCGCACGCAACCGCGCGCTCGACCACATCCGCATGCGCGGCCGCCGCCCCGCGTCCGGCGGCGACGAGAGCGAACTGGCGGGCAGGCCGGCCGACGCGGACACCGCGGGCGAGGCCATCGAGGCGATCTCCACCCGCCGCGCGCTCGCCCTGGTCGCACGGCTGCCGCAGGACCAGGCCGAGGCCGTCGTGTTGCGGGTCGTCGTCGGCCTCGACGCGAAGACGGCGGCGGAGACGCTCGGCAAGCGGCCCGGCGCGGTCAGGACGGCCGCGCACCGCGGCCTGAAGAGGCTCGCCGAGCTGATCGAGGCGGACGAGCACACCCGGCCCTTCGCGGACGGCGCTTCGGCCGCCGAGCGCGCGGGCCGGGGAGGCGGGAGCGTCTGCGTGCCGCCGCAGCGCACACCGGGTGCGGCCATAGCCGCCTCCGTGGGTGTGACGCATTCGCGCCTGCGGACGCAGAAGGACATGTGATGGCCGACGGGCGTGACCAGTGGCTCGACGAGGACACCGCGGACAGACTCCTGCGCGGAGAGCCCGTCGGCAGCCGTGGCGAGCACGCGGCGGCGCCGGCGGCCCGGGCCGCCGCGGCCCTGCGCGGCCTCGCGGAGGTCACAGAAGCAAACGGCGGCGGCGCGAACGCGCAGGCGCCCGGCGAGGCGGCGGCCGTGGCGGCGTTCCGCCGGGCCGCGCACGAGCGCGAGGCCGGGGGCGGCCTCGCCACCGTACGGCTCGCGCCGGCGCCGCGTGCCACGGAGAGGACACGGGCCCGGAACACGCCCACCCGGTGGTACGCGCCCCGCGGCGGCCTCGCCGCCGCGCTCATCGGCTGCCTGCTCGGCAGTGCGGCCCTCGCCGTGGGCGGCGGGGTGCTCGTCGCGCCCGCCTACATGGGCAGTGACACGCCGACCAGCACACCGGGGCCCACCGCCGCGGCGCCGGGCGCGAGCACGGACGCGACAGACGGCACCGCGTCCCCGCCCGCCCTCGCGCCCGACTCCTCCCGGCCCGGCGGCAAGGGCCGCGCGCTCCCGGGCCCCGACTCCTCCTCGGCACTCGGCCCCTGGGAGAGCGTCGGCCGCGGCATGGCCGCGCTGGGCACGGGCCCAGGAGCCGGGGTGCCCCCGCACGCCTCCCACGGCGCCCCGTCGTCGCCGGGCGCGGCCGCCACCCCGTCCGCCTGGTACACGAGGGCCGTTGGCGCCTGTCGGGACCTGCGTGCCGGCACGCTCGACGGCGCGCGGCGGACGGAGCTGCTGCGGGTGACGAGGGGTCAGGCCGGCGCCGTCGCCTTCTGCGACTCGCTCCTCGGCGGCAGCAGCGGCAGTGGCGACGGCGGCAGCAGCGGCTACCTGCCCCCCGGCGGCGGCTACGGCCCCGGCGGCGGCAGCAGCGCCTCCCCGTCCACCTCTCCGGAGCCGAGTGACACCCCCAGGCAGCCGAGCGGGCACCAGAGCGGGCCGCCTGCTCCCTCCTCGTCCGCCACGTCCTCGCCCGCGCCCACGTCCTCGCCGTCGGCGCAGCCGGTCCTGCCGCGCGAACTGCTCTCCTCGGACCCGGGCGCCACGGACGCGCCGCCTTCCCCGTGAGCACCCCTCCTGACCTGCCGCCACACGGGTGCGGCGCGAGGGTGTGACGTTTTCCGGCACCGTGGCGCAGTAGAGAGTGAGCCGACTGGTCATCGGCAGCGCACAGAGCCGGGGGTTCCCCCCGTACCCTCGGCTCAGCGCACAGGCGCGGACGGGGCACGTTCCCCCGGTCCCGTCCGCGCCGTCTCTTCCCTCCACGCCGAACGCCGAAGCGTCGCCGCCGCTGTGAGCAACGTCCCAGCGTGTGGGCCTCCACCGGCCGCACCCGCGCGGCTACAGTCCGCCGAAGCGGAGTCACACGGCGAGAGCCCCCAGGGGAGGCAGGAAACATGGCGCGCGAGCCCGGCAGCGGACGAGTGACCGAGAGCGGGTTCCCCGTGGCACCGGTCTACGGGCCAGGCGATCTCGCCGGCTGGGACGCGGCGGAGAAGCTCGGTGAGCCCGGCGCCTACCCCTTCACCCGCGGCGTCTATCCGACGATGTACACGGGACGGCCGTGGACGATGCGGCAGTACGCCGGGTTCGGCACCGCCACCGAGTCCAATGCGCGCTACAAGCAGCTCATCGCCAACGGCACGACCGGCCTGTCCGTCGCCTTCGACCTGCCCACCCAGATGGGCCACGACAGCGACGCGCCGCTGGCGGGCGGCGAGGTCGGCAAGGTCGGAGTCGCGATCGACTCGATCGACGACATGCGCGTGCTGTTCGGCGGGATCCCGCTCGGCGACGTCTCCACGTCGATGACGATCAACGCGCCGGCCGCGCTGCTGCTGCTGATGTACCAGCTGGTCGCGGAGGAACAGGGCGTCTCCGCCGAGCAGTTGACCGGCACGATCCAGAACGACGTGCTGAAGGAGTACATCGCGCGCGGCACGTACATCTTCCCGCCGAAGCCGTCCCTGCGGCTCATCGCGGACATCTTCAAGTACTGCAAGGCGGAGATCCCGCGCTGGAACACCATCTCCATCTCCGGCTACCACATGGCGGAGGCCGGGGCGTCGCCCGCGCAGGAGATCGCGTTCACGCTCGCCGACGGCATCGAGTACGTGCGCACCGCCGTCGCCGCGGGCATGGACGTGGACGACTTCGCGCCGCGCCTGTCGTTCTTCTTCGTCGCGCGCACGACCTTCCTCGAAGAGGTCGCCAAGTTCCGTGCCGCGCGCAGGATCTGGGCGCGGGTGATGCGCGAGGAGTTCGGCGCGAAGAACCCCAAGTCGCTGATGCTGCGCTTCCACACCCAGACCGCAGGCGTGCAGCTCACCGCGCAGCAGCCCGAGGTGAACCTGGTGCGGGTCGCCGTGCAGGGGCTCGCGGCCGTGCTCGGCGGCACGCAGTCGCTGCACACGAACTCCTTCGACGAGGCGATCGCGCTGCCGACGGACAAGTCCGCGCGCCTGGCGCTGCGCACGCAGCAGGTCCTCGCGTACGAGACGGATGTCACCGCCACCGTCGACCCGTTCGCGGGCAGCTACGTCGTCGAGAGGATGACCGACGACGTCGAGGCGGCGGCGCTCGCGCTGATGGAACGCGTCGAGGACCTCGGCGGCGCGGTCGACGCCATCGAACGCGGCTTCCAGAAGGGCGAGATCGAGCGCAGCGCGTACACGATCGCGCAGGAGACCGACAGCGGCGAGCGCGTCGTCGTCGGCGTCAACCGGTACCAGCTCGACGCGGAGGAGCCCTACGAGCCCCTGCGCGTCGACCCGGCGATCGAGGCCCAGCAGGCGGCCCGCCTCGCGGCGCTGCGCGCGGAGCGCGACCAGCCCGCCGTGGACGCGGCCCTCGCCGAGCTGCGCAAGGCGGCGGCGGGCGAGGACAACGTCCTGTACCCCATGAAGACGGCGCTCAAGGCGCGCGCCACGGTGGGCGAGGTCTGCGACGCGCTGCGCGAGGTGTGGGGCACGTACGTCCCGGCGGACGCGTTCTGAGCCTCCTCTTGCCCAGCCGCGCCGCCCGGCCCGTCAGCGGCGGCGCAGCGACGGGTCGAGCAGCGACGGCGGCGTGTCGAACTTCTCGTGCGCGGCGAGGTCGACCCCCGGGGCGACGACCTCGTCGATCGCGTCCAGCACGTCGGCCGGCAGCACCGTGTCGGCGGCCGCGAGCTGCGAGCGCAGGTGGTCCACCGTGCGCGGGCCGATGATGGCGCTGGTCACGGCAGGGTGCGCGGTCACGAAGCCGAGCGCGAGCTGGATCAGCGTCAGGCCCGCTCCCTCGGCGATCTTGGCCAGCCGCTCGACGGCGTCGAGCCGGGCGCGGTTGGCGGGCACGGACATGTCGTAGCGTTCCGGCAGGAGCGCCGAGCGGTTGGTTGCGAAGGGGCGGCCCTCGCGGATCGCCCCGGAGAGCCAGCCGCCGGCCAGCGGCGACCAGGCCAGCACGCCGAGCCCGTACTCGCCGGTGACGGGCAGGACGTGCGCCTCCACGCCGCGCTGCAGGATCGAGTAGCTGGGCTGCTCGGTCACGTAGGGGCGCAGGTGGTGCTCCCTGGCGGCCCACTGGGCCTGCACGAGGCGGTGTGCGGGGAAGGTCGACGAGCCGAAGTAGCGGATCTTGCCCGCGCGCTGCAGGTCGGTGAGCGCCGACAGCGTCTCCTCGTCGCTGGTCGTGGGGTCCCACCGGTGGATCTGGTACAGGTCGACGTGGTCGACGCCGAGCCGGCGCAGGGAGTTGTCGAGCTCGGTGACCAGCCAGCGCCGCGAGCTGCCCTGATGGTTGCGCTCGTCGCCCATCGGCATGTTCGCCTTGGTGGCGAGGACGATGTCCTCGCGCCTGCCCTTGATGGCCCTGCCGACCATCTCCTCGGACTCGCCCGCGCCGTACATGTCGGCGGTGTCGATGAGGTTGACGCCGCCCTCAAGCGCGGCGTCGATGATCGCGGTCGCGTCCTCCTGGGTGGTGCGCCCGATGGCGCCGAAGTTCATCGCACCCAGTACGAGGGAGCTGACCTGCACGCCGGTGCGGCCGAGTGTGCGGTACTGCATGATGTGTTCCTTCCTGGCGGGGAGCCGCGGGGCCGCGGTTCCGTGGTCGCCGGCCGGCCGCTGTGGCATCATGGCCAAGCGGAGCGGCGTTCCACTAAAACGATACGGAGCGATGTTCCGCTTTGCAAGCGGGCGGCCGATGAGGCAGGAAGGGAGCGGCGTGATGGCCGAAACCGACGGACGGGCCGGGCGTGCGGCGCCGCGCAAGCGCGCTGACGCGCGGCGCAACGAGCAGGCCCTGCTCGATGCCGCCGCACGCGTCTTCGTCGCCTCGGGAGTGGAGGCGCCGGTACGCGACATCGCGGCCGAGGCCGGCGTCGGGATGGGCACGATCTACCGACACTTCCCGACCCGGGCCGACCTGATCATCGCCGTCTACCGGCACCAGGTCGAGGCCTGCGCCCAGGCCGGGCCCGCCCTGCTGGCGAGCGGTATCGCGCCGCACGCCGCGCTGACGCGGTGGATGGACCAATTCGTCGACTTCCTCGTCACCAAGCACGGCCTCGCCGGGGCCATGCGGGCGGGCCACCCCGGCTTCGAGGGGCTGCACGCGTACTTCCTCGACCGCCTCCTGCCGGTGTGCACGCAGCTCGTGGAGGCCGCCGTGGCGGCGGGCGAGATCCGCTCCGAGATCACCGCCTACGAACTGATGCGCGGTGCGGGCAACCTGTGTGCCGGCACCGAGGACGACCCGGACTTCGACGCCCGCCGCATGGTCGGCCTGCTCGTGGCGGGCCTGCTCAGGCCGCCGACGGCCTGAGCAGGCGGGATCGGCGGTTGCCGACGGCGATCCCGCCGTTCAGGATCGTCATGGCGGGTTCGCGCGGATTGATGTTGCCGCGAAGATCCGGATGGCTCGCGTCGTGGGCCCTGAGCGTCGGCGTGTGGGCGACCGTGGCGCCGTGCTCCAGGCCGTCCGCCCCTGCCTCGAGAGGCGGCCGCACCAGTTCGGCCAGGTGGTGGACCACGTCGCGCATCTGCCGCACGCTGCCGGGTGGGGCCGGAATGGTTGCAGTCAGGGGATGCGTCGAGGCGGACGGTGTGCCTCCGCGGCGCCGATGTTGCGCCCGACCTCGCACGCGGCGCTGGGCGGATGCGCGTGCCGCGCGCCGGCGACCAGCCGCCGTCCCGCCCCGCGGTGGCCCACACCAGGTCGGCATGGCGCAGCCGGCCGAGGATGCGCCGCACCAGGACCGGATTGCTCGCCGGGCTGCCCGCGATCTCCGCGGCGGTCAGAGAGCCCCGGCCGAGGTGAGGTGTCCTGGCTGCCGGGCTGCCTAAGAAGCCGTCAGGCGGTCCAGCGGAGCCCACTCCCGGATCTCGAAACGGTCGCCCTCGTGCTTGACCCGCGCCGCCCCGCGCCCGGGGAAGTGGGCGGGCAGGACGAGGGCGCGGGTGTCCGCGGCCTCGGCGAGTACGCGGCGCCGGGTTTCGCGCGACTGCCGCGGATCCTCGCAGAAGCAGCTGTTGGCGTGCGGCGTCCACAGCTGGACGGGGCTGTGCAGCATGTCCCCGACGAACACCGCCCGCTCGGTCCCCGAGCGCAGCCACAGCGCCGAGGAGCCGGGCGTGTGTCCGGGCGCGGCGCGCAACTCCAGGTCGGCGTCGATGCGGTGCCGGTCCTCCCAGAGCACCGCGCGGCCGCTGTCCAGGATGGGCTGCACGCTGTCGGCGAAGACGAGACGGTTCCCCTCGCGGCGCAGCCGGTCGGCGTCGCTCCGTGCGGCGGGGCGCAGATGCTCGTTCGCGGGGTCGAAGTACTCGCGGTCGACGCGCGGGATCAGATACGTCGCCCGGGGGAACGTCGGCACCCAGGCGCCGTCGTCCAGCCTGGTGTTCCAGCCGACGTGGTCGTAGTGCACATGCGTGTTGACCACGACGTCGACGTCCTCCGGCCGGACGCCCGCGCGTGCGAGATTGTCCAGGAACGGCGTGCTGAGGTGGTCGAACGGGGGAACCTGGGGCCGATCGCGGTCGTTGCCCGCGCCCGTGTCGACGACGATGACGCGGCCTTCGCTCCGGATGATCCACGACTGCACGGCGCAGAGGTACGCGTCGTCGCGCGGGTCCCAGAAGTCCGGGACGAGTTCCGCACGGTGCTCCTCGCGCACCTCCTCGGGGCTGTCGGGGACCATCTCCCCCACCGTGCGGATCCGGCCGGACCACTCGACGACGCGGGTGACCGTCACGTCCCCGAGTTCGAGGGTGTCGGTCCTGGCCGTCGTTTCCGATTGACCTGACATGGCCTGTGCTTCCTTTCGGTTGGCCGGTGTGCCCTCAGGGGCCGATCAGCGCGAGGGGTCGGATGGGCGCGCCGGTCGCGCCCCGGACGTTCAGTGGGGCCCCGACGAACAGGAACTCGGCCGCGCCGCGCGCGGCAAGTACTTCGAGGTTCATCACCTCGATGAGGTTGATGCCGTGCTCCGCGAGCAGCAGGCGGTGCACGGGAAGCGCCGCGGGCCCTGCCCCCGGCGGGATGTGTTCGAGGGCGACGGTGTCGGCGCCGACCGCCGCGACGCCCCGCCCGGCGAGCCAGGCGGCCGCGGCCGCGTCGAGGCCCGGGACGCCGCGTCGGTCGCCGAGGTAGGCGGGCGGGTCGCCCCAGTGCTGGGCCCAGCCGGTGCGTACCAGCGCGACGTCGCCGCGCTCCGGCTCCGGCGCGCCGTGCGCCCGCAGGTCGTCGAGGCGTACGGGCTCGCCGGGTGCGAGCCGGTCGACGCCGCGCATCGTGGGCACGTCGAAGAGCACACCGCGGCGGACGAGCGGCGGCACCTGATCGATGCCGTGTGCCGTGTAACGTCCGCCGCGCAGAGCGTCGGCCACCGGGATCCCGCCGAACAGACGGCCGTCGACGGCCACATGGCACAGGGCGTCCATGTGCGTTCCGACGTGGCCGCCGAGGACGATCATCTCGTGGGAGCCGGTGATCCCGTCCGCGCGAACGACGTCGCCGTGCCGCTCGCGCAACGCGAACTGGAAGGCCGGATGCGTGGGGGAGACCGGCATGCCGATCTCCAGCGGCTGCGCGAGGTCGATCGCCTCGATGCCGTCACCGAGCGCTTCGAGCAGTCTCATGTTCCCCACCTTTCCCCGTGTCGGCACCCGTGGCAGGCCCGAGTTCGGTCAGCGCGGTCTCCGGCAGGGTGGCGACGGTCAGCGCCGAGACCAGCAGGAGGGCGACAACGTAGCCGTTGAAGGCGGCACGCCCGAGATGCTCGCCGATCCAGGTCTGCAGGTACGGCGCGGTCCCCCCGAACGCGGCAACCGCGATCGAGTACGGCACCGCGAGGCCGACCGTGCGGATCCCGGTCGGGAACATCTCCGCGTACGCGGCGGGCAGGACAGCCACGCCGGCTGCGATGAAGACGCTCGCGACCGCCATGGCGATACCCAGCTGCCAGGCACTGTGGCCGATCAGCGCCTGCAACGGAAACAGCAGCAGGGCCGTGCCGATCGCGCTGATCAGCAGAACCGGGCGCCGGCCGATGCGGTCGGAGAGCGCGCCCCACGCGGGCAGCGACGCGATGAGCACGAGGGCGGCCAGCGCCCCGGCGCACAGTGCCGCTGTGGAGTTGATGTGCAGTGTGCTCACGGCGTACGCGGGGGCGGCGATCACCCAGGCGTAGTAGACGACGGTGAACCCCACGGTCATCCCGACGACCTGCGCCGCCTGCCGGCGGTGGCGCCGCAGCTCGGGCCAGATCCGTGCACGCGGGCCGTCCCGTCCGGCCGTGGAGGTGAAGGTGCCGGTCTCCGCGAGCGTCCGGCGGATCCACAGCGCGATCACGCCGAACACACTGCCGACGATGAACGGAATGCGCCAGCCGTAGGACGTCATGGCGGCATCCGACAGAACCACGGAGAGCACCAGTCCCAGCAGGACGCCGACCGTGTTGCCGCCGACGCTCGCGACGTAGATGACACTCGACCACAGGCCGCGCCTGCTGGGCGGGGCCGCCTCCGCGAGGTAGGTCTGCGCCGAGGGCAACTCGCCCCCGGTCGCCAATCCCTGCACCACTCGGGCGAGCAGGAGCACGACCGAGGCACCCGGGCCGATGACCGAGTACGTCGGGCAGACCCCGATCACCAGGCTGGCGAAGGCCATGCCGGAAACCGTGAGCAGCATCATCGGCCGGCGCCCGACCCGGTCGGCGAGTCTGCCGATGACGAGGCCGCCGATCGGCCTGGCCGCGAACCCGACGGCGAAGACGGCGAGGCTCGACAGGACGGCGGAGACCGCGTTGCCGGCGTGGAAGAACTGGGTCGCGAAGAACGGTACGAAGATCGCGTAGATCCCCCAGTCGTACCACTCAAGGGCATGTCCGAGAGCCGCGGCGCACAGCGTGCGCCGGGAACTCGGCGGCAGCCGTACGGCAGCGGGGGTAACGGATCCGTTCATGGGCGGGCCTCCGTCGGTGGCTGGGTGGGGCTGATGGACGTTGTCCTCTTGGCGTCGCGGGACGACGGCCCGGCGGCACGGGTCCGCCGGAGCGCGAGTTCCGCGTAGAGCGCGGCACCGAGGGGCAGGACCGCGTCGTCGAAGACGGCGCGACCGCTGTGGTTGAACGGGGCGGTCGCGGGGTCCGCCCCGGCGGGCAGCGCGCCGAGCGCGATCATGGCTCCGGGCACTTCGGCGAGCACGCGGGAGAAGTCCTCGGCCCCGGTGAACGGATGGGCCAGCAGCCGGTGCCGGTCCTCGCCGAAGACCTCACGGATCGTCCCGTCGGCGAACGCCGTCTCGCCGGGGTCGTTCCAGGTGACCGGCCGTTCCCTGACGAACCGGGCATCGACCTGGACTCCGTGGGCGTCGGCGATGCCGTGCAGCAGACGCAGCGCGCTCTGCCCGACCTGCTCTGCGGCGGAGTCGGAAAGGGTACGTACCGTCGCCTCGAAGTCGGCGGTCGCCGGGACGATGTTGCGCCGGGTGCCGGCATGCAGCGTCCCCACGGTCAGCACCACCGGCTCGAACACGTCGAACCGCCGAGTGATCATGGTCTGCAGGGCGAGGACCATCTCCGCCGCGACGGTGATGGGGTCCAGGGCCCGGTGCGGTTCCGAGGCGTGCCCGCCCTCGCCCCGCACGGTGGCCAGCAGCGCCGACGACGAGGCGAGCATCGCGCCCGGCCGGGTGAAGAAGTCCTGCGCCATGTTCGAGAAGACATGCAGGCCGTAAGCGGCCACGGCCCGGCGCCCCGCGGCGTCGAGCACCCCTTCCTCGATCATGGCGCGTGCGCCCTCCCAGCCCTCCTCACCGGGCTGGAACATGAACACCACGTCGCCGTGCAGCTCCTCGCGCCGGGCCGAGAGCAGCCGCGCGGCGCCGACCAGCATCGCCGTGTGCATATCGTGTCCGCAGGCGTGCGCCACCCCCTCGGTCCTGGACGCGTGGACGAGTCCCGTCTCCTCCCGCACCGGTACGGCGTCCATGTCGGCACGCAGCAGCACGGCCGGCCGGGCATCGCCGCGATGCGGTGCACTGCCGCGCAGCACGGCCGTGACGGAGGTGGCGCGCTTGCCGAGCGAGACGTCCAGTGGCAGCCCGCTCAGCGCCTCGACCACCTGGGCCTGCGTGCGAGGGAGGTCGAGTCCGATCTCGGGATGGGCGTGCAGTGTGTGCCGCAGAGCTGTCAGCTCGGGTGCCAGTGCCTGCGCTTCCTGCTGGATCTTCACGTCATGGGCCTTCCGCCGTCCTTGCGAGTAGTGTGGACAGCGATCGCCGATCGGAGCGGAAATCGATCGAATCGTGCACAGCGACAAGGAATCGGAATCGATCCGTGCGGGCTGACGAGCTGGATGAGCGCGATCTGCAACTCCTGCACGGTCTGCAGATCGCCCCCCGCGCCACGTGGACGGACGCCGCCCGCATCCTGGGCGCCACCCGGGCGACACTCGTGGCCCGGTGGGAGCGCATGCGGGCGTCAGGCCTCGCGTGGGTGAGCGCGCAGCCGGGAAACGCCTACCGCGATGTGACGCTGGCGCTCGTCGAGGTCGACTGCCTGCCGGGGACGCGCGCCGGGGTCGTACGGGCGCTGTGCGAGGACGCGAGGGTCGTCACCGTCGAGGAGTCGACACGGGGCAGAGACCTCCTGCTCACGGTGATCACCCGCGACATGCCCGCACTCACGGAATTCCTCTTCGACACCCTGGAGTCCCTGCCCGGTGTCGCTCGGCAGCGCAGCCACGTGGCGACCGCCGTCCACCGCCACGGCAGCCACTGGCGCCTGGGCGCGCTCGGCCCGGCGCAGGAGGCCGCCTTCGAGCGGCTCGCCCCGGCCACCTCGTCAGCGGCGTCCGCGCCGCCGCAGTTCGACGCGTGGCCGTTGATCGAGGCGCTCGCCCACGACGGCAGGGCGAGCGCCGCCGACCTCGCCCGGGCCACCGGCCACAACCCCGCGACCGTACGGCGCCGGCTCGGGCGCCTGCTCGGCTCCGGCCTGGTGTCGTTCCGCTGCGAGCTGGCGGCGGAGGTCTCCGGCTGGTCGGTGAGCAGTACCTGGACGGCCCGGATCGACCCGGCGGGACACGACCGTGCCGTCGCCGCGCTGGCGACGCTGCCGGAGCTGAGGATGTGCGTCTCCACCACGGGAGAGACGAATCTCGCCATGACAGTGTGGACGCGCACCGTGGAGGAGATCCTGCACATCGAGCGGCTCTTCGGCGCGCGCCTGCCCGAGCTCCGGGTGCGCGAGAACGCGATCAACCTGCGCACGCCGAAACGCATGGGCTGGATGCTGGACAGCGCCGGACGGGCGACCGGAACCCTGGTCGTCCCGGCCGCCCTGCGGCCCCCGGGCTGAGGAGCGGCCGGGGGTTCGGTCCGGCGCCGCGCCTACGCGCGCCTTGCGGCCAGCGCCCGGGCGCGCTCCTCGAAGGCGGCCTCCGCGACCTGGCGGAATCCGCTCGCCTCGTTGACGCGCGGGAACTCCTCGTCCGGCACGGGAACGCCGAGGAACGCGCACAGCGGCTCCCAGCCCTCCTTGACCTGGAAGACGAGGAGCTGCTCCGGCGGGACCGTCGCCCGGACGTCCGCCACGTGGCGTTCGAACGCGGCGACCGCCTCCTCCTCGTCCAGCTCGTTCAGCGGGCGGTCCGCGCCGACGTCCATGACGCGGGGCATCAGCTCCTGGCCCATGAAGCGCCGCAACTCCCTGATCTCGGGGTCCGGATGGTCCGTGTCCGGCCGGTCCATGGAGAAGATCGTCTCCTTCGCGGAGGCGTACCAGCGGTGCGGGTCGCGTACGGTCAGCACCACCTTCGCGTCCGGCCAGGCCGCGAGCTGCTCGCGCCAGTACATGCTGGTGGGGAAGTCGACGGAGGCCCGGTACCCGTCGAGTACGCCCGCGATGTCCACAGGATCCGACGCGAGCGCGCGGCTCCAGCGTGGCAGCTGGTCGGGATCCCTGAGCACCTCGATCATGTGGTAGCACGGGGCGAAGCCCAGCCTCTCCAGGGCCGTCCGCAGCGAGAGCGTGCCCGTACGGCCGTAACCGGCCCCGATGACGTCCACCATGCCCGGCGTCCTCCTCCTCGATCCGCGCGGCGTCTCCGCGCGTGCCGGGTACCTACCCAGCCCACCGGTCGGACGATCTGACTGCGGCCCGTGATCTAAGCGGGCGTCACCAGCCTGTGGACGTCCTTCGCCGCGTCCGTCACGCCCGACAGGAAACCCTGGGCGCGCGGTGACGCGTGGGACGTGAGCCACTCCGGGGCGATGTCGCAGACCGCGACGCGCACGCCCGTGCCGGCGAGGGCCGCGGGGAGCGTGTGGACGACCGTGGACGGGAAGCTCACGATCGTCGCGCCGATCGGGCCCCTGCGCGCGATCACCTCAAGGGGCAGATCGGGGCGGACGATCTCCAGGCCCGTCGCCGCGTGCAGCGCCCGGAGCTTGTCCGGGCTCTCGCGGCGGTGCGCGAAGTAGCGCAGCGCCCCGTGCTCGCGGGCCAGGGCGCGCACCGCCCCGGCGTACTGGGCCTCGTCGAGCACGCCCGTCTCCACCAGCGACGTGCCGACCAGGTCGGCGCCGTCGATGATCCTCGGCGGGCCGAACGCGGCACGCGTCCACGCGAAGCGGTTCTCCGTCACCTCGATGCCCTCGGGCACCTCCTCGACGGGCATCGCCGTGAACACCTCGACCGAGCGCGCCGCCGTCGGCGTGAGCCTGCGGCGGGCCGCCGCGGTGACGGGGGCGAGCACCAGTTCGCGCGGCCCGCGCGCGCCGCCGCGCCTGTGCCAGCGCACCAGGCGCTCCCCGCGCGCGAGCTGGCCGACGAACTCCATCGTCGCCGTCCCGTCGTCCACCACGGTCAGCCGCTTGCCCTTGACGAGCGTCAGCAGCAGCTGCACGTAGCGCGAGAAGGGGTCCCCGATGACGATCCGGCCCGACCTGTGCAGCAGCGGCGCCAGTTCGCGCACCGCCTTGAGCGGGGCACCCGCCCCGCCCCTGGCCTCCTGCCAGCGGACCGTGAACCCGGCGTCCCTGGCCAGTTCGGCCATGCGGCGCAGCTGGCCGCGCGACATCGGGTCGGTGGGCGACAGGACGACCACGGTCAGGTCGTACGCGTCCCGCGCCGCGGGGCGGCCCGCCCACTCCAGCACGTTCAGCAGCTGGACGGGGCTCTCCACGAAGGCGACCGCCCGTTCCTCGCTCGCAGATGGCATGGCCGGCGCCGTCAGACCCGCGCCGACTCGGCGTCGGCCACCACGCCCGCGACGCGGCGCAGCTTCTTCATCGGGCCGAGCTCCGACTCGTAGACCTGCTTCACACCGTCGCCGAGCGACGCCTCGATGGTGCGGATGTCGCGCACCAGGCGCGCGAGGCCCTGCGGCTCGACGGACGCGGCCTGGTCGGAGCCCCACATGGCGCGGTCCAGTGTGATGTGGCGCTCGACGAACGCCGCGCCGAGCGCCACGGCGGCGAGCGTGGTCTGGAGGCCGGTCTCGTGGCCGCTGTAGCCGATCGGCACGTTCGGGAACTCGGCCCTGAGCGTGTCGATGACCCGCAGGTTGAGCTCTTCCGCCTTCGCCGGGTACGTCGAAGTGGCGTGGCACAGCAGGATGTTCTCGCTGCCGAGCACCTCGACGGCGTGCCGGATCTGCTTCGGTGTCGACATGCCGCTGGACAGGACGACCGTGCGTCCGGTGGCGCGCAGCGTGCGCAGCAGCTCGTCGTCGGTCAGGCAAGCGGACGCGACCTTGTGTGCGGGGAGCGAGTCGAACTTCTCCAGGAAGGCGACGGCCTCGGTGTCCCACGGGGACGCGAACCAGTCGATGCCCTTCTCGGCGCAGTGCTCGTCGATGGCGCGGTACTCGTCCTCGCCGAACTCCACGCGGTGGCGGTAGTCGATGTACGTCATACGGCCCCAGGGCGTGTCGCGCTCGATGTCCCACTGGTCGCGCGGTGTGCAGATCTCCGGGGTGCGCTTCTGGAACTTGACGGCGTCGCAGCCTGCCTCGGCGGCCACGTCGATCAGCGCGATCGCGTTGTCCAGGTCGCCGTTGTGGTTGATGCCGATCTCGCCGGTGATGTAGACGGGGTGGCCGGGGCCTGCCGTGCGCGAACCGAACGTGCGCAGGCGGGAGGAGGCTTCGGTGTTCATGAACTGTCCTTAGGTGTCAGCGGTGTTGTGGGGGTCGGGGGTAGGAATCGGGTGGGGGACGGACGGAGCCGGGCGCCGCTCATGCGACCGGCGATACGGCCGTTGACGCGACCGGCGGCGCGAGTGCCGCGTCCGGGGCCGGGGCGCGCAGCCCGGGGCCGAGCAGCCAGCCGGCGATCTCGCGGATCGCCCCCTCGCCGCCCGGTGTCGCGGTGACGGCACGGGCGGCGGCGCGCACCGCGTCGTGGGCGCTCGCCACGGCCACCGGCCAGCCCACGAGGTCGAAGCACGGAAGGTCGTTCACGTCGTTGCCGACGTACAGCACGCGCTCGGGCACCACCCCGCGCTCGTCGCACCACTGTTTGAGCGCGGCGTCCTTGCGGTCGATGCCGTGCAGCACGGGCACGCCGAGCTTGTCCGCGCGGGCGGCGACGACGGGGTTGCGCTCCGTGGAGAGCACCAGCAGGGCGAGACCCGCACGGCGCAGCGCCGCCACGCCGAGCCCGTCGCCGCGGTGCACGGCGACCATCTCGCGGCCGTCCGAGTCGATGAGGACGCGGTCGTCGGTCTGCGTGCCGTCGAAGTCGAGCACGACCGCGTCGACGTCGCCGTACGCGGGCAGCACCGCCGGGTCGAGCAGCGGCGCCAGCGCGCGTGCGCGGGCGAGGTCCTGCGGCTCGTCGATCTCCAGGACGCGTGCCGGGTCGGTCACCACCAGCTGCGTACGGCCGAAGAACCGGTGGCCCGCCGCGCGGAACCCGTCGGCGCGCATCGCGTACGCGGCGCCCGTCTCCAGGTACTCCCGCGGCCTGTCCTGGCGGCGCGGCCGGTTCGCCTTGTCGTGGTTGACGCCGTAGCCGTCGGCGCCGGCCTCCGGCGTCCCCGCCTCACGCCAGACGAAGCCGTGCGTGGGCGCGACGGTCAGCGCGGTGTCCGCGCCGTCCGTGGTGATCGCGGCCGCCACACCGTCCACGTCCTCGGCGGTGAGGAAGGGGCTGGTGCACTGCACGAGCAGCACCACATCCACTGGCGTCGCGTGTGCGTTTTCGAACGCGTCCATGGCGTGCGCGACGGCCGCCTCGCTCGTGGCGGTGTCGCCCGCGATCGCGGGCGGGCGGGTCACGACCTCGGCGCCCGCGGCGCGCGCCGCGTCCGCGATCGCCGGGTCGTCGGTGGACACGACGACGTCGGTCACCTCGCGGGACGCCCGGCAGGCCCGTACGGCGCGCACGACCAGCGGCACGCCGCCGACCCTGGCGAGGTTCTTCGCGGGCACGCCCTTGGACCCGCCGCGGGCGGGGATCACGGCGAGGACGGTCATGGCTTCTCCTTGGTGCACGGCGGTGGTTCGTCGGACACGGCCCCGGCCCGTCACAGCTCGCCCATCCGCCGGATGACGGGCGCGACGCGCTGCACGCCGTGGCGGTACGCGCCGCGCGCCGCGTCCCGTACCGCCTGGCGCACGGCCCGGCGCAGGCCCGAGGCGTCGTCGCGGGACGCGGCCGGCGCGAGCGGCCTGCCGTCGGGGTCGAGGTGGTACCTCGCGAGCAGTTGCGGCAGGTAACCGGGTGCCGTGGTGCGGGTGTAGTAGGGGGCGGGCGGCGGCAGCGCGGGCCCGTCGAGCAGGGCCGCGACGCGGGCACGCGCCTCGTCGAACGCGGCGGCGTACGAGCCCGCTCCCGTCGTGGCATCCACAGCGGCCACGCCCGACCTGCCCGCCCAGACGGGGTCGGCGTCCGGCCGCAGGCCGGCGTCCAGCTGGTCCCAGGAGGCCAGGCAGCCGGAGCCGACGAAGTGGTGGTTGCCGAGCGGCTCGCGGATGCCGAGGTCCGTGAGGATCGCGGTGGGGATGCGGCGGTGCAGCGATTCGAGCGCGGCCGTGGAGGAGACCGTGACGAGCAGGTCGGCGCGGTCGAGGACCTCGCCCATGTTCCCCTGCACCAGGCGGAAGTTGGGCGGCAGGCCGCCCGCGGTGCGGTCTGCGAGCCGCTGGTAGGGGAACTCCTCGACGTGCGTGGTGTGTTCGCCGACCCGGCTGCGCAGCTTGAGCAGCACCTCGCGGCGCGGGTGCAGGCGGGCGTGTTCCACCAGGCGGTGCAGCAGGTACGCGCGGTCGGCGCGGGTGGCGGGCACGGACGGCTGCGCCGCGAACACCACGGTGTCGCGGCCCTCCTCACGTTCGTAGCGCGCACCCCCGAGGAACGGCAGCGCGGCCTGCGTGACGCCGGCCGCGTCCGCGCCGACGCCCTCGTACACGTCGCGGAACCGCTCCGCGTCGTGGCGGGAGTTGGCGAGGACGACGTCGGCGCCGTGCCGCAGCAGCAGGCCGTCGGCGAGCTTCTCGTAGACGACGCCGACATAGCCGGTCACCACCACGGGCCGCCGGCCGAGGCCCAGCGCGGCGATGCCGTGCAGCATGGCCTGCACACCGCCGCCGACGAGCGCGAGTACGACCAGGTCGTAACCGCGCCCGTACCCGCCGG
This sequence comes from Streptomyces sp. NRRL F-5126, assembly GCF_000721265.1. Lineage (GTDB taxonomy): Bacteria > Actinomycetota > Actinomycetes > Streptomycetales > Streptomycetaceae > Streptomyces. The sequence continues at coordinate 339,740 of NZ_JOFZ01000006.1, read as the reverse complement.
GCCCGGTGTCGCCGTGCCCGGTTTCGAGAGCGTGCAGGAACTGCGCGCCGGTGACCTCGCGTACCGCGTCCGCCGCCGCGTCCACCTCCGCGAGCTGGCGTGCGGTGGGTGTGGCGCGGCCGCGCAGCAGGAAGCCGCCGAGCTCGACGGTGCGGCCTTCGGGGACGACGCGGCGCGCGGTCAGCGCGCCCCACTTCCACCGGGTGTCGGAGTCCGCGAGAACGGCGACCCGGACCGCTTGACTGGTAGCTGAGTGCACGCCGAGGACGTTAGGAAGCCGCGCCGGGCAGCGGCCCAACTCCATGGCAACAACGGGTTAACAGCGCGTCTACGCCTGGGGTGGGCGGCCGGCGGGCGGCCCGCGAGAGGCGCACGGCGGGCGGGCGGCGCGAGGCGTGGGGATTTCGTCACACGCCGTTCACCCGCCGTCGGCCGGGCGTTCGCGGGCGGAGCCGTGGCGCCACCTAGCGTCCGGCGGGTGGTCAAGCTCTCCGTCATCGTGCCGTACTACAACGTGCGGCCGTTCATCACCGAAGCCCTGCGCAGCCTGCGTGCGAACGTCCGCGAGGACGACGAGGTCGTGTTCGTCGACGACTGCTCCACCGACGGCACCCCCGACGTCGTGGCGGCGTTCGCGCCCCGGCTGCGCTGCGAGGTGCGCCAGATCCGGCACGAGAGGAACAGCAGCATCGGCACCGCACGCAACACCGGGCTGCGGGCGGCGGCAGGGGAGTACCTGACCTTCCTCGACGGCGACGACTGGCTGGCGCGCGACTACCTGCCCGCGCTGGTCGGCGAGATCGAGCGGCTCGGCGTCGACTTCATCCGCACCGACCAGGTCCGCTGCACCGCCAGGGCGCGGACCGTCTACCGCGCGCCCATCGGACCGCGGGGCACGGTGCTGCGCCCGCGCGACCTGATACTCCCCGACACCCGCTCCACGTCGGTGGACTACCCGTACTCCTGGGCCGGAGTGTTCCACCGGCGGCTGCTCGACGCGGGCCTGATGACATTCCCCGACGGCCTGCACACCGCGGAGGACCGGCCGTGGATCTGGCGGCTGCACCGCGGGGCCGAGTCGTGCGCGGCCGTGAACCAGCTGGGCTACTACTACCGCCGCGGCGTCCAGTCGTCCCTCACCCAGATCGGCGACACACGCCAACTCGACTTCGTCGCCGCGTTCGACCTGCTGCTGCGCGAGACCGCCGAGGACCAGGACGCGGACCTGCTGATGCCGAAGGCCGTCCGCACGTACTGCGCCATCATCACCCACCACCTGGGCAGGATCGACCAGTTCGAACCGGCAGTCGCCAAGCAGCTCAAGGCGATGAGCGCCGCCGCGCTGCGCCGCATGCCGCAGGACGTCCTCGACGCCACCCTGGCAGGGCTCGACCACCGGCGCGCCGCGCGGCTCGCCAAACTGCGCCGCCGCCAGGCCACCGCGGAGGTGGCCGCATGACCACCCGTATCCTCCTCGCCTCCACGCTCTACGGCGCGGCCACACTGGCCGCCGCCCTGGACGCGGGATGCTTCGAACCGGCCCGGCGCACCATCCTGCTGGTGTCGAACAACGCCGCCAACCCGGAGGCCACCCCGGCGCTCGACGAGATGTCGGGATTCGGCCGGCTGCGCGGCCGCTTCGACGACGTCCTGTCGTGGAACGAGGCCATCCACCCCTTCCACCCCGGCTCGTGGTCGCCGCGCCCCGACGACGTCCCGCTGTGGGAGCGCCACCTGCGGCTGCTGTGGAACCTGGGGGACGACCCCGTCCACCTCGTCGCCGAGTCCATCCAGGTGGTGCCCGCACTCGCGATCACCGACATCTTCACCGGCGCACCCATCGACCTCTACGCGGACGGGCTGATGAGCTACGGGCCCACCCGCAACAAGATCCCGCCGCTCATCGGCACCCGCATCCGGCGGGTGCTCCACCTCGACCTCGTGCCGGGTCTGCGGCCCATGCTGCTGCGGGAGTTCGGCGCGGAGCCGGCGGTCGTGCCGAACGAGGCGTTCCTGAAGGTGCTCACGGAGATCGCCGAGGAGCCCCCGCGGCTCCCGCAGGCACAGGGTGGCTCCGACGCCCCCGCCCTGCTGCTCGGGCAGTACCTCTCCGCGCTGTCCATCCTCACCCCCGACGAGGAGGAGGAACTGCACGTACGGATGGTGCGCGGCGCCCACGAACTCGGCCACCGCACCGCCGTCTTCAAGCCGCACCCCACCGCGCCCGCGCGCTTCTCGCACCGCATGGAGGAGGAGGCCCGGCGGCTGGGCATCCAACTGGCCGTCGCCGACGAGCCGGTGATCGCCGAGGTGCTCTACCAGCGGCTGCGCCCCGCCCTCGTCGTCGGCTGCTTCTCGACGGCGCTGTTCACGGCCGCGTCGCTCTACGGGCTGCCCGTCGCGCGCGTCGGCACGGAGTTGCTGCTCGACCGGCTCACACCGTACGAGAACAGCAACCGCGTGCCCGTGACGATCTGCCACGAGCTGCTTCCCGACGTCGCCGACCGCACGGCGGTCGCCGCGCAGCGCCTCGACCCGGCGGCGTCCGGACTCCAGGAGCTCCTGGCGGCCGTCGGGTTCGCGATGCAGCCGAAGGTCAACCCCGACCTGCGCGAGCGGGCGGAGGCCTACCTGCGCGGGCACCGGACACCGCACACACTCGCCTACTTCAAGCGGCGCCGCCTCACCGTGCTCGACCTGCCGGGAGGGCTGCCCGCGCGGCTGGCGTTCATCCCGCGCGACGCACGAGTGAGGGGGGTGGTGCGCCGGGTGCGGTCGCTGAGGAGGGCGGCTACGGGGGAGGGGCGCGGGTGAGCGCCCGCGCGACGGCCACGCTGCCCGGCGCCGCGCCCGCCGCCGCGAGCGGTGTGCGGGGCACACCGGTGCGGGGAGGCACCCGGCTTCGTGCTCTGGACGGACTGCGGCTGGTCGCGGCGCTGATGGTGGCCGCCTACCACTACGGCGGCCGTGAGGGCGAGATCACCACGGCGTGGGGCACGTCGCCCGCCACCCAATTTCCCACGTTGCACGAGTGGTTCGCGTACGGGCCGCTCGGGGTGCAGATCTTCTTCGTCATCAGCGGCTTCGTCATCTGCATGAGCGGCTGGGGCCGCTCGCTGTCCGCCTTCTTCGCCTCGCGCGCGTCCCGCCTGATGCCGGCGTACTGGGTGGCGGTGCTGCTGATCACAGCGGTGTTCGCCCTCCCGGGCGTCGTCTACCGCACGGCCTCGGCCGGCGACACACTCCTCAACCTGACACTGCTCCAAATGCCCGCCGGCGGGCAGCGCGTCATAGGAGTGGACTGGACGCTGTGGGCGGAGATCCGCTTCTACGCGCTGTTCGCGGTGTGCGTGATCCTGCCGGGCGTCACGCGGCGCCGCGTCGTCCTGTTCGGCGCGCTGTGGACGCTGGGCGCGGTCATGGCCGACGCCGCGCACTCGGCCCTGCTCGCGCAGGTGCTCATGCCGCACTACGCGCCGTTCTTCGTCGGCGGGATGGGCCTCTACCTGGTGCACAGGAACCACCGCGACCCCCTCGGCTGGGGCCTCGCCGCCGTGGGCTTCCTGCTCGGCCAGCACTACGCGGTCGCCGACCTCTGGCACCCGGCGAGCCACTTCGGCTACCGCCACACGACGGTCATCATCGCGATCCTCGCACTGGGCTTCGCCGCGATCGCGGCCATAGCCATGGGCCGACCGCGCCGTGCCGACTGGCGCTGGCTGACGACGGCGGGTGCCCTGACGTACCCGTTCTACCTCGTCCACGAACACCTCGGCTGGGTGGTCATAGGAGTCCTCCACCGCACCCTGGGCGTCCCCGCGGCGGCGGCCCTGCCCCTGACGGTGGCGGCCATGCTGCTCCTGGCCTGGCTCCTGCACCGCTGTGTGGAACGCCCGCTGACGCCCTGGCTGCGTGCACGACTCACCTCCAGGAGCATGTGACGCACACCACACACTTAAACGCGATATCAGGAATGAAGTGAGGGGGCGGGCAGTTGACAACAAGTGCCTCCGGTTGGGAATCGGAGGCAGCGAGCCGCCCCTGGCGCACACACTGCGACTGGTGACGACCCACTTCCTTGGTTTTAGAGAGGCATCGCAGGAAAGCGGTGCCGAGGAGGTGCTTCACCGATGGCTCTCAGCCCTCGCTTCGCGCTCAACACGTTCTCCGTCCTCGCCGGTGGCTTCCTGGCCGTCTCCGCGATGACATTCACCAACTCCGCCGTCGAATGGCTGGGCTTCGGAGTGTCGACGGCCGTCGCCCTCGCGGGCGTCGCCGGACTCGTCCTGGCCCGCCGGACATCCGCCAAGGCAGGTCACGGCGTACTCGCCGCCATCGGCCTGTGGTCGCTCATCGCGTCGCTTGTCTTCACCGGCGGTGCTCTGACCTGGCTGGTGTTCGCCGCCGGAGCCGCCTTCGTGGCGGCCGCCCTCGGCGACCTGACCGCACACGAACTGACCACGGAGCGTGTGGTGCACTCGCTGGAGGTCCGCCCCGCGGAGCAGCCGGTCCACACCACAACGCTGCAGAGCGGCGCAGCCGCCTGACGGGTGGTCGCGACTGAGACACCGAGGCCCCGGCCGGACCCCCTCCGGCCGGGGCCCCGGTGTGTTACGGGAGTGGTGAGCCGGGGTCGGCGAGCCCGCCGGGCCGGTTCAGTTCCTTGATATCGGCGAAGTCGACGGGGTGGCCGGGCAGGGCCGAGCCGGGCACGGTCCGCAGGCCGTCCATCATCAAGCCGAGCAGTCGCCGGAAGATCATGTCGTCCATGCCGTCCGGATCGTCGGCGGGTGGCGGCGCCGGCCGGAGCAGCAGCGACAGCAGCATCAGGACGTCGCCGGTGCCGACGTCGGGACGGATGGCGCCGTCGTCCTGCGCCCGCCGCAGCAGCCTGCCCGTCACGGCGAGCACCTCGGCCCGCTGTTCGGCGACCGGCGGCGAGTCCTTGATGGCCCGCTGGGCGCGGGGGGACACGGCGGTCATGATGACGCTCAGCCGCATTTCGTAAGAGGTGCGCAGCAGGCCGGTCAGCGCCACCGCCGGATCCGGTTCCTCCTGCTCGGCCCGCCGCGCCAGTTCGGCCAGCCGGGTGAAGGTGTCGAGGCTGACCGCCTTGATCAGCTCGCCGCGGTCGGGGAACCGACGGTAGAGGGTGCCGACGCCCACGCCGGCCGCCCGGGCGACCTCGTCCATCGGGACCTCGGGGCCGATCCTGAGGAACAGCGTCCGTGCGGCCTCGATGATCTGCTCCCGGTTGCGCCGCGCGTCGGCGCGAAGCGCCCCCGGTGTCTCCTGCCTGTCCTGCGCCCCCACGTTTCCCGTCCTCGCCCGTCCCGTGCCCGTCGTCGGCTCCGGCATCGACTCCTGCCCTATCACATACGCGGACGACCAGCCACTTTCCCCCGGCCGGTCCGTCGACGGCGGATCATCTGGACAGAATTCCTCCAGTTAGCTAGGCTCCCAGGGTAACTGGATGAAATTCGTCCAGTTTGGTTGCGGGGTGGTCTCATGACGGAAACGGTTCCCAACGAACTCGCGGACCAGGAATTCCCGGTGGCCCGCGGCTGCCCGTTCGCCGAGCCGGAGGCGTACGCGCGGTTGCGCGAGCGTGAACCGATCAGCAGGGTCCGCCTGCGCGGCGGCGAACAGGCCTGGTGGGTGTCCGGGTACGCCGAGAGCCGCGCCGTGATGGCCGACCGGCGCTTCTCCTCGGACCGCCGAAGGGACAACTACCCGAACCCCGGCGGCGATCCCCGGTTCCGTGAACGCTTCCGGCACCAGCGGCCACCCATGGTCAGCCTGGACGGCGCGGAACACACCGCGGCCCGGCGGGCGGTGATCGGCGAGTTCACCGTGAAGCGCCTGGCCGCGCTGCGGCCACGGATCCAGGAGATCGTCGACGGGTTCATCGACGAGATGCTGGCTGCCGAATCCCACCCCGTCGACCTGGTGCGAACGCTGTCGCTGCCGGTGTCTTCGCTGGTGATCTGCGAACTGCTCGGCGTCCCCTACGCCGACCACGACTACTTCCAGAGCTGCGCGGCCGCGCTGACCCGCCGGACCGCGTCCCCCGAGGAGCGGCTGCGGGGTGCCGACGGACTGCGTACGTACCTCGCCGACCTGCTGACCCGCAAGGAAGCCGAACCCGGTGACGACCTCTTCAGCCGGCAGATCGCCCAGCAGCGGGAGGAAGGCGCACTCGACCGCGAGGGCCTGGTGAGCACGGCCAACTCGCTGCTGCTCGCCGGCCACGAGACGACGGCGAACATGATCTCCCTCGGCGTGCTGGCGCTGCTTGAGCACCCTGACCAACTGGCCCTGATCCAGGACGACCCGGACAAGACCCTCCTGGCCGTCGACGAACTGCTGCGGTACCTCACGATCGCGGACTCGGTGATCCTGCGGGTCGCGACCGAGGACGTGGAGATCGGCGGTGTCACCGTCAAGGCCGACGAGGGCGTCGTCGTCTGCGGCCTCTCTGCCAACCGGGATCCGGCGGCGTTCGAGAACCCCGGCGAGCTGGACGTGCTGCGCGGCGCCCGCCACCACATCGCCTTCGGCTACGGCCCGCACCAGTGCCTCGGCCAGAACCTCGCCCGGCTGGAGCTGCGGATCGTGTTCGACACGCTGTTCCGCCGCATCCCAGGACTGCGGCTCGCCGAGCCCGTGGACGCCGTCCCCTTCAAGGTCAACGCCTCCGTATACGGCGCTCACGAGCTGCCGGTCACCTGGTAGGGAGACAGCGTTGCGCATCAAGGCCGACACCGACGTCTGCGTGGGGGCGGGACAGTGCGTCCTGACCGAACCGGCCGTCTTCGACCAGGACGACGACGGCTTCGTGACGCTGCTGACGGACCGTCCGGGCGACGAGGCGGCCGCCCGGTGCCGGACGGCCGTCAGCCTGTGCCCGTCGCGGGCGCTGTCCATCGTGGCGGACTAGGCCGCTCGGGCCCCTCCGTCACGCGGCTGATGCCTCGCCCCGGCCGCGTCCGTACGCGCGGGCCGCCCGGCCGGCCCCGCCGGCCCGCCCGGGCCCCCGGAAGGGCCACTCCGGCGCAAGCAACCCTCTCGAACCCGTTCAAGGACCCGCCATGACCACAGCGAACACTCCAGGGCCGACGATGAAAGCCCCCCCACGTCCCGTCAACCGCCGTCTGGTGCTGGTGATCTGCTGTCTCAGCGTCTGCGTGACCGGCATCGACCTCAGCATCGTCAACGTGGCGCTCCCGTCCATCAGCAAGGACCTGCACGCGTCGCTCGGCAGCCTCCAGTGGACGGTCGACGCCTACTCCCTGGTCATGGCCTGCCTCCTCGTGCTGTCCGGCTCGATGGCCGACCGCTTCGGACGCAAGCGGATCTTCCAGCTCGGGCTGGCACTGTTCTCCCTCAGCTCCCTCCTCTGCGCCCTGGCGCCCGGCACCGGATGGCTGATCGCCTTCCGCGGCCTGCAAGCGGTGGGCGGCTCGATGCTCAACCCGGTCGCGATGTCGATCATCGTCAGCGTGTTCACCGACCCCCGGGAACGGGCGAGGGCGGTCGGGCTGTGGGGATCCGCGATCGGGATCACCATCGCGGCCGGGCCGGTGGTCGGCGGCCTGCTGGTCAGCGGCATCGGCTGGCGATCGGTGTTCTGGGTCAACGTCCCGATCGGGATCGCCGCCATCCTGCTCACCCAGCGCTTCGTCCCCGAGTCCAGGGCCGCACGGGCCCGCGCGTTCGACCCGCCGGGACAGGCGCTGATCGTCGTCCTGTTCGCGTCGATCATCGCCGCGACGATCGAGGGCCCGGGCCACGGGTGGACGAACCCCTGGATCGCCGGGCTGATCGCCCTCGCCGTCCTGGCCCTCATCGGGATGCTCATCGTCGAGCCCAGGCGCTCCGAGCCGCTGATCGACCTGCGGTTCTTCCGCAGCCCGCCGTTCTCCGGCGCGAACACGATCTCCGTCGTGATGGCGGCCGGCCTCGGCGGGTTCCTCTTCCTCAGCACCCTCTACCTCCAGGACGTCCGCCACTTCAGCCCGCTGCACGCCGGACTGATGATCATCCCGCTGGCCGTGGGCCAAGCCGTCGCCGCCAACATCTCCGGCCGGCTCCTCGCCTCCCAGGGCGCCCGCCTGCCGCTCACACTGGGCGGCGCGCTGCTCGCCGTAGGCGCCTTCCTCCTCGTCCCCCTGACCGCGCACACCGCAAGTGGCCACCTGCTGGCGGCCTACGCCGTCTTCGGCCTGGGCGCGGGCATGATCGCGCCGCCGATCACGAACACCGCCCTGTCGGGCCTGCCGCCCGACCAGGTCGGCGTCGCGGGCGCGCTCGCCGCCGGCGCCCGCCAGTTCGGCACCTCCATCGGCGTCGCCGTCACCGGCTCGATCGTGGCAGGCACCGGCGCCGGCTTCACCAACGCGAGCCACGCGGCCTGGGCCGTACTCGGGAGCTGCGGCCTCGCGGCGCTCGCGCTCGGGGTCATGTCCACCAGCGCCTGGGCCAAGGCGGCCGCCGCCCGCAACGGGCAGCGCCTTGCCGCCGCTGTCGCGCCGGGGTCCGAGGACCACCCTTCGCACGGCCTATCCGCAGGCGGCCGCGTACCGTAACCGGTGTCCGGGGCTCTCCGCGCACCGGATGCGCGCGGGCGGCGAGTGTGTGTGGTGGAGGCAAGCGGTGACGGGGTGGGAGGAAGTGCCAGAGGTGAAACCGGCCTCGGTTCGGCGGCTGATCGGTGTCGATGCCGCCTATTGCGATGAGCGCGAGGTCGCCGTCGCTGCGGCCGTTGCCTGGGACCGCGCGGGCCGGCGGGTGGTCGAGAGCCGGCGGCTGACGGGGAAGCCGCCGATGCCGTACCGGTTCGGGCACTTGGCGGCCCGCGAGGTCGGGATCGCCGAAGCGGTGGTCCGGGAGCTTGTGACGGACGGCGACGTCGTGATGTGTGACGGACACGGGCTCATGCACCCCGACCGGGCGGGGCTCGGTGTTCATCTGGCGGCCCGCCTGGGCCGCCCGGTGGTCGCCGTCGCCAAGAACCCACTGCACCGGGAGACGCCGCTGACTTCGCCGGAGCGCGGCGCCGTACGCAGGATCTCCGATGCCCAGGGCGTCGTCGGGGCCGAGGTCAGAACCGCGGAGTCCGTCCGGCCCGTCTATGTGTCCGTCGGCGGTGGCATCTCGCTTGACGCGGCGATTGAACTGGTGCTGGAGTCCAGTCGCTACAGGCTCCCTGAGCCGGCGAGGGCGGCCGACCGCCAAGCTCGGGATGGGCTTCGCGAACTGCTGGGGCGCGCCCGCTGAGGCAACGGTACTCACGGGAGTACTGGGACTTCCACCCAGACCGTTTTCGTGTGCGCGTCGCGCACCTCGCATCCCCAGCGGTCGGCGTAGGCCGCGACGAGGAGGAGCCCGCGCCCCGTCGTTGCCTCTAGATGCGCCGGTTCGCCCACGGGTTCGCGCGGGCGGCGCTCCGGGCGCGTGTCCGTCACCTCGATCCTCAGAGCGGCGGGTTCGGTCAGGCGGAGGAGTGTGAGCCGGAAGTCCCTGCCGGGGAGGCTGCCGTGCCCGATCGCGTTGGCCGACAATTCGGCTGTGACGAGGGCGACCGCGCGGGCAGGCTCCGCGTCGTACGGCAGGTCCCACCACTCGGTGAACTGCTGCACGGCGAACCGGCGCGCGAGCCGCGCGCCGCGTCGTGTCGCGCTGAAGCACAGCGACAACTGGCGGGTTCCGGTGACGGATCGGGGGGAGGTCGGCTGGTGGGTCACGTGGTCATCGTGGAGGCGGCACAGCAGCGCCGACCAGGTATGACGCTCGTACGGAACTCGCGTCGTACGGTTGGCCACAGGTGGGCCGCTCGGACTTGTACGGGTCCTGTACGGGCCCGGGCCCGTGTCCGGCGGATGGCGTGCCGCGTTGAATCCTTCCGGGTATGGGAAGGGCGTGAGGGCGGGTGCGGGACACGCGTAACGGCCGGACGGCGAGCGTCAACGGCGAGTCCGAGCTGCCCGGCGTGTGGGCGGCTTACGGCAGGCTGCTGCAACATCTGCGCAAGCAGGCCGGGTTGAGCCAGCAGGCGCTCGGCGAGGCGATCGGGTACTCGCTGGAGCAGGTCGCCTCCGTCGAGCAGGGCAGGCGGCCCGCGAAGGCCGCGTTCACGCTGGCGGCTGACCGTGCGCTGGAGTCGCGGGGCGTCCTTGAGGTGCTCCAGGACGAGGTGGAGCGCGCGAAGCTGCCGAGGTTCTTCCGCGACTTCGCCCTGTTGGAGGCCGAGGCACTGAGCAGGTTCTCGTACGACCCCCTCCTGGTCCCCGGGCTGTTGCAGACCCACGCCTACGCGCAGACGCTGCTTGAGGCCCATTTCCCGCCTCTGGATGAGGAGATCATCGAGCAGCGCGTGTCGGGGCGCCTGGCACGCCAGGCATTGCTCGCCCGCCGGAGCCCGCCGATGGTGTTCGTGTTCATCGTGGAAGAAGGCGCACTGCGACGAACAGTGGGCAGCTCGGCGGTGATGCGCGAGCAACTGCGGCACTTGCTGACGTGCTCGCAGATGCGCAACGTCGAGGTGCAAGTGATGCCGACCACTCGGGGGGCGCACAGCGGGCTCAACGGGCCTATGGTGTTGGTGGAGTCGACGGACCGCAGGCAGCACGTCTACGTGGAGGCGCAAGACGTCGTGAGTGTGAGGTCCGATCGCAGTGAGGTCAGCGAGTTCTGGCTGCGGTATGGGATGCTTCGCTCGCAGGCCCTCAACAGCGAGGACTCCTCTCATCTCATCCAGCGGATGGCAGGGGAGCCATGAGCACCGACCACTACGCCACTCGGTCCACCGCGTTGGCCTGGTACAAGAGCAGCTACAGCGGAACGAGCGGGGGCGACTGCGTCGAGGTGGCCGGGGGCCTCGACGCCGTGTACGTGCGCGACTCGAAGTCCTCGGGCAACGGGGCCGTGCTGCGGCTCGGCAAGGACGGGTGGGCGGCGTTCATAGCCCACGCGGCCAAGTAGAACCGGGATGCCGGCGTGGCCTTGGCTCGCACGGGTCGCCGAATCCATTCAGCCGCATCCCACCGAGGAGCACACTCCCCCGGCCAGGCGTGAACGCGGTCGTCCTCGGCGCCGGACCGCGCCTGGAGCGGTGGGGGACATCCGCGCCTGGGCGCGTGGCCGCGTAGCGGAGGGCCGCCACTGCGCGCGGCGGCGCTGACCGCGCGGCGTCAGCCCGCCGCGGGCGCCAGTTCCACCGTGCACAGCGGGTCCGCGCGGAACGGCGCCAGCTGTGCCTCCGTCGCGCTCGCGTCCGTGATCAGCGTCCAGGGGCGGGTGAACGTTGTCCACCAGTGCGAGCTCTCGCGGCCCAGCTTCTCGGCGTGCACCAGCACGTAGGCGTCTCGCGACCGTTCGACCATCAGCTGCTTCAACGATGCCTGTTCCGGCTGGGCCTCGCAGATGCCGCGTCCCGCCACCACGCCGTCCGCGCCCAGGAAGACCGCGTCCGCCGTCAGCCGTGCCACGGCCGACTCGGCCAGCGGGCCGATCATCCCCAGGCTCGTCGGGCGCACCGCACCGCCGAGGACGATCAGCTCGATACCCGGCACCCCCGCCAGGATGCCGACGGACGTCAACCCCGGTGTGGCAACCGTCAGTTGGTGGTGCGTCGCCAGTCGCGATGCCAGGGAGCCCGCTGTCGTGCCCGCATCGAGGAGGACCAGGCGGCAGCCCTTCACGTGGGCCTCGGCCGCCCGGGCGATGGACGACTTCTCGGCGCGTGCGACGGACTCCCGCTCCAGCAGCGTCTGTTCCTCGCCGCCCGACGACAGCGCGCCGCCGTACGTGCGCACGATCTCGCCGGACTCCGACAGCCGGGTCAGGTCGCGGCGGATGGTCGACTCGGACACGTCGTACCGTTCCGCCAGTTCCGTCACCGACAGGGGCCGCACCTGCAGCAGGCCGCGGATCTCCTGGCGCCGTCCCTCCCCGCTCACGCAGCCTGCCCCGACCCTTCGCCGCCGCGCCGCGGTGCCAGCTCCACCGCCTGGCGCAGCGCCTCCACCATCGACGCCTCGTCGGCGCGTCCTGTGCCCGCGATGTCGAACGCGGTGCCGTGGTCCACGCTGGTGCGGATGACGGGCAGGCCCACGGTGATGTTGACACCCGCGTCCAGGCCGAGCACCTTCACGGGGCCGTGGCCCTGGTCGTGGTACATGGCGACGACGAGGTCGAAGTCGCCGCGTACCGCGCGGAAGAACACGGTGTCGGCGGGGAGCGGGCCCTGGGCGTCGATGCCCTCGGCGCGTGCCTTCTCGATCGCGGGGACGATCTTGGTCTCCTCCTCGCCGTGGCCGAACAGGCCGTTCTCGCCGGCGTGCGGGTTGATGCCGCACACCGCGATGCGGGGAGCGGGGACCCCGGCGGCGACCAGTGTGTCGTACCCGCGGCGGACGGTCCGCTCCACAAGACCGGGCTCGATCTTCGCGACCGCGTCGACAAGACCGATGTGCGTGGTGACGTGGATGACGCGCAGCTTCGGCGCCGAAAGCAGCATCGACACCTCATCGGTGCCGGTCAGTTCGGCGAGCAACTCGGTGTGGCCGGGGAAGTTGTGACCGGCGGCGTGCAGCGCCTCCTTGTTGAGCGGCGCCGTGCAGATCGCGTCGACCCGCCGCTCGGAGGCGAGCCGGGTCGCCGCCTCGATGTACTGGTAGGCGCCCTCGCCCGCGACGGGCGACAGCTGCCCGAACGGCAGGTCCTCGGGGATGTTCGCCAGGTCGAGGCAGTCCACGGTGCCCGGCCGGTACGCGGCCGCCTCGGGGGAGTCGACCGCGTGGACGCGAAGTCCCGCGCCCGTCAGCTCGATCGCGCGGGTCAGCCGCTTCGCGTCCCCGACGACGAGCGGCAGCATGGGAAGCGAAGCGGCCGCGCCGGCCAGCGCCTTGACGACGACCTCGGGGCCGACGCCGGCGGCGTCCCCCATGGTGATCGCGATGATGGGCTTGGACATGGCGGACATGGTGTCATCCTTCGGAGTCTGATCCTGCATGGAGGGTGCGGGGCGGGCGGGGACGACCGGCCCGCCCGGGCCCCGGAGTGCTCGGGTGGCACGCAGCAGCGTCCCCGGGTCCCCGAACGCCCCTGCCTTGGTGACGACGGGCAGTCCGCCGGGCGTACGCATGAGCACGACCCCGGGTTCGACCTCGCCCTCGACGGCGAGCGTGTCCACACCGGCCGCGAGCAGTACGGTGCGCGCGGTCTCGCCGCCTGTGGCGATCAGGACGCCCGCGCTGTCCAGCCCCGCGCGCGTGACCTCGGCCAGTGCCGCGGCGAATTCGCGAGCGCGCTCGGGTTCCACGGGCCTGTGGGGGTCGAGGGAGACGACGGCGCTGTGCCCCGCCGCGAGCGCGGTGCGCAGTTCGCGCATCGCGCCGCCCGTGCCGTCCGCCGTGGCCCCCACCTCGACCGGGACGGCGGGCAGCTCCTCGACGAGCATGCGGCCCTGGGCTCGGGCCTGCGTGCTGCGGCTGCCGACGCAGATCAGCGCGGGGCCGGCCAGCGCGGGCCCGGCCAGCGCGGAGCCGCCCGGCGCGGTGTCGGGGCCGGGGACCGCGTCCCGGCGCGGAGGGCCCAGGGGGGCCAGATGGTGGGCCAGGCCGCCGGAGCCGACCAGCAGGACCGGCAGATCCGCGCAGGCGCGGACCGTGCGCGCGAGGTCCTCGTCGGTGAGCGCGTCGACGACCACCGCGTCGGCCCCACCTGCCGCGGCTGCCGCCGCCAGGGCGCGGGCCGGGTCGCCGTCCCGCAGTTCCTCCAGGCTCAGCAGGACCACGGTCAGACCGGCGGCCTCCAGCTGCGCGACCAGGGGCCGGCGGCCGGGGTGCCGTGCTTCGACGGGCTCGCCGTCGACGTGGACCCGGCCGTCGGAGACCGTGCGTCCTGTGGCCGGAAAGGCCGGGGAGACGACGGCGACGTGGCGTCTGCCCTCGCGCTCGCCGAGGGCCGCCAGGCAGCCGCTGACCTCGGGGCCGATGTTGCCCCGCAGCGTGGAGTCGATCTTCTTGTAGATCCGGGTCCCTGTTCCCGACCGGCGGACGCAGGCCGCGGCCCGGTCAGCAGCGTCCTCGGCGCAGGCGTACCGGGAGTCGGTGTCGACGGCCACCACGGTCGCCCGCGGCCACTGGGCCTCCGCGTACAGCGCCACGACCGTGTCGGCGCTCGTGGCGAGTGCCACCGCGCTGTCGGCAGCGCCCGACAGGTCGTCCGCGATGACGAGCAGGGAGGGGGAGGGGGAGCCGGTGTCGTGCGGCTTCGCGCGGCTCACTGGTGTGCCGTTCCGTCCGTTGCGGCCGTGCCGGCGGGCGGGGGCGTCGGCTCCGACGTACTGGCGGGCACATCGCCGGCGAACGCCTCCGGGTCGGCCCGCTTCAACCGGCGGTGGTACATGGCGGTGATGACGGGGGTGAGCAGCGAGGTCACCACCACGGACGCGGCCACCAGCACCGTGGCCTTGTCCGCGGCCGCCTTGTACACGGGGTTCGCGGCGGCGACGATCGCGGGCACTGCGGCCGCGTTGCCGGCGGTACTGGCGGCCGCGAGGCCGGGCAGGCCGTTCCCGCCGAGCAGCTTGTCCGTCGCGAAGAGTGTGCTGCCACTGACGATCAGGACGAACAGGCCGAGGCCGAGGCCGAGCAGGCCGGCGGTCCATACGGTGCCGAGGTCGATGCCGGAGCCGAGCGCGAAGCCGAAGAAGGGGATGCAGACCGGCACGGCGGCGCCGAGGAAGCGGCGCATGTCGGGGTCGAGGTTGCCCAGGATCATGCCGACGACGAGCGGCAGGATCGCACCGAGCAGGGTCTGCCACGGGAAGGCGGAGAGGCCTGCGACGCCCAACGTGACCATGGTGAGGAACGGCCCGGACTCCAGACTCATCAGCGAGTACGCGGCCGTGTCCTTGGGCTTGCCGAACTGGCCCATCAGCGCCATGTACAGGCCGCCGTTGGTGTCGTTGAGCGCGGCCACGATCGCCAGGGTCGAGATGCCCGCGAAGATGCCGCCGTTGACCGGCGCCTCGCCCAGGAAGTGGCCCACGACGATGCCGATCACGACCGCGATGCCGGCCTTGACGATCAGCAGCGCCCCGCCCTTCTTCAGGATGTACGGGGTGGTGCGCAGCTCGATCGTGGCGCCCATGCAGACGTAGAACACCGCGAGGATCGTGAGCGCACCCGAGAACAGCGCGCCGGTGAACGAGCCGAAGAAGTCTCCGGTCCCGGAGTGGACGGTGTTGATCACGGCGCCCACCAGCAGCGGGACGAGCATCATCCCGCCTGGTACGCGCTCCAGGCTTGCCTTGATCGGTATGGACATTGCGGCCCTGCCTTCTATCGACCCCATGCGAGTGTCGGCGATGCGGCACGCGTCTCCCAAGGGAAGGGGAACGGCGCGTTCCGTCGATGAGAGTGGAGAGTAGGCGTCGTGCGCACTTCGCGCAAGATGCGCGAAGTGCGCATCGGTCGGCAGGCGTGATGGCCCGCACGATCGGCCGCCTCCCTCGCGCCGGGGCCGTGCCGGGGCCGTGCGGGGGTCGTGCGGGGATCGCCTGTTCCTTTCCGTGGCAACTCGCGCAATGGGTCCGACGCGCGCATCGGGGCGCGTTTTGCTCCGTGCAATTGCAGCAGGAAAAACGGGCGTGACGGGCTGTCACCTTCATGGTCATGAAAAAACGTTTTGGTCGGTCGGTTGTGCCGAGGATACCTGCGGTCCGGTTACCACGAAATGGTGAGTTACTGCGGATGAGTGCCGCTCCGACCTGGGATTTTTCCTTTATTGAACGTTGATCTTCCCAGGTGACTCCCTGTGCCCATGGACAGCGCGCTGAGGCTTCTGACACCGTTGTTGATGTCAGCGCGGAACACCTCGTGAAAGCGTGGAGGGGCGATGTCGTACCGGCTTCTACTGATGTGCGGAAGTATTCGCCGTGAGTCATTGAATCGGCGTCTGCTTTCCCTCGCGGAAGGCGTTGCCGACAGTAGCCCCGGGCATTTCCGGGCGAGCTTCCTCGATATTCGCCGCCTGCCCTTTTATGACGGTGACAAAGAGGTCGTGGACACCCCGGCCGAGGTGGTGCGGGCCAAGAGGACGGTGGGGGAGTGCGACGGCCTGGCCATCGCGACGCCCGAGTACAACGGCGCGCCGTCCGGCGTCCTGCAGAACGCCCTCGACTGGCTCTCCCGCCCGTGGGGTGACAGCCCGCTCACCGGAAAACCGGTGGTCACGCTCAGCGCCTCGCCCGGCCCCGAAGGCGGACGCACGGCCCAGGAGCGGCTCCGGGGCATCCTGATGCGCTGCGGGGCCGAGCCGGTGGGCGACCCGCTGGCCGTGCCGTGCGCGGACTGGCTGTGGGATCCGCAGCCGACCCGCTTCGACTCCGTGCTGGCCGGCCGTGTCCGCGCACTGCTCGACTCGCTGGCGTCGTCCCGGCCGCTCGCCGGGTCGGCCTGAGCCGGGCGACGCCGCCCGCCCGGCCGCACGCCGACCCCGGCTCCCGCCCCGCGGCACAGCCCGCCCGTGTCCTGTGCCGCCCCAAGACCTGCTCCCCCCTGCCAGGCCGGGGGAGCGCCAGATGTGCCATCCGCCAGGTGGCACGCCCAGCTACCGCCCGATCACGACAGGAGGTGAACCCCCATGCGCAAGATCGTCCGTTGCACCCCGTGGCCCTGGATCAGCTGATCTGACGGAGGGCGCCGCGCCGGCCACCCGGCCGGCGCGGGCCCGCCATTGAGCGGCGGCCGCCGTCCCTGGGCGAGGTGCCTTTGCGGCCTTCTCCCTTGGTACGGCGGCCGTCGCGCCCGTCTGCCCCACCCGGAAGGAGCACCGTTCCCCATGACCCCGACCCTCACGGAGCGCATCACTCGTATCGTCAGCCGGCCGGACGGCGGTCTGCTCGCCGCCGACGTGCTCGGCAACGTACACCTGCTGGACACGGACCTTCGGGTGCTCGCCTCGTCCGGCGCCACGTCCCGCGCGCAGGACCCGGCCGGCGACCCCGTCTTCGCGATGGCGCTCGCCGGGCGGTGGCTCATCACCCGCGACAAACGCGGCACCGTCTCGCGCTGGGACGCGGCCACGCTGCGGCTCGTCGACAGGCTCGACGCCGCCGCCACCTGCGACAGGTCGCTGCTGATGGAGGGCGAGGAGCCGTCGCCCACCATGGTCCGCGGCATCGGTGTCTTCAACGGCAAGGTCTACCTCAGCAACGGCTACTTCCAGCTCGTCGTGCTCGACCTGGACACCTTCGCGGTGGAACGCGTCCAGCCGTGGTCGCAGAAGTTCGCCCGTCTCGAATGGTTCTGCACCGACGCGCCGGGCGTGCAGGCCGTCTCGGACCGCAGCGGGAAGGTGTACATCGGATCGCTCGACGACCTGGACTTCCCGATCGTGAGCCAGGTCGACAGCTCCAACATCCACCGCCTGCTGTACGACGGCCGCCACGGACGTCTCTGGGCCACACTCGACGGCGGCACCGGCGACGACCGCGCCATCCGCAACGGCGTGGCCACGGTCGGCCTCGACGGGCAGGTCGTCGAGCGGTCGCTGTTCGCGCGCAACGACGTCGAGGCGATGGCGTTCTCGCCGGACTACTCCAAGGCCTACGTCGGCGGGTTCGACGGGGAACTGCTCATCTACGACAACACCTCGCCCCAACTGCGCATCGACAAGCGCGTCAGCGGCTTCAGCCACCAGATCTTCGACATCGCGGTCGACACCGCAGGCGGCGCCGTGCACGTACTCGGCCAGGACGGGGAGATCGCGACGGTCGACCCCGACGGTGTGTTCATCGGCCGGCTCGGCTACGCACGCCAGTGTGCATGGGACATCCGCCCCGTGCCGGGCGGCGACGGGCGGCTCGCCGTCGCGACGGACGACGGGGCGGCGCTCGTCGACGTGGTCGAACGGTGCCCCGGCCACCCCGCACTGAGCCTCGCCGCACACGACACGGGCGGCACGGGCTTCACCCGCCGCGTACTGCCCACCGAGGACGGCTGGTTCGGCATCGCCTGGCCCCGCGAGGTGCTGCGCGCCGAGGGCGGGGACCGCCGCGCCTGGAGCGTGCAACTGCCCGGCATCGTCCACACGCTGGCGCTGTCGCCCGACGGGACCCGGCTGCTCGCCGCGTGCAACACCGGCGGCATCGAGCTGGACGCACGCACCGGGCGGGAGACGGGCCGGATCACCGGCCTGCCGGCCTCGGCCTGGGTCAGCGGCTACCTCCCGGACGGGCGGCGCCTGCTCGGCACGCGCAACGGCCTGCTGCGCGCGTACGACGAGGCAGGCGAGGTGACGTGGGAGATCGACCTCGGCGGCTATCCCAAGCGGCTCGACGTGTTCGGCGAGCGGATCCGGGTGACCGGTTCGGGCGGTGTGAAGGAGTACCTCGCCGACGCGGAGAAGATGGACCGGCAGTTCGTCGAGCTCTTCGACAACACCGTGGAGAACGCCACACTGATCGACGGCACCCTGTGCGCCGTCTCCTACGGCATGCAGCTAGGCGCCTTCGACTACGAGACCGGTGAACTCATCGGATTCGTCGAAGACTTGCCCGACTTCACCAAGAGCATCGCCTCGTTCCACGACTCCACGGGCGCCCCGGTCATCGTCGTCGGCGGGCGCGGCGGCTTCCTGCGCCTGTATCGGCTCGACCGCTCGTCACGCGAGCAAGTCCTGCGGCCTCTGCGCGAGTTGTGGCTGCCCAGGACCCCCGTCACCGGAACGCTGGAAGTGAAGGCAGAGGCCGACAGCGCGGACACCCGATGAGCGGTGACGAGGAGAGCGCCCGCGCCCCGGGGGACACCCTGGCCCCCGCCGCCCAGCCGCAGGAACCCTCCCCCCTGCGCGACCCCCGCTTCCGCGTCTTCGCCGCCGGCAACGCGCTGAACAACGTGGGGGAGGCCGTCTACGCCACCGCGCTGCCCCTCATGGTCTACGACCTCACCGGGTCCCTCGCGTCGATGTCCCTGCTGGCCGCGGCCGTCCCGCTGAGCCTCGTCGCCGGGCCGTGGCTCGGCTCCGCCGCGGACCGCTGGGGGCCGAGGGTGCTGGTGGTGCCAGGACTGCTGGTCCAGGCGACGGGCGCCGTCGCCATGAACCTGAGCGTGACGGCAGGCCACGCCTCGACCTGGCTGCTTTTCGGGTGCGCCTTCCTGGTCGCCCTGGGCGGCTCCGCCTACCTCACCGGCTGGATCACCGGCGTCCCGTCGATGTTCCCCGACTGCAAGGTCCGCGCACGCGGCACGCTCAACAGCGTCTTCTTCACCACCACCGTGACGGGCCCGCTGCTGACCACGGCGACCCTGCCGTGGATCGGCTACACCGGCCTGCTGTGGCTGAACGCGACCACCTTCGCCGCGCCCATCGCCGTGTGGCTCATGGGGATCCACCCACCGCGCCAACGGCGCGCGCCCGCCGCGCGGCCCCGCACCGGGCACGGGGTGCGCGAGGGATGGCGCGCCGTCGCCTCCGACCCGCGCATGCTGACCATCACGGCCGTCCACGTCGTGCTGTCGCTGGTGTGCGGCGCGGGCCTGCAGGCCCTGCTCGTCTACGACCTGCGCCACCACTGGCACATGTCGAGTGCCGTGTCCTCGGCGGTGATCCTCGCGTCGAACGCCTTCATGCTGGTGGGCAACCTGCTCGTCGCCCAGCGTGCCACCTTCCGCCCGCACCTGTCGCTGACGCTCGGCACCGTCCTGCGGACCCTGACGCTGTTCCTGCTCGCCGCGCCGCTGCTGCCCGCCTTCCTCGGCGGGCTCGTGCTCGGCGCCCTCGGCCAGGGGGCCGTCCTGAGCACCATGGTGATGATGCGCGTCAAATACATCCCGCAGGACGTGCTGGGGCGCTCGTCCGGGCTCCTGTCCCTCCTCGCGGGCGGCGCGGCCCTGCTGTCACCCGTGGTGACGCCCGCGCTCAGCCACGCGCTGGGCGTCCGGGGCGCGTTCTGCGTCCTCGGGCTGCTGTCGCTGTCCACGCTCGGCTACCTGCGCCGCACCTGGCGCGCCTGGGAGGCCGCCGACCGCCTCCCGCCGGCCGGCGCGCGTCCAGCCGTCGCCGACGCCACCAGCGGGGGGACGACATGAACAGGACCGCACGCACCGGCGATTCGGCCGCAGGCGCCGACCCGCGCCTGGTGCGCCCGGCGCCGGCGCCTGACGACGGCGAACAGGGCCGCGCCCCCGACCGCGGCTCCGCACGCGTCCGCACGAGCGTCACCGTCCCGCTGCGCTGCGCGGATCGCACCCACCAGGCCACCGTGGCCACCTTCCACGACCTCGTGGACGGGTGCGAGCACCTCGCCGTGCTGCTCGGCCCCCCACATCCGGCCGTCCCCCTGGTGCGGCTGCACTCCGAGTGCCTCACAGGCGACGTGTTCGGCTCCGAGCGCTGCGACTGCGGTGCACAGCTGGACGAGGCGCTGACCCGCATCGCCGCGGTCGGCGGCGTGCTGCTCTACCTGCGCCAGGAGGGCCGCGGCATCGGCCTCTACAACAAGCTCGACGCCTACCGCCTCCAGGACCACGGCCTCGACACGTACGCCGCCAACCGCGCACTCGGCATGGACGACGACGCGCGGGACTACACCGCGGCCGTCCAGATGCTCCGCGCGCTCGGGCACGACGAGATCGACCTGCTCACCAACAACCCCGACAAGCGGCGCCAGCTGGAACGCGGCGGCATCCGCGTACGCCGCGTGGTGGCGACCGCCGTCCACCTGACGGCGCACAACTCCGCCTACTTGCAGGCGAAGGCGACCGTCACCGCGCACACCCTCTCGATGGAAGGACTACGCCATTGATCCGCCACAAGGGACCGATCAGCGGCATCGCCACGCACGGCGGCCGGTACGTCGCCACCGCCGGCTACGACAACCAGGTCATCCTGTGGGACGCGGCGACACGGCGGCCCCTCGCGCGCGCCGTGCACGACCACCTCGCCAACCACGTCGCGTTCTCCCCGGACGGCCGGTACCTGCTCAGCTCGTCGAGCGACTACACGGCGCGGCTGTGGTCGGTGCCCGACCTGGTGCTGCGGGCGGTGCTCTCCGGGCACGAGGACGACGTCGAGATGGCCGCCTGCCACCCGGAGCGCGAACTGGTCGCCACCGCGTCGCGTGACCACCGCGTACGCGTCTACGACTACGGCGGCAGGCTGGTGGCGAGCTTCGCCGGGCACAGTGCGGACGTGATCTCGGCCGAGTGGGTCGCCGGCACCGACGAACTGGTCTCCTCCAGCGACGACGGCACGGTCAAGCGCTGGTCGCTCACGACCGGCGCCCTCGTCTCCGACATCGACCTCGACGGGGTCGAGACGGACACCATCGCCATCACGGCCGCGGGCCTCGTGTACGCGGGCAACGACCGGGGCGAGGTCGTGCGCCTCACCGAGCGCGGGGCAAGGCGCTTCCCCGCCCACGAGGCGGGCATCAAGCGCCTGGTGTGGAACGCCGACGCGGGCACGCTGGTCAGCCTCAGCTACGACCGTACGGTGAAGATCTGGCGGATCGGCGCCGACGGCAGGCCCGACCTGGCCAGGACCGCGTCGCTGCCGGCGGCCGTGTGGCCGAGGTCCTGCGCCTTCCTCGACAAGGACACGCTGGTCTTCGGCACGTTCGGCTCCTGCTACGCGGTCTACGACACGGTCCGCGACGCGTGGGACCTGGACGGCGTGGAGCAGACGCCCGCGCTCAACGCCGTCACCGTGTCCCGAGGGCGCGTCTACACGATCGGCGACTGCGGCGTCGTCCACGTCGACGGCAAGCCGGCGGCCGAGACGGGCAGCCTGTGCAACTTCCTGATCGCCGCGGGCGGCAGGGTGCTGACGGGCGGCCAACTCGGCCGGCTCTTCGACGCCGACACCGGTGCGGTGCTGCTGGCACACCGCTCGCCGCTGAACTGCGCGGCCGCCTTCGAACGCGGCGGCGTCCCGCACGTCGTGGTCGGCGCGTACACCGGTGAGGGCCTGGTTCTGCGCGTCGAGGACGGCAGGGTCGAGCACGTCGCGACGCTGGAGCTGCACACCAACGCCGTGAAGGGGATCGCGGTGGCGGACGGGACGCTGTTCGCGGTCTGCGCGGACACGTCGGCGGCGTGGTTCTCCACCGGCACGCTCACCGAGACCGGCCGGCTGCCTGCGGCGCACGGCAAGATCGCCAACGGTTGCGCGGCGCTGCCCGGCGGGCGCTTCGCCAGCGTCAGCCGCGACCTGTCGCTGCGGCTGTGGCGGGGGACCTCGGCCACCGTCGTGCCCACCCCGCACGACCACTCGGTCAAGTGCGTGGCGGCCTCGGGCGACGGCCGGCGCATCGCGACGGGCTCCTACTTCGGCACGCTCGCCGTGCACGACACGGCGACCGGCGAGTGGAGCGTCACCCGGCCCGCCACCGCGGGCATCTCCAGCCTCCACTACGACGCCGCCGCCGACCGCTTCCTCGCCACCTCCTACGACGGCGCCGTCCACGAACTGGCGTAGAAGGGGCCATCGCCATGAAGGACGACTCCACGGGGCCAGGCCCCGACGCCAACCCCAACGGCCTGGAGGACCGCCAGGCCATGGGTCTTGGCAAGGCCTACAGCGACCGCGTCGAGCCGCAGGACATGCAGCGGCTGTGCCGCGGCCTCCACCGCGTCGACACGGCCGCGCTCGCGGCGGCCGCCGAGGACCCCGGCTCCGACGCCGCCACCCGCATGGCGGCCGGCCACCTCCTGGCGCTGTACGGCGATCCCCGCATCGACGTCGACCGCCCGGCCATGCTGGACGTCCCCGCCGCGCGCGTGCGGCTGGGCCTGCCCCCTGGGCGGGTGGACGAGGTGACCGCCGCCTGGCGGCACGTCGGGGTGAGACGCGAGTGGATCGCCAAGGAGGCGCCCGAGTACGCGGCGGACATCGCCGCCTTCCGCATCGCCCGTTACCCGGTCACCAACGGCGAGTACCGCACGTTCCTCACGGAGACGAAGGGAGCCTGGCTGCCCAGCTCCTGGCAGTTCGGCGTCCACCCGCCGCACCTGGCCAACCACCCGGTGTGGACGGTCGCGCCCCCGGCGGCCGACGCGTACGCGGCCTGGCTGTCGCGCCGCACGGGCCGGCGCTTCCGGCTGCCCACCGAGGCCGAGTGGGAGTACGCGGCCGGGGGCGGCGACGGACGCGAGTTCCCGTGGGGCGACCACTTCGCCGCGGGCCGCGCCAACACCGCGGAGACCGGGCCGCTCACCACGACGCCGGTGGGCATCCACCCCGCGGGGCGCAGCCCGTTCGGCGCGGACGACATGGGCGGCAACGTCGAGGAGTACGTGGCCGACGACTACCGGCCCTACCCGGGCGGCGAGAGCGTCCCCGACGACCTGCTGGCCGGCGGCCGCCCGTACCGCGTCGCGCGCGGCGGCAGCTTCACCCGCTACGGGGACCTCGCCCGCTGCCGCCGCCGCCACGGCTGGTTCCCCAAGGCCATCTACGCCATCGGCTTCCGGCTGGCCGAAACACCGTCATGAACCCCGGCAGCACAGCACGCACGGCAACAGGAGGAAGAGCCCGCATGGCCGAAGACCCCGGCAACGACGTCACCGTCGGCACGATCGGGACCAGTCGCGTCATCGCCGCCTCGGTCGCGACCGGCCGCGAACGGCTCGGCACGGTGGACGACTTCGTCGCGAACCTCAGCGACTTCGACCGCCGCGCCCGCGTCTGCCTCACCGACCCCGGAACCGACACCGGCACGCCGCTCTACCTCGACTACGTCACCGCCCAGGTGATGGCGTGGACGAAGGACGAGCTCGACCTGCTGTCCCGCGTGACGGCCGGGATCGGCGGCCTGCTCGCCGACCGCTGGCCTGAACTCCTGCCGCCTTCGGTCCACTTGGTGAAGACCACCGGCCAGGAGGAGAGCAGGGCCGCCTACACCCGTCACACCGAAACGGTCGTCCTGCCCGCCGGCAGGATCACCCCCGCGCTCGGGCCCTCCCCCGGCGGCGACCCGCTGTTCCCCCGCTCCAACACGACAGGCCTGCGCGACATCCTGCTGCACGAGCTCTTCCACGTGATCAGCAAGAACAACCCGGAACGCCGCAAGGCGCTCTACCGGCTGATCGGCTACACCCAGTTCGACGCCGCGGTCCAGCTCCCCGACGTGCCGTGGCCGGCCGCAGGCTGTGCCGCCACCCTCCCCGACCTGCGGATCACCAACCCGGACGCCCCCGGCCTCGACGTGTACATCACGCTCCCCGTCCCGCCGGCGCCCGGCAGCGCGCAGACCCCGGTGGAACGCCCGCTGCTGCCGCTGCTCGCGGCCGACGCTCCCTACCGCGGCGGCAGCTTCTTCGGTTACCTCCAGTGGTGGTTCCTCGCGCTGAGGCGGGAGGACGACGGCTGGGTCGCCGACATCGGGCCCGACGGCCGCCCCATGACGTACCCGATGACGCCGGGGAGCACCCTCTGGCAGTCCTACCTGGACCGCGTCGGCCGCAATGTGCGGGGCGAGCTGTTCCATCCGGACGAGATCTGCGCCTCGAACTTCGTCCACGCGGCCCTCCTGCCCTCTGCCGCGCTGCTGACCAGCATGGACCACGTGCTCGCGGGTTCCGGGAGGTGACCATGAACGCGACAGGCGGCAAGGCGAGGCGGCCGGCGAGGCAGGGGGCGCGTCAGGGGGCGCGGCAGGACGGATGCCGGACGCGCGACGTGCTCGGCAGCGTCGGCGACAAGTGGTCGCTGCTCGTCGTCTCCACGCTCACATCGGGGCCTTTGCGCTTCACGGAGCTCAAGCGGTCCGTCGACGGCGTCAGCCAGCGCATGCTCACCGTCACGCTGCGCGACCTGGAGCGCGACGGAATCCTGGTCCGTACCGTCCGCAGCGTCATGCCCTCCCACGTCAGCTACGAGCTCACCCCGATGGGCAGGACTCTCCGCGACGCCATCACCCCGCTGATCGAGTGGAGCAAGGCGCACCTGCGCCACATCGACGCCGCCCGTGCACGCTTCCACGGCCCCGCCGGGCGCGCGGGCGGTGACGGCT
Organism: Streptomyces sp. NRRL F-5126; assembly: GCF_000721265.1. Classification (GTDB taxonomy): domain Bacteria; phylum Actinomycetota; class Actinomycetes; order Streptomycetales; family Streptomycetaceae; genus Streptomyces. Next base: position 314,713 of record NZ_JOFZ01000006.1, on the reverse strand, counting down.
GACCCCTGCCCGGCCGGGCAGGGCCCCGGGAGGCGCACGGCGTCAGGCCGTGTCCGCCCCGGAGTCGAGCAGTGTCGCCCCGATGCCCGCCACCACCGCGGCGAGGCCCGTGGCGAAGCCCTCGTCCTGGTGGGTGAAGATCTCGTGGCCCACGGCCGCCGCCGTCGGGAAGTCGGCGAGACGGCGGGCACGCGCGTCCAGGTCGAGGCCGGTCCCCGCGGTGCCGGGACGCGTCGTCGACTGCTCCTCGATGACGAAGCCGATGGTGTAGCTGTACGCGGTCGTCCAGGCGCGCCCGGCCGTCTGCGGGGTGAAGCCCGCGGTGACGAGGGTCGTCAGGAACGCCTCCATGGGACGGGCGTAGGTGGTGTCGGTGAAGAGAGTGCCGCTGTAGACCTTGGCGCCGTCGCGGTAGCGCAGCAGATGGTCGCGCAGGCCGGACATAGCGGTGGTGATGGCCTCACGCCAGTCCCGTGGCGGGTGCTCGGGGAGGTCGGCCGCCATCCGCCGCATCATCTCGGTCGCCATCTCGTCGAGCAGCGCCTGCTTGTCCTTGAAGTGCCAGTACAGCGCGGGCGCCTTCACGCCCAGTTCGCCGGCGATGGCGCGGAGCGTGAGCCCGTTGAGCCCCACGTCGTTGAGGAGGCGCAGGGCGGTGCGCGCGACGAGGGGACGGTCGAGTCGGGAGGTGGCCACAGCGCCAATCTATCGCCGCGCACCCGGCACGGCCTTGACAATTTAACGCTGTTAAGGACATGCTCGCGTACATGGAACTTAACAACGTTAAGGACGTGCTCGTCGTCGGCGCGGGCCCCGCGGGGCTCGCCCTCGCCTGCGACCTGCGCAGGCGAGGCGTCGAGGTGCTGGTCGCGGAGAAGGCGGACGCCCTGTTCCCCGGCTCTCGCGGCAAGGGCATGCAGCCGCGCACGCTGGAGGTGCTGGACGACCTGGGCGTCGCGCGCGACGTGCTGACGCACGGCGGCCGCATACCGGTGCCGATGATGTGGCGGGACGGCGAGCGCCTGGGCGAGCGCCCGATGTTCGAGCCCGTCGAGCCCACCGAGGCAGAGCCGTACAACCTCGCATGGGCGATCCCGCAGTGGCGTACGCAGGAGATCCTGCACGCACGCCTCCTGCGCCTCGGCGGCTCCGTCGCGTTCGGCGAGGAGCTGACGGGCCTGACGCAGGACGGCACCTCGGTCGAGGCCGAGTTCGCCTCCGGCCGGCGCCTGAGCGCCCGGTACGCGGTCGCGGCGGACGGCGGGCGCAGCACGGTGCGCCGGCTGCTGGGTGTGGCGATGCGCGGCGAGGACGTCGCGCCCACGCCGATGGTGGTCGCCGACGTGCGCATCCCCGGACTCGACCGGGACAACTGGCACACGTTCGCCGGGGAGGACGGGGACGGGGACGGGACCTTCCTCGCGCTGTGCCCGCTGCCGGGTACCGCGGACTTCCAGCTCGCGGCCGGCCTGCCGCCCGGCTCGGCGCCCGACCTCACCCCCGACGGCATACGCGGCCTCATCGCGGCCCGTACGCACCTGGCCGCGTCCGACGTGGCAGAGGTGGCGTGGTCGTCCGACTTCCGGCCGCGCGCCGCGCTCGCCGACCGTTTCCGCGCGGGACGTGTCTTCCTCGCGGGCGATGCCGCGCACGTCCACTCGCCCGCAGGCGGTCAGGGCCTCAACACCAGCGTCCAGGACGCGTACAACCTCGGCTGGAAGCTCGGCCAGGTCCTGCGGGCGGGCGCCCCCGACGCGCTGCTCGACACGTACGAAGGCGAACGGCGCCCGGTGGCGGCCCAGATGCTCGGCCTGTCCACGCGTATTCACCGCGGTCAGGAGCGGCGCGGCGAGAAGACCCGCCAGCTGGGCCTCACCTACCGGTCGGGCCCGCTCGCCTCGGGCGCCGCCGGCGCCCTCGCGGCGGGCGACAGGGCGCCCGACGGCCCCATGCCCGACGGGACGACGATCTTCGACGCCCTGCGCGGCCCGCACTTCACGCTCCTGCGGATGGCGACGGACGCCCCGCTGCCCGACGGGCTGCCGCCCGCCGTGCGCGTGCGCGAGCAACCCACCGCGTACGCCCCGTACGGCAAGGGCCTCTTCCTCGTGCGCCCTGACGGGTACATCGGCTGGGCCGGTGAGGACGCCGGCGGGCTGCGGTCCTGGCTGGAGTCCGTCGGACTGGCCTGACGGCCGCGGCGCCAGGGGGGGAAAGCCGGAGCCCTACCCACCGCCGCCACTGGTCATGCCACCCATCGGGGGCGGCGTTCGCTCAACTGGCTGAAATTTTTCCCGTTCGTACGCGGTTGATCCATTGGGAGCCCTACCCTTCGACAGGTGAGCCAGACGATGTCCCAAGAGTCCGACGCCGAACTGCCCGGCGAAATCGCACTTCCGGGCGTGCTGCCCGAGGAGCTGCGCGCCGAGCTGGTCGCGTTCCGGCGGGACATGCACATGCACCCCGAGCTCGGGCACCAGGAGGTGCGGGCCACCGCGGCGCTCAAGCAAAGGCTGGAAGCGGCCGGTCTCGCGCCCCGCGTGCTGTCCATGGGGACGGGCCTGATGTGCGACATCGGCACGCCTGACCCCGCGCGTCCCATGCTCGCCCTGCGCGCCGACATCGACGCGCTGCCCATCCCGGACACCAAGGACGGCGTCCCCTACCGCTCCACCGCGCCCGACCGGGCGCACGCGTGCGGTCACGACGTGCACACGACCGTCGTGCTCGGCGCCGGGCTCGTCCTCCTCGACCTGCACAGGCGCGGCCTCCTGCCGCACGCCGTGCGCCTCGTCTTCCAGCCCGCCGAGGAGGTGCTGCCCGGCGGCGCGCCCGAGGCTGTCGAGTCCGGCGTGCTGGACGGCGTGGGCCGCATCCTCGCCGTGCACTGCGACCCCAAGGTCGACGCGGGACGCATCGGGCTGCGCGTCGGCCCCATCACGTCCGCCTGCGACCGCGTCGAGATCGCGCTCGACGGCCCCGGCGGGCACACCGCGCGCCCGCACCTGACGACCGACCTGGTCACGGCCGCCGCCAAGGTCGCCACCGACGTGCCCGCGCTGCTCGCGCGCCGGGTCGACACGCGCTCCGGGCTCGTGCTCACGTGGGGCCGCATCGCGTCGGGTCACGCGGCCAACGTCATCCCGCAGCACGCGGAGCTGTCCGGCACGGTGCGCTGCCTCGGCCTCGACGCCTGGCACGACGCGCCCGACCTCGTGCACGCGGCCGTCGACGAGGTGGCCGCGCTGCACCACGCCAAGACGGAGATCACCTACGTGCGCGGCGTACCGCCCGTCGTCAACGACGCCGCCATGGCCGATCTGCTGCGGGCCGCCCACACCGCGCGGCGTGGCGCCGACGCCGTCGAGGACACCGAGCAGAGCCTCGGCGGCGAGGACTTCTCCTGGTACCTGGAGGACGTGCCGGGCGCCATGGCGCGCCTCGGTGTCCGCCCGCCGGGCGAGGGCGCGCGCTACGACCTCCACCGTGGTGATTTCGACGTCGACGAAGAGGCGATCAAGGTGGGAGTCGAGCTGTTCACGGCCGCCGCGCTGCTCGACGGCAACCGGCTGTAACCGCGGGCGACACCTTCTGTTCGCGACGATCCGATAACGGCTTCCGTAGGGGCCTTTATCTGACATCTACGCGCGTTACGATCGCCGCGAAACCAGCGCCGGAAGAGGCGCTTCGGTCAGTTTGAAGGGACCACCCTCTTGCGCCGGGTAACCAGGATCGCCGCGTCGGGCATAGCCTCCGCCGCGCTCGCGCTGTCTGTCGCCGCCTGCGGCAGCACGTCGGAACAGAAGGCACAGGACGACGCTTCCTCCAGCGCTTCCGGTGCCAAGGGCGGCGTCAAGGTCGGCGTCGCCTACGACGTCGGTGGTCGTGGTGACCACTCCTTCAACGACTCGGCCGCGCGCGGTATCGACAAGGCCAAGAAGCAGTTCGGCGGCTCCGTCAAGGAGCTGACGGCGAAGACGACGGACACCGAGGCCGACCGCCTCGACCGCCTCTCGCAGCTCGCGCAGGCCGGCTACAACCCGGTCGTCGGCATCGGCTACGCCTACGCCAACTCCATGAAGCAGGCCGCCGCGAAGTTCCCGGACACGACCTTCGGCATCGTCGACTCCTCGGTCGACGCGAAGAACGTCGACAGCATCGTCTTCACCGAGGCGGAGAGCTCCTACCTCGGCGGTGTCGCCGCCGCGCTGAAGACCAAGAGCGACCAGGTGGGCTTCATCGGCGGTGTGGACGTGCCGCTGATCAAGAAGTTCCAGGCGGGTTACGTGCAGGGCGTGCACGACACCAACCCGAAGATCAAGGTGGACGTGCAGTACCTGTCGCACGGCTCCGACACCTCCGGCTTCGCGAGCCCCGACAAGGGCAAGGCGGCCGCGCAGGGCATGCTCGACAAGGGCGCGGACGTCATCTTCGCGGCGGCCGGCTCGTCCGGCTCGGGCTCGATCGAGGCCGTCCACGGCAAGAAGGGCACCTGGGCGATCGGCGTCGACTCCGACCAGTACAACCAGCCCTCGCTGTCGCAGTACAAGTCCTCGATCCTCACGTCCGTCGTCAAGAATGTCGACGTCGGCGTGTACGACCTGGTCAAGTCGGTCCACGACAAGAAGCCGCTGACCGGCACCAACACGTACTCGCTCGCCAAGAACGGCGTCTCGCTGACCTACAGCGGCGGGTTCATCAACGACATCAAGTCGAAGATCGACGCGGCCAAGCAGTCGATCGTCGACGGCAAGGTCAAGGTCAAGACCACCCCGTGACCGCTGCCGGCCCGGTGAGGCGGCCCCCCGGCCGCCCTTCACCGGGCCGGTGCCGTGTCCGCGTGGTCCGTCCGCCGGAGCTCGTCCACAGGTAACGGAACGAGCCATAACGAAGTGTCAACTCTACGCGCGTAGTGGGGAGTTGACGCGCACGTGACGCGCTAGCGTCCGAACGCCCCCCTCTCCACCCCTCCTTACCAACGAGGAGAGTGCGCCATCAACGCGTCAAGCCCTCCCCCCGCGGTCGAGCTCCGCGGCATCACCAAGCGGTTCCCCGGCGTCGTCGCCAACAAGGACATCGACATCACGGTACGCAGAGGCACCGTGCACGCCCTGTGCGGCGAGAACGGCGCGGGCAAGTCGACCCTGATGAAGATCCTCTACGGCATGCAGAAGCCGGACGAGGGCACCATCGCCGTCGACGGCACCGAGGCCGCCTTCTCCAGCCCCGCCGACGCCATCGCCCGCGGCATCGGCATGGTCCACCAGCACTTCATGCTCGCGGACAACCTCACTGTCCTGGAGAATGTGGCGCTCGGCAGCGAGAAGCTCTACGGGATCGGCGGCAGGGCACGCGCCAAGATCCGCGAGATATCCGACGCCTACGGGCTCGGCGTGCGCCCCGACGCGCTCGTCGAGGGGCTCGGCGTCGCCGACCGCCAGCGCGTGGAGATCCTCAAGGTCCTCTACCGCGGCGCCCGCACGCTCATCCTCGACGAGCCCACCGCGGTGCTCGTGCCGCAGGAGGTCGACGCGCTCTTCGACAACCTGCGCGAGCTCAAGTCCGAGGGCCTGACCGTCCTGTTCATCTCGCACAAGCTGGGCGAGGTGCTGTCCGTCGCCGACGAGATCACCGTCATCCGCCGCGGCACGACGGTCGGCACCGCCGACCCGCGCTCCACCACCGCGCGGCAGCTCGCCGAGCTGATGGTCGGCAGCGAACTGCCGACCCCCGGAGCCCGCGAGTCCACCGTGACGGACGAGCCCGCGCTCGCCGTGAGCGGCCTCAGGCTGACCGCCACCGACTCCGACGGCGTCGTGCGCGAGGTGCTCGGCGGCATCGACTTCACGATCCACCAGGGCGAGGTCCTCGGCATCGCCGGCGTGGAGGGCAACGGCCAGGCCGAACTCGTCGAGGCAGTCATGGGGATGCGCACCCCTGACTCAGGCACCGTCGTGCTCGGCGGCCAGGACATCTCCCACGTGCCGACCCGCACCCGCCGCGAGCGCGGCATCGGCTACATCCCCGAGGACCGCCACCGGCACGGCCTGCTGCTGGAAGCGCCGCTGTGGGAGAACCGCATACTCGGCCACGTCACCGAGACCCCCAACTCCAAGCGCGGCCTGATCGACGCGCGCGCCGCACGCCTCGACACCGAGCGGATCGTCGAGGAGTACGACGTGCGCACGCCCGGCATCGAGGTCACCGCGGCCTCGCTGTCCGGCGGCAACCAGCAGAAGCTGATCGTCGGCCGCGAGATGAGCCACCACCCGAAGCTCCTGATCGCGGCGCACCCCACGCGCGGCGTGGACGTCGGCGCGCAGGCCCAGATCTGGGACCAGATCAGCGAGGCGCGCCGCGAGGGACTCGCCGTGCTGCTGATCTCCGCCGACCTGGACGAGCTGATCGGCCTGTCCGACACACTCCGGGTGATGTACCGGGGCCGGCTGGTCGCCGACGCCGACCCGGCCACCATCACCCCCGAGGAGCTGGGCTCGGCGATGACCGGCGCATCCAGCGGCCACCTGGACCACGAGGCCGTGGGCGCGAGCGCCCCGGAAGGCGGCGAAGAAGGATGAACAAGCTCACCGCACGCATCGACAAGGAGCGGCTGCTCCTCGCGATCGCGGCCCCCGTACTCGCGGTCGTCGCGGCGCTCGTGGTGACCGCGCTGGTCATCCTCGCCACCGGCAAGAACCCCTTCGAGGCGTTCAACGACATGCTGTCGTACGGCTCGGCGAGCGACAGCCAGATCTACATCCTGAACAAGGCCACGACGTACTACCTCGCGGGCGTCGCCGTCGCCGTCGGCTTCCGGATGAACCTGTTCAACATCGGCGTCGACGGCCAGTACCGCATCGCCGCGTTCTTCGCGGCCGTCGTCGGCGGGGCGCTGCACCTGCCGGGGCCGCTGCAGATCATCGTGGTCATCCTCGTCGCGATGGTCGTCGGCGCCATGTGGTCGGGCATCGCGGGCATCCTCAAGACCTCGCGCGGGGTCAGCGAGGTCATCTCCACGATCATGCTGAACTCCATCGCGACCGCCGTCATCGCCTACCTGCTGCAGCCGGACAAGCTCGGGCAGCTGGACGACGCCGGCACGCTGGTGTCCACCAAGACCCTGCCGAAGTCGTCCTGGTTCTTCACGTTCAACGCAGGCCCCGCGGGCGATCTGTGGGGCTTCATCGTGATCGCCGCGCTGGTCGGCGTCGCCTACTGGTTCGTGCTCGGCCGCACCCGCTTCGGCTTCGACCTGCGCGCCGTCGGCCGCTCGGAGAGCGCGGCCGAGGCCAGCGGCGTCGGCGTGAAGAAGATGGTCGTCACCAGCATGGTCATCTCCGGCGCCGTCGCGGGCCTGGTCGGCATGCCGACCCTGCTCAACGACAGCCACGCGTTCTCCAACGACTTCCCGCTGGGCGTCGGCTTCACCGGCATCGCCATCGCGCTGCTCGGCCGCAACAACCCGGTCGGCATCGCGATCGCCTCGCTGCTGTGGGGCTACCTGGAGCGCACCACGGGCCACCTGGAGCTCATCGGCTACGACAAGGAGATCCTCGGCGTCATCCAGGGCGTGATCGTCCTGTGCGTCGTCATCGCCTACGAGCTCGTACGCCGCTTCGGCCTGCGCCGCCAGCAGCAGCGCGTGGGAGCCGAACTCGCCGCCCAGGCGGCGGCCACCGCCACCGACGAGAAGCTGGAGGTGGCCCGATGACCGCCACGACCACCGTCACCCCGCCGCCCGCCGCGCCGAAGGCGCCCGGCGGCAAGCCGGCGGGCCGCGGCAGGCTCTCCGTAGCGAAGATCCTGCTGATCGTCGCCGCCGCGCTGGTCCTGATCTCCGCGGTGCGGATGCTCACCGGCTCCCAGCAGCTCGACTCCGAGGGCCAGATCGCCGCCGCGCTCGGCCTCGCCGTGCCGATCGGCATGGCAGGACTCGCCGGCCTGTGGTCGGAGCGCGCGGGCGTCGTCAACATCGGCCTCGAGGGCATGATGATCCTCGGCACGTTCGGCGCCGGCTGGATCGGCTGGCAGACCAGCCCCTGGCTCGGCCTGCTGGCCGGCGTCGCCTTCGGCGTGGTCGGCGGCCTGATCCACGCCGTCGTCACCGTCACCTTCGGCGTCGACCACATCGTCTCCGGTGTCGCGATCACCCTGCTCGCGCAGGGCGTCACGCAGTACCTCGCGAAGCTGTTCTTCAACCACGGCGACGCGCTCAACAAGGGCGGCAACCCCAAGCAGTCGCCGCCCGTCGACTCGCTGCCCCAGTTCACCGTGCCCGGCCTGTCCAGCGGGCTGAACTCGATCGCGAAGCACCACTGGTTCCTGGTCTCCGACCTCGCCGGCATCGTTGGCGGCATCTTCACGAAGCTGTCGGTCCTGACGATCCTCGCGGCCGTGCTGTTCGGGCTGACGTGGCTGATCCTGTGGCGCACGTCGTTCGGGCTGCGGCTGCGCTCCGTCGGCGAGAATCCCGTCGCCGCCGAGTCGCTCGGCGTCAACGTCTACTCGTACAAGTACATCGGCGTCATGATCTCCGGCGGCCTGGCCGGATTCGGCGGTGCGTTCCTCGCCATGGTCTCCTCGCACTTCTACCTGGAGGGCCAGACCGGCGGCCGCGGCTACATCGGCCTCGCGGCGATGATCTTCGGCAACTGGCGGCCGGGCGGGCTCGCCATGGGCGCGGGTCTTTTCGGCTTCTCCGACGCGCTCCAGTTGCGCAGCGGGGGTGAAACCGTGCACGCGCTGCTCCTGCTGCTCGTGGTGCTGCTGGTACTGCTGGGTGCATGGAAGGCGTACAAGAAGGCGACGGTGCAGGCGATCGTCAGCGGCGCGGTGGCCGCGCTGATCCTGGTGTGGTACCTGCTGACGGACTCGGTCCCGGACGACTTCGTCGGCGCGACCCCGTACGTGGTGACGCTGCTGGTGCTGTCCCTGTCGGCGCAGCGGCTGCGGATGCCGAAGGCGGACGGCCTGCGCTACCGGAAGGGCCAGGGGTCGTGACCGGCGCCGCCGCGCCCGACTGGGCGGCGCTGCGTGAGGCGGCGCGCGAGGCCATGTCGCGTGCGTACGCCCCGTACTCCCGCTACCCGGTCGGCGCGGCGGCGCTCGTCGACGACGGCCGCACGGTCACCGGGTGCAACGTCGAGAACGCGTCGTACGGCATCGGCCTGTGCGCCGAGTGCGGCCTCGTCTCCGCGCTGCGGCTGTCGGGCGGCGGCCGGCTCACCCACTTCACCTGCGTCGACGGCGCGGGCGCCGTGCTGGTGCCGTGCGGGCGCTGCCGCCAGCTGCTGTACGAGTTCGGCGGCCCCGCGCTCGTCCTGGAGACACCCGACGGGCTGCGCACGCTGGACGAGATGCTGCCGCAGGCGTTCGGCCCCGGCCACCTGGAGCCGGACGCCGCCTCGCAGGACGCCTCGCAGAAGGACCGGAACCACAAGAAATGAGCGACATGGACGTCATCTCGGTGATCCGCACCAAGCGCGACAAGGGCCGGCTGAGCCCGGAGCAGATCGACTGGGTGATCGACGCCTACACGCGCGGCGCGGTCGCGGACGAGCAGATGTCGGCGCTCGCGATGGCGATCCTGCTCAACGGGATGGACCGGGCCGAGATCGCCCGCTGGACCGCCGCGATGATCGGCTCGGGCGAGCGCATGGACTTCTCCGGGCTGACGAGGCCCACCGCTGACAAGCACTCCACGGGCGGCGTCGGCGACAAGATCACGCTGCCGCTCGCGCCGCTCGTCGCGGCCTGCGGCGCCGCCGTGCCCCAGCTCAGCGGGCGCGGCCTCGGCCACACCGGCGGCACCCTCGACAAGCTGGAGTCGATCCCGGGCTGGCGCGCGTCCCTCACGAACGAGGAGATGCTGCACGTGCTCGGCACCACGGGCGCGGTTATCTGCGCGGCCGGCGACGGGCTCGCCCCCGCCGACAAGAAGCTGTACGCGCTGCGCGACGTCACGGGCACCGTCGAGGCGATCCCGCTGATCGCGTCGTCGATCATGTCGAAGAAGATCGCGGAGGGCACGGGCTCGCTCGTCCTGGACGTGAAGGTCGGCTCCGGCGCGTTCATGAAGACGATCGAGGACGCGCGCGAGCTGGCGTCCACCATGGTCGGCCTCGGCACGGACCACGGCGTGCGGACGGTCGCCCTGCTCACGGACATGGCGACGCCGCTCGGCCGCACCGCGGGCAACGCGCTCGAAGTGCGCGAGTCGGTCGAGGTCCTCGCGGGCGGCGGCCCCGCCGACGTGGTCGAGCTGACGCTCGCCCTGGCCAGGGAGATGCTGGACGCGGCGGGCCTGACCGACGCCGACCCGGAGAAGGCACTCGCGGGCGGCGCCGCCATGGACGTGTGGCGCCGCATGATCGCGGCGCAGGGCGGCGACCCGGACGCGCCACTCCCCGTCGCCCGGGAGCAGCACGTGGTGACGGCGCCGACGACGGGCGTGCTCGGCCGCCTCGACGCGTACGACGTCGGCGTGGCCGCGTGGCGTCTCGGCGCGGGGCGAGCGCGCAAGGAGGACCCGGTGCAGGCCGGCGCGGGCGTCGAACTGCACGCGAAGCCGGGCGAGACGGTCCGCGCGGGCGAGCCGCTGCTGACGCTGCACACGGACACCCCGGAGAAGTTCGCGTACGCGCTTGAGGCCCTGGAGGACGCCTACGACATCGCCGCACCCGGCACGCCGTTCACGCCGACGCCGGTGGTCCGCGAGCGCATCGCCTGAGGCGGCCCGACGATCTGCGCGGCCGTGGCCACGATGAGTTCCCGTCGTGGCCGCGGTCCTGTTACGTGTGGCAGACACCGAGCGCATCGTCCTCACCCTGGCCGGTCCGCTGACGGCGGGCTCGGCGCCGCGTGCCTGCGCCGAGCTTGCCGCGCGCGCCGCGCCGGCCGTCGGCGGCAGCGCGCCGCTGGTCGAGGTGCGGGTCGGCCGGGCGGTACGTGCCGACCTGGCGGCCGTCGATGCGCTGGCGCGGCTGCGGCTGGCCGCGCGGCGGCACGGCTGCGAGCTGGTCGTGCGCGGCGCGAGCGCCGAGCTCGTCGCGCTGCTGCACGCCCTCGGGCTCGGGCGCCTCCTCCTGGCGGAAGGACCGTCAGCGGCGGGCTGACGCGCCCGCGGGCAGCCGCATCGGCAGGTCGAAGAGCGGGAACCAGCGCGCCGTGTCCAGGAACGAGTTGATCCCGCGGATCCTGCCGCCCGCTATCTCCATGACCATCAGCGCCCACGGCGTGTGCCCGTCGCCGTCCTCCGCCGCGTGGTAGTGCGCGAACGCCGGCATCCCGTTCGCCACGGTGGGCACGAGACGTGAGCCGCGGCAGACCGATCCCACGCCCTGCAGCCAGCCCACGATGTCGTCGTGGCCGCGCAGCCACAGGTCGTACGGGGGCATGGACAGCGTCGCGTCCTCGTGCAGCAGTGCCGTCAGGGCCTTCATGTCGTAGCCCTCGAACGCCGCCACATAGCGGTCCAGCAGCTCCTTCTGGCGCGTGTCCAGCTCGTCCGCCGTGTCCGTCGCCGCGGGCGCGGCCTCCGCGAGCGTCGCGCGGGCGCGCTGGAGCGCGCTGTTGACCGACGCGACCGTCGTGTCCAGCAGCTCGGCCACCTCGCTCGCCCGCCAGGCCAGCACCTCGCGCAGGATCAGCACCGCGCGCTGCTTCGGCGGCAGGTGCTGCAGCGCCGCCATGAAAGCCAGCCGGATCGACTCGCGCTCCACCGCCGTCTCCGCCGGGTCGGACACCTCCGGCAGCACCCGCACGTCAGGCGCGGGCTCCAGCCACGCCACCTCGGGGCGCGCCGTCAGCCGCGCCTGCGCGACCGGCGTCGCCTCCGTGAGATCCATCGGGCGCGCCCTGCGGTTGCCGGCCTTCAGCATGTCGAGGCAGACGTTCGTCGCGATCCGGTAGAGCCAGGAGCGCAGCGAGGACCGGCCCTCGAACCTGTCCATGGCACGCCAGGCGCGGACCATCGTGTCCTGCACCGCGTCCTCGGCCTCGAACAGCGAACCGAGCATCCGGTAGCAGTAGCCCGTCAGCTCCCTGCGGTGCTGCTCAAGACGGGCATCCAGATCCCGCCGCGTGACCGTCTCAGACATGTCGCTCACCCCGGTAACCCCGTCGCCCCCGAACGGGAGCCTGTCCTTCGGAAGCTACCGCAGCCCTCTGACAATCGCGGCTCGCCGCGAGGACAGCCAGGTCACAGTGGTGCGGGGGCCGCCGTCGCCGCGCGCTTGGCCGCGTACGTGCCGTACAGCGTGAGGGCGGCGACGCCCACCATCGCGGCGAGACCCATCACCACCGTCGCGGCCCATCCCGTCGAGTGGAACGCCGCGGCGCCGATCGCGCCGCCCGCGCTGCTGCCCAGGTAGTACGCCGCCTGGTAGAGCGCCGAGGCCTGCGCGCGACCCGACTTCGCCGTGTGGCTCACCGACGAGGACGCCACCGAGTGCCCCGCGAAGAAGCCCGCCGTGATCAGGACGAGCCCCGCGATCACGGCGGCGATCGAGTCCACCAGCGTGACCAGCAGCCCCGCGCTGGTCGTCGCCAGCGCCGCGTACAGCGTCCCGCGCCGGCCGAGGCGCGCCGCCATCCGGCCCGAGGACGCCGAGGTGAACGTGCCGACCAGGTACACCACGAAGACGGAGCCGACGACCCCCTGCGGCAGGCTGAACGGCGCCGCCACCAGCCGGTAGCCGATCACGGTGTACACCCCGCCGAACACCACCATGAACAGGGCCCCGATGGCGTAGAGCCGCAGCAGCAGCGGGTTCGAGAGGTGACCGCCCAGGGTCCTGCCGAAGGCGCCGAGACGCAGCGGGCGCGGCGCGAAGTTGCGTGCCCGCGGCACCAGCACCCGGAAGACCACCGCGCACGCGAGCGCCGCGACACCCACCGCGAGCAGCGCCGCACGCCACCCCCAGGCCTGCGACATCCAGCCCGTGAAGATCCGGCCGCTCATGCCGCCGATGCTGTTGCCCGCCACGAACAGGCCGATCGCGGAGACCAGCGCACGCCCGTCGACCTCCTCGGCGAGGAACGCCATCGCCGACGCGGGAAGCCCCGCGAGGGCCGCGCCCTGCACGGCGCGCAGCGCGATCAGCACCGCGAGGTTCGGCGCGAACGGCACCGCGAGCCCGACGGCCACGGCCACCACGAGCGACGCCGTCATCATCGAGCGCCTGCCGAAACGTTCCGACAGTGCGCTCAGCGGCACGACGGCCACGGCGAGCGCGCCGGTCGCCGCCGCGACCGTCCAGCTCGCCCCGCCCGGGGAGACGCGCAGCCCGTCCGAGACCGCCGGCAGCAGGGCCTGCGTCGAGTACAGCAGCGCGAAGGTCGCGATCCCCGCGACGAACAGCGCGAGGCTCAGGCGCCGGTAACCGGGCCGCCCGGGGGACAGGAGTGCGGGCGCCGCGGGCGCCTCGGTACTGACGGAGGCCATGTACGGGAACGTACGGAGCCATGGTTGATGCGTCCAATGCGTGCATCGGCGACAATCGTTCCCGTGGTGCATGAACACAGGTCCGAGCCGCGCGCGGCGGCCACGAGTGACGACAACCGCATCGACCGGGACGCCGGCTGGAACGCCGATCTGGCGCCCGAGAGGCCGGACTGGCCGGCCGTACTCACGCCCCGGCTGGCCCACTTCGCCCGGGTCGCCCGACACGAACACGTCACCCGGGCGGCGCTGGAGGCAGGCGTGCCGCAGTCGACACTCTCGCGCGCCATCGTCCGCCTGGAGCGCGACCTCGGCGTCGCCCTCTTCGCGCGCAGAGGCCGCACGGTCGCGCTGACCCCAGCGGGCCGGTCGTTCCTCGCCTCGGTGGAGAGCGCGCTCGCGGACATCGAGCGCGCCGCCGAGGCCGTACGGGCCGACGCCGACCCCGAGTCGGGCAGGGTCGCCTTCGGCTTCCTGCACACGATGGGTTCCGAGACCGTGCCTGGACTGCTGCGCGAGTTCCGCGCCGGCCATCCGCGCGTCAGGTTCCAGCTGGTGCAGACGTACGGCGAGGCCATGCTCGAACGGCTGCGCGCGGGCGAGCTCGATCTGTGCCTCACCTCGCCCGTGCCTGACGAGCCCGGCCTCGTCGCCCGCGGCCTCGACGAGCAGCGGCTGCGCCTCGTCGTGCCCGAGGGCCACCGGCTGGCACGGCGCAGGCGCGTGCGGCTCGCGGAGGCGGCGGACGAGGCGTTCGTGACCCTTGAGCCCGGCTTCGGGCTCCGCCGCATCACCGACGACCTGTGCGCGCAGGCGGGATTCCGCCCGCGCGTCGCCTTCGAGGGCGAGGAGGCGGAGACGCTGCGCGGCCTCGTCGCCGCCGGACTCGGCGTGGCGCTGCTGCCGCCCCCGGCGTTCGCGCGCCCCGGCGTCGCCGAACTGGTGGTGACCGCGCCGCGCGCGGCGCGCGACATCGGCGTGGCCTGGCTGGAGGGCCACCACGACACGCCGCCCGTGGCGGCGTTCAAGCGCTTCCTGCTGTCCCGCAGGGGCCGGCTCCTGCCCGCGTGACCTTGCCCACGTGAGTGGCGCCTGCCGCTGCCGCCTTCACCCGCGTCACGGGCGTCCCCAGCACCTACGCCCCCATGCCGCACGACGAGCTGCGTGCCGCCGTCCCCGATTTCGGCCACGACTACGCGGCGATGTTCCGGTTCTTCGCCGACCGCGACGTCCACGCCCGCGACCGGGACATCGGCCTCCTGCGGCGCCTGCACCCCGGCCTGATGACGTTCGAGGACTGGCTGCGCCGCACGGCGTGGACGGGATGACCACGCACGCGCGTCCACGAGGCGCACGTGAGCCCGCACGCGCGTCCGCACAAACGGGAGGGCCGGACGGATCCCCCCGGTCCGTCCGGCCCTCCCGTTGCCCCCGTGCCCCCGTGCCCCCGTTGCCCCGCCCTCGGGCCCGCCGGTCAGGCGACCAGCTCGCCGAAGGAGTCCTCCCGGTCCTCGCCGAAGCTGAGGACCTCGTCGCCGCGCAGCCGCCGCAGCGAGCGCCAGATGCTCGACTTCACCGTGCCGACGCTGATGCCGAGGATGTCCGCGATCTCCGGGTCGGTGCGGCCCTCGTAGTACCGCAGCACCAGCATCGTGCGCTGCATTTCCGGCAGGCGCGACAGCGCCTGCCACAGGACCGCGCGCAGCTCTGTGCCGCTCATCGCGTCCGGGCCCGCCGCCGGTTCGGGCAGCTCCTCGGTCGGGTACTCGTTCAGCTTGCGCCTGCGCCAGGCACTGATGTGCAGGTTCGTCATCGTCCTGCGCAGGTAGCCGCCGACCGCGGCCTTGTCGCTGATCCTGTCCCACGCGCGGTACGTGGAGAACAGCGCGCTCTGCAGCAGGTCCTCCGCCTCGTAGCGGTCGCCGGTCAGGTGGTAGGCGGCCGCGTAAAGGGAGGAGCGCCGCTCCTGGACGTAGGCGGTGAACTCCGCCGTGTTGTCCGTCTGCCCCGCGCGGTCCGCGCCCTCGGCGTGGAGCCCCCCGGTCTCCACGCCGCCGCGCGCCGCCGGCTCGACGACCGCCATGTACGGCGGCTTGTGCCGGCTGCCCGACCCGGCCCCCGCACCGGCCCCACGCACGCACGCCCGTCCGCTCACGGCACCGGACCGCTCCCCGGCCCCCATGTCGTGCAGACGCGTGACGACTGCCCCCGCAACCGTCTCGTGCAGTGCGTTCATCCCGCGCCCCCCTCGGTCGGAGCCTCGTGTTCCCTTACGCCGAAGAGCTTGCCGAACCCACTTCATCGCGCTGTCCCCCGACTGTCACAGAGGTGTCACAGGGGGGCGCCCGCACCCGCAGGACAGGGTGGACAGAAGGGGGATAGGTGCCGAACCGGCGGGGTCACGCCCGCCGGGCGCGTGCGAAGGGGTGGGACGGTCGAACTCCGGTGGCCGCATGGTTCAGAATGGCCCACGTGCCTTTCCTGTTGCTGATCGAGGACGACGACGCCATCCGCACGGCCCTCGAACTCTCCCTGTCACGCCAGGGCCACCGAGTGGCCACCGCGGCGACGGGAGAGGACGGCCTGAAACTGCTCAAAGAGCAACGGCCCGACCTGATCGTGCTCGACGTGATGCTGCCGGGCATCGACGGCTTCGAGGTGTGCCGGCGCATCCGCCGCACCGATCAACTGCCGATCATCCTGCTCACCGCGCGCAGCGACGACATCGACATCGTCGTCGGCCTGGAGTCCGGCGCCGACGACTACGTCGTCAAGCCCGTGCAGGGCCGCGTGCTGGACGCGCGCATCCGCGCCGTGCTGCGCCGCGGCGAACGCGAGTCGACCGACTCCGCCACGTTCGGGAGCCTGGTCATCGACCGCTCGGCGATGACCGTCACCAAGAACGGCGACGACCTCCAGCTCACCCCGACCGAGCTGCGGCTGCTGCTCGAACTCAGCAGACGGCCCGGGCAGGCCCTGTCCAGGCAGCAGTTGCTCCGCCTCGTGTGGGAGCACGACTACCTCGGCGACTCGCGCCTTGTCGACGCCTGCGTGCAGCGGCTGCGCGCCAAGGTCGAGGACGTCCCGTCGTCGCCGACGCTGATCCGCACCGTGCGCGGTGTGGGATACCGGCTGGACGCCCCTGCGTGAGCGAAGGACGGCATGAGCCACGCACGGTGAAGTACACCAAGGACGCTGAGGACGGCGCCGCCCCGCGCAGCGCGCGGGACGGCACACAGGACCAGGACGGCGGCCGGGCCGGCGGGCAGGCCGGCCACGGAAAGTGGGCTCACACACGCCTGCGCTGGGGCAGCCTGCGGCTGCGCCTCGCCCTCGTGTTCGGCGCGGTCGCGCTGACGGCGGCGGTGTCCGCGTCCGGCATCGCGTACTGGATCAACCGCGAGGCGGTGCTGACCCGCACGCAGGACGCGACGCTCAACGACTTCCGCCATCAGATGCAGAGCCGCGCGGCCGACCTGCCCGTGCGGCCGAGCGCGAGCGACCTGGGGACCACCGCCAAGCAGATGGCCGCGGACGGCAACGCGTACGACGTGCTGCTCATCGGCAAGGCGTCCGACGGCCGGACGGTCAGCGGCGCGTCCTCACCGGGCGCGTTCACCCTGGCCGACGTGCCGGACACGCTGCGCGACGCGGTGCGCCACCGGCAGAAGGTCTCACCCGCCAACGAGTACGCGTACCACCTGTTCTGGCAGCGGGTCGACCACGACGGCACGCCCTACCTGGTGGGCGGCGCGCACATAGACGGCGGCAACCTCACCGGCTACATGTTCAAGTCACTCGCGCAGGAGCGCGCCGACCTCGAATCGCTCGCCTGGTCGCTCGGCATCGCCGCCGCGCTCGCGCTCGTCGGAGCCGCGCTCATCGCGCAGGCCGCCGCCCGTACGGTCCTCAAGCCCGTGCAGCGTCTCGGGGAGGCGGCGCGCCAGCTCGGCGAGGGCGAGTTCGACACCCGCCTCAGGGTCACCGGCACCGATGAACTCGCGGACCTGTCCCGCACGTTCAACAACGCGGCCGCCTCGCTGCAGAAGAAGGTCGAGGACATGAGCGCGCGTGAGGAGTCGAGCCGCCGCTTCGTCGCCGACATGTCGCACGAGCTGCGCACACCGCTGACCGCGCTCACGGCCGTCACGGAGGTGCTTGAGGAGGAGGCCGACAACCTCGACCCGATGATCGCGCCGGCCGTGACCCTCGTCGTCAGCGAGACGCGCAGGCTGGGCGACCTGGTGGAGAACCTCATGGAGGTCACGCGGTTCGACGCGGGCACCGCCAGGCTCGTGCTCGACGACGTCGACGTCGCCGACCAGGTCACCGCCTGCCTCGACGCGCGCGCCTGGCTCGACGCGGTGCACCTGGACGCGGAACGCGGCACCATGGCGCGCCTCGACCCGCGCAGGCTCGACGTGATCCTCGCGAACCTCATCGGCAACGCGCTCAAGCACGGCGGCTCCGGCGTGCGCGTCGCGGTGCGCACGGAGGCATCGCGCACGGACGGCGACGAACTGGTCATCTCCGTGCGCGACCACGGCCCCGGCATCCCCGAGGCCGTCCTGCCGCACGTCTTCGACCGCTTCTACAAGGCGTCCGCGTCCCGCCCGCGTTCCGAGGGCAGCGGCCTGGGCCTGTCCATCGCCATGGAGAACGCGCACATCCACGGCGGCACCATCACCGCCTCGAACGTGCCGGACGGCGGCGCCATGTTCGTCCTGCGCCTGCCGCGCGGCGCGCCGCGCGACGAGGGGCCCGGGGACGAGCACGGAGAGGACAGCGCCCAGTGAACGGCACGACGCGCGCGAGACGCGCCCGCCGCGGGCGTGCGGCGGTGGTGCTCGTGGCGACGCTGACCGCCGCGCTGTGCTCGGCCTGCGGCGTGCGCACCACGTCTGTGCCCGTCGACGCGGGCGCGGCGCCGTCCAGGATGCCCTGCGCCGTCGGGGCGAAGGATCCGGACGCCAACGCCGATCCCGGCACCGTGCCGGTCAGGGTCTACCTGGTGTGTGCGTCGGAACTCACGCCCGTGGAGCGCGCCGTCCACATGCCGCGGCGCGACACCGCCGACGCGCGCGTGCGCATAGCCCAGGCACTGCTCGACTCCCTGCAGGCCCGCCCTTCGGCCGCCGAGCACCAGGCGGGGTTCACCACGTACGTCCAGCCGCCGCTGCAGGCGACGGCGGGACGCTCCGGCGACCCCGCCGCCACCCTGCGGCTGAGCGCCCAGCCGGAGGACCTGCCGGGCACCGCACTCGCGCAGATCGTCTGCACGTTCGCCGAGGGCGGCGCGGCCAGGGGCGAGAAGGGGCGCGTGGTGCTCGGCGGGCCGGGACCGTACGCCCCGCGCGCGTACACGTGCGACGCGTCCGTCAAGACCGACCCCGACGCGGCCGTCCCGGCCACCGCCGCCACCGCGGGCTGACGGACGTCGACGCACGTGCGTCCACGCGAGTGACGCTGCTCTCACAGGGGAACCGCGCGGCGCGGCCCGGACGTCCAGGGACATGTGCGTCTAGGACTCGGCGGCGGCGCCGCCATCTGCCTGAGGGCGGTGGGTGCCCTCCTGCTGTTCGTGCACCTGCTCGTGGTGGCGTGGCTGACCCTGCGGCCGATCGACGCGCCCTGGGTGACAGCCGCCAACCTGCGCCCCTTCGCCTCCATCGCCGCCGACTTCGCGCTCGGCGCCGTCCACGGGATGTGCGGCCTCGCCGAGGGGCTCGCGCTGCTCGCGCCCGCCGGGGTGCTGCTGCCGCTGGTGAGCGGCAGGCTCTGGGTCTCCCCGTGGGCGTCGCTGGCCCGCACGGCCGGGGCGGGCCTGCTCATCTCGCTGACGATCGAGCTGCTGCAGACCGGCGTACCGGGGCGCGTGCTCGACGTGGACTCGCTCATCCTCAACACGCTCGGCGTGGCGCTCGCCCACGCCCTGATCGTGCCCGCCGGACGGGCGGCGATCCGCCGCCGCCTGCGGGCGTCCGCGTCCGGGCGGGTCGCCGCGGCCGACGGCCGTGTGGCTCCACGGGGTGACGTGTACGACCCCGACGCGGTCCCTGAGGGGGAGGCCCCCGAGGGACACACCCCGACGATTCCCAGGGTCGGCATCGCACCGTAGAGCGACGCCCGAGAGTGGGTACCCGAGCACCATGGAGTCATCGGAACCGCACACCAGAGGGCGGTTCCCACGACGCTCTCGCGAAGGAGCCCCTCATGTCCGGTGCACTGATCCGCCCCCGTGACGGACGCATGATCGGCGGAGTGTGCGCAGCGCTGGCACGGCGCTTCGGCACCTCCGCGACGACGATGCGCGTGATCTTCCTGGTGTCGTGCCTGCTGCCTGGACCGCAGTTCCTGATCTACCTGGCGCTCTGGATCCTGCTGCCGGGCGAGAAGACGGCGAGGGCCGCCTGGTAGCGCCCGGCCCTGGGCGCGCAACGGCGCGTGGGGCGCACTCCGGAGTACCGGGGTGCGCCCCACGCCGTTGCCGCCGACCGGACGGATACCGGACCGGATACCGGACGGATACCGGACGGATCAGCCGCCGAGGCCGTCGACGGGCAGGCCCTTGTTCAGCCCGTTCACCGGGAGGCCGCCGAGGAGCGCGCCCAGCGGGTTGGCGGTCTTGGCGGCCTGGAGCACCTGGGGGGCGGTCGTGTTGACGGCGCTCGCGGCGGAGCGTGTCGCCGTCAGCGTGTCGGTGCCGGCGTTCGGCAGTTCCTTGGCGACCTGGTCCACCGGCAGCTTGTTGACGGTGTCGAGCGCCTTGCCGGTGTCCGGGAGGGGGCCGACGGCGGCCGAGGCCGTCCCGGCGGCGGTGGCGGCGAAGGCGGCGCCGAGCACGGCGGCACCGAGGGTCTTGGCAGCGGACCTGTTCATCTGGATTTCTCGTCCTTGGGGTGGGGGAAACGAGCGGCTGTCAACTTCTCCGGCGCGGCCGGCTGCCGTGCCCGGGATCCCCAGCTGGCTGGTTCGTGCCTTACAGGCTCACGAGCGGATGCCAGGACACTGACGGGCCGCTTCACGGTCCGGGTGACGTGTGCGATTCCCCCGGCCGAGATAGTCAACGCCCGGGGATCCTCGCAGGACGGGAACTTAGTCAGCGCCGCACGGCCCCCGCAAACATCCCGTGGCCTCCCCGAAACCGTGTTGCCGCAGCCCGCGGGTCAGCCGAGAAGGATCGCGACTCTTCGCGAATCAGCTGGTCACGGCGGTCTGGCTGAACAGCCATTCGGATTTGAGCTCGGCATAACCGGGCTTGATCACGTCATTGATCATGGCCAGTCGTTCATCGAAAGGGATGAACGCGGATTTCATCGCATTGACGGTGAACCACTGCATGTCGTCGAGCCCGTACCCGAAGGTCTCCACCAGCGCGCCGAACTCCCGGCTCATGCTCGTGCCCGACATCAGGCGGTTGTCGGTGTTGACGGTGGCGCGGAAGTGCAGCCTGCGCAGCAGCCCGATCGGGTGCTCCGCATACGAGGGCGCGGCGCCCGTCTGGAGGTTGGAGCTCGGGCAGAGCTCCAGCGGGATGCGCTTGTCCCGCACGTACGCCGCGAGCCTGCCGAGCGTCACGGAGCCGTCCTCCGCCACGTCGATGTCGTCGATGATGCGCACGCCGTGCCCGAGCCGGTCGGCGCCGCACCACTGGAGCGCCTGCCAGATGGACGGCAGGCCGAAGGCCTCGCCCGCGTGGATCGTGAAGTGGTTGTTCTCCCGCTTCAGGTACTCGAACGCGTCGAGGTGCCGGGTGGGCGGGTAGCCGGCCTCCGCGCCCGCGATGTCGAAGCCGACGACGCCGGAGTCCCGGTGGGCGTTGGCCAGCTCCGCGATCTCCAGGGCGCGCGCGGCGTGCCGCATGGCGGTGAGCAGCGCGCCGACCCTGATGCGCCGGCCCTTCTCGCGCGCGAGCCGCTCGCCCTCGCGAAAGCCCGCGTTGACGGCCTTGACGACCTCTTCGAGGCTCAGCCCGCCGTCCAGGTGCTGCTCGGGCGCGTAGCGGACCTCCGCGTAGACGACGCCGTCCTCGGCCAGGTCCTGCGCGCACTCGGAGGCGACGCGGCGCAGCGCGTCACTCGTCTGCATGACGGCGCAGGTGTGCGCGAACGTCTCCAGGTACCGCTCGAGCGACCCGGAGTCGGCGGCCTCGCGGAACCACGTGCCGAGCTTGTCGCCGTCGTACTCGGGCAGGCCGTCGTACCCGCACGCGCGGGCGAGGTCGACGACCGTGCCGGGCCGCAGCCCGCCGTCGAGGTGGTCGTGCAGGAGCACCTTGGGGGCGCGGCGGATCTGGTCCGCGTCGGGGAGTGGGGCGGTGGGTACCGGCTGGCTCGTCATCCGTCCAATCTAGCTCCTACGCGCGTAGAGCGGGCGGTTCCCGCTGCGTCCCGATACGGGATGGTGACCGTGATACGTAACAGTGACCGCGCGGAAGGAGCGAGTCCGCGCGCAGTTCTGACAGTGTTTGGTCATGGAGCATCAGGCAGGGCAGGGCGCAACGGCGCGCCCGCAGGGACCGAAACGCGAGGGGGCGGGGCCACTGCCACGGCTCGGCCGGCCGGCCGCCGCGCTCGCCGGGACCACGCCGGTGTGCGGCGTCGTCCTGGTGCTGCCCACGGGCGCCGAGGCGTCGGCACGGCGCCCCTCGCCGCTCGTGCGTGCGGCCGTCGCGCCCCTCGCCAGATCCCTGGGGAAGGCGTGCGCGCCCAAGGGCGTGCTCGTGCACGTGGTGCACTACCGGGTGGGCGGCTGGAACGGCGGCGACGCGGCGCTGAGCGCCGACGCGCGGTGGGCGGTGGACGAGGCCGTCAGCCGGTACGGGGACGTGCCGGTGTGCCTCGCCGGCTACGGCATGGGCGGCAGGGCCGCGCTGCGTGCCGCCGGCCACGACGCCGTCAACTCCGTGGTGGCGCTGGCACCCTGGCTGCCCGACGACGGACTCGCGGCGCCGGCGGAGCCGGTGCGTCAGCTGCTGGGACGCCACGTCCTGATCGTCCACGGGTCGAACGACCGGCGCGTCGACCCCGAGTTGTCGTACCGGCTCGCGGAGCGCGCGAAGAAGACGAACCGCGACACGTGCCGCTTCGAGGTGCGCGGCGACGGCCACACGCTGCGCGGCCACCACCGTGAAGTGGCGGCCCTCACCAAGGACTTCGCCCTCGGCGCGCTGCTGCCGAGGGCGTTCTCACGCCCGGTCGAGGACGCCCTGGCCGCACCACCACCCCTGGGCCTGCGCATGCCGCTGGCGACGGGCTTCGGCCGCACCCTGACGGATTGACGCGGTAGCCGCTTGACACGGCGGCCGGGGAGCCGGGCCGGCGCGCCTGCCGCTCACGCCGACAGCGCCCGGCGCCACTGCACGGCGAGGGCACGGCCGAGCCGCTGGGCGTCGACGGCGGCCGGGTCGAGCAGGCGCTGGAGACCGATGCCCCGCAACTGGCCCAGCACGGCCGCTGCTACGTCGCCGGGGTCGCTGTCCGCCCGTATCGTGCCGTCCGCGACGCCGGCGGTGACGTCGGCACGGAGATCGGCCCGGAACGCCTCGTCCCGCTCCCGGAAGATCAGGGAGAGCTCCGGGGCCGTTGCCGACTCGGCCCACAGCAGGAGGAATGCCCGGCCGGCGACATCGTCCCGGCCCAACTCGCGGACGTAGCCGTCCGCCAGTGCCACCAGGCGTTCGAGCCCGGGAGGCATGTCGCCGATCCCCGGGACGAATCCGCTCTGGCTCGACTTCGCCAGCGCCTCGAACATGGCCTGCTTCGAGCCGAAGTGGTGGGTGACGATCCCCCGGCTGTACCCGGCGCGCTCGCCGACGCGGGCGAGGGTCAGCGCGCGCACCCCCGACTCCACCACCAGTTCCGCGGCCGCCGCGAGTAGAGCGGCTCGTGTCTGGGCCCGCCGCTGCTCCTGGGTGCGGGGCGCCCGTGGGGCCAGTGAGGGCTGTTCGGACCGCATGGCCGCGAGTGTATCGCCCAGGGACGAATAACTTGCGTGTTGAATAGCAAGTATCCTACCTTCCCGGAACTCCCTTCCCTCGCACCGGAGGCATCTCATGGCAGTGGTGTTCGTCAACGGCAACCCGGAGACCGACGCGGTCTGGGACCCGCTGTGCGCCGAGCTCGACGGTGAGCACATCCTGCGCCTGTGCCCGCCCGGATTCGGCGCCCCCGTCCCGGACGGCTTCGGCTGCACCCCGGCCGACTACCGCGACTGGCTCGTCGCGGAGCTGGAGGCGCTCGGTGAGCCGGTCGACCTCGTCGGCCACGACGTGGGCGGAAGCACCGCCGTCTGCGTCGCCATGGCGCGGCCCGACCTGCTGCGCAGCTGGGCCGGCGACTCTCTCGGCGTGTTCGACCCCGACTACGTCTGGCACGACCTCGCCCAGCAGTGGCAGACGCCAGGGGCCGGTGAGGACTCGGTGGCGCGCCTGCTGGGCGGCACGCACGCCGAGCGGACCGAGCGCATGGCCGCCCGGGGCATCGCCAGGACGGTCGCCGCGCGGCTGGCCGCCGGGCAGGGGCCGGAGATGGGCCGGGCCATCCTCGCCTTCTACCGCTCCGCCGTCCAACCGGTCATGGCCGAGCTCGGGCGTTCTCTCCCCGCTGCCGCGGCACGCCCCGGCCTCGCCGTGATCGCCGCCGACGACCACCTCGTGGGCTCGCGGGAGATGCGCTCCCGCTCGGCGGCGCGGGCGGGGGCCAGGGCCGAGGTCCTCGACGGTCTCGGCCACTGGTGGATGGTGCAGGACCCGGCCCGCAGCGCGCGGATGCTCACGTCCTTCTGGGGGCGCTGACGACATCCCGGCGGCCGCGCGCACAGGGCGTGAGGCGATCTTGACGCTCCGCGGCGTGCCTGCCTAGCGTGGTGAACGGCTGCCCGGGAGGCGCCTCCCGTGGCCGGCCGGCCCGTTCGTCTCCGCTGCGGCGCCCAACTCCCCACGGGCGCGCTCGAATCCTCCTCAACCGTCGTCCACGTCGTGTACGAGAGGGAGACTTCCATGACGAGCACCACGCCACCCACCACACCCCCCACCCCCGTTCCCTACCCGTTCAACAAGGGCCCGGGACTCGCCATGCACGAGGCGTACGCCCGCGCACGCGAGTCCGACGGGATGATCCGCGTCCAGATGCCCTACGGTGAGCCCGCCTGGCTGGCCACGCGCTACGCCGACGTGCGCGCTGTCCTCGGCGACCACCGCTTCTCGCGTGCCGCCGCCCAGGAGCACGACGAGCCACGGCACACCCCCGGCGCCGGCGTCGAGTCGGACAGCATCCTGTCGATGGACCCGCCCGACCACACCCGGCTTCGCACCCTCGTCTCGCGCGCCTTCACCAAGCAGCGCGTCGAGGAACTACGACCCTGGGTAAGCCGGTTGACCGGTGACCTGCTGGCAGGGCTGAGAGCCAGGGGCGACACCGCGGACCTCGTCGAGGACTTCGCGCTGCCACTGCCCATCGCCGTCATCTGCGAACTGCTCGGCGTGCCCGCCGCCGACCGGCCCAGGTTCCGCGAGTGGAGCGACGGCGTGCTGTCCACGAGCCGGCTCACGCAGGAGGAGCAGTACGCCAACATGCTGGCGCTGCGCGACTACATCACCGGCCACGTGGCGGCGCGGCGGCTCGCCCCGAAGGACGACCTCATCTCGGCGCTCATCGCCGCCCGCGACGCCGACGACCGGCTGGGCGAGCAGGAACTGGTCAACCTCTGCGTCGGCATCCTGATCGCGGGCCACGAGACGACCGCGTCGCAGATACCCAACTTCGTCCACGTGCTGCTGCACCACCCCGAGGAGTGGCGGCGCCTGCGGGAGCACCCCGAGCTGATCCCCGCCGCGGTGGAGGAGCTGACACGGTTCGTGCCGCTCATCGTCGGCGGCGCCTTCGCCCGTTACGCCACGGAGGACGTCGAGGTCGGCGGCGTCCTCGTGCGGGAGGGCGAGCCCGTGATCGTGGCGACCAACGCGGCCAACTGCGACCCCGCGCGCTTCGAGGATCCCGAGGAGCTGCGCCTCGACCGCACGGCCAACCAGCACGTGACGTTCGGCCACGGCGTCCACCACTGCCTCGGCGCGCCGCTGGCCAGGCTGGAGTTGCAGGAGGCGCTGCGCGCCCTCACGGCGACGATGCCCGGGCTGCACGTGGCGGGCGAGGTCGTGTGGAAGGAGGGGATGCTCGTCCGTGCCCCGAGCCGGATGACGGTGGGCTGGTGACGGGCACCTCGTGGCACATTGCCGTCGACCAGGGCCAGTGCATCGGCTCCGGCATGTGCGTCGCGCTGCTGCCGAAACGTTTCGTCCTGCCGGGTGACGCCGCACGCGTCCTGCCGGGCGCGGCCGACGGCGCCCCCGACGAGGCACTGCTCGACGCGGCCGACTCCTGCCCGGTCCTCGCGATCACCGTCACGGACCGCGCCACAGGACGGCTCGTCGGGCCGCGCCCGTAGCCGGCGCGGGTATCGCAGCCCGCCCGCGTCACCTGCCGGTGAGACGCGCGGTCAGGCGCGACAGCAGGCCGACGCAGTCGGCCAGTTGTCGCCGCTCCTCGGCGCTGAACTCGTCGCGGATGGCGGCGTCGATGACACGGGCCCGCTGGGCGCGCTCGTCCCTGAGGCGGGCGCGCCCGTCCTCGGTGATGTGCAGCAGGAGCTTGCGGCCGTCGCTGGGGTGCGGCTCCGCGCGCACCAGGCCGCAGGCGGTGAGTTCCTTGACGGATTTGGCGGCCGACTGGTGCGTCACGCCGCGCCGCTGGGCGAGGTCGGCCGTGGTCAGCGGGCCGCCGCGGTCGAGATAGCCGAGGGCGGCCGCCTCGCCGGGAGGCATGGTGTCCGCGGCCCGCACGGTCCGCACCAGCGCCCCGATCGACTGCCGCAACTCATCCGCCAGGCCGTCCTCGATCGGCGCGTCCTCGTCCATACCGGCATCCTACCCAGCCATCGCCGCCGTAGTTGTACAATTCAGTTGTACAGTTTCGAGCGAGAGGATCCCTGACCGTGCAGCTCACCAAGTTCGGCCACGCCTGCGTCCGGATCGAGAAGGACGGCCGCCGCCTGGTGGTGGACCCCGGCGGCCTGACCGAGCCGCAGGCGCTGGACGGCGCCGACGCGGTCCTGGTCACCCACGAGCACTTCGACCACTTCTCCAAGGACGCCCTGCGCCGCGCCGCCCGCGACAACCCGGGCCTGCGCGTGTGGACCAACCACTCGGTCGCGGGGCAACTGGACGGCCTCGGCGTCCGGGTCACGGCCGTGGGGGAGGGCGACGCGTTCACCGCGGCCGGCTTCGAGGTGACGGTCCACGGCGCGTGGCACGCCGTCATCCACCCCGACATCCCGCGCATCGCCAACATCGGCTTCCTCGTCGACGACGCCCTCTTCCACCCTGGCGACGCCCTGACCGTCCCCGGCGCCCCCGTCTCCACGCTCCTGCTCCCGGTGCACGCCCCCTGGTCCACCGTCGGCCACCTGATCGACTACGTCCGAGAGGTCGCCCCGCGCGACGCCTACGCCATCCACGACGGCGCGCTGAACGACATCGGCATCGCGATGGTCGGCGGCCTCCTGGGCGGCCAGGGCCCGGGCACCCCGTCGCCCTACCACCGCCTGACCCCGGGCGCGACGGTCCCGATCGGCTGAGCCCCTGCCGGGCGGCGGGCGCCCGGCTCACACGGTGACGACGAGCTTGCGCGCGGAGACGCCGCCGCGGAGCCGGCGCAGCGCGTCGGGGATCCGGTCGAGGCCGTCGCCCACGACGGTCGCGTCCGGCGCGGCGCGGTACGCGCCGGACGCGAGCGCGGCCGGAAGGAAGTCGACATAGATCGCGGGACCGACCTCGTTGTCCTTCAGGGTGCCGCCCCAGATGCCGCTGACGCGCACCCCCTTCCGCGGCGCACGCCAGGACTGGACGCGTGCGACGAGCGGGGTCTGCGCGGACGCGACACGCTTGCTGCCCTCCGTCCTGGCCGCGATCGCGATGGCCTTCGGCAGCGACCCGGACCCGATCGCGAGCGTGCCGGCGAGCGGGCTCGCGCCGATCATGTCCACGACCTCGTCGACGGCGGTGGGGCTGCGGTAGCCGACCGCCCCGGCCGCGCCCAGCGAGCGTACGTAGCCGAAGTTGTGCGGCGACGCGGTCGCCACGACGCGGTAGCCGGCGTTGCGCGCGAGCTGGATCGCGTTGCTCCCGACGCTCGTCGAGCCGCCCCACACGAGGACCGTCTCCGACCGGTCGACGGCGTCGGCGCACGGCATCGCGAGGCCGAGGTGGTCCTGCTGGAACATGCCGGTCGCCGCGGTCGACAGCGTCAGCGGCACCACGGCCGCCTGCTCGAAGGGCAGCGAGTCGGGGATGGGCGAGACCATGTGCTGCATGAGCACGACGTAGTGCTGGAACGCGCCCTCGGCCGCCCGGTTCTGCGACTTCTCCACGCCGAACGCGTGCCCCAGCACCCGATCGCCGGGCCGCAGCCGCGTCACACCGGAACCGACCTCGACGACCTCGCCCGCGACGTCCGAGCCCACGACCGCGGGGAAGGTGAGCCACGGCAGCACCACGCGGTACAGGAAGCCGGGCAGGCCGTCGACGGGGTTCACGGCGATCGCCCGCACCCGCACGACGACCTCGTTCGCCGCCGGGGACGTACGAGGCGCGGGCCCCACCTCGAAGCGCGCGCCGCGCTTCGGCAGCCACAGCGCGACGTTCTGTTCGGTCATCTGCGTCCCAACTCTCTTCGCGTGGCCGCTGGATCGCGCCGCCGGTCCACCCGCGCCGCCGTCGCACAACCGAGACTAGGCACTGCCTAGTAACTAGTCAACGCCTAGTTCCCACTACCATGGTCCCCATGCCCGACGACCGGCCCTTCCACCACGGCAACCTCCGCGCCGTGCTGCTCGACCAGGCGGAGACGGTGCTGCGCGAGCGGGGGATCGACGCGCTGTCCCTGCGCGAACTGGCCCGCGCGGCGGGCGTCAGCCACGGGGCCCCGCGCAGCCACTTCATCGACCGCGCCGCGCTCCTCGACGCGCTGGCGGAACGGGGCTTCGTACGCCTCGCCGACGAGATCCGCGGGGCGGCCGCGCGCGCGTCCGGCGACGGCGCGGCAGGCGACGGCGCGTCCGGGGACGGTGTGTCCGGCGACGGCGCGGCCGTGCTCCGCGCGGCCGCCTCCGCGTACGTGCGGTTCGCGGCGCACGAGTCTGCGCTGCTCGACCTCATGTTCTCGGCGAAGGCGGACGGCCCCTCCGAGGCCGTCGCGGGTGCCGCGGAGCGCCTGTTCGCCGCCATGGCCGACATCATGGCCGCGGGCGCCGAAACGGGCGCGTACGACACACGCGACGTCGGCCGGCTGACGCTGCTGCTGTCGGCGACCGTCCAGGGCATCTCGGCGCTCGTCACGTCCGGTCGCATCACGACGGACCAGAGCGAGGCGCTCGTCGACGACGCGATCACGGTCTTCCTGGCGGGCGCGTCGGCCGGCCGCTAAGGACGTGACGAGCGGGCCGATCGTCCCCCCACCCGTCCCGCCGGCCGGGATCCTCCTCCACGTGAATCCCCTGCCGGTGCGCGTACACGATGGCCTGTGGGCGGTCGCGGCTGCCGGTCTTGGCGAAGATCTGATGGACGTGGCTCTTCACCGTGGCGCGGCTCAGGTACAGCCTGGCGGCGATTTCCGCGTTGGACAGGCCCTGTGCGATCAGGCCGAGCACCTGGGCCTCGCGTTCGGTGAGACCGTCGGGGAGCGCCGCGTTCCGCTGAGCATGCCCCGGGTCGTCGCGGCGGCCGGCCTTGATCAGGAGGGTGGCGGCGACCGGATCGAGCATGGCGTGACCGGACACGGCGGCCTCGATGGCACGGTGGATGTCGGTGGCGGACGCGTTCTTGGTCAGGTAGCCGATGGCGCCGGCTTCGAGGGCGGCGAGGACGGAGTCGTCGTCGGTGTAGGTGGTGAGCACCACGACGGCCGTGTCCTGACGCTCACTCCTCAGCCGTCGTGTGGCCTCGACGCCGTCGGTGCCGGGCATGTGCAGGTCCATCAGGACAACGTCGGCCTCGTGCCGTACGGCGAGGTCGACGGCCTGCGCGCCGTCCGCGGCGAGCCCCGCGACGTGCACCCCGTCGACGGCGTCGAGGATGGTGGCCAGGCCCTCGCGTACGACCCGATGGTCGTCGGCGACGACGACGGAGATCGGTCTGGGACTCATCCGCTGCTCCCGTCTTGACGGTTGACCGCGCCGCCCCGCCGATGGGGGACGTGTGCGGCGACGCGCCATCCCCCGTCGGGCGTGGGGCCGACCCGGAGATCGCCGCCGACCTGCTCGATGCGTTCCCGCATGCCGCGCAGCCCGAACCCACCGCCCCCCGTGCGCAGTGCCGCGCGCGTATCGGAGGTCGGCGCGGCGGGCCTGGCATTGCCGACCCGCACGGTCACGTCCTGGGGCCCGAAGCCGACCCGCACGTGTACGCGGGCGCCGGGGGCGTGTTTGGCGGCGTTGGTCAGTGCTTCCTGAACGAGCCGGTAGAGCGTGAGCGTGGTGTCCGCGTCGAGATCCCGGCGCACACCGTCCACTTCGAACTCCGCCTGGTGCACTTCACACAGCCTCTGGAGCTGCGTGTCCGGCGGCGCGGTCTCGCCCCGCAGCGCGCGAACGGCCTGGCGTGCCTCGTCCAGACCGGTGCTGACGAGCTCGTGGCCGAGTTCGATCTGCGTGAGCAGCTTCTCGCGCGGCGCGCCGGTGCGGGCGAGGGTGTCGACCGCGGTGAGCTGGATCGACAGGGCTCCGAGGGTGTGGGCGAGCACGTCGTGCAGTTCGCGGCCGAGACGGTTGCGCTCACCGGCCAGCTCCGCCTCGGCCGTGGCGAGCGCGGCGCGGCGGCGCTCGGTGGCCACCAGTGTGCTGTGCCGGGCACGCTGGTCGATCTCGCGTCGGCTCGCGCCGGCCACCAGCCCGGCGAGGGCCACGACGGCGGTGGCCAGCAAGCGGCCGGGAAACGACCCGTGGGCGACCGCCGCAAGGCAGTAGGCGACGGGACCGGTGGCGGACAGTACGAGGGCGACAACCGGATCGAACGCGACGGCGGCCATGCTCACCGCGACACCGGTGAAGATCAGCCCGTTGGCGTCGGTCACCGCGAGCACGGCTCCTGCCGCACACATCACGGCGGTTCCTGTGGCCACATGCGCACCCCGGGTGCGGGCGGTCATGAGCGGTCCGGCGGTCAGGAGCGGCCCGGCGATCAGGACGAGCCAGGCCACCGCCGCGACGGCGAGGGCAACGGGCGCGACGACCCCAGGATCGGCCGGGAGGGCGGCGACGTTGACCCAGATCGAGACGCCCAGCCCCACCAGCATGACCGCGGACTGCGCACGCGGATCGGGAAACACGCCGCTCAGCCCGATACCGGGAGGATCCGCGGCCGGCCTGAATCTGCTGGTGATACTCATCGCTCCGCATTGTCCCAGGACGGCACGGCAGAAGACCGCACCCGCCGTGCGCCCGGCCCGGCCTGGGCATCCAGGCAGGCCCGGCCCCGCACCCACAGCCCCAGGCTGCGGAACAGGCTCATGCCCACGGACAGGAAGATGAAGCCGTTGGTCAGGCCGGTGCCGCTCAGATGGTGACCGGCGAGAAAGACCCCCAGCCCCACGGGAAACACATGCTGAGCCCCGTAGGCGAAGCCGAGCCGAGCGGCGGTCACGGCGATCCAGATCGCCGCGTAACCGGCCCCCGAGCGGCTGAACGCGGCAGGCTTGCCCGCGCCGACCGAGGCGCGCGGCCGACGCCGCCGCCAATCGGGGCAGTAGTCGACGGACACCAGAAGCGGACAGACCGAGAACAGCCCGATCACGGCCCCGGCCAGCGCCCCCGCGCCCTGCAGCAGCAGGTCGTTGCCGCCCGTGGGCAGCGAGGTGAAGAAGAACGGCACGATGACGATCACACCGACGACCGGCCGCCCCACCCGGAACCAGCCGATCTTGCGGCGACCGAGGTCGGATTCGAGCACCACGGCCAGAATGGCCAGCTGCATGATCACGATGTTGGCTGTCATGCTTCCACCGTCGCCGCGACGCACGGCCGTGCCATCGGCCCACGGGCGGGTCACCGGGTGGAGATGCGAGGACGGGGGGTGGAGGCCGCGGTCCACCCCCCGGGGTGGACGGGCGTGGCGTCAGGCCCCCGGGAACGCCCGCACCTGCGTCAAGGAGCCCTGGACGCGCGACCGGCGCCGCACTACGGTCTCGTAGTGCCCTACTCCGGCCCGATGCTGCCACCCGGCTACCGGTCACGACCTGCCGGCACTGACGACGTCGACGCGATACACGCGTTGGTCGCGGAATGCGAGCGGGCGGTGGACGGCCGTGTGCAGACCGATGCCGGGTCTGTAGCCGCCGTCTTCGCCCGCCCCGGTCTGACCCCGAACTCGGACACGGTTCTGGTTCGTGACCGGTCCGGGCGGTCGGCGGCGTGGGCCTGGGTCGATCGGCGATCCGAGGTCGACGTGCATCCCGACCACCGTGGGCGTGGCCTGGGCGCTGCGCTGCTCGACTGGGTCGGGGAACGGGCCCTTCGGGCGGGCAGCGAGGGGATCGTGCAGACGGTCCCCGACAGCGACGCCGGGGCCGTCGCGCTGGTGCGCTCGCGCGGCTACATCCCCCTGGTCACGGCCTGGCTGCTGGAGTTCACCATGCCGGACGAGTTTCTTGTGCCTGAAGCGCCACCGGGAATCGTGGTTCGGCCGCTACGTGCCGGGGATGAGCCCGCCACACACCTGCTGGTGCAGGACGCGTTCGACGGGTGGCAGGAGCGTCGTCAGTCCTACGCGGAGTGGGCAAAACACACCGTCGAGCGGGCCACCTTCGCCCCCGCCCTGTCGCCACTTGCGTTCCACGACGGTCAACTGGTCGGCGCGGCACTGTCCCTGGAGGTGCCCGAGTCGGACGAGGGCTACATCGAGCAGCTCGCGGTGCGCCGTGATCAGCGAGGCCACGGCATCGCACGGCACCTGCTGCGCTACGCCTTCCGCGCTTTCCACCAGGCGGGCCGACACACCTGCACGCTCTGGACCCACTCGGACACTGGCGCACTCGACCTGTACCTGCGGGTGGGCATGACGGTCCGGCACAGCTCTACGGTCTTCCGCAAGGAGCTGCTGTGAGAGCGTACCCAGCGCGACTACGTGCCCCGTGCGATCCCCTCTTGACCCGCAAGACCCAGGCGAACGCTTCCCGGCACGGGGCAAGTACCTGTTGGACCACGCCGCCAGGAGAAATCAGTGTCGGACCCGCAGCAAGTCACCCCTGAGGCGAAGCTCGCCGATGCGAAGAAGCTGCTGGGCCTTCCGCGTATCGTCGTGATCTGCGGCTCCACCCGCTTCATGATCGAGATGAACGAGGCCGATCTGCGGGAGACCAAAGACGGAAAGATTGTCGTCAAGCCGGGCTGTGACATGAAGTCTCCGCACGCACTCTGGTCCGATCCTGTCGAGGCCGAGGAGCTGAAGGCTCGGCTCGACTCTCTGCACCGGGCGAAGATCCGGCTCGCCGATGAGGTGCTCGTGGTCGGCGACTACATCGGAGACAGCACCCGAGCCGAAATCGCCTACGCCCGGTCGCTGGGCAAGCCCGTGCGGTTCACGCACCCCGAGGTCGACCCCGATGCCGTCGGAAGGGGCTGGGGTACAGGCAGCGCTCAGGATCCATCTGGACCTGTATGCCGGGGACGCGGCCGACCGGACAGCCCGAAGTAGCCCGGCTGGTGTCCCTGGGCGCTCATCGCGTCGACTGCGACCGCTGTCCCGACGACGCCGACTTCGTCGTGCTCGCGGATCCCGACGGCAACCGCTTCTGCGTCATCGACACCGGGCCCACTGACGGAAGGCGGCAAGGGCCCGCCGCCGCGTCTCGAACGCAACGCTCAGGCGGGCCGCCCGTGGTGCCGGAACCACTCCGGGGCCAGGATCGACATCACTACCGCGTCCACCCGCTCGTTCTCCCACAGCAGCGCATCGCGCAGAACGCCCTCCGCGGCGAAGCCCACCTTTTCGTAGACGCGGCGGGCCCGCGGATTGAACGCGTAGACCTCCAGGGAGATGCGGTGCAGCCCCAGGCGCTCGAAGCCGTAGCCGATGATCAGCTGGGTCGCCTCGGTGCCGAAGCCCTGTCCGTAGCTGC
The DNA here is from genome assembly GCF_000721265.1 of Streptomyces sp. NRRL F-5126. Lineage (GTDB taxonomy): Bacteria > Actinomycetota > Actinomycetes > Streptomycetales > Streptomycetaceae > Streptomyces. The sequence continues at coordinate 281,107 of NZ_JOFZ01000006.1, read as the reverse complement.
CGGGCGTCAGGCAGATGCGGAAGCTGCAGCTCTCGTTGCCCGGATCCCACGCGTTGAGGACTGCTTCACCGATGACGTTTCCTGACACCTGCTCGACCACGGCGAGGTCCAACCGGTCCTCTTGGTCCCGGCGAGTGTCATACCAGGTCCGTATCCCCGCCTCATCCGGGAGGAGATCACCATGAGTGCCGGTCAGCCGCGTTGATTCCACGTCACGGAGCATCGGCAGTAGTGCGGGTACATCGTCGGCCACTACCGCCCGGAGGCGTACGCGCTCTCCTTGCAGGGTGGGCTTGCTCAGGAAGTCGGGGCGCTGGCTACATCGAGCGTTGTCAACCATGGCCACATTCTGTCGGGTTACCTGACAGGCGTCCTCGCGTTATCGCACAGACCGGTCGCTGCACACCCGGTTCCGCCAATGGGTTTTGGACGGCACGTTCGAGCGGATGCTCGGGACCGCGCAGGCCCGGCGGACGCCGCCGGGCCACTGCCGTGACGGACACGGTGCGGGTGCCCCGTCGTGGATCTCGACGGCCACCGAACCGGCCCGATCACGTCCTGGAGGGGCGTACCCCTCGGCCGGGGCGTGTGATGCCCGCCGTTCAGTCGGTGCCGGTAGCCGGGTCGGCGGGTGATGCCTGTGTGCGCGGCTTCGCGGCACCGCGGCGTCGTGGCGGGACCATCGTGGCGGACGCGTCCGCGTCGCGAATGGTGAGCGCGACGGGGATCGCGCACAGGGCCACCGCGGTGGCCGCAAGGAAGCCCGCGTGGAAGGCGGTGAGGTCGGAGACGGGGCGGCCGGAGGCCGCGCGTGCTGGGGCGGCGACGGTCAGCACGGTGGTGAGCAGTGTCACGCCGACGGCGCTGCCGAGCTGCTTGGCGGCGTTGTAGATCGCGGATGCCGGCGCGGTCCGGGCGTGCGGGACGGTCGCCATGGAGGCGGCCTGGGCGGGGATGAAGACGAAGGAGACGCCGAGGCCGAGCCCGAACATGATCAGGCGTACGGGCCACAGGCCGTCGCCTGTCGTCACCAGCGCCATCAGGGCCGTTGCCGCCGCGATGGCGGCCAGCCCCGCGGCCGTGATCCGCCTCGGCCCGAATCGCCAGTACAGGGCGCGCGTGACGAGCCGGCCTCCGGCCATGGTGCCGAGCGCCGAGGGGAAGGTGGCGAGACCGGTCTGGACGGCGGACAGGCCGAGCCCGTCCTGGAGGAAGAGGGCGGTCAGGAACAGCGTGCCGATGTAGGAGGCCGAGCCGAGCGCGTACAGGCCCGTCGAGGCGGTGAACAGCCGGTTTCCGAACAGGCGCAGGTCGATGAGCGGGCGGTGCGCACGCAGTTCGACGGCGACCATGGCGACCAGCAGTGCGGCCCCGACGGCGATGGTGATGAGCACGGGGGCGGCCGACCAGCCGCGGCCTGGGCCTTCGCTGATGCCGTACATCGTGCAGCCCAGGCCGAGGCCGGAGAGCGCGAAGCCGGGAACGTCCAGGCGGCGCCGGGTGGACGGTGCGTGGCCGGCGAGCAGGAGGGCGCCGTAGACGAGAACGGCCACCCCGATCGGCACGTTGACGAAGAAGACCAGCCGCCACGACAGGTAGGTGGTGAACACGCCGCCGAGGACCGGTCCGAGCGCAGGGCCGAGGGCGGTGAACACCGCGAGGATGCCGGCGACCCGCACCCTCTCGGCCGGGGGGTAGGCCTTGAAGAGCATGGACAGGCCCACCGGGGTCATCACCGCTCCTCCCACTCCTTGCAGGACGCGGAAGGCGACCAGCTCGTACAGGGTCGTGGCCGTGCCGCACAGGGCCGAGGCGGCGGTGAACACGCCGATCGCGCCGAGGAGGGCCGTCCGGTCGCCGATGCGATCCCCCAGCCATCCGGAGGCGGGGATGAACACGGCCAGGCTGACGAGGTAGGCGACGGAGACGAGGCCGACGCTGCCGGCCCCGGCGTGGAAGTCGCGGCCCAGCGCGGGCAGCGCCACGTTGACGACGGTCGTGTCCATCACCGCCATGAACATCGCGGCGACGTAGACCACGGCCACCACGAGCGGGCGCCTCCGCGCGGTCGCGGCCGGTTGGGGTGGGGAAGTCATGGACGCTATCGTGAAGGTTGAACCTGACTTCAACGCAAGTGGAGGCAAGGCGGCATCATGGGCCGACGCGATGCGCAAAGCACCGGCGGGGACGCGGCTGACGCCGACGGGCCCGTACCCATCGACGAAGCGGCCCGCGCCTTCGGAATCCGGGCATCCGCGCTGCGCTACTACGAACGGCGCGGGCTCCTCGAACCAGCGACCCAGCGAGGCGGCCGCCGCTGGTACACCCCGGCCGCGCTCCACCGGCTCGCCGTCATCACCTTCTGGCAGCGGTCGGGGCTGATGAGTCTGGACCAGATCGCCGCACTGCTCGACAACAGCACGGAGCCCGGCCGGTGGAGGCACGTCGTCACCGAGCGCCGTGCGGCCCTGGCCGAGCAGATCGAGCGGATGAGCGCCGCCCGCGACACCCTCGACCACCTGCTGATCTGCCCCAGGGACCACTTCCCGTACGAGTGCCCGTACTTCGAGGAAACCGTCTGGCAACCGCAGGAGCAACGCCTCCGCGAGGCCCGCGACGCCCGGAGGTGAAGTGTGCGTGGCGCGGCTGACGAGCCGGCGCGGGTACGGGTCGTCCACGCCACCCATCAGCATCCTGTGTGTCGACTGAAGCGTTCTGCCGCCACGGAGCGGGCAGCTGCGCGGTCAGGGGGCCTGGCGGGCCGGGGCAGGACCCGGGGCCGGGGTGACGGGTGTTTCCGGGGCGGGCGCAGGCGCCGGTACGGGCGCCTCGCGGTGGGCGCGTGCGAGCGTGGCCGCCGCGAGCGCCGCGTCCACGCGGGCCAGCGCCTCGCGCTTCGCGCACGCGTGGGCGCCGAGGGAGACCTGGCGGGCCACGATGCCGCGTTCCGCGCGCATCAGGCGCCAGCCGCGCCGCAGCAGGAACGCGACCGACTTGCGGCCCTCGCGCAGGTCGCGCAGCAGCCTGCGGCGGAACGTCGTCGACGGGCGTCCGCGCAGGCACAACGCGTCTGCCAGCACGCCCAGTTCGCGGCAGCGCGCCACGATCTCGGCGGCGAAGACGCCCTCCGCCACGAAGACCGGCGCCGACCCCAGGTCCAGCTCCACCGTGCCCGTGCGTGAGCTCGTCGGGATGTCGTACACGGGCACGTCCGTGCGGCCCGTGTCGTGCAGTTCGACGATCGCCGCGACCGCCGCCGCCGCGTCCCACGAGCCCGGCGCGTCCCAGTCGACGTCCGTGCTGCCCGCCACCAGCGGCAGCGTCGGGTCGTCGCACTCCTTGTAGAAGTCGTCGAGGCGCAGCACCGGCAGCCCCGTGCGCACCGCGAGGGACGACTTGCCGGAACCGGAGGGGCCTGACAGCAGCAGGACGGGCGTCGGGCGGCGGGGCGTATGCGTCACGAGACACCAGTTTGACCCATGCACCCGCACAGGGGACCCACCGGGACCTCGTACGGGGGAGTGCTGGGCACGGTGGCCACGAGTCAATTACTGTTCGTGGCGATCCGATTACGCGTCTGAATGGAAGCTTTCATGGCACGCCACGCAGCACCCACGCCCACCCGTCACGCGCTGCTGCGCGCGGGGCTGACCGTCACCGCCGCCGGCGCCGCGCTGGGCCTGAGTGCGGCCGCCGCCCAGGCGGCCGACCAGGGGAGCGCGGGAGCACAGCAGGCGGCGACGGCGACGACGCAGGCGCTGACCGGCGCGGTCACCAACGCCACGTCGGGCGCCACCGGGGCCGTCACCGACCTCCAGCTCGACCCGCTGGCCAACACGGGAGTCGACCCGCTCGACAACGGACTCGGCACGCAGGTCGCCGACTTCAAGCCGGTCTCCACGAAGGCGCTCACGGACCCGATCACGCAGGGCGGCGCGCTCTCCACGCTGCCCGTGACGGGGCAGGCCATCGGGCTGCTCGGCGGCTGAGAGCGGTAGCGGGGGCGGGCGGCGGGACAGGGCGCCCGCCCCGCCGCCCGCCCCGTCGGGGTGCCGCGTCAGTACGACGAGCCCGACACGCCCAGCGCGCCCGTCGGGTGCCAGACCGTCTTCGTCTCCAGGAACGCCGTCATCCGGCGCGTCCCCGGGTCCTGCGTCCAGTCGTCGGCCGGCGCGGCACCCGTGCCCGTACGGGCCGACGGGCGCAGCACCCGCTTGAGGTTGTCCGCCGCCGCGACCTCGAGCTCCTTCGCCAGCGCCGCGTCGCCGCCCGCGCCCGTCAGGTCGATGCCGTTGACGTCCTGGTGCGCGGCGAGCGGTGCCGCGATCTCCGCGGTGCGCCCGGACAGGACGTTGACCACCCCGCCGGGCACGTCGGACGTGGCCAGGACCTCGGACAGCGACAGGGCCGGCAGCGGGCGCGTCTCGCTCGCGACCACCACGGCCGTGTTGCCCGTCGCGACGACGGGTGCCACCACCGACACGAGCCCGAGCAGCGACGACTGCTGCGGGGCCAGGACCGCGACCACGCCCGTTGGTTCCGGGGACGAGAGGTTGAAGTAAGGACCCGCCACCGGGTTCGCGCCGCCCACCACCTGGGCGATCTTGTCCGTCCAGCCCGCGTACCAGACCCAGCGGTCGATCGACGCCTCCACGACGGCCGCCGCCTTGGCCCGCGAGAGGCCTTCCGCGTCGGCGACCTCGCGGACGAACTGGTCGGCGCGGCCCTCCAGCATCTCCGCGATCCGGTACAGCACCTGGCCGCGGTTGTACGCCGTGGCGCCCGACCAGCCGCCGAACGCCTTGCGCGCCGCGACGACCGCGTCGCGCGCGTCCTTGCGGGACGAGCGGGGGGCGTTGGCGAGCCACCGGCTCCTGGCATCCGTCACTTCGTACACCCGGCCGCTCTCGCTGCGGGGGAACTTGCCCCCCACATACAGCTTGTAGGTCTTGAGGACCGTCAGCCGGCCCCTGCCGTCGCTGTCAGACATCGAGGTACGCCTCCAGGCCGTGGCGGCCGCCCTCGCGGCCGTAACCCGACTCCTTGTAGCCGCCGAACGGCGACGTCGGGTCGAACTTGTTGAACGTGTTCGCCCAGACGACGCCCGCACGGAGCCGGTCCGCGACCGCGAGGATCCGCGAACCCTTCTCCGTCCAGACGCCCGCGGACAGCCCGTAGGGCGTGTTGTTGGCCTTCGCCACCGCCTCGTCCGGCGTGCGGAACGTCAGGACCGACAGCACGGGGCCGAAGATCTCCTCCTGCGCGACGGTGTGGGCCTGCGCCACGCCCGTGAACAGCGTCGGCGCGAACCAGTAGCCGGACGACGGCAGCTCGCACTCCGGCGACCAGCGCTCCGCGCCCTCGGCCTCGCCGATCCCCGTCAGCTCGCGGATCTTCGCGAGCTGCTGCGCGGAGTTGATCGCACCGATGTCGGTGTTCTTGTCCAGCGGGTCGCCCAGGCGCAGGGTGGTGAGCCTGCGCTTGAGCGCGTCGATCAGCTCGTCCGCGACCGACTCCTGCACGAGGAGGCGCGAGCCGGCGCAGCACACCTGGCCCTGGTTGAAGAAGATGCCGGTCACGATGCCCTCGACGGCCTGGTCGATCGGGGCGTCGTCGAAGACGATGTTCGCGCCCTTGCCGCCGAGTTCGAGCGTGACCTTCTTGCCCGTGCCCGCCACCTGCCGCGCGATGGCCTTGCCGACCTCGGTCGAGCCGGTGAACGCGACCTTGTCGACGTCCGGATGCGACACGAGCGCCGCGCCCGTCGAGCCGTCGCCCGTCAGGATGTTGACGACGCCCTTCGGCAGACCGGCCTGGCGGCACACGTCCGCGAAGAACAGCGCGGACAGCGGGGTCGTCTCGGCGGGCTTGAGCACGACGGTGTTGCCGGTGGCCAGCGCGGGCGCGATCTTCCAGGCCAGCATCAGCAGCGGGAAGTTCCACGGGATGACCTGCGCGGCCACGCCCAGCGGGCGCGGGTCGGGGCCGAGCCCGGCGTGGGCCAGCTTGTCGGCCCAGCCCGCGTGGTAGAAGAAGTGCGCGGCGGCCTGCGGGACGTCGAAGTCCCGCGTCTCCTTGATGGGTTTGCCGTTGTCCAGCGTCTCCAGGACGGCCAGCTCACGCGAGCGCTCCTGGATGATCCGCGCGATGCGGAAGAGGTACTTCGCCCGGGCCCTGCCGGGCAGCGCCGACCACTTCTCGAACGCCTTGCGCGCCGCGCGCACCGCGCGCTCGACGTCCTCCTCGCCCGCCTGCGCGACCTCGGAGAGCACCTCCTCGGTGGCCGGGGCGACGGTCTTGAAGACCTTGCCGCCGGCGGCCTCGGTGAACTCGCCGTCGACGAAGAGGCCGTAGGCGGGCGCGATGTCGACGACGGAGCGCGACTCGGGTGCCGGCGCGTAGGCGAACGGCGAACCCGCGTGAACAGGTGCTGTATTCGGTGATGCCATCGGTATCAGTCCACCGTCACGTAGTCGGGACCGGAGTAGCGCCCGGTGCGCAGCTTCTGGCGCTGCATCAGCAGGTCGTTGAGGAGCGACGACGCGCCGAAGCGGAACCAGTGGGACGTCAGCCAGTCGGGCCCGGCCGTCTCGTTCACCAGGACGAGGTACTTGATGGCGTCCTTCGACGTGCGGATGCCGCCCGCCGGCTTCACGCCCACCTGCGTGCCCGTCTGCGCGCGGAAGTCGCGCACGGCCTCCAGCATGAGGAGGGTGTTGGCGGGGGTGGCGTTCGTGGCGACCTTGCCGGTGGAGGTCTTGATGAAGTCCGCGCCCGCGAGCATCCCGAGCCAGGACGCGCGGCGGATGTTGTCGTACGTCGAGAGCTCGCCCGTCTCGAAGATGACCTTCAGCCGCACGTGCCCCGTGCACTCGGCGCGCACCGCGCGGATCTCCTCGTACACGTCGAGGTAGTGCCCGGCGAGGAAGGCGCCGCGGTCGATGACCATGTCGATCTCGTCGGCGCCCGCCGCGACCGCGGAGCGCACGTCGGCGAGCTTGACGTCGAGCGCGGCACGTCCGGCCGGGAACGCGGTGGCGACGGAGGCCACCTTCACGTCGGCGTCGCCGAGCGCGGCCCTGGCCGTCGCGGCCATGTCGGGGTAGACGCAGACGGCGGCCGTCGTGGGCGCGGAGCGGTCGGACGGGTCGGGGCGCAGGGCCTTCGCGCCGAGCGACCTGACCTTGCCGGGGGTGTCGGCGCCCTCCAGGGTGGTCAGGTCGATCATCGAGATCGCCAGGTCGATGGCGTGGGCCTTGGCGGTCGTCTTGATCGACCGCGTGCCGAGCGCGGCGGCGCGGGCTTCGAGGCCCACGGCGTCGACGCCGGGGAGCCCGTGCAGGAAGCGCCGCAGCGCGCTGTCCGACGAGGCGACGCCGGCGAGCGGGGACGGGGTGCTGGTGGACATGGTCACCAGGGCAGCATATCTACGCGCGTAGCGGTATGTACAGGCCGAGACCCGGATGCGGCGCGATCCGGGAGCCGACCCGCCCGGCCGGCCGCATGAGGAGGTAACGGGCGGGCGGACCGATCGATAACGACCGAGAACCGCCGTCGTCCGTTCGCGCGCACGTGCGGCAGAATCGTAGGTATGGCACGTTCCGAACAGCAACCGTCCGAGGCCGGCTCCACGGCCGGGGAGTCCGTGTACGCCGACCGGGTCTACCGGTCGGGCGGCGGCATCGCCGGCGGCGTGCTCGTGCTGGCGCTCGTCCTCTGGCTCGGCATCGACGCGCTGTTCACGGCGCACGGCCGGGCGCCGTGGCTGTCGCTCGCCGCACTGCTGTTCGTCGTGCCGCTGCTGGTCGCGTACACGGTCAGGCCGGCGGTCTTCGCGGGCAGGGACCAGGTGAGGATCAGGAACCCGTTCCGCACGATCTCCGTGCCATGGGGTGCGATGAAGCACATCAGGGCGCGCTTCAGCACGGAGCTGTTCACACACGACGGCACGAAGTACCAGATGTGGGCCGTGCCCGTCAGCCTCCGCCAGCGCAAGCGCGCCGACCGCAGGATGGCCCGCATGGAGCGGTCCGCCCCCGCCTCGTCGGGCGCGAGGCAGGCGGCGATGAGCTTCTCGTCCTCGGCGGCCGACCCCAAGCTGGCCCAGGCGGACCAGGCGATCGTCGAGATGCGCGAGCTGGCGGACCGTGCGGCGGCGGGCGCGCAGGACGGGTCCGCCGGTGCGCCGGTGGTGCGCTGGGCGTACGAGGTGATCGCCCCGGCGCTCGCCGGGGCGATCCTGCTCATCGTGCTGATCGCGCTGGGCTGATCGCGCTGCGCTGACGCCGGGGCCGGCCGCCGTCCGGACCCGAACGGCGGCGTTACGCCTTGGCCGCCTGCTGGATGCGGACCATGGTGCCCGAGGGGTCCCGGAACGCGCAGTCCCGCGGGCCCCAGGGCTGGTCGATGGGCTCTTGCAGCACCTCGGCGCCGGACGCCCGCACCCGCTCGAACGTCGCGTCGAGGTCGTCCGTGCTGAAGACGGTCATGGGCAGGACGCCCTTGGTGAGCAGCTCCTGGAGGGCGTCGCCGTCGGCCTGCGAGCGGCCGGCGTGCGGCTGAGAGAGGACGATCTCGAGGCCCGGCTGCGTCGGGCTGCCGAGGGTGACCCAGCGGGCCCCCTCGGAACCGACGTCGTTGCGGGTTTCGAGGCCGAGCGCGTCGCGGTAGAAGGCGAGCGATTCGTCCAGGTCGTTGACGGTGACGTGGCAGTACTGGAGTGCGATGGTCATGCCGTCAACGTTAGGCAGCGGCGGCCGGGCGCGCTTCTTCGATCCTGCTCGGTGCGGCCGCCGTCCGCGCTGCCCGCCCCGTCCTCGTCGGGCGCGTGCGCACCTTCGCCTCGCACGCGGGCATCGCCGCCGCGGCCGGGTGCTCACGCCCGCGGTAGGCGCTCGGCGTCTCGCCCACGACCTCGGTGAAGCGCGCGCTGAACGAGCCGAGCGAGGTGCAGCCGACGGCCATGCACGCGTCGGTCACGCTCATGCCGCCGCGCAGCAGCGCCATCGCGCGCTCTATCCGGCGCGTCATGAGGTAGCTGTACGGCGTTTCGCCGTAGGCGGCACGGAACTGCCGCGAGAAGTGCGCAGGCGACATGAGCGCGTAGCGCGCCATCGCGGGCACGTCGAGCGGGCGCGCGTACTCGCGGTCGATCAAGTCACGCGCCCGGCGCAGGTGCACGAGGCCGGCGAGCTCCTCCGGTGTCATGCAAACGACGCTAGCACCGGGCACTGACAACCAGCCCCACCTGCGGAAACGGCAGCGCGCCCGTCACAGGCCCGCGGCGCGTGCCACGTCCGCCTTGAGGGCTTCGAGCACCTCGTGTGCCGTGGCCTTGGCGCCCGGGAGGTCCGCGGCCGCCGGGACCGGGACCACCACCTCCAGGTAGCACTTGATCTTCGGTTCCGTGCCGCTGGGGCGGACGATGACCCGGGCCTCGTGCTGCCCGGACAGCGTGTAGCGCAGGCCGTCGGTGGGCGGCAGGCCGTTCGGCCCCGACGCCAGGTCCTCGGCGCGCGCCACGCGCAGTCCCGCGAGCGCCGTCGGCGGCTGCTCGCGCAGGCGGCGCATCGCGGCCGCGATCAGGGACAGGTCGTCCACGCGCGCGGAGAGCTGGTCGGTGGCGTGCAGGCCGTGGGCGAGCGCCAGGTCGTCGAGCTCGTCCTGGAGGGTCCTGCCGTGCTCCTTCAGCTCGGAGACAAGCTCCGCCACCAGCAGCGCAGCCGTGATCCCGTCCTTGTCGCGCACGCCCTCCGGGTCGACGCAGTACCCGATCGCCTCCTCGTACCCGTAGCGCAGGCCCGGGACGCGGGCGATCCACTTGAACCCCGTCAGGGTCTCCTCGTACGGGACGCCCGCCGCCGCGGCGATGCGGCGCAGCAGCGACGACGACACGATCGACTCGGCGAACGTGCCCTTCGCGCCCTTGCGCACCAGGTGAGCGGCGAGGAGCGCGCCCAGCTCGTCGCCCTTGAGCGTCCGCCACCCGGCGGCGGCCGACGGGTCGGGCACGGCGACCGCGCAGCGGTCCGCGTCCGGGTCGTTCGCGATGACCACGTCGGGCCGCGCCTCGCGCGCGGTGCGGAACGACAGGTCCATCGCGCCCGGCTCCTCCGGGTTCGGGAACGCGACCGTCGGGAACGCCGGGTCGGGCTCGGCCTGTTCCGCGACCGTCACCGGCGCGGGAAAGCCGGCCCCGGCGAAGGCGGCGAGCAAGGTGCGGGTGCCCACGCCGTGCAGCGCCGTGTGCACGACGCGCGCCGTGCGCGGGGAGCCCTCCGTCAGCACCGCGCGCGTGCGTGCGAGGTAGGAGTCGAGGACGGTGCCGTCCAGGACCTCCCACCCCGCGTCGGGGCGCGCCACGCCGGACAGCGCGCCGACCGCCTCGATGTGCGCGGCGATCTCGCCGTCCGCGGGCGGGACGATCTGGGAGCCGCCGCCGAGGTAGACCTTGTAGCCGTTGTCCTGCGGCGGGTTGTGGCTGGCCGTCACCTGGACGCCCGCGACCGCCCCCATGTGCTGCACCGCGAAGGCGAGCACCGGAGTCGGCAGCGGTCCCGGCAGCAGCGCGGCGCGCAGCCCCGCGCCCGTCATGACCGCCGCCGTGTCCCGCGCGAACTCCGCGGACTTGTAGCGCGCGTCGTAGCCCACGACGACGAGCCCGCCGCCGTCGCCCTGCTCCCTCAGATACGCGGCGAGACCGGCGGCGGCGCGGATGACGACGGCGCGGTTCATCCGCATCGGCCCCGCGCCGAGGGCGCCGCGCAGGCCCGCCGTGCCGAACTGGAGCATCCCCGAGAAGCGCTCGGCGAGCGCGTCCGCGTCGCCGGAGTCGATCAGCGCGCGCAACTCGGCGCGTGTGTCGCCGTCCGGGTCCTCGGCCAGCCACGCCTCGGCGCGTGCGGTGGTCGAGGCCGTGGTGGAGTCCTGCTGCACGATGGGTCCTCCCTGCGGGAAATCAACTACGGTACGAGCTCCGCGGCGCGGCGCCCACGGTGCGCCGGCGCCCACGGCCCCGACGCGCACGGCACGCGCGCGTGCGCGGGTGTTTTCGCGTCGGGATCGCGTCGGGATCGCGTCGGAACGGCCTCAGACGCGGTCGAGCACGCGCGCCAGGAGGGCGCCCATCTGCTTGGCCGAGTCGCGGCCCGCCTGGATGACCTCCTCGTGGTTGAGGGGCTGGCCGCTGAGGCCCGCCGCGAGGTTCGTCACCAGCGAGATGCCCAGCACCTCTGCGCCCGCCTCGCGCGCGGCGATGGCTTCGAGCACCGTGGACATGCCGACGAGGTCGCCGCCCATGACCCGGACCATGGCGATCTCGGCGGGCGTCTCGTAGTGCGGCCCGGGGAACATCGCGTACACGCCCTCTTCGAGCGCCGGGTCGATCTCCTTGCACAGGGCGCGCAGCCGAGGCGAGTACAGGTCCGTCAGGTCGACGAAGCGTGCGCCGATGACGGGGGAGACGCCCGTGAGGTTGATGTGATCGCTGATCAGCACCGGCTGTCCCGGGCGCATGCCCTCGCGCAGACCGCCGCAGCCGTTGGTCAGGACGACCGTCTTGCAGCCCGCGGCGACAGCCGTGCGCACGCCGTGCACCACGGCGCTCACGCCGTGGCCCTCGTAGTGGTGCGTGCGGCCGAGGAGGACCAGCGCGCGCTTGCCGCCGCCGACCACGTACGAGCGGACGGTGCCCACCTGGCCCTCGACGACGGGTGGCGGGAAGCCGGGCAGGTCGGCCATCGGGAACTCCGCCTCGGGTGCGCCGAGCGCCTCGACGGCGGGCGCCCAGCCGGAGCCGAGTACGAGGAGGAGGTCGTGGCTGTCGGCCCCGGACAGCTCGCTCAGCCGCGCGGCGGCACGGTCCGCTGCGGCATAGGGGTCGAGGGGCCCGTCGGCGGTGGCCTGAGTAGCAGATGCGTTCACACGGGGGAGCCTAGCCGCTCCGGCCCTACGCGCGTAGATGAACAGGCGTACGGTGTTGTGATCGTTGCGTTGTCGTTTCCGACGAGCGCGTGACGAGGTTTGCGCGTTCGCGTTTCGTGGACCCGTCCACGGCCTACGTCAGCAAGGGCGCTTGCGCAGCTCCATCACGTAGTCGTGCGGCGCGCCCGCCGACTCCGCCGCGTCCGCGATCTCGCCCAGGTAGCGGGCGGAGGGCAGGCCGCCCTCGTACCCGTTCAGCACGTAGAGCCAGGACGGCTCCGCGCCGTCGAGCGTGTCGACGCGCACCCGCATGCGCCGGTAGATGTCGAGCCCGACGCCCTCCCAGCGGTCCATCGAGTCCTCGTCCATCGGCGCGATGTCGTAGAGGGTCACGAAGACCTGCTCCCTGGGTGCCTCGACGATCGTCGCGAGCGCGCCTTCCCAGCCCATCTGCTCGCCGCCGAACGTGAGCCGCCACCCGTTGAGCCACCCCGTGCCGCGCAGCGGGGAGTGCGGGGCGCGGCGGGACATCAGCCGCGCATCGAGGTTGCCGGCGTACGCGGCGTAGAGCGACATGGGGTCGAGGGTACGGGAGGTGCGGCGGGGGCGGGGCGCGCGGGCCGATCCGCGGAGCGTCACGCACGGGCCGGCCCCGCCCGTGCGGGCCCGCGCGCGGCGCCCGTACGCACGTGTGGACGGTGGCGTACGGCGGTGTCGCGCGTCACCGTACGAAGCGTCTCGCGCGCACCGTTGGGATCGCCCCGGGCGCACCGTACGGCCGTGCGGCGGCGCCCCTCCGGGCCGCCACGCCGACCCGCGCGGGCCCCGGGCCGGGGCACCCGTCGCGTGCGGGACAATGAGACACGTATTCCAGCGCGCCCCGGGCGTCCTCCTCTCCCGGGCGCATCCAAGGACCCCGGCCGGGGCGCAGGCGGCCGGGCAGACGACGCGAGGCTGATTTTTCGTGACCCGGATCGTGATCATCGGTGGCGGACCCGGCGGCTACGAGGCGGCCCTGGCGGCCGCCCAGCTCGGCGCGGAGGTGACCGTCGCCGACTGCGACGGGCTCGGCGGCGCCTCGGTGCTGACCGACTGCGTCCCGTCGAAGACCCTCATCGCCACGGCCGAGGTGATGACGTCCTTCGACTCCTCCTACGAGGAGCTCGGCATCATCGTCGCCGACGACACCCCGCCGATCGAGCAGGCCGCGCGGGTCGTCGGTGTGGACCTCGGGAAGGTCAACCGCAGGGTCAAGCGGCTCGCGCTCGCGCAGTCCCACGACATCGCCGCCTCGGTGACGCGCGCCGGCGCACGCGTCCTGCGCGGCCGCGGCAGGCTCGAAGGGGGCCAGGCGCTCGACGGCTCGCGCAAGGTCGTCGTCCGGCTCGCCGACGGGGAGGAGGAGGTCCTCACCGCGGACGCCGTGCTGATCGCCACGGGCGGTCACCCGCGCGAGATCCCCGACGCGCAGCCGGACGGCGAGCGGATCCTCAACTGGACGCAGGTCTACGACCTCGACGAGCTCCCCGAGGAACTCATCGTGGTCGGCTCGGGCGTCACCGGCGCCGAGTTCGCCGGCGCGTACCAGGCGCTGGGCTCGCGCGTCACGCTCGTCTCCTCGCGCGACCGCGTGCTGCCCGGCGAGGACCCGGACGCGGCGGCCGTGCTGGAGGACGTCTTCCGCCGCCGCGGCATGAACGTGATGTCGCGCTCGCGCGCGGCGGCCGCGAAGCGGGTCGGCGACCGCGTCGAGGTCACCCTCGCCGACGGCCGCGTCATCTCCGGCACGCACTGCCTGATGGCCGTCGGCTCGATCCCGAACACGGCCGGCATGGGCCTCGAAGAGGCCGGCGTCGTGCTCAAGGAGTCGGGCCACATCAAGACCGACCGCGTCTCGCGCACGTCCGCGCCCGGCGTGTACGCGGCGGGCGACGTGACGGGCGTCTTCGCGCTCGCGTCCGTCGCGGCGATGCAGGGCCGCATCGCGATGTACCACTTCCTCGGCGACTCGGTGGCGCCGCTCAACCTCAAGTCGGTGTCGTCGAACGTGTTCACCGACCCGGAGATCGCGACCGTCGGCTACAGCCAGGCGGACATCGACAACGGCAGGATCGACGCGCGCGTCGTCAAGCTGCCCCTGCTGCGCAACCCGCGGGCCAAGATGCAGGGCATCAGGGACGGCTTCGTGAAGATCTTCGCGCGCCCCGGCACGGAGATCGTGGTCGGCGGCGTCGTCGTCGCGCCGCGCGCGAGCGAGCTGATCCACCCGATCTCGATCGCCGTGGACAACAACCTGACGGTGGAGCAGATCGCGAACACGTTCACGGTCTACCCGTCGCTCTCGGGCTCGATCGCGGAGGTGGCACGGCAGTTGCATGCGCGGAAGGCCGCCGAGGAGCTCTGACGCGCCGTCGGGCGCGTCGCGCCCGCCGCGCCTGCTTACCTCGCCCCGGGCAGCGCCCGCCGCGTCGCGCCGGCTCGTCCGGTCGCGTGCGGCGGCGAGGCGCTTCCGCCCTGTTCAAGGGCGCTGCTCGCCGAGGATGTCCCGCAGCCAGTCCAGCGAGTCCTGCCTGAGCAGCTCATCGGCCAGCAGGCAGGCCGACTTCGTCGTCAGCCGTCCCCGGCTGTTGTCGATCCACCGCTGCACATTCGTGTAACCCTGGGCCTTGTACTCGACGCCCTGGAGCAGGCATTCCAGCTTGTCCGCGTCGCGCGCGCAGATCGCCTCTGGCGTCTCCCGGTCCTCGTACTCGTCGACCAGGTCACGCACCGCCTGGGCCAGGGCGGCGGGCATGCCCTCGGTCTGGTCGGCGGTCACCGACCGGGGGTCGGCGGTCGAGGAGTACTTCTTGCCGAGGTGGTTGACGTCTCCGAGCCTCGTCTCCTGGGTGTCGTGCCACGTGGCCAGGAACGCGGCGCGGTTGGGGTCGGCGCCTTCGAGCTTGGCGATGATCGACGCCAGCAGGGCGCTCCGCCACGAGTGCTCCGCCACGCTCTCCGGGTCGCGCACACCGGCCATCCACCAGCCGGTACGGCGGGACTGCTTGAGCGTGCCGGCTTCGAACAGGAAGCGGGCCACTGCGGTCAGGCCTTCGGCCATGACGTCCCCTCTCACGCCTCGGCGAGGCGGATCGTGCGTTCAGGCGAGCAGGAGCCGGCCGTGCGCGTCCAGCACCTCGCGGACCTCGGGGACGTCCCCGTGCTCGCGCAGCCGCGACAGCACGACGCGAACACGAGAGGCCGTACGCTCGCTCGTCAGATCGGCGGACATCTCGATGTCATGCCTTGCCTGATCGGCCGCCTGTTCCGGCTCGTTCGCGTCGATGAGCGCCACGGCGCGCCATGATCCGTACAGCGCCAGTTCGCGGGTGTGCGTGGAGTCGTACTGGCCCAGCACATCCGTCAGCAGCGGCACGGCCCGGAGCGGCCGACGCAGCTCGGTAAAGACGCGGGCGTCCATGATGTCGAACTCCGCCGCACTGACCCAGTACGCCCACAGGGGTGCCTCCGGGCCGTCTGCGCCGAGGGCCTCGTGCGCCCGCGCCAACGCGGACAGGGCGAGCCGGGGTTCGCCTGCCTTGGCGTGCGCCCACGCGACCCGGTCGAGGAACAGGGCCCGCGCCTCAGGCGACGCGCCAGGGCCTGCCTCCTCCAGCGCGGCCAGCGCGAGGTCCACGCCTTCGCGCTCACGGCCGGTGTTGCTGTGCTGGTAGGCGAGGGAGCCCGCCAGGTGCGCCGTCAGTGGCCCGTTGCCGGCCTGCCGCGCGGCCGAGATGCCGAGGCTGTAGGCCCACTCGGCGTCCTCGTGGCGCCCGGCGTCCGAGGCGATCCACCCAGCGATCTGGGCGAGTTCGCCGATCTGCACGAGCAGCGCCCGGCTGGTCTCCTCGCTGAAGGTGGAATGACGGTAGAACCGCACGGCACGTCGCAATTCGCGGAAAGCGGGGGCGATCAGGTCGCCGCCCGTGACGACGTCGTCGGCGAGACGCAGGCCGTGGACCCGGGCGGCCAGAGCCGCTACCTCTTCGCTGCCGACGTGACGTCCGTCGGCAGCGGGGGATACCGCGAGGGGATCGCCGTCCGGCAGCAGCTCAGCCAGTGTGGCCGTGGTACCGGATGGGGCTGTGTCCGTATCTCCCCGGGCATACGCGGCGGCCTGTTCCAACTCGGCCAACGGCACACCCAGCGAATGCGCCAGCACAGGTAGCCAAGCGTCGGGGATGCGGGCGCCACGCTCCCACCGGGACACATCGTTGCGGGTGACGGTTCGCGTACCGGACACCACGGACAGGCGCTCGGCGAGGCCACGCTGCGACGTGCCCCGCCGCCTGCGGAGCCGCCGGAGATACGCCCCGAACCGGGCGCGCCGCTCGTACATCAGCCCCTCCCGTCCTTCTGGCCCCCTCCGGGCCCCCTCCCAGGCTACTCACCTGCCGTGACGGTTGCGGTTCGATGAGTGACAGATGCCCCGCCGCGACCAAGGCGCACGCTCCGGGGCGGAACGACACCGCGAACACGAAGGAGCACCGCCATGGCGCAGGCTGCGGATCAGCCACTGGTCGAGATCCCCGAGTTGACCGACGAGCGGCGGCGCGGCGGCGCATGCGCGCGCTGTGGCATGCCGGTGCCGACCGGAAGCGCCGTCGACCTCGGCGCGCGCCGTGACGTGGACGGGGTGCGGGTCTTCCCCCGTGCTTGCCCGGGCTGCGCCGAGTGGGCGGAAAGGCCATGACCCAGTGCTTCAAGGGCGGCCACGACTTCCCTGTCGAGGACGAGCTGGGCGCCTACTGCGAACTGCACGGCGTCACCGCCATCTGGAAGCACCCGCCGAGCTCGGCTAGTCCAGCGCACCCGCTGACGCTGCAGTCTTCCGCCGACGAGCCGCCGGCGTCTCGGTCACGTCCCTCTCTGGCTGTGGGCAGGGACAGTTGACGTGTTGCGCCGCTACCTTGGAAACCATCGGCGAACGCCGAACTCGTGCCGCATGCCAGGAACCGCGAAGACGCCTGCCGGGCGTTGGGAGTCGATGAAGAAATGCTGTGGCCCCGCGCCGTGACCGACCGGGTGAAGACCGGCAACGACCGTGAGATCGTGCACTCGTATCCCTACCGCAGCGCCTGCCCCTCCCAGGTGTGGAGGGAGCTGATCGCCCGCACTACCGGCGACCTGTTCCTCGCCGGGTACACGAACTACTTCTTCTTCACGCAACTGCCGAACTTCACCGAGACGCTGCGCCGCAAGGCCGAGTCCGGATGCCGGGTCCGCTTCCTGCTCGGAGACCCGGACGGCGAGGTCACCCGGCAGCGCGAGGTGATCGAGGATGTCGCGCTCACCGTGAGTACCCGCATCAAGATCACGCTGGAGAACCTGGCCCACCTCGGCCCGCTCGAAGGGCTGGAGACGCGATTCAGTGCCGCCGAGGACGCTGTCAACCACGTCAGCCTCAGCGTCTTCCGCTTCGACGACGACGCCCTCGTCACACCTCACCTGGCGCGTCTCGTCGGCCACGACAGCCCGCTCCTGCATCTGCGCCGAGTCGGTGACGCCGGGATGTTCAGCCGCTTCGCGGAGCACGCGGAGGAGCTGTGGTCCCGGGGCGTACCCGCCCCCTGAACGTGCACCGCGCGAGCCAAGGAGCCTCCCCGTGCCCGTACCGCACGACATCGCCTGCTCACATGCGCCGGCTTCCGCTCGGCCGATGCCCCTGTCATGGAAGCGCGAGCCGGGCGCATCGGCGCGCTGATCGTCCGGCCGTGCCCTGACGTCTCGTTCTGCCCGCGACTCGCCCGGTCGCGGCCCCTCGGCGCAGCATCCACGCGCTACGAATTGCCCGCCATCGAGGCCACCGGCAACGGCGGCGCCATCGTCAACGTCGCCTCCATCCTCGGCTCGGTCGGCTTCGCCGGCTCCGCCGCCTACGTGGCCGCCAAGCACGGCGTGGTCGGCCTGACCAAGACCGCCGCCGCCGAGTACGCGGCCAGGAACATCCGCGTCAACGCGGTCGGCCCCGGCTTCATCGAGACCCCGCTGCTGAAGGACATGGACCAGGCCGCGTACGACGGCCTCGTCGGCCTGCACCCGGCCGGGCGTCTCGGCCGTCCCGAAGAGGTCGCCGAGCTGGTCGCGTTCCTGCTGTCCGACCGCGCCTCGTTCGTGGCCGGCAGCTACCACCTCGTCGACGGCGCCTACACCGCGCTCTGACCTCTGCCGTGCGGTGATCCTGCCCGACGGCTGAGCAACAGCGACAACGCCTATACCATCCACCAGAACGTCGTACGTACAACTTCGTTAATTGGGTGCAAACTGCTGAAAGCAGACGGTCATTGGCGTTACTGTCAGTTTCGTGTTCGCTGCAGAACGTCGCCAGTTGATCCTCGAAATGGTGCGCGCCAACGGGGCCGTGTCGCTCCGTGAGCTCGCCCGCGTCGTCCAGACCTCGGAAGTGACCGTACGCCGTGACGTGCGGGCGCTGGAGGCCGAGGGGTTGCTCGACCGCCGGCACGGCGGTGCGGTGCTGCCCGGGGGGTTAACGCGGGAGTCCGGCTTCCCGCAGAAGTCGCATCTCGCGTCGGCCGAGAAGACGGCCATCGCGGATCTCGCCGCCACGCTGGTGGGGGAGGGCGAGGCGGTCGTCGTCGGCGCGGGCACGACGACGCAGGAGCTGGCCCGCAGGCTGGCCCGGGTGCCCGGACTGACCGTGGTCACCAACTCCCTCCTGGTGGCGCAGGCGCTGGCGCACGCGAACCGTGTCGAGGTGGTGATGACGGGCGGGACCCTGCGCGGATCCAACTACGCGCTGGTGGGCAGCGGCGCGGAGCAGTCGCTGCAAGGGCTGCGCGTCAGCCGCGCGTTCATCTCGGGCACGGGCCTCACGGCCGAGCGTGGCCTGTCCACGTCCAACATGCTCTCGGCGAGCGTCGATCGGGCGCTGGTACGCGCGGCGGGCGAGGTGGTGGTGCTCGCCGACCACACGAAGCTGGCCACGGACACCATGTTCCAGACCGTGCCGACGGAGTTGATCACCCGGCTGGTGACGGACGAACCCCCCGCCCACGACGAGCGGGCGGCGATGGAGCTCCAGGCGCTGGCCGACCAGGGCGTGCAGATCTCCGTCGCGGGGGCCGCTGCGGGATCGAGCGCCGGTGCCGGTGCGGGCGGTGGCCCCGGGGCCGGGCCCGCGTCCGACGAGGCGGGCGAGGGCGGCGGCGAGCAACCGCGCGGCCAGGCGCCGCTGCCCGCGCAGCGGCGCACCCACGGGTCCGGGCACCTGCGGAGCGCGCCCGCGCCGTCGCAGGCCCCGCCGCAGCTCGGGGAGCCGGCCGAACGGGAGCGGGAACGGGCGCGCGTGGCGGAGATGCGGCGCAGGTAGGGGACGGGCCCCGGCGCGTGGCCGGCCGGCCGGCGCGCGTCCGGCATGCGCGGCCGGATTCGCCCCCTGCGCGGGGCCTCGCCGCGTCCGGTGCGTGCAGCCGTGCAGCCGTGCGGCCGGAAGCTCGGTGGCGGCGCCCGCGTGGTCCAAGCGCCGGCGGCCCCGCGCGACGGGCGCGCGACGCGAGCGCGCCCCGCCCACGCGCGTCAGGCCGCCGGCCTCGGCGCCAGGCCTTGCAGGGTCAGCGTGAGGAGCCGGTCCGCCAGTTCGGGATCCTCGGGCGTCTGCTCGGACGCCAGCGCGATCGCGTTCGTCAGCTGGAGCAGGTCGTCGATCGACACGTCGTCCCGTACGGCCCCCGCCCCCTGGGCGCGGCTGAGCAGCGCCTCGCCCGCCGTGCGCAGCGGCACGTTGCACTGGCCGAGCGCCGTGGTGTCGTCGCAGGGCGCGGACATCAGCGCGCGCGACAGGCCGCGGTACTCGCCCGCGTACGTGACGAACGCCCGCAGCCACTCCACCAGCGCACGGCAGGGCTGCTGGGCCGCGTCCAGCTCGCGCGCGTGGTCGACGAGCGCGGTCAGCGCGTCCTGGAAGACGGCGCTCATCAGGGCCTGGCGCGTGGGGAAGTGGCGGTACAGGGTGCCGATGCCGACGCCGGCACGGCGGGCGATGTCCTCGAGCGAGGTGTCGGTGCCGTGTTCGGCGAAGCCCGCGCGCGCCTCGGTGAGGAGGCGCGCGTAGTTGCGGCGCGCGTCCGCGCGCATGGCCCTGCGCGGTGGAGCCGTGGCCGGTGTCCTCGCCATCTCCGCCGTCCTTTCCGTGCCGCCGCTACCCCCTCGCGCGCTGCGGCGCGTGGCCGGGTGGGCGCGTGGTCGGTGTGGCACACAGCATGCCATCCGGCGGCGCGGACCGCGCCGGGTGCCGGGGAAGCGAACGTCCCCGGCACCCGGCGCCCTGGCTCAGCTCAGCACGTCCTCAGTCCTTGATCTCGCAGATCGCCGCGCCGGAGGTGAGGGAGGCGCCGATGGTGGCGTTGAGGTTCTTGACGGTGCCGGAGCGGTGCGCGTTGAGCGGCTGCTCCATCTTCATCGCTTCGAGGACGACGACGAGTTCGCCCTCCTTGACCTCCTGGCCCTCTTCGACGGCCACCTTGACGATGGTGCCCTGCATGGGAGAGGCGAGGGTGTCGCCCGAGACGGCCGAGGCCGCCTTCTTCGCGGCGCGCCGCTTGGGCTTGGCGCCGGCGGCGAGGCCGGTACGTGCCAGGCTCATGCCGAGGGACGACGGCAGCGAGACCTCGAGGCGCTTGCCGCCGACCTCGACGACGACCGTCTCGCGGCCTTCCTCGTCGCTCTCGCCGCCGGTGGGGGCGGTGAAGGGCGGGATGTCGTTGACGAACTCCGTCTCGATCCAGCGCGTGTGGATGGTGAAGGGCTCGCTGGTGAACGCGGGGTCCTTCACGACGGCGCGGTGGAAGGTCAGCGCGGTCGCCATGCCCTCGACGGTGAACTCCTCCAGGGCGCGTGAGGCGCGCTGGAGGGCCTGGGTGCGGGTGGCGCCGGTGACGATGAGCTTGGCGAGCAGGGAGTCCCAGGCCGGGCCGATGACCGAGCCGGACTCGACGCCGGCGTCGAGGCGGACGCCCGGGCCGCTGGGCGGGGCGAAGGTGGTGACGGTGCCGGGGGCAGGCAGGAAGCCGCGGCCGGGGTCCTCGCCGTTGATGCGGAACTCGATGGAGTGGCCGCGCGGGGCGGGGTCGTCGTAGCCGAGGGCCTCGCCGTCCGCGATGCGGAACATCTCGCGCACGAGGTCGATGCCGGAGACCTCCTCGGTGACCGGGTGCTCGACCTGGAGGCGGGTGTTGACCTCCAGGAAGGAGATGGTGCCGTCGGCGCCGACGAGGAACTCGACGGTTCCGGCGCCCACGTAGCCGGACTCCTTGAGGATGGCCTTGGAGGCGCGGTAGAGCTCGGCCTTCTGGTCGTCGTTCAGGAACGGCGCGGGGGCCTCTTCGACGAGCTTCTGGTGGCGGCGTTGCAGGGAGCAGTCGCGGGTGGAGACGACGACCACGTTGCCGTGCTGGTCGGCGAGGCACTGGGTCTCGACGTGGCGGGGCTTGTCGAGGTAGCGCTCGACGAAGCACTCGCCGCGGCCGAAGGCGGCGACGGCCTCGCGGACGGCGGACTCGTAGAGCTCCGGGATCTCTTCGAGGGTGCGGGCGACCTTCAGGCCGCGGCCGCCGCCGCCGAAGGCCGCCTTGATGGCGATGGGCAGGCCGTGCTCCTTGGCGAAGGCCACGACCTCCTCGGCGCCGGAGACGGGGTCGGGGGTGCCGGCCACCAGAGGGGCGCCCGCGCGCTGGGCGATGTGCCGGGCGGAGACCTTGTCGCCGAGGTCGCGGATGGCGTGCGGCGGCGGGCCGATCCAGGTGAGCTCGGCGTCGAGGACGGCCTGGGCGAACTCGGCGTTCTCCGAGAGGAAGCCGTAGCCGGGGTGGACGGCGTCGGCGCCGGAGTCACGGCACGCCTGGATGATCTTGCCGATGTCGAGGTAGCTGGCCGCCGGGGTGTCACCGCCCAGCGCGAACGCCTCGTCCGCCACGCGTACATGAAGCGCGTCCCGGTCGGGCTCCGCGTAAACCGCCACGCTCGCGATACCGGCGTCCCGGCAGGCACGGGCCACACGGACAGCGATCTCGCCACGGTTGGCGATCAGCACCTTGCGCACGATTGCTCCCTCCAAATAAAACAAGCCGAATTCAGGGACTGCCGACATGGTCTTGCGACCTGTCCCCAATGGTGAGCTCGCCCGCACGGAGCGTGCTACGAGGTTCGCCGAGGTAACGAAATCCCTTGTGGGCACCACGGTACGCCGGGAATCCCTTCCGCACAGTAGCGTTCTGATGTGGCTCAGCTCTCTGTGCGGGTAGCCAGCGCGGAATCGAGTTTCTTTGTAGGGATCCCATAGCAGGACTTGAGTGGAGGACGTGCCAGGGCCTTCTGCCGCGCAACCCTTGTCCCGCTCTTTACCGGTGAGTAGCGTGCCCGGAGCGCTCCGTACGGGTGGTAACCGGAGGCGGCGGGACGGCAGAGGAGGACGCGTGGAGGCAGCGGTGGCAGGAGAGGCGGGCGTGCCGGGCGAGGCGGGTGAGGGCGGGCACATACGGCGCCGGCCTCTCGTCTGGGTGGCCGGCGTGACCGCGGTGGTGGCCCTCGTCGAGGCGGTGGTGATGGTCGCGACCGCCGCGCTGCTGTCCTCGGTCGTGCACGGGCAGCACATGTCCCTGGCCGGCATCAAGCCCTCGGCGATAGCCCTGGGCGGCTGGGTCGGATGCGGGGCGGCCGCCGTGTTCCTGCTGGTCTGCGCGGTGGTGCTGGCGCGGACAGCGCTGCGCGACCGGGCGCCGGGCCGGGCGGGCCGGATCCTGCTCATCGCGTGCGCGGTCGTGCACGGGGTGCTGGGGGCCGTGTCGACGGGGCTGCTGGGATGGGCGGTCTTCGCGGTGATGATGGTGGTGCTCGGCCTGCTGGTGTGGGTGCTCCTCGGGTACGGGCAGGACGCCCGGCGAGGCGCGCCGGGTCCGGCCGGCCCGTCACGCCCAGAGGCTGGTGAGGGACACGTCCAGTTCAAGGAGAAGCCGGCGGAGTAGGGGCAGCGAGAGCCCGATCACGTTGGAGTGGTCGCCGTCGATGCCGTCCACGAACGGCGCGGAGCGGCCGTCCAGGGTGAACGCGCCCGCCACATGCAGTGGTTCGCCCGAGGCGACGTAGGCGGCGACCTCGTCGTCCGTCGGCGTGCCGAACCGCACGGCCGTCGACGCGGTACGCGCCGCGCGTGCGCCGGTCGCGGTGTCGATCACGCAGTGCCCCGTACGCAGGTGGCCCGTGCGCCCCCGCATCGCCTTCCAGCGCGCGGTCGCCTCCTCGGCGTCGGCGGGCTTGCCGAGCGCCTCGCCGTCCAGGTCGAGCACGGAGTCGCAGCCGACGACCAGCGCGCCGACCGCCTCGGGGAGCGCCGCGACGGTGGTGGCCTTCGCCTCGGCCAGCACGAGCGCCAGCTCGCCCGGCGTCGGCGCGGAGAGCGCGTCCTCGTCGACGCCGCTGACGATCACCTCCGGCGCGAGCCCGGCCTCTCTGAGCAGGCCGAGGCGCGCGGGGGAGCGGGAGGCGAGGATGAGGCGGCGGGACGGTGTCATGCGGCCGAGCGTATCGGCCGCGCGCGTGTGCCCTCAGAGGAGCCCGAGTACGAGCATCGCGAGCACCATCGCGAGGGCGATGACGACGCCGGCGCGGCGCAGCATGGACTGAGCGTCGCGCCACTCCCGCGAGGGCTTGTCGTCGGGGTCGGACCAGAGCATGCAACCGATGGTGCGTCCGCGACGCGTCCCGCCGCCTGAGTACGCATACTCAACGGTCGGTCGGTCGGTCGGTCCGTACGGCCCGGCACCGCCCGGAACGCGGGCTCAGGTGCCGTGGACGGTCGAGCGGTGCCCGACGTGCACGACCCACACGACCAGCTCACCCTTGTCGATCGTGTACACGATCCGGCAATCGCCCACCCGCAGCCTGCGCCGTTCCGGCCGGGACACGAGAGCCGTGGTGTTGAAACCGAGCGGGTCGCTCTCCCATTCGGTCAGTTTGGCCAGGGTGCGCAGCGCTATGTCCCGGGGGATCTTCCGGAGTTCGTCCCGCGCCTCGGGACGGAAGACCGTGCGGTAGTCACTCACCTCGCGCCAGCGTCTCCCTCATGACGTCCTCGATCGGGACGCCGGCGGCCGGGCTCGCCATGCGCTCGTCGATGACGCGGTTGATCTCGCGCTCTTCCCACTGCTGGTACTTCTTGAGCACGTCGATGGAGACCACGGCGGCCACCTCTTTGCCCCGGCGCGTGATGACCGTGGGCACGTCCTCGCGGTCGGCCCGCTCGACGACCTCGGCCAGGTGGGCCCGGACGTCACGGATGCTCTCCATGGGCAGCGGCTGCGTCATGCGCCCCAGTGTACCGGATGTGCCATGTGTACACATGGCACATCCGACTGCCCGGTCAGGCGGGCCAGTACGTGTGGGCCCACGCGCGGGGGCCCGGCCTGGGCGTGCGCGGGCGGGCGATCCTGGCCGGGGAGGACCACTCCGCGCGCGCCGGGCGCGGGACGGCCGGGGCGCCGGCGGCTCCCGCCGCACGCGCCTGGACCACCGCCACGGCCGCCGCGAGCTCCTCCGGCGTCGGGTTGCCGCGTACCACCTTGATCATGGAGAGTGCCGCCTTCCTTCGGGTGCCGACAGGTGCCTACAGAGGGATGTTCCCGTGCTTCTTCGGCGGCAGCGACTCCCGCTTCGTGCGCAACTGCCGCAGCCCCTTCACCACGTGTGCCCGCGTGTCCGACGGCATGACCACCGCGTCCACGTAGCCGCGCTCCGCCGCGACGTACGGGTTGAGCAGCGTGTCCTCGTACTCCTCGATCAGCTGCGCGCGCCGCGCCTCCTGGGCCGTCGCGTCGCCCGACGCCGCGATCTCGCGGCGGTGCAGGATGTTGACCGCGCCCTGCGCGCCCATCACCGCGATCTGCGCCGTCGGCCACGCCAGGTTGAGGTCGGCGCCCAGGTGCTTCGAGCCCATCACGTCGTACGCGCCGCCGAACGCCTTGCGCGTGATGACGGTGATCAGCGGCACCGTGGCCTCCGCGTAGGCGAAGATCAGCTTCGCACCGCGCCGGATGATGCCGCCGTACTCCTGGTCGACGCCGGGCAGGAACCCCGGCACGTCGACGAAGGTCAGCACCGGGATGTTGAACGAGTCGCAGGTGCGCACGAACCGCGCGGCCTTCTCGCTCGCGTTGATGTCGAGGCAACCGGCCAGCTGCGTCGGCTGGTTGGCGACGACGCCGACGGGGAAGCCCTCTATGCGGCCGAAGCCCGTCACGATGTTCGGGGCGAACATCGGCTGCGTCTCCAGGAACTCGCCCTCGTCCAGCACATGCTCGATCGCGCTGTGCATGTCGTAGGGCTGGTTCGCCGAGTCCGGGATCAGCGCGTCGAGTTCGCGGTCCTCGTCCGTCGTGTCGAGCGACGCCTCCTCGGGGAAGGCCGGCGGCTCGCTGAGGTTGTTCGACGGCAGGTAGGACAGCAGCGACTTGACGTACTCGATGGCGTCCTTCTCGTCGCCCGCCATGTGGTGCGCGACGCCGGACGTCGTGTTGTGCGTACGCGCGCCGCCCAGCTCCTCGAACCCCACATCCTCGCCCGTCACCGTCTTGATGACGTCGGGACCCGTGATGAACATGTGCGAGGTCTGGTCGACCATCACCGTGAAGTCCGTGATCGCGGGCGAGTACACGGCGCCGCCCGCGCACGGCCCGACGATCAGGCTGATCTGCGGCACCACGCCCGACGCGTGCACGTTGCGCCGGAAGATCTCCGCGAACAGGCCGAGCGCGACCACGCCCTCCTGGATCCGGGCGCCGCCGCCGTCGTTGATGCCGATGACCGGGCAGCCGTTCTTCGTCGCGAAGTCCATGACCTTCACGATCTTCTCGCCGTACACCTCGCCGAGCGAGCCGCCGAATACCGTGAAGTCCTGCGAGTAGACGCAGACAGGACGCCCGTCGACCGTGCCGTAGCCGGTGACCACGCCGTCCCCGTACGGACGTTTCTTCTCGATGCCGAAATTCGTCGACCTGTGCCTGGCGAACTCGTCGAGCTCGACGAACGACCCCTCGTCGAGGAGCAGCCCGATCCGCTCACGTGCCGTCAGTTTCCCCTTGGCGTGCTGCTTCTCCACGGCGGTCGACGTGCCCGCGTGCGTGGCCTCCTCGATCCGCCGCCGCAGATCGGCGATCTTGCCCGCGGTGGTGTGCAGGCCCTCGCCCGCTCCCGTCGCGGTGTTCGTTTCCGGCACTGCCGGCTCGGTCGGCTCGGTCATCGGCATGGGCTCCTACTGATCCGTAGCATGGTTTCCGTAGCGTATCGGCGCCCCCACCGTTCGGCAGTGCGGCGTTTGACACACATAGGCTGCCTTGCATGACGGAGCCGAATACCCCAGCGAACCGCTGGTCCGACCTCGACCGACCGCCGCTGGACGCCAAGGGGCTGCGCCGGGCGCTCATCAAACCCGCCGGGCTGTGGACCTCGCTCGACGTGGTCGACGCGACGGGATCGACCAACTCCGACCTGGCGGCGCTCGCGACCGGGGCGTCAGGCGCCGGGGCGTCAGGCGCCGGGGTGTCCGGGGACGCGAAGGCCGGCCCGGGTGCCGGGGACGAGGTGCCGGCCGAGGGCGCCGTGCTGGTCGCCGAGGAGCAGACGGCGGGACGCGGCCGGCTCGACCGCGACTGGACGGCGCCCGCACGCTCGGGCCTGTTCTTCTCCGTGCTGCTCAGGCCGGGCGGCGACGTGCCGGTCGAGTGCTGGGGCTGGCTGCCGCTGCTGGCCGGCGTCGCCGTCGCCACGGGCCTGGCGCGCGCCGCCGGCGTCGACACGTCCCTCAAATGGCCCAACGACCTGCTGGTGACCGTGGACGGCGAGGAGCGCAAGGCCGGCGGCATCCTCGCGGAGCGCGCGGGCGAGGACGCGGTCGTCGTCGGCGTCGGCCTCAACGTGTCGCTGCGCGCCGCGGAACTGCCCGTCCCCACGGCGGGGTCGCTCGCGCTCGCCGGGGCGGTCTCGCTGGACCGCGAGACCCTGCTGCGTGCCGTGCTGCGCTCCATCGAGCAGTGGTACGGGGACTGGCGCGCGGCGGGCGGCGACCCGGCCGCGTCACGGCTGCAGGAGGCGTACGCCGCGGGCTGCGCGACGCTCGGGCGCACGGTGCGCGTCGAGCTGCCGGGGGAGCGCGAGCTGGTGGGCGAGGCGGTCGCGATCGACGGGGACGGGCGTCTCGTCGTCGCGACGGACGCGGGCACGCGGGAGCCGGTGGCCGCGGGCGACATCGTGCACCTCCGTACGGCGCGGGGCCGCTGAGCGGGACGGCGCCGGCCGCACTCCGGCCCGGCGTCCGTGCGGCCGGGCGGCCCCGCCGTCGCACGGTCCGGCGCGTCGGAGCGGATGCGGCGCGTTCGCGGCGCGTCGCGCCCGCCGGTGGTGCGGGCGGGTACGGATGGGTGGCTCACGCGCTCCTGAGCTGGGCGGGCGGGCGTGAGCCACGGCACACCTGCCGTATCGTTGAGGCAGTTCACGAAGATCGGTCAGGGATCGGCAGGACAGTGCGCAGGGAACGGGCAGGAGGCGGCTGGTGACCGTCGACGACACCAATTCCGGCGGGGAGGACCCGCGGCCCCGGCCGGACGCCACTGCCGCTGACCAGCCGGCCGACCAGGCCCCGCCCCCGCAGGACGCGCCGCCGTCCGGCGAGGAACCGGAGTACGGCGGGTCCGTGGACGGCGACCCCGCAGGCGCGCCGTCGGACGGCGAGGGTGCCCCGGGAGACGCCCCCGGGTCCGATGCCGAGGAGCCCGGCGCCGGGGAGCCCGACCCCGACGGGTCCGGTGCAGACCGGGCCGACGCGGACGGGTCCGACGCGAACCGGACCGGCGCCAACGGGTCCGGTGCGGACGGGTCCGACACGGACGGGCCCGGCACGGACGGGTCCGGCGCAGACCGGTCCGGTGCGGACGGGTCCGACGCGAACCGGACCGGCGCCAACGGGTCCGGTGCGGACGGGTCCGGCGCGGACGGGCCCGGCGCAGACCGGTCCGGCGCGGACGGGTCCGACGCGAACCGGACCGGCGCCAACGGGTCCGGTGCGGACGGGTCCGACACGGACGGGTCCGGCGCGGACGAGCCTGGCACGGACGGGTCCGGCGCGGACCGGCACGGCGCCGACGGGGCGTCCGCCGAAGACGGCGGCGGCGACCAGCACACCACGCACCACCTCGTCGAGCACACGGCGGAGCCCACCGACAACCCCCTCGCCATCCGCATCGAGCAGCTCATCCTCGGCGCCGAGCGCCAGTACACGCCCTTCCAGGCGGCCCGCACGGCGGGCGTCTCCATGGACCTCGCCTCCCGCTTCTGGCGCGCCATGGGGTTCGCCGACATCGGCCAGGCCAAGGCGCTCACCGAGGCCGACGTGCTGGCGCTGCGGCGCCTGGCGGGCCTCGTGGAGGCGGGGCTGCTCAGCGAGCCGATGGCGGTGCAGGTCGCGCGGTCGACCGGGCAGACGACGGCCCGCCTCGCCGAGTGGCAGATCGACTCGTTCCTCGAAGGGCTGACGGAGCCGCCCGAGCCGGGCATGACCCGCACCGAGGTCACGTACCCGCTGGTCGAGCTGTTGCTGCCGGAGCTGGAGGAGTTCCTGGTGTACGTGTGGCGGCGCCAGCTCGCCGCCGCGACCGGGCGCGTCGTGCAGGCGGCCGACGACGAGGAGATGGTCGACCGGCGCCTGTGCGTCGGCTTCGCCGACCTCGTCGGCTTCACGCGCCTGACCCGGCGCCTTGAGGAGGAGGAACTGGGCGAGCTGGTCGAGGCGTTCGAGACGACCTCGGCCGACCTGGTCGCCGCCCACGGCGGCCGCCTGATCAAGACGCTCGGCGACGAGGTGCTGTTCGCGGCGGACGACGCGGGCATCGCCGCGGAGATCGCGCTCCGGCTCATCGAGACCATGACGAACGACGAGTCGATGCCCGCGCTGCGCGTCGGCATGGCCTTCGGCACGGTCACCACGCGCATGGGCGACGTCTTCGGCACGACGGTCAACCTCGCGAGCCGCCTCACGTCGATAGCGCCGAGGGACACCGTGCTGGTGGACGGCGCGTTCGCGGAGGAGCTCGTACGCGCGGGCGAGGCGCCCGAGTCGGAGGCGCTGGCGGCCGAGGAGGCGGCGAAGGCGGAGAAGGAGGGCGCCGAGCCGCCCGCGTACCGCTTCGGCCTCCAGCCGATGTGGCAGCGCCCGGTGCGCGGGCTCGGCGTCGTGGAGCCCTGGCTGCTGGCGCGGCGCACGAACTGACGGCCTGACGGCCTGGAGTACCAGACCTGGCGGTGCCGGTGCCACGAGCGGCGTCCCGCGGCTTCGTATCCGAGACGGAGGAGGGAGCCGACGCGGATCCGGGGGCCTGGTCGGAGGCTGGGGGAGGCCCGCGTGGCATCGGGAGCCCGCCCGCTGCGGCGTGTCACCCCGTAAGCTCTCGGGTGGCCGGTGAACCACCGTTAACCGGCCACCGGATGCCGGCACCCCGGCCCCGGCGCAGGTCACAGGCGACACGTCGACGTGGGAGGGCCCATGAGCAGCGAGGACACCGCGCGAGCGGAGCAGGAGCGGCGCTACGGGGAGTTCGTCGCCGTGCGGCGCCACGGAGACGGCGGGCACGTCGCCGAGCTGCTGCTCGACCGGCCCAAGGCCATGAACGCCGTCTCGACGGGCATGGCGGCCTCCATCGCCGCCGCCTGCGACGCGCTGGCCGCCGACGGATCGGTCAGGGCCGTCGTGGTCGCCTCCAGCCACCCCCGCGCCTTCTGCGTGGGCGCGGACCTCAAGGAGCGGGGCGGCTTCACCGACCTCGACCTGATGCGGCAGCGGCCCGTGGCGCGCGCCGCGTACACCGGTGTGCTGGAACTGCCGAT
This sequence comes from Streptomyces sp. NRRL F-5126, assembly GCF_000721265.1. Taxonomy (GTDB): domain Bacteria; phylum Actinomycetota; class Actinomycetes; order Streptomycetales; family Streptomycetaceae; genus Streptomyces. The sequence continues at coordinate 251,263 of NZ_JOFZ01000006.1, read as the reverse complement.
GCCGACCATCGCCGCCGTGCACGGCTACGCGCTCGGCGGCGGCTTCGAGCTCGCGCTGTCGTGCGACCTGATCGTCGCGGACCCGACGGCCGTCGTGGGCCTGCCCGAGGTGTCCGTCGGCGTCATCCCGGGCGGCGGCGGCACGCAGCTGCTGCCGCGCCGCGTAGGCGCCGCGCGCGCCGCGGAGCTCGTCTTCACCGCGCGCAGGGTCGAGGCGCCGGAGGCGCGCGACCTCGGCCTCGTCGACGCACTGGCCGCCGACGGCGGCGACCGCGACGAGGCGCTCGCGCTGGCCGCGCGCATCGCGGCGCACTCCCCGATCGGCCTGCGGGCCGCCAAGCGCGCCCTGCGGCTCGGGCACGGCCTCGACCTGCGGACGGGCCTCGACGTCGAGGACGGCGCGTGGCGCTCCGTGGCCTTCTCGGCCGACCGGGCCGAGGGCGTGGCGGCGTTCAACGAGAAGCGTGCGCCCCGCTGGCCGGGGGAGTGACCGTCGCGCCGGCCGCCTGGCCAGGGTGAACGTTCCGTAGTCGCGCATCGCTCCGGGTGATCGAAGTACCCAAACCACCCTAAGGTGGGGTTATGGGAGTAGATGTGCGAATGCGGGCGATGGTCGCGCTCGCGCAGGGCATGGCGGCGGCGCACTCGCCCCGCCAGTCCTGGCGCGCCGCCGCCAGGGGCGCACGCGACGCGCTCGGCGGCAGCTTCGCCGCGCTGTCGGTCTGGGAGCGCGACCTCGGCAGGCTCAGGGTCCTGGTGAACGCGGGCGAGCGTGCCTTCGGCGAGGAGGAGTTCCCCGAGGACGAGGCGTACCCGGTGCACCAGTTCCCGGAGATCGCGGAGTTCCTGCACGAGAAGTGGGCGGGCGGCGGTGGCCCCAACGCGTGGGTCGAGACCGCCCAGGGGCCCGCTGCCGGCGACCCCGGCTACTGCCACCAGCGCGTGGCGGCGCTGCGCCGCCGCGGGCGCGGCTGCTGCGTGGTCGCGCCGATCATCCTGCACGGCCACGCCTGGGGAGAGCTGTACGTGGCGCGGCCGGTCGGCGCGCCGCTGTACGACGCGGACGACGCCGACTTCGCGACGGTCATCGCCTCCGTCGTCGCGTCGGGCATAGCGCAGACCGAGCGCCTCGAAGAGGTGCGGCGCCTCGCCTTCACCGACCCGCTGACGGGCCTGGCCAACCGGCGCGCCGTCGACGCGCACCTGGACGAGGCGATCGCGCACCACCGCGCGGACGGCACGGTGGTGAGCCTCGTGGTGTGCGACCTCAACGGGCTGAAGAGGGTGAACGACACCCACGGCCACGCGGTGGGCGACCGGCTGCTCGAACGTTTCGGCACGGTGCTCTCCGTATGCGGCGCCAAGCTGCCCGGCGCGCTCGCCGCACGCCTCGGCGGGGACGAGTTCTGCCTGCTGACCACGGGCCCCGGCGCGGACGAGGTGATCGTGGTCGCGGACGAGCTGTGCCGGCGCGCCGGCCGGCTCGACCTCGGCGACGGAGTGGCCTGCGGGGTCGCGTCGACGGCCGACCCGATCGGCCGGGTCGGCTCGGCGCGCCGGCTGTTCCGCCTCGCCGACGCCGCGCAGTACCGGGCCAAGGCCGAGCACGCGTGCGGCCCGGTCGTCGCGGGCCGCGACGACGTGACGATCCGCCTCGCGGACGCGGCACCCGACGTCCCGGCGGCGGCCGAGGGCGCCCGCCGCCACTTCCGCGACACCCGCCCCCCGCTCCCCCCGGCGAAGCCGGGGCCCCCGGACGCCCCGGAGGAGGGCCCGGCCCGACCGTGACCCACCCCGCCCCTGTCCCGGCTGCATGCCGTGGGCAGGGGGCGCTTTCGTCATGTCTTGCCAGAGCCCTCACATGCGAAAGGCCTTGCCCCTACCCTGACAGCGTCGAGCTGTTCAGAGAGGGGGCAAGGCAGTGCCGTCAGACGCTACCCCGGACCCCTACGCCGACCCTCTCGTATTCGGCCAGCGCATGCAGATCCTCCGGCAGAAGCGTGGCTTGACCCGCCCCGTTCTGGCGGGTCTGCTCGGACGGTCGCAGTCCTGGGTCAAGCAGGTGGAGGGCGGCCAGATCCAGACGCCGAAGCTGGCCACGATCCTCCGGATCGCCGAGGTCCTCCGGGTCCGTGACCTCTCGGACCTGACAGGTGACCAGGCTGCCCCGGTGGACCTGTTCATCGGTCCCGGGCACTCGCGGCTGCCTGCGGTGCGCGACGCGATCAACGCCTTCCCCGTCGTCGGCGATCGCAAGGCGCCGCCGCCCGAGCACCTGCGGGCACGTCTCGATCGCGCGTGGGTCGCACGCCACCGGGCCCCGAACCACCGTGAGGTCATCGGTGGCCTGCTGCCCGACCTCGTCCGTGACGCGCAGCTCGCTGTGCGCCAGGCAGACGCGCCCGCCGACCGGCGAGCAGCGCAGGCGATCCTCTCCGAGGTGTACTCGCTCTCGCAGTTCTTCCTCGCCTACCAGCCCGACAGCGCGTTGCTCTGGCGCGTCGCCGAGCGCGGCATGGTCGCCGCGCAGGAGAGCGAGGACCCGCGTGCGATCGGCCTCGCCGCCTGGCTGGCCGCGCAGGCGCACCGAGACAGCGGTCCCGCCCATTTCGATGCGGCCGACGCCGTCACCCGGGAGGCCTTGCGCTACCTGGCCCCTCATCTGCCGGACGGCGGTGACGGCGTGCAAGCCATCGCGGGTGCCCTTCAGTTCGAGGCCGGGTACACAGCCGCGCGGCGCGGCACGAGCGGGGAAGCGTGGGGCCTGTGGGACCGGGCACAACGTGCCGCCAAGCGGCTCGCCCCGGGCTACTACGACCCGGTCACCTCGTTCTCGCGGGCCATCATGGGCGCCCACGCCGTCACCGTCGCCGTGGAGCTCGGCGCCGGCGGGGAGAGCGTCCGGCAGGTGGCAGCCTCCGACGCGCTGGCCATCCCGTCGCGGCCGCGGCTGGCCCGTCACCGCATCGAGGAGGCGCGGGCCTACCAGCTGGACGGCCAAGCCCAGACGGCGTTGGCGACGTTGGAGCGGGCGCACGCGGCCGCACCTGAGACGATCAAGTACAACGGCTACGCCCGACGCATCGTGCTGGAAGAGACGGAGGCCCGTAGCCCGGCCCGGCGCCAGGCCGCCGCAGGGCTCGCGGTAAAGCTGGGCATCCTGTCCGCCTAGTGCTCTGACCGCACAGGTTCACCGGGTTCCGTCCTGGTTCGAGGACGTAGAAGTCGGATGCGGCCGCGTCGTGCGTCTGCGAGCATGCGTCGCTGTGGAGATCAACGGACCTGTCCTCCGACGCGCTGTCGCCTCCGACGCTGCTGCCGTGGCCGATGTCTGGCTGCGTTCCTTCGCGGCGGCGCTTCCGAGCGTGCGCCGGGCGCACACGGACGACCAAGTGCGGTCCTGGTTCCGAGAAGTGGTCGTGCCGGGCCAGGAGACGTGGGTGGCGACGGTCCATGGCCCGGTGGTCGGGATAATGGTGCTGGACGCCGAATACCTGGAGCAGCTCTATCTCGATCCGGCCTGGCAGGGCCAGGGCATCGGCGGCCGCCTCGTGCACCTGGCGAAGCAGCGTCGTCCCGCCGGGTTGGCACTGTGGACATTCCAGGTCAACGAGTCGGCACGTCGCTTCTATGAGCGGCACGGCTTCATCGCTGCCGAGTCCACCGATGGGCACCGCAACGAGGAGCACGAGCCGGACATCCGGTATGTATGGTCCCCCGGGGAGCAAGAGCCCTGAGGATGCTCACGCCGCCTGGGCGAGTTGTCGTCCACCCCAGCGGATGCCCTTCCCGCGCGGATGCGGGCGCGTTCACGGCCCTCGGCGGCCAGGACATCGCGATGGCGGGCGTTGGCGTCGCGCCGCCGCAGGTAGGCGTGCAGGGCCCGCGTCTGAACCCAGTGGTTGGGGTAGTTCGCGCACGGTGCCCTCGTCGGCCTGCACCCGCTGGGCGATCACCGGCACCCGGTCCAACCGTCATGACCGCCAACCCGGCGAACCTGTGCGGTCAGAGCACCAGCCGGCTGGGGGACAGGATTCCTGCCCCTCAGTAACGCCGATCGCACTTACGGTCACAACATGACCGAGACGACGGGGCCCCCAGCCGAGGCGCTGCACCCGAATCCAAACACGGACGGGCTCACCGACGAGCAGCGCCGCGGCGGCGCATGTACGTACTGCGGCGGTCCACTGGCGACCGGCACCGCCGTCGACCTCGGCGAGCGCCGTGACTCCGACGGGGTGCGCGTGTTCCCGCGAGCCTGCCCGGCCTGCGCCGAGAGGTGCGCGTCATGACGCAGTGCTTCAAGGGCGGTCACGACTTCCCCATCGAGGACGAGTACGGCGCCTACTGCGAGGAGCACGGGGTCGAACTCATCCGGAAGCGTGCGCACGACGTGGTGCGCCCGCCGCCCCCGCTCATGCCCCGGCCTGCCGCCGACGTCGACGAGCAGGCGTCGCGCGCAACCTGAGCGCTCCCTCCGGCGGGAGCACTCGTACTCGTCACACCCGCACACCGAAGCCCACCACTCTGCCCCGAGTGCCTACCCGGCAGTCGACACCCAGGGCAGCCCCACCCGTCGGATCCGAAGGCGGCACCACCTTGACCACCAGCGCACCTATGACCGTGCACGACCCCCGTCGGCTGCTCACGGACCAGCAGTTCGCCGGCGTCCGCATGACCGTCCTGGACGCCAACCCGGGCATGGCCGAGGACATCGCCGACCGCATCGTCCACCAGGCGCTCGCGTTCGTCGCCACCGCGGCCGCGCACCCGGACGCATCCATCGCGCCCTCGCCCGTCGTCGACGAGGGATGGCACGCCCTCATCCTCCACACCCGCCTGTACGCCGAGCTCTGCGACCGCCTCGGCCGGTTCGTGCACCGCATGCCCGAGCGGCCCGACGGATCCGAGTACGACCCGGACCTCACCACCCGTACCCTCGTCGTCATGGCGTCCGCCGGATACCCGATCGACATGGAACTGTGGCGCGGCCCGGACCGCAGCAGCATCACCGTGGGCGCACTCACATGGCACACGCCGGCGGGCCCGAACTGCAAGCCGATCGTCCTGATCCCGAAGCCGAAGCCGAAAGCGGGTAAGTAGAGTTCCGGGACCGGACGGAAGGAGCGGTGGGATGCAGGAGTGGACCAACCCGCGGTACCGCGAGCTGGTGGAGGCGCTGAATCAGGCCAACGACGAGCGGCGCGCGGCTGACATCCCCGCGCGAGGGTTTGTCATCCCCGCGCCCGACGGAGACTGACCCAGGGGCCACCCGGGCCGGGGCCACGATCCAGTTTTGGAGGGAGCGGGGCACGCCCTGGCATGCCACGAGGGACGCCCTCCCTACCTGGTGTGGCCCGCCCCGCGTCCGGAGCGGCCCACCGCCCTGCGTACCCGAAGCGTGCGCGACGGAGACACTGTGCGCCGTCCTGCCGGACCGTGGACGCCGGCAGTCCATGCCCTGCTCACTCACCTGCACGAGGTGGGATTCAGGGTGGCCCCTCGTCCGCTGGGCGTCGACGATCAAGGCCGGGAGGTCCTGACCTTCATGCCGGGACACGTGGTGTGGCCGGATCGGTTCTCGCAGCTGGACCCAGCCCCCGACTGGCTCATGTAGCTCAACTGGTCCGGGAGTTCCACGAGGCAGTCAAGAGCTTCAGGCCGCCGTCCGACGCTGCGTTGGCAGAGGCTGATCCCGGCTGACGGCAGTGACATGATCGCCCATCACGACCTGGCCCCATGGAACCTGGTCATCGCAGACGACACGCAGTGGGCCTTCATCGACTGGGACTGCGCAGGGCCCGGTGCCCGCTTGTGGGACATCGCCTACGCCGTTCACGGGTTCATCCCGCTTTCTGCGGATACCGCATGGCAACGCCATGATGCTGCAGACCGGCTGAGGGTCTTCGTCAACGCCTATGGCCTCGACGAAGGGGAACGTCGTGAGCTCATCCCTCTACTTGGACGCCGTACCCGGTCCATGCATGACTTCCTGCGCGCTCAGGCATTGCTTGCCGAATGAAGAACACGGAATGGGGGCGTCGCAGCACTCAGAGTGTTGCGACGCCCCCTGGAGTGCGGCTGAGTGCGCGGGCGCCCGCGCACTCAGGGCGGTGGCACGACACGGCCGGGCCACGTCGCGATCCGCGAGAGCCGGCGGTTACCGCGTCGCGGCGGCCAGCGCGGTGCGGATGGCGTCCTCGCCGGCCGGGCGGCCCTTCTCGTTCGAGTACGGGCCGTACGGTGCTCCCCACACCGGCGTGCCCGTCGCCTGCCGCCAGCTGTCGGCCAGCGTTCCCGCGTCCACCACGCCGTAGCCGATGGATTCGACGAATTCGGTCACCGCCGCCTTCGCCGGTGCCCAGTCCCCGGCGATCGGCAGGCAGGAGCGGTCGGACGCCCCTGCCGGGCGGGCGAGTGAGAGCAGGTGCTTGAAGAAGATGTTGTTGAACGCCTTGACGAGCAGCGCGTCCGGGACGTACCGCAGGAGCAGCTCGCTCGAGGTGAGCGACGTGCCGTCGAGCTCGGGGATGCGCCCGTCACGCTCGGGGCCGTAGTTGCAGGTGTCGATGACCGTCTTTCCGGCCAGTGGCGCGGCGGGCACGTGCGGGAAGGCGCTGACCGGCACCGTGACCACGACGATGTCACCGGCCGCCGCGGCCTCTTCGCTCGTCGCCGCGGACGCGAGCGGTCCCAGCTCCCGGACCGGCTCCACGAGCGTTTCGGGACCGCGCGAGTTGCTGAGCACCACATGGTGCCCGGCCCCGGCAGCGAGTCGCGCGAGGGTCATGCCGATGCTTCCGCTTCCGACGAATCCCACAGTTGTCATAATCTCAACGTCTCTCAGAAGAACCGGAGTTGCCGGTTGCCGGGGTATTGCGATGCGGATTCCGGCAGTCAGCCGGCCGGAAAATAGTGGCCGTTGTCCAGATCGGCGAGCAGGCCGGGCCGTCCGGGTTCCCAGCCGAGGGCCCTGCGGGTGATGAGGTTGGACGCCGGGTAGCTCTGCGTGACGATATTCGTGAGGAACCCGAAGTACCCCGGCGTCATCAGGGCGTCGTCGGGAACGCTCACGGCGGGCAGGCCCAGCCGGCCCGCGATGGCCTCGGCGATGTCGCGGAACGCGATGCCCCCGTCCTCGACAGCGTGCCAGTATCTGCCGGCCGGGCCCTTCTCCAGCGCCAGGCGGAACAAGGCGGCGGCATCGCGGATGTGCACGGCGTTCCACAGGTTCGCACCGTCGCCGTGATAGCCGGCGAACCCCTTCTCCTTGGCGAGCCCGATCAGCGTGGGGAGGAAGCCGGCACGGTCGGTCATGCCGTGTGCGATGTTGGCGATCCGCACGACCGAGGACCGAACCCCCTGCCCGGCGAGGTCGACAACGGCCCTTTCCACGATGTTGCGTACCCGCAGCGTGCCCCTGTGCTCCTCGCCGGCGGGCAGGGCCGGGTCCTCCTCGGTGGCAGGGCGCCCCAGGCTCCCGGGCGAGCCTATGCTTCCCGCGGTGACCAGCGGCTTTCCGGTGCCCGCGAGTGCCTCGCCGTACGCGAGCATGATCGGGAGTTCCGCCGCGGCCACGGCGTCCATCCCGCCCGAGGCCAGCAGATCCTGCCTGTGGGCGACGTGGATGACGCCGTCGGAGTCCGAGGCCGCCTCCTTGAGTCCGTCGAGGTCCTGAAGGTCGCCGGGACGCACCTTCACGCCGAGCGCGGACAGGGCCGCCGCGGAAGCGCCCGACCGGGCAAGGGCGGTGACCTCGTGCCCGCCGGCGATGAGCTCGGGGATGATGTACGAACCGAAATGGCCGGTCCCCCCGGCAACGAATACGCGCATGTGACTGTCCTTATGGGGGTGGGTGTGCTCAGCGGAGAAGGGTGATGCCGAGAGAGAAATCGGTGTGCTTGACGGAGTGATTCATGAGGCCCAGTTCCAGCAGACCGACATTCTCCAGAGCCCGCGCCATGAACAATTCCCCGGTGTCCCAGGGGCGCAGCCCCAGGCTCTCGACGAACTCCGACACGCGTGTCTTCGCCTGCGCGTCGTCGCCTGCGAGGAACACGTCCAGAGGGCGATCCTCGGTCGGTCCTGCCGCCAGAACGTGGGAGAACATCGTGTTGAACGCCTTGACGACATGTGCGTCGTCGGGAGCGGCTCCGGCGATCTCCTGTGCGCCGGAACTGTCGTCCGGGACGACGAAGCCCCGCAGGTCAGCGGCGACAGGGTTGGTGATGTCGACGATGATCCTGCCGCGCAGTGCGTCCCCGTACTCCCTCACCACCGCCATCGCGCCTGGGTACGGCGCGGCGAGGACGACGAGGTCCCCGGCCGGGGTGGCGCCGATCGTCCCGGCGGTGGCGCCTGCGAGCGTGGCGGCCGATTCCTCGGCCTTGGCCCGGTCGCGGCCGATGATCTCGACGGTGTTTCCGCCGGCGAGTGCCCGGCCTGCCAATGCGCGGGCCATGTTTCCCAGTCCGACAATGCTGATGCTGCTCATTGTTGTGCCTGCTTTCCGGGGCTGGACAGAGATAATGGTTCACGGTTTCTTCGGCCCGTGAAGTACCTGTTCAGGCTTCCATTGGCGTGAGTTGGTGTCCAAGACCTCTTTTGGCGCTGGTGATAGCCTGAAGGCATCACCGGGCTCGGGAGGTGCCATGGACCTGGACCTGGATCTGCGCAAACTGCGTTACTTCGTCGCCGTGGCCGACCGGTTGCACTTCGGTCGCGCCGCCGACGAGCTGCACATCGCGCAGCCGGCGCTCAGCCGGCAGATCCGCGCGCTCGAGCAGGATCTCGGCGCCTCGCTGTTCACCAGGGACCGCCACGGCGTGGAGCTGACGGACGCGGGCCGGCAACTGCTGGCCGACGCGGGTCCGCTGCTCGCCTCGACCCGGGCGGTCCGCCGCCGGGTGGCCGCGGCCGCCGGTGGCAAGCGGCGGCTGATGGTCGGTTTCCGCGCCGGCGTCGCGGTCATCCCGGCGGTCCGTGCGTTCGAGGACCGGCACCAGGACGTCGTCGTGGACGTGCAGCGGGTCGAAGGGGACGAGCAGGCCCAGATGCTGCTCGACGGCCGCCTCGACGTCGGCTACGTGCGGCTGCCCATCGACGAGGCCGGCCTGCGCGTCACCCCGCTGTACACCGAGCCGCGGGTCGCGGTACTGCCCGCCGGGCACCGGCTTGCGGGCAAGGAGGAGGTAGCCGAGGCCGACCTGGCCGGCGAACCGCTGCTCTGGCACGGCGACCCGGGCACGCAGCCCACCAGGCGCCCGCTGCGAAACGCCGGATACCCGGTGCGCGGGGTGGACGAGACGCTCGAGCATGTCGCGGCCGGACGGGGCATCTCCTTCCTGCCCCGTTCGGCGTCCGTGTTCTTCTCGCACCCGGACGTCGTCTACGTGCCCATCCCGGATCTGGCGCCCGATCAGGTGTGCCTCGCGGTGGCGGCGTCGCACACCTCGCCACTGGCCGACGACTTCGTCGCCGCGGCCCGGTCGACGGCCGGGATCACGGCGGAGTGCGGGAACTACGAGATGTGGCAGCGCGGAGGCGAACTCGCCGCACGGGATGCCTGAGCAACACGGGGCCTCGCCATGGCGGGGTCGGCCTGCGGCTGCGGGCCTTTGCCTGCCGACGATGTGGGCCTTCGCCTGACGCTGGGCCTGGCCCGTGCCGCCGGGCAGGGCCGGTGTCGTGAGACCCGCCCCCGCAGGTGCGGTGCGGTCCACCGGAGCGGGCCGGGGTGGCGGGCCCGGCCCGCGCTGAGGCGCCTGCCCCGTCGCCGCCGCGCCCCGCGGCAGGACGCGCGCCGCGTACGGTGACAGTTTCCGATTCAGTCCGTACGCTGCTGAATATGGATATGCATACCGTCGTGCTGGGAACCTCGGGCGCCACCGCCGAGGACGTCATCGCCGTCGCCCGGCAGGGCGCGCGTGTCGAGCTCGATGCCGGGGCGCTCGACGCCCTCGCCGCCGCCCGCGCCGTCGTGGACGCGCTCGCCGCAAAGCCCGAGCCCGTCTACGGCGTCTCCACCGGCTTCGGCGCGCTCGCCACCCGCCACATCGGGCAGGACCTGCGTGCCCAGCTCCAGCGCAACATCGTGCGCAGCCACGCCGCCGGCATGGGACCCCGCGTCGAGCGTGACGTCGTGCGCGCCCTGATGTTCCTGCGCCTGAAGACGCTCGCCTCCGGCCGTACCGGCGTGCGGCCCGAGGTCGCGCAGGCCATGGCCGACGTGCTCAACGCGGGCATCACGCCCGTCGTCCACGAGTACGGCTCCCTCGGCTGCTCAGGCGACCTCGCGCCGCTCTCGCACTGCGCGCTCGCGCTCATGGGCGAGGGCGACGCCGAGGGCCCGGACGGGACGGTCCGGCCGGCCGGCGAGCTGCTCGCCGCCCACGGCATCACGCCCGTCGAACTGCGCGAGAAGGAGGGGCTCGCCCTCCTCAACGGCACCGACGGCATGCTCGGCATGCTCCTCCTCGCGCTCGCGGACCTCGACCGCCTCTACACCTCGGCCGACATCACCGCCGCCCTCACCCTGGAGGCGCTGCTCGGCTCGCACCGGGTGCTCGCCCCCGAGCTGCACGCCATCCGCCCGCACCCCGGCCAGGGCGCGAGCGCCGACAACATGCTGCGCGTCCTCGCGGGCTCCGGCCTCACCGGCCACTTCCAGGAGGACGAGGCGCCGCGCGTGCAGGACGCCTACTCGGTGCGGTGCGCCCCGCAGGTCGCTGGCGCGGGCCGGGACACCCTCGCGCACGCCCGCACGGTCGCGGAGCGCGAGCTCGCCTCCGCCGTCGACAACCCGGTCGTCCTGCCGGACGGCAGGGTCGAGTCGAACGGCAACTTCCACGGCGCGCCCGTCGCGTACGTCCTCGACTTCCTCGCCATCGCCGCCGCCGACCTCGGGTCGATCTGCGAGCGCCGCACCGACCGGCTGCTCGACAAGAACCGCTCGCACGGCCTGCCCGCGTTCCTCGCCGACGACCCCGGCGTCGACTCGGGGCTGATGATCGCGCAGTACACGCAGGCGGCCCTCGTCAGCGAGATGAAGCGGCTCGCCGTCCCCGCGTCCGTCGACTCGATCCCGTCGTCGGCGATGCAGGAGGACCACGTCTCCATGGGCTGGTCGGCCGCGCGCAAGCTGCGCACCGCCGTGGACAACCTGACGCGGATCGTCGCCGTCGAGCTGTACGCGGCGACCCGCGCGCTCGAACTGCGCACGGCGGAGGGCTCGGGCCTCGAAGCGGCGCCCGCGTCGCGTGCCGCGCTCGACGCGCTGCGGAAGGCGGGCGTGGCGGGCGCGGGGCCCGACCGCTACCTCGCGCCCGACCTGGCGGCCGCCGACGCGTTCGTACGGTCCGGAAGGCTGACGGCCGCCGTCCAGGCCGTCACCGGGCCGCTGGCCTGACAGGGCTGACCGGCCCGACAGGAGGGGGCCCGGGCACAACGGCCCGGGCCTTCAGGCCTCGTCCCTGCGGTGCACCGCACGTGTGACGAACGCCGCACCCGCGCACAGCGCGCCCGCGCCGCCCGCCACGTACGGCGTGGCAGCGCTCCCACTCACCCCGCCGAAGGCGAGTTGGCGCGACGCCCGCGGGCTCTGCCCGGAGAAGGCCGCGCTCCTGTCCGCGGAGTCGGCCGAACCCGTCGAGTTCGCCGCGTCCACCGAGTCCACCGTGCGCGCGTGGCCGCGCGGGGCCACGCCGTGCGGTCCCTCGCCGTGGGCGGACGGGATGAAGAACAGCCCGCACAGCATGATCCCGGCGGCACCCGCGGTGACGAGCGGACGGAACGCGGCGGAGCGGAAAGCGACGGACACGAGATCGATCCCTTGTGACGACGTCGAATTGGCGGGGTGCGCCGATGCTAGTGAAAGCGGCCGCCCGGGGAAAGCCGCGTTCCAGTTCGTCTACTCGGTGTGCGCACGCGAACACACGCCGTCAGGGACGGAAGTCCCGAACGGGACGAGGTGTCACGAGGTTCCCGGAAACCGTGTCACCCTGGAAGGCCCGGCTCCGCGCCAGAGCGGCGCGGCGAGCCGCAGTGGCCTCGGCCACACCGCCCACCCACGGGTACCGAACGGCCCGCCGAGGGCGTTTCAGCCGCTGTGGGCTCCCCGGAGCCATCGGCACATTATCCGGCGACGATGGAGAAGCGTGTGATGACGGAAAGGAAGCGGCGGACGAGCATCGCCGCCGCGTCCGCGGTGCTCGGTGGCGTGCTGGCGCTGTCGGCGTGCAGCGGCGGCCACGACGGAGGCAGCGCGTCCGCCGCGCCGACGAAGTCGGGCCAGGCGGCCGCGGACAAGGCCGCCGCGCAGGACACGTCCGACGCGAAGATATCCATCACGCCGGGCAACGGCTCGGACAACGCGAGCATCAACAACGCCGCCAAGGTCACCGTCTCCGGCGGCACGCTCACGCAGGTGAGCCTCTCCACCGCCGACGGGAAGGCCGTCAAGGGCACCCTCGCCGCCGACGGCAAGAGCTGGAGCCCGGACGGCCAGTTGGAGCGCTCCACCACGTACAAGATCGCCGCCACGGCCAAGGACGCCAAGGGCCGCGGCGCCAACGAGAACGCCACCTTCACCACCGTCTCGCCGGGCAACAGCTTCATCGGCAACTTCACTCCCGAGGACGGCTCGACCGTCGGCGTCGGCATGCCCGTCTCGATCAACTTCGACAAGGCGATCACGGACAAGAAGGACGTCCAGAAGAACATCCAGGTCTCCTCGTCGAGCGGCCAGCAGGTCGTCGGCCACTGGTTCAATTCCAAGCGCCTCGACTTCCGGCCGGAGAACTACTGGAAGGCCGGCAGCAAGGTCACCATGAAGCTGTCGCTCGACGGCGTCCAGGGCGCGAACGGCGTCTACGGCGTCCAGCAGAAGACGGTGTCCTTCACCGTCGGCCGCAGCCAGGTCAGCACCGTCGACGCGAAGACGAAGACGATGGTCGTGCGCAAGGACGGCAAGGCCATCAGGACGATCCCCATCTCCGCGGGCTCGCCCGAGCACACCACGTACAACGGCCAGATGGTCATCTCGGAGAAGTACAAGAAGACCCGCATGAACGGCGCGACGGTCGGCTTCACGGACTCCGACGGCAAGGGCGAGTACGACATCAAGGACGTGCCGGACGCCATGCGCCTGACCAGCTCGGGCACGTTCATCCACGGCAACTACTGGGGCGCGCCCTCGGTGTTCGGCAGCGCCAACACCAGCCACGGCTGCGTGGGCCTGCGGGACGTGAAGGGCGCGGGCGACCCGAGCACGCCCGCCCACTGGCTCTTCGACCACTCCCTGCTCGGTGACGTGGTCATCGTGAAGAACTCCCACGACAAGACGGTCCAGCCCGACAACGGCCTCAACGGCTGGAACATGAGCTGGAGCGACTGGCAGGCCGGCTCGGCCGTCTGAGCCGCGCGCCACGGCGGCCCGCACCCCTCGGCAGGGGTGCGGGCCGCCGCGCTGTGCCGCCGCGTTCTCACGGGGCTCTCATCGTCGCCTCAAGGACCTGTCACGACATGCCCATAACTTCACGGCATGTTCGTCACCTACCTCCGGCGCGAATTGCGTCGCCGCAGAAGAGCGGCACTCGTCATCGCGTCAGGACTCGCCCTCGGCATCGCGCTCGTGATCGTGGTCAGTTCGGTCACCTCGGGCATGAACAAGGCTCAGGACAAGGTCCTGCAGTCCCTCTACGGTCTCGGCACCGACATGACCGTCACCAAGGCCGCCTCGCCGCCGAGTTCGGGCTCGGGCTCCTCCGGGCGCCCCAGGTTCAGCTTCAAGGGGCAGGACAAGGATGACGACAGCACCCAGTCCACCGACCGCGTGATGGTCCAGGGGTTCCAGACCCTGGCCGACTCGACCGTCACCAAGGTCAAGGGCCAGCACGGTGTCGCCTCCGCGGTCGGCGGGCTCAGCCTCAACGTCCTCAAGGTCAACGGGCAGTTCAAGCGCGGCCAGGTCGCTCCGGGCCAGAGCGGCGGCGGCATGCCGGGGCGCGGCGGCAGCGGCGGCAGCGGCGGGTCAGGCGGCTCCGGCGGGGCCGCGGGCGGCGGGCAGGTGCAGGGCGGCGGCGCGTCGTTCGACGTCGACTCCTACACCGTCTACGGCACGGACGTCACCGACGCGACGCTCGGCCCGCTGACGAGCTCCAAGCTCACGAAGGGCCGGACGTTCAAGACGTCGGAGACCAACGCCGACGTGGCCCTCGTGGACAGCTCCTACGCCAAGCAGAAGAGCCTCGCCGTCGGCAAGACACTCACCATCCACGGCACCAAGTTCACGATCATCGGCATCGCCACGGCTGACAGCGGTGACTCCGCCGCCGACGTGTACATACCGCTGAAGAAGGCGCAGACGCTCGCCGGCACCAAGGCGAAGGTCACCACCGTGTACGTGAAGGCGTCCGACTCCCAGCAGATCAACGCGGTCAAGTCCGCCATCCGCAAGAACGTGCCCGGCACGACGGTCACCACCTCGGCCGACCTCGCCTCCACCGTCTCCGGCTCGCTGTCCACGGCGTCCGGGCTCGCCTCGGACGTCGGCAGGTGGCTGTCGATCGCGGTGCTCGTGGCCGCGTTCCTCGTCGCGGGCCTGCTCACCTCGTCGGCCGTGCGCCGCCGGGTACGCGAATTCGGCACGCTCAAGGCGCTCGGCTGGAAGAGCGGCAGGGTGACCCGGCAGGTCATGGGCGAGGCCCTGGTCAACGGGTTGATGGGCGGCGTCCTCGGCATCGTGCTCGGTCTGGTCGGCGCGTACGTGGTCTCGGCGATCAGCCCGACGCTGACCGCGCAGCTCGCGGGCGGCTCCGGGGCCGGGGCCGGGGGCGGCAGGGGCTTCGGCGGTGGCGGCTTCGGCGGCGGGGGCGCGGGCGGCCCGGGACGCCGACTGGCCGCGAAGGCCGTGCAGGTGACCCTCACCGCGCCCGTCTCGCTGAGCGTGATCGCCGTCGCGGTCGGTCTCGCGGTGGCCGGCGGCCTCATCGCCGGCGGCTTCGGCGGCTGGCGCGCGTCCCGTCTGCGCCCGGCGGACGCGCTGCGCCGCATCGAGTAGCCGCCCCATGATCCGGCGCATCCCGCCCCGAGATCCGGGCCCCGCCAGGGACCTGGCGCATCCCGCCCCGGGAGTCGGACCCCCGCCAGGGATCCGGCGCATCCGGCTTCGGGAGTCGGACCCGGTCAGGGATCTGGCACACCCGGCTGGGAAGCTGGCCCCGCCTCGGGATTCGGCGCACCCCGGCCGGGGAGCTGGACCCTCGCCTCGGGAGCTGGACCCTGTCAGGATCCGGCGCAGCCCCCCGCCTCGGGATCCGGCGCATGCCCGCCCCGGGAGTCGGACCCCCGCCAGGGATCCGGGGCACCTGGCCGGGGAGCTGGACCCCGCCTCGGGAGCCGGCGTATTCCCGGGCCGGGAGTCGGACCCCGGCTTCGGAGTCGGACCCCGTCGGGAGCCGGTGCATGCCCGGCCCGGGAGTCGGACCCCCGCCAGGGGATCCGGCGCACCCGGCCTCGGGAGCCGGACCCCGCCTAGGGATCTGGCGCATCCCCCGGCCGGGAGCCGGCCGCCCGGCTCGGGAGCCGGACCCCCGTCAGGGAGCCGGCGCGCCGCACCCGGTGGCCGCTCCCACGCACGTGCCGGTGCGGGTTCCGCGTACCCGCGGAGCCCGTACCGGGGCCGGCACTCCCGTCTTCGCCTCACCCCACTCGTCCCGCAGGAGTCACCTCATGTACCAGCTCACCGCAGTCACCAAGCGCTACCAGCGCGGCAAGCAGACCGTTCAGGCGCTCGCCGGCGTCGACCTGTCCATCGCCGACGGCGACAGACTCGTCATCCAGGGCCCCACCGGCGGCGGGAAGTCGACGCTCCTGCAGATGCTCGGCGCCCTCGACCGCCCCACGGAAGGCACCGTCGAGCTGGACGGCACCGACCTCGGCAAGCTGTCCGAGGCGCGGCTGACCCGCGTCAGGGCCGAGACCATCGGCTTCGTGTTCCAGAGCTTCAACCTCATCCCCACGCTCACCGCCCAGGAGAACGTCGAGACCGCGCTCGTCCCGCTCGGCGTCAAGGGCGCGGCGCGCCGGGAACGGGCGGCGCAGGCGCTGGAGTCGGTGGGGCTCGGCGAGCGGCTCGGGCACGTGCCGAGCGAGCTGTCAGGCGGGCAGCAGCAGCGCGTGGCCATCGCCCGCGCCCTCGTGAAGGAGCCGAAGGTGCTCCTCGCGGACGAACCGACCGGAAATCTCGACGAGTCGATGCGCGACGAGATCATGGAACTCTTGGAGGGACTCTGGAAAGAGCGCGGCCTGACCTTCATCATGGTCACTCACGACAGCACCATCGCCCGCCGCGCACCGAGGCTGGCCACGATCCGCAAGGGACGGGTCACGGTCACCTCGAACGCTCCGGCCTGACCAGCACCGCCTGACCAGCACCGCTCGGTTCCACCGACTGTCACCGCCGGCCCGTGTCCTGGCCGTCGTCAGGACGTCTCCGTAAGTCAGGGGCGTCGCCACCCTCGTACGCGTAGGTTCTCCACATGCTGATCACACTGGCACAGCCGCCATCGGACGCCGAGATCGACGCTTGGCACGCGGTCGTCAGCGCCGCGCACGTGCGGGACCTGCCGGCCGCCGTCCCGGAGCCGAACCGCTCCGAGACGGCGGGGAAGCTGCGCGTGCCGCCGTTCAACGGCCGCGAGGTGCACCTGGCGGCGGTGGCGGAGGACGGCAGGTACGAGGGCGTGGCCTCGCTCCTGCTGTGGACGGAGCCGCCCAACCAGCATGCGGCCTATCTTCACAAACTCGTGGTGGACCCCGGGGCGAGGCGCAGGGGCGTCGGCGCGCTGCTGTGGGGCGCGATACGCGAGCGGCTCGCCGCCGAGGGCCGCACGTCGGTCTCCACACGCCTCGAACTCGGCGGAGCGGGCGAGGCGTTCGTGGACAGCCTGGGGTTCGTGAAGATGCTGCCGCTCACCCGGTACGTCCAGCGGGTGGAGCAGGCGCGTGCGAGCACGCGCCGCCTGCCGCTGCCGGACGGGCTGCGCTTCGCGCACTGGACGGGCGTCGCGCCCGGCGCGCTGGCCGGCAGCCTCGCCGAGGCGCACAACGCGCTCGTGGACGCGCCGAGCGGCGACCTGGCGGCTCGGCCGCCGCACTGGGACGAGCCGCGGGTGCGCGCGGCCGCCCGGCTGGTGGGGGAACGTGGCGGGCTGCTGGTGACCACTGCCGCTCTCGACACCAGCGTGTCGACGGACGGCGCCGTCGTCGCGTACACCGAGGCCGTGCTGCACACGCCCCACGACACGCGCGCGGCCACCGGCGACACGGTCGTCCTGCCGGGACACCGCGGCCGGGGCGTGGGTCGCGCGGTCAAGCGCCACCTGCTTGACGTGCTGCACGACGAGCACCCGCAAGTGCGCGAGATCGTGACGTCGGTCGCGGACGGGAACGGCGCGATGCTCGCCGTCAACGAGTCGCTCGGCTACCGGCGCGAACGGCCCGCGGGCCTGTTCGAGATGAAGGTCTGAGCCCGGGCTCGGAGGTCAGGCCGCGTTGCGCACCGTCGTCTCTCGCGCCCGCATGTACAGGTCCTGTCGCGTGTAGTAGCTCCACGGCAGCGCGTTCACATACCCGTCTATGTGCCGGAACTGCTCGAGCGCGGCGTCGAACCTGTCCTGCTTGTAGAGGAAGTACGCGAGCAGGTGACGCAGTTCCGGCAGGCGCGGGTGGTCGGCGGGCGCCGCGGCGGCGTCCATCAGGGCGCGGTCGATCCGGCCGGTCAGCTCCGCCGTGCGGTACTCCTCCGGATCGCGTGTCGACTCCAGGTGCTCCTCGAACCACGCGATCAGCGGGAACGCCGTCATCAGCGACCCGAGCGGCGCTCCGGCCGCCGCGTCCGCGGCGAACTCCTCCGCCAGCGGCGCCGACCCCCTGCCCTTCGGCAGCCAGTACCGCAGCGCCGCCGCGTGCGCCGCGTACAGGTACGGCGCGCGGGTGATCGCCTCGCGGAAGATCCCGCTCAGCTCCGCGTGCTCCACCCCGGCCGCCACCGCGCCGCCCATCTCCACCACGTACGGCGTGGGGTCCGCGGGGTCGGCCTCCTTGGCGCGCCGCAGCGCGGCCGTCCTCGCCGCACCGGGGCCCTCCGCCGCGGCCCGGACGAGCGCCGCGCCCGCGTCGCCCTCACGCGCCTTCTCCCACGCGGCGAGCCAGGCCGGCGCCGTGCCGAGCGGCGCCGTGCCGGCCGGCGCCGTGCCGTCCGGCGCCGCGCTGCCGGCCGCCGCCGCGCCGAGCAGGTCGGTCCACAGGGCGCGCCGCTCCCAGTCCTTGCTCCCGGCCGCCGTCGCGAGCAGCTCGGCCGCGGGCTCCCACTCGCCCGCCTCGGCCGCGGCGAGCGCGCGCGCCGCCTCGGGCCCGGGGGCGGCCGCGTACCGGCTGTCCTGCTTCTGCGCGGGCAGCAGACCCAGCTCCGCCGAGCGCTCCGAGGGGACCACGGCGTCCTGGGACGAGGCGGCCTCGGGGCCGGTCATCGTCTTGATCATGCGGTCCGCGCCGCGCCGCGACCTGAACCAGAAGTAGATGCAGATCCCTACGAGGATCACCAGGATGACGCGTGACACGGGGTTCCAATCGGTCGGCGGGCGCTTCGGTCGCTCCCTTCAGTGTGCGCTCCCGCGGCGCGTACGCCGCTACGCCGGCGGCGTCACCCCCGCAGCGTCGCCGGGCTGCCGCCGCTCGCCTCGTACCCGGCGACCGCTCTCGCCCGGTGTGCGGCGTACGCGGCCGCCGGGTCCCGTGCGTACGTCCAGGGCACCGCACCCACGTGCCCGTCCACGAGCAGCAGCTGCTCCATCGCCTCGCGCCACCGCGACATGCGTACGAGGAAGAGCACCAGCAGGTGCCGCACGTGCGGCACCACCGGGTCGTCCGCCGCCGCCTCGCGCACCGCGAACACGGCCCCCGCCACCGCGCGCCTCACGGCCTCACCCCGGTACCGGCTCCGCCCGAGACCGGGCCGCGGCAGGTGCTCGTACACCGCGAACAGCGGCAGCGCCGCGAGCAGCGAGCCACGCGGCGCGCGGGCCGCTGCCGCCGTCGCGAAGGCGACCGCGTCCTTGCGGGAGCCGTGCCACCGGGCGGTGAAGTAGCGCAGCGCCGCCAGGTGCGCGCCCATGTGCGCAGGCGCCCGGTCCACGACCTCGGCCCACAGCCGCTCGAACCGCTCCCTCCCGTAGCCGAGGCCGCGAGCCACCGCCAGCTCGATCATGTACGGCACCGGGTCGCGCGGCGCGAGCATCGCCGCCTCCTCGCTCACCGTGCGCGCCTCCTCCAGGATGATCCGGAACTCGTCCGTCCCCGGCCGGGCCGTGCGCCACGCCTGCTGCACGAGGAACTCCGCGAAGACCTCCGCCGCACCCGCGTCGTCCGGCGCATCCGCCCGCCATTCGCGCAGCCAGTCGGCGCCCGCCCCGCGCCCCGGCCGCGCCGTGAGCTCCAGGCAGGCCGCGCCCGCGAACCCCTGGACGCGCTGCCAGCGCGCCTCACCGCGCTCCGGCGTCCCGGCCAGCAGCCGCGCCGCGGGCTGCCACCGCCGCGTGCCCTGGACGACGTCGATCACGTGCAGCAGGTCCTCGTCGGGGCCCGGCAACCGCACGTCGAGCTCCTCGCGCGGCACGAACCCGTACGCTTCCGGATCCGCCGACTCGACCGACCCGCGCACGGCCTCCGAGGCAGCGACCCGCCGCAGACGCATGAGCAGGCCCACGGGGGCGGCCAGGAGGACGAACGCGAACACGAACCAGAGAACGTCCATACGGCCATTGTCGCGGAGACGCCACGCGACCGGCGCCGCCCGTATCCCGGCTACGCTCGGGCCCCATGACCCACGAGCACACCGGCGACACGTTCCACTTCGAGACCCGCGCCATCCACGCGGGCAACACCGCCGACCCGGCGACAGGGGCGGTCGTCCCCCCGATCTACCAGGTGTCCACCTACAAGCAGGACGGCGTGGGCGGGCTGCGCGGCGGCTACGAGTACAGCCGCAGCGCCAACCCGACCCGCAGCGCGCTGGAGGAGAACCTCGCGGCCATCGAGGGCGGCACCCGCGCCCTCGCGTTCGCGTCCGGCCTGGCGGCCGAGGACTGCCTGCTGCGCACCCTGCTGTCGCCCGGCGACCACGTCGTGATCCCGAACGACGCGTACGGCGGCACGTTCCGCCTCTTCGCGAAGGTCGCCTCCCGGTGGGGCGTGGAGTGGTCCGTCGCGAACAGCTCGGACGCCGAGGCGGTGCGTGCGGCGCTGACCCCGCGCACCAAGGCGATCTGGGTCGAGACGCCCTCCAACCCGCTGCTCGGCATCAGCGACATCGCGGCGCTCTCGGGCGTCGCGCGCTCGGCCGGCGTCAGGCTGGTCGTGGACAACACGTTCGCCAGCCCCTACCTGCAGCAGCCGCTCGCGCTCGGTGCCGACGTCGTCGTGCACTCCACGACCAAGTACATGGGCGGGCACTCGGACGTCGTGGGCGGCGCGCTGATCGTCGCCGACGCCGGCCTCGGCGACGAACTGGCCTTCCACCAGAACGCGATGGGCGCCATCGCTGGACCGTTCGACGCCTGGCTGGTGCTGCGCGGCGTGAAGACGCTCGCCGTGCGGATGGACCGCCACTGCGAGAACGCCGCCAGGATCGCCGACATGCTCACGCACCACCCCCGCGTCTCGCACGTGCTCTACCCGGGCCTGCCCGACCACCCGGGACACGAGGTCGCGGCCAAGCATATGAAGGCGTTCGGCGGGATGGTGTCGTTCCGTGTCGCCGACGGCGAGGCGGCGGCCGTGGCGGTCTGCGACCGCGCCCGGCTGTTCACGCTCGGCGAGTCGCTCGGCGGCGTCGAGTCGCTCATCGAGCACCCCGGCCGCATGACCCACGCCTCGGCGGCGGGCTCACCCCTCGAAGTCCCGTCGGACCTGGTGCGCCTCTCGGTGGGCATCGAGTCGGGCGACGACCTGCTCGAGGACCTGAAGCAGGCCCTGGCACGCGACTGACGCCGGGTGCGGGCTCGGCGCCTGCCGGGCCCGCACCAGGGCGGACGGGTGCCCCCGGCCCACGTCGATCACCCGGGGCCCGGCGACCCGGCCCTGCCGGGAAGCCGAGCGTGCTTGCGACGCCCGCGCTCCGGCGCAGGGTGTCGGGCGCCCCGGTCAGGCCCGGAGGACCCCCACCCGGGGGCGGTGTGTGCGAGTTTCACCCCACGTGCCCGACAGGCCCCACATGCCCGGCGCCCGGGGCGCGCGGGCGCCTGCGGGTCCGGGGTCCGCGGGCCTCGGCGCGCGGGTCCGGCCGGCCTGTCGAGAGCCCGGGGCCCGGACCCCCGCGGGTGCGTGCCGCACGCGGACGGCGCGCACACGCCGTCACAGCAGGCGTGGCGGCGGCGCGATGACCGAGGGAGCCTGCTGCGGCCAGGGGCCCGCGACGGCCAGCCACGTCAGCAGCGCTGTGACGGCCGCGAGCAACGTCAACAGCGCGACACGCCGTGTCACTCGTCTTCGGTAATCGATACGGGCGCCTCGCGTCGAGGCCCGGCGGGCCAGGTCGGGCGGCACCGGCGGGTGGGGTGTGTCCATCATCCGCCGGACGCGGTCCTCCTTCGGGGTCACGGCGCGACCGCCGGCCCCGAGGCCGGCCCCGCCGCCGGGCCCCGGCGCCCCGTGGCCGCGGCGCGTGCGGCGCGCCCCGCGTGCTCCCGTGCGCGCATCGTCCCGACGCCCCGCGCGCACAGCGCCCTGACGCGCTCCACCGGCAGCCCCATCAGCGCCGCCGTGCGCTCCTCGTCGGCACCCTCGTACAGGCGCAGCACCAGCGTCAGCCGCTCCTGGCGCGAGAGCGGGCCGAGTACGCCGTCCCGCGTACGCCCCATCCGCCAGGCGGCCGAGCGCGCGTACCCCGTCGCGAGTTCCTGGCGTGCCCTGTCGTACGGATCCTCGCCGCGCAACCGGTGCCAGTCCGCGTACGTAGCGGCCAGCGCGGCCGTCAACAGGCGCAGCGCGCGCGGCGAATCCCCCGGCGGCTCGCCCGTGAGCAGCACGGCCACGTGCAGCAGCCTGCCCGCCGCGCCCGCGACGAAGGACTCGAACTCCTGGGCGCGGCGGCGCTCCTCGTCAGCCCGCCGTTGCCGCACGCTTCATATGAGGCCCGGCGCTGCCCGGCGGTCAAGAGGCGGGCGGCGCCTCTTCCGGCGGCCCGGGGTTCTTGGCTGCGGGCAGCGCCTGGTTGAACCGGGTGAGCAGGGCCGTGAAGGACACCCGCTCGTCCTCCGTCCAGCCGTCCGTCACACGCTCCATCAGGCACCGCCTGGAGTGCCGCACCTCGTCAAGCCGCGCGTGCCCGCCCTCCGACAGTTCGAGGACGACGGCGCGCCCGTCCTCCGGATGCGACGCGCGCTTGACCAGGCCGCTCTCCACCAGCGGCGCGACCTGGCGCGTCACGGTGGACGAGTCGATGCCCATCCCCGCGGCGAGCGCCTTGACGCCCATCGGGCCCTCCAGGTCGAGCCGGTTGAGCAGCAGGTACGCCGCCCGGTCCATCGTGTTGCGCACCTGGCCCACCCCGCCGAGCCTGGTCTGCTCGGCGCGCCGGGCGAAGATGGCGACCTGGTGCTGGAGGGCGTCGAGGAGACCGGCGCCGTGCGGGAAATCAGATGCCGTCTCCCGGGGTTCCCTGGAATCCTTGTGACCCTGGGTACCCTCCGCGTCCTGGGAGACCGACGCAGCTGAAGTCATGTCCTGAATAGGGGGCATGGCCGGGGCTCTCTCGTGAGGGTCGGGTTGGTGGTGGTCAAGGGTACGCGGAACGAGGCGTTCACGTGCGGCGCCCACCCGAACGCCCCACGGCGCGGCACCCGTCGTCCACCGTCCGCCGCCCGGAGCCGTGGGCGATTCGGCTCCGCGCCGATGAGTCGCGGCGCCGTTCCTCGTCTGCCCCTCGAAAGAAGCGGACCGTGGAACGCGAACGCGACCTCATCGCATCTCGTTCGAGTGATTGTGTATCGCGATGTATCGCGTTACTGTGCCTTCTCCATCGGCTCCGGCCACACGACTACAGGAGAAACCCTTATGCCAGGCGCCATCTATGCCGAGGGTCTCGTCAAGACCTTCGGCGACGTACGGGCTCTGGACGGCGTGGACCTCGACGTCCCAGAAGGAACCGTGCTCGGCCTGCTCGGGCCCAACGGCGCGGGCAAGACGACCGCGGTGCGCGTGCTGACGACCCTGCTGCGCCCGGACAGCGGCCGCGCGGTCGTCGCCGGCATCGACGTCCTCAAGCGCCCCAACGACGTGCGACGTTCCATCGGCCTGTCCGGCCAGTTCGCGGCGGTGGACGAGTACCTCACCGGCCGGGAGAACCTCAGGATGGTCGGGCAGCTCTACCAGATGGGCGCGCGCGAGGCCAAGGCCCGCGCCGACGAACTGCTCGAACGCTTCCACCTCGCGGACGCGGGTGACCGCACGACGAAGACGTACTCGGGCGGCATGCGGCGCAGGCTCGACCTCGCCGCCGCGCTCGTCGTCTCGCCGCCCGTCATGTTCATGGACGAGCCCACCACAGGCCTCGACCCGCGCAACCGCCAGCAGCTGTGGTCGATCATCCAGGAGCTGGTGGCAGGCGGCACCACGCTGCTGCTGACCACGCAGTACCTGGAGGAGGCCGACCACCTCGCCCACGACATCGCCGTCGTCGACCGCGGCAGGGTCATCGAGCGGGGCACGGCCGACGAGTTGAAGGCGCGCACGGGCGGCGAGCGCGTCGAGGTCGTCGTCCACGAACGCGACCACATCGCCACCGCGCGCACCGTGCTCGCCGGCTTCGGCAAGGCGGGCAACGTGTCGGGCGACGCCGCGGTGACCGTCTCGGAACACACCCGCAAGCTCACCATCCCCGTCACCGGCGGCGCCAAGCTGCTCGCCGAGGTGATCAGGGAACTGGACGCGCGCGGCATCGAGATCGACGACATCGGCCTGCGCAGGCCCACCCTGGACGACGTGTTCATCTCCCTGACGGGGCACGTCGCGGAGGAGACCGGCGAAGAAAGCGGCGAAGACGGCGACAGGGCCCGCTCGGCCGCCCGCGGCAAGGGGAAGACGACATGACGACCATCACCAGCGCCCGCCGGATGCCGCCCGCGCGCGGCGGCGTAGCGGGCTCCGTGCGCGACTCGCTCGTCGTCGCCCGCAGGAACCTGATCCGCATGACCAGGATCCCTGAGGTCATTCTTTTCGGCCTGTTCCAGCCCATCATGTTCGTGGTGCTGTTCAGCTACGTCTTCGGTGGCTCGCTCACGGTGGGCGGCACCACCGACCCGAGCGTCTACCGCAACTTCCTGATGGCCGGCATCTTCGCGCAGACGGTCACGTTCGCCACGGCGGGCGCGGGAGCCGGCATCGCGGACGACATGCACAAGGGCCTGGTCGACCGCTTCAGGTCACTGCCCATGGCGCGCGGCGCGGTCCTCACGGGCCGCACGCTCGCGGACCTCGTGCAGACCGCGCTGACGGTCGTGGTCCTCGCGATCGTGGCCGTCCTGGTCGGCTGGCGGATCCACGAGGGTGTCGGCAAGATGTTCGCCGCGTTCGGGCTGCTGCTCCTGCTCGGCTACGCGTTCTCGTGGATCGGCGCCCTGATCGGCCTGTCCGTCCGCACGCCCGAGGCGGCCACGTCCGGCGGGCTGATCTGGCTCTTCCCCGTCACGTTCATCTCCAACGCGTTCGTGGACTCCAGCAGGATGCCGGGCTGGCTGCAGCCCATCGCGGAGTGGAACCCGTTCAGCGCGACGGTCCAGGCGAGCCGCGAACTCTTCGGCAACCCGGGCGTCTCGGCGTCCACGGCGTGGCCCATGGAGCACCCGGTGTGGGCGTCGCTGATCTGGTCGGCGCTGATCATCGCGGTCTTCCGCACGCTGGCGGTACGCAAGTACCGCCGTGCGGCGGGCTGATGGGTGTGAACCCCCACCTCATGCGGGTGGGGGTTCCGCGCGTTCCGCCCGCCGTGCGGACATCCTCCCCGTTTGCCCGGGCGGCGGGATTGACTCAGGAACAACTCGCCGAGGATGCCAGCCTCTCACTCAGCACCATCCGCAAGGTGGAGCAGGGCGGAAGCGTCTCCGTGGAGACGATCCACACGCTGGCCCGAGCCCTCGGCACCACGACATCGAGCCTGTTCGCGTCCGGGGTGCCGGCCCCCACGCCGGAGCCCGAGGGCGACGGCCCCAAGCTGATGGCGCTGCGACGCGCACTCATGCCTCCGGCCGGTCTGTCCGCCGTGCTCGCGGAGCCTGCCGAGGCACGGGACCTGACCGCCATTCAGCGTGACATTGATGATCAGCACGCCCCGTACCGCACGGACCGCTACGACAGTGTGGCGAAGGCCCTGCCCGGCATCCTGCGGTCCGCCGACGCGGCGGTCGCTCTCAGCGATGGGGACGCGTCTCGCGGCGCTCGGGAGGCCGACGACACCCAGTTGGCCACCAACCGGGCAGTCACGGGGCGGTAAACTCAACTCGTCCGCGAATGACAGTAGTTCGTACCACAAGAGATCGGCT
Source organism: Streptomyces sp. NRRL F-5126 (assembly GCF_000721265.1). GTDB lineage: Bacteria > Actinomycetota > Actinomycetes > Streptomycetales > Streptomycetaceae > Streptomyces. Next base: position 225,668 of record NZ_JOFZ01000006.1, on the reverse strand, counting down.
TGGCAGGCGTAACCGCGAGGGGCCCTTCAGGGGCGGGCCACTCGGGTCTGCGTCGGTCTCTGTGGGAAGGAGCTATATGGAGTTGGCGGGTTGGGTGACTGTCGGAACAGCGGCAATCGTTGGGGGTTTCACGCTGGTGGGACATCTCTTCGACCAAGTTCCGACACTTGCCCAGAAGATGATCACTGCGATTCGATCCATTCGTGCCGTGTGTGACGAAGTGAAGGTCAGTCGCAAATGATCAACCGGCCCCGCCGTGGCTCCCCCTGGCTCCGGCGGGCCCGGGCCTGACGGGGACGAGGACGTCCCGCCAACCCGGGCCCGCGCTCGCAGCAGGCTGGTCGTGACCGGCGAGTCACCGGGCTAACCCCGAGCGACCTCGGCGGTGTGCGCGGGGGCGTAGCGCTCGCCCCTCACCTGGTCGCTCAGCGGATCCAGTGCGGCCAGCGCCTCGGCGTCCAGGGTGAGCTCCAGCGCGGCCGCGTTCTGCTCGAGCCGGGCCGGGCTGCGGGTGCCCGGAATGGCCGCCAACGCCACCCCGAGCCGCTCGGCCTGCGCGTACACCCAGGCCAGCGCCACCTGGGCCGGGGTGGCATCCAGCCGGTCGGCCACCTCGCGCACGGTCCGCGCGATCTTCTCGTTGGCCTCGCCCGCCTCGCCGGCGAAGCGCGGGTTGGTGCGCCTGAAGTCCTTCTCGCCCAGTGCGGAGCGGTCCAGGGTGCCGGTCAGGAACCCCCGCCCCAGCGGCGAGTACGGCACGAGGCCGACGCCCAGCTCGGCCATCACCGGGGTGACCGCCTCGACGTCGCGGGTCCACAGCGAGTACTCGCTCTGCACCGCCGTGATCGGGTGCACCGCGTGCGCCCGGCGCAGCAGCTCGCCGTCGACCTCGGACAGGCCCAGATGGCGAACCTTACCCGCCTCGACCAACTCGGCCATCGCCCCCACGGTCTCCTCGATCTCCACGTCCTGGGGCGGGCGGTGGGCGTAGTACAGGTCGATCACCTCGACGCCGAGCCGCAGCAGCGAGGCGTCGCAGGAGCGCAGCACGTAGTCCCGGGCACCGCGGATGCGGCGTGCCCGGTCACCTGCGCTGCGGTCGATGCCGAACTTGGTGGCCAGCTGCACCTGGTCCCGGCGGCCGTGGACGGCCCGGCCCACCAGCACCTCGTTGTGCCCGGTGCCGTAGGCGTCGGCGGTGTCCAGGAACGTGATGCCAAGATCAAGGGCCCGGCCGATGGTGGCCAGGCCGCCGTCCCAGTCGGCGGCGCCGTAGCTCTCGCTCATCCCCATGCACCCCAGGCCCATCGCGCTGACGGCGAGACCGGGCGGGCCGAGCGTGGTTCGGGTGATCATGCGCGGATACTCCTCCTGCCCGGCGGACCGGGCGGTACCTCGGGGGCTGACGAACGCCTCCGACGCTAGGAATTGGAGCGCGCTCCAAGTCAAGCCGGAGGACCGGCCCCCCGCCCTGTCAGGGCGGAACGGTACCCTTTGGGCCTCTTCGGCGGTCATCGACGCCTGCCCGGGCGCGGCCGCCGTTCGACTTGACACGGCGGCGTCCACCGCGTGGGCGGTGGCGTCGCGCACCCGAGGAAAGGAGCGTTCATGCGCGTCCGGAGCATAGGCGTGGCCGCCGCGGCCGCATTGGCGGTGGTGGTCGCACGCGATCTCGTCCAGAAGAAGCACGCGCTGCTCCGGACGTTCCCGCTGATCGGGCACGCCCGGTATCTGCTGGAGACGATCGGCCCCGAGCTGCGGCAGTACATCGTGACCTCCAACGACGAGGAGCGCCCCTTCACCCGCGACCAGCGGTCCTGGATCTACGCGTCGGCGAAGTCGGAGAACAACTACTTCGGGTTCGGCACCGACAACGACGTCGAGCACATGCAGGGCCACGCGTACCTGAAGCAGCGCACGTTCGCCGAGGCGCTGTCCGAGGCCCAGGGGCCGCACGACCCGCAGGCCCCGCTGCCCTGCGCGAAGGTGCTCGGCGGGCCGCGCGGACGTGCCAAGGCGTTCCGGCCGGCCAGTGTGGTCAACATCTCGGCGATGAGCTTCGGGTCGCTGTCGGGGGCGGCGATCACGGCCCTCAACAAGGGCGCCGAGCAGGCGGGCGCCATGCACAACACCGGCGAGGGCGGGCTCTCGCCGTACCACCGCAACGGCGGCGACCTCATCCTGCAGATCGGCACGGCGTACTTCGGCTGCCGCAACGAGGACGGCAGCTTCAACCTCGACAAGCTCAAGGCCGTGGTCGCGAGCGCCCCGGTCAAGGCGCTGGAGATCAAGCTCTCGCAGGGTGCCAAGCCGGGTCTCGGCGGGATGCTGCCCGGCGCGAAGGTGACCCAGGAGATCGCGGACATCCGCGGCATCCCGGTCGGCCAGGACTGCGCGTCCCCGTCGCGGCACACCGCGTTCGGCGACGTCGACTCGATGCTCGATTTCGTCGAGCTGCTCGCCGCCGAGACCGGTCTGCCGGTCGGGATCAAGAGCGCGGTGGGGGAGATGGGCTTCTGGCGCGAGCTGGCCAAGCTGATGGCGCGCGGCGACCGGGGTGTCGACTTCATCACCGTCGACGGCGGTGAGGGCGGCACCGGTGCCGCGCCGCTGACGTTCGCGGACTCGGTGTCGCTGCCGTTCCGGATGGGCTTCTCCCGCGTGTACGGCACCTTCGCCGAGCTGGGGCTGACCGATGATGTCGTGTTCATCGGGTCGGGCAAGCTGGGGCTGCCCGAGAACGCGGCGGTCGCGTTCGCCCTGGGCGCCGACATGATCAACGTGGCGCGTGAGGCGATGCTGTCGATCGGCTGCATCCAGTCGCAGAAGTGCCACACCGACAAGTGCCCGACCGGCGTCGCCACGCAGAACCAGTGGCTCGCCCGCGGCGTCGACCCGGCATCGAAGTCGACGAGGACCGCCACGTACCTGCGCACCCTGCGCAAGGAGCTGACGAAGCTGTCGTCGGCGGTCGGCGTCGCCCACCCGTCGCTGATCACGGCCACCGACATCGAGATACTCAACGGCGACTACGACGCCCGCACCCTGGCCGCCGCCTACGGCTACAAGGACGGCTGGGGCGAGCTGGGCCCGCACCTCGCCGAGGAGATCACCGCGCTGCTCGCCGCCAAGCCCGCCGCCGTGCGGGAGCCGGTCGTCTGACATCCGCCGGCAAGGCGGGAAGGGTCCCGCACGCGGACGTTCTCCGCGTGCGGGACCCGTTTTTGGGTGCCGGTACTCAGCTGATCGTCAGGGCCGTGTCGTCCACGACGAAGCTGGTGTACAGCGAGACGTCCTCGACGCCGGTGAACTTCAGCGTGACCGTCTGGCCCGCCAGCGAGGACAGGTCGAACGACTTCTTGCTGTAGCCGGAGTTCGCGTTCAGGTTCGAGTACGTCGCCAGGGTCTTCGAGCCCGCGGTCACCTTCAGGTTGTCGTACGCCGCGCCCGAGGTGGACTCGTTGGTGTCGATGTGCAGGTAGAAGGTGAGCTCGGCCGAGCAGCCCGCCGGGATCGTCACCGACTGGGACACGTTGTCGGTGTGCGAGGTGCCGTAGCCGTCCAGCCACGCCTTGTAGGAGCCGCTGTGCGCGGGCTCACCGCTCTGCGTGGTGATGACGCCGCTGGACGCGTTCCAGCCGGTGTTGCCCGACTCGAACCCCGGGTTGGCGAGCAGCTGCTGCGTGGAGCAGCCCTGGGAGCTGCCGACCGTCCAGGTGAAGGACGTCGAGCCGGTGGCGCCGGTGGAGTCCTTGGCGGTGACGGTCACCTGGTACGTGCCCGCGGTGGACGCCGTGCCCGAGACGAGGCCGCTGGAGCTGTTGATGGACAGGCCGGTGGGCAGGCCCGCGGCCGTGTAGGTCAGCGCGGCACCCGAGCTGTCGGTCGCGCGTATCTGCAGGCTGACGGAGCCGCCGGTCGTGGTGGACTGGTTGCCGGGGTCGGTGACGCTCACCGTGTTGCCGGTGGAGGATCCGGCGGTGAAGGCGGCGGTGCCGTTGGGGGTGCCCCAGCCGGTCGGCCCGTCGTAGCCGGTGCGCGCGGTGCAGAAGTACGACGTGGAGCAGGAGCCGTTGTTGCCGCTGGTGACGTCGAACAGGTTGCCGGTGTGGGCGTACGGGTACTTCGCCGGGTAGTCGCTGCCGCCCGGGTTGCCCGCGAGCGCGTAGACGCCGGCGATGAGCGGGGACGAGGCGCTGGTGCCGCCGTAGACGCCCCAGCCGGAGCCGCCGTAGGTGTCGTAGACCGCGACGCCCGTGGCCGGGTCGGCGACCGCCGAGACGTCGGCCTCCATGCGCTTCGAGCAGCCGCTGTCGGTCTGCCAGCTGGGCTTGGGGTCGTACGCGGAGCAGCCGGATCCCGTGCCCTCGGTGGAGTTGGTGTGCCACACCGACTCCGACCAGCCGCGTGAGTTGGAGGCGCTGTTGAGCGCGGTGCCGCCGACGGCGGTCACGTACTGCGAGGTCGCCGGGTACTCGGCGCCGTAGGCGGAGTCACCCGCGGAGACGGTGATCGCGACGCCCGGGTGGTCGAAGTAGGCGGCGTCGCTCGACGTGTCGGACGAGTCCTCGCCCCCGCCGTAGCTGTTGGAGACGGCCTGCGCGCCCAGTGCGACGGCCTCGTTCTCCGCGGTGCCGAGGTCGGCCATGCTCGCGGAGTCCGCCTCGACCAGGATGATGTGGCAGTTCGGGCACGCCGCGCTGACCATGTCGATGTCCAGCGCCTCCTCGCCGGCCCAACCCGAGTCGTTGGTGGGGAGGTTGGTGGTGGAGCCGGTCTGGCTGACCTGCTTGAAGCAGCCGTTGGCCTTGGTGCACGAGGACAGGCCGTACGTGGAGCGGTACGTCGCGAGGTCGGACGCGGCGTTGGGGTCGTTGTACGCGTCGACCAGGGCGACCGTCATGCCGGAACCGCCCGTCGAGGGCAGCTTGTACGCGTCGTGCAGGTTGGCCGGGGAGAGGCCGGAGGGGGTGGCGGCCGCGGCGGCGAGCGCCGAGGCGAGGTGCTGCTTGATGTCGGTGCGGCGCAGGGCGAGGCAGGACGCGTGACCGGGCTCGGCGGTGGCGCACAGGCGCTGGGTGGGCACCTTCTCGCCGGCCTTGCCGGTGGGGTGGACCGCCTGGCGCGCCGGGGCCGTCAGGGCCTTGGCGTTCTGTGCCGCGTGCGAGGTCGAGGGGGAGGTTTGGTGCGCGGTGGTGGCGGGCGAGGCGCCTGCGACCGGTGCCGCGGCGAGGCCTGCGACGGCGAGGCCGAGCGCCGGGATCGCGACGGAGACGAGCCTGCGCAGACTGGGTCTGCGCCCGCTCGTGCGTGACTCACGCATGGGTACTGCCTCCATGGAGGTGGGGAAACCGGGCGTGCATGTCATGCATGTCAGGCACATGACATACAGGGATGTGCGCTGTGTGAGCGCGACATGACAGGATGCGGGGGGAACCTACTCCCCGGTACCCGGCCCTGCGCCAGCCCGCGGAAGACTTCTTTGCCGTTGCCCGGTACGGGTTGACCACCGCATGGGGATTTACGTGCGCAGCCTTGGATCCGCCGGAGGATTGGTTCCCGCGCGGCGTGTTCGGCGGCGCTTTTCGCACGCGAAGGGGCGGGGCCGGAGAATCCTCCGGCCCCGCCCCTGGGCGGCCCCGCGGCCGCTACGCGGTGCTGACGACGGTCAGCCGGTGTACGGCTTGGCGGCGAGGATCTTCACCGTCGCCTTCTTGCCGTTCGGCAGCTCGTACTCCGCGTCGTCGCCGACCTTCTTGCCGTTCACCCCGGAGCCGAGCGGCGACTGCGGCGAGTAGGTCTCGATGTCGGCGCTCGCGTACTCGCGGGACGCCATCAGGAACGTCAGGGTGTCGTCCTCGTCGCCGTCGAAGGCGATCGTGACGACCATGCCGGGCTCCACCACGCCGTCGTCCGCGGGCGCCTCGCCGACCTTCGCGTGTTCGAGGAGCTGGGTCAGCTGGCGCACGCGGAGCTCCTGCTTGCCCTGCTCCTCCTTGGCCGCGTGGTACCCGCCGTTCTCGCGCAGGTCCCCCTCCTCGCGCGCAGCCTCGATCTTCTTGGCGATCTCGGTGCGCGCGGGACCAGACAGGTACTCCAGCTCGGCCTTCAGCTGGTTGTACGCCTCCTGGGTGAGCCAGGTGACGTTGTCGCTGGTCTGGGTCACAGGTGCTCCTCGTAGGTACTGGGAAAATACAAAGCATCGCCCTACCAGTAAGGATGTGGCCTTCCCGGTCGGGCGAAACCACGAGCCTAACAATTCCGTGGCGAAAGGGGGAGCACAAAAGCCGCCAGGATTGTGCCGTCCCAGGTCAGCGGCGTGACGTGTGCGTCCGAGAGGGCAGATCCTCGCGGCGCCGCCGTGCGCGGTCAGTCGTCCGAGCAGCCGACGAGCTCGGCCGCGACCGCGTCACCGGTCGTGCGCAACGAGATGACCTGGTCGATCTGCGACTTCGACTGGTCGTAGCGGACCGTCTTGCGGCCGACCTCCTGGTGGTCGGCGTCGACGGCGCGGACCGTGCAGGTGCCCGTCGTCGACTTCCCCTTGTTCACCTGGAGGTGGATCTGCACCTCGGAGGAGTTGACCTTCTCGTACGTGACGACCTGGCCCGATACGCTCTGGTCGGCGATCGTGTGGAACCCGTAGTAGCCGAGGCCGATCACCGCGAGGCCGCCGACGACGGCGCCGATGATCTTGAGCTTGCGGTCCGCGCGCTCGTCCGCCGAGCGTCCGTAGCGGCCCACTGGGGCCTGCGTACGCGCCTGGGCCATGGTCAGTCCTCTCGCGGCGAGCGTCGCCGGGTGCCGGAATAATCGCCCCCCGGTATCCGTCACTATAGAAGCCGCCCTTTGCGACGAATCACTGAGGATCGAGCCTTGACTGAGCAGCTGCGACTGATGGCCGTTCACGCCCACCCCGACGACGAGTCGAGCAAGGGCGCCGCCACGATGGCCAAGTACGTCTCCGAGGAGGTGGACGTGGTCGTCGTGACGTGCACGGGAGGCGAGCGCGGTGACATCCTCAACCCCAGGCTCCAGGGGGACCCGGAGATCCTTGAGCACATCCACGAGGTGCGCAAGAGGGAGATGGACCAGGCCCGGGAGATCCTCGGCGTCAAGCAGGAGTGGCTCGGCTATGTCGACTCGGGGCTGCCCGAGGGCGACCCGCTGCCGCCCCTCCCGCAGGGCTGCTTCGCCCTCGCCGACGTCGACGAGGCGGCGGGCCGGCTCGTCCGCCTGATCCGCTCGTTCAGGCCGCAGGTCGTCACGACGTACGACGAGAACGGCGGCTACCCGCACCCCGACCACATCATGACGCACAAGATCACCATGGTGGCGTTCGAGCACGCGACGGATACGGAGAAGTACCCCGAGGCGGAGTTCGGCCCGGCCTGGCAGCCGCAGAAGCTCTACTACAACCAGGGCTTCAACCGCGCGCGCACGCTCGCGCTGCACGAGGCGCTGCTTGCGCGCGGCATGGAGTCCCCGTACGCGGAGTGGCTTGAGCGGTGGAAGGACAGCAACCGCCCGGAGCGCACGCTGACGACGCATGTGCCGTGCGCGGAGTACTTCGAGACCCGCGACAAGGCGCTGCTCGCGCACGCGACGCAGATCGACCCGGACGGCGGCTGGTTCCGCGTCCCACTCGACCTCCAGAAGGAGGTCTGGCCGACCGAGGAGTACGAGCTCGCGCGCTCTCTCGTCGATACGTCCCTCCCCGAGGACGACCTCTTCGCGGGCATCCGCGACAATGCATGACATGGATGCGACTCACGCAGTGACGAACATGGTCACGCTCGCCGAGGTCAACCAGGACAAGGTGACCCCGGGCCTGCTGGGATTCGTCGTCTTCGCGGTGCTCGCGGTCGGCGTCTGGCAGCTCATGAAGTCGATGAACCGGCACATGGCCCGGGTCGACTTCACGGAGAAGCCGTCGACGACGGCGACGCGCACGGAAGCGGCGGCGAACGACGGGGAACACCCCAAGGAGTAGCCCCCGACGCGGGCCGGCTCTGCCACGGGCCCCGTGGCGGGGGCGTCGCGCCGCGTCCGACGTCGCGACGGGGCGCCTGCGCGTCGTGACCCGCGGCGGGGCCATGCTGTGCTGTCCGGGGTGGACGGCCCCGCTGCCGGGGACAGCGTCCTGCCTCATGCCGCCGGTGGCGGGCACCATGCCGCACGTCCAGCGCGGACAGTTCACGTCGTGCGGCCCGGTACCGACAGACCGCCGGATGCGCGGCGCCTCGCGGCGGCGGGGCCGGCCCGTCCGCCGCGCCGCGTGCTTGGCGCCCGCCTCTGGCGGTGGTCGGCGGTACAGGCGGCGTCCGTCATGTGCGTCCGGCCCGGTCCGGCCGTTGTGCCCGGGCCATCGCTGCACGGGTAGGTACTGGCTCCGCCGCCGAGGGGCGGGCCCGCCGCCCCGGCCCACCGGCCACTCGCGGCGCCGCGCGCTCCTGTGAGCCGGCTCTCAGGGCCCCCGGGCCGCAGGCCCGGTGTGGCTCTTCCGCGATGCCACACGGGGACAGGGTCGGCCGGGCGCCCCCGTAGGCCGGCTCACACGGGGCCCGGGCCGCAGGCCCGGTGGTGGCGTTCGCGGGTCCGGAGGGGCCGACCGCCCCGGCCACCCGAGACCCGGCCCGACGGCCACTCGCCGCGCCGCGTGCCCCCGTGGGTCGGCTCACAGTGCGGGCCCGGGCCGCAGGTCCGGCGTGGCGTTTTCGGCGATGCCATGCGGGGGCCGCGTCAGCCGCGGGCCGGTGCTGCCGTCACCCCCATGATCTCCTGCGCGTGCCTGCTCGGGACCATGCCGAGGTTCCAGGCCTGCCAGCCGTCCTCCAGCGTCACGCCGCGCGCCAGCATCACCGACAGCGCCTCCACGCAGTCGTCGAGACGCGGGTCCCGCATCGCGTGGCCCGACGACGCCAGCTCCGCGAGTTCCTGCTCCGCGACCGCCGCGCCCACGTCCGTGCCGCCCGCCGAGGCGTACGGCAGCAGCGTGCAGCGCAGGAAGCGCGACCAGTCGGCGCCGCGCTCGTCGCCGTACGAGGCGAACAGCTCCGTCGCCTCGTCGCACAGCGCGAGCGCCTGACCCGCCCGGTTGTTGCCCGCGTCGATGATCGCCAGCTCCACGCACGTCCACGCCTCGCCGAACGGGTCGCCCGCGCGGCGGAAGTCGGCGCGTGCGTCGACGAGCAGCTGGCGGGCGAAGCCCGAGTTGCGGAGGTTGCCGGTGCGGGCGGCCCGCTGGTCGCGGGTGACGCGGCCCGAGTGGTGGCGGGCGCAGGCCAGCCCGTACACGTCCCGCATGCGCGAGAACATCGTCCGGGCGCGCTCCAACTCGCGTACCGCCTGGTCGCGGTCGCCGTCGTCCTCAAGCGCCTGGCCGAGGTAGTACAGCGTCCACGCCTCGCCGCGCGCGTCCTCGTTGTCCCGGTGGCGCGTCAGCGCCTCCCGCAGGCCGTCCGCCGCCTGACCGGGCTCGCCCACGACGAGGCGCGTGCGGGCCAGCTGCGTCATCGCCCACGCCTCGCCGCGCCCGTCGCGCGTCGAGCCGTACAGGTCGAGGGCCTCGCGCAGTTCGTCCTCCGCGCGCGCCGGGTCGTTCGTGCGCAGGCACACCTGGCCGAGCTGGAAGTGCGCCCACGCCTCGCCGTGCACCGAGCCGTTCGCCTCGTGCAGTGCGAGCGCCGTCGTCAGCATGGACCGCGCCTCGGCGACACGGCCGCGGTCGCGCTCGACGGCGGCCAGCGCGTGCAGCGTCCACGCGCGGTCGCCCGCGAGCGCCTCGGGCTCCTGGAGCGCGAGTGCCTGCCCGAGCTTGTCCGCCGCGCCCGTCAGATTGCCCTGGTGGTGCAGCGTGATGCCGAGCGAGCACAGGGCCAGCGCCTCGCCCGCGACCTGACGCGCCTCGTGGTACAGCTCCACCACGGATGTGAGCGTGGTGTGCGCCTTGTCGAGCTCGCCGAGCTGCCTGGCCGCGATGCCCGTACGCCACTGCACGGACCGCACAAGCAGCCCCTGGCCCACCGCGTTCGCCAGCTCGTTGATCTCGCCGAGCCGGTAGAGGTCGCCGCGCAGCAGGCAGTAGTCGCACAGCGCGCCGAGCAGGCCGAGCACCGTGTCCTGGTCCACGCCCTCCGCGTGCCGCAGCGCGGCCGTGATGAAGCTCGACTCGTCGTCCAGCCAGCGCAGCGCCGCGTCGGGCGACGAGAAGCCGTGTGCGCCCGCCGTGGTGCGGAACAGGTCGGCGCGCGTCGACATGTTGCCGTCGACCAGCCGGATCACCGTGTCGGCGAGCTCGCTGTAGTCGCGTACGAGCCGTTCCTGCGCGGCCGTGCGCTCCTCGGCGGGCTCCTCGTCGAGGAGCCGTGCAAGCGCGAACACCCGCACCTCGTCGTGGAGCCGGTAACGGCGGCCGCGCACATGGTCGATGAGGCCCGCACCCGCGAGCGCCGTCAGCAGACCCTGCGCCTCCTGCTCCTCGGACGCGAGCAGCGCGGCCGCGGCGGACGCGCCGAGCGAGGCGCGGCCCGCGAGCGCGAGGCGCCGCAGCAGCCTGCGGGCCTGCTCGTCCTGGTCGGTGTAGCGCAGCCACAGCGCGCGGTCCACCGGCGCGACGGGACCGTACGCGCCGAGGTCGGCGGCGAGCGCCTGCGCGGAGCGCACGCCGAGCGACGAGCCCGCGATGCGCAGCGCGAGCGGCAGCCCGCCGCACAGCTCCGCGACGAGGTCCACCGCCTGCGCGTCGTAGGGCTCCTCGGCGGGCCCGGCCGCGGCCTCCCGGAGCAACTCCTCGGCCCCCGCGCTGTCGAGGGGGCCGACGGGCAGCTGGTGCACCCACGCCGCCAGGTCCTCGGGCAGGTCGAGCGGTTCGCGCGATGTGACGAGGACGAGGCTGTCGGAGCGCTCGGGGACGAGGGCGCGCACCTGCTCGGCGTCCCTCGCGTCGTCCAGCACGATCGTCACGGGGAACCCCGTGAGGTGCTCGTTGTACAGCTGGCTCAACCGTTTGACCTGCTGGTCATGGGACGGCGTCTCCCGGAAAAGCAGCTGCTCGCGCGGCGCGCCCAGCCGGTTCAGCAGGTGCAGCAGCGCGTCGCGCGTCGACAGCGGCGCCTGGCCCCCGCCACCGCCGCCGCGCATGTCCACCACGCACGCGCCCCTGAACTGGTCGCGCAGCGCGTGCGTCGCACGCACCGCGAGCGTCGTGCGCCCCGAGCCGGGATCGCCGTGCAGCACCACCACGGTCGGCCGCGTATCCGTCGACGCGCGCGCCGCGTGCACCCACTGGGTGATCTGCGCCGTGTCCTGCCTGCGGCCCGCGAACGGCCCCTCCGGGTCGGGGAGATGGCCGAACGACTGCTGCAGCACGGTGCGCTTGCGCGCCGCCGCGCTGCGGTCCTGGCCGCGCAGCTGCGAGATCACGCCCGCGCGCTTGCGCGTCTCGCGGCGCGTGGACGAGACGATCACGCGCTGCTGGTCGAGGAAGGGCCGGATGCCCCGCACGTCGAGAGCCGTCAGCCACGCGAGCCGCGCCTGCTCGACCCGTTCGGGATCCATCCTCGGGCCGGGCGCGGGCCGGTGCGTGCCCGTCACCCGCGCGACCGTCGTGGCCGCGCCCGCGACGGCGACGACCGCGCCCGTGCCGGCGGCCGTTCCCACGCCCGTGCCGAACGCGCCGTCGGCGCAGGCCGCCGCGACGGCCGCGACGACGGTGACGAGCGCAGGGGTCGCCACCGTCCCCCTGCTGAGGCCGCCGGTCAGCCGCGAACCGCCGGCCTCCAGCGCGTCGAGGGCCGCCGTGTACCCGGCGTACTCCTCGGCGGCGGCCCCCGTGATCTGGTCGAACTGCGCGTGCGCACGCGCCAGGAGCGCCGCCCCGTCGACGCCGCCCCCCGCGCCGGCGCGCCGCACCTCCGCGTCCACCGCCCGCTCCAACAGCCGCTCGGCCTCGTCCCGATGGCTGCTCCGCATACGCGTCCCCCTCCGCATTCGCCCCTGCGCGGGCGGGCGCCCGCCCGTACCCGTCCGTCCTCGCCCGCCTGTCCGGTCCCCGGGGCGTGGTCCTGTGTCCCCGGGACGTGCCAGTGTCCTGCCCGGCCGCCGCGCCTGTGAAGCCGGACACGGAACACCCGTACGAAACCGGCACGGGACCGGGACGAGCAGGATGGCGCGCCGCGCGCCGCACGGCAAGGCGCGGGGCGGAGCCGCCAGGCACAGGGGCGGTAAGGGCCGCTGTCACAGGCACGCGGCATCATGGGCGGATGAACACGCACGAACCGGACCAGGACGGCGCGGCCGCCGGGCCGTCGCTGGCGCAGGTCCTGCGGCTGGCAGGCGCCGGGCTGCTCGACGTGGCCGCGGCGCCGCGCGGCACCGGCGTGCCCGTCGCCGATGTCGTGCTGCACGACCCGGGCGACGCGCGCGACGGCGCCTGGACCGCGCCCGGCCTCGTGCTGCTCGGCGTCGGCCTCGACGCCGGCTCGCCCGACGCCCGCGAGGTGCTGCGCGCCGCCGACCGGGCCGGTGCGACGGCGGTCGTGATGCGATGCGGCACGAAGGAGGTGCCGCAGGCCCTCGCCGACGCCGCGCGGAAGGGGCGTACCGCGCTGCTGACGCGTGCCCCGTCCGCGAGCTGGACGCAAGTGCACGCGCGGCTGCGTACCGCGCTCCTGCAGTGCACCCCGTCCGGCTCGGACGCGGGGGACGGGCTGCGCCTCGGCGACCTGCCGGGCCTCGCCAACACGGTGGCCGACCTGGTCGGCGGCGCGGTCACCATCGAGGACCCGCAGTCGCGCGTCCTTGCGTACTCGCGCGTCGAGCACGAGCCCGACCCGATGCGCAGGCTCACCATCCTGGGCCGGCAGGTGCCGCGCTGGCGCGTCGACGAGCTGCGCGAGAGCGGGTTCTTCCGCGCCCTGTGGTCCACCGACGGCGTGGTGCGGCGGCCCGCGGAGGGCCCGTACGCGGAGCGCCTGGCCATCGCGGTGCGGCACGGCGGCGAGATCTTCGGGTCGATCTGGGCAGCGGCGGACAAGGCCCCGCTCCCCGAGTACGCCGAGGCCGGGCTGCGCTCAGCCGCGCGGGCCGCCGTGCCGCACCTCGCGCACCACAACGCCTGGGGACGCCGGACGGCGAGGCGGCGGGAGGAGGCGGTGCGTGCGGTGCTGACGGGGGGCGCGGACGCCGAGCAGGCCGCGAGGCTCCTCGATCTCGCGCAGGACCAGCCGTACACGGTCGCCGTGGTCGAGGCCCACGACACGCGGACGCGGGACGCGGCGGCCCCCGACGCCCCGGCCGCCTCGGACGCCGCCGCCGCGGCCCTGCCCGCCGCGGCCCTGCCCGCCGCGGCCGAGCAGCGGGTGCTCGACGTGCTGGCGCTCCAGGCCGCGTCCTACCGTCCCGGCTGTGTGACGGCTCGCTCGGGGCGGCGGCTGTTCGTCCTGATACCGGGCGGCGCCGGCACCGCCGCGGAACGGGCGCGCAGGCTCGTGGCGACGGCGCGCTCGGTGCCGCACACCGTCGTCTTCGCGGGCGTCGGCTCGGTGGCCGACGGGCCGGCCGGGCTGCCCGCGTCCCGGGAGACCGCCGCGCTGGTGGTGCGGGTACTGCGGGAGCGCGCCGAGGACGTACCGTCGGCGCCGGCCTGGGCGGTGTACGACGACGTCGCGCCGATGGCGGGGCTGCTGCGCGTACTCGACCACGTGGAGCCGCTCTGGCCCGAGCTGCGGGGGCCCGTGCACGCGATGGTCGCCCACGACCGGGCGCACGGCTCGGCGTACGGCGAGTCGGCCGCCGCCTACCTGCGGGCCTTCGGCGACACCACGGCGGCCGCGGCACGCCTCAACATCCACCCCAACACCCTGCGCTACCGGCTGCGCCGTGCACGCGAACTGTTCGGCGTGGACCTCACGGACCCCGACGGCAGGCTGCTGGCGGACATCGGCCTGCGACTCGCCCGCCGCACCGCCTGACGGCCCACACGTGATCGTTTACCTGTTTGTCTGCACAATCAAGCAGGTCAGGCATGGTCGCGTGCGATGAAGACGTGCGCCACCGCGACGTCGAGACTGTTGCGTGCGGCACGCGCCGCGACGCAGACGTCCCGAGACTCTTCGAGACTTCCCGACGCAGGTAACGAGGTGTGTTCCAGGTGACTTCCGGTCTGGCCGAGCGGCGGCGAACGGCTCGCGAGGCGGCGCTGCGCGGCGCCGTCGCCGAGGGGCTGATCGGGCCGGCGTCCCCCGTGATCGGCCTGCTCGACGTGGACGGCGTGCTGGACGCGGCAGCGTCCCTGCACAGCGCGTTCGCCGGGCCCGCCACCGTGCAGCACACCTTCGCGGCCAAGGCGTGCGGCCTGGTCCCCGTGCTGCGGCTGCTCGCCCGGGCGGGCATGGGCTGCGAGGTGGCCTCGCCCGGCGAACTGCGGCAGGCGCTGGCCGCCGGGTTCACGTACGGCCAACTGGTCTTCGACAGCCCGGCCAAGACCGTCGAGGAGCTGGAACTCGCCCTCGGACACGGCATCGCGATCAACCTGGACAACTGGCAGGAACTCGCCCGCGTCGACCGCATCCTGGCCGGGCGCCCCGCACCCGGCCCGGTGGGGCTGCGCGTCAACCCGCAGGTCGGCGCGGGAGCCATCGGCGCCATGAGCACCGCCACCGCGACGTCCAAGTTCGGCATCCCGCTGCGCGACCCCGGCGCCGTCGAGGCCGTCGTCGACGCGTTCGCGGGTAGGCCGTGGCTGAACCGGCTGCACGCCCACGTGGGCTCCCAGGGCTGCCCGCTGCCGCTCATCGCGCAGGGTGTCCGCGCGGCGTACGAGCTGGCCGAGCGGATCAACGAGACCCTGGGGCGCCGCCAGGTGACCGGCCTCGACATCGGCGGCGGCCTGCCGGTCGACTTCACCACCGACGAGGACCGGCCGGGCTACGCCGACTACGTGGCCGAACTGCGCGCCGCCGTACCGGAGTTGCTCGACGGCCGCTACACCCTGGTCACCGAGTTCGGCCGGTCCCTGCTCGCCAAGAGCGGCACGATCGCCTCGCTCGTGGAGTACACCAAGTCGGCCGGCGGCCGCCGCATCGCGGTCACCCACGCCGGCGCTCAAGTGGCCACCCGCACCGTCTTCATGCCGGACGCCTGGCCCCTGCGGGTCGGGGTCTTCGACGCGGACGGATCCCCCAAGCAGGGGCCGGTGGAGACCGTGGACATCGCGGGCCCCTGCTGCTTCGCGGGCGACCTGACCGCCGTCGAACGCGAACTGCCCGCCGTCGACCAGGGCGACCTCGTGGCCCTGTACGACACCGGCGCCTACTACTTCTCCTCGCACTTCGCCTACAACTCGCTGCCCCGGCCCGCCGTCCACGGCTACCGGGCCGACGAGGCCGGGCACGTGCGGTTCGCGCCGATCCGCTCGGCCCAGAGCCTGCGCGAGGTGGTCGAGGAGAGCGGGGCGGCGCACGCCGACGCGCTGTCGGCCCTGACGGGGGACACCGCAGGCGTGCCCGTGCAGGTACGCGGCGGAGCCTGACCGTCGCGGTCGGCGCCCGCAATCGGCCCCGCGCTCCCGCGAGGCTGCGTCATGATGGCCCTGTCACGACAGGAGGAGGGGCCGGTGGCCGAGGACTCACGAGTGCGCGCAGCGCAGGGGGACATCGAGGCGATCGCCGCTCTGCTGCACGCGCTCGGCTACCCGGACCTGGCGTCACCGGCCGACCGCGCCGTGGCGGCGGAGGCGACGCCCCGGGCCCTGTGGGCCTGGCTGGACGCGGCGCAGGCACACCGGCCGCGCTCCGACCGGCACGAGGAGCGCATGTTCGCCATCCAACTCGCCGGCGCCGCAGGACAGCTCGTCCCCCTCGCCGCGAAGACGGGCGAGCCGTGGAACGCCCTGCTCGCCCACCCGCTGTTCACGTCGGACGTCATCACCGCCCCCGAGCCGCCGCCGCTGCCGCCCGCGCCCGCGGCGCCCTTCACGCCCGGACCGCCGGCTCCGGTCCCGCCCGTTCCGGCTCCGGTCCCGGCACCGTGGCCGCCCCCTTCCCCGGCCCTGGACGGGCAGCCCGGCGCAATCCCCCACGAGGTGTTCGAGGCGGCGGCGTTCGCGGTCACCGTCGGGGTCGTACCGTTCCTCCAGACACTCGCCACGCAGGCCGCTCAACGCACGTTCGAGGCCGCACGCGCCACGATCCGGGAACGGCTCCGCCGCGGCGAGGGCCGGATCGCCGGGCCGAACCTGCTGATCGAGGAGCGCGACGGCCGCCTGGCGTTCCGCGTCCCGAGCGAGGTCCCCGACGCGGCACTCGAAGCGCTCGTCGCCCTCGGCGACGAGGGCCTCGAAAGCCTCGCGGCCCCCGACCCGCGCGGCCGCGCCGTCACCGTGACCTGGAACGCGGCGGCCGGACGCTGGGAACGGCTCGTCTAGACCGGTACGGCCGCTCGACGCCGCTCAGGCGGCTTCCAGGCCGCGCAGGAACTGTTCGGCGAGCCTGCCGGTGTCGATGCCGTCCGCGCTCCGTCCGGACAGGACATGGAAGAACGGGGGGCCGATCAGGAGCGCGGTCGCCTGATCCAGCGGCAGGGTGTCGCCGCCGCCTGCGCGTAGCGGCTCCACGACGCGTGCGGCGCTCTCGCCGAGGATGTCGCGGGAGGCGAGCAGCGTGGCGACGTCAGCGTCGTGCTGCGCCTCCCCGACGAGCGCGCGGTAGGCAGCCCCGGCGTGAGAGCGGGTCAGGAAGCCGACGAGTGCGTCGAGGTAGGCCTTGACGTCCTCGCGCGGCTTGCCGGTACGGACCACCGACAGCTCTTGCAGGGCGTCGATGACGCTGGCCTCGTAGAGGACCTCCGCCTTGTTCGACCACCAGCGGTACACGGTCTGGCGGCCCACACCGGCGCGCTCGGCGATGCCCTTCATGGTCAGCGCCGCGTATCCGACCTCGACGAGGAGGTCGTCGACGGCGTGCAGCACGGCGACCCGCGCACTTTCACTGCGAGGCCGTCCGCGGCCGCTCCCATCCACCATGGCACCACTATAAAACGAGGCACCGTGCCTCGTATGTGTTACCTTTACGGTGCACGGTGACTCGAAATACTGTCCTGGGAAGGAACGGGAGCAATGGTGTCCACGCAGGAGTCCCCCGCGCGTCCCGCGCAGGGGACCGGCCCGGTGCTCGCCTGCATGAGCGTCTGCACCGCACTGGTCGTCGGATTCGTCGCGGCGATCAACCTGGCAGTACCGAAACTGGCGGCGAGTTCGCTGCAGCCGACCTCGTCGGGCGTGCTGTGGATCGTCGACGCCTACGTCGTGATCTTCGCCTGCCTTGTCATCCCCGCCGGTGCGGCCGGTGACAAGCTCGGCCGTAAGGGAACGCTCGTGACCGGGCTGGGCGTATTCGCGGCCGGAGCCGTCATCTCGGCGCTCGCGCCGAACGTGCCGATCATGCTGGCCGGCCGTGCCGTCACCGGTCTCGGCGCCGCGTGCGTGCTGCCCAATTGCGTCGGCGTCCTCCTGCACGCCACCGCCCCCCAGCGCCGTCCGCACGCGCTGGCGGTCTGGGCGGCGGCCTCCGGCATCGGCGGCGTCGTCGGCAACGTCGGCGGCGGCGCAGTGCTGACCGTGGGCTCCTGGCGCACGCTGTTCGCGGCAGTCGCATTCGTCGCGGCTTGCTGCCTCGTGTGGGTGTCGCGGTCCGCGCCGAGCAGCGCCCGACACGACCGCACCCTCGACGTGCCCGGCACCCTGCTGTCCGTCACCGCTGTCGTGGCGTTGCTGATCGGAATCATCGAAGGCCCTGAACGAGGCTGGGGCAGCCCAGCCGTCATCACCGCCTTCGCCTGCGGCATCCTGCTCAGCCTGTGCTGGGTCCTCGTCGAACTGCGCGTCGCGCACCCCATGCTCGATCCGCGGCTGTTTCGCGACCCGGCGCTCAGCAGCGCCGGCCTCGGCATGGCCATCACGTTCTTCGGCAACTTCGGGCTCTTCTACGTCAACGCCTCGCTCCTTCAGTACGGCCGCGGGTTCTCCGTCCTCCAGGCGGGACTCGGCATCATCCCGCTGACCGTGCCACTCCTCGTCGGCACCCGCTACGTCCCCGCACTCATCCGGCGCGTCGGCGTGCCCGCGACACTCTGCGCGGCCTTCCTGCTCACCAGCGCCGGCCTGGTCGCGCTCTCGTACGCCTCGTCCCTGGCCTACCCCGCGTACGCCGCGGGCCTGGTCGTCATCGGGCTCGGCATCATGCTGGCCGCGCCATGCCTGACGGCCGAGATCGCCGCCGCCCTGCCCGTGGAAAGGGCGGGCATCGCCGGTGGTCTGCAGTCGGCGACCCGCGAGTTGGGCAGCGCCCTGGGTGTGGCTGTCGTCGGCACGGTCCTCACCGCCGGGTTCACCCACCGCCTGCCCGGCGGCCTGAGCGAGCACACGCCGGCCCCGCACACGGTCAAGGAAGCATTCGCTCTGGCCCCGTCGGAACAGGCCGCCATAACCGATGCCTTCACCCAGGGCGCCGACACCGCGCTGCGCGCCGCCGCCCTGGTCGTACTGCTCGCCGGAGCCCTCGTTGTCGCTGGTGCCAGGCGGGGCCGCCGAGTCCCTCGGTAGCAGTGGGCCGCCGGCCCCTCTCCATCATTCGCCGCCCCCGTCGCGGGGCGAAACAGACCCCCTCTGTGGGGTGTAAGGAGGCCACGCTCATGCGTGCGTTCATTACCGGTGCGACAGGCTGGATCGGCTCAGCCGTCGTCGACGACCTCGTCTCGGCGGGCCACCAGGTGATCGGCCTGGCACGGTCGGACCGGGCCGAAGCGGCCCTCGCGGCCAAGGGCGTCGCCGCTCTCCGTGGCGACCTGGACGACCTCGACTCGCTGCGGCGCGGCGCCGCCGAGGCGGACGCGGTCATCCACATGGCCAACAAGCACGACTGGGGCGACCCTGCCGAGTCCGACCGCTCGGAGCGCGCCGCGGTGCAGGCCCTCGGCGACGCCCTGGCCGGCAGCGGCCGTCCGTTCGTGGTGGCCGCACCCCTGTCGGGACTGGTCGAGGGTCGCTCCGCCACGGAGGCCGACGTCTCACCGGCCGTCGGTCCTGACTCCAACAGGGGCGGCAGCGAGAACCTCGCTCTCGACCACGCGGAGCGGGGAGTGCGGACCGTGATCGTCAGGTTCGCGCCGAGCGTCCACGGCGTGGGCGACTGGGGGTTCGTGAACTTCCTGACCGCCGCAGCCCGCAAGCACGGGGTCTCCGCCTGCATCGGCGACGGGTCCACCCGCTGGTCCGCGGTGCATCGCGCCGACGCGGCCCGCCTCGTCCGCCTCGGCATGGAGAAGGCGCCCGCGGGCACGCGCCTGCACGCCACGGCCGAGGAGGCGGTCACCACCAAGGCGATCGCCGAGGCGATCGGGCGTGTTCTCGGCGTGCCGACCGTCTCCGTCGCCCCGGAGAACGCCGAGGCCCACTTCGGCTTCGTCGGCGGCTTCTTCGCCACGACGATGACCGCGTCCAGCCAAGTGACCAGGCAGCTCCTGTCCTGGCAGCCCACCGGGCCGACCCTGGTCGAGGACATCGATGCGGGCGCCTACACATCCTGACCGGAAACACCTGTACCAGTGCCGCCATCAGCAACCAGACCGATGCCAACAACTCTCCGGAGGAGCCCGCACCATGACCACTCACACGCACACCCTCGCCGAACCGCGCGTCTCCGCGGCCCTGGCCCGGATGTTCGACGCAGCCTCGCGTGACGACCAGGCCGAGGCCCGCCTGGGAAGCGCCCTGCCCTTCGACCGCGAGACGATGACCGCGCAGGAACTGGCCGACGCGGCACACGAGATATACATGCCGGTCTCCGCCGACGGCGGCAGGCTGCTCTACAACCTCGTCCGCGCCGTCAGGCCGGCCACCGTCGTCGAGTTCGGCACCTCGTACGGCATCTCCACTCTGCATCTGGCCGCCGCCGTCCGCGACAACGGCTCGGGCCGGGTCATCACCACGGAGATGAACCGCGCCAAGGCGGCCGAGGCCCGCCGCACCTTCGCGACCACCGGCCTCGATGACGTGATCAGCCTGCTGGAGGGCGACGCCCTGGAGACACTCGCAGAGCTGGACGAGCCAGTCGGCCTCCTGTTCCTCGACGGCTGGAAGGACCTGTGCCTGCCGGTCCTGCGGCTGCTCGAACCCCGACTGGCCCCGGGCACTCTCGTCGTCGCCGACGACGTCGACCTGCCTCACCTCGGCACCTACCTCGACCACGTCCGTGACACGGCCCATGGCTACCAGAGCGTCACGTTCCCCGTGGAGGACGGCCTGGAAATCAGCTGCCGCCTCTGATCGGGCCGCCTCGCCCCCAAGCCGGTGGCGCACCAGCCCCCTGAAACAGGGCAAACGTCGCGAAATCGGCTCTGGGGCGGGGTTGCGCCGGTCACATGCGTGTCCGCGATGCGGACGGGGCGGTTGGTTCCTGGGACGTTGGAAAAGCATGTAGGTCGCAGGTTCTGTGCGTCGCTTTCGTGAGCCTCAGGGTTTTGCCGTCCGAGCGACGTCCTCAACGAGGAGGGGGACCGCCGGGCGCCCCCGCGAGGGGCCGCCCCGCACGCGATCACGACTCACGGAAGTCCGACATACGGAAGGTCGTCCATATGCGCGTCATCGAGCCGCTGTACGCGGAGATCCTTCGCCGCAACCAGGGCGAGGGAGAGTTCCATCAGGCCGTGAGGGAGGTCCTCGAGACCCTCGACCCGGTGCTGCGGCAGCGGCCCGAATTCGTGGACGCGCGCATCATCGAGCGCCTCTGCGAGCCCGAACGGCAGCTCATCTTCCGCGTGCCGTGGGCGGACGACTCCGGCGACGTCCACGTCAACCGCGGCTTCCGCGTCGAGTTCAGCAGCGTGCTCGGGCCGTACAAGGGCGGGCTGCGCTTCCACCCCTCGGTGAACCTCGGCATCGTGAAGTTCCTGGGCTTCGAGCAGATCTTCAAGAACGCGCTCACCGGCATGCCCATCGGCGGCGGCAAGGGCGGCTCCGACTTCGACCCGAAGCGCCGCTCCGACGCCGAGATCATGCGATTCTGCCAGTCGTTCATGACGGAACTGCACCGTCACCTCGGCGAGTACACCGACGTCCCCGCGGGCGACATCGGCGTCGGCGGACGGGAGATCGGCTACCTCTTCGGCCAGTACAAGCGGATCACCAACCGCCACGAGTCCGGCGTCCTGACGGGCAAGGGCGTGAACTGGGGCGGCTCCCAGGCGCGCACCGAGGCCACCGGGTACGGCTGCGTGCTGTTCACCGCCGAGATGCTGCGCAGCCGCGGCGAATCCCTCGACGGCCAGCGCGTCGCCGTCTCGGGCTCCGGCAACGTCGCCATCTACGCCATAGAGAAGGCCCAGCAGCTCGGCGCGACCGTGGTGACCTGCTCCGACTCGGACGGCTACGTCGTCGACGAGAAGGGCATCGACCTAGTCCTGCTCAAGGAGATCAAGGAGGTCGGCCGCGGCCGGATCTCCGAGTACGCCGAGCGGCGCGGCGAGAACGTCAAGTTCGTGCCGGGCGCGGGCGTGTGGAACGTCCCGTGCGACGTCGCCCTCCCGTGCGCGACACAGAACGAACTGCACGAGGAGGATGCGCGGACCCTGGTGCGCGGCGGCGTGAAGGCGGTCGCCGAAGGCGCCAACATGCCCACCACGCCAGAGGCCGTACGCGTCTTCCAGGAGGCCGGCGTCGCCTTCGCGCCGGGCAAGGCGGCCAACGCGGGCGGCGTGGCCACCAGCGCGCTGGAGATGCAGCAGAACGCCTCACGCGACTCGTGGACGTTCGCGCACACGGAGGAACGCCTCGCGGAGATCATGCGCCACATCCACGACTCCTGCTACACCACAGCGGAGCGCTACGGCAGCCCGGGCAACTACGTCGTGGGCGCGAACATCGCGGGCTTCGAACTGGTCGCGGACGCGATGCTCGCACAGGGCCTCATCTGACGCGACGCTCACGGCGCTGATGCCCCGTCACCCCGGTGGGGAGCCGGCCATGCGGCTCCCCACCGGCACCCGAGCGCGCCGGTTCGGTCGTCAGCGTGCCGCGACGGCCTCGATCTCAATGAGCATGTCAGGGTCGGACAGGGCGCTGACCTCGGCGAGGAGGCTCGCCGGCCGGCAACGCTGTGCCGCGAGTTCGTCGAGGAGTACGCCGTACTGAGCCTTGCACGTGGGCAGATCCGTAGTGACGATCCGGATCTGTACAACGTCCGCCAGAGTCATGCCGCCCTCTTCAACGGTCTCCCTGAGCCGCCGCAGTGTCAGCCTCATCTGGCCGGCCATGTCCCCCTGGTGCGTGATATTGCCCTCGTCGTCACGCGCTTCATGCCCGGAGACGAACAGCCGGCTGCGCGGCTCGTCCACCCTGACGGCACGGTTGTACATGAGCTTTCCGCCCATCATCCGTGGGCCGATCTCCTCGATGCTCATGTTTCTCCGTTCCGGACGTCGGGACCACAGGCGTACCCGTATGGCCGTCGCCGGTGCACCGCCGACGAGCAGACATATCAAGTGCTCCACCGATAGCGCCGGTGCGTGCGCAAGGATGGGGGCATGCCCAACCGACTCGCGCAGGCCACGTCCCCCTACCTCCTCCAGCACGCGGACAACCCCGTCGACTGGTGGTCGTGGGAGGCCGGCGCGTTCGAGGAGGCGCGGCGGCGCGGTGTGCCCGTGCTGCTGTCCGTGGGGTACTCGGCGTGCCACTGGTGCCACGTCATGGCACACGAAAGCTTTGAGGACGACGCCACCGCCGCGTACATGAACGAGCACTTCGTCAGCGTCAAGGTCGACCGCGAGGAGCGGCCCGACGTCGACGCCGTGTACATGGAGGCCGTGCAGGCCGCCACCGGGCACGGGGGGTGGCCCATGACGGTGTTCCTCGACGCCGACGCGCGGCCCTTCTACTTCGGTACGTACTTCCCGCCCGAGCCACGCTCCGGCATGCCGTCGTTCTCGCAGGTGCTTGAGGGCGTGACCGCCGCGTGGCGTGACCGGCGTGAGGAGGTCGCCGAGGTCGCGGGGCGCATCGTCACCGAGCTCGCGGGCCGCTCCCTCGCCTCCGGCGACGCCACCCCGCCCGGCGAGGCGGAGCTCGCGCAGGCGCTGCTCGGGCTCACCCGGGACTACGACGCGCAAGCCGGCGGGTTCGGGGGCGCGCCGAAGTTCCCGCCGTCGATGGCGCTGGAGTTCCTGCTGCGCCACCATGCGCGCACCGGCGCCGAGGGCGCGCTCCGGATGGCCGCCGACACGTGCGAGGCCATGGCCAGGGGCGGGCTCTACGACCAGCTCGGCGGGGGCTTCGCGCGCTACTCCGTCGACCGCGCGTGGGTCGTGCCGCACTTCGAGAAGATGCTGTACGACAATGCGCTCCTCTGCCGCGTGTACGCGCACCTGTGGCGCGCCACAGGGTCCGAGCTCGCGCGCCGCATCGCCGTCGAGACCGCCGACTTCATGGTGCGCGAACTGCGCACCCCCGAGGGCGGGTTCGCCTCCGCGCTCGACGCCGACAGTGACGACGGCAGCGGCGCGCACGCGGAGGGCGCGTACTACGTGTGGTCGCCCGCGCAGCTCGCCGAGGTGCTCGGCGAGGACGACGCCGAGTTCGCCGGCCGGCTCTTCGGCGTCACCCCCGAGGGCACCTTCGAGCACGGGACCTCCGTGCTCCGGCTCCCGAAGCCTGAGGGTGAAGCGGCGACGGATTCCGAACGGGTCGCCCGCGTGCGGGAGCGGCTCCTCGGGGCCCGCGAGCGGCGGCCGCGTCCCGGGCGCGACGACAAGGTGGTCGCGGCGTGGAACGGCCTGGCGATCGCCGCGCTCGCCGAGACGGGCGTGTATTTCGACCGGCCCGACCTCGTCGAACGGGCGACGGAGGCCGCCGACCTGCTCGTACGCGTCCACCTTGACGAGACGGCCAGGTTGCACCGGACGTCGAAGGACGGCAGGCCCGGCGCGAGCGCGGGCGTCCTCGAGGACTACGGCGACGTCGCCGAGGGGTTCATCGCGCTCGCCTCGGTGACTGGCGAGGGCGTGTGGCTGGAGTTCGCCGGCCTCCTGCTCGACGGCGTACTCGACCGGTTCGCGGGGGAGGACGGCGCGCTCTACGACACCGCCGATGACGGCGAGCGGCTGATCCGCCGCCCGCAGGACCCCACTGACAACGCGACCCCGTCCGGGTGGACGGCCGCCGCCGGCGCGCTCCTTTCGTACGCGGCGCACACCGCCTCCGCACGCCACCGTGCGGCCGCCGAGGCGGCGTTGGGCGTCGTGCGTTCGCTCGGCCCGCGCGTGCCGCGGTTCGTCGGCTGGGGCCTGGCGGTCGCGGAGGCCGCGCTCGACGGGCCGCGCGAGGTGGCCGTCGTGGGGGAGGGCCCGACCGCCGGCGAGCTGCGCCGCGCCGCCCTGCTCGCCACCGCGCCCGGGGCGGTCGTCGCGGCCGGTGCGGCGGGCAGCGACGAGTTCCCGCTGCTCGTGGACCGGCCGCTGGTGTCGGGGGAGCCCGCCGCCTACGTGTGCCGTCACTTCGTCTGCGAGGCGCCGACGCCCGATCCGGGCGCGCTGGCCGCCGCGCTCGGCTCCGGGCAGTGGGAGGTCAGTCGCGCAGGTCGAGGTTCCGCAGGAGGGTGATGGCGCGGTCGACGAGGGCGAACAGGTCGTCCTTGAAGTCGTGTTCGGCCCAGTACAGCGTGACTTCGCGCAGGGCGCCGATCACCGTGGAGACGAACAGGCGCAGTTCGAGCTCCGCCGGGTCGCGGCCCGTGCGCTCCGCCAGGATGCTCGTCATGAGCTGCGTCGTCACGGACATCGTCTCCGTCAAGCGGGCACGGATCGACGGGACCTCCACCATCAGCCTGGTGCGCGCGTACAGCTCCTCCGGCTGGTCGCGCACCATGCTGCGCAGGCTCTCGATGATCACGTACCGCAGGGATTCGAGCATCGGCTCGTCCCCGGGCCTTGACCGCAGGACCTCCGCCATCACCGGGTCGTACTCGTCGGTGAGGACGATGTCCTCCTTGACGGGGAAGTAGCGGAAGACGGTGGACGGGGAGACCTCGGCCGCCTCCGCGATCTGCTCGACGGTCGTCGCCTCGTAACCATCCTGCGCGACCAGACGGTACGTGGCGCGGCGGATCGCGTTCCTCGTCCTGAGCTTCTTGCGCTCGCGCAGGCTGAGTCCCGCGGCGTGTTCCGCGAGGTAGGAGCTGTTCGGGGTGACGTCCATGCCTCTCATTGTCGGGCACGGCCGGGCGAGTGCACCGCATCCGGAACTGAAGCGTCCGCAGCGCGGGCGCCAGGGCCGGGGGCGTCCGCTAGGCCGGTGTCCATCGAGCCGGAGCCCGCGGCGCCGACGTCCGCGCGGACGCGCGGCATGAGCACCATGACGAGGACCGCGGTGGCCAGCGCCGTCGCCGCACAGACCAGCAGCGCCATGTCGAGGCCGTGCACGTACGCCGCGTTCGCGTCGGAGGCGAGGCCGGGCAGCCCGGCGCGGTGGGCTACCCCGTGCGCGCCGACGACCGACTCGCGCGCCGCGTGCGCGGCCGCGGCGGGCAGCGCCGACGTGTCGAGGCGGCTGCCGTACGTGGTGGCCAGCAGTGTGCCGAGCAGCGCGATGCCGATAGCGGAGCCCGCCTGACGTACGGTCATCAGCAGCCCGGATCCGGAGCCCGCGCGGTCCTTGCTGAGCGCGCCGAGCGCCGCGTCCATCGCGGGGATCATCGCGAAGCCCGTGCCGATCCCGGCGACGGACAGCCACAATGCCGTGAAGCCGTAGCCGTCGCCGACGCCGGTGCGGCTGCCGAGCAGCGTCGCGAACGCGACGACGACGAGCCCTCCGCCGATGACTCCCCGCGCCCCGAACCGGCTGACGAGTGGCCCGCTGCCACGCGCCGCGATGAGCAGCCCGCCCATCAGGGGCAGCATTCGCACACCCGTGCCCAGGGTGCTGTTGCCGAGGACGGTCTGGAGGTAGCCGGGCAGCAGGAAGAGCAGGCCGGACATCACGAACATCACCAGCGTCGCGGCCACCGCGTTGAGCAGGAACGCGCGGTGCCGCAGCAGGGCGGTGTCCAGCAGCGGCCGCTGCTGGCGGCGCCCACGCAGCACGAGCACGGCGATGAACGCCACCCCGGCGGCGAGCGTCGCGAGCACGAGGGGGTCGCCCCAGCCGCGGCCCGACGCCTCGTTGACGCCGTAGACGAACGAGCCGAAGCCGATGGCCGTGCACGCCGCGGAGACCAGGTCGATGCGGGGCGCGGCCGGATCGGTCGTCTCCGGGAGCAGGATCAGGCAGGACGCGATCCCGATGACCACCATCGGGACGTTCAGCACGAAGATCGAGCCCCACCAGAAGTGCCCGAGCAGCCAGCCGCCGACGATGGGGCCGAGCGGCACGCCGAGCGCGGAGGACGCGGAGATGATGCCGACGGCCTTCGCGCGGTCCGCGGGCTCGTGGAACAGCGATGGCAGGATCGCCATCGCGAGCGGCATGACGAGGGCGGCGCCGACGCCCATGACGCCGCGCGCCACGATGACCAGCGCGACGCTGTGCACCAGCGCACCCATCACGGATCCCGCGAGGAAGATCCCGAGCCCGGCCACGAGCATCCTGCGCCGGCCGAACCGGTCGCCGAGCAGGCCGGCGGGCAGCATCAGCGCGGCGAACACGACGATGTAGACGTCGGCCATCCACTGCTGCTGCCCGGTGCTCGCGCCCAGGTCATGCGCCATCGTCGGCAACGCCACGTTCAGGATCGTCATGTCGAAGCCGAGTACGAGCATGCTCGCGACCATGGCGCCGAGCGCCCACCACTTTCGCCAGGAGCCGCCGCCGGTTCCGGCCGCCCCCGTTCCTCCGTACCGCAGAACTGTCATGGCCTTCAACGCCTCTCCCGTCTCGGGGCTCATTAATGAAAGTAACTCTCAAAAGAAGTTGTATGTCAAATAGTAGGAGCATCCATGAGTGGTGAACCCCGTCGTGGTGATGCTCACGTGTGAGGCCCTCTGGACATATGGGCGCTATGGCCGGATGATCAAATGAGTGCGGTCGGCACCGGATGAGCATGCTGCGAAGCGTCCGGGTCGCAGCCCCCAAGGGGCCTCAACACAAAACCCTCATCAAGGAGCACTCGTGGCAAGCGACATGGCAGCTCCCGTCGTCACGTCCGAACCCGTCGTCACGTCCGATCCGGCACAGGCGCCCACCGGGCACCAGGGGCTGATCGCCTGGGTCGACGAGATCGCGTCGATCACCCAGCCCGTCCGCGTCGTGTGGTGCGACGGATCGGAGTCCGAGTACGAGCGCCTGTGCGGGGAGCTCGTCGCCAAGGGCACGTTCGTCAAGCTCGACCCGGCCAAACGCCCGAACTCGTACTACGCGGCGTCCGACCCCTCGGACGTGGCGCGCGTCGAGGACCGTACGTTCATCTGCTCGGCGGAGGAGAAGGACGCGGGCCCCACCAACAACTGGATGGACCCCGCGCGCATGCGGGAGGTCTTCACCGGCGAGCAGGGCGTCTTCCGCGGTGCGATGCGCGGCAGGACCATGTACGTCGTCCCGTTCTGCATGGGGCCGCTGGGCTCCCCGCTCTCCGCCATCGGCGTCGAGATCACCGACTCTGCGTACGTGGCCGCCTCCATGCGCACCATGACGCGCATGGGCCGTCCCGTACTCGACGAGCTCGGCACGGACGGCTTCTTCGTCAAGGCCGTGCACACCGTGGGCGCGCCCCTCGCGCCCGGCGAGGCCGACGTGCCGTGGCCCTGCAACCCGACCAAGTACATCTCGCACTTCCCCGACGACCGCGAGATCTGGTCGTACGGCTCCGGCTACGGCGGCAACGCGCTGCTCGGCAAGAAGTGCTACGCGCTGCGCATCGCCTCCGTCATGGCGCGCGACGAGGGCTGGCTCGCCGAGCACATGCTCGTGCTCAAGCTGACGCCGCCGCGCGGCGAGGCGAAATACGTGACGGCCGCGTTCCCCTCGGCATGCGGCAAGACCAACCTCGCCATGCTGGAGCCGACGATCCCCGGCTGGACCGTCGAGACCATCGGCGACGACATCGCCTGGATGCGGTTCGGCGAGGACGGCCGCCTCTACGCCATCAACCCGGAGGCCGGCTTCTTCGGCGTCGCCCCCGGCACCGGCGACAAGACCAACGCCAACGCGATGAAGGCCATGTGGGGCAACTCCGTCTTCACCAACGTCGCGCTCACCGACGACGGTGACGTCTGGTGGGAGGGCATGACCGAGGAGCCGCCCGCGCACCTCACCGACTGGAAGGGCAACGACTGGACGCCCGGGTCCGCCACGCCCGCCTCCCACCCCAACGCACGCTTCACCGTCCCGGCCGGGCAGTGCCCGACCATCGCGCCCGAGTGGGAGGACCCGAAGGGCGTGCCGATCTCAGCGATCCTCTTCGGCGGGCGCCGAGCGAGCGCGGTGCCGCTGGTGACGGAGTCGTTCGACTGGCAGCACGGCGTGTTCCTCGGCGCGAACGTCGCGTCGGAGAAGACGGCCGCCGCCGAGGGCAAGGTCGGCGAGCTGCGCCGCGACCCGTTCGCCATGCTGCCGTTCTGCGGCTACAACATGGGCGACTACATGGCCCACTGGCTGGAGGTCGGCGCGGACCACGACCCGGCGAAGCTGCCGCGGATCTACTACGTCAACTGGTTCCGCAAGGACGGCGAGGGCTCGTTCGTGTGGCCGGGCTTCGGTGAGAACAGCCGCGTCCTGAAGTGGATCGTCGAGCGCCTCGACGGCACGGCGGACGGCGTCGAGTCGCCCATCGGCATCCTGCCGACGCGGGACGCGCTCGACACGGAGGGTCTCGGCCTGACGGACGCCGACCTCGACCTGCTGCTCAGCGTCGACCGCGAGGCATGGCGCGAGGAGGCCGGGCTCATCCCCGCGCACCTCGGCACGTTCGGCGAGCACGCGCCGACCGAGCTGTGGGACGAGTACAGGGCGCTGGTCAAGCGCCTGGGGTGACGGCGGAATGTCGCCACCCCGGTAGCCGCCGGGGCGGGGCCGGTGCGTCCACGTCCGCGGCGCCGGCGCCCCGGTCCGCCCGGCCGGTCCGCGCGCCGGGCGCGGGCGGCCGCCGGCGCGGGCGGCCGGGCTGCCGACCGCCCGCGGCCGGTGCCCGCCCGCTGAGGTCGCCGCCGCGCGGGCGCAGGGCCGCTCGCCCCGGCGGGCGGCCCGACCGCCGGGGCCCGTGCCCGGGCGCGGCGCGGTGCGACGCAAGCCGCGCCGCGCGGAGTCAGCGCGTCGTCGGGCGGGACAGGTAGCGGCCCTGCGGGTCGCCCGCCACCTTGCCGTCCGCGTAGATCGCCCTGCCGCGCAGGAACGTCGACTCGACGCGCGCGCCGATCTCCAGGCCCTGCAACGGCGTGTACTCCTGGGCCGATTCGGAGTCCGCCGCGTCCACCGTCCACGACCGGGACGGGTCGACGAGCGCCAGGTCCGCGTCGTAGCCCTCCGCGATCCGGCCCTTCGTGTGCAGGCCGAAGCGCCGCGCCGGCGCCCACGCCGTCAGTTCCGCGACCTTGCTCAGCGGCAGGCCGTGCGAGGGCGCCGCGCCGACGAGGCCCGGCAGCAGGTACTCCGTGCCGCCGAAGCCCGACTTGGCCTGGAACACGTCGCTCGCGGGGTCGCCGAACTTCGTCTCCTCCTTGCAGCACGCGTGGTCGCTGACCACCCAGCTGACGTTGCCCGCCACCAGGTGCTCCCACAGCGCGTCCACGTCGGCCTGCGGCCGCAGCGGCGGGTTGACCTTGCCGCCGATCCCGGACGCCGTGTCGATGTTCGCCAGCAGATGACCGATCGTCACCTCGCGCCTGAAGTCGACCTGCGGGAACGCCTTGGCCATCAGCATCGCCGCGTCGATCGCCTTGCGCGACGACAGGTGCAGGAGGTTGATGTTGGGCAGCTCCGTCTCGGCCGCGAGGTAGCTCGCGATCGTCACGGCGAGCCCCTCCGAGTGCGGTGGGCGGGACGCGCTGTACGCGGCCAGCCCGTCGAGCGTGCCCGCCTCCTCGACCAGCTTCGTGTACGCCGTCATGATCTCGGCTGTCTCGCAGTGCAGCGACAGCGAGATGGACTCGGCCAGCTCCGGGTACGCCTCGCGCGCCGCCTGCACGCCGCGCATCACGAACTCGAAGTGCGCGAGGTCGTAGCGCTCGCCGGGCGGCGTCATCAGGAACGAGGACTGGTCGGCCGAGCGGCCGTGCAGGCCGTGGCTGCCGTAGAACATGAAGATCTTGAACGAGGTGACGCCGAAGCGGGCGATCAGCTCGGGAATCTCCTCGATGTGCGACTTCTGCATGGGCGCCAGGTGGAAGGCGTAGTCCACGTGGGAGCGGCCCTGCGCGCCTTCGAGGACGAGGGGGAACACCTCGTTGTAGCTGCCGCCCCTGTTCATGTAGTACTGGCCGGTCCGCATGTACGTGAGCGCCGAGGTGACGCCGCCCTGCGCGCAGGCACGCGACTCGGTCGCGGTGTCGTCGGACAGCGGGTTGTAGATCCCCCAGTGCTGGTGCGCGTCGACGACGCCGGGGAAGGCGAGCAGCCCCTTGCCGTCGACGACCTCGCGGGCGAGGGACGGTTCGATGCCGGGCGCGACGCGGTGGAACTTCCCGTCCTTGATGCCGATGTCCGTCGCCGGGACGGTGTCGCGGTCGTGGCTCACCAGGCGCACGTTCTTGATCAGCAGGTCCAGTTCGGTCATGGTGCGGTGCCTTCCTCAGGTGTGCCGGTGTGCTGGTGTGCCGGATTCAGTGTGTGGGCGCGGGCCACGTCGTTCGCCGCCTGCCAGGCCAGGCCGAGCGCGGGCAGCAGGCCGTTGCCCGCCAGATAGCCGGCGGCGCCGTGCCCGGAGATGCCGT
Organism: Streptomyces sp. NRRL F-5126; assembly: GCF_000721265.1. Classification (GTDB taxonomy): domain Bacteria; phylum Actinomycetota; class Actinomycetes; order Streptomycetales; family Streptomycetaceae; genus Streptomyces. The sequence continues at coordinate 194,759 of NZ_JOFZ01000006.1, read as the reverse complement.
GCGCCGCGCCGCCTGACGCGTACAGGCCGGGGATCGGGCCGCCGTCGCCGCCGCGTACACGCGCGTCGCCGTCGACCGTGAGGCCTCCCTGGGTGTGGAACAGCGCCGGCACCACCTCGACGGCGGCGTACGGCGCGCGCAGCGGCGCCTCGAAGAACGTACGGCCGAACGGGTCGCCCTCGCCCCCCGCTCCCGCCCCGGCGGCCTGGTCCGCGAGCGACTCGGCGAGCGCGCCGGCCGGCATCCCCGTGCGCGCGGCGAGCTGCTCGACGTCGTCCGCCCACACCAGCGCGCCCGCGTCCGCGGTCTCCCGGAAGTCCGTGAACGAACGGCACAGGTCGTGGATGCGGCGGTCGAGGACGATCCAGCCGTGCGCGCCCGGCCGGGCGGCGAGCGCCGCCGCGTACTCCGAGTAGCCCGTGGTCTCGTCGCCGAACCTGGCGCCGCCGGCATCGACCATGATCGCGCCGTGCATGATCGTCGCCCAGCCGACCAGCGTCCTCGACCTGCGGGCGAGCGCGGCGTGGCCCTGGTAGGCGTCGAGGAACGCGGAGCGCGCGCCGAGCCGCGCCCCGATCCCCAGGGCGTCGCCGCGCGAGAACTGGCCGCCGTGGTAGTCGGCCGCCGCGATCTCGGGCAGGTGGGTCGCGACGCGTACGCGGTCGGCGCCGTAGCCGTTGGTGGCCAGCAGGACGGCGCGCGTGGTGATCGTCTCGCGCCGGCCGCCCGGGTACTCGACGACGGCGGCGGTCACCGCGCCCGGGTCATTCGTTCCGGTCCTGTCGCTCGTGACGACGTCGACCAGGCGCGCGGGGACGAGCATGTCGACCGTCGGCGCCCGCCGCACCCGTTCGTACAGGTGGCGCAGGAGCACGGAGCCGTGCCGCCCCTCCACCGTGTGCAGCCGGTCCGCCGAGTGGCCCGGGTAGCTGAAGTCCCGTACGAGCTGGAGCGGCAGGCCCGCGCCGTCCGCGAGCCACTCCACCAGCGGCGCGCTCAGCCGTGCGAGCGCGTCGGCCAGGACGGGATCCGCGGTGCCGTGGGTCTTGGCGGAGATGTCGGAGAGGAAGCGCTCGGGGCTGTCCTCGACACCCGCCTCGCGCTGCCAGCGCGAGCCCGCGCCGGGGATCATCGCGGTGGACATCGAGGTGTTGTTGCCGCGCAGGAAGTGCTCGTCGGGGTCGACGACGAGCACGCCGAGACCGGCCTCGGCGGCGCGCAGCGCGCCCGCCAGACCGCCGCCCGCGCCCGCCACCACCAGGTCGACGACGGGCTCGTCCACCGCCGCGTGCCCGGCCCGCCGCTGCCCCGTCTCGTCACGTGCCATGGCGTCCTTCATACCTCCGTCCCCGTCCCTGTCCCCGCATCCGCCCCGGTCCGCGCCCCTGCCGCAAGCAGGCGCAGGGCCAGCTCGGCGGGGTCCACGAGCGGTACGCGGTGCGCCGTCGCACCCTCGTCCACGGTCACGGCCGAGCACCCGTTGACGACGGCGTCGGCGCCGCGCGCGGCGAGGCCGTCGAGCGCTCCGTGCACCGCGTCGTTCCATCGCCCGGTGTCGGCGATGGCGTCGAAGTCCAGGTCGAGCACGGCCACCCCGGCGAACCAGGGGCCGTATCCGTACTCCTCGACGCGCTCGGCCAGCGCGTCGCCGATCGCGCGGTTGCGGGTCACGGCGCCGAAGCGGCGGCCCGTCGCGACCAGGTGCGCGGCGGTGAGCCGCAGCATGCCGACGGCCGGCGCCCGCTCGTGCGCCACCCGCCCCTCAGGGGCGGCGTCCGGTGTGACGGGCACGGCCGGGTCCAGTACGCAGTCCGGCATCCGGTAGGCGAAGCCGTCGCGGGGTGCGGCGGCCAGCGTGCGCGTGACGGACGCCGTCGACGCGGCGATGTCGTCGCGCGTGGCGAACTGGGCGGGGGCCGTCGCGTCCGCGGGTTCGAGGACGAACTCGACGCCGGGCGGCGACAGCCGGCGGTAGCGGTCGCGCCTGCGCGCGAGTTCGCCCGCGTCGACCCGTACCGGTGTGACGGACAGGATCCTCATGCTGTGCCTCCCGAGGCCGCGGACGCGGCGTGTGCGGTGGTGGGGCCCGCCAGCGCGCGCAGTGCCGGGCCGACGTCGTCCGCGTCCGGCAGGCCGTCGGCGAGCCGGGCCAGTGTGTCCACCAGGGGCCGGTCGCCGAGCAGTCCGGCGAGGAACGACGCCAATGTCCCGGCCGTGAACGGATGGTGCTCGCTGTCCCCGACGGGGTGCGGCGCGGTGAGCTCCACGGTGCCGAGGCCGCCCGTGAAGTGTGCCGTCAGGCGTGTGGGGCGCTCACGCGGCAGCCGCGCCGTCAGCTCCGGGTCCTCGCGTACGGTCACCTTCCGTGCCAGCGCGAAGAGTTCGGGGCGCTCGTGCTCGGTGGAGTCGGCCGTCGCGGGGGCGACCTCGCCGTCCAGCAGGGCGGCGGCCACCGCGTACGGTACCGAGAACATCGCGCCGAGCCCGCTGTCCCAGTGGGTGCGGTCGAGGGGCGCGGCCAGCCGGTGCGTCGCCACGTCGAGTGTGTCGACGCACTCCACGGCCTGGTGGGGCGTCAGTGCCCCGAGGCGGCGGTCGGCGCGCAGTGTGAGCGCCAGGTCGGCGGCCGGGTGCGTGTAGGAGCACGAGGCGTGCCGCTTGAAGTAGTTGTGGCCGATCTGCCAGTCGGAGCCGAGGCCTTCGGTGAGGGCGGGGGCGTCGAAGCGGCCGAGCAGGGTGCCGAGCGAGAGGGCCGCCGTGCCCGTGTTGCGCACGACACCGGCGCGTGCGAGCCGTGCGGCGGCGAGCCCCGACACGGCCGCCGCGCCCATCCAGGCGTCGCGCACCCGGTGCCCGTCGAGCGCCGAGTCGAAGTGGCCTGCGACCGGCAGCCCGGCCGCCGTGTCGATCGCGGCCGCCACCTGCGGTGCCGGCAGGCCGAGCAGGACGGCGCAGCCCGCGGCGGCCCCCGTGACACCCCAGTTGCCGTGCGGGTGCACGCCCGCGCCGAGCGCGGTGGCGCGGCCGAAGCGCGCGGCCACCTCGTACCCGGCGAGCAGCGCGCGTGCGGTCGTCCCGCCCGAGCTGCCCAGGGACGCGGCGAGGGCGAGCACCGCGGGGAACGCGTGCCCCGCCGGGTGGCCCTTCGCGTACTTGCCGCCCTCGTCGAGCTCGCAGCACACCAGCGCCGTCGCGTTGAGGTACGCCGCCGTGTCGGTGGCCGTCACCGCGCCTCCGCCGAGCACCGGGGCGTCGCCGGGCGGCAGGGGCCAGACCTCTCTCAGTGCGCGCTGGCCGCGCGTGCGCGATCCCGCCAGTGTCACGGCGAGGGTGTCGAGCAGCACGAGCGAGAGGCGCCGGCGCACCGGTTCCGGCACGTCGCGCCAGGAGAGTCCGGCGGCCCAGTGGGCGAGGTCGTCCGTGTGGCGCGCGGCCGACCCGCCCGGCCCGGCGGCTTCCATCCGCACGGTGGCCACCTCCTTCCGACTGTTCCATTCAGCGGAACGCTCTGGTGATTCAATGATTCCAACGCGTTCGGGAAAACGTCAATACCCCTTCGCGAGGGCGGGAAAATTTCAAAGATTCCCTGCGTATTCGGTCTTGACCTCGCGGGAATCCGGTGTTTCTCTGATGTTCCATTGAGCGGTACGCGGCATCCGCAACACGCGATGGCCGGCCGCCATCCCGAAAAGGGGGCAGGCGAGAATGGGCCCATGACGACTCGACCCGGAACAGCAACCCACCCCGGAACGACGGCACAGCCAGGAACCGAGACAGCGGGCCGGGTGATCGACGTCCTCCTGCTGTTCACCGACGGACCCGACGAACTCGGCGTCTCGGGGATCGCACGGGAACTCGGCCTCAGCAAGGCCGTCGTCCACCGCATCCTCCAGACACTCGTCGGCCGCGGGATGGTGGCGCTCGACCAGGAGAGCCGGCTCTACCGGCTCGGCCCCAGCGCGGCCGCGCTCGGTGCCCGCGCCCTGCGTGAGTTCGACCTCCGCGCGGCGGCGGCCGCCACACTGCGGCGGCTCCAGGCGGACACGGGCGAGACCGTCACACTCAGCGCCCTCGTGCCCGGCGGGCGCGCGTACGTCGACCAGATCGTGAGCACCCACGAGGTGAAGATGACCGTGGAACTGGGCCGCAGGTTCCCGCTGCACGCGGGCAGTTCGGGCAAGTGCTGCCTCGCGTACCTGCCCGAGCCGTGGCGCGAGGAGATCCTGGCGGCCTCGCTGCCCGCGCTCACCGACACCACGCCGACCGACCCGGGCGACCTGCGCGCGGAACTGGCCGGGATCAGGGAACTCGGCTACGCCAGCTCGCACGGAGAGCGCCAGTCCGACGCCGGTTCCGTCGCCTCGCCGCTGTTCGGACTCGACGGCGCCGTGCGCGGCGCGGTCTCCGTCTGCGGCCCGCGCTCCCGCGTCACCCCGGCGTTCATCCGCGACTGCGCGCCCCGCGTGGTCGAGGCGGCGCGCGACATCTCCGCCGCGCTCGGCCTGCCCGGCGCATGGCCGGCCGGACGGCCCGGCAGGGCATCCGCCTCTCCCACGCGACCACGAAAGGATCCGGCTCCCCATGACTGACACCGACCGCGACGCCGCCGGCCCCGCCGCCCGCCCCGACGGCAGCGCCGGGACGGGCACGGGCGGCACCGGCGGCCCCACGGCAGGCGCGGCGCTCGACGGCGTCAAGGTGCTCGACATAGCCACCCTCTTCGCCGGGCCTCTCGCCGCCACCCTCCTCGCCGACTACGGCGCCGACGTCACCAAGATCGAGCACCCCAAGGGCGACCCGGTGCGCAGCCACGGCGCGAGCAAGGACGGCGTGGGCCTCTGGTGGAAGATGCTCTCCCGCAACAAGAAGGCCATCACGCTCTACCTCGGCAGCCCCGAGGGCCAGGACGTCTTCCGCCGCATGGTCGCGGACGCCGACGTGGTGATCGAGAACTTCCGCCCCGGCACGCTGGAGCGCTGGGGCCTCGGCTACGACGAGCTCAGCGCGATCAACCCCGGCCTCGTGCTCGCCCGCATCACGGGCTTCGGCCAACTCGGCCCGTACGCCAAGCGCCCCGGCTTCGGCACACTCGCCGAGGCCATGAGCGGCTTCGCCGCCATCACCGGCCGGCCGGAAGGACCGCCCACGCTCCCGCCGTTCGGGCTCGCCGACGGGGTCTCCGCGCTGACCGCCGCGTTCGGCATCATGACCGCGCTGCGCGCCCGCGACCGCACGGGCCGGGGCCAGGTGCTCGACCTCGCCATCATCGAGCCGATGATCACGCTGCTCGGCCCGCAGGCCATCGCCTACGACCAGCTCGGCCAACTCCAGCCGCGCACGGGCAACCGGTCGGCGAACAACGCACCGCGCAACACCTACCGCACCAAGGACGGCAGTTGGGTCGCCGTCTCCACCAGCGCCCAGTCCATCGCGGAGCGTGTGATGCGGCTGGTGGGACGGCCCGAGTACGTGGACGAGCCGTGGTTCGCCTCGGGCGCCGAGCGCGCGGAACACGCGGACGAGCTGGACGAGGCCGTCGGCGGCTGGATCGCCGAACGCACCCGCGCCGAGGTCATCGAGGCGTTCGAGCAGGCGCAGGCCGCCGTCGCGCCCATCTACGACATGAGTGACATCTTCGAGGACCCGCAGTTCCGCGCGCTCGACACGATCACCACCGTCGAGGACGAGGAACTCGGCACGGTCAGGTTCCAGAACGTGCCGTTCCGGCTCAGCGACACACCGGGCGCCGTCCGCTGGTCCGGCCCGCGCAAGGGACGCGACACGGCGGAGGTGCTGGCCGCGTACGGGGTGGACGCGCAGGCGCTCGCGGCCCTCGCGGAACGGGGGATCGTGTGAACGCCCGGTCGTGGCTCTACGTCCCCGCCACCCGCCCCGACCTGCTGGCCAAGGCCATGCGCGGCGACGCCGACGCCGTCGTGCTCGACCTGGAGGACTCCGTGCCGCACGCCCGCAAGGCCGAGGCGCGCGCATGGGCGGCGGAGGCGGCGCGCCAACCGTGGCCGAAGCCGCTGTGGGTCAGGGTCAACGACGTGGCGGGCCGCTACGGAACGGCCGACCTGGAGGCGCTCGCCGGCACCCCCGTGGCCGGTCTGCGGCTGCCCAAGTGCGAGACGCGGGAGCAGATCGCGCTGGTCCTCGGCCATGTCGACGTGCCGCTGCACCTGCTCTTCGAGACCGCGCTCGGTGTCGAGCGCGCCTACGAACTGGCCTGCGCGGCACCGCAGGTGGCGCTCTTGTCGCTCGGCGAGGCCGACCTGCGCGCCGACCTGCGGGTACGTTCGGACGACGCGCTCGACTGGGCACGTGGCGGCATCGTGGTCGCCGCGCGCGCGGCGGGACTTGCACCGCCCGTGCAGAGCGTGTGGACCGACGTGGCCGACCTTGACGGGCTCGTCAGCAGCACCCAACACGCACTTGAGCAGGGCTACTTCGGGCGCTCCGTCGTCCACCCGAGGCAGATCGGGCCGGTCAACGCGGCCTTCACACCCGCGCCCGACGAGGTGGCGCGGGCGCGCCACCTCGTCGACTCCCTGCGGGAGGCGGCGGACGCGGGCAGCGCGGCCTGGCTCGACGACGACGGCCGGCTCGTCGATCCGGCCGTCGTCGCGCAGGCGCGCTGGGTCCTCGAACGCACCGGCTGACCACACCCCCGAGGCGCGCGCCTCGCCACCACACCCGCACCAGCACACACGTAGCCAACCCACACGTAGCCAACCCGCACCGGCCGTCCCACCGGCCCACCGCACCGCACCCACCGCGCGGCACGCGGCCCCCACACCACCACACCGAGGCAAGGCAGGCCATGACCTCACCACAACAATCCACCAATCCGCTGCTCGACGCCCTGCCGGCGGACCCGCGCATCGTCGAGCTCGGCCAGCCGCTGTTCACCGGCATGCCGTGCTCGCCGAACCACCCCGGTTTCCGCATGACACTGGCCCGCAGGCACGGTGACATGGTCAGGCCCGACGGTGGCTCCGCGTCCAACGAGGTCATCATCACCGGCGGACACGTCGGCACGCACATCGACGCGCTCTCCCACGTCAGCCACGACGGCAAGCTGCACGGCGGCGCGGACGCCGCAGAGGCGCAGGCCGGCGGAGCCTTCTCCGTGCACGGCGCGGAACACACGCCCGCCATGGTCACCCGCGGTGTGCTCCTCGACGTGGCCGCCGCGCACGGCACCGGCACGCTGCCCGGCGGATACGGAGTGAGCGCGGACGACCTGGAGCGCGCGGCGAAACTCGGCGGCGCGGAGCCCGGCCGCGGCGACGTCGCCCTCGTACGGACAGGCTGGGCAAGGAAGTTCGACGACGCCGTGGCCTACCTCGGCAAGGAGTCCGGGGTGCCCGGCATCACCGAGGACGCGGGACGGTGGCTGGCCGAGCGCGGGGTGCGGGCCGTCGGCTGCGACACCACCGCGTGCGAGCGGATACCACCGGGCGCCGGCCACAGTGTGCTGCCCGTGCACCGGCTGCTGCTCGTCGACAACGGCATCTACATCATGGAGCACCTCGCACTGGAGGACCTGGCGGCCACCGGGCAGCACGCGTTCCTCTTCGTGGTCGCGCCGCTCAGGATCGTCGGCGGCACAGGCTCCCCGATCCGCCCGATCGCGGTGATGGCCTGATGACCCCTGCCACCAGCGAGACCCCGACACCGGCCCAGACCCTCGCGCGCTTCGCCGTCGACGTACGCGGCGGAACGCTCCGCGCCGACCTCGCGGAGAAGACCACGGGCCACCTGCTCGACCTGCTGGGCAACAGCATCGCCGCCCTCGGCGAGCGCCCCGGCGCGGCCGTGCGCGAACTGGCCGACGAGTGGGGCGGCGCGCCCGCCGCCACCGTCATCGGCTCGCCCGTGCGGCTGCCCGCGCCGTCCGCCGCCCTCGTCAACGGCACACTCGCGCACAGCCTCGACTTCGACGACACGCACCTGCCGTCCGTCCTGCACCCGTCGTCGCCCGTGCTGCCCGCCGCCCTCGCCACCGCGGAGGCCGTCGGCGCGTCGGGGGCCGACCTGCTCGCGGCCGCCGCCGTCGGTGTGGAGGTGACCTGCCGCCTCGGCATGGCCCAGTACGACGAGGAGTTGGGCAACTCGGTCTTCTTCGACCGCGGCCTGCACGCCACCGCCATCTGCGGCGCGATCGGCGCTGCCGTCGCCGCCGCGATGCTGCGCGGGCTCGACGCCGACGGCATCTGCTCCGCCATCGGCATCGCCGCCAGCATGGGCTCCGGCATCATCGAGGCCAACCGCACCGGCGGCACCGTCAAGCGCGTGCACTGCGGCTGGGCCGCACACGCGGGCGTCGTGGCCGCCGACATGGCGCGGCTCGGCCTCACGGGCCCGCCGACGGTGCTGGAAGGCCGCTTCGGGTTCTTCCAGGCCTTCTGCGGCGAACGCTTCGACCCCGACCTGGTCGCCGCCGCAGTCACGGACGGGCTCGGCGAACGGTGGGAGCTCTCCCGGCTGTTCATCAAGCCGTACCCGTGCAACCACTTCACCCACGCGGGCGTGGACGCCGCGATGCGGCTGCGCCGCCGCGGCGTCGACCCCGGCAGCATCACCGCCCTGACACTCGGCGTCCCCGCGCCCGTCCTGCGCACCATCGCGGAGCCGGCCACCGAGAAGGCACACCCGCGCTCCGGCTACCACGCGGCGTTCAGCGGCCCCTACACCGTGGCCGCGGGACTCCTCGCCGACCCCACGGCGCCGGGCGCCGGACTCGGCGTGTTCCACAAGGACTTCACCGACGAGGCGGCGGCCGATCCCGCCCGCCTCGCCCTCGCGGCGCGCGTGACATGCGTCGCCGACGAGGAGTGCACGGCCGCCTTCCCGCACCAGTTCCCCGCGGTGCTGACGGCCCGGGCGGACGACGGATCGACCGTGACCGAACGGGTCATGGTCAACAGGGGCAGCCCACAGGACCCACTGGACGCCGGGGAGCTCACCGCCAAGTTCCTTGCGAACGCCGCCGCGGCGGCCGTCCCTGACGCCTCCGCCCGCGAACTGGCAGACGAGGTATGGAAGATCGGCAGCGCCCAGGACACCGCGGGCCTCACCCGCGCGCTGTCCGCGGTGGTGACCGGCACATGACGCACCACAGCCTTTCCGACCCACCCGTGTGAGGTGAGAACCCATGAGCAGTGTGCGTTCCGCACGCCCCGAGCGGTCCCGTGCGCGCTGGCTGACGCTCGGCCTGATCGTCGCCCTCATCGTCATCAACTACATCGACAGGAGCGCGGTCAGCTACGCGGTCGACCCGCTGACCAAGGCGTTCGGTATCAGCAAGTCCCAGTACGGCTATGTCAGCAGCGCCTTCTCCATCGGCTACATGGTGTTCGCGTTCCTCGCCGGGCCGCTCGTCGACCGGTACGGGGCGCGGCGCGTGCTGCTGCTCGGCGTGGCCCTGTGGTCCGTGGTCACCGCGGTCACCCCCGTGTCCGGCACGTTCATCGGCCTGTTCGTGGCGAGGATCGTCCTCGGCGCCGGCGAGGGGCCCGGCTTCCCGGCCGCGACCCGTACGGTCAGCCGCTGGCTGCCGCAGAAGGAACGCGGCCGGGCACTCGCCATGGTCGGCGGCGTGGCCGTCGCCGGATCGCTGCTCATCGGCGGCCCCGTCGTGACGCAGCTGATCGCCGGCCTGGGCTGGCGCGGCATGTTCTGGGTCCTCGCGGGCCTGGGCGCGCTGTGGTTCGTCGTCGCCTACGCACTGCTGCGCAACACACCGGACGAGCACCCGCGGGTCTCGGCGGCGGAGCGCGCCCACATCGCGGAGGGCCAGCTTGAGGAGGAACGTTCCGCCAGGGTGCGCGTCCAGTGGCGCCCGGTGCTCACCAGCAGGAACCTGTGGATCATCGCGGTGGGCTACTTCGCGTGGGGCTTCATGTTCTGGGGCTTCATGTACTGGCTGCCCGAGTACCTGTCGTCGCAGTACGACCTCAGCATCACCGCGGTCGGCCTCTTCACGGTCGCGCCATGGGCGGCGGGCGTGGCCGGCGCGCTGGCCGGCGGCGTCATCACGGACCGCGTCTTCTCCCGCACGGGCAGCCCCCGCACCCGCTTCACCATCATGGGCGTGGCACTGCTGCTCTCGGGCGCGGCCCTGATCCCGATCTTCACGGCGCCGTCCCTGACGGTGTCGGTCACGTTCATCTCGATCGGCGTCGGGCTCGGCTTCGTCACGGGCGGCATCTGGTGGGTCGCCGCGATCGACGCGGTACCCGCCCAGCCGGGCGTCGCGGCCGGCTTCGCGGACGCGTCGTTCGCACTGTCCGGCGTGGTCGCGCCGTCGGTGATGGGCTTCATCGTCACCTCGACGGGGAGCTTCTCCAGCGGATTCGTGGTGATGACGGTCCTGGCGGTGATCGGCGCGGGCTCGCTGCTGATCCTCCCGAAGCGGGAGCACCACCGGGAGCTCCCGCCGACGCGGCGGGAGCCCGACCTGGCGGCACCGAACCCGCAGTGACCGCCCGGTCGGGCTGCCGCCCGCTCGCCGAGCCCGGCGCGGCAGCCCTACCTGGCGTGGTCCCTGACGGCCTGCTCGATGGTGTAGGCGGTCGCGGTGAACGCATCGGCCTGCTCTGCCGTCAGGTCCCGGACCGTGATCTCCTCCAGGCTCCGCCACATGTCCGCGATGGGCCTTCGCATGGCGCGGCCCTTGTCGGTGAGGTGGACGATCATGACGCGCCGGTCGTGCTCGGCCGGCTCCCGGGTGAGCAGTCCTGCCTCCTGCATGCGGCGCAGCGACTTGGAGACCGTGGAGTGGTCGAGGCCCGCGCTGTCCAGCAGCTCCGACTGGGTCTGGCCGTCACGGTCGAAGAGCTGCATCAGCAGCAGCTCCTGCCCCGGGTGAAGGTTCATGTCGCGGAGCATGGCGGCGGCATGGCCGCGGTGGGTGCGGGCGAGCTGGAAGATGGCGTAGCTGAGACGGCCGTCGCGCGCCGTGCCGGGGGTCCTGGACGCGGGGTCGGTCATGGTGCTCCTCATGCGTCGCCGAGGGTGGGGTAGTCGGTGTAGCCGCTCGCACCGCCACTGTAGAAGGTGGCCGGGTCAGGGGTGTTCAGCGGCTTTCCCGCGCGTATCCTGCCGACGAGGTCGGGGTTGGCCAGCGCCATCGCGCCGACGGTGACGACGTCGGCACGGCCGTCCGCTATGTCCTTGGCTCGCTCGGCCAGGTCGGCGCCGGCGCGGTTGAGCACCAGCGTGCCGGGCCACAGCGACCGCAGTGTGCCGAGGAGTTCCTCGTCGCCGGCGTGGATCAGGTGCAGGTAGGCCAGGTCCAGCGGGGCGAGGGCGCGTACCAGGGCCGGGTACAGCTCGTGCGTGTCGTCCTCGCGGACGTCGTTGAAGGGGTTGCCGGGGGACAGGCGGATGCCGGTGCGCCCGGCGCCGATCTCGCCGGCGACGGCGGTGGCGACCTCGGCGGCGAAGCGGATGCGGTGCTCGACGGAGCCGCCGTAGCGGTCGGTGCGCTGGTTGGTGTTGCCCGCAAGGAACTGGTGGACGAGGTAGCCGTTGGCGCCGTGGATCTCCACTCCGTCCGCGCCCGCTTCGACGGCGTACGCGGCCGCGCGGCGGAAGTCCTCGACGGTCGCGGCGACTTCGCCGGCGGACAGCGCGCGGGGCACGGGCATCTCCCGCGGCCCGGCCGCGGTGAACATCGCGCCGGCGGGCCGGATGGCGGAGGGTGCCACCGGCCGGCGGCCGTGCGGTGTGTTGTCGGGGTGCGCGATGCGCCCGGTGTGCATCAGCTGGATGACGATCCGGCCCCCGGCGGTGTGCACGGCGTCGGTGACCTTGCGCCAGCCGGCCACCTGCTCGCGGGAGTGGATGCCGGGCGTGAGCAGGTAGCCCTGGCCGTCGGGGGAGGGCTGGGTGCCCTCGGTGATGATGAGCGCCGTCGAGGCTCGCTGGGCGTAGTACTCCGCGTTCAGCTCGGTCGGCACGCCCTCGGGGGTGGACCGGTCGCGGGTCATCGGCGCCATGGCCAGGCGGTGCGGGAGCGGGATGTCCCCGGCGCGGGCGGGCTGCCACAGGGCGTCGAGGCCGGTGGTGTGTGTGGTGTCTGTGGTGTCGGCGATGGACACGGTGATTCTCCTCGGTACTGGTTGGTCGGGTGGAGCCGGTGATCAGTCGACGGTGATGACGAGCTTTCCGCGGCTGTGACCGGCGTCGCTGGCCTGCTGGGCCCTGGCCGCGTCGGCGAGCGGGTGCGTCGCACCGACGGTGGTGGCGAGGTCGCCGTCGGCGGCCAGTTGGGCGAGTTCGGCCAGGCGGGCGGCTGAGCGGCGCTGGGGCCCGTCGGAGAAGACGACGCCGAGCTCGCGGGCGCGGAAGTCGGCTGTGGTGATGATCCGGTCGGTGCCTCCGCGCAGGGTGATCGAGTCCTCGAGCGCGCCCTTGCCGGCGACGTCGAGCACGGCGTCGACACCGTCGGGGGCGACTGCGCGGACCCGTTCGACCAGGTGGTCGCCGTAGACCAGCGCGGTGGCTCCGAGCGAGGCCACGTACTCCTGGTTGGCGGGCCCCGCGGTGCCGATGACGCGGGCACCGCGTGCGACGGCGAACTGGACGGCCATGGTGCCGAGCGCGCCGGATGCACCGTGGATGAGCAGGGTCTCGCCGGCCTTGACGTCGAGCAGGTCCAGGGCACGGTCGGCACCGTCACCGGCCACCGGCAGCGCGGCGGCGTGCGTCCAGCCGAGGCCGGCCGGCTTGAGGGCGAGAACGGACGCGTCGGCCAGCGCGTACTGCGCGTAGGCGCCGGTGTCGGACCAGCCGAGCACCTCGTCGCCCACCGCGAACGAGTCGACGCCTTCGCCGAGGGCGTCGACCACCCCGGCGATCTCGCCGCCGGGGACGGCCGGCAGCGTGGTGGGGAAGATGCTCTCCATGGCCCCGGAACGGATCTTCCCGTCCACCGGGTTGACACCGACCGCCCGCAGGCGGACCCGGACCTGCCCGGGGCCGGGCCGCGGGGTCTCGATCTCCGCCTCGTGCAGGACCTCGGTGCCGCCGAACGTGTCGAAAACGATGGCCTTCATGACTGCTGTCTCCTTCGCGGGACGATCCACCGATGCCAATTACGTGGCTGGACACATAAAACGTAGCACCGATTAGGTGGCTAGCCAAGTAATTGGATCGCCCAGCAGGTGCGGACCCGGCGTACGGACCCGGCGGGTACCGTGTCGTACCGACGCGCTCCAGGAGGCCACCGCACGATGAAGGAACCAGCGGGCAGGCAACGGACCGCGCCTTTGCTGGAACTGACCGGGATCAAGCGCCAGTACGGCGACCGAGCCGTGCTCGACGGTGTGAGCCTGCGCCTGGACCGCGGCGAATGCGTCTCCCTGGTCGGGGAGAACGGGTCGGGGAAGAGCACGCTCCTGCGTATCGCCGCAGGCCGGGACCGTCCCACCGAGGGAACGGTCCTCTTCGGCGGACACCACATCGACGAGGACGCGCCCGACGTCCGCGCGCGCGTGGCGTCGGTCATGGATCCCGGGGCCTTCTACCCGGACCTGACCGTGCGCGAGCACCTGCGGTTGGTGGCCCTCTCCCACGGCATGGGCGGCGACACCGAGGGCGCCGTCGAGCGGGTGCTGCGGGCCCACCGGCTCACGGACCGAGCCGACCACGTGCCCTCCGCACTCTCCTCCGGCCAGACGCAGGCGCTGCTGCTGGCCGCCGCCTTCGTCAGACCGCACGACCTGCTCATCCTCGACGAACCCGAACAGCGCCTCGACTCCGGCGCCCGCCGGCGTCTCGCCGAGCTCATCGCCTCGCACCGGGACAGCGGCAAGGCGGTCCTGATGGCAACTCACCACCAGGTGCTGAACGACACGGCCGACCGCGTCGTCCGGCTCGGACCCGATGCCATGGCGGCGGGCTCCGGCGACTTCGCGCCGGAGGAGGAGCAGGACCGGTGAGCGGGCTCGGGCGGTGACGCCGTCGCGAACGTGCCGGGACGTCGGCGGACCCGGGGACCCGGCCGAGGCGCTGCGCTTCCTGCGCGAGGCCCGGACCTCCTCGCGCGCCGACCGGCGGCGCGGTGCGTGGCTCTACCTCTACATCGCGGCCCTGTTCGGCGGCTTCTGGATCGTTCCGGCACTGGTCCGCTGGTCGCACGCGGCGCACGCGGACGGATCGGCTGGTGCGGGCCGCATGCCCGTGCACGCCTCCGAGCTGTCCCTGCTGCTCGCTCCCACGGTCCTCTTCCTCGTGCTGCTCCTCACGGCGCGTGCCGCGATGTGGCGGGGACCCGTGGTGCTGGACCGGGCGGCGACCCAGCTGCTCCTGCCGTCGCGGATCAGCCGCCGTGACCTGCTGTTGCCCCGACTGCGGGCGTCCGCCGCCCTGTCGGCCGCTGTCGGCGTTGTTCTCGGGGCAGTAGCGGGCGTGCTGCTGCAGGAAGTGTCGGACCGTCCATGGGCGCTGCTGACCGTGGCCGGAGCGGCCACCGGCCTCTCCGCCGCGCTGATGGCGTGCGCCCTTGGCGCGCTGGTCGAGCGCGGTGCCGCAGCCCTGACGCGACGAGCCGGCGCGCTCTTCGCCGCCGGGTGGGTCGTGGCCGCGGCGGCGGCCGCGGGAACGCTCCTGTGCCTGCGCGGGTGGGACGGCCACGTGCTCGCACAGGTACTGCTGTGGTCCGGCCCCTGGGGATGGGCCGCCCAGCCACTGCTGTGGGCGATGGGGGCCATGGGCACGCAGGCCGCCGCCGGTTCGGCGCTCGCTCTCGTAGCCCCGGCGCTCGGCCTGCTGCTGGGCGTGCGGGAGCTTCCCCGGATCCCGCAGTCCGCGCTGCGCCTGCGGGCGGCCGTCGAGGCGCGGGTGGGGGACTCCGTGCTCATGCTCGACCTGCGCCAGGCCAGGGCGGGCATACCCGCCTTGCGTGCGCGGCGTTCGTCACCGCTGGCGCGGCTGCCCCCGCCCCGGCACGGGAGCCTGCTGATTCCCTGGCGGGACGCCACCTGTCTCCTGCGCAATCCCCGCAGGCTCGGCTGGGCAGCCGCCTGGACCGCCGTGGCGCTCGGCGCGTCGAGCGGCGCCGGATCGCTCGCCGGGGCGCCGCGCCTGCTCGCCGTCGTCGGCTCCCTCGTGGCGCTCTACCTGGCAGCCGCGCAACTGACCGAGCCGGCGCGCCTGGAGAGCGACGACGTGCGCCGCTCGGCCAACCTGGTGTGGAGCTTCCGTTCGCTGGCGCTTCTGCACGCAGTGGTACCCGTGGCGCTGCTCCTGCCCGCCGCAGCCGCGGGCGCGGCGGCCGTGTGCGCCCTGTCCGCCGCCTCGGCAGGCCTGCTCATCCCCCTCGTCGCGTCCGTCCCCGCGCTCGTCGCGGCCGCGCTGGTGAGTTCGTACCGCGGCGTCATGCCCACGCACCTCACCATCGGCGTGGACACCCCCATGGGCAACACCGGCCCGTGGCAGACCGCCGCGTGGTACGCCCGCGGCCCGCTCGCGGCCATCGCCCTGCTGTCGCCGGTGTGCGAGGTCGCGGCACAGGGCCACGCCTACGCCGTGCCGCAACTGCTGTGGCAGCTGGCGCTGGCGGCTTGCGGCGCATGGTGGGTGCGCCGCACCGCGCATCGGCTGACGGCCGGGTAGCGGCTACCCGCCGCCGGGGCGTCAGCCCTCTTCGCCGAAGATGTCCTCCGCCGTGGCTGCTGTGAGGGCGCGGGCCAGCCACTGGCGGAGGGTCTCGGGGTCGCTGCAGTCGGTGACACGTGTGCGGACATCGTCGGAGACGTCGAGGCCCCGCTGCTCCAGCACGAGCAGGACGTCCTCAGCGCCGCGCTGGGCCGTGCCCTGCGCCCGGCCTTCGTCGCGTCCTTGAGCCCTGCCCTCGTCGCGGATTTCTTCCGAGAGGTACGACGTGTAGAAAGAGAGGTCCATAGTCACGAGTTCCCTCCAGAGGTCTTTTGCCGGCTCGGCGTCGGTGAGCGCGCGTTCCGTAGGGTGTTGTCGTTGTGATGGCGCCGGAGAAAGCCATCGCTATCGGACTCCCGTCGGAAGGTGTGAGGCTGCGGACGCCTCGCCAGAAGCGTCAGTCCTCTTCTTCGAAGATGGCCTCTGCCGTGGGTGCCGTGACGGCGCGGGTCAGCCACTGGCGGAGGGTCTCGGGGTCGTCGCAGTCCATGACGCGTGTGCGGGCGTCGTCGGAGACGTCGAGGCCCCGCTGCTCCAGCACCAGCAGGACGTCCTCAGCGCCGCGCTGGGCCGTGCCCTGCGCCCGGCCTTCGTCGCGGATTTCTTCCGAGAGGTACGACTTGTAGAAAGAGAGGTCCACGGCCACCAGTTTCCTCCAGAGGTCCTTGCCGGGCGCTTGCCCATGCCCTGCGCGGTGAATTCGATGATCGGATCTGCTTCGTCCTCGGGGACGTCTTTGAGAGCGGTGGACAAGGCCCTCAATACGGTACCAATGTCCGGGTTCGCGGCGTGGGTGATCGCTGCCAGGGTGGCGAGCGCCAGGTCGGCGCGGGCCTCCTCTGGATCGGTGATCACCGGCATGTTGTGCGGGCCCGCGACGACGGGCTGCACGGTGAGTGTGGGCAGTCCGGGTGGGCCGCTGGACACGGGCCGCTGGGCCCAGTGTGCGGTGCCGCGGTCCTGGCACACGACCAGCAGCGCGGTCGGCAGCCGGTACTTGCTCCACAGGAACGAGACGTAGTACGCCCAGCTCGCCGGTTTGTCGGCCGCAGGCCGTCCCTGTGCCTCGATGGCCAGCAGGAACGCGCCCTGCTCCGCGGTTTCCAGGCGCAGCAGTGTGTCCACACGGCGTTCCACTGGATTGGTCTCCGTGAGATCCGTCGGCAGCACCGCCACTTTCACCGGAGCGGCTATCGGGATGCCCAGCACACGGGAGACCCGGCTGAAGAGGCCCGGGTCGTGCTGGAAGATCCGGTGCATCGCTTCGTGTGACGACTTGACCATGGTTCCTGTCTCTAACGGGGCGCGTCGAGGGCTGTCGTGGTGAGAGTAAGGCGGTCAGGTGACCGGAAATCCCGATAAGCCGGATTCTTCACTCGCGCGAGCGAGCGTGCGAGGAACGTGCGTGCGCCGGGACTTCGTTCGGTTCCGTCCCCCTGTCGTGTGCACGAGGGGCAGTTCGGCCCAGACCGTCTTTCGAGGGAAAGCGTCGTGCGTGACGCCCCACCGGTGTGCGAGTGCGTCCACGAGGAGCAGGCCGCGCCCTGACTCCGCGTCCGCGCACGGAGGTTGAGCCTCGGGCAGGCTCTCGCCCCGAGTGTCCGTGACCTCGATCCGCAGGACGCCGTCGGCGTGCAGACGGAGGACGAGCCGAAAGTCGCGGCCCGGAACGCGGCCATGGGTGGCCGCGTTCGCAGCCAGCTCGGCCACGATCAGGAGCGCGGGGTCCGACGGGAGTCCCCATTCGCGCAGTTGGACGTCCGTGAGCAGCCGCGCGAGGCGCGCGCCGCGCGGTGTGGACGACAGCTGCACGCTGAGCGATGGGTCGGGGTGGGCCGGTGGGGTGGCGGGTTTCTGGAGCACGTCACTCACCGTGTCTGGCCGTGCCTACGCTGTGAAGGGTTCGGGCCGTTGCGTACGGTGACTGTCGGTTGCTTGTCCGGTGCTGTCCGGACTGTCGGCGCCGCTTCACGGGCAGGGCGCGACGGTACGAGGCGGTGTGGCGCCGGGACGGGAGGACGGGGATGACGGTGGACGGCGGGACGCAGCGGCCCGGGGACGAGGCGGACGGGCCCGGCTGGGAGGTGGACCCGGACGACGACTGGGGTGTCGCTGTGATCGCCACCGTGGGGCGGCAGTTGAGGCTCCGGCGGGAGGCGGCGGGGATGCGGGCCGGGGAGTTCGGGGTGGCGACCGGGTACGGCGAGGACCTGGTCTACAAGATCGAGGGCGGCAAGCGGATCCCCCGTCCCGAGTACCTGGACAAGGCCGACGAGGTGCTCGCGGCGGGCGGCCTGCTGGCGGCGATGAAGGAGGACGTCGCCAAGGTCCGGTACCCGAAGAAGGTGCGGGATCTGGCCCGTTCCGAGGCGCAAGCAGTAGAGCTGCAGCTCTACGATCCGCTGAACGTGCACGGTCTGCTGCAGACCCAGGAGTATGCGCGGGGGCTGCTCAGGATGCGGCGCCCGGCTTACGCCGAGGAGGAGATCGAGCGGTTCGCCTCGGCGCGCATGGCGCGCAAGGCCGTCTTCGAGCGGTGCCCGGCGCCGGAACTCAGCTTCGTGCTGGAGGAGTGGACGCTGCGGCGCCCGCTTGGCGGTAGGCCACTGCTGCGGGGACAGCTCGAAAAGCTGCTGGAGATCGGGCACTTGCGGAACGTCGAGCTTCAGGTGATGCCGATGGATCGCGAGGAGCACGCGGGAGTGGCGGGCGGCATCGAGATCCTGAAGTTCGAGACCGGGGCGGCTGTTGGCCGTTCGCCCGCGGTGGCCGGCGGGCGAACGGTCACCGAGCCGAGGCAGCTCCGTATTCTGGAGTTGCGGTATGGCATCATCCGGGCCCAGGCTCTCACGCCTCGTGAGTCGAAGGCCTTCATCGAGCGATTGCTGGGGGAGACATGAGTCGCGACACCTCTGCCGGAGATGCCTTCGACCTCCTGTGGTTCAAGAGCAGCCACAGCAGCAGCAGCGAGGGCGACTCGTGTGTCGAGATAGCCGCCGCCCCCGGGGCGGTCCACGTCCGGGACTCCAAGGACGCCGACGGCGCACGGCTCGCCCTCGCGTCCGGTGCCTGGGCCCGCTTCGTGGCGCATGTGTCTCGCGGCTGACGCGTGTCGCGGGCCGCCCTCATCGAGCGACCGCTTGGAGAACTATGAGCCGCATCTCGACGACCTTGAACCGCCACGCCTTTTCCTGGCTCAGAAGCAGCTACAGCAGCAGCGGCGACGGCAACGACTGCGTCGAGATAGCCGCCGCCCCGGGGGCGGTCCACGTGCGGGACTCCAAGGACGTGGCGGGCGCACACCTCGCGCTCGCGCCCCGCGCCTGGGCGCGGTTCGTCGCGCACGCGGCGCAGCGCTGAGCGCTGATCCGTCCGCGCGAGCGGATCAGTGCGACGTCGCGAGGCGCGCCTCGCTCATGGCGGCCCGGTGGGCGTCGAGGCGCTCCGTCAGCAGGCGGCTCGCCGCCGTGTCGCCGCGGGACTCCGCGACGACCAGCGCGCGGGCGGCCGCCGCGGCCGCGCGGCGGTGCAGGTCGGGGCGGTGCGACGAGGTGTCGTCCGCCGCCGCGCGGACGGGCGCGGCGCCCCGCAGCCGGACGATCTCCCGCAGGACGTGGTCCGCGGCCTCGTCGAGGCCGAGCTCGTCCGTCACCGTGAGGAGGGCCGTCAGGTAGCCGGCGAGCTGGCTGTCCAGCTCCTCCTCGCGGCTGCGGTGGGGGACGTCGGGGCGCGGGCCGGCCATCGAGTGGACCGACTTCGTGCGGATCGGCTCGTACATGGTGGCCTCCTGGCATGGTCAGGAAACCATCCTACATTGGAATCAGTCTAAAGTTGAGTGGTATCGCGTGACGAGGGCCATGCAGCGCCCTCGGCGTCGGCCTCAGTGCTGTGAGTAGCCGTCCAGGAACGTCCCGATGCGTGTCACGGCCTCCGCGAGGTCCGACGCGGGCGGCAGTGTCACGATGCGGAAGTGATCCGGCTCCGGCCAGTTGAAGCCCGTGCCGTGCACCACCATGATCTTCTCGGCCCGCAGCAGGTCGAGCACCATCTCCCGGTCGTCCTTGATCTTGTAGACCGCCGGGTCGAGCCGCGGGAACAGGTAGAGCGCCCCCTTCGGCTTGACGCACGTCACCCCCGGGATCTGCGTCAGCAGCTCGTACGCCGTGTCCCGCTGCTCCCTGATCCGGCCGCCCGGCAGCACCAGGTCGTCGATCGTCTGCCGGCCGCCGAGCGCCGCGGCCACCGCGTACTGCGACGGCATGTTCGCGCACAGCCGCATGTTCGCGAGGATCGTCAGTCCCTCGATGTAGGAGGTGGCGTGGCCCTTGGGGCCGCAGACGGCCAGCCAGCCCGAGCGGAAACCCGCCACCCGGTAGTTCTTGGACAGGCCGTTGAACGTCAGCGTCAGCAGGTCCGGCGCCACGGCGGCGGTCGCGGTGTGGGTGGCGCCGTCGTAGAGGATCCGGTCGTAGATCTCGTCCGAGCAGACGACCAGGCGGTGGCGGCGGGCGATGTCGGTCAGGGCGGTCAGCATCTCGGTGCCGTAGACCGCGCCGGTGGGGTTGTTCGGGTTGATGATCACGATCGCCTTGGTGCGGTCGGTGATCTTCCGCTCGATGTCCGCGAGGTCGGGCTGCCAGTCGGCCTGCTCGTCGCACCGGTAGTGCACCGCCGTGCCGCCCGCGAGGGACACGGACGCAGTCCACAGCGGGTAGTCGGGCGCGGGCACGAGCACCTCGTCGCCGTCGTCGAGCAGCGCCTGCATGGACATCTGGATCAGCTCGGACACGCCGTTGCCGAGGTAGATGTCCTCCACGCCGACGTGGACGCCCTTGGTCTGGTAGTGCTGCATCACGGCGCGGCGCGCCGACAGCAGCCCCTTCGCGTCGCCGTACCCGTGGGCCGTGGCGAGGTTGCGGAGCATGTCCTCGAGGATCTCCGGGGGGCACTCGAAACCGAATGCCGCCGGGTTGCCCGTGTTGAGCTTGAGGATGCGGTGGCCCGCCGCCTCCAGGCGCATCGCCTCGTCGAGAACCGGGCCACGGATCTCGTAACAGACGTTGGCGAGCTTGGTCGACTGGATCACCTGCATGCCGGCAACTTTACGGGCGACTGCCGGATGCCGCGCCGTGGTTTTCCCCACGTTCGGCCGGTCGTGGGACGGCGGTCGGTGGGACGGCGGTCGGTGGGACGGCGCCGGCCGCCGTCCCCCTTCCGTCAGCGCACCGGGAAGCTGAAGCTGTGGCCGTGCGCGCGCAGCCACGGCAGCAGGGCCTCCAACGCCTCAACAGTCTGGTGCCGGTCGCCGCCACCGTCGTGGAAGAGGATCGTCGGTCCGTTGGGCAGCTCGTCCTTGACCGTCGCCTCGATGGCCGGGACGCCGGGCCGCTCCCAGTCCTTCGCGTCGACGTTCCAGCCCAGCGGCCGCAGCCCGGCCGCGGCGGCGATCTGCCTGCTGTACGGGGTGAAGGCGCCGCCCGGCGCGCGGTAGTAGAGCGGACGTACGCCGCCGGACGCGCGCGTTATCTGGTCGGCGGCCGCGAGTATCTCGTGCTTCTGGTAGGCGCGGCTCTTGTGGTCCATGGTCTCGTCGTGGTGCACGGTGTGGTCGCACAGCCGGTGCCCGGCCGCGACGACGGCCTTCACCAGGTCGGGGTGGGCGGCGGCCTGTGGCCCGATCATGCAGAACGTCGCCTTGACGTGGTTGTCCGCCAGCGCTTCGAGCACCTTCGGCGTCCAGGTCGGGTCGGGGCCGTCGTCGATGGTGATGTTGACGGCCTTGCCGCCGTTCAGCGCCGCGTGCGCGATGTCCATCGACACGACGGGCGGCGGCAGCGCGGGGTCCGGCGTGGACGTCTCCTGCGGCAGCGGGGTGTGCGAGGGGGACGGGTGGTGCGCCGGCGCGGACGGCCTGTGGTGCCCGCCGGGATCCTTGCCGTCGGCGCCCGCGCCCGCCCGCACGTGGTCGGCCCCGCACCCGGCGAGCAGCACGGCGAACGCCGCGACGGCCGCCGCCGGGCCCGCGGCGCCCCGCCGCGGTATTCGCCCGCGCGCCGCCCCCATACCCCGCCGGCCCCTCGCGGCCCACTGCCCCCACGCGCCCCGCTGCCTCATCCTGTCCCAGCTCCCCACCCGGTCCCGCCCCGTCAACGTGTCAAGGAGGGAGACGAGCGAACGGCCGCTGGGGATCCGTCGCGCACAGGAATCCCACAAGGATGTGCGACGATATGCGACGCGAATCTGGCATACGGGCGATTACGGGACGGCGGTGGCGCCCAGGGACACACTCGCTGTCACCATGACGGCGCGGCTCGGGCAGGATGGCGGTGGGGACGGGGACGGGGGATGGGGGCGCGATGATCGGCATCGGGCGGGCCGCACCGCTGCGGACGTCGGAGGACGACAGTGGCGCGGTGACTCGCAGGGACCAGGCTCTGACGGCGGTGCTGGCGCTCGCTTTGGAGGCGTTGATCGCGGGGGCGGTGGGCACGTTCGTCCGGGTGGCCGAGGTGAATGTGGACTCGGGCGCCTACGCCTCGCTCATTGTCCTCGCTGTGGTGTTGTTCCCCTTCACGTTCGTCGGGCTGTGCCTCGTCGCGTGGTGCATCGTGGTGCCGCTCGTCGGTCTGGTGGGGCAGCTCGCGCGGCGCAGGACCGGCCGGTTCGGTGGCTGGTGGGTTCCCGGGTTCGCCGTGGCGACGGGCTGTGCGACGGGGGTCGGTTGCGTGCTGTCAGGGGCCGGGCCCGCGACGGCCGGTTGGACGGCCCTCGCCGTCGCGGGGGCGCTCACGGGCACGGGTGTGCCGGTGTGGTGGACCTGCCGGGACGAAGACCCTGTGCCTGTGCGTGACGCCAGGGAGCGGTTGTGGCTCTCCGGCGGTCTGGGTTTCGTAGCCGTGATCGGGGTCGGCGTACTGCTGTCCACCGTCGGCCCGTTCGACGTCTGACGGCCACCGGTGCTGACCGCCCGGTCCCAGGTCGCCTACACCTGGACGGACGGTCACGGCGGTCGGCCTGCACCATGGCGCGGAGGATGACGCCGACGGGCTCGACCTGGGCCGGGCCGCACCGCGCCGCCTCGTGACGCTCGAACCAGTGGTACGCCCACGGCGCCGCCCGCGTTCCCCAGCTCTACATCCACGTCGACGACCCGGACACCGGGGCGATCTACGCCCTGACGAAGCAGCGCTGATCGCATCCCGGTTCCGGTCGCTGCGTTCCGGTCGACCCACGGTCGACCCGCGGCTACCCTCCGAACGTCTTCGTCGGCGGATGGACCGACAGCGCCTCCTGGTTGAAGGTGACGGCCACGCCGTGGCCCCGCAGACGCGAGGCGCGCTGGTCGATGCCCCAGCTGTCGACGCGCACCCCGATGTCCTTGCGCTTGCGTGCCTGGTCGGCGTCCAGCCGGACCCGGACCGTGCTCGACTCGCCGTCGACCAGGTTCAGGTAGTTGTCGTCGAACGTCGCCGGCAGGATGCGCTCGCCCGTGCGCGTGTCGTACACCTGGAGGTGCACCATCAGCGCCACGGCCCTGCCGATGTTCTCGACCTCCACCGCCAGCTCCAGGCCGTCCCGCCCGTGCTTCGCGTCGGCCACGACCGAAAGCGCTGCCGGGGCCATCTCGTTCAGGCTCAGGAACCCCGCGGCCCGGGCGGGATTCTCGACCCAGTAAAAATTGCGGACCCGTTCGGCGCCGTGCGCCTGCCTGAACGAGAGCCGGACGAAGGCGACGTCGGACGGCGCGCTCTTCAGCCGCGTGGCGAGGTTGCCGATCACGGTGTGGTCGGACGGCGCCGCCCCGCCGACGCGCAAGGACGTACGGCCGAACGCCTTCCCGTCCAGGTCGTGGAGCGTGACGTCGACGGTTCCCCGCACGGCGGCTCCCGTGTGGTTGGCCACCACCACGTCGTACGTCTGGCTGTCGAGGATCACGTTGACCCGCCGGCACGCGTGCTGCACCGCGTAGAACGACGAGTGCGCCTCCAGGTCGTGGGTGTACATCTGCCACACGAAGCTCGGCTGTGCGGGGTTGGTCATCCACATGATGACGCCGGTGCGCGGGTACGGCTTGCCCGGTGCGGCGCTCTCCATGTTCGCGGCGGACGCCTCGTAGATCGCCTTGATGCACTCGTAGTTCATCAGCTGGGACTTGCGGGCGAAGTCCGGGAGGTTCTGCAGCTCGCCGTAGCGCTGGGCGGTGAGCCGGAGATACCCCGCGCCGCCGCCGTTGCCGCCGTTGCCGTTGACGTCCCGGTCGGCCCAGGAGTCGTCCGGGTGTTCCCACGACGCCTCGGGGATCATCTTCCGGATGAATTCCAGCGTCGGTATCGAGTACGAGCCGATCTCGTTGTGGAACGGCGGCCAGTGCGTGCCGTCCGCGAGGCCGAAGTGGGTGCTGGGGGTGACCCAGTGGTACGGCCCTCCGGAGCTGTAGCCGCCGATGGCGTTCTTGCCGGTGTCGCCGGCCGAGCTGGTCAGCGAGGCGCGCTTGGGGTCGAGCTCGGCGACCAGCGCGTCGAGGCCGTCGACGAGCGGCTGCGGCGGCGGGCCCTCGTTGCCGCCGCACCACAGCAGGATCGAGGGGTGGTTGCGGAACCGCACGATGCAGTCGCGGATGTTGTCCAGGTCGCGGGCGGTGTTCCCCGGCGGAGGACCCTCGGTCGAGCAGAAGAAGTCCTGCCAGACGAGGATGCCGAACTCGTCGCACGCCTCGTAGAAGTCCTCGGTGCTGCTCTGGCCGTTCCAGTTGCGGATCAGGTTGAGGTTCGCGTCGCGGTGCAGCCGCACCTGTGCACGCAGCCGCTGCTTCGGGATGCGCTTGAGCGCCTCGTCCAGGCCCCAGTTGCCGCCCATCACCAGGATCGGCAGGTTGTTGACGGTGATCGCCAGGCAGTCGACCGGCGTGCCGTCCTGTGACTGGATCGGCTTGGTGTATTCGATCCGCCGGACGCCGAAGTCGAGCGTGCGCTCGTCGTGGACCCGGCCTGAGGACTCGACGCCTATCGTGAGCCGGTAGCGGTGCGGGTCGCCGTAGCCGTTGGGCCACCACAGCTTCGGGCGGTGCAGCCTCAGGCAGGCGATGTCCTTCGGCGTCACCGTGATCGAGCCGGCGCCCGCGGGCACGGTCACGGTGTGCTCGAACTCGTGGCCGTCGAGGGAGCCCCTGAGCACCACGGATCTCGACTCGCCGAGCGCGCTGTCGAGAGCGAGGTCGATGGTGATGTCGGCCGTGCTCAGATCGTCGGAGAGCGTGGGGTCGACACGCACGTCGGTCAGCCTGATCGGGCCCGTCGTCGACCAGGTGACCGGCTGCCAGATGCCCAGGTCGCGGTCGGGGATGGTGGGCAGCCAGTCCCAGCCGGCCGTGCAGAAGAAGGTCGGGCCGTTCTTCAGCGTGATCCCGGTCTTGCCGCCGTTGCGCCCGCCGCGGGTCACACCGCTGGCGTAGCTCGGCAGTGACGGGGGATCGGTGTAGTCCAGCTTGCCCACCAGCACCGCGAGGTGCGCGGTGCCGTCCGCCTTCGCGACGATGTCCGTGACGTCGAAGTCGCCGCGCTTGAAGGCACCCTCGACGGTGCCCACCCGGGTGCCGTCGAGCCAGATGGTCCCGAGGTAGTTGATGCCCTCGAAGTGCAGCCAGAACCGCTGGCCCGGAATCAGCCTCGGAACGGGGAAGGCGACCCGGTACCAGTAATCGGTGTCCTTGAGGGTGTCGGGGACGGTGTCGGTCACGATGTGGCCGTACAGCGGATCGGGGTACTCGCCATTGGCGATCATGCTCGTGAGCGGCGTCCCCGGCACGACGGCCGGCTTCATGCCGGCGACGGGCCGCGAGCTTGCCAGCCGGGCGCCGGGCACGGTCGTACCGTCGGCCGCGGTGAAGGTCCAGCCGCTGTTTATGCCGTGGCCGTCGATGTGGAGGGGAAGCCGGCGGGTGCTCGCGGCGCCGCCGGGAGAGGCTTCGGCGATGCCGGACTCCCCGAGCGTGCCGAGAAGGCCGCCGCCGGCGATGGCGATCCCGCTGGACAGGAAGAGCCTGCGATTCAACTGGGTCACGTTGCTCCTGACGCCTGATGTGACAACGTTGTCAGTAACAGATGGACGCTAGGGTCTCGTTGACCGATGGTCAAGGGGGCGTGCACCGGGAGAGCGCACCGGGGCGATCCGCGCCCGGCAAGGCGGCGCCGAGTCGCTCGCTCGCCCTCACACCGCCGCGCGGCGTACCGAGCGCCCCGCGAGCACGTCCGTGCGGTGGCCGTCCGAGATGGTGAACCGCCCGTCGATCAGCACGTACGGGATGCCCGCGGGCAGCGTGCGCGGGGCGTCGAACGTGGAGCCCGCGGCGACCGTGGCCGGGTCGAAGAGCACCAGGTCGGCGCGGTACCCCTCGCGTACGAGCCCGCGGTCCGCCAGGCGCAGGCGGGCGGCAGGGCGCGACGTCAGGTGTGCCACGCACTCCTCCAGCGACAGGACGCCCAACTCCCTCACGTACTCGCCGAGGTAGCGCGGGAACGTGCCGTACGCGCGCGGGTGCGGCTTGTCGCCGCGCAGGATGCCGTCGCTGCCGCCGGTGTGCACCCGGTGGCGCATGATGGCGCGGACGTTCTCCTCGTGGCCCACGTGCTGGAGGATCGACGGCGCGAGCCGGTCGGCGGTGAGCAGCCGAAGCGCCGTCGTCCACGGCTCCTCGCCCGCCGCGCGCGCCGACGCCGCCACCGTACTGCCGACGTACCCGGCGAGCGCCGGATCGCCCACCCCGGAGATCTCGATCGAGTCCCAGTCGATGGGCACGCCGTGGCAGCCGTCGGAGCCCGTGACCTCCAGGTCGTGGCGGATGCGCGCCGCTGCCTCCGGGTGCCGCAGGCGGGCGAGTGTGGCATCGGGGCCGCCCTCGTTCGCCCAGCTCGGCAGCATCGCGGCCAGCGTCGTGGCGCCCGGTGTGTACGGGTAGGTGTCGAGGGAGATGTCGGCGCCGTCCGCCAGCGCCCGGTCGAGCAGGGCGAGGAGTTCGGGCGCTCGGCCCTCGTTCTCCGGGAAGTTCATGGTGGCGTGCGCGAGGTGCAGGGCGCAGCCCGCGTCGCGTGACAGTGTCACCATCTCCGCGTACGCGTTCAGCGCGCCGGCGCCGTAACTGCGGTGGTGGGGGCAGTAGTAGCCGCCGTACTCGGCCACCACGCGGCACAGCGCGGTGAGTTCCGCGTCGTCCGCGTACATCCCCGGCGTGTAGGTGAGCCCCGACGACATGCCGACGGCGCCCTGGGCGAGCCCCTCGGCGACGAGCCGCCGCATGTGGTCGAGCTCGGCCGCCGTCGCGGGGCGGTCGTCCCAGCCGGCGGCGAGCATCCGCACCGAGCCCTGCGGCACCAGGTACGCCGCGTTCACCGCCGTGCCCTGCCCGCCGAACGCGGTGTCGATGCGGTCCAGGTAGCCGCCGACCGTCCGCCAGTCGAAGTCGACGGACGTGTCGCCGGGGCCGCCGCCGTTCCATCCCGCGATGGTGCGGCGGATCTCGCCGAGCGTCCGGTCGTCGCACGGCGCGTACGAGATGCCGTCCTGGCCGACGACTTCGAGCGTCACGCCCTGGGCCGCCTTCGCGGTGTGCTCGGGGTCGCGCAGCAGCGCCAGGTCGCTGTGTGCGTGCATGTCGATGAAGCCGGGGGACAGCGCGAGCCCGCCCGCGTCGAGGACGCGGGCGCCGGACGGCCGGCGCCCGGCGCCCTCGCGGGTGATGGCGGCGATCCGGCCGCCGTCGATGCCCACGTCGGCGCGGTACGACGCGCCGCCCGAGCCGTCGACGACGAGGGCGTCACGGATGACGAGGTCCACGCCGCACCCCTCAGAAGAACGTGCGGACGAGGTCCGTGACCGTGCCGTCCGCCGTGACGACCGGGATCAGCTGCCACTTGTCGAACGACGTGCACGGGTGCGACAGCCCCATGCCGACCCAGTCGCCCACCTCCAGGTCGGCGCCGGGCGCCGTCGTCAGCCAGCCGTGCTGGTCGGACAGGCGGCTGACCGCGATGCCGTCGGCCGCACGCACCTCGCCCGTCCGCGCGTCCCGCACGACCTGCGCCTCCGGCAGGTCCAGGTCGTACGCGGCGTCACGCTTGCCCGCGTTGACGAACGCCTGCTCCGCGGTCGGGCGGGAGACGACCTGGGCCCACAGCCGGAACGCGGGCTCCAGGGCGCCCTCCTCGGGCACCCGGTTGAACGGGGTGAGGTGGCGGTAGTGGCCGTCGTCGTGCGACACGTACGCGCCGGAGCGCAGCAGCTTCAGCGGCTTCGCGGACAGCTGGGGGATGTCCGCGAACACGTCGGCGACCGCGTCGAACCAGGCGCTGCCGCCCGCGCTGATCACGATGTCGCCGGCGCCCGAGTCCGCGCCGGAGTCCGCGTCCGTGCCCGTATTCGCGCCCGCGTCCGCGAACCGGCCGTCCGCGTCGAACGCCGCCGCGAGGGCGACGAGGCGGCGCAGGTAGGCGCGCACCCGCTCGCCGTCCGCGTCCGGCACCTCGCCCTCGTACCCGGCGACCCCGGCGAGCCGCAGTGTCGCCGCGGCGGCGACCGCGTCCGCGACCGCCGCGCAGTCCGCCTCGGTGCGCGCGCCGGTGCGCGCGCCCTCGCCCGCGCCGAGCTCCACGACGACGTCGACCCGGCGCCGGGCGCCCGCCGCGCGCAGCGCCTCGTCCATCAGCTCGACGCCGCGCACCGAGTCGACGTAGCAGATGAAGCGGAAGCCGGGGTCCGCGTCCAGCTCGGCGGCCAGCCAGCGCAGCGCGGACGCGTCGACGAGCTCGTTCGCCAGGAAGATCCGCTGGATGCCGAAGGCCCGGTAGACCCGCACCTGGTGCGGCACGGCGGCGGTGATGCCCCACGCGCCGTGGGCCTGCTGGCGCGCGAAGAGCTGCGGCGCCATCGACGTCTTGCCGTGCGGGGCGAAGTCGAGGCCGTGGCGTGTGGTGTACGTCTCCAGGAGCGCGAGGTTGTGCTCAAGGCGCTCGGCCGACAGGGCGAGCACGGGCGTGGTGAAGCCGCCGGTGAACAGCGAGCGCCGCTGGGCCGCGAGATCGCCGACGGTCAGCCCCTGCGCGTCGGGCGGCAGGCCCTTGAACCGGTGGTCGACACGGACGCCGGCGAGGCCGGCGACGGCCTCCTCGGTGGACAGGCCCATGGGTGCGCTCCCGCGTGTTGAGTCAGTCGCGTTGCATGTTCAGTCACGTTGCATGTACTGCAACGGTCGTTGCGTATGACGCTCATCGTTGTCTAACATCCGAGCCGACACCGGGTCAATCGGACCGGGTCGATCGGGAGGAGCCGGCGAGTGACCGAGGTTGTGTGCCTGGGCGAGTCCATGGTCACGTTCGTGCCGTCGCGGCCCGGCCGCCTCGCCGACGTGCCGTCCTTCGCCCGCACGATCGGCGGCGCCGAGTCCAACGTGGCCTGCGCGCTGGCGGCGGCGGGCCACGCCGTGAAGTGGGTCAGCCGCGTCGGCGCCGACGGCTTCGGCGACCACCTGGTCGAGGCGATAGCCGCGTACGGCGTCGACACGTCGGCCGTCCGGCGCGACCCCGCGCGCCCCACCGGCATCTACTTCCGCACCGCGAACGACCGCGCGACCACCGCCCACGAGGTGGCCTACTACCGCGCCGGCTCCGCGGCCTCCGCCATGTCGGCCGCGAATCTGCCCCTCGGCACGCTCGACGACTGCCGCGTCCTGCACCTGTCCGGCATCACCGCCGCGCTCTCGCCCGACTGCCTCGCCCTCCTGGAGACGCTCACCGCGCCGCGCCCCGGCCGCCCGCTCGTCTCGTTCGACGTGAACCACCGGCCGCGGCTGTGGCGCGACGCCGCGGGGCCGCGCGCCCTGCTCGACCTCGCGCGCGGCGCAGACCTCGTCTTCGTCGGCGAGGACGAGGCGGCCGAGGCGTGGGACGTGCACGGCGCGGACGCGATCAGGGCCGCCCTGCCCGAACCGGAGACGCTCGTGGTCAAGCGCGGCCCGGCCGGCGCGACGCTGTTCACCGGCGGCACGTCGGTGACCGTGCCCGCGCTGCGCGTCGACGTGGTCGCGCCCGTCGGGGCGGGCGACGCCTTCGCGGCGGGCGTCCTGTCGGCGACCCTGCGCGGCCTTGAGCCTGCCGAGCGCCTGCGCCACGGGCACCTGGCGGCGGCCG
Organism: Streptomyces sp. NRRL F-5126; assembly: GCF_000721265.1. GTDB lineage: Bacteria > Actinomycetota > Actinomycetes > Streptomycetales > Streptomycetaceae > Streptomyces. The sequence continues at coordinate 164,913 of NZ_JOFZ01000006.1, read as the reverse complement.
CCGTGCTCACGGTCGAGGCGGACGTGTGCGCGCCGCCCCGCCGCGCCGCCGCGGACCGCATGGCGGCGCTCGACGCGGCGGCCTGGGCGGCGCTCAGGCTCGCCCCCGGCTGGACGGACACGGCGGACCCGCAGGACACCGCGAAGGCGGTCGCGGGATGAGCCAGACCGTCGACCGCGCCCTCAGCATCCTGCCGCTGCTCGCACGCGGCCCCGCCGACCTCGGCACCGTCGCCGCCGAACTGGACGTGCACAAGTCCACGGCGCTGCGCCTGCTGCGCACGCTGCACGAGCACGGCCTCGTGCACCGCCAGCGCGACCAGCGCTACCGCCTCGGGGCCAGGCTGTTCACGCTCGCCCAGGAGGCCGTCGCCAACCTCGACGTGCGCGAGGTGGCGCACGCACACCTGATGGCGCTCAACGAGAGCTGCGGGCACACCGTGCACCTGGCGGTGTACGAGGAGCGCGAGGTGCTCTACATCGACAAGGTCGAGAGCCGCTACCCCGTCCGCATGTACTCGCGGGTCGGGAAGCCGGTCCCCATCACCGTCGCCGCCGTCGCGAAACTTCTCCTCGCCGACCTGCCGGAGGCCGAGCGGCGCGCGCTCGCCGAACGCCTCGACTACCCCCAGTACACGCCCCGTTCGACGCCGGACGCCGCCGCGTTCCTGAGGGAGCTGGCCACCGTGCGCGAGCAGGGCTGGGCCACCGACCTCGGCGGCCACGAGGAGTCCATCAACTGCGTCGGAGCCCCCATCAAGGGCCCCGACGGGCGCGTCGTCGCGGCGATGTCGGTGTCCGCACCGAACGTCGTCGTGACCGCGGAGGAACTCCTGACCCTGCTGCCCCACGTGCGCCGCACGGCGGACGCGATCAGCAGGGAGTACGCAGGCACCACACCACCCAAGGAAGCAGCCACAGGATGAGCGACAAGACCGCGCTGACCCCCGCCACCCACACCGAGCCGCCGGCGAAGTTCTCGCACGGCGTGCGCAAGGGCAACATCCTCCAGGTCGCGGGCCAGGTCGGCTTCCTGCCGGCCGTGCCGGGGCAGCCGCCGACGCCCGCGGGCCCGACCCTGCGCGAGCAGACGCTCCAGACCCTCGCCAACGTCAAGGCCATCCTGGAGGAGGGCGGCGCGAGCTGGGACGACGTGATGATGATGCGCGTCTACCTGACGGACGTGGACCACTTCGCGGAGATGAACGAGATCTACAACGCCTACTTCGGCGAGCAGAACCTCCAGGCCCCGCCCGCCGCCCGCACGACCGTGTACGTGGGGCTGCCGCCCGGTCTGCTGATCGAGGTCGACGCGCTGGCCGTGCTGGGCTGAGGCGACAGCCGCTGAGTCGACAGCCCGCGGGGCGCCGGCTCCCGGGGCCGCACGCGCGGCAGCGCCGCCGTGGTGGGGTACGGCGGCGCTGCCTGCCCCCGTGGGGGGTTCTCGGCGATCCACGCCCTACGGCAGGGCGTGGACGTGCGGTCCCACGGTGTTCGACCAGGCGTTGCCGGCCGTGGCATCCCAGTTGGTCGACCAGGTCATCGCGCCCCGCAGCCCCGGCCACGTCGTCGACGGCTTGAACGAGCCGCAACCCGTGCCCTTCGTCAGGCAGTCCAGGGCGTTGTCGACCACGCCGGGCGACACGTAGCCGCTGCCCGCGGCCCGCGTCGACGCCGGCACCCCGATGCCGACCTGCGACGGCGCCAGGCCGCCCTGAAGCTGGATGCAGGCGAGCGCGGTGATGAAGTCCACGGACCCCTGCGAGTACACCTTGCCGTCGCATCCCAGCATCGAACCGCTGTTGTAGTACTGGGTGTTGACCACCGTGAGGATGTCCTTCACCGCGAGCGCCAGCTTGAAGTACTCGGTGCCCGTCGACTGCATGTCCAGCGTCTGCGGGGCCATCGTCAGCACGAAGCCCGAGCCCGCCTTCGCCGCCAGCTGGTGCAGCGCCTGCGCCATGTACGTCGAGTTGACGCCGTTCTCCAGGTCGATGTCGATCCCGTTGAACCCGTAGGTCTGCATGAGCGAGTACGCCGAGTCCGCGAACTCCGTCGCCGACGCGGAGCTGTTGACGGAGACCGTGCCGTTCTGCCCGCCGACGGAGAGGACCACCGACTTGCCCGCGGCCTGCTTAGCGGCGATGTCCGCCTTGAAGTCGGCCGTGGAGGCGTAGCCGAGGGCCGGGTCGAGGGTGAACGACAGCTGCCCCGGCGTGGTGGTCGCATTGGCGAACGCCACCGCGATGATGTCGTAGTTCGACTGCACGTCACGCAGCTTCTGCACGGTCGCGCCGTTGTCGAAGTCCTGCCAGTAGCCGGTGACGGCGTGCTTGGGCACGGATCCGCCACCCGGCGGATTGCCGCCGCCACCCGACGTCGTCGTGGCGCTCACGGCCGCCGACTTGGGCGACTCGCCCGCCGAGTTGGTCGCGGTGACCTGGAACCGGTAGGACGTGGACGCCGCGAGGCCGGAGACCGTCGCGGACGTGGAGCTCGACGACTGCACCTTCGTGCCGTCGCGGTACACGTTGTAGCCGGTGGCGCCGGACACCGCGCCCCAGCCGAGGTGCACGGACGACGCCGTGGCGCCGCTCGCCGCCAGCCCGGCCGGCGCGGCGGGCACCTGCGTGCCCGGGTCGCCGCCCCCACCGCCGTCGGGGCCGACCATCGTGACGTCGTCGGCGAGGTAGGCGGCCTGCCCGTACCAGCCGTGGGTGTAGACGCTGACGGACGTGGTGGACGGGCCTGTCCTGACCGTGGTCGTGAGCTGCGTCCAGCCGCTGCTGCCCGGAGTCCAGGTCTGCGCGTCGCTCGTCCCGGTGCCGGTGGCGCCCAGGTACACGTAGCTGCCCTGCACCCACGCGCTGAGCGTGTACGTGGAGTTCGGCGCGACGGCGACGGTCTGCGCGCACTGCGCGAAGTCCTGCCCGGCGGGCGCGCCGCGCAGCGCGGCGGTGCCGCCGTGCACGGGCGAGGACACCGTGGCGGTGGTCCCGGCCGCGCAGTTCCAGCCGGCGAGCCCGGACTCGAAGCCGCCGTTCTTCAGGACGTTGATGTCGGCGGCGTGCGCGGTGCCCGCGAGCCCCGCGAGGCTCAGCGCTCCCGCGGTGAGGGCTGCGACGGCGCCTCCGGTGACGGTGCGGAGCCAGGATCTGTGCTTGGTGCGTTCCACTTGCTGCCTCCGGGTCGGGGGTCGGGGTGGAGGTGCGGAAGGGGGAGACGGTGGCCACCGCTTGACCCGTAAAATGGTCCAGACCAATGGGCTTGTCAAGACTTCCGGCACGATCCGTCCGACGCGGCCGCCGGCGCCGAGGCCGAGGCGGACACCGATACCGAGGACAAGAACGCCGCCCGCGTGGCGGGCGGCGTCCAGGTCGTGCGCTTGGTGTGCTCCGGTCCCTCAGAGCGAGTGCACGTGCCCCCCGACCGTGCTCGACCACGTGTTTCCCGCGGTCGCGTCCCAGTTGGTCGACCAGGCCATCGCGCCGCGCAGTCCCGGCCAGGTCGTCGGCGGCTTGAACGAGCCGCAACCGGTGCCCTTGGTCAGGCAGTCGAGGGCGTTGTCGACGACCGAGGGATCGACGTACCCGCTGCCGGCCGCCTTGGGCGACGCCGGCACGCCGATGCCGACCTGCGACGGGGCGAGGCCGCCCTGCAGCTGGATGCAGGCGAGCGCGGTGATGAAGTCGACGGTGCCCTGCGAGTAGACCTTGCCGTCGCAGCCCAGCATCGAACCGCTGTTGTAGTACTGCATGTTGACAACCGTGAGGATGTCCTTGACCGCGAGCGCCGTCTTGAAGTACTCGGCGGACGTCGACTGCATGTCGATGGTCTGCGGCGCCATCGTCAGCACGAAGCCGGAGCCCGCCTTCGCGGCCAGCGCGTGCAGCGCCTGCGCCATGTAGGTGGAGTTGAGCCCGTTCTCCAGGTCGATGTCGATGCCGTCGAAGCCGTACTTCTGCATCAGGGCGTAGGCGGAGTCGGCGAACGCGCTCGCGGACGCCGAGTCGTTGACGGAGACGGTGCCGTTCTGGCCGCCGACGGACAGGACGACCGACTTGCCCTTGGCATGCTCGGCCGCGATGTCCGCCTTGAACTGGTCGTCGGACGCGTACCCGACGGCGGGATCGAGGGAGAAGGAGATCTGCCCCGGCGTGGCCGTCGCGTTCGCGAAGGCGACGGCGATGATGTCGTACTGGTCGGGCACGTCCGCGAGCTTCTGGACGGTGGCGCCGTTGTCGAAGTCCTGCCAGTACCCGGTGACCGCGTGGGCGGGGACGGTGGCGGTCGTGACGGGCGCGGCTGTCGTGGCGGGCGCGGCGTGCGCGCTGCCCGGGAGAACGAACCCGACCGCGGCCACGATCATCCCGACAGCCGCGAGGACGGCTGTGCGCAGTGTGCTGCTCTGACGTGGAAGTGGTGCCTGGTGCACTGCATGGCCTCCGTGGGGGGAGAGGTGTGATGCGTGTGGGGGGAAAGCGGTTCCAAGCTGGTCCAGACCATCGCGCGGTGTCAAGACTCCGTACGCGATCGGAAAGCTCCCGAACTCCTGCCACGCCCCGTAGAGTCCGGGCCATGGGCGATGAAAAGGACCTCGACGTATCGGACCACGACCTCACCCACCTGGCGGGCGGCCTCGGCAAGATGCGTGACCACCTGGGCGACCAGGTGCGACGCATGTCCACGCTCGTCCAGACGATCGAGGGCGGCTGGCAGTCCACGGCCGGATCCGGCTTCCAGGACGTCCAGTTGCGTGTGGCCAAGGACGCGGTGCGCGTCGGCGAGCTGCTGCGGGTGGTGGAGGAGGCCGTGCGTCTGAGCCGCGACGGCTTCACCGACCAGGAGCTGGACACGCTGCGGCGCATGCGTGACGAGGAGTCGCACATCGACACGACGGCCGAGGCCAAGAAGCTGCTCGGAGGCGGCCACAGCCGGATTCTGGACGTCTGAGCCGACGGTGGGACGGGGGTGCGCTCCCCGACGTAACGACAGTGACTGACGCTACGTGCTACGGTCCAATCGTAGCGACAGTCCCTGTCGTTACGCATTGTCGCGCAGCGGCCACTGCGGCCGCCTCGGTCCGATCCGGAGAAGAACATGAACGAGCGCACGTCCAACGCCGCCGACCCCGCCTCCGCCGTCACCATGGACGCGGTCCGCTTCCACGAGTACGGCGAGCCCGCCGCCGTACTGCGTCTCGATCGGGCCCCCGTGCCCGGCCCGGGCCCCGGCCGGATACGCGTGGCCGTGCGCGCCTGCGGGCTGAACCCGGCCGACTGGGCCCTGTGCCGCGGGCTGTTCGCCGCCGAACTGCCCCGCGGCATCGGCCTCGAAGTCTCGGGGACCGTCGACGCCGTCGGTGAGGGCGTCACCGGCGTCGCCGTCGGGGACGCCGTCCTGGGCGCGACCGACTACGCCGTCGAGCGGAGCGCCGGTGCGGCGCACTTCGCGGTGCTCAAGCACTGGGCGCCGCTGCCCGAGGGGCTCGATCCCGTGCGGGCCGCCGCGCTGCCGATGGCCGTCGAGACGTCCCACCGCAGCCTCGACCACCTCGGCGTCGCGGCCGGGCACACCCTGCTCGTCCACGGCGCGGGGACCATGGTCGGCTTCGCCGCCGTGCAGATCGCCCTGGCCAGGGGCGCGCGCGTGATCGCCGCCGCGGGCACCACCTACGCCGGCGACCTGCGTGCGATGGGCGCGGCGGTGACCCCGTACGGCGACGGCATGGCGGGGCGGGTCGAGGAGGCGGCCGGCGGGCCGGTGGACCTGGTGCTCGACACCGCGCCTGCCGGTGGCGCCATGCCCGCCCTCGTGGCCGTCGCCGACGGCGATCCCCGCAGGGTGCTGACGGTCAGCGACCCGGAGGGCGCGGCGGCGGCCGGTGCCCGCACCTCGTTCGACAAGGATGCCCCGCGGGCGCTCCACTACGACGTGCTCGGCGAGTTCGCCCAGCGCGCCGCCGAGGGCCGGTTCACCGTCCCCGTGGCCCGCACCTTCCCCCTCGGCGAGTGGCGCACGGCGCTCGACATCAGCCAGAGCGGGCACGCGCACGGCAAGCTCGTCCTGCTGCCCGCCGCGCTACGCGGTCACCTCCCGGCGTGAGCGCGCGGCGACGACCGCGGCGGCGACGGCTCCCGCCGACAGGACCGACGCGAAGCCGATCATGGATGGCTGCAGCGAGGCGTGCCGGATGACCAGGCTGAAGGCGACAGAGGGCAGGCCCATGCCGAGGTAGGCGACGACGAAGAACATGGCGAGAACGCCGGCCCGGGAGGCGGGTGCGGCAGCCATCGCCGCCTGCGTGAGCGCTGCCTTGATCAGCAGGCCGGAACCGGCGCCCGCGAGGCCTGCCGCCACGAGCACGAGCCACAGCGAGGGCTGGTAGAGGGAGACCGCGGTGAGCGCCAGGCCGACCGGGAACAGGACGGTGCCGGTGGCGAGGAGGCTGGAACGGGGGAGCCTGCCCAGGGCGAGTTGGGCGAGCGCGGAGGCGGCGAAGGCCACGGCCACCACGAGGCCCGCTATGAAGGTCGAGCCGATGTGCAACTGGCCTCGGACGATGATCGCGCCGAGCGAGGAGAACAGGCCCATGACGGCGAAGGCGAAGAAGCCCACCGCGGCGGCTCCGGTGAAGGCGGTCCTGTGGCCCGCACGGAGGGCGAACCGGGCCGAACGCCTCTCTCCTGCCGCAGCCGTGGTGTCGACGGTTTCCGGACTCAGCAGCACCGCGACCACGAGCGCGGCCATGATGACCGCGATCACGATGTACGAGGTGTTCAGCGGCGCGGGTACCCACTGCGCGAGTGCGCCCCCGATCAGTGGGCCGAGGGCCAGTCCCCCGAGGTTCGCCGCGGTCGCGACGATCGTGGGTGTGGACGAGCCCGCGTCGCCGGGCCATGCCCGGTGGTACAGGTCGCTGAGGTAGACCGTGGAAGTGGAGGCCATCAGGCCGATGGCGACCCCGGTGAGCAGCCGTCCGACGATCAGCCCTGGCAGGGCGGGCCACGCCGCCATCAGGACGGAGCCCGCTATGGCGACCACCAGGGCGGGCACGATGACGCGCCTGCGGCCGAATCTGTCGGAGAGGTGGCCGAGTGTGCTGAAGGCGAACGCGGCACCCACGACCAGCACGGCGAAGGCGACGGTCACGGTGGTCGCCCCGAAGTGGTCGTGGGCCTGGTACAGCGGCCACAGCGGGGTGGGCACCGTGCCGAACGCCATCAGGACGGTGTACGCGGAGGCCACGAACCAGAACCCGGTCGCGTGGGAGGACCGTGGGCCGCCACTGGCGGCGTGCCGGCCGTGGAGCGAGCCGGGGGCCTCGGGGGTTGCGGTGGAACTCATGTCTTGTGCCCTTTCACCATCAGAACCGGGCTGGAGTGACCCGGCATGGGCGAAAACCGGCGCGGTCCGAAACCCCATACCAGCTCTGGGAGAGCTGGATCAGATACATGGCATCTCATGGAGAGATGGATGCTCCATAATCGAAGGATGGAGCTTCGCCACCTGCGCCACTTCGTCGCCCTCGCCGAGGAGGGCAGCTTCACTCGTGCTGCCGCCCGCGAGCTGATCGTTCAGTCGGGGTTGTCGTCCTCCGTGCGCGCGCTGGAGAAGGACGTCGGCGCCCCGCTGTTCGTGCGAGGGACCCGCCCCGTACGGTTGACGGCGGAAGGCCAGGCGCTGGTCGGCGCGGCACGCCGTGCGCTGGACGCGGCTGCCGCCTCCTACCAGGCCGTACGGGACGTTCGCACCGTACTCACCGGGCATCTGCGCATCGGTGCCATGCAGACGAGCGCCCACGTACTGCCCTTCAGCAGCTGGCTCGCCGGCTTCTCCCGGCTTCACCCGGGAGTGGACATCACCGTGCGTCATCTGCCCGCACGGCGCATGCTCGCGATGGTCCACGAAGGCGAACTCGACTGCGCCATGGTGGCCGCCACGCCGGACGGCGGCGGCGACCTCACCGTGCTCACACTGGCCTCGGACGTCCTGATCCCGGCCTGTGGGCCTGACCACCGCCTTGCCGGCGCCGACAGCGTCACACTGGGCGAGTTGGCCGGCGAACGCTTCGTGGAGACCCACAGCGAGTGGGGGACCCGCACGATGGTCGACGCCGTATTCGCGCAAGCCGGTCTGGCCCGCAGCATCGTGTGTGAGGTGGGCGACTGGGCGCTGCTGGCCGACCTGGTGGCGCAGGGCGTCGGCGTCGCCTTCCTCCCGCGGCGACTCAACGCCGACCTGCTGCCCGCCAGTGCCCGATCGCTGCGCCTGGTCCCGCTGCGCGACGCGCGTGTGGAACACCGCATCGACCTGGTGGCGCCCGAGGGGTACGCGAGCCACCCCGCCGCACGCCGCTTCATGGCTCACGTGCGGCGGCAACTGCGAACGCAGAGCGGCGATACCCACCTCGACTGAGGACGTCCTCGGCCGAGGACGTCCCGTACCGGGACGGGCGCGTGGATCCGTCCCGGTACGGTGGACCCGGCGTCTCGTCGCCGCGCCGGGAAGTCAGACCACCTGACTCCGGCTGCTGCCCGCGGGAACTCGCGTGTCCGCTTCTCCGCCGGAATGCGAGGCGTGGATGTACTGGTCGACCCAGGCGCTGATGATGTGGGCCGCTCGCCGCGCCTGACCCGGTGCGGTCAGAAGGTGGTCCGCTCCTTCGAGTGAGACGAAGCTCCGCGGGTGCCGTGCCTCCCGGAAGATCTGCCCCGCGTTGGAGATGTCCACGGTGGCGTCGGTGGGGGAATGCAGGACGAGCAGCGGCAGGTCCAACTGCTCTATACGCTCCCGCAGGCGGGCACGGTGTACGTCTTCGACGAAGGCGCGCTTGAGCAGCAGGGTCCTCCCGCCGACGAACCACTCGTGCGCCCCCTCGGCAAGCACACGGTCCATCACCTGGTCGTACTGCTTCTCCACGTGGCTGGGGTCGGCAGGTGCCCCCAGCGTGGCGACCGCCCGGACGCCGGTCTCCTTCACCGCTGCCGCGATGGCGGCCGCACCTCCCCAGGAGTGCCCCACCAGCAGGTCCGCCGGCGTTCCTCGCTCTGCCATCAGATTCACGGCGCGGATGGTGTCCTGGACCTTGACGGTGAAGGAGCCGTCCCCCCAGTCGCCGTCGGATTCCCCGATCCCGAGATTGTCGTACCGGAGCATTCCGATCCCCTCACGTGCCAGTCGCTTGCTGACACGGGAGGCGGCGGGCGAATCCTTACCGAGCGTGAATCCATGGACGAAGACCCCCCAGCCCCTGATCTCACCTTCCGGCAGTTCGATCGTTCCGGCCAGCTCGGGCCCGACGACGCTCTTGAATCTCACTTTTTCACGCATGGGTGATTACCTCGCCATGTAGTTCGTACGGTGGGAGAAGCGCGGCGCTACTCGATCCCCGTTGCCGCGATCGCGGTACGCAGCGCCTGGGATGTGCGGTCGATGTGCTGGGCCAGCAGCGCGACCGCGGCGTCGGCGTCGCGACGCACGACGGCGTCGCACAATTGCCGGTGCTCCCCGGCGACGTCGCGGTCGAAGTCGCGCCCCACCGGCAGCGACCAGCGGCGGTAGAGCGTGGCCGCGTCGCGGAGGGTGAGCGCGGCGGCGAGAAGGTGGGAGTTGCCGCAGCCCTCCAGCAAGGACTGGTGGAAGCGCTCGTGGATGGCGAACCACGCGCTGTTCGTCGTGCCGTCCGGCAACTGAACAGGGGTGCCGGCCAGTTGATGATGAGCGGCGACCACGGAAGCCTGCCACGCGAGGTCGCCGCGGGTCAGGGAGCGGCGCAGCACGAGCGTCTCGATCTCGATGCGCGCCTCGGTGAGTTCGTTGAGGGCTTCGAGTGACACGGTGACCACGCTGAAGCCCTGCTGGGGTGCTGCGCGGACCAGCCCCTGTTCCGACAGGCGGGTCAGGGCCTCGCGGACGACGGACTGACTCACCGAGAACCGCTGCGAGAGCTCCACGAGCCGCAGCCGCTGCCCGGGCTCCAGGTGCCCCTGAAAGATCTCCTCGCGAATCCGGGCATACACGACACCTGCTCGTGTCGGCTTCTCCTCAGTCATGAGGAGGAACTGTAACAGAAAAACGACATGAATGGTCTATATCGTTAATCGAAGATCATAACGATATGTCGCGGTTTCCCTTTGGAGCGATATGCCCATGGATGGGCGTCAGTTCGTGTACGGACGGTACGGATGAGGCTTCGAAAAGTGTTCACGATGTCCCTGGTCGTGGATAAAGTGCTGGGACAGGAGCGAACGAGGAACGAGTACAGAGCCCAGCAGGACGTGAGCCGCGACGGCCGGGACGCCGGCGGTCCGGAGCCGAACGGGGAACGAGCGTGCCGACCGCAATCGCCGTCACCAGCCCTGATCTGGTGCTACCGCCCACCGACCGCCAGACCCCGACCGCCGCCGTCCTCCTGCCGCCGGAGCGGCAGCCGCTCGGCGACGCCCTGTCCGCCGCGCAGATGCTCGTCGAGCAGCACGGCTACGTGGTCGTCCTGTACCCGTCCACGCTCCCGCCCGCCCACCGGCGGCGACTGTACGCCGTGCGCTCGCTGCTGGAGAGCGACCGCATCGCCCTGCTCGCCTCCGACCTGCCGCCGCTCGCGCTCGGCGTGCTCGTACGCCAGTTACGGCAGCTGTCCGTCTGCGACTTCAGCCCGGGCGTGGTCGCCTCCGCCGCGCGGCTGCTGTCCCACTATCTCTACGCGGGCGCTGTGCTCGGCTCCGTCGCCCGGCTCGACCGGGTGCCCGTCACCCTCAAGTCACACGCCAAGTCGTGGGTCCCCGGCGCCCGGTTCGCCGTCCTGACCAATCCGAGGCCCGCGCTCGTCACCCTCGGGGGTGCCAGGAAGCAGGACGCCAAGGAAGGCGCCGAGGACGCCGGGCGGCTCGCCGCCCCCGAGTTCGCGGCCAGGCTCCTCGTCGCCAAGGGGCAGCTCGCCACCGAGTGGCCCACCGGGGTCCTCGCCCCCGCCTGGCAGGTCGCATCGGTGGAGGAGTGTCCGCTGCCCGAATCGTCGGCCGGCTGGTGGGGCACCGCGCGCGCCGTCGAGTTCGCCGCCTTCCTGCCCGACATCACCGTCCTCTACCAGCTCGTCTCGTCCGTCAGGCGGGAGGTGTGCTCGTGGTGCGGCATCGAACTGATCGGTGACCGCTGCGGATTCTGCTCGGCGCCCATCGCGCCGCCCCCGCGCTCCCACCGGCGCGCCGCGGGCGCCCTGGCGCCAGGAACCCGAGGAACACGCCCATGAACTCACGGCAGCGCCGCGGCATCCTGCTGCTGCTCGTCTCCGTCCTGTGCGCCGTCGCCGCGTTCGCCGGCGTGCTGATCGTCATAGGCGACGTGGACTCCAAGGTCGGCCCCGAGGTGACCGCCTACGAGCTGGGGCAGGACGTCGCCCCCTACACGCCGCTGAAACGCGATCAGTTCACCAAGGTGACCATGCCGAAGCGTTGGCTCTCCCCGACTGCCGTCACCGACCTGTCCCAGGTGGACGGGAAGATAGCCGTCACGCGTCTGGAGAAGGGCTCGCTCCTGCAGAGCGACATGATCGTGCCGAAGCCCGCCCTCGGTCCTGACGAGGAGGAGATCGCCATCATGATCGACGCCGAGACCGGGGTCGCGGGCAAGATCACCCCCGGGTCGCGTGTGAACATCTTCGCGACCTTCGCCGGCGACGGGAAGAACGGCAAGGCGGACACCAACCAGTCCCGCATCATCGTCAGCGGCGCCCGCGTCATCGACGTCGGCAGCATCACCGCGCTCCGGCCCAAGGACGACAACCGCGCCACAGGACCCGAGCAGGCCGTGCCCATCACCTTCGCGCTCACCGCGAAGGACGCCCAACGCGTCGCGTACGCCGAGTCGTTCGCCGAGCACGTACGGCTGGCGCTGCTGCCGGGCGGCACGCCGTCCCCGGTGCCGCCGGGGCAGAGCGTGTACACGCTCGAAGGGGACAAGTGAGCACGGCATGAGCACCCGCATCCTCCCGGCCGTCGCGCACCCCGACGCGGCCCGGGCCCTCACCACCCTCCTCGGCCAGCTGCCCGACGTCGAACCCGCCTCTCCCGTCGGCGACTCCACCGCCCTGCTCGACACGCTCGCGCGGCTCGCGGCCGAGTCCGTCGACGCACTGCCCGAGGTCGTACTCGTCCACGAACGCATCGGGCCCGTACCGGCGTTGGAGCTGGTACGGGAGACCACTCTGCGCTTCCCCGCCGTCGCCGTCGTCCTGATCAGCTCGGAGCCGGGACCCGGCCTCTTCGCCGCCGCCATGGACGCGGGCGCGCGCGGTCTCGCCGCGCTGCCGCTCTCGTACGAGGAGCTGGCCCAGCGCGTACAGGCCGCCGCGGCCTGGTCGGTGGGGGTGCGCCGCCACCTCGGCCAGGGCGTCGAGCTGTACGGCGGCCCCGGCGGCAGGGTCGTCACCGTCAGCGGCGCCAAGGGCGGTGTCGGCACGACCGTCGCCGCCGTCCAACTCGCCCTCGCGGCCTGCGCGTCCGGCATGTCCACCGCGCTCGTCGACCTCGACCTGCAGTCGGGCGACGTCGCCTCGTACCTGGACGTGCAGTTCCGCAGGTCCGTCGTGGACCTCGCCGCCATCCAGGACATCTCGCCGAGCGTCCTCCAGGACGCCGTGTTCCTGCACCACACCGGCATCGGCCTGCTGCTCGCGCCCGCCGAGGGCGAGCGCGGCGAGGAGATCAACGACCGGGCCGTGCGGCAGATCGTCAGCGCCCTGCGCAGCCGGTACGAGGTCGTCGTCGTCGACTGCGGCACGCAGATGAACGGCGCCAACGCGGCCGCCATCGAGACGGCGGACACCACGCTCCTGCTGACCACCCCCGATGTCGTCTCGGTGCGGGCGGCCAAACGCCTGGTCAGGCTGTGGGAGCGGCTGCAGATCCGCAAGGCGGCCGAGACGGTCGCGGTCATCAACCGCCATGTGCGCACCAGCGAGATCCAGCCGCCGCTGGTCGAGCGGATCACCGGCACCAAGGTGTCGCGGACGGTGGTGCCCGCGCACTTCAAGGAGCTGCAGGGCGCGGTCGACGCGGGCCGCATGCAGGACCTGGACGCCAAGTCGGCCGTCAGGCAGGCGCTGTGGGGCCTGGCGGGCGAACTCGGCATCGTCAGGGCGCGGGCGGGGGAGGAGAACGGCAGGGGCGGACGGTTCAGGGGCGACCGCGGCTCGGCGGGCACCTCGCGGCGCTCCCGCCAGAAGCCATGACCGGCACGACGAGCGGCGCGCGCGGCAGCGCGCGAGGAGCCGAGTCCGAGGGGGCACGGTGAGCCATGGGTACGCATCGGACAGCGGCGCGCGGCATCCGCGTCTCGGACGTGGGCGTCCGAGACGCGGGCGCATCCGGCGCGGGCACGTCCGTGACGGACGCTCCCGGCGTAGGCGCCTCCGGCATAGGAGCGTTCGGTCGGGGTGCTTCCGGCGCGGGCGCCTCCGGTGTGGGCGCGTTGGGTCGGGGTGCTTCGGGCGCGGGCACGTCCGGTGCGGACGGGTTGGGTCGGGGTGCTTCGGGCGCGGACGCGCCCGGCGTGGGCGCGTTCGGCCGGGGTGCTTCCGGCGCGGGCGCCTCCGGTGTGGGCGCGTTGGGTAGGGGTGCTTCCGGCGCGGCGGGCACGGCCGACCCGTGTGCGCCGCGCGCGGACGGCGGCGGCGCGCGTCGCGAGCGACGCGGTGCCGCACGCACAGCCCGCGTGCGGGTGCGTGATGTCCGCGCGCGCCGTCCACGCGCGGCGACGGGTGCGTGGCGCACGGCCGTGCCGGGTACGGGCGGCGACCCTGCATCCGGTGCTGGGGCGGCGAGTGGCGCGCGCACGCGCGTGGCCGGGACACGGGGCGGCGCCCCGGGGCGAGGCGAGTCGCGTGCCGCGCGCGGGGCGCGGACATTGCGCCGCCGGGTCGCGGCGCGGATCGCCGCGCTGCGCGGGGACCGGGGGCAGGCCGCCATCGAGTTCACCGGCATGATCCCCGTCATCCTCGTCACGCTCGCCCTCATGTGGGAGGCCGCCCTCGTCGGCTACGCGTTCTCCGTGGCCGGTGACGCGGCGGACGAGGCCGCGCACGCCGCGGCCGTCGGCGGCGACTGCCAGGCGGCCGCGCACCGCGCGCTGCCCGGGGCGTTCCACGCGAGCGCGAGCTGCGGGCCCGGCGGGACGATGGCGACGGCCGACGTGAAGATCGGCGTGCCCGTCCTCTTCCCGGGCTTCGCCCTCCCGATCGACGTGACGGGCCACGGCGCCGCCGTCCAGGAGGACCAGCATGCGGGTTCGTGACGGGAGGGGCTCCAGGCGTGACGGCGGGCAGGCGGCGCTGGAGTACGTCGGCGTCGTCACGCTCCTCCTGTTCGTCGCGCTCGCGGCCCTGCAGCTCGGCATCGTCGCGTACACCGTCCAGCAGGCCGGCACGGCAGCGCGGGCCGCCGCGCGCGCCGCCACCTACCGGGAGACCAGGGGCGACAGCTACCAGGCCGCCGGGCAGGCCGCCATGAGCGGCTGGCTCGACGGGCGGTTCAGCGAGACGCCGACCGGCACGGGCATCGAGGTCACCGCCCGCGTCCACATCCCCGCGCTCATCCCCCTGTTCGATTTCGGCGACGCGACGCGGAGCGTGACCATGCCCCTCGACACGCTGCCCGGCACGGCCCAAGGAGTGACGAAGTGAGCCTGCGTTCCCGCATCGCCGCCCCCGAGCCCGCGGGCGGGCACAGCCAGGAGAGCCTGCTCGTCGCGGCCTACAGGACCAAGCTGCTCGAAGAGATCGACCTCGCTGAGATGTCCGCGCTCGCCGCCGCCGACCGCAGGGCGCGGCTCGAACGCGTACTCGGCCACATCATCAGCCGCGAGGGGCCTGTCCTCTCCAGCGCCGAGCGCTCGCAGCTCATCCGGCGGGTCGTCGACGAGGCGCTGGGCCTCGGCATCCTCGAACCGCTGCTCGAGGACGCGTCGATCAGCGAGATCATGGTCAACGGCGCCGACCAGGTCTTCGTCGAGCGCGGCGGCCGGATCGAGAAGCTGCCGCTGCGCTTCAGCTCCGACGAGCAGCTGATGCAGACCATCGAGCGGATCGTGTCGACCGTCAACCGCCGTGTGGACGAGGCCAATCCGATGGTGGACGCCCGCCTGCCGTCGGGCGAGCGCGTCAACGTCATCATCCCGCCGCTCTCCCTGACCGGCCCCATCCTCACCATCCGCCGCTTCCCGCGCTCCTTCACCCTCGCCGAACTGATCGGCCTCGGCTCGCTCGACGAGCAGATGATGCTGCTGGTCGCGGCGCTCGTGCGCGCCAAGTTCAACGTGATCGTCTCCGGCGCGACCGGTACAGGCAAGACGACACTCCTCAACGCGCTGTCCGCGACGATCCCCGACGGCGAGCGCATCGTCACCATCGAGGACTCCGCCGAACTCCAGCTCCAGCAGCACCACGTGATCACGCTGGAGAGCCGGCCCGCCAACGTCGAGGGCAAGGGCGAGATCACCATCCGCGACCTCGTGCGCAACTCCCTGCGCATGCGGCCCGACCGGATCATCGTCGGCGAGGTGCGCGGCGGCGAGACGCTCGACATGCTCCAGGCCATGTCCACAGGACACGACGGCTCGCTCGCCACCGTGCACGCCAACAGCGCCGAGGACGCGCTGATGCGGCTGCAGACGCTGTCGTCGATGTCCGAGGTCGAGATCCCGTTCGGCGCCATCAAGGACCAGATCAACAGCGCCGTCGACGTCATCGTGCAGCTCACGCGGCACGCGGACGGCTCGCGCCGCATCACCGAGATCGCCGTCGTCGACTCGTACGGCCACGAGGAGTACCGCATCGTGTCCGTCTGCCGCTTCCTCGCCGAGCCGATGACGCCGGACGGCATCGTGCACGGCCGCTTCGCGTACTACCCGCTGCCCCGCGCGGTCGCCGAGCGGCTCTACATGAAGGGCGAGAGCGTCCCGGCGGGCTTCGGCGTCGCCCGCACCGACGAGCAGCTCGCGACGCGCGGCTCCGCCGCCCTGCGGCTGCCTGCCGGCCGCCACGGACCGCCCGCCGGGCAGCTCCAGGGCCCCGTACCGCCGCCCGCCACTTACTGACCCGAGGAGGCAACCCGCACCATGGACAAGACCGATCTCTCGCTCATGACGCTCGGCGCGACGCTCCTCGCCCTGCTGTTCGCCGTCCTGGGCGTGCACACCTACGCGGCGGGCCGCTCGCAGCGCCGCGAGCTGATCGCCAGGATGGCGGAGGCGGAACGCCCCCAGCTTCCCGCGGGCGGCCGCAGGCCGCGCTTCGCCGGGGTGGACCGCAGGCTGCGCCGCACCGGCCTCGGACACCGCATCGACCGCAAGATCGCCGTCACGGGACTCGACCTGACGCCCGGCGAGTTCGCCGTCTACACGGTGGCGGGGCTGCTGGTCGTGTACTTCGTCGTCGGCTCGTTCTTCGCGCCCTTCTTCGGCGTACTCGCCGCGCTGGCGGGGCTGTGGGGCGCCAACGCCTTCCTCACCTGGCAGCGGACCAAGCGCACCGAGGCGTTCATCAACCAGCTCCCCGAGCTCACCCGGGTGCTCGCCAACGCCACGCAGGCCGGGCTCGCGATGCGCACCGCCCTGTCGATGGCCGCCGAGGAGCTGGACGACCCGGCGGGCGAGGAGCTGCGCAGGGTCTCCGACCGGCTCGCCGTCGGCCACGCCTTCGAGGACGCGCTCGACGAGCTCGCCGCCCGGCTGCCGTCACGCGAACTGGTCGTCCTCGTCACCACGCTCGTCCTGTCCAACCGCGCGGGCGGCCAGGTCGTCAGCTCGCTGCGCAACCTCACCAAGACCCTGGAGGAGCGCAAGGAGACCCGCAGGGAGGTCACCACGATGCTGTCGCAGATCAAGGTGACGGCCGTCGCCGTGCCCGCGCTCGGCCTCGGCTTCCTCCTGCTGATCAACCAGGCGACGCCGGGGGCGCTCGACCGGATGACCGGCTCGGGCGTCGGCCGCATCGCGACCGTACTCGCGTTCGCGCTCTACGGCGCGGGCCTCTTCCTCATCCGCCGCATGTCCGCCGTACGGGTCTGAGCGGGAAGGACAACGGGACACCCCATGACCGCACTCGCACTCGCCGCCGTCCTCGGCCTCTCCGTCTACGGGGCCTTCCACGGCATCCGCATGTACCGCGCGGACGCCAAGCTCCCCGAGGACCTGAGCGTCGCACTCGAAGTGGGCGCCACCAGGACCTCCGCCGTCGGCTCCGGCATCGACAGGGTCGGCATGCGGTTCGCGCCCGTGGTGCTGCGCCTCATGGGGCCGCGGCGCGTGGGCGCGCTGCGCAAGAGGCTGGACCGCGCGGGCAACCCCGGCGGCCTCACCGTCGACCGTTACGCGGCACGGCGCGCCGTCTTCGGCGGCCTCGGCGTCGTCGCGTCGCTCGCCCTGACGGCCAACGGCCAACTGCCCCTCGGGATCGCGGCGCTCGTGTTCGGACTGGTCTGGACGGACGTCGTGATCCGCGTCGCCACGCGCAGGCGCCGCGCCGACATCGAACGCACCCTGCCCGACTTCCTCGACGTACTCGCCGTCGTCGTGTCGGCCGGGCTCGGCTTCCGCCAGTCGCTGGAACGCGTGGCGGAGAGGTACCAGGGCCCCTGGGCCGACGAACTGCGCGTCACCATCCGCCAGATGGACCTCGGCGTGCCGCGCAGGGAAGCGTTCGACCAGCTGCGGCGGCGCAACGACAGCGAGCAGGTGTCGATGTTCGTCAGCGCGCTCCAGCAGGGCGAGGAACTCGGCGCGCCGATCGTCGACACGCTGATCCAGATCGCCGAGGACATGCGCCGCACCGACGCGCAGAACGCGCGGCGCACGGCGGCGCGCGCCGTGCCGAAGACGACGCTTGTGGTCACGCTGGTGATGCTGCCGGCGACGCTGCTGCTGATCGCGATGAGCTTCTACTACGGGTCGGGGGTGGACTTCGGCCAACTGCTGGGCGGCTGAGACGGCGTACGGACACGGTGACGACGATCGCGGGGAGGAGGGACAGCCGGTGCGACGGACGAGGACGCGTACCCGGGGCGGCGCGCCACGGCACGTGCCGCCGCTGCCCTTGCAGGTCAACGCCCTGCAGGCGCTGTGCAGGCAGGTCCTCGGCTTCCGCATGGCGATGATCGTGCTGGCGACGCCGTTCGCGCTGCGCGGCACCGCGCACGGCCTGCCGATCGTGCTGGTCGGCGCGGCCGTGCTCGTCACGTTCATGGTGTCCTACGCGCTCGTGCGGGACTGGGAGCGCTTCGGGCCCGTCCTGCTGCGCCACCCGGCGCTGCTCGCGGTGGACATGCTGTTCGGCGCGCTGCTGCTGGTCACCGCGTCGCCGGACTCCACGCTCGCGTACGTCACCCTGTGCACGCCGCTGCTCGCGGGGCTCGCGTACGGGTGGCGGGGCGCGGCGGTCTTCGCCGTGCTCCAGGCACTGCTGCTCGCCGGCGCGTACGGCGTGACCGGCGGCGGTGGCGAACGCGGCCTGGGCGTGCTGCTGCTGCCGGGGCTGTGCGTCGCGGCCGGCGCGATCGGCAGCTCGCTGCGCACGTTCCTGCTTGACCTGGGGGAGGCGAGCCAGGCCCTGGCCGACGCCAGGTCGCGGCTGGCGGCCGCGGGCGCCGTGGACGAGGAACGGGCCAGGCTGGCCCGGGAGATGCACGACTCGGTGGCCAAGACGCTGCACGGCCTCGCGCTCGCGGCCGACGGCCTCGCGGGGTCGGCGGGCGCGATGGACCCCGACGCGGTCAGGCTGCGCGCGGAGCTCGTCGCCCGCTCGGCGCGCCGGGCGGCGGCCGAGTCCCGCGAGCTCCTGTCCGACCTGCGCCGGGCGCGGACGGCGGGCGACGGGTTCGGCACCGACCTGCCGACGGAACTGGCCGCGCGCGCCGCCGAGTTCCGGCAGCGGCACGGCATGCGGGCCACGTACGGGACGGCGGGTACTGGGGGCTCCTTGCCCAGGATCCCGGAAGCGATCGCACGCCAGGTGCTCGGCGTTACGGCCGAGGCGATGGAGAACGCGGCGCGGCACGGCGGCGGCACGCTGGTCGCGGTCACGGCCGGGGCCACCGCCGACGGCAGGCTGCGGGTGAGCGTGTACGACGACGGGTGCGGGCTGCCACCCGGCACGACCCTCGAAGAGCTGCGGGCACGAGGCCACTTCGGGATCGTCGGCATGGTGGAGCGGGCCGCGTCGATCGGCGCGCGGATCAGGGTCGGCAGGGGCGAGGCGGCGCGCGGCACGGAGGTCCGCCTGGAACTCCCGCTGCCGCCGCATCCGCACGCGCGCGAGCCGGGTCTGGGGCGCGAGGAGGTGACGGCCGGTGAGGCGGGCTGACGCGCTGCGCGTGGTCGTGGCGGACGACAACCCGGTGGTGCGCGCCGGGCTGACGGCGCTGCTTTCCGACCGCGACGACATCGAGGTCGTCGCGGGCGCGGCCGACGGCCGCGAGGCGTACGAGGCGACGGTGCGCACCCGGCCCGACGTGGTACTGCTCGACGTACGGATGCCGCGGTACGACGGGATGGCGGCCCTGCCGTACCTGGTGCGGCTCGCGCCGGTCCTGATGACGACGTACAGCGGCGAGCCGGGGACGGTCCAGGAGGCGCTGCGGCTGGGGGCGGGCGGCTATCTGGTGCATGGCGAGTTCACGGCGGACCAGCTGGTGGAGGCGGTACGCGGGGTGTGCGAGGGCCGGCCCTACCTGACGCCGTCTGCGTCGAGCGCGGTGCTCCGGGCGCTGCGGGGCGCGGTGGCACCCGTGCCCAACTCCCCGCCCTTCCCACAGTCTTTGCAAGAGCAAGCGAATGTGGGACATTCGTCGGGGCTGAGTGGGCGGGAGGTGGAGATCATGGACCTGATCGGCTCGGGCATGACGAACCAGCAGATCGCCGCCGCGTGCTTCATCAGCCAGAAGACGGTGAAGAACCACATCAACCGCATCTTCGCCAAGCTCGGCGCGGGCAGCCGCGGCGAGGCGATCGCCCGCTGGCACGGCACCGCGGGAGCGGGAGCGGGAGGGGGAGGGGGTTCGCGGGGGCATGACTGATCGCGAGTGGGCCCACGGTTGGGCCCAGGGACCCACGCGCACGGCCGCGCGGGGGACTTACGGTGCCGGGGTCACCAGTGTCACAGGCCGTGAGGAGGCCGTGACTGGGGATGACAGTGGCAGAGGTGACGGAGGTGACCACCGTGACGCACAGGACGCTGGGGGCCGCGGCGAGGGCGCGGGTGTACGTCGGCACGTGGGCGAACACGACGGCCCGCGCACTCCGCCGCGCGGGTCGCGAGCGCGCTCGCGCTCGCGACCGGGGTCAGGGGTCGATCGAGTACCTCGGGATCATCATCCTGGTGGCGCTGATCATCGTGGCGATCGTGGGGACCGGGATCGACAACACGATCGCCAACGCGCTTCGCACCGCGGTCAGCAAGGTCACCGGCGCCGGCGGCTGACGCCGGCGGAGCGTGAATCCGGGCAGGCGGCCGCGCTGTACATCGTCATGGTGGCGGGCGTGCTGTTCGCGGCGCTCGCGTTCTTCGTCTACGGCCGGGCGGGGGCCACGCGCAACGGCGGCCAGTCGGCCGCGGATGCCGCGGCCCTGGCCGCCGCACAGCAGTCACGGGACGACTTCAAAACGGCCTTCCTCGCGGGCGTCCTGGATCCGGACTACTTGAAGAACGTGTTCGACGGGAGCGTCACAGGGCCTCCGGGTGGCGCTTGCGACGCCGCATATGCGTTCGCTAGTGCAAACAATGCGGATGTGCGGTCCTGCTCGCCGCTGGGCGGTGGCCGTTGGGGGTTCACCGTCGGTGTCATC
The DNA here is from genome assembly GCF_000721265.1 of Streptomyces sp. NRRL F-5126. Taxonomy (GTDB): domain Bacteria; phylum Actinomycetota; class Actinomycetes; order Streptomycetales; family Streptomycetaceae; genus Streptomyces. The sequence goes on along the minus strand of NZ_JOFZ01000006.1, from coordinate 144,079 downwards.
ACCCGGAACACGGTCGGGAAGAGCGTCGTGCGCGGCACGGAAGGCGTCAAGGCGCAGGCGAACGCCACGGCGATCGTCGAGCCCCGCTGCAGCTTCGACCCGTCCGACGCATCTGCCGCCCAGCCTGCCGGCGGCGGCCGGGGGCGCGGCAAGCAGACGTCTCCCGGGGGCCTTCTGTGCCCGGGCGGCGAAGTCGTCATCGACCCAGACCACCTGAGTGATCTCCCGGACATGTCCGATCTGTTCACGGTCCGGCTGTCCGACCAGTGACCCGTACGAGCGATGAGGGAACGGCAGTGACGATGATGTGGCGTGACACGCGCTTGCGGAGGGCGGTGTGGGCCGTTTCGGCCGCGGCCACGCTGACGGTGGCCCTGGCTGCCTGCGGCGGCGGTGGGACGGACAACGGCAAAGGCAAGCAGGGCGCCGCCTCGACCTCGGTGACTTCGGCCCCGGCGTCCCAGGCCCCCGCAGGGGACGGCACGCCGTCTCCCACGGCCACGCGGACCCTCGGGACACTGCAGGGCACCAACGGCCTTGAGCTGGTCATCCAGTCCGCCGTCCGCGACCAGGGCGGCTTCCTGACCCTCTCCGGCGTCATCAAGAACACGTCGAGCTCCACACAGTTGGCGCCCATCCAGTGGGCGGGCGACGAGACCCAGGTCAAGGAGAAGGGGCTGTCGCTTGCAGGCATGACACTGGTGGATCCCAAGGGCAAGAAGCGCTACTACGTGCTGCGGGACACCGACGGGTACCCGCTCACCACCATGGGGGACTTCAATTTCTCCGCTGGGCAGACGCAGCCCTTCTTCGCGCAGTTCCCGGCGCCCCCGGCGTCGACGACCCAGGTCGGTGTGGACCTGCCCACGATGAACACCGCGACGATTGCGATCTCGTGATGCCCGCGCCCAAGCGGCGGCCCGCGCCCAAGCGGCTCGCGCCCAAGCGGCCCGCGCGCCCCGGCGCCGTCGTCCTCCTCGCGCTCGCGCTCGCGGTCCCCGCGACCGCCGGCCCAGCCCGCGCCGACGACACGCCCCTGCCGCCCGGCGCCGCGCAGACCTCGCCGCCGCCTCAGGTCGACGCGCACGCCCCGGGCCTCAAGCTCCGCGCGGGTGCGACGCTCGCGCCGGCGCGCGTGCTCGACATCGTGTCCGTCGTGGAGTCGCAGGGCGGCGAGGAGCGCCGCTCCGACACGCCGGACTCCGTGACGTTCGCCCTCCAGGCCGAGGTCCTCTTCTCCAAGGACAGCGCCAAGCTGTCGCACGACGCGACCGACCGGATCGCCGCCATCGCCGACGTGGTCACGAAGCAGCACGCCACCACCGTCCGGGTGTTCGGCTTCACCGACAACCTCGGCTCGTCCGCACACGGACTCGTGCTGTCCAAGCAGCGCGCCGAGGCCGTGCACAGCGTCCTCGAACAGCAGCTCTCCGACGCCGGCATCACCTACGAGATCCGGGGCTACGGCGAGGAGTACCCGATCGCGGACAACAGCACCGAGGCCGGGCGCAAGAAGAACCGCCGGGTGGAGGTCACCTTCCCCCGCACGACCTCCTGACGGGTGCCGCCACCTGTGTGAGCGGCCGCCGCGCACCGTGTGACGCGCGCCGGTACCGGGAACCCTCGTGCGATGAACACCGACATCACCGTGCACGTCGACGGCGTCCCACGCCGGCTGACCGTCGACACGCGCACCACGCTGCTCGACGCCCTGCGGGAACGGCTGGGGGTGACGAGCCCCAAGAAGGGCTGCGACCACGGGCAGTGCGGCGCGTGCACGGTGCTGTCCGGTGGGCGGCGCGTGCTGAGCTGCCTCACCCTCGCCGTCACGCAGGACGGCGCCCAGGTCGTCACCGCCGAGGGGCTCGCCGCCGAGACCGTCACCGCCGAGACCGTCACCGCCGATGACGCGCAGGACCTGTCACAGCACGCCGACGCGCACGAGGACGCCCACGCCGCCGGCCGCCGCCTGCACCCGGTGCAGCGTGCCTTCATCGACTGCGACGCGTTCCAGTGCGGCTACTGCACCCCCGGCCAGGTCGTGTCCGCCGTGGGCATGCTCGACGAGTTCGCCAAGGGCTGGCCGAGCGCCGTCACCGGCGGCACCGGGGTGCCCCGGCTCGACCGCGCCGAGGTGGCCGAGCGGATGAGCGGCAACCTGTGCCGCTGCGGTGCCTACGTCAACATCGTGCCCGCGGTGCAGCAGGCGGCCGCGGCCGGTACGGAGGTGGCCGGGTGAGGCCGTTCGACTACCGGAGCCCGGCCGACGCCGCGGCCGCCGTGCGTACCGTTGCCGCCGACCCGGACGCGGTCTTCCTCGGCGGCGGCACGAACCTCGTGGACCACCTCAAGCTGGGCGTGGCCGAACCCGACCTCGTCGTCGGCGTCACCGACCTGCTGCCCGACGGGGTCGAGGAGCTCGGCGGCGGCGCCCTCAGGATCGGCGCGGGCGTCAGCAACAGCGAGCTCGCCGCGCATCCCCGCGTGCGCGAGTGGTTCCCCATGCTGTCCCAGGCGCTGCTCTCTGGCGCGTCAGGCCAGCTGCGCAACATGGCCACCACCGGCGGCAACCCGCTGCAGCGCACCCGCTGCGTGTACTTCCAGGACGTCACCACACCGTGCAACAAGCGCACGCCCGGCTCGGGTTGCTCCGCGATCGGGGGCTGGACCCGCTACCACGCGATCCTCGGCGCCTCCGAGCACTGCATCGCCGTCCACCCGTCCGACATGGCCGTCGCGATGGCCGCGCTCGACGCTCGGGTGCGGGTGCTCGGCCCGGGCGGCGAGCGCACGATCCCCTTCACCGACCTGCACCGTCTGCCCGGCGACGCGCCGGAACGCGACACCGTGCTCGAACACGGCGAGCTGATCACCGCGATCGACCTGCCGGCCCTGCCGCTCGCACGCCGATCCGCGTACCGCAAGGTGCGCGACCGCGCCTCGTACGCGTTCGCACTGGTCAGCGTGGCCGCCGCACTCGACGTCGAGGACGGTGTGATCGCCGGCGCGCGCATCGCGTTCGGCGGCGTCGCACACAAGCCGTGGCGTGCGTACCGTGCCGAGGAGGCGCTGCGCGGCGCCGACGCTTCGGACAGCAGCTACCGCGCCGCCGCCGACGCCGAACTCGCCGACGCCCGGCCGGCCGAGGGGCTCGAAGGCGGCAACGCGTTCAAGATCCCGCTGCTGCGCCGCACCCTCACCGCCACCCTGCGCGACCTGGCCCGAGAGGACGCCTGATGACCTTCCTGAGTGACACCGAAGCCATCGGCCGGGACCTGCCGCGCCGCGACGGGGCAGCCAAGGTGCTCGGCTCCGCCACCTACGCCTTCGAGACCCCGCTGGACAGCGCGCTCCACCTCCACCCCGTGCAGTCCACGATCGCCCGTGGCCGTGTCACGGAGCTGGACACCACCGCCGCGGAGGCGCTCGACGGTGTGCTCGCCGTGCTGACCCCGGGCACCACCGAGCGCCTCGCCTCCACCGAGGACAGGGAGCTCGCGGCCCTCCAGGACGAGGAGGTGGGCTTCCGCGGGCAGATCGTCGCCGCCGTCGTCGCCGACAGCTCCGAGGTGGCGCGGCACGCCGCCGCGCTCGTCCGCGTCTGCTACGAACAAGCCGCACACGACACCGAGTTGCGGGCCGACCGCGACGACCTGTACACGCCGGACGCGGTGAACCCCCACTTCCCGAGCGACACCGCCGAGGGCGACGTCGACGCCGCGATGGCGGCCGCCGAGGTGACCGTCGACGAGACGTACACCACCGCGATGTACCACAACAACCCGATGGAACCGCACGCCACGACGGCCCTGTGGGACCCGGAGGGCGACGGCTTCCTCACCCTGTGGGACTCCACGCAGGGCGTCCACTCGACGCGCACCACCATCGCGTCGGTGTTCGGCCTCGACGAGGACCGCGTCCGCGTCGTCTGCCCCTACGTCGGCGGCGGATTCGGCTCGAAGGGGCAGCCGCACGTCCATGTGGTGCTCGCCGCGCTGGCCGCGCGCGCCCTGCCCGGCAGGCCCGTGCGCCTCGCCCTGACCCGCCGGCAGATGTTCTCCCTCGCCGGCCACCGCACGCCCACCATCCAACGCTGCAGGCTCGGCGCCGACCGCGCCGGCACGATCGCCGCCCTCGCCATCGACGTCGTCGAACGCACCTCCCGCATCAAGGAGTTCGCCGAGCAGACGGGCATGCCGGCGCGCACCATGTACGCCTCGCCCAACCGGCGGACCACGCACTTGCTCGCCGCCCTCGACGTCCCCGTGCCGTCCTGGATGCGCGCCCCGGGCGAGTGCCCCGGCATGTTCGGGCCCGAGGTCGCGATGGACGAGCTCGCGGAGCGCCTCGGCATGGACCCGGTCGAGCTGCGGATCCGCAACGAGCCCGACGTCGAGCCGGGCTCCGGCAGGCCCTTCTCCAGCCGCAACCTCGTCGGCTGCCTGCGCGAGGGCGCGGCCCGGTTCGGCTGGTCCGAGCGCGACCCGCGGCCCGGCGTGCGCCGCCGCGGCGACTGGCTGGTCGGCACGGGCGTCGCGTCGTCCACGTACCCGACGTACCGGATGGCGCAGTCGACGGCCACGATCCGCCTCGAAGGCGACCGCTACGTCACCGAGATCGGGGCCGCCGACCTCGGCACCGGCACGTGGACGACGCTGCCGCAGATCGCCGCGGACGCGCTCGGCGTCCCGGTCTCACGGGTGGAGGTGCGCATCGGCGACACCGACCTGCCCATGGCGTCGGTGGCCGGCGGCTCCTCCGGCATGACGACGTGGGGCTCGGCCGTCGTCGAGGCGGCGCGCGCCTTCCGCGGCAGGTACGGCACCGAGCCGCCGGACGGCGCGGAGGCGACGGGCAGCGTCGGCGACCCCGACGAGCACTACGCGATGCACGCCTACGGCGCGCAGTTCGCCGAGGCGCACGTCAACGTGGACACGGGAGAGGTGCGCGTGCCGCGCCTGCTCGGCGTGTTCGCCGCGGGCCGCATCATCAACCCGCGCACGGCGCGCTCCCAGTTCATCGGCGGGATGACGATGGGCCTGTCCATGGCGCTGCACGAGGACAGCGTCCTCGACCCGCGCACCGGCCACGTCGTCAACCACGACCTCGCCGAGTACCACATCACGGCCAACGCCGACGTCGACGAGATCGACGCACACTGGCTGACCGAGCACGACCCGCACGTCAACGCCATGGGGTCGAAGGGCATCGGGGAGATCGGCATCGTCGGCACGGCGGCCGCGGTGTCGAACGCGGTGTGGCACGCCTGCGGTGTGCGGGTGCGCGACCTGCCGGTCACACTGGACAAGCTGCTGCCCGCGCTGGAGGAGCTGCCCCGCGCTCAGGCCCGGGCGAGCCAGTCCTCGTAGTGGGTCGGGGCGAGGCGGGCGCCGCGGTTCGTCAGGACGTCGCCGCGGACCGCGGCGAACATGCCGGCCGTGCCGTCGGTGACGACGCTGCGCCCGTCGCCCTTGGCGGCCAGGGTGAGCCGGCCCAGCTCGTCCAGCTGGTACACGTCGGGGCCCGCCACGTCGACGGTGCCGTTCAGCGGAGCGCCCGCGGCGACCTCGCTGACGGCCGCGGCCACGTCGGCCGCGGCGATCGGCTGGATCGGTGTGGCGGGCAGGCGGACGGTGTGATCGTCGGAGGTCCAGGAGAATGCCGCCTCCATGAACTCCATGAACTGGGTGGCGCGCACGATCGAGTAGGGGACAGGACCGGCCTTGAGGATGTCCTCCTGGAGCACCTTCGCCCGGTAGTAGTCCAGATCCGGCACCTTCTCGACGCCGACGATGGACAGGATGACGAAGTGCCGGACGCCGGCCTTCGCGCTCGCGGCGAGCAGGTTGTCCATCGACGTCCGGAAGAACCCGGCCGACGCGTCGTCGAACGTGGGGGAGTTCGTCAGGTTGACGACGACCTCGGCGCCCTCGACCGCCTGGTCGAGGCCCTTCCCGGTGAGGATGTCCACCCCGGTCGACAGGGAGTGCGGCGTCGCATGGTGCCCCGCCGCGTTCAGGTCCTCCACGACGCGGGACCCGATGAGCCCCGTCCCTCCGATGACTGCGCACTCCATGGTCCGGCCCTTCGTCATCCGGCGCGCGGCACGCGCCGTTCGCGGCTTTCCCTCACCGTACCCCTCATCCCGGACATCGGATATCCGGGTTAGCTCAGGGGTCCGGCGTGTCGCCGCCCGGATCACTCGAAGACGGCCCGCAGGATGTTCCTCATGGCGGGCGTCGCGTCGAGCTCGGCGCGGATGTCCGCCAGCGTCTGGGCGGCGAGGGCCTCGCGCCATGCCTGGTCGGCGCGGTGCATCGCGGCCTTCACGGCGCACGCGCCCGTGGGCGGCGGCGAGAGCTCGCCGATCCTGCCTGAGCACCGGATCTCGGTGCAGTGGAACAGCTCGGTCTCACCCTCGATCGCCTCGACGACGTCGAGCAGGGTGATGTCCTCAAGCCGCCGGGCGAGCCGGAACCCACCGCGTGGCCCCGGTACGGAGGCCAGCAGGCCCGCCCTCGTGAGCTGCTGCAGCTGCTTGCTGAGATAGGGGGCCGGGAGCCCGTGGGCGTCGGCGAGCCGGCCGTTGCCCCGTGGGCCGCCGCCCGTCATGTCCAGGTTGAGCAGCGTGTGGAGGGCCCACTCGACGCCCTTGCTCATGCGCATGATGCGCATATTGTATGCCCCCGACCTGCGGCGGGGCAGAGCCCGCCTCCGGCCCCGTCTCGGCGCGGGGGCGGCCTACCGGTCGCCCCCGCGGCCCAGCATGCGGCGCAGCCGCCCGGGCTCACGCGGGGTGCGCGGAGGACGGACGACGACGTTGCCGCCCGCCATCTCCCCGGTGACGTTGACGCGGTGCACGAGCGGCGCGTTCGGATCGCGGTCCTTCACGTCGCGGTGCACGACCGAGCCGCCGCGGAACTCGACTTCCTCCGCGTCCACCACGTAGCCGTCGGGCACGACCAGCCGCAGGTTCCCGCCGCGGATGTCGATCTCCACCTCGGTGACCGGCTCCCGCACGGCCGCCGACGTGAAGTCGAGCAGGACGTTGCCACCGCGGAGCTCGATCTCCAGGCGGCGCGGCACCACCCAGGAGCCCTCGTAGCGTACGTTCCCGCCTTCCCGGTGGATCCGCGTGACCTCCTTGGCCGGGACCTGCTCGGCCAGGGCCGCGGCCTGCCCCCGCAGGTCGGCCACGAGCGGGGCCAGATCGCCGTACGTCCGCGCCGCGAAGCAGCTCTCCAGCCGCTCCTCCAGCTCTTCCAGGCTCAGCCGCCCGTCGCCCGCCGACACCCTCAGCACCTCGGCGACCCGCTCCCGGTCGTCGTGCGAGACCCGCTGATCCGGCTGTGCCCCACCCGTCCACCACACCGGCTCCTGACTCATGCCCGGCACCCTATACGCACCGCACGGCCGGTGGGGGCCCGGGAATCCCGGGTCAGCGCGGAGCCCGGCCGGCCGCCGTCGGACGGAAGGCGGGCGCCTGCCTGGTGGCGGACGCGGAACCGTGCGCAGTGGTGCGCCCGTCCCGCGCCGTCGAACGGGTACTGGGCGTCGAACGCGCGCCGGGCGTGGAACGCGCCTTCGTGGGGCCCGGGTCGACGGACCCCGACGGCGACGGTGACGGCGGTGACGGCGGCGGCGAGGGTACGGGCGCGGTCGAGGGCGAGCGCGTCGCGGAGGGACCCGGCGTGGACGGGCTGCCCGCGGGCGGCGGCGCGAGCGGGACGGCCGGGGACGTGGACGCGCCGGGGCCCGACAGGAGCAGCGGCATCGCGACCAGCGCGGCGACGGCGCACGTCAGCCCCGCCCCGGCGGCGGCTCGCACCGCCCTGCGCCGGGCCGCGCCCCCGCGGATCGCCTCGAACCGGCCAGGGGGCGGGGGCAGTTGGCCGGATGGCGGACGCAGGATGACGGCGAGCGGGTCGTCGGGGCCGAACTCCGGGCCGTCGTCATCGTGCGTGATCAAGACTTCTCCTCAGGTGGGCGCGGAGCAGTTCTCTGGCCGCGTGGAGATCGGCCTTGACGGTTCCTTCCTTGCGTCCTGTCAGCCGGGACACCTCGAGGATCGGCATGTCAGCGTAGTAGTGCAGCAGGATCGGGACGCGCAGCCGCTCGGGCAGCGACTGCACGAGCAGCCGGACCGACGGATCGGCCTGCTCGTTGCTCGGCAGCAGGGTGGCCTCGGTGGTCGCGCGGTGCACGGCCCTGCGCTCGCGCTCCAGCTTGCGCCAGTGGTCCCGTACCAGGTTGGCCGCGGTGACGTAGAGGAAGCCACGGGGCTCCGCCACCGCCGTCCACCTCGCCCAGAGCCGGGTGAACGCCTCCGAGGCGATCTCGTGTGCCGTCTCGTCGTCGTCGACGAGGCGCGCGCACCAGCCGGCGAGGCGTGGGTAGAGGGCGGCGAACAGCTCGGACGCGGCCTTCTCGCGGGACCGTTTCAACGTTCTCCAGAGTCGGTGGGGGCGGCTCGGTCGTGCTCGTGGGGGAAGAGCCCGGGCCGCCGGCGTCCGTTCCCGGTCCCGGAAACCAACGCCGGCGGCCTGCGGTTGATGCCGAGACCTCAGGAGGCGGCGGGCACCAGATCGGCGAAGACGATCACGTTGTCGCGGTAGCCGTCACCGCTGCGCGGGCCGCCGCAGGTGATGAGCCGCAGCTCGGGGCGGTCGACGTCCCCGTACACGGCGTCCGTCGGGAACCGCGACTTGGCGACCGTCCGCACGGAGCGCGCGGCGAACACCGCGTCCTTGCCGTCCTCCAGGTGCACGGCGATCCTGTCGCCCTCGCGCACCTGCGCGAGGTGGCGGAAGACGCCGTCCCCGTACGCGCCGACCGTGACGTGGGCGAGGATCACCGACGGCCCGACCTGGCCGGGCGTCGGCGAGTTCCGGTACCAGCCCGCCCGGTCGTGCGACGTGATCGGCGGCACCTGGACGGTGCCGTCCGCGTCCAGCCCAAGACGCATGACCGGGGTGTCGACGCCGATGGACGGTATCTCCAACCGCACGGGCACGGAACGCGCCAGCGCTTGCACGGCCCCGGTCGCCGCCGTGTGCCGCGAGGGCGACGGCGACGCGTGGGAGCCCCCGGCGGCGACGTGATGCCCCGGCGCCGGGGCCCCGCAGCCGACGGCACCGCCGGCCACGAGCACCGACGCAAGGGCCGCCGCGGCGAACGAGCGCCTGAAGGGCCCGAAGGGCAGCGTCATGCCCCGGTCGCCCTCCGGCGGCGGACGACGAAGACGGCGGCGCCCCCGACGGCGAACGCGGCGGCCGCACCCCCGCCGATCAGCCCGCCCTGGCTGCCGGAGTGGCCGGACGACGCCACCACCCCGGTGTCGGCCGCGCCCTTCGGCACGACGGAGACCTGGCCGTGCCGCGAGTCACGGGTGGGCGCGGTGCTTGGCACCGCGCGCGGCGCCTTGGACGCGGCAGCCCGGCTCGAAGGCGCCTGCCGCGCGGGCGCCGGGGTCGCGGCCTTCGTCGGGCTCGCGTGCGACGCACGGCTGGGCACGGGGCTCGCCCCGTCGGCGAACGCGGGCACGGCACCCGCGACCACGGCGGCGCACGCGAGTGCGGTGGCGCTGAGGACAGTTCGGCGCATGAATCGCTCTCTTTCGTTCGGCCCACCCGCAGCGGCCTCAGCCGGCGGGCTGGGCGGGGGATCGAGAGGAGAGACGAGGCAGCGCCACAGCGCGTTGTAAAGAGATGGCAAAGCGATGGGGCGTCAGGTGAGAGGCGGCCCGGGCTCGATCCGCACCGTCGCGCCCGCCCGCAGGCCCCACCCCGCCATGGCGCCGGCCTCGGCCTCCAGCACGTGCCGGGCCCTGAGCCTCGGCAGCGGCATCCGGCCGGGGCGCAGCGTCTGCGTCCTCAGCACCCGCAGGTGACGGTCGAGATAGGCCACGTCGATGGCGAACCGCATCCCGAACGTGTGCACGCTCCCGCACGGCGTCAGCAGCAGCGCGCCGTCGACACCGTTCCGCCCGAGCAGTCCGCGACGCCGCGTGCGGTAGGACGCGGCGATCTCCACGGGCACGGTCCTGGGCCGCCCGGACCCGGGGCCCGTGCCCGTGCCCGTGCCCGTCTCAATGGTCAACGTCCCCGCACCGTCGTGCCATTCGCCCATGCGGCCACGCTAACGTCAGCGGTGTCGGCCGGGCAGCGCGATCGCGCTCCTTCACAGGACAAGGACGGCGACCAGGGTGTGCACGACGGCCGCGACGGTGCCGCCGGCGGCCTGGCGCACGTCGCGACGGCCGAGTCCGATGGCCGCGTCCAGCGCTTGTGAGAGGGCCGCACCGAGCAGGCACAGGCCTGCTACGGGTCCCGTGGCGAGGAACGGGATGACGGCGGCGAGCACGCAGAGCGGGACGGCTTTGGCCGCGTACATCCGTGCGTAGAAGAGGACGCCGGCGCCTTCGGCGCACTCCGTGATGAGCGCCGAAGGTCGGAGGGCGGCGAGTATCGCGAAGAAGCCGCTACCCGCGGCGACCACCGCGTTCACGATGCAGAGGAAGATCACGACGCAAGTCTGCGGTTCCCGTCAACGAGGGTGGTGCCCGTCAAGGAAATGTTCAGCCATCCGCCGTTACGTGCCCAGGAACGGCCTTGTCGGAACCGGCCCGCACTTCTACGTTCATGACCGTGACCGAGGATCCCGGACTCGTCTCGCTGATCGCCGTCGCGCTGGTGTGGGGCGCCGCCGCCGGGGCACTGCTGCCGCGTGCCGTCCACCGGTTGGCCGTCGAGCCGGGGGAGCCCTGGCGCGCGGCCTGCCCCGGCGGGCATCCGCTGGCCGGGGCAGGCGGCTGGATCGGGTGGACGGTCTGCGGGCGCTGCCCTCGCACCGGAGGGCGGGCTGCCGTTCCAGCCGCCGTCACCGCGTTGGCCTGCGGCGCGCTCGCCGCCGCGACAGGGGCGCGGCCCGAACTCGCCGTCTGGCTGCTCCTCGCGCCGTTCGCCGCGCTCCTCGCCGCCGTCGACCTGGCCGTTCGCCGCCTGCCCGACCAGCTGACCCTGCCCCTCGCCGCCGCGACCCCCCTCCTCCTCGGCGCCGCCGCCCTCGTCCCCGCGCACAGCGGCTCCTGGCCCACCGCGCTGCTCGGCGGACCGGCCCTCGGCGCCTGCTACTTCGTCCTCTTCCTCATCAACCCGAACGGCCTCGGCTTCGGCGACGTCAAACTCGCGCTCCCGCTCGGCTGCGCCCTCGGCTGGTACGGCTGGCCCGTGCTCCTCGCCGGTGCGTTCGCCGGGTTCCTGTTCGGCGCGGTCTACGGCGTCGGCCTGATGGTGCTCACGCGCGCCGGCCGGAAGGCGGCCATCCCGTTCGGGCCGTTCATGATCGCCGGGACGCTGGCCGGGCTGCTCGTGGGGGGACTATCCGCGTCCGGGCAGTGATGCCCTGCACCTTTGCTCAAGGGATGAGCACCGTCTTTCCGACAGTGGCCCGGGCGCTGATCGCCGTGTGTGCGGCCGAGGCCTCGGCCAGCGGGAAACGCTGCCCGACGAGCGGGCGCAGCCGGCCCTCCGCCGCCGCCGTCAGCGCCTCGCGGGTCTGGCGCATCTGCACGTCGGGGCCGCGATCGCCGGTCGGCGGGCCGAAGTACGACGACACGGTGATGCCGCGTTCGGAGACCGAGGCCGGATCGAGCCGGGTGATGCTCCCGCCGGAGAAACCGAAGATGACGAACCGCCCGCCGGGAGCCAGCAGTTCGAAGGCGTCGAGTCCTGTCCGGCCACCGACGGCGTCCAGGACCACGGTCACGCCGTCGGGAGCCGCCTGCCGCACCTGGTCGGGCCAGCCGGGCGCGGTGTAGTCGACGGCCTCGTCCGCGCCGAACTCCCGGACCAGCCTCAGCTTCTCCTCGCCGCGGGCCAGCCCGATCAGCCGCTCGGCACCGGCGTCGCGGGCGAGCTGCAGCACCAGCGTGCCGACCGCCCCGGCAGCGGACTCCACCAGGACGGTGTCGCCCTTGCCGATCCTCGCCGTCTCCAGCAGCGCCACCGCTGTGCGTCCCGTACCGAGGAGCGACACCGCCTCGGCGCTTCCCAGCGCCTGAGGCAGCCGGTGCACGGCGCTGACCGCGAGCACCGCCCGCTCGGCGTATCCGCCACCGGTGGCGGTCTGGCCGGCCACCCGCTGTCCGATCAGTGCCGGATCGGCCCCTTCCCCGACCGAGGCGACCACTCCGGCGACCTCCCTCCCCGGCCTCCACGGCAGCTCTTTGGGCGCCACCGGTGAAACGCCCCGCAGACCGCCGCTGCGCACTTGCGTCTCGACGAACTGGATTCCCGCGGCGGCGACGTCCACCACCACCTCGCCGGGGCCTGCCACCGGGTCAGGCACCTCTTCGAGCCGAAGCTCCTCCGGGCTGCCGTACTGCCGCAACACGATCGCGCGCATGGTGGACGTCCCCTGTTCGTCGGCGATGACTGTGTGCACGACGCTATGAGGCGGCACGGTCCGCTGCCTCTGGCCGCGGTCCCGTCATCGCTCGGCCTTCGGTCCTACGCCGCTGGGGCGAGCCGCGGGCGGCGTGCGGGCCGCCGGCCAATTCGCTCGCGTCGCGACCGGCGCCCTGCCAGCATCGATGCCATGTCCGACACCGACCGCCCCCGCCCCGAGGGCGACCGCAGCCGCTCCTTCGACGACCTCGTCTCCGAGGCCGCCGCCGCCTCCGTCGACGGATGGGACTTCTCCTGGCTCGACGGCCGAGCCACCGAGGAGCGTCCAGGATGGGGCTACGCGCGGACCGTCGCCGAGCGGATGTCCCACGCCCGCGCCGCGCTCGACATCGAGACCGGGGGCGGCGAAGTCCTCGACTCCGTCCCGCGGTTGCCGCCGCTCACCGTCGCCACCGAGTCCTGGCCGCCCAACGTCGCCCGCGCGACCGCCCGCCTCCACCCGCGAGGTGCCGCCGTCGTCGCCACGGTGGACGGCGCGCCGCTGCCGTTCGCCGACGGCGCGTTCGACCTGGTCGTCAGCCGCCACCCCGTACGCGCACGCTGGGACGAGATCGCGCGCGTGCTGGCTGCCGGCGGCACGTACCTGTCCCAGGAGGTCGGGCCCGCCTCCGTCTTCGAGCTGGTCGAGTACTTCCTCGGGCCGCAGCCCCCCGAGGTGCGCGCCGGGCGCGACCCCGAGGCCGCGCGGGCCGAGGCGGGCGCGGCCGGGCTCGACGTGGTGTCCCTGCGGACCGCCGCGCTGCGCACCGAGTTCTTCGACGTCGGTGCCGTCGTCTACTTCCTGCGCAAGGTGGTCTGGATGGTGCCGGACTTCACCGTCGAGCGGTACCGGGACCGCCTCGCCGAGCTGCACGCCGCCATCGAGCGCGACGGCCCGTTCACGGCCACGACCACCCGCTTCCTCATCGAGGCACGCAAGCCGTGACGTGAGGCGACCGGCAAGGCCGCGCGAGCCGTCGGTCAAGGCCGCGCCCGGCGGCCCGTCGCTCCTGAGGGTTACGACACACCCGCGCCGTGCCGGGTCGGCCCGAACCGCGTGAACCCGCCAGAGGCCCGGAATTGCAAGGCCACAGCGGGCATCCGGTTGCCTCCATAGCGTCAACCTTCGGCGACTTGGGTCCACGGACCCCTTACGAAGGGTTATGGTGGAAACCCCCCCTCGGGCCGGTCCGTATTCCCCCCCACGGACCGGCCCGTTTTTTGTACAGCCGGCCGTCAGTTCCGGCCCGCCCAGATGTTCGTGCCCTCGGTGTCCACCGCGAAGCCGTCGATCTCCCGCAGCTCCTCGTCGGTCAGGGGCGCGCCGGAAAGCGCCGCCACGTTCTGCTCGATCTGCTGCACCTTCGACGCCCCGATCAGCGCCGACGTCATGCGCGGGTCGCGCAGCACCCACTGGAGGGCCAGCTGGGCGAGCGACTGGCCGCGGCGGCGCGCGATGTCGTTCAGCCCGTTCAGCCTGCGGGTGACCTCCTCGGAGAGCAGCTTCGGGTCGAGCGACTTGCCCTGCGTGGCGCGCGAGCCCTCCGGGATGCCGTTCAGGTACTTGTCGGTGAGCAGCCCCTGCGCCAGCGGGACGAAGGAGATGCAGCCCATGCCCGCGCTCTCCAGCGTGTCGAGCAGGCCGTCGTCCTCGGTCCAGCGGTTGATCATCGAGTACGAGGGCTGGTGGATCAGCGCGGGCACCCCCATGTCCTTGAGGATGGCCGCCGCCTTCGCCGTCATCTCCGCCGTGTACGAGGAGACGCCGACGTACAGCGCCTTCCCCTGCCGCACGGCGGACGCGAGGGCGCCCATCGTCTCCTCCAGCGGGGTGTCCGGGTCGGGGCGGTGGGAGTAGAAGATGTCGACGTGGTCGAGGCCCATCCGCTTCAGCGAGGCGTCGAGCGAGGACAGCAGGTACTTGCGTGAGCCCCACTCGCCGTAGGGGCCCGGCGTCATGCGGTAGCCCGCCTTGGTCGAGATGATCAGCTCGTCCCGGTAAGGGGCGAAGTCCTGCGCGAACAGCTTGCCGAAGTTCAGCTCCGCGGATCCGGGCGGCGGCCCGTAGTTGTTCGCCAGGTCGAAGTGGGTGATGCCCAGGTCGAAGGCCCTGCGCAGGATCGCGCGCTGGCGCTCCAGTGGGAAGTCGTCGCCGAAGTTGTGCCACAGGCCGAGGGAGACGGCGGGCAGCTTGAGGCCGCTGCGGCCCGAGCGGCGGTACTCCATGGAGTCGTAGCGCTCGTCTGCTGCGATATAGAGGGAAGAATCAGTCACACGTCTTTGCTTATCACGGACTTGTGACACTCCGGGTTGGGCCCTCGCGCCGCCACCGCAGTAGTGTGACGGTTTCGGGGCCCCGCCGCGGCCCGGTCCTCCCGGCCCCTCGGCCACGGAGCCGTCCAGCCTGCCATGGCGCCCCCGCGGCCCGCGGGGTGACCCCACACGCGACGGATGAGGTGGACTCGGTGAAGCTGCGCGATCTGGTGTACCGGCTCTATGCCCACCGGGTGGAGGGCCGCCTCGACCTCTCCCAGGGACCCAAGCACATCGGCGTCATCCTCGACGGGAACCGCCGCTGGGCCAAGGCGTCGGGCGGCACCACGGAGCAGGGCCACAAGGCCGGCGCCAGCAAGATCCAGGAGCTGCTCGGCTGGTGCTCGGAGACCAATGTGGAGGTCGTCACCCTCTGGCTGCTGTCCACCGACAACCTCGACCGCCCAGAGCGCGAGCTCGTCCCACTGCTCGGGATCATCGAGGACGCCGTGCGCGACCTGGCGGCCGACGGCCGCTGGCAGGTCCACCACGTGGGCACCCTCGACCTGCTGCCCGGCGGCACCCAGCTCGTGCTGAAGGAGGCCGAGCAGGCCACCGTCGGCAACAAGGGGATACTGGTCAACGTCGCCGTGGGCTACGGCGGCCGCCAGGAGATCGCGGACGCCGTGCGCTCTCTCCTGCACGACCACGCCGCGCGCGGCACCTCGTACGACGAGCTGGCCGAGATCGTCGACATCGACATGATCTCCTCACACCTCTACACCCGCGGCCAGCCCGACCCCGACCTCGTCATCCGCACCAGCGGCGAGCAGCGGCTCTCCGGCTTCATGCTGTGGCAGAGCGCCCATTCGGAGTACTACTTCTGCGACGTCTTCTGGCCCGCGTTCCGAAAGGTCGATTTTCTGCGCGCCCTGCGCGACTACGCGGCCCGCCACCGGCGCTACGGCGCCTGACCGCACCCCTTGGGGCGTACGGCGTCCGGCCGGTTCCGGCGCCCTGCCCGGGCCCGCCGCCGCGCGCAACCCGGGCGCTGGGCCATCCGGCGTTCACGTACTGTGCAGCCCCCGCCTTGGCATGGCGGCGCCCGGAAGAGGGAATACCCCCTGCAGGTCGACGTCCGGAAAGCACTGACCGGCCCGCGCGGGCAGGTCGTCGGGCGTCGTTCTCAGCGGTCGGCAGGCAGCCGGCCGCCCGGGAGGCCCTGTGCACCAAGGCGACCGTGCGGTGAGACGTACGGGCGACGTGGAGGGCCGGCGCTCGGCCCGTGCAGGGGCCAGGAGCCCGGTCCACCCGCCTGCGACGCCGTCGCATCCCCGACCTCATCCGAGGGGGTACGTCCTTCCGTGGTGACCAGCACGAAGCGCCGCTCCGACCGGCGCACATACGTACTCGACACCAGCGTCCTGCTGGCCGACCCAGGTGCCATGTCCCGCTTCGACGAGCACGAGGTCGTGCTCCCGATCGTGGTGATCACGGAGCTGGAGGCCAAGCGGGACCACCCCGAGCTCGGGTACTTCGCCCGCCAGGCGCTGCGGCTGCTCGACGACTTCCGCATCCGCTTCGGGCGATTGGACGCCCCGCTGCCGATCGGGGACATGGGCGGCACGCTCCGCGTCGAGCTCAACCACTCGGACCCGGGGGTGCTGCCCGCCGGGTTCAGGCTCGGGGACAACGACTCGCGGATCCTCGCGGTCGCGCGCAACCTCCAGGCGGAGGGGTACGACGTCACGGTCGTCTCCAAGGACCTGCCGCTGCGCATCAAGGCCTCGTCGGTGGGCCTGCTCGCCGAGGAGTACCGCGCCGAACTGGCCGTCACGGACTCCGGCTGGACGGGCATGAGCGAGCTGCCGCTCTCCGGCGAGCAGGTCGACCTCCTCTTCTCCGAGGATTCGCTGTACGTGCCCGAGGCGGCCGAGCTGCCCGTACACACGGGCCTCGTGCTGCAGTCCGAGCGCGGCAAGGCGCTCGGCCGCGTCACGCCCGAGGGCAACGTGCGCCTGGTGCGCGGCGACCGCGAGGCGTTCGGCATCCGGGGGCGAAGCGCCGAGCAGCGCATCGCGCTCGACCTGCTGCTCGATCCGGACGTCGGCATCGTCTCGATGGGTGGCAGGGCCGGTACGGGCAAGTCGGCGCTCGCCCTGTGCGCCGGCCTTGAGGCCGTGCTCGAGCGCAGGCAGCACCAGAAGGTGATGGTCTTCCGTCCCCTGTACGCGGTCGGCGGGCAGGAGCTCGGCTACCTGCCGGGCACAGAGGCCGAGAAGATGAGCCCGTGGGCGCAGGCCGTGTTCGACACGCTGTCGTCGTTCGCGGGCCGCGAGGTGATCGAGGAGGTGCTCGGCCGCGGCATGCTGGAGGTGCTGCCGCTCACGCACATCCGCGGCCGCTCGCTGCACGACGCGTTCGTGATCGTCGACGAGGCGCAGTCCCTGGAGCGCAACGTCCTGCTGACGGTCCTGTCGCGGATCGGGGCGGGCTCGCGCGTCGTGCTCACCCATGACGTCGCCCAGCGCGACAATCTGAGGGTGGGTCGCTACGACGGCGTCGTCGCCGTCGTGGAGAAGCTGAAGGGGCACCCGCTCTTCGCGCACATCACGCTGACGCGCTCCGAGCGTTCACAGATCGCCGCGTTGGTGACGGAGATGCTGGAAGACGGACAAATCTGAGCGCTGAAAGCACCGCGCCGCCCGGCGAGCCGAAGAGCTTAGCCGGGCGGCGTCATGCTGTGCTGTATTTCCACCAAATCCGTTGGGGCAAACGGGGTGTGAGCTTTCCCACGCAACTGGGAATTGCCCTGCGGCGTCGCCTTCCGGCAGAGTCTTGCTTCCGTCAGGCCCCGCATGCGGCACTCGGGCACCACGCGTTTTGGTGCCCCTCACAACTCAAGACAAGGCGCCGCATGCCGCCCGCGTACCACGCGGCAGTCCCCCGCGGACTGCCCACCGGGCCCGTGCCTCCCGTGACCCAGCAAAGCGGAGGCCAGTGCGAGGGGCACGATCGCGCCCGCGGGGTCACCGTGCGGGCGATGCTGGAAGGACACCGTGTGAGCCCGATCTCGGTCCGGGGATTCGCAGTGGCATCGGCCACCGCGGTCACCACTGTCGGCGCCGTCGTGGGAGTTGCCTCGGGCGACCCGCAGCACGCGAACGACAACGTCGAGACGACCGCTTCGGACGCAACGCTGCTGTCGGACATCCCCACGGGGGAGCAGGCGCAGGTGCAGACCGCGTCGCTCGCGCAGCAGGCCAGTGCCCAGGCCGCGGCGGCCGACCAGGCCGCGCAGAAGTCCGCCGAGGAGGCGGCACGCGTCCAGGCCGCCCACGACGCCAAGGCGAAGAAGAAGGCGGCCGACGACAAGGCCGAGGCCAAGAAGAAGGCCGCCGAGCAGAAGAAGCTCGAGGAGCAGCAGAAGAAGGAGCAGGGGTCCATCACCTCCGCCACCTTCACCGTGCGCAGCTCCTACTCGGCCGCCCAGGCGCAGGCCATCGCCCGGCAGATCGTGCCGTCGGGCCAGTTCCAGTGCTTCAGCAACATCGTCACGCACGAGTCCGGCTGGAACTACACGGCCACCAACCCGAGCTCGGGTGCGTACGGCCTGGTGCAGGCGCTGCCCGGCTCCAAGATGGCGTCCGCCGGTGCCGACTGGCGCACCAACCCGGCCACCCAGGTCAAGTGGGGCCTCAACTACATGAACAGCCGCTACGGCAGCCCGTGCGACGCCTGGTCCTTCTGGCAGGTCCACCACGCGTACTGAGCCGCACTGAGCAGTACTGAGCAGCCAGGGAGATCCGCCGCACGCGGACCGTTTCCCCGCTCAACTCCGCGAAGCCTCCCGCCGTCCTTCGGCGGGAGGCTTCGTTACGTGTACGGTCGGTCCGAAGCGGCTCCCCGGTGGAGCGGGTGGGGAGACGGCCGGGGGAGAGAAGGAACAACATGTCGAGAGCGCCCTCGTGGCTGGGCAGGATGGGCTCGGAACTGACGCGGCTCGGCCGCCGTCTGGACGAGCGCAGAGCCGAGGCGGAGGCGCAGCGCGAGGCGCGCCACGAGGCCCAGGCGGAGCGCGACGCGCGCCACGCGGCCGTCGTCGCGCCCCCCGAGCCGTCCAGGATCCCGCCCCCGCCCACCTACGCGCCCTCGGTCGCGGCGAAGCCCGATCCGGTGGCCGCGATCCCGTGGGGCATCAGGGTCGCCGTCGAGGCGGCATGGCGGCTGCTGGTGCTCGCGGCGACGGTCTGGGTGCTGATGCGCATCGTCAGCGCCGTGCGCCTGGTCGTGCTGGCGTTCGTCGCGGCGCTGCTGATCTCCGCGCTGCTGCAGCCCACGGTCGCCCGGCTGAAGCGGCACGGCGTGCCCCGCGGGCTCGCCACGGCGATGGCCACCCTGGGGGGCTTCGTCGTGCTCGGGCTGATCGGGTGGTTCGTCGTCTGGCAGGTCTCGGAGAACGTCGACACCCTTTCCGCACGGCTCACCGACGGCGTCAACGAGCTCAAACACTGGCTGCTGAACAGCCCGTTCCATGTGACGGACAAGCAGATCAACGACATCGCCGGGAACCTGTCCAAGGCGATCGGCACCAACACCGACGCGCTCACGTCCGCGGGCCTCCAGGGCGTCACCGTCATCGTCGAGTTCCTGACCGGCGTCTTCCTCGCCTTCTTCTCGACGATCTTCCTGCTCTACGACGGGCCGCGGATCTGGCAGTGGGCGCTCAAGCTCGTGCCGCACCAGGCGAGGGAGGGCGTCGCGGGCGCCGGCCCGCGCGCCTGGCACACGCTGACCGCCTACGTGCGCGGCACGGTGATCGTCGCCATGATCGACGCGATCTTCATCGGCCTCGGCGTCTACTTCCTGCACGTGCCGCTCGCCGTGCCGCTCGCGGTGATCATCTTCCTCGGCGCGTTCGTGCCGCTCGTCGGCGCGGTCGTGTCCGGGGCGCTCGCGGTCGTCGTCGCCATCGTGACGCAGGGCGTGTTCACCGCGCTGATCGTGCTGCTCGTGGTGCTCGCCGTGCAGCAGATCGAGGGCCACATCCTGCAGCCGTTCATCCTGGGGCGTGCGGTCCGCGTCCACCCGCTCGCCGTGGTGCTCTCCGTCGCGGCGGGCAGCCTCGTCGCGGGCATCGGCGGCGCCGTGGTGGCCGTGCCGCTCGTCGCCGTCACCAACACCGTGGTCGGCTACCTGCGCGCCTATGCGCAGGAGCAGGCCCTGCGCGCGTCGCCGCCACCGCACGGGGCGACCGCGGCCGGTATCGCCCCGACATCGGCCCCCACGGCGGCCGGTGGGGGCCGGCCGGGTCCTGAGGGCCCCGCGACCCCGCCGGGCCCCGGAGGCGGCGAGGGCTCCGCGTGATCTCGGAACCCGAGCTCGAGGGCGAGGACGGGCCTTACGACGGCGCGGCCGGCCGGTCCGGCCGCCGCACCGCGCCCCCGCTGCCGGGACAGCGCTCGGGCGACGGCCCGGGCGGCAGCGGGCTGTACGGCGGTGGCCCGGGCGGCGACCCCGCGCGGGAGCCGGTCGTCGTCGCCGACGGCGCGCCGGGGCCCGTCCCGCGCCGTGCGGCCCTCACGTGGGCCGTGTGGGGCGCGCTCGCCGCGTCCGTGCTCTGGGGCGCGGGCCTGTACGCGTACCGCGCATCGGGCCCGGACCTCGGCGGCTACGGCGCCGAGCGCAACCTGTGCCTGGACGCCCCGCTGCCCGCGCTGTCGAAGGAGCTCGGCAGGACCGGGACGCCCGAGGCCACCTCGGACGAGACGGCGGCGGTCGACAGCGCCGCCTGCCGCACCGACCTCGGACCCGCGCCGCGCGACGGCCCGTTCCACGGCCCGACCACCAACGCGGGCCCGCACAGCGCCGCACGCGCGCTCGTCGACCTCACCTACGTCCTGCACCGGAAGACCGACCCGGCACCGGAGTTCGACGCCCTGCCCGCGCCGAAGTCGCCCGGTTCCGAACTGCACGCGCTGCGCGTGCCCGGGCTCGGCGAGCGCGCCTACCTGATCACGGACACCGTCGGAGACCTGCCCCCGACGCTGCGGGTCCTCGACGGGCGGGCCGAGTTCACGCTGTCCGTGACCGTCTACTCGTCGTACGACGGACACCGGGACGCCGCCGTGGACCTGCGGCCGCAGTACGTGTCCGCGCACGTCGTCGCCACCGTGCTGGAGCCCGCGATGGCGGACGACCTGCGCCAGGTGATGAGGACCGTCAAGTCGGGCGGGTAGCGGCTGCGGCCGGCGGCCCGTGGCGCCCGCACGTCACTCCGTGTGCAGGCCGTCCGGCCGCATCAGGCGCCACAGCGGCGGCATGCACGCCAGCGTCACCAGCAGGACGACGGCCGCCCCCATCGACGCGTACGGCCAGAACACCCACCAGCCGCCGACCGGTTCGGCCAGCAGGTCGAGCGTCACCTTGCCGAGCGCCACGCCGCCCGCTACCGCGAGCAGGGTGCCGACCACCACGGGCACCGCGGTCTGCCACAGCACCGACCAGGCCAGCGTGGAGCGGCGCGTGCCGAACGCGACCAGCACCGACAGCAGCCGCCTGCGCTCACGCAACTGCTCGATCTGCGAGACGAGGAGGCTCGCCGCGATCAGCGCCATCGTCGCGGTGCCGCCGATCTTGAGGCCCGTCTGGACGCTCGCGTACTGCCTGTCGCGTGCCTCGTTGACCCACGTGCCGACGCGGGCCGTCGGATCGGCCAGGGCCGCGGCCGTCCGCACGCGCTCCACCGTGTCGGGCGAGCGGCCGCCGTCCGTCCAGACCCGGGCCCATGTGGCGGCGCCGGCGATCCTCGACGCGTCGAGCGCGGCTGGGGTCGCGAGCACGCCCGCGTGGCTCTCGCCCTGCCAGCCGGGCAGCGAGCGGACGGTACGGGCCGAGGAGGGCACGGTGAACCGCGCGGCGTCGGGGCGGGCGCCCGGTCCGTCGCCGCTGTCGAGGGCGACGATCTCGCCCGGCCGGTCGTCGACCGCCCTCGGGGCGCTCGTACGGGAGACGAACGTGTCGCCGTCGTGGCAGGACGTGATGCGCGCGAAGGCGCGCAGACTCGCGCAGTCCCCGACCGTGACGGTCGTAATGGCGCCGCCCGCCTCGCCCCGGCGGGTGCTCGCCCGGGTGAGCGGTGTCGCGTACGCCTCGACCGTCGCCGCGACGCCGCTCACGCCGTGCGTGGAGCCGAGGGACGCCGCGAGGCGGCGGGCGAGGCCCATGTCCCCGGCGCTGACCTGAACGGTCACGTCCGCCTCACGGGGCGCGCCGTGGCCGTGCGCCGATGAGGTCGGCACCGCGCCCGTCGAGTCGTCCGGGTGCGCGAAGTCGTCCTGGATCCCGCCGAACACCATCTGCAGCAGGATCGCGCCCGCCACGGCGACCGTGATGCCGCCGACCGCGCGTGACGCGGAGCCGCCGCTCAACTGCAGGCGCCGGGTCGCCAGTTGCCACGGCACGGGGCCGCCGCGCAGCCGCGCCACGGCCTTCTCCACCAGCCACGGCAGCAGGCCGACAAGGCCGATCAGCGTCAGCGCCGCGCCCACGACGATCGGCACGGTGTGCAGCGCCGCGTTCCTGCCCGCGAACCGGTGCGTGAGGACCAGCGTCGCGATACCCGCCGCGGGAACCGCCAGCCGCCACCACAGGCGCCGCGGCCGCAGCTCCGCCTCCCGCACGACACCCAGCGGCTCGATCGACACGGAGCGCAGCGCGAACAGCGCCGCGCCCACCGAGGTGGCCAGGACGGCGGCCACGACCAGCACCGCGAGCAGCGGGACGGGCGTCACGTCCACGGGGAACGCCGACATGCCCCACAGCCGGATGGATCCCGCGAAGTGCCGCACCGCCGCGAAGATCACGCCGCCGGCGGCAAGGCCCGCGCCCGCGCCGAACAGCGCCTCGCCCGCCGCCATCCGGCGGGTGGCGCGCGCGTCGGCGCCGACGAGCCGCAGCGCGGCGAGCCTGCGGTCCCTGCGCTCGCCGCCGAACCGCACGGCCGTCGCGATGAAGACGATCACCGGCACCAGCAGCACCACGCAGATCAGCGCGATGACGGCGATGAGCATCGGGTCGAGCGGGTCGGGGGCGTCGTCGCTCCCGTACGCGCTCGCACGGTGCGCGCCCCGGTGGGTGGAAAGCTCCGAGTCGCCGGCGTAGTAGACCAGTTCGTCCGGGTCGAGCAGCCCGGCGCCCGCCACGGTGCCGGCGTCGTGGAACGGCAGGCGCTGCCGCAGCAGCGTGCCGCCCGGAGAGTCCATCAGCTCGCGCAGCGCCGGGGAGACCACCATGTCGCCGGGGCGCGGGAGCGCGGCCACCCCGGGCGGCGGGGTGGCGTGCGCGCCGTCCGCGCGCAGCAGCCTGCCGGTGACGGGGCGCCCGTGGAACTCCGTGCTCGCGTCGATGTACAGGAACGACGTGTCCGAGCGCGGCACCTTCCCGGAGTGCGTCGCGGCGATGCCCCGCGCCTCGGTGCGGGCCGTGCGGCCGTCGATGATGGACGGCACGGACGAGGCGGCCAGCAGCAGCGCCACCCCGAGGCCCACGCCGAGCGCGGTGAGACCCGCGCGAATCCACCCCTCGCGGCCCCCGGACACCGCGAACCGCATGCCGAGCGCGAGGTCGTGCAGCGCTCTCACCGGATCGTCGCCATGTCGCGCGCCGCGCCGTCCCGCACGACGACCTCGCGGTCGGAGTAGGCGGCGACGCGCGTCTCGTGGGTGACGAGGACGACCGCGGCGTCCGTGTACCGGGCCGCGTCCGTGAGCAGTTCCATCACACGCTCTCCGTTGAGCGAGTCCAGGGCGCCGGTCGGCTCGTCCGCGAAGACGACGCGCGGCGACGTGACGAGGGAGCGCGCCACCGCGACGCGCTGGCCCTGGCCGCCGGAGATCTCGCCGGGCCGCTTGCGGGCGACGCCGGTGACCTCAAGGCGCTCCAGCCACTCGCGCGCGGCCGCCTCGGCCTCCTTGCGGCGTGCGCCGCCGAGGCGCAGCGGCAGCGCCACGTTCTCCAGGCACGTCAGCTCGGGCACGAGCTGGCCGAACTGGAACACGAACCCGAAGTCGGTGCGGCGCAGTTCGCTGCGGCGCGCGTCGGGCAGGCCGGTCAGCTCCGTGCCCCGGTAGGTGATGGAGCCGGAGTCCGGCACGACGATGCCGGCGAGGCAGTGCAGGAGCGTGGACTTGCCGGATCCGGAAGGCCCCATGACGGCGACGATCTCGCCGGGGCGGATCGAGAAGTCCGCGCCGCTGAGTGCCGCGGTCGGGCCATAGGCCTTGTGCAGGCCGACGGCGCTCAGCAGCGGTTCGTCGCGGGTCACTTCCTCACCTCCTCGGCGAGCCGGCCGAGCCGGGCCGCGGTCAGTTCGAGCCAGCGGACGTCGGCGTCCAGGTGGAACAGCGCGTGGTCGCAGATGAGCTGGTCCGCGAGGTCGCCCCGGCGCTTGCGCTCCGTGAGGTCGCGCATCCAGCGCAGGTGCTCGGCGCGCTGGGTGTCGAGCAGCACGGCGGCGTCGCGGCCGGTCAGCAGCGCGATGACGACCTTGGTGTACAGGGTCGACTGGAGGTAAGGCTCCGGCTTCTCCGGCTTCTCCAGCCACGCGCGCACATCGGTCACCCCGGCGTCCGTGACGGCGTACCGCTTGCGCTCGGGCCCGTCGCCCGACTCGACGCTGTCGACCTCGACGAGCCCGTTCTTCAGCAGCCTGGACATGGTCGAGTAGACCTGCCCGTAGTGCAGCGGCCGGTCGTGACCGAACCGGTCGTCGAAGGCGCGCTTGAGGTCGTAGCCGTGGCGCGGGCCGGTCTCCAGGAGACCGAGGAGGGTGTGACCGATGGACATGCCGACGACTATACACGCGGTGTATAGCCTGTTCGGCCCCGCGCGTGGAGCCCGGCCGGGCCGCGGCGCCCCCGGCGCCCGGCGGGCGGCAGCCTGCCAGGCCCGCAGTGCGCATGCGGCGCCGGAACGGCCGGGCGGCGGCCAGTGTTCGCGGTCCGCGCCGCGACGAACCGCTGTCGCCGCGCGGACCGCGTAGGGGAGGCGGGCAGGGGGCACGGTCCGCACCTGCGGCACCGGGGCGGTCGTCTTCCGAGGCGCGTGCTCCGTTTCCGCCGTGCGACCCGGCCGGGGGTGCCGCCGGGGTTCGGCGGACCGCCGCCTGGCGTGCTCTGTGTCCGGCGAGCCGGGGGTGGTCGGAGGCGCGGTCCGCGCCGCGCGGCACTGGCCCCGGTGCCCGAGGCGCGTGCGCTGCGCCCGCCCCGCAGCCGTGTGCGCCGGGCTGCTCGGTGCTCCCGCCGGGCGGGCGCCTCGGCCGGGACGGCCCGGACCGTGCGCGGCGCGCACGGGGCCGCCGGCCCCGGGCGTCGGCGTTCCGCCGTGACGCGGAGGACGCGGCGCCCATGGCCGGCCGCCGCGGGCGCACGCTCGGCCTCGGGTGTCCGCCGCCCCGCGGCCCGCGCTGGGGGCCAGGGGCCCGTTGTTCAGGGCCGTGGCGCCGGGAGGCCGCGCGCGGCGGCGCGGAGCGACTCCTCAGGGCTCCGGGCCGTCCCGCCGCGGTGGGCGCCCCCTGCGGGGGATGGGGCCCGCGCCGCCCGGCAGGCGGCCCGCCTCGGACAGCGCGCGGCGCAGGACGAACTCGATCTGCGCGTTCGCGCTGCGCAGCTCGTCCGAGGCCCAGCGGGCCAGTGCCTCGTACACGGCGGGGTCGAGACGCAGCAGCACCTGCTTGCGGCTCGCGCCCCCGCCGGCGCCCCCGCCCCCGCGGTCCCGCTCGCGATCACCTGCCGCGTCCGTCACTGGTACAGCGTGCCGGTGTTGACGATCGGCTGCGCCGCCCGGTCCCCGCACAGCACCACCAGCAGGTTCGACACCATCGCCGCCTGCCGCTCCTCGTCGAGCACGACGATGTCCTCCTGCCGCAGCCGCTTCAGCGCGGCCTCGACCATCCCGACCGCGCCGTCCACGATCTGCCGCCGCGCCGCGACCACCGCGCCGGCCTGCTGGCGCTGGAGCATCGCGGAGGCGATCTCCGGGGCGTACGCGAGGTGCGTGAAGCGCGACTCGATGATCTGCACGCCCGCCGCCTCCACCCGCACCGACAGCTCCACGGCGAGCTTCTCCGTGATCTCCTCCGCGTTGCCGCGCAGCGAGAGCCCGCCCTCGTCGTGCGCGTCGTACGGGTACTCGATGGCGATGTGCCGCAGCGCGGCCTCCGTCTGCGTGCCGACGAACTCCAGGAAGTCGTCGACCTCGAACGTCGCCTGCGCGGTGTCGCGGACCTTCCAGACCACGACCGCCGCGAGCTCGATCGGGTTGCCGTACGCGTCGTTGACCTTCAGCACCGGCGTCTCGTGGTTGCGCACACGCGTGGAGATGCGGCGCCGCGTCGTGAACGGGTTGACCCAGCGCAGCCCGTCCGTGCGGATCGTGCCGCGGTAGCGGCCGAACAGCTGCACCACCCGTGCCTCGCCGGGCGCCACCATGTTCAGCCCGCGCATCGCCACGATCGCGGCGATGATGAGCACGATCCCGCACGGGATCAGCGCGGCCTTGGTCGTGGAGTCGTGCGCGGCCGCCGCCACGGCCAGCAGCGCGACGCCGGCGCAGAGGCCGAGCAGCCCGAGCAGCAGCGCGAGCCCGCCGTGGATGCTGCGGGCCGTGAACTCCTGCACGCCGGTTCGCGGCATCTTCGGCACGTCGGGCGCGCCGCCCTCGTGCGTGCCGTCCTTCTGTGGAAAGTCGCTGGTGGAAGCCATGTCCGTATCCCCGTCCGTCTCCTGCGAGCCTCTATCGATTGTCTAGCATTGTGATATCAGATTACACCGCTCGGCAACCCTTCTGGTCTCTCGGGAGTCGGTTCCATGTGAAGCGGGTGGTTCTTCTCACGCCCGCGAAGTCGGACCTGCCCACGTTCGCCACAGGACACGGTGTTAGCTTTCTGAGCTGATTTGCAGTTTGTTCACAGCCGATTCCGGCGACGGCGACGGGGGCCTCGACACGGGTGACCGGTACCGAGACCTGAGAGCGGAGCGACACATCGATGGGCCGAGCTGAAGAACGACGCGCGCGCCAGCAGGCGACGCGCCGGGCCGGTCACCGCCAGCAGGGCCACGGCAGCCGCCGCCGGGGCAGCCAGGCGCAGAAGAAGAGCTTCATACGCAGACTCTTCACCTGGAAGAAGGTCGTCGGCACGCTGCTCGGCCTGATCGTGGTGGCGATCGGCGGCTTCATCGTCATCTACAACATGGTCCAGGTCCCCGCGGCCAACGCCGCGGCGAAGCAGCAGAGCAACGTCTACAAGTACGGCGACGGCAAGGTCCTCGCCAGGACCGGCGAGGTCAACCGCGAGATCGTCGGCATCGACCAGGTGCCCAAGGGCGTCCAGCACACATTCGTCGCGCTGGAGAACAAGACCTTCTACCAGGACTCCGGCGTCGACTTCAAAGGCACCGCGCGCGCCCTGTTCAACACGGTCACCGGCAAGGGCAAGCAGGGTGGTTCGACCATCACCCAGCAGTATGTGAAGAACTACTACCTGAGCCAGGACCAGACGGTTTCCCGCAAGCTCAAGGAACTGGTGATCTCGCTCAAGGTGGACCGCAAGGAGTCGAAGAACGACATCCTCGCCGGATACATCAACACCAGCTACTACGGCCGCAACGCGTACGGCATCCAGGCCGCCGCGCAGGCCTACTACGGCGTCGACGCCTCGCAGCTCACCGTCAACCAGGGCGCCTACCTGGCCGCGCTGCTGCAGGCCCCGAGCCAGTACGACTGGGCTGTCGCGAGCCCCACGGGCAAGAAGCTGGTCACGGCGCGCTGGAACAAGGTGCTGACCAACATGGTCTCCATGCACTGGCTGTCCGCCCAGGACCGCGCGTCCATGAAGTTCCCCGTGCCGCAGAAGCCCAAGCCGCCGAAGGGCGAGGCGGGGCAGACCGGTTACCTCGTCGACGCGGCGAACAAGGAGCTGGAGAGCCACCTGGAGGACCAGGGCGCGTCACCGGCCGACGCGCAGGCGCGCGTCGCGGCCGGCGGCTGGACGATCACGCTCAACATCGACCGTGGCAAGGAGAAGAAGCTGGAGGCCGCGGTCAAGAGCCAGCTGACCTCCAAGTTCGACAAGAAGAAGCGCCCGCGTGACGCCGACGCGCAGGCCGGCGCCGTCTCGGTCGACCCGAAGACGGGCAAGATCGTCGCCATGTACGGCGGCCAGGACTACCTGAAGCACGCGACGAGCAACGCCACGCGCCAGGACTTCCAGCCCGGTTCGACGTTCAAGCCGGTCATCCTCGCCACCGCCCTCAAGAACGGCTCGCAGACGCAGGACGGCAAGCCGATCAACGCGAACACCATGTACGACGGGACCAGCGGACGGCCCGTCGTGGGCAGCAGCATCGCCTTCGCGCCGACGAACGAGGACCACGTCAACTACGGGAAGATCACCGTCCAGAAGGCCATGGACGACTCGGTCAACTCGGTCTTCGCCCAGATGGGCGTCGACGTGGGCATGCCCGACGTGCTCAAGATGGGCAGCACGCTGGGCATGAACATGAAGAACCAGAAGCCGTACCCGTCGCAGACACTCGGCACCATGGGCGCGAGCCCGCTCCAGATGGCCGGCGTGTACGCGACGTTCGACAACCACGGCAAGCTGGTCACGCCGGCGATCCTCAAGTCCGCCGAGCACGGCGGGGAGAAGGTCTCGCTGCCCGACCCGATCGGCGACCAGGTGCTGAAGCGCTCGACCGCCGACGCCGTCACCTCCGTGCTGACCGGTGTGGTCAAGAGCGGTACCGCCACGATGGTGCGCAACGACAACTACCAGGTCGCGGGCAAGACCGGTACGTCGGAGAACGACGTGTCGGCCTGGTTCAGCGGCTTCACGCCCAACCTGGTGACCTCCGTCGGCCTGTTCGGCGAGGCGGCCAAGGCAGAGACGGTCGAGGGGAAGAAGTACCCCCAGTACGGCCACGTGCCGCTGACCGGCACCGGCGGGCTGACCGCGCAGGGCGGCCGTGTCAACGGTGGCGGCTACCCGGCCCAGATCTGGAACGCCTACGTGTCCAAGGCCGAGACGGCGAAGGGCAAGGCCGGCAAGTTCGACCTCGAGACCGACCAGGGCGCCGGCGTTCAGCCGAGCAATTCGCCGTCGAACACCGTCTCGCCCAGCAACTCGCCGAGCGAGACGCAGTCGCCGACCCACTCCGCGAGCCCGCCCGCGCCGCCCACCTCCAGCGCGCCGGCGTCGCCCCCGGCCTCGGCGACCGACGGCGGCAACCCGTCGGACACGGCGGAACCGCCTGGCGGCTCACCGTCCTCGCCGACGTCGTCGACCTCGCCGCCCTACACACCGCCGGGCAGCGGCAACGGCGGTAACGGGAACGGCAACGGGAACGGCAACGGCGGCGGAGGCCTGCTCGGCGGCGGATAGCGGCCGGGCGGGCGGGGGCGCAGGACCCACGCACGAGGGCCCCGGCCCGGCGCGAGTACACGCGCCGGGCCGGGGCCCTCCTCAGTTCCGGGACGCGGGCCCCGTCAGCTCCCCGTCGGGATCTCGAACCAGACGACCTTGCCCGTGGACAGGCGCGTCGCACCCCACCGCCGTGCCAGCCGGTTGACGAGGAAGAGCCCGCGGCCGCCCTCGTCCGTGTCGCGGGCGCGCCGCTGCCTCGGCAGCTGCGGCGAGTCGTCGCCGACCTCGCACCGCAGCACGTCCGTGCGCAGCAGCCGCAGCGTCACGGGCCGCTCCGCGTACCGCACGGCGTTCGTCACGACCTCGCTGATCAGCAGCTCCACCGAGTCGCTCAGGTCGTCGAGGCCCCAGCGTGACAGCGCCTTGCGGGCCAGCCGGCGTGCCCGGCCGGGCGCCGCGTGCTCAGGCTCAAGGAACCAGTACGCGACGTCGCTCGGCGCGATCCCGTCGAAGCGGGCGGCGAGCAGCGCGATGTCGTCGTCCCTGTCGCCCGGGCCCAGCACGTCGAGCACGTCGTCGCAGAGCGCTTCGAGCGGCGGCGCGTGGTCGGGGCCCGTAAGCCGCGACGTCGCCTCCAGACGCTCGCGCAGCTGCTCGATGCCCGTCCACACGTCACGCAGCCGGGACTCGACGAGGCCGTCCGTGTACAGCAGCAGCGTCGCCCCCGAGGGCGCGTCCAGCTCGACCGCCTCGAAGTCGACCCCGCCGACGCCGATCGGCGCGCCCGGCGGTACCTTCAGCACCTCCGCGTGCCCGCCCATGTGCAGCAGTATCGGCGGCGGGTGGCCCGCGTTGGCGATCGTGATCCGGTGCGCCACCGGGTCGTAGACCACGTACATGCAGGTCGCCATGCGGTCCGTGCCGAGCCGCTGCGCCTGCTCGTCCAGGTGGTGCAGGACCTCCTGGGGCGGCAGGTCGAGCCCGGCGAGCGTCTGCGCAGTCGTGCGGAACTGGCCCATGACCGCGGCCGACGTCATCGAGTGGCCCATCACGTCGCCCACGACGAGCGCGACCCGGCTGCCGGGCAGCGGGATCGCGTCGTACCAGTCGCCGCCGACCCGCGCGGTCTCCGCCGCGGGCAGGTAGCGCGAGGCCAGCCGCACGCCCGTGGGCTGCGGCAGGTTCTCCGGCAGCATCGTGCGCTGCAACTCGTCGGCGATGTACGCCTCGCGGCCGTACAGCATCGCCTTGTCGATGCCGAGCGCCGTGTGCGTGGCGAGCTGTCCCGCCACCAGCAGGTCGTTCGGCTCGAACACCGCACGTTCCGGCCTGCGCAGGAACACCGCCGCGCCGATCACGCGCCGCCTGCCGCGCAGCGGCGCGAGGATCACCCGGTGCCCGGACGGCAGCAGCCGGTTCTCGCCGAGCAGCTCGGGCAGCGCCTCACGCGCCGTGGGCGCGTCGCCGAACAGCGGACGCACGCCGCGCAGCACCTCGCCGAGCGAGCCGCCCATCCTGACCTCGCACAGCTCCGCCGCGGGCAGCACGTCGCTGCCGGGGTCGAGCAGCAGCGAGCTCGTGGACGGCACGCCGGACAGCTCGGCGAGATCGGAGAGCTGCGGCGGGATGCCGTTCAGCGTCTCGACGTCCTCGCCCGACAGGCGCAGCCGGTCCGTGCGGCGCAGCCGCAGCACGAACGGCGACACCGGCCGCTCGTCACCGACGGGCAGCGGGTCGCGCAGGTAGACGAGTATCGCGTCGGAGAACGTGGGCACCGTCGCCCGGCACAGGCCGAGCACGATCTCGTCGAGATCCATGCCGCGCGCGATGCGCCGCGTCGCAGCGCCCACGAAACGGAGCATGTCGCCCTCGCGCCTGGCCCCGACCCCCGGGTCGAGCCCGGGGCGCGGCGGCGCCGCGATCGGCGCCTGGCCGGCCTCGCCCGGCCCGTCCAGGCGCGGCCTGGCGCGCTCCTGGGCCCTGGCGGCCAGGGGCTGCCGGCCTTCCTTGGAAGTGGGATGCTCCGTCACGCGTGGAATTCCGTCCGTCCGGGCCGATGCCGATGGTGCGGGGCCGGTGCCTCATGGGCACCCGCTCCGGCAGGGAGCGGCCGGTCGCTGGTCCGCATGGTCCGCCTCCCCCTCGTCGTGGTACTCGGCTTTCTCACGTCCGCTGCGTATGACTTGCGATCAGGTCGCGCGCGAGGAGCGCCTCTTGGGGCCCCGTGGTCGGGACGGCGATCCTACGTTTCGACCCTGTGACTCCACCAAGGGTCTCACGCCGACGGCACGGGCGGAGCCGACGCGATCCGGTCCCAGTCGCCGGGGAGTTCGGGCACGGGCCAGGCCGGATCGGGCCGCCAGTCCTCCCACCCGTCCGAGAACGGCGACGCCCACGCGGCGATCGAGGCAAGGGCTTTGCGCCCGGCCTCCTCGACCGTCCCTGCCTGGTCCGCATCCATCAGTCTGTCCTGCCGTGCCTGCGCGAACTCGTCCTCGTCCCGCCACCGCCAGGTGCGGTCGGGGAAGACGTCGATGTCGAGGAAGTGGTCCTCCGAGTCGACGGTGCCCGGCCCGCGGGAGTAAGGGCTCTCCAGATTGACGTACCAGCTCTTGAAGCGCCAGCCGTCGGCCCACCACAGCCACACCGACCACGGCTCTCCCGGCCGCATCAGCGACAGGATGCCGTTGCCCGACCAGGGGACGCGCTTGACGGTGCGCGGCGCCGTGTAGCGGCTGGCGAGCGGCTCCTCGTACGGCAGCCGGCCGTTGAGCAGGACGGGACGCACGCACGGGGTGCCGGGGGAGAGCCAGAGCGCGAGGACGTCGGCGTCGTCGCGCGCCACGGTCACGGGGCGGCAGATGTGGATGCTCTCGCCCGCGTTCTCCCGGTAGCGCCACAGGATCTGCGTGCCGGGAGCCCAGTACTGCCCTTCGCTCGCTCTGGTGTCCGTCATGCGCAGATCCTACGGGTGCGTCATGCGCAGCACGTCGAGCGCCTCGTCGAGCTGTTCGACGGTCACCTCGCCGCGTTCGACGTATCCGGACTCCAGTACGACCTCCCGGATCGTCTTCTCCTCGGCCAGCGACTTCTTGGCGACCTTCGCCGCCTCCTCGTAGCCGATGTACTTGTTCAGCGGCGTGACGACGGACGCCGACGACTCGGCGTAGGCGCGCGCCCGCTCCTCGTCGGCCTCGATGCCGTCGATCGTGCGGTCGGCGAGCAGGCGCACGACGTTGGCCAGCAGCCGCACCGACTCCAGCAGGTTCTTCGCGATGACCGGCAGCATCACGTTCAGCTCGAAATTGCCCGCGGCGCCGGCCGTGGCGACCGTCGCGTCGTTGCCGATGACCTGCGCCGCCACCTGAAGGACGGCCTCCGGGATCACCGGGTTGACCTTGCCCGGCATGATCGACGAGCCCGGCTGCAGGTCGGGCAGCCGGATCTCGGCTAGGCCCGTGCGCGGCCCCGATGCCATCCAGCGCAGGTCGTTGGCGATCTTCGTGAGAGACACGGCGAGCGTCCGCAGCTGCCCGGACGTCTCCACCAGGCCGTCGCGCGCTCCCTGCGCCTCGAAGTGGTCGCGCGCCTCGGTCAGCGGCAGCCCCGTGACGCGCGCGACCTCGGCGATGACCGCGGCCGCGAACCCGGGCGGCGTGTTGATCCCCGTGCCGACCGCCGTGCCGCCGAGCGGCAGCTCCGCCAGGCGCGGCAGCGAGGCGTCGAGCCGCTCGACCGCGTAGCGCACCTGGGCCGCGTACCCGCCGAACTCCTGGCCGAGGGTGACGGGCGTCGCGTCCATCAGGTGCGTGCGGCCCGCCTTCACGACGCCGGCGAACTCGGCGCTCTTGCGCTCCAGCGAGGCGGCCAGGTGGTCGAGGGCCGGCACGAGGTCGCGCGTGACGGCCGCGGCGGCGGCCACGTGCAGGGACGACGGGAAGACGTCGTTGGAGCTCTGGCTCGCGTTGACGTGGTCGTTGGGGTGGACGGGGCGGCCGAGGCGCTCGCCGGCGAGCGTCGCGATCACCTCGTTGGCGTTCATGTTCGACGAGGTGCCCGACCCCGTCTGGAAGACGTCGATCGGGAAGTGGTCGTCCCACTGCCCGTCGGCGACCTCCTCGGCGGCGGACTCGATCGCTCGCGCGATGTCCGCGTCGACGACCCCGAGCTCGGCGTTCACCTTCGCGGCCGCGGCCTTGATGCGGGCCAGCGCCTGGATGTGGGCGCGCTCGATGCGCTGCCCCGAGACGGGGAAGTTCTCCACGGCGCGCTGCGTCTGGGCCCGCCACTTGGCGCGCGCGGGGACCCGCACCTCGCCCATGGAGTCGTGTTCGGTCCGGTAGGCGGGCGCGGAGCCGAGCGCCGCCGAGCCGTCCGGATGATCGCCCGCGGTGCTCGCCCTGCCGCTCTCCTCGCCGCTCGCCGTGCCGCTTGCCGTGCCGTTCGCCGGGTCGCTCGTCATCTCTCGTCGTACCTCCTGCACCACGTCAGCGCCGCCCCGCCCATACGTGTTCCCCGCGCGACGCGTCTCACATCCGGGCCACGCCCGGCGCCCGGGCCCGGGGACCGCTCGGCGCGGCCCCCGGATGCGGTCAGGCCAGGCCCGGGCCGCGGACCGGGATCGACGTGAACGTCGGCGCGGGTGCCGGCTCCGTGAAGAAATCGTTGCCCTTGTCGTCGACGACGATGAACGCCGGGAAGTCCTCCACCTCGATCCTCCAGACCGCCTCCATGCCGAGCTCCTCGTACTCGACGACCTCGACCTTCTTGATGCAGTCCTGCGCGAGCCGGGCCGCGGGGCCGCCGATCGAGCCCAGGTAGAAGCCGCCGTGCGCACCGCACGCGTCCGTCACCTGCTTCGACCTGTTCCCCTTGGCCAGCATCACCCTGGAGCCGCCCGCCGCCTGGAACTGCTCGACGTAGCTGTCCATGCGCCCGGCCGTCGTCGGGCCGAAGGAGCCGGACGCGTACCCGGTCGGTGTCTTCGCCGGGCCCGCGTAGTAGACCGGGTGGTCCTTGAGGTACTGCGGCATCTCCTCGCCCGCGTCAAGGCGCTCCTTGATCTTGGCGTGCGCGATGTCGCGCGCCACGACGAGCGGGCCCGTCAGCGACAGGCGCGTCTTGACCGGGTACTTGGTCAGCTCGGCGAGGATGTCGTCCATCGGCCGGTTCAGGTCGACCCTGACGACGCCCTCGTCCGACAGGTGCTCGTCCGTGGTCTCCGGCAGGAACCGCGCGGGGTCCGTCTCCAGCTGCTCGAGGAAGACGCCCTCGGCCGTGATCTTCGCGAGCGCCTGGCGGTCGGCGGAGCACGACACGGCGATCGCCACCGGCAGCGACGCGCCGTGGCGCGGCAGCCGCACGACGCGCACGTCGTGGCAGAAGTACTTGCCGCCGAACTGCGCGCCGATGCCGATCTTCTGCGTCAGCTCGAAGACGCGCTGCTCCAGCTCCTTGTCCCGGAAGCCGTGCCCCACCGGCGAACCCTCCGCCGGCAGCTCGTCCAGGTAGTGCGCCGATGCGTACTTGGCGGTCTTCAGCGCGAACTCCGCCGACGTGCCGCCCACGACGATCGCCAGGTGGTACGGCGGGCAGGCGGCCGTGCCGAGGGAGCGGATCTTCTCCTCCAGGAAACGCATCATGGCCGCCTCGTTGAGGATCGCCTTCGTCTCCTGGAAGAGGAACGACTTGTTGGCGCTGCCGCCGCCCTTCGCCATGAACAGGAACTTGTACGCGCCGCCGTCCGTCGCGTACAGCTCGATCTGCGCCGGCAGGTTCGACCCGGTGTTCTTCTCCTCCCACATGGTGAGCGGAGCCATCTGCGAATAGCGCAGGTTGAGCTTCGTGTAGGCGTCGAAGATGCCGCGGGAAAGGGACTCCTCGTCACCGCCGCGCGTGAGCACGTTCTGGCCGCGCTTGCCCATCACGATGGCCGTGCCGGTGTCCTGGCACATCGGCAGCACGCCCGCCGCCGCGATGTTCGCGTTCTTCAGGAGGTCGAGTGCGACGAACTTGTCGTTGGACGACGCCTCGGGATCATCCACGATCCGGCGCAGCTGAGCGAGGTGCGTGGGGCGCAGGTAGTGCGAGATGTCGTGCATGGCCTCGGCCGCGAGCGCGCGCAGCGCCTCCGGCTCGACCTTGAGGAACGTACGTCCGTCGGCCTCGAAGGTGGAGACGCCCTCGGCGGTCACCAGCCGGTACGGCGTGGTGTCCTCGCCCGTGGGCAGCAGATCGGAGTACGCGAACTCAGGCATGTTGGAGCCATTCCTCACTCGACGGGCCGGCGGCTGCCCTCGTCATCGGCAGCGTCCTGGCAGCCCTCCCAGCGTAGGACGAGCCTGTGACAGCGCTTGTGTGAGGTGTCGCTCATCTCGCGCGGTACGCGCTCGTCCGTGCCACGGCACGCCGGAACGCGATAGCCCCTAGTCGCGATCTATCGCGTTTCGCTAGTCTGGCTCCGTGGACCTCGAAAAGCACCCCCAGAAGCCCGTGGCGCCGACGGAGCCCGCGGGCATCCGGGCCTCCGACGCCGACCGCGACAGGATCGCCGACATCCTCAAGGAAGCCCTGGCCGAGGGGCGCCTCGACGCGGAGGAGCACGGCGAGCGCGTCGACGCGGCCTACCGCGCGAAGACCGTCGGCGAGCTCGAGCCCCTCGTGCGCGACCTGCCCGCGGCCGGCGGTGCGCCCCGTCCCGCGCCCGCTCCCGGGGGCGAGGGATACGGATACGGCCCCGAGGACGCGGCGCCGGCGGAGAACCTCGTCGCCGTGTTCAGTTCGACGACGCGCAAGGGCCGCTGGCGCATCGGCCCCCGGACGAACGCGTTCACGCTGTTCGGCAATGTCGAGATCGACCTCACCGAGGCGCTGTTCGGGCAGCGGCGCACGGTCATCAACGCGACCTCCATTTTCGGCAATGTCGAGGTGCGCGTGCCGGAGAACATCTCGCTGCGCGGCAACGGCACGGGTGTTTTCGGCAATTTCGAGGTGAAGACGCTCGAAGCGGCCGACCCGGACGCGCCGGTGGTCGTCGTCAACGGACTGTCGGTTTTCGGGAACGTGGAGGCGAAGCCCAAGAGGGGCAAGCTGATCGCCGACCTCCACGACCGCCTGCGCAAGCATCTGGAGCGCTGACGCCGCGCCCGCGCCGCGTGCGCGGCGTTTTCCGGGTCTCGCAATCGCCGGTCGCAATTGCCGGAGTCCGCACGCCCGGGCCTTTCCGGTCCGGGCGTTTTCCTTTGCCCGTACTTCGGCCGAATCGGGTTCCACGTCCGGTATTTCGTACTGCGTTCCGGGCGCCGGAACCGTGCGCCACGCAGTGCTTAGGCACGCGTACAGCGGGTAGGGACCCCAGCATCGTCTCTCGCTCGCGAAGCCGTCGTCAGGAGTAGACCGTGCTGCATCTGCCGCAGAAGCCACTGCAGGTCGCCGCCGCTTTGTCCCAGCACAACCCCACGCGGGAGGATCAGGCAGGGCCGTGGCACTCGGAGGCCGTGTGCCGCCGGGACGAGGCCGGACTCTTCTTCGCCCCCTCCAAGGAGCCGACCGCCGCGAGGCTCTCGCGCGAGGACGCGGCGAAGCGCGTCTGCGCCCGGTGCCCCGTCATGGTCGACTGCAGGGAGCATGCGCTGGTCCAGCCCGAGCCGTACGGCGTCTGGGGCGGCCTCACGGCCGCCGAGCGCCGTGTCGTGCTCGCGCGCCGCAGGCGCAGGGACACGGAGCTGCGGGCGGCCGCGTCGACGTCGGGGCGCATAGCCGCGGCCGGTTGAGCCGGCCGCCCTTCGCGGGTACGTGAGGTGCCCCCGCCGCACAACGGGGGCACCTCACGCGTGTTTCCGCGGTGGCTGCGTGGCCGTTCGGCTACTTGGCCCGGTCGAAGTCGATGGCGCTGTACGCGCGCAGCTTCGACAGCCGGTGGGTGGAGTCGATCTGCCGGATCGTGCCGGACTTCGACCGCATGACCAGCGACTGCGTCGTTGCCGTCTCCGAGCGGTAGCGCACGCCGCGCAGCAGTTCGCCGTCCGTGATGCCCGTCGCGACGAAGAACACGTTCTCGCCGCTCACGAGGTCGTCCGTGGTCAGGACGCGGTCGAGGTCGTGGCCCGCGTCGATGGCCCGCTGCCGCTCCGCGTCGTCCTTCGGCCACAACTTGCCCTGGATGACGCCGCCGAGGCACTTCATCGCGCAGGCGGTGATGATGCCCTCGGGCGTGCCGCCGATGCCCATGAGCAGGTCGACGCCGGTGCCGTCCCGCACGGCCATGATCGCGCCGGCCACGTCGCCGTCGGAGATGAACTTGATGCGGGCGCCCGCTTCCCTGATCTCCTTGACGATGCCGTCGTGGCGCGGCCGGTCGAGCACGACGACGGTCACGTCCTCGGGCGAGGAGCGCTTGGCCTTCGCCACGCGGCGGATGTTGACGGCGACGGGCGCGTTGATGTCGACGAAGTCGGCGGCCTCGGGGCCCGTCACCAGCTTGTCCATGTAGAAGACGGCCGACGGGTCGAACATCGTGCCCCGGTCGGCCGCCGCCAGTACGGCGATCGCGTTGGGCATGCCCTTGGCGTTGAGGGTCGTTCCGTCGATCGGGTCCACGGCGATGTCGACCTCGGGCCCGCTGCCGTCGCCGATGTGCTCGCCGTTGAACAGCATGGGCGCCTCGTCCTTCTCGCCCTCACCGATCACGACGACGCCGTTCATCGAAACGGTGGACACGAGGGTGCGCATCGCGTTGACGGCGGCGCCGTCCGCGCCGTTCTTGTCGCCGCGGCCCACCCACCGCCCGGCGGCCATCGCGGCGGCCTCCGTGACGCGGACGAGTTCCAGGGCCAGGTTGCGGTCGGGCGCCTCGGGCGCCACCTCCAGCGGCGGCGGCAGGTGATGATCGGTCATCGGTGCGCGCACCTTTCTGCTGCTCGGCAGTGCTCTGTCGGCACTGCGGTGCCGGTCGGTGAGTCGGGGTGACGGCCCTGCCCGCTCCCCGGTAGGGAGAGCGGATGATCCGACTCTATCGGGAAGTCGCCAGATTGAGCAGTGGGCCCCACGGATGAGCGCGCGGTCGAGGTGCGACCATATGGGACGTGGCAGGCGAAGAGCAGCAGGGCACGACGGCGCGGCAGCCGAAGGCGGCGGAGCGGACCGAGGGGGAGCACGCGGGCCAGGAGCGGGCTGCCCAGGGGCGGCCCACCGAGGCACCCACCCCGGGGCAGCGGACCGCGTCCGTGGCCGACCGCCCCGTCGACGACGGCGACGGCGACGTGGCCGACGCGAGGAGCGGCGCCGCCGAAGGCGGAGCCAGTGGCGATGGCGGCAGCGCCGGGACCGCGGGCGGCGCAGGCGCGGGCGGCGCGGGCGCGGGCGGCGCGGGCGCGGGCGGCGCGGGCGCTCGCGGCGCGGGCGCCGCGAGCGCGAAACCGCGCCGAGGCAACAGGTCGATCTCGGGCCTGATCCTCTCCCTGCTGGTCATCGGCGCGGCCGCCGCGGTGATGTACCTCTTCATCCCGCACAACGACAAGGCGACGCCCGTCAAGCGCGTCGACTACCGCGTCGAACTGATCACGGCCCGCCGCGCCGCGCCCTACCCCGTCGCCGCGCCCGTGGGCCTGCCGAAGGCGTGGAAGCCGACGTCGGTCACGTACCAGCAGGACAAGGGCGCCGCCTGGCACATCGGCTTCCTCGACCCCCAGGGCCAGTACGTGGCCATCGAGCAGTCGACGGCGCCCGCCAAGGGGTACGTGACGAGCGTGAGCCAGAACGCCACGAACACCGGCAGGACGCAGCGGGTCGGCGGCGAGGAGTGGCAGCGCTGGAAGGGCGGCCACTACGACGCCCTGGTCCGCAGGACGGGCAAGGCCACCACGGTCGTGACGGGCACGGCGCCGTACGCGGACCTGGCGAAGATGGCGGCGGCGCTGCACTTCGAGCAGACGAAGAGCTGAACGGGGCTTCCGCCGTCGCGGAGCCCGGCTGTCGGTGCCCGCCTCTAAGGTGGGATCCATGGCCAAGACGGATACGGGCGCCGAGCCGGAGCCGACGAGCGCGCTCGGCTACGAGCAGGCGCGCGACGAGCTGATCGAGGTCGTGCGCCGCCTCGAAGCGGGCGGCACGAGCCTGGAGGCGTCGCTGGCGCTCTGGGAGCGCGGCGAGGAGCTGGCAAAGGTCTGCCGCCACTGGCTGGACGGCGCGAGGG
Organism: Streptomyces sp. NRRL F-5126; assembly: GCF_000721265.1. Lineage (GTDB taxonomy): Bacteria > Actinomycetota > Actinomycetes > Streptomycetales > Streptomycetaceae > Streptomyces. The sequence continues at coordinate 104,766 of NZ_JOFZ01000006.1, read as the reverse complement.
AGCGCCTGAACGCATCCCTGGCGACGGAGGAGCCCGCGGAGGACTGACACGCGGCGCCGCCGCGTCGCCCCGAACACGGTCGACACCCGTGCAGGGCCGTCCCGACGGCCTTGGCCGCGCCGGGCCGCTTCCGGCCCCACCGTCCGCAGGGCACTGGACGGTCCGAGTCGTCCATCCGAGCCATCGCATTCCGCGCACGGGGGCCGCACGGCGGCCGTGACCGGCCTGACCGATGGGGTCCGTTGCCCTTCGAAGAGCGTGCCGCCGGGGACCCGCAGGCGCTTCCGGGCCACCTCTGGCGGGCTGCCCCGGCAGAGAGCACGAAGCCCTGATCCGCCCGGCCCGCACCCCCGCGGGTGCGCTGACGGGGCTGTCACGCGCGGGTCGCCACGCGCCAACCGTCACGCGGCCGTCGGTGGTCCACCGGGGCCGCCGGTCCTGACCACTCCCCGCCGCGGCCGGGCCGCGGGCGCCACTCGGCGGCGATGATGCCGCTTCCGGCGGCCCGTGCGTCAGTCCGCGCGGACGGGGAACTCGCCCTCCGCGACCCGCGCGCGCAGTGCGTCGCCCTGCGTGACCTGGCCGGGCGAGCGGACCACCGTGCCGTCCTCGCGCTGCAGCACCGCGTACCCGCGCTCCAGCGTCGCCGCCGGGGACAGCGCCACCACGCGCGCCAGGGTGTGCGACAGCTCCGAGTCGGCCCGGTCGAGCAGGTGGCGCAGCACGCGGCGGCCGCGGTCCGCGAGGGCCGTCACCTCGGCCTCGCGCTCCTCGACCATCCGCTGCGGCCGCTCCATCACCGGCCGCGCCAGCGCGTGCGCGAGGCCGCGCTCCTCCCGTTCCAGCAGCGCCCGCACCGTGCGCAGCGCGCGGTCCCGCAGGCCGTCCACCCGCTCCAGCTCCTCGCCGACGTCCGGCACGACACGCTTCGCCGCGTCCGTGGGCGTCGACGCCCGCACGTCGGCGACCAGGTCGAGCAGCGGCGAGTCCGGCTCGTGGCCGATCGCCGACACCACCGGCGTGCGGCACGCGGCCACCGCCCGCACCAGCTGCTCGTCCGAGAACGGCAGCAGATCCTCCACGCTGCCGCCGCCGCGCGCCACCACGATCACGTCGACCGCCTCGGCCGCGTCCAGCTCCTTCACCGCCTGCACCACCTGCGCGACCGCGTTGACGCCCTGCACGGCCGTATTGCGCACCTCGAAGCGGACCGCGGGCCACCGGCGGCGCGCGTTCTCCAGGACATCGCGCTCCGCCGCCGACGCACGCCCGCAGACCAGGCCGACCAGCTGCGGCAGGAACGGCAGCGGCCGCTTCCTGTCCTGCGCGAAGAGCCCCTCGGCGGCCAGCGACTTCTTGAGCTGTTCGAGCCGCACGAGCAGCTCGCCCATCCCGACCGGCCTTATCTCCACGGCCCGCAGCGACAGCTGGCCGCGCGGCGCATACCACTCCGGCTTCGCGTGCACCACCACGCGCGCGCCCTCCGACACGACGTCCGCGATCGCGTCGAAGACCTGGCGGTAGCACGTCACCCCGACCGAGATGTCGTACGAGGGATCGCGCAGCGTCAGGAAGACCACGCCGGCGCCGGGACGGCGGGAGAGCTGCGTGATCTGACCCTCCACCCACACCGCGCCGAGCCGGTCGATCCAGCCGCCGATCAGCCGCGACACCTCGCCGACGGGGAGCGGGGCCTGAGGTGACGTTGTCAGAGCCATACCACCGAGCGTATCGGCCGCCTACGACACCGCCGCCGAAGTTGTCCACAGCCCCCTGAGGGTGATCCCGCGCGGCCGGACACCACCCGTACGATGGTCCGCATGACTGCAACGCCCGACCCGTCAGCCGCGTCATCCGCGTCGTCGTCCGCCGCCGGAAAGCGCGTCCTGCTCGCCTCGCCGCGTGGCTACTGCGCGGGTGTGGACCGCGCCGTGATCGCCGTGGAGAAGGCTCTGGAGCAGTACGGCGCCCCGGTCTACGTCAGGCACGAGATCGTCCACAACAAGTACGTGGTGAAAACGCTCGAGAAGAAGGGCGCCATCTTCGTCGAGGAGACGGCCGAGGTCCCCGAGGGCTCGATCGTCATGTTCTCCGCGCACGGCGTCGCCCCTGTCGTGCACGAGGAGGCCGCCGCGCGCAACCTCGCCACGATCGACGCCACCTGCCCCCTCGTCACCAAGGTGCACCGCGAGGCCGTGCGGTACGCGAAGGAGGACTTCGACATCCTCCTGATCGGCCACGAGGGCCACGAGGAGGTCGTCGGCACGTCCGGCGAGGCCCCCGAGCACATCACGATCGTGGACGGCCCGGCCGACGTGCCCGACGTCGAGGTGCGCGACGAGTCCAAGGTCGTCTGGCTCTCCCAGACGACGCTGTCCGTGGACGAGACGATGGAAACTGTCGACCGGCTGAAGGAGAAGTTCCCGCAGCTGGTCTCGCCGCCCAGCGACGACATCTGCTACGCCACGCAGAACCGCCAGATCGCCGTGAAGCAGATGGGCTCGGCGGCCGACCTGGTGATCGTCGTCGGCTCGAAGAACTCGTCCAACTCGGTCCGCCTCGTCGAGGTCGCCCTGGGTGCGGGCGCGCGCGACGCGCACCTGGTCGACAGCGCCGAGGAGATCGACGAGGCGTGGCTCGACGGCGTCACCACGGTCGGCCTCACCTCCGGGGCCTCCGTGCCCGACGTGCTGGTCGAGGGCGTCCTCGAGTGGCTCACGCACCACGGCTTCGAGGATGTGGAGATCGTCAAGGCCGCCGAGGAGTCGATCACGTTCTCGCTGCCCAAGGAGCTGCGCAGGGACCTGCGCGCGGAGCTCGGCACGTCCTGAAGGCACCCGCCACCCGCCACCCGCCGCCGGACGCCTGGCCTTAACGTAAGCCCATGAATGTCTTCGGAGTGGACATCGGCGGCTCTGGCATCAAGGGCGCGCCCGTCGACCTGGCGGCCGGCGACCTGGCGCAGGCACGGCACAAAGTACTCACCCCGCACCCGGCGACGCCCGAGGGCGTCCTCGAAGGCGTCGTCGAGGTGGTGCGCCACTTCGACTGGTCGGGCCCGATCGGCATCACGTTCCCCGGCGTGGTGACGGGCTCCGTGGTGCGCACGGCGGCGAACGTCGACAAGTCGTGGGTCGATGTGGACGCCGGGGCCCTGGTCGGGGACCGGCTCTCCATGCCGGTCGTCGTCATGAACGACGCCGACGCGGCCGGCGTCGCCGAGATGGCCTTCGGCGCCGGCCGCGGCCGCAAGGGCGTCGTGATGGTGCTGACGTTCGGCACGGGGATCGGCAGCGCGCTCTTCCACGACGGCGTGCTCGTGCCGAACACGGAGCTCGGCCACCTGGAACTGCGCGGGCACGACGCGGAGAAGCGTGCGTCCGCGAAGGCGAAGGAGGACGAGGACCTCAGCTGGAGCCGCTGGGCGCGCAACAGGGTGCAGAAATACCTGGCCCACCTGGAGATGCTGTTCTCGCCCGAACTGTTCATCATCGGCGGCGGGGTGAGCCGCAAGGCGGACAAGTTCCTGCCGCGCATCGAGGGCATCAGGGCGGAGATCGTCGCCGCGGAGCTGCAGAACAACGCGGGCATCGTCGGCGCGGCGATGACGGCGGCCCGCCACTGACCACCCGCCGCGCCCGAGGCCGCGCCGCCCGACGCGCTCGCTCCCCGCGGGCTCGTCCCTCAGCCGCGGCGCGGCCCGCGCACGACGGCGCGCACGGCCGCGTCCGACCGCGCGGCCTCCGCCGCGCGCGCCGCCGCCTTCCTTGACTGCCGCCGCCCCATCTGCCGGATCTTCCGCACGGAGGCGATGACGCCCGCGATCAGCGTGCCGCCGTACAGCCAGCCGGCGTGCATGGCGAGGGCTGTGACGACGCCCATGACGTTGCCCGCGAAGCCGCCGGCGCCGGCGGACAGCGGCACGGTGCCGGCGGCGAACGCGATCGGCACGGCGATGGGCGCCGTCACCAGGTCGGCCTCGCGCACCCACAGCGCGGTCGCCGCGCTGACGGGCAGGAACAGCACGCCGAAGAAGGCGGGGGAGTCGCCGAAGATCAGATCGTCCACGAAGCCGAGGAAGACCATGGCGGCGGTGGCGAACAACCCGGTGCCAAGACCGGTGAGGCGCGGGTTCGGGAGTCTGCGCACAGCGGCCACCACGGGCGGCACCCGCCGCCCGGAAGCGGACGAGGCGCCGGGCGCCACGGCCGCCCGGTACGTGCCGGCCGGCTGCGCGTAGCCGCCGCGCGCCAGGTGGGAGGCGGGGGTGCGGCCCTGGGGTCGACGTGTCCTGTGCTGCTCCACCGGACCAACGTAAGTGGCGCGGGGTGACGAACCGGGCACGGGACACGCCCTTTGGACGACCTTGGCACTGCGTTCGAGGAACCGACCGGTGACGTCGTGGCCCGGCGCGCCCGTAGACTTGACAGCCGGCATCACCCCGCAGGTACCCCAGCCCACCCCACCCACAACGGAAGTCGCCACCGTGTCGCTCACGATCGGAATCGTCGGTCTGCCGAATGTCGGTAAGTCGACCCTGTTCAACGCCCTGACCAAGAACGACGTGCTGGCGGCCAACTACCCGTTCGCCACGATCGAGCCCAACGTGGGCGTGGTGGGCGTGCCGGACCCGCGCCTCGCGAAGCTCACCGAACTGTTCGACTCCCAGCGGACCGTCCCGGCGACGGTCGACTTCGTCGACATCGCGGGCATCGTGCGCGGGGCATCGGAGGGCGAGGGCCTCGGCAACAAGTTCCTGGCGAACATCCGCGAGTCCGACGCGATCTGCCAGGTGATCCGGGCGTTCAGGGACGAGAACGTCGTCCACGTGGACGGCAAGGTCTCGCCGAAGGACGACATCGAGACCATCAACACCGAGCTGATCCTCGCCGACCTCCAGACCATCGAGAAGGTCCTGCCGCGCCTGACGAAGGAGTCGCGCATCAAGAAGGACATCCAGCCGAAGGTCGCGGCGGTCGAGGAGGCCCAGTCCATCCTCGAATCGGGCCAGACGCTCTTCGCGGCGGGCATCGCCCAGGGCACGGAGCGCGCGGAGCCCCTGCACGACCTGCACCTGCTGACGACGAAGCCCTTCCTCTACGTCTTCAACGTGGACGAGGAGGAGCTGACGGACGACGCCTTCAAGGCGGAGCAGTGCGCACTGGTCGCCCCGGCCGAGGCGATCTTCCTCAACGCGAAGCTGGAGTCGGAGCTCGTGGAGCTCGACGACGAGGAGGCGCTCGAACTTCTCCAGTCGGTCGGCCAGGAGGAGCCGGGCCTCGCCACCCTGGCCCACGTCGGCTTCCGCACCCTCGGCCTCCAGACGTACCTCACGGCGGGCCCCAAGGAGTCCCGCGCCTGGACGATCAAACAGGGCGCCACGGCCCCCGAGGCGGCGGGCGTCATTCACACGGACTTCCAGAAGGGCTTCATCAAGGCCGAGGTCATCTCGTACGACGACCTCCTCGCCACGGGCTCGGTCGCCGACGCCCGCGCGGCGGGCAAGGCCCGCATGGAGGGCAAGGACTACGTGATGAAGGACGGCGACGTGGTGGAGTTCCGGTTCAACGTGTAGCGGGTCCGTTGCTGAAGGCCAGCCATTTCGTCATAATGCTGGTCGCAGGGGTCGGACTTGGGAGTCCGGCCCCTACCGCATTCCGTCCTGACCTGGTGCCGGCTCAGCCGCGGCGGGGCGGAGCGAGCTTCTCCAGGTCAAGGTTGATCTCGAAGGGCACCGGACGGTTGAGCGAGCCCCTGAAGATGCCAACGGGTACATAGGTGGCGGTTGGCTCGTCGAGTTCGTAGACGTGGACGATGGGTGCTCCGTCCTCGTCCTCGATGCGCCAGTAGTGCGGGATGCCGGCCTCCGCGTATTTGTGCAGCTTTACCGTGCGGTCCCGGTGGGCGGACTCGGGCGAGACAACCTCGACGGCGAGTCGTACTTCATCCGGTGCGAACCAGGTGCGGTCACCGTCGAAGAAGGCCGTCGTCACCAGCAGATCCGGCTCAGGCCGATTGCGTTGATCGAGTTTGATGGTCATCTCCCGTCCGACCCTTACGTCGGCCGGAGCCTGCTCCATGAGAGCCACGGTGAGCATCGTGACGAGATGGCCGTGCCACCACCGCTGCGGGGACATCATGAATACGAGGGCTCCGTCGATCAGCTCGGTGTGGCGCGGTGCTTCCGGGAGGCGGTCCAGGTCCTCCGCGAACCAGCCTTCCGCGCGCGGCGGGCGCATCCAGTCGGGCAGTGCGGTCATGGCTCAACCGTAGCGACTCGGAGAGGTCCGGGCCACGAGGTCGACGACGGCCGAACCGGAAACCGCCCTCGTCGCCTGGCACAGCAACCCTGCGAGCGTGGGTGCGAGGCCCGGATGGCCGTACGCCTGGTGGTCAGCCCTCGGACCGGAGCGGCACGAACCGGACCGCTTCGAAGAGGGCATCGCGTGCGACCCGGGCGAGTCGAAGGATGCCACTGGTGATAAAGAAGTCCCGGCAATGAGATTTATGGGCGCAGCGGCGTCCGTCTGGCTTTTACCGTGCGGCGGGTGATGCGCCACCCTGCGTCGGATCGTTCGACGCGATCCTCATAGGTGACACTTCGCGCAGTCCCATCGACACCGATGCCGATCCCTTTTGAAAGGCAGCGTGCGACGTCATCGGTGATCTCATCCAGAACGATGTTGGTGACATGGTGGGCCACCGGGTTCCTGTCATCAAGGGCCAGCACCCATTCCCGCATGGCCGCCAGCCCGTTGACTTCTCCGCCACCGAAGTCGCTCACGTCGTACACGACGCCCGCGGTGAAGATCTCATGCAGGCTGTCGAGCCGGCCCGTGTCGATGAGATAGCCGTGCCGATTGATGAGGCGGGTTATTTCCTCGCGGTCCTCGGTGTTCACCAGATCTCCCTTTGCGGTAACCGAAGGCATTACCCGACTACGCGCTGGACGGAGTCGCTGGAATCTAACACGTCATTCACCTGACCGGAGCTACCGAGTCGGAACCGCCCCGTTGCCCGAGCGGTCCGGAGGTCCGGGGCCGGCCCCGTGGTTCGCCAACGGGCTCCTCTGCCTTCGCCCAGCGGCTCGGTCGGATGTGGCGCGGCCCGTAGCGTCCCTTTCCCGGACGTGAGCCGCACCAACCGTTCATGTCGGGGGCCTGCCGCCCGCTGCCGGGCGCCTCGTGCCCTCCCGGAGGGTATTCAACCGCTTCCTTCGCTTGCTTCTGAGGTGATGACCGTGACCGACGTTGATCAGACGACTTCCGGCCCGGTGGACCCGGGATTCCCGGTGTTCGACCCCGACGCCCTGCTCAGGAACGTGCTGGGCATAGAGCCCGAGCCGCTGCCCGACTTCGACCCGCCCGAGCTGACACCGATGAGCGTCCCGCTGCGTGAGGCGACGGTCGGGCTGCTGGTGTCCTGCGGGGCCTACTTCCCGGACCAGCCGCGGCTCAGGCAGCACAGCGACCTGTCGTACCGGCTGCTGCCCAGGGAGCGCGAACTGGACGACGTGCTGTTCGGGCACATGACCCCGATCCGCGCCTTCGCGCTCGCCGACCCCAACGTGGCCTACCCCAGGGACACCATGCTCGACCTGGAACGGGACGGTGTCATCGGGCGTTACGCGGCCGACGCAGTGTCGATGGTCGGCTCGATCAGCCAGTTCGACGAGCTGGCGACCGAGGTCGCTCCCCGGATCGTCGAGGAGTTCAAGGCAATGGGGGCCGACCTCGTGCTGGTGCTGCCGTTCTGCCCGCAGTGCCACGTGGCCTTCGGGGTCCTCGCCCGGGCGATCGAAAAGCGGGGAATCCCGACCACCAGCATCACCACACTCCACAAGCAGGCCACTCACCTGAAGCCTCCCCGCGCCTCGTTCCTCGACTTCCCGCTGGGTTGCACGGCCGGCCGGCCGCGGGAGAAGGCGCAGCAGCGGGAGATCGTCAAGGCCGCGCTGCACCGTGCCGAGCAGGCCGGAGGGGACTGGGAGCTGAAGCGGCTGCCGTTCCAGTGGGCGCCGGACGGCAACCGGGAGTGGGAGGCCCTCGTCGCGGACATCTACCGCCTCGACAACGCGGTGCGCGGCTCCGTCCTCGAGAACGCGGCGGCCCACACGCAGGTCCTGGGCGGCGGGAACGAACGTGAGTTCGCCATCAGATGTGCCTGCTGACCGGTAAGCCATCCACTCACGCGGAAGCGGAAGAGGAAGTGCGCTCATGCGTATCGCCAATCTCGACGGCAGACTCGTGCTCACGTACCCGGACGGCGCCGCCGACGTGGAGCGGGCGAGCGACGGGCGGTTCGCCGCGGCCCCGCAGGCGGTGTTCGCCCGCTGGGACGAGTTCGCCGACTGGGCCCGCCGCCTGCGGGCACCCCTGCTCGAACCGTTCGACCCGTGCCGGCTCAGGGCCCCGGCCCCGAGCCCCTCGCAGGTCTTCGCGATCGGGTTGAACTACGCCGACCACGCTGCCGAGGGCGGCATGCCGCTGCCGCCCGAACCGGCGGTGTTCACCAAGTTCCCGACCTCCCTCACCGGCCCGAACGGCGAGGTGAAGCTGCCGACGGCTACCGTGGACTGGGAGGCGGAACTGGTCGTGGTCATCGGCCGGCGCGCGGTCGACGTCGACGCCGAACACGCCTGGGACCACGTCGCGGGCGTGACGGCCGGGCAGGACCTGTCCGAGCGGACCCGCCAACTGGTCGGATCCCCGCCGCAGTTCAGCATCGGCAAGTCCTTCCCTGGCTTCTCTCCCATCGGCCCCGAGATCGTCACGCCCGACGAGCTTGCCGATCGCGACGACCTCGAGATCGGCTGCAGCGTCAACGGCGAGGTCGTCCAGCACGCCCGCACCAGCGACCTCATCTTCTCCGTCCCGGCCCTGATCGAGCGGCTCTCCGCGATCCTCCCGCTGACCCCTGGCGACATCGTCTTCACCGGCACTCCGTCCGGGGTCGGACACGCCCGATCGCCGAAACGCCACCTCGCGCCGGGCGACGTTCTGGAGACCTGGATCTCCGGCGTCGGCCGCCTGCGCCACACGTTCGCCGAAGGTCCGAGGCACGTCTCACGTACCGCCTGACGTCATGCCGAAGGGAAGGCCTCATGCCTCTTCATCACCTCAACGCGCTGACCATCGGCGTGCCGGACACGAAGGCCGTGCGCGGCTACTACGAGGACTTCGGGCTGGTCGGCGAGGACGACGGCTGGCTGTCGACGGGCGACGGTGGCAAGCAGCTCCGCCTGGTGCCGGCACCCCGCCGGCAGTTGCTGCACATGGAGATCGGCGTGGACGACCCCGACGACCTCGGCCGTATCGCCGGTCGGCTTCGGCGCATCGGCATCGCCGAGCCGCACGTGTCCGACGACTCGGTGACGGCGGTCGAACCGGTCACCGGCGTGCGGGTCACCGCCAAGGTGACCCGGCGGCTGGTCCAGCATCCGGCTCCGCAAGCCGCGTACAACCAGCCGGGACTCACCGGGCGGACGGAGGCCCGTGCGCCCGGCATCCTGCGCGAGGGCAGGGTGCGGCCGCGCAAGCTCGGTCACGTGGTGATCGGCTCCGTCGACCAGGCCGCCGCTCAGAGGTTCTTCGTCGACGGTTTCGGGCTGAAGGTGTCCGACGAGGTCCGCGGCGCCGCGGCGTTCATGCGGTGCTCGTCCGACCACCACAACGTGCTGGTCCAACAGGCGCCGGTCAACTTCCTGCACCACACCGCGTGGCAAGTCGACGACGTCGACGAGATCGGGCGAGGCGCGATGGCGATGCTGGAGGGCCATCCCGAGCGCCATGCGTGGGGCCTGGGACGCCACTTCATCGGCTCCAACTTCTTCTGGTACCTCAGGGATCCGGCCGGGACGTTCTCCGAGTACTACTCCGACCTCGACTGCATCGCCGAGGACGCGCTGTGGTCCCCCCGCGTCTGGGAGGCGGACAAGGCGCTCTACAGCTGGGGGCCGCCTCCCCCGCCGTCCTTCGTCGACCCGGAGGACCTCGCTGCCCACATGACCGGAGCTCACAGTGCGACCGGCTGAACCGGGACGGCACGCCGCGAGCCGGTACGGCGACGGGCTGACCTTGGGCGAAGGGCCCCGGTGGGACGGTGGGGCGCTGTGGGTCTCGGACCCGCAGAAGGGCGGGATCTGGACGGACAGCGGCGGCACGTGGGCGTTCACGCCGCTGGCGGCGCAGTCGAACGGACTGTGGTTCCTCCCCGACGGCCGCCTCGTCGGCGCGGTCATGCGCGAGAAGCGCGTCGGGCTCTGGGACGGAGCCGGCTTCGGGCCGTACGCCGACCTGTCCGCCGTCGCCGTCGGGCCCCTCGGGGACATGGTCGGCGACCGCCACGGCGGTCTCTACGTCGACGACGTCGGCTACGCCGCACACCTCGGTGAACGGCCGCGGCCAGGCCGTCTGATCCATGTCGCGCCCGATGGGCGGGCGACGGTGGCGGCGGACGAGGTCGACTTCCCGAACGGGCTGGCGATCATCGACGACGGCCGCACCCTCGTCGTCGCCGAGACCTGGGCCCAGCGGTTGACCGCCTTCACCATCGGGACGGACGGGCGGCTCGCCGACCGGAGGCTGTTCGCCGACCTCGCCGCGGTCGTGCACCCCGAAGCGCGCCCCGACGGGATCTGCGCCGCCGCGGACGGCGTCTGGGTCTGCACGCTCACCGCGCACACGGTCGCACTCGTCAGCCACTCCGGCCTGTCCGCCCGGATCGGCACGGGTGACGGCCAACCGGTCGCGTGCTGCCTGGACACGGCCGGGCGGCTCTTCGTGACCGTGGCCGAAACCGGCGGCGGCACCGTCCTGGAAGCAGTCGCAGGCAAGACCCTCACCTCCCATGTCGACGTGTACGAACCGGCCGGAACCCGCTGAGGAGGATCACAGATGACAACCACCCGGGACGGAACCCTGCCCGACCTTGAGGACCACCTGAAAAGGCTGCGCCGGGTGCAGCTGTACATGGTGCGGATGGACATGAGGCATCCCGTGGACTCGCCGATGGAGTACCTGACGCCCCATCTCCAGGAACACATCCTCTGGCTCGAAGCGCAGGAGAAGAACGGTGTCCTGTTCCTGTCCGGTGCCAACGCCGCCGGCGAGGAGTGGGACGGCAGTGGCACCGCCATCATCAGGGCGCCGTCCCTGGAAGCCGCGGTGGCCATCTCCGAGACGGAACCGTTCCACCGGGAGGGCCTCCGCGTGAACACCGTGCACGGCTGGCAGCTGAACGAAGGAACCGTCCGTCTCAGCTTCAGCTTGTTCACCGACGAGTTCAGCCTCGGCTGAAGACGTGAGGACACCATGATGAACAGCACAGTCGAACACGATGTCGATGCCGAGATCACCGTGGATGTCGTCGTCATCGGCTGCGGGACGACAGGTCTCGCGCTCGGGCGCCTGCTGGAGCTGGAGGGCCTGCGGGTCGCCGTCATCGACCGCGGCCGGATGCCGATGGCCCGTCCGCGCGCGACACATGTCGACGACGAGACGATGCGAGCGTTCCAGACACTCGGGGTGAGGCACCTGGAGAAGGACTTCTCGCCGATGGGTATCTACCGTCACTATGACGACAAGTGGCGCATCGTGATGCGGATGGACATGAACCGGGGCCGCACCGAACAGGGATGGCAGTCGGACTACATGTTCCACCAGCCCGACTTCGAGGCCGTGTTGCGCGGCTACGCGTACAACTACGCCAACGGCGGTACGTACTTCGGCTGGGAGGTCACGTCGCTGAAGGACGCGGGCGACAGCGTGCTGGTGGACCTCCGCGAGACCGCCACCGCCCTGGACCGCCGGATCAGGGCGTCCTTCGTGGTGGGGTGCGACGGCGCCAACTCGGGCGTGCGCGAGTTCATGGGCTGCACGCAGATCGACCACCGGGCGACGCACCGCTCACTGATCGTCGACATCATTCCCCTCGTCGCCAAGGACAATCTCCCCCCGGGCCGCGACGCCTTCATCCAGGGGGCGATCCGCAATCCGTTGACGTTCACCCGGATCGCCGGGCCCCGCGTGCGGTTCGAGTTGATGCTCCGCCCCGATGACGATTCGGCGGCCTTCGCCCGCACCGAGAAGGCCTACGACGTCCTGTCGCCGTGGTTCAGTCCGGAGGAGTACCGGATGCTGCGCTGCGACGTCTACGAGTGGCGGTCGCTGACGGCCGGCCCGTGGCGCGCCGGCCGGTTCCTGCTCGCCGGGGACTCCGCGCACACCATGCCGCCACACCTCGGCCAGGGGATGTGTTCCGGCATCCGGGACGCGACGAATCTCGCGTGGAAGCTCGGCAGGGTGGTTCGGGGCGAGTCGCCGATGAACCTGCTGGAGACCTACGAGACCGAGCGCCGGCCGCATGTGGACACGTACACGAGGCTGTCCGCGCGGCTGGCGAACAAGATCGAGGCCCTGGCCGCGTCGGAGGAGGAGCCGCCGCTGCTGCGGGCGGAGGCGTTGCGCCCACGCCTGGGCCCGGGTGTGGGCGACGACGCGAACGAGCTTGCAGGCACGCTGAGTTCCCAGCCGAGAACGGCCGGCGGCCGGCTCCTCGACGACGTCGTGGGCTACCGCTTCGCGCTGGTGGCGGACCCCGCGGTCCTGTCGGGGACGAGCGACCGGACGAAGTCGCTGCTGGAGACGCTCGGCATCCATGTCCTCCAGGAGTTCTCCGGGGAGGTCCGGGACTGGGTGACCGGCCTGGGAGCAGCGGCCGTGATCATCAGGCCCGACCGGTACCTCTTCGGCACCGCGGGCGACTCGGCGGAACTGGACGTTCTGGTCGCCGCGCTCGGGACCTCGTTGCTTCCCTCCGCCATGTCAGCTTCGTAGAAGGATGGGGACCCGCATGATGCTCAAGAAAGACGCACACCTCCTCGTCATCGGCGGAGCCCGCGGCCTGGGGTTCGAACTGGCCAGAACCGCGTCGGAGCAGGGAGCGCGCGTCACCGTCACCGGGCGGGACGCGGACGCCGCGGCGGCACGCGCGGCCGAACTCGGCCCGTCGGCTCGCGGGCTGGCCTGCGACCTGGCGGACGCCGCCTCCCTCGACCGGCTGTTCGCCGGCATCGACACGGTCGACCACCTGGTGCTCACCGCCATCGAACGCGACCGCAACAGCGCGGCCGACTTCCACGCGGACGCCGCCGCGCGGATGATGCTCATCAAGACCGTCGGCTACGCGAACGCCGTTGCGCACGCACTGCCCAGGCTCAGCCCGGACGGCTCGGTCGTCCTGTTCAGCGGCCTGTCCATGTGGCGCCCCGCGCCGGGGTCCACGACACTCTCGATGGCCAACTCCGCGATCCTCGGCCTGGTCAACTCGCTCGCGGTCGAGATCGCTCCGGTGCGGGTGAACGCCATCACACCCGGCACGGTGGCGGGAACGGCGGCGATCGACAACGCCGCGCCGGTCCTCGCCGAGTTCTTCGAGACGCAGCGCCGGCGCACGCCGGGCAAACGGCTGCCCACTCCCGATGACATCGTCGCCGCGGTGCTGTTCCTGCTGACCTGCCCGAGCGTCACCGGCGAGAACCTCGTCGTGGACGCCGGATACCGCCTGGTCTAGGAGGCTCTCCATGCGCTGGGTGACCTATCTCTCGCCGGCCGACGGCACCGAGCACGTGGGGGTGCTGGACGGCGGCCGGCTGCACGGCAGTGCGGGTCCCGCGCGGCTGATCGACCTGCTGGGGCTGCCCGGCGACGGTATGGCCCGGGCCGGGCACCTGCTGCTCGGCGATCCCGGTGAGGTGCTGCCGGCCGGCGAGGTGGTGCCGTGTGCGCCGGTTCCGGTGCCGCCGTCCATCCGCGACTTCATGTCGTTCGAAAACCACGTGGTGACCGCGTACGGCGCTCTCGGGCGCGAGGTCAGCCCCGTCTGGTACGAGCAGCCGGTCTTCTACTTCACCAACCCCGCGGCCGTCCACGGGCCCCGCGATCCGGTGGAGATCTCCCCCGGATCGGAGCGGTTCGACTACGAACTGGAAGTCGCCGCGGTCATCGGCAGACCGGGATCGGACATCCCCCCGGGCGAGGCCGCCGCGCACATCGCCGGGTTCATGGTCCTGTGCGACTGGAGCGCGCGCGATCTCCAGGCGCACGAGATGGACATGGGCCTCGGACCGGTGAAGGGGAAGGACTCGGCGACATCCTTCGGGCCGTTCCTGCTGACCCCCGACGAACTGGCCGAGCGGCGGTCCGGGCGGGGCTACGACCTGGAGATGACCGCACACGTCAACGGCGTTCGGTATTCGTCGGGCTGCCTGGCAGACCTGTCCTGGTCCTTCGAGGAGATGGTCGCCCACGCCTCGCGCGGCACCTGCCTCCTCCCGGGCGACGTGATCGGCTCCGGCACCGTGGGTACCGGCTGCGTACTGGAGCTGTCGGCCGTGCACGGCTCGCGGAGCTTCCCGTGGCTGCGGGCAGGCGACGAGGTTCGCTTGGCGGTCGAGGAGATGGGCGCGGTCGAAGCACGGGTCGAGCCGGCGCGGCCGAGCCGGACCTGATCAACGCCGGGCAGGAGACCGTGACCGTGTGCTCCGGAGCCTCCTACGTGATGTGCCGGTACCCGCCCGGGTACCGGCACATCGTGCTGCGACGGCTGTGCGGCAGAGCGGCTAGGCGAGGGGCCGGGTGCTCACGACGGCCCGGACCTCCCTGAGGGCGTGGGGCGATTCGACGGCGGGACGCAGGCGGGCGCCCTGGGGGTCGCCCCAGAGCACGGTCACTTCGGTGCCGTCGGCGGCCAACTCCTCGTCGATCATGGCCAGCGAGGACCACGCGCCCACGTTGACGGTGTAGCCGGTGCGGTTGGAGATGCCGACCACCCGGCCGGCGTGCAGGATCGCGTCGTACTGGAAGGTGGCGTAGACGCCGTAGGGGATCTGCAGGTACCTGGGGCGGTCCTGCTCGGGCGAGTGGAGGGCGTCACCGAGGAGCCGGGTGACGTCCTCGCGGTTCCACCGCAGCCAGACCTTGCGGCGGTGGGGTTCCGTCTTGATCCGCCGCAGTGCCTCGCCACCGATGAAGTCGTGGTCGAACTTGATGATGTTCGCGTAGCCCAGGTCGTAGGGCGTGGGGACGTAGTCGTCGATGTCGTCGGAGGCGAAGCTGCCCCCGAGGGAGGCGCCGGCCTCAAGGCCCCGGGCGGGCAGCCACTCCCGGTAGGCCTTGGTGGCGCCACCGGCGTAGATGCCGGGCACCACCAGGCCGAACCACCCTGACTCCAGCGCCGTCGTGGAGTACGCGATCGCCCCGCCCTGCCGCAGCCCGTACTGCTCTCCCGCGGTCAGTAGCGCCTCCAGGACCCGCGGCCCGGACCCCGCGGGCCCCCAGATCTCCAGCCCGGTCCTCTCCTGCCCGGGGACGCCGACCATGGTGTGGTTGAGCGCCTGAACCCGGACTCCGGCGATGTCGAAGGCACCGATGTTGAAGAACTTGATCCGCGGCAGCGGGGCACCGTGCGCGGCCGAGACGATGTCGAGGGCCCGGGGTCCCTGCACCTGATAGCGGAAGACGAGGCGTTCTCCCGTGTTGACCAGAGCGTTCTCGTCGCGGCTGATCGCGACGTCGTAGCCGCCCCGCTCGGCCTGGAAGGAGACCCAGTTCGCGGCGACGGGGCCGCCCACGAGGCTGACCTTCTCCACGCCGAGCCCGAACAGGATCGCGTCGCCGATGTACTGGCCCTCCTCGTTGCACACGATGAGCTGCTTGGCCTTCATCGGCCCGAAGGCGGCGAAGCTGTTGACGGCCACGTCGCTCAGCAGGCGCCGCACGTCGGGGCCTTCGAAGTAGACGTCCGTCATGTGGCGCTGCTCGAACAGTACGGCGGTCTCGCGCCAGGACTTCTGCTCGTCCTGCCAGGTGGTGAACTGGGGTGGGATGGGAAAGGGGTGGGCGCCGGCGCGTGCGCCGCGCAGCATGCGCAGCGGCCCGCCGGCCTGGTGGATCTTGTTCTCGAGGCTTTCGATGGCCATGTCTCGTCCCTTCCGCGCCGGCCCGGGAATGCCCGGTGGGGCCCGCGTCTGGGAACGTGACGTTATAAGCCGAGCCGCACGCGACCGAGCCGTCGGGCGAAGGCAGGGGTGCCGGTCAGCGAACCCCGGGGCCGCCTACGGACCGCAGGGTCGTGGCGGGACGGACGCCGAACCGGCCGCTGTAGCCGGCCGCGAACCGGCCGGCATGCCAGAAACCCCACCGGCTCGCGACCTCGGTGACGGTGGTTCCGTCTCCGGGGTTGGCGCGCAGCAACTCGTCGTGGGCCCGCAGCAGTCGCTGCTCCCGGACGAACTCCCGCGGCGTCCTGCCCAGTTCCTTGCGAAAGCCCATCTCCAGCGCCCGTACCGTGACACCTACCGCACGGGCCAGTTCGGGGATCGTCCAATCGGCCTGATCCTCGGCGCGGACCAGGTCGATCGCCTCGCGGACGGTGCGCCGGCCCGGGCGTGGCTCCTCACCCAGCAGCCTGGCCCGGTAGTTGTGGTTGACGGAGAGCAGCACGGTGCACAGGATCTGCTCCTCGATGCGGCGCGCGACCACGGGCGGGAGTGGGGATCCCGGGTCCTTCCGGTCGTAACTGGCCGCCAGCAGCTCCGCCGTGCCCGCCAGTGAGCTGTGAGCGGGGCCCGCGACCGGGCCCGACCGCAGGGTCAGGTCGGTGGGCGGCGGTTCCAGGAGCAGGTTTCCGAGCGCGGCCGCGACCGCGTGCAGGTCGACGCGCAGCGTGAGGACCGACACCTGGGCGCCCAATCGCGCGTGCATGGTGTCACGTGAGCTGGTGACCCCCGCCGTCTCCCCGGCCAGGACGTCGAACTCCCGGCCCTGGGTGCGCAGGCGCAGCCCGCCGTGGACCGGGAACAGGATCGCGAGGTGGTCGCGGCGCGAGGCCTTGATCCGGTCGGCGACGACCCGGTCCACGACGACATCGGTGCCGTAGGTCAGGTAGAGCAGCGAAGCGGAGTGGACCCGGACAGCCCGGCAGGTGGCCTCGAATCGGCGGTCGTGACCGGGCACGACCAGCTGGTTCGCGGACAGGACGCCTGCCGCCAGGGCCGACGCCTGAGCGGGGTCCCTGGTGCGGTAGCGCTCGTAGGCGCGCAACGGCCCGTCGTAGCGGCCTTCCCGCGGGGCGACGGTGCTGTCCTGATCGAGCATCCCGTTCTCGCTCTCGCTCTCGGCCCCGGACGTGGGTCAGGTCCTCGGGCTCCTACGCGTGATCGCGTGTGGTACTCATCGGAACACGACCGTGCGGTGCCCGTCGAGCATCACGCGGTTCTCCACGTGCCACTGCACGGCACGTGCCAGTGCCGGCGACTCGTTGTCGCGGCCCAGCGCGGTCACGCCTGCTGGTAGGGCTTGGCGCCCTTGAAGCCGGGCAGCATCGAGTGGTGGATGTTGATGGCCCGTCCCGCGAGAGGGGAGCACAGATCCGCCGAGAGGATCTGCAGGTAGCGGGCCGGCACGACCACGTCGGCCTCCAGCTCGCCGACGAGCCGCAGGAGCTCCGCCTCGGCTTGGGGCTTGGTGGCCGCGGTGACCGGTATGTGCGGGAACGGCACGCCCGCGGCGGCCGCCGGCGGTTCGAGGTCGGGATGGTTGGAGACCACCGCCGCGATGTCGGCGTTCAGCTGACCGGCCCTGGCACGGTAGAGCAGGTCGTTGAGACAGTGGCCGAATCTGCTGACCAGGATGATCAGGCGGGCGCGACGAGTGGCGTCCACGATCTCCCAGCTCATCAGGAACTCCCGGGCGACCGCGGTGAACTCCTTGCCGAGCAGGTCGACGTCACAAGTGGCGTCCACCACCGCCTTGAACGCCAGGCGCATGTACAGGCGTGAGGTATCGGGGTCGATGAACTGATGGCTCTCGGTGATGCTGCAGCCGTGATCGGCGACGAATCCGGTGACCGCACGTACGATCCCGGGCCGGTCCCGGCACGACAGGGTGATGACGGCATCGCTCATGAGATCCGCCGGGCTCCTACCGCGGGCCGGCTTCGCCGGCCGCCTGCCGAGCGTCCGGCCGGGGCATGTGCGCGTCCCGCCAGGCCATGTACTGGGGAACCTGGTTGAAGCTGAAGACATGCAGGCCCTCGATTCCGGCCGCACCGGCGGTCGCCCTGACGAACGGCGCGGGGTCGTAGGCGCGGCCCAGCAGGACGTTGCCGACCATGCCGCGCTGCTTGCTCAGGTAGCGCAGCGACTGGCCGACACCGACCTTGAGGGACAGCTCCGCGAGCCTGGTGATCTTCAACGGCCCGGCCACGCCCACCCGCAGCGGCAGTCCGATCCCGCGTTCCTGGGCCCGGCACAGCCACTTGCGTACGACCGTGGCGTCGAAACACATCTGGCTGACCATGTACGTGGCCAGCTTCTGCTTGCGCTCCAGGGCGGCCCAGAGCCGCTCGTCGTCGATACGGGGATGGCCTTCGGGGTAGCAGCCGACGCCCAGACGGGTCAGGCCGTGGTCGCGCCCCCGCAGATCCTCCAGCACGTGGCCGGCCTCGTGGTAGGGGCCGACCGGCGTCTCGCCGTCGCCTCCGACGACGAACAGCTCCGTGATGCCGAGGTCTTCGATCCGCCGGACGAAGTCGGTGAGCGCGCGCGGGCCGGGCACCATGCGGGCGGCGAGATGCGGCACCACCCGTCGCCCGGAGCGGACGGCGAGAGCGCACGCCTCCAAGGTGCGGTCGAGCCCGAACCTGGGCGAACACGTGATCGCGACCGTGGCATCGGCGGGCGCGGCCCGGATCTGCTCCCGGGCGCCCTTGAGCGGGATGATCTCAAGGGTCGCGGCCGCCATGAGGTGCTCGGTGGTGAGTGCGTTCGGCAGTGGTTCCGACGTCATCGCCGCACTCCTTCCTGTCTGGCGTCCGATTGCCATGGGCCTGTTCGCGTGGCGTGTCCGGATCCCCGCGTCCGTCGGGCTCGCGGCGGCCGTCGCCGCGCCGGGTGCTCGACCGGGCCTTGGCACCAGGGACGCTACGGCGGCGCGATGCGGCGGCCGAGCCGTACAGCGAACGCCCGGGTGTCATTCTGCGAACCCCCTGCCGCCGGCCTTTCAGCACCCCGGATCGCGGGTGGGCCGCCCGCATCGTCTGCCCGAGATCGTCACGCCCGGTACGGTCATCAACACAGCCGACAGCAGCTGCATCAACCCCGCCCTGGAGCCGGCGGCCCGCCACCGCTGACCCGCACCGGCACCGGACACCTACCGCCGGACATCTCCCCACGGGAGCAAGGAGCACCCATGCGATACCGCACACTCGGCAGCTCGGACCTGGAGGTCTCGGAGATCTCGCTCGGATCCTGGCTCACCTACGCCGGCGGCATCGAGGCCGACCAGACCCGGGCCTGCACCGAGGCGGCGTTCGAGGCGGGCATCAACTTCTTCGACACCGCCAACGTCTACGGCCGAGGAGCCGCCGAGACGGCCTGGGGCGAGATCCTCTCCGCCCACCCCCGCGACTCCTACATCCTGGCCACCAAGGTCTGGGGCCGGATGTCCGAGGACCCTGCCGACCAGGGCCTGTCCCCGGCACAGATCGCCAAGCAGATCGACGCCTCCCTCACCCGCCTGAAGACCGACCACGTCGACCTGTACCAGGCGCACCGCTTCGACCCCGCCGTGCCGATCGAGGACACGATCGAGGCGTTGCAGAAGGTGGTCGAGCAGGGCAAGGCCCGCTACCTCGGCTTCAGCGAGTGGACCCCCGAGCAGATCCGGGCCGCGATCGACATCGCGGGGCCGGACCTGTTCGTCTCCTCCCAGCCGCAGTACTCCATGCTCTGGCAGGCCCCCGAAGCGGAGGTCTTCGGCCTGTCCGCGGCCAACGGCATCTCCCAGATCGTCTGGTCCCCGCTCGCCCAGGGCGTCCTCACTGGCAAGTACAAGCCAGGACAGCCCGTGCCGGAAGGCAGCAGGTTCGCCTCCGCCGACATGGCCGTGTCCAAGGACCTGGTCTACAGCGACGCCACCCTCGCTGCGGTCCAGCGCCTCGTGCCGATCGCCGAACAGGCCGGGATGAGCATGCCCGCCCTCGCCCTCGCCTGGGTCCTGCGCCGTACCGAGGTCGCCTCCGCCATCACCGGGGCCTCCCGTCCCGAACAGGTCCACAGCAACGCCGCCGCCTCCGGCATCGAGCTGCCCGACGACCTGCTGACCGCCGTCGACGAGGCCCTCGGTGACGTCCCCGTCACCGAACCGACCCTCGGCCCCAACGCCAAGACCGGCATCACGCACCGCTGACCGAACGCCTCGCGTTCGACGTCCTGACCGCCGCGCTCCACGGCCGGCGGTGCAGGCTTCGACTCGAAGGGGCGAAACCGCATCTTCATGTCACCGAGCGAGCCGTGACGGCTGAGGTGGCGGAGGAGCCGCAGGGGGCCTACGACGCGGGGGATTCCCCCACTCGGAGTGGGCCGTCCTCGTGCGGTTCGCTGAGGTCGGTTTCGTAAAGGTCGAGCCGGGGATCTCGCGCTGCCGGCCGAGCAGCACCGGACGGTTTCAGGAGGCGGCGGGGCCACTCGCGGGCCGGCTGTGATCATGACCGGTCGGCGCCGTGTGGGGAAGTCGCGCCTGGCCCAGGAGTTCTGCGACCGCGCGGGAGCGCCGTACGCGGTTTTCCAGGCCACCCGCGGACGCAACCCGGTGGCCGAGCGCGCCGACTTCGTCGCCACACTCGCGCAGAGCCGCCGCTACCGGGGGCGGGGCTGGTCGCCGGCCTCCAGGCGCAAGACTGGAACCTGGCTCTGCGCTCGCTGGCGCTCGCGGTGCCGGATGACTCACCCCGTATCGCTGTCCTCCAAGCCCGTATTGCTGCTGCTGGTCGGCAGCGACATGTCGGTGATGGAGGCACTGCAGTCCTGCGGGCGCCCGTTCTTCGGCCGAGCGGCGAAAACGACCGTCCACCCCCTGAATCCGGCTGACGTGCGATCCATGACCGGGCTCGGCCCTGCAGAGGCTGTCGACGCCCAGCTGGTCAACGGCGGGTTCCCCGAGGCTTCGTATTCCCGGGCCGTGCTGGAAGCGGTCGGCAGCGGTGAGCGTACGTTCGGCACGATGGCGGCCCGAGCGGGTGGTGCCAACGCCCTGCCGTCCGGCACGCTCTCCCCGCTGCTGGCCACGCTGCAGGACAAGAGGGTCCTGGCCGCGGACCTCCCCCTGTCCGCCAAGCCGGACAGCAAGAACAAGCGCTACCGGATCGCCGACCCGTATCTGAGGTTCTGGCTCGCTTTCCTGGCACGCTCGATCCCCCTGATCGACCGTGGCCGGGGTGACTTGGCACTGGAACGCATCGAGCGTTCGTGGACCACGTGGCGGGGCCGAGCCGTCGAGCCGTTGATCCGCGAGTCGTTGCTGCGTCTGATGCCTGACGGCGAGTGGCCCGTCGGGTCGGTCAAGTGGCTGGAGAATCAGCCCTTCGACCGCCACGACTACGACGCCTTGGTGCGCGCCATGCTCACCGTGCCGGGCACTGCCCCGGATACGCCCCTGGTAGCGGTTTCCCGCTGCGGCATGGAAGAAGAGCTTCCGCTGACCGCGCACTGGGGGGCCGGAGGATCTCGTGCGGGCGTGGGAGCCCAGGTAGCCGCCGAGCGATGACGTGCCGAACGGTCATCAACGCCCCCGCAGCCGCGCTCCCGGACCGGAGCCGGGCGCCTTCAGCCGTGCGTGGGCTGTTCCTCGAAGCGCACGCCCGTGAGTTCCTCGGAGAACCGCCAGACGCGACGCGCCTCGTCGGCGCCGCGCAGCCTGCCGTACAGCTTCTGCTCGGTCGGCGGGCCGCCCAGGTGGCCCGGCCCGCTGGGGCCGTAGAAGCCGCCCGGCTTGGCGTCGGGCGCGGTGGCGGCGTAGAGGGCGGGTAGCTGCGCGCTCCGTACCGTCCCGAGGAGGATCCCGCGGGACGACAGGGCGCGGATCAGCCGCACGCCCAGGGTGTCCTTGTCGCGTCCGACCTCCGGGCGGGCCGCGAGCAGGTTGGTGGGGGCGACACCCGGGTGCGACAAGTTGCTCGTGATGCCCCAGCCGCCGGCCTCGCTGCGCCGGTTGAGCTCCAGGCCGAAGAGGCCGAACGCGATCTTCGACTGGCTGTAGGCGCGCATGCCGCGATACGACCGCTCCCAGTTCAAGTCGTCCCAGTTGATGGCGCCTTGGTTCGCCGCGACGCTGATCTGCGACGTCACGCGTGCGTGGCCCGCGCGCAGCAGCGGCAGCAGGTGCGCCACCAGGGCGAAGTGGCCGAGATGGTTCGTGCCGAACTGCAGCTCGAAGCCGTCGGCGGTCGTCCGGCGTTCGGGCGGCGTCATGACCCCGGCGTTGTTGACGAGCAGGTGCACGGGGTTGCCCTCCTCGAGGAGGGTCCTGCCGAGCGCCGCGACCGAGTCCAGCGAGGACAGGTCGAGTGCGCGCAGTGACACGTCCGCCTCGGAGACCTGCTGACGGATCCTGGCGCGCGCCGCATCCCCCTTGCGCGCATTGCGGACGGGCAGGACGACCTGCGCTCCGGCGGCGGCCAGGCGCGTCGCGATGCCGAGCCCCATCCCGTCGCTCGCCCCGGTGACGACGGCACGCTTCCCGTGCAGGTCGGGGACGGTGATGTCGAAGTCTCGGCGTGCCATGTGGGTTCCCTCGTCCGGGGCGGCCGGTGGCCGTTAAGTTGATACCGGCTGGTACCAGAAATGTATTTCTGGTACCGAGGTGTGTCAACATGAGGTCATGGTCATACCGCCTCTGGTGCGTCCCTACCGCGGAACCCCGGCAGAGGACCGCGTCGCACAGCGGCGCGAGGCACTGCTCAGCGCGGCGCTGAAGGTGTTCGACGCCGACGGCTGGAGCGGTGTGAGCGCGCGCCGTGTCTGTGACGAGGCCGGCCTGACGCGCCGCTACTTCTACGAAAGCTTCGAGGACGTCGACGCCCTGATGGGTGCGCTCTTCGAGGAGATCACCGGCGAGGTGCGGGCAGCGGTGCGCGCCGTGGTCGCCGCTGCCGACGCGCCGCCGGCGGACATCGCGCGCCGGGCCGTATCGCGCGGGCTCGACGTCCTCCTGGCCGTACCCGCCAAGGGACGCTTCGTGGCCCGTGCCCAGAGCGCCGGAGGCGCTGTCGCATCGCGCCGCGCCCGTGCGCTGGACGACCTCGCCTCCATCGTGGAGCGGGGGTTCATCGCGGAGCGCGCCGCGGCCGCGCCGCCCCTCGGGGCCGGGCGGGCCCGGGTCGCCGCGGTGGCGGTGGTCGGAGCAGTCCTGCGGATCATCGACAGCTGGCTCGGCGGGGAGGTCGACGTGACCCGCGACGAAGCGGTCGCCTGGAGCACCGCCGCGGGGCTCGGGGCCATGGCCTCCGTCACGTCCGCCCGGCCGTAGCGGGCGCGGGCGGCGCGGGCGGTACGCAGGCGGTGCTACGCGAACAGCGGCTCAAGCGCGGTCATCCGGGGGAGCGCAACGCCCAACCTGCGTGCCTCGGCCAGCACGTCCTTGGTGTAAAGGCTCATGGCTTCCGGCCCGAGGTGCCCCGTTTCTTCGGCCTGCGCCATGATGGAGCCGTAAATGGTTTCCGCGCCCAGGAATTTACGCAGGAGAAAGCCGAGCAGCCCGGCAGGAATGTACGAGAAGGCGGCGGCGCCCAGCCTCGGCGTCCCGCCCTTCGCCTTGAGCAGCGGAACCATTTCGCGAATGAGCAGGACGGATTCCTTGGCGGCGGTGCGTGACGCGGCCATCCTGGAAAAGCTGCCGGCTTTGATCGCCTGCGCCAGCAGGCCGGCGTCCATGATGAAGTGGAACCACAGCCAGCTGCGGAAGTCGCGCTGCTCGGACACCCTGAAACCGGAGCGCCTGAACAGGTCGCGGACCTGCCGGTAGCGGTCGGTCCGGTTCGAGTCGCCGCAGAAGCCCATGAAGACGGGCTTCAGCAGCCCGCCGCGGAGCGCGCTGCCCGAGACGCCGCCGCCGGCGCCGGGAAAGCCCCAGACGACCTGGTCGCCGGGCAGACCGGACACCGCGTCGGCGGGCTCGGTCCAGACGTTGTTGAAGACGAGCACGGTCGCCCTGCCGACGCGCGTGCTCAGGAATGTGACCGCCGAGTCGAGCTGGTCGTGATTGACGCTCAGGATGATCAGGTCGTAGTCGTGGCCGGCGTCCAGCTCCTCGCGCATGGTGATCGGCCACGTCTCGCCGACCGTCACCCCCTTGCGGCCGCCCGTCCGTCCTGGATCCGCAGGTCCACTTCGGGCCCGTACTGCGCGGCTCTGCCGGGACGGACATAGAAATCGACCTGGTTTCCGGCCTTTTCCAGCGCCCAGCCGTAGAGCATGGCGATCGTTCCTCGGCCGAACATGAGAATCTTCATGGCGTTCTTCGCTTCCTCGGAATGCGGTGACGGTAAGGGCGGTGCTGCCGCCTGCCGGCCACGCTAACCTGAGAAGTGGACGACTGTTTCCACATGCGAGAAAGTGAGAGAAATGCCTGCCGATCTCTCCCGGAAAACGATCAGGGAATCACCGGACAGCGGGAACGGTGTATCCGGCGGGTTGCGCAGCGATGCCCAGCGCAACCGCGACCGCATCGTCCGGGCGGCTCACGAGACGTTCACGGAGCGTGGAACGGCCGTACCCATCAGCGCGATCGCGCGCCGCGCCGGCGTCGGAGCCGCCACGCTGTACCGCCGCTTTCCCACCCGCGCCTCGCTCGTCGCGGCGGTGTTCGACGACCAGCTCACCGAGTGCGCCACCGCCTTCGACGAAGCGCTGGCCGACCCGGACCCGTGGCACGGCTTCCGTTCCTTCGTCGAGACGGTGTGCGCCGCGCAGGTCGCCGACCGCGGCTTCACCAGCGCCTTCCTCGCGCAGTACGGGGAGACCGACGACGGCCGCCGCCAATGGGACCGCGCCGAACCCGACCTCGCGCGGCTCGTCCAGCGCGCCAAGGAAGCGGGCCGCCTGCGCGGGGACTTCGACCCCAGCGACGTGCTGGTGCTCCTGCTCGCCAACAACGGACTCGCCGCGCAGCCGCCCCACGTCTCGGAGCCCGCGTCGCGACGGCTGGTGGCCTACTTCCTCCAGTCCGCCGAAGCGGACCGGACCAAGCCCCTGCCACCGGCGGCCCCGCTGGGCCTTGACCAGATCCGCCGGCTCCCGACCGGCCTGTAGCGAGGCGCCGTACGTCGAGCACAGGGCACAGGGCGCAGCGCGCGAAGCGGCGTGTGCCGCGGGCCCGGTCGGCGCGGGGGTCGCCGGTCGGGCCCGCGGCGGTCGGGGGCCGGGCGGTCGGGGGCCGGGCGGTCGAGGCCCGGGTCACGCGTCCTTGCCGGCGCGTCCCTTCCCGCGTCCCAGCCGGAGGGCCGAGACCAGGAAGAAGATGCCACCGAGGACGGCGTAGCCGGCCAGGCTGCCCAGGGAGGCGTTGTCCTTGCCCGCCTGCGCGAAGAAGGACGCCCCGGCGACGGCGGAGATCGCGCCGCTGGCGATCATCGGCCACTGGCCTCCGAGCCCGCGCCGTACGGCACCGACCACCAGCTGGACGAGGCCCGCCGTGATGGCCCACAGGCCCCAGACGCGCAGGACCGACGGGATGCCGGACGTGGCGGCGAGGACGAGGCCGACGCCGGCGAGAGAGCTGAGCGCGATGTTCACGTACAGGGCGCGTACCTGGCCCTGGCTCGCCCTGGCCGACCGGATGTCGGCGACGGCACACGCCACGTCGAACAGCGGGTAGATCACCAGCAGGGTCGCGCTCAGCGGGCCCAGCGTGCCGGCGGACGCGAAGAGCAGGATCGCCCACACCGCGGCGAACGCGAAGCGCAGGACGTACAGCTTCCGGAGGGCGGCGGCGGGGACGGCGGCCGGGGCGGGGCTCTGGTCGGCGAGAGCGTTCATGGGATGCCTTTCGGTGGCGATGCGGTACTAGCAGTGAGGGAGAACGTTCGGTATCGGTGCCTCACCGGCATTCAAAGGGCTGGGACGAGCGATTGTCAAGACCGAACGTTCTCCCTCCGGAGTGCGATAGCCTGGGTCCATGAGTCGGGGCACATCAGGCGGCAGCACGTCCGAAGCGCGGGCCAGGCTGCTCGGCACGGCGACGAAGATCTTCTACACGGAGGGGATCCACTCCGTCGGCGTCGACCGGATCACCGCGGAGGCGCAGGTGACGCGGGCGACGCTGTACCGGCACTTCGCCGGCAAGGAGGATCTGATCCTCGCCTACCTCGACCAGGCCGACCAGGGGATCAGGGCACAGGTCGCCGCCGCGGCGGCGAGTGCGGACTCGGCGGCCGGCAGGGTGCGCGCCGTGGGCCGGTCCATCGCCGACGGGATCGAGTCGACCGGTTTCCGCGGATGCGCCTTCCTCAACGCGGCGGCCGAGTACCCCGACCGGGCGCACCCCGTCCACCAGGCCGTACTGGCCCACCGGGAGTGGTTCCTCAACACCGTCACTGAGCTGCTCGAACAGGCCGGTCACGCGCCTGCCGACGCGGCCGGCCGGCACTTCGTCATGCTGCGGGACGGCGCGATGGCGGCCGGCTGCCTCTTCGACCCGGCGCTGGTGTCCGAGACATTCCTGCTGGGCATCGAGGAGCTCCTGCGGGAGCCGGCGGGCGGCGGCGTCCCCGCCGCACATCCGTCAGGACGATGAAGGCGGGGGCGCGTCCCCGTCCGTCCGGTGGCCGCGTACGAGCGGCAGGAAGAGTGCGTCGACGATCGTCCTGATGCGCTCGGGGCCCAGCGGTCCCAGATCCATCAGCATGTCGTGCCGGA
Organism: Streptomyces sp. NRRL F-5126; assembly: GCF_000721265.1. Lineage (GTDB taxonomy): Bacteria > Actinomycetota > Actinomycetes > Streptomycetales > Streptomycetaceae > Streptomyces. The sequence continues at coordinate 78,014 of NZ_JOFZ01000006.1, read as the reverse complement.
CCAGGTCGAACGGCATCGCCAGCACGGCGGGGTCGATGCGTTCGAGGTCGATCTCGCCCCGGTCGTGCGCCTGCTGGTAGACGGCCCGCACGTGCGGCAGCCCCTGCGCGGCCATCACCCGCTCGCGGGCCTCGGACGGGGTGAGGCCGGTGTCGGCCAGCAGCCCCGAGAAGGCGGCGGCCGCGGCGATGGCGAAGAACCCGGCGAGCGATTCGCTCATGGCCGTCAGCTGGGCGAGCAGGTCGCCGCGCAGGGTGCCGGTGTCGGGGACGGCGACCGGGTTGGCCTTCCTGTGGTGCTCGATCGCGGCGAGCACGAGCTGGTCCTTGTTGGCCCAGCGCCGGTAGAGCACCGCCTCGCTGGTGCGGGCGCGCGCGGCGATCGAGCCCATCGTCAGGCGCGCGTACCCGGCCTCGACCAGCTCGTCCCACCCCGCCGTGAGCAGCGCGGCCTCCAGCTCCTTGCCGTGACGCCGGCGGCGGGCGGGGCCGGGATCCTCTGTAACCACCACGCCACGATAGAAAGGTTTGCCTTTCTTAGCAACCCTGCCTACCATGCCGAGATAGGGATTACTTTCTTGTGCGAGTTGACGAGGTGATCGAGATGGCCGGGGCAACCGGGACGACCGGGACAACGGGTACGTCGACCGCGGTGCTGATCGTCGGTGCGGGCCCGACCGGCCTGACGCTGGCCTGCGAGCTCGCCCGCCGCGGCGTCCCGTTCCGCCTGATCGAGGCGTCCGGCGGCCCGCAGCCCGGCTCGCGCGGCAAGGGCATCCAGCCGCGCACCCTGGAGCTGCTCGACGATCTCGGCATCGTCGACCGCGTCATCGCGCACGGCCTGATGGCGATGCCGATGCGTTCGACCGCCCCCGACGGCCGGGTCACGCTGGGTGGTGGCGAGCCCGAGTCGCTCCGGGACCGCCCCGACGTCCCGTACACGACGAGCCTGATCACGCCCGAATGGCGTATCGAGGAAGCGCTCAGGGTGCGGTTGGCGGAGCTCGGCGGCGAGGTCGAGTTCGGCACGGCACTCACCGGGTTCGAACAGTCGCAGGACGGTGTTTCCGCCGTCGTCGCCAAGGGCGGCGAGACGGAGACGGTCACCGCGCGCAGGCTGGTCGGCTGCGACGGCGGCCACAGCGTCGTGCGCAAGCAGGCCGGCATCGCGTTCGAGGGCGAGACGCGCGAGGAGGTGCGGATGATCGTCGCGGACGTGGCGCTCGACGGCCTCGACCGCGACGCCTGGCACATGTGGCGCCACGAGGAAGGCCTCGTCGGCCTCTGCCCGCTGCCCTCGACCGATGTCTTCCAGTACCAGGCCCTCATCGCTCCGGGTCAGGACCCCGAACTCAGCCTGGCGAACATGCAGGCCATCCTCGAACGGCGTAGCGGCCGCACCGGCATCCGTCTCCGCGAGCCGGAGTGGTCGTCGCTGTGGCGCGCCAACATCCGCCTCGTCGACCGCTATCGCGAGGGCCGCGTGTTCCTCGCGGGCGACGCGGCACACATCCACTCGCCCGCAGGCGGCCAAGGGATGAACACCGGCATGCAGGACGCGCACAACCTCGGCTGGAAGCTCGCGGCCGTCGAGCAGGGCGCCCCGCGTGCGCTTCTCGACACCTACGAGGCCGAGCGGCGCCCGATCGCGGCCGGGGTGCTCGCGCTCTCGAACGAGCGCCTGCGCCGGACGCTCGAACAGAACGGCATGTCCGTGCAGCGCGACGCGAGCACGACTCAGCTGGGCGTGGGCTACCGCGGTTCCGCACTCGCCCGCGACGACCGGGACAGCCGGGACGCCCGGGACGCCCGCGACGAGGCGGGCTTGCTCAGGGCCGGCGATCGCGCCCCCGACGCGACCGGGCTGACGACGGCGGCAGGCGGACGCCGGCTGTTCGACCTGACGCGCGGCGGGCGCTTCACGCTCCTGGACTTCGGCGCGACGGGTGCCGCGGGCGCGACGGGCACCGCGAGCGCCGCCGACGCCGTCGCGCCCCCTCCGTCCGGCCTCAGGACGCTGCGCGTCGTCGGCGGGCAGCCGGCCGGGCCCGACGACGTCGCCGACACCGGAGGCCACCTCGCCGCCGCCTACGGCGCGGGCGACCGCACCCTCGTGCTGATCCGCCCCGACGGCTACGTCGGGCTGATCTCGGACGCCGGTGACGTCTCCGCCGTGCGGGAGTGGCTCACCGCCGTGGGCTGAGCCCCGCCGCCGAAGCCTCCGGAGTCAGCGGCCCTCGACCTCGTCGACGTCCAGCCCGCGGTCGATGCCGTGCGGGATCACGTTCTGCCCCGGCTCGGGGTGCAGCCGCTCGCCGTCGAGCCGGACCTCGACCTTGTCCGCCTCGAACGACACCAGGTCGCTGACCCTGTCGACCTCGCGGTAGGCGTCGCGGTACGACCAGGCGGCGCGGCGCGCGTCGCCGATGTCGTAGTAGTCGCACAGGCCCTTGTAGGGGCAGAACGTCCGGCCTTCGACCGGGCGCAGCCGTGCCTCGTCGATGTCGGCGCGCGGCACGTACCAGCGCGGCGCGAATCCCGACTCGAAGAGCACGACGGGGTGCCCGGAGCGGGCGACGACGGTGTCACCCAGGCGGACCTCCAGCGTCCTCGACGTGTTGCGGATGTCGATGCGGTGGTACGGGTCGGCGGCGTGTCCCAGGACCCGCTCGTCCTCCTCGTAGAAGGCGTCCATCGCCCGCCACGCGAAGGCGATGCGTCCCTGGAGTACGGCGGCGTGGGCGGGCGGCGCGGCGAACTCCCAGGCGGCGCGCTCGGCCGTGCGCTCGCCCGCGTGTACGGCGTACCAGGAGGTGTCGCCGAGGTCCTTGTGGTGGGTGACCTTGCCGCTGGGGACCAGGGCCTGGCCGACGACGTCCGCGCGCGGGAAGTAGGCGACGGGGTAGCGGCTCGGCTCGTGGAGCAGCAGCACGTCCTCGCTGTCGGCGATCCACACTCCGTGGAACTTCACACGCATCCTGCGGCGCAGCCGCTCCGCGTAGAGAAGCCGTTCGGGGAGCGGGTCGGCGGTGAGGAAGTGCCCGATCGCGCCTGCGGACAGGGGGCCTTGCTGCCAGGACAGTCCCATGGCGGGTTCCTTCTGGGAGGAGAGGCCGTGGTCGCGACCCCTGGGTCGAGCTGTATCGGTTCTTGCGACCAGTAGAACACGCTCATCCTAACTGGTCAACGCATATTAGTCGGTTAGGGTGAACGCGTGGTCCGTATGTCCGGGCACAACTAGGATCAACCGCGGGAGGTCCGCAATGGCGACGCTGCTGTCGGTCAACGTGGGGAAGCCCCGCGATGTCCCCTGGAAGGGGAAGACCGTCCACACCGGAGCGTGGAAGTCCCCCGTGCGCGGCCCCCGCATGGTCAGGCGGCTGAACGTCGACGGCGACGGCCAGGGCGACCTGGCGGGGCACGGCGGGGAGATCCGGGCCGTCCTGGTGTACCAACTCCAGTCGTACCGGTACTGGCGCGAGCAACTCCACCGGGACGACCTGGACTTCGGGATCTTCGGCGAGAACTTCACCGTCGACGGCCTGCCCGACGACGACGTGTGCATCGGGGACCGCTACCGCGTGGGCGAAGCCGAGTTCGAGGTCACCCAGCCGCGCGTCACCTGCTACCGCGTCGGCATGCGCCTGGGCGAGCCCACCATGGCGTCCCTCCTCGTCGCCCACCACCGGCCCGGCTTCTACCTGCGCGTGATCACGGAGGGACGCGTCCAGGCGGGTGACGAGATCACGCTGACCCGCAGGGGCCAGGAGGAACTCACCGTCGCGGACGCGGACGCGCTGCTCTACCTGCCGCGCCGCGACCCCGACAAGCTGCGCAGAGCGCTGAACATCCCCGCGCTCAGCCCCGGGTGGCAGCAGTCCTTCCGCGACCTGGCCGAGGCCCGGCAGCCCGAGGCGGAACCGGGGTGGCCCGAGGCGGGTGCCGGGACCCGGCAGCCAAGGCAGGAGCCGGCGTGGCCGGGCTTCAGGGCAATGCGCGTCACCCGTATCGTCCGGGAGACACCCACCGTCTCGTCGCTCTACCTCGACACCCTGGACGGCGCGCCCGTACCCGATGCCAGTCCGGGCCAGTACCTCTCCGTGCGCGTCACCGCCGGCGGGGGAGCCGACGCGGCCCCCGGGGCCCGGGAGGCCCCCGCGGTGCGCAGCTACTCGCTCTCCTCCGTGCCCACCGACTCCACCTACCGCATCAGCGTCAAGCACGAGCCGCACGGCAGGGTCAGCGGCTTCATCCACGCCGCGCTGCGCCCCGGCGGCCTGCTCGACGTGGCCAGTGCGCGCGGGACGTTCGTACTCCAGGGCGGCGACCGCCCGATCGTCCTCGTCTCCGCCGGGATCGGCGCCACCCCTGTCCTCGCCATGCTGCACCGGCTCGCCGCCGCGAAGGACCCGCGGCCCGTGTGGTGGATCCACACCGCCCACGACCGCGCACAGCACGCCTTCGCCGACGAGGCCCACGCCCTCCTGGGGCGGCTCCCGGCCGCCCAGGAGCACATCTTCTACACCTCCGACGCCCCGCGCCCCGGCGAACTCCACGTCACCCGGGGGCGTCCGACGGCCGGGGCGCTCGCGGAGATGGGCGTCCCCGCCGACGCCGACGCGTACCTCTGCGGGCCGCCGGCCTTCATGGACGCGCTCTCCGGCTTCCTGCGCGAGCGCGGTCTGCCGCCCGAGCGGATCCACACCGAGCAGTTCAGCGCCCTGCCGGCGATCAACCCCGGCATCACAGGCGTCGCGGCGGGGGCCGCGCCCCGCCCGCACCAGCCGTCCGGGCCCCCGGGTACGGGCCCTCTCGTCACCTTCGCGCGCAGCGGCGTCACCACGCCCTGGTCGGCCGGGCACGCGTCCCTCCTCGACCTCGCCGAGGCGTGCGACGTCCCCACCCGCTGGTCCTGCCGTACGGGCGTGTGCCACACGTGCGTCACGCACCTCGTGGACGGAGACGTCACGTACACGACGGAGCCGCTCGAACCCCCGGAGCCCGGCACCGCCCTCGTCTGCTGCAGTGAACCCGCAGGCGAGGTCGTCCTCGACCTCTAGCGGCCCCCGGGCGGCGGCGTTGGTCAGGGCCGCGTGGTCAGGGCCGCGGCCAGGGCCTGCCGCCGAGCCGCTCGATGTCGGTGTTGAAGCGCCGCAGGTACGAGGCGAACGCGCTGATGTCCTCGTCCGACCAGTCCGTCATGACCCGGTCGAGGCCCTCGACGGTGCGTTCGCGCTCCTCGTCCAGCATCCGGGCGCCCGCGTCCGTGATGCGGAACTTGCGTGCCATGCCGCCGCCCGGGTCGGGGATGCGCTCGACGAGCCCGGCGTTCATGGCCGCGGCTGTCTGCCGGTTGAGGGTCGAGGTGTCGAGGCCGAACGCGTCGCTCAGCTCGCCGATCGACATCGGCCCCTGCACGCGGATGCGGCTGAGCAGGATGTAGGCGCTGCGCTCCAGGGAGCTGTCCTTGCGGTTCCTGTGGTGCACGAGGGTGTGCCGTCCGAGCAGCATCTGCTCGTACTCGACCTCGTACGTGGGTTTGACCATGCGCTCGGCGCCTCCCGTCTGTCGCTCGGGCCCCGCCGGCGCGTCCCTCGGCGCGGCCCGCGCCCATCCTACCCAGCGATGTGTGCCATACATTTATCGTGGTTAATGCATATCGCATGTACGATGCATGTCAGTATCTCCGGGCATCGGTGTGCCCGATCACCTGACAATCCGAGGAGTCCGGTATGGACGCTCCCCAGCCATCGGCCCGCGCGGGCGGCGTCATCGCCACGCTGGCCTTCGCGGGTACCGCGGCGGCACTCATGCAGACGCTGGTCACGCCGCTCATCGCGGAACTGCCGCGCCTTCTGCACACGTCCGCGTCGAACGCGGCCTGGGTCATCACCGTCACCCTGCTCGTCGGAGCGGTCTGCGTGCCGGTCTCCGGCCGCCTGGGCGACATGTTCGGCAAGCGCAGGATCATCCTCGCGTGCTGCGTGCCGCTGCTGGTGGGCTCGGTGGTGTGCGCCCTGTCGTCCTCCGTCGTACCGATGATCGTCGGCCGCGGTCTGCAGGGCATGGGCATGGGCATGGTGCCGCTCGGCATCGCCCTCCTGCGCGACACCGTCCCCGCCGAGCGGCTGAGCTCCTCCATCGCCCTCGTCAGCGCCTCCATGGGCATCGGCGGCGGGCTCGGCCTGCCGATCGCCGCGGCCGTCGCCCAGTACGCCAGCTGGCGCGTGCTGTTCTGGGGTTCCGCCGTGCTGGCCGTGGCGATCGCGGCGCTGGTCCACTTCCTCATCCCCGACGTGCCCAACGCGGCCGCCAAGGGCCAGCGCTTCGACGGCCTCGGCTCCGTCGGCCTCGCCATCGGTCTCGTGTCCCTGCTCCTCGCGGTCTCCAAGGGCGGTGACTGGGGCTGGGGCTCGGGGACGACGCTCGGCCTGCTCGCCGCCGCCGTCGTCGTGCTGCTGGCGTGGGGCCTGTGGGAGCTGCGTACCCGCGACCCCCTGATCGACCTGCGCACCACCGCGCGCCCCCGCGTGCTGCTGACGAACATCGCGTCGGTCTTCGTCGGCTTCGGCATGTACGCGAGCATGCTCGTCATGCCGCAACTGCTGCAGCTGCCGTCGGCGACGGGTTACGGCCTCGGCCAGTCGCTGCTCGCCTCCGGCCTGTGGATGGCGCCGGGCGGCCTCATGATGATGTTCGTCTCCCCGCTCGGCGGGAAGCTCACGGACGCCAAGGGCCCCAAGTTCACGCTGATCAGCGGCGTGCTGGTGATCGCCGTCGGCTACGGGCTCTCCCTGCCGCTGATGGGCTCCGCGTGGGGCCTGATGCTCTCCGCCATCGTCGCCAACAGCGGCGTCGGACTCGCGTACGGGGCGATGCCGGCCCTGATCATGAGCGCTGTACCGCTGTCCGAGACAGCGGCGGCCAACGGCTTCAATTCGCTGATGCGCTCGCTCGGTACGTCGTTCGGCTCGGCCGTGATCGGTGTGGTCCTCTCCCAGATGACCGTCACGATGGGCGGCTTCAAGATCGCCTCGGAGTCGGGCTTCCGCACGGCGCTGCTGGTCGGGTGCGGTGTGTCGCTGGTCGCCGCGCTGATCGCGGCCGCCATCCCGGCCGTCAGGGCCGCGGCGGCGGGCGGGAAGCCGGGTCACGGGGGAGGGGACGACGTGGTGTCTGCGCCGGGGGAGGTCGCCGCGTCGGGGGCGGCGCTGGAGGCCTGAGGCCGGCCGAGGCACGCCCCGGGCTTCGCCAGATCCGGTGGCCGGGCCGTTCACCTAGGCTTGCGAGGACGGCCGGGCCGACCGCTGTCCGCCGCGGCCCACTGCCGGAAGGGACGGAGCCGATGAGCATCCGCCAGTTCGAATACGCCCTCGCCGTGGCCGAGGCGGGCTCGGTGACGGCCGCCGCCGAGTCGCTGCACGTCGCCCAGCCGTCGGTGTCGCAGCAGATCCGCGGCCTTGAGCGGGAGCTCGGCGTGACGCTGTTCGCCCGTACGCCGTCCGGTCTCGTGCCCACCGCCGTCGGACGCGCCTTCCTGCGCGACGCGGAGGTCGCGGTTCGGGCGGCGCGGCGGGCGAAGGCGACGGCGCGGGCCGGCGCCGCCGAACTGGAGGGCGAGCTCGTCGTCGCGGCGCAGATGGGCCTCGGCACGCGGCAGCTCCCGGGCGCGCTCACCGCGTTGCGTCGCCGCTACCCGCGGCTCGAAGTCACCGTTTTCGAGGAGGCGAACCCGGCTGAGCTCGATCGGCTGGCGCGGCGGGGCGTGGTCGATGTCGCCCTGATGGCCGGGGATTGCGGGGAGGAAGACCTGTACGTGGGCCACCACCTCGGCGACGAGGAGTTCGTCGCCGTGCTCGGCCCCGAGCGCGCCCAGCTCGCCGGTGGCCGGGTCGAGCTGGGCGAGGTGGCGCGGGAGCCGTGGATCAGGTTCGACCACGACAGCGCGCTCGACGGCGTGCTGCGCGACGTGCTCCGCGACAACGGCCTCGCCCCGGCCACCGTCGCCCGCGTCTCCCAGACGGCGACGGCGGTGCGCTGGGCCGCCCACGGCCTGGGCGTGACGCTCGTCCCGGCCTCGGCCGTGCCTCCCGGGTTCGAGCACCTCACACGCCCGGTGCTCCCCGCGGTCTCCATGCCCGCTATTGCCGCGATCCGGCCCGGTGCGGGCCCTGCGGAAGCGGCCCTGCTCGAATTCCTGCGCCAGGAAACCTGGCACTACACCGCCGAATCCACCGGAAACACGTCAGAATCCGGTCACAGCTGGGTTGAGCCCCCATCCACCACGAATTCGCTGCCCGTGGTGTAAGTGGCGTCGAACGCCAGGAATGCCATCGCTCCGGCGATTTCCTCCGGAGTCCCGAAACGGTGCATGGGATTATCCGCGACGCGCTCCGCCTTGAACCGCTCGGCGGCCTCCTCGGTCATCGTCCTCTCCAGGGTTCCCGTGTCCACGGGGCCGGGGCTGATCGCGTTGACGCGGATCCCGCGCGGCAGCAGTTCGCCCGAGAGGGTGCGAGCCATCGAGCGCAGTGCCGCCTTGCCGGCCGCGTAGACGCTGGTCCCCGCCAGGCCCATGACGTTCGCGGCCGAGGTGGTGAGGACGACGCCGGCGCCCGTGCGCAGCAGCGGTGCGAGCTTCTGCACGGTGAAGAAGGCGCCCTTGACGTTGACGGCGAACGACGTGTCGAACATCTCCTCGGTCGTCGACTCCAGGGGTGCGGCGGTGGTGACGCCCGCGTTGACGAACAGGGCGTCCAGCGTGCCGAGTTCGTCGCGTACGCGGGCGGCCAGGCCGTCCAGGTCGGACAACGAGGAGACGTCGCTCATGACGGCCGTCGCGTTGTCCCCCAGCTCCTTGGCGGCAGCGTCGAGAGTGGCACGGGAACGGCCGGTGATCACCACGCGCGCTCCCGCATCCACCAGCAGCTTCGCCGTGGCGAGGCCTATGCCGCTGCTGCCGCCCGTGATCACCGCGTTCTTGCCGTCGTACTCGTCGTTCATGTTTCGCGCCCCTTTCCGGGGTTCTCCGTCCGGCCCTTCGTACTTCGCCCTCATCAAGCGGGGAACTCGCCGCCGTCGACGGTGAGGTTCCGACCGGTCAACCAGCTCGCCCGGTCCGAGACGAGGAACAGCACCGCGTCCGCGATGTCCTCGGGCCGCCCGTCGCGCCCCAGGGGCGGCGCGGCGTCGTCCTGTCCGGGGCCTTCGCTCAGGCGCGCCCACTGCTCGCGCGTCGCCTCACCGCCGGGCGTCGCGGTCCTGCCGGGGGACACGGCGTTGACCCGCACCCCGAACGGCGCAAGCTCAAGGGCGAGTCCGCGGCTGTAGTTCTCCAGCGCCGCCTTCGCCGCCGTGTAGTGCAGGAACGGCGGCGCCGAGGTGGGGACGGCAGCCGACGAGATGTGCACGACGGCGCCCGAGCGCCGTTCCCGCATCCCCGGGGTCAGCAGCGAGTCCAGCCGCACCGACGCCAGGAAGTTCAGGTCGAGTTGGTCCTGCCACTCCTCGTCGGGGATGGCCGCGGCGTTCGGGAACGGCTGTGCGCCGCCCGCGTTGTCGACGAGGATGTCCACCCCGCCGAGCGTGCTCCGCGCGGCCGCCGCGAGCGCCTCGGCGCCGGCGCGCGTCCGTACGTCCGCCTCCACGAAGGCGGCGCCCTCCGGCACCGTGCTCGCCCTCGACCTGGCGGTCGTGAGCACCTCGGCGCCCGCGTCCAGAAGCCGGCGCACAATGGCCGCGCCTATTCCGCGCGAACCGCCCGTGACCAGAGCCCGCTTTCCAGCGAGTTCCGAATTTTCCGTTTCATTCTTCAATGTGGTCATGGTTTTGACCGTAGGCCGGGCGAAGAATGAGAGGCAAAGACGAAAAGCGAGCAGACGGCATAGGAGTTTCCTATGGCTGCCGCATCTCCTGCTCCCACCAGCCGCGCGTGTCGACGTCCGCCGCATCCGCCAGCGCCTCGAGTTCCGCGATCTCCTCGCAGGCGAGCTCGATCCCGCGGGCCCGGACCAGCCCGTCGACGTGACCCGCCTTCGTGACCCCGATGATCGGGGTGGTCCCCTTGGCGATGGCCCAGGCGGTCGCGACGTCGGCGGCGGACGCGCCCCGGTCCTCGCCGATCGCCCCCATCCGGTCCGTCAGCGCCCGCAGCCGGGGCAGGACGCCGTTGTACATGTCGGCCCTGCCGCTCCCCTCGGGCAGCGGATGTGCCGGGCCGTACCTGCCGGTCAGCGCTCCTTGCTCAAGGACCATGTAGGCGAAGAACCGCACGTCGTGCTCGCGGCAGTGGTCGAGGATGCCCGCCCGCTCCGAGCTCCGGTACAGGAGGCTGTAGTGGTTCTGGACCGCCTCCACGCGGAAGCCGGCCTCGCCGAGGATCCGGTCGGCGAGAGCGATCTGCTCCATGTTGTGGTTCGAGACACCGACGTGCTTGATCCTGCCGCTCTTGAGCAGCGGGATCAGAGGCGGTGTCCAGCGTTCCACGTCGGCCGGGTTGTGGATCCAGAAGAAGTCCACATAGTGCGTACTCATGCGGTCGAGGCTCTGCCGCAGCATGTCCGCGACCGGGTCGTCGCCGTCGCCCGCGATCTGCGGGGTGAACTTCGTCGACAGCTGGTACTCGCCGCGGCGGCAACCCGTCAGCGCCCGGGCGAGGGCGCTCTCCGAGCGGCCCATGCCGTACGCCACGGCGGTGTCCCACAAGGTGAACCCGTTCGACTGCGCCTTCTCGACCACCTCGCGCAGGCCGGACTCGCTCAGCCGGCTGCCGAAGTGGCCGTCGCCCGCCTCGCCGCTGTCTCCCCAGGCCCATGTGCCCATCGCCACCGCCGGCACGGTCGGCGCCTTGCTCGTCATGTCGTGTCTCCGTTGTCGCTCTTGGTGTCGTGTCGGGACGTTCGAATCCCACGAGACCGTGCTCGGCGCCGCCGGAGAAGGTCGCGTTCCTGGGGGTACAAACTCAACCCCCTTTCGCGTCGTGACCAGTGGCTACCATCAAGGACATGGACCAGCAGCCCGGGAACCGCGGCGAAGTCCGGGACTTTCTCGTCAGCCGGCGCGCCAGGATCACCCCGGCGATGGCCGGACTGCCGACCAGCGCCCGTCGACGGGTCGCCGGGCTGCGGCGCGAGGAGGTCGCCGTCCTCGCCGGCGTGAGCACGGAGTGGTACACGCGGCTGGAGAAGGGGTACATCGGCGGCGTGTCCGAAGAGGTACTCGCCGCGGTCGCCCGTGCCCTGCGACTGGACGACGACGAGCGCGCCCATCTGTTCGACCTGGCCCGGTCGTCGCGGCGCACGAGCCGCACGCCGTCGCGTCGCGGGGACGTCGAGGTCCCGCCCCGCGTCCAGTGGCTGCTCGACTCCATGACGATGTCCTCGGCGTTCGTACGCGACGGCCGCACGGACATCGTGGCCCGCAACCCCCTGGCCCGGGCCCTGCTCGCGCCGATGTTCGACAGCGCCACCGCCGACCGGCGCGGCCGCCCCAACATCGCCCGCTACATCTTCCTCGACCCCGGGGCACGTGGTTTCTTCGTCGACTGGGACGCCGCGGGCGCCGCCACCGCCGCCCTGCTGCGCGCCGAGGCCGGGCGCGAGCCCCGCGACCTGGCACTGCGCGAACTCGTCGGCGAGCTGTGCACCCTCAGCCCGGAGTTTCGCGGCCAGTGGGCCGCGCACGACGTCCTGATGCGCCACGACGGCGTCAAACGGCTCCAGCACCCCGACGCCGGCCGGCTGGAACTGGCCTTCCACTCCCTCGACCTGCCGCTGCCCCTGCCGGGCCGCGCCGTGCACGACCTGATCGTCTATACCGCCGAGCCCGGCACCGCGTCCGAGGACCGGCTCAAGCTCCTCGCCGGCGAGGCGGCCGCACGGCAAGCGGGCCTCCAGCGCGCGTAAGAGTACGTTTGCGTTTCGATAAGCGGCGTTCTACGCTCTCAAGAGTACGAAGCAGTTTCGCTGGAGCGCGGGATCAGGCGATCCCGTGACCGGATCCGGACGGGCGGGGTGACGATGCGCATGGCCAAGGCGACCGGTGCGTCGCCCACGGACGCGCCCCGGGACGAGCGGGCCGGTGGCACGCAATGCGCGCCCTGCGTCCGCCCGAGGCGCAGCCGGCTCTCCGCCGAGCGCGAGGCCGAGATCTACGGTGCCGTGCTGGCGCTGCTGTGCGAGGTGGGGTACGAGGCGCTCACGATGGACGCGGTCGCGGCCAGGACGCGCGCCAGCAAGGCCACCCTGTACCGCAAGTGGCAGGGCAAGCCCCGGCTTGTGGCCGCCGCGATCCGGCACAACAGGCCCTTCGACTTCGAAGGGCTCGACACCGGTTCCCTCGCCGGTGACCTGTACGAACTGACCACCCGCATCGGGCAGGCCAAGAAGGACACGGACCTCGTCCGTGCCGTCGTGCCCGCGGTGAGCAAGGACACGGGCCTCGCGGAGGCCTTCCGTGACCTCATGCAGCAGGACCGCTCGGCGATCGACGCGCTCTTCGAGCGTGCCGTACGGCGCGGCGAGGCCGCCGCCGACTGCCCCGCGCGCCCCTACCTGCCGCACCTCCTGCTGGGTTCCGTGATCGCCCGATCCCTGATCGACCTGAAGGAACCGGACGCCGGCTTCCTCAAGCAGTACGTGGACGCCGTGATCCTTCCCGCGCTGAGACAGCGCTGATCAGTGCCGATACGGCGCTGATCGGCCGGCCGGCCACCCACACACATCACCAGGACACAACACAACGAACACGCCGCCGGCTCGGTGCTGAGCCGGCGGGCACACGGAGCCGTCACACCGTCCGTCCCACGTGCCAACGGCGCGCGTGAGTACGCCCACGGGTGCCCGGACGACGCGCTTCCGTCCGCACATCCGAAACACCTGGAGGACCCGGTGTCTACCTCATCCGTCGGCGTACGTGCCGACACCGCCGCCCCAGCGGGGCCCGGCGGCGCCACCGCCGGCGAGGCGCCCCAGCACTCGGCCCGCCGCTGGTGGGCGCTGGCCGTCATCGGGCTCGCGCAGCTCATGGTGGTGCTCGACGCGACCATCGTGAACATCGCCCTGCCGTCCGCCCAGCACGACCTGGGCTTCGACAACAACGGACGCCAGTGGGTCATCACGGCGTACTCGCTGGCCTTCGGCAGCCTGCTGCTGCTCGGCGGGCGGCTGGCCGACCTCGTCGGCCGCAAACGCATGTTCATCATCGGCCTGGTCGGCTTCGCCGGCGCGTCCGCCCTGGGCGGCGCGGCCGACGGGTTCACCATGCTGGTCGTCGCGCGTGCCCTCCAGGGCATGTTCGGTGCCGTACTCGCGCCGTCCGCGCTGTCCCTGCTGACCACGACGTTCACCGACCCGAAGGAGCGGTCGAGGGCGTTCGGCGTGTTCGGCGCGATCGCCGGTTCCGGCGGCGCCATAGGCCTGCTGCTCGGCGGCGTGCTCACCGAGCACCTCGACTGGCGCTGGACCCTCTACGTCAACGACGCCATCGCCGTCTTCGCCGTACTCGGCGCCGTCCTCTTCATCCACGGCGCCCGCCCCGCCGACAGGCCCAAGCTCGACCTGTTCGGCACGCTGCTCGTGGCCGCCGGCCTCTTCGGCGTCGTGTTCGGCTTCGCCAACGCGGAGACGCACGCCTGGAGCGAGTGGATGGTCTGGGCGTTCCTCGCCGCGGGTGGCGTGCTGCTCGTGCTGTTCACCCTGTGGGAGACCCGCGCCAAGCATCCGCTGCTGCCGCTGCGCGTGCTCGCCGACCGCAACCGCGCCAGTTCGTACGCGAGTGTGTTCATCTCCGGCGCGGGCATGTTCGGTGTGTTCCTGTTCCTGACGTACTACCTGGAACAGACGCTGAGGTACTCGCCCATCCAGACCGGCGTGGCGTTCCTGCCCATGATCGGCATGCTGATGATCATGGCGCAGATCTCGACCAACCTGCTGATCCCCAGGATCGGCCCCAAGCCGGTCGTCCCGGTCGGCATGGGCGTGGCGGCCGCGGGCCTGGTCTGGCTGACCCGCCTCGACCTCAACAGCACCTACGTGCCGCACGTGCTGCCCGGACTGCTGCTGGTCGGCTTCGGCATCGGCCTGGTCATGCCGCCCGCGATGAGCCTCGCGACCCTCGGCGTCGCACCGCGCGACCAGGGCGTGGCGTCGGCGACCGTGAACACCATGCAGCAGATCGGCGGTTCCATCGGCACCGCCCTGTTCAACACGATCGCCGCCACCGCGGCCGCCAACTACGCCAAGGACCACATCGGCGAGCAGGACGCGCGCGTCCAGGCGGCGCTGCACAGCTACTCCACCGCCTACTGGTGGGCGGGCGCGTTCTTCGCGGCAGGCCTGATCGTCTCGGTGATCTTCTACCGCAGGGGACGTCCGGCCGCGTTCGCCCAGGCCGCGAAGGCCACGTCCGAGGCGCCGGCCGCCGAGTCGGCCGCACAGGGGACCGGCGAACCGGCGGGGGAGCGGACCCTCGAGTCCGTCGCGGCCGCCGGGGCCGGCGCGACCGGCGCCACCGCCGAGCAGCCGGCGTACCACCCGGCCCACCACGCCAAGGGGACGCCGACGGCCGCCGAGTCACCCGGTGTGCTCGGCCACGTCCTCGACGCGACGGGCCGCCCGGTGTCGTACGCGTCCGTCACGCTGATCGACTCGGCGGGCCGCCAGCTCGCCCGTACCAGCGCGGGCACGGACGGCGGCTACGTCCTGGCCGATCCGGGTCCCGGCCAGTACGTCGTCATCGCCTCGGCGTCCGGCAGGCAGCCGCACGCGGTCACCATCAGCCACCACGGCACGCCGGTCACCACCGACCTGCTGCTGCGCGGCGCGGGCGGCCTGACGGGGACGGTGCGCTCCGCGGGCGGTACGGCGGTCCCGGGCGCGCTCGTGGTGGCGGCCGACGAGCGGGGCGACGTCGTCGCCACGGCCACGGCGGACGACTCGGGCGCCTACGCGCTGCCCGAGCTGACGCCGGGCGCCTACACCCTCGCGGTCAGCGCCGCGGGCCACCAGCCGGGTGCGCTGCCCGTCGAACTCGGCGACGGCAGCCACGCCTTGCAGGACGTCGAGCTGCGGCCCGCCGCGCACATCCGCGGCACGGTGCACAACGCGGACGGGACGCCGCTGCCGGACACGCGTCTGACGCTGATCGACCCCGCGGGAAACGTCCTGGCGCACCGCGTCACGGACGAGGACGGCGCGTACGCGTTCGCGGATCTGCCGACCGGCGGCTACACGGTGGTGGCCAACAGCGCGTGCCCCCGAGCCCGCGCGTGCCCCCGAGCCCGCGCGTGCCCCCGAGCCCGCGCGTGCCCCCGAGCCCGCGCGTGCCCCCGCGCCCGCGGGCGGCAACGGCGTCGGATCCGCGGCGGCGAACGGCCACAGGCCCGCACCGTCGTGGGCGAACGGCGACGGCTACGGGCCACAAGACGGGCCCGCGCCCGCCGGAGGAAACGCGCCCGCCGGCGGCAACGGACGCGGCCCGGCCCCGACCGGCCGGCCCGAGGGCCCGCGCCCGTCCGCCACCGACGAGTCCCAGGACCACCCGGCACGCTGACGCGGCCTGGGGCGCACGTCCAGCTCTGCGTCCACCCCCGCACACGGCCCTGCGCCCGGACACCGCTCGGTGCCCGGGCCAGGAGTGTCCGCTCCCTCCCGGTGCCGGATTCGCCCGGGGACAGGGGCGCCCCGCCGTCCGGCGGGGCGGTGAAAGGTGATCTACGATGCCGTTTTGGCCGCAAGCGCCGAAATGCGAGATCGCAGGAGGTCGGTGTGGTGCGCAGCACGGGTCCGGGCGAGCGCGCCCAGCCCGGCCCAGGGCGGCTGGAGGCGCTGCGGCTCGCAGGCCTGTCGGCCACCGCCGACGAGGGCATGGACCGCTTCGCCCGCCTGGTGGTGCGGCTCCTGGGCGTCCCGATCGGTCTGGTCTCGCTGCCGGAGGAGGACCGGCAGGTCTTCCCGGGCATGGCCGGCCTCGCCGAGCCGTGGGCGAGCAGCCGCGAGGCGCCCCTCTCGCACGCCCTGTGCCAGGACGTCCTCGCCTCCGGCCGCCCCCTCCTCCTGACGGACGTACGGGCGGACGAGAAGTTCCGCGCGAGCCCGGCCGTCACCGATCTGGGCGTCATCGCCTACGCGGGCGCAGCGCTCACCGACGACGCCGGACTCGTCCTCGGCTCGCTGTGCGCGATCGACGACCGGCCCCGGGAGTGGAGCGCCGCCGATCTGGCCGACCTGGAGGACCTGGCCGCCGCGTGCTCGGCGGAGCTATGGCTCCGGGTCGTGACGGAGCGTACTCTGCACGCCCAGGAGTCGGCGGAGAGCACGGGCGCGAGGGCGATCGCGGCGCACGACCGGGCGGTATCCGCGCGCCGGGCAGCCGAGTCCGCCCACGACACCGCCGAAGAGGACCGCCGCGCCGCGCGGGAACTGGAGCGGCAGGCCCGGCACGGCATGGAGCAGGCCGAGCTGCTCCTGCGCGCCTCGGAAGACCTGGCGCAGAGCGTCGACATCGATGACGTACGACGACGGCTGCATGGCCTGTTCGGGGAGCTGGGCCCCTCCGTGGGACTGCTGGTCGCCGCCGACGACGACGGCCTTGGCCGCGTACACGACTCCGCTGAGGACCGGGCGAGCCCGGACGATCCGCACCATCTCAGGGCGGAGGCCGGCTCCCCCAGCGCGCGCGCCTTCCGCGAGCGGCGCCCCGTCCTCGTGCCGGACCGGGAGACCTTCGCACGCGACTACTCCGCGGAGGCACTGGCTCGCCTTGATGCCCTGGGCGCGGTCACCACACTGTGCCTGCCGTTGCGGGGCAACAAGGGAACGGCCGGGGTGCTCGTGCTGTCCTGGCGCGAGCGCCACGACGTCACTCTCATCGAACGGGCCTCCTTCACCGCGGTGGCCGGCTACGTGAGTCAGGCCATGGAACGTGCGCTCTTCGTCGAGCAGCGCGTATCGGTGGCACGCCAGTTGCAGGCGGCGATGCTCACCGACCTGCCGTCAGTGGACGGCCTGGAGATCGCCGCCGTCTACTCGGCGGCGGCAGCGGAGGACATGGTCGGCGGCGACTGGTACGACGCCTACCCGCTGCCCCCCGTCACGCCCGGCGGCGCGGCGGCGCTCGCGGTGACCGCGGGCGACATCACCGGCCACGACACCCACGCGGCCACCGTCATGGGCCAGGTGCGCAGCATGCTGCGCCAGGCCACCTTTGACCATCCGCCGTACGGCCCCGCCGCCGCCCTGTCGGCACTCGACCAGGCCATCACCGTCCTGGGTCTGGAGCCGGGCGGCACGCTGGTCCACACCCGGCTCGCACCCGTGCGGGCCGGGGCCTGGGCACTGAGCTGGTCCAACGCGGGCCACCCCCCGCCGCTGCTGCTGCCCAGAGGCCGACCTGCGGAGCGCCTGGTGGAGCACGGTGCCATGCTCCACCCGGTCGTCGGGAGGCCCACCCGCTTCGAGCACCAGCGTCTCCTCGAACCGGGCGCGCTCCTGTTCCTCTATACGGACGGCGTCGTGGAACGCCGCGGAGAGGACATCGACGAAGCCATCGACGCACTCGCCGCCCTGGTGACCGAGCACCGGCACCGGCCGCTGCCCGAACTGCTCGACACGGTCGTCGCACATGTCGCGGCACCGGTGGAGGACGACATCACGCTGATCGCGGTCCGCGTCAGGCCGGACGGGCCCTGACGGCACGGCGCGCGGCGGGCTACTCGCCGACCGCCTCGGGTACGTAACCGGGGTGGTACGCGGCTTCCCCACGGCACGCAGTACCCCGGCGGGGCGAAGACCGTGGCCGTGCCGTCGACGGGCGCGCCGGTGCTGTCTGCCCGGCCCATTGACACTCCGGACGCCGAAGGCACGCGTTCGTGCGCGTATGGAGGCGCACCGGTCTCAGCCGAGACCACGGTGAGCGGCCCACAAAGACCCGGCACGGCCGGCGGCGTCGGCGATCAGGGAGGCCAGTTCGGGTCTGTCCGGGACGGGGAACGAGACGTAGGCACCCCGGCCACCAGCGACCGGCCGGCCGTAGGCCTTCGCGGCGAGGCGGCCGTCCGGAAGCAGCCGGATGTTGAGTGTCGTCAGCGTGAACGCCTCACCGCGTCGAGTGTCCGTCCAGCGGAGCGCCTCCGGGATCGAGACGTTGATCGCCAGAGCACTCACTTCCGGGTCGCTGCTCATGGACGGATGATCTCACCCGCGCCCCCGGTGGGCGGACGGCCGTCTCCACCGCTGTCGCTCAACACTGATGCCGCTCGCTTCGGCCGGCGGCAGCGGACTGGGGCCGTCGTCGTCCGTGCGGCGCCTGACTTCGATCGTCAGCCTCTCCAACAGCTCGGTGAGCGGGGCGCGTTCGGCTTCCGGCAGGCCACTGACGAGAGCCGCCTCGCGGCCGTCCCCCGAGAGTTCCGGGGTGGAACGCGGCGGCCACCGCACTCCGGCGGACCGCATCCGGCTATCCGGCTCCACCAGGTTCCAGCAAGGCGGTGATCATGGCTGCGGCATGCCACTGCTCGAACGCGCGGTGGCTCCAGCCGCGCTCCTCGACGAGGCGCCGGTAGTTGGCCGGCTGGATCTGCAGCCACAGAATGTCGGCTGCGACCTCGTGTGGGACTTCACGCCGAAGCGAACCTGTCGCAGCCGCCGCCGCGAGGACGCCGCGGGCACACTCCAGCAGCTCCTCCTGGGCTGTCTCGAGCAGTTGCGCCAGCTCGGGGTCGCTCCCCGCCGCTTGCTCGAGCACACGTTGCAGCGGCCCGAGCCGCTGCGAGATGGCAGCGGTGAAGGCGGCGAACTCCTCAAGCAGCCGGCGCGCGTCACGGATCGCCAGGATCCGGCGGAAGCCTTCGTCGTTGGCGCTGACGCTGCCGCCCTCGGCCGCCCGCCGGCGGGCGAACGCGAACAGCTGCGCCTTGCCGCCGACTCCGAAGACCGTCTGGCGGGAGACGCCGGCGCGGGCCGCGATCTGCTCGATCGTGGCGCCCGAGTAGCCCTCATGCACGAACACTTCCCCGGCGGCCTCCACCACGACCTCGCGAGTACGGCGTGCGGCTTCCTCACGCACGGGCGAACGGTACGTGCGCTGAGTCTTCTTGACGCTTGTCATGCGATTTAACTAGACTCCCAGTCAGGTCATTTGACTTACGATCCATTCAATTCTAGGAGCAGGAGACAATTTTGTCGACATCGGACGTTCTCAAGCCGTGGCGGGTCCTGGGCTTCGGCAAGCACCCGGAGATCGGTGAGAAGGTTCAGGCCCGCCTGCGGGAGGCCGGCCTGGCAGCCACGGTCATAGTTCTCACCGACGACGAGGTCGGTGACACCCGGCTGATCAAGGAACTGGGCGACGCCGAGTACGACGGCGTGGTGATCGGCAGCTTCGTCAGCGGGCAGGATCCTGAGCTCCCGCCGACCGAGCTGACGACTCTCTGGTTCAACCGGGTCCTCAACGTCATCCACGCCCATGCGCCGAGCGCCAAGATAATTCTGGTCCGCAACCCCGGCGACGCACTGCCCGCGATTCGCCGCGTGCTCGGGTAAGCCTGGCGGTCGACGCCGTCGCCGGGTTGTGCCGCTGGGTTTGCCATTCGTCCGGCAGGCGCGCGATGGCGCCGCAAGCCCGCCACCATGGCCGGTTTCCGCGGCGCCCGGTACGTCTCCGCCGAGGCGAGCACCCGGGGCGAGTGGAAGCCCGGCGGCTCGAAAATGCCGGGCGCGGACGCCTACGCCACATCCAAGCAGTGCAACCTGGCAACGGTGCTCGCCTTCGCCCGCGAGACGCCCCGGCTGCGGTTCAACGCCATCGAGCCGGGCTTCGCCCCCGGCACGAACCTCGGCCGCGACGCCGGCCCGTTCGTGCGTCTGCTGTCGAAGTACGTGCTGTCGCCAGTGGCCCCGCTCATCAAGTACTGGACGAACCCGCGCACCGCCGCCCGCATGATCACCCGGGTGCTCACCGACGAGTCGGAAGCCACCGGCGTCTACTACGACGAGAAGGGGCACCCGATGCGAGGGTCCGCGCAGGTGCATGACCCGGCGTTCAACGCCCGGGTGGTCGCCGAGACGCGTGCACTGCTGCGGGCGGTTCCCACCGCCTGAGGGGCGGGTGGAACGCCGACGTGTCCGCCTGACGTCAGCTCACCCGCCACCTCGCACACCGGAGCCTCATAGGAGGTGGTCGGCCTTGCCGGCCTTGATCTCGCTGATGAGGGTGCGGAGGGCCTCGGTGGTGTCGGTGAGGTAGTGGTCCTCCTGGCCGTTGACGGCTATGTAGGCGTTGCCGTCGGCGTCCGTGCCGAGGCGGAAGCAGTTGTTGCCTTCGCCGCAGAACGGGTCTTCCCAGGTGATCTCGGACATACGAACTCCTCAGAGCGTGTGGGCGATGCTGCGGATAAGGTCCCGCGATTCCGTCTCGTTCATGCAGCGATCGTCCATCCAGGTCAAATGGGCTCGGTATTTGGCGAGTTGGGCCTCCGCGTGGACGAAGTCGGCCCCGTGTGCCGTGTCCACCTGCGCAGTGTCGAGTTGCCTCACCGGCCCCTCGGCGTAGAGCAGTGCGTGGCCCGCGCCGGGAAACACCCCTGCACTGAATGGGATGACGCGCACAGTCACGTTTTCGCGCTCGGAAGCGGCGCACAGGTGGTCGAGCTGCGTATGCATGGCCTTCGTACCGCCGAACTGCATCCGCAGCGCGGCCTCGTGGACGAAGCTCACGTTGGACTTGGCTGTTTCGTCATCGAGCACGCGTTGCCGGCGCATGCGGTGCTGCACCCGCAGTTCGACCTCAAGTCGTGGGAGCGTGGGCAGAACGGCGTCGAAGACGGAGCGTGCGTAGTCCTCCGTCTGCAGCAGCCCCGGCACGTGGACGGCTTGCACGGTGAGAAGGCGCCGGGCGTGCCACTCAAGTTCGGCGATGTCCAGCAGCCCCGAGGGCAGGGCGCCTCGGTACTCCTCCCACCACCCGCGCTCCTGAGTCGCCATCGCGACCAGCGCTTCCACGTAAGCATCGTCTTCGCAAACGTAGTTGCTGGCCAGGGTGCGGACTCGTTCGGCGTTGATCTGCCGGATGCCGGACTCCATGTTGGCGATCCGCGTGCGATCCATGTCCAGCAGGCCGGCTGCGTAGTCCGTGGTTCTGTCTGCGGCGACACGCAGCTTGCGTAGTTCGGCACCAAGGCGCCTCTGGCGCTGCGTTGGTGTGCGTCGGGTCGGCATGGGGTCCCTTCCTGCTGTCGGGCCACAGTCTGCCGTGTCCGCGAATTTTGGTCCAACTCTTAGGGGGTAAATATCTCATCCAAGTGGAGACAAGTGGCTACGCATCCGCTAGCTTTGCGTGACGTGGAAGATACACACCGCAATGCCGGAAGCGCACCGCGCGAGCCTGCCCGTCTGCCTTGGAACGGGTGTGTCCGCGACCAGGGCGGCATGCCACCGGCGACTTCAACCGCACACCACCGCAACGGAGTTCGCTATGCCTGAAATCCCCCGCATCCCCGCCTGCTGGCGGTTCCCCGCCCACCCGTCGTCCGTGCCGCGCGCCCGGCACGCCGTGGCCGAGGCGCTGCCCTACGCGCTGCGGCCCCATCTGCGTGACGAACTCGGCCTGTTGACGTCCGAGCTGGTCACCAACGCCGTGCGGCACGGGGCGCGGGCCGACGAGAGCGATCTCGTCGAGCTCGTCCTGTGGCCCGCCGAGGGACACTACTGGCTCGCCGTTTCCGATCCCGGCACCGGGACGCCCTGCCGTACGGCCACACCCGTCGTGGCGCGCCCGGCAGCCTACGGCGAGTCGGGGCGGGGGCTGCTGCTGGTCGACCAGGTCGCCGCCGCCTGGACCGTCCGGCCGCGCGCGACGCGCGGCACGTCCGTCATCGCCGGTGTGACCGTGCACGGCGGCGGGTGACAGCCGCGCCGGTCCGCCGTACGGGCGGTCCCGGCCCGGCGTTCCGCGCCCACGGTGGCGCCGCCGTGTAGAAGTGGGCCCATGAGCCGTTCCGCGGGACGAGGGAGTAGGTGAGCATGGCCGCTGCCGAGAGCGCTGCCGCGCGTATCTGGTACCAGAGTTTCACCGACCCTGAGGTGGACGCGCCGTACTTCAGCCGGCTGACCAGCCATCTCTCCGGCCTTCTCGGGCCCGGCTACGAGGTCGTGGTCCATGGCTTGCAGCCAGGGGACCGCTATCTGCACCCCTTGAGTGAGCTGCGCTGCAGGGTCCAGGCCGTCCGTAACGCGATCACCGCCGAGCGGGAGGGGTACGCGGCGTTCGTAATCGGCCACTTCCCGGACCCGGGGCTCGCGGAGATCCGCGCCGCTGTGGACATCCCGGTGATCGGTCTCGGCGAGTCCACGATGCTGCACGCCTGCACGCTGGGCCAAAGGATCGGACTGGTGACCATCAGTCCGGTCTTCATCCCCATCCACCAGGAGCAGATCCTGCGGTACGGGCTGCAGCAGCGCGTCGTGGCCGTACGCGCTGTGGAGACGCAGGTCGCCGACTACAACAGGTCGTTCACGGACCGGGAGTCGTATGAACAGGTGAGGGACGACTTCCGCAGGCAGATCGCGCCGCTGCTCGATCTCGGCGTGGACGTGATCGTTCCCGCCGGTGGGTATCCGATGATGCTGTTCTGCCGGGAACCGGGCTTCTCGGTCGAAGGGGCCGTCGTGCTGAACGGCCTGTCCGTGGCCGTACTGGCGGCCGAGACGGCGATCAGGCTGCGGCGGTTGAACGGCACACACGCAAGCCGCACACCCGGGTACACGCTCCCCACCGGCGAGGCGTTGGATGAGTTCCTGGACTGCACCAGCAGCCACCGGTGACGTGCTCTGATCCGGGTCGTCTCGCAGCGGCCCGTCAGCCCTGCTGTCGCGGGACCAGCTCTCCGAGGTCCAGGGCGATCTCGAACGGCACCGGGCGCCGCAGGGACGCTACGGAAGATGCCCGCGAGTACGACCGTGTCGGCTCGTCCAGCTCGTACACGTGGACGACGGGCTCGCCCTCGTCCTCCTCGACACACCAGTAGTGCGGGACGCCGGCCTCGGCGTATTTGCGGAGCTTGACCGTGCGGTCGCGGTGCGCGGACTCGGGGGAGGCGATCTCGATGACGAGAGGCACAGCGTCCGGGGCATACCAGGTGCGGTCCTTGTGGCTTGGCGCCGGTCCCGCTGAGGAGATCGGGCTGCGGCAGGAGTGCTGCGGGCGTGTCACGGGGGTGTACCGGTAGGGTTCGTGCGCAACTGACCGCCGCCCCGTGTGCCTCCATCAACACCGAAGGGTCCGCACCGAGTGGGCCGACGTTCGACCGATGGAGAAGCAATGCGCAGCAGCAAGAGGCTCTCGGCTCTCGCCGTCATCGTCGCGGCCGCCGGGCTGTCCCTGACCGCCTGCGGTCCCGACTCCTCCAGCGCCTCCGGAGCTTCCACCGCGTCCGGTGCCTCCGGCACGCCGCTGTCCGGCGGGTCCGGTGCGACCCCGTCGTCCAGCCCGTCGTCGTCCAGCCCCAACTCGTCGTCCGGCGCGTCCGGCAGCTCGTCCGGCGCGGGGGCGGCACCCGGTGCCGCGAGCGGTCAGGGCAGTGGCTCTTCCGGCAGCGGCGGCGGCAGCGGCAGCAGCGGGTCCGGTGGCGGTGCCGCGTCCGGGAGCATGTGCAGGACCTCCAACCTCACCATCACCGCCCAGCACGGCATATCGGGCGAAGGTATGGAGATCGTCAACCTCAAGAACAGCGGCTCCTCTTCCTGCACGATGCGCGGCTACCCGGGCGTGGACCTGAGGGGCAAGGGCGACACCACGGGCATCAGCGCCACCCGCTACGGCAAGGGCGAACTGCCCACCGTCAAGCTGGCGCCCGGGCAGTCGACCCAATTCGTCCTCTACTACCCGTACAACAACAGCGGAGGCACCGGCTACACCTTCACCACCCTGGTCATCACGCCCCCCAACGAGACCTACTCCAAGACCGTGAGCGCGTCCATCAACGTCCCCGTCGACAACCCCGACCAGGACACCAAGGGTCCCGGCATCGTCGTCCACGCGGTCGGTACGGGGAAGTAGCTCAACGCGAACATGGCGTCCCGCCCTTCATGAGCAGGCGGCGCAACCGGTCTCCCCGGGGCGCTCGGTGATCACCTGCCAGAGATTCGAGCTGCTGTTTCAAGCCATCTTTATGACAGAAAGAGCACAGGTCGTTCACAGATCTTCACAGTTGGCATGGTCGCGTCGTAGCGTGATCCGGCCGCGGTCGCCGACCCGGTGGCGGGCTTGGGGTACGCGGCCATTGGCACTGCCCCTGCCCTGCGTGGGGTGTGGGTGGGGATCCTTTTCATGGTCGAGCGGTTCAGGCGTCGTTGGCGAGGCGCGCCGACGCGTTTGCGCGCGATGGGGTGGGGGGCCGGCCTTGCGGCCGCGATCCTGCTGGTCACAGGTGGGGCGTATGCGCTGCCGAAGCTCGGCACGGCAGCGTCCGGGGCCCAGACACAGGCGAATCTGGATTCTGCTGCCCCAGCCGCCACGAAGCGGCTGTCGTTGTTCGGCAGGAAGTCGGACGGCATCCTCTACGACTATGAGCCGAAGTCCGGCGCGGGGTGGGAACGGGCGGTCAAGCTGGGTGGTGGGTACGGCGAGGCGGACCAGTTCGTGCAAGCGGCCCAGTCGGCCCCCGGTGCGGCGGATCTGTATTTCCGCATGGGTTCCACCCTCTACTACACGGCGGAGCGCGGCAACGACACGAAGGTCATCGGCGGCGGCTGGAACATCTACAACCTGTTGATGTCCCCGGGTGACCTGGGCGGTAGCTCGTACGACGATCTGGTGGGCCGGCACACGGACGGCTCGCTGTGGTTCTACCAGGGCAGCGCGAGCGGCACGTTGGCGACGAAGGTTCGTATCGGCACCTCCGGGTGGAACGGGATGAACGCGCTGACCGGGCGTGGGGACTACACGGGTGACGGGCACAACGACCTGATCGCCCGGTCCACGTCCGGGACGCTCTACATCTATCCCGGTTCCGGCAACGCCGCTTCGGGCAGCGCCTTCCACTCCCGCATCACGGTCGGAACGGGCTGGGACGCGTACAAGCGCTTGGTGTCGACGGGGGATCAGGACGGGGACGGGAAGCCGGATTTGATCGCGGTCGACGCGGCGGGAGCCCTGTGGTTGTTTCCCGGAACCGGTGAGGCATCCGCGCCCTTCGCGGGCCGCGTGAAGATCGGCACCGGCGGCTGGTCCGCGTTCAACGTCCTGTTCTGAACCCCTGGGGCGCTCGCTCCGTCACAGATCGGCTCACACCACTCATGCGTACCCGCGCACTGTCCGGGCGCCGTCGCGCCCTGAGCAGATGGCCCTCCCTGCTGCTCGGCGGCACGGCCCTGCTCGCCACGATCACCACCACGGCGTCCGGTAGCGGGCTCGCCCCGCTCACACCGCGCTTGTCCACGGTCGCCGACGCGCCCACCGTGGACGGCGGCGCCGACGCGCCCTTCGACCTGGACGCGGCGCAGAAGATCCGCGATGCCCAGTGCCTGCTCGGCGCGGTCCTGCGCAAGGGCGGCCCTGCGATGAAGAAGGTCGCCCGCGCGGGCCTGGACGGCACCGACGACCAACTGCTGGCCGCGGCCGCGCCCGACTACTGGGACGGGACGCCGCTGGATGTCGCGTTCGAGAAGGACCGGGCATGGTCCACGGCGAAGGGCGACGAGCTGAGTGGCCGCAACGACGCGTGGCAGGCCTCCCTGGATGTCACGCAGGAGCCCCCGGGCTACACA
Source organism: Streptomyces sp. NRRL F-5126 (assembly GCF_000721265.1). Taxonomy (GTDB): domain Bacteria; phylum Actinomycetota; class Actinomycetes; order Streptomycetales; family Streptomycetaceae; genus Streptomyces. The sequence goes on along the minus strand of NZ_JOFZ01000006.1, from coordinate 52,255 downwards.
TACACGGGCTTTCGGTGGCCGCCGAGTGATCCGGACCTGTGGGTGCAGACCGGTGTCCGTACCTGGGTGGAGGACCGGTTCTGGCAAGACGAGGACGCGTTCTACGACGACCAGTCCCCCCTGGCGAGCAAGGACTCCGTCGACGCGGTGACGAAGATCGCCACGACGCGCTACTCGGAAAACAAGCCCGAGGACTACGAAGACTGGTCCGCGTGGACCTTCGACATGCAGCTCATGCACCCCATGTACGCGGACGACGCACGCATCTTCCTGGAGAACGGCGGGTTCCCGACCACTGCGCCCGAGCCAGGATCGATGGGGTTCCGGGTGGACGTGGAGAACCTGAAGTCCAGGTTCGCCTCGTGCACGACCACCAACCCACAGGATCCGCACCACGTCCTGACGGACGAGTTGACGGTGGCGGCGCAGGAGTGGCAGGCCGAGATCAAGGGCCAGCGCGATCAGCGCGATGCGATCCTCGCGGCCGAGCAGCAGGCGTCGGCGGACCTCCAGGTCGCCGCGCAGGCGATGACGGAGTCGCTGGGGCAGTCGCTGATCACCTCCCGGCTGACGGACTGGCAGAACTACTTCCTCAAACTGCCCGCCGACGATCTCGACCACCCCACCAAGGCCGAAGCGGACCAGGTCAACACGTGGATAGCGCAGGCGAGGGCGCGCGCTTCCGGCCGCATGTTCGTGGCGTCGCGTGCGGCTCTGGACGCGCGGAAGCAGGCCGACAAGGTCACCGCCGCGCAGAACGCGGCCTACGCCATCGCCGACCAGGCCGGCCTGCCGCGTGGCCGTGGCCTGCTCTACGGGCAGCAGGCCGCCCAGGTCACCAAAGCGTCGGCCGCAGCCGCGCAGGCCGCCTCGCAGGCCACGGACACCGCGGTCCAGGCGACGCGGGCGTCCGCGTCCGACAGCAAGGCACTCAACTCGCTGGCGCAGACGCAGGCGCACGCCACGAAGGCGGAGTTCCGGCGCGAGGCGGCCGAGGAAGCGCAGGCACAGGCCAAGGCCGCGGCGCTGGGTGCGGCCGAGCAGGCGAAGCAGGCCGCGGCGAACGCGACCACGGCGAAGAACGCGCAGGCCAAGGCGGAGGACGCGGAAGCGACCGCGAAGAACGCGGCGGCGGACGCCAAGGCGAAGCGTCAGACGGCGGAGAGCGAGCGGGACACCGCCAAGGCACAGAAGGAACTGGCGGACTCGGAGCGGGCGAAGGCGGCGGACGCCGAGTCGCGCGCCAAGTCGCAGCGCCAGGTCGCGGCGGACAAGCTCGCCGCCGCGCAGAGTGCAGGAGCCACCGCAGCGGCGAGGAAGGACGACGCGGTCGCGGCGGAGAGCAAGGCCGTCGCGGCGCGCGACAAGGCGATCGACGCCGAGAGCGACCGCGACGTGGCCCTGGCCAGAGCGAGCGCGGCCGAGGCAAAGGCAGATGCCGACGAAGGCACCTCCGCAGCCTCCGCATCCCGAGCTGCGGCCACTCAGGCACGGGCCGACGCGGACGCCGCGACCGCTGCGGCCACCAGTGCACGCTCCGCCGCCAACGAGGCGACCACGGCGGCGACGAACGCACGTGCCGCGGCCACCAGGGCTCAGGGCGCGGCCAAGCGCGCTCAGGCCGCCGCCGACGCCGCCAAGGCCGACGTGGCGGTCACAGAGGTCGCCGTCACCAAGGCGCACGCCGCGGCCGCGGAGGCCATCGACGCCTCCGAGACGGCGAAGTGGAACGCCGCCAACGCCAAGGCACTCGCGAGCGAGGCGCAGGCCAAGGCGGCCAAGGCGAAGGTCGACGCGGCCGCCTCGCAGAAGGAGGCCGTCGCCGCCGGGGCGGACGCGGTGCGCACCGCGGGCTACGCGTACGCCACCGCGCAGGCGGCCACCGCCGCGCGCGACTCGGCGGCCCAGGTCGTCAAGCCGGCCAACGACGCAATCGAGTTGGGCGCGCCGTACGCGCAGACGGACGCCTCCGCGGGCCTCGCCGTGCTGACCGGGCAGGCCGCGAAGACGCAGGCACAGAAGCAGCAGGCCGTCGCGCAGGCGAAGTCCGCGCAGGCCAAGCAGGCTGCTGCGGAGGCGAAGGCGCTGGCGGACAAGGCGGGCGCCGACGCGAAGGCAGCCGCCACCGCCGCGGCGTCGGCAGCGGACTGGGCATCGCAAGCCGTGCAGTCATCGCAAGACGCGCAGGCCTCGGCGAAACAGGCGGAGACCGCGGCCGACGCGGCGAAGAAGGCCGAGACGCAGACCGTCGCCTACAACACGGCCGCTGTAGCCGACGCGAATGCCGCACAGGGCGCCGCGACCACCGCAGCCGGCTACGCGGACCAGGCGGACGCCTCCGCGACAGCGGCCGAGACCGACGCGTCCTCGGCACGCGACGCCGCGACCGCGGCGGAGACCGACGCCTCCACCGCACGAGGAGTCGCCGACCAGGCCGAAGCCGACGCCACGACCGCCGAAGCGGCGGCGGCCAACGCCCAGCAAGCCGCGCAGGAAGCACAGGACGCCGCGACGCGGGCCGAACAGGCGGCGGCGAACGACACCCTGAACAAGGGCGGCGCCACCGGCATCGGCCAGATGTTCACCAAACAGAAGATCACGCCGATCGGAAACCCGAAACCGCTCAACGACTGCGTACTCGGCATGGGCAACAGCGGATGTGACGTCACGTTCCGCCTGAACTTCACACTCACCGTGGACTTCTACCTGTGCACCTCCGACTCGGCATCTGACGTGCCCGCCGCCTCATGCCCTGCGGAGTCAATAGTCTTCCTCGGCAGCCAGACGAGCGACGAGACCACTGATATCAAAAAGCACTTCAGCAACTGGGACATCTCCATGATTGTCGACAAGGCCTTTCTCAAGGGGCTTTGGGACGGTCTGACTGAAGATTTCATCAAGTGCTCCAAGGGCAGCCTCAACAACTGCGCATGGGCGGCGTCCTGGTTCATTCCGAACACCACCATAGCTAAGGCTGTTGATCTCGTTCGCTCCCTCGATGTGGCACTGCGTACCGGAGTCGGCGTCGGTGACGCTTACAAGGCCCTTCAAGCACTCCATCTCGACGCCGAAGTGATGGCAAACATCGAGAGAGAAATGCATCGGGTCGAAGAGGGGCTCACAAGCTGCGTAAATAGCTTCCCTGCTGGCACGCAAGTACTCATGGCCGACGGATCGAAAAGGGCAATCAAGGCTCTTGGGCCTGGAGACGAGATTCTGGCCACTGACCCAGCGACTGGACAACAACACGCAGAACCCATCACCGCAGCATTTAACCACCTCGCCGACCATCTGGTAACAGTCACTCTTACCGATGGGGCTCACTTCACCAGTACTCCGGGACACCGCATCTACAGTCCGGGGAGAGGCTGGACATTGGCTGGTGACCTTGCCCCTGGTGAGCGCCTTCGTGCCCCCAATGGTTCACTGCGAATTGTCAGTACAGTGCGAGGAGTCGCGATCACCACGCCTCATCGCGTGTACGACCTGACCGTGGCCAACCTGCACACGTATTATGTACTGGCGGGTCCGGAACCAGTCCTAGTGCACAACGCGGGAATCTGCGGCGTAACCGCCCTGAAGCAAGGCGATTGGCAGCATATCCTTGATCGTCACAGACCGGGTGGAAGCCTGGTCGACGATGCATCCAGTATTTTCACAGGTAAAGAAAAGGTGGTACGTCAGAGGATTGCAGACACTATAAACCGAGGAACCCCGAAACCCAATACACCCGACCCTGTTACAGGCACTCCGCGTCCCGGACAGATATATGAATGGGACTTCGGGGTGACGGTCGGAGTCGCCGGGCCTGTTAATGGAGGAGGGGAGCTCAAGAGCATCCGCGTGATCGTGAATGAGGGAAAGGTTGTCACTGCTTTTCCGTTCTAGTAACCCGCACACAGGGAGAATCGATGCATCTTTCTTTTTCTGTTCCTAGTCAAGAATCTCCGTGGATCAAGACCTGGGAATCCATTCAGCCCCAAAATGCGGCAGAGGTGTCCGAGATGGATCTCCGCTACAAGTATTTTGGCGTTGCTGTTGAGATGTCTGCCGGCGGCGTGGACTTCATCTCGAAAAATAAATACGTGACACTCATGGACCTTGGCCTCTCTTTCCGTGATGTGATCGCCAAGGTTTCAGCTGGACGCGATGCCGCGTTCGGATTCACAGAGAGTGAGGAAGTGATCAGGGTCCGCCACGTCGGCGAATATGTATCCATAAGTTCATCGAATAGTTCGGCTCAAGCTTCAGTTAGTCGAAGTGACTTCGTTGCGCACCTTTCAAGTTTCGTTCGGCGCGCCCGGAATGTATTGCTTCGAGAAGTTCCCGAACTGGGAAATAACCCAGTCCTACAAAGGATGCTGGTCTCTCCGTAGATCAAGGCCATTTAAAGCCCGCATGCAAGGCGCTCAAGGCACTCGACCTTGACGCGGACGTGATGGCCAATATCGACCGAGAGGTCCATCATTACGTCAAGCACGCTGACGAGATGGGATTCGACTCCCAGATTCGCGACTCCCGCAGTCCGTCTCGCGCGGATAGTCGGCGGTACGACTCAGGCCCGCCTGCACGATTGGGAAATGCTGCTTCCGCAGCTTCCCTGACTGTAGTTGTCACGCGCAGGGCCGCCCGGTATCGAGGTTTGGGCGCGCTGTGCGTCGTCCTCGGCGCTCCAGACTCGTGTGGTGTTGTGCCTCCGCGTAAACGGGCCGAGGCGCCGACCCTGATCTGGACGGGCACTCGACGGGATGGGAGCCAAGCTTCACCCAGGGCAATCCCAGCTCATGGCCCCGGGTGACTTTCTATCGAGGTGGAGACGTTGTCGAAAACCCCTTCGCGCCCTGAGGGCATACCTGAGCCCACCGGAGAGCTGCCTGTCACGTTCGAGCGAAAGTTCCGGCCCTGGCGCTATGTCGTCGGCCATTCGCGGTTGTCGATCCGCAGCATCGATCCGAATTCCGCACCCGACCACGTCGAAATCACCTTCTTCGGCGTGCTTGGCGTCAGACTGGCATCCGTCTACCAGACACTGACGATCGCGTTGGCGGACAAGGCTGACGCCGAGGACATGTTCCGGTTCTCGGGACTGAGGGAGTCCCAGTACTCGAGTGCCCTGTGTGTCGCACTGTCCTCGGACAGCGGTACAGGCCACGTGGTCTGTGTGGGATGCAGTGTCTGGCTCCACACGGATAAGCCGGATCACATCGGACGGGGAGGGCCCCGGCACGACTCGATCCTGCTCGCACGCGGTCGGTCGACAGGTCGTTGATAAGGCGATCGCCAACCGGGCAGAAACCATCGACAAGTGGTTGCGGGAGCAAACCACGAGATGGCGTGCAGGAGCACCTACGGGGGCAAAGAATCTCTCTCGGAACGGTGTACTACGCGAAAGAAAGAGAAAAGGCTCCAGTAATGGCGTCTACGTCATGCCCAAATGAGCCTAAAGGAATGCGCGTGGCTACTACGTGCACACCGCATAGTGGCGGTAGGTGAGGAGGTCGACAAGTGGCTGAGCAGTTCACTGGTTTCGACTTTGGCGTCCCATGGGCGCTGAGTTTCTTCCATAAAGATCGGGTGAAAGAGGCTGAAACAGCGAAGATGGGGTGAGGAATCGCTTTTTCGCGGAGGGGAGCGGCTAGGACGTCCTCAGCGTCCGGCGTGATGCGCAGTCCTTTGCGCCATCGACGCCGGTACTGTGAAATGGGCAGTGCGCGAGGATGGCAGCTTGGTCGTCATCCCAAAGATTGTCGGTACGCAGGAAATCGCACATTCCGTCCTTACAGGCGGAGCGCCTGTAAGGGCCGCGGGAGAAGCTGACATTGCGGGATCGGCGAAGGATGGGTATTTCGGGCTGGACAGCAACAACCACAGTGGTCACTTCATGCCCTCGCTGGAGAGCTTGGAGATCGGTAGAGCCGCATTTATCGCGGCAGGGCTACAGTTTTAAGGTGCGAAGTGAAGGAATTGGCATCGCTCGATACCGCGACGCTCTGCCGCGTCTTGGCGGCCCGCAATCCGGCTCCCTCGAGTCTTGGACCCCAGCAATGGCGCGGCGTGGTGGAAATCCTTACTCACCGGCTGACCATCGAGCCCGACGTACCGGACAGGGTGTCCTAGGAGACGTGCTCGTCCGCCTTGGTGTACGCGCTCGATGCATCGGTGGCCGTGGATGACATGGATCGGCGGGAGAGGGCAACGAGGCTGCTGAACCTGTCGGCACTTCTGCTGGAGCGGGTGGAGCCGAAGGACGGGGTCGTCCTTCTCGGTCCCGCTCACCTGCTGGCACTCCTCTTCGAGGAGGTGCCAATCGCCGTCGACGAAGCCCGGGCGCTGGCGTCCCACTGGCGTGACCTGAACATCGCCGAAATCCGAAGGCTGCGCATAGCCCGGAACCTCGCGACGGCGGCGGTCCTCCTGTCCAAAGCGTTGCGCGATAAAAGCGTCGATGCACGCCTTCGGAAGTGGGAGGGCATCCTGCCACTGCTTCCCTGACTGCAGTTGTCACGCTCAGGGACCGGTGTCGAGTTCATTCAGGCGCGCCGTGGTCGTCCTCGGTGCTCCGGGCTGCGCGGTTGGTGATAGTGCCGGACCGGACCTGCCGTGGAGTGTCGGCCGCGCCGTCTCGCTGCTGTTGGCGGCGAGACGGCGCGGCCAGTTGGCTACAGCAGGTGGTCGGCCTTGCCTGCCTTGATGTCGATGATGAGGGCGCGGAGGGCTTCGGTGGTGTCGGTGAGGTAGTGGTCTTCTTGGCCGTTGACGGCTATGTACGCGTTGCCGTCGGCGTCCGTGCCGAATTGGAAGCAGGAGCTTCCTTCGGCGCAGAAGGGGTCTTCCCAGGTGATCTCGGGCATTGGAGGTCTCCTCACAACTGCTGCTCAATCTTGCGGATGAAGTCACGAGAGCTTTCAGGTGACAGCGCCAGCTCTTCCAACAGGTCAAGTTGCGCGCGGTATTTCGCCAACTGGCCCTCGGCGTGCAGGAAGGCAGGGCCGTGGGAGCTGTCCACCTGCACTGTGTCGAGCTGTGGTACGCGCCCTTCGGCATAGACGACGGTCTGCCCGGCGCCCGGGAAGGCGCCGTGTGCGAAGGGAAGCGCGAGCAGTGTGACGTTGTCACGCTCGGAGGCCTGCAGCAGGTGCCGCAGCTGAGTCCTCGCTACATCACGTCCGCCGAACTGCATCCTCAGGGCGGCCTCGTGGACAACGGCCACGTAGGGGATCCCCTCGTCTCCGGTGATGACCTGTTGGCGTTCTGTTCGCAGCGCCAGTCGAAGTGCGACTTCGTGTTCGGGCAATGCGGGGACGGCGCACCGGAAGATCGCCATGGCAAGTTCGGAGGTCTGCAGCAGGCCCGGCACGTGGACGGTGTTCGCACCCCGCAGTCGTACCGCGTCGGCTTCCAGTTCGGAGATGTCGAGCAGCCCTTGGGGCAGACTGCCCCGATAACGCTCCCACCAGCCCGCGTTGGGCTCGGCCAGCTCGGCCAAGGCCTCTACGTACTTCTCGTCGGTGACGTCGCAGTTGCAGGCAAGCGTCTTGAGGCGCTCGCGGCTGATGCCGCGAACCCCCGACTCCATGTTGGAGATCTTGCCTCGGTCAACGCCGAGGAGACCGGCTGCGTACTCGGCGGACAGGCCTGCTGTCGTGCGCATCTTACGAAGTTCGCTGCCCAGGCGCTTCTGACGTTGCGTGAGGACGGTTCTGGGTGGCATATCGGTCCCTCTGTGTCAGGCGACAACGGGCTCTGCGGGCAACCAGTTCACCAGGAAGTGGCTAATCCCGTGAAGGGCGTGGTTAATTTGCCACGTGTCTGCTCTACCGTAAGTACCGAGAACGCTACATACGGCGACGTCGGAAGTGCACCGCGTGGGCGTGCCCGTCTGCCTTGGGGCGGGTGTGTCCGCGACCAGGGCGGCATGCCACCGGCGACCTCAACCGCACGCCACCGCAATGGAGTTCGCCATGCCCGAAATCCCTCGCATCCCCGCCTGCTGGCGGTTCCCCGCCCACCCGTCCTCCGTGCCGCGGGCCCGGCACGCCGTGGCCGAGGCGCTGCCGTACGCGTTGCGGCCCGATCTGCGTGACGAGCTCGGTCTGTTGACGTCCGAGCTGGTCACCAACGCCGTGCGGCACGGGGCGCGGGCCGGCGAGGGCGATCTCGTCGAGCTCGTCCTGTGGCCTGCCGAGGGGCACTACTGGCTCGCCGTCTCCGACCCCGGCACCGGGACGGCGCCCGGCCGTACCGTCACACCCGCCGTCGCGCACCCGGCGGCGTACGGGGAGTCGGGGCGTGGGCTGCTGCTCGTCGACCAGGTCGCCGCCGTCTGGACCGTCCGGCCGCGCGCCACGCGTGGCACGTCCGTCATCGCCGGTGTGACCGTGCACGGCGGCGGGTGAACGGGCTTGCGCCACGCGGGCCCAGCGATGCCGCGCGTCGCGCGGAGCTCGGCAGGAGTGCTGCGGGCGTGTCACGGGGGTGTACCGGTCGGAGTCCGTGCGCAACTGGCCGCCGCCCCGTGCGCCTCCCTCAACACCGAAGGGTCCGCACCACGTGGGCCGACGTTCGACCTACGGAGAAGCAATGCGCAGCAGCAAGAGGCTCTCGGCTCTCGCCCTCATCGTCGCGGCCGCCGGGCTGTCCCTGACCGCCTGCGGCCCCGACTCCTCCAGCGCCTCCGGGGCTTCCGCCGCGTCCGGTGCCTCCGGCACGCCGCTGTCCGATGGCTCCGGTGCGACCCCGTCGTCCAGCCCGTCGTCGTCCGGCTCCGACTCCTCGTCCGGCAGCTCGTCCGGCGCGGAGACGGCAGCCGGTACCGCGAGCGGTCAGGGCAGCGGCGCCTCCGGCGGCGGCGGCGGCAGCGGCAGCGGCAGCGGGGGGAGCATGTGCCTGACCTCCAACCTCACCATCACCGCCCAGCACGGCATATCGGGCGAAGGCATGGAGATCGTCAACCTCAAGAACCGCGGCTCCTCTTCCTGCACGATGCGCGGCTACGCGGGCGTGGACCTCAAGGGCAAGGGCGACACCACCGGCATCAGCGCCACCCGTTACGGCAAGGGCGAACTGCCCACCGTCAAGCTGGCGCCCGGGCAGTCGACCCAGTTCGTCCTCTACTACCCGTACAACAACAGCGGGGGCAGCGGCTACACCTTCACCACCCTGGTCATCACGCCCCCCAACGAGACACACTCCAAGACCGTGAGTGCGTCCATCAACGTCCCTGTCGACAACCCCGACCAGGACACCAAGGGTCCCGGCATCGTCGTCCACGCGGTCGGTACGGGGAAGTAGCCGGTACGGGGCCGCCCACCCTTGACGCACGCGCGGGCGGCCCCAGTCCCGCCCTTCAGGACAGGACGAGCTCCGGGTTGTACATGTCCAGCCAGATCGACAGGTCCAGTGCACGCTCCAGGCCGTTCCTGGCGAACTGGCCCGCGCCCTGCACGTCCTCGTTCGCCGCGCGTTCCACCGCCGCGCGGTCCAGCAGGTCGAAGACCCGGTGCGAGGGCTTGGCCAGCAGGTCCTTCACGTGGTGCTGGAGCGCCAGGGCGTACTTCGGGTCCTGCGTCGACGGGTACGGGCTCTTGACCCTGTCGTACACCGAGCGCGGCAGCACGTCCGCCGTCGCCTCGCGCAGCAGGCTCTTCTCGCGGCCGTCGAACGACTTGAGCGACCACGGCGTGTTGTAGACGTACTCCACCAGGCGGTGGTCGCAGAACGGGACGCGCACCTCAAGGCCGACGGCCATGCTCATCCGGTCCTTGCGGTCGAGCAGGACGCGCACGAACCGGGTCAGGTGCAGGTAGCAGATCACCCGCATCCGGTACTCGAAGTCGCTCTCCCCTGCCAGCCGTTCGATGTCCGTCACGGCGGACGCGTAGCTGTCGCCCACGTACGATCCGAGGTCGATCGGCGCCGTCACCTCGGGGCGCAGGATGCCGAGGGGGCCGCCGCCGCCCCCGGGGGCGCCGTGTCCTGCGCGTGCGGCGCGCATGCGGGCGAACTCCGCGTGCCAGGGGAACATCCCGCCCTTGCGCGCCTCCTCGTCGAAGAACTGCCGGTAGCCGCCGAAGACCTCGTCGGCCGACTCGCCGCTCAGCGCGACCGTCGAGTGCTGCCTGATCGCCTTGAACAGCGAGTAGAGCGACGAGTCCATGTCGCCGAGCCCGACCGGCATGTCACGCGCGCGGATGACGCGCGCCCGCACCTCCGGGTCGGCGAGGGTGTGGGAGTCGAGGACGATGTCCTTGTGGTTCGTGCGGGACTCGCGCGCCACGTCGTGGACGAACGGCGCGTCCGGGGTCGGCCGGAAGTCGTCGGCGACGAAGTTCTCCGTCTGCCCGACGAAGTCGACGGCGAAGCTGTTCACCGACTCGCCGCCGGCCGCCGCGAGCTGCCGCGCGGCCAGCGCCGTCAGCGCCGACGAGTCGAGGCCGCCGGAGAGCAGCACGCAGCGCGGCACGTCCGCGACGAGCTGGCGGCGCACGATGTCCTCAAGCAACTCCCGCACGTGCGCGATGCTCGCGTCGCGGTCGTCCGTGTGCGGACGGGTCCGCAGCGACCAGTACGTGTGCGTGCGCAGCCCGCCCCGGTCGACGGTGACGATCGTGCCGGGCTCCACCTCGCGCATGCCGTCCCAGATCGCGTGCCCCGGCGTCTTCACGAACGCGAAGACCTCGCGGAAGCCGTCGAGCGTGACGCGGCGCGCGGCGAGCGGGTTGGCGAGAATCGCCTTCGGCTCGGAGCCGAACAGCACGCCGTCGGCGGTGGGGTAGTAGTAGAACGGCTTGATCCCCATCCGGTCCCGGATCATGACGAGCCGCTCGGTGCGCTGGTCCCAGATGGCGAAGGCGTACATGCCGTTGAGCCGCTCGGCGACGGCCTCGCCCCACTCCAGGTAGCCGTGCAGCACGACCTCGGTGTCCGAGTCGGTGGTGAACCGGTGGCCGCGTGAGGCCAGTTCCTCGCGCAGTTCGGTGAAGTTGTAGGTCTCGCCCGAGTACACCATCGCGAGGGTGCCGTCGGGGGTGTCCAGGGTCATGGGCTGCCGCCCGCCGGGCAGGTCGATGATCGCCAGCCTGCGGTGGCCGAGTGCCGCGGGGCCCGAGGTCCAGGTGCCGGAGTCGTCGGGGCCGCGGCAGGACATCGTCTCGGTCATCGCGTCGACGGTGCCGGCGGACGCCGGGTCGCGCAGGTCACGGTCGTAGGAGAGCCATCCCGTAATGCCGCACATGGGTACTTCCGCTCTGTGTGGGGGGTCTGTCGGGAAGGGCCGTGCCTGTGCGGGCACGGCCGGGGGAGACGGCTGTCTGTGTATGCGCCATCTATCTCCCGGTCTATCTCCTGCGAGCGCTCTCGCGCAAGATCGCCAATGCGAACGACGACGGGATTTGGACGAGCGCCGTGCGCGGGCTCGCCCTACGCGCGCGTCCGGGGCTTCGCCACCCAGCCAGTGGCCAGGCACAGGCCCGTGGACCGCTGGACGGCGGCGAAGCCGAACGGGCGGTCGAGCGTCGCCGTGACCCGCGTCGGCCGCTCTCCGCGGGACACGATCGCCGCCGCCCGCATCCCGATCGCCGTCACCGCGGCCGCCTTGAAGCCCACCGGGCCGAACTCCGCCATCGCCGCCTGCGCTGCCGACTGGATCGACAGCTCGAACGCGCCGATGCCGGGGAAGTGGCCGCGCCCACCGCCCGTGGCCGCCGCCAGGCCGAACACGTCCGGCGTGCGCAGCAGGTCGTGGTCGGCGGTGAGGCGGAACGGCGGCGTTCGCAGCGACAGCATCCGCGAGGCCGGGAACGCGCCCTCGAACTCGTCCTTCGCGAGGCCCGGCGCCACGTCGTCCCCGTACGGGAGCTCCTCGGCGGGCGTCGCCCCGCGACGGCCCGTCAGGACGTCGGTCCACGCGCCGATGACCTCGCCGGGGCCCATGCCGGGGCCGCCGAGCAGGAGGTGGACGTCGATGCCGCCCCGGCCCTCGACCCGCACGATCGTGACCGGCCCGGCCGGTGCCTGCGCCACGGCCGCCGTGTCGATGCCCGCCGTCCTGCGCGTCAGCATCCGCAGGCCGGCCCCTGCCCACGGGCCCCTGGCGGGGTTGTGCGTGTCGTAGTCCTGGAACGGGTGCGTCCACTCCGTCGTCAGCGAGAGCGCGCTCGCGAGAACGAGCAGGGTCGACGCGTCGAACTCGACCGGCATCCGGTCGATCAGGCCGCCGGTCTGCCGCGACGCCCACGCGTCGAGCGCCGCGCGGTCGGCCCCGGCGTCGCCCGACAGCAGGGCGTGGCAGCCCTCGGGCAGCGTCGCGAGCCACGCCGCGTCGAGGGGGAGCGTGCGCCGCGTCCAGAGCCCCAGCGCGGCGTTCAGGCCGTCCGCCGCGGGCAGTTCGGCGAGCAGCGAACGTGCCGCCGCCGCGGCGTCCTGGGGCGGCGCGCCGAGTACGCCCTCCAGCTCGCGCCGTGCGGGGCCGTCGGCCACCTCCGCGAGCAGCGCGAGCAGCGGCCAGACTCCCACCGCTGAGAACACGGTGTCGTGCTCGGCGTCCAGCCGCGCCGCCCAGCGGGCGGTGAGGGACGCGACGCCCTCCGCCGCGATGCCGTCCGCCGCGACGCCCTCCGCCGCGACGCCCTCCGCCGCGACGCCGTCCGCCGCGAGGCCTCGCGCCGTGTGGCCACGCGCGTGCGGATCCTGGCGTTCCCGATGGCCCTCTTCGTGCGGCAACCGTCTCCCCTTCCGCCGCCGGGACGTTCATTCTGGCCCCGGGGGATTTCATGCGCGCCCGGCCAGCAATGCATCACTTCGGGTGAAACCATGGCCCATGCTTGCGGCTCTCGATCACGGGTTGCCACTCTGTAGCTGACTGTCAACTCTGAGGGAGGGCACGTGGCGTTCGGTGAGCAGCCGGCCTATCTGCGCGTCGCGGGCGATCTCCGGCAGAAGATCGTCGACGGGGTACTGCCGCCGCACACCCGGCTCCCCTCGCAGGCACGCATCCGCTCCGAGTACGGCGTCTCCGACACGGTCGCCCTGGAGGCGCGCAAGGTCCTGATGGCGGAAGGACTGGTCGAGGGACGCTCGGGGTCCGGCACGTACGTGCGCGAGCGGCCGGTGCCGCGCCTCATCGCGCGCTCCGGCTACCTGCCCGCGGGCGGCGCGAGCCCCTTCAGGCAGGAGCAGGCGGACGAGAGCGCGCACGGCACCTGGGAGTCGCACAGCGAGCAGGAGGACGCCTCGCCCGAGGTCGCGGCCAGGCTGCGGATCGCCGCGGGCGACCGGGTGATGCGCACGCGCTACGTGTTCAGGGACGGCGGCGAGCCGATGATGCTGTCCACCTCGTGGGAGCCGCTCGCCGTGACCGGGCGCACGCCCGTCATGCTGCCCGAGGAGGGCCCGCTCGGCGGGTGCGGGGTGGTCGAGCGCATGGCCGCGATCGACGTCGTCGTCGACAACGTCCACGAGGAGGTCGGCGCGCGCCCGGGCCTCGCGGAGGAACTGCTCGCGCTCGGCGGGGTTCCGGGGCATGTGGTGATGGTCCTTGAGCGCACGTACTACGCGTCCGGGCGGCCGGTCGAGACGGCGGACGTGGTCGTGCCGGCGGACCGGTTCAGGATCGCCTACCACCTGGCCGTGAAGTAGCCCGCCGGGGCAGCCGGGGCAGCCGGGGCAGCCGGGGTAGCCGGAGCGGCCGGAGCGGGACGGGTACGCGGCAGTGCCCCACGGCGCACGGGGGCGCACCAGGGGGTGTGCCGAGGGGCGCGTACGAGGCTCACGCGCCCGCGCTTTTCGGCGGATTGTTGGCCGGAAGTTGCCTCTTCGTGTAACACCGCCTCCGGTGCGTAAGGCCCGGGCGTACGCTCTGGCATATGCGCACAGGGGTTTTTCGGGGAGACGCGACAGGCGCAGGGGCGAGACGGCCGGGGGTGCGGCCGTGACCGAAGGGGGGACGGCGCTGCCCTGGCAGGTGGTGCGCGAGGACGGCAACGGCAACCGCTACCGCGTCGCCTGGTACGCCACGCGGGACGAGGCGCAGCGCCTGGCGGAGAGCCTGGACGGCCGCGAGGAGGGGACGCTGTACTGCGTCGAGCACGCGGGGGACGCGGGCCGGGCGCAGCACGCGGGCCACGCTCATCACGCGGAGCGGGTGGAGCAGGGCGCGCCGTAGGTACCGGCGCGTCGGCTTGTAGGCTCCCGCGCATGACGGAGCGGGAGACCGGGGCCCGGGTCGTCGTCGCGGGCGCCGTGCACGACGACGGCCGGCTGCTCGCGGCGCGCCGCAGCGCGCCCCCTGAGCTGGCCGGCCGCTGGGAGCTGCCCGGCGGCAAGGTGGAGCCGGGCGAGAGCGCCGAGGCAGCGCTGGTGCGGGAGTTGCGCGAGGAGCTGGGAATCGAGGCGGCGCCCGTCGCGCGCGTGCCCGGTGCATGGCCGCTCGGGCGGGGCTACGAGCTGCGGGTCTGGACGGCGCGGGTGGTGTCGGGCACGGCGCGCCCGCTGCAGGACCATGACGCGCTGCGCTGGGTCACGGCGGCCGAGGCGGTCGCGGACGTCGACTGGCTGGACGCGGACCGCCCCGCCGTCCTCGCGGCGCTCGACACCCTTGGGCCCGTACTCGCCCGCGAAGACGGCACGCGCGCGTGAGCGTTCACCTGGGCCGGTTCGGCACTGCCGCACCGGCGGGCAACATGCGTCTCCGGCAAACCCGATGCCTGTTCGAGCCCCCGTGCGCCCCCTTCGGCCATCACACGCGCCCCTGCCCGACCGTGTCCTGCGGCGTATGGGACGGCCGTTCGGGCATAACGCATATCAGGGATGTGGCGACTTCTCGGCGCTGTCGGTACGGTGCTCGTTCCGTCCCGCGCGACTTCAGGCGGTAGTTTACGGCTAATTTCGGGTATGGGCAGAATGATCCCCGAAACGATCGAGACAGCGGGGGGCGTCAGGTGCTGTGGGAAGTGGTCGGGTTGATCGACACCGAGGACGAGTCCGCCGAGTGGATCCTGCCCTCCGAGCCCGGTGCCGTGCGCGTCGCCCGCCATGACGTGCGGGACACCTTGCGCGCCTGGCGGCTCTCGCCGAGCGTGGAGGATGCGGCCATGCTGCTGGTCAGCGAGCTGGTCACCAACTCGCTGACGTACGCGCCGGGACCCATCGGCATGCGCCTGGAGATCCGTGCGCTCTCCGACCGCGAGAGCGTTCTGCTGGTGGAGGTCTCCGACCAGGTGCCGGGCGCCCCCGTGGTGCAGCGCGCGCCGGGGCCCGAGGACGAACGCGGCCGCGGCTTGCAGCTCGTGGCCAGTTCCGCCCGTCGCTGGGGCACGAGGCGCGGTAAGACAGGTAAGACCGTGTGGTTCGAGCTGCCTCTCCATGGTTAGAAGTCACAAGGGACGACGGTCGCGGCGGGTTTTCGAGCAGGTCCGGAGAGAACGAGACCTTGCTGTGATCGTGAACGCCGTGTCAGTCAGGCCCGTGGTGCTGGATACTGCGGGGCATGGCCGGTCCGGTGCGTGAGCTGGAGGGGACGGTCGCGTGAGCGAGACACCAGAGGCGCCAGAGGCGACGGGCGACGACGTCGTGTGGCAGAGCAGCCCGCAGGGCTCCCTCTACGACTATGTCAAGGTGGCGTCCTTCTCGATCGGGCCCGACGGCCTCATCGACCAGTGGAGCAGCCGCGCGGCCGAGCTGTTCGGGCTCTCGGCCCGCGATGTCAGGGGCAAGGACCCGCTGGGGGTCTTCGTACCGCCGGAGTTCCGTGCCAAGGGCTACCGCAAACTCAGCGAGATCCTCGACGGCAACGAGTGGACGGGGCTCGTCCCGTACCTGCTGCCGCCGGGAGCGGACACGGGCGAGGACCCGAGCGGCGACGCCACCGGGGACGCGGGCGGGGGCCCCCGCAGGGACGGCGGGCGGCGCGGCCACGGGCTGGCCGAGGTCTATGTGATGCCCAGTGAGACCGACCAGGGTGAGCGCGGCGCCGTCTGCATCGTCGTGGACGTGCGCGCACTGCGCCGGATCGAGACCGACCTCGCCTCGTCGCAGGCGATATTCGGCCAATCTCCGTTCGGCTTCATTCTCTTCAGCACGAACCTGACGGTGCGACGTGTCAACGAGCGCTTCGCCACCGTCTTCGGCGGCAGCGCGAGCGACCACCGTGGCAGGTCGGCGTCCGACTACCTCTCCACCGGCGAGGCCGACCGGCTCGACGCGGCCCTGCGCCGCGTGCTCGACACGGGCGACCCGGTCGTCGAGTTCAAGCTGAACGGCGTCACCCCGTGCGGCGGCGAGCGCAGGCACTGGTCGCTCAACCTGTACCGGGTCGGCGTGGGCGTCGGCTCGGGCCGCACGCTGGGCGTCGCCGCCGTCGCCACGGATGTCACGCAGCGCCACATCGCCGCCCACGAGGCCGCCAGCACCCGCCGCAACCTCGCCCTGCTCAACGAGGCGAGCGCGCGCATCGGCAACTCGCTCGACCTGGAGACCACCGCGCGCGAGCTGCTCGGCGTGGCCGTGCCCAACTTCTGCGACCTCGCCTCCGTCGACCTGTACCAGTCCCTGCTGACGGGCGAGGAGGCGCCGCCCGGCCGGTGGGCCGCCTCGGCGGACGAGTCCGGCGGCGGCACGGCGCGGCTGCGGCGCGTCGCCTTCGCGAGCGCCGTCTCCGACGGGCCGCTCTCGGGCCCCGGCGACCCGCACGACGGGTACGTCTCGCCCGAGGTGGGAGCCGTGCACCGGTTCCCGTTCGGCTCGCACAGCGCCGTCGCCCTGCGCAGCGCGCAGGTGCAGTCGATACCGGGCGGCCAGGGCAGCCTCCTGCAGTCCACGCTCGCCGTGCCGATGGTCGCGCACGACACGGTCGTCGGGCTCGTCCAGTTCGCGCGGGCCAAGGGCAGCGAGCCGTTCGGCGACCGGGACCGCGCGCTCGCCGTCGAGCTCGCGGCACGCGCCGCCGTCTGCATCGACAACGCGCGCCTGTACCGGCGCGAGCACGAGCGCGCCCTGATCCTCCAGCGCAGCCTGCTGCCGCCCGGCGACCCCGAGGCCGCGGGCCTCGACATCGCCTGCCGCTACCTGCCGGGCAACGCGGCGACGGAGGTCGGCGGCGACTGGTTCGACGTCATCGAACTGCCGGGCCACAGAACCGCCCTCGTCGTGGGCGACGTGATGGGCCGCGGCCTGCGCGCCGCCGTCGCCATGGGCGAATTGCGCACGGCCGTGCGAACGCTCGCGCTGCTCGACCTGGAGCCCGCAGAGGTGCTCGGCGCCCTCGACGAGATCGCGAGCGGCCTCGGCACGCCCAACGGGGCGCAGCAGGCATCACGCGTGGCGCACAAGGCGAGGGACGCCGACCTCGCCGAGGTCTACCTCGCCACGTGCGTCTACGCCGTCTACGACCCGGTCACCCGGCGCTGCACGTTCGCCAACGCCGGCCATCCGCCGCCCGTGCTCGTCGAGCCCGGTGAGAAGGCGCTGCTGCTCGACGTGCCGCCCGGCGTGCCCCTCGGGGTGGGCGGCGAGCCGTTCGAGCAGGTCGAGGTGGAGCTGTCGGAGAACTCCCTGCTCGCGCTGTACACCGACGGCCTCGTCGAGTCGCGCGACCAGACGCTGGAGGAGGGCCTCGGCGCCTTCCGCGCCTCGCTCGCGCACGCGGAACGCCCGCTTGAGGACGTCGCCGACCATGTCCTGTCGACGCTGGAGACGAGCCACGGCCAGGACGACATCGCCCTGCTGATGGCGCGTATCCAGGGGCTGCCCGCGGACGCGGTCGGGGACTGGCGCATGCCCCGCGAGCCGCGCTCGGTCGGCAGGGCACGCGAGTACGCGCGCGCCCAGCTCATCGCCTGGGACCTCGAACCGCTGGTGGACACGGTCGAGTTGCTCGTGAGCGAGCTCGTCACGAACGCGATGCGGTACGGCGAGGGCGAGATCAGACTCCGCCTGCTGCGCGACCGCACCCTCGTGTGCGAGGTGTGGGACGCGGGCCTCGTCCAGCCGCGCCGCCGCCGCGCGCGCGACACCGACGAGGGCGGCCGCGGCCTGCAACTGGTCGGCATGCTCAGCTCCGCCTGGGGCTCGCGCAGGACGCCGCGCGGCAAGACGGTCTGGTTCGAGCTTGCCCTGCCGGGCAGCGCGAGCGCCGCGGAGCCGACCGTCGAGCAGCTGCTCTCCATGTTCTGACGTATGTCCGGGTGGCGCATGTCCTGATGGCGCATGTCCTGATACCGAAACGGTTGCCGGCGGCCCCGCAGGTCACGGCGTCCTCCCTCGTACCCTGATCCCTCCGCGGCCGGGGGGCCGCGCCTGGGGAGGGGTTCGCGTTGTCCGAGCGTGCGCGTGACGGGTCGGGGCCGGTGCCGGGGCCGTCGGAGGGGCGGCGCGGCCGCGCCTGGTGGACGTGGGCCCGGCGGGGGCCGCGCGCCGGATGGCCGAGGCGGATCGCGATCGCCGTCGCCCTGATCGTCGTCGTGCCCGTGCTCGCGGCCGCCGTCGCCCTGCGCGTCGCGTACACGGGCGACATCGAGGACGGCACCCGCACCCGCGGCATGGACGCCGTGTGGATGGGGCACGCCTGGGTCGACGGCCGCAAGGACGACGCCGACCTGGCCGCGTTCGCCCGCCGCGTCAAGTCCACCGGCATCAAGGACCTGTACGTGCACGCCGGCCCGCTGGAGCACGACGGAACCCTGCCCGAGGGGCGCTACCCCGCCGCCGCGCGGCTGATCGCGGCCGTCCACCGCACCATGCCGGGCGTCCGCGTGGACGCGTGGCTCGGCGACGTGCTCGCCACCGAGTCGCCCGAAGGCCTGCGGCTGGCCGGCGCGGCGACCCGCGACGCCGTGGTCGCCTCCGCACGGCAGGTGCTCGACGCCGGGTTCGACGGCGTCCACTTCGACCTGGAGCCGCTGCACTCGGGCGACCAGGACTTCCTGCACCTGCTCGACCGCCTGCACGCGCTGACCGGGGCAAGGGGCGTGCCGCTCTCGGTGGCCGCCGCCCAGATCGACCCGCTGCCGTCGCTGCACGCGGCGGCAGGCGCGCTGACCGGGCACCCCAAGTGGTGGTCGCAGGCCTACTTCGGGCAGGTCGCGCGCCGTGTCGACCAGGTCGCGGTCATGTCGTACGACACCGCGATGCCGCTCGAGTCGCTGTACGGCGGGTACGTCGCGCAGCAGACCGCGCTCGCGCTGGCGGCCACGCCCAGGACAACGGAACTGCTCATGGGGCTGCCCTTCTACCGCGAGGAGGACATGAGCCACCACGGATACGCGGAGACGCCCGCGGCCGCCATCCACGGCGTGCGGCTCGCGCTCGGCAGGAACGACGTGCACCGCAAGCGGTTCGGCGTGGGGCTGTACGTCGACTTCGCGGCCACGGACAGCGACTGGGCCGCGTACCGCAAGGGCTGGGGCGCGGCTCAGGACTGAAGCGGAACTGAAGCGGGACTGCGGTGGCCCAGCGGGAGTGACGCAGGGAACGACAGGAAAACTTGCAAGGTTGCCTGTCGTTTTCCTACCCTGGACGCATGCCCGAACGCCCGCAGGACCCCACGCCCGAGGAGGTCGCGGCCGACGTCGCCACGATGGCCGGCCTGCTCTCCCGGCGCCTGAGGTCGACGGCGCCCGGCACGGGCCTCACCCCCTCGCAGCGCTCCGTGCTGGTGCGCCTGGCCGACGACGGTCCTGCCACGACGGCCGCACTCGCGCGCGCCGAGCACGTCAGGCCGCAGTCGATGCGGCTGACCCTGGGCGCGCTGGAGGAGCACGGCCTGGTCCGGCGGAGCCCGGACCCCGCCGACGGCAGGCAGTCCGTCGTGTCCGTCACGGACCACGGGCGCACCGTACTCGCGGGCGTGCGCGCCGCGAAGCAGACCTGGCTGTCAAAGGTGATCGCCGAAGAACTCGACGCGGAAGAGCGCCGCACGCTCGCCGAGGCCGCGCGCCTCCTGCGGCGGCTGACCGAGAAGTGAGCACTTCGCACGTGAGCACCACCGGCACGGAGAAGGCGGCCAGGCCGGCGGAGGCGGACAAGGTGTCGAAGGGTTTTCCCGGGCGCCTGACACTGCCCCTGCTGATGGGTTCGCTGCTCAATCCGCTGAACACCACCATGATCTCCACCGCGCTGGTGTCGATCGGGCACGACTTCGGCGTCGGCGCGGCCGACACGGCGTGGCTGATCTCCGTCCTCTACCTCGCGAGCGCCGTGGCCCAGCCCGTGCTCGGCAAGCTCGCCGACTCGCTCGGACCGCGCCGCGTCTTCCTCGGCGGCCTGCTCGTCGTCCTCGCCTCCGGCCTCGTCGGCACGCTCGCGCCGTCGTTCCTGTGGCTGCTCGTGTCCCGTCTGCTGCTCGGCATCGGCACCTCGGCCGCCTACCCGGCCGCCATGTCCGTGCTGCGCGACGAGGGGCGCAGGGTCGGCCGGACGCCGCCGCGTCCCGTGCTCGCCCGGCTGTCGTTCGCGGGGCTCGGCAGCGCGGCCGTCGGCCCCACGCTCGGCGGTGTGCTCGTCGGGTTCTTCGGCTGGCGCGCCATCTTCGCCGTCAACCTGCCCGTCGCGCTGGCCGCGTTCGTCCTCGCGCTGTTCTTCGTGCCGAAGGACGTCACGGGCGCCGCGCGCGCCGAGGCGCGGGCCGCCGACCCCGCCGCGGCCGCGCAGAGCTCCGTGTGGCGCTCCGTCGACCCGCTGGGCATCGGCCTGTTCACGACGGCGCTGACCCTCCTCGCGTTCTTCCTGCTCGACCTCGGCCACCCGATCTGGTGGCTCCTCGCGCCGTTCGCCGCCGTCTCGCTGGTCCTCGCGCGCTGGCAGCTGCGCGCGAGGCAGCCCTTCATCGACCTCAGGACGCTCGCGCGCAACGGCGCGCTCACCCGCACGTACCTCAGGCACGGCATCAGCTACCTGCTGATCTACTGCGTGATGTACGGGTTCACCCAGTGGCTCGAGGACGGGCGCGGCTTCACGGCCGCCACGACCGGCCTGGTGATGCTGCCCATGTCCCTTACGGCGCTGGTCTGCTCGCTGCTCGGGGCGCGTACGAAGGGCATACGCGGCCCGCTCGCCCTGGCCGCCGTCCTGCTCCTCGGCGGCGCGAGCCTGCTGGTCTTCGTCGGGAGCGGCACGCCGCTGATCCTGCTGCTCGTGGCGGGCGCGTGCTTCGGCATACCGCAGGGCCTCATCGGCACCAGCAACCAGGCGGCCGTCCAGTCGTACTCGCCGCCCGGCAGCATCGGCTCCGCGGCCGGGCTGCAGCGCACCGCGCAGTACATCGGCGCCATCGCCGCTTCCAGCCTGATCGCCCTCGCCTACGGCCGGCAGGCCGGCGACGGCGGTCTGCACCTCATGGCCGCCGTGTCGGCCTGCCTCGGGGTGCTCCTGATCGTCGTGACCCTCACCGACCGGGCGCTGCGCGGCGGCGCCCGCACGTGAGGGACGCGCACGTACCCCCACATCGCCTGCCCACCATTGTTCAAGGAGAAGAGCGCCATGACCGCCACCACACTCGACCCGAAGACCGCCCTGGTCGTCGTCGACCTGCAGAAGGGCATCGTCTCGCTGCCCACCGTCCACAGCGCCGACGACGTCGTCGAGCGTTCCGCCCGCCTGGCCGCGGCCTTCCGCGCCAAGGGCCTGCCGGTCGTGCTCGTGCGCGTTACCGGCGGCGCGCCGGGACGCACCGAGAACGCGTCCTCCGGCGGCCGTCCGCCGGCCGACTGGGCCGACCTCGCCGAGGGGCTCGGCAGGCAGGACGGCGACATCGTCGTCACCAAGCAGGTCTGGGGCGCGTTCCACGGCACCGACCTGGACCTCCAGCTGCGCCGCCACGGAGTCACGCAGGTCGTGCTGACCGGCATCGCCACCAGCATCGGCGTCGAGAACACCGCGCGCTCCGCGTACGAGCACGGCTACAACGTGACCGTCGCGACGGACGCCGTCACGGACATGGACGCGGAGACGCACCGCAACGCCGTGGAGCGGATCTTCCCGCGCCTCGGCGAGACGGACACCACCGACGCGATCATCAAGCTCCTCGGCTGAGCGTCGCGCTGCCGCGCAAGGCCGGGTTTTGGGCCCGCGCCCACCGGGGCGCGGGCCCTGGCCGCGACCGGCCCCATAGGGCCTCCGCCCTGCGCGCCACCACCCGTGGCTCCTGCCGCACGCTCGCGGCAGTGTCGCCGCCGGCCGCGCCCGGGCGGGCCGGGGCCCCGCTGTAACCGCGCTGTCGCCTGTAAGTGCGTGGCGCGGGTGGTGGTAGCGCCGTAGGCAGCCCGTTGGGGCGCGGCCCCCGGCTCGTGGCGCGGGCCCGGCGCGTCAGGCGCCGGGGCCGGAACCGGCCCCGCGGCGGCGGATTTTGGAGCCGAGCCAGACCAGCGGGTCGTACTTGCGGTCGGCCGCACGCTCCTTGAGCGGGATCAGGGCGTTGTCGGTGATCTTGATGCCCTCCGGGCAGACGTCCGTGCAGCACTTGGTGATGTTGCAGTAGCCGAGCCCGTGCTCCTCCTGCGCCGTGCGACTGCGGTCGAGTCCCGCCCGGCCCGCCGCGTCCAGCGGGTGCATGTCCAGCTCCGCCACCCGCATCAGGAAGCGCGGCCCGGCGAACGCGGTCTTGTTCTCCTCGTGGTCGCGTACGACGTGGCAGGTGTTCTGGCACAGGTAGCACTCGATGCACTTGCGGAACTCCTGCGACCGGTCCACGTCGGCCTGGGCCATCCGGTACTCGCCCGCCGCGACCCCCGGGGGCGGCACGAAGCCGGGCACCTCGCGGGCCTTCTCGTAGTTGAACGACACGTCCGTGACCAGGTCGCGCAGGACGGGGAACGCCCGCAGCGGCGTCACCGTGAGCGTCTCGTCGCGAGCGAAGTCCGTCATGCGCGTCATGCACATCAGCCGCGGCCTGCCGTTGACCTCCGCGCTGCACGACCCGCACTTGCCCGCCTTGCAGTTCCAGCGGACGGCGAGGTCCGGCGCCTGGGTGGCCTGGATGCGGTGGATGATGTCGAGGACCACCTCGCCGTCGTTCACCTCGACGCGGAAGTCGTGCAGGCCGCCGCCGTCCGCGTCGCCGCGCCAGACCCGGAAGCGGGCCTCGTACGAGGTGGCGGACGCGGCCGCTCCCGTGCTCGTGCTCACTCGTGGAACTCCTCTTCGGCGAGGTACTTGACCAGCTCCTCCTTCTCGAACAGGGCGAGCAGGTCGGGACGGACCGGCGGCGTCTCCCGCCGGGTCAGCGCGATCTGGCCGCGCTCCTGATCGGCGGCCGCGAGCGTGCCCGCCGGATCGGCGAGCGCGCAGTGCAGGTTGACGCGGCGCCAGGCCGCCTCCATCGACGGCCAGTCCTCGCGGGTGTGCCCGCCCCTGCTCTCCGTGCGCTCCAGCGCGGCACGCGCCACGCACTCCCCGACGAGCAGCATGTTGCGCAGGTCGAGCGCGAGGTGCCAGCCGGGGTTGAACCGGCGGTTCCCCGCCACCCCTGCGCGGCGCGCCCTCGCCCGCAGCTCGCCCAGTCTGACCAGGGCCTCCTCCATCTCCTCCGCGCGCCTGATGATGCCGACGAGGTCGTTCATCGTCTGCTGGAGCTCCTGGTGGAGCGTGTAGGGGCTCTCCGCCGGCGGGGTGCCCGCCCCCGGCTCGTCCGGCACGGGCACAGGCACGGGCACGGGTGCGGGCGCGGATGCGGGCCCCGTGCCGTCCTCCGCGCTGAAGGGCCGCAGCGCCTCGGCGGCCGCCTCGTCCACCTGGACGTCGTCGACGGCGGGGCGCGCCGTGAGCGAGCCGGCGTACGCGGCGGCGTGCGCCCCGGCCCTGCGGCCGAACACCAGCAGGTCGGACAGGGAGTTGCCGCCGAGCCTGTTGGAGCCGTGCATACCGCCGGCGACCTCGCCCGCCGCGAAGAGGCCGGGCACGCCGAGCGCCGCCGCCGAGTCCGAGTCGACGGCCACCCCGCCCATCACGTAGTGGCACGTCGGCCCGACCTCCATGGCCTCCGCCGTGATGTCGACGTCCGCCAGCTCCTTGAACTGGTGGTACATCGAGGGCAGCCTGCGCTTGATCACCTCGGGCGACATCCGCGTCGACACGTCGAGGAACACGCCGCCGTGCGGCGATCCGCGCCCCGCCTTCACCTCCGAGTTGATGGCGCGGGCGACCTCGTCGCGCGGCAGCAGCTCAGGCGGCCTGCGGTTGGTGTCGGGGTCGTCGTACCAGCGGTCGCCCTCCTCCTCGGACTCCGCGTACTGCTCCTTGAAGACGTCGGGGACGTAGTCGAACATGAACCGCTTGCCCTCGGTGTTGCGCAGGACCCCGCCGTCGCCCCTGACGGACTCGGTGACCAGCAGGCCCTTCACGGACGGCGGCCAGATCATGCCGGTCGGGTGGAACTGCACGAACTCCATGTTGATCAGCGGCGCCCCGGCGAGCAGCGCCAGCGCGTGGCCGTCGCCCGTGTACTCCCACGAGTTCGAGGTGACCTTGAACGACTTGCCGATGCCGCCCGTCGCGAGGACGACGGACGGAGCTTCGAGCACGAAGAAGTCACCGGAGTCGCGCGCGTAGCAGAAGGCGCCCGACACCCGGTCGCCGTCCTTGAGCACGCGGGTGGCCGTGCACTCCTGGAAGACCCGCAGGCGCGACTCGTACGCGCCGGTCTCCCGGAAGTCCTCCTGCTGCAGCGCGACGATCTTCTGCTGGAGCGTGCGGATCAGTTCCAGGCCCGTTCGGTCGCCGACGTGCGCGAGGCGCGGAAACTGGTGGCCGCCGAAGTTGCGCTGGGAGATGCGGCCGTCGGGCGTGCGGTCGAACAGAGCCCCCCACGTCTCCAGCTCCCACACCCGCTCGGGCGCCTCCTTGGCGTGCAGCTCCGCCATCCGCCACTGGTTGAGGAACTTGCCGCCGCGCATGGTGTCGCGGAAGTGGACCTGCCAGTTGTCTCCTGCGTTCACGTTCCCCATGGAAGCGGCGATGCCGCCCTCGGCCATCACCGTGTGGGCCTTGCCGAACAGCGACTTGCAGATCACGGCCGTACGGGCGCCGCTCTCGCGCGCGGCGATCGCGGCCCGCAGACCGGCGCCGCCCGCGCCGACGACCACGACGTCCCACCGCGAGCGTTCCGGTTGTGTCATGTCTGGTGGCTCTCCTGTAGGGGGCTTTCGTCTAGAAGAAACGCGGGTCGTCGAAGACGCCGGACGCGACGAGGTAGACGTAGAAGTCGGCGGCCGCCACGCTCACCAGCGACGCCCAGGCGAGCTGCGCGTGGCGCGCGTTCAGCTTCCCCACCCAGCCCCACAGCCGGTAGCGGACGGGGTGCTTGGAGAAGTGCCTCAGCCGGCCTCCGATCAGATGGCGGCACGAGTGGCAGGAGAGGGTGTACGCCCAGATCAGCGCGATGTTGGCGACGAAGACCAGCGAGCCGAGTCCCATGTGGCCCCAGACTCCGTCCGCGTCGCGGAAGGAGAGCACGGTGTCGTACGTGAGGACGCCGGCGACCAGCAGCGCGAAGTAGAAGAAGTACCGGTGGACGTTCTGCAGGATCAGCGGCAGGCGCGTCTCGCCCGTGTACTTCGCGTGCGGCTCGGCGACGGCGCACGCGGGCGGCGAGGCCCAGAAGCCCCTGTAGTAGGCCTTGCGGTAGTAGTAGCAGGTCAGCCGGAAGCCGAGCGGGAAGATCAGCACGAGCAGTGCGGGGGACAGGCCCCACCAGCTGCCGAACACGTCCCAGTCGGCGCCGCCCTTCATGGGCACGCAGTCGTGCGCGACGCAGGGCGAGTAGAACGGCGACACGTAGGGCGCCGCGTAGTAGTCGCCGTTGGCGAACGCGCGCCACACGGAGTACGCGACGAAGGCGAGCAGGCCGGCCGCCGTCCCCGCGGGCTGGAGCCACCAGCGGTCGGTGCGCAGGTGGCGGGCGGCGACCGCGGCGCGGCCGGGGGAGCGGACGCCCGTGAGTGCGAAGGCGCCCGTGCCGCGGACCGGCGGGGAGGGGGCGCGAGGGGGTTCTGTGCCGGTGGCCAAGGGGTCTCCCGGATAGGGGTTCCTACGGAGCGTGCCTGTCGCGCAGGCCGAGGCCCTCGTCGTCCGAGTCCGTCCACAGGGCGCTGTCGTACGGGGTGTCGGGGATGGTGACCAGGTCGACGCGGCCGGCCGGCTCGTGCCCGAGTCGGTCCTCGGGAAGCTGCGCGAGGCTCTGCTCCAGGCGTCCGACCGTGCGGACCAGGTCGTCGAGGCAGCGGCGCACCGCCGTCAGTTCTTCCTGCAGGGACATGTCGTTCCCTCACTTCCGCGGTCGCGGGGGCACGAAGACCTCCCGGGGCGCGGGCCCCGGCGGCTTCCTGTGCGTGTCTGAGAGTGTTCCGCGTCACATGCGTCTTGGGAAGGGCGCGTGCGCGAATGGGCCGCACGAGTGGCGTTGCCGGGGCGCGCCGCCGTGTCTCCCGCCGGGGCCCGGTACCGGCCACTTCAGTGGAGCGACATAGGTGTGATCATCTCTAAATTCCACAAAACAGGATGAAGAGGTACAAGTCATGTCCCAGGTCGGCGCCCCACGAGGGAGGACATGCTCCGGGAGGACGTGTTCCCGGACGTTCCGTTCCGTCGCGCTCCTCACCACAGGTGTCCTCGCCCTGCCCTTGCTGTCCGCCTGCGGCTCGGACAACAAGAACGGCGACCCCGCGGCCGCCGACATCGCGCCGGCCTCCCGCGACTCGCTCGCGCAGGGCGGCACCATGAAGTGGGCCGTCGACACGGTGCCCGCGACGCTCAACGCCTTCCAGGCGGACGCCGACGCCACCACCAGCCGCATCGCGGCAGCGGTGCTGCCCTCGATGTTCACGCTGGACGAGCACGGCACGCCGAAGCTGAACAGCGACTACGTCGAGTCCGCGAAGATCGTCGACCGCGAGCCCAAGCAGGTCGTGGAGTACAAGCTCAACCAGGCCGCCGTGTGGAGCAACGGGCGCGAGATCGGCGCGCCCGACTTCGTGGCCCAGTGGCACGCGCTGCGGGGCAAGAACTCGGCGTTCTGGACCGCGCGCAACGCCGGCTACAACCGGATCGAGAAGATCCAGCGCGGCAGGAACGACCTCGACGTCAAGGTCACCTTCAGCAACCCCTACGCGGACTGGCGTGCGCTGTTCACGCCGCTGTACCCGAAGGAGGTGATGGGCACGCCGAGCGCCTTCAACGACGACGCGCGCGCGTCGCTGAAGACCACGGCCGGGCCCTTCCGGGTCAAGTCCGTCGACCGCAAGAAGAAGATCACCACTCTCGTCCGCAACCCGCACTGGTGGGGGCAGCCCGCCAAGCTGAACGCGATCCAGCTGCGCGCCGTGCCCATGGGCAAGCGCGCCGCCGCGCTCGCCTCGGGCGACCTGGACGTCGCAGCTGTCGACACCGCCACGGCGCGCCGCGTCTCCTCCGCCTCCGGCTCCTCAGGACCCGCCGGGGTGCCCGTCCAGGGCGCGAAGGGACCCGAGGGCCGCAAGGCGCACAAGCCCACCGCCGAGGAGAAGGCGCAGGCGGCGCGGCGCGCGGCCGCGGACAAGGCCGCCACCAAGGCGCAGGCCGCGAAGCTCAAGGGCAAGGACCTCGCGGAGTTCAAGGACGAGCAGAAGGCGCTGAAGGCCTTCTCCGTCCGCAAGTCGCTGCAGCCCGCCTACACGCAGCTCGCCATGAACGGCGAGACCGGGCCGCTCTCGGACGACCGCGTGCGGCGCGCGGTCGCGCGGGCCCTCAACCGGCAAAAGCTCGCCGACGTCGTGCTCAAGCCGCTCGGCCTCCCGTCGAAGACGCTCGGCAGCCACCTCGCGGTGTCGGGCCAGCCGGCCTACGCGGACGCCAGCGACGCGCTGGGCAAGCAGGACACGCACCAGGCGCGCGCGCTGCTCGCGGACGCCGGCTGGACGCCCGAGGGACTGCGCGCGACGCCCAAGGACGCCACCAAGGCGGGCAGCGAGGGCCACGCGACCGACGCGGGAGGGAAGAAGTCCGAGGGCCCGAAGGCGGACAAGCAGGGGTCGGCGGGCTCGAAGACGCACGCGAGCGCGTCGGCGCACGCGTCCGCGAGCCCGTCGAAGTCCGCGAAGCCCTCGAAGTCGGCGAGCCCGTCGAAGTCCGCCAAGGGCAGGCACGGGGACTCCTCGGACGACAAGCCCATGGAGCAGCAGCCGGGCGGCATGGCCGGCGCCTACGCCCCGGCAGGTTCCGCCGCGCCCTCGGCCTCGCGGGGCGAGGCGGGCAAGGCGGGGCCGCTCGGCAAGGCGGGCAAGCCGCTGACACTCCGCTTCGTCCTCCCCTCGGGCCAGGACTCCGAGCAGCTGCGCAAGGTGGGCAAGAGCATCACCGGCATGCTCGCCAAGATCGGCATCAAGACCGAGCTGACGAAGGTGCCGGACGCCGGCTTCTTCAAGGACTACATCGCCTCGGGCGCGTACGACCTGGCCCTGTACTCGTGGCCCGCGACCGCCTACCCGGCGACCGACGGCCGGCCGATCTACGCCAAGCCGCAGCCGGCGTCCGACGGGTCGCTGATGGTCGAGCAGAACTACACCCGCGTCGGCACCGACCGCATCGACCAGCTGTTCGACCAGGCGGTGGGTGAGCTGGACCAGGGCAAGGAGGACGCCCTCCTCAAGAAGGCCGACGCGCGTATCTGGGCCGCCGCCGGCTCCATCCCGCTCTACCAGCGGCCCCAGCTCGTCGCCGCGAGGAACGACGTGCGCAACGTGGGCGCCTTCGGCTTCCGTACGCCCCGGTACCAGGACATCGGGTTCACGTCGCTCAAGGGCCACTCGGGCCCTGAGGCCAAGGCGTCCGCGTCGGCCTCCGCGTCGGCCAAGGCGTCCAAGGACACGGGCTCGTCCGGCGACGGCTCCGGTGACGACTCGGGCGACTCGGGCGACGACTCCTGAGCCTCTGAGCCGTCCCCGACGCGCGGAGACCCGCACGATCACGCAAAACCGCTTGCCCGCCGCACGTGCGGCGGGCAAGCTCATGTCCGAGTCCCGACCCGAGCTCAGCCGTCCGAGTCCCGCGCCCCCAGCGCCGGACGCCGCCGAGTGGCTGGGCACTGCCCGGCGTCAGGCCGCCTCCCCGCGTGAGGCCAGGCGCCGTCCCGAGAAGCTGTGGCCTCGCCCAGCGCGGGATCGGACGAGGGTGCCGGCGCTGGGGCTACCTCCCGGCCGAAGGCCGGGGGACTGCGGCGGGCCCCGGGTGCCACGGCCCCGTACCATGGACGCAGCCGTGCGTGACCGCCGGCGGGCGGACGGGCCAGACCGACAGCCGCCTCATCCCACGATCGAGAGAAGCGCCAGTCAGCATGCCCACGCGCCACGACATCCGCAACGTCGCCATCGTCGCCCACGTCGACCATGGCAAGACCACTCTGGTCGACGCCATGCTGAAGCAGGCCGGCGCCTTCGCCGCGCACGCCGCCGAGCATCTCGACGAGCGGATGATGGACACCAACGACCTGGAGCGTGAGAAGGGCATCACGATCCTGTCGAAGAACACCGCGGTCAAGTACCACCCGAAGGACGGTGGCGACGCCGTCACCATCAACATCATCGACACCCCCGGCCACGCCGACTTCGGCGGCGAGGTCGAGCGCGGCCTTTCCATGGTCGACGCGGTGGTGCTGCTGGTCGACGCCTCCGAGGGCCCGCTCCCGCAGACCCGCTTCGTGCTGCGCAAGGCGCTGACGGCGAAGCTGCCGGTGATTCTCTGCATCAACAAGACGGACCGCCCCGACGCGCGCATCGAGGAGGTCGTCGACGAGACGTACGACCTCTTCCTCGACCTGGACGCCGACGAGGAGCAGATCGAGTTCCCGATCGTCTACGCGTGCGCCCGTGACGGCGTCGCCTCGCTGACCAAGCCCGAGAACGGCACGGTCCCCGCCGACAGCAACAGCCTGGAGCCGTTCTTCTCCACGCTGCTCTCGCACGTCCCCGCACCCGAGTACGACGCGGACGCGCCGCTCCAGGCCCACGTCACCAACCTCGACGCGGACAACTTCCTCGGCCGCATCGCGCTGCTGCGCGTCGAGCAGGGCGAGCTGAAGAAGGGCCAGACCGTCGCCTGGATCAAGCGCGACGGCAGCGTGTCGAGCGTGCGCATCACCGAGCTGATGATGACCGAGGCGCTGACCCGCAAGCCGGCCGAGAAGGCGGGCCCAGGCGACATCTGCGCGGTCGCGGGCATTCCGGAGATCATGATCGGTGAGACGCTCGCCGACCCGGAGAACCCGATCCCGCTGCCGCTGATCACGGTCGACGAGCCCGCCATCTCCATGACCATCGGCACCAACACCTCGCCCCTGGTGGGCAAGGGCGGCAAGGGCCACAAGGTCACCGCCCGGCTCGTCAAGGACCGCCTGGAGCGCGAGCTCGTCGGCAACGTGTCGCTGCGCGTCCTGCCCACCGAGCGCCCCGACACCTGGGAGGTCCAGGGCCGCGGCGAACTGGCGCTCGCCATCCTCGTCGAGACGATGCGCCGTGAGGGCTTCGAGCTGACGGTCGGCAAGCCCGAGGTCGTCACCAAGGAGATCGACGGCAAGGTCCACGAGCCCGTCGAGCGCATGACGATCGACTCGCCCGAGGAGCACCTCGGCGCCATCACGCAGCTGATGGCCGCACGCAAGGGCCGCATGGAGACCATGACGAACCACGGCTCCGGCTGGGTGCGCATGGAGTGGCTGGTGCCCGCACGCGGACTCATCGGCTTCCGCACGGAGTTCCTGACGCAGACGCGCGGCACGGGCATCGCGCACTCCATCTTCGAGGGCCACGAGCCCTGGTTCGGCGAGCTGCGCACCCGCAACAACGGCTCCCTGGTCGCGGACCGCGCCGGCGTCGTGACGGCCTTCGCGATGACGAACCTGCAGGAGCGCGGCGTGCTGTTCGTGTCGCCGACGACCGAGGTCTACGAGGGCATGATCGTCGGCGAGAACTCGCGCTCCGACGACATGGACGTCAACATCACCAAGGAGAAGAAGCTCACCAACATGCGCTCCTCCACGGCCGACGTGACGGAGTCGCTGGTGCCGCCGAGGCTGCTGTCGCTCGAGCAGTCCCTGGAGTTCTGCCGCGACGACGAGTGCATCGAGGTCACCCCGGAGACCGTCCGGATCCGCAAGGTCGTGCTCGACCAGAAGACGCGGGGCCGCGCGGCCGCGCGCTCCAAGCACTCCTGACCGGGCGCCCGAACCGGCCCGTCCCCGCAGCGCCTGCCGCGGGGACGGGCCGTTTTCTATATCTTGATCAAGCCTTCGAGCAACTCATTTTCATGCGACGTGCGTCCGCATACCGGACGTCGCACTCCGGAACATACGGTAACGGTCCGTTTCGCGGGTGTCTGTCTGGCCTGGCTTTGTCCGGATTTCGGGCGGGGGGCACAGGCTGATGTTGTCAAAACGAGACCCTTTAAGTGTGGTTTACGGCCCGGACGTACTTAATAGTTGGCTCCATTGAGCTCGGGTCAATGGGTCATGCGCTGTGGGGGGCGACGACTCACGAGCACACTGAGGGCAAGCATCTCACGCGTCGGCACCGCTGGGTCAGCGCGCGTAGAAACCGCCCTCCTCGCAAGTGACAAGTGGACTCATGAGGAGGACCCCATGCGCGGTGCCATAAGCACCACACGGGTCGTGCGCGCGATGGTGATCCCCACGGGGGAAGGGCGATCGTGACAAGTCCAGTGCAGACCGAGGACACCTCGGTCCCCGGCGGAAACGGCCCGGACGCCCTCACCAAGGACGGGGCACAGGAGACGAAGACCCAGGAGGGCCTGTCTCCCGGCCAGCTGATGTGGCGGCGTTTCAGGCGCGACCGCACCGGGATCATATCGGCGTGCATCGTGATCTTCTTCTTCGCGATCGCGCTGCTCGCCCCGTTGATCAGCAAGGTGTACGGCAAGGACCCGTACACGCTGTACGGGCAGAACAGCCTCAATCTGCTCAACGAGTTCAACATGCCCGCCGGCTCGTTCGGCGGCGCGTCCGGCAGCTACTGGTTCGGCATCGAGCCCAACCTCGGCCGTGACGTCTTCACGCAGCTGCTGTACGGCATGCGCACGTCGATCTTCACCGCACTCGGCGCCACGGTGCTCATCGTGGTCGTCGGCGTCCTGATCGGCCTGGTGGGCGGCTACTTCGGCGGAGCCATCGACTACTGGCTCGGCCGGTTCACCGACCTCATGCTGGGCTTCCCCTCCCAGCTCTTCATGATCGCCTCCATGCCGGTCATCACCGCCGCCTTCGTCGCCCCGGACGAGAACACCCCGACGTGGCTGCGGGCCGGCGCGATCATCCTGGTCGTCGGCGGCCTCGGCTGGATGGGCATCGCCCGTCTGATGAGGGCGGCCACCCTCACCATGCGCGAGCGCGAGTTCGTCGAGGCGGCGAAGATCTCCGGCGCCTCACCGTGGCGGATCATCCGCAAGGAGCTGCTGCCGAACCTCTGGTCGCCGATCCTGGTCCAGGCGACGCTGCAGCTGCCGAACACCGTGCTGAACGTGGCGTTCCTGTCCTTCGTCGGCGTCGGCTTCGTCGAGCCGACCCCGGACTGGGGGCGCATGTTCGCCAACGGAGCGGACTACATCCAGCTTGACCCGTGGTACATGCTCTACCCCGGTGTCGCGATGGTCATCTTCGTGGTGGCCTTCAACCTCCTCGGCGACTCGGTCCGAGACGCTTTCGACCCGAAGTCCGGGCGCTGACACATCCGTCGGCTCCCCGCTGAGGGGACCTGCCGCACCAGGTACGCGGATTCAGGCCGTGTACAGGCAGTACCGCCCGATCACTACTGAAGATAGGTACTCACCACCATGAGGATCTTTGGCTCGCGCAGAACGCAGGCCGCGGTCATAGCCGTCGCCGCCGGCTCGCTGGCGCTCACCGCGTGTGGGGGCGGCAGCGACAACGGCAGCAAGGGTCAGCCCAAGACGCAGACCCAGAAGGACGCCAAGAAGATGAGCGAGCCGGTGAAGTTCGGCGACGCGGCGGCCTCCACAGGACCCGCCCCCGCCGTGCCCGGCGCGCACAGCGGCGGCACCATGCAGGTCTACCAGAAGAGCGACTTCTCGCACCTGGACCCGGGCCAGACCTACGTCAGCGACGGCAAGGTCCTCGACGACCTGCTCCAGCGCGGCCTGACGCAGTACTCCCAGGACGCCAACGGCAACCTGACCGTCGTCGGCGACCTCGCCACCGACTCGGGCAAGGAGTCCGACGGCGGCAAGACCTGGACGTACACGCTGAAGGACGGCATCAAGGACCAGAACGGCAACGCGATCACGTCCGCCGTCATCCGCCACTCCATCGAGCGCCTGTACGCGTCCTTCGAGACGGACGGTCCGACGTACATCCAGCAGTGGCTGTCCGGCGCCGGCAGCTCCTACCGCAAGGCGCTGCCGAAGGGCGGCTACGACGGCAAGCACCTGCCCGACTCGGTGCTCGCCACGCCCGACGCCAAGACCGTCGTCTTCCACTTCAAGACGCCCGAGCCGGACCTGCCGCAGGCGCTCACCATGCCCGGCTACTCCGCCGTGCCGATCAAGGGCGACACGAAGCAGAAGTACGACCAGATGCCGCTGTCGACCGGTCCCTACAAGATCGCCGACTTCAAGCCCGGCAAGTCGATGACGCTGGTCAAGAACCCGCAGTGGGACCCGAAGACCGACTCGGTCCGCCACCAGTACGTGGACGGGTTCGACATCAACCTCAACGTGCAGAACGAGGACCAGACCAAGGCGATCCTCGCCGACCGCGGCAACGACAAGAACGCCATGATGTGGACGGGCGCCGTCGCGACGACCGAGGTCCCGAAGGTCACGGCCGACAAGGCCGCCATGAAGCGCACGATCCAGGGCTACCAGCCCTACGTGTGGCAGATGAACTTCAACATGAACCGCATCAAGGACAAGCGGATCCGTGACGCCATCGCGTACGCGATGCCGAGCGCCCAGATGTACAAGCTCGACGGCGGCGCCTACGGCGGCGAGGTCGCGACCGGCCTGCTGGCCCCGACCCTGCCCGGCTTCGACCCGACCTTCGACCCCTTCGGCAAGAAGAAGAAGCCGAACGGCGACATCCCGAAGGCCAAGAAGCTCATCAAGGAAGCGCACGCGGTCGGCAAGAAGGTCGTCTACGCGTACGCCAACACGCAGATCCGCCAGCAGCAGTCGGTGGTCATCACCAACATGCTGAAGGAGATCGGCCTCGACCCGGTGACGAAGGAGATCGACAACGCCACCTGGTACGAGCAGATGGGCAAGATCAAGAACGGCATGGACCTGTACATGACCGGCTGGGGCCAGGACTGGCCGTCGGCCTCCACGGTCATCCCGCCGTCGTACGACGGGACCAACCTGCAGGACGGGTCGTCCGACTACTCGCACATCAACGACCCGAAGGTCAACGCGGCCATTCACAAGGCCGAGAAGATCACGGACCCGACGAAGGCCAACGCCGCCTGGAAGGCGATCCACGAGGACATCGTCAAGCGGATCAACCCGGCCGCCCCGGTGTACTTCACGAAGACCTTCCAGATCTTCGGCTCCAACGTCGGCGGACTGCGCTACTCGAACGACCTGAACGAGGTCGACGTGAAGCAGGTCTTCCTGAAGAAGTAACCCTTCTTTCAGGAAGCACCAGCCCGTAAGCCCGGTCCCGATGGTGCGCACCCGGCGGAGTGCGCACCATCGGGGTGCCGGACGCCCGTTCCGACCCGTCACCGCAGCCGCCGTCCTGAGAGCAGCGACCAGCCATGCTTCAATTCCTCATTCGCCGGACGTTCGGCGCCTTCCTGATCCTCGTATTGATCAGTGCGATCACATACTTCATGTTCTTCGCCATCCCGCAGGACCCCGCCCTGCTGGCCTGCGGCAAGAACTGCACGCCTGACGCGCTGGCGGTCGTCCACAAGAACCTGGGTCTCGACCAGCCGGTACCCGTCCAGTACTGGCACTACGTGGTCGGCATCGTGATGGGCCGCGACATCCAGGGAGGCCACTGCGCTGCGCCCTGCCTCGGCGTCTCCTTCGCCAACGGCCGCAACGTCTGGTCCACCATCCTGGACCGCTTCCCGCTGACGCTCTCCCTGATGGTCGGCGGCGCCATCGTCTTCCTGATCGTCGGCCTCGGCGCCGGCATGCTCGCGGCCTACAAGAAGGGTTCGCTGACCGACAAGATCTTCAGTGGCGGCTCGCTGGTGCTCAGCTCGCTGCAGATCTACTTCCTCGGTCCGCTGGTGATGCTCGCGCTGGTCTTCTCCACCGGCTGGCTGGCGAAACCGTCGTACACGCCGATCACCGAGAACCCCGTCGCATGGTTCAGCGGCCTCATCATCCCGTGGGCCGTCATGTCCACGATCTTCACCGCGCAGTACACCCGCATGTCGCGCTCCTCGATGATCGAGCAGCTCCAGGAGGAGCACGTCAGAGCGGCCCGCGCGAAGGGCATGTCCGCCCCGTACGTCTTCTTCCGGTACGCGTGGCGCGGTTCGCTGATCCCGATCGTCACCATCCTCGGCATCGACATCGGCGCCCTGCTCGGCGGCGGCATCGTCACCGAGATCACCTTCAACCTCGCGGGTGTCGGCAGGCTCGCCCGTGACTCGGTGATCCAGAAGGACCTGCCCACGACCCTGGGTGTGATGCTGTTCAGCTCCGCCTTCATCCTGCTGTGCAACATCATCGTGGACGCGTGCTACGCCTTCATCGATCCGCGCGTACGGCTGTCCTAGGAGTATCGACAGTGACCACACTCACCAAGCCCGAGGACGCCCCGGCGCCGACCGCTTCCGAGTCCTTCCTCTCGGTCCGCGACCTCAACGTGCGCTTCTCCACCGAGGGGGGCATCGTCAAGGCCGTCAACGGGCTCTCCTTCGACCTGGAGCGCGGCAAGACGCTCGGCATCGTGGGCGAGTCCGGCTCCGGCAAGTCGGTGACCAACCTCTCCATCCTCGGCCTGCACGCGCCCGAGACCACCACGGTCGAGGGCGAGATCTGGGTCGACGGCCAGGACGTCACCGACCTGTCGCGCAAGGAGCTCGAGAACCTGCGCGGCAACAAGATCTCGATGATCTTC
Organism: Streptomyces sp. NRRL F-5126; assembly: GCF_000721265.1. Taxonomy (GTDB): domain Bacteria; phylum Actinomycetota; class Actinomycetes; order Streptomycetales; family Streptomycetaceae; genus Streptomyces. The sequence continues at coordinate 16,194 of NZ_JOFZ01000006.1, read as the reverse complement.
CAGGACGCGCTGACCGCGCTCTCGCCGTACTACACGGTGGGCCGGCAGATCGGCGAGCCCTTCCGCAAGCACACGGGCGCCTCGAAGAGCGAGGCCCGCCAGCGGGCCATCGAGATGCTCGGCAAGGTCGGCATCCCCGACCCCAAGAACCGGGTCGACGACTACCCGCACCAGTTCTCCGGCGGTATGCGCCAGCGCGCGATGATCGCCATGTCTCTGATGTGCAACCCGTCGCTGCTGATCGCGGACGAGCCCACCACGGCGCTCGACGTGACGGTCCAGGCGCAGATCCTCGACCTGCTCAAGGACCTCCAGCAGGAGTTCGGCTCCGCGATCATCCTGATCACGCACGACCTCGGCGTCGTCGCCAACACAGCCGACGACATCCTGGTGATGTACGCGGGACGCGCCGTGGAGCGCGGCACCACGCGCGAGGTCCTCAAGTCGCCGCAACACCCGTACACGTGGGGCCTGCTCTCCTCCATGCCGGGTCTCTCGGGCGACGTGGACGAACCACTGCGGCCGATCCCGGGCACCCCGCCCAGCCTGCTCAACCCGCCGTCCGGCTGCCCGTTCCATCCCCGGTGCGAGTTCGTCGACCTGGTCGAGGGCAGCGCGTGCTCGACCGAGCGGCCGGCGCTGCCCGCAGGACGGGGTTCCGCCTGCCACCTGACGGCGGAACAGAAACGGCAAGTGTTCATCGAGAAGATTCAGCCCCGGCTGGGCTGACGTACCGGCGACTGGGGCTATCACCATGAGCGAGAACAAGACGACCACGGCTGTCGGCGACAGCGCCACGGCGGTGAAGGACCGCCCGCTGCTCGCGGTCGAGGGACTGACCAAGCACTTCCCGATCTACGGGGGGTTCCCCTTCAAGCGGCAGGTCGGCGCCGTCCAGGCCGTCGACGGCGTGACGCTGGACGTCTTCCCCGGCGAGAGCCTCGGCCTCGTCGGCGAGTCCGGCTGCGGCAAGTCGACCACGGGCCGGATGCTCACCCGGCTCCTGGAGCCGACCGGCGGATCGATCACGTACGAGGGTCGCGACATCACGCACGCGAACCGCAGGGAACTGGCGCCGATCAGGTCCGAGATCCAGATGATCTTCCAGGACCCGTACGCCTCCCTCAACCCGCGCCAGACCGTCGGCAAGATCATCTCAGGACCGATGGAGATCAACGGCATCAACCCGCCCGGCGGCCGGGAGGCCCGGGTGCGGGAGCTGCTTGAGACGGTCGGCCTCAACCCCGAGCACTACAACCGCTTCCCGCACGAGTTCTCCGGCGGCCAGCGGCAGCGTGTCGGGGTGGCGAGGGCGCTCGCCCTCGAACCGAAGCTGATCATCGCGGACGAGCCCGTGTCGGCCCTGGACGTCTCCATCCAGGCGCAGGTCGTCAACCTGCTCCAGGAGCTCCAGCGTGAGCGCGGCATCGCGTTCGTCTTCATCGCCCACGACCTGTCCATCGTGCGGCACTTCTCGCAGCGCGTCGCGGTGATGTACCTGGGCAAGCTGGTCGAGATCGCCGACCGCGACACGCTCTACAGCGGCCCCCGCCACCCGTACACGCACGCCCTGCTGTCCGCGGTGCCGGAGACCGACATCGACGTGCAGAAGCGCGAGCGCATCCGCCTGGTGGGCGACGTGCCGTCGCCGATCATGCCGCCGTCCGGCTGCCGGTTCCGCACCCGCTGCTGGAAGGCGCAGGACAAGTGCGCCACGGAGGAGCCGCCGCTGGTGCAGCTCAGCGGCAACAAGCCGGGCCACCTGACCGCCTGCCACTTCCCCGAGGACCCGACCATCGAGGCCGGCGCCCGCAAGGAGGACGTGGTGATGGACCCGGCGCTGCGGTCGCTGGAGAAGGACGTCAAGAAGGCCTGACGCCCGCGTTCACGACGAACGGCCCCGCTCCCCGCCCGGGGGGCGGGGCCGTTCGCCGTCCGGGTTGCGGGGGTGTCGCCACGGGGTCGCGTGCCCCTCGCCGCCGGGTGGGAGGGACGGCTGGCGCTGCGTCGGGGCGTGCCGGGCCGTCGCCGACGACGGCTCCTGCGCCGGGTCCAGGGGCTGTGGCCCCGCTGCCGGATGCGCACAGCCCGGTCCTCCCCGAGCCCCGGGGGGCGGGGCCGTTCGCCGTCCGCGCTGCGGGGCATACCCGTCGAGCCGCGTGCCCCTGGCCGCCGGGGCGGCCGCTCCGGGGGATCAGTGGGCGTGCGCCACGCGCCGGCGGGGGAGTGCAGGCCGCACGCCGTCCAGACGCGGGGGCATGTGCCTCCGCGTCTGCTGACGGCCGGGCCGCTGGCGCCTCCGGCGGGCGGGAGCGGGGAGTTGGCGCGCGCCGCATCCTCTGTGTCCGGCGCCTGGCGCCGGGCAGGCGGACGCGGACGCCCTTCCGGGCGTGCGTCCCCCGCGTCCCGCGTCCTGGGCGTGTCGTCGGCCCACGGCATCGACCGGAGCGGGCAGGGGGCCCGAGGCGCCCGGCAGGGGCACGGGCGCGGGGTCAGAGCCAGCCCTTTTCCCTGGCCGTGCGGACCGCCTCCGCCCTGTTGCGCACCGCCAGTTTCTGGATCGCCGTCGACAAGTAGTTGCGCACCGTGCCCTGCGACAGGTGCAGCGTCCGTGCCAGTTCCGCGTTCGTGGAGCCGTCCGACGCCGCGGCCAGGACCTCGCGCTCACGGCTTGTCAGCGGGTTCGCGCCCTCCGCCAGGGCGGCGGCCGCCAGTACCGGGTCGATGACGTGCTCGCCCCGCAGGACCCGGCGCACCGCGCCGGCCAGTTCGGCCGCCGGGGCGTCCTTCACCAGGAACGCCGCCGCGCCCGCCTCCATCGCGCGGCGCAGGTACCCCGGCCTGCCGAACGTCGTCAGCACCACCACGCGCACCGACGGCAGCGCGGCCGCCAGTTCGGCCGCCGCGTCGATGCCCGTCATCCCGGGCATCTCGATGTCCAGCAGGGCCACGTCGACCGCGTGCTCCCGGGCCGCCGCCACCACCTCGTCGCCCCTGGCGACCTGCGCCACGACCGTCATGTCCGGTTCGAGGCCGAGCAGCGCCGCGAGCGCCTCACGGACCATGGACTGGTCCTCCGCAAGGAGGATCCGGATCTGCGCGCTCATGCACCGGATCCTGTCAGACCCGCCCCACGCTGCGGATCCGGCGGATCCAGCGGCGCGCGCATCGTCAGCGTCACCCCGGAGCGCGACGAGCGCACGTCCAGCGTGCCGCCGACCTTGTCGAGCCGCTCGCCGAGCCCCGTCAGGCCGTTGCCGGCCGGCGCCGAGCCGAGGCCATGGCCGTCGTCCTCGACCGTCAGCTGCAGGAAGAGGCCCTCCAGCGTCTGGCGCGGCGCGAGACGGATCTCGCAGGACCCGGCCCCGCTGTGCCGCACGATGTTGGTCACCGCCTCCCGCAGCGACCACGCCAGCGCCGCCTCCGACTCCGTGCCGAGCACGCCCGGCAGTTCGGCCGGCGCCTCCACGGGCATACGCGTCTCGACCCCCGCCACCGCGAGCGTGGTGCACGCGCCGGCGAGCTCGCCGGACAGGGTGAGCCTGCGGTAGCCGCTGACCGCCTCGCGCACGTCCGTCAGCGCCTGGCGGCTGACCCGTTCGATGTCCGCGACCTGTTCGCCCGCCCGGTCGGGGTGGTCGGGCAGCATCCGCCCGGCCAGCTCGCTCTTGAGCGTGATGAGCGACAGGGAGTGGCCCAGCAGATCGTGCAGGTCGCGGGCCATGCGCAGGCGCTCCTCGTTGGCGGCCAGCGCCGCGACCGTGACCCGCGCCTCGCGCAGTTCGACTGTCGTGCGGACGAGTTGCCGCACGCCCGACATCGCGAACCCGCCCAGCAGCGCCGGCGTGATCAGCCAGGGCGTGAGCCCGTCGTCGTAGCCGTGCGGCAGAGCCACGAGCAGCAGCACGGCGACGGTGGCCGGGATCGCCACCGCCGCCTGCCGCAGCGGCAGCACCGCCCCCGCCGACACCGATACGTACACGAAGAGGACCAGCCACGGCGAACCCATGGTCAACGACAGGCAGACCGCGAGGGCGAGCACCCCCGCCAGCAGGCAGTCGAGAGTGTGGGAGCCGAGCACCCTGCTCGTGTACCGGAAGACCAGTAGCAGGTAGACGGCCACGAACGCGGCGAGGCCCAGCGCGCCGAGCGCCGTGGCCCACGGGCCGTGTCCGCCCCCGTAGAGGTCGCCCAGCGGCGGGGCGAGGTAGGCGAGCCAGATGCCGATCCACATCAGCTTGACCACCGCCTGGCGGCGGTTCTCCGGCGGCCGCCCGAGCCCCACGCCGGGGCCGCCGCCGGGCTGCTCGCCCCCCGCTGTCCTCGTCCTCACGCCTTCCTGGTGTCCTTCCGGTAGAGCCACGCGGCACCCGCGGCGAAGACGAGGAAGTAGCCCGCGACGATGGCCACGTCCTTGCCGTGCGGCGCGCCGCCCAGCTCGATCGCCTGCCCGAGGCCCGCATAGGCGTGGGTGGGCAGCCAGGCGGTGATGTCCTGCAGCCACTGAGGGTACGAGGTGGTCGGCAGCCACAGCCCGCCGAGGATCGACAGGCCGAAGTAGATGATCATCGTGATGGGGCGCACGGCGTCGCCGCTCGCCATGTACCCGATCGCCACGCCGAGCGCCGCGAAGCACAGGCTGCCGGCCCAGATCACGCCCGTGAGCGCGAGCCACTGCCACGGTGCCAGATGGACGTGCTTGATCGCCACGGCCACCAGGAACACGATGATGATGGACGGCAGGGACACCACGGCCGCGCCCGCGATCTTCGCGAGCACGTAGCCGCGCCCCGGCAGCGCCGTCAGCCGCAGCTGCCGCACCCAGCCCTTCTCCCGCTCCTTCGCGATACGCTCGCTGTTGCCCATGAGGACCGCGGTCAGCGCGCCGAAGGACGCCATGGCCACCATGTAGAACGCGCCCATGGTGAGCCCGCCGGTGCCCGAGACCACGGTGTTGCCCTGCGGGCCGGCGATCACGAGGAAGAGGCCCGCGGGATAGATCACCGAGAAGAACATGAACTTCTTGTTCCGCAGAGTGCGGGTGATCTCCAGCTTGATGAGGGTGTTCACGACGTCCTGGCCTCCTCGGCCTCGGTGATGGCCACGAAGGCCTGTTCGAGGCCGAGCCCCGAGACCTCCAGGTTCCGGGGGTAGCAGCCGAGACCGTACAGGGCGTGCACGGTCGCGTCGGCGTTGTGCGACTGGATGCGCACCGTGGTGCCGGAGAGCGACAGGGAGGCGAGGAAGGGCAGTCCGCGCAGCGCCTCCTCGTCGATCTCGCCCTCCAGGTCGAACGCGATGCGCCGGGCGCCCGCCTTCGCCTTGATCTCGGCCGCCGTGCCGTCCGCGAGCAGCCGCCCCTTGTGCAGCACCAGCACCCGGTCGGCGATCGCGTCGGCCTCCTCCAGGTAGTGCGTCGCGAACAGGACCGTACGGCCCTGGCCCGCCTGCTCCCGCATCGTCGACCAGAAGGCCTGGCGCGCCGTCACGTCCATGCCCGTCGTGGGCTCGTCCAGCACGATCAGGTCGGCCGCGCCCGCCGTCGCGAGCGCGAACCGCACGCGCTGCTCCTGGCCGCCGGAGAGCTTGTCGACCATGCGGTCGGCTATCCGGTCGATGCCGGCCCGGTTCATCACCTCGTCCACCGGGTACGGCTTCGGGTGCAGGTCGCAGGCGAGCTTGACGATCTCGCGGACCCGCACGCCCTCCATCAGGCCGCCTGATTGCAGCATCGCGCCGACGTGCCCCGCGGCGATGGCGCCCTGCGGGCTCTTCCCGAACACGCTGATGCGGCCGGAGTCGGGCGTGCGCAGCCCGAGCAGCAGGTCGAGCGTGGAGGACTTGCCCGCGCCGTTGGGGCCGAGCAGGGCCACCGTCTCGCCGGGGTGCAGGTCAAGGGTGAGGCCGTCCACGGCGCGCACCTGGCCGTACGCCTTCGACACGTCGGCGAAGGACGCCACCGCGGTCGCAGGGGGAGCTGTCGTCTTCATGGCTCCCATCCTGCCGAGGCGGTGGCGCGCGGCGGCAGTGCCGAATGTGGGAAACCCGGCATGACGGATGTCATGCCGGGTTCGTGACACGGGCGCCGCGAGCGGCACGCGGCCGGACGCGTCAGCCGGTCAGCCCCTTCGTCGGCGAGCCGATCTCGCGGGTGCGCTCCGCGGGCGTCTTGCCCCGCAGCGCCACCCGCAGCTGGTCGGCCACGTCCTGCGGGGTGACCGCCGTCGAGGAGCCGTCGGCGCGCTTGACCTTGACGCCGTCGAACGCGGAACCGTACGCGTTCTTCAGCGCCTTGAGGTCGTAGCTGTCCACCAGCTTCCCGTCGACCGCCTTCATCGAGAGGATCTTGGGCAGGGAGATCCCGCCGAACTGGATCGAGGCGCCGTTCGACGCCTTGATGGTGACGAGGTCGGACATCGCGGGCTTCGCGAAGTCCTTCATCGCCTGCTGGATGTCGGCCTGGCTGATCGTCGGCTGCTGCTCCACCGTCGGCAGGGTCACCGACACCGGACTGCCCGTCTCGACCTGGTTGCGGTACGCGTCCCGCACGGACTGCTTGGCACGCGCCACGTCCAGGCCCTTGCCCGCCTTACCGGCCACGGCGACGGGCTTTCCGGTGTCGAACGTGATGGTGCCCTCGCGCTCGGAGCCCAGGGAGCCCGCGATGCCGCTCAGGGCGGCCGTCAGCTTCTCGTCGTCCACCGGCATCACCGGGTCGATGGGACGCTGCCTGCCGAACAGCGAGCCCACCACGTCGACCGGGTTGTAGTCGGGTCCCGCGGCGGCCTGGACCGTGGCCTGGTCGTCCAGCGTCAGGCCCGCGTTCTCCGGCGACAGCGTGCTGCTCCTGCCGTCGACGGTCAGCTTCAGCGGCAGAGTCGCGCGCTTGCCGAGCTGCTTCTCCAGCGTGTCCACGGCCTGGTCCTTCGTGGAGCCGCCGATGTCGACGCCGAGCACGGTGGTGCCCTTCGGCACGTCGGTGTGGCTCATGACGAGACCCGCGCCGTACAGGCCGCCGGCGACCACGAGCAGCGCCACCACGCCGAGAACCGGCTTCGAGCGGCCCTTCTTCTTGGCGGCGGGTTTCGCGGGAGCCGCCGGCGCGGACGCCGCCTCGGGCCGTCCGGCCGCCGTGGGGCCGCCGGGGCCCGGGCCGCCGGGTCCCGGGCCCTGGCCGGGCGCGGGGCGGTCGTCGAGACGGGGCGTCAGGTCGGGGCGCGGGCGCGGGCCCTGGCCGCCCTGCGTGCCCGAGCCGGGGAACGGCGCCGTGCGCTGATCGGACGGCCTGATGGGGGCGCCGCTGCTGAGCGTGGACCCCGACACGTGGCCTGCGGCCGGAGCGCCGGGCTCGGGCGCGAGCTGCTGGGGCGTCAGGATGGCCGTGTCGTCCGAGAGGCGCGGCGGCGCGTCGCCCTGACGGGCCGTGGCGCTCGGCGCGGGGCCTTCGGGGTTTGTGTGGGTGGCGGTGGCGTGGTCTGCGCCGGGGTGCTGTCCGGTGAAGTCCGGGATCTCGGGCGAGCCGAACGGCGGGGTGTGGCCGGGGCCCGCCGGCATGGCGCCGAGCGTGGAACCACCGCTCGCGGGGCCTTCGGGGCTTGTGTGGGTCGCGGTGGGGTGGTCCGCGGCGGGGTGCTGTCCGGTGAAGTCCGGGATCTCGGGCGAGCCGAACGGCGGGGTGTGGCCGGGGCCCGCCGGCATGGCGCCGAGCGTGGAACCGCCGGTCGCGGGACCCGCGGTGGGGCCGTTCGGCCGGTCGTCCGGGCCGGGACCCGCGGTACCGGGGACGCCGAAGGGCGGGGTGCCGGGGCCGCCCGTGTGCGAGGCGCCGTCCTGGTACGGGTCCGGGCTGCCGAGGTCGCCGAACGGGGACGTGTCCTGCCCGGCGCCCGCCTCGCCCGCGCCCGGTACGGAACCGGCCGCGGTGACGGCGGCGCCCGCGCCCATCGTGTGGCCCGTGGACATCGGCTTGCGTGGCGCGAACCAGTCGCTCGTCGGCTTCTTCTCCGGCTGCGGCGCGGGCTCCTCGGCCGGGTCCTGCGCGGCCGAGGCCGCTGGATCGCCCGGCGCCGGCGTCGACCCCGTACGCTCGCCGCCGGCGTCGCTCTGGGCGAGCGCGGCGATGCCGCGCCCGTCCGTGGCCTCGCCGTCCGTCACCGGCGTGCGGACGACGACGGGCGGGATCGGCCGCGATCCGGGGATGTTGATGCGGATGCGCGTGGTCAGCGTGGTCTCGGTTCTGGGCTCGTCCTGCCGGGGACCGGCCGCCGAGCCGGCCTCGTCCGTGGCGTCCTGCTGACCCGGCGCCTGGCGCGATCCGTACGGCGGTGCCTCCGTCGGGTACGGCGAACCGCCGCGCCCGTGGGGCCCGGAGGGCGAACTCTCAGTTTCACGACTCAAAGCAGGTTCTCCCGGTTGGCTCCGCCGATGTTCGTACGGCTGGTGCACAGTTGTTCAGGTTCCCGTACCGGAAGCCGGGGGGACGGCCGGAGCGCGCACCACCATACTGGCCTCGGCCGACGTGTACCCGGCGACTGCGGGAAGCCACCCGTCCGGTGCGGCGGCCGCGAACCGGGTTCACCGGCCGACTGCCGTGCTCAGCCGCCCTTGGGCCCCGGCCGGGCGGCGGGACCGGCGGGGCGCGAGACAGTGGCGCAGATCACAGCGATCACCATCCCGCCGAGCAGGTACACGAGCGGACCGATACCGGCGGCGAACACACCGTCACCCTCGGGGCGGCCCATGCTCAGCAGAATAACGGACACCACCCAGCCCACGACCGCCGAGCCGAGCCCCAACTGGCTGCCGGTGGCGTGCCGTCCGCCCAGGAAGACCGCCGCCGTCGCCAGCAGCGCGAGCACGAGGCCCCCGGGGAACAGGCCGCCCTGGACCAGCGAGCCCGCCGTGCCGACCGCGGCGCCGAGCACCAGCAGGCCGATGTACGCCGCCACCCGGCCGGGCCCGGGCCGCTGCGCAGGTGCGGCGCCCGGCCGCGTCGTCCCGCTCACGCGGCCGCCCCCTCGTCCTCGGCCCCCGCGCGCTGCACGCCGGAGAACAGGTCGCTCTCCCGCTCGCCGGGCCGCGCCCCCGCCTTGCCGCGCACCAGCTCGTAGTACTCGGTCGTGAACAGCGGCTGGCCCAGATCGTTGGAGAGGGCGAAGAACGGGCCGTCCACCGCGATCTGGGTCGCATGTGCCCGCATCGCGGCCGTCTTGCGCTGCGCGTGCGCGGAGCCGTCGATCGCCGCCGTGACCTTCGCGTCCTCCACCACGCCCGGTACGTCCGCCACGTCGGCGACGCCGGGGAAGGGGGTGCCGGTGGCGCGCAGCCGGGCGAATCCGGCCTCCGCCGCCGAGCGCGGCACGCGGTTCCAGTACACCTTCGCGATGGTGTGGGCCGGACCCAGGTCCTGGCGGTAACCCGCGTCGGCGGCGAGCTCGGCCGCGCGCATCGCGACCCGGTGGGCCTGGATGTGGTCGGGGTGCCCGTACCCGCCGTTGTCGTCGTACGTGACGAGGACCTGCGGGCGGACCGACCGCACGATCTCCACCAGGTACGGTGCCGCCGCGTCGACCTCCGCGTGCCAGAACGCGTTCTCCCGGTGGTTCTGCGGGAGGCCCATCATGCCCGAGTCGCGGAAGCGTCCAGGGCCGCCGAGGAAGCGGTGGTCGGTGACGCCCAGCGCCTCCATCGCGGCGGCCAGTTCGCCGATCCTGTGCGCGCCGAGCGTGTCGTCCCGGTCGGCCGCGAGGTGTGCGAGCCCGGGCGGGATGACCTCTCCCTCCTCGCCGAGGGTGCAGGTCACCAGCGTCACGCCGGCGCCCTCGGCCGCGTACTTGGCCATGGTGGCGCCGTTGTTGATCGTTTCGTCGTCCGGATGCGCGTGCACGAGCAGCAGCCGGCGGTCGGACGGGTCGGTCATGGCACCAGACTACGAGCAGCCACCGACAGCGCCCCCGGGGCGGTGGCCGTAAGCGGCGGTCAGAACTTGATGTTCCCGATCATGCCCGCGACGCTCGACGTCAGCGAGGTGATCGTCGGCGCAACCGACGAACTCGCGAGGAAGAAGCCGGCCAGCGCGCAGACGATCGCGTGTCCGGCCTTCAGCCCCGACTTGCGGATCATCATGACGACGATGATCACGAGCAGCACCGCCAGCGAGATCGAGAGCACCACGGTGGTTCACCTCCACGGGGCGTTGGTCGAGACCTGGTCGGTGGAAAGCGCGGGCAGCATGTGCCCGGCGGGTGTTTCCTACCCACCCACCGCTACGGATCATAACTATCCGTACCAACGCATCGATCGGAGCACGGCAGCACGACGGGGGCGCACGCCTGTCGCACAGGGGCGCTAGATTCGCGGTCATGACCACGACGGACCAGCTTTCCTTCCCGCGTCAGCACGCGGTGACCCAGAGGTTCACGCTCGGCGCCCCGCGCGCGTTCGCGGTCTCGCCCGACGGGGCGCGGGTGGCCTTCCTGCGGTCCTCAGGAGGCACCGACCGGGTGAACCGGCTGTGGGTGCTCGACCTGGCGGCGCCGGGCGGCCCGCGCGAGCGGATCGCCGCGGACCCGGCCGCGCTGCTCGGCGGCGCGCCGGAGCACCTGTCCGCGCAGGAGCGCGCCCGGCGCGAGCGGACCAGGGAGGGCTCGGCCGGGATCGTCGGCTACGCGGTCGACGCGGCCGCCGAGACGGCCGTCTTCGCCCTGTCGGGCCGCCTGTTCACCGCGTCCCTCACGGAGCCCCTGGTGCGTGAGCTCGACGCCCCGGGACCGGTCATCGACCCCCGGCTCTCCCCCGACGGCAGCCGCGTCGCCTACGTGACGCGCGGGGCGCTGCGCGTGGCCGGGGCGGACGGCTCGGGCGACCGGGAGATCGCGTCGCCCGAGAAGGACGAGGTCGCCTACGGGGTTGCCGAGTTCGTCGCGGCCGAGGAGATGGAGCGCACGCGCGGCTTCTGGTGGTCCCCAGAGTCGGACCGGCTGCTCGTCGCGCGCGTGGACACCGCGAAGGTCCGCAGGTGGTGGATCTCCGACCCGGCACACCCCGACCAGCCGCCCGCCTCCGTGCCGTACCCGGCCGCGGGCACGCCCATCGCGGACGTGACGCTCTTCCTCATGGGCCTGGCGGGCGAGCGCACCGAGGTGGTGTGGGACAGGGCGCGCTTTCCGTACCTCGCGCGCGTGCACTGGTCGCAGTCGGGCGCGCCGCTGCTGCTCGTCCAGTCGAGGGACCAGAAGCACCACCGGTACCTGGCGGTCAACACCGCCTCGGGCGAGACCCGCCTCGTGCACGAGGACGAGGACGCGCGCTGGCTCGAACTGCACGACGGCGTGCCGGCCTGGGCGCCGGACGGCAGGCTCGTGCGCATCGCGGACGAGGGCGGCGCGCGCGTCCTGGTCGTGGGGGACAGGGCGCTGACGGGCGGGCAGTTGCACGTACGCGCCGTGCTCGACATCGACGTGCGCGACATCCTCGTCTCGGCCTCCGCGGGGCCGGAGGCCGAGGACCCCGAGACCGGCGAGGTGCACGTCTACCGCGTCAACGAACTCGGCGTCCGGCGCGTCTCGGAGGGTCCCGGCCTGCACACGGCCGTACGCGGCGGGCAGTCCACGCTCCTGCGGACGGCGGGACCGGGACCCGAGGGCCCCGCGGTGGCCGTCGTGCGGGAGGGCAGGCCGCCCGTGGAGGTCGTCTCGTACGCGCAGGAACCGGTGCTCACCGGGCGCTTCCGGCTGGTCGAGGCGGGGGAGCGGCGCATCCCCACCGCCGTGCTGCTGCCCACCGGCTACGACGCGTCGCAGGGCAGCCTGCCGGTACTCCTCGACCCCTACGGCTTCCCGCACGCCCAGCGTGCGGTCGCCTCGCACCACGCGCACCTGACCTCCCAGTGGTTCGCGGACCAGGGGTTCGCCGTGATCAGGCCGGACGGCCGGGGCACGCCGGGCCGCAGCCCCGAGTGGGAGAAGTCCATCAAGGACGAGATGGCGGCGGTCATCCTGGAGGACCAGGTGGCCGCGCTCCAGGCGCTGGCCGAGGACTTCCCGCTCGACCTCGGCAGGGTCGCCGTGCGCGGCTGGTCGGGCGGCGGCTTCCTCTCGGCGCTCGCCGTGCTGCGCAGGCCCGACGTCTTCCACGCAGCCGTCGTCGGCGCGCCGGTCACCGACCTGCGGCTCTACGACTCGCACTACCAGGAGCGCTACCTCGGCGACCCGAACGAGAACCCGGAGGTGTACGCGCGCAACTCGCTGATCACCGACAAGGGCCTGTCGCTCGCCGCGGAACCCGCGCGCCCCATGATGATCATCCACGGCCTCGCGGACGACAACGTCGTGGTCGCGCACTCGCTGCGGCTGTCCACGGCACTGCTGGAAGCGGGCAGGCCGCACGAGGTGCTCCCGCTGACGGGCGCGACGCACATGACGCCGCAGGAGGAAATCGCGGAGAACCTGCTGCTGTTGCAGCTCGACTTCCTCAAGCGCTCGCTGGGCCTGGCCTGAGCGGGTGCCTGTGGTTGCGCCGGCGCCCGCCTCTACGATGCGGGCATGATCCGCGCAGTGGTCTTCGACGTTGGTGAGTGCCTCGTGGACGAGACGAGGGAGTACGGCACCTGGGCCGACTGGCTCGGTGTCCCCCGACACACCTTCCACGCCATGTTCGGCGCCGTCATCGCCCAGGGCCGCGACTACCGCGAGGTGTTCCAGGAGTTCCGGCCAGGCTTCGACCTCTACGCCGAGCGCGACAAGCGGGCCGCTGCCGGTCAGCCCGAGCACTTCGGCGAAGAGGACCTCTACCGGGATGTCCGCGACGCCTTGCGAACTCTGCGCGCGGACGGGTTGTGGCTTGCCATCGCCGGCAACCAGACCGTCCGCGCCGGGCGCATCCTGCGGGAACTGTTCACCCAGGACGTCGACCTGATCGGCACCTCGGACGACTGGGGCGCGTCGAAGCCCGACGCCGCGTTCTTCGAGCGCGTCGCCGCGGCTGTCCCCGCCGAGCCGGGCGAGATCCTCTACGTCGGTGACCGCGTCGACAACGACCTCGCACCTGCCACCGCGGCGGGAATGCGCACCGCGTTGGTACGCCGTGGCCCGTGGGCCACGATCCAGTGGGACAACGAAGACGCGAGGAGGCTCCCCACTTTCCGGGTGGAGAGCCTCCTCGAACTGTCTCCACGGGTCGGGTGGTTCAACGAGCGAGGGCGCTGACGGTCGTCTGCCAGCCGTACAGCCGGTCGTCCAGATCACGTACACAACGGTTCTGTTGATGCGGCACCAGAGCTCGGCGCACGGCGCGCACCCGGTCCATCCCGACCGCATACCAGGTGCGCTCCAACTGATCCAGCGCTCGCGCGGCGTACGCGCAGGCCTCGTCCGGGTGTCCGGCCGCAGCCTCTACGGCGGCGAGGTCTCCGAGCAGTACGCTTGCCTGCTTCTCCTCCGCCGGGTCGAGCGCTTCGAGCGCGCCCGCCAGGGCCTCACGGGCCTGTGGCAGATGCCCGGCCTTGAGCTGCACGTTGCCTTTGAACGCTGCCAAGCGGACGGGGTTGAACCAGTCGAACCACTCCGGGGGCCGCTGCTCGTCGCCGCGGGCGAGGATGTCTTCAGCATGCCCGATCAGGTTCAACGCCGTGCGCGGGCGGTCGCTGCGGACCTCGCATTCCGCTTCGACGGCGTCCAGCCACGCGAGGAACACGGCAGTGGCCTGGCCGCGACGGGCGTAGGTTCGCGCGGCCACCATGCGTTCCGCGGCGGCCTCATGGTCTCCGGCCCAGCCGGGTACGAACGCCGTGTGTGCGAGAACGGCCGCCCCGAGGAGATGGTCGTCGGCCTGTCCTGCGGCTTGCAGCGCTCGTAGCCAGGTGGCGTCAGCGGCGCCGGGCTCGTAGAGATCGAAGAACTCGATCCGACCGACGAGCAGCAAGGTCTCTGCCAGGCCGGCGGCGATCTGCACTCTGGTCTGCCCTGCGGTCTCGGTGAGCAGGGTGCGGCCGAGACTGGCGTGCGCGGCGGCGGTCGGGTGGAGGGTGGACGGTGCGACGGACCAGTACAGGCGACGGTGCGCTCGGATGACAGCGCCGTAATCGGCGGCTACTGTCGCTGGCTGCATCCTGGCGGGGGCCTGCGCGGGAACTGCGGCGAGTCCGACGGCTGCCACGGTTGCGGGCGTGCGGGGCCCGATAGCCGGAACCGTGGCAGGGGGAAGAAAGCCCAGGGCGTGGAGCTCCTGCCCGAGGACACGGACCAGGGCCTGCTGCAACTCGGCCTGGGGCCAAGGCGGGGAGTCGGACTCCCAGCGACGAACTTGCCGGACGCCGACCCCGAGTGCGTCGGCGAGGGCCTGTTGTGATGCGTATCCGGCGGCTACGCGGGCTGCCTTGAGCTGATGGTTGCCTGCGGGGCGTGCCATGGTCACCTCCTGAGTCGCTATCAGTGTTCCCTGAAAGTCCTTGCGTATGCCGATCTGTGCGCGAATGTGTGACAGAAGGCCCTGTTTTCCCTCCTGATGAGTCCTCTGGAAGTCCTCGAATGCTCTCGTATTCAGGGCCAAAGTTGAGGCCTTGACTCGACAGCCGATCAAGGGAGCTGAGGTATGGACCTCACGGCAGACCACTCGTCCTTGGATTCACCGTCTCTGACGACCGAGCAACGCCGCGGTGGTGCCTGCGCCTACTGCGACATGCCCGTGTCCACGGGGAGTGCCGTCGACCTCGGTGTGCGTCTCGACATCGATGGAATCCGGATCTTTCCCCGTGCCCACCGCGGCTGCCTCCCTGGCGGTGCGTCATGACTGCCTGCTTCGGCTGGTGCCACTGGCACGAAGGGTCCGCCGACAGCCTCAAGCTGGTCGGCGTCAGCGAACCCAGCGGCTATGGGGAGTACGCCTGTTCCTCGTGCCGTGACCTGCATGGCTTGAAGCCCGTCGACGAGCTGTCCTTGGACGAGTTCGTGCGCCGGAATGGCGGCGGCCGGGTGAGTGAGCGGCGACGCATGCAGTGCTTCAAAGGCGGATACGGACACGACTTCCCCATCGAGGACGAGCACGGCGCCTACTGTGAGGAGCACGGTGTGGAAGTCGTCTGGCGCCGCAGCCACCCTGCCGAACGGCCTCCCCTTCCGGAGCGGTAATACGTCGCGACGTGCGGAGCGGCCGTGACGTAGGCGATGGGCGACTGCGTCCTTGCGCCGCAACCGCGTCCGAGTACCTCGCAACGCTGACCCGGTCGGTGTAGCCCCGAACTCGCAACTCCCGCCGACCGGGGTGCCGCGCAGTGCATCACCACAGGTCCTTCACGTACGGGCGTACAACCGTGGCCAAACCGTGGAGATGATCACAGTTCAGTTGGGTGCCTTGTCCGGTTCGATGAGATTTACCTGATGGCTTGTCATGTACTCGGCGTTATAGGAAGGTGCGGCGGCATCGGACACGAGCCGCAGGTCGAGAAGGGAAAGATCTTGTCTGGTAGATCCAGAAGAAAGTCCATCCTTCGCCGAATAACCGTCGGCGTCGCAACGCTCCTGTTCCTGGGGTCCGGGGTGGCCACCGCGACAGCAGCCGACGGCGGTGGGTTTGACCGCAACCAGAATCCGTACGCCGCGCCGTCGACCCGGCCCGCCGCCGGGCCCGCGATGAAATCACTGGCCGCAGCGTCGCGGCCGGTGTCGGGCAAGAACCCCTCGGCCGGACCTGGCAAGAAGGACGCCTCAGGCGTCTGGCAGGTCAGCACGCCCGAGGTCAAGCTGAGCAACACCGTGACCGACGCGGATGGCAGCACGGCCAACCTCACCTTCGAGGTGTGGACCGCCGACTCGTCGGGGAACCCCAAGACCCAGGTGGCCATCAGCGACAACCAATACGGCGTCCTGGTATCCGACTTCGTCAAGTCCGGTTCCACTGCCTCCGTGACCGTGGGGGCCGGACGGCTGAAGCCGAACGGCGACTACGTCTTCCACACGTCTGCCTACGCCAAGGACAGCGGCCTGTACGAGACGTCGTGGTCGCCCTGGGCGCGCTTCCACGTCAGCATGCCCGTTGACCTGACGCTGCCCAACCCCAACACCTCGGCGCCGAATCCGGACCAGTCAGCTCAGCCGTATACCAACCTCGACTATTCAGCGGAATTGGTTGAGCTGATGCCCTGGTAGCAGAAAGGTGCCGCTGAGCTGCAAGGATGCGACTGTCGAGGAAGCATCGGGT
>NZ_JOFZ01000005.1 GCF_000721265.1 Streptomyces sp. NRRL F-5126 | reverse complement strand
GTCGTCATCCCAGCACCGCAGGTGTCAGCCGTTCTGGAGAACGCCCGCGAGACAATGGTCGCGGAAGCCGCTGTGGCGAGGGAGTGGATCGCCGCGGACTGACCCGGCAGGCACTGTGTCCAGGAGCGGTCCCATGGACGTGCGCCTGCACGCGCCGTCGTCTGATCGACCGGGTGCAAACGGCCGGCCTCGGCCCAGGGGATGCCGGCGAGCGCCGCCACCGCCAATACTGCCTGCCGCCCCGCCGTGGCCGTCCGGCGCATGAGTTCGGCGCCCGGTCGGCTCTGGCGTCGAGCGCAGTGCGATGCGATGCGTGTCGCGGGCTCCAGCCTCACGCCGCCCACTCTGATTCCGCGCGGACCGTACTCCGACGCCCAGGACGACGAAGCCGCGCGTCAGGATTTGCGCAGCGGGGTGACCACCGGCCGCCCTTCGGGGTCCTCGGTCACCGCCACGCGTGCCGCGTACACGCGGGCGATCAGCTCCTCGGTGATGACCTCGGCAGGCGTGCCGTTCGCGGCTACGCGTCCGCCGTCGAGCAGGACGAGCCGCTGCGCGTACTGGGCGGCCGTGGTCAGGTCGTGCAGGGTGGTGACGACGGTCAGACGCCGGCTGCGACGCAACTCGTCCACCAGGTCGAGGACATGCTGCTGGTGTCCCAGGTCGAGCGCCGAGGTGGGCTCGTCGAGCAGCAGCATCCTGGGCTCCTGTGCCAGTGCGCGGGCGAGCGCGACGCGCTGGCGCTCGCCGCCGGAGAGCGCGGAAAGGCGGCGGTCCGCGAACCGGGTGAGGTCGAGCGCGGCCAGGGACTCCTCCCCCGCCCGCCGGTCGCGGGCGCCCGGGTGCGCCAGATAGCCGAGGTGCGGCGTCCGGCCGAGCAGCACGTACTCCCGCACCGTCATGTCCGGCGGCAGCACGGGCGCCTGCGGCACGTAGGCGATCAGCCGGGCCCGCTCCCGGTCCCGCAGGCCTGCGAGGTCGGTGGAGCCGACGAGGACCGTGCCGCGATGGCGGGCCAGTCCTGCGATGGCACGCAGGACGGTCGACTTGCCCGCACCGTTGGGCCCGATCAGCGCCAGCCAGCCGCCCGGTGCGACGGTGCAGGACACGGCGCGCACGACCGGGGTGCCGTCCAGATCGATGTCGAGCCCGGTGACGTCGAGCCCGGCCGGGCCGTCAGCCGCAGGACCGGGAGCGGGGTGGCCGGGCACGGGCGGTTCGTGTCCGGCCGGACCGGGGAGTGGGGGCGCGGGCCGGCTCATGTGCGCACCGATCGCGTGGTGCGCAGGATCAGCACGAACGCGGGCGAGCCGACGAGCGCGGTCACGACGCCGATCGGCAGTTCCGCCGGTGCCACGAGAGTGCGGGCCGCGGCGTCGGCGAGGATCAGGGATCCGGCGCCGAAGAGCAGGGACAGCGGGAGGACGACCCGGTACGAGGTGCCGGCCAGCCGCCTGACCGCGTGCGGCACGACGATGCCGACGAAGCCGATCAGCCCGCTGACCGCCACGGCGCTCGCCGCGGCCAGCGCGCACCCCGCCACGACGATCAGCCGGATCCTGCCGGGGTGCAGCCCGAGGGAGCGGCCCTCCTCGTCGCCCACGGCCAGCACGTCGAGGTGGCGGCCGTGCACCAGCACCACCACCGCGGCGACCGCCACGTAGGGAAGGATCTCCCGCGTCTGGTGCCAGGTGGCGGCGGAGAGGGAGCCGAGCAGCCAGGAGTAGACCTGCTGGATGTCCTGGCTTGAGCGCTGCAGCACGTACGTCTGGACGGCCGCGAGGAAAAGCGAGACCGCAAGGCCGGCCAGCAGCAGCGTGGACGTGCCGGGCCCGCCCGACACGCCGACGAGGTACGCGATGGCCACCCCGGCGAGCGACCCGGCGAACGCGGCCGCGGGTACGGCACTCGACGCCGCGCCGCCCAGCGTGACGATGGCGAGGGTCGCGCCGAGGCCGGCGCCGGCCGACGACCCCAGCAGCGAGGAGTCGACGAGCGGGTTGCGGAACACGCCCTGATAGCCCGCGCCCGCGAGCGAGAGCGCTCCGCCGACCAGCGCGCCGAGCACCACGCGAGGCATCCTGATCTGGAACAGCACCGCGTGGTCGAGCGAGCTCAGCCCGGAGTGCAGATGCACGAACGGCAGCCGGTCGAGCAGCGCGGCCGCCGTCGCCGCGGGGCTGAGGCCCGCGGCTCCTGCCATGGCGCCGACGAGCACCGCGCAGGCGAGGAAGACCACCGCGACCGCGTACAGGCGCACCGTGCGGGAGCGGGCCGCTGCCCGGATCACGGCCTGCGCCCGTTCCCCGTCACCGGGAAGGCGCCTTCTCGACCGCCCGGGCGATCGCGTCGACGAGCTGGGGCAGGCGCGGTCCCCAGCGGGAGGCGACGTCGCCGTCGAGGCCGATGACCGCCTTGCCGCGCACGGCGGGGATGCCCGACCAGCCGGGGCGCGCCGAGACAATCGCGGGGCTCTGCCCGCCGTCGGACTTCCCGTTGTCGGCGAGGAAGATCAGCTGCGGCCGCGCGGAGACGATGTACTCCTGGGAGAGCTGCGGGTATCCGCCGTCGGCCGCCTTGTCCGCCTTGTCGGCCACGTTCTTGAGGCCGAACAGCGACGCGACCCTGCCCACGAAGGTCGACGAGGTCGCCGAGTAGTAGGGGTCGGCTCCCAGCTCCCAGTAGTAGCGGAGGCCGGTGTGGTGGCTGCCGGCCCGCTTGACCGTGGCGGCTATCCGCGACTTCATCCCGGCGACGGTCTGCGCGGCCCGCGCCGCGTGGCCGGTGGCCCTGCCTATCCGGTCGATCTGCGTGTAGGCGTCCTCGATCGTCGCCGCCGCCGGCTCGATCATCACCGGCACGCCGAGCTTGCGCAGCCGGTTTACGAGGCCGCCGGAGTCCTGGGAGGCGACGACGAGGTCCGGGCTGTACTTGGCGATCGCCTCGATGTTCGGAGTCAGGCCGCTGAGGCTGGTGACGGGCGCGCCCGAGGGGTAGTCGGAGTCGGCGTCGACGGCGACGACCTGCTTGCCCGCGCCGACGGCGTAGAGGTCCTCGGTCGCGGTCGGCGAGAGCGACACGATGTGCTTGGGCCGTGCGTCGATGGTGACCTTGCCGTTGCCGGCCCGCAGGGTGACGGGGAACGAGGCGGCGGCCGATCCCGATGCCGAGGCCCGGGTCGATGCGGCGTCCGCCGGCTTTCCTGAGCCGCAGCCGGCGACGAGGGTGGTGGCCGCGAGGACCGCGGTGGCGACCGACGCCGCCCGAAGGAACGGTGCTCGGTGGAGTATCCGGCGTCGGCCGGGGCGGTGCGTCATGTGCGCTTCCTCCCGTGAGGACGGGAAGAAGCCGATCCATCGACAGGCCGCAACACGTGGACGCGCACCGGCGAAGACGGATCGCCCTTCCACGAGGGTCGATGTCTTGGCGCGACAGGAGGCGACCTGGCTTGGGCCGCGGTTCAGCGGCCTTCACAGTTGCGGGACAGCGCCGGAATGGCCCGCACGACACGGGCTTCACCGGCTTCGCTGCCTGATGCGCGACCGGCACCCGGTGAGTTCACGCGGGCACCAGCCGCCGAAAAGTAGCACGCCGGGAACCGCACTGTAAATCGCACGACTCCGGGCTTTCGGGACGTGGATGCGTGCCCGGGGCGCGAGTGCCCGCAACGGGTGGAGCGCGTCAGCGGAATACGCCGGTGTGCCCGAGGGAGTAGCGGCCCGGCTGGGGGTACACGCACAGGCCGTGCGGGCCGTTGCCGACCTTGATGCGATGGATCAGGTGGCCGTCGCTGGTACTGATCGCGTAGACCTCGGAGTTGTAGCGCCCTGACAGCCACAGCACCTTCCCGTCGGCCGAGACACCGCCCATGTCGGGGCTGCCGCCGCCGGGGATGTGCCACTTGGCGACGGGTTTGCCGGTGGCGAGGTCGAGGACCGAGATCGAGCCCTCGCCACGGTTGGAGACGAACAGCCGCCGCGAGTCGCGGCTGACGTACAGGCCGTGTGCGCCCTTGCCGGTGCGCAGCAGGTGCGGGCGGCCGAACGTGTCGCCGTTCAGGATCCACACGCCGCCCGCCACCATGTCGGCCACGTACCACGTCCGGCCGTCCGGGGAGATCTTCACGTCCTGCGGCTTGGCGCCCGCCATCGGCAGTTTCTGCCGCGCCACGACCTCCATCCGGGCCGTGTCCACCTTGAGCAGGTCGCCGGAGAACTCGCACGAAACGATGAAGTACCGTCCGTCGGGCGAGAAGTCGGCGTGGTTGACGCCGCCGCACCCGGCGGGCACCGACTTCACGACCTTCATGGTGTGCGCGTCGCGGAACACCAGTCGGCGGTCCTTGGAGGCCATCACCACGGCGTACTTGCCGTTGGGGGTGAAGTACAGGTTGTAGGGGTCGTGCACCGGGACCGGGTGCCCTGCCTTGCCGGTGGCCGGGTCGATGGGCGTCAGGCTGTTGCCGAGGTCGTTGTTGACCCACAGCGTCTTCAGGTCCCAGGACGGCACGACGTGCTGGGGCTCGTGCCCGACCGGCAGGGTGGCGATCACCTTGTACGTCGCGGGGTCGATGACGCTGACCGTGTCCGACTTCGTGTTGGGCACGTAGACGCGCGACGGGAAGTCTTTGACGACGGGCGAGAGGCGGCCGGGGCGGTCCGCGGCGTAGAGGTCGTGCGGGTCGAGCGGCGGCGGCATGCCGGGCAGCAGGTCCTGGCCGGGTCCGACGGCGGCCCGCGTGGCGGCGGGGGCCGCCGAGTGGGACGCGGCGCGGCCGGCGGCCGCCGGATGGCCGCCGCCCGAACCCGTGCAGGCCGTCGCCGCGGTGGCCAGGGCCATGGCGAGGAGGGCGGTCCGGGCCCGCGGCCGCCTCATGCGCGCACCATCCGCGTGGCGGTGACAGCGCTCAGGCCGCGGCTCCTGAGGCCGTCGAGAATGCCCGGCAGCGCTTCCAGCGTTCCGGTGTGGCCGAGGTGCATGCTGACCACGGAGCCGGGGCGCACGGCCGCCAGTACGGTCCCGCGTACGGCGCCGGCGCCCGGGTCGGTGTAGTCGAGGGAGTCCACGTCGTAGGACAGGCAGTGCGCGTAGCCCGCCTTGCGGGCCTGCCGCTGGACGAGCGGGGTGGCCAGGACGGCCTGCGAGGGGCGGAACCAGGTACCCGCCGAGCCGGTCAGCCGCCGCAGGCGCCGTGCGCAGTCGTCGATCTCCCGGTACGCGTCGGCCGCGCCCATCGCGGAGATGTCGACGTGGTGCTGCGTGTGGTTGCCGAGGTCGTGGCCGCCGGACAGGATGCGCCGGGCAATGCCCGGATGGGCGTCGAGCCATGTGCCGACGGCCAGCACGGTGAGGCGGGCCCCGGCGCGCTCTGCCGTGCTCAGGACCGCCTCGGCCAGGTCCGGTGCGCCCTGGCCGTGGAAGGTCAGGGCTACATTCGGCCGGTCGCGGGGGCCGTGCCGCACCTGGTCGGGCAGGTGCGGCGGGAGGGCGGCGGGGGACGCGACGGCCGGGGACGCGGCGGAGGACGCGGCGCGCCGGGCGGCGGGCGACGGCGACGTGGCCACGGGTCGCTTCGGTGGGGCCGCCGTGGTGCCGGAGCAGGCGCCCAGCAAGGACCCCGCGGCGCCGGCCGCGGTCGCCCCGCACAGATTCCTCAACACGCGTCGGCGTTCGACCGCCATGGCTGGCACCTCGCAGGTCGCTGCGGCCGGCCGCGGGACGCGGCCGGCTCCGTGGCGCGGCGACCGCCGGCAGCCGTCGCGGACGGCCGCATCCGCCGTCCTCAGCACGGTAGGCAGGCGGTACGCGGCCGCGCACCCCACCAGGGTCCGAGCGTGTGACGTCCCTGTGGTCAGGCCTTGTCGCTCACCGCCGTCGTGTTGTAGCCCTGCGCTCGCAGGACCGGGCGCCGGCCCGGGTGGAGCGCGGAGGAGGGCCAGGAGACGGTGAGCGTGCGGGACTCGCCCGGCAGCAGCCACAGGTAGTTGTCGCCGTATTCGGCCGGGAGTACCCGCTCGCCGCGCTCGTCGAGCAGCGAGAGACGCACCATCGCGGCCACGGTGGAGCCGGAGTTGCGCAGCACGGCACTCGCCTGCTGCCGGGATCCGGAGCGGTGGGAACGCCGCAGGGACAGGGAGAGCCTCGTCTTTCCGAGCGTGTTGAGAGCCTTCATGGCGGACGGTTCGCGGTAGCGCCAGTAGACGTTGCGTGACAGGACGGTGCCATGGGAGGAGGCCAGCGTCAGCCGCAGCAGGTGGAGGTCGGGCAGGTCCTTGCCGAAGGGCACCGTGAAGGCCTTCGCGGTCGCCGACGAGGCGACGTCCAGACGCGTCCGCTTCGGGCCGGCCACCCGCCTGCCGCTCAGGTCGTGGACCTCGGCGGTGACCTTGGCGCCTTCGAGCGCGCCGGGGGTGTGGTTGAGTGCGATCACCTGGCCGGT
Source organism: Streptomyces sp. NRRL F-5126 (assembly GCF_000721265.1). Lineage (GTDB taxonomy): Bacteria > Actinomycetota > Actinomycetes > Streptomycetales > Streptomycetaceae > Streptomyces. Next base: position 363,414 of record NZ_JOFZ01000005.1, on the reverse strand, counting down.
GGTCGGGTCGGCCTGCACGTGGTAGCGCTCGCAGGCCGAACGGGCCCCGTAGTAGACGCCGTTGACGTCGAAGTCGTAGTCGTAGGTCTGCCAGACCGTGCTGTGCCAGGCCGGGTGGGACATCCACAGCATCAGGCCGCTGGCGTCCTGCCACAGGTTCGCGTTCCACGCCTCGAACATCGCCCGGCTGTTCTCGAAGTTGACGAACTGCGCCTTGCGCACCAGGTCGTCCAGGCTGGTCGTCTTCCCCAGCCGCGCCTCGATCGCGGCCACGTACTGCTGTGGCGCCTGGTTGCCGTGCTCGCTCCAGTCGTGGTAGTACCACGTGCCACCGATCGGCCAGTCCGGCTGCTCGTCCCCGATCAGGTGGCGCATGCTCTGCTCGGTCGAGACGACCGGCATGCCGATCTCGGTGTGGAAGCCGAAGCTGTGGCTGGCGTAGAGGGACGGGTCGTAGTAGCGGTCCGGCTCCACCCAGTTGTAGGGGCCGCCGCCGTTGATGATGCCGCCGGCGGAGTTGTTCTGGTAGAGGACGCCGGGCGCCTGCGACTGCACCGCCTGCCTCATCCCGTCGTCGATGGCCTTGGGCGGGTTGCCCTCGTTGGCACCGCACCACACGGCCACGCACGGGTGGATGCGGTAACGCAGCACCGTGTCACGGGCGATGGTGTTGTACGCGTCGTGGTCCGGCGGGTCCATGCCCCAGGCGTTGGGGAAGTCGTTCCACACGAGCAGACCGTACTCGTCGCACTTGGCGAAGAACTCCTCGCGGTTGCTGGAGCCGACCCAGTTGCGGATCATCGTGAAGTTCATGTCGCGGTGCATACGCACCGCGGTGTCCATTCGGGCCGGGGGCATCCGGCGGATCAGCTCGTCCCATCCCCAGTTCCCGCCCCTGGCGAGCACCCGGGTGCCATTGACGCTGATCTTCAGCGCCTCCGGTGTGTTGTCGACGGTCTTGAGGTCGGTCCAGTTCTTGTTGTCGGCGGAGGACTGGATCACATACGTCTTGGGATAGGCCGCCTCCCACAGGACGGCGACCTGGTCGAAGCGGCGCGCTGCGCCGAGGTCCACCGTGATCCACTGGTTGTCCTCGTAGGAGGAGGACCAGCGGGAGCCCGCATCGCCGTCGGTGGCGTTCGCGGCCGGGTACGACGGATCCTCGCTGGAGGCGCTGACCTTGGCGTGCAGCGCCAGGTCGGTGCCGGGTGCGGCACTGTCGATCACCGAGAAGCTCCACAGTGAGTTGCCCCAGCTGGTGTTGCGCAAGCCGCACTTCAGCCGTACGTAGCGGGCTGTGGTCGCCGGGACGGTCTCGAGCCGCAGGCTCGCGTCGCCTCCGTTGAAGGGCAGGGGCAGAGCGCTGTTGTCGACGGCCTTGGCGTCCGTCCACGCACTGCCGTCCGTGGACGTCTGCACCACGTACGTCTTCGCGTACGCCTGCTCCCAGGTCGCGTCCACCCTGTCGAAGGACTGGACAGAGCCCAGGTCGACCTGTACCCACTGGTCGTCCGCGTAGGCCGACGTCCAGCGTGTCGCCGTATCGCCGTCGCTGACCGCTGCCGGATCGGTGCCGTCCGCGCTGCTGGAGGCCGTGGCCTTGCCGTGCAGCGCCAGGTCGGTGCCGGCGTGCGCGCTGTCGATGACCGAGAGCTCCCACAGGGAGAATCCCCAACCGGTGGCTCGCGTCCCGCACTTGATACGCACGTAGCGGGCGCGGACGGCGGAGTCGAACGTGACCTGCTGCGTGTATGCGTCGGACGAGGCAGTGAAGGGCAGCGGCACCTCGTACGCGTAATCGAACTGCCGGATGCCGAACCGGGTGGTGCGGCGGTCGCTGGTACGTCCGCGGACCGATGCGGTCAGCGTGAGGTCGTGCAGGGCAGGGTCGCCGTACCCGTTGGGCCACCACAGCTTCGGGTCGTGCAGCTTCAGGGCGGGGAAGTCGTCGGGAGCGAAGGTGACTTCGGTGCTCTTCCCGGCTGCCACGGTGGTCTTCGTGCTGACCCGTACTCCGTCGAACGCGGCGGTCACGGTGATGTCGTGGTCGGCGGTGTCGGCGTTGCGCACCGGCACCACGATCGTCACCTCGGCACTCGACGTGTCAGGCAGCTTCGGCAGGACGGTGTCCACGCGGGGATCGCCGATCAGGGCGTGCCCGGTCGAGCGCAGCCGCACATGGTTCCAGATGCCGGCCCCGCGGTCGCGCACCGCGGGCATCCAGTCCCAGCCCGACGAGGCGAGGTAGGTCGGCGAGTTGAGGTTCATCTGGCCCGCGCCGGCGTCGACCCACGACTCACCGGCCGGCCCCTTGTCGCCGGGGCTGCCGGGCACCGGCATGGGCGTGATCTTCACCGCGAGAGCCTGCGTGCCGCGCGCCGTCATGGCGGTCACGTCGTAGGCGGCCCGGGCGAAGGGATAGGTGAGCGTGCCCGCCTTCCGGCCGTTCAGCCACACCTCCGCCTCGTGGTTGACGCCGTCGAACTCGAGCCACACGTGCCGGCCCGCGCCGGTGTCCAGGCCGTGCGGCAGCTCGAAGTCCCGCTTGTACCACCAGGAGTGGCGCGACAGCGCCTCAGGGGCGCGCATGTTGCCGAACCCGGCCACCGGGTCGGGCAGCTTGCCCTGCTCGACGAGCGCCCCGTGCACCGTCCCCGGCACCACCGCAGGCAGCCAGCCGCCGGTGTCCACCCCTGTGCGCGACAGATCACCGCCTGCGCCGTCCGCCCAGTCGTCCATGGTCAGCACCCAGCCGGACTCCAGCGGCACCGTGCCGTCGGCGGCGAGCTCCAGGCGCGGCGGCCGGTGCTCGTGCCTGCCCCAGTCGGTCCACCCGGTGGCGGCGGGACGGTGCCGGGGGCCGGTGCCGTACACCTCGAAGCCGTTCAGGCCCAGCGGGTCGGGGGACGACCGCTTGGTGGAGGTCATCCGCACCCAGCGTGCCTGCGTCGGCTTGGCCGGTGTGATGTCGACGGTTCCGCCGGCTCCCGAGGTGGTGCGGTGGATACTCGTCCAGGATTTCCCGTCCACCGAAACCTCGACGGTGAACGCGGTGGCGTAGCTGGAGAGGATCTCCTTGCCGGTGGTGCCGTCCGACCAGTTGCCTGTCGGCTTCGGCACGAACACCGGGTCGCCCTCCGCGGCTTCGAACGTCAGCCGCACGGACGTGACCTCGCAGAGCGCCTGCAGATCCACCGACACCCACTGCGGATCGCCGTCCGCGGCCCGCCAGCCCGTGCCCTTGACGCCGGCCGAGGTCACCTTGTCCACCACGAACTGCGCCGGCGTGGGCGCGTAGGCGGTGGAGGACACGTGGACCGGCCGGTATGCGGCCAACTCGCCCTTGGCGGCAGGCGAGCCGTGCGCGGCGGGCGAGTGCACCGCGCCCGGAGCCGCGGCGAAGGCCCGTGCGGGCAGCGCAGCGGTCAGCCCGAACCCGGCAAGCAGGCTGGACCCGGCGGTGACGACCGTTCGGCGCGAAGGGCGAGGGGGCTGATCCGGAGCAGATGCCATGGCGAGAGTCCCATCGGAATACGGAGAAATCGTGCGGATGCGGCCCTGACCGTCGCACCCGCCAATGACAACGTTGTCTGATTGGACCTGGACGGAGTCGGCCAAAAATGTGAACTGAGTCGGCATCTCTGCAGCAAGCCCGTATGACAACGTTGCCAGGATTCCGCTCCCGTCCATGCGAAGTCAAGAGCCGCGACCGGATCGGTTCACCGGCAGGCGCCGGGTCGGCCCGCACCGCGAGGCGCCGCAGCGTCGGTCACCATCCGAGGGTTGCGGCGGCACGCGCCGTCAGGGTAGCCGGGCGGCGCCCCCGGATGTCGGCAATAGTGGTCTCGGCAAGGCGCGCCCTCCAGGCCGCGTCGGCGTCGTCCATCAGCACGTGCACCGCGCACTTCTCCCGGCACTCCTCGCGAGTCGCCGCGACCGTGCCGCGCCTGCGCAGCTCACGGCATGTGAACGTGGGCGCCGTCCCCTCGACGGCCTCGACCACGGCCAGTGCCGTGATGCGATCGGCGGGCTTCGCGAGGCGGTAGCCGCCACGGGGGCCGCTCGTCGAGTCGAGCACGCCCGCAGCGGCAAGGCGCTTCAGGCACTTCGCGAGATAGGGCTCGGGCAGCGCGTAGGCCGCGGCGAGCGTGCGCCGCGGCACCGGCACGCCGTCCGGCGCCTCGGACAGCAGCGTGCAGATATGCATCGCCCACTCGACCCCTTGTGACACCTGCACGTCCCTCATGATACTCAACGAGGATATCGTGGATACATGAGATCCACGAAATTGCCGCCTCGGGACTGTGCGGGCTCGCACCGTCCGCGGCCTGGCTCGTGGTCGCGCGCGTGCGGCAAGGCTTCGCCGCGGCGGTGCTGATCCCGCAGGTGCTCGCCACGATCAACACCGCGCTGCCCGCCGGACGGCGGGGCCGGGCGATGGGCTGGTGCGGCGAGGCGACGGGCACGGGCTCGATCGCGGGGCAGATCCTCGGATCAACCTGCCCATCGCCGTGGCCGCCTTCGCCGCCGCCCTGGCCGTGATGGACCGCACCCGCCGAGCGGACGCACCCTCCCTGGACGGTACGGCCGCCGCGGGAATCGGGCTCTCGCCGGCCCTGGTACCGGCCCCGTTCGTCCTCGGCCGCGAATGGGGTTGGCCGCTCCGGCTGTGGCTTTGCCCGCGCTCGCCGGGATCGGCCTGCTGCGGGCGGAGCCGCGCTCCGAGCGCCGGCTCGCGGCACGCGGCGGCGACCCGATACCGGCCCCGCGCCGCTCGGAGTGGAGTCGTTGCGGCGCGGCGCCCTCGCGTCGATCGCGTTCATGCCGCACTTCGCGAGCTTCATGTTCCGCCTCACGATCCTGCTGCAACAAGGCGAGCACCTGTCGCCGTTGCACGCGGGGCTCGTGTTCGTACCGTCCGGGATCGCGTTCGTGTCCAGCTCCCTGCTCATGCGCGGCTGGGTGGCGCGGGACCGGGTACGCGCCATCCGTGCCGGCCCTCGTGGCCGCCGTATGCCTGACCGGCTTCGGCGACGGCCTCGCCCTGCCCACACTGATCGGCTACTCCCTCTCCGGCATCCCACCCGGCCGGGCGGGCGTGGCGTCAGGCCTGGTCACCGCGGCCCACTCGCAGGCGATGGCCCGCACCCTGCCACTCGACCTCCTGCTCATCGCCGTCGTCGCGGTGACAGCCGGACGGAAACCGCACGGGCCCGGGCGGAACAACAGGCGGAATCGCGACACACCGAACACGTTCGTTACACTGCGCGGGTGACGCCGAGGACCCCCGCACCCCGCAGCCGCCGCGAGCGGCCCGCCAAGCCCGCGCTCACCTACGAGGGCATAGTCGCGACGGCGGTGCGCCTGATGGAGGCCGAGGGACTGCAGCGCGTCACCATGCGCCGCCTCGCCCAGGAACTCGACACGGGCCCCGCCTCGCTGTACGTGTACGTGGCGGGCACCGCCGAACTGCACGCGGCGATCCTCGAGGAGCGCCTCGGTGCAGTCGACCTCTCCCCCGCCGCCGGCGTCGGGGACGACTGGTCCGGCAGGCTGGTGCGGTTGCTCGGCTCCTACATGAGCGTGCTGTTCGAGCACCCGAGCCTCGCACGCTCCGCCCTGGTCGCCCGCCCCGCGGGCCCCAACTACCTGGCACTGGTCGAGGCCGTCCTCGCCCTCCTGCACGAGGGGGGCGTGCCGGAAGGGCAGGCCGCGTGGGGCGTGGACGTCCTGCTCCAGATGGCCACGGCCGACGCGGCGGAACACGCCTCGCGCGGGCAGGTGCCGGACGCCGAGGCGGAACACGGCGCCGCCATGGCCGCGCTGTCAGGCGCCTCCGCCGAGAGGCACCCGCGGATCGCCGCACTCGGCGACGACCTCTTCTCCGGGGCCCCTGATCAGCGCTTCGACTGGGCATTCCATGCGGTGATCAACGGCATCGCGGCCACACCGCGTCCGGCGCGGTGAGGCGCCCGGCACCGGGCCTGCGGGCCGGTGCCGGGCGCCTCGCGCCGCGGATCGCTCAGATCACCAGGTTGAACATCTCCCAGCCCCCGCCGATCCCGGTGCGCTTCGCGAACGGAGCCGCCGGATCGCCGGTGCCCCGGTAGAACCACAGGTTTCCGGAGGAGTCCCTGGCGATCAGGTCTCCGATTCCGTCGCGGTTGAGGTCGCTGGGGCCGGCAAACGTGTTGAACATCTCCCAGCCCCCGCCGATCTCGGTGCGCTTCGCGTACGGGGCAGCGGCCTTGCCGGTCCCCTGGTACAGCCAGAGCGTGCCGGAGGAGTCGCGGGCGACGAGATCGGGCCTGCCGTCACCGGTGATGTCACCGGTGGATGTCATCATGTTGTAGGTGTCCCAGCCTGTGCCGATTTTCTGCCTCGGCAGGAAGGGACGCGTCGGTGTACCCGTGCCCTGGTACAGCCACAGCGTGCCCGAGGCGTCCCTGCCGATCAGGTCTGCCCGGCCGTCACCGGTCCAATCACGGACCCCCCAGATCCCGTTGAACATGTTCCAGCCGCCACCCACCTCGATACGGCCCTTGAACGGCCGGTTCGGATCGGAACTGCCCCGGTAGTACCAGAGGTTCCCGCTCTTGTCGCGGGCCACCATGTCGCCGGTTCCGTCGGCCCGCAGTGCGGCCAGAGGTGCGATCGCGGTGTACTGGTCCCAGCCGCCGCCGATGCGGTAGCGCTTGTAGAACGGCGCGCCGGCGCTGCCGGTCCCCTGGTACTGCCACAGCACGCCGGAGGAGTCTCGGGCGACCGCATTGTAGCGGTCCGTGCCCGCGTCAGGGGCAGTGCCGGTGGCCACCTGCACGTCACCCGACTTCACCCACGCGATGCGGTGGTTGTAGCGGATCGGGTAGAAGGTCGTCGTTCCGGTGACCAGGGTACGGTCGTGGGCCGCGGTGCCGGAGAACGTGCCCGCGTACCAGTAGTCGCCCGCCTTCGCGGGGCCCGCCTGCACGTAGGCCTGGCCCGCCGGAAGGCTGTACTTCGTCAGGGACGCGCTGTTGCTCGCCTGCACGGGCACCCCGGTGCCCGCGTAGGCCGCGTCGTCCGGGTAGGCGCGTCCGTACACCGGGATGGACGAGGCGCCCGACTTGGCCTTGAGCACCGGGGTACCTGACGTACCGACCGGTGCGGTGAACTGACCGCCGGGGTTCGAGAACCAGGCCTTCCTGCCGCCGTACCAGATGGCGGTCCAGTCCCTCTGGGCCTCGGCGACGACGTACTCGCCGCCGGCCACGACCTTGTCCCCCCAGTTGGGGCCGTCGGTGGACCTGACCGAGGGCATGTAGGGGTCGGCGATCTTCGCCGCGCTCGTCGAGGGCGAGGTGTAGAGGTAGCCGAAGTTGGCCGGCTGCTTCGCGACCGTGCTGCCGCCGTAGGTGAGTGTCGGCTGGTTGTCGGTGGTGAAGGGGGGCACGACCCGTACCACTTGGCCGGCCTTGAGCGGGCCGCCCGCGCCGCTCGCGCCCGTGGGTGCGCCGAGCAGGGACATGTAGTGGTTCCAGTCCCAGAACGGGCCCGGGTCCCAGTGCTGGCTTGCCACGTTCGCGTCGAGGACGCCCGGGACCTCGTCGTGGCCGATGATGTGCTCGCGGTCCAGCGGGATGCCGAAGCGGGCCGCCAGGTACTTCACGAGCGTGGCGGAGGACTCGTACTCGGACGGGGTGTACCAGCTGCCCGCCTTGATGGCATAGCCCTCGTGCTCGATGCCGATCGAGTGCATGTTCACCGTCTTGTTGGCGGCGTGCCATGCCTCGTCCTTGGTCGGCACCATCTGGGTGACCAGGCCGTCCGACGCGCGTATCAGGTAGTGCGTGCTGGCGTACGTGGCCGAGTTCTGGAAGCTGGCCACCGAGCCCGCGTAGCTGCCCTCGGTGTCGTGGATGACGATGTAGCGGATGTCCTCGCCGCCGGACGGGCGGTTGGCCACGTTGTAGTTGCCGAAGTCGTCCGGTGTGCTGCTGTTCTGCTTGAACGCGGCGGGCTTGAAGTCGCAGGCGAGCCCGGAAGGGCACTCCGGCGCCTGGGTCGTCGTGAGGCTCGCCTGCGTGGCGAGCGGGACCTTCGCCGCGGTGTCGGGGGCCACGGACGGGTCGGCCGGCAGTGACACCCGCTGCCCGTCGGCCGTGACACCGCTCTGCCCGCTCTTGAGAGTGTCGAAGACGCGCTTGGCGAACTGTGCCGCGCCCTTGCGGTCCGGGGACTGGCTGTAGCGCGCCACGGCGGCGTACCACTGGCCCGGATCCTTCGAGAGTGAACCCTTCGCGTCGTGCTGGTACTTCGCCAGCAGGGCGGCGCCGGCTCGGATGCTCTGCGCCGGGTCGTGTCGCACGGCGCCGGCCGGCTTGTCGATGAGCTTGGCGCCCGCGTCCAGCGTGTGCAGCCGCGGGTCGCCGGTGTCGACGGCGGGCGGCGCGGACTTGAGCGCGCGCTTGGCGTCGAAGTGCTTCATGACGGCCGGGTCACCACTCATGTTGAGGTGATCGAGGCGCTCCCGGTCGGTGGGTTTCGCCACGTCGCCCGGCGTGACCTGCGTCAGGCCCATGACGTTGTAGGAGCCCGTGGTGCTCGGCTCGCCGTCGTGGGAGTCCCAGTTCGACGACTGGTAGGAGACCGCCATCAGGACGCTCTCGGGGACGTGGAACTCGCGTGCCGCGCTGTCGAACTGTGACTGCAGCCGTGCGTCGGCGGCGACGTGTGCCGGGGCTGCCCCCTGCGCGGCGAGGGCTGCCGTGCCGGCGCCGGCCGCGATGACGACGCCGGACGCGACGCCGTAGATCAAGAGCCGCTTCTTGCGGTCTCTTCGGTGCTGCTTCAAACCCCACCCCTGTGCGGTGTCACGGATTGCGAGGAATCCGTGAAATCTGAGAAAACTGAGAAACCGAGAGACGGAATGTAGCAAGCTCCGGAGGGTTCCGCGACGTTGGTGTGCCCGAATGCCCGGCCGCCCTCGCGGGAAGGCTGTGCACGGGCGGGCCTTGTCCCCGCGGCGGTGCCCCGGGCAAGGCCCGGGGCACCGGTGAACCGGTCGTGCTACCGGTGTGCGGGGAACTCCACCACCTGCTGGTAGGTGGGGCGGTTCTGCCAGGAGATGCGGTCGTCCGTGACGCCGCCCAGCGGGCGCTGCACGATACTGTCGGCGCACCACTGGTCGCCCGCGGCGCAGCCGTCGTCACCGGGGTAGACCTGGCTCGCGGGCTCGGCCGCCGCCTGCTTCAGCGAGTCGAGGAGCACGGTGCGGCACGCCGAGAGGTCGCCGCCGCCGCAGTACTTCTCCCCCAGGGCGCCGCTGACCGGCTTGCCCAGCACCGCCCTGAGGTCCTTGTCGACGTAGGACCACCAGCCGTACTGGAACGCGCTGCCCGCGTGGCTGCCGGTGGGACCGTGGCCGGCGGAGGGCGCCTCGTCGACGGTGAGCGAGGCGGTCAGCGCGGTGTACAGGCCGTCGCCGAGACCGGGCCGGAACTCGGCTTTCACGAGAGCGGGCCACCACGCGTCCATGACGCGGATCGCGTCGGAGTCGGCGTATGCGTGCGAGCCCTCGCTCGTCTCGCGACGCTTGCTGCCGTCGGCCGCCCAGTTCTCCAACTCCTGGACGGTGGCGTTCACTCGGGGGTCGCTGATGGGCGCGCTTCGCAGCACGGCGAGCAGGTCGGGCAGCACGTCCTCGCCCCGCAGGTCGGTCACGGCCGCGTCGGCCATCGCGCGGGTGAGTTCGGCGCGGGTCACACCGCCCTTGGCGACGAGCGCCTTGACCCGGTCGTCGAGCAGGTTCGCGCGGTGCACGGAGCCGTTGCCGAAGGTGGCCGAGTCGTACCCGATGGCCTGCTTGTTGTTCCAGGAGACGTAGTAGTCCTGGTCGACGGATTGCGGATGCTGTGCGGGTGGTGTGTAGTCGGCGGTGTTGCCGTCCGGGTCGAACCCGCGCCACTCGTAGGCGGGTTGCGCCAGCACGGGGAGGGAAGCGTCGACACCGGGCGCGCGTACGGGGTTCGACCCGGAGTTGTAGTAGGCGGTGTGCCTGCTGTCGGCGTAGAACCAGTTGAAGGTGTAGTTGATGTGCTGCGCCGCGCTCTGGAAGCTGGCCGGATCGTGCACGTAGCCGGGGTCGTTGAGCATCTGGAAGCCGATGATGGAGTCGGCCTCGTGCCGGTAGGAGCTGCGCAGCGTGGTGTAGGCGACGGGTTTGCCGTCGATGGTGGCGCGGTACTGCACGGGGCCGTACTTGGTGCGGTAGACCTGCATGCGGTAGGAGCCCTTGGCGGTGGAGTCGGCCAGAGTCGGCGACCACGAGTCGGTGCGTTCCAGCTTCTCCATCGGCACACAACTGCCGTGCCACAGGTACGAGGTGGCGTCCTTGGACGGTGTGCCCCCGTCGGGGTCGCACAGCTGGACGGCGTAGGTGTCGGTGACGTCCTGGCCGGCCGAGGTGGCGCTCCACGCGTAGTCCTGGCCCCTGCCGAGTTCCACGTAGAGGCTCAGGCCGGCGAAGGCGGCGCCGCGTGCGCTGATGCCGGGGCCCTGGAGTTCCTCCAGCATGAGCAGTTGCGGTGCGAAGTACCCGGTCTGCGGGCCGAACACGGCGACCGGGTGGCCGCTCGCGGTGTGGCCGGCCGACACGAGGAGGGCGTTGGACATGCCCTTGCGCGGGGTGGCGAACAGGTCGGCGGGCAGCACGCCGTTGTCGAACACGCCCTGGAGCGGCTTGAGGTTCGCGGGCGCCTTGACGGGGGTGCGCTCGCCCGCCTCGCCCTGCACGGCCGACCCGGTGCGGTCGTACACCAGCGGTTCCCGCGTCACGGAGCCAGGGTCGGGCATCGCGGTGCCGCGCGCGTGTGCCGGTTTGACGGCGTAGGGGAACGTCTGGCCGTCGTGCAGTGTGCGGACGGCCTCGGGGTCGTCGCGCTCGCGGAAGGACTCCCAGACCTTCGTGCCCTGCGTGACACCGTACTTGGCCTGCGCGGCCTGCAGCGAGAGTGCGCTTTGCACCTCTCCCCCACCGCCCGAGCCGAACAGCGCGCCCACGACGGAGGCAAGGGCGATCAGGTCGGTGAGTTGGAACCTGTCGATGGTGCCGGCGTTGGTGATGGGGTCGATGTGGCCGGTGAGGTCGTACTCGCCGGGGAAGTACCGTCCCGGCTTCGCCTTGGCTATGTAGGCGTTGATGCCGTCGACATACGCCTGCGCGTCGGCGAGCGCCTGGGCGCCGCGTTTCCCGGCGGAGGCGAGGCGGTCCACCTGCGCCTGGAGGTCGGCCTCCGTGTAGGGAGCGGCGCGCCAGAACTGCTGCTCAAGACCCTGGTTGGCCGCCGCGCCGCCGGCGAACGAGGTCAACTCGCCGCGTCCGACGTGGCGGAAGAGGTCCATCAGCCACAGCCGGTCGTGGGCGGCGGCGTAGCCCGCGCCGAACTCGGTGCCTGAGCGGGTGGTGCCCTTGATGTGCGGCACGCCGGTGGCCTTGTCCCGGGTGATGGTGACGTCGGCGCGCGGGCTGTAGGTGGAGGCGACCTGGTCCTTGGGCACGCCGAAGGACGCGTCGTTGTAGAACGAGCTGAGCTTGGCGTCGGTCAGTCCCTGGTAACCGGAGGCGAGGTCGGCGTAGGGGCCGAGCTGGTCGCTGGTGTGGGCGGGCCGGGTGCCGAGCACGCGGTTGGCGAGGATGTCGGCGAGGGTGGCGTTGCCGTTCTCGCCGGGCGGCAGGATGTCGCCGCACTGGCTCTGGCAGTAGTCGTCGGTGGGGCCGGCAGCCGCCGCGGCCGTCGGCAGTGGGGTGGCGAGTCCCATGCCGAGGGCGATCACGGCGCCTGCCGCGGCTGTTCTGAGACTGAGGGCGCGTCGTCGCATTCCCGCTCCTCCCGGAAGGCAGTGCGACAGAGGTTACCGCCGGTAGGCCACGAGGTTGCAGGTGTGCGACGTTGTTTTCAGGCCGAGTTGGCGCACGGGGGCGGGCCGCCGGGGTCGGAAGGGGTAGCGGTCCCCTGCGGCGGCGAAGCCCCGTACCGCTGACCGGCCCCGCGGCCGCTCGCCTGCACCCCGGCCGGTGTCACCTGCGGCGCGATCGCCGCGCGAGTCGGACACGGTGGCGCGGTGCTCTCGCCGCTGCCGCAACAGCTCGTGCGGGCACGTGCGCTGGACGCCGAGGCGCGGACGCCCGACAGCAGCCCTCAGGGCAGGACCGCGATGCCGTCCAGTTCCACGAGGGCCTGCTCGTCCCAGAGCCTGACGACTCCTACGACGGCCATCGCCGGATAGTCGCGGCCCGCGAGCCGTTGCCAGATGCGGCCGAGCTCGCGGGAGTTCGCCCGGTAATCGGCGATGTCCGTGGCGTAGACCGTGACCCTCGCCAGGTCGGCGGGCGCGCCGCCCGCCGCCGCCAGCGCGTCCAGCAGGTTGGTGAGCGCCGTCTCGAACTGCTCCGTCAGCGCCGTGCCGACGAGCGCGCCGCCGGCGTCCAGGGCGGTCTGGCCGGCGAGGAACACCACCGTGCCGCCCTTCGCGGTCACCGCGTGCGAGAAGCCCGTGGCCGGGGAGAGTTCGCCGGGGTTGATGCGCTCCAGGCTCATGCGTAAAGCTCCTTGGCGATGATGGTGCGCTGGACCTCGCTGGCGCCCTCGTAGATGCGGGGAGCGCGTACCTCACGGTAGAGGTGTTCGAGGAGGTGCCCGGCGCGCAGCGCGCGGGCGCCGTGCAGTTGCACGGCCGCGTCGACGACGTACTGCGCGGTCTCGGTGGCGAACAGCTTGGCCATGGCGGACGTGCGTGGTACGTGCGCGGCCCGCGCGTCGTACGCGGCGGCTGCCGCGTGGACCATGAGGCGGGCGGCCTCCGTCCGTGTGGCCATCTCGGCGACCTGGTGCGCGACGGTCTGCAGGTCCTTCAGCGGCCCGCCGAACGCGGTGCGTGCGGCCGTGTGCGCGAGGGTGGCGTCGAGCGCGGCGGACGCCATGCCGACGGCGAACGCGCCGACGCTGGGCCGGAAGAGGTTGAGCGCGTTCATGGCCACGCGGAACCCGCCGCCGGTCTCGCCGAGCACGTCGTCCGGCGTCACGGGCACGCCGTCAAAAGCGAGCGAGCCGATGGGGTGGGGCGAGAGCATCTCGATCGGCTCGCCGGTCAGGCCAGGGCGGTCGCCGGGGACGAGGAAGGCCGTGATGCCGCGGGCGCCATGCTCGGGCCCCGTCCTGGCGAAGACCGTGTAGAAGTCGGCCTCGGGCGCGTTGGAGATCCAGCACTTCTCGCCGCTCAGGCGCCAGCCGCCGGCTGATGCGTCGCGGGAGGCCGCGAGTGCGAGGGCGGCGGCGTCCGACCCGGCGCCGGGCTCGCTCAGTGCGAAGGCCGCGACCGCCGAGCCCGCCGCGGCCGGGGGCAGCCACCGCCCGCGCTGGCTCTCGGTGCCGGCCTGGGCGATGGCGGCGGCACCGAGGCCCTGGAGGGCGAGGGCCGTCTCCGCCTCCGTGCAGCCGTAGGCGAGGGATTCACGCAGCAGGCACAGGTCGAGCGCGCTCGCGCCGAACACCTGGCCCAGCAGCCCGAGGTCCCCGAGGGCGGCGACGAGCGGCCGGTTCACCCGGCCGGGCGTGCCCTGCCCTGCGATCGTGCGCAGCCGTCCGGCCGCCAGGGCGCGCACCTCCTCGCACCGCGCGGTCTGTACCGGATCGAGCGAGAATGCGGACATCCGGGGCCCCGTTTCCAACGCTTCTATCGCGGACCGTTGACTGTCGTCACTCTCACGATACGCTCGTGGGGCGACCCCGAGAGGATGAGGGGCGAATCATGGAGCTGACGCCCTCGGCCCACGTCGACACCTTCACGCGCGACGGTCTGCCGCCGTTCGGTGAATGGCCCGTACTGCTGCTCGACCCGCGGGAGCGGGCGCCAGGCGCCCGGGTGAACTGCGGCTCGGCCCTGCTGGACCCGGCCGCGCCCGCGCACGGTGACGAGCGGCCCGCGCTGCGCACCGCGTCCGGCGAGGTCTGGTCGTACGGCCGGCTGCGCGAGCGGGTCGACGCGATCGCTCATGTGCTGACCGGACGCCTCGGCGTCGTGCCCGGCAACCGCGTCATGCTGCGCGGCCCGACCACTCCGTACCTCGCAGCGTGCTGGCTGGCGGTGATGAAGGCCGGGGCGGTGGCCGTGACGGTGCTCGCGCAGGCGCGGCCGGCCGAGCTGGCCGCGATGTGCTCGATCGCCCGCGTCTCGCACGCCCTGTGCGACGCCAGGTGCGTGGACGCCCTGGCCGCCGCGGGGGTACCGGGGCTGCGGATCACGCCGTACGGCGGCGAGGGCCCCGGGGACCTGCTGGCGCTCGCCGCCGCGCCGCACGGCCCCTACGAGGCGGTCAGCACGGCGGCGGACGACGTGGCGCTCATCGCGTTCACCTCGGGCACCACCGGCAGGCCGAAGGGGTGCATGCACTTCCACCGCGACGTGCTCGCGATCGCCGACACGTTCTCGCGCCACGTGCTGCGGCCCGAGCCGGACGACGTGTTCGCGGGCAGCCCGCCGCTCGGCTTCACCTTCGGCCTCGGCGGCCTGGTCGTCTTCCCGCTCCGGGCCGGCGCGTCGTCGCTGCTCCTTGAGGAGGCGCATCCGCGCCAGTTGCTCGCGGCGGTCTCCGAGCACCGGGTGTCGGTCCTGTTCACCGCGCCCACCGCGTACCGCGCGATGCTGGACGAGCTGACGGCGCACCCCGGCGCGTACGACACCGGCTCGCTGCGGCGCTGCGTGTCCGCCGGCGAGAACCTGCCTGCCGCGACCTGGCGGGCCTGGTACGAGCGGACCGGGCTGAAGATCGTCAACGGCATCGGCTCGACCGAGCTGCTGCACATCTTCGTCTCCGCGGCGGACGACGCGATCAGACCGGGCACGACCGGCCTGCCCGTGCCCGGCTGGCAGGCCAGGATCGTCGACGGCGCGGGGGCGGAGGTGCCCGACGGGCAGCCCGGCATGCTCGCGGTGCGCGGCCCGGTGGGCTGCCGCTATCTCACGGATCCGCGCCAGCGCGACTACGTGAAGCAGGGCTGGAACATCACCGGCGACACCTATGTGCGCGAGGCCGGCGGCTACCTGCGCTACGTGGCCCGCGCGGACGACATGATCATCTCGGCGGGCTACAACGTGCCGGGACCGGAGGTCGAGGACGCGCTGCTCGCCCACCCGGACGTGGCCGAGGCCGCCGTGGTCGGCCGCCCGGACGAGCGGCGCGGGCAGATCGTCGCCGCGTACGTGGTGGTACGCGACGGTGTGGTGCGCGACGAGGCCACGGCGCGGGCGCTCAAGGACTTCGTGCGCGACCGGCTCGTGCCGTACAAGAGCCCGCGCGCGGTGGTCTTCCTCGACGCGCTCCCCCGCACGGCCACCGGCAAGCTGCAGCGCTTCCTGCTCAGGGAACTACAGTGACCACGTGGCTGAGCAGCACGAACCGCGCGAGGAGCACGTGTCCCGCGGGCAGCGGGAGCGGCAGGACCAGGGCGTCCCGCCCGCCGCGCCGCACACGCCGCGGTCCCTGATCGTCACCCTGTACGGGGCGTACGGCCGCGCGCCGGGCGGCGCGGCGCTCGCGGTGGCCGAACTGATCCGGCTGATGGAGGGCCTCGGCGTGGACGCGCCGTCGGTGCGCTCGTCCGTGTCCCGGCTGAAGCGGCGCGGCCTGCTCTTGGCACAGCGCGCTCCGGACGGGTCGGCGGGTTACGCGCTGTCGGCCGAGGCGCGCCAGGTGCTGGACGACGGCGACGAGCGGATCTTCACGCTGCCGCGGCGGCGGCTGTCGGACGGGTGGGTCCTCGCGGTTTTCTCGGTACCGGAGGCCGAGCGCAGCAAGCGCCACCTGCTCCGTTCGCGGCTCGGCGGCCTCGGCTTCGGGACGGTGGCGCCCGGGGTGTGGATCGCGCCGGGACGGGTCCTCGACGAGGCGACACACACGCTGCGCAGGCTGGGCCTCGACGGGTACGTCGACCTCTTCCGTGGAGAGCACCTGGGGTACGCGGCGACCGCGGAGGCGGTGGCCCGCTGGTGGGACCTCGACGCGCTCGCCGGGCTGCACGCGGAGTTCCTGCGCCGCCACGAGCCGGTGCTGCGGTCATGGCAGGAGCGGCCGGCGCGCCCCGCCGCCGACGCGTACCGCGACCACCTGCTCGCGCTGGACGCGTGGCGGCGGCTGCCCTACGCGGACCCGGGGCTGCCGGTGGCCCTGCTGCCGGCGCGCTGGCCGGGCGAGCGGTCGTCGGATGTCTTCCTCCACCTCCACGAGTTGCTGCGCGGGCCCGCGCTCAGCCACGTGCGCCAGGTGCGCGGGGAGCTCGCGCGGCGGGCGGCACGGCACCGGCGACCGCAGCCGGGCCGGGGCTGAGGCGCGGTTTCGGCGTGCTGTCCCGCCCGTCGGGCGGCTTGCGGCTGCCCGCCGCGTACGGCAGGGGCCAGGGCGCTGCCGGCCCCGCGTAGCCCTGCTCTGCCGCCGCGTGCAGGGTCCAGTGCGGGTCGTACAGGTGGGGCCTGGCGAGGGCGCACAGGTCGGCGCGGCCGGCCAGCAGCAGCGAATTGACGTCGTCCCAGGAGGAGATGGCGCCGACGGCGATGACCGGTACGTTCGCGGTGTTGCGGATCAGATCGGCGTAGGGCGTCTGGTAGGAGCGGCCGAACTCGGGCTGCTCGTCGGCGACGACCTGGCCCGTGGACACGTCGATCGCGGCGGCGCCGTGCGCGGCGAAGGCACGGGCGATCTCCACGGCTTCCCCGGGCGACGTGCCGCCCGGGGCCCAGTCCGCGGCGGAGATGCGGACGGTCATGGGCCGGCCCGCGGGCCAGGCGGCGCGCACGGCGTCGAAGACCTCGAGGGGGTAGCGCAGCCTCCCCGCGAGGTCGCCGCCGTACCGGTCGGTGCGGCGGTTGGTCAGCGGCGAAAGGAACCCTGACAGCAGGTAGCCGTGGGCGCAGTGCAGTTCGAGCACGTCGAAGCCGGCGTCGGCGGCGCGGCCCGCCGCCGCTGCGAACTGGCCGCGGACGGCTGCGAGCCCGTCCTCGTCGAGTTCGGCGGGGGTCTGGCTGACGCCGGTCCTGTACGGCAGCGGGGACGCGGCGGCCAACGGCCAGTTCCCTGCGGGCAGCGGCTCGTCCATGCCCTCCCACATCAACCGGGTGGAGCCCTTGCGGCCCGAGTGGCCGAGCTGGACGCCGAGAACGACTCCGGGCGACTCAGCGTGTGCGAAGCCGGTGATCCTGCGCCAGGCCGCGGCCTGCTCGTCGGTGTAGAGGCCGGTGCAGCCCGGCGTGATGCGCCCCTCGGGGCTCACGCACACCATCTCGGTCATGACGAGCCCGGCGCCGCCGAGTGCGCGGGCGCCGAGGTGGACGAGGTGGAAGTCGCCGGGAACGCCGTCACGTGCCCGGTACATGTCCATGGCGGACACCACCACGCGGTTGCGCAGCTCCGTGGCACCGAGCCGGAACGGCGTGAACATCGGCGGCGTGCCAGGCGGGCAGCCGAACTCGTCCTCGACGGTGCGCACGAACACCGGGTCCCGCAGCCGAAGGTTCCCGTGGGTGACCCGACGGCTCCGGGTGAGCAGGCCGAAGGCGAATCGGCGCGGCGGCTGATCGGTGTAGCCGGCGAGCTGCTCGAACCAGCGCAGGCTGGCCGCCGCGGCGCGCTGGGTGGACTCGACGGCGGGCCTGCGCTCGGCCTCGTACGCGGCCAGGGCGGCGTCCGTGCCCGGCTGCTCCTCCACGCAGGCGGCGAGGGCGAGGGCGTCCTCGACGGCGAGTTTGGTTCCTGAGCCGATGGAGAAGTGGGCGGTGTGCGCGGCGTCGCCGAGCAGGACGGTGCTGCCGTGGCTCCACCGCCGGCAGACGACGGTGCGAAACGCCGTCCAGGCGGAGTCGTTGGAACGCAGCGGCCGGCCGCCGAGCGCGTCGGCGAAGATCTTCGCGCACCGCTCGGCGGACTCCCGTTCGCCGAGCGCGTCGAAACCGGCGGCGCGCCAGACCTCTTCGCGCATCTCCACGATGACGGTGCTCGCGGCGGCTGCGGGCCCGCCGGGCACCGGCCTCGCGTACGGGTAGCCGTGCAGCTGCATGACGCCGTACTCGGTCTCCGCGATGTCGAAGCGGAAGGTGTCGAACGCGGTGCCGGCGGCGAGCCAGATGTAGCGGTTGCGGTGCCGGGTGACGGTCGGGCGGAAGACGTCCGCGTGGGCGGCGCGCGTGGCGCTGCCCGCCCCGTCGGCGGCGATCACCAGGTCGTAGTGGCCGGCCAGTTCGGCGGCGGACGGCGCCTGGGTGCGAAAGCGCAGGTCGACGCCGAGCTGTGTGCAGCGGTCCTGGAGGATGGCGAGGAGCAGGCGCCTGTCGAGGGCGGCGAAGCCGTGGCCGCCGGAGACGAGGGTCGTGCCGCGGTGGGTGATGCCGATCTCGTCCCAGCGCACGAACGCGTCCTCAAGCGCCGCGTACACCACGGGGTCGGCGTGCTCGATGCCGCCGAGCGTCTCGTCGGACAGCACGACGCCGAAGCCGAACGTGGCGTCGGGCGCGCCGCGCTCCCAGACGGTGATGTCGCGCCCGGGGTCGCGGCGGGCGAGCAGGGCCGCCGCGTACAGGCCGCCGGGCCCGCCGCCGATGACCGCGACGCTGCGCGGGCCGCCGTCCATGCCGTCACCGCCCCTGCCAGTGGGCGTCCCGCCTGCCGGTGAAGGCCGCGTGGAACTCGGCGTAGTCGGCGCTGTTCATCAGGAGCGCCTGCGTGCTCGCGTCCATCTCCACGGCGGCGGCGAGCGGCATGTCGAGCTCGGCGGTGAGCAGCGCCTTGGTCTGCGCGTAGGCGAGGGCGGGGCCGTCGGCGAGGTGGCGGGCGAGTGCCGCGGCGCGCTCCCCGGCGCCGCCCGCTTCGGTGAGCTCGCTGATCAGGCCGATGCGTTCGGCCTCGGCCGCCCGCACCGGCTCGCCGAGCATCAGCAGTCTGGTGGCGTGGCCGAGGCCGACCACGCGCGGCAGCAGGTACGCGGCGCCCATGTCGCCACCGGACAGGCCGACGCGCGTGAAGAGGAAGGAGAACCTGGCCGACGGGTCGGCGATCCGGAAGTCCGCGGCGAGCGCGAGTACGGCGCCGGCGCCCGCGGCGATCCCGTGCACGGCGGCGACGACCGGGAACGGGCACTCCCGCAGGGCGCGCACCACCTGGCCCGTCATCCGGTTGAAGTCGAGGAGCCCGGCGGTGTCGAGCGCGAGGGTGGCACCGATGATCTCGTCCACGTCGCCGCCCGAGCAGAAGCCCCTGCCCTCGCCGGCGAGGACCAGCGCGCGCACTGAGCGCTCGCGTGACAGTTCGGCGAGCAGATCCCGCAGGTCGGCGTAGGCGCCGAAGGTGAGCGCGTTGAGCTTGTCCGGCCGGTCGAGGGTGACGGTCATGACGCCGTCCTGCCGGGTCAGCCGCAGGTGTCGCCAGGTCTCGGTGCGGGGCGTGGAGCCGGTGAACGGGCTCATGGAGCCTCCTTCGGCGGATGCGGATACGCTATCACCGCTTTGTGACCATCGTCACGGCTGCGCGATACTTGCAGTGCCGATATGTGGCACACGTCCCATGACGGACCTGTTGTCGCTTCCCGAGCGCCGCCTTTAGCCTCCGATAACGTCAGCCACCGTCCAGGAACCGGATCGCTTTGTCCGACAGTCCACGCCGTTCCCCCTGGCACATCGCACTGCCGCACTCGCCCGCGGCAGTGCCGATGGCGCGTGCGCTGGTGCGGGCCGCGCTCGCGACCCGCGAAGGGGCCGCCGACGCGGACACGGCGGAGCTGCTGACGGCGGAACTGGTGGCGAACGCGGTGGAGCACACGGCGGGCGACGAGCCGATACGGCTGGTGGTCTCGGTGGACACGGCCGGATGCTGCCGCGTCGAGGTGCACGACACCGACCCCGAGCCGCCGCGCGGACTGGCCAGGCCGGGCCCGGCCGCCATGCCCGACCCCTGGCAGGAGGACGGACGCGGGCTGCTGCTGATCCGCACGCTCAGCGCGGAGTGCGGGCACCGGCCGACCGACGGCGGCGGCAAGGCGCTGTGGTTCACGCTGCCCGAGCACGCGGCGCCGGAAGACGGCCTGCCGTCGCCGGCGATCCCCCGGCAGGCGTCGCGGCCGCGGCACATCTGACGAGACGCGGAGGAAGCCCGGCCCCGAGGGAGGCGCCCGCGCGCCGCTACGCGTCGCCCATCGTGGCGACGAGGACGGCCTTGATGGTGTGCAGCCGGTTCTCCGCCTCGTCGAAGACGACCGAGTGCTCCGACTCGAAGACCTCGTCGGTGACCTCGAGCTCACGCATGCCGTACCGCTCGTGGATCTCGCGGCCGACCTCGGTGCCCAGGTCGTGGAAGGCCGGCAGGCAGTGCAGGAACTTCACGTCCGGGTTGCCGGTGGCGCGCAGCACGTCCATCGTCACCGCGTACGGGGCGAGCGCCGCTATCCGCACGTCCCAGACCTCCTTCGGTTCGCCCATGGACACCCAGACGTCGGTGACGACGAAGTCGGCGCCCGCGACGCCCTCCGCGATGTCCTCGGTCAGGGACAGCCGGGCCCCGCTGACCTCGGCGGCCTCGCGCGCCGCGCCGACGACCTCGTCGCCGGGCCAGAACGCGCGCGGTGCGACGATCCGCACGTCCATGCCGAGCAGCGCCGCTGTGACCAGGTAGGAGTTGCCCATGTTGAAGCGGGCGTCGCCCAGGTAGGCGAAGCTGATGCCGGTGAGGGGCTTCGCGCAGTGCTCGGTCATGGTGAGCACGTCGGCGAGCATCTGGGTCGGGTGCCAGTCGTCGGTGAGGCCGTTGAACACGGGCACACCCGCGTATGCGGCGAGCTCCTCGACGATCGCCTGGGCGTCCCCGCGGTACTGGATGCCGTCGAACATCCGACCGAGGACCCGGGCTGTGTCCTTCGCGGACTCCTTGGCGCCGATGTGCGAGCTCGCCGGGTCGATGTACGTGGTCGAGGCGCCCTGGTCGGCGGCTGCCACCTCGAAGGAGCACCGCGTACGCGTGGAGGACTTCTCGAAGATCAACGCGATGTTCCTGCCGCGCAGTCGCTGCACCTCGGCACCCGCCTTCTTGGCGGCCTTCAGCTCGGCGGCCAGACCGACCAGGCCTCGGAACTCCTCGGCCGTGAAGTCCAGCTCCTTGAGGAAGTGGCGGCCCGGGAGGTGGATGGCCATGGGACTGCTCCTGCGGGATCGGCGACGACGGAACGAGTGAGACTATATACGAAACATCGTATGGCTATACAGAGGGGAGGCGCGGAAGCCGCCGATTCAGACCGCGTCCCGCTCGACCGGGCAGCTCATGCAGCGCGGCCCGCCCCTGCCCCGGCCCAGCTCGCTGCCGCGGATCTCGATCACCTCGATGCCCTGCTTGCGCAGGTGCGCGTTGGTGGTGGAGTTCCGCTCGTAGGCGACGACGACACCGGGCTCGACGGCGAGCACGTTGCACCCGTCGTCCCACTGCTCGCGCGCCGCGGAGTGCACGTCCTGGGTGGGGGTGAGCACCCGGATCGCGTCCAGGCCGAGCGCCGCCGCGATCGCCCGGTGCATGTGCTCGGGAGGGTGGTCGGTGACCTTCAGCTCATCACCCCCGTCGCCGGGCTCGATGGTGTACGAGCGGAGCATGCCGAGGCCCGCGTACTGGGTGAACGTGTCGCCGTCGACCATCGTCATCACCGTGTCGAGGTGCATGAACGCGCGGCGCTTCGGCATGTCGAGCGCGACGATCGTGGTGGCCGAGCCCGCGGCGAACAGGCCGCGGGCCAGCATCTCCACGGCCTGCGGCGTGGTGCGCTCACTCATGCCGATCAGGACGGCGCCCCTGCCGAGCACCAGAACGTCTCCGCCCTCGATGGTGGACGGGTAGTCGTCCTGCCCCTCCGACCAGTGGTGGAAGGGGCCGGCGCCGGGGCCGGTGAAGAGGGGATGGTGCTTGTAGATCGCCTCGAAGTGCACGGTCTCGCGCTGCCGGGCGGGCCAGCGCATGGCGTTGATGGAGACCCCGTCGTAGATCCAGGCCGAGGTGTCACGGGTGAAGAGGTGGTTGGGCAGCGGGTCGAGCAGGAAGTCGTCCTGCTCCATGACGTGGAAGCGCACCGAGGTGGGCTCCGCGTGGTCCGCGAGGAACTCCCGCTTGGTCACACCGCCGATCAGCGCCTCGGTCAGCTGGGCGGTGTCCAGCTCGTCGAACGCGGCCCTGAGGTGGCGGATCGCGAGTGGGCCGTACTCCTTCTCGTCGAAGACCCGGTCGAGCACCAGGCTCCGGGCCGCGGGGATCTCCAGCGACTCGCGCAGCAGGTCGCCGAAGAGGTGCACCTCGGCGCCGCGCTCCCGCAGGAGCGCGGCGAAGCCGTCGTGCTCCTCCTGCGCTCGGCGCACCCACAGCACGTCGTCGAAGAGCAGCGTGTCCGCGTTCCCCGGAGTCAGCCGCTTCAGTTCGAGGCCGGGGCGGTGCAGGATGACGCGGCGCAGCCGCCCGGTCTCTGAGTCGACATGGAAGCTCATGCCTCCATCCTGACCGCGGGGCGCCCCGTTCACCCCCGGGAGGTGCCCGTAATCCACGCGCCCACCTCGCACGGCCGGCCGTCGGCCCCCGCACACCCGCGGCCGACGGTCAGGGACTGGCCACGGCCGCGGCGACCTGGGCGATCGCCCCGGGGCCCACGCGGCAGCAGCCGCCCACGAGACGGGCTCCCGCGGCCCGCCACGCCCGCACCAGCGAGGCGTCGAACGTGGCGCGGCCGTGGAAGAGGCCGGATGCCGCGTCCCACCCCTCACCGCTGTTGGGGTAGGCCACGACCGGCTTGCCCGTGACCTCGGCGGCGACCTCCACGGCGCGCTCGGCGTCGCCGGGCGCGCAGCAGTTGACGCCCACCGCGATCACCTGCTCATCCCCCCTGGCCAGGGAGAAGGCGTCGGCGAGCGGCTGGCCCGCCCGGGTCCGTCCGCCCACGACGGTGTAGGAGAGCCACACCGGCACCCCGGTGGGGCGTACCGCCGCGAGCAGCGCTTCCGCCTCGTCGGTGTCGGGAACGGTCTCCAGCGCGAGAACGTCGGGCCCTGCCGCGGCGAGTGCCTCGATCCTGGGCCGGTGGAAGCGAGTCAGCTCCCGCACCGTCAGCCCGTAGCGGCCCCGGTACTCGGACCCGTCGGCGAGCATGGCGCCGTACGGGCCGACGGACGCGGCGACCCACACCTCCTCCCCCACCGTCTCCCCCGCCGTGCGCGCCGAATCCACGCTGCGGGCCAGCAGCCGCGCCGCCTGCCCGGGCCCGGCGCCGCGGCGCGCGAACCCCTCAAAAGTGGCCTGGTAGCTGGACGTGATCAGCACCCGGGCGCCCGCCCGCACGTACGCCGTGTGGGCCGCCGTGATCTGCTCCGGCTCGTCCACCAGCAGCCGCGCGGACCACAGCGCGTCCGACAGATCGCAGCCCTGCGCGGCGAGTTGGTTGGACAGGCCGCCGTCCAGGACGACGGTCCGCTCGGCCAGCGCCGCGGCGAGCGGGCGGACGGGCCGCACGGTTCCCCGCTCCCCTCAGCCGAGCTGGGGCGCGACCTGGGAGGCGACGAGCTCCAGGTGGTCCAGGTCGTCGAGGTCCATCGTCTGGAGGTACATCCGCCGCGAGCCGGCCGCCGCGTACCTGCCGATCTTGTCGACCACCTCGGCGGGCGAGCCCGCGAGGCCGTTCTCCTTGAGTTCGCCCACCTCCCTGCCGAGGAAGGCGGCCCTGCGGGCCACCTCCGCGTCGTCCTTGCCGACACAGATCACCAGGGCGTTGGAGTACACCAGGTCGTCCGCACTCCGCCCGGCCTCCTCGGCGGCCGCCCGTACCCTGCCGAACTGCCGCTCCGTGTCCTCGATCGAGGCGAACGGCATGTTGAACTCGTCCGCGTAGCGCGCCGCGAGGCGCGGCGTGCGCTTGGCGCCGTGCCCGCCGATGATCACCGGCGGCTTGGCCTGGGCCGGCTTGGGCAGCGCCGGCGAGTCGGTCAGCCGGTAGTGGGCGCCCTCGTACGAGAAGGTCTTGCCCACCTCCGTGGCCCACAGGCCGGTCACCACGGCCAGTTGCTCCTCCAGGCGGTCGAAGCGGTTCCCGGGGAACGGGATGCCGTACGCCTGGTGCTCCTGCTCGAACCAGCCCGCGCCGAGCCCCAGCTCCACCCTGCCGCCGGACATCCGGTCGACCTGGGCGACCTCGATGGCGAGCACGCCGGGCAGCCGGAACGTGGCCGCAGTGACCAGCGTGCCGAGCCGGATCCGCTTCGTCTCCCTGGCGAGTCCCGCAAGTGTGATCCAGGCGTCGGTCGGCCCGGGCAGCCCGTCCGCATCGCCCATGTGCAGATAGTGGTCCGAGCGGAAGAAGGCATCGAATCCGAGGTCCTCGGTCGCCTTGGCGACGCGCAGAAGGGTGTCGTACGTGGCCCCCTGCTGGGGCTCGGTGAAGATACGGAGATCCATGTTCCCCATCCTGCACCTTCCCCCGGGGCGGCCTGCCCGCGCGCCCCGGTCATCCCGCGACGCCCCGCGCCGGAGGCTCCCGCCGCACCCTGCCGCCGCGCGGCGGCCCCGGCCCGTGCCGCTCGCACGGCTCCGGCTCGCGCTCCCGTCCCGCCACCAGCCCGAGCAGGACCGTCGCTCGGTCGCCCGACTCCGCGGCGGCGTCGATCGCCTCGACGCACTGCCAGTAGACCCAGGCGTCGTCCGCGGCGGTGGCGACGGCCACGAGCGCCATTCCGACCTCTTCGAGCAGCAGACCGAGCGCGGACAACGCCGCCCGGGGGTGCACCGGGCCCGTCAGCGCCTCCGCCCTGACCCCGCCCGTGGCACGCAGCGCCGCGTGCCCGACCGGGCCGCACCCCCGTTCCCCCGCGTCGGCCAGCTCGCACGCCGCCGTCCGCTCGCGCGGCGGCGCCTCGGCGGCCAGCCGCAGCCCGACCGCCTGCGCCAGGGCCTGCGCCTGCCAGGCCTCGGCCACCACCTCAGCGGTAGTGCCGCTCAGCGCCAATGCGCCCCTGCCCGCCTCCGCGATCCGTACAGCGTCCATCCCACGCCCCGCCCTTCAGCACGCCGGTTCCTTCTGACACCACCCAGCGTGACGGATGGCGAGCAGCGCGTGCAGAGGCATCGGCACATCTGTGGACAAGAGCGGGATTGTGGACAACTCCATCACCCTGGACGGGCTCAGGCCCGGCTCCGGTTGACCGGCTCCGGTTGACCGCCGCAGGGAGGTCAGGACGCCGGCGGGAACCGCCCCTCGTTGCGTTCGATCTTGGCGGCGACAGCCGCCAGCGGATCGATGCGGAGTACCTCGCAGAACTGGAGCAGGTAGGACAGCACGTCGGCCACCTCGTCGTCGACGCGGTGCGCGCTCTCCGGGTCCGCCATGACCCCGGCGGACTGCTCGGGCGTCAGCCACTGGAAGATCTCCAGCAGTTCGGACGCCTCCACGCTCAGCGCGGCCGCCAGGTTCTTCGGCGTGTGGTACTGGCCCCAGTCGCGCGCCGCGGCGAACTCGGCGAGTCTGCGCTGCAGGCCCCTCACGTCGAGCGAGCGTTCCGTCACGAGCCGGGCACCGCCGCGGCCGCCGCGCCCTCCACCTCCGTGCCGACCGGCGCGAGCAGGAAGACGTTCTTGTCGACCCGGTGCATCACGCTGCCGAGCCCGAACACGACCCCGCTGCTGAAGTCCAGGATGCGCTTGGCGACGTCGATGTCGGCCGCCGTCAGGTCGAGCAGCACGGGGATCTGGGCCATCAGGTGCTCGGCCACCTCGCGGGCGTCCGCGAACACCTGGACCCTCAGCACCACGAACCGCCGCTGCTCCTCCGCCATGTCCTGGGGAACGGTGCGGTGATCGACCCGCGAGGGCCATTCGTCGCGGTTGCGCAGCGGTACCACCTGGGCCAGGCCCTCCCACTGCTCGTCGGTGACGTCGTACTCGTACCTGTCGTAGCGGCTCACCGAATCACCCCGCCCGTGTGCTGTGTCTGCATCCGGCCATCCTCCCCCGAGTCACCCGTTCAGCCCATCAGCGACACGGGCCGGCGCGGCGCGGAGATGGCCGGCGCCCGCGCGGACCGCCCACGCGAAGACGGCGAGCGCCACCAGCGCGACCACCACCGAGTCGTACGGCGCCGGCAGCCGCCCCGAGCCGCCGAACGAGCCGAGCCAGGACAGCAGGGTCAGCACGGCGAGGAGGCAGACGAGCCACGCGCCCTGCCGCAGCTCGACCCGGCGCGGGAGTTCGCCCGGGGTGCGCCGCAGCAGCAGGAACATCGGGAGTCCGAGGAGGACGAACGGCAGCGCCAGGCGGAGGCTGTGCCACCCGGACCAGTAGACGAACTCGCTCGACACGACGAAGCTGACGGGCGCGATCCACCGCATCCCCGGCATCTGGCCCGGTTTCCTCGGCACATGCGCCACCCGCCGCGCAGCACCGTCCCCGCCCACGCGTCCGCGCTCGCCCTCGCGCTCGTGCGCGCGGAAGACGGCGACCGCGACCGCCGACGCCGCATAGATCAGCAGGTACATGTCCCCCATCACGCTGACGATCTGCTGCCAGCCACCGAACGGCAGCAGGAAGACGACGATCACCGCGAGGTTGAGCACCAGGGCGCGCCGCGCCGCTCCCGAGCGCGGGTCGATGCGCATGAAGAACCGGGGCAGCAGCCCGTTCTTCGCGAGCGCGTAGGTGTGCCGTGCGTCGATGGCCACACCCACGTAGGCCGATCCGCCGGGCGAGATCACGGCGTCGGCGTAGAGCAGCGCGGCGAGCCACTGGAGGTTGAGGACCAGCGCGAGCTGCCCGAACGGCGAGTCGAAGCTGACGCCCTGCCATCCGTGTGCGAGGTCCGCGCCCGGAACCGTATAGAGGAAGGCGAGTTGCAGCAGGAGGTAGACGAACACGGCGAGCCCGATGCCGGTGAGCACGGCCGCGGGCACGGTACGGCGCGGCCTGCGGGCCTCGCCGGAGAAGTCGAGCGGCGCCTGGAAGCCGTTGACGGAGTAGACGATGCCGCCGCCGGCCAGCGCGGTGAGGCAGGCCGCGTAGCCGTACGGCGCGAACCCGCCGTGGGCCGGGTCGGTGAGGCGGCCGGCGTGCGTGCCCGACAGGAACAGGGCCACCACCGTGACGAGCGGAATGATCACCTTGAGCAGCGAGACCAGGTTGTTGAGCCGGGCGAACAGCCGCACCGCGAACCAGTTGAGCGCGGTGAGCAGCACGCTGAGACCGGCGGCGAGCGCGAGGCCCGAGCCGGTGAGGGAGCCGCCCTTGTAGATGCCGGGCACGTAGTGGGCCGCGTACTGCATGATCGCGCTGATCTCGGCCGCGGTACCGCCGACGGAGAGCAGCACCGACCAGCCGATCATCGTGCCGACGAGCCGCCCGCTCGCGTACAGGGGCCAGCGCGCCGTGCCGCCGCCCTCGGGGCGGGTGGCGCCCAGTTCGACCATGACGAGCGCGACGAGCGCGCACAGCACGCCGGCCCCGACCCAGGACAGGAGGGCGGCGGGGCCCGCGGTCTGCGACGCGTACAGCGCCGCGAACAGCCAGCCGGAGCCGAGGATGTTGGAGAACCCGATGGCGGTCAGGCCCCAGAAGCCGAGATCGCGCTTGAGCCGGTGCTCCTGCGACAGCGCGTCCGGCACGCCCGGCGTGCCCGGGGCGGTCTCCGCGGGCGGTGGCTTCGACGACACGTGGCCGGTCCCCTCGTACGGTGGTCCGTTCCCGGGCCTCGGCGGGCGCATGGGGCGCCTGCTCCAGCCAGTGAGCGTGCCCAGCCTGGCACGGACGACGCCTCGCGGGGAGCAGGGAACGCGGCACGGGGTGCGGAAACGACCGGTGTGTCCGCGTACGGGCGCCGGCGCCGCCGGCGGGGGTCCGTGCCCGCGCCCCGAGCGTCAACGCACGCCCGTTCGAACAGTGTCCGCCCGTGGCGAGTGGTGGGGCGCCTTCCGCCGTGAGACCTTCGAGCTCCGGCATGAAGCCGCCCCGCCTCCTGAGGTACGAGCTCCGCGGGCCGAGGCGGATCGAAAGCCGCTGTTACGTCTTCTCCCGTCCCTGGAGGCATGGTGACCGCCGAGACGACCGCACTGCCCGTCGGCCGGTCCGCGCACGGCCCCGCGGTGGCCCTGCCGGCCCGTCCAGGGACCCGGCCGGCCGCCCGCCGGCCGGGTGATCCTCGCCAGGCGGCCCGGGCGGAAGAGGGGACGGCGTGACGGCGCCCACCGCGTGTGCCGTGGTCGTGCCGGCACACGAGGAGGGCGCGTCGCTGACCGCGACACTGCACTCGCTGCGGGCGGCGGCCCGCCACCCCGAGGCGGCAGGCCTGCCCGTGCTGCTCGTGGTCGTCGCCGACGCGTGCACGGACGGCACGGTCGCGGTCGCCGAGGCGGCGGGCGCGTACGTGGTCCGCGCGGCGTTCCGCAATGTCGGCAGGGCGCGGGCGAGTGGCGCAGCCGCGGCGCTGCGGCTGCTGTCCGCGTACGGCGACGGCCTGTGGCTCGCGACGACGGACGCGGACACGGTCGTGCCGCCGCGCTGGCTCGCGCACCAGTTGCACCACGCGCGCCAGGGGTGGGACTGCGTCGTCGGCACCGTACGGCTGGCGCCGCACCCGCCGCTGAGCGCGACGACGGCCGCGCGGCACGACGCGCACTACTTCGCGGACCGTCCGCCGGGTCCCGGCGCCTGGCGCCACCCGCACGTGCACGGGGCCAACCTCGGTGTGGCGGCCGCGCCCTACCTGGCGGCGGGCGGGTTCCCGCCGCTCGCCCACAGCGAGGACAGGCGCCTGGTCACGCAGCTGGAGCGCGCGGGCCGGCGGATCCTGCGCACGGACACGTGCCCGGTGCTGACGTCGGGCCGTGTCGACTCCCGCGCGCCGCACGGCTTCGGCGCCTTCCTCACGTCGCTCGCGAACGGCTGAGCGGCATGGCGTCCGGGGCTCCCACCGCCCCGGTCCCCGCCGGGATGGCGATGGCGGTCTCCTCGTCGGGCGAGACGAACACCGGGTCGCCGTGGGACAGGCCGACCTTCTCCTTGTAGATGCGCGAGCGCAGCAGGGTGTCGCCGACGCGCACGTGGTAGTCCCAGCAGTCGCCGTGGTAGATGGAGAACTCGACGGTGCCCTTCCAGCCGCGCCCGGTGGAGTCCTTGCGGGACAGCGACAGGCTCTCCGGCCTGACGAAGACGTTGACCCGGTCCCCCTCGGCCAGCTCGCCCGCGGCCACGCAGCGCAGGTCGCCATGGGCGAGCGCGATGTCCGCGAGGCCGTCGCCGCAGGTGGTGACCGAGCCGGGCAGGCTGTTGGAGATGCCCATGAACCGGGCGGTGAACTCGCTGCGCGGCCGGGCGTAGACCTGCTGTGCGGGGCCGCGCTCCACGATGCGGCCGAACTCCATCAGGATGACCTCGTCCGAGACGGCGAGCGCCTCGTCCTGGTCGTGGGTGACGAACACCGTGGTGATGCCGAGGCGTTGCTGCACCGCGCGGATCTCGTCGCGCACCCGGTCGCGCAGCCCTTTGTCGAGGTTGGACAACGGCTCGTCGAGCAGCAGCACCTCGGGTTCCCTGGTGAGGGCGCGGGCGAGGGAGACGCGCTGCTGCTGCCCTCCGGAGAGCGCGGGCGCGGGCCGGTCGGCGAGGTCGGCGAGGCCGACCAGGTCGAGCGCCTCCATGGCCTTGCGGCGCGCCTCGGGCACGGGCAGCTTCTTCTGCCCGGAGCGCAGGGGGAACATCACGTTCTGGACGGCCGTCATGTGGGGCCACACGGCGTACGACTGGAACACCACACCGATCGGCCGCTGGTGCACACCGACATAGACGTGGTCGTCGGACGAGTAGACGACCTTGCCGCCGATGCGGATCTCGCCCGCGTCGGGCCGCTCAAGGCCCGCGATGAGGCGAAGGGTGGTGGTCTTGCCGCAGCCGCTGGGGCCGAGCAGGGTGACCAGTTGCCCTTCCGGCACCGTGAGGTCGATGCCGTCGACGGCGTTGCGGGTGACCGCCTTGCCTTCGAATCGCTTGATCAGTCCGCGTATTTCGATCACGAGACTCTCCTTCGAGCGCTCAGTGGCGGTTCCGGTTCAGCCCGGTCTTCCTGGTGACGAGGGTGACGAGGCCGACGATCACGGCCAGGAAGACGACGATGAGGACGCCGAGCGCGGCCACGATCGGGTAACTGCCGTTCGCCCACTCGGTGTAGATGGTCACCGACACCACCTGCGTGTCCTGGGTGTAGAGGAAGATCGCGGCCGAGATCTCCCGGAACGCGACGATGACGGTGTAGAGGAACGCCGCGAGCAGCGAGGGGGCCAGCAGCGGTACGTAGATGCGCCGGAAGGTGCGGGTCCAGGACGCGCCGCTGACGGCCGCCGCCTCCTCCAACTCGTCCTTGATCTGGGCGATGCCGGGGACGATGTAGCGCATGCCGTAGGGCAGGCCGATCGTGACGAACGCGATGACGAGGATGGTCAGTGTGCCGTACAGGTGGAACGGCAGGGGCGCCGTCAGGTACCAGTAGAGGATGCCTACGCCCATGACGACGCTGGGCACCGCGATGGGCACGGTGGCGAGCCCGTCGAGCAGGCCGCGGCCGCGCGCCTTGGTCTTGATGGTGATGTAGGCGACGAGCGAGCTGAGCACGGTGACGATGGCACCGGCGAGGACCGCGGTGATCAGGCTGTTGGTGACGGACTTGGTCAGTGCCGGGGTGTGCAGGACGGCGCTGTAGTTGGACAGGGTGAGGCGGTGCAGGGCGGACAGCGACGGCGGCTGGTATCCGGGCAGCAGGGACGACCACACCAGCATCAGCAGCGGCAGCGCGACGGCCACGACGAAGAAGACGACGAACGCGGCCAGGCCCAGCCACTTCCAGCGGCCGAGGTCGATGGAGGTGGGCCTGAAGCCCTTGCCCGTGATGGTCTGCGTCTCCGCGCCCGAGCCGCCGAGCCTGCGGGAGAAGTAGAGGCCGACGCTGGCGACGGCGAGGATGAAGACGCCGATGACGCCGACCGTGCCGTAGTCGGTGGGGAACTGCTGCAGTGCGTTGTATATGCGGCTGACGAAGACGAACTTGTGCCCGGGGACGCCGATGAGCTGCGGCACCTCGAACGTCGAGATGGTCTGCACGAACATCAGCAGCGCGGCGGACATCACGGCCGGCCTGATCAGCCGTGCGGTGATGGTGCGGAACACGCGCCACGGCGGCGCGCCCGAGCTGAGTGCAGCCTCTTCGAGCGAGGAGTCCATGTTGCCGAAGGCAGCGGTGCCCATCAGGAACGCGACCGGTGTGACGTGCATGGACTGGACGAGGACCATGCCGGCGAGCGAGTAGATGTCGAATGCCGGCAGGTGGACGTCTCGCAGCAGGACGTTGAGGGCGCCCGTGCGGGGCGCGAACAGCAGCGCCCACGCGACGGTGTTGAGGATGCCGGGGATGATCAGCGGGACGAGCGCGGCGATCTGCGCGAAGAACTTGGCCGGTGTGTTCGTGCGGGAGACGAGGTAGGCGAGTCCGAAACCCACCACGGTGCAGACCACCGCGGTCGCGGCGGCATAGGCGAAGGAGTTGCCGACGAGGGCCCAGAAGTCGGAGGTGCCGAGCGTCTCGCTGTAGTGGCGCAGGGTCCACGAGACCTTGTCGGCCGAGAGGAAGGACGACTGGAGGCTGGCCACGGCCATCGTGCCCGCGGGTACGACGGCCAGGTAGGCGACCACGAGGGCCACGACGGCCAGCAGGATGTTCCGCGGATTGCGGAACCAGGCGACGATGCGGGAGGCGCCGGCGGGACGCGGGGTGCCACGGGTCGGGGGTGGCGCTGGACGCGAGCGACTGAGCAGGCTCATGGCTTGGCCGTCCTCGGAGGATGTGGGACCGGGCCCGGTGGTGGCGGGCCCGACGGGCGAAGAGGGGGCACGGTGGGGGCGCGCCGTGCGGCACGGGTGCCGCGTGGTCCGGTCAGATGGCGTGCAGAGCCTTCTGGTACTCCTGCAGCAGGATGTTGTACTTGTCGGGTTCGATGACCGGTGTGGACCAGGCGGGCTTCCACTTCTTCTCGTTCCACACCGTGGGGTCGTCGTGTGCCAGGTCGCTCAGGGACACGTGGTTGGTGATGGACACGACCTTCCGCTGCCCTTCCTTCGACATGATCCAGTCGATGAAGAGCTTCGCGGCGGCGGGGTGGGGCGCCTTCTTCGCGAGTTCCTCGAGGACGGCGGCGGACGGCAGCGGGTTCGGGTTGGAGAACGCCAGGCGCTCGGGTGTCTTCTCCTTCAGCGCAGCGGCCTTGTAACCGTAGGCGTTGGCGACGGCGGCGGGTTCGCCGCCCTGGACCTCGGTGAGCGACTGGGTGTGGCTCTCGACGAGCCGCGGCTCGTTGTCGCCGAGCTTCTTGACCAGTCGCAGCGCCTTGTCGTGGCCCATCGCCGAGATGAGCCCCTCGTACCAGTTGATGGCCTTGGGGTCGATGGAGAACCGGCCCTTCCAGGCGGGCTTGGTCAGGTCGGCGAGCTCGGTGGGCACGGGCAGGTGCTGCGCCGCAACCGCCTGGGGGTTGTAGGCGATGGTGCTGGTGTTGACGTACACGACGTTGCGGTAGCCGTCGGGCAGGTCCTCGAGCTGCGGCGGCAGCGGGGGGATCTCGGGTACGCGGTACGGCGCGAGAGTGCCGACCTTGATCAGCTGGTAGACGGGCTCCGAGTCGGCCGAGATCACGTCGGCGTTGAACTTGCCGCCCCGCTGCTCGGTGACGAGCCGCGAGGGAAGTTTGTCCGCGCTGAGGCGGAGTGCCTCCACCTTCACGCCCGGGTAGGTCTTCTCGAACGCGGAGACCATCTCCGCGACGTCGTCGTCGGCGAACGTCGTGTACCACAGCAGCTTGCCCTCCTTCCTCGCCTGCGCGAGCAGTTGGCCGGGCTGCTTCGCCGGGGCCACCTCGGTGACGGCGCCGCCTCCGCCAGCCGTGCCGCAGGCCGTCAGGGTGCCGGCGAGCAGCAGTGCGCCAGAGGTCCGTACGGGGGAACGGAGTGTCGTCAGCAGGGCCCGTGGTGCGTGCGGTGCGCCACGTCGACGCATTCCGTCACCTCCAGTCGAAGGCCCCGTGGGAACCCGACCGGTGGGTGTCTTTCGTGGGGCCTCGCCGAAAAACAAGTGTCATTCTGGGCTGAGGGTATGACCATTGCAAGAGCAGCGCAGGGATTTCCCTGGAGTTGTGCGATCCTGCCCCGAAAATGGAGCGCGGCGCAGCGCGCCGCGACACACCCCAGGATGCCCGGGGCGGGCGGAAGTTGGGCCGTGGGACACTGGGCGTGCCCGACGGCGGAAGGAATGCGGGCGACGGCGGCGGAGAATCCCGGACCGCGGACGCGCGGGCACACCGGACGGCGCGGGCGACGGGATGCGCGCGGCGCCGGGAATCCGGGCAGACCGCATCCGCTCGCGGGGATCATTGGTCTTACCGTAATCCGGTAAACTAGGACGGTCAATACATGGCGAAAGGACTCCCTATGCCGGCGCGCCGAACGAGCGCAAAGGACGACGGCCTGCAGGCCGGCCTCCTCACCCCCGTGAACGACCGCCGCATCTCCGCGTTGATCGTGGACCAGGTGCGGACCCTCATCCACGAGGGCAAGCTCACCCCCGGGGACCGCCTGCCACCCGAGCGTGAGATGTGCGAGCGCTTCGGTGTCAGCCGCGTCACCGTGCGCGAGGCCCTGCGCGTCCTGGAGGCCGGCGGCCTGGTGGAGATCCGGGTGGGCGCCCACGGCGGCGCGTTCGTCACGCAGCCGACCAGCGACCGGGTGGGCGCGAGCATCGTCGACCTGCTGACGCTGTCGTCGGTGACGGCCACGGAGGTCACCGAGGTCCGCATGGTGCTTGAGGTCGGCATCATCCCGCTGCTGTGCGAGAGCGTCGACGAGGAGGACATCGCCGAGCTGAACGCCATCTGCGACCGCCAGGAGGCCGCGCTCGACAGCGGCGACTACCACGTGTCGCTGTCCGCGGAGTTCCACACGCGGCTTGCCGCGGCGACGCACAACACGGCCTTCGAGATGCTCGTCCAGTCCTTCCACGGCCCGCTGCTGATGTCGCTGGCCAAGGCGAAGAGCACCGCGCCCGAGATGGGCCGCCGGGGGCTCGACGAGCACCGCGCGATCGTCGCCGCGGTGAGCTCGGGCGATGTGGCGACGGGCGAGCGGATCATGCGCGAGCACCTGACGCGCACGGCCGACCGCCTCTGCCTCGACGAGGTGCCCGCCAAGGGCGCGTGACGGAGCCGCCGGCCGGATCCACCCCGGCCGCGCGGCCCCGCCCGCGGCGCGCCGCCACGTGCACGGCGCGCGGTGTCAGTAGCCCTGCGGGCGCAGCACGAGGCAGCAGCCCAGCGAGATCATCACGGACACGAACAGCACGCCGAAACCGGCGGTGTACGAGCCTGTCGCGGTGAGCAGCGTGCCCATGAGCGCGGGCAGCGCGGCGCCGGCCAGGTTGGTCAGGGACGAGAAGAGGCTGCTCGAGTACTCGGTCTTTTGGGTCGGCATCAGGCTGTGCAGCAGCGTCCAGTTGGTCACCACGCACCACGCGTTGCCGGCCAGGCCGAGGAAGATGAAGAAGCTGTCCACGCCCGCGTTGCCGAACAGTG
Source organism: Streptomyces sp. NRRL F-5126 (assembly GCF_000721265.1). Taxonomy (GTDB): domain Bacteria; phylum Actinomycetota; class Actinomycetes; order Streptomycetales; family Streptomycetaceae; genus Streptomyces. Next base: position 328,740 of record NZ_JOFZ01000005.1, on the reverse strand, counting down.
CGGTGCCGGCGATGCCGACGCCCTCGACCGCGAACCCCCACGCGGCCCAGCCCGCGCGTTTGACCTTGCGGTCCGAGGCTCGTCCCACGAGCACCATCACCACGATGGACAGCACGTTGGCCACGGTCAGCACGATCCCGATGTTGCCGAGGGTGACGTGCCGCGCCTGCCGCAGGTAGAGCGGCACCCAGGTGACCAGGCCGTAGAACGGCGCGTTGGTGCCGATGTACATCAGCATCGTCAGCCAGTACCGGTAGTTGCGGAACGGCGACTCGGGGCCGCGCTTGGGCACCGTGGTCGTGTTCTCGAACCGGTCCGCCTCGATGTGCCTGACCTCTTCGTCGCTGACGCCGCCCGCGTCCTCGGGGCGGTCCTGGAGGAGGACGAGCACGATGCAGAAGGCGAAGAGGGCGGCGACGACGGCCTGGGTGAGGAAGGTGACCCGCCACCCCGTGCCGGAGATCATCACGGTGGTCAGCGAACTGCCTATCGCGGACCCCACGAAGATGCCGGAGAGCCAGGAGGCGTTGGCGCGCGCCCGCTCCTGCATCGGGAACCACCGCGCGGTCAGGGTGTGCGCGACCGGGTAGAAGCATGCCTCGCCCACGGCGAGGAGTATGCGGGTGCCGTACAGCTCGTTCAGGCTGTTGACGAACGGCGGGAGGGCCAGGGCCAGGACCCAGATCGCGGTGCCGATGAGCATCGACCTGCGCGGGCCGAGCCGCTTGAGCACGAATCCCCAGCCGAACAGCGCGATGCCGTAGGCGTAGAGGAAGAGGCTGGTCAGCCAGCCGACGGAGCCGGGATGCTTGTCCAGGCCGAACTGGTGGCTGAAGGCGTGGTCGGTGACGATGACGCCGATGGAGGACTTGCTCAGCTGGGCGACGGAGAAGGCGATCAGCAGCGGCAGGCTGACGTGCAGCCATCTCTGGAGGTGCCGGCCGCTGAGGGCGGCCGAGCGTCGCGTCGCGGGTTTTGCCCTCAGGTCTGTCTCGGGTGTCACGTGCTTGCGTCCTTGCGTGTACGTGCGAGTGAGCACGCGCGCCTTGAGGGGCGCCGCCGGCGGAGGCCGGGGAAGGTGCCTGGCGCGCGTGCTCACGAGATGTGCGCGGGGCTCGGGGAACTCAGCCCTGTGGGCGGCGGCCCAGGAAGAGGCAGGTGTAGAACGCCTTCCAGGCCACGTCCACATCGGTCAGACCCGCCGCGCGGTATCCGTCGAGGTGGTCATCCATGCTGGTGAGGGGGTAGTTGTGGTGGTGGGCGGGGGCCGGCTTCCGCGGTGACCAGTGCTTCCCCCGCACCGAGCGGTACCGCCGGTCCCAGATGTCCTCTGGGCCGATGTGGTCGAGGTTGACCAGCCAGCCGCCGGGAGCGAGCAGCCCCGCCGCCTCCGCGTAGAAGGCGTGCAGTTGCGCGCGGTCGAGGTGGTGGCTCGCCCGCGAGCTGAGGACGACGTCGGCGCCGTCCGGCACTCCGGCCGCGCGCAGCGCCTGCATGTCGCCGACGGTGTAGAAGACGCGGTCGCCGAAGCCGGCCAGGTCCTTCCTCGCCTGCTTGAGCATGGTGTCGGAGACGTCCATCCAGACGCCCCTGGCCTCGGGGAACGCGGTGAGCAGTACGGAGAGGAACTTCCCCGCGCCGCTCGCGATGTCCACGATCAGCCGGGGCTCAGGCGTCTCGTCCGCCACCAGTTGCGCGGCGATCGTGCGGGGCAGTTGGAGCAGGTCGTGCTCGCCCTGCGGGTCTCCGCCCAGCCACGCCGTGGCGAAGACCGGGTCGGACCACACCTCGGCGGCCGACGGTTCCTGTTGTCGCATCTCGTCTCCTGGCCGGCCCGGCGCGGGGCTCCTGTGCCCCGCGCCGTCCGGTGGGCAGGGGGGCCGGTTCAGGACCGGGCCCCTTCGGGACCGTCGTAATCGGGGGCGTTCTCGAGGAACACGGTGTTGTGGTAGCCGAGCTCCTTGAACAGGCGGTTCTGCGCGGAGATCAGCCGCAGCGGGGTGCCGTCGGCCGCGAAGTGCTGGGCGACGGTGTTGTGCGGGATGTAGAGGGTGTCGCCCTCCTTGAAGTCGTGGCGCGTGGGCTCGTGCGCGATCCGTGCGTAGTACTTCTCCGCGATCTCCGCCTCGACCTCCCAGTGCAGGCTGTAGCCGGAGCCCTGGCGCACGTAGAGCACCTCGTCGGCCATCGTCCAGCGCTTGCCGGAGCGGCTGCCCGCGGGTACTTCGAGCACGAACGCGTCGACGCTGAACGTGCGGACGTCGTCGCCCGGCTGCGACATCACACGGACCTTGCCGAGCGGTGTGGACTGCCACGGTGTGTCGGCGGACTTGACGACCTTGCGCTTCTTCTCGACATCCGGGGTCCACAGCTGCGACCAGTCGACACGCTCGCCGAACTTGTCGGGGTTGTCGATCGGCCCGCTGCGGCCCTGCTGGATCAGGCCGAGGTACATCCACATCGACTTGGCCTTGAAGATGAGGCACTTCGCGGTCTCGTCGTACGGGTTGAAGTGGCGGTGCACCGAGTCGGTGTGGACGATGACGAGGTCGTCCTTCTCCCACTCGTAGCGCTGGTCGTCGTGGATCTCGTAGCCGGCGCCCTCCAGGATGTAGAAGGCGGCCTCGTTCTGGTGGCCGTGGCCGTGGTTGGAGGACTGCGGCGGGAGTTCGACGAAGTGGATCTGCAGGCTCTGGGTGAGGAACGGGTCGTCACCGGGGCCGATCCGCCACCAGGTGCGGGACTTCTCCGAGTCGCCAGAGTGCGCGACCTTCGCGTCGTCGACCACAACCGAGTCGTCACGCACGCGGGGAGCGTCCAGCTGGTTGCGGCGGAACTCCTTGAGGCCGTAGGTCTCCGAGGTGATCCCCCTGAGGAAGACCCGCCCCTTCTTCTCGCTCATACACTTCTCCTCATGTGTCGGACGGGACGCGACGGCGCCCGGGTCCGTACGGCGGTCTTGTCCCCGGCACCTGCCGGGAAGAACGGACTCGGACGCGCAGGCCACTGGTTCGGCTCTGTGGGGAAGTTGGGAGTCCGTCGGCCGGAGACCGCTGGCTCGGCCGGATTCGATTCGGGCATTCAGCCTGACTTCATTGGCCTAACCTTTATATCAACGGGCCGGAGAACGAGTCAACGATCCACCGAGGCGGGCAGGAACTCACAGGAGCGGACGCGAGGCGCCGTTCCGCTCGATGGTTTAATGGTATTACATTAACCACGAGCACTGACTGAGAGGGGTTACCGATGCCAGGCAAGGACGGCGAGGGCCGCGCGGGGCGCGACGGCACGCTGATCGTCGGCGCGAGCCAGGCCGGCCTCCAACTGGCCGTCTCACTGCGGCAGCTGGGCGACACCGGGCGGATCACACTCGTCGGCGAGGAGGCACACGCGCCCTACCAGCGGCCGCCGCTGTCCAAGGAGTTCCTCGCCGGAGCGGCGGAGCTGGACTCGCTGGCCTTCCGCGCCCCGTCCTTCTACGCGGACAACGGGATCGACCTGGTGTGCGGGGAGCGGATCACGGCGGTGCGGCCGGGGCTCGCGACCACCGCGTCCGGGCGTACGCTCCCCCACCGCCGGCTCGCCCTGACGACCGGCGCCTCGCCTCGGCGGCTGCGGGTGCCGGGCGCGGACCTGGCCGGCGTGCACTACCTGCGCGACCACGACGACGCCGCCGGCCTGCGCGGCGAACTCGCGTCCGCACGGCGGGTCGTCGTGGTCGGCGGCGGGTTCATCGGCCTGGAGGCGGCGTCCGTCGCGCGCGCGGCAGGCCGGTCGGTCACGGTGGTGGAGGCGGCGGACCGGCTGCTCGGCCGGGCCGTGACACCGCTGGTCTCGGAGTTCTACGCGCGGGCACACCGCCGCCGGGGCGTCGAGGTGCTGCTGTCGGCGGGGGTGGCGGGGTTCGAACCCGCGGAGGGCGGCGGACGGGTCGGCGCGGTCGTGCTCGGGGACGGCTCGTCGCTCGCCGCCGACCTGGTGCTCGTCGGGGTGGGCGCGGTGCCGCGCACCGAACTCGCCGAGCAGCTCGGGCTTGCCTGCGAGGGCGGCATCGTCGTGGACGCGCAGGCGCGCACCAGTGACCCGGCCGTCGTCGCGGCAGGCGACTGCACCGTGCAGCCGCACCCGGTGACGGGCGAGGGCCTGGTGCGGATCGAGTCGGTGCAGAACGCGGTGGCACAGGCGCAGACGGCGGCGGCGACGCTGCTCGGCCGGCCGGCGCCGGCCGGGGCGGTCCCCTGGTTCTGGTCGTTCCAGGGTGACTTGAGGCTCCAGATCGCCGGTCTTTCGGCGGGGCACGACACGTACGTGGTGCGCGGCGATGTCGACGGCGAGCACTTCTCTGTCCTGTACTACCGCGACGGGCGGCTGCTGGCCGTGGACGCGGTGAACCGCCCCGCCGACTACATGGCGGTGCGCAAGGCGCTGACGCAGGGCGCGACCGTCCCGCCGGGCGCGGCGGCGGACGGCTCTGTGCCGCTGAAGTCACTGATCACACGCACCGAGGACGCGGCCCCCGCCGCGTAACGCCTCCGGCGGGGGCCGCACACCGCTCGTGTGACGTCACGCGCGTGGCACGTCGGCGCCCCTGGGGCCGCCCGCCCGCACCGGGCACGACGGCGGCGCGGCCCCGCGGGAACGGCGCGGCAGGCGCGCCGTGCGCCCGACCTGGTGCCCGCCTCCGCATGGGCGTCGCGCCGCGGACCGCGACGGCGGCCCGGGCTCATCCGGGCGCCACCCGCGTACGTCGGATGGGCGCGGCCGGGCACACCCGGCAACTGACGGCACGACCTGTGCGAGTGGCGAACGCCCGCGCGAGCGGTCGCCCCTGCGGGGCCACGCTCGGCGGCGCCCGCCGCACACCGCGCGCCCGACGCGAGCACATGCCCCGCGTCGGCAAGGCCCGAGCGGGGCAGCCCTCCACCGCGAGGCACGGGGCCGGAACCGCCAGGCGGCGGGCCGGTACCGCGCCGCCGTGACCCGCGTCGTCAGGCCGTGGTGGGCGGGGCCTCGTGGAAGATCAGGGACTTGATCGTGACCGGGACCGTGCGCGAGGGGAAGCGGAGCCGGCCGATGTCGATGTAGTCGAAGTCCCGCAGGCTCACCCCGTCGATCACCAGCATCTCGTTCTCGACGCCCAGTTCGTCCCTGAGCAGCCGGCCGAGTGTCATCGCCACGTCGCCGTCCAGCAGCACGTACACCGGCCGGCCCGCGGCCGTGCGCGGTGCCAGGCCGTCGCGGATGCCCTGGGCGAACGCCGCCACCCGTGCGTAGTCGGGGGAGCCCTGCCAGGACATGGCGAGGGCGACGTCGGTGCCGTCCGCCACGTCAAGGGCTGTCAGGTGGCGGCGCACCGCGTCGGCGACCGCCCCGGCCTCCACGGCCTCGCCCAGCTCGTACACGGGCTTGACGACCTGGAGGTTGCGCCGCGGCAGCAGGGCATCGGGCGCGGTGATGAAGCCCGTGTTGCCGCTGAGCTGCACGCTGTACTCGCTGGCGCCGAGCGCGGTCGCCCTGATGCACTCCCCCGCCGGGAGCAGCGGGTACGGCAGCGCTCCCGCGTCGAGGCGGCGGCGCAGCGCGTGGCCGAGCGGCAGGCCCAGGTCGCCGAAGCGGCGCTGCTCGCGGTCGTACACGTACTCGGCGACGCCTCCGGAGACCATCACGCCGTCCACGTCGCCGAGGGGGCCGAGGGGCTCCGTCAGGTACAGCGCGGCCAGGTCGGCGGGGAGCGGGTCCGCGGTGATGGCCGTGACCAGCGCGTCGGCCATCACCTCGGCGACCTTCTCGACCTCGGCCACGCCGGCCGAGTCCCCGAGACTCCAGGCGTACCCGGCGCGTTCGGCGTGCGCACGGCCCGCCGGGTCGAGCCGTACGATGCGGCCCGCCTCCTCGGTGACCTGGAGGCGGCCGCCGATGTGCACGGCCGCGGTGCGCAGCACGCGGCCGTTCTCGACGAGCGCGAGCTTCGTGGTGCCGCCGCCGATGTCGATGTTGAGTATCCGCAGGCCTTGGTCGTAGGACGCCTTGGCGGCGCCCGAGCCGTACGCGGCGAGCATGGCCTCCATGTTGTGGCCTGCGGTCGCGGTGACGAGCTCGCCGCCGCGTTCGGCGAGCACTCCGGCGATGGCCTCGGCGTTGCTGCGCCGCAGCGCCTCGCCGGTGAGGATGACCACTCCGGTGTCCACAGCCTCCGGGCGCACGCGCGCGGTGTTGTAGGCGCGGTCGATGATCGAGCCGAGCGCGGCGGCGTCGATCTGCTCCGCGCTCGCGTAGGGCGTGAGCTCCACCGGCGAGCGGTACACGGTCTCGCGGCTCACCACGATGTACCGGCTGGTCAGGTCCTCGCTGATGCGGCGCAGCCTGAGCCGCGAGAAGACGACCTGGGTGCCGGACGACCCGATGTCCATGCCGACACTGTGCAGGGTGACGTTGTCCTGCTGCCAGATCGGGTTGTCCTCCAGGGGGCCGAGCGGCTCGTCGTCGTGGACGTGGTCGTCGTCGGGCGCGTGCGCGGCGGAGTAGACCGCCCGCTCCGCGTCGTCGTGGCCGTGGCCGTCATGGTCGTGGTGGTCGTGCACGTACGTACTCCTCACACGCCGTGCGGCCCGCCGGAGTCGCCGGACGGGCCGCACGGAACAGGGTCGGGCGCTCAGGACTCGGCGCTTGCGGTCACGGCTTGGGCGGCAGGTTCGGGATCTCGGACTCGTAGACCTCGTCCATCTGCGGCTTCATGCCGATCTTGGCGAGTTCCTCGCGGAACATGTCGCGCACGACGGGCGACTCGTCCGCGTAGTCGATCTGGTCGCCGCCGATGCGCATGCTGATCCACGCCTTGGGCACACCCTGCGCGTTGCGCACGGAGACCACCTCGTGCTTGAACGCGAGGTAGCGGCCGGGCTCCTCGCCCGTGTTGAAGTGCTGGTGGAACCACATGTTGGGCGGCACGATCAGGGTGCCGGGGCCCCACTCGTAGCGCTTGGGCTCCTCGCCCTCGGGCCACATCAGGCTGTAGCCGGTGCCGGAGAGCATGATCACGTGCGCGCCGGGGCCGTGCCTGTGGCCCTTCTTGTAGGTGCCGACGGGGAACTGCGAGATGTGGCTGTTCATCGAGCCGCGCGCCATGTTGAAGCGGATGTGGCCGCCGCCCGCACCACGCTCCTTCGCCTCGATCAGCGGCAGGTTGGCCGCGTCGGCGACGAAGTTGGTGTCGAGCAGCAGGCCCTTCTGCTCGCCCTTGGGCGAGAAGTAGTCGGGCTCGCCGTTGAAGCGGCTCGGGAAGTCCTTCTCGGTGCCGAAGACGAAGTCCGCGTCGTCGTAGAGGTTGATGATGGGCGGCATGTTCGTCGAGGAGACGAACCGGGCCGCCTTCCGCCCCGAGCCGTTGAAGTGCTGGTGGTGTGCGTTGAGCGGGATCGCGAAGAGCGATCCCGTCCCCCACTCGAAGGTGACCTCGGCGCCCTCGTCGTTCCACACCTTGGTGGAGCCCTGGCCGTCCAGGACGAGGATCATCTCCTCGAACAGCTGCCGCTGGGGGGCGAGCTTGCCGCCGGCGGGGATCTCGCACACGTAGCAGTCGTTGGACGTGCGCGTGGCCTCGTGGTTGATGAAGACGCCACGGCCGCCCCTGCGCTCCCAGTCCTTGAGCTCCACGGTGCGCAGGTCGGGCACGTAGTGCGCGGCGATGATGTCGAGGCCCTCGGCCGCGACCCAGCGTGTGTAGGGGGAGTCCTTCTCGGTGGCGAACTTCGCCGCCAGGGTGTCGTTGACGATCGCGTCCTTGGCCATGCGGGGCCCTCCCTGTCGTCGTACCGGGCCCCGCGAGAGGGGGCCGGCGGCGCCGCGGGACGGTCCCTTGCGGACCTTTCCTCTGCACCTCGCCGGATCTTTTTCTCCGGTGGGGGTGCCACGGCGGCGCATTGGTAGGACCCTAAGGCCAGGGTTTTCGGCCTGTCAACGGCGCCCGTGCGTCCACCGACGGCCGCTTGTGGAGTCGCGCAGGCGTCTGGTCTAATGGACATACCAACGGCCCCGCACGGCGAGGCCGCGCGTCCCGCCACGCAGGGGGACGACCGAGCGAGAGGACACGAGGGATCTTGTCCAAGGTGACCTATACCGACAGCTCAGGCCGTGTGTACACGGTCGATGCGACGGTCGGTGAATCCGTCATGGCAGCGGCGGTCAAGAACGGGGTCCCCGGGATCGTCGCGGAGTGCGGTGGCAACTGCTCCTGCGCGACCTGCCACGTGTACGTGGGCGAGGAGTTCGCCCACCTTGTGGGAGGCCCCGGGGACATGGAGGACGACCTCCTCGACATGGCGGTGTCCGAGCGGCGCGGCACGAGCCGCCTGTCGTGCCAGATCCGCGTCACGCAGGAGCTGGACGGGCTGGCCGTCGAGATCCCTCCGGACCAGCCCTGACGGCTGTGCCGCGCACCAATGCAGGGTTGCCGCCACACAGGTGGCGGGCCATCACGTGAAAGGGAAACGGCCGTGCTCAGAAAAGACATCAACGAGCTCCTCACGCAGACCGGCCCGGGGACCGCGATGGGCGAGATGTTCCGGCAGTACTGGATGCCGGCGATGCTCGCCGAGGAACTGCCCGAGGACGACTGCCCGCCGGTCCGCGTGAAGCTCCTGTCCGAGCGCATGGTCGCCTTCCGTGACAGCGAGGGACGGTACGGTCTCGTCGACGAGTTCTGCGCGCACCGCGGCGCCTCGCTCTGGTTCGGCCGCAACGAGGGCTCCGGGCTGCGCTGCCCGTACCACGGCTGGAAGTACGACGTGACGGGACAGTGCGTCGAGGTGCCTTCGGAGGCGGACAACAGCAGCTTCTGCCAGAACGTGAAGCTCACCTCGTACCCGCTGGTCAGGATCGGCGACGTGCTGTGGACGTACATGGGGGACCCGGCGAAGACGCCGCCGCTGCCCGAGTACGAGTTCGCGCAGGTGCCTGCGGAGCAGACGTACACCTCCAAGCGCTGGCAGCAGTGCAACTGGCTGCAGGCGTTCGAGGGCGGCATCGACTCCAGCCATGTGACGTTCCTGCACTCGGGCGGGTTGAAGACCGACCCGCTGTTCAAGGGTGCCAAGGGCAACGAGTACAACATGAAGGACACGAAGCCCTTCTTCGAGGTCGCGGACACCGAGGGCGGGCTGTTCGTGGGAGCACGGCGCAACGCGGAGGACGGCGCGTACTACTGGCGCATCACACCGTGGGTCATGCCCAACTTCACGATGGTGCCGCCGCGCGGCGACCACCCGGTGCACGGCCACTTCTGGGTGCCGATCGACGACGAGAACTGCTGGGCCTACTCGTTCGACTACCACCCGGTGCGCGCGCTGACCGCGGCGGAGCGCCAGGCGATGGTCGACGGACACGGCGTGCACAGCAAGAACATCCCCGGCACCTACCGGCCCGCAGCCAACATGGACAACGACTACCTCATCGACCGCGAGGCGCAAAAGCGCGGCGAGACGTACTCGGGTGTCGCGGGCATCGCCATGCAGGACGCGTCGCTCCAGGAATCGATGGGGCCGGTCGTCGACCGCGCCAAGGAGCGCCTGGTGCCCGCGGACAGCGGCATCATCAAGGCCCGCCAGAAGCTCCGGAAGGCGGCGCTCGCGCTGCGCGACGAGGGGGTCACGCCCCCCGGCGTCGATCCCGAGCACCACAAGGTGCGCTCCGCGGCGATCGTCCTGCCGCAGGCGGAGTCGTTCCTCGAAGCGTGCCGCGACGCGGTGACCGTCCAGCCCGGCGTGCGTCAGACGACGGTGTGACGGTGGCCAGGACGAGTCAGGCGCCCCCGCCCCCGGCGGAGCAGCGGCAGCAGGAGGCGCGGCAGCAGCTCAGCGAGTGCGCGCGGGCGACGTCGGCGTACGAGTCGCGCTTCCGCATCGACCGGCCGATCGTGCCGGCGCGTGCGGCGCGCGTCGTCGCGCTGGACGAGCGCGCGGTCGCCGTCGCACGACGGGTCGCGGGGCGCCAGTGGGCACACGCCAGGTTCTACGCGTGCGAGGGCGGCGACCCGCTCGACCCGGTGCTGCGCAGGCTCGACGGCGTGCCGGCGCCCCTGCGGCAGGTGCTGACCGGAACCGACGTGGTGGTCGTGCTGGCGACGGAGGATTCGGGCGAGGCGTACGCGGCGGCGATCGGCAGGACCTGCTGGGAGCGCGGCATCACGACGGCGGGCCTGGTACTGGGCATCGACTACGAGGCGCAGGACGCGGTCGCGGCGCTGCGGCCGTACGCGCGGGTACTGCTGCCGTCGGCCGACGAGAGCGACGTCCTCGAACTGCTCACCGCGCTGCGCGTCTGAGCGGCGCGTAGGGCACACGAGGACGCGACCGTACAGAGGACGCGGACGGCACACGAGGAGAGGCGGTGCGGCCACCATGGCCGAGAAGGTCACCACGGGCACGCTCCAGCGGATGAAGGACGACGGCCGCAAGATCGTCGGCGTCGTCGCGTGGGACTATCAGATCGCGCGGATCGTGGACCGCGCGGGCGTGGAGATCGTGTCGGTCGGCGACACGGTCGGGGTGAACCTGTGGGGGCAGGCCAACCCCTTCGAGATCACGATGGACCAGATGGTGACGGTCGCGCAGGCGGTGCGCCGCGGCGTGCGCCGGGCCCTGGTCAGCGTGGACTTCCCGTTCGGGCCGCTGCAGGAGGGCACGGACAGCGCGGTGCGCGCGGCCATCCGCTTCGTGAAGGAGGCGGGCGCCGACATGGTGAAGGTCGACGCGGCGTCCGACTTCCCCGAGGCGGTCACCGCGATCACCCGGGCCGGCATCCCGGTGTTCGCGCAGTTCGGCATCACACCGCAGACCGCGCTGCGCTACGGCGTCGAGTACAAGTCGGTCCCCTCGGCCGCCGACGCGGTGCCCGAGGCGATGAAGGACGCCATGGTGGCGGAGGCAAGGCGCCTGGAGGAAGCGGGCGCGGTACTGCTGAACTTCACCAACTCGGGCCCGGTGGCCGGCGCCGCCGTGGCCGGCGCGGTGTCCGTCCCCGTGGTCGGCGGCTTCGGCGGCGGCCCGTGGCTCGACGGGCGCATGCGGATGGCGCATGCGGCGATCGGGTACGCGGCGTCGGCCGTGGACGACCCGCCCGACACCTACGCGAACGTCGCGCGGACCACGCTGGACGCGATCAGCGCCTACGCGGCCGACGTGCGCGCGGCACGGCAGGTGGCGGGCGGCATCCCCGTGCCGCCGCCGGGAAACTGAGAGGAGCGGGCCATGCCCGTCACGGAGATCGACGGCCTGCGCACCAGGTACGAGGTGAGCGGGCAGGGCCCGGCCCTGCTGATGTTCTCGCCCGGCGGCTTCGACTCGACGCTGGAGAGCTGGCGCACCGTCGGCGTATACCGGCGGCTGAACCTGCTTGAGCACCTGTCGCGCTCGTACACCTGCGTCACGTTCGACCGCAGGGAGTCGGGCCACTCGGGCGGCCGGGTGGAGCGCGTGTCGTGGGCCCACTACGTGGCGCAGGGGGCCGGCCTCCTCGACCACCTGGGCATCGAGCGCGCGCACCTGATGGGCGGCTGCGTGGGGTGCTCGACGGTGGCCTCGTTCGCGGTCGCGCACCCCGGCCGGGTGCTCAGCATGGTGCTGTACTCCCCCGCGGGCGGTGTGAAGTACCGGATGCGGCAGCACGCACGCTTCGTCGAGCACCTGGCGTACGCGCGCGGCGAGGGCCTGAAGGCGGTGGTGGAGCTCGCGCGCGACTCGGAGGCGGGGTTCACGGCCGACCCGCGGCTGGGTCCCTGGGTATCGGTGCTGCGGACGGACGACGCGTTCGCGCGGCGGTACGCGGCGATGGACGTGGAACGGTACGCGACGACGGTGACGGGGCTCGCGCGCCACCTGTTCGACCGGGACACCGTGCCCGGCCCCGAGCCCGAGGACCTGCTCGCGCTGGACGTCCCCGCGCTGATCGTGCCGGGCCAGGACACCTCGCACGCGCCGTCGGCCGCGCGGTACCTCCAGGAGTGCGTGCCGGGCGCGGAGTACTGGGACGTGCCGGTCGCGGAGCAGACGGAGGAGAGCGCACCCGCACGGGTGCTGCGGTTCCTGCGGGAGGCCGGGCGCGGCGCATAGGCGACCCACGTGGGTAAAAATGACATATGGCACGACATGGGCACGTGGCGCGCTCCTCGCCGCACGGCCGGACCGAGGGCGCGCGGCGGCGCGGCCGGGCGGAGGCCAGGCGGCTGCTGAGCCCGCGCAGTGTCGTGGGCCAGATGTTCTTCCTCCAGGTCGTCGTGGTGATCCTCGTCGCGCTCGCGTCCGGCACGCTGCTGGTGCTCACGCTGCAGCACGAGGAGGCTCAGGACGCGGCGCACCGCTCGCTGTCCGTCGCCGAGGGGTTCGCCAACTCCCCCGGGGTCGCCGCGGCGATCACGTCGCGTGACGCGCCTCTCGAGCTGCAGCCCCAGGCGACGGCCGCGATGCAGGGGGCGGATGTCGACTTCCTGACCGTGGTCGACCGCCAAGGCGTCCGGCTCACGTCGCCCACGCCCGGCCTGATCGGGCAGCCGAGCGACCAGGACATGGCGCCGCTGCTCGCGGGGCAGACGGTCCAGTCCAAGACCACCGGCGCGCTCGGCCCGCAGTACCGCGCCTTTGTCCCCGTCGAGGCCCCGAACGGCTCGGTGGTGGGCGCGGTGGGCGCCGGTGTCAGGACGAGCAGTGTCAGCGACACGGTCAACCGCCAGATCCCTGTCGTGCTGGGTCTGGCGGCCGCCGCCATCGCCGTCATCACCGCGGGCGCGGCCCTGCTCAGCAGACGGCTGCTGCGCCAGACCCACGGCCTCGGCCCGGCCGAGATCACCCGGATGTACGAGCACCACGACGCGGTCCTGCACGCGGCCCGCGAGGGCGTGGTGATCGTGGACGGCGACGGCTCACTGCTGCTCGCCAACGACGAGGCGCAGCGCCTGCTCGACCTGCCGGAGGACGCGCAGGGCAGGCCGGTGCGCGGGCTCGGCCTGCCACCGCCCATCGCGCAGTTGCTCGCGGACAACAGGGCGGCCAGCGACGAGGTGCACCTGGTGGGCGGCCGGGTACTCGCCGTCAACCAGCGCCGTACCGGCACGGACGGCGGGCCGCCGGGCAGCGTGGCGACGCTGCGCGACTCGACGGAGCTGCAGGCCCTCGCGGGGCGTGCCGAGGCGGCGAGCAGCCGGCTCAAGCTGCTGTACGACGCGAGCATCGGCATCGGCACGACGCTGGACGTGCGGCGCACGGCGGAGGAGCTGGGCGAGGTGGCCGTCCCCGAGTTCGCCGACTTCACCACCGTCGACCTCGTCGACACGGTACTGAGCGGCGAGGAGCCCGAGGAGGGCACGGCGAGGTGGTACCGCCGCGTCTCGGCCGCCGGCGTCACGGAGGGCCATCCGCTCATCCCCACCGGGGCAAGGCACAGGCCCTCGGACGGCGGACCCCAGCTGCGGGGCATCGATTCCGGGCACGCCGTCCTGGAGCCCGATCTGCGGCGTGCCGGCGAGTGGTGGGCGGAGGATCCCGAGCGCGCGGACCGCGTGATGGACTTCGGGATCACGTCGCTGATCTCCGCCCCCTTGTACGCGCGTGACACGGTGCTCGGCGTGGCGACGTTCTGGCGGTACGAGGAGTCCGGCGCCTTCGAAGCGGACGACCTGGCGCTGGCCGAGGAGCTCGCGGCGCGGGCCGCCGTGTGCATCGACAACGCCCGCAGGTTCACCAGGGAGCACGGCATGGCCGTGACACTCCAGCGCAGCCTGCTGCCGAACCGCCTGCCGGAGCAGGGCGCGCTGGACGTGGCGTACCGCTACCTGCCGGCCCAGGAGAGCGTGGGAGGTGACTGGTTCGACGTCATCCCACTGCCGGGCGCGCGGGTCGCGTTGGTGGTGGGCGACGTGGTCGGGCACGGGTTGCACGCGGCCGTCACCATGGGGCGGTTGCGCACGGCGGTGCACGTGTTCGCGGCGCTCGACCTCCCGCCGGACGAGCTTCTCGCCCACATGGACGAGCTCGCCGACCGCATGGACCAGGAGGGCGGGCCGCCCGACTCCGACGAGGGGATCATCGGCGCGACCTGCCTGTACGCGGTGTACGACCCGGTCGGGCGGCGCTTGACGATGGCACGCGCAGGGCACCTGCCGCCCGCCCTGATCGGTCCCGACGGCGCGGTGCGGTTCCTCGACCTGCCCGCGGGGCCACCGCTCGGCGTGGGCGGCCAGCCGTTCGAGGCGGCCGAGGTGGTGGTGGAGGAGGGCAGCCGGCTGGTGCTGTACACGGACGGCCTGGTGGAGGCGCGCGGACGCGACATCGACGAGGGCCTGGCTCGCCTGGCCCGGACGCTGGCCGTCGCCCGTGGCGGCCCCGAGGAGGTGTGCGCCACGGTGCTCGACGCGCTCCTCCCGGGGCGCTCGGCGGACGACACCGCGCTGCTCGTGGCGAGTACGCGTGCGGTGCCGCCGTGGCGGGTGGCGCGCTGGGAGGTGCCGAGCGACCCGGCGGCCGTCGCGGAGGTGCGTGCGGCCGTGGCGGCGAAGCTCGCGCAGTGGGGACTGCGGGAGACGGGCTTCACCACGGAGCTGATCCTCAGCGAGCTCGTCACCAACGCCATCCGGTACGCGGACGGCCCGATCACGGTGCGGCTGCTGCTGGACCGCCGGCTGATCAGCGAGGTGTCGGACGCCAGCAGCACGGCCCCGCACCTCGGTCATGCGGCCGCGACCGACGAGGGCGGCAGGGGCATGTTCCTGGTGGCGCAGCTCGCCGAGCGCTGGGGCACCAGGTACACGCGCGACGGCAAGATCATCTGGGCGGAGCAGCCACTCCCGCCCGGCTACCACCCGCCACAGCCGGCCCTTCCCCACACGGCAACGCACCCGGCCTGAGCCGCCGGCCCGTCCACTCCGGCCGCGCAGCGGGGCGCCGCCGTGCTTCGGGCGGGGCCGACGGCACCACGCATTCCCCCGGGCAGCCGACCGGAGCCGCGCACGGGCGAGGAGATCCGCGGGCGCAGCCCGGCAGCCGCGCCGCGCCGGCCCCCCTGCGCGGCGCCCCGGCACGGCGCTCGTGCGCAGCCCCGTGCGGGGGGCACGCTCGTACCGTCCCGGCGAACTGCCCCGCCGGGCAACTGGGCCGCACCCGGCAGCCGCTGGACCGCCGCCTTGAGCGGGCGGCGGGCGAGGCGGCCCGCGCACAGCCCGGCTGACGCCACGGTCCGCTGCCCCGCCCCAGCGGCCCCTGCCCCCACCGGCGCCCGGCACAGGCGCGGGCACGTGCGCCGCCCCGTCGGAATCCGCCTTGAGCGGCCGGGGCCTGGGGCCGCCTGCCGGCGCAGCCGGGCTGCCGTCAAGGTCCGGCGCTCAGCCGCGGGTGCGGGCCGCAGCGCCCGCGGCTCTCGTCGGACTGCCGCCCGTAGGCCCGGGCTGCCGCCTTGAGCGGGCGGCGGCGAGGCGGCCCGTGGGCGCGGCCGCCCGGCACGGCCCGTCGCTCAGGCGCAGCCGCGCGCCGCACACCGTGCGCCGCGGGCTGCCGCGCCGCGCCGGTCGGGGCGGGTGCCCCGGCGGAGCGCGACGCGCCGGCGGCGGCGTCAGTGCGGCGGCTCACCGCGTTCCAGTGCTGCGATCTGGGCGACCCTGCGGGCGTGGACGCCGCCCTTGAACGGGGTCGTCAGCCAGGTCGCCACGACCTCCTCGGCCGCCTGCGGGGCGAGCGTCTTCGCTGCGAGCACCAGCACGTTCGCGTCGTTGTTGCCGCGCGAGATCCCGGCGCTCCACACGTCGTGGCAGAGCCCCGCCCTGATCCCGTGGATCTTGTTGCAGGCCACCGTCTCACCGAGCCCGCTGCCGCCGAGTACCAGGGCGCGGTCGGCGCGGCCCGCGACCACCTCGGCGCAGGCGTCCGCGCACAGCGCCGGGTAGTCGACGACGCTCGCCGCGTCGCTCGCGCCGCCGCGGTCGTCCACGGTGTGCCCCTCGGCGGCGAGCCACCGTACGAGGCGCGCCCGCAGGGCGACGCCGTTGTGGTCGGCCGTGACGGCGATCCGCATCAGGCCGTCACGTCCAGCGTGGTCTCGGCGAAGACGTCCTCCAGCTTCACGGGCGCCCGCAGGATCCGCTGGTCGACGGCGTGCCGCACCAGCGTTTCCAGGACGGCGTGGTTGGGCTCGATCCCGTAGGGCAGCGGGTCCTCGCCGGTCACCTCCAGCACGCGCGCGTACATCCGGTCCGTGGCCGTCGGCTCCGCGATCGCGCCGGCGCGCAGCCGGTCGACGTAGAGCGACTTGGCCCGGGCGAACGCGTCGAACACCTCGAACCCGAACTCGGGCCGCTCGCGCAGGAGTTCGTCCTTGACTACCACGAGGTGGTTGATGGGGTAGAAGCCGCGGGAGCGCAGTGCCGCGTACCCGGCCCCGACCGGGTCGGGGATCAGCGGGACGATGCCGGGCGCGTCGGGCGCGGGCCCGATCGTCGCGGCCAGCTCGCCGTCGAGCAGCATCTGTTCGAGGCTCGCGCCTGCCGGCATGCGCACGACGTTCGACGGCGGCTCGTAGGCGGCGACGTGCTCGTCGCCCGACAGCACCCAGGTGATGGTGGACAGGTCGACGCCGTACTCCTCCTGGAGCACCGCGCGCGCCCACACGCCCGTGGTGACGGTGTAGCCCCTGTTCACGCCGACCCGGTGGCCCTCCAGGTCCTTGGGGTGCCGGATGCCGGGCCACCGCGAGGGATTGGCGTGGATCGCGCCGTGGTGGAAGCCGCGCACCAGGAACGCGGGGACGGCGGTGAAGCGCGCGCCGTGCTCCTTGGCCACGAGGTACGTGGTGAGCGCCATCTCGGTGACGTCGAACTCGAGTCCGCGCACCATCCGGCGGAAGGCGTGCACGAGGACGGGGACCTCCTCGAAGGCGAAGTCCCAGCCGGCCGGCGTCACCTCCCCCGTCTTGAGCGCCTCGTTGTCGCCCTGGGTGCGGGTCACTGCCCGCAGTCGGCGGTCGGCCATGTCGTCTGCTCGATTCTGTCGCGCGCGGACCTGTCGCACCCGAAAGGTAGCATGGTCAGTCCATCAGGCCATAGAGTGTGGGAGCACGCGGGGCCACCGCGCAACGGCCCGGCGCACGCGTCCCCACGGTGAGGAGAGGTCATGGCAGAGCAGGTGTTGGCGGCGGTCAGGACGGGGCCAGGCACGACGGAGCTGCGCGAGTTCCCCATGCCGGACGTCCCGGCCGACGGCGCCCTGTTGAAGGTCGAGGTCGCCGGCATCTGCGGCACCGACGTGAAGATGTACGGCAAGCCGCCCTTCGCCGATCCGGTGATCATGGGCCACGAGAACGTCGGCGTGATCGCCAGGGCGGGACGGGAGTTCACCGAGCGCAAGGGGCTCGTCGAGGGCGACCGGATCTTCGTGGAGCACTACGTCGGCTGCATGCGGTGCGCCTGGTGCCACGCGGGCGAGTACCGCCACTGCGAAGGCACGGACTGGCGCACCAACCCCGACGCGCGGCGCTACGGGTACACGTCGGCGAACAACCCGTACCACCTGTGGGGCGGCTTCTCGCAGTACCTCTACCTGCCGTGGAACTCCGTGACCCACCGCGTGCCGGATGGCGTCTCGGCCGAACTGGCGGGACTTGTCACACCGTTGTCGAACGGCATCGAGTGGGCGCTGGTCACCGCGGGCGTCGGCTACGCGAGCACCGTGCTCATCCAGGGGCCGGGACAGCAGGGCCTTTCGCAGGTCGTCGCCTGCAAGCAGGCCGGCGCCTCGCTGATCATCGTGACCGGCACGACGAAGGACGCCGCGCGCCTGTCGATGGCGCGCGCGCTGGGCGCCGACGCGGTGATCGACGTGCGCGAGGAGGACGCCCTGACGCGCGTGCGCGAACTCACCGGCGGGCGCGGCGTCGACGTGGTGCTCGACTGCACCGCGGGCGCGGGCACCGCGCCGGTGCTCCTCGGCGTCGACGCGCTCAAGCGCCGCGAGGGCACCATGGTCGTGCAGGGCGAGGTGGCGGCCTTCCCCGACTTCCCGCTGAAGAAGCTCACGGAGAAGTCGATCGCCATGAAGAGCGCGCGCGGCCACAGCTACCGCGCCTGCGAACTCGCCCTCGAACAGCTCGCGTCGGGCCGCTTCCCGCTGGAGCGGCTGGCCACGCACACCTTCGGCCTCGCGGACACCGACAAGGCCATCAGGACCGTCGGCGGCGAGAGCGGCGAGGACGCCGTGCACGTCTCCCTGCTGCCCTGGGCGGAGGCGGCATGAGCGGCCTCGTCGTACGGGACACACCGCGCGCGGACGAGGCCGCCGTGGACGCGCTCGCACGGTACGGCGTGGCGACGGTCCACGAGGCGCAGGGGCGCACCGGGCTGCTGTCCTCCGCGCTCAGGCCGGTCTTCGCGGGCGGCCACATCGCGGGCTCGGCCGTGACGGTGAGCGTGCCGCCCGCGGACAACTGGACGCTGCACGTGGCGGTCGAGCAGTGCAGGCCGGGCGACGTCCTGGTGGTCTCCCCCACGTCGCCCTCCGACGCCGGGTACTTCGGCGAGCTGCTCGCCACGGCCGTGGCCGCGCGCGGTGTGCGCGGCCTGGTCATCGACGCGGGGTGCCGCGACGTAGCCGAGCTGACCGCGATGGGATTCCCCGTGTGGTCGCGCCACGTCTGCGCGTTCGGCACGGTGAAGGAGACCCTCGGCGACGTCGGGCTGCCACTGGCGTGCGCCGGGCAGCGGATCGACCCGGGCGACGTGATCGTCGCGGACGACGACGGCGTCGTGGCCGTACCACGGGGCCGTGCGGCCGACGTGGCGGCGGCCTGCCGGGCGCGCGAGGACAAGGAGGCACGCTCGCGCGAGCGCTACGCGCGCGGTGAACTGAGCCTGGACGTCGGGGCGATGAGGGAGCGCCTCGCCGCGAAGGGCCTCACCTACGCCGACCACGCCGACCTGGCGGGACGCGAGGACGGCCGCGGGGTGACGGCCCGGTGATCATCGACTGCCACGGCCACTACACGACCGCGCCGCCGCAGCTGCAGGCCTTCCGCGACGCGCAGTTGGCGCGCCTGGCCGAGCCGGGACGGGCGGTGCCTGCGATGGCGCCCGTCACGGACGACGCGCTGCGCGAGTCGGTGGTCGACCACCAGCTGAAGGTGTTGCGGGAGCGCGGCGGCGACCTGATGCTGTTCTCGCCGAAGGCCTCGGGCATGGAGCACCACGTCACCGACACGGCGACGGCACACGCGTGGGCCGAGGCGAGCAACGACCTCGTCCACCGGGTGTCCCTGCTGTTCCCCGAGCACTTCGCCGCCGTGTGCCAGCTGCCGCAGACGCCGAACGGTCCGCTCGACGGTGTGATAGCCGAGCTGCGGCGCTGCGTCGGGGAGCTGGGGTTCGTCGGCTGCAACCTCAACCCCGACCCGTCTGGCGGCCATTGGACGTCGCCGCCGCTGACCGACCCGTACTGGTTCCCGCTGTACGAGGTGCTGGAGGACCTGGGCGTACCGGCGATGGTGCACGTCTCGACGTCCTGCAACCCCTCCTTCCACACGCTCGGCGCGCACTACCTGAACGCCGACACGTCGGTGTTCATGCAGCTCGTCCAGGCCGACCTGTTCGACCGCTTCCCCGGGCTGCGCCTCGTCATCCCGCACGGCGGCGGGGCGGTCCCGTACCACTGGGGCCGCTACCGCGGCCTCGCGATGCGGATGGGACACCCGGACCCGGCCGAACACCTCAAGGACAACGTCTTCTTCGACACCTGCGTCTACCACCAGCCCGGTGTGGACCTGCTGACCCGTGTCGTCGGCACGGGCAACGTCCTGTTCGCCTCGGAGATGCTGGGCGCCGTGCGCGGCGCCGACCCGGCGACCGGGGTGGCGTGGGACGACACCAAGCGCTACGTGGACGGCACCGGCCTCACCGGCGAGCAGCTCGCCATGGTCTACGAGACGAACGCGCGCCGCGTCTACCCGCGGCTCGACGCGCTCCTCATCGCACAGGGAAGGTGATCAGGCATGTCACGCCTGCGACTGACGATGGCCTGCGGCGACTACGACCGCACCCGTGCCCTCCAGGAGGGCACCATCAGGCCGGACGGCATCGACCTCAACTACCTGCGGCTGCCCGTGGAAGAGACCTTCTTCCGGATGATGCGCCACCAGGAGTTCGAGGTGGCGGAGCTGTCGCTGTCCTCGTACGTCCTCTCGCTGCGGCAGGATCCTTCGCCGTTCGTGGCGCTGCCGGTGTACACGTCGAGGATGTTCCGGCACGGCGCGCTGTACTGCAACGCGGGGTCGGGTATCGAGCGCCCGGAGGACCTGCGGGGCAAGGTGGTCGGCAACCCCGAGTACCAGCTGACGGCGAACGTGTGGATGCGCGGCATCCTCTCCGACCGCCACGGCGTGCCCTTCGACTCGGTCACCTACCGCACCGGCGGCCAGGAGGGCACCGGCCGGGTGGAGAAGGCGAAGGTCCCGCTGCCGGGCTCGCTGCGCATCAGCCCGATCACGGGCGACGCGACCCTGTCGTCGATGCTGGCGAGCGGCGAGATCGACGCGCTGTACACCCCGCGCATCCCCAGCCCCTTCGTGGCCGGCGACGCGCGCGTGCGACGGGTGTTCCCCGACTTCGTGGCGGCGGAGAAGGAGTACTACGCGGACACCGGCATCTTCCCGATCATGCACGTGGTCGCCGTGCGGCGCGACGTGTACGAGGCGAACCGCTGGGTCGCGCAGTCGCTGTACAAGGCGCTGCTGGCCGCGAAGGAGGAGGCGTACGCGGGCCTGTACGACACGTCGGCGCTTCGCTTCACCCTGCCCTGGCTGACCTCGCAGTTCGAGGAGGCGAGGGCGCTGCTCGGCGAGGACTACTGGGCGTACGGCCTGGGCCGCACGACGCTGTCAGCTTTGTCAACGTTCCTGCGCTACCACCACGAGCAAGGGCTCTCCGACCGGCTGCGCACGCCGGAGGAGCTGTTCGCGCCCGAGGCGATCGAGGCGGCGGTGATCTGACCTTCGGCCGAGGCGTCGAAGGGAGCCCGGGCCCCCTCCGACGTGGACCTCCACAGAATGACGTGCAAGGGTGTGGGCGGTTCCCGGCACAGCCGGGCCGCTCGTGAACCCGTCGCATTCGGAGGTGGCGTCGCATGCCGGCAGAGGGTCCGGGGTCCGCAGGCGTGACGAAGCTCCCGCACGCCGCCCGCAACCTCCGCGCGCCCCTGTGCATCCTGCAGAGTGCGGCCCGTGCGAAGACGACCCGCGACATCGCGCGCCGGCCGTCCGCACTCGGCCACGACCACTGACGGACAGGGAGCTCGCAGATGACGGACCCGCGGGACGGGGAGCCTTCCCGGCAGGCGACGCGGCATCGTCCCTCGGGCCCGCCGCGTCAGCGGACGCCGGGTCACGGCACGGCGCGTCCGCCCTCAGCCGGCTCGGCCCAGGAGCCGCCGGGCGGCGGCAGGGCCGCGGCCCGCAAGGCGGCACGCGCGGGTGACGGCGGCCGCAGGCGCCGCCGCGCGAGGCCGCCGTCGCGGCGCAGGCGCGTCCTGCGGATCGTGCTCGGCGTGGTCTCCGCGCTGGTGCTGATCACCGCGGGCGGCGGCGCCTACCTGTACGAGCACCTCAGCGGCAACATCAAGAGCGTCTCCATCGGGGGCGGCGGCAAGGAGAAGGCGGACTCGTTCGGCAGGACCCCGATCAACGTGCTCGTGATCGGCTCCGACGGCAGGAACTCCAAGGACGACTGCAAGCTCGGCGGCGGCTGCGGGTCGAGCGACTCGACGGCGGGCCACAACGCCGACGTCGAGATGGTCGTGCACATCTCGGCGGACCGCTCCAACGCCACCGCCATGAGCATCCCCCGCGACACGATGACCCGGGTCCCCGCCTGCCAGGGGACGAACGGCGGCCCCTCGACACCGGGCTACGAGGGACAGATCAACAGCGCCCTGCAGTACGGGCCTGCCTGCCAGGTCAAGACCGTGCGGCAGCTCACGGGCATCACCATCGACCACTTCGTCATGCTCGACTTCGCGGGAGTCGTGAAGATGTCGGACGCGGTGGGCGGTGTGTCGGTGTGCGTGTCGGACAACGTCTACGACACCTACTCGCACCTCAAGCTCTCCAAGGGTCAGCACACCCTCAAGGGCGACGCGGCGCTCGAGTTCGTCAGGACGCGGCACGGCCTCGGCGACGGCAGCGACCTCAGCCGCACGTACGCGCAGCACATCTTCCTCGGCGCCATGATCCGCAAGCTCAAGAGCGCCGGCACGCTCAGCGATCCCACCAAGGTCTACGCACTGGCCGACACGGCCACCAAGGCCATGACCGTGGACACCGGCCTGGGCAGCATCGCGAAGCTGATCGGCCTGGCCGACGACCTGAACAAGGTCCCGCCGAAGCGGATCACGTTCACCACGATGCAGACGGGCACCGATCCGACGAACGCGAACCGGGTGATCCCGGCGCCGGGCGCGTCGGCGCTGTTCGCCGCGATCGCCGACGACAAGCCGCTGACATCGCCCGACGGCAAGAAGACGTCCGCGGGCAAGAAGACGGGGGCGTCGAAGTCCCCGGCCTCCGGCGGCTCGGGCAGCGGCCCCTCGTCGTCCGCCACGGTCGCGCCCTCCGACGTCACGGTGAGCGTGGACAACGGCACGAGCACCTCGGGCCGGGCGGCCGCGGTCGGCGCCGCGCTCACCGCCAAGGGGTTCGGCGCCGGCACGTACGGGAACGCGAGCACCCCGCAGTCGAAGACCACGCTCGCCTACGGCCCGGGCCAGAAGGCGCAGGCCCAGACCGTGGCTGACGCGCTCGGCCTGCCGTCGTCCCGCCTGTCGTCCACCGGCACGCCCGGCGTCGTGCTCACCATCGGCGCCGACTGGACGAGCGGTACGTCCTTCCCGGGCGGCTCGGGGTCCGGCGGCTCGAAGGCCGACACGCACGCGGCCGTCTCCGGTGCGCACGCCGAGCACGCGGACGACTCGACGTCGTGCGCGAAGGTCAGCAAGTACAAGACCGTCGAGATCAACGGCGTACCGATGACGCCATCTCAGGCATACACGGCATCACCGAACAAAAAGGACTCGGCGCCCTGATCCGGACAGGCTGAGCCGTCCGGGCCAGGGCGCCGAGGAGGGGCGCCGTGCCACCGGTGCGGCGTGCGGGGCATCCGCCGATG
The DNA here is from genome assembly GCF_000721265.1 of Streptomyces sp. NRRL F-5126. Taxonomy (GTDB): domain Bacteria; phylum Actinomycetota; class Actinomycetes; order Streptomycetales; family Streptomycetaceae; genus Streptomyces. Next base: position 305,564 of record NZ_JOFZ01000005.1, on the reverse strand, counting down.
CCACGCACGCCACCGGGTGGCGCGTCCCGTCTAGTACGGGCCGTTCACGTTGTCGATCGAGCCGTACACGGCGGCGGCGTAGTTGCACGCCGCGGTGATGTTCGCGACCGGGTCGTACGGGTCCATCGAGGTGCCGGCCACGTGGTACGTGTTGAACGTGGGGTCGATCACCTGGAGCAGGCCCTTGGACGGGGTGCCCTGCGCGGCGTTGGAGTCCCAGTTGTTGATCGCCTGCGGGTTGCCGGACGACTCGCGCATGATGTTGCGGTAGATGCCGTCGTAGCTGCCGGGGATGCCGTGCTGGGCCATGATGGCCAGCGACTGCTTGATCCAGCCGTCCAGGTTGTCCGAGTAGGTCGTGGTGGACGCCTGCTTGGTGGACGTCTGCGCGGCGGGCGCCTTGGCGGCCGGGGCGGAGTCCGCGGTGTTCTGGGCCTTCAGGGTCGTGGCCTTGTGCTCCGAGCCCGTGGCCTTGTGCGCCGCGGTCCGGGCGGCACCGCCGTGCAGCGTCAGCTTGAGGCCGGGGTGGATCAGGTTCGGGTTGGCGCCGACGGCGTCCCGGTTGACCTGGTACAGCTTCTTCCAGCCGCCGGACAGCGAGTGCGAGGTCGCGATCTTGTAGAGCGAGTCGCCGCTGACAACGGTGTACGGGGCGGCGGCCTTCTTGGCGGCCGCCTTGACCGCGGCGGGCGCCTTGGGCGCCTGGTGCACGGCCGCCTCGTGGCTCACCGACTGCGCGACGGGCGCGGCGCTGGCGCCGGTGGCGGTCAGCAGCGGGACGGCGAACACGGCGCTTCCCACACCTGCTGCCATCAGTCCGCGGGACAGCGAGCGGGGCATGGGACGGCGGTGAATGGCCTTTTTGGGCATGCTGAATTCCTCTCCGTCGCCTGCGAGGTGAGCTGTCGGGTTCGGGCTGGAGATGCCCGGCCGCACGAATGCGACTTCACCCCTAGCCGTTCCGCGTTCGCGACTCGGCGGCTTACCTGGGTCCCCCGCTCCTGCCGAATGGATGAATGGTTGAGGTATCCGGACAGCGGCAGGATTCGGCGGTCTGTCCGGAATGACGAGAACGTAAGCGAAGACCTCGCGGCGAAACAAGTTGCGAATTCGCTCAGCCATGCCCCGGGCACTCAAAGCCAGGAACCCAGCGATCACCGGATCGCCTTCCGGAATGCCAACACGCCGCACACAACGCCCACATGGGCTGCCTACAGGAAGCGGCAAGATGACCGACAGGTGATACATATCACCGATCGGAAGGTCAACCACCCTTCACAACACACGCCAGACAGCTACAAGTTACCCGAACGCCCCAGACAACCCCTTAGGTACTAATTGGACAAATACTCCCATACAGCCACGCAGGCCTGCCTCATAGGGAACGCACAGCTTGAAGGCCGGTCAGCGAAGCGGAACCCGCCCGGCGGAAGCACCACTGTCATTCACCCCGCGAGTCGCACGGTATCCCCGTGCTCAATTCTGACGTGCTGTCAAAAGCACGGGAAAGATGACCGCTCCCGAAAGAAGAGGGATGCCGCCATCGAATACAGCGTCAGGAATGCGACGGGCCCGGCCACCACCTGAGTGCGAGAAGGAGTTCGGCCCGCGCGGTCGCGTCCGAAAGGTCGGCGCCGAGCAATTGCTCCGCGCGCCTTACTCGATGGCGAACGCTGTTGCGGTGCAGTCCGGTCAGCTGGGCGGTACGGTCCCAGCCGCCGTGGCAGGCCAGCCACACGCGCAGCACCTCGGCCAGTTCGGCGCCGCCGCGCCCCTCCGGGTCGTCGAGGAGCGGGGCCAGCGTCCGCCGCGCCCACTCCCCCGCGAGCGCCGGGTCGAGCGCCCCCGCGATGCCGAGGCCGTCCTCGCCCGCCACCAGCGGTGTGCCGGACTCGGCTGCCTGGCGCAGCAGCAGCCCGGCTTCCCGGTCGGCCGCGGGCAGTTGGCCGGGCAGCACGGGTCTGCTGAGCACGGCGAGCCAGTCGCCGCGTTCGCGGAGCCGGTCGAGTTCCGGCCGCCCCATGGCGGCGGGAACGACGCCGCGCAGCGTGTCTGCCCGCACGTCGACGAGCGGGCCCGGCGGGCGGGCGTCCGCGGTGGCTCCGGGCGGGCGCCCGGCGTGCAGCACCCTTGCCCGCGTGGGCTCTTCGCCGGCCGAACCGCCGTTGCCAGAAGACGAACCGCCGGCTTCGGGCTCCGTCCCGGCCAGGAGTTCCCCGAGCAGTTCCCGGGCGCGCCCCGACTCCGCCGGGTCGTCGCCCAGCAGCAACAGGGCTGCCAGCCCGCCCTGTTGGTCCACGCTCCGCTCGCCTCGGGAAAGCAGCCCGAGCAGCCCCACCGCCACGGCGACCGCGCCACGGCCGGCGGCCGGCGCCGGCCGGGCGCCGCCGAGGAGCAGCACGCGCACCGCGGCGCCCGCCGCCTCCACGGGGTGGAGCGCGACCCGGCCGGCTTCCGTGTGGTCGACGGCGCTGCGCGGACCGTCGCCGCGGGCGAGCCGCACGGCCAGCTCCCGGACCGTGTCCCCGGGCTCGGGGGCCTCCGATGTGGTCGCGAGGGTGCGGCCGTCCGCGTCGAGGAGCGCGGCCCAGCCGCCCACGGCGCGTGCCGTCGCTTCGAGGACGGCGGGCACCGGCGCGTTCCTGTGCAGCGCGGCCCCGGTGATCGCGGCCTGGGCCTCGGCGAGCGCGAGCAGCTGCTCGGTGTGGCGCCGCTGGAGTGCGGCGGCGACGGTGCGGGCGACCCGGTGGAAAGGGGTGGACTCGGGGACCGTGAGCAGCGGCAGCCCCCGCTCCTCGCAGGCGGCCGCGAGCGCGCGGGGCACCGAGCGGTGCACGGGTGCCAGCCCGAGCCCGAGTGCCGCGACGCCGGCGGTGACCAGCTCGTCGACGTAGGAACCCGGGTCGGCGGGCAGCGCCAGGCCGGCCGTGAGCAGCAGCTCGCCGCCCAGCAGGTAGGGGCCGGGATCGGGCAGCTCGCTCACGTGCGCCCAGCTGACACGCCTGGTCAGCAGCGCCTGCGAGGTCACGGACGTGAGTCCGAGCGCGGGGTCGTCGACGAGGCTGCGCAGCGCGAGGGACGGGATGGCGTCGGGGCTTTCCCCTGACGCGGCCGAGGCCCGGGGCTCCTCGGGTGGTGGGGCGTCCATGACAGGCTCCGGCCGGCTCGGGGAGGACACGGCACTGCGCGTCTGGGCCGATTCATCCTATGCGTACATCAGCACAGGATGATTCGTCCCGTGACCCGGCCGGGTGTCGTGCCTAGGCTGCTCGGCGGTGGCCCCGCAGGGCCGCTTCCCGCCGCCCTCGTAAGGAAGAGGCCCGTCCCGTGTCCCCTGCCGACCCGCGCCCCGCCGCCGATCCGACGCCGTCTGCCGAGGAGCCCGCAACCGGCCGCCCGCGCACAGCACCCGTCGGCCCCGTCGACAGTTCCGTCGTGCCCCGGTACGCCGGCATCGCCACGTTCGCGCGGCTGCCGCGGCTCGACGAGGTCGGCCGGGCCGACGTCGCGGTGGTCGGCATCCCCTTCGACAGCGGCGTCTCCTACCGGCCGGGAGCCAGGTTCGCCCCGGCCGCCGTCCGCGAGGCGAGCCGCCTGCTGCGGCCGTACCACCCGGCGCTCGACGTGTCCCCCTTCGCGGCGGTGCAGGTCGCGGACGCGGGTGACATCGCGGTCAACCCGTTCGACATCGGCCAGGCGGTCGCCACGGTCGAGCAGGAGGTGGGTGAGCTGGCGGCGACGGGTGCCTCGGTGGTGACGGTCGGTGGCGACCACACGCTGTCGCTGCCGCTGCTGCGTGCGGCCGCCCGGCTGCACGGCCCGGTGGCGCTGCTGCACTTCGACGCCCATCTGGACACCTGGGACACGTACTTCGGCGAGCCGTACACGCACGGCACCCCGTTCCGCAGGGCCGTGGAGGAGGGGCTGCTCGACACGGAGGCGCTCAGCCACATCGGCACCCGCGGCCCCCTCTACGGCAAGGCCGACCTGGACGAGGACCAGCGCCTCGGCTTCGGCATCGTGACGGCGGCCGACGTGATGCGGCGCGGCGTGGACGAGACGGTGGCGCAGGTGCGTGAGCGGATCGGGGACCGTCCGCTGTACGTCTCCGTCGACATCGACGTGCTCGACCCGGCGCACGCGCCGGGCACGGGCACGCCGGAGGCGGGCGGCCTCACGTCGCGCGAGCTGCTGGAGATCCTGCGGGGCCTGGACGGGACGCGCATCGTCGGCGCCGACGTGGTGGAGGTGGCGCCCGCGTACGACCACGCGGACATCACCTCCGTCGCCGCCTCGCACGTGGCCTACGACCTGGTCAGCCTCCTCGCCCTGCGGCGGGCCGCCGCCTGAGGCGCCGGCGCCCCGCGCGCACGGGCCGGCCGTCCGCGGCCCGTGCGCGCCGCCTACGGCACAAGACCCGCGAGCCTGTCCTCGATCCGGTCCAGCTGCTCGCGGTACGTGGCGGGCATGCCCCGCGCATCGCGCGCGGCGACCGCCTCCTCCACCGTGGGAGAGGTGAACCGCTCGCCCCGGGCGACGCGTGCGGCCACCGCGTGGTGGGCGTCGCGGAAGGTGCTGCCCCCGACCACCAGGCGTTCCGCGACGTCGGTGGCCACCGTGCGCCCGTCGTCCGCCGCGGCGCGCATCGTCTCCGCGTCGAAGCGAAGCGTCGCGTAGGCCAGGGCGAACACCTCGGCGGACTCGCACACCGCGTCGATCTGCTCGTACGCCTGCGGCCTCGTGTCCTGCAGATCGCGGTTGTAGGACAGCGGGATGCCCTTGTTCAGCGCGAGCAGGCCGGTCAGCCTGCCGATGGCGACGCCCGCGCGCCCGCGTACGAGTTCGGCGACGTCGGGGTTCTTCTTCTGCGGCATCATGCTGGAGCCGGTCGCGACGGAGTCGGCCAGTTCCGCGAAGGCGAACTCCTGCGACGTCCACAGCACCAGTTCCTCGGCCATACGCGACAGGTGCACCATCGTGACCGTGGCCGCGTAGCACAGGTCGAGCAGGAAATCCCGGTCCGAGACCGCGTCGAGGCTGTTCTCGAAGCTCGCCGTCATGCCGAGTTCCCGCGCGCTGAACTCCGGGTCAAGGCCGAGGCTGCTGCCGGCCAGTGCCCCGGCGCCGAGCGGCGAGACGGCGGCGGCCTCGCCCGCGGCGCCGAACCGGGAGATGTCGCGCAGCAGCGCGGTGGCGTGCGCGGCGAGGTGGTGCCCCAGGGTGATCGGCTGCGCCCGTTGCAGGTGTGTGTAGCCGGGGAGTACGAGGTCGCCGTCGCCGCGGGCGCGGTCGACGAGGGTGCGTGCCAGCGCGCCCACCGCGCTTGCCGCCTGGCCCGCCGCGTCCCGTGCCCACAGCCGCGTGGCCACCGCGGTCTGGTCGTTGCGCGAGCGGCCGGCATGCACCCGCTTGCCGAGTTCGCCGAGGCGCTCGACGAGGACACGCTCGATCATGGCGTGGATGTCCTCGTCGCCGTCGGGTGCGAACTCCAGCTCGGCCAGGGCTTCCTGGAGCGCGAGCGCGTCGCGCTCCGCGAGGAGCCCCTGGCGTTCGAGCATCCGCACGTGCACCATCGACGCCTTCAGGTCGTACGGCAGCAGCCGGCGGTCCCTCTCGACGAGGACGCTGAAGTCGAACACCTGGGGATCGAGGCCCTGTTCGAGGCGGCCGCTCCACAACGGCTCGGGGCGCGTGGTCATTCTTGCTCCGTTTCGTAGGGTGTCCGCTCGCCGAGTGCGGCGAGTGTGTGGGCGAGGACCACGGCCGGGCAGATCACCGGCAGGGCACAGGCGCGTGCGGCCTCCTCCTGGTGCTCCCGCCCGAACCCCATGCAGTCCAGCACCAGGAGTGCCGCGCCGGACTCGGCCAGCTCACAGGCGGCGGCGGCCACGGAGGGTCCGTGACCGTACGGGTCGGCCGCGGCGTACAGGGCCCCGGGATCGTGCCGGGCCCACGAGCCGGGGGCGTCGGCGAGGTCGGAGGGCAGGCTCACCACGCCGAGCCGCCGGCCGCGTGCGGCTGCGGCGACGGTGCCGTGCAGGAGCGCCCCCGAGTCGAGGAGCAGCAGTTCCTCACGGCCCGTGTCGGGGAGCGCGCCCGTGCACAGGTAGGCGGCGAGCCGCACCGCGGGCGGCAGCCGGGCCGCGGCGCTGCGCAGCAGCGGCGGCAGCGCGTCGCGCCGGACGACGATCGTGCTGCCGTCGGCGAGCCGCGTCTCGATGCCCGCCGGTCCGGCGGGAACGGCGAGTTCCGCTATCTGTTCGCGTGTGAGGCCGTCCAGCGCGCCCTCGCACACCAGGGGTGTCTCTCCCAGTACCTCGGCGAGGGTCGGCTCCACATCGGGTCGCGGACTCTGGCCGATCGTGAGCAGGCCGACGGGTGTCATGCGCCACCGCCCGTGACGACCCGGCCCTCGATGACCAGCTCGCTGACCGGTGCGTTGCCCATGCTGACGCAGATCTCGTTCGGGTGCGGGCAGTCCACGACGGTGAGGTCGCCGCGCTTGCCGACGTCGATCGAGCCGCGGTCGCGCCCGCGTGCGCAGGCGTAGGCGGCGTTCAGGGTGGTCGCCGTGATCGCCTCTGCCGGCGTCATGCGGAACCAGCTCGTCCCGAGGGCGAGGCTGAGCAGCGTGGACGTCGGGTGCAGGGCGGAGCAGTAGTCCGTGGCCAGCGCGACCGGCACGCCCTGCTCGATGAACAGCCGGGCGTTCGCCTTGCGTTCGTCGAGGTAGAGCTGTTCGGCGACGGGCAGCAGCACGGCGACGGTGGAGGTGGTGCCCATCTCGCGGATCTCGGCGTCCGGGGTGTAGGTGAGGTGGTCGGCGGCGACGGCCCCGCCCGCGACCGCGGTTGCCCAGCCGCGCGAGGCCGAGTTGGCGTCGGCGTGCACACGCGCGGGCAGCCCGGCCTTCCGGGAGGCCGTGAGGAGCGGGGCGGCCAGGTGCGCGCCGAAGACCCCTTCCTCGCACACCAGGTCGTGCAGGTCGGCGAGGCCCTGCTCGACGACGGCGGGCAGCATCCGGGCACGTACGTGTTCGGCGTAGCTGCCGGCATCCGCGGCTTCGGGCGGGACCACGTGCGCGCCGAGGAAGGTCAGCACCAGCGACTGCGGCGTCATCGCCCGTGAGCGGTGCAGGAGTTCGAGTGCGCGCAGTTCCTGGTCGGTGGACTGCCCGTAGCCCGTCTTCACCTCGACGGTCGTCGCGCCGCCGCGCAGCAGTCCGGCGTACGCACGTGCCAGATCGGCGAGCAGCGCGTCGTCCTCGGCCGCGCGGGTGTGCCGCACGGCCGCCCCGATGCCACGTGGCGCCGACGCGTCCCCCACGGGCATGCCGGAGAGTTTCTCGGCGTACTCGCGGTGGCGGTCCCCGGCGAACAGCGGGTGGGTGTGGGACTCGACGAGCCCGGGCAGCACGGTGCGCCCGCGGGCGTCCAGGGTGGGGGCCGGGCCGGCGGTGCGCAGCACCTCCGCGGTCGGTCCCGCGGCCACGATCCGGCCGGCGCGGATGGCGACCGCGCCGTCGGCGAGTATCTCCACCTCGCCCTGCGCCCGCCCGCGCCGGGGACCGCCGTCGTCCCTGACCAGCACGAGGGCCTCGGCTCCGACGACGTTGAGGTCGTGCGCGTTCATTGCCTGCCTTTCAGGTTCAGACCTGGCTCGGACAGGGCGGATCCCCGCAGGTTCCAGGTCTTCAGCAGCTCGGCGTACACGCCGTCCGCGAACAGCTCGCGTGCGGCTGCGAGCACCGCTGCCGTCAGCCGCTTCTTGGGTTTGGAGATCGCTATGGCGTACGGGGCGGGGTTCAGCGGCTTGCCCAGGAGGACGAAGGTGCCCGGCGCCTGCTTCATGACGTAGGCCAGCGTCTCGGGTTCCTGGACCGAGGCCTGCACCCGGCCCTGCTGCAGTTGCAGGCGGGCGCTGGCCGAGGAGTCGACGCCGACGATCCTGATCGGTGATTTCCCGGCCGCCACGCACTTCTCGGCGCTGAACTTCTGGATCGTGCCGTAGTTGTCGGTGCTCTTGCTCAGCGCGATCGACTTCCCGCACAACTGCCTGAGGTCGTCGTGGCGGCTGCCGGCGTCGCGTGCGGTGGTGAACACCTGGGCGCCGGAGCGGAAGTAGTCGATCATGTTGAGGGTCCGCTCCCGGATCGCGGAATCGGACATGCCGGAGATCACCACGTCCACCCGGCCGGTGTTCAGCGAGTTGATCAACTGGTCGAACGGCGAGACCTTCACCTGCAGGCGGACACCGAGCTTCTTCGCCAGCGCCCGGGCGAAGTCCAGGTCGAAGCCGTGCATCTCCTGGGACCCCGGCGGCTTGAACTCCATCGGCGCGAAGATCGGGTTGAGGCCGAGCACCAGACGCCCGCTGCCGCGGATGTCGGCCGGCAGCGCCGCCCGCAGCCGCGGGTCGGTCCGCACGGAGTCGAGCACCTTCTGGTTGGACGGGGGGTGCAGGGCCGCGGTGTCCCGCGGCGCGGCGCATCCGGCCACGGCCATCAGCGCCAGCACTGCCGACAGGATCAGCACGCGCGGCCTGTGCCGCCTGGGTGCGCCCGCCATCACAGCACCTTGGAGAGGAAGGAGCGGCAGCGCTCGCTCCGGGGGTTCTCCAGCACGTCGGCCGGCGGGCCCGATTCGACGATCACACCGGCGTCCATGAACGCGACCGTGTCGGCGACCTCGCGGGCGAATCCCATCTCGTGGGTGACCACGATCATCGTCATCTCGCGTGCGGCGAGCGCCCGCATCACACCGAGCACATCGCCCACCAGCTCCGGGTCGAGTGCGGAGGTCGGCTCGTCGAACAGCAGCACCGAAGGCTCCATGGCCAGTGCTCGCGCGATCGCCACTCTCTGCTGCTGGCCGCCGGAGAGCTGCGAGGGGTAGCTGCCCTCCTTGCCCGCGAGGCCCACCTGGGCGAGCAGCTCGCGGCCGAGCTGCTCGGCGGCCGCCTTCGGGCGCCTGAGCACCTGCACCGGGCCCTCCATCACGTTCTCCAGCGCGTTCATGTGCGGGAACAGGTTGAAGTGCTGGAACACCATGCCCACGCGTGCGCGGAAGGAGGCGACGTCGCGCTCGCCGAGCTGGTGGAGCCTGCCGGCCTTCCTGCGGTAGCCGACGAACTCGCCGTCCACCTCCAGCACACCGCCGTCGATGGATTCCAGCCGGTTGATGCACCGCAGGAACGTGGACTTGCCCGAGCCGGATGGGCCGATCAGGCAGCACACCTCTCCGGCCGGTACCGAGAGGGAGACCCCGTTCAGCACGTCGACGTGGCCGAACCGCTTGCACACCTCGTGTGCGAAGACCAGTGGCCGCTCACTCATTGCCGCCTCCTGCCCGGCGGTTCCCCCGCCGCGTCGAGGTCACCGTCCTCCAGAGTGTTTCCAGCAGCGTCGGGCCGGCGGAGCGCGCGGTGCCGCGGTTGAAGCGCCGCTCGACGAAGTACTGCAGGACGCTGAAGACCGAGACGACGACCAGGTACCAGACCGCCGCGACGATCAGCAGCTCCATCACCTTGCTGTTGATGAAGTAGATCTGCTGCGCGCTGTTGAGCAGCTCGCTGTAGGAGATGGCGCTGGCCAGCGCCGATGTCTTCAGGAGGTTGACGAAGTCGTTGCCGAGCGGCGGGAGGACCACCCGCATCGCCTGCGGCAGCACGATCCGCCGCATGATGGCCATCGGCCGCATCCCGATGGCCATGGCGGCCTCGCGCTGTCCCGGGGCGACGGAGGAGATGCCCGCGCGCACGATCTCGGCGACGTAGGCGCCCTCGTTGACGCCGAGGCCGAGGACTGCGGCCACGAACGACGTGATCAGCGAGACCGTCGGCACGCTCCCGAGACCGGGGAAGCCGATGCGCGGCAGGATGATCGCGAGGTTGAACCACATGAGCAGTTGCAGGTACACCGGGGTGCCGCGGAACAACCACACGTACAGCCAGGAGATGGTCCGCGTCACCGGGTTCTCGGAGAGCCGCATCAGCGCGAAGACGACACCGATCGCCACGCCGAGCACCATCGAGACCACGGATATGAGGACGGTGTTGCCGAGGCCCTTGAGGATGACGCCGACCGTGAGGAAGGAGCGGACCGTTCCCCAGTCGATGGAGCTGCTGCCGAACAGCCAGACGACGTACCCGAGTACCAGGATGGCGATGACGCCGCCGACCCATCGGCCGTAGTGCCGCAGCGGGACCATCTCCGGTTGGCCCCGGAGAGTCGTCTCCGGGGATGTCTGCACCATGGTCTCCCCTTCAGTCGTGCCGAACAGTCGTGCCGAATGGCTGGTCGGCGCCTTGTGCCGGGCGCCGCCTCGACACTCTTCACCACGACCGCCCGTGCCCGCATGCTCGTGGACGAGGAAACGCCGAGGGTGCTGTGCTCGTGTGCGAGCATGCACGGGTGAGCACTGTCGATGAGCTGTTGCGTGGCGTCGGGGCGCGGCGGCTGCGGCTGCGCACCGCCGGGAGCGGCGACCGCGAGATATCCGGGCCCGTCTTCGTCCACGGGGACCCGGTGGTCGTGGAGAACGGGCCCGACGGCAAAGGGAGTTGCCGCGGAGGAATCGCCCTGCTCATCGGAGCGGTGCCGCACGGCCCGGCGGCGCGGGCCGCCGTGGCGGCGCTGACAACGGCCGGAGCCGCGGCGGCGGTGATCCGAACCTCACCGGAGCGCGAGCACGCGTCCGCGGCGCTCACCCGCGACTGCGACGAGGCCGGTGTCGCGCTGCTCGAACTGACCGAGGACGTGCCATGGCTGGAGATCGCCGGGCAGATCAGGGACGTCCTGGCGACGACGGCCGGCACGCCGCGGTGGGGCACGGTGGCGTTGGGAGGCGCCGCCGATCTGTCCGCACTCGCCGACATGATCGCCGCGACGGTCGGCGGCGCGGTGGCGATCGAGGACCAGCACGAGCGCGTGCTCGCCTACTCCAGCCTCGCCGGCCAGCCCACCGACGAGGTACGCAGGTCCTCCATCCTCGGCAGGAAGGTGCCCGACCTGCCCTACAACCCGAACTCCTACGAGCGGTTGCTGCGCTCCTCCTCGGTCGTACGCTTCGCCGGGGTCGCGCCGACCCTGCTGCCCAGGCTGGCCGTCGCGGTCCGGGCCGAGGGCGAACTGCTCGGCTCCCTGTGGGCCATCGACGCGGAGGGCGCGCTCTCAGCGGGCGCGCGGGACGCCCTGCAACGCGCCGCGAACCTCACCGCGGTGCACCTCGTGCGCGCCCGGCAGGCCCGCGACGCCGAACAGCGCCACCGCACCCGGGCCCTGGTGGACATGCTCGGCGGCACGATGAGCCCCCAGGCGTGCCGGGCGCAGCTCGGCGCGGGACCCTCCGCCACGGCTGCCGTCGTCGGCTTCGGCGTCGAGGACCCGGAGTGCTCGCCGCTGTCGGCACCGGCGCGACTCGCCCAGGCGGTGCAGAGCTACTTCGAGGTCCACCACCATTCCGCGCTGTGCGGTGTGGTGGACGACCGGGCGTACGCGGTGCTCGCCGAGCCCCGGCCGGGCGGCGAACTCACCGGCCTGATCAGGTGGACGTCCGCCAACGCGTCGGTGGCACTCGGTGTGGCGGTTCGAGCGGGCATCGGGCACGGCGACGGGGGCTGGACGACGCTGCCGCGGGCGCGCCGGGACGCCGACCGTGCGCTGCGCGCCGTCTCGGCGGATCCGTCGAGCGGACCGGTCGCCACCTGTGCCGACGTGGCCGATCTCGTCGTGCTCCAGGAGCTCGCCGCCGAACCGAACGAGGTGCTGGCCGCGCCCGTACCGGCCGTCGCGGCGATGCTCGACCACGACAGGCGTTTCGGCACGCACTACGCGAGGACGGTGCACGCGGTGCTGGCCCATGGGCCGGGCGGCGGCAGCGCGGCGTCGCTGCTCATGGTGCACCCCACCACGTTGCGCTACCGCCTGCGGCGGGCCGAAGAGCTGTTCGGCCTGGACCTCGACGACCCCGACGCCCGACTCGTCACCTGGCTCCAGTTGCGGCTCCGCGACACGAGCCCGTGACGTCGCGGCCCGCCGGCGGGCGACCGGCGGGCCACTGCCTCAGGCGGCGCCGCCGGGCGCACCCACCTGCGTCCGCGGCGACGGTATCTCCGCCGCCGGTTCCATCACCGCCGGCGCCGTCCCGACGCGTGCGCGCCTGCCGGTGTGGTGGAACAGCAGGTTGAGCAGCACCGCCACGACGCACCCGGTGGAGATGCCGGAGTCCAGGACGATCCTCGCCCGGTCGGGGAAGGCGTGGTAGAAGTCGGGCGCGGCGATGGGTATGAGCCCGACGGCCAGGGAAACGGCGACGATCATCACGTTGTTGTCCTTCACCAGGTTCGCCTTGGTGAGCGTCTGCACGCCGCTCGCCGCCACGGAGCCGAACAGGACGACGCCCGCTCCGCCGAGCACCGGACGCGGTACGACGGCGATCAGCGAAGCGGCCATCGGGCACAGGCCCATCAGCACGAGGAAGCCGCCGCCCACGGCCACGACGAAGCGGCTGCGGATCCTCGTCATCGCGACGAGGCCGATGTTCTGCGCGAAGGCGCTGCACATGAACCCGTTGAACAGCGGGCTCAGCGCCGACCCCAGCGTGTCGGCGCGCAGGCCGGCCGCGATGGTGCGCTCGTCCGCGGGGCGTTCCACGATCTCCCCGAGCGCCAGCATGTCGGCCGTCGACTCGGTCAGGCAGACCAGCATCACGATGCACATGGAGACGATCGGGGCCACCCCGAACTGCGGTGCGCCGAAGTGGAAGGGCGTGGGGAAGCCGACGACATCGGCGTGCACGACAGGACCGAAGTCCGTCGCACCGAACGGGATGGCGACGAGCGTGCCCGCGACCATGCCGAGCAGGACAGCGATCTGCTTGACGAACCCGCTGGTGAAGCGGCGCAGGACGAGGATGATGACGAGTGTGGCCCCGGCCAGGGCGAGGTTCCCGAGGGAGCCGTAGTCCTTGGCGCCCGCGTCGGGCCCCTGCATCCACTCGAAGGCGACGGGCAGCAGCGAGACGCCTATCAGTGTGATCACGGTGCCGGTGACGACCGGCGGGAAGAACCGCACCATGCGGGAGAAGTACGGGGCGGCGATGTAGCCCAGGACTCCCGCGACGATCACGGCGCCGAATATCACCGGGAGCGCGTCGTGTTTGTCCTTCGTCGACGCCACGACCGCGAGCATGGGGGCCACGCCGCCGAAGGTCACCCCGTTCACGAACGGCAGCCTGCAGCCGATCTTCCAGACGCCGAGCGTCTGGAGGAACGTGGCGAGGCCCGCGGTGAACAGGCAGGCGCCGGTGAGGAATGTGAGGTCCTTGGCCGAGAGGCCGATGGCCGCTCCGACGATCAGCGGTGGCGCGACGACTCCCGCGTACATGGCCGCGACGTGCTGGAGGCCGGTGGCCGCCATCCGCAGCGGCGGCAGTCTCTCGTCGACGGGGTGCGGGGCGGCCGGCTCCGCGGGGCCCCCTGTCGGCGCGTCACCTGTGGTGCTCAACCTGCTGAACCCGGGCATCTTTGCCACTGCGGCTCCTCCGTTCGTCCTCCAGCGTCGGCCGTGGCCGCACACTTTCGCTCCAGGGAGGTGGTACGAGAACTACTCGACAAATTCCGCTATTCCGCATTATGAAATTGTTGTTCTGTCATGCGGAATGAATGTAATGTGCGCCGTTGGGGCGGTCAAGGGATCGGGCACCGCCGCGATCAGGACGCACCCCACCACGCGCGACGGCCGGTGGACAATGGCGGAACACGCCGACGAGGAGGCCGCGATGAGCGAGGACGGACAGGCCGGAGCGGGTTGGCCCGGCCGGCGGCCGGTGGTCGGCGTCCTGCACCCCGGCGCGATGGGCGCCGCGCTCGGAGCCGCGCTCAAGGCTCGGGCGGGGGGAGTGCTCTGGGCCGCGGCCGGACGCTCGGACGCCACGGCGAAGCGCGCGGAACTCGCCGACCTCGTCGCCGTCGCGGACATCGCGGCCCTGGCACGCCGCTGCGATCTGATCGTCTCGATCTGCCCGCCTCACGCGGCGTTCGACACGGCGGCGCGGGTGGCGGAAGCTCTGGCGGCCGGCGGAGAGGGCGGCCACCGTCCCCTGTACGTGGACGCCAACGCGGTCTCCCCCGCGACCGTCCGGCGGATCGCCGGCCTGTTCGGTCCCGGGCAGGTGGTGGACGGCGCGGTGATCGGGCCTCCCGCGTGGGAACCGGGGCGGAGCGTGCTGTGGCTCTCGGGACGGCACGCCGAGGCGGTGGCGGCCCTGTTCGACTCCACGCCGTTCGCCGCGAGGACGCTGGGCGCGCAGCCGGGGCGCGCCTCGGCGCTCAAGGCGTGCTTCGCGCTGCAGAGCAAGGCGCTGCCGGCGGTCTGGGCGCTGATGGAGCGCGCCGCTCAGAGCGCCGGGGTGGACGCGGAACTGCGGGCCGAACTGGCGAGGAACGGACTCGACCTGGACGAGCGGCTCTCGGCGTTGTCGGCGAAGGCAGGCGACAGGGCGTGGCGCTGGGCCGGTGAGATGGACGAGGCGGCGGAGGCGATGGCCGGACTCGGAGTGCCGGACGGCTTCTCCCGCGCGGCGGCGGAGGTCTACCGCGCGATGCGGGAGGGGCCGGGGCCCGCGGGGCGGCCGCCGCTCGGCTGAGGCACGGTCTCAGCCGCTCGCCGGGACACGGCGGCCGCCGAACGGGGGCCCGCTTTCCCGCCCGGCGCCGCGTCAGGCCCTGCGGGCGCGCCCGCGGCACGTGCGCGGGGCCGCGTCCCCGCGTGTCAGACCGTGGTGGGCACGGGCTCCTCGGCCGCCTGGCGCGCCGGCTCCTGGCGGGCGATGCCGAATCCGGTGTAGCCGCAGATCACGGCGATGATCACGCCGAAGTAGTTCAGGAACGCGTAGGGCGCGTACGCCATGGTCGCGACGCCGAGGGTCGTGGACATGTAGGTGGCGGCCTCGGTCCACGGCACGAGCGGCACGAAGACGGTGCCGGAGTCCTCCAGGGTGCGCGACAGGTTCTTCGGCGCGAGTCCGCGCTGCGGGTAGACGTCCTTGAACGCCTGTCCCGGCACGATGATCGTCAGGTACGAGACGCCCATCGCGAACGCCGCGCCCACCGAACTCATCGAGGTGGCGAGGATGATCCCGCCCGTCCTGCGTACCTTGCCGAGCAGCCGGCGCATCAGGACGTCCAGGCAGCCGGTCTCGGTCAGGATGCCCGCGAACGCGAACCCGGCGAGGCCGATCAGCACGGTCGACACCATGGACGACATGCCGCCGCGGTTGAGCAGCGTGCCCACCGCCGCGGGCAGGTGGTGGGGGTCGACGCCGCCGTGACCGCCCAGCATGGAGGTGGTGAAACCGGTCGAGGCCGAGGCGGAGACCTGCTGGAGCGAGAAGCCCTGGACGGCGGCGCCCAGGATCCCGGCCACCGCGGACGAGGCGATGATGACCGGCAGCGGCGGCTTCTTCATGAGCGCTCCCGCGAGCACCACAGCGGGCGGCAGCAGGAGCAGCAGGTTGAAGTGGAACCCCTGCTCCAGCACGGCGTGCAGCGCGTCGGTGCGCTGGGCGGCGTGCGCGTCCGCGTGCTGGGTGCGGCCCAGCACCAGGTAGAGGACGCCGGCGAGCACCGCGGCCGGTCCTGTCGTGTAGAGGAGGTGCCTGATGTGCTCGAAGAGCGTCGAACCGGCCACGGCGGGCGCCAGGTTGGTGGTGTCCGACATCGGGGACATCTTGTCGCCGAAGTAGGCCCCGGAGACGATGGCGCCCGCGGTCATCGGCAGGGAGACCCCCAGCCCGTCGGCCACGCCGATCAGGGCGACGCCGACGGTGCCGACCGAGCCCCAGGATGTGCCCGTCACCGTCGAGACGACCATGGTGATCAGGAACGCGAGCACCACGATCCACGACGGCTCGATGACCTTGAGGCCCCAGTCGACGATCATGGGGATCGTGCCGCTCAGCGTCCAGGTGCCGATGAGCATGCCGATGGAGATGAGGATCAGCAGCGCGGGCATCGCGGCGTCGATCTTCTCCCGGATGCCCCCGAGCATCTCGTCCCAGGTGACGCCGAGCCGCCAGGCGATCACACCGGCGACGACGCAGGCCGCCACCAGCAGGACCACGGGGTCGAGGCCGAGCCAGACAGTCCCCGCGATCATGAGGGTCAGCATCAGCACCACGGGCAGCGCGGCGACGAGCAGTCCTGGCGTGCGGCGCTCGCGCGGGGGCGCCGCCGCGGTGGAGGGGTCGGTCATGCGGGTTCTCCAGTGGCCCGGCGGGACGGGCGGGGTCGGCGGACGAAGGAAGACACGTCCGCGGGTGGCGGCGGCCGCGGGCCGTGGGCCTGGGCCGTGTACGGGGGTCTGCGCGCGGGTCGCGCGGCCGCGCCGTGGGCACGATGACCGCGGCCGGCGGGGTGGGCGTCCCCGGCAGGGATCAGCCTGCGGTCAGGGAGGCCGTCATGTGGGCCAGCACCCGTCCGAGATGGAGGCGCATGAGCGCGGTGGCCCGATCGCCGTCGCCGTCCGCGACAGCGGCGGTGATCTCCTCGTGGTCGTCGAGGGAGTCGGCGGTGTGCGCCGCCGGGACCTCCAGCGGGCTGCGCAGCAGGATGATCTGCTGCTGCACCCGCCACAGCTGTTCCGCGACGCGGGGGCTGCGTGCCGTGTCCGTCAGGGTCCGGTGGAAGTCCAGGTCAAGACGGTGCACGAAGCGTCTGCCGCCCTGGATGGTCTTGCGTGCCCGTGCGCAGGCCGAGCGCAGGGCGGCGACGTCCTTGTCGTCGCGCCGCTCGGCGGCGAGCCGGGCGGACGCCGTCTCCAGCGCGGTGCGTAGTTCGAACAGGGCCCGCACGTCGTCCGGCCCCGCCGCGAACACGGTGGCTCCACGGTTGGGGTTGTGCACGAGCAGGCCCTCGCTGACGAGTTGCCGCACGGCCTCGCGCAGGGGTCCCCGGCTGGTTCCGAGCTCCCGGGCGAGCACCACCTCGTTGATCCGTGTCCCCGGTCGCAGATGGCCGCCGAGCAGGCGTTCACGCAACACCTCGGCGATCTGGACGGCGAGGCCGCGCTGCAGGGTTCCGCTCATGTGACGACGCCTCCTCCGATCGTGCAAAGTGTTGACAGTCGCCAGTTGACAGGGGCGTTTCCGCAGCTGTCAAGGGCCTGCCGCGAAATCACCCCCGCACTCGACAGCTTCCGCGCCAAGTGATAACTGTCAACAGTTGACTCGCGTACTGGAAGGCGGACGTACTGATGCACAGCGTGGTGGCCGAGGTCTGGCGTGGGGACTTCCTGGAGTCCGTGCACCACGGGACGGTCCTCGCGACCGGCCCGGACGGTTCCGAGATCCTGCGCATCGGGGACGTCGACGCCCCGATGTACCCGCGCTCCTCCAACAAGCCCCTCCAGGCGCTCGGCATGCTCCGCGCCGGGCTCGGCCTGGACGGCGAGCTGCTGGCGCTCGGGTGCGCGAGCCACTCGGGTGAGGACATACACCTGGACGGCGTGCGGGCGATCCTCGCGTCGGCCGGCCTCGGCACGGACGCCCTGCGCTGCACGGCGGCCCTGCCGATCGGCGAGGGTGCGCTGCGCGCGTACCTCGCGGGCGGCGGGCAGCCGTCCCCGCTGACGATGAACTGCTCGGGCAAGCACGCCGCGATGCTGGCGACATGCGTCGCGAACGGGTGGGACACGGACACGTACCTCGACCCGCACCACCCGCTCCAGGACGGCCTGCGCGAGACGCTGGAGGACATGGCGGGCGAGAAGGTCGCGTCCACGGGCGTCGACGGCTGCGGCGCGCCCCTGTTCGCCATCAGCCTGCGCGGCCTGGCCCGTGCCTTCGGCCGCATGGCGTCGGCGCCCGAGGGCAGCCTCGAACACCGCGTGGCCCGCGCGATGAACACCCACCCGCGCTACGTCGGCGGCACGGGCCGTGACGTCACCCGGCTCATGGGCGCACTGCCGGGCGCGATCGCCAAGGACGGGGCCGAGGGCGTGTACGCGCTGGGCCTGCCGGACGGTTCGGCGGTATCGCTCAAGATCGCGGACGGCTCGCAGCGGTCGCGCCCCGTGGTGATGGTCGCGGCGCTGCGCCGCCTCGGGGTGGACGTGGAGGGCGACGAGACGCTCAGCGCGCTCGCCACCGCGCCGGTGCTCGGCCACGGCGAGGTGGTCGGCGCCGTCCGCCCCACGTTCTGACGCGGGCGGCGCACCGATCGCCACGATCGCGTCCCCCGATCGTGGCGATCGGGTTGCATGCCGGCACGGGCGGCATGAGGATTGTCCTTCTGTGAGCCAACATTTCGACGTCCTCGTCCTCGGCGCCGGCCCCGGCGGCTACACCGCCGCCGTGCGCGCCACGCAACTCGGCCTGACCACCGCGGTGGTGGAGGAGCGCTACTGGGGCGGCGTCTGCCTCAACGTCGGCTGCATCCCGTCCAAGGCCCTGCTGCACAACGCCGACATGGTGCGGTTCGTCGCCAATGAGGCCGCCGCCTACGGCATCGGCGTCGGCGGCGACGTCTCGGCCGACTACGGTCCCGCCTACGCGCGCAGCCGCAAGGTCGCCGACGGCCGGGTGCGCGGCGTGCACTACCTGATGAAGAAGAACTCCATCACCCAGTTCGACGGCCGCGGCTCCTTCACCGACGACCACACGGTGACGGTGGCGCTCACCGACGGCGGCACCGAGACGGTGACGTTCGGCCACTGCATCATCGCGGCCGGCGCCACCCCCCGGCTGCTGCCCGGCACGTCGCTGTCGGACCGCGTGGTCACCTACGAGAGCCAGATCCTCAGCGAGACGCTGCCGGGGAGCATCGTCATCGCGGGCGCCGGCGCGATCGGCGTGGAGTTCGCCTACGTGCTGCGCAGCTACGGCGTGGACGTGACCATCGTCGAGTTCCTCGACCGCATGGTGCCGCTGGAGGACGAGGAGGTCTCGAAGGAGCTGGCGAAGCAGTACCGCAAGCTCGGCATCGAGGTCCTCACCGGCACGGCGGTCGAGTCCATCGACGACTCGGGCGCGCGCGTACGCGTCACCGTCGGCAAGGGCGGCGAGCGCAGGACGCTGGAGACGGACAAGGTGCTCCAGGCCATCGGCTTCGCCCCGAACGTCCGGGGCTACGGCCTGGAGGCGGCCGGGGTGCGCCTCACCGAGCGCGGCGCCATCGACGTCGACGGGCGCTGCCGCACGAGCGTGCCGCACATCTTCGCGATCGGCGACGTGACGGCCAAGCTGATGCTGGCGCACGCCGCGGAGGCGATGGGCATCGTGGCGGCGGAGACGATCGCGGACGCGGAGACGATGGAGCTCGACTACGTCATGATCCCGCGTGCCACGTACTGCCATCCGCAGATCGCCAGCTTCGGCTGGACGGAGGCGCAGGCGCGCGAGCGCGGATTCGACGTCCGGGTGGCGAAGTTCCCCTTCACCGCGAACGGCAAGGCGCACGGACTCGGCGACCCGGTCGGCTTCGTCAAGATCATCAGCGACGGCCGGTACGGCGAACTGCTCGGCGCCCACCTCATCGGGCCCGAGGTCACCGAACTGCTCCCCGAACTGACGCTCGCCCAGCAGTGGGACCTGACGGTGCACGAGGTCGCGCGCAACGTGCACGCGCACCCCACGCTCGGCGAGGCGGTCAAGGAGGCCGTCCACGGCCTGGCCGGCCACATGATCAACATGTAGCGCCGAGCGCCGGCCGTAGGCCGGTCACAAACCCGGTGCGCCCCACACGGGGAACCAGCGGGCCAGGTCGGGCTCGACCCGCAGGTCATTGCCGAGCAGGGCACGGACCTGGAGTTCGCGCTGGTTGTCCCGCTTGTCGGTGGCGCCGGGAACGGGGGCAAATGGGTAGAAACTACCTCGTTTGTAGAGGTACACGAGCGCGAGCGGCCGCTCGTCGGCGTCGCGGAAGCCGACAAGGGAGCAGAGCAGCTGCGGGCCGAACCCGCCCTCCTGCAGCAGGGTGTTGACCGCGTGCAGGTCGTTGACCAGGGCAGCCGTGTCATCGGGCGGCCGACGCGCGAGCAGCCAGGTGTAGCCGTACGAGTCCTGGCTGAACTCCACGGGGTGGCGCCCCCGGCCGGCGTCGGTGCCGGAGTCGGCGGAGGCGGAGTCGGCGTACGCGTTCAGCAGGTCCTCGACGTCCTGCTTGATCCTCGCGAAGCCGCCGCCCTCGACGGCCGCGAAGCACACCGAGCCCAGGCCCGTGGGCGTGTAGCCGGCCCCCGCCTTGAGGGTCAGCGCGGCGGACGGGACGGCGAAGAGCTGGTCGAGGTCGGGGCGGACGGGTTTGCTCCGGCCGAGGATGGTGTCGAGGAGGCCCACTCAGGCCACCCCCTCCCTGTGAGGATGTCGTCGGCGGACTCCAGGCAGGGCCTAAGGCCCTGTCCGTACGCGATCACGGGCGGCCGAGTTCGACGGAGATGCGGGCGAGCTGCTCGAGCCGCTGTTCCAGCGTCGGGTGCGAGGAGAACAGCCGGCCGATGCTCTGCTTCGACGAGAACGCGGGTACGAAGTAGAAGGCGTTGTACGGCTCGGCCCTGCGCAGGTCCTCCGTCGGGATCCGCGCCATCTGGCCGCTCACCTTCGTCAGCGCGGAGGCGAGCGCCGAGGGGCGGCCTGTCAGCTGCGCGGCCGTGCGGTCGGCGGAGAGCTCGCGGTAGCGCGAGAGCAGCCGCGTCAGCAGGAAGCCGATCACGTAGACCACGGCGCTGACCACGGGGACCAGCAGGATCGCGAGCCCGGCGGGGCCCGCGTTGCGCGCGCTCCTCGACAGCCCGCTGTAGAGCGCGATCCTGGTGATCACGCCCGCCAGCACTCCGAGGAACGAGGCGATCGTCATCACGGCGACGTCGCGGTGTGCGACGTGCGACATCTCGTGCGCGAGTACGCCCTCCAGCTCCTCGGGCTCCAGCCTGCGCAGCATGCCCGTGGTGACGCAGACCAGGGCGGTGCGCTCGCTCCTGCCGGTGGCGAACGCGTTCGGAATGTCGCTGCGTGCGATGGCGACCTTGGGCTTGGGCATGTCGGCGAGCGCACAGATCCGGTCGACAGCGCCGTGCAGTGCGGGTGCCTGTTCCTGGGTGACCTCGTGCGCGCCCATGCCGAAGGCGGCGATCTTGTCGCTGAACCAGAACTGCACGACGAAGAGCACCCCGGCGAGTACCAGGATGATCGGCCAGAACTTGCCCAGCGCGACAAGCAGCACGCCCACCAGCACGACGTAGAGCAGGCCGATCAGGAACATGGAGGTCACCATGCGGGTGGTCAGTCCGCGGTCCTGCTTGTAGCGGGTCTGTGTCATCGAACGCCTCCGTCGTTTCACGCTCCCGCCTACATCTTGCTCCTTTCCCCGTCCGAACGTGATAAGCGGGGGATATGAATAACGGGTGTGCGGTCCGCCCGCCCGACCGGCAGACTTCCCCCCATGAACGACAGGCTCGACGACGCCCCCGACGCCCCGGCCGCGCACCGGGCGGCGGACCTGATCACCACCCCCATCACCGCCGCCCTGCTACGCGGTGTGCTCGATCTCGAACAAAGGGAGAGGGGTCTGCTGCCGCACCGGCTGCCGGCGCGGGCACGCGCACAGAACAACGACGGCCAGCTGGCCATGGCGGAGGCCCAGCCCTCCGGAGTGCGCCTGGTGTTCCGCACCCGCGCCACCGCCATCGAGCTGGACACCCTGCGCACCAAGAACGCGTACGTGGGCGTCCCGCCACGCCCCGATGGGCGCTACGACCTGCTCGTGGACGGCCGGCCGGCCGCGCAGGCGAGCGTGACCGGCGGCAACGTCCTGCTGATCGACATGGCCGCGGGGACCACGCAGACGCAGCCGGGGCCGGTCGGCACGGTCCGTTTCGCCGGCCTGCCCGACCGCGGCAAGGAGGTCGCGATCTGGCTCCCTCACACGGAGATCACCGAGCTGGTCGCGCTGCGCACCGACGCCCCCGTCGAGCCGGTCACGGACAGCGGCCGCACGAGGTGGCTGCACCACGGAAGCTCCATCAGCCACGGCTCCAACGCCGACAGCCCCAGCACCACGTGGCCCGCGCTGGCCGCCTCGATCGCGGGCGTGGAACTGACGAACCTGGGGTTCGGCGGCAGCGCCCTGCTCGACCCGTTCACCGCCAGGGCGCTGCGCGACACGCCCGCCGACCTGATCAGTCTCAAGATCGGCATCAATGTCGTCAACGCCGACCTCATGCGGCTTCGGGCGTTCGGCCCCGCGGTGCACGGCTTCCTCGACACCATCCGCGAGGGCCATCCCACCACGCCGCTGCTGGTCGTCTCGGCTCTGCTGTGCCCCATCCACGAGGACACTCCCGGTCCTTGCGCCCCCGACCTCGAGAACATGGAGGACGGGCAGCTCCAGTTCCGCGCCCTGGGCGATCCCGCCGAGGTGCGGGCGGGGAAGCTGACGCTCAACGTCATCCGGGAGGAGCTGGCCCGCATCGTGCGCGAGCGAGCGGCCGACGACCCGAACCTGCACTACCTCGACGGCCGCGAGCTGTACGGCGAGGCGGACTTCGCCGAGCTGCCGCTGCCCGACCAGCTCCATCCGGACGCCGCCGCGCACCGCCGCATCGGCGAGCGCTTCGCCGCGCTGGCTCTGGCCCCCGAGGGGCCGCTCGCCGCACGCCGCGCCTGAGCGGCTCGCTGCCCCCTACCGGGTTCACCGGCCGCGCAGGTGGTCGTGGAGTGCGCGGGCCACCCGCGCCATGGCCGCCTCCGCGGCCGGCTGCGCCGCCGCGGGGACGCGTGACTCGGTGAGCGCGGCCACGGCGAGCATGTCGCCGTCCTCGTGCTCGACGACGCCGACCTCGTGGCGCAGGTTCAGCAGCGTCCCCGTCTTGGACGACCAGGTCTCCGCGTCGGAGGCGAAGTCGGGGGCCAGCCGCTGCCTGAACACGTTCTCGCGCATGAGCAGGCGCAGGCGCTCGGCGACCTCGGGTGGTACGCGGGTGGGCTGCCACAGCTCGTGCAGCAGGTCGGCGAACGCCCGCGCGGAGCCGGCGTTGGCCCGGCTCGCGTCCAGCTGCGCGACCTGATGCCCCTGCCCGGGTGTGGAGGCCCCGATCGCCAGGGCGTGGGCCAGCCCCGCCCTGTGCGGGGTGAGGCTGCCTGCGGCGGCGTCGGAGAGATCCCGCATGCGGTGGCGTACGGCGATGCCCTCGAAGCCCGCGTCACGCAGCGCGCCGTGGACGTCCCGCGGTGGCACGAGCCCGAACAGCGCGTCGGCTGCCGCGTTGTCGCTCATCGAGACGCTCAGGTACAGCAGGTCGTCGACCGCGACACGGGCGGGGTGGCTGAAGCGGCTCAGCCCCACGGGGCCCGAAGCGGAACCGTCGCCGGGCGCGCGTTCGCCGCCCGGCAGCACGTCGATCGCCTCCGCCCCGTCGAGCAGACCGGCGTGCCGCCGCTGGAGCACGGCCAGCGCGAGCGGCAGCTTCACCAGGGAGGCGACGGGAAGCACCCGGTCGGCGTCGATCCCGACCTGCTCGCCGCTCGCCAGGTCGCGGACGAGGAACGAACCCGCGAGCCCGGCGTCAGCGAGTACGCCCCTCAACTCGGCGACCAGCCGGACGCTGTTCACGCCTGCCCCCCGCCACGATGGGCCCGACGCTCCTCGGCCGGGCGCGGCCGGTCAGGCCGGCCACCGTCCGCACGGCCCGCGCAGACCGCCGCGTGGCCCGGTGGGACGGCCGCATGCTCCTGGGCGGCGGCTCCTGTGCGCGGTGGTGCGCCCTCCGGTGACGGCTGCGGCGCACGCGGCGCCCCCAGCGCCTGTGCCACTTGCTCCCGCAGCGCCCCGGTGAACCTCGCGGTGTCCGAGGAGCCCGCGGCCGCCCCGGGGCCGTGCGCGGCGGTGGCCGACGCGACGTAGCCGCGTGCGGCAGGGTCGCCGGCTATCCCGCGCCACTCCATGTCCCATTCGCGCGCCTGCTGTTGCGAGCAGACCAGCAGGTCGTCCCGTCCGCACAGCACGGCGGCCACGGCTCCCGCGCCCGACGAGGCGACCGCGATCTGGGCGGGCAGCAGCGCGGCACGGTGGCCGAGTTGCTCCAGGCGGCCGCGCACGTGCGGCACGTCGTCCTCGGGCTGCAGCCAGAGGTGCCGGGCGGCCCGCGTCCTGCCCGGGCGCAGCGTCTCGAGGCGCAGGGGACCGTCCTGGCCGGACGCCGCGTGCCCCGCGGGCACCGCGCCTGGCGCGGAGGCGACGCCCAGCGGCACGGTCCAGTCCGCCTCCGCCGGCGGCACGGCGAGGAGGGCGACCCTGACGTCGAGGGACCTCAGCAGCTCCGCGCGCTCGCCGGGCCCCGCCGCCTTGAAGTCGAGCGCCGCCCCTTCGCGGCGCGCCGCCGCGTCGAGCTCGGCGAGACGCATGACGGAGCAGGTGGCGGGGACGGCCACGGCGAGCGGGCGCAGCCTCACCTGCTCCGCGTGGAACTCCATGGCGTCGGCCAGCCGGACGAGCCGTTTCGCGGACGGGAGCATGGCCCGGCCGAACGCGGTGAGCGCCACGCGCCGCGTGGACCTGTCGAAGAGGCGCTCGCCGAAGTGGCCCTCAAGGGCGGCGATCCGCCTGCTCGCGACGGACTGGGGCACGCGGGCGGC
Source organism: Streptomyces sp. NRRL F-5126 (assembly GCF_000721265.1). Lineage (GTDB taxonomy): Bacteria > Actinomycetota > Actinomycetes > Streptomycetales > Streptomycetaceae > Streptomyces. Next base: position 280,938 of record NZ_JOFZ01000005.1, on the reverse strand, counting down.
GGAGGCTCCGAGCGTCACGCTCCCGTACTCCCCCACGCGCACGAACACGCGGCAGGCTGCTATCAGGTCCACGGCCCGATCGTATGCGGAAACGGCATGAGTACGGTCATGCGGGTCTTTGACCGCATGAATCGGCGGGACGAGGCTGCCGTGCATGTACCTCGCGAAACTACGGATCGCCCTGCCCGCCGCCGTGCTCGCCACCACTTCCGCACTGCTGGCAGGGTGCTCCTCCGCCTCCCCCGCCTCGTCAGGCGCGTCGTCCTCGGCCCCGGCCGCCGCCGTGTCCGCGAGCGCGTCCCCCGCGGCGCTCGACCGGAAACTGGCAGCGCTCGAGAAGCGCTATCACGCGCACGTCGGCCTGTACGTACTCGACACGAAGACCGGCCGGACCGTGAGCTACCACGCCGACCGCCGGTTCGCGCACTGCTCCACGATCAAGGCACTCGCCGCCGGCGTGCTGCTCAAGCGGACGAGCGACGCGCGACTCGACCACGTCATCACGTACCGCAAGGCGGATCTGGTCAGTTACTCGCCGATCACCTCGAAACACGTGGCACACGGCATGACACTGCGTGCGGTCATCACCGCCGCGCTCGAATACAGCGACAACACCGCCGAGAATCTGATGCTGGCTCAGCTCGGCGGCCCCGAGTCGCTGGAGAGCGCCCTGCGGAAGATGGGCGACGCGACGACGAACGCCGACAGGACGGAGCCGTCTCTGAACGACGCCACACCGGGTGACACCCGCGACACCAGCACGCCGCGCGCGCTCGGCACGGACCTGCGCGCCTTCCTGCTCGGCGACGCGCTGCCGGCCGGCCGGCGGAGCATGCTCAGGAACTGGATGGTGCACAACACGACCGGCACCGACTACATCAGGGCGGGGGTGCCCGCCGGCTGGAAGGTCGGCGACAAGACGGGCAGCGGCGGCTACGGGACGCGCAACGACATCGCGATCGCCTGGCCCCCGGCGCGCGGCCCGGTCGTCATCAGCGTGCTGACCGACCGCGGCACGGCGAACGCGCCGTCCGGCGACGCGCTCATCGCCGACGCGACCAGGACCGCGCTGGCCGCGCTCGGCGGTTGATGCCGGGCGCGCCCGGCATCAACCCGCTTGCGATACTCCGGCCATGAATGGCGAGCCGGCAACGGAACGGACGGCGGGCAACCGCCCGGGGTGGCGGCTGCGTTCCGCCCTGGCGGAGGACGTCGAGGTGATCGCGGAGTTGAGGGCCGGGGTGATGCGCGCGGACCTCGAACGCCTGGGGCGCTACGACGAGCACCGGGTGAGGCAGCGGCTACCTCGCGCCGGACCACCAGGGTCTCGGCCTCGGCTCCGCCGTCCTGCGTGCGGTGCTTGAACGGGCGGACGCCCAGGCCGTGGGCGTCGGGCTGATCGTCCTGCGGGGCAGCGCCGCCCGCCGGCTGTACGAGCGCCACGGATTCGCGGTGGAGTCCCAGGACCCGATCGACGTCGTCATGTCCCGCCCGCCCGGCGGCTCCGCGGCGGCCCCGGCCGCGCCGTGAACCGCCGGCGGGGTCACGGCCAGGCCGCCACGGCTCCCCCGTGGGCGTGGCGGCGTGGCCCGGTCGGCCGCGTCGCGGCCGTGCCAGTTGGACAGTAGAGGAGCGCCACGGACCAGGGCGAGGTCTGACTCGCACAGCGACCGCGCCCGCCGGTTTCGTTCCGCACAGCGAGCGCGCCGCTCGCGTTCACAGCAGGCCGAGCGCCGTGAGCGCCAGCCACAGTTCGTACGTCGCGCTCGGCGCGTCCAGCAGGGATCTGCCGGTGGCCTCCTCCGCGCGCACCAGGCGTTTGCGCAGCCCGGGCGGTGAGAGGCCGAGCGACGCGGCGCCCGCGGCGAGCCGGGTGTCGGCGCGCAGCCAGGCGCGCACCGCGTCGCGGCACGCGGGGGTGAGCGGGGCGACGCGGGCGCGCGCCCACGTCAGCGTCGCGGGGGCGGCGAGCAGCGCGTCCAGGTCGGCGAGGCGGCCGGGCGCTGGCGGGGTGTGCGGGGCGCGCAGCCGGAGCGCGAGCCACACCGCGGACCGGGGGCCGACGCCGCGCAGGAGGTCGAGTCCGAGTAGTTCCTGGACGAGCCGCAGCCGCGCGGTCAGCGTGTTGCGGTGGATCTTCAAGTGCTGGACGGCGCCCGCGCCGAAGGTCAGCCAGGAGGCGAGGGTGGCCAGCAGTTCCTCGGGGCCCGGGTCGGAGCTCCTGCCGGGCTGGTGGGCCAGTACGGGTCGTAGCAGCTGAGCGGCCCAGCGCGCGCCCTCGTCTCCCAGCAGCGGCGCGAGCCCGTCGTGGCGGCCGAAGCGCGACCACCGTCCGGGCGCGCGCCGGGCCACCGCGAGCGCGTGGAAGGCCTGCTCGTAGCCGAGGGCCGTGTCCCGCAGCGGCACGTCGGCGCTCACCCCTATCCGGCACCCGGGTATCTCGTCGAGCACCGCGTCCTCCCAGCTGGGGACGTCCGCCGGCACCAGGGCGATGAGGTGGCGTGAGCGCACCGGGCACGGCACGACCCACGCCACTCCCCCGGCCGTGCGCTCTAGGCGCTCGCCGGCCGCGGCGCGGTCGAGGCCCGACGACTCCACCACGCACACGCGCAGCGGCCCGGGCAGGATGTCCCCCATGGCACCGGCGACGCGGTGCGCCAGCGTCACGCTGCCGGCGACGAGCAGGTGCAGCACCGCCTCGCGCCCGTGCGCCCGCACGTCCGCCATGCGCCGGCGGTCACGCGCGCACTCGTCGGAGCGCAGCGCCAGCTCGACCAGGGGCGCCGCGTCCGCGAGCAGCGTGCCGTGGCGGAAGCCGTCGCGTCCGTGGAGCACGAGGTACGCGCCGCTGCCCACGGCCGCCATGTGCACCGTATGCTGCCGGTCCGTCCCGGTGACCCCGGACGGCATGCCCCGCCTGTACAGGTCGCCGACGGCGGCGACGGTGTCCTGGGCCGGGCTGCCGGGGGCTGCCGCGACCACCGCTCCTTCGCCCGTCACCACCGCGGCCGTGCCGCCGGCGCGGCGCGCCAGCCAATCGACGAGCGCCGCCACCGGCCGGGCGCCGCCCGCGAGCCTCACCAGCGCGAGTGCGTCCTCGGCACGTGCCGTACCGGAACGGGGGTACGTGCCTGCGTCGGTACCGCGCGGCGCCTCTCCCATGACGGACACGGTAACCGTGCGGATCCGGGACGCGGCAACCGTGCGCCGGCCCGGGGCGTGGGGGCCCGGGCGCGGTCAGCGTCCTCGTGCGTGCGCCGTGCGGGCCGCGGCGCCGGTGTGGACGGGCAGCCGGCGCAGGCGGCGCAGGCACTCCCCGTGCCAGTCGAGTTCGTCCGCGCGCAGGACGGACGACATGGCGGGGAAGCGGGCGAACAGCCCCGTCAGAACGTCGTGGACGACGCGGCGGCCCAGGCCCGCGCCGAGGCAGTAGTGGGGGCCGTGCCCGAATGTCAGATGTCCTGCCGGGTTCGGCCGCCGCGGGTCGGCTCTCAGCGGCCGCGGCCAGGCGGCGGCGTCCAGATTGGCGCGCAGCAGCGCGGCCACGACGACGGAGCCCCGCGGCAGGTCGGTGCCCGCGATCCGGCAGTCCTCGCGGGTGAAGCGCCAGCTCCCGTACTGGAAGGCCGGGTTGAGCCGGAGGATCTCCTCGGTGAGTGGCACGGTGGTGTCCTCGCCGCGCCGCAGGGCGTCACGCAGCCGCGGGCGGCCCAGGACGGTGAGCACCGCGGCGGGCACGACGGTGGTGAGGGAGTCGAGAGTGCCGACGAGCAGCATGCCGGCCATGCCGGCCAGTTCCTCGTTGGTGAGCAGGCCGTCCGTGTGCGCCCGCAGGAGTGCGGAGGCCGGCGTGGCGCGGGCCGCGCCGCGCGCGGCCCCGACGACGTGGAGTACGGAGCGGGTGAACGCCCGCTGCGCCGCCGTCTGACCCGGGGTGCCGGGGCCGGTGGTGCCCGCGTCGACGACGGCACGCACGGCGGCCCTGCGCTGGTGGGGCGGGAGCGCGAGTACTTCGCCCGCCGCGGCGTCCGCGACGGGAAGCGCCAGGTCGGCGACGATGTCGATCCGCTCGTTCGCGGGCAGGGCGCGGAGCAGTGCGGCCGTCGTCTCCCCGATTCGCGCGGCGGAGCGCGCGGCCGCGGCCGCGGTGAAGAACGGGGTGACGAGGGAGCGCATGCGGCGGTGGCGCTCCCCGGAGGCGGCCAGCAACTGCGGCGTGCGGGCGAAGAAGTCGTCGGGGTAGTGGCGCGCGGGGAAGCCCTGCACGGTCCCCACCTCGCGCACGTCGTTGGTGAGCCGCGCGTCGGCAAGGACGGCGCGCGCGGTCGCCGCGTCCTCGGCCGCCCAGGCACGCAGGCCGCCGCCCAGGGTGACGGGCCTCAGGCGAGGCGCGTTCGGCGGCGCGTGCCGGGCGTCCGGGACGGTGAATCCCCTCTCGTGCAGTACGGGACAGGCCAGCCGCGGCGCGTCGCCCCCGGCGGGTCCCGGCGTCCCGCCGCCCGCCACGGCTGCGTCCGTGCTCATGGCCCGGTGAGGACGAGGGCGGTGTTCTGGCCGCCGAAGCCGATGGAGGTGCTGACCACCGCCGACATCCGCCGCTGCCTCGGCCGCTTGGTCACGACATCGAGGTCCACCGCGGGGTCGGGCCGGTCCAGGTTGGCGGTGGGGTGGATGCACTGGTGCTGCAGGGTCAGCACGCTGACGGCCGCCTCGATGGCGCCGGCGCCCGCGATGGCGTGCCCGATGACGCTCTTGGTCGCGGTGACCGGCGGCGGGGTGCCGAAGACGGCGCGCAGGGCCTGCGCCTCGCTGGTGTCGTTGGCCTGCGTCGAGGTGGCGTGCGCGTTGACGTGGTCGATGTCGGCGGGTTCGAGGCCGGCGTCGCGCAGGGCTCCGTGCAGCGCGAGTACGGTGCCGCGTCCTGTGGGGTGGGGCGTGGTCCAGTGGTGGGCGTCGCTGGTGATGCCGCATCCGGCGAGTTGGGCGCGGATCGACGCGCCCCGCGCCCTGGCGTGGCGCGACTCCTCAAGGACGAGGATCCCCGCGCCCTCGCCGAGTACGAAGCCGTCGCGGTCGGCGTCGAAGGGGCGCGAGGCGCCCGCCGGGTCGTGGTGGCGGGTCGACAGGGCGCCCATCCGCCAGAAGGCGCCGGCGGCGAGCCGGGAGTAGGCGGCGGACTCGCTGCCGCCGGCCAGCACGATGTCGCAGGTCCCCGAGGTGATCAGGTCGCGCGCGAGCGCGATGGCCGTGGCCCCGGACGCGCAGGCGGTGGAGACCGCGAAGTTGGGTCCTGTGGCGCCGCAGTCGATGGCGATCTCGGCAGGCGCCATGTTGGGCATGGAGCGCGGCACGTCGGTGGGCGACAGCGCGCGGTGGGCGCCGCGTGCCAGGTGCCCGTACTCGCGCTCGGCCGTGTCCTGGCTGCTGGCGCCGACGCCGATGACGACGCCCACACGCGTGGAGTCCCAGGCGGCCGGGTCGAGGCCGGAGTCCCCGAGCGCCTCGCGGGCCGTGGCCAGCGCGAGGTGCACGAAGCGGTCCGTGCGCCACACGATGCGGCGCCCGATGAGGCGCACGGCGTCGAAGTCCGGGACCTCGCAGCAGAACGTGACCGGCAGGTCCCCGAGCCTGGGCGTGTGGGCGGCGGTGGGGGTGCCGTCGCACAGCCGCTCCCAGGTCGCCTCGGCGCCGATGCCGGCGGGGGTGGTCATGCCGAGGCCGGTGACCGCGACGGATCGGCGCGTCACGGCGCGGTGGTCGCGGTCGGGCAGAGCCCTGCGACGGCGTCCGCAGCCTCCGCGAGCGTCATGCTGGGCGAGAACCCGCTCTCCATGTCGGGGAGTTGGATGCCGAGCTGCTCTTCGAGCACGACGACGGTCTCGGCGAGGGCGAGCGAGTCCATCTCCAGCTGTTCGAAGGTGGTCGACGCGTCGATGTCGGCGGGGTCGACCCCGAAGTGCTCGGTCATGATGGCGGTGAAGCGGTCCAGCATCGGGCTGCTCATGCTTCCTAACCTCTCGGGGTGGGGGCGGCCTGGCCGTTCGGTGCGTGGGGTGCGTGCGGGACACGGGGCAGGTGGGTGGGGGGTGCGAGCGCGGCGTCCAGGTAGGCGCTGTCGATCGGGCGCGGGAAATCCGTCACGCGGCGGCGCTCCAGGTCTGCCGGCACGGCACGGGCGTAGGTCCTGTGCAGGCCGAGGTAGGCGGTGACCTCCACGCCGTACGCGTCGAGGCCGCGTTCCAGGTCGGTGGGGTCGTCCCGCTCGGTGACCAGCGAGAGCCGCAGACCGGGTACGGTGCGCTCGATCGCCGCGTTGACGAGGGACACCGGCGTGTCGTGCGGGTGCACGACGTGGTGGACGGCCACGCCGGGCCGCCCCGTGGCGCGGTCGGCGAGGCAGAGCATCGACGTGACCGCGTCCTGCACGGCCAGCAGGTTGACCGTCGCCTCGGGGTTCCCGAGCAGTCGTACGTGGACCGGCGCACCGGTCCCCCGCCCGGCCGAGCCCGGTGCCGCCACCCCCAACTGCCGCAGGACCAGCGCCATTTTCGCGGCGAGCACGGCATAGGTGTGGCGCGGTGCCCTGGGCAGGGCCCTGCGCGCGCTCAGCAGCACGGAGGGGCGGTACACCGTGGCGCCGCGCCCGGCGGCGGCCGCCCATGCGTGGACCAGTTCCTCGGCGCGGTGCTTCGACTCCTCGTAGGGAGTGACGAATCCGCCGTGCGCCGGGAGACGCTCCTCGGGGATCACGCCGTGGCTGCGCCGCCCGGCGACGAAGGCGGTGCTGATGTGGTGGAGGTGCGGCCGGCGCGCACCGCTTTCCGTCCATTCGAGAACGCGCCGCGTGCCTTCGACATTGGCCAGGTGCAGTGCGTCGGGGTCACCGTTCAGGGTGGTGAGGGCGGCGCAGTGCCAGACGGCCGAGACGGTGTCGGCGAGTTGGCGGTAACGCATTTCCGGCAACCCGAGGCGCGGGCGGCCCAAATCGATCCGCACGGGCGTCACCTGCCCGGGAATTCTCGCGAGTGTGCTCTCGCCTGCGCCCGCGGAACGGAGTGCGAGGGCCAGGGAACGGGCCACCGCGTGTTCGTCGCGGCGCCCGAGGGCCACGACGTGGCAGCCGCGTTCGAGGAGGCGGATGAGGAGGTGGGAGCCGAGGAAGCCGGTCGCACCGGTCAACGCGACGGTCCGGTCGGCGCGTCGGCCGTTCTCCGTTTCCACCGTCGCTTTTCCGGGTGATGACATCGGGCTTTCCGCCTCCTTCGTCCTCTTCACGGGCTTCCACGGATTCACTGCCTCACGGCGAACGGATTTGGGACTGTACTCGCCGCCGGGTCGTCCGGCGGTTCCGACATGGGTATTTCGCGCGGGCCTTCGGAAGAACGCTTTTCTGGTTTTTCCATTCGCCGCGCATATCACCCCATCACCTCCGGCAAATGGCGGGTCGTGTCCGAGGCCGCGTGCCGTGCGGCGGCCGTTCGTCGTTCCGTCAGGGGACCGGCAGGCCCTCAGGGTGGGCGGCGGCACGGCGACGGAGGTGCACGGGATGGGCGGGACGGGCGCGAGGTGGCGCGTGCGGCAGCGGCGACGGAGTGCGGGCACGGTACGGGACGGTGCCCCACTACCGGCTCTCGACCGGGCGCTCGCCGCCGTCGGCCGGCTGGCGGTGCGGCGGCGCGGTGCCGTGCTGCTGCTCGCCGCCTGCCTGGCCGCGCTGTGCGCCGTGCTCGGCCACTCCGTCAGCACCCGGCTCGTCAACGGCGGTTTCGTTCCCGGTTCGGCACCGTCCGCCCGGGCACACGCCGACATGGCTTCCTTCGGGGGCGGCGCACCCGACCTCGTCCTGCTGGCGCGGACCAGCGCCTCGGTCGACGGCACGGCGGAGCGGCGGGCCGGTCTGCGGCTGGTCTCCCGGCTGCGGGCCGACGGCGGTGTGCGCGACGTGGACTCGTACTGGACCGGCGAGTTGCCGCGCTCCCCGTCCGGGCGGGCCGGAGGCGGCGGGCCGGCGAGCCTGCTGCGGCAGGAGCTTCGCTCCGCCGACGGCCACACCGCGCTGGTCCTGGTGCGGCTGCGGGGCGGCGCCACTGAGGCACGCGGGACGCTGGCCCGGCTGATTCCCGAAGCAACGGGCTCCCAAGGGCCGTTGACGGTACGGGTGACGGGGCAGGCCGCGGCGCTGGAGGATCTGCAGGAGCAGAGCCAACAGGACCTGCGGACCGCGGAGACCGTGGCCGCGCCCGCCGTGCTCCTCCTGCTGCTGTGGGCGTTCGGCAGCCTGTGGGCGGCGCTGCTGCCGCTGGCGGTCGGCGGGCTGGCCGTCGCGGGGGCGACGGCCGTGCTGACGGCGCTCACGACGGTGACACCGGTGTCGGTGTTCGCGCTGAACCTCACCACCGCGGTGGGTCTTGCGATGGCGGTCGACTACAGCCTCTTCCTCGTCGTGCGCTACCGGCAGGAGCGCGCCGCCGGCACACCGCACGACGAGGCACTGGCCCGGATGATGCGCTACGGCGGCCGCACCGTGGCGGTGTCAGCGGCGGTCGTCGGGGCGGCGCTCACCGGTCTGCTGATCTTCCCGCTGTACTTCCTGCGGTCCCTGGCGTGGGCGGGGCTCGCGGTCGTCGCCCTGGCCGCGGCAGGCGCCCTGTTCGCCGTGCCCGCCGCACTGTCCCTGCTGGGAGCGGAACGAGCGGGCCGTGACTGGTTCGCCCGCCGGCGGCACAGGGGCGCCCCGGAGGAGGGCAGGTGGTTCCGGCTCGCGTGTGCGGTGATGCGGCGGCCCGTGCTGGTCACAGCGGCCGCCGTGGTGTTCCTCGGGACGCTGGCGCTGCCGTTCCACGGCGTCCACTTCGGGCTCAGCGACGAGCGCGTGCTGCCGAGGTCCGCGCCCGTCGTGCAGGCCGCGCGGTCGCTGCGGGCCGGCTTCCCCGCCGTCGCGGGCTCCGAGATCGACGTGGTGCTGCCGCACTGGCGCGGTGAGACCCCGGCGGGACGGCGCGAGTTGGACGTGTACGCGCGCCGGCTGTCCGCGCTGCCCGGCGCGCACGGTGTGCGCACCACGACCGGGCTCTACGCCGAGGGCCGCCGGGTCCTGGCCTGCCCGGCTCCCTCGCGGGCTCCGGTCGTCCAGCGGGCCACCTGCGCCGACCTGCTGGGCCGCCACACCTCGACCACGGGCACGTGGGTGGCCGTGAGCGGGCCGAACGCGCCGTACGGTGTGGCGTCCATCCGTCTCGTGCACGCGGTCCGCGGCACCGCGGCGCCCGTCGCGGCCCGGCCGGCCGGTCCCGCGGCCGAACTCGCCGACCTCAAGAAGGTGCTCGTCGAACGGATGCCGTACGCCGCGACGTTCGTCGTCCTGATCACACTCCTGCTCCTCGCACTGTTCACCCGCAGCGTCTTCCTGCCGGCGAAGGCCCTCGTGATGAACACACTCAGCCTGACCGCCACGCTCGGCGGGATGGTGTGGATCTTCCAGGACGGCCATCTGCGCGCCCTGGTGGGGCACTTCACCGTCACCGGCACCACCGACCTGCTCACGCCGGTGGTGGCGATGTGCCTCGCCTTCGGGCTGTCGATGGACTACGAGGTGCTGCTGCTCTCCTGCATCGGCGAGGCGCGGCTCGGCGGCCGCGACACGGTGCGGGCGACCGCGGTCGGCCTGCAGTCGGCGGCGCCGCTGTTCGTCGCCTCGGCGGCCGTCGTCGTGGTGGTGCTGCTCGCCCTCGTGTTCGCGGGCATCACCGTGATCAAGCTCATCGGCGTCACCGTCGCGCTGTCCCTCGTCATCGACGCGCTCCTGATCAGGCCCGTGCTCGTCCCCGCGGTGATGGCGCTGGCCGGGCCCGCGAACTGGTGGTGGCCGCTGGGTCGCCGCGCCGCCGCCCACGCCGGGGTTGCCGTGCCGGGGCCCGCGACGGCATCCGACAACGGCTCTCAGGTGCCCGCGGCGCTCGACAGGCGCGGCCCGGGAGGCGCGGGGTGAGGCACGGTCGCACCCGGCGGGGCCGGTGACGGGGCGAGAAGGGTACGGCGCACCGGCGCCAGGGGCGAGCCGGGTTCGGCCGGTGGTTGAGATGCCGCGTCCGTCACGGTGATGCTCCCTGCTTTCCCGGTGCGGTGCCTTGCCAACCGGGTACTCCCGGTTCGTGCGCTCGTGGACAGGCGGGGGCGGCGCTCAGACGACCGGAGGTGGCCCGATGAACAGGCACAAGCGCACACCGAGCCCGCCCAGGCACATCGCTATGGTCTCCGTGCACGCGAGCCCGCTCGCGGCGCTCGGCGACCCCGGCGCGGGGGGCCAGAACGTGTACGTGGCGGGGCTGGCGGGGCGCCTCGCCCGGCGCGGCCACCGCGTCACCGTCTACACCCGGCGCGCCGATCCCGGCCTGCCCCCGCACGTCCGCACGGCGGACGGCTACCTCGTGGTGCACGTCCCCGCCGGGCCGGCCACGTACGTCCCGAGAGACGAACTGCTCGGCCATATGCCCGCGTTCGGCGAGTTCCTGACCCGTAGCTGGTCGCTGGAGACCCCCGATGCCGCGCATGCGCATTTCTGGATGTCCGGCATGGCGGCGCTGGCGGGCGCCCGGCAGCACGGTGTGCCCGTCGTGCAGAGCTATCACGCTCTCGGCACCGTCGCGAGGCGCCACCAGGGCGACGAGGAGATCGGCCCGCACGAACGGCTCGCCGTCGAGCGGGCCATCGGCCGGGAGGCCGCGCATGTGGTCGCCACCTGCACGGACGAGGTCGCGGAGCTGCGCGAGATGGGCGTGCCGCGGCGGCGCATATCGGTGGTTCCGTGCGGCGTCGACACGGACCGCTTCACGCCCATGCCCGGCACACGGCGTCCGCAGGGCGCGCCTCAGCGGCTGCTGGCCGTCGGACGGCTGGTGCGGCGCAAGGGGTTCGACCGGGCGATCCACGCGCTGGCGGACGTGCCCGACGCGGAGTTGCTGATCGCGGGCGGCCCCGAGGCCTCGCTCCTGTTCGCCGACCCCGAGGCGGAGCGGCTGCGCAAGACGGCCGAGGAGTGCGGCGTGTCCGAGCGGGTCAAGCTGCTGGGGGCGATCTCCCGCGAGGAGATGCCGCATCTGATGTCGGGGGCGGACCTCGTCCTCTCGCTGCCGCAGTACGAGCCGTTCGGCATCGTGGCGATCGAGGCGATGGCGTGCGGGAAGCCGGTACTGGTGACTGCCGTGGGCGGGCACCTGGACACGGTGGTCTCCGGTGTGACGGGCGCCCTGGTGCCCACGTCCGCCGGCCACGACCTCGCGGACACGATCAGGAAGCTGCTCGACGACCCGCGGCGGCTGGAGCGCCTCGGCGCCTCGGGCCGTGAGCGGGTGCTCGACCGGTACACCTGGGACCGGGTGACGGACGGCGTCTCGCGCGTCTACAACCGGCTGTCGCGCGCCCCCTCGCCGGTGGGGTCCCCGCGATGACCGCGCCCGCCACGGCGAAACCGCACCGCGAGGGTCTGATGCCGCGGCTCGGCGGGGGCGCGTCCCCCGTGCGTACCGCCGTGTGCGACGTGCGCGACCGTGACACGGTCCGCACGCTCTTCGAGGAGGCGGCCGAGGCGACGGCGATCGGCGCGGACGAGTTCGCGTCCGCGACGGACACCATGTTCATGGGGCCCTGCACACGTCGCTCCAAGCCCTCCACCACCTCGGGCGGGAGCCCGGGCGGCGGCCGGTTCGGCCCGGTGGGGTCGGTCGGCGGGCTGCTCGGCGGGTCTCGCGCACGGTGTGGCGCCCGCGCATGGGGCAGCGCGCTCAACGACCGTGCCGCGACCCGGTACAAGGAGCGCGACCCGGCGTGCGGGCGGGGCTGACGGTCAGCCCACCGGCCGCGGGACGCGTTCGCGCGAGACCTCGCGGCGGATGCGCTCGCAGGAGCGGCTGATCAGCCGGGAGACGTGCATCTGCGAGATGCCGAACTCGCCCGCGATGTCGGACTGGCTCATCCCGCGGAAGAACCGCAGGTAGAGGATGCGCTTCTCGCGTTCGGGCAGCCGGCGAAGCCGCGGCCTGACGGTCTCGCGGTCGACGACCCTGTCCATGCCGGGGTCGGGGCTGCCCAGCGTGTCGCCGAGGGAGCGCCCGGCCTCCCCCGCGGTGAGTTCGGCGTCGAGCGAGAGCGCGGCGAAGCTGTTCAGCGCCTCGTTGCCCTGCCGCACCTCCGTCTCGGTGAGGCCGGCCGCGGCCGCTGTGTCGGACGTGGAGGGTTCCCGACGCCCGCCGCCGCGAGTTCCTGGCGCGCCAGGCGGACCCGGCGGCGCAGTTCCTGCACGCGGCGCGGCACGTGCACGGTCCACATGCAGTCGCGGAAGTGCCGTTTGAGCTCGCCGTCGATGGTGGGGACGGCGTAGCTCGCGAACGCTGTGCCGCGCTCCGTGTCGTAGCGAGTCACCGCCTTCACCAGGCCGAGGGCCGCCACCTGCTTGAGGTCCTCGAGGGATTCGCCCCTTCCCCGGTACTTGGCCGCCAGGCGGTGGGCGAGCGGCAGCCACTGCCGCGTCACCTCGTCCGTCAGCCTGGCCTTCTCCGCGCACTCGCCCAGTGCGGCGATGCGGAGGAACGCGTCCTGCGTGTCGGGCGCGTCGTCGTGCGGGTGCCTGTTGCGTCGGGTCGCCGTCCCGGCCTTCACATCTGTTGCCATCGCTACGCTCACTGCTCCTCGGACCCTGTCGCTGTCCTGGAGGGCGCGGTCCGGGCTGCACGCCAGGGTCCGCACCCTGAACGTGCCTGCTCTCCGAAGCACGACGACCGCCTGCCCCCGGCTCCCCGGCGCAAACACCGTCCCGGCGGGACTTCTCGGACGTGCCGGACGGGCACCGCCGGGGCCCCGGCGGACTCGGCGGTGTGACGCGGTCCGCGAGGGGCACCCGTACCGCGCCTGCCCCCGCCAGGCCGCCTGGTCGACTGGTTCGGGCCGCCCCTCACGGAGGAGAGATACGCCATGCACCCACCGGCCGAACGCGCACGTCGCGTCACGATCGACCCCGGCGGCCCCCTCGTGGTGGAGGGGCCCGTCGAGGTGGCGCTGGACGACGGCAGTGTCGAGCGCTCCGAGCGGCCCGCGGTCGCGGTGTGCACGTGCAGGCGTTCCCGGCGCTACCCGTGGTGCGACACGAGCCACCGGCGCCGCTCGCGGCCGGCCGGCCCCGACGCGGGCAAGGAAGGCGGCAGTGGAGCATGACCGCCAGGGCGGGACTGCCGAAGCCGCGCGGACCGCTGTCGGGGGCCCTGGTCGGCGCCCTGCGCGACGCGCAGGACATGGAGCGGGACGTACTCCCGCGGGCAGCGTCCGCCGACCCCTGCGGCGACGACCTCCAGCTCGCCCTCTACATCCTGTACGAACTGCACTACCAGGGGTTCGACGGCGTGGGCGACGAGCACGAGTGGGACCCCGGCCTGCTGCGGCTGCGCGCCGCCCTGGAGGCCACGTTCCTCGACGCCCTGAGGGGCGACGTGGCGCAGGGCTTTCCCGCGTCGCGCGTCGACGAGGCGCTGTCGGACCTGCTCGTCGAGCCCGCGCGTGACGACGGCACCGGCCTCAGCCACCATCTCGCACGCGAGGGCACCCTCGGCCAGTTGCGCGAGCACGCGGCGCTGCGCTCGCTCTACCACCTCAAGGAGGCCGACCCGCACGCCTGGGTCATCCCGCGCCTGCGCGGACGCGCCAAGGCGGGGATGGTCGCGGTCGAGTACGACGAGTACGGTGCGGGCCACGCGGACCGGCTGCACCAGCGGCTCTTCGCCGACCTGATGGGCGACCTCGGCCTCGACGCGTCGTACAACCACTACCTCGGCGCCTGTTGCGCCGAGATGCTGGCCGTGGTCAACCTCATGTCCCTGCTGGGCCTGCACCGCGCCCTGCGCGGGGCTCTCGTCGGACAGTTCGCGACGGTCGAGGTGACCTCGTCACCCGGCTCGCGCCGGCTCGCCGACGCCATGCGCCGCACGGGCGCGGGGCCCGCCGCGGTCCGCTTCCACGACGAGCACGTCGAAGCGGACGCCGTGCACGAGCAGTTGATGCGGCACGAGGTCGTCGGCGGGTTGCTGGCCGACGAGCCCGAGCTGGAGAAGGACGTCCTGTTCGGCATCGGGGCGACGGTCCTGCTCGAAGACCGCTTCTCGGCCGCCGTGCTGGCCGCGTGGCGCGAGGGCCGCAGCGCGCTGCGCGAGCCGCTGTGGGCGAGGCGCCGGAACGCGCCGCCGCCAGGCGTGGGTCGTGCTCAGCCGGTCGCCAGACGGTAGCCGCGTTTGGGGACCGTCCTGATCAGGTCGCGGTGCTGCCCGAGCGCCGATCTGAGCCGCCCGATCGCGGCCTCCACGGCGTGCCCGTCCGCGCCGGTCTCCGGCCACGCGCGACGCAGCAGCATCTCCCGGCTCACCACCCGGCCGGGGTGCTCGGCCAGCGCCCCCACGACCGCGGCCTGCCGCGGCGTCAGGCGCAGGCTCTCGCCCGACACGAGCAGGGCGTCGCCCTGGAGGACGACGTGCCGTCCGGCGACCTCCATGTCGCGCCGCGCCCTGGTGGGCAGCGTCACGGTGACGGTGCGCACCAGCGCGGCGAGTCCGGCGCGCCCCGGCCACACCGCGGGCACCCCCAGGACGCGCAGCCTGCGCCCGGGCGCGGGACCCGACGCCACGGGCACCACGTCCGCCCGCATCGCGTCGACCACGGCCGCGCGCCTCCCGCACGCGTCGGCGGCGGCGAGGAAGGTCACGAGGGCGGGCGCGCCGATGAACGTCACGGCATGCACCTCGCGCCTGGCCGTCCGCTCCGCCAGGCTCCGCACCGGCGCGTCCAGGACGCGGGCGCCACGCGCGGCCAGCGCGGCCACGAGCTCATCGTGGCCGCGCGCCGCGACGACCCCCACGGTGAAGCCGGCGAGCGGCCCGCCGGGGAAGGGCGTGCGTGGGCCGTGCCGGGCGGAGGGGTTGTCAGGGTTCGCCATGGACGCAGGCTGGGCGCAGCGGGTTTCCGGCACGTTGCCCGGGTGTCTCGGCGCCGTGTCCGTCGTGCTCGCGGTGTTACGTCGAAGGGCGGCCGCGCGGCACCGCGACCGGCGCGGTGTGAGGGACGCGTACCCGGCGTGCAACACGGCGGACCCCTCGGCGAAACCGGCGCCCGCCACGCTCGGTGCCATGGACGACACCGGCACGGACACCCACTGCCCGTACTGCTCGCTGCAGTGCGGGATGCGCGTCGCCGCCACGCCCGGCGGCGGGGCTCAAGTACGCGAGCGGCCCGCGTACCCCGTCAACCGCGGTGTGCTGTGCGGGAAGGGGCGGTCGGCGGCCGAGGTGCTGCGGCGCGGGACGCGCCTGGCCACGCCGCTCGTGCGGGACGGACGCGACGGTGCCCTGCGCCCGGCGTCGTGGCGCCAGGCGCTGGACGTGGCGGCGCGCGGCCTCGCCGACGTGCGCGGCAGGTACGGCCCCGACGCGGTGGGCGTGTTGGGCGGTGGCGGGCTCACGAACGAGAAGGCCTACCTGCTCGGCAAGTTCGCGAGGGTCGTACTGGGCACCGCGAACATCGACTACAACGGGCGCTTCTGCATGGCGTCCGCCGCCACGGCGCACCGGCGCGCCTTCGGACTCGACCGCGGCCTGCCGTTCCCGCTCGCCGACGTCGCGCGCACCGGCTGCCTGGTGCTGGTCGGCGCGAACCCCGCGGAGACCATGCCGCCCGCCGTGCGTCACCTGCGGGAGTTGCGGGCACGCGGCGGCACGCTGATCGTCGTCGATCCGCGCCGCACCGCCACCGCCGAGCTGGCCGACCTCCATCTGCGCGCCAGGCCGGGCAGCGACCTGGCGCTCGCCCTCGGCCTGCTGCACCTGGTGATCGCGGACGGCAACGTGGACGGGGAGTTCGTCGCGGCCCGCACGACGGGCTACGAGGAGGCGCGCGCCGCCGCGATGGCGCACTGGCCGGAACGTGCCGAGCGCCTCACCGGCGTCCCCGTGTCCGAACTGGCGCGCGCAGCAAAGATGTTCGGCGAGGCGGACACCGGCATGGTGCTCACCGCGCGGGGCGCGGAGCAGCACAGCAAGGGCACCGACACCGTCGGCGCGTGGATCGACCTGTGCCTCGCCACCGGCAACGCGGGCCGCCCGTACAGCGGCCCGGCCACCCTGACAGGCCAGGGCAACGGCCAGGGCGGCCGGGAGCACGGCCAGAAGGCCGACCAGCTCCCCGGCTACCGCGACCTGGACGATCCGGCGGCGCGTGCGCACGTGGCCGCCGTCTGGGGCGTCGACCCCGGGGCCCTGCCCGTGGCGGGGCGCTCCGCCTACGAACTCCTCGGCACGCTCGGGCTCGACGGCGGTGCGCGCGCCCTGCTGGTGATGGGCTCCAACCCGGTGGTGTCCGCGCCGCGCGCGGCGCACGTCACGGAGCGGCTCGGCGCCCTCGACCTGCTGGTGGTCAGCGATGTCGTGCTGTCGGAGACCGCACGCCTGGCCGACGTGGTGCTGCCGGCCGCGCAGTGGGCCGAGGAGAGCGGCACCACCACCAACCTGGAGGGCAGGGTGATCCTGCGGCAGCGCGCCCTCGACCCGCCGGAGGGCGTACGCACCGACCTGGCGATCCTGCGCGGGCTCGCGGCGGCGCTCGGCCGGCCCGAGGGCTTCCCGGACGACCCGGAGGAGGTCTTCGACGAGTTGCGGCGCGCCTCGGCCGGCGGCCCCGCGGACTACGCGGGCATCAGCCACCGCCGGCTCCGCGGGGGCGACGGCGTCTTCTGGCCGTGCCCCGACGAGGCGCACCCCGGCACGCCGAGGCTCTTCCTCGACCGTTTCGCGCACCCCGACGGCCGCGCCAGGTTCGCCGCCGTGACGCACCGGCCGGCCGGCGAGGAGCCGGACGCCGAATACCCGGTGTACCTCACGACGGGGCGTGTGACGGCGCAGTACCAAAGTGGCGCGCAGACCCGCCTGGTCCCCGCGCTCAACGCGGCGTCGCCGGGCCCGTTCGTGCAGCTGCACCCGCGTCTCGCGCGCAGCCTCGGTGTGGTGGACGGCGAGCCGCTCTCGGTCACCAGCCGGCGCGGCCGGGCCGTGGCACCCGCCAGGGTCAGCGAGGCGATCAGGCCCGACACCGTCTTCATGCCGTTCCACTGGCCGGGCGAGGGGCGCGCCAACACCCTCACCAACCCGGCGCTCGACCCGGCCTCCGGCATGCCGGAGTTCAAGCTGTGCGCGGTCCGCGTCGAGCGCGCGGGTGCGGCCGCACCGGCGGCGCCCGGTGCCGGAGCGGCCGCGTGAACGGCCCGCGCGTCGCCGTCGTGGGCGCGGGCATGGCGGCCGCGCGGTTCGCCGAGCGGTACGCCGCGTTCGGCGGCGCGGGAAAGGTGACGCTGTACGGCGCGGAGCCCCACCGCCCCTACAACCGTGTCCTGCTCGCCGACGTGCTGGCGGGCCGCTTCGCGCCGCGCGACATCGCGCTGCCGCCGGGTACGGCGCGCGTGCGTACGGGGGCCGAGGTGGTCCGTGTGGATGCCGCCGCGCGCACGCTGGCGCTCGCGGACGGCTCGGTGCACGGCTGGGACCGCCTCGTCCTCGCCACGGGCGCGAACCCGGTGCTGCCGCCGATACGGGGCGTGCGGCTGCCCCACGGTGCGGGTCTTGCCGGGGGCGTGCACGTCCTGAGGACGCTCGACGACTGTGCCGCCCTCGCGCGCGACGCGGCGACGGCGCGGCGGGCCGTCATCGTCGGCGGCGGGGTGCTCGGGGTGAGCGCCGCACACGCGCTCGCCTCGCTCGGCGTGGCCGTCGAGATCGTCCACCAGGGGCCGCACCTGGTCGAGCGGCACCTCGACGCGGACGCCGCCGCGGTGCTCGCGCGGGGCCTGGCGCGGCTCGGCGTCGTGTCGTACCCGGGCAGCAGGGCCCGTGCGGTGCGGTGCCGCGGGGGCCGCGTGTCCGCGGTCGAACTCGCCTGCGGTCCTGGCCTGTCGTGCGACCTCGCCGTCCTCGCGTGCGGCGCCAGGCCGCGCACGGCGCTCGCGTACGCGGCCGGGATCGGTGTGCGGCGCGGTGTCGGCGTCGACGACGCCCTCGCCACGTCCGCGCCCGGCGTGTACGCGATCGGTGACTGCGCCGAGCACGACGGGGTCCTGCACGGCCTGGCGACGCCGGCCTGGGAGCAGGCGGACGTCCTCGCCGCCCGGCTCTCCGGCGCCCGCCCGTCGGCCCGCTACCGGGGCTCGCGCGCGCCGGCCAGGCTGGCGGCGGGCCCCCTGCAGTACGCGGCCTTCGGCGAGGTCGACGAGGACGCGGACCCAGGCCTTGACGTGCTGCGGCTCGTCGACGCGACCCGCGGCAGCTACCGCAAGGTGCTGATGCGGGGCGACCGGCTGGCCGGCGCCGTCCTCGTCGGCGACATGACGGCCGTGGACGCCATCGCGGAGGCGTTCGGCCGGCGCGACGGCCCGGCCACCGGGGACCTTCACCATCTGCTGGTCCCCGGCTGAGCCGCGCGGGCGGCGCGGGCGGCGCATGCGCCGAAAGGCCCGCCGGGAAGCCCGTCGACACAGCCGGTCCAGGACACCTACGGCCGCCATCGGCCGCCTCACACCCCACGGAGCCCACGATGACCCGTCCCACGGCGCCCCTCGCGCCCCGTCACGCAGGCCGCAGGCATGTCGTCCTGATCGGGCACGGCATGGTCGGCCAGCGCTTCCTCGAAGCCCTCGTCGCGCTGCCGGGCGCGGCCGCCCTGAGGATCACCGTGCTCGCCGAGGAACCACGCCCCGCCTACGACCGGGTCCACCTGACGTCATGGTTCTCCGGCACGAGCGCGGACGAGCTGACGCTGTGTCCGCCCGGGTTCGCCGCGGAGCACGGCATCGACCTGCGCCTCGGCGACCCGGCCACCGCCATCGACCGCGCCACGCGCACGGTGACCACCGCGAGCGGGGCCGTTTTCGGCTACGACACGCTCGTACTGGCCACCGGCTCCTACCCGTTCGTGCCGCCGGTGCCGGGTACGGACGCGGCGGGCTGCCACGTCTACCGGACACTTGACGACGTGGCGGCCATCCGCGCCGACGCAGCCGGGGCGCGGGTCGGCGCGGTGGTCGGCGGCGGGCTGCTCGGGCTCGAAGCGGCGGGGGCGCTGCGCGCCATGGGGCTGGCGACGCACGTCGTGGAGTTCGCGCCGCGCCTGATGGCGCTCCAGGTCGACAAGGGCGGCGGCGACCTGCTGCGGCGCAAGGTGGAGGACCTCGGGGTGCGGGTGCACACCGGCGTGGGCACGCAGGCCGTGCTGGCAGGCGACTCGGGCCGGGTCCGTGCCATGGCCCTGTCCGACGGCGGCGAACTCGCGGCGGATCTGGTGGTGTTCTCGGCGGGCGTGCGCCCACGCGACCAGCTGGCGCGGGAGTGCGGGTTGGAGGTCGGGCAGCGCGGCGGGATCGTCGTGGACGACGAGTGCCGCACGCGGGATCCGCGCGTCCACGCGATCGGCGAGTGTGCCCTCACCTCGGACGGCCGCGTCCACGGCCTCGTGGCGCCCGGCTACGCGATGGCCGAGACGGCGGCCCGGGCCGTGGCGGGCGGCGAGCCCGCCCCGTTCACCGGCGCCGACACGTCGACCGAGCTCAAGCTGCTCGGTGTGGACGTCGCGAGCTTCGGCGACGCCCACGGCGCCACGCAGGGGGCCCTCGACGTCGTGTACAGCGACGGCCGTTCAGGTGTCTACCGCAAGCTCGTCGTCGGCGGCGACGGGGCGCTGCTGGGCGGGGTGCTCGTCGGCGACACCGGTTCCTACGGCGTGCTGCGCCCGCTGGCGGCCGCCGGGCGGCCCCTGGACACGGCCCCCGGGCAGCTGGTGCTGCCCGCCGGGCTCGCCCCTGCCACCGGTCCGGTGGAACTGCCGGACGACGCCGTCGTCTGCTCCTGCCACAACGTCACCAAGGGCAGGATCAGGGCGGCCGTCGCCGACGAGGGGTGCACGAGCGTCCCCGAGGTCAAGAAGTGCACGAAGGCGGGCACCGGCTGCGGCTCCTGCGTCAAGGTGCTCGGCACCGTCGTCGACGGGGAGCTGGCCTCGCGAGGCGTCACCGTGGAGGACCGGCTGTGCGAGCACTTCGCGCACACCCGCGCCGAGCTGTACGACATCGTCCGCGTGAAGGGCGTCGCCACGTTCTCCCGCCTCGTCGAGGAGCACGGCACCGGTGAGGGGTGCGACGTGTGCAAGCCGGTGGTCGCCTCCATCCTGGCGTCGCTCGCGGGCGGCCACATCCTCGACGGCGAGCAGGCGGCCCTTCAGGACACCAACGACCACTTCCTCGCCAACCTCCAGCGCAATGGCTCGTACTCGGTGGTGCCGCGCGTGCCCGGCGGGGAGATCACCCCGGAGGGCCTCATCACGATCGGCGGGATCGCCCGCGACTTCGGCCTGTACACGAAGATCACCGGGGGTCAGCGGATCGACATGTTCGGGGCGGCCGTCGACCAGCTCCCGGCGATCTGGCGGCGGCTCGTCGATGCCGGGTTCGAGTCGGGGCACGCGTACGGCAAGGCCCTGCGCACGGTGAAGTCCTGCGTGGGGCAGG
This sequence comes from Streptomyces sp. NRRL F-5126, assembly GCF_000721265.1. Lineage (GTDB taxonomy): Bacteria > Actinomycetota > Actinomycetes > Streptomycetales > Streptomycetaceae > Streptomyces. Next base: position 260,363 of record NZ_JOFZ01000005.1, on the reverse strand, counting down.
CCTGGTGCCGTTACGGCGTACAGGACTCGTCGGCACTCGCCATCGAGCTGGAGCTTCGCTACCGGGGCCTGCGCTCGCCGCACAAGCTCAAGTCGGCGGTCTCCGGCTGCGCACGCGAGTGCGCCGAGGCGCAAGGCAAGGACTTCGGCGTCATCGCCACGTCGTCCGGCTGGAACCTCTACGTCGGCGGCAACGGCGGCATGACACCGCGCCACGCCGACCTGCTCGCGCAGGATCTCGACCACGACACGCTGGTGCGGATCATCGACCGGTTCCTGATGTTCTACATCCGCACCGCCGACCGCCTGGAGCGCACCTCCACCTGGCTGGAGCGCATCGAGGGCGGCCTCGACCACGTACGTGCCGTCGTCGTGGACGACTCGCTCGGCATCTGCGCGGACCTGGAGGAGCTGATGGCCCGCCATGTGGAGGCCTACGAGGACGAGTGGGCGGCCACCCTCGCCGACCCGGACCGGCTGCGCCGGTTCACGTCCTTCGTGAACGCGCCGGGCACCCCGGACCCGGCGGTCACGTTCGTGAGAGAGCGCGGGCAGATCCGCCCGGCGCGCACGGGCGAGCACGGCACGCCACTGCAGCGACCGGTGCTGATCGCCGGCGACCGTGTGGAGGTGCGCACCGCATGACGCTGACGACGACGAGCGCCGGTCCGCGGGCGGCCCTGGAATCGGTGGAGATCCACGACGGCCGGCGGTGGCACCACGTGTGCGCGCTCACCGACCTCGTGCCCGGGCGCGGTGCGGCCGTGCTGCTCGGCGGCGAGCAGGTCGCCGTCTTCCGCGACCGGTCCGGCACCGTGTACGCCGTGGCGAACCGGGACCCGTTCAGCGGCGCCCACGTGATGTCCCGCGGGCTGCTGGGCAGCCGAGGGCCGGTGCCGACGCTGGCGTCGCCCATGTACAAGCACGTCTTCGACCTGCGCGACGGCCGCTGCCTCGACGAGGACGCCGCGCCCGACGGCTCCCCGGCCGTCCTGCGCGTGTGGCCGGCGCGCCGCACCACAGCGCGGTGAGTGTCCGCACGGACGGGGTCTGAGTTCCGGTACTCATGCGCGGTCGGATCCCTGCCCGGAGCATGGGGCATGTCCCTGCTTCCCCCCGGGGCCCGACCGTGCAGACTGGAGAGAGATGACGCGCGCCGACAAGCGCTACCGGCGGCCGCGGGCCGCCGCCGTGGACAACTGGTTCTCGCGCTGCTACCTGATCGTGGTGGCCGCTGTGCTGCTGTGGGTCGTGGCCGACACGCTGTTCGTGCCCCATGCCGACGCGTCCTTCGCGGGCGTGTGGCCGTTCTTCCTGACGGCGCCGACCAGCCTGCTGCTGCTCGCCGTGCCGGGGTTGGACGGCTGGGGCCTGCTCGCCGGGATCGCGGTCGCGGCGGTCGTCAACGCGACGCTGCTCGGCCTCCTCGTGCGCGCGCTTGCCCCGTCGGGCCGTGGCGGCGGCTCCGGAGCGGGCCTGCGCCCGAGCCGCCGGTGACAGGGGCCCGCCGGGCCGGGGGTTGTGCTTGCCCCGCCACGTTGTGCCGCGGTGCGCACCGGTGATGACGACTCCGGGTCATGCGTCCGCCTCTCGTGGGTGGGTGGCCGGTGTGCTCAGGCCCCGGTGTGCTCAGGCCCCGGCGAGTCGTACGGAGCTCTCCAGCATCAGCGCGTGGACGAACGCCTGGGGCAGGTTGCCGCGCATCTCGCGCTGCGCGATGTCGTACTCCTCGGAGTAGAGCCCGGCGGGGCCGCACGCGGCGCGGTTGCGCTCGAACCACCGGTAGGCGGACGCCGTGCGCCCCTGCTGGTGCTCCGCCATGGCGACCGCGAAACCGCACATCACGAACGCGCCCTCGGCGTGCGCCAGCGGCCGGCCGTCGTGGCGGAAACGGTAGGCGAAGTGGTCGTCGGTCAGCTCGGCCTTGTACGCGTTGAGCGTCGCCGCGGTGCGCGGGTCGTCGGCCGGGATCGCGCCGCGCAGCGCGGGCAGCAGCAGCGCCGCGTCGAGGCCGTCGTCGTCAAAGGCGCGCTGCCACCGCCCTGTGGGGTGCAGGCCCTCGCGGTCGGCGTCGGCGACGATGGCGTCGGCCAGCGCGTTCCAGCGTCCCGCGAGCGAGGCGGGCGCGGCTTCCCGCGCGATGGAGCGCAGGCCGGCCGCGCAGATGAGCCTGGAGTGCGTCCAGCGCCGCGGGTCGAGTTCCCAGACGCCCGCGTCCGGCTCCGTCCTGCGCCGGGCGATGGCGTCCGCCGCGGTCTGCGCGGCCTGCCAACCGTCGGGCCCGAGCCTGTCGTGCCGGGCTGCTGCCGCCAGCAGGAGCAGGCACTCGCCGAACGCGTCGAGCTGGAACTGGTGGCGTACCTGGTTGCCGACGAGGTCGAACCCGCCCGGGTAGCCGGGCAGGTCGAGCTTGCGCTGGTCGGGGATGGGACTGCCGTCGACGGTGTAGGCGGGCGCCAGGCCGGGGCCGTCCTCGTGGAGCCGCGCGGAGATGAACCGCACGGCGTCGTCGAGCAGGGGGTGGGGGCCTGCGGCCGCGACCGCCTGGCCCGCGTAGCACTGGTCGCGGATCCAGACGTACCGGTAGTCGTAGTTGCGGCCCTCCTCTGCTCGCTCCGGCAGGCTGGTGGTCGCAGCGGCGACCATCCCGCCGGCCGAGCCCGTCAGGCCGCGCATGACGGCGTAGGCCTGCCGGGTGTCGCGCACCGCGAGCGTGCCGGACAGCTCGGGCACCGCGTCGCGCCAGGCGTTCTCCGTCGCCTGCCACGCCTCGTCGGGGTCGGGCGGTGGCCCGTCGAGCGGCCGGTCCGAGATCTCCAGCACGAGGTCGTAGGGCGTGCCGGGCCGTGCCTCGAAGTCGAGTCGGAGCCGCTGGTCGTGGACGCGCGCACGGCCCGCCCCCGACCAGCGCAGCGACATCCCGCCCACGCGAGCGTGCCACACGCCGTCCTCGTCGCGCCGCAGGTCGCGCACCGGGTCGGCGCCGAAGTCGCCCGCCGGGTCGAGCAGGGCCCGCAGCTCAACGGGCGCGTCGTGGGCCAGGACGCGGCGCAGGACGACCGTGCGGTGCGGGTCGCCGGGGAAGGCCAGCGCCTCACGGCACTCCACGACTCCGCTCTCGCGGGTGACCCAGCGGCTGCGCCAGATCAGCGAGCCCTCCTCGTAGTAGCCGCCCCACACGTAGCGCACGCTCGGGTTGAGCGCGTACACGCCGCCCCCGCCGATCAGCGCGGAGAAGACCGCCGGCGAGTCCCAGCGCGGCGCGCACATCCACACGTACTCGCCGTCGGGTCCGACGAGCGCGCCGCGTTCGCCGTCCGCGAGCAGCGCGTAGTCGCGCAGCGATCGGGGGCGGTAGGGGACCTGGGTCTTCTTCGTGGTCATCCGCCTCAGCCCTCGCCCCCGGGCCGGCCGCCGTGCTGCCGGTGTCCTGGCAGCATCTCCTGCATCTTGGACTTGATGCCCTGCCTGATCATGCCGGTGCGGTCCGGGTCGCCGTGCAGCACGGACGAGGCGGCCGCCTCGATCTGGTCGAGCGATGCGTGCGGCGGGATCGGGGGGACGGCCGGGTCGGTGCGGAATTCGATGACGAACGGCCGGTCGGCGGCGAGCGCGCGCTGCCAGGCGCCGACCACGTCCTCCGGCTTCTCCACGCGCACGCCGTCGAGGCCGATGGAGCGGGCGAAGTCCGCGTAGGGCACGTCGGGCAGGCTCTGCGACGGCAGGAACTGCGGGGCACCCTCCATGGCGCGCATCTCCCAGGTGACCTGGTTGAGGTCCTGGTTGTTGAGTACAGCCACGATCAGGCGGGGGTCCTGCCACTCGGGCCAGAACTTGGCCGCCGTGATGAGCTCGGCCATGTTGTTCATCTGCATGGCGCCGTCGCCGACGAGTGCGATCGCGGGCCGGTCCGGGTGGGCGAACTTCGCGCCGATCGCGTACGGCACGCCGGGGCCCATGGTGGCCAGGTTGCCGGACAGCGAGCCGCGCATGGAGCCGCGCATCCGCAGGTGGCGCGCGTACCAGTTGGCGGAGGAGCCCGAGTCGGCGGAGATCATGGCGTCGTCGGGCAGCAGTTCGTCGAGTGCGTGGATGGCGTACTCGGGGTTGATCGGCTCGGCGTCGACGGCGGCCCTGCGCTGCATGACCTCCCACCACCTGGCGGTGTCCTTCTCGATCTTCTCGCGCCACGCGCCGTGCTTCTTGCGCTCCAGGTGCGGCATGAGCGCGTTCAGTGTGGTGCGGGCGTCGCCGACGAGGTTGACCTCGAAGGGGTAGCGCAGGCCGACCATGAAGGGGTCGATGTCGATCTGCACGGCCCTGGCCTGGTCCAGGTCGGGCATGAACTGCGTGTAGGGGAAGCTGGAGCCGATCATCACGAGCGTGTCGCACTCCTGCATCAGCTCGTAGGACGGCCGGGTGCCGAGGAGCCCGATGGCGCCCGTCACGTAGGGCAGTTCGTCGGAGAGTACGTCCTTGCCGAGCAGCGCCTTGGCGACGCCGGCGCCGAGGTGGTCGGCGAGCTGCTCGACCTCGGCGCGTGCGCCCCTGGCGCCCTGGCCGACGAGGATCGCGACCTTCTCGCCCTCGTTGACGACCTCGGCGGCGCGCCTCAGGTCGGCCTCGTCGGGGACCGGCGCGTAGCGTCCGATGCCGAGGCTTGAGGGGACCATCTTGAAGGCGTGCGTCGGCGGCGAGTAGTCGAGTTCCTGCACGTCGGCCGGGATGATGATGGCGGTGACGGTGCGCTTGGCGTAGGCGGTGCGCATCGCGCGGTCGATGACGTTGGGCAGTTGCTGCGGCACGGTGACCATTTCGCAGAAGTCCGCGGCCACGTCCTTGTAGAGGCTCAGCAGGTCGACCTCCTGCTGGTACGAGCCGCCCATGGCGCTGCGGTTCGTCTGGCCGACGATGGCGACCACCGGCACGTGGTCGAGCTTGGCGTCGTACAGGCCGTTGAGCAGGTGGATGGCGCCGGGCCCCGAGGTCGACGCGCAGACGCCGGCCCGGCCGGAGAACTTGGCGTAGCCGACCGCTTCGAACGCGGCCATCTCCTCGTGCCTGGCCTGGATGAACCGCGGTTCGTCCTCCGCACGTCCCCAGGCGGCGAGCAGTGCGTTGATCCCGTCGCCCGCGTAGGCGAAGACGCGGTCCACGTCCCATTCGCGCAGGCGCTGGAGAACGTAGTCGGAGACTTTCATGGACACGGTCGGTTCCTTTCGTCGTGTGGTGGCCGTGGCGCGCTCGCGGTTCCTCAGCGGCGCAGCCTGCGCAGCACGGTGTAGGCGGCGGTGGTCACGGCGCCCGCGGCGGCCACGGCGGCGGCGCCGGTGACCAGGCGCGCGGCCCCTTCATCGGGGGCCTCGGGGCGGGATGCGGCCTTCTCCGGGTGGTCCTGCGGCACGGAGCCGTCGAGTCCGAGTGCCAGCGCCTCGGCGAGGTGCAGCACTCCGCGACCTGTGCCGCCCTGTTCGATCTGGGTGCGGCAGCTGAAGCCGTCGGCGAGGACGAACGCGTCGGGTGCCGCCTCGCGGACGGCGGGCAGGACTCCCTGCTCCGCGATCCGCATGGACACGTCGTGGTGGCCGGCCTCGAAGCCGAAGTTGCCTGCGAGTCCGCAGCAGCCCTCGTCGAGTACGTCGGCGTCGATGCCGGCGCGCCGCATCAGCTCGCGGTCCGCGTCGAACTTGGTGACGGCGTGCTGGTGGCAGTGTGTCTGCACCGTGGCGGCGCGGGTGAGTGCGGGCGGCTGCCAGTCGTCGGGGGCGTGGCGCAGCAGCAGTTCCGAGAAGGTGAGGAACTGCCCGGCGAGGCGCTTGATGTCCTCGTCGTCCGGCATGAGTTCGGGCGCGTCGGCGCGGAAGACGGCGGTGCACGACGGTTCGAGGCCGACGACCGGCGTGCCGGCCTCGATCCACGGCCGCAGCGTTCGCACGCTGCGACTCAGCACCCGCTGCGCGGTGTCGAGTTGGCCGGTGGAGATCCAGGTCAGGCCGCAGCACACGGCTTCCGTGGGCACGGCCACGTGGAACCCGGCGTCCTCCATGACGCGCACGGCCGCCTTCGCGATGGAGGGGTGGAAGTAGGTGGTGAAGGTGTCGGGCCACAGCAGGACCGCGCGCGGGTCGCCGGGGTGCGGGTCGGGTACGGAGCGGGAGCGCCACCACTGCACGAAGGACTCCTGCGCGAACAGCGGCGCTTCCCGGTCGGCCACGCCGGCGAGCTTCTTGCCCAGCCTGGACACGACCGGCGCGCGCAGCACGGTGTTGATCAGCCCGGGTGCGATACGGGAGGCGCGTGCCCACAGCGGCAGCCGGCCGAGCGCGTAGTGTGCGGCCGGACGCAGCCGCCCCTGGTAGTGGTGGGAGAGGAACTCGGCCTTGTAGGTGGCCATGTCGACGCCGGTCGGGCAGTCGGACCTGCACCCCTTGCAGGCGAGGCACAGGTCGAGCGCGTCGCGTACCTCGGTGGAGCGCCAGCCGTCGGTGACCGGGGAGTCCGCGTGGCCGCCGATCATCTCGAACAGCAGCCGTGCGCGGCCGCGCGTCGAGTGCTCCTCCTCCCCCGTCGCACGGTAGGACGGGCACATGACGCCGCCCTGGTGGCTGCGGCAGTTGCCGATGCCTACGCAGCGCAGCACCGCCTGGTTGAAGGAGTGGCCGTCCTCCGGGTAGCCGAAGTGGGTGTCGGTGTCGGGGCGCGGCCGCCAGTCGGCGCCGAGCCGCAGTTGTCCGTCGACGGGGTTCGGGGAGACGATCTTGCCCGGATTCATGCGGTCGTCCGGGTCGAAGAGCCTCTTGAGTTCGCCGAAGGCGCGGACGAGCCGCTCACCGAACATCCTCGGCAGCAGTTCGCCGCGCGCCTGCCCGTCGCCGTGCTCGCCGGACAGCGAACCGCCGTAGGACGCCACCAGGTCGGCGGCCCTGTGCAGGAACTCGCGGAAGGTGGCGACGCCGTCGGCGGTGCGCAGCCCGAACGGGATACGGGTGTGCACGCACCCCTGCCCGAAGTGCCCGTACAGGGAGGGGTGGTCGTAGTCGAACTCGGCGAACAGCGCCTTGAGGTCGCGCAGGTAGTCGCCGAGCCGCTCCGGGGGCACCGCGGAGTCCTCCCAGCCCTCCCATGTCTCGCGGTCGTCCGGCGGGCGCGCGGTGACGCCGAGGCCGGCCTCGCGCGCCTTCAGCATGCGCTGCTCGCGGTCTGGGTCCTCGGACAGCGCGACGCGCGGATCGTCCATGTCGCGTTTCAGTGCGCGCAGCAGCTCGTGGGCCTGCCGGTCGACGTCGTCCTTGCTGTCACCCGAGAACTGGACGAGCAGCCAGCTGCCGCCCTCGGGGAAGGACTTGAGCGATTCGAGGTGGCTGCCCTCCTCGCGCATGAGCTGCGCCATCCGGCCGTCGAGTGCTTCCAGTTGGGAAGGTCCGCTGTGTTCGAGGAGCGCCGGGACGTCGTCGGCGGCGGCGCAGATGTCGTCGTAGCCGAGGACGAGGATGGCCTGCGCGGCGGGCTTGGGCACCACGTCGAGCTCGGCGTGCAGGACCGTCACGAGCGTGCCCTCGCTGCCGACGAGGGCGCGGGCGACGTGGAAGCCGCTCTCCGGCAGCAGGCTGTCCAGGTTGTATCCGGAGACCCGGCGCGGGATCTTCGGGTAGCCGCGGCGGATGTCGCCGAGGTACTCGTCCGCGAGCGAGCGCAGACCTGCGTAGAGCTCGGCGCGGCGGCCGCCGGCCGCGACGATCTTCTCGTACTCCTCCTGGGACGTGGCGCCCGTCCACATCCGGGTGCCGTCGTAGGTGAGGACTTCGAGGCGGCGGACGTTGTCGACGGTCTTGCCGTAGGCCTGCGCGGACGCGCCGCACGAGTTGTTGCCGATCATCCCGCCGAGCGTGCAGTGGCTGTGCGTGGCCGGCTTCGGCCCGTACATCAGGCCGTGCGGGGCGAGCTGCCGGTTCAGCTCGTCGAGGACGATGCCCGGCTCGACCACGCAGGTGCGGGCCTCGGGGTCGATGGACACGACGCCGCCGCAGTACTTCGTCCAGTCGATGACCACGGCCGTGTTGGTGCACTGGCCGCCCAGGCTGGTACCGCCGCCGCGTGAGAGTACGGGCGCGCCGAACCGGGCGCACACGGCCACCGCGACCGCCCCCGCGTCGACCGTGCGCGGCACGACGACGCCGATGGGCACCTGCCGGTAGTTGGAGCCGTCCGTGGCGTAGGCGCCGCGGCTCCCGGCGTCGAAGCGCACCTCGCCGTCCACCTCGGCGCGCAGCGCGCTCTCCAGGGCTGTCGCGTCCAGTCGCAGCGGACTCCCAGCGACTGCGGCGGTGGGAGGGGCGGATTCCTCGGTCGTCGTCATGCGTGCCTTCCCAGCAGGGGCGGTCCGCTCCGCCGGGCCTTCGTGAGGCACACGGAACGGAGGCGCCGGACCGGTCGCCCTGCTCCCATGGGTCGTCTCGGACGATTTCGCAAGCGTTGTTCGGAAGGTGTGCCCGGCCGGCCCCCGGTCAGTGGTGGGGGCAGGCCGGTTCGTCTCTCACGGCGACGGCTGCTCCGTCTCGCTGCGACATGCCCGGCTCCTTCCCTGTGCGTGTGTGCCCGCTCCCCCAGGGTGAGCCCACTCTGGCAGTCCGACTACCCGAGATCTCCGCCGGCACGCGCGCCCCCCGGCAGAGGCGTCGGACCGGCGACGAACACGAGGGCAAGAAGACCAGTTCGGATTACGTGTAGGACGCCGCGAGCCGTGCCGGACGCCAGCGCGGTGTGATCCGGGGCTCGCCACCCGCGGCGGCAGTCACCTGGGCCTCAGCGGTGCCTTGCGCCGAACGGGTGTGCCGCCGGCCGGCGGAGGTCCGCTGCCGCGGCCCGGAACACCGGCGTGACGCAAGAGGCGCAATGCCGAGTGCCCGGCCGCGCGACCGCTGGTATGCCTGGCTTCATCACGTTTTGTCGTTGTGTCGTCCCCCGCGCCCAACCAACAGGAGCGAAGTGTGAGTGACAAGAAGGCGTCCATCAGGGCCGCCGCCGCGAAAGCCGTAGGCGCAGTACTCGGAGACGACAGGCCGAAGGACGGTGTGCCGGGCAAGCCGGGGAGCGGCGCACCGACGGTGGAGGAGCGCACCGCCCCGCAGGACCCGCTGCCGCCGAAGGCGGACCAGTCGGGCCCGGAGACGGTCAGCCCCACGGGCCAGGCCACGGGCGACAACCCCGCCCGGATGGCGCAGAGCGGCCCGTACCTGACGACCGCACAGGGAGCCCGCCTGTACGACAGCGACCACTCGCTGAAGGCGGGGCCGCGCGGCCCGGTGCTCCTCCAGGACCACCACCTGCGCGAGAAGATCACCCACTTCGACCACGAGCGCATCCCGGAGCGCGTCGTGCACGCGCGGGGAGCCGCCGCGCACGGCGTCTTCCGCGGCTACGGCACGGCGTCGAACATCTCCAAGGCCGCCTTCCTGGCCAAGGACGTGGAGACCCCGGTGTTCGTGCGGTTCTCCACCGTCCTCGGCTCGCGCGGCTCCGCCGACACCGTCCGGGACACCCGTGGCTTCGCGACGAAGTTCTACACCGAGGAGGGCGTCTTCGACCTCGTCGGCAACAACATGCCGGTGTTCTTCATCCAGGACGCGATCAAGTTCCCGGACATCATCCATGCCGGAAAACCGCACCCGGACCGGGAGATCCCGCAGGCGCAGAGCGCACACGACACCTTCTGGGACTTCGTGACACTGCACACGGAGGCCACACACCACACGCTGTGGAACATGTCGGACCGCGGCATCCCCCGCTCCTTCCGCATGATGGAGGGGTTCGGCGTCCACACCTTCCGGCTCGTCAACGCCGAAGGCGTCTCCACACTGGTCAAGTTCCACTGGAAGCCGAAGCTCGGTGTGCACTCCCAGGTGTGGGAGGAGGCACAGATGACCTGCGGCTTCGACCCCGACTTCCACCGCCGCGACCTGGCGGACGCCATCGAGGCCGGGGCCTTTCCGCAGTGGGAACTCGGCGTGCAGACGTTCCCGGACAACCCTGAGCAGATGTTCGAGGGGATCGACCTGCTCGATCCGACGAAGATCGTGCCGGAGGAACTGGCGCCCGTGCGGACCATCGGGCTGATGACGCTCGACGCCAACCCGTCGAATTTCTTCGCGGAGACGGAGCAGGTCGCCTTCCACGTCGGCAACATGGTTCCGGGCGTGGACGTCACCAACGACCCGCTGATGCAGGGGCGGCTGTTCTCCTACGTCGACACCCAGCTCACCCGGCTCGGCGGGCCCAACTTCCCGCAGCTGCCGATCAATCGCACGCACGCCCCGGTCAACGACATGCTCCGCGACGGCATGCACCAGACGGGCGTGCACCGCGGTGTGGCCCCGTACCGGCCCAACTCGCTCGACGGGGGCTGCCCGTTCCTCGCAGGCGAGGACACGGGCGCGTTCATCGAGGTGCCCGTCGAGGTGCCGCAGAGCAGGAAGGTGCGCGACGCCGCCGCCTCTTTCGACGACCACTTCAGCCAGGCGCGCCTGTTCTGGCTCAGCATGTCGCCGGTTGAGCGCGAGCACATCACCGCCGCGTACACGTTCGAGCTGGGCAAGTGCTACGAGCAGGCGGTCAAGGAGCGCGGCCTGAAGTCGCTCGCACGGATCGACGCGCAACTGTGCGAGCAGGTCGCCACCGGCCTCGGCCTGCCCGCGCCCGCGCCGGAGGAGCCGCTCGCCGACCCGCGGCCGAGCCCCGCGCTGTCGCAGGTGGGGAAGGTATGGCCGCTGGACGGCCGCGTCGTCGCCATCGTCACGGACGGGGAGTCCGACCTCGACGGTGTGCGGGCCGTGCGTCAGGCGGTACTCGACGCCGGCATGGTGCCGCTGGTCGTCGCGCCTTCCGGCGGCAGGCTGGACCCGTCCGGCGACCCGATCACCGTCCAGCGGACGTTCGCCACAGCCCGGTCCATCGAGTTCGACGCGGTGCTGCTGGCCGGGGTGCCTTACGGCGACCCGGTGGATTCCCGTGTGGTGCTGCTGCTGTCGGAGGTGTTCCGCCACGGGAAGGCGATCGGTGTGTGGGCCGGCGGCCGGAGCGCCCTGCCCGCTGCCGGTGTTTCCGCGGACGCGCCCGGGGTGGTGGGCGGCGACAGCGGTGTGGCGACGCTTGAGCAGGTCAAGGAGTTGCTCGGTACGCACCGCGTGTGGGACCGCTTCCCTCCGTCGGCCTGACACGGCGCGGCGGCCGGATGCGTCCCGACCCCGCCCGCGAGGTCGCCGTCACATCGCCGCACCACCCGGAGGGCCACCGCGCCATGCTGCGCCCGATGTCCTTGGACAAGCCGCCTGACGCGGTGTTCTGCTTCACCGACGAACTGTCTCTCGGCGCGCTGCGGGCGGCGCGCGAGGGCGGCCTGCGGGTGCCGGGAACGGCCTCGCCGGCCGCAGCCCGCAGCTCATCGCCGACCGCCTCTACGGGCGCCTCGACGCGCTGCCCGGTCGGCGACGTCCGGCACTTCACCTCACGCGGCGCACCGGCCCGGGACGGGCCCGCACTCCGCGCACCGCGCGTCGGGGTCGCGGCTGCGGAAGGCGCGCTCACACCCGTCGCAGGTGATCAGGGGCGCGGGCCGCGCCGGGGCCGCCTCGGGCGGTGGGGCGGGCAGCGGTGGCGGCAGGAGGGCGGAGAGCCGGTGCTCCAGGAAGCGCGGCGGGTGGTGGATGGGCACGGCGGCCGGCGGCAGGTTGGCGGTAAGGGTACGGACGACCTGCGCGGGCGTGACCTGGCGGCCCAGCCACTCCTCGACGGCGGGCGCCAGCCTGCGGACGTCGCGCGCGGCGAGGACCAGACGGCCGTCGACGGCGCGGAGCCCGGCGAGGAGGTCCGCGGCGGGGCCCGTGGCGGGGCCCGTGGCGACGGGGTCGGGCGCGGGCGCCGCAGGAGCGGACGCGCGGGCGGGCACGGGCACGGGCAGCGCAGCGGGCGCCGCCGCGGGTACGGTTCCCGGCAGGCAGCCGGGCTTGTCGTAGGAGAGGGTGCGGGTGGCGAACCGGCCCCCGCCCAGCGGAACGCGCCTGCGTTCCAGGTAACCCGCTGCCTCCAGCTCGTTGAGGGCACGTCGGACGGTGGTCTCGCCTTCGCGGAAGCGGAGGGTGAGGGCCTTGGCGGTCACGCTGACACCGTCGGGAAGGGACTGGATGTACACGGCGATGCCGATCGCGGCGGCGGAGAGCCCGCGATGCTGGGCGAGGTGGTTGCCGACCACCGTGAACCGGTCGGTGTGCCGGTGACGTACGTGGATCACCCCGGCGCTGGGGGCGTCCTGCGGGATCACATGGGCCGGGCGCGGGGGCGCGCCCGCGTTAGACTGCGGATCAGCCATCGGGAAGCTCTTCTTCCAGATCGGTCAGGCTCCCGCCAGGATTGCGAGTCCTGTCGGGGGCCGTCTTTATTTGTGGGGTGTCGGGACCGACCGTACCCCACCACTCCGACTTCCTGAGCACCCGTCACCCGATCGTGTGGCGGGTGTACTTCGCGCCCGCGCCCGGTTTTGGTTGGGCGGTTCCTCACCCGTTTCTTTGAAGGAGGACGCGCCCCACCGGGACGCGCAAATCCGCGCCCCGGTGGCGGGCGGGGCTACGCGTGCCGGAGGTGCCGTACGAATGCACTCCAGGCGGCTTTGGGGATGAGCAGCGCCGGGCCGGCGGGGTTCTTGCTGTCACGGACCGGGACAACATCCGGTATGTGTTCAGCGACCTCGACGCAGTCGCCGCCCTGCGTGTTGCTGTAGCTGGACTTTCGCCACCTTGCGGCGCTGGCCTCTCGTCGGGAGACGGCCGTCACGGTGAGGGTCGCCTGCGCCCGGAGATGACCGAATGCCAGGACGTACTCTGCGACTGTCTCTTGCGTCTCCACAAGCTCTCCGGAGTGCGAACTCTCCACGTAGGCAACGCCGGCGCGGTTGGCGAACGACATGTACTTGCGGGCCCAATCCGGAAACGGCGTGCGGCGCACGTGGCCCCACAGGTCGACGAGGTCGCCGTCCGCGTCCAGCAGAAGATCCAGCTTGCCGTTGACGTCCTCCGGAGGCACCTCCTTGCCCAGCTCGAACTGCGCGATGCGGCTGTGGGCGATCGGAATCCCATCGCCGAACTGCCGCTGCGTAAGCCCCGCCCGCACGCACAGCTTGCGTAACTTCGCGCCGTAGAGCGCGGCGAGAGAGGCGCTCGGATCGAGCTCCCTCGGTGCGGGCACTGCCGACCCCCGTTTCCGTTCCGACGTCCCGAAAACCGTAACCCTTGGTGAGCGTGCCGCTACCCGCTCATGCTCAGTCCTGTGAAGCAGTGATCGACCTGGAGAGGTGCGCGCATGGAAGCAAACGGGCCCAGGAGTACGGACGCGAAGCTCCGGGAGGCAGGCGCGGCACGCAACGAACTGCGGGCGGCGCCGGCCGCAGCAGGCCTCTCGCTGCCGGACCGACGTAGCCCGCCAGTTGGCAGCCGCCTTGCGGAAGGCCGCCCCGTGACGCAGGGGCCGGCCGAACCGGGCGACCGGGACGAGGACACCTCACACGTCTCGGCGCGCCGCGCCGCGCCGCGTTGCCGGCCAAGGTTCGCGAGGCCCGAACCGGACGCCCGGGCCCCGCGAAATCAGTGGTTCTCGATCATCCACACGACCAGGCCCATGAGGCCGAGCCCTGCACCGTAGGCAACGCCTCGGGCGAAGTGGGCGACGATTCCACGGCGGTTCCGGCTCACCCATCGCCGCATCCTGACCCGGCGGGTGAGCACCTGATCATGGCGCGTGATGGTTCCGGACGGCGGGGAATGGGGATTATCCTCCATGGCGGCTCCGTAGGTCGATTGCGGAGTGTCGTCGTGTTGGGGAGCTCTGTCGCGGCGCTGCTTCCAGGCTCCCGCCGTCCGGAGCTCCTCGCACGAGTCGAACTGTCGGCCAGGCAGGGCAGGATGACAGCTCGTCTGTTTCTCATAGTCCGCCGTGCAGGCACGCACCCGCCCCTGCGGTCTGGAACAGTCTCCCGGCAGGGAACTTGTGCAGGTCGGACAAAGCCCGGTTGCCTGCCTCCTGACGGCTTCCGGCACTTGTGGCCGGATGGCATCGGCAGGCCGAGAGGCGGGCCCGTGCGAGGTATGGCCGTTGAGGGCGTCCGCCCATAGGTGTTCGTTTCAACCGCTGCCGGGTCCCTGCGCGGGTGTCAGGGAGCCGATGCGGCGGCGTCGTAGGTGGCGCGGGCGGTGGTGATGTCGGCTCGGTGGCGTTCCGCCCAGCCGACGAGCCCAGTCAGGGTCGCGTGGAGTTCGCGGGCCATGGGTGTGAGGCTGTATTCGACCTTGGGCGGCACGGTGGGGTAGATGGTCCGGATGAGCAGGCCGTCGCGTTCCAGCTTGCGCAGGTTCAAGGTGAGCATGCGTCGGCTGATGCCCTTGATGGCGCGCTCCAACTCGGTGAACCGGACCGGACCGTTCGCGGCAGCGACGAGAATTCCGATGCTCCACTTTCCCGCGACGTGGTCGAGGACTTCGGTGAGGGGGCACGCCTCGTTGCTGACCTGCTCGGACACATCGGTGTGACTGCGTGACACGAAAGTGCCTCCTTCCGGTGCGCGCCATGGTTACAGAAGATGACGGCTGTAACAAGTCGTGCACCAATGGAAGGGGGCCCCTTGCCCAGAACCGTCTCCTCGGCACCGACATCCCGTTGGGCGGCCTTGGCCGTGCTCTGTGCTGGTCAGTTGATGGTCATCCTCGACGGGACCATCGTGAACGTGGCGCTGCCGACCATCCAGCAAGACCTCGGATTCTCCTCGTCGGGCCTGGCCTGGGTGGTCAACATCTATCTGGTCCCCTTCGGCGGTCTGCTACTGCTCTCCGGTCGGCTCGGCGACCTGATCGGGCGCAAGCGCGTCTTCATCACCGGCTTGGGCATCTTCACGACCGCCTCGCTGCTGTGCGGTGTGTCGCAAGATTCGGCAATGCTGCTCGCCTCCCGGTTCGTCCAGGGCATCGGCGGCGCGGTGACCTCAGCCGTCACCCTGGGCATGGTCGTCACGCTGTTCCCGCAGCAGAAGGAAAGGGCCAAGGCCATCGGCGTCTACAGCTTCGTCCAGTCCGCCGGTGGCTCGTTGGGCCTTCTCGCCGGCGGCGTCCTGACGCAGGCCATCGGCTGGCACTGGATCTTCTTCGTCAACGTTCCGATCGGCTTCGTGGCCGTGCTATTGGCCGGGCGCATGCTCGCGTCCGAGCACGGCAGCGGGCTCGGTGAGGGGTTCGATGCGATGGGGGCGCTCCTGGTCACCTCCGCACTGATGCTCGGTGTCTACACGATCGTCGAGACCGCCGGCTACGGCTGGGCATCCGCGCACACCTTGGGCTTCGGCGCTGCGGCACTCGTCCTGCTCCTGGCAATGGTCGCCCGTCAGGCGAAGGCGAGTCACCCGCTTCTGCCGCTGCGTGTGTTCCGCTCGCGCAACGTCTCAGGAGCGATGGGCATCCAGGCCCTCATGGTGGCCGGGATGTTCAGCTTCCAGTTCCTGTGCGTGCTTTACCTGCAGAAGGTGCTCGGCTTCGACGAGGTCCACACCGGCCTCGGCGTTTTCCCGGTCTCGGTCGCGATCGGCGCGTTGTCGCTCGGCTTCTCGGCCAGGCTGATTTCACGCTTCGGCCCCCGTGGCGTACTCCTTCCAGGACTCTTCCTGATCACGGCGGGCCTCGCCGTCCTCAGCCGCGCGCCGGCGGACGGGAGTTACCTCGCGGACGTCCTGCCCGCACTGCTGCCGCTCGGTATCGGCTTCGGCCTCGCGATGCCGTCGCTGGCCACGCTCGCGATGTCAGCGGCCACGCCCCAGGACTCAGGGATCGCCTCCGGCATGTTCAACACCATGCAGCAGATCGGCAGCGCCTTCGGCCTCGCGGCCCTCAGCACTCTCGCCGCCTCGCACACCAATGCCCTCCTGGGCGACGGCTCCAACTCCACCTCAGCACTCACGGGCGGCTACCAGTTCGCCTTCCGCATCGGCTCGTGCCTCGTCGCCGCTGCTCTCCTCCTCGCCGCCACTCTGCTGCGCCCTGCCACCACGGCGCAACGTGCGGCGGCCGAGAAGAAGCCGGTCACGGAGAACGCCACTCGCTGACCAGACGACGACGCCACCCCGGGGCCGGGGAGGATCTGTGTTTGCAGGAGGAGATGTGCCTGTCGTGCCATCGCCGACGGATCCCGAACGACGTGATCTTCGGCAATCTCAATCGAGGTGCTGGTGTCCGGGATGGGGTACGAGCGAGTGGCGGACGCGACGTGCTCGCCGACCACCTTGCGCAGGCGCCGTGACGAGTGGACGGCCGCCGGCGCTGGCGAGGTCGCCCTACACCTGGCCGCGCTCTCCGCGTACGACCCCATGATCGGCCTCGCAAACGCTCACAGCGCACCGATGTCAAGACGCTGGGCCCGCTTCCCGAACAACCGGCGCTGAGCCTGGATGCGGGCTACGGCTACCGGCCGGTCCACGTCGGCCTCGACACGCGAGGCATCACCGCGAAGATCGCCGAACGGGGCGAACAGACCCCGATCCACTCCGAGGGATGGTGGGTCGTAGAGCGCACGAACTCGTGGATGAACAACTTCGGCCATCGGCGCGGGTGCACCGAACGGCACCGCGTTCTTCGTCGCCCTCGCCACCGAGATCATCAGGTGACTTACTGGCGGACGCCCCAAGTCGGCCGACTCGCCGGGGCGCGGACTCGGTGACGCGATCGACGGGCTGCCGGGAAGGCACGGTGGGAAGGCGGCACAGCGGCCGCTCACTACAGTGGATGCCGAACCGAGCAGCTCCGGCGAACTGGGGACGGCGCTTGACACTCCCGCACCTCGAACTCACCGACGGTTTCACCGTGAGCCGACTGACACCGGCATCCGGCGGTCAGAACAACTGGGTGTTCTTCGGCCGCTCCCCCGACTCCGAGGCGGTTGTCGCCAAGGTGGAGGGCGCTGCCGGTGGGCTGTGTGCCGAGTACCACGCTCTGGCATGGGCGGTGCGGCACACGGCAGCCGTGCCGCACGTGTACCGGTGGGGCGAGGTCCGTAGCGGGGAGTACGAGGGTGCCAGATGCCTCGTACTGGAGCGGGTGCGGGGGCACCGCCCCGTCACCCCGTTCGACTGGCGGCGCATGGGTACCTGCCTGGCAGGCCTGACGCGGCTGCCCGTCGGCGGCTCGGGGATCCGCCTGTTGGACGCGGACGACACGGTGAGCAACCACGAGCGCGCCACGGCGGTGCTGGTGGCACAGTTGCCCGGGGCGCAGGCCGCTGCCGTGAAGCGAGCGGCTGCGGCCGCCACCGGGCCGTCCCTGTCACGCCCGGTGTTCACCCACGGGGATCCGGGGCCCGGGAACTTCATGGTCAGCGACGACGGTCCTGACCACCTGATCGACTGGGAGACCGCCCAGGCGACCCCTTTGGGCCTTGATCCCGCCCGCGCAGCGGTCTTGGCGCTCCTCAGTCCCGATCCCGCGGACCGCGGCCTGGCCGAGCGCCGAGCCGCTGCCGTCTGGCACGGCTATGCCGGGGACACCGGCTGGCAGCCGGACGCGGAGACGACCCGCTGGTGGCTGACCGTGGCATGCGTGCAGTTCCTCGCGGGGCGCTGGCGGCGGCGCGGCGACGCGCGGGTGCGCCCGTGGCAGGACGCCGTGACCGTGCTGGACGGGCTGGAACGGATCGTCGGCGCTCTCGACGAGTGCGAAGGATGACGGGATGGACTGGGGCGGACAGCAGGTCTTACGCGATCGCAATACGACGCTGTACCTGAGTGGTGTCGTGGTCTCAGGTTTTGGCACCTCGGCCATGTTGCTGGCCGCCGGCGTGTGGGCCAAGTCGCTGACCGGGTCGGACAGTCTGGCCGCCCTGACGCGGTTCTGCGTGTGGGCGCCCCTTCTCTTCGGCCCGCTGATCGGCACGGTGGCCGACCGCGTGCGTCGGCGGCCGCTGCTGATCCTGGTCAGACTCGGTATGGCCGTGGCGCTGATGCCTCTCCTCGCCGTCGACTCCAGAGACCGGATCTGGATCCTGTTCGCCGTGCTGACCGTGTACGGCGTCAGCTCCGTGCTGCTGGATGCGGCGGAGGCCGCATGGGTGGCGACCACCGTGCCGGAAGCGCTGCGCGGTGACTTCAACGGCCTGCGGATGACGGTGAGCGAGGGCATGAAACTGGTCGCCCCGCTTCTGGGAGCCGGCCTGTTCGTGCGATTCGGCGGCGGGGCCATGGCCCTGCTTGACGCGGTCACCTTTGTCGTCGCCGCAGCGGCTTTCACCCTCATACGCGTTGCCGATCCTGCGCCCCGCCCTGCCGCCGCCCGCCGGTGGAGCACCGAGGCCGCCGAGGGAGTCCGCTACCTGCGAGGCCGCCCGCATCTGTGGCGCCTGGTTCTGGCCGGTGCCGCAACCATGGGTGTGGCCGGGCTGAACGGCGCGGCCGTGTACGCGGTGGTCGATGCCGGCCTGCACCGTCCGCCCGCGTTCGTCGGAGTGCTCTACGCCGCGCAGGGCACCGGCTCCGTGCTCAGCGGGCTGTTCGCAGGCCATCTGCTGCGGCGGATGCCCGAACGAGTCTTCGCCGCAGCGGGCATCGTGCTGTTCGCGTCGGGCGTCGCCCTGCGCGTCATCCCCTCGGTGCCCGTCTCCCTGTTCGCCGGCGCCATGATCGGCGCGGGCCTGCCCTGCGTGCTGATCGCGGCCATGACCGCCGTCCAGCGTGAGACACCGGGCGAACTCCTCGGCAGGGTGGCGGCCACCGCGAACACCCTTGTCTTCGCGCCCAACGCTCTCGCCCTGGCCGCCGGGGCCGGCCTGGTGGCTCTCGTCGACCATCGGATCCTGCTGCTCACAGCCGGCGCCGCAGGGGTCATCACTGCGGTGGGCTGCCTCCCTGGCAGCGATGCCCGAGCGCATGCGGCAGCCCCCGGGCCGCAGGAGGTGGGAACCGACGGCGAGAACGCAGAGGCCGCAGGGGCTTGAGGGCATCACAGGCGCCGCGGTGCGATACGACGCCTTTCGTCCCGCACCGGTTCACTTGGTCATCTCGGTGAGGATCCGAGTGACTGCGGCCGGATCGTCGGGGGTGATGGTGGGGTATACGCGGCGTCCGACGTGGATCACGAGCGCCGTGTTCTTCTTCGGCCGCGAGGGGTCGAGGTTCCACCAGTGGATGAAGTCTCCTGAGCCCCAGATGCGCCACTTCCGCGCCCTGCTCAGTCCGGTGAGAGGGAGGGTTTCGACGTCCTGGATCGAGGCGTAGCGGATCCGCTTCGCGCCCCATGGGTAGTAGCGGCGGATGGTGAGCCCCTGGTCGTCGCAGCGGATTGCTCCGTCGTCATAGACGGCTTTGTGCGTGCTCATGGCATCTCCTCGTGTTCGACCAGCCCAGAGTGCCAGCACTGCGGTTCAGTCGGAGGCGACCCGCGCTTTCATGTCACCGGCCTCGTAGCAGGGCGCGGCGTCGACGAACCGCGCTGGGCGTGAGTGCACCCTGCGACACGGCGGCGAACTCGTGGGTCGAGTGGCATGGTGGGGTCATGAAAGAAGGCGAGCTCGTCCCTGACTTCGAACTGCCCGACCAGACCGGTGAGAAGCGCTCGCTCAGCGGGCTGCTGGCCGGTGGGCCCGTGGCGTTGTTCTTCTACCCCGCCGCGATGTCGGCCGGCTGCACGAAGGAGGCATGCCACTTTCGCGACCTGGCCGGCGAGTTCGCCGCCGCCGGTGTGCAGCGCGTAGGGATCAGCCGGGACGCGCCGGCGAAGCAGAAGGAGTTCGCCGACGCGCACACGTTCGACTACCCGTTGCTGTCCGACGAGGACGGCGCCGTCGCGGGCATGTTCGGTGTCGCGCGTGGCGGCCTGCTGGGCAGGCTCACACCGGTGAAGCGCTGGACCTTCGCCATCGGCACCGATCGGCGCGTGGTCAAGGTCATCAGCAGCGAGACGAACATGACCCGGCACGCGGACGAGGCGCTGCGCGCCTTTGGGTGATCTGTTCCCTGGTGTCCGAGCCAGGAGTCCGGGCCGCCGGAGCGGGCCCGGCGGAGAGTGGGGCTCAGTTCCCGACGCCGAGGCCGGACATGAACGCGGACGGGTACCGGTCGCCACGCGCGGCGCCCGCCGGCACTGCCTTCTCGATCTCGGCGAGCTCGTCCGCGGAGAGGTTCAGTTCCATCGCCGGCAGCGCCTCGGCCAGTCGCTCCCGGGTGCGGGCACCGACCAGAGGCACGATGTCCTCGCCCTGTGCGGCCACCCAGGCGATGGCCAGCTGGGCGACGGTGCAGCCCTTCGCGTCGGCGATCCGGCGCAGGGCCTCGACGAGGGTGAGGTTGTGCTCCACGTTCCCGGCGGAGAACCGGGGGCTGAAGCCTCGGCCGTCGCCGGGGTCCATGGCACGGCCGGCAGACCAGTGCCCCGAGATGAGTCCACGGCTGAGGACGCCGTACGCGGTCAGGCCGATGCCGAGCTCCCGCAGCGTGGGCAGTACGTCCGCCTCCACCGCTCGGGAGATCAGCGAGTACTCGATCTGCAGGTCGGCGACGGGGTGAACCGCGTGCGCCCGGCGGATCGTCGCCGCGTCGACCTCCGAGAGGCCGAGGTGGCGCACATAGCCGGCGTCGATCATCTCCTTGATCGCGCCGACGGTTTCCTCGATCGGCACCGCCGGGTCCAGCCGCGCGGGACGGTAGATGTCGATGTGGTCGGTGCCCAGTCGGGTCAGCGAGTAGGCCAGGAAGTTCTTCACAGCCTCAGGGCGGCCGTCCTGTCCACCGAACCCGGGGCCCGGCGCCCGCAGCATGCCGAACTTGACGCTCAGCCGGTAGCTGTCCCGGTCCCGGCCACGCAGCGCCTCGGCGAGCAGCAATTCGTTGTGGCCCATGGCGTAGAAATCGCCGGTGTCGATCAGCGTGACGCCCGCCTCCAGCGCGGCGTGCACGGTGGCGATACTCTCCGAGCGGTCGGCCTCGCCGTAAGCGCCCGACATGCCCATCGCGCCCAGGCCTAGCGCGGAAACCGCAGGGCCGGTGGTGCCCAGATTTCGAGTCTGCATCGGGTTCTCCTTCGTCGCGGGTCTCCCAACGAGCCTGCGCCCTTACCGCGGCACCCGGGAGTGGAGCGTTCATCCTGGGAGAGCCGGTCCCTGGCTCGGCTGCCTGCCGCGAGGGACCATGGGGTCATGGAACGTGACCAGCTCGCGGACTTCCTGCGCCGCCGCCGCAAGGCGATCCGCCCGGCCGATGTCGGCCTCGCCGACGGCCCCCGGCGCCGCACCACGGGGCTCCGTCGGGAAGAGGTGGCCATGCTCGCCGGCATGTCGGTGGACTACGTCGTACGGCTCGAGCAGGGCCGCAGCAGCCAACCCTCGACCCAGCTCCTGGGCTCGCTGGCCCGGGCACTGCGCCTGTCCGACGACGAGCGCGACCACCTGTTCCACCTCGCCGGCCACCACCCACCGCCCGCCGACGGGGTGGCGCGCCTGGCCCGAGCCGGCCTGATCCGCATGCTCGACCTGCTCGGCGACACCCCGGCGATGGTGCTGTCGGACCTGGGTGAAGTCCTCGCACAAAACCGCGCGGCCGCTTTGCTGGCGGGCGACCGCGGCGGCTTCTCCGGCGACCTGCGGTACCCCGTGTACCGCTGGTTCGCCGACCCCGCTTCCCGCGCGGTCGTCGCCCCCGAGGAGCGGGAGGGTTACGGGCGCCACCTCGTGGCCGACCTGCGCGCGGCCGTCGGCCGCCGGTCAGGTGACCCCACGGTCGCCGGACTCGTCGACCGGCTGCGGACCGCGAGCACCGACTTCCGCCGTCTCTGGGACGAACACGAGGTGGCGGTCCGCCGCGCCGACCGCAAGACCCTGCTGCACCCGCGGGTCGGCCGCATGGTGATGGAGTGCGAAACACTGGTCACGCCTGACCAGGGCCAACAACTGCTGGTACTCACCCCTGCGGATTCCGAGACGCGCGAGCGGCTGGAACTGCTGCGCGTACTCGGCAGCCAGGAATTCTCCACCGGGGTGACGGGCACGCCGACCCGCTGATCCGCGTGCACGCGGGCGAGGCTCAGCCCTGCGCGGACATCGCCTGTTCGCGGGCGTAGATCGCGCCACCGTGCTCCAGGCGTGACGCGTACGCGGCCAGCGGCATGTGCCGCAGCGCCGCGAGTTTCGCGCCGTAAACGCGGACCGTCAGCGGGAGCAGGCCGACGGCGGCGACGATGCGTTCCGCGGCCGCGCGGTCGGCCAGAACGCGGTGCGCGCCGACCAGGCCGCCGAGGAACTCCACCGCGTCACGCAGCGGGTAGGGGCCGAGTTCGATGCGGTGAGCGAGCCGATGCCGGGCAGGCCGCGGCGTGTGGTGACCACCGCGGCGCTGTCGCCCGCGCCGGGCAGCAGCGGACGTACGGACGCGGCGATCCGCCGGACCTCGGCGAGCAGGCACGGCACCGGCCGGGGCGTGCCGTCGGGGCGGCGCATCCGGATCAGCAGGCAGCCGTCCGGGAAGTCCGCGGCCAACCGGTGCGTGGACGGCCAGGGCGGTCTTGCCGGCGCCGAGCGGCCCCGACAACTGCACCGACCTGCGGCGCGTTCCGACGGTGTCCAGCAGTTCGGCGGTCTCGGGCGTACGGCCGGTGAAGTTGTCAACCGTACAACTCCGCTGGCCAGGACAACCCGTGGCCGTGCACCGGTTGCGTGCAGGCAGCGGTCAGGGCGCCCGCGCGACGTCGGCCCGGCTCACCACAGGCGCTGCAAGACACCCGTGCGCTGGAGTTCCCTCACGTGTTCCGTGGCTCTCGCAGGAGCGGTGCCGCCCTTGACGAGGGTCCCCGCCTCGATGTTGCGGTCCACTCCCGCTTGCGTGAAGTTGGCACTGGTGATCAACAGGCTTCGGCGGTCCACCGCCGCCAACTTCGCGTGTGTCTTGGCCCCGGGCGCCCCCCTGCTGCCTGGCGGCCAGTGCCACAGGCGCGCCCCCTCCACATCGGCGAATGCGCCGGCCGGTTCCTCTCCTGCGAGGGCACTGCCGGCTCCTTGCAGCGTCTCCACCACGATGTCCACGCCGACGCCCCGCGCGACGGCGGCGCGCAGGGCCTCGATCAGCGGGGGGTAACGGCGCGCCGAATAGGTCATCAGGATGGCCTCTTCGCCTGCTTCGGCGATGAGGCCGAGCAGTGCACGGCCGGTGGACCGCACTGGCACGCGGTGCGAGGAGGGCCCGCTCCACACCAGCGACACCTCCAGTCCCCCGTCGCGCTCGGCGCGGCCCGCGGCGAACCCATGGAGGCAGGCCGCGGCTGCTTCTCGTGACAGGCCGTCCGCAGCCGTCGCGTCGAGCACGGCCGCGGCGGCTTCCGCGTAACCGGGCGCCGACCTGGCGGTGAGCAGTGCGGCACGGGACCGCCCGGCGGACATCTCTTCGGCCAGCATGCTCAAGGCGGCGGTCCCCGCGGCCGTCTCGACCTCAGCGGCCGCCTTCAGCAGCCGCGCCCATTTCACGTGAGGCCGTTCAGGAGCGCCAGGTCGGGGTCGCCGATGGGCACGACGAACCGGCGGTCCAGGAAGCGGTTGCCTCGCTCGCAGGTCGTTTCCGACACGAAGAGGCACACGTGGCAGGCGGCTCCGTGGAGGAAGTCCTCGTGTGGGGGCCGGGGCAGCCGGTCCGCGCACAGGGGGTCGGACGAGCAGCGTTCGGCGTCACGCAAGGCCCGCCGGACGACTCTGCCGAGCTTCTCGGGTTCGGCCAGCGCCACCAGCCCGCCCAAGGTCCCCTCGGCGTCCGGCACCGCCGTGTAGATGAGGATGCCGGTGCGCCGATTGTCGCCGCTTCCCGCGTAGATCCGTTCGGAGAGACTCGCCGAGGAATAGCCGCACTCCAGCGAGATGGCCCTGATGAGCAGGTGCGAGAGGGTGTGCAGTGCGATGTAGCGTGCGCCCGGCCAGCCTCGCAGGGGGTCGTCGTTGTCCTGGACACGACCCGAGTAGCGGTTGCGGCGGAACTCGACGTACGCCTCGCGGTGGGCTGCGAGGGCGGCGCTGTCGGCCACGCTCTTCTCCCAGTCGGCGACGAGCGCCTCGGACAGCCGCAGGAAGATGCCCTCGCCGCGTACCTCACTGGCAGGCACCCAGGCGGGGACGCGGCTGCGCGAGAGGGGCGCCCGGGCCACCAGGGTGGGGTCTTCGGGGTCCGGGGCGTCGAGCCGGGTGAAGCCGATCAGCGCCCGCACTTCCCGCAGCCGCTGTGCCTGGAGGACGTGGGAGAAGACGCCTTCGAACGCCGGTGACACGGGAACGGGATTGAGCGCGAAGTCCTCGGTCGCCTTGGGGGCTTGGGGGCTGGTGAAGATCTCCCATTCGGGCGTGAGGAGGTCCGGGTAGGAGGGGGCCTCCGAGGGCGCTGCGTCGGTCTCGGCGGCCCGGTGCGCCTCGATGGTGTCGAACACCTCGGCCTGGCTCCACTGGTGCAGCGGCTTGCACTGCGGGAAGTCCCAGATCATGTCGAGGAGTTGCGGGGATGTGGCCTTGCGCAGGTACTCCCACAGCTGCTCGACCTTGCCCCGCAGGGCGCTGCCGCTGGTCGGCGGCACCGCGAGGACGCTGAGGGTCTGGGCGAACCACTGGTTCGATGCGCCGATGACGAGGGGCTTGGGCCGCTGATCGCATCCGGCGGGGTCGAAGGTGGAGAGGTGCGGGTGACGCCCGCGGCAGCGCGGCAGCGTGGCCTCTCCCCGCTGCCCCATGGCGTCCCGGATGTTGCGTTCGTCGCCGCAGCTGACGCACCGCACCTTCACGTTGGCCGCCTGGTTGCCGCCGTGGTCGAGCATTTCCAGCCGCGGGTGGGTCGCCTTCGCGCAGTCGCCGCCGCGGTGGACGAACGACGCGTAGGGGAAGTCGTCCAGGTGCCCGGCCTGGCAGACCAGGACGAAGCGCGCGGCCACCGCGAGGGGGTGTTTGCCCTTGCGTTTGGCCGTGCAGTTGCCATGTGAGAACCGGGCCTGGTCGGGCCGGCGGGGTCTGGCGTTCTCGAACGTGAAGACCTGGGAGTCCAGGCCGGCCAGTGTGTTGCAGGCGGTGCAGCGCAGCCACTGCGGGAAGGGCAGGACCGGCACGCCCACGCGCGACGCGGGCCCGGTCGGATCGCTGTCCGTCCCGTCCATCCAGGGCGCCGGGCGCAACTGGGTGACCTGCGCGCCGTACGGCTCCCCTATCAGGCCGTTGACGGCCCGTAGCAGCCTCGGCTCCTTCAGGTCCTCCCACTCGAACGTGTCATAGTTCCAGTCGTCGATCCCCCTGACCAGGACGGCGAAGTTGGGGAGGTCGACGAGCGCGCCGACGCCGCCCGTGTACATCAGGTGGCTGGGGCGTACGGCTCCGACTCTGCGGCGGTGCTGGGTCGTGTCGGTCATGCCTGCGCCTTCTTCCCGTGACTGCCGGTCCTGCCCGTGCCGCCGTCCAGCACGGCGCCGGTCTCGTCGCCCTCGGACACGTCGTCGTCCTCGGGGCCCGCCTGGCCGCCGGGAGGTGCGGTGTAGCTCCACGGGGGCGCTCCGCCGACGACGTCGTAGAGGCCGCTGCCCGGCACGAGCAGGTTGATCTCGTTCTCCGTCTCGCGCATCGACCGGGCCACGGTGAGTTCGTCCCACAGGGCCCCGGTGGCCCGGCCGAGCAGGCCACGGAGCCGCTGCCCCTGCCAGGTGGCTTCCTCGTACCCGAGACGTGCGCTGCCCTCCTTCTTCAGCGCCCACGCGTCTTTCAGGACGTCGATGCGCTCCTTGAGGTACTCGCGGGCGCGTGGCCCTCCGACCGTCTCCGCGCGGGCCAGGAAGCGGGCGGTGACCTCCGCCGCGACCGGACCATCGAGGTCGACGTCGTAGGCGTCCTGGTTACGGGAGTGCGGCGCGGCGGAGTTGCGTACGGCGGCGATCCAAGCGGCCGCCGTCGTGCGGTCGAGGGACCGCCGGGCGAAGGGGGTGACGGACAGGGCTTCGACCTGGCGGTAGAAGGTGGCGTGGTAGTGCCCGAAGTCCTCGAAGTGCGCGAGGTCCCTGGGCCGGGTCCAGTTGTAGAGCGTGACGACGAGTCCCGGGCGCCGGGCGTCACGGCCCACGCGGGAGGACGCCTGGATGTACTCAGCCGTGTTCTTCGGCTGGCCGACCACGAGCATGAGGCCGAAGCGGGAGACGTCGACACCGACCTGGAGCATGGACGTCGCGATGACCGCGTCGACGGCTCCGTTGCCTTCGTTGCGGAGCCCGAGCTTCGCGACGTCGACGCGCTGCTTGTGCTGGGCCGCGGCGCGGAGTTCGTCGAGGACGGCCTGCCTGCGCACCGTGGTGTCCATCGACTCGTCGAAGGACACCTCCAGGCGGGAGAGCACCTCCGTGATGTCCCCGGAGGAGATCCGCGACGTCAGCTCCTGGACGGAGAGCATCTCCGTGCGGCGGACCAGGCGGTTCGACAGGCCCTTGCGGCTGCCGTGGATCCGCACGCGGGTGGCGATGTCGTCGTCGAGGAACCGGCGCATGCCGGCGAGTTCGCGTGTGGCGTTGAAGTACCCGACCAGCGTCATGTACGGATCCGCGGGCGCGCCGTGCTGGTCGAAGAGGGTCTGGCCGGCCAGCAGGAGGATCTCGGCCACGCGGATCTCGGCCTGCTTCATCCGGACGCCGTGCGCGCAGATGCCCAGGTAGCGGCGTCCCGGCGCCTCGGGCGACAGCTCGACCTGCTGGGAGAAGAACGTGTCGCCGACGTCGATCACCTGCGGCGGGAAGATCGCGGCGTCGCGTGCGAAGACGCCCCTGATCTGTTCTGCGGCCCGCTTGGTGGTGGCCGTGGAGGCGACGATCTTCGGACCGACCCTGACGGTCGCCCCGTCGGGGCTCTGTGCCGACCAGCCGCACAACTCGTCGACGGCTGCCTCGAAAAGCCCGACTGTCGTACCCAATGCACCGGAGATCAGGTGCAGTTCGTCCTGGATGATCAGGTCCGGCGGGCGCAACCGGGTCACCGGCGTGCTCTTGACCATCTCGTACTTGCCCTTGGCCAGGTGCTTGTTCCCGCACTTGGTCCTGGCGTCGAGGTCGGCGTGCCGGTAGCCGTGCCGCGGGCAGTAGGTGTCGACCCGGCCGAAGAGCATGCCCGCCTCGCCCCGCCAGGGCAGTTGGGCCAGCTTGTCGACCGTGGCGATGAGCAGGCTGGGAGCCAGCCGGTAGATCTCCTCGTCCACCGTCAGGATGGGCAGTCCCTCGCCCGGCGAGCGGCGCTGCGAGAAGGGGCATGCCTGCTTCCCCTCGCCGTTGGCGCAGTACAGCAGGACACGGCGGAGGTCGTCGTCGGGGTGGAGGTCGCGCTGGGCGCTCAGCGCCGTCCCGCACCAGGGGCAGACGAGCGTCTGCAGGACCTTCGCGGCCTTGCCGTCCCCGGCGTCCTTCGCCTCGGCGACCTGCCGTGCCGCCTCCTCGTAGCGGTTCGGGGAGACCGCGCCGCCGACCCACAGGCCGATCCGGAACGGCGTGCTCCCCCAGCGCAGATCGCCGCCGTCGTACGCCTCGCGGCGCAGCACCTCGGCTGCGCACACCAGCGCCGCGGCTCGCTGGAACTGCTGGGCCGTCAGCAACCGCAAGGTGTAGCGCATCAGTACGGCCGCCCCCGCCTCGCCGCTGCGGGCTGCGTCGCCGGTGCCGATGACTCCCTGGAGCCGCCGGATGGCGAAGGTGAAGGCCGCCAGGCCGAGGTACGCCTCGGTCTTCCCGCCGCCGGTCGGGAAGAACAGCAGGTCGACCACGGCGTCCGGGCCCGATTCCCGTTCCTTCAGCGTCGGGTCGGCCAGCGCCCTGAGGTTGAGCAGGACGAACGCCAGCTGGAACGGGCGCCAGGAGGCGGCGGCATGGCCCTGTGCCTCGATGCGTCTCCTGGCCTCCGGGAATGCGAGGTCCTCGCGCTCCCGGAGCGCCGCGATGGCGGTGTGCCGCCGCTGCAGGGCCATCGCCCGGTTCGCGAAGCGGAACGCCTCCAGCACCTCGGGATGCTGCGGGTTCGCGAGGAGGTCCACACCCAGGGCGATCCGTACGGCGACGCTCCGCGCGTCCTGCACCGCGTCGAGACCGCGTTGCCTCAGGGCGCCCTCCAACTGCTCCGCCTGGGTTTCCTTTTCGTCGAGCCAGGCGCTGTAGCCGTCGGCGAGTGGGGCGAGGGCCTCGCAGAGGGCGGAGGGAGGAAGCACGGCCAGCTCGTCCATGGAGAGTTCCAGGCCGTCGAGGTGGTGGGCGCGCTCTCCCGAGGGGGCGATGGTGGCCGGGACGTCGTGAACCGGCAGCCAGGTGGTCGTCAGGGCGTGTGCCTTGCGCTCGCCCTCGCCGAGAGCGACCGAGACGGCCACGTTGCGGCCCGCCGCGTGCTTGAGCTGGTCGCGGTAGAGCAGTGTGAGGTGCTGTTCCTCCGGATCTGCCGCGCCGAAGGCGTCCTGGCCGGCCTGGGCCGCCTCGTCCAGAGGGTCGGCGATCGGCAGGAAGACGGGGGTGGTGCCGTCCGCCGCCGTGATGTGCAGCTCGGCCTGGAACAGCCAGGCGGTGTCCTTGGCCCGCGCGGGTTCGTCCTGCGCGTTGACGAGCGACAACTCGATGACGCGGCGGGAGCCCGCGGCTCCCGTACGGATGCGCACTTCCGCTGCCAGCCGCACGCCCGCGGCCTCCGGGTCGTCGGCGGTGAGCGGCAGCGTCTGACGCGGTCCGGCGTCGAGCGGAAGGGTGACGTCCTTCTCGACCTGCTCGCGCTTCCAGGTGGAACGCGCGGCTCCCTCGTCGTTCAGCACCTGTACACGGTGGTACTGGCCCCAACGGACCCGGACGGCGACCGTCCGCATGTCGTCGCTCGCCGGCACGGCGAACATCAGGCCCATCGAGGAGGCCCACATGCGACCGGCGTTCTGCACGGTGAGCCGCTCCCGGAGTTCCCGGTCGGTGACGTCTCCCTCCCCGTCCGAGTCGTCGAGCAGTTGCTCGGCGGCTGCCGCGAGCGAGGTGGTCAGCGCCCGCTTCGGGCCGAGCCTGCCGACCAGGTAGCGGTCGCTGGGGCCGGCGGCCCGGTGGTCGAACTCCTCGTCGGGCCCGCCCCACGGGCCGAGCAGATCCCGGCTGATGAGGTCGCCCAGGGCGTCCCTGACCTCGTACGACGTGGCGGGCTCGAAGGCCTGCTTCACCTCCCGGACCCGTTGGAGGATGTCCTCCTCCAACGCGGCGCTGCCCGTCCTGCCCGGCCCGTCGGCGGTCTTGCCCGATGCCATCAGCGCATCCTCTCGTCCTTCGCGCGGCGCCCTCGCGGGCCCCTCCCCACCCCACGGCCGAGGCCGCGCGGACCTGCTACGGCCCGCCATGAAACCGATGTTAACGAGCGGCACTGACATCAGAAGGCCGGCAGCACCCCGGCGAGTGCCTGTTCCAGCAGTTCGCTGATGTCCTTGTCCCCGCGCTCGGCCAGCCGCTCCAGCAGGGCAGCGCCGTCCTGGCCGTCCGCCATGCCGATGCGGCGCGCGATCACGGCGACCGCCTCCGCCGGGGTCACCGGGGCCGTCCATCCGGTGAGCCGCGCCGCGCCCGCCTCGGCGGCGAGTCCGGCCGACGGTGCGGGCAGCCGCAGCGCACTCAGGCGGCTGTCGGTCACGTTGAGGAACACCTGGTCGCCCGCGCAGGCCCCGATGTGCTCGAACAGCGGCTTCACCGAGCCGAGCTGCGGCTGGGCGTGCCAGGCGAGTGAGGTCTCTCCGGCTTCGTGCCGCAGACGGACCGGTTCGCAGGAGGGGGCGGCGCCTATGTGGGCGGCCCAGCCCGCCGGCACCGGGCCACCGGAGCCGCGTAGGTGCTCGGCGGTGACTTCGACCCGGTACCACCAGCGTCCGTCCGTCCCGACGAAGCACCGCCGGGTGCCGGAGACGTCGTTGCGCGGCACGTACGGCGTGTCCTGCTCCGCGTCCAGGTCGGCGACCCTGACCCAGCCGCGCCTGGTGCGGGCGAATCCGGGCCCGCCCAAGTTGGTGCGGACGGACGACGCCGAGACGTCGAAGCGTGCGCTGAGAGCCTCCGCGATCGCGCTGGCCTCGGCTTCACCGCCCGCCTTTTCGATCTCGCGGGCGATCATCTCCCGGATGCCGAGGTACTCCTCGCCGCCCCAGGAGCGCAGGCCGTACACATTCCGGTCGAGCCGGATGAAGCGCTCGTCGGCCCAGATCTGGTTGCGCATGCTGCTGATAGCCGTGCCGTCGGCGAGCCGGTCGTGAATGCCCTCCGTGGACAGCGGCTCTCCGTGCAGCGCGAGCACGGCGGCGGCCCGGTCGCCGACGGAGCGTCCCCAGTGCAGCAGCTTTCCGTCCCTCACCCGGAAGCGGCCGAGCTCGGCGGCCCAGTCGCCGAGGACCTCGGCGCGGACGCCGTGACGTCCTCCGAGGGCCACCGCCTCGTCCCACGTCAGCGGGGCGTCCCCGCACGCGGCGAGCAGTTCCTCCCGCATCGCCGCCTTCAGTGAGTCGGGGTCGCCCTCGACGAACCAGGCTCCTTCGGGGGTCCGTCCTGGCAGCAACCGCGCTATGACGTCACCGAGCGGCACTCCGAGGGCGTCCACCGTGCGCGCGTGGTCCGGGTGCAGCGCGCGCACGTCGACCGTGCGGCAGACCGCGCCGAGCCGCTCGGCGACGGCGGCCAGATGCCCGGCGAAGGCCTGGCCATCGACGGTCGACGCGAGCCACCGTTCGACGGAAACCGTGACGGCACGCTCCAACTGCCGGATCCGCTCCCGGCTGACGGAGAACCGTTCTCCCAAGTCGTTGAGCCTCTCGGGCTCGTCGGCGAACATCCGCCGCCCGGCGATCGCCACGGCACGGTCGTCCCACTCGCTGACGAACCGTCCGAACGCGGCGAGCGGCTCGGCCATCAGCTCGGGCGAGGGCGCGGGGGCGGGGGCCTCGGGCACCGTCTCGGTGTCGGTGTCGGTGTCGGTGTGGGCACGGGGGTCGCTGTCGGCGTCGAGGCGGGCCCGGGGGTCGGTCTGGACGCCAGCAGAGTCTGCGTCGCTCACGGAGGCGGCAGTGGCGGCTGCGGGGGCGGGCGCCGACGTGTCCCCGGCGCTGTCTCCCTGCCCCAGCAGCACGGCGAGTGCGGCCCGCACCTCGGCGGGGGCGTCGGCCGGGAGCCACCGGGCGATCACCGATACCGCTTCGCGCACGTCCGCGTCGTCCCCGGCCGGCGTCCGGGGCGCCCCGCGCCCGTGCAACCGGTCGAGGACCGCGCCGAACACGGCCGCCAGCACCCGGTCGCCGTCCTCGATCATGGGACCCGCCTCGCGTGCGACCTCCGCGACCGTCTGCCTGGGCTCGGCGCCCGGCTCGTCCAGCATCCGCAGTACAGGCAGTACGTCTCCGAGCTCCGCGTGCGGCCAGAGAGCTCGGATCGTCCGCGCGACGTGATGGCCGAGCGCCTCGGCCCCGACGATCCGCTCGACCTCCATCAGCGGCGTGGCGTGCCACCAGGTCAGCGGCAGCCGGGCATCGTCGAGCCGGTCGGCGACCAGCCTCGGGTCGGCGTACCGCACGGCGGGCAGGAGGTCGGCGAGCGAGGTGGACGCGTACGGCGCAGAGGGTCTCATGGGCGGGCGGCACTCCAAGAACAGGGCAGACGGCCATGGTTGGCAACTGACACGTCCACGCTATCGGCGCCCACTGACAGTCGGCCTCCGTCGGCGGCGTCGGTGCGGGAACGTGCCTCGCCGTCACGCGGCGGACCGGTACGGCACCGGGCCGCACTCCGCGCACCTGGCGTCCGGTACGTGGCTTCGAAACGCCCGCTCGCAGCCGTCGCAGGTGATCAGGGGCGCGGGTCGCGTGTGGGCGGTTTCTGACGGTGCGACGGGAAGCGGCGGCGGGAGGAGGACGGAGAGCCGGTGTTCCAGGAAACGCGGCGGGTGGTGGATGGGCACTGGCGCGGGCGGCAGGTTGGCCGTGAGGGTGCGGACGATCTGGGCGGGTGTGGCCTGGCGCGCCAGCCACTCCTCGACGGCGGGCATCAGCCGGTGCACGTCTCGCACCGAGAGGATCAGGCGCGGATCGATGCCGCGCAGACCGGCCAGGAGGTCCGCTGCCGGGCCCGTGGGGAGCGGGGCAGCGGGCCGACTGGTCCAGGTCGAGCGCGGCGGTCCGGGTTTCACCGTGGCCGGTTGAGGCTCAGGCGGGGACGGTGGTCCGCTTGCGGGGCCGGGCGTTGGTGCGAGGCCACGTGCGGGTGCCGGTGTCGGTGCGGGCGTCGGTACGGGTCCCGGCACACAGCTGGGCTTGTCGTAGGCGAGGGTGCGGGTCGCGAACCGGCCGCCGCCGAGCGGGACCCGTCGGCGCTCCAGGTACCCGGCTGCTTCCAGCTCGTTGAGCGCACGTCGGATGGTGGTCTCGCCTTCCCGGAAGCGGAGGGTGAGGGCCTTGGCGGTGACGCTGACGCCGTCAGGGAGGGACTGGATGTAGACGGCGATGCCGATCGCGGCGGCGGAGAGCCCGCGATGCTGGGCGAGGTGGTTGCCGACGACCGTGAACCGGTCGGTGTGGCGGTGACGTACGTGGATCACCCCGGCGGTGGGGGCGTCCTGCGGGATGCTGTAGGCCGGGCGCGGGGGCGCGGCCGCGTTAGACTGCGGATCAGCCATCGGGAAGGTCTCTGCTTCCTGATCGGTCAGGCTCCCGCCGGGATTGCAGTCCTGTCGGGGGCCGACTTGGTTTCTGGGTGGTCGCGGCCGACCGTACCCCACCGGTCCGCGTCCCTGCACCGTCGTCACCCGATCGTGTGACGGGTGAAGTTGGGGCAACCACGGGTTTGGTTGGGTGGGTTCTCACCCGTTCCTTGAAAGAGCGGCGCGCCGCACCGGGGCGCGTAAATCCGCGCCCCGGTCGCGGGCGACGCTACGCCTGGCCGACGTGCCGGACGAAGGCGCTCCATGCCGCGTTGGGGATGAGGAGGGCCGGGCCGGCGGGGTTCTTGCTGTCGCGGACCGGGACGCGGTCCGCGACATGCGCGGCGACCTCCACACAGTCGCCACCGGCGCCGTTGCTGTACGTGCTCTTCCGCCATGAAACGTTCGCTGCGTCTATCCGTACGGCACTCATGTTCCGAACTCCTTCATCGCCTTCTGGATCAAGGCTGTTGACGCCTCGGGCGACAGGCCTTGGGCATGCACAAGATCGTAACGATACGAGTGCTTCGCCACCATGGCCCGATCCTCGACCAGTTCACCGGAATGATCAGCTTCCAGATAGGCCACATCAGGCCCACTCTCGAACGAGAGCACGGTCAGGGACCCTCCCATAGCGGAGTGTGCACCAGCGGCGAAGGGCAGGATCTGAACCTCGACGCGGGGAGTCATCGCCGCCTTCATGAGCCGCGTCAACTGATCCCTCATGACAACGTTCCCGCCTACGGGCCTGCGGATCACCGCCTCGTCGAGCACAACCCAGAGCAACGGTGGGCGCTCGCTCTGGAGGAGTGCTTGCCGCTCCATGCGCGCGGCTACCGCCTCATCGATCTCTTCACTCATGCACCACGGGAGGCCAAGTCTCAGCAGTTCACGGGCGTACGACTCGGTTTGCAGGAGCCCGGGCACGCTGTGCGCCATGTACTTGTGCATGGCGCACGCCCGTGCTTCGTAGGCCATGAACTTTCGCGCCCAGTCTGGGTACGGAGTCCGCTTGGTGTGACCCCACAGGTCGACCAGGTCGCCGTCCGCGTCCAGCAGGACGTCCAGCTTGCCGTTGACGTCCTCCGGTGGCGTCTCGTTGCCCAGCTCGAACTGCGCGATCCGGCTGTGCGCGATGGGGACCTTGTCCCCGAGCTGCCGCTGAGTCAGGCCCGCGCGGACGCGGAGCTTGCGTAACTTCGTTCCGTAGAGCGCGGCAAGAGAAGCGCTCGGATCAAGTTCCTTCGGTGCGGGCACTGGCGGACTCTCCGTTTTCGTTCCGATGCTCCGAAAACCGTTACCCCTGGTGAGCGTACCGCTACAGCCTCATGCTCATTGCTCGAAGGCAGTGATCCACGAGGAGAGGTGTGGGCATGGAAGCGGACAGGCGCAGGGGCTCGGACAGGAAGATCCGAGAAGCGGGGGCGGCACGGGACGAGTTGCGGACGGCGCTGGCCGGAGTCGGCGTGGTGTTGCCGTCGCTCGGCATCGACCTGCCGTCCGTGACAAGTGACTGCCTGCCGCCACTGGTGGAACTCGGACGCTGCCGGACCGACGTGGCACGACAGTTGGCATCGGTCCTGAGGAAGTCCACGCCGTGACGGAGGAGTCGGACTGTGACGCCGAGGAAGCGGCAGAACCGGGCGAGGACGCAGACGACACGGGCAGAGTGACACGCCACGAAGACCTGATGGCCAAGGTCCGAGAGGCCAACTGGTGGAGCCGCGCGCCGTGGCGGTAGACGGACGAAGGAAGCAGACATGCGGAGTGTTGAAGTCTTGCCCGCCAGGGTACGGCGAGGGGACGTGATCGCCGTGGGCGGCGTCCCGCACCGAGTCAGGGACGTGCGGGAACTGCGGGGCCGCCGGAGGCGGCTGGAGTTCGAGGACGGCAACGTCTTCGTGTTGGGGCCGTGGGTGACGATCAGGGTGAGGCGGGAACGGACGGCCGCCGGCGGGCCGGTACATCGTTGACGTTGACCGACCCGCACGCACTGCCCGTCCCTACGCTCAGAAGAGGCTCGGCGGTTCCTCCGCCGGAGGCTTCGGCTTCCGACGAGCAGGCGCCGCCGCCTTCTTCTTGGCGCCCTTCTTGTCGTGCAGCCCGGCAGCGACTTCGGCGGCGTAGCGCCGCTGGTTCTCTTCGAGGAGCCGGTCGAGGATCTCCTGTCGAACAGCGGGCCCCACGGTGTAACGGGGGCCTTGCCGGGTGGGGTGGAACCCGTGATCGAGGCCGCCGGGCTGGGCCAGGAGGTCATCCCAGCCGTAGGCGTGGGCGACCTCTTCGTCGATGGCGCGGTGGATTTCGCGGAGTTCGGCGATGTCAGCGTCCGT
The DNA here is from genome assembly GCF_000721265.1 of Streptomyces sp. NRRL F-5126. Classification (GTDB taxonomy): domain Bacteria; phylum Actinomycetota; class Actinomycetes; order Streptomycetales; family Streptomycetaceae; genus Streptomyces. Next base: position 225,313 of record NZ_JOFZ01000005.1, on the reverse strand, counting down.
ACAGCTCTCATCATGGACGAGGTTGTATGTCGCAGTGAGGCCGCCACGCACCAGCATGATTTCTCTGCGACGAGTATCGAGCCGAACTCCTGTAGCTTGCAGCATCGTAGAGATCTTTGGACGCGGAAAGGTGCTTGTAACATCAGATGGCGAGTAACTCAGATCGCCTTTCATAGTAGCGCTACGCATGATGCTCCACCAGTAATGAACTGCGCTACTCAAAAGTGCCATCTGCCCGTAGTCTTCCGACGGGAAGACTACGACCTTGTGCGAGTAAACCTGACCCGTGGGCAGCATGAGCGGAATAAGCGTTTTACTCACCTGGGCTAGAACAATCACCCGACTCAGCGCGATAATCGAAGATTGCAGCGCTGGACGCTTGTCGGCGTATTGCCAATAGCGCTCCGGAAGTGGATGGCGAAGCACGTAAGCCCCGCTGACATCTCTCCTTCTACGCTCTGGCTTGACCTCATTCTCGACGATCCGAAAAACATCCTCGTACGTCCTAGCTCGCTCTTCTGGCCAATCGTGAAAATCAATGACCCAGCGACTCGCCGAAGCGTCGGGGCGAGAGTTCAGATCTTGGCCGTTGAGGTACGGAAATAGCACTTCTCCGTATCGCTCGTTCTTCTCCATAAGCGCCCGCGCATAATCCGGTCCCATCGTAAACCCGAGGCCCAAAATGTACGACCCAATGAAGGCCACGCCTTTATTCTCCACCAACCTTTCGGCAGGCCCAGAAACCCGGGAAACGGGATCCAACGACGAATTGATTCCACGAACTAGAATTTCATCAGCGTAACGTGGCACACTCTTCGCGACTGGCGCCCTACTCGTCCACGCTGCACAGTATTCCAGTACGACACTCTTCGACGGCCACGGCTCACTCTTCACCGACTGCCTGACCGTCACGCCAGCGGAAATCAGTTGATCAAGGCCGACTTCCCGCGTGTCTCCCTGCGCCAAAGTATTGGTGGCAATGAGACCAGTTTGCCCAATTTCACACAACAATTCATGTGCACGCAAAAGGAAATACGCAACCAGGTCAGCATTACCCCGAGCCCCTCGACCCAACCACTCGACCAACTGCTCCCGATAAGCGACCCCCAACGAACCCGTCAACTTCTTCCCGCCCAAAAACGGCGGGTTCCCCACCACCGCATCGAACCCGCCCCGCTCGTCCCACACCTCCGGAAAGACCAGCGGCAGATGCACAGGCTCCCGCTCGAACGCCCCCTCCGGCTTCCCGGTGGCGAGCCACCCCCGCGCCAACTCCCCCGCGCGCTCCAGCTCCGCAGCCGCCAGCTCCCCGTCGTCCCCCGCGTCCGCCACCGCGTGCGCCGCCGTGACCGCCGCGAACGACAAGCGGTCCTGTTCCTTCTCCCCCCGTCCCGCGCCGGCCAGCGCAGCGCCCACCACCAGGTCCGCGAAGACGCTCGCCCGGCGGGTCTTCTCGCGGACCGACGCCAGCATGGCGCGCTTCTCGTCCAGCGCCTCCAGCCCCGTGTCCGGAATGCCCGCCAGCTTCCGGCGCTCCTCGGCGACCTCCGAGACCAGCCGCCCCACGCCACCCGTGAAGTCGATGCTGTTCTCATGGATGCGGCGGCCCCGTACCGGGTCCAGGTGCATGGACTCCAGTTGCTCGACCGACGTGATGCCCAGCAGCGAGTCGCCCGCCACCAGGCGGTCGTCCAGGAACGTGAACGGGCGGTCGCGGTCCATGGAGACCAGCCACAGCGACAGCTTCGCCATCTCCACGGCCATCGGATTGATGTCCACGCCGTACAGGCAGTGCTCGATGATCTGCCGCCGCGCCTCCACCATCACCGGCTCGTCCTCGGCCTCCACCGCCGACGTGGACAGCGATTCCACGCCCGCCAGGTAGGCCACGGCCCGCTCGTCGCCCTCCCTGCTCCACGCCTCCACCAGCGCGCCCGCCAGGTAGCGGCAGGACGCCACCAGGAACGCCGCCGAGCCCATCGCGATGTCCGCGACCTTCAACTTCAGGATGTCGCCCGACGACTTGGGTCGCCACTGGCCGCGGTCCGCCGTCTGGAGCGGGCCGTACTCGTACACCAGCGGCTCAAGCGCGCCGTCCGCGACCTGCTGGGCCAGGGACTTCGGTGTGTAGTGCGTGCCCGTGTTCTTCCGCAGCGAGGACTCCGTCACGTACAGGCCGCCCGCCGCGATGACCACCGGCAGTCCGCGCAGGTCCGGGCGGATGAGGCGGTAGAACGGCAGGAGGCGGTCCGCGAGCGCCGGGTCGTTGGCCGTCGCGGCCAGCAGCTTGCCCCGGGCCTCGGCCCGCTCCGTGTCCCCCAGCGGCGCCAGCAGCTTCGCGACCTTGCCCGCGCTGCCCAGACCGGTCGCCTTGTTGTACTCCTCAGCCAGCACGGCCGCCAGGCCGTCGTCGCCGTCACCGTCGCCGTGCGTACGGGCCAGGGACTCCAGCCGGGTCAGCAGCACCTCCGCCTCAAGGCCCGGCTTTCCGACGAGGCCCACCACCGTGTCCTCGGCCCGGCGGCCCTGGTACGAGAGCAGGCCCTCGTACACGTAGCCGATCTGCTCGACGTCCAGCGTGCGGAAGGTCAGGCGGCGGCGCTCCCGCTTCCTGCCCGTGCCGATCCAGACGTGCTGCACGGACTGGAGCATGTGCAGGACGGTCCGGTCGTCGATGGGCAGCGGGTCCGCGGGGTCGCCCTCCGCCGTTCCCCGGCCCTCCAGCCACGGGAACGCGTCCGGGTCGAAGATCGAGCCGTCGTACGCGTGCATGCGCAGCGCCGGGTGCTCCACTCCCCCGTACACGGCGTTGAAGAGGGCGATGAGGCGGTGCCAGCCCACCCCCGTCTGCTCCAGGTCGTCCTCGGTGGTCTCGCGGGCCAGGTCCTCCAGCTCCTGGCACAGACGGCCGGCCGAATACGCCTGCGTGTACAGCTCGTTGTCGCTCGGCAGCAGGCCGCGCTCCTCGGCGAAGAGGAGGAAGACCACGCGCATCATGATGGCGACCGCGCCCCGGTACACGTCACGCGCCGGTACGTCGGCAAGGCCCTTGCGGCCGCGTGCGCGTTCGCTCACGTCGGCGCGTCCGATGGCCTCCACCAGCAGTTCGACGGCTCGCCTGACCTGGACGCCCAGGGCGTCCGTGACGTCTTCCTGGCTGTCCAGTGACTCCTTGAGCAGCGGCAGCAGCGTCTCGTCGTCCGCGACGGCGAAGAAGCGGCGCCTGCCGAGCAGCGACATGAAGGCCCGTACGACGACCCGCTCGACCGGCTCCGTCCACGCGACCGTGTCGAACAGCGCCGACGTCGTGACCCCGCCGCGCGGCGCCCAGACCAGCGCCCACCAGCGGCCGTCCGTCACCAGGCCCAGCTCGACGCCGTGATGGCGGCACAGGTGGGCCATCCGGTCGACGGGCGTCGCGGACCAGGCGGAGCCCGGCACGCGCTGGGCGGGGTGCACGCCCGCGGCAACGGTCATGCCGAGGATGGCGCAGTCGGCGACCAGCCCCGCCGTGTCGCCGGCCTCGCTGCCCGGTTCGAGGAGGGCGAAGTCCGGGACGATCCGCTCCCCGTGCTCCGGGACGTCGACGGCGAGGGCCTCGGCTAGCTCCGCGCCCTCGCACAGCGCGTCGCCCCAGCCCAGCAGCTCGTGCAGGACGAACTGCGTCCACGCCCGCTGCCCGGCGGCCGTGTCCGACAGCCACACCCCGTGCTCGTAGCGCAGCCGGGTACGCAGCGGCTTGTCGATCGAGTCGAGCTGCGGCCAGGTCTTGAGCAGGACGGGCAGCGTGAGGAAGGGGCCTGACACGTCGACCAGGCCGAGCCAGTCGATGTGCTGCTGCCGGCCGTCGGGTGCCGGGGCGCCACCGCGCGGGCGCCCCGAGCCGCCGGATGCACCCGCGCGGCCCGTGTTCTTGCGCTGGTTCGTGCTCACTTCACGGCCTCTCTGCGGGGAACGACGAAGACGACGGCGACGGGGAAGAGCAGGGCCTTGGGCCGGGCGTAGCGGGCGGCGATGGCGGCGAGTTCGCGCTCCTTCTCGCTCTCCAGGGCGTCCGCGCGCTTCTCCCAGTTGTCCCGGTCGCGGCGCTGCTGCTCCGCCTCGTCGAAGGCCAGTTCCAGCTGGCCCTCCTCGCCGGGCGGCTTGCCGATGGCCCGGCGCAGGGACTGCCGGAAGCGGTCGATCTGGGCGGTGATGCGCTCGGCGTCCTCGCGTCGGCGCGTCTCCAGCCGGCCCTCCAGCGCGGTCTGGCGGTTGCGGGCCCGCCATTCGAGGGCGGAGACCAGGCCCTCACCGACATGCGGCCAGGACTCGGCGAGCCTGCCGCGCAGAAGCGGGGCGGCCGGGGTGGCATGGTCGGCGAACGCGTCGTCGAGGATGTTGCGGACCGTGGTCACCTTCTCCAGGCGGCTGAAGCGGGACTGCCCTCCCGTGTCGGCATCGCGGAGCCAGCCGCCCGCCTGGAGGACCTCCTCGTGGAGCCGTACCCCGTCGGCGCCGACGAGGACGAAGCGGGCGAACGCGCCGACGAGGGTCGTCTCCAGCTCGGGATGGTCGCTGACGACGGCGCTGACCCGGGCGAGACCGGCCTGGTCCTTGTTCCACACGGCCGCGCGCAGCAGGCGCGTGGACATGGCGACAAGGGGATGCCCCAGGTGGGCGAGGACGACGTCGTCGCGATCCCGGACGCCGGCGGGGTCGAAGGTGACGGGCCGCCGGATCTCGGGGCGCAGCTTGTCGGCGAGGCCGTGGCCGGCCCGCTCCCAGGAGCCGGTGAGGGTGGGGACCTCGTAGAAGCCCTCGGCCGCCTCCCTGTCGTCGAGCACGGGGTGGATGTCCTGCTGGCGCGCGAGCGGCAGTGCCGTGGAGACGACGCGGGCGATCCGGTCCGGGGTGATGCCGAGTGTGCTCACCGTGGCCGCGACCTGCTCGCTCAGGCGCTGGGCCTGGGCCTGGGCCTCGCGTTCCGAGGGAACGTTCCCGCCACGCCTGGCCTGCCTGCCGGCGTAGAGCTCCGCGCGGTCGACGTCGAAGTCGGTGCCGAGGTCGCCGGTCATGCGCCGCTGCACGGCGTCGGCCAGCACGGCGTTGACCTTGCCGAGGTCCTCCTCCATACGGGCGACCTTCACGGCGACGCGGGCGAGGAACTCGAGGTCGGCCTCGTAGGTGTCGCCGCTCTCCTCGTAGTTGCTGCCGACGAAGTGCACGACTTCCGGGGTCTTGCGCTGGCCGTAGCGGTCGATGCGGCCGATGCGCTGTTCCAGCTTGTTGGGGTTGAAGGGGATGTCGTAGTTGACCAGGCGGTGGCAGTGGCGCTGGAGGTCGATGCCCTCGCTCGCGGCGTCGGTCGCCAGCAGGATGCGCACCGGGTTCTCGGCGGGCTCGGCCTGGAAGGCGAGGCGCAGTTCCTCCCGCTCCGCGGTGTTCAGGCCGCCGTGCAGGAGGGCGACGCGGTCGCCGCCGAGGCCGTGGTCGCGCAGCAGGTTCTGCAGCCACACCTGGGTGTCGCGGTACTCGGTGAAGACCACCACACGTTCGTGCTGCCAATGGCTGCCGTCGGGGATGCAGTTGGCCTTGAGGTAGGTGATGAGTTCGCGGGCCTTCGAGTCGGCCTGTGCCTGGTGGCGCCGTGCCCAGTCGCGCATCTGCTCAAGCAGGGCGGACTCGTCTCCGTCGGTGCCGGGCTGGAGGGTGGTGGCGCGGGCGATGGCGTCGTCCTCCGCCTCGGCGAGCGGCTCGTCGTCGTAGTCCGCGTAGTCGTCGAAGAAGGTCTCCTGCCAGGCCTCGACGTCCTCGGCCGCCTGCTGCTTCTTCGTCCGCAGGGTCTCGAGGTAGACCTCGATGGTGCGGGCGAAGGCGTCGGGCGAGGAGAACAGGCGCTTCTTCAGGAGCAGGGTGACCAGGTCGGCCGCCTTGCGGCCGCCCTTGAAGCGGGTACCGAGTTTGGCCCTGCGCAGCTGGGCGTACTCCTTCAGCAGGGCGTGGATGCGCCGCTCGTCCCGCGTGTACTCCACGGGAAGGGCCTGTGTCCTGCGCTCCAGGAAGCGCCGCTCGCCGGTGACCGGGTCGCGGATGTCGGACTTGAGGCGGCGGACGACGGTGTCCTCGACGGCCTTCGGGTCCGGGTCGACACCGCGCGCGAAGCGCTGGTTGTCGACGATCTCCAACAGGGCCGTGTAGGACTGCTGGTAGCCGTTGTGCGGGGTGGCCGACAGGAAGAGCCGGTGCTCGAAGTGCGGGGCGAGCCGGCGGATCAGCTTGGTCTGCTGGGAGTCGACGGGGTAGAGCTGCTTCGGCGCGGAGGGCGCCACATGGTGGGCCTCGTCGAGGATGAGCAGGTCGAAGGCGCGCTTGCCCGGGATCACGGCCTCGGCGTCCTGGGCGGGCAGTACCTCGGCGAGCAGACGCTGGGCCTTGGCGCCGCGCAGCCACGGCAGGGAGACGATGCACCGCGGGTGGATGTTGAAGGGGTTGGCGGCGCTGCCGTGCGTGCGGCGGACCTCGGCCGCGCATGCCGAGTCGACGATGGTGAAGTCGAGCCCGAACTTCTCCGCCATCTCGTCGCGCCACTTCACGGTGAGACCGGCCGGACAGACGACCATGATCTTGTGGGCGCGATTGCGGAGGATCAGCTCCAGGGCGACCAGGCCCGCCTCGACGGTCTTGCCGAGTCCGACGTCGTCGGCGAGGAGCAGGTTCACGCGGGGCGCGGCCACCGCCCGGGAGACCGGTTCCAGCTGGTACGGCTCGACGGCGACACCGGAACGGAAGGGCGCCTGCAAGGTCCGCGCGTCGGCGGAGGTCACCGCGGACCAGCGGACGGCGTCGAGGAAGGCGGCCAGGCGCTCCGGGGGGTCGAAGCGGTCCGCCGCCACCTCCGGCAGCGAGCCCGCCGGGAGCCTGCGGCGGCCCGGCTCGATCTCCCAGATGACCGAGAGTGTGTCGTTGTAGCGGCCGTCCTCGACGCTGTTGAGCGTGACGAGGGTGCCGGCGGCGCTGACGGCCGGGGAGGCGTTTCCGTGGTCGATGTCCGCCACGACCCAGCGCTGCCCGCGCACCTCGACGAGATCGCTGATCTCGGGCAGGCCCGTGTGGTCCTGCGCGCCGGCGCGGCGGCGGACCGCCCGCTGCGCCACTCCGGCCAGGTCGGTGGTCGGCGTCGTCATCGGATACCCGCCCCTCCATACCGCCCCACCAGGGCGATGCACGTCAAACAGAGCAATTCAAGCACGCGGCGCGGACCGCGCGAGCGCCCACCGGAACACCCGCCGCGGCCGGACCGTCACAGTACGTCGAAGGCGGTGACGTTCGTCAGCTCCAGGTACGTGCCCCTGCGTGCGAGGTCCCCGCTGATCTTCAGGTCCAGGCGCTCGCGGTGGGCGTCCGTGGCCCGGTCGTAGTCCTCCTGACGCAGGCGGAGGTGGATCTGTCGCTCCTGGCCGCTCAGGTCACCGTTCTCCTTCAGCAGCCGGGCCTCGATCGTGACCTCACCCGGCCCGAAGTCACCGGCGCGCTTGAGTTTGGTCGTGCGTCCCACGATGGTGACGGCCAGCTCGGGCTCCTGGCGCCGCAGGTCCTGGGCGGCCTCCCGCACCACCCCGACCAGGCGGGGGGAGAAGGCCGCGGGTGGGGCCACCGCGGGCGCGGGCCACCTGGGCGACCAGACGAAGCTGAGGGCGAAGCCGTGCGACGGCCCGGAGCCGCGTCCGTCGTTCCCGCCGATGGCGGCGAGCGCTTCGCACAGATCCGCGGACACGCCCTGCTCCGCGCCCGCCGCGAAGGGCGAGACGTCGTCGGTACCCGCGGTGTGCTCGGCCGCCGTCAGGGTGGCCGCCACCGCGGCGTGCATGCGGCGGGTCACTGTGCGGGCGAGCGGTTCCGGATCCAGCCGCCATGCCGGGTCCTCGTCGAAGAGGTGCCCCTGCGGCGATTCCGCGTCGGGCAGAGGCAGCTGCAGATTGAGGATGTAGCTTCCCGGAGTGCTCGGGCCGAACCGCGCGCTGTCCACGATCTGCCTCGCGCGTTCCGGCTTGCGGCGGGGCTGTACGAGACGGGGCTCCCCGCTGACCGCGGAGCAGGCCGCGGCCATCAGCAGGTCCTGCGCGCCCATGGCCGCCAGCACGCCGGCACGGACCGGGATGGTGCCGGAGGGCGTGCGCGGGAACATCCTGATGTACTGCACGTCGAATCCGGTCCGGATCAGGTCCTGGTGGACCGCCGCCGGCGTCCGTCCTTCGGCAGCGGCGAGCCCATCGAGCAGGTCGGCCATCCGGTCCGTGTAGTCGGCGAGGCCTGGATCCATCGGCAGGAGAACGCGCCGCCGCTGCCCGCCCCACTCCCGCTCCCATCGGTGGCTGTAGCGGACCCGGCCGCTCTCCCGCCAGCCGCGGCCGTGCAGGTAGCGCGCCACGTCGCCGGGCCTGAGCGCCGCCAGCTCGTGCTCGGGTACGCCGACGGCGCTCATACCGGCACCTCCTCGCAGGCCCGGTCGAAGAATCCCCGCAGAACGTCGACAGTGAGAAGGTTGTCACGCGGCACCGTGACCGTCACGCTCTTCTGCCCCTGCTGGCTCGGTAAGGGCCTTTCCGCGAGCGAGACCCAGTACGCGGAGTGCCGGAGAACCAGTTCCCTCTCCAGGACCTCGATATACGCGGCGGGGGTCGGGGGAACCACGACCAGCACCAGGAAGCAGGGCACCTGCCTGCGACCGCACAGGCGCCTGAACTGCTCGATGGACAGCGTGATCCTGAACCCGGAGCCGGTGCGATCGAACTCCCCCACCCTGCGCGTCTTCACCTGGAGCGCGATCTGGACGTCCAGCTCCGGCACCTCGTGATCCCGCCCCAGGATGAGGTCCTTGCCGATGTCCGGATACGGCACAGCCACCTGGAACCCGGCAGCGGCGGCGATGGCAGCCACGAAGGTCTCGCCGTACCAGCCCTGATGGTTGTTGAGTTCCATGCGCCCCCGTGCTCCTGTCGCGGCCACCACCACGCGCACAAGCCCGGAGTGACACCGATCACTGCCTTGGGCAGACTAGCCGAGTGGTGATCTTGGGGTAAGCCATGATCCGGCCATCCGGAGTCACCGGGACGGCAGCGCCTCAGAACACGGACTGCGCCCCTTCGTCCTCAAGGGGACGGCGAGCTTCCGCCAGAGCGGCCTCGGTGACGAACCACTCAAGCACGGTCCTGATCTCCTCGCTGTGGCCGGCGAACACCTCAAGCGGGAAGGAAGGACGCAGATCCAACTTGGCTTCGGCCAGGTCGATTCCGTCGACGGCGTTGAACCGCTCCATCAGAGCCCGCCGCATCGGCTCGTCGTCGAACGGCGGCCGCCGCTTGAGGTGCTGGAAGACCACTTCGACCGTGCCTGACACGGGGTAGATGCCGACAGGCCACAGCGGACGCCGAACGTGCGGACCGCCCGCTTCCACCGTGGGGAAGCAACTGGTCTCCTGTGCCCTGCCGTACATGAGGTGACCGCCCAGTTCCTCCCAGAACCGCAGGGAGGACAGGACGCCTTCCACGACGTCGGGGGCCTGATTGTCACGCAGCAAGGTCTCGAAACGGGTGGCGGCACCCGCTCCGGTCTCGTCGGCGGCGCTTGGCACGGGCTCCGGCAGGAACTCTTCGGCGGTCTCCCTGCCCACCAGCACCGCGAGATCATTGGTGGTCAGCCGGTGCGACTTCCGGGCCCGGCTGTTCTCGTCGAAGGTGACGCCCTCGGCTTCCAGGACGGCCCTGGGGTCGCCGGAATGGGTGTCGTCCGTCCACCGGAAGCCCGCGGCGATACGGCCGTCCGCCGTCAGCACGCGGTAAGCGCCGCGCAGGCCTTTCGCGGAGGCGACATGGCTGCCCACAGCGACAGCGCTGGTGCCGATCAGGGCCGCGAGGTCACCGTACGACGTCCACGTACCGGCGGGCATGGCGAGCAGCGCCTCCCGCAACTCTCGCCAGCCCTTCCACTCGTCGTCGGCGTGCTCGGCCGTGTCCAGCGGCCCAGGCCACAGCCGCACGGCCCGATCGGCCAGTTCCTCCGCCCTGGCGGCGATCTCCGCCCTGCCCCAGCGTTCCTGCGCGGCGATCCGCTGGTTCATGCGCAGAGCGCTGGTGTCGAGCAGCTCCTGCTTGCGGCGGAACGGATGGTTGGACAGCCGGGTGTTGTCGCCGGAAAGAGTGAGGTTGCCGAGCGTGTGCACCATCGCGGCATGGATCTCCTCCGGGCTCTCGCCGTCGCCGGCCTCCTCCGCGAGCAGGTCGAACCACTGCTGCGCCGGACGTTGCGGCAGCACGTGCTCGACGGTGAGCTTCGCCTTGCCGTAGTCGACGGGCTCGCTCGACTCGTAACTCTCCTCCAGCCGCCGCAGGATCTGGAGGCGCTGGTTGCTGCGTCCCGTCTTGTAGAAGGGGCGCGTACGGATGGCCTCGCGGACCGTGTCGTCCGCGGGCCACACCCGCGCGCCCGTCCGGTTGCGCGAGAGGAACCGGCGTACCGCGTCGGCCGGTGCTCCGCCCTTGTCCAGCTCCTTGGGAAGCTCCATGAACACCCGGTTGCTGCCCATCGTGGACAGCCCCGCGAACAGGCGCCGGACCATGTAGCTCTCGGCGCACACAAGAGCCTCGGCCGCCTCGCCGGCGGAGACGGCTCCCTCGTCCACCAGGTCGAGCAGGTGCAGGGCCAGCGGGTAGTGCGTCTGCCCTCCCCAGCGGGCGAGCCGTTCCAGCACCGCCCTCAGCCGCGGATCGCTCTCCCGCTCCGGCTCCAGGATCCGCATGAGGCGGCCCGCGCGCAGGGAGAACCGGGCGATCTCCGCCTCCAACGCCTCCTCGTCGGCGCCGAGTCGCTCCAGACGTCTCTTCTGGTCCCGGTAGATCTCGCTCTGCCGGGCACGGCTGTTGCCACCGACGACGAGGTCGAGCCAGACCAGGAGCTCCAGATTGGCGGGCCCCAGGAGTTCCTGCATGGGCAGCCAGCGCTTGCGATACACGTCCTCGCCCCTGGTGGGCAGGCACATGAACAGGTAGTTGCGCAGCAGGTCGCTCTGGCTGAGGCCGACTCCGGTGTTGTTGATCGATTCGAAGATGCGGTAGACGTTGTCGCCCTCGGCCGCGGTGATCGCCACGATCGAGAGGCTCTCACCGAGCACCGACTCGACCGCGTCCACCCACGAGTCCCCGCCGCTTGCCGCCCCTTCGGCCAGGACGGCGACGAAAAAACGGTACGCGGCGCCGACGTTCCCGGCACCACCGGCCTTCGGAAGACTGTCGACGCAGGCGATGTACGCCTCGCGGTCCGCCTGCGTCGGCAACAGCCGATAGCCGTCGTTCCCGTCCTGGAAGGCGTTGACCAGCAGCAGGTCATTGATGCGGGCGGCCTTCTTCGCCCGGCCCGCGCCCCGGTGGTGATCCCGAAGGGCAGTGAACGCCAGCATCAGCGTGGTCATGCGCTGCTGGCCGTCGACCACGAGCCAACGCCGCAGGCCGCCGGCGGCGACGCGCTCCGGGGCGAGCACGACGGAGCCGAGGAAGTGGCCGCTGTGGGAACGCCCCTCCTGCCGCTCGTCCACCAGCTCCTCTACGTCGTCCCACAGTTGACGCAGCTCGTCCAGCTGCCAGCTGTAGGTGCGCTGGTAGAGCGGAACCTGGAACTGCTGCTCCCCCTGAACCAGTTTGCTGAACGTGGTCTCCTGAGCGTGCACGCCCGTCCCCTCCCAGACCGTCGGCACCGATCCGTCATTGTCGCCCATACCGTACGGTGATCAACCGGAACGTCGACACTCGTACCGGCCGGGGGCAGACATGGCGACACTGGGAATCCACAAGGACTTCCTCCTGGAGTTCGCCAAGCTGGAAAAACCCGTCCAGAAGCGTGTACACGAGATCTTCGACAAGTTCCGTGCGCATCAGCACGCCGGACTCCACCTCGAGAAGCCGGCGAACCCCCGAGACCCCCGCATCCGCACCATCAGGGTCAGCAAGTTCATGCGCGGCGTCGTTCTCGCGCCGGAATCCGGGAGCAGCTTCCTCCTGCTCAAGGTCATGCCGCACGACGAGGCCATCGCCTGGGCCCTGAGCCATCGTGCGTCGGTGAACTCCGCGACGCAGGGCATCGAGCTGCGCGACGACATCGCTCTCGAACGTGCGGTCGCCGACGCGCGGGTGGCCGCGCCCGCACGCGCGGATCTCCTCTTCACCCACGTGTCCGACGGCGAGCTGATCCGCCTCGGCATCGATCCCGACCTGCTGCCGCTCGTGCGCGACTTCAGCAACGAGGCCCAGCTGGACGCGCTGCGCAAATTTCTACCCGAGCAGCAGTACGACGTGCTGGCCGGTCTCGCCGCCGGTCTCACCCCGGAAGAGGTGTGGCGAGAGTCCGTCGCCGTTCATGCGGAGGCCGACGCAGCCGAGATGCCGCGCTCCCCGGCGCAAGATGAACTCGCCGCGGCCATGGCCCGCTCCCAGAGCCGTATCGCGGTGCTGTCCGGACCGGAGGAGCTGCTCGACATCCTGTCCCGGCCGTTCGACGCCTGGCGTGTCTTCCTGCACCCGAGCCAGCGGCGCATCGCCTACCGGCCCTCCTACAACGGCCCGGCACGCGTGACGGGCGGCCCCGGTACAGGGAAGACCGTCGTCGCCCTGCACCGGGCGCTGCATCTGGCGCGCCGGCTACCCGCCGACACGCCCGACGGGTCGATCCTGCTCACCACTTTCACCCGGGACCTCGCTACTGACCTGCGACGCAACCTCCAACTACTGGTCCCTGACGAACCGTTGCGGGCCAAGGTCCAGGTCGTCAACGTCGACGCTCTGGCCAACCGGTTCGTCCGCGCGGAACGGAAAGAAGCACTGAACATCCTGACGAGCCAGAAGGAGATCCACTCCCGCTGGAGCCGGATCATCTCGCGGGTGGGCGTCGATCTCAGTGAAGTCTTCCTCGACCAGGAATGGCGGCAGGTGGTGCTGGCACAGGACCTGCGCACACCCGAGGCATACCTCAAGGCGTCCCGAAGCGGTCGGGGTACCGCACTGAACCCGCTGCGACGCGCCCAGGTGTGGCGTGCCGTCGAGGCGTTCACCCGGGAGCTGCGCCAAGCCGGCGAGTGGACATTCCTCCAGGTCTGCGCGGAGGCGGCCCGGCTGGTGGAGCCTCGCGCCGACCGGCCGTTCCGCCATGTGGTGGTCGATGAGGCCCAGGACCTCCACCCCGCCCAATGGCGCCTGCTGCGAGCACTGGTCGGTCCTGGCCCGGACGACCTGTTCATCGCCGGTGACACACACCAGCGCATCTACGGCAACAAGGTGTCGCTGCGGAGCCTGGGATTGAGTGTGACCGGCAGGTCGCACCGCCTGCGTGTCAACTACCGCACCACACAGGAGATCTTGCGGTGGTCGGCCACTCTGCTGACGGACGAGAAGCCTGACGACATGGACGGCGGTACCGAATCGCTGTCCGGCTTCCGATCCGTGCTGCGGGGTGCCCAGCCCGAACTGCGCGGGGCCGCCGTGAAGAGCGAGGAGGTCGAGGACCTCGTGGCTGCGATCTCACAGTGGATCGCGGACGGCGTGCTGCCGAGCGAGATCGGAGTGGCCGTGCGGTATCTCCAGTTCGGCAGGGAGATCGCACACGCACTGGAGCAGGCAGGCCGGCCGGTGCACGTCCTGGGCGCAGGCCGGGAGCCAGGAGAGGGTGTCCGCATCGGCACCATGCACCGGATGAAGGGACTGGAGTTCCGCTGTGTCGCCGTGGCGGGTGTGAGCGAGGGAGTACTGCCCATGGCGTCGGCACTGACGCCCGAGGCGGTGGACGCGCAGCAGCACCGGGACGACGTGCTGCGCGAGCTCAGCCTGCTGTTCGTCGCCTGCACCCGTGCACGTGAAACCCTACGTGTCTCCTGGCACGGGGCTCCTAGCCCGTTCCTCGGGCTGTGAGACGGCCCGTTCCGCCGCGGGCACGTGGTGGCCGCTTCAGGCCACGGCCACACCCGCCGCCGTCGTGAACGGCAGGACCAGCCGGGACGGGTGCGCCGCGTCGCGGTAGATCTTGTGGGTGACGGGGCGGCCCACCGGCAGGTGGAACGCGTCCGGCGGCAGCAGCGCGTTGTGGGCGTCCGCCAGCGGCTCGTCGTTCGACAGCTCCACCACCAGGCGGTGGCCGGGCCGGAAGGTGGCCGCGAACGGGTAGAGCCGTACCACGTACTCCTGGATCGTCCCGGGCTCCACCGGCACCGCGCGGGTGTGCGGGTGGTATGGGTCGCCGTCGGTGGTGCGCTCCTCGTCGAGTTCGCGGTGGGAGGCCTTGAGGTAGCCGGTGGTGATCAGCTGCCGGGCGCCGCCGCTCGCCTCGTCCCACAGGCGCAGGATGAAGTTGGTGTCGTCCTGGTCGATCTCCGCGAACAGGTGCGCCGCCCCCGTGCCGATCAGCTCGGTGGACTGCTCGAAGGGCTCGGTGGACCAGTGCAGGACCTCCACCTTGTCCGTGACGGTGAGCGGTGCCTGGTAGAAGCCGTCGGGCGCGGCGTGTTCGGCGCCCATGTGCTCGGGCTCGGCGGAGAGCCGCTGCCTCGGCCGCAGGTACAGCGGCCGGTGCTCGGCGGGCTTCGGGGGCCACTGGTCCGCGGTGACCACCTCGCGGGAGCCCTCGACGAAGACACTGACGGCGGGATCGTCCATGACGCCGTTGTCGATGCCCTTGAGCCAGTACTCGTACCAGCGGAACATCTTGTCGTGCTCCTCGACCCACGGCCGCGACTGCATCGGCGGGTACGAGCCGATGTCCAGCTTCTTCGGGCCCTTCAGTGTGTTGAACAGCTCGATATGGCCGTCGAGCGTCCAGCCGCGTCCCTGGTCGATCTGCAGGTGGACCGGTATGTCGATGTTCCGTGCCAGGTTGACCGGGTTGCGCTCCTCGTACCAGTCTCCGTCGAGGTGGTTCATCACGATGTCGAACCAGAACTCGCGGTTCTTCGGGTACTTGAGCACGTGGACGAGGTTGGGCCAGGCCGCCACGTCCGGGTCCTTCAGGCGTTCCTCGACGAGCTTGTCCAGCTCCTCGGCCGAGTACTCCTGCCGCATACGGGACTTGACGTCGGTGTGTGCGATGCCGGAGTCGCCGCCGCGTCCCTCGCGTGCGGCGCGCGGCATGAACCACATGACGCCGCCGTGGTAGGTCGTCTCGTAGAAGTCGTAGTGGCCGCCGCTGACGAAGATCGCCTTGAGGTGCGGTGGCCGCTCGGCGGCGGCGAGCACCTGCATGGAGCCGAAGTACGAGATGCCGGTCATGCCGACGTTGCCGTCGCACCACGGCTGCGCGGCCACCCACTCGATCACGTCGTACAGGTCCTGGCCCTGCGGGACCCCGCCGGCGTTGTAGTTACCGATCATGACGCCGCCCGAGTCGCCGGTGCCGCGCATGTCGCCGATGACGTGGACGTAGCCCTCACGAACGACGCGCGCGATGTCGCCAGCCTCGATGCAGCCGTCCCACATCGGGCTCGGCCGCCGCTGCGGCGGTGTGGTGAGGGCGAGTGCCTGCAACTCCTTGCCGTAGGCACTCATCGCGATCAGCGCGGGCCGCGGTGTGCCGTCGTCCGCGCCGTGGTAGGCGTCGACGGCGAGCTCCACACCGTCCCGCATCGGCACCCGCAGGTCCTTGCGGACGGCGATGGTGTGAGCGCCCGCCTCTATGGTGTGGAAGTCGGTCATGGCTGCGAGGCTCCTGTGGGGCTCTGGGGGTGTGTACGGTAGCCGTGCATCGACGTGAAGAACGGCGACGGTTCGAGCGTGGGGTCGCCGGCGTACCCGAGGTCGCCGGCGGCGCGGGCGAACGGCGAGTACGGGGAGTCCGTCCCCGCGAGGCCCGCCGCAAGGCAGCCGCACGCGGCGCGGGCGACGCGGGCCTCGGCGGCGATGCTCTGGTCGATGGCCTCCCCGGCCTGAGCCGCGTCGAGTTCGACGCCGTACGGTGTGCCGTCGGCGCGGCGGTAGGGGTGCCCGAGGTAGAGGTGACGCGGGCGGAGATCGCCGCGGAGGTACGCGAGGCTCGCGCGGTAGGCGTCCGGGTCGGTGTAGCCGGGGAAGCCGTTGGCGGCTCCGTGCACCTGCACGGCGTCGCCCGTGAACACCGCGCTCTGGCCGTCGACGGCGTACGCGACCGACCCGGGTGTGTGCCCGGGCATCGCGTGCACCGAGACGGTGACGCCGCCGCCGAGTGAGAGCGTCTCGCCGCCCTTGACGAGCAGGGACGGTTCCATCTCCCCAGAGATGACGGCGTTCGCCGCGGCCGTCACCTTCGCCTCCCCGTCCGGGTCGTTCAGGTACCGGCCCCGGCCCGCGAGGTACTCCTCGACGTGGGCGCGCCGCGAGCGGAGCATCGGCGCGTCGGCCTCGTGGATGACCACCTGCGCTTTTCGCACAGTGAGTTCCCACAAGGCGTGCGCACCGCCGACGTGGTCGATGTGGCCGTGGGTGAGCAGGATCCAGCGCACGTCCTCGATGCGGCGCCCGATCGCCGCGAGCGCGGGCGCCATTCCCTCGGCGGGCGAGGTGGCGATCCCGGTGTCGACGACGGCGGGCTCGGGCGCGTCGATGAAGAAGCTGTAGAGCCCGAAGCGGCCCCACGGCGAGACCAGGGGGTGGATCGTGACTGGCTGGGTCATGGCTGCCTTTCGAGGAAGGCGCGCGTGCGCGCGAACACGGCGTGGTACTCGGGGATCCAACCGAAGTGCTGGACGAATCCGTGTCCCGCGCCCTCGTACCGGCTCACCTCGGTCGCCACACCGGCCTTCCGCAGCCGAGCCCCGTACAGCTCGCCCTCGTCACGCAGTGGGTCGTACTGCGCGGTGACGATGAGGGCCGGGGGCAGCCCGGTGAGGTCCGCGCGTTTGATGGGCGAGACGAGCGGGTCGGCGGGGTCGGCGCCGCTGCCGAGGTAGAAGGCGTTGAAGGGCCCCAGCCCCGCCGTCTCCATGCCGTATCCGACGGCGTTCTCGCGCAGCGAGGCGTAGCGGGCGGTGTCGAAGTCCAGGTCGAGTGACGGGTAGTAGAGGACCTGGTGCGTGATGCGGTGGAAGCCGTCGTCGTGCGCCCTGGCGGCGATGGCGGCGGCGAAGGTGCCGCCCGAACTGTCGCCCGCGACGGCGAACGTGCCGCCGTCCCAGGCCAGGGCCTCGGCCTGCTCTGCTGCCCAGCGCACGACCGCGTAGCAGTCGTCGAGGCCGGCGGGGAAGGCGGCCTCGGGCGCGAGGCGGTAGCCGACGGATATGACCTTGAGCCCGGTCTCCTTCGCCAGCGAGCGCGCGACGTGGTCGTGCGTGTCCAGGCTGCCGAGGAAGAACGCGCCCCCGTGGAAGTAGACCAGCAGGCCGTGGTTCTCCGCCCCGTCCGGTGTGTAGACGCGCACCGGCACATCACCGGACGCCGTACGCACTGTCACATCCTCGACGGTGTGCAGTGGCAGGCGCTCTTCGAGGGAGACGGCGTGCGTCCCCTCCGCCGCGCGCATCGCGACCGGATCGAGCGACCCTTCGGGCGGCGTGGGCAGCGCGGCGAGCGTTCGGGCGATCTCGGGGTGCAGTGGCACGGTGTCACTCCCTCACGCCAGGAGCGGCGGGCGCGGCCGGCGCGGACTTCTGGCCGGGGAAGACCTCGTCGATCCCGTCGTCGTCCCAGCCGTGCCGCGAGACCTCCTGCAGCTTGTCGGTGACCGGCTTGCGGGTGGCCTGGAACAGGGCCAGCGCCTGCGCCACGGTCTCCGCCTGACGCAGGGCGTCGGCGAGTGCGCCGCCGTCCTCGATCGCGGAGTTCGCGCCCTGGCCCTGGTGGTGCAGCATCGAGTGGGCCGCGTCACCCATGAGTACGACACGGTCCGAGTGCCACGTGCCGACCGGGTCGATGTCGTACACCGCGCGGGCGTTCACGGTGTCTATGTCGAGGCCGCGCGTGATGCTCACGAGGCGCTCGTCGAAACCCTGCACCGTCGCCAGCAGGTCGTCCTTCGTGACCTGCGGGTTCCAGGTGCTGTCCGCGCACCGTGCGGTGATGTCGAAGGACACCTGGCCCCGGTGGCGCAACGGCAGCAGGTACACCTTCGTGCCCCTGCCGATGTACATGCGGAAGTTGTCGTCGACGACCATCCCGTGGGCGTCGTCGGCGGAGATGACGGCGCGGTAGGCGTGCTCCCCGGAGAACACCGGGACCTTGTCGCCGAACAGCTCCGACCGCACGACCGACTTGATGCCGTCGGCGCCGACGACCAGGTCGGCCTCGACGCTGTTGCCGTTCGCGAAGGTGAGGACGGCGCCGTCGTCCTTCTCCTCGACGGCCTCCAGCTTGTGGCCGAGGTGCACCATGCCCTCGGGGAGTACACCCAGCAGCGCCTCGATGAAGTCACCGCGGTGGATCAGGTGGGTATGGGTCTGCTCGCCGGCGGCCGGCCACTCCTCCTTCATGATCGGTTCCCCGGTGGGCGTCAGGATCTCGAAGTAGTCGCTCGGCGAGCTGACCTCGGCGATCGCGTCGAAGATCCCCCACTCGCGGAACCGGTTCATGGTGGCGGGCCGCAGGCCGATGCCGGCGCCGACCTCCCGGATACGGTTCGCCTGTTCGTAGACGTCGACGTGGGCGCCGAGCAGGCTCAGTGCCTTTGCCGCCGCGGCGCCGCCGTATCCCGCTCCTACGACGGCGATCTTCAGGTTCTGCAGGTCTGAGGGGTGCATGGGTTCTCTCTGCTACTTCTGGACGGACAGGAAGCCGGCCGGGTTGTCGACGAAAATGGTCTTGATCGCGGTGTCGTCGAGGCCGGCGGCGCGCAGGTCGGGGATCAGGTCCTCGAAGAGGTAGTTGACGGTGTGCTCCTTCACGCCGGGCCAGCCCAGCGGTGAGCAGTTGGCGTCGGCCGAGGCCAGGACCTGCGTCAGCCGGCCGTCGCCGATGAACCGCAGGAAGTGGTCGAGCCGCTCCCTGCGTGGGCGCGCCCAGAACGGCGGGTCGGGCAGTTCGGTCTCGTAGCCGAAGGTGTCGAACCCGACGCGGCCGCCCTGTTCCGCGATCCAGAGGTCGCGGGTCTTCCCGGCATTCACCCCGTCGTCGACATGCCCGAACAGGACCCGGTGCAGAGGCAGTCCCTCCTCGTGGAAGATCGCGATCGCGTTCTCGGCGTCGATCGCGAGGTGGGTGAGGATCGGCACGCCGGTGGTGAGCGAGGCGCGCGCGGCCGCGCGGTAGATGCGCTTGTCCAGGCCCGTCATGCGGCCGCCGCGGCTCACACCGACCTTGATGACACCGGCGAGGCTGCCGGTGCCGCCGATGCCGACGGTGATCTCGTGGACGAACTGGCTGGTCAGGTACTCCACACTGGCCGTGGCGAAGTGCGGCAGCGCGGTGTCTCCGCCGACGAATCCGGTGCAGGCGACGATGTGGACGCCGGTCTTCGCGGACAGCGACTTGTAGTGGTCGACGTCGCGGCCGTTGCAGATGCCCGTCACGTCGACGAACGTGCCGCCGCCGTACTCGTGGAAGGCGCGCAGCTTGGGGATGGTCTCCTCGTACCGCTGTTCGGGGGACTTCCACCACTGCGTGTCCAGTTCGGAGCCCGGCATGCCGTAGCCGATGTGCTCGTGGACTGCCACGAACCCCAGCTCCTCGGCGGGGACCGGCCCGAGGACGGTGTTCACTCTCGACACAACACTCACCTTCGAGGGGAGGGACTGACTTGACGGTCGTCGGCGTCGGAGCGGGTCAGCGCCCCGACAGCAGGTCGCGCGGGTTGTCCACGAGGATCCGGCGCGTGTCCTCGTCACTGAGGCCCTGTGCCTCCAGGAGCGGGACGAAAGTCGTCAGGAGATGGCTGTACGGCACGTCGTTGCCCGGGTGGCCCTTCGCCACGCCGGTCGCGCCGCAGGAGAGCAGGACACGGTCGCCGTGTCCCGCCCGTACGAGCTGGGCGGCCAGAGCAGCGCGCTCGGCGTCGCTGATGTGGGCGCCGTCCTCGGTGCCGACGTGGTCGAGCACGGCGTAGGCGCCGCGGCGGGCGACGGCGAGGGGCGCGCCGGCGGCGACGGCGTCCTCGCGATCGAGCCCGCCGACGGCGACGCGGCCGGCCTCCAGCTTCTCGTCCAGGACGACGTCGAGTTCTTGGACGGCGTCGCTGCCGTGGCGGAAGGAGACGGCGACGCCCGTGGTCAGGGCAGCCCGTGCCGCGCCGCGCAGCAGGCTCTCGTCCGTCGCGGTCATGCCCTCGCGGGTCGCGGAGGTGGCCACGATCCCCGCCCCGCCGCGGCGCTCGACGCGGGGGACCACCATACCGTCGGTGACCTCCCTGGCGAAGAGGTCCGCGAACCTGTCGGCGGGCCACGGCGTCGGCGGGTTGGTCTGCGGTGTCAGGAAGTAGCCGCCGAGCATCGCGTCGGGCCCCTGCCCGGTCGAGGCGACGATGTGCACGCCGCTCGTGCGGGAGAGGGTCGCGTAGAGGGGCACGTCGCGGCCGTGGAACATGCCGGTGCTGTCGACGATCGTCCCGCCGCCGTGCTCGTGGAAGTCCTTCAGCTTCGCGGCGAGGACCTCGAAGATCTCAGCCCGGTCGATGGTGATGTCGAAGGCGTGTTCCGCGCCCGGCACCACCGAGAGCAGCGCCTCGTGGACGGAGACGACGCCCAGCTCCTCGGCCGGCACGGGGCCCAGGACGGTGTTCACGGTGTTGCTCTCGACGCTCATACCGTGACGGTAGCGATTCGGTTTACATGACGTCAATGAAATGAACGGCAAGAAAAATTATTAAGCTGTGAGTAGGACAGGTTGAGGCCGGCGGTCAGCCGTCGGCGGCCAGGCGGTTCAGCCACTCCCCCAGCAGGTGCCGCTCCGCGCCGCTGAGGGACGTCTGCTCGGGCAGCGAGGCACGCAGGGCGCGCGCGGCGCCCGCGGGCCCCGCGTCCCGCACGGCCGGCCGCTCGTTGGTGACGGCGGCGACCATGGACTCCCGCAGGGCGGTCAGCAGGGCGGGGTCGCGCCTGCCCTCGGGCAGGGACAGCCAGGTGAGCACCGCGCCGCGCACCGTTGCATGGATGATCTGGGCCGCGAGCGCCTCACCGACACGGAGCCATCCGCCGGCGGCAAGGCGTCGGATGCGGCCCATCAGGATCTCCATGCCGGCCTGGAAAGCGGCCGATTCGGTCCGGGCGGGTTCGGCGTACATGAGGGTGAACAGCGCGGGGTTGGCCAGGCCGAACTCGGCCGCGACGTCCCAGCCCTCCCGCAGGTCCTCGATGGGGTCCTCGGGGTCGGGGTTGATGTGCTTGGTGGCGAGGAAGGCGGCGAAGCCGTGCTCGGCCACCGCGTCGAGCAGCCCGTCCTTGTCTCCGAACAGCCGGTAGATGGCGGGTGGTTGGAGCCCCGCCGCATCGGCCACCGCCCGGGTGGTGACGGCGTCGCGGCCCCCGCGCGTCAGCAGGTCGATGGCGGCCTCGATGACGCGCCGCCTGCTCTGCTCGCGCCCCGGGGTCGCGGCGCCGGAGGACGCGGCTTCGGGCTTCGCGGCGAGCAGGCCGTCGGTGGCGCGTGAACATGGTGGCATGAATCAACGATACCGCACTCACGTTTCCGACGTTAGTATCAGTGTTAGCGTTGTATTGATTCCGACGGAACCATCCGTCTGGAACGAACTCGTCATGACTGGAGCGCATCGTGATCATCGTGACCGGAGCCACCGGACTGCTGGGGCGCCAGATCGTCGAAAGGCTGCTCACACGCGTGCCCGCCGGCCAGGTCGGCGTCAGCGTCCGCGACCCGCGCAGGGCGCAAGACCTCGCCGACCAGGGCGTGCGGGTGCGCCAGGGCAGCTTCACCGACGCCGCGGGACTGGCCCACGCCTTCGAGGGCGCGTCCCAGGTGCTCATCGTCTCCGTCGACAAGATGGGCGAGGAGTGCGTCGAGCAGCACCGCACCGCGATAGAAGGGGCCGTGGCGGCGGGCGCCCGCCGGATCCTCTACACCAGCCAGATGGGCGCGAGCGCCTCATCGCGGTTCCAGGCGTGCCGCGACCACGCGGACACCGAGGAGGCGCTGCGCGCCTGCGGCGTTCCGTTCACCTCGCTGCGCAACGGCTTCTACGCCCGCAGCGCGGCGCACTTCCTCGTCCCGGCGGTGGATTCCGGGCGGATCACGCTCCCGGCGGACGGCCCGGTCGCCTGGACGGCGCACGCCGACCTCGCCGAGGCGGCCGCCGCCATCCTTGCCGACGAGGGGCGCTTCGAGGGCCCCACACCGCCGCTCACCGGCGGCCAGGCGCTCACCTTCGACAACATCGCGGACGTCGCCACCGAGGTCACGGGCCGCACGATGACGAGGACCACCGTGCCCGACGGCGCGTTCCGCGAGCAGCTGGCGGGCCAGGGTGTGCCCGCGGAGGCGGCGGAGCAGTTGCTGGGCATCTTCGCCGCCGCGCGCGCAGGCGAGTTCGCCACCGTCGATCCGACGCTGTCGGCCCTGCTCGGCCGCGCACCCATCACCCTTCGCGAGGTGCTGCGCGAGCAGTTGCCTCGCGCCTGAGAAGCATCAGGACATCGATCCCATGCATGTGACGGCATACCAAACATTCACTTTCTGGATGCGATACAGGCCGCTTTGACTTAAGGGCATGAACGCGCCACCCACCTCAGACATCGATCTCTTCGACGACGAGGTCCTCCTGGACCCCTGCCCGGTCCACGCGACGCTGCGGGAACTGGGCCCCGTGGTCCACCTGCCCGCGGATGACGTCTACGCGCTCACCCGGTACGACGTCATCCGCGGCGCCCTCGCCGACTGGGAGTCGTTCTCCTCGGCGTCGATCGCGTTCAACCCGGTGGCCGACCAGGCCCTTGCCGGCACCTCGCTCGCGTCCGACCCACCGGTCCACACTCAGCTGCGCGCCGCCCTCACCGAGAACCTCACGCCCCGTGCCCTGCGCGGCTTGAAGGGCCGGATCGAGGCGAAGGCCGACGCCCTGGTCGCCGAACTCGTCGAGCGTGGCTCGTTCGAAGCCGTCGACGCCCTCGCCCGCGCCTTCCCGCTGGAGGTCGTCGCGGACCTCATTGGCTTCACCGGCCACGTGCGCGACAACATGCTGCGCTGGGGCCAGGCCGCCATGCAGGTGCTCGGCCCGATGAACCAGCGCACCGCCGACAACTTCCCCATCGCCGGCGAGCTGTACGCCTGGTGCTCCGAGGTCACGGGCGGCGACCTTGCCGAGGGCTCCGTCGGCCGCGGCATCTTCGACGCCGAGGCCCGTGGCGCCATCCCCGAGGGGGCGGCCGGCCAGATCATCCACCAGTACCTCGGCGCCGGTGTCGACACGACCGTCGCGGCCATCGGCAACGTCGTCGCGCTGTTCGCCGCACATCCCGGCGCGCTCGACGCGGTCCGCACCGAACCGGCACTAATCCCAGGGGCGTTCAACGAGGTCCTGCGGTACTGGCCCCCCGTCAACGTCTGGGGCCGCGTCACCACACGGGATGTCGAGATCGAAGAGACCGTCATTCCGGCAGGCGCGCAGGTCGCACTGCTGCTCGGCTCAGGCAACCGCGACCCGCGCCACTACGAGGACCCGGACTCCTTCCTTCTCGAGCGCAACCCGGCCGATCATCTGGCCTTCGGCTACGGCCCGCACGGCTGCGCCGGCCAGGGGCTCGCGCGGCTGGAGGCACACGCCGTGATCGCAGCGCTGTCCCGGCGTGTGAAGCGCCTCGTCGCCGGGGACGAGGTCCGCGTTCCGGGCAACGTCACCCGAGCCATCGAGAAGCTCCCCGTCCTGCAGGTGGTACCGGCATGAGAGTCGTTGTCGACCGCGCCCGTTGTGAGGGCCACGGCCTGTGCGAGGAGGCCGCCGCCCAGCTCATGCACCTCGACGACGAGGGCGAGTTGGTACTTGACCGCGAGGAGGTCGAGGGAGCCGACGCGGCTCTCGCCCAGGCCGCCGCACGAGTGTGCCCGGTCGCCGCGTTGAGGGTCGAATGAGTGGCCGAACGAGCGGCGCCCTGAAGCGGGTCGTCGTCGTGGGCAACGGCATCTCCGGGCTCACCGCCGCCCACACGCTTCGCGAGGCCGGCTTCGACGGCGAACTGACCGTCGTCGGCGACGAGGTGCATCCGGCGTACAGCAGGCCCGCCCTGTCGAAGGCACTGCTACTCGACGGCGACTCTCCGCATCTCCTGCCTCCGCCCACCCACGGGGCGAGGGAACTGCTCGGTGCGCGCGCGACGGGGCTCGACACCGGCAGGCGGCTCATCACACTCGACGACGGCACCGCCCTGCCCTACGACGGAGCCGTCCTCGCCACGGGTTCCAGGGCACGGCGGCTGTCCGACCTGCCCGACGAGGTCACCGTTCGCGCACTCGACGACGCGCTGGCGCTGCGCCGCCGCCTGGCGCAGCGGCCCTCCGTCCTCGTCGTCGGCGGCGGCCCGCTCGGCATGGAGATGGCCTCGGCGTGTCTGGCCGCCGGGTGCCGGGTCACCCTCGTCTCGCGGGGGAAGCCGTTGACCGGCCGGCTCGGGCCCCACCTTGCGCACGTCCTCACCGCTGCCGCCCGCGAGCGGGGCCTGACCGTGATCGAGACCGGTCGGGTACGGGTCGAGGGGCGGGCGGGTGACGCCCGTATCGCGCTCGGCGACGGCACGGTGCTGCGGGCGGAGGTGCTGCTCACCGCCGTCGGTGACGTCCCCAACACCGAATGGCTCACCCGCACCGGACTCGTCGTGGACGGCGCCGTGCCGGTCGGCACGCGCTGCCTCGCCCGTCCCGGCGTCGCGGCCGCAGGCGACCTCGCCGCGTTCCCCACCTCGCGGGGGCTGCGCCGCGTCCCCCTGTGGAGCAGCGCCATCGACCAGGCGAAGGCCGCGGCGCGGGCGCTCGTGCACGGCGACGGCACTCCGCCGCTCTCGTTCCAGCCGTACTTCTGGACCGAGCAGTTCGGGCACACCCTCAAGGCCGTCGGACACCTGCCGGCGGCCGGCGAACCGGTGTACGCGGCCGGGAAACCCGGCGGCGGCCCGGCCCTGATGACCTGGCGGCGGGACGACGGCAGCACCACGGCCGTCGCGCTCGACCACCGCATCCCGATACCCCGGCTGCGCCGCATGACGAGGACGCCCGCGTAGGGTGCGCGCCATGAGCGGCGAAGAGGGCACCGGAACGTCGGGCCTCGATCGGCTGGCGTCGGTCGATCTCAACCTGCTGGTGCCTCTTCTCGCGCTGCTGGAGGAGTCGTCGGTGACCAGGGCTGCCGAGCGGGTCGGATTGTCGCAGCCGGCCATGAGCCACGCCCTGGCACGGATGCGCCGCCTGCTGGGCGACGACCTCGTCGTCCGGCAGGGCAGCGGCGTCACGCTCACCCCGCGGGCGCTCGAGCTGATCGCGCCGTTGCGCGGTGCACTGCAACAGGCGGCGGGGATCGTCGACTTCCCGTGCTTCGACCCCGCCACGGACGAGCGGGTCATCACGGTCGCCATGACGAACAGCACGGCGTTCGTCGTCGGCCCCCGGCTGACCCGGCTCGTCGCCGAGCGCGCGCCGCGCGCCACGCTGCGGCTGCGGACGATCACGGTACCGACCGAGGCCACCTTCACCGAAGGGGGCGTCGACGTCGTCCTGATCTCGGAGGGCCACTCCTCGCCGTATCCGCGCGAGCGGCTCTACGACGACCGTTGCGTGGTGGTGGCCGCGCCGGACACGCCTTCGCGGGCGAGTGCGCTCGACTTGCTCACCACCGAGCCGCACATCGTGGTCGACACGGACCGCCGGGTCTTCCCGTACTCGGTACTGGAGGACGAGGGCATCCCCTACCGCGTCGGCCTGTGGATCTCCGACTTCCTTCTGGTGCCCCTCCATGTGGCTCGGGCCGGCGGCGTCGCCCTGCTGCGGTACCGGGTGGCCGCCACCATGCGCGCCCTGGCCGACCTGCGGATCGAGGAGTTCCCGTTCCCGCTGCCGGGGCTCGGCATCGACATGGTGTGGAACCCGCGACTGCCCGACGTCCACTTCGCGGTCTGGCTGCGGGCACTGCTGCGCGACGCCGCGGCCGAGCGATGAGGCGTACGCGGCGCACGTGCGGGGTCAGATCAGGAGTGCCACCCAGCTCGCGCCGAGCTCGTCGAGCATCTGCTCGCGCGTGAGCTTCCAGTCGGCGCGCTCCCAGTTCTGGGCGACGTAGTCGAGCTGGGCCATCGCCAGGACGCCGCGGAAGTGGCGCTGATGGGGCTGGAGGCGGCCGGCCGCCGCCAGCCCGTCCTCGATGTCGCTGATGGCCTCCTCCAGCCATCGCTCGACCAGATCGGTGAGTTCGGGGTCGACCGCCGCGGCGTCGCGGCCGACGCGGATGATGGGGTGGATGGCAGACCAGCTCTCGGCGGTGCGCCGCAGCCACGCCGTGATCGCCTCTGGTGTCCCCTCGCGGACGGTGGCGACGAGGTCCTGCGCCGTGGAGCCGTGCCCTGACGAGCCGACGCGCTGCAGGGCCTCGTTGAGCCGCTCGTCGATGAGCGCCTGCATCAGTGCGCTGCGTGAGGGGAAGTACGCGTAGAAGGTGACGCGCGTGGTGCCCGCCGCGGTGGCGATGTCGTCGACCGTGGTGGCCGCGTACCCCTTCGTCTTGAACAGCTCGAGACCCGACTCAAGGAGCAGACGGCGCGTCATCTGCTTCTGCGCCTCACGAAGGTTCGCCATGGCCCGAATCCTAGCGCGCCACCGCACGTCGAGCGTACACACCGCCTCCGCATGATACGCAGCGTATGAAATTTTTACGCAGTGTACTCAGGTGAGCAGGTCGACGGAGAGCCGTTCCCGCAGGTCGGCGACCGTGGCGCCGTACGTCTCCAGTACGCGCACACCGTCAGGGCCGGGGGCGAAGATGCCGTAGTCGGTGCAGACGAGGCTGACGCAGGCCGCGCCGGTGAGCGGGCAGGTGCACTCGGATACGAGCTTGGGTGCACCGTCGCGGGCGAACAACTTCATCATCACGAGCACGCGCCGCGCCCCGACCGCCAGGTCCATCGCGCCGCCGACGGCGGGGATCGCGTCCGGGTCGCCGGTGTGCCAGTTGGCCAGGTCACCGCGGGCCGAGACCTCGAACGCACCGAGTACACACACGTCCAGGTGGCCGCCGCGCATCATCGCGAAGGAGTCGGCGTGGTGGAAGTAGGACGCCCCCGGCATCTCGGTGACCGGCACCTTGCCGGCGTTCGTGAGGTCGGGGTCCACCTCGTCGCCCACCGCGGCCGGTCCCATGCCGAGCATGCCGTTCTCGGTGTGCAGCACGATCCCCGCCTCCGGCGGCAGGTGTTCGGCGATCCTCGTGGGCTGCCCGATGCCGAGGTTGACGTAGGAACCCGCCGGGATGTCGCGGGCGACTCGCGCCGCGAGCTCCTCGGTCGTCAGGGGTCCTCTGCCGGTGTGTTCCACCGGGCCCTTGGGCGGTGTGTTGCCGGTGGCAGTCATCAGCGCGCTCCTCGGACGGTGAGCCCGCGGGCCTCGGCCCGTACCAGGCGGTCGACGTAGATGCCTGGGGTCGCCACGGTCTCCGGGTCGATGCCGCCTGCAGGCACGATGTCCGTGACCTGGGCGACGACGGTGGTGGCCGCGGTGGCCATGACGGGCCCGAAGTTGCGGGCGGTCTTGCGGTGGACGAGGTTTCCCGCGGTGTCCGCCCGGTGTGCGGAGATCAGGGCCAGGTCCCCCTTGATGGGGTACTCAAGGACGTAACTGCGCCCGTCGATCTCCCGCGTCTCCTTGCCCTGCGTCAGCGAAGTGTCGACGCCGACCGGGCAGTAGAACGCGCCGATGCCGGCCCCGGCGGCCCGTATACGCTCAGCCAGGTTGCCCTGCGGCACGACCTCGAGACCGACGCGTCCGCTTCGGTACAGCTCGTCGAACACGTACGAGTCGCTCTGCCGGGGGAACGAGCAGACCACCTTGCGCACGCGGCCCGCCGCCAGCAGCGCGGCCAGGCCCACGTCGCCGTTACCGGCGTTGTTGGACACGACGGTCAGCTCGCCCGCCCCCTGCCGGATCAGCGCGTCGATGAGGTCGAACGGCATGCCGGCCAGGCCGAACCCGCCGACCAGCACCGTCGACCCGTCCTCGACGTCCGCGACGGCCTCGTCGGCCGTGGCGGCGATGGTCGTGGTCACGCCCGGCTCACCTCCGCCGCCACGTGTGCCGCACCGACCGAGGCCAGCGGGATCGGTGTGAACATGGGCGGCTCCTCGTCCGGGGTGAGCGCGGTCGGCCCGTACACCCAGTCGGTGAAGGAGTAGTCGTGGGTGTCGCGTGCGGTGAGGATCGCGTTGCGCCGCAGCCGGTCGTCGCCGTCGAGGTGCCACAGCTCGCCCCAGGCGCGTGCCGTGGTCTGCACCCGGCGGCAGTGCTCCACCCGGACGGCCTCGTACTCGGCGAGCGCGGCGTCCCAGTCGGGCCCGGCGCCCGACGCGGCGGCCGCTGCATGCGCGGCGTACTGCTTGGCGAGTACCCAGCCGTCCTCGATCGCCATGATCGCTCCCTGCGCCATGTACTGCAGCGGTGGATGGGCGGCGTCGCCGAGCAGGGCCACGCGGCCGTGCACCCACGTGTCGATCGGGTCGCGGTCGAGCATCTGCCACCAGCGGTCGCGCCACATCAGCGGGATGCCGTCGCGCACGGTGTCGCAGGTGCGTTCGAAGGCCGCGTCGAGCTCGTCGGGCGTTCCCCAGTCGTCCCGGCCGGCCAGGGCCTTGGGCGAGCGGAAGACGGCGACCTGGTTGAACATCTCGCCGCCGCGCAGCGCGTACTGCACGAAGTGGCAGTGCGGGCCGATGTGGACGGTGACGTCCTTCTCCGCTATGTCGTTGCCGCGCACCTGCTCGATGGGGACGGCGGCGCGGTAGGCGACGTAGTCGGAGCTGACGACGTCGTCACCGACGAGCCCCAGGCGGGCCGCGGAGTGCAGACCGTCGGCGGCGACGACCAGCGGTGCCTGTTCTGTGGTGCCGTCCGCGAGGCGGACCAGGGCGCCGTCGGCGGTGTTCTCGTAGCCGGTGACGGTCCGGTCGGTCAGCAGTTGCACACCGGCTCTCTCGCAGGCACGCAACAGGACGCCGTGCAGGTCGCTGCGGTGCATCACCATGTAGGGGAAGCCGTAGCGGCGTTCCAGGTCACGCAGGTCGAGCCGGCTCAGTTCCCGGCCGTCGAGCGCGTCGCGCATCACGATGTTCTCGGGGACGACGCCCAGGCTCTTGGCCTCCTCCAGCAGGCCGTACTCGGCGAGTATGCGGGTGCAGTTGGGCGCGATCTGCAGGCCCGCACCCACCTCGCCGAACGCCGCCGCCTGTTCGAGGACACGTACCCGCAGCCCTTGCCGGGACAGGGCGAGGGCGGCGCCGAGGCCGCCGATGCCGCCGCCTGCCACCAGGACGTCGGGCTGCCCGGCGGGGCGTGGTTCAGGGCTCATTTTCCGTTCCTTCGCATCGTGGGGCGCTCTCGCGTCACAGCCAGGCGCCCAGCGCGGGGGCGGGCACGCCGTCCGCGGTGTGCGGGCCGGCGGACCGTCCGGTCAGGTAGGCCGCGATGTCGTGGGCCTCGCCCGTGACCCGGGCGGCCGGGCCTTCGCCCGGGAGGTCCCATGCTGCGCCGGCGGCCGGTACCCGCAGGGTCAGGGCCGGGCCGGGGGCCGCGGTGCGCTTGGCCACGACGTCGTCGCACAGTGCTGTGAGGAAGCCGTCCGGCAGGTCGGCGAAGGACACACCGTTCACCAGGTCGACGGCGTGCACGCACACCTCGCGCGCACGCATCCACGGCAGTTCGGTGGCGGGCACGGTACGGCCCTGCGCCGTGCGGACCTCCGCCGACCACTGCTCCCCGCCGAGCGCGGCCATGCCCGCTTCAAGCGCGTCCGCGGAGCGGCGCAGCCACGCGGTGAGCTCCCCGGCCGGCAGGGCCCGCCCCCGTTCGATGCCGGCGGCGCGCGCCTCGGCGGAGGCGTACATCGGTGTGGGCTCGCCGGTGGCGGCCCAGTGCACCAGGTTGGACAGAGCCTCGGCGTTGGCGGCGACGTGCGCCGCCACGTGTGCGCGGCTCCAGCCGGGCAGCGCGCTCGGGGCCGCGTACCCGACGTCGTCGAGAGCGGCGGCGGCGGACAGCGTCAACTCGGTGCCGCGCAGCGCCCAGTGGCGCGCGGAGTCAAGGGTGCGACCCATCAGGATGCCGCCCTCTCGGCGACGACGCGGTTGTCCAAGCGGCCGATGCCCTGGATCTCGGTGACGACACGCTCGCCTCCGGCGAGGTAGCGCTCGGGCCTGCGGGCGTGGCCTACGCCGCCCGGGGTGCCGGTGGCGATGATGTCGCCGGGGCCCAGCCGGACGACCGTGGAGACGTACTCGATCAGGTCGACCGGGTCGAAGACCAGATCGCCCGTCGAGTCCGACTGCATGACCTCGCCGTCGACGAGCAACCGGAGGTCCAGCGACGGCCGTACGCCGCCGGGCAGCTCGTCGGGGGTGACGAGGTAGGGGCCGACGGGGGTGGTGGAGTCCCACGTCTTGCCCTGGAGCCACTCGGGGCTGCGGTACTGCCAGTCGCGGCAGGTGACGTCGTTCAGCACGGTGAAGCCCGCGATGGCACGCTCGGCCTGTTCGCCGCGTGCGCGGCGCACGGATGCGCCGACGACGACGGCGAGTTCGGCCTCCCAGTCGAAGCCGCCGGTCTCCGCCGGGCGCACGATGTCGTCGCCCGCACCGATCAGCGCGTCGGCGAACTTGGCGAAGAGGGTGGGGTGCTGCGGCAGCTCCCGGCCCATCTCCTTGATGTGGCCCCGGTAGTTGAGGCCGACGCACACCACTTTCGACGGGGCTGGCACGACAGGCGCGAAGCCGGCTCCGGCCACCGGGTACGTGGCCGCCGCGTTGGCCGGTGTGACGGCCGCTGCCCGCTCGGCCCATCCCTCCTGGGCGAGCAGGGCCCCCAAGTCGGGGGCGCCGAGGTCGACCAGGACATCGCCGTCGAGCCTGACGGCCCGGGTGGCACCGCCGGTGCGGAGGGTGGCGAGCTTCATCGGGAGGTTCCTTCCACATGGGTGCGGGCGAGCCGCAGGGCTTCGAAGACGGGCGAGTCGCTGAACCTGAACAGGTCGAGTGCGCCCGAGTCGGAGTCGCCGGGGCCGGCCTCGGAGCGGATGGAGACCGGCTGCCAGGACGGGACGGCGAACAGGTCGCCACGCGCCACCGACCAGGTGGTGCCCCCGACGGTGACGGTTCCCGAGCCGTCGAAGACCTGGTAGACGGACGAGCCGGTCTCGCGCACCGGCGCGGTCTCGCAGCCGCGTGCGACCCGGTGCATCTCGGCCCGGATGGTCGGCAGCACGTCGGCGCCGGTCGACGGGTCGGTGAACCGGACGGCCGCATGGCCGTGCTCCACCGCGCCCCCATAGCCTTCCGCGTCGAGGGCGAGCTGGTCGGACAGGGCTCGGTCGGTGTGTTCCCACCGGTAGGCGAGCAGCGGGGAACCGGCGCCGCCGGGACCCGCGGACACCGGGCGCAGACCGGGGTGGCCCCACAGGCGCTCGGCGCGCGAACGGCCGGGGGTGGTCCGCTCGTCGTCGCTGATCTCGTCCCGGCCGAACTCGAAGAACTGCGCCTCGGTGGCGTACTGGAACGGGATGTCGAGGCCGTCGATCCAGGCCATCGGCTCGGCGGTGGCGTTGTGGTGTGCGTGCCAGTTCCAGCCCGCCTGGGGCAGGAAGTCGCCGCGCCGCATGGCGACGGGGTCGCGCCCGACGACCGTCCACACACCGTCGCCCTCGACGACGAAGCGGAAGGCGTGCTGGGTGTGGCGGTGTTCGGGTGCGTCCTCGCCGGGCATGAGGTACTGGATCGCCGCCCACAGCGTGGGGGTGGCGAACGGTCTGCCGCCGAGGGACGGGTTGGCCAGCGCGATGGCACGGCGCTCGCCGCCCCGTCCGACGGGGACGATGTCGCCGGCCCGTGCCGCCAGCTCCCGCAGCCGCCCCCAGCGCCACAGGTGCGGCACGGCGTGCGAGCGCGGGTGGGCCGGCATCAGGTCGCCGATCTCGGTCCACAGCGGCACGAGCAACTCACGTTCGAAGCCCCGGTAGAGCTCTTCGAGCGCCGGGGTGACATCGGGTTGCCCTTCGGCGGAGACGGCCTTGAGCCGGACCGGGGAACCCGTCGCGGTGTCTTGGGCGGTGGAGGAGGGAGTCACAGGCTCAGCGTGCATCGCGTCTTCGGAGAGGACATGTAGATTCTGGAGAGCAGAACCACTCTCGTGTGAGGCCCGCCGTGGACAAGCCGCTGAAGACTCCCCCGCCCTACCCCATCGCCAGCGTGGACCACGCGCTGCGTGCGGCGACCATCCTGCAGATGGAGGGCGGCGCTACGGTCTCGCAGATGGCGGAGCGGCTCGGCGTCGCCAGGTCGACCGCGCACCGCGTGCTGGCGATGCTCGTCCACCGCGACTTCGCCGTGCACGGCGAGGACCGGGTCTACCGTGCGGGTCCCGTGCTGGAACTCGCCGCGCACTCCCAGTCCCTCGTATCAAGGCTGCGCGCGGCGTCCCTGCCCCACCTGCAGCGCGTCGTCGGCCTGCTGGACGAGACCACGAACCTGATCGTGCGCACCGGGGACACGGCCAGGTTCATCGCCAGTGTCGAGTGCCGGCAGGCGCTGCGGGTCGGTTCCCGCGAGGGCATGGTGTTCCCCGCCCACCGCACGACGGCGGGTCTCATCCTGCTCGCCGACCTCTCCGACGCGGAGCTGGAGGAGGTCTACGCGCCCGAGCGCTACCGAGACCGCCCGGCCGACCGCCCGGACCTCGACCGGCTGCGGACGGAGCTGAGGCGCCTGCGCCGCAACGGGTTCGCCGTGAACAAGGAGCGCTCGGAACGCGGCCTCGTCGCCGTCGGCGTGCCGGTGCGCGACGAGGCCGGCACGGCGCTTGCCGGGCTGTCGGTGTCGATGCCCAGCGTGCGCTACGACCCCGGCACGCTGCGCTCCCTGGTCGCGGCCCTGGACGCGGCGGCGCGGGCCCTGGAGCGGGACCTGGCGGGTCAGCGCTGAGCAGTCGGCACCGTCGGCAAACACCTAGCATGAACTATTGACGCGACGTAAAGCTAATGCCATTCTCCACCACACGCACCCGGCTCTCGTCGCGCCCTCTCCCCCACCGTGCACGCCAGGGACGGGCCCGCGCACTCCGCGCTTCCGCTTGCGGAGCGCTCACACCTTCCCAGCCAGGGAGAAACAGCAATGTCGCTCAACAACGGGACGTCGGCGTCCCACGGCCCAGCCGCGGGGGCCGCCCGGACACCGGGCTACGCGGGAACACTGGCTGCCGCATGCTGCGCCGTCTTCGTGGCCCAGGTCGCCAACGCGCTGCCCGCCTCGCTGAACGGGCTCTTCCAGCAGGACCTGCACACGCACGGCTCCCAACTCACCTGGATCACATCTGCGTTCATGATCGCCGTGGTGTGCTTCGAGTTCACCTTCGGCGTCCTCGGCGACCTCTTCGGACGGCGAAGGCTCGTCGTGGCCGGCACGGCCCTGGTCGCGGTGGGCAGCGCTGTGGCCGCGCTCGCTCCGTCCATCCACGTGCTCTGGATCGGTGCGGCCGTCAACGGCCTGGGCGCAGGCGCCATGTTCCCCGGCTCGCTCACCGCGATCACGGCCGTCACCCGCACGGCGCGGGAGCGGGCGCATGTGGTGGCGGTGTGGAGCGGCTTCCTGTCCGCGGGTGCTGCCGTCTCGCCCCTGCTCGGCGGGATGTTCGCCAAAGTCGGCTCGTGGCGCGGTTCCTTCTGGGTGCTCGTCGCGCTTGCCCTGGTCAGCGCGGTGCTCACCCTGACACTTGCCACGGAGTCGCGGGCGCCGGAGGGCCGCAGGCTGGACGTCGCAGGTCAGATCACGTTCACACTCGGCTTCGTCCTCTTGCTCTACGCCGCAACCGAGGGGCCGGAATCGGGCTGGACCGCCCTTCCCGTCATCCTCGCCTTCGCCTTCGGCGCGTGCGCTCTCGCCGCGTTCGTCGTGGTGGAACTCGGCGCCGAGTCCCCGATCTTCGACCTGAACCTGTTCCGCGGCAGGGCCTTCACCGTGTCGTCCGTCGCGGCCGTGATCGGCATGCTCGCCTTCCTCGGAGCCTGCTTCTCGACGAGCATGTGGCTCGGCCCCGTGCAGCACCAGGACCCCTTGCGCGTCGCCATCCCGTTCCTGCTCCTGCAAGGGCCGGCCTTCGTGCTCATCCCGGTGGTGTCGCGGCTGCTCCACCGGGTCGCCGCGTCGTGGCTGCTGACCTCCGGGTTCGTCCTGATGGCCGTGGGCTGCCTGCTGTGCACTCGGCTCGACGTGAAGGACCGGGGGCTCGGCGCCCTCGTGGCGCCCGACCTGCTGATCGGCGTCGGCTTCGCCCTGACCGTCAGTTCGGTGACGGCCGTGGCGCTCGGCAGTGTGCCCCTGAAGCTGGCCGGCATGGCGAGCGCCACCACGAACATGCTGCGCGACCTCGGCTTTGTCCTCGGCCCCGTCATCGTCACCGCGGTCGCCTTCAGCGGCGCGGGCCGGGCGTTCGCGGCGCACCTGTCAGGCGCGCATCTCCCGGCCGATCAGCTCGCGGCGGCTCGCGGCGTCGCCGAGTCAGGCGGGACCATCGCCGTGAACGGCCTGCCGGCCGGCACCCCGGGCGCCGCCGCGCACGGTGTGGCGCTCGAGGCCCTTGGCAGCGGCTTCAGCACCGCGTTCCTGGTGTGCGGCGTGGCGGCGGCGGTCGCGGCGGCGCTGACCGCGTTCGGCATGCTGGGCCTGCACGCCCGCAAGCCCACGGAGACCGACGCGCCCGCGTCCGTGCCGCAGGGGCCCGACACCGGCAGCCCGGAGTCGGCGCTGACGGCGTAGGTGCGCGGCCCGCGCAACCCGCTTCGGCGCCCCGGCGTTCCACACCACGAAGGACGACGGCGATCAGCCGGGAGAGCACGTGGCGAAGAAGGACCCGACGGCGAAGGCCGCGGGGGAGAAGGAGTGCGAGAAGTGGCTGGCGCGGTTCCAGCTGCGGCTGGCCGTGCAGCCGGGCGTGGACCGGGCCGTCGTGCTCCAGGCCGTCAAGGAGGTCACGGCCCACTACGCGGACACGGGCGAGCACCCGCGGGCCGCCTTCGGCGACCCGGACGCCTACGCCGCCCAGGCCGCCGCACGGCTGGTGCCGGCGGACCGGGCGGCGCGCGCGAGGCGGCAGAACGCCGTGGTGGACGCCCTGGACTCCGCGCTGAGGAAGGCCGGCGGCATCGCCGGCCTCTGACCGTCCATCGGTGCCAACACCGTTGTGTGTTGAGCCGGTGGCCTGTGGGGCAACCCCGCTGTGAACCTGATCTCGGGATTTCTCGCCTCACCGGCAGCTTGTCCACCAAGCTGCTCCGACCTCTCGACTCGATGGCGCGAATCGTGGGGTCTGTGTCGTTGACCTCATGGTGCGAACCGGGCGAGCCTGTAGGCATGCGCCATGTTGTGTTCGTGGTCTTCGAAGGGTTCCAGCCGCTCGACCTCACCGGTCCGCACGAAGTATTCGCCCATGCTCACGTGCTGGCGGGCGGCTACCGGCTGCAGGTGGTGGCACCGCGGGCGGGACCGGTGCGGTCCTGCAGTGGGTTGCCGATGCTCGCCGAGTACGGGGTCCTGGACCTCGCTCCGGACGGAATCGACACACTCGTCGTCGTCGGAGGCCGGGGCGTGGACCACGCCCGGGAGAACGCAGATCTGGTCGACTGGGTACGGGCCGCGGCCACGACGGCCCGACGGGTGACATCAGTGTGCAGCGGCGCGCTGCTGCTCGCGGCAACCGGCCTGCTCGAGGGGCGTCGGGTCACGACGCACTGGGAGCGTGAGACGCAGTTGCGCCGGGAGTGCCCCGCTATCCATGTGGACTGCGATCCGATCTTCGTGCGCGACGGCCGGTTTTGGACGTCGGCCGGCGTGACGGCGGGCATCGACCTCGCCCTCGCGCTGGTCGACGACGACCACGGTCGCGGTGTCGCGCTCGACGTCGCACGGGAATTGGTGATGTTCCTGCGCCGGCCGGGCAGCCAGTCGCAGTTCAGCGTTCCCCTATGGACG
Source organism: Streptomyces sp. NRRL F-5126 (assembly GCF_000721265.1). Taxonomy (GTDB): domain Bacteria; phylum Actinomycetota; class Actinomycetes; order Streptomycetales; family Streptomycetaceae; genus Streptomyces. The sequence goes on along the minus strand of NZ_JOFZ01000005.1, from coordinate 189,201 downwards.
ACGCAGCCGGAATCCGACCCGATACGGACGGTGGTGGAGGCCGTGCACGCCGACCCCGGTGCCGACCACACGATCGCGGCCCTCGCGGATCGGGCCGGCTGGAGTACCAGGCACCTGCAACGCAGGTTCCCGGCGGAATTGGGCATCGGGGCCACCAGGTACGTCGAACAGGTCCGGGTCGAGGCCGCGTGCCGCGCCCTCACCGAGAGCGACGAGCCCATCGAGGCGCTCGCCCGGCGACTCGGGTTCGGGTCCGCGGAGACACTGCGACGAGCGTTTCACCGAAGGCTCGGAGTCAGTCCCTCCGAATATCGGGACAGGTTCGCAACCGTGGCACCCAAGGAAGGCACGAGATGACAACATACGGATTGATGATCTTCGACGGCGCGGAAGAGCTTGACTTCGTCGGGCCGTGGGAGGTGTTCACAGCGTCCTCGATGGTCCGCGACGGCGCCGACACCGCGGTGCTCATTGCCGAGCGAGAGGGCCCGGTACGGTGCGCGAAGGGGATGCGCGTGCTGCCGGACCACACCTTCGGCGACCACCCGGCGCTGGACGTGCTACTCGTCCCGGGAGGCAAGGGCGCACGCACGATGCAGCTGGTCAACCGGGCGGCAACCGACTGGATCGCACACGCCGCCTCCCAGGCGGAGTGGGTCACCAGTGTGTGCACTGGTTCGCTGCTGCTGCACGCGGCGGGGCCGGCACGCGGGCGGCGGGTGGCCACACACCGGACCTCGGAGGACCGGCTCGAGGCGATGGGTGACGTGACCGTGGTGCGGGACGCGCGGTACGTCGTGGACGGAGACCTCGTCACCAGCCAGGGTGTCTCTGCAGGAATCGACATGGCACTGTGGCTGATCGGCCGGATCCACGGCCGCGACCACGCCAACGCCGTGCGCGACTACATCCAGTACGAGCCCGCGCCTCCCTACCAGGCCGAGGTCTGAGGCCCCAAGACAGCACCCCGGCTGTCCTCGCTGCAACATCGACGGCATCGACCGGGAAGTCTGCGCCCTGCTGACCACCTACCAGGCATTGTTCGTGGTCGCGCTCCTGCGACGTACAGCTACTGCGAGCCGCTGCATCCGTAGGCGGCCGCATGTCATCCGTGCAGCCGCCGGAGCGGCGGATCGTCGTCGATGGGATCGCCTGGGCTGCCTTCGCCCGTGGCGGCGCGAAGTCCACGCTCTTGGTCAACTCACCCTGGTGCCCGAGCACCCAGGTGCATGGGCTCCCGGCGCCGTCCCGAGCGCGGACATGAGGGCAGATGGCTCCTGCAACGGGACCCCCGATGATATCCGCGCATGGTCGCAAGATGATCTATCAGGGGTCCCGTTCCACGTTCACAGGCCACCGGCTTGACGCAACGGTGTTGCCGTCAGCGCCCGGGAGTGATCAGCGGCAGCGAGATGTAGTCGGCGATGGCCTGCTGCCCGGCGATGTTGGCGTGGATGCCGTCCCCGTTGTCGTAGGCGGCCAGCAGGCTGTTCGGCTTGACCGGGTCCTTGAGGACCTGGTCGAAGTCGATGACGCCGTCGCAAGTGCCCGCGCAGTCGCCGAACTTCTTCACGTAGGTGTCGACCGTGTACCTGGCCCGGTTCTGCGGGTCGGTGTAGCCGGGCCGCGGGGTGACCGGCGTGACGTAGACCTTGAGGCCGGCGGCGTGCAGCCGCTTGAACACCGCCTTGTAGCTGTCCATGATCTGCTGCGCCGTGCAGTTGTCGCCCACGTCGTTGGTGCCGTAGTAGTAGATCACCCCGGTGACGCCGTGCAGTTGCAGCACGTCGCGGTCGAGGCGGGAGAGCGCGTCGAGACCCTTGACGGAGCTCGGCATGCCGGGGCAGCCGGCGGCGCTCGTGGTGCCGCCGATCCCCTCGTTGGCGACGGCGACCTGCCCGCCGGCCGGCGCCTCTGCGACGACCCGCCGCGCCAGGTCGTCGGTCCACCGCCGGTTGGTGCCGAGCTCGGTGCAGCCGGGACCGCAGTTGGTGCTGCCGTTGCCGTCCACCACCGAGCTGCCGAAGGCGACGACGGTCCCCTTGAGCTTGGGGTTGAGCACGTCGACGGCGCTGACCAGGTAGGTGGAGTCGACGGTCTGGGTGTACGCGGAGCCCGCGGCGTCCTTGGTGTGGTCGCCTGAGCCGGCCGGGGACAGGTAGTTGTGCCGGAAGGCGCTGCCGTGCTCGCCCGGCTTCACCTGTCCGGGTACGGACAGCGAGACGGCGACGTCGTCCTGCGGACGGGTGGCCAGCCGCGCCGGGTCGCTCCACACCTGCCCGCCGGCCGGGACGACGACCTTGGCGTGCCCGCCGAACGTGAGCCGGTGCGCGGCTCCGGCCAGCGCCGCATCGCCGCCCGATTCGGCGACGGTGGCGGCGTCGACCGTGAGCGGCGTGGAACCGAAGGTGTTCTGGATGCGGATGCGCACCGCGCTGCCGCCCTGGCTCAGGTGGGTGATCATGCGCACCGACTGGTCGTCGAGCGTTCTGCCGGCCTGCGACTGCTGGGACTCGGCCCAGGAGGTGAACCAGTGATGGCCCGGGCGCTGATGGGCCGGGGTGGCCGCGCTCGACACGGTGGCCGCGGTGGTGCCGGCGGCGGTCAGGCCGGCGAGTGCCAGGGCCAGGGTCGCGCGGCGCAGGTTCTTCACGGACATGGACAGGTGCATGGGCGTCTCTCCCTCGTTCGGCGAAGGTGGCGGGGGTGGCGCAAGTGGTGACGGTGGCGAATTTGGTGACGGTGGCGCGGTCAGTCGGGCAGGGTCTGGCCTGTGGTCTCCCGCCCGTACCTGACGATCGCCAGGCCGGCCACGAAGAAGACCGCGGTCAGGGACAGCGGCAGAGCCAGCGAGCCGCTCGCGTGGATGCCGTAGCCGATGAGGAAGGTGCCTCCGGCGGCGACCCAGCGAGAGAAGGTGGTGGTGGCGGCGAAGGCGGTGGCCCTCATCCGGGTCGGGTACTGCTCGGGCAGCCAGATGGTGAACACCGCGAAGTTGGCGCCGCCCAGCCCGAGCAGCGGAAGGAAGGCGAAGGTCAGGCCTATCGAGTGCATCGGGTAGGCGAGGCCGTAGGCGCCGACCGTACCGACGATCATCAGCGCGAAGAGCACGGCGAGGGCGCCGCGGCGGCCCATCCTCGCGGCGAGCCAGGGCACTCCGACGCAGCCGAGGATGGTGAAGGCGGCGACCGTCATCGAGGCGAGGCTGGCCAGGTGCACGACGGTGCCGTGCGCGTAACCCGCGTCCTTCGCCAGGTTGGTGACGGCGGTGGCGACGTACGTGGACCCCGCCCACAGGCCGATCACGCAGACCACCAGCAGCGCCAGGTTGACGATGGTCCGCCCGCGGTACTCGGCGGAGAACACCTCGGCGAGCGGCTTCCAGAAGGAGCGCCGGGACTGTTCGCCCGCGTTCTGTGACCAGCGCTCGGCCTCCGGCGTGCCGCGCCTGATGAGGAAGACGGCCAGCGCGGGGAGCCCGCCGATGAAGAACAGGCCGCGCCAGCCGAGGGACGAACCGAAGGCCAGGTAGATCAGCGAGACGACCAGCACGCCCACGTAGGCGGCGGTGTGCATCAGGCCGCCCCTGCGGTCACGGCGCTCCTCCGGCATGACCTCGGCGAGCAGCGTGCCGGCCATCGCCCACTCGCCGCCGACGCCGATCGCCGCGAGGAACCGGAAGGCGTTCCACTCCCACAGGCCGGTGGAGACGCCGGCCAGCGCGGTGAACACCCCGTACATCAGGATCGACGCCATCATGGCCGGCTTGCGGCCGAACCGGTCGGCGAGCGGGCCCCAGATGAACGAGCAGCCCCAGCCGACCAGGAACAGCGCGGCGCTGATCTGCCCGTACCAGCCGACGTTGTCAGGCGTGTCGGCGATTCCGGCGCGCGGCAGCAGCGCGGCCATGGTCGGGGCGAGGACCAGGCCGAAGATCGTCCAGTTGAAGCCGTCCATCGCCCAGCCGCCGAAGGAGCCCCAGAAGGCGCGGCGTTGCGCCGGGGTCATCGCGGTGGAGGAGTCGGGCGCGGCGGCGGACGGCGCCACGCTGGTTCGGTGCTCGTTGATCGCCACGGGAACCTCGATTCGTGGTGTTGCTCGGCTCAGTGGTGGTGCTCGGCTCATGGGTGCGGGACGGGTACATGGAGCGGTGAGGAGCGTGGCGCGTTACGGCGGCCGCTCAGCCGGTGTCGCCGGGGTGGTGAAGGAAGGCCCGCAGGCCGCGGCGCATGGCCTCCGCGTCGGTGGTGGGGTTCTGGTCGAGGCGGGCCAGGCGCTCGCGGGCCGGGGCGTCCAGTGCGTCGACGGCGCGTTTGGCGGCCCGTACCGCGGTCGGCGGCTGCCGGGCGATCGCGTCCACCACGGTGGCGGTGAGCGTGTCGAGTTCGGCGGACGGCACGCGCCGGCCTGCCAGGCCGTGCCGCTCCGCCTCCGCGGCGTCGAGCAGCCGGCCCGTGTAGAGCAGGTCGCGGGCGAGACCCGGTCCGGTGAGGCGGGCCAGCCGGGCGGCGAAGGCGGGCGGCGTGAGGATGCCCCAGCGGACGATGGGCATCCCGAGCACCGCCGTGTCGGCGACGAGGCGCAGGTCGCAGGCGCAGGCCAGTTGGCAGCCCGCGCCGAGTGCGGCGCCGCGCACCGAGGCGACCACCGGCACCGGAAGTTCCTCCACCGCGGTGAACGCCGCCTCCATCGCGGCGAAGCAGTCGTCCACCTCGCGCCGCCCGGCGTCGACCCACTCGCGCATGTCCGAGCCGGCGCAGAAGGCCCCCCGACCGTGTCCGGCCAGCACCACGGCGCGCAATCCGCTCTCCACGGCCAGCCGTTCGCGGAACAGTTCGGCGAGAGCGCGCCAGTCGCGGCTGCCGAGCGCGTTGGCGCGGCGCCCGGTGCCGACCCGCACGGTGGCCACAGCCCCCTCCCTGACCACCTCGATCGCAGCCGGACGCCCGGCGAGCACGCCGCCGCTCACCGGACGGCCCCGCAGGCGCGCAGGTCCGCGATCTCCGGCCCGGCGTAGCCGAGTTCGGCCAGGACCTGCTCGGTGTGCTGGCCGAGTGTCGGCGGCGGGGTGCGGACGGCGGGCGGCGTGGCGCTGAGCTTGAGCGGCGAGCCAAGGGTGCGCAGCCGGCCCGCCGTCGGGTGGTCGATCTCGGCCACCATGCCGCGGGCCCTGGCCTGCTCGCCCTCCAGCGCCTCGGCGACGGTGGCGATCGGCGCGCACGGGACGCCGGCGGCGTCGAGTTCCGCGGCCCAGTGCGCGCGTGACTTGCCGGCGAGCACCGCCTCGAGCAGCGGCAGCAGTTCGGCGCGGTGCTCGACCCGGTCCGGGTTGCCGCGGAACCTGGGGTCATCGGCCAGCTCGGGCACGCCGAGCGCGGTGGTGAAGCGCAGCCAGAGCCGGTCGTTGCCCACCGCCACCATCAGGTGGCCGTCGGCCGTGGCGAGCGCCTGGTACGGGACGATCGTCGGGTGCGCGGAGCCCAGTGGGCGGGGCAGTTCACCGGTCGCGAAGTAGCCGCCTGCCACGTAGGTGAGCCAGGCGAGCTGGCCGTCGAAGAGCGACACGTCGACGTGCTGGCCGCGTCCGGTCCGCTCCCTGGCGTGCAGCGCGGCGAGCACTCCGATCGTGGCCCACATCCCGGCGCCGATGTCGGCGGTCGGCACGCCGGGCCGCACCGGTGCGCCGTCCGGTTCGCCGGTGATGCTCATCATGCCGCTCTGCGCCTGGGCGATCGCGTCGTAGCCGGGCCTGGCGGACCACGGCCCGGTCTGCCCGTAGCCGGAGATCGAGGCGTAGATCAGGCGCGGGTTCAGCTCGGCGAGCTCCTGGTAGCCGAGTCCGAGCCGGGCGGCGGTGCCGGGACGGAAGTTCTCCACCAGCACGTCGGCTCCCTCGGCGACGCGCCGGACCAGGTCGAGACCGCGCGGGTGTTTCAGGTCGACCCTGATGCCGCGCTTGTTGCGATTCGCCGAGAGGAAGTAGGCCGATTCAGGGCCCTGGAACGGCGGGCCCCACTGCCGGGTGTCGTCGCCGCGCGCAGTGTCCTCGATCTTGATCACGTCGGCGCCGAGGTCGGCGAGGACCATCGTCGCCATCGGCCCTGACAGGATGCGGGAGAGGTCGAGGACCCGCAGACCGGACAGCGCGCCGGGGGCCGCGGGGACTGATGAGGACGGGGACTGGTTCATCCAGGCACCTTTCGTTGGTCTGGCTCGGAGGTAAAGTGGATGGACCACTGAGCCTGTCGACCATGGGCTAGAGTGTGAGACGCCCTGACAAGCCATGTCAACCACCCGGCACGGACCCGGTTTTGCCGGTTCGGACAGCCCTGGACGAACCGGACTGCCCTCTACTACGACAAGGAGAGGCGGCGGTGACCGACTCGCTGCGCCCCGTGGCCAGGACCCGCCTGTACGAGCAGGTGATGGAGCGGCTGCGCGAATTCGTCGAGCAGGAGGCGATGCACGCCGGGGACCGGCTGCCGCCGGAACGCGACCTCGCGGAGCGCCTCGACGTCTCCCGTACCTCGGTGCGGCAGGCGATCGTCGCGCTGGAAGTGCAGGGCCTGGTCGAGGCACGGCACGGCGGCGGCACCTATCTGCTGCGCGACCGCCTCGACGCGGAACCGCTGGAGACGATGATCGACCGGCGGCGCAGGCTGCCGGACATACTGGACGCGCGGGACGCACTGGAGACGAAGCTCGCGGCGCTGGCCGCCGACCGGCACACCGCGGCGGACGTGGCCGCGATCGACGCCGCGCTGGCCGAGATGGCCGAGGCGGTGGAGCGCGGCGAACTGTGCGCCGCGGAGGACCAGCGGTTCCACGGGGCGGTCACCGCCGCGGCGCACAGCCCGCTGCTGGCGGACTTCATGGCCGAGATCGCGCAGCCGATCGCGGAGAGCCGCACCGAGTCGCTGCGCCAGCCGGGGCGGCCGGCGCAGTCGCTGAAGCAGCACCGGCGGATCGCCGCGGCGGTACGGGCCGGCGACGCGGACGCGGCCGCGGCCGCGATGCACCACCACGTCGCCGCGGTCGGCCACGTCAAACTTCTCGGTTGGCACGACGAGACGGACGGCTGAGCCGTCGGCGCGCCGCGCCGGCTCAGTCGCTCAATTGCCCGCCGCTGAGCGCCGATACGAAGGAGGCCCAGCCGGCGGTCGGGAACATGAGCACGGGGCCGTGCGGGACTTTGCTGTCCCGCACCGGAACGAGGGCGGCGAGGTCGTCGCAGACCTCAAGGCACTCGCCTCCATCCTGATTGCTGTAGCTGCTCTTGCGCCAGGCTGCGGCACTCAGCTCTATGGGTCGCACAGCACTTCCTCCAACGTGGCCAGGACGAACTTCCGCGACTCAGCAGGGGACAACGCCAGGTCGCGCATCGCATCGTACGCACGCTGCAAACGCTCAACCGGAGCGTTCTCCTCGATGAGATCGCCTCGGTAGCCGTTCTCCGTGTAAGCCACGGTACTTCCGCTCGCCAGTCGCAGGAACATCACGGTGGCGTTCATCAGGCCGTGCAGCCCCGCGCTCAGCGGAAGCACCTGCATGGTCACACCCGGCCGCTCAGCCACTTCCGCCACGTACTCCAACTGGGCGCGCCACTCCCCCACATCGCGCAGCGGCGCCAGCAGCACCGCCTCGGACAGGATCGTACGGAACGGCGGCGCGGCCTCCCCCTCCAGTAGCTCGCGCCGTCCCATCCGCGCCTCGACCTGCTGCTCAAGCTCCTTCCCCTTGAGCCCGCCCGCCGCGAGCACCTCCCGCGCGTACCCCGGCGTCTGCAGCAGCCCCGGCAGCACGCTCACCGCGAAGTGCCACAGGCTCACGGCCTCCGCCTCCAGCGCCATGTACCGCCGGTACCGCTCGCGGAACTGCGTATGGTCGCCTGCCGCCAGCTCCCACAGCGCCAGCAGCAGCCCCGGCGTCCCGTAGTGCGTGTCCAGGGCCTGGACGACCTCCGGGCTGCCCAGCGTCTCGCCCTTCTCCATCTTGCCGAACAACGACCAGTCCCACCCCAGCCGTTCACCCAGCGCGCGCAGGCTCGTCCCGCTCCCCGTCCGCAGCGTCCGCAACTCCTCGGCGAACCGCTGACGGGGCTCCTGACTGCGGCCGGTGATGACGCGTCGTTGCGGCATTCCGCTGCTCCCTCCGGGTGTGGAACGTGTGGCACCACCTCCCTGCGGCGGGGAGCCGAGATCCCGTCCACAGCATGGCGGTTCGCCTCCGGGCGCATGATCGTAGCGACCAGGCTACTCAGCGTAATCCACGCAGCGCAGCCCGGTCATGGAAACAGCGGAACCCACCCACCCCATCGCATTGACGAGGACTCGGATGACCTCCACGCCGCGCACATCCCGCACGCCCAGGATCCAGGAGGCCGTCGAGGCCCGCGACGCCCTCGCCGCCGCGCTCTCGCTCGCCGGCGTCCAACTGCCCGCGATGGACGTCCGTACCCCCTGGGCGGACGACCGCGAGACCGACCGCCCGGGCCTCGTGCACCTCGGCGTCTGCTCGGCGCCGGTGGCCCTGCTGCTCGCGGACGCGATCAGGCGGGGGGCCGCCCGGTGACGGAGGAGGCCGAGGCGGCGATCCCCGCCCCCGGCGCCGCCGTCCGCGACACCGTCCGCGACCGCGTCGGGCGGGTCATGGGCCACGCGGGCCCGTACGTCCAGCTCCGCCCGCTCGCCGGCGGGCGCGAGTGGGACGCCGAGCCCGGCCTCGTCCGCGTCCTCACCCCTGCGGAGTTACTGAGCGCTCTCGTCGCCGAGGCGAACGCCCGCAGCCGACGCCCCCGCTGAGGGGCCCGGCACCCGGCTCGGCCGCGGTGCCTGTCAGGGCAGGTCGACCGGATAGGGCTCGCCGAAGTCGGCCGAGCGGCCGACCTTCTCCCAGGCCATCGCCTTGGCCGTCTGATCACGGGAGTGGTCGAGGGCCATGGTCACCGCGTTCACACCGAGCGGTAGGTGGCCGGGGATGTCGGCGCGGTGAACGGTACGGACGATGATCTCGGCGGCGCGACGGGGGTCCCCGGCCGCGCCCGCCGTGTTCTGGCGCACCCGCCTGTTCATCTCGCCCACCGTGGCGTCGTACGCCTCTGGAATGTCGCGCACGGTCATCGAGGCGCCCGCCCAGTCGGTGGCGAAACCGCTCGGTTCCACGACCATCACCCGTACTCCGAAAGGCGCCGTCTCCGCCGCCAGGACGCGGCTGAAGCCGTCGACCGCGAACTTGGCCGCCTGGTACGAGGCGATGCCGGGCGAACCGCCGACCCGCCCGCCGATCGACGAGAACTGCACGACCGTGCCCGACCCCTGGCGTCGCAGCGTGGGCAGGGCCGCCTTCGTCACGTTGTAGACGCCCCAGAAGTTCGTCTCGAACTGGGCGCGGAAGTCGGCGTCGTCCGAGCTCTCGATCGGCGAGACGTTGGCGTACCCCGCGTTGTTCACGAGCACATCGATCCGGCCGAAGCGCCGCACCGCCGCGTCGACCGCGGCGCGGGCCGCCTCGGGGTCCGTCACGTCCAGGGCTACGGGGAACACGCGGTCGCCGTAGGCGCCGAAGGGTTCGGCGAGGGTTTCGGGACGGCGCGCGGTGGCCACGACGAGGTCGCCCGCCTCCAGGGCGGCGGTCGCCAGGGCACGGCCGAGGCCGCGGGACGAGCCGGTGATGAACCAGACCTGCCGCTTGCTGTTCATATCGTCACTCATGGATTTAGTGAAACACTGTTGCCTTAATATCGCAACGCTGTTGCGGTAAATCCTCCTATCATGGCGTGCATGACTGATCAGGCCGCGTTCCAGCGGGCCCGCAGCGCCCAGGCCAAGCAGGCGCGCGAGGCCTCGATCCTCGACGCGGCCCGTGCCCTCGGCGCCCGGCGCGGCATACGGGAAGTCACGCTCACCGACATCGCCGCCGAGGTGGGCATGCACAAGTCGGCGTTGCTGCGGTACTTCGAGACGCGGGAGCAGATCTTCCTCGACCTCACCGCCGAGGGCTGGCGGGAGTGGTCCGCCGCGCTGCGCGCGGACCTCGGGCAGCGCGAACAAGCCGCGCCGGCGGAGGTCGCCGCCGCCTTCGCCGCCACACTGGCGGCGCGCCCGCTGTTCTGCGACCTGCTGGCCCAGGCGCCCCTGAACCTGGAGCGCAACGTGTCCATCGAGGCCGTGCGCACGTTCAAGCTCATCACCCTGGAGGAGGTCTCGCGGATCGGCGCTGAGCTGCACCGGTTGCTCGGCCTGGGCGAGCAACCGGCCGTCGACACGGTCGCCACCGCGACCGGCATGGCCGGGGCCCTGTGGCAGATGGCCACGCCCGGTGCTCGCCTGCGGGAGCTCTACACGAGCGACCCGCGGCTCGGCCACGCCCTCGTCGAGACGGAACCCCGCCTGCGCCGCGTCCTCACGGCTCTGCTGATCGGCCTGGGCCCGGCAAGTCCCGTTCAGGCCTCCTAGGTTCGGGAGCAGGCGCGGGCGTAGCGGGCGGCGAGTTCCTCGCACGCCCGGGACAGTTCGGGCGGTCCGATGACGTCCACGTCGGCGTCGAAGCGGCCGACGGCGGCCGCGAGCCCGGTCCATGACCACGAGCCGAGAGTGAGCCGGCAGTGGCGGGGACCGAGTACCTCGACGCTGCCGTCCTGGACGAAGGGTGCCACGTCGGCGGCGGGACGGTGGAGGACGACTTCGCCCCGGCAGGGCCAGTCGGCGGCAGGTCCTTCGCTGCCGCGGAACCTGCCGGTCAGGAAGGCGGAGACGTCGCCGCCCGGGAGTTCGCGCGGGTCGAAGCGCGGGCCGGTGGGTACACGGGTCCGTATGCGGTCGGCGCGGAAGATGCGCCAGTCGTCACGGTCGAGGTCCCAGGCCACGAGGTACCAGCGGCTTGACCAGGTGACCAGATGGTGGGGTTGCGTGCGGCGGGTGTCGCCGGGCGGGCCGCCGGGACCTGACGTGTAGTCGAAGCGCAGTTCCTCCCGTGCGTGGATGACCCGGCTCAGCTCCACCAGGGTCGCGGTGTCGATGTCGGGCCCGCCATGGGGATCGGGCGGCCGGACGGCGGTGAAGCGCAGCGAGTCGATGCGGTGGCGCAGGCGGGGCGGCATGACCTGGCGGAGGGCGGCGAGGGCGCGGGCCGCGTCCTCGGCCACGGCCGCGCCGGTGGCCGCGGTGCCCAGCGCGACGGCCAGGGCCACGGCCTGATCGTCGTCGAAGAGCAGAGGTGGCATGTGTGCGCCGGCGTCCAGCCGGTATCCGCCGGCCGGGCCCTTGACAGCCGTGATCCGGTAGCCGAGCTCGCGCAGGCGGTCGATGTCACGGCGCACGGTGCGCGCGGTGACATCGAGGCGCTGGGCGAGCCGCTCGCCGGGCCATTCTCGGTGCGTCTGCAGCAGCGAGAGCAGCGCGAGCAGCCGGGAGGACGTCTTCTGCATGAGGAGACCCGCGTTTCCGTCGTACGTGCAGGACACGAGTGCAGGACACAACCTGTCCTCTTCATTCGCCATGGTGGCACACGAGCGAATGGCCACACCGATGCGAGGAGCACCGACATGTCCGTCACGACCACCACTCATCTCAACTTCCGGGGCACGGCGCACGAGGCGCTGGAGTTCTACCGGTCCGTCTTCGGCGGACGCACTGCCGTGGTCACGTACAAGGACGCGGGCGCGGTGGGGGACGAGAGCGAGGCGGACTGGGTGATGTGGGGGGAAGTGGCCGGCGACAACGGCTTCCACGTCATGGCCTACGACGTGCCCTCGCAACTCCCCTGGTCCCAGGGCGAGAACGCGTTCTTCGTCTCCGTACGCGGGGACGGCGCCGAGGAGATCGCCGCCCTGTGGGACGGGCTCGCCGAGGGCTCGGCCGTCGTGCGGCCGCTGGGGCCCGCTCAGTGGGCGCCGTTGTACGGCATGCTCACCGACCGGTTCGGTGTCACCTGGGTCCTGGACGTCACCGCTCCTCACAACGGCTGAGCGTCTTGTGCTGTCCGCCGGGGCCCGGGCCCGAACACCCGGGCCCCGGCGGGCTGTTCACGCGCCGCCGGTCACGGCAGCGGCGGGTAGGCGTTCTGCATCAGCTGCTGGAACTGGGCGGAGAACCAGTGCCCGGCCAGCGGCGCGTCCGGCAGCGCGCCCGTGGGGTTGTTGCCGTTGCGTGCGTTGCCTCCGTACGTCGGGTCGCACATCCGGTCGAAGCCCTTGCCCTCGTCGTTGGGGATCGCGGTGCTCGATCCGTCCGACTCGCCCGGGGGCTTGGCCCATACGTAGGCGTCGATGCCGGCGGCCGGGGCCGTGGTCGGACGCTCTCCGAGGCCCGCGCCGCTCTGGTTGCACCAGTTGCCGACGTGGATGCGGCGGTCGATCCGGCCGCCGTTGACGTAGTCGTCCACCGAGGTCAGCGGGCCCGCGCCGGTCGGCCGTGCGGATCCGCCCCAGCCGTTGCGCGAGGTGTCGATCAACATGCCGGTACCGGAGTCGAAGCCGGCCGAGACGAGCTTGGTGCGCAGCGCCTGGGCGTAGGACTGCTCGTCCACGTAGTTGTTCCAGTCCACCCACGTGGACTGGCGCACCGTCTGCCCGTTCACGCTGTCGGTGACCTTGAAGTACGGCTCGGTGGTGGCGCTGTAGTTGGCGGTGTTGACGATGAAGCCCGCGACGTCGTCCACACTGGCGCCGTTGGTGGTCGCCACCTTGTGGAACTCCTGTACGGCCGGGTCCAGGTTGGTGTCCCAGCCGAGCCAGCCGTGGTGGGCGGCGTCGATGTAGTTGTACACGTTCGGGATGGCGCCGAGCTTCTCCAGGGCGTAGCTGACGCCCTTCTCGTAGTTGCCGTTGGCCTTCATGGTCGTGCACGCCTCGGTGGTGGTGTCGGTGCCACCCGCGTTGGTGACCAGGTTGGGCAGGGAGTCGGGCTCGACGATGGTGGAGATCCGCAGCCCGGCGTATTTCGGGTCGGAGAGTATCGAGGCGATCGGGTCGATGTACTGGGTCTCGTACGCGTCGATGTCGGTGGGCCCGAGCTCGCCGTTGGAGGCGAGAGCGGCGCAGTCGCGCCCCGGCAGGTCGTAGATGACCAGCTGGACGACCAGTTCGCCCGAGCCCTTCTGCGTCAGGGCCGTGTCGAGGTGGTCGCGCAGCCCCATGGCGCCGTTCACGCCGTCTATCGTGCCGATGCTGTCGAGCCAGACGGCGGTGGGCTCGCCGGAGACGCGGCTGCCGCCCGGCTCGGCGGCGGCGTGCGCGGACCACTCGGGGTTCACGTAGACCTTGGCGTCGACGTAGGGGTTGTCGACGCGGCCGCTCGGGTCGGTGGCACCGCCGCCGTTGTCGCCACCGCCGCCGTCATCGCCGCCGCTTCCGTCGTCGACGTTGCAGGTCACCCCGTCGAGGGTGAAGGTGGCGGGGACGGCGTTGGTGCCGCCGTAGGTGCCCTGGAAACCGAAGCCGACCGACCCACCGGAGGCGAGCGCTCCGTTGTAGCTCTCGTTGGTCGCGGTCACGGCGGCGCCGCTCTGCCGGATCTGCGCGCTCCAGCCGCCGGTGACCTGCTGGTCGCCTGCGTAGGACCACTTCAGCGACCAATTCGACTTCGCAGAGCCGTTGTTGGTGACCGTGACGGCGGCGGTGAACCCGGTGGACCACTGGTTCTGGACCTGGTAGTCGACGGTGCAGGGCACCGAGGCGGTAGCGGCGCCGGCGGGCGCGGCGCCGAGCGCCATGCAGGAGCTTCCGGCGACGAGGGTGAGAGCGGCGAACACCGCGGATCTCGTGCGGTTCATGAGCGTGCTTTCCCTCCTGTTGGACGGACGTGCTGCACGTACGGATGCGCGATCGCGCCCGGGAGGGGCGCGGCCGAACTGCGGACGGCGTCAAAGTCCTGAACACGGAAGGTGTCGCATGAGCGACCCCTGACAGCTCTTCGCGTCTTGGCGGACGCGCCGTCCGATGGAATCGCTCCCACTGGTGCGAGTGAAGGTAGCGCTCGGCGGCAGCGATGAACAGAGGGCACGGCACTTCGGCCGACTTTGCCTCGAATCCATCGTTCGCGGGCCGACGGGCACTTGACGGGCTCCTGACATGCTGCTCATTATGGGAGCGCTCCCACTAATAGTCACTCCTCAGCAGTTCGTGCAACTCCTGAACGCTTGGCGGCGCTCAGGACGATGGTGGGCGGTCCAGGCGGCGATACGTTCCGGACCGCCCACCGGCTCCCCCGTACGTTCCTACGGAGTTGCTCCACGGCACTCCGGGCGAGTCTTGGCGTTCCGCACTGTAGGCGCGGCGCGTGCGCGTCACTTACGGTGTGCCCGTGAACACGACGGCAGGAACGGCGGGCGGGCCGCCCTTCGACGCCGGGGCCGCGCGGCGCATGCGCGAAGCGCTCGGCATGACCCCTGCCCACGTCGCCCACGCCCTGCGGGCCGCATACGGCGTTCAGGTCCCCACCGCGACCGTCATCGCGTGGGAGCAGGGTCGCGATCGTCCCACCGAGAAGGAACTGACCGCTCTGGCGGGCGCGTTGTGGTGCGCGCCGGGCGAATTGCTCGGCGCCCCTCGTACGCTGCGCGAGTACCGCCTCGCGCGCGGCATCGGCGTCGTCGACCTCGCCATGGCCATCGGCATGGACGTCGCCGTCTACCAGCGCGCCGAGAACGACGGCCGGTGGGAGGGCAACGACCGGCAGGCGGCGGAGCTGGCCGACGCGCTGGCGCTGCCGCTGTCCTCGCTGATCAGCTTCACCGGCCGTGCACCGCGGCTGACCGAGATGCTGGTCAGCGCCGCCACGACCCGCTGGCAGGGCTACGTCGGCCCGGTGCGGGAGACGGTCGGCCTGCCCAAACGGGATGTACAGGACGCGCTGGCGCACGTCCACAAGGGGTACCAGGCCCTGATGGCGGCCAGCACGAACTGGGGCGAGGGCAGCAGCTCGCACAACGCCGGGCGTGCGGGCGCCGCCTACCTGGCGGACATCCAGCAGCACTTCTGGGACCGGCTGGGCGAGCGGGGCATCTCCTAGGTCATGCGACCTCAGCGGGCCCGGCGTCGAGCACGATGCCCAGCCGATCCGCCACCGTGGTCAGCGCCGTGCCCAGGGGCAGCGCGACCCGGGTGACGGCATGCGGATCGCCCCTGGTCGGATCCCGGTTGACGATCAGCACCGGCTTCCCGGCCTCGGCCGCCTGGCGCACGAACCGGAATCCGGACATCACCGTCAACGACGACCCGAGCACCAGCAGCGACGTCGCCCGGCGGACCAGCTCACGGCAGTGCTCGACGCGCGCGGGCGGAACCGTCTCCCCGAAGAACACGACGTCCGGCTTGAGGACACCCCCGCAGTCGAGGCACGGCACCACGCGGAAGCCCACGACCTGCTCGTCGGTCAGGTCGGCGTCCCCGTCCGGGTTGATCCCGGCGGCGACCGGCTCGAAACCCACGTTGGCCCGCTCCAGTCGCCCGGCGAGTTCACCGCGGGCGCTGAACGCTCCGCAGGTGAGGCAGAGCACCCGGTCGAGACTCCCGTGGAGTTCCACGACGCCTTCGCTGCCGGCCGCCTGGTGCAGGCCGTCGACGTTCTGGGTGATCACCCCCGAGAGCGCGCCGTGCCGTGCGAACGCGGCCACGGCCCGGTGCCCGGCGTTGGGGCGGGCGCGGACGAAGGAGCGCCGCCCGAGGTGGCTGCGCGCCCAGTACCGGCGCCTGGCCCCTGAGGTCGCCGTGAAGGCCTGGTACGTCATCGGCGTGTGCCGGCTCAGGCTCCCGCCGTCGCCCCGGTAGTCGGGGATGCCCGACTCGGTGGAGATGCCGGCACCGCTGAGTACCAGCACGCCGCCCGCGGTCAGCGCGTCGACGACCGGCGTGAGATCGGTGGTGCCCGGCGGCAGGTCCTCGGCGGGGGTCCAGCTCAGAGTCGGGCGTATGCGCATGCTGCCAGGGTACGGAAGCCGGACGGGGGCGGGCGCGGCTCGGCGTCACACGCGGGAACGCCGGAGCACCCACACGAAGTACGGCGCGCCGACCAGCGCGATCATGAGCCCGGCGGGCACCTGGGCGGGTGCGGCGACCGTGCGGCCCAGGGCGTCGGCCACGCAGACCAGCACCGCGCCCAGCACCATCGCGACCGGGATCGCACGGCCGTGCCGTGCGCCCACCAGCGAACGCGCGAGGTGCGGGGCCACGAGCCCCACGAAGCCGACGACGCCGACGGCGATCACGCTGAGCGCCGCGAGCACCGCGGCGATGGCCAGGGCGGCGAAGCGCGTGCGTTCGACCTTGACGCCGACGATGCGCGGGGTGTCCTCGTCGACGGCGAGCAGATCGAGCCGTCCGCGCATGGCGAGCAGCGCGGGAAGCGCGAGCGCCAGCGCCACCGCGACCGGCACGGCGTCGGACAGCGTGCGGCCGTAGGTCGTGCCGGAGAGCCAGGTGAAGATGCGGGGTGTGTTGTACGGGTCGGCGTGCAGCAGCAGGAAGGTGGTGACGGAGGTCAGTCCGTACCCGCAGCCGATGCCGACCAGCACGAACCGGTCGGGCAGGAAGCCGCCGCGCCAGGACAGCAGGGCGATCACCCCGAACGTGGCGAGGCCCGCCGCGACCGCCACCGCGATGAGCACGGGCCGTCCGCCCGGCAGCCCCGACGTGACGACGCTCACCGCGCCGAGCCCGGCACCCGCCGTGATGCCGAGCACCCCGGGCTCGGCGAGAGGGTTGCGCACGGCGCCCTGCACGACGCATCCGGCCAGTCCGAGCGCGGCGCCGGCGAGAACCGCGGCGATCACGCGCGGGACCCGGTCGTCGAGCGCCTGGCCGATCAGGCCGGGCGCGCCGCCCCTGGCCCAGAGCGCGACGTCCCCTGTCCGCAGCCAGAGACTCCCCGCGAGGACCGCCACGAAGGCCACCGCTGCCAGCAGTGCCACCGAGCCGAGCACCACGAGGACGAACGCGCGGCGCGACCGTGCGGCGACCCGGGCGTGCGCGGGCCGCCGGGCCTGGCCCGTGTCGCGCAGGCGCAGCGCGAGGACCACGATCACGACGGAGCCGAGCAGGGCGGTCGGCACGCCCGTGGGGATGGCGGCGGCGCCGTCCGCGCCCTGCACCGCACGCAGGACCGCGTCCGCGAGCAGGATGAGCAGCGCGCCGGCAAGACCGGTGGCGGGCACCGAGTAGAGATGCCGGCGCAGCGCCCGGACCCGCCCCGCGATCAGGCGGATCAGGACGGGGGCGCCGAGGCCGACGAACGAGATCGGTCCCGCGAGTGTCACCGCCGTGCTCGTCAGCAGCACCGCGCAGAGCACGGCGGTCACCCGGGTGGCGCGGATCGGCACGCCGAGGGTGGACGCGGTGTCGTCGCCGAGGGCCATCACGTCCAGCCGCCGCGACAGTGCGAGCGCCAGGCACAGCACGACGGCCACGAGGGGCCAGGCGCGTACCGACGCGTCGATGTTCAACTGCGCGAGGGAGCCGCTCCCCCAGGCGAAGAGGCCGGTCGTGTTCTGGTCGAACAGGATGAGGAGCGCACCGGTCGCCGCGTCGAGCGCCATCGCCGTCGCCGATCCGGCGAGGACGAGGCGGGTGCCCGCGGTGCTCGCCGCCCGGCCCGCGAGGAGCAGCACGAGGGCCGCCGCGGCGAGGCCGCCGGCGAACGCGACGGCGCCCGACGCCCACAGCGGGACGGTGAGGCCGAACGCCGCGACGAGGGTGAGGGTGAAATAGGCCCCGGCCGTGACCGCGAGGGTGTCGGGCGAGGCGAGTGCGTTGTGCGTGACGGACTGGAGGAGCGCCCCGGCGGCGCCGAGTGCGAAGCCGACCGCCACACCGGCCAGCAGGCGCGGCAGGCGCGAGCCTGTGAGGATCTCACCGACCGGCGCGCCACCGTGCTGTCCTTCCCCGGCCAGGTACCGTACGAGGTCGCCGACGCCGACGTCCGAAGTCCCCTGCGTCAGATGCCACATGCCCACCAGGGCCGTGACGGCGAGGAGCGCCGCGAGCACGGCCGCTCCGGTGGGGCCGCCGCCGCGTGCGGGCGTCCGCGGTGTGCTCACTTGTTCACTTCTTGTCGAGAACGTCGGCGTACGCGTCGATGGCCTGCTCGCAGGAGCGCGGCCCGCCGGCGCCCCACACACCCGCGGGGAACGAGTGCGCGCGGCCCTCCTTCACGGCCGGGAGGTCACGCCAGATGGGGTTCTTCTCCAGTGCCTTGACGTAGCCTCCGGCTCCGTCGTCGTTGGCGTAGAAGAGGTTGGCGTCACCCACGGCGGTGAGTCCCTCGACGTCCGTCTGGGCGAGGCCGTAGGAGGGGTCGACGCCGCCGTGCCCGTGGTCCTTGTTGACGGCGTCGGTCCACGCGGGCTTCATGCCGAGTTGCCTGCCTATCTCCGTGAACAGGGCGCCGTCGCTGTAGGGGCGGATGGTGAGGTTGCCGCCCTGCAGCCATCCGTCGAAGAACAGGAAGCGCTTCGTCGGCAGGGCGGCGTCGGCGACCTTCCGCTTGGCCTCTGCCAGGTGCTGGTCGAACTCCTTCAGCACCTGGCCGGCCCGCTCGGTGCGGCCCGTCGCCTTGGCGATCATGCTGAACACCTGCCGCATGTTCCCGATCGGGTCGTCCGGGTTCGCGCCCCGGGTGGCCATCACGGGGACGCCGCGCTTCTCCAGCTTCTTGATGGTCTCGTCGTCGGCGTGGAACGCCTCCACGACGATGAGGTCGGGCTTCGACGCGTAGAGGGTGTCGAGGTCGGGCTCCTCGCGGGTGCCGATGTTCGTCACACCGCTGGGCAGCTTCTCCGCACTGTCGTAGGTCCTGTACCCCTTCGCGTCCGCGACCGCGGTGGGGGTGACGCACAGGGTCAGCGCGTCCTCGACCTGCTGCCACTCCAGGACCGCGATGCGTTTGGCGGGCTTGGCGAGCTTCACCTGACGGCCCACGCCGTCCTTGAAGGAGACGGGCTCGGTGGAGGTGGTCGTGGTGTCCGAGGCGCAGTCCTTCGACGCGGGCGACGCGCTCGCGCCGCCGCCGGCCTCCGTCTTGCCGACGTCGGTCGTGCCGCAGGCCGTTGCGGCGAGGAGGGCGAGCCCTGTGGCGGCTGACGCCGCCAGGCGACGGGCACGGTTCATGAGGGGGCTTCTTTCTTGCGGTACGTGTGATGTGTGCGGTGTGTTGTGGAGCGGGAGCCCCGCCTCAGGCGGGGTGGCGCCCGACGGGGTCGATGCGGAGACGGCCGGTGCGGGGGTCCGTGCCGACCTCGACCCGGATGTCGTAGACCTCGCCGATGTTCCCGGCAGTGAGGACGTCGGCGGGTGGGCCCGCCGCGTGCACCCGGCCCGAGCGCATCAGGACCAGCGTGTCCGCGACGCGTGACGCCTGGTCGAGGTCGTGCAGCACGATCCCGACCGCGATGCCGTGCTCCTCCACGAGGTCGCGCACCAGGTCGAGCGTCTCGACCTGGTAGCGCAGGTCGAGGTGGTTGGTCGGTTCGTCCAGCAGCACGACGCCGGTGTCCTGGGCCAGGCACGCCGCGAGCCAGACGCGCTGCATCTCGCCGCCGGACAGTTCCCCGACCGGCCGTCCGGCCATGTCCGTTACGCCGGTGACCCCCATGGCGCGCTCGATGGCGGTCCTGTCCTCGTCGCCGAGTCCGCCGAAGCCCCGGCGGTAGGGGTGGCGTCCGAAGGCCACGACCTCCGTGACCGTCAACCCCTGGGGCGCGGGCCTCGACTGGGAGAAGAGCGTGACCTCACGGGCGAACCCGCGGGCGCTGAGCAGCGCCGCGTCGCGCTCCGGGAGTCCGTCGTCGGCCCCGAGCGTCACCCGGCCGCCGTCCACCCGGTGCAGCCGGGACAGCGCCCGCAGCAGCGTGGACTTCCCGCTGCCGTTGGGCCCCACCAGGGCGGTCGCGCGGCCGGGTGCCAGGTCGATCGAGACGCCGTGGACGACCGGTGTGCCGTCGTACCGCAGTACCAGGTCGTGCCCGCGCAGTGCGGACACCGATGCGGCGGTGCGGGCAGCCGGGCGGCCGGCGTGCCGGAAGGGGCGTGTGAACATCGACGAGTCCGGAGGGTCGGAGGGGCGAGGACCAGCGGCACCCCTCCGGCCGGCCGTCACCGGCCGGACCGCGCACTCGACCGCGAACGGGCAGGGCCGTTCACGTCGAGCACCAACTAAGGGTTACCTAACTTCGAGCAGGTTATAGTCCGCTCGCCAGGCCGACAATCAGGAGTTCTGGACATCCGGTACGGGATTCCGGACATCACCCGAGGACCCGCCGGCCGCGTCGAAGAAGGCGCCGGGCGTGGTTCCCATGATCCGGCGGAAGGCGGCGATGAAGGAGCTGGGCTGCGCATACCCGAGGGTCTCGGAGACCGTCATCACATCGAAGCCCTGCGACAGGAGGGTCAGTGCCCGGTGCACGCGCAGCATCTGCCGCCACTGCGCGAAGGAGAGACCCGTCGCGTGCCGGAACGCGCGGGTGACCGTGCGCTCGCTGATCCCCAGCCGCAGCGCCCACTCCTCCAGCGAGCGGCCGTCGGCCGGATCGTCGAGCAGGGCCTCGGCGATCGCGTCGATCCGCGTGTCGTCGGGCAGCCGCAGCGCGAACTGGCGCTCGGACGGCCGCAGTACGTCGAACACGACCGACTCCGCCCGCGCCCTGGCGGCCGCGTCGAGATCCGTGCGGGACAGGTGGGTCAGCAGCGCTTCGAGCAACGGTGTCATCGCGATCGTTCTCGGTTCCCCGAAGTCGACCGGCGTGCGGTCGGGGGCGAAGACGGCGTCGTGGAACCGCGCGCCGGCCGTGGCCCGTCCCCCGTGCACCACACCGGCGGGCATCCACAGCCCGTGCCCCTCGGAGACGGTGAAGACGCGGTTGCCCACGCGGGACGTCAGCGTTCCGCCCCGTACCCAGACGAGCTCGTGCGACGGATGCGAGTGCGGTGCCCACTCGGTGGGCACGCGCGGAATGCGGAACCCGGCGGTGATGGCGAAGGGCGCCGCCGCCTGCTGCGCAAGCGCGGCAACCCGGCGCACCTCGGTGCCGGCCTCGCGCAGCCACATCCCGGGGTTCCCCTCACCACGGGACGATCGAGCCATGCGCACGAGTCTATCCGGGGGCCGTACTCAGGCCGGCTCCACCACCAGCCGCACTCCCCGGGCAGTGGCAGCACAGGAGCCCACCTCGATCTCCACCTCTCCCGCTTCCACCTCCCGTTCCAGCCCGCGGGTGACGGACTCCAAGGTGTGCGCGTCGACCCGGAAGACCACGTCGGTGTGTTCGCCGGGGGCGAGCTCGGCGCCCAGGAAGTCGCGCAGCTCCCGTACCCGGGGCCACGACGTACCGCCGCTCAGGCGGCGGATGTACAGCTGCACCGTCTCCCGCACCGCGCGCCCACCCGTATTGGCGACCCGGACCGTGCACTCGGTCACCGGGTCGCCCGTCGTCACCCGCTCCCGGGACAGCCGGGGCTCCCCGTACTCGACGGTGGTGTACGAGAGCCCGTGCCCGAACGGGTAGCGTGCCGTGGCCGGCTGGTCCACGTAGCCCCGGTAGCCGTGGTCCTTGGCGTTGTAGTGGACGGGGAGCGCGGCCGCCGAGCGCGGCACGGACACCGGCAGCCTGCCGGACGGCGCCACGCGCCCGAACAGGATCTCGCCGACCGCCGCGCCTCCCCACGGCCCCGGATACCAGGCGCTGAGCAGTGCGCCGACCCGGCCGGACAGGTCGTCGAGGGCGTGCGGGCGGCCCTGGACCAGGACGACGACCACGGGTGTCCCGGTGGCGGCGACGGCGTCGAGCAGCGCACGCTGGCCGGCCGGCAGCGCCAGGTCGGCCAGGTCGACCCCCTCGCCGCTCGTCATGCCGGCCGGGCGCGCCGAACCGACGACCGCGGCGCCGTTGTCCTCGAAGCGGGTGTCCGGCTCGCGTGCGCTCGACCCGCCGAGCACCAGCACCGCCGCGTCCGCCTCGGCGGCGAGGCGTACCGCCTCGGGCAGCGCGGAGTCGTCGTCGCTGACGAGTCCGCTGCCCCGCCCGTACGTGACGCGGACCCCGGCGGGCGCGGCCGCGCGGATGCCTTCGAGGACGGTGGTGCCGGAGCCCGGCGGCTGCGGCGCGGTGTAGTCGCCGATCTGCTGGGGCACCGAGTCTGCGTTGGGTCCGAGGACGGCGAGCGACCGCATGCGGTCGCCGAACGGCAGTGTGCTTTCGTCGTGCTCCAGCAGGACGACGCAGGCACGGGCCAGCGCCTCGCTCGCCTCCCTCGCGCGTGCGGTGGGAACGCCCCCCGGCGTCTCCGTTGTGGTGGTCGCGGTGGTGGCGTGGCCGTCGAAGAGGCCGAGCCGGAACTTGAGCGTCAGGACGCGCGCGACGGCCGTGTCGAGGACGTCCTCGGCGACGAGGCCGCGTTCCACCGCCTCCACGAGCCGGGGGAAGCAGTCGTCCCACAGGCCCATGTCGGTGCCGGCCTCAAGGGCGAGCGCCGCGGCCGACGCCTCGTCCCCGGCGAGCCGCACCAGCCGGTCGACGGCCCGACCGTCGGCCATCACGATGCCGTCGAACTTCCAGCGTTCGCGCAGCAGTTCCGTCAGCAGGGGACGTGAGGCCGCGCACGGCAGCCCGTCGAACTCGTTGTAGGCGGCCATCAGCCCCGCGGCGCCCGCGCGCACCCCGGCCCGCGCGGCGGGCAGGTGGATCTCGTGGAGTTCGCGTGCGCCGAGCTCGGTGGCGGGGCTGTTGCGTCCGCCGACGGTGGAGCCCTGGCCCGCGAAGTGCTTGAGGACGACAGCGGCGCGGTCGGGCGCGAACGGCGTCCCGTCCCCGCGCCCGTCCCCTTCCCCGCGCCCGTTCCCGCCTCGCACGTCGCCCTGCATGCCGCGCACGAGGGCCTCGGTGAACCGGGCGGCCAGGTACGGGTCCTCGCCGAAGCACTCCTCGGTGCGTCCCCAGCGGGGGTCACGCACCAGGTCAAGGGCCGACACCAGCGCCACATGCCCGCCCCTGGCGCGCAGTTGGGCGGCGCACGCGTGGGCTGCCTCCTCGTACAGCGCGGGGTCCCAGCTCGCCCCCACCGCCAGGTTCACCGGCAGGACGGTGCCGTCGAGCGCCTGATGGCCGTGCGGCACCTCCTCCACCATCAGCACGGGGATGCCGAGCCTGGTGTTCCCCGCGACGTGGCGCTGCACGGCGGCGGCGAGTTCCGCCGCGTCCTCGGCGCGCACACCGTCGGCGAACGTCACGCCCGACCAGGGGTCGGCACGCTGCAGCCCGTAGAGCGCGCCCATGCCGCCGAACGCGTCCACCTCGGCGCGGAAGGCGTCGGTGAGCCTGAACCCGGACGGGGTGCGTTCGTAGGCGTGCCAGCCGTACATGCGCTGGTTGACCTGTCCCGCCTTCTCGGCGAGCGTCATCCGGCCGAGCAGGTCGGCGACCCGATCCGCGACGGACGCCGACGGGTCACGGTAGAGCGGCGGTTCGGCCGTGTCCCTGCCGCTCACGACTCCTCCCGGCGCGGGCCGAGTTCCAGGACGCGGACACCGAACGGGGCCAGCGTCACCGTGTCCACCGCGTCGCCGCCCCGCAGCTCACGAAGCGGCCCCGCGGACTCGGGCCGCACCGTCAGCTCCTCGTCGCTCTGGCTGACCAGCCAGACGAAGCGGCGGCCGTCCTCGTGCTCCAGGGTGTCGGCGGCGACGTGGGGCGAGTCCACGGTCACCGGTCGCGAAACACCCGCCACCTCGGCCAGTGCCGCGTACAGCAGATGGGTCTGCTCCGGGTTGACGCGGGCGCTGCGCGCCGCCATGTGTTCGAGGGGGTAGGTCGCGAGCACGGTGCGGCCCCGGCCCGTGGTGTGGCACAGCAGCGCCGGCCTGCCGTGCGCGTCGGTGGCGATCACGCGGGCGCCGCGCGGCACCACGGGCAGGTAGGCGCGGCTGTCCTCGTTGCCCGCCACGCGGAACGTCAGGGTGCGGCCGGCCTCGATGCCGCCGAAGTTCTCCGTGAACGTCATCTCCAGGACGTCGTCCTCGATGGGTTCGGCGACCCCGTAGGTGAGTTGGTGTTCCACACCGAACAGCGCGTCCAGCCCGTCGAACCACGGGCCGCGTGTGACCGGGTGCTCTCCCGAGCAGAACGACAGGTACACCGTCGCCCCGTCCCTCGCCCTGCGTTCCAGCTCCCGGCGCGTGCGGGTGGTGAACTGCCGCGTGGAAGGCAGCAGGTAGAGCCGGGCGGTGCCGGGCAGGCCGTCCGCCTCGCGGGCCGGCGCGACCGGCAGGTCGGCGGCGCGCGCGGCCACGTAACCCTGGTGGAGCGAGGTGAAGATGAGGGGGCGGTCGGCCGGCCTGCTGTACGGATAGCCGCGTTCCAGGAAAGCGGGCACGACGAGGGCCGCGTCGGCGTCGGTGCGGCGGCAGCGGGCGAAGTCCGTGGCCTCCAGGATTTCGGCGAACGCGGCGAGTTCCCGCAGGGGAGGCTTCGGCGCGCCCTGCCCGTCGGTGATGCCGAAGTGCATCTCGAACGGGTGATGGTCGTAGGGCGGCTGTTCCCACAGGGCGTCGTAGTCGGTGTTGTTCCAGGCCATCCAGCCGGTGGCGCCGCCGAGCAGGGAGTTGTGCAGGGTCTGCCGGTAGTAGATCGCGGCAGCTTCCGCGGAGACGGTGTCGGTGGAGAGTCCGAACTCCTCCAGCACGACCGGCAGCCCGGTGACCGAGGCGAGTTCGCACTCGAAGGCGGCCCTGTAGTGCTGCCGCACCCGGTCGGTGTCAGAGCGGTAGACGTGCGGCCCGACGAAGTCCACGTACTCGGCGGTCTCGCGCAGCGAGAAACCGTTGTCGCGGCCGGTCACCTCGATGCCCCAGGCCCCGTCGCCCAGGGAGACGGGCTGGGTGGCACCCGCGGCGCGCACCGCGTGGCACATCGTCTGCGCCCAGGCCGTGACGACATCGCTGGAGGGCGGGTCGAGCTGGTGGACACGTCCGTAGCCGGGCATCTCATTGGTGATCAGCCAGCCGGTGACGGCCGGATGGTCCTTGAACCGCCGGGTCATGGAGTGGACGAACCAGGCCTGGCGGCCCACCATCCACACGTCCTCGTACAGGTCGCGGCCGCCGCGCCAGGCCGGGTCCCAGTTCTCGCCCGACATGTGGCCCACGATGAACGTGGGCACGGTGCCCATGCCGAGTTCGGTGTGTGCGTCGAGGAAGTCCGCGAACCGCTCGCACAGTTCGTCGTCGATCCGGCCGGGCTCGGGGTGGAAGTCGGGCCAGTAGAAGAACGAGCGGGTCATGTTCAGGCCGTGGTCGCGCAGCACCGCCAGCTCCTCGCGGACGACTGCCGGGTCGTAGGTGCGCCACATCAGGGGGCCGCCGGTGCGCGACCAGAAGTTGGCGCCGAGCCAGGGCAGGACGGGGGCGTCGTGGGCGAGCTGTGCACTGTGGCGTTTCATGGTCTCTCTTGGTCGTTTCGGTGTGGGGGGCGGGGTGACGTGGGCGCGGGCGCGCGGGCAAGCGCGAAACGGGGCCGGCCGAGGCGGCTTCAGCGCCGGGCTGCCGCGCCCGTGGACTCCCGTACGACCAGCCGGGGCCGCTCGTCCAGCGGGGGGACGTCGATGTCCTCCCCGCACTCGGCGAGCAGGGTGCGCGCGGCAACCGCGCCGACCTTCTGCACCTGCTGGTCGACGGTGGTCAGCCGTGGGTACATCCAGCGCCCGAGCGGCAGGTTGTCGTAGCCGACGACGGACAGGTCGCCGGGCACCGACAGGCCGGCGCGCAGCGCGGCGCCGATGCCGCACACGGCCATGGAGTCGTTGGCGTACACCACGGCGGTGGGCCGTTCCGGCAGGGCGAGCAGGCCTTCCGTCGCCGCGAGCGCGGCGGACTCGGAGAAGTCGGTCTCCACCACGGCGGCCGGCGTGAGGCGCGCGCCCGCGAGCGCCTCACGGAACGCCGCGAGCCGCACCGCGGTGTGGCGCAGCTCGGCGGGCCCGGTGACGTAGGCGATGCGGCGGTGGCCGAGCAGCAGCAGGTGTTCCACCGCCTCCCGCAGTCCCGCCCCCTGCTGCCGCAGCCCCACGCAGGGCACCCCGCTGCCCGCGTCGGCCCCGCCGAGCAGCACAGCGGGCAGGCCGAGGCCGCGCAGCAGGGCGGGCCTCGGGTCGTCGGCGCGCGCGTCGGTGAGGACCGCGCCGTCGGCCCTGCCCTCCGCCACCAGCCGCTCGTACAGGGCGCGTTCCTGTTCGAGGCCGGCGACGAGGTGGAGCAGGAGGCCGTACCCGAGCGGGGCGAGCTCGCCCTCGAGGCCGGTGATGAGCTCGCTGAAGTGGGGGTCTGCGCCGAGCACGTCGGTCGGGCGGCGCACCACAAGTGCGAGGGTCCTGGTGCGTGCGCTGCGCAGCGCTGACGCCGAGGCGTTCGGCGACCAGCCGAGGTCCTTGGCGGCCGCGAGGACACGGCGGCGCGTCGCCTCGGAGATGCGGCCCGTGCCGTTGACCGCCTGCGAGACCGCCGCGGTGGAGACCCCGGCCGCCGCCGCCACCGCCTTGATGGTGGGACGCCCGCCGGCCTGCTGCCGAGGTGCGTCCGGCGTGCGCCCGCTCACATCTTCACCGCCCCACTGACCAGCGCCTGCTGCATGCGCTTCTGGAGCAGCGTATAGACCACCCAGACGGGCACCAGCGTCAGGATCGTGCCCGCCGTGAGGACGCCGTAGTCGGTGCCGGTCAGCGCGCGCAGGGTGGGCAGCGCCACCTGCACGGTGCGCTGGGAGGAGTCGGGGCCGATGATGACGAGTGAGTACAGGTACTCGTTCCAGAAGTTGAGGAAGTTCAGCAGCAGGACGGTGGCGATGCCCGGCAGGCACATCGGCATGTAGACGTGGCGCAGCACCGTGTAGGTGGAGGCGCCGTCCAGGCGGGCGGCCTCCTCCATCTCCCGCGGGATGGTGCGCATGAACTGCACCAGGATCACCACCGAGAGCGGCATCGCCGTGGCCGGCAGGAACAGCACCATGAACAGCCTGGTGTGGAACAGGCCGGTGGCGGCGGACAGCAGGAAGGTCGGGAAGAGCGCGGCGAAGGTCGGGATGAGGAACCCGAGCGAGAACACCCGCTCCACCAGTGCGCCGATCCGCCCGGAGGCGCGTGCGACGGCGAACGCCGCGGGAATGGCCAGTACGAGGGTGAGCAGCAGCGCCAAGCCGGTGACGAGCACCGAGTTGATGACGGCCGGGCCCAGGTGTGCGGTTTCGAACGAGTGGCTGAAGTTGTTGAACGACAGCGAGCTGGGCAGCGAGAACGGCGTGGCGAAGATCTGGTCGTTGGTCTTGAACGCCGAGACGATCAGGTAGTAGATGGGCGCGAGGAGCAGCAGGGCGTAGCCCCAGGCGAGTACGTGCGCGGGCAGCCAGGACTTTCCGTGTTTCACGTGACCGCTCCGATCAGTAGTTCTGGCGGAAGACGCGGCGGATGACGAGTAGGCCCACCAGCCCCACGAGGAAGAGGACCACCCCGACGGTCTGGCTGTAGCCGAGGTCGGCCGCGATGAACGCCTTCTGGTAGACGAGGAACGACAGCGTCGTCGACGAACTGCCCGGCCCGCCCTGCGTGAGCAGCAGCACGTTCTGCGCGGAGCCGAAGAGGGTCCACAGGAACTGGAGCATCGTCACGACGCCGACGTAGTCGCGGATCACGGGGAAGTGGACGCGCCACATGGTCTGCCAGTGCCCTGCGCCGTCGAGCTGTGCGGCCTCGCCCAGCTCCTCGGGCACACTGCCGAGGCGGGCGGCGAACAGTACGGCGGTGAAGCCGATGCCGCTCCACACGTCGAGCAGCACCAGGCAGTACAGCGCGGTGGAGGGTGAGGCCAGCCATGCGGTGGCCCACGAGCCGAGACCGACGGCCTGGAGGCCGCCGTTGAGCAGGCCCTGGGGCGAGAGCACCGCGTAGAACACCATCGCCTTGGCGGAGGCGGAGATCAGACCGGGGATGAAGAGCAGGTACCGCAGCACCCGGTGGCCGCGAGGCCGCTGGACGACGTAGTAGCCCAGCATGTACGAGCAGGCGATCATCACCGGTATCGCGATGGCGAGTTGCACCGCGGTATTGCGCACCGAGTCCCAGAAGACCGGGTCGGTGAAGACCGTGCGCACGTTGGAGAGCCCGGCGAAGGACACCGGTTGCAGCATGCCGGGCCAGCGCAGGGCGGCGATGACGAAGATGGCCGCCATCGGCCCGATCATGAAGATCAGGTACCAGGCCAGCGCCGGCACGGCGAGGATCGTCCCGCCCTGGCGGCGCCGCGGCCTGCCCGCGGCGGGTGCCGGGCCGGGCGCCCGGCGGGACGCACCGGCCGGGGCCGGTGTCGAGGAAAGCGTGGTCACTTCCAACTCCCCAGTATCGCTCGGTGGGCCGCGTCAGGCACCGCGGTAGGCGTTCTCGAGTCCGGCACGCACCTTTGCGGCGCTGGTTCCCGGCGTGAAGGCGACGCTGGTCGCCGATATCAGCGGCTGGTTGGCCGCCGGGGGGACGTAGACGTCCGGCAGTACCACCTGGCTCACGGTGTCGCCGAGCCGCTGCGCGGCGCCGACGAGAGGGAACTGCGTGGTGACGGTGTCCGATTTGACAGCCATGTCGCGGCCCGACTCCCGGATGAAGCGGGAGACGATGTCCGGCCGGTACATGAACCGTATGAACTTCTCGACGGCGGACAGCTTCTTCGTCCCGTTGGGGCTGATCCAGAGTGCGAGCAGGGTGAAGGCGCGCAGGATGGTCGGCTTGGGGTGCGCCGCGTGCGGTGCGAGGGGCCAGCCGCCGACGACGGTGTGCCGGGCGACCTTGTCGGGGACCTGCGCGAGCGCCGACGACTGGGCGGACTCGGCGGCCGCCCTGCCGGTGTTGTACTGCGTGAACATGAGGTCGGAGGTGAGCCCCTGCGCCTTGTCGGCGAACACCCCGGCGTCGCGCAGCGCGACGAAGTAGTCGATGCCCTCACGTGCGCCGCGGCTGCCGAAGTCGCCGGTGCTGTAGGCGTGGATCGCCTCGTCCGCGGTCAGACAGGTCTGGATGATCTGGGCGAGGAGCTTCTGCCCGGTCCAGTCCTCGCCGCCGACGGTGACGGGGCTGACGCCCTTGGCCCGCAGCTTGCGCGCGGCCCGGATCAGGGCGTCCCCCGTCGTGGGCACATCGCCGACGCCCGCGGCGCCGAGAAGCGCGGTGTTGTAGGCGACGGGCCAGTTGGTGGCGAAGTAGGGGAAGGCGCGCAGCCGCCCCTCGGTGTCCGTCCACGCGGCCAGCGCCTCGGGCACGATGCGCTCGCGCAGTCCCCAGTCGTCGAGGTACGGCTTCACGTCGACAGTGGCATCGACGCCGGTCCACGCCAGCGTCTTGTCGTACAGGTTGACCATGACGACGTCGGCTTCCTTGCGGGCCAGCCGGGAGGTCTCGTACACCTGCGGCAGGTCGTCGCCGTTGATCAGGTTCTTGATCCGCAGCCCGGGGTTCTCCTTCTCGAACCGTTTGACGACGGCGAGATAGGTGGCTGATCCGGGGGCGGTGGTGCCGAGTTGGGTGTGGACGACGATGGTGTCCGGGTCCGCCTCCGCCCCGTCCACGAGCCCGCAGCCGGAAAGCCCGAAGGACGCGCCGCCGGCGGCCATGCCGGCTCCCGCGGCGAGAACCCGTCGCCGACTCAACGATGAGCGCACGACTGACTGCCTCCAACCTGGGTGGTGGAAAGGATGATGGATGGTTAATCGATATACCTGGTGGGCTGGGGGAACTGTATGAGCGCGACGGGGCGGGGTCAAGCCCCGGTGCGGCACGAAAGCGGGGCCGGACCGGCAGTCGCCGGACCGGCCCCGGCTGGGGCACCGTCAGTGTGTCTCGAAGGGTGCGCGGCACACCGAACGGGCGGGGGCGCCGTACCGCCTCACGGCCGGAGCGCCTCGTGCGGGAGGGCGACGGCCTCGCGGCCCGCCGGAGTCCGAATGGTGCGTGCGGCCAGCAGGGCGTCGATGACCGCTTCCTCCGTCGATTCCAGGGCGGCCGCGAACACGGTGTCCAGCTCCGCCGGCGTCAGTGTCCTGGGACTGTCGGAGGGGACGGAGGAGAAGGCCAGACCGTAGTCGCCGCTGCCGTGGCTGTAGGAGGCGCCGACACGGCCGAGGGCAAGGACGCCCCGGGTCGCGATCCGGGAGAGTTGCAGGCCGCTGCAGGGGATGTCGAGCGCCAGCACGACGACACACGACCCGCGCTGGGAGGAGGGTCCTGCCCTGCGTGCTCCCAGGCTCTCGGGGGTGACGGTGCCCCAGGGAAGGCGAAGGTCGCCGCCCATGTTCGCCTGGACGAGCACACCGACCGTGGCCGCGCGGCCGGACAGTTCCACGCGGCGCGAAGCGGTGCCGATGCCCGCCTTGAAACCCAGGGCGCAGGCTCCCGTACCGCCGCCGACGTTGCCCATCTCCACCGCGTCGCCGGCTCCGTCGAGTGCGGCGTGCACGTGGGCGGCGGTGACGGGGCGCGGGTCCCCTGTCGAGAGCCAGCCGTTGTTGACCTCGCCGACCACCGGGTTCACCGACACGAGCGGCTCGTGCGCCCGGTCGAGCAGCCAGGTGAGCAGGGCGTCGGCGACGCGGAAGGTGGAGAGAGTGGCCGTCAGCAGGACAGGGGTCTCCAGCTCGCCGAGCTCCATGACCTGGGTGGCACCGACGAACTTCCCGTAGCCGTTGCCGACGTGGAGCCCGGCGGGGAGGCTGCGGGCTCCGCGTTCGGTGAGAGCGGTCGGCACGATGGCGGTGACACCCGAGTAGATGCCCTGCGCGTCGTCGACGACGGTGCTCTGGCCCACCAGGAGCCCGGCCACGTCCGTGATCGCGTTGCGGCCACCCGGCTCCAGACGGCCGATCCGGTGGCCGAAATCCCGCAGGCGGCTTTGGTGCGTGTCAGTCATCGTTCAATGATCGCGCAGGTCGCGGCGTGGCGGACGGGCGCACACCGCTCCCTCCCTCACGGAGCGTGCCCACGACCCGCGTGGCGGGTCGACCCGCCACCGGGCCCACCCCCGGGAGAGCGCGGTACAGAGCCCATGCGCATCAGCGGGGCCACATGGCACGGGGGACACGGCGTTGTGCGCACGAGTCACCCGCGGCCCGGGCCGCGTGTGGGCCTCGCGGGTCCTGGAGTGACCGGATTCCTGCCGACCGGGGCATCTTCGACCTCGTCGACGGCGCCAGGATCGCCGCGCACCCCCTGACGGCCGGAGCCGTCCAGTCGCGGGGGGGGCACTGCGACCGTGCGTCCCGGACGTGCGGCGTGCGGCGTGCGGCCCCGGCGTGCTCTCACACGAGGGCGTGGCAGTGAATCCGCTCGATCATGGCGTTCAGTACGGTTTCGAGGGCGACCGTGTCGCGCCTGGCCTGATTCATGATCAGGCCGCCCTGCAGGGCCGTGAGCAGGGCGAGTGCCAAGTATTCCGGATCCTCCTCCTGCCCAAGCTCTCCCCGTTCCTGCATCGCCCGCAGGCCCTCGCAAAGGGCGTCCTCCCACTGACCGTAGGCCGCGGCGAGCCCCGCACGGGCCCTCGGGTCATGGTCGGACAGTTCCGCGGACAGGGAGCCGATAGGGCAGCCGCCCTGGCATCCGATGGCGCGCTGCGCATCGACGACGGCATCGCGCCAGGCTTCGAGTGCCTCGAAACTGTCCAGCCGGCTCAGCAGTGGACGCTGGAAACCGAGAACATGCTCCGTCTGGTGCTCGATGACGGCCTGGACCAGCGAGTGCTTGTCGCCGAAGTAGTGGTAGAGCTGCGAAGGACTGGTCACGCGTGCGGCCTTGAGCACATCTTCGGTGCTGGTGCCTGCCACGCCCTTCTCGAACATCAGCTGAGCCGCTGCGGCCACAATGCGGCCCCGGGTGGCCCGGCCCTTCGGGGTCAGTCGCTGCTGGTCGGTGGAGCTCTTCACAAGTGACCAGTCTAGCAACTTTATGGAACGCACCCTCTACTGTCGACAGGCGCCTTCTAGATTTGACAGTCTATTTTTCCCCAGGCACTATTAGATGACTTACTCTAAAAATTGTCACCGGCACCACCGATGCAGTCGTCGCCGTACCTGATCAGCGACTTTCCCTGGAGGGCTCAACGTGACCACCACTCCCACACCCATCGCCGACCAGGTCGCGGGCATCGCCACCGGCCAGGCGCAACAGTTGTCCGCGGAGGTGCTGCAGGTCTTCGCTTCGGAACAGAGCGCCCTGGACGCCGCCGGTGCGCCCGCCGGGATCGCCGAAGCGGGGGCGCCCATGCCTGACGCCGAACTCCTGGACGTCGACGGCAATGCCACCACGCTGGAGCGCACGCGTTCGGGCAGAGGCGCAGTTGTCGTGTTCTACCGCGGGGTCTGGTGCCCCTTCTGCAACGCGGCCCTGCACGCCTACCAGCGGGAACTGGCGGCTGTCCTGGAAGACCGCGGCCTCGCGTTGATCGCCGTCAGCCCGCAGAAACCGGACGGTTCGCTGACGATGAAGGAGGCCCACGAGCTCTCCTTCGCCGTGCTCTCCGACCCCGGGAACCAGATCGGCCGCCGGCTCGGCATCGTCACCAGGCCGACCGACGACGTGCGGCAGGCGCAGGCCTCTCTTGGACTTGACCTGACGGCGGTGAACGCGGACGGCACCCACGACATCGTCATGCCGACAGTGGCGATCGTCGACGCCGAGGGCATCGTGCGGTGGATCGACGTCCACCCGAACTACACCACCCGCACCGAGCCGGCCGAGATTCTGGCCGCCCTCACCACGCTCGACTGACGCGGGCGGCAGACCACCGGGCCGCCACCCCCTCCCATGGAGGTGGCCCCGCGTGCACGTCGGCGCTCCTGCGGCCCGCCGACGATGACAACCGATCCGGATACGGAGTGAATCATGTCTCTGAACGGCAAAGCCGCCCTGGTGACCGGCGCGGGTCGTGGCATCGGGCGGGAAATCGCACTCGCACTGGCGGACAGAGGCCTGACGTCGGCCCTCGTCGCGAGGTCCGAGGGTGAACTGTCCCTGACAGCCCGGATGGTGGAGGACCGCGGAGGCAAGGCGCTCCCGCTGGTCGCGGACCTCGCCGACCCGGCCTCGCTCGCCGAGACCGTGCGGCGGGCGGTCACCGAACTCGGCACGGTGGACGTGCTCGTCAACAACGCCGCGACCGTCGAGCCGCTCGGCCCCAGCGCCGGCATGGACCCCGATGTGTGGGCCTCCTCCCTCGGCATCAATGTGACGGCCCCGGCATCCCTGGCCTTCGCCTTGCTGCCCCGGATGATCGAAGTCGGCTGGGGGAGAGTCGTCAACGTGTCCAGCAGCATCGTGGCCCACCCGGGGGCAATGATCGGAGCCAATGCGTACGCCATGACGAAGGCCGCTCTCGAGGCGCACACCCTCAACCTTGCCGCCGAACTCGACGGCACGGGAGTCACCGCGAACGTCTACCGCCCCGGGTCGGTGGACACCGCGATGCAGGCCCTCATCCGCACCGAGGGTGCCGGCCGCGTGAGCGAAGCGACCCACGCCCGCTTCCTGCAGAACCACGAGCAGCGGTCACTGATCACCGCGGAGCAGTCCGCCCTGGCGCTGGTCGAGCGGCTCGCATCCGACGCGTCTGGCGAGATCTGGGATGTGTCCGACTCCCGCTGAGGCGGCCGCGCCGGCCTCCCACCGGTCACACCCGCCGACACCCTGCCGTGGGTACACGGCCGGGTTCGAAGGTGGGCCAGGGCCGGCTCGGCGGCGGTCGTGCGTGCGTTGCCGCTCGCGGCGGCTGAGCTGTGCGGCGCTCATGGGGCGTGTCTCCTGGGCGCCGGGCAAGAGCTGTGCGCCAGAGAAATCGATAGAGTCCAGCCATGGGAGACGTACCGGATTCCGAACCTACGCCTGACGGGTCCAACGGCGATCTCCGGCTCTCGGACACCAACCGTGTCGAGGCCTTCAGCGACGCTGTCTTCGCCATCGTCGTCACGTTGCTCGTACTGGACCTGCGCGCACCGCGATACCGGCCGGGCGACCTGCTGTCGGCACTGGCTTCGCAGTGGCCCGCCTATGTCGCCTTCCTCGTGTCTTTCGTCTATGTGGGCGTGATCTGGCTCAACCACCACGCGCTGTTCCGCCGGATCCGGCGCCTGGACCTCGGCATGCAGTGGATCAACCTGATCATTCTGCTCAGCGCGGTCATCGTCCCCTTCCCCACAGCGGTACTCAGCTCGGCACTGGCCAGTGGCGACAGCCGCCACGACGCACGTGTGGCCGTCGTCCTGTATGCGCTGGTGGCAGCCGTCATGGCGGCACCCTGGTGGGGAGTCTTCACCTATCTGCGCCGCCATCCCGACCTGCTCGAACCCGGTGTGCCGAGCGCCTACATCAAGGCACAGCGCATTCGCCCCCTCACGGGCCTCGGACTCTACGTACTGTGCGGTGTCGGAGGCTGGTTCATCAGCCCGGCCGTCGGCCTGGGCTGCATCGGCGCCGTCATCCTCTACCACGCGCTCACCAGCGAGGGACTCCACGAAAACCCGCTCGGCCGCATTCTGCGGTAGCGGTGTGCGTCCCCTGGCGCCTTCAGTTCCAGGAAGCCGGTGATGCGCCCCGACGTCTCCACCGCATAGTCCGGACGCACCCGGGCCTCGGGCAAGGGGTACTCAGGATGAAGGCGAGGACTCAGCTTCCAGTGCGCTCCGAAGGTTTCCACCAGCTTCGCAACCGGCAGGCTGATGGACGCCTCCGTGTCGCTGACCCGCAGACGCTCCCTGCACTCGGATCCGACGGTGGATCACCGCAAGACACAGCTTGTTGGAGGCGAAGGGACCAGCTCAGTGCGCACGGGGGGCGCGTGAGGGGCACGGACGGCACGTTCCGTGACCGCTGTGAAAGCAGGGACGGGTGTTGGTTGGGAAGAGACCGTCGTAGCCAATGTGGACCTTGCCTGCCCCCCAAACGGGAAGGCGCGTGGGACGCCATTCGCGCGCCGAGCGGGCCCGCTGCCCCATCTCGCGAAAGCATACGAATCAGCGGCTGAACGAACGGGTCCTACAAGAACGGGATCAGTCCGCCCGGCGGACCGCCAGGAGCGGCACCGCTCCCGGAACCTCTTCCCTTCCCATACCCACGACCTCGAACGTCAGGAAACGGGGAACCAGGCCGACAGGCGCTTGGCAATGGCCGGTACATCGATGTTGTCCTGCGCGACTTCCTCGACGAACGGGCCGGCCACGGAGACGGGTGGCGGGGCGGTACTGGCGCTGACGCCGTTGAACCGCAGGAAGACACGCATGGCGAGCCAGGCGGTGCGCTTGTTGCCGTCGATCAGCGCGTGATTGCGGGCAACGGAGTGCAGCAGTGCCGCCGCCTTCTGGTGCAGCGTGGGATACAACTCGGCTCCGAACACATTCGTCCGGGGCCTCTCGATCGCCGACACCAGAAGACCCGTGTCACGCACGCTGTGCTCGGTACCGTTGACCGCGCGGGCGATGGCCAGGATCTCGTCGATCTGGAGGTAGCGCACGTCCGTCACTTCAGGTAGTCCAGGATCTCCGCATCGCTGTCCATCAGCTCGGCCAGGACGTCATCGACCTTCAGTTCGGCCCGGTCCTGGGCGTCGCGGATGGCCTCGATGGCAAGCTCCTGCTTGCTGCGACCCTCCCGACGAGCCCGCTCGGTGAGCTTCGCGTCAAGGTCGTCGGGGAGTCGAAGTGTCATCGCCATACAAGGATGATACCTGAGCGGTATCAAACGGACCGGTCGAGCCGCGTCCCCAAAAACGCAGGGCCGAAGAAGGCGGCTCGCTGCGCCTGCGGCGGTGCAGCAAAGACTTCCGCTACGGGCGTCATCCGAGTGTCAAGAATCTCCGAACTCCCTCTGAGGGCGTGGCCAATACAGGCAGCTCGCTCACGAATCCGCAGGCCAGCGAGGTACAGAGATCGATCCGTCGGCGCGAACCGCTCACGAAGGGGAACAGGTCAAGTAACCCACCCGCACAACAAGAGTCCAGGTCAGGACCTCTTGTCCGCGGGTTCGAGGATCGCCACGCACTCCACATGATGCGTCATCGGGAAGAGGTCGAAGACCCTCAGCATCCGCGGCCTGTAGCCGCCCTCGCGGAAGTACGCCAGGTCGCGGGCCAGGGCCGCCGGGTCGCAGGCCACGTAGGCGATGCGGCGTGCGCCGAGTGTGGTGAGGTGCGTGACCGTCTTGCGGCCCGCGCCCGCGCGGGGCGGGTCGAGGACGATGAGGTCCGTCTCCGTGATGCGGGTGCGCGGCAGGACCTGGTCGACCTTGCCGTGTTCGATGCGTACGCGCGGCATCCCGCGCAGGTTGTGCGCCGCGTCCTCCGCCGCGCGCTTGCCCGACTCGATGCCGAGCACCGCGCCGCTGTCGCCGACGCGTTCGGCGATCGCCCCGGCGAACAGGCCCACGCCGCAGTACAGGTCGAGGGCCGTGTCGCCCTTCCTCGGCAGGAGGCCCTGCATCACGGCCTCCACCAGCATCGCCGGCGCCTGCGTGTGGACCTGCCAGAAGCCGCCCGCGCCCACCCGGTACGTGCGGCCGTCGGCGCGCTCGCGGACGAAGTCGCGGCCGTGCACGCGGTGCACTCCCCCGTCGCGTTCCTCGACGCGCAGGACGGAGACCGGCTTGTCGAGTTCGACCAGCGGGAGCCGGCCGCCCGGGCGGGGCGTGAGGACGACCTGGCGGTCAGCCGAGCCCGTCGCCGCGATCGCCTCGACCGTGGCGATGTCCGGCCACTGGCGCCGCTCCACGCCGAGTTCCTCGACGCCGGGCGCCGCGATCAGGCAGCGGTCGACCGGCTCGACGTCGTGCGAGCGGTGTTTGCGCAGGCCCACCCGGCCCTCGGCGTCGATCGCGTACTGGACGCGCGTGCGCCAGGCGGGCACCTCGCCCGCGGGCAGCTTGTCGCCGGGCGCCGGCACGACCGTGCCGTCCCAGCCGGCCTGCTCGGGCGTGAGCCCGGCGAGGCGCTTGAGCTGCTCCGCCACCACCTCACCCTTGAGGCGGCGCTGCGCGCCGGGCTTCGCGTGCTGCCAGTCGCAGCCGCCGCACCGGCCGGGTCCCGCGTACGGGCACGGCGCGTCGACCCGGTCCTTGGACGGTGTGAGGATCTTGACGGCGTCGGCGCGCAGGAAACGCGCGTCCTCCGCTCCCTCGGTGATCCGGGCGACCACCCGCTCCCCCGGCAGCGCGTGCCGTACGAACAGGACCCTGCCCTCTTCCGTGCGGGCCACGCAGTGGCCGCCGTGCGCGACCGGGCCGACCTCGACCTCGTACTCGTCCCCGACTGGCGAGGCGTTCGACTCGGTTGGCATGAAGGGGGGACTCCAGAGCGTCGGGAGGTTGCGGAGGCCGGGCCGTTCGCGTCCGTACCTCTGTCAGGCGGCAGCGCACCAGTTTACGGGCCGCCGGCCGGTGCTCTGTGCGGGTTCTGCGTGTGCATTTCGACGGTCCGCGTTCTGCTCCGGCGGTTTCCCGGCGTAATTCCGGCAGCCAATTCGGGGGCGCTCCCGCCTCCTCAGGCAGGTAGCCTGGGCCCGTGCACTCCGTGACGGCGGTTCGCCGTCACGACCCGCATCACCGGCCTGACCAGGCGTTTTCGTGGACTTCCCGCGTGCAGCACCCGCGCATTCGGGGGCGCGGGCTCTGGTAGGCTAGACTGCCTTGGCAAAACTTTTGGTGCCTGGCTCGTACTCGGCTTGTTCGCACCCCCTACCACCACGTGGAGAGAAATTCCGATGTCTCAGCGTTGCGACTTTTGCGACAAGGCACCCGTCTTCGGCAGGACCGTCTCGCGTCTCGGTCGCCAGGCCATCAAGCGCCGCGTGAAGGGCCGCAGCCCCCGTCGCTTCAACCCGAACATCCAGTCGGTGCGCACCGTGGTGAACGGCACGCCGAAGAAGCTGAACGTCTGCACCTCCTGCCTGAAGGCCGGCAAGGCCACGCGCGCCGTGAGTGCCTGACGACTTGACGCGCCGGATGGTCCGCGTGGCCGGTTCGAGCGGTCGTTACAGACTTTCCAGATTCACCACCGCGCATGCTCCCCCCGGGAATCGGCCCGAGGGGAGTTTCGCTTTTCCGGGCTCGTGGGTGCACGTGCCGTCGGGACCCGTGGCGGGCCGGCTTCCTCGACCGGCCCGCATCCCTCAGTTCTTGCCGCCCGCGTCCTTGCGCCGCACGTCGACGGGCCCCCGCCGCACCGAGCCAGGCGCGGTCCACTCCGCGCGCCTGCGCGCCCGCTTGCGGGCGACTTCCGACGACTCCAGCTGGTAGGGCACGGACGTGACCATCACGCCCGGCATGAACAGCAGCCGCCCCTTGAGCCGCAGCGCGCTCTGGTTGTGCAGCAGGTGCTCGTACCAGTGGCCCACGACGTACTCGGGGATGAAGATGCTGATCGCGTCGCGCGGGTTCTCGGTGCGCAGTGACTTCACGTACTCGATGATCGGCCGCGTGATCTCACGGTAGGGCGAGTCGAGGATCTTCAGCGGCACGTTGATGTTGCGCCGCTCCCACTCCTCGCGCAGCGCCTTCGTCTCCGCCGGGTCGACGCTGATGCTGAGCGCTTCGAGCGTCCCGGTGCGCATCAGCTTGGCGTAGCCGAGTGCCCGCAGCGTCGGCCTGTGCAGCTTGGACACCAGCACGATGGAGTGGACGCGCGACGGCTTGACGGTGTCCTCGGACGGGTCGTCGGCGGCCGCGAGTTCGTCCGCGATCCGGTCGTAGTGCTTCCTGATCGCCGTCATCGTGCCGTAGAAGATCACCATGCCGAGCACGGCGACCCATGCGCCGTGGCTGAACTTGGTGGCGAGGACGACCACGAGCACGACGCCCGTCAGGAACGCTCCGAAGGCGTTGATCGCGCGCGAGCGCATCATGCGCCGGCGCTTGGACCGGTCGCGTTCGGTGCGCAGGTGCCGGTTCCAGTGCCTGACCATGCCGGTCTGGCTGAGGGTGAACGACACGAACACACCGACGATGTACAGCTGGATCAGGCGCGTCGACGAGGCCCCGTAGATCACCACCAGGAGGATGGCCGCACCGGCCAGCAGGACGATGCCGTTGGAGAAGGCGAGCCGGTCGCCCCTGGTGTGCAGCTGGCGGGGCAGGTAGCGGTCCTGCGCGAGGATGGAGCCGAGCAGCGGGAAGCCGTTGTAGGCGGTGTTCGCCGCGAGGAACAGCACGAGCGCGGTCGCGGCGGCCAGCACCACGAAGAAGAACGTGCCCCTGCCGAAGACCGCTGCCGCGACCTGTGTGATGACGGGGTCGACGACGAACGAGCCGCCGACGGCGTGGCCGTTGGCGCGCAGCAGGTCGACGGCCGGGTTGTCCGCCATCCGCACCCTGGTCCCGATCGCGAGAGCCATGATCCCGCAGAACATGACGACGGCGAGGCCGCCCATCAGGGCGAGCGTGGAGGCCGCGTTCCTGCTCTTGGGCTTGCGGAACGCGGGCACGCCGTTGCTGATCGCCTCGACCCCGGTCAGGGCCGCGCAGCCGGACGAGAACGCCCGCAGCAGCAGGAAGAGCATGGCGAACCCGGCCAGGCCGCTCTTCTCCGGCTTGATGTGCAGGTGGGACGTGGGGGCGTGCATGACGTCCCCGAGCGCGAGGCCCTTGATCGCGCCCCAGGCGATCATCACGAAGACGCCGCCGACGAAGACGTACGTGGGGATCGCGAACAGCTTGCCCGACTCGCGCACGCCGCGGAGGTTCATCAGCGTCAGGACGACGATGACGGCGACGGCGCAGATCGCCTTGTGCTGGACGACGAAGGGGATGGCGGAGCCGAGGTTCTCCACCCCGGACGAGATGGACACCGCGACGGTCATGACGTAGTCGACCAGCAGGGCACTGGCGACGGTCAGCCCGGCCTTGGGGCCGAGGTTCGTGGTGGCGACCTCGTAGTCGCCGCCGCCGCTCGGGTACGCGTGGACGTTCTGCCGGTACGACGCGACGACGGTGAACATCAGCACCGCGACAGCGAGCGTGATCCACACCGAGAAGTGGTAGGCCGACGCACCCGCCACCGACAGCACGATCAGCACCTCGCCGGGTGCGTATGCGACGGACGACAGCGGGTCGGACGCGAAGACGGGCAGCGCGATGCGCTTGGGTAGGAGTGTCTCCCCGAGCTTGTCGCTGCGCAGCGCCCGCCCGATCAGGATCCGTTTGGGCACGTCGGTCAGTTTGGACACGGGCGGAATGGTATGCGTTCGAACAGCCGGGTGCGCAGGCAGCACCCCGAATTCCCGGTTCACCTGCTCACACGGGGTGCGGTGGCGCACGGTGACGGGCTCCGTACGTTCTCTTGTCGCAATCTTGTCGCCTTCCGGGGAACGCGGCCGGGTACGGGGATGGCGGCGGGCAGGGGGGCGCCGCTTAAGCTCGTGCCTCTGGGCAGCCTTTCCCGGCGGCCCACAGGTGCCCGGCACGTCGACAAGGATGAGTGAACAGGGTGTTTTCGCAGATCGGTGCGGCAACCAGGAGCGCGGGAGACGTCACGTGCACATCGTGATCATGGGGTGCGGGCGGGTGGGCGCCGCGCTCGCGCAGACGCTGGAGGAGCAGGGCCATTCGGTCGCCGTGATCGACCAGGACTCGACCGCGTTCCGCAGGCTGGGCGCCGGCTTCGGGGGCCGCAGGGTCACCGGCGTCGGCTTCGACGGCGACACCCTGCGTGAGGCAGGGATCGAGGAGGCCGGGGCGTTCGCCGCGGTCAGCAGC
Source organism: Streptomyces sp. NRRL F-5126 (assembly GCF_000721265.1). Classification (GTDB taxonomy): domain Bacteria; phylum Actinomycetota; class Actinomycetes; order Streptomycetales; family Streptomycetaceae; genus Streptomyces. The sequence continues at coordinate 148,466 of NZ_JOFZ01000005.1, read as the reverse complement.
GGCGACAACTCCAACATCATCGCGGCGCGTGTGGCGCGCGAGATGTTCGGCATCGAGAACGTCGCCGCGCGCATCTACGACCCGCGCCGCGCCGAGGTCTACCAGCGCCTCGGCATCCCCACGGTGGCCACCGTCCGATGGACGGCCGACCAGATGCTGCGGCGGCTGCTGCCGTCCGGCGCGGAGCCGCTGTGGCGCGACCCGAGCGGCGGGGTACAGCTCGCCGAGGTGCACACGCCTGAGACGTGGATCGGTCAGCGGATCAGCAGGCTGCAGGAGGAGACCGGCGTCCGCGTGGCGTTCGTCACCCGTCTCGGCGAGGCCATGCTGCCGACGGCGGACACGGTGCTGCAGGAGGGCGACCTCGTGCACGTGGTGATGCGCACGGACGAGGTCGAGAAGGTCGAGACGGCGTTCGCCGCGGGCCCGGACGGAGGGCACAACTGATGCGCGTCGCGATTGCCGGAGCGGGCGCGGTGGGCCGGTCCATCGCCGGCGAGCTGCTGGAGAACGGCCACGAGGTGCTCCTCGTGGACAAGGCGCCGACCGCGATCTCCGTGGAGCGGGTGCCGATGGCGGAGTGGCTGCTGGCGGACGCGTGCGAGATCACGTCGCTGGACGAGGCGGCGCTGCAGCGCTGCAACGTGGTGATCGCGGCCACGGGTGACGACAAGGTCAACCTCGTCGTGTCGCTGCTCGCGAAGACGGAGTACGGCGTGCCGCGCGTCGTGGCGCGCGTGAACAACCCCAAGAACGAGTGGCTGTTCAGCGAGGCGTGGGGGGTGGACGTGGCGGTCTCGACGCCGCGCCTGATGTCCGCGCTGGTGGAGGAGGCGGTGAGCGTCGGCGACCTGGTGCGCCTGCTGCGCTTCAGCCACGGCGACGCGAACCTGGTGGAGCTGACGCTGCCGCCCGAGTCGGCTATCTCGGGAACGCAGGTGGGCGACGTCACCTGGCCCGAGGACACGTCCCTGGTGACGATCATCCGCGGGACGAGCGTCCTGACGCCCAGCGCGGACGAGACGCTGGAGGCGGGCGACGAGCTGCTCTTCGTGGCGGCCCAGGCCCGCGAGGAGCAGCTCGAGGACCTGCTCTCGGTCCACCGGGAGCAGTAGCCCGCGGCCCGGCGGCCCGCGCCGTGCGCTCACCGCGTGCGGCGCGAGCCGCATGCCGGTGGCGGGCCGCGCCACCGCGGGCCCACCGCCCGCACGGCGCCGGTCCGCTGCCCGCAGCGCACCCCGGGGCGCTGCCCCGGACCCGCGCCGGGGCCACCGGCCACCGCGGGCTTGCCGCGGGCCCACCGGTCCGCTCGCCCGCCGGTCACACGCTGCCGAACACTGCCCGCAATGCTCTCCTCCCCGGGGGGCGCTGCCCCCGGGACTGGTGCCCGGGCCACCGGCCACTGTGCGCGTGCCCCGCGCGACGCCGCCCACCGGCACAGCCGCCGCACACCCGCTGTCGGGCACTCCCCCGGCCACCGGCCGGTGCCCGCACCTCGTGCGCGGCCGCTGGACGCGCGGGCCGTCGCACACCCACCGGGGCCTGTCACCGGTGCACCCTGCGCACCGGTCGCCGTACCAGGCAGCCGCTCGGTGCGGGCAGCGGGCCCTGAAGCGGGGCGCCCGGCATGGCGGCGGCAGCGGGCGTGCGACGCGACACGGCTGGGCGCCGGGCAGCGGCCGCCCGGCGGCCGGCGCCGGCGTCAGCCGGTGCGGCGGTGGCGTGCCGGGGGCTTCGGGGTGTCGGCGGCGTCCGCCGGCACCGGCGGCGTCCCGGCGGCGGAGGCTTCCGCCTCAGCCTTCTCCGCGGCCTCCGCCGCCTCCATCTCCGCGAACACGTCGATCGGCGCCGGCGCCTTGGCGAGGAACAGCCATGTCAGCCAGACCGCCAGCAGGAACGGCGGGATCTTCAGCGACACGAGCACCCAGCCGAGCTGCTTCGTGTCGGCCCACAGGTAGAGCGGGAAGAGGATCGCGCTCTTGGCCAGCAGGACGAGCCCCCAGGCCCAGCTCGCCTTGGTGTATGCCTTCTTGCGGCCCGGGTTCCGGGTCCGCCAGGAGAGGTTCTCCTTGAAGATCGGGCCGAGGATCAGCCCGATCAGCGGGACGCCCGCGAGCGCCGTCACGATGTAGGCGAGCGCGAGTCCGAGCGTGTACAGCATGCCCGGCAGGTAGAAGTCCTTGGCGTTGCCGGTCACCATCGCGAAGGCGACGCCGAACGCGACGCCGAAGACGCCGCTGAAGGCGTGCTTCACGGTGTCCCGCCGCGCCAGCCGCACCACCAGCAGGACCACCGACACGGCGACGGCGGCGATCGCGGACGTCTTCAGGGACTGGTCGATGGTGTAGATGGTGACGAAGAGCAGGCCCGGCAGGACCGTCTCCACCATCCCACGCAGCCCCCCGAACGCCTCGAAGAGCGCGGCTTCGGTGACCGCCCTCGCGTCGTCGGAGGAACCGCCTGACGAGAGCTCGGCCGAATCCGCCGGCTCCGCGGGCTTGTCCAGTGACGTCACCGGCTACTACTCCTGTCCGAGCGGTCGCAGCTCGTATCGGGGGTTGAACAGGACCCGGCGGCCGTGGCTCATCGAGATCCGGCCGTACGCGGTCATCCTGCGTCCGGGCTCGATGCCCACGATCGAGCGCCGGCCGAGCCACACCACGTCGAGCAGGGCGGTGCCGTCGAACAGCTCCGCCTCCAGGGCCGGCACGCCGGCCCTCGGCCGCAGGGTGACCGTCCGCAACGTACCAGCGACCCGCACCATCTGGCGGTCGTCGCACTCGGAGATGCGCATGCAGCCGGATGCCTGGGCGTCCTCGCGCAGCTCCTCGGACTCCAGGTCCTCCTGGGAGCTGGAGAGCCGGTCGAGCATCCGCCGGAACCGGCCGGTGGCCTTCTCAGCACTCATACGTAGAGCGTACCGGGCGCCTGTGCGCCGCATGCCCCGGCGCACACCCCGGCCGGATCAGCGTTCGAAGCGGTAGCCCATGCCGGGTTCGGTGACGAAGTGCCGCGGGTGGGACGGGTTCTGCTCCAGCTTGCGGCGCAGCTGCGCCATGTACACGCGCAGGTAGTTGGACTCGGTGCCGTACGAGGGGCCCCAGACCTCCTGCAGCAGCTGCTTCTGGCTCACCAGCCGCCCCGTGTTGCGCACGAGCACTTCGAGCAGGTGCCATTCCGTCGGGGTGAGCCGCACGTCGCGGCCGTCCCTGTTGACCTTCTTCGCCGCGAGGTCGACGGTGAAGCCGTCGGTCTCCACGACGGCCGCGCCCTCGTCGCCCTCCGTGCCGACCGGCTCCGCGCGTCTGACCGCGGCGCGCAGCCTCGCCAGCAGCTCGTCCATGCCGAACGGCTTGGTGACGTAGTCGTCGGCGCCCGCGTCGAGCGCCTCGACCTTCTCGTCCGAGGTGTGGCGCGCGGACAGCACGAGGATCGGCACGCGCGTCCAGCCGCGCAGCCCCCTGATGACCTCGACGCCGTCCATGTCGGGCAGGCCGAGGTCGAGCACCACCACGTCGGGGCGGCGGGCGGCGGCGAGCTCCAGCGCGGAGGCGCCGTCGGCCGCGGCGTCCACCTCGTACTTGCGCGCCCTGAGGTTGATCACCAGGGCCCGGACGATCGCCGGTTCGTCGTCCACCACGAGCACCCTTACGGGGGTGCGGGGCTCCACCCCGGCGGGGTGCTGCATTCCTGCCTGCCTTTCTGCGGGCCGGGTCACGAGGTGACCTCGGCGGGTAGCTCGGGGCGCACCGGCGCCACGCCGGCCGCCGCCTTGAGGGTGAGCACCATGGTCATGCCGCCGCCGGGGGTGTCCTCCGCGAAGAGCGTGCCGCCCATGGCGTCGACGAAGCCGCGGGCGACGGCGAGGCCCAGGCCCACGCCGGCTCCCCGCGGCGCGTCGCCGTGGCGCTGGAAGGGCTCGAAGATGCGCTCCTTGCCGTCGTCGGGGACGCCCGGTCCGCGGTCGACGACGCGCACCTCGACGCGGTCGCCGATGGCGCTGGCCGCGACGGTGACGCGGCGGCCCTCGGGGCTGTACTTGACGGCGTTCTCGACGATGTTGGCCACGGCGCGCTCCAGCAGGCCGGTGTCGACGGCGACCATGGGGAGCGTCTCGGGGATGTCGGGCTCGACGCTGTCCTCGGGTACGCCGACGAGCGCGAGGGGCACGACCTCGTCGAGGTCGACGACGCGGATCATCGGGGTGACGGTGCCGGTCTGCAGGCGGGTGATGTCGAGCAGGTTGCCGACGAGGTGGTCGAGCCGGTCGGCGCCCTCCTCGATGCCTTCGAGCAGCGCGGCCTCGTCCTCCTCGGACCATTCGACGTCCTGCGAGCGCAGGGAGGTGACCGCGGCTTTGATGCCGGCGAGCGGGGTGCGCAGGTCGTGGCTGACGGCGGCGAGCAGCGCCGTGCGGATGCGGTTGCCCTCGGCGAGCTCGCGGGCCCTGGACGCCTCGCCGACGAGCCGCTGGCGGTCGAGGACGACGGCGGCCTGGGCGGCGAACGCGGCCAGCACGCGCCGGTCCTCGGCCGGCAGGACGCGGCCCGACAGGGCGAGCGCCATGTGGTCGCCCACGGGCATGTCGACGTCGGCGTCCTCGGGGCGCCGGCACGGCTGGGGCCCCACGCTGCCGGCGCACGTCCACGGCTCCACGTCGCTCTTGCGTTCGAGCAGGGCGACCGAGTCCATCGCGAACGTCTCGCGGACCCGTTCGAGCAGCGCGTCCAGGGTGGTCTCGCCGCGCAGCACGCTGCCCGCAAGGAACGAGAGGATCTCCGACTCGGCGCGCAGCCGTGCGGCCTGGTGGGTACGGCGGGCCGCCTGGTCCACGACGGACGCGACGCAGACGGCGACGGCGAAGAACACCACGAGGGCGACGACGTTCTTCGGCTCGGCGATGTCCAGCGTGTGCGTGGGCGGCGTGTAGTAGAAGTTCAGCAGGAGTGAGCTGAGGGCGGCCGAGGCGAGCGCGGGCAGCAGCCCGCCGAACAGCGCGGCGAGCACCGTCAGGAACAGGAACAGCAGGACGTCGTTGGACAGGCCGAGCGGGTCGGAGAGCGACGAGAGCAGCAGCGTCAGCAGGACCGGGGCCACGACGGCGAGCAGCCAGCCCCAGATGATGCGGGGGCGGCCGAGCCGCGCGCCCCGCGCGACGGGCAGGCCGCGCCCCTTGGCGACGCGGTCGTGGGTGACGATGTGCACGTCGAGGTCGGGCCCCGAGTCGCGGGCGACGGTCGCGCCGACGCCGGGCCCGAACACGTACTGCCAGGTCTTGCGGCGGCTGGAGCCGAGCACGATCTGCGTGGCGTTGACGCCGCGTGCGAACTCCAGCAGCGCGGACGCCGTGTCGTCCCCTATGACGTGGTGGAAGGTGCCGCCGAGGTCTTCGAGCAGGGTGCGCTGGACGGCGAGTTCCTTGGGTGAGGGCGCGGTGAGTCCGTCGCTGCGCGCGATGTAGACGCCGAGTACCTCGCTGCCCGAGCCCTTCGCGGCCACCCGGGCGGCGCGGCGGATCAGCGTGCGGCCCTCGGGGCCGCCGGTCAGGCCGACGACGATGCGCTCCCTGGCCTGCCAGGTGGAGCGGATGCCGTGCTCGCCGCGGTAGCGCTGGAGGTACGCGTCGACGCGGTCGGCGACCCACAGCAGCGCCAGCTCGCGCAGCGCGGTGAGGTTGCCGGGCCTGAAGTAGTGGGAGAGGGCGGCGTCCATCTTGTCGGGCTTGTAGATGTTGCCGTGCGCCATGCGGCGCCGCAGCGCCTCGGGCGACATGTCGACGAGCTCGATCTGGTCGGCGCGCCTGACGAACTCGTCGGGCACGGTCTCGCGCTGCCTGACGCCGGTGATCGTCTCGACGACGTCGCCGAGCGACTCCAGGTGCTGGATGTTGACGGTGGAGACGACGTCGACGCCCGCCTGGAGGAGTTCCTCGACGTCCTGCCAGCGCTTGGCGTTGCGTGAGCCCGGCACGTTGGTGTGCGGCAGCTCGTCCACGAGCGCGACGGCGGGCCGCCGCGCCAGCACGGCGTCGACGTCCATCTCGGTGAAGAGGGTGCCGCGGTACTCGATCTGCTTGCGGCCCACCTCTTCGAGGCCGCTCAGCAGGGTACGCGTGCGTGGCCTGTCGTGGTGCTCGACGAAGGCGACCACGACGTCGGTGCCGCGTTCGGCACGGCGGTGCGCCTCGGAGAGCATCGCGTACGTCTTGCCGACGCCCGGAGCGGACCCGAGGTAGATACGAAGCTTGCCGCGTCCCATCGCTCCATTGTCTTCCGGGCTGGGCCGGTGGATCCCGGCGCTGGGCCGGTGCGTCCCGGCCGGGCCGGCGCGCGTGCCGCGCGCCGGCTCCTTCGACGCTACAGCGCCTGACCACGGTGGAAGGGGGCGAGCAGGGGTCTCGGGCACGTCTTGACACGACCCTGATGCGCCGGCACGGCCGGAACGCGTGGCCGGGGTCACGCCTCGGTGATGTGCCCGTCGCTCAGTTCGATGACCCGGTCGGCCAGGCCGAGGAGCTGGGCGTCGTGCGTGGCGACGAGCGCGGTGACGCCCTCCGCCCGTACGACAGCCCGCAGCAGCTCCATGACGGCGAGCCCGGTCTCCGCGTCGAGCTGCCCGGTCGGCTCGTCGGCGATGAGCAGCGCGGGCCGGTTGGCGAGGGCGCGGGCGATCGAGACGCGCTGCTGCTGGCCGCCGGAGAGCTCGCCGGGCCGCTGGGCGGCGTGGTCGGCGAGCCCGACGAGGGCGAGCAGCAGCTCGACGCGTTCCTCGCGCTCGCGTGCGGCGGTCTTGCGCAGCCGCATGGGGACGCCGACGTTCTCCGCGGCGCTGAGGATGGGGATGAGGCCGAAGGACTGGAAGACGAAGCCGATCCGGTCCCTGCGCAGGGCGAGCAGGCCGTCCTCGCCGAGCGTGGACAGGTCGGTGCCGTCGACGGTGACGGTGCCGCTGTCGGGGGTGTCGAGGCCCCCGACGAGGTTGAGCAGGGTCGTCTTGCCCGAGCCCGACCGGCCCTTGAGAGCGACCAGTTCGCCGCGCGGCACGGTGAACGAGACGCCGCGCAGCGCGTGCACGGCCGCCGCGCCGGAGCCGTAGGAGCGGTGCAGGTCCGCCACCCGCACCATGGTGTCGGCGCCCGGGCCTTCGGCCAGTGCCGTGCCGGATGCCGTGCCGGCGCTCTCGTTGCCGCTCATGGGTCCCCCCTGTCTGGTCCGCGCACCGCGCCAGTATGGCGGACGGCGGGCCGTGCGCACACGGCCCGCCGTGGCCCGATGCCGTCAGTCTTCCGGATGCGTGACGAGGTTGCGTACCGCGATGTTGAGCTGGAGGACGTTGACCTTGGGATCGCCCGCGAAGCCGAGGTCGCGGCCCTTGGTGTGGTCGTCCACGATCTCGCGCACGCGCGCGACGGCGAGGCCGTTCTCCCGCGCGACCCGGTGCACCTGGAGGCGCGCGTACGCGGGAGAGATGTCCGGGTCGAGTCCCGATCCGGACGACGTGACGGCGTCAGGCGGCACCTGCGAGGGGCGCACGGTGTACCCGGGCACCGTGTTGTCCCTGACGACGGCGGCCTTGCGAGCCCTGACCGCCGCGAGCAGGGTCTTGCTGTCAGCCGCGAGGTTGGAGGCACCGGACACCAGCAGGTCGCTCCGCGCGCCCGGCCCGCCCACCCGGGCCGAGCCGAGGCCCGCGGACGGGCGTGGCTGGAACCAGTGGAGGTCGGGCGCGGCGGCCTGCCCGTCCTTCCCGCGCGGCAGGTCGAACCTCTGCCCGATGGAGGAGGAGCCGACGACCTTCCCGTGGTCCTTGATCTCGGAGCCGTTCGCCTGGCGGGGGAACGCGGCCTGCGCGACGCCGGTCACGGCCAGCGGGTAGAGGACGCCGGTGGCGACGGTGAGGACGAGCAGGGCGCGCAGCGCGGCCCACAGGAGCCGGGCGGTGGCGCCGGCCCGGGTGTGTGCGGGGGTCATGGGGATCACCTCACGCCGGGGATGGTGGAGAGGGCCAGGTCGATGACCTTGATGCCGGCGAACGGCGTGACAAGACCGCCGAGGCCGTAGACGAGGAGGTTGCGGCGGAGCATCCGGTCGGCGCTGCGCGGCCGGTAGCGCACGCCCTTCAGGGACAGCGGCACCAGCGCGACGATGATCAGCGCGTTGAAGACGACGGCGGACATGATCGCGGACTGCGGCGAGTCGAGCCGCATGACGTTGAGCCTGTCGAGGCCGGGGTATGCGGCGGCGAACATGGCGGGCAGGATCGCGAAGTACTTCGCGACGTCGTTGGCGATCGAGAAGGTCGTCAGGGCGCCGCGCGTGATGAGCAGCTGCTTGCCGATCTCGATGATCTCGATCAGCTTCGTCGGGTCGGAGTCCAGGTCGACCATGTTCCCGGCCTCCTTGGCGGCGGAGGTGCCGGTGTTCATGGCCACGCCGACGTCCGCCTGCGCGAGAGCGGGCGCGTCGTTGGTGCCGTCGCCGGTCATGGCGACGAGCCGTCCGCCGGACTGCTCGCGCCTGATCAGTGCCAGCTTGTCCTCGGGCGTTGCCTCGGCGAGGAAGTCGTCCACGCCGGCCTCGTCCGCGATGGCCCTGGCTGTCAGCGGGTTGTCGCCGGTGATCATGACGGTCCTGATGCCCATGCGCCGCAGCTCGGCGAACCGCTCGCGCATGCCGGACTTGACGACGTCCCCCAGGTGGATGACGCCGAGCACCCGGGCACCGCGCGCGTCCGCCTCCGCGACGAGCAGCGGGGTGCCGCCGGCCTCGGCGATGCGGTCGGTGAGGGCCTGCGCGCCGTCCGCTACCGTGCCGCCGTTTTCGCGGACCCAGGCCGCGACGGATCCCGCGGCCCCCTTGCGGATCCTGCGCACGGCGCCGTCCTCGGCGAGGTCGACGCCTGACATCCGGGTCGCGGCCGTGAACGCGATCCACTCCGCGCCGCGCACCCCGGAGCGCTCGCGCTCGGGAAGCCCGTAGCGCTCCCCGGCGAGTACGGCCACCGAGCGGCCCTCCGGTGTCTCGTCGGCGAGCGAGGAGAGCTGGGCGGCCTCCGCGAGCCGCGACTCGGCGGCACCGTCCACCGCCACGAACTCGCAGGCCTGCCGGTCGCCGAGCGTGATGGTGCCCGTCTTGTCGAGCAGCAGCGTGGAGACGTCGCCCGCGGCCTCGACGGCGCGCCCCGAGGTGGCGAGGACGTTGCGCTGCACGAGGCGGTCCATGCCGGCGATGCCGATCGCGGACAGGAGGGCGCCGATCGTGGTCGGGATCAGGCAGACGAGCAGGGCGATCAGCACGATGACGGTCTGCGGGTCGCCGGCGAAGGTCGCGAACGGCTGGAGGGTGACGACCGCGATCAGGAAGACGACGGTGAGGGACGCGAGGAGGGTGTTCAGCGCGATCTCGTTGGGTGTCTTCTGCCGCGCGGCGCCCTCGACCAGTCTGATCATGCGGTCGATGAACGTGTCGCCCGGCTCCGCCGTGATCCGTACGACCACGCGGTCGGAGAGGACCTTCGTGCCGCCGGTGACGGCGCTGCGGTCGCCGCCCGACTCGCGGATGACGGGGGCGGACTCGCCCGTGACGGCCGACTCGTCGACCGAGGCGACGCCCTCGACGACGTCGCCGTCCCCCGGGACCGTGTCGCCCGCCTCGCAGACCACCAGGTCGCCGGCGTGCAGCGCCGTGCCGGGCACACGTTCCTCGGCGCCGCCGGAGATCCGGCGCGCGACCGTGCCGGTCCTCGCCCTGCGGAGGGTGTCGGCCTGCGCCTTGCCGCGTCCCTCGGCGACGGCCTCGGCGAGGTTGGCGAAGAGCGTCGTCAGCCACAGCCAGGCGGCGACCGCCCAGCCGAACCAGTCGCCCGGCGACGCGAACGCGTAGGCCGTGGTCAGTACGGAGCCGATCTCGACGACGAACATGACCGGCGACTTGACCATCACCCGCGGGTCGAGCTTCCTGCACGCCTCGGGCAGGGACCTCAGCAGCGCAGCCGGGTCGAAGAGGCCGCCGCCCACGCGGCCACCGCCCGGATCGCGGCCCGATGGGGTGGTGCGGAGCGCGGCCCTGGCCGCGGTGGAGGTGGACATGGGTGCGTCCTCTTGCTTCAGACGTTGATTCAGACGGGGGAATGTCATGACGCGAGCCCCTCGGCGAGGGGCCCGAGGGCCAGTGCGGGGAAGTACGTGAGGCCGCTGACGAGGACGGTCGTGCCGACGAGCAGCGACGCGAACAGCGGCTTGTGGGTGCGCAGGGTGCCCGCGGTCTCGGGCACGGGCCGCTGCTCGGCCAGGGATCCCGCGAGCGCGAGCACGAAGACCATGGGCAGGAAGCGGCCGAGCAGCATGGCCAGGCCGAGGGTCGTGTTGTACCAGTCCGTGTCGGCGTTCAGGCCCGCGAAGGCGGAGCCGTTGTTGTTGGCGGCCGACGTGTACGCGTAGAGGATCTCGGTGAACGCGTGGGCGTGGGAGTGCGATACCGCCGCCGTGGCGGAGTTGAGCACGGAGTGGGGCGGGGTGGCGAGCGCCGTGGACAGGGCCGTGAGGACGAGTACGAGTGCCGGCGTGACGAGGATGTAGAGCGCCGCGAACCTGATCTCGCGCGAGCCGATCTTCCTGCCCAGGTACTCGGGCGTGCGCCCGACCATCAGGCCGGCCACGAACACCGCGATGACGGCCAGGACCAGCATGCCGTAGAGCCCGGATCCGACGCCGCCCGGCGCGACCTCGCCCAGCATCATGCCCAGCAGGGTGAGACCGCCGCCGAACCCGGTGAACGAGGAGTGGAAGGAGTCCACCGCGCCGGTCGAGGTGAGGGTCGTCGAGGTGGCGAACAGCGAGGAGCCGCCGACGCCGAAGCGGGTCTCCTTGCCTTCGAGCGCGCCGCCCGCGGCCTGGAGCGCGGGGCCGCCGTGGTGGAACTCCGTCCACATCATGAGCGCGGAGAAGCCGACCCAGATCACGGCCATGGCCGCGAGGATCGCGTAGCCCTGCCTGACGGAGCCGACCATGGTCCCGAAGGTGCGGGTGAGCGCGAACGGGATGACGAGGATGAGGAAGATCTCCAGCAGGTTGGACAGGCCGTTCGGGTTCTCGAAGGGGTGCGCCGAGTTGGCGTTGAAGTAGCCGCCGCCGTTGGTGCCGAGTTCCTTGATGGCCTCCTGGGAGGCGACGGCTCCGCCGTTCCACTGCTGGGGGCCGCCGATGAACCGGCCCACCTCGTGGACGCCCGCGAAGTTCTGGATGACGCCTGTGGCGACGAGGAGGACCGCGCCGGCGAACGCCATCGGCAGCAGGATACGGACGGTGCCACGCACGAGGTCGGCCCAGAAGTTCCCGAGTTCGCCGCTGCCACGTGACGCGGAGAAGCCCCGGACCAGCGCCACGGCGACCGCCATGCCGACGGCGGCCGAGACGAAGTTCTGGACGGCCAGGCCGCCGGTCTGGACGACGGCGCCCATCGTCCGCTCGCCGGCGTACGACTGCCAGTTGGTGTTGGAGACGAAGGAGGCGGCCGTGTTGAACGCCTGGGCAGGGCTGACGGACGCGAGGCCGGACGAGCCCGGCAGTACGCCCTGCACGCGCTGCATCGCGTACAGGAGGACCACGCCCGCGAGCGAGAAGGCCAGGACGGCGCGCAGGTAGGCGGGCCGGCGCATCCCGCGGTCCGGGTCGGCACCCACGCACCGGTAGGCCCACCTCTCGACCCTGAGGTGCCTCTTCGACCGGTAGACGCCGGCCATGTAGTCGCCGAGCGGCCGATGGACCAGGCCGAGGGCCCCGGCCATGGCGAGAAGCTGGAGCGCGGCGGAGGGTACGGGGCCCATGGCCTCAGAACCTCTCCGGGAAGACCAGCGCCACTACCAGGTAGACCAGTACGGCGGCGGCCACGGCGAGCCCGATCGCGTTCTCCGCGATCTCGGCGGATGAGCCGCTCACAGTTTCGCCACCGCCTTCGCGATGACGGCCACCAGCGCGAAGGTCGCGCACGCGGTGAGGACGAAGGCCACGTCGGCCATCGTGTGCTCCTAGGGAGGAGGAGGAATCCTGACGTATCGAGGAAACCTCCGCTTCCGCCGCGCGCGACGCGCGTTGACGGGTCCCATACGGCCGGGGCCTCGTCCTGTACGCACCCCTTACGTCTCAGCCCGTGACCAGCGGGAACGCACCACCGACGGCGACAGGGAACGGCGACGGGCCGCACCCCCGTGAGGGATGCGGCCCGTCGCCGTACGTCTGTGCCGGCTCACACGGCCGTCGCCGTCAGCGCACCTCGGTGATCTCGGGGCCACGCTGGAGCTGGCCCATGCCGCCGGAGAAGCGGGAGCCCTCCTGCTCCTCCTGCTGCACGCCCTCGGGCACCATCTGCGCGTCGTTCGGCAGCTTCAGCACGATCGGGTCGCGGGGGGCCATCGGGCCTTCGCCGCGCACGATCACCGTGTCCTTGAAGACCTGCTCGAGCAGGCCCGCCGTGTCCGGCTGGGCGGCGCCCTGCCCGGAGATCACACCGCGCAGGAACCAGCGCGGCCCGTCGACGCCGACGAAGCGCACCAGCTGGACGCCGCCGGTGCCGTCCGGCAGCTGCACGGGGACCTGGGCACGCAGCTCCCAGCCGAGCGGGCCCTCGACCTCGTCGATGATGCCGCCCTGCTGGGTGATGCCGGTGGCGATCTCCTCGCGGACCTCGCCCCAGATGCCCTCCTTCTTGGGCGCCGCGAACGCCTGGAGCTGCACGGCGCTGTCGTTCAGCACGACCGTGGCGGCGACGATGGCGTCGCCCGCGACCTCCACGCGCAGCTCCATGCCCTCGACTCCCGGCACGAACATGCCGCCGAGGTCGACCCTGCCCTCGTCCGGCTTCGAGACCTCCGTGCTGTCCCACGGTCCGTCCGGCCGGGGAGCCGGAGGGAGGTTCACGCGGTCGCCGCCGGCCTCGTCCGCCGGTGCTTCTTCGGCGTCCCCGCCGTCCCCGCCTTCTTCGCCGGCGTCAGTGCCGTCGAGGAGCTCGTCCTCGCCCGCCGCGTCCGTCGCGTCCTGAGCGGAGCCGTTCTTCTTGCGACGTCCGAACACGTCACTGTCCTTCCCGGTCGGATACGACCGAAGCGTATCGATTCCCACCCTGTGCACCGTCCGTGGCGGCATGACCACCGGTGGACCCGAAGCCCCCCTCGGCCCGCGCGGATCCGGGAAGCTCCGCCACCTCGTGGAAGCGGACCTTCTCGACCTGCTGGACGACCAGTTGGGCAATCCGGTCGAACCGAGCGAACCGCACGCTCTCGCGCGGGTCCAGATTGACCACGATCACCTTGATCTCTCCACGGTACCCGGCATCCACCGTGCCGGGGGCATTCACGAGAGCCACCCCGCAGCGCGCTGCGAGACCGGAGCGCGGATGCACGAAGGCCGCGTACCCGTCGGGCAGGGCAAGGGACACCCCCGTCGGCAGAACGGCACGCTCGCCGGGGGCGAGGTCCGCCGCGAGCGTCGTGACGAGATCGGCGCCCGCGTCGCCGGGATGCCCGTACGCCGGCAGAGGCACCTCGGGGTCGACCCGGCGGATGAGGACGTCGACAGGGGATCGTTGTGGGGTGTGGCTCACATGCGCGACCTTACCCGCGCGGCAGCGCCCACAGCCGCCCGTGTCAAGCTTGCTTCATGCAGCCTGCCGCCCCGCGTTACGAAGAACGCCTCACCGCGCCCGCGTCCTGGTGGATCATCGCCGGCCTGATGGGGGTCTGCGGCGCGCTGATCCTGCTGCCGCTCGGGCCGATCCCGATGCTGGCGGGCCTGGTGGGCGCCGGCGCGATCGCGATGGGCTGCGTCAGCTCGTACGGTTCCGCGCGCGTGCGCGTGCTGGGCGACTCGCTGGTCGCGGGCGACGCGAGGATCCCGCTGTCGGCGCTGGGCGAGCCCGAGGTGCTCGACGCGGACGAGACGAGGGCCTGGCGGCTGCACAAGGCGGATCCGCGAGCGTTCATGCTGCTGCGCAGCTACGTGCCGACGGCGGTGCGCGTGGTGGTCACGGACCCGCAGGACCCCACGCCCTACGTCTATCTCTCGACCCGCGACCCGCAGGGGCTCGCGGCGGCCCTCGAAGGCGCCAGGGCGGCCTGAGGGCGCCGGACAGCGCCCCGCGCGGGCCGTCAGTGGCGGAGGTCGCCGGGCAGCTCGGGCGGCGGTTGCGCGGGGCGCTCCAGGGGAGGCAGGGCGGGCAGCGCGTCCCAGGCGACCTGTTTCCTTCTCAGATCCTCGCGGACGTGTTCCGCGACATGCTTGGTGTCCCGCCGGTTCATCATCGCGCCGACGGCGGCGCCGATCATGAAGGGGACGAGGTTCGGGAGGCTGCGCACCGTGCGCTTCATGATCTGCTGGCGCAGCTCGCGCTTCATGCGGCCACTGAGCGCGCCGTTGAACGTCGCCGGCTTTGTGACGTCCACCCCGCGCTCCTCGGTCCAGGACTGCACGTAGGCCATGCCGCGCTGCCTGAGGGAGCCGGGGGGCCGCTGCCCGTAGACCTCGTGCAGTTCGGCGATGAGCTTGATCTCGATCGCCGCCACCGCCGTGATCTCGGCGGCCAGCTCCGCGGGCAGGGCCGGCGGCACCGGCAGCATGGCGGCCGCGCCGACGCCGGCGCCGACGGTCGCGCTGCTCGCCGCGGCGCCCGTCACCAGCTTGTCGGCGATCTCCTCCGGGCCGAGGCCCGGGAACTGCTCCCGCAGCGTCGCGAGGTCGCGTACGGGGATGCGGGGAGCGATCTCGATGACCCGGTCGGCCACGAATCCGAGGCCGGCCGCGGCACCCGAGCCGCCCTTGCGTACGCCGCGCCTGACGCGCTCGAATCGGCCCTTGGTCGAGGGGAGCCGGTCCGTGCCGTCCTGCGCGGCGTCCGTACCGCCGGGCGGGTCCTGCGACGGCGCTCCGCCCGGGCCCGGTGCCGGCAGGAAGCGCCGCTTCCTGGACGGGGAGTCGCCTGCCATCATCGCGACGGCTCTCAGTCGCAGTCGCGGCAGATCGGCTGGCCGTTCTTCTCCCTGGAGAGCTGCGAGCGGTGGTGCACGAGGAAGCAGCTCATGCACGTGAACTCGTCGGCCTGGCGCGGCAGGACCCTGACCGACAGCTCCTCGTTGGAGAGGTCGGCGCCCGGCAGCTCAAGGCCTTCGGCCTGCTCGAACTCGTCGACGTCGACCGCGGAGGTCGACTTGTCGTTGCGACGCGCCTTCAGTTCCTCCAGGCTGTCCTGGTCGACGTCGTCGTCTGTCTTGCGTGGAGTGTCGTAGTCGGTAGCCATCTCGGTGCTCTCCCCCTGTGGGTGTCTGTGATGTCTTCAGCGCACGTAACGCATGAGAGGCCGGACTTGTGCCCGACCCGAAGCGGAGATTTTGCCTCACATCAAGGTCTGTTACTCAATCGACACCCGACGGCGCCGCTCACGAATGATCGGCTTCGGGTGGCGAAGGGGACCGTACACGGTCCCGAGGTAGTACTTCGCAGGCACCACCCCGTGTACTTCCCGTGATCCCACCCCCCGGAAACCCGGACTTTACCGGCCTTCCGACAGGTGTTTGATCACTGAACGTAGGAGGGTGGACAAACATTCCTGTGATCCGTCGCACAAAAGACCGATCGCCCCCGATGACGAAAATTCCGCTCAAAGCGAACGGCCTCTCGGCTGCCGGGACCCCGACCGGGCGGCTCACATCGGCAACGTGACACGCATCACGAGCCCGCCTCCCTCGCGCGGTTCCGCCGAGATGCGTCCACCGTGCGCCCTCGCGACCGAGCGCGCGATGGAGAGCCCCAGGCCGACGCCCTTGTCGCTGCCCGTGCGCTCCGTACGCAACCTGCGGAACGGCTCGAACAGATTGTCGATCTCGTAGGCGGGGACGACCGGGCCCGTGTTCGACACCTCAAGGACCGCCTGGCCCTGCCGCACGTCCGTGCACACCTCCACCCAGCCGTCCTCCTGGACGTTGTAGCGGACGGCGTTCTGCACGAGGTTCAGCGCGATCCGCTCCAGCAGCACGCCGTTGCCCTGCACGACCGCCGCCACGCACCGCGTCCGCATCTCGACGCCCTTCTGCTCGGCCTCCGCGGTCGCCTGGTCGACGGCACGCGCGGCGACCTCCGCGAGATCGACCGGTTTTCGCTCCACCAGCTGGTTCTCGCTGCGGGCGAGCAGCAGCAGCCCCTCGACGAGCTGCTCGCTGCGCTCGTTGGTGGACAGCAGCGTCCTGCCGAGCTGCTGGAGCTCGGCGGGGGCGCCCGGGTCGGAGAGGTGCACTTCGAGCAGCGTCCTGTTGATCGCCAGCGGCGTGCGCAGCTCGTGCGAGGCATTCGCCACGAAGCGCTGCTGGGAGGAGAAGGCGCGCTCAAGGCGCTCCAGCATCTCGTCGAAGGTGTCCGCCAGCTCCTTGAACTCGTCGTCGGGGCCGTCCAGCTCGATACGGCGCGAGAGGTCCGTGCCGACGACGCGGCGCGCCGTGCGTGTGATCCTGCCGAGCGGCGACAGGACGCGGCCGGCCATCGCGTAGCCGAAGGCGAACGCGATGATCGTCAGGCCGACCAGCGCGAACAGCGAGCGCGTGAGCAGGTCGTCCAGCGCCTGCGCGCGCTCGTGGTTCACGCACTGGTTCATCGCACTGTTGAGCTCGTCGGCCGTCGCGTGGCCGGGGAAGTTGCAGATGTTGCTGGTGACCGAACCGGAAACGATCGTGAAGGGAAGCTCGCTTCCCACGTGCAGAGCCTGCGCGGCGAGCAGGTAGATGATCGACAGGAGCAGGATGCCGGCGATCAGGAACATGCCGCCGTACAGCAGCGTCAGGCGTATCCGGATCGTGGGCCGCAGCCACGGCACCACCTGCTCGGCGGGCCAGCGCGGGTCCCAGGTCGGTTTCGGGGGCGCGCCGGGCGGCGCGGGATGGGAGGCCACGGGCGTCAGATCCGGTAGCCGGAGCCGGGCACGGTGACGATGACCGGAGGCTCACCGAGCTTCCTGCGCAGCGTCATCACCGTCACCCTGACCACGTTGGTGAAGGGGTCCGTGTTCTCGTCCCACGCCTTCTCCAGCAGCTGCTCGGCGGAGACCACGGCGCCCTCGCTGCGCATCAGCACCTCGAGGACGGCGAACTCCTTGGGGGCGAGCTGGATCTCGGCGCCGTCCCTGAAGACCTCGCGCCTGTTGGGGTCGAGCTTGATCCCGGAGCGCTCCAGGACGGGCGGCAGCGGCACCGTCGTGCGGCGGCCGAGCGCGCGGACGCGGGCGGTCAGCTCGGTGAAGGCGAAGGGCTTCGGCAGGTAGTCGTCAGCGCCCAGTTCGAGCCCCTCGACGCGGTCGCTGACGTCGCCGGAAGCGGTGAGCATCAGGACGCGTGTGGGCATGCCGAGCTCGACGATCTTGCGGCACACGTCGTCGCCGTGCACCAGCGGGAGGTCGCGGTCGAGCACCACCACGTCGTAGTCGTTGACGCCGATGCGCTCCAGGGCCGCCGCCCCGTCGTACACGACGTCGACGGCCATGGCCTCGCGGCGCAGTCCGGTCGCCACGGCATCGGCGAGCAGCTGCTCGTCCTCGACGACGAGTACGCGCACGTCGCTGATCCTTCCTTCAAGACCCGTGCCCGTGTCCCGGGCAGGCGTCACCACGTCCTTGCGTCCCCATCCTGCCCTTTTCGCGGATAAACCGGCGGTAAGGCGGTGCCGGGCCGCCGCCCCGGCACCGGTCCCGGCGGCGAGCCCGGGTGAATCCGCGGGGAATATGCGGCATCGCCGGGGCGGTTGAGGTTTCCTGTCGGCCCGGCTTGGGGATGAGGTCCTCACACCTCAGATCACGCCCGAGCGCGGCTGTTCCTCCCGCGTTCTGCTTTCCAGTAGGCAGAGGGCTTGTGATCACCCGCTTGTCGGCACATCCCGTGCCACCCGACCACCACGTCGGCACACCCCCGTGCCACTGACCCACGACGAGGGGGCGCACCCATGGACGCATTCACAGCAGGGCTTCTGCAGCGCATAAGGACCACCGAGACCGAGATGAGCCGGGCCCGCGAGGCGGGCGACGACTTCCTCGCCGACGTCGAGCAGGAGGAGCTGGACGATCTGCGCCGGCTCGCCGCCGAACACGGCGTGGAGGTGAGCACGGCCGGGGCGTGAGCCCGGCCGTCCACCGTCGCCGCCGTCGCGCGGCAGTGCTTGCGAGGGGCCCCGGTGCCGGGGGAGGCACCGGGGCCCCTCGCTGTCGTGAGCGGCTTCGCGGAGGGGGCTCCGCCGCACGTCGTGCGCTCAGTCGTGCCAGGCGCCGTACTCCTCCAGCAGCTCCTGGAGCGGCCCGAAGACGCCCGGGGACGCGGCGACCGTGAGCCCGTCGTGCGGCCGTTCGCCTGGCCTGCCGCCGGTCAGCGCGCCCGCCTCGCGCGCGATCAGGTCGCCCGCCGCGTAGTCCCAGGGGTGCAGCCCGCGCTCGTAGTAGCCGTCGAGCCGCCCTGCCGCCACATCGCACAGGTCGATCGCGGCAGAGCCCGCGCGCCTGATGTCCCGCAGCCTGGGGATCAGCCGGTGCGCCACCTCCGCCTGGTGGGCGCGTACGTCAGCGACGTAGTTGAACCCCGTCGAGACCAGGGCCTGGTCGAGGGTGGGCGAGGGGCGCACCGCGAGCCTGTGCTCCCCCAGGTGTGCCCCGCCGCCGCGCACCGCGCGGTAGGTCTCCGCGCGCATCGGGGCCTCGACGACGCCTGCCAGCGTCTCGCCGCCGCGCTGCACGGCGATCGAGACGGCCCAGGTGGGCAGCCCGTACAGGTAGTTGACGGTGCCGTCCAGGGGGTCGATCACCCAGCGGATGCCGGTGGTGCCCTCCCTGCTCGCCCCCTCCTCGCCGAGGATCCCGTCGTCGGGCCTGCGGTCGGCGAGGAAGTCGGTGATCAGCTTCTCCGCCGCGATGTCCATCTCCGTCACCACGTCGATGGGGCTGGACTTGGTGGCCGCGACGGCCAGGTCGTCCGGCCTGCCGTCGCGCAGCAGGGCGCCCGCCCTCGACGCCGCCTCCAGGGCGACGGCGAGCAGGTCGGAGGCGAGGGTCCGGTCGCCGGGTGCACCGGCCGTGCCGCTCACGTCACTCACACGGGGCTCCTTCACGCGTAGGGGCTGTCGGCGCCCGCGGCGGCGGGCCTCGGGGTGCGGGCCGGGCAGCAGCCCACCGGGCATACGTCGTGGCTCGGGCCGAGCGCGCCGAGCGCGCACCGCTCGCGCGGTTCGCCGCGCTCGGCCGCCGCCCGTTCGAGTACGAGGTCACGGACCGCGGCCGCGAAGCGCGGGTCGGCGCCGACCGTGGGCGAGCGGCGCACCGGAAGGCCGAGTTCCGCGGCCTTGGCCCTGGCCTCGGTGTCGAGGTCGTAGAGGACCTCCATGTGGTCGGAGACGAACCCGATGGGCGCCATCACGACCGCGGGCACGCCCTTGCCGTGCAGGGTCTCCAGGTGGTCGCAGATGTCGGGTTCCAGCCACGGGGTGCCCGGGGCGCCGCTGCGCGACTGGTAGACGAGCTCCCACGGGTGGTACTCGCCGGTCGCCTCCCGGACAGCCTCGGCGACCAGACCGGCGACTTCGAGGTGCTGGGCCACGTAGGCGCCGCCGTCGCCGTGCGCGGGCTCGGGGCCCGAGGTGTCGGCGGCGCCGGTCGGGATGGAGTGCGTGGTGAAGGCGATGTGCGCGCCCGCGCGCACGTCCTCGGGCAGGTCGGCCAGCGAGGCGACGACCCCGTCGGCCATGGGCCGCACGAAGCCGGGGTGGTTGAAGTAGTGCCGCAGCTTGTCGACCCTCGGCGGCGTGAGCCCCTCGTCCGTGAGGGTGGCGAGCGCGTCGGCGAGGTTCTCCCGGTACTGGCGGCACCCCGAGTAGGAGGCGTACGCGCTGGTCGCCAGGACGGCGACGCGACGCCGGCCGTCGGCGGTCAGCTGCCTGAGCGTGTCGGTCAGGTACGGCGCCCAGTTCCTGTTGCCCCAGTGGACGGGCAGGTCGACGCCGTGCCCGTCGAAGTCCTCGCGCAGGGCGGCGAGGAGGGCACGGTTCTGCTCGTTGATGGGGCTGACCCCGTCGAACAGGTAGTAGTGGCGCCCGACCTCCTTGAGGCGCTCACGCGGGATGCCGCGGCCGCGCGTCACGTTCTCCAGGAACGGGATGACGTCGTCCGGACCCTCGGGGCCGCCGAAGGACAGCAGGAGGAGGGCGTCGTAGGGGGATGTGGCTGACTCGTCGGGCATGGCCTCGATCCTGCCACCGCGCGGATATTCAGGAGCGACCGGCACAGCCAGGACCGTAGCCTGTACGGACGCCTTTCATCCCTTACGAGTCGTCCCTGACGAGTCATTCCACGAGGACGTGGCCGTGTCGTACCGCGAGATCTTCGCGTCGCCGGGTGCCTGGAAGTTCAGCGCCGCGGGGCTGCTCGGCAGGATGCCGCTGTCCATGACCGGCATCGGCGTCGTGACGATGATCTCGCAGCTGACCGGCCGCTACGGGCTCGCCGGCGCGCTGTCCGCCGTGATGGCGCTCTCGAAGGCGGCGCTCGGGCCCCAGGTGTCACGTCTTGTGGACCGGTACGGGCAGCGCAGGACGCTGCGGCCCGCCACGCTGGTCTCGGTCGCCGCCCTGGCCGGGCTGCTGGTGTGCACGCAGCAGGGCGCCCCCGACTGGACGCTGTTCGTCTTCGCGGCGGCGAGCGGCTGCGTTCCGGGGCTCGGCGCGATGGTGCGTGCCAGGTGGGCGGCGCTGCACCAGAACGTGCCCGGCAGGCTGCACGCGGCGTACGCGTGGGAGTCGATCGTCGACGAGGTCTGCTTCATAGCCGGGCCGATCGTGGCCATCGGCCTGTCCACGTCGTGGTTCCCCGAGGCAGGCCCGCTCGTCTCGGCGGTCTTCCTGCTCGCGGGCGTGGGCTGGCTGACCGCCCAGCGCGCGACGGAGCCGGTGCCGCATCCGCCCGGGGAGCACACCGGCGGCTCGGCGCTGCGCTCCCGGGGGCTCCAGGTGCTGGTGGTGACGTTCGTGGCGACGGGGGCGATCTTCGGCTCCGTCGACGTGGTGACGGTCGCCTACGCCGGCGAGATGGGGCACAAGAGCAGCGCGAGCCTGGTGCTCGCCGTGTACGCCCTCGGCTCCTGCCTCGCGGGGGCGGTTTTCGGCCTGCTGCGTATGCGGGGGCCGGCCGCGCGGCGCTGGCTCGTGGGCGTCGGCGCGATGGCCGTGAGTATGATCCCGCTCCAACTGGCCGGGAGCCTGCCGCTCCTGGCCGCGGCGCTCTTCGTCGCGGGGCTCACGGTGGCACCGACCATGGTGTCCACCGTGGCCCTGGTCGAGGCGCACGTACCGCGCAGCGCGCTGACCGAGGGCATGACCTGGACCAGCACCGGGATCTGTGTCGGCGTCGCGCTCGGCTCGTCGGCCGCGGGATGGGTGGTCGACGCGGCCGGCGCCCGGGCGGGGTACGCGGTGCCCGGCGTGGCGGGGGCGGCCGCGGCCGTGGTGGCGGTCGCCGGCTACCGCCGGCTGTGCAGGCCGGCCACCGTGTCCCGGCGGAAAGGGCGTGAGGCCGATGGAGTCCCGCAGAACCCCCACGAGCACCCCGGCGGCGCGGGGCGGCCCGGGCAGGACGGACGCGAAGGGCAGGACGGGCAGGAGGCCGCGCGCCCCGTGGCGTGATTCCGCCGCCGCCTTGCCGTGGCGCAACTGGGCAGGGAACGTGTCGGCGCGCCCCGCGCGCACCGTCACCCCTGGCGGGCCCGACGAGTTGGCGGACGTCGTGCGCAGGGCGGCGGAGGACGGCCTCAGGGTGAAGGCGGTCGGCACGGGTCACTCGTTCACGGCCGCCGCGGCCACCGACGGCGTGCTGGTGCGACCCGACAGGCTGACCGGCATCCTGGCGCTCGACCGCGCGGCCGGCAGGGTCACGGTCGCGGCGGGCACCCCGCTCAGGCTCCTGAACGCGGCGCTCGCCCGCGCGGGGCTCTCGCTCACGAACATGGGCGACATCACGGCGCAGACGGCGGCGGGCGCGATCTCCACCGGTACGCACGGCACCGGCCGTGCGTCCGCGTCGATCGCCGCGCAGGTCACCGCCCTGCAGCTGGTCACGGCGGACGGCTCGACGCTGCGCTGCTCGGCGCAGGAGAACGCGGACGTGTTCGCCTGCGCGCGCATCGGCCTCGGCGCGCTCGGCGTGCTCACCTCGGTGACTTTCGCCGTGGAGCCGCTCTTCCTGCTGACGGCGCGCGAGGAGCCGATGCCGCTCGATCGGGTGCTGGCCGAGTTCGACGAGCTCGTCGCCGGCAACGAGCACTTCGAGTTCTACTGGTTCCCCCACACGGACAACTGCAACACCAAGCGCAACAACCGCAGCGAGGGCCCCGCCGCGCCGCCCGGCCTGCTGCGCGGCTGGCTGGACGACGAGCTGCTGTCCAACGGGGCGTTCAAGGTCGCGTGTTCCGTGGGCCGCGCGGCGCCGATGGCCATACCCGCGATCGCCCGGGTGTCGAGCCGTGCCCTGTCGGCGCGCACATACACGGATGTCCCCTACAAGGTGTTCACGTCTCCGCGCCGGGTGCGGTTCGTGGAGATGGAGTACGCGCTGCCCAGGGCGGCGGCGCCCGCGGCGCTGCGCGAGGTGAAGCGAATGGTGGACGCGTCGCCGCTGAGGGTGAGCTTCCCCGTGGAGGTGCGCACGGCCCCGGCGGACGACATCGCCCTGTCGACGGCGTCGGGCAGGGACAGCGCGTACATCGCCGTGCACCTGTACAGGGGCACCCCGCACCAGGCGTACTTCGGGGCCGTCGAGAAGATCATGGTGGCGCACGGCGGCAGGCCGCACTGGGGGAAGATCCACTCGCGGGACGCGGAGTACCTGTCCGGCGCCTATCCGCGGTTCGGCGAGTTCACGGCCCTGAGGGACCGTCTCGACCCGGACCGGGTCTTCGCCAACGACTACCTGCGGCGCGTGCTCGGCGAATGACTGCCGGCGCCGGGCGGTGCTTGCCTCAGTCGCCCGCCCCGCTCGGCGCGATGTCCGGTCCCTGCTGCGTGCCGCCACTGCCCGTGGCGGACGTGGACGGGGTGGGCGTGGGCGCGGAGGGTGTCTGCCCGGTGGATCCCTGCTGGGAGCTGCCGGGTGACGGGTCGCCCGACGGGGCCTGCCCGTTCGGGTCGGCCGAGCCCCGGCCGTCGCCGCCGGTGCCCGGCGACGTGGCCGGGTCGGCTCCGCCGCCCGTGCCGGCGGAGCCCTGGCCCGTATCGCCTGAGCCGGTGGAGTCCGAGGGGGTGGTGGCGGGCGTCGACGGCGTCTGCTTGCCGTCGTCCCCTCCCCCGCCGCCGACGACGGACCCGATGGTCGTGCGGGCGTCTCCGGCGAGGTCGTGCCCTGCGGCCAGCTCGTAGCCGGTGATGCAGACCATGGCGACGGCGAAGACGGCGACGGCCGTGAGCACCGGGCGCTTCCAGCCGCGGCGCCGCTTCCCGTGCGTGGTGGCTTCGCCGTAGTCCGCGTCCAGTACGTCCAGGGTGTCGGGCAGCCCGTCGTGGCCTGCTGAGGGGCGGTGCCCGGCCGCCTTGCGGATGGCCAGGGTCCGGTCGTCCACCACGGGGACCTGGCGCGCCCTCGGCCGCACGCCGTCCGCCGCGCCGCGCAGGTGGTGGCCGGTGCGGCGGAACAGGTAGTGGAAGACCGAGCCGCCGCAGGTGGCTATGACGCTGACCACGCCTGCGCCGATGATCGTTCCGTACACGTTGAGCTGCGAGGCCAGGATCGCCGCCGCGATGGCCGCGAGTGCGCTGCCGGCCACCTGCGGCAGGCTCAGGTCGATCCGCTTCTCCCTGGGTTCCGTGCCGTTCGTCCCGCTGTCGTAGCGTTTCGTACCGCTGTCCAGCTTCTGATCCATCCCGGCCCCTGCTTGAACGACTGTCACGGCTTGCACCAGATAGGGACAGATGGGCGAAGCGAGGAGTTCCGATTCGGCGGATTGTGTGAACAGTGCCACCGAGTGGGCGGAGTGAACGCGGCGCGGCGGCGGCGTCACGGCGGACCCGGGCGGCGCGTCCCTCCACCTGGATGGCCCGAATGGAGTACTGTTTGGAGCCCTGGGGCCGGACCTCCTCGCGGTTGTCCGGGACCTTCGGAAGGGGGCCGCACGTGGCACTCGATCCGGCGGGGCCGTTGCACCGCACGGGCGCCTGCTGCACAGAGTGACCAGGTACGTCACTCTGCGTCGCAAACAGGTAACCGTGCCATAACGGCGATCCAGGGCTACTGCCCGACACGCCGGGCAACACGGCAAGGTTGTGGCAGGCTGCACCCGGGCAGGCCACACTCGACCAGCGGAAGCAGCGACGCACGTGACGTCGGCAGGCACCACCCGGGAGGTTCCCATGCCCGAACTGCGTGTCGTGGCCGTCTCCAACGACGGCACACGACTGGTGCTCAAGGCTGCCGACAGCACGGAATACACCCTTCCCATCGACGAGCGGCTGCGCGCCGCCGTCCGCAACGACCGTGCGCGCCTGGGCCAGATCGAGATCGAGGTGGAGAGCCATCTCCGCCCCCGTGACATCCAGGCGCGTATACGAGCGGGTGCCTCGGCCGAAGAGGTGGCGCAGCTCGCGGGCATCCCCGTGGACCGGGTGCGCCGCTTCGAGGGGCCGGTGCTCGCGGAGCGCGCCTTCATGGCCGAGCGCGCACGGAAGACCGCGGTGCGGCGCCCCGGCGAGAACGCGGGCCCCCAGCTGGGCGAGGCCGTGCAGGAGCGGCTGCTGCTGCGCGGTGCCGAGAAGGACACCGTTCAGTGGGACTCGTGGCGGCGCGACGACGGCACCTGGGAGGTGCTGCTCGTCTACCGCGTCGCGGGCGAACCGCACTCGGCGAGCTGGACGTACGACCCGCCGCGCCGACTCGTCCAGGCCGTGGACGACGAGGCGCGCGCGCTGATCGGCGACACGGACGACACGGTCGCGGCCCAGGAGCCGAGCTTCCCCTTCGTGCCGCGCATCGCCCGGCTGCCGCGGGAGCGCCCGGACCGCTCGCTGGAGCGAGCGCTCGATCGCGCTCCCGAGCGTCCCGCGGTCACGTCCGAGGAGCCGGACGCGGACGGCGCCGAGGCGCGCGACCCCCGTGAGCGCGAGCGCGACTCGCTCACCAGCCTGCTGGAGGCCGTGCCGAGCTTCCGCGGCGATCTGGTGGTCCCGGACAGGACGGCCCCGGCCGAGCCGGTGTCGCCCGAGCCCGTGGAGGAGCCGGAGGCCGAGGAGACGGTGGCTCCCGCCGCCTCCGCCGGGTCCGCGTACGCGGACGTGCTGATGCCGCGGTCCGTGTCGGGACACCGCGACAGGCTGACGGGCACGACGGACCGTCAGGCCGAGGCCGACGGGGTACGGCCCGGCCGGCGCGCGGCGGTGCCGAGCTGGGACGAGATCGTCTTCGGCACGCGCCGCAAGAAGAAGGAGTAGGACCGGGCAGGGATCCGCGGAAGGGCCCGTCGGTGCGCAGGCACCGGCGGGCCCTTCCCATGTGCGCGGGCCTTTGCACTCCCCCGAGTGGGTTAATATTCCAGTAGGAATATTTCACTTGGATCGAGGAAACGCAGCCATCTCCCCGCTCACCCCACTCGCTGTCGCCTGTCTCGCGGTGCTGGTCGAACGGCCGATGCATCCGTACGAGATGTTCTCCCTGCTCAAGGAGCGGCACGAGGACCACATCGTCAAGGTCAGGCCCGGCTCGCTCTACCACACGGTCGAGCGGCTGGCCCGGGACGGCCTGGCCGTCTCGTGCGGCACCGCCAAGGAGGGCAACCGGCCGGAGCGTACGACGTACGAGATCACCCGGGCCGGCAGGGCCGTGCTGTCCGAGCAGGTCAGCGCGATGCTCGACTCGCCCGTCAACGAGTACCCGAGGTTCCCGCTGGCGCTCGGCGAGTCGCACAACCTCCCGCGCGGCCAGGTCGTAGGGCACCTCACGCACCGGGCCGAGCGGCTGACCGAGATGGTCGACGAGGCCGACCGCGTGCTGGCCGGGCTCCGCACGAGCGACGTGCCGGAGGCGTACTGGTTCGTCGCCGATTACCTGCGGACCATCCAGGCCGCCGAACGGGACTGGCTGCGCGCCCTCATCATCCGACTGCAGAACGAGGAGCTTCCGTGGCCGTATCGGACGACCGACCAGTGAGCCCGTGGCCGGCGCTGTGGGCGCTGGTGGTGGGCTTCTTCATGATCCTTGTCGACCAGACGATCGTCTCCGTCGCCACCCCCGCCCTGATGAAGGGGCTTTCGGCGGACGTGAGCAACGTGGTCTGGGTGACCAGCGCCTACCTGCTCGCCTTCGCCGTACCGCTGCTGCTGACCGGTCGGCTCGGTGACAGGTTCGGGCCGAAGAACATCTATCTGGCCGGTCTCGTGCTCTTCACCGGCGCGTCCATGTGGTGCGGGCTCAGCCACACCATTTCCGGGCTGATCATCGCAAGGGTGGTGCAGGGCCTCGGCGCGTCCATGATGACGCCGCAGACCATGGCCGTCATCACGCGCACCTTCCCCGCCCACCAGCGCGGCCGGGCCATGAGCCTGTGGGGAGCCGTCGCGGGGATCGCGACGCTCGTGGGGCCGATCGTGGGCGGCGTCCTGGTCGACTCGCTGGGCTGGGCGTGGATCTTCTTCATCAACGTGCCGGTCGGGGTCGTGGCGTTCGTCCTGGCGGTCCGCCTGGTACCGAAGCTGCCGACGCACACGCACCGCTTCGACCTGGCCGGCGTGGCGCTCAGCGGCCTCGGCATGTTCCTGATCGTGTTCGGCATCCAGGAGGGCCAGACCTACCACTGGGGCACCATCTCGGGCCCGATCACCGTATGGCGGCTGATCATCGCCGGTGTCGTGGTGATGGCCGCCTTCGTGTTCTGGCAGTCCCGCAACAGGGGCGAGCCGCTGGTGCCGCTCGGCCTGTTCAAGGACCGCAACTTCAGCCTCGCGAACATCGCCATCACCACCGTCGGGTTCTCCATCACCGCCATGTCGTTCCCGCTCATGCTGTGGGCGCAGGTCGTGCGGGGCTTCTCCCCGACGCGCGCGGCGCTGCTGCTGGTTCCGATGGCCGTGCTCTCCGGCGTCCTGGCGCCCTGGTCGGGACGCCTCACCGACCGGGTGCACCCGCGGCTGCTCGCCGGCATCGGCATGACGGCGTTCCCCGTGTCGCTTCTCTGGCTCAGCCGCGTCATGTCTCCGTCCGTGCCCATCTGGCAGTTCCTGCTGCCGGTCGCGCTGCTGGGCATCGCCAACGCGTTCATGTGGTCGCCCATCGGCACCACCGCCAACCGCAATCTGCCCATCCACCAGGCAGGCGCGGGCGCGGGCGTCTACAACACGACGCGGCAGGTCGGCGCCGTGCTGGGCAGCGCGAGCATCGCCGCCCTGATGCAGGCACAGCTCGTCTCGCACCTGGGCAAGGCCGCCGGCGGCTCCGCCGAGTCCTTCGCCGGCGCGTCCGGCAAGCTCCCGGCCGCCCTGGGTTCCGGGTTCAGCACGGCCATGGGCAACTCCCTGCTGCTGCCCGCGGCCGTGCTGGTGATCGGGCTGATCGCGGTGGTCTGCTTCGCCGTTCCGCGCCATATGAGCCAGACGCACGTCAAGGAGGAGGAACCCGCCCCCGCGAGCAGGTGACGCGCCTGCTCGGGCGGCGGGCCGGGCGCCCGCTTCCGGGCGCGCCTCCTCCGGGCGCGGCCTAAGCGCCGCGCTCCACCGGGCGCTCCTCGTCACGTGACCACTCCGACCAGGAGCCCGCGTACAGCGCGGCGGGGACGCCCGCGAGTTCCAGCGCCAGCACCTCGTGCGCCGCGGAGACGCCCGAGCCGCAGTAGACGCCCACCCCGGACGCGCGCCCCGCGCCCAGTGCCTCGAACCTCGCGGCCAGTTCGGCGGCGGTCCTGAAGGCACCGTCCTCGGTCACGTTGTCCGTCGTGGGCGCCGAGACCGCGCCGGGGATGTGCCCGCCGACCCGGTCGACGGGCTCCACGTCGCCCCGGTAGCGCTCCGCCGCGCGTGCGTCGAGCAGCAGGCCCTCGCGGGCGAGCGCGGCGGCGCCGTCCGCGTCGAGCAGGCCGATCGCGCCGGGCACGGGCAGGAAGTCGCCCTCGGCCGCTTCCTCGACGCCGGTGGAGAGCGGGCCGGGCCACGCGGCGAGGCCGCCGTCCAGGACACGCACATCTTCGTGGCCCGTCCAGCGCAGCAGCCACCACGCGCGCGCCGCGGCCCAGCCCTGCCCGCCGTCGTACGTGACGACCGGGGTGCCGGCGCGCACCCCGGCGCGGCGCATCGCGGCACCGAACTCGGCGGTGTCGGGCAGCGGGTGGCGGCCGCGCTCCCCCGGCGGGGCCGCGAGTTCGCGGTCGAGGTCGACGAAGACCGCGCCCGGAATGTGGCCCGCCGCGTACTGCGAGCGCCCGTCGAAGGGCGGCGCGCCGGCCGCCGCGGCCGTGCTCAGCTGCCAGCGGACGTCGAGCAGAACGGGCGGACGCTCCCCCGCCAGGGCCTGCCCGAGTTCCCGCGCGGTGATGATGGCTGTCATGCGGCCATCATCACCCACGCGCGGTGGTCAGGCGGACCGCAGCGGCCGCAGTGCGGCCTCCTGGCGCACGAGCTCGTCGAACATCGACTTGGCCGAGCCCTCGAGCATCTCGTTCGGCGTGAACACCGCCTCGTCGTCGAGGAACTGCTGGACGAAGGGTATGGACACCGCTTCGAAGACCGGGGTCATCTTGAGCGTCGTGACGACCTGCTTGATCATCTGCGCGGCGCGGGTGCCCGCCGCCACACCGCCGTAGCTCGCCAGGCCGACCGGCTTGTAGCGCCACTCCCTGTGCAGGAAGTCGATCGCGTTCTTCAACTCGGCGTTGTAGCCGTAGTTGTACTCCGGCATGACGAACACGAACGCGTCGCAGGCGTCGATCCGGGCACTCCAGTCACGCGTGTGCTGGTGCGTGTACTGTCCGAGCCTCGGGTGGCTCGGCTCGTCCATGAACGGCAGGCCGACCTCGGCCAGGTCGATCAGGTCGACCTCGTCGAAACCGCCGTGCCCGCGGGCCTCCTTGTCGAGCCACTGGGCGACGGGCAGGCCGACCCTCCCGGGGCGAGTGCTCGCGATGATGATCCCCAGCTTCGGCATGCGTGCTCCTTCGATACGTACGGGCTCCGTACGCGTAACGCTCCGGCGGCCACTTTGATTTCGCGATCAACGATCGTACGTGTCCGGCGCGGTACGCCGGGCGCCGCCCCGCCACCGGGCGTCCGGTGCGGCGCGCAGCCCGCTCCGCGTCCCGCGGACGCCTCATCCCGACCGGCGAATGCGCAGGTCACCGGGTGGGACGTCCCGTCCTGCGGCCAAGGGTCCTGACGCACTGGCCGGTTGTACCCGGCCGGCGGCAACGTGGTGCGGGCAAGCCCGGCGACACGTTCGGCAGCGCGTCCCGGGATCAGCCGAGCACAGGAGGTCCTCATGCGACTTCGTCTCGCCACCGCGTCCGTCCTCGCCGCGTGTGCCATGGCCGGCGGCCTGGCCACCTCAGCGCAGGCCATGGCGTCCGCCGACGCGCACTCCGCGTCGGCGGCCGCCCGCCCCGCGTGCCCCTACCCCTACGTCTGCTTCTACAACGGCAACACGATGACCGGGAGGTTCAAGGACACCGGTTACTGGCAGACACTCGGTGCCAGCCGCAGCGCGAAGGGCGCGATGAACACCCGCCACGACGACGTGGCCTATGTGCGGTTCTCGAACCACAAGACGATCTGCATGAAGCCGCGTGAGGGCTGGGCCTTCAACGGCGCCAAGCCCACGCAGGTCTACATCAGCACCAGGAGCGTCTGCCCCTCCTGAGGTGCCCTCGGCTCCGGCGGGCGACCCGCCGGAGCCGTCGCCCGGCACCTTTCAGTGCGAGGCGATGGGCAGGACGTCCGGCGAGAGCGCGCCTGCGCGGGCCGAAGCGCTCGTCATGCGCCGGCGGTGGTGGCGCCGGCACAGCACCTCGTAGCCGACCTCCGCGGCAGGGCCGTGCACATCGCCGACGACGACCTGCTCGCCTTCCACCACCATCTCGCCACCCACCGTGCGGGCGTTGTGCGTGGCACGAGCCCCGCACCAGCACATCGCCTCCACCTGGAGCGCCTCTATCCGGTCCGCGAGCTCGATCAGCCGCTGCGAGCCGGGAAAGAGCCGGGTGCGGAAGTCGGTGGTGATACCGAACGCGAAGACGTCGATCTCCAGGTCGTCCACGACGCGTGCCAGCTGGTCGATCTGGCCGGGCAGCAGGAACTGCGCCTCGTCCACGACGGCGTAGTCGGCCCGGCCGCCCTTCGTGATCACGTCGACGACGTGCCCGTACAGGTCGAGCTCCGCGACCGCCTCCACCGCGTCGGCCACCAGGCCGAGCCTGGAGGAGATCTTGCCCTGCCCGGCCCGGTCGTCACGCGCGAAGACCACGCCCTGCAAGCCGCGGGCGGAGCGGTTGTGCACGATCTGGAGAGCCAGCGTGCTCTTGCCGCAGTCCATCGTTCCGCAGAAGAACACCAGCTCAGGCATGACGGGACGGAACCCTTTCGATCGGGTGCGGGTACGTGGGTGCGGGTACGTGGGTGCGGATAGGTGCGTGCGTGCGTGTGCGGCGCTAGGAGCGTACTTCGATGAGGGGTACGAGCTGTTCCACGGGGGTCATCGAGCCGTGCATGCCGACCATCACCGACTCGCGCGGCTCGGCCACGGACGCCGTGACCACCACGTCGTCGCGCGCGGCCGCGACCACGTCGCCGATCCGCCCGTGCGTGCGGGCCTCCACCGCGCCGGGCGGGCCGAACCAGCCGGCGGCGACGGCCTCGTCGCGGCTCGCCACCCAGAACTGCTCGCCCAGCACGTCCTGCCAGACGGCCAGGACGTCGGCCGCGGCGCCCGGCACCGCGTAGACGTGGCGCGCCCTGCCCTCGCCGCCGAGGAGGGCGACCCCCGCGCGCAGCGCCCAGTCCTCGTCGAAGTCGATGCGGGACTCCTCGTCGAACGGGATGTCGATCATGCCGTGGTCAGCGGTGACGTACAGCGCGCAGCGCGGCGGGAGTTGCTCGGCGAGGCGCTGCGCCAGGCGGTCGGCGTACATCAGCTGGCCGCGCCACGCGTCGGAGTCGACGCCGAAGCGGTGGCCGTTGCCGTCGACCTCGCTGTAGTACGTGTAGACCAGCGACCTGTCACCCGCGGCGAGTTGCTCGGCGGCGAGGTCCATCCTGTCCTCGCCGCCCAGCCTGCCGTGGAACGTGCCACCGCTCAGGGCGACCCGGGTCAGGGGCGTGTCGGCGAACGCCGGGGACGACACCTGCGCGGTGTGCACGCCGGCCTCGTGCGCCAGCCGGAAGACCGTGGCGTGCGGCTGCCACGCGTGCGGGTCCGTCCAGGGCTTCCAGCGCAGCTGGTTCATCAGCGCGCCCGTGGCCGGGTCGCGCACCGTGTACCCGAGCAGGCCGTGGTCGGCGGGCACGGTCCCGGTGCCGACGGAGGCGAGGGAGGTGGCGGTCGTGGCGGGGAAGCCCGCCGTGATGGGGCGGCCCGTGCCGCCTCTGGAGGAACCCAGCAGGGAGGCGAGGAACGGCGCCTCGTCGGCGTGCGCCCTGATCTGCTCCCAGCCGAGGCCGTCGATCAGGAAGACGCAGTTGCGGTCGGCCGGGGCGAGTTCGGGTATGGCGGCGGCGAAGCCGGGCACGCCCTGGCCCGCCGCGAGGGTGGGCAGCAGGTCGGCGAGCGAACCCTTGCCGTACTCGGGGACGGGGGCGCGGGCCGGGTCGAGGCGGCCCCCGTCCAGGCGGCCCTCGTCGAGGCGCGGGGGCGCGGCCCCGTACCAGTCGGCGCCGTCGGTCATGCGCGGCCGGCCGACGGTGTCGCCGTGGCCTCCGAGAGCGCCTGCGCGAAGCTGAGGGTCTCGCGGACGGCGTCGATCCCGTCGCCCGCCTCGCTGACCCTGAGGCTGAGGTCGTCGGCGGTGGAGTTGCCCGTGTAGCCGTGGTCGGCCTCGCAGTCGGGGTCACCGCAGGCTGCGGGCTCCAGGTCGATGCGGGAGACGGCGCCCCAGCCGATCGTGAGGACGACCTCGCGGGGCAGGGCGCCGGGAGTGTACGACTCGGGGTTGGCGACGACGCGGCTGACCACGACGGACGAGATCCGGTCACGCTTGACGGACTCGGTCGACGTCGTGGCGTACGGCGTGGGCGAGCCGGAGTCGGCGGCCTGCTCGTCGGTGTGGCTGACGATGAAGCGGTGCTCGGTCAGGACGAGGACGGTGACGTGGCGGCGGACCTCGTTGGCGTCGAACGTGGTCTCCTGGTGCACCAGGAACGACGCGATCCGCTCACCGCCGACGGCGGCCTCCACCGCCTCGGCCACGAGCGCGGGGTAGTAGCCGCTGCGCTCGATCGCCGTACGCAGGCCCTGGGTCGTGATGCCGCTCTTCGCCATGGGGCCCATCCTACGGGGGCCGGACGGGCGGCCGGGCACCCGCGCGGCGGCCGGGATCGGCGCGGCTCGCCCGGACCGGAGCGGGGGCCGGATCAGTAGTTGGGCAGCCGCCTCGGGCCGAGGTCGTCGAGTGCGGGCGGCGGCGCGAGGCGCACCTGCGCGTCGAGGACGGACAGGCCGCGCGTGGCCACCACGACCGGCTCGAGGGAGAGCGCGACGATCTCGGGGTGGTCGTCCACCAGCCGTGACACGCGCAGCAGCAGCTCCGCGAGCGCATCGGTGTCCGCCGGGTCCGCGCCGCGCCAGCCGAACAGGAGCGGCGCGGCCCTGATGGAGCGGATCAGCCCGGCGACGTCACGGTCGGTCGCGGGGACGAGGCGGTGGCCCAGGTCGCCGAGCAGCTCGGACGGTGCGCCGGCGAGGCCGAAGGAGAGCACGGCTCCCGCGGCGGGGTCGATCGCGGCCCTGACGACGGTGTCGACGCCGCGCGGCGCCATCGTCTGCACGACGGGGCGCAGTTCGGCGGGCCCGCCGAGCGCGCCGGTCAGCTCCCGGTAGGCGGCGCGCAGCTGCGCCTCGTCGCCGAGGCCGAGCCGTACGCCGCCGAGGTCGGCGCGGTGGCGCAGGTGCGGCGCGGTGGTCTTGAGCGCCACGGGGTAGCCGAGTTCGTGCGCCGCCTCTGCCGCCTCGTCGGCGCCGGGGGCGGGGCGGGTGGCCCGCACGTGGATGCCGTAGTGGCCCAGGAGCGCGCGGCACTCGCCGTCGGTCAGGGCGACGCCGTGCGGCTTGGCCGCCCGGCCGAGCGCACGCTCGACGAGGGCGCCCGCGGCCGCCTCGTCGATGTCCTCGTAGGCGGGAACGCGCCCGGCCTCCGCGGCCTCGCGCCGCCACCGCCCGTACTCCACGGCCACGGCAAGCGCGCGCACGGCGCGCTCGGCGGCGGGGTAGGCGGGGATCCGCGCACGCGAAGCGTGCGCGGCCTCCCGCCGGCCTTGGGCCCCTCCGGGCCCCCCGTCGCCGCCCACGGGTGCACCGCCGCCAGGGGCCGGGCCGCCCGCCCGAGGTGCGCGGCCGGGCCCGGCCGGTGCGCCGCTGTCCCCTGCGGCGCCCGGCTCCGACCGGTCGGCGTCACCGTGCCCGCCAGGTTCCGGCCCGCCGGGACGCGGTTCGCCTCGGCCGTGGCCCGCAGGCACCGCCCTGCTGCCCGCCGGCGTCGAGGGTCCGGCGGATGCGGCGCCGGACCCGGCAGCGACCGGAGCGCTGGGGCCGTGCGCGCCGGCGCCGCTGTCGGCATCCCGCCCTGCGGTACCGCCGCCCACGTCGGGTGCCGCACCGCCACTCGCTCCGGCCGCCGCGCCGGGGCCCGCAGGCCGGGGGGCGCCACGCTCCCGCACGCCGGCTTCGGCAGCGGCCGGGCCACTCGCCCGGCCGGTGTGGACGCCGCGGTCCGGCACTCCGGAGTGCGGATCGCCGCGGCCGCCGCCTGCGGGCACGGACCTGCCGCCCGGGGCGGACGAATCGGCGGGCGGGCGCGGGGCCGTGCCTGCCGCCGCGGACAGGGCCTTGGCCAGGCCGCCGATCTCGACGTACACCACGGCGACCGGCTTCGCCGGGGACGCGGCCGCC
This sequence comes from Streptomyces sp. NRRL F-5126, assembly GCF_000721265.1. Classification (GTDB taxonomy): domain Bacteria; phylum Actinomycetota; class Actinomycetes; order Streptomycetales; family Streptomycetaceae; genus Streptomyces. The sequence goes on along the minus strand of NZ_JOFZ01000005.1, from coordinate 114,351 downwards.
GCGGCCCGCAGCGCCGACGCCAGGGCGTCGCCCGCCGCGCGGGTGTCCGCGGCGACGCCCGGGATCGCCGTGACCACCACCGCGTCGCAGCCGGGGTCGTGCAGCGCCTGTTCGAGCGCCGTGCGGAAGTCGTCCGCCGTGGCCGACGTCGTCAGATCGCGCGGCGGCAGCGGACGCAGCCCCTCCGTGAGGCACGCGTCGTACGTCAGCAGGCCGAGCGACTCGGAGTTGCCGAGAATCGCGACGCGCGGGCCCGCGGGCAGCGGCTGGCCGGCGAGCAGGATGCCCGCGTCGACGAGTTCCGTGACCGTGCCCGCCCGTACCACGCCCGCCTGGCGCAGCAGCGCCGAGACCGTCGCGTCGGGGACGCGGATCGCGGGGACCGCGTGCCCCTGCGGCATGGTCCCGCTGTGGCGCGCGCCCTTGACCACCACGACCGGCTTCTGAGCGGCCGTGCGCCGCGCCAGGCGCGTGAACTTCCGCGGGTTGCCGATGGATTCGAGGTACATGAGCACGACGTCCGTGTCCGGGTCCTCGTAGCAGTACTGCAGGAAGTCGTTGCCCGAAACGTCCGCCCTGTTGCCCGCCGAGATGAACGACGACAGGCCCGTGCCCCGCCGGTGCAGTCCGGCGAGGAGGGCGATCCCGATCGCCCCCGACTGGGTGAACAGGCCGACGCGCCCCTGCGCGGGCGGCTCCGGCGCGAGGGAGGCGTTCAGGCGGACGGCGTCAGCCGTGTTGACGATCCCGAACGCGTTGGGCCCGATGACGCGCATCCCGTACGTGCGCGCCCTGCGTACGAGTTCCCGCTGGCGCGCCCTGCCCTCGGGGCCGCTCTCCGCGTACCCGGCCGACACCACCACGAGCCCCTGCACGCCGTGCTCGCCGCAGTCCTCCACCACCTCGGGCACGCGCTCCGCCGGTACGGCGACGACGGCGAGGTCCACGGGACGCGGCAGTTCCCCGACGGAACGCGCGGCCGGCGCCCCGTCGATCTCCGTGACGCCGGGCGCGAACGCCGCGTTCACCGCGTACAGGCGCCCGGCGAAGCCTCCGGCGACGAGGTTGCGCAGCAGGCTGCGCCCGACCCCGCCCTCCTCGCGCCCCACGCCGACGACGGCGACGGACCCGGGCGCGAGCAGCCGCTGCACCGAGCGCGCCTCCGCGCGCTGCTCGCGGCCGCGCTGGACGGCCAGGGACTGCTCGGTGGGTTCGAGGTCGAGCGTCAGGCGCACGGCGCCGTCCTCGAAGCTGCGCCGCTGCGTGAACCCGGCGTCCGTGAACACCTTGATCATCTTGCGGTTGTTGGGCAGCACCTCTGCCGCGAACCGCCCGATGCCCCGCTCGCGCGCGACGGCCGCGATGTGTTCGAGCAGCGCGGACGCCACCCCTCTGCCCTGGTGCGCGTCCTGGACGAGGAACGCGACCTCGGCCTCGTCGGCCGACGCTCCCGACGCGGCGCGCCCGTCGGGGCCGATGCGGTCGTAGCGCACGGTCGCGATGATCTCGCCGCCCGCCGTCATCGCGAGTCCCACCCGGTCGACGTAGTCGTGGTGGGTGAAGCGGTGCACGTCGCGGTCGGAAAGCCGGGGGTAGGGCGCGAAGAAGCGGTAGTACTTGGACTCGTCCGAGACCTGTTCGTAGAAGCTGACGAGCCGGCCCGCGTCCCCGGGCGTCATGGGCCGGATCCGCGCGGTGCCGCCGTCGCGCAGGACCACGTCTGCTTCCCAGTGCGCCGGGTAGGCGTCGGAGGGTTTCTCCATGGCGAAAGCCTACGGCGGGCCGTCCCCTGAGGCCCCGCCGACGCGTGAGAGACTGGTCTAGACAACCTGCGTCAGATTTGAAGGGCAACACCATGGCTGAGCGCCGTGTCAACGTCGGTTGGGCCGAGGGCTTGCACGCCCGCCCCGCCTCCATCTTCGTCCGCGCCGCGACGGCTTCCGGCGTGCCCGTGACCATCGCCAAGGGGGGCGGCTCGCCCGTCAACGCCGCGTCGATGCTGGCTGTGCTCGGCCTGGGGGCCCAGGGCGGCGAGGAGATCCTGCTCGCCTCCGACGCGGACGGCGCCGAGATCGCGCTCGACCGCCTGGCGAAGCTGGTCGCCGAGGGCCTCGACGAGCTGCCCGAGACCGTCTGACGCTCCGGCGCGCGGGCGCGCGCCCGGGAGGACACCGGCCCCGCGCCGGGCACACATGCGTGCCCGGCGCGGGGCCGTTCGCGTGCCAGGGACCCGTACGCGTTCACGCGCGCGTCGCGGTTTTCGCCTCGCACTCGCGCGCCGGGACTGCCGTGGGCGCGCGTGGCGCCGGCGGTGACGTGGGCCACGGTCCGCGCGTGCGACCGGGACGGTGCAGGCCGGGGCCGTGCGCGGCCGGGAGCCCGGGCGCGCACGGCCCGCCCGTCAGCCGCCGGCGACAGCGACAGGGCCGATGCCCAGGGCCTCGACCGGCTCCTTGATCCGCGAGGCGTCCCCGACGAGCACCGTGACCAGGCGGTCGACCGGGAAGGCCGCGACGGCCGCGGCCGTCGCCTCGACGGTGCCGGTCTCGGCGAGGCGCGCGTACAGCCTGGCCTGGAAGTCGTCCGGCAGGTGCTGCTCGACCTGGTCGGCGAGCGTGCCCGCGACGGACGCGGCCGTCTCGTACTTGAGCGGCGCGACACCCACGAGGTTCTGCACGGCCACGTCGCGCTCCGCGTCCGTCAGCCCCTCGGCGGCGAGCGTGCGCAGCACCTTCCACAGGTCGTCGAGGGCGGGCCCGGTCGACTCGGTGTCGACGGATCCGCTGATCGCGAGCAGCGAGGCGCCCGTGCCGTCCGCGGAGGAGCGCAGCACCTGCCCGAAGGCCCGCACCCCGTACGTGTAGCCCTTCTCCTCGCGCAGGACGCGGTCGAGGCGCGAGGTGAGCGTGCCGCCGAGGCAGTAGGTGCCGAGCACCTGCGCCGGCCACACGCGGTCGTGCCGGTCCGGGCCGACGCGGCCGATCAGGAGCTGCGTCTGCACGGCGCCCGGCCGGTCCACGATCACCACGCGGCCCGCGTCGTCCGCCGTGACGGCGGGCACGGGGCGCGGGGTGCCCGCGTCGCCCGTCCAGGCGCCGAGGGTCTCGGCGAGCACCTGGTCCACGTCGATGCCCGCGAGGTCGCCGACGACGACCACGGTGGCCGTGGCGGGACGCACGTGCGCCTCGTAGAAGGCGCGTACGCCCGCGGCGTCGATGCGCGCGACGGTCTCCTCGGTGCCCTGGCGGGGCCGGGACATGCGCAGCGACGCGGGGAAGAGCTCCCTGGAGAGCTGCTTGGCCGCGCGCCTGCCCGGGTTGGCCGTCTCGTGCGGGATCTCGTCGAGCCGGTTGCGTACGAGCCGCTCGACCTCGCTCAGGGCGAAGGCGGGTGCCCGCAGCGCGTCGGCGACCAGGCCGAGCGCCTTGGGCAGGCGCCTGACCGGCACCTCCAGCGACACCCTGACGCCCGGGTGGTCCGCGTGGGCGTCGAGCGTGGCGCCGCAGCGCTCCAGCTCGGCGGCGAACTCCTCGGCGCTCAGCTTGTCGGTGCCCTCGGACAGGGCGCGCGCCATGATCGTGGCGACGCCGTCAAGGCCCTCCGGCTCGGCGTCGAGGGGCGCGTCGAGGCACACCTCGACGGCGACGACCTGCTGGCCCGGGCGGTCGCAGCGCAGCACGGTCAGGCCGTTGGGCAGCGCGCCGCGCTCGGGCGCGGGAAACGCCCACGGTTTGGCCCGGCCGGCGTTCGGCCGCGGGTGGAGGTCCATGGTCACGGTGGCCTCGGTCACTTGGCCGCACCTTCCTGCTCGTCGCTCTGCCCGGCCGCGCCTGCCGCGCCCTCGGCGTCTTCCTCGGCCGGCAGCGGCTCGTACACCAGGACGGCCCTGTTGTCGGGGCGCAGGCGGGCCGCGGCGACGGCCTTGACCTCGTCGGCGGTGATGTCGAGTACGCGCTGCACGGCGGTCAGCGCCAGCTGCGGGTCGCCGAACAGGACGGCGTACCTGCACAGCTCGTCGGCGCGGTCGGCGACGGTGCCGAGCCGGTCCAGCCACTCGCGCTCGAGCTGCGCCTGCGCGCGCTCCATCTCCTCGGCCGTCGGGCCCTCCTCGGCGAGGCGGGCGAGTTCCTCGTCGACGGCGGCCTCGATCTTCGGGATCTCCACCCCCGCCGACGTCTTGACGTCAAGCCAGCCCAGCGACGGCGCGCCGGCCAGGCGCAGCAGGCCGAACCCGGCGGCGACGGCCGTCCTGTCCCTGCGCACCAGGCGGTTGTGCAGCCGGGACGACTCGCCGGCGCCCAGCACGGTCAGCGCGAGGTCGGCCGCGTCGCACTCGCGCGTGCCGTCGTGCGGCAGCCGGTATGCGGCCATCAGCGCGCGGGCGGGGACCTCCTCCTGGATCTCCTCGCGCAGCTCCTCGCCGATGACGTCCGGCAGGGACCCGTCGCGCGGCGGCTGCTTGCCGTCGTGGGACGGGATGGAGCCGAAGTACTTCTCGACCCAGGCGAGCGTCTGCTCGGGGTCGATGTCCCCGACGATCGCGAGTACCGCGTTGTTCGGCGCGTAGTTCGTGCGGAAGAAGGCGCGCGCGTCCTCCAGGGTCGCCGCGTCCAGGTCCGCCATCGAGCCGATGGGCGTGTGGTGGTACGGGTGGCCCTCCGGGTAGGCGAGCGCGGTGAGGCGTTCGAACGCGGTGCCGTAGGGGACGTTGTCGTAGCGCTGGCGGCGCTCGTTCTTGACGACGTCGCGCTGGTTCTCCATCGACTCCTCGTCGAGGGCGGTCAGCAGCGAGCCCATCCGGTCGGCCTCAAGCCACAGCGCGAGTTCGAGCTGGTGGGCCGGCATCGTCTCGAAGTAGTTGGTGCGCTCGAAGCTCGTGGTGCCGTTGAGGGAGCCGCCCGCGCCCTGCACGAGCTCGAAGTGGCCGTTGCCCTTCACCTGCGACGAGCCCTGGAACATGAGGTGCTCGAAGAGGTGGGCGAGTCCTGTACGGCCCTTGACTTCGTGGCGGGAACCGACGTCGTACCACAGGCAGACCGCGGCGACCGGGGTCAGGTGGTCCTCGGAGAGCACCACGCGCAGACCGTTGTCCAGGCGGTGCTCGGTAGCTGTCAGGCCGCCTGAACCGGCCTGCTCGGTGGCCGTGTGACCCATGGGCATGTACGTCCCTTCGCTCGCGACTGACGCTGTCGGTGCCAGCCTGCCACTGTATGCAAGCGAGCCGGCGGGCGCCCGGGTTCCCGCGGTGTCCGCGCCCCTTCCGCCGCGCTCTCCACGGGTCGATTCCTGAGTTGTCGGTGGGGCGGTCCACAATGGTCCCCGTCAGCAGCAGAAGTTGTCGTACAGGAACTGTGAAGGAGCCGCAGCAGCGATGGCCCGCCGCAGCACGAAGACCGCGCCGCCCGAGGACTTCGAGGAGCGGATCCTCGACATCGACGTGATCGATGAAATGCAGGGCTCCTTCCTCGAGTACGCGTACTCGGTGATCTACTCCCGCGCCCTGCCCGACGCGCGCGACGGCATGAAGCCGGTGCACCGCCGCATCGTGTACCAGATGAACGAGATGAACCTCAGGCCCGACCGCGGGTACGTCAAGTGCGCGCGTGTCGTCGGCGAGGTGATGGGCAAGCTGCACCCGCACGGTGACGCGTCGATCTACGACGCGCTGGTGCGCATGGCGCAGCCCTTCTCGATGCGCCTGCCGCTGGTCGACGGGCACGGCAACTTCGGCTCGCTCGGCAACGACGACCCGCCGGCGGCGATGCGGTACACCGAGTGCCGCATGGCCGACGCGACGTCCCTGATGACGGAGTCGATCGACGAGGACACCGTCGACTTCGAGCCCAACTACGACGGCCAGGAGCGCGAGCCGGTCACCCTGCCGGCGGCCTACCCGAACCTGCTGGTCAACGGGGCGTCCGGGATCGCCGTCGGCATGGCGACGAACATGCCGCCGCACAATCTGGTCGAGGTCGTGCAGGCCGCGCGCCACCTCATCAAGCACCCGGGCGCCGACCTGGAGACGCTGATGCGGTTCGTGCCGGGCCCCGACCTGCCGACGGGCGGCCGGATCGTGGGCCTGTCCGGCGTGCAGGACGCGTACGCGACGGGCCGCGGCACGTTCAAGATCAGGGCGACGGTCTCGGTGGAGGACGTGACGCCGCGCCGCAAGGGCCTCGTCGTCACGGAGCTGCCGTTCGCCGTCGGCCCCGAGAAGGTGATCTCGAAGATCAAGGACCTCGTCTCCTCGAAGAAGCTCCAGGGCATCGCGGACGTCAAGGACCTCACGGGCCGCGAGCACGGGCTGCGTCTCGTGATCGAGGTCAAGAACGGCTTCGTGCCCGAGGCGCTGCTCGAACAGCTCTACCGGCTCACGCCGATGGAGGAGTCCTTCGGCATCAACAACGTCGCGCTGGTCGACGGGCAGCCGCTCACGCTGGGCCTCAAGGAACTGCTCGAGGTCTACCTCGACCACCGGTTCTCGGTGGTGCGCAGGCGCAGCGAGTTCCGCCGCACGAAGCGGCGCGACCGGCTGCACCTGGTCGAGGGGCTGCTGGTGGCGCTCCTCGACATCGACGAGGTCATCCGGCTGATCAGGTCGAGCGACAACTCCGCCCAGGCGAAGCAGCGCCTGATGGAGCACTTCTCGCTGTCCGACGCGCAGACCCAGTACATCCTCGACACGCCGCTGCGGCGGCTGACCCGCTTCGACCGGATCGAGCTGGAGGGCGAGCGCGACAAGCTCACGGCGGAGATCGCGGAGCTGACCCGCATCCTGGACTCGGACACGGAGCTGCGTAAGGTCGTCTCCGCCGAACTGGCCTCCGTCGCCAAGAAGTTCGGCACGCCGCGGCGCACGCTGCTGATCGAGGGCGGCTCAGCGGTTGCGGCGGTGCCTGTGCCGCTCCAGGTGGCGGACGACCCGTGCCGCGTGCTGCTGTCGTCGACGGGGCTGCTCGCCCGTACGGCGACGGGCGAGGCGCTGCCCGCGGCGGACGGCAAGCGCGTCAAGCACGACGTGATCGCCTCGGCGGTGCCCGCCACGGCGCGCGGGGACGTGGGCGCGGTGACGTCCGCGGGACGGCTGCTGCGGGTCTCCGTGATCGACCTGCCGCAACTCCCGGAGACCCCGGCCGCGCCGAACCTGTCGGGCGGCGCGCCGGTCGCCGAGTTCCTCGCCCTGGAGGCGGACGAGACGGTGATCTGCCTGACGACGCTCGACGAGTCGTCCCCGGGGCTCGCCCTCGGCACGCTGCACGGGGTGGTGAAGCGCGTGGTGCCCGACTACCCGGCCAACAAGGACGAGTTGGAGGTCATCTCCCTCAAGGACGGCGACCGGGTCGTGGGCGGCGGCGAACTGCGCACGGGCGAGGAGGACCTCGTCTTCATCTCGACGGACGCGCAGCTGCTGCGGTACCAGGCGGCTCAGGTGCGCCCGCAGGGGCGCGCGGCGGGCGGCATGGCCGGCATCAAGCTGGCCGAGGGCGCCGAGGTGCTCTCGTTCACGGCGGTGGATCCCTCACAGGACGGCGTCGTGTTCACGGTGGCCGGCTCGCACGGCACGCTGGACGACTCGGCCCGCACGGCGAAGCTGACGCCGTTCGACCAGTACCCGCGCAAGGGGCGTGCGACCGGTGGCGTGCGCTGCCAGCGCTTCCTGAAGGGCGAGGACGTGCTGGTGTTCGCCTGGGCGGGCGCGGGCCCGGCGCGTGCGGCGAAGGCCAACGGCTCCGCGGCGGCGCTCCCCGAACCGGACCCGCGCCGCGACGGCTCGGGCACGCCGCTGACCCACGAGATCGCGGCGCTGGCGGGCCCGGCGCTCTGACGCGGGCTTCCCTGACCGCAGGCGTGCGGTCAGGGAAGCCGGTACTCCTGCTCGGGGCGCCCCGTGGTCCCGTACCGCAGCTTCATCCGCAGCAGCCCCGAGCCGGCCAGGCCCGCGAGGTAGCGCTGCGCGGTGGCGCGCGACACGCCGATCAGCGCGCCCACCTCCCCGGCGGACAGCGGGGCGTCGGACCCGCGCACCGCTGAGAGGACCGCGTCCCCGGTCGCCGTGCGGGCGCTCGGCCTGCGCGCCTGCCGGGCCGCCGACGTGCCCCGCAGCGCCGTGTACGCGCTCTCGACGACGTCCTGGTCGGCGCTCTCCGCGCCGGTCAGCTGCCGGAAGCGCGCGTAGCCGCGCAACTTCTCCGCGAGCAGTTCCGCCGGGAACGGCTTGACGAGGTAGGCGAGGGCGCCGGCCGACATGGCGCGGCGCACCGTCGGGCCGTCGGTGGCCGCGCTGAGCACGAAGGCGTCGCAGTCCATCGAGCGCAGCAGGTCGATGCCGGAGCTGTCCGGCAGGTAGATGTCGACCAGGGCCAGGTCCACGGGGGACTCGGCGGCGGCCCGCAGGGCGGCCCCGGCGGAGTTCGCCGTGGTGGCGACGGAGAATCCGGGGACGTCGGCGACGAGCGCGGCGTGGATACCGGCGACGCGGAAGTCGTCGTCCACGACCAGCACGGAGAAGGATCCTGGCGGGGTCATCGGCTGTCCTCCAGCGCTGCCGGGTCCGTGGCTCCCGGCTCCATCACTCCGGGCAACCGGGCGACGAACACCGCGCCCCCGGAGACCCGGTCCTGTTCGGCGGCCTGTTCTTCCGGGACGTCCCGCGCGCCTGTGCCCGGCGGGCCGCCCAACTCCGCGAGGCGGATGCCGCCGCCGCGTGAGCGCGCGATCCCCAGCGACAGCGCGAGCCCGATGCCGCGCCCGCCGACCGCGGTGGTGTGGTCCTTCGTCGACACGCCCTCGCGGAAGACGGCGTCCGCGAGGACCGGCGAGATGCCGTCGCCCGTGTCGGCGACGGTGATGAGGAGCGTGGTGCCCTCGCTCATCAGCTCGACCTCGACGAGGCGAGGGGTGCGGGCACCGTGCCGGGCCGCGTCGATCGCGTTGTCGACGAGGTTGCTGAACACGGTGGTGACGTCCACCGGGGCCGCGACGGTGGCGTCGACCCAGGTGGCTCCCCCGATGACCAGGGTCACGCCGCTCTCGCGCGCGTGCGCGGCCTTCGCGGTGAGGAAGGCGCGCATGTACGAGTCCCTCACCGCGTCGATGCCGGGCAGGGCACCGCCGAGCCTTCCCGTGCCGAGCAGCGTGTCGACGTACTCGGTGGTCTCCGCGAGGTGTCCGCCGTGGGCCAGCGCGGCGAGCACGTGCAGCCGGTTGGCGAACTCGTGGCCCTGGGCGCGCAGCGCCGAGCTCATCGCCTGCACCGCGTCGAGCTGGCGGGTCAGCGACTCGACGTCGGTGCGGTCCTGCACGGTCAGCACGGTGCCGAGGTCCCGGCCGTCGCGGCTGACCCGGCGTGCCGAGAGCACCAGCACCCGCTCGCCGACCGCCGCCATGACCGGGGTGCCGACCGGCGTGCGGATCACCTCGAGCACCCGCGGCGTCAGCCCCAGGGCAGCGATGGCACGGCCGGGACGCGCCTCGGCCGCGAGCAGCCGGCGTGCCTCGTCGTTGACGACGGTGACCTTCTCCTCTCCGTCCACGGCGAGTACGCCCTCGCCGATGCCGTGCAGCACCGCTTCCTGCTCGTGCACGAGGCCGGCCAGTTCCTCCGGCTCAAGACCGAGGGTGAGCCGCTTCCAGCGCCGCGCCAGCAGAGCCGACGCGGCGAAGCCGAGCAGCAGGGCGGCCGCCAGCCAGCCGAGGCCGCCGGCCAGCACCCGGATCAGCTGGGCCCTGACATCGGAGACCGCGACGCCCGCATTGGCCTCGCCGACGACCGTGGACGAGCCCGGCGCGTACACGGGCACCTTCGCGACCACCTCGTTGCCCAGGTGCGCGCGGTGGTTCGCCAGCACCTCGTGGCCGGAGAGCGCGCCGCTGGGGTCGGTGCTCACCATCACGCCGAGCTGGGAGAGCTGCGGGTGGGCGAGCCTGATGCCGTGGTCGTCGGTGACCACGACGAACAGGGACTTCGTGCGCTTGCGCGCCGCCTGCGCCGCCGTCTGCACCGGCCCGCCGGCGAGGACGGCGCGCGGGGTGTGCGCGGCTCCGCCGCCGGGGTGGTCGTTGGCCGCCGAGTACTGCGCGGCGCCGCGGCGGACGGCGGGCTGGGCGGCGACCGTACGGGCCACCGCGAGCGCGCGCAGCTCGTACTCGCGCACGAGCCGGTGCTCGTTGAAGTAGGCGAACACGCCGAACGCCAGGGCCAGGGTCACCGCCACGACCGCCCACTGCAGCAGCAGGACCTGGGTCCTCAGCCGGACCCGTTTCCGCCGGGAGGCGGGCGGCCACCAGGCGGTCCGTCCGAAGAATCTCACCGTCCGACGCTAACCCGGGCCGCGGGATGCACAGAACGCACACAACGCGCGGATCACGGCTTATGCGGGTTGCCCGCAGAACCTGGAGCGCGGTGGCACGGGGCGGATAGCTTCCCGCCGGAACACAACGAGCCGCAGACCAGGAGTTTCCACCTTGCCGAAGATATCGCGATCAGGATCGCAGGACCTTTCCCGCCGCGCCCGCCGGGGCCGGCTGTGACGGGGCACACCTGGACGCTGCTGATCATTCTGGCGGCCGCCATCGCCGCGCTGATCCTCCTCATCAACTCCCGGCTGCGGTTCCACCCCTTCGTGGCGCTGATGACGGTGTCGGTCGGCGTCGCGCTGGCTGCGGGCGAGCCCGTGGAGAAGATCGCCGACTCGCTGGAGTCCGGGGCCGGCGGCATCCTCGGCAACGTGGGCGTGACCCTGGCCTTCGGCACGATGCTGGGCAGGCTGCTGTCGTTGTCGGGCGCCACGGACAGGATCGCCCGGATGATCGTGGACCGGGCGGGCACGCGCTCACTGCCCTGGTACATGACGGCGGCCGCGTTCGTCATCGGCATCCCCATGTTCTTCGAGATCGGCCTGATCGTCCTGCTGCCGCTGATCTTCAGCGTCGCCAGGCGGCTGCAGACGGAACACGACGTGAAGGGGTCGCCGTACATCTACCTGGCCACGCCGGCGATCGCCGCGCTCGCGACGCTGCACGGCATGGTGGCGCCCCACCCGGGCCCGCTGGTCGCCGTCGAGGGGCTGCACGCCAACCTGGGCCTCACCATCGGGATCGGCCTGATCTGCGCGATCCCGACGGTCATCGTCGCCGGTCCGGTGTACGGCAGGTGGATCGCGCCGCGTCTCGACGTGCGCCCCGACCCCGAGCTGATCGCCAGGTTCGCCGGCAACGAGCCGACCGGCACGGGCGCCCGGGAGGGCGCGGGCCCCGAGGGCGTCGCGCCGGCGTCCCGGAACACCGTCCGCACCGGATGGGCGCTGGCCGCCGTGCTCGTCCCCGTGGCGCTGATGCTGCTGCGCACCCTCGCCGAGCTGGTGTACGGCGAGTCCAGCCAGGTGCGGCACGTGCTGACCTTCACCGGTGAACCGGTGCCCGCCATGCTCGCCGGCTTCCTCTTCGCCCTGTTCGCTCTCGGCTACCGCAGCGGCGTGAGCGCCGACGAGATCAGGTCGTCGCTGACGGACAGCCTCAAGGCCGTCGCGTCCATCCTGCTGATCATCGCGGGCGGTGGAGCGTTCAACCAGGTGCTCGAGGACTCGGGCATCGGCAAGGCGGTCGAGTCGGCCGCCTCCGGCATGCACATCAACGTGCTGCTGCTCGGCTGGCTGCTCGCGCTGCTGCTCTCGTTCTCCACCGGCTCGGCCACCGTGGGGATCGTCGCCGCCACCGGCATACTCGCGCCGGTGGCGGGCAGCGGCAGCAGCCTGCACACCGCGCTGCTCGTCGTCGCCATCGGGGCGGGCTCCATCGGCCTGAACTACGTGAACCACGCCGGGTTCTGGCTGGTCAAGGAGTCCTTCGGCATGACGCTCGGACAGGCCACGAAGTCCCACACGGCCATCCAGACGATCGTCAGTGTCTGCGGCCTGCTGATGGCGCTGCTGATCTCGATCTGGGCCTGACCGCGGCCGGCCGGGGGCGTCCTGCCCGACGTGTCATGCAGGACGCCCCGCCGGGACCGGCTGCGGCGGAGGCGGTCCCACGTACCGCGCGGCCGGCCTGATGATCTTGCGGTCTCCCGCCTGCTCCAGGATGTTGGCGCTCCAGCCGACGACCCGGGCCACGGCGAACGTCGGCGTGAACATCTCCCTCGGCAGCCCGCACTGCTCCATCACGACGCCCGCGTAGAACTCGACGTTGGTGTGGAGCTCACGGCCCGGCTTGAGCTCGGCGAGAATCGCCTCGACACGCTCCTCGACACGCACGGCGAAGTCGATGAGGGGACCGCCGAACCCCTGCCCGATGGCGCGCAGCATGCGCGAGCGCGGGTCCTCCGTGCGGTAGACCGGGTGGCCGAACCCCATGATCCGCTCGCCCGCGAGCACCCGCTCCCTGATCCAGGGGTCGATCCGCTCGGGCGAGCCGATCGCGTCCAGGGTGTCGAGTGCGCGGCTCGGCGCGCCGCCGTGCAGCGGGCCGGAGAAGGCGCCGACCCCGCCGACCAGGCAGGCCGCCAGGTCCGCGCCGGTGGAGGCGATGACGCGGGCGGCGAAGGTGGAGGCGTTGAAGCCGTGGTCGGCGGTCGAGACGAGGTACTGCCCGATCGCCCGCGCGTGCTCGGGACCGGGTTCGCGGCCGGTCAGCATGTACAGGTAGTTGGCCGCGTGCCCGAGGTCGTCACGCGGTTCGACGGGCTCCTCGCCCAACCCGATCCTGTGCAGCGCCGTCAGGATCGTCGGTACGGCCGCGCAGGCGGCGAGCGCGTCCTCGGCACGCTGGGCGGGGTCGGTGTCGTACAGCGGCCGGAGGCCGGCGGCCGCGCCGTAGAGCGAGAGCGCCGTGCGCAGGCCGGTGAGCGGGCCGGCTCCCCGCGACGCGCGGGCGATGACCGGCAGGGCGTCCTTCACCTCGGACGGCAGGTGGCGCAGCGCGGCGACGCGGGCGGCGAAGGCGGCGGACTGCGCCGCGCCGGGCAACTCGCCCTCGAACAGGAGGTGCCAGACGTCCTCGAAGGACCGGCTCCGCGCCAGTTCGACGGCGGAGTACTGGCGGTAGTGGTAGAAGCCCTCGCCACCTCGCACGTCCCCGAGTGACGTATCGGTGACGACGACGCCCGCGAGCCCCCTCGGCACGTCGATGGCGGTCGGTTCGGCCCTGCTGTCCGTCATGATCTCTCCTCCTTGCCTTGACACAACTGTCCATGGTTGAGAAATCACTGTCAATATTGATTGAATCAATATATGCATTGCGCGTGTACGGTGATGCCATGACGGACACGACCGCCGATGCGCGGGGCGCGGACGGCGCGCGGCTGACCACGCGCGAGGCCGCACAGCGGCTCGGAGTGAAGCCGGAGACGGTGTACGCGTACGTCAGCCGCGGGCAGCTCACCAGCCGGCGCGATCCGGCGGGCCGGGGCAGTACCTTCGACGCGAAAGAGGTCGACGCCCTGGTGCGCAGGGCGCGCAACCAGCCGCCGGCGGGCAGCGACGCCACGCAGCGCATCACCACGGGCATCACCCTGATCGAGGCGGACCGGTACTGGTACCGGGGCGTGGACGCCGTCGAGTTGGCGCGTGCCCTCCCGTACGAGGAGGTGGCGGACTGGCTCTGGACGGGCGTGCGCAGCCCCGGCGTCCGGTTCACCGCTCCCCCGGGCACGCTCGCGGCGGCGCGGCGGTCGGTCGGCGCCCTGCCCGCGGACGGCGGCAGCGCGGACCGGCTGCGGGTGGCAGCGGTCGCGGCGGCCGTGGCCGACCCCCTCCGCTTCGACCTGTCGCGCGACGCGGTGCTCTCCACGGCGCGCGCGCTGATCCCCGCGCTCGTCGACGCGCTCCCCCTCGCGGGAGCCCGGGAACCGGCGGCGGACGACCCGCTGGCACACAGGCTCTGGGCACGGCTGGCGGAGCGTGCGCCGGCCGAGGCGGAGGTACGGACCCTGGACATGGCGCTGTCGCTGCTGATCGACCACGATCTGGCTGCCTCCACGCTGGCGGTCCGGGTCGCGGCCTCGGCACGCGCGCACCCGTACGCGGTGGTGTCGGCGGGGCTCGGTGCGGTGGACGGCCCGCTGCACGGGGCGGCGAGCGGCCTCGCCCACCGGATGCTGCGGGAGGTGCTCGAACGGGGCAGCGCGGCCGCGGTGGTCTCGGACCACCTGCGGGCGGGGCGCAGGGTGCCGGGCCTGGGGCACCGGCTGTATCCGCGCGAGGACCCGCGCGCGGTGGCACTGTTCGGCGCGCTGGCCGACGTGCCGGGTGCGCGGGACGCGCTGGCGGCGGCCCGTGAGGTGGAGGCGACGACGGCCCGCCACGGCGAGTTGCACGCCAACGTCGACCTCGCGCTCGCCGTGCTGACGGTCGCTTCCGGCATGGAGCCCGACGCGGGTGAGACGGTGTTCGCGATCGCCCGTACGGCGGGGTGGATCGCGCACGCGCTGGAGGAGTACGAGGAGCGGCCGCTGCGGCTGCGGCCCAGCGGCCACTACAACGGGCCCCGCCCGCCACGCCCGTTGCCCTAGGGCCGTGTTCAGGCCTCCGGCAGGAACGGGCGGCGGGCCCCGTCCGGCCGGTTCACACGCGCAGCCACACCGCCGTGTCACGCGGCAGCCGCCCGTCCCCGGTGAGCGGGCCGCCGGCGAGCAGCAGACGCGTGTGCGGGGGCAGCGCGGCGGGCTCATCGGCCAGGTTGGCCACGCACACCAGGCCTTCGCCGCGGCTGAAGGCCAGCACGCCGTCGGCGGCGTCCAGCCAGGTCAGCCCGGCGCCGCGGAACCCGGGCTCGGTGCGGCGCAGCCCGAGCGCCGCCCGGTAGAGGGACAGCATGGACCCGGGATCGGCGGCCTGGCCGTCGGCCGCGTACGCCTCCCACCCCTCGGGCTGGGGCAGCCACGGCTCGGTCGTGGAGCCGAATCCCGCGTACGGCGCGTCCGCCGTCCAGGGCAGCGGGACGCGGCATCCGTCACGGCCCGGGTCGACGCCGCCGGAGCGCTCGTGCATCGGATCCTGGATCCGCGCGCGCGGTATCTCGGCCTCGGGCAGGCCGAGTTCCTCACCCTGGTAGAGGTAGACGGTACCGGGCAGCGCGAGCGAGAGCAGCGCGGCGGCGCGTGCCCTGCGGGTGCCGAGCGACAGGTCCGTGGGCGTGCCGAAGCGTTTGCGTTCGAAGGCGAACCCGGTGTCGTCCGCGCGGCCGTAGCGGGTGACGGTGCGCGTCACGTCGTGGTTGCACAGCACCCAGGTCGCCGGCGCCCCGACCGGGGCGTGCTCGGCGAGCGTCTCGTCGATCGACGCACGCAGCCGCCGCGCGTCCCACGGGCTGGCCAGGAAGCCGAGGTTGAAGGCGGTGTGCAGTTCGTCGGGGCGCAGGTAGCGCACGAAGCGCTCGGTGTCGGGCAGCCAGACCTCCCCGACGAAGATGCCGTCGTACTCGTCGGCGATCGTCCGCCAGGACCTGTAGACGGCGTGCAGGTCGTCGCGGTCGACGTACGGGTGCGGGTCGGTGCCCGGCGTGAAGTCCGGCAGCGCGGGGTCCTTGGCGGGCAGCACGGCGGAGTCGATGCGGACGCCGGCGACGCCGCGGTCGAACCAGAACCGCAGGACGTCCTCGTGCTCCCGGCGCACGGCCGGATGGTCCCAGTTGAGGTCGGGCTGCTCGGGCGCGAAGAGGTGGAGGTACCAGTCCCCGTCGGGCAGGCGCGTCCAGGGCGTGCCGCCGAATTCGCCGACCCAGTCGTTCGGCGGGGTCCGGCCGCCCTCGCCGCGGCCCTGCCTGAAGTGGAACAACCGGCGCTCGGGGCTGCCGGGGCCGGCCGCGACGGCCGCCTTGAACCAGGCGTGCTGGTCGGAGACGTGGTTGGGCACGATGTCGACGATCGTGCGCATGCCCATCTCGCGGGCCTCCGCGATGAGTTTCTCCGCCTCGGCGAGCGTGCCGAACTGCGGGTCGATGGCGCGGTAGTCCGCGACGTCGTAGCCGCCGTCGGCCATCGGCGACAGGTACCAGGGGGTGAACCACAGGGCATCGACGCCGAGTTCGGCCAGGTACGGCAGCCTGGCCCGGACACCGGCGAGATCACCCGTGCCGTCGCCGTCGCCGTCGGCGAAGCTGCGCACATAGACCTGGTAGATCGCGGCGTCGCGCCACCAGTCCCGGTCGGCGACTTCCGGAGGGCTGCCTTTCATGCGGTGTTCCTTTCGGGCGTGTGCTGGGGCCCTCACGGGAGTGGCGCCCGTGGAGAGGCGACGGTGGTTCGCGGGCTGCGCACCGCCGTCCCTCGGCGGGGACGTTGGCGGGCGGCGGTGCGCAGGTCGTGCGGCCGGGGCCGGTGCGCCGGCCCGGCCCGCGGGGGTGGCGCCGCGCCGCCCCGGACCGCGGGCGTTTCGCCGTGGGACGCGCGGTCCCCCGGTGTTTTCGGGCAGGGGGCAGCCGTCCCGCGGCGCGCGGCCTGCGGCTGGAGTGGTGGCGGGGCGGTGCCGGGGCTATCCCTTCGTGCTCCCTGCGCTGATGCCGGCGATGATGTGGCGCTGGAACACGAGGAACATGACGACCATCGGCACGCTCGCGATGACCATCGCCCCGATGAGGTCGGTCTGCGGCACGTCCTGCGAGAGCTGGACGAGTGCCACGGAGATGGGCTGGTTGTCGGGGGCCGCCGAGAACACCATCAGCGGCCAGAGGAAGTCCTGCCAGACGGCGACGAGCGCGAAGATGGACACGACCCCGAGCACCGGGCGCGACATCGGCAGCAGGATCGACCAGAGCTGGCGCAGCTTGCCCGCGCCGTCGATCTCGGCGGCCTCCATGACGTCGCGCGGTATCTGGTCGAAGAACCGCTTCAGCAGGTAGAGGTTGAAGGCGTTCGCCACCGCCGGCAGCCAGATGCCGGCCGGGTTGTTGAGCAGGCTGGTGTGGATGAACGGCAGGTCGGCCACGGTCAGGTACTTGGGGATGACGAGGGCCTGGGCCGGCACCATCAGTGTGGCGAGGATGGCGCCGAGTACCACCTTGCCGAACACCGGCTTGAGCTTGGACAGCGCGTAGGCGGCGGCGGTGCAGAAGACGAGCTGCAGCAGCCAGGCGCCGGCCGCCTGCACCACCGTGTTCCACAGGTGGTCGGGCAGTTGCATCAGGTTCCACGCGTCGCCGTAGTTGCCCGGATGCCAGTGCTCGGGCGCGAGCGTGGGCGGGTTGCTGTTGAGCTCGTCGGGCGACTTGAAGGCCCCGGTGATCATCCAGTACACGGGGAACAGGAAGGCGAGGGCGAACAGGAACAGGACGAGGCCGAAGACCGTCCAGTACACCGCCTTGCCCCTGCGGCTCGCGAGGGCCAGCGGGGAGACGAGGGTGCGGATGGCGGCGGGCTCCGCCCGCTTGCGGGCGCGGCGCGGGGTGGTGGGCGGTGCCTGCCGGGGAGGAGGTGCGATCGTGGTGGTCATGGCCGCCCTCTCAGTCGTCGGTGCGGGTCAGCCGCAGGTAGGCGGCGGAGAAGAGGCCGAGCATGACCAGCAGCATCACGCTGAGCGCGCAGGCCCCGCCGAAGTTGTTGTACTGGAAGGCGTACTTGTAGATCAGGTAGAGCACGGTGACGGTGGAGTCCTGCGGCCCGCCCCCGGTGATCACGAACGGCTCCGTGAACACCTGCATCGTCGCGATGATCTGCAGCAGCATCAGCATGAGCATGATGAAGCGGGTCTGCGGGATCGTGACGTGCCGGACGCGCTGGAGGATGCCGGCCCCGTCCAGTTCCGCGGCCTCGTACAACTCCCCCGGGATGCCCTGGAGCGCGGCGAGGTAGATGAGGACCGTGCCGCCCATGTTCGCCCAGGTGGAGACGAGGACGATGGAGACGAGGGCGGTCGACGTGCCGTTCGTCCAGTTCGACGTCGGCAGGTGCAGGAAGCGCAGCGCCTCGTTGAAGAGCCCGGCTCCCGGGTCGTAGAACCACTTCCACAGCAGCGCGCTGACCACCGGCGGGATCATCACCGGCAGGTACACGACGACCCGGAAGAACGACTTCATGTGCCGCATCTCGTTCAGCACGAGCGCCGTGACGAAGGGGACGAGGAAGCCGATCAGCAGGGCGAGCAGCGTGAAGTAGAAGGTGTTGCGCCACGCGGCCGCGAACTCCGGGTCGTGGAAGACGTGGGTGAAGTTCGCGGTGCCGACCCACTGGGGCGACGAGCCCGGGATGTACTTCTGGAAGGCGATGATCACCGCGCGGATCGCCGGGTACCAGGAGAACAGCGCGAAGCAGATCAGCCCGCCGAGGAGGAAGGCGTAGGCGCGCGCCTGGTCGGTCAGCCGGCGGCTGAGGGGCCTGCGGGGGGCCGTGGGACGGCCCACCGGGCGCGGCCCCCCGTTCAGGGGCGGCGCCGCGGCGGACCGTGCGGGAGCCTGGGCAGTCTTCATACGGACGTCAGCCCTGCTGCGCGAGCACGGAGTCGATCTTCGTCTGGGCGCCCTTCAGGAGCGCGTCGATGTCCGCGTTCTTGTTGGTGAGGACCGCGGAGACCGTCGAGTCCAGCACGGAGTAGATCTGCTGCGCGTTCGGGGGTTCGATCCGCGGCGTGAGGTTCGGGTTGCCGTCGGCGAATGCCTGGTAGTTCTCGACCGGCACGTTGGCGTAGCTCTTCTTGAGCGCCAGGTTCTTCTTGTCGTAGTCGCCGCCCTGGGTCCACAGGCGCGGCTCGGGGAGGCCCACCGGCGACTTCTGCTCGCTCAGGTACTGCCAGTTGCTCAGGCCCTTGCCCGGGGTGTTGGTCTCCAGGGTGAGGAACTTCAGGCCCGCCTTGATCTGCGCGGGGGTGTCCTTCTTGTTGAACATGTAGCCGTCGCCGCCGGCGAGCGTGCCCTTGCCGCCCGGCATCGGGCCCAGCGCCATGTTCTTGTAGTCGCCGCCGTACTGCTTGGCGATGGTGGGGATGTTGTCGGGCGCGGAGATGTACATGCCGAGCTTGCCGGTGCCCATCATCTGCTGCACGTCGTTGATGATGAGCAGCTGCTTCGAGCCCATCGAGTTGTCCTTCCACCGCATGTCGTGGAGGTTCTGCAGCACGGCCTTGCCCTGCGGTGTGTCGACGGTCGCCTTCTTGCCGTCCGCCGAGACGGCCTGGCCGCCCTGCGAGTAGAGCTCGGCGACGAAGTGCCAGCCGCCCTGGTTCTGCGCGCTGTAGTCGGCGTAGCCGACCGTGCCATGGCCGAGCGCGGCGATCTTCTTGGCGTCGGCGCGCACCTCGGCCCAGGTCGTGGGCGGCTTGTTCGGGTCGAGGCCGGCCTTCTTGAAGAGCGTCGGGTTGTAGAGCAGCCCCATGGTGTAGTTGGTCCTGGGGACTCCGTACACCTTGCCGTCGACGGTGTACATGGCCCGCAGCTTCGGGTCGATCTCGTTCCAGCCCGGCATGTCCTTGACGTAGTCCGTGATGTCGGCGGCCTGGTTGATGGACACGACGTGCTTGACGTCCGTGAAGTACGTGTAGAAGACGTTCTCCATCTGACCGCCGGCGAGCTTGGCGTCGAAGGTCTTCGGGTCCTCGCACGGGAACGTGTCGTGCGCGGTGAGGTCGATCTTCGGGTTCTGCTTCTCGAACGTCTTGATGTCGTTCTGAAAGCTGGTGCGGTCGACCTTGTTGGACTTGGGCGGCATGCAGTTGACGGTGAGCGCCGTCTTGCCGTCCGCGGTCGTTCCCCCGCCGCCCTTGCTGCTCGAGCAGGCGGCCACGGCGGTGAGTGCCAGGCTTACGGCTATGGCGGTGGTGCACGTACGGCGGAACCCGGGACTTCTCATCGGTGGGACCCCTCTAGGGCAGGAGCGTGGGAAGCCGCACAGCTGCTCGCTGTGTGGCGCCGCTCACTCAACCACTAACTACGGATGTCCGCAAGATGTCGCTCTCATTTCGCAAATCTTTGACAGTTGTCTGCATGCACGGGGCGGCGTGGGTGCTCAGCCCCTGGGCGCCTGCGCGGTCGAGCTGCGCACGACGAGCTCCGGCTCGAACAGCAGCTCTCCCGGCGGCACGGAACCGCCCTGGATCTGCGCCGACAGCATCTCGACCGCCGCCCTGCCCATCGCCTCGATGGGCTGGCGGACGGTGGTCAGCGGCGGCTCCATGCAGTTCATGAACGCGCTGTCGTCGAACCCGACGACCGAGACCTCGTCCGGCACCTTGAGCCCCCTCCTGCGCGCCGCGCGCACGGCTCCGAGGGCCATCGGGTCGCTCGCGCAGATGTAGGCCGTCACCCCGCGGTCCAGCAGGCGTGCCGTGGCCGCCTGGCCGCCTTCCAGGGAGAACATGGTGCGCTCGACGTACTCGTCGGGCAGTTCGGCGCCCGTCGCCTTCGCCGTGGCCATGGCGGCCTGCAGCTTGCGCCGGGACGGCACGTGGTCGTCGGGGCCCAGCACCAGGCCGATGCGCTCGTGGCCGAGCGAGGCCAGGTGGCGCCACGCCTGCTCGACGGCGACCGCGTCGTCGCAGGAGATGCAGGGGAAGTCCAGGTTCTCGATGGGGGCGTTGATGAGCACGACCGGAATCTTGCGCTCGGCCAGCAGCCGGTAGTGGTCGTGCGGCGCGTCGGCCTGCGCGAACAAGCCGCCTGCGAACACCACCCCCGAGACCTGCTGCTGGAGCAGCAGGTCCACGTAGTCGGCCTCCGAGACACCGCCCTTGGTCTGCGTGCACAGCACGGGGGTCAGCCCCTGCTGGGCCAGTGCGCCGCCGATGACCTCGGCGAACGCGGGGAAGATCGGGTTCTGCAGCTCGGGCAGGACCAGGCCGACCAGCCGGGCGCGCTCGCCGCGCAGCTGGGTGGGGCGCTCGTAGCCGAGGACGTCGAGCGCGGTCAGCACGGACTGCCGGGTGGCCTCCGACACCCCGGGTTTCCCGTTGAGGACCCGGCTGACCGTGGCCTCGCTGACTCCCACTTTCTTGGCCACCTGAGCAAGTCGTCGCGTCATGGGCGCAAGAGTATCGCAAATTATGCAAACTGCTTTCTCGCGTGTGTAAGCCGGTGACGGCGCGGCCGGGAGCGTACGTTCCGCTCCCGGCCGCGCCGGGTCTCCCGGTCAGGCTCCTCTACGGGTTGATGTCGATCTTCATCGTGGTGGTGGTGTTCCTGACGTCCTGCGCGTTGTCGCTCAGCTTGAGGTTGTTGAACGTGACCTCGCCGACCGCCGGCCCCTGGCCGGCCTCCGGCATCTCGTTGGCCCACAGACCCCAGCCCGACTTCGCGTCGAACTCGTCACCGCTCTTGTGCGCCCCGCTGATCGACACGTCCGTGAAGACCGTGTCCTTGATCGGGTAGAGCGCCTTGCCGCCCGAGTAGTCGGTCTGGAACATGATCCCGCCGTACGTCGGATCGGTGATGTCCAGATCGCTCACGCGGATGCCCTGGAACGGGTCGGTGGCCGAGAACACCCAGACCGCGCCGAACACCTGCTTGCCCCAGAAGTGCCCGCCGTCGCGGATCAGCGAGACGCCCTTGACCACGGTCTGCGGGGTGGCCCCGAACCCCGGGAAGGGGTAGCCGAAGTCCAGCGAACTGAGGGTGAGGCCCGAGTAGGTGAGCGTGTCGGAGACGGTGATGTTCTGCAGGGTGTTGCCCTCGCCCCCGTAGACGGCGAGGCCGGCGGCACGCCACGGCAGCTTCGCCGTGAGGTTCTGGAACGTGTTGCCGGTCAGCGGGGAGGAGTTGTGGTCCTCGGCGGCGAACAGCGCGAAGCTGTCGTCGCCCGTGCTGCGTGCCTCGTCATTGCCGACCAGGTTGTCCTGGCTGCCGTTGGTGAGGTTGATGCCGTCGGCGAACGTGTCCCTGATCCGCATGTTCGTGGCCTTCAGGCCATTGACGTGCGTGCCCCAGATCGCGCACACCATGTGCTCGATCCATACGTTGTCGACGGTGATGTCCGAGACGTCCGTCAGGTCGAACTCCTTGCCCGGGCCGTCGATGCGCGACGTGTAGTTGCCGAAGGCCGCGAACCCGGAGAACGTGGAGCCGTTCGCCGACGACTCCACGCGGAAGCCGATGTCGGTGTTGTCCTGCGTCGTGGGCGCGTGGAAGCGGGTGAACCAGGGGCCCGCGCCGGTCACCTTGACCGGCTTGCCGTAGACCTGGAACTTCGTGGAGGTCTGGTAGTCGCCTGCCGGCAGGTAGACGCCGACGAGCTTGCCCGTGGTGTCCATGCGGACCTTGTCCAGCGCGTTCTGCACGTCCTGCTGGCCGAAGCCGGCCGGGGTCACGTACGCGGCCGGGTCGGGGTTCTGCGCCTGCGCCACCTGCTCGAGGTCGACGAAGTCGATCGCGTACTTCGAGGTGTTGGCCGCGTCCTTCTGCAGCCGGATCGTGCTGCCGGCCTTGACGGTCGTGCCGAGCAGGACGTTCGCCTCGTCGTAGACGTGCCGCGGGGCGCCGGATCCCGGCGAGTTGCCGGGCGCCGTCTCGTCGCCGTACAGCCAGGCGTACTTCGACGTGAGGTCGACGGCCTTGAGGAACTTGCCGTCCACGTAGACGTCGAGGGTGGCGTCGGTGCCGCCGCCGCCCGCGGAGTCCGGGATGGAGAACCGTGTGACGAGCGAGTTCGTGTCGGCCCTCGTGGTGAACTCGACGTAGTTGCCGGTGCTGTCGAGCGTCACGGCCTTGCGCCCCGACGCCTCGCCCGCGAGGTCGCCGATGGTGCGGTTGGGGCCGATGACCTTCGCCCCGCCGCCGACCACGCCGTCCTCGGCCTCGTAGGTGTCGTACGGCATGTCGGCGCCGCGCCCGACGAAGAACGACTGCGTGGATGTGTTGTTCGCCTGCTTCACCGGCAGTTCGTTGTCGTCCTTCGCCACGACGACCTTCTCCGTGTACGACCCGTCGGCCGCCTTCCAGGTGCCGAGCGAGACCGGGGAGGAGGTCGCGCCGGGCGCGAGGGCGCCGCTGAACGAGCCGGTCAGCGTCTTGACGGTGCCGCTCTTCTCGTCGAGGAGCGTGAGCGTGACGGCGTGCGTGCCGGACGCGGCGGCGACGGTGCCCTGGTTCTTCACCGCGACGGAGAAGGTGACGGTGTCACCGGCCGACGGGGCGGACGGCGAGGTGGCGACGGCGGTCGCGACCAGGTCGGAGCTGGCTACCGGCTTGACCACGAGGCCGGACGGCGCCGTGAAGGTGTTGTCGGTCTCGTTGGACTCGATGACCTTGTTGTCCGGGTCCGCCACGGCGCTCAGCACGTAGGTGCCGGCGCTCTGCGCGCCGATGTCCGCCGTGACCTTGGCCTCGGCGCCCGCGGCGAGCGCGCCGACGTCCGCGGTGGCGACCTTGCTGCCGCCCAGGTCGAACGCGACCGTGCTCGCGGGGGCCGCCAGCGCGCCGGTGTTCTTCACCGTCGCGGAGAGGGTGATCGGGTCGGACTCCACGGGCGAGGCGGGCGACGCGGAGACGGCAGTGACCTGGAGGTCGGGGTTGGGCGCGGGCGTGCCGAGCACCTGGAGCTCCGCCACCTGGCCGGCGGGCGCGCCGCTGTTGGCGGTGAACTTGAGCTGCACGTCGGCGACGCGCGCGGACACCGGGATCGTCACCGTGTTGCCGCTCGCCGGGTCGAAGGCGTAGTCCTTCCCGGGCACCAGGCTGGTGAAGCCGGACGCGTCCTGCTCGCGGCCGAGCACCTCGATGTGCTGGGTGCGCGCGGACCACACCGATGCCGGGTCGAGCTTGACGACGACGCTCTTGGTGTCCGCGTTGGCCCCCAGCTTCACCGTCAGGGTGTCGGGGTAACTGCCGCCCGCGCCCTCCCAGTACGTGGAGGTGTCGTTGTCGTTCGCGTTCGCCGCGACGTACGTGTAGACGGACGAGGACGCCGTGATCGGCTTGCCGACGGCGAGGTTGGACGCCGTGCCCGCCGAACCATTGCGTGTGACGCTGTTGCTGTCGGCCGACACGTTGCCTGCCGCGTCCTTGGCCCGCACGTAGTACGTGACGGTGCCGCTGCCCGCCTTCGTGTCGGTGTAGGTGGTGGTGGAGCCGTCGACCGAGCCGATGCGCTGGTCGCCGCGGTAGATGTCGTAGCCCGTCACGCCCTCGTTGTCGGTGGACGCGGTCCAGGTGAGCTTCACCTGGCCGTCGGCGGTCTCCGTGCAGGCGAGGCCGCCCGGCGCGGTGGGCGCCTGCGTGTCGCCGGTGTCGCCCTTCCTGGTCACGCTGTTGCTGTTGGCCGAGACATTGCCGGCCGCGTCCCTGGCCCGCACGAAGTAGGTGACGGTGGCACTGGCCGGCTGGCTCTCGGTGTACGAGGTGACGTCGCCCGCGACGGTGGAGACCAGTTCGCTGTCGCGGTAGATGTCGTAGCCGGTCACCGCGGTGTCGTCGGTGGACGGGTGCCAGCCGAGCCGGATCTGCCCGGTGGACGGCTGGGTGAGGGTGAGGCCGCTCGGCGCCGTGGGCGCCTGCGTGTCACCGGTTGCGGGGCCGTAGACCTCGAACTCGGAGACCTGCCCCGCGGGCCACCCGGTGTTGGCGGTGAACGTCGCCCTGATGTAGCGCGTGGTCAGCGAGTTGAAGCTGATCGTCGCGGTGTTGCCGGACGACGGGCTGAACGCGTACGCCTTGGAGGCCGCGATGTCGGAGAAATCGGTTCCGTTGGACGATCCCTGCAGGCGGAGGGTCTGGTTCCTGGCGGGCCAGTCGGCGGGCAGCTTGAGCACGACGCTGTTGACGGCGACCGACGAGCCGAGGTCGACCTGTATCCATTGCGGGAAGGCGTTGTTCTTGCTCTCCCAGTAGGTGGACTGGTTGCCGTCGTTGGCGTTGGGCGCGGGGTAGACGTCGTTGTACCCGCTCGCCGTCATGGTCTTGCCGAGCGCGAGGTCCTGCGTGGCGGCGGTCGCGGTGTGGACCACCAGCTCGGACAACTGGGCCCTGGATCCTGCCGAGTTGTGGGTGATGTTCGCGCGTATCCAGCGCTCCTTCGTGGCGGGGAAGGAGACGGTGACGGTGTTGCCGGAGCCGGGGCTGAACGTGTACGCGGCCGATGTCTTGAGCGTCTCGAAGCCGCTGCCGTTCCGGCTGCCCTGGAGGGACAGCGTCTCCTTGCGCGCCTTCCAGTCGGCGGGCAGTTTCAGGGTGACCCTGTCGACGCGCCGGGTGGCGCCGAGGTCCTTCTGCACCCACTGGTCGCCCTTGCCCGCGGACTGCCAGTAGGTGGACTGGTCCCCGTCGGTGACCTTCTTCGTCGCGGCCCGGTGCGCGGCGGCCGCGGTGTGGCCGCCGGCCGGGTGGTGCCCGTCGGCCGCCGCCGCGAAGGACGGCCAGCCGACCAGCAGGAGGCTGGTGGTGGTGACAACGGCGAGTGTTCGCCGTCTGGAACGTTGCACTCTCATGGATACCCGCATTCTGCGTTGATCAACAGAGTCTTTTGCGTAGTCCGGTCAGAGAGTTGCAGAGAAATGCTATGTCGTCTACGGCTGGAACACGATGGACTTGTCATGCTCTCTGGACATCGGGACTCGTGCACGCACAGAGCCCTGGGGCGGCACGGGAATATGCGTCAACGCAAGCGAACAGAAAGGAACGCAAGCCGCTTGCGTTCCTTTCGGGATGTCGACGCAATCGATGTCAGGAGAGCACGGTGCCGAGCCGGCCCGCGAGCACGGTCGCGGCGGCGGCGGGACGCCGCCGCGGACAGCAGTGTCCCGCCGGTTGTTCCCGCTCCCCCGCAGAGGTCGAGCGCCCCCGGCGGTCGCCGGCATCAGGTGATGGATGTCCCGGGTGGCTCGATGAGTCCGCGCTGGTAGGCGTACCGAACGGCCTGGGCCCGGTCGCGGACCCCGGTCTTCGCGAAGAGGTTGTTGATGTGGGTCTTCACCGTCGCCGCGCCGATGTGCAGGCGGCCGGCGATCTCCTTGTTGGACAGTCCCTCGGCGACCAGGGAGAGCACCTCGGCCTCGCGCGCGGTGAGCCCGTCGGGCGGCTCCGCGGGCGCGGGGGCCCGCTGCGGCTCGGTGACGCGCTCGAGCAGCCTGCGCTGCATGGCGGGCGCGAGCCCCGCCTGCCCGGCCAGCACGTCCGTCACCGCCTTGACGATGTCGTCGCCCTGCGCGTCCTTGGTGAGGTAGCCGCGCGCGCCCGCCCGGAGGGCGGCGAACAGGGACTCGTCGTCGGCGAAGGTGGTGAGCACCACGACCTGGGTGCCCGGGTGGTTTCTGCGGATGCGGCGCGTGGCCTCGACCCCGTCGCAGCGCGGCATCCTGAGGTCCATCAGTACGACGTCGGGAGCCAGCCGCGCGACGAGCTCCACGGCCTCGTCGCCGTCCTTCGCGGCCCCCACCACCTCGATGCCGGGCAGCAGGCCGAGCAGCATGACGATGCCCTCCCTGACCACCGCCTGATCGTCCGCGACGACCACCCTGGCGGGCCCCGCGCCCGTCACGCCGGCACTCTCAGCCGCACGCTGTACCCCTTCCCGCCGTCCCCGACCGGGCCGGCCTCCAGCGTGCCGCCGAGGAGCTCGGCGCGTTCACGCATGCCGAGGAGACCGTATCCGGAACCCGAGGAGGCGAGTTCCTGCGGTGCCGCTCCCCCGCCGCCCGAATCGCGCACGCACAGCGCCAGCTCGTCGGGGCCGTAGGTGAGGTCGATGTGCACCCGGGCGCCGGGCGCGTGCTTGCGGACGTTCGTGAGGGCCTCCTGGACGACCCTGCGCACCGTCTGCGAGGCCTCCGTGGGCACCGGCCGCGGCGTGCCCTCCACGTCGACCTCGGCGCCGTCGCTCGCCGCCACCTCGCGCAGGTAGTCGCCGAGCGGGGCCATCTCGCCGCGCAGCGCCGACAGCGCCTGCCGGGTCTCGGCGAGGCCGTCGCGTGCCATGGAGCGCGCGGCGACCACCCGTTGAAGTATCTGGTCCCTGAAGGGCCCCGGCTCCTCCTGCTCGATACGCAGCCGGGCCGCCTCCAGGTGCACGAGCTGCGCGGAGAGGCTGTGGGCGAGTACGTCGTGGATGTCACGCGCGATCCTGGCGCGCTCCCCGAGCGCGGCGGACTCGGCCTCGGCGGCGCGCGCCGCCCGCTCCTGCACCTTCAGGCGGTGGCGGGACCCGGCGTCAAGGCGCATCACGCACCCGGCGAGCCCCATGCCCACGAGCGTGACCACGCTGCTGATCAACGTCTGGTGGTTGGCGACCGTGTAGCCGCCCAGCGCCACGGCCGCGACCGGGACACCGGCGGCGAGCGGCATGCGCTGGATCGCGACGAGGGCGCAGCCGAAGGTGAGCATCGCCACGGCGACCGAGAACCCCTGCCACTGCCCGACGGCGGCGGCCACCAGCAGCAGCCCTCCGGAGAGCAGCGAGGGCACGAGCCTGTGCTGACGCGTGGACCGGTTGAAGACCCACATCAGCCAGCCGGCGGCGGCCACGGCCGCCGCCTGCACCACCCCGGCGAGCCAGCCGCTGATGTGGTGCTCGGAGAAGATCGCGTAGATGACGGACATCGGCACGACGGCCCGGAGGGCGAGGCGGAACTGCCTGCCCCCGCCGGTCGCCGGAAGTGACGCCGCGACCGGGGAAGACGCGATGATGTGCGCATCGCCGGCCTCCCACGCGGGCCACTGCGTCCACGTCGCTGGTCTCACACCCTGTCCTTCCACGCACGCCCGGCCACGGCGCCACCGTACGACGCGCCGGCGCCGGAAGGCAGTGCGCCGGCGCGGTGCATGAGCAGCAGGCTGCGCAGGGCGAACGAGATGCCGAGCGTGATCAGCAGGGCGCCGTAGGACTGGTGGATGCCGACCAGGGCGCCGAGACCCATGATCCCCATGCGGCCGGCGAAGCCGGCGAGCCAGACACCCGCGGTCGCCTTCGTGCCGCGGGACCACACGGAGCCGTCCTGCTCCCGCCACACCTTGCTCGTGACGGCCCAGCCGACGCCCATGAGGACGCCGACCAGCAGCTCGGCGGCGAGGAGCGCGACCGAGACGCCGGCGTGGTCCGCGTCGACGAGGTGGCCCTCCCGCACGCCGAGGACCACCATGACGATCGGGAAGACGAACGAGCGGCGGGCGTCGCCGCCGATGCGGCGCGGCCGCGCCTGGCGCATGACCATGACGACGACCAGGGCGATGATCGCCAGCACGTACAGCAGTTCCTTCACGGTGTCCTCCGGGAACGAAGCGGTCCGACTCCCTGAAGGTACGGAGGAAGCACAGGTCAGCGGATCAGCGCCCGGGTGGAACGCAGGTGGATTCCTGCTCTCCACCCGGGGGTGGAGAGCAGGAATTCCCGGTGTCGCTCAGGTGTCGATGCGGGAGCGGTCGAGCGTCGCCGCCGAGCTGGTGATGAACTCCTTGCGCGGCGCGACCTCGTTGCCCATCAGCAGGTCGAAGATCTGCTCGGAGGCGTCCAGGTCGCTGATGTTGATGCGCCGCAGCGTGCGGTGGCGCGGATCCATGGTGGTCTCCGCCAGCTGGTCCGCGTCCATCTCGCCGAGGCCCTTGTAGCGCTGGATCGAGTCCTTGTAGCGCACGCCCTTGCGCTGGAACTCGAGCAGCGTCTGGCGCAGCTCCGCGTCCGAGTAGGTGTACACGTACCGGTCCTGGCCCTTCTTGGGCTGCACCAGCTCCACCCGGTGCAGCGGCGGCACCGCGGCGAAGACCCGGCCCGCCTCGACCATCGGGCGCATGTAGCGCTGGAACAGCGTCAGCAGGAGGATGCGGATGTGCGCGCCGTCGACGTCGGCGTCGACGAGGAGCACGATCTTCCCGTAGCGTGCGCTGTCGATGTCGAAGGTCCGCCCCGACCCCGCTCCTATGACCTGGATGATCGCCCCGCATTCGGCGTTGTTCAGCATCGCGGAGACGGACGACTTCTGGACGTTGAGGATCTTGCCGCGGATCGGCAGCAGCGCCTGGAACTCGCTGTTGCGTGCGAGCTTCGCCGTGCCGAGCGCCGAGTCGCCCTCGACGATGAACAGCTCGCTGCGGTCCACGTCGTCGCTGCGGCAGTCAGCCAGCTTCGCGGGGAGCGAGGAGGACTCGAGCGCGGTCTTCCTGCGCTGGGCCTCCTTGTGCTGACGCGCGGCGATGCGGGTGCGTGCGGCGGCGACGACCTTGTCGAGGACCGCGCGCGCCTGCGCCTTCGCGTCGCGTTTGGTGGACGTCAGGAACTCCTTGAGCTCCCTGGCCACGACGTTCGCGACGATCCTGTTGGCTGCGGAGGTGCCGAGCACCTCCTTCGTCTGCCCCTCGAACTGCGGCTCCGCGAGCCGTACCGTGACGACGGCCGTCAGGCCTTCGAGGGCGTCATCCTTGACGACGTCGTCCTCGGCGACGCGCAGCAGCTTCGCGGAGCGCAGCACCTCGTTTACCGTCTTGGTCACGGAGCGTTCGAACCCCGTCACGTGCGTGCCGCCCTTGGGGGTGGCGATGATGTTGACGAACGACCTGACGGCCGACTCGTAGCCGGTGCCCCACCTCAGGGCGATGTCGACACCGAGGTCGCGCGTGACCTCGGTCGGCGTCATGTGGCCCCGGTCGTCCAGCACGGGGACGGTCTCCTTGAACGTGCCCTGCCCCGACAGCCTGAGGACGTCGCACACGGCCTTGTCCTGCGCCAGGTAGTCGCAGAACTCGCTGATGCCGCCGTCGTAGCGGAACGTCTCGACGCCGCCGCGCCCCGCGTCGCCGTCCTCGATGTACCGCTCGTCCTTCACCAGGATCGTGAGGCCGGGGACCAGGAAGGCCGTCTGGCGGGCGCGCTGGTGGAGCGTGTCGAGGGAGAGCTTGGCGTCCTTGAGGAAGATCTGCCGGTCGGCCCAGTAGCGCACCCGGGTGCCCGTGCGCGACTTCGGGACGCGCTTGCCCTTGAGCAGCCCGCCCGAGGGGTCGAACGGCGCGTCGGGGCCCTGCTCCGTGAAGATGCCGGGGACGCCCCTGCGGAAGCTGACCGAGTGCGTGGCGCCGCCGCGGTCCACCTCCACGTCGAGGCGCGAGGAGAGCGCGTTGACCACCGAGGCGCCCACCCCGTGCAGGCCGCCGGAGGCCGCGTACGAGCCGCCGCCGAACTTGCCTCCGGCGTGCAGCTTCGTCATGACGACCTCGACGCCGGACAGGCCGGTCTTCGGCTCGACGTCGACCGGGATGCCCCGGCCGTTGTCCTTCACCTCGACGGACCCGTCCTCGTGGAGGATCACCTCGATGTGGTCGCAGTAGCCGCCGAGCGCCTCGTCGACGGAGTTGTCGATGATCTCCCAGAGGCAGTGCATCAGGCCCCGGCTGTCGGTGGACCCGATGTACATACCGGGCCGCTTCCTGACGGCTTCGAGGCCTTCGAGAACGAGCAAATGCCGCGCGGTGTAGTTGGAACCGTCACGGTCCGCTGTCAGCAGCGCGGTGGACGGCACGGACGTATCGGCGGTCACTCGGTTCGCTCCTCGCTGAATTTGAGATATGGCCTCGTGGGGTAAAGGCCCGGCTCCGGTCATCGGTCAGAGGGTACAGAGGCCTGGTAGAGCCGATGTAACGCCACCCTCGTCGTACGGCATGCTAGTGCATGCTCGCATGTATGTTCGATATATTGCGTGACTGCCGCACAGCTCACGTTCCCTTCCAGGCATGAACCATTTAGGCTCCGGGCACGTCCTCATCAACAACCGGCAAGCCGGCCGGGAGGACCGAGGACCAGCACCACCCCCGACATCCATGCGAAATCCGTAAAGCTCAGCAATACGGCTCATTCGCCGCCAACCGTCAGCACCCACACCACTTCGGAAGAATTTTTCGAAGAACGGCCGCGAGCGGGAACGTTTTCGGCCTGGTTGGATGTTGACCCTGGTACGACAGCTCGTCGAGCTAGAGAAGAGGCGACGTGACTACTGTTCTGACCCCCGCGAGCCCCCTGACGGCGGGCGACCGTTGTGACCGCTGCGGCGCCCAGGCCTACCTGCGTGTCCTGCTGACCAGCGGCGGTGAGCTGCTCTTCTGCGCCCACCACGGGCGCAAGTTCGAGCCGGAACTCAAGAAGATCGCCGCGGAAATACAGGATGAGACCGACCGGCTGACGGACGTACCCGCCGTCGCCGGCGAAGAGGAGCGCTGACACCTCACATCCGACACGACGAGCCGAGGGCCGTGCAACGAGACGGCCGACGGGCGGCCGCCACCGCACCAGCGGATGGCGGCCGCCCCATCTCTGCGCCAGGAGGCCCTCACGGCCTCTGTGAGCGCTTGGCGGCTCACCGCCCGACGGCACCCGCCACCGGCGCCAGATCGGACGTGACACGGGCGTAGACGCCCGGCGCGTCCGCGAGCCCGCAGCCGCTCCCCCACGACACCAGCCCGATGAGGCGCCCGTTGGCGACCAGGGGGCCGCCGCTGTCGCCCTGGCAGGCGTCGTGGCCCCCGTGCGGGTCGCCGGCACAGAGCATCGAGGACGCCGCGTAACGGGCCGACGAGCCGCCCGGGTAGGCCTTCTCGCACTGCGCGTCCGGCAGCACCATGACGGGCGAGGAGCGCAGCCCGCCCGCATAGTCGCCGCGGCCTGTCGTATCGCCCCAGCCCAGCACCTGCGCCTTGCTCCCGGGCTTCGCCCCCGCCCCGCCCGGCCGCTCCGGCGCGATCGCCGACGAGGCCGGCAGCGCCGTCTTCAGCGTCAGCACGGCGATGTCGTTCTCGTTGCTGCTCGGCCGGTACGCGGGGTCCACCGCGTACGACCGCACCGCGACGGATTCGCCGCCAGGAGCGGTGAGCCGGTCCCGCCCCGCGATCACATGCAGGTCGCCGATGTTGTCAGGACCCTTGCCGAGGATGTCGTCACTCACGCAGTGGGCCGCCGTGAGCACCTTGGTCGGCCCGACCACCGCGCCCCCGCAGAACTGTCCCGCACGCCCGGAACCGAAGCGGTCCTGACTGACCAGCGCCACCACCCACGGGTGGTCGGACGTGGAGGCGGGCGCGCCCCCGATCACGGCGCTGCCCGCCGCGGGGGCCGCCGCGGCGAGCGGCAGCAGCGCCGAGGCGGTCAGCGCGGCGAGTCCCCCGTACAGCGCCCGGGAGGGCACCGGGGTACGGCCGCGGGGCGCGGTGTGGACGGCTCTGGCGAAGGGGCGACGCATCTGCTCTCCTGACTCTCCGTGGAAAAGTGATCCACTCGGAGTCATCCAACCTGTCCTGGCGCCGAAGCGCGAAACGCGGCAGGGCCCGGGTCCCCTCGAAAGAGGAACCGGGCCCTGCCGCGTGCGTCGTACTGGTGTGCCTCCGACCGAATCAGTCGAGGTAGTCCCGAAGGACTTGAGAGCGCGACGGGTGGCGCAGCTTCGACATGGTCTTGGACTCGATCTGCCTGATGCGCTCACGGGTGACCCCGTAGACCTTGCCGATCTCGTCCAGCGTCTTCGGCTGGCCGTCGGTGAGGCCGAAGCGCATGGAGACCACGCCGGCCTCGCGCTCGGACAGGGTGTCGAGGACCGAGTGCAGCTGCTCCTGCAAGAGCGTGAAGCTCACGGCGTCCGCCGGCACGACCGCCTCGGAGTCCTCGATCAGGTCGCCGAACTCGCTGTCGCCGTCCTCGCCCAGCGGGGTGTGCAGCGAGATGGGCTCGCGGCCGTACTTCTGGACCTCGATGACCTTCTCCGGGGTCATGTCGAGCTCCTTGGCGAGCTCCTCCGGGGTGGGCTCGCGACCCAGGTCCTGGAGCATCTGGCGCTGCACGCGCGCCAGCTTGTTGATGACCTCGACCATGTGCACCGGGATGCGGATGGTGCGTGCCTGGTCGGCCATGGCGCGGGTGATGGCCTGCCTGATCCACCAGGTCGCGTACGTGGAGAACTTGTAGCCCTTGGTGTAGTCGAACTTCTCGACCGCGCGGATCAGGCCGAGGTTGCCCTCCTGGATCAGGTCGAGGAAGAGCATGCCGCGGCCGGTGTAGCGCTTGGCCAGCGAGACCACGAGTCGGAGGTTGGCCTCCAGCAGGTGGTTCTTGGCGCGCCTGCCGTCCTCGGCGATGATCTCCAGCTCGCGTTTGAGCTTCGGCGCGAGTTTGTCCGCGCCGGCGAGCTTGTCCTCACCGAAGAGGCCCGCCTCGATGCGCTTGGCGAGCTCGACCTCCTGCTCGGCGTTGAGCAGGGGGACCTTGCCGATCTGCTTCAGGTAGTCCTTGACCGGGTCGGCGGTGGCGCCGGCGACCGCGACCTGCTGGGCGGGCGCGTCGTCCTCGTCGTCGGACAGGACGAAGCCCTTGGCCTCGCCCTCGGCCTCCTCGTCCTCGGCCTTGCCCGCGGGCGTTTCCTCCGCCGGCTCCTCGGCCTCGCCGAGCTCGTCGGCGTCCTTCTTCGCGGCGGTCTTCTTGGCAGCCGTCTTCTTGGCGGTGGCCTTCTTCGCCGTGGCCTTCTTCGCCGCCTTCTTGGGGGCGGCGGACTTCTTCGCGGGAGCGGCGGCGGTGACGGCCTCCTCGGCCGGTGCCTCGACGACCTCGGCGGCGGGCGGGGCGACAACCGCCGCGGCGACCGTCTTGGCCGGTGCGGGGGCGGCGGCCACGGGCTTGGGCGCGGCGGGGCGTTTGACCGGACTCTTCGCCGCGACGCTCTTGCGGGCCCGCTTGGGCGACTCCGCGGCACTGACCATCAGCGTCACACCCTCTTCCTCGAGGATCTGATTGAGGCTGCGCAGGACGTTCTTCCACTGGGTCGGCGGAATCTGGTCAGCGTCGAAGGCCCGACGCACGTCATCGCCGGCGATCTGTCCATCAGCCTTACCCCGCTCGATGAGCGCCATCACAGACTCGGACTCGGCGATCTCCGGCGGGAGCGTACGGGATGTGCTGGCCGACACGAACAACCTCTCGGAACGATGGGAAGGGCTTCAGGCCCAGCCCGGGAGCGGACCGGAACCGACGACCGACGGCTGGGGATGTCACCGACGGCGCGGGCTGGAGCCGGGAAGGATCACAGCGCCGCGGCGGGCGGATGCGGTCCCCACTCGACTGTCACCTCTTAGGTCATCGCCCTGCCTCGGAGAGTGTTACGCCCAATCCGCGTGGCCCGAGTCACACCCCATATGGGACAAGTTTCGCACAATGGGGCAACACACCCCGCATCTGTGTCGCCGGACCACGCCGGTCCGGCGACACGCTCCTCGCGGACGCCCGCGGGGAGGGACGTACGCCGCCCGGTCAGTGCTCGCGCGGAGCGGGCACGACGCGCTCGACGTCCGGGTGGACTGTGAGCAGTTGGCGCATCGCGGACTCGGCCGCCGCCCCGTCGCCCGCGCCGAGCGCGTCGACGATGCGCGCGTGCTGCGCGAGCGAGGCGTCGGTGGGGCGCTCACAGCCCGTGACCGGGCCGCCGGACACCTGGAGCGCGGAGGCCACGATGCCGGACAGGTGGTCGAGCATGCGGTTGCCGGCGAGCTGGATCAGCAGTCCGTGGAACTCGGCGTCGGCGCGGCCGAAGGTGATGGCGTCGCCCTGTGCCAGCGCGTGGCCCATGATCTCGACCATGTCCACGAGGCGCGTCTGCGCGTCCTCGCGGCCGTGCCCGGCGGCCAGACGGGCGGCGAGCGGCTCGATCGTCCAGCGCAACTCGGTCAGCTCACGGCGCTGGTCGTCACGGTGCGGGCCGAAGGCGCGCCACTCGATGATGTCCGGGTCGAGCAGGTTCCAGTCGCTGACGGGACGCACCCGGGTGCCCACGTTCGGGCGTGCGCTCACGAGGCCCTTGGCCTCCAGGACGCGCAGCGACTCGCGCACGACGGTGCGGGAGACCTCGAAACGCTGGCCGATCTCCTCCGGCACGAGCGGCCGGTCCGCACCCAGGTCGCCGGAGACGATCATCTGTCCGAGCTGCTGGACGAGTTGGCCGTGGAGCCCGCGCCCGCGGCTGCCCGCGGGGCGCCGGCCCGCCCGGGAGAGGTCCACGTCGGGGCCCTCCCAGACGGGGGCGGCCGGCCGATCGGAGCCGGACGCCTGGGGGAACGGATAGCGGTTGAGGTCACCCGGTCCTGTCAGGCCGGAATCGGCGGAACGGGCGGAGGTCATCATGGTGTGCGCAAGGGTACTCACGCATCCTTTGTCGGCGTTGCTCCGACTGCCCTTGAGGGCTTTGGTGAAAAGCACACGAAAGGGTGATCGGCGCTCGCGCCTCCATTGACGGACGGTGACTGTTAGGTCCGAAAGATCCGCTTTGCCTGGCTAGTTATGGCCAACGCGATCCGAAACAGTCGAACAACGATCACCAACGGGCCTTACGACGAAGACTGGTGAACGCGAACGCGCAGAACAGGGCCGTCAGGGACAGCCCGAGAGCTGCCGCCTCCGGCCGGGTGACCATGCGCAGTGCGGAGAGCAGCCATCCGTCCGTCTCATGGGGACGTCCCAGCCAGGTGAGTTCGCGCAGCTGTCCGGGAAGTCCCGTCAGGGGATGGGCGGACGGGCCGGTGAGCGCCTTCCTCACGAGGGGCACGACGAGCACGGGCACGGCGACCACCGCGGTGACCCCGGCGGCCGTGACGCGGAAGATGCCGGCGCCGAGCAGTCCCGCCCAGGCGCAGCCCAGTGAGAGCCCCGCCCACCCCGCGCAGAGGGCGGGCCAGTCGTGCGGGACGGGAAAGGCCCCGGCGCCGTAGAGCAGCCGCAGCACACCCCCGTCCGCGAAGGCCGCGAGGAGGGCGAGCACCACGGCCGCGGTTCCCGTGACGGCCAGCTTGGCGCAGAGCAGTCCGAGCCTGCGCGGGACCGTGCCGCGCGCCCCGGTGATCGCCGGGTGCCGGAACTCGTCCCCGTAGGACAGGGCTCCGATCAGTCCCGCGCCCATGGCCGCGGGCGGCAGCGGCAGCAGCGCCGGCCAGGCGGCGAACAGCCCGGACGGCGGTGTGCCGCCCGTACGGGCGAGCACCAGGGCGACGGCCAGCGAGACGACGAGAGCCGCGGCGACGATCAGGGGCGCCGTCCGCAC
Source organism: Streptomyces sp. NRRL F-5126 (assembly GCF_000721265.1). Classification (GTDB taxonomy): domain Bacteria; phylum Actinomycetota; class Actinomycetes; order Streptomycetales; family Streptomycetaceae; genus Streptomyces. The sequence continues at coordinate 78,460 of NZ_JOFZ01000005.1, read as the reverse complement.
CCCGAACATCCTGCGCAACTCGTAGCGCACCGGCCGCAGCGGGCTGCGGGCAGGGCGGCCCTCGAGAGGCGGCGGCAGAGCGGCGGTACGGCGGGCGGCGGGTACGGGCAGGCGCGCGGGGACATCCCCGCCGCCCGCCGGGCCGCCGCGCCCTTCCGCCGGCACGTCGTCCTCGCCGCTCTGCCGGGCTGCGGGCACGGGGCCGGTGTCACCGATCTCGTCCGCGAGCTGGTGCACCAGGACGCCGTGCCGGAAGGCGGTGTCGCCGATCTCGGGGCAGCTGCTGCCGTACACGGTCAGCCTGCTGCCGCCGTCGGCGACCACCTCGACCGAACGCTGCCGCGCCCGGGCCTCCTTGCTCAGCGCGTCCGCGAGGCGGGCGGCGTGCGGAGTCCTGATCGCCACGCGCGGGCGCAGCCGTGTCACGGAGAAGGAGGCGGCGTCCTGGTCGGCCACGAGGCGCCCGGCGTCGATGGTGACGATCCGGTCGGCGGCGCGCGCCGCCTCCTTCGGGTCGTCCGTGGTGAACAGGACCGTGCCGCCCTGGGCCGCGTGTGCGTGCAGCAGCCCGTGCAGCCAGTTCGTCTCGCGAGGGGACAGGTCGGCGGACGGCGCGTCGAGCACCAGGGTGTGCGGATCACCGAGCAGGGCCGAGGCGATACCGAGCCTGCGGTCCATGCCGAGGGAGAGGTTGCCGAGGCGCTCGTCGCGCAGGGCGCCGAGCCCCACGACGTCGAGGAGTTCCTCCGCGCGGGACGCCGGCACCCCGGCGGCCGCGCACAACAGGCGCAGCTGGCCCTTCGCGGTGCGCTGCGGGTGGCCCGGCACGTCGCCGAGCAGGACGCCGACCTCGCGCGCCGGCTGTGCGATGCGGTGCAGGGGCCTGCCCCTGAAGTAGGCGACACCCCGGCCGTGTTCGAGGCCGAGCATCAGTCGCAGGGTGGTGGTCTTGCCCGCGCCGGACGCGCCGAGCAGCGCCGTGACGAGGCCGGGCCTCGCCTCGAAGGTCAGGTCGTTCACGGCGGCCGGCTGGTCGCGACGGGGCGTGCTGGTAAGTCCGATGGCCTGGAGCATCGTTCATCTCTCGCAGGGGGGTGAGACCGCTCCGCGGCAGAGCGAGTACCCCAGCAAGATAACGCTATATGTCCGATTTGCGACGTAAGGCGGAGTGTGCTGTGTCCGGCCGCCGTACGCGGCGTCAGATCTCCGGCCGCAGCATGGGCGGGTTCAGCACGGTCGCCCCGCCGGCCCGGAAGAGCTGGGCGGGCCTGCCTCCCTGACGGGTCGTGGTACCACCCGAAGGGACCAGGAAGCCGGGTGTGCCGGTGACCTTGCGGTGGAAGTTGCGCGGGTCGAGCACCACGCCCCACACCGCCTCGTAGACCCTGCGCAACTCGCCGACGGTGAACTCCGCCGGGCAGAAGGCTGTCGCGAGCGACGAGTACTCGATCTTCGAACGGGCGCGCTCCACCCCGTCGGCGAGGATGCGCGCGTGGTCGAAGGCGAGCGGGGCGGGCTGTTCGCCCTCGCGCGCGTAGGCGCCGTCCCCGCCGAGCAGGTCCTCGACCGGCGCCCAGCGCGCGCTGTGCGCGTCGCCGCCGGCGCGCGGCGCCGGCAGGTCGGGCGCGAGCGCCAGATGGGCGACGCTGACGACCCGCATCCTCGGGTCACGGCCCGGGGCGCCATAGGTCGCGAGCTGTTCGAGGTGGGCGGCGCCCGCGGGGGTGGGCGGCGCGGCGGCCCGGGCGCAGAGCCCCGTCTCCTCGGCCAGCTCGCGCGCGGCCGCCTCGGCCAGGTCCTCGTCGCCCCGGACGAACCCACCGGGAAGCGCCCAGCGGCCCTGGAACGGCGGCTCACCGCGGCGAACGGCCAGCGTGCACAAGGCTTGCCCGCGCACGGTGAGCACGACCAGGTCGACGGTGACGGCGAACGGGAGAAAGGCCGACGGGTCGTAGGGGGACATGCCGGTGATCATAGTCGTCTGCCTGACGATAAACACGCCCCGCGCAGGCTCGACCCCGTCAGGCATCGAGCCGGAGCCCGGACGCGGCCTCCTCGACGACCCCCAGCCCCGTTCGGCCCACGCGAACCGAGGACGCTCGCCCGCCAGCTACGGACCCGCGATGCGGACGGCGCCGAGCGGTACGGCGCGCGACGGGCGAAGTGCCGCCCGTGCCGCCGGGGCCTCGGGGCGTCGGGCGCGATGCCGGCGCCGCCCCGCATACATCTCGGGCAGCGCTACCCGAACGACTCCGCCGCGTCCACCATCCCCTTCGGCAGCCTGCCCGACGCCTCCTCGTGTCCCGCCGCGGCCGAGCCGGACGACGGCGACCCCGGTCCCTGAGCCGTTCGACGCTGAGCTCGGGATCGGGTCCCACGTCGGCGGGCATACGGACCACGGAGAGGAAGCGCGCACGGCCGGAGGAGACGGACGCGCCCTGGAGCGCCGCGGGTTCGCGGTCCGCGACGCGGAGCCGGCGGCGGGAGCGGGGAATCGCTTCGTACGGGAGAGGCGATGGGGGCCATGGGTGGTCCGGTGCGCCTTCTGCGGACGGGGCCGCCGGGAACCGGCGCGGCTCGTACGACTCCGACGCCTCTGTGAACGCCCTCGGCCCCGGCATGGTCACGGCTGTCACCTCTCGCTCCCGCTGTCGCGCCGCCCGCCGCGCCGCCGCATCCGCCCTCTCGCCGCGCCGCCGCCGGGCCGCGCGGCCCCGCTGGGCAGGGCTTTCACGCTGCCGGGCTGCCGCGGGACGCGGGGCCCGGCGCGGCGCACCACACGGCGCGCGGCCCGTACGCCCCTTCGCCCTTCCGGCTCGCGTGCGGCGGGTTCGGCGCCGAAGCAGGCGCGCACCGCGCTCAGATCGAGTCCCTGGTTGCAGGCTTCCTGGAGGAGATGGGCGAGATGGCAGCCCGGATCGACCGAGAGGGCGCGGCCGAGTGCGACCCTCGCCGACGGCTCGTCCCCGGTCGCCCAGGCCGCCCATCCCGCGAGGACGAGCGGCGCCGCGGCGTACTCGACGTAGATGCCGCCGCACCGTCGCGCGAGGGCGCGCCACAGCCGCAGGGCGGAGGGCGACCCCGCTTCCTCCGTCCAGCCGGCGGCCAGGTCGCGTGTCTCCCTGTCCTGCAGCCCGAGCACGACGGCCGCTGCCTCCTCGTCGCTGATCAGTCCGTCGTCGAGGGCGTCGGCGGCCGCCTCCGCGCCGGGCGTCGCCGGCGGGGCCTGCTCGGCGCCGTCGAGACGGCGTACCAGGTCTCGGGCAAGGCCCAGCGTCCTCGTGGAGACCTCCGCCCTGCCCCCGCCGAGGATCTCGGGCACGATCGCCGCCCCCACCGTGTCGAAGGCACGCGCCTGGGCGGCCGTGCCCTCGGGCCCGGGCGGCAGGATCCGGCGCTCCAGGTCCCTGAGCGAGCCGCGTACCCGCAGGCCGGCATAGGCGGCGGCAGCGGCCATGACGGACGTGCCGGGCAGGACCGTCTCGGTGCCCTCGGGCGGGCAGCAGCGCGGGTCCGGGCAGCAGTACGACCAGAGACGGCCGCCCGAGACGCACAGCGCCTCCACCACCGGCACGTCGAGGGCGCCGCAGGCGGTGCGGAGCCGCTGCGCGAAGGGCCGCAGCCGCTCCATGACCTCGCGACCGGTCTCCCCCGCCCCGTCCGGGTCCTGGTAGAGGAAGACGAGGATGCCGTCCGGTCTCGACCCGCGCCCCTGGGCGGCCTCGACGGCGTAAGCGGCCAATTGGTCGGCGACCGCGGGCCACTCGCGCGGCGAGCCGGGGATGCCCAGCCTCAGCCGCCCCCCGAACCGGGCTCGCTCGCCGTGCAGCGTGACGAGGACGACGGAGTCGGTGGGGCGGAAGCCGAGGATGTACGGGAGCGCGTCGGCCAGCTCCGCGGGGCCGCGGAGCGTGACCGCCTGCTCGTCGGCAGGGCCTGGGGTGTCGTGGTGATTGCTCATGGCACGACGGTCCCGCGGAACACGCGGTGACCGCGACCCCTGTGGATAACGTTATCCACAGCACGGTTCCGGCCATGTCGAAGGGGGTGAAGCAGAACCACCGGGATGCGCCGGACGCTGACCTGCCGTCACGTGTACGGCGTCAGCCTGCCGCGGCGAGGACCAGCGGGAGCACGTCCCCGCCGCCCGCCCGGCGCAGCAGGCGCGCAGCGACGGCGAGAGTCCAGCCGGAGTCCGTGCAGTCGTCCACGAGCAGGACGGGGCCCGCCGAGTCCGACAGGGCGGCTGCGAGTTCCCCGTCGACGCCGAACGTCCCGGACAGCGCCTTCAGGCGCTGGGCGGAGTTGGAGCGGTGCGGCGCGCGCACGCCGTCCGGCCCGGTGTGCGTCAGGGTGCCGAGGAAGGGGAGGCGGCCGATGTCCGCGATTCCCCGGGCGAGTGAGTCGACGAGCCGTGGACGGGCGAGGGACGGCACGGCGACGACGCCCACGGGCCGGGCGGATGCGTCCTGCACGTCCGGTGCCCAGCCGCCCGGGGACCTTGCCCAGTCGGCGAGTACCGCGACCGCGGCCCGCAGGACATCGTCGGGCACCGGCCCGTCCGGCGCGCTCTCCGCCAGCAGTGGGCGCAGCCGGTTGCCCCAGCCGATGTCCGACAGCCGCCCCAGGGCCCGCCCGGTGGAGGCCTGCTCCTTGGCCGGGATCCGCCCCTTGAGGTCGATGCCGAGCGCGGGCATCCCCGTCGGCCACATGCGGCGCGGCTCGACCTCGATCCCCGGACGGTCGAGCTCCTTCGCCGCCCCCGTCAGCGTCTCGGCCGAGACGGAAGCGTCGGCCCAGGCACCCGCGCAGTTGTCGCAGCGTCCGCAGGGGGCCGCGCCCTCGTCGTCCAGCTGCCGACGCAGGAACTCCATCCGGCAGCCGGTCGTGCTCACGTAGTCCCGCATGGCCTGCTGCTCGGCCGCCCGCTGCCGTGCTACCCACGCGTAGCGCTCGGCGTCGTAGGCCCAGTCGGCCCCGGTGGCCGTCCAGCCGCCCTTCACCCGCCGCACCGCGCCGTCGACGTCCAGCACCTTGAGCATCGTCTCCAGCCGGCTTCGCCGCAGGTCCACCAAGGCCTCAAGCGCCACGGAGGAGAGCGGCCTGCCCGCGTCGCCGAGAGCGGAGAGGGTCTGGCGCACCTGTGCCTCGGGCGGGAAGGCCGTGTCGGCGAAGTAGCGCCAGATCGCCTCGTCCTCCTTGCCGGGCAGCAGCAGCACGTCGGCGTGGGCGACGCCGCGCCCGGCCCGTCCGACCTGCTGGTAGTAGGCGATCGGCGACGAGGGCGAACCGAGATGGACCACGAACCCGAGGTCGGGCTTGTCGAAGCCCATCCCGAGTGCCGAGGTCGCCACCAGCGCCTTGACCCGGTTCTGCTGCAGGTCGGCCTCAGCCTGGAGCCGGTCGGCGTTCTCCGTGCGCCCCGTGTACGAGGCCACCCGGAAGCCGCGCCCGCGGAGGAAGGCGGTGGCCTCCTCGGCCGCGGCGACGGTGAGGGCGTAGACGATCCCGGACCCGGGCAATTCGTCGAGGTGCTCCGCGAGCCAGGCCATGCGGTGCGCGGCGTCCGGCAGCCGGACCACGCCGAGCCGCAGGCTCTCCCGGTCCAGCGGACCGCGCAGCACAAGGGCCTCGCCCGCGCCGGTCCCCAGCTGCTCGGCGACGTCCGCGGTGACGCGCGCGTTGGCGGTCGCCGTGGTGGCGAGAACGGGCACGCCGGGCGACAGCTCGGCGAGCATCGCCCGCAGGCGGCGGTAGTCGGGGCGGAAGTCGTGGCCCCAGTCGGAGATGCAGTGCGCCTCGTCGACCACCAGCAGGCCGGTCGTGGCCGCGAGCCCGGGCAGCAGGTTCTCGCGGAAGTCCACGGAGTTGAGGCGTTCGGGACTCACGAGGAGAACGTCGGTCTCACCGCGCTCCACCTCGGCGTGGATGGTGTCCCACTCCTCGGGATTGGCCGAGTTGATGGTGCGCGCGCGGATACCGGCTCGCGCCGCCGACTCGACCTGGTTGCGCATCAGCGCGAGAAGCGGCGAGACGATCACCGTCGGACCCGAGCCCCGCCTGCGCAGCAGCGCGGTGGCGACGAAGTACACCGCCGACTTGCCCCAGCCGGTGCGCTGCACCACCAGCGCACGCCGACGCTCCCGGACGAGGGCGGCCACGGCCTGCCACTGGTCCTCCCGCAGTCTCGCCGAACCCCCGGGGTCGCCGACAAGCTCGGCGAGGATGGCATCGGCTTCGGCGCGCAGCTGCGGATCGTCCATGCCCCCATGCAACCCGATGGCTCGGACAATCGGCCAATCCACCCCATCAGCGGGGATCCGACGGTCCGGCCGCCGCCCTTGACTTCTCAGGGGCGAGGCCGGCCGGTCACCTGCGGATCAGAGGCTTTCCCCTCAGACGCCCGCGCCGAGCACGGCGTTGATCCTCTGCGGATCGCCGCACACGACGAGCAGCGCCGTCGCGCGCTCGAGCGCCGGCGGCAGCACCTGGGCCGCGGCTTCCTCACCGTTGACGGCGACGACGACCACGGGCCGCGGACGCGCACGCGAGACGGCCGCGCCGTCGGCGAAGAACACATCCTCGCGCGCGTCGTGCTGAGCCCAGTAGGACGCCTCCCCGAAGGAGAGTTCGTGGGTCGCCCACGGATGCTGCTCGCCCGTGGTGAACACCAGGACGTCACCGGGCGCGCGGCCCGAGTCGAGCAGCAGGTCCACCGCTTCCTCCGCGGCGTCGAGCGCTCCGTCCGCGGACGCGGGGATGAGCTGGATCTGAGGCCTGGAGGACGGCGTGGCGGCCGCCTTCCCGGCGGGCGTGTCACCGGCGGGCGCCTTGGGCTGCCCCGCGGAGGAGTGCGAGCGCTGCGCCGGCGGCGCGGCCGGCCTCGCGGGACCGGGGCCCGGGCGTCCGGGCCGCGGCGTGGCCGCCGATCGCGGCCCCGGCACGGGGCGCGGACCGGGTACGGGACGTGGGGTCGGCGCTGTGCGGCCTGCGGCCGGTGTCGCGCGGGGACCCTGGGCTCTCTCGTGAATCTGAGGCTCCTCGGGTGGGAGAGGCATGACTGGATGTGTATCAAACGCCGACCGGTAAGGCATCGGCGGGTGGGCACATTTGTGCCCATGTCTGCGGCTGTACCCATGTTGTGTCCGTAAGGCACAGGAACAGAAGGCTTTGTTCGGAAGGTTCAGAAATCGAGACCGAGTTGGACCCCGTCCTCTGGTGCGCCGGGCGGTGCGGGGACACGCGTCTTCTTCAGATGGCGCCAGCGGGGCAGCGCGTCGAGGTAGGCCCACGAGAGCCTGTGGTGCGGTGTCGGCCCCCACTCCTCGAGCGCCACCCGGTGCACCGGCGAGGGATAGCCGGCGTTGTCGTCGAAGGCGAACGGCGCGTACTCGGCGGCGGTGCCCCCGAGTTCGGCCATCATCGCGTCCCTGCGGACCTTGGCGAGCACGGAGGCGGCCGCGACGGACACGCAGGACTGATCGCCCTTGATGACCGTACGGACGCGCCAGGGCCCGCCGAGGTAGTCGTGCTTGCCGTCGAGTATCACCGCGTCGGGCACCACGGGCAACGCTTCCAGCGCCCGGACGGCCGCCAGCCTCAGGGCGGCGGTCATCCCCACGGCGTCGATCTCCTCGGGCGACGCGTGTCCCAGCGCGTGGCAGGTGACCCAGCCGTCGAGCACGGCGGCCAGTTCGGTGCGCCGCTTCGGCGTCAGGAGTTTGGAATCGGTGAGCCCCTTGGGGGCCCTGCGCAGTCCGGTGACGGCCGCGCACACCGTCACGGGGCCCGCCCACGCACCGCGGCCGACCTCGTCGATACCCGCCACGATCTTGGCGCCCGTGGTGGCGCGGAGCGAGCGCTCGACGGTGTGCGTGGGTGCTTCGTACGGCATAGCGCGAGCAAGCGTACGCCGCGGGCACGCGCCACGACAGCCGGGGGGCCCGTCGGCGCGGGCCCCGGTCGACCAGGTGGTTGGCGGCCACCGCGCCGCTCACGGGCTGCCGCCGTGCGAACGGGGCGGCGGCAGCCTCACGCGGTGGGTGACGCACGCCGGTTCGCCGTTGGCCCACTCGTCCGGGCAGGCCTGCCGGGAGCGGCGTCAGCTCCCCCGCAGCCAGGCCGGCAAGGGTTCCGTGCGCGCGGCCCATTCCGCCGGCGGCGCACCCGCGCCGCACGAGGCGACCACTCCCCCGAAGATCGCGCAGGTCGTGTCGACATCGCCGCCGGCCTGCGCGGTGGTCCAGAAGCCGCCTTCGAAGTCACCGAGCGCGCGCGCAGCCGACCACAGCGCGAACGGCACGGTGTCGTGGGCGCTGGTGCGGCGGCCGCAGCCGAGGACGGCGGCCACCGTGCCCGGGTCGCCGTAGTCCAGCATGTCGCGCGCCCTGCGCAGCCCCTGGCCCACCGCGCTGCGCGGCACCAGGGCCACGATGCCGTCGAGCAGCGCCTCGGGCCCGGGCGGGCCGGCCGGGTCCGCCGCCAGTGCCGCGGCGGCGGCCACCGCGATCGCGCCCGCGACGGCCTCGCGGTGCTGGTGGGTGGTGTACGCGGAGATCTCGGCCTGGTGGGTGGCCTGCTCCGGGTCGTCGGCGTACCAGGCGCCCAGCGGGGCGATGCGCATGGCAGCCCCGTTGCCCCACGACCCCTGCCCGTCGAAAAGACCGGAGGCGAGGGCACGCCAGTCGCCGCCCTCGCGGATCAGCCGCAGCATGCGGTTGACGGCGGGGCCGTAACCGCGGTCGAAGTCGTGGTGCTCGGCGAAGGAGTGCGCCAGCGCGTCCTGGTCGACCCGGCGGTGCGCGGCGAGCACGGCGAGCACGGAGGCGGCCATCTCGGTGTCGTCGGTCCACTGCCAGGCGCCCGGCGGCGTCTCGCGCCGCTTCAGCAGCGGATGGTTCCCGGGCACGAAGTACTGGGAGCCGAGGGCGTCCCCGACGGACAGCCCCCGCAGGGATGCCAGGGCACGCGCGTAGCGGTTCTCGGGGGAAGTGGCGTCGGGTACGGTCTCCGGCGGGGCCGGTCGTCCGGGTGTGTGGTCAGCGGTCATCGCCCTGCCAATCTAACCGCACGCGCGCGTCCTGGCCCGTGCGCGAAACCCTACGGCTCCGCCGGCTCGCGCCACCTGGCGAAGGGGCGGTCGAGCGCGTACGTCCCGTCCTCGCCGAGCAGCAGGCTCCTGGTCTCCCCGTTGCCCGGGTTGGACAGGGCCTCGAACTCGGCGACCGTCCAGTGGAACCACCGCATGCAGAACAGCCGCATCGTCAGGCCGTGCGTGACGATCAGCACGTTCGGCGGCGAGTCCGGCTGCTCGAACCCGCGGTGCAGACTTTCCAGGAAGGCGCCGACCCTGTCGTAGACGTCCGCGCCCGACTCGCCCTGCGCGAAGCGGTAGAAGAAGTGGCCGTACGCGTCCCGGTGGGCCTTCTGCAGCCGCACGTCGTCGCGGTCCTGCCAGTTGCCCCAGTCCTGCTCCCGCAGGCGGGGCTCCTCCCTGACCCGTACGAGGCACCGGTCCAGCGCGAAGGCCCGCAGCGTCTGGTGGGTGCGCAGGTACGGGGACACGTAGGCGCTGACGCGCCCGTCGCCCAACTCGTCCCGCAGCCGCTTGCCCGTTGCCTCGGCCTGGCGCACGCCGCGCTCCGTCAGGCTCAGTGCGTGGTCGGGGACGCGCTCGTACACCGAGTCGTCGGCGTTGCCCTCGGACTCGCCGTGCCTGACGAGGATGATGCGCCTGGGTCGTGCCATGACACCGACCCTAAGCGGCGCGGCTCGGTGCGGCGCGGTTCGGTGCGTCACACCGTCCAGGGCGCTTCGAGGTCGACAATGTCCCCCGCGAGCGCCGCGACGTCCGTCGCCGTCTGCGCGCGCAGTGTCAGGCGTTCGACGCGCTCCACGCGGTACTTGCCGTGCTCGGCGGCCGACTGCCACATCGAGAGCACGAGGAACTCGTTGCCCGGCGCGTCGCCGAACAGCCCGCGCACCATGCCGGGAGAGCCGGCCATCGCCGGGTTCCAGACCTTCTCCTGCATGAGCGCGAAGTGCTCGACGCGCTCCTCGTGCACCCTGCTGTGCGCGATCCTCACGACGTCCGCGTCGGTGAAGCGGGGCTCGAAGCCCGTCTTCACGTCGAAACGGTGGTCGAACAGCTTCACCTGGGCGTCCGTGAACGTGCCCGCCTGACCGGAGGCGAGGCGGTCGTGGGAGCGCGCCATGAACGAGTCGTAGAACGCCCGGCTCTCCCAGAACGCGAAGACGTGGGCCACACCGGGACGTATCCTGCTCCATCCCCCGCCTTGCCCCCGAAAACCCGGTTCACCGAGCAACCCCGCCCACTTGCGCTGCCCGCGTTCGAACCCACGACGGTCGAGCACGGTGCAGCGAGTCCACTTGACCAGCACCGCGCCATCGTACGGCCCGTGGCGTGGCGCCGGTCACGTTCCGGGTTCGGCGGACCGTTGTCAGCGGCCGGTACTACTCTTTGAGGTGCCACGAGGAAGCGCCGGCGCGCTTCGAGGGGGAGGGCAGAGCGGTGGGCAACGCCAACAAGGGACTGTCGAAGGTCGAGGTCATGCTCCGCTGGGACCCGAGCCCGCTGGGTGCCCCCGACCACGATCTCGACCTGATCGCCGGGGTGTTCGCGGCGGACGCGCCGCATGGGGAGCCCGTGTACGTGGTCCACTTCGACAGCCGCTCACCCGACGGGACGATCACGCTGAACCGCGACAGCAGGACGGGCCAGGGCCTCGGCACGGACGAGGAGATGACGCTCGAACTGGACCGCTTGAGTGACGCGTACACGCGGGTGGTCGTCGGCGTCGCGATCCAGCAGGGCGACGGCGAGCGGACGTTCGGCGAGGTAGCCGACCCGGAGGTACGCATCGTCGAGGACCACGACGAACTGGCACGCTTCGACTTCGCGGAGGTGCCCGACGCCAAGGGCGCCGCACTCGCCGAGTTCTTCCGGGAACGGGCCGGGGCCTGGAGCTTCCGCCCGGACGTGCGCGGCTTCGACGCCGACCCGCAGACGTTCGCACGCAGGATGGGCGAGGCCTGACCGCCCCGCGGCGAGCCCGCCCCTGACCGGGCCCCTGGGCCCCATCCCCGTCGGCCCACGGACGGCCACCTGGCCGCCTATGCGCCGACGGGTCGGAGTCCCGTGATCCGGAGACGCCGTCCGGCCAAGGACGATGCGGACGTCGGCCTGGCCGCACCTGATGCTCGGCGTCCGGCCCCCGTCGCTCAGCGCCGGCACGCGGCCCGGTGCGCTACCGACGCGGGGCGCGGGTCGCGCCGTACGCGCCCTTCGGCGCGGTGTGCGATCAGTGCTGCCTCGCGTGCCCGCCGTCGGGGCGACGTGGCGCGTCGAGCTCTCGTTGCCGTCCCGCCACGAGCAGTTCGACACCGTCGAGGATCCGCGCGAGGCCGAATTCGAGCGCCTGGCTGTGCGACGCATGCTCGGCGGCGGAGGCGAAAGCGTCGGCGAGCTCGGGGAAGACTTCCTCCCGGCTCGCGAGGAGCGGCGCGATCCCGGCCGCCATGGCCTCCTCCGCCCCGCCTCCGGGTACGGCCGCTGCTTGCTGCGCGATCATCCGGACGTGGCCGACGAGCACCACCGCGACGTCCAGCTTCTCCCCGCCCTCCAGGCCGCAGCCCGCGAGCGCGGCCAGAGCTCTCTCCATCCAGCCGAGTTCGTTCGGCCCCATGGGCCGTGCGCCGACCGCCGCCTCCAGTGCCCACGGATGGTCTGCGAACCGTTCGTACAGCCGGTGCGCCCAGTCGTCGAGGCGAACCCGCCATCCACCCGTCACGGCGTCCGCTCCGGGCGGCGAGCCGAGTGCCGCCTCGATCATGAGCGCGACCAGCTCTTCCTTCCCCGGCACGTATCGATAGAGGGCCATCTTCGTGACGCCGAGGGCGGCCGCCACACGCTGCATGGTCAGTCCCGCAAGGCCGTCCTGGTCCGCGATACCGATCGCCGCACGGGCGATCGTGTCGAGTGTCAGCGTGGGGCGCGGTCCACGCCGGGGCGCCCCTGCGGGCCGCCCCCACAGCAGTTCGAGCACCGCCGCCCGATCGCCACCCGCGCCCGTCATGCCCGCTCCCATCCGACCGTCCCACCGGCCAACGGCCTCATGGCCGGCCACCGCGCCTGCCAACACCTCTTGCCGACCTCCAATAACTGTGTCTACAGTACACTGTGTCCACGGTACACAGTTTCTTTCCCGGGGAGGTTCCCATGACCGGCACCGGCACGTCTCGACTGCGGGGCAAACGGATCCTGATCTCGGGCGCGGGCGTGGCAGGCCCCGCCCTCGCCCACTGGCTCACCCATCACGGTGCAGACGTCACCGTGGTCGAAGTGGCCCCGACCCTCCGCGGCGGCGGGTTCGCCGTCGACTTCCGCGGCTCCGCGCACCTCGGAGTACTGAAGCGGATGGGCATACTCGACGAGTTGCGATCCCTTCAGACCCATGGCGGCGCCATGCGGTGCGTTGACGCGCAGGGCCGCGAGATCTTCACGTTGCCCGCCGAATTCGCCGGCGGCGAGATCGAGGTCCGCCGCGCCGACCTGTCACGCGTGCTGTACGAGTGCAGCAAGCCACACGCCGAGTACATCTTCGGCGACACCGTGACGGATCTGAACGAGACGCCGCGAGGCGTTCGCGTGGACTTCGCACGCGGCGCGTCGCGCACGGTGGACCTGGTGGTCGGCGCGGACGGTCTGCACTCGTGCATACGCCGCATCGCCCTTGGACCCGAGTCGCGCTTCGTGCGCCACCTCGGCCACTGCCTCGCCGGCTGGGAGTTCCCGAACACGCGCGGGTGGAGCCCGGAAGCCGAGCAGTTCAACGTCCCCGGCAGGATGGCGAGTGCCGGCGCGGACGGACGCGACGAGAGCCGGGCGGGAGCGTTTCTCGTGTTCTCCTGCCCGCCCGTCACCCACGACTGGCACGACGCCCAGGCGCACAAGGCGCTGATCAAGAGAGCGTTCGACGGTCTGCCGTGGCACGTCCCGGACCTGCTGTCCACGCTGGACGACGCACGCGAGCTCTACTTCGACTCCATCAGCCGCGTGTCGGTGCCCTCATGGACGGCGGGAAGGTTCGCCCTGCTCGGCGACGCGGCCTGGGGTGTAACGCTCGGCGGCATGGGCGTGGGGACGGGCCTGGTCGGCGCGTACGTCCTGGCCGGCGAACTCGCCGCCGCCCGCGGCGACCACCACGTGGCGCTGCCCGCGTACGAGGCGAGGCTGCGCCGCTATGCGGCCGTCTGGCAGAGGGGCGCCAACCCGGGCGAGTTCCTGGCGCCCTCGACGGCGGCCAGGCTGCGCCTGCGCAACGCCATGTTCCGCAGATCCCTGGTCAGGAGGGCGCTCATCGCGAGCACGAAATCGCTCGCATCGAACATCGAGCTGCCGTCATACACCTTCTGACGCAGCGGCGGGCCGCCCGTCGAGCGACCTTCGCGGCCGCACCGACGTATTGACGACGCCTGGCGCCGTGGGTTGATATTGAAGGGAACATGATCTGAGGTACCGGTGCCGGTCGAGGGGCGGTCGCGGATGGCTCGGACGACGTGTCCCGCCGGCAACCGCCGTATTCGCACTGGCGCTTCGAGACGCTCCCACACCCTTTTCCGCACCCCGGTGGTGCGCGTCCCGGCTGCTGCCTCATCGATTTCTGACATCGTTGTCAGAAGTCGGAGTACCCCCTCCAGGAGATACCGAAGGAGTACCGGGTTCCATGGCTCACAGATGGCGACAACGTCACAAGATCACGGCGGCCGCTGCCGCGGCCGGCGTCCTGGTGGCCCTGGGGGCCGCCGGGTCCCCCGCACAGGCGGCGGGGGCCGCGCAGGCGGCTCGCGGACACAGCGCCGCGCGTTCTGAGGTCGTTTCGGGCGACGCCCGGTTCGAGGTCCTCTCCCCGACACTCATCCGCACCGAGTACGCGGGGGACGCGAAGTTCGTCGACGCCGCGACCTTCAACGCCATCGGCCGCGACACATTCGGCAGGACCCCGTTCACGTCGTCGACGCATCACGGCGTGCTGACGATCCGCACGAGCGCCATGACGCTGACGTACAAGGTCGGCTCCGGGAAGTTCACCGCGGACAACCTGGAGGTGACGGAGAAGGCCGGCAAGCAGTCGGTCACCGCCGCCCCCTGGCCGAACGCGCCGGTCTGCGCCGCCGGGACGCGGTGCGAGGCGGAGGACCAGACCCTGAACGGCGTCGGCGTCGCCATGGACCACTCCGGTTACACCGGCTCCGGCTTCGCGGCGGGCTTCCGGTCGACGGGCAACTCCCTGTCGTTCTCCGTCACCGTCCCGAAGACCGGCACCTACCAGGTCGCCACCCGCTACGCGAACGCGGTCGGCGGCGACGGTGGGGACGAGGACCGCACCCTGAGCGTGTCGGCGGACGGCGGCGCCGCCAAGACGCTGACGCTCCCGAAGACCGCGAGCTGGGACACCTGGTCCACCGCGTCGGTCACGCTGGACCTGTCGGCCGGCACCCACACCGTCACCTTCGCCCGCACTGCGGCAGACTCCGGCAACGTCAATCTTGACAACGTTGCCATCCTCGCCCCAGGGGCACCCTACCCGGACCCCGCGGCGCCGAAGGCCGAGGACTGCTCCTTCGGCACACTCTGCGAGGCCGAGACCGCGGGCCTCGGCGGCTCCGCCGCACTCAAGTCCGACCACAACGGCTACTCGGGCCGCGGCTTCGTGGCCGGGCTCGAATCCTCGGACGCGCGGGACACCCTGCACGTCGTCGACGTGCCCAGGGCCGGCGACTACTCCCTCCAGCTGCGTTACTCCAACGGCGACGCGAGCGGCGCCGCCCGTGACATCTCCGTCAAGGTGGGTGCGGCGGACCCGGTCAAGGCCTCGCTCGCCGCAACGAGCGACTGGGACGCCTGGCGCACGGCCACCGTCCCGGTGCACCTGACCGCGGGGGCCAACGACGTGACCGTCGGCTGCCCCGAGGACGACGGCTGCCGCGTCAACCTCGACACCGCGGCGGTCACCTCACGCACCTCGCCGCTGCTGTCCCCGCACGCGCCGCTCGGCGGGTACCGCCGCAGCCTCGACGGCGTCAACGGCGAGGCGCCCACGACGCCCGGCCTGCTCTACCAGGACGGCTGGACGCTGCTCGACGACACCCCCTCCGCGATCTTCGACAACGCCACGCAGAAGGTCAGGCAGCGGGGCGACCACGGGGGCAAGGGCTACCAGGACGGGTACGTGTTCGGCTACGGACACGACTACCGGCAGGGCCTGTCCGACCTCGCCACCCTGACGGGACCCTCAGCACTGCTGCCGCGCTGGGCCTACGGCGTCTGGTACTCCGAGTACTACGACCGCAGCGCCGCGGACTACGAGAACACCATCGTGCCCAAGTTCCGCAAGGACGGCGTCCCGCTCGACGTCCTGGTGACCGACACGGACTTCAAGTCGCCGAGCACCTGGGACGGCTGGGAGATGGACCCGAAGAAGTTCCCCGACCCCAAGGCGTTCTTCGACTGGTCGGCCGCCCAGGGCCTGCACAACTCGCTCAACATCCACCCGAGCATCTCCGGTGACGACCCCAGGTTCGCCCAGGCGCAGGCCACGGCCAAGGGGAAGCTGAAGGACAGCGGGAACAACACCTACACCTTCGACTGGGGCGACCCCGACCAGCTCAAGGCGTACTTCGACCTGCACGAGCCCCTGGACGAGGCCGGCGTGGACGTCTGGTGGCTGGACTGGTGCTGCGACGCGTCCGTCTCGTCCCTCGGCGGTGTCACGCCGGACGCGTGGATCAACCAGCAGTACGCCGACGACTCGGCGAAGAACGGCGAGCGCTCCTTCGCGCTCTCCCGGGCGTTCGGCGCGCTGCCGCAGGGCAACTACAACCCGCACGGCCTGCCGACGGGCCCCTGGGCCGACAAGCGCACCACCGCGCACTTCACCGGCGACTCCACGTCCAGCTGGGCCACCCTCAAGTTCGAGGTCGGCTACACGCCGGGCGAGTCGGCGTCGACCGGACTGTCCAACGTGTCGCACGACATCGGCGGGTTCAACAACGACGGCACACAGGCCAAGGGCGCCGAACCCGGCACCACCAAGCTGCCCGACGACCTGTACGCGCGCTGGGTGCAGCTGGGCACCTTCCAGCCGGTGGACCGCCTGCACGGCAACCACGCCGACCGGCTGCCCTGGCAGTACGGCCCGGCCGCCGACAAGTCGGCCGAGAAGTTCCTCAACCTGCGCGAAGACCTCGTCCCGTACACGTACAGCCTCTCCGAGCAGGCCAACCGCACCGGTACCCCCGTCGTGCGGCCGACCTACGTGCAGTACCCGGAGAGCCAGGACGCGTACGCGACGGCGGGCAGCGAGTACTTCTACGGCCCCGACGTGCTGGTCGCCCCGGTGACCACGCCCGGCGACTCCGCCACGACGTCCGTCTGGTTCCCGGCCGGCTCCTCGTGGACCGACTACTTCACCGGCAAGACGTACGCGGGAGGCACCACGCAGAAGATCACCACCGGCCTGGACTCGATGCCCGTCTTCATCAAGTCGGGCGGCATCATGACGACGCGCACCGGCCACGTCGCCAATGACGTCCAGAACCCGCTCACCAGGGCGACAGTCACGGTGGCGCAGGGCGCGTCGGGCTCCACGAGCCTCTACGAGGACAACGGCACCACGGCCGACAGCAGGCAGAGCGCCACGACGGCGATCCGCTACGCCGAGCGCGGAGCGAACCACACGGTCACGATCGCCCGGGCGTCACGCTCGTTCAAGGGCCAGGTCTCCCACCGCGCGTGGACGGTCTCCTTCGTGAACGCGCACGCGCCGAAGCAGGTCTTCGTCAACGGCCGGAGGGTCTCCGCCTCCCACTGGTCCTTCGACGCGGGTTCGAGGACCCTGACCGTCGACGCACCGGCGCAGTCGGTGCACCGTCCGCTGGAGGTCAGGTACCACTGAGCCGCCGCACCACTGAGGCAGCCTCCTGAAAAAGCCGTGGCCCCCGGAGCGAAACCGCTCCGGGGGCCACACCCCTGTCAGGGGGTCATTCGCGCGTACTGGGGCAGTGCACTTATTCGGAGGATGCAGTATTCCTCCGACTCGGCCCCGAATCCTGTCTGGGATTACGGGGTGCAGTGTGTTTCGAGGTAGGGAGTCCAGGTGTCGGCGAGAACCGCGTTGTAGCCGTTGGCCTGCGGGTCCTGGCCGTATAGCACGGCGTCGTAGACATTGGGACTGTCGGTGAAGTACCGACGGCACCAGCGTTCCTGTTCGGTAGCGGTCGAGGACTTCCAGGTCTTCTCGACGGTTTCGCGGGCGACCTTGGCGGGGCTGATGTCGTTGACCTGCTTCTGGTCTTCGGAGCCGCAGGCGGCCAGGAGCAAGGCAGCCGCGAGGACGGCGGGTGCTGCGGTGCGGGTAGTCATCGTCTTCTTCCCTTGTTCAGTTGATCAGGCTGAGGCGGCAAAGGTCCGGTTCTCAGCTTGTCCTTGGGCCATGGATTGAAGTCCTCGGGTGGCTCTCTCCGCCTCGGCGGTCCTCAGCGGCATCTGCCGCGCGGGCGACGAGGTAGTCAGTCCAGTCCCTCCGGGCAATCCCGGCCCAGCGGACGGCGGTGTTGATGTGGAGGCCGAGGAGGTCGGCGAGGATCGGGGGCGGGATGTCCGCGACCAGGGCAACAAGGGCCCCGTTGCGGGCAGGGCGAGCGTCGATCCCGTGGTCGACGAGCTTGCGGCTGAAGGCGGAGGGGCCGGCGGGCCGTCCGGGGAGTAGGCCAGGGAAGAGCCACTTCGGGCCGGGTTGATCGTCCACGATCCGGGACTGGTGAACGGGTGAGGTCTCGACGAGCTCGTGCAGGAGCACGGCGAGTTTGGGTGGGACCAGGAGCGGGGGCTTGCCGATGCCGAGGTAGGTTTCCCCGTCCTGTTGGTGGAGGTGCTCGGCACGTAGGTGGCGGATGCGTGAGGTGGGCAGGCCGAAGAGCAGCACGATCGCCCCGGCGGCCCGGACGTCCAGTGGCATGGACGTGTCGCTCAGGCACCGCTTTAGCTGGACCCAGCGGTCGTCGTCGTTGAGGATGTGGGCGGGTTCCTGACGGGGGATGCCGGGGACGGCGAGGGTCTGGGTGAGGCCCCGGTTCGCGGCCCATCCGAGGAAGTATCGGATGGTGTAGTCGCGGGTGTTGCCGTCGGCAAGCCACCGGTCGAGATGCTCCTGGGTGAGGTCGCCGAGGACCAGTTCCTGTTCGTCGAGCCAGGTCAGCAGTTCCAGAGCGACGCGGATTCGGGTGCGCAGATAAGACCCGGCCATCGCTGGCTGGCGTCGGCGGGCGGCGCGTCGGCGAGCCCGCTTGAGCAGGAACCAGTGCACGAACGGGCGGATGAGCCGGGCGTGCTGTGGAGGCTTGTCGGCCAGCAGTTGGTCCAGCCAAGCAGGGATGCGGTCCAGGTCCTCATGCCGCTCGGGCAGGACGCCGGTGTGTACGAGGGTCTGACGGACGTAGTGCTCGTAGCGACTGGGCGGCAGCTCGTCGAGCAGGTCGTGGCTGAGCGGCCGCCCTGCGGCCGCGAGTTCGCCCAGAAGCCTGGCGTTCGGACTCCGCTTGAGCCAGCAGAGCACTGCCCGTGCGTCCTCGGCCGCAGCAAGGGAGTCGAGCACGGGCCGGAGCTGGCCGGAGACGTGGTCGTCTGGTCCAGCCAGGTGCTGTTCGAGCCGCTGGGCCAGGACGCAGTGAGGACAGCGTCCGTCAGCATAGAGGCGTCCTCCGCGTCCGCAGCCGGGGCAAAGGTAGACGCCGGGCAGCCCAGAGCACGGACCACAGATCTCCTCGCCGGCCTCGTCGTGGGCGATCAGGGGCTGCCGGGTTTCGCAGCGGTGGCACTGTTCCGGATGGTCAAGGATGCGGACGTAGCAAGCGCCGCAGACCGGGCCGCGGGGCCAGTGCGTGTGGACGGGCCGCGTGCGATCGCAGACCGAACACGACCGAGCGCGGCGCGGTCGGCAGGTCCGGCAGACGGGCTGACCGGCAGCGTTCTTCGGGCAGGGCCGGACCCGACCGCAGACCGAGCACGTTGCGAGGGGCGGCGGGTTGCAGTTCCAGCAAAGATCAGGATGATCGCCGGTGGCCCGGCGGGAGATCACTCTCATCTCTCCGCATTTTCCGCAGGTCCGGCGTGGTTGCCCATGCCGGATGTAACAGGCTGAGCATAGGGCCCCGTTGGGGCCGAGGGACGTCGCTTGCCTGACCCTTCCGCAGGATGAACAGGGGTGGGCTGGCGGTGTCCAGCACTTCTCGCAGAGCGGTCGTCCATCCGGACGCCGGGTGACGGGCATCCGGATGTCACCGCATCCTCCACATTCCTCGACGACCTGGGAGTCGTGTCGGTAGCAGGAGAAGCAGATGCCTCCTTCGTCACGGCGGGCGACGATGCGTGCGGTCCGGCCGCAGCGAGCGCAGGACTTCTTGTTCGCTGGGCTCCGTGCGCTACATGCCTGGCAGATCCGGCCATCGGGACCGACCCGAGGCAGGTCAACGTCCGTTCGGCCGCAGTCCGAGCATCCAGGCGGCTTCGCTCTATGGTGACCGGCCTCGTGTAGAGCACGAGCGAGGCGTACGACCACAGCCGGACAGCGCGGGTCACCCGAAGTGAGTGCGTCCGGGTGGTCGGCGAGGTGCTCGTCAAGCTCCCGCAGTCCGATGCCCCGGTCGGCGCGCACCGCTTCCAGCACCGCGGCGGCCGCACCCGAATCGAGGCCGGGCAGAGTTGCGGTGAGCGCGGTAGTGATCCTGATCCGGCGTTGATGCCGTTCCTCGGCTCGTTGTCTGTCCCGGTTCTTCACTGGCCCGGCCGACGGATCGTGGTCCGTCGCGCCTGGGGCGCGGGCCGGGCATCATCCCCGACCGCCTTGCTCACCTGTGCGTTGACCGTCTGGACCTCGATCAGGTCGTTCGGAGTGCACTGGAGGATGTCGCAGAGCGCCGCCAAGGTGTCCATGGACAGCCGCTGCGGGGGCTGGGTGACCAGCCGGAAGACCTGTTCGCGAGAGAGGTGGACCCCGCGTTCAGCGAGCAGGGGGACCAGGTCGGTGGTCTGGAACATGTCCCGGGTGGCCATGAGCTTGCGCAGGTTCCAGCTGATCCCCATCTTCTTGATCATTGGTCCTCCCAGAGGTCGGGGTGACGGTTCTTGAGCGCGTTCAGCACCAGGCGGGTTCGGTACTCGTCGGAGACACCGGTGTAGATCGCGGTCGTGCTCGCATGATCGTGTCCGACCTGCAAGGACACGAACTTTTCGGGGTAGCCGAACTCCACGAGGTGGGTCACGTAGCTGTGTCTTAGGGCATGCAAATCGAGCTCTTCCGGAAGCCCCGCGGCCTTCCTCGCCTGCTCGAACGCCGTGTTGAGCCCGCGCAACGACATGCGGCTGGACCGCTCGGTGACGAAGAGCGCGGGAAGCCGGCCCGGCCTGAACGCCCGGCGGACCTCGGTGACCCAGTGGTCCAGCACGTCGACGATCCAGTCCATCTCATGGACCGTGAGGACGGTGCGGCGCTTGGGCGGGCTGCCGTTGGACGCCTTGCCGTAGCGAACGAACAACCCGCCGTACTGCTCGTACTGGGGCATTTTCGGCTGACGCCGCCGGTCGGCAAGATCGAGCATCCGGGTTTCGTTGCGGCGTAGTCCGAACGCGTAGACGGTCTTGAGCAGGGCCGCGTCCCGCATCGCGGTGAGGGCGCCCTTGCGGCCCCGGGCCCGGACTTCCTCTACGCGTCCGTCGACGGCGTCGAAGAGGGCCTGGACCTCGTCGTAGGTGAGCGGCCTTCGGCCCGGCTGGCCTTCATGCTCCAGAACGTGGGCGACCCGGTTGTCCTCGTGGAAGATCTGCTGCGGGACCTGCCCGAACCGTTCTAGGCACTCAGCCGCCCAGCCGTACCGGCGGTCGGTGATGAAGTCCATGAACAAGGCCAAGGTGGTCTCGTAACCGCGGCCCGTTGACATGACGATCGGCTGCTTGCGGTTCGGTGACCGCAGGTGCGCTATGAACGCCTCGCCGTCGGCGGGGCTCCAGTTCCACGGGTACTCGTTGGTGAAGCCCACCAGCCGCCGGACCAGAGACACCCGCGGCTTGATCGTCCCTTCCTCACTCAGGAACCGGGTGCGCTGCTGACGTTCCCAGCCCTGAAGCATCGCTTCCAACATCGCACCCGCCGGATCGAGGTGAACGACTCCGTCGACGAGTTCGAGGCGCACGGAACCGGCCAAACCGGTTGCTTCGCTCACTCATGCCTCCGTTGCATCAAGTGCAACATTGTTGAGGCTCTCCCGGCCGACCGCAACCACCTCGGCAGTAGACAGTGAGGGTGATCCGGAAAAGATCCGGATCACCCTCACTACCAGGCACTATGCAGTTTCGGCGGTCGTGCCGAATGCTGCATCAGCTGCAACTTGGCCCAAAATCAGCTGCAGCCGCTCGTCGAGCCGCAGCCCTCGCAGATGTAGCAGGAGCCCGCGCGCTGCATCTTCGTGCCGCAGGAGAAGCAGAGCGGCGCGTCCGCGCTGATGCCCAGCTGCATCTCCACCAGCTCGGCCGAGGTGTGGGCCTCCTGCGGCGCCGGGGCCGCCGACGCGGCGGCCGCCGTGGCCGGGGAGACCACCGCCTTGAGTCCGGTGTCCTCGCCGCGCGGCGCCGACTGCGCCGGCGCGTCGACATCCACATCGCTCTCGGCGGGCTCGTACGAGCCGGTGTCGAGGTGGCGCTTGCGCTCCTCGGCCGAGTGGATCCCGAGCGCCGAGCGCGTCTCGAACGGCAGGAAGTCCAGCGCGAGGCGGCGGAAGATGTAGTCGACGATGGACTGCGCCATCCGCACGTCCGGGTCGTCCGTCATGCCGGCGGGCTCGAAGCGCATGTTGGTGAACTTCGAGACGTACGTCTCCAGCGGCACGCCGTACTGGAGGCCGACGGAGACCGCGATCGAGAAGGCGTCCATCATGCCGGCGAGGGTCGAGCCCTGCTTCGACATCTTCAGGAAGACCTCGCCGAGACCGTCGTCCGGGTAGGAGTTGGCCGTCATGTAGCCCTCGGCGCCACCGACCGTGAAGGACGTCGTCAGGCCGGGACGGCCCTTCGGCAGGCGCTTGCGCACCGGCCGGTACTCGATGACCTTCTCGACCGTCCCGCGGATGGCGTCCTCCGCCTTGGCGGTGACCTCGGCCTTCTCCTTCTCCTTCTTCTTCGCGGAGAGGGGCTGGCCGACCTTGCAGTTGTCGCGGTAGATGGCGAGCGCCTTCACGCCCATCTTCCACGCCTCGAAGTAGATCTCCTCGACCTCTTCGACGCTCGCGGACTCCGGCATGTTGACCGTCTTCGACAGCGCCCCCGAGATCCACGGCTGGATCGCGGCCATCATGCGGACGTGGCCCATCGCGGAGATGGAGCGATCGCCCATGGCGCAGTCGAACACCTCGTAGTGCTCCGGGCGCAGGCCGGGCGCGTCGACCACGTTGCCGTTCTCGGCGATGTGGGCGACGACCGCCTCGATCTGCTCCTCCTGGTAGCCGAGGCGGCGCAGCGCCTGCGGCACCGTGCCGTTGACGATCTGCATGGACCCGCCGCCGACCAGCTTCTTGAACTTGACGAGGGCGAGGTCGGGCTCGAGTCCTGTGGTGTCGCAGGACATCGCGAGGCCGATGGTGCCGGTCGGCGCGATGACCGACGCCTGCGCGTTGCGGAAGCCGTTCTTCTCGCCGAGGCGCTGCACGTCCTGCCAGGCCTCGGTGGCCGCGGCCCAGATCGGCGTGTCGAGGTCGTCCATGCGGGTCGCCACGGCGTTGGCGTCGGCGTGCTGCTTCATGACGCGCTTGTGCGCGGAGGCGTTGCGCGCGTAGCCGTCGTACGGGCCGACCACGGCGGCCAGCTCGGCGGAGCGCCGGTAGGCGGTACCCGTCATCAGCGAGGTGACGGCGCCGGCGAGCGCGCGGCCGCCGTCGGAGTCGTACGCGTGGCCCGTGGCCATCAGCATGGCGCCGAGGTTGGCGTAGCCGATGCCGAGCTGGCGGAAGGCGCGGGTGTTCTCGCCGATCTTCTGCGTGGGGAAGTCCGCGAAGCAGATCGAGATGTCCATCGCGGTGATGACCAGCTCGACGACCTTGGCGAACCGCTCGGACTCGAAGGACTGGTTGCCCTTGCCGTCGTCCTTGAGGAACTTCATCAGGTTCAGGGAGGCGAGGTTGCAGGACGTGTTGTCCAGGTGCATGTACTCGCTGCACGGGTTCGAGCCGTTGATCCGGCCGGACTCGGGGCACGTGTGCCAGTGGTTGATCGTGTCGTCGTACTGGATCCCGGGGTCGGCGCAGGCCCACGCGGCCTCCGCCATCTTCCGGAACAGCGACTTCGCGTCGACCTCCTCGATGACCTCGCCGGTCATGCGGGCCTTGAGGCCGAACTTGGAGCCGGCCTCGACGGCCTTCATGAACTCGTCGTTGACCCGGACCGAGTTGTTCGCGTTCTGGTACTGGACGGACGCGATGTCGTCGCCGCCGAGGTCCATGTCGAAGCCCGCGTCGCGCAGGGCGCGGATCTTCTCCTCCTCGGTGACCTTGGTCTTGATGAAGTCCTCGATGTCGGGGTGGTCGACGTCCAGGATGACCATCTTGGCCGCGCGGCGCGTGGCGCCGCCCGACTTGATGGTGCCGGCGGAGGCGTCCGCGCCGCGCATGAAGGAGACGGGGCCCGAGGCGTTGCCGCCGGAGGAGAGGAGCTCCTTGGAGGAGCGGATGCGGGAGAGGTTCAGGCCGGCGCCCGAGCCGCCCTTGAAGATCATCCCCTCTTCCTTGTACCAGTCGAGGATCGAGTCCATGGAGTCGTCCACGGACAGGATGAAGCAGGCTGAGACCTGCTGCGGCTGGGGCGTGCCGACGTTGAACCAGACCGGGGAGTTGAAGCTGAAGATCTGGTGCAGGAGGGCGTGGGCGAGCTCGTGCTCGAAGATCTCCGCGTCAGCCGGGGAGGCGAAGTACCGGTGGTCCTCGCCGGCCTTGCGGTACGTCTTCACGATCCGGTCGATCAGCTGCTTGAGGCCGGTCTCGCGCTGCGGGGTGCCGAGGGCTCCGCGGAAGTACTTGCTGGTGACGATGTTGACCGCGTTGAGCGACCAGAAGTCGGGGAACTCGACGCCGCGCTGCTCGAAGTTGACCGAGCCGTCGCGCCAGTTGGTCATGACGACGTCGCGGCGCTCCCACGCGACCTCGTCGTAGGGGTGGACGCCGGGCGTGGTGTGGACGCGCTCGATCCGCAGTCCCTTGCCGGCCTTCGCTCCCTTGGACCGGGAACCCCGTGCCTGGCCACTCGTCGTCTCTGTCATGCCGCCTCCCATATACGTACAAAAACACTCGCGCATGCCGTGCTGTTCCACGGCCGCGGGCACATGTGTGTCACCTCGGGCACCGCTTGGGGCGCCCGGGGCAAGTCCTCGGCCTCGGGGTTCCGCCGGGCCCCGGGGCCCGGCCGCGTCAGCCGGCGGCCGTGCCGGCGGGTTCGGGGGCCTCGACTCCCCCGTCGGCGCCGGCCTCGCCGTCCTCGGCGGGCGGCCGCTCGCGCAGTTCCGCGATGGCCGACTCGAAGTCCTCAAGCGAGTCGAACGCCCGGTAGACGGACGCGAACCGCAGGTACGCGACGAGGTCGAGCTCCCGCAGCGGGCCGAGTATGGCGAGGCCCACGTCGTGGGTGGACAGCTCGGCGCTGCCGGTGGCGCGCAGCTGCTCCTCGACCCGCTGGCCGAGCTGCGCCAGCGCGTCCTCGGTGACCGGGCGGCCCTGGCACGCCTTGCGCACCCCGGTGATGACCTTGGTGCGACTGAAGGGCTCCGTCACGCCGCTGCGCTTGATCACCATCAGTGACGCGGTCTCCACCGTCGTGAACCTCCGAGAGCACTCGGGGCACTGGCGGCGGCGCCTGATGGCCGTCCCGTCGTCGGTCGTCCGGCTGTCGACGACCCGGCTGTCGGGATGCCTGCAGAAGGGACAGTGCACGCTTCCCACTCCTCCCTCACCGCACGGCTGTATGGCTTCACGACGGCCGCACGACGGCCCCTGAGAAGCTGCCCCCAGCATAGCCGCACCACAATCTGTGGGCCATGGGGACTACCCAACCACTACATGTGGGGGATGGTTCGCACATTCCGTTCCCGCGTGTCGCATGCCCGAAGGGCGTGGAGACCGAACCGGGACCGCTCGGGCACTCGGGCCGGGCATGAGAGTACGTGACGCGGGCGGCGCCCCGGGCGCCGGGGGACGGCGGCCGGACGGCCGACGGTACGGTGTCGTCACGCGGCGCCCGCCGCCGGGCGGCTCCACACATCACCGGACGTGTCCATACACCCGAGCCAGGGGCTCAGGCCGTGCAGTTCGGACTTTTTCACTCGAACGTGTGTTTGGCGCAACCTTTCGAAAGCCACTACCGTTGTGCAGCAGGGAGAACACACCTGAGAGGGGCCGATGTGACCACGACCGCCGACAGCGCCGCCATCACCGCGCAGGACCGCTCCGCGCGCCGGTTCGAGCCGGTGCAGGCCGTGACGGACGCCGTCACCACGGACCAGGAGGGGCTCGCGAAGGCCAGGTCGCTGCCCGGCCGGCCCCCCGGCATCAGGGCCGACTCCACGGGGCTCACGGACCGGCAGCGCCGGGTCATCGAGGTCATCCGCGACTCGGTGCAGCGGCGCGGCTACCCGCCGTCCATGCGGGAGATCGGCCAGGCGGTCGGCCTGTCGAGCACGTCGTCCGTCGCGCACCAGCTGATGGCGCTCGAACGCAAGGGCTTCCTGCGCCGCGACCCGCACCGGCCCCGCGCCTACGAGGTCCGCGCCTCCGACCAGCCCACCGCGCAGCAGGCGGACACCACGGGCAAGCCTGCCGCCTCGTACGTGCCGCTGGTCGGGCGGATCGCGGCCGGTGGCCCCATCCTCGCCGAGGAGTCCGTCGAGGACGTGTTCCCGCTCCCCCGCCAACTGGTCGGCGACGGAGAGCTGTTCGTCCTCAAGGTCGTCGGTGACTCGATGATCGAGGCGGCCATCTGCGACGGCGACTGGGTGACCGTACGGCGTCAGCCCGTCGCGGAGAACGGCGACATCGTGGCCGCGATGCTGGACGGCGAGGCGACCGTGAAGCGCTTCCGGCGCGAGGACGGGCACGTGTGGCTGCTGCCGCACAACGCGGCCTACCAGCCGATCCCCGGCGACGAGGCGACGATCCTCGGCAAGGTGGTCGCGGTCCTGCGCCGCGTCTGATCGCCTGCCCGGGCCGCGTGCTGCACGGCGGCCATCCGTGCGCGTCATACCCGGACGGGCGGGCCGCTCGGCGGCCGTCGCCGCAGCCCAGCGGCCCGGCCCGAGCGCGCCCGCGCCAGCCCGTTGGGCTGCGCCCGTATGCCAGAGAGCCCTGGCCGGCCGGCCTACTTGCCTTCCGCCCTGGCCGCCGCGTCGATCGCGGCCAGTGACTTTCGGGCCTGGTTCCTGTCCGTCGTGTACCAGAAGTCGGGGAGCGAGGCCCTCAGGTAGCTCCCGTAGCGCGCCGTCGCCAGCCGCGGATCCAGCACCGCGACCACCCCGCGGTCCTCCGTGGCCCTGACGAGGCGCCCGGCGCCCTGGGCCATCAGCAGGGCCGCGTGCGTGGCCGCCACGGCCATGAAGCCGTTGCCGCCGCCCTCCTCCACCGCCTTCTGGCGCGCGCTCATCAGCGGGTCGTCGGGGCGGGGGAACGGGATCCTGTCCATGACCACGAGCTGCGAGGACGGCCCCGGCACGTCCACTCCCTGCCACAGCGACAGCGTGCCGAACAGGCACGTGCGCGGATCGGCCGCAAACCCCTTGATCAGCTCGCCGAGGGTCTCCTCGCCCTGCAGCAGGATCGGCACGTCCAGCCGCCCGCGCAGCTCCTCGGCCGCCGCCCGTGCCGCGCGCATCGAGGAGAAGAGTCCCAGCGTGCGCCCGCCGGCCGCCTCCACAAGATCGGCCAGCTCGTCCATCATGTCGCCGCGCGAACCCTCACGGCCCGGCGTGTTCAGATGGCGGGCCACGTAGAGGATGCCCTGCTTGGGGTAGTCGAACGGCGATCCCACGTCGACGCCCTTCCACTGCGGCACCTCGTCCCCGCCGGTGCCCTCCGCCGCGAGGCCGAGCGAAGCCCCCACCCCGTTGAAGTCGCCGCCGAGCTTCAGCGTGGCCGACGTCAGCGTCACCGAACGGTCGGCGAACAGCTTCTCCCTGAGCAGACCGGACACCGACAGCGGCGCCACGCGCAGCGAAGCGCCGAACCGGTCGTGGCGCTCGTACCAGACGACATCCCACTCCGAGCCGTTCGCGATCCGCTCCGCGACCCCGTGCACCGACTCGACCGACGCCATGGCCTGCTTGCGCACGACGTCCTCGTCCTGCACGGACCTGTCGCGGGTGTTGCCGAGCGCCGTGATCACCGTGCGGGCCGCGTCCCGCAGCGCCATCAGCGCGTACGCCAGGTCTTCCGGGATCTCTTCGAGGCGCCCGGGCAACGCCAGCTCCATGAGCCGCTCGAACGTCTCCGCGGCCGTCTGCAGCGCGTCCGCCGCCTTCTCGTCCACCAGCTTGGCCGCACGGCGCACCGCGCGGTTCACCTGCCCGGGGGTCAGCTCGCCCGTGGCCGCGCCCGTCACCCGGGAGACCAGCTCGTGCGCCTCGTCCACGATCAGCACCTCGTGCTGCGGCAGGACGGGCGCGCCCTCGATCGCGTCGATGGCGAGCAGCGCGTGGTTGGTCACCACCACGTCGGCCAGCTTCGCCCGCTCGCGCGCCAACTCGGCGAAGCACTCCTGCCCGTACGCGCACTTCGTGGCGCCCAGGCACTCACGGGACGAGACCGACACCTGCGCCCAGGCGCGGTCGGACACCCCGGGCGTCAGGGCGTCGCGGTCGCCCGTCTCCGTCTCGTCGGCCCAGTCGCGCATGCGCAGCAGGTCCTGGCCCAGCCTGCTGGTCGGCTCGGCGGCCTCGAACTGGTCGAACAGGCCGTCCTCCTCGTCCTGCGGCATGCCCTCGTGCAGCCGGTGCAGGCAGAGGTAGTTGCTTCGGCCCTTGAGCATCGCGAACTCGGGACGGCGGCGCAGCAGCGGGTGCAGCGCCTCGACCATGCGCGGCAGGTCCCGTTCTGCGAGCTGCCGCTGCAGCGCGAGCGTCGCCGTGGCCACCACGACGCGCTCCCCGTGCGCCAGGGCCGGCACGAGGTAGCCGAGGGACTTTCCGGTGCCGGTGCCGGCCTGGACCAGCAGGTGGGACGGGGTGTCGATGGCCTCGGCCACGGCCTCGGCCATGGCGACCTGGCCTGGCCTCTCCACACCGCCGACGGCGGTGACGGCGGCGTGGAGGAGCTCGGGGAGTGATGGCTTCGTCATAGCGCGACCACCCTACGGCCGGCGACTGACAACGGCGCTCACGCCCCGGGCGGCCGGTGCGCGGCGAGCGGGTTCTCGACGGTTCCGTGCACGGCGGCGTGCGGCCGTTCCGCCCGGTCGCGGTAGCCGTCGAGGTGGAGGCGGTTGCGGTTGAGGCAGAGTCGCTCGATACGCGGGGTGAGCAGGTCGAACGCTTCGAAGCGGTCCTTGAGTTCGGGGAAGCGTGCCTGGTGGCGCAGGATCTCCGCCCGTACGAGTGACCAGAACTCTCTCTCGGGAACACCCAGTTGCTCCTCGCACAGCGGGGCGAGGTAGCGGAAGACGCCCACGAAGAGGCCGGAGTGGATGAACTGGATGAGGAAACCCGGGTCCTCGCTCAGCAGGACGTCCCTGACCTCGGCCGGCATCGACTCGTGTTCCGGCAGCGGTACGGAGCTGATGTTGACGTCGTCCACGAAGTCCTTGATCGCGAGCCGCACCGGCACGTCGTGCTCGTCGAAGACGACGATCGTGTTCTCGCCGTGCGGTGAGAACACGGTCCCGTAGCGGTAGAGGAAGTGCAGCAGCGGCGGGAGCAGCGCGGCGAACAGCCGGGCCAGCCAGCGCGCGGGCTCGAGCCCCGAGCGTGCGACGAGCTCCGCCGTCAGGGCACGCCCCGCCGGGTCGGTGTGCAGGAGGGCCGCGAGCGTGCGGGCGCGCTCGCCGGGGTCGAGGCTGGTCAGCAGGGGCTGCCGCCAGATCGCTCCGAGCAGCTCCTTGTACTGGTAGGGGGCTTCGGGGAGCCGGTCGTAGAGCGGGTGCCGCACGGTCACGGACGCGACCTCCCCCTGGAGGATCACGCGGGTCTCGTCGCGCAGGAACGGGTCGGCGTCGCGCAGGCCGAGCACCCAGGAGGTGACGGCGGGCGCGGCGAGCGTGCGCCGGGTGGGCAGGCCGCGCCACACGAGGGTGTTGAGGATGGACAGCGGCAGCTTCACGGTGTGGCGGTCGGGGCGGTCGATGTTGAGGAACGTGCGGATGGACTGCTGCGGCAGGCGCAGGTCGCCGTCGGACGGCAGTGGCACGATGGATCCGTCGGCGATCGCGGGCGCGTAGAGCGGGACCAGTACCTCGTCCCACTGCCAGGGGTGGACGGGCAGGTAGAGGTAGCCGGACGGGTCGAGTCCGCGCTGTGCGAGCAGGCCTTCGAACGCGGCGCGCACCTCGGGGTCGAGCTCGGCGGCGTAGAGCCGGCCGGGGTCGGTCAGGCCCCGGCTGCCGCGGTAGTCGGCGAGCCGGGTCGAGACGGCTATCCAGGGCAGCGTGGCGGGGGTGCGGGCCTCGGGGGCCCAGCGGGCGGTGTCGGTCGCGGAGAATCCGACACGGCCCTTGTTGAGGACGATCCACGGGTGGCCCGTCTGGTGGCCCTCCAGTTCGGCGTAGCCCAGGTCGGCGAGTTGGGCCGCGGTCGCCGCGGTGTGGTCGAGGGCCGCGTCGGCGGCGACGGTCGTGGTCAGCTCGCGTATCAGGTGGCCGAGGGTGTCGCCGTCGATGCGCAGGAGGCGGCGGGACAGTACCAGGAAGCGCAACGGGTCGGTGAAGGGCGCGCCGCTCCCGTCCGCGTCGCCCGCGCCCGTCCCGGCCGCGCCCGTCTCGTCCGTGCCTGTCTCGTCCATGCCCGCTTCACCCGCACGCGTCTCGCCCGACCTCGTCATCGATGCCGGGTCGGCCCGCCAGCTGCCGTACGCCCCTCGGCGGGCCCGGAAGTGGAGGCGGGAGCCGTCGTCGAGGGTGAGCGTGTAGTGGCCGCTGTGCCGGCGGCTCTCCACGGGAGCGAGGATCTCCTCGTAGGCGAACTCGCCGACCAGCTTGGCCAGCAGCCGGCGGGACGCCGCCCTCCAGCGGTGCGGGGTGAGTCCCGGCGGTGCGTACAGCGGTGAGTGCGGCAGGGCCGGCGCGGCGAGTGCGGTGGAGTCGCTGGAGTCATGCACGGGCGTCGTCGACATGGGGAGGGCTCCTCGGAGCGGAGGTGGCGGGACCTGGCGGCGGTCCGCCTACGACTGTTCGAATACGGCGGGTCACTTACGGTAGGGCACTGGCGGTGTCAGGGGCCCTGTCGGGGCCTTCGCTGTGATGGGTTCAGAGGAGTCGGCGCAGTGCGCGGTCCCGGATCATGAGCGCGGCTCGTTTGCCGGGCAGGTCCACCTCCGCGCTGAAGCGGAAACCCGCGCTCAGAAATGCTGACACGGACGGCGTGTTCTCCAGGTCAGGTTCGGCAAGTACGCGCGTGCACCGGGGCCGATGGTCGAGAATGTGGTCCGACACTGCCCGCAGGAGGGCGGAGCCCACGCCCCTCCCCCGGTCGGCCGCGCCGCCCACCAGGACGTGGACGCCGGTGTCGTGGGGCCTCGCCGGGTAGTGGCGGGCCAGCGGGTCGAGGTCGGCCCGGTAGACCTCGAAGTAGCTCATCGGCACGCCGTCGAGGACGCCGAGGCAGGGGATGCTGCGCCCGTCGCCGCGCAGTTGCGCCTCGAGATGGGCGGCGGTGACGGACGCGGGCCCCGCGAGCTCCCAGAAAGCCGCCACCGCCGGGTCGTTCATCCAGCCGGTGATCAGGGCGAGGTCGCGTTCCTGGCGCACGGGCACCAGCCGCAGGACGCCTGCGGAGCAGGGGACGGGCCCCCAGCCGTGCAGGCCGTCGAGCAGGCCGTCGTCGAGCGTCATGGCAGCGCTCTCCTCCCGTGTCACGGCCTCAGCGGGTTCGTGATCGTGACGTAGACGGACTGCGTGTCGACAGGACCGACGAGCTCGTCCAGGCCGTGCAGCCGCGTGAGCAGGTTGGCCTTGCAGCGCAGCACGGGCGCGGCGAGCAACTGCCCGGGCAGCGGGGATCCCGACGCGGCGGCGTCCGCGAGGAACCGGCGGAAGGCCGCGATGAGCACCTGCTCGCCGACCAGGCGCTGCGAGCCGAACGCGCCGATGAGGCCGAGGACGTTGTTGATGCCGAGGTAGTACGCGAACCTCTCGTCGGTGACCTCGTCGGAGACGAAGGTGTCGGAGGCGGCGCCGATGCCGGGCAGCCTGCGCTCCAGGGCCTCGCGGTGCGAGGCGCGGAAGTAGTAGCCCTGGTTGTCGCGGTAGCGGCCGCCGATGGGCCAGCCGTCGGCGTCGAGGTGGACGAGGGTGTTCTGCTGGTGCGCCTCCAGGGCGATGCCCGCCTGTCCGTCCAGCCAGAGGATCGGCCTGACCACGTGGTGGAGGTAGCGCAGGAACCACTCGGCGGCGACGGCGGGCCCGGGTCTTCCCGTGCGGACGGCGAGCCGCGCGACGATGTCCGCGAGCCGCGAATACGTCGTGCCGTGTCCCGGGTACGGGCGTGGCGCGGTCAGTCCGGCCACGCAGACGGCGTCGTCCGCGGGCCCGAACGGGTTGTGCCGCAGGATCACGTCGAGGCCGGGCACGGGCTCGCCGTCCGCGCCGTCGACGGCGAGCCACGCGGGGTCGCGGACGATGTCGAAGCCGGGGTGCGCGGCACGCCACTGCCTGCCGAGCCCGGTGCGCAGCAGCCGGTGCACCTCGACGCCGCGGCGCAGCTCCTTGCGCAGGTTCTCGCGGCGCGAGTTGGTGATGCGCACGCCGAGGGACAGCTTGAGCATGGCGGGGGCACCCGGCCTGTGCACCGTGCGGACGGAGGAGGTGGGGTGCCAGGGGTCGCCGTGCGGCCCCAGGTCGTGCACGAGCCCGGCGTCGGCGAGCCGGGCGAATGCCGGACGGTGCGCCATGTCGCGTGCCTGCCACGGGTGAAGCGGCAGCGGGACGGTGCCGGCGGGCAGCGGGACGCGGCCGAGCAGGCGTCCGGCGAGCCGTTCGGCTGTCACCGGCCTGCCCTGCTCCGTCCAGGCGGAGTCGGCGGCGAGGACCGAGCGGTCGACGGCCACCCAGTGCAGGGCGAACGAGCCGCCGAGCTCGGGCGAGTAGCGCAGGGCCTCGGCCTCCGAGAGCCCCTGCCTGCTCTTGGGCGTGGGGTGCATGGGGTGGCCGAGCACCAGCGACTGCTCGGCGGCGAGGAACGGGTCGGCGCCGGGCGCCGGTTCGGGGCGGTGGCGGCGGTGGGCGAGGAAGAGTGCGGTGTGGCGGGCGGAGTCGGCGACCATGGCGACCAGGTCCGTGCCCTGGTTGCGGCCGGACTCCCGGCCGAGCAGCGCTGCGACGGTGACGGCGTCGGCCGGCGGCGCGTGGTGCGGCGCGCCGTCGAGGAAGGCAGGACCGAAGCGGTGCCAGCCGGTCGGCGACCAGTAGTCGACGGGCACGCGCAGCGCGGTGCCGCTCATCGGCAGCGGCAGCCGCAGCACCTCGCCGTCCGGCGGCTGGATGTCGTTCTCCCTGACCCAGCAGCGCAGCAGGTTCTCCACGGCCGCCGATTCGGCGGCGCGGTGCGCGTCGGGGTGGTCGAGCGGGTCGGGGCGACGTGCCCCGCCCGTCCGTCCGGCGTGCGGGTGCCGCTCTCCACCGCCGTGCTGGCGGGGCACCATGACGGACTCGGGGGCGTGGGGCGCCACCGGCAGGTCGGACGGGGGGGTGGGGTTCACGGGTCTTCCTTTGCGGTTCCTGGGTGCGGGGTCAGTGCGACCGTCCTGCGGACGCGAGTGCGGCACGCTCGGCGGCGGCCAGCGCGTCGGCGAACCGGTCGAGCACCGCCTCTGCCTGTTCGTCGGTGAGGATCAGCGGCGGCAGCAGCCGCACGACCGCGCCGTCACGGCCGCCGAGTTCCACGATGAGCCCCCGGTCGAGGCAGGCGCTCCGCACCGCGCACGCGAGCGGCGCGTCCGCGGGCGCGGGGCGCTCGCCGGCTTCGGCCGCCGGGGCGACGATCTCCACGCCGATCATCAGCCCGCGGCCGCGCACGTCGCCGACGCACGGGTGCTCGGCGGACAGGGCCCGGAGGCGGGCGAGCATGCGGGCGCCGAGCAGCGCGGCCCGCTCGGCGAGGCCGTTCTCCCGCACGAAGGCGAGGGTGGCGGTGCCCGCGGCCATCGCGAGCTGGTTGCCGCGGAACGTGCCGGCGTGCGCTCCGGGGCGCCACACGTCGAGATCCTCGTGGTAGACGATCACGGCGAGCGGGAGCGACCCTCCGACGGCCTTCGAGAGCACCATCACGTCGGGGACGATGCCACTGTGCTGCACGGCCCAGAAGCTACCGGTCCTGCCGACGCCTGTCTGCACCTCGTCGGCGATGAGCGGCACCGAACGGTCCGCGGTGATCTTCCGCATCCGGCGCAGCCACGGGTCGGGAGCGGGCAGCACGCCGCCCTCGCCCTGCACGGGTTCCACGATCATCGCGGCCGGCCGCGGCACGCCGCCCCTGGGATCGTCGAGGAGGCTCTCCGTCCAGCGCGCCGCCGTCTCGGCGCCCCGCTCGCCGCCGAGGCCGAACGGGCAGCGGTAGTCCTGCGGGAAGGGCAGGCGGGTGACCCGTACGTCGCGCGCGCCGCCGGACACGGCCAGCGCCCCCTCCGTCATGCCGTGGTACGCGCCGGTGAACGCGAGAACGCCCTCGCGGCCCGTCGCGGTGCGCGCCAGTTTCAGCGCGGCCTCGACCGCGTCGGTGCCGGCCGGCCCGCAGAACTGGATCCGCGCGTGCGCGGCGAGTTCGGCCGGCAGGGTGGCGAACAGCTCGGTGACGAAAGCGTCCTTGACGGGCGTGGCCAGGTCGAGCACGTGCAGCGGCGCCCCGGAGTCGAGGACCTTCCTGATGGCTTCGAGCACCACGGGGTGGTTGTGGCCGAGCGCGAGCGTGCCGGCTCCGGAGAGGCAGTCGAGGTAGCGCCGGCCGTCGGCGCCCTCGACGGTGAGGCCGCGTGCCCGCACCGGCACGATCGGCAGGGACCGCGCGTAGGTACGGGCGGCGGACTCGCGCTGCGACTGGCGCCTGAGGATGCCCTCGTGCGCCACGGTCGCCGCCGCAGGGGCTGTCTTGGTCACGGCCACGTCTCCCGGTCCTCCCGCTGTCGCCATGCCCGGCACGCCGTGGCGTGCCGGGCGCCGGGGCTCGGCGGCGGGCGCCGGCCGTGTCCCCCGCACGTACCAACGACGCCGGGTGCGGAGGATCACGGGTGGCGGGAAGATCCCTGGCCTGCGCGCGTGGCGCAGAACCGCGCACCTGCCGTGCGGCGTGTCCCTCGGCAACGGCATAGTGGGGCCGTTCCGCGCGCAGCGCTGCGCGTGCACGTACCTTCCAGGGGGAGCCCAGATGTCACCGACCCGTCACATGCCCGCAGTTCGCATGGTGGCCGCGACAGCCGCCGCGGCGGCTCTCGCGCTGAGCGCGACCGCGTGCGGGCCGAGCGGCGGAGGTGACGCGGGCGCGGCGCCGTCCGCGTCGGCGACCGCGACGCCCGAGCCCGGGTTCTCCGTCCCGGACGACCTCAAGGACAAGCTGAAGCAGCACGGGTTCGACCTCGACAAGTGGAAGCACGGCGCGTGGAAGAACTGGGACAAGGACCAGTGGCTGCGCCAGGCGCAGGACTTCGTCAATCCGATCATCAAAGGTCTGTGGGACCCGGATCGCATGCGCAAGGCCGACAGGACGGCGGAGCAGCCGATGCGGGCGCACGACCTCTCGGGCGACCAGGGCGTCACCGATCCCGAGCCCGCGCCCGTGGCCGCGCGGCAGGCGGCGACGCCTTACGCGGGCAGCGTCCCGGTGGAGGGCAAGCTGTTCTTCGACGGCCCGCAGGGCTCGATGGTCTGCTCGGCCACGGTGGTCACGGACCCGGCGCACCCCGGCAGGTCGAACATGGTGTGGACGGCGGGCCACTGCGTGCATGCCGGCAAGGAGGGCGGCTGGTACCGCAACATCGCCTTCGTCCCCTCGTACAACAACAAGGGCCTGACGGCGTCCCTGCTGCGCGGGGCGAGCGAGAAGGAGATCGCCCCGTACGGGGTCTGGTGGGCGGACTGGGCGGAAACCTCGCCGCAGTGGATCTCCGAGGGCGCCGAGACCGGCGGGCAGGGCTCGCCCTACGACTACGCCGTGCTGCACGTGAGGCCGGAGAGCGGCGCCACCGGCAAGTCGCTCCAGGAGACGGTGGGCGCGGCCATGCCCGTGGACTTCAACGCCCCGGCGGTGCCCGACATCGCGAGTATCACGGCCAACGGCTACCCCGCGGCACCGCCGTTCGACGGCCAGCGGCTCTACCAGTGCCAGGACAGGCCGGGACGGCTCTCGCTCGACCGGTCGGCGCCGACGGAGTACCGGATCGGCTGCACGATGACCGGCGGCGCGTCGGGCGGCGGCTGGTTCGCGAAGGGCGACGACGGAAAGCCCGCGCTGGTGTCGAACACGTCGATCGGCCCGGTGAAGGCGGGCTGGCTGGCGGGGCCGCGCCTCGGCAAGGTCGCCGAGGGCGTCTACGAGGGCGTCAGCAAGAAGTTCGCCTCGCGATAGCGGTCGCAGCGGGCCGCGCCCGTGGGCGCGGGTCCCGCGCGGGGCGCCGCCCGCCCGGCCGGGGCGCGGGCGGGGCGGGGCCAGGCCCCGGGGGGCGTGGTGAGCCGCGCTGTTCGTGCCCGCGTCACGCCCGGCAGCGGCGACGGCTCCGCACCCGTGGGCGCGGACGCCGCGCTCGCACGGCCGGTACGGCGCGTCCGCCTCGCCCGTGGGCTCATCGGTGGGCGGCCGGTGCACGTGTGCTTCCCCATGGGCACGCCGCACGGGGGCGCGCACGCCCGCAGGGCCGTACCCCGACTCGATCGGGGTACGGCCCTGCGGTTTCGGCCTTGCGGCGGGGCCGCCGTCAGAGAGCGCCGGCAGGCGTGTACGGCGAGAGCGCCGCCGCGAGCTCCTCATGGACGCGCGCCTTGAGCAGCGTGCCCTCCGGGGTGTGCTCCTCGGACAGCACCTCGCCCTCCGCGTGCACCCTGGAGACCAGCGCGCCCTGCGTGTACGGGACGAGCACCTCGACCTCCACCTCCGGCCGCGGCAGCTCGGCGTCGATCAGCGCGAGCAGCTCGGCGATGCCCTCGCCCGTGCGCGCCGACACGGCGATCGCGTTGCGCTCGGCCGCCAGCAGCCGGTGCAGGACCAGCGGGTCCGCCGCGTCCGCCTTGTTGACGACGACGATCTCGCGCACGTCCTTCGCTCCGACGTCGTGCACGACCTCGCGCACCGCGGCGAGCTGCTCCTCGGGCACCGGATGCGATCCGTCGACCACGTGGAGGATCAGGTCGCTGTCGCCCACCTCCTCCATCGTGGAGCGGAACGCCTCCACGAGGTGGTGCGGCAGGTGGCGGACGAATCCGACCGTGTCCGCGAGGGTGTAGAGCCGCCCGCTGGGCGTCTCGGCACGGCGCACCGTCGGGTCGAGTGTCGCGAACAGCGCGTTCTCCACCAGGACACCCGCCCCGGTGAGGCGGTTGAGCAGGGACGACTTGCCGGCGTTGGTGTAGCCCGCGATGGCGACGGACGGCACGCGGTGGCGCCTGCGCTCCTGGCGCTTGATCTCGCGGCCGGTCTTCATGGCCGCGATCTCCCGGCGCATCTTCGCCATCTTCTCGCGGATCCTGCGCCGGTCCGTCTCGATCTTGGTCTCACCGGGGCCGCGCGTGGCCATGCCGCCGCTGCCGCCGCCGCCCATCTGCCGGGACAGCGACTGGCCCCAGCCGCGCAGCCTCGGCAGCATGTACTGCATCTGGGCGAGCGCGACCTGCGCCTTGCCCTCACGCGACTTGGCGTGCTGCGCGAAGATGTCGAGGATCAGCGCCGTCCTGTCGACGACCTTGACCTTGACGACGTCCTCCAGGTGGATCAGCTGGCCGGGGCTCAGCTCACCGTCGCAGACCACCGTGTCGGCGCCGCTGTCGAGGACGATGTCCCGCAGCTCCTGCGCCTTGCCCGAGCCGATGTACGTCGCCGGGTCCGGCTTGTCACGCCGCTGCACCACACCGTCGAGGACGAGCGCTCCCGCGGTCTCGGACAGCGCGGCCAGCTCCGCGAGGGAGTTCTCCGCGTCCTCCAGCGTGCCGGACGTCCAGACGCCGACCAGCACCACGCGCTCCAGGCGCAGCTGCCGGTACTCGACCTCGGTGACGTCCTCCAGCTCGGTGGACAGGCCCACCACGCGCCGGAGTGCGGCGCGCTCGGACCGGTCGAGCTGGTCGCCGTCGCGGGCCTCGTCGGTCCGATGGCTCCAGGCGACGTCCTCCTCCATCAGGGCGTCGGCCCGAAGGCTGTCGGTGCGCGGGTCGGCCGGGCGGCCCGCCGCGGGGTGCTGCGCGTCCTGGGGGAAGGGAGAAGAGGAGGTCATTGGGTCCTTACGTCGTCGGAATGCCGCATACGTACGGCGTCGAACAGGTCAACGCCCTGCCGGACGGATTGATTCCCCCGGACATGTTCGATGGTGGCACGCCGCGCCCGCGCCGTCACCCGTGTTTCACGCACCGCCACGCACGGCGGACGCCTTGTCTCCGTGTGCGGCGGGCGCGGAGGACGTGGCGTCGGGATGCGCCGGCTTCTTCGCCGTGGGCCGCGCCGTGTGCTGGGCGGGCGCGGCGCTGTGCCAGTCGGGGTGTCCCGGCATCGGAGGCGTCTTCTTGCCGTACAGCCAGCCGTGGAAGAAGGCCGTCAGGTCCCGGCCCGCGTCACGGGAGGCCAGGGCGGTGAAGTCGGCCGAGGAGGCCGAGGAGTCGCGGTTCTCGCGCACCCAGTCGCGCTCGATGCGGGAGAACGTCGCGGCGCCGACCTCCTGGCGCAGGGCGTAGAGCACCAGCGCGCTGCCGTCGTAGACGACGGGCCGGAAGATGCTGATCGGCTTCCCCGGCACGGGAGCCTTGGGCGCGGCGGGCGGCCCGCCGGCCGCGCGCCAGGCGTCGGAGCTTGTGTACGCGTCGTGCATGCGCTGGGCGAAGTCCGGGCCGCCGTGCTCCTGCGCGTAGGTGCCCTCGTACCAGGTGGCGTGGCCCTCGTTGAGCCAGACGTCGGACCAGCGGTGCGGGGAGACGCTGTCGCCGAACCACTGGTGCGCGAGCTCGTGCACCAGCAGGGAGTCGACGTACCACGACGGGTAGCCGCCGCCGGCGGCGAACAGGGAGCGTTCGAAGAGCGACAGGGTCTGCGTCTCCAGCTCGAACCCGGTGTTCGCGCCGGCGATCAGGACGCCGTAGTCGGAGAACGGGTAGCGGCCGACGCGCTGCTCCATCCACTGGATCATGTCCGGTGTCTTGGCGAGCCACGGGCCGAGCCGCTTCCTGTCGGCGGCGGGCACCACGCTGCGCACGGGCAGGCCGTGCGGTCCTGTGCTCCTGACGACGGCGGACGTGCCGATGGAGACCTGCGCGAGTTCGGTGGCCATGGGGTGCCTGGTGCGGTAGGTCCAGGTGGTGTCCGCGCCCTCGGTGCTCTCGCCGGTCTCCTCGCCGTTCGCCACGACGGTGAGCTTCTTGGGCGCGGAGACGTGGAAGGTGAAGTAGGCCTTGTCGGAGGGGTGGTCGTTGCAGGGGAAGACGCGGTGTGCGGCGTTCGCCTGGTTGGCCATCACCAGCCCGTCCGTGGTGCGGATCCAGCCGCCCGCGCTGTTGTCGCCGCGTGGGTCGCTGGTGTGGTGGACGGTGACCTCCATCGGGTCGCCCTCGGGGACGACGTCGTGCGGCGTGACCACGAGGTCCTCGCCCGCCGTGGCGAAGGCCGCGGGCCTTCCGTCGACCGTCACGGACCGTACGGTGCCGTGGGTGAAGTCGAGGTTGAAGCGGTCGAGCCTGCGGGTCGCCGTCGCGTCGATGGTGGTGGTCGCGTCGAGCGGCTTGTCGTTGTCGCCCGTGTACGTCAGGCCGATGTCGTAACTGCCCACGTCGTAGCCGGGGTTGCCGAGGTAGGGGAAGAGGCGGTCGCCGATGCCGAGCGGGGAGGGAGCGGGCAGGGCGGCGGCGACGAGGGTGGCCGACGCGGTGGCGAGCAGCGCGGCACGCAGACGGCGTGAGGTGAGGAGCATGCCCCACCGCTACCAGGGGACGGCGGGCGGTCGGGGGCGGCGCGCGCCCCTCTCAGCCGAACGGGTTCGGCCGCGGGCCGGATGCGGACGCGCGTGCGGTGGGCGTGCCGCCGTGCGAGCGGGGCGTCACGCCTGCGCGGGTTGCTGGGCCCGGCTCACGTCGTACACGCCCGGCACCTCGCGCATGGCGCTCATCAGCCCGGGCAGCAGCGCGGCGTCGGCGAGCTGGACGGTGTAGGTGTGGCGTACGCGCTGCCTGCTGGGCGGTTCGACGGTGGCGGAGATGATCGCGGCGCCCGCGGTGGACATGGCGTCCGTGAGGTCGGCCATGAGCCGGGGCCGGCCGAACGACTCGGCGCGCAGCGTCACCTGGCAGCCGGCGGTGTCGCCCGCGGCCCAGCTGACCGGCACGGGAGAGCGTTTGGACTGGCTCATCCTGCGGGCCGCGGGGCACTCGGCGCGGTGCACGGTGACGGTGCCGCCCCGTACCTGGAAGGCGGTGATGTCGTCGGGCGGCACGGGCGTGCAGCAGCCCGCGAGCCGTACCTGGGCGTCGGGCCGTTCCGTGACGACGCCCGCCGTGGTGCGCGGCCCCGCCGAGACCGCGGCGGGCGGGCGGGGCGATGCGTCGGGCAGCGCCGCAGCGTCGGGGTGCGCGGCGAGCCAGCCGGTGATCGAGATGCGCGCCGAGGGCGTGCGGGCGTGCTCGAGCCATTCGGGCGAGGGCCCCGAGGTGGTGTCGTGGGCGAGGAGGGCCTGGACGGTGTCGCCGTCGTTCAGCACGGTGCCGAGGGCGACGAGGCGGCCGTTGACG
The DNA here is from genome assembly GCF_000721265.1 of Streptomyces sp. NRRL F-5126. Classification (GTDB taxonomy): domain Bacteria; phylum Actinomycetota; class Actinomycetes; order Streptomycetales; family Streptomycetaceae; genus Streptomyces. Next base: position 38,250 of record NZ_JOFZ01000005.1, on the reverse strand, counting down.
CGCGCGCCGAGACATCGGTGGGCGGCCTCGCCGTACTGGGCGTAGGCGGCGTCCACGCAGGTGGCGCCCGCCGGCAGGCCGAGCATGCCGCCCTCGGCGCGGAATACGGTGATCTCGCGGTCCTGTGCCAGGTCGGCGCGGAGCGTCTTCCAGAACGTGTCGGGGTCGGGCGCGGACTCCTGCCACTCCAGCAGGCGGGAGAGCCAGCCGGGCCGCGTCGGGTCGGCGCGCTCGCCGTCCGGCGTGTCGCCGCCGTCGCCCGCGGCGGGCGCCGGCGCGTACGGGTTGCCGAGGGCGACGACCCCGGCCTCCGCCACCTTGTGCATCTGGTGGGTGCGGATCAGGACCTCGGCGACCGACCCGTCGGGCGCCGCGACCGCGGTGTGCAGCGACTGGTACAGGTTGAACTTGGGGGCGGCGACGAAGTCCTTGAACTCGGAGATCACCGGCGTGAAGCAGGTGTGCAGCTCGCCGAGTACGCCGTAGCAGTCGGCGTCCTCGGCGACGAGTACGAGGAGCCTGCCGAAGTCCGTGGCGCGCATCTCGCCGCGTTTGACACTGGCACGGTGCACCGAGACCAGGTGGCGCGGCCTGACGAGGACCTCGGCCGTGAGGTCCGCCTCGCGCAGGACCCGGCGCACGTCCTGCGCGATCGACGCGAGCGCGTCGCCCGCGGAGGCGTTCTCCGCGATGAGGGCGCGGGCCCTCGCCGCGTCCTCACGGCACAGGATGGCGAAGACCAGGTCCTCGAGCTCGGACTTGATCGCCTGCACCCCGAGCCGCTCGGCGAGGGGCACGAGCACGTCCCTGGTGACCTTGGCGATCCGCTCCTGCTTCTCCGGGCGCATCACGCCGAGCGTGCGCATGTTGTGCAACCGGTCGGCGAGTTTGATCGACATCACGCGTACGTCGTTGCCCGTGGCGACGAGCATTTTGCGGAACGTCTCCGGCTCCGCCGCCGCCCCGTAGTCGACCTTCTCCAGCTTGGTCACGCCGTCGACGAGGTAGCGGACCTCCTCGCCGAACTCGCGGCCCACCTGGTCGAGGGTGACGTCGGTGTCCTCGACCGTGTCGTGCAGGATCGCGGCGGTCAGCGTGGTGGTCTCCGCGCCGAGTTCGGCGAGGATCAGCGTGACGGCGAGCGGGTGGGTGATGTACGGCTCACCGCTCTTACGGTACTGGCCGCGGTGCGAGGCCTCGGCCAGCACGTACGCGCGGTGCAGGACCGCCATGTCGGCGTCGGGGAAGTGCGCCCTGTGCGCCTCGGCCACATGCCCTATGGCGTCGGGCAGCCTGTCGCGTGACGCGGGCCCCAGCAGGGCCGCCCTGCCCAGCCGGCGGAGGTCGATACGGGGCAGGCCGCGCCTGCGGCCGTGGACACCAGGGCTGGTGGCCTCTGCACTCATGGGCAACCTCCGGGCAGGATCGACCGGCGGTACGAGGGACAGGGGTGCGCCCTCGGGGCCGGTGCTTGATGCTATCGAGCCCACAACGTGGACCGGACCCGCACTCGTTCAGCGTGAAACGGATCACCCGTTCAAGCGAACGCCTGCATGTTTCAACCGAAGGCCGTTTCGAGCCATTCCGTGGTGATCACTCCCTCGGCGACGATCACGGCGGGACCCGTCATCTCGATCTCCCCGTCGGGCTGCTGCGTGATCACCAGCCGGCCGCCCGGCAGGTCCACCGTGTACGTGACGGGCGTGCCGCTCGCGGCCGGGTCGGCGCCGTCCCTGAGGGCCGCGGCCACGGCGACGGCGCACGCGCCCGTGCCGCACGACCGGGTCTCGCCCGAGCCGCGCTCGTGCACGCGCAGGGCGACGTGGCGGGGCCCGCGGTCGACGACGAACTCGACGTTGACCCCGTCCGGGTAGACCTCGGCCGGGGCGAACGGCGGCGGGGCGAGCAGGTCGCCCGCGTGCGCCAGGTCGTCGACGAACGCGACGGCATGCGGGTTGCCCATGTTGACGTTGTACGCGGGCCACGTCCTCGCGCCCACCGTGACGTCCACCGCGCCCTCCGGCAGTGCGGCGCGGCCCATGTGCACCGTGACGTCGCCGTCCTTGGCGACGTGCACGCGCTTCACGCCGCCCCGCGTGGCGACGGCGAGATCGCCCGCGCGCACGTGCCCGGCCCGCTGGAGGTACCGGGCGAAGACGCGGACGCCGTTGCCGCACATCTCGGCGACCGAGCCGTCGCTGTTGCGGTAGTCCATGAACCACTCGGCCTCGGCGGCCATCCCGCGCCCTTCGGGGTGGGCGGCGGACCGCACGACGTGCAGCACGCCGTCCCCGCCGACCCCGGCCCTGCGGTCGCAGAGTGCGGCCACGAGGCGCGGCGGCAGGTCGAGCGCGTTGTCCGGGTCGGGAACGATCACGAAGTCGTTCTCCGTGCCGTGTCCCTTGAGATACGCCAGGGGCGTGGTCGGTGCCGTCACGTGTCCATCGTAGGATCCTGCGCCGGCAACCCGCGATGCCGGCCTCGGAAGGCCTGCTCAGCGCAGCCGCGCGACCCGCCAGACCGCGAGTGCCACGATCACCGCGGCGATCGCGACGTACAGCGCGACGAAGCGCCAGTCGGCCCGCTCGCCGGAGGACTTGGAGGGCAGGCCGGGCCACGTGTAGCCGACCTTGCGGGCGGCCGTCATGCCCCATCCCGCGGCGCAGCAGCCGAGCAGCAGGCCGAGCATCGCGATCACGGAACCGCCGTCGCCCGTGCCGAACGCGAGGGGGAAGGCGAACATCAGGGAGCCGACGCCCGCGAGCACGACGATGGGTGCGATCTGCCAGATGCGGAACCTGCCCTGCGGCCTGAGCTCCACCTCGACCTCGGGCGTGGCGGGCTCGGACTCCGGGTCGTCCTCGGGGCCGTCGGACGCGAGACCGTCGGGCGTCAGGCCCTGCCCTGGGCCGTCGGCGCTGAGGCCGGGCGGCACCGCATGGGCGGGTCCAGGGGACTGGCCCGGGACGGGCACGGGCGCGTCGTCACCGGACGGCTCGGGCGCGTTCCGCGTCGCCGACTGGGGATCGCGAGGGCCGGCCTCCATCGCCACGCGCCCTCCCAACTCGGACTCCACGGGTGGATCGATGCTCGATGATGGCACGGCCCCAGGCCCGGAAATGGCGCCCGGAGCGTCCCGATGCCATCACGTGATCAGGCTGTGACCGCCCGTTCGACCAACGTGAGAGCCCGCCGCCGCAGTTCCTCCGCGGCACCCTCCGCGCCCGCGAGCCAGTGCACGCGCGGGTCCCTCCTGAACCAGGAGTCCTGGCGCCTCGCGAAGCGCTTGGTGGCACGGACGGTCTCGGCGCGCGCCTCGTCCTGCGTGCAGGTGCCCGCGAGGGCTGCGAGCACCTGCTGGTAGCCGAGCGCGCGCGACGCCGTGCGCCCGTCGCGCAGCCCGCGCGCCTCGAGCGCGCGCACCTCCTCGACGAGCCCCGCCTCCCACATGCGGTCGACGCGGAGCGCGATGCGCGCGTCGAGCTCGGGCCGCTCGACGTCGACGCCGATCTGCACGGTGTCGTAGACGGCTTCGTGTCCTGGGAGGTTGGCGGTGAAGGGCCTGCCGGTGATCTCGATCACCTCAAGGGCCCTGACGACGCGTCGGCCGTTGCTCGGCAGGATGGCGCGCGCCGCCGCGGGGTCCGCCGCGGCGAGGCGCGCGTGCAGCGCGCCCGAGCCGCGCATCGTCAGCTCGGACTCCAGGCGCGCACGCACCTGGGGGTCGGTGCCGGGGAAGTCGAGCGCGTCGATCACGCCCCGCACGTACAGCCCGGAGCCGCCCACGAGGACGGGTACGCGGCCGGCGGCGCGCAGGCGGTCGATCTCGGCGCGCGCGAGGCGCTGGTACTCGGCGACGCTCGCGGTCTCGGTGACGTCCCAGATGTCCAGCAGGTGGTGCGGCACACCGCCGCGTTCCTCCTCGGTCAGCTTGGCCGTGCCGATGTCCATGCCGCGATACAGCTGCATGGAGTCGGCGTTGACCACTTCGCCGCCCAGTTCGCGGGCGAGATGAACGCCCAGATCGGACTTGCCGGCCGCGGTGGGACCGACGACGGCGATGACCCGTGGTGCGGGAGCTGCGCTTGTCACCGCCCCAGTCTCGCAAATCCGGCGGGCCGTGCGGGACCCCGTCCCGTCCGTGCACGGCACGCCTGTCCGCCGTACCCTGTGTACAGGTATGAGGTGGTCCGCGACTCTTCGGGAAGGTGCCGCATGGGCTTCAGGGAATCGCTCAGGGCGCGGCTCGCGCCGGCGCGGGACAAGGTCTCCGACCTGGCGTCGCAGCACGGCGACCGCATCGGCCAGGGACTCGACAAGGCAGCGCGCGCGGTCGACGAGAGGACCCACGGCAAGTACAGCGAGCGCATCGACGCGGGCAGGGGCAAGGCGAAGGGCGCCATCGACCGCATGTCCCAGCAGGGCGGCGACGGCGGCGGCACGCCGCACGCCTGATCGGTGCCGGGCGCGTCCCCGCCGCGAGGCGGACCGCGCACGGCGCGCGCTGAGCAGCGCCCGGAGACAGCCGGGGCGCCCTGCCATCGGGCCGCGACGATGCAGCCGACGCCGCAGGGCGCCTCGTCGTACGGCGGCCTGCCTCGCGGGGCCCGCGCCCTCGGCAGCCCCGCGAGGGCGTCAAGGCGCTCCCCGCGCACGTCGGCTCGCGAGCCGAGCGCCGAGTCGGCGGGGGCGCGGCGGCGTGCTGCGCGGCCGGCGCACCGGCAAGCGAGACGTCGAACCCTTCGGCCCGCATCCCGCGCGCGGCGTCGCGGTGGGTGCGGCCTGCTCGCCGTCAGCCGGCCGCGCAGCCCTCCGCCGCGGGGAACGGGGCCGGCACGCCGATGCCGGGCAGGCCCAGCATGACGCCCTGGGGCGCGGCCTGCTCCGCGGTGCGGCGCTCCCATGCGTCGCCCGCCCTGGTGCGCCGCACGCGCGTGACGGGGCCCTGCGCCAGCAGGTGGTGCGGGGCGGCATAGCTGATGTCCACGGTGACCATGTCGCCGGGCCGCACGTCCTCGTCCGGCCTGGTGAAGTGGACGAGGCGGTTGTCGGCGGCGCGGCCCGAGAGGCGGTGGGTCTCGCCGTCCTTGCGGCCCTCGCCCTCGGCGACCATGACCTCCAGGGTGCGGCCGACCTGCTTCTTGTTCTCCTCCCAGGAGATCTCCTCCTGGAGGGCGACCAGGCGCTCGTAGCGCTCCTGAACGGTCGCCTTGGGGATCTGTCCCTCCATGTCGGCCGCCGGTGTGCCGGGCCGCTTGGAGTACTGGAAGGTGAACGCCTGCGCGAACCGTGCCTCGCGCACGACGTGCAGCGTCTGCTCGAAGTCCTCCTCGGTCTCGCCGGGGAAGCCCACGATGATGTCCGTGGAGATCGCGGCGTGCGGGATCGCGGCCCGCACCTTCTCGATGATGCCGAGGTAGCGGTCCTGCCGGTACGAGCGGCGCATCGCGCGCAGCACCGCGTCCGAGCCCGACTGGAGAGGCATGTGCAGCTGCGGCATCACGTTCGGCGTCTCGGCCATCGCCGTGATCACGTCGTCGGTGAAGTCGCGCGGGTGGGGCGAGGTGAAGCGGACTCGTTCCAGGCCCTCGATCGCGCCGCACGCGCGCAGCAGTTTCGAGAACGCCTGCCGGTCGCCGATGTCGGACCCGTAGGCGTTGACGTTCTGGCCGAGCAGGGTGATCTCGGAGACACCCTCGCCGACCAGCGCCTCGATCTCGGCGAGGATGTCGCCCGGCCTGCGGTCCTTCTCCTTGCCGCGCAGCGCGGGCACGATGCAGAAGGTGCAGGTGTTGTTGCAGCCGACGGAGACGGACACCCACGCGGCGTACGCGGACTCGCGGCGGGTGGGCAGCGTGGAGGGGAAGGCCTCCAGCGACTCGGCGATCTCGACCTGCGCCTCCTCCTGGACGCGCGCGCGTTCCAGGAGGACGGGCAGCTTGCCGATGTTGTGCGTGCCGAAGACGACGTCGACCCAGGGCGCCTTCTTCAGGATCGTGTCGCGGTCCTTCTGCGCGAGGCAGCCGCCGACGGCGATCTGCATGCCGGGCCTGCGTGTCTTCGCGGGGGCGAGGCGGCCGAGGTTGCCGTAGAGCTTGTTGTCGGCGTTCTCCCGGACGGCGCACGTGTTGAACACGACGACATCCGCCTCCTCCTCGCCCTCGGGTGCGCGCACGTAGCCCGCGCCCTCAAGCAGCCCCGAGAGCCGTTCCGAGTCGTGGACGTTCATCTGACACCCGTAGGTGCGAATCGCATAGCTTCGGTTGACGCCCACGGTCTGGCTCGGGTCACTGCTGCTCATGCGCACAAGGGTAGGCGCTGGGCGCGGGGTGCCGGTCCGCGCCGGCTCCGGCCCGGCGCCGACGACGCCTCCCTCCCCTGTTCGAGTGAATTCTGGCGCATTGTGGTGGACGGTTCCCCGCCACCCGCGGCCGGTGCCCGAGGACGCTTCCCCGGTACTGTCCACACTGTCCACGGGGCCGGGAGGACGGAGCACGGCGATGACCGGAGTGCCGGCGGCCTCGCGGCCGCGGCGGGCGGTGCGTGGAGACGGCCTGGTGGTGCTGAACCACGTGGACAAGCACTACGGTCCACTGCACGTGCTGAAGGACGTCGACCTGACCGTCGCGCGCGGTGAGGTGGTCGCGGTGATCGGGCCCTCGGGCGCGGGCAAGTCCACTCTGTGCCGCACGATCAACCGCCTGGAGGCGATCGACTCGGGGTCGGTCAGCATCGACGGCCACCCCCTGCCCGAGGGGGGCAGGGAGCTCGCGAGGCTCAGGGCCGACGTGGGCATGGTCTTCCAGTCGTTCAACCTCTTCACGCACAAGACCGTGCTGGAGAACCTGACGTTCGGCCAGATCAGGGTGCGCGGGGTGAGCCCCGGGGCGGCTCAGGAGAAGGCGCGGCTGCTGCTCGACCGCGTGGGCGTCGGCGTGCCGTACGACACGTACCCGGCACGGCTCTCCGGCGGCCAGCAGCAGCGCGTCGCCATCGCGCGCGCCCTCGCGATGGACCCCAAGGTCATGCTCTTCGACGAGCCGACGTCGGCGCTCGACCCGGAGATGACGGGCGAGGTGCTCGACGTCATGCGGCAGTTGGCGCGGGACGGCATGACGATGATCGTCGTCACGCACGAGATGGGCTTCGCGCGGTACGCGGCGGACCGGGTCGTCTTCATGGCGGACGGCCGGATCGTCGAGGAGGCCGCGGCCGACGCCTTCTTCGCCGCGCCGCGCAGCGACCGCGCGAAGGACTTCCTCTCCAAGGTCCTGCGCCACTGACGGCAGCGGGCTCGCCACGCGACGACCTCCCCGCCCGGTCGGCGACGGGGCGGGTGAGACACGGGTGACGGAGTGTCACCCGAGGGTCTGGCCGACGCCGTACGCGCCGCCGAGGCCGTCGCTTGACGCGGGAACCCCGAGTCGGTTGCATGCGTTCTGTGATCACGCACCGGACGGCTGCCGCCATTGACCGCACGACCGCACGGGCCCGAGGGGCGGCCCCGTGGACCCGGTGATCGTCGTCGGCGCCGGCCCCGTGGGGCTCACTCTGGCCCTGGCCCTGGCGGCCCAGGAGGTCCCCTCCGTGGTCCTCGACGAGAGCGGGGGCGAGGACGAGCGGCGCGCGGCGCGCACGGTCGTGCTCAGGCCGGACACCGCGGCGCTGGCGGCCCGGCTCGGCTGCACCACGCTCGGTGACGAGGGCGCCAGATGGGACGGCTGGCGGCTGATGCGGCGCAAGCAGCCGGTGCGCCGGCTGCCGCTCTCCGTCGAGGGGTTCCCGTCGCCCCTGCACATCGCGCAGCACGCGCTCGGCCGCGGGCTGCGCGAGGCCATCGGGAAGACGTCCCTCGTGAAGGTCGTCACGAACAGCCGCCTGGACTCTTTGGAACAGGACCGCGACGGCGTCACCGCCCATATCAAGGGCCCGGGCACGGCCTACTGGCGCGGCAGCTACCTGGTGGGGTGCGACGGCGCGAGGTCCACGGTGCGCAAGCTGCTCGGCGTACGGTTCCCCGGCCGCACGGCGGTGGAGCGGTACGCGGTGGCCGCGCTGCGCGCCGAGCTGCCGTGGCCGCGCGAGGCGGTGCTCCACCGGCAGCCGCCGTGGCGCACCGGCGGCGAGGAGGTCGCCGCACGGCCGCTGCCCGGCGGCGCCTGGCGGCTCGACTGGCTGCTGCCGGCCCGCGGCGACCTGGTCACGCCGGACGCGCTGGTGACTCGCGTGCGTGAGGCGCTGGGGGGCTGGTGCGGCGAGACGCCGCCCTACGAACTGCTCGACACCGGCGTCCACACCCTGCACCACCGGCTCGCGCAGCGGTGGCGCGCCGATCGCGCGTTCCTCGCGGGCGACGCGGCGCACCTCCTCGGCGCGGCCGGAACGCAAGGCCTCGACGAGGGCATCAGGGACGTCGACAACCTCGCGTGGAAGCTGGCACTCGCGTGGCACCACGGCGCGACGGAGACACTTCTCGCGAGCTACCAGGCCGAGCGGCGCACGGCGGTCGCCGCACGGCTGCGCGCCGCGGACCAGTCGCTGCCGATACTGCGCGGTGGCGGTGGCCTGCGCGGCCTGCTGCCCGGATCCGCCGGCGGACGCGACACGCTGCTCGCGGACGGGCACCTGGGCCAGGGGCCGCTGGGCGCGCCTCCCGCATACCCGAACTCGCCGCTCGCCGCGGAGCACGGGCAGGGCGCGGCCTCGGTCGGCACGGCGGTGGGCGCACCGGTCACGGACGTCCGGGTGACCACACCCGAGGGCACCGCGGGAAGGCTGCGCGACCGGCTGGGCCGTGGCAGGCTGCTGGTCGTGCTGGTGGCGCCCGGCACGGCGGTGTGGGACAGGCGGCACTGGCTGAAGGCCGGCGTGATGCCGCGCCTCGCCGCCGCAGTCGAGGAGCTGCCGGCGGACGCCGAGCTGCTGGTGGCGGAGGGCTACCCGGGGGCGTCCGCGCACGACGTGCTGCTCGTGCGCCCCGACGGCCATCTCGTCGCGGCGTTCGGCGGCGTGCACCCGCGGGAGCTGCGCGCGGCGGCGGACGCGGCTCGTGGCGGTGCTCCCTCAAGTGCCGCCACGAGCGCCGGGGACCGCACCGCGAACGTCAATTGACCCGGGTCCGCCCCCGTGGTGTACTCCGCAACATGACCGGCACCCGCGTACACCTGTGGCGGAGGGTCCACATGGACCTCGTCCGCTACGCGGGCTGCGTGTGTCGCCCGTCCCGCTGATTCGCCTTCTCATTTCCTCCGCGCACCTCAGCCGCGCCGCGCCCTGCCCTGTTCCGGCCGGGCGCCCGGGCGCGGCGGCCGCGCGTACCCGCGAACCACGTCAGGACGGCGCTCCATGTCTGTTTCCGCTTCATCCCTCCCCGCTCGCCCGCACGATCCCGCTTCCGACGAGTCCTCGCTGCCCGCTCGGCCGGGCGGGCCCTCTCCCGCTGAGCTGCTGGCCTTCGCCCGGGCCGCGGCCGGCGACGCGGGGCTCGTCGCGTCCCTGCCCCTCGACCCGGAGGACCGTACGTGGCTGCGCCTGGAAGGTCCCGGCGGCAGCGAGGCGTGGCTGATCGGGTGGCCGCCCGGCACGGGCACCGGATGGCACGACCACGGAGGGTCGTACGGCGCTTTCGCCACGGCGGCGGGGGCGCTGACGGAGGATTCGCTCGCGGCCCGGCTGCCCACCGAGGGGTGGAAGACGCTGGAACTCGCCGAGGGCGTGGACCGGCACCGCGTCCTCGGGACGGGCGACGCGCGGGCGTTCGGCGAACACCATGTGCACGAGGTGCGCAACGTCTCGGATGAGCGCCATTCCGTCTCGGTCCACGCGTATTATCCGCCGTTGCCGCTGATGCGCCGTTACAGCAGAACGGGACCGGTGCTGCGGCTCGAAGAGGTCGAACTTCCCCAGGAGTGGCGATGAGTGAGCCCACGCGCCCGGCCCGCGTCGAGGACGTGCTGGCGGGCGCCCGCATCGGCCTCGACAGGCTCGGGCCACGCGCCGCGCAGCGGGCCGCGGAGAACGGCGCGCTGCTCGTGGACATCCGCTACCAGCTGCAGCGCGAGCGGGACGGCGTGATCCCGGGGGCGGTGCTGATCGAGCGCAACGAGCTGGAGTGGCGCCTGGACCCGCAGGGCAGCCACAAGATCCCGGAGGCGACGGACCACGGCCGCCGGGTCGTGGTGATCTGCAACGAGGGCTACGCGTCGTCGCTGGCCGCGGCGTCACTGCGCCAACTGGGCCTGCACCGGGCGACGGACCTGGAGGGCGGCTTCCAGGCCTGGCGCGCGGAGGGGCTCCCGGTCGGACGGTGACCGGGGCGGTCATGCCCGGGCCGGTGGCCCGCACCCGGACGGGTCAGTCCGGGAAGACCTCGTCCAGGCCCCCGGTTTCCTCGCCCTCTTCCTCCAGTGCCTGCCGCACCACCCGGAGTGCCAGGCCCTGGCCGTACCCCTTGCGCGCCAGCACGCCGACGATACGGCGCAGCCTGCGGTCGCGGTCCATGCCGCGCGTCGTACGCAGCTTGGCCGCGACCAGCTCGCGTGCCGTGGCCTCCTCGCGCTCCGCGTCCAGCTGCCCGACTGCCTCGTCGATCACCGCGGACTCGACACCCTTCGTCCGCAGTTCCCTGGCGAGCGCGCGGCGGGCGAGGCCGCGGCCGTGATGGCGCGACTCCACCCATGCGTCCGCGAACGCGGCATCGTTGATCAGCCCCACGTCCTCGAAGCGGGAGAGCACCTCTTCCGCCACGTCGTCGGGGATCTCCCGCTTGCGCAGTGCGTCCGCCAACTGCTTGCGCGTCCGTGGCATGCCGGTGAGCAGGCGCAGGCAGATGGCACGCGCCCGCTCGGCCGGGTCCTGGGGCGGCAGCTCCTGCCCGGCCCTCGACGGGTCGGAGCTGCCGCCCGGCCTTGCTGTCCGTCCCCGCTTCCCGGCCCTTGGCCCGGCTCCGGTACGGGAAGGCTCCTCCTCGGGCACGGACGGCTAGTTCTTGCCGGCGGCGGCCTTGGCCGCCTTGGCCTTGCCCGTGGACGCGGTCGCCGGGACCGCCGCGGCGGGCGCGGGCACCGCCTTGGCGCCTTCGGCCGCCGGGGCGGGCGTGCCGTCAGCCGTGGTCTCGCTCGCCGCCTCCTCGGGCCTGACGCCGACGCCCAGCTTCTCGAGGATCTTCTTCTCGATCTCGTTCGCCAGGTCGGGGTTGTCCTTCAGGAAGTTGCGCGCGTTCTCCTTGCCCTGGCCGAGCTGGTCGCCCTCGTACGTGTACCAGGCGCCGGCCTTGCGCACGAAGCCGTGCTCCACGCCCATGTCGATCAGGCCGCCCTCGCGGCTGATGCCCTGCCCGTAGAGGATGTCGAACTCGGCCTGCTTGAAGGGGGGCGCGACCTTGTTCTTGACCACCTTGACGCGCGTGCGGTTGCCGACGGCCTCCGTGCCGTCCTTCAGGGTCTCGATGCGCCGGATGTCGAGACGCACCGACGCGTAGAACTTGAGCGCGCGGCCACCCGTCGTGGTCTCCGGGGAGCCGAACATGACGCCGATCTTCTCGCGGAGCTGGTTGATGAAGATGGCCGTCGTCTTCGACTGGTTGAGCGCGCTGGTGATCTTCCGCAGCGCCTGGCTCATCAACCGGGCCTGGAGGCCCACGTGCGAGTCGCCCATCTCGCCCTCGATCTCCGCGCGCGGTACGAGCGCGGCGACGGAGTCGATGACGATCAGGTCGAGCGCGCCGGAGCGGACCAGCATGTCCACGATTTCCAGCGCCTGCTCGCCGTTGTCCGGCTGGGAGAGGATCAGGTTGTCGATGTCGACGCCGAGCTTCTTCGCGTACTCGGGGTCGAGCGCGTGCTCCGCGTCCACGAAGGCCACCGCTCCGCCCGCGCGCTGGGCGTTCGCCACCGCGTGCAGCGTGAGGGTCGTCTTGCCGGAGGACTCGGGGCCGTACACCTCCACCACGCGCCCGCGGGGCAGCCCGCCGACGCCGAGGGCGACATCCAGCGCGGTCGACCCCGTGGGGATGACCTCGACCGGCTCGTTCGGCCGCTCGCCCAGGCGCATCACCGCGCCCTTGCCGAACTGCCGCTCAATCTGCGCGAGCGCGGCGTCCAGCGCCTTCTCGCGGTCCGTACCTGCCATGGGTTCCACCCGATTTGCTTGAGTCGATCGCTTCACGTCAATGACGCTATCGCCTGCCACTGACAATGGGCCCGCCACGCCTCCCACCCTCGTTCCCCCGACCCTCATGAGAATGGATGTTCGATTTTGATGTCAAGCGCACCACGCGGCACGGACACCACCTTCGCCCTCGGCGGCACCCTCACCGTTCCGCGCCTCGGCTTCGGCGCGATGCAGCTTCCAGGACCCGTGGGCGGGCCCGCTCGCTCCCCCGCGCAGTCGGCGGCCGTCGCCCGGCGCGCGGTGGAGCTCGGCGCCCTCCACATCGACACCGCCGCCTTCTACTTCTCGGCCGGCGGCGTCCGCGCCAACGACATCCTGCGCCGCGCCCTCCACCCCTACCCGGAGGGCCTGTCCATCGCCACCAAGGTCGGTCCCCTCCGCAATGAGGACGGCGAGATGGTCGGCGAGGCGGGCCCCGGCCAGTTGCGCGCCGCGGTGCGGCAGAACCTCAAGGACTTGGGCCTGGACGCCCTCGACCTGGTCTACCTGCGGGTGGGCAGGCTCAGCGGGTCCAACGGCGCCCCGCTCGGCGAGCGTTTCGCCGCGCTCTCGCGGCTGCGCGACGAGGGCCTGATCCGGCACCTGGGCGTGAGCAACGTGACGGCCGCGCAGCTCGCCGAGGCCCGGGCCATCGCGCCTGTGGCCGCCGTGCAGAACCGCTACGGCGTGCTCGACCAGGACGACGACGCACTGGTCGACACGTGCGCGGCCGCCGGCATCGCTTTCGTGCCGTTCTTCGCGCTCGGCGGCTCGGGCGGCTCCCTCTCCGACGCGGCCCTGCGCAAGGTCGCGGAGCGGCACGGCGCCACGGAGCACCAGGTCGCGATCGCCTGGGGACTGGCGCGCTCGCCCTCCGTCGTGCAGATCCCGGGCACCGCCTCGCTCGCACACCTGGAGGAGAACATGGCCTCGGCGCAGCTCTCGCTGACCGAGGAGGACATGGCGCTGCTCGCCGCCTGACCCGCGTGGATGCGGCGCCCGACACGCAGGGGCAGACTGCGAGAGCGGGCGACTCGGCGGGTACCGCCCGGAGGAGGCAGCCATGGCCAGGCATGGAGCTCTCGTACCGGCCCGCATACCGGCCGTCGTATCGGCACTCGTACTCGGCGGCGCCTGGTGGTGGGCGGTGGCACGGCTGGTGCTCGCGCCCGAGCACGCGGAGACGGTGGTGAAGGCGGTCGTCGTGGGCGGCTGGGGGCTGAGCCTGCTGCCGATCCATGTGGCGTCCAGGGCGGCGCTCGCGGCCGAGGCGGCGGAGCGGGCCCGGCGCAGGCGGCGGAAGCGGGAGAGGGAGAGGGAACAGGGCGGCGGCCGGCCGTACGGCGGGCACGACGAGGCCGATTTCCTCTGAGCCCCGCGGACGTACGCGAGCCCCGCGTACGTCCGCGGGGCTCACCCGAACGGCCCACGGCGGCGCGGCGACCCCGCGCAGGGCCAGGGGGCCACTCAGCGCCGCTCGGCCGGTACCCCCATGACCTCGCAGACCACGCGCCAGACGTCCTTCGCGTCCCAGCCGTCGGCCAGGGCCTCGTGCACCGTACGGCCGCCCAGCCCGGCCATCACGTGGTCGCGTGCGAAGGAGTCGGCGTACGCGGGGCCGAAGTGCTCGGCCATGCGCTCCCAGAAAATCGTCAACCGCATGCGCCCAGTATCCCGCCCACCGAGTGCCGCCTCGTTGTCAGTGGCGGGGTGCACGATGGGGGCATGGCAGGCAGCGTGCTCGACTCCTTCTCCCCCGCGACCCGCGGCTGGTTCTCAGGGGCGTTCTCCGCACCCACCGCGGCGCAGGAGGGGGCCTGGCGCGCCATCGGCGAGGGCTCGGACGTGCTGGTCGTGGCGCCCACGGGCTCGGGCAAGACGCTCGCCGCGTTCCTCGCCGCGCTGGACGGGCTCGCCTCGGTGCCACCTCCGGCCGAGGCGAAAAAGCGGTGCCGGGTGCTGTACGTGTCGCCGCTCAAGGCGCTCGCGGTCGACGTGGAGCGCAATCTGCGCAGCCCGCTCACGGGCATCAGGCAGGAGTCGGCCCGGCTCGGGCTGTCCGAGCCGGACGTCCGGGTGGGCATCCGCTCGGGCGACACCCCCGCCGCGGAGCGCCGCGCCTTCGCCACGCGGCCGCCGGACATCCTGATCACGACGCCCGAGTCGCTCTTCCTGATGCTGACGTCGTCCGCGCGCGACGCGCTGGCGGGCGTCGAGACCGTGATCCTCGACGAGGTGCACGCGGTGGCGGGCACGAAGCGCGGCGCGCACCTCGCGCTGTCGCTGGAGCGGCTCGACGAGCTGCTGCCGCGCCCCGCGCGCAGGATCGGCCTGTCGGCGACGGTCAGGCCCGTCGAGGAGGTGGCGCGCTTCCTCTCGCCGCAGCGCCGCGTGGAGATCGTGCAGCCGCCGTCGGGCAAGGAGTTCGACCTGTCGGTGGTCGTGCCCGTGGAGGACCTCGGCGAGCTCGGCGGCTCGCCCGCCGCGGACGGCGGCGCCGGGGCCGGCGGAGAGAAGCCGTCGATCTGGCCGCATGTGGAGGAGCGCATCGCCGACCTCGTGCAGGCCCACAGGTCGACGATCGTCTTCGCCAACTCGCGGCGGCTCGCCGAGCGCCTGTGCAACCGGCTGAACGAGATCGCCTACGAGCGCGCCACGGGCGAGGCGCTGCCCGCCGACCACTCCCCCGCCGAGGTCATGGCGCAGGCCGGGGCCGCCCAGGGCGCCCCCGCGCTGCTGGCACGCGCGCACCACGGCTCGGTGTCCAAGGAGCAGCGCGCGCAGGTCGAGGAGGACCTGAAGGCGGGCAGGCTTCCGGCAGTGGTGGCGACGTCAAGCCTGGAGCTCGGCATCGACATGGGCTCGGTCGACCTCGTCGTGCAGGTCGAGTCCCCGCCGTCGGTGGCGTCCGGCCTGCAGCGCGTGGGGCGGGCCGGCCACCAGGTGGGAGCGGTGTCGACCGGCGTGGTCTTCCCCAAGTACCGCGGCGACCTCGTGCAGGCGGCGGTCGTGACGGAGCGGATGCGGGAGGGCGCCATCGAGGCGCTGCGCGTACCGGCGAACCCGCTGGACGTGCTCGCGCAGCAGCTCGTCGCCATGGTCGCGCTCGACACCCGGCAGGTGGACGACCTGCTGGCGACGGTGCGCAGGGCGGCGCCGTTCGCCGCCCTGCCCGAGTCGGCGTTCACGGGAGTGCTCGACATGCTGGCGGGCCGTTATCCGTCGGACGCGTTCGCCGAGCTGCGCCCCCGGGTGGTGTGGGACCGCGTGGCGGGCACGGTGACGGGCAGGCCGGGCGCGCAGCGCCTGGCCGTCACCTCGGGCGGCACGATCCCCGACCGCGGCCTGTTCGGCGTGTTCCTCGCGGGCGCCGACCCGAAGAAGGGCGGCGGCCGGGTCGGCGAGCTGGACGAGGAGATGGTCTACGAGTCGCGCGTCGGGGACGTCTTCACGCTGGGCACGACCTCGTGGCGCATCGAGGACATCACCCGCGACCGCGTCCTGGTCACCCCCGCACCCGGCACGCCGGGGCGGCTGCCGTTCTGGAAGGGGGACCAGCTCGGCAGGCCGCTCGAGCTGGGGCGGGCCGTGGGGGCCTTCCTGCGCGAGGTCGGCGCGCTGTCCGAGGAGGACGCGCGCCTGCGGCTGATGACGGCCGGCCTCGACACGTGGGCCGCCGGGAATGTCCTGTCGTACCTGGACGAGCAGCGAAAGGCGTGCGGGCACGTCCCCGACGACCGCACGATCGTCGTGGAGCGGTTCAGGGACGAGCTGGGCGACTGGCGCGTCGTGGTGCACTCGCCGTTCGGCGCGCAGGTGCACGCACCGTGGGCCCTCGCCCTGTCGTCCCGCCTCGCCGAGCGCTACGGCATGGACGCGCAGGTGATGCACGCGGACGACGGCATCGTGCTGCGGCTGCCCGACGCCGACCTCATGGGGTTCGACCTGCTCGACGCCGAGCCCGCCGCGTCCGAGGCGTCGTACGACAGCGAGCAGCCGCCGGTGGGCGCGGGTGATGTCACGTTCGACGCGGGCGACGTGCGCGGCGTCGTCACGGAGCAGGTGGGCGGCTCCGCGCTGTTCGCGTCCCGGTTCCGCGAGTGCGCGGCGCGCGCGCTGCTGCTGCCGCGCCGCAGCCCCGGCAGGCGCACGCCACTGTGGCAGCAGCGCCAGCGTGCCTCCCAGCTGCTCCAGGTGGCGAGCGAGTTCGGGTCCTTCCCCATCGTTCTCGAAGCGGTGCGCGAGTGCCTACAGGACGTGTTCGACGTGCCGGGCCTCACGGAGCTGATGGGCGACATCGAGGCGCGCAGGGTGCGGCTCGTCGAGGTCACCACGGTTGAGCCGTCCCCGTTCGCACGTTCCCTGCTGTTCGGCTACGTCGCGCAGTTCCTGTACGAGGGCGACTCGCCGCTCGCCGAACGCCGGGCCGCGGCGCTGTCACTCGACTCGCGGCTGCTTGCGGAGCTGCTGGGCCAGGCGGAGCTGCGGGAGCTCCTCGACCCCGCGGTGCTGGCCGAGCTGGAGCGCGAGCTCCAGTGGCTGACGGACGACCGGCGGGTCAAGGACGCCGAAGGAGTGGCGGACCTGCTGCGCGTGCTCGGCCCGCTCACGGCCTCGGAGCTGGCGGAGCGCGGCTCCGAGGCGGACTGGGCCGGACAGCTGGCGGCGCACCGCCGCGCCATCGAGGTCCGGATCGGCGGCGCGGAGCACTGGGCCGCCGTCGAGGACGCGGGCCGGCTGAGGGACGCACTGGGCACGGCGCTGCCCGTCGGCGTGCCCGAGGCGTTCATGGAGCCGGTCAAGGACCCCCTGGGCGATCTGCTCGCGCGCTACGCCCGCACCCATGGCCCCTTCACGTCGGCGCAGGCCGCCGCCCGGTTCGGCCTCGGCACGGCCGTCACGGACGGCGCGCTGCACCGGCTCGCGGCGGCAGGCAAGGTCGTGCAGGGCGAGTTCCATCCCGAGGGCATCGGCCAGGAGTGGTGCGACGCGACGGTGCTGCGCAGGCTGCGCCGCCGCTCGCTGGCCGCGCTGCGCGAGGAGCTCGAACCGGTCGCGCCGACGGCGCTCGCGTCCTTCCTGCCGCAGTGGCAGCACCTGGGGGCGCACCGGCTGCACGGCATCGACGGCCTGGCCCGCACCGTCGAGCAGCTGCAGGGCGCCGCCGTGCCGGCGTCCGCGCTCGAGCGGCTGGTCCTGTCCTCGCGGGTCTCCGGTTACGCCCCGGCGATGCTGGACGAGCTGACCACCACGGGGGAGGTGCTGTGGGCGGGCGCGGGCGCCCTGCCGGGCAAGGACGGCTGGGTGTCGCTGTACCTCGCCGACACCGCGCCGCTGCTGCTGCCTCCGCCGCACCCGCTGGAGCTCACCGCGGTGCACGAGTCCGTGCTGACCGCCCTGAGCGGGGGCTACGGCCTGTTCTTCCGGCAGATAGCGGAGCAGGTCCGCGCGACGACGCACCCCGACGCCACGGACCCGCAGCTCGCGGACGCCGTCTGGGACCTCGCCTGGTCGGGGCGGCTCACCAACGACACGCTCGCGCCGCTGCGCTCCTACCTCGGCTCGGGGCGTACGGCGGGGGCGACGGCGCACCGTGCCCGCAGGTCCGTCCCCCGGGGCCGGTACGGTTCACCGGCGGCCGCCGCGAGGACCGCTTCGCGTGCCGGCCCGCCGACGGTCAGCGGCCGCTGGTCGCTGCTGCCGGGCCGGGAGCCGGACGCGACGCATCGCGCACACGCGCTGGCCCGCGCCCTGCTGGACCGGCATGGCGTCGTGACGCGCGGGGCGGTCGCGGCCGAGGGTGTCGAGGGCGGGTTCTCCGCCGTGTACCGGGTGCTTTCCGCGTTCGAGGACAGCGGCCAGGCGCGCCGCGGCTACGTGGTCGAAGGCCTTGGCGCAGCGCAGTTCGCCATGGACGGCGCCGTGGACCGGGTACGCGCGGCGGCCACGGCGCGTGAGCGGGCGGCGGCGCACCCGCGACCGCAGGCGGTCGTCCTCGCCGCGGCCGACCCCGCCAACGCGTACGGCGCCGCGCTGCCGTGGCCCGAGCCTCCGGAGGATGCGAGCCACAAGCCCGGCAGGAAGGCGGGCTCCCTCGTCGTGCTGGTCGACGGGGAGCTGACGCTGTACGTGGAGCGTGGCGGCAAGACCCTGCTGTCCTGGGCCGCCGACCCGGAAGGACCCGGGTTCGCCGCGGCGGCCGGCGCACTCGCGTCCGCGGCCGCGGCAGGGGCGCTCGGCACGATCACCGTGGAGCGGGCGAACGGCGCCGCCGCGCTGACGTCACCGCTGGGAGCGGCGCTCGAGGCCGCCGGGTTCCACGCGACGCCGCGCGGGCTGCGGCTGAGGGCGTGAAGCCGTGCCCGAGGGAGACACCGTGTGGCGTGCGGCGCGGATGCTGCACGCGGCGCTGGCGGGCAAGGCGCTGGTGCGCTGGGACCTGCGGGTGCCCAGGTTCGCCACGTCCGACCTGGTGGGCCGGGCCGTGCTCGACGTCACCCCGCGCGGAAAGCACCTGCTGACGCGCGTCGAGGGCGGCCTGACGCTCCACACGCACCTCGGCATGGACGGCGCCTGGCGGGTGTACGAGGGCGACCGCCGCTGGGGTGGTGGACCCTCCCACGAGATCCGCGCGGTCGTCGGCTCCGTCGACCGTACGGCGGTCGGCTACCGGCTCAAGGTGGTGGAACTGCTGCGCACCGCCGAGGAGGACCGCGCCGTGGGCCATCTGGGCCCCGATCTGCTCGGGCCCGGCTGGGACGGCGAAGCGGCGCTGGGGAACCTGCTCGCCGACCCGGCACGCCCGGTGGGCGAGGCACTGCTCGACCAGCGCAATCTCGCGGGCGTCGGCAACATCTTCAAGTCCGAGACGTGTTTCGTGGCGCGCGCGAATCCTTGGAGTCCGATCGGCGAGGTCGCCGGACCCGGGCGGCTCGTCGTCGCGGCGAAGCGGCTGCTGGAGATCAACAAGAAGCTTCCGAGCGGCAGCCGCCGCCTGCACGTGTACGGCCGCAGGAACCTCCCGTGCCCGCGGTGCGGGACCCCTGTCCGCAGGGACGTGCAGGCGGAGCGCCCCACCTACTGGTGCCCCCGCTGCCAGCCGGGCCCCACCGGCTGAGCGGCGGGTACGCCCGTCAGCCGCCTGACGCGCTCTCCGCCTGGAACATCCAGCTGTGCTTCTCCAGGTCGCCGGTGACCTGGATCAGCAGATCCTGCGTGATCGGGTCCGGCTCGTCCGTCACCTCGACGCGTTCACGCATCCGGGTGATGACCGCCTGCAGCGCGTCCACCATGGTCTGCACGGCGTCGGCGTCCTTGATCCAGCCGCTCTTGACCTCGCTGATGGCGCTCTGCGCCGCGACGGTCGCCGCGCGGCCGTCCGGTGTCACGCCGATCGCGGACGCGCGTTCCGCGACCGTGTCCTGGTGGGCACGGGCCGACGTGACGACCTCGTCGAGTTGCAGATGGATGGAGCGGAAGCGCGGGCCCACCACGTTCCAGTGGACCTGCTTCGCCGTCAGACCGAGGTCGACGAGGTCGGCGAGCGCTCCTTGCAGGGCCTCACCCACCACCTTGAGATCCGCCTCGGAAAGGGAACTCTTCACGACCGACATATGACCTCCAGTTCCGAACGGGCGTCCGGGGACGGCGAAGCCCCCGGCCTGTACTCGTTTCGGGTACCTGCCGGGGGCTCGCCTCAAACCCGTGGAATCCGATCAGGCGGCGACGACGTCGACCGCCTCCGTGGGCGCCTTGATCGTGACACGTTCCGTCGGCACCTTCGGCACCGAGGTCACGGCGAGGGAGCCCAGCATCGGACGTACTGGCACGGGTACCGGCTCGTCGGCGGTCGCCGACGCGGCCAGCTCGGCCAGCGACAGTTCGTCGCTCACTTCCCGCATGAGTTCGGACATCCGTACGTCAAGCGCGTCGCAGATCGCGGAGAGCAGCTCGGAAGAAGCCTCCTTCTGCCCCCGCTCCACCTCGGAGAGATAGCCGAGCGAGACTCGGGCGGACGAGGAGACTTCGCGCAGAGTACGGCCCTGGCGTTGGCGCTGCCGACGCAGCACGTCACCAAGCAGGCGACGGAGCAGAATCATCGGTGGCTCCCTCCTCGGACCGTGTAGCCGCATCCTTCACGCCCCACCGTACCGCCTGGGGACGCGGCCGTGCGGGGAGCGATGTCGTGTTCACTCAGGGCTGCAAACATCAAGTCCCCCCGTTTTCTTCCGTATCCTGTGCCCGCTCGTTTCCCGGCAGTTCCCCGAGGAGCAGAGCGAGAGCGCCGCGGACGGTCTCTTTACGAATGTCCGCACGGCCGCCGTTCAATCGCAGCGACCGCACTTTGTCCTCGCCGCCGGGCCCGGCGATCGCCACGTGAACGGTCCCGACGGGCTGCCCGTCCTGCGGTTCGGGGCCCGCCACGCCCGTCGTCGCCACCCCCCAGTCGGCGCCGAGCGCCCGGCGCACCCCTGCGGCCATGGCGCGGGCCACATCGGGGTCCACGGCGCCGCGCTCGTCGAGCAGTCGCCCGTCGACGCCCAGCACGTCGCGCTTCAGGTCGGTCGCGTACGCCGTCACGGAGCCGCGGAAGGCCCGGGAGGCGCCGGGCACGGAGGTGACCTCCGCCGCCACGAGCCCACCGGTGAGGGACTCCGCGGCCGCGAGGCTCGCGCCGAGCTCCGTCAGCCGTGCGACGACCGCTGCCGCGGCGCCGCCCGCTCCGGGGTCCGCGGTCACCGCCGCGGCCCCGTCGCGCCCGTCCCGGGCCCCGCCTCCGCGGAGGCCGCCGCGCGCTGCGCGGCGAGCCCCTTGCGCCGCAGCACGACCGCCTGGCGCACATAGTCGAGGCCGGTGACCACCGTCAGCACGACGGCGACCGCCATCACCCAGAAGCGGAAGGTGCCCCACCAGTCCGTCAGCGCCAGCACGTACATGCCGACGGCCGTGCCCTGCGCGAGCGTCTTCATCTTGCCGCCGCGGCTGGCCGCGATCACCCCGTGTCTGATCACCCAGAACCGCATCAGCGTGATGCCGAGCTCCCTCGCGAGGATGACGGCGGTGACCCACCACGGAAGGTCGCCGAGCGACGACAGGCAGATCAGCGCCGCTCCCATGATCGCCTTGTCGGCGATGGGGTCGGCGATCTTCCCGAAGTCGGTGACGAGGTTGTACGTGCGCGCCAGATGGCCGTCGAAGACGTCGGTGATCATGGCGACGGCGAACGCCGCCCACGCCCAGGCGCGCCAGACGGGGTCGTAGCCGCCGTTCTGCAGCATGAGCACCACGAAGGCCGGGACGAGCAGCAGCCGGACCATGGTCAGCAGGTTCGCCACGTTCCACAGGCTCGCCTCGTCGACGGCCCCGGCCCCCAGCTTCCCCGCGGGCGCCGGCTTGGAGCCGGCACCGCCCGTCGCGGACGCCGGGGCTCCCGTCATCTGGCCGCCTCCTCGCCTGCGGGCCGGAGGTGGTCCTCCGGAAGCGCGGTGTGCTCGGCGACGAGGTCGACGCCCCCGCTGCCGGTCACCTTCGCCTCGACCATACGGCCGGGGCGCAGGTCCGCACCCGAGATGAGGACCACCTGGCCGTCGGTCTCCGGCGCCTGATGGGCGGCACGGCCGACGGCCACGGCGCCCTCGACGCCGGTGTCCGCGACGTCGGTGGACTCCACGAGGACCTCGATCGTCTCACCGAGGCGGTCCTGGGCCCGCTGGGACGTCAGTTCCTCAGCCAGGCGCGAGAGATGGGCGAGCCGCTCGGCGACGACGTCCTCGTCGGTCTTGGTGTCGTAGCCCGCGGCCTCCGTGCCGTCCTCGTCGGAGTAGCCGAAGACGCCGATCGCGTCCAGCCGCGCCTCGGTGAGGAACCGTTCAAGCTCGACGAAGTCGGCCTCGGTCTCGCCGGGGAAGCCGACGATGAAGTTGGATCTGACACCCGCCTGCGGCGCCTTGTTCCTGATGGCCTCGAGCAGCCCGAGGAAGCGTTCCGTGTCGCCGAAGCGCCGCATGGCCCGCAGCACGCCGGGCGCCGAGTGCTGGAAGGAGAGGTCGAAGTACGGGGCGACCTTCGGGGTCGAGGTGAGCACGTCGATGAGGTCGGGCCGCATCTCGGCGGGCTGCAGGTAGCTGACCCGGATCCGCTCGATCCCGTCGACTGCGGCCAGCTCGGGCAGCAGGGTCTCAAGCAGCCGGATGTCCCCGAGGTCCTTGCCGTAGGACGTGTTGTTCTCGGAGACGAGCATGACCTCCTTGACGCCCTGCTGCGCCAGCCACCGCGTCTCGCCGAGCACGTCGCTCGGGCGGCGGGAGATGAAGGAGCCGCGGAAGGAGGGGATCGCGCAGAACGAGCATCGGCGGTCGCAGCCGGACGCCAGCTTCACCGACGCGACGGGGCTCGTGTCCAGTCGCCTGCGCAGCGGCGCGCGGGGGCCGGAGGCGGGCGCGATGCCCTCGGGGAGGTCGGCGGGCGCCGGTGCGATGTCGCCGTGGCCCGGCAGCGCGACACCCTCGGCGCTCTGCCGCTCCACGGGGCTGAGCGGCAGCAGCTTGCGCCGGTCGCGGGGCGTGTGCGAGGCGTGGATGCCGCCGCCCAGGATGGTGGACAGGCGGTCGGAGATGTCGGCGTAGTCGTCGAAGCCGAGCACGCCGTCGGCTTCCGGCAGGGCGTCGGCCAGTTCCTTGCCGTACCGCTCGGCCATGCAGCCGACGGCGACGACGGCCTGGGTTCTTCCGTGGTCCTTGAGGTCGTTCGCCTCGAGCAGGGCGTCGACGGAGTCCTTCTTGGCGGCCTCGACGAAACCGCAGGTGTTGACGACGGCCACGTCCGCGTCGGCGGCTTCCTGGACGAGCTCCCAGCCGTCCGCCGCCAGGCGGCCTGCGAGCTCCTCGGAGTCCACCTCGTTACGGGCGCAGCCAAGGGTGACGAGAGCGACGGTGCGGCGATCGGGCATGGGCTCAAGACTACGTTGTCCGGGCGCCGCCCAGCTCGCGCAGGGGTGCCGGCGGCGCCGGGGCCCCGCGCGGCGCCGGATCCCCCGCACGGCGCGGACGGAGGGCTTCTCAGCCGACCGACGGGTCGCCCTGCGTGTAGGAGAGGCGTTCGACCTGGCCGGAGCGGAACTGGTCGTCGACCTTCTTGCCGTTGACGTAGAGCTCTATGGCGCCCGCGTTGCCGAGGATGAGGTCGACGCGCTTGTCGTCCTGGAACGTCTTGGACTGGCCCTTGTCGAGGATGCCGTCGAAGAGCAGCTTGCCGTTGTGCGCCTTCGCGGAGATCCAGCTCTTCGCGTCCACGGCGGACAGCTTCACCGTCACCTTGTCGCGGGGCGCGGCGGCGATGGCGCTGTCCGAGGCGGCGGGGTCGGGCGCCGTCGTCCCCTTCTTCGAGTGGGTGGGACTCGGACTCGACGCGGAGGCGGACGGGCCACCTGCCTCGGTGGCGGCCGTGTCCTTCGACGAGCCGTCCGAGCCGCTGCTGTGGAAGGCGGTGAAGCCGACGAAGCCGGCCACGGCGACGATCGCGGCGACCATGGCCGCCGTCCAGTTGGGCCTGCGCCGCTCCGGCCTGATCCGCTCGGCCTCGAAGAGCGGCGCGGCCGGAGTGGCGGTCGTGGCGGGCCGCCCACCGTGCTCGGTGTCGAACTGCTCGACGAGCGGGCCCGGGTCGATCCCGACCTCGTGCGCGATCATCCTGATGTGCCCTCGGGCGTACACGTCGCCGCCCGAGCGGGTGAAGTCGTCGTTCTCGATCGCGTGCACGATCGGGACGCGGACACGGGTGGCGGCGCTCACGCCCTCGATCGTCAGGCCGGCCGCGATCCGCGCCCGCCTCAGGGCCAGGCCGATCGGGACGCGGTCCTCGGACGCGGGGTGCGGAGCGTTCGGGTCGTCTTCCGGTGAACTGCCGTCAGATGAGTTGCCGATGGACACGGGTGCGCCTTTCGAGCGTGCAGCCACCTGCTGGACGCTCAGTCTAGGGGTGGTGCGAAAGGGTGGGGCAAGCGGGAGGACACACTTGTACGCCGCCGCAACGGGACGACGGCGCGGGATCGGGAGGGCTCGGTGCGCCCTCTCTCCCACCTTGACGTACGGCCGCGGAAAAGGGTTGCCCCGCCACTTGTCTCTAGGAAGACTCCCCCCGGATGACCGACAGCACACCGTCGAGCTCGTCGGCCTTCACAAGAACGTCACGCGCCTTGGACCCCTCGCTCGGCCCGACGATGTTCCTGGACTCCATGAGGTCCATGAGACGGCCCGCCTTCGCGAACCCGACGCGCAGCTTGCGCTGCAGCATCGACGTGGAGCCGAACTGGGTGGAGACGACCAGCTCGGCCGCCTGGCACAGCAGGTCGAGGTCGTCGCCGATGTCCTCGTCGATCTCCTTCTTCTTCTGCGTGCCGACGACCACGTCCTCGCGGAAGACGGGCGCCATCTGGTCCTTGCAGTGCTGGACGACGGCGCCGATCTCCTCCTCGGTGACGAAGGCGCCCTGGAGCCGCGTGGGCTTGTTCGCGCCCATCGGCAGGAACAGGCCGTCGCCCTTGCCGATGAGCTTCTCCGCGCCCGGCTGGTCGAGGATGACGCGGCTGTCGGCGAGCGAGGAGGTCGCGAACGCCAGCCGTGAGGGGACGTTCGCCTTGATCAGGCCGGTGACGACGTCCACGGACGGCCGCTGGGTGGCGAGCACCAGGTGGATGCCGGCCGCGCGCGCCAGCTGGGTGATGCGGACGATCGCGTCCTCGACGTCGCGCGGCGCGACCATCATCAGGTCGGCGAGCTCGTCCACGATCACCAGCAGGTAGGGGTACGGCTGGAGCTCGCGCTCGCTGCCCTCGGGCAGCTTGACCTTGCCGTCGCGCACGGCCCGGTTGAAGTCGTCGATGTGGCGGAAGCCGAACGCGGCGAGGTCGTCGTAGCGCAGATCCATCTCGCGCACCACCCACTGGAGGGCCTCGGCGGCGCGCTTGGGGTTGGTGATGATCGGGGTGATCAGGTGCGGGATGCCCTCGTAGGCGGTGAGCTCGACGCGCTTGGGGTCGACCAGCACGAGCCGCACGTCCTCCGGCGTGGCCCGCATCATGACCGAGGTGATGAGGCAGTTGATGCAGGAGGACTTGCCGGATCCTGTGGCACCCGCGACGAGCATGTGGGGCATCTTCGCCAGGCTGTGCATGACGTAGCCGCCCTCGACGTCCTTGCCGAAGGCCACCAGCATCGGATCGGCGTCGTCGTCGCCCGCGAGCCTGAGCACGTCGCCGAGGTTGACCATCTCCCGGTCGGTGTTGGGGATCTCGATGCCGACGGCGGACTTGCCGGGGATCGGGGAGATGATCCGCACGTCGGGGCTGGCGACCGCGTAGGCGATGTTCTTGGCGAGCGCGGTGATGCGCTCGACCTTCACCGCCTTGCCGAGTTCGACCTCGTAGCGCGTGACGGTCGGGCCGCGGGTGAAGCCGGTCACCGCCGCGTCGACCTTGAACTCCGTGAAGACCGTCGTCAGCGACTGGGCGACGGCGTCGTTCGCCGCGGTGCGCGTCTTGCCCGGACCCCCGCGCTCCAGCAGGTCTATCGACGGGAGCGAATAGGTCACGTCGCCCGCGAGCTGGAGCTGCTCGGCGCGCGGCGGCAGCCCGCCCGCCGGTTCAGGCGAGGGCTTGGTCAGGTCGGCGAAGGCTCCGGGGCGCGGCTTGCCGCCGGCCGGCGGGTTGCTCTCGGCTTCCGAGGGCGTCTCGGAGGCCTTGGTGGCAGCGCCTCGGGCGCCCGGCACGGAGGTGGAGCGCTCGGTGTCCGTGGCGTCCGCGCCGTCCTCCGCCTCGGGGCGGCGCACGCCTCCGGTCACGCCCTGGGTGAGGTCGGCGACCAGCGGGGAGGGCGGCATGCCGTTGAGCACGGCGCCGTCCAGGGCCGCGGCGGCGGCCGCAGCCACGTCGACCGGGTCCATGTGGCGTCCGAACTGCGGCTCGGAGGACGGCCTGCGCGGCTTCTTCCGCTTGGCGAACGCGTCGGCCTCGGCCCGGTCGTGGTCGAAGACGGCGTCGCCGCCGCTCCGGGACGCCCCACCGCGCCTGCTCCGGACAGCGGGCGACGGTGTGTCACGCCACGGTTCGTCGTAGGGCGCGCCGTCACCGTCGTCGCCGTCGTGCCCGGCGTATTCCCCGGCGAGTTCGGCGGCCTCCTCGTCGGTCGGGGCGATGACGCGCAGCCGGATGCCGAGCAGCCTGAGCCGCTGCGGGATGGCGTTGACCGGGGTCGCCGTGACGACGAGCAGCCCGAAGACCGTCAGCAGGAGGAGCACGGGCACGGCGAGCGCGGTGCCCATCGCGAAGATCAGCGGTTCGGACACCGCCCACCCGATGAGCCCTCCCGCGTCCCGCATGGCCTGCATGCCTGCGGTGCGGCCCGGCGCCCCGCAGGCGATGTGGACGAGCCCGAGCACGCCGAGGACGAGGGCGGACAGGCCGATGACGATGCGCCCGTTCGCCTCGGGCCGCTGCGGATAGAGGATCAGCCGTACGGCGATCGCGCCGAGCAGTATCGGCACGAGCAGGTCGAGGCGGCCGAACGCGCCGGTGATGAGCATGGTGACGAGGTCGCCCACGGGGCCCTGGAGGTTGGACCAGGTGCCGGCCGCGACGATCAGCGCGAGCGCGAGCAGCAGCAGGCCGATGCCGTCCTTGCGGTGCGCGGGATCGAGGCCCTTGGCGCCGCGCCCTATGCCCCGCATCGCGCCACCCAGGCCGTGCGCGGTCCCCAGCCATACGGCCTTGACGAGGCGGTAGACCCCGCCGGTGGGCGACGGCGCGGGCCTCGGGGCCGGTTTGGCCGCGGCCTTCTTGGCGGGCGCCTTCTTCGCCGGGGCCTTCTTGGCTGCCGCCTTCTTCGCGGGGGCCGGCTTCTGTGCGGCCTTCCTCGCCGGCGGGGCGGCGGCCTTCTTCGCCGCGCCGGTCGTCCGGGCGGCGCGCGGCTTCGCGGTGCCCGCCGCTCCCTGAGAACCCTTGCCGGACGTACGTGAGGCCATGGTGGTGAGGTTACCGGGACGAAGCGCCGGGGACACCTGTGGCCACTGCTTCACCCGTTCGTGTCGAGACCTGACGCGGCGGGCGCTGATGCCCCGTCAACGGCGCCTGGACGTCCGCGGTGGCGCGTCAGCGCTGCGGCGGGAACATCGGCGCCGACCCGTCGCTGCCGGGGCCGAGCGCGTCCAGCGCGCGGCGCAGCGCGGTGAGTTTGCGCTCCAGGTGCGCGGCGGTGGCGACAGCCGACGCGTCCGCCGCGTCGTCGTCGAGCTGCTTGGACAGCGCCTCGGCCTGCTCCTCGACCGCCGCCAGACGCGCGGACAGTTCGGAAAGCAGCCCGGCGGGCTCCCCGGCCGCCTCGCCGACACCTGCCAGTTGCAGCCGCAACAGCTCGGCCTGCTCCTTGAGCTGGCAGTTCTTCATGTACAGCTCGACGAAGACGGACACCTTCGCCCGCAGCACCCAGGGGTCGAACGGCTTGGAGATGTAGTCGACCGCGCCCGCCGCGTAGCCGCGGAACGTGTGGTGGGGGCCGTGGTTGATGGCCGTGAGGAAGATGATCGGGATGTCGCGGGTGCGTTCACGGCGCTTGATGTGCGCCGCCGTCTCGAACCCGTCCATCCCCGGCATCTGGACATCCAGCAGAATGACCGCGAAATCATCCGTCAGAAGCGCCTTGAGTGCTTCCTCCCCTGACGATGCCCTCACCAGTGTCTGATCGAGCGCGGAGAGGATCGCCTCCAGCGCGAGCAGATTCTCCGGCCGGTCATCGACCAGGAGGATCTTGGCCTTCTGCACCATGGCCACCCGCCCTCCTCCTCGCCCCGGCGACGGCCGCTCCCCGGCACCGGCTCGCGGTCCTGGACCGCGCTCCCCACCAGAGGAAGGCACCCGTGCGCCGTCCGTCCTTGTGCCGGTCATGGTAGCCGCACCCCGCCTGTCGCCACACCCTGTCACCGCTATGTCACGGCGCACTAACATGTAACGCGGCGAGATCGTGGAACGTTCCCGGCACCTCTGTCACACACACCGTGCCACACCCCCCGCGCCACGGCCCCGGGCGCCCCCGGCGGGAGCCTCCCGGGCGGCGCCGCGGCTCACCCCTCCCGCATGTAGTCCGCCATCATGGTCAGCAACTGGTCCGAATCGACCGGTTTCGTCACATAGTCCGATGCACCCGACTCGATGGCCTTCTCCCGGTCTCCCTTCATCGCCTTCGCGGTGAGCGCGATGATCGGCAACCCCGAGAACTGCGGCATCCTGCGGATCGCCGTCGTCGTCTCGTAGCCGTCCATCTCCGGCATCATGATGTCCATCAGCACCACGGTGACGTCGTCGTGCTGCTCCAGCACCTCGATGCCCTCCCGGCCGTTCTCCGCGTAGAGGACGGACAGGCCGTGCGCCTCCAGGACACTGGTGAGGGCGAAGACGTTGCGCACGTCGTCGTCGACGATGAGCACCTTCTCCGCGTTGAAGGACACCGTGGCCCGCACAGCGGCCGCGGCCTGCTCGGCGGAGCCTTCCACGGACCGCGTCTGCTCGGCGGGCTGCACGACCGCAGGCACGTGCTCCGGCCGCTCCTGCGCGCCCTTCGCCCGCGCACCCTTCGCCGGGGCGCTGCTCGCCCGCCCCGCTCCGGCCGCGCCCGGCTGCGGCTGCGCGGCGCCGCCCGAGGGCAGCTCGGGCGCCTGGGTCCGCGCCTCGACCCTCGCGGGCGCCTCCGCCTGGCCGCCGCCGCTCTCGGACGCGGCGCCCTGCGGGGCGTCCCGGTTCGTGTGGGACACCTGCGGGTAGCCCTGCGGCGGCAGTTCGCTCGGGTGCAGCGGCAGGTAGAGGGTGAACGTGGAGCCGCGGCCCGGCTCGCTCGCCGCGTGGATCTCGCCGCCGAGCAGGCGCGCGATCTCCCGGCTGATGGACAGGCCGAGGCCCGTGCCGCCGTACTTGCGGCTCGTGGTGCCGTCGGCCTGCTTGAACGCCTCGAAGATCACCCGCATCTTGCTCGCCGCGATGCCGATACCGGTGTCCGTGACGGAGAAGGCGATCAGGTCGCCGTCCGCCTCACGCAGCGAACCGGCCTCAAGCAACTGCTCCCTGATCGCGACCGGCACGTCGGTGCCCGCGGGCCTGATCACCAACTCCACGGCGCCCGTGTCGGTGAACTTCACCGCGTTCGACAGGAGGTTGCGCAGCACCTGCAGCAGCCGCTGCTCGTCGGTGTGCAGCGTGGCGGGCAGTTCAGGGGAGACCCGAACCGAGAAGTCGAGCCCCTTCTCCGCCGTCAGCGGCCGGAACGTCGCCTCCACGTAGTCGACGAGCTGGACCAGCGCGATCCGCGTCGGGCTGACGTCCATCTTGCCCGCCTCGACCTTCGACAGGTCGAGGATGTCGTTGATGAGCTGGAGCAGGTCGGAGCCGGCCCCGTGGATGGTCTCCGCGAACTCGACCTGCTTGGGCGACAGGTTCGACTCCGCGTTGTCCGCGAGGAGCTTCGCCAGGATCAGCAGCGAGTTCAGCGGCGTGCGCAGCTCGTGCGACATGTTCGCCATGAACTCCGACTTGTAGCGCATGGAGACCGCGAGCTGCTCGGCGCGCTCCTCCAGCACCTGCCGCGCGTCCTCGATCTCGGTGTTCTTGTACTCGATGTCCCGGTTCTGCCGGGCCAGCAGCTCGGCCTTCTCCTCCAGTTCGGCGTTGGACGCCTGCAGCGCCTTCTGCCGGTTCTCCAGCTCGGCCGACCGCTCCCTCAGCTGTTCGGTCAGCTCCTGCGACTGCTTGAGGAGCACGCCCGTCTTGGAGTTCACGCTGATGGTGTTGACGCTGGTCGCGATCATCTCGGCGATCTGCTTGAGGAAGTCGCGCTGGATCTGCGTGAACGGCTGGAACGACGCCAGCTCGATCACGCCGAGCACCTTCCCGTCGAAGATCACCGGCAGCACGATCACGTGGGCGGGCGACGCC
Organism: Streptomyces sp. NRRL F-5126; assembly: GCF_000721265.1. Taxonomy (GTDB): domain Bacteria; phylum Actinomycetota; class Actinomycetes; order Streptomycetales; family Streptomycetaceae; genus Streptomyces. The sequence continues at coordinate 8,129 of NZ_JOFZ01000005.1, read as the reverse complement.
TCGCCGAGTCCGGAGGAGATCTTCAGGTAGCCGGGCGGCACGTTGACCTGGATCGTGCGCATCTCCTCGGCCGCCGTGCCGATCAGCCCCTGACCCGGGCGGAACGACGTGGGCATCGAACCGGCCGAATAGCCGTAACTCCCGCGCAGGTACAGCTCGTAGCCGCCGTCCTTGCTCGTGTCGGCGCCCAGATCCGCGGCCGTTCCCGTCTGCATGGCGAGGAAGAACGCGCCGTGCTGCGCGGACACCACAGGCGTCAGCTCGCTCATGATCAGCGAGGCGACGTCGTCCAGGTCGCGCCGCCCCTGCATCAGGCCCGAGATGCGCGCCAGGTTGCCCTTGAGCCAGTCCTGCTCCTCGTTGGCGATCGTGGTGTCCCGCAGGTTGGCGATCATCGTGTTGATGTAGTCCTGCAGATCCTTGATCTCGCCCGCCGCGTCCACGTCGATCTTCACGCCGAGGTCGCCGCGGGTCACCGCCGTCGCCACGTTGGAGATCGCCCGCACCTGGCCGGTGAGGTTGCCCGCCATCTCGTTCACGGATTCCGTCAGGTCGCGCCACGTGCCGTCCGCGGCGCGCACGCGTGCCTGGCCGCCCAGGATGCCCTCCGTGCCCACTTCGCGGGCCACGCGCGTGACCTCGTCGGCGAAGTTCGACAGCTGGTCGACCATCGTGTTGACGGTGTTCTTCAGCTCCTGGATCTCACCGCGCGCGTCGATGTCGATCTTCCGCGTCAGGTCGCCCTTCGCGATCGCCGTGGTGACGGTCGCGATCTGCCGCACCTGACCTGTCAGGTTCGACGCCATCAGGTTCACCGAGTCGGTGAGGTCCTTCCACGTGCCGGACACGCCGGGCACCCGCGCCTGGCCGCCCAGCTCGCCCTCGGTGCCCACCTGCCGGGCGACCCGGGTCACCTCGTCGGCGAACGACGACAGGGTGGTCACCATCGTGTTGACGGTGTCGGCGAGCTCGGCGACCTCGCCGCGCGCCTCGACCGTCACCTTCTTCGTCAGGTCGCCGTGCGCGACCGCCGACGAGACGCGCGAGATGTTGCGCACCTGGCTCGTCAGGTTGTTCGCCATCGTGTTGACGTTGTCGCTGAGGTCCTTCCAGATGCCGACCACGCCACGCACCCTGGCCTGGCCGCCCAGGATGCCCTCCGTGCCCACCTCGCGCGCAACGCGCGTGACCTCGTCGGCGAAGTTCGACAGCTGGTCGACCATCGTGTTGACGGTGGTGACCAGATCGAGGATCTCACCCTTCGCGTCGACCGTGATCTTCTTCGACAGGTCGCCCATCGCGACCGCGGTGGTGACCTCGGCGATGTTGCGGACCTGCGACGTCAGGTTGTTCGCCATGAAGTTGACGGACTGCGTCAGGTCCTTCCACGTGCCGGCGACACCCTTCACCTCGGCCTGTCCGCCCAGCATGCCCTCCGTGCCCACCTCGCGCGCAACGCGCGTGACCTCGTCAGCGAAGCTGGAGAGCTGGTCGACCATCGTGTTCAGCGTCGACTTCAGCTCGAGGATCTCGCCCTTCGCGTCCACGCTGATCTTCTGCGAGAGGTCGCCGCGCGCGACGGCAGTGGCGACCTGGGCGATCGAGCGGACCTGGTCGGTCAGGTTGCCCGCCATACCGTTCACGGAGTCCGTCAGGTCGCGCCAGACGCCCGCGACACCCGGCACCTGCGCCTGACCGCCCAGCCTGCCGTCCGTGCCGACCTCGCGCGCAACGCGCGTCACCTGGTCGGCGAAGGCGGAGAGCTGGTCGACCATCGTGTTGATCGTGTTCTTGAGTTCGAGGATCTCGCCCTTGGCGTCCACCTCGACCTTCTTGGACAGGTCACCGCGCGCCACGGCCGTCGTCACCTGGGCGATCTGGCGCACCTGGTTCGTCAGGTTCCCCGCCATGAAGTTGACGGAGTCCGTCAGCTCCTTCCACGTGCCGGAAACACCCGGCACGCGCGCCTGACCGCCGAGGCGGCCCTCGGAGCCGACGTCCCGCGACATGCGCGTCACCTGGTCGGCGAAGCTGGACAGCTGCGCCACCATCGTGTTGACGGTGTTCTTCAGCTCCAGCATCTCGCCGGCGACCTCGACCTGGACCTTCTGCGACAGATCGCCGTTGGCCACCGCCGTCGTCACCTGCGCGATGTCGCGCACCTGGCCCGTGAGGTTGCGGAACGCGTTGTTGACGGAGTCGGTCAGGTCCTTCCAGGTGCCCGCGGCGCCCGGCACGTGCGCCTGGCCGCCGAGGCGCCCCTCGACGCCGACCTCGCGCGCGACGCGCGTCACCTCGGAGCCGAACGACTGCAGCTGGTCCACCATCGTGTTGACGGTGTTCTTCAGCTCCAGCATCTCGCCGGCCACCTCGACCTCGACCTTCTGCGACAGATCGCCGCTGGCCACCGCTGTCGTCACCTGCGCGATGTCGCGCACCTGCGTGGTCAGGTTCCTGAAGACCGTGTTGACGGAGTCCGTGAGGTCCTTCCACGTGCCCGCCGCGCCCGGCACCTGCGCCTGGCCGCCGAGCAGCCCCTCGGCGCCGACCTCGCTCGCCACGCGCGTCACCTCGTCGGCGAACGTCCGCAGCGTCTCCGTCATCTGGTTGATCGTGTCGGCGAGCTGCGCCACCTCACCGCGTGCCGTCACCGTCACCTTCCGCGACAGGTCACCGTTGGCGACGGCCGTCGTGACGGACGCGATCCCACGGACCTGGCTGGTCAGGTTGGTCGCCATCGTGTTGACGGAGTCCGTGAGGTCCTTCCACACCCCCGCGACACCCGCGACCTCCGCCTGACCGCCGAGCTCGCCCTCCGTGCCCACCTCACGGGCCACCCTGGTGACCTCGGAGGAGAACGAGGACAGCTGGTCGACCATCGTGTTGACGGTGTTCTTCAGCTGCAGCATCTCGCCGGCGACGTGCACCGTCACCTTGCGCGACAGGTCACCCTTCGCGACAGCCGTCGTCACGAGCGCGATGTCACGCACCTGCGCCGTCAGCCGGTACGCCATCGTGTTGACGGAGTCCGTCAGGTCCTTCCAGGAGCCGGCCATGCCCCGGACCTTCGCCTGACCGCCGAGCTTGCCCTCCGTGCCCACCTCGAGAGCGACGCGCGTCACCTCGTCGGTGAACGCCGACAGCTGGTCGACGAGGTTGTTGACCGTGCGCGCCACCTTCAGGAACTCGCCGCGCAGCGGCCTCTCGGCCGTCGTGCCCTGACCGCCTTCGGCGAGCGACCGCAGCTCCATCCGCTGTGCGAGATCACCCTCGGCGACCGCGGAAAGCACCCTGCCGACCTCGGACACCGGCCGCGCGAGATCGTCGACGAGCGTGTTGGCCGCGTCGATCGCCGAGGCCCATGACCCCTCGCAGGTGCCCGTCTCCAGGCGCTCGGTGAGCTTTCCCTCACGGCCGACCACCCTGCGTACCCGGGCGATCTCACCCGTGAGGTGCAGGTGGCGGTCGGCGACCTCGTTGAACACCGCGGCGATCTCCGCCATGGTGTCGTCGCCGGTCACGGTCAGGCGCCGGCGGAAATTGCCGTCCCGCATCGCGATCAGACCCGTGAGCAGTCTGTTCAGGGCCGCCGAGTCCACCTCGGTCGTCCCGCCGCTCCGGGACCGTCCGCCTTTCGCACGCGCTCGTCCTTCGCGCGCCGCCACGCCAGACTCCACCGTGTCCCTCCCACAGGGGTCGACCGTACTTGTCCGGTCTCTCACCGGAAGCCTGCCCAGTGTTTCACCATGCTGGAACCAGGCGATAACAGTTCGGCAGCTTCCTTCAGCGTCGCATCCCGCGCCACGTCCCCGAAGGACGGAATCCGGGCGGACCGGCATCCACCAAGGCAGCGAAGGTAAGTAACCTTGGCGGCGGCTGTCCACCCGTCCCGGTCCGCCCGGCAAGGGGCGGTGTGACGAGTACTACGACCGGGTAGCGGGAGGGGCGGGGCCGTTTCATGGCGGAGCCTGACGTGCAAACGCGTACGAGGAGTTCTGTGATCACCGCGCGGGCGGCTGCCACCTTCGACCCCGAAGGCCGGTCCGTCGCGGCCGCGCGGGCCTTCGTGCGCGACACGCTCCAGGGCTGGGGCTGCTCCGATGTCGTCGACGACGCGGTAGTCCTGACCAGCGAACTCGTCACCAACGCCGTCATCCACGCGGGCACGGCGGCCGACGTGCGCTGCCTGCGCACGGAGCAGGGCGTGCGGGTCGAGGTCGCCGACCGCTACCCGGAGCGCGAGGTGCCCGTGCAGGCCACGGGCCATGCGATCGGCAACCTGGACAGCGAGCACGGCAGGGGGCTGCTGCTGTGCGCCGCGCTGGCCTCCCGCTGGGGCGTCGAGTACACCCCCTCGTACAAGCAGGTCTGGTTCCAGCTGGACATGCCGGAACGGCCCGTCGGCACCCGCTCCGCCGGCCCCCTGCTGCCCACAGCGCTGCTGCCCACCGCCGACGACCGGGTACGCGTCGCGGTCGTCCAGGTCGACGAGTCGGCCATCGTCGAGGGCTGGAACGAGGACGCAGAGGCACTCTTCGGCTACACCGCGGAGCAGACCGTCGGCAAGCCGCTCTCCGACCTCGCGGCCTGGCCGCACACCCCCGGCACGAGCATGGGAATCGTCGAGGCCCTGCGGCTGTCTCGCTGGGAGGGCAGCTACGGCATCAGGAACGCCGACGGCAGAGTCATCCCCGTGTACGCCTCCCACCTGCGCGTGCGCGACACCCAGGGCGAGCCGTCCACCGTCTGCCTGCTCGTACGCGACTACGAGCGCGCCGTCATCCAGACCCCGCCGCGCCAGGCCGCCAAGGAGGCGAGCGGCGAGAACCGCACCGCCGACCCGTTCGAGGTCTTCATCGGCTCGCCCGCCCCCGACGACCTCGACGGCCTCCTGCAGCGCACCGTGGAACGCTCGCGCGACATGCTCGAGGGCGACGCGGCATTCCTCCTGCTCGCCACCGACGACGAGACGGAACTCGAGGTGCGCGCCACCACGGGACTGCCCTCCGCGCGCCAGCGGTTCGCGCGCGTGCCCGTCGAAGCCGGCGCCGGACGGTACGGCTCGGCCCGCCTGCCCGCCGTCCACGACGACCTCGCCGCCCTGCCCGGCGCCGTACCCCTCCTCACGGGCACCGGCATGCGTTCCGTCGTGACCGTCCCCCTCAAGGTCGAGGGCCGCCTCACCGGTTCGCTCGGCGTGGCCGCCGAGGCGCCGGGCCGCTACTCCAACGAGCAGGCGCTGCGACTCCAGTTCGCGGCCGACCGGATCGCGCTCGCCGTCGAATCGGCGCGCCTCGGGGAGCTCGAGCGGCTGCGACGCGGCTCGCTGTCGTTCCTCGTGGAGGCGTCCGACCTGCTGGCGGGCACCCTGGACCACAACCAGACGCTCGCTCTCATGTCGCAGATGACGGTCCCCACCCTCGCCACCTGGTGCGCCGTCTACACGATCGCCGACACGTCGTCCGAGCCCGAGCTGTCCTTCGTGCTGCACGAGGACGAAGACCGCATCGACGGCCTGAAGGCGCTGCTGTCCAAGATCAGCCCACCGGAGCCGCTCCCCACCCCGGGCGCCCGGCTGTGGACCGCCCCCGCCGACGCGGCGCACCAGTCGGCGCTGCGCACGTCCATGCGGGAGCTCACGACCGGCTCGTCGGCGGCGGGCTCGGGGGTCGGGCCCTCCCTCGCGACGGCCGCCGCCGTCGGCGGGGAGACGGTCGTCCTGCCGCTCGTCGCACGCAACCGCGTCATCGGCATGCTGACGCTCGGCAAACCGTCCGACGACCACTTCCGCCAGGAGATCCTCGAACTCGCCGAGGACCTGTCCCGCAGGGCGGCACTCGCCCTCGACAACGCGCGCCTGTACTCCGAGCGCACCGCCATCAGCCAGTCACTCCAGCGCAGCCTCCTGCCGCCCGAGTTGCCCGTGATCCCCGGCGTCGAGGTCGAGGTCATCTACCGGGCCGCGGGCGAGGGCAACGAGGTCGGCGGCGACTTCTACGACCTGTTCCCCATCAAGGACGGCGTCTACGGCTTCGCCATCGGGGACGTCTGCGGCACGGGCCCGGAAGCCGCGGCGGTCACGGGCCTCGCACGCCACGCGCTGCGCCTGCTGGCCCGGGAGGGTCTCGGCGGCCCTGCGGTACTCGAGCGGCTCAACGCGGCCATCCTCGACGAGGGCGCGCGCAGCCGGTTCCTCACGCTGCTCTACGGCGAGCTGCGCCCCCAGGAGGACGGCAGCGCGCTGCTCAACGTCGTCTGCGCCGGCCATCCGCTGCCGCTGCGGCTGCGGCAGGACGGCTCCGTCGACCCGGCCGCCGAGCCGCAGACCCTGCTCGGCGTGATGGACGACCTCGACCTGTACGAGCAGACCGTCACGCTCGACCCCGGCGACGTCCTGCTCTGCGTCACCGACGGAGTCACCGAGCGGCGGGAGGGCACGCGCATGCTCGGCGACGACGGCCTGGCCGAGGTGCTCGCCACCTGCACGGGCCTCACGGCGGGCGCGGTCGCCGCACGCATCCTGCGCGCGGTGGAACGGTTCGCCGCCGCGCCGGCCTCGGACGACATGGCCATCCTCGCGCTGCGCGTCCCGGAACCGCAGGCGTGAGGGCGGTTCAGGCCTGCTTCTCCTTGGCCCTGTCGTACGCGGCGCGCGCCTCGACGACGTCCCCGAGGCTCGCCTCCGCCCACCGCGCGAGCGCCCACACCTGATCGGCGGCCTGACGCCCGAGCGGCGTCAGCGAGTAGTCCACGTGCGGGGGGATGACCGGCTTGGCGTCCCGGTTGACGAACCCGTCGCGCTCCAGCGTCTGCAACGTCTGCGCCAGCATCTTCTCGCTCACGCCGCCGACCTCGCGCCGCAGCTCACTGAACCGGAACGACCCCTCCGTCAGTACGGCGAGCACGAGGACACCCCAGCGGCTGGTGACGTGCTCCAGCACGACTCGCGACGGGCACATGAACCGGTTCACGTTCGGCGCTTCCTCGAAGGGCGGCGCGCCCGCAGCGAGGAACTGTGCGACCTCGGACTTTGCACCAACGCTCATGCCAGTACCTTACTTCAAAGTGGGTACTTACGAATCTTCCGGTACCACCCATACGGTAGGCGGGTCGCACTACGTACCGAACGGAAAGAGAACCAACCACATGAGCATCGTGATCACCGGCGCGACCGGACAGCTGGGCCGCCTTGTCGTGGCCGACCTGCTGGCGGCGGGTGTGCCTTCCGGCGACATCACGGCGGTGGCCCGCAGCGAAGGGAAGGCCGAGGACCTGGCAGCGGCCGGCGTGCGGGTGCGTGTCGCGGACTACGACGACCCGGGATCCTTCAAGCCCGTCATCGGGCAGGGCGATCGCGTGCTGCTGATCTCCGGTACGGACATCGGCAGGCGAGCCGGGCAGCACGCGGCCGTGATCGACGCGGCGAAGGAGGCGGGCGCCGCGCAGCTCGCGTACACGGGCGTCTTCGGCGGCCCGGCCGCGGATTTCCTGCTGGCCGCCGACCACCGCGAGACGGAGCAGCTGATCCTCGACTCGGCCGTGCCGTACACGTTCCTGCGGAACGGCTGGTACACGGACGCGCCGTCCTTCACGGCCGATCTGCCGGGCATCCTGGAGCGCGGCGCGATCATCGGCAGTACGACGGAGGGCGCGCGCATCGCCACGGCGCCGCGAACGGACTATGCGGAGGCAGCGGCGCTCGTGCTGCGTGAGGACGGCCATCTGGGCAAGGCGTACGAGCTGAGCGGCGACGTGGCGTGGGCGTTCGACGAGTTCGCCGACGAGGTGTCACGGCAGTCCGGCCGGCGGGTGGTTCACCGTGCGGTGTCCCCGGCGGAGCACAAGGCCGCTCTCGTCGGCGCCGGCCTGCCCGAGGGCTTCGCTGAGGTGCTGGTGGACGTGGACGCGGCGATCAGCCGTGGGTTGCTGGCGGGCACTCCCGGCGATCTGTCCCGTCTCCTCGGGCGCCCGACGACCCCGCTCGCGGACTCGATCGCCGAGGCGCTCGCGCAGGCGGTGGAAAAGTAATCCGGGAAATGCGAAAAGGCCCGCACCAGATGGTGCGGGCCTCCCCGGTCCTGCAACGTATTGTTCGGCGGCGTCCTACTCTCCCACAGGGTCCCCCCTGC
>NZ_JOFZ01000004.1 GCF_000721265.1 Streptomyces sp. NRRL F-5126 | reverse complement strand
CGTGCCGGCCTGAAGGTCCCGGCGCACCACCCCGTGCAACGACGCCAGCGAGGGCACCTCGCCCCCGGGCCGCCTTCAGATACCGGTGCAGCACCGCCCAGCGACAAGGACACCAACCCTCCCGACACCCGAATACCACCAGCCCGCCGGGCATCAAGATCCACGAAAGAAGCGGACCACCTCCTCACCCAACAACCGACCGGAGCCCCGACCCCGTGCACCGCGACAACCCCCCCTGCACCACAAGGGCGGGCCCCACCATCTCAACGACTTCAGAATCCGCCTGCGCCCTGACTCGACAACACGCAAGAAGCAACCATAGAAACCATAGAAACTTAATTCGCTTCTCAGCTATCCAGCGGGCGCGCCGACGTGAACACGGAAACGACCGGCCGGCTCTTCCTCGCCTCAGGTTTCGATCACGTCAGCATGGACGAACCCGCGCGCGACCTCGGTACGAGCAAGAAAACGATCTACCACCAATTCCCGGACAAGCACAGCCAGCCCGTCACAGTCCTGGACCGACAATTCCCCACGATGCAGCACGCCCCGGTGACAACCGAGAACACACAAGAGCAACCACTCGGCATGCGCGTCCAGCGATTCGTCATCGCGGCGGGCAGCGAACTCGCGCGGATCGGTGCGGCCCAACTGGCCTCCGGCAGGGGCGAGGCGATGATGCGCCAGTACGTGGAGCAACGCGTGGACGCGGTGGTCTACCGCAGGCTCGATGAACTCTTCCGCGACGGGCACCGGCGCGGAGTGCTGCTGGCGCCACCCGAACTGCTGAGCGAGATCCTCCGCGGCGCCTTGGAACGGTTGCTCAGCTCGCGACTGCCCTACGACCTCGACTGGACCGCGGCCGATCTGCTGCGGGCGACCGTCGACACAGTGCTCTACGGGGTGATCCGCCCAGCACACCGAAGCGACGACGACGAACGCCTCCAAGAGCATGCCCGCGACGACGAGCAGGAGACCGGCCGGTGACCGAGGCGGACAGCAGGATCGCGCTGGTGACCGGGGCAAGCAGCGGGATCAGCGCCGCCACCGCACGCCTCCTGGCCCAGCAAGGAATGCGTGTCGTGGTCAACTACCTCCGGAGCACCACCGCCGCACAAGAGATCGTCACCGCCATCGAGGCAGAGGGCGGCCAGGGGATGGCACTACAGGCCGACGTACGGGAGACCACAGCCGTCACGAACATGATCGATCAGATCCACACGGCCTGGGGTAGCGTCGACGTACTGGTACACAACACCCTCACTCCCTAGGCCGACTCACACACCCCAACGACGTCACCCACGCAATCACCTTCTACACAAGCAAACACAACACCTTCACGACCGGAACCACAGCCGCAGTCAACGGCAGCATGACCATGCACCAACAACCAACCCCCACCCACACACAACCACCACACACCCACCCCAACCCGAGAACACACCCACAACCCCCAACACCACCCACCCCAACACCACCAGCCACTGCGACCGAGCTTGCGGCAGCCGTGGCGGTGTCCGCAAGCATTATGTCGATCGGGTACAGGCTGACCTCACCCGATCGGGCGGTGCAGTTCCGCCGGTTGACGCAGGGCCTCCTCGGCCACCTCGCGTGCCACGACGGCTTCGATGATGTCGCCGGGCGGATACCGGCAATAAGTGGCTTAATACCTAAGTCAGGATAAAGTGCCGCCGGTGTCTCAGCGGATCTTCAGCGCGCCGACTCCCGTCAGGGGTCGGCAGCGCACCCACTCACCCTGATCGCCCTTCACGCCGACCAACGGGAGAGCAGACCTATGAGCGTCGGCCCATGCGAGACCGAGGACTGTGAACCCGTTCGGTTCGGCCGGCGGTTTGGGTGTCGGTTCCCCGGCTGCGGCGCACGCCCGCGCATGCCTGTTCGTAGCGTCGTGCTGATGAGACGATGAGCCGCCACGTCCCTCAGGTGGTCGCCGACCTGCATCCGGGCTACGGAGCACTGCTCATGGCCACCGGGATCGTCTCCACGGGCTTTCATCTGTTCGGTTGGCACGTGCTGTCGGACATCTTCCTGGTGCTGGCCTTCATCGCGTTCGCCCTGTTGCTGGCGGGCTACGTCTGGCGTTCGGTGGCCCTTCCGGGGCGCGTGCTGGCCGATGCCCTCGATCCCGGCCGGGGCTTCGGATACTTCACGCTCGTGGCCGGTCCCAACGTGGTGGGCATGCGGCTCGCTCTCGACGGCCATGTGCTCGCCACGGCGGTGATCGCCGCAGCGACCGTCCCGGTGTGGATCACGGTCACCCTCTTCGTTCCGGGCTCCATGGTGATGGGCCACCGTGATGAGGCGGTACTTTCCCGAACCAATGGCAGTTGGTTCATGTGGGTGGTGGGCACTCAGTCGCTGGCCGGGGCGACCGCCGTCGTCGCCGCGGGCATACCCGATCTGACAGCTGCTCTGGCCCCGTTGGCCGTGGCGTTCTGGGGCATCGGAGTGGTGCTGTACCTGATGCTGGTCGGCCTGGTGACCGTGCGTCTCCTCGATGCCCCCGTCAGCCCCCATACCCTCAGCCCCACGTACTGGGTCTATATGGGGGCCACGGCCATCAGCGTGCTCGCCGCAGCCGCGATCCTGGCGCTGCCCGCACGCCTGCCCGTCCTGGCGGTGACCGGATACGTGATCTCCGGTCTCGCGTACCTGCTGTGGGCCTTCGGCACCTGGTGGATCCCCCTCCTGCTGGCCTTCGGGGTATGGCGCCACCTGCGGGGCGAGACGGTGGGCTACCACCCCACGTTCTGGAGCATGGTCTTCCCCCTGGGGATGTACGCGGCCGCGAGCGCCGACTTCGGGCGGGCGGCCGGACTCGGCTTCATGACCGACATCGCCCGGGTCGAGGTGTGGATCGGCTTCGCCGCATGGGTAGCCGTAGCCGCCGCCATGGGCAGATCGTTTGCACTCCCCCGGCGGCAAGGAGCGCCTACGTAAAGCCACGGACCACTCGCCGACCGCTGGGCACCGCCGGCGGCCCTGGCGCTCACGCACGAGAAGTCACCCACGATCAGCAGCGGCTACAGAAAGGACGCCGGTACATGGGCAACGATCGCATCACGGACATCTGGGGGCCTCGTACCCCGTATATCGCGGATACTCCCTGGCCGCAGCGAGTGGACCAGCACCTGGCCGACGGGATCGGTGAAGCCGACGTGGAGAAGTGGGTGCGCGGGGCGTGCCTGCTGTGCTCCAACGGATGCGGGCTGGAGGTCGCGGTCAAGGACGGCCGGATGGTCGGGGTCCGCGGCCGGGCCGAGGACCGGATCAACCACGGCCGGCTCGGGCCGAAGGGGCTGTACGGGTGGCAGGGCCAGCAGCACGACCGGCTGACCACCCCGCTGATCCGCGACAACGGCCGGCTGGTGGAGACCGACTGGGAGACCGCCATGGGGCGCGTGGTGGAGCGTTCCCGGTCGCTGCTGGATGCCAAGGGCCCGCTGAGCCACGCGTTCTTCACCTCGGGCCAGCTGACGATCGAGGAGTACTTCAGCCTGGCCACGATCGGCAAGGCAGGCATCGGAACCCCGCACATGGACGGTAACACCCGCCTGTGCACGGCCACCGCGGCCGCCGCGTTCCAGGAATCGTTCGGCTCCGACGGCCAGCCCGGGTCCTACGCCGACGTCGACGGATGCGACGCGCTGTTCCTGTTCGGGCACAACGTCGCCGAGACTCAGAGCGTGCTGTGGACGCGGATGCTGGACCGTCTCGAGGCCGCCGATCCACCGCGGCTGGTGTGCGTGGACCCGCGTCGCACCAAGGTCGCCGAACGGGCCACCGTGCATCTGCCGATCCGCAACGGCACCAACCTTGCCCTGATGAACGCCCTGGTGCACGAGCTGATCGCGAACGACTGGCTGGACCACCCCTACATCGACGCGCACACCGCGGGTTTCGAGGAGCTGCAGCGCCTCACGCGGGAGACGACACCGCAGTGGGCCGCCGGCATCTGCGACGTGCCCGCCGGCGACATCCGGGCGGCAGCGGAGATCTTCGGCACCAGCAAGCGGGTCGTCTCCACCTGCTCGATGGGCTTCTACCAGTCCCATCAGGCCACCGCCGCCTCCTGCCAGGTCAACAACCTCCACCTGCTGCGCGGCATGCTGGGCCGCCCCGGTGCCGGCATCCTGCAGATGAACGGCCAGCCCTCGGCCGAGAACAACCGTGAGGCCGGCTGCGGGCCCGCTCTGCCGGGCTTCCGCAACTGGGACAACCCCGAGCACGTGCGCGAGCTGGCCGAGCTGTGGAACGTCGACCCGATGGTGATCCCGCACTGGGCCGCCCCCACCGACGCCAACGCCATCTTCCGGTTCGCCGAGGAGGGCTCGATCTCCTTCATGTGGATCGCGGGCACCAACCCGGCGGTCTCCATGCCCGACCTGGCCCGCATCCGCCGCATCCTGTCGGGCGAGCAGTGCTTCGTCGTCGTCTCCGACGGATACCGCAGCGAGACCGCTGAACTGGCCGACGTGGTACTGCCGGCGGCGCTGTGGGCGGAGAAGACCGGCACCTTCACCAACGTCGACCGCACGGTCCACCTGCAGGAGAAAGCCGTCGAGCCGCCCGGACAGGCCCGCGGCGACCAGGAGATCTTCACCGACTACGCCCGCCGCATGGGCTTCACCGACAAGGACGGCCGCCCGCTGCCGGCCTGGGACACACCCGAAGGAGCCTTCGAGGCCTGGAAGGCCGCCAGCGCCGGGAGGCCCTGCGACTACTCGGGCCTGACCTACAAGAAGCTCCACGACATCGGCGGCATCCAGTGGCCCTGCACGGACGACGCACCACAGGGCACCGAACGGCTCTACACCGAGGGGGTGTTCAACACCGCCGTAGAGACCTGCGAGACCTACGGGCACAACCTGTCCACCGGGGCGCCCGTCGGTGAGACCGCCTACCGGGCACGCCGCATCGACGGCCGCGCCCTGCTGAAGACCGTGCCCTACGAGCACCCCTTCGAGGAGCCCGACGAGGCGTACCCGCTGCGGTTGACCACTGGCCGCACCGTCTACCACTGGCACACCCGCACGAAGACGATGCGCGCCCGGCAGCTCAACGATGCCGCCCCCGCGATGTGGGTCGAGCTGTCCCAGTCCGACGCGCAGCGGCTGGGTGTGGACGAGGGTGACATCGTGCGGGTCACCTCACGGCGCGGCACGATCGAAGCTCCCGCCCGGATCTGCCATATCCGCGAGGGCGTCGTCTTCGCTCCATGGCACTAGGGTGACCACATCACCGCTGCGAACGAGTTGACCCTCAACGGCTGGGACCCGGTGTCCAAGCAGCCCGAGCTCAAGGTCGCGGCGGTCGCGGTCGAGCGGATCGCTGCCGGTGACGGCCCCGCACCGGCTCCCACCACGACGGCGTCCGCGCCGATCCACCCGATGAACGACCTGGTCCATGAGTGAGGAGCCTGCCATGCATCTCGTGACCTACCTGGCATTCCAGCAGGAGAGTGAGCGTGCTCTCGGCGGCAGTTTCGGGGTGGTCTCCTACGGCCACACCGGCGAGGCCGACGTGCACTGGACCACTGGCACCTTCGCCCAGCAGTGTGCGGCCCACGCCGAGGCGCTGGGCCCGATCCTGGCCCGGTGCCCGGCGCCTGACGAGCCGGTTCCCGAACGTCTGCACGCGCAGGGGATGACCTCGGTGCGCTCCGGGCCGGCCGGTCTCCTACGGGATCTGCAGGACCTCTACCAGCTCGTCAATCTCGTCGACATCACCTGGTCGCTCATCGGCCAGGCGAGCCAGGCCGCTCGTGACCGCGACCTGCTCGCGGTCGGCCTGCGTTGCGCCGAACAGACCACGGCCCAACTCGACTGGCTGCGCATGCGCATGAAGGCGGCCGCGCCGCAGACGCTGCTCGTCGCCACCTGACACGTCCCTCGACGCGGGACGCGGCGGGCCCGTCAGGAAGCCGGCAGGCCCGCCGCGTGCCGGTGGACCGCGTCAGTCGGCCTGCAGGCCAGGCCGCATCCTCGACATCGCCCCTGGAGAGAGTGTGAAAGTGGCCCGGTGATGGTGCACCGTATTCTCAGGTCGCTGGCGCAGGACGTCTGGGACGTTCTTCGCGCGGCGAGCCCGACCCACGCGAGCTTGCGCGACAGACTCGTCAAGGCCTTCCTGCTCACAGTGATCGTCGACGTGGCCGCAAGCGTGGGCATCTACTACGCCGAGCGGCATGCGCCGATGACCGGCGTGCACGACTTCGGCGATGCGCTGTTTTGGACGACAGCACAGATGTCGACGCTCTCGTCCTCGCTGACCAACCCGCTCACCGGTGCGGGGAAAGCGATCTCCGTCGTCATCGACATCTACGCGATCACTGTGGTCACCACCCTGGCCGGCATCTTCAGCGCCTTCTTCTACCACCGCGGCGAGGAAGGCCGGCAGCGCGGTGACTCGTCCCACCAAGGCCCGTGAAGCCTCATGTCGAAGCGGTTTGCCGCCGGCCGGCTGCGTGCCCAACGCATGGACCTGTGCTTTGAGCGGCGTGGGAATCCGTGAGTATCGAGGAGCAGGAACGGGGCATCGGGCGCTGGAAGCTGTCCGGTGCGAACGGGCCCGACGCGGTCTGCCAGTGACGCCGGTTGAAGACTGGGAGGGGCCGTGGCGGCGGACTTCATGATGACAGCCCTGGTCGGCGCGGGTGCCGGTGGCACCGTAGGGGCTCCGCATGCGGTCCCACCGGTCATCTTGTGCCGTACTGCTGTGGGCCGATCGGATTCTATGCCGCAGGTGTCGCGGTGAAGGCAGGCCCGTGACGGCGGGTCGCTTCGGGCGCGTTACCGGGCGAGAAGGCATACTCAGCGTCATGGGCGCGCAGCGGGAAGCGGAGCCACCTCGTCCTTATTCGGGACCGGGGCCGGTTCGAAGAGGTACTTCGCCTGGCGGTGAGTCCACCTTCACCGTCATCGTTGCCGCATCCGCCAATTTCGGGATCGCCCTGGCCAAGGCGGCCGCCGGTATCCTCAGTGGATCCAGTGCCATGATCTCCGAGGCTGCGCATTCGCTTGCCGACACGGTCACCGAGCTGCTGTTGCTGACCGCGCTGAAACGCAGCAGGAAACCGGCGGACGAGGAGCACCCGCTCGGCTACGGCCCAGCACGGTACGTCTGGGCGCTGCTGGCGTCGGTGGCCACATTCGTGGGAGGCGGTGTGTTCGCCGTCTACGATGGGACCCGGGCGCTGGTGCACAGCGAGAGCCCTACCAAGGCGTTGGTCTCCTACATCGTGCTCGGTGCGGCGTTCCTCCTGGAGGGCTGGTCGTTCCGGACCGCGCTCAAGCAGAGCTCGGGCGAGGCCCGGCATTCCCGGATGCCGTTCCTGCACTACCTGCGCCACACGCCCGACACCGCGGTCAAAGCGGTCTTCATGGAGGACGGGGCGGCCCTTGTCGGGCTGGTGCTGGCTGCGCTGGGCGTTCTGGGCGGGCAGTTGAGCGGGTCCGGCGTCTGGGACGGCATCGCCTCGGTCCTCATCGGGCTGCTGCTCGTCTTCGTGGCCTGGGTATTGGGCCGATCCAACGCCGATCTCCTCATCGGCCGCGCCTTGCCGCAGCAGATGAGGGACGCGGTCCGCGAGGAGTTGATGGCCGTTGACGAGGTCAAAGGCGTACTGAAACTGACCACCCTGATGCAGGGGCCGAACGAAGTCCTCGTCGCCGCGAAGGTCGACTTTCGCAATGTCTCGACAGCCCACCAGGTCGAACTGGCCTGTGAGGAGGCCGAAGAGCGGCTGCGAACCTTGCTGCCGGCCATCAAACGGGTGTACTTGGACCCGACTCCTGACCGCCGCGCCGACGTCGTGGGAGATGAAGCGCCGTAGCGGCCGGGCGCTGTAACCGGGGTCGTACAGCTCCACGGTCTTCTCGATCTGTGGTTCGCCCAGCGGTTTGAAGAGCACGATCCAGGTGCGGTCCAGGCGGTAGCCGCACACATGATCCAAAGAGAGCCGCCCAGATCCTGCAAGGCCGAGACCGATGGCGGCGACCCCTAGGCCATGGGCAGTTCGCAACCGCCGGCGCAGCCGAAGAAGCCGTGCGGGACATGGACGGCGGCAGCGCCCGCCATCACGCCCGCCGCGCCGGCCCCGGCCCCGCTGACCATCTCTGCGGGCCCGGACGAGATTGCGCTCTCCTCACCGGGGTCGTACTCGTGGGACTCATGAACGTGGACGTGCCCTTCAGGCCCCCACCGCCGAACCACCCGAGACGAAGCAGCAGCCAAGATCTCGACGGTCGGGACGGAACACGGCGACGCACCTCCTGCGGTCACGTGTCTACGTTCACACTGCCTTCCACACTCGCTCCACTCATCGTTCTGCTCGGCCAGGACGGCGGTGCGGCCGGGGTTACCACCCAGGGCTGGGCTGGTTTCGGGGCCCGGCTCCGCAGGTTGCGGGCGATGGGGATGCCCGGATGCCCCATGCCCGTTCATGACGTGGGGGCGAGTGCGGCAGTGCTGCCGGGTCGAACCCTTACACCACCTGCCTGGGCGCAACTCCGGACCACAGCGGCTCACCCCGTCGCGAAGCGGGTGAGGACAGCGGCGGGGCGCACGCCCGGCAGCGCGGCGCGAAAGGCGCGGTAGTAGCCGAGTTCCTCCTTGCTGCGCAGCTGCGGCACACCCTTCTGGGCAAGCGCCGCGGCGTACTCGTGCTGGGTGATGCGGCTGTCCCAGATCTTGCTCAGCACGCTCTGTGCTCCGCTGCCCGTGCCGAACTGCTCCTTGCGCCGCCACAGCAGGTGGTGCGGCAACCAACCCGCGAAGGCGCGGCGCAAGTGGCCCTTCTCCATGCCGTCCTCCTCCAGGGTCTTCATGTCGGCGGGCAGCGACATCGCGTGGCCGATGACCTCGCGGTCGAGGAAGGGCACGCGGGCCTCCAGGCCGTGGGCCATGGTGACTCGGTCGCAGCGTTGCAGGTTGAGGCCGTGCAGCGATGTGATGGTCCGGCGCAGTTCCGCGTCCAGGTCCTCGGGGGCGGCGTGCTGCCGGTGGTAGTAGCCGTAGCCGGCGAACAGCTCGTCCGCGCCCTCGCCGGTGAGCACCGACTTGACGTGCTGTGCGGCGAGCGCGGACAGAAACCAGTTGGGCACCGCGCTGCGGATGAGGCTGGCGTCGAAGGACTCCACGCAGGCGACCACCTCGCCGAGGGCCTCGTGCGCCGCGCGGGCGTCCAGCAGCGCCTCTCGGTGCTCGGTGCCGAGGAACGCGGCAGTCTCCCGTGCGGCCAGCAGGTCCGGCGAGTCCGGTGTTCCCACCGCGAAGGTCTGAAGCCGGCGCCCCTGACGGGCATACTCCTTCGCGGCGACGGCGGCGACGATGCCGGAGTCGAGGCCGCCGGAGAGAAACACGCCGACCTCTACGTCCGCCATCAGATGCCGCCGAACCGAGTCCGCGACGCAGTCGAAGGTGGCCTTCTCGACGTCCTGCCGCGATGCGCCGTTCCAGTTTTGTGACGGCGAGGGTGCGGGGATCGCGTCGGCGAAACGGCGCAGACCCCCCTCCGGAGTCCACCGGTAGCCGGGCGGGAAGGCCTCGGCGCGCCCCTGCACACCGACGGGGAAGGCGCGCAGCTCGGAGGCGAAGTACACGGCGGTGTCCGTGCGCGCCCAGTACAAGGGCTTGATGCCGACCGGGTCGCGGGCGGCGACGAAGCGGCCGTCGCGCGTGGCCGCACACAACGCCCACATCCCCCGGAGCCGGCGCAGGCCGTCGGCGCCTTCGGTGCGCAGCAGCGCGAGGGCGGCCGCACAGTCGCAGCAGGAGCCGAACGCGCCGGCGGGCAGTTGGCCGCGCAGTTCCTGGTGGTTGTAGATCTCGCCGTTGCACACGAGGGACCAGTCGCCGTCGGCCGCTTCGCCAAGGGGCTGGTGCCCGCCGTCCAGGTCGACGATGGACAGCCTGCGGTGACCCAGCCAGCTGTGCTCGCCGAGGGTGCGTGTCCCTTTGTCGTCGGGTCCGCGGTGGGCCAGCCGGGCGAGCATGCCCTCCGCGTCCGCTGTGGCGCACACGGTGCCGATGTTTCCGTCAAAGCTGTGGATCGCTGCTATACCGCACATGCGGCACGACGATAGGCGGATGGGTGCGCAGGGTACATCGTGAGTTGCTGTATACGCACGCGTGGGGCAGGGTGGTCGCATGGGTAGCGAGAGCCTCAGCAGCGTGCACCGGGCACTGGACATCCTGCGTGCCCTCGGCCGGCGTCCGATGGGCGTCCAGGACGTGGCCCAGGCGGTGGGCAGGGAGAAGTCCCAGGTGTCACGGACGTTGAAAGTCCTGGCGCAGGAGGGGTTCGCCGAGCGGGATCCGAGCAGCCTGCACTACCGCATCGGCCCCCAGTTGCTGGCACTGGCCTCGTCGGCCGGTGAGAGCAGGCTGCACCGTGAGGCCCCGGCGGTGCTGCGTGAGCTGGTGCACCGGGTCGGCGAGCCGGCCTATCTGACGGTGCTGTCCGGGCACGGCGTGGTGACCGTGCTGACCGAGCGCACCTCGCGCACGCTCCAGGCGCACGAGTGGATCGGCCGCACCTCGCCTTTGAACTGCACCTCTGCCGGCCGGGCCCTGCTGTTCGATCGGCCGGACGAGGAGGTGGCGGCGCTCCTGGCCACCGAGGGCGAGGCACTGATGCCCGGCACCAACGCGGCTCCTCGCGAGGTGGCGGCCGTGCTGGAGCGGCTGCGCCGGGAACGCGAACACGGGTACGCGCTGGCCATCGAGGAGATGGAACCGGGGCTCATCGCGGTTGCGGCGCCGGTGTACGACCACCGCGGCCGCGTGGTTGCCGCGATGAACGTGTCCGCGCCGGTCTTCCGGCTACCGCCACAGGCAGTGCTGGGGACCGCGGAGGCGGTCGTCGGCGCCGCACACCGGCTGTCGGCACGCCTCGCCGGCGCCGAGCCGCCCGTTCGCTGAAACTCCGCCCGGTTCTCTTGCCTTGTGCAAGGATGGGTGGGCCGTCTTTGGTGGCGATGGGCGTTCAGCGGCATGCGCTGCCGGAGCGTCATCGCGAGAACACACTCCAGGCGCAGAAGGGGCCGTGATGCCGCGCAAGGTAAGAGCCACCCCGTCACCGACCGGCTGGCGCCGCCTGATCGCGCGTGCCCCGATCCACCTGTACCGCTGGCACCTGGGCGCTGTCACGGGCAGCCGCCTCATGTTGCTGACGCACACCGGCCGCAGCAGTGGGCTGCCCCGCCAGGTCGTCGTGGAGATCACCGGCCGCGTCCCGGGGACCGGCGCCTACCACCTGGCCTCCGGCTTCGGGCCCACCTCGCAGTGGTACCGCAACATCCAGCACACACCGCACGTCACGATCCAGGTCGGACGACACCGCACCAAGGCCGTCGCCCGGCCCATGACGCCCGAGGAATCCGGACGCGCCATGGCCGAGTACGCGCCCCTCCACCCGCGGACCGCCCGCCGCCTCATGGCTGTCTGCGGCATAGAGACCGACGGCAGCACCGAGGACTACTACGCCATCGGCCGCGATCACATTCCCTTCGTCGAGATCACGCCGACCCCGGAGTCAAGCGCGTCGGCTACGAGTCCTTGACCGCGGCCCGCGCGAGTACCGCCTCGCGCAGGGCGGCAGGGTCCTTCCCCAGTGCCGCCAGCACTTCCAGGCCGCGGCCTTCCCCTGCTGCCAGCAGGCCGAGCAGCACATGTTCCGTGCCGAACGTCTCGCGGCCCAGTGCTCGTGCCTCCCGCAGGGTGTGTTCGAGGGCTTTCTTGGCGTCCGGCGTGTAGGCAGGCCTGGGGTACTGGAAGGCGCCGAGGCCGAATGCGGCATCGGCCCGCCGCTGAATCTCGTCCACGTCGATACCGATGGCCGACAGTGCTTCCTTCGCGGGTCGGCCGCCGCAGGCTGCGACGCCGGCAGCCTCCAGGACCCGCACGGTCTCCTGCCTGGCCCGCGTCAACTCGACGCCGTGCTCCCGCAATACGTCTCCGGCGGTGCTCCGCTCGGTGCCGATGAGGCCGAGCAGGATGTGCTCCGTGCCGATGAAGTCATGTCCCAGTGCGATCGCCTCGTCCTGGGACAGCACCACGGCGCGCCTCGCGCGGTCGGTGAAATACTCGAACACCCCTAGTCCTCCTTGCCCGTGGCTTTGCGCCTGCTTGCGTGCTTCTCGTGGACCGACTGCCTGCTGACGTTCAGCGCCGTGGCGATGCTCTGCCACGACCAGCCCTGGCCGCGGGCGTTGTCGACGTGGACGCGCTCGAGTTCTTCCAGAAGACGGCGCAGTGCGACGACTGCCTGCAGGCCCACAGCCGGATCCTTGTTGGTGACTTGCCCGGCCAGCGAGGCCGGTGTGTCCTCAGCTCCCATGCGTGTCAGGGTGCCCTGACAGGGTGACGCCTGTCAAGGAACCCTGACAGGCGCCCCGGCCGGGTCGCAGTCCGGGGCGGCGGTCGTTACGGCGTCCGCGTTGCCGGGTACCCGGATCGTTCATGGGGCGGCCCGATGCCCGCCGCCGCTTGAGGAAGCAGAACGGAGGAACCGGAATGGCGAAGGAGTTTTCCGCGGGTGACCACGTGCGCTGGAATTCCGAGGCCGGTCACGTGGAAGGCGTCATCGTGAAGAAGCACACGCACGATGTGACGTTCAAGGGCTACACGCGCCACTGCTCACCGGACGATCCGCAGTACGAGATCAAGAGCGACAAGACCGACCACATCGCGATGCACAAGGGGGGTGCCCTCGCGAAGGCCTAGGTCATTGGCCGCGCTTTCGGGAGTTGTTCCATGAGCTACGTCGACGACGTCCGGGATGCGGTCTGCGCGATACCCGCGGGTGCCGTGGCCTCTTACGGCGACGTCGGCCGACAGGCCGGTGTCGGTGCACGCCAGGCGGGGCGGGCCATGGGTCTGCTCGGCGACGACGTGCCGTGGTGGCGCGTCGTGTACGCGGACGGCACACCTCCCACCTGCCACGGCGGGCAGGCTTCGGCCCTGCTTCGCAGCGAGGGGACGCCGCTGCGCGGAACACGTGTGGACATGGCGCGTGCTCGCTTTCAGTGGGCGTCGTGAACCATACCGGCGCCGTGCGGTCCGGCCCGTCAGGTTGATACGAACAGGGTCCGCGGCGCGGCTGCCTTCATGCGTGTGCGCGGCGGACGCCTTGGGCGTGGAAGCGCTCGGGCACGGGCTCGTCCGGCGATTCGAGGTGCGCCAGGACGGGGTCGAGCGACGCGGAGTGGGCGGAGCACTGGCGGGCGACGCACGCCCTGGCCCAGTGGAGGTCGGCGTCGGCGGTGCGGCCCCGGAGATGACCATGAGGCCGCTGCGCGAGGTGGCTGCACTGGTGTGCTGGAAGTCCAGGTAGGTCACGAGATGCATCGTGTCGTCTCTTTCACTCGTCGAGGGCGCCGAGGTGCGGACCGGAGCGGAGGCTGTGGTGAGGGGCGCGGGCCCCTTTCCCGTCGCGGTCCGTTCGACCGAGACGGCCGCCACCGTCCTCGTAGTGTCAGGGCCCGCTTCGTCGAGCCGTCGGCTACGCCGGGATCCTGGTCCGGGTGTGCCAGTAGTACGTGGTGCGTTCTGGAGGGAAGGTCATGGCACCCAGCGTGGAAAGAGGGCCGCCTGGTTGCCGCTCACCAGGCGCGGCAGGCCATGAAGACCGGCCGAAGGGCTCCGCCGAAATCCGCTTGGCGGCCGTCACGAGGTTGTGGACACTGGCGCGGTGTACTCGGACTCCGACGCCGCCGCGCTCTATGACCTGCTCGATCCGTGGGACCCTGACCGTTGGCCAGGAGACGCGTTCTATGCCGGTTTGCTGACAGACGCCGAGTCGGTCCTCGACGTCGGTTGCGGCACAGGGGCGATGCTGCACTGGGCGCGCGCGCACGGGCATCATGGACGCCTCGCCGGCCTCGATCCGGACTGCGCCGCCCTCGCGCGTGCGCGGCGCCGCGCGGATGTCGAATGGGTCAACGGGGTGGCGGCGTCGATGGGCTGGGACACCGAGTTCGAGCTCGCGATCATGACCGGCCACGCGTTCCAGTTCCTGATCGCCGACGACGACATACGTTCATCGCTCGCCGCGATCCGCGCGGCATTGCGCGCCGGCGGCAGATTCGCCTTCGAGACCCGTCACCCACAGGCACGGGCCTGGGAGGCCTGGAATCCGTCGAACGCATCGGACGTCGTCGACGCGGCCGGCCGGACGCTGCGGGTCTGGCATCAGGTGGAGGCCGTCCGTGAAGATGTCGTCACGTTCACGGGAACGACCGCGGAGCCCGGCGGGGCCGTAGTCCGCGTCGACCGCGCGAGCCTGCGCTTCCTGGACGCCGCCGGCCTCGACGCGTTCCTCGCCGAGGCCGGCTTCACGGTCGAGGCCAGATACGGGGACTGGGGACGTGGGCCCGTCACCTCCACGAGCGAGGAGATCATCACCATCGCACGCCGCGCGTAGGGAATCGGCGGGTGACGGTCACGGCCGAGGCTGCCTGGGCATGCCTGCCGGCCGGTCAGTTGTGGCCGTACTGTGTGCAATTCAGGCCGTGTCCGCTACCGTCGTCCCCGAGTGCGTGCGTTCCGGATCTTGCATCGTTGACAACGTTGTCCTTCCGGCGGGCCGGAACGCGTGCGTGTACCGCGAACGCTGGAGAGGTGCCGTGCCCACAAGACCCCAAGCCCCCTTCCCACGTCCGTTTTTCGCGAGACCCACCCGCCGGCGCCGCCGATCACTGCGCGCACTCGTCGCCGCTCTCCTGGCGGGGGCGCTCGGCCTCGCCGTGCTGGCAGGGGGCGGCACCGCCGTGGCGGCGCCCGTCGCGGCCGCGGCGTCGGGGTCTGCGGGGGCTTCCGGCGGCACCGACTGGACGAAGCTCGTCGACCCGTTCGTGTCGACAGCCGGTGACGACGGCAACGACCTGCCGGGCGCCGAGGCGCCGCACAGTCTGGCCAAGGTCAACCCGATGACCACGCCGGGCCGCAACCACTCCGGGTACGACTACGACGAGGACCACATCGCCGGGTTCACCGCCACGGACCTCGACGGTGTCGGCGGCTCGGGGGGCGGCGGGGACCTGCTGGTCGTGCCGACATCCGTGCGGTACGACAGCCGCCCCGCGACCGGCAGTTACGCGCACTCGTACAGCCACGACGACGAGACCGCGACGCCCGGCTACTACCAGGTGGGCCTGGGGGCTCTGGCCGGCTCCGGATCGTCGGTGAAGCCGGCTTCGGGGACCATCGACGCCGAGATGACGGCGACGACGCGTACGGCCCTCGAACGGTACAGCTTCCCCGCCGGGTCGGATCCCGAGCTCGTCCTCGACCTCGCGAACAACTACACCAGCCGCACCCGCTCGACCATGAAGGCGACGACGCTCCCCGACGGAACCACGTCGATCACCGGGCTCGTCGCGGGGTCGTTCAACGGCGCCTCGTACCGGCTGTACTACGCCGCCACCACCAACGCCCCCGTCACCTCCCTGCGCAGTTGGGGCGACGACGGCAGGCTGAGCGACGCCGCCGCGCAGGACGGCAGGGACACCGGCGCCGTCCTCGGCTTCGGCAAGACCGGCGGGGACGACATCGAACTGCGTGTCACGCTGTCGCCGATCAGCGCCGAGCAGGCCGTGAAGGATCAGCACAGCGAGGTCGGCAACCTCACCTTCGACGAGGCGCGCGCACAGACGAAGGCCGACTGGAACCGCACGCTCGGCGCCGTCGCCGTGAAGTCCTCCGCGAAGTCCGACCCCGGCTCGACGCTCACCAAGGAGTTCTACACGCATCTGTACCGCATGTACGGCCTGCCGGTGAACGCCACCAGCACCAGCGGAACGTACCGGGGCGTGGACGGGGCGGTGCACAAGGCGAACGGCTTCACGTACTACGACGGCTGGTCCACCTGGGACGACTTCCGCAAGTACTCCGTCGAGGCGTACATCGACCCGGCCACCTACCGGGACATGGTGCAGTCGGCCGTCATCCTCTTCGCCGACGCCCACACCGCTGGCAAGAGCCTCGGCAGCCTCACCCACTCGGTGCCGACCGTGCGCTGGGAGCGCTCGGCCGTGGTGATCGCCGACGCGCTGTCCAAGGGCTACAAGAAGTTCGACCGGCTCGACGAGGCCTACCCGGCGCTGAAGTCGTACGTCGGCTACTACACGGGTACGCAGCTGCGGCAAGGATATGTCGCGGGTGACCCCGGTACGACCGTCCAGCGCGGCTACGATCAGTGGGCGCTGTCCGTCATCGCCGGCGCGCTCGGCAAGGACGCGGACGCGAAGAAGCTGCGCAGCCAGTCGACGATGGCCATCGACAATCTCGTCAAGGCCGGCGCCTGGACAGCGCCGAACGGCACCAAGGTCGGTGTGCTCACCCCGCGCGCCGCGGGCGGCGACTGGCAGAGCGCCGACTACGAGCAGTTCGAGGCGGCGGGCCTCTACCAGGGCACGCTGTGGCAGTACAACTGGTACGACGCGTACGACATGGGCGGCCTCGTGCAGGCCATGGGCGGCGAGAAGGCCGGCAGAGCCGCTGTCGAGCACATGTTCGGCGAGGACTCGGGCGCCGACGACGGCTCCACCATGCTGCACTCCAACGCCAACGAGATCGACCTGCAGGCGCCCTACCTCTTCAACTACGTCGGCGAGCCGAGCCTGACGCAGAAGTGGGTGCGCGCCATCTACACCGGCACGACCTGGAACCGCTACATCGCGACCGGTTCCACGAACGAGGCCCCCAGCGGCCACGGTGAGTTCACCCCGCCGGTGAAGACGCGGGTCTACAAGCTCTCACCGCACGGCTTCCTGCCCACGATGGACAACGACGCCGGCACCATGTCGACGATGTTCGTGGCGGCCGCCCTTGGACTGTTCCCTGTCACGGCAGGATCCAGCCAGTTCCAGATCGGCAGCCCGTTCTTCGACTCCACGACGATCACGTACGCGAACGGCACGAAGTTCACGGTGAAGGCCGACGGCGTGTCGGCTGACGACTACTACGTGCAGAGCGCGACGCTCAACGGCTCGCGGTTCACGAACACGTGGCTGGACTACTCGCAGATCATCTCCGGCGGGACGCTGAAGTTCACCATGGGCTCCAAGCCGTCCAGGTGGGGCGTTCACACGAAGCCCGCGTACTCGCTGAACACGGACGGGGGTGACACGGGAGGCAGCGGCACCGGGCCCGGCAGGGGCGGCACCATACTCTCCGCCCGTCCCGCGACCGTCGACGCCGCCGCGGACGGCGCCGTCCACGGCAGTGTCAAGCTCGCCCTGTCCGGACGGGCGAGGTTCGCCGCGCACAAGAGGACCAGCCTCACCAAGACCGGCGCGGCTGCCGTGACCGGGCTCCCGGACGGCGTCACCGCCGATATCCGCGTCACCGGCTCGCGCACGGCGACGCTGTCGCTCACCGGCACCACGAAGGTCGACGCCCGGTTCGGCATCACGTTCAGCGACAGGGCCTTCGCCCACGGAGTGCCGGCCTCCTCGGTGCACGGCACCGGCATATCGGTGACCGATCCACTCGTCATCTCCGCGGCCGCCGCACAGCGGGGGGATCTCAAGTCGCTCGTCGACCAGGCGTCCCTTGTGCGCAGCGGCAACTACTCCGACGGCTCGTACAGCCTGTTCCGGTCGGCGCTGGAGCGCGGGCGGACCGTCCTCGCGGACAGCGGCTCCGCGACCGGGACGATCATGGCCGCGCACGACGCACTGCGGTCGGCCATCGACGCGCTCACGATCGCCGAGGGCGGCTACGCCGTCCTGCAGGCGGAAAGCCCCGACCAGGAGCACGGCCCCAGCCTCGTCCATGAGGCCTACCAGTCGGACGGCGACCTCGGCGGCGTCACGGAGGGGGCGTGGGAGCGGTTCGCCAAGCTGGACTTCGGCGGCGTGGCCCCGCACAGCATCTCGGTCCGTTACGCCAACTCGCAAGCGGCGACGGCGAAGCCGAGCAGTGTCGACGTTCACGCGGGCGACGCCGACGGCCCCGTGGTCGCGACCGTCTCGCTGCCCGGCACCGGAGGCTGGCAGTACTACGCCACCGTGCAGGCGGCCGTCACCGATCCGCAGGCCCTGCTGGACGCTTCGGGTGCCACCTTCGTCTTCCACGCCCCCACCGGTCAGCAGTGGGTGTCGAACTTCGACTGGTACCAGTTCTCGCCGAACGAGGTCTCCTCCTCCCCCACGACCACGCTCGCCACGCTGACCGCGGCGAACGCCGCGGCCACCGGGGGCGGTTCGCTCCCGCTCAACCTGTCGAACGGCATCTTCGAGAACGTGACGAACGGCGCCTGGGCCGAGTGGCACGGCACCGACCTCGGCGACGGCGCCGACACCGTGACCGTCAGCTATGACAAGCCGCAGTCGCGCGCGGCGTCGGACTCGCACATCGAACTGCACCTCGGCTCGAAGGACGGCCCGAAGAGCGTCGACATCCCGCTCGACTACACCGGTTCGGGCTGGGGAACCGTCGCCACCGCGACGGTGCACCTCGACAGCGGTGTCTTCGCCGGCGTCCAGGACGTGTACGCGGACTTCGTCTCGTCCACCCAGACGTCCTCCCAGCCCTACGTGGGCAACGTCTACTCGCTGAAGCTGACGAAGAGCGCCGACACTCCGACGGTGTTCGATGCCACGGCTTTCCGCTCGAACAGCGGCGGTGGGCTCAAGAGCGAGCCGGCCGGCTGGAGCGACGCGGGTTCCGCCACCGACCTCGGCGGGACGTACGACGGGGCCTGGCTCGACTACGGGGACATCGGCTTCGGCGACGCGCCGAAGAACACCGTCACACTCACCTACGTCAACAACTCGGCCCGCTGCGGCACCGGTTCCGCCGTCCAGATCTACCTGGACTCCTTCGACCCGGCCGACCCCGGGTCGCCCGATGCGACGGTCCCGCTGCCGGTGACGGGAAGCGCGTGGTCGTCCGGGGGCACGACGAGCCTGACACTGCCCAAGGCGATCACGGGCACGCACAGCGTCCACCTGCGGCTGACGACGAACGCGGACGCCTCGCACCCGTACGTCGCGAACCTCGGCCGTATCACCTTCAGTCACGTCGTGGCGCCCCCCGCCACGGACAAGACGGCCCTGCGGAAGGCGATCGCCCAGTACGAGGGACTCTCCGGCGACAAGGCGCGGTACGACACGATCGACTTCGGTGTGTACCAGCGCGAACTCGCCGCCGCA
Source organism: Streptomyces sp. NRRL F-5126 (assembly GCF_000721265.1). Lineage (GTDB taxonomy): Bacteria > Actinomycetota > Actinomycetes > Streptomycetales > Streptomycetaceae > Streptomyces. The sequence goes on along the minus strand of NZ_JOFZ01000004.1, from coordinate 612,552 downwards.
CGTGCCCTCGCCGATGCCGACGACGCGACCCAGCTCGAGGTCGACACCCGGACCCGCAGCCTCACCCTCGCCGCCGGCCAGCTGGTGCCCCTTCCGAGGCTGAAGCTCGAGGACCTGGTCGCGACGGCTTCGGCCCTCGACGACGCCCGCTACACGGACGCCTCGTGGAAGGCGTTCACCGGGGCGCTCGCGTCGGCGAAGGCGGCCGTCGCGGACGACTCGGCGACGGACGAGGACCTCACCGCGCGGTACGAGTCCCTCGACCATGCGATGTCCGCCCTCACCACGAAGCCCAAGGCGGTGCCCGCCGCGCCCGGTGCCGTGTCGGCGACCGCGTCAGGTGCGAGCCTGACTGTCGCCTGGTCGGCGCCCGGTGACACCGGAGGCTCCGCCGTCACCGGGTACAGGGTCGCCCTCGACGACGGCCACCGGGTCGGGATCGCCGATCCCGGCAGCCGGAGCACGACGTTCACCGGTCTTCCGGCCGGCAGGTCGTACACAGCGCGCGTCCAGGCGGTGAACGGCGTCGGCGCGTCGAGCCCGACCGCCGCCACGGCGCCCGTGGTGACCGGCGGCGCCAGGCCGCAGAGGCCGGACGTGACGGGCGTGATCACCGACGGCAAGCAGGTCAGGGTGGACTGGCGGGCGGGCGGCGACGGCGGGTTCCCCGTCATCGGGTACACCGTTGCCCTCGACGACGGAACCACCGCACACGTCCCCGCCACGGCGGACACGGCACTGCTGACCACCACCGGCAAGGCGAGGACGCACACGGCGACCGTGAGCGCCCTCACCCTGGCCGGGACCTCGGACGGCGCCGGCACCGTGGCGACGTCGTCGTCCGGTGGCTCCGACCCGTCCTCGTACGTGCCGTCCCCGTTCCCCGACGACACGCTGAACGCGAAGTACGCGTCGGACGCGTGGCCGGCGACCGGTGACGGGACCGACTACTTCGACGACTTGCTCAGCGGCATCGACGACCTGCACACCGGCATCCTGGGCGCCAACACCAAGGTGCCCGTGGGCGCCCCGCTCACCGCCGAGAACGACAAGATCGCCGTGCGCATCAACAACGCGGCGACGCAGAAGGACGTGGACAGGGCAGAGACGGACGCCACGCACAGCGCCACGGTCACGATGGCCGACGGCCTCGGGTCCCGGCTCGGCAAGATCTACCAGGACGCCCTGAACGGCGGTGATCTGCCGAAGACCAGCGCGCTGTTCTCCCGCGTCACGAAGAACCTCGACACACACGACGCGGCGAAGGACCACTACGACTACCTGCGCCCGTACGTGCGGCTCGGGTTCGCCGGCGACGGCGGCGCCGTCTACGAGTCTCAGGACGGCTCGTACGCCTCGCTCGCCACCAGTGGTTCGTACCCGAGCGGCCACACCTACAGCGGGTACGAAGCGGGAACCATCATGGCCACACTCCTGCCGGAGCTGGCCCCTTCCATTCTCGCGCGCACCTCGGAGTACGGGAACAACCGCATCATCCTCGGGTTCCACTACCCGATCGACGTCATGGGCGGGCGCATCACCGGGCAGGCCACCGTGGCACACCGGTGGGCGGACCCCGGCTTCGCCAAGCTGCTGACGCAGGCACACACGGAGATGGAGAACGTGCTGCTCGCGCAGTGCGAGAAGGAGGGGTACGGCGACACGCTGACGGCCTGCGAGGGCGACTCGTACGACGGCCTGAGCACCGCCCAGGACGTCGATCTGTACACGCGGCGTCTGACGTACGGCTTCCCTCAGGTGGGAAAGGCGGGGCAGGCCCTCAAGGCGCCGTCCGACGCGGCGGCGCTGCTGGTCACGGCCTTCCCCGATCTCACCGACGAGCAGCGCACCGAGATCATCCGGCAGACCGCGACGGACTCGGGTTACCCGCTCGACGCAACGGCGGACGGTGGAGCGAGCTGGCAGCGGGTCAACCTGGCGGCCGCGATGGCGGCGCACGTGGCCGTGGGCGCCGACGGGTCGGTCACGGTGACGAACTTCGCCGACGCCACCAGGGCCAGTGTCGCCGACGCCCGCGCCATCACTGTGGGAGGCACCGCGATCGACGGGTTCGATCCGGACGTGTCCACGTACGTGGTCGACTGGCCGAACAACCGGAGGATCCCGGCCGTCTCCGCGGTGGCTGCCGAGCCCGGCGCCCGGGTGAAGGTCACGGACGGCAGCTCCGTGCTCACGTCGTCCGCGCACCGCTTCACCACCCGCACCATCACGGTGACCTCGGCCAACGGTTCGGTCCTGCGGACGTACACGATCGGGTTCCAGCGTTCGCACCCGGGTCACCGGCCGTTCGCGGCCGGCGGTGGCGGCGCGGGACGCGGATACGCCGGCGCCGCGGTCTGGTCGCTGGTGCCCGATCCGGCGAAGAAGGAAGGGGCCCCGTGGGCGCGCGGGAGGAATTGACGGCCTGAGCGGGAGCGCGCCTCGTGGCAGCGGCGGGAGCCCACTGGTCGTCACGAGGCGCGAGCCGTCGTCATGTGGTCGGCGCGTACGGGGGATCCGGTGGACGGAGATGTGTGAGCGCGAGTCCGCGGTGAACGGGGCGCCGGTCCAGTCCGCGTGCCTGCTTTCCAGCTCGGATCCGGCCGGCCGGGCCATGAGGTCGAGTTCGGACGGCCAGGTGGCGGCCCTGCCGGGTGGGAGCGATCGAGCTCGGGTACCCAGAGCACGATTGCGAACCGCCCTCCGGGCTCCAGGTGCCTTGCCGCGTTCCTGAAGCACTGGACCTGCTCGTCCTGGGTGAGCAGGTTGGCGATCGTGTTGTGGACGAGGTGGACCAGCGTGTACGTGCCGGGTGCGGCGCTGGTGGCCATGTCGCCCATGACCACGGGGATCGTGGCCTCGTCGACCTTGGTGCGGAGCGCTCCACCATCGGCAGTGACCGTTCGATGCCGGTGACACGTCCGCGGTCGGCCCCAGGACCTCGGGGGCGAACATGCCGGTCCCCGGCGTGTCGTGGCGGCGGGCGGCATCGCTGTCCCACAGTCTCTCCTGCTGCATTCCGCCCACGCTCGCCCGTCGGCGCGGGCGTTGTCCTCGGGTACTCGATGAACGTTCCGAGTTGGGCGAATGCCCAGGAGCGCCGCCGTGCCCGCTGGTTCTTGTCGGCCGCAACCCGCCGCCGGATACCGGGCGAGGGCGATGAGCTTCTTGGCGATGATGTGGTTGCGCTGCGTGGCGTACCGGGCATCCTTGCGCCGATTGCGCTTGAGCGCGCGGACATCGGACTGGTCGCCGTCCTCGCCGTCCCCGTCTTCGCCGAACGCCGCATCCACACCCCGGCGCAGGCCCGAGAAGCCCTCGACGCGGGTGCCTGGGGCGTCGTGGGCACCGCCTTCGCGGCCCCCAGGTGGATCACCGCGCGGTTCGCCGGAGCCCTCGGCGTAGCGTCATGTGCCCGAGGCGATCGCCCGTGTGACCGCCGTGACCGCGGGCGTGGGGTGGCCGGGCAGGCGTGCGACGAGGACCCTGCGGACCTCGGGGGGCACGCCATCGACATGCAGCAGGGCCACCCCGGGCGGCAGCACGGACGACATCCCCGACGGCACCGTCGTCACGCCGAAGCCGCCCGCGACCAGTCGCAGCTTCGTCAGCCAGTCGCGGGCGGAGTGGGCGATGTGCGGACGCCCCGGCAGGCCCGGCCAGACGCCGAGCAGCGGCTCGGAACGCGACGAGGCGGTGGCGATCCAGTCGGCGTCGACCAGCTCGTCGACGTGTACCGAGGTGCGGCCCGCGAACACACCGGCCGCGGGTGCGGCCACGACCAGTTCGGTGTCCTCGACAGTCTCCATGTGCAGGCGCGGCGACTCGCCGTCGGACGGCCGGTGGGGCGGCCTCGACGTCAGCACCGCGAGATCGATCGAACCGGCGCGCAGTGCACGGATGAGGCGGGGGGTGGTGCCCTCGGTCGTCTCGACCGTGACCTCGGGGGACGCCTGTGCGAGGTGTCCGAGCGCGGCGGGCAGGAGCACGGCGCCCGCGCTCAGGAACATGCCCAGCCGTACCAGTTCGGTGCGCGGGGCCGTGCCGGAGAGATCACGCTCGGCGGCCGCGACGGAGTCCAGGATCGTGCAGGCGTGCCGCAGCAGCACGAGGCCGGCGGGGGTCAGCCGCACCCCGTCGGGCCGCCGTTCGAACAGGGCCGCGCCCGCGCTGCGTTCGAGAGCGGCGGCCTGGCGTGAGATCGCCGACTGGGTGTAGCCGAGCCTGGCGGCAGCCGCGGTGAAGCTGCCGGACTCCGCGATCTGCCGCAGGGCGCGCAGTCCCTCACTGGAGATCTCCATGCGATGTGAGCATACCGGGGATGCCGGATGCTCGCTTCCCGCATGGCTGTCGCGCTCGTAGCGTTGACCTCGGAAACACGGAACAAGACGGAGGTCTCCACGTGCGCGCAGCAGTTCTCGCGAAGTTCGGTGCACCGCTCGAGGTGCGGGAGGTGCCGGTACCCGAGGCGGGGGGCGGCGAGGTGCTCGTCGAGGTGCTCGCCACCTGCGTGCTCCCGTATGCGGCCGAGATCTTCGGCGGCGAGCGGAACTATCCCCTCGTGCCTCCCGTCGTGCCCGGCATGGGCGGGGTGTGCCGGGTCGTCGGCATCGGCCCGGACGCCACCCGGCTGCGCCCCGGCGACCTGGTGTGGTGCGACTCGACGGTACGTTCGAGGGACGACGCGCTGACGCCCGACATCACGCTCCAGGGCTGGAGCTCGCGCGGCGAGGGCGGGGCGAGGCTCGCCCGGCACCTGCACGACGGCTCGTTCGCCGAGTCCATGCGTGTCCCCACAGAGAACGTTTTCCCCCTGCCCGCCGCAGCCGGGGACGACCCGGCGCGCTGGGCCGCACTCGCCGTGTACGGGGTCCCCTACGGCGGGCTGCTCGCCGGCCGCCTGGAGGCCGGAGAGACGGTGCTCGTCAGCGGGTCGACCGGCAACTTCGGCAGCAGCGCGGTCGCGGCCGCGCTCGCGATGGGGGCGGGCCGGGTCGTCGCGCCGGGCCGCAACCGGGCGGTGCTCGACCTGCTCGCCGACCGGTTCGGCCCACGGGTACGCACGGTCGAGTTGTCCGGCGACGAGGCGGCCGACCGCGCGGCGATGTCGGACGCTGCCGACGGCCCGGTCGACCTGGTGATCGATCTGCTCCCGCCGAGCGCGCCGAGTTCGGCCACGCGCGCGGCCGCCATGACCGTGCGCGAGTACGGCCGTGTCGCCCTCATGGGCGGCGTCGGCATGCTCGGCGGCGACGACCTGGCGCTCCCGTACCCGTGGATCATGCGCAACTCGATCACCGTGCGCGGGCAGTGGCTGTATCCGCGGGCGGCGAATGTCGGCCTCCTGCGGATCGCCGCATCGGGCGCACTGGACCTGGCCGCCGAGCGGGTGAGGACGTTCGCGCTGGACGACGTCAACGACGCTGTCGCCCATGCCGCGGCGCACGGCGGGCCCTTCGACCGTACGGTCCTCACCCCCCGGGCCGGCGCCGTCCGGGCGGCGACTTCGCGGTGATCTCCCGGGACCCGGTCAGCAGGCGCCGGTGCCGGGACCGCCCAGGCGGAACGAGTTCCTCTTGACCTTGCCGTAACCGTAGTACTGCGGGCTGCTGGCGGTGACGGTCAGTTGCGGCTTGTCGGCGGCGGCGTACAGGCGGAAGTCGCCGATCGACGAGGCGTGCTGATCACTGCCCGGCCGTCCGTTGCCCATATCGGTGCACGAGGGGCTGTCGGTCTCGTTCTCGGCCACCTCACCGAACGCGGTCACGACCTGCGCGCGCTGGTAGGTGCCGTTCCACAGGGAGCCGGGGAAGTAGCCGACCTTGGTGTGGTTGTACAGGATCCACCAGTCGCCGTCGATGTTGCGGATGGCGAAGTCGGCCTTGCGGCCGGCCTGGAGGGGCATGCCGGCGGTGATGGTCTTGGAGACGGGCACGAAGCCGCAGCCGTTGTAGCAGGACGTCTGGCCGTCGACCCAGTGGTAGACGAACAGGTGCGGTTGCCTGTCGCCGTTGAGCTCGGGGTCGACGGTCCAGCCGACTTCGACGGTGGACTGCTGGGCGGTGTCCTGGAGCGAGAGTTCCTGCAGGGAGTGCTCGCCGGTCTGGGCCGGGTTGACCTGCGGATCCGCGACCTCCATGCGTATGGAGGCGCCTGCGGTGTCGGTGTGCTGGCGTCCGTAGACGTAGTCGAAGCAGGCGCCGAACCAGCAGGTGGGCCCGGTCGCGGCCGTCCCCGCTGCCGAGGTCGGCGGCACGCTGGGGGCCGCGGCGTCCGCCGCTTGTGCGGACGGCGAGAACAGCGCCAGGGCGCCGGCCGCCGTGGCGAGTGCAGCGGCGAGGGACATGGATCTGCGCATGGTCGGGCTCCTGCTTCCATGAGAGTGCATGTAAGTTGAGAGATAATTAGACTTACATGGCGAGTTAAACTAGGCCTCGCATACGAGGTCCGCAAGCCCTGGCGGGCAGTCACTTGACATCGCTTCGAGCAGCGGGGCCTGTGGTAGGACTGGGCCCGGCCCGTCGATCGGGCAGTGAGGCGGGGGAAGGAAGGCGGCCATGGCCGGTGGCGGTACGGGCGAAGGTGCGCACCGTGAGGCACGCCGGATCGGGGAACGCGTCCAGGCTCTGCGTACCGGGCAGCGGCTGACCCAGCGTCAGCTTGCCGAACCGAAGTACACAGCGGCCTACGTCTCCACCGTCGAGGCCGGCAAGGCCCGGGCCTCGGAGACCGCCCTGCGCTACTTCGCGGTCAAACTCGGTACCACCTATGACCAGTTGACGACCGGAGTGCCTGCCGGGCTGCGAGCTGAACTGCGCGAGGGACTGGCATCCGCGAGCGATCTGATGGCGGGCCCGAGCGGCAGCAGGGCCGAGCCGCTACTGGCCGGCCTGATCGAGCGCGCCGGACACCACGGAGTGCCGGACCTGGAGTCACAACTGCGGGTGGCGCTGGGCCACTGCCTGCTGCGGCGCGGCGCACTGGCCGAGGGACGCGCACAGTTCGAGCGCGCACAGGGCCTCGTGGCCGACGAGCCGCTGCCCCGGCAGGTGCCGGCCGTGCGCGGGCTGGCCACGGCCCACCAGCTGGAGGGCGATGTGCGCTTCGCCTGCTACCTGCTGGAGAAGACCATCGACGAGCTCAACGCCCAGGGGCTTCCCGACCCCGAGGCGCTGATGCTGCTGTACGCCACGGTCATCACCCCGTACATGGACCTGGGCGCTCACGAACGCGCCGCCAAGGCAGCCGTCCTGGCCCTCGACCTCGCGCCGCGCGTCAGTGACCCGGTCGCCGTCGCGGGCCTGCACCGCTCCGTGGCCCGTACCCTGATCGCCGGCGGCCGCTACGACGACGCGGAAACGTATCTGGCCAAGGCGCAGGAGTTGTACCGGCGGCGCGACATCCACTCCGAACTCGCCCAGTGCCACTGGATGAGGGGCTACCTGCACACCCAGCACGGCAGGCTCGCCGAGGCCGAGGACGAGCTGCGTACCGCGCGCGAGATGCTGCGCACCACCGGCGGCAGCTTCTACGCCGCGCAGGTCGAGGTCGAACTCGCCGACGTACGCCGTCGACGTGGCCACGACAGTGACGCCGAGCAGCTCCTGAACACTCTGCTCGAAGGACTCGGGCCGGGGCACGGCGCCGTGCACGCAGCCGCGGCTCACCGGTTGCTCGGCCTCATCCACCAGGAGCGGGGCGAAGACGGCGCCGCGGAGCGGCACTACAAGGAAGCCATCCCCCTGCAGGAAGAAGCCGAGGTCAGCGGCGACCTGGCCGACACCTCCCGGCTGCTCGGCGACCTCCTGCACGCCCAGGGCCGCACCGAGGAGGCCATCGCCGTCTACCGGAGAGGCCTGGCCCGCCTGTCGCGCCCCGGGACGGTCACCCTCGGTCCCGCGCCCACTCCCCCGCCGCTGCACCCCATGGCACGCGCCCCGGAACGCTGAACGTCAGGACGCCGAACGGTGTGTCATCGGCCGGGTCGCGGGCGGACCGCGTCGACGACGAGGTCGAGGAGGCGTTTCGTGCGGTCGAGGCTGTCGCCCGCGGCCGTCGCGAGGAACACGCCGAGGAGCATCGTGGTGACGTCCTCCGCCTCGACGTCCGCGCGGAGTGTGCCCTCACGTGCCCCGGCTTCGAGGATCGTCGCGATCGCGGCGGTGACGCGCTCCCGTGTGGTCGGCGTCGCGATCCGTCCCGAGGCCCAGCCGGCACGGAGGGTGTCGACCATGCCGCGTTTGGTCGCGACGAACTGCGCGTAGCGGTCGGTCCACGCGCGCAGCGCGACGTCGGGCGGGTGCTCTTCGAGCAGGGCGCCGGCGCTCGTGGTGACGTCGTCCAGCTCGGCGGCGTAGACGGCCTCCACCAGTGCCTCACGGGTGGGGAAGTGGCGGTAGAGCGTGCCGATGCCGACTCCCGCGTCGCGGGCGATGTTCTCGAGCGGGACGGTGTCGTCCGCCGCCGTGAAGGCGGCCCGGGCCGCGGACAGGAGGTTCTCGCGGTTGCGCCGCGCGTCCTTGCGGAGCGGGCGTGCTGGCGTCGATTCCGGCGGAATCAAAACGGAGGCACCTCCGGTAGTGCTACAGTCGACTTAACGGAGGTTCCTCCGCTTCCCCTATCATCTCACGTGTCAGGAGTTCTGTGATGACCACCGGCACCCCCTCCTCCCCCGGCACCACGGCCTCGGGCGCCGCACGCCCAGGCGGCCCCGGCCTGATCGCCGGCCGGACCGTTTCACGCGTCGGCTACGGCGCCATGCAGCTCGAACGCGTGCGGGAAGGCCGCGCCGCGGCCGTCGCGCTGGTGCGCCGCGCGGTCGAGCTCGGCGTCGACCACATCGACACCGCCCAGTTCTACGGCGACGGCCTGTCCAACGAGGTGCTGCGCGAGGCGCTGCGCCCCGAGGACGACGTGCTCGTCGTGAGCAAGGTCGGCGCCACGCCCGACCCGGGCGGCCCCCGCCCGCTGCGCCTCGCCCAGCGGCCCGAGGAATTGCGGGCGAGCGTCGAGGACAACCTGAAGAGCCTCGGCGTCGAGCGCGTCCCCGTGGTGAACCTGCGGCGCACGGACATCGGGCCGGGGATCCGGGCCGAGGGCGACCAGGTGGTCGGCCTCGACGACCAGCTCGCGGTGATGACCGCGATGCGCGACGAGGGCAAGATCGGCGCGATCGGCCTGAGCAGTGTGTCCGCCAACGTGCTGCGCCGGGCGATGCCCGCGGGCATCGCGTGCGTGCAGAACAGCTACAGCCTCATCGCCCGCGAGGACGAGGAGATCCTCGCCCTGTGCGCCGAGCAGGGCATCGCCTGGGTACCGTACTTCCCGCTCGGCAGCGCGTTCCCCGGGTTCCCGAAGGTGACGGACGAGCCGGCGGTACTCGCCGCCGCGCAGTCGCTCGGCCGCAGCCCCTCGCAGGTCGGCCTGGCCTGGCTGCTGCACCACTCCCCGAACGTGCTCCTCATCCCGGGCACTGCGGACACAGGCCATCTGGAGGCGAACGTCGCCGCCGGAGCCGTCGCGCTCGACGACGCGACGCTCGCCGCGCTCGACGCCGTACCGTCTCGCTCCCAGGACGTGCCGCTCGGCTGACACGGCGCGCCTGCTCGCGGCAGACTCGGTGATCCGCGCTCAGGCGCCGACGTAGGCCGCCAGGTGCTCGCCGGTGACGGTGGAGCGCGCGGCGACGAGGTCGGCGGGTGTGCCTTCGAAGACGACGCGGCCGCCATCGTGGCCCGCGCCGGGACCGAGGTCGACGATCCAGTCGGCGTGGGCCATGACCGCCTGGTGGTGCTCGACCACGACGACGGTCCTGCCCGAGTCGACGAGGCGGTCGAGGAGCGCGAGCAGCTGCTCGACGTCGGCGAGGTGCAGGCCGGTGGTCGGCTCGTCGAGTACGTGGACGAGCCGGTCGCCGCCCTTGTCCCCCAGGTGGGTGGCGAGCTTCAGCCGCTGGCGCTCGCCGCCGGACAGCGTGGTCAGCGGCTGCCCGAGCGTCAGGTATCCGAGACCCACGTCGGTCATCTGCCGCACGATCCGCTGGGCGGCGGGGATGCGCGCCTCGCCGGAGCCGAGGAACTCCCCGGCCTCGGCCACCGACATCGCGAACACCTCGCTGATGTCGCGGCCGCCGAGACGGTGTTCGAGCACGGACGCCTGGAAGCGCTTGCCCTCGCACTCCTCGCAGGTGGTGGCGACCCCGGCCATCATCGCCAGGTCGGTGTAGACGACGCCGGCGCCGTTGCAGTTCGGGCAGGCCCCCTCGGAGTTGGCGCTGAACAGGGCCGGCTTCACGCCGTTGGCCTTCGCGAACGCCTTGCGGATCGGGTCGAGCAGCCCGGTGTACGTGGCGGGGTTGCTGCGCCTCGAACCGCGGATGGCGCTCTGGTCGACCGGCACCACGGTCATGCCCCGGGCCGGTGGCCGGCGGACGAGGGACCCGTGCACGAGCGAGCTCTTTCCTGAGCCGGCGACTCCGGTGACGACCGTGAGCACGCCGAGCGGGATGTCGACGTCGATGTCGCGCAGGTTGTTCGCGCTCGCGCCGCGGATCTCGAGCGCGCCGGTGGGCGTGCGCACCGTCTTCTTGAGGGCCGCACGGTCGTCGAGATGGCGGCCCGTGAGCGTACCGCTCCCGCGCAGCCCCGCGACGGTGCCCTCGTAGCAGATGGTGCCGCCGTCGCTGCCGGCGCCGGGTCCGAGGTCGACGACGTGGTCGGCGATCGCGATGACCTCCGGCTTGTGCTCCACGACGAGGACCGTGTTGCCCTTGTCCCGCAGCCGCAGCAGCAGGCCGTTCATCCGGCCGATGTCGTGCGGGTGCAGGCCGATGGTGGGCTCGTCGAAGACGTACGTGACGTCGGTGAGCGGGGAGCCGAGGTGGCGGACCATCTTGACGCGCTGCGCCTCGCCGCCGGACAGCGTGGCCGACGCCCGGTCGAGCGAGAGGTAGCCGAGCCCGATCTCCACGAACGAGTCGAGGACCCCGCGCAGCGCGGCCAGCAGCGGCGCCACGCCGGCATGGTTCGCATCGCGCGAGGATGACGGCGCTTCGCCGAGGGCGCGCACCCAGGCGGCGAGATCGCTGATCTGCATCGCGCAGGCGTCGGCGATGCTGGTGCCCTCGATCCTCGACGACCTGGCCGCCTCGCTGAGCCGGGTGCCGCCGCACTCCGGGCACGCGGTGAAGGTGACCGCCCGGTCGACGAACTCCCTGATGTGCGGCTGCATCGACTCGCGGTCCTTGGCGAGGATCGACTTGCGCACCCGCGGGAGGAGCCCCTCGTAGGTCATGTTGATGCCCTCGATCTTCATCCTCACCGGTTCGTGGTGGAGGAAGTCGCGCGTCTCCTTCTTTGTGTAGTCGCGGATCGGCTTGTCCGGGTCGAGGAGGCCGGACGCACTGTAGAGCCGGTAGTTCCAGCCGCCCGCCTTGTAGCCGGGGACGGTGAGCGCGCCTTCGGCCAGCGACTTGGAGGCGTCGAAGAGCTGGGTGAGGTCGATGTCCGAGACCGAGCCGCGGCCTTCGCAGCGCGGGCACATCCCTCCGGTGACGCTGAAGCTGCGGCGCTCCTTGACCGTCCGGCCGCCGCGCTCCATGGTGACCGCGCCCGCCCCGCTGATGGAGGCGACGTTGAAGGAGAAAGCGTTGGGCGAGCCGACGTGCGGCCTGCCGAGCCGGCTGAACAGGATCCGCAGCATGGCGCCGACGTCGGTGGCCGTGCCGACCGTGGAGCGTGTGTCTCCGCCCATCGGCCGCTGGTCGACGATGATCGCGGTCGTCAGCCCTTCGAGCACGTCGACCTCGGGGCGCGCCAGAGTCGGCATGAAGCCCTGCACGAAGGCGCTGTAGGTCTCGTTGATCAGCCGCTGCGACTCGGCGGCGATCGTGCCGAACACCAAGGAGCTCTTGCCCGAGCCCGAGACGCCGGTGACCACCGTCAGGCGGCGCTTCGGCAGCTCGATGCTGACGTCCTTGAGGTTGTTCTCCCGCGCGCCGTGCACGCGGATCAGCTCGTGGCTGTCGGCGGCGGGCGGCACGGCCGGCTGCGTCTGCGTGCCGGTGGCGCTGTCCGTGGACCTGGCCATCGTGTCTCCCTCTCTCAGGCGGCGCCGTACCGGCTACGAGGCGGGGCCCGGTCGGCCGGCTACGAGCCTAACCGGCGGTCCCGCCGTGCCGGGCACACGTTCAGCGGGCAGGAGCGGCGATCTCCACGCGGTCGCTTCCGTGGTCGGAGAGGAAGGACGCGAGCGCCCGCCCCTCCTCTGCCACGGCGTCGCGTTCGCCCGGTGACCAGCGGCCGAGCGGTGTGACGGCGACGGTGCCGGCCTCGACGCTCCAGGTGGCGGCGACCCTGCCGTCGACCAGGACCACGCGGGCGCCGGCGACCGACAGGCCGCGGTGGGCGTCATCGACGATCCGGCCGCGGTCCTGGTAGCCGAGGAGCGCGTTGTCGTACGCCGGCAGGAACCGCACCGGGGCGGGCGTCGCGGGGTCGGGCCGCGGCGCACCGGGCAGGTCGAGCAGCTCCCGGCCGCGCTCGTCGCGGAAAGCGACCAGTTCCTCGCGGATCGCGGCGACCGCGGCCGGCAGCCCCGCCAGGCCGCACCACGCGCGCAGGTCGGCCGACGCGGCGGGTCCGAACGCTGCCAGGTATCGCCGCACCAGCTGCCTGCCGACCGCGTCGGTGCCGCCGCGGTCGGGTGGGTCGACCTCGCGTCCGAGCCAGGAGGAGAGCGGGACGTTGCGCACCGCGCCCTTCGTGCGCCACAGGCCGCGGGGTGGCTGCTGGGCCATCGGGATGAGTGCGGCGACCAGCATCTCGCCCAGTGCCCGCGGCCCCGGCGACGGCCAGCGGCCGGCGAGCTCGCGTGCGAGTGAGGTCATCGAGCGGGCCTCGCCGTCGGCCATGACCGCCCGCCCGGCGGCGGCGAGTTCGTCGAGGTCCACTCCGTCGAGCTCGCGGCGGTAGGCCCCCAGCACCCTCTGGCGCAGCATCGTGTCGTGGCGCGATCGCCAGGCCAGGGCGTCCTCGGCGGTGACGAGGTGGACGGTCCGGCGCATGAGGTGGGTCCTCACCACGCGCCTGCCGGTCAGCAGGTCCGAGAGCGCGGACGGGTCGAACCCGCGCAGCCGCGACCAGAGTCCGGTGAAGGGTTCCTGCGGCTCCTGGGCCTGCAGGCCGCCAAGGTGCGCGACGGCGTCGAGGACGGGTACGTCGGCGCGGTCGAGCAGCAACTGGCGGGCGAGCGTGGCGCGGCCCAGGGCGCGGGTGCTGAGAACGGTCATCGTGTCACCGCCGCGCACGCGTGCCGGTCCTCGGACTCGGGCTCGGGCCCGCCTGCGGGGGCGGTGTTGACGCCGCCCGGCGCTTCGGGCGGGCCTGGCCGCACTGCCGCGTCCCTGCCGGCGAGCCGGCCGCTGCGTGTCCTCACCGTCACGTTTCCGCCTTCCTTCCGTGCGACCGCGCATCGCGGTCGTCCCGTTCGAGGGACAGGCTCTCAGGCACAGCGGTCAGGATGTGTCCGCTACTGGTGCGGGACGGGGGCCCGGGAGGGCGGCGCGGTGCTCGCGCGTACGACCAACCGCGGTTCCACCGAGGCCGGTTCCGGCAGTGCGCCCGGGTCGGCGAGGTGACGCAGCAGGTGCGCGACGGCGAGCGCGCCCATCCGGGCGAAGGGCTGGGCGACCGTGGTCAGCGGTGGCGAGCAGTACTCCGCGAGTTCGATGTCGTCGGTGCCGACGACCGAGATCTCCTCGGGGACCCGTCTGCCCAGTTCGCGCAGTGCCCTGATCACCCCGAAGGCCATCTCGTCGCTGGCCACGAAGACCGCTGTGGCGTCCCGGATGCGTGCCAGCACGAGGCCGCTGCGGTAGCCGGAGGCCGGGGACCAGTCGCCTTCCAGCGGTGGTGGGACGGGGCGCCCCGCGGCCTCCAGCGTCGCGCGCCAGCCGTCGCGGCGGCTCGCGGCCTCCAGCCACTGGCCCGGGCCCGCGATGTGCCAGACGGTGTCGTGCCCGAGGTCCAGCAGGTGCCGCGTCGCGAGGCGGGCGGCGAGTGTCTGGTCGATGGCGACGACCTCGGTGGCGTCGGTACGGGATCCGTCGATGGCGACGGTGGGCGTGGAGCGGGTGAGCTGCTCGATCCGTTCACTGGTGTGGATGAGCGGCACCGACAGGATGACGCCGTCCACGCCCTGGTCGGCGAGGCGGGACAGTGCGCTGCCGATGGCGGAGGTGTCGAGGGAGGCGGTCGTCGCCGTGCTGACGGCGTACCCGGCGGCCCTGGCCGCGTTCTCGATGCCCGAGGTGACGGCCGCGCGCGAGTAGAAGTCGGTCTGGAGAGTGACCACGCCGATGGTGCGGCTGCGTCCTGAGGACAGCATGCGCGCGGCGTTGTTCCTGCGGTAGCCGAGTTGGCCGACCGCCGCCAGGACCTTCGCGCGGGTCTTGGCCTGCACGTTGGGGTGGTCCGACAGGACTCGCGACACGGTCTGCGCCGACACCCCGGCAACCCTGGCGACGTCCGCCATCCCGGGCGGCCGCTCCCCGCCGTCACTGCGCTTCGCCATGGGTCCCTTGCTCGTCCACTCGTCGGATGCGTCGGTCACTCGGATAGGTGGAAGCCCCATGATATCGCCATCATGCATGTCTCGCTCCATGGTTGAGGCGTGCTTTGTTCGGCACTCCCACTCATTGGCATCGATAACATTCTCTGCAATAGTTCAGCCGTCAGCACCCAGGTCCGAGGCCGGGAGATCAGCTCATTGCCGCAATTGCCGGAGTAGCGGAAGTCCGTCGTCCCCCCTCGTGGTCGCCTTTTTCGCCCTGCGTCGCATCCGGCGTGCGGGCCTGACCGCCGGAGCCGTCAAGTGACCGCCCCACTCCCAGCGTCCGCCGCACCCGCCGAGCACCCGGCGCCCGCGCTCACCCGCTCGGGCGGCGTGTTCCTGCGTGACGGCCGGCCTCACCGCATCCTCGCCGGCTCCCTGCACTACTTCCGCGTCCACCCCGATCACTGGCCGGACCGCCTGCGGCGAGTGGCAGCGCTCGGACTCAACACCGTGGACACGTACGTCCCGTGGAACTTCCACGAGCCGTCGCCCGGCCGGGCGCGCTTCGACGGCCGGCGCGACGTGGCACGGTTCGCCCGGCTGGCGCAGGAGGAGGGCCTCGACGTCATCGTGCGGCCTGGCCCGTACATCTGCGCCGAGTGGGACAACGGCGGGCTGCCGACCTGGCTGACGGGACGGCCGGGCATGCGCCCACGCACCTCGCATGCGCCCTTCCTCGACGCGGTGGGGCACTGGTTCGACGAGCTCCTCCCGCGCCTGGCACCGTTGCAGGCCGCGAGGGGCGGGCCGATCGTGGCGATGCAGATCGAGAACGAGTACGGCAGCTACGGCGACGACGAGGCGTACGTCCGCTGGGTGCGCGACGCCCTGGTCGGCCGTGGCATCACCGAACTGCTCTACACGGCCGACGGCCCGACTCCCCTGATGCTCGACGGCGGCACACTCCCCGACGAGCTGGCGGCCGTGACGTTCGGCTCGCGGCCAAGGGACGCGGCGGCGCTGCTGCGCTCGCGGCGCCCCGGGGAGCCCTTCCTGTGCGCCGAGTTGTGGGGCGGATGGTTCGACCACTGGGGCGAGAAGCACCATGTCAGGTCGGCCGGCAGCGCGGCACGCGCCATGGAAGGCGTCGTGGCGGCCGACGGGTCGGTGAGCCTGTACATGGCGCACGGTGGCACGAACTTCGGGCTGTGGGCCGGCGCCAATCATGACGGTGCGGCCATCCGGCCCACCGTCACCAGCTACGACTCCGACGCGCCCATCGCCGAACACGGCGCGCTCACGCCCAAGTTCTTCGCCCTGCGCGAGAGGCTGACCACTCTGAACGGTGTCCCCGCGCCACCGCCGCCCGCCGATCCACCGAGGCTGGAGCCGCGGACCCTGCCGGTGACGCGCGGCGCGGCGCTGCTGGAGGCGCTGCGGACCATGTCAGAGCCGGTGCACGCGCCTGGCCCGCTCAGCTTCGAGGAACTCGGCCAGTCCGCGGGCCTGGTGCTGTACGAGGCCCGGCCGCTGCTGCCGCCCGGCGAGCACGAGATCACCGTGACGGGCCTGCACGACCGCGCGCAGGTATTCGCGGACAGCCGGCCCGTCGCCGTGCTCGACCGCGAGACCGCGGCGTTCACCCTGTCGGGCAACGGGACGCGCGTACGGCTCGAGTTGCTGGTGGAGAACCAGGGACGGATCAACTACGGCCCGCTGCTGGGCCAGGGCAAGGGCATACTCGGGGGCGTACGGGTGGAACGCCGCCTGGTGCACGGCTGGACCATGTACAGGCTGCCACTGGACGAGTGGGCGCCGCAGGACACGGCACGCGCCGTGTCCTCAGCGCCGCCTGGCGGCACGGCCGGATTCGCGACCGCCGACCTGCACGTCACGGAGGCCGCCGACACCTTCCTCGCCCTGCCCGGATTCACCAAGGGCTTCGTCTGGGTGGGCGGCAGCCTGCTCGGGCGCTACTGGGACGTCGGACCGCAGACCGCGCTCTACCTGCCCGGACCCTTCCTGCACACCGGGCACAACACGCTCACCGTGCTGGAGCTCGAACGGCGCGGCGACCACCTCGCGCTCCTCGACGGCCCGGAGCTCGGCCCGGCCGAGGAGTACGTCGAGACGTTCGGATGACGGCGGGGACGCACGAAGGCCCTGCCCGGCAAGCCGCCCACCCGTGCCCGGCCGACGCCGGGCCGGCACCGCACAACGAGGGGCCGGCGCGGCCCCCTGCGAAGGAGAAGGAGTACCTGTGGCAGTTCAACGCAAGACACTGCTCGGCACCGTCGTCGCCACGGCCCTGACCCTGGTGGGCGGCATGGCGGTCACGCCTCCCGCGTCGGCCGCCCCGTCCGGCCCCTCCCCCACGTACACCGTCACCGTGGGCGCCAAGGGCACCTGGAGCAACCCCGACGACACACCGGCCGCCTCCTACATCGACAAGGACGGCACCTTCTACTACCAGCAGTCGCACTCCCTCTACGGCGCGACCGCGAGCCGCCAGTGGAACTTCTTCACCGGCGGCGACTTCGACACCGCCACCCGCTCCAGCGCGATCAGCGACGCCGCCGACCCGGCCGATCCGCAGGACAGGAACAACGACACCACCTCGCGGTGCAACAACAGCCCGACGGGCAAGGAGGCCACCTTCCCGCCCGCGGGATCGAGCTACTCGCAGCGCAACTTCTGCGACCTGGCAGGCGTGTGGGTCGATCCGGACACCGGCGACTGGTACGGCCTGGTGCACAACGAGTTCACACCGCAGCCGTTCGGCGACGGCATCCACTACGACGCGATCGACTTCGCGCTCTCCACGGACCAGGGCAGGACCTGGACCATCAAGAACCATGTCATCACCTCGCCGTACAGCACCGTGCGGGGCGACAAGGACGCCTTCCCGCAGCAGACGTACTACTACGGCGACGGCGACCCGCGGCTGTTCGTCGATACCGCCTCCGGGTACTTCTACGTCTACTACGGCTCGCGGGTCGTGGAGAAGGGCGGCACCTGGAAGGCCTTCCAGGCCCACGTCGCCCGTGCGCCCATCTCCGCCAAGATGGCGCCCGGCTCGTGGCACAAGTGGTACGACGGCTCCTGGTCGCAGCCGGGGGTGGGCGGCAAGGAGAGCAACATGGTGCCGGTCGGCGCCGGCAGCACCACCGGCTACACGCCCACGGCCAAGGAGTACGACCCGCACAACAGCGGCACGGTCAGCCAGCAGGTCGCCGCGGGCACCATGCCGCCCACGTCACCGCTGTTCGTCATGGACATCACCTACGACGCCTATCTGGGGCTGTACATCGGCGAGCCGCAGGCCGTCAACCAGGACGGCTCGGAACCGCAGCACTACTACGCCAGCCGCGACCTGTCGACGCAGAAGTGGTTCCCGATCGGCGACACGGGCAGCGGCTACACCACGGCGTCCTGGTACCGCTGGTTCCTCGACGGCACGAACAGGACCAGCTCAGCGATCGTCGGCAGGACGTTCCGCTCGTACTGCTCGTTCGGCTGCTCGGACGGCTCCTCCAGCGAGTACGTGAACGTCACGATCGGTTCGTCCGCGCCCGCCGCGCCGGTGAGGTCCGGCGGGACGTACCGCATCGCGTCGGGCGACGGCCGGTTCCTGGCCCAGGCTGCCCACGGCTCCGCCACCACGTCACGGGCCTGGGCCACCGGTTCCGGCCATGACGCGTGGACGTTCGCGCCGGACGGGGACGGTTCGTACCGCATCACGAACGCCGCCACCGGCGGGCTGCTGGGCGTCGACTCGACCTCCACGGCGGGCCGCGCCTGGGGCGCGAGTCCCACCGTGACCGCCGCCCCGTCCGCAGGCCCGACCGTCGGGCAGCAGTGGTTCGTCATTCCCAGCACGCCTGCGGGCAAGGGATCCGCGAGGACGTACCGGCTGGTCAACCGGTACAGCGGCCTGGTGATCGGCCTGTCGTCGCACGCCGGCCGGCTTGCCGAGACGACGCCGGTGCGTTCCTGGACCGACACCAGCGGCAGCAGCGTCGGCGGGGCGCGCACGGCGGCGGAGCAGACATTGACGCTCACGCCGCAGCCGGCGGCGCACGGCCGTGGCCACGGTCATGGCCGTGGCCAGGGAGGCGGTTCGCTCGCGGGGCGCTAGTGGCCAGTCACACGCCTCGCGCTGCTCGTCGACGACCGGGTCCGGCCGCGGGCTGCAGGCCGATCCTCGCCGTCGACATCCTGGACCAGCGGCTCGGCGGCCCCGTCGAGGACACCACCCTGAACGAGGGCACGGACCTCGCGGCGCTCGCCGCCGACGGGACACGAGGCCTGGAGTACGAGCCGCCGCGGCGCCGCTGTTGGCGTTGCCGGGTGGCGCTCACCTCTGCCGCAGCCGGAGTCGTTCGCCGCTCTGTCCGTCGAGGCGCGGGACGGAGACCCCGGGTCCACGCTCAGGCTGTACCGCACGGCACCGCGGCTGCGCCGCGAGCCGGCCGTGGGCGGCCCGCGCTGCGCCCTCGGCACCGGGCCTGACCCCGTGGCGCGGCACGCCGAACGGGTGGCCGTTTGGCCCGTCCGGTGGGGCGCGCGGACCACTGCGCAGTGGCGGGCGCCCGCCGGCCGTGGGCAGCGCTATGGTCCGGCGGCCTGCTGTCGCCACCACGGGGAGGCCCCGATGCCGCTGCTCCTGACGCTGTTCGGCGCTCTCGCCGGCGGCTCGCTGCGCTACGTGACGGAGAAGGGCCTGCAGACGCGCCTGCGGCGGCCCGGCCGCGGGGGCCCGTTCGCGCTGAACTTCCTCGGCTGCCTGCTTCTTGGCGCGCTGTCGGGCTGGGCGTACCGGCAGGGCGCGGGCAGCGCGACGACGGCTCTCGGCGCGGCGATCACGCTGTTCAGCGTCTGCGGCTACGAGACCGCCCGGATCTTCCGCACGGGCCGGCGCGGCATGGCCCTGGCCGAGGCGGTGGCGGGCTGGCTCGTCGGGCTGATGGCGTCGGCGGCCGGGGTGTTCCTGGTGGTCAAATGAGTCCGCGGCGCCGACGCGCGAGGTGGACGGTGATGTCCGCGTCGACCTCGACCGTCCCCGGCAGCACCCCCAGGATCTCGCGGAACAACTGCTCCCGCTGCGGGCCCGGCAGCGCGAGGTAGGCCGAGACGGTGGAGAGATGGCCGACGTAGTCGCGTGCGGTCATCGTCAGCCGCCGTTCGATCACCGACTGCCGGACGTCGGTGAACCATGCGGACCTTACGAGTTCCGTTCCCGGCCACTGCATGTCCGACGACGGAGACGTGCCGTCCGGGGACGGGACGTCGTCGCTCTCCAGAAACGGCGCCCTCGCCGCACGCACCCTTTGCGCCACGGCCGCATCGGCGAGCCCGACCGGCCCGCCGAACGACGCGAACACGCCGCCCGGCTCCAGCAGGGCCGCCACCCGCGGCCATCGGCCCTCCCGGTCGGTCCAGTGCAGGGACGCCGCGGCACAGACCAGCCCATGACGCGCGTCGGGCCGCACCTCCTCGAACGCGGCCCGCACCGTTTCGACGTTCCCGGGGACGTGTTTGCGCAGTTCGGCGAGCATGGCGCCGTCAGGATCCGTCGCGGTGATCCTGATACCCCGTCGGGCGAAGAGGCGGGTCGCCTTCCCGGTCCCCGCACCGATCTCGAGGGCGCTTGCCACGGGACGTCCCGCGTAAGCCATCACCGTGTCACAGAGTTCCTCGGGATACCCGGGACGGAACCGCTCGTACGCCTCGGACACGGCACCGAAGCTCAGGGCACGAGAAGGCATGCGGGCATCCTGACACGAGCCGCGCCACCGGATCAGCTCAGTTTCGCCAGGTGGTGCGCGATGGCGGTTCGCAGCAAGTCGCCGCAGGCCGCGTCGGCGTCGGTGGCCCAGCAGACGTAGCCGTCGGGGCGGACGAGCAGGGCGGCGGCGCCCAGGTCGTCGGCGCAGGTGGCGCGGACGAGATCGACGCGCGGCGGGAGGCCGGGATCGGCGGGGACGGTGCCTGTGAGGTCGAGCAGGACGGCGTGCCCGGACCGGAACAACGCCGACAGTCGGGTGGGGCCGTCGCCGGTCACCAGGTCGGCGTCCGGGACGCGCTCCCCGGTGAGCGGATGGTCGCCGGGCAGGTCGTAGCGCAGCGACAGTCCGGACATCAGCCCCGCGAGATGGCGGTTGGTGTCGGGCAGTCGCAGGAGGTCGGTGACGATGTCGCGGAGGGCGGCCACGTCCTCCCCGGGATCCGGGTGGGCCAGGACGCGCTGTGCCGAGGTGTGGTGCAGGACCAGCGCCCCGGCCGGGTGCCGTTCGGTGTGGTAACTGTCCAGGAGGCCGCTCGGTGCCCGGCCCTGGATGACGGCAGCCAGTTTCCAGCCGAGGTTGAAGGCGTCCTGTACTCCGAGGTTGAGGCCCTGGCCTCCCAGCGGCAGGTGGATGTGCGCGGCGTCGCCCGCGAACAGGACTCGGCCCGCGCGGTAGTGCTCCAACTGGCGTGTGGCGTCGGAGAACCGGGAGGAGTTCTCGACGGCGGCGAGTGTTGTTCCCTGGCCGTAGACGGCCTTGAGCGCGTTGCTCACCTCGTCGTGGGTGACGGGGACGTCGCGGCCGGTTTCCGGCTGGTTCGCGTGTCCGAAGGTGAATCGGTAACGGTCATCGCCGAGGGGTACCAACATGGACCAGTACCCCGCCGCGTGCCGGGTCAGGGTGCTCATGTGGCCCATCTGCCGCGGCACCAGCGGCGTCACGGCGGACAGCCGGATGTCGGCAAGTGCCGCCTGCCTCGTTCCCGGCCTGCCGGGGAACGGCAGGCCGAGCAGCCGCCGGATCGTGCTGTGGCCGCCGTCGCACGCGGCGAGGTAGCGCGCCCTGGCCCGGAGGCCGCCTGCCGTGACGAGTACGCCGTCGTCGTCCGACTCGACCTGCGAGACCGCGGCGCCGCGCAGGACCCTCGCCCCGGCGGCGACCGCCCGCTCTTCGAGCACCTCCTCGATCTCCCACTGCGGGACCGTGAGCGGGAAGGGGTGCCTGGTGCGCCAGGGGGCGCAGTCCAAAGGCACCGGCAGGCCGGCGAAGTGCCCTCCCACAGGGTCGCGAGGCACGGCACGCTCCAGCAGCAGTTCCAGGAGCCCGCGGAGCTCGAGCAGTTCCGCGGTGCGTGGCTGGATCGCGCCGCCCTTCACCTGCTCGATGCGCTCGGGCAGCTTCTCCAGCACCAGGGTCTCGACCCCGGCAAGGGACAGTTCGCACGCCAGCATCAGCCCGGTCGGGCCGGCACCCGCGATGACGACGTCGGTCGTGGTTTCCGTCAGCGTTCCTGTCAGCACTGTCGCTCCGCCCCATCTCTCGACTCGGAGCAAATGTATACCAGGTGCAGAATTACCCTCGTCGCAGGGATTTGCTAGGGTGGAAGCCGTGGACAGCAAGCCAGGCCTGCGGGAACGCAAGAAGCAGCGAACCCGCGAGGCCATTTCGCAGGCGGCAATCGCGCTGTTCCTCGAACACGGCTTCAACCAGGTCTCGGTGGCTCAGGTGGCCGAAGCCGCCGAGGTGTCCAAACGCACGCTCTTCGCCTACTTCCCGGCGAAGGAGGACCTCGTGACGCACCGTCTCGCCGACCACGAGACGGAGATCGCGCGCGTGGTGCGGGCACGACCGCCACAGTCGGCCCCGCTGGCCGCGGTGCGGGACCACTTCCTGCGGGGGCTTCGCGAGCGCGACCCGATCACCGGGTTGAACGACGTCCCCGAGGTGCGGGCGCTCCACCGGATGATCCTCGAGACACCCGCGCTGGTGGCCCGGATGGAGCGGTTCAAGGCAGGTGCCGAGACCGCGCTCGCCAAGGCGCTGCGCGAAACGGCGGACGCTGCTGAGCTCACCGCGCGCCTGGCCGCGGTCCAGATCGTCGCGGTCCAGTGGGCGCTGGCCCAGGAGAACGCCGCGCGGCTCGCATACGGGGAGGAGGCCGACGCGCGCTGCGCGGGCGCGCTGGCTGACGCGTCGTTCGCGTTCGGGCTCCTGGAGAACGGCTTGCGCGATCTCGCCGCGCACCGGTGACGCGCTGCCCGAGGAGTGCCCGGGCGATCTGGCGGGTGCTCCGGGCGATCACCTCGGGGTCGTCCGCGTCAAGGGCGGCTCCTTCGACGCACCCCGCCGCGGCCCGGACATGGTGCCCGGGCCGCGGCGGTGCGGGTCAGGCGCCGCGGACGCGCCAGGCCAGCAGGCCGCCCGAGACGCCCGGCCGCAACCGAACCGCGAGCCGCAGAGCCGTGGTGCGCACCGTGTCGAAGCGGGCCTCGTTGAAGCTGTCCTTCGCCACGCCGTAGGCGGTCGCGCCGGTCACGGGGCGGAAGGTGCCGGAGCCGTCCAGGTACTCGACGGACCAGCCGGCCGGAACGCGGCAGGCGCCGTGGCCCGTGTCGTCGTACCAGTAGACCGAGACGCCGCTCGCCCTGATCGGCTCGTCCCACGTGTAGGCCACCCACTCGTCGGTGCCCGTGTGGTCCCACCAGGTGAAGCGCGGCAGGTCCTGGTCGTAGGAATCGGTGGGCTCGGCCGGGCCGTTGAGCACGAGCGCCTGCGGCTCGTCGACCCCGCTGAAGGACGCGGTGCAGGATGCCCAGGGCGTGGCCGCCGCCCCGGTGCCGGCGGTGGGGAACGACGTGACGCGCAGCCGTGCGGCCGCCGACGGGACGAGCGTGAGGACCTCGGTCCGCTCGCTGGTACGCACGGGGCTCGGCTGCAGCGGCGTGACCACGTCCTGGTCGTCGGCCGTCCAGGTGGGCACGCGGCGGCCCCTGGCGCGCAGGCGGATGGGTGTGCTGCCGGCCGTGAACGGGTTGGCGGCCGTAGCGCGGGCGTGCTCCACGTGGAACGAGCGGTCCGGGTGGGCCGCGTCGACGTCGAGTGCGTAGTTCCACGCGGACCCCGGGCGCACCTCGTACTCGGGCCAGTCGTCCGTACCGGCGAACCGCGACCACTGCTCGTCGATACGCAGCGAGTAGGTGAGCGGTCCCCGGTCGACGGAGACGGAGTCGCGGTTGTCGTGCCAGGTGCGTACGCGCACGTCCATCGGCAGGCGCAGTTCGACGCGGTCGTTGTGGTGCCAGTCGCGTTCGAGGACGAGGTACCCGCCGGTCCTCCTGGCGTGTGTGCCACGGCCGTTGACTTTCAGCGACGGTGCGGAGCACCAGCCGGGAACCCTCAGGTACAGCGGGAAGCGGACGCTCCTCGGCGTGGACAGGGCGATCGACACCGTCTCGTCGAAGGGATAGCCGGTGTGCTCGGTGAGCGTCACCGAGGTGCCGCCGGCGACCTTGGCGGTGACGGCGGACTCGCCGTACAGGGAGGCGCACAGCCCGCCGTCCCGGCTCGCGAGCCACATCTCCTCGGCGTAGTACGGCCACCCCATGCCGTAGTTGTGCGGGCAGCAGCGGTACTGGTGGATGCCGGGCATGTACGCCTGCATCGCGAAGCCGTTGTCGAACTGCCCGTGGGACTTAGGGACGTTGTCGAGCTGGATGCTGTTGGGCGCGGTGATGTAGTGCGTGCCCTTCTGCTCGGGGTCGAAGGCGGCGGGCAGCATGTTGACCGCGAGCTCCTCGCAGCGGTCCGCCCAGACCGAGTCGCCGGTGATGCGGGTGAGCATCTGGTGGCTGTGCATGTATTCGACGATGCCGCAGGTCTCGAAGCCCTGGCGCGGGTCGTGGTAGCCGCTTCTTGCGTTCTCGTCGCCCGCGAAGCCACCGCCGGCGAACTGCCCGTACCTGCCCATCACCGTGTCGTACACCCGATAGGTGGCGTCCTTGAAGGACCGGTCGCCGGCGAGCACACCGTACTGCGCGGGTTCCCGGAAGCCCTGGGCGAGGTTGACGTTGTGCCAGGTGGGGATGGAGTGCGTGTAGTCGGCGCCGTTGGTGTGCATGTCGTGCACGAGGTCGAGCAGCCAGCTGTCACCGGTGCGGTTGTAGAGCCAGTAGGCGGTGTCGATGGTGTCGCCGCACCTCGCGGAGCCCCAGCCCTGCGAGAACAGCGTCGGCGGCTGCTTGTGCAGGAAGGCGAGCCAGCTGGTCAGGGCGGGCACGACGCGCTCGTCGCCGCTGTACTCCTGCCAGGTGCGCAGCGCGTCGAGGACGGGCATGTGCGGCCAGAAGTCCACTCCGCCGTTGAGCGCGGTGCGTACGGACGTGGGCCCGAAGAAGCCGTCCGACTGCTGTGTCGCCAGGATGCGGTCGATCCACGTCCTGGTCAGTTCCAGCGTGGCAGCGTGGCCCGTGACGTAGCCGAGGTCGCCGAACCCGCGCAGCCAGTAGGGCAGTTCCTCCCAGCCGGGCTTGTCGGGGACGGACCAGCCGCTGGTGGTGAGGCCGAGGTAGTCGGAGACGTCGGGCATGCGCCCGTTGAGGCCCGCGATCTGAAGGTCGAGTTGGGCGCGCAGCCACCCCTTGGGAGTGATGCTGCCGGGCGGCAGCCTGAGGAACGGCTCGCTGGTCAGCGGGGCCTTGTTGGCGGTGTACTGGGGGCCGGCGCCGCCGCTTCGCGTGGGTACGGGGCCGGGCGGGGCGGCCGCGGAGGCGGCGGTCAGGTTGACGGACCCGGCGAGCGCGGCACCCGACGCGACGGCGGCGGTGCGGTTCAGGAACGAGCGTCTTTCCACGGTGTGTCCTTCCTCGCTGCGCGGGCGGGCACGGCGGCTCCGTGCCTGCGCGCACGGTGTTCGGTCACGTTCGGGAAGACGCGGACGGGCCCGCGTGCCCGCCCGCGCCCAGGGCCCCGCCCGCGATCAGGTAGCGGGCGGGGCCGCCGGTCGGCACCGGCTCGGTGCCCGGCGCCAGGAGCACGGCCTCAGTAGCGCAGGCTCAGCAGCGCGAACACGCCGCCGATGACCGGGCGCGCCTTGAATCCGCCGCTCGGCCTGTCGTCGATCGTGTCGTACCAGTCGCTGAAGGGCACCCGGCTGGGCGTGGTGTGCGCGAAGTCGTACAACGAGTCGATCAGGTAGTCGCGGACCGGGTGGTCGTGCAGCCAGGCGGCGGTCCACATCTCCCAGTCGCCCTTGGTGTAGGAGTGGCGGATGTCCAGCGGGATGCCGTACTGGTTGGCCCGGCTGAGGTACCAGTCGCCCTCGGCCTTGGCGACCTCGCGCGGGATGAGGTTCAGCTTGAGCAGCTGGTCGGGGTAGCCGTTGTACTTCAGGCTCCACGTACCCGGCTGGTCGTAGGCCAGCTTGAGGTGGCGCGCGTCGGCGTCCTGGGCCTTGTCGACCCACTGCGCGATGTAGCTCTTGGCCGTGGAGAGGTAGCTCGCGGCATCGGCGGTGTTCCCGGCCACCTTGGCGATCTTGCTCATGGCGCCGATGGCGAGGATGCCCTTCAGCGCGAGGTTGACGCTGTGCCCGATGAACCCGGTGAAGTCGTCCGTCTGGTTCTGGTACGCGGGGTCGAGCGCGTTGGCCACCAGGTAGTCGGCCCACTTCTTGAGGATCGTGTAGTGGCCGGTGGCGAACGTCTTCGCGTTCCCCGCGGACGTGCGGTCCAGGTATGCGGCGGACATGATGATGGCGTTCGCCGACTCCTCGACCGGCATGTCCTCCTCGTTGCCGTCGTTGTGCCCGGCGGCGTCGGGGTAGTGGCTGCCCAGGTCGTGCTCGGCGAAGTCCTTGGGCCAGCCGCCGTTCTCGGCGTAGTCGAGCATCGGCGCGAGCAGCAGCCCGAGGTACTCCGGGTCGGTGACGAGGAAGGCCGGTACGCCGGGGTACGTGACGTCGAGCGTCGACATGTTGCCGTCGGAGGAGATCTCCTTGAGGAACGCCCACGGCTTGCCGTTGCGGCTGACGAGCTCCGTGCCCGCGTACGCCTGGCGCAGCGCGAGCGCGCACAGCGCCGCGTAGCGTGCCCCGCCCGCGGCGGTCGCCTCGCGCCGGATGCGCCGGTCGAGGGAGGCCGTGCGGTGCTGGGCGCCCGGCAGGTCGGCGTGGAAGTCGCAGACCATCGACTGCCAGGTGTCCCAGTGCGATCTCCACAGCGGGGGCAGACGGTCGCCGAGGTACGCGACGGCCGGCTCGCGGACGTGGCCGATGGAGAGCACGGCGCTCTCCTTGCGGGACGCGACCGTGCCGAGGTCGAAGTGGTAGGCGAAGACGGGCCAGTGGTCGTTGATGGCCCGCGGCTGGTCGCCGTCCGAGGTATCGGCCAGCTTGCCGTCCCCCAGCGCGGCGGGCCGCACGGTGGTGTCGGGGCCGATCTGCCAGGTCAGTCCCGGACGGTCGGTGGCGCTGAACACCACGCTGCCCCAGGTGGCCATGTCGTTCTTCTCACCGATGACGGTTGGGTCGGTCGGCGTGCATGACATCGTTGTCAGCGATGCTCCGCCGGCGCCGTTCACCTTCTCCTGCTTCCACCCGATCTTCGTTCCGGCGTCGCCGCTCGCCCACTCGCCCGAGATGTCGAAGTAGAGGCCGACCTTGTGCCGATGCCCGTCGGTGGAGCGGACGTCGGCCGTGATGTACGACAGCGGCACGGACTGCCTGCGCAGGTCGCCCGGCTCGACCGGGGACAGGAAGGTGAGGGTCAGCTCGACGCCGCCACCGGTCAGGACGTAGACGGACCTGGTCGCCGTCACCGTCAGGGACTTCTGCACCATGCCGCGCGGCGCTGGGCTGTCGACGGCGGGATCGCCGAGGAAGAGGAAGTTGTCCCCGTCCACCGTCGCGTAGCCCACCATGGCCGTGGTGCGCCCCGTCCAGAAGCCGGGCCAGGTGCCCGCCAGGTTGTCGTCGGCGCTCCACGTGCTCAGGTAGGGCGACCGCACGGCCAGCGGCACGGCCGGGGGCCTGACCGGGTCGAAGGCGGGGAGAGCGGCCGTGCCGTTCCTCCCGGCGGCGGCCGGGGCGCCCTTCGGTGTCGCCGCGAGCGCGCTCTGGGGAAGCAGAGCCGCGCCGGCCGCGCCGAGGCCGGCCGCGCCCGTCCAGCGCATCAGGCCGCGGCGGCTGAGGCCGTCGCCGTTCACGGGTGTGCCGCCTTCACGGGCGGCATCGGGGGAATCGGCCGGGTCGGCAGGGTCGTGACGGAGCGACATCTTTTCCTCCACTTGTCCTGGGCCGGGGGCCGGGCGTGCCGTGCCCGGCCCACCGGGCCTGTCCAGGCGGCCGCAGCACGGGTGCGGCCGCCTGAGGTGGTACGGCGATGGTGCGGCGGCCGCTCTCGGTGGGGGCAGGAGCAGTGGTTGCCGCGGAGCCTGCCGGGGCGCGGGCGGGGAGAACGGCGTTGATCGCCATATGCCCCGTTGCGCCCCGGCGTCGATACAACGTTGGAAAACGATGGGGCAGCCAGCATGAGAGCACGGCGCGTCGGCCAGTGTCCAGGGGTGCGACACCGGCAACTACCCCGTTTTTACCTGAGCGCAGTCCGGATCCCGGCGTCCCGGAGCCGCCGATTCCGGGCTCGGGACCATGCTTTTTGCTCTCCGACGCACTCCCAAGACGTCTGCCGTCCGGGGTCGTTGCTCACGGTGGACGGCCCGGCGGGCAGCGGTGGCGGCAACGCGCCGGCGCCGCGTGCCGCGCGGGCACGAAAACGTCCTCCGGTGCGCCGCACTTTTCCGCATCGGCAACTTCCGGGTCGCACAGTTCCCTTGACACCCCGTGCGACGTGACGCAATCTCCTCCTTACATCGTTGGAACGACCCGTCGTCACCACACCGTCGGGGCCGTTCCCGGGCGACGTGCGCCTCCGGCGCTCCCGGCCCCCTCAGCCCTCTCCCCGCATCGACGAGGATGTGATCCGCGCATGAACGCCTTTCCCCGGGCCAAGGCCACGGCCGCCCTGGTGATGACCGCCGGTCTCTGCCTGGCGGCCTCTGCATGCACCAACTCGGGTACGTCGAACTCCGGTTCGTCCAGCAGCAGCCCGGGCGCCACGAGCAACAAGGCCGCGGAGCAGAAGGTCGTCTCCTCCGGCTCGTCCGGCCCGTCCTGCACGTACAAGTCGTACGGCGGTGGCGTGCCGAAGCTCGACATCACCGACGGCAAGACCGTGGTGGGCTTCTCCCAGTCGGAGTCGACGAGCAACCCCTTCCGTGCGACCGAGACGAACAGCATCACCGCGCAGGCGAAGAAGCTGGGGGTCAAGCTGATCCAGCGCAACGCCAACGCGGATGTCAACGCCCAGAACTCGCAGATCGAGGACATGATCGCGCAGGGCGCCAAGGTCCTCATCGTGGCGCCGGAGAACTCCGACGGGCTCGGCCCGGCGCTTGCCAAGGCGAAGGCGAAGAAGATCCCGGTCCTCACCATCGACAGGACGGCCGCCGGATCCGCCTGCACCGACTTCATGTCGTTCGTCGGCTCGAACTTCTACGGCCAGGCCCAGACCGCGGCGGACGACCTGGCCGCGGCGACGAGCGAGAAGGCGAAGGTCGCCATCCTCACCGGCACTCCGGGCAACAACGTGACGACCGACAGGACCAAGGGCTTCAAGGACCGCCTGAAGGCCAAGTACCCGAACATGAAGGTGGTCGCGTCGCAGACGGGCAACTTCGCCCAGACCGACGGCCAGAAGGTGATGGAGCAGTTGCTCCAGGCGCACCCGGACATCGACGCCGTCTTCACCGAGAACGACGAGATGGCGCTCGGTGCCCTCCAGGCGATCCGCTCGGCGGGCAAGACCCCGGGCAAGGACGTCAAGGTCGTCACCATCGACGGCATCAAGCAGGTCGTGCAGGACGTGTCCGCGGGCGGTGTCGTGGCCGACATCGAGACGAACCCCCGGTTCGGCCCGCTCGCGTTCCAGGCGCTGCAGGACTTCTACGGCACCAAGGGCGTGCAGGCCAAGGTCATCATCCAGGACGGCCACTTCACGCAGAAGAACGCCAAGCAGGCCCTGGACCAGGGGCTCGTGTACTGACGACCGCGCCCGAACGCACACGTCCAGGCACCTGACCCGGCCGGCTCCCCCCGACCGGCTCAGCCCGGCCCGGCCTCGGCTCGCACCCGGGGCCGGGCCGATCGTCCCGTCCGGCGCGGCCAGGACGGCGGCAGTTCCATGCGAGGAGGAGAACATGGCCCAGGAGGACGAACAGGCACCGGCGGCGCCCGCCCCGGTGCTCGAAGTCGCCGGTGTCACCAAGAGCTTCGCGGGCGTGCACGCGCTGCGCGACGTCGACTTCGCCCTCCGCCCCGGCGAGGTGCACGCGCTGGTGGGCGAGAACGGCGCGGGCAAGTCGACGCTCATCAAGGTGATGACCGGCGTGCACCGCCCCGACTCGGGCGCGGTCCGCTTCGAGGGCGCGGCCCGGGAGTTCCGCAACCCGCTGGAGGCGCAGGCGGCCGGAATCTCCACCATCTACCAGGAGGTCAACCTCGTACCGCTGATGTCCGTCGCCCGCAACCTGTTCCTCGGGCGGGAGCCGCGCCGTTTCGGGCTGATCGACCAGCGGCGGATGAACCGTGAGGCGGCCGCCGCGCTCGGACGCTACGGCGTCCACGTCGACGTGACGCGTCCGCTGCGCACTCTCGGGCTCGGCGCCCAGCAGATGGTGGCACTCGCACGCGCCGTCCAGGTCGACGCGCGCGTCGTCGTCATGGACGAACCGACCTCGTCACTCGAACCGCGCGAGGTCGAGACGCTCTTCTCCGTCATCCGCGGCCTGCGCGAGCGCGGCATCGCCGTCGTGTACGTCAGCCACCGCCTCGACGAGCTGTACGCGATCTGCGACCGCGTCACCGTCCTGCGGGACGGGCAGCACGTGCACACCGGGAGGATGGCCGACCTGCGGCGGCTGCAGCTCATCTCCATGATGCTGGGCCGCGAGATGGCCGCCGTGCGCTCCGGGGGCACCACGGCGTTCGACAGCGCGCGCCACGAGCAGGCCGGGACGGAGCCGGTCCTGCGCGCGAAGGGGCTCAGCGTCCGCCACCGGGTGCACGACGTGTCCGTCGATGTGCGTCCCGGCGAGGTCGTCGGCCTCGGCGGCCTGCTCGGCGCGGGGCGCAGCGAGACGGCGAAGGCCGTCGTCGGTGCGCTGGCGACCGACGCGGGCACGGTCGAGGTCGACGGCAGGCCGATGAAGCGGCGCAGCCCCGCGGCCGCCATCAGGGCGGGCGTGGTGATGCTGCCCGAGGACCGCAAGGCGGAGGGCATCATCCCGAACCTGTCGGTCCGCGAGAACATCTCGCTGGCGGCACTCCCCCGGCTGTCGCGGGCGGGCATCGTCTCCCGGGCGAAGCAGGACGAGGTGGTGCGCTTCTTCATGGACCGGCTGCGCATCAAGGCCTCGAGCCCGGACCAGAAGGTCAGCGACCTCTCCGGCGGCAACCAGCAGAAGGTGCTGCTCGCCCGGTGGCTCTGCCTCAGCCCCAAGGCCCTGCTGCTCGACGAGCCGACCCGGGGCATCGACGTCGGCGCCAAGGCCGAGGTGCAGGCCCTGATCGACGAACTGGCCGCCGACGGGCTCGGCGTGCTGCTCATCTCGTCCGACCTGGAGGAGCTCATCGAGGGGTCCGACCGGGTCGTCGTGCTCAAGGACGGCCGGGTCGTGGGGCACTTGACGGGGGACGAGGTCGGCGAGGAGCAGCTGATGACCGCACTCGCCGCGGCGGACCCGCAGGCGGACGCCGGCGCGCTCCCCGACTCCGCCCCCGGCACCCCGCCCACAACGAAGGAGTCCCGCCGGTGAGCGCAGAGACCCTGCAGACCCCCGCTTTCGACCGCGACCGGGCGCTGCGGCTGCTCCAGGAGTACGGCGTCTACGCGGCGCTGATCGTCCTCGCCATCGTCGCGGTGGGCCTCGACAGCCACTTCCTGTCGGCCGACAACCTGCGCGTGCAGCTGTTCCAGGTCTCTCCGACGCTGCTGGTGGCGCTCGGCATGGCCCTGGTGATCGGCACGGAGGGCATCGACCTGTCGGTCGGCGCGGTCATCGCGCTGTCCGCGTCCGTCCTCCCGCTGTACCTCGGCTACGGCCTGCCCGCCGCACTGCCGGTCGCGCTGCTGCTCGGCGCGGCGTCGGGCGCCGCGGGCGGGGCCATGGTGGCGCTCACCCGGGTGCAGCCCATCGTCGCCACGCTGTCCCTGATGATCGGCGTGCGCGGCCTGGCCGAGATCGTCAACGGCAACTCCGCCAAGCCGGTCAGCCAGGCCGGGGCGCTCGACCTGGGCACCGGGGCGCTCGCCGGCGTCCCGTACATGGCGTGGATCGCCGCGGCCGCCGCGGTGCTTACGGCCCTGCTGGTGCGCCGCACCACCTTCGGCAGGCAACTGGTGGCCGTGGGCGACAACCGCACCGCGGCCGGCCTGTCCGGCCTGCCGGTGCGCCGCGTGCTGATCACCGTCTACGTGATCTCCGGCGTGCTGGCCGCGCTGGCGGGCGTGCTGATCGTGGGTCACGGCGCGGAGGCGGATCCCGCGAACCAGGGCATCAACATGGAGCTCAACGCCATCACCGCGGTCGTCGTCGGCGGCACACCGCTCAGCGGTGGCCGCGTACGCGTGCTCGGCACTGTGGCGGGGGCGCTGTTCATGCAGCTCATCACCGCTGTGCTGACCCAGCACAACGTGCCCAACTCGTACACCCAGATCGTCGAGGCCGTCATCATCTGCTTCGCCGTCTACGCGTCCCAGGAGCGTGGTACCCGATGAGCGCCAGCCTGAGTTCGGCCGTCACCCCGGGGCCGCCGGGGCCCGGGCAGGACCTGCGCGCCCCGGCGCGCGAACGGCTGGCCGGCCGCCTCCAGCAGCACGGCGCACTCGCGGTCCTCGTGCTGGTCGTGATCATCGCATCGGCCACCTCGTCGGCGTTCCCGACCTGGGCGAACGTCAGCAGCATCCTCGGCGGCAACGCGTTCGTCTGGCTGCTGGCTCTCGGAATGACGTTCGTGATCATCACGGGCGGGATCGACCTCTCGGTCGGCTCGATGTACGCGCTCGGCGGGGTGCTCGGGGCGGAGGGCTCGCGCGCCGGCACCTGGCTGGCCATCCTGCTGCCGCTGGCCGTGGGCGCGGCCTGGGGCACGATGCAGGGCCTGCTCGTCGCGCGGGCGAAGATGGCGCCGTTCATCGTCACCCTCGCCGGGCTGCTCGGCGCACGCGGACTGCTCCAGGCGCTCACCCACGAAGGATCGAAGACCTACCTCGTTCCCAAGGGGTCGTTCTTCCGCCAGCTCGGCGGCGGCACCTGGGTGCCGGTGCTGATCGTGGCCGCGCTGTTCGCGCTCGGCGCGCTGCTGCTCACCCGTACCCGCTTCGGCGCGAACCTCACCGCGCTCGGCGGGAACGAGAACGCGGCGCTGCTGATGGGGCTGCCGGTCCAGCGCACCAAGGTCCTCGTCTACGTGCTGTCGGGCACACTCGCCGCGGCGGCGGGGGCACTGGGCGGCGCCCGGCTCGGCTCCGGCGTCACCACCATCGGCGTCGGCTACGAACTGACGGCGATCGCCTCGGTGGTGATCGGCGGCACGCTGCTGACGGGTGGCAGCGGCTCGGTGGGCGGAACGGTCAGCGGCGTCCTGCTGCTCGCCGTGATCCACAACCTCATCGACCACTACTTCTCGCAGTACGGCTCGGCCTTCACCGACGCCGTCAACGGCGCCTTCCTCGCCCTGGTGGTCCTGTTGCAGACGGTTCTCAGCAGAACCCAGAAACTACCGTGACCCGTTCCTGAGCGCCGCTCACGGCGCGGGAAACGGCGGGCCCGCCCGCCGCGGCAGCGCAGCACAGCATCCGGGCCCCGCGGCCCGGCCCAGGACAAGGAGCGCCGTGGGCGTCAGCCTCAAGGATGTCGCGCAGCGAGCGGGCGTATCGGTGAAAACCGTGTCGAACGTCGTCAACGACTTCCCCCATGTCACAGCCAGTACGAGGGCCCGGGTGCAGCGGGCCATCGACGATCTCGGCTACCGGCCCAATCTGAGCGCGCGCCATCTGCGCAAGGGTCGCACGGGCATCATCGCGCTGGCCGTCCCCGAACTCGGCAACCCGTACTTCGCGGAGGTCGCGGGCGCGGTGATCGACGCGGCCGTGCGCCACGAGCACACCGTGCTGCTCGACCACACCGCGGGGCGGCGCGAGCTGGAGAACCTCGTCTCGCAGGGGTTCCGTTCGCATGTCATCGACGGCCTGATCCTCAGCCCGATCGAGCTGGAGAACGAGGACCTGATCGCCCGTCCCTCGGGGCCGCCGATGGTCCTTCTCGGCGAGCGCCAGTACGACGCGCCGTACGATCACATCGCGATCGACAACATCGCGGCCGCGAGGACCGCCGTACGCCACCTCCTCGACCTGGGCAGGCGCCGCATCGCCTTCCTCGGCGCACGGCACGAGAGCGAGCGCCAGCCCGCCCATCTGCGCCTGCAAGGGTGGCGCGCGGAGATCGAGGCGAACGGCATGACGCCGCCCGAGTCGCTCGTCGTCGCCACGGACGGCTACGGGCGCCGTGACGGCGCGGTCGCGATGGCGGCGGTGCTCGACCGGGGCGAGCGGCCCGACGCGGTGTTCGCGTACAACGACATGATGGCGCTCGGCGCGATGCGCACACTCTACGAACGCGGGTTGCGCATCCCCGAGGACGTCGCCGTGGTCGGCTTCGACGACATCGAGGAGGGCCACTACGGGGCGGTGTCGCTCACCACCATCGCCCCTGACAAGGCGGCGATCGCGGAGCTGGCCGTGGAGTGCCTGGTCGCACGGATCACGACGCCTCCGTCTCCCTCGGACGAGCCGCGCCGCATCCATCCCCCGTACCGGCTTGTGGTGCGGGAGTCCACGCGCGTCAGGCGGGGCTGACGCCAGGTGGTACTCGCGGTCCCAGGAAGACGGGACGCCTGGCCGGCCGCGGCTGCGCGCCGCAGGGTGGAGCCATGACGACAACACTGATCACCGGAGCGAACAAGGGTCTCGGCTTCGAGACCGCACGCAGGCTCGTCGAGGCGGGACACACCGTCTTCATCGGCAGCCGTGACGCGGAGCGCGGGCGGCGTGCCGCCGAGGAGCTGGGGGCGCGGCTCGTCGTCCTCGACGTGGCCGACGACGCCTCCGTGGAAGCCGCGGCTCGGACGGTCGAGGCCGCCGGCGGGCTCGACGTGCTGGTCAACAACGCGGGGATCGAGCAGCGCGGCGCGGGCAACACCGTGACCGATGCGGCCGGCACGACGGCGGACGTGGTCCGGGAGACGTTCGAGACCAACGTGTTCGGCACCGTGCGGGTCCTGCACGCGTTCCTGCCGCTGCTGCGGCGTTCGGCCGCGCCCGTCGTGGTCAACGTGAGCAGCGGCCTGGCCTCGCTGGCCGGGCTCTCCACGCCGGGCACGCCCGCCTACGGCTATCCGGGGGTGGCCTACCCGGCGTCCAAGACGGCCGTGAACATGATCACGGTGCAGTACGCGAAGGCCTTCCCCGAAATGCGGATCAACTCGGTCGAGCCCGGGTTCACGAAGACCGACCTGAACGGGAACACCGGCCTGCAGACGGTCGAGGAGGGCGCGGGCATCATCGTCCGCATGGCGCAGGTGGGCCCCGACGGGCCGACGGGCGGCTTCTTCGACGCTCAGGGCCCGCTTGCCTGGTGACGGCGCGAGCCCGCCGTGCGGCGGATCGCGGGTGCCGGTGCGGTCCGGTCCGGTCCGGTCCGGTCCGGTCCCGGCCGATATTGCGATGCGAGCCGGTCAGGCCGGTACCTACAGTGGGATCCCGTGGAACCACTCACCGAGAAACAGATCCGCTCGTCGTTCGTGAACTGCACGAAGGGCGAGGCGACGCGGCTGCGGCTGCCCCTCGACTTCGCCGGCCTGCCCTGGGGGGATCTGGACTTCCTCGGGTGGGTGGACCCCGGGGCCCCGCTTCGGGCGCACCTCGTGATGCCCGGGGCACAGGGGCCGTTGGGCATCACGCTGCGTGTGCCGTCGGTGAGCCGTACCAGTGCGGTCAAGTCGAGTCTGTGCCAGATCTGCCTGACCGGCCATGCCTCTTCCGGTGTGACCCTGCTGGCCGCCCCGCTCGCGGGCGCGCGCGGCCGTGAGGGCAACACGGTCGGCATCTACGTGTGCGCGGACCTCGCGTGCCCGCTGTACGTGCGCGGGAAGCGGCAGCCGAAGCTGCGCGCGGGACGGTACGAGGAGTCGCTGACGCTGGACGAGCGCCTGGCGCGCATGGCGGGGAACCTGGACGCCTTCGCCGCGAAGGTCACCGCCGACTGAACCTCGCGCGGGCGCACGGGGGACGCCGGGGCGCGGGGGCGCGAGCGTTTCGCCGGCGGGCTCATGGCCGCCGCGCGACGAAGACGAATTCGCGGCCGGGGCGGTCGGGCGCGTCGCGGACGTCCTCGACGACGTACCCGTGAGCGGTCAGGTCGGCCTCGATCTCGTCCCGTTGGCGGAACCGGAGCGTCGAGCGCGACGTCAGCGTCCGCCCGTCAGCCACGAACACGTAACTCCACAGGAACGTCACCAACGGCCCGTTCACATCGAGGAGCTGGACCCAGCTCTCGACGGCGCCCACGCCGGGGACGTCCGTCACGCTGCGGGAGGCGTCGCGGTTCCACTCCCGCCAGGCGCGCCCGGCGGGGTCCCGGGTCTCGAAGATCAGGCGGCCGCCCGGCCGCAGTGCCGCGTGGACACCTCGCAGTGTGTTGTGCCAGTCGCCGGGGCGGGCGATGGCCTGGGCGACGTTGGCGGTCATCGTGGCCGCGTCGACCCGTAGTCGCGGGAGCGCCGTCGCGTCCCCGTGTATCCACCGCACGCGCCCGGCGCCCGGCTTGCCGCGTGCCACGGCCAGCGACGCCTCGGCGGGGTCGAGGGCGACGACCTCGACCCCGCGCTCCGCCAGGAGCAGGGCGAACACCCCGGTCCCGCACCCCACATCCAGCACGCTGCGCGCCCCGAACTCCCCCACCGCGCCGACGTAGGCGTCGAGATCGCCGCGGTCCGGGTCGAGCGCGTCGTAGATCGCGGCGAGTGCCGCGTCCCGGAACTCCTCGTCAGCCATGGGGCTCACGGTACGGGCCCGGGACCTCGGTCGGCGGATGATTATGCGGTGTGCGAGCGGCCTGCGTCGATGCCGGCGAGCAGGAGATCGATGCCGGCCAGGTACTGCTCGCGGTCGTCGTGCGCGCGCGCCTGGTCCGCGACGGCCCGGGTGAACGGGTAGTCGTCGGGGTCGAGCCTCTTCCACGCCGCCGACACGGTGCCGAGGAACTCGCCGCGGTCCGCCCCGGGACCGAGGGCGCGGGCGCTCTCGGTGTTGGCGACGTTCTGGCCCGCGGCGCCCAGGATGTAGTGCATCAGCGCCGAGGCCGCCGTGAACCAGCCGGCCTCGGGCACGCCCAGCGCCCGCACGTGCCGGCCGATGCCCTCCAGGATCCGCGGCGCGACCGTTCCCCCGGGACTGCGGGAGAGCTGCGTCGCGAGCTGCGCGGCGATCCACGGGTGTTCCTCGGTCGCGTCGAACAGGCGCAGGGCGACGGCACGGATCCCGTCCTCCGGATCCTGTGACGCCTCGCCGGCGCCGGCCACGGCGCCCGCGACGACGGCGTCGGTGGCGGCGGTGAGCAGTTCGTCCTTGTTCGCCACGTGCCA
Source organism: Streptomyces sp. NRRL F-5126 (assembly GCF_000721265.1). Classification (GTDB taxonomy): domain Bacteria; phylum Actinomycetota; class Actinomycetes; order Streptomycetales; family Streptomycetaceae; genus Streptomyces. Next base: position 575,457 of record NZ_JOFZ01000004.1, on the reverse strand, counting down.
GTAGATCGCCCCTGGCCCGGTGGCGAGTCGCTCCGTCAGCGCCCGGAATGTCAGCCCGCCCTCGCCCGACGCGTCGAGCAGTTCGACGGCAGCCTTCACGATGCGCTCGCGGGAGAGCGCCTCTGTGCGCCGCTGTGACCGGCGTGTCCGCGTTGCCATGCGGCAAGTTTGACATATCTGGTACGCCGTTCCAAGAATGGAACGACATACCAGAGAGGGTTGGCCGGGCCTGCCCGGCCAGCTCCGGACTTCCGGAGGTTCACCATGCGTACGCACGTCACGATCATCGGTGCCGGTCTCGGCGGCCTCACGCTGGCCCGGGTCCTGCACGTCCACGGCATCCCGGTCACCGTCTACGAGGCGGAGCCGTCGCCGGCGGCCCGCGCACAGGGCGGGATGCTCGACATCCATGAACACAACGGCCAGCCGGCCCTGCGGGCGGCGGGCCTGATCGACGCGTTCCGCGGCCTGGTGCTGGAGGGGCGCGAGGCGACACGGGTCCTCGCCCCGGACGGGACCGTGCTGCACGACGAACCCGACGACGGCACGGGTGGACGCCCCGAGGTACTCCGCGGCGACCTGCGGCAGCTCCTGCTCGGCTCCCTCCCGGACGGCACCGTCCGGTGGGGCCGCAAGGTCAGCGGCGTCCGGGCCCTCGGCGGGGGACGCCACGAGGTGGCGTTCGCGGACGGCACCACGGTGGAGACGAGCCTGCTGGTCGGCGCCGACGGCGCGTGGTCACGGGTGCGCCCGCTGCTCTCCCCCGCCACCCCCGAGTACGCCGGCACGTCGTTCGTCGAGACGTACCTGTACGACGCGGACACCCGCCACCCGGCCGCGGCGAAGGCGGTCGGCGACGGCGGGATGATGGCGCTCGCGCCGGGGAAGGGCATCCAGGCACACCGGGAGAGCGGCGGCACGCTCCACACCTACGTGGCACTGCGCAGGCCGAAGGACTGGTTCGCCGGGATCGACTTCACCGATCATGCCGCGGCCGCCGCCCGGGTGGCGGCCGAGTTCGGCGGCTGGGCACCCGAACTCACCGCACTGATCACCGACGGCGAGACCGCGCCGGTCCTGCGCCCGCTGCACACCCTGCCCGCCGAACACCGGTGGAACCGGGTGGCCGGGGTGACCCTGCTCGGCGATGCCGCCCACCTCATGGTCCCGTCGGGCGAGGGCGCCAACCTGGCCATGTACGACGGCGCGGAACTTGGAGGTGCCATCGCCGCGCACCCTGACGACGCCGAGGCCGCGCTCGCCGCCTACGAGCGCGAGCTGTTCCCCCGCAGCGCCGCGGAGGCGGCCGAAGCCGTTCTCCTCCACGAGGCCATGTTCGGCGAGGACGCGCCCCGCGGCCTGATCGACATGTTCACGGGGCAGGAGTAGCCCAGGACCTGGAGCTCCACTGCGGTCCCCGAACGCGGCGGACCCTACCCGCGGGCGGCCGGCGCGCCCGCCGTTGATCCTGCGGCGTCCGGCGCGGGCTCGGCCGCCAGGTGGTCGCGGACCTCGCCCGGCGTGACCAGGCGCTGCAGCCGGCCGGGCACATCGAAGCCGACGAGGGCGACCACCACGACCGTGCCCACCGCGGTCAGCACGGCGAGCGCGGTGCCCAGCTTCATGCCGTCGGCCAGCCGTGCGCCGAGCACCGGGGCGACCGCCCCGCCCAGCGCACCGACGTTGTACGTGAAGCCGAGGCCCGCGGCGCGCGACTCGGTCGGGAAGTGGCCGCCGATGTAGCGGGGCAGCAGGCTGGAGATGCCGAAGCTCAGCGCTTGGAGGACGAAGAGCAGGACACCCAGCAGGGGCAGGTTGTCGTGGGTGGCGAAGACCGGGTAGACGAAGATCAGGGACGCGAGCAGCGTGAAGGCGTAGGCCTTGACCGTGCCGATCCAGTCCCCGAGGAAGCCGGCGAGCCAGCAGCCGGCGACGGTGCCGAAGCCCGCGTAGAACAGGACATCGGTCACCTGGCCCGTCGAGTAGTGCAGCTGGGTCTTGAGGTAGGTGGGCAGCAGCGCCTGGATGGGCCAGCTGTACATGAAGGCCACGAAGATCGTGACCATCAGCGACAGGTAGAGCAGCCAGCGGCGTCCGCCCAGCTGGACGGCGAAGGCGGCGAGGCAGAGACCGGCGACGACGGACAGCGGGAGCGTCAGGCCGCCCGCGTTCGACGTGAACACGCAGAAGAGGGAGACGGTGGCCAGCACGGCGAGCACGACGTTGACCGTGGCGAGGGCGGACGTCCGAAACAGCGGTCGGAAGGGGTTGGGGCGCGCGCCGCGGTCGGCGACCCGCTCCTGCCACTCGTCGGCCTCGGGCAGCGCGCGGCGCACCCACAGCGCGATGAGGATCGGGACGAGCCCGATGTAGAACATCCACCGCCAGCCGAGGTTGGGGACGACGACCTTGTACGCCTCGGCCGCCATGACGGTGCCCACCGAGTAGCCGGAGATCAGGAATCCGCTCGCCTTGTTGCGCATCCTGGCGGGCCAGCTCTCCAGCACATAGGTGGCGCTCGCCCCGTACTCGCCCGCCATGCCCATGCCGATAGCCAGGCGCGCGGCGAACAGGCTGGTGTAGTTCCAGGCGAATCCGCAGGCCAGCGTCCCGAGTGTGTACAGCAGGATGCTGAAGATCATGGAGTACTTGCGGCCGAAGCGGTCACCCACGGCGCCGAGCACGGCGCCGCCGAGCCAGCGCGTGATGAACGCGGCCGAGACCAGGCTCGCGGACTCGACGGTACTCAGGTGGAAGTCGTGGGCGATCTCCGTGAGGACGAGCGTGATCAGCACGAAGTCGAAGCCGTCGAGTACATAGCCGAGCCAGGCCGCGAAGAACGCCTTCCAGCGGCGGGCACCGAGCTCGCGGTACCACGGTGGCGGTGTGGTGGTGGGGTTGTGCATGTCTCTCCATGGTCCAGCCGCCGGATGCGGCGGTGGCTGGATGAGCGTAGGGGACGGGGAAGCGCCGCGGGAAACGGTGCGGGGTCAGCGGGCGTCCGGCGCGAGGGCCGCCGTGAACCTGGCGGTGATGGCGCCGGGCGCGGTGATGGCGGTGCCGACGACGACGGCGTGGGCGCCGCGGCGCAGCGCCTCCGCCGCCTCATCGGGCGTGCCGATCCTGCCCTCGGCGATGACCGGCAGGTCGGTCCTGCCGGCGAGTTCGGCGACCAGGCCGAGGTCGGGGCCGCTCCCCCGGTGCTGTCCCGGGACGTATCCCGACAGGGTGGTGGAGAGCAGGTCCGCGCCCGACCGCTGCGCGGCGATGCCCTCCGCGGCGGTGGAGATGTCGGCCATCACGAGGCCGCCGTCGGCGTGGACCGCGGCGACGAGGTCCGCGAACGTGCTGCCGTCCGGGCGCGGCCTGTCGGTGGCGTCGGCCGCGACCACCGCCGCGCCCGCCGCGCGTACCGCCATCGCGTGGCGCACGGTGGGTGTGATGTAGACGCCCTGGTCGCCGTCCTTCCACAGGCCGATCAGCGGCAGCGGTACGGCCGCCGCGATGGCGGCGACGTCGTCGGGCCCGTTGGCGCGGATGGCGACGGCGCCGCCGGCCTGCGCGGCGCGGGCCATCCGCACCATCGTGGCGGTGTCCCGCAGGGGGTCACCAGGAGGGGCCTGGCAGGAGACGATGAGCTGTCCCCTGAGCGCGGAGACCAGCGCGGCGGCCGTCTCGGAGGCATCCTGCGCGGAGGCGTCCTGGGTGAGTGGGGCGGAAGGTTTCATCGGGCCTCTCCGGTGTGCGGGGCGTGCAGGGGCGCGGTCGCGGTGAGAGCCGCCGCGCCGAGGACGGGTGCGTCGGGGCCCGCGAGCGGCGGGCGCGGGACGAGGGAGTCCGCCGCCGAACGCAGGGGCTCGATCAGTTCGGCGGCGAAGGCGGCGCGCAGCGGCGCCCAGTACGGGCCTCCGATGCCGGTGACACCGCCGCCGACCACCACGTGGCCGGGGCCGAGCGCGTTGGCCAGGCCGCCGAGCGCCCGGCCGGCGGCGGTGGCTCCGGTGGTGATCGCCTCGGCCGCGGGGCGGTCTCCGGCGGCCGCGCGTCGCGCGACCTCTTCGAGCGATGCCGGTGTCCCGCCGGCCAGGCGGGCGTACAGGGCCGCGATCCCGGGACCCGCCGCCACCGCCTCCAGGTGGCCGGCCACCCCGCAGCTGCACGGCAGCCCGGCCGCCTCGGGGCTCGGCAGGTGGCCGAGGTGGCCGGCGACTCCGGCGGATCCGCGCAGCATCCGGCCGCCCGCGACGACGGCGCCGCCCACCCCCGTGCCGACGGACAGGTGCAGCAGCGACGCGCCGGGCTCTTCCAGGGCGGCGTACTCGGCCGCCGCGGCGGCACGGACGTCGTTGTCGCAGGCGACCGGGCAGCCGGTGCGGGCGGCGAGGAGCGGGGCGAGCCGTACCCCTGACCAGCCCGCGATGGTGGAGGTCGCCGCGCGTACGGTTCCGGCCTCCGGGTCGACGACCCCGGCCGCGGCCACCCCGACGGCGCACGCTTCGGTGCCGCCGCGGACGGCGGCGGCCGCATGGGCGAGCGCGTCGAGCACGGCGTCCGCGCCCTCGGTCGCCGGGGTGGGGCGGCTGTATCGGGCACGTACCGTCCCGTCGGGGGCGACGAGCGCCGCGGCGATCTTGGTGCCCCCGAGGTCGAGGCCCACCACGGGCCCGGCCACGGGCGCCGCCGCGGGGCGTGCGAGGCTCACCGGGCCGCGCCGAGTCCCGCGTCCGCGAGGAGCTTCGCCACGCGCGCGACGGACGCGTCGTCCAGCGGGATCTGCGGGAACGCGGTGTCGTGCCGGTCAATCACCCCTTGCAGCCGCAGCGCGGCCTTGAAGGCGCCGAGCGCGGACGACGATCGGCCCATCCGGTCCTCCGGGCCGGCGTCGACGATCGCGAAGAGCGCGACGAGCCGCTCCTGTTCGGCGGCGGCGCGCTGCCAGTCGCCACCGCGCGCGGCGTCGTAGAGCCGTACGTACGCGGCGGGGTCGACGTTGCCGAGGCCGGGGACGACACCGTCGGCGCCGCACAGCAGGGCCGCGTCGACGGTCAGTTCGCCGCCCGTGAGCACGCTGAACCCGGGTGCGCCCCGGCCCGCGCGGTCGGGGCCGCCGAGCGCCGTCATCAGGCGCCGCAGACCGCCCTCGTCGCCGCTGCTGTCCTTGACGCCGGCGAGCGTGCCGTCGAGGGCCAGCTCGCGCACCAGGTCGGCGGAGAGCTTGCTGTGGACGGAGACCGGAATGTCGTAGGCGAACAGCGGGAGGTCGCACAGCTCGCGGATCCTGCGGAAGTGCGCCGCGATCTCCAGGGGGTGGGTCCTGGTGTAGAAGGGCGCAGTGGCGACGATGGCGTCCACGCCGGCGTGGGCCGCCGCCCGCGCGTGTTCCAGCACCCGCGGCGTGGTGGTGTCGATGACGCCGGCCAGCACGGGGACGCGCCCGGCCCCGGCGGACACCACCGTTTCGAGGACGGTGCGCCGCTGGGCGTCGGTGAGGTAGGCGACCTCACCGGTCGAGCCGAGCGCGAACAGGCCGTGCACGCCGCCGCGGACGAGGTGTTCCACGAGCCGGGTCAGCGAGGCCGTGTCGACCTCCCCCTCCGCGTCCAGGGGGGTGCAGACGGGGGGAACGACGCCGCGCAACGGGGCGGGCAGTGCCATGAGGTGCTCCAGCGTGAGTGACCGAGGGGATGTAGAACGTAGGATGTCCTATCTGTGAGCTAAGGTAAGCCGACGTTGGCGCATCCGGTCAAGGGCCGGAGGCCATCGAAAGCCGAAAAGCGGAAGGGAGCGCCGATGAGCAGGCCGAGCAGGTCCGAGGACGCCCGGGCGCAGATCAAGCAGCTGATCCTGGACCGCCGGCTGGCCCCTGGCGACCCGCTTCCGACCGAGACCGAGCTGATGAAGCTCCTCGACATCAGCCGCAACTCGGTGCGCGAGGCACTCAAGGCGCTGCAGGCCATGCGGATCGTCGACATCCGGCACGGCTTCGGCACGTACGTGGGGAGCCTCTCCCTCGATTCGCTCGCCGAGGGCATCGCCTTTCGCGCGGCCGTGCGCCACCACCAGGGCGAGGCCGGGCTGTACGAGCTGATGGCCGTGCGCGAGGCGCTGGAGTCCGGCCTGATCAGCTCGGTCGCGGGAGCCCTGCCACCCGGCGACCTCGCCGCCCTGCGGTCCATCGTGGACACCATGCGGCAGGAGGCCGAGCAGGGCGGCGTCGCCCCGGCGACCGACCGGGCGTTCCACGCCACGCTCTACGGGATACTCGGCAACCACCTGCTGAGCGAGGTGCTCGATGCCTTCTGGTCGGCCATGAACCAGGTGCGGGCCGAACTGCACGGCGGCCCGTCGGACCCCCTGTCGACGTGGAAGCAGCACCAGGCCATCGTCACCGCGCTGGAGACGGGCGACCGGCAGCGGGCCGCGGAGACGATGCACCGTCACTTCGACGACCTGCGCACGCTGCTGAGCGCCGAGGCGGCACCGGCGAACTGACCTCGGGCAGCGGGGCGTGGAGGCGTCAGACCGTGCTGCCGACGCGCTCCGCGCTGACCGCCAGCGTGGCGTACGGCATCGTGAACGCGCCTCCCAGCGCGTCGATGGCGGATCCCGCGCCCGCCAGCACCTCGGCCAGGGCGCCGGGTGCCAGGCGCGTGAAGGCGCCCTGGGTGGGCATCTGCTCCAGCCACTCCTCCCGGGTGTAGCGCCGCTCCCAGTCGAAGCGCCACAGCTCGGGATCGCCGAAGCCGCCCGAGCGCCGGATGCCGTCGGCGGCCATGTCCTGGAAGGGCCGGTAGCCGTCCGCGGCCGGCTTGGTGACCACGCTGAAGTCGAAGGGTGCACCGGGCATCACCCGCTCGCACGCCGCGGCGACGGCTTCCGCCACCGGGAGCGGCAGCTGGAAGGCGTTCCAGAACACGGTGAGCCTGCCGCCCGGCGCCAGCACCCGCGCGGCCTGAGCGGCTCCGGCCGCCGGATCGACCCAGTGCCACGCCTGGCCCGCGACGACCGCGTCGAACACGCGCCCCGCCGGGTCCCACTCCTCGAAGCGCCCGGCGTCGACCTCGATGCCGTCCTGCCGCGCCACGGCCGCCATCCGCTCGTCGGGCTCAACGCCGCGGACCCGGCAGCCCGCCCCCTTGAGCTGGCGGGCGGCGATGCCGGTGCCGCAGCCGACGTCCAGGACGGCACCCGCCGAAGCCGCGGCGGCGATCCGCTCGATCAGGGCCGCGGGATACCGGGGCCGCGACCGGTCGTAACGGCCGGGGTCGGAGCCGAAGGACTCCGCGACCGTCCTGAGCCGATGGGGTTCATCCCGTACGGGACGGGGGCGCTCCGGCGGTAGAGTGGGCATGCGCCCACCTTAGTGGGCGGATGCCCACTCGACAACCGTGCGGGCCATCGGGAGAGGGGCGGCAAGTGCCGACAGGGGTGGCCCTGCGCGACGTGCGCGAGCAGCTGTTCGACGCGGCCGAGCGCGTGCTGCTCAGCGACGGGCCGAACGCGCTGACCAGCAGGGCGGTCACGTCCGAGGCAGGCTGCGCCAAGGGCGTGCTGCACCGCCACTTCGCCGACTTCGACGAGTTCCTCGCCGAGCTCGTGCGCGACAGGATCGGCCGGATCGACGGCCAGGCCGCCGCCCTGCGGGACGCGGCGGGGACGGGCACGGTCGCGGGCAACGTCACCGCGGCACTGGCCGAGCTGTTCGGGACGGTCGCCGTGGCGATCGTCGGCCTCGTCACGTCACGCGACGAACTGCGCGCTCGGCTGCGCACGACCACGCCGGCCGGCATCCCCCTCCTCACCGAGGCCACGGCCATGTTCGCCTCGTACCTCGCCGCCGAACGCGGCCTGGGCCGCATCGCGGCGGACGCCGACATCGACGCACTCGCGCCGACGCTGACGGGCAGCGGCCACCTCCTGTTCGCCGACCGCAAGGCCGCCCCGCCCAGGGCGGAGGCCGTGCTCCAGGTGGTGACCGCCGTCATCGCCGGTGTGACGGGCAGGTCCTGACACCCGCACGCGAGTCGTTCAGGCGCCGGCCCGCTGGTAGAGGCTCAACGCCTCGTTGCCGAGGTAGGGGTGGTACTCGTTGCTCCCCGCGCTCACACTGATGTTGCCGACCAGGTAGCCGCCGCCGGTCGAGGTGTCGAAGTTCGAGAGGAACCCGCCACCGCTGGAGCCGCCCGACTGCACGCAGTCGATGCCCCACATCGTGGATCCCGCACGCCCCGTGTCGGCGAACTCCGTGCCCTCGCAGTGGTTCAGGCGCTCCCCGCTGCCCTCGGCCGCCGAGCCCCCGTACCCGAAGGAGTGCACGTCCTGCCCCGTCGGGGAGTTGAAGGCGATGCCCTCGGCGCCCACGGTGTCGACGAGCGTGCGGCCGCCCACCTGGCCCACCTTGGCGAAGGCGAAGTCGTAGTTGGCGTTGCCGCCGGTCGAGACGTACTGGTCGTCGTGGAAGAGGTCGGTGGCGGTGAACGTGCCGTAGGGCCGGTTGCCGTTGTTGTAGCCGGGGATGAAGACCCAGTTGTGGTACACCTCGCCGGTCGAGGCGTTGACCACGCAGTGTCCCGCGGTCAGGACGATGGACTTGTTGTCGCTGTTGGCGACGGTGGCCGTACAGGCGAAGGTCCCACCCGAGTTGTTCTGGAAGAAGACCTTGCCCGCCGTCGTGGAGATCAGGCCGCCACCCGTCCACGCCGTCGGTGAGGAGGCCGGGGAGGCTGCGGAACGCGCCGCCGCGGCATGCCGATCGGCGGTCGCGGGGCCCGGCACCGGCGGCACCGACACCGGAGCGCCGACCGGGCCCTCGGCCGCCGCCGTGGCCGCGCCCGCGTGCGCTCGCGGCGCGGTGGTGACGTCGCGGGCCGAGCGCAGCCGCGAAGCCGTCCAGAAATGGCTCGCCTCGCGCTGCTGGGAGGCGGAGACATGGGTGGCCACCGCGCCCGTGGCGGGCGCCGGCTGCGCCTGGGCGGGGACGGTCAGGCCCAGGGCGGCGATGCCGAGTGCGGCGCCTGCTAGTCCCGCCGCCTTGCGTCTGTTCGTTTTCACGGCTGCTCCCGATGGTGGGGGTACGGGGTGCCGGGAGGACGACAACGTTGTCACGATCCTCTCGGAGTGCGCCAACTCAGAGTGCCAGCCGTGCAGTTGACTGTCCATGGCGCGGACACGACAGAATCGGACCGCCAGGGGCCGGGGTGGCGGTACGCCTGTCGGGCGCCACCCACCGGGTGGCGCCCGACAGGCGTACCGCTCCTCGCCGTCAGTTGTAGTTGCGCCAGGTGTCGGAGAACGCGCCTGCGGACAGCGCGCTCGGCTGGGCCTTGACCGAGCCCGTGTCGAAGTTCTCCATGACGATCTCGTCCGAGCTGCCTGGCAGGGTCGACCCGTTGGCCGTCGAGCCGCTGAAGTTGACGGTCCCGAAGTTCGAGAGCGCGGCTATCTGGCCGTTGACCTGGGTGGCCTCCGCGATGACCTCGGCCGAGCTGCCGTTGACGCCCTGGCTGCCGGCGTGGTGGGTGGTCTTCGTCCAGCCCTCGGTGGAGTCGGCGAGGGTCATGGTGTACTGGCCGTTGCCGTCGTTCGTGACCGTGGCCTTGAGGTGGTCGCCGGGCTTGACCGTTACCGAGTACGCGCTCTCGGCCGCGGGCAGGACCTCCCACCATGCGCCGTAGGTGGCCCTGCCGTTGATGCAGTCCGCCTCGGTACCTGTCTGCTCCAGGCCGTTGTCGCTCTGGCTGTACCCGTCAATGCCCACCCAGAACGACGAATAGGTGTTCTGCGAAGTGCAGCTGACGGCAGGCTGGACCCACGAGGAGGAGACCGACTTGTAGGCGCCGCTGCCGCCGGTGGCCGCGTAACCCGACCAGTTGCTGGCCTCGGTGGTGGTGTTGTGGCCTCTGGCGCCGTGGAGGGCGTGCGACTCGTGGCTCGCGATGGACGAGTTGAGCTGGGCGGGGTTCTGCGGCGCCGCGTTCGCGCCCGCCATGCTCAGACCGGCCACGCTGACGACTGCGGCGCCGACGGACAGCGCCCGGAGGCTTTTGCGGCGGGTGGAGACGTGAGAGGACATACGGGTGCGCTCACTTTCTGTGCGTGGGGGGAGCACGTGATGGGGGGTGCCGGCCCGGCTTTGGCCACCTGGCCGGCGTTCACGGTTGTGCGCACCAGAAGAGTGACGGTTCGAAAGTCTGTACAGCAAGAGACGCAGGCTTTTTAGTTTTACGGGAGTTGAGCGCGGCAGTTGGGGCGCGCGGGAGTCGAGGGGCGGATCCGGGCCCAGGAGCCGGCGAGCGAGCGGCGGCCGGCGGAGTCGCGCGCTCCAGTCCTGGTTTCCTCTTGGGTAACCTTTGGTTGACCTGCACCCAACAACTCGGCGTAGCGTTCCGGACAGCACAGCGGCCGTCCGGAAGGCAGACACCGCATGCAGTTCGAACGCACGGCCCATGCCGCGTCCATGGCAGCTCCGGCGGTCCACCGCGGACTCGTCGACCGAGCCGGCGCGGGCCCGACGCCCCAGCTCGCGCAGTTGTTGCGCACCGGGCCCTTCCACGACGCGCTGCGCGCCGCCATCGCGGCGAGCGGGCTGAGCCTCGACAGGGTGCAGGACCGGCTGCGGCGGCACGGCGCCGACGTCAGTCTGGCCAGCCTGAGTTCCTGGCAGTCCGGCAGGTACCGCCCGGAGCGGCCGCGTTCGCTGGCCGCGCTCCGCGCCATGGAGCGCTTCCTGCCGGTGCCGGACGGCGCCCTGTTCGCGCTGCTCGGACCGCCGCGCCCACGCGGTCCCAGACCCCCGGGCGCGGAGGGCAGGGCCTCGCTGGAGAGCATGGTCCCCGCCCTCTCGCTGCCCGCCCTCAGCGGAATCGACACGAGCTGGGACGCGAGCCTGACGCGGATCAGCTGCCAGACCCGGATGGAATTCGACGAGAACGGCCGCAGCCGCGCGAAGTGGACGCGGCAACTGCTGCGGGCCGACCGTGACGGCCCCGACCGCTGGGTGACGGTGTACCGGCTGGACGAGCCGGGCTCTCCCCCGGGCATCGAAGTGGTCTCACCCTGCCGTACCGGGCGGGTCGTCAGGAGCCACGAGGGAGGCCTGCTCGCCGCCGAGCTGCTCTTCGACAGGCCGCTGGCGCGCGGTGAGACCGTCATCGTCGAGTACACGCTCACGCATGCCGCGCCCCGGCCGTTCGAGACGCATGTCGAGGCCGCACTGCACCTGCCGGTGCGCGAGTACGTGATGGAGGCCCGCTTCGACCCCGCGTGCCTGCCGTCGGCCTGCTACTCCTACCACCTCGACGGCGCCTGCGCGCGGGACGGCGCCGCGGACCAGCGCAGCGAACGGCTGCTGCGCATCGACGCGGCCGGGTCGGCCCATGCCGTGGCGCTCGAGGCGGGACACTGCCGCATCGGGCTGCGCTGGGCCTGGGAGGGCCCGCGCGGGGCGGGCGCCTGACCGGCACGCCGTAACGCCATGGCCCGCCGTTTCGGCGGGCCATGGCGCTGTCAGCCGGCGGAGCCGACGACGGCGGGCGGCGCGGCATCGGCCGACGTGCCCCACTGCGAGGGCCGCGGGCCGACCGTGAACGTCAGATCACGTGTGCGGCGCAGCGTGTCCGTCGTCAGGTACGTCTTGCCGTAGGAGGATCCGTCGGCCGAGACGGACTGCGTGTAGCGGTCGGTGCCGGACGTGCCCGCGGCCCTGATGGTGAGGTGTCCGCGGGGGTAGTAGTGCCGGTCGAGGGTGATGTCGACGCGGTCGAAGATCGGCGTGGACAGTCCCCAGGTGCTCGTGCCCGGCTGCACGGGAAAGATCCCGATGGACGAGAGCACGTTCCAGGCGGACATGGTGCCCAGGTCGTCGTTGCCGGTCATGCCGGTCGGCGTGTCGGTGAAGAGGGTCAGCGCCGCGTGCACCACGTCCGTGGTCTTCCACGGCTGACCCGTGGACAGGTAGGTGTAGGGCGCGATCAGGTCGGGCTCGTTGGACGGGTTGTACTTGTTCGCGTTGTAGTACGAGTAGGGCCCGTTGACCCAGACCTCACTCGCGGTCTTCGCCGGGTCCTTCAGGAGCTGGTCGTAGGCGAAGAAGGAGTCGAGGCGTGCGTTGGCGGCCTTCTCGCCGCCGATCAGGCCCACCATGCCCGGGATGTCCTGCGGCACCAGCCACTGGTACTGCCAGGAAGTGCCCTCGTGGAAGCCGACGCTCTGCGCCGGGTCGTCAGGTCCGGCCCAGGCGCCCGTGGTGTCACGCGAGCGGAAGAAGCCCGTGGAGGGGTCGAAGATGTTGCGGTAGTTCTCGGCGCGCTCGGCGTAGCGCGCCGCGTCGGCCCTGTGGCCGAGGTCGGCCGCCATCTGGGAGAGCATGCCGTCGGCGAGCGCGTACTCCAGCGTCGCGCTGCCGCCGTAGTCGAAGTCGGAGTCGCCCGGCTTTGCGTGCGTGTGGTTCGCGATGTAGGGCACGTAGCCGTTCGCGATGTACTGCTTGTTGCCCTCGCGCCCGACCGGTGCGGAGTCGGCGGGCGGCACGCCGTCCGCGTTCTTCTTCAGCGCCTGGTACGCCTGCTCCTCGTACCCCTTGAGCAGGCCCTGCTGGTAGGCGTTGGTCAGGAACGGCGTGACCGGGTCACCGGTCATGATGTTGGTCTCGACGGTCCCGTAACCCCACTTGGGCAGCCAGCCGCTGTCCTTGTCGATCTGGAGCACCGAGATCGCCATGTCGCGGGCCTGCCGGGGCGCGAGCAGGGACAGCAGCTGGGTCTGGGTGCGGTAGGTGTCCCACAGCGAGAAGTTCTGGTAGTACGTGAAATTCCTCGCCCGGTGGATCTTCTGGTCCCAGCCGGTGTAGCGCCCGTCGACGTCGCTGCCGGTGTTCGGCGCGAGGAAGGAGCGGTACAGCGAGGAGTAGAACGTCTTCTGCTGGGTGTCGCTGCCGCCCCGCGTCCGCACGCTCTCCAGGCGCCTCTCCCAGGTCGCCTGGGCGGCGTGCTCGACGCGCTTGAAGGAACGGCCGCCCTCGGCACGGAGGTTGAGCGCCGCGCCCCTGGCGTCGACGTAGGAGACCGCGGTGGTCGCCTCGACGGTGCGGTTCCTGCGCGTGTCGAAGCGGACGTAGGCGCCGTTGAGCCCCGAGGTCGCGGTGGAGTGCCGGGAGCCCGCTGTGACCGTCTCGCCGTTCCACGTACCGGAGGTGGTGAAGGGACGGTTGAAGCGGGTCACCGTGTAGACGGTGTAGGGCTTGGTGTCCTGGCAGAACCCGCTGCCCGTGATCGCCGTCTGCACCGTGTGGTCATTGAGGATCGTGACCTTGGTGGACAGCGTCTTGTGCAGCGCCTGGCCCGCGTTCAGCAGGACGTTGGCCTTGTCGGTCGCGGGGAACGTGTAGCGCTGCACACCCGTGCGCTGCGTGGCGGTGAGCTCCGCCTTGATGCCGGAGTCCAGGCCGACCTCGTAGTAGCCGGGGCTCGCCTTCTCGTTGTCGTGGCTGAACGTGGCCGCGTACTTGGAGTAGTCCGTCTCGGTCACATCGCCGGTGGTCGGCAGGACGGGCAGGTCGCCACCGAGGCCGCAGCCCACGCCGGAGAGGTGGACGAGCGAGAAGCCGCGTATGTGGTTCTGCGTGTAGTCGTACCCGGTGTTGTGGCCGGTGTCAGGGGAGAACTGGACCATGCCGAACGGCACGGTGGCGCCCGGATAGGTGTTGCCTTCGTCCTGACTGCCGATGAACGGGTTGACCAGGCTGGTGAGTCGGCCGTGCGCCCCGGCAGCGCTGTGCGGGGCTGCCTGCACGGCAGGCGCGGCGAGCGCGCCGCCGATCAGGACCGCGGCCGTCACCGCCCCCGCGGTGCGCAGGCGCGGAAGTCGGGTCCATCTCATCGGGGTTCCTCCAAGGTGGTGACCGCGTCGCCGCGACGGTGGCACCTCTGACTAGACAACGTTGTCATGACATGGCGGCATCATTCTTCGAGGGTTCGCGTCCACCGTCAAGGGGGCGTGCGTGAGTCGGCGCCGCGCGGACGTGCCGGTCCGCGCGGCGTCCGGGCGTCAGACCACGGTCGCGGCCTCACGGGTGGCCAGCGCGCGCAGGACGTCGGCGGCGAGCGCTGTGCGTTGCGTCATGCCGGCGAGGCTGATGTGCTCTTCGCGCGCGTGGGCGCCGGCGCCCACGGCGCCGAACCCGTCAAGTACGGGTATGCCGAGTGCGGCGACGAAGTTGCCGTCGCTGGCGCCACCGACCGAGCACTCGGGCAGGTCGACCCCGAGACCGGCGGCCCGCTCGCGGGCGAGCGCGTACAACCGGCCGTTGCCCGGGGTGCGTTCCATGACGGGCCTGTTCCACTCGCCGTCCCACTCCAGCACGGCGCGCGGGTCGTGCGGGCGGAGGGCGGCCAGGGCGCGGTCGATGCGCTCGGCCTCCCGCGCGTCGGCGACCCGCACGTCGATGTGCGCCACGGCATGGCCCGCCGCGACGTTGGTGCGGGTGCCGCCGCTGACGACACCGACGTTGACCGTGGTGCCTGCCGCCGGATCGGCGAGCGCGTGGAGGTACAGGACAGCGCGGGCTATCTCGTCCACGGCGCTGACGCCCTTCTCGGGGTCGAGCCCGGCGTGCGCCTCGATGCCCGTCGCGGTGACCCGGAAGAGACCTACGCCTTTGCGGGCCGTCTTGACTGCGCCGTCGGCCGATGCCTCGAAGACGAGGGCCGCGCGCACCCCCTCGGCCGCCGCCTCGATCACAGGGCGCGACGTGGGGCTGCCGATCTCCTCGTCGCCGTTCAGCACCAGGCGCAGCGGCGGGCGCGGCAGACCGAGCGCGTCGAGTGCCCGTACCGCCCACACGGCCTGCACGAGTCCGGCCTTCATGTCGAACACGCCGGGCCCGGTGGCGCGGTCGCCCTCGATGGTGAAGGGCCTCTGGGCGACGGTGCCCTTGGCCCACACGGTGTCGTAGTGGCACAGCAGCAGCACGGGCGTGCCGGCATCGTCATCCGGGCCGCCGGGGCGGGCGCCGGGCCAGTCCCATACCAGCGTGTCGCCGTATGTCCCGCCGTCGGCGCGGCGCCGGGCGGAGGGGGTGCCGAGCGCACATTCGAGCCAGGACTCCAGGCGGGGCAGGATCGCGTCGAGGCACTCCTTGTCGTCGCTCGGGGTGTCGGTGTTCACGTAGCGGGCGAGTTCGTCGAGCATGGTGTCGCGGTGGTCGGCGACCCAGTCGCATACGGATGCGGCGGCCGGTTCGCCCTGCGGGGTGGGTGTGGTGTTCAACGTGCGCTTCCGTGGGAGGTGTGGCGGTACAGGTCGGTGAGGTTGTCAGCGCTCATGGGGCGCGTGCCCGACTCGACCTCGGCGAGCATCGTCAGCAGGCGTTCCAGTGCCGGTGTGGGAACGCCCAGTTGGGCGGCCCTGCTCAGGACGGGCCGGTAGTGGTGGTGGACCTCCACCGGCCGGTGGCGTACGGCGATGTCGCGCCAGATGCCGCTGCGGTCCTTGGCCTGCCCGCCGAGCCAGGCGACCAGCCGGTCGGTCGCCGCCTCGCGTTCCGCGGCCCCGGCTGCGGGCAGGTAGGCGGACGGGTCGAACGCGTCGAAGGGTTCGAGCGTGAGCCCGTCCGCCGTGGCGACAGCGGCGACCTCGGCGGCGAGGGTGTGCATCAGCGGCCGGTGGACGTCGATGAGCCGCGCCATCGGCGCGTCGACGAGGGCCGTCGCGGTGAGCATGGAGCCGAACGACAGCTTGGACCAGAGATATCCGGCGACATTCCCCGTCTCGCGAGCGGGCCCCCACGCCTGGAGGTCGCGCACGAGGGCGCGCACGCGCTCGCTCGGCGTGCCGTCGAGTTCGCCGACGACGAGGGCACCCGCGCCGCCGTCCTGGACCACGCCGGGTGCGACCACGTCAGCGAACAGGTTCACGAAGGCGCCGATGGTGCGGTGTGTTCCGACGCGCCGTGCGATCGGGCGCTCGTTGAGGCCGTTTTGGAGCGACACGACGTAGCCGTCTTCGCCCAGCACGGTCGCCAGCCAGTCGGCCGCGGTCCCGGTGGCCTGCGCCTTGACGCAGAGCAGGACGTGGCGCGGCTGGTGGTCGAGCGCGTCGGGCGTGGTCGCGGAGACGGCGGCGGTGCGCTCGCCCTCCGGGCCCCGCAGTGTGAGTCCTTGGGCGCGCAGCGCGGCCACGTGGCCGGAGTCGGTGTCGACGATCCGTACGGTGTGTCCGGCGTCGGCTAGGTGGAAGGCGAGGGTGCCGCCGATCGCGCCGCCTCCGACGACGGTGTAGCCGGTGGGGTGGGCGGCCGTGGCGCCGTCCGTGTTCATGAGGCCTCCTCGTGCGGTGCGGCGCCCGCCTGGGTTCCCGACAGTTGCGGCCAGTGCAGGGGCAGCGTGGTCGTGCCGGCCGAGGCGCCGCCGTCCAGCCTGACGATCGACCCGGTCATCCAGGACGCCTCGGGTCCTGCCACCCAGCGGACCGCGCGGGCGATGTCGTCCGGTTCGCCCGCTCGCCCGAGGGGGTTGACCGACACCGCGGCCGCGTACGCGTCGGTGACGGGGTTGGCGGCGCTGTCGACCGTGACGAAGCCGGGCGACACGGCGTTGACGCGGATTCCGTGCGGCCCGAACTCAACGGCGCACGACCGTGTGAGCATCTCCAGTGCGGCCTTGGAGGCGCTGTAGTGGGCGGCGCCGGGACGTGCGCGCAGGGCGGCGCCCGAGGTGATGTTCACGACGGTGCCGGTCTCGCCGCGTGCGATGAGTGCCCGGGCGAGAGCCGTGGTGGTGAGCATCGCCGCACGGACGTTGACGTCCATCACGCGGTCCCACACCTCGGCGGTCAGCTCGCCGAGCGGTGTGGCCGGGTAGATGCCCGCCGCGTTGACGAGGACGCCGGGCGTGCCCGCGAGTCGCGACGCACGGCCAACGAGGTCCGCGGCCGCTCCCGCGTCGGACAGGTCGGCGGGCAGGGCGTGGGCGGTCGTGCCGTGCGCGGTCAGCCGCTTCACCAGGGCGTTCAGCGGCGCGCCCGGCAGGTCGCTCGCCGTGACGATGCACTTCTCCGCCGCGAACGCGGCGCAGATCGCCGCCCCGATGCCGCCCGCCGCCCCGGTGACCAGGACGTGCCGCGCGGACGGCGCGGGCCGGCCGGGCGGCGCGGAACGCTCGGGGGACGGGGTGCGTGGACTCATGCGATCTCCTTGCTCTTGGTCTCGGGCATCGTGGCGTAGACGATCACACCGACGAGCGCCGCGGCTGCCAGGTACAGCCAGACGAGGCCGCGGTGGCCGTGCGAGCTCATCCAGGTGGTGACGTAGGGGGCGGTGCCGCCGAACACCGCCACGGCGAGGGCGTACGGCAGGGCGATGCCCGTGGTGCGGACCTCGGGCGGGAACTGCTCGGCCATGACCACGGCGCAGTTGGCCGAGTAGCCCACGAGCAGCACCATGCCGACGAGTTCGACCGCCAGCAGCGTCCAGAAGCTGTCGCCCAGCACGTGGAACAGCGGCCAGGACAGCACGAGGAAGCCCGCCGCGAAGGCGAACATGGTGGGCTTGCGGCCGATCCGGTCGGACAGCATGCCGCCGAACGGCAGCAGCACGATGAACACCACGAGGGAGAGGGTGTTGGCGAGCAGCGCCCGGCTCAGCGGCATGCCCGTCGTCACGTGGACGTACGACGGCATGTAGCTGACCCAGATGTAGTAGATCAGGGTGCCCGCCACGGTCACACCGGCCACGCGCAGCGCGGCCCGCGGATGGTCGGTGACCATCGCGCGCAGCGGGTTGGCGCGGGGGCGTTCGGCGTGCTCCACGCGGCGGAACGACTCCGTCTCCTGCACGGACACCCGCAGCCACAGGCCGACGAGACCCAGCACGCCGGCCACCGCGAAGGCGACACGCCAGCCCCACGTGTCGAGTGCGTGCTCGTCGAGGCTGCTGGTCAGGATGGTGCCCATGAGGGAGGCGATGAGGGTGCCCGCGCCGACGGACACCTGCTGCCAGGAGCCCGCGAGCGCACGGCGTGACGGGGCGGCGGACTCGACGAGGAACGCCGAGGACGTGCCGAACTCGCCGCCTGCCGAGAAGCCCTGGACGAGCCGGGCGAGCACCAGCACGATGGGCGCGCCCACGCCGATGGTGGAGTAGCCGGGGCAGACCGCGATCACGAGCGCCGCGGCCGCCATCATGGAAATGGTCAGGGTCATGGCCTTCTTGCGGCCGTGGCGGTCCCCGTAGGCGCCGAGCAGCGCCCCGCCGATGGGCCGCATCAGGAATCCGACGGCGAACACCGCAAGCGTGGACAGCAGGGCGGCCTCGGGGGCGTGCGAGGGGAAGAACGTGCCGGCGAACACCGACGAGAACGTCGAGTAGACGGCCCAGTCGACCCACTCGACGGTGTTGCCGACGGCGCCCGCCCAGATGGCGCGGCGGCGGGCCGCGGCGCTGCCGGGCGCGGCGGCGGAAGGGGCGGTGGCCCCGGACGGCACGGAGCGGGCTGGCCGCGGCGTGCCCGGGGGCGTGGCGTGCTGCGTCATCGTGACTGCCCTTCGTGGACGGCTGGTCGCGGGGACGGTGCGCTGCTGCCGGCGGCCGTGGCCGCCGGTGCGTGGCATGGGTTGGCGGGGAGGCCGGCGCGCTCGGCCACGTACCGTGCGATGTCGGCGTGGGTGGCGAACCAGACGCCGGGGTGCGCCGTGATGTGGTCGAGCAGTTGGGCCAGTACCACGAGGCGTGAACGGTGGCCGATGAAGTGGGGGTGGCACGTGAGCTGGAAGACGCCGCCCTCGCGGTACGCCTGGTCGAACTCGTCGCGCCAGATGGTGAGGACGGAGCGCGGCGGTGTGTACGGGCGCAGTCCGGCGTAGCGCTCCATCATGAAGTAGGGCGCGTCGTCGCGAATCCACTCGACGGGTATCTCGACGATGCCGGTGGGTTCGCCGTCGGCGAGGAGTTCGTAGGGGTCGTCGTCGGCCATGAGGGACGAGTCGTACAGCAGTCCCATCTCGCGCGTGATGCGCAGCGTGTGGTCGGAGAAGTCCCACGATGGTGTGCGGATGCCCACCGGCCGTGTGCCCGTTACCCGTTCGAGGGTGTCGGCGCTGCGCAGCTGCAGCTCGCGTTCCGCGTCGGGCGGCAGCTGCATGTTGCGCTCGTGGATCCAGCCGTGGATGGCCGTCTCGTGTCCGGCGGCGGTGTACGACCGCGCCTCCTCGGGGTGCAGCAGCGCGGAGACGGCGGGCATGAAGAAGGTGGCGGGGGCGGAGTGGCGCTCGAGCAGCCGCAGGATCTTGGGGGCGGCGACGCGCGAGCCGTACTCGCCCTGCGCCAGTTTGCCCGGGCGTGTCTCGCCGTCGCGCAGTGCGGGCGTCTCGTGGTCGGAGTCGAACGACAGGGCCACCGCGACCCGCGCGCCGCCCGGCCACGCGGGCGGTGTGAGCGAGGCGCCCGCGCGCACCTGTTCCACGTGGCCGCGCCAGGTCTCCTCGCTCCACTGCCACGGCTCCTCGCCGGTGTGTCGCTCCCCGGCGTTGCCGCCCGTGGGTTCGTCTGCCATCGTGAACTCCCGTTTCATGCCTTCTCGTGTTTTGCACTGACTTATGCCACCGGAAAGCAGGCGACACCAGTGCCCGGACACGTGTGCGAGTGATGTGGTGGTGTGCCGCGCGCGGACGTTCTGGCGGGCACGGCCCGGCCTGCGTCGGCCGCCCTGCCGGTGTGATGCGCGGTGCCGCGCCGGTGCGTGTCGCCGGTGCGTGTCGCCGGTCACCGAAAAGGTGTCGTGGTTTCCGAGGCGCCGGACGTCCGTCCCCGATCGGGGGTGTACGGCCCGCGGCTATCCCTCGAAGATGTCCATGTTCCTGCTCAGCCGCTCGCCCGCTTCGAGCCGCTCGGAGCCGAGGTGCCCCACGACGCCGAGCGTGAGGGCAAGTCCCAGGCTGGTGGCGGCCGTTGTCGAGGGCAGTCCCCCGGACGCCTTGCCCGAGACACGCAGCACCAGCTCCGCGTCCTTGGCCAGCGAGGGGCTACCGTCGTCGGTGACCAGCAGGACGGGCACGCCTCTCGCGGCGAACATCCGCCCGATGTCGGCCGTACTGCGGGTGTAGCGGCGGAAGGTGAAGGCGATCAGCAGGTCTTCGGGGCCGACGTCGAGGAGTGGCTGGTAGTCGTGGAGGATCGCCGAGGTCACCCGGCGCACACCGCCCCTGACCCGCGCGAGCGAGAACGCGAGCGCGGCGGCGGCGGACTCGGAGGCCCGGCCGCCGAGCACCCACACGGCGCCGGCGCCCGCGATCATGCGGGAGGCGGCGTCGAGTACGTCGTCGGGCAGCTCCCTGAGCTGCTCCAGGTTGCGGGCCTCGCGCTCCCAGATGCGCGCGTATCTGCCCTCTCCCCCGGTCGGGGCCGCCTGCGGTGCGAGGACGGCGCGCAGGTCGCCGCGGACCGCGTCCTGGAGGTGCGGGTAGCCGTCGAAGCCGAGGCGCTGGGCGAAGCGGGTTACGCTCGCCGCGCTGACGCCGAGGCTGTCGGCGATCTCCGCCGCGCGCAGGAAGGGCACGTCATCGAGGTGTTCGAGGAGGTGGTCGGCGATCAGCCGGTCGGTCCGCGACAGCTCCGAGGAACAGGCGGCGATGCGTTCAGCCAGCATGGGTCCTCCCGGCACTCGGTGCTCGCAGCGCCGCAGGCAAGCCCGCAGCGTCTGCAATCTCGATTTCAGTTGCCGGGAACCTTACAAGCAGTCTTACGGGATGGGAAGAGGGTCCGTCTCTTCTTTCCACGGGCGCCTGGCGCGGCGGCCACGGCCTACGGCCGAGGCGGTTTGCCCGCCGTGTACAGCCAGGTGTGGAAGAGCTCCCCGAGGTCCTTGCCCGACACACGCTCGCTCAACGCGACGAACTGGGCCGTCGTGCCGTTGCCGTAGCGGTGGCCGTGCGCCCATGTCCGCAGGATGGTGAAGAACGCGCGGTCGCCCACGGCGTCGCGGAGTTCCTGGAGCGTCATGGCGCCCCGCGTGTAGACCGGTGAGGCGAAGATGTGGGCGCCGTCGCCGGGGTCGGCCGAGGGGAACGCCCAGAGGCCGTCGCTCGCGGGGAGGGCGTAGTAGTGGTCGAAGGACGCCTGCGCGCTGCGGCCGCCGTGCTGCTCCTGCCACAGCCACTCCGCGTAGGTCGCGAAGCCCTCGTTCAGCCAGATGTCCTGCCAGCTGGTGAGGGACACCGAGTCCCCGAACCACTGGTGCGCCATCTCGTGCACCACCGTGCCGACGTCGGGCGCCCGGTCGTAGATCGGCCTGGTCTGCGTCTCCAGCGCGTAGCCGACGTCCGGCGCGTGGTCGACGATGGCACCGGCCGCCGAGAAGGGGTAGGGGCCGAAGAGTTTCGTCTCCCAGTCCAGGATGTCCGGGATCCTCGCCAGCGCGGGGGCGGCGCCCTTCTCCTCGCGGGGATCGACGGCGTTGTACACGGGGATGCCCGAGCGGGTGGTGTACCGCTGGACGTCGAACTTCCCGACGGTCGCCGTGGCCAGGTAGGACGCCATCGGCCGGCTCTGCCGCCAGCGGAACGTCGTCTCGCCCCGGGACGTGTGCCGCGAGGTCAGGACGCCGCCTGCGACCGCGGTGTATCCGCTCGGCACGGTGATCTCGAAGGAGTAGGACGCCTTGTCGAGCGGGTGGTTGTCGGAGGGGAACCAGGACATGGCGCCCTGGGGCTCGCCCGCGACGAACGCGCCGTCGTCGGTGGCGATCCAGCCGTCGGGGGACCCGTCCGGGTCGGTGACCTGCTCGGGAACCCCGCCGTAGGCCACGTCGACGCGGAAGGCGGCGCCGCGCCTCAGCGTTCGCGCCGGCTCGATGACGAGTTCCTGGCCGCGGCGCGTCCAGTGTGCCGCCCTGCCGTCCACGCGCACGCCTGCGACCGTCAGCCCCGACAGGTCGAGGTCGAACGCGCGCAGGCCTTGGGTGGCGTGCGCCGTGATCACGGCGCGCCCGTCGAGCCGCCTGGTGGCGGGATCGTAGGCGAGGTCGAGGTCGTAGTGCCGGACGGTGTAGCCGCCGTTGCCCGCGAGAGGGAAGTAGGGGTCGCCCTGGCCGGGCGCGCCGGCGCCGGCGCCTGGGGCGGCGACGGAGCCGCCGGCCGTCAGGGCGGTGATCGCGAGGGCCGTGGCGGCGACGCCGACGACTCTGGAGCGTACGGAACCGGGGCGCGGACGGGCGCGGGACACGGGGGGTTCGGCAGCGAGCACGGGCACTCCTGGAACGGGGCGGCAGCCCGGGAAGGGGGCACTGCGGAAGCGGGCACACAGTAATGCGCACGCACGGCGGAGACAAGACGACAACACGTGTGCCGGCAGGCCCGGTTGCCCCGTGGACATGGGGCGCGACCGCGCGGGGAAAGTCGGAGAAAGAATGCTCGCCATCCGTGAACTTTTCCCCAAGGCCCCGCATCGGACGTGGTGTAAGGCTTCAAGCGGAAAGGTGAACGACATGAACGTGTACCAGCGGTGGGGCAAGCGCGGGACAGTGGCCGCGACGATGGCGGCGGTCGCCCTGACGGGCACGGCGGCCGCGGGTGTCGCGCAGGCGGCACCGGCCGCACCGGCGTCCGCGAAGACTCCGACCTGTTCCGCATCCTCGCTGCAGGCATCACTGCACCACCCCCTCGCGGGAGGCATGAACCACGAGGGCGCGGTGCTGCAGCTGAAGAACACCGGTGACCGCACCTGCGCGCTGCTCGGCTACCCCGGCCTCGGGCTGGAGAACGCTCAGCACAAGGTGCTCGCCTCGCACGTGAGTTGGGGCAGCACCTGGTACGCGAAGAACCCGGGCAAGAAGGTCGTGGACCTTGAGCCGGGACAGGCCGCGCAGGCCGTCATCGCGTGGACTCACGCCAACGCCAACACCTCCGGCGCGACCCACGCCGCGTACCTGATCGTCACGCCGCCCGCTTCCACCGCGCACAAGACGCTCGCGTTCGGCAAGTGGGTCGACAACGGCGACCTCGACGTGACGGCGATGGCCCACCAGGTGGCCATCAACGGCTGACCGAACGCACGCTCGCCTCGGCGACCAGCGGCCCGCTCCCCGACCGGGGGCGGGCCGCTTTCCGTGTCACGGCCGCCGCGCGACGGGCCTTGACAGGCTCTCGTCATGCGCGGAACACTCCGAGTCGGGAGAGCGCTCTCCCGGTTCTCCCTACTCGTCCGGCGCGGTCCACGCGAAGCACCGCGGGGTCACCGCTCCGGAGCCAGGAACCTGATAGGAGGTCTCCCATGGCACGGAGGTCCAGAGTCTTCTCCGGGCTGCTCCTGTTCGCGGCGACGAGCCTGACCGGCCTGAGCCTCGTCGGCGTCGCCGCGGCGGGCAACGCGTCCGCCGGCACGTCCACGCCTGCGGGCATGGCCGCGTCCACGCAGACGTCCGGCGACGACCCGGACGGCGACGGCTACATCATGGCCGACCCGCCCGTCACCGGCGTCACGCCCTCGACGTATGTCCCGCCGCACGCGTACTTCCACGAGTTCCAGGCCAAGTGCGCGGCGGACCACACGCTCCCCGACGACCCCATCGTCTTCCCCGGTCAGCCGGGCAAGTCCCACGACCACACCTTCATGGGCAACACGGGCACCGACGCGTACACCACGACGGCGTCCCTGGACACCGCCGGCACCGCCTGCCTGGCACCCGGCGACAAGTCCGCCTACTGGATGCCCAGTCTCTACGACGGGGACCGCAAGGTCCTGCCCATCGGCCCGCAGACGATCTACTACAAGTCCGGTGTCACGGACTACACGAGCGTGCGCCCGTTCCCCAAGGGCCTGCGGTTCGTCGTCGGCAACCCCATGCAGACCCTGGACGAGTTCAAGAACCTCAAGGGCACGGTCGAGGGGTGGGAGTGCGGTACGTCGTACAAGAACTTCGACTTCCCCACCAGCTGTCCCTCCACCCCCGACACGCAGCTCAACATTCGTCTCCAGGCCCCGAGTTGCTGGGACGGCATCCATCTGGACACGCCCGACCACAAGAGCCACATGGCCTACCCGCTGGCGACCGGCAACAACCAGAACGTCTGCCCTGCCGACCATCCGGTGGCGCTGCCGATGATCGAGTTCAAGATGGCGTGGCCCGTCAACGGCGACACGTCGAAGCTCAGGCTGGCCAGCGGCACCGGGCACTCCTTCCACTACGACTTCTTCGACGGCTGGGACGAGGCCACGCTCAGCGCCATGGTCGCCCACTGCATCAACGGCGGCCTGCAGTGCGACGCCCACGGCTACGACCAGGCGCACCCCGAGAAGGGCGCGGTTCTGGACGCCGACTACGAGCTTCCCTAGCCGATCGCTCAAGGAGGATCCGATGTATCCACCCCCCACCAGACCTCAGCGAACCAGGCGCGCCCTGGCGCCGCTCGCCGCCGTCGCACTGCTGTCCGCAGCGGTGGTCGGCCTGCAGGCACCACAGGCGCACGCGGTGGGCAGCGTCGTCAAGGTCACGGGATCGCAGGGCGACTGGCAGCTGACGGTCAACGGCGCGCCCTACGAGATCAAGGGCCTCACCTGGGGTCCCCCGACCGCCGACGCTGCGAAGTACATGCCGGACGTCGCCTCGATGGGCGCCAACACGGTGCGCACCTGGGGCACGGACGCCACCAGCAAGCCGCTCTTCGACGCGGCGGCGGCCAACGGCGTGAAGGTCATCGCCGGTTTCTGGCTGCAGCCGGGCGGCGGCCCGGGAGCCGGCGGCTGCGTCGACTACCTGACGGACACGGCGTACAAGAACGACATGCTCACCGAGTTCCCGAAGTGGGTGGCCACGTACAAGGACAACCCCGGCGTCCTGATGTGGGACGTGGGCAACGAGTCCGTGCTCGGCCTGCAGAACTGCTACAGCGGGACCGCGCTCGAGCAGCAGCGCGACGCGTACACCACGTTCGTCAACGACATCGCGAAGAAGATCCACCAGGTCGACCCGAACCACCCCGTGACGTCCACCGACGCGTGGACCGGCGCCTGGCCCTACTACAAGAGGAACGCCCCCGATCTCGACCTGTACGCGGTCAACGCGTACAGCGACGTCTGCAATATCAAGTCCGCCTGGGAGCAAGGCGGTTACACCAAGCCCTACATCGTCACCGAGACGGGTCCCGCCGGCGAGTGGGAGGTGCCCGACGACGCCAACGGCGTGCCCGACGAGCCCACCGACGAGCAGAAAGCGGCGGGATACACCAAGGCGTGGGGGTGTGTCACGGGTCACCGCGGCGTCGCGCTGGGCGCCACGCTGTTCCACTACGGCACGGAGGACGACTTCGGCGGCGTCTGGTTCAACCTCGTCCCCGACGGGCTCAAGCGCCCTTCGTACTACGCGGTGAAGAAGGCGTACGGCGGCGATACCTCGCACGACAACGCGCCGCCGCAGGTCACCGATATGACCGTCAGCGGCGCCACACAGGGCGTCGGGGCCGGCAGCGACGTCACCATCAGCACCAGGACGACGGACCCCGATGGCGACCCCGTCTCCTACCAGGTGCTGTTCAGCAGCAACTACATCGACCAGAACAAGGGGCTCGTGCCGGCGGACGCCACCGACCACGGCGACGGCACGCTCACGGTGAAGGCGCCGGACAAGCTGGGCGTGTGGAAGGTGTACGTGAAGGCCACGGACGGCCACGGGAACGTCGGCATCGGGTCCAAGTCCCTCAGGGTCGTGGCGCCGAAGCCGTCCGGCACGAACGTGGCGCTGGGCAAGCCCGCCACCGCGTCGTCGTTCCAGACGGACCCGACGGGCGGCTGCCCGTGCACGGCGGCGGACGCGGTCGACGGCGACCTCACGACCCGCTGGTCGAGCGACTGGAGCGACCCGCAGTGGCTGCAGGTGGACCTCGGCGCGCCGACGTCGTTCCACCACGTGCAGCTCGCGTGGGAGACGGCCTACGCGAAGGCGTACGACATCCAGACGTCCGACGACGGACGGAACTGGACGACGGTGAAGTCGGTGACGGACGGCAACGGCAACGTGGACGACCTCGACGTCGACGGCACGGGGCGCTACGTCCGCGTGACGGGCACTTCGCGGGGCACCGGATACGGTTACTCGCTCTACGAGTTCGGTGTCTACCACTGACGCACCACAGCACCACAGCACGACGGCAACACAGCACCACGGCACCGGCGGCGCGGTGGTGCGGGGCTCACGCCGAGGCCCGCACCACCAACTCCGGGTCGAAGACGACAGAGGTGACGGCGCGGTCCTGCTGCTCGATGTGCTGCTGGAGGAGGCGGGCCATCTCGCGGGCCATGTCCTCGACCGGCTGCCGGACGCTGGTGAGCGGCGGTGTGCAGGCGGACGCCACGGAGCTGTCGTCGAAGCCGACCACGGCGACGTCGTCGGGCACCCGCCTGCCGTGGTCCCGCAGCACCTGGCAGGCACCCTGCGCCATCAGGTCGTTGGCCGCGAACACGCCGTCGAGATCCGGGGTGTCCGCGAGCAGCCGCTCCATCGCGCGTGCGCCGCCGACGAGTGTGAAGTCGGCCTCCGCCACCGGTGCGTACGGGTGGCCACCGCGTGCCATGGCGTTCCTGAAGCCGTCCAGCCGGTCGTGGCCCGACGGCACGTCAAGCGGGCCCGCGATGGTGACGACCCGCCGGCAGCCGCGGGCCAGCAGGTGGTCCACGGCGAGCCGTGCCCCGTCCTGGTGGGCGAGGTCCACGTAGCTGATCGGCACGGGGCCCGCGGGCCGGGAGAACAGGACGGCGGGCAGGGACGCCTCGGCGACCATGGCGGGCAGCGGGTCCTGCGCGTGCGTCGACACGATGAGCGCGCCGTCGGCGCTACCCTGCCGCAGGAAGCCCACGACCTGGTCGCGGGCATCGGACGTCTCGGCGAACATCAGCACCGGATGCATGGAGCGCGGCCTGAGGTAGCTGATGACGCCGCTCGCCACGCGCCCGAAGAACGGGTCGGCGAACAGCCGGGACGCGAAGGCGTCCTGCTCGGCCTCGGACGCGTCGCCCGCCCCGGAGACGACCAGCGCGATGACCTCGGCGCGGCGGGTCACGAGGGAGCGCGCGGCGCGGTTGGGCGTGTAGCCGGTCGCGGCGACCGCCTGGCGCACCGTCTCCTGGATCTCGGGGTCGACGTTGCGCACACCGTTGACGACCCGCGAGACCGTCGCCCGTGAGACACCGGCGGCGCGCGCCACGTCCTCCAGTGTCGGTCCTGGGGACGCCCCCGTCCTACTGTTCATGGGAGGGGATTCTACCTCAGAGAGAGCGCTCTCCGGCTAGGAGCCCGGGCAGCGCAGGGCCAGCAGGGCCTGGTCGTCGTGGGCGCGTCCGCCGCTGTGCCTGCTGACGTCGTGGATGAGGGCGTCGAGCAGCACGGCGGGAGCGGGGGACTCCCCGGCGGCGTGCGGAAGGTGGTGCATGAGGTGGGACAGCCGGGCGAGGGGGTCGTAGAAGACGCCGGAAGGGTCGCGTGCCTCGGTCAGCCCGTCGGTCAGGAAGACGAGCGTGGCGCCCGGCGGCAGCTCGAACCTGTCGACGGGGGCGTGCCACCTGCCGAGTGCGGTGAGACCGAGCGGCGGCGCCTCGCGCGAGGGCTCAAGGGCCGTGACACGCCCGTCGGGGCAGTGCAGCAGGGGCGCGGGGTGGCCGTGGTTGACGATGCTCACGCGCCTGAGGTCGGCGCTCAGTTCCGCGATGACGGCGGTGGTGAACCCTCGGTCTGGTCGAGCCCCTGCCTGCGGGCGCCCTCCCTGCGCAGGGACTCTTCCATGGCGTCGACCAGTTCCGGGAGGGTGCCCGCCAGGTCGGCCGCGAACCGGAAGGCGCTGATGTCCATGCTGACCGCGGCGACCGCACCGAGGCCCTTGCCCCGCACGTCGCCGATCATCACGCGCACGCCGAACGGTGTGTCCTGCACGACGTACAGGTCACCGCCGATGAGCGCCTCCCGGTCGGCGGGGACGTAATGGGCGGCGATGCGCAGGGCGCCCAGCTCCTCGGGCGGTGCGGGCAGCACGGCCCGCTGCGCCAGCGCGGCGGCGCGCCAGGCGCGGTCGGCCTTGCCGTGCTGCATGCGCAGATTGTGGTTCAGCCATACCGAGAGGACCGTCACGGCAAGGAGGCAGAGCTGGTTGGCGATGCCGTGCTGCCAGCCGAAGGTGTGGTCGACACGGGCGAGCCAGGCGTGCACGGCCATCGAGACGGCGCCGACCAGCACGATGCCGACCGGCCCGAGCAGGGGCGCTGCGGCGACCGGCGCTGCGATCAGGAGGGCCGCGGACGAGACGGCCGTCGGTGTCACGAGGTCGATCACGACCGCCACGACGATCACCGCCCAGGGGACCCAGGTCCTCTTCGGTCGCCACACGGGAGCACTCATCCGCGCCAGCATGCCGCAGACGGCGGCGAAGCCCCGGCCCAGCACGCCCGGTCCTCCCTCAATCCGCCATGTGGACCAGCAGGCGGCCGGCTCAGGCGCCGAGGCGCTCCGCCGTGTCGCGCTCGGGGGTCGCGCGCAGTTCCGCGATGACGCTGTCGAGGTGGGCGCGCGCGGCGGCCTCGGCCGCGGCGCCGTCGCCGGCGACGACCGCGTCGATGATGGCGAGGTGCTGCGGAAGCGACTGGTTCGGGCGGCCGGGGCGCAGGGCGAGCCGGAACTGGTACCTGACCATCTGGCCCTTGAGCCGGTCGAGCAGCCCCTCGGCGACGGTCTGACCGCTCATCCGCGCGATGGAGTCGTGGAGTTGGCGGTTGAGCGCGGAGTACGCGTTGAGGTCGCCCTCGGCGACCGCCTTGCGCATCCCCGTGCCGATCTCCCGCAGGCCCTCACGCCGCTGCGACGGCGCGTGCTCCGCCGCCCGCCTGGCGCACAGACCCTCGAGCGCGGCCCGGCACTCGGTGATCTGGATGGCCTCCTCGACGGAGACGACGCGCACGCGCGCCCCTCTGCGCGGCACGAGCTCGACGAGGCCCTCCGCCGCGAGGTCCTGGAGCGCCTCGCGCACCGAACTGCGCGTCGCGTGGTACCTCTCGGACAGTTCCTGCTCCACGAGGCGCTGGCCGGGCACCATGTCGCCCGCCGAGAGCGACCTTCGGATCGCCGTGCTGACCACATGCCGACCCGCTCGACCGGTGACCCGGTTCTCCGCCACTCCTACCGCCTCACTGCGCCGCGAACACTGTCAGAAGCCGTTGCCCTACCGACGGCCCGCAGTCTATCCGCGCCGCCCTCCGTGCCGATCATAAGGGGAACTTTTTCGTCGGAGCTATTGTCAACAATTTCGTCGCCAGTTAAGTTGACGCTCAACACACCAGCGAGGGGAGAGCAATGACGCAGCCCACGTCCATCCGGCCGGCAGGCGGCACGCGCCGCCGTGGCGGCCAGACCGCGGTTCCCTGCTGGTTCATGCGCGGCGGCACCTCACGTGGTCCGTTCTTCCGCGCCGGCGATCTGCCGTCCGGCCGTGCCGCGCGCGACGCGATCCTGCTGGCGGCCCTGGGTTCGCCCGATCCCCGGCAGATCGACGGCCTCGGCGGGGCGCACCCCCTCACGAGCAAGGCCGGCATCGTCGGGCCCGGCAGCCGCCCCGGTGTGGACCTGGATTTCCGCTTTGCCCAGCTCCAGCCCGAGAGCGACGTCGTGGACACCACGCTGAACTGCGGCAACATGCTCGCGGCCGTGGTCCCCTTCGCCGTCGAGTCGGGCCTGATCACACCGGAGGCCGACACCACCACCGCACGCGTGCTCACCCTCAACACCGGTGTCACGGCGGACATCACCATCGCCACCCCCGAGGGACCCGAGGGCCGCTACGTCGAGTACGCCGGATCCACGCACATCGACGGCGTGCCGGGAACGGCGGCCCCTGTGACGATCGACTTCCTCGACACGGCGGGCTCGGTGTGCTCCTCGCTCCTGCCCACGGGCAACGTCCGCGACCGCGTCGAGACCCCCTCGACAGGGCCCGTCGACGTCACATGCGTCGACAACGGCCAGCCGCTGGTCGTGGTCGCCGCCGCCGACCTCGACCGCACCGGCTACGAGTCCGTCGCGGAACTCGGCGCCGACGAGGAGCTGAAGTCCAGGGTCGAGGAGCTGCGGCTGGCCTGCGGCGAGCTAATGGGGCTCGGCGACGTCACGACGAAGAACTACCCCAAGATGACGCTCGTCGCGCCGCCGGCGCACGGCGGCACCCTCAGCACCCGCAGTTTCATCCCGCACGTGTGCCACGCGTCGATCGGCGTCCTGGCCGCGGTCACCGCGGCCACGGCGTGCGTGCTCGACGGCTCGGTCGCCCACGCCGTCGCCGCGCCCGCGGGCGCGGACGGCACGGTCTCCGTCGAGCACCCGTCCGGCGAGTTCAGCGTGGTGCTCGGCCTCGACCCCGCAGACCCCCAGCACGTCACCCGCTCGGCCCTGCTGCGCACCGCGCGCCTGATCATGGCGGGCGACGTGCTGGTCCCCCACAGCACAACGCACGACGGCGCGACGCCGTCCCATGAGGAGAGCCGATGATCATCGACTGCCACGGCCACTACACCACCGCACCGCCCGCCCTGGCGTCGTGGCGCGACCAGCAGGTCGCCGCACTCTCGGACCCGGCCGCCGCGCCCTCCCCCGCAGGCCCTGCCATCAGCGACGACGAGCTGCGCGAGAGCGTCGAGGCGAACCAGCTGCGCCTGATGGACGAGCGCGGCATCGACATGACGGTCTTCTCCCCCCGGGCGTCCTTCATGGCCCACCACATCGGCGGCTTCGAGACGTCCTCCCAGTGGGCGGCCCTGTGCAACGACCTCTGCCACCGCGTGAGCGCGCTCTACCCCGACCGGTTCGTGCCCGCCGCGATGCTCCCCCAGTCGCCGGGTGTGGACCCCGCCACCTGCCTGCCGGAGCTCACCCGGTGCGTGGAGGAGCTCGGCGCGGTGGCGCTGAACCTCAACCCTGACCCGTCGGGCGGCCACTGGAGCGCCCCGCCGCTCACGGACCGCTCGTGGTACCCGGTCTACGAGAAGATGGTCGAGTACGACGTCCCCGCGATGGTGCACGTCAGCACGAGTGTCAACCCGGCCTTCCACACCACGGGAGCCCACTACCTCAACGCCGACACCACCGCGTTCATGCAGCTCGTGCAGGGGAACCTGTTCGCCGACTTCCCCACGCTCCGCCTGATCATCCCGCACGGCGGCGGGGCCGTCCCCTACCATTGGGGGCGCTTCAGAGGCCTCGCGATGGCACTGGGGAAGCCGCCGCTCGAAGAGCACGTCCTGGGCAACGTCTTCTTCGACACGTGCGTCTACCACCAGCCCGGCATCGACCTGCTGCTCGACGTGGTCCCCACCCGCAACATCCTGTTCGCCTCGGAGATGATCGGCGCCGTACGGGACATCGACCCCGCCACGGGCCACCACTTCGACGACACGCGCCGCTACACGCGCGCGGCGGGGTTGCCGCCCGGCGACCTCGCCGCCATCCAGGAACACAACGCGCGTGCCGTGTACCCGCGCCTCGACGCCCTGCTGCGGCGGCAGGGCCGCTGACCGCCCGGCGGCCGCGCACCGCACCGTTCCACCACGCTCAAGGAGGAGCACCCCCGATGTACGAACTCGGAGTCGTCCACCGCACCGTCCACCGCCCGGCCCGCGAGCGGGTCGAAGCGGTGGCACCGTTCGGCGTCGCCACCCTGCACGAGGCCATGGGGCGCACCGGCCTGATGCGGCCGTACCTGCGGCCCGTCTACCGCGGCGCCGCGCTGTGCGGAACGGCGGTGACGGTGCTGCTGCAGCCGGGCGACAACTGGATGCTGCACGTGGCGATGGAGCAGGTGCGGCCCGGCGACGTCCTGGTGGCCGCCTGCACCACGGAGTGCGGGGACGGGTTCTTCGGTGAGCTGCTGGCGACCTCCGCCCGTGCCCGCGGCGCGGTCGGCCTCGTCATCGACGGCGGGTGCCGGGACGTCGCGGAGCTGGAGGCGATGGACTTCCCCGTCTTCAGCCGTGCGGTCCACGCCAAGGGGACGGTCAAGGCGACACTCGGTTCGGTCAACGTGCCCGTGGTGTGCGCGGGCGCCCTGGTACGCCCCGGCGACGTGGTCGTCGCGGACACCGACGGCGTGGTCGTCGTCCCGCCGGAGCGCCTCGACGACGTCGCCGGGGCCGCCCGCCGGCGCGAGGACGCCGAGGAGGGCAAGCGCCGGCGGCTCGCCGCGGGCGAGCTCGGCATCGACATGTACGGCATGCGCGGGCCGCTGGACGCCGCGGGCCTCAGGTACGTCGACTGACGGACGCGACCGAGGCCCCGCCCGAACACTTACGGAGAACCATGAGCAACCCCGCATTCACCAAGACCCCCGGCTGGCTGGACTGGTACCGCGACCCGTCCGTACCCGCCTTCGCGCTCCCGCGGGGCACCGTCGACGCGCACTGCCACGTCTTCGGTCCTGGGGCCGAGTTCCCCTACGCTCCGGAACGCAAGTACACGCCGTGCGACGCGAGCAGCGAGCAGCTGTTCGCGCTCCGCGACCACCTCGGCGTCAGCCGCAACGTGGTCGTGCAGGCGACGTGCCACGGCGCGGACAACAGCGCCATGCTGCACGCGGTCGAGGCGTCCGGCGGGCGGGCACGCGGCATCGCGACCGTACGCGAGGACGTCACCGACGCCGAGCTGGCGAGGCTGGACGCGGCGGGCGTGCGCGGTGTGCGGTTCAACTTCCTCAAGCGCCTGGTCGACGCCTCGCCTCGGGATGAACTCGCGGCGGTGGCACGGCGGATCGCGCCGCTCGGCTGGCACATCGTCCTCTACTTCGAGGCTGAGGACCTCCCCGAGCTCGAAGACTTCTTCACCTCGCTGCCCACACCGCTCGTCGTGGACCACCTCGGGCGGCCCGACGTCGCCAGGCCGGCCTGCGGGCCGCAGTTCAGCCGCTTCCTGCGCTTCGTGGAACGCGGCGACGTGATGGTCAAGGTGACGTGCCCGGAGCGGCTGAGTGTCACCGGGCCCGCCGCGCTCGGCGGCGAGCGCCACCCTTACACCGACGTGGTGCCGTTCGCGCGCCGGGTCGTCGAGGAGTTCCCCGACGCCGTGCTGTGGGGCACCGACTGGCCGCACCCGAACCTCAAGGACCACATGCCGGACGACGGTCTGCTGGTGGACTACGTGCCACTGGTCGCCCGGACCGCCGAGCAGCGCCACAAGCTGCTCGTCGAGAACCCGATGCGCCTGTACTGGCCCGACGAGAGTGCCTGATTTCTTCCCATCCACCTTCCTTCGCAAGGGCCGTGCCACGATGCAGCATTCCAACGCGATGAACCGGCTGAACCGGCTACCGCTGTCCCGGTTCCACAAGATGACCCTGGTGGCCGTCTCGTTCGCGTACTTCTTCGAGTTCGCGGACATCAACAGCTTCTCCTCCACGGCGCCGCACCTGGTCAAAGTCTGGGGCGTCAGTGTCAACCAGGTCGCGTACGTGACGTCCCTGTCGTTCGTCGGCATGTTCCTCGGCTCGATCACGGCCGGCTGGGTCGCGGACCGGTGGGGCCGCAAGAAGGCACTGACCATCACGACGGTGTGCTTCGGTGTGTTCTCCTTCGCGGCGGTGTTCTCGTGGAACCTCGTCTCCCTCGGCATCTTCCGTGTGCTGACCTCGGCGGGCCTCTCCGCCATGACCGTCGTGGCCGTCATCTACGTCAACGAGCTCTACCCGGCGGCCGTGCGCGGCAAGTACCAGGCCTACGCGATCGTCATCGGGATCTGCGGCACGCCGGTCACCAACCTGATCGCGAGCGCGGTCGTCCCGCTCAACGACTGGTCGTGGCGGCTGGTGTACCTGTGGGGCGCGCTCGGCATGTTCTACATGCTCTTCGCCAGGCGCCTGAAGGAGTCGCCGCGCTGGTACGAGAACAAGGGCGACTACGCGCGGGCGGACGCCGTGCTGGCCGAGATCGAGGCGGAGGTCTCGGCCGAGAAGGGCCCGTTGCCCGAACCGGCCCCGCCGGTCGAGGCCGCTCCCCGGGCGAAGGCACCCCTTCGCACCCTGCTGCAGAAGAAGTACCTGCTGCCGACCGCCCTGCTCGCGGTCCTGTGGATCACGCAGACCATCGGCTTCTTCGGCTACTCGAGCTTCGCGCCGACGCTGCTGTCCAAGGAGGGCTTCAGCGTCGGGAAGTCGATCTTCTTCGTGGCGCTCACCACCGTGGGCGCGCCGCTCGGCTCCTACCTGGCGTCGCTGGTCACCGACAGGTTCGAGCGCAAGTGGTGCCTGGTGGGCTTCGGCACGGTCATCGCGGTGTGCGGCCTGCTCTACGGGCTGACCTTCAATCCGGTGCTGATCGTGATCTTCGGCTTCCTCGTCAACCTCTTCGAGCGCGGGTACACGGCGCTCGGCTACGCCTACTCCCCCGAGCTGTTCGACACGCACGGCCGCTCGCTCGGCACCGGTGTCTCCTACGGTCTCGGACGGCTGTCGAACGCGGCCGGCCCTCTGATCATCGCCGCGCTGTTCAACCACTCGGGCTACCAGAGCGTGTTCCTGTTCATCGCGGGCGTCTGGCTGCTCGGCGCGCTCGTGCTGGCCCTCTTCGGGCCGAAGACCCGGCAGGCGCGCCTCGCCCCGCCGCAGGAGCAGCGGCCCGTAGGGGTCTGAGCCGGGGCCCGGCGCGGGGCGCGGCCGGTACGGGCGGCGGCAGACGGGACGCGCGGCGGCGCATAGGCTGCGGGCGCGATCCCGCGCCTCTCGCCCTGTGTCTCTCGCCCGGAGGTACCGATGTCCGTCCGTCGTGTCGTGCCCGTCCTGCGCTCCGTGTCGCCCGCCCGGAACAGGGAGTTCTACGGTCTGCTGGGCCTGCACGAGGTGATGGACCTCGGCTGGATCACGACCCTCGCCTCGCCCGCGAATCCGACCGCACAGGTCAGCTTCATGACACGCGACGAGACGGCCCCCGTCGCACCGGACGTCAGTATCGAGGTGGAGGACGTCGACGCCGTCCACGCGGCTGTTCTCGCGCAGGGCGCCGAGATCGTCCATCCGCTGCGTGACGAGGAGTGGGGCGTGCGCCGCTTCTTCGTCCGCGACCCCGAGGGCCGTGTCGTCAACGTGGTGAGCCATGGGAGCCGCCACTGAGGCAGGGCGTCAGACGAACGCGCTGTAACCCGTTGCCGCGCGGCCCACGATGAGCGAGTTCATGTCGCGGGAGCCCTCGTACGAGTACAGGGCCTCCGCGTCGGCGAAGAAGCGGGCGGCATCGTGCTCCAGCAGGATGCCGTTGCCGCCGAACACCTCACGCGCCCACGCGACCGTCTCCCGCATGCGCGTGGTGCAGAACATCTTGGCGAGCGCGGCCTGCGCGTCGCCGAGCCTGTCCTCCTCGTGGAGCCTGGCCATCCGCACCGCCATGGCCTGGCAGGCCGTGATGTTCGCGAGCATGCGCGCCAGCAGGTCCTGGACGAGCTGGAAGGAGCCGATGGGGCGCCCGAACTGCTCGCGTCGCACCGCGTAGCCGCGGGCCGCCTCGTACGCGCCGACGGCGCAGCCCGTCGCGGACCAGGCGACCCCGCCGCGCGTCACCTTCAGCACACGCGCGGTGTCGCGGAAGGTGTCCGCGTGCTGGAGCCGGTTCTCCTCGGGCACGCGGACCCCGTCGAGGACGATGTGCGCGTTCTGCACGCCGCGCAGCGAGATCTTGTCCTCCAGGGCCGTCGCGGAGAACCCCGGCGTCCCCTTCTCCACCACGAAGCCCTTCACCTGCTCGTCGGCCACGTCCTTGGCCCACACGACGACGAGGTCCGCGAAGGTCGCGTTGCCGATCCACTTCTTCTCGCCGTCCAGCACCCAGCCGCCGCCCTCGCGGCGCGCCGTGGTGGTCAGGCCCAGCGCCGTGCCGGAGCCGACCAGCGGCTCGGTCAGGGCGAACGCGCCGATCTTGTCCCAGCGCACCATCGGCGGCAGCCAGCGGTCCTTCTGCTCCCGCGAGCCGCACTCGCGGATCGAGCCCATCGCAAGCCCCGCGTGGACGCCGAAGAACGTCGCGAACGACGGGTCGACGCGGGACATCTCCATGCCGAGCAGGCCCGTCAGCAGGTAGCTGCGCGGGGCGATGGCACGGTCGTCCGCGTAGGTGCCGGTGATGTCGAGCTCGCGGATCTCGTCGCGCAGGTCGAGCGGGCTCTCGCCGGCGATCCACAGCTCGTTGGCCCTCGGCGCCACCCGCTCGACCAGGAAGTCCCTGACCCGGTCCAGCTTCCCCCGCTCCTCGCGGTCCAGCAGGTCCCTGACGTAGAAGAAGTCGCCCTCGACCGCCGCGGGGTCGATCCTGTGCTGCCGCTCAGCCATGTGCGCGCCCATCCTTCCCAGTGATCCGGTTACCGGCGGGTACCCCGTCGTGCGCCCGTCAGACCACCGGTCGGCGCGGGCGCCCGCAGGCCCCTCCTCGCACGCACGGACCGCGCCGTGGATCCGCGGAGTACCCGTGAGTAACCTGATGCGGACCACGGGCCGTCCCGGGTCGGCGCACCCGCGCCGGCGCCGCCGGCCCGCCACCGGACCCGCTGGAGGTACCGATGCGGCTCGCCCCGCGCTCGCCCCTTCTGCTCGCAGGCCTGCTCGGCAGTGCCGGCGTGCTGCACTTCGCCAGGCCGCGCCCCTTCGACACCACCGTGCCGCGCCTGCTGCCCGGGGCGCCCCGTACGTGGACGTACGTCAGCGGGGCCGTGGAGCTCGGCCTTGCCGCGGCGGTCGCGGCGCCCCGCACCCGGCGCGCCGCCTCCCTCGCCGCCGCGGGGTTCTTCGTCGCGGTGCTTCCCGCGAACGTGCAGATGGCGCTCGACCGGCGGGAGCGGCACGCGGCGATGAGGGCGGCCGCCTACGCGCGCCTGCCGCTCCAGGCGCCGCTGGTGGCGTGGGCCCTGCGCGCGAGCCGCGACGCACGCGGCTGAGCCCGCGTCAGGCCGCCGCACGCTCCCGTGCGGGCCTGCGGCGGCGGTACGGACGCTGGATGGCCGGGGGCGCGTAGGCCTGATCAAGCCTGCCGACGTCGGTACCTGGCGGCACGATCGCGTCGATCCGGTCGAGGATCTCGTCGCCGAGCGACACCTCGGCGCCCGCGAGAAGGTCGTCGAGGTGGCCCATCGTGCGCGCCCCGACCAGCGCGCTGGTCACGCCAGGGTGGGCGATGGTGAACGCCATGGCCAGGTGGGGCATGGGCAGGCCCGCCTCGTCGGCGAGCGCGACGAACCGCTCGACGACGTCGATCCTGCGCTCGTCGCTGAGGTGCCTCACGAGGGACGCGCGGCGCAGGACGTTCGCCTCGCCCCTGCGTACGCGGCCGGTGAGCATGCCCTGCCCGAGCGGGCCCCACACCAGCGTGCCCATCCCATGGCGCTGCGCGGTCGGCAGCACCTCGCGTTCGATACCGCGGTCGAGCAGCGAGTACGGCGGCTGCTCGGTGTGGAACCGCTCCAGGCCGCGCCGCTCGGCGACCCACTGGGCCTCCACGATGTCGGAGGCGGGCATCCCGGACGTCCCGATCGCACGGACCTTCCCGCTGTGGACGAGGTCGGTGAGCGCGGACAGCGTCTCCTCGACGTCGGTTTCCGGATCCGGGCGGTGGATCTGGTAGAGGTCGATACGGTCGGTGCCAAGACGGCGCAGGGAGTTCTCGACCGCCGTGATGATCCAGCGCCGCGAGGCGCCCTGCTGATTGGGGTCGTCGCCCATCGGGCGGCCCAACTTGGTCGCGAGGACGACGCTGTCGCGGCGTCCCTTGAGCGCCTTGCCCACGACCTCCTCGGAGTCGCGGTAGGAGTCGGCCGTGTCGATGAGGTTGATGCCGGCGTCCAGCGCCCTGTGGATGATCCGGGCGGAGTCGGCGGGGTCGGGGTTGCCGATGGACGTGGCGAGCATCAGCGCGCCGAGCCCGTAGGGGCTGACCTTGATGCCGGTCCTGCCGAGAGTGCGGTACTGCATGGAGTCCGTGCCCTTCCTTGCGTGTGCCGGTCCCGGTCGTGCGCGGGAGCGGCGCCGGCGATCCCGCCGGACGGCCTCAGCGTGCGGCGCCGCGGGTGCGGGCGGGAGAGACGCGCTTATCCGGGGACCGGCTCTCCCTGGCTGCGCGCGGCGTGGCGGGGCATGGTGGCAAGCATGGGCATGGACAGATCCGGGCTGGCCGACTTCGTGCGCCGCTGCCGCACCCGCCTCGCCCCGGCCGACGTGGGGCTCCCGCACGGCGCACGGCGCCGCACTCCGGGGCTGCGCCGCGAGGAAGTGGCGCAGCTCGCGGGCATGTCCACCGACCACTACACGCGGCTCGAGCAGGCCAGGGGCTCGCGCCCGTCGCGCCAGATGCTGTCCGCGCTCGCCCGCGCGCTGCGGCTGACCGGCGACGAGCGCGACCACCTCTTCCACCTGGCGGGCGAGGTGGAGCCGCGGGACCTGCCCGCCACGGACCACGTGCGCCCAGGACTCCTCCTCGTCCTCGACCGGCTGACCGACACCCCCGCCCAGGTGGTGAGCGACCGCGGCGACGTCCTCGCGCAGAACGCGATGTCCAAGGCGCTCTCCGGTGACGCGTCGGCCCGGCCCGAGGCCGAGCGCAATCTCGTCCGGCGCTTCTTCACGGACCCGGCGGCGCGCGGACTGTTCCCGGCCGATGAGCACGAGCACGCCGCCCGCGTGGCGGTGGCGGACCTGCGTGCCACGCTCGCCGCCCGGCCGGACGACGCGCGGCTGGCGGGGCTCGTACGCCGGCTGCGCGCCGGGAGCGAGGAGTTCGCCGCGCTGTGGGAGGCCCACGACGTGGCCCTGCGCCGCACCGACGTCA
This sequence comes from Streptomyces sp. NRRL F-5126, assembly GCF_000721265.1. GTDB lineage: Bacteria > Actinomycetota > Actinomycetes > Streptomycetales > Streptomycetaceae > Streptomyces. The sequence continues at coordinate 536,660 of NZ_JOFZ01000004.1, read as the reverse complement.
AGCGCTTCCTGCATCCGGTCGTCGGCCTGCTCGAGTTGGACTGCGAGGTCCTGCTGAGCCCGGAGCACGACCAGCGGCTCGTCGTCTACACGGCGCGCCCCGGCAGCGAGTCCCGCGAGCGGCTCGAACTGCTGCGCGTGGTCGGCCTGCAGGAGCTCACCCTCGGCTGAAAAGCTCCCAGGTGCGTGCGGCCCCTCCCCCGCAAGGGTGACGCGGTCCGCGGCGTGCGCGCACGGTGGTAGGTCTCGGTCACGGCGGGGCGGCCGCCGGGGCCCGGTACGTGCCCGCGCGGCCGTCGGCCCGCACACGCCGATCGCAACCGGGAGTCCCCATGACCGACATCTCCGCCGGCGCACCGCCCGCCGGTGGCACGACCGTGCACGACTGGCCCGTCAGCCACCTCGACGGCCTGGACTTCGATCCGCTGCTGCACCGCCTGCTGCGCGAGGAACCCGTCGCCCGGGTGCGGATGCGCTTCGGCGAGGGCGACGCGTGGCTCGTCACGCGGTACGACGACGTCAAGGACGTCACGTCCGATCCCCGGTTCAGCCGCGCCCTCACCGTGGGCCGCCCGATCACCGGAATGACGCCCCATCAGATCGCCCCGGCCTCCGGCGTCGGTCGGACGGACCCGCCGGTCCACACCCGGCTTCGCCGGCTGACCTCCCAGGCGTTCCGCCGCAAGCGCGTGGCCGCCCTCCAGGTCGACGCACGCGCGATCGCCGACGAGCTCGTGTCGAAGATGCTCGCCGAGGGAGCGCCGGCCGACCTGACGGAGCACCTGACGGGTCCGCTGCCGGAGCGCGTCATCGCGACGCTGATGGGCGTGCCCGCCACCGGCCTGCCGCGGCTGCGCACGTGGCGGGCGGTGATCCTTTCGAGTTCCCACTCGCTGGAGGAGGCCTCGGCCGTCAAGGCCGAGATCGCCGGGTACTTCGGCGACCTGGCGGACCACAGGGCGAAGCAGCCGTCCGACGACCTGTTCAGCGAGCTCGTGGGCGCGCACCGGGAGGGCGCGCTGAGCCGCGCGCAGCTGATCTCGCTGTCGGTGATGATCGTACTGAACGCGCTCGACCAGGTGCGCAACCAGACGTCCACCATGGTGTACGCCCTGTGCACGCACCCGGACCAGCTCGCCCTGGTGCGCGACGACCCGGCCCTCCTCCCCCGTGCCATCGACGAATTGCTGCGCTTCATCCCGCAGCGCAACGGTGTCGGCATGCCGCGCGTCGCCACGGAGGACGTCGTGGTCGGCGGGGTGCGGATCAGCGCGGGCGACGCCGTGTACGTCTCGTATCTGGCGGCCAACCGCGACCCCACGGTCTTCAGCGACCCCGACCGGCTCGACCTGGCCCGCGACGAGGCGCCCCACCTCGCCTTCGGGCACGGCGCGCACTACTGCGTCGGCGCGGCGCTCACCCGCATGCTGGCCGAGGTCGTCCTCACGACCGTGGTGCGCGACCTGCCCACGGCCCGGCTGGCCGTCGCCCCCGAGGAGGTCCGCTGGCTGCGGGGAACGGTCAACCGGGGGCCCGAGGCACTGCCGATGGCCTGGTAGCGCCGGCCCGGCGGGACTCGCGCCGCCGCCGTGGGCGCGCCGCCGGTATTGCCGCAACGTTCGCCGGATCCCGCGAACGGCTTCACAGGTATGGCCCACTGACGCCCCGCAGGCCACACGGCCCATCCCCCCGAAGACGTCGTCCACCTGCCCTGACGTGCGAAATCCTCTCGCGTCCCGGGTAGTTGACGATCAGTTTCCGCGGGGGTACTGCTGGGGCCGGCGCGTTCGATCCCTCCACTCCCCAGGAGCTGCCCATGCGACGAGATCGTCACTCCGCGCGTGCGAGAGCCGGGCACCGGCCCGTGCTGCGCACGGTCTTGACGGCCGGTACGGCGGCGGCCCTGCTGCCCGTGCTCGCCGTCACCCAGCCGGCCTCGGCCGCCCAGCCGCACAGAGCCGGGTCACTCCAGCAGGCGTTCGCATCCGCCGCCCACCGCTACCACGTGCCGGAGGGCGTCCTGCTCGCCGTCTCGTACATGGAGTCACGGTGGGACACCCACGCTGGAGCGCCCAGCGTGTCCGGCGGGTACGGGCCCATGCACCTGACCGACGCCCGCACCGCCCTTGCGCAGTCGCACGCGGACGCCCGGGCCGGGGACACCCGGGCCGCGGGCGACGGGCGCGGTGACACGGCCAGGCCGATGAGCGTGACGGCCGCACCGGCGAAGAACGCCGAGGTGCCCGCCTCGCTGCGGACGGCGGTACGCGCCGCCACGCTCACCCGTGTGCCCGAGGACCGCGTGCGCCGTGACCCCGCCGCCAACGTCGCGGGCGGGGCGGCCCTGCTCGCGGCGGACCAGAAGGCGCTCGGACACCCCCTCAGCGCCGACCCCGCGGACTGGTACGGCGCCGTCGCCCGGTACGGCGGGTCCTCCACGCGGACCGCGGCGGCCGGATTCGCCGACAGCGTGTACGCCACCCTGCGTTCGGGCGAGAGCCGCACGACCGACCAGGGGCAGCGCGTCGCCCTGCCCGCGCGGCCCTCGGTCTCGCCGCGCACCGCGCAGGTGGACGCGCTCGGCCTGCCGAAGTCCGGCGGTGGCACGACCGAGTGCCCGAAGTCGGTCGCCTGCGCCTGGGTGCCGGCGCCCTACGAGCAGTACGGCCCGAACCCCGGCGACTACGGCAACCACGACCTCGCCGACCGCCCGCACGACTCCTCGATCGACTACATCGTCATCCATGACACCGAGGAGACGTGGGACGACACCCTCGGGCTCGTGCAGGACCCCACGTACCTCGGGTGGCACTACACCGTGCGCTCGTCCGACGGCGCGATCGCGCAGCACATGGCGACCAAGGACGTCGGCTGGCACGCGGGCAACTGGTACATCAACTCGAAGTCCATCGGCGTCGAGAACGAGGGCTTCCTCACCGACCCGGACGCCTGGTTCACCGAATCGATGTACCGGTCCTCCGCCGCCCTCGTGCGCTACCTGGCGTCCCGCTACGACATCCCGCTCGACCGGCAGCACATCATCGGCCACGACAACGTTCCCGGCACCGTCCCGAGCACGGTGGCCGGCATGCACACGGACCCAGGACCCTACTGGGACTGGGCGCACTACTTCCGGCTGCTCAAAGCGCCGTTCCACCCGAACGCGGGACGCCGCTCGGGTGCCGTCACCATCGATCCGTCGTACCGGGACAACAAGCCGGTGCTGACGGGCTGCGTGAGCGCGGGCACCCCGTGCGCGCCGCACGGGTCGAGCGCCGTCCTGCTGCACACCGCGCCGAGCGAGAGCGCGCCGCTCGTCAAGGACGTCGGCCTGCACCCCACCGGTGGCTCCACAACCGACGTCAACGACACGGGCGCACGCGCCTCGACGGGGCAGCAGTACGCGGTCGCCGACCACCAGGGTGACTGGACCGCGATCTGGTACCTCGGCCAGAAGGCCTGGCTGCACGACGCACGCAACGCTCCCGCCACGGTCCCGGCGCGGGCCACCGTGGCGACGCCGCGCGCGGGTCTCTCGTCGATCCCGGTGTACGGCAGGGCCTACCCCGAGGCGTCCGCCTACCCCGCGGGGGTGCCGGTGCAGGCGCAGACGCCGCTTCAGTACAAGCTGCCCGCGGGACAGAGCTACGTGGTGGGAGGGCGGATGCCCGGCGAGTACTTCTACTCGACGACGTTCGACACCTCTCACCAGGCGTGGGTCAGGGGCCGGGAGCAGTACTACGAGATCCAGTTCGGGCAGCGTGTGGCCTTCGTGAAGGCTGCGGACGTGACGCTGCACCGGGTGAAGTAGCGGGCAGGGTCGCGGGCCCGGTCACCCCTGGCCGGTCCCTGCCCCGGACCCGCCTACCGCCGGCGGGCAGCACGGGGACGGCGGTCTACGCGCACCGCCAGGACGTGCCGACGACGCTACGGGGCGGCGGCAGCGGCCGGGATGCCGCCGGTGCGGCCCGGCTCGGTGGGAGACATGGGGGCATGATGCCCATTGGCGGCGTCCGTCACAGACGGTCGGCGGCCCAGCGGCTGGCGCCGCACCGCTACCGCGCGGCCGGCCCCGGCGCTGCGGCCCGCAGCCGTGCCAGGCGCTGCTGGATGTTCGCCACCGCGCCCGGGCGGCGTCCCGGCACCCGGTGGCGCAGTGCCAGCAGGTGCTGCGCGAGGCGCTCGGCACGCGCCGCGTCGGAGACCCGGCTCCACTGGTGGTGTGCGCGGTCGAGGGCTTCCGTGAAGGCGGGGTCGTCGGTGCCGCCCGGCAGCGCGAGTCGCGCGTCGCAGGCACGCAGCCACAGCTCGCAGCTCCGGTAGGGGTCGTGCGAGAGCCAGGCTATGTCCGCCTGCACCTCGATCCAGTGCACGGCCTCGGGGGATCCGGGCCCGTGGCCGCGCAGCGCGGCGCTCTCCCAGGCGGCGGCTATGGCCGACGCCTCGCCGAACCGGCCGGCACGAGCCGCAGCCTGCACCGCCTGGTGCGGATCGTGGGCGGCCGGCGAGGGAACGATCGGGCCGGATCCGCGTGCGGAAGCCGGTGCGGCAGCGCGGTCGGGCTTGGGCAACACGGCCGGGGCGCAGGACGGCGCGGGCACCGGGGCGTGCGCCGAAACCTGCGCCGGCGACGACGAGGCCGGGACGGCCGCCCGAGGCGCGTGCGGCGCATCGGCGGAGGGGACGGGCGCGGGGGCCGACGCGGGGACGGGCGCGGGCAGGACCGTGGGCGCGCTCCCGGCAGCGCGGGCGCGCCCAGGGGCCGCCTGGGGTGCGGGCACGACCGCGGACGCCCGTGGTGCGGAGCGCGGCACGGCCGCGGGCATGGGTCCGGCGTGGGTCGTGGCGGCGTACGTCGCGCGGGGGGTCTCAGCCGGCGGCGCGACGGGTTCGCCGTCGTGCGGGGCGAGGAACACCGCCCCGCCCGCGTCTCCCGCCTGCTCGGCGGCGTACCGGTGGAGCTGCCCCGCCGGCAGGCCACGGCCGTGCGCGCGCAGGAGTGCCGCGTACGCCCGCAGATACGTGGGCGCCACGGCGGACGCCCTCGTGCGCCGCGCGGGCGGCGGGGCGATACGGCCGTACAGCCGCGCGCCGGGACCGAGAGTCAGCTCCTCGCCGGCCGCCCGCAGGCTTTCGCACACTTCGCGGTCGGCGACGAGGTCGACGACGGCGGTGGCGCCCGCCGGGCGGCGTCCGAGCACGTCCGCGAACCACGCCCACGGCAGCGCCGTGTAGCGCAGCGTCGCCGCCGTCGTCCTGGCCAGGGCGATGTGCGGCAGGTGCTGGCGGGAGTCGAGGTGCAGCTGACCCGCGACGTACACGGACAGGTGCCCCGGCGCGTCCGCCGCGGTCCGCAGGCGCGTGAGCACCGTCTGCGGGTCGACCGGGTCGGCGAGCTCGACCAGCGAGGCGGTCCGTGCGCCCGCGAGGACGGCGGGCGCCACCGCGGCGAGCGCGGGCAGCGCGGACGCCGCGTCGATCAGGCGGCCCCGCCCGAGGGGCGCCGCCGCCAGTAGCAGGGCCGCGCCCTGGCCCGGCTCTTCTGCCTCCCCCGAGATCGTCACGACACACACGGTAACTCCTCCGCGTCCGGGGCCGTCCTGCCCACCCGGTGGTCGGAGGTCTCGCCATGCGGGGGCGGACGTCACTGCGCGGCGTCCGCCACCCATCGCGTCCGGCGATATCGGGTTAAAGTTGGTGAAACTCTCTCGCGCGGCGGGAGGAGCCAGCGTGGAATCAGACGAGGGCAGCGACCTCCTCGGGGGTTTCCGGTTCGATGCCGTCGCCGTCGCCGTGGTGGACCGTGAGGGGCTGGTCGTCTCCTGGTCAGCGGCCGCGGCCCGGCTCTTCGGGCGCGGTACCCGCGAGGCCATGGGTGTCCCCCTGTGGGAAATGCTCTCCCCATCCGGCGAGTGCCGCTCCGTGATCCTCGCGGAGACGGTGCGCGCCGGGCACGGCAGGGCGGGCGGGACGACCGTCGACTTCGGAGTGTGCCCGGTGCCGCCCACCGGGCACCGCGTCGTCATGCTCCTGCCCTCGCGGCAGGCGGTGGAGTGGGCGCAGGGCATCTCCTTCTTCCAGGCACTCTTCGCCCAGGGACGCATCGGCGTCGGCGTCCACGACAAGGACCTGCGACTCGTTCGGACCAACATCAGCCACGGAATGTTCGGCCAGCCCGCCCCGGGTCCCGGGGAGCCGTGGGAGAAGGGCCTGAACACGGCGGACGCCGACTGCCTGCGTGCCCTGCTCGCGGACGTCCTTCGTACGGGCGTGCCGGCCCTCGGCGCGCAGCAGTCGCTGCGGCTCGCGGACGCGCCCCTGCGCAGGCCACAGGTGGCGTCCATCTCCGCCTTCCGGCTCCATGACGGCGAGGGCAGGCCCAACGGTGTCGTGGCGCTCGTCGAGAACGTGACGAAGCAGCTGCGGGACCAGCGGCACCTGGCCCTGCTCCACGAGGCCGCCGCACGGATCGGCTCGTCGCTCGACATCCGGCAGACCGCGCATGAGCTGGCGGACGTCCTCCTGACGGATCTGGGCAGCCTCGTCACCGTCGACCTCACCGAGGGCGTGCTCGCGGGCGACGACCCCCCGGCCGCCCTCGGCACCCGTACCCCGCGCCTCACGCGCGCCGCCGTCGCCTGCGAGGACAGCCGCAGGGCCGAACCGCTGCTCGGCGAGGGGGACACCTACCCCATGCTCCCGGAGAGCCCGCAGCTGCAGCGGGTACGGCAGGGGCACGCGGTGACGATGTCGCGCGACGAGGCCGTCGGCGCCCTCTCCGATCCCCGGCTGACCGATTTGCTCGTACCCGAGGGCGCCGGGTCGCTCACGGTGGCGCCGCTGCTCGCGCGCGGTCTCGGCCTCGGTGCCGTCTCCGTGTGGCGCACGGAGCGGCCCGAACCGCTCGACAGCGACGAGCTCTCCCTGCTGAGCGAGATCGCCTCACGCGCCGCCCTCGGCATCGACAACGCGCGCCGCTACGCGCGCGAGCACCGCGCGGCCGTGTCCCTCCAGGAGAGGCTGCTGCCGCGTGCCGCCGCCGACATCGCCGCGGTGGAGGCGGAGGGCATCTACCGGCCCGCCACGGGCCGCGCGGACATCGGCGGCGACTGGTTCGACGTGGTCACCCTGCCGTCGCTGCGCGCGGCGCTCGTCATCGGCGACGTCATCGGCCACGGCCTGCCCGCGACGGCCACCATGGGCCGGCTGCGCACCGCGATCCTGACGCTCGCCGACCTGGAACTCGACCCCGCCGAGGTGCTGACGCGGCTCGACGACCTCATCCAGCGCCTCGCGGCGGAGACGGTGGCCGAGCAGAAGGACGCCGTCGGCGCCACGTGCCTCTACGCGGTGTACGACCCGGTCGAGGCCAGGATCACGCTCGCGAACGCGGGCACGCCGCCGCCGGTGCTGATCTCCCCCGACGGCGCCGTGTCCTTCGTCGAGGCGCCGCCGGGGCCGCCGCTCGGCGTGGGCGGCGTCCCGTACGAGTCGGTGGCGCTCGAACCGGAACCCGGCAGCGTGCTGACCCTCTACACCGACGGCATGCTCGCGCTGACCGAGTACGACGACGAGCTCGGCCTGTGGCGCCTCAAGGAGGGGCTCTCGTCGTCGTGGCGTCCGGGCATCGATCTGCGGGACCTCGGCCGCCGGATGCTCGGCGAGCTCGGCGACACGCAGCCGCGTGACGACATCGCGCTGCTGATGGCGCGCACGCGCGTCGTCGACGCGTCGCACACGGCGAACTGGCAGCTGCCCGCGGCCCCCGAGTCCGTCGCCGAGGCACGGAAACTGGCGGACGACCAGCTCGACGCGTGGGGCCTCGACCGGCTGAGCCTGACCACGGAGCTGATCGTCAGCGAACTCGTCACCAACGCCGTGCGGTACGCGGGCGGCCCGATCGGTCTCCGGCTGATCCGCGACGCGGCGGTCCTCATCTGCGAGGTCTCCGACCCGAGCAACACCCAGCCCCGGCTCGTGCGGGCCGGCGACACGGACGAGGGCGGGCGCGGGCTGTACATCGTCGCGCAGTGCTGCCAGCGGTGGGGCAGCCGCTACGGCCACCGCGGGAAGACCATATGGACCGAGCAGTCGCTGGACGAGCAGGGGACGGCGTTCCCGCCGGACATGTGGGCGGAGGAGTGAACCCGGGCGCGGGGCGGCTGCGTACGCGGGGCGGCTGTGCGGGGTGTGGCTTCGGCGCCGGGGCCCCGGCGCCGAAGCCACACCCCCGGCACTGCTGCGACGTCGCCGCCGTGGCGCATCGGGCGGCCGGTGGGGCGGTGGGGCGGTGGGCGTCCACCGCCCCGGGGTGCCGGCCTAAGCCTGGGAGGGCGGCTCGACCACGGCGTCGGGGCCGGGCTGGATCAGCGTCTCGTGCCCGTCCTCGAAGCGGATCCGGTAGGGCGGAGCACCGTCCTGGCCGAGCACCTCGATGACCTCCCCGGTACGGTCGTGCTGTCCGACGGTCCTGCCGTGGATGTGGATCCGGTCGCCGATACTGGCCTGCATGTCGTCGCCTCTCTTGCCGATGGGTTCCGTGGGGGTCGCCACCACGGCAGCGTAGGAACCACGGCACCACGACACGCCTGCGACGCCGCGCCGCCGCGTACGGTGCACCCGGAAAGAGGCACGCGGCACCGCGGCGGACGGGGTACGGTGCATGCAGCGTCGCGTGCCGGTGGCAGACCGTGTCAGGCATGGAGGCGCCGGACCGAAGGAGGCCGACGATGCGTTCGTCGCACCCTTCGCTCTCGCGTGTCTGAGCGCGAGACGACCAGGCTTGTGGCCTGGAGCCAGGAAATCCGCCGGGTACACGGCAGGCTGCGGGAAGCTCTGGCCATGACCCGCGCGTCCCTTGCCGATGGCACCCCGGGCGAGGCGGCCACCCGTGAACTGCTGCTGTACTGCCATGGCTTCTGCGCGGCTCTCGACGGCCATCACCGGGGCGAGGACCGCACCCTGTTCCCGGCCGTCGCGGCGGCACATCCGGAGCTGCGACCTGCGCTGCGCACGCTCGAACAGGACCACTCGACGATCGCGCACCTGCTCACCGCCTTGCGCGCCGCCACCGCGCGGGCCGCGCCACCCGACGAGCTGGACCGCCATGTCGGGGGCATCGCCGCGCTCATGGAGAACCACTTCCGCTACGAGGAGCGGCTGTTGCTCACGGTGCTCGACACGCTCGAACCGGGGGCCGTCCCCGGCGAGACGCTCGGCCCGCTGTGACCCCAGCGCCGGCGCGCGTGCGGGTGCCGTCAGCCGGTAACGCGGCTCGGCAGGGCGGCGGCCAGCCGTTCGAAGGCGGTCGGGCGCGGGAGGCCCCCCGACAGACGCCGCGCGATGCGCTCCGCGCACTGACGTGGGCTCTCGCGGCCGGTGTCGACGGTGATGTCGTGGACGCCGTGCGCGTGCACCACCGGGTACTGTGCGGCGGCGAGCCCGGGCGTGCGGTCCCCGCGCTCGGTCTCGCGTCGCACCAGTTCTGCCCGCGGGCAGTAGACCTTCACGAGCATGACCCGGCGGGAGTCGAGGAGGTCGAGGCAGTCGAGGAGCCGCCAGCGGCGGCTCAACGGGTAGTCCACGACCAGGTTGTTGCCCGCGGCCGCCATGCCCGCGACGGCCCGGTGGAAGCCCTTCGAGGTCCGGTCGATCTCCGCCTGGAGGTCCTCGTCCGCGATGCCCCGGTCGACGCGCATCGCGTGGAACGCGTCGACCGGCATGTGGAAATAGGTCTCGGCCAGCAGCGGCAGCAGCGCCTTGGCGATGCTCGACTTGCCGGAACTCGACGTGCCGTTGAGCAGGATCACCGTGCCGGGCCCGACGGTGCGCGGTACGTCCTCGCGGAGGAAGTCGTCCGCCGAGACCCGGCCGCCCGGCACATCACCGGCGTGCCTGGTGTCGTCCAGTGGCATCGCGTCCGCCTCTCCCCCGCCGTCCCCGGGCAGTCAACCACGTGAGCGGTCCCCTTGTGGCGTGTCGGCGATCGGTGACACGCTGGCACGCCGTGGTGCCACCAGCGGCGTTGCCGCCCGCGGACGCGTCGTGCGCGGGTGCCGGCGCCCGCGCCGTCAGAGGGGCTCTACTCGCAAGTGGAGGGGACGCATGGCTGATTTCGCCGTGGAGGCGGAGGCCGGGGAACTCGGCTTCGACGCGGGCCGGCTGGCCCGCATCGACCGGTACTTCCGTCCTTACGTGGACGACGGGCGGCTGCCCGGCTGGCTGATCAGCGTGAGCCGGGCGGGGCGGATCGTGCACCTGTCCACCTACGGCCATCGCGACGTGAGCAGCGGACGCCCGGTGGAGACGGACACCCTGTGGCGCTGGTACTCGATGACGAAGCCCGTCACGTCGATCGCGGCGATGATGCTCTTCGAGGAGGGCGTGCTCCAGCTCACCGACCCCGTCGAGAAGTTCATCCCCTCCTTCGCGGACCTGAGGGTCTTCGCTGCGGGCAGCGACCTCAAGCAGGAGACCGTGCCGGTCACCGAGCCGATGACCGTGTGGCACCTGCTCACGCACACCTCCGGGCTCACCTACGGCTTCCACCGCGCCCACCCCGTCGACGCGATCCTGCGCGCCCGCGGGTTCGAGTGGGGCCAGCCGGAGGGGTACACGCTGGCGGACGCGTGCGACGCGTGGTCGCGGATCCCCCTGCTGTTCCAGCCCGGCGCCGAGTGGAACTACTCGCTCTCCACCGACGTGCTGGGCCGCGTCGTCGAGGTGGCCTCGGGGCAGAGCCTCGACACCTTCTTCCGTACCCGGATCTTCGAGCCGCTCGGGATGGACGACACCGGTTTCCACGTCTCCGGCGACGGAGCCGACCGGCTCGCCACCCTGTACGTGCGGGGGCCGGACGGCGCGCTCGCGCCGACCGGCGCGCCCGCCGGCAGCCTCGTCCGGCCGCCGAGCTACCTCTCCGGCGGCGGCGGGCTCATCGGGCCCGCCGCCGACTACCACCGGCTGACGCAGATGCTGCTCGGCCGCGGCGCGAGCGGTGGTGCCCGGCTGCTCGGCTCGCGGACGGTGGACCACATGACGCGCAACCAGCTTCCGGGCGGCGCTGACCTGGCGCACTTCGGCCGGCGGCTGTTCAGCGAGACGGTGTTCGACGGCACCGGGTTCGGACTCGGCTTCTCCGTCGTCACGGACCCGGTGGCGCTGCGCAACATCGCCTCGGCCGGCGAGTACGGCTGGGGCGGCGCGGCGAGCACCGCGTTCTGGGTGGATCCGGCGGAGGACATCACCGTCTCGTTCTTCACCCAGCTGCTGCCGTCCAGCACGTACCCGATCCGCGCCCACCTGCGCACGCTGGTGCAGCAGGCGCTGGTGGACTGATAGCCCCCGACGCCTCAGTGCGCGGAGAGTGGCGTTCGCATCCGTGCGATCTCCGCCGTCCGGGACGAGGCGATCGACGCCGGGAGGTGCCGTGCCGGGCCGTAGTTGTCCTCGGCGTGCTCCGTGTGTGCCATGGCCGCCGCGCCGCGGTGGAGAGCGATCATCATGCGCAGGAACGCCGTGTCGAAGGCCTCGCCCGACGCCTTGCGCAGCGCGGCCAGTGGGTGGCGGCCGCCGGCGGGACCGGGCGCCCCGGGCGGCGAGCCACCCGGACATGGTGGTGATCTCGGGACCCTGCGCACGCGCGATGCCCGCGGCCGGCGACTTGACAGCCGGCGATCCGGCCCGCGACGCAGAGCCGGTCGCGGGGCGGGCGTTCCCCCGAGCCCTGTCCGCGGCAGGCGGTGCGGACGAGCGTGGCGGCCGTCAAGGCGGTGGCAGCGGCGAGGGCGCGGCGGGCCGGGTGACGTGCCGGTGCCGTGCGGGTGCCTCTGGACGCGCAGGAGTTGCAGTTCGCTGAGATCGGGCGGGGCCCGGCAGGCGGAGTGGACGGGCGAGTGCGGGTCCGGCGCCGCCGAGGGCGCGTCGACGGAAGTCACGGACATCTGCGGGGGGCCGGAGGCGTCCAGGGCGTGACGAGGCCGCGCACAGCGTGGTCGCGCAGTCGTGCCCGGCATCCGTGCCGCCGCCGCACGGGCCCGGCCCGGGCGCTCGCGCGGGCGGTGGTCGACCGGGCGCGCCCGTGGGCGCCCCCGTTGGCGACGTAGACCGCGGAGGAGCGGGGCGCCGCGAGGTGCGTACGGCGCGCGGCGCCGGGAGCGCGGCGTGCGTGGGCAGGCCGCACATGGCCAGGAGGCCGGAGAGCAGGGCCAGGACGAGCAGCGCGTCCGAGGTCAGCCGATGAGCCCCAGCCGCACCGTGCCGTCGGGCTCCACGCTCCAGGCGGGGTTGTGCGCAATCTCCCAGACAAGACCGTTCGGGTCGGCGACATGGGCGTGGTATCCGCCGAAGGCCGCCTCCTGGGGCTCTTTGAGCACCGTCCCGCCGGCGGCCACTGCACGCTCCACTGCCGCGCCCACGGCCTCGGGGCCGGCGACGTTGTGGGAGAGCGTGACGCCGCGGATCGGCGCGTCGCGCACGCCGAGGTCCTCGGCGAACTTCCCGGCGTCGAACAGGCCGAGTACGAGTCCGTGTCCCACCTGGAAGAAGACGATCTCGCCGGGAACGTCGAGCAGGGGCGTCCAGCCGAGTCCGTCGCGGTAGAAGGCACGGGCCGCGTCGAGGTCCGCGGTGGAGAAGGTGAGGAAGTCGGTTCGCTGTTCCATGGGACGAGTGTGGCGCGTGGGCCGGGTCCATGTCTTGAACGGAACGGACACGCCGCGCGTCCACGACTCCCGGGCAGGAGCCGGCCGGGCGGCTCTACTGTGCGGCCCGGAACGAGGCCGCCCAGGTGCGGTCGCGGCCGGGCAGGCCTCCCGTCCCGATCCCGCAGACGTACGGGCAGAAGATGCTGTTGAGCACCCAGGGCGAGCTGTTCGCGTCGAAGTCGGGGATCGGGCCGCCCTGGGTGATGCCGTAGCCGGCCACGGCGAGCCTGCCGGTGTCGCGCAGGCGCGCCATCTCGTTCCTGATGAAGGTCTTGTGGTTGGCGAACCACGTGTTCGAGAGCAGGAAGTCGTTCCACTTCTGCTCCGTGAAGGGGCGGTTGGCGGCGTTGTGGATGACCTGCCACACGGGAGTACCGGCCGGGGTGCCGTAGGCGCTGGTGAAGGCGGCGTCCACCGGGTCGCCCATGTGCTGCCTCCACAACTTGATCAGGGAGAACTCGGTGGCGAGGAACTTCTGGTCGGCACGCAGGTACGGCAGCACGAAGTCGGTGTACTTCTGCGCGGCGTCAATGCCCGGCACGTGGGGGTGGATGTCCACGCCGGCGATGTCGGTGTCGCCGGCCGCGAAGGTCATCCAGCGCTTCGTCTGCGCGTTCTGGTTCGCTGGATCCTCCAGGCCGTTGAGCGCGCCCATGTACAGCGCGGTCTTGCAGTCCGTGCCGCCGCGCGCTCCCCGCACATTCCGGTTGACGGGGCGCCGGCCCTGCACGGTGGTGATCGCGCCGGGCGGCGGGCGTCCGGCGGAGGCGGGCGAGCGCCGGCCGCCGGCGAGGCCGGGTGTCGCTGATCTTTAACCACCGCCGATGCGTACCTTAAGCGCTCCCTAAGAACGCCCGTCCCTGCCCGATACGCGGATTTCGCGGCAGCCGGCCGGGCTAGCGTCCTGGAGCGCAAGGCCTCCTTGCTCCCCACCAATCCCGGCTACACAGAGGCAGATACGCGATGGGCAACAGCACACACCGCCGCACGGTGACCACGAGGACCAAGGTGATCGGGGCCGTGGTCGCGGCGGGCGTCATAGGCGGCGCCGGGTTCGTGGTCGCCGGCAGTGCGCAGGCCGCCACGGCGGGCGCCGCCTACTCCAGGACCGCCTCCTGGTCGGGCGGCTACACCGGCAGGTACGTATTGACCAACTCGACGGACAAGACACTGTCCGGCTGGACACTGGAGTTCGACCTGCCGGCGGGGACCACCCTCAGTTCGCTGTGGAACGGTACGCACACCGTGCAAGGGCGGCACGTAACGGTGAAGCCGGCGAGCTGGAACGGGGACATCGCACCCGGCGCGTCCGTCACCGTCGGCTTCGTGACGTCGTCCTCGGGCAAGGCGGCCGATCCGACTTCGTGCCTGATCGACTCCGCGAAGTGCTCCGCCGGCGGCGGGGCGGCCCCGGAGCCGAGCGGCCGTCCCACCGCGGCGCCGACCACCACTCCTTCCGGCAGCCCGTCGCAGCGGCCGTCGTCCCCGCCGCAGGCGTCGGCGACGTCCTCGGCTCCCGCGTCGTCCTCGGGCGGCAAGTTCTCCCCCTACGTGGACACCTCGCTCTATCCGTCGTACGACCTGCTGGACACCGCGTCGAAGACGGGGGTCACCACGTTCAACCTGGCGTTCGTCACCTCGGGCGGCGGCTGCGTACCCAAGTGGGGCGGCGTGAGCGCCATCGGCTCGGACGGCACGCCCGGGCAGATCGACGCCCTGCGCGCCAAGGGCGGTGACGTGCGTGTCTCGTTCGGCGGTGCCTCGGGCACCGAACTCGCGGGCGCCTGCTCGTCCGTCTCCGACCTCGCGGCGGCATACGGGAAGGTCATCGACCAGTACAAGCTGACCAAGGTGGACTTCGACGTGGAGGGCGCCGCGCTGCCGGACACGGCGGCCGGCACGCGGCGGTCGCAGGCCATCGCCACACTGCAGAAGTCGCACCCGGGGCTCGACGTGTCGTTCACGCTGCCGGTCATGCCCGAGGGGCTGACGCAGGCCGGCGTCGACCTGGTGTCGGACGCGCACAAGAACGGCGTGAAGATCGGCGCTGTCAACGTGATGGCGATGGACTACGGGGCGTCCTACAGCGGCGACATGGGCCAGTACGCGATCCAGGCGGCGACCGCGACGCAGGCGCAGATCAAGGGCGTCCTCGGCCTGTCCGACGCCGCGGCGTGGGAGAAGGTCGCGGTCACGCCGATGATCGGGGTGAACGACGTGAGCTCCGAGAAGTTCACCGTCGCCGACGCGTCGAAGCTGGTGGACTTCGCGCGGTCGAAGAAGCTCGCCTGGCTGTCGATGTGGTCCGCGGCCCGCGACAAGCAGTGCCCGGGAGGCGCGAAGAACTCCGCCGACCCGACGTGCAGTTCGCTCACGCAGCAGCCGCTGGACTTCACGAAGGCGTTCGGCGCCTACGAGTGAGACCGGCCCGCACGCGGCGTGCCGCGCCCTCGCGGATAGGGTGACTTGCGCGGGAATTCACGCGGAAAGGCGAGGTCACGGCGATGGCGAAGGCATTGGTTGTGCAGCACGGCCCGGGGAGCGGGCCGGGGCGGTGGGCCGGCTGGCTGGCGGAGGGCGGCCTCGCGCTCGACGTCGTCGCGGCGTACGAGGGCGACCCGCTCCCCGCCTCGCTCGACCACCAGGCGCTGATCGTGCTCGGCGGCGGCTACCTGCCGGACGACGACGCCCGCGCGCCGTGGCTCGCCCCGACGCGCGCGCTGGTGCGCGAGGCGCTGGACAGGGACGTCCCCCTGTTCGGGATCTGCCTGGGCGGCCAGATGCTGGCGCAGGTCGCCGGGGGCACCGTGCGCGGCGAGTACGGCGAGCCGGAGTTCGGCAGCACACCGCTGACGCTGCGGCCCGAGGCCGCGGACGACCCGCTGTTCGCGGGGCTGCCCGCCAGCCCGAGCGCCATCGAGAACCATGTCGACCGGATCACCGAGCTGCCGCCTGGCGCGCGGTGGCTCGCGCACAGCGGGCACTGCCCCTACCAGGCGTTCCGCCTCGGGGACCGCGCGTGGGGCGTGCAGTTCCACCCGGAGGCCGAGGCCGGCCGGATCCAGGGGTGGAGCACGGAGCGTCTGGGGAGGTACGGGGTGGACCGGGCGGAGCTGCACGCGGCGGCGGTACGCAACGAGGCGGCCGAGAGCGCCGTCTGGCGGCAGGTCGCCGCACGTTTTGCCGCTCTCGCGTCCGCGGCGTGAACGGCCGCCGGATGGCGCCGTCTTGGTAAGATCCAGGTTTCGATGACTGTGATCGCCCACGTACCCGCCCTGTCCGCCGCCGGGAGGAGCCGGTGACGGGCTACGGCGGAGACCCGGCGGCCGGGCGGCGGCGCTTCCTGCCGGCGTTCCCGCGGCTCCGGCGGCGTGCGGCCGTGGTCGGTTCCGTGGCGGCGGCGTACGACGCGGCGCACGACGGCAGACACGCGGGCACGCGGCCGATGAGCAGGGAGGACGAGCAGCGCGTCCTGCGGGAGTGGGAGGTGCTGCGGGACAGGCTCACGTCGCTGGCGCGGGCGCGCCTCGCCGACGTGGGCGATCTGCTGTCCGATGCGCGCCTGGAACTCCCCGGCGGGGCGGAGCCCGCGGTGCGGCGGGAGTACGAGGCGGCGCTGGAGGCATTCCAGGCGGCGGGCAAGATCCTGGACGAGGCGACGGACCTGCCGGACCTCGCGGCGTCCGTGGTACTCGCCGACCGCGCGGCGGAGCTGTTCGCCGCCGCGCACGCACGTCACGAAGGCAGGCGTCCGCAGAAGAGGGCGGTGCGCTGCTTCTACAACCCGCTGCACGGACGCGCCGAGCCGCCCGGGGCGCACGGAAAGCGAGGCAAGGGCGGCAAGGGCGGCGGACGCGTGCGCGTCTCGCCGCGTGAGGCGGCTGCCGGCCGGCGGCCCGCCTGCTCCTCGTGCCGGCTCGCCATCCTGGCGGACCAGACCCCCGACGTGCTGCCCGCGCTGTTCACCGTCAAGGTGTCCAAGCACCGCACCGCGAAGGTGTTCGTGCCGTACTACGCATTGCCGCAGCAGATGTCGCTGTGGTCGGTGACGGGGTGCGGGGCGTACGACGAGGAGGCGCCGGCCCGCGTGCTGCGCGGGGAGCACCGGCGGCGCGCCGAGGGGGCCCGCTGAATTCCCGGTGACCCGCGGGGATGCCGGGGCTAGGTTGGCCCGTGTGTCCTTCCAGGTGATCGTACTCAACGGTGGTTCCAGCGCGGGCAAGTCCGGGATCGCCCGGTGCCTGCAGCACGTCCTGCTCCCTGAGCCGTGGCTGTCGCTCAGCGTCGACACACTGGTCGACGCGCTGCCGGCCGCGCTGCGCGACGCCGAGGGCGGTCTGACGTTCGAGCCGTCGGGCGAGGTGCGCGTGGGAGCCGGCTTCCGCGAGGTGGAGGCGGCGTGGATCGAGGGGGTGGCGGCCATGGCGCGGGCCGGCGCGCGGGTCGTGGTGGACGAGGTGTTCCTCGGTGGCACCACGTCGCAGGAGCGGTGGGTGGCGCGGCTCGGCGGGCTGCGGGTGCTGTGGGTGGGGGTCAGGTGCGACGCCCGGGTGGCGGCGGGCCGGGAGGCCGCGCGCGGCGACCGGGTGGCCGGGATGGCCGCCGCGCAGGCCGACGTGGTGCACCGGGGCGTGCGCTACGACATGGAGGTGGACACGACCCACACCGAGGCGCGGGACTGCGCCCTGGCCATCGCGGCCCGCGTCGCCCCGCGGGACCGCCCGGCGCCCGGCGGGAATTGACCTCTGCACGTGTCTAGGCCGTACCGACCGGTCGGTACTAGCCTCTCCCCCACCTCGGAGCGGTTGCGGGCGCGGGGTGCGCCCGCACGGCGCGCTCCGGCATGCGCAGGAGGCCCCCATGCCCACCCGTCCTGGCCGTCCCGGCGTCGCCTCCCGGCTGTGGTACCGGGAGTTGCCGCACTATCCGGCGCCGCCCCGGCGGTACGCCAACCTGGCGATCGTCGTGGTGACGACGGTCGTGCTCTACTACATGCTCTACGTGCAGTACGCGGTGGCGACGTCGATCATCACCCACTACGGCATGAGCTACACGTACTTCGTCTGGGTGTCGGTGCTGGGCAACCTCGTCGGCGCGTTCACCTCGCTGGTCGCCGGGCTCGCCGACCGCTGGGGGCGGGCGAACCTGGTCGTCTACGGGCTGCTCGTGGCCGGACTGCTGCTGGTGTTCGCGCTGCCCGCCGCGCCGGACAAGACGCTCTACACGGTGGTGTTCTGCCTGGTGGGGCTCGTCGAGGGGATCGTGCTGGTCGCGACGCCCGCGCTGATACGCGATTTCTCGCCCCAGCTGGGTCGCGCGACCGCGATGGGCTACTGGACGATGGGGCCGGTGCTCGGCTCCCTGGTGGTCACCGTCGTCACCAGCACCACGCTCGACTCCTCGTCGTGGCAGGACGAGTTGCGGTACTCGGGCGTCGCCGGGCTCGTCGTGTTCGCCGCCGCGCTGTTCGCGCTGCGCGAGCTGTCGCCCGGTCTGCGCGGCCAGGTGATGGTCAGCCTGCGCGACCGTGCGCTGGTGGAGGCCCGGGCCCGGCGCGGCGGGGGCGCGGCGGTCGCCCGGGCCGGGTCGCCGTGGCGGCAGATGCTCCACCTCGACGTGGTGGGTTCTGCTGTCGCCATCAGTGTGTTCCTGCTGCTGTATTTCGCGGCTGTGGGCAACTTCGTGGTGTACTTCTCCGCCAACTTCGGCTACAGCCAGCAGCGCACGAACGCGCTGGCCAACTGGTACTGGGGCGCCAACGCGATCGCTCTCGTCGTGGTCGGGCTGCTGTCGGACAGGCTGCGGGTGCGCAAGCCGTTCATGCTGGTGGGTGCGGCCGGCTCGATCGCGGCGACGTCGTACTTCGCGGTCCTCGCCACGCGCCACGCCACGAGCTACTCGACCTTCGCGTGGCTGTTCGTCGCGATCGGTGTCTTCTCGGGCGTGGCCTACGCGCCGTGGATGGCGAGCTTCACCGAGACCGTGGAGAGGCGCAACCCCGCGGCGACGGCGGCCGGCCTCGCGGTGTGGGGCTGGACGCTGCGGATCGTGGTGGCCGCGTCGAGCGCCGTGCTGCCGCTCGTGGTCACCTCCGCGTCACCGCTCGTCGAGCACGGGGAGGCGGTCGCGGCGGCGCAGCACGAAGCGGGCCCGGCGCTGGCGGTGGTGAACGCACACCCGGATCTGTTCGCGCGCCTCGCGAAGTACCCGGCGGGCAAGGCGCCGCAGGAGCTGGCCGCGCGGGCGGCGCGCGAGGTGGGCCCCTCGGGCCTCGCCCTCGTGCGGAAGGCGCAGCCGCAGCTCGACGTACTGCGCCGGTACGGTCCCGAGGTCGCGAGGGCGAGCCGGCAGGGTCCTGGCCAGTGGCAGACGTGGTGGTGGGTGACGGTGGGCGGCCAGGTCGTGTTCGTCCCGTTCGTCTTCGTCATGGCGGGACGCTGGAGCCCGCGCCGGGCGAGAGAGGACGAGCGGCGCCACCGGGAGGCCGTGGCGGACGAGGAGCTGGCGCTGGCGGGCGACGGGACCTGACGCGCCGCCGGCGGCCCTGACGCCGCGGCTCTGTTCAAGCCGGGCGTTCGGTGAGACGGTGGGGGCCGGGCGCCTGCCCGGCCCTACTGGCCGGCGGCCCCGAGGCCATCAGGCAGGTGTGGCCGCACCCGGAGAGGGGGAAGCGGCATGTCCACGATGACTTGCACCTCCGCGCGCCACGCCCGTGCCGTCGTACTGTCACCGCACGGCGATCTCGACTTCGGCGCGCTTCCGCTGCTGTGCCGGGCTCTCGCCGAGGTGCCGGCCGGCACGCGCGAGGTGACGCTCGACATGAGCGACGTGCCCTTCATGGACATCGCGGGCGTCCATCTGATGGAGGAGCTGCGCCTGTTCGGGCTGCGGCGCCGGGCGAGTGTGGAGACCGTCGGCTGGCAGCGTCAGCCACTGCGCGTGCTGCGCCTGAACGGCAGGGCCGCGCGGGACGGCCGGTACCGGGTGAGCGCGGCGTGCGTCCTGGTGCACCGCCGCGTGCGTCCGGACGGCGGGGACGGCCCGGCCGGCTGAGCCGTCACGGATCGTCCCGGCTCTGTAACAGGCCGGCGTCCGTACAACTCCCCCCGTGGGTCGGCAGTCTGACGATGTGTGGCGTTGACCGACGCCACTACTGCCAAGAGCAGGGGGAACAACGATGAAGTTCACTCAGCGTGGTGCCGTGGCCGGAGCCGCTCTCGCGGGTCTGGCGTGTGCCGGCGTGGTCCTCGCGCCCGCCGCCGGGGCCGCTCCGTCCTCGGGTGCCGCCCCCGCCGCGACCGCCTCCGCCGCCTCGCACGCGGTGCCGGCAGCGGCGGCTGTCACCACCGGGGCGAAGGCCCCGGCCGTCGCCTACAACAATGTCTGCGGCTCCGGGTACGGCGTGGTCAACTCCGCGCCGATCGGGACCGCGGGCACCGTCTACCTCACCTACAGCTCGAAGACCAAGAAGAACTGCGTCGTCACCGTGCGCAGCAGGCCGGGCGCCGCGGTCCACATGACGGCGTCCGTCGGCATCGGCACGCACACGCACGACGTCATCGACTCGGGCAACTACACGACGTACGCGGGTCCCGTGTACCTCTACGCGCCGGGCCAGTGCGTCAGCTGGCGCGGCGAGATCGCGGGCGCGGTCGCGGGCAAGAACCAGACGAACTGCGCGGCTCTCGCGCGCTGACGCCCGTGCGGGCGGTCCGGGAACCACCGGGCCGCCCGCACCCGCACGGACATGTGCCCGCATGCGCCGTGCTCAGGCGCCTTCGCGGTCGAAGGGCTGCTGGTGGTCGTGCGAGGGTGCGCGGCCCGGCGGCTGGGCGGGCGCCGGGTGCACGGACCACACGGGCAGCTTGCGCTCCACCGGGGCCCCGGCCGTCACGGTGATCCGCTCCCCGCAGTGCTTGAGCGGCAGCGGGTCGCCCTCGAGGAGTGTGTACGTGACCGACGACGTCCTGATCTCCACGGCCAGCCTGCGCCCGAAGATGTGCATCTTGAAGGCGAGCCGGCGCAGCCGCTCGGGCAGCTTCGGGGTGAACTCCAGGTCGTCACCGCGGTGGCGCATGCCGCCGAACCCCGCGACCAGCGCCATCCAGGTTCCGGCGAGCGACGCGATGTGCACGCCGTCCCTGGTGTTGTTCTCCGTGTCCTCCAGATCCAGCAGCGCCGCCTCGACCAGGTAGTCGTAGGCGAGCCTGAGGTGGCCGACCTCCGCGGCCACCACGGACTGGACGCATGCGGACAGCGACGAGTCGCGGACTGTCAGGGGCTCGTAGTAGGCGAAGTTGCGCGCCTTGTGGTCCGCGTCGAACTCCTCGCCTCGCAGGTACATCGCCAGCACCAGGTCGGCCTGCTTGACGACCTGTTTGCGGTAGAGGTCGAAGTACGGGAAGTGCAGCAGCAGCGGGTACTGGTCGGGGCGCGTGCCCGCGAAGTCCCACTGCTGGTGGCCGGTGAAGCCCGCGTGCTGCTCGTGCACGCGCAGCTCACTGTTGTACGGCTTGTTCATGGCGTCGGCGGCGTCGCGCCAAGCGGCGCTCTCCTCGTCGTCCACGCCGAGTTCCGCCGCCCTGCGCGGGTGGCGCTCCACCGCGTCGGCAGCGTGCCTGAGGTTCGCGCGGGCCATCAGGTTCGTGTACGTGTTGTCGTCCATCGCGGCGCTGTACTCGTCGGGACCCGTGACCCCGTCGATGTGGAAGACGCCGTGGTGGTCGTGGTGGCCGAGCGAGCGCCACAACCGTGCGGTCTCGACGAGGAGTTCGACGGCGATCTCGCGTTCGAACCCCTCGTCGCCCGTCGCCGTGACGTAGCGGACGGCGGCGTCGGCGATGTCCGCGTTGACGTGGAAGGCGGCCGTGCCGGCGGGCCAGTACGCGGAGCACTCGGACCCCTCGATGGTGCGCCAGGGGAACGCGGCGCCCTCAAGGCCGAGTTGCTCGGCGCGGTCCAGGGCCGCGGGCAGCGTGCTGTGCCGCCACCGCAGGGCCTCCTCCACGGCGTGCGGCGACGTGTAGGTGAGCAGCGGCAGGACGAAGGTCTCGGTGTCCCAGAAGCTGTGCCCGTCGTAGCCCGATCCGGTCAGTCCCTTCGCGGGGATGGCGCGCTGCTCCGCCCGCGCGCCCGCCTGCAGGACGTGGAAGAGCGCGAAGCGCACGGCCTGCTGGACTTCCTCGTCGCCGTCCAGCTCCACGTCGGCCCTGGACCAGAAGTCGTCGAGGTAGTGGCGCTGTTCCGCGACGAGGCCGTCCCACCCCGTGGACATGGCCTGGGCGAGCGCCGCGTCCACCTGGTCTCGTACGCCCGGCAGTGAGCGGGTGGACGACCAGCCGTAGGAGACCGTCTTCTCCAGGCGCAGCACCTCGCCAGGCTGCAGCTGGGCCGTGCACGTCACCCGTCCGACGTCGTCCCCGCTCTCGCTGCTCGTGCGCGTCGAATCGGGGCCGGTGACGACGTGGTCGGCGGCCACGGCGACCCGCAGCCCGCTGCGCGCGGTGGTGTGGACGAGCCTGACCCGTGCGTCGGTGGCGAAGTGCTCCTCGGAGACCAGCGGCGACTCCAGCGCGACCGCGGCGCGCGGGTCGCCGTCGGAGCGCGGCAACTGCTCGTTGGCCATCAGCTCGGACTGCACGACGAGGCGCACGTCGCTGTCGACGGCCTCGACCTCGAACCGCACGGCGGCGATGGCACGCTGGGTGAAGGAGACCAGGCGGGTTGAGCGGACCTTGACGGCGCAGCCCGCGGGCGAGACCCACTCGCACGTCCTGTGCAGCAGCCCGGTCCTGAAGTCGAGTACGCGCTCGTGGGAGCGGACGGTGCCGTAGCGCAGGTCGAACGGCTCGTCGTCCACGAGCAGCCGGATGATCTTGCCATTGGTGACGTTGATGACCGTCTGGCCCGACTCGGGATATCCGTAGCCCGCCTCCGCGTAGGGCAGCGGGTGCAGTTCGTGGACGCCGTTGAGGTAGGAGCCGGGCAGGCCGTGCGGCTCGCCCTCGTCGAGGTTGCCCCGCCAGCCGACGTGGCCGTTGGAGAGGGCGAAGACGGACTCGCTCTGCGGCAGGACGTCGAGGTTGATGCCGCACTCCCGCAGGACCCACGGCTCGACGGTGTAGTTGGAGTGCTTGATCATGCGTCCGTCCCCAGGTCGGCGAGGTCCTTCACCACGATGTCGGCGCCGTGGGCGCGCAGCGCGTCCGTCTGTCCCACCCGGTCGAGGCCGACGACGTAGCCGAAGTGCCCCGACCTGCCGGCGTCCATGCCCGCGAGGGCGTCCTCGAACACGGCGCTGTCCGCCGGGTCCACGTCGAGGTCGTGCGCGGCGGCGAGGAACGTGTCGGGGCGCGGCTTGCCCGGCAGCCGCCGCTCGGCCGCGACGATGCCGTCGATGCGGACCTCGAAGAGGTCCTCCGCGTGCACGGAGCGCAGGATGTCACGGCAGTTCGCGCTTGAGGAGACGACGGCGGTGCGCAGGCCGCGCTCGCGCGCGTCCCGCACGTAGCGCAACGTCCCCTCGTACGGTTCGACCCCGTCGGTGCGGATCTTCGCCAGCACCAGGGTGTTCTTGCGGTTGCCGAGCCCGTGGACGGTGTCCTTGTCCTCGGGGTCGCCGTCCGCGCCCTCCGGAAGTTCGATGCCGCGCGAGGCAAGGAAGGAGCGCACCCCGTCCGCGCGGGGCAGGCCGTCCACGTACCGGTCGTAGTCGTCCGGGGTGAACGGGCGGAAGTCCGCGCCGTCCCGTCGTCGCAGGAATTCGTCGAACATCTCCTTCCACGCGGCGGCGTGCACGACGGCGGTCTTGGTGATGACGCCGTCGAGGTCGAACAGACAGGCCCGGATGTGTTCGGGCAGACCCAGGTTCTTCATGGCACCCACCTTCCCCCGCCGGCGCGGATCTCCTCCCGCGGACGCGCAGATGAGGCGCGTTCCACTCGCGGAGCCGCAGGTCGGACGGGCATGTGTGACGCGCGCCACGGAGAGCTCTAATGGCACACATGTTCGGTTTTCGCGTTACGCTGGCCCCATGTCCGTTCCACTCCAGGGTTCGCTCTTCGACCAGGACGCGGCGCCCGGGCTCGGGCCGCTCGCCGCCGCCCGGCGGACGGCGCTGGGCGACGGGGCGTGGATCGACCTGCTGCCCTCCTGGCTGACGGGGGCCGACGAGGTCTTCGGCACGCTTGCCGCCGACGTGCCGTGGCAGGCCGAGCGGAGGCGGATGTACGAGCGCGAGGTCGCGGTACCCCGGCTGCTGTGCTTCTACCGTGCGGGCGCGCCGCTGCCGCATCCCGCGCTGGCCGAGGCGCGTGATGCGCTCACCGCGCACTACGCCGGCGAGCTGGGCGAGCCGTTCACCACCGCCGGGCTCTGCTTCTACCGGGACGGCCGCGACAGCGTCGCCTGGCACGGCGACCGCGTCGGGCGCGGGTCGCGCGAGGACACCATGGTGGCGATCGTCTCGGTGGGACAGCCGCGCGATCTGGTCCTGCGGCCGCGCGGCGGCGGCAGCGCACGGCGTGTCCCGCTCGGCCACGGCGACCTGGTGGTGATGGGCGGCTCGTGCCAGCGCACGTGGGAGCACGCCATCCTCAAGACCGCCCGCCCGGTGGGCCCTCGCATCAGCATCCAGTTCAGGCCGCACGGCGTGCGCTGACAGCCGATGACGTGCGACGACGCGCCTCCTGGCACAGGGGCCGCGGCGCGTGCACGGCCGGGTCGGATCTACCGTGGGCCCGTGAGCTACGACATCGCCTCCATACGCGCCCGGTTCCCCGCCCTCGACAGCGGCGTCGCCTTCTTCGACGGTCCGGGCGGCACGCAGACACCCCGGCCCGTCATCGACGCCGTCGCCGCGGCCATGTGCGCGCCGCTGTCCAACCGCGGCCGGCTGACGGCCGGCGAGGTGAACGCCGACCGGATCGTCACCGGCGCCAGAGCCGCGCTCGGCGACCTGCTGGGCGTCGCGCCCGGCGGTGTCGCGTTCGGCCGTTCCGCGACGCAGCTGACCTACGACCTGGCGCGCACGCTCTCGCGCGGCTGGGCGCCGGGCGACGAGGTGGTCGTCACCCGCCTCGACCACGACGCGAACATCCGGCCGTGGGTGCAGGCCGCGGCCCGCGTGGGCGCGACCGTACGGCACGCGGACTTCGACCCGGAGACCGGCGAGCTGACGGTCGCGGACATCGAGGCGGTGCTCGGCGACCGGACGCGTCTCGTGGCCGTGACCGCGGCCTCCAACCTGATCGGGACCCGGCCGCCGGTCACCGCGATCGCCGAGGCGGTCCACGCGGCCGGCGCCCTGCTGCACGTGGACGGCGTCCACCACACGGCGCACGCGCCGGTGGACCTGGCGACGCTGGGCGCGGACACCTACGTCTGCTCCACGTACAAACTCCTCGGCCCGCACCTGGGCGTGCTGGCGGCGGACCCCGCCTTCCTCGAAGGGCTGCGGCCCGACAAGCTGCTGCCGTCCTCGGACGCGGTGCCCGAGCGGTTCGAGCTCGGCACGCTGCCGTACGAGCTGCTGGCGGGCGCGGAGGCCGCCGTGGACTTCCTCGCCGGACTCGCGGGCTCCACGGAGGGGACGCGTCGGCAGCGCCTCGCCGGGGCCTTCGACGCGCTGGAGGGCCACGAGAACGCGCTGCGGGCACGCATCGAGTCCGGCCTCGCCGAGCTGCCCGGCTTGACCGTGCACTCGCGGGCGAAGGATCGCACGCCCACGCTGCTCGTGACGTTCGCGTCACGGGACGCGGCCGGCGCCTACCGCTTCCTCGCCGAGCGGGACGTCGCCGCGCCCGCGTCGTCCTTCTACGCGCTGGAGGCCTCGCGCAGGCTCGGCCTCGGGGACACGGGCGGCCTGCGCGTCGGCATCGCCCCGTACAACGACGCACAGGACGTGGACCGCCTGCTCGCGGGCCTGGCAAGTTACATAGGTGCGTGATACAACTTAAAGGGTGAGTGAGGAAGAACCCCCTCAGGACGACATGGCCGACTTCATCGAGGCGGCCGCGCTGCTGACCATCCGGTATCTGATGGCCCGCGACGTCAGCCTCAGTGCGGCGGCCACGCTCAGCAGGCTGTCCCGCACGGGTCCCGCGCGGCTGACGGCGCTGGCCGCCGAGGAAGGGTCGTCGCAGCCGTCGATGACCCAGCTGGTGCAGCGCCTCGAACGGCATGGCCTGGTCAGCAGGGTCAAAGACCCGGACGACGGGCGCGTTGCGCTGCTGTCGATCACCGACGCGGGGCGGGTGCTGCTCGACGAGCGGCGCCGCACCCGCACGCGGCGGCTGAAGGCCCTGCTGCGCACCCTCTCCCCCGAGGACGGCGCCGCACTCACCGAGGCGGCGCGGCTCGGCATGCCCGCACTGCGCCACCTCGCGGAACGCGCCGCCGGCAGCGACGCCGACGGCCCCGCGGGCGCACCGCCCGGCTGACGGTCCCCCGCACGGAGCGTTCCGCGTCCCACCCGTCCCCCGTCCCCTGTCTGGAGCTGCACGTGTCGTCACAACCCGGCGCTGTGAGCCCGTTCCGCCAACCGAAGGCCGTCTGGGCCGTGGCCTTCGCCTGCGTCATCTCGTTCATGGGCATCGGCCTCGTGGACCCGATCCTGCCCGCGCTGGCCAGCGGCCTCAAGGCGTCGCCGAGCCAGGTCACGCTGCTGTTCACCAGCTACCTCGTGGTCACCGCCGTCGCGATGCTCTTCACCGGCTTCGTCTCCAGCCGGATCGGCGCCAAACGCACGCTGGTCGCCGGTCTTGCGATCATCGTGGTCTTCAGCGCGCTGGCCGGGGCGTCCGGCAGCATCGGCGGGATCGTCGGCTTCCGTGCCGGCTGGGGGCTCGGCAACGCGCTGTTCATCGCGACCTCGCTCGCCGTCATCGTCGGCTCAGCGAGCGGCGGCTTCGCCGGAGCGATCATCCTGTACGAGACGGCGCTCGGCATAGGCATCGCCATCGGGCCGCTGCTCGGTGGCGAGTTGGGCGGGATCAGCTGGCGCGGGCCGTTCTTCGGCGTCGCGGTGCTGATGGCGATCGCGCTGGTGGCGACGGTGGTGCTGGTGTCGCCCACACCGAAGCCGCAGCGCAAGCAGTCGATCGTGGAGCCGCTGAAGGCGCTGCGCCACCGCGGCCTGCTGACGATGGGTCTGACGGCGCTGCTGTACAACTGGGGCTTCTTCACGGTGCTCGGCTACGCACCCTTCCCCATGCACCTGGGAACACACCAGTTGGGCTACGTCTTCACCGGCTGGGGCGTGCTGGTCGCGTTCTTCGCCGTGTTCGGCGCGCCATGGCTGCAGGCGAAGCTGGGCATCGCGAAGGCCCTCTACCTCAACCTGGCCCTGTTCGCGCTCGACATCCTGGCGATCGCGGTGTTCACGGACCACAAGACGGGCCTGATCGTCGCCGTGATCGTGTCGGGCGCCTTCATCGGGATCAACAACACGATCACGACCCAGGCCGTGATGACCGTCTCCCCCGTGGAGCGTCCGACGGCCTCGGCCGCCTACGGCTTCGTGCGGTTCATCGGCGGCGGTCTCGCGCCGTTCGCCGCGGGCAAGCTGGCCGAGCACTTCAACGTGCACGTGCCGTTCTACCTGGGCGCCGCCGCCGTGGCGGTGGCCATCGGCGTGCTGGCCACGGGCCACTCGCTGCTCGCCGCCGCCGAACACAACCAGCGCGCAGACCTGGCATCGCACGCCGGCGACGAGGAGCGGCTCGTGGAG
Organism: Streptomyces sp. NRRL F-5126; assembly: GCF_000721265.1. GTDB lineage: Bacteria > Actinomycetota > Actinomycetes > Streptomycetales > Streptomycetaceae > Streptomyces. The sequence goes on along the minus strand of NZ_JOFZ01000004.1, from coordinate 509,229 downwards.
CAGGCCGAGGCGGAGGACGTCGGGTCGAGCAGCTGATCCGTCATGCGGCCGAGGGGCCGGCGCCGCGGTGGGAACGCCGCGGCGCCGGCCCCTCGGCCGCATGTGGCGCGTGTGGCGCCTGTGGTGGCGGCCCGGGGCGCACGCGAGCGGTGGGGCGGCGCCTTCCATGCGGTCAGGACGACCGTCCCACCATGTGGTTGAGCCGGAAACCATGTGCCGCACCGACCTTGACACAGCACCCGCGGAGCAGCAGGCTTCCGGCATCCGATAGATCCATACCGGTATCCGGTAGCGGCGCGCCGGGTGTACGTCGAAGCGGTGATCCGTCGCGCCACGCCCGCGAAACGCCGACCGGAGCCGGGCGCGAAGGAGGAGACGGCAGGACAGTGGGCCTCGCGGCGCCGCGGCCACGCCAGGCCATGGCACCCGAAGAAGCCAACGGCAGGCCTCAGAACGAGGAGACGCGATGAGTCGGCATCTGGTTCGGGCGGGCGCCACGGCGCCGGATGAGACCGCGCCGCGCGCGCTGCTGCTGGCCCAGCGGCTGCGCGGGCGCATCGGCGCCGACAAGGTGCTGACCGACCCCGCCCAGCTGCGGACGTACGAGTGCGACGGCCTCGCCACGTTCCGGGTGCGGCCCGCCGTCGTCGTTCTGGCGGGAGACCGCGACGACGTCGTGGAGACGGTACGCATGTGCGCGGCGGACGGCGTGCCGTTCGTGGCGCGCGGCAGCGGCACGGGGCTGTCCGGCGGCGCGATGCCCGTCGCCGACGGCGTGCTGATCGTGCTCTCGCGGCTGCGTCGCATCGTGTCCGTCGACCCGGACAACGCGCGCGTCGAGGCGGAGCCGGGCGTCATCAACCTCTGGGTGACGCGGGAGGCGGCGCCGTACGGGCAGGCGTACGCGCCCGACCCGTCGTCACAGCAGGTCTGCTCGATCGGCGGCAACGTCGCGGAGAACGCGGGCGGCGCACACTGCCTCAAGTACGGCTTCACCGTGAACCATGTGACGGGCGCCGAGGTCGTCCTGCCGGACGGCGAGGTGGTGCACCTCGGCGGCACCGCGCCCGAGCACCCCGGGCTCGACCTGCTCGGCGCGTTCGTCGGCAGCGAGGGAACACTCGGCATCGCCACGCGGGTGACGGTGCGCACGATCCAGGCGCCCGAGGCGGTGCGCACCATGCTGGTGGGCTTCCGCACCGTCGCCGACGCCGCCGGGACGGTCAGCGACATCATCGCCGCCGGGATCCTGCCCGCGGCGGTCGAGATGATGGACGCACTCGCCATCGAGGCGGCCGAGGCCGCGGTCAGCTGCGGCTACCCCGAAGGCGCGGTCGCCGTGCTCGTCATCGAACTCGACGGGCCACTGGCCGAGGTGGAGGAGCAGTTCCGGCAGGTCGAGACCATCGCGGACGCGCGCGGCGCCTTCGAGACGCGGATCGCGAAGGACGACACGGAGCGCGCCCTGATGTGGCGCGGACGCAAGTCGGCGTTCGCCGCCGTGGGCCGGATCAGCCCCGCGTACTACGTGCAGGACGGCGTCATCCCGCGCACCCGGCTGCCCGAGGTGCTCAGCGAGATCGGGCGGCTCGCCGACGAGGCGGACGTGCGCGTCGCCAACGTCTTCCACGCGGGCGACGGCAACCTCCACCCGCTCATCCTCTTCGACGACACGGTGCCGGGGGCCGCCGAGGCCGCCGAGGAACTCGGCTTCGCGATCCTCGACCTCTGCGTCGACCTCGGCGGTTCGATCACCGGCGAGCACGGTGTCGGTGTGGAGAAGAAGTCGAGGATGGCGCGGCAGTTCACATCCGCGGACCTCGACACCATGCAACTGGTGCGGTGCGCCTTCGATCCCGCGGGGCTCGCCAACCCGGGCAAGCTGTTCCCGACGCCCCGGCTGTGCGGCGAACGCCCCGGCGTGCGCACCGCGGCGGACACGCACGACCCCGCCCTCGGCGAGGTGTTCTGACGTGGCGCCAGTGACGGGCGGGGCCCGGGACGCCGTCGCGGGCGTGGCGGCCGGCGACGTGGTGGCGCCCTCGAGCGCCGACGAGGTCGCCGAGGTCCTGCGCTCGACGCGCGGCAGCGTGGTGGCGGTCGGCGCGGGGACGAAGACGGGCTGGGCGGCGCCGCCGTCCTCCTGCGACCTGCTGCTGCGCACGTCGGGCCTCGGCCGCATCGTGGAACACGTCCCCGGAGACCTGATCGCGGTGGCGGAAGCGGGCGTCCGGCTCGACACGCTCCAGAAGCGGCTGGCCGAGCACGGCCAGATGCTGGCGCTCGACCCGCCGGAGGAGGGCGCCACGCTGGGCGGGATCGTCGGCGCGAACGCGTCGGGGCCGCGCAGGCTGCGCTACGGCACGGTGCGCGACCTGCTCATCGGGGTGCGTGTGGTACTCGCGGACGGCACGGCGGCCCGTTCGGGCGGGAAGGTCGTCAAGAACGTCGCGGGGTACGACCTCGGCAAGCTGTACACCGGAGCCCACGGAGCGCTGGGCATCGTGGTCTCCACGGTGTGGCGGCTGCACCCGCTGCCGAAGGCCTCGGGCGCCGTGATCGTGCCGGTGGCGGACGGCGCGGAGGCCGGCCGGCTCGCCGCGCTCGTGGCGCGCTCCACGCTCACGCCGACCGCCGTGGAACTGCGGTTCCACGACGGGGCGTGGGAGCTCGTGCTGCTCTTCGAGTCGATCGAGGCGTCCGTTCGGGCCCAGTCGGCGGAGGCGCTCCGGCTGCTCGGCGGTGGCGAGCGCGCGGCCGCGCCCCCCGCGTGGTTCGGGCGGCGGCCCGAGGGCCCGCTCGTGCTGCGCCTCGCCCACGCGCCCGCGGCGCTGCCGCACATTCTGGCGGCGCTGCCCGGCGCCGCTCGTGGCACCGCCTCCGCCTGCACCGGCGTGGCCTACGCGGCGGTGCCGGAGGAGACCGACCTGGCGGCGCTGCGGGCGGCGATCGCGCCCTACGACGGCTCCGCCGTGGTGGTCGCCTCGCGCGAGCCGCGGGACGCGGCGGCCCACTGGGGGCCTGTGACCGACTCGTTCGGTCTGATGACACGCGTGAAGGACCAGTTCGATCCGGCGCGGCGGCTGTCGCCCGGCCGCTTGCTCGGAGGGCTCTGAATGGCCATGGCACAGGACGCGGAAGGCCCCGGTCGAGGCGAGGGCGGCGCGGTCTCCGCGACGGCGGCTGCCGCGACAGTCGGCCTCGGAATGCCGGGCAGCGGTCCACCGCCCGACGGCGCCTTCGACGCGCTGCGCCCGCCGGACGCCGCGCTGATCGGCGACTGCGTGCATTGCGGGTTCTGCCTGCCGACCTGCCCCACCTACGTGCTGTGGGGCGAGGAGATGGACAGCCCTCGCGGCCGGATCGACATCATGAAGGGCGGTCTGGAGGGCGACGCCTTCGACGCGGGCAGCGTGCGCCACCTCGATCAGTGCCTCGGCTGCATGGCGTGCGTGACGGCCTGCCCGTCCGGCGTGCAGTACGACAAGCTGATCGAGGCGACCCGGGCTCAGCTGGAGCGCCGGGTCGAGCGGCCCCGCGCCGAGCGGCTGCTGCGCACGGCGGTGTACTCGGTGTTCCCCCATCCGCGCCGGCTGCGTGCCCTGCGCGGGCCGCTGCGCGCCTACCAGGCCACGGGGCTCGGACGGCTGCTGGCCCGGACGGGCGTGCTCGGGCGGCTGCCCGAGCCGCTGCGCGCCATGGAGTCGCTGGCGCCGAAGCTGGGACGGATGAAGGCACTGCCGGCGCGCGTTCCCGCTCGGGGCACCCGCCGCCGCACGGTCGGCCTGCTGACCGGCTGCGTGCAGGGTGCGTTCTTCCCCGACGTGAACGCGGCGACCGTGCGCGTACTCGCGGCCGAGGGGTGCGACGTCATCGTGCCGCGACGTCAGGGGTGTTGCGGCGCGCTGTCGGCACACGCGGGTCGCGAGGGCGAGGCGCTCGCGTTCGCGAAGCGCGCGATCGAGACGTTCGAGGCGGCCCGGGTGGAGACGGTCGTCGTGAACGCGGCGGGCTGCGGATCCCATCTCAAGGAGTACGCGCACCTGCTGCGCGACGAGCCCGGCTGGCCCGAGCGTGCGCGGGCGATGGCGGCGAAGGTCAGGGACATCACCGAGCTGCTCGACGAACTCGGGCCGGTCGCGAAGCGCCACCCGCTGCCGATGAGGGTCGCCTACCAGGACGCCTGCCACCTCGCACACGCCCAGCGGGTGAGGGAGCAGCCGCGGCGGCTGCTGCGCGGCGTGCCCGGCGTGGAGCTCAGAGAACCGGCGGAGGCGGAGATCTGCTGCGGCAGCGCGGGCACCTACAACCTGCTGCACCCGGGACCTGCCCGCGAGCTCGGCGAGCGCAAGGCGAACGCCGTGCTGGCCACGGGCGCCGAGGTGATGGTGACGGCGAACCCGGGGTGCTGGATGCAGGTGGCGACGACGCTCGCCGCCATGGGCGAGCGCATGCCGGTCGCGCACACGATCCAGGTCCTCGACGCTTCGATCCGCGGCGTCCCCGTCGAACGGCTCCTCGCGCGCGCCCTCGACGGCCCGGGCACCGCGCTGCCCGCCTCGGGGACGTCCCCGGCCGCACGCCCGGGCGCCGGGCCCGCAGTCTCCCCGCCGTCCTAGACGCCGGGGCCGCAGTTTCTCCGCCGTCCCAGAAGGGATGCACATGCTGCTTGCCGACTATCAACAGGGCTACAGCCCGATAGCGGACTCGGTCGGATGGTCGTCGCTGGTCGCGATCCTTCCGCTCCTCGTCCTGTTCGTGCTGCTCGGCGTCCTGCGCATGCGGGCCTGGCTCGCCTCGCTGATCGCCACGGCGGTGGCCGTCGTCACCGCGGTCGCCGCGTACTCGATGCCGATCGGGGACGCTCTGAACAGCGGCGCGCTGGGCGCCGCGAACGGTTTCTTCCCGATCATGTGGATCGTGATCAACGCGATCTGGGTCTACAACCTCACCGTCGCGACAGGCCACTTCGACGTGCTGCGCAGGTCGTTCGCGTCCGTGAGCGACGACCAGCGGGTGCAGGCGATCATCATCGCGTTCTGCTTCGGCGCGCTGATGGAGGCGCTGGCCGGGTTCGGCACGCCGGTCGCCATCAGCTCCGTCATGCTGATCGCACTGGGGTTCAAGCCGCTCAAGGCTGCCACGGTCTCCCTGGTCGCCAACACCGCGCCTGTCGCGTTCGGCGCGATCGCCGTGCCCATCACCACGCTCGCCGGCGTGACGAACCTGCCGGTCGACCACCTGGGCGCGATGGTCGGGCGCCAGACCCCGGTGCTCTCGGCGTTCGTGCCGCTCGTGCTGGTGCTGATCGTGGACCGCAGGAAGGGGCTGCGGCAGGCCTGGCTGCCCGCCGTCGTGGCCGGTGTGGTCTTCGGTGTGTTCCAGTACCTCTCCTCCAACTTCTGGTCGGTGCAACTGGCCGACATCATCGCGTCGTTGGTTGCCGCGCTCGCGGTGGTCCTGTTGACCAGGGTGTGGCAGCCGAAGGAGACCTACCAGGAGGCGGGACGCGAGAACGGCGCCGCCCCCGAAGCATCGCCGCATGCCGCGGACGACGCCGCCCGGCCGGCTCGCGACACACCGTTCGAGGTGTTCCGCGCCTACGTGCCCTACCTCGTGATCATCGTGGTGTTCGTACTGGCGACACGCGTCCCGGCCATCCAGGGCAAGCCGCCATCCGGTGTGGGCGACGCATCCGGCACCGGCATCGAATCGGTGACCCGGATCGTCAACTGGCCGGGCCTGCACATAACCAACGCCGCCGGTGATGCGGTGGGCACGACGTTCAAGCTCAACTACCTGTCGACGGCAGGGAGTCTGCTGCTGATATCCGGCCTCGTCACCCTGCTGATCCTCGGCGTCGGCCCGGGCCGCGCGCTCAAGGCATACGGACGGACCCTGAACCAGCTGAAGTTCGCCATCGTGACGGTGATGCTGGTGCTTGGCCTCGGCTTCATCATGAACGAGTCGGGGCAGACGACCACGCTCGGCGTGTGGGTCGCGGGCGCGGGCGGGTTGTTCGCCTTCCTCTCGCCGATCCTCGGCTGGTTCGGCGTCGCGGTGACCGGCTCCGACACGTCCTCCAACTCGCTGTTCGGCGCCTTGCAGATCACCGCCGCGCACCAGGCCGGTCTCTCACCGACGCTGATGGCCGCGGCCAATTCGTCGGGTGGTGTGCTCGGCAAGATGATCTCGCCGCAGAACCTGGCGATCGCGGCGTCGGCGGTGGGCATGCAGGGCAAGGAGGGCATCATCTTCCGCAGGGTCATCGGCTGGTCGCTGGTGTTCCTGCTGTTCATGTGCGTGCTCGTGTACCTCCAGTCGACACCGGTGCTCGGCTGGATGGTGGTGTGACGGCGCGCAGGGGCGCGGCCGTCAGGACGACGGGTTGAACGTGTCCGGGTCGAAGCCCCTGCGCTCGTTCCTGTTGAGCGCCGAGATCTGTGCGATGTCGTCCTCGCTGAGCGCGAAGTCGAACAGGTCGAAGTTCTCCTTCACACGCGCCGGCGTGACCGACTTCGGGAAGACGATGTCGCCCCTGTCGATGTGCCACCGCAGCGTCACCTGGGCCGGGGTCTTGCCGAGCCGCTCGGCCATGGAGGTGATCACCGGGTCGCCGAGCACGGCGCCCTGGGCGATCGGCGACCACGCCTGCGTGGCGATCTCGTGCTCCGTGTCGAAGGCGCGCAGCTCGTCCTGCGTGAGGTAGGGGTGGATCTCGATCTGGTTGAGCGCCGGCACGATCGTGGAGTTGTCCAGCAGGCGCCGCAGGTGGTGCGGCTGGAAGTTCGACACGCCGATCACGTTCACGTCGCCCGAGCGGTACATCTCCTCCATGGCGTGCCACGTCTCGACGAAGTCGCCGACCTTCGGCAGGGGCCAGTGGATCAGGAAGGCGTCGACGTGGCCGATGTCGAGCGTCTCCAGCGTGCGACGGAAGGCCCGCTGCGCGACCTCTGGCTCGTGCGCGTCGTTGTCGAGCTTGCTGGTCACGAAGATCTCGGTGCGGTCGAGGCCCGAATCCCTGACCGCCTGGCCGACTTCCCGCTCGTTCCCGTACATCTGCGCGGTGTCGATGTGGCGGTAGCCGACCTCGAGCGCGGTCAGGACCGCCGCACGGGTGTCCTTCGGGGGGATCTGGAACACCCCGAAGCCCAGTTGAGGGATGCCGACACCGTTGTTGAGGGAGATGGTCGGTACCTCGGTCACGTTCGTTCCTCCATCGTGGGTGTTTCGGCCCTCGCCCCTTTCGGGTCCCCCGCGCACGCCTTCGGAAACGTGTACCCGGCAGTCACCACCCGCTCGGCGCACATCCGCGGTGCCGCGCCAGGCGCTGCCGGGCGTCGTCCAGGACGGGACGAGGGGGCGCCGGCCGTATGGAACACTGACCGCCGAAAGACCGTTCGAGCGTGGGGGCAGCCCTGTACTGGTACATCGAAGTCCTGAAGAAGTACTCCGTGTTCACGGGGCGTGCGCGCCGCCGGGAGTTGTGGATCTACGCGGTCGTCAGTCTCGTGGCGGCGTACGTGGTGGGCTTCGCGGGTTCGGTGGCCGGGATCTCCGAGCACCTGGAGGACGCCTACGGCCTCGCGGTGCTGGTGCCGACGGTGGCGGTGCTGACGCGCAGGCTGCACGACACGGGCCGCTCGGCGTGGTGGCTGCTGGTGCCGCTGGTTCCGCTGGTCGGCACGCTCCTCTTCCTCGTCGTGCTCTGCCTCGGCGGGGACGGCGGCGGCAATCGCTACGGGGCGGCTCCCGGACAGGCCGGGCCGGTCAGCCCTTCAGCCCCAGCGCGGTGACGGCGGCGCGCGCGCCCTTCTCCACGAGGGAGACCCCGGAGGGCATGTCCGCGTTGCCTGACGACAGGGCCGCGAGCAGCACCCGGTGCCCGCCGACCGTGACGAGTCCGATGCTGTTGATGTCCCACTTCTTCGTGGCGCTGCGCGGCAGCCAGCCGTTCTTCAGCCCCTCGGCCCTGCCGGCGGCCGAGACGCCCCACCGCTGGTCCTTCTCGACCTGGCTCATCAGCGTGCGCGCGTAGGAGCGCGAGGCCGCGCTCAGCGGCGAGTGGCCGCCGTAGACGGCGGAGAGCAGGGTGAGCTGGTCGTGTGCGGTGGTCTGGGTGAGCCCCCACAGGCCGCCCGCGCCCGCTGTGGTGCGGGTGAGGCCGATGCGGCGGTTGGCCCGGGTGAGGCCCGAGGTCCCGCCGATGGTGTCCCACAAGGCGTCGGTGGCCTTGTTGTCACTGGCCCTGATCATGTCGCCGGCGAGGCTCTTCTGCTTCGCGGTGAGTGGGCGGCCGGCGTCCTGCGCCCGCAGGAGCAGCGCCGCGAGTATGTCGACCTTGACGATGCTCGCGGTGTCGTGGACGGGTTCCGACGCCGTCCGGTACCCGGCCCTGTGGCCGTCGGTGAGGTCGAGTGCCGCGATGGAGAGCGCCGCGGACGAGCCCTTGCTCAGAGTGATGGGGATCTCGTGCACGGACCCTTCCGGCTGTTCGGCGGCGGCGCGGCCGTGGGCGGGTGAGGCCGCGAATGCGTGGTCGGCGGCCGTCCATCCCGCCAGGAGCAGGGCGACGGCCGCCGACGTGCCGAGCAGGCGGCGGCGCCGCACGGGGGCGTGCGTGGTCGACAGGGGCCGGGGCATACGGGCGAGCGTAGGAAGTCCGGCCGTGCGAAAACCACCGTTTCCCGTGCACGAAAAATCACACTGCCGGGTCCCTGTCGAAGAGGCGGCGCGTGTAGTCGTTGCGGAACGTGCCGGACGGGTCGAGCGTGCCGGCCAGCGCCCGGAAGTCCTCGTAACGCGGATAGAGCTCCCGCAGCCGGTCGCCGCCGGTGAGGAAGACCTTCCCCCAGTGCGGACGTGCGGCGAAGGGGGCGAGCGCCTCCTCGATGGCGGCGAGCGCCGGGGCGACCGCGTCGATGTCCTGGACCCAGGTGAAGTGGAACGCGACCGAGTCGCGGCCCTGCGCGGGGTCGAGCCACAGGTCGGTGGCCGCGACGGTGCGGATCTCGCCCACCAGGAGGACGGGCGCGATGCGGTCGGCCACCGCGCGCAGCGCCTCGAAGGCGGCGGGGCCGTCCTCGCGGGCCACGAAGTACTCGCTCTGGAGTTCGTCGCCTTTGCTCGGGGTGAACTCCGCCCTGAAGTGGGGCAGCCGCTCGTGCCAGGGGCCGGCGTCGCCGCCCTGTACGGTGCAGTGCGCCGGGTCCACGCCGGGCACGGGGTGGCGCGGTCCTTCGGCGAGGCGCGCGCCGTGCCAGACCGGTGGCGCCGCCCCGTCGGCGCCGGGCCCCGGGTCGCCCACGCGCTGCTTGAGCCACACCTGGTCGGCCTCGTCGCCCTGCCAGCGTGTGAACACGCTGACGCTGTAGGCGGATGTGAGTATCTCGTCGAAACGCTCGGCCAGCACGGCGTGCGGCAGCCCCTCGTACACCCACTGCCGCACGTCGAAGGCGGGTACCAGGTCGAGGGTGGCGCGGGTGACGACGCCGAGCGAGCCGAGGGCGACGACGGTACCGGGGAAGTCCTCGTCGCCGCGCTCGAAGGTGCGCAGGTCGCCGTCGGCCGTGACGAGTTCCACCGCGCGCACGGCGGTGGCGAGGGAGCCGTTGCCCGCGCCTGACCCGTGCGTGCCGGTCGCGCAGGCGCCGGCCAGCGAGATGTGCGGCAGCGATCCGAGGTTGTGCAGGGCGAGCCCGGCCCGGTGCAGCGCCCCGGTGAAGGCGGCGAACCGCAGTCCGCCGGAGACCGTCGCCGTGCGCGCCGCCGGATCGATGTCGACGCACGCGGGCAGTCCTGCGACGGACACCTGATCGCCCGTGGTGTCCGCGATCGTGTTGAAGGAGTGCCCGCTGCCGAGCACCCGCACGGAGCTGCTCGCGGCCACGGTCTCGCGGAGCTCGTCGACGGTGGCGGGAGTACGCAGGCTCGCCGCGTGGAAAACGATGTTCCCGGCCCAGTTGGCGGGGATCCGGTCGGGTGTCGCTCCGGGTGTACGGCGCACGGCTGTCTCCTTGACTGCGTTCGGACGTGCTCGAATCGGCATGGCACTCGTCGTCCTCGTGCACGCCGGGAGCTGGAAGAACTCTGACACGGCCGGTAGGGACCGGTGGAAGGCAGGTGGCGATGTGGCCGGGCGACTGCCCGTCGCGGCACGGTGTGCCGTCCCCGGGCTGCTGATGCTCACGTTCGCGACCGGGCTGGTGGACGCGTTCTGCTACCTGGGACTCGGCCGCGTGTTCGTCGGCAACATGACGGGCAACGTGCTGCTCCTGGGTTTCTCGGTGGCCCCCGGCTCGGGGCTGCCGGTCGCCGACCCGCTCGTGGCGATGGCCGCGTTCGTGGTCGGCGCCCTTCTCGGCGGACGGATCGCGGGGCCGGCCGAGGCGGTCGGCCGGCGGCCTGGTGCGGTGTTCGCGGCGGAGGCCGCGGTGTTCACGACGCTGGCGGTGCTGCTCGCCAGGGGCGTGCTCGGCATGGCCGGCCCCGGGCGCTCCGTGCTCATCGTGGCGCTCGCGGTCTGCCTGGGCGCGCAGACCTCGCTGGTGCGGCTCATGGGGTCGCGTGACGTCACCACGACCGTCATCACTCAGTCGCTCGCCGGGTGGGCGGCGAACACCGCGGTCGGCGAGGGCGGGCGCGCCACGCAGCTGCGCAAGGCCGCATCGGTGGTGACGATGCTCGCCGGTGCGGCCACGGGCGCGTTGCTGCTCCGGGTGACGACGGGGGGCGTCCTGGGCCTCGCGGCGGCCCTCGCGGCGTGCGCGGCCGCGCTCTTTCTGCTGGCCCGCCCGCTCGCGGCCGAGACGGAAGCCGAGCCGGAAAAGGACGCGACCGGCGGGCAGGACCGGCCGTAGCCTCAACGCCATGGCGACGACCGAGGACACCCTCGACGACCTGCTCGCGACATACCGGCCGCGCACGCCCATCGAGGCCGAACACGTGCGTGCCGCCCGCGCTCTGGCCACCGCGGCGCCGGACCCGTGGTCGCGGGCGCTGCCCCTGCACGCGACCGCGTCCGCGCTGATCGTCCATCCCCCGACCCGCAGGGTGCTGCTGCGGTGGCACGCACGCCTGGGAGCCTGGCTCCAGGTCGGCGGGCACGGCGACCCCGGCGAGAGCGCGCCGCTCGCGATCGCGCTGCGGGAGGCCCGGGAGGAGACGGGTCTGGCGGACCTCGAACCGTGGCCGGACGCCTCGCCGCGCCACGTCGCGGTCGTACCCGTACCCGCGGGCGGCGGCGAACCGGCGCACGAACACGCCGACCTGCGCTTCGTGTTCGCGACGGCCGATCCCGGCTCGGCGCGCCGGGAGAACGCCGAAGCGCCGCTGTGTTGGCTTGGTATCGAGGAGGCGCGGGAGAGGACGGCGCAGGCCAATGTGCGGGAATCCCTGGCGCGGGCCGCGTACCTGCTGACCGCCGCCGGCGGCAGCGGCCGGGTATAGCGTCCGGGTTCGCCATGGAACTGTCGCTCTGGGGGTACGCCGCGCTCGCCGCGGCCACGGCGCTCGTCGGGTTCTCCAAGACCGCCGTCAGCGGTGCCAACACCGTGTCGCTCGCCGTCTTCGCGGCGGTTCTGCCCGCGCGTGCGTCGACGGGCGTGCTGCTGCCGTTGCTGATCGCGGGTGACCTGGTGGCCGTGGCGAGCTACCGGCGGCACGCGCACTGGCCCACGCTGCTGCGGCTGTTCCCCGCCGTCGCGGCGGGCGTCGTGGTCGGCACCGGCTTCCTCGTGTGGGCGGGCGACGCGGTGGTGCGCGTCTCGATCGGCGCGATCCTCATCCTCATGGCGTGCGTCACGATGTGGCGCAGGCGTGCGGCCGCACGGCGGGAGGGCGCCGATCAGGAGCCGGACACGGGTACCGGGCGCGCCAGGGCACGGTCGTACGGGGTGCTCGGCGGGTTCACGACGATGGTGGCCAACGCGGGCGGTCCCGTCATGTCGATGTATCTGCTTTCCGCGGGGTTCGGCAAGTGGCGCTTCCTCGGCACGTCCGCGTGGTTCTTCCTCGTCGTCAACGTGTCGAAGCTCCCTTTCAGTGCGGGTCTCGGCCTGATCGACGGCCATTCGCTGCTGCTCGACCTCTCGCTCGCCGTGTTCATCGTCCCCGGCGCGTACGTCGGCCGGCGCTGCGCCGCCCGGCTCGACCAGCGGCTCTTCGAACGTCTTGTGATCGCGGCGACGCTGCTCGGCGGCGTCGAGCTGCTGCTGCGGTGATCGCCGCGGGCCTCCCCCGTGAGTCACGGCCCGCCGCGCACTGGCAAAATCAGGGCTCGGGACGTCGTCGACCGGGTGGAGACAGCTGCATGGAACAGGACGAGAAGACCGGTTCGGACACGGTGACCGGCGCGCCCTGCTGGGTAACGCTGCTGTCCCGCGAGCTGTCCACCGCGCAGGCGTTCTACTCCGACGTACTGGGCTGGACGTACCGGGACACGAGCCTCGGCGACAACTTCTGCGTCGCGCTCACGAACGGCTCGCCGGTCGCGGGCATCGGCGGCGTCGCCTCGTCGCTGCAGGTCGCCGCCGCGTGGACGCCGTACTTCGCGGTATCGGACGTCGACGCCGCGGCGGCCAGGATCAGGGAGCGCGGCGCGACGGTCGCCGTGGGCCCCCTCGCGTTCCACACGGGACGTGCCGCGCTGGCGACCGACCCGGACGGCGCCGCGTTCGGCATCTGGGAGGGCGCTGTGCGTTCCGACTGGACCGTGGGACAGGGGTCCGCGCCCGCATGGCTCGAGTTGCGCACGCGTGACGCGGCGGGCGCGACCCGCTTCTACGACGAGGTGCTCGGCTGGTCGGGGGACGCGCGCAGCGCCCTGTCCCCCGCGTACGAGGACGGGAACGCGGTACTGCGGCAGCACGGCCACATGGTGGCGCGCATCAGCGAGGGTGCGGTGCCCGCGTCGGCTGATCCGCAGGTCAGACCCCGCTGGCACGTCTACTTCCGGGTACAGGACGTGGGCGCTTCGGTGGCTGCCGCGGTGGCGGCCGGCGGCGGTCTCGTGAGCCCGGCCACCGAAGGCGAGCAGGAGCGCGACGCGACGCTGCGTGACCCCGACGGCGCGCTGTTCACGGTGACACCGGCCTGACGACGGCCTGCTCCGGGCGGCGCCCGGGGGCACGCGGCCCGCGGATCAGAGCGGCCTGACCGGTCCCATGCCCTCGACCTCGAAGGCGACGCCGTCCTCGTAGCACCACCACCAGCCCTCGCCCGGCTCGTAGCTGCGGACCAGCGGGTGGCCCGTCGCCTCGTAGTGTGCCGTGGCGTGCTTGTTCGCGGAGGAGTCGCAGCAGCCGATGTGGCCGCAGCTCTGGCATTCGCGCAGGTGCACCCAGGTGTCGCCGGCGGCGACGCACTCGGGGCAGCTGTCCGCGCTGTCCGCCGTCACGGGCTCGACGTCCGCCAGATGGCTGCAGATCGCCATCTGGCTCGCGAGGCCTTCGTTCTCCGCCATGGTGCTGTCCGCCCGTCCCGTCCTGTCCGGTCACGTCGCGTAGTCGTTCGCACCTCAACCGTACGGCCGTGCGCACCGTACCGCCAGCAGGACGGGCCGGGGCGCCATGACCGCCCGTACCCGTTCGGGTGCCTTGTCAGCGATGCCGGGCCGGAGAAGCCCGAGAAGGCAGCGCCGGGGGGGCGCAGGCCGGGGGAACGGGGGCACCGCGATGACCGTGACGCGTCCGCATGCCAGGAGCGGCTGCCGCTCGCCGCGCTCGGTCCGCTGGACAGGTCGCTGCGCGACGTCGACCGCGCGACGACGGGCAGTGCGCTGACGCACGCCCTCGGTGCGGCGGCCACCGCCTCGACGACGGCGGCGGAATCCGTCGGGTCGGCCGACACACCGGACGACGCCATCGCGGGCGGCACCCGGCCGGCCCAGGTGCTGCGCGACCTCGGCGACGGCCTGCGAAGCGCGCGCGGCAAGGGAGACCGGTGCGCCATCTCGCCGCGCGTCGAGATGGGGACGGGCGCCTACCTCCAGTCGGTACGGGACGCGCAGAAGGCGCTGTCCACGCTCGGCCGCACGGCGCCTGAACGCCCGGCGCCGGGCGTGCTTTGATGCGGTGTGGCGGATGACGGCGAGGGACACGGCGGCTTCGAGGCCGCCACCGGCTACGGCCCCCCGAGGGCGGAAGCCGCGCCCCGCGGCCGCGCCGCCGAGGTGCGGGTGGCGTACGAGGGGCTCCGCCAGATCCGGCGCCTGACAAACGCGGGCTCCGGCGATCCCGCGGGCGCGCCCGCCGCCTGGGAGCGGCAACGTCCGGTACGCGCGGTCGCGCTCGCGCTGGAGGCCGCGGGGATCCCGCCGTCGGCCGTGGACGACGCGGGGTCCCGCACGGCGACGGGCTACGCCGTACGGGAAGGGGACGGCCCCGGCACGGCGCGGGTGGAGTGGCTCGGCCCGGCCGGCAGCGGCGCGGCGCTCGAGGAGGAGGCAGCGCTGACGCGGTGCGCTGACGCGCTGGAGCGCCTCGGCTGGGAGGCGCTGCTGTACAGGGGGCCGAGGCGGCGCCGGTACCTGGAGGTCGAACCGGCGCGCTGAGCCGCCGGGTCGCCTCGTCACCGGCACGCCGCCTCACCGGCACGCCGCGTCAGGGCCGTTCGGCCCGGGCGAGGTGCGCGACCAGCAGTTCGGTCACTGCCGCGGGCTCCTCCACGACGGCGAGATGGCCCCCGTCCACCACGTCGAGGCGCGCGCCGGGGATCGAGTCGGCCAGTTCGCTCCCGTGCGACACGGGCGTCGCCACGTCTCCCGCCCCGGCGACCACCTGCGTGGGTGCGGTCACCGCGGCGAGCCCCGCCCGCTCGTCGAACGCGGCGAGCGCGTCGCAGCAGGCGGCGTAGCCCGCGGGGTCGGCCGCCGCGTGGTCGGCGAGCAGCGCGGCGCCCCGCGGCGTGGTGGCGGTCTCGGGGTGGGCGAACCAGCGGGCCGGCGCCGTGGCGGCGACCGGCGCCATCCCCTTCTCCCGCACCAGCGCGGCCCGCTCGCGCCAGGTCCCCGCGCCGCCGAAGTGGGCGGAGGTGCACACGAGTGCCAGCGAGGCGATCCGGTCGGGGTGGTGGACGGCGAGATACGTGCCGACCGCGCCGCCGAGCGAGACCCCGGCGTAGTGGAATCGGTCGAGCCCGTGCCGGTCGGCGAGGTCGAGCACGAGGCCGGCGAGGTCGGCGACCGTGGTGGCGCCGGGTTCCTGATGCGGCAGCAGCGATGCCGGGGAGCCCCCGTGGCCGGGAAGGTCGTACCTGATCACCCGGTGGGCCCTGGCGAGGGCGGCGAGTTGCGGGATCCAGAGGTCGAGCGAGGTGCCGAGGGAGGGGCCGAGGAGGAGTGCCGGGGCGTCCTCGGGGCCGGTGGCTTCGTGGTGGAGAACAGGGGCGTTGTCGGTCACCTGCCCATCCTCTCAAGCGGCCGGTCCTGGCCGGAGGGCGCGGCGGCGGGAGCGGTGCGGTGGGGTCTCGCCGCTGGGCGGCCTGTACGGGGAAGGTGCCGTCCGCGTACCGTCGGCCCGAAGCGTTACTCGCCAGTAGGAACGATCGGAGCCCTCATGCCACGCACCCTCACCGTCTCGGACAGCGTCGTCGTGGCCCGCGCGCCGCTGGCCGTCTACGAGCAGGTCAGCAGCGTCTGGCGGATGGGCGAGTGGAGCCCGGAGAACCTGGGCGCCCGGGTGCGCGGCGGACAACGGGCGGCCGAGGCCGGGATGGTGTTCGACGGGCGCAATCGGCGGGGCGTCTTCAGCTGGACGACCCGCTGCACCGTCGTGGCCGCGGAGCCGGGC
Source organism: Streptomyces sp. NRRL F-5126 (assembly GCF_000721265.1). Classification (GTDB taxonomy): domain Bacteria; phylum Actinomycetota; class Actinomycetes; order Streptomycetales; family Streptomycetaceae; genus Streptomyces. The sequence continues at coordinate 493,438 of NZ_JOFZ01000004.1, read as the reverse complement.
GAACGGTTCGTGTTCGCGGTGCGCGCGATCGGCCTGCGCACCCCCCGGCTGCGCGGCCCCATCGCCACATGGGAGTACCGCTTCGAGGCGGTGCCCGGGGGCACGCGCGTCACCGAGACGTGGACGGACGACCGCACGCGCTGGCCCGATCCGGTCGCGAACGCCTTCGACCGGATCGCCACACGCGGGCACACGTTCGCCGCCTTCCAGGCCCGCAACATCGCCACGACGCTGCGCAACCTCAAAGCGGCCCTTGAGCGGCAGCGGAATCAGTGACGTCGAGGGATCCGCAGACGCCTCTGGCATATGCTGCAAGCACCCGTATGCCGAGTGTCGCCAAACGGCTTACGCGTCACAGGCGCGTGTGTCAGAGTCGGTACGGTCCCGTCAGCCAGAGGCGCACGAGCGCGCCCGTATCGGAGAACGAGATGCCGTCCCCCCTCTTCGCGGAGCATTCCACCCCGCCGCCGGGCCGGGACACGGTGGACGCGCTCATCACGCAGACGCGCCTGCTGCGCGGCGAGGTCGACGCGGTACGCCAGGACACGGCGCTGGACGAGGACGACGCGCTCTGGCGCTGGCAGCGCGCCCTGTGCGATCTCGCGGTGCACCAACTGGACGATCTCGGGGCCCACTTGGACCAGCTCAGGGCGGGGCGGCCCGGCGGCGCGGCGGGCGAAGGACCGCCCGCCGGCGCGGGCGCCACCACGTCGGGGACGCTGACCGGCCGGGTCGGCAGCGCCGAGTGGGACCTGACCACCGACGAGGTCAGCTGGTCCGACGAGCTGTTCGGCATACTCGGCCGGCCGCGCTCCAGCGGCGCGCTGTCCCTGGACGAGCTGCCGTCCCTGGTGTTCGCGGAGGACCGGGCGCTGCTCACCGCCATGGTGACGGGGTGCCTGATCGACGGCAGCCCGATCGACGGCGAGTTCCGCGTGGTCCACGGGGACGGCCAGGTACGCACGGTGCACATGATGGGCGAGCCCGTCCTCGACGGGTCGGGCCGCACGGCGTCCATGTGGGCCGTCCTACGCGATGTCAGCGACCTGCGCCGCGGCGAACGCACGGTCAGGGCGACCCGCGACTCGATCGTCCGGGACGGCGCGTCCGCGAAGCCCGGGGACACCGAGCAGCCCGCAGCGGCGAGACGGCCGGCGCTCGGCATGACGGCGCAACAGCTCCACCGGGAGTACGCGCCGCACGCGGCGCTGGATGTCTCGGCGTACTGCCCGCAGGGCGGGGGCGGGCCGCTGCTCGGCGGCGGCTGGCACGACGTGTTCGCGCTCCCCGACGGCGACATGCTGCTCGCCGTCGGCGACCTCATCGGGTACGGCGCTTCGGCCGCCTCGTCCCTCTCGATGGTCCGCGGTGCGCTGCGCGGCATGGCTGTGGCGGGGGTCGGGCCGGGACCGCTCCTCGGGCATCTCGGCCACCTCGGCGACGCCCAGGACCAGCCGGCGCTCGGCAGCGTGGTGTGCTCCCGCTACCACCCGCCGGCCAGGGCGTTCACCTGGGCGGGGACCGGCGGTCCCGCGCCGCTGCTCGTCCGCGACTCCACGGCGCGCGCCCTGACGCCGCCGGACGGCACACCGCTCGGCGCGGCCCCCGGCGCCCCGTACGGGCAGTCCGGGGTCCGGCTCCTGCCGGGCGACGTGCTCGTGCTGCACACGGAGGCGCTCGCCGCCGACGCCCCCGCACGCCTGCGAGCGCTCGCCGCACGGCTCACGGCCGCACCGTCCGCGCGCGAGTGCGCGGCCGTCGTCGCGGCCGCGTTCGACTCCACGCCGCACACGGACGACGCGTGTCTCCTGGTGGCCAGGGCGGCGTAGGCGCCCGCGGCCCGCACTGCTACGCGCGTACGCCGCGGGAGCGGGACGGCGCCTTCGCGAGTGCCTGCGCCATGTCGTCGCGCAGGTCGTCGACCTCGGCGCTCCCCGCGTACCTGCCGGTGAGGCGGTACATCTCACGCAGCCGGTCCCAGGTGCGGTGCGACGAGGTCTCCCCCATCGACACCAGCGCCAGGCGCGCGTACCGGTCGGCCTCCTCGGGGTCGTCGGCGATGAAGCAGGCCGACGCCATCGACAGGTAGTCGAAGATCGTGGACCTCTTGCGGCCCTGCGCGCGCAGGTCGAGCGCCTTCTTCGCGTGCTTCCTCGCCGTACCCGCCGCCTCGGAATCGTGGTCGGCGAGCGTGCGGTACGCCAGGGCCTCCATGCCGTGCAGGTCGGCCTCGTCGAACAACTCCATCCAGCTCGGCGGCTCGTCGCCGTCCCGGTCGGAGACGAACAGCTCCTCGGCCTCGCCGAGCGTGCGCCGCATCGCCTTCCCGTCACCCATGGCCGCCTCGGCCCAGGCCTCGATGGTGCGCAGCATCGCGCGCGTCCTGGGCAGGGCCTGTTCGCCCGAGCCCGAGGAGGCGAGCTTCATCAGGTCGAGCGCGTCGTCGGGCCGGCCGAGATGGACCATCTGACGGGCGGCCCTGGACAGGGCCTCGCCGGCCCTCGGGCGGTCGCCGCCCTCGCGCGCCGCGTGGGTGGCGATGACGAAGTACTTCTGCGCGGTCGGTTCGAGGCCGACATCGTGCGACATCCACCCGGCGAGTACCGCGAGGTTGGCGGCGACGCCCCACAGGCGGCGCTGGATGGAGTCGGGGTGGCGGTAGGCGAGCATGCCGCCCACCTCGTTCAGCTGGCCCACCACGGCCTTGCGCTGGAGTCCACCGCCCCTGGCGGCGTCCCAGGCGCGGAACACCTCGACGGAACGCTCCAGTGCGTCGATCTCCTGCGACCCGACGGGGGCCGCCTCGTAGCGGTCGAAGCCCGCCGGGTCGGCGCGCAGCGGCTCGGCGGTCGCGGGGGCGTCCGCGCCGAGTACGGGGTCGGCGTGCAGCCAGTCGTGCATGGAGCTGGTGAGTGCGGAGCCTGCGGTGAGCGCGGCGCCCGCGCCCACCAAGCCGCGTCGGTTGAGCATGAGGTCCATTCCCGTGAATTCGGTGAGGACCGCAGCCGTCTGCTCGGGCGCCCAGGGCAGGCCGCCGGGGTTGTCTTCCGTCGTCCCGGCGTCCCGCCGTTTCCTCGCGCGCCCCGTGCGTACGAAACCGAGGTCCTCGATGGTCACGACACGACCGAGCCGCTCGGTGAACAGAGCCGCGAGCACCCGCGGCACGGGATCCCTCGGGGTCTCCCCCATGTCGATCCACCGCCGCACCCGCGAGGTGTCGGTGGACAGTTGGGGGTGGCCCATGGCCGCCGCCTGCCTGTTCACCAGCCTCGCGAGCTCGCCCTTCGACCAGCCGGCCAGGCCGAACAGGTCGGACAGACGGGTGTTGGGTTCTCCACTCACAATCAAGCCCCCAGGTTCTCGGCTGACTTGACAGTAGCCCGCCGGCAGGTGCGTCGCGACTATTCGCCAGGGTTCGCCAGGGTGCGCCAGATGGTGTGCCACCGGTGGCCGGGTGTCGGGTAGGAGTGCGCCATCCCGCCCCGGCGGCCGGCCGTACTCCCCAGGGTGCGGATGGGCACCGGGGTGGCGGCGCACGCAACGTGTCGGCACACGAAGGGATCTGTCCCCCCATGTACACAGCATCGTCCTCCGTGTCCGCCCCGTCCGGGTCGCAGCGCTCGGTCATCCCCGGGGGCGGACCGTACGCCGCTCCCGGACAGGCAGGCCGGGTACGGCGCCAGGCAGGCGCGGGCACGCCCCGGGTCAGCGGCAGGCTGGACCTGTCGGGCCCGCAGGGCGCCCAGCTGCGGATGGCGGTCGCGTCGGTGCACCGCATCTGCCCCGACTTCCACCCGGCGCAGGTGCTGCGGCGCAGCGGCCGTTCCGTGCTGCTCGTCGGGTCGGCCGGCCGTGCCACGGTGGTGGCCAAGTGCCTGCTCGACCAGTCCCCGGTGTGGGTCGAACGGTTCAGGCACGAAATAGCGTCGTACCGCGCGTTCGTCAGGAACCGCCCGCCAGTGCGCGTCCCGCGCCTGGTCGCGGCCGATCCTGCGGGCGGCGCGCTCGTCCTGGAACGGATCCCCGGCCGGCCGGCGGCGCTCGCGCGCCACCCGCTGCAGGCACCGCCGCGCACGGACGTCCGCGCGGTACTGAGCGCGATCGCGGGGCTCAACACCTGGCAGCCTCCGGCCGGGCTGTTCGAGGCACCGCTCGACTACGCGTCGCGGGTCTCGCGCTATCACGAGCTGGGCCTCTTCACCGACCGCGACCTCGGCGACCTGCAGAAGCTGCTGCACGGCATCGCCGCGCAGCGGCACGGCGCCCGCCAGTTCTGCCATGGCGACGCGCTGCTGTCCAACGTGCTGATCGCGCCGACCGGCCCGGTACTGGTCGACTGGGAGCACGCGGGCTGGTACCTGCCGGGCTACGACCTGGCGACGCTGTGGGCGGTCCTCGGCGACGATCCCTCCGCGCGCCGCGAGGTCAGCAAGCTGGCGCAAGCGGGCGGGCCTGCCGCACGCGACGCCTTCCTCGTCAACCTGATGCTGGTGCTGACGCGCGAGATCAGGATGTACGAGACGGCCGTGCAGCGCACGCTGCGGGAGGCCCCCGCGGTGGGCGGCCAGGTGGCGCAGACCCAGAGCGGCCTCGCACCGGGCGAGGAGCAGCGGCTGCTGCTGCGGCGGCTGCACGACGACTGCGCGCTGGCGCGGCGCGCCGTGCGCGCCGCGGTCGGCACCCGGTGAGGCCGCCGCTGATGACGGTGTGTCAGTAGCGCAGGACGGCGGCGATGCGGCCGCGCTCCGCAAGGCTGCCGTCCGGCAGGAAGACCACCTCGGCGCCGCTGTCGAGCGCGGCCTCGACGAGTTCGTCGACGAGGTCGTCGCGCACGTCCGGCCATGCCACGGCCGCGTCCTCGACGGGCAGCAGGTGCCCGTCGTCCACGCGCACCGTGACGTTGAAGTGCTCTTCCAGGGCGACGAGTTCGACGCGCTTCTCGCGCACGGACTCCCATACCTCGTCCAGGCCCGCGGCGAAGGCACGGCGGCTCTTCGCCGCGTCCAGCCTGGCGAGCACCTCGGTGCGCTCGCGGCGCGCGTGCTGGTCGAGCAGCGGTCGCAGTTCCCGCAGCAGCACGGGGGCGGGGCCTTCGGTGAAGCCGCCTTTGACGAGGCGGCCGGCGGCCTGGCGCGTGGCCGCGTCGCCCGCCTGCTCAAGCAGGGCGAGCGCGGGGGCGAGGCCCACCACGTACAGCGGGCGCGGACGGCGGGCGAGCACGGTGGCCACGGCCGAGTCGACCGACCTGAGGAAGCGGCGCGTCTCCTCGTCGCGGAAGGTGCTCGGGGTGTCGCCGACGCGTTCCTCGCGTTCGACGTCCCATTCCGACGGCGGCGGGGTCATCGGGAACCCGTCGCCGGTGTGCTCGTGCAGGCTCTCTCCTCCGCCGCTCCACAGGGTGGCGCGGTCGGCGGAGACACCGAGGACCCAGTACGGGTGGGACTGCGCGGTGGCGGCGACGAGGTTGCGCGTCAGGTAGGTGTCGCTGAGGACGACGGCCTCGGGGACGGTACGCGGCAGGTACCAGACGCTGTGCTCGCCGCTGTCCGCGAGGATCAGCAGTCCGTCGAGCGACCTTCGCGTGTCGACCTCCGCGACGGCCCGGTCGAGCTGCTGCCTGACGGCGCCGCGTGCCGTGCGCGACACGTCGGAGTCGGCCTCCAGCCTGCGCACGCCCTGGGCGAGGAGGTTGCGCAGGCGCACGCCGTCCTGCTCACTGCGCGGATCGCGGCGGTGTGTCGGCATCGTGAGCGACACGGCGGGGTAGGAGCGCGGAGCGCGCAGTTCCCGCAATGCGTCCGGGGTCAGTGCGTCGCCGTCCATGCTGTCCCTCCGCTCGACAGGGCCCACCGCTCGGCAGAGTCTCCGGCGTGCCTCCCATTGTGCGGTCAGCCGCCGCGTCCCGCAGGACGGCGGGTACCGGACGGACCGGGACGAGCGGTTCAGCCCTGCTGGAACAGCTCTGCGGGCAGCGGCTTGAGCAGCGCGTAGAGGTCGTCCGTGATCGGGCGGTCCCAGCTCGCGATGGTGACGAGGACGTTGTCGCTGCGGTCGAACTGCACGCAGGAGACGCGGTCCTCCGACAGCTTGAGGCGGCGCACGATCAGCAGGTTGTCCCCCTGCATCACCGGGGAGTCCTCCGCGCCCACGACCTCCACCGGCTCGTCGTTCTCCAGCGCGAGCAGCAGCTGGGCGACCTCGAAGGGGACCTGGCCCTCCGAGAGCTCACGAGCCGGGGATCCCTCGGGAAGGTTCCCGATGATCATCGCGGGCCCGCGGCCGCCGAACAGGTCGTACCTCAGGAACACGCCCTGGCAGGTTCCGTCCGGCGCGGGAAGCAGTCCGGCGCCGAGGTTGCCCGGCCAGTCGCCGGGGTCCATGGCCAGGACGTCGAAGTCGGGGCCGGCGGGCGTGGCTGCGCTGCGGCGGCGGAGGAAGGACATCCCCCCATCGTACGGGTCCTGCCGCCTGCGCAGGAGCCGGGGCGGCCGTCGCCGGGCCCGTCAGGAGCCGCCTCGGCGGGCCGGGAAACGCACGGGCGCGGGAGGGGCGTCGGGACGCTTCAGACACCGAACGCGGCGAGCGCGTCGAGGAATGCGCGTGGTTCCCGCGCGTGCACGAGGTGGCCGGCGTCGATGGTGACGAGCCGGGCGCCCGGGATGCGCTCGGCCTGCCGGGCGCAGCCCTGCTGCGGGAACGGGCTCGACGGGCCGCCGGCGACGATGAGCGTGGGTGCCGCGATGCGGGCGAGTCCTTCGTACCAGGCGGGGTCGGGCGCGTTCAGTGCCCGGTCCACGGCGGGCACGACGGCCCAGTCGAACCCGAGCGGCCCCGCAGGACGCTCCGCGGGCGGGCGCGGCGGGTCGAGCGGCAACAGCGGTGGGCTCTCCTCGAGCACGAGGCGGCCGACGAGGCCCGGTGCGTCCTGGGCAAGCAGCGCTGCGGCGAACCCGCCCATCGAGTGGGCGACGATGTCGGCGCCGGTGAGCTGGAGCGCGGTGAGGAAGCCGCCGAGGTCATCGCGGAAGCCGGGCAGCGAGTACCGGCCGGGCCAGTCACTGCGGCCGTGGCCGCTGAGGTCGAGTGCGAGGACGCGGCGGTGGTTCGCGAGGGCGGCAGCGACGGTGGCCCAGTCGAGGCTGTCGGCGGTGCGGCCGTGCACGAGGACGACCGGCGGGGTGCCGTGCTGGGCGCCCCGGATCCGGTAGGCGAGGCGGAGCCCGTTCGCCCGTACGGTCAGGGGCGCGGGGGCGCCCGGCGGGTCCGTGTCGTGGATCGCTTCCGGCGTCATGGTGCGATGCTCGCACCCCGCCGAACTGTTGACGGGGCGCCGCAGTCGCTGGATAACGTGTCCCACGGCCGCTCAACCGAATGATCGGTCGACGGAAGGGAGCGTCGGATGGCACCTCTGCTCGACTCCGGGGAGCGGCTGACCCGCGTGGAGCTCGAAGAGCTCCAGCTGCAACGGCTGCGTGCGACCCTGCGGCACGTCTACGACAACGTCGCCTTCTACCGTCGCGCGTTCGACTCGGCGGGCCTGCGTCCCGAGGACTGCGAGAGCCTGGCCGATCTGGCGCGCTTCCCCTTCACCGCGAAGGCCGACCTCAGGGACAACTACCCGTTCGGCATGTTCGCCGTCGAGGAGTCCGAGGTGCGCCGCATCCACGCGTCCAGTGGGACGACGGGTCTGCCGACGGTCGTCGGGTACACCGCGCGCGACCTGGACACCTGGGCGGACGTGATGGCGCGCTCGATCCGCGCGGCCGGCGGGAGGCCCGGGCACAAGGTGCACGTCGCGTACGGGTACGGCCTGTTCACGGGCGGTCTCGGCGCGCACTACGGCGCCGAGCGGCTGGGCTGCACCGTCATTCCCGCGTCCGGTGGCATGACGGCCAGGCAGGTGCGGCTGATCACGGACTTCCGTCCCGAGGTCATCATGGTGACGCCTTCCTACATGCTGACGCTCCTCGACGAGTTCGAGCGGCAGGGTGTGGACCCGCGGTCCACGTCCCTGAAGGTGGGCATCTTCGGTGCCGAGCCGTGGACGGAGGCGATGCGGCGGGAGATCGAGGAGCGCTGCGGGCTCGACGCCGTGGACATCTACGGCCTCAGCGAGGTGATGGGCCCGGGTGTCGCACAGGAGTGCGTGGAGGCCAAGGGGGCGCTGACCGTCTGGGAGGACCACTTCTACCCCGAGGTCGTCGACCCCTTCACCGGGGAAGTGCTGCCCGAGGGCGAGGAGGGAGAACTCGTCCTGACGTCTCTGACGAGACAGGCCATGCCGGTCGTCCGCTACCGGACGCGTGACCTCACCCGCCTGCTGCCGGGTGACGCGAGGGTGTTCCGCCGCATGGCCAAGGTGACGGGCCGCTCCGACGACATGGTCATCCTGCGCGGGGTGAACCTCTTCCCGACCCAGATCGAGGAGATCGTGCTGCGTACGCCGGCCGTCGCACCGCACTTCCAGTTGCGGTTGACGCGCGAGGGCAGGCTGGACGCGCTGACGGTACGGGCCGAGGCGCGGGCGGACGCCACGCCGGAGCAGCGGGAGGAGGCGGCGGTCGCGATCGCGGCGGCGGTCAAGGAGGGCGTGGGGGTCTCCGTCGCCGTCGAGGTGGTGGACCCGGAGACGCTGGAGCGTTCCGTGGGCAAGATCCGGCGCATCGTGGACCTGCGGCAGGAGGCGGCGCGCGGCTGACACCCGCCGGACCGGCCGCGCTACGGGCTGATCGCGAGGAAGACGAATGCCGCGCACAGCACGAGGTGCACGCCGCCCTGGAGCATGGTGGCGCGGCCGGGCAGCACGGTGAAGGCGCCCACCACCAGCGTCAGCGCGAGCAGCACCATGTGGGTGGCGCCGAGCCCGAGCACGAGCGGGCCCTTGATCCACACGGTGGCGAGCGCGATGGCCGGGATCGTCAGCCCGATGGAGGCGATGGCCGAGCCGTACGCGAGGTTGAGGCTGGTCTGGACGTGGTCGCGGCGTGCGGCCCGCACGGCCGCCAGCGTCTCGGGCAGCAGGACGAGCAGCGCGATGACCACGCCGACGACCGCCTGCGGCAGCCCGGCCGACGAGACACCCGACTCGATGGTCGGCGACACGGCCTTGGCGTCCCCGACGACGGCCACGAGCGCCACGAGCAGCAGGCCGAGGCTCACCAGCGCGGTGCGTCCCGTGGGTGGCGCGCCGTGCTCGTCGCCCGCGCTCCCGTCGGGCCTGCCCTCGTCGGTCACCGGCAGGAAGTACTCGCGGTGGCGCACGGTCTGCACGGTGACGAACAGGCCGTACACGGCGAGCGAGGTGAATGCGGCGAAGGCCAGCTGTGTGCCGGAGTAGCGCGGCCCGGGCGTGCTGGTGGTGAACCTGGGCAGGACGAGTCCGAGCGTGGCGAGTGTGCCGACGGTTGCCAGCGCCGCACCGGCCCCTTCCGCGTTGAACACGGCGACCCGCCGCCGCAGGGCGCCGAGCAGCAGGCAGGCGCCCGCGATGCCATTGCAGGTGATCATGACGGCGGCGAAGACGGTGTCGCGGGCGAGCGAGTGGCTCTCCGAGCCGCCGTCGATCATCAGGGTGACGATGAGGGCCACCTCGATGAGGGTGACGGCCACGGCCAGGACGAGTGACCCGAACGGTTCGCCGACCCGGTGTGCCACCACCTCGGCGTGGTGGACGGCGGCGAGTACCGCACCCGCGAGGCACAGTGCGATCAGGGCGACGGCGAACCCGGGGATGCCTTTCCTGCCCCAGCTCAGGACGAGTGCGACCACGGCGACGAGCGGCACGGCCACGGTCCACCGGGACAGCAGGGGGCGCAGCACGGAACGCGTCGTCATGGTCGACACGCTGCCAGAGCCCGGCCCTTCGCGCCCGTCGGCGGTGGGGCCCTACGGGCGCCGGGTGAGCACGAGCGGGCCGGTCTCGGTGATGGCGACGGTGTGCTCGGAGTGGGCGGTGCGCGAACCGTCCGCCGAGCGGATCGTCCAGCCGTCCGGATCGAAGACGATCTTGTCCGTTCCCGCGGCGAACCAGGGCTCGATCGCGATGGTCAGCCCGGGGCGCAGCTTCCAGCCGCGACCTGGGCGTCCGTCGTTGGGGATGTGCAGGTCCTCGTGCATCGTGCGGCCGATGCCGTGGCCGCCGAACTCCAGGTTGACCGGGTAGCCGTACCGGGCGGCGACCGCGCCGATGGCTGCCGAGATGTCCCCGAGCCTGTTGCCCGGCAGGGCCACCTCGATCGCGGCTTCCAGGGCGACCTCGGTGGCCTCGATGAGCCGCAGGTCCTCGCGGGCCGGGGTGCCGACGACGACGGAGTGGGCCGAGTCCGCGGCCCAGCCGTCGATGGCCACGGCCATGTCCATGGACAGCAGGTCCCCGTCGCGCAGCTTGTAGCTGTGCGGCAGGCCGTGCAGCACGGCGTCGTTGACCGAGAGGCACACGACGTTGCGGAACGGCCCCCTGCCGAACGACGGCGCGTAGTCCCAGTAGCAGGACTCCGCGCCGCGCTCCTTGATCCGGCGGCGGGCGTGGTGCTCCAGATCCATGAGGTCGACGCCCACAGCGGCGAGGCCGCCCAGCTCGGCCAGCACCTCGCCGACGAACCGTCCGGTGACATGCATGCGTTGGATGTCCTTGGGGGACTTGTGCTCGATCACCGTGATCCTCGACTTCCCGGAGTGCCAGAGAGGTATATTTATACCAGAGGGCGAGGTGGTTGCCGCCGAAAACCGGCGGCTTTACCATGTGCCCATGGTTCGCCACCCGCTCGCCCCAGAACAGATCGAGGCGGGCCGGCGCCTCGGGGCGGCCTTGCGCTCCGCCCGGGCCGGACGCAGCCCCGTCGAGATCGCCCTGGCGGCGGAGATCTCGCCCGAGACCCTGCGCAAGATCGAGACGGGCAGGCTGCCCACGCCCGCGTTCGGCACCATCGTCAGGCTCAGCGAGGCGCTCGGCGTACCGCTGTCCGAACTCGCCCTCGCCTGGCGCACGGACCCTGCCCTGAGCGAAGCCTCCTGACGCTGCGGCTGGAGGTCACTCCCACCGGCGCGCACGGCGCCGACAGCCGGCCACCCGGGACAGCCGACAGGGTCGCCCCGCGCCGCCCTCGCGAGAACGGGGTGGCCCGCGCCGCGCATGAGTACGCGTACCCGACTCCGTGTCACAAGACACGGGGACTCGCGGTGCGAGGGTTGACAGCCGCGCCCTGCCGCAAGAAAGTTTCAGCTGTTTGCGCAGTCCCGAAAGATACTTTCAGGGAGGGCTTGGATGTCGGAGGACCATGTCATCGCGGGGAGATCGGTGAGCCGCCGCCAGTTCGCGGGCGCCGCACTGGCGTTGGGCGGCGCCCTCGCCGTGGGCCCGCTGCCGTTCGCCGGTACGGCAGCCGCCGCGCCTACCGGGCACGGGCGGCAGCGCACCACCACGCTGCGGCACGGTTCCGCACGCGCGGCCGGCCTGCTCGGCGACCAACTCGACGAGCTGGTCACGGCCGCGGAGCGCTATCTCGGTCCCTCCCCCACCCACCCGTACTACGCGGGCGCGGTGCTGCTCGCCGGGCGCGGTGGCACCGTCGCGCTGCACCACCCCATCGGCAAGGCCGTGCGCTACAGCGGCTACGACGACAAGACCGACACCGGCATCGAGTTCCCGCCCCAGCAGCAGATCGACGCCGCCCGTGACACCGTCTACGACCTGGCGTCGCTGTCCAAGCTGTTCACCTCGATCCTCGCGGTCCAGGAGGTCGAGCGCGGCCGCCTCGACATCGAGTCGGCCGTCGCGCACTACCTGCCCGAGTACGCGGGCGGCGGCAAGCAGGACATCACCGTCCGGATGCTGCTCACGCACACCTCGGGCCTCCAGGCCGACCTGCCGTTCTACGACGAGCCGGACCGGGCCGCGAGGCTGCGGCTGCTCATGGACGAGGCGCCCGTCAATCCGCCCGGCACGGTCTACCTCTACTCGGACCTCAACATGATCTCGCTGCAGCTTGTGCTGGAGAAGATCAACGGCAGGCCGCTGGACGCGCTGGTGCGCACGAGGATCACGACACCCCTCGGCATGACCCGCACGCGCTACAACCCGCCCGCCTCCTGGAAGCCGAGGATCGCCGCGACCGAGGACGAGCGGCCGCCGTGGTCGGCGCTCACCCGTGGCCTCGTCTGGGGCGAGGTGCACGACGAGAACGCGTACGCCTTCGACGGCGTGGCAGGCCACGCCGGGGTCTTCTCGTGCGCCTGGGACCTCGCGGTCCTCGCGCGTACCCTGCTCAACGGCGGTGCCTACGGCAGGGCCAGGATCCTGCGGCCCGACTCCGTGAAGCTGATGTTCACCAACTTCAACACCGCGTTCCCGGGTGACGAACACGGCCTCGGCTGGGAGCTCTACCAGCACTGGTACATGGGCGCCATGGCCACGCCGCGCACGGCCGGCCACACCGGGTTCACCGGCACCAGCATCGTCATCGACCCGACGAGCGACTCGTTCCTGATCGTGCTCGGCAACTCCGTGCACCCGGTGCGGAACTGGCGCACCGGCAGCGCACCGCGCGTCGCGACGGGCGACCGGATGGCGCGTGCCGTCGCCGTCACGCCGCCCGACGGGCACGCGGCCTGGTTCTCGGGCATGGCGAGCGCGTCGACGGCCACGCTGACGCTGCCCGACCTGGCGCTCTCCTCGTCCCGCCCCCGTTACGAGTCGTCGCTGTGGTGGGACACCGAGCCGGGGTCGGACTTCGTCTTCCTGGAGGCGTCCACGGACGCCGGTGCGACCTGGAACCCTGTCCCGTTCACGACTTCGGGCGGCGGCGACCCGGCGCAGGAGCACACCGCGGGCTCGGCCACCGGGTGGTCGGGGCGCGTGTGGCACCGGCTCTCCGCGGACCTCACCGCCTGGCGCGGCAAGCAGGTGCGGCTGAGGTGGCGGTACGGGACCGACCCGCTGTACGTGGGACGCGGCGTGTACGTGGCCGGGCAGCGCGTCGACGACGGCGCCCGTACCGCGTTCGACGACAGGCGCAGGGCGGACGCGTCCCGTGTCAGCGCGGACGGCTGGACCCGGTCACGCACCTGACGGGCCGAGCCGGTCACCTGCCGAGTACGGCCATCGCCGCGTTGTGTCCCGGCACCCCGCTCACTCCCCCGCCGCGCACGGCGCCGGCCCCGCACAGCAGGACGGCGGGGTGCGCGGTCTCCACGCCCCAGCGGCCCGTGTCCGCCGCCCTGTACGGGAAGGACAGGTCGCCGTGGAAGATGTGGCCGCCCGGCAGGCCGAGTTCGCGTTCCAGGTCGAGCGGGGTCTTGGCCTCCACGCAGGGGCGGCCGTCGGCGTCCGTGGCGAAGCAGCCGGCGATGGGTTCGGCGAGCACGTCGTCGAGGCGGCTCAGCGTCGCGGTGAGCAGCCGCTCGCGCGCGGCGTCGTTGGCCGCGTCGCCGCCGGCGAACAGCCGGGCGGGGGTGTGCAGCCCGAACAGCGTCAGGGTGTGGTGCCCCTTGCCCGCGAGACCGGGGCCGAGGATCGAGGGGTCCGTCAGGGTGTGGCAGTAGATCTCGGAGGGCGGCGCCGAGGGGAGCCGGCCGTCGGCCGCCTCCCGGTAGGCGGCGGCCAGTTCGCCGTACCCCTCGCCGATGTGCAGGGTGCCGGCGAACGCCTCCCGCGGATCGACGGACGTGTCCTTGAGACGCGGCAGCCTGGTCAGCACCATGTTGACCTTGAACTGCGAGCCTTCCGCCGGTCGCGGCTCCTGCTCGCCGAGCAGGGCGGCGAGCGTCCGCGGCGACGCATTCACCAGGACGTGCCCGGCCCCCACCGTCGACTCGCGGTCGCCGGCGCGGTAGGCCACCTCGGCCCGGCGCCCGTCGGTGTCGATCCGCACCGCCTCGTGACCGGTGGCGATCTCGGCGCCTGCCGCCCGCGCGGCGCCGGCCAGCGCGTCGGTCAGCGCGCCCATGCCGCCGACGGGCACGTCCCAGCTTCCGGTGCCGCCGCCGATGACGTGGTAGAGGAAGCAGCGGTTCTGCACCAGGGAGGGGTCGTGCGCGTCCGCGAACGTGCCGATCAGCGCGTCGGTGAGGACCACCCCCCGTACGAGGTCGTGGCGGAAGCGGTCCTCGATCGCGACGCCGATGGGTTCCTCGAACAGGGCGCGCCAGGCGGCCCCGTCGTCGATGCGCTCGCGCAGCTCGTCGCGTGTGGGCAGCGGCTCGGTGAGCGTCGGGAAGACCCGCTCGGCCACGCGCGTGGTCGCGCCGTAGAACTGCTGCCACGCCACGTACTCCGCGTCGCTCCCGGTCAGCTCGGCGAACGAGGCGCGGGTGCGGCTCTCCCCCACGAGCAGCCCGCCGTCGCCGTGGGGCGTGTACGACGAGACGGGCCTGCGGCGCACCTCGAACCGCAGCCCCAGGTCGGTGCGGATCTTCTCGGGGAGCAGCGACACGAGGTAGGAGTAGCGGGACAGCCGTGCGTCCACGCCGGGGAACGGGCGGGTGGACACGGCGGCGCCGCCGGTGGCGCCGAGGCGTTCGAGGACGAGGACGGAGCGTCCCGCCCCGGCGAGATAGGCGGCGGCGACCAGTCCGTTGTGGCCGCCGCCCACGATCACTGCGTCGTACGAGGAATGTGCGGGCATGGCCCTTCGTAACACGCGGATCTTCGGTGGCCAAGGTGGCGCGGGCGTTCCGGTGCCGTGGGGGTGGTCCCGTGGAGGGGTGCCGTGCGCGTGCCGTGCACATGCGGGCCGACGGGTCAGGCCGTTGCCGGGCCGCGCCCAGCGCGCAGGGCGGCGATCCTCGCGCGCAGCCGCCCGGCCTCCGCCGTGCGGCCCAACTGCTCCAGGCAGCGCGCCTCGTCCCCCAGGGCGGTGAGCGTGTCGGGGTGCGCGTCGCCCAGGACGCGCGTCCGGGCGGCGGCGACCTCGCGGTACTCGGCGAGCGCGTCGTCCCAGCGGCCGAGCCAGCCGAGCGCGACGGCGACCTCGCGGCGGCTGACGAGGGTGTCGAAGTGGTCGGGGCCCAGGGCGCGGCCGCGTACCGCCGCGACGTCGCGTGCCTCGGCGAGCGCCTCCTCCCAGCGGCCGAGGCGGCCGAGGTTCACCCCGTAGCCGTGGCGGGCGCGCAGCGTCTCCTGGTCACCGGGGCCGCCGAGGCGCGTGCGGTCGGCGGCCAGTGCGCGGAACTGTTCGAGGGCGTCCTGAGCGCGTCCCAGCCTGCCCAGGCAGATGCCGATCTCGTAGCGGGCGGCGAGCGTGTCGCGGTGATCCGCGCCGAGGACGCGGCCGCGCGCCGCGGCGACCTCGCCGTAGCGGTCGAGCGCCTCCTGCCAGCGGCCGAGCCGGCCGAGCGCGTAGGCGGCCTCGTAGCGGCTGACGAGCGTGTCGGGGTGGCTCTCGCCCAGCTTCCCCGCCCGGGCGGCCGCTACCTGCTGTGCCATGGCGAGCGACTCCTCGGTCCTGCCGAGCCTGCTCAGGCTGAACGCCAGGTTGTGGCGGCAGCGCAGGGTGTCCGGGTGGTCGGGGCCGAGGGTGCGCTCGCGGGAGGCGAGCAGCGAGGCGTACACCTCGTGGGCCTCGGCGTGGCGGCCGAGCCTGCCGAGGACGTGCGCCGTCTCCTGCCGTGCGGCGAGCGTCTCGGGATGGTCGGGGCCGAGAACGCGCTCCCTGCCCTCGGCGACCTCCGCGAAAGCGGCGAGTGCCTCTGCGTGCCTGCCCGTCCTGGTGAGGGCGTAGGCGGCTTCGTGGCGGCTTCCGAGGGTGTCGTGGTGGTCGGGGCCGAGCAGGAGTGCGCGTTCCGCGGCGAGGGCGCGGTGCGCCTCGCCGGCCTCGTCCCAGCGGCCGAGGCGCCCGAGGCGCAGGGCAGCGCCGTGCCGTTCGGCGAGGTCGGCGAGGTGTTCGGCGTTGGGCCGATCCGGGGTGGACGGTTCGGGGGCGGGCCCGGGGGGCTCGGGGGCGGGCCGCCCGGGTGGCATGCCGGGCGCGGCGGGCTGCTGCTGACCTGGCTGCTCGGCGCTCGTCCAGAGGCCGGTGAGCCCCTCCACGGGCCCGGGCCGCGGGTCGCGCGCGGCGGCCGTGCCCGCCGCGAGGCGGCCGGCGGTCATGCCGTGCGTCCACGCGGGCAGCGCCGTGTCTCCTGCGGCGGAGGCGGGCGCGGGCGCGGGGACGGAGGCGGGCGCGGGGACGGAGGCGGGCGCGGGGACGGAGTCGGGCGCGGGAGCGGGCGCGGGTCCGCGTGCCCCGTGGCTCGGCGTCACCCAGGCGCGCTCCCCGGTCCAGCCGTCCGCCGGCTGGGGCGGTGCGGCGGTCCAGGCGGCCGGCGCCGTCCCGCCGGGTGCGGCAGGACGGCCTCCGGGCGTGCGCGGAGCCGCGAGCCTGCGCCGCAGTTCGGCCGCCTCGGCGGGCCGGTCGTCCGGTTCCTTGGCGAGCAGGTCGAGGATGAGGGAGTCGAGGCGGCCGGGCAGCTCGGGGCGGTGCTCGCGGGGCGGCTTCGGCAGCGTCTCGCGGTGGCCCACGATGACGGCCCAGGCATCACCGAGGTCGAACGGCGGCGCACCGGTGGCCAGTTCGTACAGGACGCAGCCGAGGGAGTACAGGTCGCTGCGGGGGTCGACGTCACCGCCCGCGATCTGCTCGGGCGACATGTAGTGCGGCGTGCCCATGGCCATGCCGGCGTTGGTGAGCTTGGACGTGAGGCCGACCTCGCGGCCGAGGCGCGCGATGCCGAAGTCGCAGATCTTCACGGTGCCGTCGGTGAGCCGCACGATGTTCGCCGGCTTCAGGTCGCGGTGCACGATGCCCTGGGCGTGGGTGTACGCCAGGGCATCGGCGACCTGGACGGTGATGTCGAGTACGTCGGCGACGGGCAGCGGTCCGGCACGGTCGGCGATGAGGCGCCCGAGGTCGTGGCCGTCGAGCAGCTCCATCACGAGGTAGAGCACGCCGTCGTCCTCGCCGAAGTCGTGCACGACGGTGACGCCGCGGTGCTGCAGCTGTGCCGCCACCCTGGCCTCGCGCCTGAATCGCTCCCGCAGGACGCGGGTGTGGGCGGCGTCCTGCTCGGGACCCAGCGGCTTGAGGCACTTGACGGCGACCAGCCTGCCGAGCGCCTCGTCGCGGGAGCGCCACACCTCGCCCATGCCGCCGCGCCCGATCAGTTCGAGCAGTCGGTACCGGCCCTGGATCAGCCTGGTTTCGGCCATGGCCCGCTGTCGCCCCCGTCGCTTCGCTGGTCGCCTCCCGGCCCGTCCAGTATGGCCGTGCCGCGGCGTACCGAGCCGTAAGGGTCCGGCCTGGCCGCGGGCCCGATCCTGGCCACCGCCTTGAGGATGTGTTTCGGCGGCAGCTGCCACCTCACGGTTGACGGCACGAGCCGCAGCAGGTTGCCTGCGACGGTGAGCCTGCGGTCCACCGCGGCGGGTGCGGGGGCGGGCCGTCCGTACAGGGCATGGGCGTAGCGCGGCAGCGCGTCGTACGCGAGTCCCGCGACCCTGCTCCACAGCAGGGCGCGCGCCGGGACGAGCGGGGCGGGCACGGGCGGGTGGCGCAGGAAGTCGTCCACCTCGCGTGCCTCGGGGCCGCACGCCAGGGCGGGCGCCATCCGATGCAGGTAGGCGTCGAGTTCGGCCGTTGTGGCGGGCACGTCGGCCGGATCGAGCCCGACGAGGCGGGCGGCGCTGCGCTGCTCCGCGACGTACCGGTCGGCGGCCGCGTCGTCGACGGGCAGTCCTGAGCGGCGGGCGAGCCTGAGGTAGGAGTCGATCTCGGCGCAGTGCACCCACAGCAGCAGTTCGGGCTCGTCGACGCCGTAGCGTTCGCCGGTCGCCGGGTCGGTGGCCTTCAGGCGGCGGTGGATGGAGCGCACGCGCGCGCCGGCCTTCTCGGCAGCCGTGGTGGTGCCGTAGCTGGTGGCGGAGACGAACCGGGCGGTGCGCAGCAGCCTGCCCCACGCGTCGTTCCTGAAGTCGCTGTTCTGCGTCACGCCGCGGACGGTGCGCGGGTGCAGGGCCTGGAGGTAGAGGGCGCGGATGCCGGCGATCCACATGATCGGGTCGCTGTGCAGCTGCCAGGTGACCGATTCGGGGCCGAACAGGCCGCTGTCGGTGTCCGCCATCGCCCCTCCCTGCCGTGTGACGTTGCCGCGTCCGCCTCGCCCGGGGCAGCCGCCGGAGCCCCGGCGGCCAGCGTACGACCCGCACGGGCCCGTCCACACGGCGGCCCGGCCGTGGCGCGGTGCATCATGGCCGCATGCTGCTGGCTCCGCTCGCACGTGTGTCAGGGGAGGTCGCCGGGACGTCGGCGCGGTCCCGCAAGATCGCGCTGATCGCCGAGGTGTTCCGCGACGCGGAGCCGGACGACGTGCCGGTGGTGATCGCGTACCTGGCGGGGCGGCTGCCGCAGGGGCGGATCGGCGTGGGCTGGAGCGCGCTCAAGGATCCGCCGCCGCCCGCTGACACCCCGACGCTGACGCTGCGTGAGGTCGACGCCGCCTTCTCGGCGCTGGCCGCGGTCTCGGGCGCGGGTGCGCAGGCGCGGCGGCGCCGATTGGTGGGTGAGCTGCTCGGCGCGGCGACGGAGCCGGAGCAGCGGTTCCTCGTGGGGGTCGTCTCGGGCGAGGTACGGCAGGGCGCGCTGGACGCTCTGGCGGTGGAGGCGCTCGCGGTCGCCGCGGGTGCGCCGCCCGCCGAGGTGCGCAGAGCGGTCATGCTGGCGGGCGCCGTGGGTCCTGTGGCGGAGCGGTTGCTCTCGGAGGGACCGGCCTCGCTCTCCGGGTTCGGGCTGACGGTCGGCTCCCCCGTGCTGCCGATGCTCGCGCGGACCGCCTCGTCCGTCGCGGACGCGGTGGAGCGGCTCGGCGGCTGCTCCGTGGAGGAGAAGCTCGACGGGATCAGGGTGCAGGTGCACCGTACGGGCGACACCGTGCGGGTGTTCACCCGGACGCTCGACGACATCACCCCCCGGCTGCCCGAGGTGGTGTCGGTGGCGCGCGGCCTCGACGGGGACGGGTTCGTGCTGGACGGCGAGGTGATCGCGTTCGGCGCCGACGGCAGGCCGCGGCCGTTCCAGGACGTGGCCGGGCGGGTGGGATCGCGCAGCGACGTGGCCTCGGCCGCGGCGGCCCTGCCGCTGTCCGTGGTGTTCTTCGACATCCTGGCCGCCGGGGGCGAGGACCTACTCGACCTGCCGTACACCGAGCGGCACGCGGCGCTCGCGCGCCTGGTGCCCGAGCCCGTGCGGGTGCGGCGCGTGGTGGTCGCGGCCGGCGGGGAGGCGGATGCCGCGGAGGGCGAGGCGTTCCTGCGCGAGACGCTGGGGCGCGGCCACGAGGGCGTGGTGGTGAAGGGTCTCGACACGGCGTACAGCGCGGGCAGGCGCGGCGCGGGGTGGCTGAAGGTCAAGCCCGTGCACACGCTGGACCTGGTGGTGCTGGCGGCCGAGTGGGGGCACGGCAGGCGCACGGGGAAGCTGTCGAACCTGCATCTGGGGGCGCGCGGTGAAGACGGCTCGTTCGTGATGCTCGGCAAGACGTTCAAGGGCCTGACGGACGAGATGCTGGCGTGGCAGACGGCCCGGCTGGGCGAACTCGCCGTCTCCGACGACGGGTTCACCGTGGCGGTGCGTCCTGAGCTGGTGGTCGAGATCGCGTACGACGGTCTGCAGCGCTCCACGCGCTACCCGGCGGGGGTCACGCTGCGGTTCGCACGGGTCGTGCGCTACCGGGAGGACAAGCGCCCCGGGGACGCGGACACGGTGGAGACGGTGCTGGCCGCGCACGGCTGACGGGACGGGCGCGGCCGGCAGCCCTGCGGCGGGCGCCGGAGCGGTGGCGCGCGCCGCGCCCGCCGGGACGCAATGCCGGAGGGCGCGGCACGGGCAGGCCGGCCCGTTCGGCGGCCACGGCCGGCCCACGTGCACTGCCGTGGCCAGATGCCGGGGACTCACTCGGGCAGGGGCACCGTGGCGCTCACCGATACGGGCAGCCCCTTCGCGGCGCCCGGGACCAACGGGGCCGGCGCCGTACCGGCCGATCTCAGTTCGGCACGGACGCGTGAAGCAGCGCCGATGGCGACCGCACTGCCTTCCAGCCCCGCCCTGACCAGCGTGATCGGAGCACCGCTGACGGGCGGTTCCGCAGCGAGTCGCACCCGCACCCGCGGTTCGAGCAGGTGCCAGGATCCGCTCACGCCGCCGCCCACGACGACGGTCGTCACGTCCGCCACCCCCGCGACGATGAGGATGGCGCGGGCGAGTGCCGCGCCCGCGGCGTCGAACACGGCGAGGGCGTCGGGGTCGCCGCCGTCGGCCGCCGCGCCGACCTCCTTCGCGGTCCTGCCGTGGCCCGTCCGCTCCCGGTACCGGGCCGCGATGGAGCGGCCGGACGCCAGGGTCTCCAGGTGCCCGTGGCCGCCGCAGGTGCAGCGGATGTCCCCGAAGCCGGGAACGTGGCCGATTTCCCCTGCTGCTCCGTGAGGGCCTTCGAAGAGCCCGCCGTCCAGCCAGAGCGCGCCACCGACGCCGGTTCCCAGTGTGATGCCGAGCGCGTACGGCTCGCCTGCCACGGCGCCGCCCGTGGCCTCGCCCCGCAGGAACGCGTTGACGTCGTTGTCGAGGAACGCGGGGACGCCGAGTGCGGCCTCCAGGGTCTTGGTGACCGGGTAGCCGGCCCAGTCGGTGAAGGAGTCGCTCGCGACGAGGATGCGTCCTCTTCGCGGGTCGACGATGCCCGCGGCGCCCACACCGACTCCCGCCAGGCGCGCGGCGGGTCTCCTTCCGAGGAGGGCACGCAGCTCGGTGAGGGCGACGCGGATCATGGCGTCGCCGCCCTCGGTCGCGGGCGTGGGGCCCTCGGCGTGCTCCAGTACGTCGAGACCCTCCGTACAGAGCACGACCTGGGTGGTGGTGCCCCCGATGTCGATTCCCGCGTACAGGTCGCGCGTGGCCCGGTGGTTCTTCGACGGACTCACGCGACGGCGTCCGATCCGCCGGCGGCCGCGAGGCGTTCCGCCCGGCGCTGTCGCTGCCGCACCGGGTCCGCCACGGGCACGGCCGCGAGCAGCCTGCTCGTGTAGTCGGTCCCGGGGCGTATGAGGGTGGTCCTCGTCGACCCCTGCTCCTCGATGCGTCCGAGGCGCATGACGACGACCCGTTCGGCGAACTGCTGGACCACGGCCAGGTCGTGGGAGACGAACAGGCAGGCGAAGCCGAGTTCGTCCTGGAGTTCGGTGATCACTTCGAGGACCGTCTCCTGGACGCTGACATCGAGGGCGCTGGTGGGTTCGTCCGCGACGAGGAGCCGCGGGTCGAGGACGAGCGCCCTGGCGAGGCTCACACGCTGGCGCTGGCCGCCCGACAGTTCACGCGGTGCGCGCTGGGCGAACGACCTTGGCAGGCGCACTCGTTCGAGGATCTCCCCGACGCGCGACGCGCGTTGCGCCGCGGACATTCCGCCGCGGTGGACGCGCAGCGGCTCCGCGATGCACTCGGCGACGGTCATGCGGGCGTCGAGCGAGGCGACCGGGTCCTGGAGGACGACACCGATGCCGGACCGCATGGCGCGGCGGTCGCGCCTGCGCGTCTTGTGCAGGTCGGCGCCGAAGAGGTGCACCACGCCCTGGGAGGGGGTGACGAGGCCGAGCGCGACCCGGGCGGCGGTCGACTTGCCGGACCCCGACTCGCCCACGAGACCGACCGTCTCGCCGGGCCGCACGACGAGGGAGACGCCGTCGAGCGCACGTACCGCCCGGCGGCCGCGGCCGAAGAGTACCGAGACGTCCCGCAGGTCCACGACCGGCTCGGCCGGGGCAGGATTCTCCTGGGCGCCGGCCGGTTCCGTTCCCTGCTCGGTGACCGTGAGGCGCGGGACCGCGGAGAGCAGGCGCTTGGTGTAGTCGTGGGTGGGCCGCAGCAGGACGTCCTCCACGGTGCCTGTCTCGACGATCTCGCCCTTGAGCATGACGGCGACGCGGTCGGCGAAATCGGCGACGACTCCCATGTTGTGGGTGACGAGGAGCACGGCGGTGCCCGAGCCGACGGTGAGTTCGCGCAGCAGGTCCAGGATTTCGGCCTGCACGGTGACGTCGAGTGCGGTGGTCGGCTCGTCGGCGATCAGCACCTTGGGGTCGTTGGCGATGGCCATCGCGATGACGACGCGCTGGCGCTGGCCGCCGGAGAGCTCGAAGGGAAAGGCCGAAGCGCGGCGTTCCGGGTCGGGGATGCCGACCCGGCGCAGCAGGTCCACTGCCGCGGCGGCGGCCTCCTTGGCCGGTATGTCCCGGTGGTTGGTGATGACCTCGGCTATCTGGGCGCCGACCCGTGCGAGGGGGTCGAGGGCGGTGGCCGGTTCCTGGAACACCATGGAGACGGTGTTCCCCCGCAGGTGGGCGAGGTCCGACTCGGCGGCGCCGACGACGTTCTTGCCGTCGACCGAGACGCCGCCCGTGGCGCGGGCGTTGCCGGGCAGCAGCCCGATCGAGGCCAGCGCGACGGTCGACTTGCCGGAACCGGACTCGCCGACAAGGGCGAGCGTCTCGCCGGGGCGCACCTGGAGCGACACCCCGCGCACGGCGGGTACCTCGCCGGTCTCGGTCGTGAACGTCACGCCGAGATCCTGGAGTTCGAGTATCGGCTCCGCGGCAGCGGAGCGTTCCGCGATGGTCATCCGCGTCCCCTCACGTCGAAAGCGTCCCGCAGGCCGTCGCCGATGGCGTTGAACGCGCAGACCACGAGGATGATGGCGAGGCCGGGTGGCAGGATGAGCCACCAGCGGCCCGAGTAGGCGGCGGTCAGGCCCGCCGACAGCATCCCGCCCCAGTCGGTGGCGGGCGGCTGTGCGCCGAGTCCCAGGTAGGACACGTACGCGACGAGCAGGATCGCGTCGGCCACCTGGAAGGTCGCGGCGACGACGATGGTGGAGATCGAGTTCGGCAGGATGTGACGCCCGATGGCGCGGGTGTGCCCGCCGCCGATCGCCCGCAGGGTGAGGACGTAGTCCCGGTTCTTCAGTGTGAGTGTCTCGGCGCGGATGAGGCGGGAGGGCACCAGCCAGGACACGAAGCCGATGATCACAATGAGCCCGGGAACGCCCGGGTTCGAGATGGCGGAGATGACCAGCAGGATGAACAGCGCGGGGATCGCGATGCCCGCGTCGACGACGCGCATCATCGTCGCGTCGACCCAGCCGCCCGCGTAGCCGGCCGCGGCACCCCACAGCGTGCCGATGACCGTCGCGAGGACGCCGGCGGCGAGGCCGACGAGCAGCGAGACCTTGCCTCCGAACATCAGCCGGCCGAGTTCGTCGTGGCCGACGGCGTCCGTGCCGAGCAGATGGCTGCCGCTCGGCGCCAGATTCACCTGGTGGAGCAGTGTGTGCGTCTGATCGGTCGAGTAGAGGAGCGGCCCGACGAAACAGAACAGGAAGAACAGGACCACGACCACGAGCCCGATGACGGCGAGCCGGTTCCTTGTGAACCTGCGCACCGCGAGGCGGAGACCTGTGGCCCCGGCCGCCTCGGGATCCGTCTCGGCGGACACACCTGTGCCGGGCGCCTGGCCCGGTTGCAGCACGGCGCTCATGAGCGGCCTTCCTTCACGCGCGGGTCGATGATCCGTTGCACGATGTCGGCGAGGAGCGTGCCGACGACGGTCGCGAGCGCGATGACAAGGACGCATCCGAGCAGCACCGGGTAGTCGGAGGACTGGGCAGCCGACCAGAACAGCAGCCCCATCCCCGGATAGTTGAAGAGCTGCTCGACGACGAGTGATCCACCGAAGACGACCGGCACGTAGTACCCGAGCATGGCCACCACGGACGTGAGGGAGTTGCGGAACACGTGACGCCACAGCAGGGAGCGCGCACGCGAACCCCCCGCCCGCGCCGTGCGGACGTAGTCCTCGGAGAGGTTCTCCAGGGTGGCCGCGCGCATGTAGCGGCTGAAGACGGCGACCATGGAGGCCGCACCCGCGACAACGGGCAGGACGAGGCCCTGGGGGGTGGCGAAGACCTGACCGAGCGTGTCGCCCTGGGGTGCCTGCGGTGGGAAGAGCGGCAGAACCTGGCTGAACACCAGAACCAGGATGAGGCCGAGGAAGTAGACGGGCGTCGAGTAGGCGATGAAGCTCAGCGTGGTGGCGATGTAGTCGACGGGCTTGTTGCGTCGCACGGCCTGCCACATGCCGAGGGGGATGGCCAGCAGCAGGCCGACGATCGCCGACAGGACCGTCAGCACGAGCGTCTTCGGCAGGCGCTGCACGATGAGTTGTGCCACCGGCTCGTTCAGGGTGTACGAGGTGCCGAGGTCTCCGTGCACCAGACGGCCGAGGTAGTAGACGTATTGCAGTGGCAGCGGCTTGTCGAGGCCCTGCGCGTGGTTGAAGGCCGCGAGTTGCTGGGCGGAGGCCTGGGGCCCGAGGATGCCCCGGGCCGGCCCGCCGGGCAGTGCGTGCAGCAGGCAGAACACCACGATCGTGACGATGAAGATCACGACGATGGCCTGCAGGACGCGCCTGGTCAGGTAGAGGAAGGTCGTCATGTGTGGTCCGGCCGGTTCGGTTGGGGGCAACGGGACGGGCGGTGCCCGGGGGCCCGCGAGGGTGCCGGCCCGCACGCGAGCGGGCCGGCACCCTCGGACGCGGTCGTCACTTGCCGGTCCACTTCCACTGCTGGGGGTGGAAGTTGGCGAGTGCGTCCTGGGCGAAGCCGCCCAGGCCCTTCTTGATCACCGAGATCTGGTAATCGGGCTCGGGCAGCCAGACGACGGGCAGGTCCTTGGCGAGCGCGGCACTGTACTGCTGCACGGCCGCGTTGGTCGACGACGTCGTGGACGCGCCGATGAGCTTGTCGACCGACGTGTTCGAGTAGTTGCCGAAGTTCGAACCGCCCTTGGTCTGGAAGAGCGAGTCACCGGTCGGGAAGGCCGGGAAGTACCAGCTGCCCGCGGTGCCGAAGAACGACAACTGCCACTTGCAGATGGACTGCGACGAGGTGCACTGCGGGGTCTGCGAGAGGACCGAGTTGACGGGCGCCGTCTTGATGTCGAACTTGATGCCGGTCTTCTCGAGGGAGGACTGGATCGCGCTCATCATGTTGTCGGTGACCGGTGAACCGGACTGCGACAGCACCTTCATCTCGAACTTCGTGCCCTTGGCCACGCCTTCGCCGCACTGCGATGAGGATGAGCCGGGGCTGGTGCACACCATCACACCGCCCTGTTCGGACCAGCCGTGCGCGGTGAGGAGCGCCTTGGCCTTGGCGGTCGAGAACGGGTACGGGTTGCTCTTCTGGGCGGAGGAGACGAAGTCGGACGCCTCGGCGGTGGGGATCGGGCCGTAGCCGGGGACGGCGGTGCCGTTGAAGATGACCTTGGCGATGCTGGTCTGGTCGATCGACTCCTGGATCGCCTGCCGCGCGTACAGCTGCTTGAACACCGGTCCCATGGCCGGGTTGTTGAAGTTGTACGGCATGTAGGTGATGGCCCAGCCGGTCCACGGCTTGACGTCGTAGCCGAGGTTGGTGAACGACGACTTCTGGTCGAGTTCACTGGCGTTGATGTAGCCGTAGTCGACCTGCCCGGAACGCAGGGCGTTCTCCTCGGCGTCCGTGGTGGTGAACGGGAGGAGGTTCACCGTCGGGATGTTGGCCTTCTCGCCGCCGTCGTACTTCTTGTTGGCGGTGAGGACGACCTTGCCCGCGGTCGAGAAGGACTTGAGGGTGTAGGGGCCGTCGACGGTCTTCCACAGTGGGTCGGTCGCGTAGGCCGATATGTTCTTGGCGGCGTTGTTGAGGTATGTCCACACCTGCTTGGCGCCGGCCGTGGTCTCGTCCGCGTTGGTCACCTTGCCGGACGCGGAGGTCTTGTCCCATGTGTGCTGCGGCATCGGGATGATGAGGGGCAGTTCGTTGGCGAGCATCCACTGCGGGTTGTACGCCTTGTCGAACGTGATCGTGAAGTGGGTGTCGTCGACGATCTTGAGCGAGGTCCAGTTGTCGGGCGCCTGCCCCTTGTTGTAGCTGGCCCACTGCCCCTTGTTGGCCTTGACGACGTTGTAGAAGAACTGGACGTCGCGGGAGGTGACGGGCTTGCCGTCACTCCAGTGCCGGTTCCCGAGTGTGATCGTGACACTCTTGCCGTCCTTGGCGAAGTCGGCCGCGGTGGCCAGCGATGCCTTCTTGTTCCACTGGATCGAGCCGGTGGAGCCGTCGTACGCGATCAGCGGCTCCCACAGGGCCGCGATGATCGAGTTGTTGTTGGTGTTGAGGTGGGCGGCGGTACCGAGCGGAAGGATCCAGTTCGGTGTGAAGTTGGCCGGCAGAGCATAGTTGATCTTGTCGGGCGTCGCTGACGCCGAACCACCGCCGCTCGACCCACTGCACCCCGCGACCAGCGCGGCCGCGGAGGCGGCAGCGCCCGCGGTAAGTGCCCAGCGGCGGCGTTGCCGCAGACGAGCAGAAAGCATGACTCTCCTCAAGGTGAAACGGCCCGCCCGGTCCCACCCGGAGCGGGAGGCGTCACGGCAGGGGCGCTTGGGAGAGCAGTCAAAGCCGCCGGTGCCGAAAAAACAAACGCTGTTTCGTAAAAAATAGGTTTAGTTTGAAATGAAAAAAGAGTCGAGTGTGCTGTGCTTGCCTTGCCGATCGCCCTACCTGGTCGATGTTTGCGCCACACTGCCCGGGTTTTCTCGTGTGATGTGGGTCACAAATGCCTGGTCATGCCGGGCGTAGTGTCACCTCCAACATTCCCCCTCCGGAAGTAACTTCATCCATGTCTGACGTAAGTGCACCGCACTGGAGCGGTGATGGAGGTGCACGGCCACTCGCCTCGCGCGTCCTCGAACTCATCGCCTCAGGGCAGGCCGTGACGCGCACGGAGCTGGCGGGCCGGCTCGGTGTGGCCCCGTCGACGATCTCGATCACGGTCAGCCAGCTCGTGGAGCGAGGACTGGTCGCGGAGCACGGGACACGGGCCTCCGGTGGCGGGCGCCCGCGCAAGGTCCTGCGACTCGGCGGGACCGACGAGTTCGCCCTGGCCGCCGATGTAGGCGGCCGGCACGCACGCGTGGGCGTCGTCCAGCCCGGTGGGCGGCTGACCGATGTCTCGACGGTGCCCCTGGCGATCGCGGACGGCCCCGAGGCGGCGCTGACCCGCCTGGCGGACACACTGGAGGCACTGGCAGAGCAGCACGGCGGCAGGCGGCTCAGGGGGGTCGGTGTGTCCCTGCCGGGCCCTGTCGACGCGTCGTCCGGCGTGGTGACCCTTCCCTCCCGCATGCCGGGCTGGAACAAGTTCCCCGTCGGCCCCTGGCTGACCGAACGGTTCGGGGTCCCGGCGGCCGTGGACAACGACGCCAACTGCATGGCCGTGGGCGAGTACGCCACCCATCCCGACCGGCACCGCCAGACGATCATGGTGAAGATCGGGTCGGCCATCGGCGCGGGGATCATCGTGGACGGCCGGCTCCACCGCGGTGCCACCGGAGCCGCCGGCGACATAACCCACGTACGCATCGACGCCGCCGGGGACATTCCGTGTTCCTGCGGAAACAGCGGCTGCCTGGAGACCGTGGCGTCAGGAGCGGCTCTGGTCAGGATCCTCCAGGAGCGCGGCGCCGGCATCGGCTCGATCGAGGACGTGGTACGCCTCGCGTCCGACGCGGATCCGACGGCGACGAGCGCTGTGCGCCGCGCCGGGCGCTACCTCGGCCAGGTGCTCGCGGCGAACGTCAACTTCTTCAACCCGGACGCCGTGTACCTGGGCGGCATCCTGTCCACGCTCGAACCGCTGGTCGCCGCCGTGCGCAGCCAGCTGTACGAGGCGTGCCACCCGCTCGTCACCGAGCACCTGACCATCCAGCGGGCCAGCCGCGGGGTGGACGCGGGGCTCTTCGGAGCGGGCCAGTTCGCGCTCCAGCACGCGGTGCGCCTGGCGTTCGGGAGCGCGGCGGAGGGCGCTTCCGGCCCCGGACTCCCGCGCCCTGCCGAGACGACGACGGGCTGACAGCACCGCCGCCACGACCCTGTCCGCACGGGCCACAGGCCCGGCGGGGACAAGATCATCGATTGCACGCACGCCCCCGGAGGAGCCATGCCACGCCCCCGCAAGCCCGTCGCCCGTCCCGTCATCGCCATCGCGGGACTCGGCATCGAGTCGTCCACCTTCTCCCCCGCACGCACCGAGGCACCGGCCTTCCACCCGCTGCGCGGTGAGGAGGTCATGACCCGCTACCCCTTTCTCGCTCCGGGCGAGCCGCTGACCTCAGCGGCCGACTGGCGCGGTGCCCTCGTCGGCAAGTCGCTGCCCGGCGGGCAGGTCACCGCCGAGGCCTTCGCCTGCCTGTCGGACGAGTTGATCGAGCGCCTGGCGGCGATGCCCGCGCTGGACGGCCTCTGGTACGACATCCACGGCGCCATGACCGTCGAGGGCATCGACGACGCCGAGGCGCTGCTGCTCGCACGCATCCGCGAGACCGTGGGCCCCGAGGTCATCGTGTCGACCTCCATGGACCTGCACGGCAACGTGTCCCGCGAACTGGCCCACGGCAGCGACCTGATCACCTGCTACCGGATGGCACCGCACGAGGACTTCATGGAGACCAAGGAGCGTGCCGCCCGCAACCTCGTCGACCTGCTCACCTCGGGTGCGCCCCGCCCGGTCAAGGCATGGGTCCCGGTGCCCGTGCTGCTCGCCGGCGAGCAGACCTCGACCCGGATCGAACCCGCCAAGAGCGTCTACGCGAAGGTTCCGGAGGTGGAGGCCGCCGAGGGCGTGACCGACGCGGCGATCTGGGTCGGCTACGCCTGGGCCGACGAGCCGCGCAACCGCGCGGTCGTCGTGGTGACCGGGCAGGACGAGACGGCTGTCTCGGCGGGCGCGGAGCGGCTGGCCCGTGCCTTCTACGACGCGCGTGAGGACTTCGCGTTCGTGGCGCCGACCGGCACGCTCGACGCGTGCCTGGACGACGCCCTGGCCTCCCCCGACCGCCCCTACTTCATCAGCGACTCCGGTGACAACCCGACGGCCGGGGGCGCGGGCGACGTGACCTGGGGTCTGGAACGCCTGCTGGCACGAGCGGAGTTCAAGGATCCCTCGGGCCCGACGGTGATCTATGCCTCGGTGCCGGGCCCCGCGGCGGTAGCGGCGGCCGAGGCCGCGGGCGTCGGTGCGAGCGTGACCGTCACGGCGGGCGCCGAGGTGGACGACCGGCATTCAGGACCGATCACGGTGACCGGCGTTGTCCACGCGATCAGGCAGGGCGACCGTGACGCCGGGACCGAGGTCGTCCTGCGGGTGGGCAGCGTGTACGCGATCCTCACGAAGCGGCGCAAGCCGTACCACCACGAGCACGACTTCACCGACCTCCGCCTCGACCCGCGCGGTGCCGACGTCGTCATCGTCAAGATCGGCTACCTCGAACCCGAGCTCTTCGACATGGCGGCCGACTGGAAGCTGGCGCTGACACCCGGCGGAGTCGACCAGGACCTGGTGCGCCTCGGCCACCACCGCATCCGCCGTCCGATGTTCCCCTTCGACCGGCACATGGCGGAGCCGGACCTGACGGCCCGTATCATCTCCCCCTCGCACGAACCGCTCTCCGGCGCCGACGAGTGACCCGGCGCCGCTGACCGGCCCAGCACCGGCGGACGGCGGGGCGGCGGTCGCGGGTGCGGCACGGGTGGCGTGGTCCGCGCCACCCGTGCCGCACCCTGCCGCTACTGGGCGGCGCCGCGCGGGACGACCGCGGAGTCCACTGCCGGCAGGCTCCGCCAGTCCGCGGAGACGATACTGGCGTGGTCCTTGGCGAGCAGGTCGAGGCGGTCCCTGGCCTGCTGCTGCGTGGGGTTCGTACCGTCGATGGCCGGTGCGACGTTCTGGGCGTCGGTCAGGATGACGAAGTAGTGGTTCCGGTCGTACCAGTCGAGGTCGATCCCGTCCGTCACGAACCCGTTGGCGTCGGTGTCGAAGAACACGAACCACGGGCGCAGGGACGTGTCCGTGTACCGGGTGCGCGGGTCACCGGGTGCGGTGACGGTGTGTACGGCGGGGAAGGCGGTGGCCTGGGCGAGGTCGTCGGCGGCCTGGAGGTCGCGCAGGTACGTCGCGTACTCGCGGTCGGTCCACAGCGTGTCGAAGGGGTTCTGCTCCTCGACCGTCCCGGGGATGAGCTCGATGACGAACTTGCCCGCCAGCTGGTCACGGGTCGGCCATGCGTCGGCCTTCGCGGCCTGGTCGAGGGTGGCGTAGCGGCCGGCGGTGAGGTCGGCGGGGCTGAAGACCGAGTCGCCGAGCCTGCTGCGCACGATGGCGTCGAAGTCGGCAGGGCCGCGGCCCTTGTTCGCCAGGAAACCGTCCTTCATCTCCACCTTGACGACGACGGGCGGATGGTCCGGGTGCGCGTCGCTCCAGGTCCTGAGGTCGGTGAGGCAGCCGGCCAGGTCCTTGTCGGTGGAACCCGACGTCAGCCCGGCGACGGTGGTGGAGCCCGTGCAGTTGTTGTGGTTGCCGACGGGATCGTGCGAGACGCGGAAGGCGGGCCCCACGAGGTTGGTCCACGTGTCGATCTCGACCATGCCGGTGCCGGTGTCGAGGCCGTCCGCGAGGTAGGGGAAGGCGGCTGGGTCGTACGTGTTGTGTATGCCGACGGCCGTCGAGTGGGAGTACGGGAGCTGCTGTACGTCCGAGGCCGAGGCCGGGGAGGCGAGCAGGACGGCAAGTGCGGCGGCGCCCGCGGTGGCGGCGGTGGCGGCGTTGCGGAGGGATCTGGCCATGGGGATGCGTCCTCCCGGATGCATGAGTGGGGGCATGCCAAACAGCAAGGAGGTTAGGCCAGTTCGGTGTCCTGCGGGAGGACGCCTCCTTACGGGACGCCCCCTTGCGGCCGGGATGCCCTGCGTCCGACGAGATCCGCGAGTCCGCGCCTGGTGACCGCCACCACGGCCCGGTCGCCCGCCCGCAGGACGTAGCCGTCCGGCGGTGCGGGGACGCCGGCGGGCTCGACACCGTCGCTGCGCTCGACGGCGACGACCCGGCACGTGCCGGCTCTGAACACCTCCCCGACGGTGCGTCCTTCGAGTTGTGGCTGCCCCTCGACGCCGAGTGTCGCGACGAGCAGTACGCGGCGCTCCACGGGGATCGCGCCGACGATCTGACGCCCCAGCATGGCGGCGGCGAAGGCGGGTGCGGCGAGCGCCGACACGCTGCGGCTGCGTGTCGCCGCGGCCGGGTAGGCGGCGCGCATCGTGCGGTAGACCGCGGTCGCGAACTCGTCGTCGTACAGGCGCAGCGCGACCCGCAGGCCGGGCGCGAGCGACCGCGCGTAGAGCACCGCCTCCAGGTTGGTGGTGTCCTTGCTGGTGAGCGCGAGCAGCGCCGATGCCCGTTCGATGCCGGCGGCCTCGAGGACGCCCTCCTGGGTGACGTCGCCGATGACGGTCGGCACCCGCAGCCTGCGCGCGGCGGCGACGCCCCGCGCCGTCGGGTCGGACTCGACGCACACCACGGGTACGCGCCAGGCGCACAGTTCGCGCAGTACCCGGCCACCGATCTTGCCGAGCCCGAGGAGCACCACGTGGCCGGAGAGTGCGCGGCTCGGGCGGCGCAGCGACGACGCCGTGCGGAAGGTGCCGAACACTTCGAGGACGGCGGCCGTCACCAGCGGCAGCAGGAGCAGCCCGGCGAATCCGGCGAGCAGTTGGAGGATCTGGCGTTCGGCGGACTCGCCGACAGCGGGGTCGTCGATGGCGAACAGGTCGAGCAGGACCACGTAGCAGGCGCCGAGCGGTGTGGTGCCCGTGGTGAGCCAGGTCGTGGTGGCGAGGGCGAGCACGGCCGCGACGATGCCGGCGAAGGACCAGCGCACCTGCCGGGAGAAGATGGCCGCGAGCGGGGCGCCGCGCCCGGCCGCCTTGCGCCCCGTGTCCTGTCCTGCGGTCTGCACCACTTCGAGTACGAGGCGGCCGCGGTCGGGCGCGTCGGCCACCGCAGCCTCGTCGGGGAGCAGTTCGGGGCTTTCGTGGCCGTGGAAGAACGTGCCGGCGGCGGTGGCTCCGTTTGCCAGCAGCGCGAGGGTGGCGAGCGCGGGCCCACCGTCCCCGTCGTCCGCGTCCTCGCCCTCGGCGGGCGCGCCGCGCTCCACCGCGCGCAGCAGGACGCCGCCCGCGGCGATGGCCCTGCTGGTGCCGGCGGCCGCGGCCGCCGCGAGGGCCGGGGCGGCCGTCTCGGCATCGGAGAGGACGGTGGTCAGGCCCGCCCGCCCCGACTCGTTCCCGCCATCCGGGCCGCTGCCCGCCTGGTCGAGCAGGGCGGAGAGCTGCTCGCCGAGCTTGCGGTTGTAGGCGCGGATGACGAGCCGCAGGCGGGGGTTGGCCCTGCGGGCGGCGAGCGCGGCCCTGATGTTGACCTCGTCGTCCTCGTAGGTGAGCGCAAGCGCCACCGCGTCGTCGATCCCCGCCTCGATCAGCGTGCCGTCGTGGGGCTCGCGCGCCTCGATGACGCGGGGCCCCTGCGCGCGGCGCGTGCCGAACCGGCTCCGCGGGTGCTCGGGGGTGCCGGCGGGCGGCGCGACGAGGACGACGCTCTCCCCGTACAGCTCGTGCAGTTCGGTGGCGAGACGCCTGGCCAGCCCGTCGTCGCCGCAGACGATCATGTGGCCGCGCGGGCGCTCGCCTCGTTCGTCTCGGGGTGCCTGTCGGGGAAGTGGGGACACGGTCACAGTCTGCCGAACCGCTCGGGTCCGGCGCGCAGCGCCCCGGTGCTGTCCGCAGCGCGGTGCGGTGGCCGGCCGGGTGACGGGCCGTCAGAGCGCGACCAGGGTGACCTCGGTGGCCTTCACGCTGGTCCATACGCGGACGCCGTCGGCAAGGGCGAGGTCCGCGGCGGCCGCCGGGGTGATCTCGGCGACGAGGTCGGGCACCTCGTCCGAGGTGACGACGACCCGCAGCCTGCTGCCGCTCGCGGTGATCTCGCGGACCGTGCCGGGCCAGACGTTGCGGGGGCTGCCCGCGGGCCGTGTCCGGTACAGGCCGACGGCCTCGGGTTCGATGACGGCCAGCGCCCGGGCGGCATCCGGCGCCGGGTCCGCGACGACGAGCCGCCCCGTGGGCGCCACGTCGAGTCCCCCGTCCCTGCACGTGCCCGGCCACGCGTTGTGGCCGAGCATCCGCGCCACCCACGGCGAGCGCGGGTGGCGTGAGACCTCGGCGGGCGGTGCGTCCTGCAGGGCCGCGCCCGCGTCGAGCACGAGGACGCGGTCGGCGAGCGACACCGCCTCGACCGGGTCGTGGGTGACCATCAGGCACACGCCGCCGAACCCGGCGAGATGCGTGCGCAGGGTGTGCCGCACCTGCGCGCGGGTGGTCTGGTCGAGGGCGGCGAGCGGCTCGTCGAGCAGCAGCAGCCGTGGGCGGGCAGCGAGCGCGCGGGCGAGCGCGACGCGCTGCGCCTGGCCGCCGGAGAGCTCGTGGGGCCTGCGATGGGCGAGATGGCCCACGCCGAGCCGGTCGAGCCACTGGCGCGCGCTGCGCCGTGCCTCGGCGCGCCCGACTCCGTGGGCGCGCAGCCCGTAGGCGGTGTTGGCGAGCGCGTTCAGGTGCGGGAACAGGGCACCGCTCTGCGGCACCCAGGCCACGCCGCGCCGGTGGGGCGGCAGCCGCGTCACGTCGCTGTCGCCGAGGCGGAGTTCGGCGCGGGCGCGCGGGGTGAGCCCGAGCAGCGCGCGCAGCAGGGTGGTCTTGCCCGCGCCGTTGGGTCCGACGACGGCGATGGTGGTGCCGCCGCCTGCCTGGAGGGTGAGCCGGTTGAAGCCGGTGACGTCGGCGTGCAGGTCCCACCTCTCGGCGGGCACCGGCGGGGCGGCTGCACCACCGGCCGGCGGCTCGACAGGGACGGAGTCCGCAGCGGCGGCCTCCGTCCCCGCGGCTTCCTGCGTGCTCCGCCCGGCCGCGGGCCGGCGGGCCGCGCCCGTGCCGGCCCACCGGCCGCGCAGCGCGACGAGGACGGCCATCGCGATGACGAGCAGGAGCAGCGACACGGAGGTGGCCGCCTCGGGTGAGTCCTGGAGCAGCAGGTAGACGCGCAGCGGCAGTGTCTGGGTGGATCCTGGCAGGTTGCCCGCGAAGGTGATCGTGGCACCGAACTCGCCGAGGGCGCGCGCCCAGGTCAGCGCGGAGCCGGCGGCGAGCCCCGGCGCGACCATCGGCAGGGTGACGGTGAGGAACACCCGCAGCGGCGACGCGCCGAGGGAGGCCGCGGTCTCCTCGTACGCGGGCCTGAGACCGGCCAGGGTGCCTTCGAGGCTGATGACGAGGAACGGCATGGCCACGAAGGCCGCCGCGACGATGGCACCCGAGGTGTGGAAGGTCAGGACGATGCCGAAGGTGTGCTCGAGGAAGGGCCCGATCAGGCCGCGCCTGCCGAAGCCGAGGAGCAGCGCGACGCCGCCCACGGTGGGCGGCAGCACCATCGGCAGCAGCACGAGCGAGCGCACGAGCGTCTTGCCCGGGAAGTCGACGCGCGCCAGCAGCCAGGCCAGCGGGACGCCGAAGACCAGCGAGAGCCCGAGCGCGCTGAACGACACCACCAGCGAGAGCTTGAGCGCGAGCACGGTGTCGTGGCCGGTGAGGTCGTGGAACAGCTCGTGCCACCGGGTGTCGGCGACGACCGCGACGAGCGGCAGGAGCAGGAACGCCACCGCGAGCACGGCAGGCACCGCGAGGGCGACGGGAGTGCCCGCCCCGCGTGTTCGTATGCGTGTCATCCGGTGTTCCTGACGTCTGCGGTGTCGTGCGGTCGCGCCGGCCGCCCCTGCGCGGAACCTACGGCTGCTGGAAGCCCGCCTTGCGCAGGATGGACTGGGCCTCGGGGGTGGTGAGCCACTTGACGAACGCCTTGGCGGCCGCGGACTGCTTGGAGTCCTTGAGCGTCGCGGCCGGGTAGGACGCCACCGCGTTCTGGGAGTCAGGGATCGCGATGCTGTCGACCTTGTCGGGGGCGGTGGCCGCGTCCGTCTTGTAGACGATGCCGGCGTCGGCGCTGGTCTCGACCTTGGTGAGGACCGAGCGGACGTCGGCCTCCTCCGACTTGGGGTGGACCGTGACGTGCTGCTTCTTCAGGACCTGCGCGGCGTAGTTGCCCGCGGGCACGGCTGGGGCGGCGAGGACGACGGAGAGCTTGGGGTCGGCCAGGTCCTTGAGGGTCTTGACGTGGTCGGGGTTGCCCTTCTGCGTGACGATGACGAGGCGGTTCTTCGCGATGATGGTCGGCGCGCCGACGTCGGACCCCGCGTCGCCCATGGTCTTCGTGTTGGCCGTGACCAGGACGTCCGCGGGGGCGCCCTGCTTGACCTGCGCGACGAGTGCCTGGGAACCGGCGAAGGAGAACTTCACCTTGGTGCCCGGGTGCTCCTTCATGTACGTGTCGCCCGCGGTCTTGAAGACGTCGGTGAGCGAGGCCGCGGCGAGCACGGTCAGGTCGGCCGCGGGTGCCTTGCCCGACGAGGAGGAGGCGGCCCCGCTCGCGGAAGGACCCGAATCGGCCTTGTTTCCGCTGTCACCGCTGGAGCAGGCCGCGGCGAGCGGCAGGACGAGGGCGGCAACGGCGAGGGCGGCACAGCGGCGGTGGGTGACAAGTCGCATGGGACGGTGACTCCTTGGGCGTGGCGGGCCTGGGACGGCCCACGAGCGGATGGGGCAGGAGCGCCGGGGACGGGCGACGCGTTGCGTACAGCGGTGGTTCAACTGCGGTCGACGTGCACGTTGGTGGCCTTCACCCGTGCCGTGGCCCGCATGCCGACTTCCAGGCCGAGTTCCTCGACGGCCTCGCGGGTGAGCAGGGAGACGAGCCGGTGCCGCCCGGCCTGGATCTCGACCTGGGCGGCGACATCGCCGAGGGTGACGGCGGTGACGATGCCGGGGAAGGCGTTGCGGACCGAGGTGTAGGGCTCCTCGCCGTCGTCGGCGCCGCTCTGCGCGACCTCGACGGAGAAGGCCGCGAGGTCGCGGCCGTCGATGAGGCGGCGCCCTGCCTCATCGCGGTGTGTGGCGACCCGGCCGGCGTCGGCCCAGCGGCGCGCGGTGTCGGGGCTGACCCCGAGCAACCTTGCCGCCTGACCGATTGTATACGACTGCATGCGCGCCAAGATATGCCGCTCAGCCTGGTATTTACAACTCTTGATAGGTATCCACATAGCAAATGCGAGACCGTGCGGAGGATCCTCCTAAGAGCGCCTGTCAGCTCTTGACCGCGCGCAGCACCACGAACTTCGGATCGCTCGCGACGACCTTGCACCGGCCGAAGAGCCGGCGGAGTTTCCCGTGGTAGCCGAGGTGCCTGTTGCCCACGACCCACAGCTCGCCCCCGGGGCGCAGCGCGGCCCGCGCACCGGTGAACATGCGCCAGGCCGTCTCGTCCGTCGTCGCCCGGTGGCTGTGGAACGGCGGGTTGTTGAGTACGAGGTCCACGCTGCCCGGGGCCGTGTCGCTCAGCGCGTCGCCGAGTACGAAGCGGGCCGACGGGGCCTTGGCCGCCCCGCCGGGCCCGGGCGCGAACGCCTCCTGAAACGTGGCCTGGGCGGAGGCGATCGCCGAGTGGGACTCGTCGACGAAGGTGACGCGCCCCTCGGGGTTGGCGAGCGCGGCCGCGGTGCCGACGACGCCGTTGCCGCAGCCGAGGTCCACGACGTGCTCGGGGCCGTGCCGCTCGGGCAGGTGGCGCAGGAAGAACCGGGTGCCGATGTCGAGGCGTTCGGCGCAGAAGATCCCCGCGTGCCCCACGGCCGTGCGGCCCGACATGACGCCCACGTCCCGCGGCAGCGCGTACCGCACCGGCCAGGGGTTCCGCGGCCGCGCGGGCCCGTCGCCCACCTTGTCCGCGGCCGGGGTGGTGAGGACGAGGCGGGACTTGTGGGCGGCGAGCGTGGTCCTGGTCTGCCCGATGACGTCCTCGAAGAGGCGGAGGGTCGAGTTGTGGATCTCGGTGGTGCGGCCGGCACCGACGACGAGGGAGCCCGGGTGCAGCGCGGGGGCGAGCCGGTGCAGCTGGTCCTCCAGCAGGGCGAGGCTCTTGGGCACGCGGACGATGAGGACGTCGACGCGCGCGGGGGGCGTGTCGCGCACGGACAACAGGCGCACGGCGTCACTGTCCGCGCCCGAGCGGCGGAGGTTCGCCCGGGTCGCGCACTGGGTGAGATGGCTGTCGGTGATCTGCACGAGCGTTCCGTGCGGGGCGAGCCGGCCCGCGGGCGGCTGTTCGAGCCTGGCGGCGGCGAGGGCCGTCGCCAGGGCGCCCCAGCGGTCACCGACGACCGCCACCGTGCCGGTCAGGTCGGCCGCGGTGGCCGCGAGGTGGCTGAGCAGATACGTGTCGGCGCCGTCCCAGGCGCGCAGGGCGTCGCGGGGGTCCTCGGGGTAGCGGGTGAGGACGTGTTCGCCCCAGGGAGTCGTGAAACCGTTCATGGTGGTCAGCAGGCTAGCCGCCGGGGGCGGGCCGCCCGTACTCGCCACCGCGGCCCGCCCTGCGTGCGCGGTCGAGGGCGGACTGCGCCTGGGTACGGTTCAGGACGGCGGCGAACTCGGACCGTGCGATGTCGAGCACCACGTCGGCGCTCGCCGGCGGGTGCGGGTGGTCGCGCAGGGCGATGTCGGCCGCGGCGCGGGCGAGTATGTCGTCGTCGGGCGCCGCACCGGGCCGCGACAGCGAGTGCAGCACCTGGAGCCAGAGGGCGGGCATGGCGTCACTTTCCTTCGTTCCCCGTGTGGACGGTCCGCCACCTTCCGTGACGAGCATGCCACGCGGAGCGCCGACGCACTCCCCGTTCCGCGAACAAACGGCTACCAGTCGTGGACGGTGCCGTCGATGAGGCGGTTCACGGGCAGGTACGCCGGTTCGTACGGATACCTGCCCGCCGCCTCCACGTCGAAGTCGACGCCGAGACCCGGCAGTTCCGAGGGGCGCAGCATCCCGTCGGTGAAGGTGTGCGAGGGCCGGAAGACCTCCAGCGTCTCCTTGGCGTGCCGCGTGTACTCCTGGATGCCGAAGTTGTGCACGGCCGTGTCGAGGTGGACGGCCGCGGCCATCCCGACCGGGGAGATGTCGGCGGGCCCGTGGATGGCGGACTTGACCCCGTGGACGGCCGCCAGGTCCAGGAGCTTGCGCATGGCCGTGACGCCCCCGATGTGGGTGACCGCGGAGCGCGCGTAGTCGATCAGCCGCTCGGTCAGCAACGGACCGTAGTCGTGGACCGAGTTGAAGACCTCGCCGATGGCGAGCGGCGTGGTGGTGTGTCCGCGTACGAGACGCAGCGCCGACGGGTCCTCCGCGGGCGTCGCGTCCTCCAGCCAGAACAGGTCGTACGCTTCGAGGTCCTTGCCGAGCCGGGCGGCCTGGACGGGCGTCATCCGGTGGTGCCCGTCGTGCAGCAGGGGCAGTTCGGGCCCGAACTCGGCGCGCACGGCCTCGAAGACGCGCGGGATGTGGCGCAGGTACGCGGCCGTGTCCCATGTCTCCTCGAAGGGGCGCGGGTGCCCTGACGCGCCGGCGGGCGCGTCGCCTCGTGCCGGGTCCGCCACTCCGTACACCGCGCCGAGGCCGGGGACGCCCGCCTGGACGCGGACGGCGCGGAAGCCCTGCTCGCGCACTGCGCGTACCGAGTCGAGCACCTCGGGTATGTCGCGGCCCGAGGCGTGCCCGTAGGCGAGGGCGCCGGTGCGGGAGGCGCCGCCGAGCAGCTGGTAGAGCGGCATGCCCGCGGCCTTGGCCTTGATGTCCCACAGCGCGGTGTCGACGGCCGCGATCGCGGCCATGGTCACGGGGCCGCGCCGCCAGTAGGCGCCGCGGTAGAGGTACTGCCAGGTGTCCTCGATCCGCCCCGCGTCGCGCCCGGCGAGCAGCGGTGCGACGTGGTCGCGCAGGTACGAGGCGACGGCCAGCTCGCGGCCGTTGAGCGTGGCGTCGCCGAGGCCGGTAAGGCCCTCGTCCGTACTGATACGGAGGGTGACGAAGTTGCGGCCGGGGCCGGTGACGATGGTGTCGGCTGCGATGATCTTCATACGGACGCGGCTCCTGTCGTGGACGGGGGTGTGCGCGACCAGCATGCCCGCCCCGCGCGGTGCCGCACCGGCTGTCAGGGGGTGCGCGGTCCTGCATGCGCGGCGAGCAGCAGCGCCGCCGCCTCGCGTGCCCGCGCCGCGGGGTCCGCGCGGCCGTGGATCGCCGCGGTCACCATCGCGCCCTCGGCGAGCAGCAGCAGGTGGTCCGTCGCCGCGTCCGGCAGCCCGGCCGCCGCGACGAGGTCCGCGAGGTATGCGCGGAACGCCGCCTTGTGTGCCTTGGCGAGTGCGGCGACGGCCGGGCTGGTGGCGCCCAGTTCCCCGTAGGCATTGATCCACGCGCAGCCCCGGAAGCCGGGTTCGCCGAACCACTCGCCGAGGAAGTCGAAGACGGTGAGGATCCGCTCCCCGGGGTCGCTCGCACGCTCGACGCGGTCCGCCAGCCTGCGCCGCCACGTGACGTCCCTGCGCTCCAGGCAGGCCTGGACGAGCCGGTCCTTGGCCGGGAACAGCTGGTAGAGCCGTTTGAGCGACACACCGGAGGCCGTGCGGATCTCGTCCATGCCCACGGCGCGTATTCCGCGCGCGTAGAAGAGCCGTTCCGCCGCGTCGAGAGCCTGCCGGCGGGCGGCCGTGCCGTCCATGATCCTTCACCACTCCTCGCCGGCGCTTGACCGCGATTCCGGCAGTACTTACCGTAACAGCGGAGCGGAGAACGCCGGTTCTCCCGGGAAGGCAGCCCATGAACGCTCGTCCACCGCTTCCCCCTTTCACCCGGGAGACCGCGGCACAGAAGGTCCAGGGCGCCGAGGACGCCTGGAACACCAGGGATCCCGAGAAGGTCGCGCTCGCGTACTCGGAGGACTCGGTGTGGCGCAATCGCGACACCTTCGTCACCGGCCGCGCCGAGATCGTCGCGCTGCTGGCGCGGAAGTGGTCCCGAGAGCTCGACTACGCGCTGCGCAAGGAGCTGTGGGCGTTCGACGGCGACCGCATCGCCGTCCGCTTCCAGTACGAGTGCCATGACGCGGACGGCCAGTGGTGGCGCTCGTACGGCAACGAGCTGTGGGAGTTCGACGAGAACGGGCTGATGAGCCGCCGCGAGGCGAGCATCGACGACGTCCGCATCGAGGAGGGCGAGCGGCGCATCTTCGGCGCGCGGCCCGAGGACGAGCGCGGCGCGTCCTTCCCGCTGCGGTGAGGAGCCGCCGACGCACTTCGCGCCCGCCGCCGCGCGGCGGTTCAATGGAGTGAGGGGACCGGCGACGCGATGGGGCCGAGGAGCGTGGAGGGCCATGCACACGACGGGTGAGCGGCGGGTGGTCGCCGGGGTGAGCGGTTCCCTGGGCAGCATCGCGGCACTGCACAGGGCCGTGGCCGAGGTGCGCTCCGCCGGCGGGACGCTGTGGGCCGTGCTCGCCTGGGAGGCGCCGCTGACGGAGTTGGGCCCGCGTGGCTCCTTCCCGTCCCCGTCGCTGGGCGAGGACTGCCGCCGCGAGGCCGTCGACGTGCTGGTCACCGCACTCGACACGGCCTTCGGCGGAGCGGAGCCGAGCGTGCCCACCGAGTGCTTCGTGGCACGCGGCGCGCCGGGGCAGGCGCTGGTCGACATCGCGGACCGCGAGGACGACCTGCTCGTGGTGGGCACGGGCCGCCGCGGCCTGTGGCGCCGCGCCCTGTTCCCGTCCGTGGCACGCTTCTGTGTGGCGCACGCGGCGTGCCCGGTCCTGACGGTGCCGCCACCGCCGCTCCAGCGCACGCTCGAGGCGGTGACCCGCGGCCACGGCTCGCGCCTCGACCTGCGCGAGCTGCAACACCCTGCGGTGGGCGGGGCATGACGGTTGCCGCGTCGCCGGCACCTCGTTGACGGGCCGTTCCTCGCGGAACCGCCCATCGCCGCCGACGAAGCCCGGAAACGTGCAGCAGGTATTGCGGCCGACGCCCGCCTGAACGCTTGGGAAGCGGTTCTTCCGCGGCTTCCAGAGCCTTGTGTGTCGCACTGACCTCGGACAGCGACACAGGTTTCGTGGCCCGTGCGGGGTGCAGCGTCTGGCGGGCGAGCCGGAGAAGAGGCCTCCCACTGCCTTGGCGACGGCGATGACCAGGTTCGCGGTGAGGGCGACGAGGACGGTGGTGCGCGTCGTGCCGTCCTTCACACGATGGCGGCCGCTCGCCCCCTGGCCCGGGGCCGCAAACCCCGGGCGCAGGGGCCTTGAGTCAGCGACGAAGAAGGCGCCTGCGTGGGTGCGCGGGCCGGGTTTTCGGCTCCGGCTCCCGCATGATGTATTCCTCGAGACGGCCCATCCCGACGACCACTCCGAGCATCGCGGGTGGGAAAAGTACGCCGCACAGCATGGGTATGAGGCCCATGGCCAGCCCCTTCCTGGTTCCGGCGGGCGTTCCCGGTTGCGTCCGGGTGCCTCGATCCGGCCGGAACAAACGCACGGAACCCCGTTCTTCACCCGGCCGGGTGAAGATTTCGCCGCGTGCGACCGTCAAGTGGTCATCACTGGCTGCCGAAGGGGTACTCGATCGCACATGAACCCACCGAACATGCTGTACGCACACGACGTGGTCCTTGCGGCCGGCAACGTCTGGATGTTCCCGATCGGGCTGGTGATCGTGATCATCCTCGTCGGGGGATTCTGGTTGGGTTTCCGCCGCAGGGACGACGTCAACCACCACCCGGGACCGCAGGAGCAACCGCGCAGGCCGGAGCACCAGAGCCACCTGGAGGGTACGGGCGACGCGAACGAGACGTTCCCCAAGGACGGCCGTCTGCTGCCGCACGAGCTCGGCGGCCACGGCGAGGAGGTCAAGCCGCGCGACGAGCACGAGGGCGAGCGCAAGGGCCCGCCGCCGCTCGCCTGAGCGCCGTGCGTGTACGCGTACACGCGGAGAGATCGCGGTACCAGGGCGCCCCCGTGCACCGGAGCACTCGGGAGGCGCCGGTGCGCGCGCCTGTCATCCGGCGGCGTGGCCCGCGGTGGGGGTGAGCAGACGTCCGATGTGGGCGCCGCCGTCGACTCGCTCCTCGACGCGTCCGACGTCGGCTTCGAGCCCTCATGGCAGGATGCCTGCCGCCTCCGCCGCCGCTTCCAGCACCTCACGGAGCATGAGCGGTGTGAGGCGTCCGGTGAAGACGTTGCGCTGGCTGACGTGGTAGCAGCCGAACAGGTCGAGCCTCGCCTGCCCGTCACGTTGGCCCAATGTCACCCGTGTGCCGTGCCCGAAGGCGGGACGCGGCCGGGGAAGCGCCCAGCCGGCCTCGGCCAGAGCGGGCATCAGGGCCTGCCAGCCGAAGGCGCCCAGGACGACGACCGTGCGCAGCGTGGGGGCCAGGAGCCGCAGCTCGCGGGCGAGCCACGGGCGGCACGTGTCGCGTTCGGCAGGTGTCGGACGGTTGGCCGGCGGCGCGCATCGCACCGGCGAGCTCATCCGTACGCCCCGCAGCGTCATGCCGTCGTCCGCTGCCACCGGGTCCGGGCGGGACGCGAGACCGAGGGCGTGCAGCGCGGCGAAGAGCACGTCGCCCGACCTGTCGCCGGTGAACATCCGGCCCGTCCTGTTGGCGCCGTGCGCGGCCGGGGCGAGGCCGACGATGAGCAGTGGGGCGTCAGCCGGGCCGAAGCCGGGTACTGGACGCGCCCAGTACCGCTGGCCACG
Source organism: Streptomyces sp. NRRL F-5126 (assembly GCF_000721265.1). Lineage (GTDB taxonomy): Bacteria > Actinomycetota > Actinomycetes > Streptomycetales > Streptomycetaceae > Streptomyces. Next base: position 450,760 of record NZ_JOFZ01000004.1, on the reverse strand, counting down.
GTAGGCGGGCAGGTCGTCGTGCGCCTTCTCCTCACGCCAGGCCACCAGCCGCGGGCACGCGGCGCAGCGCGTGACGCGGGCGTCGAGTCCGGCCAGCGAGGTCTCGGCCGCGGCTGCCGCCCGCGGAAACGCCGGGTCGCCGGGGTCGTTGGGGCCGTCGGAATCGTCGAGGTCGTCGCGCCTGCGCATTCGGGTGACGGTACCGGAGGAGACGCGACCGTGCCGTTGCGAGTGGCGCACGAGGGGGAAAGAGCGTGAGGTGTTCGACGTCCGAAATCGTGTGAAGGCCTCGGCCCTGCGCGTACTGCGGCTGCGCAGGGAGCCCGTGGTCGTCCAGACCCTGCGCTCGACAGCGGCGGCGACCATCTCGTTCATCGTCGCGGAGCGGCTGTCCAGCGAGGCTGCGCCCCTGACGGCGCCACTGACGGCGCTGCTCGTCACGCAGGTGACGCTCTTCTCCACCATCCGGCTCAGTCTCACGCGGGTGAACGCGGTCGTCACGGGCGTCCTGGTGGCGATCGGCTTCAGCGCTCTCGTGGGCCTCGCCTGGTGGAGCCTCGCGCTCATCATCCTGATGGCGCTCGTCGTGGGGCGGATCGTGCGCGCGGGCGACTTCGTCGTCGAGGTGGCGATCAGCGCGATGCTGGTCCTCGGTGTGACGCAGGTGCAGGTGGAGTCCACTGCCTGGACGAGGGTCCTCGACACCCTGATCGGCGCGGGCGTGGGCCTGCTCTTCAACTTCCTGTTCATCCCGCCCGTGTGGGTCGAGACGGCCGGCGAGTCGATCGAGGCGCTGGCCCGCAGGATCCGCCGGCTGATGCTGCACATCAGCGATGGGCTCGCGGACCCCACCACGGTGGAGACCGCCGCCGCCCGGCTGCACGAGGCCCGCAGGATCGATCAGGAGATCACCGACGTCGACGCGGAGCTGCGGCAGGCGGAGGAGTCCCTCCGGCTCAACCCGCGCGTGCGCGAGGGCCTGCTGCACCGGGTGGTACTGCGCACCGGTCTCGACACGCTGGAGATCTGCGCCGTGGTCGTGCGCGTACTCGCGCGGACCCTGACCGACCTCGCGAAGGCCCGTGTCGAGGAACCGATGTTCCCGCCCCGGACGGGTGCCGCGATGGAGAACGTGATCGCCAGGATGGGCGATGCGATCGTGAGCTTCGCCGTCCTCGTCACCTCGCCGGTCAGCGCGAACGCCGAGCGCGCGGAGACACGGCTCGCCGAGGATCTGGACGAGGCGCGCGGGGAGCGTGAGCACGTGGCACAGCTGCTGCTCGACATGGTGCGCGACCATCCGGCCGAGTGGCAGCTGCACGGGGCGCTGCTCACCCAGATGGACCGCATCCTCGACGAGCTGGATCTGGAGAACCGCTCGATACGGCTGATGGAGGAACTGGACAACTCCACGCGCAGGCAGCGCGAGAAGTACCGGTGGCTGAGGGATTGGCGGGCGCGGCTGGGCGACGGCGCGCGCCGTGCCCGCGACGTGCCCCGGCCACGGCGCGGCGGTGACCGCGGGGGGAAGGGAAACCGCAGCTGACAGGTGCGGTGGTACGCGACCGGAGGCCCGCTCGGGCCTCCTTGACCATTTCTTTATACATCTATCGGTTACTTGTAACAAACCCCGTCTGACGTGCGGAAGTTCGGTGAGTGACGGCGTGTCCGGATGCGCGCGAGCCGCGTCGCCATCCACTCCAACCGGACATCCGGCACGTGAGGAGCCGGAGTTGGCAGAGGTGGGCGGCGGACACGAGTGACGAGGGCGGTACTGTGCGCCCGGCCGCCATCGTGGGCGGCGCTTGTACTCCCCGGAGGAAATCTGTGACTCGATTCGGATCGCTCAGGCGCCCTGGGGCCCTGATATCGGTCGCGGCGGCGGGCGTGCTGGGAGTGGGCCTCGCGGCCGGCCCGGCGTCCGCGCACACGCCCAGGTGGCAGCTCACGTGTGACAGCGTGTCGGTCAATCTGCAGGCCTACAACGGCCAGGTCAAGAACACCGTGGAACTGACGGTGGACGGCAAGGACCTGCTGCCCGTCACCACGTTCGGCAGCAGCTTCCAAAAAAAGAAGCTGCCGCTCCCGGACCACGCCAAGGACATCAAGGTCCGTCTGATCGTGAAGGCGGGCGACAGCCCCAGGTACAACTTCGACGACACGAAGACGGTGGCGGCGTGCGCCGGTCACTCCGCCCCGCCGTCGTCGCAGCCGCCGTCGTCCCAGCCCCCGTCGTCGCAGCCGCCGTCGTCGCAGCCGCCGTCGTCGCCCGCCGGCTCCGCTCCGGCGAGTTCCGCGCCCGCCGGCCCGGCCCCGGCGTCGTCGTCGGCCGCCGCCGCTCCGGTCGCCTCGCCCAGCGCGTCGGGTGACAACCTCGCCGAGACCGGTTCGTCCAGCTCCACCCCCGTCATCGCCGGGGCGGCCGCCGTCGTGGTGATCGCCGGAGCGGGCATCCTGTGGGCGTCGCGCAAGCGTCGCGCCGCGCAGCACTGATCCGGCGCCCGAGCAGGTTCGCCGCGCGGCCGGTCCGCTGACGGACCGTGCCGCGGTACGCCGGGGGCGCGGCACCTCCTCGTGGGCGGATCGGAGCACCGGGGCCCCATGGCGTCGTCACTGACGCCATGGGGCCCCTTCGCGTCCGCCGGATGCGGGCGCGAACGGCCGCGCCGACAATGGGCGCATGGACCCGGTGACGGCGCTCGACAGGATCGCGTTCCTGCTGGAGCGGTCGGGCGCGGAGACCTATCGGGTCAAGGCGTTCCGCACGGCGTCAGGCGTGGTGTCGGCGATGGGGGCCGGTGAGTTGGCCGCGCGCCTCGCCGCCGGCTCGCTGACCCGCGTGTCCGGCATCGGCCCGCGCACCGCCGAGGTGGTGCGGGAGGCTGCCGGCGGCTCCGTGCCCGGGTACCTGGCCCGGCTGGAGTCCGAGCAGGCGGGGCCGCTCGCCGAGGGCGGGGAGGAACTGCTCGCGGCGCTGCGGGGCGACTGCCACCTGCACTCGAACTGGTCCGACGGTGGCAGCACCATCGAGGCGATGGGTGCGGCGGCGGCCGGGCTCGGACACGAGTGGGCCGTGCTCACGGACCACTCCCCCCGCCTGACGGTCGCACGCGGGCTGTCCGCCGACCGGTTGCGGGAGCAGCTGGACGTCGTCGCGGAACTGAACGGCCGCTGGGCGCCGTTCCGGCTCCTGACCGGCATCGAGTGCGACATCCTTGACGACGGTTGCCTCGACCAGGAGCCCGAACTCCTCGCGCGGCTCGACCTGGTGGTCGTGTCCGTGCACTCCGGACTGCGGATGGACCGGCACGCGATGACGCGCCGGATGGTCGCGGCCGTCCGCGATCCGCACGCGGACGTGCTCGGCCACTGCACGGGGCGGCTGCTGACGGGACGGGGGCGCCCCGAGTCGGAGTTCGACGCGGACGCCGTGTTCGCGGCGTGCGCGGAATCCGGTACGGCGGTCGAGATCAACTGCCGTCCCGAGCGGCTCGATCCGCCGCGCCGGCTGCTGCGCACCGCTGTCGCGGCGGGCACGCTGTTCGCCGTCGACACCGACGCGCACGCCCCGGGCCAGCTCGGCTGGCAGCAGCGCGGGTGCGCCCGTGCCGAGGAGTGCGGAGTGCCGGCCGAGCGGGTCGTCAACACGTGGCCTGCGGAGGCCCTGTTGGAGTGGACGGGACGGCAGCGCGCGCGCTGAACCGCCGACCTGCCCGACTGCACCGGCCCTGCGGGGGCACAAGTGGGATGACGTTGCTCCCGACCGGTGCAGGGAAGAAGTGGTGCCACATGTCGTCCACACCCGGGCCTTCCTCGTGGTCCTCAAGCGAGCAGCCGCACGAGGGACTGCCCTCGGCACCGCCCTACCCGGGTCCGCAGGGCGACCCGGGGTATCCGCAGCGCAGGCGCGGCAACGGCATGGCAGTCGCCGCGCTCGTGCTGGGGATCCTCGCCATCGTGTTCTTCTGGACGGTGTTCGGCGGCATCGTCCTCGGCATCATCGGGATCGTGCTGGGCATCTTCGGCGCCCGCAGGGCGCGCGGCGGCATGGCGCCGCATCGTGGGATGGCGATCGCGGGGGCCGTGCTGGGCGCGATCGGGCTGATCGCGGGCGGCCTGATCGTCGCCCTGGGCGTCTCGGTGCTGAACTCGCACGACTTCAAGAACTACAGCGACTGCCTGCGGCACGCCCACAGCCAGTCGGATCGGCAGCAGTGCGTGGACGACTACAAGAACGACGTCACGCACTGAGCGGGCCTGTCATGCCTCCTGGCCGCCCGTGCGGGCCTCGTCCGCCGGCGGCAGGCGCAGGTGCGCCAGGTCGGCGGGGACGGGGCCCGGGGGCCTGCCGAACGGGTCCAGGGGGCCTTCCCCGTCCGTGGCGGGCGCGTCGGTGAGGCGGAAGCGGTGGCGCAGCCGCTGGTAGAAGTCGGTGGGCGCGAGCCTGATCAGGGGCAGCCGGTAGTCGGCCGCGTGGACGGCGATCCAGTCGCCCGGCTCCAGCACGCCGCGCAGCCGGCCGTCGACGCTGAGCGCGGCGGGCCCCGAGTGCGGCAGGACGCGCAGCGCGACGGGTTCGTCGGGCGCGGCCACGACCGTGCGGTCGAAGGTCATGTGCGGGGCCACCGGGGTGAACACCACGGCGTCCATGTTCGGTGAGAGCACGGGGCCGCCCGCGGCGAAGCTGTAGGCCGTGGAGCCCGTGGGGGTGGCCACGATGGCGCCGTCCGCCGAGTAGGACGCGAGCAGGCGGCCCGCGAGGTAGACGCCGAGGTCGACCTGGCGGTCGCGGACGAGCTTCTCCAGGACGATGTCGTTGAGCGCGGCGACGTCGAGGGCCACGCCCCAGTCGTCCACCGCGTCGGCCTCCTCGCGCACCTCGGGCGGGGGCAGGGCGGGACCGCGTCCCGACCGCAGCAGCGCCTCCATGCTGGTGGGGATGCGCAGGGGCTTCGACGCGCGCAGGGCGAGCGTCATGCGGGTCTCGACGAGGGCGCGGTCCTCGTTGACCGCGTCAAGGGCGGCGACGACGTCCTGCGCGGGCACCTCGGTCAGGAAGCCGACCGTGCCGAGATCGACGCCCAGCACGGCCCCGTCGCCCTTCGCGGCGATGCGGGCGCCGCGGAGGAACGTGCCGTCTCCGCCGAGCGTGACGACCAGGTCGGGGTGGCCCGCGACGGTTTGCCGGTCCTCCTCCGCATGCCGGGGGCCGTCGTGCTGCCACACGTCGATCTCCGTGCACTGCACGTTGTGCAGGGCGCCCCATGTGTGGACGTCGGCCGCCACGCGCAGCGCGTCCCTGCGGCCGTGGTGCACCACGAGCCCCATCCGCTTCACCGTCACCGTGTGCTCCCTGGCGAGACGTCGTCCTCTCACTGTGCCCCCTTCCGGAACGGGTTGCTTCCCGGGAAGTCCTCGGCCGCCGTCCCCGGAGGCGGCGGGCCGTTCGGGCCGCCCTACACTCCGGTGCCAGGTCCGTTCGGTTACCGCACGCTCGATCTGTTCACTATGTCGAACGGCATACGCGGACGACCCGTACGCTGAGACGAACGCAGCCGATCGCCGTAGGAGCATCGAGTGACCCCCGCAAGCAGTTCGGTCAGGGACGTCCTGGCCGCCAACCTCAGACGCGAGCGCACGCGCCGCGGCCTGTCCCTGTCGGAGCTCTCCCGGCTGTCGAAGATCGGCAAGGCGACGCTCTCGCAGCTCGAGTCGGCCACCGGCAACCCGACGATCGAGACGGTGTTCAGCCTCTCGCGCGCGCTGGAGATGCCGATCTCGGACCTGCTCGACACGCGCCGCACCGACACGGTGACCGTGGTGCGCGCGGCGGACGCCGAGGTGCTCAGCGGGGAGGGCGTCGATCTGCGGCCGCTGCAACGCATCGAGACCGGCGGCGTGATCATGGAACTCTACGACCAGCAGGTCAGGGCGGACTCGCGCCAGCCGTCGCTGGGGCACGCGGGCACCGAGCACACGGTCGTGCAGAGCGGGACGCTCGCGGTGGAGGTGGACGGCCACCGGGTGGAGCTCGGCCCGGGCGACTACGTGTCGTTCGACGCGTCGCTGCCGCACTGCTACGCGGCGCCGGACGGGCCCGTGCACTCGGTGCTCCTCCTGCACTACAGGTCGGGAGCCGGTGAGCCGCAGGAGCGGCACGGCGCGCCGCACTGAGCGGCTGACACGCCGGCCGTTGACACCCATCCCCGGGCGACCTAGTCTCGGATCGTTCGCTTTACAGAACGAGGAGGACGGGTGGACCGAACGCGTGTCGTGATCCTCGGTGCCGGCATCGTCGGGTCCGCCTGCGCCAGGGAACTCGCCCTCGCGGGTTGCGACGTCCTGGTGATCGACCGGGGCGGCCCGGCGGCCGCGACCACCTCCCACGGCGAGGGCAACATCCTGCTGTCCGACAAGGGACCGGGGCCCGAGCTCGAACTGGCGAAACTGTCCCGGCGGCTGTGGCCCGAGGTACTCGCGGACCTCGGCGACCTCGCAGCGCAGGCCGAGTGGCAGCCCAAGGGCGGCATCGTGGTGGCCACCACCGAGGCGGGCGCGGAAGGCCTGCGGCCGTTCGCCGCCTCCCAGCGGGAGTCGGGAGTGGTGGCCGAGGCGATGGACGCGGACGCGCTGCGCGCCGCGGAGCCGCACGTCACCCGCGAGCACACCGCGGCCGTGCACTACCCGCAGGACGCCCAGGTGCAGCCCGCCGGCGCGGCCGCGGCACTCCTCTCAGGCGCCCTCGCGGCCGGCGCGGCCCTGCGCTCCGGCCGCGAGGTGCTCGGCGGCGTCGTGCGCGGCGGGCGGCTGACGGGTGTCCGCACGTCGCACGGCACGCTGGAGGGCGACGTCTTCGTCAACGCGGCGGGCCCCTGGTCGGGTGAGCTCGCCGCGCGGCTCGGCGCGCCCGTCGACATCAGGCCGAGGCGCGGCGAGGTGCTGGTGACCACGCCGCTCCCGCCGACGGTGTTCCACAAGGTGTACGACGCCGACTACGTCGGTGCGGTCGGCAGCGGGGCCGGCGATCTCCAGACGTCCGCCGTCGTCGAGGCGACGCTCGCCGGCAGCGTGCTGCTCGGCTCGTCGAGGCGCCGCGTCGGCTTCGACGCCAGGACGCGCCCCGAGGTGCTGTCCGCGATCGCCGCGAAGGCGCTCAGGCTCTTCCCGTCACTCGCCACGGTGTCCGTGATGCGCGCCTACGGCGGTTTCAGGCCGTACGTTCCCGACCACCTGCCGGTGATCGGCCCCGATCCGCGGCTGGCGGGGCTGTGGCACGCGAGCGGCCACGAGGGCGCGGGCATCGGCCTGTCGGTGGGAACGGCGCGGCTGGTGCGCTCGCTGCTCGACGGGCGCGAGCCCGAGATCGACGCGGGCCCGTTCCGGGTGGAGCGGCCCGCGGTGCTGGGTGAGGACGTACCGGCCGGGTCTCCGGCCGGGGAGGAGAGGACATGAGTCCGAGGCTCGTGCCAAGGGCGACCGACCGCGTGCGGCGCATGGAGACACCGCTGACGGTGACCGTCGACGGCGAGCCGGTGCGCGGGATCGCGGGGCAGACCGTGGCGGGGCTGCTCCTTGCGTCCGGGCGCACGGCGTGGCGGGCGACCGGTTCCGGCGCGCCGCGCGGTGTGTTCTGCGGGATCGGTGTGTGCTTCGACTGCCTGGTGACGGTCAACGGCGAGCGCGACGTGCGGGCCTGCCGCACGCGCGCCCACGACGGTGACGCGGTCTCCACGCAGGCACGGGGCGAGCAGGACGAGCGGGGCGAGCGGTGACGGCAAGCACGGGCGGCGCCGGCAGCCATGTGGTGGTCGTGGGCGCGGGCCCGGCGGGTCTCGCCGCCGCGGACGCGGCGCTCGCGGCGGGTGCGCGCGTCACACTGATCGACTCGGCGGAGCAGCCGGGCGGCCAGTACCACCGGATGCTGCCCGAAGCGTACGAGGCGGCCAACCCCGACGTGCTGCAGCACGGTTACGACGCGTTCGAGCAGCGCGCGATGCGGGTCATCGGGCACCGGCGCTCCACCTGGCTCGCGGACACGTCGGTGTGGGCCATCGAACGGGACGACCCGTCACACGCCCCGTTGGTGCACGTGCTCACCGGCCGATCGCCGCGGCAGCGGCGGACGCTGCGCCCGGACTCGCTGGTGCTGGCGACCGGCGCGCACGACCGCGTACTGCCCTTCCCCGGCTGGGAGTTGCCCGGCGTGTTCACGGCCGGGGCCGCGCAGGCGCTCGCGAAGGGCGAGCGGGTGGCGGTCGGCGACCAGGTCGTGGTGGCGGGCACGGGACCGTTCCTGCTGCCGGTCGCGGTGTCGCTGCTCGAAGCGGGGTCGCGGGTCGTGGAGGTGCTGGAGGCCGCGCGTGCCGCCTCCGCGACGCGCGGCTGGCTGCGCAGGCCGTGGGAGCTGGCCGCCCAGGCGGGCAAGACCGGCGAACTCGCCTCGTACACGGCGGCGCTGGCCCGCGAGCGGGTGCCGTACCTGCCGGGCCGTGCCGTGGTCGAGGCGCGCGGCGACGGACGCGTGGAGGAGGTCGTGAGCGCGCGGGTGCGCGGCGACTGGTCGGTCGTGCCGGGCACCGAGCGGGTGACGGCGGCGGACGCGGTGTGCGTCGGCCACGGTTTCACACCGCGCCTGGAACTCGCGGTCGCGTCCGGGTGCGCGCTGCGCGGTTCGGCGCCCGCCGAGGTGTTCGTCGAGGTCGACGGGGACCAGCGCACGAGCGCGCCCGGGGTGTACGCGGCGGGCGAGGTCACCGGCATCGCGGGCGCTCCCGCGGCCCGCGCGGAGGGCGCGGTGGCGGGCTGGTTCGCCGCGGGGGGCGACCCTGCGGCGCGCACACTCGCACCGCTGCGCCGCGCCCGCGACCAGGGCCGCGCGTTCGCCGATCGACTCGCCCACGCGCATCCGGTCGGCGAACAATGGCCCGGCTGGCTGCGCGGCGACACGATCGTGTGCCGGTGCGAGGAGACGGACTACGCGGCAGTGTGCGCGGCTGCCGGCGACCCGGTGTCGTCCGAGGCGCGGGTCGCGCGGCTCGGCACGAGGGCGGGGCTCGGGCCCTGCCAGGGGCGGATGTGCGGTGTGACGGTGGCCGAGCTGAGGGCACGGCTCGGCGCGCCTGACACGGATCCGGCCGCGCCGCACCGCAGGCCGGTGGCGGAGCCGATCCGCCTCGCCGAACTCGCCGCGCCGCCCGCGGAGCGTGCGCCGTGACCGATGTGCCGCGAGGCGCCGCACGCCCGCTGCCCTCTGCGAAGCGGCTCCGGGCCCGTGGCGCGCGAGTGCCGTTGGCGGTGGGTCCGTCCGGCCGGGCGGCAGCCTCCGAGACGCGGCCCACGCGGCGCGCGGCGCCGACTGCCGGAGCACGTGGCACGCCCCACGAGGCACGCGGGCGTCCGCGCGTGCCGACGTCTCCGCGTCCGGGGGTGGCGTCCGCCGGAGCGGCTCCGTTCAGTGCCGTACCCGCGGCAGGCGATGGTCCGGTGCGGGCCGCACGGTTGCGCGGTGCACTCCCCGTCGCTCCGCGCGAGCGCCCCTCCCCCGTACGGGAGTTCGCCTCTGTCCGTCCCGGCTGATCCGTCCCGGGTCCGAGCCCGTGCCGGGGTCGTCCCGGTGTTGTCCGTCAAGAAGGAGATCGCGCATGTCCACCTCGTCCCCCGGTACCGTCCTCAACGGCGTCGTCGTCGCCACCGCCCTGCCCTACCGCGAGGACGCGTCCGCGCCCGCCGGGCTCGCCGTCGACCTCGACAGGTACGCCGAGCACTGCTCGTGGCTCGTCGACAACGGCTGCGACGGCGTCGGCCCCAACGGTTCGCTCGGCGAGTACTCGTCGCTCACGGACGACGAGCGCCGCGCCGTCGCACGCACGGCGATCGGGGCCGTCGCCGGGCGCGGCAAGGTCATCGTCGGCGTGCACGGCGTCGGTTCGCACCTGGCCGCCCGCTGGGCCGAGGCGGCGGCGGAGGACGGCGCTGACGGCGTGTTGTGCCTGCCGCCCACCATGTACCGCGCCAACCCGGGCGAGGTCATCGCGCACTTCGAGACCGTCGCGGCCGTCGGACTGCCCGTCATGGTGTACAACAACCCCTTCGACACGAAGGTGGACCTGACCCCGGCGCTGCTCGCCGAGATCGCCGCGATCGACAACGTGTACGCGGTGAAGGAGTTCTCCGGCGACGTGCGGCGCGTGCTGGAGATCAAGGAGCAGGCGCCAGGGCTCGACGTGATCAGCGGCGCCGACGACGTGGTGCTCGAAAGCCTCCTCATGGGCGCCGCCGGCTGGTTCGCCGGGTTCCCCAACGTCTTCCCCGCCGAGTCGGCGCGGCTGTTCCAGCTGGCGCGCGCGGGCAAGCTGGAGGAGGCGCGGGCGCTGTACGAGCCGCTCGTCGCCGCGTTCCGCTGGGACTCGCGCACCGAGTTCGTCCAGGCCATCAAGCTCGGCATGGAGATGGTGGGCCGCTACGGCGGTCCGTGCCGCCCGCCGCGCGGGCCCCTCGTGCCGGCGTTCCGCGAGCAGGTCACGGCCGACATGCGGCGCGCGATCGACGCGCTGGCCGCGCTCGGCGACGAGGGGCAGCGGGCCTGATGCGCAGCGTCCGCACTCTCAGTGCCGTCGACTCGCACACCGAGGGGATGCCCACGCGCGTCGTCACCGGCGGCGTGGCGCCCATCCCCGGCGAGTCGATGGCGCAGCGGCGCGCGTACGCCGTCGAGCACCTTGACGAGCTGCGGCGGTTCCTGGTGGACGAGCCGCGCGGCCACTCCGCCATGAGTGGGGCGATCCTGCAGCCCCCGCTGCGCGAGGACGCCGATTGGGGAGTGCTGTACGTCGAGGTGAGCGGTTTCCTGCCGATGTGCGGGCACGGCACGATCGGTGTGGCGACGGTCCTGGTGGAGACCGGGATGGTGGCGGTGACGGAGCCGGAGACGGTCGTGCGCCTCGACACACCCGCCGGGCTCGTCGAGGCGCGCGTGGCCGTGTCCGACGGCGTGGCTCAGAGCGTGACCCTGCGCAACGTCGACGCGTTCGCGCTCGCGCTCGACGCCGTGGTGCCGGTGCCCGGCCTTGGCGAGGTCCGCTACGACATGGCGTACGGCGGCAACTTCTACGCCATCGTCGATCTGGCCTCCATCGGCCTGCCGTTCGACCGGGCGCGCAAGGACGAGATCCTCGCGGCCGGCCTGGCGATCTCCGATGCGATCAACGCCGCCGATCCGCCCGTCCATCCGGCCGACCCGGCCATCCGCGGCTGCAAGCACGTGCAGTTCCTCGCGCCGGGCTCCGACGCGCGCCACTCCCGAAATGCCATGGCCATCCAGCCGGGCTGGTTCGACCGCTCGCCGTGCGGCACGGGCACGTCGGCGCGGATGGCGCAGCTGCACGCGCGCGGCGAACTGGCCGTCGGTGCACCGTTCGTGAACGAGTCGTTCATCGGCACCCGGTTCACCGGGCGGGTGGTCGCGGAGACGGAGGTCGCGGGCCAGCCCGCGGTCGTGCCCGAGTTCACCGGGCGGGCGTGGATCACCGGCATGGGCACGTACCTGCTCGACCCGGACGATCCGTTCCCGCACGGGTTCGTGCTGTAGCGGCCGGTCAGACGTCACGGCGCCGCACCGCGAACACGGCGAGCGCGATCGCGATCAGCGGCCAGACCGCGTAGACGAACCAGGAGCCGTGGACAGTGGTGCTGGGCGCACGGGACCGGGTCCAGCTCGTGATCACCGCCTACGAGACCGGCCTGGTCACGCTGGACCACTGAGAACCGACACCAACGGAGAACTGCACCACGGGAGGGCGAACGATGGCAGGCGAGTTCGACGCGCACGAGCGGCAGATGTGGGCGGGCGCGGCCAAGGCCTATGCGGGGAGCTTCGCGGCCCTGTGCGCGGGGGCGGCGGAGGCGCTGCTGGACGCGGCCGGGGTCCGTGAGGGCGTCCGCGTGCTGGACGTCGGCACGGGGCCGGGCACGATCGCGGCGGCGGCGCTGGCGCGGGGCGCCGAGGTCGTGGCGGTGGACGCCGAGCCGAGCATGGTGGAGTTGGCGGCCGCGAACGCGCCCGGGGCGGAGGTCCGGCACGGTGTGCTCCCTGAACTGCCCTTCGCGGACGGCTCGTTCGACGCGGTGGTGGGCAACTTCGTGGTCAATCACGTGGAGGACCCGTGGGCGGCGCTGACCGAGTTGCGCCGGGTGGCCCGTCCGGGCGGCCGGCTCGCGGTGACGGTCTGGCACGCCACCGCCAACGAGGCGATGTCACTGTTCAACCAGGCGATGGACGAGGCAGGCGTGGTGCGCCCTTCTTACCCCGCCCCGATGAGCTTCACCCGGACCGTGGAAGGCCTGTGCGGCCTGCTGGAGCAGGCGGGACTCGCCGAGGTGGCCGGGCGCGAACTCGCCTGGACGCACCGGGAGGACCCCGAGGTCTGGTGGTCGGGCCCGGCCGGTGGGGTGGCCGGCATCGGCCGGGTGATGTCGGAGCAGACACCGGGGATGTACGCGCGGGTCAAGACCGCGTACGACAGGCTGGCGGCCGGGCGACTCGGCGGCGACGGCTTGATCGGCCTGCCGGCCGTGGCGGTGCTGGCGTCCGGCCGGTGTCAGCAGGTCACCGGCGGCCATTCGGTTGTCGCCGGCCGCTGAACGGGCCGGCGCGGCGGGGAACAGCGCGGGGAGCCGGTCGCGCCGCAAACTGGGGACGTGCTGAGAGCTGACCCTGGTGGGCCGGGTGCCGGCTTACCGGCCCTGGTGCCCTCCGGCGGGAGGGTCTCGAAGACGCGCCCGGGCGCGGACGTGTCGGGTGGTCAGGGCCGGCCGCCGAACTGCCAGTCGTGCACCTCGATGGCCGCATACCGGTCACGGGCGGTCAGGACGGCGCGTGCGGAGTCCGGGTCCTGGGCGCGGAGCAGCGCCGCCGTGCCCAGCCAGGCGGCGCCGTCGTCAGACAGCAGTGGCCCGTAGGCGATCAGTTCGTTTCGGCCGGCCGGGACCGCGAGGTCGGCGGCCTGCCCCGTGCCGAGGCCGAGGACCAGGTAGCGGTTGCCGCCCGTGCGGCCGCCGGGGAAGTCCCACATGGTGCGCCCCAGCGTGTTGCGCCACCGGCGCAGCAGCACGTCGCGGTAGACCCCGGCCTGGTGGTTCGGCTCGTCGAAGGCGAACGCGCGGGCGGCCGCCGGGCCGGGCAGGTCGAGGATGTGCAGGCTGCCGGTGGGTGTGTCGCCGTCGGGTGCGAGGGTCGGGCCCCGGGCGATCATCTCTTTCGCGTACCGGTCCATGTACGACCAGTGCTCTTCCGCCAGCGTCTCGCGCAGCGGGAGGGAGCCGGGCCGGTCGCGGTGGTAGCAGAGGAACTCCATGCCCGAGGGTCTCCCGGCGCGAGCGTCCGGGTCCAGTGGGTTTCACCGCAGGCGGCTCCGCGGGATCTGCCACTGACCGCGCGGTCTCGTCACGGGCGTGCGCAGCGGGTCAGCGGTCTCATGACGCGTGCCGCGCGCGGGTCACCCGCCGTTCGCGGCCGTCGCCGCGGTAGCTCGCCCCGCGCCAGGTACGCGTCAGGCACGCGCCGGCGCGGGTCACCGGCGGGCCTCGCCGGCGTCCGCGCCACGGCCCGCGCGGCGCGGGCCGCCCGCGGCAAGGGTGCCGGGCTCGCCGCATGTCTCGCAGGCCGGGCCACGCGGCGCGCTCGCGCGCAGGCCCTCGACCACCAGGTCGAGCAGCCGCCGGGCGCGGGCCTCCCAGTCGCCGGCCGGGTCGATCTGCCACAGGCCCGCGATCGCGAGCATGAGGTCGTCGGCGCCGATGTCCCGGCTGACCGTGCCGGCCTCGTGGTTGGCCGCGAGGAGCGTTTCGACGGCGGACCTGACGGCGTCGTGGCCCACTCCCGCCAGGCTCCCCCTGGCGCATGTCGCCTTGCGCATGGCCTCGGCGAGGCCGGCCTTGGTCATGGCGTAGCAGGAGAGGCGGTCGAGCCACTCCCGCAGCGCCCGCTCGGGCGGGCGCGTCGCGAGCAGCCGGTCCGCGGACTCGGCGACCTGCTGGACCTCGTAGCGGTAGACCTCGAGGATGAGCGCCTCGCGGCTGGGGAAATGGCGGTAGAAGGTGCCCTGCCCGACGTGCGCCTTGCGCGCGATCGACGTGATCGAGGCATCCGGGTCCTCGGTCAGTACGTCCCAGGCGGCCTCAAGGATGCGCCGGCGGTTGCGCAGCGCGTCCGAGCGCAACGGCTCGCTTCTCACCGGGCGCACGCGTCCTCTTCTCGGGTCCCGTCGAAAGGTGTTGCTAAGCGGACAGTCGTCCGCTAATTTCAGGTAAGCGGATCATCGTCCGGTTGCCCGCCCACCATAAGCCATACCCATTTGCGTCGACAGTCCCTTTCAGTGACGCGTTTGCGGGCCGCCGGCCCCAGCGCCCGGCCGGACGGACGAGACCGCGCACGCACGGGCGACACCGAGTACTCAGGAGATGGCCGGACATGGCCCTGGCGACATCCAGCACGATCACCTTGCACGTCAACGGCGAACGGCGCACCCTGCCCGTGGACCACCGCACCACCCTGCTCGACGCACTGCGGGACCATCTGGAGCTGACCGGTTCGAAGAAGGGGTGCGACCACGGCCAGTGCGGCGCCTGCACGGTGGTGCTCGACGGCCGCCGCGCTGTCTCCTGCCTCCAGCTCGCCGTCGCCGCCGAGGGGCGCGAGGTCACCACCATCGAGGGCGTCGCGGACGGCGACACGCTGCACCCGGTGCAGCAGGCCTTCATCGAGCTGGACGGCTACCAGTGCGGTTACTGCACGCCCGGCCAGATCTGCTCGGCGATAGCCGTCATCGAGGAGCACGCGGCCGGCTGGCCGAGCGCGGCCACCGAGGACGTGCGGCCCGAGGCCGGTCCCCCACCGCTCGACGCGGACGAGATCCGGGAGCGGATGAGCGGCAACCTGTGCCGCTGCGGCGCGTACGTGTCGATCGTCCAGGCGGTGGCGCGTGCGGCCGAGGCCGCGCAGGGCAAGACCGCGCAGGGCGAGGACCTCGCCGGCGCCGAGGCGGGCACGGCGGTGACGGCATGAGGGAGTTCGGCTACGAGCGCGCCACGGACGTCTCGGCGGCCGTCGCGCTGCGCGGCGCGGACGGCGGCACGTCGTACCTGGGCGGCGGTACGAACCTCGTCGACCTGATGAAGTCGGGCGTGGAGCGGCCCGCGCTGCTCGTCGACGTGCGCGAGCTGCCGCTCGACCGCATCGAGGCCACGCACGACGGCGGGCTTCGCATCGGCGCCACCGTCACCAACAGCGACCTCGCCGTCCACCCCGAGGTGCGGCGGCGCTACCCGATGCTGGCCGAGGCCCTGCTGGCCGGCGCGTCAGGACAGCTGCGCAACATGGCGACGGTCGGGGGGAACCTGCTGCAGCGCACCCGGTGCGGATACTTCACCGACACGAGCAAGGACTGCAACAAGCGCGTGCCGGGCAGCGGTTGCCCCGCGATCGCCGGGGAGCACCACAACCACGCGATCCTGGGCGCCTCGGAGCACTGCGTGGCCACCCACCCGTCGGACATGGCGGTCCCGCTCACCGCGCTGGACGCCGTCGTCTCCTACGAGACGGTGGACGGGCCGGGTGAACTGCCGCTCGACGGCTTCTACCTGCCCGTCGGCGGCACCCCGCACCTGGAGACCGCGCTGCCGCCGGGCGCGCTGATCACGCACGTGACCGTGGGGCCCGCGCCGGTCGCGGCGCTCTCCCACTACCGCAAGGTCAGGGAGCGCGCCTCGTACGCGTTCGCCATCGGCTCCGTCGCCGCCGCGCTCGCCGTGCGGAACGGTGTGGTCGAGGAGGTGCGGCTCGCCCTCGGGGCGGTCGCGTCCAGGCCCTGGCGGGCGCGTGCGGCGGAGCGCGCGCTGACGGGCGGACCCGCGACGGCGGACGCGTTCGCCGCGGCGGCGGACGCCGAACTGGCCGCCGCGAAGCCGCTGGCGGACAACGCGTACAAGGTGACGTTGACACGGAACCTCATCGTGTCCGAGCTGACCCGACTCGCCGAGGAGAGCGCCCGATGACCACGACGACCGAGGCGACCAGGCTGGCGGGGGCCGTCGGCGTCGCGCACACCCGGGTGGAGGGCCTCGACAAGGTGACGGGCGCGGCCCGGTACGCGGCCGAGCACCACTTCACCGAGCTCGCCCACGGCTGGCTGGTGCTGTCCACCGTGGCACGCGGCCGGATCACCGGCATCGACAGCGCGCCCGTCGAGGCGATGCCCGGCGTGCTCGCGGTGCTGCACCACGAGAACGCGCCGCGCCTGGAGAGGGCCTCCGGCTTCTTCGGCCCGGACCCGACCGTTCAGGTGCTCCAGGACGACCGCGTGCCGCACGTCGGCTGGCCGGTCGCGCTGGTCGTGGCCGAGACGCCGGAAGTGGCCAGGGAGGCCGCGGAGTCGCTCGTCGTGCACTACGAGCAGGAGCCGCACGACACGGTGTTCCGGGCGGAACACCCGGACACCTACACCCCCGGGGACGATTCCTCGGAGACTTCCAAGGGCGATCTGGAGGCGGAACTCGCCGCGTCCGCTGTCGTGGTGGACGAGTGGTACACCACGCCCGAGGAGCACCACAACGCCATGGAGCCGCACGGGGCGATCGCGCGCTGGGAGGACGGCCGCCTCGAGGTGATCGACACCACGCAGGGCGCCTTCGCCACGGCGCAGGACCTCGCGGCGCTCCTCTCCCTCGACCCGTCCTCGGTGCGCGTGGTCTCCGAGCACGTCGGCGGCGGATTCGGGTCCAAGGGCCTTGTGCGCCCCCATTCCGTGCTCGCGGCGATGGCCGCGACGGTCGTCCACCGTCCTGTGCGGGTCGTCATGACGCGCCGCCAGGTGTTCTCACTGGTCGGCCACCGCCCCGCGACGGCGCAGCGGATGCGCCTCGGCGCGGACGCGGACGGCCGGCTGCGCGCCCTCGACCACCAGGCGTCCAGCTACACGTCGCGGGTCATGGAGTACGTGGAGACGAGCGCGGCCATCAGCCGGGTGCTGTACGGGGCGGACGCACACCACACCGTGAACCGGGTGGTGCCGCTCGACGTGCCCACTCCGCGCTGGATGCGCGCGCCCGGCGAGGCGCCCGGTTCCTTCGCCGTCGAATCGGCGATGGACGAGCTGGCGCAGCGGTGCGGCGTCGACCCGGTCGCGCTGCGGATCCGCAACGAGCCGGCCGTCGGGCCGGTCTCGGGGCTGCCGTTCAGCAGCAGGTCGACGGTCGCGTGCTTCGAGGAGGGCGCCCGCAGGTTCGGCTGGGGGGAGCGCGACCCGCGGCCCGCCGTGCGCAGGGAAGGCCGCTGGCTGCTCGGCACGGGCGTGGCGGCCGCGACCTACACGGCCGGTGTCGTCCCGTCGACCGCGTCCGTGACGGCCGAGGCCGGCGGCGACTTCACCGTGCGGATCACCGCGGCCGACATCGGCACGGGGGCGCGGACCGCGCTGGTGCAGATCGCGGCCGACGCGCTGGAGGTCCCGGTCGGCCGGATCCGCATGCGCATCGCGGACAGCGACTTCGGTCAGGCGATGCTCGCGGGCGGCTCGACCGGCACCAGGTCCTGGGCACACGCGATCGTCGCGGCGGTCGCCGAACTGCGGGCGGTGCTGGTGCCGGGCATGGAGATTCCGTCCGACGGGATCACCGTGCGCGGCAACTCCCTGGACGCCGTCCGCGGGCTGGCGAACCTGGAGCGGCACTCGTTCGGCGCGCAGTTCGCGGAGGCCGCCGTCGACATCGCCACGGGCGAGGTGCGGGTGCGGCGCATGCTGGGCATGTTCGCCGCGGGCCGCGTGGTGAACCCGCTCACGGCGCGCAGCCAGCTGGTCGGCGGGATGGTGTGGGGGCTGTCCATGGCGCTGCACGAGGAGGCCCACAGGGACCCGGCGTCCGGCGGCCTGGTGGGCGGTGACCTGGCCGGGTACCACATCGCCGCGAACGCCGACGTCCCGCTGATCGAGGCGGACTGGGTGAACGAGGTCGACCCGCACGATCCGACCGGCATCAAGGGGCTCGGGGAGATCGGCATCGTGGGAGCGGCGGCGGCCGTCGCGAACGCGGTGTGGCACGCGACGGGCGTGCGCCACAGGCAGCTTCCGATCAGGCCCGACCGGGTACTCGCTGCGGCGGCCGCCGAGCGCGGCTGACCGCCCCCGGCCGGAGGGGCGCCCCGGCGGCCCTCCGGCCCTCCGGCCTTCCTGGCCGCTCAACACCTTACGGAGATCACCATGCTGGACATCGCCGGCGAGCTCGACCGGTGGATTTCACAGGGCCGGACGTTCGCCGTGGCCACCGTCGTGGCGGTCGGCGGCAGCGCCCCGCGGCAGCCGGGCGCCGCCCTCGCCGTGGACAGCGAGGGCGCCGTGATCGGCTCGGTGTCGGGCGGATGCGTCGAGGGCGCCGTGTACGAGCTGTGCGAGCAGGCGCTGGACAGTGGCCGCAGCGTGCTGGAACGGTTCGGCTACAGCGACGACGACGCCTTCGCGGTGGGTCTTACGTGCGGCGGCGTGATCGACGTCCTCGTGACGCCGGTGGCGCCCGGCACGGCGGGCGCGGCGGTGTTCGCGGCCGGGCTCTCGGCCGTGGTGCGCGGGGACACGGCGGCGCTCGTGCGTGTGGCGGACGGGCCCGAGGAGCTGATGGGCGCGGCGATGCTCGTCGGCCCCGGGCAGGCGTCGCGGGGATCGCTCGGCGGTCACCCGGAGCTCGACCGTACGGCCGAGGGCGAGGCGCGCGCCATGCTGGCGGCCGGCCGCACGGGCACGGTCGTGGTCGGCGCGGACGGTTCGTACTGCGGCCGGCCCGTCACGCTGCTGGTGGAGTCGAGCGTGCCGCCCCCGCGCATGATCGTCTTCGGGGCCGTGGACTTCGCGGCGGCACTGGCCCGCATGGGGAAGTTCCTCGGGTACCACGTGACGGTGTGCGACGCGCGCCCCGTCTTCGCCACCAGGCAGCGCTTCCCCGACGCGGACGAGATCGTCGTCGAGTGGCCGCACCGCTATCTGGCGGGTACGGAGACGGACGGCCGCACCGTGCTGTGCGTACTGACGCACGATGCGAAGTTCGACGTCCCGCTGCTGGAAGTGGCACTGAGGCTGCCGGTCGCGTTCATCGGCGCGATGGGGTCGCGCCGCACGCACGAGGACCGCTCGCGGCGGTTGCGGGAGGCGGGGCTGAGCGAGCGGGAGCTGGCCGGGCTGCGTTCGCCGATCGGCCTCGACCTGGGCGCCCGTTCGCCCGAGGAGACGGCGCTGTCCATCGCGTCGGAGATCGTGGCGGCGGCCAGGGGCGGCACGGGTGCCCCGCTGACCGGCGTGAGTTCACCGATCCACCGCGACGCGCACGGCGCGGGGCCGCTCGGCTCCGCGGCCTGACGCGCGCCGCCCCCGCGCCGCCCCTGCGCGCGACCGGGGCGGGGGCGGCGCGGCGCGGCGCTCAGCCGGTGCCGAACAGGCCCTTGTCCTTGAGCATGCCGCGCAGGTGGGAGAAGACGCGGACGTCCTCGTGGAGGCCGTCGTGCTCGTACTCGTTGGTCACCCAGGCGTGCGCGTTGCCGACCCTGGACGCGGTCTCCAGCTGGAGTCCCGAGTCGACGTACATGTCGTCGAAGTAGACCGCGGCCGCAAGCGGCACCTCGTTCGCGGCCAGTCGGTCCAGGTCGTAGAGGCGGGGCCACTCGTCGCGCGCGGCCAGCAGTTCCACGGCCGGACGGAACGGCCGCAGCGCCCTGATCTCCTCGAACATCCAGGGATAGACCATCTCGCCCGTGAACAGCAGCGGCCGGACGTCCTCGCCGAACTGCGTCCGGGCCGCGCGTTCGCGCTCCGCCGCCCAGGCGGTGGCCCCCGCGCCGCCGGCGTAGATCGTCTCCTGGAGCGCGGCGTACAGCGGGTTGGTGTGGAAGGCCGTGCGGTCCCTGACACCGGCGAGGAACGTGTCCGTCAGCCGCTCCCCCGCCACGGGCCCTTCGGCGAACGCCTCGTCGAACAGCCAGTGCATCCGCTCGAAGCCTGGCTTCATGCCGAAGTCGAAGCCCAGCGTCTGGAGCCGCCGTACCGTCAGGACGTCGCCGTCCGGCAGGACCACGTCGCCGGCCGCGACGCGGTCGGCGACCCGTGCGACCACGTCCACGTCGTGCGGGTAGCGCTCGCGGTAGATCCGGTTCTTCGCCTCGGCCCGCGGGTACGTGTGCCGGTAGACGGCCGAGGCGTCCTGTGTCACGGAGGCGAGACCGCCGGTCACCAGGCACGCGTGCAGCCCCTCCGGGGCCTGGGACAGGTAGCACAGCGTCAGGAAGCCGCCGTAGCTCTGGCCGAGCGTCGTCCAGGGCCGGCCTGCGAACACGGTCTTCCGCAGGTGCTCCGCGTCGGCGACGATCGAGGGCGCGAGGAAGTGGGACAGGTACGCGGCGCCCGCCTCGGCCGTGCCGAGTGCGGCCATCACGGACCCGTCGACGGGCGTGCTGCGGCCGGTGCCCCGCTGGTCGAGCAGGACCACCCGGTGGGTCTTCAGGGCCTCGCCGATCCACCCGCTCCTGGCCGTCGGGCGCGGCGACTTCCCGCCGGGGCCGCCCTGGAGGTAGGTCAGGTACGGCAGGTCTTCGCGCCGGCGCTCCGGATCGACGAGCTCCCTGGCGAACACCGCGATGGCCGGGCCGTCCGGTACGGCCCAGTCGAGCGGCACGTCCACCCGGTGGTCCCGTACGTGGATGCCCGGCAGCGTGTACTCGGCCGTGATCATCTGCTCTTCTACCTTCCTACCGCGTAGCCCTGCATGCCGCGGGGGTTGGCCGCGGCCCTCAGCCAGCCGTCCTCGCGCGCGACGGCGCTGACATGGCCCAGGGACCAGCCGTCCCCGGTCGTCACGATATGTCCTCGCCTGCGCAGCTCGGCGACCGCCTCCGGGTCGTGGCGGTCCTCCAGCAGGACGTGTCCCGGGTGGGCGTCGCGCGGGTAGAACGAGTTGGGCATGTGGGTGGTGTGGAACTCCGGGAAGTCGATGGCCTCCTGGAGGTTCATGCCGCCGTGCACGACGTTGAGGAAGAAGTGCAGCGTCCACTGGTCCTGGAAGTCGCCGCCCGGCGTGCCGAACGCCAGCCAGGGCCTGCCGTCCTTGAGGGCGAAGGACGGTGTGAGCGTCGTACGGGGGCGCGCGCCGGGACGCAGCGAGTTCGCCAGCCCCTGCTCGACCCAGAACATCTGGCCGCGGGTGGAGAGGCAGAAGCCGAGCCCCGGCACGGTGGGCGAGGACTGCAGCCAGCCGCCGCTCGGCGTCGCGGAGATCATCATGCCGCTGCTGTCGGCGACGT
Source organism: Streptomyces sp. NRRL F-5126 (assembly GCF_000721265.1). Lineage (GTDB taxonomy): Bacteria > Actinomycetota > Actinomycetes > Streptomycetales > Streptomycetaceae > Streptomyces. The sequence goes on along the minus strand of NZ_JOFZ01000004.1, from coordinate 429,429 downwards.
CGAGGTGGCAGGTGTCGCCGCGCACCTCGCCCGACGCGTCGACGGTGGGCTCCCCCGCGCCGGCGGCGGCCCCGCGCGCGGTGCCGGCGCCGGCGCCGTCCTGGGCGCCCGGGTAGTGCGGCAGCCGTGGCGCGCGGCCGTCGGGGGCTCCTGGCCGCAGTTCGAGGGACGCACCGTCGCCGATGAGCTTCGCGCGCTCCTCGTTGTAGCCGGGGCTGAGCAGCGCGGTGACGGGGACGTCGGTGAAGCGCGGGTCTCCGTACCAGGCCTCGCGGTCGGCGAAGGCGAGTTTCCCGGCCTCCACGACGGTGTGCACCCAGTCGGCCGAGCCGGCGCCCATGGCGGTCAGGTCGTACCCGTCGAGCAGGGCGAGTTGCTGGAGGAAGACGGGCCCCTGGCCCCACGGTCCCGTCTTGCAGACGGTGTGGCCGTGGTAGTCGAAGGTGACGGGGTCCTCGACGGTGGGGTGCCACGCGGCGAGGTCGTCCGCGGTCAGCAGGCCGCGGTGCGGGGTGCCGGAGGTGTCCATCACCTCAGTGGTCCGGCAGTACGCGCCGATCGCCTCGGCGACGAAGCCGCGGTACCAGGCGTCGCGCGCGGCCCTGATGCGGTGCTCGCGGCTGCCGCCCGCGGCCTCGGACTCGTCCACGACGCGCCGGTAGGTGGCGGCGAGCACGGGGTTGGTGAAGCGGCTGCCGGCGCGCGGCACCGTGCCGCCGGGCAGCCAGGTGGCGGCCGAGGTGGGCCAGTGGGTGCGGAACATGTCCGCCACGGTCTCCAGTGCCGAGGAGACCCGCCCGAGCAGCGGGTGGCCCTTGTCCGCGTAGCGGATGGCGGGCGCGAGTACGTCCGCCACGGACCAGGTGCCCCAGCGCTCCAGCAGGAGCAGCCAGGCGCCGAAGGAGCCGGGCACGACGTTGGGCAGGAAGCCGGTGCCCGGCACGACGTCGAGCCCGAGGGCGCTCAGGGCCTCGCCGGTCGCGGCGGCGGGCGCGACGCCCTGCCCGCAGACCACGGAGACCTTCTCGTCCTTCGGGTCCCACAGCAGGATCGGCACGTCGCCGCCGGGGCCGTTGAGGTGCGGCTCCACGACCTGGAGGACGAAACCCGCGGCGACGGCGGCGTCGGCGGCGTTGCCGCCGCGCTCCAGCACGCTCATGCCGGTGGCGGAGGCGAGCCAGTGGGTGGAGGCGACCATGCCGAAGTCGCCGACGAGTTCAGGACGTGTGGTGAACAACGCCGTTCCTTCCCTGGGTGATGTCGGGTCCGCCGGTCGCCGGGTCCACGAGGTGGCAGGAGACGGGGTGGTCGGCGCGGGTGACACCGGCGAGCGGGGGCACCTCGGTGCGGCAGCGGTCCACGGCGACGGGGCAGCGGGGGTGGAAGGGGCAGCCGGGAATGCGGGTGGACTGGCTGGGCAGGTCGCCTCGCAGGACGACACGTCCGGCTGCCCTGGTGGTGTGCGGGTCGGGTACGGGCGCCGCGGACAGCAGCGCCTGCGTGTAGGGGTGCTGGGGGTGCGCGAAGAGCTCTTCGCGGGTCGCCGTCTCGACGATCCTGCCGAGGTACATGACGGCGATGCGATCGCTGATGAACTCGACGACGGACAGGTCGTGGGTGATGAACAGGCAGGAGAAGCCCATGTCGGACTGCAGGTCGAGGAGCAGGTTGAGGATGGACGCCTGGACGGACACGTCGAGCGCGGAGACCGGTTCGTCGGCGACGACGAGCCGTGGCGCCATGACGAGTGCGCGGGCGAGCGCGACGCGCTGGCGCTGGCCGCCGGAGAGCTCGTGCGGGAAGCGCGTGGCCATCCGGGCACGGAAGCCCACGCGTTCGAGCATGTCGAGGGCCCTGCGGCGGCGCTGCGCCGTGTCGCCCTCGCCGTGCTGGCGCAGCGGCCCGCCCACGATGTCGCCGATCTTCATCCGGGGGTCGAGCGAGGAGTAGGCGTCCTGGAAGACGACATGGACGTCGCGCCGCAGGGACCGCATCGCGCGGCGGTTGATGGTGGAGATGTCGCGGCCGAGCAGTTCGATGCGGCCCTCGGTGGGTTCGGTGAGGCGTGCGACGCACTTGCCGACGGTGGACTTGCCGCTGCCCGACTCGCCGACGAGGCCGAGCACCTCTCCCCTGCCGATGCGCAGGTCGACGCCGTCGACGGCGCGGATCGGGCCGTTCCTGCGGGCGGCACGCGATCTGCCGGAGTAGTGCTTGACCAGCCCGCGCACGTCGAGTACCGGGGCGTCGGCCGCGGGTGCGCCGGGGCCGGGTGGCTGTGCCGCGGCGCCTGTGCGCTCTGGTGTGTCGTTCATGCGGTCCCTCCAGGGCCCGGGTGGTAGCAGGCGACCAGGTGGCCGTCGTCGACCCGGCTCAGTGCGGGCCGCCTCGCCGTGCATCCCGCGTCGGCGCGCGCGCAGCGCGGCGCGAACTGGCAGGCGTCGGGGTCGGTGGTGGGCGGCGGCACCATGCCGGGGATCTCGGTGAGCCGGCGTCGGCCGCCGCGGCGCGCGGCGCGTGCGGGCAGTGCGTCCATCAGGCCGAGCGTGTAGGGGTGTTGCGGCTTGTCGAAGAGGGCCGCGGTGGGCGCGTGCTCGACGTGGCGCCCCGAGTACATCACGACGACGTGGTCGGCGACCTCCGCGACGACACCGAGGTCGTGGGTGATGAGGATGACGGCCGTGCCGAGTTCCTCGCGCAGCCTGCGGATGATGTCGAGCACGGCGGCCTGGATGGTCACGTCGAGCGCGGTGGTCGGCTCGTCGGCGATGAGGACCTTGGGGTCGCAGGCGACGGCGGTGGCGATCATCACGCGCTGCCGCATGCCGCCGGAGAGCTCGTGCGGGTAGGCGCCGAGCCGCCGCCGGGCGTCGGGCATGCCGACGAGTTCCAGCAGCTCCACGACGCGTTCGCGCACCTGCGCGCGGTTCATGTCGGTGTGGCGCCTGATGACCTCGCCGATCTGCTTGCCGATGGTGTAGGCGGGGTTGAGGGATGTCATGGGCTCCTGGAAGACGACGGAGATGTCCTTGCCCCTGATGTCCTGCATGCGCTTCTCCGGCAGCCGCGTCAGGTCGGTGCCGTCGAGGACGACCCTGCCGCCGATCGTCGCGTTGCCGCCGTCGAGCAGCCGCGGCACGGCCATGGCCGTGGCGGTCTTCCCGCATCCCGACTCTCCGACGAGCGCGAGTATCTCGCCGCGCTCCAGTGAGAAGGACACGTCCTTCGTGGCGTGGACGGGGCCGTCCTCCGTCCGGTACTGGACCCGCAGGTCCGTCACTTCGAGGAGTGGCATCACAGCTCCCTGGGGTCGAGCACGTCGCGCAGGCCGTCACCGAGGAGGTTGAAGCCGAGCGTGGTGAGGGCGATGGCGACGCCCGGGAAGACGGCGAGCAGCGGGTCCTGCGCGAGGAACTGCTGGGCGCTCGTCAGCATGACGCCCCAGGAGGCCTGGGGCGGCTGGACGCCGAGGCCGAGGAAGCTGAGCGCCGCCTCGCCGAGTATTCCGGCGGGGATGGCCACGGTGGCCTTCACGATCAGTGTGTTCGTCATGTTCGGCAGGATGGACCGCCACATGATCGCCAGGTCGCGCGTGCCGTCCGCGACGGCTGCCTGGACGAAGTCCTGCTGCCTGAGCACAAGCGTCTCGCCGCGGACGACGCGGATGACGGACGGGACCTCGGCGACCGCGAGCGCGATGATCACGTTGTGCAGGGACGGGCCCAGTATGGCCGCCATTCCCACGGCGAAGATCAGGTACGGGAACGACAGGACGACGTCGTTGATCCGCATGAGCACGGAGTCGGTCCAGCCCCTGAAGTAGCCGGCGGCGAGGCCGAGCGGCACCCCCACGGCCATGGCGAGCGCGGAGGACACCACGCCGGCGAGCAGCGACACGCGCGCGCCGTTGCAGATGCGGGCGACCACGTCTCGGCCGAGGTCGTCGGTGCCGAGCCAGTGCGCGCCCGACGGCCCCGCGAGGATGTCCGTCAGGCCGAGCCTGGTCGAACTGCCCGCGACGAACGGCCCGATGAGCGCGACGCCGAGGAAGACGACGACCATGACCGCGCCGATGACGGCCATCCTGCGGCCCAGCAGCCTGTGCAGGCTGCGCCGCCATCCGGTGTTCGGGGCTGCCGCCTCGGCACCCGCGGCCGGGTCGGCGGTGAGGCCCGTCTCGTCGACGGCTGTTTCGTTCACTGCGTGCCTCCAGCCATGCGCAGGCGTGGATCGAGGTAGGCGTACGCGACGTCCACGAGGAGGTTGATGACCACGTAGCCGGCGACGGTGACCAGGACGGCGCCCTGGATGACGGGGTAGTTGCGTGAGGAGACCCCGTCGACGATGAGCTTGCCGAAGCCGGGGATGACGAAGATCTGCTCGGTGATGACGGCGCCGCTGATGAGCCCGGCGAGTTGGAGGCCGACGACGGTGGTGACGGTGGTGAGGCTGTTGCGCAGCGCGTGCCTGATCTGCTGGCCGCGCGAGAGCCCCTTGGACCGTGCGGTGCGCACGTAGTCGGCCCCGAGCTGGCTGAGCAGGGACGAGCGGGTCTGCCGCATCACGACGGCGGCGAGGCCGAGGCCGAGCACGAGGACGGGCATCACCATGCGTTCGAGGTTGCCGACGGGATCGTCCGCGAGCCCGACGAAGCCGGAGGCGGGCAGGATGTGCCAGTGCACGGAGAACACGACGATGCCGAGCAGTCCGAGCCAGAAGTGGGGTACGGACAGTCCGAACAGGCCGAATCCGTTGGCCGCGTAGTCGAGTGCCGTGCCCCTGCGCACCGCGGAGACGATGCCGGCGAGCACACCGACGAGGACGCCGACGAGGATGGCGAGGAAGGTGAGTTCGAGCGTGACGGGGAGGCGTTCGCCGAGCACCTGGGTGACGGGCGCCTTGTCCTGGGTGGAGGAGCCGAGGTTGCCCTGCAGCGCCTGCCCCATGTAGTGGAGGTACTGGACCGGCAGCGGCTGGTCGAGCCCGAACTGCTTGCGGATCGCGGCGACCACCTGTGGTGTGGGGCTCTCCCCCGCGAGCACGGTGGCCGGGTCGCCCGGCAGGGCACGCACCCCGAGGAACACCGCGATGCTGGCGAGGAAGAGCGTGATCACGGCGGCGCCTGTGCGACGGAGTATGAACTCAATCATGAGACATGCGGATCTTCCTGGGATGGAGGCAGGTCAGCGGGACAGGTAGGCGGTCTTGAACCGGGGGATACCGTCCGGCGGGTAGACGACGCCGTGCAGTTCGTCGCTGGTGCCGACGAACCAGCGGTCGTGGTAGAGGTAGAGCAGGGACCGGTTCTGGCCCACCCGGCGTACCGCGGCGGCGTAGAGCTCGGCCCGCTTCCTGCTGTCGTTCGTCTGCGCGGCCTGGGCGATCAGCCGGTCGACGGTCTTGTCGGCCGCTCCGGAGAAGTTGTTCGAACCGCCCGTGGTGATGATGTCGTTGGTGTCGCCGTCGGGGTCGACGCGTCCCGACCACCCTTCGAGGAACGTGTCGAACTGGCCCTTGCGCGCGAGGTCGAGCCCGGAGACGAGGTCGATCGGGCGCACGTTGACCTTGAAGCCGACGTCCTCGGCCATGGACTGGATGACCTGCGCCTCGCGCTGGCTGGCGGCTCCCGTGGGCACCATCAGCTGGACGGGGACGGGGGTCTTCACACCGGACTTCCTGACCAGGGCGCGCGCGGCCCCCGGGTCGAAGGGGGTGCAGTGGGGGGCGGTGCGCAGGGGGCTCTGCACCGGCAGGGGGCCGCAGTCCGGGACCATCTGCCCGTTCCACACCGCCTGGTTGAGCGCCTTTCTGTTGATGCTCATCTCGAAGGCCTTGCGCAGGTCGGAGGAGTGGCTGAGCGCGGTCTTCGCATTCTTGCGCACGTTGATGGAGATCGACTGGTAGGCGATGGTGTCGGAGTGCAGCACCTTCTCGCGGCCCTCGTTCTCCAGGTTGAGGGCGTCGCTCGCGTCGAGGTGCTCGGCGGCCTGGACGTCGCCCGACTCCAGGTTCGCGGTGGCCACGCTGGAGTTGTTGATGAACCGGTAGACGATGCCGCGAAGACGCACCTTGGCGCGATCGTAGTAGTAGGGCGACTTGGCGAAGGAGATCTCGTTGCCCGAGACGCGGCTCTTGAAGGAGAAGGGGCCCACGCACACCGGAGCCGTGCCGAACTTGGCGCCGAGTTTCTTCAGCGCCGTGGGCGACATCACGAGTCCGGATCGGTCGGCGAGTTGGGAGAGCAGCGGGGCCGAGGGGTGTTTGAGCACGAGCCGCACGGTGTACGGGTCCTTCACCTCGACCCGGGAGACCGCGTTCAGCTCGCCGGCGCGGGCGGAGGCCTTCATCGTCAGGTCGCGGACGAGTGTGGTCCTGACGGCGGCCGCGTTCAGCGGTGTGCCGTCGTTGAACCTGATGCCCTTGCGCAACGGGATGTCCATCGTCCTGCCGCCGTCGGACATCTTCGGCATGCCGGCGGCGAGTTGCGGCACGATCTTGAGGTGGGAGTCGACGTCGTAGAGTTTCTCGCAGAAGCTGGTGAACACCATTCTCGCGGCGAAGGTGTCGGCGAACGTCGGGTCGAGGCTGTCGGGCTCGGTGGGTGTGGAGACGACGAGCGTGTCGGAGCCGGCGCCTGCGACGGCGCCGCCGCCGGGTGTGGAGCATGCGGTCAGCAGGAGTGCCGCCGCGGCCGCGACGGCTCCGGCGGCGAGAGTACGTGGGCGCATGGGTCCTCGATGGGTTGCGCGTGGGCGGAGGGGACGGTGCGGCGGAGGGGCAGCGGGCACAGGGGGACGTGCGGCGCTTGGGACGTGCGGCGCTTGGGCCTGAGAACGGCTAGGGGGACTGGGGGGCCCGCATCCAGCGCTCCAGGCCGTGCGCGTCGAGCGGCAGCGCGCCGGACAGGACGTCCGAGCCGTCGGCGGTGACGAGGACGTCGTCCTCGATGCGCACCCCGATTCCGCGCAACTCCGGCGGGACGGTGAGGTCGTGGGCGTGGAAGTAGAGGCCGGGCTCGACGGTCAGGACCATGCCGGGCGCCATCGTCCTGCCGTGGTAGGCCTCGTAGGTGGAGCGTGCGCAGTCGTGGACATCGAGGCCGAGGTGGTGGCCGATGCCGCAGATGAGGTAGCGGCGGTGGTGCTGGCCCCGGTCGCCGAGCGCCTCGTCGACGGAGACCGGGAGCAGCCCCCAGTCGTCAAGACCGCGCGCGATCACCTCCATCGAGGCGTGGTGGAAGTCGGTGAAGGGGCGGCCGGGGCCCACGGCGGCGAGGCCCGCGCGGTGCGCTCGCTCCACGAGGTCGTGCACCTGGCGCTGGACCGGCGTGAAGGTGCCCCCGGCGGGGAAGGTCCGGGTGACGTCGGCTGTGTAGTGGCTGCGCGTCTCCACGCCCATGTCGAGCAGGAGGAGGTCGTCCTCGGCCACCGGGCCGTCGCAGCGCACCCAGTGGAGGGTGGGCGCGTGCTTGCCGCTGCCGACGATGGTGGCGTAGCCCGGGCCGTTGCCGACGGTGCGCGCATGGCGGTCGAAGGTGCCCTGCAGCCAGCGTTCGCCGCCGCCCCGCACGGCGGTGGGTATCTCGGCGGTGACGGCCGCGAACCCCTCGACGGTACGGTCTACGGCCTCGCGCAGCCGCTCGATCTCCCAGTCGTCCTTGATCATCCGCAGGTCGGCGAGCGTACGGGCGAGCTCGCCCGACGGTGCGAGGCCGTGTGCGGCGAGCGTGTCCCGGTCGGGCCTCCCGGCGACGAGCGGGTCGCGGAGCCGGCCGAGTGCGGCGCCGAGTCCGTCCGTGTCGCGCACGTCGATGCCGAGCGCCTCCCGCCAGTCGGCGGCGCCGGGCACGGGTCCTGCCCACAGTTCGCCGCGCGCCGCGTCGGTGAAGAACGCGTGGCCGCCGGGGCGTGCGGGCTCCGGCAGGTACAGCACGGCGTCGTGGCCGGCGCCCGCCGGGGTGAGCACCAGGACCGCGCGCTCCACGGGCACGCCGGTCAGCCACAGGAAGTCGCTGTCCGGCCGGAAGTCGTAGTACGTGTCGTTGCTGCGGACCGGGGCGGTGCCCGATCCCACCACGAGTGCCCTGCCCGGGTGGAGCGCGCTGAGCAGCTCCCGGTGGGCGGCGGCCGCTGCCACGGCGCCGGGCACCAGGCGGGGCGTGCGGTCGGCGTCCGCCCAGCCCGCACTCATCAGCTCCACGAACGGGGGGAGTTCGCCCAGCCGCGGCAGGCGGGCAGGTGCGGTGGGGAGTGATTCGTTCATGCCGGATCCGCCCTTCGGTGCAGTGGTCCTTCGGGGGCTGCCGTGGCGGAGACCGGTTCTCCCCCGCACGCGATGCCGCACATGGAACCGAACCATCCACGTTCCATACAGCGAACACCCAGAAACTAAGGGCACTTCCTGAGGGGTGTCAATGGTCTCACCGAAGGGAGTTCATGGACGCCGATCGGCCATCGGCGGAGGTTGCGGTTGCACCGCGGCCGCCCGCACGGTGGTTGACGAGGAGCACGGACCGCACCGGCCCGTCAGGAGCGGCGTAGCCGTGCGGGAGGGCGGCGTCGAACGACACGTAGTCGCCGGGGCCGAGGCCGACGCGGTACCCGTCCACGAACAGGTCGAGGCGGCCTGCCTGGACCACCGCGTGCTCGGTCCCCTCGCGCACGGGGCACTCCTGCCGCTCCCCCGCACCGATCCGCTGTTCGTAGAGGTCGCAGACGAGCCCGCCGCTCTCGATCCTGCCGTACTGGCGCAGGCACGCGCCCTCGCCGGTGAGCGGCGTCAACTCGGCGGCCCTGACCACGGCCATGCCACGGCGGGCGGGCGGTTCGAGCAGGTGCGTGAGGGGTTCACCGAGGGCGCGCGCGAGGCTGGAAACGGTTTCGATCGTGGGGTTGCCCGCCCCCGACTCCAGTTGGGAGAGTGTCGCCTTGCTGAGGCCCGAGAGCCGGGCGAGCCGGGAGAGCGACATGTTCTGCCTGGCCCGCGCGGCCTTCAGGTTGGCGGCCAGGAGGTCCCGCACGGAACTCTCGCGGGGGTCAGCGCTCACCGTTGCACCCCTCCAAGCGTTCGCTATAACGCACACGTTTCGTTCACTCTAATGAACGCTCTCGCCGACGACAACGCGCGGCCCCGGGGTCCTCGGGCACTCCGGGCGCTGTGGGCGAGGGCCGCCTGACCACCCGTGAGTAACCTCGGCAACACCCTTGACGGTCCCCACAGTTCCCCGGATAACGTGACCCGGCAGGAACCTGACAACGTTGTCCAGTATCTGACCACCCTCATGGGAGCGTACGCATGCAGCACCCGCATCCCCCCAGCCGCCGGCCAAGACGCAGGCGGTCCCTGACCGTCGGCCTGGCGGCTCTGGCTCTCGTGGCCTCGGCCCAGGGCTCGGCTCTCGCCGCCTCCGCCTCGGCGGCGGGCAGGCACCACGCGAACACGTCCTTCAGCTCCTCGTTCGAGGCGAGCGACCCCGCTCCCACCTGGACGGACACGGCGGAGACGGGGAGCGGCGGCGCGCCGCGGGTCTCCGGCGTCGACGGCAAGTACAACAGCGGTGTCCCCGGCAATACCAACGACCACGTGACCTCGATCGCCGCCAGCGACGAGAACACCGGCGGCGGTGAGGTGGCACGCAACCTGACGGACGGCGACTCCGCCACCAAGTGGCTGGCGTTCACCCCCACCGCCTGGGTCACCTACGACATGGACGCCCCCGTCGCCCTCACCGGCTACGCGATGACGTCCGCCAACGACCACGCGGAGCGCGACCCGAAGTCCTGGAAGCTGGAAGGGTCCACGGACGGCAAGGACTGGAAGACCCTCGACACGCAGAGCGACCAGTCCTTCTCCGCCAGGTTCCAGCTCAAGAACTACGACCTCGGCGCTTCGCAGCCCGCTTACGCGCACTACCGCCTCGAGGTCACCGCCAACAACGGAGCCACGGACGCCACGCAGCTCGCCGGCCTGCAGCTGGTCTCCGGCGCCAAGGACTCGCCGCCGCCCCCGCAGATGCTGACCCGCGTCGACAGCGGGCCGACGTCCTCGCCGACCGCCAAGGTCGGCATGGGCTTCTCGGGCAAGAAGGCGCTGCGCTACGCAGGTACGCAGACCGCGAAGGGCCGCGGCTACTCGTACAACAAGGTCTTCGACGTGAACGTGGCCGTGCGCCGCGACACGCAGCTGTCCTACGAGATCTTCCCGGCGATGCCCGGCGGCGACCTCAGCTACCAGGCCACCAACGTCTCCGTCGACCTCGCCTTCACCGACGGCACGTACCTCAGCGACCTCGGCGCCGTCGACCAGAACGGCTTCGGCGTCTCCCCGCGCGCACAGGGCGCCTCCAAGTCCCTGTACGTCAACCAGTGGAACCACCGGGTCTCCCGCATCGGTGACGTCGCCGCGGGAAAGACCGTGGACCGGATCCTGGTGGCGTACGACGCGCCGAAGGGGCCGCAGAAGTTCCAGGGCTGGGTGGACGACATCGGCCTCGCCGTCAAGCAGCCCGCCAGGCCGAAGGCCCACCTCGCGGACTACGCGCTGACCACCAGGGGCACGAACTCCAGCGGCAGCTTCTCGCGCGGCAACAACTTCCCCGCGACCGCGGTGCCCAACGGCTTCAACTTCTGGACGCCGGAGACCGACGCCGGCTCCACGAGCTGGCTCTACAACTACGCCAGCACCAACAACGCGGACAACCTTCCCGAGATGCAGGCGATCGGCCTCAGCCACGAGCCGAGCCCCTGGATGGGTGACCGGCAGACCTTCCAGCTGATGCCGTCCGCCGCCTCCGGCACGCCGGACACCTCGCGCACCGGGCGCGCGCTGCCCTTCAGCCACTCCAAGGAGGAGGCGCGGCCCTACGAGTACGGCGTCACCTTCGAGAACGGTCTCAAGGCCAAGGTGGCACCGACCGACCACGCCGCGATGATGCAGTTCACCTACCCCGGCAAGGACGCGTCGGTCGTCTTCGACAACGTCTCGAAGCAGGGCGGCCTCACGCTCGACAAGTCGAACGGCACGTTCACCGGCTACTCCGACGTCAAGAGCGGCCTGTCCACGGGCGCCACGCGGCTGTTCGTGTACGGGAGCTTCGACTCGGCGGCCACCGGCGGCGATTCGAGCGGCGTCACCGGCTGGATGAGGTTCCACGCCCGGCACGGCCACACGGTGACCCTGCGCATGGCCACCTCGCTGATCAGCGTCGACCAGGCCAAGGCCAACCTTGAGCAGGAGATCCCGGCGGGCACGCCGTACCGCAAGGTGCGCGACGAAGCCCGCGCGCAGTGGGACAGGCTCATGGGCCGCATCACGGTGAAGGGCGCGAGCGAGGACCAGCTCACCACGCTCTACTCCAACATGTACCGGCTCTACCTGTACCCGAACTCGGGGTTCGAGAACACCGGCACGAAGAGGCACCCGGTCTACCAGTACGCCAGCCCCTTCTCCCCGATGAAGAGCCAGGACACCGCCACGCACACCGGCGCGAAGATCGTCGACGGCAAGGTGTACGTCAACAACGGCTTCTGGGACACCTACAGGACGACCTGGCCGGCCTACTCGCTGCTCACGCCGAAGAAGGCGGGCGAGATGGTCGACGGGTTCGTGCAGCAGTACAAGGACGGCGGCTGGACCTCGCGCTGGTCCTCGCCCGGCTACGCGGACCTGATGACGGGCACGTCGTCGGACGTGGCCTTCGCGGACGCCTACGTCAAGGGCGTGAAGTTCGACGCCGAGGCCGCCTACGACGCCGCGGTGAAGAACGCCACGGTGGTCCCGCCGTCCTCCGGCGTCGGCCGCAAGGGCATGAACACCTCCCCGTTCCTCGGCTACACCACCACCTCCACGGGTGAGGGCTTCTCCTGGGCGATGGAGGGCTACGTCAACGACTACGGCATCTCCCAGATGGGCAAGGCGCTGTACGCGAAGACGGGCAAGAAGCGGTACAAGGAGGAGTCCGCGTACTTCCTCAACCGCGCCCAGGACTACGTCAAGCTCTACGACAAGCAGGTCGGCTTCTTCCAGGGCCGTGACGACCAGGGCAACTGGCACCTGCCGCCCGGGCAGTACGACCCGCGCGAATGGGGCGGCGACTACACGGAGAGCAACGGCTGGGGCTACTCCTTCACGGTGCCGCAGGACACCAGGGGCCTCGCCGACGTGTACGGCGGCCGCGCCGGGCTGGCGAAGAAGCTCGACACCTTCTTCTCCACACCGGAGACGGCGACGTTCACCGGTGCCTACGGCGGTGTCATCCACGAGATGACCGAGGCCCGCGACACCCGGATGGGCGAGCTCGGCCAGAACAACCAGCCGGCACACGCCATCACGTACATGTACGACGCGGCAGGCCAGCCGTACAAGACGCAGGCCAAGGTGCGCGAGGTGCTGTCCAGGCTCTACCAGGGCTCCGAGATCGGCCAGGGCTACCACGGCGACGAGGACAACGGCGAGCAGTCGGCCTGGTACATCTTCTCGTCCCTCGGCTTCTACCCGATGGTCATGGGCAGCGGCGACTACACGATCGGCTCCCCGCTGTTCAAGCAGGCCACCATCCACCTGGAGAACGGCCGCAAGCTGACCATCAACGCCCCGCGCAACAGCTCCAGGAACATCTACATCCAGGGCGTGAAGTTCAACGGGAAGCGGTGGAACTCCACTTCGCTCCCCCACGACCTGCTCTCCAAGGGCGGCACGCTGGACTTCGCGATGGGTTCGCAGCCGTCGTCGTGGGGCAGTGGCGAGAAGGACGGCCCGACGTCGATCACCAAGGGCGACAAGGCGCCGGCGCCGCGCACCGACGCCCTGTCGGGTGACGGCGCGCTCTTCGACAACACGTCCGACACGAACGCCACGTTCACGTCGATCGACCTGCCGCTCGGCACGTCGGGTGACGCGGTCAAGGGCGTCCAGTACACGCTGACGTCCTCGGACCGCACGAAGGCGCCGGACGGCTGGGTCCTGCAGGGCTCCACGGACAACAGCCACTGGACGACGCTCGACAAGCGGTCGAACCAGTCGTTCAGCTGGGACAAGCAGACGCGTCCGTTCACCATCGCCCACCCCGGTTCCTACACGCACTACCGCCTGGTGGCCGACCACCAGAGCACCCTGGCGGAGGTGGAACTGCTGCACTGACAAAGCCGCACCGCAGTACCGGCCGGGGGCCCGCCGCTCAGCGGCGGGCCCCCGCGCCGTCGGTCACCGCGCGACGCCGCCGCGCCCGCCGAGAGCCCTCAGGGCGAAGTCGACGACGCGGTCGCCGGCCTCGCGCGCGCCGTCGGGCGAGGGATCGGCGAGCTGCTCGTCGAAGGCCTGCCGCAGCAGCGAGCCGATGCATCCCGCGTCCGCGTACGCGTCGCTGACGCAGGGGAACTCGCCCCACGCCCTGCCCTGCTCCAGTATCCCGGCGAGCAGCCCGTCGGCGACGGCGTCGACCCGGGCGCGCTCCGCCCCGTACCCCTTGGCCCGCACGGCCTGCTCGCAGACCATGAGCAGCACGTGCCGCCTGCGCCGCGGGTCCCAGGTGAGCCGCAGCGTGGCGCGCACGAAGCGCCTGAGCGCGTCCGTCGGGGACGAGGCGGCTTTGGTCACGTCACGCATCTCGGCCGTGAAGCGCTCGGCGTCCCTGCGAAACATGGCGAGCAGCAGGTCGTCCTTCGAGCCGAAGTGGCGGTAGAAAGCGCGGGTGGACAGGCCCGCCTCGGCGAGTATCTCCCCGACGGACGCGGACTCGCCGCCGCTCGCCGCGAGACAGCGGTGCGCGGCCTCCTCGATGCGCACGCGCTCGCCGTCGCGCCCGGGGATGTCCCGCACAGTCCCGTTCCCGCCGCCCCACCGGGCCATTGGGCCGCCTCCCCGTGCTGTCTTCGCCTTCGTCGCTGCCCTTCAGGTGCGCCAGGGTAGCGGGGCGTGCCGCAGCTCCGGCGCACGGGGCGGCGGGGCCGACGGGGAACGGACCCGTCAGTAACATCACGGGGAGCAGCGACCGTACGACGACGGAGGTCACGTGAGCGCCGACCGCACCCCGCACGCACCGAAGGCCGCCCCGACGCGCACCGGCCCGCTGGCCGGGATCAGGGTGGTGGAGCTGGCCGGCATCGGGCCCGCTCCGATGGCCGCCATGACACTGGCCGAACTGGGCGCCGACGTCGTGCGCGTGGACCGGCCGGTCCCCTCGCTGGTGACCGACGGCCTGGACCGGGGCAGGCGCTCCGTGGTGGTCGACCTCAAGCACCCTCAGGGCCCTGAGGCCGTGCTGCGGCTCGCCGAGCGGGCCGACGTCCTGATCGAGGCGTACCGCCCCGGCGTCGCCGAGCGGCTCGGCGTGGGGCCCGTCGAGGCGCTGCGCCGCAACCCGCGCCTGGTGTACGGGCGGATGACGGGCTGGGGCCAGTCGGGGCCGCGCGCATCGACCGCGGGGCACGACATCAACTACGTATCCCTTACCGGAGCGTTGTCCGCGATCGGCCGCGCCGGAGGGCCGCCGCAGGTGCCGGTCAACCTGCTGGGCGACTTCGGCGGCGGCTCGATGTACCTGCTGGTCGGTGTGATGGCCGCACTGCACCACGCGCGGTCGACCGGGCAGGGGCAGGTGGTCGACGCCGCGATCGTGGACGGCCTCACGCACCTGTCGTCGATGGTGTGGGCCCAGCGCCGCTACCACGGGTGGACCGACGAGCGCGGAACGAACCTCCTCGACACCGGCAGGCCGTTCTACGACGTCTACGAGACGTCCGACGGGGGCTGGTTCGCGGTCGGCGCCCTGGAACCGCAGTTCTACGCGCGCCTGGTGGAGCTCCTCGGCCTGCCCGAGTGGGCCGGGTGCCAGTACGACGCCGGGCACTGGCCCGCGATGCGCGAGGCGTTCGCCGCGGTGTTCGCCTCCCGTACCCGCGCCGAGTGGGAGGAGGTCTTCGACGGCTCGGACGCCTGCGCCTCGCCCGTACTCAACTGGGCGGAGGCGGTTCGCGACCCGCATCTGGCGGCGCGTGGTACGCACGACAGGGTGGACGGCGGCGACGTCCCCTCCCCCGCGCCGCGCTTCTCCGCGACCCCGACGCGCACGGCCCAGGCGCCGGGGCCCG
The DNA here is from genome assembly GCF_000721265.1 of Streptomyces sp. NRRL F-5126. Lineage (GTDB taxonomy): Bacteria > Actinomycetota > Actinomycetes > Streptomycetales > Streptomycetaceae > Streptomyces. The sequence goes on along the minus strand of NZ_JOFZ01000004.1, from coordinate 414,343 downwards.
TGGGGGGCGACGGGCGCCGGGTCCTCACGGATTGGGCGGTGCGGGACGCGGACGCGCTGCTCGCGGGCGGCTCCGTACGGGAGGCGTGAAGTCCGCCCTCACACCGGCCCCTTGGCGCGGTGTGAGGGCGGAGCCTGCGGGGCCGGCGCTCACGCGGCGTCCCGCGCCGCCTGTCCGGCCAGCGGGAAGTGGCACGCGACCTGGTGCCCCACGCCGGCCGGCGTGGTGACGGCGGGCTCCACCTTCGCGCAGATGTCCTGCGCGATCGGGCACCGGGTGCGGAAGCGGCAGCCCGACGGCGGGTGTGCCGCGGACGGTGTCTCGCCGCCGAGCGGCGTCCCGCCGTCGCCGGCCGCTTCCGGGTCCGGCACGTTGACCGTGTCGAGCAGGCCGCGGGTGTACGGGTGCAGCGGCTGCGCGTACACCTGGTCCGCTGGTCCGCACTCGACGAGCTTGCCGAGGTACATGACGCCCACGGTGTCCGCGAGGTAGCGGATCACGGCGAGGTCGTGCGAGATGAACAGGTACGTCAGCTCGCGGTCGCGCTGCAGTTCGCGCATCAGGTTGAGGATCTGTGCCTGCACGGACACGTCGAGGGCCGAGACCGGCTCGTCGGCGACGATGAGTTCGGGCGACAGCGTCAGGGCGCGGGCGAGGCCGAGCCGCTGGCGCTGGCCGCCGGAGAACTCGTGCGGGTAGCGGTCGACCGCGCCGCGCGGCAGGCCCACCGCGTCGAGCAGTTCGGCGACGGCCTTGTCCTGCTCGGCGCGGTCGCCGACGCCCTGGATGACGAGGGGCTCGCGCAGGATCGTGCCCACGCGCATGCGCGGGTCCATCGCGGCCGTGGAGTCCTGGAACATCAGCTGGATGGACTTGCGGTGGCGGCGCCGCTCGGACCTGGTCATCGTCGCGAGGTCATGGCCCTCGAAGGTGATGGAGCCCGACGTCGGGTCCTCAAGGCCGGCGACCATGCGCCCGATGGTGGTCTTGCCGCACCCGGACTCGCCCACCACTCCGAAGGTCTCCCCCTTGCGCACGGTGAGCGTTACCCCGCCGACGGCGCTGACGGTGCCGCGGCCGCGCGCGAACGGCCCGCCCCTGAGCGGGAAGTCCTTGCGCAGGTCGGCGATCTCCAGCAGCGGGCCGCCCGACGTGAGGGCCGGGGTGTGGCGCTGCCCGTCGGGTGCCACGTCGTCGAGAGGGTCCGCCGACTCCAGGGGCACCGGGTGGAAGCAGGCGAACGCGTGGTCGTCGCCGGAGAGGACCGGCTCCTCGGTGCGGCACACGTCGGTGGCGTACGCGCACCGTGCGGCGAAGCGGCAGCCGTGCTGCTCCACCGCGAGGTTGGGCGGCAGGCCGGGGATCGTGCGCAACTCGGTCGCCCCGACGACGGCCTTCTCCGGCAGCGCGGCGAACAGCGCCTCGGTGTAGCGGTGCCTGGGCGCGCGGAACAGCGACCGCACTCCCGCCGTCTCGGCGATCTTCCCCGCGTACATCACCGCGACCCGGTCGACGCGGTTGGCGATGACTCCGAGGTCGTGGGTGACGAGGATCATCGCCATGCCGAGGCGGGAGCGCAGGTCGTCGATGAGTTCCAGGATCTGGTGCTGGGTGGTGACGTCGAGCGCGGTGGTGGGCTCGTCGGCGATCAGCAGCTTGGGCTCGCACACCAGCGCCATGGCGATGGCGACGCGCTGCCGCATGCCGCCGGAGAGCTGGTGCGGGTAGTTCTTCATGCGCTCGGCGGGCTGGGGCATGCCGACGAGGCCCAGCATGTCCTGGGCGCGCGCCCAGGCCTCCTTCTTGCCGATGTCGTGGTGCAGCAGCAGCGGCTCCGCGACCTGGGCGCCGATCGTCATGGTCGGGTTGAGGGAGGTCAGCGGGTCCTGGAAGACCACGCCCATCGTGTTGCCGCGCACGTCGCGCAGTTTCCTGTCGCCGCCGGCGATCAGGTCGTCGCCGTCGAAGCGCACGCTGCCGCGGGTGACGGAGCCGCCGCTGGGCAGCAGGCCGAGGAGGCTGAGCGCGGTCATGGTCTTGCCGGAACCGGACTCGCCGACGACGCCGAGCGCCTCGCCGGGCGCGAGGTCGAAGCTGACACCGTCGAGTGCGTGGACGGTCCTGTCACGGCTCGTGATCTCGACGTGCAGGTCGTCGACGCTGAGCAGGGGTTCGCTCATGGCATGGTCCTTACGGGACGAGGTTGGGCCGTCACTTCTTCTGCAGCCGTACTTCGAAGGCGTCCCTGAGGCCGTCGCCGATGAAGTTGAAGGCGCCGACGACGAGGACGATCGCGATGCCCGCCGGGAAGATCATCCACCAGTAGCCGTTCTGGGTGTAGGTGATGCCGGAGGACAGCATCGAGCCCCAGTCCGTGGCGGGCGGCGGTATGGACAGGCCGAGGAAGGCCAGGTAGCTGACGTAGAGGATGGCGTCGGCGACCTGGAAGGTGGCGTTGACGATGACCGTGCCGATGGCGTTGGGCACGATGTGGCGGAACACGGCGCGTGCGCCGCCGCCGCCCATCATCCGCATGGCCTGTACGTACTCGCGGTCGCGCAGGGACAGCGCCTCGCCGCGCACGAGGCGGGCGGGCGAGAGCCAGGCGACGGCCGCGATGATCAGGATCAGGACGGTCTTGCTCGGCGTGATGATCGCGGAGACCACGACGAGCAGGAACATCGCGGGGATGGCGAGCGCGGCGTCCGTCACGCGCATCATGACCGCGTCGACCCAGCCGCCGAAGTAGCCGGACACGGCGCCCCAGACGGTGCCGAACAGTGTGGCGAGCACACCGGCGGCGAGGCCCACTTCGAGGGACGACTGGCCGGCCACCATGAGTCGGCCCATCAGGTCGTAGCCGAGGTCGGTGGTGCCGAGCAGGTGCCCGGGCGCGCCGGGCGCCAGGCTCGCCTGGGACAGGTCGGTGTGCACCTGGTCGGTGGGGTGGACGAGCGGCCCCACGTAGCAGAACAGCAGGAGCAGTACGAGGACGACGACGCCGGCCAGGGCGAGCTTGTTGCGGGTGAAGACCTGGACGGTGCGCCGGGCGAGCGAGGGGGTCGCCTGTGCGGCCTCCTCGTGCCCCGGGGCGACGGCGGGTGAGATCACGCTCATGACACGCTCCGGATCCGGGGGTCGAGTACGGCGTAGACGATGTCGGTCACCAGGGATCCGACGACGGTGGCGACGCCGACGACGAGCGTCACGCCCAGCAGTACGGGGAAGTCGCTGCCCTGTGCGGCGTTCCAGAACAGCAGGCCCATTCCGGGGTAGTTGAACATGGACTCGACGACGAGGGCGCCGCTGAACAGGGTCGGCAGGTAGAGGCCGAGCAGGGTGACCAGTGGGATCAGCGCGTTGCGCAGGACGTGCTTGGCGAGGATGCGCCGGCTCGACTGGCCCTTGGCCATCGCGGTGCGCACGTACTCCTCGGTCAGGTTGTCCAGCGTCGCCGAGCGCATATACCGGCTGAACATCGCGATGATGCCGAGCGCCATGGTGGCGATGGGCAGGATCATGCCGGAGAAGCCGCTGAAGATGGAGCCGATCGAGGTGCCCTGCGGTGCCTCGGCGGGAAAGATCGGTATCGCCTGGCTGAAGACGATGATGAGGATGAGGCCGAGGAAGAACACCGGGGTGGCGTACGCGAGGAACGCGCCCGCGGTCAGCAGGTAGTCGGCCGGCTTGCCCCGGCGGACGGCCTGGAGCAGGCCGAGCGGCACGGCGACGGCGACCGCGACGATGGTCGCCAGAACCGTGAGGATCAGGGTCTTGGGCAGTCGCTGCCCGAGCAGGGAGCTGACGGACTCGTTGAGCTTGTAGGACTCGCCGAGGTTGCCGTGGAAGAGGCGGACGAGGTAGTCCCAGTACTGCACGGGCAGCGGGTCGTTGTAGCCCTGCACCTCGTTGAAGTGGGCTATCTGCTGCGGTGTGCCCTTGGGGCCGAGGATGGCACGGGCCGGGCCGCCCGGCAGGGCGTGCAGCAGCAGGAACACGATGATCGTGACGAGGAAGAGGACCACCAGCGCCTGGAGGAGGCGCTTGACGAGAAAGCCGGTCACTGAGCGGCACCCTTCTTGACGTAGTACCAGCTCTGCGGCGAGAACGTGGCGGTCGGGTTCTGCTCGACACCGCGCAGGTCGTTGCGGATGACCGAGACCTGGTAGGCGGGGTTGGGCATCCACATCACCGGGAGCTGCTGTGCGAGGTACTCGCCGTAGGCGTGCATGGCGTCCGGGTCGGAGGAGTACAGCACCGAGTGGATCAGCTTGTCGGCCTTCGGGTCCGAGTAGTTGCCGAAGTTGGCGGAGGCGCCGGTGGAGAAGAGCTCCTCGCCGCTCGGGTTGAGCGGGAAGTACCAGCTGCCCGCCGTGCCGAAGAAGGACATGTCCCAGTCGCAGCCGGGGTCCTTCGCCTTGCAGGGCACGGAGTTGCCGAGGACGGAGTTCAGCGGCTGCTGGCGCACCGTCAGGTCGATGCCGGCCTTGCTGAGGGAGGACTTGAGCACCTGCATCATGTTGGTCGTCTCCGTGGAGCCCGACTGGGAGAGCAGTGTGAGCTTGAGCGGCTCGTCCTTCTTGATGCCGGCCCCGCACTCGTCGGCGCCGGTGCCCGGCCTGGTGCACACGGCCTGCCCGCCACGGTCGGTCCAGCCGTGCGAGGTGAGCAGCTCGCGGGCGGCGCCGACGTCGTACGGGTAGTCGTTGCGCGCCATGGCGGGCGACAGGTACTGCGTCTTCGGGTAGGCGGGCACGGGGCCGAGCGTGGGCTTCGCGCTGCCCTGCCAGACGACGTTGCTCATGCCCTTCTGGTCGACGAGGTGCTGCATGGCCTGGCGGATGTACAGCTGGCTCATCTCCGGCCCCGCGTGGGTGGAGTTGAAGTTGTAGACGATGTAGCTGACGGCCCAGCCCGTCCAGGGTGCTATGCGGTAGCCGCGCTTCTCGAACTGCGCCTTCTGCGCGAGCACGGACGGCGGGATGTAGCCGTAGTCGACGCCGCCGGAACGCATCACGTTGTACTCGGAGTCGGCGGTCGTGAACGGCTTGAAGACGACCTTGTCCAGGTGCGGGTGCTGAGTGCCGGTGTACTTGGGGTTCGGCACGATGGTGACCTGGCCGGTGTCCCGCCAGCCCGCTATCTTCCAGGGCCCGTCCACGGTCTGCCACAGCGGGTCGCTGCCGTACGAGCCCAGGTTCTTGGAGTGTGCCGTCAGCCGGGCGAACACCGCCTTGGCTCCGGCGGTGGTGCGGTCCCAGTCGCCGATCTTCCCGCCGTCGGTCTTGGCGTCCCACGCCTGCTGGGGCAGGGCCCGCATCAGGGTGAGCTGGTTGGCCGTGAACCAGTCGGGGTTGTACGAGCGGTCGAGGTGAAGGCGGATCGTGTGGTCGTTCACGATCTCGAACTTCTTGACGTCGTCCGGCATGGTGCCGACCGTGTAGCTGGCCCAGTCGGCCTTGTCGGCCTTGACCATGTTGAACCAGAACTCGATGTCCCTGGCCGTGACCGGTGTGCCGTCGGACCACGTGATGTCGGTGCGCAGCGGCACCGTCACCGTCTTGTCGCCGTCGCTGTACACGGGCTTCCTGCCCAGCGTGCTCGGTCCTGTGGGTACGAGGTCGCTGCCCTTCTGCACCGCGTCGTACACCGGCATGAAGAACAGGTCCTGCAGCGAGGAGTTGTAGGTCGCGCTGAATCCGGGCGGGCCGATGGGGAAGATCCAGTTCGGCGTGGCGGCGGGCGGCAGTGCCATGGTGACGGTGCCGCCCTGGACCGGCGTGCCGCCGGTGGGGGCCATGTCGATCGCGCCGCTCTCCCGCGTGCAGCCGGAGAGCACTACGGCGAGTGCGGCGGCAAGCGCTGCGGCGACGGCGCGAAACCGCGCGGGTGAACGCCCAGAGCGCATGTAGGGGCCTCCATCGGTCCGGCGAAAGGCCGACTCATTGTTCGGCCAAGGATGGAAGAAAGTTAGGTCCGCGAGGAAAAGTAAGTCAAGAGGCCAGGCGGTAAATCACAGCGGCAACTTGTCCGTATTCATGCATATTTGTTCCACTTAGCTTCTCATGGTCATCGAAAAATCTTTCCTGAGACGGTGGCGAAAGTAGCACCGAGGTCGGTAACTTGCATCGAAGACCACCAGACTTGATGCAATATTCGAAGCAAGGCAGGGGACACGATGACGGACAGTGCCTCGACGAAGGACATCCTTCGCATGGTGTCCACGGGCGCGGCCTCCTCACGGGCCGACCTGGTCCGGGAGTTGGGCCTCGCCGCGTCGACCGTCTCCCTGCGCGTCCAGGAACTGGTCGCAGCCGGACTGCTGACCGAGTCGGGCGAGGGCGCCTCGCGCGGCGGCCGCCGTCCGCGGCTGCTCAGCATCCGCCGGCGCGACGACGTCTGCGTCGCCGCCGACCTCGGCTCGCACCACGGCCGGATAGGCGCGGTCGCCCTCGACGGCACATTGCGGGACGTCGACGAACACCACCACGACCTCACGGCGGGTCCCGAGCCGTCCGTGGAGTGGCTCGTCGAGCACCTCGGCGCGGTGGCCGAGCGGCAGCGCAACGCCGGCAGGGCCGTGGCCGGCGCCGGCATCGCCTTCCCCGGGCCCGTGGACGCGCAGGGGCGCGTCCAGACGCCGTCCCGGATGCCGGGGTGGCACCGCTACCCGCTCGCGGAAGTCCTCTCGCAGCGGCTCGGCATGCCGGTCACCGTCGACAACGACGCCACGCTCATGGCGGTCGGCGAGCACCTCACCGCGCGCCGGGACCTCAGCCACCTGGTGGTCGTGAAGGTCGGGCGCGGCATCGGCTGCGGTGTGATCTCCGCGGGCAGTGCCTACCGCGGCGCGAACGGCGCGGCGGGCGACATCAGCCACGTGCGGGTCGACGCGGCCGAGGAGCGCCCGTGCTCCTGCGGCAACATCGGCTGCCTGGAGACGGTCGCGAGCGGTGCGGCGCTCCAGCGCGAACTGGCGCTCCAGGGCCCGTCCGTGGACGGCACGACCGACCTGCTGCGGCTCGTCGCCGACGGCGACCCGTACGCGACGACGCTGGTGCGTGCGGCGGGGCGCCACATCGGCACCGTGCTGAGCGTCGTCGTCAACTTCTTCAACCCGGAGGCGGTGGTGCTCGGCGGCGCGCTCGCCGTGGCGGAACCGCTCGTCGCCTCGGTGCGCGGGGTCCTCTACGAGCGCTGCCTGCCGATGGCCACGGCGGGGCTGGAGATCACCACCACCGTCACCGGCCGGGACGCGGGCCTGCTCGGCGCGGGGCTCACCGTCCTGCGCCGGGCGCTGCCGCACGCGCCGCTCGGCTGACACGCACCGCTCGGCCTGCACGGCGCCGGGCACCGACCTCCGTCACACCACCAGTCCACACCGGATCCGGAGAGCACCACCATGACCACCGCCACCCACACCCGCCGGCTGCGCATCGCGATCGGCGGCATCGGCATCGAGTCCTCCACCTTCTGCCCGCACCGCTCCACCGCCGACGACTTCCGGCAGACGCGCGGCCAGGACCTCCTCGACCGCTACACGTGGACGCGGCCCGACTCCGACCTGGCGGACCTGGTGGAGTGGGTGCCGCTGCTGCACGCGACCGCGCTGCCCGGCGGCCCCGTCGAGCCCGGCTCCTACCTGTTGCTCAAGGACGAGCTGGTGGAGCGCGTGCGCGCGGCGGGCCCGCTGGACGGCATGGTCTACGACCTGCACGGCGCGATGAGCGTGATCGGCCTCGACGACGCGGAGGGCGACCTCACGGAGGCCGTGCGCGCCGCGCTCGACTTCGTCGGCACGCCCGCCGACCCAGCACACGGGCGGCCGATGATGTCCGCGGCGATGGACCTGCACGGCAACGTGTCCCGCCGGTTCGCCGAGCCGCTCGACCTCCTCACCGCGCACCGGATGGCGCCGCACGAGGACGCCTGGGACACCCGCGAGCGCGCGGCGCGCAAGCTCGTCGAGCGGCTCGGGCTGCCGGAGGACCGGCGCCGCCCGCACCGCGCGTGGGTCCAGGTGCCCGTCCTGCTGCCCGGCGAGAAGACCAGCACCAGGCTCGAGCCGGCGAAGGGCCTGTACGGCCGGCTCCCCGGCATCGAGGCGAAGCCCGGCATCGTGGACGCCGCGATCTGGGTCGGCTACGCCTGGGCCGACCAGCCGCGCTGCCGCGCCGCCGTCGTCGTCACCGGCGACGACGCGGAGCTCGCGGCGGCCGAGGCCGAGTCGCTCGCCCGGGAGTACTGGGACGTGCGACGCGACTTCGTCTTCGTGGGCCCGACGGGCACGGCCGAGGGGTCCATCGAGCGCGCGGTGACCTCTGACAAGCGCCCGTTCCTCATATCGGACTCGGGCGACAACCCGACGGCGGGCGGCGCCGGCGACCTCGCGTACATGCTCGGCAAGCTGCTGGAGCGCGAGGAGATCGCCTCGGGGAAGGTGACCGCCGTGCATCCGGGGATCATGGACCCGGCGGCGGTCGCGGCCTGCTTCGAGGCGGGGATCGGCGCGGAGGTCACCCTCGGTATCGGCAACAAGGTCGACACCACGCAGGGCGGCCCCTACGAGCTGACCGGCACGGTCACCGCGCTGCAGAGGGCCGCGGACAAGGCCGACGGGGCCGGGGGCGGCGCCTACGACCGCGGCTGCGACATGGCCGCGATCACCGCGGGCGGGCTCACCGTCGTCGTCACCGAGCGGCGCAAGCCCTTCCACACACTGGCCGACTTCATGGGTCCGGCCGAGGGCGGCCTCGGGATCGACCCGCGCACGTTCGACCTGGTCGTCGTGAAGATCGGCTACCTGGAGCCCGAGCTGTACGACATGGCCGCGGACTGGCTGCTCGCCCTCACGCCCGGCGGCGTCGACCAGGACCTGCTGCGCCTCGGCCACCACAAGGTGGCCCGCCCGCTGTACCCGTTCGACGACGACGCGTACGAGGGCGGCGCGGGCCCCGGCCTCACACCTGTCCTGCTCTGAGCGAGGAGCCGGCCTCCGGCGCCGTCAGGTCGAGTTCCATGACGATCTCGTCGTGCAGCTCGATGCCGTGGTGGCCGCGGAGCGGGATGGAAGGCTTCAGCTCCCGCGCCGCGTCCACCGCACCCGCCGACACGCCGGCGATGCGCAGGCCGCGCCGCTGGTAGAACCGCAGAGCGTCGAGGTTGTCGTTGGACGTGACGAGCCACAGCCGCGGCGCCCCCGCCTCGCGCGCCCGCCGCACGGCCTCGGCGAGCAGCGCGGTGCCCGCGCCCGACCATCGGACGGTCGCGTCCAGGGAGACCACTTCGAGGCCGCGCTCCGTCACCTGGTACGTCAGCAGCCCGCACACCGCGCCGTCGCGTTCGGCCATCAGGGCCGGCAGTGCCGACGCGTCGAGGGCCACGCCGTGCGCGACGACGGTCGTGGATCCCCACGAGTCCGTGAGCAGGCGGGTGACGGCCATTCGGTCCGCGGCCGCGGCCGCCCGTACGGTCAGTGTGTCTGCCATGGTCGGGACCGTACCGGACCGCTCAGGAACGCCCGCCGCCTCCCGGCGTCCGCACGACTGGCGCCACGCTCCCGCCCGGTCGGACAATGGCCGCATGAAGACAGGATCCGATGTGCGTGCGGCCCGCGTGTACGACCCGCCGGGGCCGGATGACGGCGCGCGTGTACTGGTGGACAGGCTGTGGCCGCGGGGCCTTTCGAAGGAGGCCGCGCGGCTTGACGAGTGGTGCAAGGACGTGGCCCCGTCCACCGAGTTGCGCCACTGGTACGGGCACGACCCCGCGCGCTTCGCGGAGTTCGCCGCCCGCTACCGCGCCGAGCTGGCCGAGCCGGGACGCGCCGCGGCGCTGGAGCGGCTGTCCGTCTGGTGCGAGCGCGGTCCCGTGTCACTCCTGACGGCCACCAAGGAGGTCGACCTCAGCCAGGCTGCCGTTCTGACGCGTGTCCTGACGGAGGAAGCGGCGTAGCCGCCTGCCGCGGCGAAGTTCACGAGGCCCGCGCGGCCCCGTTCATCATGGCGACCCAGCTGTGGGGTGCGTCGTCGCCGAGCATCAGCCCGTAGATGTCCTCGTCGCCCGTTTCCGCGGCGGACCGCGGGAACATCGCCTGTTCGTACTCGGCCAGCGCGGCCTCGACGTCACCGGGGTGCGCGGCGATGGCCCGGCCGAGTTCGGCTCCGTCCCGCATGGCCGCGTTCGCACCCTCGCCGTTCGGGAGCGCGAGGTGTGCCGCGTCACCGATCAGGGTCACGCCCGGCACCCGCTCCCAGCGGTGCGCCGCCGGCAGTGCGCAGAGCGGGCGCACGACCGGTGCGGTGTCGCTGCCGGTGATCAGCGCGGTGAGCTCGGGCGCCCACCCCTCGAACTCGGCGGCGACCCGCGCCGACACGGATGCGGCATCGGCCGCGTCGGTGCCGCCGAGCCAGTCGCGTGCCACCTTGAGTTGTACGTAGGCGTGCAGCGTGCCGCCTCGTTCCCGGTGCGCCAGGATGCCCCTGCCAGGCGCCAGCGCGAACAACGACCCGGCGCCGACCGCCTCTGCCGTCGCACGGTGGCGGGTGTCGCCGTCGAAGAGTACGTACTCGACGGAAGTGACGCCCATGTGCCGGGGTGTCGCGTCGGACAGCAGCGGCCGGATCCGCGACCACGCGCCGTCCGCGCCGACCAGTGCGCTCGTGACCGCGGTGGAACCGTCGGTGAAGCGCAGCTCATGGCGGCCCTCACCGAGGGCCCGCGCCCCGCCGGCCTTGCGCCCCCACTGGACGACGCCGTCCGGGAGCGAGTCGAGCAGCATCCGGCGCAGCTCGCCGCGCGACACTTCGGGACGCTCGCCCGTGCCGCCGTGGGACGTGTCGAGCAGCACCGTCCCCGCCCGGTCCAGGACCCGGTAGGACTCGCGGCCGGGCAGGACGAGGTCGCGGAACTCCCCCAGCAGGCCGGCCGCCTGAAGCGCCGTCTGGCCGCTGCCCGGATGGATGTCGAGCAGCCCGCCCTGGGTGCGAGCGGCGGGTGATGCCTCCGCCTCGTGGACGGTGACCGGTATGCCGTTCAGGTACAGGACGCGGGCCAGCAGGAGACCGCCCAGGCCGGCTCCCACGATGGTGATCGGTGTGGTCATCGTATGCCTCCGAGGGTTGATTGGATCGTCACTCCAACGACGCTAGCACACGCTTGGATCGCCGATCCATCTGTGCGAGAATGGGCGCCATGGTGACCAGACCCGGGCGGGCCGGACGCGCCCCGCGACGTACGGATCCGCTGTCCAGGGACGTGATCGTCAAGGCCGCCGCCGACCTGCTCGACGCCGAGGGTGAGGACGCGCTGACGCTGCGCGCCCTCACCGTGCGGCTCGCCACCGGGTACGGCGCGATCTATCACCATGTCGCGGACAGGAACGAGCTGCTCGCGGCAGCCACCGAGCACGTGATCACCCGCGCCGTGCCCGGCCCCGAACCCGGCGCCGGGCCCCGGCAGGCGCTGCGCGCCGTCGCGCTCGGCCTGTTCGATGCGATCGACGCCCACCCATGGGTCGGCGCCCAACTGGGCAGGGAGCCCTGGCGGCCGGCGCTGCTGGACATCTACGAGAGCGTCAGTGGGCGGCTGCGGGAGCTCGGAGTGCCCGAGCGGGCGCTGCCCGACTCCGCGGGTGTGCTCGTGAACTACATACTCGGCGTCGCCGGCCAGAACGCCGCCAACGCGCGCGCGCTCGCGGGCAGCGACACGGACCGCTCGGCATTCCTCGCCGATGTCGCCGAACGGTGGGCGCGGCTCGACCCCGCCAGATACCCGTCCATGCACAGGGCCGGGACACACCTGCGCGAACACGACGACCGAGAGCAGTTCGCCGCCGGCGTCGATCTCATCCTGGCCGGCATCGAGACCGTCCACCCCGCGGGAAGTGAGGGGCCCGACCGGTAGGCGACGAGCCTCGGCCGCGCCTTGCCGGTCAGGTCTGTCCCGTCAGCGGTGCGCCGCGTCCACCTCGTCCTTCGGGTCCCGGGCCGTGCGATACAGGCCGAGCGTGGCCAGGCGGGGTCTGGCGCGGGCGGCTGTGACGCGGACGCGGAGCGCGCGCGTGGTCACGGGATCGGCGAGGGGCAGAATGCGCGCGTAGCCGATGGTGGTGCCCGTCGCGATCTCCGTCCAATCCGTGCCCGTCCAGGCGTCGCACGCGAACCGTTGCACGTGCTGGCCCCTGGCGATGTCCTCGCCCAGGCGGATCCTGTCGAATGTGGCATCACCGCGGAGCCGCAGCTCCAGCGTGCCCGTGGTGGCGCCACCATGCGGGGACCATGCCGTGCCCGTCCCGTCGCCGGTGAGCGCCCGTGCCGTGTGCGCGGGTTCGGCGCCCGCCAGGAGGTTGCGGCCGTATGTCCGTGACACCGTGCGGCCGAACGCGGTGAGCGCGGCCACGTCCTCGTCGGCGACGCGCCCCGAGATTGCCGGCGGGACGTTGAGGAGCAGCACCGCGTTGCGTCCCACCGACTCCTCGAACAGCCGTGTCAACTGCTCGGCGCTCTTCGGGTGTTCGGACGCGTGCCAGAACCAGCCGGGGCGGATGGAGACGTCCGCCTCGGCCGGGAACCACTGCAGGTAGCGCACCCCTGGCGCGGTGATGGCCGCGTCCGAACCGATGTCCTCCGCCTGCGGGCCGCCGGGGAGCAGGGTCTCCCCGTGTGCGGTGTCCGGGTCGGCCGTCGCCGGGGTGACACTCCACTCCGTCAGGCGCGCCCGGCCCTCCTCGTTGCCTACCCACCGGGTGCCCTGCGGGCCCGCGAACGTGACGGTGTCCGGTGCGAGAGCGTGGATCAGCGCGAACCAGGAGGTGAAGTCATAGGTCTCGCTGATGCCGCTCGACGTCCACGGGTTGGCGCCGTCGAGCCACAGTTCGTCGATCGGCCCGTACTGCGTGAACAGTTCGTACAGTTGGTTGAGGTAGTAGGCGTTGTAGCCGTCGGCCCTGACATGGAACACCGGCAGCCGCCCCGAGCGTACGGCGTCCTCGCGGTCGTCGCCGGGCACGAGCGTCGGGATGGTGCGGGCGGTGACGGGGCTGCCGCTGCCGTAGCGTCCCATGCCGGCCGGGGTCCGGGCCCGGTCGTCGTAGGTCGACTGCTCCTCGATGCTGAGGGAGCCGCCCGCGTCGTGCTTGGCGACGATGTCCCGCACCCAGCCGGCGTGCCAGGCGTGCGGGAGTTCGGCGCCGTCCGCGGGCGACAGGTAGACGCCCACCTTGAGGCCTACCGCACGTGCGGCGTCCAGGTAGGTGCCGAGCAGATCGCCGCGCGGATTGACGTTGCCCGCGTTCCTGGCACGCCAGTACGCCCACGGGCCGGTGGCGCGCCGAGCGGCGGCGCGCGCCCTGGCGGCCGTGGCCGCGCGGTCCGGCCGGCCGCCGGTGTACCACCAGGGCGAGGCGACCACCGAGTGGTTGGTGTAGCGGGTGGGGTAGAGGACGAAGCCGTCGTGGTGCTTCGCGGTGAGCATCACCTGCTTCATCCCGGCCGCACGGTAGGCGCGCATCCACTGGTCGATGTCGGCCTCGGCGGGGGCGAAGGTGGCCTCGTCCTCGCATCCGGAGCCCCACTCCCGGTCGGTGAAAGTGTTCATGCCGAAGTGGGTGAAGCCCGTCACTTCCCGGGCCTGCCAGGCGAGTTGTGGCGGCCTCGGCACGATGCGCGCGGCCTTGGCGACGATCTCGGCCGGTGTGTCGCCCGCGGCGACCTCGACCACGGAGGCGGGTCGGCCGGGCGGGTGGGCGCCCTGCGGCGCCTTCCCGGCGGGCGCTGCCGTCGCCTGGACGGGGGTGAACGCGGCGGCCCCGGCAGCGGCCCCCGCGGCCAGGACCCCTCGACGGCTGATCATGGCGTCACCTTCCTTGCCGTGTCGCGGCCGGAGCCTGGGGTGCGAGGTGCCAGACGGCGTGCCGCGCGGTGTCCCGGGGCCGCTGGACGGCGGCGCCCGCGGAGGTCACGGTGAGGACCTGCTGGGTGATCGCGTCGACCAGCCGGTAGCCGCCCGGCGCCGGTTCCAGCTGCCACTTCTGCGAGGCGGCCGCGGTGCACGTCTCGGCCGTCGCGGCGGCGCCCGCCCGCTCGACGACGTGCATCGCGTTCGATGCGCCGCGCGACACGTCGGCGCACAGGCCGCTGCCCGCGTCGAGGACCCGGTAGTAGCCGTCGTCGGTCTTGGTCAGCCGCCAGCCGCCCGCCTGCTGCTTCCCGCGCACAGCGGTCAGCGGGGCGCCGGGCGCCGGAGTCGGGCCCGCGGTGAGGGTGGCACCGGTCGCCGAGCGCAGGCTGTAAGAGCCGTCGGCCACCGGCTGCGTCCAGGCGGGGCCCCAGCCGGGTGCGTGGCCCACGGTGGCGGCGAGGGCGGTGAAGCCCGCGTAGTCGGCGGTTGGTTTCGGACCTCCCCAGGCGCCCTGCGCGAAGACGCGCAGCGAGTCGAACATCCCTTGCTGCGCCTGGTTCTCGGTCTCCTTGCCGTAGTTGTCGGGCCACACCATGTACTCGGCGCCCGTGATGCCGTCCCGGTGCGAGGTGGCCGTACCGTCGGCGAAGTCGGAGGGCGTCCAGCCCTCGTCGTACAGCTTCTGCGCGTCCGGCCGGTAGCTGCCGCGCACGTAGTACAGGGCGTCGCTCGCGTTCATCACCCGGTAGCCCTGGTCGAGGAGTTGCTGGGAGGTGACCGGCTCGGGCAGCCAGTGCTCGACGACGACGTCCTTGTTGAGTGGCACGGTGTTCTCGCCGGTGAGGCCGTCGTTCCAGATGCGCAGGGTGCGGCCCTTGGACCGTACGTACGCGTCGACGCGGTTGACGAAGTCGATGTAGGCGTCCTGCGGGGTGGCGTCGGGGCCGAACTTCTGCCGCGCGTAGGCGAGCAGCTGGGGGTAGTGGGAGTAGGCGGAGCGGATCATGTACTCGTCGGCGCCCATGTGGAAGTAGGGCCCCGGGAACACCGCGAGGTCGGCGTCGATCAGGTGCGTGTAGAAGGTGAACGCGCCGGGGTCGGTGATGTCGAGCCGTGTCGGGTCGGGGGCCCCTGTGGTGTCGGCGAGTTGGAGGTCCGGGTAGGGCGTGAGGTAGGGGTCCATGTGGCCCGGGGAGTTGATCTCCGGGATCACGGTGATGTGGTAGCGGGCGGCGAGCGCGACGATGCCGCGCACCTCGCGCGGTGTGTAGTAGGAGAAGGTGTTGACCGCGGGGTATTCGGCGCTCTTGACCTTGAGTTCCAGGTGCAGTGTGTTCAGTTTCAGGTACGCCATGTCCTTGATGAGGCGGGTCAGCCAGGCGTCCGTGTTGTAGGTGTAGCAGGCGCACACGCCGACGGCTCGCTCGCCCGACGACGGTACGTCCGTGGTGTGCCCTGTCGGCAGCGCCTTGGACGTCCGCAGCTCCTGGAGGAGTGTGCGTGTCCCGTAGAAGACGCCGGCGCCGCCGTGGCCGGTGACGCGCACCCGGTCGGTGACCGACAGGGCGTAGCCCTCCGTTCCGAGGTCGCGCCTCGACGGGTCGACGCGGAGCACGATGTCCCCGGGTCTCGACCTGCCGTGCGTGACGGGCACGTCGCGGCCGAGGGACTCGCGCAGCTCGCCGGCGAGCAGGCGCGCGGTGGCCGTTGCGGCCCTGTCGGTGTCGATACGGGTACGGGCGCCCAGCCGCAGCGTGCCGCCGCCCGGCGTCCACTGGTGCGGCGCGGGGATCACGGCGGGCGCGGCGGGCGCGGCGGGTTCTGGGGTGCTCGCCGCGCCGGCGGGGGTGGCGCCGGCGAGGCCGGCCGCGAGGAGTCCGGCGGCGGCGAGGAGCGAGGTGAGGTGTCTCGCGCGCGGGCGGCGTGCGCCGCCCGTGCGGTCGCGGCGGTTCATGCGTGCTCCAGGTGGGAGTGGATGGCGCGGCGGACGGTACGGGACGGCTTCGGTGCGGGCGCCGGCACGGGGCCGGCGGGCCGGCCCGATGGCGCGTCAGGCGCTACGGCGGATGCGGCCCTTGTAGCGGTCTTCCAGTGCCTTGTTGTGCTCGTCCCCGCCGGGCACGTTGGCGGAGAGGTACACGGGCGGGGTCACCCCGGCGCCGGTCAGCAGCCGCACCACCTCGGCGTTGATCATCTGGGCGAGGTAGGCGGCGGTGATGGACGAGACCGCGCAGGCGGCGCCGCCTCCCGGCAGGGGCAGCAGCGCGTCGCCGAACGGGGCGCCGTTGTCGAGGACCACGTCGGCGAAGTCGGTGAGGCGCTTGCCCGAGGGGTGGCGAGAATCGACGCGCGCGGTGTGTTCGAGGCTGGTGAGGGCGATGAGCGGGTGGCCGCGCTCGGTGACGATACGGGCCATCTCCACCACGCAGCCGTTGATGCCGGAGTTGGACGCGATGACGAACACGTCCTCGGGGTGCGGCGCCGTCAGCTCGTAGAGCCGGTGGGCGATCGAGGGGTCGCGTTCGAGCGTGGGGTCGGCGAGCAGTTCCTGGGACGCGCCACCGTGGAGCACGAGGTCGCGCAGTGCGATCTTGTTGGTCGGGACGAGGCCGCCGGCCCTGCCCGCGATCTCGGTGGCCAGTGACTCGGAGTGGCCGGTGCCGAACGCCTGGACCACGCCGTCGCCGCGCAGCGCCTTCGCGATCAGCTCCGCCGCCGTGGCGACCGCTTCCGTGTGCGCGGCGACCACCCGGTCGACCACGGCACGTGCCGCCGTGAGGAATTCCTGGCTGTCCGGCACCCGATGCTCCTAGGGAGTCGCTGGGACAAGGCATGAAGAATTTTTCTCTTCGCCGCATGACTGTGCGCGCCCCTCCGCGTCAAGTCAAGGGTGCGGAAGGGGAATCGCGGGGCGACGGGAGGCGTATCGTGAAGAATTATTCTTCGTTGCGGGAGGCGCCCTCGATGGACACACTCACCGGCCGCGCGGACGGCGGGATCGTCGGCCGCATTCGTGAGCTGCTGCCCGGGCTGCCCGATGCGCAGCGCACAACGGCCGCCCTGGTCCTCGACGACCCCGCCGCGGCCGCCCGGATGACCATCGTCGACCTGGCGGACGCGTGCGGGGTGTCCACCGGCTCCGTCACGCGCTTGTGCCGGACGCTGTCGCTGCCCGGGTACGCGGCGTTGCGGCTGGCGCTCGCGTCCGACACCGGCCGCTCGGAGCGCGAGACGTGGCAGGACAACATCGGCCGGGACATCTCTGAGAGCGAGGGGATCGGCGAGGTGGCGGCCGCCATCTCGGCGGGTGTGCGGCACGCCGTGGGCGAGACGCTCGCGCACGTCGGCCTCGCGGCCGTGGAGGGCGCGGCGACGGCCATCGCGGGGGCGCGCCGGGTCGAGGTGTGCGGGGCGGGCGGCAGCGGCAGCATGGCCGCCGAGTTCCAGCAGCGCGTGTACCGGATCGGCGTGCCCGCCTGGTGGTCGGCCGACACCCAGGTCGCGCTGACCGGCGCCGCGCTGCTCGGCCCCGGCGACGTGCTGCTCGCGCTGTCGCACAGCGGACGCACGCGCGAGGTCGCCGACCTGGCTGCGGAGGCGGCGTCGCGCGGCGCGACGACGGTCGCCGTGGTCGGGGACCCCGCGTCGCCGCTCGCGCGCCGGGTCGACACCGTACTCGCGACGACCGTGACGGACGACGGCCCCGCCGGGCACACCATCCTCAGCCGGCACGCCCAGATGGCCGTGCTCGACCTCCTCTACATCGCGGTCGCCCAGCGCACGTACGGCCAGAGCACGGAGGCGATGGCCGCGACGAGCGAGGCCGTGCGGCCGTACAAGCAGGACCGCTGAGCGGGCTCGCCACCGGACACACGAGGCAGGAGCGGCAGCGTGACGGCACACGACCTCGTTCTCGGCATCGACGCGGGCGGCACCCGCACGCGCGCGGCCGTCGCCACCGCGGCCGTCGCCACCGCGGCCGTCGCCAACGCGGCGGGCGGCGGCACCGAACCGCCGCTCGGCACGGGCACGGCGGGTCCTGGCAACGCCCTGTCCGTGCCGCCCGATGTGCTCGCCGCCCACCTGCGGCAGGCCGTCGCGGGCGCCGTGCCGCCCGCGCTGCGTTCGGCCGTGCGCTCGGTTGCGGCGGGTCTCGCGGGGTGCTCGTCGCTGCCGGGCAACGCGGGCGCCGCCCGTGCCAGGGCCGCGCTGGAGGGTGCCCTCGCCGAACTCGGCGTGCGGCCGGACCGGTTGAGCGTCCACGGGGACACCGAGGTCGCGTTCGCCGGCGGCCCGGGCGCGCCCGCCGAGGGCCTCGTGCTGATCGCGGGCACGGGCGCGGTGGCGGCCAGGATCGCGGGCGGGCGTACGGTCGCCACCTCCGACGGCAACGGGTGGCTGCTCGGCGACGACGGCAGCGGCTTCTGGATCGGCCGCAGGGCGGTGCGGGCCGCCCTGGCCCAGCTCGACGGCCGCGGCGCGCCGACCGTGCTGACCGCGGCCGTCCACGCGTACTACCTGGACGGGCCTGCGCCGGGCGGCCCGGCCGACGCGCAGGTCCTGCGCGAACGGCTCGTCCAGGCGGTGCACGAACGGCCGGTGCTTGACCTCGCGGCCCTCAGCCCTGCCGTCGCCGACGCGGCACATCGTGGCGACCCGGTGGCGCGGCGGATCATGGCGGGCGCGGCGAAGCGGCTCGCCGGGACACTCGCGTCCCTCGGCCCGCGGCCCGGCGACCCGCTCGTCACGACGGGCGCGCTGCTCGGCCCCGGCGGCGTCCTGCTCCCCGCGCTCCGCCGCCGCCTCACGCCGTACGGGGTGAGACCGCACCCGGTGCCCGACGGGCTGCCGGGCGCGCTCGCCCTGGCGCGCGCGTCCCTGACGGGGGCGGGCACGGGCGGCCGGCGTCCGGCGGGCTCGGCCCCTGGGACCGCGCCCGCACCGCGAGACTACGATCTACGCGACCGGCGAGAGGGGGAATCGTGACCGTCCACGACATCGCGGTGATCAGGGGTGACGGTATCGGGCCCGAGCTGATCGACGCGGCGCTCACCGTCCTCGCAAAGGCCTCCGACGCGTACGGCTTCGACGTCGGCATCACCGAGGTCGACGCCGGCGCGGGCACCTACGAGCGGACCGGCACCGCGCTGGGGCCCGAGGGCCTGGCCGCCGTGCGGGCCGCCGACGCCACACTGAAGGGGCCCGTGGGGCTGCCGTCCGTACGCCTGCCGGACGGCACGGAGGCGGGTCTGCTGGGTGGCGTCCTCAGGTCCGGGCTCGACCTGTACGCGAACGTGCGTCCGATCGAACTGCTCCCCGGGGTCCACTCGCGGCTGCGGGCGAAGCCGGGCAGCATCGACTACGTCATCGTGCGGGAGAACACCGAGGGCCTGTACGCCTCGCGCGGCAAGGGTGTCGGCACGGCAACGGCGATGGCGGACACCCTGCTCGTCACGCGGCAGGGGTGCGAGCGCATCGCCCGGTTCGCGTTCGACCTGGCGCGTACACGCTCCGGCTCACGGCCCGACCGGGTGCGCAGGGTCACCTGCGTCGACAAGGCGAACGTCCTGCGGAGCATGTACTTCTTCCGCCAGGTCTTCCTCGAAGTCGCGGAGGACTACCCGGACATCCAGGCGGAGTGCCTCTACGCGGACGCGGCGGCGCAGGCGCTGGTGATGACGCCCGAGTACTTCGACGTGGTCGTCACGGAGAACATGTTCGGCGACATCCTCAGCGATCTGGGCGGCGGCACGGTCGGCGGGATCGCGATGTGCCCGTCGGGCAACGTCGGGGACGGCTGCGCCTGCTTCGAGCCGATCCACGGCAGCGCCCCGTCGCTCGCGGGCCGCAAGAAGGCGAACCCCACGGGCCAGATCCTGGCCGTGGCGATGATGCTGGACCACCTCGGCGAGCGGGCCGCCGCGCATGCGGTGCGCGAGGCGGTGCGCGGCGCGCTCGACATGGGCACGGTGAAGGTGGAACGGGACGGCCGCTGCGACAGCGGCCCGGCGGCGGCAGCGGAGGCGATCGCACGCGAGGTCCAGCCCGGCGCGTGAACAACCGCCGCCGTGTTTCACAGCCAGTCGTCCTGCGGGGTGGCCGCGGTCAGGGCTTTCGCCGCGTCCACCGTCAGGGGCTCCCCGTGGGGCACGCAGACGGTCCGCGGCTCCAGGGCCGCCAGCCGGCGGAAGGAAGCCACCGCCGCCGCCCTGTCGAGGTTGAACGGGCCGAGCACGGCGCGGCCCTCCACGGTGGCGATCGTGTCGCCGGGGAACAGCACCCCCGTGTCGGGGAGGTACAGCGCGATGGACCCCGGCGTGTGCCCGGGCACGTGCAGGACTTGGACCGTCTCGCCCCAGTCGTCCGGGCTGTCGCCGTCGCGCAGTTCCGTGTCCACGCGGACGGGCGGGTTCGGCGGCGCCCCGGTCGAACCGAGTCCGGCCATGATCCGCTCGTGCAGCGCCCGCTCCTTCTCGGTGTGCACGGGAGGCGGCTCGGGCCGCTCGCCGCTGATGTACGGGGCGTCGGCGGCACCGGCGAGCACCCGGGCCCCCGTGGCGGACACAAGGCCGGCGGCCGACCCGGCGTGGTCGAGGTGGGAGTGGGTGAGGACGATCAGCCGTAGGTCCCCAGGCCCGCCACCGAGGGCGGCGACGGCGTCGAGGATCGCGGGCGCGCTGCCCGCCACGCCCGTATCGACGACCGCGAAACCGCCGCCGCCCAACCGCACGAGGTGAACGTGGCTGACGGGCAACGGGAGTTGCCAGACCCGCGAACCGAGCTGAATGAGTGTCATGCCGTGACGCTACCCGCCGATCACACCGCAGGCCGGGGCTTACGCCACGGGCAGATTGCGCGCACAGCGCACAGCACATCGCGCACTCCGCACTGCGGCGCGAAGGCGCCGAACCGCTCAGTGCAGCAGCAGGAACACCGCCGTCCCGGCCGCGATGGAGAGCAGGGTGGAGCGCCGCCACGTCTGGAGGGCCACCGTCACGGCGGTCGCCGCCAGTTCGGCGGGCCAGTCGGCCGGCACGGTGTGGGACGGCGGGAGCACCAGGTACACGAGCAGGATCGTCATCAGTCCCGCGGGCAGCAGCCGTCCCACCGCCTGCGCGACGCGGGCTTCGCGCAGGCGGCTCGCGATGGTGAACGGCAGCGCGCGGAGCGCGAACGTGATGGGTGCCGCGACGGCGATGACCGCCGCGACGCGGGCGGGCTCAGGCATCGCGCACCACCGCACGCTCCCCGTAGGCCGCGGCCGCGACGGTGCCCGCGACGAACAGCCCCATCGCCACGAGCAGGAACTGTCCCGGCGCCACGAGCCAGGCCACGACCGCGCACCCGAGCGCGTACAGCGGCACGCGCGCGGAGCGCAGGGCGCGCACCGCCTCGGTGGCGAGGACGGCGAAGAGCCCGGTCAGCACCCAGGAGAGGTCGGGCAGGTGGGCCGCCACCGCGCCGCCGACGGTGGCACCGAGCACGCCGCCGCCGACCCAGTAGGTCTGCAACAGGATCTGCATGGCCATGAGTTGCGGGCCCGTCAGGTCGCGGCCCGGTGGCACGGAGGTCAGGGCGTACGCCTCGTCGATGAGGGCGAACATGCCGTAGGCCCGCGCCAGCGGCCCGGCCACCCTGTGCAGCGGGAACGTGAGGCAGTAGAAGACGTGGCGCCCGTTGACGAGCAGCGTGGTCACGGCGACCGCGGCCGGCGACACGGGCGTGGCCGCGGTCGCCGCGGCGAGCAGCAGGAACTCGAGCGAGCCCGCGTAGACAAGCCCGCCGAAGGCGGGCGCCCACCACCAGGCGAGCCCCGACTGAACGACCAGTACGCCGAAGGCGATTCCCAGCGGCACCATGCCGAACGCGCAGGGCAGCGTCAGGCGCGCGACCGTGCGGAACGAATGTGCGGTTTCCATCATGGCGGCAAGCCTAGGCGGGTGAGCGCGCACGATGGTTGCTGAAAATTGCCCGTGGTGGAGCCCTCGCGCAATAATCGGACTGTGGATGACCTCGATCGCGCCATCATCATGGAGCTGGAAGCGGACGGCCGTATCAGCAACGCGGAGCTCGCGGCACGCGTCGGCCTCACCCCCGCCCCGTGCCTGCGCCGGGTCCGGCGCCTCGAAGAGGACGGTGTGATCACCGGCTATCACGCCCGGGTGGATCCCGAGGCGACGGGCCGCGGCTTCGAGGTGCTGGTCAACGTGGACCTGATGGTGAAGGACCGCGCCACCACCCTCGCGTTCGAGGACCGCGTCGCCTCGTTCGGCGAGGTCGTCGAGTTCCGCCGCATGTTCGGCCTGCCGGACTACTTCGTGCGTATCGCCACCGAATCCATCGAGCACTACGAGGAGTTCGTGACCCACGTGATGGACGTGCCGGGTCTCGCCCGGGTCGACTCGCACCTCACGATGAAACGCATCAAGTGACGCGCGGTGGCCCGGCCCCGGCCGTCACTTCGTGACGTGCGCCTCCATCCGTACGAGCCCCGCCACGCCGAACTGGAGGATGATCGGCAGGGTGTGACGGCTCGTCACGCCCTTGACGTGGTGGAAGGCCACCGTGGGCCCGCCGCTGGAGCCGAAGGTGGTGCTGCCGTTCGGCAGGATCTGGATGCCGGCCGTGTTCAGGGCGCCGTTGCCCTTGGTGCCCTTGGCACCCGTGAGCTTGCCGCGCGCCCCGCCAGGCGCGCCGACCATGTCGAGGTGGTCGGTGACCGTTCCTGAGTTGCGTACGGTCATGGAGAGCGTGCCGTCGCCCGACGCGTCGAGGTGCGCCACGGCCCCGGTGACCGTCACCACGGAGCTGTTGTTGCTCGCCTTGACCTCCCCCGGCGTGCCGCTCGGCGAGGGGGAGGCGGAGGCGCCGGACGACGAGTCGCCGCTGCACCCCGCGAGGCCGCCCACGAGGAGGGCGGGCAGTACGACCGCGGTGGCCGCCCTGGCGAGAAGGGTCTTCCGTGCGGGCTTCGCGTTACGTGCCATTCCTGCATTATGCGAGCGTGCGGTCGCGGCCGTGCGGGCGGGTCCGCTCAGGCGTTTCGCGTCGGCGCGTTCAGCGCGGCGTCGATCTCGTCCAGGTACGCGGTGACGGGCCCGAGGGTGAGCAGCCCGCTGCCCGCACCCGCGAGTTCCCCGGCGGCGGGGACGAGGGCGGTGCGTGCCCGCGCCAGTGCCTCCCCGTCCCCCAGCGTGAGGGCCGCGCGCGCGGCGAGGCACCACATCGCCTCGGTCAGCAGGTCGCCCGGCGGGTCGGGAAGGGCGCGCAGGGCGGCGCGCGCGGCTTCCTCGCGGTGCTCGGCCAGCAGGAGCAGCGGGAGGACCCAGGGTTTGTAGGGGCCCCAGTCGGTGTCCCGGGACCCGCCCGGGTCCGCGGGCTGCCCGTCGCGCACCCGCAGCGACAGCAGGGCGAGCGGCAGCAGGCCGCGCTCCAGACCCGGCATGCCCGCGCCGTCGAGCGCCGCCGCCGCACCCCGGTAGGCGGCGGCAGCCTCGGCCGCGGGCGCCGCACCGGTCGCGGCGAGGCGGAGCGCCCGGTACCAGCGGGTGAACACGTGCACCAGCGGCAGCTCGTTGCGTCGCGCCAGGGCGGCGGCCGCGTCCGCGTGCCGGTCGGCCGCGGCGAAGTCGCCCAGCGCGGAAAGGGCCTGGCAGCGGATCAGGTGGCCGAGCACCTCGTACGTGACCAGGCCGTGCCGCGCGGCGAGGGCGACGAGCTCCGCGCCGATGGCGTCACGCTCCGGTGCGAGTCCTGTGCGGTGGCAGGTCTGCATGAACAGCCCGTCGAGGGCGAACGCCAGCAGGGCGGGGTCGTCGAGGCCGCGGGCGATCCGTTCGGCGCGCAGGGCGGCCGTGCGGCCGCGTGACGGCGGGGCGCCTTCGGGCGTGGGCGGAGCGCCGCGGGTCTCCACGGCGATGGTGGCGAGCAGCCTGACCCTGGCGCTGTCGTGGCCGTCGTCCGGAAGGGCGGCGAGTGTGCGCTCGGCGGCTGCCACGACGCGGGCGGCCTGCTCGGGGTCGTCCACGCGGGTCCACACGGCGGGCACGTCGTACGCGCCGATCACGCGGGCCGTGAGTTCCGCGTCGCCGGTCTCCTCCGCGGCCAGGGCCGCGGCCACCCGGTGCTCGCGTGCCGCGAGGAGGCCGGGCCCGCCGGTGACCGCGAGGTCGCGCAGCAGTCCCACCGTCGATTCGAGGCGCGCGCGTGCGCCCACGGCCACGGTCCTGTCGTACGCGGCCGCCGCCCTGGCCCACACCTCCTCGGCGCCGCCGCCGGGACCGAGGTGCCCGGCCTGGGCGAGTATGTCCTCCTCCAGGCGGCGCAGCGCGGGGCCCGGCTCCACGCCGAGCCGGCCGGCCAGCAGGGCGCGGGCGCGGCGCAGGACCGCGAGGGCCTCGCCCTGGCGGCCGTCGCGGTAGAGGGCGCGCGCCAGCAGGCCCCAGGCGTTCTCCCGCCACGGATGCTCGGCGACGTGCGCGTCGAGGTCGGCGGCGGCCTCGGCGGCGAGGCCGAGGGCGAGCCGCGCCTCGGCCCGGGCCTCGACGGCCCGCAGGCGCAGTTCGGCGAGGCGCGCGCGTTCCGTGCGTGCCCAGGGCTCCCCGGCGAAGTCGGCGTAGGCGGGGCCGCGCCACCAGCCGATGGCCCGGTCGAGCCGCTCGGCCGCCTGCGCGGGCGCGAGGCCGGCCGCGGCGGTCACGGCGTGCTCGAAGCGCCAGGCGTCGACGGCGTCGCGTTCCGGGCGCAGCGCGTATCCGGGCCCCTCGGTGAGGAGAAGGCGGGGCGTCGCGCGCGGCGGCCGTTCGGGTTCGATGGCGCGGCGCAGGGCGGCGACGAAGGTGCGGACGGCTCCGACCGCGTCGGGCGGCGGCTCCTCCCACAGGTCCTCGACCAGGCGCGTGACGGGCACGACCCGGCGGCGGGCGACGACGAGCCGCGCGAGGACGGCGCGGTGGCGCGGGCCCTTCAGGGCGACCTGGCCGCCCTCGCCGTCCCACGCCCGCACGGGCCCGAGGACCCCGATGGCGACGCCCACGCCCGCACCGTCCTCTCCCGCGCCCGCGCCCCGTGCCGTTCGCCTGCCTGCTGGTCAGCGTAGGACGTGCTGATCGGATGCTCATCCGCGGCCGTGAGTCTTGAGTGGCTGGTCGCAGTCACCCAAGGAAAGGAACGCGAGCAATGGCTCCCGTCATCCCAGGCTTCGAGTACCACCGCGTGCCGGTCGCGGACGGCGTGTCCCTCAGCGTCGCCGTCGGCGGTGCGGGGCCCGCGATCGTCCTGTTGCACGGCTTCCCGCAGACCCACCTCATGTGGCGGCACGTCGCCACCCGCCTGGCCGCCGACCACACCGTGATCTGCCCCGACCTGCGCGGGTACGGCGCGAGCGGCAAGCCCGCCGAGTACGGCCTGGACACGTACTCCAAACGCACCATGGCTGAGGACGTCGTCGCGCTCGCGCGGGCGCTCGGCCATGACCGCTTCGCCCTGGCCGGGCACGACCGCGGTGCGCTGGTGGCATTCCGCGCCGCGCTCGACCACCCGTCCGCCGTCACACGTCTGGCCTGCCTTGACGTGCTGCCGACGCTGGACATGTGGGAGGCGATGCACGGCGCGGCCGCCGCCGTCGGCTTCCACCTCTATCTGATGGCACAGCCGCCCGGCCTGCCCGAGCGGATGATCGCCGCGGCCCCCGACGCCTTCTTCGGCCACTTCCTCGACGCCTGGACGAACGATCCGGCCGCGCTCCCGGCCGATGTGCGCGCCGCCTACCTGGACGCGTGCCGCGGCGCCGTGCCGTCGATCGTGGCCGACTACCGCGCGTCCGCGGGCATCGACGTGCGGCACGACGAGGCGGACCGCGCGGCGGGACGCCGGCTCGCCATGCCGGTCGCGGTCCTGCAGCAGGACTGGGGCGCCGCACTCGGCTACGACGCGGCGGCGCTGTGGGGCGCCTGGGCCGCCGACCTGCGCCATACGACGGTCACCTGCGGCCACTTCATGGCGGAGGAGGCTCCGGACGAGGTCACGAAGGCACTGCGCGATCTCATCGGCTGACAACGATCGCGGGGGCAGGGGACGTTCGTACCCGGCGCGATCCGCCGGGGTCTCGACAGAAGCCGGCATTCCGGTGACAGTGGTGGCGGCAGGCGCGCCGGCGGTCGCAGCCGGGCCGCCTGCCACAGCCACAGCGGAATCGGACGCGGGGCGCCGACCGCCCGTGTCCCCGATGCCGGCACCGTCCGGCGGAAGCGAGGCACCATGGCCGACGTGATCGTGATCCGCAAGCTGGACAAGAAGGAGACCACCGGCGACAGCGGCGGCAACGGCGGTTCCTGACAGGGCCGTTGCCGCGCGGTACGAGCGAGAGGAGTCCGCATGGCCGACGTGATTGTCATCCGCAAGCTCGACAAGAAGGAAACCACCAGCAGCAGCAACCAGAGCAGTGCCTGACCCTGCCGTTGCCGCCCGCGAGCGAGAGGAGTCCGGATGGCCGAGGTGATCGTCATCCGCAAGCTCGACAAGAAGGAGACCACCGGCGACAGCAACGCCAACGGCACCTGACGGGGCCGTGCTGTGCGAGACGGGGCCGGACCAGGCCCCGCGGTGAGGGGGCGCCTGCCGCGTGCGGTGGGCGCCTCGCCGGTCCCTCACGTCCCGAGGGGCCGGTCCACGTTCCCAGGGGGTCGGTCAGTGTGAGTACACCCGCAGCGCCGCGGCTCGCGCGGCCCCGGGTCAAGCCGGAGCACGCCGCGTACCGGACGGTGGACGGCAACGTGCGCATCGGGGGTGTGGTGTACGGGATCGGCTCCGAGATCGCCGACCCGCTCGGGTGGGTGTGGTCGCTGGTGTGCGCACTCGACGGCAGCCGCTCGGAGCCCGAGGCCGTTGCGGACGTCTGCCGGGCGCACCCGGACGTCGGTGAGGACGCAGTGCGGGCGGCGCTCGGGCAGCTGGTGTCCGCCGGGTACGTGGACGACGCGGCCGCCTGTCCCGACGGATTCTCCGCGCGTGAGCAGGAGCGGTACGGGCGTAGCGTGGCGTTCTACCGCTGGAGCGACCTCTCCGCACGCGCCTCGGCGTGGGAGGTACAGCGGCAGCTGCGTCAGGCGCGCGTCGTGGTGCTCGGCGTCGGCGGCACGGGCGGTTCGGCGGCGCATGCGCTGGCCGCGTCGGGCGTGGGGTCGCTGCACCTGGTCGACGGCGATGTGGTGGAGCTGTCCAACCTGAACCGCCAAGTGCTGTACGAGGAGGGCGACATCGGCCGCCCCAAGGTGGCGGCGGCGGCCGGGCGGCTGCGTGCGGTCAACCGTGACATCGAGGTGACAGCGGAGCGGCGGACCGTATCCGGCAGTGCCGAAATCGCCGCGCTGGTCGCGGGCTTCGACGTCCTGGCGCTCGCCGCCGACCAGCCGCGTGACATCCGCCGCGCCGCCAACTCGGCGTGCCTCGCGACCGGCACACCGTGGGCCACGGCGGGCTATCACGGCCCCGCAGTCCGCGCGCAGGCGTTCAGGCCGGGCGACGGCGCGTGCTGGGAGTGCCGGCACACCAGCGCCTACGCGGAGGCGGACCTGCGCCTCGCGCCGGGCCAGGACCCCGAACTGGCCTCGGCGCACCTGTCGCACAACCCCGTGAACGCGGTCTCGGCGGGTATGTCCGGCATGCTGCTCGCCCACGCGGTGCTGGCGCTGCTGACGGGCGTGCCCGCGCTGCCGTCGGGCAGCGGGTTCGGTGTCAATCTGGCGCTGCCGAGCGACACGGTGTGGGACCACGGGCCGCGTCTCGCCGACTGCCCGGCCTGCGGTGACGGCGCACGGTGAGCACGGCGGCGGGCGCGGCGGGCGCGGACGACAGCCGGGTCACCCTGCATCCGCTGCGGGGCAGGCGGGACGGCGCGGAGTGGATCGTGGGCCGGATGGACACCGGCGACTTCGTCGCACTGCCCGACGCCGGCCACGACGCGGTCGAACTTCTCGCCGCCGGCCTGACCGTCCGGCAGGCCAGGCAGGGGCTCGTGGACCGCACGGGACGCGAACTGGACCTGGCCGCGTTCGTCGCCGCGCTGGTCGATCTCGGGTTCGTCGCGGCGATCGACGGTGTCGCGGTGGCGTCGCCGCCCCCGGTGCGTCCGACCTGGCCGCGACTGCGCGAGGGGCACGTCCGCTGGCTGCTGCGTCCGGCGGTGTCCGCCGTGCCGTTGCTCGCGGTGCTCGCCGCCGTGGTGGCGGTGGCGCGGCGGCCCGCGCTGCTGCCCTCGTACCACGACCTGCTGTTCAGCCGGCACGGCAGTGTGGTGCTCGCGGTGGAGTTCGTGTGCGGCTGGTCGCTGGTGTTCCTCCACGAGCTGTGCCACCTGGTGACGGCGCGGGCGGCCGGTGTGCCCGGCCGGATCAGGATGGGGACGCGGCTGCAGTTCCTCGTCGCACACACCGACGTGAGCGGCATCGTGACGGCGCCGCGCCGGCACCGGCTGACGGTCTACCTGTCGGGCATCGCCTTCAACCTCACCGTCTCGGCGGGGTGCGTGCTCGCGCTCGCGGCGGGTCTCCCACCCGGCGGGCTGCCCCACCGTCTGGTGGCGGCGATCGCCGTCGTCTCGCTGCTCTCGCTGCCGTTCGAGTTCATGGTGTTCATGCGCACCGACGTGTACTTCGTGCTGGAGGACCTGGCGGGCGCGAAGGACCTGTACGGCGACGGCACGGCGTACGCGCGCCACCTGGTGGCGCGGGCCGGGCGCCGGCTGCGCGGCAGGCCCGCGCCGACGGATCCGAGCGAGGGCTTCGGGTCGCGGGAGCGGTGGGCCGTCAGGGCGTTCAGCGTGCTGCTGGTGGCCGGGACGGCCGCCTGTCTCGCGACGATGGCGGCGGTGACGCTGCCCGCCGACGTCGGGCTGCTCTCCGGTGCGGTCCGCCATCTGGCCGGTGGGCGGGGAACGTGGGACAGGTGGGACGCGACGGCCGTGCTGACCGTGCTCGGCGGCGGGCAGGCGGCCTGGGCGTTCCTGTGGTGGCGCCGGCACCGTGTGCGCGCGGCCCGGCTGGCCCGCCGCGTGCTGCGCCGGGCCCCGGCCAGGGCCCGCGCTCCACGCTGACACGACGGGTTCGTCCGCGCGCCGTGACCTCCGCGCGGTGCGGGCGTTTTCCAGACGTACACGAGCGATCTTGCGCAAACCGTTGACCGAGAAGTAACTCGCAAGTAACTTCCGCAGGGCGCCGCTCACTTCATGCCCGGCTCCGCCGGGCACCCTCACGCCTGACCCGAGGAGACCGCAGATGTCGATGCGCGCCCTGATCCGAGGACTCACCGCCGCCACCGCAGCCGCCGGCGCGGTGGCGCTCGGACTCACCGCCCCCACCGCCCAGGCCGCCACCCCCCTGCCGTACGTCGCGATGGGCGACAGCTACAGCGCGGGTTCCGGCATCCTGCCGCTCGACCCCACCGCCTCGCTGCTCTGCGCCCGCTCGACGGCCGACTACCCGCATGTCATCGCCTCCCGCACGGGAGACCGGCTCACCGACGTGACCTGCGGCGGAGCCGAGACCAAGGACTTCGCGGGCTCCCAGTACCCGGGAGTCGCCCCGCAGCTCGACGCCCTGGGCGACAGCACCCGGCTCGTCACGATGACGATCGGCGGGAACGACAACGGCACCTTCATCGACGCGCTCCTCGCGTGCGGTTCCGCGGGGATCGTCACGGTCGGAAACGGCGCGCCGTGCAAGGCCCTGTACGGGGACTCGTTCGACCGGACGATCGACAACAGCACGTACCCCGCCGTGCGCTCGGCCCTGCGGGCCGTGCGGGCCAAGGCGCCCAACGCTCGCGTGGCCATCCTCGGCTACCCGTGGATCGTGCCCGCCAAGGCCGACCCGTCGTGCTTCGTGAAGATGCCCATCGCCTCGGGTGACGTGCCGTACGTGAGGGACATCCAGACACACCTCAACGCGGCTGTGCGGCGGGCCGCCCGTGACACGGGGGCGACATTCGTCGACCTGTCGGGCGTGTCCGAGGGCCACGACGCGTGTGCGCCCGTCGGCACGCGCTGGATCGAACCGGTGCTCTTCGGCAGCAACTACGTGCCCGTCCACCCGAACGCGCTCGGCGAGCGGGAGATGGCGACCCAGACCCTGAAGGTGCTCGACGCAAGCTGACCGGCCGATCGCACTGGCCCGGCGCCGGCGGCGCCGGGCCAGTGTGGCGCCGCCGGGAGCCGCGCTCTAATATCGAACGCATGAACGAACTATGTCGTGCGGTCGCGCCCCTCCCCCGGCGCTCCGGCCGGGTGCGGGCCGGATGACGGAGGGCACACCGCCACCCTCTCGCCTCGCCCTCCTGCGGTTCCTGCGCCGCTACGTGGAGCAGGAGCTCGGCCGGATCGACACCTGGATCGCCCACGAGGAACGCGCGGCGGACGAGGAGCGGCGGGAGCACCGCAAGCGGCAGCAGGCACGCCCGCCCGCCGGGGACTGGATCATCAGCGACGCCAAGGGACCGCGCCCGGGGACGACGGTGTGGCTGCACACCGGCGGGTGCTGGGACCTGCGCCCCGGCATGCGGCCGCTCACGCGGGCCCAGGCGCTGGACGCGCTCGGCCGGGACGGCGTGCACGCCTGCCCGTCGTGCCGGCCCGACCGGGATCTCGGCGTGCTGGAGTGATGGCGGCCCGGCGGCCCGCACCCGAACGCACGAAGGCCCCGCCGGCGCTGCGGGAGCGCTGCGGGGCCTTCGTACAGACGTCCGGGTCTCGGACCGCGACTAGTGGGCGCCGCCCGCGAGGAAGCCGCCCTCGGCGTGCGTGATGCCGTAGGGGCCGCCCAGGTTGGTGTAGCTGCCGTGCCCGCCGATGAAGCCGACGCCGTGCTCGTGGTGGGCGTGGCGGCCGTGGTGGTGGCCGTGACCGTCCGCGAACGCCGTGCCGGTGACGGGGACGAGGGCGGCCATGCCCAGGGCGACGACGGCCGCGGCGCGGGCGATGTTCGTGCGCATTCGGTACCTCCTGCTGGTGAAAGGGACTTGGGTTCCTTCACCTGTCGCGCGGCACGCGTACCGAATCCGGCGGCGAGTTGCCTCTTCCGGGTGAGGTTCTTGCTCCGCCCTCAGCAGGCCGCGGCCCTCCGGGCCCAGCGGCTCCTCAGTCCTTCTTGGCGGCGACGCCCGCCCAGACCGGCGCCCTGTGCTCGTCCACCCGCATGTCCGCGCTGCCGATGTCGAGAGCCACGGGTTCCGGGCGCCACATGTGCGGCACCACGAGACCCGGCTCGACCAGCGAGAGGCCGTCGAAGAAGCCCAGGACCTCGTCCTTGGTACGACCCTGCAGCTGGGAG
Source organism: Streptomyces sp. NRRL F-5126 (assembly GCF_000721265.1). Lineage (GTDB taxonomy): Bacteria > Actinomycetota > Actinomycetes > Streptomycetales > Streptomycetaceae > Streptomyces. The sequence continues at coordinate 383,123 of NZ_JOFZ01000004.1, read as the reverse complement.
CCCGAGGACTCGAAGTCCGACTCGAGGCCGCCCACGCCGTCCTGGTCGAGGTCGCGCGCGAGGTGGGTGATCACCAGGAAGCTGCCCGGAACGAGCTCACCGACCAGGCGCCGCACGACCGCGTACGGGTCGGCCGTCTCAGGCAGCCAGTGCAGCAGCAGGCACATGCTGAGCGCCACCGGGCGGCCGAGGTCGAGGGTCTCGCGCAGCAGCGGCGAGGCGAGGATGCCGTCCGGGTCGGACGCGTCCGCGTCGATGTAGGCCGTACGGCCCTCCGGATCGCTGGTGTGCAGCGCGCGCGAATGGGCCAGCACGATGGGGTCGTTGTCCACGTACACGACCCGGCTGTCCGGGGCGACGGACTGGGCGGCCTCGTGCAGGTTGGGCTGTGTCGGGATGCCGGTGCCGACGTCGAGGAACTGCCGGACGCCGGCCTCGGCCGCCAGGTACCGCGTCGCCCTGAGCATGAAGTCCCGGTTGGCCCTGGCGGTCGGCTGCGCGGTGGGCACGTTGGCGACGACCTGCGCCGCCATGGCGCGGTCGGGCTCGTAGTTGGTCTTGCCGCCGAGCAGCACGTCGTAGACGCGCGCGGCATGCGGCCTGTCGGTCTTCAGATCGACCGGCTCGCGGTTGTCACCCCGTGTCATCCAATCCGATGTGTCCGGCATCGCGCTCCCACCCTTTCCCGTGCCAACTCCCCCGCACCATAGACCGTTCGGCGGACACGGGCAGCCACCGGCGTCGCGCCTACCGCCATCGCGCGCCCCTGAGGGGGCCGACCAGCTCGCAGGGCGCGGGCGCCGTCTCGCGCTCCCCCGCCGGCTCGGGCGCCGGCGCGGCGGCGGACCCGGGCTCCTCGCCGCACGCGACCGCCGCCCAGACCGCCTTGCCGTCGGCGCCGGGCGTGGTCCAGCCCCATGTCTCGCTCAGGCAGTCGATGATGTGCAGGCCGCGCCCCGACTGGGCGAAGTAGTCCGGCTCCCTGAGTTCGGGTACCGCCGTACTGCGGTCACAGACAGCGAACAGCACGGTGCCGCGGCGGCGCAGCAGGCCGAGCCAGAGCGCGGGCGCGGGCGCGTGCCGCGACGGCAGCGCGCCGAGCCCGTAGCGCAGCGCGTTGCTCAGCAGCTCCGAGACGATGAGCGCCGCGTTGTCCACCATGGGGCCCAGCGACCAGCCGTGCAGCGTGGAGCCGGTGAACTGCCGTCCCTCGCCGACCGCCTGGCCGTCGGCGGGCAGGGCGCGCGCCGTGAAGCGCGGGGCCGTGACCGTGCCGTCCTGCGGGAAGGCGTCGCGGGACACGCGCTGCAGCAGACGGTCGACGGTGGCCCCGTGTAAGGCACCTGATGGTCCGTTCGGGCGGCATGTCATCGCGATCTCCGTGGAGCAGCCGGTCATCACAAGCGGGTGATCGCCGCCCACTATCCACCTGAGGGGGATGGTGCCGCAACTGCATCTGCAATTACAGTCGAAGGAACGCAATTGCTGCATCAAGTGCAGATGCAATTGCAGAAGGTGACGCCTGCCCAGGCGGCGCCCGAGAGACAAGAGGAGCGGCTGGCATGCGGAAGACCGACAACGGAACGCGGTCCGACCTGATCGAGGGCGTCACCTGGACGAAGAGCCTGCACAGCGCCCCAGGGGGCAACTGCGTCGAGCTGGCCGCACTTCCCGACGGCGCCGTCGCGGTACGCAACTCCCGCCATCCGCAGGGCCCCGCGCTCGTCTATACGCGCGCCGAGATGGCCGCGTTCGTCGCGGGCGCGAAGGACGGCGAGTTCGACGGGTTCACCGGCTGACACCCGCCCACGGCGAGCGGGCCCGCGCCCATCCGCGGCGGCGGGCCCGTGCTCACCCGGAGCGACGATCCGTGCCCCTGCTGTACGCGACGGGGTCCGGGGTGGAACACTGGGGTGTTCGTGTCCACGTAGTCGCCATACGGGAGTTGTCATGACCGCCATGCCGCGGCCGAACGGTGAGCAGTCCTCGCTGAGGCACTACCTGGACCGGCCCCAGATCGGCCCGACAGCGCTGCGCGTCCTGCTGGGCGGGCGCCTGCGCCGTCTGCGGCAGGAGCGCGACATCACCCGCGTGCAGGCGGGCAAGGAGATCCGCGCGTCGGACGCGAAGATCACCCGCCTCGAACGCGGCCAGGTCGGCTTCAAACAGCGCGACGTCGCCGACCTGCTGACGCTGTACCACGTCCTGGACGAGGCCGAGCGTGCCGACTACGTGGAGATGGCCAGGCAGGCGAGTCTGCCGGGGTGGTGGCACCGGTACAACGACGTGCTGGAGAGCTGGTTCGAGCTGCACGTCGGCCTCGAAGAGGCGGCGTCCCTCATCCGCACGTACGAGGTCCAGTTCCTACCCGGACTGCTCCAGACGCCCGAGTACGCCCGCGTCGTCACGCGTCTCGGCTACCCGGACGCGCCGGAGTCGAAGATCAACCGCCTCGTCGAACTGCGCATGGAGCGCCAGAAGCTGCTGACGCGCGGCGGGGCGCCGAGACTGTGGGCCGTGGTGGACGAGGCCGTGCTGCGCCGCCCGTTCGGCGGGCCCGCGGTGGTGCGCCGCCAGATGGAGCACCTCATGGAGGTCGCCGAACTGCCCAACGTCACCCTGCAGATCGCCCCGTTCAGCGTGGGCGCGATGGCCGCGGCGGGCACGCCGATCACGATCCTGCGCTTCAGCGAGCCCGACCTGCCCGACAAGGTCTACCTGGAGAACCTGACGGGCGCGGTCTACCTGGACAAGCAGGAAGAGATCGACCAGTACTCGCTGATCATGGACCGGCTGGTCACCGAGGCGAACCCGCCCCAGGAGGCCGCGGACTACCTCAAGGGCCTCATCGACCAGTACTCCTGACGCCGCCTCCGCCGTCGTGCACGGGGGCATCACGAGGGTGGTGAGACTGCCGACGGGCCAGGCCCTGAGGTGAGTTCGCGGCACGTCGGGGCCGGCCCCCGCGTCGAGCGTGCCGGTGCAGGCAGCACCAGGGTGCGCCGGCGCTCGTCGCGCCCAGCCACGCGGCGCCCTCCAGGTCCGCTGCGGGCGGCCGGGGCACAGCCGCGGGGCGCCGCGCTCCGGGGAACTCCTCGCGCTCGGTGACCGGCGCGACGGCAGGGGTGTGCCTCCTCGCGGGTGCCAGGACGGCTCGTGCCTCCCGTTCCGGGTCGCGTGGAGGCGCAGGGCGCCCGTGCGGACCCCGCCTTGGCTCCTTCCAGGAGCGACCCGCAGGGACAATGCGCGCATATGGGGCGTTACGGGTGGAATACTGCGGCACTCAGCACGCCGACCGCCCGGACCCTGAGCGGCCACCGGCGCCCGTACCCAGGAGACGCCCGTGTCCCAGCCCGCCAGCCTGCTCGCGGCAGTCCTCCTGCCGCCTTCCGCGGCGCCGGGCGGCGTGACGCCCGGTGACCTCTCGGCCGCGCGGGCGCAGATGGGCTTCTCCCTGGCGTGGCACATCGTGGTGGCCTGCCTCGGCGTGGGCCTGCCGCTGCTGACGCTCGCCGCCGAGTGGTACGGGATCCGCACCGGTAATCCGGCACACCGGCTGCTGGCAAGGCGCTGGGCGCGCGCCATGGGCGTGCTGTTCGCCGTCGGGGCCGTGTCGGGGACGATCCTCAGCTTCGAGATGGGGCTGCTGTGGCCGGGGCTGATGGGCAGGTTCGGCCAGGTCATCGGGTTGCCGTTCGCGCTGGAGGGCATCGCGTTCTTCATCGAGGCGATCTTCCTCGGCATCTACCTGTACGCGTGGGACCGGCTGCCGCCCCGGCTGCACCTGCTCACCGGCGTGCCGATCGTGGTGGCGGGCATCCTGTCCGCGTTCTTCGTGGTGTGCGCGAACGCGTGGATGAACCAGCCGCGCGGTTACACGCTGCGCGGCGGCCGGGTCGTCCACGTCGATCCCTGGGCGGCGATGCTCAATCCGGCGAGCCCGCCGCAGAGCGTCCACATGGTGCTGGCGGCCCTGGTTGTCTCCTCGTTCCTCACGGCGTCCGTGTACGCGGTGGCCCTGCTGCGCGGCCGCCGTGACACCTACCACCGCACGGGGTTCTTCATCCCGTTCGTCCTGGGAGCCGTCGTGACCCCGTTCCAGCTGGTCGCCGGGGACTGGGCGGCCCGGTTCCTCGCCCACTTCCGGCCGACGAAGCTGGCCGCCATCGAAGGGGTCTTCCACACGCACTCCCACGTGCCGCTGACCGTGCTCGGCTTCGCGGACGGCGACCGGCTGCGCTACGGCCTCGAGATCCCCGACGGCCTCTCCCTGCTGGTGGGTTACCGGCCCTCCACCGTGATCAAGGGGCTCGACCGGGTGCCGCGCGAGGACTGGCCGACCGTCACCAGCGTCCACCTCTCGTTCGACGTGATGGTCGGGCTCGGCTGCTTCCTCCTGCTGATGGGCGTCTGGCTGCTGCTGGCGTGGTGGTGGGGCAGGCGCACCGGCACCGCACCGCTCGCCGTGCGGGGCACGCGGCTGTTCCTGCTGCTCGCCGCCGTGGCGGGGCCCGCGGCCGTCGTCGCCCTCGAGTGCGGCTGGTGCGTCACGGAGTTCGGGCGCCAGCCGTGGGTGGTGTGGGGTGTGATGCGGGTCCGCGACGCGGTGAATCCGGCTCCCGGGCTGATGACCGGGCTGTGGCTCGTGCTGTTCGTCTACGCGGCGATGACCACGGCCGCGGTGTACGTGCTGCGGCGGATGACCCGCGACACGCCCGTGCCCGTCGCTCCGCAGGAGAGCGACGTCGAGGAGTACCCCGTGGCCTGACCCGGTTCGCGTCCCGCCTGTTCCCATCGAGCCCGCACACACCGGGAGACGACCGTGCTCGCAGATCTGACGCTCGCCGTGACGTGGGCGGGTCTCACCTGCTATGCCTTGTTCGCCGGGGCCGACTTCGGCGCCGGGTTCTGGGACCTGCTCGCCGGACGCGACACGCGCGGCCTGCCGCAGCGCCGGTTCATCGAGCACAGCATCGGGCCGGTGTGGGAGGCCAACCACGTCTGGCTGATCTTCGTGCTCGTCCTGCTGTGGGCGGGCTTCTCGCCCGTCTTCGCGGCCGTGCTGTCGACCCTGTACATCCCGCTGACGCTGGCCGCCCTCGGCATCATCGCCCGCGGTGCGGCGTTCGCCTTCCGCAAGGCCAGCGTCGAGCTGTGGCAGCAGCGCCTGTTCGGGGCGTGCTTCGCCCTCTCGTCCGTCCTGACGCCGTTCTTCCTCGGCACGGTGGCGGGCGGCGTCGCCTCGGGCCGGGTGCCGGCCGGTATCGCGGCGGGAGACACCGTGACGAGCTGGGCCAACCCCACCTCGTTCCTCGGCGGCGTGCTCGCGGTGCTGGCGTGTGCGCACCTCGCTGCCGTCTACCTGTGCCAGGACGCCGCGCGCGGCGGCGACGCGGCGCTGGCCGCCCAGTTCCGCCGCAGGGCCGTGCTGAGCGGGCTGGCGAGCGGTGTGGTCGCGCTGGCGGGCATCGCGATCCTGCACGAGGACGCGACGGTGCTCTTCCACGGCCTCACCCACCGGGCGCTGCCGCTCGTCGTCGTCAGCGCGGTCGCCGGCGTGGCGGGGCTCGTGCTGCTGGTGAGGGACCACTTCGTGTGGGCGCGCGCGGTGGCCGCGCTCGCGGTGGCCGCCATCCTGTGGTCCTGGGGCGCCGCCCAGTACCCGAACATGCTGGTGCCGTCGACGACCGTCAGCGACGCCGCCTCGACGGACGCGGTGCTGGCGGCATGCCTGATCTCGCTGGCCGTCGGGTTCCTGCTCCTCGTCCCGTCGCTGTGGCTGCTGTACGCGACCTTCCAGCGCGAGCAGCCTGCGCATGCCGACGCCGGCACGGACAGCACCGGCTGACCGACGCGGGGCCGCGGGGCACGATCAGCCGGTCGCCGACACCGTTGTGCGCGGCGCCGCCGAAGCCGCGCGGGGTCCGGCCGCACCTCGTGGGCGATCGACGGGGCCCACGTCCCTCGGCAGCGGCCAGGGTCACCTCCCGCAGGCGCGGCAAGCCGCCTGAACGGCCGAGTGCCCACAGGGCGGTGGCCGACACGCGGCCCGGGCTCGCGCTCCGCCGCCCGTCGCCATGACGGGGGCCAGTGGGCGGCGGATACTGAGGACATGTCCCAGGTGAGGAGCGCGCGGCGGCGAGGAGCGGCTGAGCGCTGCCGGCGCGCTCGTCCACGGGGATGATCTGATGGCCGCGGATCGCAGTCGTGGGCACGACCTTGTAAGGAGATTCCCGTGAAGATGCTGATCAACGTGGCGGAGACCGTGGTGGCTGACGCGCTGCGCGGCATGGCCGCCGCTCATCCCGCCCTCTCCGTCGATGTCGAGAACCGGGTGGTCGTCAGGCGTGACGCGCCCGTCGCAGGCAAGGTCGCCCTCGTCTCGGGCGGCGGGTCCGGGCACGAACCGCTGCACGGGGGTTTCGTCGGCCCTGGGATGCTGTCGGCGGCCTGCCCGGGCGAGGTGTTCACGAGCCCCGTGCCGGACCAGATGGTCCGGGCGGCCGCCGCCGTGGACAGCGGCTCCGGGGTGCTGTTCATCGTGAAGAACTACACCGGGGACGTGCTGAACTTCGACATGGCGGCCGAGCTCGCGGAGGACGAGGGCATCCAGGTCGCCAAGGTGCTCGTCAACGACGACGTCGCGGTGACGGACAGCCTGTTCACGGCGGGCAGGCGCGGTACGGGCGCCACCCTCTTCGTCGAGAAGCTCGCCGGTGCCGCCGCCGACGCGGGCATGCCGCTCGAACGGGTCGAGTCGATCGGCCGGCAGGTCAACGCCGCCTCGCGCAGCTTCGGCGTGGCGCTGACCGCGGTCAGCACGCCGGCGAAGGGCAGCCCCACTTTCGACCTGCCGGAGGGCGAGCTGGAGCTCGGCATCGGCATCCACGGGGAGCCGGGCCGCGAGCGGCGCGCCATGATGACCTCCAGGGAGATCGCGGACTTCGCCGTGGGCGCCGTCCTCGACGACCTCAAGCCGCGGGGACCGGTGATCGCGCTGGTCAACGGGATGGGCGGCACGCCGCTCCTTGAGCTGTACGGATTCAACGCCGAGGTCCAGCGGGTGCTGGAGGAGCGCGGTGTCTCCGTGGCCCGTACGCTCGTCGGCAACTACGTGACGTCCCTCGACATGGCGGGCTGCTCGGTGACCCTGTGCGAGGTGGACGAGGACCTGCTGGCCCTGTGGGACGCGCCGGTGGCGACGCCCGCCCTGCGCTGGGGCCGCTGAGCATGAGGAGAGACGACGTGGCAGAGCAGGAGCCGGGCACGGGCCTGGACGCGGCCTTCTTCACCAGGTGGCTCACCGCCTGTGCGGCCGCGGTGGAGCGCGAGGCCGCGCATCTGACGGACCTGGACGCGGCGATCGGCGACGCGGACCACGGGAGCAACCTCCAGCGGGGTTTCCGCGCCGTGGCGGACGCGCTGGGCAAGGACGAGCCCGCCACCCCGGGTGCCGTGCTGACGCTCGCGGGCCGTCAGCTGATCTCGACGGTCGGCGGGGCGTCGGGGCCGCTGTACGGGACGCTGCTGCGCCGCACGGGCAAGGCGCTGGGCGACGCGCCCGCCGTCGGCAGGGCGGAGCTGGCCGAGGCGCTCGGCCAGGGCGTCGCGGCGGTCGCGCAGCTGGGCGGCGCCAAAGCGGGCGACAAGACGATGCTCGACGCACTGGAGCCGGCCGTGACCGGGCTCGGGCAGTCGTACGCGGACGCCGCGCGCGCCGCCGCCGACGCGGCGGAGGCGACGACCCCCCTGCAGGCGCGCAAGGGCAGGGCCAGCTACCTGGGCGAACGCAGCATCGGCCACCAGGACCCCGGCGCCACGTCGGCGGCGCTGCTGATCGGCGTGCTCGCCGAGACGGCGGAGGCCGGGCGTTGAGCGCCGGCGGCCAGGTGGGCATCGTGCTCGTGTCGCACAGCGCGGCGGTCGCGTCCAGCGTCGCCGAGCTGGCCAGGGGGCTCGCGGGCGGCGGGGCGACGGCCCCGGTGGCGGCGGCGGGAGGCACGCCGGACGGCGGGCTCGGCACCAGCTCCGAGCTGATCACCGCCGCCGCGGCCGAGGTCGACGGCGGCGCGGGCGTCGCGCTGCTCGTGGATCTCGGCAGCGCGGTGCTGACGGTGAAGACGCTGCTCGCGGACGGGGACGAGCTGCCGGACGGCGCCCGCCTCGTGGACGCGCCGTTCGTGGAGGGCGCGGTCGCCGCGGTGGTGACCGCGTCGGCGGGCGGCGACCTCGACGCGGTGGCGGCCGCCGCGTCGGAGGCGTACGGCTACCACAAGGATTAGCCGCCCCCGCGAGGGGCCCGCGTCGCCTGCGGGCTCCTCGCGCGCGTGCGGTGGCATCCGCGCCCGCCTCGCTGGGCAGTCACTGAGGGGCGCCTCGCGCGCCCTGCACGGGACGCGGCGACGGGACGAGCGACACGCTCGGGGCGGGAGCGACATGGACGCGCACAGCACCTGGGAGTTCACGGACGACAGAGGCCTGCGGGTCACCGCGGCGAGCCGCCCCACGCGGCTCGTCGCCTACATCCAGGCGGGCGCGACGCTGTGGGACCACGGCCTGCGCCCTGCGGGCGTCTTCGGCTCCCACCACGACGGCGGGGCGCAGGACCCTGCCAAGGCCGGCGGCCTGCCGCTGGAGGAGATACGGTCCTTCGGCTCGGGCAGCGGCGTCGACATCGAGGCGCTGGCCGCGGCGGAACCCGGCCTGGTGGTGGCGGTGACGTACGGCGGTGACCAGGTCTACGGGCTCGATCCCGACGCCGCCAAGCACCTCGGCGAGCAGGTACCGGTGGCGGTGATCGACGTGGGCACGTCGCGTTCGCTCGCGCAGGTGCGCGGACGTTTCACGGAACTGGCGCGGGCGCTCGGCGCGCAACCGGATGCGGCCGCGCGCGGCGAGGAGGAACTGGCGCGCGCTGAGGCGAGGCTGCGGTCACTGGCCTCGCGGCCGGCGCGGCCCCGTGTGCTGGCGCTGTCAGCGGCGGACGAGCGGACGGCGCACCTGGCGCGCCCCGCCACGTGGCCGGGCCTGCGCGCCCTCGGCGAGCTCGGGGTCGAGCTGGTGGACCCGGAGGGTGAGGGCGGGGCGAACTGGCGCACGGCCGAATGGGCCGAGGCCGCCGCGCTGCGGCCCGACATCGTGCTGGCGGACGTACGCGCCAACGCGGCCCCGCCGCGCCTGCTGGCGGGCAACGCGTCCTGGAGCGCGATGACCCGGCGGGCGCAGGTCCTCCCGTGGAACCCGGAGAATCCGGCGAGCCACCGCGCGCACGCCGGGTGGCTCGACACGGTGGCCGACGCGATGTGACCGGCCGGCGCGCCCAGAGGGCGCAGGCCGCGCCGGAAGGCCGAGGCACCGGGCTCGGCGGCCGTACTGCCCGGTGGGGCAGACCCGCGCGGCCGTGGCGGTCGCCCGGTGCGGGGGCGACCGCGGCGCCACGCCGGGCGCGGTGGCGAGCGGGCAGCCCACCGCGGGCTGCCCGCTCGCGGGCTCAGCCCGCCAGTACCGCCTGCACGGTCTTGCCGTTTCCCGGATCCCCGAGTACCGAGAAGCGGCTGGAGAGCCCGCGCACCATCGCGATCCCGCGGCCGCTCTCCGGCAGTGCCTCGGGGGACTCGGGCGCGAGGACGGGGTCGTCCGGGCGCAGCTTCCTGAGGGCGGGGAAGGCCGGTCCGTTGTCGTGCACCTCCACGGTGACGCGGCCCGGCCCGGCCGTGAGCCGCAGCAGGCAGTTGCCCGCGCCGTGCCTGGTGGCGTTGGTGACGAGCTCGGAGACGACCAGTCGCGCGTCCTCGATCCGCTCGCGGGGGATGCCGCCCCCGCAGTCGCGTGTGAGGTAGGCGTCGGTCAGATAGCGCGCCCAGCCGGCCGAGGTGTCCGAACTGGGCAGCGCGTAGGTGACACGCGCGGCACACCGGTGGGCATGCCCGCTCGCACGCATCCGGACCACTCCTTCCGCAAGCCTTGTTTTCGGCCTCAGTGCACCAGGTTCCCTGCACAGCGCGAGTCAATCTTCAGGCACGCGTGCGACGCGCCGTCACAAGCCGAACAGGCGCCCGTGCACGGAAGGACGCGAGGGGCCAAGCGCCGGCGCCCCGCCGTTACTTGTTGACGAATCAGGACGCCGGAACGGCCGGTTGGTGCACAAGTCTTGACGCGTGCGAGACACAGGGGAACCATCTTGGCTACCCGCAGAGAGCGCTCTCTCGTTCTCTCCCACCCTCCTCGCACCCGCACCCGTCCCCCTCTCCCCCGTTCCTTTCGCGACCTTGGAGGTCCATACCCCCATGCAGCAGCCTCCCCGGGATCCCGCACGTCAGGACGCATCCCCCCAGCTCAGCAGGCGCGCGTTCGCCGGCGCCGTGGCCGGCGCCGTCATCGGCTCCGCCCTCCTGCCCGCGGCCACCGCGAACGCCGCGCCCCACAAGCAGGCGAAGCGCGCCAAGAACGCTTCGGCGGCCGTCGCGGGCGGCGGTGACCTCGGCCCCAACGTCATCGTCTTCGACCCGTCGACGCAGGGCATCCAGTCCACGCTCGACTCGGTCTTCAGCAAGCAGGAGTCGGCCCAGTTCGGCACGGGCAGGTACGCCCTGCTGTTCAAGCCCGGTACGTACAACGGCCTCAACGCGCAGCTCGGCTTCTACACGTCGATCGCGGGACTCGGCCGCAACCCCGACGACGTGCAGATCAACGGCGATGTCACCGTGGACGCGGGCTGGTTCAACGGCAACGCCACGCAGAACTTCTGGCGCTCGGCCGAGAACATGGCGCTGACCCCGGTCAGCGGCACGGACCGGTGGGCGGTGGCCCAGGCCGCACCCTTCCGCCGCATGCACATCAAGGGCGGCCTGAACCTGGCGCCCAACGGCTACGGCTGGGCGAGCGGCGGCTACATCGCCGACAGCCGGGTCGACGGCACGATCTCCCCCTACTCGCAGCAGCAGTGGTACACGCGCGAGAGCCAGATCGGCGGCTGGGGCAACGGCGTCTGGAACATGGTGTTCTCCGGTGTGATCGGCGCCCCGGCGCAGGGCTTCCCCAACCCCGTGTACACGACGCTGGACAGCACGCCGGTCTCCCGCGAGAAGCCCTACCTCTACCTCGACGGCAGCGACTACGCGGTGTTCGTGCCGTCGCTGCGCACCAACGCACGCGGGGTGTCCTGGGCGAACGGTTCGACGCCGGGCACGTCCGTCCCGCTGTCCCAGTTCTACGTGGTGAAGGAGGGCGCTACCGCCGCCACCATCAACCAGGCGCTGTCGCAGGGCCTGAACCTGCTGTTCACACCGGGCATCTACCACGTCGACCAGACCATCGACATCACCCGCGCGAACACGGTCGTGCTCGGCATCGGATACCCGACGATCATCCCGGACAACGGGGTGACCGCCATGCAGACGGCCGACGTGGACGGCATCAGGCTGGCGGGCCTCCTGCTGGACGCGGGCACCACCAACTCGCCCTACCTGCTGCGGGTCGGCCCCTCGGGCGCGTCGGCGGGCCACGGCTCGAACCCGACGACCGTGCAGGACGTGTTCGTCAGGATCGGCGGCGCGGGCGCCGGCAAGGCGACCACCAGCATGGAGATCAACAGCAACGACACCATCATCGACCACACCTGGATCTGGCGCGCCGACCACGGCGCGGGCGTCGGCTGGGACACCAACAGGGCCGACTACGGCCTGCGGGTCAACGGCGCCGACGTGCTGGCGACGGGCCTGTTCGTGGAGCACTTCAACAAGTACTGCGTCGAGTGGAGCGGCAACGGCGGCCGGACCATCTTCTTCCAGAACGAGCTGGCCTACGACGCGCCGAACCAGGCCGCGATCCAGAACGGCTCGACGGCCGGGTACGCGGCCTACAAGGTGGACGACGCGGTCAGCACGCACGAGGCGTGGGGGCTCGGCAGTTACTGCAACTTCACCTCCGACCCCAGCATCAGGGTCGACCACGGCTTCGAGGCGCCGCAGAAGTCGGGCGTGAAGTTCCACGACCTGCTGGTCATCTCCCTCGGCGGCATGGGCCAGTACAACCACGTCATCAACAGCACGGGAGCGGGGACATCGGGCACCAGCACCACCCCGTCCAACCTGGTGTCCTACCCGTGAGCACGCGCCGGCCGGGGGCCGCGGGCTGACGTCCCCGCGGCCCGGAGCGGCACCACGGCGCTCACGACAGCAGGGCCCGGCCCACACCCCCCACGCCCCACCGGCCGGGCCCTGCGCCATGCCCGTAACGGCCGGACCCGTGCGGTACTCGCGCCCGTACGGCGGATCAGTCCGGGCGGTGCGGGGCGGCCCGCAGCAGACTTGACGGCATGTCGGGCAAGCGAAGCGCGGGACTGCTGGTCTACCGGGTCACGGACACCGGCACGGAGGTACTCATAGGCCATATGGGCGGCCCGTTCTGGGCGGGCCGCGAGGCCGCGGCGTGGTCGATACCGAAAGGCGAGTACACGCAGGAGGAGCGGCCCGAGGACGCCGCGCGCCGCGAGTTCCGCGAGGAGCTGGGGCTCCCGGCGCCCGGCGGGCATCCGGTCCCGCTCGGCGAATCACGCACGCGCGGCGGCAAGACGGTGACCGTCTGGGCGGTCGAGGGCGACCTCGACACGGCGGACGCCGTGTTCGGCACCTTCACGATGGAGTGGCCGCGCGGCTCGGGCACCCAGCGGGAGTTCCCCGAACTCGACCGGGTGGCCTGGGTGGAGGCGGGCGAGGCGGCGCAGCGCCTGGTGGCGGGGCAGCGCGTCTTCCTCGAACGGCTGGACCAGCACCTCGCAGGGGCGGGCTGAGCCGCGCCCGCACGAGCGGAGCACCGCGCGCACGCCATGTCCGTACCGCCCTGACGAAAGGCCTCTCCCGGTGCGCTATCGCACGCATGTCGTCGCCGCGGCAGGCACGCTGCTCGCCGCGGCGTCCGTGGTCCCCCACGCGTCCCTGACCGATGTCGCGCTGGCCGTCGCGGGCACCGGCCCCGGCGCGGCGCCCGAGCGGGACGGCGCCCTCCCGGGCGAGCCGGCCTGGCCGGACGCGCCTGCGCGGGCGGCCGCGCCCGCGCAGGGCCCGCCCGGGGCCGCGGGCGCCACCGCGGCGTCCCCCGGCGAGGGCACCGTGAGCGCGGCGCGGCTGCTGGCGCGCACCGCGCAGTGCGACGAGGTGTCCGACGGGCGCTACCGGATGGACGACAGCGATGACGAGCCGACCGTTCCGGTGTGCGCGACCGCGGGGGCGGTGTACTGGAAGGCCGACATGGACATCGACTGCGACGGCAAGGTCACCAGGCGCTGCAACGAGGACACCGACGGGTCCTTCCAGGACATGACGGCCTTCACCCGGTCGGACGGCGCCCCGCTGGACGCGGCGAAGCTGCCGTACCTGGTGGTCCCGGACCCGGGCGACACGTGGGACTACCGGAGTTCGGGCATCCGGGGAGGCGGTCTGGCCGCCGTCGTCTACCGCGGGCGGGTGGAGTACGCGGTGGTCGGCGACACCGGCCCGGCCGGGCTCATCGGAGAGGCGTCGTACGCGACCGCTCAGGCGCTGGGCATCCCGGCCGACCCGGCGGGCGGCGGGGCGCCGAAGGACGTGACGTACATCTTCTTCAAGGACACGAAGGCGCGGCCCGTGGAGAGCCATGCGGCGGCGGTAAGTGCAGGCGACCGGCTGGCGCGGCGTTTCGTCGCGAGCAAGAAGTAACCGCCGTCGTACGTGAGTTGGCCCCACCGGCCGGGGGGAGGCCCGGTGGGGCCTACGGGCTCCGGCGGCCGGGGGGATGGCCGCGGGCCCGGGTCGATGGTCCGTTTGCCCCCTCGCGGGTGCCCCATGCCTGCCCTCACGCAGATCTTTTCGCGGCCCTCCCGCCACGGGCCCTGCGGGCAGTCGCCGCGCACGGACCGGGCACACTGTGGGTGGGACACCGGCGTCCCGCGACCCCACCCGATTCCGCCAGGACGACCCGCGGGAGGCGCGATGGCGCTGCAGATCAGCGCGACCAATCCGGAGCACCCTGCCCGGCTGCTCGACCTGCCGTGGAACACGCTGCTCGAACAGTGGCCGGAGAAGTGCCTGGTGCCGCTCCCCCGCGGCATCTCGCGCCACGTCGTGCGGTTCGCCTCGGCGGGGCCCGAGGTCGTGGCCGTCAAGGAGATCACCGAGCGTGCCGCCGTGCGGGAGTTCGGGCTGCTGCGGGACCTGCACCGGCTGGGCATACCGGCCGTCGAGGCCCTCGCCGTGGTCACGGGCCGTACCGCGGCGGACGGCGAGGACATCGAGTCGGCGCTGGTCACCCGCCATCTGAAGGGCTCGCTTCCGTACCGCTCGATGTTCGAGTCGACGATGCGTCCCTCCACGGTCAAGCGGCTGATGGACGCGCTCGCCGTGCTGCTGGTGCGGCTGCACCTCGCGGGGTTCGCCTGGGGCGACTGCTCGCTGTCGAACGCGCTGTTCCGCCGCGACGCGGGCGCCTACGCGGCGTACCTGGTGGACGCGGAGACCGGCGAGCTCCATGACGACCTCAGCCGCGGCCAGCGTGAGTACGACATCGAGCTGGCCCGGGTGAACATCGCGGGCGAGCTGATGGACCTCGAGGCGTCGGGCGCGCTGCACCCGTCGATCGACCCGGTGCCGTTCGGCGCGGCGATCGTGGGGCGCTACGAGGAGCTGTGGCACGAGCTCACGCGCGAGTCGGTCTACCCGCTCGACAAGCGCCACTACATCGACCGCCGGGTGCGCAACCTCAACGACCTCGGCTTCGACGTGGCGGAGATGCGCATCGAGAGCTCGCCGCAGGGGGACACCGTCCGCTTCCTGCCGAAGGTGGTCGACGCCGGGCACCACCAGCGCCAGCTGCTCAGGCTGACGGGGCTCGACGCGGAGGAGAACCAGGCGCGCAGGCTGCTGGGCGATCTGGAGTCGTGGATGGCGACGCAGGACGACTACGCGCCGGGCGACCCGCTGGGCGCGCGCCCCGAGGTGCTGGCGCACCGCTGGGTGCGGGACGTCTTCCGTCCGACGGTGCGCGCGGTGCCGCGCGAACTGCGCGGCGATACGGACACGGCGCAGATCTACCACGAGGTGCTTGAGCACCGCTGGTACCTCTCGGAGCAGGCGGGCGAGGACGTCGGCCTCGATGCGGCGGTGGCGGACTACGTCGCGCACGTCCTGCCGCACAGCCCGACGGCAGCAGCGACGTCCTCGCGCCCGGACGACGACGAGGCCTGACGCCCCGTGGCGCGAGGCGCCGGGTGGGCGCGGCCGGGGGCCGCGTCCTTCGCCGGCCCCGGGGGCGTGGGGCAACGGGCGCCTGCCGGCACCGCCGCGGGACGCGCCGCGCGCGTCGTGGCGCACACACCCCCGGCCACTGGGCCGAGCGCCGGACGGCGTACTTCACCGGCCCCGCGGGCGTGCGGCGACGGCCGCCCGACCGGCACCGATGGCGCGGCCTCGGCGCACGCGCCGCACGCGTCGTGACGCACACGCGGGCACCGGCGCACGCGCACGGCCGGTGCGGCCGCCGGGCTGGGCGTGCTCACTGCAGCGCACGCACCGCCGCCGTGAAGACGGCCGGCAGCGCGGCGGCGGCAGGGACGAGCGCGTGTGCGGCCGCCGGGTGCGCGGTCACCTCCACGAGTGCGGCGGTGAGCGCGCGGTGGCGGCGGGTCAGGGCGTGCCACTGCCGTTCGTACGCCTCGGGCCGCCCCGCCCGTACGCACGCGACCGCGGCGCGCGCCGAGGCGAGGCCGAGCGCGATGCCCTCGCCCGTCAGGGCGTCCACGTACCCGGCCGCGTCGCCGACCAGCAGGACGCGGCCCGCGACCCGTGCGCGGGCGCGCTGCCTGAGGGGGCCGGCGCCGCGCACCGCTGTCGCGGGCTCGGCGGCGAGCCTGGCGCGCAGCCGCGGGAAGGCCGCGAGGTGGTCGTCGTAGCCGCACCGCCGTGCGCTGAGCACGGCGACGCCGACGAGGTCGCCGGCGACGGGCGTCACGTAGGCCTCGCCTCCGCGCGACCAGTGCACCTCCACGAAGTCCGTCCAGGGAGGCATCCGGTAGTGGCGGCGCTGACCGTAGCGGCGCGGCGCGCGCGGGGGCGGTGCGAGGTCGAGCCCGAGGGCGCGGCGCAGCGGCGAGTGCAGTCCGTCGGCGGCGATGAGCCAGCGCGCTCTGATGCCGCCTGCCACCACCGAGTCCGTGTCCTGCACGACGCCTTCGGCCCGTCCCCGCACGAGTGTGACGCCGGCCTCCGCCGCCCGCCGCAGCAGCGCGGCGTGCAGTTCGGTGCGCCGGATGCCGCGCCCCCGGCCGGGGGCGAACAGGGCCTGTGCGCTGTGCCGGCCGCGCACGTAGCGGATGCCGCGCAGCGGGTGGCCCGCGGGCAGTTCGACGCCCAGATCGGCGAGCGCCCGGACGCCGCTCGGCATCACGCCCTCGCCGCAGGCCTTGTCGACGGCGCCGCTGCGGGGTTCGAGCACGACGGTCTCCAGGCCCGCTGCGGTCGCGTGCAGCGCGGCGGCGAGCCCGGCGGGGCCACCGCCGGCCACCAGCACGTCGATCACGTGGCGGCGCCCGCCAGGGCCAGCGCCTGGTTCTCGCACCGTATGCGCACGGCCAGCAGCCAGGCGTTGAGCACCGTGAACACGAGAGCCGTGATCCACGCGGTGTGCACGAGGGGCAGGGCGGCGCCCTCGGCCACGACCGCCACGTAGTTGGGGTGCCTGAGGCCGTGCAGCCGGTAGGGGCCCGCGTCGACCAGCGGCAGCCCGGGCACGACGAGCACCTTGGTGTTCCAGCGCGGCCCGAGCGTCCTGATGCACCACCAGCGCAGCCCCTGGGCGAGCACGGTGACCGCGAGCATCGGGATGCCGAGGGCCGGCAGGAACGGGCGGTGCGCGCTCCACACCTCGGCGAGGCAGCCGAGCAGCAGGCCGGTGTGCAGCGCCACCATGGCGGGGTAGTGGCCGCGGCCGCGCTCGACGGCGCCGCGCGCGAGGCTCCAGCGCATGTTCCTCCTGGCCACGGCGAGTTCGGCGACGCGCTCGATGCCGACGGCCGCGACCAGGACGGTGTACCAGATCATCGTCGCCCCCCTGGGTGCTCCACCACGCCTGTCACCAGCGCAGCAGCACGAGTTCGGCGCAGAAGCCGGGTCCCATCGCGAGCAGCAGACCGGGGGTGCCGGGCGGCGGGGGCCGCTCCGCCAGCGTGTCGCGCAGGACGTGCAGGACGGACGAGGAAGAGAGGTTGCCTTCCGCCGCGAGCGAGCGCCACGTCATCTCCAGTGCGTCATCCGGCAGTCGGAGTGCTTCCTCGACGGCTTCGAGTACCTTGGGGCCGCCCGGGTGGCACACCCACGCGGTGATGTCCTCGCGCCGCAGGCCGTGGTCGGCGAGGAAGCCGTCGACATCCGCGGCGAGGTTCTTGCGCACGAGGTCGGGGACGCTCGCGTCGAGTACCACCTTGAACCCGGAGCCGGTGATGTCCCAGCCCATCACGGCCTCGGTGTCCGGGTACATGCGGCTGCGTGTGGCGACGACGGTGGGCCCCGCGCCCGCCCGCCGTGCCCCGCAGGCGACGACGGCGGCCGCGCCGTCCCCGAAGAGGCCGGTGGCGACGAGGTTCGCCACGGACGGGTCGTCGCGCTGGAACGTGAGGGTGCACAGTTCGACGGAGAGCAGCACGGCGACGTCGTCGGGCCGTCCCGCGAGGTAGTCGTGCAGGCGTGCGATGCCGGCGGCGCCCGCCACGCAGCCGAGCCCGAACACCGGTACGCGCTTGACGTCGGGGCGCAGGCCGAGCCGGCCGACGAGGCGCGCGTCCACGGACGGTGCGGCGATCCCGGTGACCGAGGTGAACATCAGCAGGTCGACGTCGCGCGGCGAGAGCCCGGCCTGCCGGAGCGCGCCCGTGACCGCCTCGGCGCCGAGAGGTACGGCGGTCTCGATGAACGCGTCGTTGGTCTCGCCGAAGCCGCTGAGTGACACGTACCGTTCGAGTGGCAGGGCCATCGCCCGCCGCTCGACGCGCGCGCTGCCGTGCAGGCGGTCGAGCAGCCGCCGGTCCCCGCCCGGCGGCAGGCAGGTACGTGCCACCATGTCGGTGATCTCGCGTTGGGCGTACCGGTGCTCGGCAAGCACCCCGTGGACGGCTCCGATGCGTGTCATCCGGTGTCCGATCAGGTCGGGAACGTGACATCACTGCCCGCACGGCGTGCGGTCACACGCCAGATCGCCGGTACGGCCCCTGACGGAAGTATGACGTTCCCTCTTCCCGCGGCGCGGCGTGACATGCGGGCCCATCGGCCGGCCCGCTGCCTACGATGGCCGGATGGACGCCACCGAGCGGCCGATGACGACCGCACAGCATCCCTCGCCCGCCGGGCGGGCCGGGCCGGGCGCCCCCGGCACCCGGGGTGTCCCGCGCATCGCACGCCGGGCGGCCGCGCTGCTCGGTGCCTGCCATCCGGGGCCGACGGTCGCGGTGACGGCGCTGGTCGCCGGGGTCGCCGTGGCTTCGGGGCAGACGGCGACGGGCTGCCTGCTCGTCACGGCGGCGGTGCTCGCGGGGCAGTTGTCGGTCGGCTGGAGCAACGACGCGATCGACGCGGCGCGTGACGTGGCGGCGGGGCGCCGCGACAAGCCGGTGGCCGGCGGCGCGGTGACGTCGGCGGGGGTGCGGGCGGCGGCACTGGCCGCGCTGGCGCTGTGCGTCCCGCTGTCGCTGGCGTACGGGCCGCTCGCGGGGGCGGTGCACCTCGCGGGGGTCGGCGGCGCCTGGGCGTACAACGCGGGCCTGAAGTCGACGGTGCTCTCGCCGCTGCCGTACGCGGTGGGGTTCGCGTCGCTGCCCGCGTTCGTGGCGCTCGGGCTGCCCGGCTCGCCCGCACCCGCCTGGCGGGTCGTGTGCGCCGCCGCGCTGCTCGGGGTGGGCGCGCATCTCGGCAACGTGGTGCCGGACATCGAGGACGACCTGGCGGCGGGGGTTCGCGGCGTGCCGCAGCGGCTCGGGCAGGGCGCCGTGCGGGCGCTGCTCCCGGTGCCGCTGGTGGCCGCGACGGTGCTGCTCGCGCTCGGCAGGCCGGCCTGGGCGGCCGGGCCTGCGGTGGGCGCGGCGGTGGCCGCGGCCGCCGCAGGCGCCGCGGCCGGGCGCCGGTGGCCGCGGCTGCCGTTCCTTACCGCCGTCCTGGTGGCGGCCGTCGACGTGGCCCTGCTGCTGTGGCAGGGGGCGGCGGTTGCCTGAGCCGGGGCCCTGTGCGAGGTTCACCCGAAGGGCGGCTTCGGGCCGGGCACCTTCCGTGCCTGCCGGGCGTTGACCCTGCAGGCACGACCTGATCTACGAGGAGAGATGACCGCATGGCCCTGTGGGACCGCTTCAAGGAATCCGCCGCGACGATGCAGACGCAGCTGACGGCGAAGAAGAACGACCTCAAGAGCGGTGCCTTCCGTGACGCGAGCATGGCAATGTGCGCCCTGGTCGCCGCCGCCGACGGCTCCGTCGACCCTTCTGAGCGTCAGCGGGTCGCCTCGCTGATCACGGCCAATGACGTGCTCCAGAACTTCCCCGCCGCCGACCTGCAGAGCCGCTTCGACGACAACGTCGGCAAGCTCCAGGCGGACTTCGCGTTCGGCAAGGTGGGGGTGCTGCAGGAGATCGCGAAGGCGAAGAAGAAGCCGGCGGAGGCCCGCGCGGTGATCCAGATCGGCATCGTCATCGGCGGCGCCGACGGCAACTTCGACAAGTCGGAGCAGGCCGTGGTGCGGGAGGCGTGCTACGCGCTCGGCCTGCCGCCGCACGAGTTCGACCTCTGAGGTCCCGTTGTCACCCGCGCCGGGTGACAGGTGGGTGACGAGCGTGTCCGGGGCGCCCCGTGATCGCCCGCGCGCCGGCGTTCCCGCCCGTTCGATAGCATGGCCCATCGTGTCGTCGAAGGGCCAGAAGATGGCCACCATCAGGGACGTCGCCCAGCGGGCAGGGGTCGCTCCGAGCACCGTCTCCTACGTGTTCAACGGTTCGCGGTCCATCTCGGAGGAGACGCGGCGCAAGGTGCGCGAGGCCGTGGAGGCCCTCGGCTACCACCCGCGGGCCAGCGCCAGGACGCTGCGCAGCAGCCGCACGCGGGTGATCGCGCTGGCGCTGCCCCGCGCGGCCGGCGGGCGGCATGCGGTGGACGGCAGGTTCGCCATCGAACTCAGCGACGCCGCGCACGGTCTGGGCTACGACCTGCTGCTGACCACCAGCGAGGACAAGGCCGAGGGGCTGCGCCGGGTGGCGCTGAGCGGGCTCGCCGACGCGGCGGTGCTGATGGCGGTCGACATGGAGGACGCGCGCATCGACGTCGTGCGCGAACTGGCCTTCCCCGCCGCGCTGATCGGCAGGCCGGCCGACGAGGACGCGCTGCCGTGGGCCGACCTCGACTGGGCGGAGGCAGCGGCCACGACGGTGCGCACGCTGGCGGCAGCGGGCCACCGTGAGCTGGTGTACCTGGCGCCGGCCGAACGCGAGGTGTCGGCGGGACGCAGCTACGCGCTGCGCGGGATCGCGGGGGCACGCCGAGGCGCGGCCGAGGCAGGGTGCGCGGTCGAGGTGGCGCACGCGCTCGACGACCCGGACCGGATGGCCGCGCGGTTGGGGGTCCTGTTCGGTGACGGGCGGGGCGGCGGTCCGGTCGCGGGGCGCCGGCCGACGGCGCTGGTCGTGCAGCACCCGTCCGCGCACCACCACATCCTGGCGTCGTTGCACGCGGCGACCGGCCTGCGCGTGCCCGAGGACCTGGCGATGGTCGTGATCGGTACCCTGCCGGACGATCCGTCGAGCAGCAGGCTGCCGAGGATCGAACTGCCGGTGCGGACGCTGGCGGTCGAGGTGACGAGGCTCGCCGTCGCGGCCGCGGAGGCGCTGCGCGCCCCGGCCGCGGGTCTTGACGGAGCCGACGACCGGCCGGCCGCCCGGCTGCTCGCCGAGTCGGTGGGCCACCTGCTCGTACCGCCGACCCTGCTGCCGGGGGCCACGGGCTCCCTCACCGCGCGGCCCCCGGCCCTCTGACGTCTTCCGTCCGTTTTCGCGCCCGCCGCGGTGCTGCGCCGTGCAAGGTCTTGTCCGGGCCCCCTGGAGGGCCTACCATCACCGCGTCACCCAGTCGAATCGATTCGACAGCTTCTGCGGCACGGCTCGCGCCCGGGTGGCCTCCGCGTTCTCGCAGATCCGTAGACCGAACGGAGAGCACCGACCATGGATCCGACCCGCCACCGCCTCAGGGCGGCGGCCGTGATGTCCGCCGCCGCGCTGGCGGCCACCGCAGTGACGGGGTGCGCGAGCGGCCCCGACCCGGGCACCGTCACGGTGCTCAACTCGGCCACCGACAGCCTCGAACACGCGCAGGAGCAGAAGTTCTTCGACCTGTGCGCGAAGCCGCTCGGGGTGCGGGTCCGCCAGACGAGCGTGCCGGCCGACCAGGTGGCCTCGAAGGCACTGCGGATGGCGTCGTCGCACTCGCTCACCGACATCCTGGAGCTCGACGGCTCCGAGGTGCCGCAGTTCGCCGCCACCGGCGGCCTCGTACCCGTGCGGCAGGCTGGCGTCGACGTCTCAGGGATGTCGAAGAGCGCGGTGACCATGGGCAGTTACCGCGGCACGCAGTACGGCGTCGCGCGCGCGGTCAACTCCCTCGCGCTCATCTACAACAAGGACCTGCTCAGCCGCGCGGGCCTGAAGCCGCCCACCACGTGGGACGAGTTGAAGAGTACGGCGAAGAAGCTCACGCACGGCTCGACTTTCGGCATGGCGTTCAGTGCGACACCGGACGCCGACGGCGTCTACCAGTTCCTCCCCTTCTTCTGGTCGGCGGGCGGCGACGAGGCCCACCTCGACGACGGCAGGGGCGCGCCGGCCCTCCAGCTGTGGAAGGACCTCGTCGCCGGGAAGGCGGCGTCGAGTGCGGTCGTCACGTGGAACCAGCAGGACGTCAACGACCAGTTCATCGCCGGCAGGGCGGCCATGATGATCAACGGCCCGTGGCAGGTGCCGGTGCTCGACCAGCACAAGGACCTGCACTGGGCTGTCGCACCCATACCCGTGCCGAACGCGGGCGACCCGGTCGTGCCGCCGATCGGCGGCACCGTGATGACGATCCCGCAGACCCGCGACACGGGCAGGCAGCACACCGCCGCGAAGATCATCAACTGCCTCAACGAGCAGCGCAACCAGGTGGCGTGGGGCGAGTCCGTCAACAACGTGCCGACGATGACCGCCGCGGCCGAGCAGTACGCACGGCAGAATCCGAAGCTGGCCGCCTTCGCGAGCGAGGTCGCCACCGCGAGGTCGCGCACCGACCGGGTGGGCGCCCGGTGGCCCGTCGTGTCGGACGCGCTGTCCGGCGCCTTCCAGTCCGTGCTGACCGGCGGTGCGAGCCCTCGCGCCGCGCTGAAGCAGGCCCAGGCCCGGGCCACGGCCGGCGAGTGAGGAGAGACGGGACATGACCATCACCGCCACAGGAGCGGCCCCCGCGGGCACCCGGCCGCCGGCCGAACGCACGACCGCGGGACGCGGGCGCGGCGGCGGGCTGCTGCGCTGGTGCTTCGTCGCACCGGCCGTGCTCTACATGCTGGCCTTCTTCGGATATCCGCTCGTGCGCAACATCGTCATGAGTTTCCAGCACTACACACCGCGCACCTACTTCACCGGAAGCTCGCCGTTCAACGGGCTCGGCAACTGGCGCGCCGTCTTCTCCGACCCGCTGTTCACCGGATCCCTGTGGCACACACTGGTGTTCACGGCCGGATCGCTGCTGGGGCAGTTCGTGATCGGGCTCGCCCTCGCGGTGTTCTTCTCGCGCCGCTTCCGGCTGTCCGGCTTCGCGCGCGCCGTCCTGCTGCTGCCGTGGCTGGTGCCGATGGTCGTCACCTCCATCGTGTGGCGCAAACTGCTCGACCAGGACACCGGTGTGATCAACTCCGTACTGACCGGCCTGCACCTTTCCTCGGGTCCCGTGCCGTGGCTGAGCAGCCCCGGTGTCGCGCTCCTTTCGGCGATCCTGGTGAACGTCTGGATCGGCATCCCCTTCAACATGGTCATCCTCTACGGCGGACTGCAGGAGATACCGCGCGACCTCCACGAGGCCGCGGCCCTGGACGGCGCCGGGGCGTGGCGCACCTTCCGCAGTGTGACCCTGCCGATGCTGCGCCCCGTGGTGACGGTCGTCCTCGTGCTCGGCTTCATGTCGACGGTGAAGATCCTCGACCTGATCCTCGCCCTGACGGCGGGCGGGCCCGCGGACGCCACCCAGACCCTGGGCACGGTCACCTACCAACTCTCTTTCGAGCAGCTCGACTTCGGTCAGGGCGCCGTCGTCGGAAACGTTCTGATCGCGGTGAGCGCCGTCTTCGCCGTGCTCTACCTGCGAGCCAACAGGGCCGACTTCGGCCGGGGGAAGTGAGCGCCGTGAAACACACCAGCGCACCGCGGCGGCACGGCAACACCGTGATCGCCGTCCTGATCCTCGTGATCCTGCTGTTCCCGCTGTACTGGATGGTCAACATCGCGCTCCAGCCCGGCGAGGGCCTCGCCTCGACCGACTGGTTCCCGGTGGACGCGGGGCTCGGCAACTTCCGGCGCGCGCTGAGCAGTCAGGGCGGCTCGCTGGTCACCAGCCTCGTCGTCGCGCTCGGCGCCGTGGTGGTGTGCCTGGCCCTGGCCGCGCCCGCGGCGTACGGCCTCGCGCGGTTCGGCCTGCGCGGCAGCCGCACCATCGTGTTCGGCACGCTGATCACGCAGATGGTGCCGGGCATCGTCGTCGCCAACGCGCTGTACAGCGCCTACGTCGACCTGCACCTGGTGAACTCGGTGCTGGGGCTGATCCTCGCGGACGCCTCGCTCGGGCTGCCGTTCTCGCTGGTGCTGCTGCGGGCGTTCATGGTGTCCATCCCGCGCGAGGTGGTGGAGGCGGCGCTCGTGGACGGCGCGAACCGCTTCACGGCCTTCGTGCGGATCGTGCTGCCGATGAGCCGCAACGCGCTGATCACGTCGGGCCTGTTCACGTTCCTCTTCGCGTGGTCGGACTTCATGTTCGCACTGACCCTCAACACCACGGACGACGTCAAGCCGGTCACGCTCAGCATGTACGAGTACATCGGCGCCCATGTCAGCGACTGGGGCGCCGTGATGGCGACGGCAGTCGTCTCCGCCGTGCCCGCCGCGATCCTGCTGGTGCTCGCCCAGAAGTACGTCGCGGCCGGCATCAGCGGCGGATCAGTCAAGTAACACCGAACAGGAGCACGCCTGATGAAGTTCACCGACGGCTACTGGCTGATGCGCCCGGGGATGACCGCGCACCACGCGGCTTCCGTGGCGGACGCCGTCGTCGCCGATGACCGGCTCACGCTGTACGCGCCGGTCAGGAACGTCCGGCACCGCGGTGACACCCTCAACGGCCCGCTGATCACGGTGGAGTGCTGGTCCCCGGCGGAGGGGGTGATCGGCGTGCGCACCACCCACCACGCAGGGCGCCCGTCCCCCGGCCCGGAGTTCGCGCTGAGCACGAAGGACGGCGGCCACGCCACGACCCACGAGGAGGGCAGCACCCTGTCCCTGCGGTCGGGCGGGCTGACGCTCACCGTCGACACCGCGGGGCCGTGGCAACTCGACTTCACCGCGGGGGAGCGCCGGCTCACCTCGATCGGCCCCCGCGGCACCGGATTCGTCACCGACGGCGAGGGCCGCCACTTCATGGTGGCGCGGCACGCCCTGGGGGTCGGCGAGAACGTCTACGGCCTCGGCGAGCGCTTCACCCCGTTCGTCAAGAACGGCCAGAGCGTCGACATCTGGCAGGCCGACGGCGGCACCAGCAGCGAGCAGGCCTACAAGAACGTGCCGTTCCATCTCACCGACCGCGGTTACGGCGTCTTCGTCAACCACCCGGGCCGGGTGTCGTACGAGGTGGGCTCCGAGGCGGTCGGCCAGGTCCAGTTCAGCGTCGAGGACCAGTCGCTTGAGTACTTCGTCGTGCACGGCCCGTCCCCCAAGGAGGTGCTCGCGCGCTACACGGCCCTGACCGGGCGCCCCGCACTGCCGCCCGACTGGTCGTTCGGGCTGTGGCTCTCCACGTCGTTCACCACGGACTACGACGAGGCGACGGTGGGCCGGTTCGTGGACGGCATGGCGGACGCGGGCGTGCCCCTGAGCGTGTTCCACTTCGACTGCTTCTGGATGCGCGCCTACCACTGGAGCGACTTCGTCTGGAACCCCGACGTCTTCCCCGACCCGGCCGGGATGCTGTGCCGGCTCAAGGAGCGCGGCCTGAGGATCTGCGTATGGATCAACCCGTACATCGCACAGCGCTCCGCCCTGTTCGATGAGGGCATGGCGCGCGGCTTCCTGCTGCGGCGGCAGGACGGCGGAGTGTGGCAGTGGGACAAGTGGCAGGCGGGCATGGCGCTGGTCGACTTCACCCATCCGGGGGCGCGCGCCTGGTACGCCGGCAAACTGCGCGAACTGCTCGACCAGGGCGTCGACTGCTTCAAGACGGACTTCGGCGAGCGGGTGCCGCTCGACGTGGCGTGGCACGACGGCTCCGACCCGGAGCGCATGCACAACTACTACGCGCAGGCCTACAACGAGACCGTCTTCGACCTGCTGCGCGAGGTGCGCGGTGAGGGTGAGGCCGTGGTGTTCGCCCGGTCCACGACCGCCGGCGGCCAGCGGCTGCCGGTGCACTGGGGCGGCGACTGCGAGTCGACGTTCGAGGCGATGGCCGAGTCCCTGCGCGGCGGCCTCTCGCTCGGCCTGTGCGGTTTCGGCTTCTGGAGCCACGACATCGGCGGGTTCGAGGGCACGCCGTCGCCGGCGCTGTTCAAGCGCTGGGTGCAGTTCGGGCTGCTCTCGTCCCACAGCAGGCTGCACGGCTCCACGTCGTACCGGGTGCCGTGGGACTTCGGCGAGGAGGCGGTGTCTCTCACCCGTGACTTCACACGGCTCAAGAACCGCCTGATGCCGTACCTGTACGGCGCGGCCGTGCAGGCCAGGGACCACGGCACGCCCACCGTCCGGCCGATGGTGCTCGAATTCCCCGACGACCCGGCCTGCCGGACGCTCGACCGGCAGTACATGCTCGGCGACGACCTGCTGGTGGCGCCGGTCTTCGACGAGGGCGGCGCCGTCGAGTACTACGTGCCGTCGGGCGTGTGGACGAACATCCTCACCGGACGGTGTGTCACCGGTCCCGGCTGGCAGCGCGAGACCCACGGCTTCGGCACGCTGCCGCTGCTCGCGCGGCCGGGCTCCGTGGTGCCGTTCGGCGCGCGCGACGACACGCCCTCCTCCAGTTGGGCGGACGGCGTGACCCTGCGCGTCCACTCCCCCGCCGGCTCCGCCGACCCGGCCGATACGACGACGGTCGTGCCGGCGCGTGACGGGACGCCCGCCGCGACGTTCACCGTCCGCGCGGAAGGTGACACGGTCACGGTCGAGACGGACAGCGCGCCGGCGTGGCGGCTGCTGCTCGTGGGCGAGGAGGCCGCAGGGTCCCCAGGCGTCGCCGAGGCCGCCGAGGCCGCAGGCCGGACGGCCGTGGAGGCCGCCGCGGATCCGCTCGGGGCCCGGTACGACTGTCCGGCCGGTACGTTCCGCCTGACCGTGCCACGGCGCTGACACGCTGAGGCACGCGGTGGCGCGGACCGCGGCGTTCCGCCCCTGACATACCCTCGTACCGTCGTCGTTCCCGTCACGGCGCCCGGGTGAGGAGGGACCACGTTGCACGCCTTGGCCATCGCCCTGTTCGACCCGGCAGCGGGTCAGGGAGGCCGCCAGTTCGCGGAGCTGGCGTTCGCACTGCTGCTGTCGACGCTGATCGGCGCGGAGCGTGCCCGCCAGCAGAAGAGTGCGGGGCTGCGCACGCACACGCTGGTCGGCGTCGGCAGCGCGCTGTTCATGGAGGTCTCGCAGCACGGCTTCAACGCGGTACTCGGCCTGGACAACGTCTCCTTCGACCCCTCGCGCGTGGCCGCTCAGATCGTGTCCGGCATCGGCTTCATCGGCGGCGGGCTCATCTTCGTGCGGCGGGACGCGGTGCGCGGCCTGACGACGGCGGCGACGGTCTGGCTCACCTGTGCGGTGGGCATGGCGTGCGGCGGCGGCCTGCCGCTGCTCGCCGTCGGGGTGACGGGTGTGCACTTCCTGGTCGTCCAGGGGTATCCGTACGTGACGCGGCGCATCCCGGCGCTCGCGACGCCCGAGGTGACCCGGCTGCACCTGGCGTACCGGATCGGCACGGGCGTGCTGACGCGCGTCCTGGAGTTCACCACCGGCCGGGGCTTCCAGGTGGTGCAGGTGCGGGTGGACCGGGCGGCGCCGCACCCCGACGACGACGAGGCTCCGCCGAGAGCGGGCGAGGCCGGCACCGCGCTCGTCTACGTGGACATCGAGGGCAGCGGCAGCGTGTCGCAGCTCGTGGCGGAGCTGTCGGAGTTCGAGGAGCTCATGAGCGTGTCCTCGCTGCGCGGCGAGGACGACGGCGGCGACTGACGGGGCGGGGCGCCCCTCACTCCTCGCGCAGTCGCTCCGCGAGCGCCTCGATCCTGGACCGCCACGCCGCGAGCGCCTCGTCCGTGTCGAGGGTCTTCGGGCCCGTCTGGGTGAGGACGAGACGTGCCCCGCGGCCGGTGCCCTCCCGCAGTTCCCATGTGACGGTGGCGCCGTCGTCCCACCCGTAGCCGAGGAAGTGCGGCGGATGCACCTCGCTCACGTGGCCCGCGGGCACGCCCGGCGCGGTGAACCCCGCGGGCACGGGCAGCCCCGGCACGGGTTCGATGCCCGCGCACAGCACCTTCCAGACCTTCGCCGCCGGCGCGGTGAGCCGGCGCTCGAAGCGCACCGTGCGCATGGCACCGCTGCTGTCCGCCGTGCCGCGGTCGAGGCCGAAGAGGCGCACGTACGCGTCGTGCGCCTCGGCCGTGTCGTGCGGGGGCTGCACGGGCCCGCCGTCGAGCAGCCGGCCGAGCGCGGCCATGCACGCGTCCCATCCGGCGGCGAAGCTCGCGGCCTCCGCGCGATCGTCGAAGGTGTGCACCAGGGACAGGACCGATCCTGCGCCCTCCTCGGCCACGCTCCACGACAGGTGGTCGGGGCCCCGGTCGAACGCGAAGAGGCCCGGCGGCACCAGATCGGTGACGGTGCCGGTGGTGCCCCGCTCCTCGCCGCCGGGTGAGGTGAAGGAGATCGCGCCACCGGGGCGCGGGTCCAGGCCGACCTGGAACGGGAACCACTGGGACAGCCGGGCCGGATCGGTGAGGGCCTCCCACACCTCGCCGCGCGGGTGGTCGAACCGTCGGGCCATGGTCAGGATGGAGCGTCCGCCGCCGGAGGTGAGGGCGTCGGCGTACCGGTCTGCGTTCATGGCCGCTCATCCTGCCAGGGTTGCTCTCGGTTTCGGCCAGATGCGGCGCGTGACCCTCGTCGAAACTGGCTGGAACCATATGGTGACAGCGCGTCAACATCGGTCACATAATGACGTGATCGCACGATGGGGCGATCATGTTCGTCCCTGCTCTCCCGGGTATCGCCCCACGGCCAACCGACCCCAACGGACGGCGCAAGGAGAGCGGCCGTGCATGACGAATTCCTCTGCCATGTCACCGCCTACGGCGTGTGCGGCGGGCAGCGCGTCGGCGTCCCGCTCGGCACCTACCGGGCGCCCACCCTGGCACTCGCCCTGTGGTGGCTGCGCGACCGCGCGTCCTGGATCGCCGAACGCCTCGACCCGACCCCGGACGGCGGCAGCATTCCCGGCCACGCGCTGACCCCGGTCGGCACCGACGTGCCGGACGTCCCGCACACCCTGCGGTCCTGGCGCGACGACACGCAGCACCAGGAGATGATCGCCGAGCACCTGGCGCACGGGCGGCTGATCCGGGTGGCGACCCACGATGACACGACGGAGTACGAGTTGCTCGCGGAGTCCGTGGACGCGCTGCGCATGGAGAGGACGGCGCCGGTGCCGCTGGTGTCCGCCGTGCCTCGGGCGGAGCGGCGCTTCCCCGCGCTCGCGGGCAGCGTGGCGGAGCCGTTCGGGGACACGGTGTGGTTACGCGCCGTGGGCGCGTAACCGGTCACCGCACCATCGCGAAGATCCTCCTTCCGGACCGATGAGTACGGTCGCCCCGTGCGGTCCACCCCTCGACGACCGGCCTGCGAGAGGGGCATGCGATGTTGGGTGCATCAGAGGCGTTCAGTGGTTTCGCGGTGGACGACACCGAGGCGGCGAAGCGGTTCTACGGCCGGACCCTGGGGCTGCGGGTGACGGAGGCGAACGGCCTGCTCACGCTCGAGCTCACCGGCGGCACGCGAGTCCTCGTCTATCCGAAGGAGAAGCACACCCCCGCCTCCTTCACCGTCCTCAACTTCCCGGTCGACGACATCGAGGCGGCCGTGGACGAGCTCGTGAGCAGGGGGGTGCGGATGGAGCGCTATCCGGGGATGCCGGCCGACGAGCGCGGGATCATGCGTGAGGGGGGTCCGTACATCGCCTGGTTCACCGATCCCGCGGGCAACGTGCTGTCCGTGCTCCAGGACCGGCCCGCCTGAGGCCGGGGCGAACCGCCGTGGTGCGCCGGTGAGCGCGCCCGCACCGGGTAGACGGCAGACTGGCGGTACGCAGGTAGGAGCCGGTGCCAGGGAGGCGAGTGGACGGTGTTCGAACCCGAGGACATCAGAGAGTGGCGCGACCACGACGTGGTCGATGTCGGCAAGAAGAAGATCGGCACGCTGGAGGCCGTCTACGTGGACACGGCGACGGACGCCCCGTCGTTCGCCACCGTGACGATCGGGCTGCCGACCAAGCGCCGGCTGGTCTTCGTACCGCTTGAGCACGCGACGGTCGGCCCCGATTACCTGAAGGTCACCGTGGACCGCAAGGTGGCGAAGGACGCGCCGTCGATCGATGTGGACGGCGAGCTGCTCGCGGAGGACGAGCCCAAGGTGTTCGCGCACTACGGCATGCCGTACGCGACGGGCGCGGGCGGCGAGCGGCGTCTCGGCAGGCGGTGACGCGGGCGGGGCCGGTGCGAGGCGGGCGGTGCGGGCGGGCGCCCGCACCGCCCCGTGCGTTCTCCGGCTCCGGCTCGGGCTCCGGCCCGGCGCCCGGGAACTGCCAGGGCCCTCGGCCGCGTTCACGGCACAGCGCCCCGTGTACCCCGCCGGGAGGCGGCACTGGTCCACGTGGGGCCGACTATATGATCCAGTCCACGCCGTGGGCGCGTCCCGGCACCCTTTCGGGTGCGCCCGCCCGAGCGACCGCCGCAACCTGAGGGGTTCGAGACGCAGCGATGACCCGGAAGCATGTCAGCGAGGTGGACAGGCCGGGCAGGGTCCTGCGCGTGCGGCGCCGGTTCGCGGGCTCGATGGCGGACGTGGCCTGGGCCCGGGGCCGCGAGATGGAGCTGATGCACCGTGCCATGGGCTTCGCCGCGCTCGGCTTCCTCACCCTCGTTCCGCTGCTGATCGTCATCGCGGCCACCGATCCGGCGAGCGGCCAGGGGTTCGCCCGGTGGATGGGGCAGGGCATCGGGGTGTCGGCGGGCCCGCAGCACGAGCTCGAGCAGCTGTTCGGCCGGCCGCGGCAGGCGCTCCAGGGCACCACCGCGCTCGGCCTCGCCGCGCTCGCCGTGTTCGGCCTCAGCTTCGGCGGTGCGGTGCAGACGGGCTACGAGCGCGTCTGGGACCTGTCGGCGGCGCGCTGGCACACCATGTGGCGGCACGTCGTGTGGCTGGCGAGCCTGATCGTCTACCTGGTCATCTTCGTCAACATCCCCGTGACCTCGGACTCGCTGCCGTGGAAGGTCGTGGGGACGCTCGGCGACGTGGTGGCCGCCTACCTGTTCGTGTGGTGGTCCCAGCGGGTCCTGCTCGCGGGCCGTGTGCGCTGGAGCGCGCTGGTGCCGGGCGCCGCGGCGACCGCGCTCGGCATGCTGGGCCTGCGCATCTTCTCGCAAGTCGTGTTCTCGCCGCTCATCGCGTCGAGCGCGGTGACCTACGGGCCGTTCGGCACGGTGCTGGTGATCCAGTCGTGGCTGGTCGGCGTGGGTTTCGTGGTGTACGGAGGGGCGCTGGTCGGGCGGCTCGTCCACGAGAACCGCACGCGGCGGCGGCTTCGGGACGCGACCGCTGCCGCGGAGGCCGGCCCGCCCGGGAGCTTCTGAGTCACGGACGTGCCGGCCAAGGCAGGGCGCGGTCAGCAGCTGAGGTCGGCGCCCGGGTCCACGCCGAGTATCTGGGCGAAGTGCGTGTAGTTGTCCACGCGGTCCTGCACCTCGGCGGGGTTGCCGCCGTCGCACTCTATGGACCCGTTGATGGACCGGATGGTCTCGCCGAAGCCGCGACCGTTCACCATGGCGTCGTGCGGGGTCATGGTCCCTGGCCCGCTCTGGGTGTCCCAGTACCACAGGCCGGTCTTCCAGGCGACGGACGCGTCGTTCTGGACGAGGTCGGGGTTGTCGAGCAGGTCGATGCCGAGAGCGTCGCCCGCGGCCTTGTAGTTGAAGTTCCAGCTGATCTGGAGGGGGCCGCGGCCGTAGTACTTGTCCGTGCCGGCCGGGCAGCCGTACGGCTGGGTCGTGTCGCAGTAGTGCGAGTAGTTGGCGGTGTTCTGCTCCACCACGTACTTCAGGCCCCCGGTCTCGTGGCCGACGTTGGCGAGGAAGGCGGCGGCCTCCTGTTTCTTGACGGTGTCGCTGCCGGTGCCCGCGAAGCCGGGGTACGCGCTGAGCGCGTCGGTGAGGCCGGCGTACGTGTAGAAGGGGTTCCTGCTCGGGAACATCTGGTCGAACTGGCCCTCGCTGACGACGAAGGCGGCGTCCGTCCCCGCCGGGTGCGCGGGCGCGGCGGCCTGCGCGGGGGCGAACGAGAGCACGGAGAACGCGGCCGCGGAAACGGTGGCGGCGAACGTGGCGATGAGGCGACGGCGCACGGGCTTCACTCCTCGAAGGACCGCCGTCCCCGTGGCGGCCCGTTCCCTGTGGGGGGTTGGCCCGGGTTCACGGACGGGAGCGTGCGGGGACCCCCGGGCATGACGGGGCGCCACTTCCCGTGTGTGGGGCACGGGATGCGCGGATCCTCTGCGTTCGCAAAGGCCCCGTCGTTGGACTAGACCATACCCACGGGCGTGTTCGCGTCAAGGGTGTGCGCGTCGGCGTCGCAACGCGCTGCCGCGGCACCACCGCGGCCCGGCGGGGGGTGCGGTTCGCGCCGGCGCCTCCCCCGCCTCGTAGGGTGGCGCCATGAGTGATCGCTCCCGTACACGCCCCCGGCTCGGTTACCCGGCCGCGGCCGCCGTGTTCGCCATCGGCATGCTGGGGACGACGCTCCCGACGCCGCTGTACGGCCTGTACCGGACGGAACTCGGCTTCTCCGAGTTCGTGGTGACGGTCGTGTTCGCCGTCTACGCCGTCGGCGTGATCGCGGTGCTGCTGCTGGCGGGGAACTTCTCGGACCAGGTGGGGCGCAGACCCGTCCTGCTCACCGCGCTCGGCCTGTCGGCGGCGAGCGCGGTGTGCTTCCTCTTCGAGGGCGGGCTTCCGGTGCTGCTGCTGGGGCGGCTGCTTTCCGGCTTCTCCGCCGGCCTGTTCAGCGGGGTCGCCACGGTCACCGTGATGGAGGTGGCGCCGCGGGAGCGCGCCGCGCGCGCGGGTTTCGCGGCGACCGCGGCGAACATGGGCGGACTCGGCTGCGGCCCGCTCGTCGCCGGGCTGCTCGCGCAGTACGTGTCCTCGCCACTGACCGTGCCGTTCCTCGTGGACATGGCGCTGATCGCCGCCGCGTGCGTGCTGCTGTGGGCGCTGCCCGAGACGGTGGCCGAGCGGCGCAGGCCGCGGCTGAGGCCGCAGGGTCTCACGGTGCCGCCCGAGGCACGTGGGGTCTTCACGCCCGCCGCGACCGCCGCCTTCGCGGGCTTCGCACTGCTCGGCCTCTTCACAGCCGTGGCACCGAGCTTCCTCGCGCAGACGCTTTCCGAACGCAATCTGGCGGTAGCGGGCGCGGTCGTGTTCACGGTGTTCCTCGCGTCGGTGGTGGGCCAGTCCATGACGGACCGCATCGGCCGCCGCCGCACGCTGCCGGGCGGCTGCTTCGTGCTGGTCGCCGGGTTGCTGCTGGTGGCCGCGGCACTGTATTGGGAGTCGTTGCCGCTGCTGGTGGCCGGGGCCGTGTGCGGCGGTCTCGGCCAGGGGCTGTCGTTCCGTGCCGCCGTGGGGACGGTGTCCGCGGCGGCCCCCGCCGAGCACCGGGGCGGCACCATCTCGTCCTTCTTCGTGATCGCCTATCTGGGCATCTCGCTGCCGGTCGTGGGCGTCGGCGCGCTCACTCTGGCCGCCGGGCTGCGGGACGCGGGGCTCATCTTCACGGCGTGCGTGATGGTCCT
This sequence comes from Streptomyces sp. NRRL F-5126, assembly GCF_000721265.1. GTDB lineage: Bacteria > Actinomycetota > Actinomycetes > Streptomycetales > Streptomycetaceae > Streptomyces. Next base: position 349,734 of record NZ_JOFZ01000004.1, on the reverse strand, counting down.
CGCGGTCGGCGTGGGCCTGTACGTGCTGCGCAAGCCGCCGCGTACGGCCTGACCCGCCCGGAGCCGCTCAGGGACGCCCAGCCGCCGGAATCTCCTCGCCGGCCGGCGGCGGTCCCGGCGGCGTGCCGTCGCCGAAGGGGCGGCCGCCCAGCTCCTGCCTGCGGTGCGGCGCGAGCCATCCCGACAGGTCGGGGCCGAGCGGCACGATGCCCGTCGGGTTCACCCCGGTGTGCACCTGGTAGTAGTGCCGCTTGATGTGGTCGAAGTCGACGGTGTCCCCGAAACCCGGCGTCTGGTAGAGATCGCGAGCGTAGGCCCAGAGCACCGGGTCCTCGGCGAGCTTGTACGCGTTGCACTTGAAGTGGCCGTGGTAGACGGCGTCGAACCGCACCAGCGTCGTGAACAGCCGGATGTCGGCCTCGGTGATCGAGTCGCCCATCAGGTAACGGCGGCCTGCCAGCCGCTCCGAGACGGTGGCGAGCCGGCGGAAGACCGCGCGGAAGGCGTCCTCGTACTCCTCCTGCGTGGTGGCGAAGCCGGCACGGTAGACCCCGTTGTTGACGTCCCGGTACACGCCCTCCATCACCTCGTCCGTCTCCTCGCGCAGCGCCCGCGGGTAGAGGTCGGGCGCGCCGTCGCGGTGCAGGGCGCGCCATTCGGTCGCGAAGTCCAGCGTGAGGCGCTGGTAGTCGTTGGTGACCAGCCTCTTCGTGGGGACGTCGACGAGGGCGGGGACGCTGACGCCGCCCGGGTAGCCGCTCTCGCGCGCGTCGTAGGCCTCCGACAGGTAGCGGATTGCGAGCACCGGGTCGCGGCCCCCGGGGTCGAGGGTGAAGCGCCAGCTGCGGTCGTCCTGGATCGGGTCGGTGACGGCGAGTGAGATCGCGTCCTCCAGGCCGAGCAGGCGCCAGGAGATCAGCGCGCGTCCGGCCCAGGGGCAGGCGCGGCTGACGACCAGCCGGTAGCGGCCCGCCTCGACGGGCCACCCGTCCCGGCCGTCCGCGGTGACACGGTCGGCGAAGTGGCTGCGGGACCGCTTGAAGGGCTTGCGTCCGTACGCGGCGTTCCCCGCGCCGTCCGCGTCGCCCGCGCCGTACGGCCCCGTGGTGGACATGGCTGCCATGGTGGTCACTCCCGTCTGCCGGTTGCCCTGTCCACCTTTCCACTCGGGCCGGGCGTACGCAGTTCCCGCGTCGCACCCCCACCCGATGGCCCGCCCGGCACTGCTCCCGGCCCGGCGCGGTCCGCCCGGTAGCCGGGCGGATCCCTTGCCGGACGCCGATCCGACCGGGACGGAGGCTAGGACTTCCGCGTTGCCCTGCCGGCGATCACGTCCGCCAGCGCGACGATCAGCGCCGCCACCACGAAGGCGACGGAGACGACCAGGCCGTGGTCGTACGCCGTGCCCCAGCCGTCCTTTCCGACCTGGGCGAAGAACACGGAGCCCACGGCCGCGATGCCGATGGCCGAGCCGACGCGCTGGCCGGTCTGCAGCGTGCCGCCGGCGCTGCCCGCGGTGTCCACCGGCACGCGGGAGAGGGTCAGGGTCTGGTTGGGTGCGATGACGAGTCCGCTGCCGAGGCCGGCGAACAGCAGTGGGGCCGCCATCGCCCAGCCGACGCCGCGCCCGGGCACCTGGTGCACGGCGAGGGCCGTGCCGCCGAGGCCGACCGCCACCATCGCCAGGCCGACGGCCACGAGCGGCCTGCCGAAGCGGCTGACGAGCCGGCCGCCGATGGCCGCGGCGAACCCCGAGCCCAGCGCGAAGGGCGTGATCGCGAGGCCGGCGAGCAGCGCCGAGTAGTGGAGCCCGTTCTGCAGGAAGAGCGTGCTGACGAAGAAGATCGAGGTGAAGCCCGCGAAGTAGAGCAGGATCAGCGAGCTGCCGAGGGAGAACGACCGGATGGTGAACAGCGAGAGTCGCACCACAGGCTGCGTGCCGCCCGCCGGGCAGCGCGCCTCCCATGCCACGAAGGCGGTGAGGATCACCGCCGCGGCCACCAGCAGCAGGTACTTGCCGTCGCCCTTCCACTGCTGCGCCTGGACGAACGGCAGCAGCAGGCAGAACACGCCGGCGCCGAGCAGCACGACGCCCAGCGGGTCGAGTTCCCGCAGCCTCACACGGGACGCGGACGGCGTGTCGGGCAGCAGCCTGCGGGCGAGGAGGACGCAGAGCACGCCGATCGGCAGGTTGACGTAGAACACCCAGCGCCAGCCCTCGGTGGGGCCCGCGGCCTGGATCAGCAGCCCGCCGAGCAGGGGGCCCACCGCGGTGGAGATGCCGACCACCGTGCCGAAGGCGCCGAACGCCTTGCCGCGCTCGGCGCCGCGGAACATCTGCTGGATCAGCGCGGAGATCTGCGGCGAGACCAGGCCGCCCGCGACGCCCTGCACGAGCCGCGCGATCACCAGCCAGCTGCTGGACCGGGCGAGCCCGCAGGCCGCGGACGCCACGGTGAACAGGCAGAGCCCGAAGATGAAGACGGCCCGCCTGCCCCGCGCGTCCCCGAGCCGTCCCGCGGGGATGAGGAAGAGGCCGAAGGCGAGCGCGTAGCCGGAGAGCACCCACTGCAGATCCGACGCCGGGGTGTGCAGGCCGGACTTGATGGACGGCAGCGCCACGTTCACGATCGACACGTCGAGCAGGGTCATGAAGCCGGCGACCAGGCAGACGGCGAGCGCCCGCCAGCGGTGGGGGTCGGGCGCGTCGGTGTCCCCGGCGGTGCCCGGGGAGAGCTGCCGGTCCGCCACGGGCGTCTCCTCTCGTCGGGGCATGCGCCGCGCATCCGGCGGGGCCCGCGCCTCAGCGGCGCCCGGCGGGCACGACCTGCCGGGTTCCCGACCTTATACAGGGAAACGGCGTACACGGGAGCCGCACCCTCAGCGTGCGGCCAACCATTTAGATGAACGTCCGCTCAAGATGTCCTATGGTGGCGAGGTGGGACGCAAGCGCGGGTTCGAGATCGATGAGGCGCTCGGCGCGGCGGTCGACACGTTCTGGGAACGCGGCTTCGACGCGACGTCGGTGCAGACCCTGTGCCGGGCGATGGAGCTGCAGCCGGGCAGCGTCTACGCCGCCTTCGGCAGCAAACGGGAACTCTTCACGGCGGCGCTCGGACGGTACGTGGCGACCGTGTCGGCGGAGGCCGTCGAGCGTGTCAACGGCGCGCCGAGCGGCATGCTCGGCCTGCGCGCCTACTTCGCGCACCTGGTGGACTCCATGGTCGACGGCAAGCGCCGCTGGGGCTGCCTGATCACCAACTCCCTGGTGGAGCTGGCCGACCGGGAGCCGGAGTTGGCCGGTCTCTTCCAGCGCCACCTGGCCAACCTGGAGACGAGTTTCGCAGCCGCGCTGACCCGCGCACGCGACGACGGGGAGCTTCGCGCGGGTGTGGGCCCCGAAGCGGCGCCCCTCCTCGTCGCCGTGGTGCAGGGGATGAACGTGATGGCCAAGGGCAGGCCGGGACGCGCCGCACTGAAAGCCGTCGCGGACTCGGCGCTGGCCGGTCTCGCCGCCTGAGCCGCCGCCCTCCGGTCGCGCCAATCGCCCGATTTCGCCCCATACGATGCATACGGTGGCCCCATGGCCGCTGAACACGACGACGACGTCCCCCGCCCGAGTGGCTCGCAGACGGGAGAGCCGGCGGGCGGCGGCGCCCGCCACGGCGGCGAGCACGGCAGGCGCCCGGGGCTGCGCGAGCGGTGGGAGGCGTTCACCGACTCGCCGTACCTGCCCGCCGTCGTCCTGGTGTTCATCCTGTCGGCGGGCGCCGGCCTGTTCGCCGGGTCGTACACGTACAACATGGCGAATCCGACCCCGCGCCACATCCCCACCGCCGTCGTCGGCTCCGACGCCACGCCGCCCGCCCGGGCGTTCACCGCCGGTCTCGAGAAGGCGCTGAACACCTCCATCGCACTGCATTCGTACGGCAGCCGCACGGCGGCGCTGCACGCGGTGGAGGAGCAGAAGGTCTTCGCCATCGTCACGTTCCGCGAGTCGGGCGGCCGGACGACGGTACGGATGGACGTGGCGAGCGCGGCGGGCCAGTCCGTTGCCCAGGTGCTGGCGCAGGCGGCGCCGAAGGTGGCCGAGGCGGTGCATGTGCCGCTCGTGCTCGGCGACGTCAAGCCCCTGCAGAGGGGCGACCCGCGCGGGCTCGCGATTTTCTACATCACCCTGGCGGCCGTCATCCTGGGCTTCGTCGGCGCGATCCAGTTGAGCGTGCACGCGCGGCTGCTGACGCCCTTCGAGCGGATCCTGGCCATCGTGGCGAACTCGCTCCTCGGCGGCTTCACGATCTGTGCGGTGGTCGACTGGTGGCTCGGCGCGCTGGACCTGCCGTTCGTCGAGTCGTGGCTCATCCTGGCGTTCACGATGTTCACCTCGGGCATGGTGTTCACCATGTTCAACACCCTGGTGGGCCGGTGGGCGATGCTGCCGACATGGGGTCTCATGGTGCTGCTGGGAAACCCGTCGTCGGGCGGCGCGGTCTCCTGGCCGCTGCTGCCTTCGCTGCTCGGCCGCATCGGGCAGTGGCTGCCGCCAGGGGCGTCCGTGAACGCGCAGCACACGGCGGTGTACTACGGGGACGCCCAGCACGTGTTCCCGTTCCTCGTACTGGCGATGTGGGCGGCGCCGTGCACCGCCGTCTTCTGGGTGTGGCGCCACCGCCATCCGGGCGGACGGGACCGGGCCCCCGCGCACGCGGCGAACGCCGACGGCGGCGCGGGGGCCTGAGGCTGGACGGGACCACAGCCGGGACGGGTCAGCCGACGTTCACATCGATGCAGGTGTAGAACGCGTTGGCCGTGTCGGCGATGTTCCAGACGGCGAGTACCTTCTGCTTGCCGCGCAGGTCGCCGAAGTTCACCTGGTGGGTGACGGTGGCGTTCGGCCTCGCGCCGTGGTCGTTGAACTCCGCGATCTTCCGGTCGCCGACGAAGTACTGCCAGGTGCTGGTGGCGTGGCGGGCCGTCAGCGTCCAGGTGAACGTCGTGGTGGACGAGACGGGCGTGACCACCCAGCCCTTGCTGTCGTCGTCGAGCTCGGCGAACCTGGCGTTGCCGCCGCTGCAGCTCTTCAGGCCCTTCGGGCCCTCCACGCTCTGCGGCTCCCACTTGATGGGGCCGCAGCTCACGATTCCCTCGGCGCACTGCGCCTGCCGGCTGGGCGGCGACGAGACGTAGCCGTGTGCGCTCGCCGAACTCGCCGGGAGCGCCACCGCGACGACGGGCGCGAGGACCGCGCCTCCCAGGGCTGCCTTCCACTTGTTGCCTGCACGCATCACGAACTCCTTCACGCGAGGCGGTGCCGTGTGCCGCGAGCCATGGGGTACTCGCGGGGACGGCGGCGCGCCTCTGGTCGAGTGTGGGGCCTGGCTGTGCGAAGGACGACGGCGCTCGACCGCCCGCCACGGCCTCATCCGGGATGCGTGGGGACGGGCGCCGCCGCTTGGACTAGACCATTGCAGCGCGACGTGCTCACGTCAACAGCAGGTTTCGGCCCCCCTCAGCGTGCCGTCCAGCCACCGTCCAGCGTGAGGGACGAGCCCGTGACGAACGACGCCTGCTCGGTGCAGAGGTAGGCGACGGCCTCCGCGACCTCCTCCGGCTCGAGCAGCCGCTTCAGCGCCGTCTCGGTGAGCATCACCTCGGAGACGACGCGTTCGGGAGGGATCCCGTGGGCCTCGGCCTGGTCGGCGATCTGCCGCTCCACGAGCGGAGTGCGTACGTAGGCGGGGTTGACGCAGTTGGATGTCACGCCGTGCCCGGCCCCTTCGAGCGCCGCAGTCTTGGACAGCCCCTCGAGCCCGTGCTTCGCGGCGACGTACGCCGATTTGTACGGCGACGCCCTCAGTCCGTGCACCGACGAGATGTTGACGATGCGGCCCCATCCCTTCGCGTACATGTGCGGCAGCGCGCCCTTGATCAGGCGGAACGGCGCCTCGAGCATCACCGTGAGTACGGTGTGGAAGACGTCGGCAGGGAACTCCTCGATGGGCCTGACCAGTTGCAGGCCCGCGTTGTTGACGAGGACATCGGCGCCCGCGGCCGCGCGCTGAGCGGCGTCGAGGTCGGTGAGGTCGAGCACTTCGGGCAGCAGGGCGCCGTCGCCCTCGATGGGCTCCGCGGCCAGCGCGGCGAGGCCGGACGCGTCCCGGTCGAGCGCCCGCACGGCGGCGCCGGCGGCCGCGAGCCGCAGCGCGCAGGCCCTGCCGATGCCGCCGGCCGCACCGGTGACGAGGGCGGTGCGGCCCCTCAGGTCGAGCCCGCCGGAGCGGCCGGCGGCGCGGGAAGCGGGTTCTGTCGCGTCGTTGTGCGTCATGATCCCACCGTAGTGATCCGCCCGTGATGGTCCGCGGGTTGTCCGCGAGCCCGCGGCCGGTCAGCCGATGGCCGGCTCGAACCAGGTGGGCCCGTCGCCGAGCGCCTGCTTGAGGCGGAACAGCGCGAAGTCGCGCAGCTCGGGCAGCGCGTCGACCGGGAACCAGCCGACCTCGAGGGACTCCTCGTCGTGCACGTGCGCCTCGCCGCCGATCGCACGGCAGGCGAAGGTGATGTCCATGAACTGGCACACGTCGCCGTTGGGGTACGTGATCGGCTTGCGCATCGCGTGCACGGACACGACGCGTTCCGTCTCGCAGTGGACGCCGGTCTCCTCGAAGACCTCCCGCACCGCGGCGGCCGCGGGCTGCTCCCCCGGCTCCGGGATGCCCGCGACGAGCGCCCACTCGCCGTTGTCGGCCCTGCGGCCGAGCAGGACCCGGCCCTCGTCGTCGAAGACGACGGCGGTCACCCCCGGCAGCACGAGCAGCTGGTGGCCGGCGTCGGCGCGGATGTCCCGGATGAAGTCAGGCGTTCCCATGGTCACCGACCCTACGGCCCCGGCGGCTGCTCGGGCGACGTGATCCGGCCGGTCACGCCCGCGCGGCGGTCGAACCGCCGCGCCTGCTCCGTACGGTGCGCACGACGGTCCAGGCGACGCCCGCCCCGCCCACGGCGACGAGCAGCCACTCGGGCAGCGTGCCGAGCCGGGTCGCGGGGGTCAGCGACGTACGCAACGGGACCTTGCCCTCCAGGATCGCGGGCGTGAACATCCCGCTCTTCCGGGTGATGCTGCCGTCGGGCTCGATGATGGCGCTGACGCCGCTGGTCGTGGGCACGACCACGGAGCGGCTGTGCTCGACCGCGCGCACCTCGTCCATCGCCAGCTGCTGGTACGTCATCCGGCTGCGGTCGAAGGTGGCGTTGTTGCTCGGCACGGCGAGCATCTCGGCGCCCGCCACGACCGGGTCGCGCACGTCGTTGTCGAAAGCGGCCTCGTAGCAGGTGGCGAAGCCGACCTTCGTGCCCGCCATGTCGAAGACGCCGACCTTGGTGCCGGGCGTGAAGTCCTTGCGCACGAGCGCGACGTCCTTGCTGAACTTCTCGGCGAGCGAGCGCATCGGGATGTACTCGCCGAACGGCTGGATGTGGCGCTTCTCGTAGGTGGCGCCGGGACCCGTGGTGGGGCTCCAGTTGATCAGCGTGTTGTAGAGCTTGCCGTCGGGCCCCGGCTGCTGCACGACCGTGCCGATCTCCGTGGGCACCCCGATCGCCTTGACCGCCGTGTCGATGGCCAGGCGCGCGCCCTCGTCGTGGAGCGGGTCGATGTCGGAGGAGTTCTCCGGCCACAGCACCAGGTCGGGTTTGGGCCGCTTGCCCGCCTTGACCTCGGCGGCGAGCTTCAGCGTCTCCTTGACGTGGTTGTCGAGCACGGCGGAGCGCTGCGCGTTGAAGTCCAGGCCCATGCGGGGCACATTGCCCTGGATCGCGGCCACGGTGGCGGAGCCCGCCTCGGGGGCGGTCGACACGAGCGGCAGCGCCGCGAACGCCCCGGCGACCGGGGCGAGGACCGTGACGGCCGCGGCGGTCACGGCGCCCCTGCGCGCGTCGCCCGATCCGCGGCCGGCTGCCACCCGCCGCGCGGCCTGCCGGGCCGCCTCCGCGAGCCCGAAGGCGCACAGGACGACGGCGAAGCCGAGCAGCGGCGTGCCGCCGACCGCGGCGAGAGGGAGGAAGAAGCCGTCCGGCTGGCCGAAGGCGACCTTGCCCCAGGAGAACCCGCCGAACGGGAACCGCGCTCGCGCGGCCTCCCCCGCGATCCACACGCCCGCAGCCCACAGGGGCCATACGGGCAGCCTGCTGACGGCGGCGATACCGAGGCCCACACACCCGAGGAAAAGCGCCTCCGCGACGGCGAGCGCGATCCACGGGAAGGACCCGACCTCGACGCTCGTCCATTCGAGCAGCGGCAGGAAGAAGGCGAGCCCGCCGAGAAGCCCCAGGCCGAACCCCACGCGGAGCCTGCGCCCGTACAGGCTCCAGCCGAACAGCGCGAGCCCCGGCAGGGCGAGAAACCACAGGGGTTGCGGCGGGAAGCTCACGTAGAGCAGCAGCCCGCCGGCCACCGCGGCGGCGGGCCTGATCAGCCCCCGCAGCAGACGCTGCCCGACGGGGGCGGGTGCCGGGGCGGGTCCCGGCTGGGGGGTCTCGACCGACGTCACGGTGGCGCTCACCCTGCGGAGTGTACGGCGCGCACTTGTGCGGCCCGGGGGCCGCGCGGCGCGCAATGGGCGACCACGAGAGCCCCCTGCGACGCCGGCGGCCACATTTCGGCACCATTCCTTCGCACCGTGTCCACGCGGGGCGGCGCAGCCGCTACGGTGTCGCCAGTCTTCGACGGGGGGTCGAGGGGTTGACAACAACACAGGAGAGACCGCCGGTCCCGGGGGCCGGCGGGGCGCCGGGCTCCGTGGGGGTCATCGTGCTCGGCTGCTGCGCGGTGTGGGCGCTGATCAGCTCGGCTCTCGGGCAGGGCAGGCCGGAGGGCGTGCTGCTCGCCGTGCTCGCGGTCGTGGCGGGCTACGCCTGCGGCCGGATCGGCGGCTCTGCCGTACCGGCGGGCGCGGCCGTGGCGTCGGCGCTGGCGGCGGGGGCCGCGGCGGCGGCCGCGGCGACCGGTTCCGGCGCAGGCGATGGACGCGCCGGCGAGGTCGCGGCGCTGCTCGCCCTGGCGCAGGGCGCGGCGTGCTGCGCGGCCTGCGCGGTGCGCACCGGGGGCCGGGCCTGGGCCGCGCGACTGCTCGTGGTGGCCGTGGTGGTACTTGCCGCGGTGCTCGGGTCGCCCGCGGGATGCGCGGCGACGGCCGCCGTGGCGCTGTGCGCGCTGGGGGCGGCGGGGGCGCACGGACGCGGACGCGGGCCGGTCCTGCTGGTGTGTGCGGCGGTCGCGGCGGCGGCCGTCGCGGGGGTGTGTGCCGTCGCGCACGGCGCGCTGCCCGCGGACGGCGCGGTGCCCACGCGCCGCGTGGCGGTCTGGCACGAGGCGGTGGCACTCGCGCGCGAGCACCCGGTGACCGGCGCGGGGCCCGACCGCTTCGGGGAGCTGGGTCCGGCGGCGGCCCAGGCCGCCTCCGCATTTGACGGTGAGGCCCACTCGGCGCCGCTGCAGGAGGCCGCGGAGCAGGGCGTGGTGGGCCTCGCACTGCTCGCGGGCGTCTACGTCTGGATGCTGTACGGGCTGGCGCGCTCGCCCCGTACGACACCGGTCGCGGTGTCGGCGGCTGCCGCGCTGACGTGCCTGGCGGTCCTGGCGAGCGCGAGCGACGCGCTCAGCTTCGCCCCGGTGGCGGCGGCCGCGGGCGCGCTGGCGGGCCTCGGCACGGCGGATCCCGCGCCGCCGGCTGTGCCGTACGGGTGACGCGTGCGCCGTCCGGGTGACGACGCGGAAGCCGGACGGGCGGGCCGCAGGCCCCGCCCGCCCGGCACACTGCGCCCTACCGCGTCGCGCCGCGGGGCGCGCAGGCAGGCGCGCCGACGGGCCAGGCTCCGTGCTGCTTCGCCGCGCATGAGGCAGGCCCCGGTGGGGCCGGGGAAGCGCCAGACCCAGCCCCATGAGGGCAGACGCCGACGGCATCGGCCCGTGAGCCCATGGGGGCTCCTCCTGGCCCCGCACGCTGAGACTCTGCGGGGCGCGCTTCTCCACCGCGCCGCCGGCATGCCCCTGGGTTCCGGGCCTCAGGCTGTGGGCCCAGATCGCCCGCCCCAAAAAGGCGTCCCGACAGGTGTTCGAGCTGCCCGACGCGCGCCTGCGGAGGCACCGGTTTCCGTCGCGCCGCCGGGCCCGTCGCACGGTGGGCGCGCGGGCGCCGGATCGCCGTGGGACGTGGCCCCCGTGCGAGCCGATGCGCGCCCTTCCGGGTGCGCTACACGGCCCTGCCCGGGCGGGACGCGCGGCAGCGGGCGCGCAGGATGCGCACCGCCGACTCGGCGTCGTCCACCGTCACCGTGAAGTCGCGTCCGTCGAGCATCCGCAGGACCAGCCCCTCTCCCCTGCGCACCACGACCGCCGTGCCCTTCTCCGGCCGCCAGCGGTAGCCCCAGCCGCCCCACTGGTGCGGTGTCACACGGGGCGCGAAGTCCGCGTCGATGACGTGCGAGAGGGGGATGCGGCGGCGCGGCACGCCGATGTGGCCGCACCGCACCTCCAGGCACTCCTCGTCGATCCGTACGCCGACGTGGACGAACGCGAGGGTCCCGAAGAGCATCAGGAGGCCGGCGGCGAAGCAGCCGATCACGGACATCAGCAGCGCGGCCACTCCGGACGTCCAGGTGGAGTCCACGGCGAGCTCGACACCGAGCGCGATGCACGCGGCGCCCACCGCCGCGAGCAGCCACTGCACGCGATTGGTCGCCCGGCCCGACCAGCGCTCGGACAGGGTCGTCGCGGCCTGGCCCGCGGGGCCCTGCTGCCGTGAGTGCTCCGTCATGGCATGCAGCGTACCCACGTTCCGGAGAACTGGGCCCCTTGAGTTCGGCCGGAACGGGACACTGGCCGTGAACCTCGACACGCCGCACGCGGGGGGCGGTGGCCGCCCTGGTGGCGGGCGGCGCCGCCAGGGGCTCAGACGAGACGGCCGACAGGGGCCAGCAGGCGGCCCTGTTCATAGGCGAGCGCCTCGGGCGGCAGGTCGGACTGCCTGCCGCTCAGCAGCACGACGGGCGGCCCCGCCGGCTCCGCTTCCGGGGCGGGGTCCGCGCCGATGCGGCGCAGCGCCTGGCTCGCGACCGCCGTGGCCGATCCGTGCAGCGCGGCGCCCGGCGCGACGGCGGCCGCGATGCGGTCCGCCACCAGTTCGTAGTGGGTGCAGCCGAGTACCACGGCCCGCACCCCCGCCGGGGTGAGCGCGGCAGCGGCGGCCACCGCGCGGTCGACGGCTTCGTCGTCGGCGCTCTGCACGGCGTCCGCGAGCCCGGGGCACGGCACCTCGGTGACCTCGGCGCCCTGGCCGAACTCGGCGATCAGCCCGCGCTGGTACGGGCTGCCCGTGGTGGCGGGGGTTGCCCACACCGCGACGGCTCCGCCGCCGGCCGTGGCCGGCTTGATCGCGGGGACCGTGCCGACGACCGGCAGCCCGGGCTCGTACGCGGCGCGCAGCGCGGGCAGGGCGTGCACGGTCGCGGTGTTGCAGGCCACGATGAGGGCGTCGGGCCGGTGCGCCGAGGCAGCGTGCGCGACGGCCAGTGCCCGGCCGCTGATGTCCTCGGGCGTCCGCGGCCCCCAGGGCAGCCCGTCGGGGTCGCAGGACAGGACGAGTTCCGCGTCCGGCCGCAGCCGGCGCACCGCGGCGGCCGCCGCGAGCAGGCCGATACCGGAGTCCATCAGCGCGATCTTCACGACGTCACCCTAGTCGACCGTGACCCGCCGCCCGGTGTGCGGCAGACTGCGGCGGGTGAGCATCGTTGTGTGGATCTCCGTGGTGTCGCTGGCCGTCTGGTGCTGGCTTCTGTTGGGACAGGGCTTCTTCTGGCGGACGGACCAGCGCCTGCCGTCGGGTGCGCGCGGGCTGCCCGCGCCGGGGCAGTGGCCGTCGGTGGCCGTGGTCGTGCCGGCGAGGGACGAGGCGGAGGTGCTGCCGTCGAGCCTGCCGTCGCTGCTCGCGCAGCAGTACCCGGGCAGGGCCGAGGTCTTCCTCGTCGACGACGGCAGCGGCGACGGCACGGGGCAGCTGGCGCGGGAGCTCGCCGAGCGGGACGGCGGGTTGCCGCTGACGGTCTCCTCCCCCGGTGAGCCGGGGCCCGGCTGGACGGGCAAGCTGTGGGCCGTGCGGCACGGCATCGCGCTGGCGCGCGGCGTGGAACCCGACTATCTGCTGCTGACGGACGCGGACATCGCGCATGAGCCGGACAGCCTGCGCACGCTCGTGGAGGCCGCGCACGGCGGCGGCTACGACATGGTCTCGCAGATGGCGCGTCTCAGGGTGGCGAGCCTGTGGGAGAAGCTCGTCGTACCGGCGTTCGTGTACTTCTTCTCCCAGCTGTATCCGTTCCGCTGGGTCAACAACCCGTCTCTTCGCACGGCCGCGGCCGCGGGCGGCTGCGTGCTGCTGCGGGCGCAGGCGGCGGAGCGCGCGCGGGTCCCGGAGTCGATCCACCAGGCCGTGATCGACGACGTGTCGCTCGCGCGCGCCGTGCAGGCGTCGGGCGGCAGGATCTGGCTGGGGCTCGCGGAACGGGTGGACAGCGTCCGGCCGTACCCGCGCCTGGCCGACCTGTGGAAGATGGTCTCGCGCAGCGCGTACGCCCAGCTGCGGCACAACCCGCTGGTGCTGTTCGGCACGGTGGTCGGGCTCGCGCTGATCTACCTGGTGCCGCCCGCGATGACGATCGCAGGCCTGGCCGGCGCGGGCGCCTGGGCCGGCTGGGCGGGTTTCGCGGCGTGGGCCGTGATGACGGGCTCGTACCTGCCGATGCTGCGCTACTACCGCGAACCCCTGTGGACGGCACCCCTGCTGCCGTTCACGGCGCTGCTGTACCTGCTGATGACCGTCGACTCCGCCGTGCAGCACTACCGTGGGCGCGGCGCCGCGTGGAAGGGACGCACGTACGCGCGCCCCGAGGCCGCCCAGGAGCCGTGACGGGGCGCCGCACGCCGCTACTTGCGGCCCGGTGTCCAGTCCATGCCCCAGCCGTACGCGCGGTCGACGGTGCGCTGCGGGCTGACACCGCGGTCCGGTACGAGGAACCGCGCCTCGCGCTGTACGACCAGGTCGGACCCTTCGCGGGTGAGCAGCGCGAGTGCGCACACCCGGGAGGGGACCGTGCACTCCCCGAGCGCGAAGTCGATCGGCGCGCCGTGCTGCGGCTGGAGGGTGACGCCCGCCTCCAGGTCGGCGAAGCTGCTGGCGCCCTCGTAGATCGTGACGAAGATCAGGATGCGCCGGAACGCGTCGGTGTGGTCGAGGTTGACGGTCATGTTCTCGCCGGCGGCGACGGCGCCCGTGCGGTCGTCCCCGTCCAGGTGGATGTACGGGGGCCGCTGCAGCGAGCCGAATGCGTTGCCGAGCGCCTGCACGACACCCTTGCGGCCGTCGGTCAGTTCGTAGAGGGCGCACAGGTCGAGGTCGAGGGTGGCGGGGCCGGCGAGCGCGCGGCCCAGCTTGGCCCCCCAGCCCTTCGGCTGCTGCCGTTTGGCGCGCATCTGCCAGTTGAGGTTCACCCGCAGGGCTCCCGAGCCGCCACCCTGCTTGGCGAGCGAGACGGTGGGCGCGTCCTTCGTCAGGGTGACCTTGGACAACCTGACCGGCCGCGACGGCGACGCGGCGGATTCCGAAGGGGCGCCGGGCGCCACCGGCGCGGCGGACGACGCGGCGGGCGGCGTGGGGTCGGGCGCCGGGGGGAACGCCGGGGCGGACGGCGGCACGGGGGGTGCCGGCGGGGCGGACGGCGACGGTGCCGGGGGCGCGCCCAAAGTCCCTGCGCCAGAGGCGGGTCCGTCGACCGTGATACCGAAGTCCGTTGCCAGACCGGCGAGTCCGGTGCTGTAGCCCTGCCCCACCGCCCGGAACTTCCAGCCGCCCTGGCGCCGGTAGAGCTCGCCGATGACGTAAGCGGTCTCGACCGTCGCGCCGTCGCTGTCGTAGCGCGCGATCTCCGCGCCGGAGGCGGCGTCGGTGACGCGCACGTAGAGCCCGGGGACCTGCCCGAACGTGCCGCCGTCGGCGGAGGCGGCGAGCACGACGCGCTCCACGGCGGGTTCGATGCGCGCGAGGTCCACGCCGAGCGCGTCCGTCACGGCAGGTCCGCCCGTCCGCTTGCCCTCGTGGCGCACCGCGCCGGACGGGTCGGAGGGCTGGTTGTAGAAGACGAAGTCGGCGTCCGACCTGACACGGCCCGACACGAGCAGCAGCGCGGACGCGTCGACGTCGGGCGCACCCGGCCGGGGACTCCAGCCCAATTCGATGTGTACGGCAGGAGCGTGCACCTGCACATTGGCGCCTTTAAGCATGGACATGATCTCTCCCAGCGCGCCGCGTCCCTACCGGACTTTCCATGATTCCAACGTAATCACACCGGTGCGTGCGCGCCGGGTGCGACTCGTCGGTAACCCGTACCCCACTTGCCTTTACATGATTCAAACCCGTCACGGCGACCGTTTTTGACAAGTTCGCTCGCATTGGGGATCCGGCGTCACGCAGAACTGCCTAAAGAACCGTCTAACCGGACTCCCCAATAGGCACATGGTGGGCTTAATCTCTGTCCCATGACCTCCCCCCGCTCCTACGGCGGCGGTTACTACGCCACGCCGCCCTTCCCGGACACCCCGATCTACGACTCGCTCGTCGCGGAGCGGGGCACGCCTCAGATCGCTCCGATCCGAGTGCCCGCCGCGTACGACACGGGCTCCAGTTACCTGCCCGCCCTTCCCTCGTCCCTGCCCGCGCTGCCGGCGGCACCCTCGCAGCCCATGCAGCAGCCGTACGGCTACCCGCAGCAGATGCAGCAGCCAGTCCCGCTCCAGCAGGCGCCGGCGCCGTACATCCCGCAGCAGGCCCAGCAGCCGCGCGGCGGCTACCCCGGCCAGCACCCCGGCTATCAGGCTCAGCCGCAGCGCCCGATGGCGCAGCGCCCCGCACCCGCCACGGGCTACGACGCGATGCGCCCCGCAGGACCCATGCGGCCCGCGGCGCCGATGCGGCCCGCACCCGCGCCGGGACCGTACGAGGACCCGTACAACAGGCCTTACCAGGGACGGGGGTACTGACCCGCGACGACGGGCACGCACCGGACCCCTGGGAGGTCCCGTACGAACACGGCAGGGCGACTCCGCCACGGAGCCGCCCTGCCGTGTTCGTACGCCGTCCCGCCGCGCTCCCCGCCCCGGCCGCTTTCTTTGTGCGCGCTGTGTGAGCCGTGCCACCGCGGGAACCCGAGCCTGCGGCGGCTGCGTTGCTTCCCACGGAAGGGGGTGCGGGACGGTGAGAGTGGTACTGGGTATCTGGCGATGGCGGCACAACCCCCTGCGCCGGACGACCGACCTGGTGGAGGCGTGGGTCGCTGTGCTGGCCGCGCTGCTGCTCGTACTCGGGGCGCCGGCGGCGGGATGGCTGAGCGGGGCGGAGCTGAACTCGTCGCTGCAGCACACGGTGGCCGTCCAGCAGCACGAGCGGCACGTGTCGCGTGCGGTCATGGTGGCGGACACGGGGCAGCGGGGCGGCACCGGCATCTTCGACCCGGAGTCCGCCGCGGGGCGCAACACGAACGCACAGGTGATCGCGCGGTGGACGACCCCGGGCGGCGCCCACAAGGTCGGCACGGTGACGGCGCCGAGCACCCGGCTCCAGCCCGGCGACACCTTCAGCATCTGGTCGGACACGCACGGCACGCAGGTGCCGCCGCCGATGAACTCCTCGGTCGCGCACTTCCACGCGGTGTTCTCCGGTGTCGTGGCCGCGCTGTTCGCCGCGCTGCTCGTGCTGGGCGCCTGGCGGCTGGCCGTGTGGGAGATCGTGCAGCGGCGTTACAGGCGCCTGGACAGGCAGTGGGCCAGGCTGGGGCCCGACTGGGGCCGTACGGGCACCGGGAGTTGACCGGCGGGGCCGGCGCTCGGCACGCCGTACGAGTTCGGCGCGCCGAGCGCCGCCCGCCGCGTCCGCGCTACGCGCCGCCCGGCCGGGTCGTCACGTCAACTCGCCTGCGCCGCGCGCGCTAACGTGGTGCGCGACCCGGTCCTCGTCGCGGCCGGGAGCACCGCAGTCGCACGAGGTGGGGGCAGCACAGCGCCATGGCACAGGGCACGGTCCAGGTGACGCACTCGGGTACATCGCGGTGGCGGCGCCGCACGGGTGATTACGCCTCTCTCGCCGCAGCCCTGGAGGCCGCGAGCGACGGTGACATCCTCACTCTCGCCCCGGGCACCTACCGGGAGAACCTCGTCGTGGGGCGCGCGGTGACGCTGCGGGGCCCCGAGGGGTCGGCCGGTTCGGTGCGGCTCGCCCCGTACGACGGCGTGCCGCTGACCGTGCGCGCGTCGGCGACCGTGCAGGACATCCACCTGGAGGGGCAGGATTCGGCGGCGCCCGCGCTGCTGGTCGAGGACGGCACGCCGGAACTGCTCGACCTGCGCATCGTGACCCGCTCCGCCGCCGGCATCGAGGTGCGGGGCGCGGCCAGGCCGACGGTGCGCCGCACCACGGTCGACAACCCCGCGGGCGTCGGCCTCGCGGTGCTCGACGGAGCGGGGGGCGTGTTCGAGGAGTGCGAGATCGTCGCGGCGGGGCAGGCCGGCGTGTCGGTGAGCGGCGGCGCCCACCCGCGGCTCGAACGCTTCCGCGTGCACCATGCCTCGGGCGCCGGGATCAGCGTCAGCGGCGAGAACAGCGGCCTGGAGGCCATCGGCTGCGAGGTGTACGAGGTCAAGGGGGCCGGGGTGCAGGTCGCCGCGCGCGGCGCGGCGCACCTCACCGACTCCTCGGTCCACCGTACGACGGCGGACGGCGTCACGCTCGACACGGACGCCGTGCTGACCCTGTCCGACTGCGACATCCACGACGTGCCGGAGAACGCGGTGGACCTGCGGTCGCGCTCGGTCCTGACGCTGACCCGCTCCACGGTCCGCAGGTTCGGCCGCAACGGGCTGTCCGTCTGGGACCCGGGCACGCGCGTCGACGCGAACCAGTGCGAGATACACGACTCCACGGGCGACTACCCCGCGGTCTGGGTCAGCGACGGAGCCACCGCGGTACTGGACTCCTGCCGGGTGCACGACGTGCCGGACGCGCTGTTCGTCCTCGACCGCGGCTCGCGGGTGGACGTCGTGGACAGCGACCTGGCCCAGGTGCGCAACACGGCCGTCTCCGTGAGCGACGGCGCGACGGTGCAGCTGGACGACTGCCGCATCAGCCACGCCTCGACGGGCGCCTGGTTCCGCGACCACGGCAGCGGCGGCACGCTGGCCTCCTGCACGGTGGACTCCGTGCAGACGGGCGTGATCGTCACCAGGGGGGCCGACCCGGCGATCGAGCGCTGCGTCATCAGCTCCCCGTCCGAGGCGGGCTTCTACGTGTCCGCCGAGGGACGCGGCACGTTCCGTGGCTGCCGGGTCACGGGCAGCGGCGGCTACGGCTTCCACATCATGGACGGCTGCCGCACCACCCTGAACCGCTGCCGCACCGAGCGGTGCGCGCGGGGCGGCTACGAGTTCACTGACGAGGGACCCGTCGTGGAGGACTGCACGTCCGACGAGAGCGGCACCGTCTCCGCGGGCCCCGAGCCGAGACGGACGGCAGCCGCGGCGGCGCAGGTCGCGCCGCAGTTCGGCGCGGTGCCCGCGCAGGCCACGGCCGCCGCCGTCGCGACCGAGCCGGCCGGCTCTCCCGCCACCGCGGCCCCGGCCGCCTCCGCCAGGCTCTCCGGTGACGTACTGGCCGAACTGGACGGCCTGGTCGGCCTCGACAGCGTCAAGCGCGAGGTGCGGGCGCTGACCGACATGATCGAGGTGGGCAGGCGGCGCAGGGAGGCGGGGCTGAAGGCGGCGTCCGTGCGCCGCCACCTCGTCTTCACCGGCTCCCCGGGCACCGGCAAGACGACGGTCGCCAGGCTGTACGGCGAGATCCTGGCGTCGCTCGGGGTGCTTGAGCGCGGCCACCTCGTCGAGGTGTCGCGGGTGGACCTCGTCGGGGAGCACATCGGCTCGACGGCGATCCGCACGCAGGAGGCGTTCGACCGGGCGCGCGGCGGGGTGCTGTTCATCGACGAGGCGTACGCGCTGTCGCCGCAGGACTCGGGCCGCGACTTCGGCAAGGAGGCCATCGACACGCTGGTGAAGCTGATGGAGGACCACCGGGAGGCCGTGGTGGTGATCGTGGCCGGATACACCGCGGAGATGGAGCGGTTCCTCGCCACCAACCCCGGCGTCGCCTCGCGCTTCTCCCGCACCATCACCTTCGGCGACTACAGCCCCGGTGAGCTGCTGCGGATCGTGGAGCAGCAGGCGGACGAGCACGAGTACCGCCTCGGCGACGGCGCGGCCGAGGCGGTGCTCGCGTACTTCACCGCGCTGCCGAAGGGCCCCTCGTTCGGCAACGGGCGCAGCGCCCGCCAGACGTTCGAGTCGATGGTGGAGCGGCACGCGGGGCGTGTCGCCCAGCTGGCCGAGGCCAGCACGGACGACCTGACCCTGCTCTACGCGGACGACCTGCCCGTACTGTCCTGAGGCCGCCCGGCACGGTCCTGCGCGTGCCCGGCACCGTCCTGGGGCCGCTGCTGTTGCGGCACGCCGGGCGGCAACAGGCCGAACAGGGCCGCGCGTTCCTCGGCGAACGCCGGGTCTGCCTGGTAGGAGCCATGGCCCTCGATGCCTTCGAGCAGCGGGTGCTCCACGGAGCGGCCGTACGACGCCGGGTCCTTGAGCGGCCCCCTGTCGACGCCGGGCAGTCGGCCCCCGTCGGTCGCGCCGACCGGGCCGCCGATGGCGTCGGTGTCGCGCCACAGGTTGCGCCAGCGGCGCAGCTCGCGGTGGAGCTGCGTCAGTTGCGGCTCGCCGAAGTAGGCGGGGAACCACCTGCCGTACAGCCGCTCCAGCGGCGCACCGTACGTGAGCAGCGCGATGCGCGAGCGGGTGGCGTCGTCCAGCTGCCAGACGGTGGCCGCCGCGAGGACCGTGCCCTGGGAGTGCGCCGAGAGCACCAGCCTCCCCCGGGTCGCATCCGTCCATGTGCGGATGCGCCACGCCAGGTCGGGCACGGCGCGCTCCGCGTAGCAGGGCGGCGCGAACGGGTGGGCGGCGCGCGGCCAGAAGGTGCCGACGTCCCACAGGATGCCGATGGTCTGCCGGGTGGAGGAGCGCGCGTAGGCGAGCCTGCCGAGGGTGACGAAGGCGAGGAACCCTATCCCGACGAACCAGGAGCCGAGGCCCTGCGCCGTTTCGGCCGCGCCCTCGGTGAAGGAGCCGGCATGCTGCGCGGCCCGCCCCGGCACCTCGTCCGACGCCCAGGAGAGCGCCACGGCGGCCGCGCCGAGCAGCAGGGCGGCCCCGGCGAGCGTACCGACGAGCCAGGACGCCGCATCGGTGAGGCGGACGAGGGCGCGGCGCCTGGCGATCAGCCGGGTGCGCACGGCGTCGGCCCGTGGCGCGCCCGCGCCTTCGCCCACGCCGTAGTCGGCCTCGACGCGCGCCCGCCCGGCCCTGGCGGCCCGCGTGGTGCGTACCGCGAGCACGGTGACGGGCACGAGCAGCAGCACCAGCAGGACCGGGATGACCGACGCCTGCCAGCTCAGCAGCGGCGGCGGCGCCGGCACGGCATCGCCGCCCATGCCAGGGGTGGCGCCGCCGTCGAGCCAGTCGGCCACGCGCTGCGCGACGCCGCCGGTCATCACGCCGGCGGTGCCGCAGGCGAGCACCGCGACGGCGGGGCCGCCGAGGCCGTGCAGCACGGTGGCGGGCCTGTGCGTGGTGGCGTGCAGGAGGGCCGCGGCGACGGCGAGCGCGACGATCAGCGCGGCCTGGGCGAGCGCGACGGCGCGGTAGCCGGCGTCGCCGGTGAGCATCCCCGAGGAGCGCCAGCCCGGCCGTGACCAGCCCGCGTACAGGGCGGTGAGGCCCAGCAGGACGAGGCTCGCGCAGGGCAGCGCGGTGGTCAGGCCCCGGTCGAGGCGCCGGTCGCGGACGGATTCGCTGCGGCCGCTGCGGCACACCACCCAGACGGCCGTCAACGCGGCCGCCGCGAGCGCCGCCTGCAGCAGCCGTCCCGGCAGCGCGTGCGCTCCTGCGGCGGCGTCGTGGCGTGCGGTGGCGCCCGCGAGCGTGGCGGCGATGGTGAGGAACCCGGCGGCGGTGTGCGCGCCGCGCAGCCGGGCGACGCTCCTGCGGCCGAACCAGAACCCTGGACGTGCCAGCGCCGGGCGCGGCGAGGCCGGGTCGTACGGGCCCGCGGGCTCCTCGTCGTCGCCCGGCGGGCGCTGATTCTCGTACCTCGCCCAGGTGCGGGCGGACAGGAACCACAGCAGCGCGACGAGCGCGGCCGGGACGAGCGCGGCGAGCGCGAGCCTGCGGCCCGGCTGCGACCACCAGCCGTGGTGGGCGGGCGCGAGGAAGGCGAGCCAGGACCGGTGCGCCGCGCAGGCGGCCGACCCGGCGCACTGCCATGCCGTCAGGTCGAGGGCCACCTCGCAGGCGGAGGCGGTGAACAGGACGGTCAGCGAGAGGGCGACGAGCCGCACGAGGGCGCCGTACAGCCTGCGCACGCGCGGCAGGCCGTGGGTGTCGGGGCGCATCCAGTGGGCGAGGTTGGCGACCATGAAGGGCAGCAGGAGCAGCCACAGTGCGCGGGACGCGCCGCCCGAGGTGAGCCCCGACCAGCAGTAGGCCTCCTGGACGGGTCCCGGCCGGGCAGCGGCGGGGTCGGCGCGCCGCTCGGCCTCCGTGTCGTCCACCCGGCGGTAGATGGCGGCCGTGTCGTCGCCGGTGATCCGTACGGTGCGGGCGCTGTCGAGCATTTCCTGCGGTGTGTGCCCGCCGACCCCGTGCACGAGCAGTTCCAGTTCGGCGCCGGCGCGCGGCCCCGGGGGCGACGCGGGCAGCGGTGGCGGGACGGGTTCAGGTGCCGGCGGCGGTGGGGTCACGGTGGCGGCTCGCTCTCGGGCGGGGACGAGGTGGGTGGTACGGGGCGGCGGGGCCAAGCATCCCGGATCCTGGGGCCGCTTCTTCCCCGTGTCCACGGAAAATCCCCCGGCCGTGTCGAATGCTTTCCCACCACGCGCCGTTCCGCACAGGCCGGCGCGTGCGAGGATGAGCAGACCCGCGGAGGATCGATCGTCTTGCGCGAAGGCACGAAGGGGAAGGACGGGGTGGGTCGGTGGGCGACAGCCGCAACCTCCTGGCCGAGCAGCGGCGCGCGCTGATTCTCGACGAGGTACGCAGGCGCGGGGGCGTCCGCGTCAACGAGCTCACCCGCACGCTCCGGGTGTCGGACATGACGGTCAGGCGGGATCTGGACATCCTCGCCAGGCAGGGGGCCGTCGCGAAGGTCCACGGCGGCGCGGTGCCGGTGGCGGACGCGAGCGCGCACGAGCCGGGGTTCGAGGCCAAGTCCGCGCTCGAACTCAGCGCGAAGGAGGACATCGCGCGGGCCGCGGCCGAGTTCGTCGCGGCCGGCAGCGCGATCGCACTGTCTGGCGGCACGACGACGTACGCGCTGGCACAGCGCCTCGTGGACGTGGCCGACCTGACGGTGGTGACGAACTCGGTGCGTGTCGCGGACGTCTTCCACGCGGCGCAGCCCGCGTCCCCGTCCGGCGGGCACCGTCAGGGCGCCGCGACGGTGGTACTGACGGGCGGCGTGCGCACGCCGTCGGACTCGCTGGTGGGCCCTGTCGCCGACCAGGCGATCCGCTCCCTCCACTTCGACGTGCTCTTCCTCGGGGTGCACGGCATCTCGGTGGAGGCGGGCCTGTCGACGCCCAACCTCGCCGAGGCGGAGACGAACCGGCACTTCGTGCAGGCGGCGCGGCAGGTGGTGGTGGTCGCGGACCACACCAAATGGGGCACGGTGGGGCTCAGTTCGTTCGCGACGCTGGACCAGGTCGACACGCTGGTGACGGACGCGGGCCTGCCGCCCTCGGCCCAGGAGGAGATCGAGGAGCGGCTGGCTGAGCTCGTGGTGGCGGGGGCTGTACGGGAGGGACCCGAGTTCGGATGACGGCCTTCACGGTGGAGCGCGCGCCGGCGCTGAACACCGGGGAGGCGTGGCGGCGGCTGACCGACTGGCCGTCGCATGCGAGCCGTGTCCCGCTGACGCGGATGCGCGTCACGACGCCGGGCCCCACGCGCGTCGGCACGGTGATCGTCGCGAGGACCGGGGTCGGGCCCGTGGGGTTCGACGACCCCATGGAGATCGTGGTGTGGTGCCCGCCGGACGACGGCGGCGCGGGCCGCTGCCGTCTTGAGAAGCGTGGCCGGACGGTGCGGGGCTGGGCGGAGATCCGGGTGCGTGGGGACGGCGCCGGGGTGACGCGGGTGTCGTGGGTGGAGGACCTGCGCGTCGCGTTCCTGCCGCACCTGTTCGACGGGGTGACCGCGGACGCCGGGCGGCTGGTGTTCGGCCGGGAGGTCGACCACCTCCTGAGCGCCCGGCGGGCCTGAGCGCCGCCGCGCGGCGGATCCGAGGTGCGCGCTCCTCGCGAACGCCGCCGGCGGGAGGCTTCAAGCGGCCCCTGCGGTGGAATCCCTCTCGTAGGGCGGCGCCGGGAGCGGCGCGGCCGGCCCCGTCGAGTCGCTGGGGAAGTGAGGACCGTGCTCCGACATGGACGCCCGGTAGGGCCCGAGTTCGCGGAGTCGGCACCGGTGCGCATGGCCTTCGGCGCCGAGGTGGCGGCGCCTCCCGCCGCCGTGTACCGGGAGCTGGCCGAGCGCGGCGAGGACTGGCCCGACTGGTTCGGCCCCCTGGTCGCGGTGGCGCGGACCCCGCAGGGACGGCAGGTGCGGCTGCGGGGCGGCGGGCAGTTCTGGGAGACGGTGCTGGTCGCGGAGCCCGACACGCGGTACGTCTACCGCACCGACCGCACCAACGCGCCGGGTGTGACGGCGCTCGTCGAGGCCTGGCTGCTGGTTCCCGCGGGCGGGGCCACGCGGGTGCGCTGGACGGTCGGGACGGACGGCACGGCCCTGTACCGGGCGGTCCTGCGGGCCGCGCGCCCCGCGATCGGCCGGGCGTTCCGCGACGCGATGCGCGCCCTGGAGCGGCGGCTCACCCTGCCGGAGGGCTGACCCGCACCGCGCGGACATCCCGGCCGCTCGGCTCAGGACCGCGGCCGGCTGCCGTGCAGCAGGAAGTGGTCGAGCGCGGCGGTGTACGGGGCGATGTCGAGGCCCTGCTCGGCGAGCCACCCGTCCGAGTAGTACTTGTCGAGGTAGCGGTCGCCCCCGTCGCAGATCAGCGTGACGACGCTGCCGCGCTCGCCCCGCTCCACCATCTCGGCGACGATCCGCAGCGCGCTCCACAGGCCGGTGCCGGTGGAGCCGCCCGCCTTGCGGCCGACGATCCGCTCCAGGGTGCGCACGGCGGCGACGCTCGCCGCGTCCGGCACCTTCATCATGCGGTCGATCGCGCCGGTGACGAAGCTCGGCTCCATGCGGGGCCGCCCGATGCCCTCGATCCTGGAGCCACTGCTGCTGGTGGCCGCCGGGTCGTGCCGGGTCCAGCCGTCGAAGAAGCACGAGTTCTCCGGGTCGGGCACGCAGACGCGGGTGTCGTGGCCCATGTAGTGGGCGTAGCGCGCGATGGTCGCCGAGGTGCCGCCCGTGCCGGCGGTGGCGACGATCCAGGCGGGCACCGGGTAGCGCTCCAGGCGCAGTTGCTCGTAGATCGACTCGGCGATGTTGTTGTTGCCGCGCCAGTCCGTCGCGCGCTCGGCGTAGGTGAACTGGTCCATGTAGTGGCCGCCGCCGTCCGACGCGAGCCGCGCGGCCTGCTCGTACAGGGTGCGGGTGTCGTCCACGAAGTGGCAGGTGCCGCCGTGGAACTCGATCAGCCGGCACTTCTCACGGCTGGTGCCGCGGGGCATGACGGCGATGAACGGCACGCCGATCAGCTTCGCGAAGTACGCCTCGGAGACGGCGGTGGAGCCGCTGGACGCCTCGACGACCGGCCTGCCGGGCCTGATCCACCCGTTGCACAGCCCGTAGAGGAACAGCGAGCGCGCGAGCCGGTGCTTGAGGCTGCCGGTGGGGTGTGTCGACTCGTCCTTGAGGTACAGGTCGACGCCCCACCGGTCGGGCAGCGGGAAGCGCAGCAGGTGGGTGTCGGCCGAGCGGTTGGCGTCCGCGCGCACGAGGCGCACGGCCTCCTTGAGCCAGGCGCGGTACGCGGCGTCGCTGCGGTCCGCGTCCATGGTGGAGGCGGCTTCGGCGCGCGGGGCAACGGGCTCGGCGACGGGTGCCGCGGGGGCAGGTGCGGGGGTGGGACGGTGCTCGGCCATGGGCCAAGTCAACCGCAGGGCCTCGCAAAACGCTCACTTTGGGTAGCCATAAGGCGGCGCCGGGGCCGGGTCCCCTCCCGCGCGAGTTGCGGCACAGGCACCGCGGGTCCAGTCTGGTCTCACTTCACTCAGGGTGAAACGGCGGTGACGCTGCGATCCAGCCCCGCCGGGCAGCAACGGCGGCCGGGTCGCGAGCCGGCAGCCGGATGGCGAACCTCGCTTCTTCCGAACTCAATTCGGGGAGTCGCAGCCGTGATCAGCCAGCAAAGCAGGCACTGCACGGTGGAGCTCCATGCCCTGCCGTCGCGGATCGGACAGGTCCGCAGAATCATCTCGGCGCAGTTGCGCTACTGGCGCCTCGACCCGTTGATCGACCATGCGGCACTCGGAGTGACCGAGCTGCTGACCAACGTCCACCGGCACGCGCAGCCGGACAAGCGGTGCACGGTGGATGTGGCGCTGCTGCTCGACAGTCTCACGGTGTCCGTCAGTGACCACGATCCCCGCGTACCGAACCTCACGGACGCGGACACCTACGACACGGGGGGCCGCGGTCTCGCGCTGATCGCGGCGGTCAGCCAGAGCTGGGGGGTGCGCCCGAGCGCGGGCGGCAAGAGCGTGTGGTTCACGCTTCCGGCGCCGCCGGGGTCCGCGGCGGCGAGACCGGCGCACTGCCCCGTGTACGGGGCGGCCACCGACGGGCCGTTCGACGGGGCGGATCTCGAAGCGGTGATCCTGGAGTACGGGCACGCTACGGCCAGGACCGTGGTGATGGGCTGAGTCGTCCGAGCGCCGCACGGCGGGCCGGGCGGGGCGTCTACCGCCCTGCCCGGCCCACGCCGGGGAACCCTCCCACCGCGCTTCGGGGCGCGTCAGACCGTGCCGCCGGCCTTGCCTCCCGGCCTGCCGAACTGCTCGTCCAGGACGGAGAGCCTGCGCCAGTACTCGTCCTCGTCGATCTCACCCGAGGCGAACCTCCGGCCGATGATCGCGATCGGGGACTGCGGGTCGTCGCCGCGCCCGTGCTGCCAGGGGCCGCCGTGGCCGAGGGCGCGTCCGCCGAAGCGTCCCGTGCGCCGTACGAGGGTGACCACCGTGGCGATGACCGCGGCCCAGACGAGGGGCACGAACAGGATCCACGGGCCGGGTCCGCCGTCGTGGAATGCCAGCGTGTTCATGGGGCTCAACTCCAAACGTCTCCGCGTGTCCGCGGGATGCGCCGCGACGTGTCCGCGGTGTTTCCTGACGCTTCCGAGCCTCCCGCCCGCGCGCGTCCGCGTCGTCGTACGGCCGGCGGCACTCGGCGTACCGCACGGGAAGTACGGGGCCGGCGCGGGTGCGGGCCCTGCGGCGTACCCCGACCTGCGCGCCTGACGGGCAGGGCCCCGCGGCGCACGGCAGGCGCACCGCGGCGCGCGGTCGGAGCCTCCCGACGCGCGGTCGGAGCCTCCCGACGCGCGGTCGGAGCCTCGCGACGCCCGCGAAGGCCACGGGTGTTCACCCGCCTGGCGGCCAGGCCCCGCGATCACGCCGAGTGATCGCCGCGTCAGCCGGTCAGCGCCCCCAGCGGGTCGTCGAGTACCGGCTGCCAGGCCACCTCGCCCGCTCCGACGAGGCTGTTGTGGTCGAGCGTGCAGCCCAGCACGGGGACGGCGCTGCTGCGGCCCCACAGGCTGCGGTCCGCGACGACCGCGCGCAGCCGGTCCGGGTCGGCCTCCAGCAGTTCGCGGTGCAGACCGCCGAGGATGATGCGGTCGGGGCTGAGGATGTTCACCAGGCCCGCGAGGCCCAGGCCCAGCCGGTCGATCAGCCGGTGCGTCGCGGACCGCACGGCGGGCTCGGCGCGTCCGGCACGCACCAGTGAGGCGGCCTGCTGGAGCAGGCTGGTCTCGGGGCCGGGCTCGCGGCCCGCTTCGGTGAGGAAGGCGAGCGGGTCGGTCTCCACGTCGAGGCAGCCCCTGCCGCCGCAGTAGCAGGGCCTGCCCTCGGGGTTGACCGCGAGGTGGCCCACTTCGAGCGCGAGCCCCGAACTTCCGGTGTGCAGGCGGCCGCCCAGCACGAGCGCGCCGCCGACCCCGCGGTGGCCCGTGGCCACGCACAGCAGGTTGTCCGCGCCGCGGCCGGCGCCGTGGCGGTGCTCGGCGAGCGCGGCGAGGTTGACGTCGTTGCCGGTGAAGACGGGCCCGCCGATGCCGATGGCCCGCACGCGCTCCGTGAAGATCTGCTGCACGGGGGCGCCCGAGGGCCAGGCGATGTGCACCGGGTTGAACGCGGTCCCCTCGGGTTCCGCCACCGCCGACGGTACGGCGAGCCCCGCGCCCACGCACCGTCTGCCCTCCTCCCGCAGCAGCGCCTCGCCCGCCGCGACGCACTCGCCGAGCACCTGGGCGGGGTCCGCCTCGACGACGGAGCGGCCGGCGGCGGTGGCGACGATCCTGCCGCCGAGACCGACGAGCGCGACCCGGAACCCGTCCGCGTGCACCTGGGCGGCGAGCGCGACAGGCCCCGCCTCGTCCACGGCGAGCCGGTGCGAGGGCCGCCCCTGGGAACCGGCGCCCGCGCCGGGCCGCGAGTCGACCCTGATCAGCCCGAGCGCCTCCAACTCCGCTGCGACGGCGCCCGCGGTGGCGCGCGTGACGCCGAGCTCGGACGTGAGCACGGCGCGCGTCGGCGCGCGGCCCGTGTGCACGAGTTCGAGCGCGGGGCCGAGCGCGCTCCTGCCGCGCTCCAGACGCGTACGGGTCGGGGTCGCCTTGCCGTTCATGGGCCCGAGTCTCCCATGATCCGCGGCGCCGCCTTCTTCCTTGTCCTGCTGCGCACCTGTCCCTATGCTGCTTTTGTGCCGCACTTGAACAAACCCGTGAAGGGCTCGTCGTACGACGGCCGGGCCGACGGTCCGCCGAACTTTGACAGCGCCGTGGCCGAGCGCCGGCGCCTGTCGCGGCTGCGCGCGGTCGTGACGCTGTTCTTCGGCCTCGACGGATTCGTCTTCGCCGGATGGGTCGTGCGCATCCCCGCGGTCAAGGCGCAGACCGACGCCTCGGCGAGCGCACTGGGGCTCGCCCTGCTCGGCGTATCGGCGGGCGCGGTCGTCACCATGACGCTCACGGGCCGGCTCTGCAGGACCTTCGGCTCGCGCCCGGTGACGGTGGGGTGCGCGGCGCTGATGTCCCTCGCGGTCGCGCTGCCCGCCCTCACCCACTCCGCCGTGGCCCTCGGGCTCGTGCTCGTGGTCTTCGGCGCGGGATACGGCGGGCTGAACGTGGCGATGAACGCCGTCGCCGTCGACCTGGTCGCCGCGCTGCGACGGCCCATCATCTCCAGCTTCCACGCGGTCTACAGCCTCGGCGGCATGATCGGCGCCGCGCTCGGCGGGCTCGTCGCCAGCCGCATGAGCGCCATGACACACCTGGCGCTGCTCGCCGCCGTGGGAGTCGCCGCGACGGCGGCGCTCGCGCCGTTCCTGCTGCGCGGGCCCGAGCCCGTACCGCCGCGCGAGAGCGTAGACCGGGCGGCGCCCGGCGCATCCCCCGGCCCCACCACGGCCCGTACCACGCGCGCGCGAACCGGCAAGGTGGTCGCGCTCTTCGGAGTGATCGCGCTGTGCACGGCGTACGGCGAGGGGTCGGTGTCCGACTGGAGCGCCCTGCACCTGACGCAGGACCTGGGCGCGGCGCCCGGTGTGGCGGCGCTCGGCTACTCGGCGTTCGCGCTCGCCATGACCGTCGGCAGGCTCTCGGGCACGGCAGTGCAGGAGCGCTTCGGCCAGACCGGCGTCCTGGTCGCCGGCGGCCTGATGGCGGCGGGCGGCATGCTGGTCGGCGCTCTCGCGCCGGTCACCTGGCTGGTGTTCGCGGGTTTCGTGGTGATGGGCCTCGGCCTGTCCAACATCTTCCCGGTCGCGATCGGCGGCGCGGGCGCGCTCGCCGGGCCCGGTGGCGTGGCCGCGGCGTCGACGCTCGGCTACGGGGGCATGCTGGTCGGGCCGCCGGTGATCGGGTTCCTGGCCGACTGGCTGTCGATGCCAGTCGCGCTGACAACGGTCAGCGTCCTCGCGGCGCTCGCGGCCGCACTCGGCTACGCGGCACGCGGCGCGGGCCGGCAGCCGCCGGAGGCGGCCTGACCGGCGCCTTCCCCCGGCTGCGTCCGGTCACTTGCATCCCGGCCCCTCTCCAAGCCGGGCAACTGGGCCGCTAGTATGCCGAGTTCGGGGCGTGTGCCAGGACACGCCCCGATCGACGGAGAGGGGCCGGGCGTGGGTGGCGCACCGCACGACGACGTGAACTGGATGGGCCGCGAGCCGCGGCCTTCGCTCGACCTGCGCACGGACCAGCCGCACTCCGCCCGCGTCTACGACGTCCTCCTGGGCGGCAAGACCAACTATCCCGCCGACCGGCGGGCCGTTGCCGACCTGCTGGCGAGCATGCCGATCGCCCGGCGCACGGCACTGGAGAACCGGGCCTTCATGCACCGGGCCGTCGGCTACCTCGCCGGCGAGGAGGGCGTGCGCCAGTTCCTCGACATCGGGACCGGCATCCCGACCGAGCCGAACCTGCACCAGGTCGCGCAGGGCGCCGATCCCACCGTCCGCGTCGTCTACGCGGACAACGACCCGATCGTCCTCGCGCACTCCCGTGCCCTGCACCAGGGCACCCCGGAGGGTCGCACCGACTACGTGCACGGTGACCTGTGCGAGCCGGAGGCGATCCTTGCCGAGGCGCGGAAGACGCTGGACTTCTCCCGGCCGATCGCCGTCACGCTGCTCACCGTGCTGCATTGGCTGCCCGCCCACGCCGACGCCTACGAGATCGTGCGCACGCTGATGGACGCCGTACCCGCCGGCAGCGCACTGGTCATCACCCACGTCACCCGGGACCACGAGGACTCGGCGGTCGGCGCGGCCGCCGAAGGGCTGAACGCGCAGGGCTCCCATGTCACTCCCCGATCGCGCGATGAGGTGGCCCGGTTCTTCGACGGGCTCGAACTGGCCGCGCCGGGCCTGGAACTCGTGGAACGCTGGCGCACCGACGCGCGTCCCGACGCCCCGGTAGGTCTGCCCGCCGGTCCTTCGCAGCCCGCGGAAGCGGAGGACATCGTGCCGCTCTACGTGGCGGTGGGCCGGAAGCCCGCCTGACCGCACGCCGCGGCCCCTCCCGCCCGGCGCTCCATCGGGCCGGACGGGAGGGGCCTGGAGCGGCCTACTTGGTGAAGGCCGCCGTTCCGTTGGGCGTACCGAGGCCCGTGGGGCCGTCGTAGCCCTGGCCCGCCGTGCACAGGTACGACGTGCTGCAAGAGCCGTTGGAGCCGCTGGTCACGTCGTTGAGCGCGCTGGTGTGGGCGTACGGGTAGGACGCCGGGGTGTCGGCGGAGCCCGGAGCACCCGCGAGCGCGTAGACGGCCGCGATGATCGGGGACGAGGCGCTGGTGCCGCCCACGACCTGCCAGCCACCGGCCTGGTAGCTGTCGTAGGTGGCCAGGCCCGTGGCCGGGTCGGCGACCGCGGACACGTCCGCGACGGCGCGCTTGGCGCAGCCGCTGTCCTTCTGCCATGACGGCTTGGCGGAGTACTGCGAGCAGCCGGAGCCGGCACCCTCGCCGCCGGCGCTCGAGCCCCAGACCTTCTCGGACCAGCCGCGCGAACCGCCGCCGCCCTGGCTCAGCGACGTGCCACCGACAGCCGTCACGTACGGCGAGGACGCCGGGTACTCGACCCCGTAGCCGCCGTCGCCCGAGCTGACGGTGATGGCGACCCCGGGGTGCTTGAAGTACTGGTCGTCGGCCTGCTGGTCCGACGAGTCCTCGCCGCCGCCGTAGCTGTTGGAGACGAACTTGGCGCCCTTCTCCACCGCCTGGTTCACCGCCGCGCCGAGGTCGTCCATGCTTGCGCTCTTGGCCTCGACCAGCATGATGTTGCACTGCGGGCACGCGGCGCTGACCATGTCGAGGTCGAGGGAGATCTCCCCGGCCCAGCCGGCGTCCGGCGCCGGGTAGTTGGTCCCGCCGTTCTGGTCGATCTTGGAGAAGCAGCCGCTGGCGCTGGTGCACTCGGGCAGGCCATACTGCTTGCGGTAGGTGGCCAGGTCCTGCTCCGCGTTGGGGTCGTCGTTGGCGTCCACGATGGCCACCGTCTGGCCCTTGCCGCCGTCCGGAAGGTTGTACGCGGACTTCAGCTCGTCGGGTCCGTAACCCTGGGGAGCCGCCTTCGGGTTCAGGGACTTGAAGGTCTTGAGGTCGGTGCGGACCAGGGCGTTGCACGCCATGTAGCCGGGCTTGGTGTGCTGGGAGCACAGGTGGCGCACGTGGACGGCCGAGGCGGACTTCGCGGCGCCGGCGGTCGCGTGGGTGGGCGCCGGTGCGGCGAAGGCCGTCGTCTGGACGGCCATCAGGCCGCCGCCGGCCAGGACTGCGGAGAGCAGGGCCGGAGCGCTGCGGCGTATCAGTGTGCTTCTGCGGTGGGACGACATGAAGTGCCTTCCGTGTGGGGGAACGCTCCGCGGCGGACGTCGGGACAGAGCCCTATGCATGGCGAGCACATGACAACCGACTGTCCGGACGAGCTGCCGGAAGCCGAAGGTGGCGCCGATCACTGGGTGGCGTGGGGGTGCCACCCTGTCCAGTGGTGGCGCTGGAGTGGAAACTATTGAGACACCAGGCCAAGAAGCCACCATGTCTCAGCAAAAGGAACGTAAGATCCGCTCCTCGATGAGCGGTCATCTACTCTGTGGAGTCATGAAGTTGGGAGATGAAGCTGTCGGTGACCTCGTCGCCCTCGGGCTGGCCCGCTACGAGGCTCGTGTGTATCTCGCCCTCATCGGGCGTGACTCGTACACGGCCGCGGAGGCCGCCCGCGAGGCGGGTGTACCGCGGCAACGGGTCTACGACGTGCTGGACGCCCTGGTCCGGCGCCGGCTCGCCACCGCGAGCCACGGAAAGGTGACGAGCTACTCGGCCGTGCCACCTGAACTGGCACTCGCGCGCCTGATGTCCCACCAGCGAGCCGCGCTCGACCGGCTCGACCGGGTGTCGGAAGGCCTCGCCTCCATGCTCCAGCCGGTGTGGACCGAAGGGCGGATGCAGTCCGATCCCCTTGACTACATCGAAGTCCTGCGCGACCCGAACGCCGTCGCCCACCGCTTCGCCGACGTGCAGCAGCGGGCACGCCGGGAGCTCCTGACGTTCTGCAAGCCGCCGTTCATCGACCCGTCGGACAACGTCGACGGCGTCAGGGCCGTACGGCGGCTGTCCCGCACGGGTGGCGCCGCCAAGGCGGTCTACCTGGGCGACTCGCTGGCGGACGCCGGTACCGCCCGGCACATCGAGCGCTTCGCCGAGGCCGGGGAGCAGGCCCGCTTCGCCGACGAGCTGCCTCTCAAGCTCGTCATCGCCGACTCCGCGCTCGTGCTGTGCGACATGCCGGACCCGGTCGCCGGCAAGGAGTCCACCACCACGCTGTTCATCGAGCATCCAGCACTGGCCGGCTGCCTGCGGCTGGCGTTCCTGACCACCTGGGGGGCCGCCGCCGAACGGCCGAGGGCGGACGGTGGCGGGAAGGTTCCCACTCAGCCCAGCCAGCCCGGGCGCACAAGACCCGTCTCGTAGGCGAGGACGACGAGCTGAGCGCGGTCGCGTGCGCCCAGTTTCACCATCGTGCGGCTCACATGGGTCTTCGCGGTGAGCGGGCTGACGACCAGGCGGCGGGCGATCTCCTCGTTCGTCAGGCCGATGCCGACGAGGGCCATCACCTCGCGCTCGCGGTCGGTGAGGCCGGCGAGCGCCGTGGTGTGCTCGGGCGACTTGGAGCGGGAGGCGAACTCCGCGATGAGCCGGCGGGTCACGCCGGGCGACAGCAGGGCGTCGCCCGCGACGACGGCCCGTACGGCGCGCAGGAGTTCGTCGGGCTCTGTGTGCTTGACGAGGAAGCCCGAGGCGCCGGAGCGGATCGCCTCGAAGACGTACTCGTCCAGCTCGAACGTGGTCAGCATGACGACGCGTACGCCGTCGAGGCCCGGGTCCGCGGTGATCTCGCGCGTGGCGGCGAGCCCGTCGAGCAGTGGCATCCTGATGTCCATGAGCACGACGTCGGGGCGCAGTTCGCGCACCCGGCGCAGCGCCGCCTCGCCGTCCGCCGCCTCGCCGGCCACCTCGATGTCGCCCTGCGCGTCGAGCAAGGCGCGGAAGCCTGCGCGGACGAGCGACTGATCGTCGGCGAGCAGGACTCTGATCACGGTTGTCTCCTCAAGGGTGTGTCCGTCCCCGCACGGGCAGGGTGACGCGGACCCGGAAGCCGCCGTCGTCGCGCGGGCCCGCCTCGACCCGGCCGCCGAGCGCGGCCGCACGCTCCCGCATGCCGGTGAGGCCGTTGCCGCTGCCGCCGGCCTCCACGCCGGTGGGCGGGCCGGCGTCGTCCACGCGCAGTTCCACCGCGTCGGGTCGGTAGCGGATCAGCACGGATGCGGTGCGGGAGCCGGAGTGGCGCACCACGTTCGTCAGCGCCTCCTGGACGACGCGGAAGGCGGCGAGGTCCGCACCGGGCGGCAGCCGGTAGGGGGTGCCCTCGGTCCGTGTCTCGACGTGCAGCCCCGCGCCGGCGGCCTGTTCGGCCAGTTCCGGCAGCCGGTCGAGACCGGGAGCCGGTGCGCGTGGCGCGTCGCCCGCCGTCCTGAGGGTGTCGAGCACCTGCCGCACCTCGCCGAGCGCCTCCTTGCTCGCCGTCTTGATCGTGGCGAGCGCCGTGCGCGCCTGCTCGGGATCGGAGTCGAGCAGGGCGAGGCCCACGCCGGCCTGGACGTTGACGACGGACAGGGAGTGCGCCAGCACGTCGTGGAGTTCCCGCGCGATGCGCAGGCGCTCCTCGTCCCTGCGGCGCGCCTCCGCCTCCGCGCGCTCCCGCCGCTCGCGTGCCCACTGCTCGCGCCGGGCCCGCAGCAGCTCGGAGGCGGCGAGCACGGCGAGGGCCCACGCGGCCAGCGCCGTCTCGCCGATCCAGCCGCCCGCGTGGTCGCCGGGCGGCGGCAGCCAGCGGTAGAGCCAGTGCGCGACGAGGACGTGCCCGGCCCAGAGCATGGCGGCCGCGCCCCAGGCCGCGCGCCTGCGGCCGGCGACGATCGCCGCGAACACGGCGACGGCGCAGGTGAGGAGGACAGGCCCGTAGGGGTATCCGGCGCCGAGGTACACGAGGACCGCCCCGGCCACCACGTACGCGGTCGCGACGGGGTGCCGGTGGCGCGCGAGGAGCGTCGCGCAGGCGAGGACGAGCAGCAGCCAGCCGAGCGGGCCGAGGCTCGTCCTGTCCGGCTGGCCGTGCCGGGCGAAGGCGGTGCCGAAGAGGACGACAAAGGTGACCGCCGCCGTGGAGCGGACCGGCAGCCTGGCGCCACGCTCGCCCTCGGCCCAGCCGCGCAGCATCGGCGGGCCGCCGCCCCGTGGGCCGCGGCGCGGCCCACGCGGGCGCCGCCGGCCCCCGCTCCACGGGTGGCCGCCCCGCTGCGGGGCACGCTGATCGTCCATGGGGCCACGCTAGACCGGCCGGCACGCTCGCGGCGTCCGCCGGCCGGGGCGCTCGCGCGTACTCCCGGGGTAGTACGTACGGACCGGTGACCTGCCCTCGCCGCTCCTGCCCCGGCGGTCGGCTACTCGGGGGACCCGGCCCTGCGGTGGTCCGCCTCCCCGTGCGCGCCGGCGACGGGGGCGCCGCCGTCAGCCGGCTCCGGCACTACGGCCTCGGCCGCCTCCGGGCGTGCGGCCTCCTGCCTGCGGTCCAGCGCGTTCAGCGCGCGCCGCGCCAGCGGGTGCGTGCGGACGAGGCCCGCAAGGGTGGTGGAGCCGCGCACGATGTCCGTGAACGCCTTCCAGGCGGGCCGGATCGAGGTGAGCGCACCGTGTATCACGGCGGGCCTGCGCTCGAAGACGGACAGCATCCTGCGGCCGATCGCCATCTCCACGCCGAGGCCCGCCTTGATGGCGAAGGCGTAGTTGAGCGCCTGGCGGCGCGCGTCCACCGCGTCGTGTGCCTCGGCGATGCGCACCGCCCACTCCCCCGCGAGCCGCCCGGAGCGCAGCGCGAACGAGATGCCCTCGCGCGTCCACGGCTCGAGCAGGCCCGCGGCGTCGCCCGCGACCAGCACCCGGCCGCGCGAGAGCGGGGAGTCCTCGCTGCGGCACCGCGTCAGGTGCCCGGAGGAGATCGACGGCTCGAACCCGGCGAGGCCGAGCCGCGCGACGAAGTCCTCCATGTACCGCTTGGTCGCTGCGCCCTCACCGCGCGCGGAGATGACGCCCACCGTGAGTGTGTCGCCCTTGGGGAAGACCCAGCCGTAACTGCCGCGCAGCGGTCCCCAGTCGAGGTGGATCCGGCCGGCCCAGTCCTCCGCGACGGTCGGCGGGACGGGGATCTCGGCCTCGAGCCCGAGGTCGACCTGGTCCATCTTCACGCCGACGTGGGCGCCTATGCGGCTGGCGCTCCCGTCGGCCCCCACCACGGCGTGCGCGAGCACCGTCTCGCCGTCGGAGAGGACGACCGCGACGGTGCGCCTGTCGGGTACGGCGGGGCCGTGCTGCTCGACGCGCGAGACCGTCGCCCCGGTGCGGAGCACGGCGCCGGCCTTCTGCGCGTGCTCGACGAGGCTCGCGTCGAACTCGGGCCGGTTGATGAGGCCGAACAGCATGCGCTTGGAGCGCCGCGTACGCGTCAGCCGGCCGTTCAGCGAGAACGTCACCGCGTGGACACGGTCCTTGAACGGCAGTTCGAAGCCGGGGGGCAGCGCGTCGCGCGAAGGTCCGATGATTCCGCCGCCGCAGGTCTTGTAGCGGGGCAGTTCCGCCTTCTCAAGGAGCAGCACCCGGCGGCCCGCGACCGCGGCGGCGTACGCCGCGTTCGCTCCGGCAGGTCCCGCGCCGACCACGACGACATCCCACACCGGCTCGTCGCGCTCCCGGCCGGCGTCTGCGTTCTCGCTGCTCACGATGTGCTTCTGCTCCCGACTTAGCCTGTTGCCCTGTTGTCGAACGGCATCCTACGGGCGCGGGCGGGACGACCCCGCTGTGGGAGGATCATCCTGCTATCGGCCCACCTCGACCGACCGCAGCCATCTGTACAACGTCACACCCCCGGAGAGCGTGCCCATGACCACGGATCCGATCGCCGAAGCCGATCCGATCGCACAAACCGTCGCATCCCTCATGCCCGCGGCGAGGACGGAACTCGCCGAACTGGTCGCGTTCACCTCGGTGGCCGACCCGGAGCAGTACCCGAAGAGCGAGTGCGAGGCCGCCGCTCGCTGGATCGCGGGGGCCCTGGGGTCCGAGGGGTTCGAGGACGTCGAGATCCTCGACACCCCGGACGGCACGCAGTCCGTGTACGGCAGGCTCGCGGGCCCCGAGGGGGCGCCGACGGTGCTGCTGTACGCGCACTACGACGTGCAGCCGCCCCTCGACGAGGAGGCCTGGGACTCGCCGCCGTTCGAACTGACCGAGCGGGACGGGCGCTGGTACGGGCGCGGTGCGGCGGACTGCAAGGGCGGCGTGATCATGCACCTGCTTGCGCTGCGCGCCCTGAAGGCGCACGGCGGGGTGCCGGTGACCGTCAAGTTCATCGCGGAGGGCTCGGAGGAGCAGGGCGGCGGCGGGCTCGAACGGTACGCGGAGAGCCGCCCGGAGCTGCTCGCGGCGGACACCATCGTGATCGGCGACACCGGCAACTTCAGGGCCGGCGTGCCGACCGTGACGGCGACGCTGCGCGGCATGGCGATGGTCTCGGTCCAGGTCGACACGTTGCGCGGCAACCTCCACTCGGGCCAGTTCGGGGGCGCGGCGCCCGACGCCCTCGCCGCGCTCGTCCGGGTGCTCGACTCGCTGCGCGGCGAGGACGGCTCGACGACGGTCGACGGCCTCGCCTCCGGCGAAGTCTGGGAGGGCATCACGTACGAGGAGGCCGACTTCCGCGCGGACGCGGCCGTGCTCGACGGGGTGGAACTCATCGGCGGCGGCTCGGTGGGCGACCGGATCTGGGCCCGCCCGGCCGTGACGGTCCTCGGCATCGACTGCCCGCCGGTCGTCGGCGCGACCCCGTCCGTGCAGGCGAGCGCGCGGGCGCTGGTGAGCCTCAGGGTGCCGCCGGGCCAGGACGCGGCGGCGGCGAAGACGCTGCTCAAGCAGCACATCGAGCGGCACGTGCCGTGGGGCGCGCACGTGAGCGTCGAGGACGGCGGCCAGGGGGAGGCGTTCCGCGCGGACACGTCGAGCGCGGCGTACACCGCGATGGCGGAGGCCATGGCGGTCGCCTACCCGGGCGAGACGATGCGGACGGCCGGCCAGGGCGGCTCGATCCCCCTGACCAACACGCTGGCGGGGCTGTACCCGGATGCGGAGATCCTGCTGATCGGGCTGAGCGAGCCGGCGGCGAGGATCCACGCGGTGAACGAGAGCGTGGACCCGGAGGAACTGCGCCGCCTCTCGGTGACGGAGGCGCACTTCCTGCGCAAGTACGCGACGGCGCACACCGCCTGACGCCCCCGGTGCGGCGCGCCGCGCCGCACCGGCCGGCCGCATTCGACCGCGGGCCCCGGGGCCGCTGTCCGACGCGGCCGCCGGCGCTACGGTGACCGGTGCGGGGAGCGGCGGATCGCGAGGACGGCAAGGTCGTCCTGCTGTACTCCCGCGGTGAAGGCACGCGCATCGTCGACGAGCGAGCCGGTGAGCCGGCCGGCAGTGATGTCGTCACGACCGGCAAGACGTGCTTCCAGCGGGTAGAAGGCGCCCTCGGGTGAACGGGCCTCGGTCAGACCATCGGTGCACAGCAGCAGTGTCGCACCGGCGGGAAAGGCGAACCATGCCACGGTGCGCGGCTCGTCGACCAGGTTCGCCAGACCGAGCGGCACATGCTCCTCCTCCGCACCGACGGCGCTGACGGCGCCTGCGTGCAGCAGGGAGGGCGGGATGTGGCCGCAGGAGACGAGCTGGGCCTCGGCCCCTCTGTCGACCCCCAGAACGACCGCGGTGACGAACCGGGTCGGCTCGCCGCGCTGTTCGGCGTCGTCGTTGTGCCGGACGACCGCCGCCTCGAGTGCGTCGATGAGCGAGGTCACCGTCGGCTCGCGGTGGGCTGCCTCGCGGAAGGCTCCCACCACGTCGATGCCCATGCCGATGGCGGGAAGCCCCTTTCCCTGGACGTCCCCGATCAGCACGCGCGTGCCCCACGGTGTGGCCGCCACGTCGTAGATGTCGCCCCCGACAAGCTTGTCCTGCTGCAGCGGCTCGTACACCCCGTCCACGAGGACTTCGTCGGTGAGCAGCGGCAGCGGCCGCAGGATCTGCCGCTGCATCGCGGCCGCGGTCGACCGCAGTCGCACCAGCGCCGTTTCGCGCGCGATCCGTGTCCGGGAGCCGTAGACGGACAGCGCGCCGAAACCGATGGCGAACAGCGCGAGGATCACCCGGTTGACGACCCAGTCGTTGGACAGGGCGGCCGCGGGAACGATGACGACGACGCACACCCATGTCGAGACCAGCGCTGTCTGGCGCGGGTTGCACAACGCGGCGGCGAACGCGGGCAGGTACACCAGCAGGCCGAGAAGGAGCACCGTGACCCCGGTCAGCAGCACCACGATGAGCGCCACCGCCGTCGTCGCCACCAGCACCAGGACAACGCCCCGGGTCGGGGGCGCGCCGATTTCGGCGGTGCCGTCGTTGTCCGCCGTTCCTGACGCCGAGGGCCCCCAGGCCCGCAACGGACGGAGCATGCCTGTGACCTCCAGCGGCAGTCATGATGAGCCGGGGTGCCTGTGCGATCGGCGGTGGACGGCCTGCCTCGATCCTTCACCGCGGCAGGGGGAGCGGCTGGAGGCTGGCCGCGTCCGTGCCGAAGTGCACCCGTACGAGCGACGCGGCGCGGAGCAGGCACACGGTTCGCCGGCGTCGAGGACAGCCGCGGAGGCCGGACGGCCGCCCTGGCGAGGGAGACCGCCCGGCCGCGCGCGTTGCTACCGGATGTCGTAGGCGCGGGTGATGGTCTGGGTGACTGCGTTGTGGTGAGAGTCCGTGAGGGCGACCCTCAGCGTGACCTGACTCCCCGCGGCACCGCTGTGGTCGAGGACTGCCGTCCATGTGCCGTGCTCGTGCTTGGTCGGCGCCTTGGTCCAGGTGGTGCCGCCGTCGTAGGAGTAGGACAGCGACGCCGCCGTGATGGTGCCCGGCGTGTACCCGGCGTGGCCTTCGGCCGACAGACCCACCTTGATGCCGTTCTGTGCGGGAAGAGTGTTCATCCCGTCCACGGGCAGGTCGTATGCCGGGAAGAGGATGGGCAGGCCGCGGGAGTAGACGTCCGGCTCCAGGTGGGAGCGGAAGCTCCAGGTCGTGGTGACGCCGGTGGAGCGCAGCCAGTTCTCGTCGGACGACGGGATCTTGGACAGGTGCTGGGTGAGCTCGTACGCGGAGTCCTCGGCCGGGACCGTGAACACGTCGTACGGGTAGGCGCTGGTGCCGATCTGCTCTCCGTTGCGCTTGAGCACCAGGTTGCCGAGGTCTCCGAAGGACGCGCCGGCGGACCAGTGGTCACCCGATGCGTCAAGCCACAGCCCGTCCTGGAAACCGATCCGATCGCCCTGCCGCTCGGCGGCCAGCGCCAGGTTGCCGTCCGCGTCACGCGGCGCGGCCGGCCGCAGGAGGCCCCGGTACCACTCCTCGGAACGCCGCTCGCCGGCCCGGTAGGTGCGGTTCTGGTCGTTCATGAAGGCGGCC
Organism: Streptomyces sp. NRRL F-5126; assembly: GCF_000721265.1. GTDB lineage: Bacteria > Actinomycetota > Actinomycetes > Streptomycetales > Streptomycetaceae > Streptomyces. The sequence continues at coordinate 310,704 of NZ_JOFZ01000004.1, read as the reverse complement.
CAGGGGAAGCTGGTCATCGCGCCGTGGGACCAGGCGTCCTCGCCGGTCGTGTAGTAGGCGGTGCGGGTACCCGGCACATGGACCGGGTCGAACAGGCTCACCGTGATGCTGGTGCCGGTGTCCCCGGCGGGAAGGACGAACAGCCCGTCGAGGTAGTCGGCCCTCTTGCCGAGGGCGTACCACTTCTCGGTGACCTGGGCCAGCTTGGAGTCCCGCGGCTGATAGACACGGTCGGACCGCAGAGGGCCATGGGTCGGGAAGGAGAGGTTGTACACGTATGACGAGCCGTCCTGGGAACCGGTCGCACGCCAGGTGGGCCTGAACTCGAACGTGCCCTTGTGCGCCCGCCCGTCGATGGAGGCGTAGAAGTGCCGTACCGCGCTGCCGGCCATGAGCGATCCACTCAGCTGCCAGGTGTTGTCCCAGGTGCGGGAGTAGCTGAGGATGGTGTGGGTCGGCGTCGATGGGCGATCGGTGCGCAGGCTGAGCCGGTGGGCCCGGCGGGCGTCCAGGACGACGGTGGTGTCCCCGGTGATCCGCAGTTGCGGGCGTGCGAGGTAACTGATGGATTCGGCGGCGTTGTTCGCGTCGTCGCTCTCCACGAAGCCGGAGAGGGCGTAGTCGCCGGGACGCACACGGTATGTCTGCTCGACCGCGCCCTGGTTGCTGCGGCGTTGCCCCTTGTCCGTGTCGAGGCTGACCAGGTCGAGGGAGGACGCGCCCGCCGCGGGCTTGCCCTTGCGGTCGATGGCCTTGACCTTGAGGGTGACCGTTCGCGGCTGGACGTACAGCGCGACCGGCACGGAGACGTGTGCCGTGTCACCGGTAGCCGTGATCCGGCCCGTGATGTCCCCGTACTGGGCGGCCTGGAGCCGGGCGGCGGGATCGATCCGCACCGGCACCTTGACGGTGGCCCCCGCAGGAACCGTCACCCTGTTCTGCTCCACCTTGATGACGTCGGACTTCACGTCGCTGCCGTCGTTGCCGCGCACACCGCTGACCTTGAGGCGAAGCGTCAGGTCGCGGGCGGAGGTGTTGGTGAACGGCACCCGCACCGTGGTGCGGTCCGAGGCGTCCTGCGGCCAGTCGTAACTGCCGCCCTGGACCGCGGGCGCGGACAGCAGCCGCTGGTGCACCGCGGCCACCACGTCGAGCTCTCCGGCGCCGGTCTGGTCGGCGCCGGCGATCTTGCCACCGGTACGGGCGGAGGAGACCAGTGCGGCCTTGACCTGCTGCGCGCTCCAGTCCGGGTGGGCCTGGCGGACGATGGCCGCGGCGCCCGCGACGTGCGGGGTCGCCATGGAGGTGCCCGACATCGTCCGGTAGGCGTAGATGCCGCGTCCGCCCGCGTTGGCCGCCAGGATGTCCACGCCCGGGGCGGTGATCTCGGGCTTGAGCGTGTGGGTCACGGCCACCGGGCCTCGGCTGGAGAACGACGCGGTGGTGTCGTCGGGGCCGACGGCGCCCACCGTCAGAACGCCGGGAGCGCAGCCGGGCGAGGAGACGGTCTCGGTGGCGGGACCGGAGTTGCCGGCGGCGACGACGAACAGGGTGTGCTTGTTCCGTGAGAGCTGCTGCGCGGCCTGGGCCAGCGGGTCGCCGCAGTCGCCGATCACGGGGTTGCCGAGGCTCATGGAGACGACGTCGGCCCGCTGGTCGACGGCCCACTGCATGCCCGCGATGATCCCCGAGGTCTCGCCGGAGCCGCTGTCGTCGAGGACCTTGCCGATGAGCAGGGACGTTCCGGGTGCGACGCCCTTCTCACGGCCGTCGCTGGCCGCTCCGGAGCCGCCGACCGTTGAGGCGGTGTGGGTGCCGTGCCCCTGCCGGTCGTCCGTGCTGTCGGAGTCGGTGAAGTTCTTGGACGCGGCGATTCGGTTCACCAGGTCGGGGTGGGCCGCGTCGACGCCGGTGTCCAGCACGGCGACCTTGGTGCCCTTGCCGTCGTAGCCCTCGGCCCAGGCCCGGGGCGCGTGCACCTGCCCGGTGGACTGCTGCAACGTGGCTTTGACCTTGCTGTCCAGCCACAGCTTCCTCAGCGTGGAGGCGGAACGCGAGCGGGTGCCGGTGACGTCCTGCCAGAACGTGGCGGCAGTGACCTTGTCGGCCCTGAGCGCGACGCCGTCCACTGCCGGGAGGCTCAGCCCCCGCTCGGCCCCGCGCGGGGCGGCGGGTGCCGCCGCGGCGACGTTCACCCCGGCCCCGTAGGTGGCGATGAGGGGCAGGGTCTTGGTGTGGGCGTCGTCGTAGCCCTGGCGGATCAGCCCGGTGACGTTGAAGAGCTGGTCGTCGACCTTGCCCTCGGCGATGGCCCGGGAGGCGTCGTCCGGGTAGACGTAGAGGTCCTTGCCCAGCTGGAACGTCTGCACGATCGGCCGCGTACCGTCCGCGCGGGGCAGCACGGCCGCCGAGCTGTGGCCCGACGGGTCCGTGGTCACCACCACCTTGTCGCCGGTCACGAGCGTCACCGTGACGTGCTTGGCGCCCGCGGCGGCGCTCCCCCGGCCGACGATGGGGCGCTGCCCCGAGGCGCCGCCAGGCGGTGTCGCTGCCGCCCCGGAAGGCGCGACGGCGGTGAGGGCCAGGGCGGCGGCGGTAACCGCACCCCAGCCCATGCGCGCTATCGGATGCATGAGTCTCCTTGATCGAATCCGTCAACCTGCCGTATTGCGGATGCATCCTGGCAGGGGAACGGATCGCGGAGAGGCTCCCGCACATGACGGGTTCACCGCATGACGGCATCCCGCCACGCCCACGCCCCACGGCCCGTCAGCTTCCGGCCCGGGCTACCGAGGGAGAGGTCACAGCCAGCCCGCACGTGCGGCGTGCCAGCCCAGTTGGAGGCGCGAGCCGCCGCCCGCAAGCTCCGTCAGCCGTCGCACCCGCCGCTCCACGGTGCGGAGGGACAGACCGAGTTGGGATGCCACCCGCCGGTCGGAGATCCCGGCGAGGAGGAGGGCGAGCACCTCCAGCTCTCCCTCGGTCGGCTGCTGATCGTCCACCGGTTCCTCGCACACACCCGCAGTGGCCGTGTACATCGGCCGGGCATGGGCCCATTCCCGCTCGAAGAGCTGGGCCAGGGCCGTCAGCAGGCCACTGCGATGCACCACGATCGCGCTCGGCTCATCCCCCGGGACCGATACGTCCAGCGGCACCATGGCGCGCTCCCGGTCCGAGACGACCATCTTCAGTGGCAGCGACTCGGCCATGCGGAGCTCGAGACCTCCCCTGACGGCCTCCCGCGCCTCCCGGACCATGTCGTGGCTGCCGAGGTAGTCCCTCGTGGCCACGACCCGGAAGTCGACCCCCCGGCGCAGGGCGGAACCCTCCGACGAGTCGCTGTCCTCGCGCGGCACCGCAACGGGTGGGCCCACGAGGAAGACCAGCAACTCCCGCTGGGCGCCGCACTGCAGCTGATGGAACCGGTGCGCGACCTGGTCCACGCCGACGACCACTTCCACGACGCCGTCCGCGGTCTGCGCGGGGCTGTTGCGGTACTGCTCGGTCAGCTGTGCATAGGCCGTCTCGGCCCGCTGCAGGGCGCCCCGCTGCTCGACGAGCAGAGGGGCGAGTGCCACCGACGGCGGCGTGAGCCGGTAACGTGCGGGCCGCCGGCCCGCCCCGGGTTCCGCGGGGCAGGACGCCGCCTCGGTGACGACGGACAGGAGCCCACGTCCCGAAAGGTCACGCAGAATCCGGTCGGCCTCCGCCTCCCCAAGCCCGGCCTGCCGGGCGAGTTCCTGCGCGGAGGCGGACGGGCGGGCCAGCAACGCCGTGTAGACGGCCTCTTCGGGCGCGCCCAGCCCCAGCACCTCCAGCATCCGGCCCTCCCCCGAGCCGTCGGCGTTTCCCGGCCCCGACGCAACCCGCCCGCACCCAGCGGATCCTTCGCGACCGAAGCCTATCCTCCGGCCGGCGTCGGTGTGGCCGCCGGCCGCCAAAGCTCTGTGATCTGCTGAGCGCCCACCACCGCCAGGGCCAGAGGCGCAGACCCGCCGGGCCCGTCTTCGCGGACCCGGCGGCGACGCGAGGCCGCAAAGGCCACCGGGCAGGGCCGGGAGTCGGCTTGCGGTCCACCCGATGCGGGCGAAGTCCGACCGCAGCCACGGGAAGAACCGCGGTCACGAGCCGGGCCGGGACCCCGTGCTCGGGTCCGCAGGCCTGTCCACCGCCCCAGTGGCACGCGCCTGCCGCCCGTACGAAGGCCGAGGCGGCCCGTACGCGCAGCACAGAGCCGGTCCGCCGGCGGGCGGGAGCAGGCGCACCGGCGGGGCGGAGGCCCGCTTTTCGGGCGCCTCCGGCGACGCGCCCCGGAGCCGGGTCCTGGGCCCACGGCTCCCGGGCCGGACCATCCCGCCCGCGGGCGGGTCCGTGAGCGGCGGGGACGCCGCCGTGCGGCGGGTCAACCGCCCACGGGGACGCCCGACTCCAGGTTGAGCACCTCGCCGCGTTCCCGCGCGCGCAGCGCCCACCGCAGGCGTGCGTAGCGGACCGGGGGGAGGAGGCTGCCCGCCTCCTCCTCCGTCACGAAGCGCCACGCCCGCAGTTCGGCGTCCGGCAGGGCTATGCCGGACGCGGCATGGAGCAGCCCGCCGTCGAAGAGCAGCCGCAGCCCGCCGTAGCCGGGCGGCCTCGGCTGCTCCCAGTCGACCACCAGCAGCCGCGGCACCTCGGCGAGTTCGACGCCGATCTCCTCCGCCACCTCCCGGATCCCCGCCCGCGCGGGCGCCTCGCCCGGCTCGACCACCCCGCCGGGAAACTCCCACCCCGGCTTGTACGTCGGGTCGACCAGGAGCACCCGTCCCGCCTCGTCGAACAGCAGCACCCCCGCCGCCAGCGTCTCCCCCGTCGGTTCTGGCGTCATGACGATGTCGCGGACCCCGGCCGCGCCGCTGCGCACCTCCTCCGCCAGGCGCGCGGCGGTCTGCCGCGGCGTGAGGCCCGTCGTGTCGAGCGGGTGCGCGTCGCGGGCCAGCCAGCCGCCCAGCGCCGAGCGGTAGGCCTCGGCGTGCTCGCGCCGGCCGCTCCCGTCCCCGCGGCCCCCTGCCCGCACACGCAGGATCGTTTCGTCAGTTGTCAAAAGCACATGCCTGACGGGGATGCGCCGGGCCGCGAGCCCGCCGAACATCTCGTCGCGGTACTCCTGCCGCAGCAGGGTCATCGGCACCACGAGCACGCCGCCCACCTCCGCGAGCAGCGCCGCCGCCGCGTCCACGACGAGCCGCCGCCACATGGGCAGGTCCTGGTAGTCGTCCACCTCCGCGAGGCGCTTCTGCGGCAGCAGGCACCGCATCCCGGCCCCGATCACCTCGGGGTCGTACAAGGTGCTGTTCGGGATCAGGTCGACCAGTTCGCGCGCCACGGCCGTCTTGCCCGTCCCGAACGCCCCGTTGATCCATACGATCACGGATCCCCCTCTTCTCAGCCCGTCGCCCGCCGCACAACCCCCAGCGGATTCCCCCCAACTACCTCCCACGGAAACCGTTGGCCCGAACCTCACACCGGCCCGCGCGCCGTAACGCTTTGCCCCACGCTCTCGTTGGATGCCGATGTGACAAGTGTGACAAGGGCGCGCACAGCCCCCAGGACGGTGCTCAGGAGATTCCCCGCAGGCGGGCCGCGCGGCAGCCTGCCGGCGGAGGAGTTCGCGCGGGCGCGCCGCGACGAGGGCACGCCGGCCGAGGTCGTGATGGACCTGGCCGGGGACCTCTTCCTCGTCGTCGTGGCACGGCCCGGCGCCCTCGTGTCCCCGGCGGGGGACGAGTGAGGAGCGGCGCGGCGGCCGGCGCCCCCGTGGCGCTCGTCCTCACGCTCGCGGGCGGCGCCCTGTGCGCCACGGCCGCTCCCGCCGCCGCCGACAGCAGCGCCTGCACGCACGACTTCTCCGGGCCGCAGGTCTGCATCCGCCTGAACGGGCAGGGCGCCACGAACTCCGTCACGGGCATCTGGACCAACCCGCCGTCCGGCCTCTCGTCGCGCACCGTCTCACTCACGTTCGACGGGCGGCTCGTCTCGACGGCGACCGCCACGCGCTCGGGCAAGGCGCTCACGCACACCTGGCCGAGCCGGTACACGGGCAGTGGCACCAAGGTGTGCGTGACGTTCCGCGGCAGCGCGCGCAGCGCCTGCCAGACGACGGGGTGACGGGGTGACGGGGCAGCGCCACGTGCGCGGGGGCACCCGCGGCACCGCGGCACGCGCGCGGCGCCGCCGGGCGGCGCCGGCGGCTCAGCCGCCGACCACCGCCGCGTCGCCGTCCCTCGCGCCGAGCCCCGTCGCGGCCGCGGCGCCCACCAGGCCGCCGTCCGTCCCCGTCATCGCGGGCGCCACCTTGAGCCCCTGGACGAAGGAGAGCGTCGCGTAGTCGCGCAGCGAGCGGCGCAGCGGCCCGAACAGCACCTCACCCGCCCTGCTGACGCCCCCGCCGATCACCACGAGGTCGATCTCGACCAGGGTGGCGGTGGCAGCGATGCCCGCCGCGAGGGCCTGCGCCGCGCGCTCGAACGCGGCCGTCGCGATCGGGTGCCCGGCCGCCGCCGATGCGGCGACCGCCGCGGCGGTCGCGTCGCCGTCGGGGCCGGGCTGCCAGCCCGCTCCCAGCGCCCAGCGGGCGATGTTGGGGCCGCTCGCGATCCGCTCGACGCAGCCGCGGCTGCCGCACGGGCACAGGTCACCGTCGAGGTCGACACTGATGTGGCCGATGTGGCCCGCGTTGCCCGTCGGCCCGGGGTGCAGGGCGCCGCCGAGCACGAGCCCGCCGCCGACGCCGGTGGAGACCACCATGCACAGCGCGTTGTCGTGGCCGCGCGCCGCGCCCTGCCAGTGCTCGGCGGCGGCGATCGCCACGCCGTCGCCCACGAGCGTGACCGGCAGCCCGCCCGTCACGGCGCGGACGCGCTCCACGAGCGGGAAGCCGCGCCACCCGGGCACGTTGACGGGGCTGACCGTGCCCGCCGACGCGTCGACCGGGCCCGCGCTGCCGATGCCGACCGCCGTGGCTCCGACCCAGAGCTGGTCCGCCATCAGCTCGCCGAAGACCTCCTCGACCGCGCCCATGATCCGCTCGCCGCTCTCCTTGGCGGGGGTCGGCCGCTGCGCGCGCACGAGCACGCCGCCCGTGCCGTCCACCAACGCGCCGGCGATCTTGGTGCCGCCGATGTCGAGCGCGGCGACGTAGTCGGTATGCATCGGTGTGAGGTCTCCAGGGTCAGTACGGGTGCCCGCTGGGCGGGACATGGGGGTGGACCTGCCGCTCAGGTAACAGTCTCCATTCACCTGACAACGTTGTCCAGGGCCTATGCTCGTCGCCACAGCCCTTCAAGGCAAACCGACCCCACGACAGGACAGCACACTGTGGCCGAATCCTCCCGCCGCCTCCGCCCGGAACCGCGCTACGGCACCAGGCCGACCATGAAGGATGTCGCGGCACGCGCCGGAGTGGGACTCAAGACGGTCTCCCGGGTCGTCAACGGCGAGCCGGGCGTGACCCCGGACACCGAACGGCGGGTGCAGGAGGCGATCGAGGCGCTGGGGTTCCGGCGCAACGACTCCGCGCGCGTGCTGCGCAAGGGCAGGACCGCGTCCATCGGGCTGGTCATCGAGGACCTGGCGGACCCCTTCTACGGTCCGCTGAACCGCGCCGTCGAGGAGGTCGCACGCGCGCACGGCGCACTGCTGATCAACGGGTCGAGCGCGGAGGACCCGGAGCGCGAGCAGGAGCTGGTGCTCGCGCTGTGCGCGCGCCGGGTGGACGGGCTGATCGTGGTCCCGGCCGGACACGACCACCGCTACCTGGAGCCCGAGATAAAGGCCGGTGTCGCCACGGTCTTCGTGGACCGCCCCGCGGGCCGGATCGAGGCGGACGCCGTGCTGTCCGACAGTTTCGGCGGCTCGCGCGCGGGCACCGCCCACCTCGTCGCCCACGGCCACCGCCGTATCGGCTTCATCGGCGACCAGTCGACCATCCACACGGCCGCCGAGCGGCTGCGCGGCTACCGCGCGGCGATGGCCGACGCGGGCCTCGTCATCGAGCCGGGCTGGATCTCGCTCGGCACCACCGATCCCGACCGGGTGCGCGAGGCGGTCGGCACGATGCTGGACGCGCCTGACCCGGTCACCGCGATCTTCGCGGGCAACAACCGCGTGACGGTGACGGCCGTGCGCGTCCTCGCCGGACGGTCACGCTCGGTCGCCCTGGTCGGCTTCGACGACATCGAGCTCGCGGATCTGCTCGACCCGGGCGTCACGGTGGTGGCGCAGGATGCGGCGACACTCGGCCGTACCGCGGCCGAGCGGCTCTTCCAGCGCCTGGACGGCGCGGCGGACGCGCCGTCCAGGGTGGTGCTGCCGACGCGGCTCATCACCCGGGGTTCCGGCGAGCTGGCGCCGGCGTACTGAGGACGCGCGCGGGCGCCGAGGTCAGGAGGCGGCCGTGGCCGTCAGGTCGCCGCGCCTCGGTGCCGCGTACCCCTCCAGGCGCTCGCGGTCGAGTCCGGTGAGCGCCGTGACCTCGTCCGCGTCGAGGGCACCGCAGTCGAGGCCGCGCAGCAGGTAGCCGCTGAGCGCCTTCGCGGTGGCGGGCTCGTCGAGCACGCCACCCGCGGTGTGCGACGCGTAGTCGGCGAGCCGCCGGGCCGCTGCCGCCATGCCCTCGCGGTAGAAGGCGTAGACGGCCGCGTAACGGGTGGGCAGGTGCCCCGGGTGCATGTCCCAGCCCTGGTAGTAGGCGCGGGCCAGGGCGCGGCGGGTCAGCCCGAAGTGCAGCCGCCACGCCTCGTGGACCTGCGCACGGGTACCGACGGGCAGGACGTTGGTCGAGCCGTCGCACACGCGGACGCCGGTGCCCGCGGCGGCGACCTGCATCACGGCCTTGGCGTGGTCGGCCGCCGGATGGTCGCTGGACTGGTAGGCGGCGCTGACCCCGACACAGGCGCTGTAGTCGAACGTGCCGTAGTGCAGTCCCGTGGCGCGCCCGTCCGCCGCGCCGATCATGCGGGCGACGGTGGCCGTGCCGTCCGCGCCCAGGATGGACTGGCTCGTCTCGATCTGGATCTCGAAGCCGAGCCTCTTGGCGGGCAGCCCGTGCGCGCGCTCGAACGCGTCGAGTACGCGCGCCAGTGCCGCGGTCTGCTCGGGGTAGGTGACCTTGGGCAGGGTGAGGACGAGCCCTTCCGGCAGACCGCCCGCCTCGATCAGGCCGGTGAGGAAGATGTCGAGGGTGCGAAGGGCGCGCTCGCGCACGGGCGCCTCCAGGCACTTCATCCTGATCCCCGTGCAGGGGGCGGCGGTTTTGTTCGCGCTGGTCTCGTGCAGCAGGCGCGCGGCGCGCGCGGCTGCCTCGTCCTCCTCGGCGCCGGGCCGCGCACCGTACCCGTCCTCGAAGTCGACGCGCAGGTCCTCGACGGGCTCGCGTGCGAGCTTGGCCCGTACCCGCTCGTAGACCGGGCCGGCCAGCTCGTCGGCAAGACCGGTGGCGCGCGCGAACGTCTGCGCGTCGGGGGCGTGCTCGTCGAGGGACGCGAGCGCACGGTCCCCCCAGTCGCGCGGGGTGGTGGCGGTGTAGGCGTCGCCCGGCACGTAGACGGTGTGGACCGGCTGGCGGGTGCCGGGGTCGCCCGGGTAGCGGCGCGCCAGCTCGGCGTCGACGGGCGCGAGGGCGGCGCCGACCTCCTTGCCCACCGCGTCAGGAAGACTCGTGACGATGCGCTCCGCCTGCTGTGCCATGGACACACACTCTCCTGGTCTCCGCCGCGCCCGACTTCAACATTCTGTTGAACGTGACCGTAATGGGCGGCGGGCGGGGCGTCAACGGTGGCGCGGGACGGCCCGGGGCCGCGCGGTCGTCCACCGCGCGGCCCCGGGCCGTGTCCCTCCCGTACAGCTCGCGAGGGGTCAGCCCTTGCGGGCCTTGACCTCGTCCGTCAGCTGCGGGACGACGTCGAACAGGTCGCCGACGATGCCGTAGTCGACGAGGTCGAAGATCGGCGCCTCGGAGTCCTTGTTGATGGCGACGATCGTCTTCGACGTCTGCATGCCGGCGCGGTGCTGGATCGCGCCCGAGATGCCCGACGCGATGTACAGCTGCGGCGAGACCGACTTGCCGGTCTGGCCCACCTGGTTGGAGTGCGGGTACCAGCCGGCGTCGACGGCGGCACGCGAGGCGCCGACAGCGGCGCCGAGCGAGTCGGCGAGCGCCTCGATGACCGAGAAGTTCTCGGCGCCGTTCACACCGCGGCCGCCGGAGACCACGATGGCGGCCTCGGTCAGCTCCGGGCGGCCCGTGGTCTCGCGCGGGGTGCGCGAGACGACCTTGGTGCCGGTCGCGGTGGCACCGAAGGACACCTGGAGCGCCTCGACCGCGCCCGCCGCGGCCGACGGCTCGACCTGCGCCGAGTTGGGCTTGACGGTGATGACCGGAACGCCCTTGGAGACACGGGACTTGGTGGTGTAGGCGGCCGCGAAGACGGACTGCGTGGCGACCGGGCCCTCGGCGCCGGCCTCCAGGTCGACGGCGTCCGTGATCAGGCCTGAGCTGATCCGGACGGCGAGGCGCGCCGCGATCTCCTTGGCCTCGCCGGAGGACGGCAGCAGCACGGCGGCGGGCGACACGCTGTCGTACGCGGCCTGCAGGGCGTCCACCTTGGGCACGACGAGGTAGTCCGCGAACTCGGTGGCGTCGGCGGTCAGTACGCGCACCGCGCCGTGCTCGCCGAGCGTGGCGGCGGTGGCCTCGGCACCGGCGCCGAGTGCGACGGCGACGGGCTCGCCGACGCGGCGTGCCAGCGTCAGCAGTTCGAGGGTGGGCTTGCGGACGGCACCGTCCACGTGGTCGACATAGACGAGAACTTCAGCCATGGGACTGCTCTCCTGCGGAAGTGAAGTACGGGGGCTGGTGGGTGCGCCGGGTCGCCGCCGCCGGGCGGCGGGGCCCGCGGCGCGGCGGGGTCAGATGAACTTCTGCTCCGCCAGGTAGGCGGCGAGCTGCTTGCCGCCCTCGCCCTCGTCCTTGACGATCGTGCCCTGCGTGCGCGCGGGGCGCTCGGCCACCGCGTCGACCGCGGTCCAGGCGCCGTCGAGGCCCACCTCGTCCGCGTCGATGTCGAGGTCGCTCAGGTCGAGCGACTCGACCGGCTTCTTCTTGGCGGCCATGATGCCCTTGAAGGACGGGTAGCGCGCCTCGCCCGACTGGTCGGTGACGGACACGACGGCCGGCAGCGAGGCCTCGAGGTGCTCGGTGGCGGCGTCGCCGTCCCTGCGGCCCTTGACGGTGCCGTCCTCGACGGAGACCTCGGACAGGAGCGTCACCTGCGGGACGCCGAGGCGCTCGGCGAGCATCGCCGGCAGCACGCCCATCGCGCCGTCGGTGGAGGCCATCCCGCACACGACCAGGTCGTAGCCCGTCTTCTCGACGGCCTTGGCGAGGACGAGGGACGTGCCGGCAACGTCGGTACCGTGCAGGTCGTCGTCCTCCACGTGCACCGCCTTGTCGGCGCCCATCGACAGGGCCTTGCGCAGCGCGTCCTTCGCATCCTCGGGACCGACCGTCAGGACGGTGATCTCGGCGTCGTCGGCGTCATCGGCGATCTGCAGCGCCTGCTCGACCGCGTACTCGTCCAGCTCCGACAGCAGACCGTCCGCCTCGTCGCGGTCGACCGTGTGGTCGTCCGCGAACTGCCGGTCACCGGCGGCGTCGGGCACGTACTTCACACAGACAACGATCCTCAAGCTCACGCCAGCTCCCTTGCACGTCTGTCCGTCGTCCTCAACGGGCGGCCTCGGTCGTATGCAAGCATATGCGCGCGCTCGCGCCGCGCTCCTGCCCCGGCTGCCGCCCCCGGACGCGTATATTACTCACCAGTAAGCAACATGTTCACCCAGCTCCTGCCCGCTGAGCAAGCGCTTGGAACTGTGACCTCAGTCGCGTGCCGCACCGAGGGAGTGGAAGCCGCCCTGGTGGTAAAGGAGGGGGCGGCCCGCGCCGGCCGGATCGCCTTCGACGACACGCGCGACGACGATCCTGTGGTCGCCCGCGGGTATGCGCGCCTCGATGCGGCACACCAGCCAGGCCAGCACGCCGTCGAGCAGCGGAACGCCCTCGGGCCCAGGACCCCACGAGGTCGGCGGCGCGAAACGGTCGGCGCCGCTGCGCGCGAAGGTCGCCGCCAGTTCGCGCTGGTGCTCCCCGAGTACATGCACCCCCACGTGCCCGGCCTCGGAAAGCACCGGCCAGCACGACGAGGAGGACGACACGCCGAAGGAGACCATGGGCGGGTCGGCCGCGACGGACGTGAGGGACGTGGCGGTGAAGCCGACCGGTCGCGCGCCGCACGCGGTGATCACGGCCACCCCGGCCGCGTGGCGGCGGAAGGCCGAGCGGAGGAGGTCGGGAGAGGCCGGCTCCCCCGAGCGCTGCGTGGAGACGGCTCCGACGCCGTAGCCCGTCGTCACCTGACCGCCTCGCCCAGCGCGGCGATCACATCGGCCTTGCGCGGCAGGCCCGACGCCCTGCGCACGATGCGGCCCTCGGCGTCGAGCACCAGCACCGTCGGCGTCGAGCGCACGTCCAGATCACGGACGAGGCCGAGGCGCGCCTCCGCGTCGACCTCCACGTGGGCGACCCCCTCGACCATGCGGGTGACCTCCGCCAGCGTGCGCCGGGCGGCCGCGCACGGGCGGCAGAAGGCGCTGGAGAAGTGCACGAGCGTGGCGCGTTCCCCGAGGTCGGCGCCGAGTTCCGCGGCGCCGAGCGACCGTACGCCGTACTGCCCGTCCACCTGTGGCCTCCCGCCCGAAGTCGTCGTCCCGCTGCCCGCACCCGGACGGCGGTCTCCTACCCACCGAGCCGCAGCGCGCACGCTGCCTGCGATTATTCCGTGTAAGGGGCAGTCATGGGGCCGACGTGACAAGGATCTCCCGCCCCGCGGCCGGGGAGGCTGGTCAAGGCCCCGCCCATCGGGCACGATCGGCCCGAACCGAACACAGAAGGGTCCCCACCAGATGCCAGAGCTCGTCTATCGGCCGGTCATCGGCTTCGTCCGGTCGGTTTTCGCTGCGCTGGACGTCAAGATCGATCTCCAGGGCAGCGAGAATCTTCCGCGCAGCGGCGGCGCCGTGCTGGTCAGCAACCACATCAGCTACCTGGACTTCGTCTTCGCGGGCCTGACGGCGCTGCCGCAGAAGCGGCTGGTGCGCTTCATGGCCAAGGAGTCGGTCTTCCGGCACAGGGTGTCGGGGCCGCTGATGCGCGGCATGAAGCACATCCCCGTCGACCGCGACGAGGGCGAGAAGGCGTACGCCGACGCCCTGGCGAGACTCCGCTCCGGGGAGATCGTCGGGATCTTCCCCGAGTCGACCATCTCGACGTCGTTCACCCTGAAGAGCTTCAAGACCGGTGCCGTACGGCTGGCCCAGGAGGCGGGGGTGCCGCTTGTCCCGATGGCACTGTGGGGTTCCCAGCGGCTGTGGACCAAGGGCAGGCCGCGCAATTTCAGGCGCAGCCACATCCCGGTGACCGTTCGGGTCGGCGAGCGCGTGCAGGCCCCGGCGGGCCAGTACGCGGGGCCGATCACCCGCCGGCTGCGCGAGCGGGTGCAGGAGCTGCTGGAGGCGGCGCAGCGCGCCTATCCGGCGCGGCCGAAGGACGCGGCCGACTCCTGGTGGCTCCCGGCACACCTGGGCGGCACGGCGCCGACCGCGGCGGAGGCGCGCCAGGCCGGGGCCTGAGCGAACACGAAGGCGCCGGGGACGGGGCGCTCCCCCGATCCCCGGCGCCGTGGTCACACCGTGCGGGCCGACTCCTCCTTGAGCGCCTGCACGAAGGCGTCGACGTCCTCCTCGGTGGTGTCGAACGAGCACATCCAGCGCACCTCGACCCTCGGGCCGGTCTCGTTCCAGAAGTAGAACCTGACGCGCTTTTGCAGCCGCTCCGCCACATCGCGCGGCAGCCGCGCGAACACGCCGTTGGACTCGACCGGGTAGATGATCTCCACGCCGTCGACGCCGCGCGCCCCGCCGGCGAGGCGCCGCGCCATCGCGTTGCCGTGTCGCGCGCCGCGCAGCCACAGGTCGCCCGCCAGCAGCGCTTCGAGCTGCACGGACACGAACCGCATCTTCGACGGGAGTTGCAGCGACAGCTTGCGCAGCCGCTTGACGGCACGCGCCGCGTCCGGGTTGAGCACGATCACGGCCTCGCCGAAGAGCATGCCGTTCTTCGTGCCGCCGAAGGAGACCACGTCGACGCCCGCGTCGGTCGTGAACTCCCGCACGGGCACGTCGAGCGCGGCTGCCGCGTTGGCGATGCGGGCGCCGTCCAGGTGGACCGCCATGCCGTGCCGGTGCGCGTGCTCGCACAGCGCCCTGATCTCCTCGGGCGTGTACAGGGTGCCCAGTTCCGTGGACTGGGTGATCGACACGACCTGGGGCATGGCGCGGTGCTCGTCGTCGAAGCCGAACGCCTGCAAGTCGACGAGGCTCGGCGTGAGCTTGCCGTCCGGCGTCGCGACGGTGAGCAGCTTCAGCGCGCCCACCCGCTCGGGCGCCCCGCCCTCGTCGGTGTTGATGTGGGCGCTCTCGGCACAGATCACACCGCCCCAGCGGTCCACCATGGCCTGGAGGGCCACGACGTTGGAGCCCGTGCCGTTGAAGACGGGGAAGGTCTCGGCGCGCTGCCCGAAGTGGCCCCGTACGACGTCCTGGAGGTGGGCGGTGTACTCGTCCTCGCCGTACGCGATCTGGTGCCCGCCGTTGGCCAGGGCGAGCGCCGCCAGCACCTCGGGGTGGGCGCCCGCGTAGTTGTCGCTGGCGAAGCCGCGCGCCGCCGGGTCGTGGTGGCGGCTCGCGTCGGTCGCCGCGCCGGGCGTCGGGTTCAGGGTCGGTTCGGTTCGGGCGTCAGCCACAGACGGTGTCCATTCACTTCCTGCGCGGGCCGGTCCCAGAGCCCGGCGATGGCCTCGGCCAGGTCCTTGACGTCCGTGAAGCCCGCGAACTTCGCATCGGGGCGCTCGGCGCGCATCGCGTCGTGCACCAGTGCCTTGATCACCAGGATCGCAGCCGCCGCCCTGGGCTCGGCGTCGCCCCCCGCCTTCGCGGCCTTGCGGAACGAGTCGCCGAGGGCGAGCGTCCACGCCTCCGCCGCGGCCTTGGCCGCGCCGTACGCGGCGTTGCCCGCGGTGGGTTTCGTCGCGCCGGCGGCGCTGACGATCGCGAACCTGCCGCGGCCGCTGCGCAGCAGCGCGTCGTGGAAGGCGAGGCTGGTGTGCTGCGCCGTGCGGATCAGCAGCTTCTCCAGCAGGTCCCAGTCGGCGAGGTCGGTAGCGGCGAACGACTTGCTGCCGCGCCAGCCGCCGACGAGGTGCACGACGCCGTCGACCGCGCCGTGCTCCTTCTCCAGGCGGTCGGCCCAGGCGCGTGCCGCGGCGGCGTCGAGCAGGTCGACGGTCTCGCCTGTGACCTTGGCGCTGCCCGCGTACGCGGCCGCGTCGACGACCTCCTTCAGGCGTGCGGCGTCGGCGTCCGCCGCGGCGACCGTGGCGCCCGCGGCGGCGAGCCGCAGCACGGCCGCCCGCCCCGCGGGGCCCGCGGCACCGGCCACGGCGATCACCATGCCGTCGAGTACCGGACCTCCGGCGGCTGTGTCCATCGCGCTGTCCTCTCCCGGATCGCTTCCCCGGCCGCTCACGCCGCGGCCCGCTCGCCGCTCGCGGAGTGCCCGGCCACGTTCGGCGTGATGCCCTTGGTGGAGGCGACGACCTTCTTCAGCTTCTTCGCGAGGGCCTCGTAGAACATGCTGAGCGGAAACTCGTCGGGCAGCACGTCGTCCACGAGCTTGCGCGGCGGCAGCGTCAGGTCGAGGGCGTCGGGGCCCTTGTTCCACTTGGACCCGGGATGCGGGGAGAGGTAGGTGGACACCAGGTCGTACGCGGCGAACCAGTGGACGATCTTGGGCCGGTCGATGCCCTGGCGGTAGAGGTCCTCGATCTCGGTGCAGAGCTTCTTGGTCACCTCGGGGGCGCGGTCCCAGTCGATGCGCAGCGTGTTGTCCGTCCAGCGCACCACGTCGTGCTTGTGCAGGTAGGCGAAGAGCAACTGCCCGCCAAGCCCGTCGTAGTTCTTGACGCGGGAGCCGGTGACCGGGAATCGGAACAGCCGGTCGAAGAGCATCGCGATCTGCACGTCGCGGCCCTGCGGGAGCCCGTCGGCCTCAAGACCCACCGCCTCGCGGAACGCGTTGAGGTCACAGCGCAGCTCCTCCAGGCCGTACATCCAGAACGGCTGGCGCTGCTTGATCATGAAGGGGTCGAACGGGAGGTCGCCGTGGCTGTGCGTGCGGTCGTGGATCATGTCCCACAGCACGAACGCCTCCATGCAGCGCTGCTGGTCGTCCAGCATGGCGCGCACGTCCTCCGGCAGTTCGACGCCGAGCAGGTCGACGGCCGCGCCGGCGACCCGGCGGAAGCGCGCGGCCTCGCGGTCGCAGAAGATGCCGCCCCAGCTGAAGCGCTCGGGCACCTCGCGCACGGCGATCGTCTCGGGGAAGAACACCGCGGAGTTGGTGTCGTACCCGGCGGTGAAGCCCTCGAAGGTGATGCCGCAGAACAGCGGGTTGTCGTAGCGGGTGCGCTCGAGCTCGGCCAGCCAGTCGGGCCAGACCATGCGCAGCACGACGGCTTCGAGGTTGCGGTCGGGGTTGCCGTTCTGCGTGTACATGGGGAAGACGGCCAGGTGCTGGAGGCCGTCGGCGCGGTGGGCGGCGGGCTGGAAGGCCAGCAGCGAGTCGAGGAAGTCCGGTACGGCGAAGCCGCCGTCGGCCCACGCGCGCAGGTCGGCGACGAGCGCCGCGTGGTACCCGGCGTCGTGCGGCAGGAGGGGCGAGAGCTTCTCCACGGCGCTGATGACGCGCCGGAGCGCGGCGCCGGCCTCCTCGCGGGTGGGGGCGCCATCGGCCTCGAAGTCGATGGAGCCGTCCGCGGCCTGCCAGGGCCTGATCTCCTCGACGGCGCTCTTGAGCTCGGGCCACGCCGGGTGTTCGACCACCCTGTCAGCGGCGGATGTAGTCGTCTGGGCGGCGTCCTGCTCAAGAATTTCCGTCATGTCACTTCCTCCACGGGAGAACCTCGCGTACAGACACCGTATAAGTGAGAGGTTCATCCCCACAAGGCGGGGGAGCGTGGATTATCGCGTCCAGAGGGGCATTCACCGATGATTTTACTGTCACAGGGCGGTTAGAAGCAGAGATTCGTGGGCACGATCCCGCTCGCGCAGGCTGAGCGCGCATCCGGACGGGGACACGGCTCCGGCAGCTCCTCCAGCACGCTCGGCGCCCGTTAGGCTGCCGGTCACGCCGCCGCTTCAGGGGCGCGGGGCGGATCCGCCGTCGACGGAAGCGAGAGAGCCGTGAGTTTTCCCACCATCGGTCACCGGGGCGTGATGGGCGTCGAGCCGGAGAACACCCTGCGGTCGTTCCGGCGGGCCGAACAGGCGGGTATGGACGCCATCGAGCTCGACCTCCACCTGAGCAAGGACGGCGCGCTGGTCGTCATGCACGACGCCGACGTGGACCGCACGACGGACGGCAGCGGCCCGATCGCGGAGCGCACACTCGCCGAACTCAGGGAGCTCGACGCGGGCGGGGGCGAGCGCGTGCCCGTGTTCGAGGAGGTGCTCGACGCGGTCGGCTCGCCGATCCAGGCGGAGATCAAGGACGTGGCAGCCGCCAGGGCGCTTGCCGAGGTGATCCACGCACGCTCGCTCGTGGAGCGGGTCGAGGTGTCGTCCTTCCACGACGAGGCGGTCGCCGAGATCGCGCGGCTCGTGCCCGGCGTGCGCACGGTGCTGATCGCGAGCCGCTGGGGCGCGGACGTGGTCGACCGGGCGAAGGCCGTGGGCGCGGGGACCCTGGCCCTCGGGATCCGCAGGGTGACCCTTGAGGTCGTGGAGAACGCACACGCGAACGGGGTGCGGGTCATCGGCTGGGTCGTCAACACCGAGGAGCGGCTGCGCCTCGCGCGTGCGCTCGGTCTCGACGGTGTGACGACCGACTTCCCCGAGATCCGCCGCGCCGCCCGCCTCAGCGGGTGACGGCCGCCCCGCCGCCCGCCTCGGCCGCGTCGCCGGGAAGCAGCGGCTTGACCAGCAGCTCGAACCTCAGGTCGTCCCTGGTGGGCACGCCGAACCGCTCGTCGCCGTACGGGAAGGGCGTCTCCACCCCCGTGCGGCGGTAGCCGCGCCGCTCGTACCAGGCGATCAGCTCCTCGCGCACGGTGATGACCGTCATCTGCATCTCCCGCGCGCCCAGTTCCTCCCGGGCGATCCGCTCCACGTCGGCGATGACGCGCCTGCCGATGCCGTCACCCTGCATCCCGGGACGCACGGCGAACATCCCGAAGTACGCGACGCCCGCTCCGCGTGCCTCCAGCTGGCAGCAGGCGACGAGCGCACCGCCGCGCTCGACCACGATCAGCCGGCTTCCCGGCGCCTCGATCACCTCGAGCACACCACGCGGGTCGGTGCGCCGGCCCCGCAGGATGTCGGCCTCCGTGGTCCAGCCGGTCCGGCTGGAGTCGCCCCGGTAGGCGGACTGCACGAGAGCGACCAGCGCCTCCACGTCGGCCGTGGTGGCGTCGCGGTAGGTGAGCCGCTCCGTCGGCCGCCGCGCGGTGTCCGCGGCGCCGGTCTCTGTCTCCATGGGGCGGTGTGCCTTCCTCGGGCGTGTGCACGGCGGGACGTCCGAGCCTAACGCGGGCCGCGCCTGCGGCCCTCGCCGAGGCGGCCGGGCGCGCTCAGCGGCTGCCGGGCCCTGGGCGGGTGGGCAGGCGGCCGAGGAGCTCGGCGCCCGCGCTCAGGTCGAACAGGCCGCCGTGTTCCGGCAGCTCGGCGCGGACCCGCACGTCAGGGTGGTAGCGGCGAAGGAGCTCGGCGGTAGGCAACGGCGACGAGGTGTCCGGCGCGGCGACGTTGACGACGTGGCAGCCGTCCGGGCCGGCCTCCAGGGCGCGGCGCACCGCCTCGGCCGCGTCCCTCGTGTCGAGCCAGCCCCACAGCTCCGCGGCGTTGCGCCCGCCCGGGTCGGCTGCGACGCGCTCGAAGTGGCGCGCGAGGCGCTCGCCCGTGCCGACGAACGGGAAGCGCATGCAGACGATGCCGGTCCCGTAGCGGCGGTGGGTGGCACGGGCGATCTCTTCCAGCGCCACCTTGGAAAGACCGTAGGGGTCCTGGACGACGAGGGGGTGTTGCTCGTCCACGGGCACGTAGCGCGGGGACTGCGGGGTCGGCGCCCAGGCGAGACCGAGGGCGGAGAGGCTGGAGGCGGCCACCACGCGGCGCACACCCGCACGGCCCGCACTGTCGAGCACGCGGTGTGCGGTGAGGCAGTTCGCGGCGAACAGCGCGCTGCCGTCGTCCACGTCGGGGTGCGGGATCGCGCCCAGGTGCACGACGGCCTCCACCCCGTCCATCGCAGCGGACACCAGTTCAGCGTCCCGCAGGTCCCCGATGTGCACGCGCGCCGGGCGGGGGTCGTCGACCGGGACCCGGTCGGTGGCGACGACCTCGTGTCCGGCGGCCAGGAGCGCGTCGAGGACGTGACCGCCGATGTGCCCGGCCGCGCCGGTCACCAGGACGCGCATCAGGCCGTCGCCGCCGCGCACGGGCTGCCGGCGCCAGCGGCGTGGGGACGGGGGTGGGAGACGGTCGACGGGATCACCACGATCGGAGCACCTGCCAGGAGGTTGTTGTGTGGGCCCATTCTGCGTCAGGGCGAGGGCGCAACTCCATCGTCGGCGGAAGAATTCGAACGGTTTCTCGGCGATACCCGGACGGATGAGAGTCGTCACGGTGCGGAAGTCGCCGCACGGGAAATGGTGTGTGAGTTGTTCCGCGAGAGACACGGAAATCGCCTGCCGGCCGCACCGGAAAACGCCGAATGCGGAACATCCGCCTCCCACTTGGACGAAATTCCCCGAAAGCCACTTCGGCACGGTCTACCTTCGGGACCGAGGTGCTTCGGACCGGAGGCATCGACCGCAACAGTAGGGGGAAGCAAAACATGCGCAAGATCGCGACGGCCGCCGCAGGACTGTCACTCGCCATGGGCGCGCTCGGGCTTGCCGTGGCGCCGAGCGCCGAGGCGGCGACGCCCTGCCCGTCGGGGGCAGTCTGCATCCGCGAGACGAACGGCACCATCCTGAACAGGAACATCTTCTACAGCTACGGCGCACACAACCTGTCCAACGTCATCGGCAAGCGCGTCATCGTCAACAATCAGACCGGCAACGCCGGCTTCAAGCTGTGCCGAGGCTACAACGGCGGCAGCCCCTGCACCGACGTGGAGCGCTACAGGGGCTCGTACGAGCCCTACAACATGACGCCGATCAACTCCGTGGTCCTCGTGAAGTAACCGGTAAGAAAGGCCGGTGAAGAGCCCGGGAGCCGCTGACGTGTTCAGCACTCCCGGGCCATACGGGTTTCACCGGCATTTCGCGTTTCTCCCGCGCATTGACGACCCTACGCGGCGAGCGCGGCAAAATGGCGTGCGCCGCCGAACACGCCCCTTGTGTTCCCGTGCGCCTGTATGCGCGCCGCTCTTGCCGGGCAACACCCCACTGAAGGTTCCGGGGGGAGGGGATGCGGCGTGCACGCACCACTGTTGGTGAGCTGGCTGATGGTCGCCGTGTGCGCCGCGTCCGGGTCGTACTGTCTGCTGCGCACGCGCGTGGCCGCCGGCGGCACGAGGGCGACGGCGCGTGGCGAGGCGCTGATGGGGTTCGGCATGGCCGCCATGGCACTCCCGGCCCTGGTGCGGGCGCCACCGCTCTGGGTGTGGGGCGCGTACGCCGTCGTCTTCGGCCTCGCGGCGCTGCGTGCGTGCGTGGCCGTGGCCGTGCGTGGGCGGTCCGCGGGGCACCACGCGCACCATCTGGTGGGGACGCTGGCCATGGTCTACATGTCCTTGGCCATGGGGTCCTTCCCGGCGGGCGCCGGCAGCCACGGTGCGATGGCCGGGATGGGCGCGGGCGAGGTGATGGCGCCGGCCGGGATGCCGGTGATGACGGGGGTGCTGCTGCTCTACTTCGCGGGTTACGTGCTGTGGGCGGGCTCCCGGCTGATACCGGGGATCGGGGCCGCGCCGGCGGGCGCGCCGGCGCCGGACGGAGTACGCGCGGTGAGGGGGGCTGCGGTGCGCGTCGCGGTCAGGCCCGAGGTCACACTGGCCTGCCGGCTCTCCATGAGCATGGCCATGCTGGCGATGCTGCTCACGCTCTGACGACGCTCTGCGTCTTCACCGGTTCGAGGGAGCCTCGTGCCGCGCCGGGTGACGGCCGCGATGCGGCCGACGGCCGGGACTGCGCGCCGACGGCCCCGAGGGAGGCGGGAGTTGCCTGGGCCGCCGCGGTGCCGGAGCGTGAGGGTGTCCTGCGTCACTTGGCGTCGGAGGCCGTATCCGGGGTGGCACGGTCCTCATAGGCTGGGGCCATGATGGTCTCGATAGCGCTGCTGCTGCTCGGGGCGCTCGCCGCCGTCGTGGCGCCGCGGCTGCTGTCGCGGGCCGACTGGCGGGAGCGTGAGCCGGTGGTCGCGCTGTGGGTCTGGCAGTGCGTCGTGGCCGCCGTTCTGCTCAGCTTTGCCCTGTCGATGGTCTTCAGCGCCGCCGCAGCGTGGGCGTCCGTCAGGGGCCATGTCTTCGTGGGCGCTCCGGCAGGCGTCGTGCGCGCGTACGCGCTGGGCGCCCACCGCCCGTGGGCGGCGATGCTCGCGATCGTGCTGGCGAGCGGCGGGTTGTGGACGGCCGCGATGCTGACGCGCGAGATCCACACGTCCCGGGAGCGGCGCAGGCAGCGCCGCAGGGAACTCCTCGTCCGCTCTCCCGTCCTGCCCGGCGAGGAGCCGGGCGAGGAGCCCCTGGTGGTCCTGGAGGGCGACAAGCCCGACGCCTGGTGGCTGCCGGGCGCCGCTCCCCGGCTGGTCATCACGACGGGGGCGCTGCGGCGCCTGAAGGGCCGCGGGCTCGACGCCGTCCTGGCGCACGAGCAGGGGCACGCGCGCGCCAGGCACGACTGGCTGCGGCACTGCTCGTGTGCGCTGGCCAACGGTTTCCCGCAGGTGCCCGTGTTCGCCGCGTTCCGCGACGAGATCCACCGGCTGGTGGAGCTGGCGGCGGACGACTCCGCATCGCGGCGTTACGGCCACCGCGCGATCGCGCTCGCCCTCGTCGAACTCAACGAGGAGCGCGGCGTGTTCGTCCCCGGGCACGGCACGGACACCGAGCTGCCGCAGCGGGTGGACCGGCTGCTGTCACCGGTGCCGAGGCTCGCCCCGGCCCGCAGGCTGCGGCTGACGGCCGCCGCGGCGCTGGTGCCCGCGGTGCCGCTGCTCGTGGCGCTGGTACCGGGGCTGCGCGCGCTCGGCTGACCTGCTCGGGCGGCGGTGCCGGGGCCGGTTGGCGCGAGCGTCGCCCGGTCGGCGAGTATCACCGTCATGCCCGTACCCCTCTCGGTCCCCGCCCGCACCGCCGTGCTGAGCGGCGCCGCGTTCGCTGTGGTCCTCGGCCTGGTGGTGGCGGGCTGGGGCCCTTTGGTCTCGTTCGACCGGTGGACCGCGGCCGGCCTGCACCACCGCGCGCTGTCGGATCCGGGGGTGACGCACGCCGCCGGAGTGCTCACGGACTGGGTGTGGGACCCCACGACGATGCGGCTGCTGACGGCCGCGTGCGTGGTCGTGCTGTGGCTGCGCGGCGCGCGGCTGCTCGCCGGGTGGCTGGTCGCGGCCACGCTGGTCGGCTGGGGTCTTGAGCAGCTGGTGAAGTCGGCGGTCGGGCGGCCGAGGCCGCACTGGCAGCACCCCGTGGATTCCGCGCACTTCGCGGCGTTCCCCTCGGGGCACGCGATGGCGGCGACGATCGCCGTCGGGCTGCTGCTGTGGGCGGCGCACCGCCAGGGCCTGGCCGGCGCGTGGTGGGCGGTGGCGCTGTCCGTGGCGGTCGTGTCGGCCCTCGGGGTGGGTCTGACCCGGCTGTGGCTCGGCGTGCACTGGGCGTCCGACGTGCTGGGGGGATGGCTGCTCGGCGTGTGCGTCGTCGCGCTGTCCGTCGTCTGTTCCGGCGCCTGTTCCGGGCGTTTGGCCTTGTACCGGGACCAGTGAGCCCGCGAGGATCGGTCCCATGACGTTCAAGGCAGTCCTCTTCGATTTCTCAGGGACCCTGTTCCGTATCGAGTCGGCCCGGTCGTGGCTGGACGCGACCCTCGCCCAGGCGGGCGTCGCCATGCCGTCCGACGACGTGCGGCGCAGCGCGATGCGGCTGGCCGTCGCCGGCGCGCTGCCCGGGGGTCCGCCGCCGGAGAGGGTGCCCGAGCACCTGGCGGGCGCGTGGGCGGTACGGGACAGGAGCGCGGCAGAGCACCGCGCCGCCTACACGGGCCTGGCCCGCGAGGCGCGGCTGCCGGACCCGGCGCTCTACGACGCGCTGTACGAGCGGCACATGACGCCCGACGCGTGGCGGCCCTACGCGGACGCCGCCGAAGTGCTCGGCGCCCTGCGGGGCGCGGGTATCGCGGTCGGCGTGGTCAGCAACATCGGGTGGGACCTGCGGCCGGTCTTCCGCGCCCACGGGCTCGACGCGCTGGTGAACGCGTACGTCCTGTCCTTCGAGCACGGGGTGCAGAAGCCGGACGCGCGCCTGTTCCAGACGGCGTGCGACGAGCTCGGCCAGGACCCGCACGACGTGCTGATGGTGGGCGACAGCAGGGAAGCGGACGGCGGCGCCTCGGCGCTCGGCTGCGAGGTCTTCTTCGTGGACCACCTGCCGGTCGAGGAGCGCCCGGCGGGGCTGCGGCCCGTGCTGGCGCTCGCGGGCCCCGGCTCCGCTCCGTAGGAGGGGTTCCACGCCCCGGGAGGGCGGGGCGTGGAAGCGCGCATGGCATGCGAAAGCGTCCGCCTTGGACGATCCCCCGCGTCGCCCAAGGCGGACGAAACCCGCCGACCAGGGCCTCAAGGGCCTGCGGCAAGTCGCATTGAGTATACTGGCTAAGAGCCAGTCAACGCAGGAGTAAGCATGTCCCCGCGAAGCGCAGAGGTCAATGAGGAGCTCCGTCGACGCTCGCGCGAGCGGCTGCTCGACGCCACCGTCGAGCTGGTCGCGGAGGCGGGGTACGAAGCGACGACGCTGGCGGACATCGCCGACCGGGCCGGCTCCGCGCGCGGCCTCGTGTCGTACTACTTCCCCGGGAAGCGGCAGCTCCTGCAGTCGGCCGTCCACCGGCTCATGCACCGTGCCCTGCAAGCCGGTCTCGAGCGCGAGCCGCGCACGGACGACGGACCCGAGCTGATGGCCCGGGCCATCGACGCGATCCTCGGGCTCACGGTCTCCCACCCGACGCTGATGCGCACGCACATGGCGGGGATCCTGCAGGCCGAGGGGTTCGTGCGGTGCCCCGAGCAGCAGCGTCTCGCGCAGTTGCTGCACGAGACGGTCGAGCGGTACGGCTCACCCGACCCGGACGCGGACTACCCGCTGCTGCGGGCACAGTTGATGGGCTCGGTATTCGCGATACTGATGCCGGGCGCGCCGATGCCGCTGCCGCGCCTGCGGGCCGACCTCTTCCAGCGCTACGGACTCGACTGGCGGCTCGGTGTCCCGCCGGGCGATGAACCGCCGGGCGGCGCCGGGTTCGTGGCTCTCGCGCGCGGCTGAGCGGCCGCGCGACCAGGTCCGAGCCCCCGCCGCGCGGCCGGGGCTCAGGCCTTCCGCCTGCGGGAGGGCAGGTGACCCGCGTCGCGCGCGCCCGCGATGAGCCGGAGGGTGCGGCGCCTGCCGAAACCCGTCGCGGCCATCACGGCGAGCACCGGGTCCTCACCACGCGACTGGGCGGCGCGGTACGCGTCCACGACGTCCCCGCGCCTGCCGCCCCGCCGGCCGGCGGCGCCGTGGCCGCGGTGGCGGCCTCCCGCCGCCGCGGCCACGGCGGGCGCGGCGGACGGCGGCGCGTCGCCGTCCACGGGGCCGTCGGCGGCGGCGAGCGGCTGAACCTGCTCCTCGGGGGCAGGGCCGATCGGCGACGCCACGGGAGCCACCTGAGTGGCCGGTTCCGGCGCGATGGCCGGTGACGGTGGTGCGGGCGGCGCCGTCCGCACAGTGGAGTCGTAGGCGGACGCCGGGGCCATGACGGACGCGCACGCCGCCTCCAGCGGGCCGTGCAGGGCCGACGACAGGGCGCCGAGGGAGGCGAGGGGCAGCGGAGGGTCGGCCTGTGCGTCCTCGATGGCGATCGTGTCGCCCCGCACCACCGCGAGCACGTCCACGCGTGCGCCGTCCGGCAGCGTGAGGCGGACGTCGAGCCAGGGCGGGCGCGCTTCGCGGCCGGCTCCCGTCACGGTGCCGTACCCCTGGACTTCCCAGACGGGCAGGCCCTGCGCGGTGAACTCATCACACGCCTTGGCGGTCATCAGCTTGTGTTCCGGCACATTCACAACTTAATCAGGCAATCCGCCCTTATGGTCATGGCGCGCCGCACGCCACCCGAGCAGGCCGTCATCGTGCGGGGAATCTTTCCGCGGCACGCGGCGTCGTACGACAGGAACCGTACAAACGCATGACCTTTTCGCAGTGATTGGAGCTCTCGTGAGCGCCCTCTTCGAGCCGTACACCCTGCGGTCGCTGACCATTCCCAACCGCGTGTGGATGGCTCCGATGTGCCAGTACTCGGCCGCGGCGACCGGCCGGGACGCGGGCGCCCCCGCCGACTGGCACTTCGCGCACATCGCGGCGCGCGCCACAGGCGGCACGGGGCTGGTCATCACGGAGGCGACGGCCGTGAGCCCCGAGGGCCGCATCAGCCCCTACGACCTCGGCATCTGGAACGACACCCAGGCCGAGGCGTTCCGGCGGATCACACGCTTCATCACCGAGCAGGGCGCGGTGCCCGGCATCCAGCTGGCGCACGCGGGCCGCAAGGCGAGCACCGACGCGCCCTGGAAGGGCGGCGGGCCGATCGCCGCACAGGACGGCGGCTGGGACGTCGTGGCGCCGAGCGCGCTGCCGTTCGCGGAGGGGCACCCGGTGCCCGCCGAGCTGACCACGCAGGGCATCGCCGAGATCGTCGGGCAGTTCGCCGACGCCGCCCGCAGGGCGCTGGCCGCCGGGTTCGAGGTGGCGGAGGTCCACGGCGCGCACGGCTACCTCATCCACCAGTTCCTCTCGCCCCACAGCAACCACCGCACGGACGCGTACGGCGGCTCGTTCGAGAACCGCACCAGGTTCGCGCTCGAGGTCGTCGACGCCGTGCGCGCCGTGTGGCCCGACGACCTGCCGGTGTTCTTCCGCATCTCGGCCACCGACTGGCTCGAACAGGGCGGCTGGACGCCCGAGGAGACCGTCAGGCTCGCGGACGAGCTGCTCGCGCACGGGGTGGACCTGATGGACGTGTCCACGGGAGGCAACGCCACCGGGGTGCGCATCCCGGTGCGCCCCGGCTACCAGGTGCCGTTCGCCGAGCGGATCAAGTCGGGTTCACGGATGCCCGTGGCGGCCGTCGGCCTGATCACCGAGCCCGAGCAGGCGGAGAAGATCCTCGCCAACGGCGAGGCGGACGCCGTCCTGCTGGCGCGCGAGCTGCTGCGCAACCCCTCCTGGGCGCAGCGCGCGGCAGCGGAACTCGGCGATGCGGCGCACGTGCCACCGCAGTACGAGCGCGCGTTCTGATATGACGCGCCGCGCTGTCGCCCCGTCGTCGCCCGCCGGTCGAGCGGCAGCGCCACCATGTCACCCCGGGACAGGCGTGGTCACGGCGCCGGGTAGGTGACCGTGCCGTCCGGATCCACGCGCGCAGCCGCGCCCCAGCCGCCCAGTTCATGGGCGCGCGGCTCGCCGGTTCCGAGGATGTGGAGCACTGTCCATCCGCGCGCGGTGAGCGTGTTCGCGATCAGGAGCCGGTGGCAGCGCCAGGGCACCGGCTCGGCGCACATCACGGCGACGCGGTGCCCGGCCGCCAGGGAGGTCAGGCGGTCGATGCCGCGTTCGTAGGCCGGGCCGAGCGTGTAGTCGGCGTAGTTCTTGAAGCTCGCGTTGCGCCATCCGGCGTTGATCGCGGGGTCCACGTCCTGCCGGCGCCGGCGGCCGCCCAGTTCCTCGCCCAGGTACGTGTAGGCGATGCCCGCACGCTCCAGCCAGCCGCGCATCGCGTCCGCCAGGAACTGCGGGCTCGCGCGCGAGCCCGGATGGGCGCGCACGTCCACCAGCGTGTCGATGCGCTGCGCGTCGAGCAGGCCGAGGAATTCCTGCTCCGGGCACGTCCAGTGCCCGATCGTCCAGATCTCGCGCTCCGTCCCGTGCATCGCGCCACTTCCCTCGGCAAGGCGTACGGCTCCCCCCACCGAGCCAAGCGTCCCGCCTCGCGGCGGGCTACCGCCACACGGGGCCGGGCCGCAGCGGCCGACTTCGCCCGGCCGGGCGGCGTCGGTGCGGGCGCCTTGCCCGCAGCGCGGAACGCGCGCACGAGGCGTCCCGCCTGGTCATGGCGCGACTCGGCGGGGACGGGCAGTCCGGCCGGCTCACCCGGGAGCGGGCGGAGCGGTCCGGCTCGGATCATCGCCCGAGACGCTCCGCACCAGCGGCGCGGCGGACGGGAGGCCGGTCAGGGCAGGCGCCAGTCCACCGGCTGCGCGCCCTGGCCAACGAGGTAGTCGTTGGCTCGGCTGAAGGGCCGCGAGCCGAAGAAGCCGCGGTCCGCCGACATGGGAGACGGGTGGGCGGACTCGACCGCCGGCAGGTCGCCCAGCAGGGGGCGCAGGTTGCGGGCGTCCCTGCCCCACAGGATCGACACGAGCGGCTTGCCGCGCGCCACGAGCGCGCGGATGGCCTGGTCGGTCACTTCCTCCCAGCCCTTGCCGCGGTGGGCGGCGGGCTTGCGGGGCGCCGTGGTCAGGGCCCTGTTGAGCAGCAGCACGCCCTGGCGGCTCCACGGCGTCAGGTCCCCGTTGGAGGGCCTCGGCAGGCCGAGGTCGGCGTGCAGTTCGCGGAAGATGTTCTCCAGGCTGCCCGGCAGCCTGGAGACCTCGGGCGCGACGGCGAAGCTGAGCCCGATGGGCATCCCCGGGGTCGGATACGGGTCCTGACCGACGATCAGGACCCGTACATCGTCGAAGGGTTGCTGGAAGGCGCGGAGCACGTCGGGTCCCGCGGGCAGGTACGTGCGGCCTGCCGCGATCTCGGCCCGCAGGAAGTCCCCCATCGCCGCGACGCGTCCCGACACGGGGCGCAGGGCCTCGGCCCAGCCGGGTTCCACCAGTTCGCTCAACGGTTGCGCTGTCACGGGCCGTCACCCTACCGGCTCACGGGGCCGCACCTCCCGGCCGCCCGTGGTCGCCGTCGCCCGGGCGGCGATAGGCTTCGCGCCGATCGTCGTCCGGCCCCGTCGCCACTCTGGAGAACACCCATGAGGTCGCGCAGTTGTTCACCCACAAGCAGGTGGCTGCCGTGAGCTGGGTGCTGGGCGTCGACTCCGGCGGCTCAGGGCTCAGGATCGCCCTGGGTTCGGCGGACGGTCGCGGCGCGGTACGCAGGGCCGGGCCCGTCACCACGGCGGGGCCGGTGCCGACGGGACCCGCGGGCATCGACGCGGGACGCCTGCTCGACGCGGTGGTGCCCGCCGCGCGCGCACTGCTGGCGGACGCGGGCGCCGACGGACGGGCGGACCAGGTGCTCGCGGCAGTCGCGGTGGGGGCGGCCGGCATGGCGACACTCGGCGGCGACCTGCGCGCGCGACTGCCCGGCGGCCTGCGGGACGCGCTGGGCGTGCGCAGGGTCGCGCTGGCGGCGGACGCGGTCACCGGCTACGCGGGAGCGCTCGGAGCGCGCCCGGGCGCCGTCGTCGCGGCCGGCACGGGCATGATCGCGCTCGGCACGGACCTCGCGCGGTGGCGCAGGGCCGACGGCTGGGGCCATCTGCTCGGTGACTGCGGTGGCGGCGCCTGGATCGGGCGTGCGGGCCTGGATGCGGCGATGCGCGCGTACGACGGACGACGCGGCGGTTCCGCCCTGCTGCTGGCGAGGGCCGAGGAGGCGCTGGGGCCCGCGCCGGAACTGCCCGGTCTGCTGTATCCGCGCACCGACAGGGCCGCCGTGCTCGCCTCGTTCGCCCCTGAGGTGGCCGCGTGCGCCGGCCGCGACCCCGTCGCGGCGGGGATCCTCTCAGCGGCGGCCGGGCACATCGCGGACGCCGCGGCGGCGGTCGCCCCGGCGTCCGGCGAGTGCCGCATCGCGCTGACCGGCGGCCTGTTCGGGATGGGCGAGCCGCTGCTCGCGCCGGTGCGTGCGGAGTTGGCGGAACGCGTCACGCGCGGGCACGTGGTGGAGCCCGAGGGCGACCCGCTCGCCGGCGCGCTCACCGTCGCCGCCGGGCTGGCGGCCGGCGAGCTGCCGCTGCCGCTGGACGCGCGGTTGCTGACGGTCGCCGGGCCGTGACGGCCGGACGGCGGGCCGAGGGCGCGGGGCCGCCGCGTGCACGCATACCGCGAGGCGCATAACCACAAAGCCACGTAAGCGGCAAATACGGACGGCTCGCCCCCGTACCGCCCCTACCCGAACAGCCCGACCCGTAAAACCAGTACCATTCGGCGCCATGAGCACCCCCACTGGGCCCGCACCCGGCCTGCCCGTACGAATGCCGCGCCCCCGCCAGTCGGGGCGCCACCGACGACCGGAAACCGTGGCCGCTCCCCAGGGCGCGCCCACGCTGGTCCTCGCCGTGCCCGGCGCACCGTCGGCGGCGGCGCGCTCCCTCGCCGACGAACTCGCCAGCATGACGCGCTCCGAGCTCCCCGGCCTCGAGGCCACCGCGGCCTTCCTGGAGGGCGACGACGCCGAGGACGGCGCGTACCCGACGGTCGGCGGCGTGGTGGCGCGGGCCGCCGCGCTGCGCGACGAGCGGTACGAACTGGCCAAGGTGGCCGGGCGGGACGTCCCGGAGCCCGAGGGCCCGGCCGCCGTGGTGGTGCCGCTGCTCGCGGGGCCCGACGAGTCGCTGGTCGCCCGGATACGGGAGGCCGCCGCGGGAAGCGGCGCCACGGCCGAGGTCACCGACGTGCTCGGACCGCACCCGCTGCTCGCCGAGGCGCTGCACGTGCGCCTGTCGGAGGCGGGTCTCTCGCGGGCCGACCGCGCGCGGCTGTTCACGGTCGCGACGGCGGCCGACGGCATCATCCTGGCCTCGGTGGGCGGCCAGGAGGCGGTGCAGACGGCCGGTATCACCGGCATGCTGCTCGCCGCGCGCCTCGCGGTTCCCGTGATGGCCGCCGCGCTGGACGAGGAGGGCGCGGTGTCGGCGGTGGCCCAGCAGCTGCGCGACGCGGGCGCCGCCCAACTGGCGCTCGCGCCCTACCTGGTCGGCCCCGAGCTGCCCGAGGGGCTGCTCGACGCGGCGGTCAAGGAAGCGGACTGCGCGGCGGCGGAGCCGCTCGGCGCCTACCCGGCGATCGGCAAGCTCGCGCTCGCGCGGTACGTCGCGGTGACGGGCATCGTTCCGCAGACCCAGGAGTCGCCCGCCCCCTGAGGCGCGGGGCCCGGGGGCTAGGCCCGATGGCGGGGCCGGGTGATACGGGCGGGGCGTCCGCGTCCCGCCCTGCGCCGCGGTCAGCCGAAGACGACGCAGACCGGGGCAGGCAGCTCCAGCGAGCCGCCCTTCACCGGGATGCCCGTCGCCGGGTCGACGTCGAACCAGGTCACGTCCCCGGAGCGCTCGTTCGCCGCGTAGAGGCGGCGTCCCGCCGGGTCGAGGGCGAGGTCGCGCGGCCAGTGGCCCCCGCACGGCACGGTCGTGACCAGTTCGGCATTCTCGGCCGACGGGTCGAGGGCGAGGACGGAGATCGAGTCGTGGCCCCGGTTGGCCACCCACACGAAGTGGCCCTCACGGTCCACGACGACCGCGGAGGCGGCGCTCTGCGCGGCGGCGATCCCGGCGGCGGGCAACAGCAGCGCCTCCCCCAGTGCCTCAAGCGTGCCGGCGTCGGCGTCCCAGCGGCACACCGTCAGGGACGGGTGCAGTTCGTGCACGACGTACGCGTGGCGGCCGTCCGGGTGGAAGGCGAGGTGGCGGGGTCCTCGGCCGCGCGTGAGCACCGTCTCGGAGTGCGGCGCGAGTTCGCCGGTCGCGGCGTCGAGGCGGCCGACGCGGACCGAGTCGGTGCCGAGGTCGACGGAGAGCACCCAGCGGCCGCTCGGGTCGGGCAGCACCTGGTGCGCGTGCGGGCCCTCCTGCCGGCCGGCGACCGGGCCGCTGCCCTCGTGGGCGTACACGCCGCTCGCCTCGCCCAGACGGCCGTCCGCGGCGACCGGCAGCACGGTGACGCTGCCGGACCCGTAGTTGGCCGTGAGCAGGTGGCCGGCCGCCAGCGACAGGTGGGCGGGCTCGGCCGCGTGCAGCGGCCTCGGCTCCCCCAGCTCGGCGAGCGTCCCGTCCGCGCCCACGCGGAAGGCGGCGGCATGCCCGTCGTCCGTCTCGGAGACGGCGTACAGGAGTGAGGCGTCGCCGTTCAGGGTCACGAACGACGGCTCGGGCACGGCGTCGAGCGCGGAGAGCACGGTCAGCGCGCCGGTGCGCGCGGCCACGTCCGCGACGACGATGCCACGGCCGCCCTCGCCCGTGTACGACCCGATGAAGGCGCGCCCGCCGCGTTGCTCGCTCACGCTCTACTCCCCTTGTCCGGTGTTGTCTCCCCGGTTGTCTCCCGGGTGGTTCCCGGCGGCGCACGGCTGCCGATGATCCGGTTTCGGCGACGGTAGCAGGCCGTCCGCCTCCGAACGCGCCTGGTGGCAGCGGCGGGCCCGTGCGCCGCACGGCCTTGGCATGCTGGACGCATGACTCCCGCGCACACCGCAGCCGTCCTGTTCGACCTGGACGGCACCCTGGTCGACACCGAACCGCTCTACTTCGAGGCGACCCGCCTGCTGCTGGCGCGGCACGGGGTGGCGGGCTTCACCTGGGAGGAGCACGCGGCCTTCATCGGGGTGGGGACGCGCGAGACGCTGGAGGTGCTGGCGGCACGCTTCGGCCTGGCCGCGCCCGTGGGCGCGCTGCTCGCCGAGGAGAACGCCCTGTACCTGGATCTGCTGCGGACGTCGACCGAGGTGTTCCCCGAGATGCGCGCGTTCGTGAAGTCGCTCGGCGCGGCGGGCGTCCCGATGGCGGTCGCGTCGGGCTCGTCGCGTGCGGCCATCGACGCGGCGCTAGCGCACAGCGGCCTCGCCGGGCTGTTCGCCGCCTCGGCGTCGGCCGAGGAGGTCGCGGCGGGCAAGCCTGAGCCCGACGTCTTCCTCGAGGCCGCACGCAGGCTGGGGGCCGAGCCGCGGGGGTGCGTGGTGGTCGAGGACTCGGCTCCCGGCGTGGCGGCGGCGCACGCGGCGGGCATGCGGTGCGTCGCGGTCCCTTCCGTGCCGGCCGCGCCCGGTGCCCCGCAGGCTGCGGAGTTCGAGGCGGCTGAGCTGCTGTTCCCGGGCGGGCAGGCGGAGTTCACGGCGGCGGCCGCGTACGCGTGGCTGATGGGATAGGGGCGGGCGGGCGCTCCACACAGTTGCCACCACACTGGACGCTCGTTACTGCTTGGTTGTTAGCCTTGTGCGTCAGAAATGAACAGACGAGGGGTGGCCGCGTGAGCGACGTCGAATACATGGCGCAGGAGATCTCCAGCCAGCCGGAGTGCTGGCGGCAGGCGGCCCGGCTCGCGGCGGACCCCTCCTGCCCGCTGCCGGCCCCGGGCCTGCGCGTCGCGGTCGTCGGGTGCGGCACGTCGTGGTTCATGGCGCAGGCGTACGCCGCGCTGCGCGAGGCGGCGGGCCTCGGCGAGACGGACGCGTTCACCGCGTCGGAGGCGCCGCTCTCCGGGCGCGGGTACGACGTACTCGTCGCGATCAGCCGCTCGGGCACCACGACGGAAGTACTGCGCCTGCTGGCCGGGGTGCGGGGCCGGACCAGGACGGTGGCGCTGATCGGTGACACGGCGTCGCCGATGGCGCAGGCGGCGGACGCCGTGGTGGCACTGCCGTTCGCGGACGAACGCTCCGTCGTGCAGACGCGGTTCGCGACGACGGCGCTCACGCTGCTGCGCGCGCACGCGGGCGTCGACGTGGCGGCGGCCGTGCGCGACGCGGAGCAGGCGCTGCGGGCGCCGGTCGAGGACGAGTGGGTGCGGGCCGAGCAGTTCACGTTCCTCGGCAGCGGCTGGACGTACGGGCTGGCCAACGAGGCCGCGCTCAAGATGCGGGAGGCTTCGCAGAGCTGGACGGAGTCGTACCCGGCCATGGAGTACCGGCACGGCCCGGTGGCGATCGCCGCTCCCGGGCGGATCACCTGGATGTTCGGCGCTCCTCCGGAGGGCCTGGCGGACGAAGTGGCCCGCACGGGCGCCCGGTTCGTGGCACACGGCCGCGACCCGCTCGCCGATCTCGTACTCGTGCAGCGGGTGGCGCTCGACCGGGCCAGGGCACGTGGTCTCGATCCGGACGAACCGCGTAATCTGACGCGGTCCGTCATCCTCGCGGAGGGCTGACGCACCGCGCTCCGGCCACCGAGGGCGGCCCGGTCACCCGACGGGGCCCGCCGGCCGGGCACCACCCAAGGGAGGCACCTGATGATGCGGCACGAGCGGCTCAACGCGCTGCTCGACCTCCTCGCCGAGCGTGGCCAGGTCCAGGTGGACGAGGCCGTGGAGGCGCTGTCGGTGTCCCCCGCGACCGTGCGGCGGGACATGGACGCCCTCGCCGAGCAGCGGCTGCTCACACGGACCCGGGGCGGCGCGGTGCTCAGCTCCGTGGCGTACGACCTGCCGGTGCGCTACCGGGCGGAGCACCGCCCGCGCCAGAAGCGGGACATCGCGCGTGCCGCGGGCCGGCTGGTGAGCCGCGGCAGCGTGATCGGCCTGTCGGGCGGCACGACGACCACGGAGATCGCACGCGCCCTGGCCGGCCGGTCCGACCTGGGCGAGGCGGGCCCGCGGCCGAACCTCACGGTGGTGACCAACGCGCTGAACATCGCCTACGAGCTGTCGGTTCGGCCCACCATCAAGATCGTCCTGACCGGGGGCGTCGCCCACAGCCGCACGTTCGAACTGGTCGGACCGTACAGCGATCTGGTGCTCGGCCAGATCACCATGGACGTCGCCTTCGTCGGGGTCAACGGGGTGGATCCGCGGGTGGGCGCGACCGTCCACGACGAGGCGGAGGCCCGCGTCAACCTCCTGATGGCGCAGCGCGCGGGCCGGGCGGTGCTGGTCGCCGACTCCACGAAGATCGGCAACCGCGCCTTCGCCACGATCGGCGGCCCGGAGGTCTTCGACACCTTCATCACGGACGGCGACGCGCCCGAGGCCGCGCGCCGCGCCTTCGAGGAGGCCGGCTGGAGCCTGCTCACGCCGCAGCCGGCGCCGGGCGAGGGCGAGGACGACTGACGACTGAGCGCGCGCCCCATACGCACGGGAGAGGTCGGCGTCCGCCGTGGACAGGCCGTCGGCGAAGCGTGCCGGCACGGCGCGGCACGGTCGTGGCGCGCTTCGAGGACGGTGCGCATGCGGCGGGCCGCGAAGCCGGGCTCGTCGGTGACCGGCGAGTGCGGGTCAGCAGCTGCTTGGCGTACAGGCGGGTGAGGATGGTGACCACCGTGCTGTACGCGAGCTCGCCGGCCAGGCGGTCCACGACGTCTCCCGCGGTCAGCGGGGCGCCGGGCCCGCTTGCGGCCCCTTCGGTGTGCGCCCGCGTCCATGGGTTTGTCGTTTCCCCGCCTTGTCTTCTACATTGGTGTAGAACTTCTACGGCGGTGTAGAAGACGCCGTGGATCTTCGAGCCTGCCATACACCTCCCTCCCCTCCTGTCAGGACAGGTCCGTGAGTGCACGTGCCCGCCGCGCCGGCGCCGAAGCGTCCGGCGCACCCGCCCCCGCGCCGGGCGACACGGCGTGCGGCGTGTGCGCCGCACTCGTCCGGCAGCGCGCCCAGGCGCGTGACAACGGCGACGAGGCCGGGGCGCGCGAGTGCGAGGAGGAGCTCGCCAACCACCGCCACCTCGCATGAGCCGGCGCCCGGTCCCCCATGGCGGGACCGGGCGCCGGCTCGTGGGCGTCGACGGCCCGCGCGCGTGGGCGCGCCCCGTCTCAGCCCTTGTTGGCGCCCAGGGTCAGCCCGGAGATGAACTGCTTCTGCAGGGCGAAGAACACGACGAGCGTGGGCACGGCCACGATCAGTCCGGCGGCCGAGATCAGGTTGTTGTTGGTGAAGAACTGGCCCTGCAGGTTGTTGAGGGCCGCGGTGATGGGGCGGTTGGCGCCGGTCTGCATCAGTACCGTCGCCCAGAAGAAGTCGTTGTAGATCCAGGTGAACTCGAGGGTGGCGAGCGCGGCGAGCACCGGGCGGCACAGCGGCAGGATGAGCTGCCAGTACTGGCGCCAGGCCGACGCCCCGTCCACCAGCGCCGCCTCGCCCAGTTCCTTGGGGATGGTGCGCATGTAGTTGGACAGGACGAAGGAGCAGAAGCCGGTCTGGAAGGCGACATTGATGAGGATGACGCCGAGGTAGGAGTCGTCGAGCTTGCCTGAGGCGGCCAGCCACTCGGGCAGCGGTATCAGCTGGTACATCTTGAACAGCGGCGTGATGATCGCCTGCTGGGGCAGCAGGTTGCCAGCCGTGAACAGCAGCAGCAGCGCGACGTTGAGCTTGAAGCTGAACCGGGCCACCACGAAGGCGACCATGCTGGACAGGAAGAGCGTGATCACCAGCGCGGGCACCGTGATGATCACGGAGTTCCAGAAGTAGTGCGGCAGTTGCGCCTGGTCCCAGGCGGCCGTGAAGTTGCCGAACCCGTAGTGCCCGCCGACGGAGACGTATCCGTGGCGCTGCGTGTCGGCGTACGGCCGCAGGGCGGTGTAGAGCGCGTACAGCAGGGGCGCCAGCCAGACGACGCAGGTGCCGATGAGGAACACGTGCAGGGCGGCGCGTCCGGCCCTGGGGGTGCGCTTGGCGCCGGGGGCGACCTCGGCGGTGCGGCGCCCGGGGCGCTCGGTCGTCAGCGTGGTCATTCGCGCTCGTCCTCTCGGAACATGCTGATCAGGTACGGCACGATGAAGGCCAGCGAGATCACGAGGAGGATCGTGGCGAGCGCCGAGCCGAAGCCGATCCTGCTCGCCTCGCCGACGATGTTGTCGGTCACGAGGACGGACAGCAGTTCAAGCCCGTTGGTGCCCTTGTTGATGACGTAGACGATGTCGAAGGCGCGCAGCGACTCGATGATCGTGATCACCAGCACCACGACGTTGATCGGGCGCAGCGCGGGCCAGACCACGTGCCGGAAGGTCTGCGCGCCGCCCGCGCCGTCGAGGGCGGCCGCCTCCTTGAGCGAGGGGTCGACGCTCTTGAGTCCCGCGAGGTAGAGCACCATCACGTAGCCGGCCTGCCGCCAGCAGGCCATGATCATCACGGCCCAGATGTTCAGGTGCGGGTTGCCCATCCAGTCGATGACATGGTGGTCGGCGTGGCCGGTGAGGTTGTTGATGAGCCCCTGGGTGGGCGAGAAGATCAGCTCGGTCATGAAGCCGATCAGCGCCAGGGACAGCACCACGGGCAGGAACAGGATGGACTGGTAGATCCGCGAGAACCGGATCTGCTTGTCCAGCTGCGTCGCGAGGAACAGGCCGAACGGCGCGGGCAGCAGGAAGAAGACCGCGAGCCAGATGAGGTTGTGCTGGATGGCCGGGTCGAAGGGCGGGTAGATCGTGAAGATGTTCTTGTAGTTCTCCGTGCCGACCCAATGGATCGTGGAGAAGTCACCGAACCCCGACCAGCTGGAGAACGACAGGACGATCGAGGCCAGCGCGGGCACCCACACGAAGGCCACGGTGATCAGGGTGGGGATGCCGGCCATCAGGCCGAGGCTCACCCGGTCGCGCGCGGTGAGTTGTCGCAGCTTTCGCCGTTTGGTCTTGGGGGGCGTGGTCCGCGGCGCCGCGGCGCCTTCCACAGCAGTCATGTGTTCCTCGTCGTTTCACACCGGAGTGTGTGTTCAGGCCGCCGTGGTGCCCGCAGCGCCCGCGGCACCGCGGGCAGCACGGCGGCCCGGCGGGTCAGTTGCCGCTGGCCCAGATGGTCTTGGCCTGCTTGTCGACGTTCGAAAGGATCGAGGAGATCTCGTTCGGACTCCGCAGGAACTTCTGGATGGCCGGGATCATGACCGGGTCGGCGAAGTCGGGGCGGGTGTCGCGGTCCATGAACTGCGACAGGCTCTTGGCCCCGGTGATCAGCTTGACGGCGTCGTTCTGCGGCTGCGTGTACTTCGACGTGTCGACGCCCTTGGCGGTCGCGACGTCCGCCGGGTTGCTGCCGAGCCACAGCTGCTGCGTCTTGGCGGTGCCGAGGTAGGAGAGCAGCTTCTCGGCGCCGTCCTTGTTCTTCGGCGACTTCGAGACCATCATGCCGTCGATCGGCGCCTCTACGGCGGCCTGGCCGTACTTCGGGTCGACCTCGGGGAAGGCGAACAGGCCGAGGTCGTCGGCCTTGTCACCGGCGAAGATGGTGCCGATCTGGTCGAGGCCGAGGACCATCATGCCGGCCTTCTGGTTGAGCAGCTGCTGGGCGCCCTCCTGCCAGGTGAGGCCCGCGAACCCCGGCGAGTAGTAGGGGATCAGCTGCTTCCACTGGTCGAAGACGGCCTTGACCTGGGGCGTGTTCCACTTCTCGCCCTTGCGCATCAGCTCGATGTGGAAGTCGAAGCCGTTCATGCGCATGTTCAGGTAGTCGAACGTGCCGAGCGACGGCCAGCCGTCCTTGTTGGTGAAGGCGATGGGGATGAGCTTGTCGCTCTTCATCTTCTTCGCCAGCTTGATGTACTCGTCCCACGTGGTGGGGACGGTGTACCCGTGCTTCTTCCACAGGCTCTTGCTGTAGAAGACGGCCCACGGGTAGTAGTCGAAGGGCACGAGGTAGTAGTGCCCGTCCGGCGCCTTGCTCTGCGCCTTCATGGCGTCGGTGTAATTGGCGCCGATCTTCTTCCAGACGTCGTCGACGTTGCTGGCGAGCCCCTGGCCGGCGAAGAACTGCATGCGCTCACCGGCGAACCAGTTGAACACGTCGTCCGGGTTGCCCTGCAGGTAGCTGGAGATGTTCTGCTGGAAGGTGTTGTGGTCGACCCAGTTGGGCTTGACGGTGATGCCGATGGACTTCTTGGCCGCCGCGAAGACCTTCTGGTACGCGCCCTTGGGCTGCGGCACCGCCGCGTTGGAGCCGAAGGTGACCGTCTTGCCGCCGCTACCGCCCGAACTTCCGCCGCTGCCACCGCAGGCGCTGAGCAGCGGACCGGCCGCGACGACCCCGGCGCCCAGGGCGGCGCCACGAAGCACGGAACGCCGGGACATTGACGACATGTCAGGTATGGGTATACCGGGTCCCGAGCGTCGACCGTCAGTCGAGAAAAGCTTCATGACCCCTCCTTGCGGGGCGCGAATAGAACACAAACGAACGTGACCCGACAGATGTCACCAATACCCAGGTCTACTGTCAAGACATGAAACGATTGCGATACCAAGTTGCGTCCGTTTTCCCCCGGACGTAGCGCCCCTGATCCGCCCATCACGGCCGTCGGGCGCATACTGGACACGTGTTGGGAAACGTTGATTCCTGAGCGGAAGCGGGGAGTCCTCCGGCCTCGGGACGCACGGAAGCGGCGGGTGGCCGGGCCACCCGCCGCTCACCATACCGGGCAGTAGAGCCCCCGGACCCCTGGCCCCTGCCGTCCCGCCCGCCTCAGTGGGTCGCGAGGCCGCGGCTGATGACGAGCCGCTGGATCTGGTTCGTGCCTTCGAAGATCTGCATGATCTTGGCCTCGCGCATGTACCTCTCGACGGGGTAGTCGCGCGTGTAGCCGTAGCCGCCGAAGACCTGCACGGCGTCCGTGGTGACCTTCATCGCCGCGTCCGTCGCCGTGAGCTTCGCGATCGACGCGTGCCTGCTGTAGTCGCGGCCCGCGTCGCGCCTGCGCGCCGCGTCCAGGTACGTGGCGCGCGCGGAGCCGACGGCGGCGGCCATGTCGGCGAGCAGGAAGCCGAGCCCCTGGTGGTCGATGATGCGGCGGCCGAAGGTGGTGCGCTCGTTGGCGTAGCCGACGGCCGCGTCAAGCGCGGCCTGGGCGAGGCCGGTGGCGCACGCGGCGATGCCGAGGCGGCCCGAGTCGAGGGCGCTGAAGGCGATTTCGAGTCCTTGCCCCTCCCCGCCGATCAGCCGGTCGGCGTCGAGCAGGGCGTCGTCCCAGTAGGCGGCGGTGGTCGGCACGGCGTGCAGGCCCATCTTCTCCTCGGGAAGGCCGAAGGAGAGGCCGTCCGCCGCGCCGGGGGCGAAGAAGCAGGAGACGCCGTGGCCGCCGGGCGCGGTCCGCGCGAAGAGGGCGTAGAAGCCGGCCTTCCCGCCGTGGGTGATCCACGCCTTCGACCCGGTGACGCGGTAGCCGTCGGGGGTACGCTCGGCCTTGCAGGCGATGGCGGAGGCGTCGGAGCCGGCCTGCGGCTCGGAGAGGCTGTAGCCGCCGACGAGGGCGCCGGACAGCACGTCCTGCGCCCACCGCTCGCGCTGCGCGTCGCTGCCGAACGTGATGAGCGGGAAGGCGGCGAGCGTGTGCACGCTGGTGGCCACCGCCACCGAGGCCCAGCGCGCGGCCAGTTCCTCCAGGACCTGGAGGTAGACCTCGTAGGGCTGTCCGCCGCCGCCGAGGTCCTCCGCGTACGGCAGGCCGAGCAGCCCGGCCTCGCCCAGCACCGCGAAAAGACCCTCCGGGTAGGTCTCCTTGCGCTCGTGCGTGTCGACGATGGGTGCCATTTCGCGGTCGGCGAGTTGGCGGGTCAGTGCGATCAGGTCCTGAGCTTCTTCGCTGGGGAGCAGACGGTCGACGGGCACGACGGCTTCCTTCTGACGGGTACCGGGGCGGGTACGGACGGACGGCTGCGGATGGGCGGGACGCGGCCCTGCACCGGACCGGGTCCCGGCTCGCCACGCTACTCGCCGATCAGAGCGCGGCGACCGGGCACAGGCAAGCATCTGCAGCCTAATGCCCGGGAAGTCGCAAACATTTTTAGGGACAGAGCCATTCTTCTGTATAAGTTTGCTTCGGACGAGAGAGTGCGGAGGGCGCCCCGTGGCGGAGTTGGACGAGACGGACCACGCCTTGCTGCGCATGCTGCGGGAGGACGGCAGGCGCACTTTCTCGGAGATGGCCGCGGAGGTCGGGCTCTCCGTGGCCGCGGTCAAGCGCCGGGTGGACCGGATGCGGGAGTCGGGCGTCATCACGGGCTTCACAGTCCAGATCGACCACGCGAAACTCGGCTGGGGCATCGAGGCGTTCGTGGAGCTGCGGTACGCGGGCACGACGCCCGTGCGGGAGATCGTGGCGAGCGCGTACACCGTGCAGGAGGTGCAGGCGGTCTTCACGATCGCGGGCGACCCCGACGCCCTCGTGCAGGTCCGGGTGCGCGACCTGGACCATCTCCAGCAGGTGATCGACGGGCTGCGCCGCTCGGGCCAGATCACCGGCACCAAGACGTTGATGGTGCTCGGTTCCTGGTCACGCGCCTGAGGCCCGCGGGACCCCGCCCGCGAAGGGCGGGGCCGCAGGGCCCGGGCGCACGTCGCGCACGTCGCGCGGTGCCGTCAGACCGCGACCTCTTCCTCGACCCGCGGCTCGGTGCCGGACGAGGAGACCTTCGTCGCGCCGCCGCCGAAGCCGCGCAGCGGCACCTGCTTGACGAGGAGGCCGACGACCACCCCGCAGGCCGCGACGATCGCGGCGACCGCGAACACCTCGACGACTCCGTGCGTGACGGCCGAGGCGAACAGGTGCTGGACGGCGGCCGGCAGCTTCCGCAGCGCCTGCGGCGTCATCGACTGGGCCGAGCCGCCCGCGCCACCGCCCGCGCCGAGCTTCGCGGTGAGCGCGCTCGCGTAGACGGAGCCGAGGACCGAGACGCCGATCGAGCCGCCCATGTTGCGCAGGAACGTCGACGCCCCGGTGGCCGCCCCGACGTCCTTCAGCGGGGCGCTGCTCTGCGCGAGGAGCGTGGTGGTCTGCATGAGGCAGCCGAGGCCGATGCCGAGCGGCACCATGAAGAGGCCGGAGACCAGCGACGAGGTCGAGGGGTCCATGGTGGCGAACAGGCCGAGGCCGACCGCCATGAGCGCCGCCCCGGCGACGAGGAACGTCTTGTAGCGGCCGGTACGGCTGATGACCGTACCGCCGGCGATGGACACCACCATGGCGGCGATCATCATCGGCATCAGCAGCAGGCCGCTGTTGGTCGCCGAGGCCCCCTGCACGAACTGCTGGAACTGCGGCAGGAAGGTGACGGCTCCGAACATCGCGAAGCCGGACAGGAAGGCCAGCGCGCCGGCGAGCGAGAAGTTGCGGTTGCCGAACACGCTCAGCGGCATGATCGGGGAGGCCGAGCGGCGCTCGACGAGCACGAAGGCGGCGAACGCCGCCACCGTCAGGGCAGCGAGGCCGATGATGGGCGCGGAGAGCCATGCGTACTGGCCGCCGCCCCAGCTGGTGAGCAGGACGAGAGCGGTGATCCAGGTGGTCAGCAGCGCGGCGCCCCACCAGTCGACGCGCCCGCCTGCGGCGCCCTTGGGCAGGGTGCGCAGCGTGAACCAGGCGACGGCCAGCGCGATCACGCCGAGCGGCAGGTTGACGTAGAAGGCCCAGCGCCAGCTGAGGTTGTCGGTGATGAACCCGCCGACGAGCGGTCCGCCGATCATGGCGACCGGCATCGCGGCCATCATGACGCCCTGGTACTTGCTGCGGTCGCGGGGCGGCACGATCTCGGCGACGACGGACAGCACGCCCACCATCAAGCCGCCCGCGCCGAGCCCTTGCAGGGCGCGGAAGCCGACCAGTTCGCCGAAGTTCTGCGCCATGCCGCACAGCGCCGAGCCGACGAGGAAGAGGGCGATGGACGCGAGGAACGTCCGCCTGCGGCCGTACAGGTCGCCGAGCTTGCCCCAGATGGGCGTCGCGGCGGTGGACGCGAGGATGTATCCGGTCGTCACCCAGGACAGGTGCTCGAGGCCGCCGAGATCGCCCACGATCGTCGGCAGTGCGGGGGCGACGATCGTGTTGTCGAGCATCGCGAGCAGCATGGCGATCAGCAGGGCGACCATCGCCGCCATGATCTGCCGCGGCGAGAGCCGCGCGGGCGACAAGGAGCCGTCCGTTGCTTCTGCGGTCATGGGGAACCGTCCGTTTCTCCCGTTGGGCGGGGCGTACGGGCACCCGCGCTACTTACCGGTCGGCAAGTAACTTACTAGCCGCCCGGCAAGTGTGCAAGCCCGGATGCGGGTTCCCCGCGGCGGGCGGCCGGGTCGCAGCTCGTCAGCAGACGTCCTATGACGGCGTCCCGATCCACGCGGCACGACTCGGTACCTGTCGGCACCGCAGCGCGATGGCTCCGGTGCGGCCGGCGGCGGTCTCGGGCCAGGCCCTGACCTCTCCGGTGCGCGGCGCACGCGGGTGCCGCGCATCAGCAGTTCGCGGTCGTGCCGGCGGGGCGCCGCTCGCTCCCGGCGGTGCCGCGCGGCGCATACGCGCCGCACGTCGTCCGGGCGTCCACACGGGCGGGTTCGACACCTGAGAACGCGTCACACCGGCCGCCGCGTGCGCCGGCGGCACGCGGCCCGCAGGTTCAGTCCCGCCTGCCGGGCGTTGGCTCCCGCGAGGCGTCCGCTCCCCAGCTGGCCAGCAGGCGCAGCGCCTCCTCGGAGGGCGAGCCGGGCGCGGCGTGGTAGGTCGTCAGCGACTGCTCCTGATCGCCGAGGAGCGCCAGGGTCTCGTAGCGCAGCGACAGCCCGCCCACCAGCGGGTGGACGAGCCGCATCTCGCCGTGCGTCTTGCGCTTGACGTCGTGGGCGGCCCAGAGCCTGCGGAAGTCCGCGCTCTTCATGGACAGCTCACCGACCAGCGAGGCGAGCAGCGCGTCGTCGGCGTGCAGGCCCGCGCCCAGCCGCAGTTGGCCCACGACGTCGTACGCCTTGGACTCCCAGTCCGCGTACAGCTTCCTCGATGCGGGGTCGAGGAAGGTGATCCTGGCCCAGTTGCGCTCCTGCGGGGCACGGGCCGCCCAGTCGCCGAAGAGGGCCGATGCGGTCTGGTTCCACGCCAGCACGTCGGTGCGGTGGCCCCACACGTACGCCGGCACGCCCTCCATCGCGGTCAGCAGCTCACGTACCTCGGCCCGCACCGGCGGGCGTGGCGGGGTGTGCCCCGGGCGGTGCCGTTTGTGCTGGGCGAGGCGCAGCAGGTGGCTGTACTCGGCCTCGGAGAGCTCCAGTACGCGGGAGATCGCGTCCAGTACCTCGCGCGAGACGTTGCGTGCGTTGCCCTGCTCGAACCGCGTGTAGTAGGCGGCGGAGACCCCGGCGAGCGTCGCGAGCTCCTCCCGTCGCAGGCCGGGCACGCGGCGGCGGCCGTGGTCGGTGAGCCCCACGTCGGCGGGCTTGAGGCGGGCCCTGCGGGTGCGCAGGAACTCGCTCAGCTCCGCCCGCGCGTCGATCCCGCCGTGCGGGGCGGACTCGCCGTGCGGGCCGGTCGCCGGGGCCGGCTCCCCCGCTGCCGGCCGGCCGGGGCGGGCGGCGCGTTGCGATGCCATGTCCCCGAGTATCCCCCGGTGCACGCGGCCCAGCCTGTCCCTGCTGGTGATAGCCACGCGGGGTGTGGACGAAGCAGGTGTCTGGCCGGGT
The DNA here is from genome assembly GCF_000721265.1 of Streptomyces sp. NRRL F-5126. GTDB lineage: Bacteria > Actinomycetota > Actinomycetes > Streptomycetales > Streptomycetaceae > Streptomyces. The sequence goes on along the minus strand of NZ_JOFZ01000004.1, from coordinate 266,970 downwards.
CCGCGCGCCCGATCCACGCTCGGTGTGTCCCCGGGCGATGGCTTCCGGGGTCCGGCACCCACTCTCCGAACCGGAAGAAGACCATGCCCGACACCGTCACCGAATCCGCGGCCCCGGCCGCGCCGGCCGTCCCCCAGGGCCGCCTTCCGGGCAGGGCCCTGCTCGGCCTCTTCCTGGCCGGCTTCATCAGCATCCTCACGGAGTGCCTCCCGGCGGGCCTGCTGCCGGACATGAGCCGCACGCTCGGCACGAGCGTCTCGCTGACGGGCCAGACCGTCACGCTCTACGCGCTCGCCACGGCACTGGGCGCCGTCCCCCTCGCCCGGGCGACGGCCGCGTGGCCGCGCAAGCACGTGCTGCAACTGGCCCTTGCGGTGGTCGTCGTCGCCAACACCCTCACCGCGCTGTCGGGCGACTTCGCGCTGACGCTGATGCTCCGATTCGCGGCCGGCCTCGGGACCGCGCTCGTCTGGCCGCTCCTCGGCGGCTACGCCGCACGCCTCGCGCCGGCGGGCCGGCAGGGCCGTGCCATCGCCATCGCACTGGCGGGCACCCCGGTCGGCCTGGCCCTCGGTGTCCCGCTCGGGACCCTGCTCAGCGGCGCCGGCGGCTGGCAGCTCGCCTTCTTCGCCTCGGCCGCCGCGGGCGCGGCGACCATGGCATGGGTGCTGGCGTTCCTGCCGGGCCTGCCGGGTCAGCGGGCCGGGGCGCACGCCCGGATCTCGCGCGTGCTGGCCGTCCCCGGGCTGCGCCCCATCCTGTTCGCGCTCGCGACGTACATGGTGGCGCACAACATCCTCTACACCTACATCACCGACCTGCTCTCCCACGTGGGGATGGCGGGCCAGACCGGTTGGGTCCTGTTCGCGTTCGGCCTCGCCTCCGTGCTCAGCGTCCTCGTGGTCGGCGCGCACATCGACCGTCACCTGCGCGGGCTCGTGGTGGGCAGCACGGTGCTGTTCGCTGCCTGCGTGCTCGTGCTGGCGGTACTCGCGGGCGTGCCCGTGCTGGTGTACGTCGCGGTCGCGGCGTGGGGCTTCGCGTTCGGCAGTTCGCCCAGCCTGTTCATCGGTGCCGCGATCAGCGCCGCGTCGCAGGCCGCCGACGTCGCCCAGTCCATCACCATCACGGTCTTCTCGGGCGCCATCGCCGTCGGTGGCCTCGCCGGCGGGCTGCTGCTCGCGGGACTCGGCGCCGCGTCGATCACCTGGGCGGCGCTGCTCCTGCTCGTCGCCGCGGCCGCGACCGTCCTCGCCGGCAGGAAGCACGCCTTTCCCCACCGGGCGTGACGCGGCGACTCGGGTGCCCGTGGCCCGGGTTGCGGGCGGATCGGGGCCGCACAAGACTGAGAACCCGAGGTCTGGAGAATGTGATGCGTGCTGCTGTGGCGACGGGCGTTCGCCGACCGCTTTCCCTCACCGATCTCGACGTCCCGGAACCCGGCCTCGGCGAGGTGCTGGTCAAGGTCACCGGGTGCGGCGTGTGCTACTCCGACCTGAACCTGCTCCACGGCGAATACCCCTTCGCGCGCTTCCCCGTCGTGCCCGGCCACGAGGTGACCGGCGTGGTGGAAGCGGTCGGCACGGGCGTGACGGAGCCGGCCGTCGGGACGGCGGTGGGAGGCCAGTTCCTGCACGATTCCGACGGCACGTGCGACTACTGCGCGCGCGGGGAGCAGATCCTCTGCCCGCGCAAGAGGATCACCGGGATCGTGGTGGACGGCGGGTACGCCGAGTACGTCATCCTCGATGCCGCCTTCGCGACGCCGCTTCCCGCCGGGCTCGACCCGGTGGCGGCGGCGCCGCTGATGTGCGCGGGGCTCACGGCGTACAACGGCCTTCGGCAGGCGGGGGCGGGCCCGAACTCCCGGATCGCGGTGATCGGTACGGGCGGCATGGGCTCCCTCGGCATCCGGTACGCGGTGGCCCTGGGCGCGCGCGTCGCCGTGGTGGGGCGTTCGCGCCGCGGTGAGGACGCGGCCAGGTCCATGGGCGCGGAACGGTTCATCGCCTCGGCGGACGAGGACCCGGGCGAGGCGCTCGTCACCTGGGACGGCGGAGCGGACGTCGTGCTGAACACGGCGCCGTCGAACGCCACCGCGGCCGCCGCCGTGAGTGGCCTGGCGCCCGACGGGACGCTGGTGATGTGCGGCTACGAGACGGAGCCGCTGGTGCTCCAGGTGCAGCCCATGGTGCTCAACCGCCTCCATGTCATGGCGTCGCCGTCCGGCTCTCCGCACGACCTCCGCGACACCCTGGACTTCTCCGCGAGGCACGGCATCCTGCCCGAGGTCACGGTGGTGGGGCTCGACGACGTTCCCTCCGTGCTCGACGCCATGGACGCGCACACCTCGCACGGGCGCAGCGTCATCGTCTTCGACCAGTGACCACCGGGAGGCAGCAGATGTCCGGGACCGTCCTTGTCAGCGGTGCGTCCAGCGGCTTCGGGGCCATGACGGTCCGCGCGCTGGCCGACGCCGGGTACACCACCTATGCCGGGATGCGGGACACCTCAGGACACAACGCCCGGTCGGTGGCGGACGCCGCCGAGTACGCCAGGCAGCACTCGGTCGACCTGCGCAGCGTCGAACTCGACGTCTCGGACCAGCGGTCCGTGGACGCCGGGGTCCGCGAGGTCACCGAGGCGACCGGCGCGATCGACGTCGTCGTGCACAACGCGGGGCACATGGTCCTCGGCCCCGCCGAGGCCTTCACGCCTGAGCAGCTCCTCGACGTCTACGACACCAACGTGGTCTCCACCCAGCGCCTCAACCGCGCCGTGCTGCCGGGGATGCGCGAGCGGCGCGACGGGCTCCTGGTGTGGGTGGGCTCCACCAGCACGTACGGAGGGACGCCGCCCTACCTCGGCCCCTACTTCGGGTCCAAGGCGGCCGAGGACCACGTCGCCAAGAGCTACGCCGTCGAACTGGCGCGCTTCGGCATCGACTCCGCGATCGTCGTGCCGGGCTCCTACACGTCGGGCACCAACCACTTCGCCCACGCGATGCTCCCGGACGACGAGGACAGGGCAAGGGCGTACGAGGAGCTGTACGCGGGGCTGATGGACGACGTCTCGGCGCGGCTCGCCGAACTCGCCCCGCCCGAGGCCGATCCGTACGAGGTGGCGAAGGCGATCGTGTCGCTCGTCGGCGCCCCGAAGGGCAGCCGTCCCTTCCGCGTCACGGTGGACCCCGCGAACGACGGGTCCAGCGAGGTCAGCGAGGTCGCCGACAGGGTGCGCGAGAGGTTCTACGAGCGCATCCGCCTGACCGACCTGCTCACGGTCAGGACGGCGGACGGCCGGGCCTGAGCGGCGCCGCCGGTACGCTTGACGCCCGTACGCGCGCCGCCGGTACGCCCGTCATCGGTCCCCGCACAGCTCCGCGAAGCGGCGCGCGTCGACGTTGCCGCCGGAGAGGATCACACCGATCCGCTTGGCGCCGCCGTCGACGCGACCCGCCAGCAGGGCCGCGAGGCCGGTGGCGCCGCTGGGCTCGATCACGGTCTTCAGCCGCTCGAAGGCCAGCCGCATCGCCGCCCGGATCTCGTCGTCGGAGACGAGCACGATGCCGTCCACCAGGCGCTGGTTGACGGAGAACGTCAACTCGCCGGGCGTGTGGGCGGCCTGGCCGTCGGCGATGGTCCTCGGGACGGGCACGGACACCCGGTGGCCCGCCTCGAGCGAGCGCTTGGTGTCGTCTCCCGCCTCGGGTTCGACGCCGATCACGCGGGTGGCGCCGCCGAGGCCCTTGACCGCGGTCGCGGTGCCGGCGAGCAGGCCACCGCCGCCGCACGGCACGACGAGCGCGTCGAGCCCGCCGGTCTCCTCCATGAGTTCGAGGGCCGCCGTGCCCTGCCCCGCGATGACGTGCGGGTGCTCGTACGGCGGGATGAGGGTGAGCCCGCGCTCGGCCGCCATCGCCTCGCCGAGCGCGACACGGTCGCCGTTGTAGCGGTCGTACGTGACGATCTCGGCGCCGTAGCCGGCCGTCGCGTCGCGCTTGGAGCGCGGGGTGTCCTCCGGCATCAGGATGACGGCCGTGGAGCCGAGCTCCCTGGCCGCGAGCGCGACGGCCTGCGCGTGGTTGCCCGACGAGTAGGCGGCGATGCCCGCGGCCAATTGGCCGGAGGAGAGCCGGGACGCGGCGTTGTAGGCGCCGCGGAACTTGAACGCGCCGACCCGCTGGAGGTTCTCGCACTTCAGGTACACCTCCGCGCCGACCAGCGCGTCGAGGGTCCTGGACCGCAGTACGGGGGTGCGGTGGGCGACCCCCTCGATCCGAGCGGCGGCGTCACGGACGTCGGCCAGGCTGACCGGCGGCGTGTTCGTCATGCTGGGGCCTCCAGGGCGGCGGGACGGCCCCGAAGGGCCGTACGGGAAACCGAACGGGTCGAACGTATCCCATGGCCGGATCGCACTCGATGCCCGTGCCCGGGCCCGAGTGGCTGGAACGAACTTGTTCGTTCCGAACATGTTCGTTACGCTGGATGTGCAAGCGGGACACGGAACGAAGGAGACTCCCATGACCACTCACCACCCCATCGCCATCGTCGGAGGCGGCCTCGGCGGCCTCACCCTCGCGCGGGTGCTGCACACCCACGGCATCGAGGCCGCGCTCTACGAGTCGGAGCCCTCCTCCGGCGCCCGCGGGCAGGGCGGCATGCTCGACATCCACGACGACTCCGGCCAGGTCGCCCTGCGGGCCGCGGGCCTTTACGACGAGTTCCGCGCACTCGTGCACCCCGGCGGGGAGGCCATGCGCGTCCTGGACAAGCACGGGAAGGTGCGCCTCGATCAGGAGGACGACGGTCAGGGCGGGCGCCCCGAGGTCGACCGCGGCCACCTGCGCGACCTGCTGCTCAAGTCCCTGCCGGACGGGTCGATCCGCTGGGGCGCGAAGGCCACGGGGGCACGCAGGCTCGCCACAGGGGCTTACGAGGTGGCCCTCGCCGACGGCTCCGCCTTCACCGCCGACCTGCTGATCGGCGCGGACGGCGCATGGTCACGGGTCCGTCCGCTGCTCTCGGACGACATGCCGGCCTACACGGGCGTCTCGTTCGTCGAGTTCGACCTCCTGGACGCCGACGTGCGCCACCCGGACGCCGCGGCCGTGGTCGGCGGCGGCATGCTCTTCGCTCTCGGCGAGGGCAACGGCCTGCTCGCGCACCGCGAGACGGATGGCAGTCTGCACGTGTACGCGGCGATCAAGGCGCCGCAGGAGTGGGCCGCAGGCGTCGACTTCGGCGACCGGCGCGCCGCGAAGGCAGCGCTCCTCACGCGGTTCACCGGCTGGGACGAGCGCCTGCGCGCGCTGATCGCGGACGCCGACGGCACCCTGGTGCCGCGCCCCATCCACGCGCTGCCGGTCGCGCACCGCTGGCCGCGCGTCCCGGGCGTCACGCTGCTCGGCGACGCGGCCCACCTGATGTCGCCGTTCGCCGGCGAGGGCGCCAACCTGGCGATGCTGGACGGGGCGCGACTCGCGCAGTGCCTGGCGGCCCGCCCCGGCGACACCGAGGGCGCCATCGCCGCGTACGAGGCGGAGATGTTTCCGCGCAGCGAGGAGTCGGCGAGGGGGTCGGCGGACAACCTCGAAGTGTGCTTCCGCCACGACGCACCCCAGGGTCTGCTCGACCAGTTCGCCCTGTACGCGCGACAGGACTGACCCTTCCCACCCGTCACTCATATGAGATGACTTGTACGATCACATTCCCTTTCACGCTCCCAGGTTACTTTGCGTTACTCCAGGTGACCCGTGGGCATTCTTGTGTCCAAGCCGTTGATGTCCGGTGTTCGGCGACTTCGGAGACAAAGGGAGAGAAAACATGGTTCTTCCGGCAGACGACTGGAGCCCCCACGACGGGCCGGTCGCGGACGCCTCGGTGCCTCGGTGGATCGCCGATGTCTTCGAGGGTGACCAGAACTGACGATGCGTCCGCCTCCGGCGGCTCCGGTTCGTACGGCGAGGTGGCGCGGGCCGCCGGGTGACGCGCGTCGCCCCGCGCCCGCGGTACCCCTCGTCGGCTCCCCCTTTTCCCCGAGCGAGAGGTCAAGGCCACCCCCGATGTCGTCCTCACCACGCCCCGCCGACGCGTTCCGTCCCCCCGACGCCTACCGGCAGCTCCTCGTGGACAAGATCCACGGCCAGCAGGTCCCCGACCCCTACCGCTGGCTGGAGGACGGCGAGAGCTCCAGGACCCGGACCTGGTCGGCCCGGCAGGACGCGCTGTTCGCCGCGCACCGCGCGACCTGGCGCGACCGGGAGGACTGGAACCGGTCCCTGGCGGACGCGGCCGCACCGCTGCGCATGTCGGCGCCGGTCAGCCGTCGCGCCAGGTCCTTCACCGAACGCCTGCTGCCGGGCCAGGGGATGGCGCGGCTGTACGCGTCGGAGCCCGACGCCTGGGACCAGCACCGGGACTACGTGGTCGCCGACCCGACCGCCGACCTCGGCGGCCGCACCCGTCTCGCGCTGTGGCGCCCCTCGTGGGAGGGCGACCGGGTGGCCTGCCAGTTCGCCGCGGACGGCGGCCCCACGACCGTCCTCCTGGTGTACGCGGCCGACGGCAGCGGGCCGCTGGGCGAGCCCGTACCCGGGCTGCGCCACTCCCCCGTCGCGTGGCTGCCCGGCGCCGCGGCGTTCTACTACGTGTCGGGCTGCCCGTCCGCGGGCGAGCCGCTGTGCGTGAGGCTGCACCGCATCGGCAGGCCTCCGGCCGAGGACGAGGAGGTCTTCGGCGACGCGGTCGGCGGAGCCACCCACTTCGGGCTGACCATCGACCCCGACGGCACGCGCCTCGTGGTCTCCGTGGTCACGGGCGCCGCGTCGGGCAACGACCTGTGGCTGGCCCCCGGCCCCGCCGCCGACCCCGCGGCGCTCGAATGGCACAAGATCGTGGACGGCGCACGTGACGGCGCGTTGGCCTCGGTACGCCTGCATCCGGACGGGACGGCCAGGATGCACACGGACCATCTCGCCCCCCACGGGCGCATCCTCGCCACGAGCGGACCGCTCGACCCGCGGCGCGGTCCGGCCGAATGGCGGGAGCTCGTCGCGGAGGATCCGAGGTCGGTACTCGGCGACAGCGCGATGCTGCACCACTCCTCGCTCGCCGCCCCTGTTCTGCTCGTGCTGCGCACCAGGGCAGCGGTGAGCCGGCTGACCGTCCACAACGCCACGGACGGTCAGGAGATGGCGGAGGTCCCACTGCCCGGCACCGGCACGGTCACCGCCCTGCGCGCGGACCCCGCCGGCGGCCCGCGTGCCTGGTTCACCTACTCCGACTTCGGCACCCCTCCCCGCGTGTACTGCTACGACGCGACCACCGGCACGGTCTTCCCGTGGCAGGAGTGGCCGGACACTCCGCTGCCCCCGCTGCCCGTCGCGCCCGCGCACCTGTCGTCGCCCGCACCTCGCACGGGGCTGACGACACGCCAGTTCACGTACTGGACCAGTGACAGCGTCCCGGTCACGCTGTTCCTCCTCAGCAGGGGGGACGCGGACGACGGCCCGCGCCCGCTGATGATCACGGGCTACGGCGGATTCGGCGTCCTCATGAGACCGAGCTACCGGCCCATGGCCTACGCGTGGGCCGCGGCGGGCGGTGTGTTCGCGGTGGCGTGCGTCAGGGGCGGAGGCGAGGGCGGCCGGGCGTGGCACGAGGCGGGCACCGGCGCGCTCGGCAGGATGCGCGCGGCCGACGACCTCAACGAGGCCGCGGAGTGGCTGATCAGGGAGGGCTGGACCGACCGCAGCCGGCTCGCCGCGTTCGGCGGCTCGAACGGCGGGCTCCTCGTCGCCGCCGCCACCACCCGCAGGCCCGACCTGTACTCCGCCGTGGCCGTCAACGGGCCATTGACGGACATGATCCGCTACGACCGCTTCGGCCTCGGCGCCACCTGGACGCAGGAGTACGGCACCGCCGCGGGGCCGCGCCAGACGGCCGCCCTGCTCGAACTCTCCCCGTACCACCAGGTCGTTCCCGGCACCCGGTACCCGGCCACGCTGCTGTGCGGAGCGTCGGGCGACGCCCACACGGGCGCCGAGCACGTGCGCAAGATGTGCGCGGCGCTCCAGCACGCGACCACCGGGCCCGCGATCCTGATGCGGCGCGACCACCACGCGGTGCACGGGGCCGCGTCCTCCGCCCTGGAGGCCGACGTGCTGACCTTCCTGGCTCACTACACGGGCCTCGCGCCCCAGCCGTCCGTGCCGGAGCAGCGGACCCATTCGGGGCGCGGCAAGCACCGTGCGGCGCCGGGGCCTTCGACCGCCGTCCGGCTGTGGCGCTCGACCACCACGCATCTGCCGTACCCGCACGAGTGACGCGGTGGGTCAGTGCTCCGCGGGTACGACGGCCGTCATGGTGTCCAGCGCACGCAGAGTCTCGGCCTCCGGCCGCGTTTCGAGTGCGAACAGCAGACGCTCCACGCCGAGTTCGGCGTACGCCGCCACGTCGGCCTCGTCGTGGGAGGCGTCGAAGACGGTCACCGGCACGTCCCGGCCCGCGGCCTCGCGCAACCTGCTGATCTGCGGGCCGAGTTCCTCGGGCGGCACACCGTTCGCGAGCCACGCGTCGCCGTAGCGCGCCACGCGTGGGAAGGCGCGCTCGCCGCCGCCGACGAAGATCGGCGGGTGCGGCCTGTGCACCGGCTTGGGCCAGGAGTACACGGGGTCGAGGTCGATGAACTCGCCGTGGAACTCGGTGGTCTCCTCCGTCCACAGCGAGCGGATGAGGGCGAGCCTCTCGTTCACGAGCCGGCCCCGCGTGGCGGGGTCCGTGCCGTGGTTGCGCATCTCCTCGCGATTCCAGCCGACGCCGACGCCGAACACCGCCCGGCCGCCGGACACCAGGTCGAGGGAGGCGACCTCCTTCGCGGTGTGGATCGGGTCGCGCTGGCCGACGAGCGCGACGCCGGTGCCGACGAGCAGGTGATCGGTCGCCACGGCGGCCGCGGTGAGCGCCACGAACGGGTCGAGCGTGCGGTAGTACTTGCCGGGCAGCTCGCCGCCACCGGGCCAGGGCGAACGCCGTTCCACCGGGATGTGCGAGTGCTCGGCGATGAGGAGCATGCCGAACCCGCGCTCCTCCAGCGCCCTGCCGAGCGCGACCGGGCCGATGCCCTGGTCGGTGATGAAGGTGGAAATGCCGTACTTCACTGTCGGTCCCTCCGGCGTGCCGCCCCGCCGCGGGCGACGGCGGCGGGGAACGGGTGCGCGGTGGCGTGGCGCCGCCGCACCCGTTGTCACAGGGGACCCTACGAGAAGCGGCGCGGTAGGCAGCGCAGGCCCCGTCGAGGCCAGCCGGGCTCCTCGTCGAACTCCGCCCGGATGACCTTGCCCTCCGGGGTGAAGGCTCTCGTCCGCCGTCCCACGTCCTGCCCCGACGCGTGCCGCACGGAGCTGGTGACCAGCTCGCCGGCCGCCGGCTCGACCGTGAACTCCAGGTGGCCGAGGCCCCAGTCGTGCAGCTGCCCGGCGCACCGCCGAATCAGCCGCATCTCCCCGGCCGTTCCGTGCAGCGGCCACTGCCACGCGGCGAGCGGGCGTGCGCTGCCGTCGCTCGCCGTGGCCGTCAGCCTGCCGAGGGAGCCGGCGGGCCCAGCACGTTCTCGCAGCCGCCCCGTCGCCGTCCACGAGGAGGAGCGCGACATCCGCCATGCCGAGGGCACGGCGTCGCGGCCGTCCTGGCTTGAGCTGGTGGAACCGCTCACCTGGCCTGCCCCTCTCGGGGGCGAGGGATCCATGTCGCACGAGCGGTCCCGGTGCAGGAGCGCCCTGGCCGCGATCGGGCGGATCACGCCGCCGTACGGGTGCTGCCCCGGCCGGACGGCGTCGCCTCAGTACGGCACGCGCGGCAGGCGCGTGGGCTCGCCGTGCTCGCTCAGCGTCCCGGTACGCCAGCCGCGCTGCCACCAGGTGTCGAGCAGCCGGGGCAGGGCGTCGAGCGTCGTGCGCCACGAGCCCGGGGAGGAGGTGCAGTCGGAGTCGTGCAGCAGGACGGTGCCGCCGCCGCGCAGGGACGACATGACCGTGTCGTGGACGCTGAGCGGGGTGGCGCGGGCCCGCCAGTCCTCGCCCCAGGCCGTCCACAGGACGGGCCGCAGCCCGAGCGAGCGGCATGCCAGGTGCGCGGAGGCGTTCATCACGCCGTACGGAGGCCGGAACAGCGTCGGCCGCCGGCCCAGCACGTCCGCCGCCAGATCACGCGCCCGCGCGAGGTCGTCCCAGGTGGCCCGCGGGCCGCGCAGGGCGAGCGGGCGGTGGACGTAGCCGTGCACGGCCACCTCGTGGCCCGCGGCCGCGATCTCCTTCGCGAGCCCCGGGGAGCGTACGAGCATCGAGCCGAGGAGGAAGAACGTCGCCCGCACCCGCTCGCGTTCGAGCAGGCGCAGGAAGTGCGGTGTGGACAGCGGGTCGGGGCCGTCGTCGAAGGTCAGCGCCACGTGGTCGGGGGTGCCGCGTCCAGCGAGGTGGGGCATGGCACGGTTGCGCAGCGGGCCGAAGGTGGACACGACCGGCGCGGTGTGCAGCACCGCGAGTGCGGTGGAGGCGGCGCCGCCCAGCGGATTCCTCACAGTTCGTGCTCCTCGATGAAGTGGCGTGCGGCCGACGAGATGCGTCCAGGCACTGACCCGTACGCGTGGAGTACGGGTGCGCCTATCCCCAGTCCGAGGGTCAGCACGAGGGCGATCGCGGTGGCGGGGGTACGCAGTGGACCGCGCCGGGCAGCGGACCGCGGCGAGCCGTTCCGGTTGCGCATGCGGGGCACGAACGCGGCGGCGCCGGCCGCGGATTCGCGCGAGGGCCGCAGGCCTGGCGTGCGCTCGGCGGGGCCGCGCGCACCCGGCAGCGTCGCGGGTGCGGAGCCCCGCCCGCCCGCACGGCCGGCGGCAGCGGCGATGACGGCCGCGGGGCCCGTCCCGCGCGGGAAGAGCGCCAGCCCCTGGGCGCGCTGCCGCTCGCCCAGGGCGCCGGTGGCCAGCTCCCCTATGACGGTGGAGAGTCGGCCGGCGTCGCGCACCCAGGACGCAAGACCGGCCTCGTCCAGCGCGGCGGCGTTCGTCCGGCCGTGCCCGGGTATGCAGCGGTAGCTCATCACGGGCAGACCGGTCGCGAACGCTTCGAGCGACGTCAGCCCGCCCGCGTTCTGCACGAGGACGTCACAGGCCCGCATCAGCCCCGGCATGTCGCTCTCCCATCCCCGCACGTGGGTGAAGCCGTCCCCGCGCAGGCGCCTGAGCAGCGACTTGTTGGCGCCGCACACCACCACGGGCACCGCGGCCCCGCCCGCACGTATCTCGTGTGCCGCACTGCGCACGGCGCCGACGCCCCAGGACCCGGCCACCAGGAGCGCCAGCGTCCCGCCGGCCGGCAGGCCGAGCCGCTCGCGTGCCGCGCGCCGTTCGGCCTCGTCGACGGGGTGGAAGGCCTTGTTCGTGACGGGCCCGGACACGAGCACGCCCCGGGCGCCGAGCGACCGCGCCTGGCCCGCCGGCACGGCGTGCGCGGCAAGGTGCACGTCGACCCCCCGTGCCACCCAGAGCGGGTGCACGGAGAAGTCCGTCAGGTACGTGAGCACCGGCACGTCGAGCCGGCCGCGCACGCGCAGCGCGCCGAGCACCTGGCCGGCCCCCGGGTAGGTGGCCACGGCGGCCACGGTGGCGGGACCGACGGTACGGCGGGTGCGCCGCCGGGCGCCGCGCAGCAGCAGCCGGAGCGCGGGGCCCGGCCTGCCCGTGCGGCCCATCGACGCGTAGACCCGCTGGTAGACGGCCGGTGCCAGCGTCAGCAGGCGGTGGTAGGCGCCCGACAGGAGCCGTCCGAGGCCGCAGGGCAACAGGTCGACGAAGTCGTAGCGGTCGACCGCGAATCCGGCCGCTTCGAGCCGGGAGGCCAGCTCGGCCGCCGCGCCGTCGTGGCCCGCCCCCACACTCGCCGAGATGACCGTGACGCGCCGCGGAACGCAGGAACGAGGCATGGCGGACAGCCCTCCGATTATTACTACAAGATGTAGAACGTCAGTGGGCCAGGACCCTAGCAGCCGGAACGGAGGGACCGGTTCACCCGTCTCCCTAATCGTCTACAGTCCTGTAGACGATAGACGACCCCGTACACGACGGCGCCCTGGCGCCGGAACGGTGAGGATTGATGACGATGCAACCGGGCGGCGCGAGGACCGGGCCGGCGCAGGGCCGTGGGACGCGGACCCGCACCGCGGCGCACGCGGCCAGGTCCCTGGGGATCAAGGTGCCCGCCGTGGCAGCCACGTTCTGGGTGGTCAAGATCCTGACCACCGGGATGGGCGAGACGGCGTCCGACTACCTGGCGAAGACGCTCGGCCCGATCGTGGCGGGCGGCATCGGCGCCGTGGGTCTCGGGGCGATGCTCTGGCTCCAACTGCGGGCGCCGCGCTACCGCGTGTGGAACTACTGGCTCGCGATCGTGATGGTCAGCGTGTTCGGCACCATGGCCGCCGACGTGGTGCACGTGGTCGCCGGGATCCCGTACAGCGTCTCCACGGTGGCGTTCGCCCTGATCCTGGCGGGCATCCTGGCGGCCTGGTACGCGTCGGAGTCCACGCTGTCCATCCACAGCGTCAGGACCCGGCGCCGCGAGCGCTTCTACTGGGCCACAGTGCTCGCGACCTTCGCCCTCGGCACCGCCGCGGGCGACCTCACGGCGGGCAGCCTGCACCTCGGCTACCTCACCGCGGGCCTCCTGTTCACGGCGCTCATCCTGATGCCCGCGCTGGCCTACCGCTTCCTCGGCCTGAACGCCGTGGCGGCGTTCTGGTGGGCGTACATCCTCACCCGGCCGCTCGGGGCGTCGTTCGCCGACTGGATGGGTGTGAGCCCGGGCCGCGGCGGCCTCGGCTGGGGCACGGGTCCCGTCACCCTCGCGCTGCTCGTCCCGATCGCCGTGCTGCTCGTCAAGCTCGCGGTCACCGGCTCCGACACCCCGCGCGACGAGGCACACGGGGCCGCTCCCGAGGCGACAGGGCCCCTGCCGATGGCGCACACGGCGGCCGAGCGGGGCTGACGGTGCGCTCCCCCGCCGCCCGGCGTGCCACGGCGCCGGGCGGCGGGACGGCCGCCCGGTCAGCTCGCGCCGCCCTCGCGCGCCGCGCGCTTGCGGGAGCGGACCAGTTCGACGGCGAGCGGCAGCAGCGACACGACGACGATCAGGGCGACGATCGGCAGCAGGTAGCGGTCCACGTTGGGCACCGACGAGCCCAGCGCGTACCCGGCGAGCACGAGACCGATCGACCACACCAGGCCGCCGGCCGTCTGCCAGACGGTGAAGGTGCGGACGGGCACGCCCAGCGCGCCCGCGAGCGGGTTGAGCACGGTCCTGACGACCGGGATGAACCGGGCGAGCACGACCGCCTTCGCGTGCCCGTACCTCGCCAGCAGTTCCTCGGCTCTGACCGCGCCCTCGTGCAGCCGCCGCGACCGGCTGCGGTCGAGCAGCGCGCGCCCGCCGCGCCGCCCGATGACGTAGCCGACCTGCGCCCCGACCAGGGCGCCGACGGCGGACGCGACGAGCACCTGGGGCAGCGACAGCGCGGAGCCTCGATCGGCGGTCCCGGTACACAGGAGCCCCGCGGTGAACAGCAGCGAATCGCCGGGGAGGAAGAACCCGATCAGCAGCCCGGTCTCGGCGAACATCACCAGAGCGATGCCCGCCACGCCGAAGGCGGCCAGGAGGGATCGTGCGTCGAGCACGTTCACGGCGAGCTGTGCCGCCGTGAACAGGGGTGCGGCCATGGTCGCGAACCTTCTCCTCGTGGTGCGACCGCGGCGGGGGGCCGAGGCCCGGGGTCCCGGACGGCCGGCGTCGGACCTTTCGTCTACAACACTGTAGTCGAAGGAGGGACGGCCATCCGCCCGACAGCCCGGCGACGAGGCACCCTCTGACACTCTTCTGAGCATGCGCGACACCACGATCACGGCCGCCTCGCTCCTCCCCGTCGACAAGACGCTCGGGATCGTGCTGGCCGCGCTCCTGCTGGCGGCCGTACTCGTGTCCGCCCGCTACCACCTCGGCGCGGTGACAGGAGCGAAGCGGTGGCGCCAGATCGCGTTCGCGGGGGGCAGGGCCGCGGTCCAGCTCGCGGCGGTGTCCGTGGTCATCACCTACGTGATCCGCTCGCTGTGGGCGCTGACGGCCTTCCTGCTGCTGATGTTCGCGACAGCGGTGCGCACGGCGGGGCGCCGGCTCACGTCCGACGGATCCTGGTGGCTCACCGCCGTGCCCATCGCCGCGGCCACCGCACCGGTCGTCGCGGCGCTGCTGCTGACCGGGCTCGTGCCGCTGAAGGGCATCGCGCTGATCCCCATCGCCGGGATCCTGCTGGGCGGCGCGCTCACCGCGACGGTGCTGGCCGGCCGGCGGGCGCTGGACGAGCTGACGCAGCGGCGCGGGGAGGTCGAGGCCGCCCTTTCGCTCGGGTTCCTCGACCGGGACGCCCGCCTCGAAGTCGTGCGCCCCGCGGCGTCCGACGCCCAGCTGCCCGGCCTCGACCAGACGCGCACGGTCGGACTCGTCACCCTTCCGGGCGCGTTCGTCGGAGTGCTGCTCGGCGGGGCCTCACCCCTCACGGCGGGGGCCGTGCAGCTGTTCGTGCTGATCGCGCTGATGGCCGTGCAGGCCGCCGCGGTGGCCCTGACCGTCGAGCTCGTCGCCAGCGGGCTGCTGCACCGGCCCGCGCGGTGAGGCGGCCGCGCGGACGGCGCGGCGGCAACGACCAGAGCGGGGTGAACACTTCGTGAATATGATCTGCCTGCATGACTCAGTGCATGACGCAGTAGTCGCCCGGGGGGTCGCTCGCACCAGGTAAGGACCGTTGTGGACGACACCCTGCACGCCCCCGTCGACGCCCCCGGCCCGCGCCCATCCGGCCTCCGCCTGACCCTGCGCCACGTCCGCGCCGGGCACGCCGCCGCGGACGGAGCGCCCGCTCAGTGGCACAGAGGGCTGACCCTGATCGCCACGATCAGCCTGTTCATCGGCACCCGGACGCTCTGGACGACGGCGATGCACAGGAACCCGCCGATCGCGGGGGTGATCTCCCTCTGCTACGCCGCGATCCTCGGCTGCGCGGTCCTCGCGCTCGCGGTACGCGGGCGCCGCGCGCTCGCGCGCGTGGACGCCTTCGTGCTCGCCGTGGCGATCACCCTGGTGGTCTGCGGCTACTGGCTCGACCATGCGGGCAGCGACGAGGGCGTCCTGACCGCGCAGGCCGCGCTGCAGATCCTGCACGGCCGCCCCGTCTACGGCGATCCGTGGCCCTGGCTGTTCGGCACGCCGCGCGTCGACCTCACCAAGACCATGGCGGGCGGCGGCGACTTCACGTACGGCTACCCGCCGCTGACGGCCCTGATCGCCGCGCCCGTGCGGCTGGTGATCCACTCCACCGCCGCCGCCACCCTGGTGACCAGCGCCGCCCTGGTCATCGGGACGCTCACGCTCTGGCGGCTGCTCCCCGTGCCGTGGCGCTCCGCCGCGACCGCGGTCTGCCTCGGCTTCGGCATGCTCCCGGCGTACGCCCGGCTCGGCTACCCGGCCGTGCTCGCCCTCGCCCTGCTCGTTCCCGTCGTGGTCCGCTGGCCCGCCACGGGGGCGGGCGGCAGGCTCGGGCGAAACGGGGTGCTGCGCGCGGTCTGCCTCGGCGCCGCGTGCGCCGCCCAGCAACTGGCATGGTTCCTCGCTCCGTTCCTGCTCGTCGGCATGTACGCCGCACGGCGCGGCGACCCGGCACCGAGCGGGGAAGGGACCGCTGCGGGCCGGGCGCGGGTGCGCATGCCGGGCCGCCGCGCGCTCGCCGTGACGGCCCGCTACTCCGGTGTCGCCGCCCTGACCTGGGCGGTGCTCAACGCGTACGTCGCCGCCCGCGGCCCGCGCGCCTGGGCCTGCGGGCTGCTGCTGCCGATCAGCCAGGGCGCGATCCTGCACGGGCAGGGCCTCATGGGCATCTCGTACTACTTCACCCCGGGCAGCGGCCGGCTGGAGTTCTACTCGTACGCGACCCTCCTCCTGCTGCTGGGGCTGCTCGCCGCGCTCGTCCTGTTCGCACGGCGGCTCGGGCCCGCGCTGACGGTCCTGCCATGGCTCCCCTTCTACCTCTCGACCCGCTCGCAGGACGGGTACTACCTGCTCATGACGCCGCTCTGGCTCGCGGCCGCCGCCACTGTGCCGGCCTGCGCGCTCGCCACCGCGTGGCAGCCGCGGCTGCCGCTCGGGCGCCGCGCGAGAGCGGCATGCGGCGCGGGCCTCCTGCTGCCCGCCGCGGCGTGTGCCGCGATCGCCGCGGCGAGTCCCGCGCCGCTGCGCATGACGGTCACCGCACGGTTCACGGACACGCCTCGGCACGGGATCACCTCGGCGGCGGTGCGTGTCGTCAACACGACGGACGCCACCCTCACCCCCCACTTCGCCAGCCGCGCGGCGCAGAGCGCCTCCGGCTGGTGGGCGATCACGTCGGGCCCCGCGTCACTCGGGCCGCACGCCTCCGCGACGTACGGGCTGAGGCCGCCGCACGGGTTCCGCCGGGTGGCGCACGGCCGCACGCGCCTGCACATGATCGCCGTCACGGGAAAGCCCATGACCATCACCACCGCGCTCGTGCCGGACCCGGCCGGTGACGGACGGTGAGCGCGGCGCCCGCTACTCCCCTTGCCCCGTACGCCGTTCAGGATTTGGCCGGGTCCGCTTCATCGTCTACTGTCACGTAGACGAACCGGGCCGGCCGGACCACTCCGACCTGCGCGGCGCCGGCCGACACGCACGAAGGAAGCGGCCTCATGACCACGCACGCGGCGGCGACGCTCGCCTACAACGGTTCCGGCATCGACGGGTCGCTCTTCTCCTCCGTCACCGGGTTCGCACGCGACACCCGCTGGCTGAACTCGGCCATCGACCTGTGGACCACCGCCGGGCTCGCCGTCTTCGCCGTCCTCATGGTGATCGGCTGGTGGAACGCCAGGCGCCGCGGTGCACGCGCCATGACGCTCGCACTGGCCGTGCCGGTGTCCGTGGCGGTCACGTTCGCCGTCGCCGAGGTCGTGAAGAAGTTCGTCGCCGAGGTGCGGCCCTGCTACTCGCTACCGCACGACTACTACATCGAGGCGTGCCCCGTCCGCAGCGACTACGCCTTCCCCAGCGGGCACTCCACCACCGCCTTCGCGACCGTCGCGGCCCTGTGGCTCCTCGACCGGCGCCTGAGTGCGGTGGCGGCGGTCTTCGCACTGTTCGAAGGGTTCACCCGGGTCTACGTCGGCGCCCACTACCCGCACGACGTGGTGGGTTCCGCGATCCTGGCCCTGCCGGTCGCCTACGTGGTCAGCCGGGTGATCGCGCGAGCGGCGACACCGCTGGTGGCACGCCTGAGTACGGGCGTGCTGCAGCCGCTGCTGACCACGCAGGCGCCGGAGACCGGCACCCCTTCCTGAGCGGCGGGCCGCCCGCCCCACCCGTCACCTGGGGCGCGGGACGGGGAAGCCGTCGCTGTGCCGGACGTCTCCGCCGGGCGTGAACGCGAGTAGGCGACAGCAGCGCTCGCGCCGGCTCGGCGGTGTGCGGGTCGAGGATGTGGGCGCCGCGCTCCGCCGTACCCGACGTCGCGACGGCGAGCTCGCTCCCTTCGGCGACGGCGAGACCGTCTTCGCGATCGGGCTGCCACTGCGTCAGGAGTGAGTGAAGCCGCTCGCCTCGGGCGAGCGGCTTCACACCGGCGGTGGTCGGTGCTCAGGTGTTGTTGGCCAGGTTCTTCAGGCCGGACAGCGGGCCGTTGAAGCGGTCCTGGTCGCCGGGGAACGTGCCGGAGTCCGCGTACTGCCAGAACGTGTAGAACGGCCAGCCGGCCGGGAGCGTACCCACACTGGACGAGTAGCGGGCGATGAACAGCGGGTCGTTCGAGGAGAACTTCGCCGTGTTGCCCGTACAGGTCGTCCACCAGTCGGTGGTGGTGTAGATGGTGGGCCAGCGGGTGGTTTTCGCGTGCACCTCGTTGACGAAGGAGGTGATCCAGCTGACCATCGCGGACTTGCTCAGGCCCCAGCACGTCGACGAGGAGCCGTACTCGATGTCCAGCATCGGGGGCAGGGTCTTGCCGTCCTTGGACCAGCCGCCGCCGTGGGCGACGAAGTAGTCGGCCTGGGCGGCGCCCGACGAGCTGTTGGGCGTTGCGAAGTGGTAACTGCCCCGGATGAAGCCCGCGTTGTACGAGCCGGTGTAGTTCGCCGAGAAGTTCGGGTCGCGGTAGCTCGTGCCCTCGGTCGCCTTCATGTAGACGAACCGGGCACCCTTCGAGTACGCCGAGGGCCAGTTGATGGCGCCCTGGTAGTGGCTGACGTCCATGCCGGGGGTCTGCGTCACGAAGACCTGCCCGCCACCGCCCGAAGGGGGCTGTGTGCCACCGCCCTCGTGGGCGGGGATGGTCGAGCCCATCCAGTCGAGGTCGGGGTTGTGCGTGGCCGCGGCGGCGTGGGGCGCGGGCGCGGCCGCCGCAGTACCGGGGGCCGAGACGACGATGCCCGCCAGCACGAGCAGCGCCCCTGTCGCGCCCGCGAGCAGGCGGCGTGAGGGGGATCTACGGCGAACGGTGCGTGCGAGGTCCATCAGTGCCTCCAGAAGTGGGGGATTTCCGGTGCGCTTGTGCCGTGCCCATGGTGTGGTCACCGCATGACGGAAGAGTGGCGTGCGAAGGACACGTGTGTGAAGGGGTGTCAGTGCACGCCGTTGGTCTACACCGGAGAAATCGGCGACCACCACGGACGCTGAAAGAAACTTTCACGCTCGCGGAGGGCGCCGCCACCGCGCAGGGCGGCCCCGGGCGGTGGTGGCGCCTCTCAGTGGACCGCCTGCTCCTCGCCGACGGGACCGGCGGCGGCCGGTGCGCCGGCGGCGGCCGCGTGGCCCGTCCAGCGGATACGGGTCGCGCAGAGCGTGACGACGAGCGCGCAGCAGGCCACGGCGCCAAGGCCCCACACCAGGCCGGCGCTGTTCGCGACGAAGCCGATGAGGGGCGGCCCGCCGAGGAGGCCGGTCGTGCCCATCGCGGCGACCAGCGTCAGCGCCTCCGCGCCCTGGGCCGCGGCCGCCACGTACACGCACGGCGTCACGGCCGCGATGCCGAGGCCCACGCACGCGAAGCCGATCAGGGCGGGTACCGCTCCCCCGGTGAGCAGGGCGAGTGCGAGTCCCACGCCGGCCACCGCGCTGCCGACGCGGACGATGCGCCCGTCGCCCCAGCGGCTGCGCCATCCGTCGGCGAAGAGCCTGGCGAGCACCATCATGCCGGAGACGACGGCGATGCCCATGGGTGCCAGTTCCGCCGAGGCCTTGGCGACGTCCTTCATGTACAGCGCCGACCAGTCGTTCATGGCGCCCTCGGTGACGGTGCCGAACGCCATGGCGCAGCACATCCAGAGCGTCATGCGGGTCGGCAGGGTCCACCGGGAGCGGGCCTTCGTCCCCGTGCCCGCCGCCTGGGTCTCCGGCTCGTCCGCGGCGGGTCCCTCGCCCTCGGGCAGCCCCTGCCTCGCGTACACGACGAGCAGCAGCAGGACGGCGGCCGCCGCGCCGAAGTGGGCGATGACGGCCGGGTTCACCGCGTTCATGGCGGAGGCGAGCAGTGCGGCGCCCAGCGAACCCGCGCTGAACGTGGCGTGGAGCTTGGCCATGGCATTGCGGCCGTGCCTGACCTCAAGCGCCGCTCCCTGCGCGTTCATGGAGACGTTGAGGCATCCCACGAGCACGCCGTCGCACAGCATGATGGCCAGTGCGACCGGGTAGTTCGGGACCACGGCGAGCGGGATGAGCAGCAGCGCGAGACATGTGGACGACAGGAGCGCGAGGCGCTGTGATCCCAGGCGCCGCATCAACATCGTCACCAGCGGGAACGACACGGCCGCCCCCACGCCGGTGGCCATCAGCAGCAGGCCGACCTCGCCGGCGGTGAGGCCGAGGTGCGCCTTGATGGCGGGGATCCGGGCCGCCCACGTGGCGTACTGGAACCCCAGGGTGCAGAACAGGGCGGCGATCGCCAGCTGCCCCCTGCGGAACGGATCCTGAACGCGGAGCACGTGCATCAGCCCTCTTCGTCTCGCGATGGCTCGCCAATCGCCCTGTACATGTACACGGCCTTCTCGCCGTAGCCGCCCGGCGGCACGACGCCGTCGTGGGCGGTGAAGCCCTGGGCCGACCAGAAGGTCTCGCTGCCGGAGACCGCCACGAGCGAGATCTGCTCGTACCCGCGCTCGGCCGCCGCCCTGGTGAGCCGTCCGACGAGGCGGCCTGCCAGCCCCCTGCGGCGCAGGTCCTCGGCGATCACGATGTCGTGCAGGTGGAGGTTGCGGGAGTCGAAGGCGACGTCCTCGGCCTTCGCCAGGTCGGGGTAGCGCGCCTCGGGGTAGGGCAGCGCCAGCAGGTAGCCGGCCAGTCGCCGTCCGGTGTACAGGACGAAGCAGGTGGGCGGCGACGCCCGCACGCGCGACCGGAGGGCCGCCCGCCCCTCCGACAGGCCGGCGGCGGTGTAGGCGCGGGACTCGAGCGCGACGATGGCGTCCCAGTCGTCCTCGCGTACGTGCCGCACGCGTATGTCCTCAGCGATGTCGTGGTCCATCTACCGGACGCCCTCCGCGGCCACCCGGAGCCGGCCCGTGGCGCCACCCGGGTCTGCGCCGCCGCGTACGAAGGCGACGGGCAGTGGGGAGAAGCCGTTGAATCCCTGCGTGGTGTAGCTGGTCGCGTAGGCGCCGCAGGACAGCACCCACACGGGGTCTCCCGAGGCGGCCTCGCGCGGCACCTGGACGAGGCCGCGGTCGTACGCGTAGGCGTCGTCGCTGTCGCAGGTGGGTCCCGCGATCACGGCAGGCACTGTCTCGGCGCCCTGGTGCGAGGGGAAGACGACGCGGTACTGCAGCGCGTCCATCTCGTAGAGGCCGTTGAACTTGCCGCAGCTCAGGTAGAGCCAGTGGTGCCGCTCGCCGTTCAGCTTCTCGCGCGCGGTCAGCCGCGCCACGTGTGCCCGGATGGCACCGTGGTCGGCGACGAGGTAGCGGCCCGGTTCCACCATGAAGTCGAGGTGCCGGCCGCACAGTTCGCGCAGCCGCTGCATGCCTTCGCGGATCACGGCGAAGATCTTGTCGGTCGGCGGTTCGAGCGGCCTGCCGTGCTGGTCGAGGTAGCCGGTCGCAGGCAGGCCGCCGCCGAGGTTGATGTGGCCGAGGCGCGTGCCGCGCCGGAGCAGGGCGGTGGCGACGTCGGCGAGCCGCTCGAAGGCGGCGTGCCAGGCCTCCGCCGTCATCTGCTGCGAGCCGACGTGCACGGACAGGCCGGCGGGGACGAGTCCCGACTCCTTCGCCGCCGTCATCACGCGTACCGCGTCCGCCGCGGAGCAGCCGTACTTGTTGCTGAGCCCCCACAGGGCGCCGTCCCCGTCGGTGGCCAGTCGGCAGAACACCCGGGCGCCCGGGGCGTGTTCGGCTATCGCCCGTACGTCCGCCAGGCTGTCGGTGGCGAAGTCCCTGATGCCGAGGCGGTAGGCGTCGGCGATGTTGGCGTCGGACTTGATGGTGTTGCCGTAGTGGATGCGCGTGAGCGGCACGCCCGTCCTGATCGCCTGGACGATCTCCTGCGGGCTCGCCGCGTCGAACCCCGAGCCCCTCGCGGCGAGACACGCGAGCACCTCGTCGACGGGGCAGGCCTTCATGGCGAACCGGACGGCGACGTCCGGGAGTTCGCGCACCAGGGTGTCGTAGCCCTCCTCGATCCCGGTGAGGTCGTAGACGACGCGGTCCTGCGGTGCGGCGGCCAGCGCTGCCAGGAGGGGCGGTCTGTCGCGCGTCATCGGTGATCTCGGGCCGGCCGGCCGGGGGCCGGGGCGAGGTGGGTGGTCCTGCTCGCGTCCATCAGCGGCTCCCATGCTTCGATCAGGAGTGCGAAGTCTTCGATGTCCTGCCTGGCCTCGTCGAGCAGACGCTCGCGGCGCGGCACGAGGCTCTCGGCGAACCCGGCGTACCGGCCGCCCAGTTTCCGGTAGGCGGCGTCGAGCCGGTCGAGGCGCTCGATGTTCTCGGACCGGTCGAGCAGGGTGCTGTCCCTGACGAGTTCGGCGAGTGCCCCGGCGCGTACCCGGAGCCCGTCGTCGAGGAGGGCGTCACCGGTGCGCGCCATCGCGTCGTAGAGGTGGTTGAAGTAGAGCATGGACAGGAAGAACTTCACGAAGCGCGTCTGGTAGGCGGCGAAGCCCTGGTCCGTCCTGCGTTCGCCCGTGTAGAAGTTGACGATGTTGCGGTTGTGGAGCACGCCGGGCAGCGCCGCGTCGTGCACGAGGTGCATCAGGAAGTAGTCACTGCCGATGGTGTCGGTCGCGGGCGGCAGCGGCACGCGTTCGTGCACACCGTGGAAGCTGATGTTGCACATGTCGACCCGCATCGGGTCCACCACGGTCAGTGTGGAGTGGTCGCCGGTGAACGCTTCGGTGCCGGCGCCGCGGAAGGACTCGTCGACGAGGTCGCGCTTCTGCTCGTCGGACCACTCGACGGGCGCCCACAGGCTGACCACGTCGTAGTAGACGTCGCGGTCGAGCCGCTCGATCTCCGCGATGTCGACGGAGAGTTCGCCCACGAAGGAGCCGGCCACCATCGTCACCGGCCTGTGCCCGAGCCGGGGGTCGAGGTCGCTGTCGCCGACGCCGTCCGCCGCGTCGACCGCGCGCTTGCCGAGCGAGCGCAGCTCGTGGTGGACGGGGAAGACGGGCTCGCCGTCCAGCTCCTGGTAGCGGCTGTCCGAGTCCCTGCGGTGCACGGACTCGCAGCCGAGTGCGGCGGCGATCAGGAACGCCCGGTTGGTGCAGGCGCCGTAGGAGACCGCGGACGGCAGCATGAGGTCGAGCATCAGGTCGGGCTTCGTGACGCTGGCGCGGTCGATCACGCGCCGCAGGAAGTCACGCTGGTGCGCCTCGTCGAGGTGGTGCACGACGACGCCGGGCGGCCTGGAGCTCTCGTGCGCGATCCGTGCGTGCTCGGCGAACACGCCGGGCTCGCAGGAGTCCAGGATCAGCAGGTGGACCTCGACGCCGAAGTGTTCGGCGGCGTAGGCGGCCTCGTCGCCGATGGCGGCGATCGTCGCCCCGCATTCCCTGTTGGTGGGGAGTGTCAGACAGATCCGGCGCATTCTCACGCCCCGGCGGAGTCGGCGGCCTGCTCGTCGAACGGCCGCCCGCTCCACGACTTCAGGCCGAGCAGCTTGGCACCGAGGTCGCTCAGCTCGGCCCTGCCGTAGCGCAGGGACTCGTGCCGGGCGGCGTCGCCGAGCAGTGTCTTGTTCCACTCCGGCGTGCTCAGGTCGCGCCACGAGGCGACCCGGGAGCGCCGCAGTTCCTCGTGCGACTCCAGCGCGGGCATCATCGAGAGGTACTGGACCGCGCGCACGCCGCCGCCCGAGACGTTCGGCGCCACGCCGTGGGCGAGCGCTCCGTTCCACAGCAGCAGGTCGCCTGCCTCCAGGTCCGGGCGCACCACCGGGAATTCGTCGCTGTCGTAGGTGGGGCGGATCGGGTCGCGGTCGGCGGGCTGGTCGACCTTCCACCGGTCGAAGTGGCGGAAGAGCTCCGGGTTGCACTGGAACCCGCCGTGGTCGGGCTTGGTGTCGTTGAGGGCGATGATGCCCTGCACCCGCTGCGGCAGCACGCCGAGCGTGGAGTCGATGTCCCAGTGGAGCTTGATGTCGAAGCCGCGCTCGGTGGTGGGTATGAGCGCGCGGTCGCGGGTCTTGATGTTGGGCGGGTTCAGGTTGAGCCGGTCGAGGGTCACCCAGAGCTCTTCGCAGTCCCACAGGTCGACGAACGCGTCGTAGACCCGCTGGGCCTGGCGGCTGTCCCAGATGAGCTGGTGCTGGTAGGCCTCGACGAAGCCGTAGATGTGCAGCTCGCGGTCGAGGTCGGAGCGGTACTCCCGCTCCTCGTACCAGGTTTCGGGGCGCTCCGGGTCGAGGCCCTGGAAGTCCCAGGCGAAGTCGAGCAGCTTCTTGGCGGCGTCGGCCGGGATGGCCTGCTTCACCACGATGTGGCCGTAGGTCTGCCAGAAGGCGAAGTCCTCCTCGGACAGCACCCTGAGCTCGCGCGTCTTGGTGAGTTCGCGCAGCGGCGTCCTCGCCAGGTAGGTGTCGGCGTCCGAGCTGAAGTACGGGACGTCCGAGGATGCTCGGTACAGGTAGTCGGATGCCGTCATGCGATCGCTCCAAGGCTTGAGTGGCGACTTGTTCTGGGCGGGGCGCAGCGCCCCGCTGCCGCGTCCGTGCGCACGCGCCGGGGCGCCCGGTGGTGCGCGGGCACGCCGGTCCGCGTCGGAAGGGGCCGTGGTGACACGTCCGCCGGCGGGTGCCCGGGGCACGGCGGACGGACGGGGGTTGTGGGGTCGGGTCGGGTCAGGTGACGGACGGAAGACGGGCGTCGAGGCCGGGTGGGACGCAGGCCTGTGGCACCGGTCCGCTCGTGGGAACTGTGGTCCTCCGCGAATACAGCACCAGCATCTTGCCCCTCGCCCTTGCCTGTTGCACGTGGTGCCCCCTCAGTGACCGCAGACACCCGCTGTGACGACGTGGTGCCAGGCCAACTGGCGTGAGCGGCAAGGCGGGTTGTCCCATCCGCTACTCGTTCCGCTCACGCATCACTAAAATGGACTAGACCAACGGAGCCTGTCAATACCGGACTCGCCGGTAACCGGGGGTTGAAAAACGGGCATTGCCACAGTGTTCACGCAGAGCGGCGAAGAGGTGACGCAGGCGGCAACGGCGGGCGGCGTCCCGCCCGCCCCGCACGCGGCCGGCGCCGCCCCGGCCGCACGGGACCATCCCTCCCTTTCGTCACCGGCACCCCACCGGACGTGCGACGACACGGCCGTTACGCGACCTGCGCGATGCGTCGACCGGGCACGGACGCGAGGAGAGGACATGGCCTTGACACCGCAGATTGGCCTAGGCCAACATCCCTTGGACCGTACCAATCACACCCGCTGTGATCGACACGCACGCACTGTCCGGAAGGCCCGGTGGATGTCCTCCAGCAAGCACAGCAAGGGGCTGCGGCGACTCGCCCTGTCCGTCCTGCAGCCGGGGTTCGTGGGCACCGAGGCTCCCGACTGGGTCCTGCGTGCGATCGGTGACGGCCTGTCATCGGTTGTCCTGTTCACCCGCAACATCGCCTCCCCCGCCCAGGTCGCCCGCCTCACCGCGCAGCTGCGCGCCGAGAACCCCTCGTTGGTCATCGCGATCGACGAGGAGGCGGGCGACGTCACCCGCATCGAGTCGGCGACCGGCTCGACCCGGCCCGGCAGCTTCGCGCTCGGATCGGTCGACGACGTCGAGCTGACCGAGTCCGTCGCGCGCGACCTGGGCCGGCAGCTCCACGCTGCGGGCGTGAGCCTCGACTACGCGCCGAGCGCCGACGTCAACTCCAACCCGGACAACCCGGTCATCGGCGTGCGGTCCTTCGGCGCCGACCCGAAGGTCGTCTCCCGCCACACCGGGGCCTGGATCAAGGGGCTCCAGTCAGCGGGAGTCGCCGCCTGCGCCAAGCACTTCCCCGGCCACGGCGACGTCGCCGTCGACTCCCACCACGGGCTGCCCAGTTACGACGCGAGCCTCGACGAGATCGCCGCCCAGGCGCTGCCCCCGTTCGCGGCGGCCATGGAGGCGGGCGTGCGCGCGGTCATGAGCGGCCACCTCCTCGTCCCCGCGTACGACGCCGGCCTGCCGGCCACCCTCAGCCGCCGCATCCTCGTCGGCCTGCTGCGGGAAGAGCTCGGCTTCGACGGCCTGGTCGTCAGCGACGCCATCGAGATGGGCGCCGTCACGGACCTCTACGGCATCGGTGGCGCCACGGTCCGTGCCGTCGACGCAGGGGTGGACGCTATCTGCGTGGGCGGCGAGAGCGCCGAGGAGGCCACCACGGAACTCCTCGTCGAGTCGCTCGTCGGGGCCGTCGCCTCGGGTGCCCTCGCCGAGGAGCGCCTCGCCGGGGCCGCGGGCCGTGTCAGGGCGTTCGCCGACTGGGCGGCGGCCCTCGGCCGGGGAGTCCCGGTCGACCCGGTCAGCGGCGACATCGGCTACGCCGCCGCGCGGCGGGCCGTCAGGCTGAGCGGCCCGTCAAAGGATGCCCTTCCGCTGGCCGCCGCTCCCCACGTGGTGGAGCTCGTGCCGGCCACGAACCTGGCGATCGCCAAGGAGACGCCGTGGGGGGTGGCCGCGCCGCTGCGCGAGCGTCTGCCGGGCACCACGTCCGTCCGCGCGCACCAGGACGAGTTGCTTGACGGCTCCACGTTCCTGGCCGACCACGCGCTGGCGCCGGCGTCGGGGCGTCCACTGGTCGTCGTCGTCCGGGACGCGGCCCGGCATCCCTGGATGGCCCGGGCCCTGGCGGAGCTCTCCTCGGCCCGCCCCGACGCCGTCGTGGTGGAGATGGGCCTGCCGGGCGCGTCCGCCCCCGGGGCCGTGCGGATCTGCACCCTGGGCGCCACGGCCGCCTCGGGCGTCGCCGCCGCCGAGGTGCTGGCCGGGACGCGGTAGGCCTGTCGTGGCCGGCGGCCACCGCCCGCGGAGGCCGGCCGGCCCGGCGCCTATGCTGGCCACGGCGTCCCGGTGATCATGACGGCCGGGGCGCGAAGCCACCGCGACGGGCCGGGAGAGGGAGGCGGGCGCGACGATGTCCACCGCTGTGCTGCGCTGGGACGACTACCGCACCATGCCCTGGAAGAACGGCGGCGGCACCACCCGGGAGGTCGCGTCGGCCACGTTCCCCGATGCGGGAACCGCCGGAGCCGCGGCGTCGGCACCCCGGGCCGCCGAGGCCTTCGACTGGCGGGTCAGCGTCGCGGACGTCGCCTCGGAGGGCCCCTTCTCCGCCTTCCCCGGTATCGCTCGCGTGATCACTCTCGTGGACGGTGCGGGCATGGTGCTCACGGTGGACGGCACGCCCCACCGGCTCGAACCCCTCACTCCCTTCGCCTTCCCCGGCGCGGCCGCCACGGGCTGCCGGCTGCCCGGCGGCCCCGCACGGGACATGAACGTGATGACGCGTGAGGGGCACGCGGCTGCCGACGTGTCGGTCCTCCCGGTCGACGGCCGGTGCGGCCTGGCGTGTGCACGGGAGGAGACGCTGCTGGTGATGGCTCTCTCGGGCGGGCTGCGCCTCATCGTCGCAGGACAGGACGCCACGCCGCTCGGCAGGCTCGACTGCGTCCGTCAGGAGGGCGCGGGGACGGTGCGTGTGGAG
This sequence comes from Streptomyces sp. NRRL F-5126, assembly GCF_000721265.1. Taxonomy (GTDB): domain Bacteria; phylum Actinomycetota; class Actinomycetes; order Streptomycetales; family Streptomycetaceae; genus Streptomyces. The sequence goes on along the minus strand of NZ_JOFZ01000004.1, from coordinate 239,692 downwards.
GGCGGGGGAACGGTGGCCGCCATCAGGATCGCGCCCGTCCGCTGACGCCACGGCGCGCCGAGACACCCCTTCGCGGCTCGCCCATCCGACGAGGCGTCAGGTCACGCGATCGGGGTATCCGGCTCCCCGGACGGGTGTGACGGCGCACGGAGCACGGGCGAGACGAGGGTGGGCGTTCCATGGACGATCCTGGCCGGACGACGACTTCACGCGGCGTGGGTCTCGGCGCCCCCGGCCGCCTCTGCCCCGTGCACCGTGCTCCCCGCGATGTCAGGGCGCGGACCCTGCTGCGGGCGGCACGGGTGCTGGCACTCACGGGCGCGGCGGGCACGGTCCTGTGGGGAGGACGGAGCAGGGCGGCGGCCACCGTCGGCGGCGGGCTGCTCCTCGCGGGGTGCGCCTGTGCCGGGTACGGGATCGCCGTCGCGGGCCTCGCCGCGGCCGGCGACACGGCGACGGCCGCCGCACTGCACGAGGCGGCCGGTCACGAGGCGGCCGGTCACGAGGCGCAGGAGCGCGCCCGCCGGGCACGCGGCCATGCGGGGTCCTGACCGGACCGACGGCGATTCCTCTGGTCTCTTCGAATGAATTCATGTTTGGTTCGGGCGGGCCGGGCTACCTACGCGGTGTCTGCGGCGGCACACCGTACGCGCGCGAACAGACACCCGGGAGAGTGGATGGCAGCAGCGGAGTCCTCCGGCACACCGGCGGAAAGCGGCGAGCAGGAACTCGTCGGGGTCACCGAGAGGCCCCCGCCGAACACGCCCGTGCTGCCGGGAAACACCGCCCGCCTCCCGTCGTCCCCCGTGGGCAACCGGCTGGCGAACTGGCTGACGACCACCGATCACAAGGTGATCGGGAACCTCTACCTGACCACGGCCTTCTGCTTCTTCCTCGGCGCCGGGCTCATGGCGCTGGTGATGCGTGCCGAACTGGCGCGCCCCGGGCTCCAGATCGTCTCGTCCGAACAGTATGACCAGCTGTTCACCATCCACGGCACGATCATGCTGCTGCTGTTCGCGACGCCGACCTTCGTGGGCTTCGCCAACGCGATCATGCCGTTGCAGATCGGTGCGCCCGATGTCGCCTTCCCGCGCCTGAACGCCTTCACCTACTGGCTGTTCCTGTTCGGGGGCCTGCTCGTCGTCTCCGGGTTCCTCTCCCCCGGGGGCGCCGCGGACTTCGGCTGGTTCGCGTACGCGCCCCTGAACAGCGCGGTCCACTCCCCCGGTGTCGGGGGCGACCTGTGGGCGATGGGGCTCGTGGTCTCCGGTCTCTCGACGATCCTCGGCTCGGTCAACTTCATCACCACGATCATCTGCCTGCGCGCGCCGGGCATGACGCTGTTCCGGATGCCGATCTTCACGTGGAACATTCTGTTCACGTCGATCCTCGCCCTCTTCGCCTTCCCCGTGCTGACGGCGGCGCTGCTCGCCCTGGAGGCCGACCGCAAGTTCGGTGCGCACATCTTCGACGCGGCGAACGGCGGGGCGGTGCTGTGGCAGAACCTGTTCTGGTTCTTCGGGCACCCCGAGGTCTACATCGTGGCGCTGCCGTTCTTCGGGATCATCACCGAGGTCATCCCCGTGTTCAGCCGGAAGCCGACCTTCGGGTACGTGGGCCTGATCGGCGCGACGGTGTCCATCACGGGGCTCTCGGCCATCGTGTGGGCGCACCACATGTACGCGACGGGTGCCGTGCTGCTGCCGTTCTTCTCGCTCGCCTCGTTCCTCATCGCCGTGCCGACGGGCGTGAAGTTCTTCAACTGGGTCGGCACGATGTGGCACGGCGCACTGTCGTTCGAGACCCCGATGCTGTGGGCGATCGGGTTCCTCGTCACCTTCCTGTTCGGCGGCCTGACGGGGGTGCTGCTGGCGTCGCCGCCGATCGACTTCCACGTCACGGACTCGTACTTCGTCGTCGCGCACCTGCACTACGTGCTGTTCGGTACGGTCGTGTTCGCGACCTTCGCCGGGTTCTACTTCTGGTGGCCGAAGTTCACGGGCAAGATGCTGGACGAGCGGCTCGGCAAGATCCACTTCTGGACGCTCTTCGTGGGCTTCCACACGACCTTCCTGGTGCAGCACTGGCTCGGGGCCGCGGGTATGCCGCGCCGCTACGCGGACTACCTGGCGGCCGACGGGTTCACGACACTGAACACTGTCTCCACGATCGGGGCCTTCCTGCTGGGCCTGTCGACGCTGCCGTTCCTGTACAACGTCTGGAAGACGGCGCAGTACGGGCGGCGGATCGAGGAGGACGATCCCTGGGGGTTCGGCCGCTCGCTCGAGTGGGCGACGAGCTGCCCGCCGCCGCGGCACAACTTCCTGACGATGCCGAGGATCAGGTCCGAGTCGCCCGCCTTCGACCTGCACTACCCGCAGGTCAAGGAGATCGAGGCCGGGCACCGGCCGGCAGGAGAGGAGGGCCGCCGTTGAAACGGGAGGCGATCCTCTTCGGCGGTGTCACGGCCTTCTTCGCGCTGTCGGCGCTGATCTACGGATGGTGGTCGGCGTACGACCCCGCCGGAACCGCCGCGCTCACCATTGCCGCGCTGATGGCGGCGCTGATCACCTTCTACCTGACCTACCAGTACCGACGGGGAGGCACCCGGCCGGAGGACGACGACGAGGGCGACATGGCCGACGGGGCCGGTCACCCGCTGGGCTTCTTCCCGCCGAGCACCGCGTACCCGGTGCTGACGGCGGTCGGGGTCGCGGTGACGGCGCTCGGTGTCGCGCTGGGACTGTGGCTGTTCTTCATCGGTGTGGGCGTCCTGATCCCCGGCGTGTGCGGGTTCGTCTTCCAGTTCGGCGACCGGCACACGTGACCCGCGCGACGACGCCCGTCACCCTCCGGGACGCGTCCGTCCTGCGCCTCCCCCGGAATCCGCCAAGAATGTGAGGAGCCGTGACGTGCCCGCGCAAGGGTGGACGTGCCGCGAGAGAGAGGCGCCATGACCGAGGAACAGCCCGCACCGGCCGACCTGCGCAGGACCGGCATCCATCCGGACTACTGGTACCCCCTCGCCGTCTCGCGCCGCGTGCGGAAGAACAGGACGTTCGCCACCGCCTTCGCGGGCGAGCGGATCGTGCTGTACCGGACGGCGAGCGGCGCCGTGCACGCCCTGGAGGACCGGTGCGCGCACCGCCAGGTGCCGCTGTCCATGGGCGTGGTGGAGGGCGAGGCGCTGCGCTGCTGCTACCACGCGTGGGCGTACCGCGGCAACGGGCGCATCTCCCAGATCCCGTACCTGCCCAAGGGGGCGGAGCGTCCCCCGCGCGGCGTGCGCTCCTATCCGGTCAGGGAGGCGTACGGGCTGGTCTTCGTCTTCCCGGGCGATCCGGCGAAGGCCGCGGCCGCGCCCTTCCCCGACCTGCCCGAGTTCCGTTCCCCCACCCACCGGACGATGACGTTCTCGCGCACCGTCAAGTGCCACTACTCGTTCATGCACGAGAATCTGCTCGACATGAACCACCAGTTCCTGCACCGGGGTGTGCTCGGCAGGATCCAGCCGAAGCTGCTCGGGTACGACACGGGCCCCTCGCACGTCGAGGCGCGCTACCTGTTCGTCCCGGCGGGCGGCAGGAAGGACCGGGGCGCGGGCCTGCTTTCGGGCGAGGGCTTCAGCGGCGGGAACACGTCCGACGTCATCACGATCAGGACCGGCTACCCCTACCAGACGCTCCAGGACGTGCCGGAGCGGTCCCAGCTGCCCGCGTTCTCCCTGTGGGCCGCGTACGTGCCGGAGGACGCCGAGCAGCGCGTCAACCACGCCTACGGGCTGCTCATGATCGCCAAGCCGCCGGTGCCCGGCGCCCTGGACCTCGCCTGGCCGCTCATCCGGCGCTTCACGGAGCGGGTGTTCGCGCAGGACCGGATGGCGGTCGAGGCCGAGCAGCGCGCCTGGGACGAGCAGGGCGAGGACCGCAACCAGGAGGTCTTCCCGCTGATCCTCGACGTCCGCGACGTGCTGCGCGCGAACGGCGTACCGCTCGGCCCTGTTCGGGCCGCCGGCGCCGGCGCGCCGCTGTGCGGCGGCGCACGCGCGCCTCAGGCGGGCTCGCCTGTCGTGACGGGCGGGCTCGCCTGAGGCCGGCTCCGGGTCAGCCGCAGGTCACCTGCGGGTCGGCCCAGTCCGCGTGGTCGCTGTCCGCGCCGTCCCCGCCGTCGGTGACGACGAGTTGCACGCTGCGCACGCCCGTCAGGTCGGCGTGCAGCGGCTTCGGGCCGTCCGCGTTGGTCAGGACACCGCTGTCGGCCACCTGCTCGCCGTCGGCGACGATCTCGAACTCCACGGTCCCCTTGCCGTTCTTCTCGTCGTCGACGCCCACCGTGGTGTCGAGCTCGGTGCACGCGCCGCCGAGGTAGTACGTCACGGTGCTGGGGGCGTTGGTACCCAGGCCCTTGGCGTAGACGGTGCCGCCGATGGTGATCGGGTTCCCGTCGCCCGCGGCCGCCTCGCCGTTGCTCGTGTCCTTCTCCACCGGCCCCCAGTCGTTGGTGGCCGACGTCCAGTCGAGGTCGCTGAGGTAGCTCGTGCCGGACGGCGGGAGAACGGCGACGAGGACGCTGCCCGCGAGCGGCAGCCTCGTCTTCGCCCGGCTGCCCGGATGGGTGTAGGTGACGGTGCCCGGCAGGTCGTAGTAGCCCGGCTTCGTGCCGGCGGGAACGGTCACGCGCCACGACGTTCTGAGGGTCTTCCCCCTGGGCAGGACCCGGGCGCCGCTGCGCCCCGCCGCCTCGACGCGCCAGCCGTCGGGCGCGTCGAGCGCCACCTTGACGCCGGTGGCGGGTGCGGAACCCAGGTCGGTGGCGTACGTGCCGACCGTGCCGGTGGCGCCTGGCAGGAGGGCGTCGGCCCCGGCCGCAAGACCGGCGTCGAGCAGCGGCGGGTCGAGCCGCGAGGTGTGGCCGGCGCCGACCCTGAGCAGGACGGTGCCGTGCGCGGGGACGGTGGCGGCGAGGGTGCCCGCGGAGTTGTAGGTGGTGTGGCTCCACAGGTCGCGCACCTTGTAGCCGCCCCGGCGCGGGAGGCCGGCCGCGGTGGCGGTGGTGGAGATCCGCTGCGCCTGGTCGCCCGCGTTGAACAGCGCCACGGCCCGGTCACCGTTGGCGAGTTGCTTGGTCATCACGTAGCGGCCGCCGTCGGACGACACCACCGTGGCCTGCTTGCCCAGCGGGTCCTGGTCGAGCGCGATGACGTCCTTGTTGCCGAGGATCGCCAGCGTCTGCGGGGTGGCCTTGCGCAGGTCGGTGCCGATGAGCAGCGGCGAGTCCATCATCGACCACAGCGAGAAGTGGCTGCGGTACTCGGTGTCGGTCATGCCGCCGTTGCCGACCTCCAGCATGTCCGGGTCGTTCCAGTGTCCCGGGCCTGCGGCGGAGGCGAGTGGCATGTTGGCCTTGGCGATGTTCAGCATGCTCGACCAGCTGTCGCTGATGTCGCCTGTGGTGCGCCAGGAGTTGCCGACGTCCCCCGCCCACTCCCAGGGGTTCTGCTGGCCCCATTCGCACAGGGAGTAGACGATCGGGCGGCCGGTCGCGGCCAGCGCGTCGCGCATGGCCGTGTAGCGCTTGACGTAGTCGGCGCGCGTGCCGTCGCTGTTGTTGTTGCAGTTGTCGTACTTGAGGTAGTCCACGCCCCAGTCCGCGAACGACTGGGCGTCGGTGCTCTCGTGGCCGAGGCTGCCGGGGTAGCCCGCGCACGTCGCGGTGCCGGCGTCCTCGTAGATGCCCAGCTTGAGCCCCTTGGAGTGCACGTAGTCCGCGGTGCCCTTGATGCCGTCGGGGAACTTCGCGGGGTCGGGGACGAGGCGCCCCTGGGCGTCCCGGCTGTGGGTCTGCCAGCAGTCGTCGATGTTGACGTAGGTGTAACCGGCGTCCTTCAGACCGGAGCTGACGAGGTAGTCGGCTGTCTGCTCGATCAGCTGCTCGCTGACGTCGCAGCCGAAGGCGTTCCAGTCGTTGAAGCCCATAGGGGGTGTGCGGGCCAGTCCGTTGTCGAGTGCGGCGGCCGGAGTCGCGGTGACGGCGAGGTCGGCGGTCACGGCCGCCAGGCTCGGCACGCCCGCCCACATCGCGCAGGCGGTCACGCAGGCGAGCAGCCTGCGGACAGGTCTTGGCATGGCAGTCCTCTGTTCGCGGTGAATTCAACGGAAAGCAACAGAGTCGAGCATTTTCTCACGCGACCTTACGGTAAAAGCGGTGACGTGACTTTGACAAGACCCGTGCGCCGGGCAGCCGGAAGCGGCCATTCGGGCACACGTCGGCGCGCATACGGGCGGGCAGCGCCAGGCCCAGCGGAACCGCCCCGCGCGCTTCAGCCGCGCGGCAGCCGGCCGAGCTCCCCGGCACGCAGCGCGGCGGCGACCTCGGCGGCGGTCGTCAGGCCCCGCTCGTCGATCTCCTCGGCGATGCGGCGGCGGTAGACCTTCTCGAAGGTGTACATCAGGTCGTCCCCGCTGACGTCCGGGTCGGGCGGGACCCGCTCGGTGATCCGGCGCCGCCAGAACTCGGGCGTCCGCGCGGCTTCCTTGAGGGCGGGGTCAGGGGTGCCGTCGGCCGGAGAGGTCATGATCACATGCTACGGGCGGCGTCAGGGGCGGGCGGCGGCCGCGTCCCCGTCCAGCCGGGTGCGCAGGGTCTCGGCGAAGTCCTCGGCGCGGGACAGCTGGACGCGGAGCCTGTCCACCTGCTCGGCCGCCTCGCGCTCGTACGCGCGCACCCGGTCGAGCAGCGCCTGGCGCTCCTCCTCGGACGCGACGCCCTCGTCGAGGCGGTCGGTCGCCTGGAGCAGGTCTCGCATCTGATCGAGCGTGAAGCCGAGCGGCTTCATCCTGCGGACCACCATCAGCCGCGCCACGTCGGCCTCGGTGTAGAGCCGGAAGCCGCCCCGGGAGCGGGCGGACGGGGTGACCAGTCCGGTCTCCTCGTAGTGGCGGATCGTGCGCAGGGACAGCTCGGTCCGCGCGGCGACCTCGCCGATCCGCATGTGCGTGTGCGCAGCGCCCGTCATCGTGCTCGTTCTCCTCATCGCGGGCCTCATGAACGCGGGCCGCACGCCGAACCGTCCCGCATGCCGGACCGACCCGCGAACCTACCCTAACGTTAGGGTAGGGTTGTCGCGATCACGACGCCGAGTCCCGCAGGAGAGAGTGTGCGCAGGTCCCCGCTGCCCGTCGCCGCCGCCTGTCCGCCGTGATCCTACGCCGCTGACGCGGCACGGCGGAGCGAGCGCAAGCCCTCCGCCCCATCGAAGACTTCCGGCCCGCGCCGCGGGCCGATCGCGGACGGCCGTCCGGTCCTCCGCGCCCTTACCGCCCGACCCGGATCGACTCCGGGCGTGCCCGAGCACGACAGGTTCCGCTTCCTTGTCCACTCCCCTGTCCTCCGCCGCGTCACTGCTGCGCGGCAGCGGACGGCCCTCCTGGCTGTCCCCGAAGGTGCTGCGCACCGAGGCCCTCGCGGGCCTGGTCGTCGGCCTGGCACTGATCCCCGAGGCCATCTCCTTCTCCGTCATCGCCGGCGTCGACCCGAAGGTGGGACTGTTCGCCGCCTGCACCATGGCCATGGTGATCGCGTTCGCCGGCGGCCGTCCCGCGATGATCTCCGCCGCGACCGGCTCCGTCGCCCTGGTCATCGCGCCCGTCGCCCGCCAGTACGGGCTCGGCTACCTGGTGGCCACCGTGATACTCGCGGGCCTCTTCCAGGTGGTGCTCGGCTCCCTCGGCCTCGCCAGGCTGATGCGGTTCGTGCCGCGCAGCGTCATGGTGGGATTCGTCAACGCGCTGGGCATCCTGCTGTTCGTCGCGCAGATCCCCAACCTTCGGGACGTGCCGTGGCCGGTGTATCCGCTCGTCGCGGCCGGGCTCGTGCTGATCCTGCTGTTCCCCCGGCTGACGAAGGCGGTGCCCGCGCCACTGGTGTCCATCGCCGTCCTCACGGTGATCACCGTGGCCGCGGGCATCGCCGTGCCCACGGTCGGCGACAAGGGCAGGCTGCCCTCCTCGCTCCCGGTGCCCGGCCTGCCCGACGTGCCCTTCTCGTTGCACACGCTGACCGTCATCGCCCCGTACGCCTTCGCGATGGCCCTGGTCGGGATCATGGAGTCGATGATGACCGCGAAACTGGTCGACGAACTCACCGACACCGGCTCGAACAAGACCAGGGAAGCGGTCGGGCAGGGCATCGCCAACATCGTCACCGGCTTCTTCGGCGGCATGGGCGGCTGCGGCATGATCGGCCAGACCATGATCAACGTGAAGAGCGGGGCGCGCACCCGGCTCTCGACGTTCCTCGCCGGGTTCTTCCTGCTCATCCTCTGCATCGCGCTCGGACCCGTCGTCTCCGAGATCCCGATGGCCGCGCTGGTCGCCGTGATGGTCCTGGTCGCCGTGGGCACCTTCGACTGGCACTCGATCAAGCCCGCGACTCTCAAGCGGATGCCGATCGGTGAGACGGCCGTCATGGTCATCACCGTCATCGTCGTCGTCGCGACGAGCAACCTGTCCATCGGCGTGGTCGTCGGCTCGGTCACCGCCATGATCATTTTTGCCCGCCGCGTGTCCCACTTCGCCGACGTCACCTCCGTCACCGATCCCGACGGATCGCAGGTCGTCTACGCGATCACCGGCGAGCTGTTCTTCGCCTCCTCCAACGAACTGGTCACGCGGTTCGACTACGCGGGCGACCCGGACAAGGTCGTCATCGACCTCACCGACGCGCACATCTGGGACGCGTCGTCGGTCGCCGCGCTGGACGCCATCGAGACCAAATACCGGGAGCGCGGCAAGAGCGTCGAGATCGTCGGGCTCAACCGCCCGAGCGCGCACCTGCACGGCCGGCTCAGCGGGGAGCTGACCGGGAGCCACTGACCCGGTCAGGGTCCACGCCTACGACCGCCGGCGGGGCTTGCCGCGCCGGCCGCGCTCGGGGCGGCCGGAAGTGGCGCGGCGGTTCTTCGCGGCCGACCTTCCCTCCGCCTTGCCCGTGCCGGAGCCGCCGCGCCCTGAGCCACCGCGCCCCGAGCCGGACGCGGGCTTGGCGGGCGGGTTCGCGGGACGCCCGCGCGAGCTGTTGACGGTGCGACCGCGGACGATCCCGATGAAGGTCTCCACGCGCTCCGTCGTCGCGTCCTGCGGCCAGGAGAGCGCGACCCGCGACTCGGGGGCGCCGATCAGCGGCCGGTAGGTGAGGTCCCTGCGGTGGTGGAGGCGGGCCAGGGACTGCGGCACCACGAGGAGGCCCACGCCCGCGGCCACGAGTTCCACGGCGTCGGCCGTGGTGGCCGGGCGCTGGAGCGCGGGAAGGCCGGGCGGCCGCTGCCAGCCGAGAGTGTCGTCCAGGGGGTGCAGCACGACCTCGTCGGCCAGCTCCTCCGCCGACACCTCGTCGACCGCTGTCACGACGTGGTCCTTCGGGGCGACGACCACCGTCGTCTCCGTGTAGAGGGGGATGGCACTGAGATCGTCGCCGTCCACCGGGAGCCTGACGAAGCCCGCGTCCGCCTCGCGGTCGCGCAGCACGCCGAGCACCTGGGCCGCGGCCACCGGACGCAGGACCAGCGGCACGCCGGGCACGCGCTCGTGCCAGATACGCACCCACTTCGAGGGGGTCACGCCCGGTACGTACGCGAGCCGGAACGCGGTCGGTGCCTCCGTGCCTGTCACCCCGCAAGGTTAGCCGCTCGTGGTCGGGACCCGCGCACGCGCTGGATACCCTGGACGGCATGACGTCGCACCAGAACACCCAGACGATGAAGCCCGCGACCGCGGCGAAGAAGCTGGGTGTGTACCTCGAAGCCACCCCCGCCGAGTTCCGTGAGGGTGCCGTCTCGCGCGCCGAGCTGAACGCCCTCCAGGCAGACCCGCCCGCGTGGCTGCGGGAGCTGCGCCGCGACGGCCCGCACCCGAGGCCGGTCGTCGCCGCGAAGCTGGGCGTGTCCATCGCCGGACTCGCGCGTGGCGGGGTGACGGAGGCGCTCACCACCGAGCAGATCGAGTCGCTCAAGTCGGACGAGCCCGAGTGGCTGCGGCGGGAGCGCACCACCCAGGCCGAGGTCAGGCAGGAAGCGGCGCGCATCAAGGAGCGCGACACCCAGCGTGCCAAAGCAACAGATTCAGACATCACCAAGAGGTCCTGAAAGAAAAAAGCAACAAATATTGACGCAATCGACCAGTGGGCGTACCTTCCGAGCCAGTCGCCGGCAGGGGTGAACTCTGCCGCTGTGCAGGCGAGTTCATGCTCCATCCCCCATCCAGGAGCGCTCATGGTCGCAATGAGATCCCCCATCGCGAGACTCGTCCAGGTCACCGTCGCGGGGTCCGCCCGCCGGTACGCGCGGGCCTTGCTGTCCGCCGTGGCGGCCGTCGGGCTCGTCGTCGGTGTCCTGATCACTCTTCCCGGTACGGCGCAGGCGGCGGGTTCGCTGCCGTGTGACATTTACGGTGCGGCGGGTACGCCGTGTGTGGCGGCGCACAGTACGACGCGTGCGTTGTTCTCGTCGTACGACGGGCCGCTGTATCAGGTGAAGCGGGCGTCGGACGGTGCCACGTCGGACATCGGTGTGCTCTCGCCCGGCGGTTACGCGAACGCCGAGGCACAGGACACGTTCTGCGGGAACACCACGTGCCGTATCAGCAGGGTGTACGACCAGACGTCGCGTCACAATGATCTGCTGCCGGGTCCTGCGGGGACGTCGGGTATGGGTGCGGATCGTGGTGCGGACGCGGGTGAGTTGTCGGTGACGGCGGGTGGGCACAAGGTGTACGGCATCTGGGTCTCGCCCGGGGTCGGCTACCGCTCGCGGGGAGCGGCGTCCGGTACCGCCGTGAACGGTCAGGCCGAGGGCGCGTACATGGTCGCCAGCGGCACCCACGTGAATTCCGCCTGCTGCTTCGACTACGGCAACGCGGAGGCGACACCCGCCGACACCGGCAACGGCCACATGGACGCCGTGTCCATCGCGACGACCTGCTACTTCGCTCCATGCACGGGCTCGGGCCCGTGGGTCGAGGCCGACATGGAGAACGGCATGTTCCAGGGGGACAACGGCTCCAACACCGCCAACAAGGGCAACAGCAGTTCCTTCGTCACGGCGGTGCTGAAGAACAACGGGCAGACCAGGTATGCGCTCAAGGGAGGCGATGCGCAGTCCGGCGGGTTGTCGACGTGGTGGGACGGTTCGCTGCCCACTCGGGGCGGCTACATGCCGATGCATCAGGAGGGCGGCATCATCCTGGGCACCGGTGGCGACAACAGCAACTGGAACAGGGGCACCTTCTTCGAGGGTGTGATGGTCGCCGGGTATCCGACGGACGCGGCGGAGAACGCGGTGCAGGCCAACATCGTCTCCGTCGGATACTCGGGCGAGACGAACGTGCCCAACGGGCCCCAGGGCACGATCACGGGACCGGGCGGCAAGTGCGTGGACGTGGCCGCCGACGACACCGGTGTCAACGGCACGGCCGTGCAGTTGTGGGACTGCCAGTCGTACGCGGAGGACCAGCACTGGCGGCACAACGCCGACGGTTCGCTGTCCACCATCGGGCGCTGCCTCGACATCGACGGCAACGGCACCGCCAACGGCACCCAGGTCGAGCTGTGGGACTGCAACGGCGTGGGCGGCCAGCAATGGGTGCAGCGCTCCGACGGATCGCTGTTCAACCCGCAGTCCGGACGCTGCCTCGACTCGCCCAACGGCGCCACCGGCAACGGCACCCGGCTGCGGATCTGGGACTGCAACAACTCCGCCGCACAGAAGTTCACCGTCAACGGCGGCAGCCCCATCACCGCCCCCGGCAACACCTGCGTCGACGTCGCGGCGGACGACACCGGCTCCAACGGGTCCCCTGTGCAACTGTGGGGCTGCCAGAGCTGGGCAGTCGACCAGCACTGGTTCCACAACACGAACGGCACGCTGCGGACCCTGGGCCGCTGCCTCGACATCGACGGCAACGGCACCGCCAACGGCACCCAGGTCGAACTGTGGGACTGTGACGGCGCGGGTGGTCAGGTGTGGCAGCAGCGGAGCGACGGCTCGCTGCTGAACCCGCAGTCGGGACGCTGCCTCGACTCCCCGAGCGGCGCGACCGCCAACGGCACCCGCCTGCAGATCTGGGACTGCAACAACTCCACCGCCCAGAAGTTCACGCTCGGCTGACCAGGCGCGATACAGCGGAGGGGGCGTGGCGGCTGTGCCACGCCCCCTCCGCTTCAGTGTGGCCCGTCAGCGCCCGAGCGTCGCGCGCAGCGAGGGCTGGAGCAGGTCGCCGTGGGCGCGCACCATGTCGTCGCACAGGTCCCAGATGGCCTCCACGGTCAGCGTGGCCGCGGTCGACGGGTCGGTCATGGCCGCGTGCCTGATGTGCCGGGGCTCGTCCTCGACGGCGGCTCGTACGACGAGGTCGTTCATGGACAGGTACGTGCGGTTGAGTGCCGCGCACTGCGGCGGGAGTGCCCCGACGCGCGTGGGCTGGACGCCCAGTGCGTCGACGAGGCAGGGCACTTCGACCGTGCCGTCGGACGGCAGGTTGTCGATGAGTCCGTGGTTCGGGACGTTTCCGTAGACCGTGCGCGGTGTGCCGGTGGTGATGGAGTGGATGATCTGCGGCGCGTACTCCATGGTGGACTCGAAGGCGAGTGGCTCACCGGCGGCGAGCGCCCTGCGGGTCTCCTCGTAGGCGGCAACGTTCTCGTCGACGATGCCGAGGTACTCGCCGACGGACAGGCGCAGCCGGTCGATCTCGCTGTCGTGGTGCAGGTACCACGGCACGTACTCGCTGGAGTGCTCGCTGGTCTCGGTCGGGTAGTAGCCGAGCCGTCGGTACATGTCCACGCGTACCCTGCGCCGCAGTTGGGCGTCGCCGGCGATCAGCTCGTCCAGGCGCGGGTAGAGGTCCTCGCCGTCGTGCTCGAAGCGCAGCACCCACGCCTGGTGGTTGACGCCCGCCGCGTGGTACCTGACCTCCTCGAAGGGCACACCCACGAGTTCCGCCAGGTCGTGCATCGTCCAGAACACCGAGTGGCACAGGCCGACCACGCGGGTCAGTCCCGTGGCCCGCGCCAGGTACTGGATGTTCATCGCCATCGGATTGGTGTAGTTGAGCAGCCAGGCGTCCGGGCAGACGGCGGCGATGTCCTCGCCGAGCGCCTTGAGCAGCGGGAAGGTGCGCAGTGCGCGGAAGATGCCGCCGACACCGAGTGTGTCCCCGATGGTCTGGCGCACGCCGTGGCGCGCGGGGACCTCGAAGTCGGTCCTGGTCGCCTCGCGCATGCCCACCTGGACGATGTTGATGACGAAGTCGGCTCCCTCCAGCGCCTCACGCCGGTCGGCGTGGGCGGTGATGCGGGGGGACGCCTGCCGCTCGCCCGCGATGAAGCGGGCGGCTCCGTGCGCGGTGGCAAGCCGCTCCGCGTCGATGTCGTGCAGGGCGATGTGCACGTCCTTCAACTCGGGGAAGGCGAAGATGTCCGCCAGGAGGCCCTGGGTGAAGACGACGCTGCCCGCGCCGATGAACACGATCTTCTTTGCGGTCATTGCTCTTTCTCGTTCTGTTGGCAACAGCTTGTCAGCCCTTGAGGCCGCTGGAGGTGATGGACTGGATGAACGACTTCTGGGCGCCGAGGAAGGCGAGCAGGACGGGCAGCACGGTGATGACGTTGCCCGCCATGACGGCGGACCACTTGGTGTGGTGCTGGCCCTGGAACGTGGTCAGGCCGAGTTGCAGTGTGTAGTGCGTGTCGTGGTTGATGGCGATCAGTGGCCACGTCAGGTCGTTCCATGTGGAAAGGAACGTGAGGACGGCGACGGTGGCGAGGGCGGGCCGTGACAGTGGCAGCACGATGCGGAAGAGCACCCGCAACCGTGAGCATCCGTCGATCCAGGCGGCCTCCTCCAGTTCCCTGGGCAGGGAGAGGAAGAACTGCCGCAGCAGGAACACCGCGAACGGTGTCACCAGGGAAGGCACGATCAGCGCGCCGAGTGTGTCGATCAGCCCGAGCTTCTTCATGACCAGGAACGTGGGGATCATGGTCAGCTGGAAGGGGATCGCCATCGTCGCAAGCATCAGCACGAGCAGGACGCGGGAGCCGGCGAACCTCATACGCGCGAAGGCGTAGCCGCCCAGCGAGCCGAAGACGAGGTTGGAGGCGACGGCGACGGCCGAGACGATCAGCGAGTTGGCGAACCACCGCGGGAACATGGCATTGCCGAGCACGTAGCGGTAGCCGTCGAGGTGGATCCCCGAGGGCCACAGCGCGGGCGGGAACCTGTTGATCTCCGCGTCGCTCATCACGGAGCTGAGGACGAGCCAGACCATGGGCAGCGCGAAGATGATGCCCAGCGGTGCCAGCAGCAGGTGCCACTTGCTGAACGGCAGCAACCGGCGGCGTGGGCGGGGTCCGGCCGCGGGCGCCGGGGTGTGCGGGTGGACATCGCTCGCCGGGGTGGTGGTGGTCGCGGTCATCGGGCTGCTCCCTCGGCGGTGGCGGACTTGCGGCGCCTGGCCAGCCGCATGGCTCCTCCGACCACCAGCAGGGCCAGTGCGAGGACGTAGGCAGCCGACGCCCCGTAGCCGGCGGTGAAGTTCTTGAACGCCTGCTCCCAGATGAAGTAGACGATGACGGTGGTCGAGCCGAGTGGCCCGCCCTTGGTGGTGACGTACACCAGGTCGAACACCTGGAGGGACTGGAGTGTCTGCCACATCACCAGGAACACACTGACCGGGGTGAGCGTCGGCAGGACGACGTGGCGCAGCAGGTGCCGGCGGCCCGCCCCGTCCAGCTTCGCCGCCTCGATCAGGTTCTGCGGCACGTCCTGAAGCGCCGCGAGGTAGATGACCACGCAGAACCCGGTGCCGCTCCACAGCGAGACGGCAACGAGGACGGGGAGCGCCTGGTTCGGATCCGTGAGGAAGCCCTGGGAGGGCAGGCCGAGCTTGTTCAGCACGGAGTTGGCCGCACCGAACTGGGGGTCGAGGATGAAGGAGAACAACACGCCCTGCGCCGTCTCGGAGATGATGAACGGGACGAAGATCAGCGTCCGGTACAGCCCGACGAGTTTGATGCGGCGGTTCAGCACCAGGGCGAGCAGCAGGCCGAGGACGATGCTCAGCGGCACGTAGAGCACCGTGTAGAGCAGTGTGTTGCCGACGGCCTGGCTGAAGTGCGGGTCCTCGGTCAGCGCGCGGTAGTTGTCGAGCCCGACCCAGTGGCTCGGCGTGACCAGGTCGTCCGCCCGGAACGACAGCAGAAGCGACCAGATGACGGGCACGACGCTGAGACCGATGATGATCAGTACGGCGGGGAGGACGAACCCCCAGGCGGTGGCGGACTCGCGGCGGCGGCCGCGGCGTTTGGCGCGCAGTTGGCGCTCGTGGTCGGGGAGCGTGAACGGGGTGGGCAGTGCGGACATCGAAACGCTCCTCAACGCGGGATGACGAGGGCGGCCTTGGCCTCGGAGGCGCAGCGGCGCATCGCCTGCGCCGGGCTGCTCTTGCCGAGCAGCACGGCCACGATGGCCTGGCCGAGCGCCGTGGACACCTGTGCGTAGGCGGGATGTGCGGGGCGCACGCGCGCCGAGTCGAGCGCCTTGGTGAAGACGTCGAGCCCGGTGGTCGCGGCGGCGTGCGCCCGCCAGGTGGGCTCGTCCTCGCTGCGCCGGCTCAGCGGCAGGCTGCCTGCCTCGATGTCCCAGTGCACGTCCTGGTCGGGCTGGGCGAGCCAGGACACGAAGGTGCGGGCTGCCTTCGAACGCGCGCTCCCGTTGTCGAAGACCGTCCAGGTGTCGGGGCCGGATATGGTGACGGGCTTGCCGCTGTAGCTCGGCAGCGGCACCACCGCGTAGTCGATCTTCGCCTGGCGGATGTCGGGGAGTTGCCAAGGTCCTGTGACGACCATGCCCATGCGGCCGGACGCGAAGACCTGGTACATCTGCTCGCTGCCGGGCTTGGGGTCGATGTAGACGCTCTTGGCGCGCGCGAGTGCCTGCACGGTCTCCAGGGCACGGGCGCCGGAGTCCTCGAAGCCGATGCTGCGCCCGTCCGCGCCGATGACGTCCCCGCCGAGGTCCCACACCATCGGCCACAGCCGCCAGACGGTGTCCTCGTCCCCCACACCTGGCCAGCCGGTGCCGAACGTGCCGCGCCCCGAGTCTGTGAGGCGGTGGGCGACGTCGACGAAGTCCCGCCAGGTCCAGCCCGCTTCGGGCAGGTCGACGCCTGCCTGGCGGAACAGCTTCTTGTTGCACACCACGGCGAGTGAGTCGAGGAGCGCGGGCGAGGCGCGTACGCGCCCGTTGATGGTGACGGCCTCCCTGGCGGGTCCCCAGTAGTTCTTCCAGGGCGTGGGCGCGGAGTGCACCGTGTCGGTCAGGTCGACGACCTGCGGGCTGCGGGCCACGCCGGCAAGGTCGGAGCCGAAGATGTAGGCGATGTCGGGGTAGGAGCCGGAGGCCAGGGCCGCGGTGACCTTCTGGAGCATCGCGTCGGCCAGCACGCCCCCGCTGAGGTCCACGCGGATGTGCGGGTGGAGGCGGGTGAACCGCGCCACCAGGCGCTTGATGGCCGCAAGACCGGTGTCGGTCTGGCCGTGCCACATGTTGATCGTGACCGAGCCGTCGGGGCTCACACCGTCGCTCACGCCGCCGCCGCACCCGGCGAGGAGGGCGGTCGCGGCGGCCCCCGAACCGGCGAGCAGCACGCTGCGGCGCGGATGCAGGGCGGGATGGTGCTGGCCGAGTGCCACTGGACCTCCAGGTGGGGATCGAAAAGCGCGGGTCGGGGACGGGCGTGGCCCGGGCGGCGGAACGGTACGGTGCGGCGCTGCGCGGCGTGCTGCCGCGGGCTTCCGTGGGCGCCGGCACGGTGGCACCACGGGGACGGCGGCGCGAAACAGGGCCCCGGTACGTGGACGCCGGCGGGAAGGGCCCGCGGCCCGGCTACGGGTGGTCGCCGACGTGGTCGGCGCGGCGGGCAGCAGGGGCGCTGCGCGACCCCCGCGTGCACCGGCGGCGGGCGCAGGGGCGGCGGGACCCCGGGAGGAGGCGGACGTTCATCATCGAGCTCCGGCGGTGGCGGGCACGTCCCCGCCTCGGGCGGTGTCGACCACCGCCCTGGCGACTTTGTCCGGGCTCGCGGCATCACACCGTCCACCGGCTGGGCGTACCTCTGACGCCGACCACTGGTGCGGCGTCGCCAGCAGTAAATCGAGCAGTATTCGTCATGTCAAGGGTTCGAATCTGATCAGAACTGCGCACTGGATTGGGGCCGTCACGAGGGGAAAACGTCCTCTGTGCGGCCGTGGGATCTCTATTGAGAGGCTCCGACGAGTGCGAATGGCTATGCTGCGGGCATGCTGAGAACTGAGCGCCATGCGCGCATCCTTGAGCATGTCTCCGCGAAGGGCAGCGTGGGCGTCGAGGAGTTGTCCCGGCTGCTGCATGTCTCAGGGGCCACGGTGCGGCGCGATCTCCAGCACCTGCACGCCCTCAACCTCCTGCGGCGTACACACGGCGGTGCGGCGGTGGGGAACATCGGCCTCGAAGCACCACTGCAGTACCGCAGCGAGCGGCGCAGGCCGGAGAAACTGGCCATCGCCCGCGCCGCGGCCGCGCTGGTGCCGGCGGGCGCGGTGGTCGGGATGACGGGCGGGTCGACAGCGACGGAGATCGCCCGGCTGCTCGCCGAGCGCGGCCCGGTCACCATCGTCACCAACGCGGTGAACATCGCGGCGGAGCTGGTCCTGCACAAGGACGTCACCCTCGTCGTCATCGGTGGCACCGCGCGCACCGAGAGCTACGAACTGGTCGGCCCCACCGCGGAGAAGGCGCTCACCGAATACCACACCGATGTGACGTTCCTCGGCGTCGACGGCATCAGTGCCGCGCACGGCTGCACCACGCACGACCAGCTGGAGGCCGCGACCGACCGCGCCTTCACCAACAGCAGCAGCCGCACGGTGGTCGTCGCGGACAGCTCGAAGATCGGCAAGGTCACGCTGGCGAAGATCTGCCCGCTGGCGGCGGTCGGGCACCTCGTGACGGACGGCGAGGCCGCGCAGGAGGAACTGGAGCGCATAGCGGCCGCGGGGGTCCCGGTGACCTCGGTCTGACGCGCGTCACCCGTCGGCGAGGCGCTGGATGGCGGCGCTCAGCCACGCCTGGAGATCAGCCGGGTGGCCGAGTTCGGAACGCAGGACACGGCGGCGCGTGGAGACCCCGAGCACGAAGGCGTCGATCGCCGCGGCTCGTCCGCGGGCGTCCGTGTCGTCAAGGCTGCTGTCGCGCAGGTAGTGGTGCAGCGGCTCCAGCGAGTTCGTGTCGAGGAAGGCGGCCAGCGCCTCCGCGGCCTCCGGGCGTTCCCCGGATGCGCGTTGAAGCACCAGCAGCGGATCCTCTCCGGGGTCGCTGAACCAGCGCTGCACGATGCTCGCCGCGAGACGTGAACCCAGCGTGGAGCGGTCGCCGACGAAAGGGTTGGAGACAGGAATCCGCACCTGGGTCGCCGCGAGGAACAGGCCGTCCTTGCCGCCGAAGTACCGCGTGATGAGGTTGGGCGACACCCCGGCCGCGTCTGCCACGCCTTTGACCGTGGCCGCCGCGTACCCGCGCTGGGCGAACTGGCGTTGCGCGTGCTCAAGGATCCGCTGCTTGGTGGCGGCCGCATTGCGGTAAGTCATGTGTATGAGCGTACACAGTTTGTGTACGCTCATACACATGACCAACGAGATACGGGAACGACTCCGGCGGACGCGGCGCGTCACCACCCCGTGGAGCGACGACGAGGCGCGCGGCATCAGCGGAACCCGCCTCGACGAGCTGCTCGAACGCTGGGCGAACGGGTACGACTGGGGCGTGCACGAGCGCCGCATCGGCGCGTACCCCTGGGTGACGGTGCGGGCAGGCGGCACCGACCTGCGGGTGATCCATCAGCGGTCCGCGGACCCGGACGCCCCGGCTGTCGTGCTGCTGCACGGCTGGCCCGACTCGGTGCTGCGGTTCGAACGCGTTCTGCCCCTGCTCGCGGACATGCACGTGGTGGTGCCCGCGCTGCCGGGCTTCCCGTTCTCGGCCCCGCTCACCGTTCCGGGTATGTCGTTCAACCGGATCGCCGGGATCGTCGCGGACGCCATGGATCACCTCGGCTATCGGCGCTACACGCTGTCCGGCGGCGACGTGGGGGGCGCCGTCGCGGAGCTCCTCGCGGCCGAACACCCGGACCGGGTGGCTGCCCTGCACCTCACGAACACCGCCCCGCAGCACGCGTTCACCGCCGACCCGGCGAAGCTCGCCCCCGACGCGGCGGCCCACCTCCGCCGCTCGGCTCAGTGGTTCAAAGCCGAGGGCGGGTACATCGCGGAGCAGTCGACTCGGCCGAACACACTCGCCGTCGCCCTCGGCGACTCACCCGCGGGGCTCGCGGCGTGGATCGTCGAGAAACTGGAGTCCTGGTCCGACGAGTCGGCCTTCACCCCGGACGAGCTTCTCACCTGGGTCACCGCCTACTGGGTCACCGGCACGATCGGCACCTCCTTCGCCGCCTATGCCGAACCGGCCGCCTTCCCCGACCGGATCGACACGCCGACCGTGCTCTCCGTGTTCGCGCACGACACCAAACCGGAGCCACGAAGCTATGCCGAGGCGTTCCTGAACATCTGCCACTACGTGGAACACCCTGCCGGCGGCCACTTCGCGGCCTGGGAACAGCCCGCGGCGTACGCCGACGACGTACGCCGCGCGGTCGAATCGAGCGGCTGAGGGCGGCCCGCGGCTTGCGGTTGCCGCTGCGTCAACTCCTACGGTCGTCCGTGTGGCCGGAGGTACCGGCCCGGTGATGGGAGGCACGGCAATGTCCTGGTCGATCGCGGACGTGGCCCGGATGTCCGGGGTGACGTCCCGGACGCTGCGGCACTACGACGCCATCGGCCTGCTGCCGCCCGCGCGCATCGGATCCGGCGGGCACCGCTACTACGAGGACGCGGACCTGCTGCGGCTGCAGCAGATCCTGCTGATGCGGGAGCTGGGCCTGGGGCTGCGCGCGATCCAGGCGGTGCTGGACAGCCAGGTCGACCGCGTGACCGTGCTGCGCGAGCACCACCGGCGGCTCCTGTGCGAGCGCGACCGGCTGGACACGCTCGTACGCACGGTCGGGCGGACCATCGCCGAACTGGAGGAGAAGGACGGCAGCGCCATGACGAAGATCAATAGGCCGGAGAACCTCTTCGAGGGTTTCCAGGCATCGTCCGCCGACGCCCGGGCCATGGACGCGGAGGCGAGAGAGCGGTGGCCACGGGCGTGGGAGGAGTCCCGGCAGGCCATACAGGGAATGACCGACGCCGACCAGGAGCAGTGGCAGCGTGAGGTGACGGCGCAGATGATCCGCGTGGCGGAGTTCATGGTGGCCGGCACACCGGTCGCCGATCCCGCCGTACAGGCCGAGATGGACGCGCACTACCGGGGCGTGTGCCGGTTCTGGACGCCGGACGCGGCCGCGTACAGGGGCCTGGCCCAGACGTACGTGGACGACCCCAGGATGCGCGTGAACTACGACAGGATCGCCGACGGGCTGGCCGTCTACCAGCGTGACGCGATGGTCGTCTACGCCGGGACCCGGCTGGGCTGACGGCACCCGTCCGGGCGCGCTCGGCGATGCTCCTCGCGGGCAGCCATCGGCGGTGCGCCGCAGGCGGCTGCGCGCCGGGCCACCATCGCGACGCCGGTGCGCTCAGAGGGACTCGCGGGCCTCGGCCGTGGGTGACATGTCCGCGTAGCGGTCGCCGCCACCCGCCCGGCCATCGGTTCGAGCAGGGCCAGTTCGCCGGGGATCGGCACCACGGCCGGTCCGTGCACTTCGGCCGCCCACTGCTGCGCTCGGGCCAGGGCGGTCTGCGCCGTCGTGGCGCCGTGCTCGTCCGCGATCTCGCGCATCGGCGCGAGGGCGACGCCGAGCCCGGCGGCCGCGGCGACCGCGCTGCGCTGCGGGCACCCGCCGGGCGCCGTAACGACGGCAGACGGCAGACGGGCTTGAACCTCACGCCGCGTGAGGATGCATCGTTGTCCCATGGACGTTTCCGGGACCTGGAAGGTGGGCCCACTCGCCGAGGCCAGTGGGGTGACGGTGCGCACGCTGCACCATTGGGACTCCATCGGCCTGCTCAGCCCGTCGCGGCGCACGCCCGGCGGGCACAGGGAGTACGCGGAGGAGGACCTCGTGCGCCTGTACCAGATCCTGGCGCTGCGCGGGCTGGGGTTGAGCCTGGAGTCCGTCGCCGCCTGCCTCGATGCCGGGGTGGAGCCTGCGCGCCTGGTCCGTGACCATCTGGCCGGCGTCGAGGCGTCCATCGCCGCGCTCGGCGCGCTGCGCGAGCGACTGGTGCGGCTCGAAGGGGAGCTGTCCGACGGCCGGGCTCCGACGGCCACGGCTCTGCTCGACGCGCTGCGGGCAATCGGTGCCGCAGGGCCCGAGGCTCAACAGGCGCTGCTGCGCCACCTGGACGCCGACCAGGTCCAGCTCCTGCGCACGCGCACCGCCGCGCTCGGTCCGGCGGCGCACTATCTCCTCGAGGTCGAGTGGCCGGAGCTGTACCGCAGGGCGGACCGGCTGCGCGCGGCCGGGACCGCACCGACCGATGACAGGGTCCGCCGGCTGGTGGCCCGAATGGACGAGTTGAGCGCGCTGTTCACCGGCGGTGACGCGGGCGTCTCGGCCGGCGTGCGGCAGGCCTGGCACGACGATCCCGCCGCCGTGTCCGGTGAGGCCGGCGCGCCGGCCGACGACTGGCGGGACCTGGCCGACTACCTCGCACGGGCCCGCGACAGCTCAGCCCCCGGCAAGGAGCTTCCCGGCAAAAGGTTTCCCAGTAAGGGGTCCTCATGAATCGCCGTACACGTGTGCGCATCGCGTTCGCGTCAACAGTGCCCACTTTCCTGGCCGTTGCCGCATGCTGCCTCCTGGCTGCCGTCGGCTCCGTGGCGTGGAGCCTTCTGCTCGCCGTGGCGGTCTCGATTCCGGTGCATGCGGCCTTCACCTATGCGCGTCTCGGCCGGAGGCTGCCGGACGCGGGCGCCGCCGGCCAGGACCGCGCGTAGCGGGCGCCGTCACGACGTCGCCGGCTGCGCGGCCGCCTTCGCGGGGGCCTCGGACGCGCGGCGCAGGGCGACCAGCGTGAACAGGCAGCAGGCCAGTGCCGCGGCGCCGCAGACCACGTAGCCGACCGCGTATCCGTGGCCGAGCGCGTGCAGGGCCAGGTCGGACGCCTTGCCGACCGTGCTCGTGGCGGGCTGGTCCTCCACGGGCAGCGGGCTGCCCGTCTGAGCCGCGAGCGTGCCCGCGGCGGCCTTGACGTCGGAGGGCAGCGAGGAGCCGGCGAGCGCGCTGGTGAAGGCGGCGGACGAGCGGGCCGCGGCGACGGCGCCGATGACTGCCGGGCCGAGCGTGAAGCCGAAGTCGCGCAGCATGCTGGTGGTGGCGCTGGCCATGCCCGACAGGTGGTGCGGCACCGTTCCGACCACCGTCTCCGTCACGGACGAGACGACCAGGCTGAACCCGACGCCCACGAGGCCGAGCGGCACGATGAGGGACGGCAGGGTGGAGTCGGTGACGGGCAGCCGGCCTGCGAGGAAGTCGCCCACCGCCATGAGCACGAACCCGGCGCCCAGCACCCAGCGCGGTTCGAGTGTCGCCATGAGGCGTGCGGTCAGCGGCATGAGGAAGATCGTCAAACCGCTGAGCAGCAGGAACGCGACCGCTATGCGCAGTGAACTCTGGTGCTGCACGGGGCCCATGCGCAGGCTGGTGGTGAACGCCGTGCCGAGGAAGGCGAACATGCCGATGACAGTGACCGCGGAGGCGACCGCGAACGCCCGGTTGCGGAAGAGGCCGAGTCGCAGCAGCGGGTTGCGCACCCGCAGCTCCACGACGATGAACAGGGCGATGGACAGGGCCGCCACGATGAACGCCGTGACCACGAGCGGACTCCGCCAGCCGTCCGAAGCGCCCTGGATGACGCCGAACAGCAGGGCGCACAGGCCGATGCCGATCGTCGTCTGGCCGGCCGGGTCGAGCGAACGGCCCTCGGGGGACGTGGACTCCTGCGCCCCGAACCAGCTCAGCCCTGTGCCCACGACCGCCAGAACGACCACCACGATGAAGGCCCAGCGCCAGGTGGCATAGGTGGCCGTGAGGCCGCCGAGCAGGGGCGCGAGGAAGTTGCCCGTGGACAGGATGGCGGCCCACAGCGCGATCATGCGGGCGCGCCTGCCCGGCGCGGGCGAACCGGACATGAGCATCGCGAGCGACGTGGGGAAGAGCGCCGCGCAGCCGAGACCCGCGACGATCTGCCCGGCCCACATCACGTGGACGCCGTCGGCCGACGCGGAGACAGCCTCGCCGATCGCCAGCAGCAGGGCGCCGACCATGAGCAGGCGTTTGCGGCCGAACAGGTCGCCCAGGACGCCGAAGGTGAGTTCCAGCACGGTGATGGGCAGCAGCGAGCAGTCGGATATCCACGTCAGTTGCGAGCCGACCGGATGGAACTCCTCCTGGAACACGCCGTTGAGCGTCGCGGGCATGGCCAGACCGATCTGCGCGAGGCAGACAGCGACAAGCGCGGCCACGACCGTCCCCGTGCGGACCGCGCCCCTGTTCTCGTCCGGAGTGTCGTGCTGTGTCGTCGTCGGCATGGCGTCCTTCGCTGTCGGTGGGCTCGGCGCTGTGCCGGACCGTAGACGCGCGCCGACGAGCGGCACAAGAGTTGCGACCTAAATTGTTGACGATTTTGTGGACGGCACCTAGGGTCGGCGCCACCCAGCAGCCGTCCCTCGAACGAAGGATCACCGGCCGTGGCACCCTCGCACGAGATCGCACACCTCGCCCACGTCGAACTGCTCACCCCTGAGCCGGAGAAGAGCCTGGACTTCTTCACCCGCGTACTCGGGCTCACCGAGAACGGCACGGAAGGCGACTCCGTCTACCTGCGCACCTGGGACGACTACGAGCACCACTCGCTCAAGCTGACGGCGCACCACACCTCGGGCATCCGCCGCACCGCCCTGCGCGCATCGAGCCAGGAAGCCCTCGACCGCAGGGTCGAGGCGATCGAACGGGCGGGCCTCGGTATCGGCTGGCGTGACGGCGGTCCCGGACTCGGGCCCACGTACCTGTTCCGTGACCCGGACGGCCACGAGATGGAGGTCTACTGGGAGAGCGAGTGGTACGAGGCCCCGCCCGAGCTGGCCCCGGCGCTCAAGAACCAGCCGCAGGCGTACCCGGCGCGCGGGGTGTCGGTGCGCCGCCTGGACCACGTCAACTTCCTCGCCGCCGAGGTGGAGGCGACCACCGGGTTCGTGCAGGACGTGCTCGGCGCCCATGCCACCGAGCAGATCAGGCAGGACGACGGTGTCATCGCGGGACGGTGGCTCACCTTCACCAACAAGTCCTACGACATGGTCTACACGCGGGACTGGACGGGCAGCAACGGCCGGCTGCACCACATCGCGTTCGCCACCGACACGCGCGAGGACATCCTGCGCGCCGCCGACATCTTCCTGGAGAACGGCGTCTTCATCGAGACGGGTCCCCACAAGCACGCCATCCAGCAGACGTTCTTCCTCTACGTCTACGAACCGGGCGGCAACCGCGTCGAGTTGTGCAATCCGCTCACCCGGCTCGTCCTCGCACCCGACTGGCGCACGGTGACCTGGACGCAGGCGGAGCGCGCCAAGGGGCAGGCGTGGGGGCTGAAGACGATCGAGTCCTTCCACACCCACGGCACTCCCCCGGTCGGCCCCGGCTGAGCGGCCGTGTCACGCGTTCAGCGGCCCAGCGCCTTGCGCAGTTCCCGCTTGTTCATCGACGAGCGGCCCTCGACGTTCTTCTTCTTGGCCTCTTCGTAGAGCTGGTCCTTGGTGGGCCCGCCCGGGCCGCTGTGCGAGCGCTCGCCACCGCGCTGCGAGGCGGACTTGGGGTCGCGCGTGGACACCCTGCCCGACGACTTGGCCTCACCCGAACGGGCACGCTCCTTGTTGACCGTGCGGGAGGCGATCTCCCTGGCGCGCCCCTCGGAGGTGCCGCGCTTCTCGGCGCCCTCCTTGATGTGCTCGTACTGGCGTTCACGCTTGCTGCTGGATCCCGCTGGCATCGGCTCTGACCTCCGTGTCCGGTTCCCTTGCGGTGCCCGGGTACCCGGCACGGGCCGGTTCAGGCACGTTCAGGGCTTGAGCGGAATCTTCACGAGGACGACGCGGGCGCACCGCACCGCGGGCGGCTCAGCCGGCCCCGGGCAGGCACACCTCCAGCGTTCCGTCCGCGCCGGTCCTCGTCTCGAAGCACGGCTGAGGGGCGGTGGCGGGCCCGCTCACGGGCTCGCCGTCGGCGAGGCGGAAGACACTGCCGTGCCAGGGGCACTCGACGCAGCCGTCGCGCACGGTGCCGTCCGAGAGGGGTCCCGACTGGTGGCTGCAACGCTCGGCCAGGACGTCGACCCGGTCGTCCGCGTGCCGGAACACCAGCAGCGGGACCTCGCCGAGTTGCCGCCGTACAGGTTCCCCGACGGGCAGGCCGTCCAGCGCGCAGAGCGCCTGCCAGCCGGGTTCCAGCAGGTGCGGTACGGGCTCCGCCTTGTTGGCGCCGGCCCCCTGGCGGTACGCGAGGTGCCCGCCGAGTGCGCCGGACGCTCCGGCCACGGCGAGACCCGCGTAGGCGAGCGCCCGTCCCCGTCCCGTCCTCCCGCGGCCGCGCGCCACCCAGGACGACGCGTACAGCCACACCGCCACCACGTTGCCGGCGGCGTGCACGAGGCCGGTGCGCATCTGCTGCTCGTGCTGCTCGGCCCAGTCGACCCAGCCGGCCAGCCCCGCGGGTCCTGCGGCGAGCAGGCCGACGCCGATGAGCGCGCGGCTCTGGCGTGCGCTGCCCGGCACGGCGTCCAGCACGGCCGCCGACAGCCACGCGCCGATCGGCACCTGCACCAGGAAGGGGTGCAGCGGGTGCCCGACGTCCAGGCCGTGCAGCACGTCACGGGCCCGGCCGAGCGGCAGGGCCCGTACGGCGCTCTGCATCGGCTTGATCAGGGGGTCGATGCGGTCCCACTCCCCGAGGGCGTCGAACGCCTTCACGGAGGCGGCGAGGGCGCCGTGAAGGAGGCTGCCCTGCCCGGACCTTGCCGGGGTCACCGCGGGTTTCGTGTGTTTCGTCGCCGGTACGCGCATGACCAACGGTGTTGCCGTCACCGAGCGATTCCAAACCGTTGTGCGTCCCAACGAGTCCGGACCAAGAGCACGTGCCGGACGGAGGGGGCGGGCCGGCTGTGGTGAGCGCTTGCTCCGGTCCCGGTGGATGTGCGCGACGGCATCCGTGGCACGGCGCCGCCCAAGTGGCGGGTGTGGGCGTCGATTCGCCGTGGTGCGAACGCCACTCGCCGAAGTTGTCGTTGACGTGGATGACGGGCACGTCCACGGCCCTGGCGCACTCGATGAGCCGCACGGTGTGTCGGACGTGGGCCGGGCAGCGGAGTTCCGGACCTCCGCGCTTGGCCTGGTCGCCTCGACCGAATGGGAGAGCGAGGTCGAGCGCCCCGTCTCGCCGGGCCCGTGGTGCTCGCCGACCCCGACGGGAACCGCTTCTGCGTGGTCGACCTCAGCCACGCGCACACGGCCACCACTGACGGCGGAACGCCGCGCCGGGGCGCCCCCCTGTTCGCACACCGGGGCGCTTCCCGCTCGGATCGCCGATGTCGGCGGCCAGGACGGCTGAGCCGCGGCCGGCGACGCGGACGGTCAGGCGCCTCCCGCCCGGATCACGCGGGCCGACGCCTCGGCGGTCGCGACGTCCTTCGGGTAGGTGCGCAGCGCCACGAGGCCGAGCAGGCCCGCCGCGATGAGTGGCAGGAGGAAGACCAGCAGCGTGTACTCCAGGCCGTGCGGGCCGCCGAAGACCCCGGAGGAGACCCAGCCGAACAGGGTGGGCGCGGGCCCTTCCGCGAGCGTGCGCAGCACGGTCCTGACGCCTTCGGCCCTGCCCCACAGACAGGGGTGGATGATGTCGAGCCTGGCAGCGTCCAGCGGCGGGTTGACGGCGCCGAGGAGGACGAGGGCGGAGATCAGCAGGGGCAGGGCGACCAGCAGTGTGGTGCTGTGGATCGCGGGGGCCGCGAAGACGGGGACGGCGAGCAGGCACACGGTGGGCACGAGGACCCGGGCGTTGGGCCGCCGCCGCCCCAGCAGCCGGTCCGCCACCCGCCCGCCGGTCAGCACGCCGGCCAGCGCGCCCGCCCCGACGACCAGCACGAGCAGGCTCGCGACCGAGGTGCTGACGCCGTACTGGTGGGTGGTGAAGAGGGTGGCGAACGACCGCAGCCCCGCGAAGAAGAAGTAGCCGAGCGAGGAGGCGATGATCAGCACGAGGTTGGTGCGCACCCGCAGGATGCGGCCCACGGCCCGCCACAGCGGAAACCCGCGCGGGTCCTCGCGCAGGACGAGGTCCTCGTCCGCCGTGACGCCGCTCGCCTCGACGGCCTTTCCCGCCGGGTCGCGGCCCCTCGGCGCGCCTTCGTCTCCGCCACGGTCCTCGTGCGGTGACATGCCTTCGCTTCCGGGCCGCCGTTCGCCGTCCGTGCTGCCCTGGCTGCCGCGCACCGGCTCCGGCAGCCGCCACACCGCCCGTACGAGCAGGACGCCGGGGATGACGAGCCACCAGAAGGCGAAGCGCCAGCCGAGCGCCGAGCCGACGGTGCCGGAGACCGCGAAGCCGAGGCCCGCGCCGGCCAACTCCCCGGCGAGAACGGTCCCGTAGGTCCGCGCACGGTCCCGCACGGGAAAGTAGTCGCCGATCAGCGAGGCGATGGTCGGGCCCGACGTCGCGCTGACCGCGCCGAGCGCGGCCCGGGAGGCGAGCAGCCACAGGTACGAGGGCGCGCAACCGGACAGCGCCGTGGCCGTGACCCACAGCATGGTGGAGAACGCCAGGAGGCGGTTTCTGCGCACCCGGTCGGTGAGCGCGCCCACAGGGATCGTGAAGACGGCGCCGACCACCGCCACGACCGTGGCCAGCAGCCCGATCTCGGTGTTGCCGATGGAGAACGCGTGCTTGAGGGGGCCCGCCATCGCGGAGACCGCGCCCTTGTCCGCGCCGTCGAGCCCCAGCACGGCGCCGAGGACGAGCACGCGCTGTGCGCGCGCCCCGCCGCCGAGGGCGCGCTTCACCCGTTCCCGCAACAGGCGGATCGTGGCTTTGGGCCTCATGAGCCATGTGCTCCGGCCCTGGTCACGGCCGGAGGCGTACGCCGCGCGCCGGACGCGCGAGGATGCCGGCGATCAGCTCAAGGGGTACGGCGAGGGCGACAACGAGCGCGTACGGGCTGCCGGCTGCGGGCCGCAGTACGACACGCGTCACACCGGCGACGCAGGCAGCCTCGGACGCGGCTTCGTACCCCGCCACCTGCCGGTCGTCCTGCCGCGCGTGGTGATCGTCGTCGTCCGGCGGCATCGCCTGCTCCTGACACTTTCCGTCGCCTTTCGCGCACACTACGCGAGCGGGTCATCCGGCGGTGTGAGGCAGAGCCGGGGCCCGTGGTCGGCAGCACCGTCAGGACACCGCGTCCACGCCCGGACGCTCGGCGAGCATGGCGTCCGCCGCGGCGACCGCCTCCGCGATCGTCCGGGACGACGTCATGACGCACAGGGTGTAGGACAGGTCCGCCAGCAGGCGCGCGGTCTCACGGCCGGGGCGCTGCTCGTGAACGATCCTCGCGTCCGAGTACCGGGCGAGCAGCTCACGCAGGACCTGGCGAGAAGGGATGATCATCGTGGCTCCTGACACGCGACGCCGTCGATCCGGCGGAGACGACGAGGAGGGAACCGCTCGTGACACATCGGCCCGAGCGCCGCCATCTGCTGCAGATCCTTGACGGATCGGCCGTGTTCGCGACAGCCCAGGGCAATGCGGATCACCGCCCCGCGCACGGTACTGAATCAAGGGCGAACACTCACGCTGAAGCCATGGTTCAGAGCCGGCAAGTCGTCATGGCATTGCCACGCAGGGCATCAGGCATCGTCCTCGTCCTCGTCCTCGCCTTCCGCCTGTGACGGCGTGGTGCGGGGCACCTCGGGCCGGTCCTCATCGCGGTCGTCCTCACCCTCGGCCTGGGACGGAGTCGTGTCACTCACCGGCGGTACCTCCAGTCCGTACTGTTGACCATTCGCACAATTTTTAACCTTTCGTCACTATCAACGCCAGTCCTGCCTGCCGCATGGAGCAGATGGCGCCCGCGCATCACCCTGGAGAGCTTCGCCCTGACACAAGGAGCACGAGCATGCCGAATGTCGCCGAACTCGTCCTGCGACGACTCAACGAGCGGGGTGCGCAGCGGGTCTACGGCTGTCCGGGGGACGGCATCAACGGGTTCCTGGCGCGGTGCACACGCTGAACGGGCTGTACGACGCGAAGCTCGACCGGCTCCTCGCCGACGGCTCCGCGTACTGCGAGACGGTCGTGCATCCCGGTCAGGCACGGCACCGTCGTGGACCGCGCGTTCAAGACGGCCCTGACGCCGCCGAAGGCCCACGGCTCCGTCTTCTCCAGCGTCGGCTGGAGCGAGCCGAGGGTGCTGCCCGACGAGGCCGGGGTGATCGAGGCCGCCGAGCTTCTCGGCGCGGGTGTCGCGAAGGCCCTGCTGGGGCGCGAGGCGTCCGCCAACCTGATCCAGGGCTGCGACCATCCCCCACCTGCGGCGCGAGGAGGACTGCGGCCGGCGTAAGAAGGTCGAGATCAGGCCGTGGCGAGCGAGCTGTCGCCGCTGCTGCTGGCGAGCGCGGCACCTGAAGCTGCGCGACGGCATGCGGGCGTCGCTCATCGCGGTACACGGACCGGCTCGCGGGCAGCCCGCCGTTCGTCTTCTGCGTCTTCAACAACCAGAACCTCAACCAGGTGACCTGGGAGCAACGTGCCATGGCGGGCGAGACCGCGGCGTCCGCCAGAAGCTGACGGAGTACGCCGAGCACCTGCCCGGACGTGGGAACGGCCACTGAGTCTCACATCCACGCGTCAGGCGTCCGGTTGCGGGCACACGAGAGAACCAGGAGGGGAGAGCAGGGATTTGAGGCCACAGCACACCACCGTCGACGCCGTGCGGGTCCACGCCTTCAAGGTGCCGACCGACGGGCCCGGAGGACGGGAGCAGGACGGCACGCTCGAATGGGACGCGACGACCATGGTGCTCGTCGAGGTCGACGGCGGGGGCGCCACCGGCATCGGCTACACGTACGGCGACGTCTCGGTGGCGTCCTTCCTCACCTCGACGCTGCTGCCCGTCCTCACCGGCTGCGACGCGCTCGCGCCGCCCGCGGCCTGGCAGAGCATGTTCACGGCCATCCGCAACGCGGGCCGCCCGGGCGTCGGTGCGATGGCCGTCTCCGCGGCGGACACCGCCTTGTGGGACCTCAAGGCGAAACTGCTCGGCCTGCCCGTCTTCCAGGCGCTGCCCGCTTTCCACGACCGGGTGCCGGTCTACGGCAGCGGCGGCTTCACCAACTACCCGCTCCACCGGCTGGCGGAACAGCTGGCCGGATGGGCCGGGCAGGGCATCGGGCGGGTCAAGCTCAAGACGTCACGCGATCCCGCGCGTGACCCGGCCAGGCTCGACGCGGTGCGCAAGGCGGTCGGCAACGGCTGCGAGCTGTTCACCGACGCCAACGGCGCCCTGTCCGCGAAGGACGCCGTGTACTGGGCACACCGGTTCGCCGAGCAGTGGGGTGTGACCTGGTTCGAGGAGCCGGTCAGCTCCGACGACCTCGAAGGGCTGCGGTCGGTGCGCGAGAGCGCGCCGGGGGGCATCGAGGTGGCGGCGGGCGAATACGGCTTCGTTCTGCGCGACTTCGCGGGCCTGGTCACCCCGCGCGCGGTCGACTGCCTACAGGCCGACGTCACGAGGTGCGGCGGCATCACCGGCCTGCTCCACGTCTCCGGCCTCGCGGCCGCCCACCACATCGACCTGTCCGCACACTGCGCGCCGGCGCTTTCCGCGCACGCGTTCTGCGCGGTCGACCGGCTGCGGCACCTGGAGTACTTCCACGACCATGTCCGCTTCGAGCGGCTCCTGTTCGAGGGGACGCTCCAACCGGAAGACGGCGCGCTGCGGCCCGATCCCGGCCGGCCGGGGTTCGGCCTCGACGTCAGGTGGGCCGATGCGGAGCGCTACCGCACGTACGGCACCAGCACACGCTGACCTCCTGTCCACCGGCCCTGGGCCGAGAGGTCAGGGCCGGTAGAACGTGACGGAGTCGGGGTTCGGCACGGCGAGCGACGCCCCGGTGCCGGTGAGCCTCCCCGAGCGCCGGTCGACGGCGAAGACGTCGACGGTGCCGCTCGCCTCGTTGGCGACGAGCAGCCACCGCCCGCCGGGGTGGAGCGAGAAGCTCCAGGGCGTCACGCCTGCGCAGGGGACGCGCTGGACCTGCGTGAGCAGGCCGGTCACCGGGTGGGTGGCGAGGACCGCCAGCGCGTTGCCTCCCCGGTCGCCTGCGTAGACGAAGCGGCCGTCGCGGCTGACGGCCAGGTCGGAGGCGCTTCTCGTCCCGTCGGCGCTCGGCGCGCCGATGGGCAGGGTCTGGCGGTGGGTCAGCGCGCCGTGCGCCGGGTCCCAGCGGAGGGTCTGGATGTCCGCAGTCAGCTCGTTCAGGAGGTAGAGCGTGCGGCCGCCGGGGTGGAAGACGACGCGGCGCGGGCCGGAGCCCGGCGCCGTCGCGTAGGCACGCGGGCCGCCGCCTCCGCCCGTGTGCAGGGTCCGTGTCGGCCGGTCGAACCGGCGGACGAAGACACGGTCGGCGCCGAAGTCCGCGACGAGGGCGAATCTGCCGCTCGGGTCGATCGCCACATGGTGCGGATGCGGTCCTGCCTGCCGGGGGTTGGGGCCTGAACCCGCGTCCTGGACGACGGAGGCCGGCGGGCCCAGCTCCCCCGTCCTCGCGATCGGCAGGGCTGCCGCGAGGCCGCCCTCGAAGTTCGCGACGAGGAGTGTCCGCGACGGCTCGTCCACGCCGATGTACGCCACACCGCCGCCGCCCATGCCTGCGCCGCCGGTCGCGACCTCGCCGGTCCTCGTCAGAGCCCCGGTGGTTCGGTCGATGCGGAAGGCGTAGACGACGCCTCCCTCGTCCATCGTGGCGACGTAGAGGACGGGCAGCGCCGGGTGCGGCACGGCCCAGTCGGCGTCCGCCTCACCGACCGGGCCGATCGGTGTCAGGTCTCCGCGTACGGGATCGAACCATGCCCCATAGATGTGTTCGCCCTTCCACGTGTTGACGTAGATGAGTTCACGCGCGGCCCTCCTCGGCGCGGCCTCGGCCACCGGCGCGCGCCCGAGCAGTGGCAGGGCCGCCGCTGCGGACACCGTCACGGCGCCGAGCACGCGTCTGCGCGAGGGCATCGGGGCCGGTACGGCGTCTTCGGGCAGGTGGCGGCCGGGTGCTGCGTGTTCGGGCATGGCGGGTGAACTCCTTCTCTTCTTGGCCGGAGAGTGCCGCGCGGGCACCGGCGCCCGGCGCGGGCCGTGTCAGGGACGACGCGGGGCCGAGCGCCGGTTCGCGAGGCCCAGGCGCCTGAGTGCGTACTTGTCGAGCTGGGTCAGCAGGCCGTTGAGGATCAGTGTCATGATCACCAGGACGATCAGGCCGGCGAACTCGGTGGGGGCGTCGAGGTTCATGGCCGACGTGAACAGTTCGTGTCCGACGCCCTCGGACGAGGCGATGAACTCCCCGCCGATGACGCCGAGGATGGCCAGCGGCCCGCCGGTCTTGAGCGCGGCGAAGAAGGGCGCGGCCAGGGTGGGCACCGTCACGTAGCTGAGCACATGGTGTTTGCGGCCGCCCATCACCTCGATGATCTCGACGAGTTCGCGCTCCCTCAGCCGCAGGCCGAGGTAGATGTTGTAGAAGACCACGAAGGCCACACCCGCGGCGGCTATGTACACCTTCGACCAGGCGCCGATGCCGAAGAACAGCACGAACAGCGGCGCGAGCGCGATCTTGGGTATGCCGTTGACGGCCGCGACCAGCGGCTCCATCACGCGCCCTGCCAGGGGGAAGGAGCCCAGCACGAGACCCATCACGAGCCCGATCGCCACGCCGATGGCGAAGCCGACCACCACCTCGAACGCCGTCGCCCTGATGTCGGTCCATCCGGTCGCCGAGCCGAGCAGCTTCCACAGGGCCCGCGCCACGTCGGTGGGCCTGCTGACCGCGAACCGAGGGATGACGGGCCCACTCATCATCTGCCAGAGGACCAGGGCCAGCGCGATCACCGCGAGGCGCAGGGACACCACCATCGCGCCGCCCCGCCAGTTGCCGCGCTTGCGGCCGGGGTCGCCCTGGCCGCCGATACCGGCGCCGGCCTTTCCGTTCTCGCCGTTCTCTCGGGTCTTGCTCACCGTGTCGCCGGCAGCAGTCACCATCGTCTGCTCCTTGTCCGCTCTCGCCGGCTGCGTCACGCCGATCCGCCCGGCAGGTAGGTGTTGGTCCAGTCGTCGGACGAGACCCTCGCCTTGCCGGAGAGCGCCCCCAGCTTGTCGACGAAGGCCAGCGTCTTGTTCCAGCCGGCGGTGTCCATCTCGTCGGACTTCGGCCAGTCGACCTGCGGGAGGCTGGCCTTGATGACCGGAGCCGGCACGCCGGCCAGTGCCTGGCTCGCGACTTGCTGCACGGACGCGTCGTCCAGGTGCCCGCGCATGTAGTTCGTCGCCTGCTGGACCGCCGTCGCGAACTTCTTGGTGACGGCGGGGTTCTTGGCCGCGTAGTCCTTGGTCGTCACCACGAACTGCCCGTAGCCGGCCTCTTTCGCGGACCACGCGGGGACCTTCACCGGGTCCGCCACTACGACGCCGTCCCCGCTGTTTTGCACCTCAAGCGGCACCGGCTCGGAGGTGACGAACCAGTCGATCTGGTTGCTCTTGAGCGAGGTCTTGTCCGCGGCCGGGCTGGGCAGCGACACCCACTTGCCGGGCTTGGCGTGGTACTGGTCGAGGAAGATCTCCGCCTCTGCCTTCGTGTTGGCTGAACTGGCGCCGCCGGTTGAGCCCTTCAGCGCCTTGGCCACCTGTGACGCGGGGGTGCCGGCGGTCAGCCCGTGCGCCTTGGCGAACTTCGTGCTGACGATGAGGCCGAGCGGATTGCCTCCCCCGTTCTCACCGATCGCCAGCTCGGGCAGGCCCTTGCCGACGGCGGACAGGAAGTTGGTCGGGCTGTCGTTGAGGAACTGCACCGAGCCCGACTGGAGGGCCGATGCGCCGGTCGCCGCGGTGAGCGTCACGTACTTGACCTTCAGCCCCGCCTTGCGGAAGTAGCCCTTGGCGTCGGCGACGCGTATGGACATGTCGAAGATGTTGCCCGAGATCCCGACGGTGACCGTCGTGGTCCCGCCACCGCTCGCGCTGCTGCTCGCGGAGGAGTCGTCGCCGCACGCGCTCAGCAGGACGGATCCGAGCGCGGTGACCGTCGCCAGTGCGAGGAGCCGGTGGCCACCGTGCGCGAGCGGCCTGCGTGCGCGTCCGTCTCTCGTGCGGTGCGGGTCGTGGTGTGTCATCGGGTCTCCTGTAGGTATGCGTGCGGTGTGCGTGCCAAGCGGGGAAGGAACCGCCGTGTCACTGCCCGAGTACGAGTGCGTACCTGGCGGTGGCGACGTGGTGGCGCATCGCGGCCGTGGCCGCGGCCGGGTTGCGCGTGACGATGGCGAGCAGGATGGCCTGGTGTTCCTCGTACGAGCCGGTCCTCGGGTGGGGTGCGGAGACGTTGCGGTACTGGCGCATCACCAGGGGATACAGGAGGGTGGCATAGGCGCGTGCCAGTGTCTCCTGGTGTGCCGCCGCCTTCACCTGCTGGTGGAAGCGGCGGTTGCCCCGCGAGTACGCGGCCTGGTCGCCGTGCGCCTGGGCGCGTGCCATGCCGTGGAGTGTGGCGCGCAGTTCGCGTATCTCGTCCTCGGTGGCCCGCTCGGCGGCCTTGCCCGCGAGCGCGGACTCGAGGGTCTCGCGGGCTTCGAGGATGTCGGTCGCCTCCTCCGGTGTGAAACTCCTCGTCCTGACACCGCGGTTGACCTCGCTGGTGACGTAGCCCTCCTGGGTCAGGTGCACGAGGACCGCACGCACCGTGGACCGTGAGACGTTGAACCTCCGGGTCAGATCGGCCTCCGTGAGCCGCGTGTTGGGTGCGATGCTGCCCGATAGCAGCAGCGAGCGCAGCTGGTCGTAGGCATGGCTGTACCGGGTGGTGGGGGTGCTCGGCCCGGGGGTGCTCGACTCGCTCGTCATGCCGTTGTTCATGCCTCGTGTGCGTGGTCGGCCGCCGTGTGCCGGTGGTGGCGCTCGTGGTGGCGGCGCAGCAGGTCGACCCCGTAGTCGTTGCCGTTCGGTGTGCGGACGACGGTGTGGATGTGGCGCCGGGTCGGTACGTCGTTGTCGAACATCACACCGGCCTGGTGCTCGAACTCGATGAGGATGACCGGGCTGTGCACGCGGTAGTAGAAGACCCCGTCCGGGTCGCCGATCCAGCCGAAGTAGGTCTCCGCTGCGTGGGCGAACACCTCGTCCGTCCGTACCCGGGCGTGTCCGTCGCCTGCGCGGCCGACGTACAGGCCGAGCAGCTCCGAGGCGAGTGCGTGCTGGCCGGGGGTCAGCGCACCGAACGGCAGGCCCTCGTAGTTGAGTTCGAAGTTGTCGCGGAAGGCGCCGGCGAACAGGTCGGGCGGCATCGTCTCGGCGATCGTCGCCAGGCCGCGCCGGCGCCCGTCGAGGCTCGCGAACAGCTCCTGGCCCACGGACTCCTCGCGCCGGAACACGGTGGTGCCGGCGTACTTACCGGATTCGGCGACGACGGGCTCGGCGCCGAGGAACGTCGGTGTGAGGGTCATCTGGTCGCCCACGAACACGCAGTTGACGTTGACGTGGTGCCCGTCGAGCTGCCAGCCCCACGGGCGGCCTCGCTCGGGCTCCCCGTAGACGGTGAACCAGTACAGCCACTCGTTCAGCAGATCGGTCTCGCCGCGCAGTTCGCCAATCGTCAGGTTGAGCCGCATCAGGTCGGTGACCTGGCGGAAGCCGGCCTCGCTGAGGCTTCGGCGCACGATGTCGAGTGCCAGGCGGCGCCTGTGCTCGTCGAACTCCTCCAGGCACAGGCCGTGCCGCAGGAAGTAGCGTGCGCCGTTCGCCCAGTGCCGCCAGGTCTCGTCCTCCATGCCAAGCCGGCCCTCGGCGAGTTGACCGGGGTCGAGGGTGGCCAGGTACTCCTCGGCCGCGGTGCGTACCCCGCGGACGTCGACGCCGGTGCTCCGCAGCGGGAACAGGTCGGGCCGCGTGCCCTGCGCCGTGGCGAGGCCGCGGAAGGGCTCCGCCGCCGCGCGCCTGCGCCATTCGACCTTCTCCAGCAGTTCCGGTGTCCACACCTCGGGCCGGCGTGTGGGCGCGCTCGGGCGGTGCCGCAGTCCCGTCATGGCCGCCTCACCTCGCCCCTGCGGAGGCGCCTGACAGGTCGATCTCGGACTTGAACACACTCCAGAGCTCGTTGTAGATCTCGGAGAACTCGTGCGAGTCGACAAGGGAGCCGATGCTGCGCGGCCGCTCGAAGGGGACCCGCAGAACACGTGTCACCGTGCCCGGCCCCTTGGACATCACGACCACCTCGTCGGCGAGGTAGATCGCCTCGTTGAGGTCGTGGGTGACGAAGACCAGCGTGCCTTCCTGCTCCTGCCACAGATTGAGCAGGTCCTGCTGGAGCTTGAGGCGTGTGATGGCGTCGAGCGGCCCGAACGGCTCGTCCATGAGCACGATGGACGGGTCGTAGATCAGGGCACGCGCGATCGCACACCGCTTCTGCATACCGCCGGAGAGCTCCCTGGGGTAGTGGTCCTCGAAGCCCGTGAGGCCGACCACCTTGACCCAGTGGGCGACACGCTCGTCGCGCTCGTCCTTGGGCACCTTGCGGAACTTCAGGGCCAGGCCGATGTTCGCCTTGACGCTGAGCCAGGGCAGCAGGTGCGACTGCTGGGTGACGTACGCCGCCGAGGAATTGACGGCGGTGACACGCTCTCCGTCGAAGTGCACCTGGCCCCGGGTCGGCGACAGCAGCCCCGCGGCCAGGTTGAGGATGGTGCTCTTGCCGCATCCACTCGGCCCGATCACGGCGACGAGCTTGCGCCGCGCGACCCGGAACGTGACGTCCTGGATGGCGGGTTGGTGCGACCCCGGGAACTCCAGGGTGACGTTGTCGAAGCGGAGTGCCTCCGCGCTTGGATCACGCTGGTTGGTCGACAACTGCGTCTCCTTGACCGGCTACGGGTGAGGCGATGCGGCACTCGCGCCCGCGGCGTTCGAGTAGCCCTGTCGGTTAGATTGTCCAACAACTTGCGAGCGACCGTAACACCGGGAAATCGCCTCCACAAGAAGTGTGCACGAAAAATGCGATGCGATGGAGATCCTCACCTCCCAGTCCTGGTCAGCTTGTTGGACAAAATTCTGACAGAGCGCTCACAGGATCGCCGAGGACCACGCTCAGCGCCCGCCACACCGCCGAGTCGGCCGCCACCCACACTCCCGTCGGCCACTTCCACGAAGATGCGAGCAGCATTGTCTGACAATAATTGACGCTCTGACCTCGTAAAGCGCGTGAACTATTGAGAGTCGATTTCAAGAGTGTTAGCGTCTCGCGCACCTTGTTGGACAATCCCCCGACGAAGGGATCTGGTACAGCGATGTCATTCGAGATGAAGCGCCGGGTGTTCCTGGCGGCCGGCGCGGGTGCCGCGGGCACCGCGCTCCTGCCCAAGTCCTTCGCCGTGGCGGCCGCCGCACACGGCAAGAAGGGTGTGATGCTGATGAACCGCATCGCACCGTCGTCGTCGACCCTGTACGTCTCCGACGCCGACGGCTCGAACGAGCGTGCCCTGCTGCGCGAGGCCGCGTTCGACCACCACGCCGCCTTCTCCGCCGACGGCCGCTCGGTGTTCTTCACGTCGGAGCGCACCGGCGACGGCAACTCCTGCCTCTACCGGGTCGGCATCGACGGAACCGGCGTCCGCCCCCTGGTGGCCGGCGCGTCGATGGCCGACTGCGCCGTCCCCTCGCCCGACGGGACGACGGTGGCCTTCGTGTCCACGAACAGCGACGACCACCTCACCCAGATCTGGCTGCTCGACCTGCGCACACAGAAGCTCACCAACCTGACGGGCACCGCCGCGCTCGCGGGCGATCCCGCGAGCCCCGACGGCCACTTCCGCCCGTCCTGGTCGCCCGACGGCCAGTGGCTGGCCTTCTCCAGCGACCGCGACACGGCCTGGCGAGGCCACGACAACGGCAAGGGCTGGGAGCACACCCAGGAGCTGAGCATCTACGTCATACGGCCCGACGGCACCGGCTTC
This sequence comes from Streptomyces sp. NRRL F-5126, assembly GCF_000721265.1. Taxonomy (GTDB): domain Bacteria; phylum Actinomycetota; class Actinomycetes; order Streptomycetales; family Streptomycetaceae; genus Streptomyces. The sequence goes on along the minus strand of NZ_JOFZ01000004.1, from coordinate 201,299 downwards.
CGCCGGGTGGCGACCCGGGACGGGTACTGCCAGGGCTCCCCGAAGTGGTCGCCCGACGGCTCCAGGATCGTCTTCTACGAGCTCACGGTGGAAGCGACGTGGGGTGCCCACCGCCCGGAGGACATCGGCATCGTCGAGTCCCAGATCGTCTCGGTCGACGTCGCCACCGGCGCGCGCACCGAGCACACGTCGGGAGCCGGTCTGAAGGTCGCTCCCCAGTTCCTGAGCGGCACCGAGATCGGCTACCTGGTCAAGGGCGGTCCCGACGAGGGCCTTGCCTACGTGTCGGGCACGCTGCCGGCCGTCAAGCGGTCGTCGCTGCGCTCGCCGGTCTGGTCGCCGGACGGCAAGTCGGTGATCTACGAGAAGGTCGACTTCACGACGCGCAAGCTGGACGCGCCGCTGTACAGCTGGGACCCGGACTGGGACTACCGCTTCTGCGACGTGTTCCCCGTCCTGTCGCGCCAGGGGCTCCTCGCGATCACGGACAAGCAGCTCGGCAACTCGTCGATCGTCACCATGAGGCCGGACGGCTCGCGGCAGAAGGTCGTCCTCAACACCGCGAACACCGACCTCGACCAGACGCTGGTCGCACAGGGACTGGCCGGCGCGTTCCGTCCCAGCTGGTCGAACGACGGCAAGTGGATCGCGTTCGGCCTGGGCGGCTGGTTCCAGGAGCGCGCGGTGTCCACCGCCGCCATCTACCGCGTGGCCGCCGACGGCTCGTCGTACGAGGCGCTCACCGACGGCACGGTCAACGCCGGCTTCCCGAGCTTCTCCGAGGACGGCAACCGGATCGTCTACCGCGTGTGGGGGGAGGACAACGGCCTGCGCGTCCTCGACCTGCGGAAGAGGACCACGACCGTCCTCACCACCGAGTCCGACAACCTGCCCGACTGGTCGCCCGACGGCAAGCTCATCCTCTTCACCCGCAGAACGAGCGCCACCAACTTCGACGTCTGCACCATCAGGCCCGACGGCACCGGGCTCGCCGTCCTGACGAGCAGCGGCGCCAACGACGGCCACGCCGTGTGGGCCTCCGACGGGCGCGTCCTCTACAACAGCGGGATGTACGGCTTTCGCGAGGAGGCCGCGCTGTACGACAACACCTTCCAGCCGTACGGCCAGATCTTCAGCATGAAGGCGGACGGCTCGGACAAGCGGATGCTCACCGACAGCCAGTGGGAGGACTCCATGCCGATCTACATCCCGCAGTCCCTGCTGACCGGGTGAGGTGACGTGAGGCGCGCCTGCATCGCGCGGTAGGTGGTGGCGGCGGGCACGGGCAGGCCGTCGCGGACGCTCTCGGCCACGCGGACGGCCGCGTCGACGGCCGCGCGATACGGCAGCGACCCCGTGCTGACGCGGCGGACCCCGAGGCGGCCGAGGTCCGCTCGCGAAAGGCCGGGCACGACGAGGACGTTGAGTGGCACGGGGATGGCGGACGCGAGTTCCCTGAGCTCGTCCGGCTCGCTCGCCCCGGGCACGAAGATCCCGTCGGCCCCGGCCTCCACATAGTGCTCCGCACGGCGCAGCGTCGAGCGGACGTCGGCGTCCTCGCCGAGCCAGTAGGTGTCGACCCTCGCGTTGACGAACACCTCGGGACTGCGGCGTTTGACGGCGGCGACCTTGGCGGCATGGGAACGGGGGTCGGCGAGCCGCTCGTCCGTGCTGTCCTCGATGTTGACCCCGGCGGCGCCGAGTGCCTCGACGTAGGCGGCGACCTGCTCGGGGTCGTCGTCATAGCCGTCCTCGACGTCCGCGCTGATGTGGACCGGGAGGCGGGACAGCCCGCGAACGAGGCCGAGAGTCGCCTCCCGGCTCGCCCGGCCGCCGTCGGGCCTGCCGGACGCGGCGGCCACGCCGAAGCTCGTCGTGCCGACGGCGGGGAACCCGGCGCCTGCGAGAGCGAGGGCGGAGGAGAAGTCCCAGGCGTTGGGGAGGAGAAAGGGCAGATCGTCCTGGCGGTGCAGCTCCGAGAATGACGTCACACTCCATTGTCCGCGCTCCGCCCCCGGTGCGGAAGTGATCTCGGGGTCCGTGGCGGGTACGTGTCGGCGGTGAGCGCCGCGTGCCGGACAGGGCGGGCGGCTCCGTGAGCGCGAGAGGAAGCCTCCATGCCGACGAGTCCAGATGCGTCCCGTGAACTGCCGCTGTCCGGGACCGTGTCCCTGGTGACAGGGGCTTCGAGCGGCATCGGCGCGGAGGTGGCGCTGGGGATCGCCCGGCGGGGCGGGGCGGTCGCCCTGGTCGCGCGGCGGGCGGACCGTCTCAAGGACCTCACGGGACGGATCGAGGAGGAGGGTGGCACGGCGTTCGCGGTGCCCGCCGAGCTGAGCGGGGCGGAGTCGGCGCGGGCCGTGGTGGATGAGGTGGCCGGGCGGTTCGGGCGGCTCGACATCCTCGTCAACAACGCGGGCTACGGCGTGCGTGCAGATGTCGAGGACAGCGATCCGGAGGACTGGGACAGGATGGTGGACGTCAATGTCAGGGCCGTGCTGCACCTGTCCCGCTGTGCCCTGCCGCATCTGCTGAGTGCGGCGGCGGGCGGCCCGCGCGGCGTCGCCGACCTGGTGACGACCGGTTCGGTGGCCGGGCGCATCCCCCGGCCGCACAACAGCGTGTACTCGGCGACGAAGCACGCGGTGGGGTCGTTCACCGAGGCGCTGCGCGCCGAGGTGACCGGCCGTGGGGTGCGCGTCGGCATCGTGGAGCCCGGCATGGTGCGCACGGAGATGACGGCGGGCGGGCAGTCGTCGGCCGGCGGCGCCATGCCGCGGGAGAAGTGGCTGGCGCCGGCGGACGTGGCACGGTCGGTGCTGTTCATGGTGGAGCAGCCGCCGCACGCCGCCGTGAACGAGATCATGGTCCGCCCGACCGCGCAGGAGCACTGAGCGGTACGGGCCGGGCGTCGCGGGCGCGGGGGCGTGTCAGCCCTCCGCGCCCGGCGCCCAGCCCGGCGGGCGGAAGAGGTAGCCGACGCGGTCGCGCCAGCGCCGTGCGGAGCGTACGTCGTGCCAGGCCGCCGCGTACTCGTGGAACGCCACGCGCAGCGGGTTGTACGTGGCGATGTTCTTCGTCAGCCCGTACACGACGCGCTCGCCCTCGGGTTCGAAGGTACGCAGGAGCCGGTCCCAGATGATGAGGATGCCGCCGTAGTTGCGGTCCAGGTAGACGTTGTTCGAGCCGTGGTGCACGCGGTGGTGTGACGGTGTGTTGAACAGCAGCTCGACGGGCCGCCACAGCTTGTCGACGCGTTCGGTGTGCAGGAAGAACTGGTAGCCGAGGCTGATGGACTGCTGGAGCAGGATCATCCAGGGCGGCAGGCCGGCCAGCGCCAGGGGCAGCCAGAACGGCAGTGTGGTCATCGGTGTCCAGCTCTGCCGCAGCGCCGTCGAGAGGTTGTAGTGGACGCTTGAGTGGTGGGCCACGTGGCTCGCCCACAGCACGCGCACCCGGTGGTGTGCGCGGTGGAAGACGTAGTACGCGAGGTCGTCCGCGAAGAACAGCAGCAGCCACGTCCAGCCGCTGGAGGCCGGCAGGTGCCACGGGGAGACGGCGTACAGGCCCGCGTACAGGACGACCGTCACGGCCTTCCACGGCACGCCGATGACCTGGCTGCCCGCGCCCATGGACAGGCTGGTCGCGGTGTCGCGCACCTCGTAGCCGCGCTCGTCGTCGTCCGGCAGGAAGCGGTACGAGAGCGCCTCCACCACCACGAGCAGCACGAACGCGGGTATGGCGTAGATCACGGCAGGGATCATGTCACCGCACCTCCTTGGCGGTTGCCGCGGGCACACTGCGGGTCAGGAGTTCACGCGCCAGGCGCTCGGCGGCCGCGGCCTCGCGCGCGGCGATGTGTCCGGCGAGGCGCACGTGGGCGTCCACGTCGAGGAGTTCGGCGGTGCGCAGGTCCTCGGGGACGTCGGCGGCCGGGATGGCGCCGCCCACCAGGCTGTTGAACGCCAGCAGGTAGGCGAGGTTGCCCGAGCCCTCGACGATCAGCCGCCACCAGGCCACGTCGGCGGTGTCGAGCTCCGGCAGGTCGGGGCCCGCGTTCGCGTAGCGGCCCGCGGTCTCGACGATCGCGGCGGCGACGGGTTCCGGGCATCTCGTCGCGCACAGGCGGGCGGCGTCCGCGCCGATGCACGCGCGCATCTCCATCGCGTCGCGTACGAGTTCGGCGGGGGTGGGGCCCGCGCCGATGGCGGCGATGCCCACCGCGAGGTCGAGCCCCGCGGTGCGGCGCCAGTCGAGGACGAGTGTCCTGCCGCCCTGGCTGACCTCGACAAGGCGTGCCTGCTGGAGACGTTTGACGGCCTCGCGGACGGCGTGCCGGTTCACCTGGAACTCGGCAGCCAGGTCGCGTTCGGCGGTGAGCGCGGAGCCCGGCGGCAGCTCGCCGCCGACGATCCTGTCGCGCAGGCGTGCGTAGACCTGGTCGGAGACGGCCTCGCGCCGTATGGGTGGCTGGGGCATGGCCGTCATGGTGGACCCACGGAGCCGACTGGTCAACTGGTTGGACCGGATGGGATGGTGCCGAGGACGACTCCGGGCCCCCGCGCGGTGGTGCCGCGCGGGGGCCCGGAGCGTGCCGTGCGGTACTGCCTCAGCCGGCGGGGCAGCCGGCCACGGTCGGCTGCGACGCGTCGCGGATCAGCGCCTGCTGCGCCGCCCTCACCCGCTTCACGTCCGGCTTGACGACCTTCCTGTCGTACGTCATCAGGCCGTTGAGCTCGCCCTCGACGTCCGTGATCTGCGTGTACACGGCTCCGTTGTCGCCCTGGCAGGCCAGCTTGCGCACCTCGCCGAGCTTCTCCAGGTAGTCGTCCGTGTAGGCGGCCGAGTCGACGTCCACGTACGACTGCTGGACGGCCCAGGAGTGCCCGGGCACGGCGAGTCCGAGCCCGCCGTACTCACCGCTGACCAGAGCGCGCTTGCCGTCAGGGCTCGGCGGCAGTGCCGGGCTCGGGTAGCCGTGTTCGTCGATGATGTCGCCGGCCCCGCCGTCCGTGCCCAGGTTGACGCCGGACATGTTGTTGACGAGGCGGGTGGGGTCCCACGACTTGGCCTGCTGGGCGATGCGGCCGACGTCGTACTGGCCCCAGCCCTCGTTGAACGTGACCCACATGATGACCGAGGGGTGGCTGATGTGCTGGTCGATCATCTGCTTCATCTCGTGCTCGTACTCGGTGCGCTGCGCGGCCGTGTCGGGCGTCCTGCTCATGGCCGGCATGTCCTGCCAGACGAGCAGGCCGAGCTTGTCCGCCCAGTAGAACCAGCGGTCGGGTTCCACCTTGATGTGCTTGCGCACCGAGTTGAAGCCCATCGCCTTGTGCATCTTCAGGTCGTAGGCCAGGGCGTCGTCCGTCGGCGCCGTGTACAGGCCGTCGGGCCAGAAGCCCTGGTCGAGCGTGGCCATCATGAAGATGGGCTTGCCGTTGAGCATCGTGCGCGGCGTGCCGTTCACGTTCTTGACGGCGATGGAGCGCATACCGAAGTAGCTGCCGACACGGTCGTGCCCGACGCGCACCTTGAGGTTGTACAGGAACGGGTCGTCGGGCGACCACAGATGCGCCTTGTTGATCTTCAGGGTCAGCGGTTCGCCGGTGCGCCCGCGGGCCGTCGCGACCGGGCGCTTGCCGTTGTACGCCGTCGCCGTGATCGGCACGCCGTCGCGCACGCCCTCGGCCTCGACCGTGGCCCGGCCGTCCTTGACGTCCGGGGTGATCTTCAGCGATCCGACGTGGTCCGCGGCCACCGGCTCCATCCACACCGTCTGCCAGATGCCGGAGGACGGCGTGTACCAGATGCCGCTCGGGTCGGTGCGCTGCTTGCCCACCGGCTGGTCGGGACCGCCGGCCTCGTCGGTCGGGTCGTAGACGCCGACGATCAGCTCCTGGGTGCGTCCGGGCTTCAGCGCGTCGGTGATGTCCGCGCTGAACTTGTCGTAGCCGCCCTTGTGTTCGGCGACCTTGTGGCCGTTGACGTACACCTCGGCCTGCCAGTCCACGGCGCCGAAGTTCAATTCGAGGCGCTTGCCGTGGGCCTTGCTGACGTGCCAGCTCCTCGGCACGGTGAAGGTCCGGCGGTACCACATGCGGTCCTCGTGCTTCTCCACGCCGGAGAGCTGCGACTCCACCGGGTACGGCACGAGGATCTTGTCGTCGAGGCGCTTGCCGACCGGCGGCTGCTCGCCCGCCTTGGCCGCGGAGAACTGCCACTCGCCGTTGAGGTTCTGCCAGGCGCCGCGGGTGAGCTGGGGCCTGGGGTACTCGGGGTGGGCATTGGACGGGCTGACGTCGGCCGCCCACTTGGTGGACAGCTCGTACTCGGACCCGTTCGGGCCGCTGCTCCAGAAGTGGCCGACCGCCGTGCCGTCGGCGCCGGTCAGGCCGCCTTCGCCGTCGTAGGTGACGTCGGCCTGCCCGGAGGCGCCGCCGCCCTTCTTGCCGACGACCGGCTCCTTGAGTCCGACGAGGAGGGAGCGCGGGTCGGCCGGGTCGGCCTTCACCGTGCTCAGCGGCCACTTGGCACCGCCGATGACGGCCTGCAAGTGGTCGAGGAGGCCGGCCGGCGGGGCCGCGAGGGCCTGGGCGAAGTCCAGCTTGAGGGTGCGGCCGTCCTTGAGGACGGACGTGGAGATCGCGCCGTCGTAGTGCCAGTCGGGAGGCAGGCGGAAGGCGGAGGAGGGTATGGCCTCCTTGGCCTCACCGGGCTCGGTCCACCGCAGGTGGAGGTTGGAGCCGCCGAAGTGCTCGAAGTACTCGACCTTGATGTCGTAGGCCTTGCCCGCCGTCAGGTTGACGGGCTGCGAGGTCTGCTCGTTGTCCCAGTCGTCGACCCAGTGGTCGATGGCGAGCTTGCCGTCGACCCAGAGCCGGAAGCCGTTGTCGCCGGTGATGGAGAACGTCGTCGCGCCGGACTTCTCCGGGACGACCTCGCCCGTCCAGCGGACGGTGTCGTCGTCGGACTGGCCGGTGGCCGTCTGCAGCCTGGACTCCAGGCTGTCGAAGTCGATGTTCGGGTCGAACCCGGTGGCCTTGAGCGTGTGGAAGTCGAAGGCTCCTGGGGCGGATTGCGTGTAGTACTCGCCCTTGAGGCCGTGCGGGCCCGCGGGGGCGTCGTCGGCCGCGCTGGCGGACGGCGGCACGGCGAATGCCGCGAGGCCGAGGCCCGCGGCCAGAAGCATGGCCAATCGGCGTCTTGGTCGTTTGGTGCGCACGAATCCTCCGTGACGTGGGTGGGGACGGCCGGTCAGCGCATGAGTAACGGTGACCGTGCCGCGCGACCGCTTCCGACAACGTTGTCAGCGACGCCGTCGCGGCCGGTTCGCCGGTTGGAGACCACCGAGCGCGTCACGTGCGCGGCCCGCACATCGCGAGAACGGCGAGGCGGCAGGCGGTCGGCGCGCTTGTTCGCCACCCTCGGCGAATCGCCTTCTTTCCCGCCATCTCCAACCAACTCCGGTAATCGAGCGGTCACGCTATGCCGTCTGGTGCGTCTCAAGACGTTATGGGCGTCCCCATCTGATCGTCAAGAGGTGGAAAAGCACCGGGAGTCGACTGTCCGCAAGCGGCATCGCCGAGTGGCAGGCACCCTTGGCTGGGCGCTGCGGGTCAGCGCCGGCCGTCCACGAGAGCGATCGCGCGCGCCTCGGGCACTCCCAGCATCAGCAGGCTCGTGATCGTCGCAGCCCGGGCGCCGAGAGCCCCGTTCGAGCGGGCGCCGTCCGCGACGGCGAACACGACGCCGTAGGCGATCTGGCTCAGGATGCCCGCCGGGAGGTGCTGCGCGAACACATCACTGCCCTGGCCCCGTCGCACGAGGTCGGCGAGGAGGTCGTCGACCGGCCCGAGCAGGCCGTGGATCGCCTCGCCGTACTCGCCACGGCGCAGCGCCAGCAGCACCCGGTACCGGTGCGCCACCGGCCAGACGCGGGCGACGAATGCAGCCCACGCCGCATCCGCCCGCGCCTCGGAGGCGTTGACGTCGGTGAGCACCGCCGTCATCTCGGCGACGGCCCGTTCCGTGAGCGTACGAACCAGGTCGAGGCGCGAGGGGAAGTGCCCGTAGACCGTGCGGCGGACGACGCCGGCGGCCGAGGCGATGTCGCCCATTCCGGCGTCGGGGTTCTCCCCCAGCACGTCGAGGGCGACGTCGAGGATGCGGTCGCGCTTCTCGTTCATCGAGCGCGTACGGGGGGACTCGGCAGGCACGGCGCCATTGTTGCACACCCATGTGCAACGCAGTAGATTGCACATGGGTGTGCAACTTACTCAAGAGGAGATGGCCATGACCGCACCGATGACGCCGACGTCGGCCCCCGTCCGCCCGTTCACCGTCTCGATCCCGCAGGCGGAGATCGCCGACGTGAAGCAGCGGCTGGCCAGAACGCGATGGCCGGATCCCGAGACGGTGGGCGACTGGTCGCAAGGGGTTCGCGTGGAGAACGCCAGGGCCCTGGTCGAGTACTGGGAGCGCGGCTACGACTGGCGGCGCCTCGCGTCCGAGCTCAATCGCTTCCCCCAGTTCCTGACCGAGATCGACGGGCTGGACATCCACTTCATCCACGTCAGGTCCAAGAACCCCGACGCGATGCCGCTGCTGCTCACGCACGGATGGCCGGGCTCGATCCTCGACTTCCTGAAGCTGATCGGCCCCCTGACCGATCCGGTCGCGTACGGAGGAGAAGCGGCCGATTCGTTCGACGTCGTCGTCCCCTCACTCCCCGGGTTCGGGTTCTCTCAGAAGCCCACGGAGACCGGGTGGAACGCGTCCCGCATCGCGAGCGCGTGGGTGGAGCTGATGGGGCGTCTCGGCTACGCGAAGTGGGCCGCGCAGGGCGGTGATTGGGGTGGCGCCGTCACCACCGCCCTCGGCGCCATGGAACCTGAGGGGCTTGTGGGAATTCATCTGAACACCCAGTTCGCCTTCCCCGCACAGATTCCCGACACCTTGTCGCCCGAAGAGCGCCAGGCCGTGGAGAGTCTCGCCCTCTACACCGGCGGACTCGGGGGCTCGAACCACCTCCAGGGCACGAAGCCGGAGACGGTGGGATTCGCCCTGGCGGACTCCCCTGCTGGTCAGGCAGCCTGGATCTACGAGAAGTTCCAGTCCAAGACCGACAACCACGGACTCGCCGAGGACGCCCTCAGCAGGGACGACATGCTCGATGCGATCTCCCTCTACTGGTTCACGAACAGCGCGGCGTCGTCAGGACGGATCTACTGGGAGAACAAGGCGGCCAGTTTCGCCGGCCCCAGGCTGACGCTTCCGGTCGCGGTGACCGTGTTCCCGAAGGATGTCCCCCGCCTGCCACGAAGCTGGATCGAAGACACCTACAGCAATCTGGTCCACTACGGCGAGGCAGACAAGGGCGGGCACTTCGCCGCCCTGGAACAGCCCGAAATCCTGGTCAATGAAATCCGCGCTGGCCTGCGCAGCCTACGTTCCTGACGCCGGGCAGTCAGGCTCCTCCGGGAAGCGGGATGTCGCAATCGAGAGCACTGCTCTCAAGGAAGGCGCGCACCAGCGCCCGGCCCCGGGTGGCCGCGGTGGCGTGCTCGGACGGCGCGGCCGGGAGCGGCGCGTTCAGGTTCTCGCAGAGGCCGCACATGCCTTCGTGGGCCGTTGGCCGACCGCACTCCGTGCACTCGTGCGGGCGCGGGGCCCGTGGCGGGGCGGGTGGCTCCGCGGCCGGTGGGAGTTTGCGGGTGAGGCGGTCGCGCAGGAGGGCGGAGGCGCTGTGGATCCGGCCAGGCAGGCCGTCCAGGAGGGCGTGGGCCAGCTCACGGGGGCCGTAGCCCCGGTCCAGCCAGGGCGTGACCAGCGGGGCGAGTGCCGCCGCCTCGACCGCGCCCAGGCGCAGGCGTGGCTCCGGCGCTGTCACGCGATGGAGGAGGGCTGCGGCTTCGCCCGTCCCCGCGTCCGGCGGTTCGGCGGTGAGTGCGGAGCTCGACTCCCTGCCGCCCGCCCCGGCGTGCAACGCGGCGTCGCGCGCTGCGCGCCGACCTACGCGCTGACGCGGGAGGGTGGGTTCTTTCTCCGGGGTATTTACGGGGTGGGCGTCCGCGCCGTCGGCAGCCGGTCGACCGGGACCCGGGTCCACGGCACCCGGCGCGACCGCCCCGGCACCCCCGGGCACGTCGAAGACATGGACCTGACTGCTGAACGTGCCGTCCGCGTGGCGCACGCGTTCGACGAGGTAGTAGCCGAACGCGGCCAGTTCGCGCAGCGCCTTCGCCACGGCGAGGCGGCCCTGCGGGCTCGTGTCGGCCATCTTGCGGCCATCCTCGCGCCAGCCGTCCGGGCGCGACAGGAGGTCGGCGAGCAGGCCCCGGGCGGTGTACGACAACCGTCGGTCCTGCAACAACGCGTTGGGTAGGACAGTGAAGCCGCGCGTGGGGCGGCTACGATGAATGTGCATGGGGAGTGTTGGCTCCTTGTGCCCGACCCCGGAGCGTTGGTGCGCTTCGGGGTCATCTATTGAGTTTGTCGCAACAGACGGTATCACGATGCTCACATATCGTTACCCGCACATGCGGGTCGGGCCCGAGAGCGGCTTCCGCTCTCGGGCCCGACCCGGTCGGTTCAGCCGGCGGACGCGAACCGCACGAACTGCCCCCAGCTCTCCTCGCCCACGGCGAAGGCCGGGAGAGTCACGTCCTTGGAGTCCCGTACGTGAACGGACCGTTCGCCGAGCGCGACCTCCACGCAGCTGTCACCCTGGCTGCCGCTGTAGCTGGACTTGAACCAGGCGAGTTCTCCCGTACCCATGCTCATGCCTCTCCTCGCATTCGCTCCAGCAAGGCCCGGGATTCCTTGGGGTTCAGGGCCTGCGAACGCAGTGTGTCATAGCGCTGGCAGAGCACACTCACCACTTTCACGTCGGAGATCAGCCGCCCGTTCTCCTGGCCTTCGGAGTACCCGAGCCGCCGCCCCTCCGCCGTCTCCAGCACCTGCACCGGCCCGTCCAGGCACGCATGCAACCCGGCCCCCGACGGCACCACCTGCAACGTGACGTTGCGCGGCGCGCTGCGCTCCAGGACGTGGTCGAACAGCTCCCGCATCGCCCGAGCGTCCCCGAACCGGCGCCGGAACACGTGCTCTTCGACGATGAAGCTGAACGGCACCCTCGGCCGCTCGCGCATCATCGCCTGACGCTCCATCCGGGCCGCGAGCTGCGCCTCCAGCTCCTCGTCCGTCCGCAGCGGGATCGTGCCCTCGAACACCGTCCGCGCGTAGCCCTCCGACTGCAACAGCCCCGGCACCAGCCGGCACTCGTACGTGCACAGGCTGATCGCCTCCCTCTCCAGCCGGGCCCACCGACGGAACCAGGCAGCGAACCCGGCCTCGCCACGGCTGAGGTGCCGGGACGCCCTCCGCAGCGCGCCCGTGTTGCCGAGCGCCTCCTCCGCGCGTTCCACGAACGCCTCGTCCGGCATGCGGCGGCCCAACTCCACCGACTCGACCGTGTGCTTGGAGTACTGGACCCGGGCGCCGAGGTCGACTCGGCTGAGCCCCGCGTGTTCGCGGAGCGCCTGGACGACCGCGCCGAACGTGCGCAGACTGTCCGACGGGTGGGGCTCGCGCTCCCACTCCCCCGCCGGTGCGCCCGCGCCCGCCGGTGCGGTCGGCGCCGCCGCGCCTGCCACCGTCCCGCCGGCGCTGCCCGCACTCCCCGCGCCCGCCGCTGCCCCCGTAACGACCCCCTCGACGTCGCCCATTCCCGCCCGCCCCTCTCCCGGTTCGCGCTCCGCGACGGGTCGTCGCGGTCCTCGCGCTCGGGACTCAGCGTGACGGAAACACCGCGTACCGTCCACCGTCCGTGCCCGTACGCTGACTCAGCGTACGGACCGAACCGCTCGCGCTGCCCCGCCCCGGCGGCCACGCTGGCCCCATGAACCAGGTCGCGCCCCTCGCCCCCGTCCCCGCCCGGACCTTCTCCCAGCTGCTGTCATCGACGCGGCGCGGCGCCCGGCTCGCCCGGCTGCTGACCGTGACCGAGCTGCACGCATGGGACGCGGCCCCGGACCTCACGGAGCGTGCCGAACTCGTGGTCGGGGAACTCGCCGCGAACGCCGTACTGCACGGCCGCGCGAACGGCCGCGACTTCCGGCTCGGACTCGTCTTCGACCCGCCGCGCGGCCGCCTGCGCGTGGACGTCACCGACGCGCGCGGCGACCGCCATCCGCGGCCGCCCGAGACAGGCACCGCCCCCGATGCGCTGTGCCCCGGCGGGCGCGGCCTGCTGCTCGTCGCCGCGCTCGCCGACCACTGGGACACCGTCCCCTACCCGCCCAGCGGCAAGACCGTCCGCGCCTTCCTCATCGCCCCGCGCCGCGCGTGATCGCGCCGACGGACGGAGAAGAAGTCGGCCGACACCCTACGATGCGCCTCATGTTGGTGAGAGTTGTCCATGGGCCGCCGGTGAAGGATGGCTTAACGGCATGAGCGCTCCCTCTCGGATGCTTCGCACGTCCATTCGCACCGGATTACCCCTGGTGGTTCCGGCGGCGCTGGTCGCCGGTACCACTGCCTTGTCGGGATGCACGCCCAGAGTGCCGCCTCCGTCTCGCCTGTCCGTCTGCGGCACCACACTTCAGGAAGGCCGCGAATCGCTCGTGCCCGACTCCGTGCACTCGCCCCCTTCCACGGAGACCGTGTCCCCGGCTCCCCGGCATTCGCTGCTCCCGCCTCCCGCGCCCACGGGCGCGGTTGCTTCCACGGTCGTCCTCATCACCCGGAACTGTGACGCTGACCCTGTCGTGACCGTCACCCCCAGGGACACGGCTCGCACCGCAGCAGTCGCCCATACCCACCCCGGAGGAGTCGCCGGCATCGCGCTTGCCTGGCCGGGCTCGCGAGCGACCATCACTATCCGCGTTTACACCCGCGGCGAACTGACGGGGTGGCGGCGCATTACTGGCCCCTGACCTGTCCGTGGCTCGCTGCCCGCAACGGGCCCGTCAGTCCAGCAGGCTTTCAGAGCGCCGGTACGTCGCGGAGATGTTGCCCGCCGTCTGACCTCAGGCCCCGCCCGTCCGCCACAGCCGGACGACCCAGCGCTCCGCGCCGCGTGGCATGAACTCGCCATTCGCCTCGCGCTCGTTCGCGGCGTCGGCGCCCGCCGTCCAGGCGCGGAGCGCGTAGGTGCCGGGCGCCACCTCAAGGCGGTGGGCGCCCATTTCGAGCAGCAGGCCCGACGAGGACTCCAGGCTTCCGCTCGCCGCACGGAACGGGGCCTCGGCGACCGCCTCCCACGCGGGGTACGGCGCCGGGTCGGGGGCGGGGGGCTCGGCCGACCAGCACTCCAGGGACAGCTCGGCATAGTGGTCGCTCAAGCCGCTGAGCAGCAGCGCCGTCCCGCGGCGCGCGGAGACCAGTCGCTGCTCCCCCCCTGCCTGTCTACCGCGCTCAGGCCCTGACGTCGACCCAGAACGGGTCGTTCACCTTGTCGGCGTCATCGGCGATGATGCGGCGAAGGGTCCAGAAGTTCTTCTCGACCGCGCCGCCGGACGCGTTGTCGCTCCGCGAGATCGCCTTCACGCTGTAGTTCAGGGCCGGGGTGGCCCCTTCCAGTGTGGACGCGAAGGGGAACTCGTCGCACTGCTCCTTCTTGGCACGGTAGCCGGGGAAGTACGTGTCGCAGGACGCGACGGCCTGGGCGCGGTGTGCGTCGACCTGGGTGGTGTCGCGGGTGCGGTGCAGCGGGGTCGTCCCGGGCCGTCCCGGGATGGACTTGCCCGCCTTCGGCGGCTTGGTGGACGCCGGCGAGTAGAGACCGGCCTTCACGTTCTGCGCGGAGCCGCCCTGCTTGGCGAGGCTGAACCACATCGTCTCCGTCACCCACGGAAACACGCAGCCCTCGCCCGCGTCGGCCCTCAGGTAGGCGGCGGAGTCGCAGCGCACCTGGGCCGGCGGCCCGTCCGGGTGGATGGACACCTCCGACCCCTTGACCCGGTAGTGCCACCGCAGGCGGGCGTAGCTGAGGCGGTCGGGGCCCCAACCGGCGGATGCCGGCTGCTCCCAGTCGTGCACCGTCCAGGTGATGCCTCCGAAGATCTCGGCCTCGGCGTACCAGGCGGCGAGGGACTTGGTCGTCGGGCCGTCGGAGCCCGTGCAGGGTCCGGAGGCGTGCCCGCTCACGGTCTGGGCGGTGCAGGACTCGTCCACGGTGAGGCTCAGCTTGCTCAGGTCGCCCCACACGTGGAAGCCGCTGAGGAACTGGTAGTTCCAGAAGTAGCGGCCCGAACTGCCCTTGCCGGCGTTCTCGGTGTACCGGATGTCGGCGACGGTGACGTCCGCGGCGGCCTTCACCCGGCAGTTGATGCCGAACCACCAGCAGTCCACGTACAGCATGTGCAGGCGCTGGGCCTGGCAGGAGACGAACCGCGTCTTGCCGTAGCCCTGCCCCCGGCCGTACGCGCCGTGGTTGTTGACGCACTCGTTGACGGTCATGTCGTCGTCGGCGTTCGCGGCCGCCGGCGCGGGTGCGGTGGCGGACGCCTCGGGACCTCGTGCGGCGGCCGCCTTGCGCATCAGCTGCCGTACGGTCATGTCCCCGCCGGGGACCGTGATCCTGGCGGGCTCCCCCGACCCGGTGGTCGGCCGGGTGTCGTCGGTGATGAGTGCTGAGCCGGTGGTGCGCAGGTGGTGGGCGGCGGTCTTCGCCCACTGCGGCGCCTGGGCGAGCCTGCCGTGCACCGGCGCCGTGCCGGCGCGTGCGGCGTCGGCCTGCGCGTCGATCGTGCGGACGACCGAGTCGCTCAGCGTGGCGCCGCCGCCGGAGCGGCCGCCGCTCCCCGTGCTCGCCTGGGCCGTGCCCGCCGCCGCGACGGTCAGCAGCGACAGGACCGCCAGCAGCGCGGCGATCCGTCCCCGTCGTTTTCTGTTGCCTGGTGTGCTTGAAGGAATCCTCATCGATCCCATCCCCGTAGTGTTCAATCGTGCACCTGACAAGCGGTCACCTTAACGGCCGCAAAGGCCGAGAAACAGATCAAATTCCCGTGCACACAGTCGAGTTGGCGGGTATGCCGACAAACGGGCGGATCAATTCCACTGACTCCGCTGCCTTTGCGTACGGCACGGGTGACCTGCGCCGGGGAATGCGGGCGAAAGATCGCGGCCGATGCGCCGGACCTGCGGCGCGGGACCGCCGCCGATCACCCAGCGGCACGTTGGAGAGATCCTGTGAGGCTGTTGTGCCCGCATCGGGTGGGCGGGCTGCGACGCCGCGAACGACGGGGTCCGGTTAGCCGCCGCCCTCCCCGTCGCGGCAAGCGAGAGAGCCGGTCAGACGTCCGTGAGCAGGGGTTTCACGGCGTCCCGGGGCGTTCCGGTCCACCTCAGGACTCCCCCGGACGCCTTGATACGTTGACGACGTTGTCACGACCGCGGTGGCGCCGCATCGAGCCGGGCGCCGCCTGACAGCGCACCAAGAAGCGCTTCACCGAGGGAAATTCCTTGCGAAAGTCTGCACACAAGAAGAAGCCGCGCAAATTGCTGGTGGGGATAGCGGCGGGAGCCGCGGTGGCCGCGGGGTGTCTGGTGGCACTGCCGTCCGCCCAGGCCGCCCTGACGGGCGACTCCGGTCCGCAGGACAGACAGGCGGACTTCGCGGACGCGGCGAAGGAGTTCCACGTACCGCTCGACGTCCTCCTCGGCGTCTCCTACCAGGAATCGCTGTGGGACGCGCACGGCGGCCAGTACAACACGTCGGGCGGCTACGGCCCGATGAACCTGACGGACGTCACCGCCAAGATGATGTCCGGCGGCGCCGCGGGTGCGGCCGGGCGCGGTGACATCGCGTCGCTGACGTCGAGCCCCGCCCTGCACACGCTGACAGCGGCGGCGAAGCTCACGGGCACCTCCGAGAAGGACCTGCGCACGGACGACCGCGACAACATCCGCGGCGGCGCGGCGCTGCTTGCGTCGTACGAGAAGAAGCTGACGGGCGGCACCCCGTCCGACGCGGCGTCCTGGTACGGCGCGGTGGCACGCTACAGCCAGTCGCCCGATCAGAAGGCCGCCGGCCTGTTCGCCGACCGGGTCTTCAAGTCCGTCACGTCGGGCGTCAGCCGCAAGACGCAGGACGGGCAGAGCCTGAAGCTGGCGGCCAAGCCGTCGGTGCGCCCCTCGACGGGGCAGCTGTCCGAGCTGAAGCTGAAGGCGGCCAAGTCCACCGTCACGCCCGAGTGCCCCACCACCGTGGACTGCACGTACCTGCCGGCGGCCGCCTCCGCGGGCCAGGTCGCGAACCGGCCCGGCGACGGTGTCGACATCAAGTACATCGTCATCCACGACACGGAGTCGTCGTACCAGGCGGCGATCGACACGTTCCAGAAGAACGGCGGAGCCGACTCGGCGCATTACGTGATGCGCGCGTCGGACGGCGCCGTCACGCAGATGACGCCCGACAAGGACATCTCGTACCACGCGGGCAACTACTGGTTCAACATGCACTCGATCGGCATCGAGCACGAGGGCTTCGCCGCCCAGGGTGCGAGCTGGTACCCGCAGACGCAGTACCGGGCGACCGCCGAGCTGGTGAAGTACCTGGCGGCGAAGTACGACATCCCGCTGGACCGCGAGCACATCATCGGCCACGACAACGTGCCGGGTCCGCTGGACAGTTACGTGGCGGGCATGCACTGGGACCCGGGCCCGTACTGGGACTGGTCGCGCTTCATGGGCATGGTCGGCGCGGGCTACGGCACACGGACGGGGCGCACCCCCGAGGTGGGTTCCGCGGTGACGATCACACCGCCTTTTGACGGCAACAAGCAGACCGTGCACGTCTGCCCGGCCGAGGACCCCAGCGGCAAGACCACCGCCTGCACCGACCGCACCGAGCCGGCCAACTTCGTTCCCGTGCGCACCGCACCTGACGCCAAGGCGCCGCTCTTCGCGGACCCGGCCGTGCACCCGGGTTCCGACGGCAAGGGCACGGACGAGATCAACGACTGGGGAAGCACCGTCGAGGACGGGCAGCAGTTCGTGGTGGCCGAGGTCAGCGGCGACTGGACCGCGATCTGGTTCAGCGGGTCGAAGGTGTGGTTCTACAACCCGGGCGGCCGCAACACCATGCCGGCGCACGGCGCGACCATCGTCAAGCCGACCGGTGACAGCGCCGCGCTCTACGGTTCCGGCTACCCGAAGGCCTCGGAGTACCCCTCGGGCCTCTCCCCGTCGACCGAGAAGCCGCTGACCGTGTACTCCTTCCCCGCGGGCCAGGCGTACGTGGCGACGCAGCCGCCGGTCAGCTCGGACGACTTCTTCGTGACGGGCGACAAGCACGTCACCGGGTCGCAGAAGTTCTGGACGATCCAGTACAACCACCGCGTGGCCCTGGTGGACAGCGCGGACGTCGCGTAGGCGCCGTAGCCGTACCCGCTGACGGACCCGCCCACGGACCGGTACTCGCCGGCCGGGGGCGGGTTCTCGCCCACGGGTCACGTGCTCTTGACGGTCAGGCGCGTTCCCGGACGTCGGAGGAGGTCCAGCCCCGGTAGGGCTGAAGCGCTTCTTCCGCCAACGACTTCTCGATGACCTTTTTGGCAGCCAGATTGTTCACGGCTTCCATGATGGATTTGGTGATGGGCGTCGCGGTGCCGCCCACGATGATGCCCGGGTCGAAGTGCTCCTGGATGGTGGAGTTCTCACGGGAGTGGCCCGCTCGCAGGTTCCGGCCGTTGTTCGAGGCCGCACCGACGACGTCTCTGAAGTTCCCCCCGGAGAGCCGGCCGAACTCGTCCATGATGTGGTCGACCGATCCGGACGGAGCGCACGCGGTGACGAACTGCTTCACCGCGGTGTCGATCTCCACTACGCGCAACCCGTCGTTGCCGGCCTTGCGCCGGGCCGCGGCGGCGTTCTCCATGACGTGACCGACATAGTGGTCCGACAGCCGGTGGTTTCGCGAGATGGGGACACCGCTCTGCGTCTGGCCCGTGCGCTTGCCCGCCTTCCAGTTGGCGGCGAGCGCGGTGTCGAACTGGTTGTCGCCCTTGAGTTCCTTCAGACGCTGCTCCGCCCGCGGTGAGGACGGCGCGCCGTCCGCTCCTTGGTAACTCAGCATCTCCTCGGTCGCCGCGTTGGAGATGCCCGGGCGGTCGTAGCCCTGCATGAACGGGCCCTTCGGCGCCCGCTGGACGGGGAGTGCCGAGCCGGGGCCGCCTGCCTGCCCCGGCTGCCGCGCGGCATTCTGCTCGATCGAGCGGACGACCGCCGCGTTGCCCGCGCTGCGCTGGAGGGTCCGGAGGGTTTGGGGGCTGTGGGCGCCGGCACCGACGGGACGGTGCGTGCCGGCGACGTCGGCGGATGTGCCGCGGCCTGGCGCCGGTGCGGCCTTCCGCTGCACCGCTTTCGGCTTCCGGTCCTTCGCGTGCATCAAACACCCCTCCGATCGCAAATGTTCAGCCTCGCCCGCCACGAGCCCCTCGCGCAAGGAGCGTCGGGGCACTGGCGTACCGCTGAAGGGCAGACGCGGCAGGTGCGAAGGGGCAACCACGCGGACGTTCGAGTCCCGGGGCAGATGACCGGCGACGGCCTCCATACCGGTAGGACCGGCGTCAGCCCACCTTCGGCGGCTTCTGCGTGTCGAAGGCGAACAGTGTGTTGTCGGCCGCGGCCACGACCACCGCGCGCCCCGCGACGGTCACGCGCGGTCCTGCTCCCTGCTCGCCGGTCGGGCCGTCGGCCTTCGGGATCGTCGTCCACAGCTGCTTGCCGGTGCGCGGCGAAAGGGCGACGACCCGGCCGGTGGCCGAGCTGAAGTACAGCGCGCCGGCGCCCGCGGTGGGGCCCGACGCGCCCTCCACGCCCGTCTGCCGCGACCACTTCTCACGGCCGGTCGCCGGGTCGAACGCCGTGATGAGGCCGGCGTGCCCGCTCACGTAGACGGTACCGTTCGCCATGCCGGGCGTTCCCGCGTACGTCCTGGCCAGCCGGGAGTACGTGACCTTCCTGGAGGCCGGGTCGACCCGGACCACCCCGTCGTATCCGGTGAGCGCCGTCCCCTCGTAATGCTCCCGCAGGAGCACGAGCCGGCCTCCCGCGACGCCCATCGGCACGAGCGAGCCGTCGACCGCGATCGGCCTGCCCAGCTTTCCCGAGGCGCGGTCGACCGTGCGGATGGTGGCGTGGCGCACGTCGACGGAGTCGACTTCCTGGCTCGTCGCGCACATCGCCAGCAGCCGCGCCCCCGCCACGACGGGAGCGCACTGCTCACCCGCGGGGAACGGCGTGGTCCAGACGACCGCACCGCTGTGCGCGTGCCGGTCCTCCAAGCGCGAGTTGGACGCGTCGACCGTCACGACGTCGGAGCCGGCCACGACGGCGTCCTCACTCCGCCCGGTGACGGCCTGCGACTGGTTGCCGAACGGCACGGACCACAGCTGCCTGCCCGTGCGCGCGTCGAGCGCCACCACCTCGCGGGGAGGGCCCTGCGGGGCGTGCTCGGCGGCGAAGCGGTAACCGAGCACGGTGTCGCCTGTGGCGCCCACCATGTGCATGCCCTCGACGGGAACGCCCGGGCTCTTCACCGTCCACGCGCGCGAACCGTCCCGTGCGCTGATGCGGGTCGCCACGACACTGCCGCCCCCGCAGAACAGCGCATCGAGGCGCGCGACGCAGCGCAGTTCGTCGGGGATGTCCGGGCGGCCGCCCTTCACGGTCTCCTGCCACGGCGCGAAGCCGGCGGGGAGCGCGGCGCTCGGCGCCGCGACGCCGCTGCCCTTCCCGCCGTCGCCGTGCCCGTCGAAGCCGCCCGTCCGCAGCGCGGCGACGCCGCCGCCGATCGCCGCGACCGCGACCGCGACGGCGAGCGCGGGCCGCCAGCGGCGGCGCAACCGGCCGCCGGGGGCCCTGCCGCTTGCCGTGTCCGTGCCCGCGGGAGGGCCTGCCGCCGCGGTGTCGGGCATCGCGACGTGGTGCTGGGTGACCATGTCCCGGGTGCGGCCGGCGCCGGGCCCGTTCGCGCCCGCCCCGTCCGTGCCGCCCGCGCCCAGGTCGGCCGGGAGGTCCCGCAGCAGCACGAGGAGTTCGTCGGCCGAGGGGCGCCGCCCGGGCTCCTTGTCCAGGCACGCCTCGACGACGGAGCGCAGGGCCGCCGGCACGGAGCCGAGCGACGGCTCCTCGTGCACCACCTGGTAGGCCGTCATGTAGGGGCTGTCCGCGTCGAAGGGCCCGCGGCCCGTCGACGAGTACACCAGCAGCGTCCCGAGCGAGAAGACGTCGGAGCCCGGACCGACACCGCGCGGCGCCTGCAGCTGCTCGGGCGACATGAAGGGCGGCGTGCCGATGACCCGCCCGGTCATCGTCAGCGTCTGCTGGTCGGCGGCGCGCGAGATGCCGAAGTCGATGACGCGCGGGCCCTCGGGCGAGAGCACGACGTTCGACGGCTTCAGATCGCGGTGGACGACCCCCACCCGGTGGATGTCCCGCAGCGCCTCGGCCAGCCCGATGGCGAGCCTGCGCAGCTCCTCCCCGTCCAGTGGGCCCTGTGCGGTGATGCGCTGGGCGAGCGTGTCCCCCTCGATGTACGTCGTCGCCATCCAGGGCTGCTCGGCCTCGGGAGCGGCGTCGACCACGGCGGCGGTGAACGCGCCGCTCACCCGCCTCGCCGCCGCCACCTCCTGCCGGAAGCGGATGCGGAACTCGTCGTCCTCCGCGAACTGCTGGTGGATCAGCTTGATCGCGACGGGCCGCCCCGACGTCATGCGGGCCAGGAAGACCGTGCCCATACCGCCCGAGCCGAGCCGCGCCTCAAGCGGATAGCCTCCGATCTCGGCTGGATCACCTCCGCGCAGCGACACCCTCCCCGACCTCCCGTTCCCGTCTCCCGTGCGCCTTCGCCGCCACGGGCCCGCGTACCTGTCCTGTGCTGTCCAGTGCTGTCCAGTGCTGTCCTGCACACAAACTAGCCGGAGCGCATCACGGCAGAGCAAAGCGGGTGGGGTGGAACACGGGAGGGCGGCGCCGGCCCCGCAGGCGTCACTCGCCTGAGACGATCTCGCTCCTTAGCCGGGTCAGCAGCGCGTAGGTGTTGACGGCGGGGTCCTTGTCGACAGCCATGACGGCGAGGACCAGCAGGTCGGCGATGAGCAGCGAGCAGAGGGGCTCCGCTGTCAGGCCGCCGGGCGAGCCCTGTTCGCGCAGGACCACGTCCACGTCGCAGGCGATCTCCTGCTCCGGCTGTTCGGTGACCAGGATCAGGCCCGCGCCCGCGGCCCGGGCCTGCGCGACCAGCAGCCTCAGATCGGGCAGCGGGCGGCCCGGTGCGAAGATCACGACAGTGTGCCGTGAGGTGAGGGCCAGCAGGTCGTCGGCGAAGGCGAAGCCGGTGGCGCCGGATGCCAGGGCGCGCTTGCCGGCCCGGCGAAGCTTGAGGGCGAGGTAACGAGCGCTCATCTCGTTGACCCCCCAGCCGTAGCAGAAGACCTCCGCGGCGTCGGTGAGCAGCCGCAGCGCCTCGGCCAGCCGCTCCACGTCAAGGCCGTCGCCGAAGCGGGTGATGCGGCTCAGCGCGTCGTCGACGATCTGCCTGGCGGTGGCCCCCAGGTCCTCGGCCGCCCGGGAGGCCTCCAGGCGGGAACTCAACTGGGGTGGGCCGCCCGCCGAGGCGTGCGCACCGAGGGAGTTCTTCAGATCCGGCAGGCCCGCGTAGCCGAGGCGACGGGCGGTGCGCACGACGGTGGCGTCGCTGGTGCCGGCGCGCCGGGCGATGTCGCTCGCGGTGGCGAGCATGATCTGCTCCGGCGGTGAGGCGGCGAGATGGCGTGCCACGACCCGCTCCGCCTTGCTCAGACGGCTCCACTCGTGGTTGACGCGGCTCGCGAGGGAGCTCTTCTCCGGCGCCTCTGACGCATCCATATCAATCTTCTTCCTTTTCGTCGTGGCTGCTACATTACCCGCGCTGCCACGCCGCCCGCCCATCTGGTTGAGGAGCTACCTTGGCAACGACACACGGCGCGATCGCCACCCCGCACCACCTCGCCACCGAGGCGGGAGAGCAGGCGTACCACGCGGGAGGCACCGCGGTCGACGCGGCGCTGGCCGCGGCCGCCGTACTCACCGTGGTCTATCCGCACAACACCTCCGTCGGAGGCGACCTCGTGGCGCTGATCCGCGATCCGAAGAACACGATCACCTGCGTCAACGCGACCGGGACCGCGCCCGCCGCCCGCTCGCTGGAGGAGATGCGCGCCCGGCACGGCGCCAAGTTGCCCTCAAAGGGCCCGGACACCGTCACCGTGCCGGGCTCGGTGCGCGGCTGGGAGGAGTTGCACCGGCGCGGCGCCGCACTCGACTGGCCGGACCACTTCAAGGCCGCCGTCACGTACGCCGCCGACGGGTTCCCGGTCTCCGGCTCGCTGGCCGCCGCCTTCGCCGCCGCCCCCGAGCGGCTCACGAAGGACACCGGCGCGCAGCGGGTCTTCGCGCCCGGCGGCGATTTCCCCGGCCAGGGACGGACCCTGGTGCAGGAGCGGCTCGCCCGAACCCTCGAACAGATCGCAGCGGACGGGCCCGGCGCGCTGTACGGCGGCCCGGTCGGCGCCGCTCTCGCCCAGGGCCTGCGGGACCTGGGCTGCCCCATGACGACCGAGGACCTCGCCGGCTACGCGGCCCGCACCGTGGACGCCCTCTCCGCGCCCCTCGGTGACCTGCGGGTGTACACCAGCCCGCCCAACACCCAGGGCTTCGCCCTGCTGCGCACGGTACGCGCGCTCACGGCGCTCGGCCTGGACGGCGCCCCGGGCCGGGTACCCGCCGACGTCCTCGCCCGCCTCTTCCACGACGGCACCCAGGTGCGCGACATCCTCCTGGCCGACCCCGACTTCGCCACCGGCGATGTCGAGCACGACGGCTTCGACGCGGTGCTGGAACGCATCCGCGCCCGCGCGCCCCGGTCCGCCGAACCGGTCGCCGCGCCCTCCCTGGCCCGCGGCGACACCATCGGCATCGCCGCGGCCGACTCGCACGGCTGGGCCGTCTCACTCATCCAGAGCGTGTACGGCAGCTTCGGCGCCGCCGTGCTGGAGCCCACGACAGGCATCCTCCTGCAAAACCGCGGCACCGGCTTCTCCCTCGACCCTGCCTCGCCCAACGTGCTGCGCCCCGGCAAGCGCCCCAAGCACACGCTGATGCCCGTGCTGGTCACCCGCGGCGAGCGCCTGCGGTGGGTCAACTCCACGATGGGCGGCCACGGACAGCCGCAGATCCACGCCCAGGTGCTGCTCGGCCTGATGGACGGGCGCTCCCCGCAGGAGGCGGTGGACGCACCCCGGTTCGTGGTCGGTCCGCGGCGTCCTGGCGACCCCTCCGACACCGTCCACCACGAGGCCGATGTGGCGCGCGGCACGGTCCAGCAGCTGGCGGACGACGGCTTCCCGGTGCGCGAGGTGCCCTCGCGTACCGAGTTCCTGGGCCACTTCAACGTCGTGTCTGTCGATGAGGACGGCACGCTGGGCGCGGGCAGCGACCCGCGCTCGGACGGCTCGGCCGCCGTGGTCGCCCCGGCGTCGCCGACGTCCCGCTAGCCGCCAGGCCCCGGACGCATCCATTCCCGCAATGCTCCCGGCCCCGGACCGCGCCCGGTCCGGGGCCGCTTGGTGTCGGCCCAAGATTCATATAGCTTATAGGCTATTCAAGGAGGGGCATGATGCGTACAGGGTCGTTGAACAGCTTCGGCAGCCTCACACGGCTCGAGCTGGCCGATGAGGGCTTCACGGTGCACCGGCTGGATGCCGTCCCCGGCTCGGATCGGCTGCCGATGAGCCACAAGATCCTGCTGGAGAACCTGCTCCGCCACGAGGACGGGCATGTGGTGACGGCGGAGCACATCGAGAAGCTGGTACGCGGGGAGGCCGGCGGGGACGTACCGTTCTCCCCGTCGCGCGTGCTGCTGCACGACACCAACGGCGTCCCCGTACTCACGGACCTCGCCGCGCTGCGCGACGCGGTCGCGGCAGCCGGCGGCGATCCCCGCCGGGTCCGCCCGCGTATCCCCAGCCATCTGACGGTGGACCACTCCATCGCCGCCGAGGTCTCCGGCCGCCCGGACGCGCTCCGGCTGAACGTCGAGCGGGAGTACGCCCGCAACGCGGAGCGCTACCGCTTCCTGAAGTGGGGCGAGCGCCTGGGAGACCTGCACATCGTCCCCCCGGGTGCCGGCATCATGCACCAGGTCAATCTGGAGTTCCTGGCCGGCGTGGTGGAGCGGCGGGACGGCTGGGCCTTCCCCGACACCTGCGCGGGCACCGACTCGCACACCACCATGGTCAGCGCTCTCGGCGTGCTGGCGTGGGGGATCGGCGGCGTCGAGGCCGAAATCGCCCTGCTCGGGCAGCCGCTCAGCATTTCCGTACCGCCCGTGGTGGGGGTCGAGCTGATCGGCGAGCTCGGCCTCGGTGTCACGGCGACGGACCTGGTGCTCACCGTGGTCCAGACCCTGCGGGAGCACGGTGTGGTCGGCAAGTTCGTCGAGTTCACCGGCGACGCGGTGGCCCGCCTCCCTCTGGCACACCGGGCGACGATCTCCAACATGAGCCCGGAGTACGGCGCGACGACCGCGCTGTTCCCCGTGGACCGTGCCACGCTGGACTACCTGCGGCTGACCGGCCGTCCCGAGGACCACCGCACGGCCGTGGAGACGTACGCCAAGGAGCAGGGCTTGTGGCACGAGCCCGGCCACCGCCCGCGTTTCGACGAGCACCTCACCATCGACCTGTCAGAGGTGTCGGCGTCCCTCGCCGGACCGCGCCGCCCGCAGGACCGCCTGCCGCTTGCCGAGGTCCCGGCGGGCGCGGCCGAGGCGGTCAGGGCCCTGACCGCCGGCCGCCGCACGCGGCCGAGGGCCGGCGGCGTCGGCGACGGCCAGGTTCGCGACGGGGCCGTGGCCATCGCCTCCCTCACCTCCTGCACCAACACCTCGAACCCGCACGTGATGGTCGCCGCCGGCCTGCTCGCGCGCAACGCTCGCGCCCGCGGTCTGACCGTCAAGCCGTGGGTGAAGACCAGCCTTGCGCCCGGCTCGCGCACCGTCACCGACTACCTCGACCGCGCCGGTCTGACGAAGCCGCTGGACGAACTCGGCTTCCAGCTCGTCGGTTACGGCTGCATGACCTGCATCGGCAACTCGGGACCGCTGCTGCCGCAGGCCGCCGAGGCCGTCGCCGAGCGGGACGTGGTCGTCGCCTCCGTGCTGTCCGGCAATCGAAACTTCGACGGACGCATCAACAACGACGTCTCGATGAACTTCCTCGCCTCGCCCCCGCTGGTCGTCGCCTACGCGCTGGCCGGCTCCGTCACCCACGACATGGCCAAGGACCCGCTCGGCACGGACAGCGACGGCCTCCCGGTGCACCTCGCCGACCTGTGGCCTAGCGACGCCGAGGTGGACGAGGTGGTCAGCGCCCACCTGGTGCCCGAGCTGTTCACCCGCGCCTACGAGCGGATCTGGGACGGTGACGCGCGCTGGGCGGCCGTACCCGCCGCGGACGGCGACCTGTTCCCATGGCCCGCCGGCTCCACCTATCTGCGCCGTCCGCCGTTCCTCGACGGCGTGGACGAGGAGGTGCCCGAGCCGCGCGACATCACCGGCGCCCGAGCCCTGGTGCTGCTCGGCGACTCGGTGACCACCGACCACATCAGCCCGGCCGGCCGCATCCCCGCCTCCAGCCCGGCGGGACGCCACCTCGCAGCGCACGGCGAATCCGATCTCAACACCTACGCCTCTCGCCGCGGGAACTACGAGGTGATGGTGCGCGGCGGCTTCGCCAACCCCCGGCTGGACAACCGCCTCGCCCCCGGCGCGACCGGAGCGGTCACGCCGGACTTCACACGGCAGGGCGCCCTGGTTCCGGTCCACGAGGCCGCCCGGTCCTACGCCGCCGCCGGCACCCCGCTTCTGGTGGTCGCCGGCCGCGAGTACGGCACGGGCTCCTCCCGCGACTGGGCGGCCAAGGCGACGGCGCTGCTCGGCGTCAAGGCCGTCCTCGCCCGCTCCTTCGAACGCATCCACCGCTCCAACCTGGTGCTGCTCGGCGTGCTGCCGCTGCAGTTCCTCGACGGCGACAGCGCCGACTCCCTGGGCATCGACGGCACCGAGACGTTCGACGTGCGCCGGATCGCGGAGGTGGCGGAATCCGCCAGGCCGACCGTGACGGTGGAGGTCCGGCCGCGCGGGGGCGACCGGCCGCCGTTCACGTTCGAGGCCACGGCCCGGCTGGACACCGCACAGGAGGCACGCTACTTCGCGCACGGAGGCGTCCTGCCTTACGTGTACCGCGGGCTG
Organism: Streptomyces sp. NRRL F-5126; assembly: GCF_000721265.1. Lineage (GTDB taxonomy): Bacteria > Actinomycetota > Actinomycetes > Streptomycetales > Streptomycetaceae > Streptomyces. Next base: position 175,000 of record NZ_JOFZ01000004.1, on the reverse strand, counting down.
CTGGGCGAGGAGCGCACGGAGGCCGCGGATGCCTGAGTCGATTGACACCGGCCGCACGGAGTCCGGAATGCCTGCGCCTGTTGCCGTACCGGCGGACGGGACACCGGTCGTCGACACCCTGCTGGTCGGCATGGGGCAGAGCTGGGGGCAGGGCAGCAGCGGCTTCGGCGCGGTGTACCTCGTCACCGCGCACGGGCGGCGCATCCTGTTCGACTGCGGGCACACAGGACGCAGGCGCGCCCTGCTGGCCGCGCTTGGGCTGCGCGGCCTGACTCCGGACGACATGGACACGCTGGTGCTCTCCCACGGGCACTGGGACCACTTCCAGAACGCCGACCTCTTCCAGCGGGCCGAGGTGCTGCTGCACCCGGCCGAGGCGGCCCACCTCGCCGCCGCCCCCGCCGACGACCCGTTCACTCCCCCGTGGTCGGCAGCGGTGCTCACGCACTGCACGGTGCACGACGCCCTCGACGGCCAGGTACTGGCCGACGGCGTGAGCGTGGTGGGGCTGCCCGGGCACACCGAGGGTTCGGTCGGCCTCACCGTGCGGACGGCCACGGGCACCGCGCTGCTGACGGGCGATGCGGTCTCCTCCGCCCGGGCGCTGCGGACCGGCCGCTGCACGCGGGTGACGGCCGGCGAGCAGGCGGCGGCCCGCTCGCTGGAACTGGTGCGTGCCCGTGCGGACGTGCTCTACCCGGGCCATGACCGGCCGTTCGAGGTGGTGTCCGGGCTCCCCGGACGTCCTCTGCTGCCATGGACGCATCCGCGCACCCTCGCCTCCCCCGACTCCGATCGGGCCGTGCGGGGGCCGGGCGCCGGCTGAGGATCGTCCCGTCAGGCGCGGCGAGTACCGCGCAGGGACGGCAGGCGCGTCGGACCGGAGTTGATGTTGACGGACCGTTCCACGCTCACGTCGTACTCGCCGATGCGGACCGTGAGGTGATCCACGAAGGGCGACTCGGCGAAGTACCAGGTCAGGCCGAGGGTCTCGGCCTCGTTTCCGCGCCTGTCGAGCCATTCGGCGCTGGCCAGCAGCAGTGCCGACTCCTCCTGGTAGGAGTGGTGCAGCCGCCAGGTGCTGACGCCGGTACGCTGCCGGACCCAGCGTCCGCTCCCGTGCTCGATCCCGTGGCGGCCCTGCTCGTCCTCGATCACGACCAACACCGAGTCGTCGCGCACGTCGAGGGAGAGTGAGCGCAGCCCCTGGCCGTTCTCGGGGAAGTCGTACGTCCGGCGCAGACCCGCATGGCACACGGTGGTGTCCGTCCACCCCTCCGGTTCCTGTGCCCGGGCCTGCCATTCCCGGACCGCCTCGGCCGAGCCCGGGTCGGGGGCCGGGTCGCCGAACGCCTCGGCGAAGGTCTTTCGCAGCATGCCGGGCAGGTCGTGGTAGGTGCCGTCGCCCATGGCGCCGGTCGTCACGACGACCGCGTCGTGCCTCGGGAAGACCATGCACTCCTGGCCGAAGATGCCCGATGCGTTGTACACGCCGTCCGGGGTGGTCCAGAACTGGAATCCGTAGCCCTCGTCCTCCGGGCCCGCGGGTGGCGGCGGCACGATCTCCGTGCCGTTGTACGTGCCGCTGACCGCCTTGCGCACATGCAGCGCGGACGCCTTCTGCACCCAGCCGACCGGCAGGACGCGCCGTCCTGCCCGGACGCCGTCCTCAAGGTGGAGGACGCCGAACGCGAGCAGGTCACGGGGCAGCATGGACAGGCCGTTGCCGCCGCTCGCGACGCCCTCCGGGTCGTGCTCCCAGGTGAAGTCGGTGATGCCGAGCGGCTCGAACAGGCGCGGGCGCAGGTAGGCGTCGACGGGTTCGCCGGTGGCCTGCTGGACGACGGCGGACAGGACGTGGCTTGTGGTGGAGTTGTACTGGTAGTGGCGGCCGGGGAGTCCCACCACGGGCTCCTCGAAGAACTCGTCGGCCCAGCCTGTGGTGCGCAGCCGTGTCGTCGCCCCTGACAGCCCCCTGGGGTGGCCGGTCTGCATGGTCAGCAGGTCGCGTATCCGCATGAAGGAGAGCAGGTCGCTCCCGGGTTCGGCAGGCCGGCCGGGGAAGAAGGACAGAACCGGGTCGTCGAGCCGCAGGAGTCCCTCGGCCTCGGCGAAGCCCACGGCGGTGCCGGTGAAGCTCTTCGTCACCGAGTGCATCTTGTGTTTCAGGCCAGGTTCGTGGGGCCAGCGCCACAGGTCGAGCACTGTCCGGCCGTGCCGGTGCACGAGCAGGGAGTGCAGCCGCATGCCGCGGCTGTCGAGGTCTTTGAGTAGGGCGTGCACCGGGCGCAGGCCGAGGGCCGGCACGTCGTTGGTCATGATCACCGCGTGTCTGCTCGGGGCGGCAGGCGGCACGGCCCAGCGACGGAGCGGAGCACCGGGGTGGGCACGGCGCGCTCGCCGGCCGCCGGAGGGTGGGCCGAGGCCTTTCGGCCTGACCCGTGGAGAACGTTTCGTGGCCCGTCCCGGTGGGAGGTGCCGGGCCACGGGGTCACAGCACCTGGGAGAGGAAGGACTGCAGCCGGGGCGTGCGGGGGGAGGTGAGGACTTCGCGGGCCGGGCCCTCCTCGGCGACCACGCCGCGGTCCATGAACAGGACACGGTCGGCCACTTCCCTGGCGAAGCCCATCTCGTGGGTGACGGCCACCATCGTCATGCCGGAGGAGGAGGCGAGGTCCTTCATGACGTCGAGGACGCCCTTCACCAGCTCGGGGTCGAGGGCGGAGGTGGCCTCGTCGAACAGCATGATGTCGGGTTCCATCGCGAGCGACCTGGCAATGGCGACCCGCTGCTGCTGGCCGCCGGAGAGCTGCCCCGGCCGTGAGGAGGCGAGATGGCGCAGGCCGACCTTCTCCAGCTCGGCCAGCCCGCGCTGCCGCGCCTCCTCGCGTGACATCTTGCGCACCCGGCGCAGCGCCACGGCGATGTTGTCCAGCGCGGTCTTGTGCGGAAAGAGGTTGAAGTGCTGGAAGACCATGCCGGTGCGGGAGCGTACGGCGTTCAGATCCACCTTCGGGTCGGTGATCGTCTTGCCGTGCAGCCGCATCGTCCCGGAGGTGGGGGGCGAGAGCAGGTTGACGCATCGCAGCAGAGTCGACTTGCCGGAGCCCGATGCTCCGATGAGGCAGACGGTCTCGCCTGCACCGACCGTGGCCGAGATTCCCTTGAGTACCTCGGTCTTGCCGAACGACTTGCAGACGTCGACCAGTTCGATGGCGGGCTCGCCCTCGGGCGGCCGCTCGGGCGCCTTGCCGGTGAGCGGGGCTGCCTGTTCCGTCGTCATACTCCTGCCTCCAGGGTGGTCGTGTTCAGAGGTGACAGGGTCTTGTCGTCGCCTTGGCCGTCGGTGGGTGTGGGGTGCTTGCCGCCCTCGCGCAGGCGCCGGTCGAACCAGTTGACCAGGTGCGTCAGCGGCACGGTGAAGGCGATGTAGATCAGGCCGGCCGCGACGAACGAGGAGGAGTTGTAGGTGGTCGCCTGGGCCTGCTGGGCGATGAAGTACAGCTCGCGCTCGCCGACTGCGAGACCGAGCAGGTAGACCAGCGCGGACTCCTTCACGGCGACGATGAACTGGTTGGCCAGCGCGGGCAGCACGTTCCTGATGCCCTGCGGGACGACGATCAGCATCTGCGTCGCGAGGTGGCTCATGCCCAGGCTCCGGCCCGCCTCCGTCTGGCCCCCCGGCACGCTCTGGATGCCGGAGCGGAAGATCTCCGCGATGTACGCGGCGTTGATGAGGCCGATCGCGAGGATCGCGTAGCCGGTCGGCGAGTCGCCGAAGGGTTTGACGTTCGCGGAGGGCAGGCCGATGCCGATGAGGCTGACGGTCACGATGGCCGGGAGCCCGCGGAAGACGTCCACGTAGATGCGGGCCGGGGCACGCAGCCACCACTGGCCCTGGATCAGGAGCATGGCGAGCAGCAGACCGGCCGCGAGGCCGAGGATCAGCGAGAGCGCCGCGATGATCAGTGTGTTGCGCAGTCCCTCACCGAGGAGGGTGGGCAGCACGTCCAGGATCTGATGGATGTCGAAGAACGAGTGGAGGAAATCGCCCATGGAACAAGATGTCCTTACCTATGGTCTGCCGTCGCCGCGGGACACGCTCCACGCGTCCTGGCCGGCCCGGGCCCGAGGCTCCTTCGGGAGCCGTCGAGGGACCCTTGGGGCTCGTTCGCCGCCCCGACATGCGTCGTGCGACATGACGGTAACGTAGCAGCGACGACGACATTGTCAATGGGCGTCGTGACTATTTCATGTCGTCGTACGTCGGGCGAGCACGTCCGCCACGAACTCCTGCACCGCGGGCGCCACACCAACGCCCTCGTGTCCGACGCCCGGGACCAGGTCGAACCGCACCTCGATCCCCTGCCGCTCGAAGTCGTCCCGCAGGGTGCGCAGCCGCTCGATCCGGGTGGCGCCCGTCTTCTCCACGCCGTCCATCCAGTTGGAGTCGCCCGGGTTGTTGATCTCCCAGGTGTCGGTGTCCTCGGCGCCGACGACCATCTGCACCGGGACCCGGCGCAGCGCGTCGAGGTCGATGGTGGCGCCGAAGTGGTCCTTGAAGTCCGCGACACCCAGCCACCAGGGCAGCGAGTCGTCGAGCCGGGTGATGCGGCCGGGGGCGCCGATCGACAGTCCCGCCAGCCGCCCGGGGTGCACGTAGGCGAAGCGGTGGACGAACTGGCCGCCGCCGGAGAACCCGTGCAGCACGAACCGCTCGGACCGGGCGTTGAACAGCTCGCCCACTTCGTCGACGATGTGCAGCAGCTCCTCGTCGAACCGCATGTCCTCGTACTTGAGGAACTTGAAGTTGTGCAGCTCGCCGGGCCGTCCCAGACCGGCCGGGAACAGCGGGGTGAGGATGATGCAGCGGTGTGCTCTGGCGAACTCCTTCCAGCGGTCGCGGTAGAGCTCGGCCGAGCGGCCCGTGCCGTGCTGGATGACGACGAGCGGCAGGGGCGCCGCCTGCGCCGTGTGATCCTTGGGCACGTACAAGGCGTACGAAAGACGCTGGTCGTGGCGGGAGGCGAAGAAGGGGGTGCCCCCGACGAAGTGCGCATGCTCCGCGTCGGACGGGAGGGCCTGGGTCATGTGAAGGCTCCTGTGCGTGATGCAGTGTGGTGCGTGGTCCGGCGATGCGCGGGACGCGATGCGTGGCGCGTATGGTCAGCGGATCCACGTTTCATATAACCTATAAGAAGTAGGATCGCAGGACCAGGGGTCGCCGGACGCTCTCCGGGTCTCGTTCTCGTTACGGGACCCCGCCGCAGCCATGTGGTTTCGCCGGGAGCGGCACGGCCGATCGCCCGCTCGGTATCCTTGCGGTCGCCTTGTCTGCCGAAGAAGAGAATCCCACCTCGATGAACGCCAGTTCACGTCCCGCCCCGACCAAGAACGTGTACGCCTACCAGGAGTTGCGCCGTCGCATCCTGTCCGGCGAGCTGCGGCAGGGGCAGCCCATTTCCCAGGAACAGCTCGCCACGGAACTCGGCGTCAGCACAACCCCGTTGCGCGAGGCGCTGCGGCGGCTCGACGCCGAGGGGCTGGTCGCCATCGACGCCCACCGCAACGCGCGGGTCACCGAGTTGAGCGCCGAGGAGGCCCGCAGCCTGTACGAGGTGCGCGAGCAGATGGACCCGCTGGCGGCGAAGCTCGCCGCGACCCGTCGCAGCGAGGCCGACATCGCCGCGATCCGGGCGGCGCTCAAGGGCCTGGAACCGCTCACCCCCTCGGCCGACGTCGACAGCCTGCTCGTGCACCGCGCCTTCCACCGCAGCATCTACACGGCGTCGCACAACACGCTGCTGATGTCGCTCCTGGAAGGCCTGTGGGACAAGGCCGACCGCTACCGCCAGCTCAGGCTCCAGGCCGGCCCGGACTCGCCCGAGGACCAGGCGCGGGTCAAGGAGGAGCACAGCGCCATCGCCGAGGCCGTGATCGCCGGCGACGCACGGGCCGCGGAGCGCGCCATGCGCACGCACGTGCGCGCGAGCCTCGGCAAGCGCGCGATCGCAACGCTGACCGTCTGACAGGAGCCATTCGCCACGCGAGGCTCACGGCCCGTGCCGGCCGTGCTCGTCACACCACGGACGGCATCACGGCACGGCCGATGTCACAACACGGCCGGGGTCACAGCACGGCGAGCGGGTTGGCCGGCGAACCGGTGCCGCCCTCGACCACCAGCGGCGCCACGACGAACATGAAGGTGTAGCGGCCCTCGGCCGCGCAGGCCGCGGCGAGCGGGGCGAGGTCGCAGTTGTCGACCAGTGCGAGTCCGTACGCGAAGACCGAGCCGTGCACCGTCCACGGGATGCCCCAGTCGTTGGGCGCGTGGTCCAGCATGTCCCACCCCAGTACGGCGCAGTCGCTGTCGCTCAGGAACCGCAGGCACGACGCGTGCAGCCCGGGGCGGCGCGGCTCCCCGCGCTCGGTGCGCTCCGTGCCCCAGACAGGGTTCTCCAGGTCCCAGCGGTCGCGCCCCGAGTGGACGAGCACCGCGTCGCCCGGCTCCACCGCCACGCCCTGCGCCTCGGCGACCTTGACCAGCTCGTCACCGTGCACCGGCCGCTCGAAGGTGACGTACGGTTCGCCGCGGAATGCCGGCACGTCCAGCAGGACCCCCCGAGTGACGATGCCCTGGCGCCACCGGTGCACCGACCCCCAGCGGCTTCCCCGTGAGGTCACTTCCACGGCCGGGTCCCGGCCCTGCCACATGCCACGCTCGTCCCACACATGGCACAACGCGTCGACGTGCGTGGAGGCGATGCCGTGGTACTCGATGCCGTAGTAGTCCCCGGCGATACCGCCCGTCCCCCGTGGGGTGCTCGTGGTGTAGTGCGAGGCCGGGCGCACGACACCGGGCCGCGCCCGGCTCGGGAACGGGCGGCTCAGCGACACCGTTCGCCCCGAGCGCACCTCGGCCGCCGCCGACGCCCGCTTGCGCTCCGTCACCAGGTTCAGAGCGCCGACTTCGTCGTCCGAGCCCCACCTGCCCCAGTTGCTGCGACCGCTGCCGTGCAGGAGCTCCAGCACATCCTCGCGGGACCAGTCCCGCTCCGCGTCGCTCGGTCCAGCGGGCATACGCGTCCCTCCCGTCAGCGTCAGAAAGCGGTGAGCACGTTGCGGAGGTGGGTGACCTCCGGCGTGCCCGAGACGTGGTCGGCGATCAGGCGGCGCCATTCCGTGAAGCCCGCCGACTGCCGGAAGCCGGGGACGTGGTCCTCGACCGACTCCCAGCCGACGACCAGCCGGTACTCAAGCGGGTCCTCCTGCGAGCGCTCCAGCGCGAACGTACGGGCGCCGCGCGCCCGCTGGAAGTGCGGGGCCGCCTGCGCCACCGCCTCCTCGAACGCGTCCTCATGGCCGGGCAGCACCCTGATCGTCGCCACCTCGTGCACGAGTCCGGCGGGCCCGGCCGCTCCCCCCGGGTGTTCGGCGTCGATCCTGCCGTGCTCGCCTGTCTCCAGGAGCGTCCTGGTGGCGTGCGGCGAGGCGTACGTCCAGAAGATCTTCATCGGCTCGTGGTCCGAGGCGTTCTCGAAATGGTGCGGGACGTTCGCCGGCACCAGCGTCGTGTCGAAGGTGCGAAGCCGCGTCCGCTCGCCGTCGATGTCGACGACCGCAGCGCCCTCGACGACGATCACCGACTCGACGACATTGTGCAGGTGGTGCCCGATCGCCGCGCCCGGCTCGAACGCGGTGATCCCGTTGAGGAAGGCGGTCGCACCGCGCGCGGCGGTCGCCAGCGGAACCGTACGGGCACCGGACCCGCGGTCCTTGGCGGGCAGCTCGTCGGGCAGCAGCACCGAGCCCTTCCAGGACCGGCGCGCGCTCACGAGGCCACCGCCGGGCCGAACCACACCGTCTTCACGTTGACGAATTCCTTCATACCCCATTCGCCCAGCTCACGGCCGTATCCCGACTTCTTGATCCCGCCGAACGGCAGCCGCGGGTCGGAGGCCACCTGCCCGTTGACGAAGACCGCCCCGGCATCGATCAGTGGCACCAGCCGCCGCGCCAGGTCCAGGTCGGCGGTCCACAGCGCCGCGCCGAGCCCGTACTCGGTGCGGTTGGCCAGCGCCACCGCCTCCTCCGCGCCGCGCGCCCGGGTCACCGCGAGCACGGGGCCGAACGTCTCCTCGGTGAACGCCGCCATCTCGGCTGTGACGTGGTCGAGCACCGTCGGCCGATAGTAGAAGCCCGCGCCGGGGCGGGGACTGCCGCCCAGCCGGACCACGGCTCCCGAGGCGGCCGTGCGCTCCACCTGATCGTGCAGGGCATCGCGCAGATCGGCACGGGCCAGCGGCCCGATCTCGGTGCCTTGCTCCGCGGGGTCGCCCACGGCGAGCTCCCCGGCCTTGCGCACGACCAGCTCGACGAACGCGTCGGCGACCCGTTCGTCCACGATGACGCGCTTGGCGTTGACGCAGCTTTGGCCGGCGGTGTTGAAGCGCGAGCGGACAGCGACCGTCGACGCCTCCTCCAGGTCGGCGTCGGCGAGGACCACGAACGGGTCGGAGCCGCCGAGTTCGAGGACGTGCTTCTTCAGGTGGGCGCCGGCCTGCGACGCCACGATGGCGCCCACCCGCGTCGAGCCGGTGACGGTGACCGCGGCGATCCGGTCGTCGGCGATCATGTCCGCCACCGCGTCCGGCTCCACCAGCAGCGTCGCGCACAGGCCCTCGGGGGCGCCGCACTCGCGCAGGATCCGCTCCAGCAGCACGGCGCAAGCGGGCACGTTGCTCGCGTGCTTCAGGATCGCACCATTCCCGGCCGCCAGCGCCGGGGCGAGGAAGCGGAAGTACTGCCAGAACGGGTAGTTCCACGGCATGACCGCGAGCAGCACGCCGAGGGGTTCGAAGGCCACGTGGCTCTCGGTGGCGGCGGAGACGACCGGCTGCGGCGCGAGGTAGGAGGGGGCGTGCTCGGCGTAGTGGTCGAGCGTCCAGGCCGACTTCTCCACCTCCGCCCGCGCCTCGGCGAGGGGCTTGCCCATCTCGCGGGTGATCAGCCGGGCGAACTCCTCGCGGTCGGCGCGCAGCCGGCCGGCGACGGCGCGCAGCAGCGGCAGCCGCTGCTCCAGCGGGGTGGCGCGCCAGGCTCGCTGAGCGGTCACGGCCGCCGCGAGTACGGCCTCGACCTGGTCGGAGGTGTGTGCGTCGAACTTCTCGACGCACACCTCTGTGGCCGGGTTGATGGACAGTTGCATTCCGTGTCCTTCCGGAAGTGAGCGTGCGGGGGCCTCGCCGCGCTGGAGGTCAGGTGCGCGGTCCGGCGGCGTGCTGGGTCTTGCGCACGGCTGCGACGAGCCGGTCGGTGAAGGCGTCGGTGCCCAGGCTGCCGCCCAGGTCGCGGGTGCGGGTCTCCGGATCTGCGAGCACGGCCTCGACGCTCGCCTCCATGGCAGCGGCGGCCCTGCTCAGCCGCTCGTCCCGGTCGCGGCGGCCCCGCCAGTCGAGCAGCATGGCAGCGGACAGCACGAGGGAGGTGGGGTTGGCCACGCCCTGCCCCGCGATGTCGGGTGCGGATCCGTGCTGGGCCTGGGCGACCGCCACGTCGTGACCGACGTTGAGGGAACCGCCGAGCCCGAGGCTGCCCGACAGCTCGGCGGCCTCGTCGGACAGGATGTCGCCGAACATGTTGGTGGTGACGAGGACGTCGAAGTCCTGCGGCCTGCGCACCAGCGCGGCGGCGGCCGCGTCCACGATCAGCTCTTCGAGCCGCACGTCCGGGTACTGCTCGGCGACCTTGCGGATCTCCCGCAGGAAGAGGCCGTCGGACAGCTTGAGGACGTTGGCCTTGTGCACGGCGGTGACGTGGCCGCGGCGCCGGCGGGCGAGCGTGAACGCGGCGTGCGCCAGCCGCTCGCAGCCCTTGGCCGTGATCTTGCGCAGGCTGAACGCCTGGTCCGCATCCGGCATGAACTCCCCGCTGCCCGCGTACATGTTGCGATCGGAGTAGAAGCCCTCCGTGTTCTCCCGGACGATGACCAGGTCCATCGGCGTGCGCAGGATGCTCAGTCCGGGCCGCGACCGGCTGGGGCGGATGTTGGCGAACAGCTCGAACTCCACCCGCAGCTGGGCGGAGGGGTTGATGCCGCCCTGCTCGCGCGGCGGGTAGGCATAGTGCGACACCGGTCCGAGGACCACCCCGTCGACCTCCGGGATCCGCTTCGTCACCCGCTCGGGGAGCGTGGTGCCCTCGGTGGCGAGCGAAGCCAGGCCGATCCCGGCGGTCTCGATGTCGAGCCCGAGTGCGTGGCTCTCGTCGACCGCCCGGAGAACCCGCAGGGTGGCGTCGGTGATCTCCGGGCCGATGCCGTCGCCGGGAAGTACGAGCAGTTTCATGGACATCCAGCCTCTTTTCTGGTCCCTGGACGGACCGGCCTTTTTCGTACGAGCCGGCAGACAAAAGAGAGCATAGCCTATAGGCTATTGACCAATCTCGATCATGAGATCGCCTGGTGACAGAGGTGTCCCGTCGCGCTCACGCAATCCATTGACGGTGCACTCCCTATAACCTATAGTCGCGCCTCGTTGTTGTCGCCCCTTCCCCACGCACTCCCTCGGCGGCCCTTGAGCAATCCCCTAAGGAGAACTATGAACCGGCACCTTTCGAGGCGCGTGGTCAGCGCCCTGGCCGTCGCCACCGCCGTGGTCACGACGAGCACCGCCTGCGGCAGTGACGGTGGCGACGACGCCGGGAAGGGCTACGGCCTGGCCGACTCCGGCACCATCACGGCGGCCGTCACGGCCGGCGACTACCCCTTCGTCTCCCCCGACGCCAATGGCAAGCCCGTCGGCATGCTGGTCGACCTCAACAACCTCATCGCCAAGCGCATGGGGCTGAAGATCGTCTACAAGACGACCACCGTCCAGGCCGGCCTGCCCGCCCTGACCAGTGGCCAGTTCGACCTGATGTCCGTGGGCCTGGTTGCCACCCCGGAGCGCAAGAAGAGCGTGGCCTTCACCAAGCCGATCTTCTGGGGCCAGAACGTCGTCGTCGTTCCCAAGAACAGCAAGGCCAGGAAGATCGGTGACTTCGCGGGTCTGCGGGTCGGCGCCGGTGCCAACAGCCAGCAGGAGGACTTCGCCAAGAAGAGCCTCACCAAGTCCAAGCTGGTCACGGAGCCCACCGACAGCACGGGCGTCAACCAACTGCTGGCCGGCAACCTCGACGCGCTGGTGCTCGGCTCCACCCACACCGGCAAAGTCCTCGAAGAGCACCCCGGGAGGATGAAGGTGGCCCTGACCTCCCCCCAGGACCAGCCGGGGGCGATGGCGGTCAACAAGAAGCTGACCAAGTTCCTCACCGCGTACAACAAGCAGTTGACGGCGCTCGCCAACGACGGCACCTTCCTCAAGCTGTACCAGAAGTACTTCCCGGACCTGCCGTACCCGAAGAAGATGTACAGGTACTGGCCGAGCATCGAGGCGCAGGTCAAGAAGCAGGGCGCCGCGGACTCCTGACGGAAAGCGGGCGTCCACCGCGCGACCCTCGGTGGACGCCCCGCCTCGCGGGCCCCGCCTCGCCCGGGCCGGCCCACCCACCGATCAAGCACCGAGCACGGAAGGCACACACCGCATGTCCCTGACCGACGACGAGATCACGCGCGCCTCGGCTAGTGTGGCCCACAACTACCACCCACTCCCGGTGGTCATCGCCCAGGGCGAGGGCGCCTGGGTCACCGACGTCGAGGGGCGGCGCCTGCTGGACATGCTGGCGGGCTACAGCGCTCTCAACTTCGGGCACGGCGACAAGCAGCTCCTCGCCACGGCCCACGCCCAGCTGGACCGGCTGACCCTGACCAGCCGCGCCTTCCACCACGACGGCCTCGCCACCTTCTGCGCCGAGCTCGCGGAGCTCGCGGGCATGGAGATGGTGCTGCCGATGAACACCGGCGCTGAGGCGGTGGAGACGGCCCTGAAGACGGCCCGCAAGTGGGGTTACCGCGTCAAGGGCGTGCCCGAAGGGCGCGCGAAGATCGTCGTGATGGACGGCAACTTCCACGGCCGCACCCTGACCGTCGTCAGCTTCTCCGACGACCCGGAGGCCACCGCGGACTACGGCCCCTTCACCCCCGGTTTCGTCCGCGTCCCGTACGGAGACATCGAGGAGCTGCGGAGCGCCGTCGACGAGGACACCGTGGCCGTCCTCTTCGAGCCGATCCAGGGCGAGGGCGGAGTCATCATGCCGCCGCCCGGGTTCCTGCGCGAACTGCGCGCGCTGTGCACCGACCGGAACGTGCTGATGATCGCCGACGAGATCCAGTCCGGACTCGGCCGCACCGGCCGCACCTTCGCCTGTGACCACGAGGACGTCGTGCCCGACGTCTACCTGCTCGGCAAGGCACTGGGCGGCGGCATCCTCCCCGTCTCCGCGGTGGTCTCCCGCCGGGACGTCCTGGGCGTCTTCCGGCCCGGCGAGCACGGCTCGACGTTCGGCGGCAACCCGCTGGCGTGCGCGGTGGGCACCGCCGTGGTGCGCCGGCTGAAGGAGGGCGACCTCCAGGAGCGGGCAGCCCGGCTCGGCACGGTCCTCGCGGAACTGCTGGCCGAACTCCCCGCGGACGCGGTGAGCGCCGTGCGCTCGCGGGGTCTGTGGGCCGGTGTCGACGTGCGCGGGCGCAGCGGCCGCGACGTCTGCGAAGGACTGCTGCGCCGAGGCGTGCTGGCCAAGGACGCGCACGGGCAGACGCTCCGGCTCGCGCCGCCCCTGATCGTCGAGGAGGAGGACCTGCGCTGGGGCATGGGCCGGCTCGCGGAGGAACTGACCGCCGGCCAGGCCGCCGGCTGACACCGAACAGGACGGTCGCACGATGACGTCGCTCTTCCCCGGCGACCCCCGGCTCGGGCTCACCGGTCATGCCGGGCTGGTCGAGTCGGACGGCCTGTGGCTGCCCGTCCGACTGCCCGGCGCGGGCGGCCGGCCACTACTCCCGGAGGGCCTGGCCGCCGCCGCCCGCATGGCGTCGGGTGTCCACGCCGACCTGGTCACCGACGCCACCGGCCTGTCCTGGACGGTGGAGGTGACCGCGCCTGACGCAGCGCGGCGGGCGCCCGCCCCCTTCGACGTCGTCGTCGGGGAGGAGCGCATCGCCCGGATCGTCCTCGGGCAGAAGAGGGGGACGCTCAGGGTGACGGGCTTCGGTCCTGGCACCAAGCGGATCAGGATCTGGCTGCCCCAGTACGGCACCACCCGCCTGGGCCGGCTGACGCTTGAGGGGGCGACCGGGGCCGCGGCGGCGCCCGGCGGCCCGAGGTGGATCGCCTACGGCAGTTCCCTGACCCACTGCACGGGCGCTGACGGTCCCTCCGACACCTGGCCCGCCCTCGTCGCGGCCCGGCTCGGCTGGCGGCTGCGCAACCTGGGCTTCGCGCGGGAGTGCCACCTCGACCCGCAGGTGGCACGGTTCGTGCGCGACAGCCCGGCGGAGGTGATCAGCATCTGCGCGGGGGTCAACGTGCACGGTGCGTCCACCTTCGGCCGCCGCACCTTCGGGCCCGCCCTCGCCGGCTTCGTGCAGACCGTGCGCGAGGGGCACCCCGGTGTGCCCCTCGTACTGATCAGCCCCATGGCGGCACCGGAACGCGAGGGACGGGTCAACGCGGCCGGGCTGACCCTCGCCGACGTGCGGCACATCGTCCATGACACCGCCGCTGCCCTGCGGGACGCGGGCGAAGACGATCTGCACCTGGTCGACGGGCTTGAGGTGCTCGGTCCCCGGGATGCCGGACTGCTCACCGACGGGCTGCATCCCGGCCCCGACGGATACCGGCTGATGGCCGACCGGCTGGCCCCCAGGCTGTCCGCCTTCGCCGGGCAGCCCTCGACGGCCGGGCCCCTGGAGCCGTAGCCGGCGGCCGCCGGCGCCTGAACACCGCAACATCGCAACGTTCGTCCCGATCAAGGGAGTCCGGGCACATGGCCCACCTCGATGTCACGCTCACCGGAAAGCTGCCCGTCCTCGAGCCCGTTCACGGGCCGCGCCCGGAACGCTGCGCGCCGGACCTCGTCCGGCGGCTCGGCAGGCACACCGTCGCCGACCTCTCGGACCTCGTCGGCCGCCTCCACACCATGACGAGCGAGATCCGCCCGCTGTACGAGGGATGCCCCCGCCTGGTCGGCACGGCTGTCACGGTGCGGACACCGCGGGGGGACAACCGGGCGGTGCGGGAGGCGGTCGACCACATCGAGGACGGGGACGTCCTGGTCGTGGACGCCCAGGGCTTCACCGGCTGGTGCAGCGGCGGCTACGGCATGCTCCACCCGGTCACCTCTCCCCGCACGCTCGCCGGGCTCGTGGTGAACGGCGCCTACCGGGACATCGACGACTTCAGGCGCGCGGCACTGCCCCTCTACGGCATCGCCCCCAGCCCCGCCACGGGACCCAAGCTGGGGCCCGGGGACATCAACGTCCCCGCCTCCTGCGGCAATGTCGTCGTACACCCCGGCGATGTGATCGTCGCGGACGCCGAAGGGGCGGTCGTCATCCCCCGGGCACAGGCCGGGGCCGTGGCCCGCCACGCCGACGCGCGCGGCGCGGGGCTGACGGCGGCCGACCGGCTGGAGATCTCTACGCTTCCCCAACTCACCCACCTCTAGCTGAACGCCGAGATCCTTCGGGAACGGCCGGCCCCTGTCGGGTGCATGCCAGAGCTACATGGTGTGGAGGTCCTACAGATCCCCAACATGGATCGGACGACCGAACACCTCGCTCCACTGGCGTCTCCCGATGTCCGGCTTCCGGCCGCTCTTCCCGGACGCAGAGGTGACCGTGGACACACGCTGATCTCCCCGATACTCAGCCTTGGGAACACGCCCCGGCAGACTGTTCGCCGATCTCTGCGCACAGCGCCTCGCACGCCTCCGGCTGAGGACGGTACCGCTCGATGGTCCCGCATCTGCGGCGACGAGCGCCACGTCCGTGTCGGTCGCCCGGCCCGGGTGCGTACCCGCGATGATGCCGCCGATCGTCGAGTCCACCTGCCGGTACATGTGGCTGAACAGGCGGTGGGTCTCGTCCCGCATCGTGCAGCCGGTGTTCAGGCAGTCGACAACGTTGCGACCGACGCGGCCCACAGCCGCCGCGACCAGCCGCCGCAAGGCCCCTTCTCGTCACGCGGTCACGGGACGTTCAACCGCTGCCGGGGCCGTATCGTGCGTGCTTCTCTCCGTTGGCGCACCGGATGTTACGGAGAAACGTCGGCACGACCCAGGAGAGCGATCTTGGTCAGCCCAGGAAGCTCAGCCGCACCTTCCGGTCAGGATTGTCGACATTTGTGTCGACCAGGCAGACCGACTGCCACGTGCCCAGTTCGAGGCGCCCCCCGGTCACCGGCAGGGTGGCGTGCGGGGGCACCAGGGCGGGGAGCACGTGGTCGCGGCCGTGGCCCGGGGTGCCGTGGCGGTGGCGCCAGCGGTCGTCCGGTGGGAGCAGGTCGCGCAGGGCGGCCAGCAGGTCGGTGTCGCTGCCCGCGCCCGTCTCGATCAGGGCGATGCCCGCCGTCGCATGCGGGACGAAGACGTTGAGCAGGCCGTCGCGGCCTGCCGCGGCCTCGCGCAGGAACGACTCGCAGTCGGACGTGATGTCGAGCACCGTCTCCTCGCCGCCGCTCGTGAGGCGCAGGATCTTGGTGGTGAAGGTGTCTGGCATGCCCCCATCCTCGCGCGCCACGGGGCCGCGCGCCGGGAAGATCCCCGCCACTCGCGGTGTTGCCGGAGCGTGGACGTATTCGGTGGGCGTGTCGTGGACGTGGTGGTCATCGGGGCAGGGCAGGCCGGACTTTCGAGCGCGTACCACCTTCGGCGCACGGGGTTCTTGCCGGAGCGTGACTTCGTCGTGCTCGACCATGCGCCGGGGCCCGGTGGCGCCTGGCAGTTCCGGTGGCCGTCGCTGACGTTCGGGAAGGTCCACGGCCTGCATGCGCTGCCCGGGATGGAGCCGGCGGTCGCGGACGGCGACGTCGTGCTGCCCGCTTCGCAGGTCGTCTCCGGCTACTTCGCCGACTACGAGCAGCGCTTCGGCATCCCCGTGCACCGGCCCGTCGACGTGGTGGCGGTGCGCGAGGGGGCGGGTGGCCTGCTCGCGGTCGAGACCTCCGCCGGTGACCTCGCCGCCCGCGCCCTCATCAACGCCACCGGCACCTGGGACCGCCCGTTCGTGCCCCACTACCCCGGCCAGGAGACCTTCGGCGGGCGCCAGTTGCACACCGCGGGCTACGCCGGTCCCGAGGAGTTCGCCGGGCTGCGGGTCGTGGTGGTCGGCGGCGGGGCGTCCGGCACGCAGCACCTGATGGAGATCGCACCGCTCGCCGCGGAGACGACCTGGGTCACGCGCAGGCCGCCCGTCTTCCGCGAGGGCCCCTTCGGGCCCGACGAAGGCCGTGCGGCGGTCGAGCTGGTCGAGCAGCGGGTGCGGCGCGGCCTGCCGCCGGGGAGCGTCGTGTCGGTGACGGGCCTGCCGGTCAACGATGACGTGCGGCGCGCGCTGGACTCCGGCGTCCTCGACCGCGAGCCGATGTTCGACCGCGTCACGCCCACCGGTGTGGCGTGGGACGACGGCCGCTCACTGGACGCGGACGTCATCCTGTGGGCGACGGGTTTCCGTCCCGCCGTGGGCCATCTCGCGCCGCTCGGGCTGCGCGAACCCGGTGGCGGCATCCGTGTGGAGCGGACCAGGGCGGTACGGGACGAGCGGGTGCATCTCGTCGGCTACGGCCCCTCGGCCTCGACCATCGGCGCGAACCGCGCGGGTCGTGAGGCCGTGCGCGGCGTCCGCTCGCTGCTGGCCGAGCCCGCCCGCGACCTCGTCGCGTGACCATGGGCGCCGCGGTGGGCGCGAGCGCCGTCAGTGGCGTCGGTTGGCGTTGAACTCCTTTACGTTCTCCTGCTGTTGTGCGTAGGTGGTGGCGAATCGCGTGTCGCCGTCCTTGACCGTCACGAAGTACAGCCACGTGCCGGGCGGCGGGTCGCTCACCGCCTTCAGCGCCGCCTGCCCCGGGTTGCCGATCGGCGTGGGCGGCAGGCCCTTGTGCGCGTACGTGTTGTAGGGGCTGCTCGACTTCGTGTCGCTTTCTGTGGTGTCGAGTGTGGAGCGGTGCAGCGCGTAATTCAGTGTGGAGTCCATCTGCAGCGGCATGCGCTTGTCGAGCCTGTTGAGCACGACGCGCGCCACCTTGCCCATGTCTGCGGGTGTGGCCGCCTCCGCCTGCACGATGCTGGCGACCGTGACGGCCTGGTAGAGCGTCAGCCCGTCGCGCTGCGCACTCGCCCTGAGGTGGTCCTCGCCCAGCTTCCTGTCGGCCGTGCTGACCATGAAGGCCAGCAGGCTGCCGGCCGTGGTGTGTTCGTCGACCGGGTACGTGGCCGGGAAGAGGTAGCCCTCGGGGTTGCCGTGCGCGGGCCCGGCCAGTTCGAGGTGGGTCGTGGCCGCCGCTTTGCGGGTGGTGCCGGCGGGCAGCGCGAGCACCTTGTCGATGGAGGCGTAGACCTGCTCGGCGCGCCGGCCCTCGGGCACGACCAGGGACGTGTGCCGGCCTCCGCCACCGCCGCCGCCCCCGCCTCCGCCGGTCAGCAGCGACACGGGCACGAGCACGGCCGCGCCGAGCGCCAGGACCGCCGTCACCGTCAGCGCCAGGCGCCCTCGCCGCGTCAGGCGCGGGCGGCCCGCACCGCGTCGGGAGGGCGCCCGGCGCGCCCGTCGCCCACCCGGCCGCGGTCCCGGCCCAGTGGGTCGATATGACCTTTTTGTCATATCAGGACCGTAACGTGCCGCCCTCGGCGATCAGCGGAGGCCGCGACGTGTTGGGGCGCTCACCGCGCGACCGGTGCCAGCGGCGCGGAGCCGCCGGGAGCGCCCGCGTCCGCATCGCTTTCCGGGCGGGCACCGGCGCCGCTGTCCCTGCGCACGAGCGCCGCGTACCGGCCGTCGAGCGCCAGCAGTTCGTCGTGCGTGCCGCGCTCGGCGATCCTTCCGCCGTCCAGGACGACGATCTCGTCCGCGTCCCGCACCGTGGAGAGCCGGTGCGCGATGGTGACCGTGGTGCGCCCGGCGGAGAGCGCGTCGATGGCCTGCTGCACGGCGTACTCGGTGCGGGTGTCCAGCGCGCTCGTCGCCTCGTCGAGGATCAGCACGGGCGGGTCGCGCAGGATGGTGCGGGCGATGGCGAGGCGCTGCTTCTCGCCGCCGGAGAATCGGTAGCCGCGCTCCCCCACGAGGGTGTCGTAGCCGTCGGGCAGGGAAGCGATGTGGTCGTGGATCTGCGCCGCCCTCGCCGCGGTCTCGATCTCCTCGTCCGTCGCGTCCGGCTTGGCGAACCGCAGGTTGTCCGCGACGGAGGCGTGGAAGAGGTACGTCTCCTGGGAGACCACGCCGACGGCGCGGGCCAGCGAGTCGAAGGCGAGGTCGCGCACGTCGACGCCGTCGAGCGTGACGCGTCCGGCCGTCACGTCGTACAGGCGCGGCACCAGGTAGCTGAGCGTGGACTTGCCGGAGCCCGTGGGACCGACGACGGCCAGGCTGCCGCCCGCCGGCACGCTCAGGTCGATGGACTCGAGGGTTCTGTGCTCGACCGCGGGACCGGCCGGCTCCCCGGCCGCACCGGCTGCCTCCGCGGACGCGCCGTAGGAGAAGTCGACGCCCTCGAAGCGGATCTCGCCCTTCACCCGGTCCTTGGACAGATCGACCGGGCGTTCCGGCTCGGTGATGTCCACCGGCAGGTCCAGGTATTCGAAGATGCGGGCGAACAGGGCGAGCGACGTCTGCATCTGGACGCCGGTGGCGAGCAGGGACACGGCCGGGCGGAACAGCCCCTGCTGGAGCGAGACGAAGGCGACCAGCGTGCCGATGGAGATCGCCGCCGCGCCGCTGTGCAGCACGATGCCGGCCGCCCAGTAGATGACCGCCGGCATGGCGGCCATGACGATCCCGATGACCGACATGCGCCAGCGGCCGGCCATGTTGGAGCGCACCTCCAGGTCGACGAGGCGCTCGGACTCGTCGGAGAACGCCTTCGTCAGCGAGTCGGCCCTGCCCATCGTGCGGCCCAGCAGGATGCCGCTGACGGACAGCGACTCCGTGACGGTCGCCGCCATGGTCGCCATCTGCTTCTGCCGCTGCGTGGTGATCCTCTTGCGCTCCTTGCCGACCCTGCGGCTGATCCACACGAACACCGGCAGCAGCAGCATCGAGACGAGGGTCAGGCGCCAGTCCAGCGCGATCATCGCGACGACGGTGGCGACGACGGACGTCAGGTTGGACACCAGCGAGGTCGCCGTGGATGTCACGGTCGCCTGCATGCCGCCGATGTCGTTGGCGATCCTGGACTGCACCTCCCCCGTCCTCGTACGGGTGAAGAAGGCGAGGGGCATCCGCTGGAGCTGGGCGTAGACCGCGGTGCGCAGGTCGTGCATGACGCGCTGGCCGACGGTGGTCGAGATGAGCGTCTGCAAAACGCCGAAGACGCTGTTGACGACGGCGGTGAGGATCATGCCGAGCGCCAGGAGGGACAGCAGGCCCGTGCGGCCCTGCGGGATCGCGACGTCGAGGATCTGCCGGAGCAGGAACGGTGAGGCGACCGTGACCAGGGACGACGCGGCGACCAGCAGGCCGACCACGGACAGGCGGGCACGGTAGGGGCGGAAGAGGCCGAAGATGCGGCGCAGCTGGGGCGGGCGCTCGGCCCGCTCGGCGCCTTCGGCGCGGGCGGGGGGCTTTCCGAGGGATACAGAGCGGTTCATGGGCTCCTTCGTGGGATCGATGGTCAAGGGAGCGTAACTCACTATTACCTATGCTCACAATGAACATAGTCCTGATATTGTTCCCCCATGGAGAACTCCGCCGGTGACACCACCGACCGCGAGGCGACCGGCCGCGACGGCACCGGACGCGACGGCACCGACCGCGACGGCCGCCTCGCCGAGCAGTTGCTGCGCCTGACGCGCAGAATCCACCGCAGCCAGAAGCACCTGCTGCGACCGGTCGGCATCACCCCGGCGCAGGGCAGGCTCCTGCGCACGGTCGCGCACTGCGAGACGCCGCCGCGCATGGCCGACCTCGCGGCGCGCCTTGAGGTGGTGCCGCGCGCGGTGACCACACTGACGGACGGCCTTGAGGCCAACGGGTGGGTGCGGCGCGTGCCCGACCCGGCCAACCGCAGGGTGATCAGGATCGAGCTGACGGACGCGGGCCGCGGCGCGCTCATGGACCTGCGCGCGGCACGCCGCGAGGCGGCCGCGGAGGTGCTCGCACCGCTCAGCGACGAGCAGCGTGACACGCTCGGCGCGCTGCTGGCACGGCTGACGGGCGAGGCCGGCGCGGAGCGCCCGCGCGACGGCGCGCTCAGGCGGGCGGCGCCGCCGGCCTGAGCGCACCCGCACCGTCCGTCCCGGGCGTCCCCGGCGTCCTCACCCGTGCCGTACCAGCGGAAAAAGCGATTGCCCTGCTCAGGTGAAAAGGCGAAGCTGGCACGCCTGCCTCGCCCGACCACGAGCATGGGACATCATGCAGATTCGCGACCTTCCCTACGAGGACCCCGGCGTCCCGGACGCCCGCTCCGGCGGCCGGTACCTGCTGTGGCTGTTCCGCAGTCAGCTCGGCGGCCAGGCCAAGTCCCTCGGCTGGGGCCTGCTCCAGCAACTCGGCCTCGCGGGGCTGCCCGTGGGGTCCGGGCTCGCCGTGCAGGCCGTGGTCGACGGTTCGGGAAGCGGGCTCGCGCTCGCGGGCGGCCTGATCGCGCTGTTCGGCATCGCGCTGACGATCGGCGACACCATGCTGCACCGGGTCTCGGTGACGAACTGGATCACCGCGGCCGCCCGCCTCCAGCAGTCACTCTCGCGCAAGACGACCGAGCTCGGCTCGACCCTTTCGCGGCGCGTCGCCGCGGGCGAGATCGTCACCGTCTCGACCGGCGACGTCGAGAAGATCGGCTGGTTCGTGGAGGCGCTGTCGCGGTTCGTGGCGGCGGCCGTCGCGATCGTGCTGATCGCGGTGGGGCTGCTGCTGTACGTGCCGTCGCTCGGCCTGCTTGTCGCCGTCGGCGTACCGGTGCTCGCGCTCGCCGTCCTGCCGCTGCTCGCGCCCGCCACGCGCCGGGCCGACGTGCAGCGCGAGAAGGCGGGACGCGCCACCGAGCTGGCCTCCGACACGGTGGCCGGGCTGCGCGTGCTGCGCGGCGTGGGCGGTGAGGAGCTGTTCCTCGGCCGGTACCGGGAGGTGTCGCAGGAGGTGCGCCGGGCCGCGGTGCGCAGCGCCCGCATGTGGTCGCTGATCTCCGCCGTCCAGGTGCTGCTGCCCGGCCTGATGCTGATCGCCGTGGTCTGGTACGGGGCTCGGCTCGCGCTGGACGGCCGCATCACGCCGGGCGAGCTGGTGACGGTCTACAGCGCGGTCACCCTGCTCCTCGTGCCGCTCCAGCGGTTCGAGGAGATCGCCGTGGCGTACTCGGTGTCGCGGCCCTCGGCGACGCGCGCCGCGCGTGTGCTGTCCCTGGTGCGGACGGACGTGGCCGCGGACGCCGGCGGCGGCCGCGCGGTGAAGGCGCCGTCCGGCGACCTGTTCGACCCGGTCAGCGGCATGCTCGCGCCGTCGGGCCTGCTGACCGCCGTCGTGTGCGGGGACCCGGACGCGGCGGGGCGTCTCGCGGATCGCCTGGGCGGGCACGGCGTCGGTTCGGCGACCGACCGCGAGGACCGCGGCAGCGACGACGGCCTGGCCGGCGGCGCCTCCCGCGGCGGCGCGGAGGCCGTGCCGTCCGTGCTGCTCGGCCGCACGGCCCTCGACTCGCTGCCGCTCGACGTGGCCCGCACGGCCGTCCTCGTCCAGGACAAGGACCCGGTGCTGCTGTCCGGCACGCTCGCCGAGCTGCTCGACGTGCCGTCGTCCGGCACGGTCGCGGCACGCCGCGCGCTGGCCGCGGCCCAGTGCGACGACGTGCTCGACGCGCTGGTCAGGGCGTCGGTGGCCGGCGACGGCGACCGGGACGCGATGCGGGCGCGCATCACGGAGCGCGGCAGGTCGCTCTCGGGCGGCCAGCGACAGCGCCTCGCGCTGGCCCGTTCGCTCGTCGCCGACCCGGAGGTGCTGGTGCTGGACGAGCCGACATCGGCCGTCGACTCGCACACCGAGGCGCGGATCGCCGACGGCGTCAGGCGGCTGCGCTCAGGACGCACGACGGTGGTGTTCACCTCGTCGCCGCTGGTTCTCGACCGCGCCGACCGTGTGGTGTTCGTGCACAACGGAAAGGCCGGGGCCGAAGGCGCGCACCGTGCGCTGCTCGCCGAGGACGCGCGCTACCGCGCCGTCGTCACCCGGGAGACCGGCGCGGGGCCGGGCAGCGCGGCGTTCGGCGCGCACGTCACTGACGGCATGGGACGCCAACACCGCACGGACGTACACGAGATGGAGGAATCGGCATGATCGGCGTGGCGAGGCCGGAGCACGACCCGGCCGCCCCCGAGTCCACGACGACGCTGCCCGTCGGCTCCGCGGCGACCGTACGGGCCTACGTCGCGGGCCTGTTGAGGCGCCACCGCCGTGCGTTCACGGTGCTGATCTGCGTCAACGCCGTGTCCGTCGTGGCGTCGATGGTCGGGCCCTACCTGCTCGGCGGAGTCGTCGACCGTCTCACGCACGGGGCGCGGAGCGCCGACGCGCTGCATCTGCCGCTGATCACCGCGCTGTTCGCGATGGCGCTCGCCGTGCAGACGGTGCTCACCCGGTCGGTGCGGCTGCGCGGGGCCGTGCTCGGCGAGGAGATGCTCGCCGACCTGCGCGAGGACTTCCTCGTCAGGTCGGTGGGACTGCCGCCCGGAGTCCTGGAGCGCGCCGGCACCGGCGACCTGCTGTCGAGGATCACCACGGACATCGACCGCCTCGCGGACGCGATGCGCGAGGCCGTGCCGCAACTCGCCATCGGCGTGGTGTGGGCGGCGCTGCTGCTGGGCGCGATCACGGTGACCGCGCCGCCGCTCGCGCTCGCGGTGCTGATCGCGCTGCCTGTGCTGATCGCGGGGTGCCGCTGGTACTTCAAGCGCGCACCGTCCGCGTACCGCTCCGAGGCGGCCGGGTACGCGGCCGTCGCCGCGTCCCTCACGGAGACCGTGGACGCGGGCCGCACCATCGAGTCGTACCGGCTCGGCGCGCGGCGCGTGGCCCTTTCCGACCTGCGGGTGGGCCGCTGGACGGCGTGGGAGCGGTACACGCTGTGGCTGCGTACGGTGCTGTTCCCTGTCATCAACGCCACCCACGTGATCATCTTCCTGGCCACGCTGGTGCTCGGCGGGACCTTCGTGCTCCAGGGCTGGCTCGACGTGGGCCAGTTGACGACGGGCGCGCTGTTCGCGCAGATGCTGGTCGACCCGGTGAGCCTGATCCTGCGCTGGTACGACGAGCTCCAGGTCGCCCAGGTGTCCATCGCGCGGCTGGTCGGCGTGCGGGACATCGAGCCGGACGCGGGTGACGCCGCGCTCAGCCCGGCGGGCCGTGACGTCAGCGCTGACGAGGTGCGGTTCGGCTACCTGGAGGGCGTGGACGTCCTGCACCGGGTGTCCCTGGACGTCGCGCCCGGCACGCGCGTCGCGCTGGTGGGCCCGTCGGGCGCGGGCAAGTCGACGCTCGGCAGGCTGCTGGCGGGGATCTACGGGCCCCGGCGCGGCACGGTCACGCTGGGCGGCGTCCCGCTGGCCCGGATGCCCGCGGAGTCGGTGCGGCGGCACGTCGCGCTCGTCAACCAGGAGCACCACGTCTTCGTCGGGTCCCTGCGGGACAACCTCGGGCTCGCCCGCGCGGACGCGACGGACGAGGAGCTGTGGGCCGCGCTCGGCGCGGTCGACGCGGACGGCTGGGCGCGAGGCCTCGCGGAGGGCCTGGACACGGAGGTCGGCTCGGGCGGCACGGTACTCACCCCGGCGCAGGCGCAGCAGATCGCGCTGGCCCGGCTCGTGCTCGCCGACCCGCACACGCTGGTACTCGACGAGGCGACCTCGCTCCTCGACCCGCGGGCCGCCAGGCACCTGGAGCGCTCGCTGGCGCGAGTGCTCGACGGCCGCACGGTGATCGCGATCGCGCACCGCCTGCACACGGCGCACGACGCGGACGTGATCGCGGTGGTCGAGGACGGCAGGATCAGCGAACTGGGCCCGCACGAGGACCTGGTGGCGGCGGACGGCGCGTACGCGGCGCTCTGGCGCTCCTGGCACGGCTGAGTCCGGCACGGCGGGCCGGGCCCGCGCGCCGTCCGGGCACGGCCCCTGCGGCGCCTGGTGCGACGCCTCACGTGCGACCGTCCGCCGCACGCACGGGGGCAGCAGCCGGTCCGCGTCCCCTGCCCCGCATACGGTGCGGCCCGAGGTCCGCACCGGACGCCGGTGTCTGTCGCGACGCGGCGAAGGCCGCCGCGCGGTCACCCCAGTGGCCTGCACGGCGGCTGCCGCGACCGCGGCAAGGCGGTGGCCTGCGCGCCGCCCCGGCGCGCCGGAGGACGCTACGAGGAGTGGGCCCACACGCGCCCGCGGGCGCAGGGCGCGTCAGATGACGCCGAGCGCCGACGTCGCGCCCAGGCCGCCCAGGATCATGAACGCCGGCATCAGTATCTTGAGCTCCACCCAGCTGCCCGCCCTGAACCTCATCACCTTGGGCGTCCCGAGCGCGTACCAGCGCTTGCGCCCGATCGGGATCGGCCACAGGATCGGGCAGCCGGAGACGGTGATCGCGTCCCCCAGGTCGTGCATCAGCGCGCCCACGACGACGGGCAGGCCGAGCCACATGAAGTGCTGGTCCGGCGCGGCGAACAGCCAGTCCGCGCCGTTGCCCGGCTTGTTGAGGATGCCCGCGAGCGTCCACGCCGCGAACGCGCCGATCAGCCACACCAGGATGTGGCTCGACGTCCTGGCCGCGCGCCACAGCAGGCCCTCCACGGCGAGCACCACGTGGACGAAGAGGATGCCGAGCACGGCCCAGCGGCCGAACGTCACCGCGAGGGCCGAGAAGCCGACTCCGATCAGTACCGCCCACAGCCAGGTGTGCGTGAGGGTGCGGTGGCCGCCGCTGCGGCTGCTCGAGTCGCCCCGCATGCGGGTGTGCCGGTAGGCGAAATGGGACATCGCGTCGACGATCGCGCACAGTCCGTGCGAGAGGGGCCCGAAGGAGCGGGAGATCGTCGCGGCCTTGTGGTCGAGGTCGGGCGCGAGCGCGGCACCGGCGGAGATGAGGGTCCCGACCAGCAGTACGGGCCACGGCATCGCGTGCCCCTGCGACGCGGCCGCGGCGCCCACCCCCAGCCATGCGGCCGCCCCCGAGAGTGAGTGTGCTGGTCCCATCATGGTCGTCCCCGTCTCCCTCTGGAGTTGTCGTCCCCTGGCCCGGGCGATCCGGCCGGGCGATCCGGCCGGCCGATCTTGCCGCCGGCAAGGCAGCGTACAGTCCGTGATCTTCGCGGCGGCGTCCGGTTCCCGGATCGGGACCGGCAGCAGGCAAGATGGTGACGTGACCCTTATCGATCAGCTGCCGAAGGACGCCGACCCCGATGCCCTCTTCGAGGCCTTCTCGACGTGGGCCGAGGGGCAGGGAATCTCTCTCTATCCGGCTCAGGAGGAGGCCCTGATCGAGGTGGTGTCGGGGGCCAACGTGGTCCTTTCGACGCCGACGGGCTCGGGCAAGAGCCTGGTCGCCGCGGGCGCGCACTTCGCGGCGCTCGCGCGTGACGAGGTCACGTTCTACACGGCCCCCATCAAGGCCCTGGTGTCGGAGAAGTTCTTCGACCTGTGCAAGCTGTTCGGCACGGAGAACGTCGGGATGCTCACGGGCGACGCGTCGGTCAACGCGGACGCCCCGGTGATCTGCTGCACGGCCGAGGTGCTCGCGGCGATCGCGCTGCGCGACGGCCGGCACGCCGACATCGGCCAGGTCGTGATGGACGAGTTCCACTTCTACGCGGAGCCCGACCGCGGCTGGGCCTGGCAGATCCCCCTGCTCGAACTGCCGCAGGCGCAGTTCGTGCTGATGTCGGCCACTCTCGGGGACGTCTCGCGGTTCGAGGAGGACCTCACGCGCCGCACCGGCCGCGAGACCGCCGTCGTGCGGTCGGCGACGCGGCCGGTGCCGCTGTCGTACGAGTACCGCACGACGCCCATCACGGAGACGCTCACGGAGCTCCTGGAAACGCACCAGGCGCCCGTGTACATCGTGCACTTCACTCAGGCCGCGGCCGTCGAGCGCGCGCAGTCGCTGATGAGCATCAACATGTGCACGCGCGAGGAGAAGGACAGGATCGCGGAGCTGATCGGCAACTTCCGCTTCACCACGAAGTTCGGCCGCAACCTCTCGCGCTACGTGCGGCACGGCATCGGCGTGCACCACGCCGGCATGCTGCCCAAGTACCGGCGCCTGGTGGAGAAGCTCGCCCAGGCGGGTCTGCTGAAGGTCATCTGCGGCACGGACACGCTGGGCGTCGGCGTCAACGTCCCCATCCGCACGGTGCTGTTCACCGCGCTGTCGAAGTACGACGGCACGCGCGTGCGGACGTTGCGTGCCCGTGAGTTCCACCAGATCGCCGGCAGGGCGGGCCGCGCCGGGTTCGACACGGCGGGCCTCGTGGTGGCGCAGGCGCCCGAGCACGTCGTCGAGAACGAGAAGGCGCTGGCGAAGGCGGGCGACGACCCGAAGAAGCGCCGCAAGGTGGTGCGCAAGAAGGCGCCCGAGGGGTTCGTGGCGTGGTCGCAGCAGTCGTTCGAGAAGCTGATCGCCGCCGATCCTGAGCCGCTGACCTCGCGTTTCCGGGTAACGCACACGATGCTGCTGTCGGTGATCGCCCGCCCGGGCAACGCGTTCGACGCGATGCGCCACCTGCTGGAGGACAACCACGAACCGCGCAGGCAGCAGCTGCGGCACATCCGCCGCGCCATCGCGATCTACCGCTCGCTGCTGGACGGCGGCGTCGTGGAGCGGCTCGACACGCCCGACGCGCAGGGCCGCATCGTCCGGCTGACGGTCGACCTGCAGCAGGACTTCGCGCTGAACCAGCCGCTGTCCACGTTCGCGCTGGCCGCGTTCGAGCTGCTGGACCCGGAGTCGCCGTCGTACGCGCTCGACATGGTGTCGGTCGTGGAGTCGACGCTCGACGACCCGCGGCAGATCCTCGGCGCGCAGCAGAACAAGGCGCGGGGCGAGGCGGTCGCGCAGATGAAGGCGGACGGCGTCGAGTACGAGGAGCGCATGGAGCGCCTCCAGGACGTGTCGTACCCGAAGCCGCTCGATGAGCTGCTGTGGCACGCGTACGACGTGTACCGCAGGAGCCACCCGTGGGTGGGCGACCACCCGGTGTCGCCGAAGTCGGTGATCCGGGACATGTACGAACGTGCGCTGTCGTTCTCGGAGTTCACGTCCTTCTACGAGCTGGCGCGTACCGAGGGCATCGTGCTGCGCTACCTGGCGGGCGCCTACAAGGCGCTTGAGCACACGATCCCCGAGCACCTCAAGTCGGAGGACCTGGAGGACCTGAACGCCTGGCTGGGCGAGATGGTGCGGCAGGTCGACTCCAGCCTGCTGGACGAGTGGGAGCAGCTCGCCAACCCGGAGGTCGAGACGGCCGAGGAGGCGCAGGAGAAGGCCGACCAGGTCAGGCCCGTCACGGCGAACGCGCGCGCGTTCCGTGTACTGGTACGCAACGCGATGTTCCGCCGGGTCGAGCTGGCCGCGCTCGACAAGGTGCGCGAACTCGGCTCGATGGACGCGGAGTCCGGGTTCGACGAGGACGCGTGGGCGGAGGCGATGGACGCCTATTGGGACGAGTACGAGGACCTCGGTACGGGCCCGGACGCGCGCGGCCCGAAGCTGCTGTCCATCGAGGAGGACCCGGCGCACGGCGTGTGGCGCGTGCGGCAGACCTTCGCCGACCCGAACGGCGACCACGACTGGGGCATCAGCGCCGAGGTCGACCTGGCGGCCTCCGACGAGCAGGGCCTGGCCGTCGTGCGGGTCGCCTCGGTCGGGCAGCTGTAGGCGCGCACGCGGGCCGGGGGAAGCGCGGGTCCACAATGGTGGGACGATCTCCGCGAGGGAGGTCGGGAGAGGACGGATGATGAGTCTGTACGACATCCCGCTGCGCACGCTGACCGGCGAGCCCACGTCGCTGGCCGACTACCGCGGCAAGGCCGTGCTGGTCGTCAACGTCGCGTCCAAGTGCGGTGCGACACCGCAGTACACGGCGCTCGAGCAGATGCACAAGACGTACGGCGACCGCGGTTTCTCGGTGATCGGCGTGCCGTGCAACCAGTTCGGCGGCCAGGAGCCCGGCTCGGCCGAGGAGATCAGCACGTTCTGCTCGGCCACCTACGGCGTCACGTTCCCGATGGTGGAGAAGACGGACGTCAACGGGGAGCACCGGCACCCGCTGTTCGAGCGGCTGACGGCGGCGGCCGACGGCGCCGGGGAGTCGGGCGACGTGGCGTGGAACTTCGAGAAGTTCCTGATCTCACCCGCGGGCGAGGTCGTCGGGCGGTTCCGTACCGGCACGACGCCCGAGGACCCCTCGGTGGTCTCGGCCGTCGAGGCGCAGCTGCCCGCCTGAGGACGACGACGCGGTTCCGCTCCCGCCCCGTCAGGGGGACGGGAGCGGAACCTGCGCCGCCCGTGGGGGGATCAGGGGGCGGGGATCAGCGGATCGGCATGCCGGCGAGGGTGCGCGCGATCACGAGGCGCTGGATCTCGCTCGTGCCCTCGAAGATGGTGTAGATCGCCGCGTCCCTGTGCATGCGCTCCACCGGGTACTCGCGGGTGAAGCCGTTGCCACCGAGGATCTGCACGGCCTGCGCGGTGACCTGCTTCGCGGTCTCGCTGGCGAACAGCTTCGACATGGACCCCTCGGCAGACTCGAACCTCTTGCCCGTGGTGGCCATCCAGGACGCGCGCCACACGAGCAGCCGCGCCGCGTCGATGCGGGTACGCATGTCGGCGAGCTGGAAGGCGATGCCCTGGTTGTCGATGATCGGGCGGCCGAACTGGCTGCGGGTCCTGGCGTAGTCGAGCGCGACCTCGTAGGCGGCGCGTGCGGTGCCGACGGCCATGGCGCCGACGGCGGGGCGCGACGCCTCGAAGGTGGCCATCGCCGCGTTCTTGACACGGTCCTTGCCCCCCGCCGCCTTCTCCCTGGCGCGCGCGAGGCGTTCGTCGAGCTTGCCCTTGCCGCCGAGCAGGCAGGCGCCGGGGACGCGGACGCCGTCGAGGACGACCTCGGCGGTGTGTGATGCGCGGATGCCGTGCTTCTTGAACTTCTGGCCCTGCGAAAGGCCCTTCGTGCCTGGCGGGACGATGAACGAGGCGTGCCCCTTCGAGCCCAGCTCCGGGTCGACGGAGGCGACGACGACGTGGACGTTGGCGATCCCGCCGTTGGTGGCCCAGGTCTTGGTGCCGTTGAGCACCCACTCGTCCTTCGCCTCGTCGTAGACGGCGCGGGTGCGCATGGCGGCGACGTCGGAGCCCGCGTCGGGCTCGGACGAGCAGAAGGCGGCGAGCTTCACGTCGTCGGCGTCGCCGTACATCTGCGGGATCCAGGTGCCGATCTGCTCGTCGGTGCCGTTGGCGAGCACGCCGACGGCGGCGAGTCCGGTGCCGACGATGGACAGGGCGATGCCCGCGTCGCCCCAGAAGAGTTCCTCCATGGCGATGGGGATGCCCAGACCCGAGGGGTCGAAGTACTGCTGCGCGTAGAAGTCGAGGGAGTAGATCCCGAGTTTGGCCGCCTCCTGGATGACGGGCCAGGGCGTCTCCTCGCGCTCGTCCCACTCGGCGGCAGCCGGACGCACCACGTCGGCGGCGAAGCCGTGCAGCCACTCGCGGACCTGCTTCTGGTCGTCGCTCGGTTCGAGCGTGAACTCGGCCATCTTCCCCTCCACTGGTTACCACTGGTAACTACAGTCTGTTACCGACGGGTAGGCCCTGTCAAGCCATCACGCCTGATCAGCGGCCCGTCTCCGGAGGGTGTTACGTTGCGCAGGCGTTGCGTATCGGGTGGGACAACAGCTTTGGGTGGGGCGGGGAGAGGGCATGGACAGCAGAGGACAGTCGGCTCAGCAGCAGGCGGCCGCACAGCGGCGGCGGCAGCTGCTCGAGGCGGCGGAGCGGGTGGTTCTCAGGGACGGCCCGGGCGCCTCCATGAACGCGATCGCGGCGGAGGCCGGGATCACCAAGCCCATCCTGTACCGGCACTTCGGCGACAAGGGCGGGCTGTACAAGGCGCTCGCCAAGCGGCACACGGACGCCCTGCTCGAGGCGCTGCGCGCGGCGCTCGACGCCCCGGCGGAACGCCGCGCCCGGGTCGAGGCCACGCTCGACACGTACCTCGCCGCGATCGAGGCGAACCCGGGGGTCTACCGGTTCCTGATGCACCCGGCCGAGGACGCGGCACCGCTCGACCAGGGCTTCGACATAGGGCGCCATTCGGCACCGCTGCTGCGCCGCCTCGGCGAGGAGCTCGCGAAGGTCATCGAGGAGCGCATCGACCTGGGCCCCGACGGCGGGCAGCGGGCGAGGATCTGGGGCCACGGGATAGTCGGCATGATGCACGCGGCGGGCGACTGGTGGCTCGGCGAGCGTCCGTGCGCGCGCCAGGAGCTGGTGACGACGATGGCCGACCTGCTGTGGGGGCGGCTGGCGATCGCGGACGACAAACCGGGCGGCCCCGGCTTCTGACCGGCCGGCCCCGGCTCTCCGCTGGGGCCGCGCCGGCTTACGGGCGGGCCGGGCCTGCTCCCGGGCGGGCATGTCGGCTTCGGGGCGTGCCGCCCCCGGCCCCCGGCGAGCCATGCCGGCCCCTGCGGTCCTGGCGCCCGGCCGCGCCGCCTCAGCCCTCCGGGCCGGTCCCGCGCCGGTTTCCGGGCGGGCCGCAACCGGGCGTTCGGGGACCGGGACGTCCGACGCCTGGCGAAGACGGCCGGCCCGCCGGGCAGTGGCCGCCGCCGACCCGCCCGCCGGGCGTCTGCGCGGGCCGCCCCGGCGTCGGGGCCCCGTTTCCGGAGGCCCGGCGGGCACGGACGGACACGGCGGACGCCGAGCACGGACGGCAGGCGCACCGACCGAAGCCGGCCGGCCCGGTCAGAAGCAGCGCGAGCGGCGGGAGGGCCAGAGGCCGGGGGCGGACGCCAGGCCCACCGGGCGCAGCCCGCGGGCGCGGGCAGCAGGGCCGGCGGAGGCGAGCCCCGCCCGGCGGGGGCGGCAGATGCCGGGCGTGGCGAGAAGGCGGCATCCGGGGCAGCCCCTGCCACGGGCGCGGACGGCCGCGCCGCCGGCCGGACGGCAGGCGGAAGCGGCGCAGGCGCCGGGCAGCGGTCCTGACGGAGGCGGTGGGCCAGGCCTGAGGGGCCGGAGGCCCCTCAGGGGCGGTGCCACGGGGCGCGGCGCGCGGCCCGTAGGAGCTTGCGCTTGCGGCGGCCCGTCAGGCGGTCCGCGTACACGGTGCCCGCCACGTGGTCCGTCTCGTGCTGAAGGCAGCGGGCGAAGAACCCCTCCCCCTCGATCCGCAGGGGCTCGCCCTCCCAGGTGAGCCCCTCCACGACCGCATGGTCGAACCGTTCGGTGCCGGCCTCGAGGCCGGGCAGCGAGAGGCAACCCTCCGGGCCCCGCACGACGACGCCGTCCGCGAGGACGAGCCGGGGGTTGACGAGGTGCCCGACATGGCGGACGTCCTCGTCGTCCGGGCAGTCGTACACGAACACCTGCCGCCCCACGCCGACCTGGTTGGCCGCGAGGCCGACGCCACGCGCCGCGTACATCGTGGCGAACAGGTCCTCGACGAGGTCCGCCACCGCGGGGCCGAACCGGTCGACCGGTGCGCACGGCGCGTGCAGGACCGCGTCGCCGAGCGTCCGCACGGCTCGTACGCACCCTGCGCTGCCGGGGATGGGGCGCTTTCGCATGCGCATCAGGGTACGGTCCGGCTCAGCAGCGCCTGCGGCGGCGGTCGCGGCCTCGTGGCGCGGTTCTGGGCCCCGGCCGGATCTCGATAGGCTGACCCGGGACCGACGCGAGGAGGAACAGGGACGATGGCAGGCAACACGGAGCCGCTGTCTTCGCGGGCCAAGCTGGCCGTGACGGCGGGCAAGGCCGCGGCGGCGGTGTCGCGCGCGGCCGGGCGCGGCAGCGGATCGGTGATCGGCGGGAAGGTCGCGCTCAGACTCGACCCCGACCTGCTGCGCCGGCTCGCGCAGCACCTCGACGTCATCCTCGTGTCGGCGACCAACGGCAAGACGACCACGACCCGGCTGATCGCCGAGGCCCTGCGCGCCGCCGGCCCCGTGGTGTCGAACGCGCTCGGCGCGAACATGCCCGCGGGCATCACCTCCGCGCTTGCGGGCGGCTCCGACGCCAGGTACGGCGTGATCGAGGTCGACGAGAAGTACCTCGCGGGCGTGGCACGCGACACCACGCCGAAGGCGATCGCCCTGCTCAACCTCTCGCGCGACCAGCTCGACCGCGCGGCCGAGACCAGGATGCTCGCCGAGAAGTGGCGCGAGGGCCTGGCCGGCACGAAGGCCGTCGTGATCGCCAACGCGGACGACCCGCTGATCGTGTGGGCGGCCTCCTCCTCGCCCAACGTGGTGTGGGTCGCCGCCGGCCAGGAGTGGAAGGACGACGCCTGGTCCTGCCCGTCCTGCGGTGGCGTGATGCAGCGCCCCGGCGACGACTGGTTCTGCGCGCAGTGCGGGTTCCGCCGTCCCTCCCCCGGCTGGGCGCTGCGCGACGACCACGTCCTCGATCCGCACGGTTCGGCCTGGCCCATCCACCTCCAGCTGCCGGGCCGGGCGAACAAGGCCAACGCCACCACGTCCGCGGCCGTCGCCGCGACGTTCGGCGTGCCGCCGGGCGTGGCGCTGCAGCGGATGTACCAGGTGCAGGCGGTGGCGGGCCGCTACGACGTGGTGTCCTTCCAGGGCCGCGACCTCAGGCTGCTGCTGGCGAAGAACCCGGCCGGCTGGCTGGAGACGTTCTCGCTGATCGACCCGCCGCCCACGCCGGTCATCCTCTCGGTCAACGCGCGCGGCGCCGACGGCACCGACACGTCCTGGCTGTGGGATGTCGACTACACGCGGCTCGCCGGGCACCCGATCTGCGTGCTCGGCGACCGCAGGCTCGACCTCGCGGTGCGCCTGGAGGTCGCGGGCCTGACCTTCCGCGTCTGCGAGACGCTGGACGAGGCGGTGCAGTACGCGCCGCCAGGACGCATCGAGGTGATCGCCAACTACACGGCGTTCCAGGACCTGCGCCGCCGCGTCGGCAACTGATCAGCGGACCCAACGAACGGCCCCACCGAGAGGAACGAGCGAGCATGACCGACAGCAGCCTCAGGCTGGTGTGGATCTACCCGGACCTGCTGAGCACGTACGGGGACCAGGGCAACGCGCTGGTCGTGGAGCGGCGCGCGCACCAGCGCCGGCTGAACGTCTCACGCGTCGACGTGCGCAGCGACCAGCCGGTGCCGACGTCAGGCGACATCTATCTGATCGGCGGCGGCGAGGACCGGCCGCAGCGGCTCGCCGCCGAGCGGCTGCGCAGGGACGGCGGGCTGAACCGTGCCGTCGCCAACGGCGCGATCGTCTTCTCGGTGTGCGCGGGCTACCAGATCCTCGGCCACGAGTTCGTCAACGACCTGGGGCAGCGCGAGGCGGGCCTCGGCCTGCTCGACGTGGTCTCCACGCGCGGCGAGGGCGAGCGCTGCGTCGGCGACGTCCTGGCGGACATCGACCCGAACCTCAACCTGCCGCCGCTGACCGGGTTCGAGAACCACCAGGGCATCACCCACCTCGGCCCGTCGGCGCGGCCGTTCGCGCGCACCAGGCTCGGCAGGGGCAACGGCACGGGCGACGGCACCGAAGGCGCGTTCAACGACACGGTGTTCGGCACGTACATGCACGGCCCCGTCATGGCGCGCAACCCGCACATCGCGGACCTGCTGCTGAAGTTGGCCCTCGACGTGAACGCGCTGCCGCCGGTGGACGAGCGGTGGTACGACGCGCTGCGAAACGAGCGGATCGGCGCCGCGACGCAGCCCGCCTGACCCAGCCCGCCTGAGCGCGCGGGGCGCACACCTGAGCGCTTCGTTCGGCCTCGCGCGCACCCCTCCTGAGCAGCGCCTTCGTCATGTGAGCGGGCCGGGGGGCCGTTCGGGCGCCCGCCTGTCCAGCAGGCGGACGCCGGGTTCGGCGGGGCCGCCGTGCGCCGGTAGGGTGGCGGCGATCAGACCGGACGACGGGGTCCGGCATCGCCCCACACACGTTGCAAAGGTTGTCCGGGCCATGCGAATTGGTGTCCTCACCTCCGGCGGTGACTGCCCCGGCCTCAACGCGGTGATCAGGTCCGTCGTCCACCGCGCCGTCGTCGACCACGGCGACGAGGTGATCGGGTTCCACGACGGCTGGAAAGGCCTCCTGGAGTGCGACTACCGCAAGCTCGACCTTGACGCCGTCGGCGGCATCCTGGCCCGTGGCGGCACCATCCTCGGCTCGTCCCGTGTCCAGCCCGCGCACCTGCGCGACGGCGTCGAACGCGCCAGGGGACACGTCGCGGACCTCGGCCTCGACGTGATCATCCCGATCGGCGGCGAGGGCACGCTGAAGGCGGCGAACCTGCTGTCCGAGGCGGGGCTGCCGATCGTCGGCGTGCCGAAGACCATCGACAACGACATCGCCTCCACCGACGTGACGTTCGGCTTCGACACGGCCGTCGGCGTCGCGACGGAGGCCCTCGACCGCCTCAAGACCACCGCCGAGTCGCACCAGCGCGTGCTGATCGTGGAGGTGATGGGGCGGCACACCGGCTGGATCGCGCTGCACTCGGGGATGGCGGCCGGCGCGCACGCCATCGTCGTGCCCGAGCGGCCCTTCGACATCGGCGAGCTCACGGCGCTCGTCGGCAAGCGGTTCTCGGCGGGGAAGCGGTTCGCGATCGTGGTGGTCGCCGAGGGCGCGAAGCCGCGCGAGGGCTCCATGGAGTTCGACGAGGGCGGCACGGACATCTACGGCCACGAGCGGTTCGCCGGGGTCGCGGGGCAGCTCGCCGTCGAGCTCGAACAGCGCCTCGACAAGGAGGCGCGTCCGGTGATCCTCGGGCACGTCCAGCGCGGCGGCACGCCGACGGCGTACGACAGGGTGCTGGCGACCCGGTTCGGCTGGCACGCGGTCGAGGCGGCGCATCGCGGCGAGTTCGGCATGCTGACCGCGCTGCACGGCACGGACATCGACATGGTGCCGCTGGCCGAGGCCGTCGAGACGTTGAAGACGGTCCCGGCCGAGCGCTACGCGGAGGCGGAGTGCGTGCTGTGACGCCGCGCCACTGACGGCCGGCGCCCCGGGCGTGCCGGTACCGCCCCCGCCCGCGGCAGCGGCCGGGGGCGGTTCTAGTCTGGGTGCGGACATCAGGCACGAATCACGCCCCCTGGAGCACGCGGATGGATCACGGCATGCACGGCATGATGACGGATCTGCCGCCGTTCACGGTGGGCCGAGCGTTCGCCTACGCGTCGGACCCGTTCTTCCTCGTGGGCTGCTGCCTGGCCGTCGTGCTGTACGGGTGGGGCGTGGCGCGGCTGGTGCGGCGCGGGGACGCGTGGCCGGTGGGGCGGCAGGTCGCGTTCTTCTTCGGCGTCCTGACGGTCGGCGTGACGATGTGCACGGGCCTGAACACCTACGGCATGGCCATGTTCAGCGTGCACATGATCCAGCACATGATCATCAGCATGGTCTCGCCCATCCTGCTGCTGCTCGGCGCCCCCGTGACCCTGGCGCTGCGTGCCCTGCCCGTGGCGGCCAGGCGCGGCAGCAAGGGGCCGCGCGAGCTGCTGCTGATGCTGCTGCACAGCAGGTTCGTGCGGGTGATCTCGCACCCGGGGTTCACGATCCCGATCTTCATCGCGAGCCTCTACGGCCTGTACTTCACGCCCATCTTCGACTTCCTGATGCGCTCCGAGACGGGGCACATCGTGATGATGGTGCACTTCCTCGCGGTGGGCCTGCTGTTCTTCTGGCCGATCATGGGCATCGACCCGGGCCCGCACAGGTCGGGCTACCTGATGCGAATCCTCGAACTGTTCGCAGGGATGCCGTTCCACGCCTTCTTCGGCATCGCGCTGATGATGGCCAGCGAGCCGATGATCAACGTGTACAAGCATCCGGCGGCGTCGCTCGGCATCAGCGCGCTGTCCGACCAGACGGCGGCGGGCGGCATCGCCTGGGCCTTCAGCGAGGTGCCGTCGGTGCTGGTGCTGATCGCCCTCGTCTTCCAGTGGTACAAGTCCGACCAGCGGGAGGCACGCCGCACGGACCGGGCCGCCGAACGGGACGGCGACAAGCAGCTCGCCGCGTACAACGACTACCTGGCGGCGCTCCAGGCCCGCGGGCGGTAGCCGCCCGATCGTCCGCGGACGGTGGCGCCGCGGGGCCCGGCCGGGCCAGGATGGGGGCACGGTCGGGGCGGGAGGAGGACGTCGATGTCCGGAGCCACGAAGAGCATGGGTGTGATCACCGTGATCGCCCTTGTGGTGGTCACCGCGTACACGGTGGCACTCGGCAGCAGCGGGTGGCTGTGGTTCGGCTGGGTGGTGCTCGGGATGGTCACGATGGGCATGATCGCGACCCGCCGCCGCTGAGCCGCGCGGGAAGCCACGGCGGCGAGAGCCGCGTACGCGAGCGGCCGCGCACCGGTGGACGGTGCGCGGCCGCTCGTGCGCGACGCGGCGTGTCACTCCTCGGAGTCGCCCCTGCGTGCCGGGGCGGCGGAGCCGTTGCGCGACTGCTCCCGGGTCTGGAGCTCCGATCCGGGGGCTGTGTCGCCGCCGCGGTCGTTCCCGCCCTGGCCGCTGCCGGTCCCCGCGCGGAGCGTGTTGAGGATGGCCATGCCCTGGCTGACCAGGCCCGCCACCATCTCGTTGAGCCCGTCAGTGCCGTTGAGCACGGTCACGTTCGCGCCCTGCATACCCCTGGCGGCCGCCTCGGCGAGCTCCGGCAGGACCTCGACCACGCGGTTGGCCGCGATGACCTCCTGGTTGCCGTTCTTCAGGGACTCGGCGCGCGCCGCGTTCGCGTCGGCCTGCGCCTGGGCGAGCGTGCGCTCCGCGTACGCGTTGCCGTCCGCCTCGGCCTTCGCGCGGTCGCGGTTGGCCTCGGCCAGCGTCCGCTGCCGGTAGGCCTCGGCGTCGGCGGGGCGCCTGACCTCCGCCTCAAGGCGCTGCGCCGCGAGCCTGGCCTGGCGCTCGGCCAGCTCCGTCTGCGCGTCGATGACCTGGTGCGACGCGGTGGCCTGGGCGAGCGGCCCGGCCTGGCTCGCGCGCGCCGCGGCCTGCTCCGTCTCCGCCTGGAACCCGGCGCGCTTGATCGCCGTGTCACGTTCGTACGCGGCCTTCAGCGCGGCGGCCTCCTGCTCGCGCTCGGCGGCCTGCTGGTCGGCTCGCGCGGCGGCGATACGCGCCTGGCTCGCGACCGCGGCGGCGTGCGGCGCGGCGAGGTTCTCGATGTAGCCGGTGGCGTCGGCGATCTCCTGGATCTGGAGGGCGTCGACGACGATGCCGAGCTTCTCCATCTCGCTGTGGCTGCCCGCCTTGACCTCCTGGGAGACCCTGTCGCGCTCC
Source organism: Streptomyces sp. NRRL F-5126 (assembly GCF_000721265.1). GTDB lineage: Bacteria > Actinomycetota > Actinomycetes > Streptomycetales > Streptomycetaceae > Streptomyces. Next base: position 137,390 of record NZ_JOFZ01000004.1, on the reverse strand, counting down.
CGGATGATCTGCTCGACGGTGAGGCCGCCGATGATGGACCGCAGGTGGCCCGCGAAGATCCGGCCGACCAGTTCCTCCATGCGGTCCTGCTCGGTGAGGAACCTGCGTGCGGCGTTGGCGATCGACACCGAGTCGTCGCCGACCTTGAACACGGCGACGGCCCGGACGGTCAGCAGGATGCCCTGCTGGGTGACGCACTCCTCGGCGATCTCGGCCTCGCGCAGCGCGAGCGACAGCATGCGGGCCTTCTGCTTGACCGGCAGGACGAAGCTGCCGTGCCCGGTGACGATGCGGAATTGGGTGTCGTCCCGCCGCCGTTTCGAGCCGGAGATGAGCATTGCCTCGTTGGGCGCGGGAACACGCCAGAACAACATGGGAGGACTCCTGTCGCATACATGTGGTCGGTGGTCACAGAGGAAGGGGCTCCACGATCACCGAGCGTGCCGAGATGCACTCGGTGACCAACACCCGGATGTGTTTGCCGATCGGCTGTTCCGCCCAGGCCGCGTAGGCCTCGGAGCCGCCCCGTACGGCCACCAGTACCTCGCCGAAACCGTCCTGCGGGATGGGGACGGTGATGTGCCCGATCGCTCCCACCGGGCTCGCGGACGAGTTGTCTGTATCGGACATCGATCGTTGCCCCACCTCCACCCACCCGTCCGGCCGGGACCGGAGATGTTCGGCGACCCCCTGCCGCCGACGTTTTCACACTACTCCGCGCGACGGTACGCGGACTGCCCAGGTGACGTTACCGATCGGGAACGGAACTCCCTTTTCACAGCGCCGGATCGACAGTCACACCGGCGCGTGGTGAGGCGCGCGCCGCGGGCGCGGGCGCACGGGTGGCGTGGCGGGCGGCGGGGAGGGGCTGCGGGTCAGTACGAGGCGTGTCTGCCGCCGCCGTGGGCGCGCACGCGGCTCGGGCGGTACAGCAGCAGGAAGACGGTGGCGAGGATCGCGACGGCCTGCGCGACGACCGTGATGTTCTTGTCGCGGTACCAGATCGGCTCGTACATGTCCGGGATCGGGCCGAGCGTCCCCACGTCGATGTAGCGGTAGACGAGCAGCAGGGCGAGGCCGCCCGCCGCCACGGCCCACGCGAACAGGTCTCCGAGCCGCCGGCGCCAGACGAGCACGAGCAGCGCGGCGAGAGCCGCGAGAGCCGCCTCGATGCGGAACAGGGTCCCCTGGCTGATGCTCTCGCTGACGGCGTCGTAGCGGTCGGCGAGATGGGCGTGCATGTACGCGTCGACAGCGAGGCCGGCGGCGGCGAGTACGCGTGCTGTTCCGCGCGGGAAGCGTCCCGCGTGTGTGTCGCCTCTCATGACTGCTCCCCTCAACTGACGGTGAGTGTGCCCTTCATGAAGGGGTGAATGGAACAGTCGTACGGGTAGGAACCTGCTTTGGCGGGCGCCTTGAAGGTCTTCGTCGCGCCGGGCGCGATGTGCCCGGTGTCGAACGAGCCGCTACCCGTCGCCGTGACCGTGTGGTCGGTCGAGTCCTTGTTGGTCACGGTGACGGTGGACCCGGCCCTCACCGTCAGCTTCGGGGGCTTGAAGTGGAAGTTGTCGATGGTGATGGTCGCTTTGCCGGCCGCGGGCGCGGAACTGGCGGCGGACGACGCCGCGGGCGACGAGGGCGAGGCGTTGGCGCTGGCCCGGGCCGAGCTGTTGCCCGACGAGCCGTTGCCGCCGCCTGAGCAGCCGGCGAGGGCGAGGACGCCGAGGGCGCACGAGGCCGCGGCTGCGCCGGTGCGGGTCGGGAACGGCATGGTCACTCCGGGTTTGCGGTGAGGAGGGTCGCGACCAGTGCACCCCGCGGTGCATCGGGCGGCCACCGCACGAGGCCGTTCGGGCGTACCCGCGCGGGGGCGCGCGGATCCTGTTCCGGACGAGTCACGCCTCCATCAGTGGCAGGTTCTCGTCAATTTTGCCCCAAATCATCGCACCGGCGGGCTACTTGTGAACAGCGCTGTGATCAGGTCTGAACGCGCCATTCCAGAAGGCACCCTCGGGAGGAAGCAAGGTGGCATCACCCACCCGCAAGAGACGACGGCTCACGATCTGCGCCGTCACCGCGTCCGCCGCGCTGATCGCCCTACCGGCGAGTGCCGCGCCGGGCGGCACGCACCAGCCCTTCGGCCCCCGCACCATGGCCGGCGTCGCCCAGCAGCGCCTCGCGTCCGCCGGGGCCCTCACGCCGCACACGGCGGCCAGGGACGAGGACGGCGGCGACCCCGACGGCGGGAACGAGTCGGACGAGATAGCGGAGGGCGCGGCCCAGTTCGCGCAGGCCCGCACAGCACCCGGCGTGGTCGCGCCCGGTGCCTTCGGCGCCGCGTGGGACAGCCTGCAGTCCCTGCACCGCACCGGCGGCAGGTGGCGGAACATCACGGACCTGCCCTACAACTCGGACGACCCGCGCTACCGGGACATCGACTCCAACTCCAGCGGCGGCTCCGGATTCGTCACCGGCCGGATGGCCGCGATGGCGGCGGACGACGACGGCTACGTCTACGCGGGCAGCGCGGGCGGCGGCGTGTGGCGGTCGAGGAGCGGGGGCGGCCACTGGACGCCCATCAGCGACAAGCTGCCCACACAGGCCACCGGCGCGCTCGCCCTCGACACGTCGGGCCGGCTGTGGCTCGGCACCGGCGAGGCCACGACCAACGCGGACGCGTACCTCGGCACCGGGGTGTACGTGCTGTCGAGGCCGCACCACGGGACGTTCTCCCGGCGCAGCCGGGTCGGCGGCGACGAGCTGGAGAGCACGACCATCCACCAGCTGCGCTTCGGCGCGGGCAAGGTGTGGGCCGCGACGAGCGAGGGCGTGTGGAGCCACTCCACGCGGCACCTCTCGGGCCACTGGAAACTGGAGTACGCCCCGAACCCCGACTACTTGCCGGGGCACTCCAAGGCGAACGACCCCGAGGCCCCGTACAAGAACATCACCAACGACATCGCGGTCGACCCGAGGGACCCCTCCAAGGTCCTGCTCGCGGTCGGCTGGCGCAGCGGTGACGACTACAACGGCTTCTACGCCAGGAAGGACGGCACCTGGCAGAAGGTGACCACCGGCCTCGGCGACCTGCCGACGAACCCCGACGACGTCGGCGAGGTCACCTTCGCCGCGTCCGCCGACGGGTCCCGCTACTACGCGATCGGCCAGTCGCCCGAGCAGCTCTCCGACAACCCGGACAGCTCGCTCGAAGGCATCTACGTGTCGAAGTCCGGCTCTCCGTTCGGCCCGTGGACGAAGACCGCCGACTACCACAAGCTCAGCGCGTCGGGCTCGGCGCTCACGGACCCGGGCTTCATGCCCGGCGTGCAGGCCTGGTACAACCAGTTCCTCGCCGTGGACCCGGGCGATTCCGACCACGTGTACGCGGGTCTCGAAGAGGTCTTCGAGTCCACGGACGGCGGGTCCGGCTGGTCGACCGTCGGCCCGTACTGGAACTTCGGCTTCTCGTGCTGGAGCATCGACCCGTCGGAGCAGACGGGTACCTGCAACCAGACGACGCACTCCGACCAGCACGGCGTCGCGATCGGCCGCTACCACGGCAAGTCCTATGTGTACGTGGGCAATGACGGCGGCGCGTACCGCCGCCCGCTGAACGGGTCGAAGGACGCCGCCGGGCACGCCACGGACTGGAAGTCCCTGAACGACGGCACCATCGACACGCTCCAGTACTACTCGGTGGGCGTCGGCAAGGACCTCGCCCGCCGCGGCGGCGTCTCCGTCACCGGCGGGCTCCAGGACAACGGCCAGTCGGAGTTGCGCGCGGGCGACCGTGTGATGGGCTCCAACTTCGGCGGCGACGGCACGACGACGATCACCGACCCCGCCGACGGCTGCAACATCGCCCAGGCCTACGTGGACCTGGACATCCAGGTCACCCAGGACTGCGGCGTCAACAACGGCGCGTGGGAGGACGACCCGTCCAAGGCGACCTCGTACTCCGTGGCGCCGCCGGACAGCGCGAGCGGTGAGGCGCGGTTCGTCGCGCCGATGTCGGCCGACATCAAGAACGGCGACGTGTGGGTCGCGGGCGGCCGCCACGTGTGGGTGCAGAGCAAGGGCTACGCCATCCGCAGCGGCTCCGAGTGGACCAGCGCGTTCGACCTCGGCAAGGGCCACACGGCGACGGCCGTCGCGTCCTCGGGCGGCAAGGTCTACGCCGCCTGGTGCGGCCCGTGCGACAGCCAGGGCTTCACGCGCGGGATCGCCGTCGGCAACGCGGACGGTACCGGCTGGCACCAGGTCGGCCTGCCGGTCACGGGCACGGTGCCCAACCGGTACCTGAGCAGCCTGGCGATCGACCCCGAGGACGCACAGCACGTGTACCTCACCGTCAACGGCTTCTCCCGCCAGTGGACGGAGGGGCCCGGCGCGGGCGTCGGCCACGTCTTCGAGTCGAGGGACGGGGGCACGACATGGAAGGACGTGTCCGGCGACTTCCCCGACGTGCCGGCCGACTCGGCGGTGTTCCTGCCGGGCGGCGGCCTCGCCGTCGCGACCGACCTCGGTGTCGTCTACCGCGGCCCGCACTCCAGGGCGTGGAAGCGCGTCGGCGACCTGCCTGCGGTGGCCGTGCTGCAACTGGAGGTCGGCCCCGACGGCAAGCTGTACGCCGCCACTCACGGACGGGGCATTTACACCATGCCCGTACGCGAGTTGAGATGACGGCTTGCTTCTGCGGCGGCTGACCGTCTTCCCCGTGCCGGGCGTCCGGCACGGGGAACGTGTCGGCCGACAGCGGATCCGCGACCGGCGAACACACCTGCCGCGGACCCCGCGGCGTCCGTAGCGTTCCCGGCATGACACGAGGGAACGCAGTGGTGATAGGAGCCGCCGGGCAGATCGGCCGGCCCGCGGTGGCGGCGCTGGCGGCGGACGGCTGGCAGGTGACCGCCGCCTCGCGGGGCGGCGGCAGGGACGAGGCGTGGCCACGGGAGGTGCGCGCCGTGGCGCTGGACCGCGCGGACGACGCCGCGTTCGACGCGGTGATCGGGGACGGGTGCGACGTCCTCGTGGACCTGGTGGCGTTCGACGAGACGCACGCGGCGCAACTGGCCCGATCGGCGGGGTGCGTCGGCTCCGCGGTCGTCATCTCGACCGCGGCGGTGTACGAGGACAGCGAGGGCCGCAGCTTCGACACGCAGGAGGAGCCTGGCGGCTTCCCCCGCTACCCGGTGCCGATCCCCGAGACGCAGCGCACGGTGGCGCCGGGCGGGTCCACCTACGGCGCCCGCAAGGTACGGCTCGAACAGGAGTTGCTCGCGGGGGCCGGCCGGCTGCCCGTCACCGTGCTGCGGGCCGGCGCGGTCCACGGCCCGCACTGCCGCACCCCGCGCGAGCTGTACTTCGTCAAGCGCGCGCTGGACGGGCGGCGGCGGCGCGTGCTCGCCCACGGCGGCGAGAGCCGATTCCAGCCGGTGCACACGTCCGACGTCGCGGAGCTGATCAGGCTTTCGGCGCTGCACCCCGGCGCGGGCGTGCTGAACGCCTCAGGTCCCGACACGCCGACGGTGGCCGAGATCGGCGCGGCGATCGACCGGGTGATGGGCGTCGAGACCGAGACGGTGCTGGTCGACGGCGCGCCGCCGGCCGAGAACGTCGGGGACACGCCCTGGTCGGTGCCGCATCCGGTGGTGTCGGACATGACGCGGGCACGGAATGTACTCGGCTACCGCCCCGTGACCGGCTACGCGGCCTCGCTGCCCGCGACCGTCGAGGACCTCACCGCGCGGCTGGCCCGCCACGCCGACTGGCGGGACGCGTTCCCCGTCATGGCGCGGGCGTACGGGGACGGCCTGTTCGACTACGCGGCGGAGGACGCGTGGCTCGCGGAGCACGGCTGACATGAGCAGCGGCGGGCCGGGCTTTCGGGCCGGGCCCGCCCTCCGGACGCGGTGCCCACTCACTCCTTCTGCGGGTGCTCGCCGGTGTAGTGCTCTCCGGTGTAGTGCGCGGCGATCCCGAACCTGGGCCGTTCGCCCGCAGCGGACGCACGGTCGTGGACGGTGGAGACCGCGCGCACCGGCGGCTCGTCCGCTCCCTCCCCGGCGGTCTCGAGGAACTCCAGGTCAGCCGCCGACACCAGGGCGACCAGGGGCTTCCCGTGCCGGGTGACGACCACGCGCTCCCCGCCGTAGACGACGCGGTTGATCAGCTCGGCGAACTCTGCGCGGGCTTGCGTCACCGGAATCTCGTGGGCCATAGTCCCCATCATAGTTCTGTACATTTTGTACGTCCTGTAATGTCCTTCACGGAGAGGCAGAGTGCCATGCACCAGCCGTCGGCCCGCTACGTCCTTCCGCAGTTCACCGAGCGCACCAGCTACGGGACACGCACGCTCGACCCGTACTCGAAGCTGATGGAGGGCCGGATCGTCTTCCTCGGCACGCCGATCGACGAGACCGCCGCCAACGACGTGATCGCACAGCTGCTGCACCTGGAGTACGCGGCGAGCGACCAGGACATCTCGCTCTACATCAACTCCCCCGGCGGCTCGGTGACCGCCATGACCTCGATCTACGACACGATGCGCGTCATCTCCTGCGACGTGCAGACCACCTGCCTCGGCCAGGTCGCCTCCGTCGCGGCACTGCTGCTCGCCGCGGGCGCGCCGGGCAAGCGGATGGCGCTGCCGGGTGCGCGGATCGTGCTCCAGCAGCCTTCGATCGAGGAGCCGGTGCGCGGCCAGCCGTCCGACCTGGCGATCCAGGCAGAGGAGCTGATGCGGCAGCGCACGTTCCTGACCGGCGCGCTCTCCCTGCACACCGGCCGCGAGGCGGCCGAGATCGAAGAGCGCATCGACCGCGACACGGTGCTCGACGCGCACGCGGCACGCGAGTTCGGCCTCGTGGACCACGTCATCGACCGCCGCGCCGCCGCCCCGGCCGCGACGCGGCGCGGGCGGTGAGCGGTCCGTGCTGCCTCCCGAACTCCCGCCGCTGCCCGCGCTGACGCGCGCCGAGGGCGATGTGGTGGACGGCTACCTGGCCGTCGTGGACCTGCTGGGACGCGTCAACCCGGCGCGCGGCCTCGACACGTACGGCGCGCTGCGGGCGGCGCAGGCCCTGCCCGCGCGGGCGGCCGAGCTGCGGGACGCCCTCGCCCGCATGCACGCGCGCGGCGAGTCGGAGCTGCATGCGGCCACGCTCGCGCGGGCGCTGCGGGTGCTCGACGGCGAGCGGCGCACCGCCCGGCTCACACTCCCGCCCGCGGCGGCCGGCTGAGCCGTTCCACGAACGGCGCAATCCGGTGTGCCGTGCCGCCCCGTTCGGCGTAGGCGGCGGACCGGGCGGTGCGGGCCGCGCGCTTGCGGCGGGCGACCACGGCGCGGCGTCGCGTGAGGGACGGCGCCGCAGGTGCGAGGGCCGCATCGGTGCGCCGGGCGGGCATCTTGGGAACCGAATACCGCCAAACAGCCCATACGTGAGGTAATTCACATATCGCCGTTTCAACTCGGAATCCGCCCACCGGCGCGTGAGGATCCCAGCGATGACAGGTCGCAAGCCCTCGCCACCTGGCGAGGCGGTCCGGGCGGACGCCGAGTCCTGCCGCCGTACCGGATTCCGTGCGTACATGAGTGGATCGGCAGGAGTGGAGGACCCGAGCGTTACGGACCGGCGCGTGACACGCGACCGTTCCTCGGGGTGAAGCCGCTCGCGCGGCCGGGCACCTTCGTTGGCCCGAACCCGACAGGTCACCCTTCACAGGCGGCTGACGAAGGGTTGCGCATGAGTGCGCAGGTTCATGTCCCGTCTCTCCTCTCCCGCGCCGGCACCGTCTCGGCTCTCACGCTCGTCGCCGTCGGCGGCACGCTGGTGGCCCCCGGGGGCACGTCACAGGCGCAGGCGGCGTCCGCCGTCGCCACAAAGGCCGTGAAGGTCGCCGCGTCGAAGCAGGGCTCCCCCTACCGCTGGGGCGCCACAGGACCCAACAGCTTCGACTGCTCGGGCCTGACCGTCTATTCGTACAAGAAGGCCGGCAAGTCGCTGCCACGCACCACCCAGCAGCAGTACAACAGCACCAGGCACGTCTCCGCCGCCCACAGACGCAAGGGCGACCTGGTCTTCTTCCACAGCGACGGATACGCCTACCACGTGGGCATCTACGCGGGCCACGGACGGATCTGGCACGCGCCCAAGACCGGCTCCACGGTGCGTCTCGAACGGATCTGGACCAAGAACGTCTGGTACGGGCGCGTGGCCTGACCCGTCGTCAGGTCGCCGCGACCCAGGGCACTGTGATCCAGACGGTCTTGCCGCCTTCGGGCGTCGGGGTGACGGTCAGCCGCCCCCCGCACTCGGCGGCCAGCCAGCGGATGATCACCATCCCGCGGCCGTTGTCCTGCTGGACGGCCGCGGGAAGCCGCTTGGGCCAGCGCGGATGGCTGTCCGTGACGCCGATCCTCAGCGCCTCGTCGTGGTCGAGCGTGACGTCGACCGTGAAGGTCGGCGAGCGGCCGAAGGTGTGCAGGACGGCGTTGGTGGCCAGCTCCGAGACCACCAGGCGGACCGTTTCCGCAGTGTCCGCCTCGCCGGGAAGCCCCCACTCGGCGAGGCAGTCCGCGACGTATCTGCGAGCCACGGGGACCGAGGCGGGCTCGCTCGGCAGAGTGACGGATGCTTCCTGATGGTCTGCCATGGCGCGGCTGTCCCTTTCCCACCGGGCATGAGTACGGGCACACACGCAGGCGTGGAGGGTGGTGCCCCGCGCCGGCGTGTCCCCCATCGTGCAACCGGGATGGCCAATTCGCCGGGATATGCATGCATCTGTCGCCCGAAGCGGTGAACTGTTCGATACCGGAGCGGGTTTGACGGTGGAAGGTGGCGCAGGCGTCCGGTGCTCAGCGTCCGGGCGCGGTTTCGGCGATCGTGCGGACGGCCTGCGCGACCTGGGCGTCGGTGAGGTCGGCACGCGCGGTCAGCCGGATGCGGGAGACGCCGTCCGGCACGGACGGCGGCCTGAAGCATCCCACCACGAGGCCCGCGCGCCGGCAGTCGGCGGCCCAGGCGAGCGCCGCGCCCGGCGAGTGCGCGCGGACGGAGACGACGGCGGCGTCGGGCGTGACGGCGGACAGGCCGGCGGCACGCAGCCCCTCGTGCAGGGCACGCGCCACCTCGCGTGCCCGGCCGGCGAGTTCCGGCCGCTCCCGCAGGTGCCCGAGCGACGCGAGCGCGGCCCCGGCCGCCGCCGGTGCGAGCCCGGTGTCGAAGATGAACGTACGCGCGGTGTTGACCAGGTGGTCGATGACCCTGGCGGGGCCCAGCACCGCACCGCCCTGGCTGCCCAGCGACTTGGAGAGCGTGAGCGTGGCCACCACGCCGTCCGCCACGCGGCCCGCCGGGTCGGCGAAGCCCGCCGCGTGCAGCGCGCCGCGCCCGCCGGGGCCGAGCACGCCGAAGCCGTGCGCCTCGTCGACGAGCAGCGCCGCGCCGCTCGCGCGGCACACCCGCGCGAGCGCTGCCAGTGGTGCCGCGTCACCGTCGACGGAGAACACCGCGTCGGAGACGACCAGCGCGCGGCCGCCGCCCCGGGCGTCCAGTGTCTTGGCCACGGCCTCCGGGTCGGCGTGCGGCACGACGACGGTCTCGGCGCGGGACAGGCGGCAACCGTCCACGATCGAGGCGTGGTTGCCCGCGTCCGACAGGAGCAGGGAACCGCGCGCGGTCAGCGCCGTCAGGGCCGCGAGGTTGGCCGCGTACCCGGACGACAGCACGAGCGCCGCCTCGAAGCCGCAGTAAGCGGCGAGTTCGCGCTCCAGTTCCGCGTGCAGCAGCGTGCTGCCCGTCACCAGCCGCGAGCCGGTCGCACCCGCGCCCCAGCGCAGCGCGGCGTCGGCCGCCGCACGCGTGACGGCGGGGTGGCGCGCGAGGCCGAGGTAGTCGTTGCTCGCGAGGTCGAGGACGTCCGCTCGCGCGGGGCGCGGGCGCAGCGTGCGCACGAGCCCCGAGGCCGCCCTGCCGCGCGCGTCGTCGTCGGTCCAGGCGAAGGGGTCGTAGGCCATGGCGTCCGGTCCTTTTGTAGGCAGTGGACAGACACTAACCGCCGCCAAACCATCCGCAGGTGTGGTCATGTCCACACTTCGACCGCCTCCTGTTGGTGACTTCCACCCTGGCACCGGCATGCGGCCGTGAGCGAAGATCTGTCCATGGATCTGCTGAAGACGCTGGTGGAGAAGGGTCTGCGGCGCGAGCTGCCGACGCGCGACGAGGCGCTCGCCGTGCTCACGACGACCGACGAGGAACTGCTCGACGTGGTGGCGGCGGCCGGGAAGGTGCGCCGCCAGTGGTTCGGCCGGAGGGTGAAACTCAACTATCTGGTGAACCTCAAGTCCGGGCTGTGCCCGGAGGACTGCTCGTACTGCTCGCAACGGCTCGGTTCGACGGCGGAGATCCTCAAGTACACGTGGCTGAAGCCCGAGCAGGCTTCCGAGGCCGCCGCCGCGGGGGTGGCGGGCGGTGCGAAGCGGGTCTGCCTGGTGGCGAGCGGGCGCGGGCCGAGCGACCGCGACATCGACCGGGTCTCCAAAACAATCGAGGCGATCAAGGAGGAGAACGAGGGCGTGGAGGTGTGCGCGTGCCTCGGCCTGCTCTCCGGCGGGCAGGGCGAGCGCCTCAAGGAGGCGGGCGCGGACGCCTACAACCACAACCTCAACACCTCCGAGGCCACGTACGGGGACATCACGACCACGCACACCTACGCCGACCGGGTGGACACCGTGCGGCACGCCAGGTCGGCGGGGCTCTCCCCCTGCTCGGGGCTGATCGCGGGCATGGGCGAGCGCGACGAGGACCTGGTGGACGTGGTGTTCTCGCTGCGCGACCTGGACCCCGACTCGGTGCCGGTCAACTTCCTCATCCCGTTCGAGGGGACCCCGCTCGCGAAGGAGTGGAACCTGACGCCGCAGCGCTGCCTGCGGATCCTCGCGATGGTGCGGTTCGTCTGCCCCGACGTGGAGGTCAGGCTCGCAGGCGGCCGCGAGGTGCATCTCAGGTCGATGCAGCCGCTGGCCCTGCACCTGGTCAACTCGATCTTCCTGGGCGACTACCTGACCAGCGAGGGCCAGGAGGGCAGGAAGGACCTGGAGATGATCGCGGACGCGGGGTTCGTGGTGGAGGGCGCGGACGAGACGACGCTGCCGGAGCACCGCGCGGCGGCCGCGGCCGGGGCAGGTACGGGCTCGGCGTGCGGTTCGCACGGCGCAGGCGGCACCGCGTGCGGCGAGCACGGTACCCCCGGCGCCGAGTGCGGAACGGTGGCGGACGCCGCGCCTGCCGGCGCCGCGGCCGAGGCCGCCCTCGCGGACCAGGACCCGGCGGTCGGGGCGCGTCCCGACCTCGTCGCCGTGCGGCGCAGGGGCGCGGGGACGGACCTGGCACCGAATGCCTGAGACCGCTGAGCTGCTGCGTCTGGACCGGGCCCACGTGTGGCACCCGTACGGGCCGATGCCCGGCCGCGCCGAGCCGCTGGTCGTGGCGTCGGCGTCCGGGGTCAGGCTCGGGCTCGCCGAGCCCGCGCACGGCCACGACGAGCTGATCGACGGCATGGCGTCGTGGTGGTCGGCGATCCACGGCTACAACCACCCCGTGCTCAACGAGGCCGCGCGCGAACAGCTGGGGCGGATGAGCCACGTGATGTTCGGCGGCCTGACGCACGAGCCCGCGGTGCGGCTCGCGCAGCGGCTCGTGGAGATCACCCCCGAGCCGCTGCGCCACGTCTTCCTCGCCGACTCGGGTTCCGTGTCGGTCGAGGTCGCCCTCAAGATGTGCCTGCAGTACTGGCGCTCCCTGGGCCGCCCCGCCAAGCGCAAGCTGCTGACCTGGCGGGGCGGCTACCACGGCGACACCTGGCACCCGATGTCGGTGTGCGACCCCGAGGGCGGCATGCACGAGCTGTGGTCGGGGGCGCTGCCGCGCCAGGTCTTCGCTGACGTGCCCCCCGCCGACTTCGACGAGACCTACGCGGACGCCCTGCGCGCGCTGGTCGCGCGCCACGCGCACGAGGCCGCGGCCGTGATCGTCGAGCCCGTCGTGCAGGGGGCGGGCGGCATGCGGTTCCACTCCCCCGCGTACCTGCGGGTGCTGCGCGAGGCGTGCGACGAGAACGACGTGCTGCTGGTCTTCGACGAGATCGCGACCGGGTTCGGGCGTACGGGCACGCTGTTCGCCGCGGAGCAGGCGTCCGTCGCCCCGGACGTGATGTGCGTGGGCAAGGCGTTGACCGGCGGATACGTGACCATGGCCGCGACGCTCTGCACGGAGCGTGTCGCGGACGGCATCTCGCGCGGCGAGGTGCCCGTACTGGCGCACGGCCCCACGTTCATGGCCAACCCCCTCGCGTCCGCGATCGCCTGTGCCTCCCTCGACGTGCTGCTCGGCCAGGACTGGGCGCGCGAGGTGCGGCGCATCGAGTCGGGGCTCAGGGGCGGCCTCGCGGAGGCCGCCGCGCTGCCCGGTGTGCGGGAGGTGCGGGTGCTCGGCGCCATCGGCGTGGTCCAGCTCGACCACGAGGTGGACATGGCGGCCGCGACGGACGCCGCGGTCCGCGAGGGCGTGTGGCTGCGCCCGTTCCGCGACCTCGTCTACACGATGCCGCCGTACGTGACGGGCGACGACGACGTCGCAGCGATCTGCCGCGCGGTGACCGCCGCGGCGAAGAAGGGATGACATGACGGTGCTGGTGGTCTCCGGGACGGACACGGAGATCGGCAAGACGGTGGTGACCGCGGCGGTCGCCGCCGCCGCGGCCGCGGCGGGCCGTACGGTCGCGGTGCTGAAGCCCGCACAGACCGGGCTCGCGCCGGGCGAGGAGGGCGATGTCGCGGCGGCGGCGCGGCTAGCGGGCGGCGTCACGGCCGTCGAACTCGCGCGGTTCCCCGAACCGCTGGCGCCCGCGACAGCCGCACGGCGGGCCGGCATGGCCCCGGTGGCCCCGGCCGACGTGGCCGAGGCGGCCCGGCGCCTCGCGGCGGACCACGACCTCGTGCTCGTCGAGGGCGCGGGCGGGCTGCTCGTACGGTTCGACGAGGAGGGCGGCACTCTCGCGGACGCGGCGCGGCTGCTTGCCGCGTCGGTCCTCGTGGTGGTGCGCGCCGGCCTCGGCACGCTGAACACGACGGCCCTGACGGCCGAGGCGCTGCGGGCCCGCGGGGTCACGGCGCCGGGGGCGGTCGTCGGTAGCTGGCCGGCCACCCCGGACCTGGCCGAGCGGTGCAACCTCGCGGACCTGCCCGCCGTCGCCGGCCTGCCGCTGCTCGGCGCCGTACCGCACGGCGCGGGAGCGCTGGCGCCCGCGGACTTCCGCGCGCAGTCCCCCGGCTGGCTCGCGCCCGCGCTCGGCGGACGCTGGGACGCGGCGGCGTTCACGGCGCGGTTCGCCCCGCAGCCCTGCCCGTCCCCACTCGTTCGGACCGCGTGAACGGTCCCGTACGGACTGGGCCGCCGCTACGATCGGGCGATGCGCGCACGACTCGACGAGATCGTTTTCGACTGCGGGAATCCCTCGGCCCTGGCACGGTTCTGGGCGGCGCTGCTCGACGCGGAGGCCGTGGACCGTGAGGGCCACTGGTCGTACGTCGACCCGCCTGACATGCCCCGCCTCGCCTTCCAGCGCGTTCCCGAGCCGAAGGCCGTCAAGAACCGGGTGCACGTGGACCTGGCGGCGGGCGACATCCCGGCGGCAACCGCGGAGGCCGTGCGGCTCGGCGCCGTCGCACTCGGCGAACTGGTCACCGACACGTACGGCCAGTTCCAGGTGGTGCACGACCCCGAGGGCAACGAGTTCTGCTTCGTCAGCGGCTGACGGCGCGGGCCTGGCCTCGGCGGGCCCGCACGCGGAACGGCGCGCCGCCGCGGACCGGCCGTCCCGCGGCCCGGCGCAGGTGTGGTCGGCTGGGGACGGATGCCCTGCCCCGGGCGGGGTTCCTCGCCACGGTCGGCAGCAGGGTGTCCCCGCGGCCGGTGCGGGCGCGCTTTCGCGCGAAGTGCCCCGCACGCGCGGCGGCCCGCCGCTCTGCCGTGGGCAGGGCGGCGGGCCGTCGCACCGGTGTGCGGATCAGGCGATCTCGAAGCGGTCCAGGTCCATGACCTTGGTCCACGCGGCGGCGAAGTCGCGCACGAACTTCTCCTTCGCGTCGTCGCACGCGTACACCTCGGCCACCGCCCGCAGCTCGGAGTTGGAGCCGAAGACGAGGTCGGCCCTGGTGCCGGTCCAGAGGACCTTGCCCGACGCGTCGACGGCCTCGAACCCGTTCGCGTCGCCGGCGACCGGACGCCACGTGGTGTCCAGGTCGAGCAGGTTGACGAAGAAGTCGTTCGTCAGCACGCCCGGCGTGGCCGTGAGGACGCCCGTCGCGGACCGGTCCGTGTTCGCACCGAGCACCCGCAGGCCACCGACGAGGACGGTCATCTCGGGGGCGCTCAGCGTGAGCAGGTTGGCGCGGTCGACGAGCAGGTACTCCGCGGGCAGCGTGCTGCCCTTGCCGCGGTAGTTGCGGAACCCGTCGGAGAGCGGCTCCAGCGGGGCGAACGACTCCGCGTCGGTGGACTCCTGCGTCGCGTCGACGCGGCCGGGCGTGAAGGCCACCTCCACCGCGTGGCCCGCGTCACGGGCGGCCTTCTCGACGGCCGCCGTGCCGCCGAGCACGATCAGGTCGGCGAGCGACACGTGCTTGCCGCCCTTGCCGAACTCTGCCTGGACGCCCTCGATGGCGCTCAGCACCGAGGCGAGCCGCTCCGGGTCGTTGGCCTCCCAGCCGCGCTGCGGCTCCAGGCGGATGCGCGCGCCGTTGGCGCCGCCCCGCTTGTCGCTGTTGCGGAACGACGAGGCCGAGGCCCAGGCGGTGAAGACCAGGTCGGCTGTGCTCAGGCCGGCGCCGAGCAGCTTCTCCTTGAGCGCCGCGACGTCCTCGGCGGTGAGCGCGGGGCCCTCGGCCTCGGGCAGCGGGTCCTGCCAGATCAGCGTCTCCTGCGGCACCTCGGCGCCGAGGTAGCGCGTCTTCGGGCCCAGGTCGCGGTGGGTCAGCTTGAACCAGGCGCGGGCGAACGCGTCCGCGAACTGGTCCGGGTTCTCGAGGAAGCGGCGGGAGATCGGCTCGTAGACCGGGTCGAAGCGCAGCGCCAGGTCGGTCGTCAGCATGTTGGGCGCGATCTTCTTCGTGGCGTCGTGGGCGTGCGGGACGGTGCCCTCGCCCGCGCCGTCCTTCGGCTTCCACTGGTTGGCGCCGGCGGGGCTCTTGGTGAGCTCCCACTCGTAGCCGAAGAGGATCTCGAAGAAGCTGTTGTCCCACTGCGTGGGCGTGTCCGTCCAGGTCACCTCGAGGCCCGAGGCGATCTGGTCCGCGCCCTTGCCGGTGCCGAACGAGTTGCGCCAGCCCAGGCCGCGGTCCTCCATCGCGGCGGCCTCGGGGGCCGGCCCGACGTTGTCGGCAGGGCCCGCGCCGTGGGTCTTGCCGAAGGTGTGGCCGCCCGCGATGAGCGCGACGGTCTCCTCGTCGTTCATCGCCATGCGGCGGAAGGTCTCGCGGACGTCGCGCGCGGCGGCCAGCGGGTCGGGGTCGCCGTTGGGGCCCTCGGGGTTGACGTAGATGAGGCCCATCTGCACCGCGCCGAGGGGCTCCTCGAGGTTGCGGTCGCCGGTGTAGCGCTCGTCGCCGAGCCAGGTCGTCTCGGGGCCCCAGTAGACGTCGTCCTCGGGCTCCCACACGTCCGCCCGGCCGCCGGCGTAGCCGAACGTCTCGAAGCCCATGGACTCCAGGGCCGCGTTGCCTGCGAGGATCAGCAGGTCCGCCCAGGACAGGTTCTTCCCGTACTTCTTCTTCACGGGCCACAGCAGGCGCCGGGCCTTGTCGAGGCCGGCGTTGTCCGGCCAGCTGTTGATCGGCGCGAAGCGCTGCTGCCCGGAGCCCGCACCGCCGCGGCCGTCGCTGATGCGGTACGTGCCGGCGCTGTGCCAGGCCATCCGGACGATGAGCGGCCCGTAGTTGCCGAAGTCGGCGGGCCACCAGTCCTGGGAGGTGTGCAGCACCTCGACGATGTCACGCTTGACGGCCGGCAGGTCGAGGGACTTGAACGCCTCGGCGTAGTCGAACCCCTCGTCCAGCGGGTTGGACACCTGGGGGTTCTTGGCGAGGATCTTCAGGTTGAGCCGTTCCGGCCACCACTGCCGGTTCCCCCCGCCCTGCGTCGGGTGCGGGGCGCGGGCGGTGTGCACGACCGGGCAGCCGCCCACCTCTTCGGTCTTCGGGTCGGTGACGACGGCGTCGGGGTTCTCTGACATGGAATTCCTTCCGGACCGGGCGGATCGCGGCGGATCGCGGTGCTCGGGTTTGTACGGACGGTGGCGACCGGGCGGACGAGGTGGTTTTCCCTGTCCCTTGGCTGGTACCGGAAACGATCCTACGATGGACTCTGTCCAAGTCAAGAAGTGCGCCAGTTTCGTGAAGGGGTGGACCGAGTGAGCGACCTGGTGGAGCGACTGCGCGGGCAGGGGTGGCGGATGACCGCGCAGCGGCGGGTCGTCGCGCAGGTGCTCGACGGCGATCACACGCACCTGACCGCGGACGAGGTGCACGCCCGCGCCTCGCGCCTGCTGCCGGAGATATCCCGCGCGACGGTCTACAACACCCTGGGCGAGATGGTCTCCCTCGGCGAGGTCATGGAGGTCGCCACCGACGGCCGCGCCAAGCGCTACGACCCCAACGCACGCCGCCCGCACCAGCACCTCGTCTGCTCGGGCTGCGGCACGATCCGCGACGTCCACCCCTCCGGCTCGCCGCTGGGCGACCTGCCGGTCGCGGAGCGGTTCGGCTTCACCGTCACTGAGGCGGACATCACCTACCGCGGCCTGTGCCCGTCCTGCGCGGCCGCCGCCACCGGCGCGGCGTAGCGGCGCGGAAACCGTTCGCCTGCGGGCCGCCGTTCTGGTTGGTTCGTCCCATGAGCGATCTCGACATCCGCCGCGCGACCCTCGCCGACATCCCCTCCGTGCTCGAGTTCTGGCGGCTGGCCGCCGAGGGGACGAGCATCAGCGACGACCACGACGGGGTGGCCCGGCTGATCGCGAGGGCCCCGAGGCCCTGCTCCTCGCGGAGCGCGAGTGAAGTCTCGCCGGGAGCGTGACAGCCGGGTTCGACGGCCGGCGGTGCTGCGCCTACCGGCTGGCCGTCCATCCGGACCACCGCCGCCAGGGTGTCGCCACCGCCCTGCTGGAGGCGGCGGAGCGGCGCTTCGCCGCGCTCGGCGGGCGGCGCGTCGACGCCCTGGTGCTGGAGGACAACGTCCGGGCCCACCACGCCTGGGGCGCGGCGGGCTACCGGCGGGAGGACCACTGGCGGCGCTGGGTCAAGCCGCTGTAAGCCCTGGCCCGGGGTCCGGCCCTGCAGCCCTTCCCATCCCTTTGCCTTTTCTTTACCATCGGGCGTACTGGGCGCCGGTACCGAGCGCGCCGCACGCGGTTGACCGATCATGGGGGACGGAGGTGAACCGTTGACCGAGGTGCTTCTCCTCGCCGTGGCGGTGCTGCTCTCGCTGCTCTGCGGTGCCTTCGTCGCGGCCGAGTTCTCGCTGACCACCGTGGAGCGCGGCGACCTGGAGCTGGCCGCGCAGCGCGGCGAGCGGGGCGCGGCGGGTGCGCTGCGCGCCGTACGGTGCCTGACGTTCCAGCTCTCCGGCTCGCAGCTCGGCATCACGGTGACCAATCTGGTCGTCGGCATGCTCGCGGAGCCGTCCGTGTCCACGCTGATCCGCGGCCCCATCGAGGCGGCGGGCCTTTCGCGCTCGGCGGCGTCCTCCCTCGCCCTGGTCATCGGGACGGCGCTGTCGACCGTGTTCCTCATGGTCGTCGGCGAGCTGGTGCCGAAGAACTGGGCGATCTCCTCCCCCGTCGCCGTGGCCAAGGTCGTGGCGACCCCGCAGTCGTACTTCACGAGCGTGTTCAAGCCGTTCATCAGCCACCTCAACAACATGGCCAACCGGGTCGTGCGCGGCTTCGGACTCGAACCCATCGAGGAGCTCGCGTCCGCCCGCTCCCCGCAGGAGCTGGTCGCCCTGGCGCGGCACTCGGTCAAGGAGGGCGCGCTCGAGCCCGACACGGCCGACCTGTTCGTCAGGACGCTGAGCCTGCCGGAGCTGACCGCGGAGAACGTGATGACCCCGCGCGTGCAGGTCGTCGCGCTCGACGCGCAGGCGACGGCGGAGGACGTGGCGAACGCCACCAGGGCCACGGGGCTGTCCCGCTTCCCCGTGCACCGGGGCGGCCTCGACACCGTCGTCGGCACGGCGCACGTCAAGGACGTCCTCGCGGTGCCCGCCGACGAGCGGCCCCACCGCCCCGTCACCGCGCTGATGCGCGAGCCGCTGCTCGTGCCGGAGACCCTGCCCGTCGACCGCCTGCTCGACCGGCTCACCGGGCGCCGCACCATGGCCGTCGTCATCGACGAGTACGGCGGCACCGCGGGCGTGGTGACGCTGGAGGACATCGTCGAGGAGGTCGTCGGCGAGGTGCGCGACGAGCACGACCCGCACGAGACACCCGACCTGGCGCGCATCGGCGAGGACGCGGACGGCCGTGCGCTGTGGTCGGCGGACGGCGCCGTGCGGGCCGGCCGGCTGGCGGACATCGGCCTGCGCGTTTCCGACGGGCCCTACGAGACGCTCGCGGGTTTTGTCGCCGCCGAGCTCGGCCGCATCCCCGCCGAGGGCGACACGGCCGCCACCGCGGACGGCTGGCTTCTGGAGGTGTCGGACGCGCGCGGCCGGCGCGCGGCGCGTGTGACCCTCAGGGCGCCGCTGCCGCCGGCGGCGGGCGCGGACGGGGACGAGGTGGGCGCGTGACCGCCGTCCAGTTCGTCATCGCCGTGCTGACGCTCGTGGTGAACGCCTTCTTCGTGGGCGCCGAGTTCTCCCTCGTCTCCGTGCGGCGCAGCCAGATCGAGCCGATGGCCGAGGACGGCGACAAACGCGCGCGGCGCGTCATCTGGGGCCTCGAACACATCTCGGCGCTGCTCGCTGCCGCGCAGCTCGGCATCACGCTGTGCACCCTGGTGCTCGGCATCGTGGCGGAGCCGGCCATCGCGCACGTCCTGGAACCGGCCTTCCACGCGATCGGCCTGCCGTCGGGCGTGGGCCACACCATCGCGTTCGTCATCGCCCTTGTCGTCGCGACGTACCTGCACATGCTGCTCGGCGAGATGGTGCCGAAGAACGTGGCCCTCGCCGGGCCCGCGCGCGTCGCGCTGCTGCTCGGCCCGCCGCTCGTGGCCCTGTCGCGCGCGCTCAAGCCGGTGATCTTCGCCATCAACGCCTTCGCCAACGCACTGCTCAAGGTGGTGCGGGTGGACGCGAGGGACGAGGTCGTCTCCGTGTTCTCCGACGACGAGCTGGGGCGCCTCGTGACGGAGACCAGCCACGCCGGGCTCCTCGACGACCGCGCGTCCGAGCGCCTGCACGACGCGCTGGAGCTGGGCAGGCGCCCGGTGCGCGACGTGGTGACGCCGCTTGAGCGGGTCGTGTCCGCGCGGTTCGGCGTCTCGGCGGAGGGGCTTGAGGAGCTGTCCGCCCGGTCCGGTTTCTCCCGGTTCCCCGTCGTCGACTCGGCGCGGCGGATCCTCGGGTACCTGCATGTGAAGGACGCCCTGGACGCCGTGGACCGGAACCGGCCGTTCGCGGTCGCCGACATGCGCCGCATCGCGCGCGTGAGGGACGCGACGCCGATGGACGACGTGCTGACGGCGATGCGCCGCGGCCGCACCCATCTGGCGGCCGTACTGGACGAGGACGGCAAGCTGGAGGGGCTCGTCACCATGGAGGACGTGCTGCGGGAGCTGGTCGGCAGGCACAGCTGAGCGGGCGGGTGCGGGGACGGCCGAGGCGCGACCTGGCGTTGCTACCGCGCGGTAGGATCATCGTCGTCATGGAGACGATGGACGAGTACACGAGCTTCGTCGCCGTCGGTGACTCCTTCACCGAGGGCATGTCCGACCTGCTGCCCGACGGCTCGTACCGGGGCTGGGCCGATCTGCTCGCGGCGCGCTTCGCGCAGCGCACGCCGGGGTTCCGCTACGCGAACCTCGCGGTGCGCGGCAAGCTGATCGGCCAGATCGTCGACGAGCAGGTGGACGCGGCGGCCGCGATGACCCCGGACCTGATCACCCTCGTCGGCGGGCTGAACGACGTGCTGCGCCCGAAGGTGGACATGGGCCGGGTGCGCGGGCTGCTCGAAGAGGCCGTCGAGCGGCTTGCCCCGGCCTGCAAGCAGCTGGTGCTGATGCGCAGCCCCGGCAGGAACGGCCCGGTGATGGAGCGGGTGCGGCCGCGCATGGAGGAGCTGTTCGCCCACGTGGACGACCTCGCCGCCCGGCACGGCGCGCTCGTCGTCGACCTGTACGGGACGCCGGTCCTGGCCGACCAGCGGCTGTGGGGCGTGGACCGGCTGCACCCGACCGCGGAGGGGCACCGCAGGATCGCCGAGGCCGTGTGGGAGACGCTCGGGCACGAGGCGGGGCACGACTGGCGCGCCGCGCTGCCCCCGCACGTGCCGCCGGGTTGGCTGCTGCGGCGCGGCAGCGACCTGCGGTTCGCGAAGCAGTACCTGTGGCCGTGGATCGTGCGCCGGGCGACGGGCCGCTCGTCGGGCGACGGGCGGCCGCCCAAGCGCCCCGAGCTCGTGCCGTACGAGCCGTCCTGACCAGCTCCGAGGCCGTGCGGGCCCACCCACTGCTTGACAGTAAAATCGCGGGTGTGACAGCCCCCGCGAAGCCACGCATCCCCAATGTCCTTGCCGGCCGCTACGCCTCCACGCAGCTCGCCGTCGTCTGGTCCCCCGAGCACAAGGTCGTCCTGGAGCGCAGGCTCTGGCTCGCCGTGCTGCGCGCGCAGCGCGACCTCGGTATCGACGTCCCGGAATCGGCCGTGGCCGACTACGAGCGTGTGCTCGACGAGGTCGACCTGGCGTCGATCGCCGAGCGCGAGAAGGTCACCAGGCACGACGTGAAGGCGCGCATCGAGGAGTTCAACGCGCTCGCCGGGCACGAGCAGATCCACAAGGGCATGACCTCGCGCGACCTCACGGAGAACGTGGAGCAGCTGCAGATCCGGGTCTCGCTCGAACTGATGCGGGAGCGCACCGTCGCGGTGCTTGCGCGGCTCGGGGGGCTGGCCTCCGAGCACGCGGCGCTCGTGATGGCGGGCCGCTCGCACAACGTGGCCGCGCAGGCCATCACGCTCGGCAAGCGCTTCGCGACGGCGGCCGACGAGCTGCTCGTGGCCTACGCCCGGCTGGAGAACCTGCTGGAGCGCTACCCGTTGCGCGGCGTCAAGGGCCCGGTGGGCACCTCGCAGGACATGCTCGACCTGCTCGGCGGCGACTCGGCCGCCCTGGCCGACCTGGAGCGCAGGATCGCCGGGCACCTCGGCTTCGCCCGCGAGTTCACCTCGGTCGGGCAGGTCTACCCGCGCTCGCTCGACTACGACGTGGTGTCGACGCTCGTGCAGCTCGCCGCGGCGCCGTCCTCGCTGGCGAAGACGATCCGCCTGATGGCGGGGCACGAGCTCGTCACCGAGGGATTCAAGCCCGGCCAGGTCGGCTCGTCCGCGATGCCGCACAAGATGAACACACGCTCCTGCGAGCGTGTGAACGGCCTGATGGTCATCCTGCGCGGCTACGCCTCGATGACCGGCGAGCTGTCGGGCGACCAGTGGAACGAGGGCGACGTGTCCTGCTCCGTGGTGCGCCGCGTCGCGCTGCCGGACGCGTTCTTCGCGTTCGACGGTCTGCTGGAGACCTTCCTCACCGTGCTTGACGAGTTCGGCGCGTTCCCGGCCGTGGTGGCGCGCGAGCTCGACCGCTACCTGCCGTTCCTCGCGACGACGAAGGTCCTGATGGCCGCCGTCAGGGCGGGCGTCGGCCGGGAGGCCGCCCACGAGGTCATCAAGGAGCACGCGGTGGCGTCGGCGCTGGCGATGCGCGAGCAGGGCGCGGAACGCAACGAACTCCTCGACCGGCTGGCGGCCGACGACCGCATCCCGCTCGACCGGGCGGCGCTGGACGCGCTGATGGCGGACAAGCTGTCCTTCACGGGCGCTGCGGGCGACCAGATCGCCACGGTGGCCGGGCGGATCGAGGAGATCGTGAAGCTCCACCCGGACGCCGCCGGGTACGCGCCCGGATCCATCCTCTGACGCGGATGGCCCACTCGCGCCGCGTCACACCCGCCGAACTCGAAGCCGCGCGCGGCCGCCTCGTCCCCGACGTGGCGGCGCCGGGCCTGCGCGTGCTGTTCTGCGGCATCAATCCGGGCCTGCTGTCTGCGGCCGTCGGCCACCACTTCGCACGCCCCGGCAACCGCTTCTGGCCGGTGCTCCACCTGTCGGGCTTCACGCCGCGCCTGCTGCGCCCCGACGAGCAGGACGAGTTGCCCCGGTACGGCCTCGGCATCACCAACGTCGTGGCACGGGCGTCGGCGCGGGCGGACGAGCTGTCCGGCGCGGAGCTGCGCGAGGGCGGGGACGTCCTGCGCGCCAAGGTGGAGCGGCTGCGGCCGCGCTGGCTCGCGGTCGCGGGCATCACCGCGTACCGCACGGCGTTCGGCGACGGGTTCGGCGCCAAGAAGGCGCACATAGGGCGCCAGGACCTCACGATCGGCACGACGAGGGTCTGGGCGCTGCCCAACCCGAGCGGCCTGAACGCGCACTGGACGGTGGACACCATGGCCGAGGAGTTCGCGGCGCTGCGCGCGGCCTCGGAGGTCTAGGCCGCGCCGACGCGCCCTGGCCCCGAGGCGGTCAGGGCGGGTCGGTCGCGGTGACCACCGCGACGAGCGTGCGCTCGTGGTCGGCGCCGAACCCCGAGACCCCTATGGCCGTCCAGCGTCCTTCCCGCTGCCACACGTTCAGCACCGGCATGCCGTGCGCCAGTTGACGCCACGGCTCGGGCAACGTCTCGCCCGCCGCCTCCCGCAGCAGCAGGCCCGTCAGCGCGATGGTGTCCGGCTCCTGGCCCCACAACGCCCGCACCGCGGCCACGAGGCGCTCGCACTCGGCGTCCTGCCGCTCCGCCTTTGCCCGCGCGTCGGCCACATCGCCGTCCCAGACGGGCGTGGAAGCCAGCTCGGCCCAGTGGTACAGCGGCGCGCTCACGACACCGCCCGTCCTCGACGGGGCCGCGGGAAAGGGCCGCGCACGCAACTGCTCGACGACGACGGCACGCTCGGCGGCACGGGCGCTGGCACTCATGCCCCCAGTAAACCGCCCCGCACGGACAATGTGTCAGCCCGTCAGCCGTCCGGGCGCCGCCGACGCGGCGCGATCTTGGGCCGGGTGCCCGACAGGGACCGCCGGCGCTCGCTTCCGCAGGCGACCAGCGAGTAGCATCCGGGCACACCCGTACGGCCAGGGAGGGCACAGTGGGGCGGCTGACCGGCGGAGACCCTTCTCTGCTGCGGCGGATCAACTCCGCCGTGGTCCTGCACGCCCTGCGGGACTCGGCCCCGCTCACACTCACCGACCTGAGCGGCCTCACCGGGCTTTCGCGGCCGACCGTCGAGGGCGTGGTGGACGACCTCATGGCGGGCGGGCTCGTCGTCGAGGCTCCCGCGGAGGACGGCGAGGCGCGGCGGCAGGGGCGTCCGGCCCGGCGGTTCCGCTTCCGGGTGGAGGCCGGGCACCTGCTGGGGATCGAGATCGGCCCGCACCGGGTGGCCGCGCTGCTCTCCGAGCTCGACGGCCGCACCGTGGGCTCGGGACAGCGCGACGTGCCCGAGTCGGCGGACGCCGACGAGCGTCTCGACCGGGTGCGGGCCGTGGTCGCCGACGTGCTGCGCCGTGCGGGCGTGGCGCGCGGATCGCTGCGGGCCGTCGGCGTGGGCAGCCCGGGCATCGTGGAGGCCGGCGGCACGGTGCGTCTCGGCACGGCGCTGCCCGGCTGGACGGGGCTGCCGCTGGGCGACCGGCTGCGCAGGTCCTTCAAGTGCCCTGTCGTGGTGGAGAACGACGCCAACGCGGCGGCGGTGGCCGAGCACTGGAAGGGCGTCGCGACGGGTTCGGACGACGTCGTCTTCGTCCTCGCGGGGTTGAGCCCCGGCGCGGGTGCGCTGATCGGCGGCCGGCTGCACCGGGGGTTCGGCGGGGCGGCGGGCGAGATCGGGGCGCTGCACCTGCTGGGCCGTGAGGCGAAGCCCGAGGCATTGCTGTCGACGACGGGCGAGCCGCTGCACCCGCTCGACGAGCGGGCCGTGACGCAGGTCTTCGCGCTCGCCAAGGACGGCGACGCGCGGGCGGTCGAGGCGATGCGGCGCTTCACCGGGCGGCTGGTGCACGACGTGGCGGCGCTCGCGCTCGCCCTCGACCCCGAGATGGTCGTGATCGGCGGGTGGGCGGCGGGGCTCGACGGCGTGCTCGAGCCGCTGCGCCACGAGCTGTCCCGATTCTGCCTGCGGCCGCCGCGCGTGGAGTTGTCGCTGCTCGGCGAGGCGGCAGTGGCCACGGGAGCGCTGCGCCTCGCGCTCGACCATGTCGAGGAGGAGCTGTTCGCGGTGGAGCGGACAGTGACGGCGCGCCGCTAGACCTGGCGGCATCCAGGAGGCTGCGCGGACGCCGAGGCTTCCCGGCGCCGGTGACGGACGTCAGGCTCCGCCCGCTGCGGCGCCCGGGAGCGGACCGGCCGCTGCGGAGCCACCGCACGCGCCCCGCCCCGAGGGCTCACCGTGCGGCGTGCGCGGCGAGGTCCGTGTTCAGGAGGCGCGGCGCTCCGGCTGCGGGTCGTCGCTGATCTCGACCTCGCCCGTGTCCCCGAACGTCAGCCTGCACGTGTCGGCGCGGTACGTGGCGAGGGAGACGGCGGCGGTGCGGCCGTCCACGAGGTAGCGCGTCGTGACGACGAGGACGGGCGCTCCGGGCAGCCGGTCGAGTTCCCGCGCGTCGTCCGCGCGGGCCGAACCGAGCTCGACCGACCTGTCCTGGCCATTGGCCCCGGCCCGCTGGAACTCGCGCAGCACGCTGCGGGCCCTGGCAGGTCCTGACGGCGTCTCTATGGCGGGAAGGTCCGGCACCGAGGCGGCCGGCACGTAGAGCAGCTCGGCCGCCACGCACTGCCCGTGCGTCGAGCGGACACGGCGCACGGTGTGCACCTCTTCCGACGGGCCGGTCTCCAGCAGACGCGCCACCGCGGCCGGCGGGGCCGCGAGCGCGCAGTCGAGGGGCTGCCAGGCGTCGTCGGAGGCACCGGGGCCGCCCGTCCCCGTGGTGGACACGTCGACGCCGAGCCTGGGCGGCGCCACTGTCGTGCCGACGCCGCGCCTGCGCTGCAGCCGGCCTTCCAGCTCAAGCTGTTCCAGCGCCTGCCGCAGCGTGGCGCGGGCGACGCCGAACCTGGCGGCCAGCTCGCGTTCGTTCGGGAGGATCTCGCCCACCGTGAACTCGGAGTCGAGTGCCTCAGCGAGCACGGTCTTGAGGTGCCAGTACTTCGGTTCCGGCACTGTCTCCAGCTGCGTGGTCCCCACCCTGCGCCTCCGCGATCGCCGTGTCCGGGCAGGATTCCATGCCCTTATTTATTAAAGGTTCCTGCACTAAAAGTGACGATAGAACTCCCGGAGGACTTGGTCAAGACCAATGCGCCCGGAGACGGGAGCGTTCCCATCGGGCAACGCTGCGCCCCCGCGCCGTCACCAGGCCCCGACGCCCTCTCGTCACGCACACGATCCGCAGGGATACTTTCCGTGGCCACGCAACGGCGCGGGGCCGGACGGGAACGTCCCGACACGCGTCTCAGTTGAAGAGGCGGATGAACCGTCACCCCGGGGCTGCGCGTCCGTCAGATTGACCGTCAGATGCCAAGAACGGCTTGAAATGACACAAAGGCAAACAAAGCCATCCTTAACCTCTCAGACACGATCTGTTCGTGGCGACGAAACGCCCGTCGGCCACAGTGACGTCATGAGCCGGCCGACGCATGGACAGCAGACCGCCTGCCCGCCCACGGGCGGGCACTGCGCACACGGCGGGCACGGCGGGCGCATCGCGGTGCGCCCGGTCCGCGAGGCGGATCGCGCGGCCGCCGTGGGGCTGCACGGCCGCTGCTCCGCGCGGACGCTCCTGGCGCGCTACCGGGGCCCCGCGGACGGCGCGGACGGCTACCTCGGGCATCTGCTCAGCCCGCGGTTCGGCCACACGCTCGGCGCCTGGACGGCCGGCGGCCGGCTGGTGGGGATGGGGCACCTGCTGTGGGACGGGGACGAGGCAGAGGTGGCCGTGCTCGTCGAGGACGCCTGGCAGCTGCGCGGCATCGGCACGGCGCTGCTCGAACGGCTGACGGCGCTCGCGGCGCACGCCGGCTACCCCGACGTCTACGCGGTGACGGGGACTGCGGACCGTGGCATGGCCGCAGCGCTGCGCGGCCTCGGACTGCCGCTCGACCGGCGGGTGGAGGACGAGGCGACCGCGGTCCTCACCCTGACGCTGGGCCGCGCGACCGTCCGCGCGCCGGCGCCCGACGACGCGGGCGTCCTGTTCGAGGCGGGCAGCCCCGAGCACTGACCACGTGACGCACGGCCCCCGCGTCGTGGAGGATGTCCGCATGTCAGACACAGCCGGCAGTGCGCTGCCCCGTCAGGTCGCCGACGCCTACGTCGACGCACTCATCGAACTCGACCCGATCACCGGCACCTACCTCGGCGTCAAGGAGAGCAACGGCCGCCTCCCCGACTTCTCGCCCGCCGGCGCGGCGGCCCAGGCCGCGCTGAACCGCGCGACCCTCGCCAAGCTGGACGAGGCGGAGCGGCGGCCGGGCGCGGACGCCGACGCCGAGCGGCTCTGCGGGCGGCTGCTGCGGGAGCGGCTGACGGCGGAACTGGCCGTGTACGAGGCGGACGAGCACCTGTGCGCGGTGAGCAACATCCACTCGCCGGCGCACAGCGTCCGCGAGGTCTTCACGCTGATGCCGACGCAGTCCGACGAGGACTGGGCGGCCGTCCTCGACCGGCTGGGCGCCGTGCCCGCGGCGCTCGAGGGCTACCGTGCCTCGCTCGGCCTCGGCCTCGAGCGCGGCCTCAAGGGCGGCCCGCGGCCAGCCGCGACGTTCGTGGAGCAGCTCACCGAATGGGCCGGCGAGGAGCGCGGCTGGTTCGAGGAGTTCGTCGCCGACGCGCCCGAGGCACGCCGCAAGGAGCTGACGGCGGCGGCGCGGGCGGCGACGGCGGCCGTACGGGAGCTGCGCGACTGGATGCGGGACGTGTACGCGCCGGCCGTGGCGGGCGCGCCCGACATCGTGGGCGCCGAGCGATACGCGCGCTGGTCGCGCTACTTCAACGGCACGGACCTGGACCTCGACGAGGCTTACGCGTACGGCTGGTCCGAGTACCACCGGCTGCTGGCCGAGATGCAGAAGGAAGCCGCGAAGATCCTGCCGGGGGCCACACCCTGGGAGGCCCTCGCCCACCTCGACGAGCACGGCAAGCACATCGAGGGGGTCGACGAGGTCAGGGAGTGGCTCCAGGGCCTGATGGACGAGGCCATGGACGCGCTCGACGGCACCCACTTCGAACTGGCGCCCCGCGTGCGGAAGGTGGAGGCGATGATCGCGCCTCCCGGCGGCGCGGCCGCCCCGTACTACTCGGCTCCGTCCGAGGACTTCTCCCGGCCCGGCCGCACCTGGCTGCCGACGATGGGCGAGACGCGCTTCCCGGTCTACGACCTGGTGTCGACGTGGTACCACGAGGGTGTCCCCGGCCACCACCTGCAGCTCGCGCAGTGGACGCACATCGCCGACCGGCTCTCCCGGTACCAGGCGACCGTCGGCATGGTCAGCGCCAACGCCGAGGGCTGGGCGCTGTACGCGGAGCGGCTGATGGACGAACTCGGCTTCCTGCCCGACGCGGAGCGCAGGCTCGGCTACCTCGACGCGCAGATGATGCGCGCCTGCCGCGTCATCGTGGACATCGGCATGCACCTGGAGATGGAGATTCCGGCGGACTCGCCGTTCCACCCGGGCGAGCGGTGGACGCCCGCGCTCGCGCAGGAGTTCTTCGGCATGCACAGCGGCAGGCCGGCCGACTTCGTCGAGAGCGAGCTGGTGCGCTACCTGTCGATGCCGGGGCAGGCCATCGGCTACAAGCTCGGCGAGCGTGCCTGGCTGCTCGGCCGGGAGAAGGCGCGCGAGCGGCGGGGCGACGGCTTCGACCTGAAGGCGTGGCACATGGCGGCGCTCTCCCAGGGGTCGCTGGGGCTCGACGACCTGGTGGACGTGTTGTCCGAGCTCTGATCGACGGGCCACGGGGCGGCCGGCTGCCGCCCCGTGGCCGCCGGGTCAGTCCTGGGGCGCCGTGCGCTGCCGCACCGCGGAGCCGTGCCGTTCCTTGACCACCTCGAGCTGGGTGGGGATGCGGCGGCGCAGGTCGGCGACGTGGCTGACGATGCCGACGCTGCGGTCCCTCTCGCGCAGCCCGTCCAGCACGTCGAGGACCTCGTCGAGCGTCTGGTCGTCCAGGGTGCCGAACCCCTCGTCGATGAAGAGCGTGTCGAGGCGCACGCCTCCCGCCTCGTCGCTGACCACGTCGGCGAGGCCGAGGGCCAGGGCGAGGGAGGCGAAGAACGTCTCCCCGCCCGACAGCGTGGCCGTGTCGCGTGCGCTGCCCGTCCACGCGTCGACCACCTGGAGCCCGAGACCCGAGCGCCGCTGGCCGCTCCTCGCGTCGGTGTGCACCAGCGTGTACCTGCCCGACGACATGTGCTGGAGGCGTACGGTCGCCGCAGCCGCGACCTGTTCGAGCCGCGCGGCGAGTACGTACGACTCCAGGCGCATGCGCCGCTCGTTGTCCGCGGACGTGCCGGCGGTGAGAGTGGCGAGCCGCGCCACCCGGTCGTACTCACCGCGCAGCGGTCCGAGAGCGCGCGCATGGGACTCCGCACGCCGCGAAAGCGCCGCCAGCGCCTCCCGCCGCTCGACCGCCGCGGCGAGGGCCGTGGACGCCGCGCGCAGCGCGCGTTCCGCCTCCTCGTGCGCGGCCCCGGCCTGTTCGGGAACGGCCGGGGGGCGTGCGCCCGCGTCGTTCGCATCCTGTTCCGCGAGCCGCTCGGCGACCACCGCGGCCTCACGCTGCCAGGCGTCGATGGTGTGCTGGAGCGCGCGCCGCCCGGCGCCGTCGAGCAGCGCCGCCGCCGCGGCCTCCGGCGTGTCGAAGCCCGCGTGGAACGCGGCGTCCGCGAGGCGCGCG
This sequence comes from Streptomyces sp. NRRL F-5126, assembly GCF_000721265.1. GTDB lineage: Bacteria > Actinomycetota > Actinomycetes > Streptomycetales > Streptomycetaceae > Streptomyces. Next base: position 108,175 of record NZ_JOFZ01000004.1, on the reverse strand, counting down.
TCGGCGTCCTTGAGCCGGCCTGCGGTGGCCTCGACAGCACGCACCGCCTCGGCGGCCGCGGCGAGGCCGTCCGCCCGGCGCCCCAGTTCGGCCGCGCGCTGGGCGACGCTGCCGGCCGCGCCCCGCACCCGTGCGAGTTCCCGGTCGATGCCGGCCTGTTCGCGGTCGAGCGCCTCGCACTGTGAGGTGGCGGCGGAGATCCTCAGCTCCGCCTCCTGGCGCACGGCCTGCCTCTCGCGGTGTTCGCGCTCCCCCGCGGCCAGCGCCTCGCGCGCGGGGTGCGCCCGGGAGGCCGCGGTGCGGGCGGCGGCGTGCTCGCGTGTCAGCCGATCGGCTTCTTCCACCAGTGCGGCCAACGGTGCGTCACCGGCCTCCGCGCGGGCCGCCGCGTACCTCTCCCTGACGCGAGCGTGCGCGTCCTCCGCCAGGCGAAGCGCCTCCTCCGCGCGGCGGTGCGCGTCCTGTGCGGAATCCTCGGCCGCCGCGTCGACCTGGCCATCGGCGGCGCGCGCGGGCGCCGGATGGTCCCGGGCGCCGCACACGGCGCAGGGCTCTCCGTGGACGAGGCCCGCGGCCAGCTCGGCCGCCATGCCGCTCAGCCTGCGCTCGCGCAGGTCGAGCCAGGCCTCACGGGCCGCGGCCGCGGCTTCGCGCGAGCGGCCCGCGCCCGCAAGGGCCGCCGCCTCCTCCCGCTCGGCGGCGTCACGCTCCCGGGCCGCCTCCCGCCTGCGCACGGCCGGTTCGAGGCGCCCCCCGAGCGCCTCGGCGCGCGTGGCGGCCTGCTGCGCCTCGTCGATTCCGGCCTGCAGGCGGCCGCGCAGCCCGTCCCACGCGCCAAGCCAGGACTCCGCTTCGCGGACGGCCTCCTCTTCGGCCCTGAGCTGCCGGTCCAGCTCGGCTCGCTCCCCGTCGATCTCGGCGCCCCGCGCCTCGGCCGTCCTGGCCGCACCGAGCGCGCCAAGTTCCTGACGTGCCGTGCGCTCCGCGGCCGCCAGCTGCTCGGCGCCCGCCTCGGCCAGGTCCGCGGGGAGCGCGTAGCGTGCGCGCGCGTACTCGCCGGCCGCCTGCCCGTGCTCCCGCTCGGCGCCCTCGCGCAGCGCCGCCGCATCGTGCACGCGCTCGGCCCTGCGGTCGGCGTCGAGCAGCGCCTGCGCCTCGTCGCGCCTGCCCCTGCCCTCCTCAAGGGCTTCGGCGCGCCGCCTCGTCTCCTCGAAACGGGCCTGGAGCCGCGCGAGTTCGTGCTGCGCCTCCCGTTCCGCGCGGGCGCCTTGCTCCCGGTGGCCGGCCTCGGCGAGCGCGGATGCGGCGATGTCGTGCCACTCCCCCGCTGTGGTGCGTGCGACGGCCGCCCAGGCGAGGACGCCGGGCGCGAGGCCCGGGTCGCCCGGCTGCGCCTGCGGCAGCGGCGGCACCCCGTCGGCTCCCGCCGCCTGCGCCATGCGCTCGGCCACCGCGTGCAGCCGCTCGTCCGCGGCGCGCACCTGCTGTTCCGCGCCGCGCCGCAGCTCCGCCAGCCGCTCTTCCACGGCGGCGAACCTGCGGGTGTCGAAGAGCCTGCCGAGCAGCCTGGCGCGGTGCTCCGCGTCCGCCTGGAGGAACTGCGCGAAGTCTCCCTGCGGCAACAGCACGACCTGGCAGAACTGCTCGCGGCTCATGCCGAGCAGCTCGGTGATCTCCTTGCCGATCTCCTGGTGCGTACGGCTGAGGGCGCGCCACCCGCCTGCCGCCGCGTCGTACTGACGAAGGGCGCTCGCGGCCTTGACCGCGGTGAATCCGGTGCGGCCCCTCTTGGGCCGCTGCTGGGCGGGGCTGCGGGTGATCTCAAGGCGCCGCCCGGCGACCGTGAGGTCGAGCGTGACCTCGGTGGGCGTGCCGGGCGCCGCGTGGTCGCTGCGCAGGGCGAGCCCGGGCTTCTGGCGCGCGCCCGGCACCCCGCCGTACAGGGCGAAGCAGACCGCGTCGAGCACGGACGTCTTGCCTGCGCCCGTCTGCCCGCGCAGCAGGAAGATCCCGGCACGGGACAGCGCGTCGAAGTCGATCACCTGGGTGTCCGCGAACGGCCCGAAGGCGGTGACGGTGAGCCGGTGCAGCCTCATCGGGCCACCTCGCGCACCGCGTCGTCCACGCGCACGTGCTCGAACGCGCCGCGCAGCACCGCGCGTTCCGCCGCGTCGGGGCCGCAGCCGCCGCGTACGTGCGCCACGAAGTCCTCCGCCACCTGCTGGTCGCCGCGGCCCTGGAGGCGGCGCGCGTAGGAGGCGGCCGGCTCGCCGTCGGGCCGATCGGGGTCGAACAGCAGGCTCAGCGTGTGCGGGAAGCGGGCCAGCAGCCGCGCCATGGGTTCCCGTGGGCGGACGGCGTCGGTGAGGGTCGCCTCGACCCACGCCCGCTCGTGGCGGGCGAGGCGCCGGTCCTCCAGGAGCGCGTCGAGCGTGCCCCTGATCCGCGCAAGCGGCCTCGGCACCGGGCAGTCCAGACGCTCGGCCGCGACCTCCCCGGCGGGCCCGAGATCGACGAGCCACATCGACTTGCGGTGCTCGGCCTCGGAGAAGGAGTACGCGAGGGGCGAACCCGAGTACCTGACCCGGTCGGTGAGGCGCTGCGCGCCGTGCAGATGGCCGAGTGCCACGTAGTCGACCCCGTCGAAGACGGCGGCGGGGACGGAGGCGACGCCGCCCACCGCGATGTCGCGCTCGCTGTCGCTCGGTGCGCCGCCGGTGACGAACGCGTGGGCCAGCACGACGGATCGCGTGCCCGCGGGCCGGCCGGCGAGGTCGGCGCGCACCCGGTCCATCGCGGCGCCGAGCACCGTCTCGTGCCGCGCGCGCTCGACCCCGAAGTCGTCACGCACCAGGGAGGGTTCAAGGTAGGGCAGCCCGTAGCACGCGACGTCGCCGTGGGCGTCGGCGAGCAGTACCGGCTCGGCGCAGGCGGCCGGGTCCGTCCGCAGGTGGACGCCGGCCCGGCCGATGAGGCCGGCGCCGACGCCGAGCCTGCGGGCCGAGTCGTGGTTGCCGGAGATCATGACAGTCGGAACGCCGGCCCCGGCCAGCCGGTGCAGTGCACGGTCGAACAACTCGACCGCGGCGAGCGGCGGCACCGCGCGGTCGTACACGTCCCCCGCGACCAGGACCGCGTCCACGTCGCGCTCGCGCACCGTCGCCACCACATGGTCGAGGAACGCGGCCTGGGCGTCGAGCAGGCTCACCCGGTGGAACGACCGCCCCAGGTGCCAGTCCGACGTGTGCAGGAGTCTCATGATCCCCGACACTATCGTTGGGGTACGACAACGTCGCCGTACGTCTCGCCGCCGAGCTCCAGCGCGGCCTCGCCGGCCGTGGCGTCGGCTAGCCGGGCGCGGAAGGCGTCCACATCGCCTGCGGGCAGGGCGATGTCGATGGCCACGGACTCCGCGTACCGCACATCCCGCACGGTGAGCCCGGCGGCACGCAGCTCGTTCTCCAGCCGGCCCGCGCGCTGGTGGCCGACGGTGATGGTGGCGAGCCGCAGCCGCCGCCTGGTACGGGCGCCGACCATGTCGAGCGTCTCCCCGACGACCCCGCCGTACGCGCGGATCAGCCCGCCGGCGCCGAGTTTCACGCCGCCGAAGTAGCGGGTGACGACGGCCACGACGTACCTCATGTCCCTGCGCAGCAGCATCTGGAGCATGGGAACGCCCGCGGTCCCGCCGGGTTCGCCGTCGTCGCTCGCCTTCTGCACGGAGGCGTCCGCACCGATGACGTAGGCGAAGCAGTGGTGGCCCGCTCCCGGGTGCTCGCGCCGGACCCGGGCGACGAAGTCCTGGGCCTCCTCCTCAGAGGCGCAGGGCGCGAGCGAGCACAGGAAGCGCGAACGGCTGATCTCGGTCTCGTGTGTGCCCGCGCGCGCGACAGTCAGGTACTCCTCCGGCATCGCTCCAGCCTATGCGGGCGGGAATGTCGGGACGCGCCCGGTCCGTTCTCCTGGGCATGGACGCTGACGACGAGACCATCCGCAGGATCCTCACGCGCACGGGCGACACCTGGGCGGTGGTGGGCCTGTCGAACAACACGGCCAGGGCCGCCTACGGGGTCGCGGGAGTGCTGCGGCGCTTCGGCAAGCACGTGGTCCCGGTGCACCCCAAGGCGGAGACGGTACTCGGCGAGCAGGGGTACCCCTCGCTCGACGCGATCCCGTTCGACGTGGACGTGGTCGACGTGTTCGTCAACAGCGGCCTCGCGGGCGCGGTGGCCGACGAGGCCGTGGCGAAGGGCGCGAAGGCCGTCTGGTTCCAGCTCGGCGTGGTGGACGAGGCGGCGTACGCGCGCACACGGGAGGCCGGTCTCGACATGGTCATGAACCGCTGCCCGGCCATCGAGATCCCCAAGCTGGGCTGAGCCGTTTCGGCCCGCCGCGGCAGGGACGTGCGGGCGGGCGCCGGACGTGTGTCATCGGTGCCTGCGCAGCCCGCGCAGCACCTTGCCCTCCGTCGACAGGGCGTAGTCGTGGCGGTCGAAACGCGGCGTGTGCGCGAACATCAAGTACAGGTATTTGAAGTTCTCGGCGAAGCCGTAGGCCGGGCACAGGTCGCCCTGGACCATCGGCGAGACGGTGACGTCGTCGATGATCGTGTAGCCGTTCGCCGTCCTGGCGTTCGCCTTCATGCCCTGGAAGTACTGGTAGGCGGTGTCCGCGAAGAGGCGCTTGCCCGTCTGCAGGTACAGGTCGAACGAGGAGTTGACGTACTCGGGGCGGAACTGGTTGCCCTTCGACGTCGGCGTCAGCGTCGTGTAGTCGATGGACTCCGGCAGCACCGGGTACCTGTCGAGCACGTCCGTCCAGGACCGGTAGTAGGCCTCGCCGCGCGCGCGGTCGCCGCTCGCCGACAGCAGTTCGGCGTAGAAGGAGCCCAGCTCCGACTGGCCGCGGCCGAGCAGGGCGCCGGTGGAGAAGTCGATCTGCTTGAACCAGAGGCGGCCGTCGTAGCGCTCCTCGCTGTGCTTGACGAGCGCCCCGTTCAGCAGCTTGAACCAGTCGCGGCAGTCCTTGTCGCCCAGCAGCTTCCAGCCGCCCCACAGGTATTCGTAGAACGAGTCGGTGGGCGGGTTGGGGCCGTTGTCCACGGAGTCGGCCCAGCGGCCGGTCTCCACGTTCAGGCTGGTGGCGAGCAGGTCGAGCGAGGACCGCGCGTCGATGGCCGAGCGGTAGGCGCGCTTGGCCGCGTCGTAGTACTTGCTGTCGCCGGTGAGCCGGGACAGCAGCCCGAACTCCATGATGTTCGTGCCGATCTCGGCGAGCGGCGGTGTCGCGCCGGACACGGCGCCGGTGCGGAAGTTGACGTGCTGGTACGGCATGCCTGTGGGCGACTTGGTGAACGCCGGCATCAGCCGGTCCGTGACGTCGACGGTCAGGTCGAGGAGCCGCTTGTCGCCCGTCGCCAGGTGGCCGGCGAGCAGGCCACCGACGACGCGGATGATCGCCTCGAAGACGTGGAAGTCGCCGTCGATGTCGAAGGACAGGTCGCTCTTGATCCAGCGTACGGAGTCGGCGAGTTCGCCATCCAGGCCCATCACGTACAGCGTGTCGAGCGCCTCGATGATCGACAGGCCGATCGGGCTGCCCGGCACGAAGAACTCGCCGTGGCCGCCGGAGAGCGGATGGACCTCGTCGTGGCCCCAGGCGAACCGCTTGTAGCCGTCCCAGGCGTGCAGGAACTCGTCGCGCACCTCGCGCGCCACCTGGGGCGCGGGCGGGGTGTGGGAGCCGTGCCGCGCGGACGCGGCGGCCGCGGCCGATCTGCCTTGGGGGGCGTCCGCGAAGGCGGTCCCTCCCGCGCCGCCGACGAGCGCCGCACCGCCGGCCGCGCCCAGCGCCGCCAGCACACCGCGGCGCCCGGGACCGCGCCGCGCAGAACCCTCCTCGAACGTCATGCCACCACTCCTCTGTCCGGTACGACACTGGAGCGACAACGCTTTGACAACGTTGTCGGTTCATCCGCCGCGAGAACTTTGCCGCGTTCGGCGGAGACCGTCAACGGTGCGTGCGCGCCCGGCGGTCGGGCGCGGGCTCACGGACGCCGGACCCGATGGGGTGTCAGGCGGCCTTTACCGCAGGCGGAGAGGCGTCGCGCCCGGGGGCGCGTACCTCTCAGGCACCGAGGCCTTCGACGAGCACGGCGCCCGGGAGTTCCGCGAAGGCGGCGCCCGGCACGATCAGCTTGCCCCGGCGGGAGCCGCTGCCGACGAGGACCCATTCGGTTGCCACCACGGCCGGGTCGACCAGCAGCGGCCAGCCCTCCGGCAGGCCGATCGGTGTGATGCCGCCGTACTCCATGCCGGTGCGCTCGACGGCCGCGTCCATCGGCGCGAAGGACGCCTTGCGCGCGCCGAGGTGCCTGCGGACGGCGCCGTTGACGTCGACGCGCGTGCGGGACAGCACCAGGCAGCCCGCGTACGTGGTCTCACCGGCGCGCTTGCCCGCCACGACGACGCAGTTGGCGGACGCGTCCTCCAGGTCCGCGCCGTAGTGCGCGACGAAGTTCGCGGTGTCGGCCAGCGCCGGGTCGCTGTCGACGAACAGGAACCGCTCGACGGGGACTTCGCCCTTCCAGGCCCGCACGGCGTCCGCGACGGGGTCGGGAAGCAGGTCGATGCGGTCGGGAGCGGGGACGGCGTTGTCGAACGTGCCGATGGGTGCGCGCATGTCGGCACGCTAACAGCCGCGTTCAGCGCACCGGAGGGATGGACACCGACATCACCATCTCGACCGGCTCCGTGGCGTCGTTGCGGTAGGCATGGGAGACGTTCGCCTCGAAGGCCGCGGAACTCCCGGCGGGTACGGTGTGCTCCGATCCGTCGACGACCAGGGTGAGTTCGCCCGCCGAGACGTGGATCAGCTCAGTGGTGGCCGGCGGATGCGGGTCGGACGTGCTGGCGTCGCCGGGCATCAGCGTCCACCTCCACAGCTCGCGCGGCCCGTCCGACTCGCTGCCGACGAGCAGGCTGGCGTGGCTGCCCGCCGGGGTGGACCACATTCGTACGGTCTGGTCGGCGCCCACGATCCTGACCTGCGGCCCGCGCTCGAAGTCGAGCAGGGTGGCGATGCTGACGCCGAGCGCGTCGGCGAGCTTGACCGTGGTGCCGACGCTCGGGTTGGTGCGCGCCTGCTCGATCTGGATGATCATGCCCCGGCTCACCCCTGAGCGCTCGGCGAGAGCGTCGAGTGTCAGCCCGCGATCGGCCCGCCAGTGCTTGAGGTTGCGGCCGAGCGCCTGGGTGAGCTGATCGAGGTCCACGACCATCCGTTCGTTCGTCCAATATATTCGATACACCAGTTCAATACAGTGCACTACAGTGTCACCGGCGCCGTACTCCAGCAGAGTGCACCGGGGCGTCCACCACACTGTACTGCGAGGCTTCCCATGACCGTCCTGTTCGCCCTGGCCACGAGCGTGCTGTGGGGTTTCGCCGACTTCGGCGGCGGGCTGCTGACGCGCCGCACGCCCGCGCTCACGGTGGTCGTCGTCTCCCAGGCCGTGGCCGTCGTCGTGCTCGGCGCGATCGTCGTGGCGACCGGTGGTTGGCACGAGGGCGGCGCGAGGCTCTGGTACGCGGTCGCGGCGGGCGTGGTGGGGCCCGTGGCGATGCTCTGCTTCTACAAGGCGCTGGCGCTCGGCCCGATGGGCGTGGTGTCGCCGCTCGGCTCGCTCGGCGTGGCCGTGCCGGTCGCGGTGGGCATCGCCGTCGGCGGCAGGCCGGGAATCGCCCAGCTCGCCGGGGTCGTGGTCGCGGTGGCCGGCATCGTCCTCGCGGGCGGGCCGGAGCTGCGCGGCGCCCCGGTGCAGCGCAGGGCGGTGCTGCTGACGCTGGTCGCCGCGCTCGGCTTCGGCTCGGTCATGGCGCTGATCTCCTCCGCGTCCACCACGGTGACCGGGCTCTTCCTCGCGCTGTTCGTGCAGCGCGTGACGAATGTGGCGGTCGGCGGCGCGGCCCTGTGGACGTCGGCGCGGCGGGGCGCGCCCGTGCTGCCCGAGGGGCGGGGCGGCCAGAGCGGCGCGGCGACGGGCGCGCGCGTGCTGCTCGCCGCGCTGCCCGCGCTCGCGTTCGTGGGCCTCGCGGACGTGGCGGCCAACGGCACGTACAGCGTCGCAGCGCAGCACGGTCCTGTGACGGTGGCGGCGGTGCTCGCCTCGCTCTATCCGGTGGTCACCGCGCTCGCCGCGCGTGGCGCGCTCGGCGAGCGGCTGCGCGTCGTCCAGGCGGCCGGCGCGGGGCTCGCGCTCGTCGGCTCCGTGCTGCTGGCCACGGCTTGAGCCGGCGGACGGACGGCCCGGCCGTCAGCCGTCCGCGCTGACACTCCCGCTTCCGCTTCCTTCCTCGGCCACCGCGGGATCCGTGGAGTCCGTGGAATCCGCGGAATCCGCACCGTCCCGCTGGAACGGAACGGGGGGCGCCGGGGTGCGCAACGGCGGCTGCCACCCCTCCTGTTCGTCGTAGCGGCGCACGATCCTGGCGGGCGCGCCCGCCACCACCGCATGGTCGGGCACGTCGCCGCGTACGACGGAGCCCGCCGCCACCACCACGTTCCTGCCGAGCACGGCGCCCGGCAGCACCACGGCACCCGTGCCGAGCCAGCATCCGGGGCCGATGACGACGGGCGCGATGCGCGGCCACTGCTTGCCGACGGCGGTGTGCGGGTCGTCGTAGCTGTGGTTCGTCGTCGTGATGTAGACGTAGGGGCCGCAGTACGTGTCCCGGCCGATCGTCACCGCCGTGTCCGCGATGACGTGGCTGCCGCGCCCCAGCACCACACCGTCGCCGATGACCACATAAGGCTCGGGCCCGAGGTCGAGTCCGGGCACCAGCCCGGCCGTCAGGGTGACCTGCTCGGCCACCACGCAGTGGTCGCCGAGCTCGATCCACGGCTCGCCGAACACCGTCCCCTGCGGGAACGCGAGCCGGGTGCCGGGGCCGATCCGGCGGAAGCGCGTGCGCCCGGGCCGCTCGGCCGTCACCGCGCCCGCGTCCTGGATCCACCGCCAGCCGCGGTGCACCGCGCGCGTGGCCGCGCGGCGCCCCAGGGCGGCCAGCGCCTCGTACACCTCTTCGCTCTTGCGCACGGGCAACACGTTAGAGGACGGCGAAGGGGCCGGACGCGGTGCCCGCGCGGCCGCCGGCGGCGGACGGCGCACCACGACCTCCTTTGTCACCTCCTCTATCACGGACCACCGCCAACGCGCACGGGTTCTCCCGCCAACTCCCTCTCACGGGTGGCCTGACCGCATTCCGTACGTACCGGCGCGAGCACGCGTGGTTGCATGACGGCCACATCTGGAGCGCACCCCAACCCCGAGGGACCGCGGAATGTCAGTGCCTGTCGCCCCAAGATCGCGCCGTCAGCACGAGGCGCGGTCGTCGCTCGCCCTCCCCCTGGCCCTGCTCGTGGTCGCCGCCGCCGGCGTGGGCGTGGTCTCCGCCACAGCGCCCGGCGCGGCCCGCGGCTGGGTGGTGGGCACCGCCGTGGCCGCCTGGCTGCTGCTGGCCGCCGCCTGCGCGGTCGCGGGGGCGGCGCTGGGCCGCGCCAGACGCGGCGCCCAGCGGGCGGGCGGCGAGGTCGCGGCGGCGCGCGCCCAGCTGGCGGCGACGGACGCGGACGCGGCACACCTCGTCAATGTGGCGATGCCGTCCGTGGTGAAGAAGGCACGGGACGGCACCTCGCCCGACGAGGCGCTTGCCGCCGTGCGGCAGCCGGACGACGAGCGGCTGCGCCGCGTGCTCGAGGTGTTCGCGGCCGAGGTCGCCGACGGCGAGCGCCGGGCGGCCGGCGCGGGCGCGGAGCGCGAGGCCCTGGCCCGGCGGGCCCGTGAGGCGGCCGACGGGCTCGACGACCTGATGGACAGGGTGCTGCCGCCGGCACTCGCCCGCCTGCGCACGGGCAGTTCCGCGGGCACGGTGCTCGGCGACATCGAAGTGCCGGCCGACCCGGCGCTGCGCGGGCTGATGGAACGGATCGTCAAGGAGGTCGCGATCGGCGAGCGCCGCGCGCTGGTCGCGCAGACGGCCGGCACGAAGGCACTCAGCCAGGTGCAGGCGAAGGCCGTCACCATCCTCGCCGATCTGCGCGACATGGAGGACCGTTACGGCGAGGAGGTGTTCGGTGACCTCCTCCAGCTCGACCACAACGCCTCCCAGCTCGGGCTGCTCACCGACCGGCTCGCGATCCTCCTCGGCGGCCGGGGCAGCCGCATCTGGAACAAGCCGATCGTCATGGAATCCGTCCTGCGCGGCGCGACGGGGCGCATCGCCGCCTACCGGCGGGTGCGGCTGCACTGTTCGAGCGGCGCCGCGATCGTCGGCTTCGCCGCCGAGGGCGTCATGCACCTGCTCGCCGAGCTGATCGACAACGCCGCGAACTTCTCGCCGCCCATCGACGAGGTGCACGTCTACGTCGAGGAGCGCACCGCGGGCATCGTCGTCATCGTCGAGGACAGCGGGCTGAAGATGGCGCCGCAGGTGATGCAGCTGGCGGAGAAGGCCGTCTCGGGCCGCCACAACGACCTGTCCAAGCTGCAGTCCACCCGCCTCGGGCTCGCCGTCGTCGGCATGCTCGTGGAGCGGTACCGCATCAGCGTCAACTACCGCCCCTCCTCACGCGGTGGCACCGGCGTGGTGGTGCTGATCCCGCCGCAGCTCATCGCCCAGCAGCTGAACGACGAGCCGCCGCCGCACCGGCCGCTGCCCGAGGCCGTGCCCGCGCCGGCGCAGCCGCCCGCGGCGCCCCCGCCGCCCCGGGACGCGCCGCCCGCCGGCGCGGGCGGCCCCGCGTACAGCGGCGGCCCGCGGGTGGCGACGCCGGGCGGGCTGCCCGTGCGGCCGCCCGGACGGACGATGGCGGCCGCGGACCGCGACCGCGTGCAGGACGTACCTCCGCCGCGCGCGGAGAGGCCGGGCAGGGACGCGGGCGCGCAGTTCGGCGCCTTCCACCGCTCGCGCCGCCCGCAGCAAGGCCCCTCCGACCCCTCTCAGGAATCGTGAGAACCCCCATGCAGACCACAGACACCAGTCTGACCTGGCTCCTGGAGAACCTGCTTGAGCGCACCCCGGGCACCCGGCACGCCCTCGTGCTCTCCCGCGACGGGCTGAAACTCTGCTGGAGCCGCCATCTGACGATCGACCAGGCCGACCAGCTGGCCGCCATCTGCTCCGGGATCCAGGCCCTGGCGCAGGGCGCCTCGGTCGAGTTCGGCAGCGGAGGCGGCGGGGTACGGCACTCCATGACCGAGTTCCACGGCGGCCTGCTGTTCATCGTGGAGGCGGGGGACGGGGCACACCTCGCGGTCGTCGCGGAGGACGGCGCGGACCCGGGCATGGTGGGGCACCAGATGACCGAGATGATCGAGCAGATCGGCGACCACCTCCGTGCCGAGCCGCGCTCCCCGGCCGGGGAGAACGCCGCGTCATGACCCGCAAGCCCGTCGACGTCGGCTTCCCCGACCGCCTCTACATGGTCACGGGCGGCCGGAGCAGGGCCGACGACACCACGTTCGACCTGGTCACCCTGATCGTCAGCGAGAGCGATCCGACGGCCGGGCTGCAGTCGGAGCACGTGCGGATCCTCGAGCTGTGCCGCCACCCGACCGCGGTCGTGGAGGTCTCGGCCGAGCTGAAGATGCCCGTGACGGTGGTGCGGATCCTCCTCGCCGACCTGCACGCGATGGGCCGGATCACCGCGCGGCACCCCCGTGGCGCGCGACCGGCCGCCTCGCTGCCCGACTCCGACCTCTTGAAGGAGGTGCTCCATGGACTCCGCAACCTCTGAACTGACCACCCGCACGCCGCTGAGCGACGCGGCGGAGACCGGTCTGAAGATCGTCGTGGTCGGCGGCTTCGGGGTGGGCAAGACGACCCTCGTACGCTCCGTCAGCGAGATCCGGCCGCTCAACACCGAAGAGGTGATGACGCAGGCCGGCGTCGGCGTCGACGAGACGGACGGCATGGTCACCAAGACCACCACGACCGTCGCCTTCGACTTCGGCCGGATCAGCCTCAACGAGCGCATGGTGCTCTACCTGTTCGGCGCGCCGGGCCAGGAGCGGTTCTGGTTCCTGTGGGACCGGCTGTTCTCCGGCACGCTGGGCGCCGTCGTGCTGGTCGACACACGCCGCATGAGCGACTCCTGGTACGCGGTGGACCGGCTGGAGCACCACAAGACGCCGTTCGTGGTCGCGGTGAACAGGTTCGACAACGACACCGCGTCGTTCACGCTCGACGAGATCCGCCAGGCGCTCTCGCTCTCGGACGACGTGCCGCTGATCGACTGCGACGCGCGCGTCCGCTCGTCCGGCAAGCACGTGCTGATCACCCTTGTCGACCACCTCTACGAACTTGCCATGGCCCGGGAGATGACCCCATGACCGATCCCCTGCCGATGGAGACCACCGCCGGTCCGCCGCCCGGCTGCCCGGCCCACGCGACGGCCGTGCGCCTGAGCGGCCTCGAGTACCAGCAGACGCCCTCGCAGCTGTACAGGTCGCTGCGCCGGGACCACGGCCCCGTCGCACCCGTGCTCCTCGACAACGACGTACCCGCGTGGCTCGTGCTGGGCTACAACGAGGTGTCGTACGTGACCGGCCACGACGAGCTCTTCGCCAGGGACTCGCGACGCTGGACCCAGTGGGACAACATCCCGCCGGACTGGCCGCTGCTGCCCTACGTCGGCTACCAGCCGTCGGTCCTGTTCGTCGAGGGCGCGGAGCACCAGCGGCGCGCCGGGGTGATCAGCCAGGCGCTGGACGCCGTCGACCAGATGGAGCTCTCGGCGATGTGCCGGGCCATCGGCCACTCGCTGATCACCTCGTTCGCCGGGAGCGGGCACGCGGAGCTGATGACCGCGTACGCGCACCCGCTGCCGATGCGGGCGATCGTCCAGCTGTGCGGGATGCCGCCGGGCGGCGTCGACACCGAGGACCTCGTACGCGACCTGCGTCTTTCCCTCGACGCCAACGAGGGCGAGGACCCGGTCGCCGCGTACGGCAGGGTCCAGGCGCGCATCGAGCAACTGGTCAAGGAGAAGCGCGCGGCGCCGGGCAACGACGTCACGTCGCGGATGCTCCTGCACCCGGCGGGTCTGACGGACGAGGCCGCGGTGCAGGACGTCATCACGGTCATCGCGGCGGCGCAGCAGCCCACGGCGAACTGGATCGGCAACAGCCTGCGGCTGCTGCTGACCGACGACCGCTTCGCGACGACCGTCGCGGGCGGCAAGCTCAGCGTCGGCCAGGCGCTCAACGAGGTGCTGTGGCTCGACACGCCGACGCAGAACTTCATCGGGCGGTGGGCCGTGCGCGACATCCAGCTGGGCGGCCGACAGATCAAGGCCGGCGACTGCCTGGTGATGAGCTTCGCGGCGGCCAACACGGATCCGCAGATGTGGCCTGAGGGCCATGTGGGCGCGGAGAACTCCGCGCACCTGTCGTTCAGCAACGGCGAGCACCGCTGCACGTTCCCCGGGCCGCAGCTGGGGGATGTGATCGCCCGCACGGCCGTGGAGACACTGCTCGAAACGCTGCCCGACGTGGTGCTCGCGGTGGAGGCGGAGGCATTGCGGTGGCGTCCGTCGATCTGGATGCGCGGCCTGCTCGACCTGCCGGTGAGCTTCTCGCCGCTACTCGGCTGACAGGGCGCGCCGTGTGCGGGGACCGGCGGCCGGTGCGCGCGCCGCCGGTCCCCGCACACGGTGTTCAGCCGGCGGCGGGCGTGAAGACCACGGGCAGCGACTGCGGGCCGCGGGTGAACACGCCCTGCTCGACCGGGTCGTAGCCGTCCGCGAGCCGTACGTCGGGCATCGCGTCGAGCAGCTGGTTGACGCCGGTCTCGACCTCGGCCTTGGCCAGCAGGGCGCCCACGCAGAAGTGCCGACCGAGGGCGAAGGCGAGGTGGTCGGCCGCGGCGGAGAACGCGGTCGTGGTGGTCAGGTCGTCGCGGAAGATGTCGAAGGTGTCGGGGTCGCGGTAGCGGTCGGAGTCCCGGTTGGCCGCGCCTATCAGGCAGGTGACGGTGGCGCCCGCCGGTATCGTGCCGCCGCTGACGGACACGGCCTGCGCGGTCTGCCGCATGATCATGTGGACGGGCGGGGTGAACCTGAGGGTCTCGGCGAACGCCCGCGGGATGAGGCCGCGGTCGGCGCGGACCGCGGCGAGCTGGTCGGGGTGGAGCAGCAGGTTCGCGAAGATCGACGCGATGGCCTTGTCGGTGGTCTCCCCGCCCGCGGCGAGCAGCAGGCTGCAGAACGCCTTGATGTCCTCGTCGCTCATCCGCACGCCGTCGACCTCGGCGCGGCACAGCGTCGAGAGCAGGTCGTCGCCCAGGTCGTCGCGGCGTGAGCGGATGATCGGGATCATGTACTCGGCGAACTCGACGCGGGTGCGCTCGCCCGCGGCGACGACGTCGGCGTCGCCCGAGAGGTTGCCGAGGAACGCGATCACCGCGGTGTACCAGCGGTGGAACCTGGCGTGGTCGGCCTTGTCGAGGCCGAGCATGTCGGCGATGACGTTGACGGGGAAGCGGGTGGCGAAGCCGTCCACCAGGTCGACGGAGCCGGTGTGCCGGAAGGCGTCGATCAGCTGCCGCGCGTTGCGCTCGATCACGGGCAGGAACTTCTGCTGGAGCTCGGATCCGCGGAAGGCGGGGGCGACGAGCGCGCGCCGTACAGAGTGCTCACGCCCGCTGAGCTGCAGGATCGTCTTGCCGTGCACGGGCTCGATCTGCCAGTGGTAGTTGTCGGTGGTGAACACGCCCGCCTTGTCCTTGAAGGCGCGCTCGACGTCCTCGTACCGCGAGATGAGGTAGCTCTGGGTGGGCTCGTGCCAGATCAGCGGGGCTTCCTCCCGCATCATCCGGTAGGCCGGATACGGGTTGTGCGCGAACTCGGGCGACAGGATGTCGGGGATCTGCTGAGTGGTGACCATGGCTGCCCCTCGCGTCTGCTGGCCTGTAACGGTCGGTGAAACACAGGCTATTGACCGTCATGGGCGGGTGACAGCCGAGTCCTGGCCACTTGGCGTCACGTGGTGCGCAGAGGTTTGGGTGGCGGAAGTGGTGTGCGGGGATCTCAGTCGGCCGTGCCCGAGGGCACCGGCACGGCCTCGTCGGCTGCCTGCTCCTCGGCCCGCTTCTCCGCCGACTTCTTGGCGCGGCGCTTCACGACCAGCATCGACGCGACGCCGATGACGACGGCCAGGACGAGGCCCAGGTACGAGAACCTCTTCAGCCAGGCCTCCGCGACCTTGCCGACCTCGTACACGATGAGCGTCGTACCGCCGGCCCAGACCACGCCGCCGAGCAGGTTGGCGGTCAGGAACTTCCAGTACGGCATCTTCAGCACGCCGGCGAGCGGACCTGCGAAGATGCGCAGCAGGGCGACGAAGCGGCCGAAGAACACGGCCCACATGCCCCACTTCTCGAACGACCGCTCGGCGGTGCCGACCTGGGACTCGCCGAAGTGTTTGGGGAATTTTCGCGCCAACCAGGCGAGCAAGGGCCTGCCGCCCTTGCGGCCGATGAGGTACCCCGTGGAGTCGCCGGCGACGGCGCCCGCGGAGGCGCAGGCGGCGAGGATGTACGGGTTGATGTGTCCCTGCTGCGACGCGAGCAGTGCCGCGGCGACGAGAACGATCTCGCCCGGCAGCGGGATGCCGAGGCTCTCGACCCCGATCACCACACCCACCAGCAGGTAGATGCTCACCGCAGGAACGGTCTCGAGCCACCCCTGGACGTCCAACGCAGGTCCCTCCCGCTCATGTCCCCCGAGCCCTGGCCCGATCAGCCTACCTGCTCGCGGGGGCCGCTTCGACGTGGCCGGATTTCGCTCCGTACCGGCCCTTGACACGCGATGCGACAGGACCGTGACACAGCGGCGACCACGCCGCCGCCCGGCCCCTCTATGGTTACTCGCCATGTGGCCAGGACAGCAGCCGCCCGGGGGCGAGCGAGACACGCAGGACCAGAACCCGTACAAGCAGGCGGGTCAGCAGCAGGCGGGGCAGCAGGCCGGACAGCAGTCGGGCCATCCACAGCAGGGCTACCAGCAGCCCGGCTACCAGCAGCCCGGGTACCAGCAGCCGGGTTACGGGCCGTCCGGGCAGCAGCCGGGTTACCCGCAGCAGGGCTACGGGCCGTCCGGGCAGCAGCCGACGCAGCCCAACCCCTACCAGCAGCAGACCGTGCCGATGTACGGCGGCACGCCCACGCCGGTGAAGCCCGCGGCCGGCGGGCGGCGCACGACTGTGATCGCCATCGCGTGCGCGGTGGCCGTGCTGGCGGCGGCGGGCGTGTCCACGTACCTGGTGGCGAACAGGGACGACGCCCCGGCGAAGACGGTGGCGAAGAAGCCGGCGGCCACGCACTCGACGCCCGCCGCCGCGGGTCCGACGGACAACCCGCGCGGCGGCGACGGCGCGAAGCCGACGATCCCCGGCTGGAAGGTCGTGGCCAACCCGACGCACGGCACGGAGTTCGACGTTCCGCCCGGCTGGCAGGTGGAGTCGTCCGGCACCATGCAGGGCTTCAGCGACGACAAGAAGGGCGACGGCTCGGCGCTCGCCCTGTTCTCGGCCCCGGCCGTGCTGCAGCCCAAGTGGTGCGAGGACACCTCGAAGGGCGGCAGGCCGGAGGACACGTCGCTCGCGGCGGCCGGCACGAAGGGCGGCCAGGGCGCGAAGGACACGGGGAGCGCGGCCGTCGCCGAGGCCGGCACCTGGGCATTCGCGGCGTACGGCCAGGCGGAGCCCGAGAAGACCGTGCACAAGAAAATCAAGGTCAGCAAGGCCAGGTCGTACACCACGAAGTCGGGCCTCAAGGGCAGCGTCGCGACGGCGACCACCACGGGCCTGACGAAGCACTCCAAGTGCGACTCCGACGGCAAGACCATCGCCTTCACCTTCCTCAACGGCAAGGGCGACTACACGACCTGGGTGCTCTACGGGGCGCGTGGCGTGAAGGACGAGCTGGCCGACAAGACGGCCATGCGGATCCTCAGCACGGTGCGGCTGCCGGCCGGCTCGGTGAAGTGACGGGACCTCGGCCCCGGCGCCCGCGCTGACCCGCCGGTGAAGACCGGAAATCCGGTTGCGGCCGGGCGCCCTTCCCGCCACAGTCCGCGGGTGCCCAGGACCTACTCGCGCAACTACCTGCTGCTGTCCACCGCGGCCGTGGTCTCCCAGCTCGGTTCGCAGGGCGCCTTGATCGCCTCGGCCTTCGCGGTGCTGTCCACCGGGGGCTCCGCGGCCGACGTGGGGTTCGTGGCGAGCGCGCGCACGGTGCCGCTGGTGCTGTTCGTGCTGATCGGCGGGGCGCTCGCGGACCGGATCCCGCGCCATCGGGTGATGGTCGCGGCGAACGCGCTCAACTGCGTCTCGCAAGGCGCCTTCGCCGCTCTCGTCCTGCTCGGCCGCGCGGAGCTGTGGCAGATGGTCGTGCTGTCGGCGCTCGGCGGCACGGGCCAGGCACTGTTCGGCCCGGCGTCCGAGGGCATGCTGCTCTCCAGCGTGGACGGCGAGAGCGCGGGGCGCGGCTTCGCGGTGTACCGGATGGCGGTGAACGGGGCGACGATCGGCGGGGCCGCGGTGGGCGGCGCCCTCGTGGCGTGGGTCGGCCCCGGCTGGGTGCTGGCGTGCGACGCGGCGTCGTTCCTGTTCGCGGGGTCGCTGAGGGCCTTCCTCGACCTGAGCCACGTGCCGGAGCGCGATCCCGGCGGCGGCGTGCTGCGTGACCTGCGGGACGGCTGGCGCGAGTTCGTCTCACGGCCGTGGCTGTGGGCCATCGTCGTGCAGTTCGGCGTGGTCAACGCCGTGGCCGTCGCCGGGCAGGCGGTGTACGGGCCGCTCGTCGCCCGCGAACACTACGGCGGCGCGGGCCCCTGGGGCGTCGCGAACGCCGTGTACGGGGCCGGCACGGTCATCGGGGCGATCGTGATGACCCGGTGGCAGCCCCGGCGCTTCCTGCTCGCCGGGACATTGGGGGTCTTCCCGTTCGCCCTGCCCCTGATGGCGCTGGCCGTGCCGGTCTCGGCCGCTGTGCTGGCGGTTGCGATGTTCGTGGCGGGCGCGTCGGTGGAGGTGTTCGGGGTGGGCTGGATGACGGCCCTGCACCAGGAGATCCCGGAAGAGAAGCTGTCGCGCGTGTCCTCGTACGACTGGCTCGGCTCGCTCGCCCTCGTGCCCGTGGCGACCGCACTCGCGGGCCCGGCGCAGTCCACGCTCGGGCGTGGGCAGGCGTTGTGGGTGTCGGCGGGGCTCGTCGTGCTGCTGACCGCGGCGGTGCTGTTCGTGCCGGAGGTGCGGTCGATCACGCGACGTGTGAGGGCCGGGGCCGACGCCATCGACCAGGCCGTGGTCGATACGGGTGTGGCCTCAGCCGATGCCGAAGGCCCCCTCGGGGGGCCGGGGTGAGGGCTGCGCCGCGTCGTCCCGTACGGGCTCGGCGCGTCCCGTGAACCGCCGCAGCGCCGCGCCGTGCTCCACGCGCGCCGGGAACGCGTCTCCCGCGGTGCGGCGGGCCAGCGCGGCGATGTCGAGAGGGGCGTGCGAGGCGACCAGTACCGCGTTGCCGAACCGCCTGCCGCGCAGCACGGCCGGCTCCGCGATGAGCGCGAGCTCCGGGAGGACGGCGGCGAAGGTGGCCAGTTGCGGGCGGAGGAAGGAGAACGGCGCGCCGTCGGCGAGGTTGGCGGCGTAGACGCCCTGCGGCCGCAGTACGCGTGCCACCTCGCGTGCGTACTCGACGGAGGTGACGTGTGCGGGTATGCGCGCACCGCCGAAGACGTCGCCGATGATCGCGTCGGCCGAGCCCCCGGGCGCGGCGGCGAGCCACTGGCGGGCGTCGGCAGGGTGGACGGCGATCCCCGCACCGTCGGGCAGCGGCAGGTGCTCGGCGACGAGGGCGATGATGCCCGGATCGGCCTCCACGACGTCCTGGACGGCTCCCGGCCGGGTGGCCGCCAGGTAGCGGGGCAGCGTCAGGGCGCCGCCGCCGAGGTGCACGACGGCGAGCGGCGCGCCCTCCTCGCCCGTCGTGTCGAGTACGTGGGCGATGCGCCGCACGTACTCGAACTCGAGGTGCGCGGGTTCGTCGAGGTCGACGTAGGACTGCGGCGCGCCGTCGAGCGTCAGCAGCCAGGCGCGCTGCGTGTCCACGTCGGGCAGGAGGCGCGCGGTGCCGGAGTCGACGGCGCGCGTCACGGGCACCGCCTCGGTCGGTTGGCTCACGGTCCCATTGTCGCGGACAGCGGCCCTGCGGCGGACGCCGGGCGGCCGTCGCCGAACGCCGGGCGGCGCCCCTGCCCCAGGCGCTCTCGGCTAGTCTCCGGGCGTGCTCGCCACCGTCCCCAGGGCCGCCCCGGCCCGCGTCGTCCGCCGTCTGCTGTCACCGTGGTGCCGGTTCGGCCTGCTCGTCGCCGTACTGGGCGCAGCGGCCGTCCTCGTGGCCGTGTACCGGCCGCAGCGGCTGCTGTCGAACGGCTGGCCCACGCACGCGGGCGGTTTCGCGGCTGCGGCGCTGTTCGCGCTGGTCTACGGGTTGTGCGCGGCGGCGTTCGCGCCGAGGCCGCTGCTCAACGCGGCGTCCGGCGCGCTCCTCGGCACCGTCGCCGGGCTGGGCGCTGCCATCGCGGGCACGGTGCTCGCCGCGGGTATCGCCTTCGGCCTCGGGCGGCTGCTGGGGCAGCGGGCACTGCGCACGCTGGTGCGCGGCCGGTGGCTGACGGCCGCCGACGGGCTGATGAGCAGGTACGGGTTCCGTTCGATGCTGGCGATCCGGCTGTTCCCCGGGGTGCCGTTCGCGGCGGCCAACTACGGCGCCGCGGTGTCCCGGATGAACTGGCCGTCGTTCCTGGTGGCGACCGGCCTCGGCTCGATCCCGAACACGGCCGCGTACGTGGTGGCGGGCTCAACGGCCGCGTCGCCCACGTCGCCCGCGTTCCTGGTCGCTTCGGGCTTCATCGTGCTGTCGGCCGTGGTCGCCGCGGTGGTCGGCTGGCGCAAGCGCCACCACCTCGGCGCCGCGGCCCGGATCCACGGCGGAGGCGCCCCCGGCCCCCGCGGGGCCGGGGACCGCTGACACCGGCGGCCTCCGGCGCCGTACGGTCAGCCGAGCGCGGCGGCGAGCCCGAGGTCTCCGCCCGGGGGGTGTGCGAGGAAGCGCGCCACGTCCGCGTCCGCGACGCCGGCCAGCTCCGCCGGGTCCCAGCGCGGGCGGCGGTCCTTGTCGACGATCTGCGCGCGTACGCCCTCGGGCAGGTCGGGCAGGGCGAGCGCGGCGCAGGAGGCGCGGTACTCGGCGTCGAGCGCCGTCTCCAGGCTCTCGCGGGCGCTTGCCGCGCGCAGCAGGGCGAGGGTGGCCTTCAGCGCGGTGGGCGAGCGGCCGAGGATCGTCTGGGCGGCCTCCTTGGCGGAGGGGTGACCGTGGTCGAGGAGGCGGGCGACGATCTCCTCGACGCTCCCGGCCGCGTAGCAGTCGTCGATCCACGCGCGGTTCTCCGCGAGCGCGCCCTCGGCGGGTTCGGCCGTGAACCGGCGCACGGCCTCGGCGGGCGTTTGCTCGCCGAGTGCCGTGACGAGGGCGGGCAGGTCGCGCGAGTCGACGGCGTGGTCGGCGAAGCCGCACAGCAGGGCGTCGGCGGCGCCCATGACGGCGCCGGTCAGGGCCAGGTGCGTGCCGAGTTCGCCGGGCGCGCGGGAGAGCAGGTGAGTGCCTCCGACGTCGGGGACGAGCCCGATGCCGGTCTCCGGCATGGCCACGCGGGAGCGTTCTGTGACGACGCGTACACGGCCGTGCGCCGAGATCCCGACGCCGCCGCCCATCACGATGCCGTCCATCAGCGCGACGTACGGCTTCGGGTAGCGGGCGATGCGTGCGTTGAGCCGGTACTCGTCGCGCCAGAACGCGGGTGACGTACGGCCGCCGTCGAGGGCGTCCTCGCGCACGGCGCGGATGTCACCGCCCGCGCACAGGCCGCGGTCCCCGGCGCCCGCGACGACGACGGCCAGCACGGCGGGGTCGTCGAGCCAGCGGGTGAGGGCCGCGTCGATCATCCCGATCATGGGGTGGGTGAGCGCGTTGAGCGCGCGTGGCCTGTTGAGGGTGAGCAGGGCCGCGTGGCCCGTCCTGCCGAGCAGTACCGGTTCTTCTGGCGCCATGGTGCCGGTTGGTTCCCTCGCCTCTGGCCCCCGTCACCGCCCGTGGAACGTGCCTGGTCCGGGGGCGGCATCGCAATTCCTTCACGCACGGTACGCCGCCGGTTCCCCGTTCCGCGGCGGGTCCTGTGTGACGGGGAGCACGATCGGGTCTCGGATGTGACCAAGGACGCTCACGGAATCGTCACGATCGCGGAAATCAGGTTCTAGGCTTGCCACATGTCCAAGTCCTCCGCCTCCGCCGCCGCACCCCGCAGGGTGTCGGACGTCGCGGCGGCCAACGAGCGCATCCGCGCGCTCGTCGACTCGGCCGACGGGACGTGGCCTTCCGAGGCGTACGAGGTACTGCTGCTGGAGTGGGCCGCAGCCGTCGGCAGTGTCGACAGCGCTGCCTGAGGCGTCTCCGGCCTAGTCGACCTTCAGTTCTCCCATCTCGCTCCAGCCGTCCGCGCCCTCGATCGTGGTGCTCACGATGTCGGGCGTGCGGCTGACCAGCGGCCGGAACCGTGCGAGCGCGGCCTTGAAGTGGTCCGACTCCACGTGCGCTGCGGCCGCGCCGTCCCTGAACGCCTCGACCAGCACGTAGGTGTTCGGGTCCTCAAGGCTGCGTGACCACTCGAACCACAGGTTGCCAGGTTCGGCGCGCGTGGCCGCCGTGAAGTCGGCCACCTCGGCCGGCCACGCCTCCGCGTGCTCGGGCTTCACGGGGAACTTGACGGTGATGAAGATCATTCAGGCATTGTAGGTGCGGCGCCGCGCACCGGACCCGTCCACGCGCCGGGCGGCACGACGGCCGCGCGGCGCCGTTCCCGTACGGCGCCGATGCCCTCGGCGCCGGTACGCAGCGCCAGCGCCGCGAGCGCCTCCGGGGCGCCCGCCTGGCCGCGTGCGCCGGGGAAGGCGTTGATGTCCACGATCCGCGGCTCGCCGCCGCCCGCGTCGATGATGTCGACCCCGTACACGTCGAGCGCGAAGGCCTCGCCCACTCGCAGCGCGAGGTCCGCCCAGCCGGCCGGGAGTTCCTCCGCCGCGAGGGACGTCGTGCCGGGCTGTTCGGCGGCCAGTTCCGAGCGGCGCAGCGCAGCGAACACCTGCCCGTCGATCACCCACAGCTTGTGGTCCCAGCCGCTGTTGGGCGTGAACGGCTGCACGACGACCGGCTCGTCGCGCCACTTCGCCTCCAGGGCGCGCAGTTCGGCCTCGTCGGCGACGAGTGCCACGAGGTCCCCCCTGCGGCTGTGCCGGCTCTTGACGACAACCGGGCGGCTCGGGCCGCCTTCCGCCAGGAGCCGGCCGAGCGATGCGACGGACCGTGTCCGTGCGAAGGGCAGCCTCGCACTCCGCGCCACGGCGGCCATCGCCGTCCTGTCCTGGCACAGCTCGGTCGCTGACGCGGTGTTCAGGACGGGCGCGCCCCGTTGCTCCAGGTTCCGCGCGAGTGCGATCGCGCGCGGGGTGCGCGCCTTGAGCAGGTAGACGTCGGCAAGCGGTCCTCCGGGCCCGGTGGCGCCGGTTCGCGCGGGGTCGAGCACGCACACGTCGTGATGGGGCGTCAGCAGCGCGGTCGCGTCGGCCAGCAGGGGGTGTTCGGGGGCGCTGGTGACGAGGCCGATCCTCACCGGTCCTCGCCGGCGGTGACGGGGATCTGCGGGGCGAGGCGCGGTGCGGGCAGCGCGGGCACGGCGGGAGCGGCCGCGCGGCCCCTGGCGAGCCGCAGGACGGCGCTCGCGACGCGGTCGGCCGCCTCCGGGACCTGACGGAAGCTCGGGAAGTCGTTGACGTCCACGACCACGGGCCCGTCCGGGCCGAGCAGCACGTCGAGTCCGTACAGGTCGAGTCCGTACACCTCGCCGACGCGCGCGGCGATGGCGGCGACCTCCCGCGGCAGCTCCACCCTGCGTTCAGGCAGCGAGCGGTCCGGGTGGAGCGGCGAGCGCCGCTGTGTGGCGTACAGGTCGCCCGCCACGGAGTAGACCTTGAGGTCGGTGCCGTCGTTCGCCACGTACGGCTGCGCGATCAGCATGCCGCCGCCACGGTGTGCGGCGGGGCCGTCCTGTTCGGACAGCGCGGCCTGTTCGGCCAGCCGTTCGGGCGTGGCCACCAGGTGGACGTCCCGCCCCGAGCTGCCGTCGGCCGGCTTGACGACGAGGGGGAAGCACTCGGCGGGCACCTCGGTCAGCGTGCGCCAGTCGGCTGCCGCGTACGTCAGGGGCACGGGCAGGCCCCTGCTGCGTCCGATGGCCGCGGCGAGCGCCTTGTCGCGTACGCCGCGTATGGCGCGCGCGTCGTTGACGGTGGTGAGGCCGACCGCTGCGGCGGCCTCGAGCAGGGTCAGCCCGGGGCCGCCCGACACCGTCTTGAGCACCCACGCGTCGTGGCTGCCGGCGCGTATGGACTCCGAGACGGGTATGAGCGAGGTGCCGGGCCGCACCACGTCCACCCGGTGCCCCCAGTCCGTGAGGCGCCGTATCACCTCGACGGGCATGCCGTCGCGGCGGTACTGCTCCTCCACCAGAAAGCAGAGTCTCATCGCCCTAACCCCGTACTCCCGATTGCCCGAAAACCCGTGTGCGCGGGTGGACGGCCGGCTCTGTGTGACACGTGAGGAATCATGATCCATCCACTCTCCGCCCACGGCACCGGGCCTGCCGGGGTGAACGGATCCGTGAGGCCTGCGGCCCCCGTTGCGCGGACGATACATCCTCATGACATCCGCCTTGCGTGCCGGTGAGTTGCGGGGCCCGCCGTGTGAGGCGCGCGGCATACCCGCGCGATGTGGGTAGGCATGGCACGGGGTCCGTGAGTCTCACGCGCGGCTCCACGGGTGTCACGCGCGGCAAGGAGGCTCGGCATGGCGAGGAGGCTCGGCATGCAGGTTGCGGTCGGTCCGGTCGAGGGGCCCGGTCGGGCACGTACGCGGCCGTGGCAGGCCTCGCCCTGGTGGCGCGGCGCGGCCGCCCTGGGCGCGGGCGCGCTGCCCGCCCTGGCTTTCCCCGCGCCGTCCTGGTGGTGGTGCGCGTACGCGGCGCTGGTGCCGTGGCTGCTGCTGGCGAGGTCCGCGCCGACCCCGGGCCGTGCGGCGCTCGACGGCTGGCTCGGCGGGACCGGCTACATGATCGCCGTGCACCACTGGCTGTTCACGAGCCTGAACGTGTTCATCGTGGTGCTCGGCGCGCTGCTCGGGCTGTTGTGGGCGCCGTGGGGGCTGCTGGTGAGGGCACTGCTCGGGGGCACGGACGGGCCGCCGCGTGCGCCGCGCGCGCTCGCGGCGCTGGCTGTCGTGCCGTCTGCGTGGCTGATGGTGGAGACCGTGCGGTCCTGGCAGGGGCTGGGCGGCCCGTGGGGCGTGCTGGGTGCGAGCCAGTGGCAGGTCGCGCCGGCGCTGCGTCTCGCGTCGGTGGGCGGTGTGTGGCTGGTCAGCCTGGTGGTGGTCGGTGTCAATGTGGCGCTGACGCTGCTGCTCGTCTCCGGCGCGGCGCGGACGGCGGTGGCGGTGTCGCTGGTGCTCGGCGCCGTCGCGGTGGGCTCGGTGTGGGCATGGGCGCCGCGGCCCGCGCGGTCGGGCGCGCCGGCGCGGGTCGCGGTGGTGCAGCCGGGGATCGTCTCACGCGCTCCTGGCGCCCCTGAGCTGCGGTTCGCCAGGAGCGAGTCGCTGACGCGCGAGGTGGCGGGACGCCGGGTGGACCTGGTGGTGTGGGGCGAGAGCAGCGTGACGCACAGCTTCTCGACCCATCCCTCGCTGGCGCGCCGACTCGCCGCGATGTCCCGGCGCGTCGGCGCGGACGTGCTGGTCAACGTGGACGCGTACAACAGGGACGCGGCGGGCCGTGCGGGCGTCTTCAAGCGAAGTACGCTGATCGGCCCGCGAGGCCCTGTGGGGGTGACGTACGACAAGATGCGCCTGGTGCCTTTCGGCGAGTACGTTCCGGCGCGTGCGCTGCTCGGCTGGGTCACTTCCGTCGGCAGGGCCGCGGGCGAGGACCGGGTGGCCGGGCGCCGCCAAGTGGTCATGCACGTGCCCGTGCGCGGGGGCGGCACACTGCGCGTCGGACCGCTGATCTGCTTCGAGTCGGCGTTCCCCGACATGAGCAGGAACCTCGCGAACGACGGCGCGCAGGTGCTGGTGGTGCAGTCGTCGACGGCGTCGTTCCAGGACACGTGGGCACCCGCGCAGCACGCGTCGCTCGGCGCGCTGCGGGCGGCGGAGACGGGCAGGCCCGTGGTGCACGCGACGCTGACCGGTGTCAGCGCGGTCTTCGGCCCCGACGGCGCCCGCGTGGGCGAGCCGCTTGGCACGGACCGCTCCGCGTCCGCCGTGTTCGAGGTGCCGATGGCCCGTGGGGCGACCCTGTACGACAGGTTCGGGGACTGGGCGGTGTACGCGGCGTCGGCCGTGGTGGCGCTCTTCTGCTCGGTGCGCGCCGCGCGGGCAGTGCACTCACGCCGCATCGGTGGCGGTGGTGGCGGCGGCGTCGGTGGCGGCTGGGTCAGGCGCCCTCAGCCTGCGCCGCAAGCACCACCCGTTCGCACAGCTCATGGGTCTCCAGCGCGTCCCGGGCGCTGAGCCGCTCCCCCGCGCGTACCGCGTCGAGGAAGGCGAGTGCGGCCTGCTCGATGCCCCGCTGCCGCGCGACGGGCACCCAGTCGCCGCGGCGGCGCGCCGTCGGCTGGCCCTTGTGGTCGACGACGGTGGCCAGGTCGTGCACGGCGCGCTTGGAGTCCTGCCCCGAGACCTCCAGGATCTCCTCCGTCGATCCGCTGACCCTGTTCATCGTCCCGATGGCGGTGAAGCCGTCGCCGGACAGTTGCAGCACTGCGTGGTGGAGGAGTCCGTCGCGCACGCGCACCCTGATGTCGGTGTGGTCGACGGGCCCCGGTACGAGGAAGCGCAGCGTGTCCACGACGTGCACGAAGTCGTCGACGACGAAGTCGCGCGCGGGCGCGGGCAGCCCGACCCGGTTCTTCTGCAGCAGGATCAGCTCTCGCGGGTGTTCCAGGCACTGCGCGTACGACGGGGCGAAACGGCGGTTGAATCCGACCGCGAGCGAGACGCCCTTCTCCTCCGCCAGCCGCACGAGGCGCTCGGACTCGGCGTACGTGAAGGCGATCGGTTTGTCGACATAGGTGGCGATCCCGGCGTCGAGGAGGCGTCCGACGATCTCCGGGTGCGCCGCCGTCGGGGCGTGCACGAACGCGGCGTCGGGCCGCGCGGCGATCAGCCCGTCCAGGTCGGCGTGGCACTGCGGGCCGGGGATGCGGTGCGCCTCGGCCGTGCGCGCGAGCGTGGCGGGCGTGCGGGTCTGCAGGTGCAGCGCGATGCCGGGCAGCGCGGTCAGCACCGGCAGGTACGCCTTCTGCGCGATGTCGCCGAGTCCGATGCAGCCGACCTTCACTGAGCCCTCCCAGGGTGCGCGTCCGGGCAGCATACGTGGCGGATGCCCGGCAGCCCCTGGGCCGGGCGGCGCGGGCCGGTGGCGCGCTCCCGGGCCAGGCCGGTCGTTCCCGACCCCTCCCCGCTCGCCGTCCGGAGCCCTGGCAGCGAGTTGCACGACACGGCGGACCGTCAGACCGCTCGACGAGCCGACCTCGCCGGTCGTGGCCGTCCTTGCCCGCGCCGTCGCGGATCCCGACCCGGACGCCAGGGTCTCAGGCACCGCACGGCGGTCCGGCCGCGGGCACGGCAGTCCGGTGGCGGACGAGCGAATAACGCGTCGCGCGCGGGCCGTGCTTGCGCCACGATGGCCGTCATGACGCCAACTGCCGCGGGGCACACCCCTGCCGTCCCCTCGTCCACCTCCGCGACCGCGCCGCCCGCCACGACCGACGCGGTCGGTCGGTACCCGGCTCCCGCGGTCGACGCCGCGGAGCGCGCGATGCTGGAGGGCTGGCTCGACCACCACAGGGCGATCACCGCCGCCAAGTGCGCGGGGCTGACCGACGATCAGCTCAGGCAGCGGCCGGTGGCGCCGTCGGGGCTCAGCCTCATGGGGCTCGTGCGGCATCTGGCCGAGTGCGAGCGCGGCTGGTTCCGCGAGACGCTCGACGGCGAGGACGTGCCCGGCATCTACTTCACTGACGAGGACCCCGACGGGGACTTCCACGTGGGCGAGGACGACACCTGGGCGGAGGCGTACGCCACCTGGCAGGCGGAGATCGCCACCGCCAGGGAGCGCGCGGCGGCGCGCGGCCTGGACGACGAGGGTACGGGCCGGCGCGATCGGAAGACCGGGCGGCCGTTCACGCTGCGGTGGATCTACACGCACATGATCGAGGAGTACGCGCGCCACAACGGCCACGCCGACCTCATCCGCGAGTCCCTGGACGGCTCGACGGGCGACTGAGGAGCCGCGCACCGGCTTCCGTCACCGCGACGGCAACGATCATCCTTCCGGGTTCATTACCGCCGGATGGCTGTCCGAAGCGGGGCGCGGGCCAGCAGAGTTGCCGGGTGCGAAGAACGACCACCACAACGATGCTCCTGCTCGGTGCCGCGGGCCTGGCCGCCACGGCCGTCACGGGTTGCGTGTCCGTCGCCCCGGACGCCACGCACGCCAAGGCCTCGCGCCCGGACACCGCTCCCACCGCCCGGCGCCGCTCCGGCACCCGGCCACAGGTGGTGCAGGCGCCCGCCGAGGAGGCACTGTCCATGGTGCGGCCGACAGCACCGGCCGCGCCCGCGCCGCGCCCTGCGGCCACCACGGCTCCGCCGCGGGTGCCACGGCAGCGCGCGGCGGCAGCCGGAACGGGCTCCGTGCACCGGGGGGAAGGGGCGCCGCAGGCCCACGGCCCAGGGCGCCTCCCGGCCGGCGGCCGCGAGCACCCGCATGCCGCACCGGCCGCGCCGCCGGCGCTCCCGGGGGACGCCTCCGGCGTCTGCACACTGGGCGAGACCTACGGCCACTGGCCCGCGGGCAGCCCGCAGGCCCGGATCTGCCATCAGACGTACGGGCACTGAACCCGGCTCAGGCGCGTCCGCGCGCGGGGCTCAGGCCCCGGAGAGCTGCCGCGCCACCAGCGCGATGGCGGCGCGCACGCCGTCCCCGTACCCGTCGTCCGCCAGCACGTGTGCCGAGGCCCTGGCCCGCCCCAGGTGGAGCCGGGCCGCGTCGGGGCGGTGCAGCTTCACGTAGTCGGCCGCCAGGTCCGCGTGGAGGGCCGGGCGCAGCGCCACGACCTCCGGCGCCTCCCCGTCGGCGGCCGTCAGGGCCCTGAGATCCCAGGCCAGCTCGTCGCCGGGGTCGTCCTGGGCGTCGGCGATGTAGTGCGCGAGCGTGCAGCGCTGGAACGCGTCCCCCGCCTCCCCCAGCTCCGTCCACAGGTCGCCCATGCGGTTGCGTGCCTCCTCGCGGTCACCGCCGTGGAGCAGGATCACCGCCTGGCCGATCCTGGTCATGAGCGACTCCCCGGACGACTGCCGCTGCTCCATGCGTGGCCCCTCCACCGCTGCGTAATGAAAATCTGACAAAACGCTCAATGGAGACGCTAGCCGCGGTCGGCCGGGATCGCCTTCAGGCTCGGCCCAGGTCGGGGATGCGCCAGTCGATCGGCGTGTGGCCCTGCGCGGCCACCGCGGCGTCGATCCGGGTGAAGGGCCGGGAGCCGAGGAACTTCTTCGCGGAGAGCGGCGAGGGGTGGGCTCCCTTCACGACGGCGTGCCGCGACTCGTCGATGAGCGGCAGCTTCTTCTGCGCGTACGCCCCCCACAGCACGAACACCGCGGGGTCCGGCCTCCCGGAGACGGCCCTGATGACCGCGTCCGTGAACTTCTCCCATCCCCTGCCCTTGTGCGAGTTGGGCTCGCCCTCGCGGACCGTGAGCACCGCGTTGAGCAGCAGGACGCCCTGCCGCGCCCAGGGCATGAGGTGGCCGTTGTCCGGCACCGGGTGCCCCAGGTCCTCCTTCATCTCCTTGTAGATGTTCCTGAGCGACGGCGGCGTCCGCACGCCGGGCCGGACCGAGAAGCACAGGCCGTGGCCCTGACCCGCGCCGTGGTACGGGTCCTGGCCGATGACGACCACCTTCACGTCCTCGTAGGGCGTGGCCGCCAGCGCGGCGAAGACCTCGTCCTGCGGCGGGTGGACGGGACCGTTCGCACGCTCCTTCGCCACGAACTCCATCAGCTCGGCGAAGTACGGCTCGCGCAGCTGCCCGCCCAGTGCTCCGCGCCAGGACTCGGGCAGCATGTCCGTTTCGGTCACGTCAACATCCTCCGGTGTTCGCCGACTGATCGTCCGTTCACGAACCTACCGGGCGCCACTGACAACGGCGGCGGCCGGCCGAGCCCTCGCGGGACGGCCGGCCGCACACGGCACACGGCACACGGGTGCAGTACCCGCCGCTCACACCCCCGCGTTCAGGAACAGCCCGCCGTCGACGACGAGCGTCTGCCCGGTGATCCAGCCGGCCGCGTCCGAGCTGAGGAAGGCGGCCGCGCCACCCACGTCCTCCGGCGCGCCGAGGCGCCCCATCGGGTACCCGGCGGCGGCCTCCTCCTCGCGGCCCTCGTAGAGCATCCGCGCGAACTTCGTCTTCACGACGGCCGGGGCGATCGCGTTGACCCGCACGACGGGCGCGAACTCGTGCGCCAGCTGCATCGTCAGGTTGATCATGGCGGCCTTGCTCATGCCGTAGGTGCCCATGAACGGCGACGCGCCGATCCCCGCGATGGAGGCGATGTTCAGGATCGTGCCGCCGTGGTCCTTCTGCCACGCGTGCCACGTCTTCTGCGCGAGCCCGAGCGCGGACAGCACGTTCGTCTCGTAGGTCTTGGCGGCGACCGCAAGGTCGAGGTCGGCGAGCGGCGCGAAGACCGGGTTCGTCCCGGCGTTGTTGACGAGGTGGTCGATCCGCCCGTACGCGCCCATCACGCCCTCGACGACGGCGGCCTGGTGCGCCGGGTCGTGCGCCTTGCCCGCGATGCCCATGGCCCGGTCGGCGCCGAGCCGCTCGACGGCCTCCTTCAGCGTGTCCTCGTTGCGCCCGGTGACGCACACGCGGTCACCGCGCGCGACGAGGGCCTCGGCGATGGCGTAGCCGATGCCCCGGCTCGCGCCGGTGACCAGGGCGACCTTGCCGCTGTCGGGTGCCTGCTGCTGTGTCATGGCTGTCCTCGGTTCAGTTGAGCGGGCCGCCGGCCACGTACATGACCTGCCCGGAGACGAAGCCCGCGTCGTCGCCGGTGAAGAAGGCGATGGCGTTGGCGACGTCCTCGGGCCTGCCGGCGCGCTGCACGGGGATCTGCGTGATGGCGGCCGCCTCGAAGTCCTCGAAGCTCATGCCGACCCGCGCGGCCGTCGCGGCGGTCATGTCCGTGGCGATGAAGCCGGGCGCCACGGCGTTCGCGGTGATGCCGAACTTGCCGAGCTCCTTGGCGAGCGTCTTGGTGAAGCCCTGCAGACCCGCCTTGACCGAGGCGTAGTTGAGCTGGCCCCTGTTGCCGAGCGCGGAGGACGACGAGAGGCTGACGATGCGGCCCCAATGGGCGTCGACCATGTGCTTCTGGCACGCGCGCGACATCAGGAACGAGCCCTTGAGGTGCACGTTCATCACGGTGTCCCAGTCGGACTCGGACATCTTGAAGAGCAGGTTGTCCCGCAGGACGCCCGCGTTGTTGACGAGGATCGTCGGCGCGCCGAGCTCCGCGACGACCCGTGCGACGGCCGCGTCCACCTGCGCGCTGTCGGAGACGTCGCAGCCGACGGCGAGCGCCTTGCCGCCCGCCTCGGTGATCGCACCCACGGTCTTCGCGCAGGCCGCCTCGTCCAGGTCGAGTACGGCGACGGCGCGGCCCTCGGCCGCGAGCCGTACGGCGGTCGCGGCGCCGATCCCCCGCGCCGCCCCGGTCACGACGGCGACTCGCTGCTCGGTGGTGGACATCCCTGTTCTCCTCGCCCTAGGAAACCTCATCGACTGAGCGACCGCTTAGTCTCTTGGCAGAACGACGCTAGAAGCCCTGGCACGCGGTGTCAACGGGCCGGGCCGGTGGCGGTCGCCTCATGGGCCGCGGGGTACCGCAGAACGGTCCTCGCGACGATCAGCGCACCAGCAGATCGAGCAGCCGCTCGGCCTCCGCCTTCGGGTCGGCCGTAAGCCCCGTGTGGACGGGCCCCGGCTGCACGACGGTGGAGCGCGGCGCGATCAGCCAGCGGAACCTGCGTCCCGGCTCGTCCCGCCCGGCCTGGCCCGCCGAGGCGCCTCCGTCGCACACGGACTCGACGGCCGCGAGCGCGGCCCGCACGCCCGCCAGGTCCACCGACGGATCGAGCGCCGTCACGCGCGCCTCGTCCAGGTGCGTCCTCGCGGCGATGAAGGACTGCGCCCGGCAGTACACGATCACCCCGGCGTTGCAGCACTCGCCGCGCTCGACGCGCGGCACCACGCGCAGCAGCGCGTACTCGTAGACGTCCCGCACGCTCATCGGCCGCCCTCCCGTCCGTGCGGCACGCGGACGGCGTCGTCCGGACGGCCGGTGAGCCAACCGGGCGCACGCGAGGGGCCCTTCCTGGTGGGCGCGTCCATGACGATGCGCTCGTGGATGGTGGCCGCCCGGGCAAGCAGCGGCGCCGCGTAGGCGCGCCGCAGCTCGTCCGTCGTCGCGAACCCGGGCTCGTCGACCAGCCACTCGTCCGGCACGGCCGCGGTGACCTGCGCGAGCAGGTCCTCCGTCACCAGCGGCGCGAGCGCTGCGGCCGCGGCCGCGACGTCCGGCGAGAACGGCGCCAGCGCGTGGTCGGAGGCGTTGTAGGGCTTGGCCGCGGAAGCCTGCGCGGTGGGCCAGTTGTGATGCCAGATCATGGTGGCGCCGTGGTCGATGAGGTAGAGGTCTTCGTGCCAGACGAGCATGTTCGGATTGCGCCAGGAGCGGTCGACGTTGTTGATCAGGGCGTCGAACCAGACGACACGGCCGGCCTCTTCAGACCCGACCTCGTACGCGAGCGGGTCGAACCCTATCGACCCCGGCAGGTAGTCCATGCCGAGGTTCAGCCCGCCGCTCGCCTTCAGCAGCTCCTGGACCTCCTGGTCGGGCTCCGACAGACCGATGACCGGGTCGAGCTGCATGGTGACCAGCTCGGGCACCCGCAGCCCGAGGCAGCGGCCGAGCTCGCCGCAGACGACCTCGGCGACGAGCGTCTTGCGCCCCTGGCCGGCGCCGGTGAACTTCATGACGTACGTGCCGAGGTCGTCGGCCTCGACAATCCCGGGCAGCGACCCGCCTTCACGCAGGGGCGTGACATAGCGAGTCGCAGTCACCTCTTCCAGCACTTTCCCAGGCCACCCATCTCTTCAGCCTTACATTCCACGGACTACTTCCCAGGGGTGCCGGAGCGCGAATCACCCGTCAACGGCCCTGGGGAGAATCTGGGGAGTTTCGGCTGCGCTCTGATCTCCCCGCTCCCCAAGCATATGGTCGAGGGCGCGTGCCCCTTGCCGCAAAGGCTGCTGGCCGAGCTGTTCGACATCGACCCGTGCCTCGTCGACACCCACCCCTGGCCCACATGGCTGGAGTTCGACCCGCTTCAGC
The DNA here is from genome assembly GCF_000721265.1 of Streptomyces sp. NRRL F-5126. Taxonomy (GTDB): domain Bacteria; phylum Actinomycetota; class Actinomycetes; order Streptomycetales; family Streptomycetaceae; genus Streptomyces. The sequence goes on along the minus strand of NZ_JOFZ01000004.1, from coordinate 75,488 downwards.
AGCACAGAGACTTCCCGTGGACCGCACGAGGTGCGCTGGACGCGCTCACATACTCAGTCGGGAGTGACATGCATCGCCGATCTTTCATCCCCAGCTCGACGGCCCTGACCGCCAACCTGTTCTCCTGGCTCACCGCCGACCCATTGGCCGCAGGCGAGATCACCAGCGGCCGGCGCATCGGAGAGGCGGCCGTCACGCGCATCGAGCACAGGGTCCGTACGCTGCGCCGCACCGACGACGAAGACGGCGGCGGCACCCTGATCCGCGAGGCCGAAGCGGGCGACGCCATGGTCGCCGACCTCCTGGCGCACCGCAGCTACTCCCTCGACCACGGCCGACGGCTCTACGCCGCGGCGGCCCGGTGAACACATGGAACACCTATAACTGGAAACCCCGATCGCCGACGCGACCGACGCCGAGCCATCGGCGACCACATGCGGCAGGCCCGCCTCTGCGCCAACCTCACCCAGCAGACCGTCGCCGAGCGCGCCAGCATCGAGCGAGACTCGTACGGGCGCATCGAACGCGGCCAGGTCTCCCCGCGGCTGGACACGCTCCTCGACATCGCCGACGCCATCGGCGCGCCGCTCGCACACCTCATACGGGACGCGTGAGCCCCGGCCGCCGTAGTGGCGACCGGGGCCCGGATGGCGTGCTCTACTGGCCGCACACGTTGCAGGGCCACATGTGCTGAGAGATGCAGTCGCCGTCGTCGTTGTACACGTAGACGGTCACCTTCCAGCCCCGGCAGCCGTTGTTACCACACGGGGTCTGTCGATCCTCTTCGTGTCCCATGGCGGAACCTCTCCTTGTCCTCGGCGGTCGGCGTGAACGCGCGAGAGCAGCCCGAGCAGTGCCAGTGCCAGTTGTCGGGGCAGGCCGGAGTGATCCGGGTCGTGTCCTTCCACAGCATGCTCTGGTCGGTCGGGCACCTCGGCGGGATCTGCACCACGTGATGGCCTCCAGTCATGCGGCCCAGCGTGGCGGGCGAACGGTGGTGCGGTGGGGCTCACCCGCGACCGCCACCCGAACGAGTGGCGGCGCGGGGATTGTGGGCTCCGGCCGGCGGGGTGCGACGAGCACGGGGGATCCCGCCGGCCGGAGCGGTCAGGTGGCGCGCGGCGGCGCCTCGTCGGCGGCGGCAGGCCGGGGCATGAGCGGGTGCGGCAGCGGCACCGGATGCGGCGTCCTGCGGATGAGCTCGACCCCGTGCTCCTCGCAGTACGCGCCGTACTCGTCCTCGATGGGGAAGTCGTGGCCGCCCTTGAAGCACTGCGTCATGACGCGCCGCCGAGCCGGGGGTGAGGGTGGCGGCCGATCTCGGCTGCCAGGTCGGCCGCGTGCGAGGGGTCGAACGCGGGATGCCCCTCGGTCGACGCCTCCTGCCACTGGCTGAAGCAGGCGGCACAGACGTCGCAGCCGGACACCGGTGCCAGCGGCCGCGCTGGCTCCGACGGCGGGACTGTGGTTTCGTTCTTCACGTCGACGCTCCTTGTCAGCGTGGGCCACGCCCCCGGACCGTTCACCCGATTGCGGGGGTTCGTCGTGCCACCTTCTGACGGGGGACCTTCGGTCACTTCCCCGGTGCAGGCATACCCATGATGGGTACGCTGCGGGCCTGGCGATGACGCACACTCAGCCGAGCAGGCACGACGAGGCAGCCATGACTGGATACGAACCGCCAACCGCGCTCCCCAGAGCGCTACTCGACCGGCCGGACATGCGCTCGGCCATCGGCGCGCACGACTTCGGGACGGTGTTCCGGCTCGCGCGCCGGTACGCGGGCATCAGCTACTCGAAGATCGCCGCCGAGTGCGACATCAAGCCGGAGCGCGTGGGCACCCTCGCCCGCGGGCGGGGCGCCGTGACCACGTTCGACAAGATCGTGCGGATCGCGGACGCCCTCCGCATCCCCGGCGCCATGGTCGGGCTGGCCTCCCGCCCGTGGGAGACAGCATCCGCGCCGTCGTTCCCTGCGCACAGCACCACAGAGAACGGGAACGACGTGCAGCGCAGAACCTTCCTCCGAGTAACCACCGGCGCCGGCCTCGCCGCCGGCCTCCCAGCCCTTACCCGCCCCGACCTGATCGGACGACTGGGAGCGGACACACCCCGGCGTCTACGCGAACGCACCGCGCGGTTGCGCCGCCTCGACGATGTCCTCGGCGGAGGCGACACCTACCGCGTGTACCTCGGCGAGTACCAGTCCACGAAAGCCGCCCTGCGGAACGCGTCGTACACGGAGACGACGAAGCGCGGGCTCCTGTCCGTCCTCTCCGAGCAGGCGCAGCAGGCCGGATGGGCCGCCTTCGACGGCGGCAAAGAGGCCGACGCGGCAGGGCTGTACCGAGACAGCTACCTGGCCGCACAGCAGGCAGGCGACGCCGACCTGGCGGGCAACGCGCTCGCGTTCCTCGCCTACCAAACCGTCGCCGGCGACCGCCGAACCGGAGTCGACATCGCGGCACGCTCGTGCGAAACCATCGGCGCCGGCGCCCCGGCCGGCGTCCGGGCCCTGCTCTACGAACGCAAGGCCTGGGCCTGCGCCGTGGCCGGCCTCGCCACCGAGACGGAGCAGGCGCTGAACGACGCGACTGCAGCGCTCCACGACGCGTCCGGCGAACCGCAACCGGACTGGGTGGCGTGGGTGGACGCGACCGAGCTACAGATCATGTCCGGGCGCTGCTGGGCCGAGCTACGCCGCCCGCTCCGCGCCGTACCCGCACTGGAACAGGCACTGGCGCAGTACGACGACAGCCACGCCAGGGACAAGGCCCTGTACTCGTCGTGGCTCGCCGACGCCTACCTGAGCGCAGGCGAGGTGGAGCAGTCGGCGGCCGTGGTCGCGCGGGCCTTGGACCTGTCGGACGGAGTGGCGTCCGTGCGGCCGCGCCAGAGGCTGGCGCCCGTGCTGGGTCGCCTCGGCGCACATCGCGGGGTGCCCGCCGTGGCTGCGGTCCTGGAAAGGTCAGCCACCTGACACGGGCTCGGTATTCTCTTTCAGCCAGCTCAGGCATCGTTCCGCGCCCGCGACGATCGGTACCGCGGCCACCTCCGGGTTGTCCCACGGGTGATGGTCGATGAGGTGCGCCTCCAAGGCGGGGTACCGGTCCGCCCGGGTCTTGAGCAGGAGCTGCCACTCCTCGCCGGTGCCGAACTCCCCGAGGTGCCAGAACACGGACGTGACCGGGCCGATGATCTGCGCCCCGGCTGCCAGCCGGTCGCGTACTACGGACTGGGCCAACTCGACGGCCTGCTCGCGGGTCTCTGTCGCCGTGGACACCTGCACGAAGTCGGTCATGGCGCATGAGCCTATAGGCGCGCCGCGAACGCGAAAAGGGCCCCTGCCGCGGTCCCAGTCGCACGCGAGGATGTCGCCGGCGCGCATCTCCTTCCCTTTCGGGAGGGCGAAATTCAGCCTTCCGCGTCCGTAGTCGATATCTGTGGCGGCCCCACGAGACAGTCCCACTATGAGAGGTGGCTCAGAGCATGGGTGACAGGAAAGCCATCGACATGTAGGCACTCATCACCGCCGGGACAGACCTGCGGCAGCCAACTCCAGCCGTCGGCTCGGGCCATCGGAGCCGGCTGTCCCACCTGATCGGCTGCGGCCTTGTGGCCAGGGAAGCGGTCACCGCTCGCGACGAATTCCGGCGCGCCCTCCCGGCCACCGATGACGGCCGCCCGTGCCACCGTCGCCGCCGCGCGTCGCACTGCGCCTGCCCGGCGGCCGGCCGCGGGTACGGCCCCAAGGCGCCGGCACCGTCGTCAGCGGCGACGCGCCGGTCCGCCCGGACCGCCCGGACCGCACCCGGCCGCGGGGGATGACAGCACATCCGACACGGAGCTCCCGTGACGCCCCCTTTCGCGCGAACCACGCGGTATGCCCGGCACAGTGCCATCACCATAGAAGGCCAGGTCACCGAGCTCACGGTCACCCAGTGGGACCGTGGGACCCCATCTTCGGAACACTCGTCGACCGCGATCACACGATGAGTCGCCGACTCACGGTGTTCGGCATCGCACGGCCCCCTTCTCCGTCAGCTCTCCCTCAGCGGCGTGCCTTTCGACGGACGCTACGACCACACCGGACGGGGACGCCTGCCCCCGGCCTTCCTGGGAGCGGCAGGGTCACCTTCGGAGGGAGCGCGTCGGCGTGAATCCCAACAGACTGATCAGGGCGAGCCTGCGCATGGGCCCGGCGTCGCGATCGGCCGCGCCGGGCGGGCCAGGTCGGTCCCGGGGAGCCCGCCGGCCTCTGGGAGCAGGGCGGCGTTGACAGACATCCTGCGCCGAGCCCATACTCCAAATGAACCTAATCAATAGGTCTAATTTGCTCGGTCCGTCCAGCCAGGTGACCGCCGAGGCCCGGTTCCCCGGAACGAGCCCCCTTCGGCAGCCGGGCCGACCCACGCGAAAGGCGGGAGATATGGCGACCCCCCAGAACGAGCAGGCAGCACCCTGGATCGGCGACGGTGTGGTGCCGGACGTCGACGTCAGCACGTTGACCCGCGAGGAGCTGATCGCGCACAACCTGCGCGTGGTCGAGGCTCACTTCCACAACGAGAATCCCGAGACCATCGACAAGGCTCTGGCCGTGTACGGCCCCGACATCGTGTGGGAGGCTCCGGCACGCGGCCTGGTCTGCGACAACGTCGACGATGTCAGGGAAGGGTACTTGGGCATCTTCAGGACGGTGCACTGGAACCGCACGACCACACTGCGGCGCTTCGCCACAGAGGACTTCGTGTTCGACGACCAGATCGCCGATCTGACGGTGGTGGGCAAGGACATGCCCAACTTCCCGTTCGAGCCGGGCCGGCGGATCAGCATGCGCCTGGTCCACTGCTTCGAGATGAAGGACGGCAGGATTGCGCGCGAGATCGCCTACGAGATCTCCCGCGCCTACGGCGGTCCGCTCGACCATGACTCCGTGCCCGAGGGTGCGGAGGTCACCGACTTCCCCGACGGCCCCGACTACGGAAACTGGGCGGTCAAGTGAAGCTCATCGGATACGTCGACAACGGATCGCGGCACATCGGCGCTGTGGACGGGAGCCACGTCGTCCCGCTGGGTGAGGTCGGCGTCTTCTATGCCGATCCGCGATCGGCCATGGCGCGTGCGGTCCGGGTGGGCGAGCGGCTCGTCCGTGCCGATCTCGTCGAGGCACCGCCTGTGCCGCACACGGCGCGGGTGTTCTGTGTCGGCATCAACTACCACGCGCACGGTGACGAATCCAGGGAACATTCAGGTCTGGACACGCCCAAAGTGCCGATGATCTTCGGACGGTGGGCCGACACCCTCGTCGTGGACGGCGACCCTGTGCCGGTGCCGCCGAACGAGGACGGCCTGGACTGGGAGGTCGAGCTCGCGGTGATCATCGCCGACACGGTCTGGTCCGCGGATCGTGCTACGGCCTCTCGTCACGTGCTGGGATACACCGGCTTCAACGACCTCAGCGCGCGCAAGAAGCAGTTGGAGACGGCGCAGTTCACGCTGGGCAAGAACGCTGACCGCACAGGGCCGATCGGCCCTGTGGTCGTCACAGCCGACGAGATCGGCGACCCGAACTCGCTGACGCTGCGGACCCGGGTCGGCGACTCGGTCATGCAGCTCGGCAACACCAGGGATCTGATCCATGACGTCCCGTCGATCATCGCCTACATCACCGACACGGTGTCGCTGAGGCCGGGCGACGTGATCGCGACCGGCACCCCGGCCGGCGTGGGACTCGGCATGAAGCCACCGGTGTATCTGACCGCCGGCGACACCGTCCGGGTCGAGGTCGAGAACATCGGTGTGATCAGCACGCCGATCGTGAGCCGGGCCGATCTGGCCGCGCGACAGGAGTACCGACCGTGACGAGCAGAGGGCAGGCCGGGTCCGGGGTTGCGACGGTGGTGCGGGCGTCTGTGCTCGACGACCGAGGCGATGTGCCGATGGTCATCGGCGGCCAACGGGTTGCGGCAGCGGCGGACGAGTGGATCGACGTGTTCGCGCCGTCGCGCCACCAGGTCCGGCTGGGGCGGGTGCCGCGGGCGCGGGTGGCCGACGTGGAGCGCGCTGTGGCGGCGGCCCACACCGCGCTGCCCGGCTGGCGCCGCCGGCATTTCACAGATCGACAGCAGGCGCTCCTGTCGATCGCCGGCGTATTGTCCGAGCACGCCGAGGAACTGGCGCTGCTCACCGCCGCGGACACCGGCAACGCCCTGCGCCCCCAGGCACGGCCCGAGGCGATCACACTCGCCACGCTGTTCCGGTACTTCGGCGGCGTCGCGTCCGAGGTCAAGGGCGTCGTGCTCCCGGCCGGTGCCGACCAGTTGCAGTACACGCAGCGCGAACCGGTCGGCGTGGTCGGCGCCATCCTGCCGTGGAACTCACCGTTGATGATCGCCGGTATGAAGATCCCCGCGGCGTTGGCGGCCGGAAACACGATCGTCGTCAAGGCCTCGGAGGAGGCGCCACTGGCCGTGCTCCGCCTCGCCGAGCTGTGCGCGCCCTACCTGCCACCAGGAGTGCTCAACATCCTGACCGGTTACGGGACGGAGTGCGGGGCCGTACTGGCCGGGCATCCCGGAGTGAACAAGGTCTCGTTCACCGGATCCACCGCCGTCGGGCGTTCGGTGGGCGCCACGGCGGGAGACCGCCTCGTCCCCGTCTCGCTGGAACTGGGGGGCAAGAGCCCGACCGTCGTGTGGCCGGACGCCGCCTCCCCGGAGCGGATCGACGAGACCGTGACGGGCGTCCTCGCCGGCATGCGCATCACCCGGCAGGGCCAGTCCTGCACCGCGGGCTCCCGGTTGTTCGTGCACGAGGACGTGTACGACAGGGTGCTCGACGCCACCGTGCGCCGGTTGCGTTCGCTGACGGTCGGCGACCCGCTCGACGAGACCACGGACATGGGCAGTCTGATCAACCTCAGTCAGTACGAACGCGTCCGGGACTACGTGCTGGACGGACGGACCCGACGCGACGTCGAGGTCGCCCTCGACGGTCTGAGCTCCTCCTTCGACGGGCTCTTCATGGGTCCCACCGTGTTCTCCCGTGCCGACAACGCCTGGCGGCTTGCCCGCGAGGAGATCTTCGGTCCTGTCATGGTCGCGATCCCGTGGCGCACCGACGAAGAGGTCATCGCGATGGCCAACGACTCCCACTACGGGCTCGCCGCCTATCTCTGGTGCAACGATCTGAGCCGCGCGCTGGCGGCGGCAGGCCGAGTGGAATCGGGATGGATCCAGGTCAACCAGGCCGGCGGCCAGATGGTGGGCCAGTCCTACGGCGGCCTGAAGCAGAGCGGAACCGGTCGGGAGTTCTCGCTCGAGGGCATGCTCGAGGCGTTCACGACCATCAAGCAGGTCAACGTACGCATCGGTCGGGGGCAGCCGGAGGCCGCTCTATGACCGCGCCGGCAGGCCCGCTCGCGGGCATCCTGGTGATCGACCTCAGCCGCGCCCTGGCCGGCCCGCACGCTGCCATGATGCTGGGCGATCTCGGCGCCCGGGTGATCAAGGTCGAGCGCCCCGGCCCCGGTGACGACTCCCGGGGCTGGGGTCCGCCGTTCGTGCGGCCGCCCGGCGGCGAGCGTGAATCGACGTACTTCTTCGCGGCCAACCGGAACAAGGAGTCGGTGGCCCTCGACCTGACCGACGAGGCAGACCTCCACACTCTCACCTTGCTGCTGCGGCGCGCCGACGTGCTCATCGAGAACTTCCGGCCCGGCGCTCTCGCACGACTCGGCTTCGACCCAGTGAGGCTGGCCGAGTTGAACCCCGGACTGGTGACGCTGTCGATCAGCGGCTTCGGCCATGACGGTCCGGAGGCCGCGCGGGCGGGCTACGACCAGATCGCGCAGGGGGAGACGGGGCTGATGTCCCTCACGGGTCCTGTCCCCGACGAGCCCCAGCGGATGGGTGTACCGATCACCGACCTACTCGCCGGCATGTACGGGGCGTTCGGCACGGTGAGTGCCTTGCACGAGCGCGGCCGGACGGGCCTCGGCCAGGTTGTGCGTACATCCTTGCTCGCGGCCGGTGTCGGTGTGCACGCCTACCAAGGCACCGCCTGGACGGTCGGCGGTGTTCTGGGCCGGGCCGGAGGCAACCACCACCCGTCGATCAGCCCGTACGGCCTTTTCCGCTGCGCCGACGGCAGTGTGCAACTGGCATGCGGCAGCGAGGCGCTGTGGCGGCGGCTGTGCGCCGAGTTCGACCTTGACGCCGAGCGGCCCTACCTCGCCACCAACGCGGATCGAGTGGCCCATCGGGACCTGGTGATCGACGAGTTGGAGAAGTCGTTCGCGGGCCTGACGGCCGCACACCTGCTGGGGCGCCTGGAGGCGGCGGGGGTGCCCGCCGGACGCGTGCGGACACTTGACGAGGTCTACGCATGGCCGCAGCTCGAATCGCAGGGCCTCAAGATCACGGTGGACCACGCGACGATCGGGCCCATGGAACTGCCGGGCCCACCGCTCCGCTTCTTCCGCGTCACTTCGGGAGAGGAGTTCGAAACCACGAGGCGTGAGCACCGCGCGCCGCCCGTACTCGATGCGGACGCCGACGCGATCCATGCGTGGATCACCACGACCGACCCGGCGTGAACCGGGGTCGCCGGCCTCGCTATTCCTCCGTCAGGGAGTGCTCGCGGGCGAGGTCGGCGGCCCGGCTCACGTCGCCCGCCACGACGGCCTCCGCGATGTGCTGGTGCAGCCGAAGGCGCCCTCGCTTGTAACGGCGATGGCCGGCCTCTTCCTCGGCCGAACTCACCCCCACCGTCTCCGCATCGATGAACTGCAACATCGAGAGGTAGGTCTCGCGCAGGATCCGGTTGGGGCTTGTACGTGCAAGGGCACGGTGCAGTTCCCACACCGCGTGCACGAAGGCGTCCGGGTCGTCGACCACCTCCGCCAACGCCGCAGACCGGCTGGTGATGACGGCGATGTCGTCCTGCGTACGGCACCTGGCCGCATCCACGATGATCCGCGGTTCGAGCAGTTCGCGGACGACGACGGCGTCTGCGACCGTGACGGGCGCACCCCCCACCGTCAGCAGACTCTGCCCGAGCTTGACCACCGGGTCGTGCCGTGCGACGAACAACCCGCCACCAGGACCCGGCCTGGCGACGACGACGCCCTGCGACTCCAGCAGTCGCACTGCCTCGTTCATCGTCGCCTTGGCGACACCCACCGACTCACGGATGCTCGTCTTGGTTCCGATCAGCGCACCGGGCCGCAAACCGCGCTCGGCGATCACGCGCCGGACGTGCCGGCCGACCGCCTCGGCCCGCGTCATCCCTGTGAGCGCCACGTCCACCATGTTTTCATTATAGGAGCACGTCGTGGCCCAGGTCAGGGGCGGCACATCCCGCGCTTGAGGCCGGCCGGCCAGTGCCGGTGCCGCCGTTGCCTCCACTACCGGGCCGATCCGCGCAGCCGTCAACCCCGCGCGAGCATGTCGGCGAACCAGTCGGCGACGAATGACGTGCGCTCCTGGCAGTGGTTGTAGACGGTGTGGTCACCGTCCGGCCAGACGCGCAGCGTCCGGTCCGCGCCGTCGCGGGTGCCGTCGAGGAAGGGCTGCTGTGCCTGGAGTTCGAACAGCACGTCGTGCCCGCCATGCAGAACCAGCAGGGGGCAGTCGATGTGCGCCCGGCGGGGGTCGAATGCAAGCCGGCGGAAATTCGCGGCGATGCGGTCGGGGTCGTCCGTGCCCAGCATGGCCGCGGCCTGTTCATCGAAGCTGCGATGTCCGAGCAACGACGGCCGAGCCGGTGCGCCGTTTACGCAGCAGGCCCGCACCCGGCGGTCCGCCGCCGCTGTGAGCGCCGCGTAGAGGCCTCCGAGGCTGTTGCCGAAGACTCCCGTCGCGGAGCCCAGCGACGGGTTCTCGTGCACAAAGTCGACGTACCTGCTGTAGGCGGCGGGGATGTCCACGTCGAGGAGGACACCGTGCCGAAGCCGGGTCTCCCCCTGGCCGGGCCCCTCGGCCATGATGGTCGCGAGGCCGCGCGCGGCCAGCGCGTCGGCATGGCGCCAGTACGCCGCACCCCACCCGCTCTGGCCGCCGAACACGACCACCGTGCCGCGCGCCTCACCTTCTGGTGGCCTGACCAGCCAGCCCACCAGATGTCGCGAGCCGAATCCCAGCTCCACCTTTTCGAACCGGTCGCCCAGGAGGCCGGAGACCGTGGACAGCATCGAACTCAGTCGGTCGTATATCCGGTGCTTGCGCGGCGTGTCGTCATTGAATGCCATCTGCGCGAAGACCAGGTCGGCGACGGCAGCGCGGTACGCCTCGACGGCTGTGACCCGATGGCCGTCGCGCAGCGCCCCCAGTGCGCGGCGCTCCTGGTCGTCGGCCAGTGACTCGGCGGCGACGTCCCATGCCGCGCCCTCGGCGGTCATGGTCCGCATGCGGGCGATGTCGTCGGGCAGCATGCCGTAGTCGAACATGCGGGCCGGGGTCATCGACCGCCACTGCGCGGCCAGCAGCTTCTGCGCCGGCGTGGAGTTCGTCGGGTCGGGGTTCGGTGTGGTCATCGTGTGACTACCGGCTGCTGGGTGGCCGACGGCCCGATGTAGTGCAATTCGGACCGGAGTTGCGCGATCAGCACACCCACATCGGCGGCGGCGCACGACCCGAAGACCACGAAGTCCGGGCGGCTTATGAGCACGTCGGCCCCGTTCTCGTCCAAGTGCCGCGTGTATGTCCGCGCATCGTCCTGGAAGGATCCTGCCTCGCCGTCGGTCAGCGTGTGCAAAGTACAGCCGATCTCGTCGAGAAACTTTCTCTGCTCGCGGTCGAGCAGCCCGCCGAGCCCTGTGCGTGCCACCAGCGTGAAGCCATGCCCGAACACGTCGTCGAACCGTCCCGTCCGGCCGTCGGGGGTGGACACGACGCCCTGAGGGGCGAGGGTTCCCGCGGACGGCGCGGGCCGGCCGTCATCGGTTGTCTGGATGACTCCGGTTCCAAGGACGGGGAACGGGGGCGGCGGTGGCATGGAACCGCTGCGGAACGCCTCGTCGCGCGCGGCGGCTCGTGCCGGGTCCATTGTGTAGGCGACCTCGCCCAGCAGGACCGACGTCTCGACGATGGACCTGGCGTGCGGCGTTCGCTCCGTCTCGTAGGTCGCCAGCAGGTCCTCGGCGGCACGTCCGCGCAGCACCAGGTCGAGCTTCCACGCGAGGGCTATCGCGTCCCTCATGCCGGAACAGGCCCCCTGACCCATCGTCGGCGGCATGGTGTGGGCCGCGTCGCCCATCAGGAACACTCGGCCTCCATAGCTCCAGGAGTCGGCCATCCTGGCCCTGATCGGGTACAGGACCTGCCGGATGATCTCGATGTCGCCGGGGCCCAGGCCGTGGGTCTGCGACAACCACTGCCAGGCCCGATCGCTGTCCTCGAGCGAATCTTTGTCCTCACCCGCCAGCGCGGCGAACTCGAAGCGCTGACGCTCCTGGCCGATCGGCATGAACATATGGGGCCTTGCGGGGTCACAGAACAGCATGGTGTGGTTGAACCGCTTCGGCAGGGGGCGCAGCATCTTCGTGTCGATGTTCAACCAGCGTTCGTCGACGCCGAAGTCGGTCTGCCCGATCCCGAGTGCCGTACGCACGAAGCTGTTGGCGCCATCCGCACCGAGCAGGTAACTGCACCGGATCACCACCTTGCCGTCGTCCGGCGAATCCGGCAGCCGTGTCCCGTCGTACGCCGGCCGCGCCGTCAGCTCGACCTGGTCGGGCACGACGCGAAGATCCGTGGCCTGCCACCCCGACAGGCGGACGACATTCGGGTACTGCCGCACCCGTTCGTCGATCGCGTTCTCGATATCGGGTTGATACATCGAGATGTGGGCCGGGTGTCCACAGGACTCCCCCGCCCAGGGCAGCTCCACCAGGGTTTCGCCATCCGCGTTGAGATAGGTGAAGTGGTCCAGCGCCTGGCTGGCACGCAGGGCCACATCGACGTCCGCGGCCGCCTGGACGATACGCGCGGTCTCCCCGTCGATGTGTGTGAGCCGGGGCAGGCCGTACAGGTGTGGATGGCGCTCGACGACAACGACGCGGTGGCCCATCCCGCCCAGTATCGAAGCGGCGACCAGGCCCGTCGGACCGTAGCCGACGACGGCGACATCGACGTCGTAGGAGTCATGGATCATGGCGCGCTCCTCCAGGTTCGACACTTCATTTTAGACCTAATGATTAGGTTCATTTCCGCACTCAGATTGCCCGGGGCCCACCCGCGTGTCAAGGAGGGGCAACATGTGGACGAGGCTCGTGGCTCGTGCGGCAGGCGGCCGCGGCTTGCGTAGTCGCGCCAGGACTTGATCGCCGCGCGTGCGGAACCGCCGGGGCGGCGGCCGCCTTCCCCGGCTCAACGCTCAGTGTGTTGTACCGGCCCTGTGCCGAACGCTACGACCACACGCGCCGCGCATCGTTCTCCCCGCCCTTCCTGGGAGCGACAGGGTCACCCACGATGGGGATGCTCGGGTACGCACCGAAACCAACTCATCGGGGCATGACTTGCGTGTGTGCCGCACACGGGTCACGCCCGGCGCCGTCGACTGCCACCGGACCTGCTCGATGGCGGCATGCCTCGGCGATCGCCCCAGCCCCAGCCGGCCCTCGGGCCGCCCTGTCCCGAAGGAGACGGTCACCGGCACACGGTGTACCGCGCTCTTCGAGGAACTCGCCGGCAGCAGCCGAGTGCGCCGTGTCACGAGCGGACTCCCGGCGGCGAAGAGGTGCCGTCCGAGAGGCGTGGTCAGGCCGCGTGACCGACCGGGCCACCGTCCGCGGCCGGGACGAAGCGTGGCAGCCGGGCCGGGTTGAGGTTGGCCAGTTCGTCGAAGGTGGCCCGCTCGTAGGACTTGCCCCAGGCCAAATCCGCATCGGACAGTTCGCCACCGGCGAGCCCGGCGATCAGCCGCGCACCGTACTCGGTGTGGTCGTGTGCGGTGAGGATGACCAGCTCGGGGAATTCGCGGCGGAGCCACTGGATTCGGCGTATCGAGTCGACATACCGCGCCTGTTCGCCGGGCTGGAACGCCCGCACCTGGTCCACCGCGAGATGATGGATGGTGTACATCGCGTCCCCGGTCAGCAGCAACCGGTGATCCACCAGCACGCTGGTGCTGCCGGGGCTGTGTCCCGGAGTGGGCAGGGCGAGCACGCTCCCGTCTCCGAACAGGTCGGCCGAGCCGGTGAATCCGCCGATGGCCGCGCCGCTGAACTCGATCGGCCGCCAGTCGGTGACCGCCGCGACAGACGGCGGGTAGGCCAGCGGTATCAGGCCGAGCACCTTGGCATCCCGAGCCGCGTATTCGGCCGCACCCAGATACACCGGGGCGTGCCCGAACAGGTTCAGGGCACCGATGTGATCCTCGTGGAAGTGGGTGACGATCACCGCACGGATGTCCTGCGGCCGATAGCCCAACCGCGCCAGCTGTTCCGGCATGGTCTGGCCGGACGGCAGGTCGTACTCGTCGACGTCCATCACGTGCTCCATGATCGAACCGCGGTAGTAGTCGACGTGCGCGGCCTGGTCCGGGCTGATCCCCGTATCAACCAGCACCGGCCCGGCGGTCGGGTGCTCGATCAGGTACGCGTGGATCGGGACCCAGATGAAGTGGTCCTTGTCCGCGGCGAACTCGCCGAGTGAAAAGCCTTGCAGGCCCCCGTAGAACTGGCCGAACGGCACCTTGGTACGGCCGATGCGCAATGGGTGGATCTTCATGGCCCCTCCCTTCGTCGGAACGGAACAGTTCCGTCGCCTTTGATGGAAGCTAGCAGACCCTGACGACGGAACGCCACGGTTCCGTCGCGTGTATGCTTCGAGCATGCCGAACGGACGGGAACCAACAGGGGCGGCCAAGCTCCGCGAGCCCGTTACCGCGGCCATCACCGGCGCGATGTTCGATCAGCTCGCCGAGACCGGCTACGCCCGCATGTCGATGGACGCGGTGGCCCGCCGGGCGGGGGTCGGCAAGGCGGCCGTGTACCGCCGCTGGCCGTCCAAGCAGGCCATGCTGATCGACCTGGTCGGGGCCGCAGTGCGCCGGAACCTGCCGGAGGTGCCGGACACCGGCTCCCTGGCCGGCGATGTGCGCGGGTTCCTGGACGTGATCGTCGCGCAGGCCGCCGATCCACGGGCCAGGCGGGTGGCGCTGGACGTGCTGATCGAGACCTCGCGCATCCCGGAACTGAACGCCGCTTTGCACGACGTGGTGGCCGAGCCGCGGCGCACCGCCGCGGCCGCGGTGCTGTCCCGCGCGATCGAGCGCGGCGACCTGCCCGACGAGCTCGATCGCGAACTCGGCCTCGACCTGCTGATCTCGCCGTTGCTGATGCGCCTGCTCTTCGCCCCCGACCAGGTCGACTCCGACTACCTCGCCCGGCTGGCCGAAGTGATCGTCACCGGCCTCTACGCGGTCTGAGCCTCCAACGGCACCCCCGTTCGGGTCCGGACGGTGGCCGTGGGGAGGCGAGGCACGGCGTGGACGAGGGCGTACCGGGCGCGACAGTGTCCGGCAACCGTGTCGCCGACCCTGTCAGGCGGTCGGGTTGTCGGTGGGGTCCGGGCGCGGGGCCGTCCGGTGGACGGCGAGGGCCGCAGCGGCGGTCAGGACGGCGAGGGCGGCGAAGGCGCCGCTGAGGATCGTGGCCGCGGCCGCGCCGGCGACGATCAGCGGGCCTCCCGCGTCGCCGAGTTCACGCCCCGGTTCGGCCGCGCCCATGGTCTGGCCGAGCCGTTCGGCGGGGGTGGCCGCCACCAGGCCGACGCGCGATGGGCTCGGACACCGGCCCCGCGTGCTCATGGCGCGCCGACGGCCAGGGAGTCGTACCCGCCGCCGCGTGTGCCTCGGCCGCCCGGGCGGCGTGGCAGCGCCGGTGAAGTCCGCCAGGGTGACCACCGACTGAGGTCCATCGGTGTGCGCGGCACTCCTCGCTGCCGAGGCGGCCGGTCCCGACGACACGGGCTCCGCGCGCCACGGCCGGTTGCACGGCGATGCTCCCGGCACCACCCGTCCCGCCGTCGAACGCCGGGACGGCGAGCGGAACTCAACCGTCGTCGTATCGTCGCCGTCGCCCGTGCCGCCTACACCGCCGAAGGGCTCGACCTGCCGATGCGGGAGGTCGCCCGCCGCGCCGGTCTGGGCGTCGCCACGGTCCATCGGCACTTACGGGCACGCACCGACCTCGTCACGGCGGCGTTCGCCGACCTTGTCGCGGAATGCCGCGAAGACATGCGGGCGCGTCTGGACGAGGCCCTGTTCGCTTCCCACCCGGCGGCGGCAGCCCCCGCAGCCGACCGCCGCGCACCGGCACGGGCGCTGGAGCAGCTCGTAGAGCGCGCCCGCGAGGCCGCTGCCGCACGCGCGGACGTCACAGTGGAGGGCGTGCGCGTATGCCTCGGCGCCATTGCCTCGTTCCGCCTGGCGCACCCGCCGGGGACCTGCGGCGACTGGTCGAACTCCTGCTGATCGGGCCGGCAGCGGACGACAGCGAGTCCCCGGGATCGGCGCACGGCTCGCCGTCACCCAGGCCGGCAGTACTCCTGCGCCACCGCGAGAAACGCCAGCTTCGCACGCTTGACGCCGTCCGGGCTCTCGTGGCGCCGCAGGCAGTCGACGAGGTGCTGGGCCGCAGCGGCCGCTTCGGGCGGGCCTTCCAGCAGCACCCCGCTCAAGGCGCGCTGCAGCAGCGCTTCGTCGTCGGCCTTGCCCCGCCCGTTCCGCTCGGCGAGGATCCTCGCCTCCGCGGCCCCGAGGAACTCGGCGTAGGTCTGGCGGCGAAGGGCGAACGCGCGGTGGCCGGAATCGGCGCTGAGCGTCATGCGCACCGATTCGAGCAGCGCGTCCGCCTGGCGGTCGCCCGCGTGGCGTGCGGCGGCGGCCTGCTGGATGCCGGCAGCGCGGGCGTACCAGCCGGTCACCACGCTTCCGGCGATCGCCGAGCCCGCGGCGATCAGGGCGATTCCCCAGTCACTCATGCCGCCATCCTGGCGATCACGCACGGCCGGCCGCATCCGCTTGCCGAAATGTGCGGCGTGGATCACTCCCGGCCCCGTTCGAGGAGTGCGCGATAGGATCGGGCCATGTCGCCCGACGACGCGAGCAAACCCTATTCGACCTGCGGAAACAGCCCGTATCAACCGCCGGCTTCCGGTAAACTGGACGCTTCGATGCGACGGGCGACGGGCGACGGGCGGGTGGTCCTGTTCGCCGCGCGGTCCGCGGTCGCGCTCTACCGCCTGCTCGACGCTCTTCCCGTCTTCTCGGGTGACGCCAGGATCACCCGCCTGTTCACCCTGGTCCCCGGCTCCGACTTCGGTGCCGGCGCCCTCGCCGCGGTCGACGCGCTCGGAGCCCGCACCGTGCCGTGGAGCGAGGCATGCGAGCGCTCCTACGACCTGATCGTCGCCGCGAGCCCGAAAGGCGACCTCCGGCTCCTGCGCGGGCCGCGCGTCCTGCTGCCGCACGGCGCCGGCTTCAACAAGTCGATCGCCGGCGAAGGTTCGGCCGGCTCGCCGTCCGGACTCGACCCGGCACTGCTGCGGAGCCCCGGCGACCAGGCGCTGACGGCGCTTCATGCCCTCGCCCACCCCCAGCAGATCGCCAGGCTGGCCGCGGCCGACCCGCGGGCCGCCCGGCCCGCGAAGGTGATCGGCGACCTCACCCTGGAGCGCTTTCTGGCCTCGGCGTCGCTGCGTGAGCGCTACCGGGAGGCACTGGGCACCGGGGCCCGCAAGCTGCTTGTCCTGGCCTCCACCTGGGGTCCCGAGTCCCTCATCCGGCGCCGGCCAGGGCTCGCCGCCACACTGGCGGGACAACTCCCCTACGACGAGTACCAGTTGGCACTCGTTGTACACCCCAATGAGCGCAGCCTGCTGGGGGGACACGAGCTGGCCGAGCGCCTCGCGCCGGCCCTCGACGCGGGAATGGTCCTGCCCGACCCGCACGAGGAGTGGGCGTCCGTCCTGGTCGCCGCCGACGCCCTGGTCACCGACCACGGATCGGCCGCCCTCTACTACTGCGCCACCCGGGACCGCCCCGTCGTGAGCGTCCACCCCGGCGGCGGCGAATTGCTGCCCGCGAGCCCGATGGGCATGCTCCTCGATCGCACAGCGACGCTGGAAGCCCCCGAGGACCTCGCCGACGCGCTCAGGGCGTACCGCCCGGGAACCGGGCACGCGGCCGCTCAGGCCGCGTTCGCGGCCGGCGGCGACGCCGTTGGGCGGCTGCGCACCGAGGTCTACGCCCTGCTCGGCCTCGCACCGCCCTCCCATGCCGCCCAACCCCGGTTGCTGCCCGCGCCCAGGCCCGCCGCGCGCGTCCCGGCGGCGTTCGACGTCCATGCGGCGATCAGCGCGGATGGCGTACGGATCGCCAGGTACCCGGCCGGTGCCGGGCTGCCCGGCCACCACCTGGCCGTGGAGCACGGCGCCGCCCGCGAGCCACTGGCGCGCTCCGCGGGCCTGCTGTACCGCCGTGCGCTCCCGGCGTCCGCCGCTCCCGTGGACCTTGCCTGGACGGCCGACGGATGGACACGCCATGCGCTGTCCGCCTACCCGGGTTGCCGCTCCGCGGCGGCACTGCTGCCGTCCGGCGAGTGCCTCCTTCGGATCCGCGGTCACGAACGGGCCTACGCCGTCGAGGTGGATCCCGTGGCGGAAGCGGGGCGGATCGTACGGGTCGACCCGGCCATCGCCCTGTCGGCCGCGCACGCCGGGCTGGCCTCGTGCGGGCACCCGCCGGACGGCCGCTTCCCGATCGACTGCCACGTCGGAGAGCGGCACTTCCGCGTCGGCGTGCGCCCGGCCACCGACGCCGAAGCCGCGCGCGTGGTCCGCTGATCCACCGGGCCCGTGGGGGCCGCGGCTCGTGATCAATGCACCTGGCCGAGCCCGTTGCGGAGCCGGAACGCCTGGGCCGCCGCGCGGTGTTCCCCAGCCGCCTCCGGGCGCCCGTCGGCCGTCTCCAGTTCGGCGAGAGCGTCGTGGACACGCGCCAGATCGAACCCCGAGCGCCGCTCGCCGGCCTGCCCCAGCGACTGCTGGTACAGCTCCCGGGCCTCGCCCCGCCGGCCGAGGCGGCTCAGGACGCCGGCGAGGGCGAACGCCGAGCGCCCGATCAGCCTCGCCCGCTTCGCGTCCGTGAACCCGCGGTGCGCCTCGGCCAGCAGGTCGAGTGCCGCGTCGAGGTCGTCCGCCTTCGCACTCGCCTCTCCCATCCGGTAGGTCCCGAGCAGGACGCCGTAGGGGTTGGGGATCGCCCGGTGCAGGTCGCGGGAGGCCGCGAAGTCGGCCAGCGCACCGCTCCAATCCCCTCGCGCGCCCTTGAGCATGCCGCGGTGCTCGACGACCGACGCCGCGATCTTGCGCTCCCGCTCGGAGTCTCCCAGGAGTTCGACGGCGGACATCGCGCCGTCGATCTGCTCCTGGGCCGCCTCCAGTTCTCCCGACTCCCACAGCGGCCTGGCCAACTGGCAGCGCGTGCGCGCCAGCCATTCCGCGTTCCCTCCGTGCCGGACCGCCGCGTCGACGGCCCGCCGGAAAACCTGGAGGGCCCCGGACTGGTGCGGGTGGTCGAGAGCGTGCGTCCACACCGGTTCTGACAGGGCCACGGCCTCCGCGTCAAGGCCGCGGACGTGCGCGAGGCGGGAGCAGGCGAACAGCACGTGGCGCTCCTCCTCGAGCCAGCGGCCCGCGCGTGCGGCACGTTCGGCGCGGGCCTCGTCGCCCTGTGCCTCTTCCGGGTCGTCGAGCGGCACGTCCGGCGTACCGGGCAGCGGGGCGTAACGCTCGACGACGGTCAGCCGGCGGCCGGCCGCGAACCGGTCGGCCAGTTGCGCCTGGCGGACGTACCAGCGCAGCAGCCGCCTCTGCGCGCCGGCCGCCTCGCCCTCTTCGGCCTCCCGGCGGGAGCGGCGCAGGGCATGGGCGCGCAGCGGACCCGGCAGCCTCATCCGGCCGGTCTCGGTCAGCGTCAGCAGACGCATATCCAGTAATCCGGCCGTGTCCAGTTCCTCCAGGGCGTCCTGGCAGTCGTCGGACCCCAGTCCGGTGAGCGCGGTCGCGGAGTGGAGCGTGAACGTCTCACCCGGATGGTGCGCCAGCAGGCGGTAGGTCAGGGCAGCGGGACCCGACAGGTCGGCGTAGGCGGTGTCCCAGATCCGCTCGACGCCGGGCAAGCCCTTCTCGTCGAGCTCGGCCGCGAGACCGGCGACGAGACGGGAGAGCGGGCGCAGCCGGTGCGTGCGCACCCAACGGCCTGCCACATGCAGTGCCGCGGGCAGGCCGTCGCACAGCCGGATCACCGCCCGAGCCGCTTCCGGGTCGGCGGCCAGCCGGTGGTCGCGGACGATCAATTCGAGCAGTTCCGCCGCCGCCCGCTCGTCCAGCGGGGGCAGGGCCAGGTCCACCGCGGCGCCGTCCTCGAGGTCGCGGAGCGGGCCGTGGCTCGTGACGATCACCACGCTGGAGCCCGACGCCGGCAGCAGCGGGACGATCTCGGAGGCGTATCGGGTGTTGTCCAGCAGGAGGACGAGTTTCGCGTCGGCGGTCTTGCTCCAGTACTGGCGGCACCGGGCCGCGTACGGGGCCCGCACCTGCTCGGGCGCCACATCGAGGGAGCTCAGCAACTGCGACAGCACGTCGCCGGGGTCCAGCACGCCGTCCACCCGGAAATCGTCAAGGTCCACGGAGAGCACGCCGTCCGTGAAGGGATACCGCTCGCCCAGAGCGCGGGCGATCAGTACGGCGAGCTCCGTCTTCCCCAACCCGCCGGGCCCGCTCAGCGCAAGCACCAGCGGGCGGGACCGGCCGCGCCAATCCGCCACGGCCCGCAGGGCGCGGTCGCGCTCCTCGTCGCGGTTGACGAAGTACACCGGCCCCGGCGGTAGTTCGACCCTCACAACAGCCCCCTCGCCCTCTGCGGCGCCCGGCGCGAAACACCTGGCGATCAAGCACTCTAGAGACTTTCACGCATCGGCGCCCGCGTCCGGCGACACCGGTGCGGTCCTACGCTTCGAGAACGCGGACCGATCGGGAAGAGGGAGACAGACCATGGCCGACGAGCACATGCAGGCACCGGACAGCACGGCGGTGCGTACCGCCCTGTGGCGGGCGATGCACCTTCAGGTGGACGCGCCTCCGCACGTGTTCGAGGACGAGATCGGCCTGCGCCTCGCGGAGCCGGGTGACGGCTGGCGTGACCGCCCCGACATGGATCCGCGGGCAACCAGCGGGTTCCGGGCAGCCATCGTGGCCCGTGCCCGCTTCATCGAGGACCTGATCGCCGAGCAGGCCGACCGGGGCGTGGGCCAGTACGTGATCCTCGGCGCCGGCCTTGACACCTTCGCGCAGCGCAGGCCGGACCTCGCTTCCCGCCTGCGCGTCTTCGAGATCGACCAGCCGGGGACGCAGGCGTGGAAGCGCCATCGCCTGGCCGAGCTCGGCTACCGCATTACCGATGGACTGCGCCTGGTGCCGGTCGACTTCGAGGCCGGTGAGGACTGGCCGGCGAAACTGGCGGCGGCCGGCTTCGATCCCGGCCGGCCGGCGGTCATCGTCTCCACCGGCGTCACCATGTACCTCACCAAGGACGCCACCGCGGCCACCCTGCGCCACATCACCGGTCTCGCACACGGCTCGACGCTCGCCATGACCTTCATGCTGCCCGTCGAACTGGTCGACGGCGCGGACCGTCCGGGCCTCCGGACGAGCGCGAAGGGCGCGCAGGCGTCCGGGACGCCGTTCATCAGCTTCTACACGCCGGGCGAGATGCTGGCACTGGCCCGCGAAGCGGGCTTCGCGGACGCGCGGCACGTGCCGGGATCCTCGCTCGGGGAGCGGTACTTCGCCGATCGGGCCGACGGTCTGCGCCCGTCGAGCGGAGAGGACCTGCTGGTGGCCACCACCTGACCCCCTCTCCATTCCGTCAACACCCCGACAGAAACCGCACGTCCGACGTGGCGCCCTCCCAAGCCCCGCGAAGCGGCGGCCGTTACGCAATCGTAATTCACCTACCCTGCCGACCGGCGTCTCCCGGGACCTGCGCAAACACCCGCGCACGTGAAAAGCCCGAAGCACCGCACGTTTTGGATATTTGTTCGGTGTGTTGACGGAAAAATTGAGCCGTATCCATGCTGTGCGCCGTACCGGCCGGGGCTCGCCTCCATCACGTCACAGCAGCGCCCCCGCGTTCACGGACGGCAGAGGAGAAGGTGACTGATGAGCAGCGCAGAGAGCGGGTTCCACCGACGCGCCCTGTTCGCCGGTGCGGCGGTCCTGCGGGCAACGCCGAAGGGGCGCCACCCGTCCAACTGGCCCGATCCTGAGCCCTACGGCCTCGCCGACACCCGGCTCGACCTGTGGCCCCGCGACGACAACTCCTTGGTCCTGCCCCTCCAGTTGCGGCCACGCGACGAGGAACTCGGCCGCGTCTGGATACGGGACTTCTACGTCAACTGCTTCCGCGTGCACGGGCGCCCGCTCTACGTGGCCACGGGCACCAGCCGGGTGCCGGGACTTGACGCGGCCGAGCCGTGGAACGACGGCATCTTCGTGTGGACGGCACGCTCCATCGAGGGCCCGTGGCACCTCGCCGACACGACGGGGATCCGGCCGGGCGCCGAGCGCGGCAAGGTGTGGTCGCCCGAGTTCACCGACGAGAACAAGCCCGGGCGCACCGTCGTCGCCCCCTGGCAGGAGTACTGGCACGACGACCGGTTCGGCAAGCGCGGCAACGTCTGGGCCCCCGAGATCCACCGCTTCCGCGACACCTGGTACATCGTCGCCTGCATGGGCAACCGCGCGCACAAGGTCGGCTCGTTCCTGCTGGTGAGCGACGGCGGCGTCGAAGGCCCCTACCGGCTTATCGAGGGCAACCTCGACAAGCCGTTCGGCGACGCACTCCCCGACGCGCCGTACATCGATCCCGGGGCGCGCTTCCACATCGACGGCAGCATGTACTGCGAGGGCGACGACGCCTGGCTCGTGCTCCACAACGACCTGTACGCCAAGTTCCGGGACGACATGGAGGACATCGTCCCCACGACCGGACTGCCCGCCTTCCAGCAGCGGCCCTATACCCCCGAGCCCTACCTGGAGGGCGCGTACGTCTTCCGGTACGGCGGCGAGTACTACCTCGTCCAGACCGCGTGGGACTGGACATCGGTCAACGCCGACGGCACCGCGCGCCATGCGTACACCAAGGGCGGGCAGGACCGCACGCAGTTCCAGTACGACGCGGTCGTCGCCGTCTCGGACAGGTTCGAGGGCCCGTACTCCGAGCGCTGGACCGCGGGTGTCGGCACCGGGCACGACAACATCTTCGAGGACCACCACGGCGGCCTCTGGTCGACGTTCTTCCGCAACCCCAACGCCGGCTACTGGTCCGACCCGTCACGCATCGGCGATTCCGCCGTGCCGGGCGTCGTCCGCCTGGAGTGGACAGGACCGCAGGGCGACCGGCTGCTGGTGCGGCGCCGGCACTGAGGTCCCGCCGCCGGATCGCCACGACCACGTTCTCCTACCGGAAAGAGACACCGTGACCTGCCCGACCGCACCGAACATCGTGTTCATCATGAGCGACCAGGTCCGTGCCGACTTCTCCAAGGGCATGGGCTTCGACCTGGACACGACGCCGTTCCTCGACTCCCTCGCCGCCCGGGGCACGCGTTTCCGCCGCGCGTACACCACCGCACCGGCCTGCGTCCCGGCGCGCACCAGCCTGCTCACCGGCAGGTGGCCGAGCACCCACCGGGTACGGCAGAACTCCAACAACGGCCCGGCCGACGTGTCGCGCGGAGACGACCTGGTCGACGTGTTGCGCGGCGCCGGCTACCAGTTGTTCTACGCCGGCAAGACGCACATGTACCGCAGCGACGCGGCGAACTGGGACGCGTTCTCCGAGTACGGGCAGACGAAGGCGCCGGACACCACCACCGAGCAGCGCGCCTTCACCGCCTGGCTGAAGTCCGTCGACATGGGCCCGACGACGGCGCCCACCCCCTTCCCGCCCGAGCAGCAGTACCCGTACCGGATCGTCTCCGACGCCATCCGGCAGATAGACGCCCGTGACCCCGGCAAGCCGTTCTTCGCCTTCGTCTCCACGTCCGAGCCCCACAACCCGTACCAGGTGTCGGAGCCGTACTTCTCGATGTTCGAGGACAAGATCCCCGAGCGGACCTGCGGCCCCGAGGCCGCGGAGGCCAAGGGCGGTGCCTACAAGTGGCTGCGCGACCTGGTGGAGGAGAAGCGCCCGGGCTACGACAAGCTCTGGCGCCGCTACCGCGCCATCTACTGCGGCATGCTGCGCCTCATCGACGACCAGTGGCGCCGGCTCGCCGACCACCTCAAGGAGCAGGGACTGTGGGAGAACACCCTGCTGATATACCTCGCCGACCACGGCGACTACACGGCCGAGTACGGCCTGCAGCGCAAGGGCGCGGGCATCCCCGAGGTCCTGGCGCACATCCCGATGATCGTGCACGGCTGCGGGGTCGAAGTCCGGGACAACAAACGGGACTTCGTCTCGATCGCCGACGTCCTGCCCACGGTGTGCGAGGCGATCGGCCGCCCCGTCCCGCTGGGCGTCCAGGGCCGCAGCCTGTGGCAGATGCTCACCGGCTCGGCCTACCCGGCCGAGGAGTTCTCCGACGTCGTCACCGAGCGCGGCTTCGGCGGCCTGCCCTATCCCGACGACGCCCGGCCGCCGCTGCACTTCCCCTACGAGGGCACCAGGTACGACGAGCTGAACAGCGTGACGCAGAGCGGCTCTTCACGGATGATCAGGCACGACCGCTACAAGCTCTACGAGAACGTGCCCGACCGCGGCGAGCTCTACGACCTCGACAAGGACCCGATGGAGCTGCACAACCGCTGGGACGATCCGAGCATGCACAAGGTCAAGGCCGACCTCATGCAGCGGCTCCAGAGGTGGTCGGTGCGGCTCACCGACGACCTGCCCAAGGGCGTGTACAACGCCAGGCTCGCCCCGCACAACTGGTACCAGACCTCGAAGGAGGGCCGTTCATGACCGCACCGACCCGTCCCGGTGAGGACGGCGGCCGACCCGCCCCTTCGCGCCGCACCGTCCTGCGCGGCGCCGCAGCCGTCACGTTGGCCGCGGCGGCCACCACGGCGGCCGGAGCGGGAAGCGCTCACGCGGCCGGCACAGGGCCTTCTCCCGCGGTCACCGACTTCCCCGGCGCGCAGTGGCTGCCCGCGGCCCCCGCCAACTACCGCACCGCGCACCGGCCGCGCAGCCATCGGATCGACACCGTGGTCATCCACGTCACGCAGGAGCACTTCGGCGACGCCGTGGCCGTCTTCGGGAACCCGGCCAGGCAGACATCGGCCCACTACCTGGTCCGCTCGGCGGACGGGCACATCGGCCAGTGCGTCCGTGAGAAGGACATCGCCCGGCACACGGGCAGCCCCCGGTACGACGAGCGCAGCATCGGCATCACGCACGAGGGCTGGGTCAACGCGGACGCCTGGCTGACCGAGGAGTTGTACGCCTCCTCCGCGGCGCTCACCGCGGCTGTGTGCGCACGCCACGCGATCCCACTCGACCGCGCACACATCCTGGGCCACCACGAGGTGCCCGGCGCCGTCCACACCGACCCCGGCGCCAACTGGGACTGGGAGCACTATCTCGAACTGGTGCAGAAGGCCGGCACCGAGAAGTGAGGCGGACGGCGGGAGCGGCGTCGAACGGCACCCTCGCCAGGCGTGTCCGGCCCGGTTCACCTGCGGGCATCGCGCGAACGGGTGATGTCCTTCTTCGCGGGGTGCGCCAGGCTCACACCGGCCGGGGCACGCTACCTGATCGCTCGGCCTGAACCTCGAAGCGGGGACGGAGCCAGCCGTGGACATCTTGGTACAGAAGTACGGGGGCAGTTCGCTCTCCCAGTCGGAGAGACTCCGGAGGGCGGCGGAGCGTGTGGCGGCCGCACACCGCGCCGGCAGGCGCACCGTGGTCGTGGTCTCGGCACGCGGGGACACCACGGACGAGTTGCTCGACCTCGTCGAGGAGGTCGGGGGCCGGGGCGCGGCACGCAACGCGCCGCGGGAGGTCGACCAGTTGCTGGCGACGGGCGAGTACACCTCGGCGGCACTGTTCGCCCTGGCCCTGGGGCGGATGGGGGTGCCGGCCGTCTCGCTCACCGGGGCGCAGGCCGGCATTCACGCGGCCGGCCGGCACGGGGACGGGGTTGTCGACTCGATCGACACCGGCCGCATGAGGCGCTGCCTCGACGAGGAGCGCGTGGTCGTCGTCGGGGGGTTCCAGGGGCTCAACGACGCGGGTGACGTCGTGACGCTGGGCCGCGGCGGATCCGACACGACGGCCGTCGCGATCGCGGCCGCGCTCGGCGCCGGGAGCTGCGAGATCTACACCGACGTGGACGGCGTGTACACGGCTGATCCCCGGCTGGTCGAGAAGGCGCGGAAGCTTCCGCACGTCGCCGCGGACGTGATGGTGGAAATGGCGTTCGCGGGGGCCGGGGTCCTGCACCCCAGGTCGGCCGAGCTGGCCGCGGCGCACGGTGTGGAGCTGCACGTCAGGAACTCGCTGGCGGACGGGCAGGGGACCATGGTGGGTGAGGCACGCTCCGGCCCGCTGGAGACCGGGGGCGCGATCACCGCCGTCACCTCGGACACGGACGTGGCGCGGGTACTCGTGCAGTGCAAGGGCCCGGCCGACCCGGCGCCCGAGATCCTGGGCATCCTCGCGGCAAACGCCGTGCCGGCCGACCTCGTCGCGCGCTCCGGCCCGGGTGAGGACGAGTTCCGGATGGGCTTCACCGCGCGCCGAAGTGACATCCCCCGGGTCGAAGGACCGCTCGAGTCCGCCGTGACGCCCCTCGGGGGCGCCGTCCGGGTGGACACGGATGTCGCGAAGGTGTCGCTGGTCGGTGTGGGCCTGCTGAACCGGCCCGAGTACCTGGCCCGCATGACGACGATTCTCACCGGCGCCGGCGTGGCCACCAGTTGGGTGTCCAGCTCCCAGCTGCGCGTGTCGGTGATCGTGCCCGCTCACGACCACGCGAGGGCCCTGCGGCTGCTGCACACGGAGTTCGGGCCGGCGGCGGCCGCGGAGCTCTCTGCGTGACGCTCCCGCAGGCGCACGGACGGGCCCGGGGCGTGTGGTTTCCCCCCGGGCCCGCGGCTCGTCATCGCCTCCCGGCCACCGCTCCCGCGTCGTAGCCGTAGAGCCAGTCCTGCTGCCTGAGGCTCTGCGAGCCGGCCAGGACCAGGTCGCGTTCGCGCTGTCCTTCCCCGTCCGAGAGGTGGAAGGTCCTGGAGTTCGTCCGGGACCGCTCCTGGAGCGCGTCGGTGCGCGGTCGGCGCAGCGCCTCGTAGCGGGCCAGCGCGGCGGGTACGCCGTCCGGGCCGGCTTCCGCGAGGCAGGCGGTCAGCACCACGGCGTCCTCGATCGCCTGGTTGGCCCCCTGTGCCTGGAAGGGCAGCATGGGATGGGCGGCGTCCCCGACGACCGCGACCCGGCCGGTGGACCAGCGCTCCAGCGGATCACGGTCGTGCAGGGCCCAGCGGCCCACCGTGTCCAGGGCCTTGAGGATGGAGATGACCTCCTCGTTCCATCCCTGGTAGGTCTCCACGAGATCCTCGACGCGGCCCTGGGCCGTCCAGGACTCGTCCGACCGGCTTCCGGCCGGGGCCGTGGCCCCGACGCTGAGGAACCGTCCGGAGCTCACCGGGTAGCACACGCAGTGCTGGTCGGGGCCGAACCAGAGCCGGACCTTCGGGTCCTCCAGGAGGAACGGCAGTGCGCCTGCTGGGACCAGGCCCCGGTAGATGGACTGTCCGGAGAACCTCGGGTCGTCCGCGGCGAGTGTGGAGCGAACCAGCGAGTGGATGCCGTCGGCGCCGATCACGACATCCGCGTCGTACGTGGAACCGTCGTCGAAACGCAGCCGCACGCCCTCCGCGACCTCTTCGACGCCTGCACACCGGCGCCCGATGTGCAGCACGTTGTCGTCGATGGCGTCCAGTAGCGCCTGATGCAGATCAGCACGGTGCACGGTGTAGTAGGGCGCCGCGTAGAGCTCCTCGCAGGCGTCGCCGAGTTCGGTGAGGCCGAGAAGCCGGCCGTCGTCCCAGCGGCGCATCTCGACGGCGGAGGGGCGCACCGCCACCATGCTCAGCTTCCGTGCCAGGCCGAGCCTGTGCAGGATGCGGGTGGCGTTGGGTGCGAGCTGCACCCCTGCCCCCACCTCTCTCAGCTGCTTCGTCTGCTCGAACACCTCGCAGCGGATGCCCGCTCGGCCGAGGGACAGTGCCACGGTGAGGCCGGCGATTCCGGCGCCCACCACCGCGATGCGGCTGCCGCCGCACCTACCTGTGGGGGCCGTGCGCTTCTCGTTCATGATCACAACTCTCGACGGGCGGGCGTCAGTAATAGAGGATGGCGTTGTCCCAGTCCTCGTCCGGGCCGAACAGACTCCTGGGCTTCACTACGTCGGGCATGCCGGTCAGGACGTCGCGTGGCACCAGGGCGCCCGGGGCGATCCCTTCGACCACGCACTCCACACCGAGTTCCCGCCGCACGGATCCGGCGAGTTCGGCGCAGGCCGCCGCGCGGTGCTCGTCCGCCACCTCGATCTCGACACGCAGTTGCTCGGAGGTGGTCCGCGCCCGCCAGAACAGCACTCCGTACGCGAAGGAGAGCCGGTACACGAGGTCTTCGAGGCGGTGCTGAGTGACCAGCGTGCCGCCGACCCGATGCCCGTAGACGGCCCGCCCCAGTACGGTCACGGTGGGTAGCACCCAGCCGCACGGGCAGGGGTCGTACGACACCTCCACCGAGTCCTCGAGGTTGTAGCGGAGCAGCGGCATGGCCGCCCGGTGCAGCGGGGTGACGACGAGCTGTCCGGCGCCCTCCCGCCGGATCTCCCCGGTCGCCGGGTCCCGGACCTCGCACAGGACGCGGTCGGCCCACAGGTGCAGTCGCCCTTCCTCGCACTCGCCGGCCAGGCTGCCGGTCTCGGTGGACCCGTACTCCTCGACCACCTCCACGCACCACACCCGGCTGATCCTGGCCCGCCGGGCGGGACTCAGCGGCTCGCCCCCGACGAACAGCGCGCGCAGGGACGGGAAGTCCGCGTCGGGCCTGAGTCCCTGGGCCTCGGCCGCTGCCGCCCACAGCAGGCACTCCGTCGGCATCGACCAGGTCAGCGTCACTTCGAGATCGTGCAGCGCCCTGACGACCCGTGAGTACGGAGTGGCGAGCGAGCGGTTGTCACCGGGAACGACGGTCGCGCCGCCGAGCCGTCCGGCCGCATGCGCCAAGTGCCCGGTGAGCAGCATGGCGTAGGGGGTGCGCACCAGCAGGGTGTCCGTCGCGCGGATGCCCACACGCTTGCGGGCGAACCGCTCCGCGAGGTCCACCCAGTCGTCCTCCGTGTAGTACGACGGCGTGGGCCGGCCGGTGGAGCCGCTGGACTCGTGGTACGTCGCCAGTTCGCTTCCCGGCACCGCCCGCATGCCGAACGGATAGTTGTCACGGAGGTCGGACTTGGTGGTGGTGGGGAGGGCTCCGAAGCCGACCGCGCCTTCGGCGCCCAGCCGGTCGCGGTAGAACGGCGATTCGGCCGCCCGCGCAAGGACCTCGGGCAGCCTCGCCTCCTGCAGCGCGGCGAGTTCGCCGTAGGTCGACCAGTCCCCGATGCGGGGCAGTCTGTCCTTCGTCCTCACTCCGGTTCCTCCAGTCCGAGAAGGCGGCGGGCGTTGCCGCCGTGGATCTTCTGCCAGTCGTCGCCGAGTCGCAGGCACCGGAGCTTTGCCAGCTCCACCTCGGGGTGCTGCAGCGGCGCCTCGGAGCCGAACAGCACTCTGTCGGCGCCGAGCCGGTCGACCGCGGCGCGGGCCACGCAGGTGTAGCCGCCCGAGGTCTCCAGCGACACGTTGGCCAGGGGGGCGATCCGTTCGACGGCGTACAGGTCGATGTTCCCGATGCCCGCATGGCCGAGTACGAACGGGACCCGGGGGTGCCGGGAGGCGAGTGCCACCAGGTCGGCCACCGTGCTGCCGGGGCGTTCCAGGCACACGGTGTAGACGCTGTGCCCGGCCTCGCCGGCGACCTCGACGAGGCGGGCGGTGCGCGGGTCGGCCAGCGGCACTCCGTGCACCGCCGGAGAGATCTCCACCGCGCGGAAGTCCGCCGCCGCCTTGCGGTAGTGCTCCGGGTCCCGGTGCGGGTTGGCGAAGTACGAAGGAATCAGCCGGCCGTTCGACGCCGCGCACGCCCGCAGGACCGCGTCGTTGTCCGCGTCGGACTCGATGTGCCCGCCCTCCACCAGGAAGCGGGAGAGTTGCTCGAGCGGCATGGTGCCGCCCGCGCACAGGACGGCCCGGCCGATGCCGCATTCGTCCATGGTGGCGAGCAATCGGCCGGGAGCGCGGGCCCCGGGGGCGAGCCGGACGTGGAAGTCGAGGACCGGGCCACAGACCGCTGTGACCGGTATGCGGGCGCTCACTTCTCGAGGCAGAACTCGTCGATCGGGTAACCGACGTGGCGGTCCTCGGTGGGCAGGTAGCCGAGGACCTTGTCACCCGCCTTGAGTTCGGTGCTGTTGAGCACGACGCCGCCGGGCCCCAGCACCCGCACGTGCCAGTCGTCCTGAAGGATCAGGTTGACCCGCCGGCCGTCCGGCGCCACCGCGTCGACGGAGATGAGCGGGCGCGACTCGATCTTGACCCGGCCGACGGTCACCATCCGGGTACGGCCCTTGATGTCGACGGCCATCACCTTGCTGCCGGCCTTGAGCTCGCTGAGGTAGCTGGTGCGCTCGTCCTTGGCGAGCGTGTACGAGTGGATGGCCCCCGCGTTCACGCGGAACGGGCGGGTCGGCATGTAGGGCAGCGGGTGCGTCTCGCTGACGCAGAGAACCATGCCCTTGGAATGGGAGCCGACCAGGATGCCCTCGTCCTCACGGAAGTAGGTGCAGGTGTCCACGCACGCACGCTCACCCATGCCGATGTGCGCGCTCTCCACGACCTCGAGCTCCGTCAGGTTCAGGTCGGGCACGTCGGACTGGGCCGCCGCCTTCAGCTTGGCCGCGTCACCGACTCCCTTCGGCGCCATCATCACGCCGTCGGAGCCGTGCTCGAGCACGCCGAAGATGATCTCTGCCTCCTCGACGTCCTGGGCGACGGTCACCATGCTGCCCGTGGAGCGGGCGGCGGCGGCTATGACGATCTCCAGCGGGATCTTGGTGGGGTCGCGGAAGAGCAGCAGGCTCCACCGCTCGGTACGCGCCGAGTCGCAGGCGTCCTCCAGGGTCGGCGCGTCGATGATCTCCACGAAGCGGCCGAACTCCACGCCCGGGTGTTTGATGGCCAGTTCCGCCGGGGTCACACCGTGCCGGGCGGGGTCGACGATGACGACCGTCGCCTCGCCGAAGTCCTCGGGCAGGTCCTTGTCCCGCGGAAAGAGGATCTTCGAGATGGTGGGCGGCAGCTCCGCCAGATCGGCGGTGTCGTCGGCGACGACGCCTTCGAGACGGTAGTGCAGCGCCTCCTGGAGGATCGCCTCCTTGGATTCGCCGAGTCCGCGGATGTCCAGCCAGCTGATCTTCACGTGGTACTCCCCTACGGGTCTGAGTGGTGGGACGGCGGGGGGCAGGCGGTCGGCGCGGTTCAGCCGACCAGGGTCTGCAGGTGTTCCGGGTGTGTGTCCTCCGCGTGGCGCTCGCCGGCACGCCTGCCGCCCAGCCGGTGGAGGCGGTGCGCGATGTGCCGCGTCATCGCGCCCGGGTCGGACGACTGGAAGATGTTGCGGCCCATCGCCAAGCCGCTGACGCCGCCCCGCAGGGCCTCGTCCACATACGCCAGTACGTCGGGCACAGCGGTCCTGGGCGGCCCGCCGGCCACGATCACCGGTATGGCCGCGCTTTTGACGACGTCCGCCATCTCGTCGGGCGAGCCCACGTAGGGCGTCTTGACGATGTCGGCGCCGAGCTCGGTGGCGACGGTGACGGCGTGCGCGACCAGAGCGGGGTCCCGCGGATTGGTCACCTTGGGGCCGCGCGGGTAGACCATGGCCAGCAGCGGAACGTTCCGCCGGTCGCACAGGTCCGACACGCGGCCGAGATCGGCTATCTGCTCCCGCTCTTCGGCAGAACCGAGGTTGACATGCACGCTGACCGCGTCGGCTCCGTGCCGCAGTGCCTCGTCGACGCCGCTGACGAGGTACTTGGCGTCGGGATCCTGGGCATGCATGGTGCTGGCGCTGAGGTGGACGATGAGCGCGGTCCGGGCGAAACGCTCCGCGCTGACGTGCCGCAGGCCTCCCTTGTGCAGGACCACCGCGTCGGCGCCGTTGACCGCGAGCTGTCCGACCAGGGCGTCCAGTCCGCCCTCCCGTGCGGTGATCGGCCCGTCGCTGATGGGGTGGTCCAGCGGTACGACGAGCAGCCGGTCGCCGCCATCGCCGTACAGGCGCTTCAACCGGAGCCTCCGACCGAACGAAAGATTGGTGAACATCACATGTCCTCTCCCTGCGGGTGTGGGGCGGAAACCGATGTGGTTCTCGGTCCCGGCTCGCTCTGAGGTGACCCCCGGGCCCGTCAGACGGAGAGTTTTCGCCGACCGGCCCGTGCGCGCCATCGCCCGTTCACGCCATCCCGTCCACGAGAGGCACGGGAGATTCGGGCAGCGTCGCCCACGGAGGTTCGCAGTGGCCTGGTGGCCCGTGCCCGTGCCGCGGACGGCGGCCTTGGCATTTCGCCGGCGAACGGAATGGAATTCCTCGCTCAAAACACCAGGACGGCGGGCAGTGCCCGCTTTTCTGGAACGTGAGGCTCCAGGTCCGGGGGCGCATGCGGCTCTGCTCCGAGAGATTTTCCGCACCGATTAGTCCTATGGATATACCTCCGCGCAGGAAAAGGTTCCGGCCAATTCCCGGTCCCGCCCCGCATAAATCACCGGCCTCCGATCGGCGGGCAGCGGCTAACGTGGCACCGGAAGTGCCTGCGGCGGGCCACGGACGGAGAACCGGGGCTCGTCACCGACCGATCGCCACGGGGGAACGATGCAGAGCACGGTTGTGGAGAGCGCCGGCCCGGCATTCGGCAGGGACGACGAACTGAGCGTCCTGAGAGGAGCGTTACTGGCTGCCGCGTCGGGGACGGGGCAGTGCCTCGTACTGGAAGGGCCGCCCGGGATCGGCAAGTCCCGGCTGCTCCAGGAGGCCGCCCGCGAGGCGGTGCGGCTGGGGATGACCGTCGCAGCCGGCCGGGCCACCGAACTGGACCGGGTGGCACCGCTCACGGTCCTGCTGTCCGCCCTGCGCGACAGCGTGCCCCCTGTCATGGAACCTTCGGACCTGGCGGCGCTCGGGGGTCTCGGCGGCCAGGAGGCGCACCGTTTCTGGCTGGTGAGCCGGCTCGGCGACCTCATCGAGGAGTTCACCTGCACACGGCCGCTGCTCATCGCGCTGGACGACGCCCAGTCCATGGACGAACTCACGGCGTTCACCCTGCAGATACTGGTACCGAGGCTGCGTGGCTGCTCGGTCGTGTGGCTGCTGGCACGTCGTTCGGCCTCGGACCGGTCACCGACGTACGACGTGGTCGGCCGGCTCCTGGAGGAAGGCGCCGAACTCGTCGTGCTCGAACCGCTTCCGCCCGAGGCGGTCGATCAGCTCTGCTCGCACATGCTCGGCGCCACCCCGGGGCCGGCGCTGTCGGCGCTCGCGGCGCGCGGTGACGGCAACCCGTTTTTGCTGGGGCAGTTGCTCACCACCCTTGAGGACAACGGCCAGTTGTTCCACCTGGGGGACACGGTGGACGTCGTCGGGAAGGACGTGCTGCCCGGCGATTTTTTGACCGCGGTGGACTACCAGTTGCGCCATCTGACCACGGGCACCAGGCGGCTCCTGGAGGCAGGCTCCGTGTTCGGGCGGCCCTTCCTGCCGACCGAGGCGGCCGCTCTCCTGGACGAGCGCGGTGTCGCCCTCCTGCCCCGGGTCGAGGAGGCGGTGAAGGCCCACGTCCTGGTGGACGACGGCCGGGCGCTGGCCTTCCGCCACGACCTGATCAGGGAGGCGGTGTACAACGGTCTGACCGGCTCGGTGCGCCGCGTCCTGCACCAGGAGGCCGCCGCTGTCCTGGAGGCGTCGGGCAGTCCCCGGGCTGAGACCGCGATGCATCTCGTACGCGGCGCGCACAGGAACGACCCGCACACCGTCGCCGTGCTCTGCAAGGCGGCGGACGAGGTGGCCCCCACGTCCCCGAGCACCGCCGCCGACATGGTCCTCGAAGCCCTCGACATCCTGCCCGCCGACGCCCCCCAGGCACCTGACCTGGTCGCCAGGGCGGTGAG
Organism: Streptomyces sp. NRRL F-5126; assembly: GCF_000721265.1. Taxonomy (GTDB): domain Bacteria; phylum Actinomycetota; class Actinomycetes; order Streptomycetales; family Streptomycetaceae; genus Streptomyces. The sequence goes on along the minus strand of NZ_JOFZ01000004.1, from coordinate 42,141 downwards.
CCTGCTGGCCGCCTCGGGCCGTATCCCCGAGGCCCGCGAGCTCGGCGGCATGGCGCTGCGGCGCAACATCCCCCGCGTCCAGGAGGCCGCGGTCCACGTCGGGCTGGCCGACGCGCTCAAGCACGCCGGCCAGGACGCGATGGCGGTCGAGTACACCCGCCGCGCCCTCGCAGGTCCCGGAGTTCCGGACGTGGTACGGGGCCGGCTGCTCGCCGTGCAGGCACACGCCCTGCTCAACGGCGACGATGTGAAGGGGGCGGAGGCCTCGGCTGCCGAGGCGACCGCGATCGGCGAACCGGACACGGCGGTGTATGCGGGCGCCGCGCGCAGTGCGGCCGCACGGATCCGCGGCAGGATCGGCGAGGCCGTGTCGCTCGCGTCCGAAGCCGTGCAGCTCGCGGACGACACGGGTGGGGACGCACGCCACCGGCATCCCCGCCTGTGGCTCGGGCGTGCGATGGTCGCCGCCGACCGCTTCAGCGAGGCCGATGCCGTCTTCGAGCTCGGCGAGGGTGACGCGCGCGCCCTCGGCTCCGCCTGGTCACTGCCGCTGTGGCACTACGGCAGGGCCGAACTGCGGATGATGGCCGGCCGTCTGGACGACGCCCGGGCCGAGGCGCTGGCGGGCAAGGCGGTGGCCGAGCAGCTCAGGGCGCTCGCCATCGTCCCCTCGCTGCTGGCCGTCCTCGGGCAGGCGGCCATTCACCAGGACGAGCTGGGCCGGGCCCGCGAGCTGCTGAGGGAGGCACGCCGGATGGTCGACTCCGGGTACGCCGTGGTGGCGGAGGACATCGCCTGGCTCCACGCCCAGCTGGCCTACGCCGAAGGTGACCCGGCGGCGGCGGTGTCCGCTCTGTCGGGGGTCTACGAGCGGCTGGAGGATCGTCCGCTGCTGCTGACCCAGGTCGCGTGGGCGGCCCCCGCCATGGTGCGGTTCGCCCTCGACGCGGGGGCGCGGCCCGAGGCCCGGACAGCGGCGGAGGCGGCCCGGCGGCTGGCCGACAGCACGCCGATGGCCGTCTCCCTCACCGCTGCGGCCCACCACGCCGAGGGTCTCCTGAACGACGATGCGGCGTCCCTGCGTGCCGCGGTGGATGCCTACCGCACGAGCCCTCGCCACCTGGCCAGGGGCATAGCGCTGGAGGACACGGCACAGGCCGAGATACGCGCACGCCACCGCGCACGCGCCGTCGGCCTGCTGGAGGAGGCACTCGGCCGGTTCACGCACTGCGGAGCCACCCGGTCGGTGGCGCGCGTCCAGCGGTCGCTGCGTGCGCTGGGCGTACGCAGCAAGAACAGGCAGGCGGCGCAGCCGGCCAGGACGGGCTGGGACAGCCTCACGGCCGCGGAGTTGCGCGTGGTGCACCTGGTCGCCGAGGGGCTGACGAACCGGGTCGCCGCGGAGCGGCTGTTCCTGTCACCGCACACGGTGGACACGCATCTGCGGCACGCCTTCGCCAAGCTGGGCGTCTCCAGCCGAGTGGAGCTGGCGCGGCAGGCGATGCTCCGGGAGACGGGCGGCACGCCTGCCGGCTGACCGCCGTCCGCGTGCGGCGTCCGGCGTCTCCCGCCGTTGACCGCGTGGCCCGTGGCCGCGGGCCTCCCGCCGTGGTCATGGCCGCGGCGCCGGTTGCGCGTGCATGCGGACGATGCTGTCGACGATCGGCTGCACGATGCTGCCGAAGTACTGGGCGGTCGACCGGGTGAAGGACGGGTCCCGCTCGCTCTTCGCCTCGCCCTCGGCCGAGAGGACCACCCGTATGGTGAGCGTGGTCGCGCCCTGCTCGTCCCGCCCGATCTCGTTGTGGATCTCGGCCAGGTAGGGGTCGTCGAGCTGGTGGAAGACCATCAGCCGGTGGTCGTGGAAGACGGCCCGCTCCCTGGCCTTGGCCTGGCCGGCCACGGTGATCTGCCTGAGCAGCCCGTCGTCCTGGCGCTCCAGCACCTCGCAGGCGGTGATGCCGGCGATGAACGGAACCGGGTTCTCCGCCTTGCGCAACAGCCCCTGCCACACCTCTTCCGGGCCGAGCCGCCGTCTCTTCCCCTGCCCGTCGTCTTCCACGACCGGCAGCGTCCAGCTCAGCACGGACATGCGTCTTCGCCTCCTCGGGACCGCGACCGCGGCGGCCGCCGGATCGTCCACGCGCCGCCGTTCCCCGGCCAAAGGACAGCTTCGCCGCACCGCCCGCCGGAAGGCATCCCCGATTCCCGTGAGCTTCACCAGGTCGATGGAGGACGGCATGACCCCCGCGACCGGCAGAGGATCACGTGAAAGCGCGATGCGCCCGGGGGCGGCTCTGACAAGGCTGGGCCTTCCACGGCCCGCGTTTCGAGCCACCCGGGAGCGGGCCGAGCGGTACTTGATGGGGGAGCAATACATGAACGGGATATCACGTCGAAGATTTCTGGTGACCACGGCCGCGGCGGGGGCCGCGTCCGGCGCCGCCACGACAGCCGCCGCGGCGGCCCCCGCGGCCGGCCGGAGGACACCGGCCGCCGGTCCCTACGACGTCACTTCGGCGGATCAGCAGTACGCGGACCTGGTCCGCGGGAACAACCAGCGCTGGGTCGGCAGCCCCGACTACGTCCGGCTGGTGACATCGCCGGCCCAGACGGTCGCCGCCGTCCAGTCGGCTCTCGACGCGGGCAAGCGCGTCGCCGTGCGCAGTGGCGGGCACTGCTACGAGCCCTGGGTCAGCGACGGCATAGAGGCCGTCATCGACTTGTCCCAGATGAACGGAGTGTCTTTCGACGGCGCCCGGCGGCTCTTCGTGGTGGAGGCCGGGGCCACGCTCGTGGAGATCTACGAGGCGCTGTACAAGAGGTGGGGCGTCACGCTGCCCGGCGGCACCTGCCCGTCGGTCGGCGCCGGCGGGCATGTGGCCGGCGGCGGGTACGGCGCGCTCTCCAGGCGGTACGGACTCATCGTCGACCACCTGTACGGCGTCGAGGTGGTCGTGGTGGACTCGGCCGGCAAGGCCCGGCTGGTCACGGCGACACGGGACTCCCAGGGTGCGGAGCACGACCTGTGGTGGGCGCACACGGGCGGTGGCGGCGGCAACTTCGGAGTGGTGACCCGCTACCTGTTCCGTTCGCCGTCCGCGACCGGTTCACAACCGCACGAGCTCCTGCCCAAGCCTCCCACCACCCAGCTGGTGAGCTCCGTCTCGTGGTCGTGGGACGACCTCACGGAGCAGTCGTTCGGCAGGATCATGAAGAACTACGGTTCCTGGTGCGAGGACAATTCCGCCGGTTCCTCGCCCTACGCGGGCTTGTTCAGCCAGCTGAAGCCCGCGCCCAAGGCGGCGGGTTCCTTCTCCCTGACCACCGAGATCGACGCGTCCCTGCCCGGCGCCGGCCGGCTGCTCGACGACTTCCTCGCCGCCGTCAACAAGGGCACGGAGATCTCCTTCAGTGTCGACCAGCGCAGGACCATCCCGTGGCTGCACGGCGTCGAGTGGCCCGGCTTCACCGGCGGCGGCGATCCCACCAACCGCTTCAAGGGCAAGTCCGCGTACATGCGGAAGACCTTCACGGACGCCCACGTCGCCGCCTTCTACAGGCACCTGACACGGCCCGACTACGCCTACCCGGGCGCCCTCGTCCTGATCAGTTCCTACGGTGGCGCGATCAACTCCGTCGCGCCGACTGCGACCGCGGTTCCCGCGCGCGACTCCGTCATGAAGCTGATGTACGTGAACTTCTGGTCCGACCCGGCGCAGGACTCCTTCCACCTCGCGTGGATGCGCGAGTTCTACCGGGACGTGTACGCCGGCACCGGCGGCGTGCCGGTCCCCGGCCCCGTCAACGACGGCTGTTTCGTCAACTACGCGGACGGGGACCTCTCCGATCCGCAGTGGAACACGTCGGGCGTGCCCTGGCACGACCTCTACTACGGGGAGAACTTCCCCCGGCTCCAGCGGGCCAAGGCCGCATGGGACCCCACGAACGTCTTCCACCACGCTCAGTCCATACCCCTGCCGGCCTGAACCGGCGACGCGTGGAAGTCCACCGAGAACATGCCCACGAAGTAATGATGAGGAGTCAACCCGGATGAGTCTCAACGGCAAGGTCGCCATCGTCACCGGCGCCTCGCGCGGCATCGGCCGCGCGACGGCCGAGCGCCTCGGCCGCGAGGGTGCCGCGGTCGTGGTCAATTACCACAGCAACAAGGAGGCCGCCGAGGAGACGGTGAAAGCCATCACCGACGGCGGCGGGAAAGCCGTCGCCGTCCAGGGCGACGTGTCGGTCGCGGCCGACACGGCCGCGCTGTACGAGGCCGCGATCAAGGAGTTCGGCGGCGTCGACATCGTCGTCAACAACGCCGCGACCGTGGCTGCCGCTCCGGTGGAGTACATCAGCGAGGAGGATTTCGACCGCCTGGTCGCGACCAACCTCAAGAGCGTCTTCCTCTCCCACCAGCAGGCCAGCAAGCACCTGCGCGACGGCGGCCGCGTGATCAACCTCGCCGCGGGCCTGCCGTCGGCCGCCATCGCCTTCCTCGGCGCGTACGGCGCGACCAAGGTGGGCGTGGAGGTCCTCACCCGGTCGCTGGCACACGCACTCGGCGAGCGCGGAATCACCGTCAACGCCGTGGCCCCCGGCCCGACCGACACGGACATGCTGGCTCCCGAGGCGCGGGCCGACATCGACGGCCTCATCGCCCAGACCCCGCTGCGCAAGCTCGGCCGGCCGGCCGATATCGCGGATGTCGTGGCCTTCCTCGCGGGTGAGGACGCCCGCTGGCTGACGGCTCAGACCATCCACGCGAACGGGGGCTTCGCGTAGCCCGGCTCGGCAGCAGTCGTGCCAACGTCGCGGTGCCCGGCCCCCTCGGGGCTCAGGGACCGCGGCGTTCGCGTACCCGTCGAGGGTCAGGCCGGGGCCACCGTCCGGCCGGCGGTGAGCCGGACGGTGTTCACGGTCGCCGCCGCCGTGTCGTAGAAGAGCAGGTCGTTCTCCGCGACGAAGCCGGCCTCCCGACGGCTGCGCTCCAGCCCGGCCGCGGACAGGGTCGCGGTGAACGTGAAAGTGAGACGGCCCTCCGCATCCTCACCGATTTCGTTGGTGATCTCCGTCAGCAAAGGGTTGTCCAGCTGGGTGAAGACGATGCGGCTGCTCTGCTCCAGCGTCACCCGCTCGCGCAGCGGCATCGTGCTGTCACCCCGGAGCATGATGCGCCGTACGAAGCCGCCGTCGAACTCCTCCAGCAGCTCCGCCGAGGTGATCGACGGCACGTAGGAGACCGGGTGTGCGGCCTTGTGCACCAGGCTTTCCCACAGCTCGTCCCGCCGCACCTCCGGGTACTCGGGAAGGCTGGGATCATTGACCGGCAAGGTGTGCGTGAAGACGACCATGGCCGAACCTTTCGTGCGTTCCTTGGCAAACGGCGTTGCCTTTCGCCGCAGCATGGCCGCCCCCCGCCTTCGCGGACATCCCAGTTTCACGCGATCTGCCACCGCCGCGCGTTGTCCACCCGCTTGCCGCCCCGGGCCCGCAGGATGGCGCGAAGACGTGATGCCGGGCACGGGGACCCGGCCGAGTATGGGTCAGCGTGAGCACGCCGCCTCTTCCGCCTGAGTGTGACGCGGCCCGCCCACGACCTCGATGACTCGACGGCACGACGAACGGGACACCTCTCATGACGAACGACACCACGCCGGAACGGAGCGGGGCCGCGGGCCGCACCGGGTCCCCGGCGTCAGGGACAGCCGGCACCGCCGGAGGCCGCAGTCCCTGGGCCATGTTCTCGGTGCTGGCACTGATCGAGTTCATGTCGGTGATGGACGCATCGGTGGTGAACATCGCCCTGCCCTCCATCCGGGACGACCTGGGCTTCTCGACCACCGGCCTCGCCTGGGTCGTCGACGCCTATCTGCTCGGCTTCGCCGGCTTCCTGCTGCTGGCGGGCCGCGCCGCGGACGTCGTCGGCCGGCGCCGTCTCTTCACCACCGGTGTCGTCCTCTTCACGGCCGCCTCGCTGTGCTGCGGGCTCTCCTCCCAGGACTGGCAGCTGGTGGCCGCCAGGCTGTTCCAGGGCCTGGGAGCCGCGCTGGTCACACCGGCGGCCCTGGCACTGATCACCGACATCTTCCGGGAAGGTCCTGAACGCAACAAGGCGCTGGGCCTGTTCACGGGCATGGCCGGTGTGGCAGCCCCGGTCGGCCTTGTGCTCGGCGGACTGCTCACCACGGTCGGCTGGGAGTGGATCTTCATGATCAACGTGCCGATCGGCATCGGCATCCTGCTTGCCGCACTGCGCCTGCTGCCGGCCGGGGGGCCGCATACGGACGCCAAGCTCGACATCGTCGGTGCCGCCACCGCCACGGCCGGTCTTCTGATGCTCATCCTTGCCATGTCCCGCGGTGGCGTCCAGGGCTGGGGGGCCACGTCGACGCTGGTCCAGTTCGGCGCCGCGGCACTGCTGCTGGCGGCTTTCGTCGTCCGCCAGCGCACCGCGGCCGACCCCGTGCTGCCGTCCGTGCTGCTGCGCATGCGGCCGCTGGTCATCGGCAACGTGGCCTTCGCCCTGGTGGGCACATTGCTGATCTCCACCTTCTTCATCATCACGCTCTACCTCCAGCAGGTGCTCGGCTACGGCCCGGCGAAGGCGGGCCTGTCCTACGTGCCCGTTCCGCTGGCCATGCTGATCGGCACACAGGTGGCCCCCCGGGTACTGCGCTTCGGACCGCAGAACATCCTCATGTGCGGCGTCCTGGTCCAAGCGGCGGCACTGGCGGCCTGGGCACTGGTGATCGACGTCGACGGCAACTACCTCACCGGCTTCGTGCTGCCTGCCGTCGTGTGGTCGTTCGGCCTCGGCGTGTCCATCGTGTCGTCCTTCGTCGTCTGCACCATGGGGCTCACCGGCCCGATCGCCGGCGCAGGCTCCGGACTCGCCACCACCACCTACCAGGCGGGCGGCGCGATCGGGCTCGCCGTTCTCGTCGCCGTCTCCGACGCCCGTACGCACGCCCTGGCCGGCGCCCGGGGGCCGTTGGACGCCTTGGTCTCCGGCCAGCAGCTCGCGCTGTGGTGCTCCGTCGGCGTGGCGCTGACGGCGGCGGTCCTCACGCGCTTCATCCGCTTCGGCGCGCGGGCCGGCGCCGAGCCCCAGGCCTCGTAACGAGTGCGCCGGGCACGGCCCCGATCCCGGGCCCCGCCCCGGCCGGCCTTCGTCCGGTCGCCTTCTCTCTCCATGCCGATCCCGCAGGAGTCCGTGTGCTTGACCACGACGCGCCACTTCCCGACAGCACGCCCGTCCTGATCGTCGGTGCCGGACCGGTCGGGGCGACACTCGCCCTCGAACTGGCCCGCCACGGTACGCGCAGTACCGTCGTCGAGCGTTCCACCACCGTCTCGGCCCATCCCAAGATGGACTTCATCAACGGCCGCAGCATGGAACTCCTGCGCCGCCTCGGCGTGACGGACGAGATCCGCCGGCGCGGCGTCGCGCCCGACGAGCCGTTCGACTTCCACTGGATCGCGGACCCGGCCAGGCCGCCCGTCTCGGTCTGGAAGTACCCGTCCGTTGCGGACCTGCACCGCAGGTTCGCCGACATCAGCGACGGCTCGGCACCGCTGGAGCCCTACCAGCGCCTCCAGGGCTCCCTCCTGGAGGACGTCCTGCGCCGGCGGCTGCGCGAGCACCCCCTGGTCGACCTGCGCGAGGGCTGGGCACTGCTCGACCTGACGGATGATGGGGACGAGGTGTCGGCGTCGCTGTCCGACGAAGTCAACGGTGCGATGGGCTCCCTGCGCGCCTCCTACCTGGTCGGCTGCGACGGCGGCGGCAGCACGGTACGGCGCGCCACGGGGATCACCACGCGGCTGAGCGGCCCCAGCACCCGGCACTGCGACGTGTACTTCCGCAGCGAGGACCCGGCGCTGTCACGCAACGGGAAGTTCTTCCTGACCGTCACCGCGGGCGGGGCGACGCTCGTCAACCGCGACGGCGGACGCACCTGGACCGGCACGTTCGTCCTCGGCGACGTGGAGGACGAGCCGGACGAGCCGCTCGCCGTCGTCAAGGAGCGGCTGGGCATCGACTTCGCGGTGGACGAGGTCCTCAACGTGGCGTACTGGAACGGGCGGCTGGCCGTCGCGGATTCGTACCGAGCCGGGAGGGTCTTCCTCGCGGGCGACTCGGCGCACCAGTTCTACCCGACCGGCGGACACGGCGCGAACACGGGTCTGGGCGACGCCGTGGACCTCGGCTGGAAGCTCGCGGCCACGCTCGGCGGCTGGGCGGGCCCACGCCTGCTGGGCTCCTACGAGGCCGAACGCCGGCCGGTCGCACTGTTCAACCGGGAGATGTGCGCCAACCTCCTGGCCGTGTGGATGCGCTTCCCGCAGTTGGCCGCTGCCGGCGCGTCCTCTCCCCAACTCGCCGCCTACCTCGACAAGGAGCGGTTCCAGATCGACAACCTGGGCATTCACTTCGGCTACCACTACACCGCCTCCCCCGTCATCCGGTACGAGGGCGGCGCGGAGCCCGGCTGGCAGTGGCACTCGATCGTCCCCGGCACCGTGCCCGGAAGCAGGGCACCGAACCTGGCACTGGAAGACGGCACACCGCTGTTCGACCGGCTGGGCGCCGGATACACCCTCGTCGACCTCTCCGGCGAGAACCGGGGCAAGGATCTGGTGGCGCAGGCGGTGCGCAAGGGCCTGCCGTTCGCACTCCTCACGGTCGACGACGAAGCCGTGCGGGCCGCCTGGGAGCGCGCGCTGGTGCTCGTACGGCCCGATCACCATGTGGCGTGGCGTGCCGAGGCGGCACCCGCTCCCCGAGTGTGGGACGACCTGCTCGACCAGGTCACCGGCGGCTGACCGAACGAAGTACGACCGATCGATCCAACGGGGGATATGGGATGTCAGGCATGGCTGACGGGTCCGGCACGCTGATCGCGTCTCCGGATCCGGGTCAGGCGCGGCAGCAGCCCGACTGGGCGGACAGACGGCGACTCACCCTGGTGAGACGGCGGCTCGCCGAGGCTCCGGGGCTGGTCCGCGTCGAGGAGACCGACAGGTTACGCGGCCTGCTCGCGGACGTCGCGGCGGGCGAAGTCCGGGTGCTCCAGGCGGGCGATTGCGCGGAGGACCCCGCGGAGTGCACGCCCGGGTACGTGGCACGCAAGGCGAGGCTGCTCGACGCGCTGGCCGAGGTGGTCAGGAGGTCCACGTCGCGACGGGTCGTGCGGGTGGGCCGGATCGCAGGCCAGTTCGCCAAACCGCGTTCGCGTCCGACCGAACCGGTGGGCGATGGTGAACTACCCGTCTACCGGGGACACATGGTGAACAGTCCACTGCCCCGGGCCGAAGACCGTGTGCACGACCCGGACCGCATGCTGGTGTGTTACGAGGCCGCGCGCAGCGCGATGGCACTGCTCGGATGGCCGGGCGAGGGCGGCCACGCGCGCGCCACCGACGGCACGGCGGCGACGCCGCACGTGGACCGGCGAGTGTGGACGAGCCACGAGGCGCTCGTCCTCGACTACGAGTTGCCTTTGCTGCGGCGCACGAACGACGGACGCCTGCTGCTCACCTCGACACACTGGCCGTGGATCGGCGAGCGCACACGTCATCTGGACGGCCCCCAAGTGGCGCTCCTGGCCGAAGTGGTGAACCCGGTCGCCTGCAAGGTGGGACCCGCGACGACAGCCGGCGAGGTGGCGGCCCTGTGCGAGCGCCTGGACCCGGCGCGCGAACCCGGGCGGCTGGCTCTCATCGCGCGGATGGGCGCCGACGCGGTGGCGGCGAGGTTGCCACCGCTGGTCGAGGCGGTCCACTCGGCCGGTCATCCGGTGGTCTGGCTGACCGACCCCATGCACGGCAACACGGTCAGCGGCCCCGACGGGCTGAAGACCAGGTTCCTCGATGCGGTGCTGCGCGAGGTCAGGGAGTTCCAGTCGGCGGTCCGCTCGGCCGGCGGTGTCGCCGGCGGCCTTCACCTGGAGACGACTCCCGACAATGTCACCGAGTGCGTGGCCGACCGAGCGGGCCTCGACCAGGTCGGGGACAAGTACACGAGCCTGTGCGACCCGAGGCTCAATCCGGAGCAGGCCCTCCAAGTGGCCGCCGAATGGCGCGGATGAGCGAGGTGGGCGAGTCGCGCCACGAGGCGTGCCGTATCCACCCCGGAGTCGCTTCCCGGCCGAGCACCACGTGGACGAAGTCAACGGAGGTCCGTAGGGATGAAGGGCAAAACAGCGATAGTCACCGGTGCGGCAGGCGGCATCGGAGCGGCGGTGGTCCGCGGCCTGGGCGAGCGGGGAGTGCGAGTGGCCGCGGTCGACAGGGACGCCGGCCGGCTCGGCGAAACGGTGCGGCGAGCCTCCGCGGCCGGTGCGGCCGTCGAGGCGTTCGTGGCCGATGTGACCTCAGCCGAATCGGTCGAGGCGCTGGTGGACGCGGTGGAACACCGCCTGGGGCCGGTCGGCTACCTCGTCAACGCCGCGGGCGTGCTGCGGCTCGGCGAGGCGCGGAAACTGACCGACGAGGACTGGGCCGGGACGTTCGCCGTAAACACCACCGGCGTCTTCCAGGTGTCACGCGCCGTGGCCAACCGGATGGTCGAGCGCGCCGGGGGTGCGATCGTCACCGTCGCGTCGAACGCGGCGGGCACGCCCCGCACGGGCATGGCCGCCTACGCGGCGTCGAAGGCGGCCGCGACCATGTTCACCAAGTGCCTGGGACTTGAGGTCGCCCGGTACGGCATCCGCTGCAACGTGGTGGCACCCGGCTCCACGGACACGCCGATGCTCACCTCGATGTGGCGGGACGAGTCCGACCGCCGGGGGACCGTCGAAGGCCGGCTCGACGCGTATCGCGTGGGCATCCCACTCGGGCGGGTCGCGAGCCCCGCCACCGTGGCCGACTCGGTCGTGTTCCTTCTCTCCGACCAGGCCTCACACATCACACTCCACGCCCTCACCGTCGACGGAGGCGCCTCTCTCGGCGTCTGATCCCGACGTCCCGACGGCGGCGCCGGCACGCAAGTACACACGCACACTGTTGTTCCGGTCGCCGGGGAGACAGCCGGCGACCGGAATGCCCGATCACGCGGGAGACGTCCATGTCCGGCATACCCACTGTCCACTCGTATCGCATGCCCACGGCAGGCGACCTGCCCAGCAACACGGCACCCTGGGTGCCCGATCCGCGCCGCGCGGTCCTGCTGGTGCACGACATGCAGCGCTACTTCGTCAACGCCCTCCCATCCGGCGAGCCCCGGGATCAACTGATCGCCCATGCGGCGCGATTGCGCGGCCGCTGTGCCGCTTCCGGCATACCGGTGGCGTACACCGCGCAGCCCGGGGGAATGGACGAGCGGCAGCGAGGGCTGCTGAGGGACTTCTGGGGACCCGGGATGCGTACGGGGCTCGAAGACCGGCAGATCGTCGACGCGTTGGCGCCCGCCCCCGGCGACCGGACCTTCACCAAGTGGCGCTACAGCGCCTTCGTGCGGTCCGATCTCCTGGAGTGGATACGGGCCTCTGGCCGTGACCAGCTCGTTCTGTGCGGCGTGTACGCGCACGTCGGAGTGTTGATGACGGCCGTCGAGGCGTTCAGCCACGACATCGAGACCTTCCTGGTCGCCGACGCCGTCGCCGACTTCTCCGAGGAACACCACCGGAGTGCGCTGCGGTACGCGGCGGAGCGCTGCGCGGTGGTGCTCGACACCGACACCGCCGTCGATGCGCTCGGCGTGGATACGGGGGCTCCGGCCCTATGACCACGCAGGAGATGCCCGCACCGCAGGACCTGCTGGATCGCGTCCTGGCTCCGGATCCGCCGCCCTTCGCGCTGCTGCACCGGCCCAGGACGGTGAGCCCTGACCTGCTCGAGGTGGTGACAGGTGACTTCGCCACGCTCGGCTCCCTCGCCGAGTTGCCCCTACGCGGGCGGTCGGCGGGCGGGCGGGGCGCCGCCCACGAGGTGCTCGCACTGCTCCCCTACCGGCAGATCGGGGAACGCGGCTTCGACTGCGTCGACGACGGTGAGCCCCTGCTGGCCATGACCGTCACGGACCAGAGCGTCATGACCGCGGCCGAGGTGGTACGCAGGATTCCCGAGGTGCACATGGGCGTCACCGGTCAGCACTTCGACGTGGACGACCGGACGTACGCGGGGATCGTGCGCCGGGTGGTCCAGGACGAGATCGGCCAGGGTGAGGGCGCGAACTTCGTCATCCACCGCTCGCTCGTCGCGGACATCGACGACTACACGCTCGCACACGCCCTCTGCTTCTTCCGGCGGCTGCTGCAACGCGAGAAGAGCGCGTACTGGACGTACCTGGTGCACACCGGGGACCGCACCCTGGTCGGCGCCGGCCCCGAGCAGCACATCAGCGTGCACGGCGGGGTGGCTGTGATGAACCCGGTCAGTGGCACCTACCGCTACCCGGCCGGCGGCCCGTCCCTGCCCGACGTGATGGAGTTCCTCGCCGATCCCAAGGAGACCGACGAACTCTACATGGTCGTCGACGAGGAGCTGAAGATGATGGCCCGGATCTGTGGGGACGGCTGCCGGGTCACGGGGCCGCACCTCAAGGAAATGGCCCGGGTGGCGCACACCGAGTACTTCGTCGAGGGACGTACCGGCCGCGACGTGCGCGACATCCTGCGCGAGACCATGTTCGCGCCCACCGTCACCGGCAGTCCCCTGGAGAGCGCCTGCCGGGTGATCAGCCGCCACGAGCCGTCGGGCCGCGGCTACTACAGCGGGGTCGTGGCACTCGTCGGGCACGACGAAAAGGGGGAGCGCACCCTCGACTCGTCGATCCTCATCCGTGCCGCCGACATCGACGGCGGTGGCCGGCTGCGCATCGGCGTGGGCGCCACGCTCGTACGGCACTCGGACCCGTGGTCCGAGGTCGAGGAGACCAGGGCCAAGGCCGCCGGGCTGCTCAGCGCGCTGGAGAACGGCTCCGACACGCGCCTCGGTGACCACCCGGACATCAGCGCTGCCCTGGCACGGCGAAACGACACGATCTCCGGGTTCTGGCTCGGCGACGGCTCCGCCCGCGCCCACCAGGACTCGGTACTGGCCGGCCGCACGGCGCTCGTCATCGACGCCGAGGACACGTTCACGCACATGCTCGACCAGCAACTGCGCGCGCTGGGGCTCGATGTCACCGTCCGCCGTTACGACGAGCCGTACGACCTCGGCGCCGCCGACCTGGTGGTCATGGGCCCGGGCCCCGGAGACCCGGGTGAGCGCAACCACCCGAAGATCGCCCATCTGAAGGGCGCGATCGACCGGTTGCTGGCCGATCGGCGGCCATTCCTGGCGGTCTGCCTCAGCCACCAGGTCCTCTCCGCCCGTCTCGGCTTCCCGCTGAGACGGCGTGACGTGCCCAACCAGGGTGTGCAGAGACGGATCGACCTCTTCGGTGACCTGGAACGTGTCGGCTTCTACAACGCGTTCGCCGCCTGGAGCGGCGAGGACAAGGCCGACTGCGAAGGCGTGGGTCCCGTCGAGATCAGCCGTTCGCCGGAGACGGGCGAGATCCACGCCTTGCGGGGACCGCACTTCTCCTCCCTGCAGTTCCACGCGGAATCCCTGCTCACCCAGGACGGCCCGCGGATTCTGCACGCGGCAACGGCCCGCATCCTGGCCGGGTACCCGTGGACGCCGCGGGGGTGAAGCGCGTCAGACATCCGTAAGACCCGTTCGGGGTAAGCACGCGGGACGGGGCGACACGAAAGGTCCGACGGGGCCAAGCAGGCCCTGTACGGCCCGGGTCACCGGTGCCGTCGCTCTCGCTTCGAGGAATCACTTCATGAGAAAGCAGCCTGCCGCGGTGCTGGCCGGTGCCTCCGCCGCCGCTCTGGCGTCCGTGGCCCTCTTCGCGGCACCCGCATCCGCGCACACGCCCCACCACACTGCCCCCGCCGCGCACGGTGTGGTGTTCGTGCAGAACGACGACGTCAAGGGCAACGCCGTCGTCACCTACGACCGGGCCGGCGACGGATCGCTGACGAGGGCGGGCACCTACGCGACGGGCGGCCTCGGCGGCCAGGAGGAGGGCACCGGGCCCGACCACCTCGCGTCGCAGGGCTCCCTCGCGTACGACAAGGCCCACCGGCGCCTGTACGCCGTCAACGCGGGCAGCGACACGCTCACCGTGTTCGCCGTGCGCGGCGACCGGCTGGTGCGCGAGCAGACCGTGTCCACCGGGGGCTCCTTCCCCGTGAGCGTGACCGTGCACGGCGGCAGCGTGTACGTGCTCAACGCGCTGGACGGCGGGTCCGTGCAGGGCTACCTGAACATCGGTGGCCGCCTCGTGCGCGTGCCGTCCCTCCACCGCGACCTGGGGATCAAGGGTGATGGCACGCCCGGCCAGGTGTCGTTCACGCCCGACGGCTCGAAGATCGTGGTCGCGGGCAAGGCGAACAACACGCTGGCCGTCTTCCGCGTCGGCCTGCTCGGGATGTCGGCCAGGCCGACGTCGACGGTCCTGCCCTCGGGCGGCGCGCCGTTCGCGCTCACCTTCGACGCCGAGGGCCGGGCGGTGGTCGCGGACGCGTCCGCGAACTCGCTGGACACCTTCGCCGTGCGGCGAGGCGGCTCGCTGACGAAGGTGGACGAGGCCGCGACCGGCCAGCAGGCCACCTGCTGGGTGGTCAGGGACGGCCGCTTCTTCTACACCGGCAACGCGGCCAGCGGCACCATCTCAGGCTTCGCGCAGCGCCACGGGCGTTTGACGCACATCGGGGACACCCCCTCGGGCGCGGGCACCGTCGACCTCGCGGTCAGCTCCGACGGCACGTTCCTCTACGCCCAGGTCGGCACCACGGGCAGCGTGACCGGCTTCCGCGTCCACGCGGACGGCTCGCTCACGGACGTCGGCTCGGTGACGGTGCCGAACGCGGTCGGCGGCGAGGGCATCGCCGCCTCCTGACCGTGATCTTTCGCTCCCCGGTGAACGCGGCGCGGCCGGGCCCCGTACCAACGGGTGGCCCGGCCGCGACCGCGCCGGCCGCATTCGCCACGCGAAGGGGAGCACCACCATGACGGGTACGCACACAGCCGCAGGCGGCGTGACACGCAGGACCGTGGTCGCCGCGGCGGGAACGGCGGGACTCGGCGCGGCACTCGTCGCATGCGGCGGCGGTTCGAGCGGTTCGAGCAGCGCGAGCGGTCCCGCCGACGCCGGTGGTTCCGCGCCCGGATCGGGCTCCGGCTCCTCCGGGCCGTCGGACAAGGCGTCGGGCGGGGACGACGTGCTCTCGAAGACGGCGGACATCCCGGAGGGCGGCGGCAAGATCTTCGCCGACCGGAAGGTCGTCGTGACCCAGCCGAAGGCGAACGAGTTCAAGGCGTTCTCCGCGGTCTGCACGCACCAGGGCTGCACGGTGGCGTCGATCAGCGACGGCCTCATCAAGTGCCCCTGCCACGGCAGCGAATACAGCATCGCGGACGGCAGTGTGAAGGGCGGCCCGGCTCCCAGCCCGCTGCCGCCGGAGCAGATCAAGGTCTCGGGCGGCTCGATCTCGCTGGCCTGAGCCGCGCCGCCTGCCCCCGCGCCGCGCCGCGTCAGCCGAAGCTGCGGGCGGGCGCGGGGCTCACGGCCGCCGCCACCGTGTCGGCGACGGGCTCGATGTCGGCGGCCGTGAGGGTGGACACCGTGATCCTCAGGCCCTGCGGCGCCGCGATGCGAAAGCGCGCGCCGGGCGCGACGACGAGCCCCGCGTGCAGCAGCCGCGCCACCGCACCCGTCTCGTCGGACACCGGCACCCACACGTTCATCCCGCTGCGCCCGTGCGCCGCGACGCCGCGCGCCGCCAGGGCGCGCACCAGCGCGTCGCGGCGCCTGCCGTAGGCGGCGGCGACCGCCGGCACGTCCACGGCGGCCGACTCCCACAGCTCCACCACGGCGCGCTGGAGCAGGCCGCTGACCCAGCCGGGCCCGAGGCGCTGGCGCCCCATCACGCGGTCGACGGTGAGTTCGTCGCCGGTGAAGACGGCCAGGCGCAGATCGGGTCCGTACGCCTTGGCGACGGAGCGCACCAGCGCCCAGTGGGCGGTGCTCCCGGCGAGCGGGTGCAGCGGCAGGTCGACGATGGCGTGGCCGTGGTCGTCCTCGATGAGCAGCACGTCGGGCCTGCTCGCGAGGAGGGCGCGCAGCTCGGCGGCGCGCGCCTCGGTCACGGCGGCGCCCGTCGGGTTCTGCGCGCGGTCGGTGACGACGACGGCGCGCGCGCCGGCCGCGAGGGCATGCGCCATGTCGGCGGTCAGCGGGCCCGCGTCGTCCACGCCCACCGGCAGCGGCCGCAGGCCGAGCGCGGGTACGAGGTCGAGGAGGCTGCCCCAGCCGGGGTCCTCGACCGCCACCGTGTCGCCGGGCTTGAGGTGTGCGGCGAGCACCCGCTCGATCACGTCGAGGGAGCCGGAGGCGACGCCCGTGGGCCCCGCGGGGACTCCGTCCGCGTCGAACCCCGCGCGGGCCAGGCGTGCGAGGCCGGGGTCGATGGCCGAGCTGCGCCCGTAGAGGCGCGGGTGCTCGGCGTTGCCGCGCGCGGCCGCGGCCAGCGCGTCGTGCAGCGGGGGCAGCAGGGCGGTGTCGGGGTTGCCGTCGGCCAGGCCTCGCGCGCCCGGCGGCACGTCCACCCCGAGCGAGCCGCGGGACGTGCTGGCCGGCCTGTCGCGGACACGGCTGCCGCGGCGCCCCGCGGTCTCGATGACGCCGCGCTCCCGCAGCGTGCGGTAGGCCGCGGCGACGGTATTCGGATTCACGCCGAGGCGTGCCGCCAAGTCCCGCATGGGCGGAAGAAGTTCGCCGGCGGCGAGGCCGCCGGACGCCACTGAGCGCTCCACGCTGGCCGCGATTTCTACTGCGCGACGGCCTTCGATTGGGTATTCTCCTAGCACAAAGCAGATTATGCACTAGTGCAATGGAGGACGCAATGCCGGACGCGGACACCGTGGCCGACCCCCGCCCGACCGGATACCCGCCGACCGCACGTACCGTCCCGACGCGCTCGAAGGAGCGGGCGAGCTACGACAGGGAACTGGTGCACCGCCTGCTCGACGAGGCGTACGTGTGCCATCTGGGATTCGTCAGGGACGGCGCACCCGTGGTCCTGCCGACGCTTTACGCGAGGGTCGGCGAGCGCCTCTACGTGCACGGCTCGACGGGCTCGCGCCCCCTGCGCGCGGCCTCGGTGGGCGGCGAGGACGCGCAGCAGGACGCGGGCCTGCCGGTCTGCCTGACCGTCACCAGGATCGACGGCCTGGTCCTCGCGCGTTCCGCCTTCCACCACTCGATCAACTACCACTCGGTCGTGGTGCACGGCGTCGCCCGCCAGGTCCACGACGAGGCGGAGCGGCGGGCCGCGCTCGACGCGATCGTCGACCACGTCGTGCCGGGCCGCGCGGCTGACTCGCGTCCGGCGAACGACAAGGAGCTCGCGGCGACGGCGGTCATCGGCCTCGACCTGGAGGAGGTCTCCGCGAAGATACGCACGGGCGGGCCGAACGACGAGCCCGAGGACATCGGCCTGCCGTACTGGACGGGCGTCGTCCCCGTCACGCAGCGGTACGGGACGCCCGTCCCGGCGGACGACCTGGACGCGGCCGTGCAGCTGCCCGGCTACCTGAAGGGGATGGGCGCCTGATGCTGATCCACCCCTGGGACGAGCCGCCCGAGGACCGCGTCTGGCGCGAGTGGCTCGCGGAACACGACTTCGGGGAGCTCGCCGTCAACGGCGCCCCGGGCGAGCCGCCGTTCGTCCAGCCGCTGCACTTCGCCTACGACCCGGCGGCGGGCGCGCACGGCGAGGTGATCACGCACCTGGCCAGGCCCAACCCGCTGTGGCCCGCGGTCCAGGCGCGGCCGACGGTGCTGCTGAGCGTGGTCGACGACTACGTGTTCGTGCCGGGCCCCTGGCAGGCGCCCGACGGCACCCCGCCGGAACACGGCGTGCCGACGAGCTTCTACACGGCGGTCCAGCTGACGTGCGAGGCGCGGGTGGTGGACGACGCGCAGGAGAAGGCGGCACTGCTGGACCGCCAGGTCACCCACTTCCAGGGCGAGGGCGTCTCGGAGCCGGTGCGGGCGGGCGAGCCGCCCTTCGGCAGGATGCTGCCCGGCATCAGGGTGCTGCACCTCGAAGTGAGCGCGGTGCGCGCCAAGTTCAAGTACGCGGCGCACAAGCCGGAGGACGTCAAGGAGCGCACGGCGGCGGGCCTGCGGGCGAGGGGCGCGGCACACGACGCGGAGGCCCTCGCCCACCACACCCGCCACCGGGCTCGGCTCGACACGCGGCCCTGACGCGCGGTGCCACGGCGCTACCGGACGGCTCGGCGGTGCGGCCGGTCGCCGCGCCCCCGAGCCGACCTGCCGTCACGCGGTGGGCGCGCTGCGGCGCCGCAGGCGCGAGGCGCGGGCCTCCGCGCCCGCCAGTCCCACCACCGCGGCAAGCAGTAGCAGCGTTCCGGCCACCGTCGCGCCCGTCAGCCGCTCGCCCAGCAGCCACACGGCGATCACCGCGGCACTCACCGGTTCGAGCAGCATGATCACGGATACGGTCGCGGCGCGCACCACGGCCGCGCCCGTGAAGTACAGCGCGTAGGCGAGCGCGGTCGGCACGGCCGCCACGTACACCAGCAGCCAGACCACCTCGGGAAGCCGCTGGGTGTGGGGCAGCAGCCCGCCCCCGGTCACGAGCGCGAGCGGCAGCAGCGCCGCCACGCCGATTCCGCAGGCCCAGGCCGTGGTGGCGAGCACGTCCGACCGCTCGCCACCACGGCCGAGCCACCGGGTCAGCAGCGTCATCGCCGCGTACGCGGCTGCGGAGAGCACGGCGAGTGCCACCCCGGCGGGCCGGACCGCGGCAGAACCGCCGCTCCCGCCGCCCAGGGTCAGCACGCCGAGACCGGCGAGCGCGCCCACCACGGCCGACAGGCCGCCCGCGCCGAGCCGCTCCCCCATCAGGGTGCGCGCGCCGAGCGCGATGAACACGGGCCCGGCGCCCAGCGTGACCACGGTCCCGACGGCGAGCCCTGTCGACCGTACGGACGCGAAGTACGCGGTCTGGAAGACGGTGAAGGCGGCGCCCGATCCGGCGATGCGCAGCGCCTTGCGCCGCCAGGGTTCGGCGGGCACGCGGGCGGACCCGGTGCCGCCCGGGCCCTCGCCGCCTCGTGCCCGGCCGCGTCCGCGCAGTGCGAGCGCCGCGAGCAGCAGTAGGAGGCCGCCCGCGCACCGCCAGAACGACAGGGCGATGGGCCCGAGGTCGCTGACGCGGTAGACGAGCGTGCCGGCCGCGCCCGCGGTGCCCCACGCCAGGCCGGCGACGGTCAGGAACAGCAGGCCGCGTCCGGTGGACGCGGACGAGGGTGCGGCAGACGCGGATAGGGAGAGCGAGGACGCCGAAGGCGTGGCGGGAGAGACGGAGGGTGAACTCGACACGTGTGGACTCCGTGGACGAAGAGCGGTGATCGGTCGCTTGCTCCGGTACGCGGGCAGCGACGAACCGCCCGGGTCGCGCCCGGGCCGTCTCCTCGTCGGTGTGTTCCGCCCGCGTCAGGCGGCGGGCGGCGGCAGCACGGTCGAATGCATGGCCGGCAGCCTACGTTCCGTGTCCGCCGCCGGACAACCGCTCCACCGGCGCGGCCGGTCCTTCCGCACCGCCGCCGTGCGCTTCGGCCCCTTCGGCCCCTTCGGCCACCGGGCCCGCGCCCCGCGCCACCTCGGCCCCTGACGCCTTGCCCGGCGTGCTCGACTGCGCGACGAACGCGCCCACGAGCACCACGAACCCGCCGGCGAGCTGCGGCAACGACAGGTGCTCGCCGAGCAGTACCCACGCCAGCACGGTCGCGACCACCGCCTCAAGGCACGCCACCACCCCGGCCACCTGCGGCGAGAGCCTGCGCACCGCGACCACGCCGGTCATGTACGCGAGAACGGTGGCGACCAGCACGATCCAGCCGAGCAGGAGGACGGACGGCACCCGGGTGCCGTCCATGCCGGCGCTCCCGCCGAGCACCGACCACCGCATCCGCCACGGCCGCGCCACCGCCGTCAGCACCAGCGCGCCGCACAGCAGGCCGTACGCGATGACGCCCAGCGGGTCGGCCGCGTCGTCCCCCTCGCTGCCATGGTCCGACAGCACGAAGTACGCGACCTGGCAGCAGGCGGCGCCGAGCGCGAGCAGCAGTCCAAGCGGGTCGAGGCGCAGCCCGGCCCACACCTCCACCACGCATGTGAGCCCCGCCGCCGCGAGCACCACGCCGAGCGCCGCGGCCCGCGTCACGGGGCGCCGCTGGACGAACCTGACCCAGAGCAGCACCAGCGCGGGCGCCAGGTACTCGACGAGCAGGGCGACACCCACGGGGATGCGGGAGAGCGCGGCGAAGTAGCACGCCTGCACACCCGCGACCGCGAAGAGCCCGAATCCCGCGAGGAGCGCGGGCCTGCGCCGTGCCAGCGCCCGATGGCGCCAGGCCACGGGGGACATCACCAGGGCCGCGCCCGCGACGCGCAGCCACACGACGTGCAGCGGATCGAGGCCCGCCTCGATCAGCGGCTTGGCCGCCACGCCGGAACCGCCGAACGCGAGGGCCGAGACCAGCGCCAGGCCGAGGCTCGTACCCCTGGCGGTGGGGTTCTGGGTGACACGCATGGCGCCATCATGACAGCCGGGGTCAGGAGCGTCGTTACGGTGGCTCCTGTCCGAACGGCGGCCGCTCCCCGGTGTCCGCTCCGTCGTCGGCGTACGCATCCTGCGCCGCGGCCCGGCCGAGCCGGGCGGCGAGTTCGGCCGCGTCGGTCCCGGCGCGGGTGAGCACTTCCACCGCGCGGCACTCCGGGTCGGCGGCGAGAGCCACCAGCAGGTCCGTGCCGCTCGCCGCCTTCGCGCCGCGGCGCGCCGCGCGGTCGAGCGCACGCTCCATGGCGGTGAGGGCGGGCGGCGACCAGCCGGCCGGCGCGCCGGGCACCACGACCGGCACCGCACCCGAGTCCTCGACGGTGCCCTGCCAGCGCAGCCCGTAGCCGATGCTCCGCTGCACGAGGTAGCCGAGGACCCGGGCGACCTGCGGCCCGCTCGCGAACGCGTCGCGGACCTCCGGGTCGGACTCGATCAGCGAGTGCAGCAGGTGCGCGGTGTCGATCTGCCCGTCGCCGTCCCGGTGGGCCCGCCTGCGCGCGCCGGAGACCACCGACGCCAGTTCCACCGTCAGGCGGGCATCGAGATCGGCACGGAGGGCGGCGGGCGCTTCGGGCACCCGGGGGCTGGGAGGTAGCACACTGCCACCACACCATCTCCGTGGCGCGAAAACATCCCCGGAGGGGTCCATCCGCACGTCCGTCAGCGGGTGGGCGGGCCGGGGCGGGAAGTCATCCTTGCGAAGGAGCGGGTGGGCGGGCCGGGGCGGGAAGTCATCCTTGCGAAGGAGGTCGCGTAGTACGGCCCCCGAGGGGCGTCACGCGATGACGCGTGCCAGCAGGAACCCGTCGTGCCCCTTGGTGCCGACGGTCTGCACCGCGGTGGCGGACAGGCGCGGGTCGTCCCCCGCGAGCTCGACGAACGCGCGGATGCCACGCACGGAGGGGTCCGCGGAGTCGGCGTCGGCGACGGCCCCGCCGCGTGCGACGTTGTCGCCGATGATCACGCTCCCGCGGCGGGTGAGCTTGAGTACCCACTCCAGGTAGCGCGGGTTGTTGGGCTTGTCGGCGTCGATGAAGACCAGGTCGAACGGCTCGGCGCCCTCCTCGTGGAGTGCGGCGAGCGTGTCCAGCGCCGGCCCGGGCCGTACCTCGGTGCGGTCGGCCAGGCCCGCGTGGGCGAGGTTGCCGCGTGCGACGTCGGCGTGCAGCGGGTCGGCCTCCAGGGTGACGAGCCGGCCGCCCTCGGGCAGGGCCCTGGCGAGCCAGATGGTGCTGTAGCCGCCGAGAGTGCCGATCTCCAGGATGCGCCGTGCGCCGTGCAGCTGTGCGATGAGCTGAAGCAGCTTGCCCTGGTTGGGTGCCACGTTGATGGGTGGCATTCCGGCCTTCGCGCTCGCGTCCAGCGCCGCCCTGAGCGCCTCGTCCTCTCCGACGAGGTGTTCGGTGAAGTAGTCGTCGACAGCGGTCCACTGCTGCTGTGCCATGCGTCTCCTCCGTCGATGCCCGGGGACACCCGATGGCCTGCCCCGGGGAAACCGTATACGCAGGGGGCATGCGGAAGGGCCCCGCGGCCAAGGCCGCGGGGCCCTTTCCCCCGTTGCTCCCCCGTCGCTCCCCCCGTCGCCGCCGGCGGTGCGCCGAGGAGGGTCAGTCCTCGTCGCCGTCGGCGAGGATCAGGTAGAGCTTCTTGCGCGTCTCGTTGATGACGGCGAGTGCCTTCTGCCGCTGCTCGGTGCTGCCGGTCTTCCAGACCTGGCCGAACGCCTCCATCAGGCCGAAGCCGGCCTGGCGGATCTCGTTCATGGTCTCCCAGTCGATGCCGCGGCCCGCGTCCTCCCACGGTGCCTCGGGGACCCCTTCGGCCTCCGTGCGGCCCGTTTCGGTCAGCGTGAACAGGTTCTTGCCGCCCTCGCTGCGGCTCTCGATGAGGCCCTCGTCCTCCAGCATCTGGAGGGTCGGGTAGACCGATCCTGGACTGGGCCGCCAGGCCCCGCCGCTGCGCTCGCCGATCTCCTGGATCATCTCGTAGCCGTGCATCGGGCGCTGTTTGAGCAGCGCGAGGATCGACGCGCGTACGTCACCGCGGCGCGCCCTCCCCCGTCCGCCGCCCCGCCCGCCCCCGCCGAACGGTCCTCCGAAGGGAGGCCCGAACTGGCCGAAGGCCGCGCGCAGTCCCTCGATGCCCCCGCGCCCGTGCGGGCCCGCACCCCAGGGTCCCGGCCCGAAGCCGGGGCCGTGCTCGTGTCCACGTCCGTGTCCGTGGTGCTGTGCTCCGTACATGGTGGTTCTCCTTCTGACACAAGATCTAGACGTACGATCTTTGATCGGTCGCGATGCGTCAACGATATATCGGAAACACGAGGACGACAACCCTCCGGCCATGGCGGTGCCCAGGGCGCGCCGCCTACGGTCGGTCCATGCGCATCCGAATCGTCGACGCCTTCACCGACCGTCCCTTCAGCGGCAACCCGGCGGGCGTGGTCCTGCTCGGCCACGACCGCTTCCCCCCGGATCCGTGGCTGCGCGACGTCGCCGCCGAGGTGAACCTGTCGGAGACCGCCTTCGCGCATCCACTGCCTCCCGGCGGGCCCGCCGACTGGGCGCTGCGCTGGTTCACCCCGGCCACCGAGGTCTCGCTGTGCGGCCACGCCACCCTGGCCACGGCACACGTCCTGCGCACGACGGGCCGCGCCGCCGGCCCCGTACGGTTCGCGGCGCGGCCCGGGGTGCTGTCGGCGCAGGCGCACGAGGACGGCTCGTACACGCTGGACTTCCCCACGTCGACGCTGACGCCCGTCGAAGCACCCGAGGGCACGGCGGAGGCGCTCGGCGCGGAGCCGGTGTCGGCGCACGACACGGCCGGCCACATCGGGGACCTGCTCGTGGAGCTGGCCGACGAGCGCACGGTGCGCGAACTGGCGCCCGATCACGACGCGCTCGTCAGGCTCTCCGACCGCGGGGTGATCGTCACGGCCGCCGCCGCGGATCCCTCACACGGCTACGACTACGTCTCGCGCGGCTTCTTCCCCGGTGTCGGGATCGCCGAGGACCCGGTCACGGGCAGCTCGCACACCGCCCTGGCACCGCTGTGGTCCGGGCGGCTCGGCAGGGACGTGCTGACGGGGTACCAGGCATCGGCACGCGGCGGTCTCGTGCGCACGACGCTCAGCGGCGACCGGACGCTGCTGAACGGCCGGGCGGTCACCGTGATCGACGGCGAGCTGCTGGCCGCGCCGCCGCAGGCGCGCTGACCGCGGGGCGGGTGCCGGCGCAGGCGCGCGACCGGGCGCGGATGCGGGTACTCAGAGCGTGGGCAGCCAGCTGACGTGCCCCGCGAGCAGCGCGTACCCGACGAACGCGCCCACGTCCATCAGCGAGTGGGCGACCACCAGCGGCCCCACCCTCCCCCACCTGCGGTAGAGGAGCACGAACACGACGCCCATCGCCATGTTGCCGACGAACCCGCCGAGCCCCTGGTAGAGGTGGTACGAGCCGCGCAGCACGGCACTCGCCGCGAGCGCGGCCACCGGCGACCAGCCCATCCTGTCCAGCCGCCGCAGCAGGTAGCCCACCACGACGACCTCTTCGAGTACCGCGTTCTGCACGGCGGAGACCACCAGCACCGGGTACTTCCACCACACGCCGGGCAGAGACTCGGGCACCACCGTCAGGTTGGCGCCCGAACCCTGCGCGAACAGGTAGAAGACGATGCCGACACCGCCGACGCACGCCGCGATCGCCGCGCCCCAGCCGAGGTCGGACCAGGGCCTGCGCCGGTCGAAGCCGATCGCGCGCAGGCTGCTGCCCTCCCTCATCAGCAGGTACGCGACGAGCACGACGGGCACGAGGGCGGTCGCGATGTCGAACAGCTGCCACGTGAGGTCGAGCCACGGCCGTCCGGGGGCCGCCGACGCGTTGAGGTGGGCGGCCTGGTGCTTGAGCGAGCCGCCCTTGGTGACGGATCCGACGAAGCTGATGAGGGCCGAGACCCCGCTGGCGCCGAGGGAGAGCGCGAGGACGATCAGGGTCTCGGTGCGCAGCACCTTGCGTGTCAGCGTCGTCTCACCGGTGCTGGGATCGGTCACGGGCACTGCCTCCACCTGCACACCGGCCTCCGGAATCACGCGTTCGCCCCGCACGCCGGCGCGGGTGCCGACGTGCACAAGCTACGCCCGGCGGCTGTGCGTCCACGGCCGCGACCCGGCGGCAGGCGTGGGCTACTCGGTGGGCAGCCGACCCGTCTCCGCCGGCCCCGGGAAGCCGACGGGCCAGGTGTGCACGGGACTGCCGTGGTGCATCAGCTCGCAGTACCTGCGGGTGGTCGCGGCGAATGCCGCGTCCCGCTCGAGACCGGCGTCGAGCGCGCGGTGGAACGTCCCGACCTGCCACGCCGCGCCGTTCATGGACCGGTTGCACCGCTCCTCGATCACGCCGAGGTAGAGGTCGCGGTCGGCGGGCTCGATGTTCCAGGCGTCGAGTCCGGCCGCGGCGAGCGGCAGCAGTTCGTCGCGTACGAGGTCGACGGCGGGCCGCGTGGCGAGCCCCGCCGACCTGGCGCGGCGCGGCCAGCGCAGCTCGGCGCCGATGCCGTGGCGGCAGGCCTCGTCGAAGTTCTCCGCCGCGGCCGAGAACGGCATGCGCCGCCACACCGGGCGTGCGTCCTCCGCGAGCGCGCGCACAAGACCGTAGTAGAAGGCGGCGTTGGCGATCACGTCGGTGACCGTCGGGCCCGCGGGCAGCACGCGGTTCTCCACGCGCAGGTGCGGCACGCCCTCGGAGACCTCGTAGACGGGACGGTTCCAGCGGTAGATCGTGCCGTTGTGCAGCGCGAGCTCCTGGAGGGCCGGCACTCCCCCGTCGTCGAGCACCTTCTGCGGGTCCTCGTCGGACATGATCGGCAGCAGCGGCAGGAAGTACCGCAGGTTCTCCGCGAACAGGTCGTAGGGCGAGTCGATCCAGCGCTCGCCGAACCAGGTCCTCGGGCGCACGCCCTGGACCTGGAGCTCGGGCGGGCGCACGTCGGTGGCCTGGGTGAACAGGGGAGGACGCGACTCGTGCCACAGCTCCTTGCCGAACAGGAAGGGCGCATTGGCGCCGAGGGCGATCTGCACCGCCGCCACGGCCTGCGCCGCGTTCCACACGTCGGCGAACCGCTCCTGCGTCACCTGGAGGTGCAGTTGCACGGACGTGCACGCCGCCTCGGGCGTGATGGAGGGGGACGTGGCGACCAGCCGCTCCTCCCCCTCGATGTCGAGGAGGAAGTCCTCGCCGCGCGCGTCCCGCATCTGGTCGTTGAGCAGGGTGTAGCGGTCGACCGCCGACAGGCTCCCCGAGCCGACGTCGTGGTGGCCGAGTGTCGGCAGGATGCCGATCATCACGATTCCCGCATCGACCTCCTCGGCCTTGCGGTGGGCATATCCAAGACCGGCGCGCAGCTCCTCGGCAAGCTGGTCGAGGACGCGCCCGTGCAGCCGGTGCGGTGCGATGTTCACTTCGAGGTTGAACATGCCGAGCTCGGTCTGGAAATCGCGGCTCGCGATACGGCTGAGCACCTCGTGGTTCATCATCCGCGGCAGCCCGTCGGAGCCCGCGAGATTGAGCTCGATCTCCAGGCCGATCAGATTCCTCGGCCTGTCGAAACGCTTCTCGGCGAGCAGCCTGCCGAGCACCGAGAGGCACTGCCGCAGCCTCTTGCGGTACTGCTCGCGGCCTGCCAGGTCAAAGCCGGCCGCCTCGACCTTCTCACCCATCGACGTGCCCTCCTCGGCGTGGTCCGCCCGCGACCGGCGCGCGCGTCTCGCTCGATAATGCCCACCGCCACCGATCCCTAACGCCCACCGCGCTCTGCTCGCGGCCGCTAGACTGACCGCGGGTACGGCCGCATGGCACATTCGTCACACACGTGCATTCCGTACATGCACGGGGCACGCAGCCCCCGGAGATCACACCGGAGATCGGCCCTCTTACGGCATACGGTTGGGTCCGTTAGCATAAACATGCATGCGGTACCGCGGCGGGAAACGGATGCCGGAAAACGCATGTGCCTCCGGCATAACGTCCTGGCATGAGAGTGCCGGTACGACGGCAATAGGGCATAAAAAGACTGCGACATGTTTCGGCCGTCCGCAGGAGCGAGGTCGCCGCAGGCCAGCGGCAAGACGTTCTTATTACGTCCAGCCAAAAGACTCGGGAAACCGGCCGAATAGTGGCTTGCGCGCAATACGGGCGACGGCTAGAAGAAACATTGTGTGAACACGCGTCGTATAAACTTCGCGGACGAGGTGGAAAGCGGGCGCAAGGCCCCAGAACCCGGATCATCCTCCGAGCCCGCACGCCGACAGAGCCGTCCCGCACCTCCGTACGCAACCCGCGCTGCACCCTGTCTCCTGAGCGAGAGGCAACCCACTATGCCGCTGCATGTTCCTCCTGTACCCGCACCCGCCCTGCGCAGCGTTCTCACCGCCCTCGGCTCCCCCACCGCCGTACGAGAGGCCCCCACCCCCGCGCTGCGGTCCGCCGCGGGGCCGCTGAGCCCGGAACTCCCCCTGCCCCTGCATGTGCTGGACACGCCGGCCGGACTCGGCGGCGCGCGGAACGCGCCGGGCACCCGCCTGACGGGCTGGCGGTTCGTCATCCACGCGGGCGACCGCCCGGTGGCAGCTGCCGACACCGTGCTCACTGCCGACGGCTGGGCCTTCTCCCGGTTCTTCGAGGGCCCCTACGTGACGGCGACGGAGCGCGCCCTGCGCCAGGCGGAAGCGCTCCAGACGTCCTACCAGCCGCGCCTGCTGTCCGTTCCCGGCCTGTACATGCTGACGCTGTGGCTGCACGGCGACGCGGCCGCCGACCCCGCCGCCGGCGGGGTCCGCCCCGATGACCTGCTGGTGCCGCTGGCACCCGCACCTCCCGGATTCGCGGCGCACCGGCCGCACCATGCCACGGAACTGCTGCCCGTGATCGGCCTGCGGCTCGCTCCCGTACCGCCGCACCTGCTCGGCACGCCCGTCTGACGCGCGGCACAGCGCGACCCGCCCGCCCCGCGGCCCAGGCCGCGGGGCGCTTTCGCGTGCCGCCAAGGCGGCCGCCGCGACCCGGTCGCCGGCACGCCCGGGTCACGGTTCGCCAACCATAGTGCTGGAGCGGTAAGTTGGGCCGTCCGTCCCGCCGGGTGACGGCGCGCCCGTCCGCCGCCCCGTTCTGGTTCCCCGGCAACGTACTGCGGTGAAATACCCCCGGATCGCTCCCCGGAGGAGAACACTGGGTCCGGACAACGAAGGACGGGGGACGCCATGGATTCCACGCAGGGCGGGCGGTCGCAGCAGCGGCGCCCGGCAGCCACCTCAACGCAGCGAAAGAACCCGCACATGTGCCAGCACCAGCCAGCCTGTCCGACCTCCGACTCCGCCGACCGCGAGGCGGCCCGCCCGGTGGCGAGCCACCCCGAACAGGGCTGGAGTCTGCTGTGCAACGGCGTCGTGCTGTTCGAGGACACGGGTGAACTGCTGCCGGACGGGCAGGTGATCGGCCCGCACAGGTCCGCGCGTACCGATCGGATCGTCACGGCGGCCTGACGCGGCACGGCGAGGGGCCCCGGCCCGGAGTTCGCGTCTCCGGCCCGGGGCCCCTCGCCGTCAGTCGCAGGCGGCGGCCGCCGCTCGGCTCAGTGGTCGTACGCGTCGAGCGGGGGGCACGAGCAGACCAGGTTGCGGTCGCCGAAGGCCCCGTCGATGCGCCGTACCGGCGGCCAGTACTTGTCGGCCGCGGAGACGCCGGCCGGGAAGACGGCCTCGTCCCTGCCGTAGGGGTGCTCCCAGTCGCCGCCCAGCGCGGCCGCGGTGTGCGGCGCGTTGCGCAGCGGGTTGTCGTCGGCGGGCCACTCGCCGGACGCCACCTTCTCGATCTCCGCGCGGATCGCGATCATGGCCGCACAGAACCGGTCGAGCTCGGCGAGGTCCTCACTCTCGGTCGGCTCGATCATCAGCGTGCCGGCGACGGGGAACGACATGGTCGGCGCGTGGAAACCGTAGTCGATGAGGCGCTTGGCGATGTCGTCGACGGTGACGCCGGTGGCCTTGGTCAGCGGCCGCAGGTCGACGATGCACTCGTGCGCGACCAGCCCGGCGGGGCCGGTGTAGAGCACCGGGTAGTGCGGTTCGAGCCGCTTCGCGACGTAGTTGGCGGCCAGCACCGCGACCTGCGTGGCGCGGGCCAGGCCCTCCCCGCCCATCAGCCGCACGTACGCCCACGAGATCGGCAGGATCCCGGCCGAGCCCCAGGGCGCCGCCGAGACGGGGCCCACACCCGTGTCGGGGCCCGCCGCGGGCTGCAGCGGGTGGTTCGGCAGGTGGGGCGCGAGGTGCGCGCGCACGCCGATCGGGCCCACGCCGGGGCCTCCGCCGCCGTGCGGGATGCAGAACGTCTTGTGCAGGTTCAGGTGCGAGACGTCCGACCCGAAGCGGCCCGGCTTGGCGAGGCCGACGAGGGCGTTGAGGTTGGCGCCGTCCACGTACACCTGGCCGCCGGCGTCGTGCACCGCCGCGCAGATGTCGCCGATCTGCTCCTCGAACACGCCGTGCGTGGACGGGTAGGTGACCATGAGGACGGCCAGCTCGCCGCCGTACTGCTCGATCTTCGCGTGCAGGTCGTCGACGTCGACGTCACCGGAGTCGCTGGTCCTCACGACGACGACCTTCATGCCCGCCATCACGGCGCTCGCCGCGTTGGTGCCGTGCGCGGAGGACGGGATCAGGCAGACCGTGCGGCCGGTGTCGCCGTTCGCGCGGTGGTAGGCGCGCACGGCGAGGAGGCCGGCGAGCTCACCCTGCGAACCCGCGTTCGGCTGGAGGGAGACCGCGTCGTAGCCGGTGACCTCGGCGAGGCGCTCCTCCAGCTCGCGGATGAGCGTGAGGTAGCCCTGCGCCTGCTCGGCGGGCGCGAAGGGGTGCAGTGCGCCGAACTCCGGCCAGGTGATCGGCTCCATCTCGGTGGTGCCGTTGAGCTTCATCGTGCAGGAGCCGAGCGGGATCATGCCGCGGTCGAGCGCGTAGTCCCGGTCGGACAGGCGGCGCAGGTAGCGCAGCATGGCCGTCTCGGAGCGGTGCTGGTGGAAGACGGGGTGGGTCAGGAACTCGTCGTCACGCAGCAGGTTGCCCGGCAGCGCGTCGGCGGCCTGCCCGTCCAGGGCCTCGATGTCGGCGTGCACGCCGAAGGCGGCCCACACGGCGGCGAGCTGGGCGCGCCCCGTGGTCTCGTCACAGGCGATCGAGACGTGGTCGCCGTCGACCAGGCGGAGGTTGACGCCGCCCTCGCGTGCGTCGGCGACGATCTCCGCCGCCCTGCCCGGCACGCGCACGGTGATCGTGTCGAAGTAGGCGGCCTCGGTGATCTCGGCGCCGCCGGCCCGCAGCCCCGCCGCGAGGACGGACGCGTACCTGTGGGTGCGGCGCGCGATGTCCCGCAGGCCCTCGGGCCCGTGGTAGACGGCGTACATGCCGGCCATGACGGCGAGCAGCACCTGCGCGGTGCAGATGTTGCTGGTGGCCTTCTCGCGGCGGATGTGCTGCTCGCGGGTCTGCAGGGCGAGCCGGTACGCCTTGGTCCCATCGGCGTCCACGGAGACGCCCACGAGGCGTCCCGGCAGGCTGCGCGCGAACCGGTCGCGGACGGCCATGTAGCCGGCGTGCGGGCCGCCGAAGCCCATGGGGACGCCGAAGCGCTGCGTGGTGCCGACGGCGATGTCCGCGCCGAGGTCGCCGGGCGGCGTGAGCAGGGTGAGCGCGAGCAGGTCGGCGGCGACCGTGACGACCGCGCCGAGTTCGTGCGCCCGCTCGATCACGGGGCGCGGGTCGCGGACGGCACCCGAGGCGCCCGGGTACTGCAGCAGGACGCCGAAGACGCCGCGCTCGGCGACGTCAGCGGGGATGCCCTCGCTCAGATCCGCGACGACGACCTCGACACCGGCCGGTTCCGCGCGGGTGCGGATGACGGCGACGGTCTGCGGCAGGGTGTCGGCGTCGACCAGGAAGACGCCCTCCTTGACCTTGCCGACTCGCCGCGCGAGCGCCATCGCCTCGGCGGCCGCCGTGCCCTCGTCCAGCAGCGACGCACCGGAGGTGGGCAGCCCCGTCAGGTCGGCGACCATCGTCTGGAAGTTCAGCAGCGCCTCGAGGCGGCCCTGGGAGATCTCGGGCTGGTACGGCGTGTACGCGGTGTACCAGGCGGGGTTCTCCAGCACGTTGCGGAGGATCACCGGCGGGGTGTACGTGCCGTAGTAGCCGAGGCCGATCATCGGGGCGAGCACCTGGTTGCGGTCGGCGAGCGACCTCAGTTCGGCCAGCACCTCGGCCTCGGTGCGCGCCTCCGGCAGGTTCAGGGCCTCGGCGCTCTTGATCACGTCGGGCACGGCGGCCGCGGTCAGCTCGTCCAGCGAGCCGTAGCCGACGTGGGCCAGCATCTTGGCCTGGGCGGCGGCGTCGGGTCCGATGTGGCGGTGCTCGAAGGGGGTGCCGCGCTCCAGCTGTGCGAGCGTCATGCGGTGGGCGGTCATGTGCGGAGGCCTCCTGGTCGACGCGACCTGCGTGGGGTGCCACTCGGCAGTGGCACCCGGACGGCCTCCCCCTCTGTCATGGACCTGAGAGCTTCACCGGTCCGCGACGTGAGCGGTCCGGTTTTCACCGTCGGTGAGGGCGGATGCCGTCGCGTCCGTCCTGCTTTCCAGAGTGACCTCGTCCGTGCGGTACGGGTGCCTGAGAGATTCCGGGGAGGATTTGCTCCTTCGGCGCCTCCGGCGGGCTGCCGGGGGACTCTCCCGCGCGGGGTCAGTGGCCGCCTGCCAGCCTACCAGCGGGGGTCCGGAAGGGGATTTCCGGCCGAAGGCGGCGGTCCACGGTGCGAGACGCCGAGTGGACGCACCCGCGGAAGTGCCGTTTCGTAGTATTCAGGAGCAGTTGCGAGCAGTTGCGACCTGTTGGAGGGACCGTGGAGACAGACATCGATCCGCGCAGCCTGATCGGCCGCAAGGCGCTCGACCGCGAGGGGCACAGGATCGGCACGGTCGACGAGGTGTACCTGGACGACGCGACCGGCGTCCCGGAGTGGGCCGCCGTCCGCACGGGGCTGTTCAGCAGGGACGCGTTCGTCCCGCTGGCGCCGAGCGCCCTGGTAGGCGACACGCTGCGGATCCCCTTCGAACGCGCGCTGATCAAGGAAGCGCCCGACTTCGGGGTGGGGCGCCATCTCTCGCCCGAGCAGGAACTCCAGCTCTACCACCACTACGGACTCGCGCTGCCCGCGGCCGGGCCGCCCGAGCCGCCCGCGTCCATGACGGACAAGGACGCGGAACGCGACTTCGGCAGCGTGGCGGGCCACGACGACTGAGGGCGCGCGGGGCCTACATGGCCCAGGCGCCTTGCGCAGATCAGTCCCCCGGTATCAGCGGCAGCGGGTCCGACGACTCCAGATCGGGGTCGTCAAGCCAGAACGTCCGCACACGCCCCACCGCGGAACCGGGCTGCTCGAAGCGCACCGTCACCCGCCGCGCCCCGCTGCCCTGCACCCAACCGGCGCCGAACGACGCGTGCCGTACGTCGTGGCCGGCCGGGTAGCGGCGCGGCGCTGCCCCGGCCGTGTCCGGGGGCGGCGTGTCCGGTGGCGGTGCGTCCGGTGGCGGCTCCGGCGCCGCCGAGGGCTCGTCCTGGACGACGGCTTCCGTCACGGCGCCCGTCCCCGACTGGGCGAAGAGGTCCTCCTGCGTGTAGTCGGCGAGGCCCGTCACCCCCACGCCGAGCAGCCGCACGCCGCCCGTCGTGTCCACCGCGTCGAGCAGCCGCCCCGCGGCCTCCCGCACCACCGCTCCGTCGTCCGTGGGCCCGCGCAGCGTCTCCGAGCGCGTGAGGGTCGAGAAATCGTAGCGGCGCACCTTCAGCACGACCGTCCGCCCGGAGCGTCCGGCCTCGCGCAGCCGCTGAACGCACCGGTCGGCGAGCCGGTCCACCTCGGCGCGCACCCGCACCCTGTCGTGCAGGTCGACGTCGAAGGTGTCCTCGACGGACACCGACTTCGCGTCCCGGTCCGAGACGACGGGCCGGTCGTCAAGACCGAGCGCCATCCGGTACAGGGACAGCCCGTGCGCCCTGCCGACGAGCCGCACCAGCTCGTCCTCCCCCGCCTGAGCGAGGTGGGCGACGGTCGTCATCCCGGCGCGCCGCAGGTGGTCCCCCGTCGCGGGCCCCACGCCCGGCAGGGTCCGCACGGGCATGGGCCCGAGCAGATCGCGCTCGGTGCCGGGCTCGATCAGCAGCAGGCCGTCCGGCTTGGCGCCCTCGGAGCCGATCTTCGCGAGCATCTTGGAGCCGGCGAGCCCCACGGAACCGCTCAGCCCCGTCACCGCCCTGATGTCCGCGCGCAGCCGCTCCCCGGTGGTCCGCGCCGCCGCCGCGTCGAAGGCCGTGCCGCCCGCCTCCAGGTCGACGAACGCCTCGTCCAGGCTGAGGGGTTCCACCAGCGGTGACAGCCGTCCGAGCAGCTCCATCACCTGGCCGCTTATCGCGCGGTAGAACTGGAACCGCGGCACGAGGTACGCCGCGTGCGGGGCGAGCCGCCTGGCCTGCGCCATCGGCATCGCCGAGTGGACACCGAACCTGCGCGCCTCGTACGAGGCCGTCGCGACGACCCCGCGCGGACCGAGCCCGCCGACGACCACGGGCTTGCCCCGCAGGCTCGGCTTCGACGCCTGCTCGACCGAGGCATAGAACGCGTCCATGTCCAGGTGGAGGATGGTCGGCGCGCGTCTCATGTCCTCGATGCTGCCGCAAGGGTCTGACAGTCG
This sequence comes from Streptomyces sp. NRRL F-5126, assembly GCF_000721265.1. GTDB lineage: Bacteria > Actinomycetota > Actinomycetes > Streptomycetales > Streptomycetaceae > Streptomyces. The sequence continues at coordinate 8,695 of NZ_JOFZ01000004.1, read as the reverse complement.
CGCCTTCGCAGGCCGCAGACTCCGCGGCCGCTACGGCTACGGCTCAGACCGCCCGGTCGCGGCGGCGCCGCGCGAGTTCGTCGGCGGGGTTGTTGCCGACGAGCGTCTCGCCGGTGTCGATCCGCTCTCCGTGGAGCTGGGAGAGCGCGCACTCGACGTCACGCCACACCACGCCGACCGCGATGCCGAAGACGCCCTGGCCGCACTGGAGCAGCGAGACGACCTCGTCGGGCGACGTGCACTCGTGGACGGTCGCGCCGTCGCACATGAGGGTCATGCGGTCGAGGTCCTGGAAGCCGCGGTCCCTCAGGTGCTGTACCGCGGCACGGATGTTCTGCAGGGCCACGCCCGTGTCGAGGAACCGCTTGACGATCTTCAGCACGACGACGTCGCGGAAGCTGTAGAGCCGCTGCGTACCGGAGCCGTAAGCGGGCCTGACGCTCGGCTCCACGAGCCCGGTGCGCGCCCAGTAGTCCAGCTGGCGGTAGGTGATCCCCGCCGCCGCGCAGGCCGTCGGTCCCCGGTAGCCGACACCCTCGTGGGTGGGGCCGACCGAACTGCCGTGAAGCCGGTACGGGCTGACCGCCGTACCGTCGCCGCTGCTTCTCACGCCGACCTCCGTCCTTGACCTGCCTTCACGAAGGTAGGCAGTCACCCGGGGTGCGTCAACGATCGCCGCACTCGCCACGCCGAGTGATAATCACCCTGAGGGTGGTTTAGCGTGCCCAGAAACAGGGAAAGGTCGTGGATTTGCCCGGGTGTGGACGGGCCGTGGAGCGGCGCCGATCCCGCCCCCGGCGGCCTCACTGGCTGTTGGTCCCGAAGTCCTCCGGCGAGATCTGGTCGAGGAACTCGCGGAACTTCTCCACCTCGTCCTCCTGCTCGTCGGGGATCGCGATACCGGCGTCGTCCAGCACGCCGTCGCTGCCGTAGATCGGCGTCCCCGTGCGCAGGGCCAGCGCTATGGCGTCGGACGGCCGCGCGCTCACCTCGACCCCGCTGGCGAAGACCAGCTCCGCGTAGAACACGCCCTCGCGGAGGTCCGTGATGCGCACTTCCGTGAGCTCCTGGCCCACCGCTTCGAGGACATCCTTGAACAGGTCGTGCGTCAGCGGTCTCGCCGGCGCCATGCCCTGCTGGGCGAAGGCAATGGCGGTCGCCTCCCCAGGTCCGATCCAGATGGGGAGGTAGCGGTCGCCTCCCACTTCGCGCAGGAGCACGATCGGCTGGTTGGAGGGCATTTCCACCCGGACACCCACAACGTCGAGCTCGTTCACACAGCAACCCTAGGACGTGCCCGGCAGGTTTGGGTAGTCGGGCACCGGCCGGATCAGTGCGACCGTCCGCTCAGCGCCGTCTTGACCAGTGCCGCGTGGAGCCGGACCGACAGCCCCGCCAGCTCCCGCGTCGTGGCCTCCGCATGGGCCCTGGTCTGCGGATTGCGGTGCCTGCGCAGCGGCGCGACCACCTGCTCGACGAGCCCGGCCTCGCGCTCAGCGGCCGCTTTCATGACCCGCAGGTGGCGCGGTTCGAGCCCGAAGCGTCCGAGATCCGCCACCAGCCTGGCCACGGACACGGAGTCCGCGTCGTAGGCGCCGTCAGGACCCGCGGCCACCAGGCCGTACGACTCCCACTCGGCGAGTTCGCGCTCCGCCACACCCAGCGCGGCCAGCAGCTCGGCGCGCCCGACACGAGCCGCCGTCGGCTCCTCGACGGCCGCCGCCGGGGGCGCCGGCCAGTCGCCGTCGCGGTCGCGCTGGGGACCCGGCAGCGCCACCCGCTCGCCGCGGCCCAGCGCCTCCAGGTGCTCCTTGATGACCTTCAGCGGCAGGTAGTGGTCGCGCTGCATGCGCAGCACCAGCGCGAGACGCTCCACGTCGCCCGGGGAGAACTTGCGGTAGCCGGACGGCGTCCTGCGCGGCTCCACAAGGCCCTCCGCCTCGAGGAAGCGGATCTTCGAGATGGTGACCTCGGGGAACTCGTCACGCAGCCTCCCCAGCACGGCCCCGATGCTGACGACCTGCTCCCCCGCACGGGCGGTGCCGTGGCCGGCACCGCCCTCAGGTGTGGGCGGCATGGCCCCTCTCCGGGTCACGCGCCCCGCTGGCTCGCGTAGAAGACCAGCCGGTACTTGCCGATCTGGACCTCGTCGCCGGTCGCCAGCAGGACCGAGTCGATCCGCTCACGGTTGACGTAGGTGCCGTTGAGGCTGCCCACGTCGGAGACGGTGAACAGGCCGTCCGCCCCTCTGCGGAATTCCACGTGCCGGCGCGACACCGTCACGTCGTCCAGGAAGATGTCGCTCTGCGGGTGGCGCCCCGCCGTCGTCAACTCGCCGTCCAGCAGGAAGCGGCTGCCCGAGTTGGGTCCGCGGCGCACGATGAGCAGCGCCGAACCGAACGGCAGCGCCTCGACGGCGGCCTGCGCCTCCGGGCTCAGCGTGGGCAGCTGCGTCTGGCCCGTGGACTCCGGATCGTAGGCCTCAAGTCCGGAGATGGAGATGGTGGACGTCGTCTCCGCGGCGCGCTCGGCCGGAGCGCCGGCCCGCAGCGGTGCGCCGCAGTTGGAGCAGAACCTGCTGGATTCGGCGTTGCGGTGGCCGCATCTCGAACAAACCAGGGCCGACATGGCGGGGTCCTCCTGCCGTGGCTGCCCCGCCCGTGGGTCGGTCGCGAACGAGGCGGTGGGAAAGTCTCCACCCGTACTTGAGGTTGACGGTTCCCCGAAACCTATGCGCCCTTGCCCAGCGGGGTCAACCGGCGACGCGCCGTGGCCGCCGTCCGCGCCCCGCTCCTGACCGCCCACCTGGTCGCGGAAGAGCGGGCGGTCACCGCCCCGCTCCTCGCCCTCGCCCTGCGCCTGCCGCGCCGCGCGATGGCGGGCGTTGCCGCCCTCTTCGCGGGAGCTCCTGCCGAACAACTTCGCAAACAACTTCACGGGCGATTCCCCTTGACCGAAACAGACCCGCCCGTGGGGCAGGACGACATATCACTGAACATGCCTGCCGACCCGGACATCTTGACAGCGTCCGTACACAACGAACAGTTTCCACCACACATCGCGCTCATCATGCGTCGACCCCCCGCAACCTCCTGCCCGTAGCGAACCTCCCACATGCACTCGCGGCTCACCGGGAGGACGACCGAGCGTAGTCAGGCCGCTTCGCCGGTCGCAAGGCGTCCACGACGACCTGGTCCGAGCCGGTCACCGTGGCCGTGGCCTGCTCCTTCTCCAGCGTCTGCACCACGCCGCCTGGGATGCCGAGCGCCGGCTTCAGGTCCTGCGGCCGGCCGATCGCCGTGAAGCGGTACGGCGACGACACCGCCTTGCCGTCCACCTGAATACTGCCTCCCGTTCCGGTGAAATCCGTATCCGCGACCACGCGCACGCCGTTGACCTCGATGGCCTCCGCGCCCGCAGCGCGCAGTTCCTGCACGGCGTCGAGCAGCATGTCGGAACCCACCGCGTGGTGCGGGTCGCTCACCGTGAGCGTGATGCCGGGCCCCTGCGCTCCCGTGGTCCCTGCGAGGATGCCCAACTGCTGCTCCTTCTCACGTGTCTGCTTGCGGGCCTCCTCCGCCCGGTCGGAGCTGTTCTCCAGTCCCGTGCGCTGGTCCACGAGATCCTGCTTCTCGTCCTCAAGACGCTGGGTTCGGTTGTCCAGTTCATCGAGGATACGGACAAGATCCTCCTGGCGTGCCCCGCGCAGCGCGCTGTTGTCGCTGTGCGACCTGACCTGGACGGCCAGTCCGAGGCCCAGCACGAAGAGCAGAACGGCGACCGTCAGTTGGGCACGGGTGACGCGCGGCGGCCAGAGGCCCGCCGCCAGCCGCTGCCGTCCGGTGAGGCGCGGCCTGCCGTCCGTACCCGCCTCGGCGCCCCTCCGGGCGTCAGGCCGCGGGGAGTCAGGTCCTTCGGGGATGTGAGGCGCACTCATCGGCGTCACGCCCGGAAGATGTGCCGGCGGATCGCCGCGGCGTTGGAGAAGATCCTGATGCCGAGGACCACGACGACACCGGTGGACAGCTGGGCACCCACGCCGAGCTTGTCGCCGAGGAACACGATGAGCGCGGCCACCACGACGTTCGACAGGAACGACACGACGAAGACCTTGTCGACGAAGATTCCGTCGAGCATGGCGCGCAGACCGCCGAAGACCGCGTCGAGCGCGGCGACGACGGCGATGGGCAGGTACGGCTCGACCACCGCGGGAACCTCGGGCCTGACGAACAGCCCGACCACGACTCCGACGACGAGGCCAAGTACGGCGATCACGATGTGCCCTCTTCTGTCTTCCCTGTTGCGGTCCCGAGCGGCCTGGCAGCGCGCAGCACCAGGCTCGGCGCGGCCGGTAGCCGCACGTCGTCCTGCGTGGACAGGGACACCCGGATACCGAAGTCGCTCTTGAGCGTGTCCAGATACGCGCCGTCGGCGCCGCCCTTGAACCTCGCCGCCAGCTTCCTGCCGTCCCCCACGGCGAGCACCGTGTAGGGCGGCGCCAGCGGCCTGTTGTCGACCAGTATGGCGTCACCCGCCGCGCGGATGGCCGAAAGCGCCGTGAGCCGCTGGCCGTTGACGCAGACGGCCTCCGCGCCCGCCGCCCACAGCCCGTTGACGACGCGCTGCATGTCGCGGTCGCGCACCCGCCCCGTGTCGGAGAAGTCCGCGTTCTCCCGCGGGTTCGCGCCGCCGCCGGTCTCGGTGTCCTTCGCGTCGTCCACGACGAGCTTCACGCCGGGTCCGCGCACATCGGTGGCGCCCGCCAGCACGGAGACCAACGGGGTACGGCCTCCCCCGGGTTGGCGCAGCGCCGCCTGCTGGCGGTGGGCGACGTCCCGGCGCAGGCCGTCGACATCGTGCTCCAGGTCGTCCGCGTGGGCCGTCTCGCTGCCGACCCGGTCGATCAGCTCCTGCCGCTCCTTGGCCACGACGGGCGCCGCATGGTGCGCCTGTGCCGCCCCGAGCGTCACCACGAGCGCGGCAAGTACCAGCCCGGCCCCGAGCCACAGCCTGCCCCGCACGCCGCGCGGCAGGCCGCCTGCCCCTGACGTCCTGCGGGCGGACGCCTCGGCGTACCCGTCGTCCAGGGCGTGGTCCATCACGTTGGTCAGCAGCGACATGGACGCGTCGGGGCGTGCACGCCCCGCGGCGCTGCTCCGTGTGGGGGACTGCTGCGGCATGCCGCACATCGTCGCACGTCGTGACGGTCTCCACCGAACGGCCCCGGACGACGTGCGCTCACATGGTCCGGAGCCGCCCGGCAACCGCCTGCGGGCGGGCGGGTCAGTGCCCGGCGCCGTCCACGATCGTCGACCACTCGTCGAGCAGCGCCTGCGCCGAGGCGTCGTCCGGACCCTCGGCCCACAGATGCGTCACGGCCTCCGCCGGGTCGGGCAGCACCATCACCCAGCGCCCGTCGGCCTCGACCACGCGCACCCCGTCCGTGGTGTCGACCTGCCGGTCACCCGCGGCCTCCACGACCGTACGCATCACAAGGCCCTTGACGGCCCACGGCGTCGCGAGGTCGCGGCGCAGCACGTGCGCCCGCGGAATGCGGGCGTCGATCTGGCTGAGCGTGAGCTGCGTACGGGCGACCAGGCCGATCAGGCGCACGAACGCCGCCGAGGCGTCCAGCACGCTGCTGAACTCCGGTACGAGGAACGCGCCGCGTCCGTCGCCACCGAAGATGGTGGTCTCCTCGCGGCCGACGCGCGTCAGGTCGTCGGGCGACGTCGTCGTCCACTCCACCTGGGTCCCGTGGTAGGCGGCCACCTGCTCGGCGATGCGCGTCGTCGTGACGGGCAGCGCCACGCGCCCGCTGCGCCGCTCGGCGGCCACCAGGTCGAGCAGGACGAGCAGCGCCCTGTCGTCCTCGACGATGCGGCCGCGCTCGTCGACGAGCGAAAGCCGCTCGCCCACCGGGTCGAACCGCACGCCGAAGGCCGCACGCGCCGAGGACACGATCTCCCCGAGCCGCACGAGCCCCGACCTGCGTGACTCGGGCGTCTCCGTCGGCCGGGACTCGTCGAGCCCCGGGTTGATCGTCAGCGAGTCCACCCCGAGCCTGCCGAGCAGGCTGGGCAGGACGAGACCCGCGCTGCCGTTCGAGGCGTCGACCACGACCTTCAGGTTGGCCTCGGCGATTCCGTCCGTGTCCACGCTGCGCAGCAGCGCGCCCGTGTACGAGTCGTACACGCTCGACGGGAACTGCAGGTCGCCGATCTCGCCGGGGAACGCCCTGCGGTACTCCTGGCGCGCGTAGACGCGGTCGAGCTTGCGCTGCCCTGCCTGCGAGAGGTCGGAGCCGCGCTCGTCGAAGAACATGATGTCCACGGAGTCGGGCACGCCGGGCGTGGTACGGATCATGATGCCGCCCGCGCTGCCGCGCGCGGTCTGCTGGCGCGCCACGGGCAGCGGCACGTTCTCCAGGTCGCGCACGTCGATGGCGCTCGACTGCAGGGACGAGATGACGGCGCGCTTGAGCGCACGGGCGCCACGGGAGTGGTCACGCGCCGTCGTGACGGTGGAGCCCTTCTTCAGCGTCGTGGCGTACGCGCCGGCGAGCCGTACGGCGAGCTCGGGGGTGATCTCGACGTTCAGGATCCCGGAGACGCCGCGCGCGCCGAACAGGTTCGCCTGTCCTCGGGACTCCCAGATCACCGACGTGTTGACGAACGCGCCCGCCTCGACCGTCTTGAACGGGTAGACGCGGACGTTGCCCTGGATGATCGACTCCTCGCCGACCAGGCACTCGTCCCCGATGACAGCGCCGTCCTCGATCCTGGCTGCCCGCATCACGTCGGTGTTCTTGCCGATGACGCAGCCGCGCAGGTTGCAGTGGGTGCCGAGGTAGACGTTGTCGTGGATGACCGTCCTGTGCAGGAAGGCGCCTTCCTTCACGACCACATTGGAGCCGATCACCGTGTGCTCGCGCATCTCGACGTCCGCTTCGACCTTCGCGTAGTCGCCGATGTACAGCGGACCGCGCAGCACCGCGTCGGGGTGCACCTCGGCGCCCTCGGCCATCCAGACGCCGGGCGAGATCTCGAAGCCGTCGATCTCCACGTCGACCTTGCCCTCGAGCACGTCGGCCTGGGCCTTCTGGTAGCTCTCGTGGGTGCCGACGTCCTCCCAGTAGCCCTCGGCGATGTAGCCGTAGACCGGCTTGCCCTCCTTCATCAGCTGCGGGAAGACGTCGCCCGACCAGTCGACGGACGCGTCGGCCTCGACGTAGTCGAAGACCTCGGGCTCCATGACGTAGATCCCGGTGTTCACGGTGTCGGAGAAGACCTGACCCCAGGTGGGCTTTTCCAGAAAACGCTCGACCTTGCCCTCTTCGTCCACGATGGTGATGCCGAATTCCAGCGGATTCGGCACACGCGTCAGGCACACCGTGACGAGAGCGCCCTTCTCTTTGTGGAACTCGATGAGGTCCGTGAGGTCGAAATCAGTGAGGGCGTCGCCCGAGATCACCAGGAACGCGTCGTCCTTGAGTGCCTCTTCCGCGTTCTTGACGCTTCCGGCCGTGCCGAGCGGCTTTTCCTCATTGGCATAGGTGAGTTCCATGCCGAGTTCCTCGCCGTCGCCGAAATAATTCCGGACGAGCGAAGCCAGGAACTGCACGGTCACCACGGTCTCGGTCAATCCATGGCGCTTGAGCAACCTCAGCACGTGCTCCATGATCGGCCGGTTCACCACCGGCAGGAGCGGCTTGGGCATGCTGGAGGTCATGGGGCGAAGCCGAGTACCTTCACCACCGGCCATTACGACGGCCTTCATGTCGGAAGCGTCCTCCTCAAGAGACGGTCTCGCCGACCACACCCGTCCTGACAGAAAGACCTGAGACCAGGCAAGCGGCCTTGCAACGCTGCAAGGCACGACGACGGGTCAATCAGTCACAGCGTCGGCGCTGACAAGCCGGCGGACCTGAACCACATAGAGGATCCCTGCCCACCAGTACAGGGTTGTACCCCATCCTGCGAACGCCCATCCGAAAACTTCGGCGAGTGACGCGAGCCACCCGCTTCCGTCACTGAGCAGCAGTAGCGGGAACGCGTACATCAGGTTGAAGGTAGCCGCCTTGCCGAGGAAGTTCACCTGGGGAGGCGGATAGCCGTGCCTGCGGAGAATGCCCACCATGACGAGGAGCATGAGCTCCCGCGCCAATAGGACGGCTGTGAGCCACAGGGGCAGGATCTCGCGCCAGGTGAGTCCGACGAGGGTGGAAAGGATGTACAGCCGGTCGGCGGCGGGGTCGAGGAGCCGCCCGAGGCTGCTGATCTGGTTCCAGCGCCGGGCGAGCTTGCCGTCGAGGTAGTCGCTGATGCCGCTGAACGCCAGCACGAGCAGCGCCCAGCCGTCGGCCTTGGACTGCCCGAACTCGGGGCGCAGGATCAGCCACAGGAACACCGGCACGCCGACCAGGCGGGCCATGGAGAGGATGTTGGGGATGGTGAGTACCCGGTTCGTCTGGACACGGGTCTCCTGGACCTCCACCCGGGGGCCTCCTGTGCGAATGAGCCGACGATGCCTCCTGACCCTACCTGTACGGGTGAACGCCCTGGGCGACCGGGGTGGGCCGGCCCTCGCCGAGAACGCGAAAAGGCCCGCACCAGATGGTGCGGGCCTCCCCGGTCCTGCAACGTATTGTTCGGCGGCGTCCTACTCTCCCACAGGGTCCCCCCTGCAGTACCAT
>NZ_JOFZ01000003.1 GCF_000721265.1 Streptomyces sp. NRRL F-5126 | reverse complement strand
GATGTGACTCCGGTGCTTGTGGAGGCGGCCCATGGCGTCCACGACATCGGCGGCACCCACTCGTCGGGCCAGCGCGGACAGACGTTCGCTCGTGTCCATACGTTGCACCTCCGCGCACTCGCGACCTGTTACATGCCGCCCTCCACGTACAGTCAAGGAGAGTATGCCTGAGCGGGGCACACTACCCTCCCTGCGACCGCCGGAATCCTTGATCGATCGGCAGCCGGACGACATGGAGCGCCGGGAACGGGGCCGTACCGGAATCGTGAGGAAGGCAAGCACGTGGACGACGACCGATCGGCCGACTCGACTCCTCCGCCTGACACCGAGGCTGTGCACCGCCGGCTCACCGCGGAAGCAGCCGCACTTCGCCTTCGCCTCGCCGACGCCTCGACGCGGGAGAAGGAGTTGCAAGCTGACTGCCTCCTGGACGCCGGGGACGCCGGCTCGGTCACGGAGGCCTTGGCGGCACATCTCGCGGAGACGGACCGGGCGCGCGGGCTCCTGACTCGTGTCGAAGCGGCTCTCGCTCGACTGCGGGCCGGCGGCTACGGCTACTGCGTCCAATGCGGCGATGCGATCGACGGGGAACGCCTCCAGGCCTTTCCGCACCTGGAGAGGTGCCTGCCCTGCGAGACACGGAAGAGCAAGAGCTTCGAATAACACGTCATATGCAAACTCGTGGCGTTGTCTCAGGAGCGAAGGCTCCGAGCGGCCGGCTCGACGGTCACCCTTCGGCGAAGGCTTCTCGCGGCCCTCCCGATCATGAGGATGGCGGGGGAGACTCCTCCGCGACGTGGCAGGGCACGGCCCGAGGTGTCGCAGGTGCGGCCGGGGAAGCTCTCGCCGGATCGCCGTGTCGTGCCGGCAGGGCAACCACCGGGCCCGCACGATGGTCAGATCCGTGCCCGCGGTGCCGGGCACGGTGGTGAACCCCGAGGAGGAGACGCCGGTGACCGCCCAGCCCACAGGCGGCGACATGCCGCCTGCCCAGTACGGTGATCTGCGCGCCCTTGTGTTCAACTGCACGCTCAAGCGGTCGCCCGAGCGGAGCAACACACAGGGGCTCATCGACCGCAGCGCGGCTATCATGGCCGGTCAGGGTGTCGCGGTCGATGTCGTACGGGCCGTCGATCACGACATCGCGACCGGGGTGTGGCCCGACATGACCGAGCACGGCCGGCAGACGGACGAGTGGCCAGTGCTGTACGAGCGTGTGTTGGAGGCAGACGTCCTGGTCCTGGCGGGACCGGTCTGGCTGGGTGACAACAGCTCTGTCATGAAGCGGGTGATCGAACGGCTGTACGCGTGCTCGAGCCTTCTCAACGAAGCAGGCCAGTATGCCTACTACGGACGTGTGGGGGGTTGCCTGATCACTGGCAACGAGGACGGCGCCAAGCACTGTGCCATGAATATCCTCTACAGCCTGCAGCACCTCGGCTACACCATTCCGCCCCAGGCGGACGCGGGATGGGTCGGGGAGGCGGGCCCTGGCCCCTCGTACCTGGACCCTGGTTCGGGTGGGCCGGCGAACGACTTCACCAACCGCAACACCGCCTTCATGACATGGAACCTGCTCCATCTGGCGCGGCTCCTCAAGGACGTCGGCGGCATTCCCGCGTACGGCAATCAGCGCGCGACCTGGGACGCCGGCTGCCGCCGTGACTTCGACAATCCCGAGCACAGGTGATCGGCGGCCACGCGCCGGCCCGTCCGGGCACCCGGACGGTGGCGCCCGTAGTCAGAGAGCACTCTCCCCGGCACGCGCCCCAGCCGCTCACGTAGTGCGGCCTCATCCCGGCTTCGGAGGCGGAGGTTCCCCCGACTGCGGCGGAGAGCATCTGGTTCGTCACATTCAGTGTCGTTACGATTCATTTCATGGCAGACGAGAGATACGACGCGATGGTGATCGGGACCAGCCAGGGTGGCCGGTTCCTTCCGGGTGATCTGGCGGAGGCGGGCAAGCGGGTGGCGCTCGTCGAGCGCGGCAACCTCGGCGGAGTCTGTGTGAACGTCGGCTGCACCCCGACCAAGACGATGGTCGCCAGCGCACGCCTCGCCCACCAGGCCAGGCGTGGCGCGGAGTACGGCGTGCGGACCGGTCCGGTGTCCGTCGATCTCGCCGCTGTGCGGGAGCGCAAGCGGGCGATGGTCACCGGGGCGCGGGAGAACTACGTGAGCCGCCTGGAGAAAGAGGGGCTCGACGTGATTCAGGGGGAGGCTCGCTTCACGGGTCCCAAGACGGTCGAGATCGCACTGCGGGAAGGCGGAAAGCGCGGTGTCACCGCGCCGGTGATCGTCATCGACACGGGGGCGAGGCCCAGGCCGCCGGCGCTCAGCGGCGCTCAGAACGTCCCCATCCTGGACTCAACATCGATCATGGAGCTGGACACGCTCCCCGAGCACCTGCTCATCCTCGGCGGGGGCTACATCGGGCTGGAGTTCGGCCAAATGTTCCGCAGGTTCGGGAGCGAGGTCACGATCGTCCAGACCGGCCCGCGTCCGCTGATGAGGGAGGATGACGACGTCTCCGACGAGGTCGCCGCCATCCTGCGTGAGGACGGCGTAACCGTCCTGACCTCCGCGACGCCGGACCACGTCGAGGAGGCGCACGGCGGCGGGGTGCGACTGACCGTTCGTACACCGGACGGCGAGCGGCAGGTCGAGGGCACACACCTCTTGTCGGCTGTCGGCCGTATCGCCAACACGGAGGCGCTCGCGCTGCCGGCAGCCGGCATCCGGGTGCTCGACAACGGCTTCATCGAGGTCGACGAGTACCTGGAGACCTCCGTCCCCGGCGTCTACGCCATGGGGGACGTCAAAAGCGGACCGGCCTTCACCCACCTTTCCTACGACGACTACCGCATCCTGCACGCCAACTTGCTCGGTGGCGAGAAGACCAGCACGCGGGACAGGGTCGTCCCGTACACCGTGTTCATCGACCCGCAGTTGGGCCGCGTCGGCATGACCGAGCGGGAGGCCCGGGAGCAGAAGCGCTCGATCCGGGTCGCGAAACTGCCGATGAACGGCGTGATCCGGGCGCTTGAGGCCGGGGAGACACGCGGCTTCATGAAGGCCGTCGTCGACGCGGAAACCCAACAGATCCTCGGAGCCGCCATGCTCGGCATGGAAGGGGGCGAGATCATGACGATCGTCCAGGTCGCCATGCTGGGCAAGCTCCCGTACGCCGCCATGGCGGACGCGATCTTCACGCACCCTCTGCTGGCGGAGGGTCTCAACAGCCTCTTCGCGAGCCTCGACGCCTGAGCGGTGCCCCCGGCGGCGATCACGCAACCCGGCTCACCCGCTGTGAGACGGCGAGTTGGCCGGGGCCGCCGCCCCAGAGGCCGCAACGGCGGTGGATGCCGCTCGCACACGTCACCGGCACTACCGTGTGACGGCAGCAGTTGACCGGTTCGGTTCTCCGACCTGCAAGGGGCGGCGCACTCCGGCCGTCGACTCCCGCTCCTCGAGCCGGTGCGGGGCCACATGCACCTCGAACGGCAGGGGTCTGTCCGAACGGATCCGGGCCGACAGGCACTTCACGGCCAGGGAGGCGATGGCGCTCATGTCGGGGACGACGGTCGTGAGGGACGGCGTGCTGTAGAGGGCCTCCTGCGACCCGTCGAGACCGGCCAGGGCGATGTCTCCCGGCACGGCCAGGCCCGCCTCGTGCACGGCACGCAGCGCCCCGACCGCCAGCGTGTCGCTGAAGCAGAACACCGCGTCGGGCCGTACGTCCGCGGGCAGGCCAAGGAGCGCGCGCATCGCCAGCAGGCCGTCGCGCCGGTCGAACTCCTCGACCGGCGGCGCCAGCCGTGGGTCGAAGCGCAGCCCCGCCCCGTGCAGCGCCAGCTGGAAGCCCTCCAGACGCTGGCGGCTCGTCGCCGACGCCTTCCTGTCCGCGCCGATGGCGGCGATCCTCGTCCGGCCGAGGCCGGCCAGGTGCGCGGTCGCGTCACGCGCCGCGGCCGCGTTGTCGATGAGCACGTGGTCGGCGACCACCTGCTCCGTCCCGTAGCTGCGCTCGCCGAGGAGGACCAGCGGGAACGCATCGGCGACGGGGGCGAGTTCGGCGGCCGTCACGTGCAGCGGCGACAGGATCACACCGTCGAGCAGCGACGCGCCCACCCCGGTGGCCAGGCGCAGCTCCTCCGTCGGGTCCTGGAGCGTCTCCTCGATCAGTACGGTGAGGCCGAGCGCGGTGGCCTCCGTCCGTACGTGGTGGGCGAGGTCGGCGAAGTACGGGGTGGTCAGTTCCGGGACGGCGAGGGCGATCAGGCCGCCGCGCCCCGTACGCAGCCGGCGTGCCGACGGGTTGGGCCGGTAGCCGAGTTCGCGCACGGCGCGCGTCACCCGTTCCCGCGTGGCCGCTGACACCCGCGGGGCGTCGCGTACAACGTTGGAAACCGTTTTGATCGACACCCCCGCGCGCTCGGCCACGTCCTTGAGTGTCACTGCTGCCACCGGACGGCCCTTCGCTGAAGTCTCCCCAGAGTATGCACGCGCACGCGCTTTCTGTCAGCAGGCCCCACGGGCTCCGGCTGTTTTCGAACGAAGGGTTGACCCTGCGGACGCCGGGCGGTTACAACGTTGGAACCGATGGCAAGCGCCTGCCGTTGACGCGACCGATAGCAAGCGCTTGCTGTGCTCGTCTCACGAGAGGGACCGTATGTCTCCGCATCGTTCGGACGCCCCCCTGCGCACGGCCGTGGTCGGCACGGGAGGCATCGCGCGCGCCGGCCACCTGCCCGCCCTGCGCACGCTGGCCGCTGAGGGGAAGACGGAGGTCGTGGCCGCGGTCGACGTGGACGGCACCGCCGTGCGCGCGTTCGCCGACTCGTTCTCCATCCCGTACGCGTCCACGGACCTCGACGCGATGCTCGCCGAAGTGCGCCCGGACCTCGTGGTGTTGTGCACCCCGCCGGCCGTGCACCGCGAGCAGTCCGTGGCCGCGCTCCGCGCCGGCGCGTGGGTCTGGTGCGAGAAGCCCCCGTGCCCCTCGCTGGCCGACTACGACGCCATCGAGGCCGCGGAGAAGGGCGGCGACGCCGACCCGTACGCGTCGATCGTCTTCCAGCACCGCTTCGGCTCCGGCGCCCGGCACGTGCGGCGCCTGCTGCGCGCCGGCGCGTTCGGCCGCCCCCTCGTGGCCCACTGCCAGACCACCTGGTACCGCGACGCCGCGTACTACGCCGCGCCGTGGCGCGGCCATTGGGCGACCGAGGGCGGCGGCCCTGCCATGGGGCACGGCATCCACCAGACGGACCTGCTGCTCGACCTGATGGGACCCTGGAGCGAGGTGCGCGGCATGGCGGCCAGGCTCGTGCACGACGTGGAGACCGAGGACGTGTCCACCGCGCAGGTCCGCTTCGAGGGCGGCGCCGTCGCGACGCTCGTGAACAGCGTGGTCTCCCCCGACGAGGTCAGCAGGATCCGCATCGACTGCGAGCACGCCACGATCGAGCTGACCCACCTCTACGGCTACCGCAACGCGGACTGGCACATCACACCCGCCCCCGGCGTCCCCGAGGCGACCGCGGCCGGCTGGCGCGATTTCGGCGCGGACGAACCGAGCTCCCACCTCGCCCAACTGCGCTGCCTCGTCGACGACATCGCCGCCGGGCGGCGCCATGACACCAGCGGCCCCGGCGGCCGCAGGACGCTGGAGTTCATCACCGCTCTGTACAAGTCCGCGTTCACGGACACTCCCGTACGCGCCGGCGACATCGGCCCGGGAGACCCCTACTACACCGAGCTGCACGGCGGCGCCCCCGGCTGGGCGCCGGCCGGCTCCGGCGAGGAGGACCACGCATGACCCTGGCACTGACCCACGTCCACGGCGACCGCGTCACCGTGGCCCACGAGGCCACCGGCACCGAGCTGTTCGCCTACGTGTACCGCCCCGAGGCCGCATGGGAGGCGCCCAAGCCCTACCTGCATCCCCTCCGCACGCTCTCAGGTGCGGTCGTCACCGACTACCGCCCCAACGACCACCGCTGGCACAAGGGGCTGCAGCTCACCGCCTCCCACCTCTCGGGCCAGAACCTGTGGGGCGGCAACACGTACGTGCACGGCGAGGGGTACCTCGCCCTGCCGGAGAAGGTCGGCTCGATGGCGCACACCGGCTTCGAGGAGGTGTCGGCGGACGGCGACCGCGCCGTCATCGCCGAGCGCCTGGCCTGGCACCCGTACGACGGCGAACTGTGGGCCGAGGAGGAGCGCCGCGTCGAGGTGTCCGACGTCGACACCGAGGCCGGCAGCTGGTCGCTCACCTGGACCTCGTCCGTGGCCAACCGGCGTGCTGAGCCGCTGCGGTTCGGCAGCCCCACGACCCACGGCCGGCCCGCCGCGGGCTACACGGGCCTGTTCTGGCGCGGCCCGCGCGCCTTCCGCGGCGGACAGGTCTTCAGTGCGGACGCGGACGAGGGCGACCTGATGGGTACCCAGGCCGCGTGGCTGGCGTATGTCGGCGAGCACGACGGGCGGGACGGCCGGGCCACCCTGGTCTTCGAGCACGCTCCGGCCAACGACCACCGCGGCGACAAGGGCACCCACCCGGCACACTGGTTCGTGCGCAGCGACCCGTTCGCCGCGGTCGCGCCGTCCTGGGCGTTCCACGAGGAACTCGTCCTCGCTCCCGGCGACACGCTCACCCGTTCCTACCGCGTGACCGTCGCCGACGGTGCGTGGGACCGCGAGCGGGTGGCCGCCCAGCTGCGCGGACGCGCCTGGTGAGCACCGCATACGACGGTTTCCCCGGGGCGGTCGGGGTGTCCAGGCTCACCGTGTACGACTGGCCCACCGTTGACGACCTGCCCGGCGGCGGCACGCCTCATCTGCACCTCACCTGCACCGAGGGGTACGTGGTGACGGCGGGCCGCGGCACGGTGCAGACACTCACCACCGCCGGGTACCGGGAGACACCGCTGGAGCCGGGCACCGTCGCCTGGTTCACACCCGGCACGATCCACCGCCTGACCAACGGCGGCGGCCTGGAGATCACCGTCGTTATGCAGAACAGCGGCCTGCCCGAGGCAGGCGACGCGGTACTCACCCTGCCCCAGGACCTGCTCGCCGACCCCGGAACGTACGCGGACGCCGTGCGCATCCCGGCCGACGCCCCCGAGGCCGAGCAGGTGGCGGCCGCGCGCGCCCGCCGGGACCTCGCCACACACCGCTTCCTCCGGTTGCGGGAGGCCGCGGAAAGCGGCGACCCCCGGCCGCTCGCGGCCTTCCAGGAGGCGGCCGCCGCGCTCGTACGCCCCCGGCTCGACGCGTGGGAGCAGCGGTGGCGCGAGGGCGCGCACGCGGCCGCGCAGGCAACCCGGGCCCAACTCGACGCACTGCGCACTCAGGACGCGCACCATCTGACCGGGGCCCGGGTCACCGCGACCGGACCCACCGCACGCGGACGCTTCGGCATGTGCGGCCGCCTGGACGTCTACCCGGGCATCTGAGCCGCGTACCCGTCGCCCGTGGCGGGGCGGCGCGGCACACCGCCCGCCCGGCCACCTCCTCCCGAACCACCGCCAACGCCCCCTCCCACCGTCTCCGGAAGGCGCCCATGCCAGAGCCCCGAAGCGGCGGGCACCGATCCCTCAGCCGCCGTGCCGTCCTGGCCTCGGCCGCTGTCGGTCTCGGTACCGCCCTGACCACCACGCTCACCTCCTGCTCCACCGCCAGTGGGGGAACGGGCGGCGGCGTCTCCCTCACGTTCTCCTGGTGGGGCAACGACGACCGTGCGGCGCGCACCGAGAAGGCCGTGCGCCTCTTCGAGAAGGAACACCCAGGCGTCACCGTCCGCACGTCCAACGCCGACTTCGGGTCCTACCTGCAGAAGCTGGCGACCCAGGCGGCCGGCGGAGGTGTCCCCGACGTGGTCCAGCTCGACTACCGGCAGATCTCGCAGTACGCGGGCAGCGGCGCCATCATGGAGCTGACGGGGCCTGTCGCGGACCGCACGATCCGCACCGCCGAGATCGACAAGGACTTCCTGCGCACCGGCACCTACGGCGGCAAGCTGTACGCCGTGCCCATGGGCCGCGGCATCACCGGATACGCCTACGACACCAGGATCTACGAAAAGGCGGGCATCCCCACGCCGAAGCCCTCCTGGACCTGGCAGGAGTGGGCCGAGGACAACAGGAGGATCGCCGCCCTCGGCCTCAGGTCGCCCGACGGGCGGCACGTCACGGGCGCCAATGACGGCGCGGGCAACGAGGACGTCTTCGAGGACTGGCTGCGCAGCCACGGCAAGCGGCTCTACGCGAGCCAGACCCGGCTGGGGTTCACGGAGGACGACCTCACCGCCTTCTGGACGTTCTTCGACCGCCTCCGCAGGCAGGGGGCCGTCGCCGCGGCCCGGGACACCTCGCAGGCGATCTCCACCGAGACGTCACCCATCGGCCGCGGCCTGTCGGCCGCCGACTACACGTGGGACGCGACCTTCCCCGGCTACCCGGCGCTGCTCGGCGACGCCGTACGCTTCGCGCCGGTCCCCACCATCGACGGCAGGGCCGGCCAGTACTTCAAGCCCTCGATGCTCGTGGGCGTGGGCGCGCACACCGCCCACCCCAAGGAGGCGGCCCAGCTGGTCGACTTCCTCATCAACGACCGGCGGGCCGGCGACATCCTCGGCTTCACCCGGTCCACACCGCCCAACCGGGCGATCGCCACCCGCGTCGCCAAGACCCTCAAGGGGGCGGAACGGGAGATCTACGACTACGCGGTGATGATGGAGCAGTACGGCCTCTCCGCGCCGCCGACCGCACCACCGCGCGGCGATGTCGCCATCGACACCGCTTTCGGGCGCGAGTACGAGCGCGTGGGATACCAGCTCGCCACCCCCCGCGAGGCGGCGCGCGAACTCATCAACGCGGCCAACCGGGAGCTGAGGTCATGAGCACAGTGTCCACCAGGGCGCCCGCACGCGCCCCACGCACCACACGGTCCCGGCCGCAGCCAGGACGCCGCCGCAGGCGCGAACAGCACTGGCCCGCTTACGTGTTCCTCTCGCCGTGGATGATCGGCGCGGTCGTGCTGACGCTGGCGCCGATGGCCGTCTCCCTGTACCTGTCGTTCACCGACTACAACCTCTTCGACCCACCGCACTGGATCGGCCTGCGCAACTACACGGAGATGCTCACCGACGACCCGCGCTACTGGCGGTCGGTCGGCACCACGATGCTGTACGTGGTGATCGCGGTGCCGCTCAAGCTGGGCGTCGCGCTCGGGGCGGCGATCCTGCTGAAGAACCTCGGACGCGGCCGCGCCTTCTACCGCTCCGCCTTCTACGCGCCGTCCCTGCTCGGGGCCAGCATGTCCATCGCCCTGGTGTGGCGGGCGCTGTTCAACGACGGCGGCTCGGTCTCCGGCCTCCTCGACGCGGTGGGCATCCACGCCGGCGGCTGGGTCGGCAACCCGCACCTCGCGGTGTACGTGGTCGTCCTGCTGACGGTCTGGCAGTTCGGCGCCCCCATGGTCATCTTCCTCGCGGGGCTGCAGCAGATATCGCCCGACCTCTACGAGGCCGCCTCGCTCGACGGCGCCGGCCGGTGGCGGCAGTTCGTCTCCGTCACCGTGCCGATGCTCTCCCCGGTGGTCTTCTTCAACCTGGTGCTGGAGACCATTCAGTCCTTCCAGGTGTTCACGCCGGCCTTCGTCATCACCGGCGGCAAGGGAGGCCCCGCCGACTCGACGAACTTCTACACGCTCTACCTCTACGAGCGCGGCTTCACCGCCTCGCACATGGGCTACGCGTCGGCGATGGCCTGGCTGCTGCTGATCGCCATCGCCCTCGTCACCCTGATCCTCTTCAGGACGTCCAGGTCCTGGGTCTTCTACGCGGGGGAGGACGGACGATGAACCCGGCCGCCAAACGATGGGTGCCGCACACGATCGCCGTCGTGTGCCTGCTCGTGCTGCTGTACCCCCTGCTGTGGCTCCTCGCCACGTCACTCAAACCGGCCGACGAGGTCGTCACCAGCCTGCATCTGTGGCCGAGCCACCTGGAGTGGTCCAACTACACGACCGCGCTCGACGGTGTGTCCGGCGTCTCCGTCACCCGGCTGCTCGGCAACACCCTCCTGATCGCCGGCGGAGCCGTCGTCGGCAACGTGCTGTCCTGCTCGCTGGCCGCGTACGCGTTCGCCCGGCTCCGGTTCAGGATGCGCGGGCCGATGTTCACGTTCATGGTGGCGACGCTGATGCTCCCGCAGCACGTCATCCTCATCCCGCAGTACATCATCTTCAACCGGCTCGGCATGGTGGACACGTACTGGCCGCTGATCCTGCCGAAGTTCCTGGCCACCGACGCGTTCTTCGTCTTCCTCATCGTCCAGTTCATGCGCAACCTGCCGCGCGAACTTGAGGAGTCGGCGCGCATCGACGGCTGCGGCGTGTTCCGCACGTACTGGGCCATCACACTGCCGCTGAGCCGGCCCGCGCTCATCACCACGGCCATCTTCACCTTCATCTGGACGTGGAACGACTTCTTCACGCAGCTCATCTACCTGTTCGCGCCGGAGAAGTTCACCATCACCCTCGCCCTGCGCAGCTTCGTCGACCAGTCGAGCACCTCCGCATACGGGCCGATGTTCGCCATGTCGGTGATCTCCGTGCTGCCCATCGTGCTGTTCTTCTTCGTCTTCCAGCGCTACCTCGTACAGGGCATGGCCACCTCAGGACTGAAGGGCTGATCCCATGACCCAGGTCACCGACCACCCCGCACGCGGGCGCCGCGAGCCCGGCGAGGTCTTCGGCAGCGGCTTCACACTCTTCGCCGACATGCTGCTCGTGGGGCTGCTCACCAGCCTCGCCTGCGTGCCGGTCGTCACGGCACCCGCCGCGTTCGCCGCCGCGTCGGCGACGCTGCGGGGGAGCGCCGAGGGCGGCCTGCCGGTCAAGGCCGGCGCGTACGCCGCCCACCTGCGGGCGGGCATCGGCGCGGGCTCCCTCGCCCGCGGGCTGCTCCCGCCGGTGCTCGCCGCGCTCGTGGTGGTCGACGCCGGGCTGCTGCGCAGCGCGCTGCCGGGAGCGCACGTCATGGCCCCCGCGCTCGTCCTGCTCGTCCTGGGCGCGGCGGCCGTGGGACTGCGCGCGACCGCGGTGGCGGCCCCGCACCGGCTGTCCCTGCGGGAGGGGCTGCTGCGCTCGGCCGCCGACCCGCGCGGCACCCTGCTGCTCGCGGGTGCCGCGCTCCTGGCCGGGCTGCTCGCCTGGTCGATGCCGCTGCTCGTCCCCCTGCTGCCAGGGCCGCTCGCCTTCGCCGCGACGGCCGTGGACATGCGCGCCGTCAGCCCATCCGGATGACGGTGGTGAGCGTGCCGCCGTGCGGCACGCGCAGGACGTGGATCCGGCGCGCGCCGCCGCGCAGCAGTGTCACCGACGTCGCCTCGATGCTCGCGGCGAGCCGGGTCCCCCAGTCGATGGCGATGCTCACCCCGGCCCGCCGGATGACGAGCCCGTCCGCTGACGCGTGGGAGTCCGCGCCGTGGGTGACGGGGGTGCCGTCGGTGAACCGCACGTCGTCGGTGTCGAGCAGGACGAGCGGCACCTGCTCGGTGAGGCCGGCGGTGCCGCGCACGGCGCGGGTGACCGAGGTCCTGCCGAGCGTGAGTACGGTGTGGGTCCGTCCGTCGGGCAGGCCGTAGGCCACCACCACGGGGGAGGCACCGGGTACCGTGTCGCCGCCGTCCCAGGCGCGGTCGCCGATGCGGTAGGTGGCGTGCATGTCGCTGTGCGCCTCGACGTTGCCGTTCGCCAGCACACTGCCCCACACCTGCGTGTCACTCGCGCGCTGCGACTGGACGAGCGTTCCCGCCGCGGGATGCCAGAGCAGCCCGGGGCCCGTGCGCACGTCCTTCGTCGGGCGCGTGCCGAAGAACGACGCCAAGTACAGGGCGGGCCTGCGGACGTAGAGGTACGTCTGGTCGAGCGCCGTGTCCTCGCGCCGCACGGCGAAGTCGTCGCGGCGCAGGTACGGCAGGTGCTTGACGGCGGCGGCCTTGGCCCGCTTCGAGGGGAAGGCCTCGGGGTAGGTCGCGTGGGTGATGATGCGCGGTGACGTGTCCTGCTTCGCGGGGCCGATGGCGGGGCCCGGCACCGCGGCCCACTCGGCGCGCGTGCGCGCACGGTCCTCGGCGGAGGTGAAGAAGGCACCGAGGTCGGGGATGTGGGGCACGAACAGCGAGCCGAGGTTGGTCCTGTCGGGGTCGGGCACGACGTCGTCGTAGTACGCGACCCCGGTGCGGGCGGACATGGCCACGTAGGTGAGGGAGCCGGAACCGTCCGGCTCGCGCACGACGTTGTAGCCGAACCAGTCGGCGAACCTGCGCGCCATACCGAGCACCGCGCGGTTGCCGGTGAGGTGGTGGATCTCGGCGATCTCCGGCATGAGCACTTCGAAGTTGTAGTCGATGTCCATGCCCGACGGCTCGTAGAAGAAGCCGGCGGGGCTCTGACCGTTGGCCGCGAGGTACTCGATGCGGTCCTCAAGGCGGGCGGCCAGTTCGCGGTCGTGGATGAGCCGGAGGCTCTTGGTGGCGCCCGCGAGCCCGGCCGCGTTCTGGTTGGCGTAGTTGACGGGGCTCTTCCAGATGGCGTTGGCGGGGTCGAGGAACCACGTCATGCCCTGCCGCAGGGCGCTCTCGATCGCCGCGCGCCGCGGCGCGAGCGCCCGTGCCTGTCGGAGGTTGGCGAGGGTCTTCGCGAGGTACCCCATGCCGAACCCGGTCGCCGCCTTCGACTCCTCGCCGGGTGAGTACTCGGGCCAGGAGCCGTCCGGGTGCTGCAGGCCGAGGTAGTGGGAGAGGGCCGCGTCCAGGCGGGAGAGCAGGGCGGCGTTGCCCGTGTACGGATTCCAGCGGCGTGCGTTCGCGTGGAACCAGCTCAGGGTGAAGACGTGTTCCTGCACGCGGGCGTTGGTCGCGTTGTTCGGCGTGCGCCACCAGCCGCCGCCCATGAAGCCGAGTGTGGCCGGGTCGTCGACGACGATGTCGTTGGTCATCCCCGGCAGGATGGCGAGATAGGGGCCGAAGCGCTGTTCGAGTGGTGTGAACAGCGAGCGGACCGGTGCGCCGTGCGGCAGCGGTGCGAGGGGCGGGAACGGCCCGCGCGGCGGCGGGACGGCCGCCTGTGCGGTGCCGTCCGCCCACCGCGTGCCCAGCAGCCCCGCGGCGCCGAGCGCACCGCCGACAACCGCCCGCCTGCTGACCGATCGGAGTTGACGTGCCACAGCCTGCCTCCCTCGTTGATGCGTACAAGTGACCGGCCCTGAGAGTCCGCGGGTGACCGGCTCCCCGCGTGGTTCACAGGTACAGCGCTGCCGTGACGCAGAATCCCCCGAGCGCCACGCACCACACGTACGGCAGCGTTCGCGCCATCACCTGCTGCGGGCCGACGCCCGCGTACTGGGCTGCCCAGACCGTCTGCGTACTCGTCGGGTCGGCGACGCCGAAGACCTGGTTGTACGAGGTCGTCAGGCCGAGCACGGCGGCCGCCGGGTAGATGCCGGCGGCGATGAGCACGCCGGCGATGCCGGCGCCGAGCCCGTACACGTTCAGCGGCCCCCGGTAGAGGCACAGTGGGACCAGGACCGCGAAGACGACGACGAACAGCACGGGGTTCTGCGGGCTGACGGCCTTCACCAGCGGCTGGAGCGCGTCGACCGCGCCGGGCAACTGGACGGCGGCGAGCAGGATCCCGATGGCGACGAAGAGGGCGACCGGGGCGGCCGCGACCTCGAACCCCGAGTACAGCGTACGCAGCAGCCGCCTGTTCATGTCCCTCGGCCTGGTCGTCGTGACCAGCGCGTACAGGACTCCTGCCAGCAGGGACGGGATGATCGCCAGCTGGGCGCCGAGAGCGAGCGCGAGCGGGACGATCGGTGTGAGCAGCGCGAACCACGGTGCGTCGCCGAGCTGCTGACGCCGCGAGGCAGGGCGCTGTTTCCCGGCCACCGGCGTCTTGAAGGCCCAGGCGTGCTCGACGCCGCGTCGGTGCGTCTCGATGAGGACGAAAAGGACCGCCGCCGCGAGCGCCAGCGGGAACAGCTTGACCATGAAGCCGCGCACCTCGGGGACCGAGAGGTGCAGGGCACTGGAGAAGAACTGCCACACGGGCAGCTCGAAGGGCATGCCCGCGGCGATGCCCATCAGGATCGTGCCCGCCGCGGTCACCTTGGGTATGCCGACCGCGATCATGGCGGGGATGCCGATGATGCCGGCGAGCATCGCGGCCGGGGCGGACCCGGTGACGGTGCCGACGAGGGTGGACACGGCGAGTACGCCGAGGCCGACCACGGTGGGGCGGTCGCCGCCGAACTCGACGATCTTCCTGACCAGGGTGCCCGCGATGCCCGTCTCGTCCAGCAGCTTGCCGAGCCACGACCCCAGGATGATGGCGATCATCGTGGCGGCGAGAGCGGGGGCGCCCGCCTGGAGGACCGTGTCCAAGACGCTGTTCTTGCCGGTGAGCGGCGCGCCGGAGACGAAGGCGATGATGACGGCGAGGATCACCAGCGCGAACGCCGTCGGGAGCTTGCGGCTCAGCATGGCGGCGACTCCGGCCGCCATGATCACCAGAATGACGATGCCCATGGTTACCTCCTCCTTCTTCCGCGCCGGTCCCTCGGCTGCCCGGCGGCTTCCGCCCCTGGCGGTGCGGCTATGGCGGAGAGTGCCTCCGCCAGGAGCAGCGGGCTGCGGCCGAGCCCCGCGGTGCGGGCCGCGCAGGCGTGCGCGGCTATCTCGTCCGCGCCCGCGACGTACCCGTACACCTGCCTGCCGCCGAAGGACAGCACGACATGTCCCAGTGCCCGCTTCAACTCGGCCTTCCCGGGGCCGTGGTGGAGCCGCTCGTGCACCGCCTCGTGCGCGAGCGCCGCAGTGCGCACGCAGCCGCGAGGGAACAGGGCACGCCAGCCCAGACGGTCCACCAGCTCCTCGGCGGCGGCGATCGCGTCGGTGTACAGCTCGACGGTCGCGGGCCTCGACCGATAGCGCGCCAGCATCCCGAGCGCGAGACCGCCGTCGCGTTCGACCACGCGTGCGGTGACGGGCGGCGCGGCGGGCAGGGACGTGCCGAACGCGGCCGCCGCGGCGGCCCATTCGCGCAGCAGGCCGTGGTCGCGACCCGCGTGGACGGGCGTGGAGGCGAGGAGTCGCGCGCCGAACTCGGTGTCGTCCAGGTACGCGAGGTCCCGCGCGGTGCGTTCCGCACGGGTGAGTGCGAGCGTCATGTCCGCGCCTCCACGACGGCGATGACGGGTTCGTCGGCCCCGCGCGAACCGAGTTCGCTGCGGGCGAGCGCCAGCAGGGAACCGGGGTCGAGCACGCCCGACAGGTCGGCGATGCGGGAGCCGATCAGCAGTCTGAGGGCGGGCGCCCGCACGCCGCCGTCGCCGTACGAGGTCGACTCGTCGACAAGGGTGGCGAGCACCGGGGGTGCCTCGCCCGCCGTGGTGGTCGCGACCCGTGCGTCCGGCGCGTGCAGCCGTACGACGCCGTCGGCGTCCACGACACGCACCGGGTGCCGCGTGCCGCGGAAACGCCGGCGCACCTCGGTGCCGTAGACGGTGTGTGACGGTGTGTCGGCGAGCACCCGCACCGAGGCGGGGTCGCTGCGCAGGCTGGCGGCCGCGGCGCCGAGGCGCTCCGCGTCGTCCGCGCGGTGCCCGCGGTCCTGGGTGCGCAGCTCCGTCGCGCCGGTCGCCACCGCGCGCACCGTGTTGGTCTGCGGGTCGACCGTGACCTCGACCTCCACGCCGTCGGGCGCGGCGCCCTGGGCCGTCACGGCGCGCTCGGCCTCGGCGCGTACGGCGAGTATCTGCTCCTGGGTCGCGCCGGGGATGATGCGCTCGACCTGCTCGCGCACGAGAGCGAGCGCCACCCCGATGGGGCTGATGACCTCGCTGTGGCGCGCGATGCGGCCCTCGCGGCCCGTGGCCGCCGCGAGATGCGGTGTGACGGACGCGGCGCCGCCGCCCCCGCCCACGAGCACGGCCGTGTCCGCGTCGAGCCGGTAGTCCTTGATCATCTGGTCGACGACGGTACGCACCCGGGCGGTGCCCGCGTCGAGGACCGCGGCTGCCGCCGTGGCCACGTCCAGGCCCAGCGCGGCGGCCAGTGGAGCCATCGCGGCCCGCGCGACAGACCGGTCGGCGCGGGCGAAGTCGCCCTCGGGCACGCGCCCGAGTGCGTTGGCCGCGCACGTCATGGTCAGCGCGTACCGGCCGCCCGCCGCGTCCAGGACGGCGTGGTCGTCCGGGTCGCCGTCCATGGGCCGCACCGTCGCCAGCCTCGCGTCCCGCAGGTCCTCCGCGGAGGCGAAGCACGCGTACGGCAGCCCGGCGATGTGCGCGCTGCGCGGCCCGACCGACGTGACCTTCCCGCCGCCGACGCGGACCATGGAACCCCCGCCGACGCCGACGGTCCGCACGTCCAGTGCCGAGAGGTACGACGACTTGCCGAGCAGGACGGCGTGCCTGACGGCCACCTTCCCCCGCCTGACGACGCTGACGTCCGTCGACGTACCGCCGGTCTCCAGGAAGAGCCCCTCGCTGATGCGCTCCTGCATGAGGGCGCCCGCGACCCCGGCGGCCGGCCCGGACAGGACGGTGAGCAGCGGCCTGCGGCGCATCTCGTCGAGCGACATGACACCGCCGTCGCACCGCATCACCATCAGCGGCGCGGTGACCCCCGCCTTGGTGACGGACGAGTCCACGAGGTCGGCGGTGGCGAGCATGCGCGGCAGGATCGCGGCGTTGACGACGGCGGTACGGGTCCGCTTGTGCAGCCCGTACAGCGAGGTGATCTCGTGTGCGGCGGTCGTGGGCAGGGCACGCGCCCTCGCCGCCGCGGCGACGGCCTCCTCGCCGTCGGGGCGGTCGACGGCGAACGGCTGCGTGGCGACGAGCGCTTCGGCCCCTGCGCGTACGACCGAGTCGAGCGCGGCGGTGACGGCGGCCGGGTCCCCGGGGTCGGCGACATGCGCGTACGACAGCCGAAGCGGCTTGCCCGGTGCGGGTTCCAGCCTGCCGAGGGAGGCGAGACGGCGCGTCAGCACGGCACCGGGTCCTGTGCCTATGCCGACGAGTCCGACGGTGGCGACGTCCCCCTCGAGCAGGGCGTTGGTAGCCTGGGTCGTGCCGTGGGCCAGGAAGGCCACGTCCTCGGGGGCGTGTCCGGTCTGGTCCAGCAGGCGGTCGAGGGCTTCGACGATTCCGTGGGCGACCCCGTCCTGATGATGGTGGGTGGTGGGTATCTTCACCTGCCCGAGCAGGTCGAGGGTCGTGGCGTCCACCGCCACGGCGTCGGTGAAGGTCCCGCCCACGTCGATGCCGACGCGGATACGGTGGGTGGTCATTGGTCTGGGCACCTCCTCGTGCTGTGTGGCGAGTCGGGGGCGGTGGGCCGGGCGGGGCAGGTGGAGCTGACCCGCCCGGCCGTGTGCCGCCGCGTCTTCAGTAACCGCGTACGTCTGGCCAGTGGCGCTGCACCCCGGCCCGGTCGAGAACCGCGGCGAACGCCTCGAACCCCTTCTCCTCGGCCTGCACCTGGTGCGGCTCCACGCCTTCGCCGAGGCAGTGGGCGGCCAGCGCGCCGGCGGCCTCGCCGATGTTCCACTCCACCGGGTGGAGCCGGTAGCAGCCGTTGGTGATGTGGGTGGTGCCGATGTTCTTGCCGGCGGGCAGCAGGTTGCGGACCCTGCGCGGCACGAGCGCGCCGAGCGGGATCTCGAACGGCACGGAGCCGACGTCGATGTAGTTGTCACCCCCCGTGGACGGGTGCAGGTCGATGCGGTAGTTGCCGACGCCGACCGAGTCGCGGTGGCGCGTGGAGCCGTAAGGACCCACGAGGTCGATGGAGACGTCGTGCTCCGTGACGGTGGTGACGGCCTTGATGCGCCGGGCCTCCCGTACGTAGGGGGACTTGGCGAGCCCGTCCGCCGTGCCGGTGACGTCGGGGCGGAGCCTGAGGCCGGGGAAGCCGGTGCCGCCGTCCTCGCGGGGAGCCTCCGTCTGCAGCCAGTACAGGACGGACAGCGAGAGCTGGCGCGCCTCCGCGACGGCCTCGGCGGCGGCCCGCTCGCCCGCGCCGACCAGCGGCTTCAGCCAGTAGTCGTTGAGTGGCCAGTTGACGAGGGTGATGTCGGAGTCGAACGCACCGGGCCTGTGCAGCCCGCGTGCGAGCACGCGGCGGAACCCGAACAGCTCCTTGTCGCCCGCGTCGGCCGACTGGTCGGCGGACACCGCGAGCGGGTCGCCCGCGGGGTTGGGCACGAAGGTGCGGCTCACCGGCTCCAGGGTGCGCGGGTCGGGGGCGAGGAACCCGAGCAGCGGCCCGGGCCAGAACGCGGGCCGGTAGGAGCGCCAGAAGTCGTACATGCGCGGCCGGTCGATCGTGTGGTTCTCGCCCTCGTGGTGCGAGAGCGCGAAACACACCGTCATGCCCTGCTGGTTGAGCGGGTCGGCGATGTGAGGTGCGTGCGGCTCGCCGTACTCGGAGCGCGCCTCCGCACCCGTCGCGTGTTCCACGCCCGCGAGTTCGAGCAGCTCGCCGGTCTCCGTCGCGTCGATGACGTACCGCGCGGTGAACGTGCGCCTGCCGCCGTCGCGCAGGTCCTCCACGGTGACGGCCCGTACGGTGTCGCCGTCGGCCTCGGCCGAGACGGGCCGGTGCTCGGTGAGGACGGTGAGGCGGCCCGCCGCGCGGTCCGCCGCCAGCATCGCCTCCAGCACGGCCACCGCGACGCGCGGTTCGTGGCACAGCTTCGAGACGCGGCCGGCCCCGGGATTGAGTGCCGTGAGCGCGATGGCCTCGGAGCGCATCGGGTACCACTGGCGGTAGTAGGCCCTGATGGATTCACGCAGCCGCCGGTAGGCGGCCGTGGTGCCGAACTGCTCGACCCACGGGTGCTCGTCGGGCGGCACGGCCTGGGCGGTGAGCTGGCCGCCGATCCAGTCGGTCTCCTCGGTCATGACGACGCTGCGGCCGGCGCGGCAGGCGGCGAGTGCCGCAGCGACGCCGCCGAGTCCGCCGCCGACGACGAGGATGTCCGGTTCTGGTGTCACGGTTCTCCCTGTGGTGCGGGTGGTGCTGGTTCCTTGTGTTTGCGGCGGATCGCGGTCACGGGGTCGCGGGATGCGGTGTGCCGGTTCCGCGCGGGGGCGGTGCGGTGCCGGTCAGGCGGGCGCGGCCGGGGGCGGCCCCGAGGTCTCGCCGGTTCTGAACGTGCAGGCGACCAGCGGCTCTCCGGCCTCTTCCCCCGCGACGAGCGCCGCGAGCAGCCGTACGGCCGCCGCACCGAGTTCGGGGCGCGGGATGTCGAAGCCCGTGGGGACCCGCTCGTGCGACAGGTCGGGCGGGGGGCTGCCGAGCAGCGCGAGCGAGACGTCGCGTGGCGCCTCGAACCCCGCCTCGCGGGCGGCCCCGCACAGGGCACGCCAGGCGCCGCCCGTGTCGGTCTCCTCGGCGACGAACGCGGTCACGCCGGCGTCGACCCAGTCGCGCAGCCGGGCCGCCGTGAGGTCGCCGGCCGGGTCGGCCGTGCGGAACACGGCGGACGAGCCGGCGTCGAGGCCGGCCTCGGCGAGCCCCGCGAGGAAGCCGCGTTCGCGGTCGGTGGATGCGGGCGCCTCGTCGTCCTCGCGCACCAGCACGATGCGCCGGTGGCCGAGGTGCGCCAGGTGCGCGACCACGCAGGCCGCGGCGCTGACGTAGTCGGCGCCCACCCAGGCGAGGCCGTCGAGCTCGTCCCTGCGGCCGATGTGCACGGCGGGGAACCCGTCGGCGACGAGCCGGCCGAGCTCCTCGGCAGGCGCGTGGCGGCCGAGGAACAGGCAGCCGTCGGCCAGGCGCACCCGGCTCAGGGCATCGGGGCCTGCGGCGCCCGCGCCGCCGCTGCTCGACCCGGTGAACAGCACCAGGTCGTAGCCGCGCGCGGCGGCCTCCTGCTCGACGCCGACGAGGAAGGGGTAGTACGAGTGCTGCACGTCGGTGGGGAAGGTGGCGGTG
The DNA here is from genome assembly GCF_000721265.1 of Streptomyces sp. NRRL F-5126. Lineage (GTDB taxonomy): Bacteria > Actinomycetota > Actinomycetes > Streptomycetales > Streptomycetaceae > Streptomyces. The sequence continues at coordinate 426,024 of NZ_JOFZ01000003.1, read as the reverse complement.
AAGCTGAAGACACCGAGCAGGTCGTTGCGCGCGGCGGCGAGCCTGCGGGCGGCGGGGTCCGGCACGTAGCCGAGGGCGCCGGCCGCCTCCAGGACCTTGCGCCGGGTCTCCTCGGAGATGGCCGCGCCCTGTTTCTTGCCGCCGAGCACGAGGGACACGGTGGCCTGGGACACCCCCGCCGCCCGTGCGACCTCGGCCTGCCGCGGCCTGGACGTGCGGCCCGGGGCCGAGGGGGTGCGCCCCGGCCTTGACCGCTTCCTGATCTCGTCCACTCGTGCTCCTCGACGTATTAATGCGTATTAGTAATGCGCATTAACGAGCACTATGGGCGCCCCTGGAGCTTGGGTCAAGGGTTCGTGCAGACTTTTCGCGCCCTGCGGGCACGCGGAGACGGGAAGTGACGGGAAGTCCCGCACCGGGCGGGAGGCGGGGAGTGTGCCCGGTGCGGGACCGTAGGTCCACCGGGGCTCAGCCCAGTGCGAACTTCTGTGCGGCGGTTCCGTTGCAGTCGTGGATCTGCAGGCGGGTGCCGTTGGCGGTGGCGCCGTCCGTCGCGTCGAGGCAGCGTCCCGACTGGGGGTTGAGCAGGGAGCCGTCGGCCTGCTGCACCCACACCTGGCCGCCCGCGGTGTTGCAGTCCCACAGCTGGACCGGTGTGTTCTGCGCGGTTTTGTTGCCCGCGATGTCCAGGCAACGTCCCAGCGTGGTCAGCCTGTTGGTGGAGGTGTGCACCCAGTGCTGGTCCTTCGCGTAGGACTGGCAGTCCCACAGCTCCGCCGGCTTGCCGTTGCCGCCGATGTCGTCGCTGTAGACGTCCAGGCACTTCCTGGCCGGTCCCGTGACCGTCGAGCCGCCGGCGACGGTGAACTTCTGTGCGGCGGTTCCGTTGCAGTCGTGGATCTGCAGGCGGGTGCCGTTGGCGGTGGCGCCGTCGGTCGCGTCGAGGCAGCGTCCCGACTGGGGGTTGAGCAGGGAGCCGTCGGCCCGCTGCACCCACTTCTGCCCGCCGACCCCGTTGCAGTCCCACAGCTGGACCTTGGCGTCCTGGGCGGTGGAGTTGCCGGCGATGTCCATGCAACGCCCGAGCGTGCGCAGCGAGCCGTCGGAGTCGTGCGTCCAGTGCTGGTCGGCCGCGTAGGACTGGCAGTCCCACAGCTGCACGGCCGTGCCCTTGCCCGCCACGTCGTCGCCGCTCACGTCGACGCACTTCCCGCCGGGCGCGGCGATCGCCGACGGCGCGACGCCCGCCGTGTCGCCCGCGTATCCGGCGGACACGATGCTCGACTGGACGGACGCGTCGGTGGCGTCGGAGGCGTAGCCGGAGGTGATCGCCCCCTCGAAGAACGACCCGACGCCCCTGTTGCTGTTGTCGCCTCCGGTGCCCAGCACGATCGAGCCCTCCTGGCGCATGGGTGCGTATCCCGGTGGCAGCGGCCCGTTCCACCACGTCGTGAGGCCACCGGACCGGGAGTTGCCGCCCTTGAGCGCGAACGACGTCTGCCCGTCGTTCTTCAGCACGGCGGTGACGAAGGGGCTGGAGTTGCCGCCGTTTCGGCTGTGGGCGTTGGTGTCCGCCTGGAAGATGCCGTTCTCCAGGTCGGCCTGTACCCACGGCCCGTCGCCCTGGCAGGGGTCGCAGGCGTGGGCCGTGGACATGTTGAGCGCGTCCATGTGGCCGGCTCCAGTGTCGTCCTCGGCCGCCTCGACGTTGCCGAAGTCGAAACAGCACCCGCGGTCGGCGTGCGTGCCGCTGGTCACCATGTACATCGATTCGGGTTTCCCGCCGGTGGCGACGCCGGAGCCGACCGCGTGCCGGTAGCCCATGCCCGGCGCGATGTAGACGCCGTACACCGCGTGCCCGGCCACGGTGATGTGCAGCGCGTCGGCCAGGGCACCGGCATCGGCCGCCCCGGCGGTGCCCTTGCCCGCGATCAGCAGGTCGTTGTGGCGCGGCGACTGGTCGTAGATCTCGCTGATGACGCACGTGGCGCCGGTGCAGAAGGCGTTCTGGGCGGCCGCGTCGGCGTAACCGCCGCGTGCGAGCAGCCCGATGTCGAGCTTGTCGCCGTCCTGCACCCGGGTGACCTGGTACAGGCTGCCGTCGTACGAGGTGTAGAGGGCGCGGACGGTGCTGAACGCGCCCACGCAGGGCGTGCCCGCCGCGCCGTACACGTCGCAGGGCAGGGAGCCGGCGGCGTTCGCGGGTCCTGTGGCGCCAAGGAGCAGACCTGTCGTCAGAGCCAGGGCGGCCCCGAGGGCGAGCACGACATGGCGGCAGCGCCGCAGCGCCGCGCGCGATCGGGAGGGTGGGGGATGTGCGGTCATCGTCGGCCTCTTCTCCGTGGGGGAGTTCGGGCGGTCCTCGCCGTACGGGCGAGCGAGGGGCGCGCGGCCGGTGCCGCGGTCGGCACCAGGCCACTGCTCATACGATTCAGCAGCATTGAAGCTAGAGGTGCGGCGCGCGGCCGTCAACCCTCCAATGGCGTCAAACAAGCCTGGATGCAAGGGATTTCGAATACTTGACGCGTCGATCGACTGGGCCTAGCGTCCAGTGTGCTGAAACGTTGAAGCACCTTGAGTGACAACCCGGGAAGGGGCCGCGGCATGCCGAACAGCGTCACGCTCAGGGATGTCGCCACGTCCGTCGGCATCTCGCAGAGCGCGGTGTCCATGGCCCTGTCGGACCACCCGCGCATCAGCGAGCCGACGAAGCGGGCCGTACGGGCCGCCGCGGCACGGCTCGGCTACGTCCCGAACTCCGCCGGCAGGGCGCTGCGCGCCGGGCGATCGACCTCCATCGCCCTCGTCGTCCCGCAGACCGGCCGGCACGTCTTCGGCCATCCCTACTTCATGCACCTGCTGGTGGGCGTCACCGAAGAGGCCAACGCGCGTGACGCGGCGCTGGTGGTGTCGACCAACCCCGACGAGACGCACGGCGTGGCCGCCTACGAACGCGTGCTGCGCTCGCAGGCCGCCTCGGGCGCGATCGTCGCCTCGGCCTCGATCAGCGACCCGAATGTGAAGCGCATGGCGGACTCCACCCTGCCGGTGGTGCTCGTCGGGCGGTTCGCGCACCTGCGGCACGCGGCGAGCGTAGGCACCGACGAGATCGCCGGCGCCGCCGCCGTCACCCGCCACCTCGTGGAGGACCACGGCCTGACCCGCATCGCGCACATCAGTGGGCCGCTCGACCACCAGACGGCCGTGGACCGGTACGAGGGCTTCCGCGGCGCCCTGGCCGACTCGGGCAGGCCTTGCACCCACACACTCGCCGCGGGCGACTTCAGCGAGGAGTCGGGCCGCGCGGCCGCGCGGCAGGTGCTGGACAGCATGGCCGACCTCCAGGCGATCTTCGCCGCGAACGACGAGATGGCCTATGGCGCCATGCTGGAGATCCGCTCGCGCGGGCTGCGTGTCCCCGAGGACATCGCACTGGCCGGCTACGACGACTTCGGCGTCTCCCGGCTGACCACCCCCGGCATCACCACCGTCCACGTGCCGGCGCAGGCGCTCGGCCGCAGGGCCGCTGCCGTCCTGTTCGCGCTCCTCGACGGCGCGGCACCCGACCCCCTCCACAGCGTCCTGCCGTTCGAACTCGTCGTGCGCGAGTCCTGCGGCAGCCACCACGGCTGAGGCGCCACTCGTACCCGACCCGCGCCGCCCCGCCCGTATTTCCGCGACGAACTCGGAGACAGGCGTGTTCACCTGTACCGCAACCCTCGACCCCGCCTTCACCATCGCCCCGGTGCCGCCGCGTCTGTTCGGGTCGTTCGTCGAGCACATGGGCCGCTGCGTGCACGGCGGTATCCACGAGCCGGGCCACCCGCGGGCCGACGCCGACGGCCTGCGGCATGACGTCATCGAACTGACGCGTGAGCTCGGCGTCAGCGCCGTGCGCTACCCGGGCGGCAACTTCGTCTCCGGCTACCGCTGGGAGGACGGCGTCGGCCCGCGCGCCGAGCGCCCGAAGACGCTCGACCTGGCGTGGCGGTCCATCGAGCCGAACACCTTCGGCCTCAACGAGTTCATGGCCTGGGCCCGCCGTGCCGGAGTCGAACCCCTCATGGCGGTCAACCTCGGCACCCGCGGCGTCGAGGACGCCTGCAACCTCCTGGAGTACGCCAACTTCCCCGGTGGGACGCGCTGGTCCGATCTGCGCATCGCCCACGGGGTGCGTGAGCCGCACCGCATCCGCACCTGGTGCCTGGGCAACGAGATGGACGGCCCCTGGCAGATCGGGCACAAGACGGCCACCGAGTACGGCAGGCTCGCCGCCGAGACGGCGAAGGCCATGCGGCGTATCGACCCGGACATCGAACTCGTCGCCTGCGGCAGTTCCAACGAGCGGATGGAGACCTTCGGGAGCTGGGAGGCCCAGGTGCTCGACGAGGCGTACGACGTCGTCGACCACATCTCCCTGCACGCCTACTTCGAGCAGCACGGCGACGACCGCACCGGCTTCCTGGCCTCGGCGCAGCTGATGGACTCCTTCATCGACGGGGTCGTCGCGACCTGCGACCACATCGCCGCCAAGCGGCGCTCCCCGCGCAGGCTGACCCTGTCGTTCGACGAGTGGAACGTGTGGCACGAGAGCCGGTCCGCCGGCGAGGACGCCCCGCGGTGGGCACGCGCGCCGCGGCTGATCGAGGAGGAGTACACCGCCGAGGACGCGGTCGTGGTCGGCAACCTGCTGATGAGCCTGTTGCGCCACAGCGACCGGGTGGCCATCGCCTGCCTCGCCCAGCTCGTCAACGTCATCGCGCCCATCAGGACCGAGCCGGGGGCAGGGGCGTGGCGCCAGACCGTGTTCCACCCCTTCGCCCTCACCGCACGGCACGCCAGGGGCGAGGTCCTGCGGGTCGAGCCGGTCTCACCGGCGCTGCACTCGCCCACGATCGGCGACGTGGCCGCGGTCGACGTCGCCGCCACCCGTGATCCCGAGACCGGCGGGACCACGATCCTCGCCGTCAACCGGGACGAGCGGCAGCCGGCCACCCTGCGGCTGCGCATGGCCGAAGGCGGGCACGACGTCGTCGAACACGTCGTCCTCGGCGGCCGGGACCTGCGCGCGACGAACTCGCGAAACGCGCCGCACCTCGTCGAACCGCGCGGCTCAACGGCCCACTTCACCGAGCCCGGCGGCCTGACCGTGCTTCTGCCGCCGGTGTCCTGGTCGATGATCCGCACGGCGCAGCGGCCGGCCGCGGCACGGTAAGGACAGCACCTCGGAGCACCCTAATTTTAGTTTATTAGTAATTAACGTTGACAGTGCGCGGGCGCCGGTCACAGTCTTCATGCCGACGCCGCGGCCGACCGGTTCGGCGGGCGTTCCCGTCCCTTCGAACATCGGGAGAACCAACGTGACTTCCCCACGTGCAGGGGCACCGCGCGCCCGGCGTGCCGCGGCGGCGCTCGGGGCCGCCGTACTCGCCGCGGTGGCGGTGCCCGCGGCGCACGCCGCCCAACCGGCGCACGCCGCCCAACCGGCGTCCGCGACCGTCGCGCACGCCGGCACCCCCTACATGGGCTGGAACACCTACTACGGACTCGGCGCGCCGACCGAGGACCAGGTCAAGGGCGTCGCCGACTACCTTGTCAAGAGCGGCTTGAAGAAGGCCGGTTACGACATCGTGTGGCTGGACGGCGGCTGGCAGGCCGACGTGCCGCGCGACAGCGACGGCAACCTGGTGGCCAACGCGGAGCGCTTCCCCTCCGGCATACCCGCGCTCGTCGACTGGCTGCACGAGCGCGGCCTCAAGGCCGGCATCTACACCGACGCAGGCGACTACGACGGCGGCAAGAGCTGCGGTCTCGGCAGCGGCGGCCACTACCGGCAGGACGCCGAGCAGTTCGCCCGCTGGAAGGTCGACGCGATCAAGGTCGACTTCCTCTGCGGCATCGCCGAGAAGGCCGACCCCGCCACGGACTTCAAGAAGTTCAGCGACGCCGTCGCCGCGACCGGCCGGCCGATGCTGCTCAACCTGTGCAACCCGCTGACCGACGACTGGGGCGTTCCCCACACCCCGGCGCAGGACGCCCACAACGCCTACGCCTACGGGCCGTCGCTCGCGACATCCTGGCGCACCGACACCGACATCGCCTGGGGCAGTCCGACGGCGGGGGAGTGGCCGGACATCCTGCGCAACATGGATGCCAACGCCGCGCACCCCGAGGCCGAGCGCCCCGGCCACTACAACGACCCGGACTACCTCGTCCCGATGCGCCGGCTGGCCGACGGCTCCTACGAGCTGAACCAGGAGGAGTCCACCACCCAGCTGGTGATGTGGGCCGAGATGGCCTCCCCGCTCGTCATCGGCTCCGATCCGCGCAAGCTGCCGCAATCGATGATCGACACACTGACCGACCCGGAGATCATCGCGGTCGACCAGGACCCCCTCGACATCCAGGGCGTCAGGATCGCGACCGATGCCACGGGCGACGTGTACAGCAAGGTCCTCAGCGGCCGCGGCAAGCGGGCGGTGGTCCTGCTCAACCGCTCGGACGCGCCGGCGCGGCGCACGGTCGCCTTCGCCGACGCGGGGCTGACCGGCCGGGTGGCCGTGCGCGACCTGCGAGCGCGGGCCGATCGCGGCACCCGCACCGGCTCGTACACCGTGACGGTGCCCGCACACGGCACGGCCTTCCTCAAGCTGTCAGGCACCGACGCCGCGCCGGGCACCGCCCTCGGCACGTCCTCGACGGCCGACCCCGCGCTCGTGTCCCGGCACGGGGAGCTGACCGCGTTCACCCGCGGCGCCGACGGCTCGCTGCGCGAGCAGAGCGGCCGCGACGGTGCCCGGCAGACGCACACGACCGACCTGGGTGGCCCCGTGCGCGGCCGCATCGCGGGGGCGCCCGCCGCCTACGGCTCCGCCGGCGGCCGCATCGACGTCTTCGTACGCGGCACGGACGGCGCCGCCTACCACCGCGTACGCCAGGGCGGGCACTGGGGCAGGTGGCTGCGGCTCGGCGGCAGCCTCGCGAGCGACCCGGCCGTCGCCTTCAGGGGCCCGGGCGACTGGACGCTCTTCGCGACGTCCCGCGACGGCTCGGTGGTCAGCAGGGGGCCGTCCGGTGGCTGGACCCCGGTGGGCGCCCCGTCCGGCCTCACCGTGACCGGCCGCCCCGCGGCCGTGACCGACGCCACCGGACGTACCCACCTCGCCGTGCGCACCAACGACGACGCGGTCTGGGAACGGGTGCGCGACGCGTCGGGCACCTGGTCGTCCTGGACGTCGCTCGGTGGCACGGTCAGCGGCCCCCCGGCCCTCGTCGCCTCGGGCGGCACCGTCCGGATGTACGTGCGGGCAAGCGACTACACGCTCTGGGAGCGCGACTACACAGCCTCCGGGAAAGGTAGTTGGGGCGGGTGGACGAAGAACTCCGCCTGGGCGAGCGGCGTGTTCGACGGGGCGCTCGGACTGGCCGCGGACCCGGACGGCACGGTGCTCGCGGTATTCCGCGGGGTGGCGGGACGCGTCCACCGAGCCACGCTCTGACCGGATTCGTCCGGCCATTCAAGAAGTAAATTAGTAATTAATCTTGACGCTGCCGCGTCACCACGCGAGTCTGTACCAGCCGCACGAAGGGGCCCGGTCGCCAGGGGGCCGGGCCGCCTTCCGCGGTTACCAAGGGAGTCAGCCATGATCGCCACACCACCCAGCCGCCGCACGTTCCTCGCGGGCGCCGGCGCGGTCACCGCCACCGCACTGCTGAGCGGATGCGTCACGTCCAGCTCGGGCGGCGGCAAGGGGCAGTCCGCCAAGGGCCCGGTGACGCTCCAGTCCAACCTCTCCTCGCCGCAGGCCAAGAGCGCGATGCAGAAGCTGGTCGCCGCCTACGGCAAGAAGGGCGGCCCCGGGGCCGAGCTGAACACCGTCGCCTCCGAGACCTTCCGCACGCAGCTGCCCACCTACCTGACGTCCGCCAACCCGCCGGACGTGCTCACCTGGTACCCGGGGTCCGTCGCCGACACCTACGCCAAGCAGGGGCTGCTGCTCGACATCAGCGACATCTGGAGCGGCCCCGACCTGTCGACGTACTCGGACGCGCAGAAGAAGCTGTGCACCGACTCGCAGGGCAAGAAGGTGTTCGTACCCACCGACTACTACTGGTGGGGTGTGTTCTACCGGAAGTCCCACTTCAGGAAGTGGGGCGTGAAGGAGCCGAAGACCTGGGACGAGTTCCTCCAGGTGTGCGAGGCCATCAAGGGCCACAAGGTGGCCCCCATCGGCCTCGGCGCGGGCAACGGGACGACCTGGGTGGCCTCTTCCTGGTTCGACTACCTCAACATCCGCATCAACGGGGCCCAGTACCACCGCGACCTGCTCGCCGGCAAGCACCGCTTCGACGATCCCCAGGTGCACAAGGTCTTCGACCGCTGGAGCGAGGCGCTGCCGTACTTCGACCCCAACGGCACCGCGCTGGCCTTCCAGGACGCCACGACAGCCCTGCTGCAGGGCCGTACCGGCATGATGCTGATCGGGACGTTCTTCGCCGACGCCGCGCCCAAGGACGCACTCGACGACATCGACTTCTTCCGCTTCCCGATCATCGACCCCAAGGTGCCGGCAGCCGAAGAGGGCCCCACCGACGGCTACTTCGCGAGCGCCCATACCCCGCACGCCGGCCAGGTCAAGGACTTCATGTCCTACCTCGCCACCGTCGAGGCGCAGGAGATCTACCTCAAGGGGTCGTCCGGCACCTCCATACCCGTCAACCCCAAGGCCAAGGACTCCGGCACCCCGCTCGTGAAGAAGGGCCGCGCCCTCATCGAGAACGCCGCTGACGTCACGCAGTTCTTCAACCGCGACTCCAGCGACGCGCTCCAGCCCTCGGCCGACACGGCACTGACCCACTTCCTCTCCAAGCCCAAGGACATCGCGTCCATCCTGACCACCTGGCAGCGCGACGCGCAGAAGATCTGGAGCCAGTGAGATGGCGGTCATCACCGCACCGGCGCGGCGCAGGCGGGCCACCCGGGTCCCGCCCGTCGTGCTGGCGTTCGTCCTGCTCCCGCTGCTCGCCGAGGGGTTCTTCGTCTTCTGGCCTGCGATCCAGGGCTTCTACCTGTCGCTCACCGACTGGAACGGTGTGTCGGCGCCGACGTTCGTCGGACTCGGCAACTACCGGGAGATGTTCGGCGACGGCGTCTTCGGCAAGGCGTTCCTCGACACCGTCCTGTGGCTGGTGCTCTTCGGCGGCCTGTCGATCGTCCTCGGCCTCGGCGCGGCCCTCCTGCTCCAGCAGGAGCGCCGCGGCATCGGGTTCTACCGCGCCGCGCTGTTCCTGCCCGTCGTCTTCTCGCTGGTCGCCACCGCCCTCGTGTGGCAGGCCATGTACCAGCCCGACGGCCTGATCAACCAGACGCTCAGGGGCCTCGGTCTCGGCAGCTGGGCGCACCCCTGGCTCGCCGACCAGTCCACTGCCCTGTACGCGGTCATCGTCCCCGCCCTGTGGCGCGAGATCGGCTATGTGATGGTGCTGTACCTGGCCGGCCTCAAGGGCATCGACCCCATGCTGTACGAGGCCGCCAAGGTCGACGGGGCGAGCCGGGGCCAGCAGTTCAGGTACGTCACACTGCCGCAGCTCAGCAGCGTCAACGCGGTCGTGATCTCGGTCATCGTCATCGACTCGCTGCGCTCCTTCGACGTGGTGTGGGCCCTGACACGCGGCGGGCCCTACCACTCCTCCGAACTGCTCAGCACCTACATGTACTCCACCGCGTTCCAGTCCCTGCGCCTCGGCTACGGATCCGCCCTCGCGGTCGTCATCTTCATCCTCGCGTTCGGGGTCATCGTCTCCTACCTCGTCCGTGCGTTCAGGGAGGCCGACTGATGGCCGTCACCCACGCTTCGCCGCCCCGGGCCCAGACACCGCCCGCCGAGGACGGCCGCGACCGGCGCGGTGCGGGCCGCCCCCGCGGGCGGGCGCTCGGCACGGCCGGCTTCCACACCGGAGCCGTGCTGCTGTCCGCGCTGTGGCTGCTGCCCGTCGCGCTCGTCCTCGTCACCGCGACCCGCTCGTTCGACGACATCGCGAGCAACGGACTCGGCGCGCTGCCCCACTCGTTCACGCTGCACGGCTTCGCCCAGGCCTGGACCGACGGCGGGCAGGCCAAGGCCCTGCTCAACAGCATCATCGTGACCGTCCCCGGCGTCCTGCTCTCCCTGTGGCTCGCCTCCATGGCCGCGTTCGCCCTCAGCCGCTACAACCTGCCGCTGCGCCGCACCCTGCTGCTCCTGATGCTCGGCGGCAACCTGCTGCCACCGCAGATCCTGCTCATCCCGGTCTCCAAACTCACCGAGATGCTCGGCCTCTACGACAGCCTCTATGCCGTGATCGGCGTGCAGGTGGGCTTCGGCGTCGGCTTCTACGTCTTCGTGCTGCACGGCTTCATGCGGTCCATCCCGCAGGAGATCCAGCAGGCCGCGGTCATCGACGGAGCCGGCCCCTGGACCATCTACACCCGCATCGTCATGCCCCTGGCCAAGCCCGCGCTGGCCGCGCTGTCCGCGCTCTCGTTCACCTGGATCTTCAACGACCTGCTGTGGTCCATCACCGTGCTGCGCACCGGCAGCAAGATGCCCATCACCGCGTCGCTGATCGGGCTGCAGGGCCAGTACGTCTCCGACTGGAACGTCATCGCCGCCGGGTCCGTGATCGCGGCAGCTCCCACTGTGATCGTCTTCCTCCGCTTCCAGCGGCACTTCGTCGCGGGACTGAACCTCGGGGCCGTCAAATGACGCCGCACGACGGGCCCGCGGCTCCCGCTGCGGCGGCCGGGCCGTGGATCCTGCACACCGAACACACCGTCTACGCCGTCACCCTCTCCCCGGACGGGAGCCGGCCCGAACTGGCGGCCTGGGGGCCGCACGGCGCCGAGGACGGCCCCTCGCCACTCGACTGGCCCGGGCGCACCCACTTCATCACCCCGGCGGACGCGGCGCCCGCCGAATACATCCCCCAAGGGATGCGTCCCTTCGCCGGAGCCGACCTGATCGCCCAGCACCTCGGCGGGGAGCGCGGCGTGTGGTGGGCCTTCACCGGGGCCACCGCCGGGGACGGCAGGGCCCTGCGGCTCATGTTCACCGACGAGCGGCTCGGCCTGGACGTCGCGGTGTGCTACGAGGCCGTGCCGGGTACCGACGTGGTCCGCCGCTGGACGGAGCTGACATGCACGGGCGAGTGCGAACTCCGCCTGGAACGCTTCGACTCGGGCGCGATCAACGTCCCCGTGCGCAAGGCCGCACGGCTCACGTACCTGACCGGTCAGTGGTCGCAGGAGTTCCAGCTCACCGAACTCGACCTCGCACGCGGGCGCTTCGAGATCGCCTCCACACAGGGTGTGCCCGGCCATGCCTACGCGCCCTGGCTGGCCGTGCAGGACGCCGCGCACCCCGCGGAGGGGGACACTCCCACCTACGGCATCGCACTGGAGTGGCCGGGCAACTGGCACATCACCGCAGACGCCGAACCGGGCGGCGCCGTACGGGTGCGAGCGGGCCGGCTGCCGCACGAGGGCGCCGTGCGCCTCGCCCCCGGTGACACCCTCACCACCCCCGTGCTGGCCTGCGCGTTCAGCGCCGAGGGGCGCGACGGCCTGGCCCGCGTCTGGCACCGCTACGAGCGCCGGCTCGCCGGCGCACGGCTCGGCCGCACCCGCAAGGTCCTCTACAACTCCTGGGAGGCCACCCAGTTCGGCGTCCGTGCCGCCACCCAGCTCGAACTCGCCAGGACCGCGGCCGGCCTGGGCGTGGAGCTGTTCGTCGTCGACGACGGCTGGTTCCCCGGCAGGCACGACGACACCGGGGGACTCGGCGACTGGCGCCCCGACCAGGCCTCCTTCCCCGACGGTTTCGACACCTTCATCGCCGGAGTGCGCGACCTCGGCATGGACTTCGGCCTGTGGATCGAACCCGAGGCCGTCAGCCCCGCCTCCGAGCTGTACGCACGCCACCCCGAGTGGGTGTACCGCATCGAAGGGCGCCCCGCCACGCTCGTACGCAACCAGCTGCTTCTCGACCTCGGCCGTGACGATGTCCAGCGGTTCGTCCTCGACACCCTCGACGAGCTGCTCGGCACCTACGACATCAGCTACCTCAAATGGGACATGAACCGGCCGCCCACCGAGCGCGGCCGGCCCGGCGCGGGCCCCGCGGAAACACTCGACCTGGACGCCGCGCACGTCCGCGGCTACCTGCGCGTCCTCGACCACCTGCGCACCCGCCACCCGGACGTCACCGTCGAGGGATGCGCGGGCGGCGGCGGCCGCATCGAGCACGCCACCCTCGCCCGCACCGACGTCGTCTGGCCGAGCGACAACACCGCGCCCCTCGACCGGCTCTCGATCCAGTACGGCTACCTGCACGCCCACGCGCCGCACACCATGAGCTCATGGGTCACCGACGCGCCCGGTGTGTTCGACCCGCGGCCGCGCTCCCTCGCCTTCCGCTTCGTCACCGCGATGGCGGGTGTACTCGGCGTCGGCGCCGACATCCGCCGTTGGAGCGAGGAACAGCGCACCGAGGCCGCGGGGTGGATCGCCAGGTACAAGGAGCTCAGGGACATTGTCCACCTCGGCGAGGCGCGGCTGCTTCGCACGCCGGCCGACACGACCTGCGGCGTGCAGTACGCGCGGCAGGACGGCGGCCGCCTCGCGGTACTCGCCTGGAGCACCGGCCCGCTCGACGGGGCACCCCTCGTGCCCGGCAGGCCCGCCCGGCTCAGGCTCCGCGGTCTCGACCCGGCCGCGCGCTACCGCGACGCCGAATCCGGCCGCGAGTACAGCGGCGCGTACCTGCTCCACAGCGGGCTGCCGTTCGCCTGGACGGCCGCGCACGACGCCGGGATCGCCGTCCTGGACAGGCGGTAGCGTGCCCACCACCACCCCGAACACCGTGCAGGTCAAGACAGCGGCGCGCACCGGACGGCGCACCGCAAGCCCCGAGGAGACGACCCACGCCATGAACCAGGCAGCACGATTCACCGGCCGCGTCGCCGTCGTCACCGGCGCGGCCTCGGGCATCGGCGCCGCGACCGCGCGCCGCCTCGCCGCCGAGGGCGCGGCCGTGGTGCTCGCCGACGTCGCCGAGGAGCCCGGCGAGCACACCGCCGCGAGCATACGGGCGGACGGTGGCCGCGCCGCGTTCGTCGCGGCCGACGTCGCCGACGCCGGCGCCTGGGACCGAGTCGCCGAAGCCGCCCACACCTTCGGGCCCGTCGGAGTGTTCGTCAGCAACGCCTACACGGTGGACGTCGTTCCCGCGGGCGACATGACCCTCGCCTCCTGGGAGCGGCAGCTCTCGGTCAACCTCACCGGCGCCTTCCTCGGCTTCCGCACCCTCCTGCCCGACCTGCGGGAACACCGCGGCGCGGTCGTCCTCACCTCGTCCGTGCACGCGCACAAGGGCATCCCCGGCCACCCCGCGTACGCCGCGTCGAAGGGCGCCCTGCTCTCGCTCAGCGGGCAGCTCGCCGTCGAGTACGGGCCCGAGGTCCGCGTCAACGCCGTACTGCCCGGGCCGGTGCTCACCGCCGCCTGGGACCGCGTGTCCGAGGAGGACAGGGTGCGCAGCGTCGCCGAGACCGCCGTCCGCCGCTTCGGGACGCCCGAGGAGGTCGCCGCGGCGATCGCGTTCCTCACCGCCGACGAGTCCGCCTTCGTCACCGGGGCGAGCCTCCTCGTCGACGGCGGCTGGAGCGTCGTCAAGGCGTCCGCGTGAGAGGGACGGCACGACGACCACGGGTGTCACCGCGACGAGCCACGGTGACACCACGACGAGCAGCAGAAAGGCAGCAACTGACATGACGCCGTACGCGCGCCGCGGAGTGCACGGACAGACCGTGGAGGCCCTCGCGCGCCGGGTGCTCAGCGGCCGGATCCCCGAGGGGGCGACACTCGACCTCGTCGCGCTCCAGGGGGAGCTGGGCGTCAGCCTGACCGCCCTGCGGGAATCGCTCAAGGTGCTGGCCGCCAAGGGAATGGTCGACGCACGGCAGAAGCGCGGCACCTTCGTCAGGCCGCGAGCCGACTGGAACCTGCTCGACGCGGACGTCCTGCGCTGGCAGTTCGCCGGCTCCACCGACACCGTGGCCGACCTCGCCCTGCTGCGCAACCTCAGCGAGGTACGCGGCATCATCGAGCCGGCCGCCGTACGGCTCGCGGCCGAGCGGCGCGGCGACGCGGACGTCCAGGCGCTGGAGGACGCGCTCGCCGCCATGGCCGTCGAAGGCGGCGGGCAGGCGGACCACGCCGTCGAGGCCGACCTCGCCTTCCACCGCGCCCTGCTCAACGCCACCCACAACGAACTGCTCGAACGCATGGAGATGGTCATCGAGTCGGGCCTGGCCCACCGCGACCGGATCGTGCACAGCTCCCCGCACGGCGAGGACCCCGTGCCCAGCCACCGTGCCGTGCTCGACGCGGTGCGCGCGGGCGACGGCGACGCCGCGGAACGCGCCATGCGGGCACTGCTCGACCAGGCGGGACGCGACCTCGACAAGGTGCACGCGACCGCGCAGGAGAGCACGTACACGGAAGGCGACGAGACCAAGTGAAGATCGACCGGGTCGAGACGTTCCTCGTGCCGCCCCGCTGGCTGTTCTGCCGCGTCGAGACGGACGAGGGCGTCGTCGGCTGGGGCGAACCGGTCGTCGAGGGACGCGCCGAGGTGGTCAGGGCCGCCGTGGACGTCCTCGCCGAGTACCTCGTCGGCCAGGACCCCCTCCGCATCGAGGACCACTGGCAGGTCATGACGAAGGCCGGCTTCTACCGCGGCGGCCCCGTGCTGTCCAGCGCCGTCGCCGGCCTCGACCAGGCGCTGTGGGACATCGCAGGCAAGGCGTACGGCGCGCCCGTGCACGCCCTGCTCGGCGGGCCCGTACGCGACCGGGTGCGCGTCTACGCCTGGGTCGGCGGCGACGATCTTTCGCACATCGCCGAGCAGGTCGCCGCGCAGACCGAGGCCGGGTTCACCGCCGTCAAGATGAACGCCGCCGGGCGCACCTCCCCGATGGCCACGGCGGCCGAGACGGCCGCCGTCGTCGAGCGGGTCGCCGCCGCACGCGAGGTGCTCGGCCCGCACCGGGACGTCGCAGTCGACTTCCACGGGCGGTTCACACCCGCGGGCGCCCGCCGCGTTCTCGCCGAACTGGCGCCGCTGCACCCGCTGTTCGCGGAGGAGCCGCTGCTGCCCGAGCACGGCGGTGTGCTGCCCGCGCTGGTGGCCGCGAGCCCCGTGCCCGTCGCCACGGGCGAACGGCTCTACGGGCGTGCCGAGTTCCTGCCCGTGCTCGGCGCCGGGGTCGCGGTCGCGCAGCCCGACCTCTCGCACGCCGGCGGCATCTCCGAGGTGCACCGCATCGCGTCGCTCGCCGACGTGTACGGCGCGCAGCTCGCCCCGCACTGCCCCCTCGGGCCGATCGCCCTCGCGGCCAGCCTGCAGATCGCCTTCTCCGCCCCCAACTTCCTCATCCAGGAGCAGAGCAGGGGCATCCACTACAACAAGGACGCCGACCTGCTCTCGTACCTCGTCGACACCGAACCCTTCAACTTCGTCGACGGTCACGCACACCGCACCACGGCGCCGGGACTCGGCGTGAGCGTCGACGAGGACGCCGTACGCGCGGCCGACCGTGCCGGGCACCGCTGGCGCAATCCGCTGTGGCGCCACGACGACGGATCGTTCGCGGAATGGTGAGCGACGGCACGCACGCGACCGGGCCCCGGATCGTCACCGACCCCGCGCGCGGCGGCCGCTGGACGTCGCTGACCTCCGGCGGACGGGAGTGGCTCTGGCACCGCGATGAGCCCCGCAGGCACGCCGTACGCCCCGGCGACCCGTTCGCCGACGCGGGCGGCGTCGAGGAGTGCCTGCCCACCGTGCGGGGCGTGCCGGACCACGGCGACGCCTGGACCAGGCCCTGGCGGCGGCACGGCGACGAGGAACACACCGCCTGGCCCGGCTTCGCCCTCACCCGGCGCATCCGCACCGGCGCCGAACACACCGTCGTCGACTACCGGCTGGCCGCCGAGCCCGGCACGCGCTTCCTGTGGGCGGCCCACGCGCTGCTCGACCTCTCGCACCGCGCCCGGCTGGCCATGCGGGACGGCGCGCCCCTGCGGCTGTACCAGGACGGCGGCACCGGTTGGCGCCCCGGCCGCTGGCCGTCCCCTGCCGGCACCCCGCTGCACGTGCTCGGCGCACCCGACGGCACGGCCGTCGGCGCGGTCGTCGACGCCGACGAGGCGACGGTGCACGACGGCCCCGACTCCCTCACCCTGCGCGTCGAGGCGGAGGACCAGCCGCTGTCCGTCGCCCTGTGGCGCAACCTCGGCGGCTTCCCCGGGCGGGCGCCCTACCGGTCGATCGGTGTCGAGCCGATGCTCGGCAGGGTCTTCGCCCTGGACGGCGCCGCCGAGGGCGACACCGCCACCGTGCCACCATCGGGTCGGGCGCGCTGGCGCCTCTTCCTGACGGCCCGCCACTCACAGGAAAGGACACACTGACGTGGACCTGCTCGGCGCGCTGCGCGCCCACCGGATCGTGGCCATCGTGCGCGGGAGCGACCCCGCTGCCTCGCTCGCCACCGTGCGGGCCCTGGCCGAGGAGCGCATCGCGCTGATCGAGGTGTCACTCTCGGGACGCGACGCGCTCGACGTCATCGCGGAGGCGAGAAGGGCGCTCGGCCCGGACGCACCGCTCGGCGCGGGCACCGTGCTGACCGCCGAGGACGCCGCAGCGGCCCACCGCGCCGGCGCCGACTTCGCGGTGACGCCCGCCCTCGGCGAGGGCGTCACCGCCGCGCGCGACCTCGGTCTGCCCGTCCTGGCGGGCGTCATGACCCCCACCGAGATCGTCGCGGCCGGTCGGCTCGGCGCCGCGGCGCTGAAGATCTTCCCGGCCGCGCAGGCCGGCGGCCCCGGCTACCTGCGGGCCCTGGCGGGCCCGTTCCCCGACCTGCCGTTCGTGCCGGTCGGCGGTGTGGACGAGGAAGCCGCACGCGCCTACCTCGCCCAGGGCGCGGTGGCCGTCGGCGTCGGGTCCCCGCTCGTCGGCGACGCGGCGGACGGCGGCGACCTCGACACGCTGCGTGCGCGCGCCCGCCGGTTCCTCGACATCGCGCGGGCACCGGACGCCGTCCGTGTACCGGCCGGGGCGGGGGAGAAGCGGTGAGCGGCGCCGCCACGACGCCCCGGGTCTGCTCGGCGGACCGCCTCGCGCTCGGCGAGGGCCCCCGATGGGCCGGTGGCCGGCTCCACCTCGTCGACATCCTGACGGGCCGCCTGCTCGCGGCCCGCGAAGGCGGGGACGACCCCGCCGCGCACTTCGATGTGGTCGCCACCCTGCCGGAACCGCTCGGCGCCGTCGCCCCGGTGGAGGGCCACCCCGGCCACTGGATCGCCGCCGCCGGCACCGGCATCCGCCTCCTCGGCCCCGGCGGACACACCACCTGGCTCGCACGCCCCGAGGACGGCGCGCCGTCACCCGCCCGCATGAACGACGCGTCCGCCGACCCGTACGGCCGCTTCTGGGCGGGCAGCATGGCCTACGACGAGGCCGACGGAGCGGGCTCCCTCTACCGCGTCGACCCGGACGGCTCGGTCAGCCGCGTGCTCACCGGCATCACCATCCCCAATGGCCCGGCGTTCGACGCCGACGGCACCACCATGTACCTCACGGACACCGCACGCCGGGTGGTGCGCAGGCACACCGTCGACCCTGGGAGCGGGGAGATCGGCCCGGGGACGGTATTCATCGAACTGGCATCCGGCGGACCCGACGGCATGGCGGTGGACGCGGCGGGCGGCTTGTGGACGGCGGTGTGGGGCAAGGGCGTTGTGCACCACTACACGCGCGACGGCGTACGCGACCGCACCGTCGCACTGCCCGCGGCGCAACCGGCCGGTGTCTGCCTGGGCGGCGACGACCTGCGCACCCTGTACGTCACCAGCGCACGCACCGGGCTCGCACACCCGGGCGCGCTCGACGGGGCGGTCTTCGCCACGCGTGCCGACGTGCCGGGCGTGCCGGCTGCGGCGTTCCGTCCCGCGCCCGGGCTCCTCGGATCGCAGACGCGCGCGTGAGCGGGACACTGCCGGCGCCCCGCGGGCCGGTCGCCTGCGTGGGCGAGACGATGGCGGCCATGGCACCCGCCCCACTGGGACCGCTCGACGCGGCGCGCAGGCTCACGCTCGACGTGGCGGGCGCCGAGTCCAACGTGGCCTGCTACCTGGCGGATCACGGCGTGTCCGCCCGCTGGGTCTCCGCCCTGGGCGACGATCCGCTCGGCCGTATGGTGCGCGAGCGCGTCGCGGCCTTCGGCGTCGACGTGTCAGGAGTGCGGTTCGACCCGGTGCGCCCGACCGGGCTGCTGTTCAAGGACCCCGGCCGCGACGGCACCCACGTCCACTACTACCGCCGGGACTCCGCCGCCGCGGGCCTCGGCCCCGGCCTGCTCGCCCAGGACGCCGTCCGCACCGCGGGCCTGCTGCACCTGACCGGCATCACCGCGGCCCTCTCCCCGTCCTGCCACGACCTCGTGCGGGCCGCACTGTCCGGCACACGCGCCCGGCCCGTCAGCTTCGACGTCAACCACCGCGCCGCACTGTGGACCGGCGCGCCGGAACCGGCCGCCGACGTGCTGCTCTCCCTGGCCCGCCGGGCGGACATCGTCTTCGTCGGGCTCGACGAGGCGCAGAACCTGTGGGGCACGGCGGCCGCGGAACCCGACGACGTGCGCGCGCTGCTGCCGCAACCCGCCGCGCTGATCGTCAAGGACGGCGGACGCGCCGCGACCGCCTACACCGAGTCAGGGCGGCACACCGTGCCCGCCCCACGTGTCGACGTCGTCGAACCGGTCGGCGCGGGCGACGCGTTCGCCGCCGGCTACCTGGCGGCCACCGTCCGGGGCGATCACCCGGCCCGCGCGCTTCGCCTCGGCCACCTCACCGCGGCCTCCGCGCTGCGTGCCACGTCCGACCACGGCCCGCTGCCGTCGCCTGAGGCCGTCGAGGCCTTGCTGGCCGCCGACGACGTCGCGTGGACAGCAGCGGCGTTCGCGACGCCGGCGGTGCCATCCGCCCCGCGCGGGCCCGCCGTGTGAGGAAGGCCCCGGGGCGCCACGGTCCTGAATCCTGCGCACTCAGCCCCGCCGCAGGACCCCGCATGCGAGCGAGGCGAGCCCCGCGGCGCCGGTGATGGCCACCAGGCGCTCGAACAGGCCCCCGAAGCCCGCATGCTGAAACAGCACCAGTGCCACGCTGAAGGCGAGAATCAGCAGCGCCGTCCACCGCGACGGCCATGCCCAGGCCTGCCAGCCGGGTGTCCGCCGCATGGCGGCGGCCAGGAAGAACCCGGCGATCACGAGCAGGAACACACCGACCGTGGTGACGTTTCCGTCGAGCCGGCCGCCGGCGTTGGATATCTGCTGGGCGGCGGTGCATCCCGGGTCGGCCATGCGGCACGCCAGCCGCTCCTTGGCGCTCAGAAGGTCGCCGAGACCGGGAACCGACAGGGCGAGCAGGACGGAACCCAGCGCCGCCCTCCACCCCCCGGGACGCAGCGTCGGCCACACCGAGCGGAGCACGAACACGATGGTCGCGGCGCCGCACAGCGTGAAGACGACCACCAGGAACATCCCCCGTGGCGCGGTGACCGCGGTCATGTCGCTGACGGCGTCGGACAGGACGCTGTATCGCGGGCCCTGCCACGAAGCGGCGATGAGCATGCTCGCGACGAAGGCAATCTGGGCAGCCATACCGACGCGCGCCCAGCGCCGGGCACCTGTGCGCCGCCGCACCCCGTCCCGCGGCAGGCCGCCGTCGGCGGCGGGGTCGATCACCTGAGCGGATCTGCTGGTCATGGAAGGCGCTCCTCTGCCCGGCCGCGGCGCGGTGCCGCGGCATGCGTCCACAACGCTATGGGCGAGCGCCGCGCGGAAAAGTCACCCTGCGGTGGACATCTGCTGGTAGCTCGCACGGGGGACAACCACCGACGCCGGCTGCCGAAGCGGTGCCGGGCGCGGCCCGTATCAGTCGCGGTCGGTCACCAGGCCCACGCGGTGGGCGAGTACCACCGCCTGTACCCGGTCGCGCAATTGCAGTTTGGCCAGGATGCGCGAGACGTAGGTCTTCACCGTCTCCGTGCTGATGACCAGCACGTCGGCGATCTCACGGTTCGACAGCCCGGCCGCGATCAGCTTCAGCACCTCGATCTCCCGCTGGGTCAGTGCGGCGAGCGGGTGGGTTTCCGCGTCGGGGCGCGCGGGGTCCTCCGGCCGCAGGCGGCCGGCGAAGCGGCCGATGAGCCGGCGGGTGACCGTGGGATCCAGCAGGGCGTCCCCAGCGGCCACCGTGCGCACGCCGTTGACCAACTCGGCGGGCAGGCAGTCCTTGAGGAGGAACCCGCTCGCCCCGGCCCGCAGCGCCTCGTAGACGTACTCATCGAGGTTGAAGGTGGTGACGACCAGCACCTTCACCGGGGCCGGAGCACCGGGTCCTGCCATGCGCCGGGTCGCCTCGATGCCGTCGAGGACCGGCATCCTTACGTCCATGACGACCACGTCAGGACGCAAGCGGGCCGCGCTCTCCACCGCCGCCTGCCCGTCGCCGGCCTCCCCGGCCACCTCGAAGCCCGGCTGCGCGGCGAAGAGGGTGGCATAACCCGTACGGACAAGGAACTGGTCGTCGCAGACCAGAATCCGGATGGGTGCCCCATCGGTCACAGGCCCGCTCCCGAGGGTATCCGGGCACGGACGCTGAAACCGCCGCCGGGCCGGCCGCCCGCGGCCAGTTCCCCGCCGCAGGAGCTCACCCGCTCGTGCAGGCCGGTGAGCCCCCGCCCCGCCGTGAAGGCCCCCTCGGCGACGACCGGCCCGTCGGTGGTCACCTCTATGTGGATCTCCTCGCCGTACCGCACCCGTACCACGGTGCGGCGGCCGGGCGCGTGCTTCACGGCATTGGTGAGGGTCTCCTGCACCACTCGGTACGCGGCGAGTTCCGTACCGGCGGCAAGCGGCGTCGGCTCACCGTCCTCGGACAGCTCGACGGGCTGCCCGGCCAGCCTGGTCCGCTCGACAAGATCGCGGAACCGGTCGAGCGCCGGCGCCCGGCCGGCCCCGGGACCGTCGCGATCGGCCTCCGGCCGGCCGACCCCGTCCGCGGGCGTTTCGAGCACTCCGAGCAGATGCCTCAACTCCGCGAGTGCCCGCCGTCCGGTTCCGCTGATGGCGGTGAGGCTCTCCACGGCACGGTCAGGCGCGCCGGACACCAGGAGCTGTGCCGTGTCGGCCTGTACGACGATGGCGGTGACGTGGTGGGTCACCACGTCGTGGAGTTCCCAGGCGATGCGGGCGCGCTCCCGCGAGATGGCCAGCCGGGCGTCCTCGCGGCGCCGTGCGGCCTCCAGGGCCTGCCGGCCGCGCACCCAGGCGCCCCCTCCCCAGCAGGCGAGCAGCGCGATGTAGAAGGTGCAGTAGTCGAGCGGCCGTTCGGGAGATCCCAGGTGGTGCAGTGCGATGGCCAGAGTGAGATATCCGGCGGTCACGGCGGCGATCAGCCCGCGCCGGGAGCGGTCGGCGCCAACGTGCGCTCCCGCGCTGTACAGCGCCGCGAACACCCCCACACCGGCGAAGTCGGACCGGTAGCCCAGGCACTGGTACGCCGCGAAGCAGCCGGCCACGAGCGCCAGGCACCACGCGGGCCACCGGCGCCGCACCGACAGCGGCAGGCACTGCCCCAAGGTGAGGACGACGGCCCACAGATCGCCCTGGCGCCGCGTCAGCTCACCCAGCGACAGGCCGTTGCCGGCGAGTTGCGGAACGAAGGACGCGACCGCGAGCACCGCGGCCAACGCGAGGTCCCACGTCACGGCCCCCCGCGCCCCCCGGCCGAGCGCCGCGACGCGTAGACGCCTGGGAATCGATTCCGCGAGCTCGACCACGGCGGAAGTCTAGCCTCAGCGCTCTTCGTGGATCGCTGCCGCGGACACCGAGCCGCGTCGGCGGCGTGGGGGAGGTCCGGCCGGAAGGTCGAGACCGGCCCGTTCGCCGCGACGTTGAAAACATTCGCGAAGAATGACCGATATGCAGCTTCGGCTTAACCGGATCGCGACCTGACCAGCCTTGACGTGCGCACGAACCAGTTGCAATCGTCAGCAATGGCGCTGCTGTGTCGCGCGGCCGCCTTCAATTGGCTGTCTCCCACGCGAGGTTGTCGCCCCATGCCCTGCGCACTGCTCACTCCGGCCGTGTGGCCCGCCTGTACGGATCCACCACGCCCCAGGCTCCCCCATCGGGGTGGCTGCGCGCCACTCATTTACTGACTCACCGAGGAACCGCACGTCCTGTCCGAGCGCTCGCGAACCGGTGCCCGGTCAACGCGGCCCAGGGTCCGGCCATCACACCGGATGTGCGGGCCGATAGCCCAAGTCACGAAAGGCCGGCTCACCGTGCTGCGTTACATCGCCCGCAAAGCAGTCGGCTGGTTTTTGATGATCGCTGTCGCGACCAACCTTACGTACTTCCTCGCTAACGCATTCCTCAAACCTGCGTCGAACTACACCGCGTTGCGACCGCCTCGAACTCCAGCTCAGATCAACCATTCGCTGGCGCTCTACAACCTCAATCCGAACAAGCCGATCCTGGATCGGTGGTGGCACTGGATCTCCGGGATCGTCACCCACTTCGACTGGGGCCGCTCGCCGACCGGCGGCAGCGTCAACGACCAGGTCGCCTACCGGATCTTCGTCAGCGGCCAGCTGGTCCTGGGCTCGACGATCCTCGCCATCGTCATCGGGGTCGGCCTCGGCGTGTACACCGCGTCGCGCCAGTACAAGGCCGCCGACCGGGTGTGGCAGGGCCTCTCGGTGCTCTCCTTCAACACGCCCTCCGCAGTCGCCTCGCTCGCGGTGGTGCTCGCGGCCATCGCGCTGAACCAGGCCCTGGGCAGCACACTGCTGCCGGTCGCCGGAGCGCAGAGCCCCGACGTCTCCGGGTTCTGGCCCGTGTTCGCCTCCAGAGCGACCCACGCGATCCTGCCCACGATCTCGCTCACGTTCATCTCCTACGCCGGATATCACCTGCTGCAACGGTCGTTGCTACTGGACAACATCAACTCCGACTACGTGCGCACGGCACGGGCCAAGGGGCTGACACGGAAGCAGGCCATCTACCGGCACGGGCTGCGCACCTCGATCATCCCCGTCGCCACCCAGGTCGCCTTCGCGATGCCGGCGCTGTTCACCGGCGCGGTCATCACGGAGACGGTGTTCGCCTGGCACGGAATGGGCGAGTACTTCACCAAGACCATCAGCACGAACGACGTGCACGGCGTCGTCGCCGTCGCCGCCTTCGGTGCCCTCATGACGGCCATCGGCGCGATCCTCGCCGACCTCGTCGTCGTGGCCCTCGACCCCAGGATCAGGGTGAGCTGACATGGCCATCAACATGCCAGGCGCCGGACCCGACGCCATAGAGGTACGCCACGGCGAGGCGGGGGAGCCGCAGCCGGGGAAGACCGGCACAGGCGGCAAGCGCCTCTCACCGGTCAAGCTCTACATGCGGCGCTTCGCGCGCAACAAGGCGGCGCTCGGCGGTCTCGTACTCTTCGCCCTGCTCGTGTTCTTCGCGGTGTTCGGCCGGTTCCTCACCCACTGGAACTACACGGAGGCGGACTTCACCTCGCTCACCGTCTCCCCGGGCGTCAGCGGCCACCTGCTCGGCACCAACGGCGCCGGCAACGACGTCTACGCCCAACTCGTGCACGGCCTCGGCAGGTCGATGATCATCGCCGTGACGGTGTCGCTGCTGACCACCGCCATAGCGGGGCTGTTCGGCACCACGGCCGCCTACTTCGGCGGCAAGGTCGAGCGGGCGATGCTCGGCTTCGTGCACTTCCTGCTCATCCTGCCCTCGTTCCTCATCATCGCCCTGGTCGGCACGCACTACCGCGGCGAGTGGCAGGTCCTCGTCGTGGTCCTCACGCTGTTCGGCTGGATGCTCACGGCCCGGGTGATCTGGTCCCTGGCCACTTCCCTGCGGGAGCGCGAGTACGTGACGGCCGCCCGCTTCATGGGCGTCAGCCCGATGCGCACCATCGTCCGCCACCTGCTGCCGAACATCGGATCCCTGCTCATCGTGACGTTCACCCTCGGCGTCGCCTCGACCGTGCAGGCCGAAACGGCGCTCTCCTTCATCGGGTTCGGCGTCAAGCAGCCCGACGTGTCGCTGGGTTCCATGCTCGCCGACGGCCAGAGCACCCTGTCCACTGCTCCCTGGCTGTTCTACCTGCCCGCGGCCCTTGTGGTGCTGCTCACCGTCGCGATGGCGCTCATCGGTGACGGCCTGCGTGACGCACTCGACCCCACCTCGCAGTCTGGAGGCCGCGCATGATCGAGCAGCGCGCAGTCATGACCAAGCCCGGTACCCAGCAGCCCCTGCTGTCCGTGCGTGACCTGAAGGTGGCGTTCCCGTCGGAAGCCGGCAGGGTGGACGCCGTACGCGGCGTCTCCTTCGACCTGCACCGCGGCAAGACCCTGGGCATCGTGGGCGAATCCGGGTCGGGCAAGTCCGTCACGTCCATGGCCGTCATGGGGCTGCTGCCCGACTACGCGGCGGTCACCGGCTCGGTCACGCTCGGCGGGGAGAACCTCCTCGACCTCGACGACCGGCGGATGTCGAAGGTGCGCGGCCGGAGCATCGGCATGATCTTCCAGGACCCCCTCTCGTCGCTCACGCCGATCTTCTCCATCGGGTCCCAGATCGTCGAGGCGCTCCAGATCCACCAGGACATCTCGTCCGCCGCCGCCTGGAAACGCGCCGTCGAACTGCTCGACCTGGTCGGCATCCCCAACCCCGACCGCCGCGCCAAGGGGTTCCCGCACGAGTTCTCCGGCGGCATGCGGCAGCGGGCCGTCATCGCCATGGCGATCGCGAACGACCCCGACCTGATCATCGCCGACGAGCCGACGACCGCTCTCGACGTCACCGTGCAGGCCCAGATCCTCGACGTCATCAAGACCGCCCAGCGGGAGACCGGCGCCGCGGTCATCATGATCACCCACGACCTCGGGGTGGTCGCGGGATCGGCCGACGACGTCATGGTGATGTACGCCGGACGCGCGGTCGAGCGTGCCGGGGTCGACGAGCTCTTCACCCGCCCGCGCATGCCGTACACCATCGGCCTGATGGGCGCGATTCCCCGCCTGGACGACCGCGCCAGGGACGCGCTCACGCCGGTCCACGGAACACCGCCGCTGCTGGTCGACCTGCCCGACGCCTGCCCCTTCGCGGCACGCTGCCCGGCGGTGCAGGACGCCTGCCGGGAGGCGGAACCGGCCCTGCTGGCGATCGCCGGCGACGGCGACGGGGACGGACACGGCGGCGAGCACTCGGCCGCCTGCCGCCGCGCCGCGGAGATCGACGACGGCGCCATCGGCGGCGAGCCGATCTACCCCGTCCCGGCCGAGAGGGAGGACCGGGCCGCGGCCGTCCCCCGTGAGGATCGGCCCAAGGTCCTTGAACTCTCCGGTGTCACCAAGACCTTCCCGCTCACCAAGGGCGGCCTGCTCAAGCGCCAGGTGGGCACCGTCTTCGCCGTCAACGGCATCGACCTCGACATCCGGGAGGGGGAGACGCTCGGACTCGTCGGCGAGTCGGGCTGCGGCAAGACCACAACCCTGCTCGAGATCATGGGGCTGACCCCGCCCGAGCAGGGCGCCATCGCCGTCTGCGGCAAGGACACGGCCGACCTGAAGCGGAAGCAGGACATCAGCGCCGTCCGCCGCGACATCCAGATGGTCTTCCAGGACCCCATGGGGGCGCTGGACCCGCGCATGACCGTCTACGACATCCTCGCCGAACCCCTCCGTGCGGTCGGCGAACGCGACAAGAAGACGCTCAGCACGAAGGTCGCGGAGCTCATGGAGCTCGTGGGACTCGACCCCGAGCACCGCGACCGCTTCCCCGCCGCCTTCTCCGGCGGGCAGCGGCAGCGCATCGGCATCGCCCGGGCGCTCGCCACGAGGCCGCGGCTACTGGTCCTGGACGAGCCGGTCTCGGCCCTCGACGTCTCGGTGCAGGCCGGCGTCATCAACCTGCTCAACGACCTCAAGGCCGAACTGGGCCTGTCCTACCTCTTCGTCGCGCACGACCTGTCGGTGGTGTGCCACATCTCCGACCGGGTGGCCGTGATGTACCTGGGGCGGATCGTCGAGATCGGCGACACCGACGCCGTCTTCGACAACCCCAGGCACCCCTACACCAAGGCGCTCCTCTCCGCGATCCCGCTGCCGGACCCGGTCGCGGAACGCACCAGGGAACGCGTCGTGCTCAAGGGCGACCTGCCCAGCCCGACGGACGACCGGCCCGGCTGCCGGTTCGTCAGCAGGTGCCCGCTCCACCTGACGCTCTCGGAGCCGCAGCGGGAGAAGTGCCGCGGCGTCACACCGCAGCTGACCGGGAGGGGAGACCAGGACCACCTCGACGCATGCCATTTCGCGGACCTGACCGCGTCCGCCGACAACTGAGCTGAAAGGCCGTCATGAGAAGAATCGCGCTGAGCGGATTGGCGTTCGCCGCCGCCGCTTCCCTCGTCCTGACCGGGTGCGGCGGCGGGGGCAACGACAACTCCGGGCAGAAGACGTCCAAGGGCGCCACCTCCCAGAACCAGGTGCTGACCTCGTACAACCCGCAGCCTGCGAGCAACCTGAAGCAGGGGGGGAAGCTGACCCTCCCCATCGTGTCCATTCCCGATCAGCTCAACCCGCTGAACGGCAACGCATCGCTGTACACGTCGAGGATCGACTGGTTCTACCAGCCGCAACTGTCGTTCAATGACCCCAAGGGCAACGTCACCTTCAACAAGGACTTCCTCACCGACGTCAAGGAGACGACGGTGGGCGGCAACACCCAGGTCACCTACGACATCAATCCGAAGGCCAAGTGGAACGACGGCCAGGCGATGGACTGGACGATCTTCCGGGACACCTGGCACGCGCTCAACGGCAAGGACAAGGACTACGTCCCCGCCTCCACCGACGGCTACTCCAGCATCGCCTCGGTGAAGAAGGGGAAGGACGCGAAGGAGGCGATCATCACCTTCGACGGGGCGTTCGTGTACTGGAAGTCCCTCTTCGCCAACGTCGTCAACCCGCACATCGCCAAGGCCGACGCCTTCAACAAGGCCTACGTGAACAACCCCCACCCGGAGTGGGGCGCCGGCCCCTACACCATCACCAAGTTCGACGCCAAGGGCGGCACCGTCTCCTACAAGCCCAACCCCAAGTGGTGGGGCGCCAAGCCGCATCTGGACGAGCTCACCTTCGTGCAGATGGAGGAGAGCGCCTCCATCAACGCCTTCAAGAACGGCCAGATCGACGCGGTTCAGGTGCATGACGCCGAGGAACTCAACCAGGTGAAGTCGGTGCACCAGCTCGACCTGCGCCGCGGCACGACCACCGACAACAACCTGCTGATCTTCAACAGCACGTCGCCGCAACTGAAGGACGTGGCGGTGCGCAAGGCCCTCATGGAGGGTATCGACCGCACTCAGCTCGCGAAGATCAGTTTCCAGGGACTCGGCTACACCGAGCAGCTGCCCGGATCCGTCCTCCTCTTCACCTTCCAGAAGGGGTACCAGGACAACTTCGGCAAGGCTGTGAAGTACGACCCCGCCCAGGCGAAGAAGGACCTGGACGCCGCCGGCTGGAAGCCCGGCCCGGACGGCGTGCGCGTCAAGGACGGCAAGAAGCTGGAACTGAGCTACCCCACCATCGGTGACAGGTCCACCACCAAGGCCGGCGCCACGGCCCTCGCACAGATGATGAAGGGCATCGGCGTCAAGGTGGACATCAAGGCCCACCCGTCCGCGGACTTCAACAAGGTGTTCACGCAGCGGTCGTTCGACATCTTCGGGATGGGCTTCATCGCGAGCGACCCGAACGGCATGCTCTACATCTGCCAGACGTACTGCTCCGACTCCACGCTCAATGTCTCCCGCTCGGTACCGAAGAGCATGGACAAGGAGACCAAGTCGGTCATCAAGCTGCCCACGTTGGACCAGCAGCTGAAGGCCGGCAACAAGGTCGAGCTGAAGGCCATGAAGACCTACGGCATCATGCCGACCTCCAACGGCCCCACCATCTGGGCCGTCAAGAAGGGGCTCGCCAACTTCGGTGCGGCCCAGTTCTACGGCAACTACGGCGTCGTCGGCCCGCCCGCGCTGGTCGGCTGGCAGAAGAAGTAGGCCGGCCCGCCGGGGGCCGCACCGCAGCGCCTGCGCGGCGCGGCCCCCGCGCCCCGGCACGCAACGGGCTCACCCCCCGCGGATGGACGTGACGTCGTAGGCCACAGTCGAACTCCTGGCCGCCCCCCGGCAGGTCAAGCGGGTCGGCGAGGTGCGGTGCCCCCGTACCTCGACGTCGAGTGCCGCGGGCCGGGGCGGGCGGCCGCCGATGCGGACCCTCCAGCGGTCGCCCTCGCGGGCAGTCTCGATGACGGCATAGTCATGCCGGCCGGCCGGCCCGAAGCGCCTGAGGACGGCCGCGACGGCGGCCTGCTGCGGCGGGAAGAGATCCGTGTATCCCCGCAGGTACTCCGCATGGATCCGGCCGGCCAGATGCTCCTCGACCGCCGCGACGGACGACCCGCCGTCGAGGCCGCCGTAGTAGACGCCGTCGGGCGCCACGAGGATGTTGGCGGCGAACCTGTCACCGCCGACGTGCGTGCACTCCCACACCAGCTCCGGCCAGCGCTCACTCAGCGCACGTGCCACCGGCCGTCCGCGCATCGCACAGCACGGGTCGTGCTGACCGTGGGCGCAGACGAGTACGACGGGAGGCCGGCCGGCCTCTCCCGGGGCGTCGAGGGCCTCGACGATCCCCAGCAGGTCGCCGTCATCGCGCCACGTACCCCACCACTGACGGTAGGCGCCCGAGCCGTCGTGACGCAGCACGGCCCAGCGTGGGCCAGGACCCGGAGGCGTGCGCCGGCCGTACCGTCTCACCAGCAGTACCCGTGCCCGAGCCGCCTGGGCGGCACCGTAGACGCGTGCTTTGACCGCGGGCTCCAGGGCGAGGCCGTCGAAACCGTTGGCGGGCCAGCCCCGCCGGTGCTCGACGAGGACCCAGACAACGCCGTGCGGTGCGGTGCCGGCGATCGCGTCGCCGCGTGCACGGGCGGCACGGGAGCAGAAGAAGGGCTCTGTCGCAGCCATGGCGGCCGTCAAGATCCGGCGGGCACCAGTACACCCGCGCGCAGCAGTCTCTCGACGAGCCCTGTGCCGAGGTCGCCGGCCGTGCACACGTCGCCGTCGAGCAGTCGGGTGAGGGACCTGAGATCGCTCCTGGAGAAATCGAGCCATCCCACGCGGGTGCTCAGACGCAGGCCCTCCAGCCGCGCCTCCAGACCGTCACGGAGCCGTACCGGCGAAGCCGGGCCGAGGCCGGCAACGGCCTCGTGCTGGGCCAGCGGTCCCAGTGGGGCAGGGCGTCCCTGACGTCGACGGGCGCGATGGAACAACGGCGCGGAATCCGCCGTGGCGACGGCGGCGAGGAGAAGCTCGCGGACGGCGTCGAGCTCATCCGCGGGTCCGTCCACGCCCAGGGGGAGAGTGCCGCGCATCCGGGGATCGTCACGCAGCGCAGCAAGCGCCGACTCGGCGAGCTGCTCCGCCAGCGCGTGGCGCGTCCAGTTGTGGATTCCCAGCGTCAGGTGGATCGAGACCGCGCCCTGCGCCCGGGCGGAGTGCAGCCACCCCCGCGGCAGGTAGAGGGTGTCGCCGGGCCCCAGCACGGAGTCGATACGAGGATCGCCCTCCGCGGCCTCGGCCACCGCGGAGCGCCGATCGGTCCAGGGCTCGTCGCGCAGCGGATCGGGGTGCACCGGCTCATGGATCAGCCAGCGCTTGGTGCCCTGGATCTGCAGCACGAAGACATCGTGCACGTCGTAGTGGGCGTCGAAACCGCGACTCTGCGGCGGGGTGATGTACGCATTGGCCTGCACCGGGTGCCCGAGCTCCGTGCCCAGCCCGGAGACGAAGTCGCCCAGCGGCTGCCAGGTGCGTTGCAGGGCTTGCAGGACGAGCGTGGCTCCACTGCCGAAGGCACGCCACACAGCGGTGTCGTCGAGCTGATCGGAAACAGTGGCTCCGACGCCGGCGGGCGAGGTGAACGACGAGCCGGGAAGCGTGGAACCGTCCTTGGCCACGCGGAGGAACGGCGTGCGCAGCCCGCGGCGCGACACCAGCTCGTCCACGGCGTCCGCGGAGAACAGGTCGGAGAAATCGTCCGCTCCGCGTGTGAGCTGCGCTCTGCGCGCCCAGACATCGCGGGCGAATGCCTCCAGGTCCGCGCCGATCAGGCGGTTCAGCACCCCGCCGCCCGTCGTCCCGGCGCCAGGGTGCTGCAATCCGGCTCGGAGGGCACTCAAGTGCCGCTGGAGGACTCGTCCGCTCCTCCGTCGGCTCCGCCGTCGTGGACGCCGGGTGTTCCGGCTGCGCCGCCGTCCGCGGGGCCTTCGGCTCCTCCGTCGGCTCCGCCGTCGTGGACGCCGGGTGTTCCGGCCGCGCCGCCGTCCGCGGGGCCTTCCTGCTGGTCGGGATCCTGCTCGGGGTTGGTCATGATTCCTCCTGCGAGTCGGGCAGTAAGAGACCGGGTGCCCACAAATATGGCGAAAACCCCACAAGCACCGTATCTCCGTAGGACGGAAGCGTCGATTCGAGCGGGGCGGCCGATCAGTGGGCGGCCGGCGCTCGGCGGTGCAGTGAGCCGGAGGTGCCCGCCAAGCCTCGGCCGCCGTTACAGCGAGCTGCCCGGCCGCGCACAGGTGGAGTGCGCAGTCATGGCAGGAGACGGCCGGTGCCGAAGGGCAGGACGGTTCCGCCGGCGATGCCGAGTGCGAGGGAGAGGGTCGCTGCGGTGCAGGCGGTGGCGGCCGCCCAGCGGCCGAGGACGGTTTGGGTGCCGGCGGGAGCGTGAGCGGCGGCGGTGAAGAGGGGGGCGAGCCAGCGCAGGTAGTAGAAGAGGGAGGCGACGGTGTTGGCGACGGCGAGGGCCGCGAGCCAGGTGTAGCCGCCGTCGATGGCGGCGCTGAAGATCTCCAGTTTGCCGAGGAAGACACCGGTGGGCGGGGTGCCGACCAGGCCGAGGAGGCACACGAGCAGGACGGCTGCGAGAGCGGGGTGGCGGCGGGCGAGGCCGCGGTAGTCGTCGAGGGTTCGGGCGTGCGGGAGTTCGGTGACGACGGCGAAGGCGCCGAGATTGGTGGCGGCGTAGGCGGCCAGGTAGAACAGCAGGCTCTTCTGCGCCAGGTGGCTGCGAGTGGCGACGGCCAGGGCCATGAGGAGGTAGCCGACCTGGCTGATCGTGGAGTAGGCGAGCAGGCGTTTGACGGAGGTTTGGAAGAACGCGGCGAGGTTGCCCAGGGTCATGGTGACGGCGGCCAGGATCGCCAAGAGGAGCGGCCAGTTGACGTCGCTGCCGGGTAGCGCCTGGTGGAGCAGCCGGTATCCGGCGATGAGCGCCCCGATCTTGGGCAGGGTGGTGACGTAGGCGGCGACGGGGGCGGGTGCGCCGTCGGTGACGTCGGGGACCCAGAAGTGCGCGGGGGCGGCGCCGGCTTTGAACAGCAGCCCGGCCAGTACGCCGACCAGTCCGACAGCGACCAGACCATACGGTGCCGCGGGCAGGGCGGTGCGCAGGTCGCGGTAGATGGTGGCGTGGCCGGCGCCGTCGAGCAGGGCCGTGCCGGCGAGCATGGTGGTGCCGAGCAGGGCGCCCATCAGGTAGTACTTCAGGGCTGCTTCCGTGCCGCGGGAGTCCTTGGCGAAGGCGGCCAGGGCGTAGGCGGGGATGGACGCGAGCAGGTAGGCGGCGAACAGCATCAGCACGTCGTTCGCGCCGATGAGGGCGAGGGTGCCGGCGCCGGTCAGCAGGAGCAGGACCCAGTACTCGGTTTCGCGCCTGTGGCCGCGTACGGTCTCCACCGACATGGCGATGACCAGCAGCAGCGCGCCGAGAACAATGAGGCGTCCCGCGTCGGTGGCGCTGTCGACGGCGAAGGTGTGGGAGAAGACGGTCTGTTCGCGTCCGGTGGCCATGGTGGCCGATGTGGCGGCAAGACCCGCGGTGCAGGCCGCGGCGGCCAGGGCGGCGACGAGCCACTGGCGGCGACGCGGCAGCCAGGAACCGGCGAGCAGGCCGATCACGGCCGCGCCGGCGAGGGAGAGTTCGGGGATGAGGGCGGAGAGGTTCTCGTTCACCGGGCCACCAGCTCGATGACCGTGTGGCTGGCCGGCTCGATGACGTCCAGCAGCCAGCGCGGTGCGATGCCGATGACGAGTGCGACGGCCAGCAGCGCCACGGTGGACAGCGCTTCGCCGCCGTTCAGGTCGGAGATGCCACGGGTGGTGATGGTCCCCGGCAGCCGGGGTGCGCCGAGGAACATGCCGCGCAGGGCTCGCAGGAACAGGGCGGCGGTGATCAGGATGCCGGTCACCGCGATGGCGGTGGCCACCGTCTGGGAGGCGAGGGATCCGGCGAAGATCTGGAACTCGGCGATGAACCCGGAGAAGCCGGGGATGCCGAGGGAGGCGAACGCGGCCACCGCGGTGACGGCGGCGAAGCGCGGGGTGCGGGCGGCCAGGCCGGAGTACGCGTCGATGGCGTAGGTGCCGCCGCGGTCGTACAGGACCCCGGTGAGCAGGAACAGGGCGCCGGTGATCAGGCCGTGGCTGACCATCTGGGTGACCGCCCCGGTCACGGCCAGGGAGCGGGCCCGGGCGTCGCTGCCGGCGAGGGTTCCGGCGGCGCCGACGGCCAGGATGATGTAACCCATGTGGTTGACCGAGGTGTAGGCGATCATGCGTTTGAAGTCGGTCTGGGCCAGGGCGACCAGCGCTCCGTGAACGACCGACACGGCGCCGACGATGACGATGACCAGTGCGTAATGGCGCCAGCTGCCGGGCAGCAGGGGCATGGCGATGCGGACGAAGCCGTAGGTGCCCATTTTCAGCAGAACGCCGGCCAGGATCGCCGAGCCGGCCGCGGGGGCGTCGGTGTGGGCCGGGGGCAGCCAGGTGTGGAAGGGCACGGTCGGCGTCTTGACCGCGAGCCCCACACCGATCGCGAGCAGCACCAGCGCGGCGTACAGGCCGCGACCGGCCAGTGGGTCGGCGCGAGTGAGGTCGACGATGTCGAAGGTGTGCGGGGTGGCGGCCAGATAGAGGCCGATGAAGCCGAGCAGCAGGGCGAGCGATCCGATGAAGGTGTAGAGGAAGAACTTCAGCGCTGCCGCGCGGGCGCGCTCGCCGTGGCCCCAGCAGGCGATGACGAAGAACATGCCGACGATGGACAGGTCGAAGAACACGAAGAAGAGGATCAGGTCCAGGGCGACGAACAGGCCGATGCTCGCCGTCTGCAGGAAGAGGAACAGGCACACGTACGAGCGCACGCGCCTTGCCTCGCGCAGAGAGTGGACGGCAACGGCCAGGAACAGCAGGCAGGTCAGGGCCACCAGGGGCAGGGACAGTCCGTCGACGCCGACGTGGTAGCCGACCCCGGCGCTGGGAATCCACCGCACCCGCTGCTGGTACTGCAGGCCGCCGTGGGGATCGAACGCGGTCCACAGGGCGATCACGAGGGCCAGGTCGGCGGCCGCGGCAACGATCCACACCCAGGTGCAGGCACGGTCCGACAGGGCGCGTGGCGGCAGGAGCAGCAGTACCGCGCACACGGCCAGCGGGAGGAAGGTGACAACACTCAGCACAGGGGTTACCTCACCAACAGCACGATCAGGATCAGCACGCAGAAGCCGACGGCGGCTTGGGCGTAGTACTGGTGCAGCAGCCCGGTCTGCGGGCGGCGCGCCCACCGTCCGAGACGGCGCGCACCGGAGGCGATCGCGCCGACAGCGGCGTCGATGCCGCTGTCGTCCAGGCGGCGCGCGAACCGGGCGACGGCCAGGCCGGCCCGCGCCGTCTGCCGGACCGTGCCGTCCACGACCCGATCGTCGAGGACGGCCAGGGCGCCGGCCAGAGCCAGGACCGGACGGGCGACCAGCAGGTACGCGGCCCGCTCCAGGCCGAGCCAGCCCTCCGCCCAGCGCGCCACGGCCCGGGGCACAGGGGCGGGCCGGGAGGCGTATCGCCAGGCCCATGTAGCGGCGGCGAGGGACACGCCGGCCGACAGGCCCAGCTCCCACGCCGCAGGGGCCGGCTCGGCGGGGGCGCCGACCAGTTGTCCGATCCAGGTGGCGGGGCCGGGCAGGGCCAGGACGCCCAGTACAGCCGCGAGAGCGGTCAGCGCCCACAGTGGGAAGAGCGCCTGGCGCGGGATGCGGCGGGTGCCGTGCCGCTCGGTGTCGTACCCCGCTTCCGCGCCGGGGGGCAGGGGCCGGGTGACGTACCACAGGGCCTTGACGCTGTAGACGGCGGCCACGGCCGCGGCGGCCAGCCCCACGGCGTACAGGCCGGTGTTCTCGGCGCGGGCGGCGGCGAGCACCTCGTCCTTGGCCGCCCACAGCGACAGCGGCGGCAGCCCCGCCAGCGTCAGAGTTCCGACCGCGAAGGCGGCGCCCACCAGCCGGTAGTGGCGTGCGGCGCCGCGCAGGGAGGGCAGTTGCTTGCTGCCCAGCGCGGTCAGCCACACCCCGGCGGCCAGGAACAGCGCCGACTTGGTGGCGGCGTGCGCGATGAGCTGGGTGAGGCCGCCGGCCACGCCGCCGCTTCCGGCCGCCAGGACCATGAACCCGATCTGTGCGGAGGTGGAGGCCGCGAGCAGCTGTTTCAGGTCGCTCTGGGCGATGGCCACGATTCCCAGGGCCAGCGCGGTGAGCGCGCCTGTCCAGGCGACGAGCGGGCCCGCCCACGCGGTCGCGGCCAGCAGCGGGTGCAGGCGCAGCAGCAGGTAGGCGCCGGCGGCGACCATGGTCGCCGAGTGCAGCAGCGCAGAGACCGGGCTCGGGCCCTGCATGGCGCGAGAGAGCCAGAAGGAGAACGGCAGCTGGGCGGACTTGCCCAGCGCCGCAGCGACCATGCCCGCGGTGACGAAGTGCAGCCACGGCGAGGCCGCGTGCGGCAGCGCGTCAAGGCGCAGTGAGCCGGCGCCGCCCGCGAGCGCCGCACCTGCTGCGAGATACAGGCCGAGGTCCGCGGTGCGCGTGGTGAGGAAGGCGACGTCCGCCGCGCGCACCCGCTCCTCCCGATCCCACCAGTAGCCGATCAGCGCCCAGCTGGTGGCGCCCATGACCTCCCAGGCCATCAGCAGCAGCGGCAGCGTGGTCGCCGTGACGGTGACGAGCATCGCCCCGGCGAAGAGCAGCGTCAGCCCGAAGAACCGGCCCCGGTTCTCGTCCTGGCCGAACTCCCCGGTGGAGAACGCCAGCACTCCCAGGGTGACCGCGGCGACGGTGATCACCATGACGGCGGACAGGCCGTCCACCGCGAGCCCCGCCCGCATCCCGGTGAACAACGGCGCACTCGCCCCGGGCCGTGTGACCGCGGAGGTCACGGCCAGGCCCAGCGTCGCCACGGCCGCCGCCACCCCGAGGAGCGGGGCCTGCCGGTTGACGCTTCGGCCCGCCAGGCCCAGGGCGGCCCCCGTGCCCGAGGGGACGGAGATCAGCAGCCAGAGCAGCACACTCACCCCTTGAGCTCCTCGGCCATGTCGGTCATGTCGACCTGCCGGGCACGGTAGATGGCCGTGGTGACGGCAAAGCCCATGGCCATCTCCACGGCCATCGCCACCACCGCCGCCACGACGATCACCTGCCCGCTCGGCGCGTTCGGGGTAAGGAAGTGCCAGAAGTCCGCGGCGGCCACGATGATCCCGCCGATCATCAGCTCGATCCCCATCATGATCATCACGATGGACTGCTGGGAGAGTGCGCCGAACAGGCCGATGCAGAACAGACCGGCGGCCAGTACCAGGATCAGCTCGAAGGTCATCGGCCCACCCCTCCGCCGGCCGGGTCGTCGGCGGGCCGCTGGTCGAGGTCGTCGCCGAAGCGGTCGTAGCGGCCCCGGTGGGTGGCCAGCACCGTGGCGCCGACCATGGTGGCCAGCAGCACGAACCCGAGCGTGACCATGGTCAGCATCTGCCCGCCCATCAGCGACATGGCGACCTGAAAGGTGGTGTCCTTCGGCCGGACCGCAGCGGGCTTCGGCCATGGCACCGCGAAGATCCCGGCGACGAGGGCGGCGAACACAGCCGCGCTGATGATCAGGGAACCGCGCTTGTTGTGCAGCATCGACATCGGCATCAGGCCGGCCGGATTCATCATGTAAGCGATCATGAACACGGCCATGATCACCATCTCCATGACCATCATCAGCACGATCACCACACCCAGATACGGCAGCCCCAGCACCGTCACCACGCCACCGACGCACACCAGGGACGCCAGCAGGCAGAAGGTGACGCGGGCCATCGAGTTGAGGGTGAACACCAGCACCCCGCCGACCAGGGCGAGCATGCCCAGCAGCCCCAGCAGCACCAGGTCCCTCGTACTCATGGTGCGATCCCCTCGCTCGTCATCGGTTCAGGTCGACCAGGGCCGGGATGAGTACCTGCACGATCGTCAGTGGGATGAGCACCACCCAGGCGAACTCCACGTAACGGTCGGCCCGGATCACCGGCAGTCGCCGCACCGCCGCCACCAGCACGGCCAGCACCAGCAGCGTCTTGACCGCCTGCCAGGCCCAGGACGGCATCCCCGGGCCGGCGCCGCCACCCAGGAACAGCGGTACGGCCATCGCCGATCCCGCGGCCAGCCACAGCCACCGCCCGGCCTCAAGCAGCAACCGGTCCGCCCCCGAGACTTCGCTCAGCACCCCGCCCGCCAGGTCACGACCCGCCGGGTAGGCGAACGGCCCAAGGAAACCGAAGGCGAGCACCCCGGCCAGGTAGACGACGAAGGCGACCGGCATCCACACCGCGTACCACAGACCGTGCTGGGCGCCGGCGATGCCGCCCACCCGCAGGGACTGCGCGCCGGTCGCCGCCGACATCAGCGCGAACATCAGCGGCAGTTCATAGGCCAGGCTCTGGGCCAGGAACCGGTAGCCACCCACCAGGGACAAGGCGGCGTTGGGGCCCCAGCCGGCCAGCCACAGCCCGGCCCAGGTCAACACCTCCATGGCGTTGAACCACACCAGGCCGACCGACGGGTCGGCCACCGCCACGCCACCGAACGGGATCACCAGCGTGGACAGCACCGCCGCCACCGGCACGGTGACCACACCGGCCCGCCACAGCAGCACATCCGGGGCGGGCAGGCGCCTCGGCTGGGCAAGCAGCGCCCGCGGCACCCCGAGAAACGGCCGCATCACGCCGGCGGGGGTGACGGGCCGGCCCGCGTCCCGGGCTTCGAGCACCGCATGCCCGGCCACCGCGAGCCCGGCCAGTGCGAGCAGCATCGCGGGCGCCGCAAGCAGCGTCCACCACGCCCCTGCCTCAATCACGAAGCCGTCACCTCACGTCGTGCCGCGGCGAGTTCGTCCAGGTCCGGGTCGAGGCTGGCCACGATGAGGCGCGCGGCGGCCAGTTCGGCCCCCGTCAGCAGACCCGGCAGGAGGCGGATCAGCGCCGCCGACGGCGGGCCGCCGTCCCGCCACCATCCGCGGGGACTTTCCTCCACCGCCGGCCGAAGCGGCGACGGCTCCTCAAGACGCCCCACATCGCGGCGGATGACGGCAAGCCACTGCCGGTAGCGATCGCTCACGTCCCCGCCGGCCCGCGCCGCCGGTCCGCTCACTCCGGCCTCGCGCGCCCGTTCCGCACTCACCTGGCCGATCCCGCGGGTCATCCAGGCCAACGTCCGCGACCGGCCGACCCGGCGGGCGAAACGCTCAAGCCGGAGCACGACTGCCGCGCCGGGCGCGCCGTCGAGCAGGTCGTCGCGCAGCCGCCTCGCCACGACCGCCTCGGCGGGCCAGCCGGCCACCGACAACAGCCGGGCCAGACTGTCCAGATGCGCCGCCGCCCGCCGCCGGACCGCCTCGCCCACGCTCACCGGCTCACCCGCCGCCGCACGCAGCCACGGCTGCACCCAGAACGCCTCCGCCACCGCGGAGCCGGGTCGCAACGGCTCCTCGACCTCGGCCTCCTGCACGACATCGCCCTGCAGCGTCACACGAATGGCCAGGCCTGACGGCCAGTCGGCGAGCAACGGTCCGAGCGCCACGTGCAGCTGGTCGAGCGTCAGGCCGTCACGGTCCTCACCCTGCTCGGCCATCGGCAGCCCACCCGGCATCTCCATCTCGCCGCCGCCGTGACCGCCATGCCCCTCATGGCCGCCGTGGCTCCGGCTGTGATCGCCCTCGTCGTCGCTCTCGGCTGCATCGGGCGC
Organism: Streptomyces sp. NRRL F-5126; assembly: GCF_000721265.1. Taxonomy (GTDB): domain Bacteria; phylum Actinomycetota; class Actinomycetes; order Streptomycetales; family Streptomycetaceae; genus Streptomyces. Next base: position 387,678 of record NZ_JOFZ01000003.1, on the reverse strand, counting down.
TTCGGCCTGCGTGCGCCGACCGGCCGGCGAGCCGAGCCGGGCCTGTCCGGTCGCCAGCGCGGCCTCGACGTCATCGGCACTCAGCGCCTGGACGCGGGCGCGGGGCGCGGGCATGTCCTGCCACAGCCGGTCCACGGCCGCGTCCAGGTCCGGGCGGGCCGGCCCGGCGACGAGGAGCACATCCGCCTGCGCCGGGGTGGCGGCCAACGGCCAGTCCCGCAGCCGCAGGACGCGCTCGGCTGCCAGCCGCGCAGCCGTTCCGCCCGGCAGGGTGGCCGGCAGCACATGAGGCCGGGCGGCGGCAGCGCGCAGTGCAAGGCCGGTCATGTCCATCGCAGCGCACCCTCCCGCCAGGCATGGACGACCCCGGCCAGCAGAACCCCGAGGAAGACGAACATCTCGATCACCGCGCTGGACCCCATGGTGGAGATCACCCGCGTCCACGGGTACATGAACACCATCTCCATGTCGAAGGCCAGGAACAGCATCGTCACCGTGTACCAGCGCACGTGGAACCGGCTCACCGCGTGCTCGACCGGCTCAAGACCTGACCCGAACGGCGCGGCCGCCACCGGATCAGCGGACAGCCGCGCCGCCCAGGCCGTCCCGTAGACGCCGGCGACGGCCAGCGCGGCCACACCCAGCAGGGACAGTGCCGCCGTCATGCCGCTCATCCCGTCTCACCGCGCTGGACGGCGCCCTGGGCGACCATCTCCATGCTCCTCTCTGCTGCCGTCCGGAGGCGCTCACCTGCCCCCGGGGATACGCAATCAAGAGTCGGTCCTGACATCCCTTGCGAGGATTCCGGTTACGGGGCGGGAAAAGGGCGTGGCACGCCGCGCCGGAGAAAGTTGCCGCCTGCGACCGTACGAATGATGCGTGCAGCCGCGCGTGCAGCCGCGCCCCGCGGCCCCGCGCCGGGGGCCGCACCAGGAGGCCAGGACCACCCGGCACAGCCCCCTGGGACATCAGGCGCGGTAGGCCAGATTGGCCATCATCCCGGCTGCGCCGTGGTAGGCGTTGTGGCAATGCAGCATCCATTGACCCGGGTTGTCGGCGTCGAAGAAGACGGATGTCTTCTTGCCGGGCAGGACGATGGCGGTGTCCTTGCGCGGGCCGTTGCTGCCGAGCTGGAAGGTGTGGCCGTGCAGGTGCATCGGGTGCCACATGTCGGTGCGGTTGACGAAGTCGAGCCGTACGCGCTGGCCCTCCTGGACGAGGACGGGGTTCGCCTGCGGATCGGTCATGTCGAACGGCCGCCCGTTGATGGACCAGTTGTACTTCGCCATGCCACCGGTCAGCTTGATCTGGTGGGTGACATCCGTCTTGGCCGGGGCGAGCCGAACGCTGTCCGCAGCCCGCAACTGTGAAGCGGTCATGATCATCCCGTCGAGTTCCTTGGGCCGGACGGTCGCCGGCGGCGCGCTTCCCGAACCTGTCCGTGCCAGGGCCAGGCCGCTCGCCTTCTTGCCCTCGGCGAGCGCGACGAGCGGGAAGACGCCGTCGTCGAGAGTGACGAGGACGTCGTAGCGTTCGCCCATGCCCACCAGCAGGGCGTCCACTTGCTGGTGCTCGACGGGGTAGCCGTCGGTGTGGGTGATGGTCAGCCTGTGGCCACCGAGGGCGACCCGGTAGGCGGTGTCGGAACCGGCGTTGATGATCCGCAGCCGTACCTTCCTGCCGGGCTTGCCCGAATAGACATCCGGATCCGTGGCCACCCTGCCGTTGATCAGATGGTGCGGGTACTTCACATCTCCGGCGTCGCCTTCGAGCAGCTTGCTGGTGGCGCCCGTGAGCATGAACTTCGACCCCATGCCCCCGGACGATGCGGAGGCCGAAGCGGACGAAGACGCCGCCTCGCCCATACCCATTCCGCCCATGTCCCCCGTGTCATGGCCGCCCATGCCGTGACGGAGCTCGGCGAAGACCTCGTCCGGGGTGCCGGTGACGCCGTCGACCCAGTCGTCGAGGAGCACCACCCACTCGTCGTCGTACGCCAGGGGCTCCTCGGGGTCCTCGACGATCAGCGGGGCGTAGAGCGCCCGGTCGAGCTGGACCCCGACGTGGGGGTGGAAGAAGTAGGTGCCCGGCGCGTCGGCGGTGAACCGGTAGCCGAAGGTCGAGCCGGCCCGCACGGCGGTCTGGGTGAGGGGCGGCATGCCATCCATGTCGTTGCGCAGTGCGATGCCGTGCCAGTGGATCGACGTGGCGGTCTTGCCGGGGAGTTGGTTCGACAGCTCCGCGGCCAGGGTGTCGCCGGCGGACAGCCGGACCTCCTTGCCGGGAGTGCGTCCGTCGAAAGCCCAGGTCCTGGGAGTGACACCACCGCCCAGGTCGATCATGGCGGGCGCGGCTGTCAGAGTGATCCTGTGCGTACGCCCGCTGTGCGAGCGCTTCTTCTCGGCGCCGGCCACCGCCGCGCTTGCGGGGCTGACCAGGGCCCTGTCGTCCGAACCATTGCCGCCGGAACCGCCGCAGGCGGCGAGCGCGCCTGCGCCGGCCGCTCCCAGGCCCGCGAGCAGGATGGAACGCCGGTTGACACTCTTCATCGTGGTGCATCCTCTGTCTCGAAACTGCCGATGTGGTCACGTGAGGACGGCACATCGCGCGCCGTCAGGAGCGGCCTAGATGCGCAGTCGAGACAGGACGGACAGGTCGGGCGGAGCTCGTCCGACAGCACTGGTGGGGGCGGTCCCCGGCACCGTCGCCCGCAGGTCCGCCGGAGCGACGAAGGGGCTTTGCCCCGGCGCGGGAAGCTGAACGGACCCGACGCTCGCGGCGGCGCAGTGCTGCATGCCGGACATGCCGCAACCGCCAGAGACGACGCCGTGCACGGACGCCGACGGCCGGCCCGCCGGCACGTGGGCGTCATGGCCGGGGGACAGCGTGGATGCCATACCTGCGGTCGGCATGGCCACCGCGCAGGTTTCGTGATGAACGAGCACGGCCAGCGCGACGCACAGGGTGCCCAACACCCCGTACGTCCAGCGGAGGGCTGTCCCACCGCTGCCGCGAGCCGCCCGTTGCGCCATGAACTCCACCTGTGCCGTATGTGCCGATGCCCGGCCCGGCGCATACTACCCCCCTGGGGTACCTGTGCTGGCTCGGCGGTTGTTTCAGCTGGTGGGGCACGCACTCCAAGGCGAAGCCGGGCGTGATGGCGGGTCAGTCCGTCAGCGCTTGACGGATGCGGCGGGAGGGGGCGCCGGCATACAGGCCCAGCGCGCCGGGCGGGTCGGCCGGCCCGGGCCGCCGGCTTCGACCCAGGGTGGCGATGCCGCCGCGCTCTCGGCCACGGACCGGCGCAGCCGGGCGAGCTGGGCGCCGTGGTCCAGGTCGGGGATCTGTCGGGGATCTTGGGGTGCGGCGGCTCACTGGCCGTGCCCGGTGCGTGTGCGGCGCCAGGCGGCGTCGGCCAGCAGGCGCAGGCCGTTGAGGCCGACGATGACGGTGGAGCCCTCGTGGCCCGCGACACCGAGCGGCAGCGGCAGGGTGCCGGCCAGGTCCCAGATGACCAGCCCGGTGATGAACGCCGCCGCGATCGCGAGGTTTTGTACCACCAGGCGCCGGGCCCGGCGTGAGAGTGCCACGACGGTGGGGACGGTGGCGAGCTCGTCGCGGACCACGACGGCGTCGGCGGTCTGAAGCGCGAGGTCGGACCCCGTGCGGCCCATGGCGATCCCGGTGTGGGCGGCGGCCAGCGCGGGAGCGTCGTTGACGCCGTCACCGATCACCAGCACCTTGCGCCCGGCAGCCTCCAGCTCCCTCACGGCGCTGACCTTGTCCTGCGGCAGGAGGCCGGCACGGACATCGGTGATGCCGACCTCTTCCGCCAGGCGAGCGGCCGCTCGTGGGTTGTCGCCGGTGAGAAGTACCGGCGCACGGCCGGTCAGGGCGGTCAGCGCGGTGACGGCGGCGGTGGCTTCCTCGCGCAGCCGGTCGGCGATGCCCAGCACGCCGACCGGAGTGCCCTCGACCTCGACCAGGGCGACGGTGCGGCCCTCGTCCTCCAGGGCGGCGGCGACCGCGGCGGCCGGGTGGTCGTCGCGGGCGCCTCGGTGCCGGGCGGGTCTGCCGACCGCGACTGCCTTGCCGTCGACGGTGGCCGCAACTCCGGTGCCGGTGGCGGAGGTGAAGTCCTCGACCACGGGGATGCGCAGGTCACGGGTGCGGGCGGCGTCCACGACGGCGCGGGCCAGCGGGTGCTCGCTGGGGTATTCGACCGCCGCCGCCACCCGCAGCAGTTCCTCCTCGCTCAGGCCGGAGGCGGCCAGTGGGCGGATGTCGGTCAGGCGCGGGGTGCCCTCGGTCAGCGTGCCGGTCTTGTCCAGGGCCACCGCGTCGACCTGGCCGAGCTGCTCCATCACCACGGCGGACTTGACCAGCACGCCGTGGCGGCCTGCGTTCGCGATGGCGGACAGCAGAGGCGGCATGGTCGCCAGCACGACCGCACACGGCGAAGCGACAATCATGAAGGTCATCGCCCGCAGCAAGGTCGGCTGCAGCGCGGCGCCGAACAGCAGCGGCAGCACGAACAGCGCAAGCGTGGCGGCCACCATGCCGAGGCTGTAGCGCTGCTCGACCTTCTCGATGAACAGCTGTGTCGGCGCCTTGGTCTCGGATGCTTCCTCGACCATCGCCACGATCCGGGCGATCACCGAGTCCGAGGGGTCGCGCTCGACCTTCACGCGCAGCGCGCCTGTGCCGTTGAGGGTGCCGGCGAACACCTCGTCGCCCTCCTGCCTGGCCACCGGCAGCGGCTCGCCGGTGATGGAGGCCTGGTCGACGTCGCTCGCCCCGTCAAGCACCCGCCCGTCGGCGCCGACCCGCTCCCCGGGACGCACCAGAATGACGTCACCCACTCGCAACTCCTCGGCGGGGAGCGTCTCCTCGGCGCCGTCACCGGCCAGGCGGGTCGCTGCCGTGGGCGCGAGGTCGAGCAGGCCGCGCACGGAGTCGGCGGTGCGGGCGGTGGCGATCGCCTCCAGGGCACCGGAGGTGGCGAAGATGACGATCAGCAGCGCACCGTCCAGCACCTGCCCGATCGCCGCCGCACCCAGCGCGGCGACCACCATCAGCAGGTCCACGTCCAGCGTCTTGCCCTGCAGCGCCCGTAGGCCCGCCCAGCCGGGCTCCCAGCCGCCGGTCGCACAGGCGAGGGCGAACAACGGCCCCCACGCCCAAGCCGGCGCGCCCAGCAGATACAGCGGCAGCGCCGCCAGGAACAGCACCAGCGAGGCAGCCGCCCAGCGCGCCTCTGGCAGCGCCAGGATCCGGGTACGGCGCCGGGGCGCTACCGCGTCACGCACGGCGTCGCCGGCAGGTGCCGGGCGGGTGAGAGTGGAAGACATCGAAGCGAGATTCCTTCGCAAGCGGGGCGGACAGCGTCCAACCCCACCACCGTAACAAGAACGAATGAACATTAATTCATGTGTTCCTTCGGGAGACGTACAATGGCGGCATGGGTCATGGAGCCGAATCACCCGCCAGCCGCGTCCCGCGCACCTACCTCACCGCGGACAACGCCACCAAGGTGGCCGCCACGCTGCAGGCGCTGGCCACCCCCTCAAGGCTGCTGATCCTCTCCCGCCTGCGCGAGGGCCCGCTGCCGGCAACCGAGCTCGCCGCCGAGGTCGGCATGGAGCAGTCCGCCTGCTCCCACCAACTGCGCCTGCTGCGCAACCTCAACCTCGTCGTAGGCACCCGCACGGGCCGCTCCATCGTCTACTCCCTCTATGACGACCACGTCTCCGAGTTGCTCGACCAGGCGCTCTACCACGTCGAGCACCTCCGACTCGGCCTGAGCGACACCACTGGCACCGTCACCGAGCCGGAACCCGAAACCGCGGCGCTCCCGAGCACGTGAGCAGCGCTCGTCGGGCCGCATGAGGGGCCAGGGCCTGGTGAGGGAGCGGCCAAGTGGCGGCCGGCGGCCCGATCCCCGCATCGGTGGTCCAGGAGCAGGTGGCCGATGCCGCGTACACGACGCTGCTGGCGATCCTGACATGCGCGGCGGGATGCGCGCCATGCTGGACGAGGGCGGGGACCATGCGGCGGTGCCGGCCCGGTTGGTTTTGGATCTGTCGGTGGAGCAGTTGCTGCACGGCGCTCGCTTTCCGCACCTTCGCCGGGCTCACGTCCCCGGCGGATCGCCGTCGTCTCCGCGAGTGTGGGCGCGGGACGCGACGGGCGGCCGCCGGGCCGGCCGGCCGATGGTGCTTCGCGCCCCGGTGCGGTGTGGCGGGCGCTGTTCCGCAGCGCGGAGTGTCGCATGCTCGCGATGCTTCCGCCCTGACCGACTTCTCCGTTCATGCGATGTGGGTCGCGCCCGGTTCGGGCTGCCCGCGGACGCACCGCCGGCCGAGTAGTTGCGGCAGGACGGCGTCGAGCACGCCTTCGGCTGGGTGGACGACATGCCGGAGCTTTTGCACGCCTGCGACGTGCTGGTCCAGAACGCCGGCGGGCTGACCTCGCTCGAGGCGTTCGCCGCCGGGCTTCCGGTGGCCGGCTACCGGTGCATCCCCGGCCGCGGGCAGACCAACGCCGAGGCGCCGCAGGAGGTGGGCCTCGCGTACCGGATCCGCACGCCGGCAGACCTCGGTCCCGTACTCACGGAACTCCGGAACGGGCCGCGCGGCCAGGCCCGGCCCGCGGCAGCTCTCGCCCTGCACCGATGGGCCCCGGCCCGGTGCCCGCCATCGCTGCCGGAGCCGGACACCAGCTCACGCCAGGCCCACAGTCCGGCACGAGCAGGGGGTCTTCGGCTTGCCCGGCACAATGCCCTGCGGTATCAAATCCGCTTCACCCGGCGCACGGCCGGGCGTTCATCCTCGGGCCAGGTGTCGCCGTACGACCGTCAGTGCGGGGCCCAGCGCGAGTACGACGCCGAGAACGGCGTAGCCGTGGGTGAGGGTGGTGAGGGAGGCGACCACAGCGACGAGCAACGGGCCGCCCGCGTCGCCCAGTTCACGGCCGAGTTCGGCGGCGCCCATGGTCTGCCCGAGTCGCTCGGTGGGGGTGCTCGCGGCCAGCGCCGCGAAACCGAGCGGGGTGATCAGACCGGTTCCCACGCCGATCAGGGCGGCGCCGGCAAGGATGCCGGTCAGGCCCGGCAGCATCGCGCAGCCCAGCCCGCCCGCAGCGATCAGCAGTCCCGCCGTGATCCCGGACCGGGTCGTCAGGCGTCCGTCGTCCAATGCCCGCCCCGCCCGCGGCTGGACCACCGCCGCGCAGGCGGCAAGCAGCGATACGGCTGCTCCCGTGGCCACCGTGCCCAGCCCGGCCACCCGGCCCGAGACCGGCAGGAAACCCACCCCGACCGCCAGGGCGGCGGTCGCCGCCGCCAGCGCCGACGTCGGGACGAGGAAGGCCGGGTCGGCCAGGCGGCGGGCCAGATCCAGTACCGTCTGCCGGACCTTGGGGAGCGGGGGCACGTCGGGTACCGCGAGCGCGGCCCACCCGGCGACCGCCGCACCGAGCGCGGCCAGGACCGCGAACAGCAGCCGCAGCCCGCCGGCCCATACCAGCACGCCGCCGAGCAGCGGCCCGAGGGTGTAGCCGATCGACTTGTAGAAGCCGTAACTGCCGAATGCCCGGCCGCGTTTGGCCGCCGGGTTGAGACGAGCCACGAGCGCGGACGCCGAGGGGGAGAAGGCGGAGGCCGCGGCGCCCTGGCCGAGGCGAGCGGCCCACAGCCATCCGGGGCTGTCAGCGGCGGCGTACACGGCGGACGCGGCAGCGAAGGCGACCAGGCCGCCGAGCAGGACCGGGCGTGCGCCGATCCGGTCGGCCAGCGCGCCGAAGACCGGCTTGAGCAGCACCTCGGCACCGTCGTACAGGGCGAGCAGGCCGCCGAGCACCAGCAGCGAGGTGACCGCGCCCTCGGCGTGCGCGCCGAGGCTGGCAGCGATCCCGTGCGCGCCGAACGCGGTCGTGAACCCTGCCGCGTACAGCGGCCACATCTGCCGGGCCGGAGCCGCTGGGGAGTTGGCGGCCGTGCTCACTGCTCGCCTTCCGGGGCCTGATGCAAGGCCGCGAAGACCCTTTCCGCATAGTCCTCACAGGCCGCGGCGCATTCCTTGAGCCGCCGGCCGGCCTCGGGCGCCTCCGGGGCGCCGAACACATCGCGGGCCGTCAGGTCGCGGTGCCAGCGCCGCAGCCGTTCCAGCGACTGCTCCTCTTCCTCCAGCTCGGCCAGCGTGAACTTCGCGATGCGGATCTCCTTGGCGATCTCCGCCTCGAACTTGCCGCAGTCGGACAGGAACTCCGTCCAGTCCGCAGACCGGGCGGCGGTGAACAGCGCCTTGAAGCGGGCGGCGTCCTGCGCGCTGCGCCCTGTGGCGTTCAGCGTGACCGCCTGGCCCGCCGCTGCGTTCGCCAGCTCCAGCGCCCGAGCCACGCCTTCGGCGAAGACCGGTACGTCCGGTACGGCCCACACGCCCTGACCGAGCGAGAGCGCGCCGATACGACGCAGCTCACGCCAGACAGCCACCCGGTGCCTGGACGGCTCGGCGGGCAGTTTGATCACGAGCACGAGCCACGCACTCGCCGGTTCTATGTTCGCCACACTAGAAAATGTAGCAAGCGTTACATTCGCTGGGTACATGCGTGGGTGAACGCCAGCCGTAGGTCTGGAACCGAGTGCGCGAAGGCTATGCCCCGGGTGCTGCGCAGAGACGCCGCCGAGCCCCTGCCTGACCCGCTGAATAGCAGGTCAGGCAGGGTGCGGCGGCATCGTCGTATCAGATGTCGCGGAAGATCTCGATCTGCGCGCCCACCGAGTTCAGGCGCTCGGCCAGGTCCTCGTAGCCGCGGTTGATGACGTACACGTTGCGCAGGACGGACGTGCCCTCGGCCGCCATCATCGCCAGCAGGACGACCACCGCGGGCCGCAGCGCCGGCGGGCACATCATCTCGGCGGCGCGCCAGCGGGTCGGGCCCTCGACCAGGACGCGGTGCGGATCGAGGAGCTGGAGGCGCCCGCCGAGCCTGCCCAGGTCGGTGAGGTAGATCGCCCGGTTGTCGTACACCCAGTCGTGGATCAGGGTCTGGCCCTGAGCCATGGCGGCGATTGCCGCGAAGAACGGGACGTTGTCGATGTTCAGGCCGGGGAACGGCATGGGGTGGATCTTGTCGATCGGCGCTTCCAGCTTCGACGGACGCACCGTCAGGTCGACGAGCCTCGTGCGGCCGTTGTCGGCCGGGTACTCGGGCGTCAGGTCGTGGTCGAGCCCCATCTCCTCCAGCACCGCGAGCTCGATCTCCAGGAACTCGATGGGCACCCGGCGGATCGTCAGCTGCGATTCGGTGACGACCGCGGCGGCGATCAGGCTCATCGCCTCGACCGGGTCCTCCGACGGCGAGTAGTCGACGTCCGTGTCGATCGAGGGCACGCCGTGCACGGTGAGCGTGGTGGTGCCGATGCCCTCGACCCGCACGCCGAGCGCCTCGAGGAAGAAGCACAGGTCCTGGACCATGTAGTTCGACGAGGCGTTGCGGATCACGGTGGTGCCGTCGTGGCGCGCCGCCGCGAGCAGGGCGTTCTCGGTGACGGTGTCGCCGCGCTCGGTCAGCACGATCGGGCGGTCGGGCGCGACGGAGCGGTCGACCTGGGCGTGGTAGAGGCCCTCGGTGGCCGCGATGTCGAGGCCGAAGCGGCGCAGCGCGATCATGTGCGGCTCGATCGTGCGCGTACCGAGGTCGCAGCCGCCGGCGTACGGCAGCCGGAAGGAGTCCATGCGGTGCAGCAGCGGCCCCATGAACATGATGATGGAGCGGGTGCGGCGGGCCGCGTCGGCGTCGATGGCCTCCATGTCGAGGTCGGCGGGCGGCACGATCTCCAGGTCGACGCCGTCGTTGATCCACCGGGTGCGTACGCCGATGGAGTTGAGCACCTCGAGGAGGCGGTAGACCTCCTCGATGCGGGCGACGCGCCGCAGGACGGTACGTCCCTTGTTGAGCAGCGAGCCGCAGAGCAGCGCGACGCACGCGTTCTTTGACGTCTTGACGTCGATGGAGCCCGAGAGCCTGCGGCCGCCGACCACGCGCAGGTGCATGGGGCCGGCGTAACCGAGGGAGACGATCTCGCTGTCGAGAGCCTCCCCGATGCGGGCGATCATCTCAAGGCTGATGTTCTGATTGCCGCGTTCGATCCGGTTCACGGCGCTCTGGCTGGTCGCGAGTGCGTCGGCGAGCTGCGTCTGCGTCCAGCCACGGTGCTGGCGGGCGTCACGGATGAGCTTGCCGATGCGTACGAGGTAGTCATCTGCCATAGCGGTAACTTATCTCAAATGTGAGATAGCCGCCGAGCCGGGGTGCTCCGTTCGAGTGAACTGTGCTGTGGCCGCTTGGCCCCAGCGGGCTCCCGGCATACGGAACTTGAACCTCCGGGTGGTCTTGGGCACTGATCATGGACCCGCGCGTGTCGTGACGCAAGCGGGGCGCGCTGCGGCTCGCGCGTCCCGGAACTCCGCGTGGCCGCGTGTGGCGGTTCTCTGCGGCCATCGCCCCGGAACGCGCCCGCGCCCGGGGCTGCTTGCCCGGCGGCTGCGGCGAATCGACGGCCGATGTGCTTGGTCTAGTCCAATCTATTGACGTGCTCGCGACCGTGCCCGATTCTGTTCGCACCTGAAGGCTCCCCTCCATATCTCCGGGAGATCCGCACATGAAGCGTCTTCGTGCACTCCTCGGCGGCGCGGCCGCGGCCGCGCTCGCCACCGCGGGAATCGCCATGGCGTCGCCGGCCGCCTTCGGCTCGGCCGCCACCTCTCACGCCACTTCGCACGCGGCGAAGCAAGCCGCCACCGGTGCGAACGCCTCCACCGCGCTCAGCGACCGCTGGTACGCCGCCGCGCCCTACCTGATGCCGTTGGACAACGATCCGCCGAGCGCGACCCAAATAATGGACGCGACCGGCCTCAAGGCGTTCCAGCTGGCGTTCATCCTCGCCCCCAACGGCGGTGGCTGCTCGCCGACCTGGGGCGGAACCGCGCCCGTGTCGAGCGACACGTCCGTCGCCTCCACCATCAGCGCCATCCGCGCCAAGGGCGGTGACGTCTCCGTCTCCATCGGCGGCTACGGGGGCACCAAGCTCGGCCAGGCGTGCTCCGACGCCGCTTCCACGGCGGCCGCGTACCAGCAGGTCATCACCAAGTACCAGCTGCACGCCATCGACTTCGACCTGGAAGAGCCGGAGTACGAGAACAGCGCAGCCGTCGCCCACGAGATCGGCGCGGCCAAGATCCTGCAGCAGAACAACCCCGGCCTCTACGTCTCCGTCACGACGGCCGGCACCGCGGCCGGCACCGGGTGGTTCGGCCAGCAGATGCTGAACGAGGCGAAGTCGCAGGGCTTCACGCCCAACAACTTCTCCATCATGCCCTTCGACGGCGGCTTCAGCGGAGCCGCGTCCCAGACCGCCGCGCTCACCGCCTTCAACAAGCTGCTGCAGACCACCTTCGGGTGGAGCGAGGCGACGGCGTACGCGCACGAGGGGTTCTCCGGCATGAACGGCCGCAGCGACAGCGGCGAGATGTTCTACCAGGCGGACTTCCAGACGGTCCTCGACTACGCGACCAGCCACGGCATGGACCGCTTCACCTTCTGGTCGCTCAACCGCGACCGGCAGTGCTCGCCGCCCGACAACAACGGCAGGACGTCGGGCACGTGCAGCAGCGTGCCACAGGCCTCCTGGGACTTCGCCAAGTACTCGGTGGAGTTCGCGGGCGCCACGCCCCCCAGCGACCCGCCCACCGACCCGCCGACGGACCCCGGTGACCCCGGCACCTGCTCCGCCGCCGCGTGGAGCGCCACCGCCGTCTACACGGGCGGCGACGAGGTCTCGTACGACGGCCACAACTGGAAGGCCAAGTGGTGGACGCAGAACGAGAAGCCCGGTAGCACCGGCGAATGGGGCGTCTGGCAGGACGAGGGCGCCTGCTGACCCGCGTCACCCGCATCCCCCGGCCGCTCGCTGACCGGCACCGTGCCCCGTATGCCCGAGCAGGGCGTACGGGGCACAGTGCCGTGACCACGTGGGCCCGGTGGGTCAGCCCCCGGCGGGCGTCGTGGCCGTGCGCGCACCGTTCTCCTTCGTCTCGTGCACGGCGGCGCGGTGCCCGCGCTCGATGGCCTGCCCCCAGTACGTCCCGGCGACCATGAGCAGCGCGCCGGCGCCGGCGACGGCGGTCAGGCGCTCGCCGCCCAGAACGACGCCGGTGGCCGCGGCCCACACGGGCTCGGTGCCCAGCAGGAGGCTGGCCCTGCTCGCCGAGGTGCGCTGGACGGCCCAGGTCTGGGCGAGGAACGCGAAGACGCTGCAGCCCAGGGCGAGATAGGCCAGTTCGCCCCAGGTGCCGGCGGACGCGTGCGCGAGAGCCGGCAGCCCCTCGGCGGCCGGTACCAGGCATATCAGCGTTCCGACGGCGGTCTGTACGGAGGTCAGTTGCAGCGGCCGCACGGAGCGGTCCGCGGTGAGCCGGCCGACGAGCGCCACGTGGCCCGCCCTGACCACGGCGGCGGCCAGCATCAGCGCGTCGCCCCTCCCGGGAGCGTGCAGGCCGCCCGCCGAGGTGAGCAGCCCCACCGCCACGACGCACACGCCGGCCGCCAGGAAGAAGCGGGGCGGCACCCTGCCACGGCCGCCCGAGCGGTCGAGCAGCGGCGTGATCACCAGGGTCAGGCTGATGAGCAGCCCCGCGTTCGCCGCGCTGGTGTGCGCCACGCCGTACATCTCGAGCACCAGTACGGCAGCCTGCGTCAGGCCCAGGACGCCGCCCACGCGGACCTCCCGCCGCGTCCACCGCTCCCGCCGCCCGCGTGTGGCGGCGAAGACGAGGGGGACGCCCGCGAGCGCGGAGATCAGATAGCGCATGAACAGCACGGTCATCACCGGGGCCGCCACCATGGCGGTCTTCGCCGTCAGATAACTGGAGCCCCAGACCAGAGCGACCAGCATGAGCACCGGATCGGTGCGGCGTGTGTCGGGCATGCGTCCCACCGTGCCCGGCCAGCACAATGAAGCCAAGTATCACTTACTCAACCAACTCTTTAGAGAAGCTACAGTGAGGCGATGGACGAGAGGCAGTTGCGGGTCCTGCGTGAGCTCGGCGAGCTGGGCAGTGTCACCGCTGCCGCCGAGGCGCTGCGGGTCACGCCGTCGGCCGTTTCCCAGCAACTGAGGCTGCTGCAGCGCTCGGTGCCGGTACCGCTGACCGAGCGGGAGGGCAGGCGGCTGGTGCTCACCCCGGCGGGAGAGGCCCTCGCCGCGGCCGCGATCGGGGTCGAGACCGCGCTGGCGCGGGCCCGTCGCAGCGTCGAGGAGTTCGTCGGGCAGGCGGACGGCCTCGTGACGCTGGCCGCCTTCCACAGCGCAGCCGCGACCTTCTGGCCGCACCTGGTGCGTGCGCTGGCGGCCCCGGGCTCCCCGCGGCTCGCACTGGCCGACGAGGACGTCGCGCAGAACGGCTTCCCGCCGCTGACCCGCGACCACGACATCGTCCTCGCCCACCGGCTCGACCACGCCGCACCGTGGCCGCGTACCGTGTCCGTCACCCCGCTGCTGCACGAACCCCTCGACGTCGCGCTGCCCGCCGGGCACCCGCTGGCCGCCAGGGCGCGCCTGACACCCCGCGACGTGGCGGGGGAGCCCTGGATCACCGTCCATGACGGCTTCCCCCTGATGGCCACCATCGACGCCCTCTCCGCCGCGGCCGGCCGGCGCCTCCGTCTCGCCCACCGGATCAACGAATTCGCGGTGGTGGCCGAGGTGGTGGCCGCCGGCGGCGGTATCGCGCTGATGCCGCGCTGGACCGTCCGCCCCCACCCGCGGGTGGTCCTCAGGCCGCTGACCGGCGTGCACGCGCGGCGCCACGTCGACGCGCTGCACCGCCCCGAACGCACGGCACGCACGGCCGTCGGCTCCGTGCTCGGCCACCTGCGGAGCGCGGCGGCGGCCATCAGCAGCCGGAACGCGCCGCCCGCGCAGGCGGAGTGAGCGCGACCGGCCGCCAACCCCGCCGCCGCAAGTGGGTTTGCCGAGCCGGTTACCGCGGAACCCGACCCATCGATGGCTGCGGCCCCGCCCGACGCGGTCGCGTGCGGGGCCGCACGCGCATGACCATCGCGCGGTCATGTACTAGAGTTATCTCGACATCGAGATACTTATGCAAGGCGTACCGCGGCCCGGCGTTACAGGTGAGGCGACCCTAAGTAAGTCTTACCTCAGCGGATCGGTGACGACTCGTGGCGGCAGCATGGCGGAGGTACGCGCACATCAAGAAGGAGACTGTCGTGTCGGCCAACAGTTTCGACGCCCGCAGCACGCTGCGCGTGGGCGACGAGTCGTACGAGATCTTCCGGCTGGACAAGGTCGAGGGCTCCGCGCGCCTCCCTTACAGCCTGAAGGTCCTCCTGGAGAACCTGCTCCGCACCGAGGACGGGGCGAACATCACCGCGGACCACATCCGCGCGATCGGCGGCTGGGACTCCCAGGCCCAGCCCAGCCAGGAGATCCAGTTCACGCCCGCCCGCGTGATCATGCAGGACTTCACGGGCGTGCCCTGCGTCGTCGACCTCGCCACCATGCGCGAGGCCGTCAAGGAACTGGGCGGCGACCCGGCGAAGATCAACCCGCTGGCCCCCGCTGAACTGGTCATCGACCACTCCGTGATCGCCGACAAGTTCGGCACGCCCGACTCCTTCGCGCGCAACGTCGAGCTCGAGTACGGGCGCAACCGCGAGCGCTACCAGTTCCTGCGCTGGGGTCAGACCGCGTTCGACGAGTTCAAGGTCGTCCCGCCCGGCACCGGCATCGTGCACCAGGTCAACATCGAGCACCTCGCCCGTACGGTGATGGTCAGGAACGGCCAGGCATACCCCGACACGCTCGTCGGCACCGACTCGCACACCACCATGGTCAACGGCCTCGGCGTGCTCGGCTGGGGCGTCGGCGGCATCGAGGCCGAGGCCGCGATGCTCGGCCAGCCCGTCTCGATGCTGATCCCGCGCGTCGTCGGCTTCAAGCTGACCGGTGAGCTGCCCGCGGGCACCACCGCGACCGACCTCGTGCTCACCATCACCGAGATGCTGCGCGAGCACGGCGTGGTCGGAAAGTTCGTCGAGTTCTACGGTGAGGGCGTCGGCGCCACCACGCTCGCGAACCGCGCCACCATCGGCAACATGTCGCCCGAGTTCGGCTCCACGGCGGCGATCTTCCCGATCGACGCCGAGACCATCAACTACCTGACGCTGACGGGCCGCAGCAAGGAGCAGATCGCGCTGGTCGAGGCGTACGCCAAGGAGCAGGGCCTGTGGCTCGACCCCGCGGCCGAGCCCGACTACTCCGAGAAGCTCGAGCTCGACCTCGCCACGGTCGTCCCGTCCATCGCGGGCCCGAAGCGCCCCCAGGACCGCATCGTGCTCTCCGAGGCGGCCAAGCAGTTCGGCTGCGACGTGCGCGCTTACGTCGAGGACGACGACGCGGCGTCGCAGGACGAGGTCTCGCCGGTGGACGAGGCGGGGGCCGAGTCCTTCCCGGCCAGCGACTCGCCGGCCCTCTTCGACGGCGACGACGGCCGGGGCGCCGCGCACCACGCCGGGGCGACAGGACGTCCGGGACCCTCGAAGCCGACCACGGTCACAGCGCCCGACGGCTCGACGTACGAGATCGACCACGGCGCCGTGACGGTCGCCGCGATCACCTCCTGCACCAACACCTCGAACCCGACGGTGATGGTCGCGGCCGCGCTCGTCGCGAAGAAGGCCGTCGAGAAGGGTCTGTCCCGCAAGCCGTGGGTCAAGACCACGCTGGCGCCCGGGTCCAAGGTCGTCATGGACTACTACGACCGCGCCGGCCTTACCCCGTACCTCGACAAGATGGGCTTCAACCTCGTCGGATACGGCTGCACCACCTGCATCGGCAACTCGGGGCCGCTGCCCGAGGAGGTCTCCAAGGCGGTCAACGAGGCCGACCTCGCGGTCGCTGCCGTGCTGTCCGGCAACCGCAACTTCGAGGGCCGGATCAACCCCGACGTCAAGATGAACTACCTGGCCTCCCCGCCGCTGGTCGTCGCCTACGCCATCGCGGGGTCCATGAAGGTGGACATCACCCGCGACGCGCTCGGCGTCGACAAGGAGGGCAAGCCCGTCCACCTCGCGGACATCTGGCCCACCGAGGCGGAGGTCAACGAGGTCGTCGCGGGCGCCATCGGCCAGGACATGTTCAAGGACTCCTACAAGGACGTCTTCGCGGGCGACCAGCAGTGGACCTCGCTGCCGATTCCGACCGGCGACACGTTCGAGTGGGACACGGAGTCCACCTACGTGCGCAAGCCCCCCTACTTCGACGGCATGGGCGAGGAGCCCGAGCCGGTCGAGGACGTCACGGGCGCGCGCGTGCTGGCGAAGCTGGGCGACTCGGTCACCACGGACCACATCTCCCCGGCCGGCGCCATCAAGGCCGACTCGCCGGCGGGCAAGTACCTCACGGAGCACGGCATCGAGCGCCGCGACTTCAACTCGTACGGCTCGCGCCGCGGCAACCACGAGGTGATGATCCGCGGGACGTTCGCCAACATCCGCCTGCGCAACCAGATCGCGCCGGGCACGGAGGGCGGCTACACCCGCGACTTCACGAAGGAGGACGGCCCCGTCTCCTTCATCTACGACGCGTCGCGCAACTACATCGAGCAGGGCATCCCGCTGGTCGTGCTGGCCGGCAAGGAGTACGGCTCCGGCTCGTCGCGCGACTGGGCGGCCAAGGGCACGGTGCTGCTCGGCGTGCAGGTCGTCATCGCCGAGTCCTACGAGCGCATCCACCGCTCGAACCTGATCGGCATGGGCGTCCTGCCGCTCCAGTTCCCCGAGGGCCAGAGTGCCGACTCGCTCGGCCTGACCGGCGAGGAGACGTTCTCCTTCACCGGCGTGACAGGCCTGAACGACTCCATCCCGAGCACGGTCAAGGTCACCACGGACACGGGCGTCGAGTTCGACGCGGTCCTGCGCATCGACACGCCGGGAGAGGCCGACTACTACCGCAACGGCGGCATCCTCCAGTACGTCCTGCGCAGTCTGCTGCGCAAGTAACGCGGGCCGGCCGCGCACGGCGCGGCTCCCCACGACGGCGCCTCCGCACTCGCCGAGTGCGGAGGCGCCGTCCGTGTTCCCGGCCACCGCGCGTGCAAGGTCATCGGATGTAGACATCGTGTGTAGACATCGGGCGTAGACTGACAATATGACCCATGCCAGTCCCCGTCCCGAGCCCACCCCCGAGCCCCACCGCTTCCTCGTGCCGGGGCTGGTGTTCATGGGGATGGTCGTCGCCGTCGTCAGCAGCCTGGGCGCGCCCCTGATACCGACGATCGCGCAGAGCGACCACATATTCGTGGGCGACGCCCAGTGGGCGCTCACCGTGACGTTCCTGGTCGCCGCCGTCGCCACGCCGCTGACCGGCCGGCTCGGGGACGGGCCGCACCGGCGGCGCGTCATCATCGCCTCGCTCGTCGCCGTCACCGCGGGCGCCGTGCTCGCCGCACTGCCGCTCGGCTTCCCGTTCCTCCTGGTCGGCAGGGCCATGCAGGGCATCGGGCTCGGCCTCACCCCGCTCGGCATCACCGCCGTGCGCGACGCGCTGCCGCCCGAGCGCTCCCGGCCCGCCGCCGCGGTCCTGTCCGTCACCACCGTCGCAGGCGTCGGGCTCGGCTACCCGATCACCGGGCTCGTCGCCCAGTTCGGCGGGCTGCACGCCGCCTTCTGGTTCGGCGCCGTCGTCAGCGCCCTCGGACTCGTCGTGGCCGCGATCGTTGTGCCCTCCTCCGCGCACCGCCCGGCCCGCCCCCTCGACCTGCCGGGCTCCGTCCTGCTCGGCGTCGCGCTCGTCGGCCTGCTGCTCTCGCTCAGCGAGGGCGAGAGCTGGGGCTGGACGTCACCGCTGCTGTGCTGCGTCGTCGGCGGATCGGTCCTCGTGCTCGCCGGGTGGGTAGTACGGGAGCTCCTGGCCGCGCACCCGCTGGTCGACCTGCGGCTGCTCCGGCTGCCCTCGGTCCTGACCGCCGATGTCACAGCCCTGCTCGCGGGCGTCGGGATGTACCTGCTCATCTCGCTCGTGACGCGCTTCGTGCAAACGCCCGTCAGCAGCAGATACGGGCTCGGTGCCACCGTGTTCGTCGCCGGTCTCGTCCTCACGCCGTTCTCCGCCGCGAGCGTCGTCTCCACCCGGGTCACCCGCGCCCTCGTCACCCGGATCCCCGTCGGCGTGGCCCTCGGCCTCGGCGCGTTCGTGATGCTGCTCTCGATGGTGATGTTCAGCTACGCGCGGGGCGCCATGTGGGAGGTGCTCGTGGTGATGGCACTCGCGGGCCTCGGCGTGGGCGCGATCTTCGCGGTCATGCCCGGCCTCATCGTGGGCTCGGTGCCGCCCGAGGAGACGGGCAGCGCCACGAGCTTCAACCAGGTCATCCGGTACGTCGGCTACGCGGCGGGAAGTACCATGAGCGCCGTGGTGCTCGAAGCTCACACCTCGCCGGGCAAGGCCCTGCCCACCGACGGCGGTTACACGGACGCGGGGCTCATCGCGTGCGCCATGTGGATCGCCACGGCCGTCGCGGCCGTCCTGCTGCCCAGGGTGCGTACGCGCCGCGCGGCCGGTGGCGCGATCGCGGGACCCGCCGCCGGATCCCCGTACCTGCCGGAGCAGCGGATCCAGCGGGCCGCCGCCGACCGGGTACTGGCCGACGAGGGACTCGCCGACGCCGTGCCCGCCACCTCGGCCGCCCCGGCGGGACCCGGCGCCTCAGGCACGGACCACCGCCCCGCTCGCGACGACGCCGGGAACTGACCGCCATGCCCACGCCCAGGCGCCGTGACGCCGCAGCGAGCAGGGAGCGGCTGCTGCGAGCGGCCGCCGAACTCTTCGCCGAGCGCGGCTACGACAGGACGACCTCCCGCGACATCGGCGAGCACGCCGGCGTCGACCCTGCCATGATCGCCCGGTACTTCGGCGGCAAGGCGCAGTTGTTCGTCGCGGTGCTGCGCGCGGAGAGCGACGCGGAGACCTTCGCCGACCTGTTCGACGCCGAACGGCTGGGCGGCCTGCTGCGCCGCTTCGACCGGCAGGGGCCGGGACCGGTCGCCCAGGTCGCCGTCCGCCCCTACGACGACCCGGAGGCGCACGCCGCGGCCGCGGCCGAGCTGGAGCGCCGCATCGTCGGACCGCTGCGTGAGCACTTCGTACGGGAGGGCGACGACCGGCCGGAGCTGCGCGCCGAACTGCTCACGGCCGCGTTCGTGGGGGTCGTGCTCGCGCGCCGTACGGGCACGCTCGGGCACCTGGCGGCGGCGGATCCGGGCGACCTGCTGCCCCTCGTCCGGCGCCTGCTCGACTGACCCGGCAGAACGCCAGGTCAGGAAGCGCCGCCGCGGCCGCTCACGTTCCACGCCCAGAGGACGCAGGCGATGCCGATCAGCGCCAGGACCGCGCAGAGGACGGTGTACGTCTCTTGGATCACCATGGCTCGCCCCCTGAGTGCGACGGCCGGCCGCTGTCCACGGCCGGTTTGACGTGACGGCGGGCTGAACGGTACGCCGCCACGCCACCCGTGTCCCCATCCTGAGCAGGTCTACACATCGTCGGGACGTACTCGCCGCGCGCCTCGCACCACCGTGCCACAGGTACACCACTCGTTCACCCGGCGTTCGGCTCGCCGAACCGCCGGGTGACGCCGCACCGGTCGCCGCTGTGGTCCCAGGCACCCCACGGGTCTTGCCCGGCGCGTGGGCGCACCGAAGGCAGGAACGGCGCTTTTCGGGCAGTTCCGTGCGTTGCCGCTTCCATTTCGCGGCCTTTTCCTGTTCCGGAGGAGGGGACGGGAAACCGCCCGCCCGGGCGGGACCGGCACGCGCTGTGACCCCGCTTTGATCCCGCTTTGAGGCGTTGAGTCGTGGTCCACGGCGTTCGGTGCGACGTCCGTCGGAGGACCGGCCGGCGACCGTGCACACACCCGCCTTCGGCGTGATCGACGACCGAAGGGGCCCGCCTGTCAAGGGTGTTGCACGGGAGAAAATCGCGGAATTATTCATTCCGATCGGCGAGTACGCACCAAATCGTTCGGCAATGGGGCTACATTTCCGCGAGGTCTCAACTAGGGAAAGAGTGGCGACCAAGTTTGCTTTCGATCTTGCTCCTTCGGCGGGAAGTGGACTATACCTGTCGGCGTCCGTCCTGGAGCTTTCGGTGCAGGCCGGGCCAAGGGGGGACGGCGGGAGGACTCTGCCCGTATCCGTTCGTGAGGCCGGGCCGCTCTCCTTTGTGATCCGCAAGCGAACACGTGACACCACTCTGTACGACCAGCTTCATAGACCCGCGGTGGCGGGGCCTTCGCCTCAGACGAGAAGGACGGCCGGCCGGCACACCGCCTGAGTCCTGGAGAAGGCGAGGACTTGAGCATGGGATCCACCTCCGCTCAGAACAACGGGGGCCTCGGCCGCCGCGATGTGATCAAGCGGTCAGCAGCCCTCGGCCTGGTCGGCGTGCCGGCGGTGAGCTTCCTGAGCGCCTGCGCGAGCGGCGGCGGGGACAGCAACGGCACGCCCAAGCCGAACAAGGGCAAGACCAGCGCCAAGAACCCGCTGGGGGTGAACGCGACCGCCCCGCTCGAGTTCGTCATCTTCGACGGCGGCTTCGGCACGCAGTACGCGAAGGACGCCAACGTCCTGTACAACAAGTCCTTCCCCAAGGCGAAGGTCACGCTCACCCCGACGCAGAAGATCCAGACGACGCTCCAGCCCCGCTTCAACGGCGGCACGCCGCCCGATCTCATCGACAACTCGGGCGCCGAGCAGATGGACATGGGCGTCCTCGTCGGCCAGAAGCAGCTGGCCGACCTGACCCCGCTGATGGACGCCCCCTCCTACGACGACCCGAACAAGAAGGTCCGCGACACGCTGCGGCCGGGTGTCCTGGAGATGGGCCAGTACAACGGCAAGCCGGTCTACGTCATGAACTACGCGTACACCGTGTACGGCGTGTGGTACTCGCAGAAGGCGCTCGACCGCTTCGACGCGAAGTACCCGGAGAACTGGGACGACATGCTGGCGCTGTGCGCCAAGGCCAAGAAGAAGGGCGTCGCGGGCTGGACGTACGCGGGCAAGTACCCGTACTACATCCCGTTCTCGCTGTACCCCTTCATCGGCAAGATCGGCGGCCGCGAGGTCCTGGACGCCATCGACAACCTGGAGCCGAACTGCTGGAAGGCGCCCGCCGTCAAGGCCGCCTTCGACGCGTACTACGAGCTCTACAAGAAGGGCTACATCCTCAAGGGCACGCCGGGCCTCGACCACATCCAGTCGCAGACCGCGTGGACGCAGTACAAGGCGCTCTTCATCCCCGACGGCTCCTGGGTGGAGAACGAGGCGGCGAAGACCACGCCGAAGGACTTCCAGATGAAGGTCTCGGCGCCCTCCAGCCTCGACTCCAGCGACAAGCTGCCGTTCGGCACCATCTGGGCCTCGGGCGGTGAGCCGTACATCGTGCCGGCCAAGGCGAAGAACCCGCTGGGAGCCATGGAGCAGCTGCGCATCATGCTCAGCGAGGGGTCCACGAAGAACTTCATCCAGAAGGTGAAGTCCCTCAGCTCCTACAACGGCGGCACCGACGGCATCACGCTCACGAGCGCCCTCCAGTCGGGTGCCGACGCGCTGAAGCTGGCCGGCAGCAACGTACTCAACCCGCGCCTGCAGGACTGGTACGTCGACCTGCAGAAGCAGAAGATCGGCGTGGGCGCGCTCGGCGAGATGATGGCCGGCCGCATGACCCCGGCCGAATGCGTCAAGAAGTGCCAGCAGTACTCCGACGCGGCGGCCAAGGACTCGTCCATCACGCACTACAAGCACCAGTAGGGCGGTGCGGACGGCCGGAGGCGCCCGGGCACACCGGGCCTCCGGCCGCTCGTGCCGGTCCGCACCTCGCCGGCCGGCACGCGCCCAGTCGGCACGGCGGCACGCCATGGGGGCGGCGCCGTCGAGGATTCGGGGTCGGGAGACATGCAGCACGGCAAGTACCGTTTCATCGTGGGGTTCCTGATCGTCCCCCTGGCGTTCTACGCCATTTTCGTCATCTGGCCGTTCATCCAGTCGATCTACTACTCGTTCACCAACTGGACGGGGCTGAGTCCCCAGTTCTCGGTGACCGGGCTCGACAACTACCGGCGGATGATGCACGACCCGACCTTCTGGGCGTCCTTCCGGCACAGCGTGATCTACGTCCTGGTGCTGCCCGTGGTGGTGCTGGCCATCGCGCTGTTCCTCTCGTTCATGCTGAACGTGGGCGGACGCAGGAAGAAGGGCGCCGCGGTCTCGGGCGTCCAGGGCTCCTCGTTCTACAAGGTCGTCTACTTCTTCCCGCAGGTGCTGTCCATCGCGATCGTCGCCCTGCTCTTCCAGTTCCTCTACAACCCGGACAGCGGGGCGCTCAACGCCTTCCTGGACGCCATCGGGCTCGGCAGCTTGCAGCCGGAGTGGCTCGGCGACCCGGGGCTCGCGCTGTGGTGCGTGATGGCCGTCCTGATGTGGAGCCAGGTCGGCTTCTACGTGGTGCTGTTCTCCGCGGGCATGGCGTCCATCCCCAAGGACTTCTACGAGGCGGCCCTGCTCGACGGGGCGTCGCGCGCCACCACCTTCTTCCGGATCACCCTGCCCCTGCTGTGGGACACCGTGCAGTCCGGCTGGGTCTACATGGGTGTGCTCTCACTCGGCGCCGAGTCCTTCGCCGTCACCCAGATCATGACCGTCGGCCCCGGCGGACCCGCCGATTCCACCAACGTCCTGAGCCTGTACGTCTACCAGAAGGCGTTCCACAGTGGCCAGGCCGGCTACGCGACCGCCATCGGCGTCGCCCTCCTCCTCGTCACCCTGGTGTTCGCCGCCGGGGTGCTGCGTATGGGCCGGCGCGAACGGCTGGAGTTCTGATGAGCACTGACACCTCACCGCAGCCCGCCGAGACCGTGCCCCCGCGGGTCCCGGCCGCCAAGAACGGCCCGGGCCGCGAGCACGGCAGGAAGAAGACCGGCGGGGTGCTCAACGTCTTCTCCCACGGCGTCCTCGTGATCTGGGCGATCCTGGTGGTGATGCCGCTGCTGTGGGCGGTCATGACCTCCTTCAAGGACGACAAGTCGATCTTCACCTCGCCGTGGTCGTTCCCCAGCCACCTGCACTTCGAGAACTGGTCGCGCGCCTGGAGCCAGGCGCACATGAGCGACTACTTCCTCAACACCATCATCGTGGTGGCGTTCTCGCTCTTCGGCACGCTGCTGCTCGGCTCGATGGCGGCGTACGTGCTGGCCCGGTTCGAGTTCCCCGGCAACAGGTTCATCTACTTCCTGTTCATCGGGGGAATGAGCTTCCCGATCATCCTGGCGCTCGTCCCGCTGTTCTACGTGATGCAGAACCTGTCGCTGCTCAACACCATCCCCGGGTTGATCATCGTCTACATCGCGTACTCGCTGCCGTTCACCGTCTTCTTCCTCACCTCGTTCTTCAAAACGCTGCCGACCTCGGTGGCCGAGGCGGCGATCATCGACGGTGCGTCGCACACCCGCACCTTCTTCCAGGTCATGCTGCCCATGGCGAAGCCCGGCCTGATCAGCGTCGGGATCTTCAACTTCCTCGGCCAGTGGAACCAGTACCTGCTGCCGACGGTGCTCAACACCGACCCGAACCACAAGGTGCTCTCCCAGGGCCTCGTGGCGCTCGCCACCAGCCAGGGGTACAAGGGGGACTGGTCGGGCCTGTTCGCCGGGCTCGTGATGGCGATGCTGCCCGTCCTCGCCGCGTACATCGTCTTCCAGCGTCAGGTCGTCGAGGGGCTCACCGCGGGGGCACTGAAGTAACGTCAGCGAAAACATCGGACCAGGGCGTGCCCGTCGACAGTTGTCGGCGGGCATTTCCGTGTGATTCGGACCTTTTGCCCGTAGCGGCATCGCTCAAGGTCTTGACGGGAGGTGGCCCCAAAGGCTGAGCTTAGGGTTCACAAGTTGGAGAAACGTCGGGGTCTCAGTGACGCGGCCCCACCGGCAGGCGGTCGTCGTGCCGCCCGCCAGGGCAGGAGTGGATGATCCGTGCAGACTCCGGGGTCGCAGTCGTCCCTGCACCGGGCAAACCTGGAGCGGGTGGTACGCGCCGTGCGTATGGCCGGTTCGCTCACGCAGGCCGAGATCGCCAGGAGCACGGGACTCTCCGCCGCCACGGTCTCCAATATCGTCCGGGAACTCAAGGACGGCGGCACGGTCGAGGTCACCCCGACCTCCGCCGGCGGCCGCAGGGCCCGCAGTGTCTCGCTCAGCCCCGACGCCGGCATCGTGCTCGGAGTCGATTTCGGCCACACGCACCTGCGGGTGGCCGTGGGGAACCTGGCCCACCAGGTGCTGGCCGAGGAGTCCGAGCCGCTGGACGTCGACGCGTCGTACGCGGACGGCTTCGGCCGCGCGGAGACGCTGGTGGAGCGGCTCATCGTGACCACCGGGATCGACCGCCAGAAGGTCATCGGCGTGGGGCTCGGAGTGCCGGGCCCCATCGACGTCGAGTCCGGCACGCTCGGGTCCACGGCGATCCTCCCGGGCTGGGGCGGGATCAACCCGGGCGACGAGCTCGCCGCGCGCCTCGGCGTGCCCGTGTACGTCGACAACGACGCCAACCTCGGCGCCCTCGGCGAGATGGTCTGGGGCAGCGGCCGCGGGGTCAAGGACCTCGCCTACATCAAGGTCGCCAGCGGCGTCGGGGCGGGCCTCGTCATCGCGGGCCAGATCTACCGCGGCCCGGGCGGCACGGCCGGCGAGATCGGCCACATCACGCTGGACGAGGCCGGCCCGGTGTGCCGCTGCGGCAACCGCGGCTGCCTGGAGACGTTCGCCGCGGCGCGATACGTGCTGCCGCTCCTCCAGCCGAGCCACGGCTCCGAGTTGACCATGGAACGGGTCGTACAGCTGGCGCGCGAGGGCGACCCGGGATGCCGTAGGGTCGTCGGCGACGTAGGCCGCCACGTCGGCAGCGGCGTGGCCAATCTCTGCAACCTCCTGAACCCCTCCAGAGTCGTCCTGGGGGGCGATCTCGCGGAGGCCGGGGAACTGGTGCTCGCACCCATCAGGGAGTCCGTCTCACGCTACGCGATCCCCAGCGCGGGCCGCCAGTTGTCGGTGCTCCCCGGAGCGCTCGGGGGGCGGGCCGAGGTGCTCGGGGCCCTGGCGCTCGTACTCAACGAAATGGGAGATTCGACCCTGCTGGAGAGCACGCATCCGGCCACGGCTCCCGTCTTCACTTAGATAACGAATGGCACCGTTGTCATCTCGTTAAGGATTTACTCCTTGACGTCGCCCGTTTGGCCGAGTTGACTTCCAGCCACCTCGGCCGCAGCGACGCGGCCTCGTCAGGGAGGTTTTTCGAAGTGAACGCTCAGATGCGTCGTGCTGCGATGGCCGCGTCCGCCACCGCCATGGCTGTCCTCCTCGCCGCCTGCGGCAGCGCCAAGCAGTCCGGTGGCAGCGGCGGCGACTCCGCCGGCAAGAAGGCGAAGGGGGACGACATCACGGTCGGCCTCCTGCTGCCGGAGAACAAGACCGCTCGTTACGAGTCCCTCGACAGGCCGCTGATCACCAAGCGGATCTCGGACCTCACCAACGGCAAGGGCAAGGTCGTCTACGAGAACGCCCAGCAGGACGCGACGACCCAGACCCAGCAGATGCAGACGCTGATCACGCGCAAGGTCGACGTGATCATCCTCGACGCCGTGGACTCGAAGTCGATCGCCTCCTCGGTCACGAAGGCCAAGGACGCCGGCATCCCGGTGGTGGCCTACGACCGCCTCGCGGACGGCCCGATCGACGCCTACACCTCCTTCGACAACACCGAAGTCGGCCGGGTGCAGGCCAACGCCCTGGTCAAGAAGCTGGGGCCGAAGGCCAAGGCCGGCGACATCGTGATGGTGAACGGCTCCGTCACGGACCCGAACGCCAAGATGTTCAAGGACGGCGCCCTGCCGATCCTGAAGAAGAGCACGACCATCGGCAAGACGTACGACACCCAGGACTGGGACCCGGTCAACGCCAACAGCGAGATGGCGGCGGCGATCCAGGCTCTCGGCAAGGACAAGATCGTCGGTGTCTACTCCGCCAACGACGACATGGCCGGCGCCATCATCGAGGCCATGAAGAAGGCCGGCATGGACCCGAAGAAGATCCCGGTCACGGGCCAGGACTCCACGCTCACCGGTGTCCAGCGGATCCTCGCCGGCACGCAGTTCATGAGCATCTTCAAGTCCTACCCGCAGGAGGCGTCCATCGCCGGCCAGATGGCCGTCGACCTCGCCCAGGGCAAGTCCGTGGACTCCGTCGCTCCCGACAAGAGCGACAGCAACACCACGAAGAACATCCCGACCAAGATTGTCCCGGTGGTCGCCCTGACCAAGGACAACGTCAAGAGCACGGTGGTCAAGAACAACTACTACAAGCTCTCCGACATCTGCACCGCGAACTACAAGGCCGCGTGCAAGGCCGCCGGTCTGATGTGACCGGCCGGGGAGCCGGGGGCACCTCCCCGCGGCTCCCGCGTGAAGCCTGTCCGGCGCCCCGCTCGACCACCGCCCCGCAAGCAGAAGCGACGGGGCGCCGGACGGAACTCTTCACACCCCCTGCCGCCGACCCCCGGCGGCAGGTTCGCGCATGTTCTGCTCGACCTCCGCGCCACACCCCGGCGCGGCATCCCCGCCGGTCAGGCGGCGAAGGAGATGGTTCACGTGACCGCTACGCCCGTGCTGGCGTTGCGAGGGGTCTCCAAGCGATTCGGTGCCGTCCAGGCGCTCACCGACGTCGAACTTGAGATCCACGCCGGTGAGGTGGTCGCCCTCGTGGGCGACAACGGAGCCGGAAAGTCCACGCTGGTCAAGACGATCGCCGGCGTGCACCCCATCGACGAGGGCGTCATCGAGTGGCAGGGCGGACGGGTCTCCGTCAACCGGCCGCAGGACGCCCAGCACCTGGGCATCGCGACCGTGTACCAGGACCTCGCGCTCGCCGACAACATCGACGTCGTGGGCAACCTCTTCCTCGGCCGCGAGATCCGCCGCTACGGCTTCGTGCTCAACGAGGTCGAGATGGAGCGCCGCTCACGCGAGCTCCTCGACTCGCTCTCCATCCGCATCCCGAGCGTGCGCATCCCGATCGCGTCGCTCTCCGGCGGCCAGCGCCAGGTCGTGGCGATCGCCCGCTCCATGCTGGGCGAGCCCAAGCTCGTCATCCTCGACGAGCCGACGGCCGCCCTCGGCGTCGAGCAGACCGCACAGGTGCTCGACCTCGTCGAGCGGCTGCGGGCCCGCGGCCTCGCCGTCCTGCTCATCAGCCACAACATGGCCGACGTGAAGGCCGTGGCCGACCGGGTGGCCGTGCTGCGCCTCGGAGGCAACAACGGCGTCTTCGACGTCAGGACCACCTCGCAGGAAGAGATCATCGCCGCCATCACCGGCGCCACGGACAACGCCGTCACCCGGCGCGCGTCCCGTACCGCGGAGGTTCAGAAGTGAGCATCGACAAGACCTCCTCGGCGCGCCACGCCGCGGTGGACGCGCCGCAGGCGGCGGAGGGCGCGGTCACCGCCGTCGACCCTCGGCTGCTCGTGCAGCAGGAGGGCATCGCCGGGTACGTCACCGAGTTCAAGCGCAAGATCAAGGCCGGTGAGCTGGGCTCCATCCCGGTCATCGTCGGTCTGATCCTGATCGCCGCGATCTTCACCAGCCTGAACTCCAACTTCCTGGGCCCCGGCAACATCACCAACATCCTGGTGCAGATGGCCGGTACCGGCCTGATAGCCACCGGCATCGTCTTCGTGCTGCTGCTCGGCGAGATCGACCTCTCCGTCGGTTCCGTCAGCGGTCTGTCGAGCGCCATCTTCGCGGTGCTGGCCATCACACACGGCATGAACGACATCCTCGCCCTCGTGCTGGCCCTGGTCTCCGGCGCGGTGGTCGGCGCCATCCACGGCTTCTTCTTCGCACGTGTCGGCGTTCCGGCCTTCGCCGTCACCCTGGCCGGCCTGCTGTTCTGGAACGGCCTGATGCTCCAGGTGCTGGGCCCGGACGGCACCATCAACATCCCCAGCGACAACGTCGTCTACAAGCTGGAGGGCTACTACTTCAGCAACGTCGCGGCGGCGTACATCCTGGCCCTCGTGGCCGTGGTCGTCTACTTCTGGACGTCGTACTCGCAGAACCGCCGCAGGCAGCAGGCCGGCGTGCCGGCCCGCCCGGTGAGCGACATCCTCATGCGGACGGTGCTGATCGCCATCGTGGCCTTCGGCGTCGCGATCATCTTCAACCAGTACAAGGGCCTGCCGCTGGCCGTGGTGATCTTCGTCGGCCTGCTGGTGATCACCGACTTCGTTCTCCGCAGGACGACGTACGGCCGCAAGGTCTTCTCGCTCGGCGGCAGCGTCGAGGCGTCGCGCCGTGCCGGTATCAACGTGACCACCATCCGCATCACGGTCTTCATGATCGCGGGCTTCTTCGCCGCGCTCGGCGGTCTCTTCCTGGCCTCCCAGATCGCGGCGGCCAACCAGGGCGCCGGCGCCGGCAACCTGCTGATGAACTCCATCGCGGCGGCCGTCATCGGCGGCACCAGCCTCTTCGGTGGCCGGGGCCGCACGTGGAACGCGCTGCTCGGCGTGCTGGTGATCATCTCGATCCAGGTGGGTCTTGGCATCCAGGGTGTGTCCGCGCCCATCGTGTCCATGGTCACCGGTGCAGTCCTCCTGGCCACCGTCGTCATCGACGCCATCACCAGGAAGACCCAGAGGAGCGCGGGTCGCGCCTGACCGCGTTCCCGCAGACCGTGCCCGGTGCCTTCGCAGGCGCCGGGCACGGCCGCGTTCCGGTGGGCAGCAGCTGAGCTCCGGTGGCCCCCGGCGCCCCACGGGCAGCGGGAAACCCCTGCGTATCGGAGGGCGGCGACCATGCACAAGGGTCGAATGGGCGCAAGAGGTTCCAATCGTTTACAGCCGATGGTGTGACACACAAACGCGCCGCCCGACGAACGCCGTCGCGGGCGGAACATTAGAATCAGCGGATCGGCAGAGCTCGACCGGCTCAATCGCAAGGAGGCACGGGTGCCGTTGCTGACCCACATCAAGGGACCGCGGGATCTGGACCGCCTCGACCCCGAGCAGCTCACGCAGCTCGCGGGCGAGATCAGGACGTTCCTCGTCGACGCGGTCTCCAAGACCGGCGGCCACCTCGGACCCAACCTGGGCGTGGTGGAGCTGACGATCGCCCTCCACCGGGTGTACGACTCGCCGAAGGACAAGATCCTCTTCGACACGGGCCACCAGTCGTACGTGCACAAGCTCCTCACGGGGCGCCAGGACTTCGGCAAGCTCAAGGGCAAGGGCGGGCTGTCCGGCTACCCCTCGCGCGCCGAGTCGGACCACGACGTCATCGAGAACTCGCACGCGTCCACGGTCCTCGGCTGGGCCGACGGCCTCGCCAAGGCCAACCGCGTCCTGAAGAAGGACGACAGCGTGGTCGCCGTCATCGGCGACGGGGCACTGACGGGCGGCATGGCCTGGGAGGCGCTGAACAACATCGCCGCAGCCAAGGACCGTCCGCTCGTCATCGTCGTCAACGACAACGAGTGGTCGTACGCGCGCACCACGGGCGGACTGGCCAACCACCTCGCCACCCTGCGCATCTCCGACGGCTACGAGCGCTTCCTCGCGCGCGGCAAGGACCTCCTCGAACGCACGCCGGTCCTCGGCAAGCCCCTCTACGAGACGCTGCACGGGGCCAAGAAGGGCCTGAAGGACTTCGTCGCGCCGCAGGGCATGTTCGAGGACCTCGGCCTGAAGTACATGGGACCCATCGACGGGCACGATGTGGAGGCCGTGGAATCGGCGCTCCTGCGAGCGAAACGCTTCGGCGGCCCTGTCATCGTGCACTGCATCACCGAGAAGGGCCGCGGCTACACCCCCGCCGAGCAGGACCCCACGGACCGCTTCCACGGCATCGGGCCGATCCACCCCGACACGGGCCTGCCCATCTCGGCGGGCGGCGCGGACTGGACGTCGGTGTTCGGCGAGGAAATGCTCAAGCTGGGCCACGAGCGCGACGACATCGTCGCGATCACCGCCTCGATGCTGCACCCCGTCGGCCTCACCAAGTTCGCCGAGGCGTTCCCCGAGCGCGTGTACGACGTCGGCATCGCCGAGCAGCACGGAGCGGTCTCCGCCGCGGGCCTCGCCACGGCCGGGCTCCACCCCGTCTTCGCCGTCTACGCGACGTTCCTCAACCGCGCCTTCGACCAGGTGCTCATGGACGTGGCGCTGCACCGCTGCGGGGTCACGTTCGCCCTCGACCGGGCCGGCATCACCGGCACGGACGGCCCCTCGCACAACGGCATGTGGGACATGTCGATGCTCCAGGTCGTCCCCGGCATCCGGATCGCGGCGCCGCGCGACGCCGACCAGGTGCGTGCCCAGCTGCGCGAGGCCGTCCAGGTCGAGGACGCGCCCACGGTCGTGCGGTACTCGAAGGGCGCGGTCGGTCCCGCGGTGGCCGCCGTGGGCCGCATCGGCGGCATGGACGTCCTGCACAGGCCGGACGCCGCCGGCACGGCGGACGTGCTCCTCGTCTCCGTCGGCGCGCTCGCCCCCATGTGCCTGGAGGTCGCCGACCTGCTGGACAAGCAGGGCATCTCCACGACGGTCGTCGACCCGCGGTGGGTCAAGCCCGTCGACGAGGAGATGGTGCCCCTCGCCGAGCGCCACCGCGTCGTCGTCACCGTCGAGGACAACATCCGCACCGGCGGGGTCGGCGCCGCCGTCGCCCAGGCGCTCAGGGACGCCGGGGTGGACGTGCCGCTGCGCGACTTCGGCATCCCCGAGCGGTTCCTGCCGCACGCGTCGCGCAAGGAGATCATGGCCGAGATCGGCCTGACGGCGCCGGACATCGCCCGCCAGGTCACCGGCCTCGTGGCCCGCCTGGACGGCAAGTTCGTGGACGCGGGCGAGATCGCGCGCGACTGAGCACGCCCGCGGGGGCCGGCGTCGTCCTGGCGGACCCCGGCCCCGCCGGCGGGCGGTCGGCTCCCCGCGGGGGCCTCGACCGACGCGGTCGGCGTGCGCTCGCGCGGGCGGTCAGGGCACCCGGACCCCGGACAGCAGCGCCGTCGCCTCCTCGGCAGACACCTCTCCCGCCAGCGGCGCGAAGAAGCCCGCCGACGGCGCCGCCTCGAGCGCCACCCGCTCGCCATCGAGCCAGTCGGCGTCGAACCCC
Organism: Streptomyces sp. NRRL F-5126; assembly: GCF_000721265.1. Classification (GTDB taxonomy): domain Bacteria; phylum Actinomycetota; class Actinomycetes; order Streptomycetales; family Streptomycetaceae; genus Streptomyces. The sequence continues at coordinate 356,378 of NZ_JOFZ01000003.1, read as the reverse complement.
AGGCGCCACGAATGCAGGTGCGTGCGCGCCCCTGCCTGCGCCGCGGCCTTGTCGAACAGCGGGTCCCCCAGGATCGGGTGCCCGATCCACGCGAGGTGCACCCGGATCTGGTGGCGGCGCCCGGTGATCGGCCTGGCGACGAGCAGGGTGTGCCGGGCGCCCTCGTACAGCGTGTCGAAGACGGTTGTCGACGGATACCTGCGCGTGTCCAGCAGGTCCTCGTCCGAGACCCACCAGCGGTCCTCGTCCGCGTTGCGCTCCGCACGGATGGACTCACGCTGCGCCGCGATACGGACGCGACCCTTCCGCCCGGCGCTCAGGGGCAGTTCGATGGTGCCGTGCCGGGGCAGCCCGACGGTCTCCGTCAGGACGAGATAGGCCTTGTCGACCGTCCGCTTGCTGAACTGGCGCGTCAGACCTCCGTGCCGTGCCAGTTCCTTGGCGAAGAGGATGACGCCCGACGTGGCCTTGTCGATCCGGTGCACCGGATAGAGCTGCTCGCCGGATTCCCGAGCCAGCTCCACGATGTCCGTGCCGTGCCGCTCGCCCATCACGGAGATCCCGGACGGCTTGTCGAGAGCCAGGATCGCGGAGTCCTCCAGGAGGAGCGACGCATCGCGCAGATCGCGCCAGTTCCAGTCGGTCGTGCCCATGTTCAGTAGCGTACGCTGCGCGGACCCACCCTCCCCGCGCCGTGGACGGCCGCTCTGCGCAGCAGCTCGCGGTCCGCCGTGGCGACGAGGCAGGGCCGTCCCCGTGCCCCTGCCTCCGCCGCCAGTTCCACGATGAGGTCGTCGCCGCTGCCGGCGGCGGGCATGACCCGCACCCCGGGTACCGACTCCACGCCGCGCGCCGCTCCCTCCACCACCAGCACCGTCTCCAAAGGCCCCGCGTGACCGGGCACGCCGCGCCCCTCGGCCGCCGCCACCGCAAGGGCGTCCCGCAGGCGCTCGGCCGCGCCGTGGCGATCCCGCCACCACCCGTCGGGGACGGAACCGACCACGTTCGCGCCGTCGACGATCAGAAGAGTCAGCACGTCCGCAGCCTCGCACACGACGCCGCCGGGCCCCCGGGTAGGATCGGCTGTTCGTAACCTCCGCGGGTGGAGCGGGGGACACGGGAAGGTGGTGGCGGCGGGTCATGGCGCTGCGGTCCGCACGGGCGGGGAAGACGTCCGAAGGCCCCGGCCGGGGGGCGCCGGCTCCCGGTTCCGCCGCGAAGAAGCGCGGCAAGGCAGTGCCGGACGGCGCCATTGCCAGGCCCACCGCCGGCCGCTGGCTACTGCGCGGGAAGGACGGCAGGCTCACCGCGTACGCGCAGGTCGACGACGCGGCCGTGTGGTGGACCGAGACCGTGGCCGGCGGACCGTACTTCACGGGCCCGGAACGGCTGCCCGCCGGCGGCACGGCGCTCAGCATGACCACCGCACAGAGCGCCGAGGGCTACGCGTACCTGACGGCCCTGCGCAGACGCCCGGCGACCGATGGCGGCGAGCCGCTCATCGACGTGGTCAACGCGATCCAGTACCAGTCAGGGCGGCCACTGCGCACTTGGCAAAGCCTCGTGAGCCCCTACCGCGACCACGCGAAGGCGGCGAGGATGGGCGTGCCCGCCGCGCTGCTCGACGCGCGCAGCGGGCTCCACGTGTACATCCGAACCGCCGAGGGCCGCCTCGCCTACCGCAGACAGACGCCGAAGGGCCGCTTCAACAACTGGGAGCGGGCGGGCGTCGAGGGCACCCCCATCAAGGGCGAGGCTTACGCGGTGCTCGGCGACGACGGCGTGATCGACGTGCTCGGCCCGGCCGCCGGCCGCGTACTGCACTGGCGTCTGCGGGGCCACGAAGGGGAGATCGAACGCGTCACGGAGCTGGAGCTCGACGCGGCGGTCGCCCCCGGCACGCTCTCGTCCGAGCGCACCTCGCCCTCCCACCGCACCTACTTCTGGCGCGATGCCGGGAGCGCGCGGGTGCGCGCCTGGCGGCCGGGGAGCGACCCTGCCGACCTCGGCGGCCCCGGCAGCGGACCCGTGTCCGTCCTGCGCACGCCCGTGGACGGCGTGGACTGCACGATCCTCGCGGGCCGTGGGCAGGACGGTCGTCCCGCACTCGCCGCCTACCCGACGGAGGACGAGGAGGCGGGCCTGACGTGGGTTCCCTCCGGCGAACCGTGCCGGGGAGCGCCGGCACTCGCGCTGGACGGCGCGGGCAGGGTGACGCTGGCCGCCATCGGCGAGGACGGCTCCCTGCGGATCGCCCGGCAGAAGGCGGAGAGCGGCCTGGCCCTGGAGGCGTGGACGCGACCGGCGGGCTGACGCCCGGCCGACCGCCCGGCATCCGCTACTCCCCGGCCGACCACCCGATGGACCCTTGAACGACCCCTTACGGGCAACCTCCACCGGGGCAGGCCCTCGCGTGGCGGCACGAACCCTGATGCCGTATCCGGGCAGCGGGGCCGTGCACCCTGATTCCACCCTCGAACGCCGTCTCATCACGTTTCTGCCGCTTCCCGGCCGGTGATGCCCCCTTCGGAAACGCGGAGCAGCACATCTACGGGGGCACACCATGACGACGCCGGCAGCCACACCGTCGCACCATTCGGGAGGCGGAATCGGGCACGAGCACACATCGGGATCGCCCGCATCCCGGGCGGCGCCCGCCGGGTGGCACCTGTGCGCATCGGGGTCACGGCTCACGACACCGGGTCCACATCCTTGGGAAAGGGAGACACGGCTGTTCATGATCGCTGCCCCACCGCCCGAAGGGAACGCGATGAGAGCAGCACTGAGGTACGGCGCGCTGGCGGCGCTCGGCTCCCTGACCCTCTCGACGGCCGTCGCCGCCCCGGCGAGCGGCGCGGACGCCGCGGGGAGGGCGAAGCCACCCTACGAGCGCTTCGACACGTACGCCGCCGGCCGGGCCGTGACGGCGGAGGAGCTCGCGGCAGGGCCCGAGTCCCGCGGAGTCGCCCTCGCCGCACACCGGGCGGCGGCCGCGGGCATCGCTTTCGGTCCCTGCCCCAAGGAGGAGATGCTGCCCGACCCCGTGACCTGCGGCACCGTCGACGTCCCGCTCGACTACGCGCACCCGGAAGGACGCCGGATCGCGCTGACCGTCAGTCACGTCAAGGCGAGCGGCAAGCCGTCCGAGCGGCAGGGCGCCCTCGTCTACAACCCGGGCGGGCCCGGAGCCTCCAGCATGTCGTTCCCCATGGTGGCGGACCTGCCCGAGTGGAAGAAGATCGCGGCGGCCTACGACATCGTCGGCTACGCGCCGCGCGGCGTGGGACGCTCGGCGCCGCTGTCCTGCGAGAGCCCGCAGGACTTCGCGAAGGCGCCGACAACAGCGCCCGAGCACCCCTCGCGGGCCTACAAGCGCCTGCGCGTCAAGGAGGCGAAGGCGTACGCGCAATCCTGCGCGACGAAGGCGGGCGACGCGCTGCCCTACTACACGTCGCTCAACAACGCGCGCGACCTCGACGTGCTGCGGGCCGCGCTCGGCGAGAAGAAGCTGACGTTCATGGGCGCCTCCTACGGCACGTACTTCGGCGCCGTGTACGCGACGCTCTTCCCGTCCCACGTACGGCGCATGGTGTTCGACTCGGCCGTCGATCCCGACCCCTCACAGGTCTGGTACGGCGACAACATGGAGCAGTCGGCGGCCTTCGAACGCCGCTGGGCCGACTTCCGCGCCTGGGTCGCGCGGCACGACGCCGTCTACCACCTGGGCGCCACGGCGGCGGGCGTCGAGCGCAGCTACGAGGAGGTCAGGGCGCGCGTCGCACGCCGGCCGGCGGGCGGTAGCGTGGGCCCCGCCCAGCTCCAAGCGGCGATGCTCTCGGCCGGCTACTACGACGACTACTGGGCGATGCGCGCGACCGCGCTCTCCGAGTACCTCAAGGGAGACGAGAAGCCTCTCGTCGAACAGGCGTCACCGCTCACGCTCCCGGAAGCCGAACGGGAGGCGGAGAACGCCAACGCGGTCTACACCGCCGTGGAGTGCAATGACGCGCCCTGGCCGGGTAAGTGGCGCGACTGGGACCGCGACAACACGGCCCTCGCGCGCACCGCGCCGTTCGAGACGTGGGACAACGTCTGGCAGAACCTGCCCTGCGCGTACTGGCCCGCGCCGCACGGGCGCCCGGTCGACGTGCGGACCGCTCCCGGCGCGCTGCCACCGACCCTGATCCTCGCCGCCGAGCGCGATGCGGCCACGCCGTACGAGGGGGCGCTCGAACTCCAGCGCAGGCTCGCCGGTTCCTCGCTGGTGACCGAGCGCGACGCGGGCACCCACGGCATCGCCGGCGGCCCCAACGCGTGTGTGAACGCCTACATGACCGACTACCTGCTGACGGGACGTACGCCGGGGGCAGGGGCAAGTTGCGCGCCGCACAAGGAACCGAACCCGGTGTCCCTGGCCCGCGCGAAGGCGCCGGGCCGGGCGGCGCCGCGCGGGCAGGCACGCGTCACGCAAGCACTCCGCACGAGCGTGCTGCCGGGCCGGCCGTGAAGGCGTGGGGGAAAACGGCCGCAGCGAGCCGGTCAGCCGCCTGCCGCGGCGGTCGGCGCCGCGGCCGCGGCGCCCCGGCCGCCGTCGCCGTCCGGGCCATCGCCGCCTGCGGCCTCCGCCTTCGCCTCCGCCGCCTCGCGCTCATCGCGCACGTCCCGGCGGAACAGCACCCACCAGCCCACCGGCACGCCCGCGGCGAAGAGCCACCACTGGATGGCGTAGGGCAGGTGCACACCCTTGCCGACGACCGCCATGGAGTCGCTGTCGGCGTTGGGATTGGGAACGAGCTCCGCCTCCTCGGACGCCGGCGGGGTGGGCTTGGTGGACTTCAGCTCCATGTATCCCGCGACGACGGGCTCGGGGAGGTTCTTGGCCTGCTCACGGCTGTTGATGATCATGTACTGCTTGGGGGGCAGGCCGACGCGTCGGTGGATGCCGGTGGACGCGTACGTCTCGTCCGGGCGCAACCGCCCGACCACCTTGATGGTGCCCTTGGGTGTCTTCGGGACGGGCGGATAGGCGGTGCCGCTGTTGTTGGCCGGCTTCACCCAGCCGCGGTTGACGAGGATCGCGTCGCCCGAGGCGGTGATGAGCGGGGTGATCAGGTGGAAGCCGATCGTGTCGCCGTGGGCGTCGGTGCGCTGGCGGATCACGAACTGGTGGGCCGGGTCGTAGTGGCCCGTGGCACTGACCGTCCGGTACAGATCGCTGAACGGTACCGTGCCACCCGGCTTCGACAGCGAGGTCATCGCAACCGTCGGCGCACTCAGGTTTCCGTTGATCAGTGCGTCGTTCCTCTTGGTCTCCTCGTACCGGTGGTACTGCCACAGGCCCAGCCGGTAGAAGGTCGGGATCAGGGCGGCGAACACCAGAGTAAGGATCACCCAGCGCCGGGTCAGCAGGGTACGCAACACCTGACGACCGTACCTCTCCGCCCCAGCGCCCGAGCAGCGGCCCCGCCTTCGGCGGCATGTCCGACATGTGCCGGCGTCCGGACGGCATGCACGCCCGGACGCCGGCAGGCAGCCGGCGGCAGCGGGCCGCCCGGACCCGTGTTCTCAGGCGAGCCCTGCGACCAGGTCGGCCACCGACTTGCGGCGGCCAGTGAAGAACGGCACCTCGATGCGGACGTGGCGGCGCGTCTCCGAGCCTCGCAGGTGACGCATCAGGTCCACGATGCGGTGCAGTTCGTCGGCCTCGAACGCGAGGATCCACTCGTAGTCGCCGAGTGCGAACGACGAGACCGTGTTGGCCCGCACGTCCGGGTACTCGCGCGCCATCATGCCGTGCTCGGCGAGGAGCCTGCGCCGCTCCGCGTCCTCCAGCAGGTACCACTCGTACGAGCGCACGAACGGGTACACGGCGACGTAGTCGCGGGGCGTCTCCTCCGCGAGGAACGCGGGCACGTGCGACTTGTTGAACTCGGCGGGCCGGTGCAGCGCCATGTTCGACCACACGGGCTTCAGGGCGCGCCCGAGACGCGTGCGGCGGAAGCGGTTGTAGGCGTCCTGGAGCTCGTCGGCGGTCTCCGCGTGCCACCAGATCATCACGTCCGCCTCGGCCTTCAGGCCGGAGACGTCGTACGTGCCCCGGATCGTGATGTCCTTGGCGGCCAGCTGGTCGAACAGTTCCTGGACCTCGTCGGCGTAACCCGACCTGTCCTCGGGCAGCACGTCGCGCAGCTGGAAGACGGACCACAGGGTGTAGCGGACGACGTCGTTGAGATCCCGGGCCTTCTTGCCCGCGTGCGGGGTCTTGCCCTCAGATGGTGCAGCAGTCATGGGACCCATTCTCGCGCGCCCGGCCCGCTGCTCCCGCCCGGGGTCGCCCCCGTATCCCGATCCCCCTCACCGCGCGCGCGAACCCGCGATCTCGTCCGCGGCTCGCGTGGCGGAGGCGATGGTCGCCGGGATGCCGACCCCGTCGTACGCCGCCCCGCACACCCGCAGCCCCGGCAGCGCCGCGACGGCCTCCCGGATGCGCGCCACGCGCGCCAGGTGGCCCACCGGGTACTGCGGCAGTCCGCCGATCCACCGGGTCACGCGGGTGGCCACCGGCCGCGCGGCGATGCCCACCGCGTCCCCGAGGTCGCGCAGCGACGCGCGCACCAGGTAGCCGTCCTCGCGCTGCACCTGCTCCTGCTCGCCGTACCTGCCCACCGACGTGCGCAGCACGAACAGGTCGGGAGCCGCGTCGTCGACCCACCCCCACTTGCGGGAGGAGAACGTCGCCGCCTTGATCGTGCGCCCGTCGACCGGCGGTACGAGGAAGCCGCTGCTGTCCTGCGGCAGCGCGGCGACGTCCGTGCGGCGGAACGCCATCGTGATCAGCGCCATCGAGGCGTATTCGACCTCGGCGAGCTCGGCGGACGCCTTCGGAGCCACGTCGGCCAGCAGCGCGGAGCTCGACCAGGCGGGCGTGGCGAGCACGATGGCGTCAGCGGTCAGCACCTCCTGGTCGGTACGGACGTGCCAGCCGTCGGTGGCGCGGGACAGGCCCAGCACGGGCGCCTTGGTGCGTACCTCCCCGCCCGCCGCGCGCACCGCGTCGGCCACGGCGCCGGGGAGGCGCCCGATGCCGCCGTCGACCCCGTTGAACACCGGCCCGCCGGACGGGGCGGGCCCGCCGGCGGCCGGTGCGGGCGGTGCGGCCTGCAGCGAGCGGACGGCGTCGAGCAGCGATCCGTGGCGCCGGGCCGCCGCATACAGCGCCGGCACCGCGGCGCGCATCGAGATGCGGTACGCGTCGCCCGCGTACACACCGCCGAGCAGCGGCTCCACCAGCCGGTCGACCACCTCGCGGCCGAATCGCTCCGCCACGTACGCGCCGATGGCGACGTCCTCGCCCACCTCGGCGGGCGGCAGCGCGCGCTCCTCGGAGATCCTGGCGAGGCCCTCCCGCGACAGCAGTCCGGCGAGCGCGGCCGGGTCGCCGGGCACGCCCATCACGTGGCCCTTCGGCATCGGCCGCAGCGCGCCGCGCGTCCACACCGAGGACGTCGTCGCCCTGGGCGGCTGGAGCCGGCCGCCCAGGCCGACCGCGCGTGCCAGTTCGGCGCCCTCGGGGCGGCGCGCCAGCATCGACTCGGCGCCGAGGTCGACCGGCGCGCCCTCGATCTCTCCGGCGTGCAGCTTGCCGCCGACCCGGTCGCTGCCCTCGAGGAGGGTCACGGTGGCGCCCGAGCCGAGCAGCCGGTGCGCGGCGGCGAGACCGGCGATGCCGCCACCGATGACCACGACACGCCCGGGTGAGGCCCCCGCGTGACGTGCGCTGAGTGTGTGCTGCGTGCTCGGCTCCATGGCTCTCACTCTCTCAAACCGGCGCGTGGTGCCGTCGGCCGCGTAGCGTTCAGCCGGTGGGACGGCCGAGGTGAAGGGGAGTGCGATGGCGGCGGAGCGCATGGTGGTCGTCGGGGGTGACGCGGCGGGCATGTCCGCCGCCTCCCAGGCGCGCAGGCTGAGGGGCCGTGACGAGCTGGAGATCGTCGCCTTCGAGCGCACCCGCTTCACCTCGTACTCCGCCTGCGGCATCCCGTACTGGATCGCCGGGGACGTGCGGGAGCGCGACGCGCTGGTGGCGCGCACGCCGCGCGAGCACGCTGAGCGCGGCATCGACCTGCGCACGCGCACCGAGGTCGTCGAGCTCGACGTGCCGGGGCAGCGGGTGCTCGCGCGTGACCTGGAGAGCGGCGAGGAGGGTTGGACGGGCTACGACAAGCTGGTGCTGGCGACCGGCGCGAGCCCCGTGCGGCCGCCACTGCCCGGCATCGAGGCGCCGGGTGTGCACGGCGTCCAGACGCTCGACGACGGCGAGGCCCTCATCGACACGCTGGCCCGGACCGAGGGGCGGCGCGCCGTGGTGGTAGGCGCCGGGTACATCGGCGTCGAGATGGCCGAGGCGCTGCTGCGCCACGGGTACGAGGTCACCGTCGTGCACCGCGACGAGCAGCCCATGTCGACGCTCGACCCCGACATGGGGCGCATGGTCGGCGACGCGATGACCGGCATGGGCATCACCGTGGTGAACGGCGCCGCCGTCACGGGGATCGTGACGGGCGCGGGCGGACGGGCGCGCGCCGTCGCCACGGACGACGCGCAGTACCCGGCGGACGTCGTCGTCCTCGGCATCGGCGTCCGGCCGCGTACGGAGCTCGCCGATGCGGCCGGGCTGCCGCGCGGCACGTCCGGGGGCCTGCTCACCGACCTTTCGATGCGGGTGCGCGGCCACGAGGACGTCTGGGCGGGCGGCGACTGCGTCGAGGTGCTCGACCTGGTGTCCGGCCGCACGCGCCATATCGCGCTCGGCACCCACGCGAACAAGCACGGCCAGGTCATCGGCGCGAACGTGGGCGGCGGCTACGCCACGTTCCCCGGCGTCGTGGGCACGGCCGTGAGCAAGGTCTGCGACCTGGAGATCGCCCGCACGGGGCTGCGCGAGAAGGACGCCCGCGCGGTGGGACTGCGGTTCGAGACCGTGACGATCCGCTCCACCAGCAGGGCCGGCTACTTCCCCGGCGCGGCGGAGATGACGGTGAAGATGACCGCGGAGCGGGGCACCGGCCGGCTGCTCGGCGTGCAGATCGTGGGGCGCGAGGGTGCCGGCAAGCGGGTGGACGTGGCGGCCGTCGCCCTGACCGCCGGCATGACGGTGGAACAGATGACGGCCCTCGACCTCGGGTACGCACCGCCGTTCTCGCCGGTCTGGGACCCGGTCCTGGTGGCGGCGCGCAAGGCCGCGGCCAAGCAGCGCGCGGGCGGTTGAGCGACGGGCGCGGGTACCCGGGCGCGCCTCGATGTGCCGCCTCCAACCGCGCCTTCCGGATGAACAGTTGGTGCACCACCCCTTGACGCCCTCTTTGGTCTAGTCCAACTATGAGGGTGCGCGTCAGCGCGCCGCCGGGCGGCCCCACCCTCCGGCCGGCGCGCCGTCCCGGCCTCCCCACAGCCACCGAAAGGGCATCACCATGCGCAGACTCCGCCATGCCACCGCCGGCCTCGCCACCGCGGCCCTTGCCGCGTCCGCCGCCCTCGCGTCCGGCGGTACCGCCTCCGCCGCGCCGGCCGCGGGCGCCACCACGTTCGCCCCGTACACGGACATGTCGAACAGTCAGGAGGGCCTGCTCGACACGGCGATCACCCAGCACGGCGTGAAGACCTTCACCGCGGCCTTCGTCATCGGCTCGGGCTGCAACGCCATCTGGGGCGACACGCTGCCCGTCGGCGGCGACTCGTACACCGACCCGCTCATCAAGAAGGCCCAGTCCGAGGGCGCGTCGGTCATCGTGTCGAACGGGGGCGCCGCGGGCTACCCGCTCGGCTGGACCTGCACGGACCAGAGCGCCATCAAGGCCGGCTACCAGAAGATCATCAGCGCGTACGGCGTGAAGTCCCTCGACTTCGACATCGAGGGCGGGGCCGTCGCCGACCAGACCTCGGCCGTCCGCAACTGGACGGTGATGAAGCAGCTCAAGGACGCCAACCCCGGCCTGACCGTGTCGGCGACGCTGCCCGTCCTGCCCAGCGGGCTCACCCAGGACGGCGTGAACATCCTCAAGTCCGCCAAGTCCGCGGGCCTGAAGCTCGACGTCGTCAACGCCATGACCATGGACTACTACCAGGGCAACCAGGACATGGGCCAGGCCGCCATCAAGGCGGGCCAGGCGACGCTCGCGCAGATGAAGTCCGTCGACTCCTCCTACACCTACGCCAACCTCGGCATCACGCCCATGATCGGCACCAACGACGACGGCTCGACCTTCACGCTCGCCGACGCGGCCACCGTGAAGAACTGGGCGGCCTCCAACGGCGTGGGCAGGCTGTCCATGTGGTCGGTCAACCGCGACCAGAGCTGCGGAGGCTCGCTCGCGCCGGCGGCGGCCTCGTCCACCTGCAGCGGCGTCTCGCAGTCCGAGCTCGCCTTCACCGACGCCCTGAAGTAGGCGCGCTGACGTAGTCGCGGCCGCCCGAACAGCCCGGGGCCGGCAGGACGAAACGCCCCTGCCGGCCCCGCCCCGGCGAGCGGTCCGCTCAGCGGGTCAGCGGACCGTCCGCTCGTGGACGAACTCGACGAGGCGGGTCAGCGCGTCCGGGTCCGTCGCGGGCATGACGCCGTGGCCCAGGTTGAACACATGCCCCTCGAGGCCGGACGCCGCGTCCAGCGCCGCCGCCGCCTTCGCCTCCACGGCCTCCCGCGGCGCGAACAGCACCGCCGGGTCCAGGTTGCCCTGGAGCGCCTTGCCGGGCCCGACCCTGCGCGCCGCCTCGTCCAGCGGGACGCGCCAGTCGACGCCGACGACGTCCGCGCCGGCCTCGCCCATCAGGCCCAGCAGCTCGCCCGTGCCGACACCGAAGTGGATGCGCGGCACGCCGTACGGGGCGGTCTCGGCGAACACCTTCGCCGACGCGGGCAGCACGTAGCGCCGGTAGTCGTCGGGCGCCAGCGCCCCCGCCCACGAGTCGAACAGCTGGACCGCGCTAGCGCCCGCCTCGATCTGCACCCTCAAAAACGCCCCGGTGATCGCGGCAAGCCGGTCGACCAGGTCGGCCCACAGGTCCGGCTCGCCGTACATCATGGCCTTGGTCCGCTCGTACGTGCGCGAGGGCCCGCCCTCGATCAGGTAGCTCGCGAGGGTGAACGGTGCGCCCGCGAACCCGATCAGCGGGGTGGCGCCGAGTTCGGCCGTGAGCAGGCCGACGGCCTCGGTGACGTACGGCACGTCGTCGGGCGTGAGCGGCCGCAGCCGGTCCAGGTCGGCGCGCGTGCGCACCGGGTCGGCCACCACGGGGCCGACGCCCGGCTTGATGTCGAGATCGATGCCGATCGCCTTGAGCGGCACCACGATGTCGCTGTAGTAGACCGCCGCGTCCACCTTGTGCCGGCGCACGGGCTGCATCGTGATCTCGGCGACCAACTCGGGTCGCGTGCAGGACTCGAGCATCGGCACACCCTCGCGCGCCTTCAGGTACTCGGGCAGCGACCGCCCCGCCTGGCGCATGAACCACACCGGTGTGTGCGGCACGTCCTCGCGTCTGCAGGCACGCAGGAAGGCCGAGTCGTGCGCGGCGGTGTTCGTGGTCGGCTGGCCCGTGGGGCGGTGCTGGTTGCTCACGTCCGGAATCTTCGCATGTGCGGCCGAGAGGCAGGCCCGGCACGGGTGTCCCTCCCTGCGCGCGGGCCGTGTTCGGCCTACTCTTCCCCGCATGGCCGCGGCTCAGGGACAGTTCTCCGATCATTCGAACGACGCAGGTGGGAAGGAAAACACGCCGGGCGCTCCGCTACCGCCCGCGTTCCTCGCCGCGGTGGAGGCGCTGCGCGCTGCGCGGCCGGGCCAGGAGATCGAGATCGAGCCCACGCGGGCGCCGCAGCGCCTCGCGCCGCACGCGTACGCGCTGGAGGCGACCGTCGTCGACGGCGAGGACGATCTCGCGGACGGCCGCCTCGTGCTCCTGCACGACCCGGCGGGCCACGAGGGATGGCACGGAACATTCCGCCTGGTCACTCTCGTACGGGCGGAGCTGGAGGCGGAGATGGCGGCCGACCCGCTGCTGCCCGACGTGTCATGGTCGTGGCTGACCGGCGCGCTCGAGGCGCGCGGGCTCGGGTACGGCGAGCCGAGCGGCACGGTCACGCGCGCGGGCTCGCACTACTTCGGCGGTCTCGCGGAGCGCCGTCCGAGCAACCAGATCGAGATCAGGGCGTCGTGGACGCCGCGCGAGGGGCACGGCGGCGTCCCCGACACGGCGGCGCACCTGGCCGCCTGGTGCGACCTGCTGCGCCAGATCGCGGGCCTGCCTCCGGCCACCCGCGATTACGGCCCGCAGTCCGCGGCCGCGGAGGCGGGACCCGGCGGGGGAGTGGTGTCCCTGCCGCAGCGCCGCGGACCCCAGGCGACCTGACGCCCGCGGGGCCGGACGCCGGTTTCGCCGCGCCTGTCTTCCAACGCCCGTCGGGCACGGCCGTCTGCCGGAGCGCGGCCCCAGGCCGTGACCTCCCCCGTCGCCTCGGCTGCCGCTTTCCCCTGTCCCTCGGACCCCTCGGAAGCCACCTGCCGGTCCTGGGAGGCCCGGGCCCGGTACGGCGACGGCCCCTGGCCCACCGGAGGCCGCGGCGGGGCTCATGACGGCGGGCCGGGTGTTCGGTTCCCCGCCGGGCCCGCCGGAAAGGCGTGCACGCAGGGCAAAGTCGAGCGAGTGTCCGAATTGCCCCAATTGTTACTCACTAGATCGTGATCTTTCCCTAAAGGCGGGCGGGATAGCTGCCGAAGAGGTCAGTGACCCTGTCACACACGGTTCCCCCCGGCTCAATCCCCCCGGCCGGCCCCGTCCGCACCTTCCCCAGGAGGCCTGGTGTCCGTTCTCCTCGAGCAGCCCGCAAGCCTGGTCGCCTACCGCCCGAACAAGCCGACGGCCATGGTTGTCGTGGCCGATCCGCGCGTCCGCTCCACCGTCACGCGCCACCTGTGGGCGCTGGGAGTCCGTGACGTCATCGAGGCGTCGTCCATCGCGGAGGCACGCCCCCGCGTGGGCAGCCCGCGCGACATCTGCGTGGCCGACGTCCACCTGCCCGACGGCTCGGGCCTCACCCTGCTGTCCGAGACCCGCGCGGCGGGCTGGCCCAACGGCCTCGCCCTCTCCGCGGCGGACGACATCGGCGCGGTACGCAACGCACTCGCAGGCGGCGTGAAGGGCTACGTCGTCACCGGTACGCGCACCAATATCGGCCACCCGAGCCGCCCGGGCGCGGCGCCGATCGGTGCCGGCGCCCGTATGCACCGGCGCCCGCCCGGCGCGCCCGGCGCCCCGAGCCACCCCGGTGGCTACCGCGAGCTGTCCGGCCGCGAGGTCGAGGTCCTGAGGCTCGTCGCCGAGGGGCAGTCCAACAAGGCCATCGGCGTCTCGATGGGCCTGTCGGCGCTGACGGTCAAGAGCCACCTCGCCCGCATCGCACGCAAGCTCGGCACGGGCGACCGCGCCGGCATGGTCGCCGTCGCGCTGCGGACCGGCATCATCCACTGACCGCGTCCTGCGAGGTCCCGCCGGGCCCGCACCGCCCGTCGACGGAACGTTCCGTCGACGGGCGTCTTCCGTTCACGGATACCCTTGACGGGTGACCGACGCCCAAGAGACCGCAGCAGACCCGGAACTGCGCACCACGGGGGGCCCGCGGCGAGAACCGTGGGTGTCGCAGCCCGCACCAGACGTCGCCCCGGCACCGATCCCCCTGCTGGAGCCACGCGAGGGGATCCCGCCGGTCGTCGCCACCGACGCGGCGCTCGCCGAGGTGGTCGCGGCCTTCGCGGCGGGGCGCGGGCCCGTGGCCGTCGACGCCGAGCGAGCCTCGGGCTACCGGTACGGGCAGCGCGCCTACCTCGTCCAGCTGCGCCGTGAGGGCGCGGGCACGGCGCTCGTCGACCCGGTCGGCTGCCCCGACCTCTCCGGGCTGGGCGAGGCGATCGCCGGTGCCGAGTGGATCCTGCACGCCGCCACCCAGGACCTGCCGTGCCTGCGGGACATAGGTATGCGGCCCACCAGGCTCTTCGACACGGAACTCGCGGGACGGCTCGCGGGCTATCCGCGCGTGGGACTCGGCGCGATGGCGGAGACGGTCCTCGGCTTCTCGCTGGAGAAGGGGCACTCGGCCGTCGACTGGTCGAGCCGCCCGCTGCCCGAACCCTGGCTCAGGTACGCGGCGCTCGACGTCGAGCTGCTCGTGGACCTGCGCGACGCGCTGGAGAAGGAGCTCGACCGGCAGGGCAAGCTGGAGTGGGCGCTCCAGGAGTTCGACGCCATCGCCACGGCTCCGCCGGCGCCGCCGCGCAAGGACCCCTGGCGCAGGACGTCCGGGATGCACAAGGTCCGCAGGCGCCGGCAGATGGCCGTCGTGCGCGAGCTGTGGAACACCCGCGACCGGATCGCGCAGCGGCGTGACGTCTCGCCCGGCAAGGTGCTCGGTGACGCGGCGATCGTCGAGGCGGCGCTCGCTCTGCCGCAGAACGTGCACGCGCTCGGCGCGCTCCCCGGCTTCGGTCACCGGGTCGGCAGGCGCCAGCTCGATCAGTGGCAGGCCGCGGTCGACCGCGCACGCGCGCTGCCCGAGCCGGACCTGCCGCAGCCGGGGCAGGCGCTCCAGGGGCCGCCGCCCCCGCGCTCCTGGGCCGACAAGGATCCGCGGGCCGCAGCACGGCTCTCGGCCGCGCGCGCCGCGGTGACGTCCCTCGCGGAGGAACTGCACATGCCGCAGGAGAACCTGATCACGCCCGACACCGTCCGCCGCGTCTGCTGGGAGCCGCCCGCCGAGCCCACGCCGGAAGCGGTGGCCGCGGCACTGCGTGGGCACGGCGCCCGGCCGTGGCAGGTCGAGCAGGTGACTGTGCTGCTGACCGAGGCGCTGTCGGCCCGGTAGCGGCACGGCGCTGAGCACGGGCCGCGCCCGGGAGGGGACCCCCGGGTGCGGCGGTGGCGGGTGTGACGTTGAACGCTCGCCATGATGGGGGTGGGCAGGCTAATTACTCGCGAGTAGCATTGGCGGCAGCGCGCCTCCGTGCGCGCCGCAGCTGTGCCACCCCGCACCCTGGAGGAGAGCCAATCGTGCCTCGTACCGTCAGGGACGTCGTCTTCGTCGACGGCGTCCGCACCCCGTTCGGCAAGGCGGGCCCGAAGGGCATCTACCACGAGACCCGCGCGGACGATCTCGTCGTGAAGTCGATCCGGGAGCTGCTGCGGCGCAACCCGGACCTGGACCCGGCCCGCATCGACGAGGTCGCCGTCGCCGCGACCACGCAGATCGGCGACCAGGGGCTGACCATCGGCCGCACCGCGGGCATTCTCGCGGGCCTGCCGAAGTCCGTGCCCGGTTACGCGATCGACCGCATGTGCGCCGGCGCGCTGACCGCCGTCACCACCACGGCGGGCTCCATCGCCTTCGGCGCGTACGACGTCGTCGTGGCCGGCGGCGTCGAGCACATGGGCCGCCACCCGATGGGCGAGGGCGTCGACCCCAACCCGCGGTTCGTGTCCGAGAAGCTCGTCGACGAGTCCGCCCTGTTCATGGGCATGACCGCGGAGAACCTGCACGACCGGTTCCCGCACCTCACGAAGCGGCGCGCCGACGAGTACGCCGTGCGCTCCCAGGAGCGCGCCGCCAAGGCGTACGCGAACGGCAGGATCCAGCAGGACCTGGTGCCGATCTCGGTCCGCCGCACCTCGCCCGAGGCGGGGGAGACCGGCTGGGGCCTCGTGACGGCCGACGAGCCGATGCGCCCCGGCACCACGCTGGAGACGCTGGCCGGCCTCAAGACCCCGTTCCGCCCGCACGGCCGGGTCACCGCTGGCAACGCAGCCGGCCTCAACGACGGCGCCACCGCCTCCCTCATCGCCGCCGAGGACTTCGCGCGCGAGCAGGGCCTGCCGGTGCGGATGCGCCTCGTCGGCTACGCCTTCGCGGGCGTGGAGCCCGAGGTCATGGGCTACGGACCGATCCCGGCGACCGAGAAGGCCCTCGCCAAGACGGGCCTGTCGATCTCCGACATCGGGCTGTTCGAGATCAACGAGGCCTTCGCGGTGCAGGTGCTCGCGTTCCTCGACCACTACGGCATCGCCGACGACGACGAGCGCGTCAACCAGTACGGCGGCGCCATCGCGTTCGGCCACCCGCTCGCCTCGTCCGGGGTCCGGCTGATGACGCAGCTGTCCCGGCAGTTCGAGGAGAACCCGCACGTCCGCTACGGCCTGACCACGATGTGCGTCGGCTTCGGCATGGGCGCGACGGTCGTCTGGGAGAACCCGCACTTCGACGGAGGCAGCAAGTGAGCAACATCGCCGAACTGCTGAAGGGCGCGGCCGAGGTCTTCCCCGACGAGGTCGTCACCCAGGCGCACGTGCGCCACCTCGACCTGCCGGCCGACGCCGGGCGCTTCGCGCTGATCACGCTGGACAACGGCTTCGACCACACGAAGCCCACCAGCTTCGGGCCGCAGTCGCTCGCGAACATCGACGCGGCGATCGACCAGGTCGAGCGCGAGGCCGCGGACGGCACCATCGTGGGCGTCGGCGTCACGGGCAAGCCGTTCGTCTTCGCCGTCGGCGCCGACCTCAAGGGCGTCGGGCTGCTGCGCAGCAGGGACGAGGCGGCCGCCATCGGCCAGGCGGGCCACGACGTGTTCGCGCGGCTCGGCGCCATCGCCGTCCCGGCCTTCGCCTACTACAACGGCGCGGCAATGGGCGGCGGCGTCGAGATCGGCCTGCACTGCCAGTACCGCACCGTCTCCTCGTCGATCGCGGCGTTCTCCTTCCCCGAGGTCTTCCTCGGCCTGGTGCCCGGCTGGGGCGGCTGCACCCTGCTGCCGAACCTGATCGGCGCCGGCCCCGCCGTCAACGTCATCATCGAGAACGCCCTCAACCAGAACCGCCAGCTCAAGGGCGAGCAGGTCTTCGAGCTCGGCATCGCCGACGCGATCTTCGAGGCCGCGGACTTCCTGGAGCAGTCCCTCGTCTGGACCGCCGCCGTCCTCAAGGGCGAACTGGAGGTCGTACGCCCGGAGATCGACCGCGGCGAGGCGTGGGACCAGGCCGTCGAGTGGGGCAGGGCCGTCGCCGACTCCAAGGTGCACGGCGCGGCCCCCGGCGCCTACCGGGCGCTCGACATCATCGCCCGCGTCAAGGACGGCGATGTGGCGGCCGGGTTCGAAGCGGAGACCGAGGCGCTCGCCGACCTGGTGATGAGCGGCGAGCTGCGCTCCGGCATCTACGCCTTCAACCTCGTCCAGGGACGGGCCAAGCGGCCCGCCGGCGCGCCGGACAAGAACCTCGCGCGCCCCGTGAACAAGGTCGGCGTGGTCGGTGCGGGCCTGATGGCGTCCCAGCTGGCGCTGCTGTTCGTGCGCCGCCTCCAGGTGCCCGTCGTCCTCACGGACGTCGACCAGGAGCGCATCGACAAGGGCGTCGGCTACGTGCACGCGGAGGTCGACAAGCTGCTCGGCAAGGGCAGGATCGACCAGGACACGGCCAACCGCCTCAAGGGTCTCGTCACCGGAGTGCTCGACAAGGCCGAGGGGTTCTCCGACGCGGACTTCGTGATCGAGGCCGTGTTCGAGGAGATGGGCGTCAAGCAGCAGGTGTTCGCCGAGGTGGAGGCGGTCGTCCCGGAGACGGCGATCCTCGCCACCAACACGTCGTCCCTGTCGGTCGGCGAGATGGCGGCCGGCCTCGCCCACCCCGAGCGGGTCGTCGGCTTCCACTTCTTCAACCCGGTCGCCGTGCTGCCGCTGCTGGAGGTCGTACGCGGCGAGCGCACGGACGACGCGTCGCTCGCCACGGCGTTCGCCGTGGCGAAGAAGCTCCGCAAGACGGCCGTGCTCGTCAAGGACGCGCCGGCGTTCGTCGTCAACCGGGTGCTGACCCGCTTCATGGGCGAGATCCAGAACGTCATCGACGAGGGCACGCCGGTCGATGTCGCGGAGCGCGCCGTCGAGCCGCTCGGCCTGCCGATGTCGCCGCTCGTCCTGCTCGAACTGGTCGGCCCCGCGATCGGCCTGCACGTCTCCGAGACGCTGCACGCGGCCTTCCCCGACCGGTTCACCGTGTCTCAGAACCTGCGGGCGGTCGTGGAGGCCGGCAAGCGCGGCTTCTACGTCCACGACTCGGGCAAGCCCGAACTCGACCCCGACGTCCTCGCCCTGATGAGGCAGGGGGACCGGGTCCTGACGCAGGAGCAGGTGCGGGACCGCGTCCTCGACGCGGTCGCCGAGGAGATCGGGCTGATGCTCGACGACGGCGTTGTCGCAGAGGCGCAGGACATCGACCTGTGCCTGATCACCGGCGCCGGCTGGCCGTTCCACCTGGGCGGAGTGACGCCCTACCTGGACCGTGAGGGCGTGTCCGAGCGGGTGCTCGGACGGCGCTTCCTGCCGCCGGGCGTCGCGAGCGTGCCGGCGACGGCGTAGCCGACAGCAAGGGCGGGGTACGGGCGCGGCCGCCCGTACCCCGCCCTTTCCCGTGCCGGACGGTGCTCGGGCATGACGGCCGCTTTCTCGTTGTGTGATGAGCGTATGACGACGGGTCCTGATGGCGTTTTCCGCTGGTGTGCTGAGGCCATGCAGAACGAAACCAGCCCCCGTGGCTCCCTGACCCGCACGCACCGCCGGCGTCCCGTCGCCGTCGCGGCCGCACTCGCCGTGGCCGCGGCCGCCGTCCTGACCGGGTGCGGCGGCTCCGCCGGATCCGGCGTGCGGTCCGAACCCGCGCCGTCCGCATCGCTCCCCGCCAAGGACAGGAAGGTCCTGTGGCTGGGTGACTCCATCGCAGGCGTCGAGGCGCTGCCACTCGGCGCGGCGCTGAAGGCGAGCGGCGTGGGGTTCAAGAACGACTCGTCCGACGGCGGCGGCACCATCGTCGAGGGCGACAAGATGTCCCTTCCGATCGCACGGTCGACGTGGAAGCAACTTCGCAAGGACCTCGCCTCCTACCGGCCCGACGTGCTCGCCTACCAGATCACCACCTACGACTGGGGCACGCCCGAGCAGCAGCGCGCCTCGTACGAGAAGCTGGCCAAGGCGGCCGGGCACGCCGGCGCCGACCTCGTCATCGTCTCCGCTCCGCCGTTCAAGCTGGACGACTTCTACAAGAAGCACGCGGCACAGATCGAGAGCGCTCCGAAGGCCGCCGGCAAGGTCGCCGGCGCCGGTGGCGCGAAGGTGGCCTTCGCCGACGCCTCGGCGCTGTGGGGCACGGACAGCGGCGCCGCCAAGGCCCAGCGGGCGCCCGACGGCATCCACTCCTGCCAGCAGGGGTCCGCGGCCTTCGCCAAGTGGTTCACCGAGCGGCTCGGCAAGCGATACGGGTTCACCCCGGCCCCGCCGAACGAGTGGGCCACGGGGACATGGGTGTCCAACCAGAGGTACGCCAAGCTCGGCTGCAGCTGACCGATGGCCCAGCACCGTGCGGCGCCCGGCCGCTCACATCCCTCGCCCGTCCCGCTCCCCACCCCACGGGCGGGCCGCCCGCACCTCGCCCCGCTCGACGGCCTTCGGGGGCTGGCCGTCGCGGCGGTGCTGCTCTTCCACGCGGGCTACCTGCGCGGCGGCTTCCTCGGCGTCGACCTGTTCTTCGTGCTGTCGGGCTTCCTGATCACCGGGCTGCTGCTGGCCGAGACGAGGCGGGCCGGCGGGATCGACCTCGCCGCATTCTGGGCACGCAGGGCGCGGCGCCTGCTGCCGGCCCTGGTCGTCATGGGCGTGGCCACTCTGCTCCTGGCCTGGGTGTTCGGCTCCCCGAGCCTGCTCGCCTTCGCTCTCGACGACGCGCCATGGGCCGCCGCACAGGCGGTCAACTGGCACTTCATCGCCGAACAGGTCGGCTACTGGAACGCCTCGGACACGCGCCTGTTCTCCCATTTGTGGAGCATCGCCGTGGAGTGGCAGTTCTATCTGGCCTGGCCGGTGGTGGTCCTGTTGGCCGGCCGCGGACGCCACGGCGAGCGCCGGGTGGCCTCTCTCGCCGTGGTGGGCGCCTGCGTCTCCCTCGCGTTGATGATCATGTTCGACACTGCGGTGGACACCACGCGGGTCTACGAGGGCACCGACACGCGGGCGTTCTCGCTGCTGCTGGGTGCCGCGGTCGCCACCCGGCCGGTGAGGGCGGGGTTCGCCCGCGTGCCGCGGCAGGCTGCGGACCTGCTGTGCGCCGTCCTGGCGTGCGGCCTGGTGGCGTCCTGGGCGCTCACCGACGGGCAGCACGCGCCCGGGCTGTTCCAGGGCGGGATGTTCCTGCACTCGCTCGTCGCCGCCGTGCTGATCGCCACGCTCGCCGCCGTGCCCGACGGGCGCACAGGGCGCGCGCTCGGCAGCGTGGTGCCGCGCCGGTTGGGAGAGCTCTCCTACGGCCTGTACCTGTGGCACTGGCCGGTGTACCTGCTGCTTCCCGCGGACGTCCTCGGCTTCGGCGGCCCGCCCCGTACGGCCGTGCTGATCGCGCTGTCCCTTGCCGCGGCCGCCCTGTCGAAGAAGCTGGTCGAGGACCCGGTGCGGTTCCGGGCCCGGTGGGCCACCAGCCGCCGCGGGCTCGCCGTGCTCGGCGCGACGGCATTGGTGGCGGCCGCGGTGTGGGCGGCGATACCGCAGCCCACGCTGGGAGCCGGGTCGGTGGACGTGCACCGGCTGATGGAACCGTAGGCCCCGCTCGGCACCTCCAGGACAGCGGAGAGCGGACAGCCGCGCGGCAGACGCGTGGCGAGGGGCGCGGCAAAGGAGGGCGGGTGCGTGAGACACCTTCCGTGGCACGGGCCGCGGATCCCGGCGGCCCCCGCCGTGTGGGTCCTGGCGGCCGCGCTGCTCGCCGGCTGCGGCGTCACCGCCACAGGACCCAGCAGGGCAGGCGCGCCGGCCCGGGGGCAGCGGGTCGAGGCGCAGGCGCATGTGTTCCGCGTGTATTTCCTCACGTCACGCGGCATATGGCCCGTCGCCCGTACCGCGCCGGAGGGCGCCGGGCCACAGGGTGCCCTCGACGAGCTCCTGGCCGGACCCGCACCGTCGGAGCGCGCACGAGGCCTGGTCACCGCACTGCCCTCGGGCGCTCACCGGGTCAGGGCCCGGGCGTCGCGGGGAGCGGTCGACCTGTACCTGCCGTGGCTGGTCTCGGAGCTGGACAGGACGGCGGTCAGCCAGCTCGTGTGCACGGCGGCCGCCGCGCCGGGCATCCCCGGCGGCGAGCGGCCGCAGGACGTGGTCGTGCGGATCCACGAATCAGGTCTGCGGGGGGAGGCCTGGCCCGTGCTGTGCGACGGAAGCGGCGCCGCCGCCCCGCTGAACACCGGCGGCCGGGCGCGCTGACGCACCGGTGGAGTACGACGAAAGCGAGGCAGCACCCATGGCACGAGTCCTGCTGATCGAGGACGACCCCGCCGTCCGCAGGGGCGTCACGCTCGGGCTGCACCGCCGCGGCCACGAGACGGAGGCGGTCGGCACGGGGGAGGACGGTCTGGAGGCGCTCGCCGCCGCGCCGCCGGACATCGTGCTGCTCGACCTGATGCTGCCCGGCATGAGCGGCCTCGAGGTCTGCCGGCGTGTCCGCGGAACCAGTCAGGTGCCCATCGTCGTCCTCTCGGCACGCAGCGACGACATCGACGTGGTCGTCGGCCTGGAGGCGGGCGCCGACGACTACATCGTCAAACCCGCGAGCGACGAGGTCATCGAAGCCCGCATGCGCGCCGTCCTGCGCCGCCTGGCCCCCTCACAGCCCGATGCCCGGGCGGGCGACGAGCGCGCCACCTACGCGGACCTGGAGATCGACCGCGCGGCCCTGAGCGTACGCAAGCGCGGTGAGGACCTCGCGCTCGCGCCCTCGGAGCTCAAGCTGCTGTTGTTCCTGTCGGCCTGGCCCGAGCGGACCTTCGGCCGCCAGCAGCTGCTCGAAGAGGTCTGGGAGCACAGCTACTACGGCGACTTCAGGCTCGTCGACGCGTGCGTGATGCGCCTGCGGGCCAAGATCGAGGACGACCCGCGCCGGCCGCACTACGTCCAGACAGTGCGGGGCTTCGGCTACCGCTTCGGCCCGCTGTGAAGCGCCGGCTCCTGCCGCACGGCCTGCGCACCCGGCTGGTCGTCACCTTCGTCCTGCTCTCCGCGCTCTCCGCGCTGACCACGGCCGCCCTGACCTTCCACAAGGCGCGCGACGCGATAGTCGGGCGCGCCCAGGACAGCGCCGTGCACGACCTGCGGGCCCAGGTCGACTCACTCGTCCCCGACCTGCCTGCCCGGCCCGCCGCGTCCGACCTGCACGATCTCGTCGTGCAACTCGACCGTGCGGGCGGCGCCCGCGACTGGCGCACCGCCGCCGCCTACCGCGGCGGCCCGCCGACGGCCGCCCACGACCCCGCCCCCGTACTGCCGGCCCACCTGCGTGCAGCCGCGGCATCGGCCAGCACGGCGCTGACGCAGCGCTTCCACGACGACGGGCGGCCCCGCCTCGCCATCGCCCTGCCCGTCACCTCCGCCGGCCACCCGCAGACGCCCTCGGGCCTCGTCGTCTATGCGGCCTTCTCCCTCGAACCCCAGCAGCAGGACGTCGCCTCGCTGATCGCCGCCGCCCGGGCCGGCGTCCTGCCCGTCGTCGCCGCCTCCGCCGTGCTCGCCCTGCTGGCCGCCCGCCGCTTCCTGCGCCCGGTCAGCAGGCTGCGCGCGGCCGCCGAGACCATGGCCACCGGCGCCCTCTCCACCCGCATCGACGTCACCGGCCACGACGAGATCGCCGAACTGGGCCGCACCTTCAACGCCATGGCCGCGACGCTGCAGGCCGACGCCGCCGCCTTGCGCGGCATGGAGGCCAAGGCACGCCGGTTCGCCGCCGACGTCTCCCACGAACTGCGCACCCCGCTCGCCGCGATGACCGCCGTCACAGGCATCGTCGACCACGACGCCGCGTCCGGCCACCTCGCACCGGAGACCGCGGAGGCCCTCAGCCTGGTGGCCGGCGAGACACGCAAACTCGCCCACATGGTCGAGGATTTGATGGAGATCTCCCGGTTCGACGCGGGCGCCGCCCGGCTCAACACCGACGAGATCGACGTCGGCGAACTCGTCCGCAAGACACTCGCTCTGCGGCACTGGCAGGGCCGGGTGGACGTCGACACCCCCGAGGGGCTGCGCGTCCGCCTCGATCCGCGCCGCGTCGACGTCGTCCTCGCCAACCTCGTCGGCAACGCCCTGCGCCACGGCGGTCCGCGCGCGCGGGTGAGCATCCACGCCCACGAGTCGTCCGGCACCATCGCGATCACCGTCCGCGACGACGGCCCCGGCATCCCCCGCGAGGTACTGCCGCACGTCTTCGACCGCTTCACCAAGGGGGACGGTGCCCGCACGCGCAGCGGAGGCAGCGGCCTCGGACTGGCCATAGCCGCGGAGAACGCCCGCCTGCACGGCGGCACCCTCACCGCGGCCAACGCACCGGAAGGAGGAGCGGTGTTCACCTTCACGATGCCGCGCGAGCCGCGATGAAACACCACCGTGCAGGCCTGCCGGCCACCGTAGCCGCGCTGCTGCTCCTGGGGCCCCTGAGCGCGTGCTCCGTCGGCGACGCGGGTCCGGCGCCGGCCGGATCACCGGCCGTGGCCGCGCATGTCGCGCCCAGCCGTCCCGCAGCCGCCGTCCACGTCTACTTCTACTCGTCCCAGGGACTCGAACGCGTCTCGCGCCCCTACCGCGGCCCCGACCCCGTCGGGGCGGCCCTGCGGCAGCTCGCCCAGGGACCCGACACCGCCGAACGCGCCCGTGGCCTGATCAGCTACGCCCCTCACCTGCCCGCTGTCGTCACGGCCCGCGGGACGGATTCGGCCCAGGCGTTCGCACCCGCCGGATACTGGGCGTCCCGGCCCGCCATGCGCCAATTGGTGTGCACGGCCGCCGACGCGGTGAGCGCGGCGGAGGCAACGAGTCCGCACGTGGTCAAGGTGACCGTCCACCGCACCGCGAAGACCGGCACCGCCACCGGCGTGTGCACGCCGTAGCGACCGCGGGCGGCCGCCTCAGGCCCCGCGTGCCGCGGCCCTCAGGGCCGGGTGGTCGGCGATCACCGTCGCGCTGCCCGGGGCGATCTCCGTGAAACCGGCATCCTCGACCACGGGCAGCCCGCTCGGTTGCAGGTCCCGCCACCTCTCGCGCGAGGCGACTCGCGCGGCCAGCGTGAAGCCGCTCTCGCGCCATGCCTTCCTGTCCGCCTCGGGCAGCGCCCACCAGGCCAGCTGCGCACCGTGCCCCGCCTGGGCGCACGCCTTGCCCGCGGACATCTCCAGGTCGGGGTTGAACCAGAGCACCGCCACGCCGGGGGCCGGCGGCGCGGGCGGTTTTGCGGCCTCGGGCAGCTCCGTGCCCGAGACCTGGAGGCGCGCGAGGTCCTTCGGCCAGCCGTCCAGCGGAACAGGCGGGTGCACCCGCACCTCGGCGGGGCTCTCGGCGCACGTGCCGGTCACCGTGACGCCGGGCAGTGCCGCGGCCCTGCGCCACTCCGCGCCGCGCGCCCTGCGCACCACCTTCCTGATGCGCGCGTCCTGCCAGTCGCGCATGCGGGCGGCCCACTCGCCCCCGCCGAGCGACCGCTCGTCGGAGAGAATCGTCAGCACGGCGCGCGCCGCCGTCTCCAGCGCGTCCGTGCGGGACGGCGGTGCCGTCCGTTCCAGTCGCAGCACCAGCGGCAGGACGAACTGCGGGGCCTCGTCCTTCGGGTCGTCGCGCGGTGTGTCGTTCGGCTCTGTGGTCACCGCGCAAGTCTCTCAGGTCGCTTCTTGGCGGAATCCATGCCTCCGGGTGAGTATGCGTGCATGAAAAGCGACCTCTTCGCCACCGAGCACCTCGCCCAGCAGCCCGCCGCACCCGGAATGACCCTCCAGAACGCCAAGTCGGTCAAGTACGTCGTCAACGGTGAGATGCACGCGCGCCAAGGGGCCATGATCGCCTTCCGCGGCAACCTCCAGTTCGAACGCAAGGGCCAGGGCGTCGGCGGCATGCTCAAGCGCGCCATCACCGGCGAGGGGCTGCCGCTCATGGCGGTCAGGGGCCAGGGTGAGGCGTGGTTCGCGCACGAGGCGGCGAACTGCTTCATCGTCGAGATCGAGCAGGGCGACGCCCTGACCATAAACGGCCGCAACGTCCTGTGCTTCGACCCGACCCTCAGCTACGAGATCAAGATGGTCAAGGGCGCGGGCATGACCGGCGGTGGCCTCTTCAACAGCCTGTTCACCGGCTACGGCAAGCTCGCCGTGATCTGCGAGGGCAACCCGATCGTCATCCCCGTCACCACGCAGCAGCCCGTGTACGTGGACACGGACGCGGTCGTCGGCTGGAGCGCCCAGCTCGAGACGACGCTGCACCGCTCGCAGTCCGTCGGCTCGATGATCCGCGGCGGCTCGGGCGAGGCCGTCCAGCTCATGCTCCGCGGCGAGGGCTTCGTCATCGTCAGGCCGAGCGAGGCGACCCCCGCGCAGAGCGGCGCCCACTGAGTGCGTGAGCGGGCGTAGCGTGGGCGGCATGACCGACGCCACCGACGCCACGAGAACCGAGGCCCGTGCGGACTGCGTGCTGTGCGGGGAGCCGAGCGAGTACCCGGAGTCCACCAGGGGCGCCACGTACTGCCCCGTCTGCGAGTGGCAGGAGGCCCAGCGCCAGGCCTGTTCGGGCTGACCCCGCACGGGCGGTGCCCGCGCGGGGCCGGCCCGACGTGATCAGGCGAGCGACGCGCTCAGCGTGATCGTCGTGCCGGAGAGCGCCTGGCTCACCGGGCAGTTGGCCTTGGCGTCCTCGGCGGCCTTCACGAAGCCGGCCTCGTCGAGACCGGGGACCTCGCCCTGCACGGTGAGGTGCACGCCGGTGATGCCGGTGCCGGGCTGGAAGGTGACCTCGGCCTGCGTGGTGAGCTTGGTCGGCGGGGTGCCGGCCTTGTCGAGGCCGTTCGACAGCGCCATCGAGAAGCAGCTGGAGTGGGCGGCGGCGATCAGCTCCTCCGGGCTGGTCTTGCCGTTCGCCTCCTCCGCGCGGGAGGCCCAGGTGACCGCCTGCTGGGGAATGCCGGAGGAGTCGAAGGTGACGTTCCCTGCACCCTTGGGGAGGTTGCCCTCCCAGACGGTGTGTGCCTGGCGCGTGGTGGCCATGGTGGATCCCTTTCTCTGGTTGCGTACGGCTCCGATCGGTTACGTACGGCTTCAGAACCTATCCGGTGCCGGAACCTACCCGATCAACCCCTCCGCCTCCCTGGCCAGTGCGGTGAGCCGGGAGATGGCGCGGAAGTACTTCTTGCGGTAGCCGCCGTTCAGCATCTCCTCTCCGAACAGCCGGTCGAACGGTACGCCCGACGCCAGGACCGGTATCTCCCGGTCGTAGAGCCGGTCGGCGAGCACGACGAGCCGCAGCGCCCTCGACTGGTCGCCCACCGGGCGCACGTCCGTCAGGCAGACCGCGCGCAGCCCGTCGGTCAGCGCCCCGTACCGGCTCGGGTGGACCGTGGCCAGGTGGTCGAGCAGATCGGGGAACGCGTCGAGGCTCGCGCCTGCGATGGCCCCCGCCGCGGCGGTGACACGCTCCGCCGGGTACGGTCGCGGCGCCTCGGGGAGCCCGCGGTGGCGGTAGTCGTCGCCGTCGATGCGCACCGGCCTGAAGTGTGCGGACAGGCCCTGGATCTCGCGGAGGAAGTCGACCGCGGCGAACCGCCCCTCGCCGAGCTTGCCGGGCAGCGTGTTGGAGGTCGCGGCGAGCGCCACGCCCGCCTCGACCAGCTTGCCGAGCAGCGTGGAGACGAGGACGGTGTCGCCCGGGTCGTCGAGCTCGAACTCGTCGATGCACAGCAGCCGGTGGCCGCTGAGCGTGCGGACGGTCTGCTGGAAGCCGAGGGCGCCCACCAGGTTCGTCAGCTCAACGAACGTGCCGAACGCCTTGCGGTCGGCCGGTGCGGGCGCCGCGTGCCAGAGCGAGGCGAGCAGGTGGGTCTTGCCGACGCCGTAGCCGCCGTCCAGGTAGACCCCGCGCGGCCCTGCCTGCTCGGCGGGCCTGCGGGCGAACCAGCGGCGCCTGCCCCCCGCCGCCCCGCCGTCGTCGCCGATCCCCGCGGCGAAGGCGCGCAGCACCTCGACCGCCTCGGCCTGGCTGGGCTGCGCGGGGTCGGGCACGTACGTGCCGAAGCGCACGGAGTCGAAGCGCGGCGGCGGCACCATCTCGGCCACCAGCCGGTCGGCGGGTACCCGGGGTTCGCGTGCGCACAGGGAGAGCGGGGCGGCGGTGGTGGAGCCGCCTGCCGCGGCGGTCGAGGAGGTCACATTGCTCAACTCTAGGAGTTTGACCAGACTGCTTCGCATGCGACGCCTGTTCCCTGTGACCGATCTGACACCCGAGGGGCCGCCGCCCGGAGGCGACCGCGCGTGGACGCTGGAGGAGCTGGCCCACGCCTACGCGTACCCGGCCCAGGCGGCCGATCGGCCCTGGCTGCGGGCGAACATGGTGTCGACGCTGGACGGGGCGGCCCAGCACGAGGGCCGTTCGCAGACGATCTCGTCCGACGGCGACATGCGGATCTTCGGGGTACTGCGCGCGCTCGCCGATGTCGTCGTGGTCGGCGCGGAGACCGTGCGGCAGGTGGACTACCGGCCCGCGCGGGCCAGGGAGGCGTTCGCGGCGCGCCGCGCCGCCTCGGGCCAGGGGCCCGCGCCCGCGATCGCCGTGGTGTCGGCGAGCCTGGCGCTCGACTTCTCGCGGCCCCTGTTCACGGCACCGCGCGTGCCGACGCTGCTGCTCACGGGGGCCGCGGCGCCGCCGGAGCGTATGCGGGAGGCGGAGAAGGCCGGCGTCGATGTGGTGGTCGCCGGCGACGGCCTGGGCGTGGATCCGGTGCGCGCGGTGGACGCCCTGGCGGAGCGCGGCCTCACCAGGCTGCTGACGGAGGGCGGACCCCGGCTGCTCGGCCAGTTCGTGGCGAGCCGCCTGCTCGACGAGCTGTGCCTCACGGTGTCGCCGCTGCTCACGGCGGGGTCAGCGCAGCGTGTGGCGGGCGGGCCCGAGGTCGCCGTCCCCGAGCGGTTCGAGCCGGTGTCGCTGCTGAGCGAGGGCGGTTTCCTGTTCTGCCGCTATGCGCGCGCCGGTGCCGAGTGGATCTCCGGCGGCAAGGGGTAGCCGGAAGGCCGGGTACCGCGGGAGGGGCGGACGTACGGCAGGGAACGAATTTTCGAGCCCACCTGACGGAATCCCTCGTTCCGGTTAGCCCCGGCTGGGCAGACTAGTCGCGACCCCGTGCGAGCGCGGGGAAGGATGGTTTCAGCAGTGGGCCGCGGCTGCGGCCCGCCAGGACGGACGGAAGGGCGCCTGTCGTGTTCACAAGCGTACTGATGATCGAGAAGGCCCTGACGCCCGAGGACGTGGAGTTCGTGACGACCCTCCACGGCGACCAGAAGGTGTCTTTCGTGGTGCTCATGCAGCCCCGCGGGGACCAGGCCGACGTGCTGCTGCGCGCGATCGACGACGTGGCCTACGGCGAGCTCAAGGAGGCCTCCCAGGAGACCGAGGAGCCGGAGGGCGAGGAGGCCAGACACCCGGCGCGGGTGGCGCTCGCCCACTCGCTCACCGCCCTGCGCGGCGCGGGCACCGAGGCCACCGGGCAGGTCGTCGAGAAGCACCCGCTCGACCGGCTCAAGTCGGCCGTCGAGGAATCGGGGGCCGACGAGGTCATCGTGCTGACCGAACCCCACTACGTCGAGGAGTTCTTCCACCGCGACTGGGCGTCGCGGGCGCGCCACCAGGTCGGCGTACCGGTGCTCAAACTCTTCGCGCACAGCGAATAGGGTGAGGCGCGACCCACGGCCTGACCTGTCAGGCTCCCGCGCGAGCCCCCACTGGAGACACGTATGGCATCCGCCACCGGCATCCCCGCCGCCATGGAGCGGCCGCACTTCATCGGCATCGGCGGCGCGGGCATGTCGGGCATCGCCAAGATCCTCGCCCAGCGCGGCGCGAAGGTGGCCGGCAGCGACGCCAGGGAGTCGGCCACGGCCGAGGCGCTGCGGACGGTCGGGGTCGTCGTCCACGTCGGGCACGACGCCGCGCACCTCGCCGACGACGCCACGTGCGTCGTCGTCTCCAGCGCCATCCGGGCGGACAACCCCGAGCTGGTGCGGGCGGAAGAGCTCTCCATCCCCGTGGTGCACAGGTCGGACGCGCTCGCCTCGCTGATGCGCGGCGGGCGCGGCCTGGCCGTCGCCGGCACGCACGGCAAGACGACCACCACGTCGATGCTGGCGGTGGCGCTCGGCGAGCTGGGCCTCGCGCCCTCGTACGCCATCGGCGGCGACCTCGCGGGCCCGGGCACCAACGCGAGCCATGGCGACGGCGACATCTTCGTGGCCGAGGCCGACGAGAGCGACCGCAGCTTCCAGAAGTACGACCCCGAGGTCGCGATCGTCCTCAACGTCGAGCTCGACCACCATGCGAACTACGCGTCGATGGACGAGATCCACGAGTCGTTCGAGAAGTTCGCGGCCAAGATCGTGCCCGGCGGGACGCTCGTCGTCTCCGCCGACCAGGCGGGGGCGGTCGAGCTGACGCGGCGGGTGCGGCGAGCGCGTCGAGGAACGGACACGCCGCGGATCGTCACCTACGGGCTCTCCCCGGACGCGGACGTACGCATCCTCGCCATCGAGCCGAACGGGCTGACCAGCCAGGTGACCGTCGTGCTCGACGGCGTGGAGGTGGCCTTCGAGGTGTCCGTGCCGGGCCGCCACTACGCCACCAACGCGGTCGCCGCGCTCGTCGCCGGCGTGGCGCTCGGCGTGCCCGCGGGAGACCTGGCGGCAGCGCTCGGCTCGTACACCGGAGTCGGCCGCCGCCTCCAGCTCAAGGGCGAGGCCGGCGGGGTGCGGGTCGTCGACTCGTACGCCCACCACCCGACGGAGATGACCGCCGACCTGGAGGCCATGCGGGCAGCGCTGCCCGGCGAGTCCAAGCTGGTCGTCGTCTTCCAGCCGCACCTGTTCTCCCGCACGCGGGAACTGGGCCGCGAGATGGGCGAGGCGCTCGCCCTCGCCGACGCGTCGGCCGTCCTCGACATCTACCCCGCGCGCGAGGACCCGCTGCCCGGCGTCACCAGCGAGCTGATCATCGAAGCGGCGCGCACGGCGGGCGCCGAGGTCACGCCGGTGCACTCCAAGGACGCCGTGCCCGGCCTGGTCGCGGGAATGGTCAGGGGGGGTGACCTCGTTCTCACCATGGGGGCGGGTGACGTCACGGACCTCGGCCCGCTGGTCCTCGCCCGCCTGGGCGACTGAGAGGAGTTCGCGTGGCATCCGGAATCAAGAAGGCATACGACGTCGTCAAGACCGACGACCAGTGGCGTGCCGAACTGTCCGACAAGGAGTACGCGGTCCTGCGCGGGGCGGCCACCGAGCCGGCCTTCACCGGCGAGTACACCGACACCAAGACGGCGGGTGTGTACGCGTGCCGCGCCTGCGGCGCCGAGCTCTTCCGCTCGGACACGAAGTTCGAGTCGCACTGCGGCTGGCCGTCGTTCTTCGACCCGAAGGACAGTGACGCGGTGGAGCTGATCGAGGACCGCTCCTTCGGCATGGCCCGCACCGAGGTCCGCTGTGCGGACTGCGGCTCGCACCTCGGCCACGTCTTCAAGGGTGAGGGCTACCCCACCCCCACGGACCAGCGCTACTGCATCAACAGCATCTCGCTGAAGCTCACGCCCGACGAGGCCTGAGCCCGACCGAGCGGCCCGGCCGCGGCGGCTGTGTCCGCTGCGGCCGGGCCGTTTCGCGTGCGTACCCGACGGCAGTCATATGGTCCGACCTCGTGCATTGACGTTCCTTCAGAAAAGAACGCAAAGTGGTTGAAAAGTCCTCGCTATCTCTCCACAAGTAGAGTCAAGCACCAGCAGTTACCGTTGGTAGCTGGATGAATGCTCTCCGTGTCAATCGCAGGTGGTGTGCAGCGAGGAGGGCGTGTGGTGGTGCTCGGCAGGGCGCGCGAACGGGGCGAGAAGATCGCGGGGGCGGCCGCGGACAGGCTGCTCGCGGCGGGGCGGCTGGTGCGCACCGCACCGGTCACCGCCGACGGCAGGGCGGTGTTCCGCTCGGACCAGTCCGTCAACGACACGCCGTACCGGGAGCGCTGGTCGCACGACAAGGTCGTGCGCTCGACCCACGGCGTGAACTGCACCGGCTCGTGCTCCTGGAAGGTGTACGTCAAGGACGGCCTGATCACCTGGGAGACGCAGCAGACCGACTACCCCACGGTCGGCCCCGACAGGCCCGAGTACGAGCCGCGCGGCTGCCCTCGCGGCGCGTCCTTCTCCTGGTACACCTACTCGCCGACCCGCGTCCGCCACCCCCTGGCACGGGGCGTGCTCGTCGACATGTACCGGGAGGCGAGGCGCAGGCTCGGCGATCCCGTCGCCGCCTGGGCCGAGATCACGGACGATCCCGAACGGCGCCGCGCCTACCAGTCGGCCAGGGGCCGAGGCGGCCTCGTGCGCGTCTCGTGGGACGAGGCGCTGGAGATGGCCGCGGCCGCGCACGTCCACACCATCGCCAGGTACGGGCCCGACCGCGTCGCGGGCTTCTCGCCCATCCCGGCCATGTCGATGGCCTCGCACGCGATCGGCGCGCGGTTCATGTCGTTGATCGGTGCGCCGATGATCTCGTTCTACGACTGGTACGCGGATCTGCCGGTGGCGTCGCCGCAGGTGTTCGGGGACCAGACGGACGTGCCGGAGTCGGGGGACTGGTGGGACGCGGCGTACCTGATGCTGTGGGGTTCGAACGTGCCGGTGACGCGGACGCCGGACGCGCACTGGATGGCGGAGGCGCGCTACCGGGGCCAGAAGGTCGTGGTGGTCTCGCCCGACTACGCGGACGCCACGAAGTTCGCCGACGAGTGGCTGCATCCGCATCCTGGCACGGACGGCGCGCTCGCCATGGCCATGGGCCACGTCATCCTCAGCGAGTACTTCGTCGAGCGGCAGGCTCCCTACTTCGCCGACTACGTCAAACGCTTCACCGACCTGCCGTTCCTCGTCGCGCTCGAGAAGCGTGCGGACGGCAGGTACGTGCCGGGCAAGTTCGTCACGGCGGCCGAGCTCGGGCTCGCCCAGGACGCGGACGCCCAGGCGCGCCGCTGGATGCCGGTGCTGGTCGACTCGGACACCGACGAGGTCGTCGCCCCGAAGGGCACGCTCGGCCACCGCTGGGCCAAGAGCGGCACCGGCAACTGGAACCTCGACCTCGGCGGCGTCGACCCGCTGCTGTCCTTCCACCACCACGGCGGCATGGGCGTGGAGACGGTACTGCCGCGGTTCGACACCGCACCGGGCGGGCACGATGCGCCCACCGTCGCCCGGGGCGTACCCGCCCGCGAGGTCGGCGGACGCCTCGTCACCACCGTCTTCGACCTGCTGCTCGCGCGGTACGCGGTGGCCAGGCCAGGACTGCCCGGGCAGTGGCCCGCCGGGTACGACGACGCGGCAGAGCCCGGCACCCCCGTCTGGCAGGAGGAGATCACCTCCGTGCCGGCGGCCGCCGCGATCCGGGTGGCACGCGAGTTCGCCGCCACGGCCGAGAAGACCCGCGGCCGCTCCATGATCGTGATGGGGGCGGGCACCAACCACTGGTTCCACTCCGACACCATCTACCGCTCGTTCCTCTCCCTGCTGATCCTCACCGGCTGCCAGGGCGTCAACGGCGGCGGCTGGGCCCACTACGTCGGCCAGGAGAAGGTGCGCCCCTACACCGGCTGGCAGCAGCTGTCGACCGCCGCCGACTGGGTACGCCCCTCGCGCCAGATGGCCGGGACCCCGTACTGGTACCTGCACACCGGCCAGTGGCGCTACGAGGCGTACGGCGCCGACGCCCTGGCCTCACCCACCGGCCGCGGCACCTTCACCGGGCGCCACACCGCCGACCTCGTCGCCCAGTCGGTCCGGCTCGGCTGGATGCCCTCGTACCCGACCTTCGACGGCAACCCGCTCGACCTCGGGCGGCAGGTGCGCGCCAGCGGCGAGGAGGCCGGCGACTGGGTCGCCGACCGGCTCGCCGACGGGCGGCTCCGCTTCGCCTGCGAGGACCCGGACGCCCCCGCCAACTGGCCGCGCGTGCTGACCGTGTGGCGGGCCAACCTCATCGGCTCGTCCGCCAAGGGCAACGAGTACTTCCTGCGCCACCTGCTCGGAGCGCGGGACAACGCGAGCGCGGAAGCGGCCCCCGAGGGCAGCCGGCCCCGGGACGTCACCTGGCGCGACGAGGCGCCGCGCGGCAAGCTCGACCTGCTGCTCTCGCTCGACTTCCGCATGACGTCGACCACGCTCTTCTCCGACCTCGTGCTGCCCGCCGCAACCTGGTACGAGAAGCACGACCTGTCCAGCACGGACATGCACCCCTACGTGCACGCCTTCAGCCCCGCCATCACACCGCCCTGGCAGGCCCGCACGGACTTCGAGATCTTCCACGGACTCGCCCGCAAGGTCGCCGAGTTGGCCGAGGGACGCCTCGGCACCGCCTACGACCTCGTCGCCACGGCGCTCCAG
The DNA here is from genome assembly GCF_000721265.1 of Streptomyces sp. NRRL F-5126. Classification (GTDB taxonomy): domain Bacteria; phylum Actinomycetota; class Actinomycetes; order Streptomycetales; family Streptomycetaceae; genus Streptomyces. The sequence goes on along the minus strand of NZ_JOFZ01000003.1, from coordinate 322,832 downwards.
CACGACTCCGAGGACGAGACCGCCCAGCCGGGTGGCACGGTCGCCGACTGGGCGGCCGGCGGACCACCGCCGCGGCCGGGGCGCACCACCCAGCGGGTAACCCTGGTCGAGCGTGACTACACGGCCGTCGCCGACAAGCTCGCCGCGTTCGGGCCGCTGGCCGAGGAGCACGGCATGACCGTCAAGGGCGTCACCGTGCAGCCGCACGCGGAGGCGGCGCGGCTCGCCGAGCGGTGCGGCACGTCCGCGGCCGAGGGCCCCGCAGTCGGGCGGCCTTCGCTCGACACCGACGTCAAGCTGTGCGAGGCGATCCTCGCCCTGTCCGGCACGACCAACGGGCGTATCGCCGCCGAGGGGTTCAGGCGCCTGGCGGACCGCTGCGGAGCGGACACCGGGCTCGGCGAGCTCGCGGACTCCGTCGCCGAACGGCGTGTGGTCTTCTCCGACACGCAGGAGCGGCCCGTACAGGTGGGTACGAGCTTCGAGTGGTCGGGCAAGGAGGCCACCGACCGCAGGTACTCGCCCTTCACCGTCAACACCGAGCACAACAAGCCCTGGCACACCCTGACCGGACGGCAGCACTTCTACCTCGACCACGACTGGATGGCCGAACTGGGAGAGCAACTGCCCGTGTTCCGGCCGCCGCTCGACCTCGCGGCACTGAACGAACCCACCGGCGAACCGGGCGCGGCCACAGGACGGGCCGTGACGGTGCGTTATGTCACACCGCACTCGAAGTGGTCGATCCACTCCGAGTACCAGGAGAACCTGCTGATGCAGACACTCGCGCGCGGCGGCCCCGTCATCTGGATGAGCCCCGCCGACGCCGCCGCCATCGGCGCGGCCGACAACGAGTGGGTCGAGGCCGTCAACGCCAACGGCGTCGTCGCGGCGCGTGCCATCGTCTCCCACCGCATGCCGGCCGGCACGGTGTTCATGTACCACGTCCAGGAACGCCTCGTGAACGTGCCGCGCACGGAGGCGACCGGGCGCCGGGGCGGCGTGCACAACGCCCTCACCAAGCTGCTCATCAAGCCGACTCACCTCATCGGCGGCTACGGCCAGTTGTCGTTCTCGCCGAACTACTACGGACCGACCGGCAGCCAGCGCGACACGGTCACCACCATCCGCCGCCGTTCCCAGCACGTGGAGTACTGACATGCCTCGCAGCAAGAGCCGACGCACCCGGCAGCACACCGGACGCCCCCCGCGGCCGCGCCGGGTCATGGCCCAGGTCGCCATGGTGATGAACCTCGACAAGTGCATCGGCTGCCACACCTGCTCCGTCACGTGCAAGCAGACGTGGACCAACCGCACCGGCACCGAGTACGCGTGGTTCAACAACGTCGAGACCCGCCCGGGCCAGGGCTACCCGCGCGGGCACGAGGACCAGGACAGGTGGCGCGGCGGCTGGGAACTCAAGCACGGCCGTCTCGTGCCGCGCACAGGCGGCAGGGCGCGCCGCCTCGCGCGCCTGTTCGCCAACCCCGAACTGCCCACCCTCGACGACTACTACCAGCCCTGGACGTACGACTACGAGAACCTGACCACCGCCCCGCTCGGCGACGACCTGCCCACCGCGCGCCCGCGCTCCCTGATCGACGGCGCGCCCGCCGACGTCACTTGGGGCCCGAACTGGGACGACGACCTCGGCGGCGGCCCCGAGCAGCTCGCCGCCGACCCGGTGCTGCGGAAGATGAGCGACAAGGTCCGCCTGGAGTACGAGCAGGCGTTCATGTTCTACCTGCCGCGCATCTGCGAGCACTGCCTCAACCCCGCCTGCGTCGCGGTGTGTCCTTCCGGCGCGCTGTACAAGCGCGTCGAGGACGGCATCGTCCTTGTCGACCAGGACCGCTGCCGGGGCTGGCGGATGTGCGTCAGCGGCTGCCCGTACAAGAAGGTGTACTTCAACCACGCCACCGGCAAGGCCGAGAAGTGCACCTTCTGCTACCCGCGCATCGAGGCGGGGGAGCCCACCGTCTGCTCCGAGACCTGCGTCGGCAGGCTCCGCTACCTCGGTGTGATGCTCTACGACCCCGACAAGGTCGGCGAGGCGGCGGCCACCACCGACGAGCAGGACCTGTACGAGGCACAGCTCGGCTGCTTCCTCGACCCCGGGGACCCCGAAGTGGCGCGCGACGCCGAGGAGTCCGGCATCCCGCACGACTGGGTCGAGGCCGCGCGCCGCTCGCCCGTGCGCGCCCTCATCACCGACTACCGCGTCGCGCTGCCGCTGCACCCGGAGTACCGCACGATGCCGATGGTCTGGTACGTGCCGCCGCTGTCGCCCGTGGTCGACGCGCTCACCTCGTCGGGACACGACGGCGAGGACCCGGCCAGCCTGTTCGGCGCCATCGGCTCCCTGCGCATCCCGCTCGAATACCTCGCCGAACTCTTCACGGCGGGCGACACCGCGCCCGTGGAGGCCGCACTGTGCCGGCTCGCCGCGATGCGCTCCCACATGCGGCGCGTCAACCTGGGCGAGGAGCAGGACCCGGCGATCGCACGCTCGGTCGGCATGGACGAGCGCTCGATGCGGTCCATGTACCGGTTGCTGGCGCTCGCCAAGTACGAGGAGCGCTACGTGATCCCCACCGGGTACACCGACCCGGCGGCAGGCGGCGACGGCCACGGTGGCGGGTGCAGCCTCGACGGGGCGGGCGGACCCGGCATGATGCCCGGCGGCCCGCTCGATCCGGACACCTTCCACGCGCCGCCGCTCGTACCCGCGGGCGCGGGCGCGGGGACGGGCTGCGGAGGCGGACACGGCGAGCAGCCGGCCGCGGCCGGCGGGCTGCTCGGCCGCGTCAACCTCCTCAACTGGAACGGCAGGGGCCGCCCCACCGGACTCTTCCCACGCCCGGCGGCAGAGGCCGGCACGGCCGAGGGCCCGGGCAAGGGCGCGGGCACCGGGGGGCCGCGGTGAACCGGGCCGCCGTACTGCAGGCCGCCTCGCTGCTCCTCGGCCACCCCGACGAGAGCTGGCCCGGCCTGCTCGACAGCGTGCGTGGCGCGCTCACGCCCCTCGGCGCGCCGGAGGCCGCCCCCCTGCTGCGGTTCTGCGACGCCGTCGACGGCATGCCCGCGCTCGAACTGTCCGCGCGCTACGTCGCGACCTTCGACCGCAGCAGGCGCCGCTGCCTCTACCTCACCTACTGCACCGACGGCGACACCCGCCGCCGCGGCACCTCGCTCGCGGCCATCAAGTCCCGCTACCGCGCCGAGGGCTGGCAGCCGCCCGACGACGAGCTGCCCGACTTCCTGCCGCTACTGCTGGAGTTCGCGGCACGCTGCCCGGGCCCCGGCACCGCCCTGCTCATCGAGCACCGGGCCGCCGTCGAGGTGCTGCGCTACGCGCTCGGCTCGTACCTCAGCCCGTACGCCGACGTGCTGCGCGCCGTGTGCGACTGCCTGCCGGGCGCGGGGCCCTCCTGCCACGAGGAGGCGCTCAGGCTCGCGCGCTCGGGGCCGCCCGCGGAGAGCGTGGGCGCGGGAGCGCAGCTCGTGGCGCTCGACCCCTTCCCCGTCCGGCCGGCCGGACCAGATCCCCGAGGAGCCCGCAGGTGACCCACCTCGACATCGCCCTGTGGGGCGCGCTGCCCTACCTCGTGCTCGCGCTGCTCGTCGCGGGCACCGCGTGGCGCTACCACTACGACCGGTTCGGGTTCACGACCCGCTCCAGTCAGCTCCACGAGCACCGGCTGCTGCGCGTGGGCGGCCCGCTGTTCCACTACGGGCTGTTCTTCGTCATCGCGGGCCACGCCGGGGGCCTGCTCGTCCCCGAGTGGGTCACGGACCGGCTGCACGTCAGCGAGGAGCTGTACCACGCCAATGCCCTGCTGATGGGCGGGATCGCGGGCGCCGCCACCGCGGCGGGACTCGCCGTCCTGCTCTACCGGCGGCTGCGGGTGCGCGCCGTGCGCCGGGCCACCAGCCGCAGCGACCGGATCGTCATCCCGCTGCTCGTCGCGGTCATCGCCGCCGGGCTCGCCGCGACGGCATCGGGGGCCGCGGCCCAGTCGTACGACTACCGCAGGGGTGTGTCGATCTGGTTCCGCAGCCTGTTCGCGCTCGACCCGGACGTGGCCGCGATGGCGCACGCGCCCCTCGTCTACCGGCTGCACGCGCTGCTCGCCATGGTGCTGTTCGCCCTCTGGCCGTTCAGCCGGCTGGTGCACGCGTTCACCGCGCCACTCGGCTACCTCGTCCGCCCGTACGTCGTCTACCGCTCGCACGCGCGCCCCACGCCCTACCGGCACCCCGCGAAACCCGCGCTTCCCGCGCCGGGCGGGCCCCGCGACCGGCCGCTCAGGCGCGCCGGCCGAGCCCGCCGAGCCGGCGACCGAGCCGGCTGAGCGCCGACTCGCGCTGCCAGGCGCGGAACTCCTCGGCGCGGTGGGCGCCGGCCGCTTCGAGATGGCGCTCCACCTCGGCCAGGTCAGCTGCGGGCAGCGCGCGCACCGCGGGCCGCAGCACCTTGTCGAGCAGCGCCGTCCGCGCCTGGTCCCAGTCGCCCGTCGCGCCTGGCAGCGACGTCCACGCGGCGAAGCAGTCCGCCGCGTACGCGGGCACCGTGCGCAGCCTCGCCGCGACCGGGTCGGTGCGCGCCGCGGCCGTGTACGCGGCGAGGAGCGCGGCGTCACCCCGGTGTATCAGCGCGTACAGCTCGCCGTCGGGGCGCTCCCGCGACAGCAGGCGGCTCGCGAGCGCCGCGCCGAGCCGGTCGAGCACGGCGGGCGCGACGGGGCCGTGGCGCCTGGCGGCCTCCCGCGCGGCCAGGGCGGGCTCCACCCAGGGCGCCGCCACCCGCACGTCCTCCAGCGCGCCCGCGAACTCCAGCAGCCGCAGGGCGTCGCGCGGCCCTGGCCCGATCGTGTCGGGGAAGCAGCGCAGCAGTACGGGGGCGAGCGCGGGCGCGGCGGGATCGTCCGCGGGAGCTTCGAGCGCGGACCGCACCAGGACGTGCCAGGTGCCTGCGACGCGGTGCGCGTCGGAGCCCGTCTCGTCGAGCATCTGACGGGCCTCGCTCGCCGTCGGCAGTGCGCCGTCCCACACCAGGCGCACGGCGGTCCGCAGCACCAGCGGCTCGGCGAGCGGCGAGACACCCGCCGCGCGCAGCGCCTCGTGCAGGGCGCCCACCCGCTCCCCGGCGGGCCTGCCCCCGTGCGGGGCGTCCGCGCACATCCGCAGGTGCGGCAGCGCCTGGACGCCGGTCAGCTCCAGCGCGGTGACGGCCATCAGCCGGACGGCGGCGGCCGGATCCTCGGCCGCCCGGGCGTCGAGGGCGCTCAGCAGCTCCGTTCGCAGCTCGAACTGCTCGTCGAGCACCGCCTCCACAGCGGGGCCCCACGCCCCCTCCGGGTCGGCCGCGAGCGCGGCCGCGAGTCTGCCCGCCACGCCGGGCAGCAGATCCGCGCAGTCCACCCCCAGGACACCGGCGACCCGAAGCAGCGTCGGCGGGTCCGCGACGCCGCCCGAGCCGCCCGCCACCCCGGCACGCAGCTCCTCCGCGAGGTCGAGGGCGAGCCGGTCCTTCACGGACACGGGCAAGGCGGTGAGGCGCGCGACCGGCAGTTCGGGCACCGCCGACGGCATGCGCACGGCCAGGGTCAGCACCAGGGCTCCCAGCGCCGCCGTCGTCGCGGGAGAGGCGGTCATGCCGAGCGCGCCCAGCAGCCTGGCCAGCGCCGCGGCCTCGGCGTGCGAGCGCTCCCCGGTGGTCTCGCACAGCGCGGTCACGACCCGGTCCACCACACCGGCGTCCAGGACCCGCGCGTGCAGCCGCGCCCACGCCGCCGCCTCCGCGCGCTCCTCCGCGTCGAGGGCTACGCCCGCCGTGAGGGCCGCGCAGGCGAGGGCGCCGGCGGACAGCCTGCCGTCCGGCAGCGCGCCGGCTGCCTCGAACACGTCGGGCACCCCGGACAGCCAGACGCGGGCCGCCGTGGCGGCCCAGGCGGCCGTCGTGTCGGTGGGATCGGCTGCGAGGCGGCCCGTGGTGCCGGGCGGCACGCCGGCTTCGCCGTGCGCCGTCCCGTCGAATATGCGCGATGCGCCGTCCTGGCCCCTGCGGCCCGCCAGGGAGGCCGCGTCGGCGGGCAGCACCCCCACGATCTGCTGCGGGGCCTGTCCTGGCCTGCGGGTGTACGTGGTGAACGTCAGCCTCCGCGCGTACCCGCGGGGCAGCGTGGCGCAGGCCAGCGCCAGCCAGCGCGCCACGTCCGTGCTGTCACGCTCCACGACGAACAGCCGTGCCGGGGCGCCCGGCCGCGCGTGCCGGCCCTCGCACAACTCGCGGACGGCCGTGAGGAACGCGGCCAGCCGCGCGGCCCTGGTCGTCGCGAACGCGGTGAGCGCGCCGGTGCCCAGCGGCCCGCCGGGCGCGGGCGCCGCGTCGAAGGAGGCCTGCGGCACCACGCGCCCGTCCACGGGTGCGGCGGACGCCCACTGCGGTGCCTCCCACGTCGCGAACGGCAGTGCGCCGCCCGGTAGTTCCGCGTCCTGGGGGATGACGACCGCGTGCGCGTGGAATGCGCACCAGCGTCCGCTGTGGTCCACGCCCGTACACACCGCACGCGCCAGCAGGCGGCTGCCGTCCGCCAGCAGGCTGTGGCTCAACGCCGTCGGGAACGCGGCCAGTTCGGCGGCAGAGGGGTGCGGGGGAGCGTCACGCGGCGGCTCGTACGCGAGCAACCGCTCGGCCTCCCCCCGTAGTTCACGCGAAACCCCTGGCGTGACGGCGGTGAACCCTGCGCCGGGCGCGTCGGCGCCACCCCGTGGGGCCGAGGTGTAGTGCAGCTGCGCCAGGCTCATACCCGGTTTCCCCTTCGTACCCTGATCACCGTGCGGACATCGCCCGCACCGAGAGCTTTTCAGATCGTGGCGCACGGCGTCGAGCAGACCCCCGAGCGCCGGCCCGCCTGGCCCGCCCGGCCACAATGCGGCCATGGAAACGCACCACCCCCATGCGCATGACCCCCGTGTGTTCGACGGGCTCGTCGAACGCGCCCGCGGCCTCTGCGTCCCGGGGCGCCGCAGCCTGCTGGGCATCGCGGGCGCGCCAGGCGCCGGCAAGTCGACGCTCGCGCGGCGACTCGTCGGCAGGCTGGTCGAGCGGCACGGGCGGGACGCCGCCGCCCTGGTGCCCATGGACGGCTTCCACCTCGCACAGGCGGAGCTGGAGCGACTCGGCAGGGCGGACCGCAAGGGCGCCCCCGACACCTTCGACGCGGCCGGCTACGTCGAGCTGCTGGCCCGGCTGCGCGCGGCGCGGCCCGGCGTCGTGGTGTACGCGCCCGTGTTCGACAGGTCACTGGAAGAGGCGGTGGCCGGGAGCATCGGTGTACCGCCCGAGGTGGAGCTCGTCGTCACCGAGGGCAACTACCTGCTCCACGACGACCCGTCCTGGGCCCCTGTGCGGCCGCTCCTCGACGAGGCGTGGTACCTCGACCCCGACCCCGAGGCGCGCGTGCGGCGGCTGGTCGAGCGGCACGTGCGCTTCGGCAAGGAGCGCGCCTTCGCCCAGCGCTGGGTGGAGCGCTCGGACGAGGTCAACGCGCGCCTGGTGGCCCGCGGCAGGGACCGGGCCGACGTGGTGCTCGCGTACGACGTCTTCGGTCCCGCGGAGACCGGCTCGCCCAGTGAGCCGTAAACCCCGACCGGTAACGAAACGGTTATCGGCGCCCGGGAGGAGTGGGCATAGCATCGAAAGGGCAGAGGCACCACCTGGGAAGGCGCGGATGCGGGAGACGGCATGAGAGCAAGGACGGAGGCGACGCGAGGTGCGGCTGTTCCGGCGGGGATCACGGCGTGACGCGCGCGACACACCGCGTGACCCCGCGTTCTCGTTCTTCTCGGTCGACGAGGCCGCGTACTTCCGTTCACAGGTCCGCGAGGCGTTCGCCGAGCACGGCCTGGAGGTGACGCTGTACGAGGGCGCCGTGGTGGACAACGCGGGACGGCAGTTCGGCCTCGGGAATCTCGCCGCCGTCTGCCACAACGACGACAGGGGACCGCGAGCCTGGGGCGAACTGGCCCGCAGGCATGCCGCCATGGTGCTGCGCACCGTGGACGGTCCCTCGGCGCTCGACACGCTGCCGCCCGCGCAGATCAGGGCCCAGCTGTACCCGAGGGTGATCAGCGGAGAGGGGCTCGACGCGGAGAACTTCGGCTACGCGCGCTACGTCGCCCCCGGTCTCTACGAACTGCTCGCGCTCGACCTGCCCGAGTCCGTGATGATGCTGACCGACGAGGCACTCGGCCAGCTCGGCGAGACCGACGGGCTGCGCCGGCGCGCCATGGACAACCTGCGCGAACTGCCGGTCGAGGGCCGGGAGACCGTCACGGGCGACGAGGGCATGCGGTTCGAGGTCGTCGTCGGCGACTCCTTCTACACGGCGAGCCGGGTCCTCGCGCTGGAGACGGTGGTCAGGCAGACCACCGGTCAGCAGCTCACGGCCGACGGTGCTCTCGTCGCGATGCCGTTCCGCCACCAACTGGCCTTCCACGTCATCCGCGACGCGGGCGTCGTGCCGTCGCTCGCGGGCATGGCGATGTTCGCCGCGTCCGCCTTCGAGGACACGCCGGGCGCGATCAGCCCGTACGTCTACTGGTGGCGGGGCGGTGTGATCACGCAGCTCAGCCAGAAGGGCGCGGAGAGTGACGACGAGGTGCGGATCGTGGTCGACGACGACTTCCAGGAAGTGCTCGCGCGGCTGACCGCGCAGGAGCCGCCGGACGGCGGCCGGCGGTAGCACCGCACTCATACATGCTGGTGGATGAGGGTCTGGAAGCTCTCGCGTGACGAAACGGGCAATAAGTCACTTTTGATGTGACTAGCAGCTCTTCGCCCGGGTACCTCGTCTGCTGCGACGCGGCGGGTCGTTCATCGACGGCGCCGGGTCTCCGAATCGGGCTCCACGAGCCCAACGCGAGAGAGGCGAGGACCGCGAGATGAGCAGTTACCACCCTCCAGCAGGGCCTCCGACCCGAAACGGCGAACCTCGGCACAACGGCCACAGCCACGGCTCGGACGGATCCCACTCGTACGACTCCTACGAAGGCAGCTACGAGGACTGGGCGGCACGCAGCCGCCTCGTCGTCACGCCGATCGCGGCCCCTTCGATCCTGGGCCTGTTCGGCTTCGCGGGCGCCACCTTCATGGTGGCCTCCAACCTGGCCGGATGGTGGGGCAATTCCCTGCTGTCCCCGGTGATCATCGCGCCGTTCGCCATCTTCTTCGGCGGACTCGCCCAGCTCCTCGCCGGCATGTGGTCGTACCGTGCGAGGGACGGCGTGGCCACGGCGATGCACGGCACCTGGGGCGCCTTCTGGCTCGCCTGGGGCATGACGGCCCTGATGGCCGCCAACGGCCTCCTGCCGCCGAACGTGTTCACCACGCAGGCGTTCGGGTTCTGGTGGATAGTCCTGGCCGTCGTGACACTGTTCGGCGCGCTGGCCGCGCTCGCGGAGAACATGGCGCTGTTCCTCGTGCTGATACTGCTCGCCGCGGGTTCCTCCCTGCTCGCCGCGGGGCTGATCTCGCCCTCGTCCGACCTCGTCAACGCGGCCGGCTGGGTCCTGGTGGCGGCGTCGGCGGCCGCTTTCTACACGGCTGGGGCGATGATGCTCAAGAGCGCCTTCAAGGGACGCGTCATCCTCCCGGTCGGCGAGTGGAGCATGCGCGGCAACCTGCCGGGCCACCGCGCCGTGCGGCCCATCAGCTACCCGATGGGCGAGCCCGGGACCAAGGTTGGCCAGTAGTCCTCCGAGGCCAGGCCTTCCGAGGCGTGTGAGACGGATACGGGTGGGCCGGCGGGACGCGGCCGCGACAGCGGCCGTCCGCGCCGGCCCACTCCCGTGCGTTCCCGCCGATTCCCCCTCGCGCGGCACGGCCCGCGTTGGCAGGATGGTGCGATGGCCTCCACCGATTCCGCATCCGCGTCCGATCTCCCGCCCGCTCCGGCCCCCTTCACCGCCGTCGACTACCGCGCGCGCATGGAGCGCGCCGCGGCCGACGCCGCGGCGGCGGGACTCGCGGGTCTCCTCGTCGCCCCCGGCCCGGACATGACGTACCTGACCGGGTACCGGCCGAGCGCCGACACCGAGCGGCTGACGCTGCTGGTCGTGCCGGCCGCGGCGGACGCCGGCAGCCGCCCCACCCTGGTCGTGCCCGCGCTGGAGGCCGGGGACGCGGAACACGCCCCGGGCGCGCCCGCGCTCACACTGAGCGGCTGGACGGACGCCGACGATCCTTACGCGCTGACGGCCGGACTGCTGGACGCCGGCGGCCGGTTCGGCATCAGCGACAACGCCTGGGCACTGCACCTGCTCGCGCTCCAGCGCGCACTCCCCGCCACCTCCTACCGAGGCCTGTCCGACGCGATGCCGATGCTGCGCGCGGTCAAGGACGCCCGGGAACTCGCCAGGGTCGAGGCGGCGGGCGCGGCGGCGGACGCCGCGTACGAGGACATCCTGACGGTGCGCTTCGCGGGACGCAGGGAGTCCGAGATCGCGGCGGACCTCGCCGCGCTCCTGCTGGCGCACGGCCACTCACAGGTCGACTTCACGGTCGTCGGCTCGGGCCCCAACGGCGCCGACCCGCACCACGAGGCCGGCGAACGCGTCGTCGAGCAGGGGGACATGGTCGTCCTGGACTTCGGCGGCCTCAAGCACGGGTACGGCTCCGACACGACGCGCACCGTCCACGTCGGCGAGCCGACGGCACAGGAGCGGCGCGTCCACGACACCGTGCGGGAGGCGCAGCAGGCCGGGTTCCTCGCCGTCCGCCCCGGGGCCACGTGCCAGGACGTGGACCGTGCGGCGCGCGCGGTGATCGAGGACGCCGGCTACGGACCGTACTTCATCCACCGCACGGGTCACGGCATCGGCGTCACCACGCACGAGCCGCCCTACATGATCGAGGGCGAAGAGCGCCCGATCGTGCCCGGCATGTGCTTCTCGATCGAGCCGGGCGTCTACCTGCCCGGCAGGTTCGGGGTCAGGATCGAGGACATCGTGACGGCGACGGAGACGGGCGGCCGCCGGTGCAACAACACACCGCGCGAGATGGCGATCGTCGAGTAGCGCTCCGCGCGGCCCCTGACGTGCGATCAGGTGCTCGCCAGGACGGCCGCGCACCTGGCGGGCAGCCGCAGCACTCCCGTGGAGTCCGGCGGTGGGACCTCCTCCCAGGAGGCCAGGAGGCGGTGGGGCGCGCCGCCTCCCAGCGGGATGTCCCGTGGCGCGTCCGACAGGTTCACCGCGATCCGCAACTCGCCGCGCCGGAACGTCAGCCAGCGCTCGGCCTCGTCGAAGGCGACGGCCACGGCGGTGAGGTCGGGGTCGGACAGGTCGGGCTGGTCGGCGCGCAGCGCGATCAGCGCCCTGTACCAGGCGAGCAGCCGTGCGTGCGGTTCCTCGTCGCGTTCGGAGCGGTCCAGGCAGGACCGCTCCCTCGTCGCCGGGTCCTGCGGGTCGGGGATGTCCTCGGCGGCCCAGCCGTGCGGGGCGAACTCCCGTCGCCTGCCGTCCCGTACGGCCCTGGCGAGCTCCGGGTCCGTGTGGTCGGTGAAGAACTGCCACGGGGTCGTCGCGCCCCACTCCTCGCCCATGAACAGCATCGGCGTGTGCGGCCCCGTGAGCACGAGCGCCGCCGCGCACGCCAGCAGGCCCTGCGGCAGCGTCGCGGAGAGGCGGTCACCCTGGGCGCGGTTGCCGATCTGGTCGTGCGTCTGCGCGTAGCCGAGGAAGCGGTGCGCGGGCGTGCGCGTACGGTTCACGGGCCGGCCGTGCGTCCTGCCGCGGAAGGTGGAGTACGTGCCGTCGTGGAAGAACACGCGGGTCAGTGTCTTCGCCAGGGCGGCGAGCGGCGCGCGGGCGAAGTCCCCGTAGTAGCCCTGCGACTCGCCGGTCAGCGCGGTGTGCAGCGCGTGGTGGAAGTCGTCGTTCCACTGTGCGTGCAGGCCGAGGCCGCCCAGCGGGCGCGGCGTCGTGGTGCGAGGGTCGCACAGGTCGGACTCGGCGATCAGGAACAGCGGCCTGCCCGTCTCGGCGCCCAGGCGGTCCACCTCCGCCGACAGCTCCTCGAGGAACGTGAGCGCCCGGGTGTCGGCCAGCGCGTGCACCGCGTCGAGCCGCAGGCCGTCGAGGCCGAAGTCCCGCAGCCAGGCGAGCGCGCTGCCGAGCAGGAAGGCGCGGACCTCGTCGGACCCCGGCGCGTCGAGGTTGACCGCGGCGCCCCACGGCGTGTGGTGCGTGTCGGTGAAGTACGGGCCGAACATCGGGAGGTGGTTGCCGGAGGGACCGAGGTGGTTGTGGACGACGTCGAGCACCACGCCGAGTCCCCGCTCGTGCGCCGCGTCGACGAACCGGCTCAGCGCCGCGGGGCCGCCGTACGGCTCGTGCACGGCCCACAGCGAGACACCCTCGTACCCCCAGCCGTGCCGGCCCGGGAACGGGCACAGCGGCATCAGCTCGACGTGCGTCACGCCCAGTTCCGCGACCGCGTCGAGCTGGGCCGCGGCCGCGTCGAGCGTGCCCTCCCGGGTGAACGTGCCGATGTGCAGCTCGTAGAGGACCGCGCCTGGCAGCGCCCTGCCCGTCCACGGCGCCGGCCGCTCGTACGCCTCGGGGCCGACGACCGCGCTCGGCCCGTCGGGTCCTTCGGGCTGGCGGCGCGAGCGCGGATCGGGCAGCACCGGGCCGCCGTCGAGCGCGTAGCCGTACCGGCTGCCGTCACCCGCCGGCGCCTCCACCGCCCACCAGCCGCACCTGCCGGGCTCCGGCCGCATCGCGACGTCCTCGCCGTCGAGCCGCAGCACGACCCGATCCTGTGCCTTCGGCGCCCACACCTCGAACCGCACGGGTCCCCCCTCGTCGTCTGCAACTGACACTCCCCACATGGTGGCAAGTCACACCGCCCCGCGCCGGGGCAGCGCGCCGAGCGGGCTCCAGGTTCTCCCGCCCGCGCACGGCTCACATGACCGGCGGGGGCCCGCGTCCTGCCCGTCTGGACACCCGTGTGCCCCGGGCCCGACAATCGGGTGTGTGACGCCCCCCTCCGACCGGCCCGTGCACCTGCCGCGGCTCTCCGACGCCGAGCGTGACCGGGTCCTGGCGGTGCTCAGGGAGGGCGTTGCGGCGGGGAAGCTCTCGCAGGACACCTTCCTGCGCAGGATGGACCTGGTTCTCTCGGCCCGCAGGGCCGACGAGCTGAAACCGCTGACGGCGGATCTGGAGAGCGAAGGCAGGCTCTCCAGGCGGCTGTTCGGTGCTGTCGGGAAGGTGTCCGCGTTCTCGCTGCGGCTGCGCACGGCATGGCAGGTGGAGAGGCTGCCGAAGCTGCTGCTGCCGCAGCCGGGCCCGATCCCGCTGTCCATCGGCCGCGACCCCGGCAACGGGCTGCGACTCGCGCACGACACCGTCTCTCGGCGCCATGCCGTGCTGACGTGCGAGCACGGCCTGTGGGTGCTGCGCGACCTGGGTTCGACGAACGGCACGACGGTCAACGGCCGCAGAGTGACCACCACGACGGTCGTCGCGGAGGGCGACCAGGTGAGCTTCGGCCGGATGAGCTTCCGCATCGCGGCACACTGAAGGGCCGTCGCGGCCGCGACGACCCCTGCGGGGTGCCCGCCCGGGTCCGCCGCGCGGGGACGGGGCACGCGGCGGGGTCCCGTCGGGCGGTCGCGGCGGTGTCCGCGCGAACGTCTGCGGGTGCGTGGGCCGGGCCCTGCGGCGTCTGCGGACTGCGCTGGGCCCGGTGCCGGCCCGGCCGCGCGGGGACGCGGCGCGCCCGCCCGGGTCCGCAGGGCGGAGACCCGGCACGCCGCGCGGTCCCGGCGGATGGTCGCGGCGGGACCGCGCAGATGCCTCCGGCCGCATGGCCCGGGCCCTGTACCGTGCCCGGACTGCCTTGAGCCCGGTGTCCGCCCTGTCTCGCGCGAACGGGGCTCGCCCGCGCCGGACACGGTGCGGCCCCGCCGGACGGTCGCGCCGGTGTTCCGCCGCGACTCCGGCCCAGGCGCCGTGCCTTCCCCGCATCCCGCCGAACCCGGTGGCCACGCGGTCGAGCGGGGCCGTCCGGCAGGGCGCGGAAGGGGACTTCCGGCATGTGGCGGGCCGTCCGCCCGGCGGTCAGGGCTCGCGGGCCAGCAGCGCCACCGGGCGGTCCTGGAAGAGGGTCGCCAGTTCCACCGCGCCCTCCTCGTACACGCGTGCGGGTGCCGCCAGTACGTCGCGCCACCGTCCGGGCGGCAGCAGCAGGGCCGTGTCGCGCCAGCCGCCCGCCTCCGCGAGGCGCAGCGGCAGACGGGTCACCGCCGTGACCACCTCGCCGGTGCGGCAGAACGCCACGCAGTGGGCTGCGGCGGGGCCCAGCGTGTCGAGGCGCGCGTACGTGCCCGACTCGCCGAAGGCGGCCGGACGTTCGCGCCGCAGGCGCAGCGCGGCCGTCGTCACGACCGTCTTCTCGTCCGGCGGCCCCGGCCTGAAGCGGGCCCTGTTGTCCGGGTCGACGAGCGCGAAGTAGTCGCGCTCCGTGCCCTGGTACAGATCCGGCACGCCCGGCATGGTCAGGTGCACGAGCGCCGCGCCCAGTGCCCCCGCCCGCACGTACGGCTCGAGCGCGCGCGTGAAGTGCGCGACCGTGCGGCGCGCCGGGCCCGCGGGCCCCGCCGCGACGAAGTCCTGCACCGCGCGCTCGAAGCGCGCATCGCCCTCCGTCCAGCTCGTGCGCAGGCCCGCCTCCCGCACGGACTTCAGCAGCGCCCCCTCCATCCGCGTGCCGTCCGGCGCGGCCGCGAGCACCGCGTCCACGTCGGGCGCGTCGCCCGAGGGGGTGAACCCCACCGCCGTCTGCCACGCCTGCCAGGCCACCTGAGCGTCCGGCGCGACGACACCCGAGACCTGCGCCAGCAGGTCGTTCCACCACTTCGGGCACTGCGTGAGGACCGCGATGCCGGCGCGTACGTCCGCGCTGCGCTTCGTGTCGTGCGTGGTCAGCACGGTGCCCGTGGCGGGCCAGTCGCGGGCGAGCCGCTCGCAGAACGCGTGGAACGCGCCGGGCTCGACGGTGGGCGCCGACGGGTCGCCGCCCACCTCGTTCGCGGAGAGCAGCGGCAGGAACCGGTAGAACGCCGTGTCCTCCACGGACTTGGCGCGCAGCGCCGACGCCGTCTGCGCGAACCGGGCGCAGAACGCCACCTCGTCGGGGCCGGTGCCGAGCCCGCCGAGCGCCAGCTCCCGCACGACGTCGACCGCCGCGGCCTCCTCGGGAACCGTGAAGGCGGCCTTCGCCTCGCGCGCCGCCTCCTCGGACACCGCGGCCACCGCCTCCCGGGTGCGGGGGCCGCCCGGCACGGCGTACGGGCGGTAGAGCGGCACCCGCACCAGGAGCTCCCTGATCGCCGTCTCCAGCGCCCACGGCGCGCGGTCGCGCAGGGCGGGGTCCGCCGCGCAGATCCGGCTCGCCGTGCGCACCAGGAACGCGGTCTCCGCGGCCAGCTCGTGCAGCAGCACCTTGTAGGCGGCCCTGCGCACGGTGGGCTCCCAGCGCCCGCCGCGGTCGTCCGCGACCGTCACCACCTCACGGAACCGGCGCTGAAGGGCCTGCGCGCCCGCCGCGTCGGTGAACAGCCCGTCGACGCGGCGCAGCGCGTCGTACCCGGTCGTGCCGGCCACCGCCCACCCGGCGGGCAGCCGCTCGTCGCCGGTGAGGATCTTCTCGACGACGGTCCAGCAGCCGCCCGTCGCCTCGTTCAGCCGCAGCAGGTACTGCCCTGGGTCGGCGAGCCCGTCCGGGTGGTCGACCCTGAGGCCGTCCACCACGCCGTCCCGCACCAGTTCGAGGATCTTCGCGTGGCTCGCCGCGAACACCTCGGGATCCTCGACCCTGACCCCGATCAGGTCCGAGATGGTGAAGAACCGCCGGTAGTTCAGCTCCGTGCGGGCGAGCCGCCACCACGCGAGCCGGTAGTGCTGAGCGTCGAGCAGCTCCGGCAGGGGCAGGCCCTCCGTGCCCGGCGCGAGCGGGAAGCGCTGCTCGCCGTGGCACAGCTCAGCGCCCTCGACGCGCAGATGCGCGAGTTCGCCGCCGACCGGCCCGGGCAGCACCGGCAGCAGCACCTTGCCGCCACCCGCAGCCCAGTCGATGTCGAACCAGCGTGCGTAAGGGGAGCCGGCACCGTCGCGCAGCACCTCGCGCAGCACCGGGTTGTACCGCGGCGACATCGCCATGTGGTTCGGCACGATGTCCAGCACGATGCCCAGGCCGTGCTCGCGCGCCCGCCGCGCAAGTTGGCGCAGCCCCTCCTCGCCGCCGAGCTCGGCCCGCACCGACGTGTGGTCGACGACGTCGTAGCCGTGCGTGGACCCCGGCACCGCCTCGAGCACCGGCGACAGGTGCAGGTGCGAGATGCCGAGCGCGGCCAGGTAGGGCACCGCCTTCTCGGCCGCGGAGAAGGGGAAGTCCGGCTGGAGCTGGAGCCGGTACGTCGAGGAGGGCGTCATGGACACCTACGTACCCCGTGCGGCGCGATTCGTGTCACGGGCGGGCCTGGCGGCCGGGGGTGCGGTCGTACACGTACGGCGTCGTCGTGGTCAGGGCGGCGAACCCGAGCCGCTCAAGGATGGGGCGGCTCTCGTCGCTCGCGTCCACCTGGAGGAACCGGTGGCCGCTCTGCTGTGCGAGCCTCGCACGCCTGGCCACCAGCGCGCGGTACAGCCCGCGGCCACGCCAGCGCGGCAGCGTGCCGCCGCCCCACAGGCTCGCGAACTCCTTGCCCGGCGGCAGCTCCGCGCGAGCCGCGCAGACCGGCGTGCTGCCCGCGACGGCCACCACGGCGTCGACCGTCCCCGGCGCCTCGGCGAGCTGCCGGGCGAGCCGGTCGCGGAAGGAGGAGCTGCCCGGTCCGAACACCTCGTCGTGCACCTGGGCCATCAGCGCCACGCCCGCCGCGTCCGTCACCGGCACGAGGCGCACCCCCTCCGGCGGCCGCGCGTCCGCGGTGGAGGCCACGATCCGCGCGGTCTCCGCGAGCATCAGCGTCTCCACGGGCTCCGCCACGAACCCGGCGGCAGCGAGACGGACGCCCAGGTCGTGCGGCGTGTCGTGGCCGTAGAGCTTCCATTCGAAGGCGTGGCCGGCGGCTGTGAAGTGCGCGATCTCGGCCGCGATCGCCGCGTCGGCCGACGCCGCGTCCAGGTCTGACCAGAGCACCCCGTTCCAGTCGTCCGTGCCGCCGCTGTGCCGCACGACACGGCCCGCACGCTCCACGCGCTCGCCGGCGGAGTCGGGCGCGGCGTCCCGCCGCATCTGCCGGTCGAAGAGCGCCAGTATCCCGTCGTCGTCCATGCCCGTACCCCAGCACCCGCCGGGGCCGGCGGCAACCGGGTTTCCGCCCCGGCAGCCCACCGGCAGCTTCCGGCCGCCGCGCGCCCGCCCGCAGGTCAGGCCGGGCGCATCAGGACCGTCATGGACCGGGACATCACCGTGATCCTGTCGCCGCCGTCCGCCTTCGGGCCCTGTCCGTGCGGCACCCCGTCGGGCCGCGAGGTGTCCACTACGACCTGCCACTGCCTGCCGTGGTTGACGGGCAGCAGGAACTCCAGGTCGCCGGGGCTCGCGTTGAACATCAGCAGGAACGAGTCGTCCGCGATCCGCTCGCCGCGCGGCCCCGGCTCGGAGATGGCGTGCCCGTTGAGGAACACCGTCATCGCCGACGCGCTCGCCGCCTGCCAGTCCTGCTGCTCCATCTCGTCACCCTCGGGGGTGAACCACGAGATGTCCGAGAGCTCGTCGTGCGTGCCCTGAACCGGACGGCCGTGGAAGAAGCGGCGCCGCCGGAACACCGGGTGGTCGCGGCGCAGCCAGACCATGGCACGGGTGAACTCGAGCATGGACTCGCCGTCGCCCGCCTCCTTCTGCGAACCGTCCTCCGCCTTTCCGCCGGGATCGGGCCAGCGCACCCAGGAGATCTCGTTGTCCTGGCAGTAGGCGTTGTTGTTACCGCCCTGCGTGCGGGCGAACTCGTCGCCGTGGCTCAGCATGGGCACGCCCTGCGAGAGCAGCAGCGTCGCGATGAAGTTGCGCATCTGGCGGCGGCGCAGCTCCAGGATGCCCGCGTCGCCGGTGTCGCCCTCGGCGCCGCAGTTCCAGGAGCGGTTGTAGCCCTCGCCGTCCCTGTTGTCCTCGCCATTGGCATCGTTGTGCTTGTCGTTGTACGCGACGAGGTCGTGCAGTGTGAAGCCGTCGTGGCAGGTCGTGAAGTTGATCGAGGCGAGCGGCCTGCGGCCGTCGTCCTGGTAGAGGTCGGACGAGCCTGTCAGCCGGGACGCGAACTCCGCCAGCGTGCGCGGCTCGCCGCGCCACAGGTCGCGCACGGTGTCGCGGTACTTGCCGTTCCACTCGGTCCACAGCGGCGGGAAGTTGCCCACCTGGTAGCCGCCCTCGCCGACGTCCCAGGGCTCGGCGATCAGCTTGACCTGGCTGACCACCGGGTCCTGCTGGACGAGGTCGAAGAACGACGACAGCCTGTCCACCTCGTGGAACTGGCGGGCCAGGGTCGCGGCGAGGTCGAAGCGGAAGCCGTCGACGTGCATCTCCGTGACCCAGTAGCGCAGCGAGTCCATGATCAGCTGGAGCACGTGCGGCGAGCGCATCAGCAGCGAGTTGCCGGTGCCGGTCGTGTCCATGTAGTAGCGGGGGTCGTCCGTCAGCCGGTAGTACTGCGGGTTGTCCAGGCCGCGGAAGGAGAGCGTGGGGCCGAGGTGGTTGCCCTCCGCCGTGTGGTTGTAGACCACGTCGAGGATCACCTCGATCCCGGCCTCGTGCAGCGCCTTCACCGCCTGCTTGAACTCCAGCACCTGCTCACCGCGGTCGCCCCAGGAGGCGTAGGCGTTGTGCGGGGCGAAGAAGCCGATGGTGTTGTAGCCCCAGTAGTTGGCGAGCCCCGCGTCGGACAGCCGGTGGTCGTTGACGAACTGGTGTACGGGCATCATCTCCAGGGCCGTCACCCCGAGCTCCGTCAGGTGCTCGATCACCGCGGGGTGCGCGAGGCCCGCGTACGTGCCGCGCAACTCGTCCGGCAGCGCCGGGTGCAGCATCGTCAGGCCCTTGACGTGTGCCTCGTAGATCACCGTGCGGTGGTAGTCGGTACGGGGCGGGCGGTCGCCGCCCCAGTCGAAGTACGGGTTGACGACCACCGAGGACATCGTGTGCGGGGCCGAGTCCATGTCGTTGCGCGAGTCCGGCTTGCCGAAGTGGTAGCCGTACACCTCCTCGCCCCACTCGATGGCGCCGCTGATCGCGCGCGCGTACGGGTCGAGCAGCAGCTTCGCCGAGTTGCAGCGCTGCCCCCTCTCGGGGGCGTACGGTCCGTGCACGCGGAACCCGTAGCGCTGGCCCGGCATGACTCCGGGCAGGTACGCGTGGCGCACGAACGCGTCGGTCTCGCGCAGCTCGACCGCCGTCTCGGAGCCGTCGTCGTGCAGGAGGCACAACTCGATCCGGTCGGCGGCCTCCGAGTAGACCGCGAAGTTCGTGCCCGCGCCGTCGTACGTGGCGCCGAGGGGATACATCTGTCCCGGCCAGACCTGCATAGACGAGTCTCTTCCATTCTGATCCGGGTGGTACGGGTCACTTAACGCCGATCTTCCCCGAAAGTCGGGTCGGTGCCTAGCACCACCGTTCCCGGTGGAGGTCCCGTTATACGGGAACGCCGCGGTGAAGGGACCCGCTCAATCGCTCGCAAGTGGCGCAAAAGGTGCCGTTGTGGGCGGATCGGTCGGCCGGAGAACGGGGAACATCGGCCACGAATGAGGGAGTTGGGAAACGAGACGCTCCTTCCCCGTGCGCCGTCCGCGATCGTCGGAGTAATCTTCCTTGATCACTGAAAGGCCCGCGGAGAGCGGGGAAGGGGCGGTGTGCGGGTGAGCTCGGGAGGTCTTGAGCTACCCCCAGGGGACCCAGGTCACGAGCGGGTGGCGGGCGACATCCCGCCGGGCGCGGTGTCCGTCGCGCGCCCGATGGAGATCGGCGCGGAGCTGGACTGGGACGCGGAGGCCTGGGCCGAGGCCCGTACGCGCGCGCAGCTCGCCGGCCGTGCGTACATCTGGCTGAA
Organism: Streptomyces sp. NRRL F-5126; assembly: GCF_000721265.1. Taxonomy (GTDB): domain Bacteria; phylum Actinomycetota; class Actinomycetes; order Streptomycetales; family Streptomycetaceae; genus Streptomyces. Next base: position 302,715 of record NZ_JOFZ01000003.1, on the reverse strand, counting down.
TCTGGTCGAGCAGCGCACGCGCGCCGTGGTGGCCGCCGTGCTCAGGCCCGTCTACGAACCGCACCACGGCGAGGACTGGGTGATCGCAGCCGCCGGCCCCGCCGGGCAGGAGTGGGTGCAGCGCGCCGCCGCGGTGCGCGAGGTCTCGCGGCGCAAGGGATACGTGCTCGACCCGTCCGACGACAACGTCCTCAGCTTCCTCACGCTCCCTCAACTGCGCGAGCTGATCGTGCAGCACTGGCCGTGCTTCGAGCCGTACGTCGACGACCGGCGCGACCTGGAGCTCGTCCTGGACGAGCTGGAGGTCGCGCGCAACGTCGTCTCGCGGGGCCGCGCGCTGTCCCAGACGGTGCTCGCGCAGGCGGAGCGCGCCTCGGCCCGGCTGCTCGCGATGCTCGGCGGGACGGGCCGTGGTGCGGCGCCCGCGGGGGACCGGCTGCCGGCCGACGCCGTCGAGGACCTGGTGGGCGACCGGTACGCGGACGTGGTCCGCGTCCACGCCGACCGGGTCAGGCTGCAGCGCGAGTTCCCCGCCGAGGACCTGTTCGGCGCGGCGCGCCGCCTGGACGCGATCGGCATCGGGCTCAACCTGCTCGTGCAGGGCTTCTCCGGGCGGCGGCTGATCAGGCTCGCGGAGGCGGGCTGCCGGGTGCGGCTGCTGTTCCTCAACCCGGCCAGCAGCGCCGTCAAGCGGCGCGAGCGTGAGCTGGGCCTGCGCAAGGGCGAACTGAGCCGTTCCGTGGAGATGAACATCCTGCACATGCGGCGCGTCAGGTCGAAGCTGCACGACCCCGGCGCCTTCGAGATCCACGTCTTCGACGAGACTCCCCGGTTCACCGCGTACCTGGTCGACGGCGACGGCCCCGGCGGACTCGCCGTCGTCCAGTCGTACCTGCGCACAGCCCGCGGCATGGAGACACCGGTGCTGGTGCTGCGCGGCGGCGGACGAGAGGTCGTGCGCCCGGGCCGCGACGCCGAGTACGGCCTGTTCGAGGTGTACCGCGAGGAGTTCGAGACGGTATGGGCGGACTCCCGCCCGGTGTCCTGAACGGCCGCCGCCGCGGGTGATGTCAGTGCCGCGTGCGAGGGTGTGAGTGGGCGGGGACGGCACCGCGGCCCCGCGTGATCGACGCGAACCGACAAGGCGCCGCGGCAGCGCGGCGAGGGGGAGTCAGCATGACGTGGCACGGGGGAACGCTGGCCGGGTTCGACCTGGAGACGACGGGCACCGAGCCGCTGGAGGCACGGATCGTGACGGCGGCGGTGGTGGAGGTCGCGGACGGCGAGGTGGTGGGCGGGCGCACCTGGCTCGCCGACCCCGGCGTGCTGATCCCGGCTCAGGCATCGGCGGTGCACGGCATCTCCACCGCACGGGCCGCCGCCGAGGGGAGGCCGGCGCCCGAGGTGGCCGCCGAGGTGGCGGCGGCCTTGCGCGGATACTGGGCGCGGGGCGTCCCGGTGGTGGCGTACAACGCGCCGTTCGACCTGACGCTGCTGAGCGCGGAGCTCGGACGGCACGGCCTGCCGCCGCTCGGCCCGATCGGCCCGGTGATCGACCCCTACACCATCGACCGCGCCGTCGACCGCTACCGCCGCGGCAAACGCACGCTGGAGGCCGTCTGCGGCGAGTACGGGGTGGTGCTCGACGGCGCGCACCAGGCCGCGGCCGACGCGCTGGCGGCGGTCCGTGTGGCGACGGCGATAGCCGCACGGCACGCGAAGGTGTCGGCCCTGTCGGCAGAGGAGCTGCACGGGCGTCAGGTCGCCTGGTACGCGGAGTGGGCCGAGGACTTCGAGGGCTTCCTGCGGCGAAAGGGCAACGCGGACGCGGTCATCGACCGCGACTGGCCCCTGCGCGCGCTCCACGCGACGCGCGGCGAAGGCGCGCCGCGCTGAGGGTCGCCGGCCCGCGCCGCGAAGCCGGCCGCCGCGCAGCCGCGAACTGCGGCCGAGGGCGTTTCCGTGCGGACATTGCCGGCCCGCACGGGCCCTGCTGTGGCGCAGCAGTGGCCTGCGTGCTCCAAGGGCCGGGGCCCGGCGGGCTCAGCGACCGCGGTCGAGGGCGCTCGTGCGTCAGAACGGGTACCAGCGGACGGCCGCGTCGCCGGCGCGCAGGGAGGCGACGCGGCGCTCGAACTCGCGCAGCGCCGCGGGGTTCGCCGGGGCGTGCTGCGCCACCCATGCGCAGCTCGCGGTCTCCCGCGCGCCGCGCAGCACCGCGCAGCCGTCCCACTCGCGCACGTCCCACCCGTAGGCGGCGGTGAACGCGTCGTACGCTGCGGGGTCGAGCCCGTAGCGGTCGCGGGAGAGCGCGAGGACGACGAGGTCGTGCTCGCGCAGGTCGCTGGAGAAGGTCTCCAGGTCGACGAGGACCGGACCTTCCGCCGTCACGTGCACGTTGCGCGGCAGCGCGTCGCCGTGGATGGGTCCCGGCGGCAGGTGCGGGGTGAGGTCCGCGGCCTGCGCGGCGAAGCCGTCACGCCTGGCGCGCAGGTAGGCGGCGTCCGCGGGCTCGATCGCGTCGCCCGCGAGCCGCAGCCAGCGCTCCACGCCGCCCAGCAGTTCACGGCGGCGGAGCGCCGGGCCGTCCGGCGGCGTCAGCGCGTGCACCTGCCGCAGCAGCGGCGCCAGGTCCGCCGGGACCGCGGGGCGCGTGGCGTCCGGCAGGCGGTGCCAGAGCGTCACCGGATGACCGAGCACGGCACGGGCATGCCCCTGTGCCGCGCGGACGGCCGGCACCCCCGCGTCCGCGAGCCATGCGGCGAGCGCGACCTCGCGCTCCGCCCGCTCCAGCAGCTCAGGCGCCTGCGCAGCGTCCCTGCCCACCTTGACGACGAGACCGCCCGTGCGGAAGACCGCGTTCTCGCCGAGCGCGACCAGCTCCGCGCCGCCCGGCAGGCCGGCCGCCGCCAGGACCTCCCGGGCCCTGGCCTCGTTCATGGGGATCATCACTCGCTCACCTGCGCCCGACGGAACGTCCTTCGACCCGCAAGCCTCTCATCCCGTCTCCCCGGGCACCGCTCGCGCCTGGCGCCACGGACGGTACCGCCCACCTATCGTGGAGCCATGACCGTGATGTACGCCGCTCTCCTGCGCGGAATCAACGTCGGGGGCCGCAGGAAGGTACCCATGGCCGAGCTGCGCGAGGTTCTCGGCGGGCTCGGCTACGAGGCCGTGCGCACGTATCTGCAGAGCGGCAACGCCGTCTTCGCCGCGCCGCCCGGGGACGACGACGGGCTCCGCGCGGAGATCGAGGACGCGCTGCTCGACCGGTTCGGGTTCGCGACCGAGTGCCTCGTGCGGGACGCCCCCTACCTGAAACGCGTCATGGACGCCTGCCCGTTCGACGCGGGATCCCTTGAGGGGCGTCAGCTGCACGTCACCTACTACTCACGGCCGGTGGGGCCCGAGCGCCTCGACGGGATCGACGCCGCCGCCTTCCTGCCGGAGGAGTTCCGGCTCGGGGACCGGGCGCTGTACCTGTACGCGCCGGACGGTGTCGGCAGGTCCCCGCTCGCCCAGGCGCTGGACAAGCGCGCCCTGCCCGCGGGCACGGTCGCCACCAGCCGCAACTGGAACACCGTCGTCAAACTGGTGGAGCTCACTCATGCCTGACCCCACGCCGGCCGCCTCGGCGGCCATCGAGTGCGAGCTGCGCTTCCTCGACCCCGCCGTGCACACCTCGCCCGCCCTGCTCGGCGAGCTGCTGCACCCCGACTTCGCGTCGTTCGGCTCCTCGGGCCGTGCCTGGAACCGGGAGACGCTGGTCAAGGAGCTCAGAGCCAGGGGCCCGGCCTCGGCGCCCGCCACTGTCTCCGAGCTGACCGCCGTCCAGCTCGCCCCCGACGTCGTGCACCTCACGTTCGACGTCGATGTCAACGGCCGCCGAGCTCACCGCAGTTCGGTGTGGCGGCTGACCGGGGGCGACTGGCTCCTCTACTTCCACCAGGGCACGGCGTTCACTCCGGAGGAAGTGCCTCCGCAGGACTGACCCGTTCGGCGCGCGCCGTCCACCGCCCATCCGTCCGCTCGATGCGCACCGGGTGGTCGAAGCACTTGCTGACCTGGTCCGTGGTGAGGACCTCGTCGGCGAGCCCCGTTGCCACACACCGCCCCTCGCGCAGCAGCATCGCGTGGGTGGTGGACGCGGGCAGCTCCTCCAGGTGGTGCGTGACGAGTACCGTCGCCAGCCCCGGATGGAGCGCCCGCAGCGCGTCGAGCGAGCTGAGCAGCTGCTCGCGCGCCGCCAGATCGAGCCCGGTCGCCGGCTCGTCGAGCAGCAGCAGCCGCGGCCTCGCCATCAGGGCGCGGGCGATCAGGGTGCGGCCGCGCTCGCCCTGCGACAGCGTCGGCCAGCGCGCGTCCTCCTTGCCGGCCATGCCCAGCATGGAAAGGAGCCGCAACGCGCGCTCGGGCTCGCCCGCAGGGGGCGACCAGCGCGGCACGGGCTCCACCGAGTTCGTCAGTCCGGTGAGCACGACGTCGCGCACACGCAGGGGCGAGCGCAGCGGGTGGCGCGGATTGACGTGGCCGATGAACGTGCGCAGTTCCCGCAGGTCGACACGGCCGAGAGTGCGCCCGAGCACCTCTACCGTGCCGCGCGTGGGGTGGGTCAGCGCGCCGACCATCCCGAGCAGCGTGGACTTCCCCGCGCCGTTGGAACCGAGCAGCGCCCAGTGCTCACCGCCGCGAACGGTCATCGAGACCGAGTCGAGCAGCAGCCTGCCCTGGCGTACGACGTCGATGTCGGTCACCCTCACCACGGTGGGTGGGGCGGCCGTGTTGTCCTCGGTGGTCATGGGGTGGTGCTCCTCGATCGGCTTGCGGCGGGCGCGCGAGGGCGCGCTCCGCGGTCCCGTGATGACCCGCAGGGCTCCGCGGCGCGGCAGGTGTCTCCGGCGCGGCGGCCGGTGGCGAGCGGTCAGCCCGCCGGCGCGCCGTCGGGCGAGGCGGTCGCGTCCCGGTCGGGGAGGCCGCCTGTCACGGCAGGTCGGCGGGGCAGTGGGCCCTCGCCGCCATGCCCGATCGTACCGGCACGCCGCGTCCGCCCGACGCCCGCGTCCGCCCTGCAAGACGCCGCACGGGCACGGCGCGCGGTGCGAGCCCGGGCGTGCTGCGCGGACCGGTCAGTAGCGCGCGCCGATCCGGCGCCAGCGGCGGCCGCTGGTGCCGGGCTCGGCGGGGCGGGCCGGCACGCGGCTGCGGTAGAGCACGAACGGCCGCCACAGATACCACAGGGGCACGCTCCACGCGTGCACGAGCCGGGTGAAGGGCCATACGGCGAGGATGGCCCAGGCGGCGGTGGCGTGGATCTGGTAGATGAGCGGTGCGTGGGAGATGGCGTGCACGTCGGGGTTGCCGGCGAAGAGGCCGCGGAACCACAGGGACACGCTCAGCCGGTAGTCGTAGCCCGCACCGAACAGGTTGATGCCCAGGGTGGGGATGACGCCGAGGACGATGACGACGGCCAGGAGGAGCAGGGCGAGCCAGTCGACGGGGCTGGTGGTGGCGCGGACCCGGGGCACGGTGGTGCGGCGGAAGGCGAGGATCGCCACGCCGAAGATGACGGCGAACGCGGCCACGGCGCCGCCGACGGAGGAGAACCAGCGGTAGGTCTCCTCGGGGATGCCCAGCCAGTGGGTGAACGACTCGGGAACGAGGATTCCCAGTACGTGGCCCGCGATGGCGGCGAAGGTGCCGTAGTGGAAGAGCGGAGCGCCCCATTTCAGCAGGCGGCGCTCCTGCAGCTGGGTGGAGCGGCTGGTCCAGCCGAACTGGTCGTACTGCCAGCGCCAGATGTGGCCGACGACGAAGGTGGCGAGGGCGAGGTAGGGCAGGATGACCCACCACCACAGGTTCCAGGAGCTCATCGGATGCCGTCTCCGCTCGACGAAGTGACGGGGGTGCCGCTCAGGTACTCGGGCGGGGCGAAGGGCTCGAGCCCGACCTGTTCGCGGGGCGGGCCCTCGGCCGCGAGCCGGCGCAGCGCGTCCAGGTCGCGGCCGCGCGGCCGCGGCAGCCGGCCGCAGACGGTGTCGAGCACGGGGGCGTAGAGGTCGCCGCGGTCGTGCAGCGCCTCGCGCAGCAGTTCAAGGCCGGACTGGCACTGCAACAGGACTCTGCGGCCGGGCCCCGGCGCCAGCGAGGCGAACTCCAGTACCAGTGGCAGGAAGTCCGGCAGTTCGGCGTCCGGCGGCTCGTGGCCGGCCTGCCGGTAGACGTGCTTGAGGGCAAGCAGCCCCATGCCGCGGGCGCGTGTGTCCCCGTGCCGGTAGTAGGTCAGGTGCAGACTGCGGCGACGGGTGTGGTCGAAGGTCTCGACGTACGCCTGGGCCGCCTCGGTAGGGCTCAGGGCCCGCAGCCGGCCGGTGACGGTGGCCAGGCGGTCCCGGTCGGCGGCCGCGAGTGACGGGAGCGCGGCAGCGATCTCGTCGAGCATGGCCAGTACCGCCTCGTCGGGATAGCGCAGCAGGACGGAGGCGATGCGGTGCAGCAGCGGAGTGTCGTCCGTCGTCCGCAGGGCGGGACGGATGCGGATCACCGGGCCCCCTCCTCGCCGAACAGGCCGGGCGCCCGGCCACTGCCGTCCCAGCCGATGAGGTTGAAGCGGACCTGGCCGTCGCCGTCGCGGAAGTGGCTTCCGCCGTGCGGCGCGGAAAGCCCGGGCAGCTCGGCGGGTGCGGCGCCGAGCTCGTCCTGGTAGTGGCCCCCCTGGTCCGCGCCGCCGCCCGGGTGGTCGAGCGAGCAGTGCTGCGCCATCAGCGTGCCGTCGCCCTCCGCGTGCGCCTTGGGGATGACGTAGCGATCGTCGTACTTGGCGATGGCGAGCAGCCGGTAGAGATCCTCGATGGCCTCCGCGCTCGTGCCGGCCGCGGCCAGCATCTCGTGGTCGACCGGGTCGCCGAGTTGGCGGCCGCGCATGTGGCCGCGCATGGCGGCCAGCCGGCGCAGCACGCCCTCGACGACGGCGGTGTCGCCGGCGGTGAAGAGGTTGGCCAGGTACTCCATCGGAATGCGCAGGGATTCGATGGCGGCGAAGATCCGGTCCGGATCGTCGTCGTGGTAGCCGGTGGCGTGCACGGCGTCGGCCACCGGGGACAGCGGCGGCACGTACCAGACCATCGGCATCGTGCGGTACTCCGGATGCAGCGGCAGCGCCACCCGGTGTTCGGTGATCAGTGCGCGGACCGGGGAGCGCTGGGCTGCCTGGATCCAGTCGTGGGCGATTCCGTCGCGTTCGGCGGCGGCCTGCACCTCGGGGTCGTGCGGGTCGAGGAAGACCGACAGCTGGGCCTCGTAGAGGTCCTTGTCGTCCTTGACGGAGGCCGCTTCGAGGACGGCGTCGGCGTCGTAGAGCATCACACCGAGGTGGCGCAGCCTGCCGACGCAGGTCTCGGAGCAGATGGTGGGCTGCCCCGCTTCGATGCGCGGGTAGCAGAAGGTGCACTTCTCGGCCTTGCCGGTGCGGTGGTTGAAGTAGACCTTCTTGTACGGGCAGCCGCTGACGCACATCCGCCAGCCTCGGCAGCGGTCCTGGTCGACGAGGACGATGCCGTCCTCCTCCCGCTTGTACATCGCGCCCGAGGGGCAGGACGCCACGCAGGACGGGTTGAGGCAGTGCTCGCAGATGCGCGGCAGGTAGAACATGAACGCCTGCTCGAACTCCATCCGGACCTTCTCCGACATGCCCTTCAGATCCGGGTCGACGGTGGCGTGCTCGCCTGCTCCGGCCAGGTCGTCGTCCCAGTTCGGGCCGCGTACGGGGGTCGTGTCCCGCCCGGTGAGCTGCGACTTGGGGCGGGCGCTCGTGAAGGAATCGGACAGCGGAGCCGTGGTGAGGCTCTCGTAGTCGTACGTCCACGGCTCGTAGTAGTCGTCCAGTGTGGGCAGATCGGGGTTGTAGAAGAGGGTGAGCAGCTTGCGCACCCGGCCGCCGGCCTTCAGCTGCAGCTTCCCGTGCCGGTCGAGTTTCCAGCCGCCCTTCCACTGCTCCTGGTCCTCGTAGCGGCGCGGATATCCGGCGCCCGGTTTGGTCTCGACGTTGTTGAACCAGACGTACTCGGTGCCCGTGCGGTTGGTCCACGTCTGCTTGCAGGTGACCGAGCACGTGTGGCAGCCGATGCACTTGTCGAGGTTCATGACCATCGCCACCTGGGCCATCACGCGCATCAGAACTCCACTTCCTGGGCCCGCCGCCGGATGACGGTGACCTCGTCGCGCTGGTTGCCTGTGGGACCGATGTAGTTGAAGCCGTAGGAGAACTGGGCGTAGCCGCCGATGAGATGGGTGGGCTTGATCAGCAGACGGGTGAGGGAGTTGTCGCCACCGCCGTGCAGGCCCGAGGTCTCCGTCCTGGGCACGTTCAGGTGACGGTCCATCGTGTGGTACATGTACACCGTGCCCTCGGGCATGCGGTGCGTGACCACGGCCCTGCACGCGACCACGCCGTTGCGGTTGTAGGCCTCGATCCACTCGTTGTCCGCCACGCCGATCTTCTCCGCGTCCAGCGGGCTCATCCAGATCACCGGCCCGCCGCGGAACAAGGTGAGCATGTGCAGGTTCTCCTGGTACTCGGAGTGGATGGACCACTTCGAGTGCGGAGTCAGGTAGCGCACCACGATCTCGGGTCGGCCGTCGGGGGACCTGCTCGGGTCACCGAAGTGGCCGAGCACATTCAACGGCGGCCGGTAGACCGGAAGTTGCTCGCCGAACTCGGCCATCCAGTCGTGATCGAGGAAGAAGTGCTGGCGGCCGGTGAGGGTGTGCCAGGGTTTGAGCCGTTCCACGTTGACCGTGAACGGCGAGTAGCGGCGGCCGCCGGACTCGGTGCCGGACCACTCCGCCGACGTGATCACGGCACGCGGCTGGGTGCGGGTGTCCTGGAAGGTGATCCGGTCACCGGAGCGCTCCTCGGCCAGGTCGGCCAGCTCGACGCCGGTGCGCTCCTCCAGGGCGCGCAGCGACTCGACGGCGAGCCGGCCGTTGGTGGTCCCGGACAGCGCCAGGATCGCCTCGCAGAACTGGTCGTCCCTGGCGATGGAGGGCCGCCCGTCGGCGATGCCGCCGCGCACCGTGCCGTTGCGGGAGCGCAGGTAGCCGATCTCCTCGCCGGGCTTCCAGGTCAGGCCCTTGGTCGAGGTGCCGAGCGTGTCGAGCAGCGGCCCCACGGCGGCCATCTTCTCGGCGACCGCCGCGTAGTCCCGTTCCACCACGATCAGTTTCGGCATCGTGCGGCCGGGCACCGGCTCGCACTCGCCCGCCTTCCAGTCCCGTACCCGGCCGTGCGGCTGCGCCATCTCGTCCGGTGTGTCGTGGGCCAGCGGCGCGGCGACGACATCCCGGCGCACGCCGAGATGGCCGGCGGCGAGCCGGGAGAACTCGCCGGCGATGGTGTGGAAGGCGTCGAAGTCGGTGCGGGCCTGCCAGGGAGGGGCGATGGCCGGGTTGAAGGCGTGGACGAAGGGGTGCATGTCGGTGGACGACAGGTCGAATTTCTCGTACCAGGTCGCCGCGGGCAGCACGATGTCGGAGAACAGGCAGGTACTGGTCATCCGGAAGTCGACCGCCACCGACAGGTCGAGCTTGCCCACCGGCGCCGGCTCGCGCCAGGTGACCTCCTCGGGGCGCAGATGCGGTGGCGTTTGTCCGGCGGTGACCGCGTCGTCGGTACCGAGCAGGTGCCGCAGCATGTACTCGTGGCCCTTCATGGACGACGCGAACAGGTTCGCGCGCCAGACGAGCAGGACACGGGGGAAGTTGACCGGGTCGTCGGGGTCCTCCGCCGCGAATCGGAGCCGTCCCGCCTTCAGCTCGTCGACGATGTGGTCCTGGACATCCTTGCCCGCCGCCGCGGCCTCGTCGCACAGGTCCAGCGGGTTGCGGTCGAACGTGGGGTGCGAGGGCATCCACCCCAGGCGTGCGGCCAGCGCGTTGCAGTCCGGCAGCGTGCGGCCGGCGAGTGCGCCCCGCCCGAGCGGGCTGGTCAGCACGTCGGCGGGGAACGCCTCGTAGCGCCACTGGTCGGTGGCGAGCCAGAACAGCGGGGTGCCCACCATGTGCCGGGTGGGCCGCTGCCAGTCGAGGCCGAAGGCGAGGTGGGACCAGCCGGTCAGCGGCCGTACCTTCTCCTGGCCCACGTAGTGCGCCCAGCCGCCCCCGTTGACACCCTGGCTGCCGGTCAGCATCACCAGTGACAGGAAGGCGCGGTAGATCTGGTCGGAGTGGAACCAGTGGTTGGTGCCCGCTCCCATCGCGATCATCGACCGGCCGTTCGTGCGCTCCGCGTTGCGGGCGAACTCCCGCGCCACCCGGGCCGCTGCCTTGGCCGGCACCCCGGTGACGGTCTCCTGCCAGGCCGGGGTGCAGGGCACCGCTGCGTCGTCGTGTCCTGTGGGCCAATCGCCCGGAAGGCCTTCGCGCCCCACCGCGTACTGGGCCAGGACGAGGTCGAACACGGTGGTCACCAGGTGAGCGCCGATCCGCGCCGCCGGCACCCCGCGGCGCAGCACCCCGCCGGACTCCCCTGGACCCGCGTCGAAGCGCGGCAGGTCCACGGCCACCGGCTCGCCGTCCGGGCGCCCGTACAGGGTCAGGAGGGGGTCGACGCCGTCAAGACGCAGGTTCCAGCGGGGCTCAGGGCCGTCCGGCCCGTCCTTGCCGCCGGCCCAGCGGAAGCCCAGCGACCCGTTGGGGACGACAGGCCGGCCGGTGTGCGCGTCCAGCAGTACGGTCTTGAACTCCGCCGCCTCTTCACCGCCCGCCCCGTCACCGCCCGGCATGCCGGCATCGGGCAGGTCGGCGGCGGGCAGGTCGGCGGCGGTGAGGAACTTGTCCGGGACGTACGCCCCGTCACGCTCCCGCAGTGTCACCAGGAACGGCAGGTCCGTGTAGGTCTTGGCGTACTCGGTGAAGTACGGCACCTGCCGGTCCCGGTAGAACTCGGTGAGGATCACGTGGCCCATCGCCATCGCCAGCGCCCCGTCCGTACCGGGGGCGGCGGCGAGCCAGTCGTCCGCGAACTTCGTGTGGTCGCTGTAGTCGGGGGAGACCACGACGACCTTCTGGCCGCGGTAGCGGGCCTCGGTCATGAAGTGCGCGTCGGGCGTGCGGGTGATCGGCAGGTTGGTCCCCCAGACGATCAGGTAGCCGGCGTTCCACCAGTCGCCCGACTCCGGTACGTCCGTCTGGTCGCCGAAGACCTGCGGGGAGGCCATCGGCAGGTCGGCGTACCAGTCGTAGAAGGAGGAGATCGTGCCGCCGATCATCGACAGGAACCGGGTGCCGGCCGCGTAGGAGGTCATCGACATCGCGGGGATCGGCGAGAACCCGACGATGCGGTCGGGACCGTACCGCTTCACGGTGTCCACCTGCGCGGCCGCGATCAGCTCGGTCACCTCGGCCCACGTGGAGCGCACGAAGCCGCCCTTGCCGCGGGCGCGCTTGTACGTCGAGGTCCGCTCGGGGTCGGCGGTCAGCCATGCCCACGCCTCGACCGGGTCGGCGTGCCGCTCCTTCGCCCGCCGCCACAGTTCGAGCAGGGGCCCGCGTACATAGGGGTAGCGGATGCGGGTGGGCGAGTAGGTGTACCAGGAGAAGGAGGCGCCGCGCGGGCAGCCGCGTGGCTCGTACTCCGGGGAGTCGGGGCCCACCGAGGGATAGTCGGTGGCCTGGGTCTCCCAGGTGATGATGCCGTCCTTGACGTACACCTTCCACGAGCACGAGCCGGTGCAGTTGACCCCGTGGGTGGAGCGCACCTCGCGGTCGTGCCGCCATCGTTCGTGGTAGAACTCCTCCGCCGCCCGGCCGCCCTCGCGATGCAGCGTCCGCCGGTCGGGCGACTGCTCGCCGGGGAAGAAGTACTGAGCCGAGCGCATCAGCCGCTCAGCCGCCTCACCCACGCGGTCCTGGGTCACGTGCGTTGCCTCCTCGGATGCCGCGGTCGCCTGCTCGTGCTGTGCGCGCCCCGGTATCCCGTCCGGCGCCATGGAGTGGTGACCACTATGCGCCGCACGCGGCCGCAACGGATCGGACCGACACTCCGTCAGTCCCCTGAGGGCATAATGTGACAAAAGTGGTGGCGGACGGCACGCGACGGGAGGAGCGCCATGGCACACGATCCGTGGGAGCCGCCGCGGCGCGCTCTGGACAGGCACGGGCTGCGGCGGCTGCTGGACGCGGTCGGGACGGTCAGCGCCGACATGGACACCCGCACGGTGCTGCACCGCATCGTGGAAGCGGCCACCGGTCTCGTGGGCGCGCGCTACGGGGCATTGGGCGTGCTCTCGGAGAGCGGTGAGGTGCTCGACCTGATCACCGTGGGCATCGACGACCCGCACCTGTGCGCCGCCATGGGGCTGCCCCAGGGGCACGGCCTGCTGCACACCATGGTGGACGAGCGGCAGTCCTTGCGGGTGGCCGATGTGGCCACGCACCCGCATGCCGCGGGTTTCCCGCCCGGACACCCCCTCATGCGCGCCCTGCTGGGCGTTCCGCTCGTGGTACGCGGCACGGTCTACGGGGATCTCTACGTCGCCGACAAGGCGGACGGCACGGCCTTCGACGAGGACGACGAGGACCTGCTGACGGCGCTGGCCAGCGCCGCGGGCATCAGCCTCGAGAACGCCCGCCTGTACGGGCACCTCAGGCAGGCAGCCGAGCACTTCCAGCGCCGAATGCTGCCCGTACTTCCCGACCTGTCGCCGTTCGCGGCCGCGGCCCGCTACGAGCCCGCCTCCGAGATGCCCAGGCTGGGCGGGGACTGGTACGACGCCGTGATCCTGCCGGACGGCGGCATGTACGTGGTGGTGGGGGACGTGACGGGCCATGACGTCGAGGCCGCCCCCACGATGGGCCAGATCCGCAACATGCTCCGCGCGCTCGCCTACGACCGGGCCGGGCCGCCCGGACTGGTCATGGCACGGCTGGACCACGCCCTGACGATGTTCGACGACCCGCCCACGGCCACCCTGGTACTCGGCCGCATCGGGCGCCGCGGTGAGGAGGGGCAGTACACCTTCACGTGGAGCAACGCCGGGCACCCGCCACCGCTGCTGGTCGAAGCGGACGGCAGCACCGCCTACCTGGCGCCCGCCCGGCACGGGATCCCGGTGGGCATCGACGCGTCCGTCCCCCGCTTCACCCATGAGCATCCCCTCAGTCCCGGCAGCACCCTCGTGCTGTTCACCGACGGGCTCGTCGAGCGCCGCGGCCAGGACATCGACATCGGCCTCGGCGACCTGGCCGAACAGGCGGCCCGCCTGGCCGCAGCCCCGCTCGACGAGATGTGCGACGCCCTGATCAGCCGGAACCGGCAGGTGTTCGACGATGACGTGGCCCTGCTCGCACTGCGCGCTCCCGGCGGCCCGCAGCGGTGAGAGGCGAGCGTCGGGCGGGAGGCGTGCGAGGCCTTTCCGGGTGAGGTCGCGGACCTTCCCCCGCCCGGCACCCGGCGCGTACAGTCGCTGACCCTGCCCGGCTCGTCCCACGTCCCCGCCCCGGAGGCCGAGAAGAACATGACGCCGCGACTCCGCAGCGCGCAGTGGTACGGCGGCGACGATCGCGACGGCTACATCCACCGCGCCTGGATGCGCCGGGGGCTGCCGTCCGACGCCTTCTCCGGACGGCGCCCGCACATCGCCATCGCCAACACCGCGTCCGACCTCACACCCTGCAACGCGCACCTCAAAGAGGTCGCCTCCTCCGTCAGGGACGGTGTCCACGAGGCGGGCGGCATCCCCCTCGACCTGCCCGTCGTCTCCCTCGGCGAGACGCTGCTGCGGCCCACCGCCATGCTCTGGCGGAACATGGCGGCGATGGCCACGGAGGAGATGCTGCGCGGCAACCCCGTCGACGGCGTCGTCCTGCTCGGCGGGTGCGACAAGACCATTCCCTCCCTGCTGATGGCCGCCGCGTCCGTCGACCTGCCCGCCGTGGTCGTGCCCGGCGGCCCGATGCTCACCGGCACGTTCCGCGGCAAGGCGCTCGGCTGCGGCACCGACGTGTGGCGGCTGAGCGAGGAGGTGCGGGGCGGCACGCTCGGTCGCGACGACTTCATACGCTCCGAGTCCGCGATGATCCGCAGCAAGGGCCACTGCAACACCATGGGCACCGCGTCCACGATGGGGCTGCTCGCCGAGGCGCTCGGCACGGTCGTGCCCGGCACCGCCGGTACGCCCGCGCCCGACAGCCGCCTGCTGGAGTCCGCACACGCCACCGGCAGGCTCGCGGTGGACCTCGTACGCGAGGAGCGCACGCCCAGCACGCTGCTCACGCGCGGCTCGTTCCACAACGCGATCGTCGCGCTCGCCGCCATCGGCGGCTCCACCAACGCGGTCGTGCACCTGCTGGCCATCGCGGGCCGCCTGGGCACAGAGCTGACGCTGGACGACTTCGACCGCATCGGCTCCCGCGTGCCGCTGCTTGTCGACCTCCAGCCCGCCGGCCGGTTCCTGATGGACGACCTGCACCGCGCGGGCGGCCTGCTCGCCGTCCTCAGGGAAGTGCGCGACCTGCTCGACCCCGAGGCGCTCACCGTGACGGGCAGGCCGCTCGTGGAGTACCTGGACGATGCCCGGATCTGGGACCCCGAGGTCATCAGGGGCCGAGCGGCGCCCCTGCGGGATGCCGCGGGCATCGCGGTGCTGCGCGGCAACCTGGCGCCCGACGGCGCGATCATCAAGCCGGCCGCCGCGTCACCGCACCTGCTGCGCCACCGAGGCCGCGCGGTCGTCTTCGACAGCATCGAGGACTTCCACGCCAGGATCGACGCCCCGGACCTCGACGTCGACGCCGACTCGGTCCTCGTCCTGCGCGGCTGCGGGCCGAAGGGCTACCCCGGGATGCCCGAGGTCTCGAACATGCCGCTGCCGAAGAAACTGCTGGAGAGCGGCGTGCGCGACATGGTGCGCGTGTGCGACGGGCGGATGAGCGGCACCGCGTACGGGACGGTCGTCCTGCACGTCGCTCCGGAGGCCGCCGCGGGCGGCCCGCTCGCACTCGTGCGGACCGGGGACATGATCGAGCTCGACGTGGCGGCCCGCTCCCTCAGGCTGGACGTCCCGGACGCCGAACTGGCCTCCAGGACGCCGGAGTCGGCCACCACGGAAGGCTACGCGTCGCCCACGCGGGGCTGGGAGAGGCTCTACGTCGACCACGTCACCCAGGCCGATACGGGCGCCGATCTCGACTTCCTGCTGGGCGCCACGGGCCCCGTGGTCGGCCGCGAGTCCCACTGACCAGCCGCCGGGCCGGGCACCTCGTACCATCGGACGATGATCGAGACGGAACGGCTGCTGCTCAGGCCGCTGACACTCGCGGACACCGACGCGTTCGTCGCCCTGCACGAGGACCCGCGCGTGAACCGCTTCCTCGGCACCTACACGCGGGAAGCGGCCGAGGACCGGCTCGCGCGCATCGAGCGGCAGTGGTCCGAGCGCGGACACGGCCTGTGCGCGGTCGAGTTGAAGGCCACAGGCGAGTTCATCGGGCGCAGCGGCCTGCAGTACTGGGAGCAGTTCGACGAGGTCGAGCTCGGCTGGGCGCTGCGGGCCGGCGTGTGGGGCAACGGCTATGCGACGGAGGCGGCGCGCGGCTGCCTCGAGTGGGGCTGGAGAACGCTTGACGAGGACCGTTTCACCGCGCTGATCCGGCACGGCAACGACGCCTCCGTACGGGTCGCGCGGCGGCTCGGGTTCACCCCGCGCCGTGAGGACGAACTGGGCGGAGCCCCGGTGACGGCGTACGCGCTCGACAGGCCCGCCGTGTGACAGGTTGGTGGGCGTGACCGTGAACATGATCGCCTGGATCGTCGAGGGCACGTGGCCCTCCTGCGTCGACGCCGTCCGCACGCACGCGCCACGGGACGCGTCCATCACCCTGCTGCACGTCGGCGACGAGGAGGTGCACGGCGTCGCGCACGGTGCGTTCGCCGGCCTCCTCGGCAGGGGCCGCCCCGGGCACGACCCCGGCAGGCTGGTGGAGGACCTGGAGGCGGAGTCGTCCGCCGAGTTGCTGGACGACGCCGCCGACCGCCTCGGCCTTCCCTGCACGAAGCTGGCGCGCACCGGCCGCGTCGAACGCGAAGTGGTGGCCGCCGCGCGTGACGCGGACCTGCTCGTCCTCGCGCGCGACGGGGACCGCTCACGGCTCGGCCCGCACAGCCTCGGCCCGGCGAGCCGCTTCGTCGTGGACCACGCGCCGTGCCAGGTCCTCCTCGTGTGGCCGGAACCCGCCCCTTCCCTCGCGACGCTCCCTCCGGAACCCCCGCATCCGCCGCACCACCCGCCGCACCATCCCCCGCACCACCCCTGATCGCGGACGGGCCCGCACCGCGCGGGCCCCGCATGCCTCGCGCACGCGCTGCCCGCAACCCAGCCGGCGATGTGTCGATATGACGACTCGTGAAGGCGGAACCCGTGCGTCCGCCTGAAGTGGGCGCTGAGCGTGCGGTGAGCGCGGGACTGGCGCGAGGTGAGTCGAGAAACTCGTGTTGATGCCGTTGACACACAATCACCATCCGCGTTTCACTCATCACTCGTGTGGAGTGGCAACGTTGTCAACGACTCGATCGCTGACAACGTTGCCGCCCCTCACGTCCTGTGCGTAGCACGACCCGCTGCGGAGGCAATTCGATGGTCAACAGCAGCCCCTCATCTTCCGACTCGCCGCACGCCCCGAGACATCGCAGACGACTCGCCCTGGCCTGCGTCCTCGGCCTCGCCGTCCTTCCCCTCCAGGCGCTGACCTCCACCGCGTCGGCGGCCACGCCCTCGCTGGTGAAAGACCCGGCGTCCCTGGTCAATCCGATGATCGGCACCTCGGGCGCGGTGGACACCTTCCCCGGTCCCGACATGCCGTTCGGCATGATGCAGTGGGGTCCCGACACCACGCCTGACCGCCCCGCGGGCGGCGGTTACGAGTACAACGACAACAAGATCTCCGGCTTCAGCCTGACGCACGTCTCGGGCCCCGGTTGCGGCGTCGCGGGCGACCTGCCCATCCTGCCCACCACGGGTGCTCTGTCCGGCAACCTCGCGAACACGTCGGCGCAGTTCAGCCATGACGACGAGCAGGCGTCGACCGGCTACTACGGCGTCACCGACGCCTCCGGCGTCAAGACCGAGCTGACCGACACCACCAGGGCCGGCCTCGGCCGGTTCACGTTCCCCTCGGGCAAGCAGGCCAACCTGCTGCTCAAGCTGAGCGGCGGCGCCACGCAGGTCGACGGCACGCGCGTGCGGGTGGTGAACAAGAAGGAGATCAGCGGCTCGATCGACAGCGGGCACTTCTGCGGGGCCGGCAACCGCTACACGCTGCACTTCGACATCAAGTTCGACCACCCGTTCACCCAGAGCGGTACGTGGGTCGGCTCGACGATCAACAAGAACGCCACCACGCTCAAGCAGGGACGCACGCAGCAGCCGGCCCAGAAGCACCCGGAGGCGGCGCAGCGCGAGAAGCACTTCACCGTCCCCGCGTCGCCCTCCCCGAGCCTGCACACCGCGGCCCAGGGCGCCAGGAGCGGCAGCTCCGCGGCGACGGCGAAGAGCGCCAAGGCGGCTCAGCCGCCGACCACCGGCGCCAACGGGATGTACCTGACGTTCGACACGTCGGCGAACCCGACCGTGCAGGCCGCGGTCGGCATCTCGTACACGAGTGACGCGAACGCCGGGTCCAACCTCTCCAAGGAGGTCAAGGGCTGGCACTTCGACGCGATGCGGCAGGCCAACCACGACGCGTGGAACGGCGTCCTCGGCAAGATCGCGGTCGGCGGCGGCAGCAAGGACCAGCAGACGCAGTTCTACACCGCGCTGTACCACGCCCTGCTGCACCCGAACGTCTTCTCCGACGACAACGGCCAGTACATGGGCATGGACAACCAGGTCCACAAGCTGGCCAAGGGCCAGAAGGCCCAGTACGCCAACTACTCGGGCTGGGACACCTACCGCTCCCAGACGCAGCTCATGGCGGCGGTCGAGCCCAAGGTCACCAGCGACATCGTGACCTCCATGCTCAACGGCTACGACCAGACGGGCCTGCTGCCCAAGTGGGCGTCCAACAACGGCGAGAGCTATGTCATGGTCGGTGACCCGGCCGCCGGCATCATCGCCGACGCGTACGCCTTCGGCGCCCGCGGCTTCGACACGAAGCACGCGCTCGCCGCGCTGGAGCACGAGGCCACCGTGCCCAACCAGGACCGCCCCGGCGAGTCCGTCAGGGACGCCAAGGGCTACCTGCCGCTCGACGAGAACGACTACGGCTGCTGCAACTTCTACGGCCCTGTCTCCACGCAACTGGAGTACGACAGCGCCGACTACGCGCTCGCGTCGTTCGCCAAGTCCCTGGGCAAGAAGGCCGTCTACAAGAAGTTCGCCACCCGCGCCCAGGACTGGATGAACGTCTTCAACCCGCAGACCGGCTACATGCAGGGCAGGAACAAGGACGGCCAGTTCGCCGCCGGCTTCACCCCCGGCACGTCCAACGGGTTCGTCGAGGGCAGCTCGGCCCAGTACACGCCGATGGTGCCGTTCAACCTCAAGCAGCTGATCCAGGCGCGCGGCGGCAAGAAGGCCTACTCGTCCTACCTGGACAGCCTGCTCGACAACATCGCCAACCCGACCAGCACGGACGCCAACCTGAGCAACGAGCCCAGCGTCGAGATCCCCTGGGAGTACGACTACCTGGCGCAGCCCTGGAAGACGCAGGCCGCCGTCCGCGACGCCCAGCAGAAGCTGTACTTCAACGCGCCGGTCGGCTCGTTCGGCAACGACGACCTCGGCGCGATGAGCTCCTGGTACGTCTGGTCGGAGCTCGGCATGTACCCGGAGACCCCGGGCACGAACACGCTGGCTCTCGGCAGCCCGGCCTTCCCGGTCGCGAAGGTGAGCTTCGCGCACGGCAAGAAGCTCACGATCAACGCCCCGAAGGCCGCGCCCAAGGCGCCGTACGTGCAGTCCCTTGACGTGCGGGGCAAGGAGTGGAAGAAGTCCTGGGTCACCTTCGACCAGGTCAAGAAGGCCCGCACGATGGACTGGGCGCTCGGCACGACGCCCAACAAGTCCTGGGCGTCGTCGGCGAACTCGGTCCCCCCGTCGGACACCACCGGCGGCGGCAAGGTGCTCGCCGCGACCGGTCCCGGCAGCGGCCTGATCCTGGCGCCCGGCGCCAAGGGCGACTCCACGCTGAACGTGACCAACCTCGGCTCCAAGGCGACCACCGTCGACTGGAGTGCCACGGCGCCGGCGGGGGTGACGCTCTCGGCGTCGTCCGGCTCGCTCACGGTGCCCGCTTCGGGCAGCGCGAAGGCCGGCATCGAGGTCACCGCGCCCACCGGCGAGGGCAGTTACACCGTGACGTTCGCGCTCAAGGACCACGCGAGCGGCGCGTCCGTCGGCACGGCGGCGCTGCGTGTGGCCGTCGCCCAGCCGGGCGAGCTGTGGCCGTACTCCACCAACGAGGGCGTCTACCCGGACGGTGCCACCTACAACGGCGGCTTCGACGGCGGTGGCTGGGCGTACTCGCAGAACGCGTTGCAGGCGGCCGGTGTCGCCTCGGGTGCGAAGGTCAGCTCGGACGGGATCGACTACACCTGGCCCGAGGTGAAGTCGGGGCGGCCCGACAACATCGAGATGGCCGGCCAGACCATCCCCATGGTCAAGGGCAGCACCGGCTCCTCGCTCGGGCTGCTGGGCTCCGCGACCAACGCGCCGACCGACGGCAGCGGCGTCACCGGCACGCTGACCGTGACCTACACGGACGGCACGACCGCGAACGCGCCGGTCACCTTCTCGGACTGGACCCTCGGTGCCGGCGGCTCCAAGCCGGTCCCGGGCGACACCGAGGCGGTGACGACGAACTACCGCAACACGAGCAGTGGCGGCCGTGACAACGTGAAGGCGTACGTCTTCTCCACGAAGGTGCCGCTCGACCCGTCGAAGCAGGTGGCCTCGGTCACCCTGCCGAACTCCGGGGCGCACGTGTTCGCCTTCGGCTTCGGCAAGTGACGAGGTGACGTGGTGCCCGCCGGCGACGGCGGGCACCACGGAGCCGCCACGCACCACCACTCTCTGCCGGGAACATGCATCTGCGCATGATGTGCAATAAGCTGGAGGGGCCCGGGCGCAGCGCTTGTGATCGTCTTCTCAGCACACGTGTACGGGTGACATACGGAGGGCCCCCGCGAGGACGTGACTCGCGGGGGCCCTCCGCCGTGTGGCGGGGCGGCGCCTCGTCGACACCCCCACCGCACTGGCAGGATGATCGCACCGGGGCCGCGTCGCGGTCCCTGGCCCGCGCACAACCGGCGGCACTCAGGAAAGGGGCCGGCATGCGGTACATCATCATCGGGGCGGGTGCGGTCGGCGGCAGCATCGGCGCCAGGCTCGCGGAGTCCGGCGCGGACGTCGTCCTCGTCGCGCGCGGCGCCCACCACGATGTGCTTCGGGACCGCGGCCTCTCGTTCACCTCGCCCGAGGGGACGCGGCTGCACAGGATCCCGGTCGCTGACGGCCCGGAGGCCGTCGAGTTGCGCCCGGACGATGTCCTCGTACTCGCCGTGAAGAGCCAGGACAGCGTCGCCGCCCTCGACGCCTGGGCGGGGCGGCCCGTCGAGGGCGGGGGAACGGCGGGCGAGCGGCTGCCGCTGGTGTGCGCGCAGAACGGCGTGGAGAGCGAGCGCCTCGCGCTGCGCCGCTTCCGGCGCGTCTACGCCATGTGCGTCTGGCTGCCCGCCACGTACGTCGAGCCCGGCACCGTCATCGCGCCGTCCACCCCGTACAGCGGCATCCTGCACCTGGGCCGCTACCCCTCGGGCGTGGACGACACCGCGTCGGCCGTCGGCGCCGACCTGGAGAAGGCCCGGCTGCTCGCACCCGTCGTGCCCGACGCGATGCGCTGGAAGTACGCCAAGCTGCTGTCGAACCTCGGCAACGCGGTCGAGGCACTCACGGGCTCCCCGGCGGACGAGGACGCCAGAGCGGTCTTCCAGCGTGCGCTCGCCGAGGGCTGGGCGGTGTTCGCCGCCGCCAAGGTCGACTGCGCCACGCAGCAGGAGCAGGACGAGGCGCGCGCCCTCATCCACGTCGACCCGGACATGGGCTCACGGCGCGGCGGCGGCTCCTCCTGGCAGTCCCTGAACCGGGGCACGGGCACGATCGAGGCGGACTACCTCAACGGAGAGATCGTCCTGCTCGGGCGCCTGCACGGGGTGGCCACGCCCGTCAACGAGACCCTGCAGCGCCTCGCCGGCGCCTTCGCGGCGCGGCGCCGCCCGCCCGGCTCGCTGCCGGGGCACCGCCTGCGTGCACGCGTCGACGGCGGCGATTGGCCCACTGAACCTGCCGCGTAATGTCCCGCCGATGTGGGGCACCGGGTGGTTAGGCTCGGCAGCATGACGACCTCAGGATCCGCCTCGCCGGCCCCGTCCGCCACGGGCCGCGTCACCGCCGACTTCTGGTTCGACCCCGCCTGCCCGTTCGCCTGGATCACCTCACGGTGGATGCTGGAGGTCCAGCAGGTGCGCCCGGTGGACCTGCGCTTCCACGTGATGAGCCTCTACCTGCACAACCTCGGCAACGACCTGCCCGACTGGTACCGCGACCTGGTCGACCGCTCGCTCGGGCCCGTACGCGTCGCCGTCGCCGCGGCCGAGGCGCACGGCGACGACGTGCTGGCCGGCCTCTACACGGCGCTCGGCACCCGCATCCACCGCGAGAAGAACGAGGACTTCGACGCGGTCGTCGCCCAGTCGCTCGCCGAGTGCGGCCTGCCCGCGTCCCTCGCCGCAGCCGCGCACGACCCGTCCTACGACGACGCGCTGCGCCGCAGCCACGACGCGGGCAAGGACCCGGCCGCCGACGCGTACGTGGGGACGCCGACGATCCACCTGGACGGCGCGGTGTGGTTCGGGCCCGTGCTCAACGAGGCGCCGCGCGGCGAGGCGGCCGGCGAGCTGTTCGACAGCGTGCGCGTCCTCGCACGCCACCCCGACTTCTTCGAACTGAAGCGGACCAGGACGGGCTCGCTGAGGCCGTAGGCCGGGGCCGTCCCGGGCCCGAACCGTCAGGCCGCCGCGGCCCGCCCGGGCAGGCGGGCGGCGGCCGCCGTGTCGTAGCGCTCCAGCAGCACCCCGGCCACCTCGGGAGCGGGGCCGAGTACGTCCGCGAGTACGTCCGCGCCCGCCTCGCGCGCCCCGGCGGCGATGCGGTCGGGCAGCCTGCCGGGGGCGATCACGTACGGGGCGACGGCGATGCGCCGCACCCCCGCGGCGCGCAGCTCACGCACCGCGTCCTCGGTACGCGGCAGGCGAGCGGAGGCGAACGCGGGCCGCACGGCGCACCAGCCGGTGTGCCGCCACTCCCGCGCGGTATCAGCGATCACCGCGCTCGCCTCCGGGTCGGTGGAGCCCGCCGACGCGAGGACGACCCCGGTCGACGCGCGGTCTGCCAGGGACAGCCCCGCCCGGGCGAGACGCCGCTCCAGCGCACGCAGCAGCAGCGGCGAGGGGCCGAGTACCCCGGCCTGCCGGATCCGCAGGAGCGGATGGCGCGCGGACGCCTCGCCCAGCACGGCCGGGATGTCGGACTTCGCGTGGAAGGCCCGCGTCAGCAGCAGCGGCTGCGCCACCACCTCGACGGGCGCGCCGCACGCGTGCGCCTGGGCGGCCAGCCGGTCGAGCACTCGTGGCACCGAGGGCGCGTCGAAGTCGAGGAACCCCGTCTCCACGCGCAACCCGGGCCGCAGCGACCGCACCCGCCGAGCGAGGGCGCGTACGGTGGCCGCGTGGCGCGGGTCCCGGCTGCCGTGGGCGACGACGAGCAGGACGGGGGGCGGCGCGTGGCGCATGGCCGTGACCACTTCCCCTCACCTCCTCGCGGCGAGGCCGCGACTGCGCAGCACCCACCGCTCAAGCGGACTGAAGAACAGCAGGTCGACCGCGATCCCGACGATCAGGATCAGGAAGATCGCCAGGAACACCATCGACATGGAGCTGTTGGTGCGCCCGTTCTCCAGCAGCTGGCCGAGGCCGATGCCGAGGTCGGGCGAGGACGCGATGATCTCCGCCGCCATCAGGGACCGCCAGGAGAACGCCCAGCCCTGCTTGAGGCCGGCCAGATAGCCGGGCAGCGCGGCCGGCAGCAGGATGTGCCAGGTGCCCCGCAGGCCCGTCGCGCCGAGGGTGCGCCCCGCGCGCAGGAACAGCGGCGGCACCTGGTCGACGCCGGAGACCAGGCCGTTCGCGATGGACGGCACCGCTCCCAGCAGGATCACCGCGAACATCATCCGGTCGTTGAGCCCGAGCCAGATCACCGCAGGCGGCACCCACGCCACCGAAGGCAGCGACTGGAGTCCCGAGAGGATCGGCCCGATCGCCGCCCGTACCGGCCTGACCCTCGCCACGACGAGGCCGAGCGGCGTGCCGATCACCAGCGCGAGCAGGAAGCCGAGCAGGCCGCGCGAGACGCTCGTCCAGATGTAGCCGAACAGGGTGCCCTGGTACCACGCGTCGCTCACCTCGCCCCACACGTCGCCGGGCGACGGCAGCTTGTAGGCGGGCGCGACGTGGCAGAGCACCAGCACTTCCCACACCACGAGGACGAGCACGACCGCGGTCACCGGCGGCAGCACCTTGCTGACCAGCGTGGACCGCAGCGGCACCCGTGCGGGGCCGGTCGTCTCCAGCGCGTCGAGCCCTGCTTCGAGCCCGGCCACATCGAGGCCGGCCCCTCCGGCCCGCCCCGCCGCGCCGCCCCGGCCGTCCTGCGCGGCGGCCTTGGTCCCTGTCGTGTCAGTGCTGGCCATGGCGGCGGATCTCCCCACGGAGTTGTTCGGTGATCTCGACGGACAGCGCGGCGACGTCGTGGTCCTCGATGCGGCGCGGCTGCGGGATGCCGACTTGCCACTCGTGCGCGACCCGGCCGGGGCGCGAGGACAGCAGCACGACTCGCTCCGCGAGCCGCACCGCCTCGCGCACGTTGTGCGTGACGAACAGGATCGAGACGTCCGTCTCGCGCCAGATCCGCGTCAGCTCGTCGTGCAGCACGTCGCGGGTGATGGCGTCGAGCGCGGCGAACGGCTCGTCCATCAGCAGCAGCCTGCTGTCCTGCGCCAGCGCCCTGGCCAGCGCGACGCGCTGGCGCATGCCGCCGGACAGCTCGTGCACCCGCTTGCCGTGGGCCCCGCCGAGACGCACGAGCTCCAGCAGCCGCTCGGCCTCGCCGCGCCGCTCGGGGCGCGGCACGCCGCGCAGCCGCAGTGCCAGTTCGATGTTCTTGCCCGCGGTCAGCCAGGGGAAGAGCGCGTGCTCCTGGAACATCAGGGCGGGCCTGCCGCCGGTGGAGATCGAGCCGGCCGTGGGCTCGTCGAGCCCCGCGACGAGCCCGAGCAGCGTCGACTTGCCGCAGCCCGATGCCCCCAGCAGGGTGACGAACTCGCCGGGGGCGACATCGAGCGTGATGTCGTCGAGTACGAGTTGCCGGCCGGCCGGGCCGGCGAAGGACTTGGACACGTGGTCGATCCGGGCGGCATGGTCCGCCGCCGGGGTCTCGTCGGCGGCCTTGGCGAGCGGGGACGCCATGGTCGTCACCTCCTGGGAGCGGTCGTGGAGTACGGGATGCGGGACGCGCGGCGTGCGCGGTCAGTGGGCGCCCAGGCCGGCGTCCGACACGGCCGGGCGTCCCTCGGACTTCAGCACCTTGTTCAGCGGGTCGAGGTCGTAGATTCCCTTGAGATCGGGCTTCTTCAGCAGTCCCGCCGTGACCGCGTGGTCGGCCTCGGCCCTGAGGGTGGCGGCCAGTGGGTCGTCGGTGATCCTGATCGAGGGCCAGGCGGAGTCGATCACCTTCGCGGGCAGCGCCTTGCCGGTCAGCGACTTCAGCGCCTCGTTCGCCGAGGCCTTGGCCTCCGCCGGGTTCGCGTTGATCCACTTGTTGGTGTCCACGGAGCCCTTCAGCACCGCCTCCACCACGTCGGGGTGGGCCTTGAGGAACGACTGGGACACCACGATGTTGGTGATCACGAACTTCTTGCCCGGCCACAGGCTCGACTCGTCGATCAGCGTCTTGCCGCCCGCCGCCAGCAGCTCGGACGCCGTCGGTTCCGGCACCCACGCCCCGTCGATCGCGCCGCTCCTGAAGGCGTTGACCGTCACGCTGTTGGCCTCGCGCACCACCGACACGTCACCCTTGCCGGACTGCGGGGCGACCTTCCAGCCCTTCCCCTTGAGCCAGTTGAGGAATGCGACGTCCTGGGTGTTGCCGAGCTGCGGCGTGGCGATCTTCTTGCCCTTGAGGTCGCTCTGCGACGTGATCTTCTTCGGGTTGACGACCAGTTTCACCCCACCCGACGCGGAGCCGCCGATGATCCGCAGGCTCTTGCCGCCCGACTGGGTATAGCCGTTGATGGCGGGGGAGGGGCCGATGAACCCGATGTCGATGCTGTTCGCGTTGAGCGCCTCGGTCTCGGAGGGCCCCGCGTTGAACGTGGTGCCCTTGAGCTTCGTGCCGCCGAGGTCCTTCTGGAAGATGCCCCGCTCGACGCCGACCAGGGCCGTGGCGTGGGTCAGATTCGGGAAGTAGCCGATCCTGACCTCGTCGGCCGACAGCTTCTTCGCACCGGCAACGGGCGACGCCGAGCCACTCGCGCCCTTGCCTGCCTTGGAGCCGTAGCCGCACGAGGTGGCGAGCAGCGCGATCAGCGGCAGGACGGCGGCCAGCGCGAGGCGGCGCCTGCGCACGGAGGAACGGGGCATGGGGGTAGCGGAAGACGACATCGGGAGGCTTGTCCTCTCGGTGGCCCGGGACACGCGTCCCCCGTGGTCACGGAGGCGCGGCCGGAACGTGGGCGGATGGGGTGCGGGACGGGCGGGAGGCGAGGGCGCGTGAGCGGTGCGCGTACGTCACCGCGGGCATCGCGACACGCCGCCGGTCCCCGCGCCGAGGGCGCCGCTGCCCACCCGGCCGCCCTCCTTGGCGAAGGTCCCGTAGACGTCCACGGCGGTGGAGGCCCCCCGCGTCCCGCCGGCCATCAGAAGTCCCAGCCCTCGTCGTCCGGCGCGCCGGCTGCCGCGTCCGCCGCGTGCTGCGCGTTCTGCGCGAACGCGGTGCCCGCCATGCCGGCTGTCAGCGTGGTGCCGTCGGCCGGGTCGATCAGCAGGAACGAGCCCGTACGGCGCGAGTCGGCGTACGCGTCGAGTGCCAGCGGCTCCGCGGTGCGCACCACGACACGGCCGATGTCGTTGGCGACCAGCTCGCCGGGCTCCGGGTGCTGGGAGAGGTCGGCGAGCGTCAGCCGCGACGGGATGTCCTTGACGATCGCCTTCACGGTGCGCGTGGTGTGCTTGAGCAGCACACGCTGACCGACCGTCAGGGGCCGGTCGGCGACGTGGCACACCGTGGCCTCCACGTCCTGCGTGACCTCGGGCGCCGACGCGGTCGGCGCGATCAGGTCGCCGCGCGACACGTCGATGTCGTCGGTGAGGCGGACCGTGACCGACTGCGGGGCCCACGCCACGGAGACGCCCTGGCCGAGCGCGTCGATGGCCTCGACGCTCGACGTGCGTCCTGAAGGCAGCACCGTCACGGCGTCGCCCACGCGCAGCACGCCGGAGGCGATCTGGCCCGCGTACCCGCGGTAGTCGGGGTGCTCGGCCGACTGCGGTCTGATCACGTACTGCACGGGCAGGCGTGCCGGGCAGTCCGCCAGATCGTGGCTGACGGGGACGGTCTCCAGGTGCTCGAGCACGGTCGGCCCGCCGTACCAGTCCATGTGCGCGGAGGGCTCCACCACGTTGTCGCCGACGAGCGCGGAGATCGGGATCGCCGTCACCTCGGGCACGCCGAGCGACTCGGCGTACGAGGTGAACTCCGTGGCGATTCCCGCGAACACCGGCTCCGCGTAGTCGACCAGGTCCATCTTGTTCACGGCGAGGACGACGTGCGGCACACGCAGCAGCGCGGCGACCGCCGCGTGCCTGCGCGTCTGCTCCACCACGCCGTTGCGCGCGTCCACGAGGACGACGGCGAGCTCCGCCGTGGAGGCGCCCGTCACCATGTTGCGGGTGTACTGCACGTGGCCCGGCGTGTCGGCGAGGATGAACCGGCGCCGCGCGGTGGCGAAGTAGCGGTACGCCACGTCGATGGTGATGCCCTGCTCGCGTTCGGCCCGCAGGCCGTCGGTGAGCAGCGCGAGGTCGGGGGCGTCCTTGCCGCGGGTGCGCGACGCGTGCTCCACGGCCTCCAGCTGGTCGCTCAGCACGGACTTCGAGTCGTGCAGCAGCCGGCCCACCAGCGTGGACTTGCCGTCGTCGACGGAGCCCGCGGTGGCGAAACGCAGCAGCGTCGTGGCCGAGAGCTGCTCGGCGAACTGCTCGGTTGCGGTCGTCATGGTTAGAAGTACCCCTCGCGCTTGCGGTCTTCCATCGCCGCTTCTGACAGCTTGTCGTCGGCGCGTGTCGCGCCGCGCTCGGTGAGGCGTGCGGTCGCGATCTCGGCGATCACCGCGTCCAGGGTGGCCGCGTCCGAGTCGACGGCGCCCGTGCAGGACATGTCGCCGACCGTGCGGTAGCGCACGCTGCGCTTCTCGGTGCTCTCGCCGTCCTTCGGGCCGCCCCAGTCACCTGCGGTCAGCCACATGCCCTTCCTGTTGAACACCTCGCGCTCGTGGGCGAAGTAGATCGGCGGCAGGTCGATCCGCTCCCGCGCGATGTACTGCCACACGTCCAGCTCGGTCCAGTTGGACAGCGGGAACACGCGGACGTGCTCGCCCGGCGCGTGCCGGCCGTTGTACAGCTGCCACAGCTCGGGACGCTGGCGGCGCGGGTCCCACTGGGAGAACTCGTCGCGCAGCGAGAACACCCGCTCCTTGGCGCGCGCCTTCTCCTCGTCGCGCCGCCCGCCGCCGAAGACGGCGTCGAACCGCTCGGACTGGATACGCTCCGTCAGCGGCACGATCTGCAGCGGGTTGCGCGTGCCGTCGGGACGCTCGCGCAGGGTGCCGGCGTCGATGTACTCCTGCACGGAGGCGACGTGCAGGCGCAGTCCGTACCGTTCGACCGTGCGGTCCCGGAACTCGAGGACCTCGGGGAAGTTGTGGCCGGTGTCCACGTGCAGCAGCGAGAACGGCACCGGTGCGGGGGCGAACGCCTTGATCGCGAGGTGCAGCATGAGCATCGAGTCCTTGCCGCCGGAGAAGAGGATCACCGGCCGTTCGAACTCGCCGGCCACCTCGCGGAAGATGTGCACCGCCTCCGACTCAATCGCGTCCAGATGGCTGAGCGCGTACGGTGCGTCGATGCCCTCGTCGACGCCACGGGCGGTGCTGGTCACGCGAGACCCCTTTCGGTGAGCAGCGCGTGCAGCGCCGCGGCTGACTCCTGGACGGACTGGGTGTGCGACTCGATGCGCAGGTCGGGCGCGACGGGCTCCTCGTAGGGGTCGTCAACACCCGTGAGACCCGAGATCTCGCCCGCCGCCTGCTTGGCGTACAGGCCCTTCACGTCGCGGACGGAACAGACCTCGACGGGCGTGGCCACATGCACCTCCAGGTAGCCGGTGCCCTCGTTCGCGTGCCGTTTGCGTACGGCCTCGCGGCTGTCGGCGTACGGCGCGATCACCGGCACCAGCGCCTTCACGCCGTGCGACGCGAGCAACTCGGCGACGAAGCCGATGCGCTGCACGTTGGTGTGCCGGTCCTCGCGGCTGAAGCCGAGGCCCGCGGAGAGGAACTCCCGGATCTCGTCGCCGTCAAGCACCTCGACCCGGTGGCCCTCGCCGCGCAGGCGCTCGGCGAGGGAACGCGCGATGGTGGTCTTGCCCGCACTGGGCAGCCCGGTGAGCCAGACCGTCGCGCCCTGGTCCGTCACGCTCAACTGCTTCTCCCGATGGTCAGTGTCTTCCGCGTCTTCCGCGTCTTCCGCACGGCCCGTGCCGTCGCCGGTCATGTGTGGATGCCGCATTCCGTCTTGCCGCGTCCCGACCAGCGTCCGGCGCGCGTGTCCTCGCCCGCCAGCAGGCGGCGGGTGCACGGAGCGCAGCCGACAGAGCCGTAACCGTCCATGAGCAACGGGTTCGTCAGGACCCCGTGCTCGGCCACGTACTGTTCCACGTCTTCCTGTGTCCATCGGGCGATCGGCGAGATCTTCACCTTCCCGCGCTTCTCGTCGAAGGCGACGACGGGGGTGCCGGCGCGAGTGGGGGACTCGTCGCGGCGCAGCCCGGTTACCCACGCGTCGTAGCCTTCGAGACCCGCGTCGAGCGGCGCCACCTTGCGCATCGCGCAGCACAGATCGGGGTCGCGGTCGTGCAGCCGCGGCCCGTACTCGGCGTCCTGCTCGGCGACGGAGAGGCGCGGCGTCAGTGTGATGACGTTCACGTCCATCACGGCCTGCACGGCGTCGCGGGTGCCGATCGTCTCCGGGAAGTGGTAGCCCGTGTCGAGGAACACCACGTCGATCCCGGGCAGCGCCCGGGAGGCGAGGTGGGCGACGACGGCGTCCTCCATCGAGGACGTCACGCAAAAGCGCCCGCCGAAGGTCTCGGCCGCCCAGCTGAGGATCTCGGAGGCGGACGCCTCCTCGAGGTCGCGGCCCGCGCTCAGCGCGAGGGCCCTGAGTGCGTCGGTGCCGGTGGCAGTGGTCATCTCTCTTCCCCTCCGTCACTCGCGGACGCGCCACGGGCGAGCAGCCCGAGGAACGTCAGGTGGAAGGCCCGGTTGCATGCCGCGCACTGCCAGGCCCCGTGGCGCTGCCCGCTCGGGCGCAGGTCCTCATCGCCGCAGTAGGGGCAGTGGAACGGCACGGCGCGTTCCGTCATGACAGGGCTTCCTCGTCCGCCCGGGCCGCCCAGATGGCGAACCGCTCGCCGTCCTCGCGCTCCTTGCGGTAGCGGCTCAGGACGCGCTCGATGTAGTCGGGCAGCTCGTCGGCGGTGATCTTCAGGCCGCGCACCTTGCGGCCGAAGGCGGCGTCGACACCGAGCGTGCCGCCGAGGTGCACCTGGTAGCCCTCGACCTGGTTCCCGTCCCCGTCGAGGACGAGCTGGCCCTTGAGGCCGATGTCCGCGACCTGGATGCGCGCGCAGGCGTTGGGGCAGCCGTTGAGGTTGATGGTGATCGGTTCGTCGAAGTCGGGGAGCCTGTGCTCCAGTTCCTCGATGAGGGCGGCGCCGCGCTGCTTCGTCTCGACGATGGCGAGCTTGCAGAACTCGATGCCGGTGCAGGCCATCACGCCGCGCCGGAACGGTGACGGGCGGACCTGGAGGTCCAGCGACTCGAGACCCTCGACCAGGGAGTCCACCCGGTCGGCAGCCACGTCGAGGATGATCAGCTTCTGCTCGACGGTGGTCCGCAGCCTGCCCGAGCCGTGCGCGGCCGCCAGCTCGGCCACCTTCGTCAGGGTGGCGCCGTCGATGCGGCCCACGCGCCCGGCGAAGCCGACGTAGAACCTGCCGTCCTTCTGCGGGTGCACGCCGATGTGGTCGCGCCACCGCGACACCGGCTCGGCCGGCGCGGGGCCGTCGGCGAGCGGGCGCCCGAGGTACTCGTCCTGCAGAACCCTGCGGAACTCCTCCGGGCCCCAGTCCGCGACGAGGAACTTCATGCGGGCGCGGCCCCGCAGCCTGCGGTAGCCGTAGTCACGGAAGATGCCGACGACCCCGGCCCACACCTCGGGCACCTCGGCGGCCGGCACCCAGGCGCCGAGCCGCACCCCGATCTTCGGGTTGGTGGACAGGCCGCCGCCCACCCACAGGTCGAAGCCCGGGCCGTGCTCGGGGTGGTCGACGCCGACGAAGGCCACGTCGTTGATCTCGTGCACCACGTCGAGCAGGGGCGAACCCGAGATGGCGGTCTTGAACTTCCTGGGGAGGTTCGAGAACTCCTTCGACCCGATGTACTTGTCCCTGATCTCCTGGATCGCGGCCGTGCCGTCGACGATCTCGTCCGCGGCGACACCGGCGACGGGCGAGCCCAGGATCGCGCGCGGGACGTCGCCGCACGCCTCCGTGGTGGTCAGCCCCACCTCTTCGAGGCGGCGCCAGATCTCGGGCACGTTCTCGATCTCGACCCAGTGGAGCTGGATGTTCTGCCGGTCCGTGATGTCGGCCGTGCCGCGCGCGAACTCCTCGGAGACGCCCCCGATCACGCGGAGCTGCTCGGTCGTCAGCCGCCCGCCGTCGACCCTGACCCGCATCATGAAGTACCGGTCGTCGAGCTCCTCGGGCTCAAGGATCGCCGTCTTGCCGCCATCGATCCCTGGCTTGCGCTGCGTGTAGAGGCCCCACCAGCGCATCCGGCCGCGCAGGTCGGCGGGGTCGATGGAGTCGTAGCCGCCGCGCGCGTAAGTCGTCTCAATGCGTGTCCGCACATTGAGACCGTCGTCGTCCTTCTTGGTCTGCTCGGTGCCGTTGAGCGGGGTGAAGTGGCCCTTGGCCCACTGGCCCTCGCCGCGGTGGCGGCTCACCTTGCGGCGCGGGGTTGCGGGTGCGGGCTTTTCCGGCATGGCGGCCATGGCGATACGTCCTTCGGGACTGCAGGAGGGCGGCTCACAGCCGCACACGTGCGCGAATGCGCGCGACGGTGCGCGGCTGGGGACAGTCGAGGTGCTCGGAACGGAGGTGCTGGGACTCTCAGCTCGCCGAACAGATGGCGCTGGACATGCGGCCGTGATCGACGTGGCGCCGACTCACCAGGGCTGTACCAGCACGAGACATGGCGAAAGCGTGGCACGGCGGTCTCGCGGGAGTCCACCACTATCCATTATTCGGACGCACTTGTCTCGCTCAGTGGGATGATGTGGTCTCGGTCACGTTTGCCCTGACATGCGTGGCGTGCGCGCCCGGCCAGGGTCCCGGCAGGTCCGCGGCCGGTTCGGGTTCGACCCGCTCGTCGAACACCGTGAACCCCCGGCGCAGGTAGTTGCCCAGGGCATGAGGACCGTCCTTCGAGCATGTGTGCAGCCACACCAGCTCCGTCGCCCCGACCTCGGGCCACCGCTCGCCCAGGTCCCACGCACGGGCCGTCGCGTACGCCAGCAGGTGGCCGCCGATCCGCCGGCCGCGGAAGGCCGGCAGCAGCCCGAAGTAGACGATCTCCACCGCGCCGCCCTCCCGCGCGGCGAGCTCCGCGTACCCGGCGGGAGTCCCGTCCTCGTACGCGACCCACGTCTCCACGCCGGGCGCGTCCACCAGCGCCCGCCACTCCTCGTAGCCGAGCCCGAGCCGGTCCGTCCAGGCCACGTCGCCGCCGACCGCGGTGTACAGGAACCGGCTGAACTCGGGCGACGCCACCCGCGACCGCACGATCCGCACCCCGGCGCCGGGCTCGGCCGCGGGCCGCAGGTCGGCGGGCGAGGTCTGGCGCAGGGACCACGTGGTCACACTGACGGTGCTCATGGCGCAAGACAATCACGCCGCGCTCCGAGCACGGCGGGCGCCGTGGAGTGCGGCAGCAGGTCCGCGGGCACCGCGGGGGACACCACCTCCACGTCGACCTCCTCCCTGAACCGGTACGGCCGGTGGTCGAGCACCCCGGAAAGGTGCCGGCGCACCCGCGACATCTCCGCCCGCACCGTCACCGTGCGCGTCGCGTCCCCGAACACGTCCGCCGCCAGCTGAGCCGCCGTGCGCCCCGACCGGTGCACCGCCAGCAGGTAGAGCAGCTCCGCGTGGCGCGGCGTGAGGTCCTGCCGCCAGCTGCCGGCCTGGCCCGAGACCGCCAGCGACCAGCGACGCGCGCCGCTCACGTC
This sequence comes from Streptomyces sp. NRRL F-5126, assembly GCF_000721265.1. GTDB lineage: Bacteria > Actinomycetota > Actinomycetes > Streptomycetales > Streptomycetaceae > Streptomyces. The sequence goes on along the minus strand of NZ_JOFZ01000003.1, from coordinate 269,981 downwards.
CAGCACCACCCGGCTCGGGGCCGGCTCCTCGTCCGGCCGCTCCCCGTCCACCCGCAGCAGCCAGCCACCCGGCAGCGGCTCCACCGCGCACACGCCCAGCGACGGGTGCCAGGTCCTGCCCGCCCCGAACGACTTGGGCAGCACGATCCTGTCCACGGGGGCCATGCCCGTCACCGCCGCCGTCCACCCGTGCGCGTCCACCGCGATCGCGCGGCCCCCGACCCGGCACAGGATCGGCGCCGCCACCGACCGCAGCCGTTCCACGGCCCGCAGGTGCCGCTCGCGCATCTCGCTCTCCGCGAGCCGCGCCACCGAGCTGACCAGCGCCAGCGTCGACGGGTGGAACCCGTGCGCGGACCCCGACACGTCCACGGCGCCGAGTATCCGCCCGTCCCGCGGGTCCCTGATCGGCGCCGCCGCACACGTCCACGTGAGCAGTGCCCGTACGAAGTGCTCGGCGGAGTGCACCTGCAGCGGCCTGCCCGTGGCGAGCGCCGTGCCGATCGCGTTGGTGCCCGTGACGTGCTCGCCCCACACCGCGCCCTCCGACAGGCGGATGCGCTCCGCCCGGCGCAGCACGGTCGCGTTGCCGGCCCGCCACAGCACCGTGCCCTCGTCGTCGGTGACCGCCAGCAGCTGCGACGACGTGTCCGCGAGCTCGGTGAGCGCACCGCCGATCGTGCGCATCGCGTCGCCGAGCGCCGACGTCCGCCTGCGGTGCTCCAGCTCATCGGGCTGGACGGACACGTCCCCGCGTTGCCGGTCGGGCCGGACGCCGAGGCGGGCCATCCGCCGCCACGAGGCGCCGATCTCAGGACGCGGCGACACCGGCGGGCGCTCACCCGCGAGCGCCGCTTCCCTCACCCGGTGCAGCAGCCGGATGGCCTGCCCGCCTTCCGCGGCCACCAGCCGGGCGAGATCGAGCGGTGCGTCCTTCATCGAGTCCCCCAGAAATGGGTGCATGCCATGGAAGCGCGTTTGAGCGCTGTGGCGTCACGGCGGATCCGCGGTCGCCTGCCGGAGCCCGGGGAACGTGTTCCATGCTGCAACGCTCTGCAACCCTGGCGCGAATCCGTGTGTCTGTAAGAGAGTCAGATCGGGCCAGGGGTGGCGCCGTGTCGGCGCGGCACCACCCCTGGCCTCCGCCGTGTCACCCCACGGGCCGCGCCCGGGTGACGAGCGGCGCGAGATCGAGGGAGCGCGGCAGCGTGCCGAAGGCCACGCCCCAGTCGCGGCCCAGGCGCGACGCGCAGAACGCGTCCGCGACGGGGGCCGGCGCCCAGCGCACCAGCAGTGAGCCCTGCAGCACCAGCGCCATCCGCTCGACGAGGCGCCGCGCCCCGCCCTCGATGGACTCCAGGTCGGCGAGTTCGGTGAGCAGGTCCTTGATCGCGCGGTCCAGCCGGTGATCGGCGCCGCGCGCCAGGCCGACCTCCTGCAAGAACGCGTTCAGCGCGGCGGGCTCGCGTGCCACCGCGCGCAGCACGTCGAGCGCCTGTACGTTGCCCGAGCCCTCCCAGATCGAGTTGAGCGGCGACTCGCGCAGCAGCCGCGGCATGCCGGACTCCTCGACGTAGCCGTTGCCGCCCAGGCACTCGAGCGCCTCGGCGGCGAGCGGCGTGCAGCGCTTCGTCACCCAGTACTTGGCCACCGGGACGGCGACCCTCAGGAACGCGCGCTCCTGCGGCGACTCGCCGGACTCCACCGCGTCGTACGCCGCCGCGAGCCGCAGCGCCAGCGTCGTGGCCGCCTCGGACTCGAGAGCCAGGTCGGCCAGCACGTTGCGCATCAGCGGCTGGTCGATCAACTCGGCCCCGAACGCCCGCCGGTGGGCCGTGTGGTGCACGGCCTGCGCCACCGCCTGCCGCATCACCGCCGCCGAGCCCAGCACGCAGTCGAGGCGGGTGGCCGCCACCATCTCGATGATGGTGCGCACCCCTCGGCCCTCCTCACCCACCCGCCGCGCGAACGTCTCGTCGAACTCGACCTCGGCGGACGCGTTCGACCTGTTGCCCAGTTTGTCCTTGAGGCGCTGGATCCGGAACACGTTGCGGCTGCCGTCCGGCAGGACGCGCTCCACCAGGAAGCACGTCAGCCCGCCGGGCGCCTGCGCCAGCACCAGGAAGCCGTCGGACATCGGCGCGGAGCAGAACCACTTGTGGCCGGTGAGCAGGTACGCGCCCGGCTCGTCCAGCGGTCTGGCCCGCGTCGTGTTCGCGCGGACGTCGCTGCCGCCCTGCTTCTCGGTCATGCCCATCCCGAACAGCGCCCCCGGCTTGCCGCCCGCCGCGGCCAGGGACGGGTCGTAGACCCGGGACGTCAGCCTCGGCTCCCACACGGCCGACAGCTCGGGCTCCGACCGCAGCGCCGGGACCGCGGCGTGCGTCATCGAGACCGGGCAGCCGTGGCCCGACTCGACCTGCGACCACACCAGGAACGCGGCCGCACGCCGCACGTGCCCGGCGGGCCTGCCCCAGGCGTTCGTGAGGCCCGACGACACCGCACGGCCGAGCAGCCGGTGCCAGGCGGGATGGAACTCGACCTCGTCGATCCTGTTGCCGTAGCGGTCGTGCGTGCGCAGCCGCGGCGGATTCTCGTTCGCCAGCGTCCCCCAGTCGAGAGCCTGGGCCGAGCCCGCGGCCAGGCCGAGCGCTCTGAGCTCCGCCAGGACCTCGTCCGTGAGGTCCTGGGCGGTGTGGCGGTGCACGGCCTCCGTGAGGACGCGGTCCGCGCTGAACACGTCGTACCCCACCAGGAGCGGAACCTGGTTGGTCACTGTGTGGGTGGTGGCTGCCATGCCGATACGGTAAAGAGGTGCAGGCAGCAAAAGAAACACCCGAGCCGCCATCCGGGCGGCTGCGCAGGGCCCGCGTGCTCTACCGCAACGTGTCGAAGCGGAAGATGGCCTGGCATCTCCTCAAGGACACGGTCAACTCCTGCTTGGAGTACCGGATCCTGGGGCTCGCGGCGGAGGCGGCGTTCTGGACGCTGCTCTCGCTGCCCCCGCTGCTGCTCGCACTGATCGGCCTGCTCGGCTACGTCGACGCCTGGACCGACACCCACACCGTGGCGTCGATCGACAAGAACATCCTGACGGCGGTCGGCACGGTGCTCTCCGACCGGGGCGTCAACCAGATCGCCAAGCCGCTCCTCCAGGACGTCATCGAGGGCGGCAGGCCCGACGTCGTCTCGATCGGCTTCGCCATCTCCCTGTGGTCGGGCTCCCGCGCCGTCAACGTCTTCGTGGACACGATCACGGTGATGTACGGGCTCGACGGCAGGCGCGGGATCGTCGCGACCCGCATCCTGTCGTTCCTGCTGTACCTGGCGGGCCTGGTCATCGGCGCCATCGTGCTGCCGCTCGCCGTGGTGGGCCCCGACCGGCTGGTGACGCTGCTGCCGTTCGGCACCCAGGTCGTCGGGGTGCTGTACTGGCCGGTCGTGATCGTCCTGTCGATCGCCTTCCTCACCACGCTGTACCACGTGTCCGTGCCCGTGCGCGCGCCCTGGATCGAGGACGTGCCCGGCGCCCTCATAGCCCTCGCCATGTGGGTGCTGGGCAGCTTCCTGCTGCGCATCTACGTCACCAGCCAGATCGAGGGCCCGACGATCTACGGCTCGCTCGCCGCGCCCATCGCGGTGCTCCTGTGGATCGGCGTGTCCGCGTTCGCCGTCCTGGTCGGGGCCGCGGTGAACGCGGCCGTCGACCGCGTCTGGCCGTCGCTCGCGACGGCCGCGGCCCGCGCCTCGAACGAGCGGCTGCGCTCGGCGCAGTCGGCCGAGCTGATCGCCCGCGCGGCGGCCGCCTCGGCGCAGGCACAGGACGAGAGCGATCCCGACATGCCGTCGGAGTTCCCGGAGAGGTGGTCGCGGTTCCTGCCGCCCGACGACCTCAAGAGCCGGCTGCGCGCGCAGGACAAGGACCGGGACCGGGCGCGCAGGAGCAGCGGGGACAGCAGGTCCTGAGCGCGACGCCCGGACGACCGCGCCGGCCCCCCGGGCGCCCCCGCCGCTGTCGACAGGACCCGCCCCCACCGGCGCGTGCGGGGCTTCGCCCACGGGGGCTTTCGCCCACGAGCCCGCCCGGGGAGCCCGGGGAGCCCGAGGCGCACGTGAGCGCGCACGGGGCGAGCACGGCGGCGCGTACCTGGTCGCGCGGGGCGCGCCTACCCTTGAGCCATGTACAGCGAGCGCCCCTCGCGGCTCGGCGGCGCGGTCGTCTGGCGCCGTGCGGCTGGTCCGGGCGGCCCCCGCCCCGTGCTGCCCGACGGCTGCATGGACCTCCTGTGGATCGACGGCGCCCTCCTCGTCGCGGGGCCCGACACCCGGGCCCACTCCGCCGGCCTCGCCCTCGCCTCCGGCTGCGCCGGTGTGCGGCTGCCGCCCGGCGCAGCGCCCGCCCTGCTCGGCGTGGACGCGCACGAGCTGCGCGACCTGCGGGTCCCGCTCGCAGACGTGTGGCAGGCACGGCGCGCGCGCCCGCTCGCCGACCGGGTGCGCGCCGCGGGCCCGTCCCGCACCGGGGTGCCCGAGGCCGCCGCGCTCGAAGCGCTGGTGCTCGCCCTGGCCGACGAGTCCCCCGCGCCCGACCCGCTCCTGCGGCAGGTCGCCGACGCGCTGGGCCGCGGCGCCGCCGTCGCCGTGGCGGCCGCCACAGCGGGCCTCGGCGCCAGGCAGCTGCACCGCCGCTGCCTGGCGGCCTTCGGCTATGGGCCCAAGACACTCGCCCGCATCCTGCGCCTGCGGCGTACCCTCGCACTGGTGGAAGCAGGCACCCCGCGCGCGGCGGCTGCCGCACACGGCGGCTACGCCGACCAGTCCCACCTGGCCCGCGACATGCGCGCCCTGACCGGCCTCACGATGACCGCGTACGCGGCGCTGTGACCGCGAACGGCGCCGGCCGGCGCGGTGGGCGCGGATGTCACCGACACGTAAGACCCGCGCCGCACCGCACCCGGGCGCGGGCCGGAGAGACTGGGACCATGCACACCATCCTCGTCGTCGACGACGACCCCACCGTCGCCGAGGTCGTGACCGCCTACCTCGAACGCGCCGGGTTCGTCGTCGACCGCGCCGCCGACGGCCCCGAGGCCCTGCGCCTGGCCGAGGCGCGCGAGCCCTCGCTCGTCGTGCTCGACCTGATGCTTCCCGGCATGGACGGCCTCGACGTCTGCCGGCGGCTGCGCGAGCGCAGTCCCGTCCCGGTGATCATGCTCACCGCGCGCGGCGACGAGGACGACCGCATTCTCGGCCTCGAGATCGGCGCCGACGACTACGTCACCAAGCCGTTCAGCCCGCGCGAGCTCGTGCTGCGCGTCGAGTCCGTGCTGCGCCGCGGCCGAGGCGAGCAGACGCCCTCGCCGGGTCCGGCTCTCCGGCTCGCCGGCATCACCCTCGACCGTGCCGCGCGCAGCGCCGAGAAGCACGGCCGCCGCCTCTCCCTGACCCTGCGCGAGTTCGAGCTGCTCGCCCACCTCATGCGCAATCCCGGTGTGGCCATCAGCCGGGAGCAGCTCATGCACGACGTCTGGGGCTGGGAGTTCGGCGACCTGTCCACGGTCACGGTCCACGTGCGCAGGCTGCGCGGCAAGATCGAGGACGACCCGGCGAGGCCCCGGCTGATCCGGACGGTGTGGGGCGTCGGCTACCGCTTCGACGCGCCGGCGGAAGCGGACGCGGACGCGCAGGCGCCTACGGGGGCGGAGGGCCGCTGAGCCGTGCACAACATGCTCATCATCGCCCTGTACGCGTTCTGCGGCGCTGCCGCCGCCGGGCTGGTCGGCGCGGTCGTGCTGCGGCTCCTGCGGGGCAGGAGCGTCGCGGTCGCGCTCACCGTCGTCGCGGCGGTCGCCGTCACGGCGATGCTCGCCGGCACCCTGGCCGTGGCGGAGGCCATGTTCCTTTCCCGGCACGACCTCTCGGTCGTCACCACCGTCGTCGCGATGGCCGCCGTCGTGTCGATGGCGACCGCCCTGGTGCTCGGCCGCTGGGTCGTGGCACGCAGCCGGGAACTCGCCCTCGCCGCACGCTCGTTCGGCGAGGGCGGCAGCTTCGCCGCGCCGGACGGCGCGTCCACCGCCGAGCTCACCGCGCTCGCGGGGGAACTCGCCGCCACCAGCGAGCGGCTGGCCCGCTCGCGGGAGCGCGAGCGCGCGCTGGAGACGTCGCGCCGCGAACTGGTCGCCTGGATCTCGCACGATCTGCGGACGCCGCTGGCCGGGCTGCGCGCCATGTCCGAGGCGCTTGAGGACGGCGTGGTCGCGGACCCCGACCGCTACTTCCACCAGATCAGGGCCGAGGTGGACCGGTTGAACTCGATGGTCGGCGACCTGTTCGAGCTGTCGCGGATCCACGCCGGCACCCTGCCGCTCTCGCCGACCCGGATGTCCGTCTACGACCTGGTGGGGGAGGCGCTCGCGGGCGCCGACCCGCTGGCGCGCGAGCACGGCGTGCGGCTGGTGGGCGAGCCGGTGGCGCCCGTCCCCGTGGAGGTGGACGGCAAGGAGATGACGCGGGTGCTGGCCAACCTGCTCGTCAACGCGATCCACCGCACCCCGGCCGACGGGACCGTCGCGATCGCGGCCGAGGTGCGCGACGCGAGCGTGGTGCTCTCCGTGACGGACGGCTGCGGCGGGATCCCGGCCGAGGACCTGCCGCGGGTCTTCGACACGGGGTGGCGCGGCTCCCAGGCCCGCACGCCACCGGCGGGCGCAGGGCTCGGGCTCGCGATCGTGCGCGGCATCGTGGAGGCCCACGAGGGGCACGCGGCGGTCCGTAACGTGACAGGCGGCTGCCGGTTCGAGGTGACGCTCCCGACGGCGACGGCCGAGGGGATGTGAGACCACGGGGTGTGCGCCCTGCGCGCCGGGCGCACACCCCGGGATGGCGTGCCTGGTGTGCCTCGTACTGCCTGGTACTGCCTAGAACACGCTCAGGCCGTAGGCGTTCAGGGCCTCCGTCACCGGCTGGAAGAACGTGGTGCCGCCGGAGGTGCAGTCGCCGCTGCCGCCCGAGGTGAGGCCGAGTGCCTTGGAGCCGTCGAACAGCGGGCCGCCGCTGTCACCGGGCTCGGCGCAGACGTTCGTCTGGATCAGGCCGGAGACCGTGCCCTCGGCGTAGCGCACGGTCGTGTTGACGGCCTGGACCGTGCCGCTGTGGACGCCGGAGGTCGAGCCGCTGCGGGTCACGTGTTCGCCGACGGTGGCGTTGCCCGCGCTGGTGATGTCCTGGTAACTGCCGTTGTAGAGGTCGACGCGGCCGTCGCTCGCGCTCGGCGTGGAGCTCAGCCTGATCAGGCCGTAGTCGTTGCCCGGGAACTGGGAGTCGGCCGTGGTGCCGACGGGGGTGCCGCTCGGCGTCGACCAGGACGTGCCGCCCTCGGCGGTGCAGTGGCCGGCCGTCAGCGCGTAGTACGTGCTCCCGGAACGTACGTTGAACCCGAGCGAGCAGCGGTACTCGGAGTTCTGGATCGCGTCGCCGGCGGCGACCAGTGGCTTGAACTCGCCTGCCGCGTGCTTGACGACGAGCTTCGAGCTGTCGGGCACGGCGCTCTTGATCTTCGCGACCTGGGCGGGCGAGACAGTGCTGTCGACCGTCATGACGACCTTGCCGGACGCCGGGTCCGTGTACCAGGCGGTGCCGGGCGCGGCCGTCTGGTTGACGGCGCCCGCGGTGGCGGCGAGTGCGGCGGCGGTCGCGGTGGGGGACGCGACGGGGGCCGGCTGGGCGAGGGCGGACGGGGCGGTGAACGCGGCCGCGGCCACGACTCCGGCGGCGACGGCTAGGTACCGGGCGCGTCTGGAGACGGTGCGGCGGGGGGTGAGGCGCTTGCTGGTCACTGATCCTCCTCGGGTGGGGGTCCTGACGGCCCGTCGGGTGGTCGGGCCGCGGAGGCGCGATCGTTCACGGCCACTGGGTAGTTGGTCGTGGACCTGCCAATCGCATGGAGTGAATCCTCAAGTCCGGTTGCCGCGATGGCAAGACCCACATCCGGACCCGCGCGAGGCGCCGCGCGGGCCGCGCCCGGAAACCGGCCGTTTGGCGTGGGGCCTGGTGCGTGGTGTGCGAAGAAGCGCGGGCCCTTGGACGGCCGTCCGCGCGAAGGCTTACGGCGGTGACGGCCCGAATACGGGCCGAATCACCGTTTTGCCTGCCGCGGATCTTGGCCGGATCGAACCGGCGCGCGCGCTCGGCGTGCCGGCACGCGCGAATCGGCCGGATGGCGCTGCGGCGCCATCCGGCCGTTGGGGCGCGGCCTCTCGCGGGTAAGCGCTCCATGGGCGCGCCGGAAGGAGGTGATCGTGCGTGGACAGCGACCTGTGGCCCCTCGCCGCCTTGGTGGCGGCCGTGCTGATCGCCGTGCTCGCCGTGGCGGTCGCACTGGCGGTGCGCCTCGTACGCACCAGGAGGATGCTGCGCAGTGCCGGGCTGCCCACGGGGCGCCGGTGGGTCTTCTGGGCCGCGCTCGTGTACCTCGTGCTGCCCACCGACCTCCTGCCCGACCCGGTCTACCTGGACGACGTCGGCGTGCTCCTGGTCGCCCTGCGGGCACTCACCGCGACCCCGATGCCACGCCCGCGGCGGAACGGCGGGGGAGTGCTCAGGACGCCGCGTTCAGGGCCTTCCCCCACTCCTCGACGGTGGTGACCTCGCAGCGCTTCGCGAAGAGCCCGCCCACGAGGGTCTCGTGCAGCGCCGGATCGGGGTCCGCGCAGACGTCGGACAGGACGGTGATCCGGTAGTCGAGGTCGAAGGCCTGCAGAGTGGTGGACAGGACGATCCCGCCGGTCGCGATGCCGCTCAGGACGAGGTGGTCGATGCCCTGCGCGTCGAGGATCTGCCGGAGGTTGTTGCCTGCGAAGGCGCTGACGCGGTTCTTGTGGACGACGATCTCGCCTTCGGCGGGCGCGACATCGGGGTGGATCGCGGCGCCGGGGTCGTCCTCCGTGAAGAGGTGGTGCGGAAGCGCGCCGAAGATCTTGTTGCGCGGGTGGACGTCGGTGTGGCCGCGGCGAAGCCGCAGTGCCACGTGGATGACCGGCACCCCGGCGGCGCGTGCCGTGCCGAGCGCGTGCACGGCGCGGGGGAGGAAGTCGTCGGGCGTGTGGGCGAGGTTGCTGCTCTGGAGGTCCATGAGCAGGAGTGCGGTGCTGGACATGTGGTGCCTCTCGGTTGTGTGGCGCCGCTCACTGGGGCGCTGTTTCGCGCGAGTCGCGCGGGTTCGAATGGCTACTTCGCCGACCGGGTGTCCGCCGCCGACACCCGGCCGAGCGTGCGGTCGAAGACGGTCAGCAGGAGGTAGAGCACGCCGGCGGCGAGCATCACCCAGGCAAGTTCGTGCATGCCGCCGGTGTCGGCGCGCTGCCCGAAGGAGACGGCGGTCGCGGACGAGGCGACCATCGAGCCGACGTAGGCGAAGGTGCGCAGCAGCCCGGCCGACGAGGCGGTGCGCTCGGGATCGGCCTGGAAGTAGACGGAGTTCTGCAGGGCCAGATTGTTCAGCCCCTGCGGGACGCCGAAGATCAGGGCGACGAGGAGCAGCGTCCACAGCGGGCTGCTCCCGGTCAGCGTCAGCATCACGAGGCAGGCCACTATCTGCCCCGCTGCGCCGACCAGCAGCTTCCCGCGCACGCCCCGGCGCCGCCCCGACACGATCGAGGCGCCGATCGCCAGCAGGAACATGGGGATCTGGACAAGGCCGGCGTGGAACGGCGACAGCCCGTAGCCCTCCTCCGTCCACTGGCTGAAGCCGTACAGGAACGAGTACGCGACGACGTAGGCGACGAGCGCGCGCCCGTAGGTGGCCAGCAGCGGCGTGTTGCCGCCGAGGACCCGCAGGTCGATGAAGGGGGTGGCGGCCCGCAACTCCCGTACGCCGAACGCGGCCCCCAGCCCGGCGGCGATCACCGCCAGGTACCAGTTGTGCAGGTGCAGGTCCATCAGGATCAGCAGCAGCGAGGTGAGCATCGCGGCGAACAGGCCCATGCCGGGCAGGTCGAGCCGTGCCACCAGGCCCCCGCGCTGCCGCTCCCCATCCGCCGCCGGGGGCGACTTGGGCAGGCGCAGCAGGCCGAGCAGTACGGCCGCGACGGCCAGTGGCACGTTCAGCGCGAACGTGGCGCGCCAGCCGCCCACCGCGATCAGGAGGCCGCCGAGCAGCGGGCCGACCACGGCGATGGTCTGGTTGGCGACCGCAAGGGCCGTCAGCACCCCGCCGGGGCTGTCCCGCCCCGTGCGCTTGGCCTCGCTGCGCACCAGCGCCATCGCGGCGGGGTAGCCGGCGCAGGTGCCGAAACCGAGCAGGACGCGCGCCAGGATCAGTACGCCCAGGTCCGGTGCCAGGGTGCCGACGACGCCGGCGACTCCGACCAGACCCGTGGAGAGCAGGAACAGCCTGCGCGGCCCGAAGATGTCGATGAGCCGGCCCACGACCGGCTGCCCGAGCGAGGTGGCCAGGTAGAGGGCGGAGACCAGCCACGCGGTCTGGGAGGGCGGCGCGCCCAGCGCCCTGGCGATGGGGATGAGCGCGACGGAGATGATCGTCGAGTTGATCGGGTTCAGGACCGAGCCGAGGATCATCGGAGGCAGCAGCCGCCGGTCGAAGCCGGGCCTGCCGCCCGTCCCGGTCACGTCGTCCGTCTTCGTCTCAGTCACGTATCAGCCGCTCCAGAACAGCCATGGTCGCGATCACGCTCCGGCGCTCCTCTTCCGTGCACTTGTCCTGCAACTGTCCGGCGAGCCACTCCGTCCTCGCCTGCCGCCCCTCCTCCACCCGGCGGCGGCCCTCCGGGGTGAGCGCGATCAGCAGGCGCCGGCCGTCGCCCGGGTCGGGGCTGCGGGTGACCAGGCTCCTGTCCGCGAGAGAGGTGATCATCGCCGTCATCGACTGGTGCCGCACCCCTTCGACGGAGGCGAGCTCGCTCGCCGTGACCCCCTCCTTGTTCGAGAGGCGGGCCAGCACGGACGCCTGGCCCAGGGTGAGGTCCTCGATCTCGGAGGCGTTCAGGATCCGGCGCCGCAGACGGCTGATGACCGCACGCACGTCGCGCGACGCCTGGATCGCCGACGGCGACAGGCTCGGGTTCTCGCTCATGTGCACCACGTTAATGTCTACAGGGTTGGCTGTCCAGTTCACCTGTACAGCTGGGTTGTATATATGGCGCACAGCGTGGAGCCCGCGGCCTGACGCCCGCCGGAAAAAGGGTTTGCCGCACGCTTCGGCGTAGCCGTAGCGTCGACACGTCTTCCGCAGGCGGCCTCCCTGGCCGCCGCGTACTTCGGGAAAGGGGGTGTGTACCGATGACTGTCACCGCGCAGGGCGCTGCCCGCATCCAGGTCACCACCACCCCCGTGGCCGCCGGCTGAACCAGCGTTCCCGGCCCGGCCCTTCTCGAAGGATCTCCCTTGTCCTCCTCTTCACAACCCTCCGTCTCCGCTGCCCTGCCCGCCCCGCATCCCCTCGCGCCCTACGGCTGGGACGCGGGATGGGACGCCGACTTCGCCCCGTACGCGGCAAGGGGGCTCGTCGCAGGCCGTGTCGTACGCGTCGACCGCGGGCGGTGCGACCTCGTCACCGCCGCGGGCCCGGTGCACGCCGACACCGCGTACGTCACCCCGCGCGATCCGGTCCGCGTGCTGACCACGGGCGACTGGGCGGCCGTCGACGCCGCGGGTGACCCCCGTTTCGTGCGCGCCTACCTGCCGCGGCGCACCGCGTTCGTGCGCTCCGCGTCGTCCAAGCGGTCCGAGGGGCAGGTGCTCGCCGCCAACGTCGACCACGCGGTCATCGCCGTCTCGCTCGCGGCCGAGCTCGACCTCGGCCGCGTCGAGCGCTTCCTCGCGCTCGGCTGGGAGAGCGGCGCCTCGCCCCTCGTCGTCCTCACCAAGGCCGACCTGGTCCCCGATCCGGTGGTACTCGCCCACCTGGTGCACGACGTCGAGGCGTCGGCGCCAGGCGTGCCCGTGGCGGCCGTGAGCGCCGAGACGGGCAGTGGCGTCGACGTGCTGTCCGCCGTGCTCGGCGGCGGCACGTCCGTCCTGCTCGGCGCCTCGGGAGCCGGCAAGTCCACTCTGGTGAACGCCCTGTGCGGCAGCGAGGTGATGGAGGTGCAGGCCATCAGGGACGTCGACGGCAAGGGCCGGCACACCACCACGACGCGCAATCTCCTGCCGCTGCCCGGTGGCGGGGTCGTCATCGACACGCCAGGGCTGCGCGGCGTCGGCCTGTGGGACGCCGAGGCGGGCGTCGGGCAGGTCTTCGCGGAGATCGAGGAACTGGCCCGCGGGTGCAGGTTCCACGACTGCGCCCATACGGCGGAGCCCGGCTGCGCCGTGCTCGCCGCCCTGGAGGACGGCACCCTCACCTTCCGCAGGCTGGAGAGCTACCGCAAGCTCCAGCGCGAGAACCGGCGGATCATCGCCAAGACGGACGCGCACGTCAGGGCGCAGATCAGGAAGGAGTGGAAGGCGAAGGGCGCCGAGGGCCGGGCGGCGGGTGAGGCGAAACGCCGCGGCCACCACCGCTGAGCGGAATCCCGCGGGCCGCGCCCGTGCGCCCCTCTTCGTGTCCGAAAACCGCTGGCCGAGTGATCGTCCCCGGGCCACACTGGACGGCATGACACACGCGGCGATGGACGAGGCGACCAGGTACGAAGCGGTGGCGGGGCGGGACGCCCGGTTCGACGGCGTGTTCTTCTTCGCCGTGGAGACCACCGGCATCTACTGCCGCCCGAGCTGCCCCGCGGTCACGCCCAAACGGCGCAACGTGCGGTTCTTCCCCACCGCGGCCGCCGCCCAGGGCAGCGGCTTCCGCGCCTGCCGCAGGTGCAGGCCGGACGCCGTGCCCGGCTCGGCGGAGTGGAACGTGCGCGCCGACGTCGTCGGCCGTGCCATGCGGATGATCGGGGACGGGGTCGTGGACCGCGAGGGCGTGCCCGGCCTCGCGGTCCGCCTCGGCTACAGCACTCGCCAGGTGCAGCGCCAGCTCACCGCCGAAGTGGGCGCCGGTCCCATCGCGCTCGCACGAGCCCAGCGGGCGCACGCCGCGCGCGTCCTGCTGCAGACCACGGGGCTGCCCGTCACGGAGATCGCGTTCGCGTCGGGCTTCGCGAGCGTCCGGCAGTTCAATGACACGGTCCGGCAGATCTACGACCGCACCCCCAGCGAGCTGCGCGCCGACGCGGGCGCGGGCGGCGTACGGGCGCCCGCGGGCGCCGGCATCCCGCTCAGGCTCGCCCACCGCGGCCCGTACGCGGCGCGCGAGGTCTTCGACCTGCTCGCGCGCGAGCAACTGCCCGGCGTCGAGCAGACGGTGGGCACGCCCGGCAACCGCACGTACCGCCGCACGCTGCGGCTGCCGCACGGCCCCGGCGTGGCCGCGGTCGACGAGCGGCGCCACCCGGTGCGGCCCGGGCCGCTCGCGCACACCGGCTGGCTCGAGGCCCGCATCCACCTGACCGACCTGCGCGACCTCACGACCGCCGTGCAGCGGCTGCGCCGCTTGTTCGACCTGGACGCCGACCCGTACGCCGTGGACGAGCGCCTCGGCGCCGATCCGCGGCTCGCACCGCTGGTCGCCGCCCGTCCTGGGCTGCGCTCGCCCGGCGCGGCCGACCCCGCGGAGTACGCGCTGCGCCTCGTACTGGGCCAGGACGCGGCCGCCGTCGCCGGGTACGGCGAGCAGGTGCCGTGGCCCTACGACGCCCCCGTCCGCGCCCGCCTCTTCCCCCGCCCGCGCGAACTGCGTTACCACCCCGTGGCCGGCCCTCTCGCGACCGCGCTCGCCGACGGCGCCGTACGCCTGGACCCCGGCGCGGACCGGGACGAGACCGAGCGGGCCCTGCGCGCCGTGCCGGGAGTGGACGCGCGCACGGCGGCGCTGATCAGGATGCGGGCGCTCAGCGATCCCGACGTGTGGCCCGCCGATCCGGATGCGGAGGGCGCGCACGAGTCGTGGCGCCCCTGGCGCTCGTACGCGGCCCGTCACATCGGAGGGGCCTGAGCGGCCGCGCCCCGCGCGACGGCGTTCACCTGGAACGGAACCGGTAACCGAAGCCGCGTACCGTCTCGATGTAGCGGGCGTCGCCGCCGAATTCGCCGAGCTTCCCGCGCACCCTCTTCACGCAGGCGTCCACCAGGCGTATGTCGCCGTGGTAGTCGTGCTCCCAGACCGCTTCGAGCAACTGCCGGCGGGTGAGTACCTGCCCCGGCGACGCCGAGAGCGTCAGCAGGAGCCTCAGTTCCGACGGCGCGAGGGCTATCCGCTCGCCCCGCAGGGTGACCGCGAGCCCCGCCCGGTCGACGCTCAGGTCGCCATGCGTCTCCGCCCGCGGTCTCGCGGTGTCGGACACGGGCGCTCCGTGCCTGCGCAGGACAGCACGGATCCTGGCCTCGAGGACGCGCGCGGCGACGGGCTTGACGACGTAGTCGTCCGCACCGGACTCCAGGCCGACAACGATGTCCGCGTCATCGCCCCTGCCGGTCACCATGATGACGGGGACCTGGTCGTGCTCCCTGATCCTGCGGCACACCTCGAGGCCGCCCGTGCCCGGCAGCATGACGTCGAGGACCACGACGTCGGGCCGCGCCGAACGCACCCGCTCGAGCCCGTCCTCGCCGCTCGCGCTGGTGAAGACCTCGTGACCGTTGTGGCGCAGGGCCAGTTCGAGGCCGCGGCGTACGGACGGGTCGTCCTCGACGAGCAGGATTCTGGGCATCGCACCAGTATGCGGGACCGGCCGGAGGCCGATGCGGCAGCTGGGAAGGGCCTCGGCGGGGGAGTGGACACCCGGTGTTGTTATGTACCCGTTATCGCTTGGCCCATTGGTCATCATGTATGGCCATCATCCTGTACCGCTATGCACGAAAGACAGAACGCCAGTTCGGGGCGTAGGCGGTCCCACGAATCGGGCGATGGCCATCGGTCGGGGAGCCGCGGGCGCTCCTCGCGCCGCAGGAAGAAGCGGTCGGGCCGCCGTGGGCTGGTCGCGGCCGGCGCGGTGGTCGCGGCCTGCCTGATCGGCGCGGCGGTGACCGCGATGAGCCGCGGCGGACAGAGCGCGGCGGACAAGACGGCCGCCGCGCACGCCACGATGGAGGCCGCGCCGCTCCTGACGCGCTCGCCGTCCGCGCCGGCTTCGCCGTCCACATCGGCATCCGCCTCGGCGTCCTCGTCCTCCTCTCCGAGCGCCTCGGGGAAGCCGTCGTCGTCCCCGAGCCATCACGTCGACTGGGACAAGCCCGGCACCGGCAGGTTCAGCACGGCCGAGGCCTCCGGCAGCGCGGTCGGCCACGGCCGCATACGTCGCTACAAGGTCGAGGTCGAACAGGGCACGGGCGTCACGGCGAAGTCCGCGGCGCGTGAGATCGAGGCCGTACTCGCCGACCCGCGCGGCTGGACCACCAACGGCCACGACGGCTTCCAGCTGGTCTCCTCGGGGCCGTCCGACTTCGAGGTGAAGATCGCGAGCCCCGACACCGTCGACGCCATCTGCGGTGCCGCGGGGCTTGACACGCACGGCGAGGTCAACTGCGACGTGGGCAGCCAGGTGATGGTCAACCTGAAGCGGTGGGAGACGGGCTCCCCCGAGTTCTCGGGCCCTGTCGGCGAGTACCGGGCCCTCATCATCAACCACGAGGTGGGCCACCGCATCGGCCACGGCCACGAGGCCTGCCCGGGACCCGGCAAGCCCGCGCCCGCGATGATGCAGCAGATCTACGGGCTGCACGGCTGCGAGGCCAACGCCTGGCCCTACGACTCCCACGGCCACTACCTCGGGGGCCCGTCGGTGCCGTGACACCTACGACCAGGTGTCGTACGCGTGGACCCGGCGTCCCGCGAACCACGTCTGCACGACCTGCGTCGCGTGGATCTCGTCCACGGGGATGTCGAACAGCGGGCGGTCGAGGACGATGAAGTCGGCCGAGAGACCGGGCCTGAGGCGTCCCGTCTCGTGGGAGAGACCCATCGCCTCCGCGGCCACCACCGTGTGGGCCGCCACCGCCGTCGTCAGGTCGAGCGCCTGGTCGTGCGCCAGGTCGCCGGGGAAGGTCGGGTCGGGGTTGCGGCGGGTGACCATCGTCTCGATGCCGAGCCAAGGGTTCGGAAGCGGAGTCGCCGCCGGCCAGTCGGAGCCCGCCGCGATGGCCACACCGGCCTCGTGGAACTCGCGCAGCGGCCACGGGCGCTCGCCCGCACCACCGGCGTCCTGACGGGCGAGCCCGCCGCTCGCCGCGTCGGGAAACCACTCCACGGGTGACGCGTCCACCACCACCCCGAGTTCGCGGAAGCGCGGCACGTCGTCCCTGCCCACGAACTCGGGGTGCGCGATGTGGAACACCGGCCCGTCCCCGTGCCGCGTGCGCATCACGCGCACCGCGTCGAGCGCCCGTCGCACCGAGCCGTCCCGCGCGGCGTGCACCTTCGCGTGCAGTCCCCGCGCCACCGCCTCCTCAAGCAGCAGCTCCAACTCCTCGCCGGACAGCACGGCTTCGTCGCCGGCGAAGCAGCCGCCGCCGTCGCACCCGCCGGACGCACGCGCGTGCGTCCGCGCCGGCCCGGGCCCGTCCCCCAGGCGTGCGCGCACGAAGTCCGGCCGCACGTGCGGCGACCTGTGCCGGGGAGCGGCGTCGAGCAGGGAGCCGCCGTGCTCAGGACCGGCCGGCTCCCCGGCGGGCAGCGACCCGACGACCCAGCCGTTCAGCCCGCCGGACCGGTCGAGCCCGGCGAAGACGTCCAGCCACCGCTCCGTCGTCGCCGCGTCCTGCATCGCGGTGACCCCTACCGAGTTGAGGATCGCCACCCCCGTGCGGGCCGACAGCGGATCCCGGTCGTGCGGGTCGGGCGCGGCCCGTTCCACCGCGCGTTCCGCCTCCGCGGAGGCCGCGCCGAGCAGCAACCCGACGGCGCGGCCCCCGGCGTCCCGCACGTACCGTCCCCCTTCAGGGTCAGGGGTCGCGTCGTCCACGCCCATGACTTCGAGCGCACGGGAGTTGACCCAGCGGTGGCGCAGCGAGTCGTCACGCAGCATGACGGGCCGCCCCTCGCCCGCCTCGTCGAGCGCGGCGAGCATGGCGGCGTTGCCCACCGCCTGGAACAGCGGGCCGACCACCACGCCGCCCACCACCCACTCGTCGCGGCCGAGCGTGCCGGCCCTGTCCCGCACGGCGCCGAGGATCTCCACCACACCGGAGAGCGGCGGCAGCGTCAGCTCCCACACGGCCGCACGCCCGCCAGAACCGAGCTGCGTGTGGACGTCGACCAGCCCGGGCATCACGGTGCGGCCGCCCGCGTCGACGACCCGTGTGCCGGGCTGCACGAGCGCCTCGATGTCCCAGTCGCTCCCGACGGCGACCACGCGGCCGTCGCGCACGGCGAACGCCGAGGCACGCGGCCTGCCGGCGTCCAGGGTGTGCACGTCGGAGTCGCGCACCACCAGATCGATGCGGTGGTCCGCGCCGTGGGCCGCGGCGGCGGAGATCTCGGCCATGGCGATCCCTCTGATCCGGCGATACATCCGATTGACGAGTGATGCTGTGCTGTGCCCCTCCTTGTGAGGGTATGGCAGGGTGGCGCGCCGCGCGTGTCGTGGACGCCGCGCCCAAGCGGGTGGCGTCCTCACGCCCAGACGAGCGCCCCGATCCAGGCGCCCACCGTCAGGAGGCACGTCATCAGCTCCACGAGAAGGGGCGCCGCGGACCCACGCATCAGCCTGCGCGTGGAGGCCCAGCCGTCCGGGCGGTTGCCGAGGCGCTTGCGCTCCGCCTCGTAGAGACCCCCCACGAACCCGGCGACGCCGCCCACCACCGGCACGACGAAGAAGCCCACCATCGCCGCGACCCCGCCCATCGCAAGGCTCTGCCGGGGCGCCGCCCTGCGGCGCGAGGGCAGGAGCGGTCTGAGCACGACGTTCAGCACAAGCAGGGCCGTCGCCGCCAGCAGCACCACCCACGCGGACGTGGACCGGTCCGACAGCGCCCACCACGCCACGGCGGCCCACAGGATCGCGGGCCCCGGCGCGCCGGGCACCAGCACCGCGAGAAGGCCGAGCAGCATCACCAGGCCGACCAGCACCAGCTGCCACACGTCCATGAGCCAAGCGTGCAGGACGTCCGCCGATCCCGCTAAGCGGCCGCCGGGCCGTCGCCGTCCCAGGTCAGCGCCGTGCCTCGCGTGCCACCCAGCCCCGCTCGTACGCGTGCCAGCCGAGCTGGAGCCGCGTGGTCGCCCCGCTCAGCTCCATCAGCCCCCTCACGCGCCGCTGCACCGTCCGCAGCCCGAGGTCGAGCTGTTTGGCCACACTCGCGTCGGTCATCCCGGCCAGCAGCAGCGACAGCACGCGCAGGTCCGTGCCGTCCGGCTGCGGAAGGGTGCTCGCCAGCACCGCGCCGTTCGCGTCCAGCGCCAGCGGCATGGACTCGCGCCACACGGACTCGAAGAGCGCGCGCAGGGAGTCGAGCAGCCCGCTCCCGTGCACGACCAGCGCGGACGGTTCCGCGGATGGTTGCGCGGACGGGCCGGTCAGCGGCACCATGCCGACGTCGCGGTCCGCCACCACCAGCTTCGTCGGCACGTGGTCGGCGACCCGCACCAGCTCCTCGCGGTCCAGGGCCGTGCCGAGCTCCTCGACGCCGCCGGGCGTCGCCAGCACCTCGCGTTCGATGACGACGCGGTAGCGGACACCGCGCGTCGCCGCCGTCTCCTCGGCCTTGTTGTCCCGGCCGGTCACTGCGACCGGGGTGCCGGTGACCAGGGCGCACACCTCCTCTGCGGCGCCGAGCTGCAGCTGCAGGAAGCGGTGCGAGACGGCGCTCGCGCCGGTCACGACCTCGACGAGTTCGTGGATGGCCGGCTCCGCGGCCTCGGAGCGGTACTCCTCGGCGAGCAGGACGGCCGCGAGCTCGGCCTGCTCAAGCTCGTGGCGGTGCTGGGTCAGCAGCGCGCCGAGCGCCAGGGACGGCGGTGCCGCGACCCAGCGGCCCGCACGCGCCGGCGACTGAGCTGCCAGCCCGTGCCGCTCCAGCCGGCGCAGGGCCGTCTCGATGTCGCGCTCGGGCAGCGCGAGCCGGCCGGCGAGCTCCGCGGCGTCCGCCGCACCGATCGCCACCAGCGCGCGGTACGCGGTCTCCTGCTCCCCGTCGAGTCCTATGGCACCGAGCACGCGGATCCCTCCCCAGTTTCTGCGTTCGTCCTCCGGCGGCCTTACGGCGGTGGCGGAAAACGGCCACGGCGTAAAGCCGCCGCATACATCGTGCCTGTACAGCCGGTAACTCTGCCAAGGTGGGCGGGGTCGGAGCAGCTGTGTACCACGGTCATATGCCCCTCCGAAGTGTCTGCCGCGCGTCCTTCCCGTGGGGGGTGGGGGTGCGACGGCGGACTTCGACCGGCCGGCCGCGGCCGGGCGCCGGGCGTGACGACGGCCCTCGCCGCGCCCACGCACGCGCCCCCGCGCACCGGCCGGTCCTCATTTTCCCCATGCCCGTTTTCGCGCGCCGTGCGCGGTCGAGGATTAGGGGCATGAGCAAGCAGGGGGAGCGACCCGGCCCATCCGCTGACGACGACTGGTGGAGCCGCCTGTACGACCAGGGCTCGACGGACACGGGCGCGGGTGCCGGCGCCGAGCCCCAGGCGGCCGACGACACGCTGGAGGACAGGTTCGCGTCGGCGGCGCACGCGGTCGCGGCCCCCGCACAGGCGCCCCGGGGGCGCCCGAGAGCCTGGTGGGAAGAGCCCGCCCCGCAGCGACCCGGCGCCGCGGGCCAGCCACCCCCTCCCGCCGCACCGGACGGCACGACGGAGCCGAGCCGCACGCCGGAGCGGGACCGACCGCCGTCACCGGGGTCCGTGCCGCAACCGCCGTCTGAACCGCAGTCCGGCCCCGGCGCGGGCCCGCGGCCCGGTCCGGCCCCGCAGCGAGGACCCGAGCCGGACTCCCGGTACGAGCCGGCCCCGGAGCGGCCGCCGGGCCCGCACCCTGAGTCCGGGCCAGGACCGTCCGGCCCTGGCCCGGAACCCGTCCCCGAGCCGGGGCGCGGGGCCGCGCCGGGGCCGCCGCCTCGCCCCGTGCGGGGGCCAGGTCCCGAGCCGGAGCCGGAGTCGGGGCCGCATCCTCGGCCTGGGCCGGAACTGCCTCGTCCCGGCTCGGAAGCCGATCCTGAGTCGGGGCGAGGCCTCGCGCCGGAGCCGCCGTCACGTCCGGAACCGTGGCCTGGGCCCTGGCAGATGTCGGATCCCGCCCCGGAAGGGGCTGACGCGCCGCGGCAGGAACGCCGGCCGGGGCCGCTGCCTCGCCCCGTGCGGGGGCCAGGTCCCGAGCCGGAGCCTGAGTCGGGGTCGCACCCTCGGCTTCGGTCGGAGCCGTCCCGTCCCGGCCCTGAGTCTGCCCCCGGGTCGGGGCTCGGCCTCGCGCCGGAGCCGCCGCGTCGGCCCGAACCGGAATCTCGGCCCGGGCCCGAGCCGGCGTCAGGTCTCGCCCCGAAGTGGATCGCCGGCTCGCAGGAGGGGGGCGTGTCAGGACCGGAACCGGGCCTGGAAGCCGGCTCCGAGCCGGAGTGCGATCCCGCGCCGGAGCCGGCGCCCGGGCCCGGGCAGGAGCCCGGGCAGGCGGCCCCGCCGCTGCCGCGCCGGGAACCGGTTCGCGACGCGCCGCCCGGCGCACCCGCGGAGGCCCCTGACGTCCCGCTGCCGCCCGCAGCCGGCGACGAGCCGGTCGCGAGCGGCTCCCCGCGGCCGCGGGTCGGCTTCGTCGGGTTCAGGCCGCCGACGTACGACCCCGAGCCCACTGCCCTGCCGCTCGCCTCACCCCAGGAGATCGGGCGGCTCGTGCCGGACAGCGTGCTGGACGGGGCGCGCTACGGGACCTGCACGCTGCGGGCCGCCTCGGTGCGCGGGGACTCGGCGCGCTATCGCGGCGAGCCGCGGCGGGACGCGCTCGTCACCGCGCGGTTCGGCGCGGGCGCCGACGCCCTGGTGCTCGTGGTCGTCGCGACGGGCGCCCGCGCGGCCGAGGGCGCGC
The DNA here is from genome assembly GCF_000721265.1 of Streptomyces sp. NRRL F-5126. Lineage (GTDB taxonomy): Bacteria > Actinomycetota > Actinomycetes > Streptomycetales > Streptomycetaceae > Streptomyces. The sequence continues at coordinate 248,970 of NZ_JOFZ01000003.1, read as the reverse complement.
ACCGCGCCGCCGCCGACGCCTGCAGCTGGATCGGCGAGGCCGTGGGCCGCAGCCACCTCCGCCTCGCCGAGGATATGAAGGACGGCCGCACGGACGCCCTCGCGTCGGGGCTGCACAGGCTCACCGACCGTACGTACGGCAAGCTGCGCGCCCGCGCCGCCGAGCTCGGCCTCGACGAGGCCGCGTACTGCGCCGCAATGCGCTGCCTCCTGCTGCCGGCCGACCCCAGGGCCCGGCTGCGGGTGTTCTTCGGCGTCGGCACGGGCGGCCTGTTCCGCCTGCGCGACCACGAGTGGGAGGACCTGGAGCCGGGCCTGCCGACCGCCGCCGACACGGTGGCGCCCGGAGCGCCCGACGAAGGGCACAGCCCGGACGGCGGCCGGTGGGAGGCGCCCGACGACGCGGGCCTCACCATCGACTTCGACATCCCGCAGCCCCGCCCGCCCTTCGTCGAGGGACCCCTGGCACCTCCGGCGCAGCCGTTCCGCTTCCACGCGTCGCGGGCGAACCCGGGCGACATGCTGCTGCTGTGCAGCGACGGGCTCGCGGAGCCGCTGCGGGGCGAGCCAGGGCTCGCCGGGGCGCTCTCGGCGCGCTGGTCGTCACCCGAGGCTCCGGCCCTGGTGGAGTTCCTCGCCGACGTGCAGCTGCGCGTCAAGGGGTACGCCGACGACCGCACGGCGGCCGCGGTCTGGGAGGCGTAACGTCCTCGTGCGTGTGTTTGATGGAATCCCCATCACGGACACCACGGGCACCACGTCCCACGTCCACCCGACAGAGCAGGTACTCGCCGCAGGGAAAGGCGCGCAGGCATGGCCAAGCAGAACGTCGCCGAGCAGTTCGTGGAGATCCTCGTCAAAGCGGGCGTCGAGCGCATGTACGGGGTGGTGGGCGACAGCCTGAACCCCGTCGTCGACGCCATCCGGCGCACCGCCGGTATCGACTGGGTCCACGTGCGCCACGAGGAGGCCGCCGCCTTCGCCGCGGGCGCCGAGGCGCAGATCACCGGCAAGCTCGCGGCGTGCGCCGGCTCCTGCGGGCCCGGCAACCTCCACCTCATCAACGGCCTCTACGACGCGCACCGTTCGATGGCGCCCGTGCTCGCGCTCGCCTCGCACATCCCGTCGGCCGAGATCGGCACGAGCTACTTCCAGGAGACGCACCCCTCGGCGCTCTTCGAGGAGTGCAGCCACTACAACGAGATGATCTCCAACCCGCGCCAGATGCCCAGGGTCCTGCAGACCGCGATCCAGCACGCGGTCGGACGGCAGGGCGTCAGCGTGGTGACGCTTCCCGGCGACATCGCCGCGGCGCCCGCCCCGGACCGCGCCCCGGAGCACGCCCTGGTCACCGGGCGCCCCTCCGTACGCCCGGGAGAGGCGGAGATCGACAAGCTCGCCCGCCTGGTGGACGGGGCCGACCGGGTCACCCTCTTCTGCGGCAGCGGCACGGCCGGCGCGCACGCCGAGGTGATGGAGTTCGCCGAGAAGGTCAAGTCGCCCGTGGGGCACGCCCTCAGGGGCAAGGAGTGGATCCAGTACGACAACCCCTATGACGTGGGGATGAGCGGGCTCCTCGGGTACGGGGCCGCCTACGAGGCCACCCACGAGTGCGACCTGCTGATCCTGCTCGGCACCGACTTCCCGTACAACGCCTTCCTGCCCACCGACGTGAAGATCGCCCAGGTGGACATCCGCCCGGAACACCTCGGCCGGCGCTCCAAGCTCGACCTCGCGGTCTGGGGCGACGTGCGCGAGACGCTGACCGCGCTGACCCCGAAGGTCGCGGAGAAGAAGAGCCGGCGCTTCCTCGACAGGATGCTCAAGCGGCACGCCGACGCGCTGGAGGGCGTCGTCAAGGCGTACACCCGCAAGGTGGAAAGGCACGTGCCGATCCACCCCGAGTACGTGGCGTCCGTGCTGGACGAGGTGGCGGACGACGACGCCGTCTTCACGGTCGACACCGGCATGTGCAACGTCTGGGCGGCGCGCTACCTCACCCCCAACGGCCGCCGCCGGGTCATCGGTTCGTTCAGCCACGGTTCCATGGCCAACGCGCTGCCGCAGGCCATCGGCGCCCAGTTCATCGACAGGCACCGGCAGATCGTGTCGATGTCGGGCGACGGCGGGTTCTCCATGCTGATGGGGGACTTCCTGACACTCGTCCAGCACGACCTGCCGGTGAAGGTCGTGCTGTTCGACAACTCGGCGCTCGGGATGGTCGAGTTGGAGATGCTGGTGTCGGGTCTTCCGTCGTACGGCACGACCAACCGCAACCCCGACTTCGCGGCGATCGCCACGGCGGCCGGCGCCTACGGCGTGCGCGTCGAGAAGCCCAAGGACCTGCCCAAGGCGCTCAAGGACGCGTTCAGGCACAAGGGTCCTGCGCTCGTCGACGTCGTCACCGACCCCAACGCCCTGTCCATTCCGCCGAAGATCAGCGCCGAGATGGTGACCGGGTTCGCGCTGTCCGCGAGCAAGATCGTGCTCGACGGCGGGGTGGGCAGGATGGTGCAGATGGCACGCGCGAACCTGCGCAACGTCCCACGCCCCTGAGCGTGCGTGTGCGACCCGCCGCCGGGCGGGCCGCGCCGTGGGGGCCGGCCGTGACGCCGGCCGGCCCCCCGCAGGCTCAACCAGGCAGGTTCCACTGCTGGTTCGCGCTGTCGTAGCAGGTCCAGATCTGCAGCCGGGTGCCGTTGGCGGAAGAGGGCCCCGTGGCGTCCAGGCACTTGCCCGACGCCGGATTGACCAGCTCACCGTCGGACTGGTGCCGCCAGACCTGCGCGTCCGTGCCGTTGCAGTCGTAGAGCTGCACCTGCGCGCCGTTGGCGGTGCCTGCCGCCGTCACGTCCATGCACTTGCCCAGCGCCCGGAGTGTGCCGTCCGAAGCGACCGTCCACGACTGCGCGCCGGTCCCGTTGCAGTCGTACAGCTGCACCGCCGCACCGTTCGCGTCGCTCGCACCTGCCACGTCCACGCACTTGCCGCCGTAGCCGGTGATCCGGCCGGTGGCTCCGCCCGAAGGAGGCGTGGTGCCGCCACCGCCGGCGAGCTTGCCGAAGATGCGGGAGTAGGCGTACCCGGCGGGCTTGTCGTACTGGTCGACCTCCCAGAAGGACAGGTACTGCACACCGTTGGTGGCGGCGAAGGACTCCAGGGTCTGGGCGTCGGACTGCGAGAAGTACTCGTTGTCGTCGTTCTGGCCGGCGATCGGTGTGATACCGATGCGGCCGTAGGCGGCCGAGGTGGAGACGGAGTACAGGCCGGCGAGCTGGCTCGCGGTGCCGCGAGCGGCGGACAGGGCGTCGTCGAGTGCGTTCTGGCCGTCGCCGAAGTCCATGGTCATGATGTTGACGGCACTCACGTCGACGCCCTTGTTCTTGGCGTCGGTCAGCAGGTCGTACTGCTTGCCGGGCAGCCCGTCGGGGTTGACGGCGAGGGTGTAGGAGACCTGGACGGAGGGGTCCTGCCGCTGGAGCGCGGCCAGGGCCTGGTTGCGGCGCTGGTTGGCCGCGGTGTCGTCCAGTGTGCCGCCCTCGATGTCGAAGTCGAGGCGGGTGACCCCGTAGGTGTTGACGATGTCGGCATAGGCGGCGGTCAGCGAGGAGACCGAGGTGCACGTCTCGGCGAGTTCGCCGCCCTCGGCGCCGCCCGAGGAGATGATCACGTCGCCGCCCGCGGCCTTGAGCGCGTTGATCTGGGAGGTGTAGGCGCCGATCCCGTCACCACTGGCCTCCCAGTAGGGGGTACAGCCGGAGCGCGGGATGAGGAACGCCAGGGTGTAGTGGCTCAGGCCGGTGGCGTTCCTGTCGGCGGCCATGTCGTTGGCGGTGCTGCCGTCGATCTGCAGATAGGGGGCGGCGAAGTGGGCGGGAAGGGCCGGGCTCGCCGCCTCGGCGCTTGCGGCACCGCCGAGGAGGAAGCCGCCGGCGGCTGTGCCGAGGGCCGCGATCGCGGCGATACCGTCTCTGATTCTCATGAACGACTCCGAGGGGGCCGACAGTGTGGGGTGTCTCAGCCGAACAGCCGGAGTCTGAGTCCGTTCATGACATGACGTCAAGATATGGGTAAGGAAAGTTTACTAACGAAGAGGCGGCTGCGGTCGATCCGGCTCCATCCGGCTGCTGTGCGGCCCCTGGCAGAAGCCTTGACACGACCTCAACTGCTCTGCTTCCTTCAAGAAGTCACGCATCGCCGAGAGGCCGGGCGTTCGAACCGGCCAGTTCTTGAAATCGGCTGCTGCAGAGTCATGTTCCCTTCGAAGGGAAAGCCCCCCATGAGACGTTTCCCGAGACTGCGCCGGACGGCGCGTCGCGTGGTCGGCCCCGGCACGGTCGCGGCGCTGCTGGCAGCGGCGCTCTCGACCATGGGCGCCCCCAGCGCGCACGCGGCCGTGTCGCCCTCCACCTGGTACACCCTGGTGGCCGCGAACAGCGGCAAGTGTGTCGATGCCGCGGCCGCCGCCACCGCGAACGGCACCGCCGTCCAGCAGTACACCTGCAACGGCACCAGTGCCCAGGAGTGGCAACTGCACCCCGCGGCCGACTCCGGGTACTACACGATCGTCAACCAGAACGGCTCCCAGCCCGCCGTCGATGTGGACGGCCCCTCCACCGCCGACGGCGCGAAGATCCATCTGTGGTCCAACGGCGGCTGGAGCAGCCAGGAGTGGCAGCCGGTCCAGGAGAGCAGCGGCGCGTACCACTTCGTCAACCACAACAGCGGCAAGTGCCTCGACGTGCCCGGCGCCTCGACGGCGGACGCAGTGCAGCTCCAGCAGTACACCTGCAACGGCACGTCGGCGCAGTCGTTCTCGCTGAATGCGACCGGAGGCGGTGGCACCACACCGCCGAGCAATCCGGACAACCCCGACCTCGGGCCCAACGTCAAGGTCTTCGACCCGTCGATGTCCTCCTCGTCGATCCAGTCGGCGATCGACTCCGTGTACGACTCCCAGGAGTCCGACCAGTTCGGCGGGAACCGCTACGCACTGCTGTTCAAGCCGGGCAGCTACGACGTGGATGTCCCGGTGGGTTTCTACACCCAGGTGGCGGGCCTCGGCGCCAACCCGGACGACGTCTCGCTGACCGGTGCCGGCATCCACGTCAACGCCGGATGGTCCGGCGGCAATGCCACCCAGAACTTCTGGCGCGACGTCGAGAACCTGTCCGACACGCCCAGCTCCGGCCGGCTGGAGTACGCCGTCTCGCAGGCCGACCCCTTCCGCAGGGTCGACGTCCACGGCAACATGGTGCTTGACGACGTCTCATCGGGGAACAGCACGAGCAACTGGTCCTCGGGCGGCTTCATCGGTGACTCGCGGGTCTCCGGCCAGATCAACTCCGGCACCCAGCAGCAGTTCCTGACCCAGGACACGTCCATGGGCAGTTGGGCCGGCTCCAACTGGAACATGGTCTTCGTCGGCGACAACGGCGCCCCCGGGCAGTCCTTCCCGACCTACACCACCGTGGACCACTCGCCCACGGTGAAGGAGAAGCCCTACCTCTACACGGACTCCACCGGCCTGTACAACGTCATGGTCCCCTCCCTGCGCACCAATGCCACAGGCCCCGACTGGACCGGCGGCAGCACCCCGGGCACCTCGATCCCGATCACCAAGTTCTACGTGGTCAAGGCGGGCGACACCGCCACCACCATCAACGCGGCGCTCGCCGCGGGCAAGAACCTGCTGTTCACGCCGGGCATCTACCACCTGGACGCCCCGCTCGACATCACCCGCCCGGACACGGTGGTGCTCGGCCTCGGCCTCGCCACGCTGATGCCCGACAACGGCGTCACCGCGATCACCACCGCCGACGTGGGCGGCATCGACATCGCCGGGCTCATCGTCAGCGCGGGCACCACCAACAGCGACGCACTGGTGCGGATCGGCCCGTCCGGCTCCTCCGCCGACCACGCCACCGACCCGACGACCCTCCAGGACGTGTTCTTCCGGGTCGGCGGCGACGTGGCCGGGAAAGCCACCCGTTCACTGGTGGTCAACAGCGACAACACCATCGGCAGCGACCTGTGGATCTGGCGCGCGGACCACGGCAACGGCGGCACCGTCGGCTGGAACACCAACACGGCGGCCAACGGCCTGGTGGTCAACGGCGACGACGTCACCATGTACGGGCTGGCCGTCGAGCACTACCAGAAGTACCAGGTGGTGTGGAACGGCAATGGCGGACGCACCTACTTCTACCAGTCCGAGATGCCCTACGACGTGCCCAGCAACGCCGACTGGACCCCCGGCGGCGGCATCAACGGCTACGCCTCCTACAAGGTGGCCGACTCGGTGACCTCCCACCAGGCGTGGGGGCTCGGCGTGTACTGCTTCATGAGCACCAACCCGTCGGTGGTGGCCGACCACGCCATCGAAGTGCCGAGCAGCGGATCGTCCTTCCACGACATGGTCACCGTGTCACTCGGGGGCGACGGAACCATCCGGCACATCATCAACGACTCGGGTGGCCAGGTCACCAACGGCACCATGACGCAGTACCTCACCTCGGGACCGTGACGGCCCGGCCGCCCTGACAGCGAGGCGCCGCGGAACCCTTGTGCGGGTTCCGCGGCGCCTGCCTGTTCCCCCGCGGGAGATGGGTCTAGGGCCGCTGGCCGATCCGGTCGACCACGCCGAGGGCTTCCCTGGCCGTCATCGAGGTGTAGTAAGGCTCCCACTTCCAATGGCCGTTGACGCGTACCCGATGGATGCCGACGTCGCGCGCGCCCAGGTAGCCGTATGTCGAGGAGTCCAGAATGATACTGGCGCTCCGGCCCGGGTAGGACACGCTGATTCCGTGCCGGCCGAGAACGTCCACCGTGTCGTGGCCGATGCGGATGCGGGGCAGCTTCGCGAGTGCTTCGAACGTGGCGGCCTGCAACCCTGGCGGCAGGACGCGTGGTCCCTTCAGCAGCAACCAGGCCTGGAAGTAGGCGATCGAGCCGGAATCCATCTTCGGGGTCGCGTTGTCGGGCTGCAGGACCTTCTGGCCGTAGCCGAGCCAGGTGAGGAGCTTGTCGGGGTCGGTCGGCCACTTCTTCAACTCGGAGTAGCGGGTCGGCGGAGATGCCACCTCGTGCTTGCCGAGCGGAGGATCCATATGGACCTTGCCGAACTCCTCCCGCCGTGAGGGCTTGGAGCCGTCGACCGACATCCAGCTCTCGTCGGTCCAAGTCTGCTTCTTCCCGTCCTTGACGGCCGTGTGCTCGGTGAAGGTCTTCATGTAGAAGTACTGGTCGTCACGCGGGATCGGCAGCCGCTTGCTGTCCGCACGGCTCCTGCTCGCGGCGTGGTGCAGCACTTCTACCACGTCGGCGGCGTGGATGGGCCGGGCGTGCGGGCTCCCGCCACGAGTCGATGCCACCACGGCGGTGCCGCCGGCTCCGGCGGCGACGGTTGCGGCCACCGCGAAGCGGATGAGCCGGCGTCTGGGCAGCCCGGGCGCCACTGCGCTGCCGTCCTCGCCGGCCATGGCCCGGTCCAGGCGATCCCGGGCGGCGCGGCGGGCGGCGTCCGTCAACGGACGTGTATCAGCAGCCAGTTCGCGCAATGCGACGAAGTCGTCCATCATCAGGCTCCTAGTGCTCTGCAGTTTCTTCTGCTGTCGTGGTGGGATTCGCCCCGCCCAGGGCGTCGCGCAACCGGCGGCGGGCCCGGTGAAGCCGGGAGCGCACGGTGCCCACCGGTATGCCCAGCGCCTCGGCGGCCTCCGCGTAGTCGAGATCGCCCCAGGCGATGACCAGCACCACGTCCCGGTAGCGGACCGGCAACTTCGCCAGAGCCGCCGCCAGCGGGCCGCGGGCGCTCTGCGCACAGACCCTGGCGGCGACCTGCTCCGCCACCGGGTCGGCCTCGCCGGCTTCCCCGGCGGGTACGGTCGCGGCGACACGTGCCAGCGCCCGCCAGTGGCGCGCCTCGGTCCGCCGGTGGTCGTGGACGAGACGGATGGCGATTCCGTACAGCCACGGGCGCGCCTGGGGCCTGGACACGTCGTATCGCCGCCGCCGCTGGAAGGCGACCACGAACACCTCGGCCATCAGGTCGTCGGCGACCTCCGCGCCGACTCGTCCTGCCGCGTACCGGTGGATGTCCTCGGCGTAGCGGTCGAACAGGACGGAGAACGCTTCCGGCTCGTCCCAGGATCTCTCGATCACCGATGCGTCGGACTCGGGTCGATCCGAGCCCGACGCATCACGGACATCGACATCCGGGGAGGCGGTCACTTGTCGCCTCTGTCAGATCTCATGGACTTCCCTCGCAGAATCGGGCAGTGGTCACCTACTGTCCGTCGAAGCGCCCGATCGGGTTCCCGGATGTGCTCACGCGGAAACGGCGATGGGCCGGTGCGAAGCCCCAGGGCGTCGCACCGGCCCATCGCCGTCTTGCTTCGTCAGCCGAACTGCTGTTCCAGATCGGCCAGTTTGCGCTCCAGCGAATCCAGACGCGGCAGCGCCTGGGTGTCGTCCTCCGCGGTGAGGTCCACCGTCCTCGGGGCAACTGCCTGGGCCTCGGCCGCGTTCTTGACGGGCTCGAGCGGGGGCCGCCCCTGCGGCGCCGGTTCCTGCTCGTGCAGCGTGGCCAGCGCGGGCTCCGCGGTCGACGCGACGGCGTTCTGCTGTGTTCCGCCGGGCGCGCCGAGCGCCGGGACCTGGCGGCCGCCGCCACCGCCCCTCGGCCACGAACGGTGCTGCCGGTTGAGCGCCTTGATCTGCGCCCGGTCCAACTTGCCCTGCTCGCGCCTGTGGTACTTCGTCTGCTCCTTCTGCCGCTTGTCCTCGCGGACCTCCTCGACCGCCTCGTCCAGCGTGCGGACGCCCTCCAGGAGCATCAGCGACCAGGCGCCGAATGTCTCCCGGGGTGCGCGCAGCCACCGCACGATGCGGATCTGCGGCAGCGGACGCGGTACGAGGCCCTGCTCCCGCAGCGCCGCGCGGCGCGTCTGCTTCAGCGCGCGGTCGAAGAGGATCGCAGCGGAGAGCGACATCCCGGAGAAGAACTGCGGCGCGCCCGCGTGGCCCATGCCGCGCGGCGCGTGCACCCAGTTGAACCAGGCTGCCGCCCCGGCGAACAGCCACACCAGCAGGCGCGAGCCGAGGGCCGCGTCCCCGTGGCTGGCTTCGCGCACGGCGAGGACGGAGCAGAACATCGCCGCGCCGTCGAGCCCGAAGGGCACCAGGTACTCCCAGCCGCCCGACAGGTTCAGGTTCTCCTGGCCGAAGCCCACCAGGCCGTGGAAGGACAGCGCCGCCGCCACCGCGGCACAGCAGAAGAGCAGCGCGTACGAGGCGATGCCGTAGACCGTCTCCTTGCGCCTGCGGCGCTCCTCGCTGCGCTCCCAGGAGTCCTCCGTCGTGGCCTTGCCGGTGCGCTTGCGCGTCATGAGGGCCACCGCCACCAGGACCCCGACGAGCAGCACGCCGCCGGGGAGCAGCCAGTTCAGCGATATGTCGGTCAGTCGCATGCGGTGGTCCTTGCATCGCAGGAGGAAGAGACGGGCGCCATAGTGGCGCAAGCGTGGTGTCCCTCAGGTGCTTTCGGGACAACTGCACGCCAACGAGGCGTCACAATACGCATAAAGGCGTGTTCAGTGAGCACTGCCGTTCGGTGACCGGCTGTCATGTTCGATTAATATCACTCTTCGGGGTGGTGAGGGACGCCGGGTGACGCACCGTCAGTTCCGTGGGGAGCCCCGTGGAGGTTCCGTCAGCCGGCGTCACTCAGCTTGCGCGCGCGTTCGCTGTCACACGTACGTGGACAGGTGGCACACGTGCTGTCAGGACGCAGAGTGTAGAACAGGCAGCACGTCACCCGATCACGGGTCGGCACACTCTGCCCGTCCCGCACGGTGAGCTCGCGGAACGCGGCGGACCCGGCGTACGGCGCGACCGGCTCGGGCAGCAGCAGCCTCAGCTCGTCCACGGCGCGCTCCTCCTCGCCCAGCAGGTGGCCGACGTACCACAGCCCCTCGACGATCTCGTCCGTCGCCATGCCCCACAGGGCGCGCCCGCGCCGCCGCATCCGCGGCCCGAACGTGCCCAGGACGGGAGCGAGGTGCTCGGCGACCGCCGCGCGCACCTCGGCGCGCAGCGCCTCCTCGTCCGCGACCACGCGGGCGCCGGGCGAGGCGGCCGCCGGGTCGTCGGGGAGGCAGGCGAACTCGCCGAGGCCCACGGACATCCGGCCGAGCCCGCGCGGGAAGGAGAGCGCGCCGACGGGGATCCTCGGGACCCTGCGGGCGAGGAACCAGGGCAGCGTGAACAGCAGGCAGGCCGGCCACGCGTAGCGGTGCAGCGCCATGCTCGCGATGACGTCGGGCCGCGCCGCGCGTCCCCAGTCGCGCGCGATCTGCTCCTCGTCGCGGCCGAGGAACGCCTCGAACGCGGGGCCGCCACGCACCAGCTCCTCGGCGGTCAGCCAGCCGTCCCCCGTACGTGGCCCCTCCCCGCAGTCCCGCACGTCGACCCGGAGGGTGGGGAACACATCGGCAAGCCGGCGGTAGACGTCGGCGAAGGAGCGGGCAGGGACGAGGACGCCGGTCGGCGCAGGTGAGAGGGGCATGCAGGCAACCACCGAATCGCGATCGTTTGCAGGTAAGCCTTACCTTACCCGACCGTCCCTGTACCGCTACGGCGGCCACCCGTTCGGGGGCACCCCCTAAAGTGGCAGCGCGATGGAGGCGGGCCGGTACGGCGGGGGTGAGGGCGAGTGGAGCAGGGCGACGATCCCGGCGCCGGCCGGGAGCCGGCCACGTACGCCGGCCTTCACGAGGCGCCGCAGGTGCCCGTCCAGATACGCCGGCACTCCGTGCGCGGCCAGGTGCTCGACGCCCTGCGCACCGCCCTGGCCGAGGGCGAACTCGTCCCCGGCCAGGTCTACTCCGCGCCCGCGCTCGGCGAGCGGTTCCGCGTCTCCGCGACCCCCGTGCGCGAGGCCATGCAGCGGCTCGCGGCAGAGGGCAGCGTGGACGTCGTGCCCAACCGCGGCTACCGGATAGCGCAGCGCGACGCGCGTGAGCTCGCGGAGCTCGCCGAGGTGCGGGCCATGATCGAGGTGCCCGTCATGCTGCGTCTCGCCCGCGACGAGCCCGCCGAGCGCTGGGCGCGGCTGCGCCCGCATGCCGAGCGGGCGGCCGCCGCCGCGGTCGCGGGGGACGGGGCCGCCTACCTGGAGCTCGACCGGGCGTTCCACCGCTCGCTGCTCTCCCTCGGCGGCAACCGGCAGCTCGTGCTCGTCGCCGACGACCTGCACCGGCGCTCCCAGTGGCCGCCCGGCGCGGCGAACGGCGCACGCCGCGCCGACCTGCTCGCCGACGCGGCCGAGCACACCGCGCTGCTCGACGCGCTCGCCGCGCACGACCTGCCCGCCGTCGCCGCCCTCGTACGCGACCACTTCGCGGGCGCGAACGGCACCCGCCGCGTCTGATGCACGCGCGCCTCGCCCCCGGCGCCGGGTGGGCGGGCACACTTGCTAGCGTCCTGCGGATGGCCGTCAGACCCGCGCCCGCCGAGGCCGCCGAGCCTGCCGAACACCGGGGTCCCGTGCGCTTCCTGTGGTGGCTGGTCGTGAGCCAACGCCGCCGCGCCGCGCTCGCCGCGCTGCTCGGCGGCAGCTGGACGGTGCTCCTCGCGCTGCCGCCCTACCTGCTGTCCAGGGCCGTCGACGACGGGCTGCGCGCGGGCGGCGGCCGGGCGCTGCTCGGCTGGGCGGGTGCCGTGCTCGCCACCGGCCTGCTGCTGGCCTGGCTGTCGATCATGCGCCACCGCACCATGACGAAGATCCGCAACGACGCCGCACTGCGCACCGTACGGGCCGTCACCCGGCAGGTGCTGCGGCTCGGCGCCTCGCTGCCGCACCGCGTCACCGCGGGCGAGGTCCTCACGATCGGCATCGGCGACGTCGCCGCGGTGGCGACGGCCATGTCGGTCGTCGGGCCCGGCGTGGGTGCCGTGCTCTGCTGCCTGGCGGTCGCCGCCGTGCTGCTCTCGCTCTCGCCGCCGCTCGCGTTCGTCGTGCTGCTCGGCGTGCCGGTGCTCGCGCTCGTCATCGGCCCGCTCCTGCGCCGGCTCCAAGCGCCGCTGACCGCCTACCGCGAGCAGCAGGGCCGGGTGGCGGCGCGGGTTGCCGACCTGGCCGCCGGGCTGCGGGTGCTCGGGGGACTCGGCGGCAAGGAGGCCTACGCCGCGCGCCACCGGCGCGAGTCGCGCGAACTCCTGGCGGAGGGCTACCGCGTGGCGTCCCTCACCAGCTGGGTGGACGCGGCCGGCGCGGGCCTGCCCGCGCTCTTCCTCGCCGTGGTGGTGTGGCTGGCCGCCAGGGCCGCGGCGCAGGGCACGATCAGCGTCGGCGACCTGGTCGCCGTCTACGGTTACGTCGCCGTGCTCGCCGTGCCGGTGTCGTTCTTCATCGAGGGCGGCCACGAGGTCAGTGAGGGCCTGGTCGCCGCACGCCGCATCGTGCGCTTCCTCCGCCTCACGCCCGACGACGCCGACAAGGCCGGCTGCCCGGCCGCGCCGCCCGCGGGCCCCGCCGCGCTGTACGACCCGGGGTCCGGAGCCGAGGTGGCCCCCGGGCTGCTGACCGCGCTGGTGTGCGCCCCCTCCGCGGGCAGCGCCGCCGTCGTCGACCGGCTCGGGCGGTTCGCCCCGTCCGACGCCACCTGGGGAGGCATCAGGCTGGACGCCCTGCCCCTCGCCGCCGTCAGGGAGCGCATCGTCGTCGCGGACAACGAGGCCCACCTCTTCTCCGGCACCCTGCGCAGCGGCGTGGAGGGACGGGCACCCCGCGACCCCGAGTCCCTCGATCGCGCCCTGCACGCCGCGGCGGCCGAGGACATCGTCCAGGCCCTGCCCGGCGGCCTCGACGCACCGCTCGACGACATGGGGCGCAACGTCTCGGGCGGCCAGCGCCAGCGGCTGCGCCTCGCCCGTGCCCTGCTCGCCGACCCCGAGGTGCTGCTCGCCGTGGAACCCACCTCGGCCGTCGACGCACACACCGAGGCACTGCTCGCCACCCGGCTGCGGGAAGCGCGGGCCGGGCGCACCACCGTCGTGACCACCACCTCCCCCCTCGTCCTCGACCAGGCCGACGTGGTGTGCCACCTCGTCGACGGGCGGGTGGCCGCGACCGGCACGCACCGCGAGCTGCTGGCCGATCCGCGCTACCGCGCGCTCGTCGCACGCGACCCGCAGGAGGAGCCGTGACCCCGAACGCGCCGCCCGGCCCAGCCGGCGGCGGGCGGCTGCCCGTGGCGTCGGCGCCGGCCGTCAGGGCCGCGGCCGTCGGCCTCGTACGCGCGGACGTGCGCGCCTTCGCGTGGCTGCTCGTCCTCAACACCGCGGCCGCGGGCGCGGGACTGCTCGCGCCCTGGCTGCTCGGCCGCGTCGTCGACACCGTCGTCGCGGGCGGCGGCACGGCCGGTGTCGACCGCCTCGCGGCGGCCATCGCCGGCTGCGCCCTCGCCCAGACACTGCTGACCCGGTACGGCAGGCTCGTGGGGCACCGGTTCGGCGAGCGGACCTCGGCGCGCATCCGCGAGCAGTTCGTGACGCGGGCGCTGGCCCTGCCGGTCTCCGCCGTCGAGCGCGCGGGCACCGGAGACCTGGCCGCGCGGGGCACGAGCGATGTGCCGGCCGTATCGGGCGCGCTGCGGGACATCGCCCCCGACGTGCTGATCGCCGCGCTCCAGGCGGCGTTCGTGATCGTCGCGGTGGTGCTGCTCTCGCCGCCGCTCGGCGTTCTTGGACTCGTGTGCCTGCTGGGGGTCCCGCTCGCCGCGCGCTGGTACCTGCGGCGCGCCCCCGCCGCCTACCTGGCCCAGGGGGAGACGCACTCGGCGCTCGCCGAGACGATCGCGGCCACGGCGGCAGGCGCCCGTACGGTCGAGGCGCTCGGCCTGGAGGAGCGGCGGGCGGCGGCCACCGAGGCCGTCGCCACCGAGTGGCGTCGCACTCGCGAACGCACGCTGTTCCTGCGCAGCGTCCTTTTCCCCGCCGTCGACGTGTCGTACGTCCTGCCCGTCGTGGCGGTGCTGCTCGCCGGCGGCGCTCTCGTGCGGCACGGCTCGGTGACCCTGGGAGCGGTCGTCGCCTGTGCGCTCTACCTGCGGCAGCTGTCCGCGCCGCTGGACGCGATCCTGCAGCGTCTGGAGAGCCTCCAGGGCGCCCGGGCGTCGTTCGCGCGCGTCGAGGGGCTCGCCGCCGCACCCTCGGCACCTGCGCGCGGCGGCCCGGTACCGGACGGCGACCGGATCGAGGTGGCCGGGGTGAGCCACGCGTACGGGGACGGGCCCGACGTCCTGCACGGCGTCCGGCTGTCCGTGCGCCCCGGCGAGCGGCTCGCGCTCATCGGCCCGTCCGGCGCCGGCAAGTCCACACTCGGGCGGCTGCTCGCCGGCGCCGACAGACCACGGGAGGGCACGGTGACCGTGGGCGGCGTGCCCATCGCCGGCCTGGACCCCGAACAACTGCGCCGCCACGTCGTGCTCGTCAGCCAGGAGCACCACGTCTTCGGCGACAGCGTCCGCGACAACCTGCTGCTCGCGGCACAGGACGCCACGGACGCGGAACTGCTCGCCGCGCTCGGCGCCGTCGGCGCCGACTGGGTCGCGGCGCTGCCCGGCGGCCTCGGCACACGGCTCGGCGCGGGCGGGCTCGCGGTGGACGGGGCGGCGGCCCAGCAGCTCGCGCTCGCGCGGGTCGTGCTCGCCGACCCGCACACCGTCGTCCTCGACGAGGCCACCGCGCTCCTCGACCCGCTGAGCGCACGGCACACGGAACGCGCGCTCGCCGCCGTGCTGCGCGGCCGCACGGTCGTCGCGATCGCGCACCGCCTGCACACGGCGCACGACGCCGACCGGGTCGCGGTGCTCGACGACGGCCGCATCACCGAACTCGGCACGCACGACACTCTCGTCGCCGCCGACGGCCCGTACGCCGCCCTCTGGCGCACCTGGCACGGGGCGGACTCCACGGCCGTGTCGCCCGCGCCGGCGCCTCCGCCCCCTCGATCACCGTCGGGGAACGCGCCGGGCGGCGTCACACCGGAGACGGCGGACTGAACGGGAACGGCGGGACGAGCCGGCCGGTGAGCCATGTCGGCACACCGCCGAGCAGCCGCACGAGCCGACCCGCCTCGGCCCGCAGCCGCCGCGCCTCCGGCTCGGCCACCGCCTCGGCGAGCGAGACGAGCGCGGGCGCGGTCCCGACCAGGTAGCCGAGCTCCTCGCGGATGCGCAGCGACTCCGCGAAGCCGTGCTTCGCCTCGGCCATCTCGCCGTTGCGCAGAGCAAGACCGGCGAGATGGCGCCAGGTGGACGAGAGCAGCAGGGTGTCGCCGCGGTCGGTCGCCGCGGCGTGCGCCCGCACGTAGGCGCCACGCGCGGACTGCGGCGAGTCGGAGAGGTTCTCCGCGATCAGGCCCCTGCGGAAATCGAGGAGCGCGCGGCCGGGCGCCTGCGGTTCGAGCAGCGCGGCGGCACGCCCGAGCGCCGCGTGCGCCTCGTCGGTGCGGTCGTGCACCCGCAGCAGCGTCGACACGTACGCGAGGTGGCCGCGCTCGCAGGCGGCGGCGCCGCGCTCCTCGTCACCGTGCGCGGTCGCCTCGGCCGTGCGCAGCGCGTCCTCGGCCTCGGCCCAGCCGCCGCCCGTGTAGAGGCAGCGCTCCACAAGCAGCGAGGCGCGCTGCAGCGCGGGGCCCGCCTCGCGGGCGCGGGGGAGGAGCAGGGCGGCCGCGTCGAGCCAGCAGGCCCGGGAGCGCAGCCGCCACACCGCGGTCTGGAGAGCGTCGTCACCGGCAGTGGTTCCGGAACCAGACACCGCGATGTACGCCACGTGGCCCTCCCCTTGCGCGCCGTCGTCCCCGATGTGAGATGCATCTCAGCACGGATGGGACGCGGGGCCAATAGGTCAGGTGAAAGTTTTCACAATCTATGGGGGCGGCGCGCGGTCAGCTCATCCGCAGGGCGAGGTAGAAGTCGAGCTTGTCCTCCAGACGCGACAGGTCACGCCCCGTCAGCTGCTCGATCCTGCCGATCCGGTAGCGCAACGTGTTCACGTGCAGGTGCAGCCGCGAGGCGCAGCGCGTCCACGAACCGTCGCAGTCGAGGAAGGCGTCGAGCGTGGGGATGAGCTCGGCGCGGTGGCGCTGGTCGTAGTCGCGCAGCGGGTCGAGCAGCCGTGCCGTGAACGCGCGCCGCACGTCGTCGGGCACGAACGGCAGCAGGAGGACGTGCGAGGCCAGCTCGTGGTGGCCCGCCGCGCAGACCCGGCCCTGACGGGCGGCGGCGACCCGGCGGGCGTGCCGCGCCTCCTCCAGCGCCCCGCGCAGCCCTTCGGCCGAGTCGACGACGGCGGACACACCGAGCGCGAGCCTGCCGTCCTCGCCGAGCCCGGCGGAGAGCGGCTCGCGCACCGCCGCGACGATCTCGTCCGCGTACAGGCCGGGGCCGCGCGCCGGCTGCCCGGCCGCTTCCCGCGCATCGGAGCCACCGGCAGCACCGGCGCCACCGGTGGCTCCCGCGGTTTCGCCACGGTCTGCCCCACGGCCCTCGCGACCAGCGCCGGAGGCCGTCCCGGCGTGCTCGCGCCCCGGATCGTCCGCGCCGTTGCGCTCGACCGGCACGAGCGCGATCGCCTCGTCCGCGACATGCGCCACCGCGATCCGGTCCGTCCCCCGGCCGGCCGGCGCCGCGGGCGTGGCGAGCGCCTCCTCCAGTACGGACTGGACGGTGGCGGCGCTGCCCGCCGCCGCCCGCGGGCCCGACCACTCAAGGCTCGCCACCACGATCTGCCAGCTCGGCGCCGCCCCACCGCCAGGCAGCAGCACCGGCGCCGCGACACGCAGCCGGGCCGCGATCTCCGCGGGCGGCGCGCTCGCCTGCACCAGTTCGAGGATCTCCTGGGCCAGCCTGCGCCGCACCGCGCGCGCCGCGTCCCGGCGATCGCGCTCCACCGCGATCAGCTGGGTCACGCCCTGCAGCAGGTCGAGCCGGGCAGCGGGCCAGTCGCCCGCGTCCGCCTCCACGCACAGCAGCCACTCGGTCAGCGCGGCCTCCCGAGGCTCGAGAGCCCCGTGGCCCGCGGCGCCGGAAGAGCTGGGAGCGCCGGAAGCGCCGGCCGGGTCGCGCACGGGGAACAGCGCGTACGTCGTGGCGCCGAGGACGACCCGGTAGGGCCCCCTGCGCCCGGTGCGGGCCACGGCCAGGTGCGCGGCGGCGATGCGGGCCGCGCGGTCCGCCGCGAGCGGTGCCTCCGAGCCGGCGATCCGCCGCCCGGTGGGGGACAGCACCCACGCACGCAGGTCGAGGTCGGAGCCCAGCAGGTCGAGCACCGCGTCGGGGCCGCCGCCCGCGGGACCCGCCGTCATCAGCCTGCGGTGCCGGTCCACGACCGCCGCCAGGTCGCCCGCCCGCTCGCCGGACACCTGACGCACCACGTGCTCGGTGATGGCGGCGAACGACACGGCCGTGTTCACCGCGAACAACGGCAGCCGGTGGTGTGCACAGGCAGCCACCAGGTCGTCGGGGATACCGCTGAGGTCGGCCTCGCCGACCGCGAGGCCCGCCACCCCCGCGTTCGCGAGGATCCGCACGAACGGCTCGGAGTCCGCGCTGTCGCGCCGCCACACCAGGCCCGTCAGCACCAGCTCGCCGCCCGTCAGGTAGCGGCCCGGGTTGCGCAGGTCGGTCGTCATCACGCCGCGGACCGGCCGGTCGAGCTCGTGCTCGCCGCCCAGCAGCCTGAGGCCGAGCCCCTCGGTGTCAAGCAGTGCGCGCAGCCGCATCGTGTCCTCGCCGTTTCCTCGTCGCTCGTGCGGCGGACGGGGCCCCTGCCGCCCGGGATTCGTTCGAATCTACAAGACCCGGTGGCTGACCGGCCAACCGCTTCATGGTTTCGGTGACTGCACCTGACGGAGCACGGCTTGTGTACTGGGGCCACGCAGCGTGAATAGCACATGAACACCAGTCGAGTGTCCCCGGCGGGCGCACCACCCGCCGGCCCGGCCGTCCCCGGATCCCGTTCGACCGACCACGAAGATGAAGAAAGAGCCCACTCATGGACTTCCTTCGCCCCGCCAGCTGGGAGGAAGCGCTCGCCGCCAAGGCCGCGCACCCCGCAGCGGTGCCCATCGCCGGCGGCACGGACGTGATGGTCGAGATCAACTTCGACCACCGCCGGCCCGAACACCTGCTGGACCTCAACCGCGTCGGCGAGCTGTCCGAGTGGGAGGTTGGCGACGAGACCGTGCGCCTGGGCGCCTCGGTGCCGTACTCCCGCGTCATGGGCTGCCTCCGCGCCGAGCTGCCCGGCCTCGCGCTCGCCTCGCACACCGTGGCGTCGCCGCAGATCCGCAACCGCGGCGGCGTCGGCGGCAACCTCGGCACGGCATCGCCCGCGGGGGACGCGCACCCCGCGCTGCTCGCCGCGGGCGCCGAGGTGGAGGCCGAGTCCGTACGCGGCAGCCGGCGCATCCCGATCGACGCCTTCTACACCGGGGTCAAGCGCAACGCGCTGGAGCCCGACGAGCTGATCAGGGCCGTCCACGTCAAGAAGGCGACGGGCCCCCAGCAGTACTCGAAGGTCGGCACGCGCAACGCCATGGTCATCGCCGTGTGCGCGTTCGGCCTCGCGCTCCACCCCGAGAGCCGCACCGTCAGGACGGGCATCGGCTCGGCGGCGCCCACGCCCGTGCGCGCACAGGCCGCCGAGGAGTTCCTGAACGCGGCTCTGGAAGAGGCCGGCCTCTGGGACAGCGGCGCGCCGCTGCCGCCCTCCGTCGCGGCCCGCTTCGCGGAACTCGCCGCCGGCGCGTGCAACCCCATCGACGACGTGCGCGGCACCGCGCGGTACCGCCGCCACGCGATCGGTGTACTCGCCCGCAGGCAGCTCGGCTGGACCTGGGAGCAGTACCGCGGCGCCCACACCCTCGAAGGAGCTGCGTAACCCATGCGTGTGAACTTCACCGTCAACGGACGGCGGCAGGAAGCCGACGACGTGTGGGAGGGCGAGAGCCTCCTGTACGTGCTGCGGGAGCGCATGGGCCTGCCCGGCTCGAAGAACGCCTGCGAGCAGGGCGAGTGCGGTTCCTGCACGGTCCGCCTCGACGGCGTGCCGGTGTGCTCCTGCCTCGTCGCGGCCGGCCAGGTCGAGGGGCGCGACGTCGTCACCGTCGAGGGCCTCGCCGACTACGCCGTCGAGCGCGAACTGGCCGCCGCCGGAGGGCCGGACGGCGCGGCGGCACCGGACGGCGGCACCGGCCCGGAGCGCGGCGGCAGCAGCCACCGCGGCACGTCCCTGGACGCGGCCGTGCGCTGGCGGGCGCGCCCCGGCCTCGCCTCCGACTCGCTGACCGGCGAGGGCATGCCCCTGTCGCCCGTCCAGCAGGCGTTCATCGACGCGGGCGCCGTCCAGTGCGGCTTCTGCACGCCGGGCCTCCTCGTCGCGGCGGACGAGATGCTGGAGCAGAACCCGTCGCCCACGGACGCCGACATCCGCGAGGCGCTGTCCGGAAACCTCTGCCGGTGCACCGGCTACGAGAAGATCCTCGACGCGGTACGCCTCGCGGCCGCCCGCCAGGGAGAGGGGAACTGATGCCCCAGCAACCACGCGTCACCCCGAGCGAACTCCGCCAGGGCGCGGGCGCCGAGGGCGGCATCGGCGAGTCGACGCTCAGGCCCGACGGCACGCTCAAGGTCACCGGCGAGTTCGCGTACGCCTCCGACATGTGGCACGAGGACATGCTCTGGGGCCACACCCTGCGCTCCACCGTCGCGCACGCGGAGATCCGCTCCATCGACACCACCGAGGCGCTCGCCACCCCCGGTGTGTACGCCGTGCTCACCTACGACGACCTGCCGACCGGGGTCACCCACTACGGCCTGGAGATCCAGGACACCCCGGTGCTCGCACACGGCCGCGTACGCCACCACGGCGAGCCCGTCGCGCTGATCGCCGCCGACCACCCGGAGACCGCGCGGCGCGCCGCCGCCAAGGTCCGCATCGACTACGCCGAACTCCCCGTCGTCACCGACGAGGCGTCCGCCACCGCGCCGGGCGCGCCGCTCCTGCACGAGGGACGCGACGACCACCACGCGGGGCACGTGCCGCACCCGAACATCGTGCACCGCCAGCCGATCGTGCGCGGCGACGCCGACGCGGCCGCCGCACGGGCCGATGTGATCGTGTCGGGCGAGTACCACTTCGGCATGCAGGACCAGGCGTTCCTCGGCCCCGAGTCGGGCCTCGCCGTGCCCGCCGAGGACGGCGGCGTCGACCTGTACGTGGCCACCCAGTGGCTCCACTCCGACCTGCGGCAGATCGCGCCGGTGCTGGGGCTGCCGCCGGAGAAGGTGCGGATGACGCTGTCCGGCGTCGGCGGCGCGTTCGGCGGCCGCGAGGACCTGTCGATGCAGATCCACGGCTGCCTGCTCGCACTGCGCACCGGCAAGCCCGTCAAGATCGTCTACAACCGGTTCGAGTCGTTCTTCGGGCACGTCCACCGCCACCCGGCACGCCTGTGGTACGAGCACGGCGCCACCCGCGACGGCAAGTTGACACACATGAGGTGCCGCATCGTCCTCGACGGCGGCGCCTACGCCTCGGCGTCGCCCGCCGTCGTCGGCAACGCCGCCTCGCTCTCCGCCGGGCCCTACGTCGTCGACGACGTCGACATCGAGGCGTTCGCCCTCTACACCAACAACCCGCCCTGCGGCGCCATGCGCGGCTTCGGCGCGGTCCAGGCGTGCTTCGCCTACGAGGCCCAGATGGACAAGGTCGCCAAGGCACTGGACATGGACCCGGTGGAGTTCAGGCAGCGCAACGCCATGAGCCAGGGCACGATCATGCCGACGGGGCAGAGCGTCGACTCGCCTGCGCCGGTCGCCGAGCTGCTGCGCCGCGTGAAGGCGCGGCCGCTGCCGCCGGAGCAGCAGTGGACCACCGCGGGCGAGGCCCCCGACGTGCGCGCCCTGCCCGGCGGTCTGTCCAACACCACGCACGGCGAGGGCGTCGTACGCGGCGTCGGGTACGCGGTCGGCATCAAGAACGTCGGATTCTCGGAGGGCTTCGACGACTACTCGACCGCCCGCGTACGCATCGAGGTCATCGGGGGCGAACCGGTGGCGGTCGTGCACACCGCGATGGCCGAGGTCGGCCAGGGCGGCATCACCGTGCACGCCCAGATCGCCCGTACCGAGCTGGGCGTCTCCCAGGTCACGATCAACCCCGCGGACACCCGGGTGGGCTCGGCGGGCTCCACGTCCGCGTCGCGCCAGACGTACATGACGGGCGGCGCGGTCAAGAACACCTGCGAGCACGTGCGCGAGCGCGTACTGGAGATCGGGCGCCGCAAGTTCGGCACGTACCATCCCGCGTGGGCGACGGCCGAACTGCTCCTCGAAGGCGGCAAGGTCGTCACCGACGGTGGCGAGGTGCTCGCCGACCTCGTGGACGTCCTGGAGGGCGAGGCGGTCGACATGGAACTGGAGTTCCGCCACCGGCCCACCGAACCGTTCGACCTGCGCACCGGGCAGGGCTTCGGCCACGTGCAGTACTCCTTCGCCGCACACCGCGCCGTGGTCGAGGTCGACACCGAGCTCGGCCTCGTCAAGGTGGTGGAACTGGCGGTCGCCCAGGACGTCGGCAAGGCGATGAACCCGCTGTCGGTGATCGGCCAGATCCAGGGCGGCACCACGCAGGGACTCGGCGTCGCCGTCATGGAGGAGATCATCGTCGACCCCAGGACGGGCCTGGTGCGCAACCCGTCGTTCACGGACTACCTCATCCCCACCATCCTCGACACACCGACGATCCCCGTCGACGTGCTCGAACTCGCCGACGACCACGCTCCCTACGGGCTGCGCGGCGCCGGCGAGGCACCGACCCTGTCGTCCACCCCCGCGGTGCTCGCCGCGATCAGGCAGGCGACGGGTCTCGCGCTCAACAGGACGCCGGTGAGGCCGGAACACCTCACGGGTACCGGCACCGCCGCCTGACGCGCGCCCCCAACCCTCCGGGCGGTGCAAGCGCTGGGAACGTCACACCTTCCTCCGCCTCCCCGCACCGCCCGGAGCAACAGCGCACCACCGCACAGCGCACCACCGCACAACGCACCACATCGCACAACACAGCACAGCATTCGACAGTCGTTCGTCTCGGGCCGTCCCCCGGGTCGTGCAGCCAAGCACCATCCCAAATCCCGCACAGCGCACGGTATTCCGCCGTGGTATTCCGCGGGTGCCCCTTTGAACCTTGGGAGTAGGCATCATGACCCCCTCGCAAGTCGCCACAGCCCCGGCCGAGGACGCGGGCGAAGGCTCGCGACCACCGGCCGGCAGGTCCTGGCTCGACCGGTACTTCCACATCTCCGAGAGGAACTCCAGCGTCGCGCGCGAAGTCCGCGGCGGCCTCACGACCTTCATGGCGATGGCCTACATCGTCCTGCTCAACCCGCTGATCCTCTCCGGCAAGGACGTCGCGGGCGACACGCTCGGCCAGAAGGCCCTCATCACCGCCACCGCGACAGGCGCCGCCTTCACCACACTGCTCATGGGCTTCGTGGGCAAGGCGCCGCTCGCCCTGGCCGCCGGGCTCTCCGTCTCCAGCGTGGTGTCCACGCAGGTCGTGCCCGTGACTACCTGGCCGCAGGCGTTCGGCATGTGCGTGATGTACGGCGTCGTCATCATGCTCCTCGTCGTGACCGGGCTGCGCGAGAAGGTGATGAACGCCATCCCGCTCGCCCTCAAACACGCCATCACGATGGGCATCGGGATGTTCATCGCGCTGATCGGCCTGGTGAAGGCCGGCTTCGTGCACCCCGGCAGCGGCGGCAACCCGCTCTCGCTCGGCCCCGCGGGGCAGCTCATGGGCTGGCCCGTGCTCATCTTCGCCGTCACCCTTCTCGCGATCTTCATGCTCCAGGCCAGGAGGATCCCCGGAGCGATCCTGATAGGGATCGTGGCCGGAACGGTCGTGGCCGTCATCCTCAGCGCCACCGGCGTCGCCGGGGCGAAGCAGTGGGCGAGCGGCCCGCCGGAACTGCACGGCAGCGCCGTGTCGATGCCCGACTTCTCGCTCTTCGGCGACCTGCGCTTCGGCGGCTGGGGACAGGTCGGCGGGCTGACCATCGGCATGATCGTGTTCACCCTGGTACTGGCCGGCTTCTTCGACGCGATCGCCACCATCATCGGCGTCGGCAACGAGGCCAACCTGGTCGACTCCAAGGGCCGCATGCCCGGCCTGTCCAAGGCGCTGTTCATCGACGGCACCGGCGGTGTGGTCGGCGGAGTCGTCGGCGGCTCGGGACAGACGGTGTTCGTCGAGTCCGCGACGGGCGTCGGAGAGGGCGCGCGCACCGGCTTCGCCTCCGTGATCACCGGACTGCTCTTCGCCGCCTGCCTGTTCTTCACCCCGATCACCCGCATCGTCCCCGGCGAGGTCGCCGCGGCGGCCCTGGTCGTCATCGGCGCGATGATGATGCAGAACGCGCGCTTCGTCGACTGGAACGACCGGGCCGTGGCCGTCCCCACGTTCCTCACGATCGTCCTGATGCCGTTCACCTACTCGATCACCGCGGGCGTGGCCGCCGGCACCATCTCGTACGTGGCCATCAAGGTCGCCCAGGGCAAGGCACGCGAGATCGGCGCCTTCATGTGGGGCCTCACCGCGATCTTCGTCGTCTTCTACGCACTGCATCCCATCGAATCCTGGCTCGGCGTCTCCTGACGCCTGCCGAACGCACCCGTCAGCCACTCGACAGCCCGAGGAGACCGCCGTGCTGGACATCGCCGGAGAACTGGACCTGTGGGTCCGGGAGGGACGCGACTTCGCCGTGGCCACCGTCGTGGCCGTCGGCGGCAGCGCGCCCCGGATGCCGGGCGCCGCGCTCGCCGTCGACGGGGCGGGCACGGCCGTCGGATCGGTCTCCGGGGGCTGCGTGGAAGGCGCGGTGTACGAACTGGCCGTCGAGTCGCTGGAGAGCGGCACCACCGTGCTCAAGCGGTTCGGCTACAGCGACGAGGACGCGTTCGCCGTGGGGCTGACATGCGGCGGCGTCATCGACGTCCTCGTCACACCGGTGCGCCGCGACGCACCGGCCAGGCCCGCCTTCGCCGCAGCCCTCGCCGCCCGCGCGGCGGGGGAGGCGGCGGCGGTCGCGAGGATCACCCGAGGCCCGGAAGACCTGCTGGGGCACGCGCTGTTCGTACGGGAGGACGGCACCCACGAGGGGGCCCTCGGCGGCCACCCCGACCTGGACGCGACCGCGGTCGCCGAGACGCTGGCCCTGCTGGGCGCGGGGCGCACCGGCAGTGTGGAGATCGGCGCGGACGGCTCGCGCTGCGGCCGGCCCGTCACCCTGTTCGTGGAGTCGAGTGCGCCGCCGCCCCGCATGATCGTCTTCGGTGCCATCGACTTCGCCGCGGCCCTGGTGCGGGCGGGCAAGTTCCTCGGCCACCGCGTCACCGTGT
This sequence comes from Streptomyces sp. NRRL F-5126, assembly GCF_000721265.1. Classification (GTDB taxonomy): domain Bacteria; phylum Actinomycetota; class Actinomycetes; order Streptomycetales; family Streptomycetaceae; genus Streptomyces. Next base: position 224,501 of record NZ_JOFZ01000003.1, on the reverse strand, counting down.
GCGACGCACGGCCCGTCTTCGCCACCCGCGGCCGCTTCCCCGAGGCCGACGAGATCGTCGTCGACTGGCCGCACCGTTACCTTCAGTCCACGCACACCGACGCCAGGACGGTGCTGTGCGTGCTCACCCACGACGCCAAGTTCGACGTGCCGCTCCTCGAAGTCGCGCTGCGGCTGCCCGTCGCCTACGTCGGGGCCATGGGCTCGCGCCGCACGCACGAGGACCGGGCAGGGCGGCTGCGCGCACGCGGCCTCGCCGAACACGAGATCTCCAGGCTGCGCTCGCCGATCGGGCTCGACCTCGGCGCCCGCACGCCCGAGGAGACCGCGCTGTCGATCGCCGCCGAGATCATCGCCGTACGGCACGGCGGCAGCGGCGCGCCGCTCGCCGGCGCGCGCGTCCCGATCCACCATGAGGGCGGCGGCGGGCCCCGGCGCGTGGAATCCGCGGCCTGACCGCATCCGCTGCCAGCGCGCCAGGACACGACCCGGACCGTTCCGCGCCGCGACCCCCCACGGGCACGGCGCGGAACGGAGGTGGGGCACCCCCCGTCGTGGGAGCGCTCCCGGTGAGTGTCCCGCGCTCCGCTGCCCACGGCAAGGCCCGGCGCAGAATACACAGCGCCCGGCGGACCGATGAGACCGGCCCGGGATCTGATGGCTCATCAACTCCCGTTTGGCCACCGGTCGGCGGTTTCACTATCATCCGGCGATGATCATAAGTAAACGGTCGGCGGGCGCCGCGTGCGCGCTGCTGGCCGCCCTCACTATCGGGTTCCTGGCCCCCGGCGCCGCGTCGGCGGACGACGAACCGGGCACCGCGGCGGCGGACACACCGACCGCGAAGGTCGACCTGGTACTCGATGTCAGCGGCTCCATGTCCACCCGCGACATCGACGGACAGACCCGCATGACGGCCGCCAAGCAGGCGTTCGACCAGGTCATCGACACCGTGCCGAGCGGCGTCGACCTCGGCATACGCACGCTCGGCGCCACTTACCCGGGCAAGAGCCTCAAGGTCGGCTGCAAGGACACCAAGCAGCTCTACCCGGTGGGCCCCCTCGACCGTGAAGAGGCGAAGACCGCCGTCGGCACACTCGAACCGACCGGCTGGACTCCCATCGGCCCCGCGCTGCTCGCGGCGGCCAAGGACCTCTCCGGCGGCGACGGCAGCCGCCGCATCGTCCTCATCAGCGACGGCGAGGACACCTGCTCGCCGCCCGACCCGTGCGACGTGGCGCGCGAGATCGCCGCGAAGGGCGTCCACCTCACCGTCGACACCCTCGGCCTCGTGCCCGACACCAAGACGCAGGCGCAGCTGTCCTGCATCGCCGAGGCGACGGGCGGCACCTACACGTCCGTCAAGCACCGGGCCGAACTGTCGGGCCGCGTCGGCCAGCTGGTGCACCGGGCCGCATCCGCGACGAACACGCCCGTCGCGACGAGCGGCACGGGCGACTGCTCCACCGCCCCGAAGCTGGGGCCCGGGCTCTACAGCGACCGCGAGGAGTTCGCCCAGCACCGCTGGTACCGCGTCGACGTGCCGGCGGGCCAGGAGCTGCGCGCCTCCGTGAGCGTCGCCGACGACCGGCAGGTCGACCCGGACTACGGCGTCCTGCTGCGCGCGGTGACCGTGCACGGCAGGGAGATCGTCAGGGGCCAGCAGGAGGGCAGCGGGCGCACGGACGTCATCTCGGCCGGCCTGCGCTACCCGCACCCCGATACCGGCACGGGCGATGACGGCGACGCGGCACCGGCCGAGACGGTGTGCCTCGAAGTGAGCAACTCCTACTCAGCACCCACCTCGACGAAGAGGACACCGGGACTGCCCGTCGAACTGGCCGTCAACCTGGTCGACGCGCCGCATGCCGCCTCTGACGCGGCGGCGTTCGGGCTCGGGCGCGGCTGGTGGCTGATCGGCACGCTCATCGTCGTCGGCTTCGCCGCCGGGATCGTGTGGGGCTGGGTCTCGCGGTGGCGAGTGGCGATCTGGAGGTCGAACTGATGCGGGCGATACGCGGGAGCGCGGCGCTGTTGATCGCGGCGGCTGCGGTGCTCATGGGTGCGGCGGGGACTGCCGCGGCCGACTCGTCGGCGCCGGCGTCGGCGTCGGCCAGTGCGACGGACGGCGCGACGGACGGCGGCGGCCAGGGACCCACGGAGGCCGGCACCTCCTTCCGGACGGCGCAGCCGTTCCTGGCGGGACAGCACGCCACGGCGGACGCCTCGACGGGCGACTACCTGTACTGGCGGGTGCCGGTGGACACCGGGCAGCGGCCCACGGTGAGCGCCAAGGTGACGTTCCCCGGCACGTCGGTGCGGAAGTCCTCGACGACCTGGCAGGTCGACGTCTACGACGGACTGCGGCGCCGCCAGCCGTGCATGTACGGGATGCAGACTCGGTCGCTCGCGCCGGGCGAGGACACCGTGGAGCTGAGCTGCACACTGCGCACGGTGCGTGCCTGGGCCGAGCCGTGGTCGAACGACCCGCTGCCGGGCGACTACTACATCCGCCTGACGGCCACGCACGCGGAACGCGGCGACCTCGGCCTGCCGATGACGGCGGACGTGTCGGTGTCGGCGCCCGACAAGGGCGGGGCGTTCGAGGTCGGCGGGAAGCTCGCAGCGCCGCTGGTGCCGAACGCGGCGGCGTCGCCGGACTCGGACGCCGGCGACGGTGCATCGCCCTCGCCCTCGCCCACGCTCACGTCATCGGATGTCGTGACGGCGTCCGACAAGCCCGACGGCGGCTGGTCGTCCGGCTGGTGGACCGACCGCTGGCTGTGGACGGGCGGAGGAGCGGTGGGCGCCGCGCTCGCCGGCGTCGGCGGCTACCACCTCGCCAGGCCACGCCGCCGAGTAGCGCCGCCGCCCGGCTACCCGGGCGCGCCCCGGTAGCCTCGGCGCCCGACCCGGGGCCAGCCCGGGCGGTGGCCCACCCCCGGGCGGGGCGCCCGCCGTGCGGCCCAGGGGGCCGGGCCGGGCCGCAGGCCCGGACGCGCGGGCGCACCCGGCGATCTACGTCGCCGGGCGCGCCCGCCGCAGCCGCGGCGACCGTCATCGCTGGCCGTCGGCGAACCACCGGGCGAGCTCCGGGGACGTCCGACGGACCGTCACCGGGCGCCCGTCGCCGCGCAGCGACTCCGTCGCCGCGCAGCCCGCCGCGACGGCCTCCCTGGCCGCGACCGGGCTGGTGTCCGTGTCGGCCCCGGTGCGCACGAACTCGAGGAACTCCGCAACCAGCAGCGGGTCCGCGCCGCCGTGCCCGCCGCTCACGGGCGGCATCGGGACGACCAGGTCGGCGTCGGCGCGGTAGTCGCTCCTGCGCTTCCACACGCGCACCTCGGCGCTCTCGCCGTCGTCGCCGAAGTTCTCGAGACGCCCCTCGGTGCCGATGACCATGTAGTTGCGCCAGTAGTCGGGCGTGTAGTGGCACTGCTGGTAGCTGGCGTGCACCCCGTTGTCCAGGCGCATGACCACCATCGACAGGTCCTCGACGTCGACGACCGGGTTGAGCCCCGTGTTCGACAGCGGCGGCCAGTTGCGCTCCGGGTCGAGCCAGTCGGGCATCACCGATCCCGGCGCCTGGCCCGAGCGGTCCTCGATGTCGCCGTAGAGCGTGAGCCCGCCGAGCGCGGCGACGCGCTCGGTGTAGCCGCCGGCCAGCCAGTGGATGACGTCGAGGTCGTGGGCGCCCTTCTGGAGCAGCAGGCTCGTCGTCCTGCTGCGGTCCGCGTGCCAGTCCTTGAAGTAGAAGTCACCGCCGTGGCCCACGAAGTGGCGGCACCACACGGCCTTCACCTCGCCGATCTCGCCGCGCAGCACCAGGTCGCGCATCACGCGCACCACCGGCATGTGGCGCATGTTGTGCCCCACGTAGAGCCGGGCGCCGCCGCGCTTCGCCGCCTCAAGCACGCGGTCGCAGCCCTCCGTGGTGATGGCGAGCGGCTTCTCCACGAACACCGCCACGCCCGCTTCGAGCAGGTCCACCGCGATGGCCTCGTGCGTGTCATCGGGGGTGATGACGAAGACCGCGTCGAGCTCCTCGGCTGCCAGCAGCTCGTGGTGGCCGCCGTGCAGGCGCACGTCGTCGCCGAACCACTCGCGGGCCCGGTCGTGCGCGCCCGGATCGGTGTCGACCGCCGCCACCACCGCCGCACCCTCGCCCGGGCGGTGCGCCTCGCGCGCCAGGCCGGCCCGCATCCCGAGGCCGACCACGGCCAGGCGCAGGTCGCGGGTGCGGGTGCCGCCGCCCGCGGTGGCGTCCGTGGAGGTGTCTGTCATGGTTGTTCAGCCCTTCATGCCGGAGAAGGCGATGCCCTGGATGAAGTGTCGTTGCATCGCGACGAAGACCACGATCACCGGGAGCGTGGCGAGGAGGGAACCGGCCATGAGGACCGGGTAGTCGGTGAGGTGGGACCCCTGCAGCGAGGCGAGCCCGGCGGACAGTGGCATCTGCGCGGGGTCGGTGTTGACGACCAGCGGCCACATCAGGTCGTTCCACGACCACAGGAAGGTCAGGATGCCGAGCGCCAGCAGCCCCGGGCGCGCCAGCGGCAGCGCGACGCGCCAGTAGACGGTGAACGGGTTGGCGCCGTCGAGACGCGCCGCCTCCTCCAGCTCGACCGGCAGGCCCATGAAGAACTGGCGCAGCAGGAACGTCCCGAAGGCGCTGAACATCCCCGGGACGACCAGCGCCTGCAGCGAGTTGAGCCAGCCGAGGTCCTGCATGATCTGGTACTGCGGCAGCAGGAACAGCTCACCCGGCACCATCAGCACGGCGAGGAACGCGAGGAAGATCGGGCCGCGCCCCGGGAAGCGGATCCGCGCGAACGCGTAGGCGGCCATCGAGCACAGCAGCAGCTGGGCCGCGGTGCGCAGCAGCGTCATGAGCAGTGTGTTGACGAACTCGTGGGCGAAGGGGATGGACGAGAACACCGTCGCGTAGTTCGACCAGTCCCAGTACCGCGGCAGGATCGTCGGCGGCACGCGCGTGGACTCGCCGAAGCTCTTGAAAGAGGTCAGCACCTCCCACAGCAGCGGGAAGACCGTCACCACCGCGCCGACCGTGAGCAGCAGGTGGGCCGGCCACCGCCGGCCCTCGCGGCCGGTGCGCCGAGTCGTCTCAGCCATAGTGGACCCACCTCTTCTGCAAGCGGAACTGGACGGCCGTCAGCGCCAGGATCAGGACGAAGAGCGCGCACACGATGGCAGCGCCGTAACCGCGCTGGTTGTCGTAGAACGCCTTCTGGAAGAAGAGCATCACGACCGTCTCGCCGTCGGTGTACGCCGGATTGGTGATGCCGGCCCCGGTGTTGGCGCCCAGGATCAAGTAGACGAGGTCGAAGACCTGGAGGGACTGGATGACGGACAGCACCGTCGTGAAGAACACCGTCGGGCTGAGCAGGGGCAGCGTGACGGAGAAGAACTGCCGCACGCGCCCCGCCCCGTCGAGGGAGGCCGCCTCGTAGTAGTCCTGGGGTATGGACTGGAGCCCGGCGAGCAGCAGGATCATGTTGTACCCGACGGTCATCCACACGCCCACCACGGCGACGGCGAAGTGGACGGTGGCCGGGTCGGACACCCAGTACGTGCCGTGCACGCCGATGGCGGAGAGCGCCTGGTTGATGATCCCGACGTCGCCGTTGTAGAGCCAGCGCCACACGACGGCGACGGCCGCGGGCATCGTGACGACGGGCAGGAAGTACAGCGTCCTGTACACCCCGGTGCCGCGCATCCCCTTCACGTTCAGCAGGACGGCGAGCAGCATGGAGAGCGGAATGCCCAGCAGCACCAGCACGGTGTAGACGGCGGTGTTCTCCAGCGAGTGCCAGAACTCCGGATCTGTCACCAGCGTGCGGTAGTTGGACAGACCCGTCCAGGTGGTGCCGCCGAACGCGCCCCAGTCGTTGAAGCTGTAGTACAGCGTCTCCAGCACGGGCCACAGGTAGAAGACCGCGAGGCCGAGACCCGCCGGGGCGATGAGGGCGTAGCCCCACCACTTGTCGCGGTGCAGGAATCGCCGCTCGCGCCTGCGCCGCGCGCGGACGTCCGCGGCCGCCGAGGCCCGCGCCGCCGGCACGGCCGGGGCGGGCCGGGTGTCGATGCTCATCGGCTGCCGCCCTTCCCTTCCTGCGCGAGCAGCTTGTCCATCGCCTCGGTGAGCGAACGGGTCGCGTCGGTGAGGCTCTCGTCCCCGCTCCACGCCCGGGCCAGCCACCGCAGCTCCTGGTGCGACCACGCGGCGGTGTTGGTCGAGATCGGGTAGGGCACCGAGTAGCCGACGGCGTCCAGGTGCACTTTGAGGTCGAAGCGCGGCATGGCGTCGGCCCACGTCTGCTGGGTGCCGTTGAACGCCGGGATGGCCGTCCCGTACTTGCCCTGGATCAGCGAGGCGCGCCTGCCCGACATGAACCGCACGAAGTCCCTGGCGAGTTCCGGCTGGGCGGTGCGCGCGTACACGACGTTCGCGAGGCCGTGGATGATCGTGGCGCGGCGCCTGCCCTTCGCCAGCGGTGCCACGTCGACCTTGGCGCGCAGTTCCGGGTCGGCGTAGAACGTGGCCGCGTTGTACGAGGCGTCCTGCACCATGGCCACCTTTCCCGACTGGAACATCTGCGTCGCGTCCGTGTCGGTGAGCTGCTGGAGCGTGGGCGAGGCCTTGTACCGGTGGATCATGTCCACCCACAGCCGCAGGCCCTCCCGGGTGCGCGGGTCGCTGTAGCCGGAGCGCTTGCGGTCCTTCGAGATCACCCAGCCGCCGGCCTGGGCGATCGAGTCGTAGTAGTACTCCTGCGCCCAGACGGGCGCCGCGAGACCGTACGTGCCGCGCTTGCGGTCGGTCAGCCGCTGGGCGTTGGCGATGAGGTCCTGCCAGGTCCAGCTCGCGTCGGGATGGTCGACGCCCGCCCGGTCGAACAGCTCCTTGTTGAACCAGAGCGCGACCGTGTCGAAGTCCTTCGGCGCCCCGTACTGCGTCCCGTTCCACCGGTATAGCGAGACCAGGTCGGCAGGGTAGTCGCCCGGGTCGAGCACGGCGTTCGCGCCGCTCGTCTCCAGGGGCAGGAGCTGGCCGGCATCCGCGTACAGGCCGAAGTTGGGGCCGTTCATCCAGAACACGTCCGGTGCGGAGCCGCTGGTGCACGCGGTGCGCAGCTTGGTCCAGTACGTGCCGTTCGGGGTGAGCTGCACGTCCACGCTCACCCCCGGCCGGGTCTTCTCGAACTCCCTGGCCGCCCGGCGCATGGCGTCCATCTGGTAGACGTCCCAGACGCCGTAGGTGAGGCGGCCGCGCCCGGACTTCGAGGAGGAGGCGGAGGGGCTGCCGCACCCGGCCGCGAGCGCGGTCGTGGCGGCCGCCGTGAGGAGGGCTCTTCTGCGCACGCGGAGCCTTTCTGGGAACCGGTGGGGGGAGGTGGAACCGCGCCGGGACCGCGGTAACCGCTGCCCGGAGCAGCAGTGGGTCGCTGGTCCTTGACGACTTGTCCGTGGACGCTAATTGCTCAAAAATGACGCGTCAAGGGCATGTTCAATCATCTGTGAGCACGAGTGAGGTCTGAGGATGCTCGCGGCGCGTACGCTGCGGCCAGGCGGGCAGCTACGGCAGCAGCCCCGCGCGGCGGGCGGCCACGACCGCCTCCAGGCGGGTGTGCGCGCCCAGCTTGCGCATCGCGGAGCGCAGATACGCCTTCACCGTCTCAGGACGCACACCGAGCGCCTCGGCGGCCGAGGCGTTGGTCGCGCCCGACGCCACGCACGACAGCACGTCCACCTCGCGCGGCGTCAGCGCCACCCGCCGCTCGGGGGAGGGCGCCGCGGCGCCCGACAGCCGCGCGCACGCCGCGAGCAGCGCCGCCCGCAGGTGCGGGTCGCCCACGCGCGGCGCCAGCGCCCGCAGTTCGCCGTGCGCGGCCCGCACCTCCTCCCACGCGCCGGGGCCCGCCACCGGCTCGCGCGTCGAGGCCAGCAGGCGCCGTGCCTCGTCCCGCACCGCCAGCGCCTGCTCCACGTCACGCGCCGCGGCGACCGCCGCGTCGAAGACCCGGTCGCCGATGGGCAGCGGCGCCCTGAGCGCGCCGTACAGCACGCCGCGCACCCGCCGCCGCACCACCACGGGCACCGCGAGCACCGAGCGCAGCCCCTCCGCGGCCACCGCCGCGTCGTACTCGTGGCTGATGTGCCGCGCCTGGGCGTAGTCCGCCACCCCGCAGGGCCTGCCGAGCGCCACCGCCCGGCCGCCGACACCGTTGCCCGACGAGATCAGCAGGCCGCTCAGCGCGGCCGTCGACGCGCCCGTGAGCTCGGTGAGCCGGAGGCTCGCCCCGTCGTGCAGCAGCCCGCCGAACGCGACGGGCAGCCCCGCCGACCTGCGCAGCGCGAGCAGCGCGGACCGTATCTCCAGGGCCTCGTCGGTCGCCGTCACGCCTGCGTCCCTCCAGCGTCTTCCGCGTTACCCCCGTCCGGGGGTGCCCCGACCTGTATCACTGATTGCACGATGCGGGTAAGGGTTCCGGCGAACGGCGGCGAACGGCCGGCGACGAGGAGGACGAGACATGACGGCAGGCGGCACCACAGGCCCGGGCGGCCGGCCGGGCGACCCGACGGGTCGGTTCAGGGCGGCCCGCGACTTCCTGCTCGAACACCGCGAGGACTACGCGGGCGCGTACGAGGGGTTCGTCTGGCCCCGCCCCACCCACTTCAACTGGGCACTCGACTGGTTCGACCGGATCGCCGCCGACCCGGCGAACCGGGAACGGGACTGCCTGCACATCGTGGAGGAGGACGGCACCCGCACCCGCCGCACCTTCCCCGAGATGGCCGAGGCGTCCGACCGGGCCGCCAACTGGCTGCGCGAGCAGGGCGTCAGGCCCGGCGACCGCATCGTCGTGATGCTCGGCAACCAGGTCGAGCTGTGGGAGACGGCCCTCGCCGCCATCAAGCTGCGTGCCGTCGTCATCCCCGCGACCCCGCTCCTCGGCACCCTCGACCTCCGCGACCGGGTCGAGCGCGGCCGCGCCCGCCACGTGATCGTGCGGGCCGCCGACACCGGCAAGTTCGGCGGTGTGCCCGGTCGCTACACCCGCATCGCCGTCGGCGCCGACCCCCTGCCGGACGGCTGGCTCGCCTACGAGGACGCCTACGCCGCGCCCGAGTCCTTCACCCCAGGGGGCCTCACCGCGGCGGACGACCCGCTGATGCTGTACTTCACCTCGGGCACCACGGCCCGGCCCAAGCTCGTCGAGCACACGCACGTCTCGTACCCGATCGGCCACCTCGCGACCATGTACTGGATCGGCCTGCGCCCCGGCGACGTCCACCTGAACATCGCCTCGCCGGGCTGGGCCAAGCACGCCTGGTCGAACCTCTTCGGTCCGTGGAACGCGGAGGCCACGGTCTTCATCCACAACTACACGCGGTTCGACGCGACCCGCCTCATGGCCGAGATGGACGCCGCCGGCGTCACCAGCTTCTGCGCGCCGCCCACGGTCTGGCGGATGCTCATCCAGGCCGACCTCTCCCAGCTGCGCACCCCGCCGCGCGAGGCCGTGGCGGCGGGGGAACCGCTCAACCCCGAGGTCATCGAGACGGTACGGCGCGAGTGGGGTGTCACGATCAGGGACGGGTTCGGCCAGACGGAGACGGCCGTGCAGATCGCCAACTCGCCCGGCCAGCTGCTCAAGGCGGGCTCCATGGGCCGCCCGCTGCCCGGGTTCAGTGTCGAACTGCTCGACCCGATCACCGGCGAACCGGGCGCCGCCGAGGGCGAGATCAGCCTCGACCTCGCGCACCGGCCCGTCGGCCTGATGGCGGGCTACCACGGAGACCAGGAGCGCACGGCCCAGGCCATGGCGGGCGGCTACTACCGCACCGGCGACATCGGCACCAGGGACGCCGACGGCTACCTCACCTACGTGGGCCGCAGCGACGACGTCTTCAAGGCCAGCGACTACAAGATCAGCCCCTTCGAGCTGGAGAGCGCCCTGCTCGAACATCCGGCGGTCGCCGAGGCGGCGGTCGTGCCGGCGCCCGATCCCGTGCGGCTCGCCGTACCCAAGGCGTATGTGGTGCTCGCCGAGGGGTGGCAGCCGGGGCCCGAGACGGCGAAGGCGATCTTCGAGCACTCGCGCGCCGTACTCGCCCCCTACAAGCGCGTGAAGCGGCTCGAGTTCGCCGACCTGCCGAAGACGGTCTCCGGCAAGATCCGCAGGATCGAGCTGCGCGAGGCCACCGCGGCGGGCTCCGCCGCGGAGTACGCGGAAGGGGATCCGGCATGACGTCCCAAACCCCCGCAGGCACCACTCCGGCCCACACGGGCGCGCCGGCGCCGCACGCGTACACGCACGGCACCGGCACCACCGCGCTGCTCGGCGACACCATCGGCGAGAACCTCGCACGCGCGGTCGCCGCGTACCCGGACCGCGAGGCGCTCGTCGACGTGCCGTCCGGCCGCCGCTGGACCTACGCGCGCTTCGGCGCCGACGTGGAGGAGCTGGCGCGCGCCCTGCTCGCACGCGGCGTGGCCAAGGGCGACCGCGTCGGCATCTGGGCGGTCAACTGCCCGGAGTGGGTGCTCGTCCAGTACGCGACGGCCCGCATCGGCGCGATCATGGTCAACATCAACCCGGCGTACCGCGCCCACGAGCTCGAGTTCGTCCTCGGCCAGTCGGGGATCTCCCTGCTCGTGGCCTCGCTCGGGCACCGTACGAGCGACTACCGTGCGATGGTCGAGGAGGTGGCACCCCGCTGCCCCGGGCTGCGGGCCGTGCACTACATCGGCGACCCGAGCTGGGACGAGCTGCTGTCTGCCGCCCAGGGCGCGACGACCGGCGAACTCCACGCGCGGGAAGCGCAGTTGTCCTGCGACGATCCCATCAACATCCAGTACACGTCCGGCACCACCGGATTCCCCAAGGGGGCGACGCTCTCCCACCACAACATCCTCAACAACGGGTACTTCGTGGGTGAGACGGTGAAGTACACCGAGCACGACAGGGTGTGCCTGCCTGTCCCCTTCTACCACTGCTTCGGCATGGTCATGGGAAATCTGGGCGCCACCTCGCACGGCGCCTGCATCGTGATCCCGGCCGCCTCCTTCGGCCCCGGCGACACGCTGCGCGCCGTGCAGCAGGAGCGGTGCACCTCCCTGTACGGCGTGCCGACGATGTTCATCGCCGAGCTGGACCTGCCGGACTTCGCCGCCTACGACCTGTCCTCGCTGCGCACCGGGATCATGGCGGGATCGCCGTGCCCGGTCGAGGTGATGAAGCGGGTCGTCGCCGAGATGAACATGGCCGAGGTCTCCATCTGCTACGGCATGACGGAGACGTCCCCGGTGTCCACGCAGACCCGCGCCGACGACGACCTGGAGCGCCGCACCGGCACCGCGGGCCGCGCGCTGCCGCACATCGAGGTCAAGGTCGTCGACCCGGCGACGGGCGTCACGCTGCGGCGCGGCGAGGCGGGCGAGCTGTGCACCCGCGGGTACAGCGTGATGCTCGGCTACTGGCGCGACCCCGCGCACACGTCCGAGGTGGTGGACGCAGGCCGCTGGATGCACACCGGGGACCTCGCGGTGATCAGGGAGGACGGCTACGTACAGATCGTCGGCCGGATCAAGGACATGATCATCAGGGGCGGCGAGAACATCTATCCGCGCGAGGTCGAGGAGTTCCTCCACACGCACCCGAAGATCGCCGACGTCCAGGTGGTGGGCGTACCGGACGCCCGCTACGGCGAGGAGGTGCTCGCCTGCGTGATCCCCCGCGACGCGGGCGACCCGCCGGGCGCCGACGAGATCGCCGCGTACTGCGAGGGCCGACTCGCGCACTACAAGGTCCCGCGGCGGGTGGAGGTCGTGGACGCGTTCCCGATGACGGTGAGCGGGAAGGTCAGGAAGATCGAACTGAGGGAGCGCTTCTCCGCCCCGGCGGCGGACTGACACCGCGACCGTGCGGCCGCCGGGCGAGCTCGTCCGGGGGTGTCCTGGCCGCGTGCCGGCCGTGCGTCGGGCAGGATGGCATGAGTGAGCAATGGTGACGCACCGGACCCGGCTACCGCGGCCATCGAGGGCGAGCTGCGCTTCCTCGACCCGGCGGTCTTCAGCTCCCCGAGGCTGCTCGGCGAGCTGCTGCACCCGGCGTTCCGCTCCTTCGGCTCCTCGGGCAGGTCGTGGGACCGCCAGTCCTACATCGAGGAGCTGAGGGAGTGGGCGCGTACCACCACACCAGGCACGGTCAGCGGGATGGTGGCCCGGGAGCTCGCGCCCGATCTGGTGCTGCTCACGTTCGACCTCAACATCAGGGAGCGGCGGGTGCACCGCAGCTCCCTGTGGCGCCGGACGGACGGGGGCGGCTGGCAGCTCTACTTCACGCAGGGCACCGCGTTCACCGTGTCGGACATGGGGTGGGACGGCTGACCGCGCCGGCCGCCGCGCCGCGTCACGCCCGGGCGCCCGCCTCCCTGCGCATGCACACGCGCGGCCACGCGTCGAGGCCCATGGCGGCCTCCGCGCGCCTGATCTCCCGCAGCCCTTCGGTCAGCTCGCCCGCGTCCAGCACGCGGAAGCCGAGGCGTGTGTAGTACGGCGCGTTCCAAGGGATGTCCGTGAACGTCGTCAGGGTCAACGGCCGCCCCGTCCGCTCGCCCAGGTGGTCGATGAGCGCGCGTCCGAGTCCGCGGTGCGCGGCCGCGGGAGGACCGACACCTGTTCGATGTGTGCGGCGCCTTCGGTGCCGTCGGGGTCCTCGTGCAGGAGGAAGGCGGCGGGCTGTCCCGCGCCGTCGACGCTCACCCATGCCCGGCCCGCGCTGCGGTAGCCCTCCAGCACGTCGGGTGACGGGGGAGCGTGCCCGGCGACCTCGGCCATGCCGGCCGAGCGGAACAGCTCGCCCGCGGCGAGTTCGATCTCCGGGATCGCGGCCAGGTCGCCCGGGGTGGCCAGTCGTATGAACATGCCGGGGAGCCTACGGGACGACACGCGTCCCCTGCTGTTACATCGTCACCGGCGAGGGCGGCGCCGGCCCGCGCGCGTCCCGGAAGGAGGCGGCGTGTCCGACACCCCCGGCGACGAGGCGCCCAGCGGCGAGAGCGGACCCGGCGGGACGCCGCGCGGCGAGGAGGTTGGGGAGCCGCGCGAAGAGGCGTCCGGGGAGCCCCTCGGGTGGTCGCACGGGCAGTGGACGGGGCGCCGCCGGGAGCCCCTGCAACGGCTGCTGTTCGGCGGTGTGTACGGGTCCGTGCTGGCCAGCGCGCTGGCGGCCGCGCTCGGCAACGAGGGCGGCCCGCCCGATCCCGGTTACGACGCACTGTGGGTGTTCGTGGCCGCGCTGGCGGCCACCGCGGCGCACGGCTACGCGCACGCCATCGCCCACCGCGAGATCGTGCGCGGCAGAGTGCGGCCCGGCACGGTGTGGTCGGTGCTGACGGAGTGGCCGCTGCTCGCCGCGGCGATGCCGACGGTGGCAGCGCTCCTCGGCGCCTACGCGGGCTGGTGGAGCGAGGACGGCGCGCTGGACGTGGCGCTCGTCGTCAACACCGTGGCGCTCTTCGGCTGGGGGCTGTGGGCCGCGAGGGTGGCGGGGCAGCGCTGGGCAGCCGCGTGCCGCGTCGGCTGCGCGGACGTGCTGCTCGGCCTGTTCATCATCGGCGCGAACGTCCTGTCCAAGTGAGCGAGCCCGTCAGACATCCGCGGACAGGAGATCGTCCGCGGCGGTGTTGACCGGCCGCGGAGTACCCGTGAGGTCCATGACGAACAGCGGCACATCCAGCTCGTCGGCGCGGGCGCGCGCGTCGTCCGCGTAGCCCGCGAGCGAGAACAGCACCCCGACGGCCGCGTCCTGCATCCCGTACAGCCAGACGCACTCCACGGCCCGCAGCGGGGTGCGGGTCGTCGTCGGGTCGACCTGGGCGACGACCTCGGGGCCGCGCAGATCGATGCCGGACTCGGGGCGCTGCTCCGCTGCCACCACGCCGTGGAAGCCGAGCCAGCGCAGGTAGAGGCCGGCAGCCGTGACGGCGTCGCGCGCCGTGCGGATCGTCAGCGGACGGAACGCGGGCCTCGGCGCGGCCGCGGTGCGCGGCAGCGGTATGTGGGACGGGCGAGGCGACCAGTCGTGCGGCGGCCAGTCACGCGGTAAGGCCGGCCCCGTGCCGTGCGCCTCCCCGGCGCCGGCCCGGGTCGCCGGGTCGCCGCCCCCTCCGGCGGCGGGCGGCGACTGACCGGGCGCGGGGCGGCCGGGGAGGCGCACGGGTATGCGCAGCGTCGTGCCGCACGGGCAGTCGACCTCGGGCTGCGGCCAGCGCCCGTCCCGTCCGCAGGCCGCGCAGCGCACGACGACCCACTCGTCCGTCCACGACCGCCGCGGCACCGCCTCCGGGCGTGCCTCGGCAGGCAGTGGCGGCGCCACCGGGGCGCCGCAGGCGCAGGCATACGCCCGCGGTGCGTAGTGGTGTCTGCGCCCGCAGGCCGGGCAGTCCACCGTGACCTCCTGCTCCGCTCCCATCGCGTGCCCCCCATATGCCTCTCGTCCATGCCGCCGGTCGCGTTGCGTGGTCCATCGTCCACCAAGAGCGAGGCGTTGGGGAGGGGACCTCGTATTCCCCTCTTGACGGGCCATGGAGACGCCCGTACCTTGACTTCCGTATAGCAAAACAGTAATTCCACATTACGGAATTGGCGCTCTCAGGTGGCGCGACAGAGCCCGACTCCGCCAGCCGAATGAGGAGCACTCATGCCTCGAATGACCGCCGCACGCGCGGCAGTTGAAATTCTGAAGCGCGAGGGTGTGGCCCACGCCTTCGGTGTGCCGGGCGCGGCGATCAACCCGTTCTACGCGGCCCTGAAAGCGGCCGGCGGCGTCCAGCACACGCTTGCCCGCCATGTCGAGGGCGCCTCGCACATGGCCGAGGGCTACACGCGGACCCACCCGGGCAACATCGGCGTGTGCATCGGGACGTCAGGACCCGCGGGCACCGACATGATCACCGGGCTCTACTCGGCGATCGGCGACTCGATCCCGATCCTGTGCATCACGGGCCAGGCGCCCACCGGCGTGATCCACAAGGAGGACTTCCAGGCGGTCGACATCGCCTCGATCGCGGCGCCGGTCACCAAGGCCGCGACGACCGTCATGGAGGCCGCGCAGGTTCCCGGGGTGGTCCAGCAGGCGTTCCACCTGATGCGGTCGGGGCGGCCGGGTCCCGTCCTGATCGACCTGCCCATCGATGTGCAGCAGACGGAGATCGAGTTCGACCCCGAGACGTACGAGCCGCTGCCCGTCTACCGGCCGCTCGCCACCCGGGCGCAGGCCGAGAAGGCCGTCAGGATGCTCGCCGCTTCCGAGCGTCCGCTGATCGTCGCGGGCGGCGGGATCATCAGCGCCGACGCGTCCGAACTGCTGGTGGAGTTCGCGGAACTGACCGGCACGCCCGTGGTGCCGACCCTGATGGGCTGGGGCGCCATCGCCGACGACCACGAGCTCAACGCGGGCATGGTGGGCCTCCAGACCTCGCACCGCTACGGGAACGCCACGTTCCTCGAATCCGACTTCGTGCTCGGCATCGGCAACCGCTGGGCCAACCGGCACACCGGGAAACTCGACGTCTACCGCGAGGGCAGGACGTTCGTCCACGTGGACATCGAACCCACCCAGATCGGCAAGATCTTCGCCCCCGACTACGGCATCGCCTCGGACGCGGGCGCCGCGCTGTCGCTCTTCGTCGAGGTCGCGAAGGAGCTGAAGGCCGCGGGTGAACTCCCCGACAGGGGCGCCTGGGTGGCCGCCTCGCGCGAGCGCAAGGCCACGCTGCACCGCCGCACCCACTTCGACAACGTGCCGCTCAAGCCGCAGCGCGTGTACGAGGAGATGAACCGCGCCTTCGGCCCCGAGACCCGGTACGTCTCCACGATCGGCCTCTCGCAGATCGCCGGCGCGCAGATGCTCCACGTGTACCGGCCGCGCCACTGGATCAACTGCGGCCAGGCGGGCCCGCTCGGGTGGACGATCCCCGCCGCGCTCGGCGTCGCCGCGGCCGACCCGGACGCGAGCGTGGTGGCGCTCTCCGGCGACTACGACTTCCAGTTCATGCTGGAGGAGCTCGCGGTCGGCGCCCAGCACCGCATCCCCTACGTGCACGTGCTCGTCAACAACGCCTACCTGGGGCTCATCCGCCAGGCCCAGCGCGCCTTCGACATCGACTTCCAGGTCAACCTGGAGTTCGACAACATCAACTCACCGGAGACGGGCGGCTACGGCGTCGACCACGTCAAGGTCGCCGAGGGGCTCGGGTGCAAGGCCATCCGCGTCACCGAGCCGGACGGGCTGCTGCCCGCCTTCGAGGAGGCCAAGAAGCTGGCCGCCGAGCACCGGGTGCCGGTGGTCGTCGAGGCCGTGCTCGAACGCATCACCAACATCTCGATGAGCGGGAGCGACATCGGCTCCGTCAACGAGTTCGAGGAGCTGGCCACGCAGCCGGGCCACGCTCCCACCGAGATCCTGCCGCTGGTCTGACCGGCACAGGCCCCGGGGGGACGGCCCCGGGGGTGACGGCGGGGGCCCCGCCACCGGCACGGCCGGTGGCGGGGCCCCTGTTCGCGCGTGCCGCGCACGGACCGCCCTAGACGCGCCCCCGTGCCCCCTCGCGTGTCCTGCCCGCGAGCACGTGGCGCTTCGGGTGGCGCCGCAGGTACTCGCCTTCCAGCTCCGCCGTGCGTGTGTTGTGCCTGTCCAGCGCGTCCTTCGACCCGTGCAGCAGCGTGTCGTGCCGGGTGCGGTGCAGCGTCTCCAGCTCCCTGAGCAGCTGCTGGTCCTCCAGGCGCGCCGGGGCGACCCCCTGCGGCGCGTGTCCCTCGTCGCCCTTGACTGTCATGGGAAGACTCCCTTCCTCCGGGTCCGCGTCCCATACGGCTCCGCACCACATACGTACCCGCTGGAGGCCGAACGTCTCCGTCCGCGCCGTGTCCGCGCCCGGTTGCCGACACCGCGCGGGAGCCGGGCGGCCCGGCGCGCCTCACGGTGGACACGCACGGCGATCACCTGTACGCGTACCGTGCCGGAATCGTGTGCGAATCTCTTCTGCGGATAACCCGCACATTGCGATCATCCGTACCGCTCTGCTGCACACGGCCTCCCCGTGCGCGCGCCCCAGGGCCGGGGCGGTACGGCCGGAATGAGAGGTTCCGGCCGTACGGGCGGCCGTGCGACTGACCGAGGTTCGGACCGCAGTGTGAAGGAACCGCACCCCGTCCATGACGGCCCGGGCACAACACACCACCGCGGCGGGCGACATGTGGACCGGGGCGCCCCGGCGCGGGTGGCTGCCCCGGAGACGTACGTGCTTACATCCTTCGCACGCCACGATGTCACCGGCGAGATGGCCTTCCTGACGGGAGCCGCGGTGGCGGGCGTGCCACGAAGAGCCATGCGAAGGGAAGCTTCACTGATGAACAACACCCCCCAGGTTCAGACCCAGGAGATCTCCGACGCTGACCTGGACAACGTGTCCGGCGGCCTCGTGGGCGGGATCGTCGACAGCGCGATGACCACCGTTGGCTCCGTCAGCGGTGTCAACGTCGGCGGCGTGCTCTCCAGCGTCGACGCCACCGTTTCCCCGTGGGTGAACACCTCCGGCGTCACCGGTATCGTCAGCGGCCTCTGAGCACCGCGGTCGAAAGACCGGCCGATGCCTGACGCGTGTCCCGGATCCGCCTGCCGGCGGAGGCCGGGGCACGTTTCCGTGTGAGGGAACACCGCCGTGCAATTCCGCCAGCAGGCGCTCAGCAAGCTGCAGTCGCCCGAGGAACTCGACCTGCCCGTACGGCTCGCCCGGCCGCGCGGCCTGCTCACGCTCGCCGTGACACTCCTCGCGATGGCCGCCGGGGCGCTGTGGGCGACGACCGGGTACGTGGACTCCAACGTGTCGGCACCGGGCGTCCTCACCTACGGGCAGGGGAGCTACGTGGTGCAGAGCCCCGTCGCCGGGCAGGTCACCGCCGTCCTCGCGAAGGAGGGCGGGCGTGTCGCCGCCGACGCGCCGCTCGTCAAGGTCCGCCGCGCGGACGGCAGGACCGACGTGGTCCGTGCGCTCGCCGCCGGGCGGGTCACCTCCCTCGCCGCCACCATCGGCTCCGTCGTGACGACCGGGTCCGACGTGGCCGCCGTCGAGCGCACCGCGCACGCGCACGACCCCCTCGTGGCGATGCTCTACGTGCCCGCCTCGGGCGGGGCCTCCGTCGCGCCGGGCCAGCCCGTCGACCTCACCCTGCCGTCCGTGCCCGAGGGGACCTACGGCGTGCTGCGGGGCACCGTCAAGGCCGTCGGCAGGACGACGCGGACCCGGCGCCAGATCGCCGCCTTCCTCGGCGACGACCAGCTCGCCGCGCGGTTCACCCGAGGCGGCCAACCCGTCGCCGTCCTCGTCACGCTCGACGCCTCGCGCTCCACCAAGTCCGGCTACGCGTGGTCCTCACCCGCCGGGCCCCCCTTCGCGCTCACGTCGATGACACCCGCCGACGGCTCGGTACGCGTCGCACGGCAGCACCCGGCCGAATGGCTGCTGCCGTGAGCGGGCCCGCTACCGGCGTACCGCCGCAGCGTCAGCTGCCGCCAGGGGCCCATCGGCGCCACCGCACCGGTACCGGCGGGAAGCGCGCGGCCCGGCAGCCCGCCTCCCGGCGCGCGGCCCGCGCCCGCACCGTGCGCACCCCCACCGTGCTGCAGATGGAGGCCGTCGAGTGCGGCGCCGCCTGCCTCGCCATGGTCCTCGCCCACCACGGCCGCCACGTGCCGCTCGAAGAGCTGCGCATCGCCTGCGGCGTCTCCCGGGACGGCTCACGCGCCAGCAACCTGCTGAAGGCGGCACGCGGCTACGGACTCACCGCCAAGGGCATGCAGATGGAGACCGCGGCGCTCGCCGGCGTGCAGGGCCCCGCCATCCTGTTCTGGGAGTTCAACCACTACGTCGTCTACGAGGGGACGGGCCGCAGGTTCGGAGCCCGCGGGGTGCACATCAACGACCCCGGCAGAGGCCGCAGGTTCGTGCCCGCCGAGGAGTTCGACACCAGCTTCACCGGCGTCGTCCTCGTCTTCGAGCGCTCCGGCGCCTTCGCGGCGGGCGGCCGCAGGCCCGGAGTCCTGCGCGCCCTGCCCTCCCGGATGCGCGGCACCGCGGGCACCCTGTTCGCCGCGCTGCTCGCCGGGCTCCTGCTCGTCGCGGTCGGCGCCGCCGTGCCCGCGCTGAGCCGCACCTACATCGACCTGTTCCTCGTCGGCGGCCGCACATCGCTGCTCGGGCCGCTGTTCGCCGCGATGGCCGCCATGATCGCGCTGACCGCCGTCCTGACCGGCCTGCAACAGGCCAACCTGCTGCGCGGGCGCATCATCTCCTCCACGCTCAGCAGCGCACGCTTCATGCGCCACCTGATGCGCCTGCCCGTCACGTTCTTCGCCCAGCGCAGCCCCGCCGACCTCGTCCAGCGCCTCCAGTCCAACGACTCCGTCGCCGAGACCCTCGCCAGAGACCTCTCCGCCGCGGGCGTCGACGGCCTCGTCGTCGTCCTGTACGCGTTCCTGCTGTGGACGTACGACCCCCAGCTCACCGTCATCGGCGTGCTCGTGGCCCTGCTGAACGTCGTGGCGATGCGCGTCGTGATCAGGCTGCGCGCCACCCACACCCAGAAGCTGCGCGCCGACAGCGCACGCCTGACCACTACCTCGTACACCGGCCTCCAGCTCATCGAGACGCTGAAGGCGACCGGCGGCGAGGACGGCTACTTCAGGCGCTGGGCCGGGCAGCACGCCACCACCCTGGAGGAGCAGCAGCGGCTGGGCGTGCCGAGCGCCGCGCTCGCGGTCGTCGCCCCGCTCCTCGCCACCCTCAACAGCGCGCTGATCCTGTGGATCGGCGGCCTGCGCGCCGTCGACGGGCACATCTCCATCGGGCTGCTCGTCGCGTTCCAGGCGCTCGTCACCCGCTTCACGGCGCCCGTCACGCGCCTCAACGGCGTCGCGGGGCGTATCCAGGACTTCGCCGCCGACGTCACCCGCCTCAAGGACGTCGAGAGCTTCCCCGCCGACGCCCTCTACACCCGGGACGAGCCCGGCGGGCCCTCGGCCACCCGCCGTCTGGCCGGGCATGTCGCCCTGGAAGGCGTCACGTTCGGCTACAGCCCGCTCGACGCCCCGCTGCTCGACGGCTTCAGCCTGACCGTGGGCCCCGGCAGGCAGGTCGCGCTCGTCGGCGGCTCGGGAAGCGGCAAATCCACCGTCTCGCGGCTGATCTCCGGCCTCCACCGGCCCTGGCAGGGCACCGTCTCCATCGACGGGCGGCGCATCGAGGACATACCGCGCGGTGCGCTCGCGGCGTCCGTCTCCTTCGTCGACCAGGACGTGTTCCTCTTCGAGGGCACGGTGCGGGACAACGTGGCGCTGTGGGACCCGTCCATCCCCGACGAGGCGGTCGTCGCGGCGCTGCGCGACGCCGCCCTGTACGACGACGTGATCGCCCGGCGGCCCGACGGCATCCACACCCGCGTCGAGCAGGACGGCCGCAACTTCTCCGGCGGGCAGCGGCAGCGCCTGGAGATCGCGCGCGCCCTCGTGCGCGGCCCGAGCGTCCTGGTGCTCGACGAGGTGACCAGCGCACTGGACGCGGAGACCGAACGGGTCATCATGGACAACCTGCGGCGGCGCGGCTGCGCCTGCGTGGTGATCGCGCACCGGCTGTCCACCGTGCGCGACAGCGACGAGATCGTCGTGCTCGACCACGGCACGGTCGTCGAACGCGGCCGCCACGAGGAACTGCTCGCCGCGGCAGGGACCTACGCCGGCCTCGTCAGGGAGCGGTGACACGGTGACGGCGACCGGTCAGGAGGCCTGGCACGCGGAGAGCGACGCCGTTCTCGCGGCGTTCGAGGGCGTCGGCACGCCCGAGGACATCACGGGGCGGACGTCCGTGGACCTGGCGGGCCCCCAGGTGCTGTGGCTGGTGGCCGGCGGCAGGCTCGACCTCTTCGCCGTCGACGCCGTGGGCCGCGGCCCTTGGCACTTCCTCGGCCGTCTTGAGGCCGGCACGCTGCTGCTCGGGCCCGTCGAAGGGCCGAGGCACACGCTGCTCGGCAGGCCGGGCGAGGACTGCGTGCTGCGCAGGATCCCGCTGCGCGAACTGACCAGGCCGTACCCCGCCGAGGAGGCGCGGGGGTGGGACAGCACCGCGGCAGCCACGCAGTCCCCGCTGGAGCGGGCGTTCGCGCTCGGCATCGGCCGCGGACTCGGCGTGCTCTTCGAGGCACCGCTCGGCGCCCGGCTCGCGGGCGAGGACCAGGCGTACGACGAGGCCGTGGCCGACGACGACGTGCTGTGGATGCCCGTGCCCGCGGGCAGCGTCGAGCCCGGTGCCGCGTACAGCCGGGACTTCGCCGGGGACCTGCTCGTCGACGGCTCGATGTGGCAGTCCATGGTCGCCCAGCAGTACCGCCTGCTCGCCGCCGTCGACCGGTGGATCGCCGGCCGCGAACAGGCTCACGAGGACCGCACGGCCGCCGGCATCGCGGCCGGCGAGCGCGCCCACGCCCACGCCGACCGTGCCCTCGTCGCGTCCATCGACGGCCGCGCAGAGGCCGGCGGGCGGCAGCGTGCCGACGGTGACGACGCGGTGTTCGCCGTGTGCCGCCAGGTCGCCGCGGCGAGTGGCATCCGGCTCGGCGACCCGCCGCGCGAGAACGGGACCGCCCCGGCCAGGCTGAGCGCCGTCGAACGGATCGCCGCCCATGCCCGCGTGCGCACCCGCGCGGTACGGCTCGACGGCGCGTGGTGGCGCACCGACGTCGGACCGCTCGTCGGCACCAGGGCCAGGTCGGGCGCGCCTGTCGCGCTGGTGTGGCGGCGCGGCGGCTACGAGGCGGCCAACCCGCTCAGCGGCTCGCGCACGCGCGTCACGGCGGCCAACGCCGACGAGTTCGAACCGCGCGGCGTCATGTTCTACCGCCCGCTGCCCGATCGTCCGCTGGGCGCGCCGCGACTGGTGCGCTTCGCGCTGCACGGCGCACGGCGGGACCTGCGTGCCCTGGTGCTCGCCGGGCTCGTCACCGTCGCGCTCGGCGCCCTCGTGCCCGTCGCCACGGGCCGCGTGCTCGGCTCCTACGTACCGCACGCGCGCACCAGCCTCATCGTGCAGGTATCGATCGCCGTGATGGTGGCGGGCGCCGTCTCGGCGGCGTTCGGCCTGCTGCAGAACCTCACCATGCTGCGCATCGAGGGCCGCATGGAGGCCACCCTGCAACCGGCCGTGTGGGACAGGCTCCTCAGGCTGCCCACCGCCTTCTTCGCAGGCCGCTCCACGGGCGAACTCGCCAGCGCCGCGATGGGGGTGAGCGCGGTGCGCAGGGTGCTGTCGGGCATCGCGCCCGTGGTGCTGCAGTCGACGACCGTCGGGGTGATGAACCTCGGGCTGCTGCTGTTCTACAGCGTGCCGCTCGCGCTGGTGGCGCTTGCCATGCTCGCCGTCGTCAGCGCAGTCTTCCTCGCCATCGGACTGTGGCAGGTGCGGTGGCAGCGGCGGCTGGTGAAGCTCTCCAACAAGCTCAACAACCAGGCGTTCCAGACGCTGCGCGGCCTGCCGAAGCTGCGGGTCGCGGCGGCGGAGAGCTTCGCCTACGCCGCGTGGGCGCGCGAGTTCGCCAGGTCCCGCACCATGCAGCAGCGCGCGGGCCACATCAAGAACGTGAACACCGTCGTCGACGCGGTCTACCTGCCGCTGTGCACGCTGCTGATGTTCATGGTCCTCGCGGGGCCCGCCCGCGGCACCCTGTCGTCCGCGTCGTTCCTCACGTTCAACACGTCGGTGACGATGCTGCTGACGTCCGTCACGCAGCTGACCGGCGCGCTGGTCTCGGCCGTGGCCGCGCTGCCCCTGTACGAGCAGGTGCGTCCGGTGCTGCGCGGTGATCCTGAGGTGCGGCGCGGCAGCGCGGCGCCCGGCGAGCTCACCGGCGCGTTCGCGGCGCGCGGTGTGTCCTTCCGCTACGGCGACGACGGCCCGCTCGTGCTCGACGGTGTGAGCGTCGAGGTCGCGGCCGGCGAGTTCGTCGCGGTGGTCGGGCCGAGCGGCTGCGGCAAGTCCACCCTGCTGCGGCTGCTGATCGGCTTCGAGTCACCGGCGTCGGGCTCCGTCCTGTACGACGGGCAGGACCTCGCCGCCCTCGACCTCGCGGCCGTGCGCCGCCAGTGCGGCGTCGTGCTGCAGAACGCGCAGCCGCTGACCGGCTCCATCCTCGACTGCGTGCGCGGCGCGGAGGCGTACACCCAGGAGGAGGTGTGGGAGGCGGTGGAGAGGGCGGGCCTCGCCGACGACGTCCGGCGCATGCCCATGGGGCTGCACACGATGATCGCCGGCGGCGGCGCCGTCTCGGGCGGGCAGCGGCAGCGCCTGATGATCGCCCAGGCGCTGGTGCGCCGCCCGCGCATCCTCTTCTTCGACGAGGCGACCAGCGCCCTCGACAACGAGACGCAGCGCGTCGTCATGCAGAGCACCAGGGCGCTGCACGCGAGCCGCCTGGTCATCGCGCACCGCCTGAGCACGGTGCTCGACGCCGACCGCGTGGTGGTGATGGACGCCGGCCGCGTGGTCGAGCAGGGGGCGCCCGCCGCGCTGCTCGCGGACCCGGCCGGCCGGCTGAGCGAGCTGGTGCGCCGCCAGATGGTCTGAGCGGCATGCGACAGCGCCCCGCCGCCGGCTTCGGTGCCGGCGGCGGGGCGCCGCGGTCCTCGGGGCGGGGCGCGCGGCCCGCCCGGGCCGCTACTTCTCCTCGGGCTCCTCGACGATCCGGCTGGCCTCCGGCCGGCTGCTGATGGCCTTGATCGCCGGAGTGATCATCTGGTCGTAGGCCACCGCGCCGACGACACCGCCGATGAGCGGTCCCGCGATGGGAATCCACCAGTAGCTGGTGAACCACTGGAATTTACCGGGAAACGCGATCTGGCCCCAGCCCTCGGCATAAGCGAGCAGGCGGGGCCCGAAATCACGGGCGGGGTTGATCGCGTATCCGGCGTTCGTTCCGATGGCCATGCCGATCACCACGACGACCATGCCGATGAGGAACGGCCCGAGATTGGATTCGGGCGCCACATTCTTGGTGTCGCTGATGGCGCAGATCAGCAGCACCAGGACCCCGGTTCCCACGATCTGGTCGAGCAGCGGACCCCACCACGAACTCCCGAAGTACTCGGCGGGGAAGGTCGCGAAGATCGAGTACGTGGAAAGGGAATGGTCCCGTGTGAGATGCGCCTTGTGGTCGAACGCGTCGATCGCCCAGTGGTACATCGCGTAGACGAGGGCCGCGGCGACGAAGGCGCCGAAGACCTGCGCCACCCAGTAGGCGGGGATCTTGCGCCAGGGGAAGGTCCGCCGCACGGCGAAGGCCAGGGTCACCGCGGGGTTGATGTGCGCCCCGCTGATGCCGCCTGCGACGTACACGCCGAACACGACGGCGAAGCCCCAGCCCCACGAGATGATCAGCCAGTCCCCGGCTCCGAAGGGCGCGGCCTGGCGCCCCGAACCCGGCAGCCCTGCGACCGCGACGGCTACCGAACCGCAGCCCAACAGAATCAGGACGAACGTGCCCAGGAATTCGGCGATCAATTCGCCTGCCAGACCCTCACGGTAACCGCGTCTACGCGAACCGTGTTCCGCACTGCGCACAGCCATCTGCCCTCCATGGTCGGATGGAACACGCCCGTCCATCCCATAGAGGAAACGTAGGCGGAGAGCCTGGCCAGGAAAGGAGTCTGGTGGCGCGTCACGTGTATGCCCACCAAATGGCTCAGTGTGGAAGTGTCCGGAGATCACTCTCGCGGAGGTGTCTTCGTCGTGCGTGGTACCGGGCGGCGGCGGCGCCTGGGCGCGACATGACAGGTGTCGGCGCCGCCACCGCCCGGGGTCTCATGGGGCCGCTGGGGGGCTCAGGACCGCCCCGGCCCCTCGGGGCTCAGGCCTGCTCGCCGGAGAGGCGTTCCACGGAGCGCAGCAGCGCGGAGTGGTCGAGCCCGCCGTCTCCCTGCGCACGCAGCGACGCGACGAGCTGGGCCACCACGGCGCCGACGGGCAGGGCGGCGCCCACATTGCGCGCGGCGTCGGTGACGATCCCCATGTCCTTGTGGTGCAGGTCGATACGGAAGCCGGGCTTGAAGTCCCGGTTCAGGAAGTTGTCCTTCTTCCGGGTCAGCACCGTCGACCCGGCGAGCCCGCCGTTCAGCACGTCGAGCGCGGCGGTCAGGTCGACACCCGACTTCTCCAGGAAGACCACCGCCTCGGCGCACGCCTCGATGTTGACGGCGACGATCAGCTGGTTCGCCGCCTTGACGGTCTGCCCGGAACCGTGCGGGCCGCACAGCACGACCGTCTTGCCGAGCGCGTCGAACAGCGGCTTCGCGGCGTCGAAGTCGGCGCGTTCGCCGCCGACCATGATGGACAGTACGGCCTCGACGGCCCCGGCCTCGCCGCCGGAGACCGGCGCGTCCAGGACGCGCAGCCCCTTCTCGGCGCCGGCCTTCGCGAGATCGACGGACGTCTGCGGCGTGATCGACGACATGTCGATCAGCAGGGCGCCGGGCCCGGCGTGCGCGAGGATCCCGTCGGGGCCGTACGCGACGGCCTCCACCTGCGGCGAAGCGGGAACCATGGTGACGATCACGTCGGCGTCCTTGACCGCCTCGGCGATCGAGGACGCGGGCGTCCCGCCGGCCGCGGCGAGGCGGTCGAGCTTGGCGGGTTCCAGGGTGTGGCCGGTCACGGTGTAACCGGCCTTGATCAGGTTCTCGGACATGGGGGAGCCCATGATGCCGAGGCCGATCCACGCGATCTTGGGAAGGTCGGTCATGAGTGTGCGCCTTTCGGGATGCTCGGGGCGGCGCGCCGTGAGCGGGCGCCGGGGGAGGGATCAGCCGGGATCACCGGGATCCGCCGGGGGAGTCGATCAGGTGGGGAGGGGGCTCAGGCGGCGAGCCAGCCGAAGGCCTCGCTGCTCGGCAGGGAGCCCGGCTTGTACTCCAGGCCGACCCAGCCGTCGTATCCGGCCTTGCGCAGGCGGCCGACGAGGTCGGCAAGCGGGAGCGACCCGGTGCCGGGCGCGCCGCGGCCGGGGTTGTCGGCGATCTGGACGTGACCCGTCCTGGCGGCGTAGCGGTCGATGACGCCGGCCAGGTCCTCCCCGTTCATCGACAGGTGGTAGAGGTCCAGGAGGAAGGCGGCGTTGCCGAGGCCCGTGGCCTCGTTGACGCGGTCCACGACCTCGACGGCCGCGGGCGCGCTGACGAGCGGGTAGTGCGGCGACTCGGGCTCGTTGAGTGCCTCGATCAGCACGGTGGCGCCTGCCCGGTGTGCGGCGCGCGCCGCGAGCGTCAGGTTCTCCAGGGCGAGCGCGTCCTGCTCTGCGGGGTCGACGCCGTCCACGCGGTTGCCGTAGAGCGCGTTGAGGGCCTTGCAGCCGACGGACGCCGCGAAGTCGACGGCGACGTCGATGTTGGCCCTGAAGCGGTCGGACTCGTGGCCGGGCACGGACAGCGCGCCGCGGTCGGGTCCCGGCAGCCGGCCCGCGTAGAAGTTGAGCCCGACGAGCCGGGTGCCCGCCCCGGTGAGCGCCTCGCGCAGGGCGTCCAGGTCGCTCCCGGGCGGCGTGGCGGTGTCGGTCCACGGCCACCACAGCTCGACGGCTGTGAACCCGGCAGCGGCGGCCGCGGCGGGCCGGTCGAGCAGGGGGAGTTCGGTGAACAGCATCGACAGGTTCACGGCGTAGCGCTCGTCGAAGGGCATGATATCCAGCATCCATTTCCGTATAGCGGAAGTGTATTTCTGCTTACCGGAAGAATGCCGGTCGCGCCGTAGACGTGTCAAGGGGAGGTCCCGTACCGCCGTCCCTGGGCCGCGGGCCCCGGATGCGTCTTTGATCGAATGCGTTCCGCGCCCCGGTCTTTCCTTGCGATCCCTTCACTCCTGCTTTACGTCCCGATAGGCTCTCCCTCGCTCGGGCGACCCGAAAGCGAACACATGGACGGTCGTGCGGGTCGCGCGCGCGTCCGGCGGGGGCCTGTCCGCACGCCGCCGTCACCGCACGCCCCCAGGGAACGTCGTGAAGCGCATATTGATCCGGTCGGGCAAGAGTCCCTTGGTGGCGGCCGCCCCGACGGAGTTCGTCCATCGGGACCTCATCGGCACCAACACGGGAAACCTGCTGTTCAGCGACTCGGCCCACAAGATGCTGAGCCTGCCGGACACGGAAGTGGTCTCGAACGGCATACGCACCGACCCGTCGGCGCGCCGGGCAGCCGAGATCAACGAGCAGTACGACGTGTTCGTGGTGCCCCTCGCCAACGCCTTCCGGCCGACGTTCCGCGCGTCATTGGACCGGCTGTCCACGCTCATCGAGCAACTGACCATCCCCGTGGTCGTGTTCGGTGTCGGTGCCCAGGCGCCGGCCGACTACGACACCGCGTGGCTGAAGCCGATGGAGGACTCGGTCAGGCGCTTCGTCTCCGCCGTCCTCGACCGCTCCTCCTCCATCGGAGTGCGCGGGGAACTCACGGCCGACTACCTCAAGGGCCTCGGCTACGGCGACGTCGACATCATCGGCTGCCCGTCGATGTTCCTGCACGGGCCCGACTTCCCCGACGTCCGCGCCGTGGAACTCACCCCCGACTCGCCCGTCGCGCTGAACCTCTCGCCCGACGCGGTGCCCGTCGGCGACATCGCGGGCATCGCGCGGCACGCGTGGGATCGCTACCCGCGCCTCATGTACTACGCGCAGAACACCACCGACGCCGAGCTGCTGCTGTGGGGCGACACCACCCCCGAGTCGGGCCGGCAGGACGACTTCCCGCTGCACCTCAGCCACGCCCTGCTGCGGGAGAACAAGGTCCGCATGCCCCTCGACCCGGCGACCTGGATCAGCGAACTGCGCTCCTACGACTTCGCGTACGGAACCCGCATCCACGGCAATGTCGCCGCGCTGCTCGCCGGGACCCCGAGCGTCGTCCTCACGCACGACTCCCGGACACTCGAGCTGTGCCGGTACTTCGACATCCCGCACCGCCCGCTGACCGAACTCGCCGCGGACACCGACCCGCGCGACCTGTACGAGAGCGCGGACTTCTCGGGGATCGCGAAGGGGCACGCCGCCAGGTTCGAGCGCGTCGTCGCCTTCCTCGACCGCAACGGCCTGCGCAACACCTACACCCACGGCGATGGGGGAGCCGCCTTCGACGCCCGGCTCGCCTTGCTGGACCTGCCCGAGTCGATGCAGGTCTGGGACGGTTCCGACGACGGCCGGATGCGCTACCGGATGAGCCGGCTGCGCGAGCAGGTCGCCGCCGCGGGCGCCACGGCACGCTCCCACGCTCGGGAGGCCGAGCGGCTGCGGGGCCGGCTGGCCGACGCAGAGAAGCGGGCGGCCGCGGCGGCGGACGAACTCGACGGCGTGCGCAGGCAACTCGCCGCGGTGGAACGCCGGCTGGGCGGCGTCGAGAAGAGGGTGCTCGTACGCATCGGGCCCGCCCTGCGCCGTCGCGCGAGGAAGGTCACCGGCGGGGGCAAGGGGTGAACGCCGCGGCGGGCGCGCCCGCGTGACGGCCGCGCCGCCCCGTCCGCCACGTGGCGGACGGGCCGCGGAAGGAGCCGCATCGGCGCAGGATCAGCGCAGGCCGACGCGGGCCGCCGCGGCCGCCCATGCGCTCTCCGTGCCCGAGGGCTCGTAGCGGCGCAGCCGCTCGCCCGCCGCCACCAGCGCCCGCATCTCGGGCACGTCACCGACCAGGCCGTACGCCCGCGCCTGCACCAGGACGTTGCCCAGCGCCGTCGCCTCCGTCGGGCCCGCCACCACCGGCAGGCCCGTGGCGTCGGCCGTCAGGCGGCACAGCAGCTCGTTGCGGCTGCCGCCGCCCACCAGGTGCACCACCCGCACGTCGCGGCCCGCCAGCTCTGCCGCGGTCCGCAGCGTCGCCCGGTGGGCGAGCGCCAGCGACTCCAGGATGCAGCGCACCACCGCCCCCGGCTCGCGCGGCGCCCGCTGGCCCGTGCGCACGCAGTACGCGGCGATCCGTGCCGGCATGTCGCCCGGCGGCAGGAACGAGGGGTCGTCGGGGTCCACCAGCGCGGCGAACGGCTTCGCGGCCGCCGCCTCGTCGAGCAGCGGACCGAGCTGTGACGGCAGGCCCTGGGACCGCCACGTGCGCAGCGACTCCGTCAGCAGCCACAGCCCCATGATGTTGCGCAGGAAGCGGATCGAGCCGTCGATGCCCCGCTCGTTGGTGAAGTTCGCCGCCCTGGCACGCTCGTCGATGACGGGCGCCGCCAGTTCGAGCCCCGCGAGCGACCAGGTCCCGCAGGAGACGTAGGCGAAGCCGGCCTCCGCCGCGGGCACGGCGACCACAGCCGATGCCGTGTCGTGCGAGGCCACGGTCGTTACCGGTGTGCCCCCGGGCAGCCCGGTCGCCTCGGCCGCCTCGGGCCGCAGGGTCCCCGCGCGGTCGCCGGGGAAGCGCAGCGGCGGCAGCAGGCCGCGCGGGATGCCCAGCCGGTCGAGCACGGTGTGCGACCACACCGCCTCGCGTGCGTCGAACAGGCCCGTCGTGGACGCGTTCGTCGCCTCGGCGCCGACGCTGCCCGTCAGCCAGTACGTCAGCAGGTCGGGGATCATGAGCAGGGTCCGTGCGAGACCCCACTGCGGCGAGCTCCCCTCCGCCGCGAGCTGGAACACCGTGTTGAACGGCAGGTGCTGCAGCCCGGTGATCCCGTACAGCTTCTTCGCGGGAAGCACCCGCTCAAGACGGTCGGCGACCCCCTCTGTCCTGGTGTCCCGGTAGTGGAACGGGTTGCCGAGCAGCCGCCCGGACGCGTCGAGCAGCCCGTAGTCCACGGCCCAGCTGTCGATGCCCACCGACACCACGCGTGCCGAACGCGCCGCCTGAGCGAGGCCGTCGAGCACGTCCCCGTACAGCCCCAGCACGTCCCACCGCAGCCCGTCGGGCAGGCGCACCGGCCGGTTGGCGAACCGGTGCACCTCCGTCAGCCGCAGCCCGCCCGCCGCGCTCAGCCGGCCCACCATCACCCGGCCGCTCGTCGCGCCCAGATCGACCGCCGCGAAGGCGGGCAGCCGGCCGGCCGACGCGTCCGACGCGTGTGTTGGGGACGGGGAACGGGGGGCGGAGCCTGGCACGGTTGACCTCGGGACGCTCTCACGGCCCGGGACGGCTTGGTGTCCGGGGCCTGCGGTGGCAGGGAAGCGGGTGCCCCGCGGGGCGGGGGACGGGGTGCGCGTCAGCGCAGGAACGCCGCCGCCACGCCCGCGTCCACCGGCACGTGCAGCCCCGTCGTGTGCGTCAGGTCCCCGCCCGTCAGTGCGAACACCGCGTTCGCCACGTGCTCGGGGAGCACCTCACGCTTCAGCAGCGTCCGCTGCGCGTAGAACTCGCCGAGCTTCTCCTCCGGCACCCCGTACACCGCGGCTCGCTGCGCGCCCCAGCCGCCCGCGAAGATGCCAGAGCCCCTGACCACACCGTCGGGATTGACGCCGTTGACCCGGATGCCCCGCTCACCCAACTCGGCCGCGAGGAGCCGGACCTGGTGCGCCTGGTCCGCCTTCGTCGCCGAGTAGGCGATGTTGTTGGGCCCGGCGAACACACCGTTCTTCGACACGATGTAGACGATGTCGCCGCCCATCGCCTGCTCGGTCATCACCCGCGCCGCCTCGCGCGAGACCAGGAACGACCCGCGCGCCATGATGTCGTGCTGGAGGTCCCAGTCGCGCGCGCTCGTCTCCAGCAGCGGCTTGGAGATCGAGATGCCCGCGTTGTTGACGACCAGGTCGACGCCGCCGAACGCGAGCACGCCCTCGCGGAAAGCGGCCGCGATCTGCTCCTCGTCCGTCACGTCCACCGTCACGGCGACGGCCTTGTCCGGGCCGCCCAGCGCCTTGGCGACCGTAGCCGCGCTCTCCCCGTCGAGGTCCGCGACCACCACGCAGGCGCCCTCTGCCACCAGCCGCTGCGCCACCGCCCTGCCGATGCCGGAACCCGCGCCCGTCACCACAGCGACGCGCGTGGCGAGCGGCTTCGGCGCCGGCATCCGCCGCAGCTTGGCCTCCTCAAGCGCCCAGTACTCGATGCGGAACTTCTCCGACTCCTCGATCGGCCGGTACGTGGAGACCGCCTCGGCGCCCCGCATCACATTGATCGCGTTGAGGTAGAACTCGCCCGCCACGCGCGCCGTCTGCTTGTCCTTGCCGTAGGAGAACATGCCGACGCCCGGCACCAGCACGATCGCCGGGTCCGCGCCCCGCATCGCGGGGGAGCCGGCATCGGCGTGGCGCTCGTAGTAGGCGGCGTACTCGGCGCGGTACTCCTCGTGCAGCTCTTTCAGCCGCGCGGCGGCCTCCTCCAGCGGGACGGACGGGGGCAGGTCGAGCACCATCGGCCGCACCTTGGTGCGCAGGAAGTGGTCGGGGCAGGACGTGCCGAGCGCGGCGAGGCGCGGGTGCTCCGTGCGTGCCAGGAAGTCCAGCACGGGCTCCGCGTCGGTGAAGTGCCCCACCTGCGGCCGGTCCGTGGACGCGAGCCCCCGCAGCAGCGGCGCCAGCGCGGCGGCGCGCGCCCGCCGCTCGCCGGCGGGCAGCGCCCCGTATCCGGCGATCGGCGGGCCGAACGGCTCCGGCCTGCCGCGCTCGGCGAGGAACCGCTCCGCCTCCTGGATGATCCGCAGCGAGTTCGCCTCGCACTCCTGCGAGGTTCCGCCCCACGCCGTGATGCCGTGCCCGCCGAGCACGCACCCGATCGCCTGCGGATTCGCCTCCTTCACCGCGGCGATGTCCAGGCCGAGCTGGAAGCCCGGCCTGCGCCAGTCCACCCACACCACGCGGTCGCCGAAGCAATCGCGCGTCAGCTCCTCGCCGTCGGCCGCGCAGGCGAGCGCGATGCCCGAGTCCGGGTGCAGGTGGTCGATGTGCGGGGCGTCCACCA
Source organism: Streptomyces sp. NRRL F-5126 (assembly GCF_000721265.1). GTDB lineage: Bacteria > Actinomycetota > Actinomycetes > Streptomycetales > Streptomycetaceae > Streptomyces. The sequence goes on along the minus strand of NZ_JOFZ01000003.1, from coordinate 192,505 downwards.
GGCCGTGCATGGCGGTGTCGATCGATGGGGCGGCGCCGCCCCTGCCGTGCAGGCAGTAGTCGAACGCCGCGACCATCTCGTCCTCGCGCTCCACGCCCGGGTACACCCCGGTCAGCGCACGCAGCCGGTCGAGCCGCAGCACCGCGAGACCCTGCTCGGTCAGCGTGCCGAGGTCGCCGCCCGAGCCCTTGACCCACATCAGCTCGGTCTCGCCACCGGTCACCGGGTCGCGTTCCGTTCCCTTCGCCGAGGTGTTGCCGCCCGCGTAGTTGGTGTTGCGGGGGTCGGCCCCCAGGCGGTTGGAGCGCGAGAGCAGCGCTGCCTTCACGTCGGTGGCGTCGGGCTGGGCGTCGGGCATGTCTTCCACTCCTGGGCGGTGACGAGATGCGCGATGATGTGATGAATCGATTCAGGTGGACCGTAGGCGTCCTGGCTCGCGACTGTCAAGGTACGCGCAACGGGAGTTGAAACATTTCATCCCGCCCGTGCCGTGGCGTCACCCCTGGGCGTCGAGGTCCTGCGGGTACCAGCGCAGCTCCACCGTGTTGCCGTCGGGGTCGCCCACGTAGACCGACTGGGCGCTGCCGCGTGCGCCGAACCGCGTGACCGGCCCTTCGAGGACGGTGAACACCCCGGAGTCGATGACCTCCTGCCACTCCAGGGGCTCCACCACGAGGCAGATGTGGTCCACGTTCGACCCGCCGCGCGGACCGGCCGTCAGGTCGATGATGGTCGAGGCGGTCACCCGCACGGACGGGAACGGCACCTCGCCCCTGCGCCACTGTTCGACCCGTACGGGTTCGAGGCCGAGCGGCCCGCAGTAGAAGGCGAGTGAACGCTCGACGTCCGAGACGTTGAGCACCAGGTGGTCGAACTCCTTGACGCGCACGGCGATCGGTCCTCCTCGGGCCCCACGGCCCGTTCGGGGGCGTGTTCTCCTGTGCGGGACCGTAGCAAGCCGCCGGGCGCCGCGCCCGCCCGGCGCGGCGGGGGACTAGCGGGCGGCGGGCCGTCTGCGGGGCCTCGGCGACTCCCCGTCCTGCGTGAACAGCTCCGGGTGCCGGCCGCGGATCTTCTCCACATCGCTGAAGACCAGTCGCAGGTGCTCGCGCAGCGACTCCTCCGCCGCCGTCAGGTCCGCGGCCTCCAGCAGGTCCACCACCGCCGTGTGCTGGCCGATCAGCAGCGGCAGTTGCTGCGTCAGCGGCAGCGAAAGCCGCCGTGCCCGGTCGAGTTGGGCCTTGGCCTGCGCGACGACCGGCCACGCGGACGCGTGGCCGCCGACCGCCATCAGCCGGGCGTGGAAGTCCTCGTCGAGACGGAAGAACCCGTCCATGTCGCCGTCCTCGGCGGCGTCCCCCTGCGCGCGCAGCAGCCGCCGAAGGTCGGTCAGGTCGCGCGGGGAGGTGCGGCCCGCGGCGCCCCGCAGGGCCGCGCACTCCAGAGCCTCGCGCACGAACTGCGCCGAGGCGATGTCGGCCGGCCTGATCCGGGACACGAAGGTGCCGAGCTGCGGGTACACGTCCACCAGGCCCTCGTCGCCCAGCAGGATCAGGCTCTCGCGCACCGGTGTGCGCGAGACGCCGAGTTCGGCCGCGAGATCGTTCTCCGAGAGCGCCGAGCCCGGTTCGAGGTCGAGCCGGATGATGCGCGCGCGAATCTGTTCGTGCACCTGCTGCCGGGTGCTGGCCACGGACTCCCCTTCCACTTCCGACGAAACCGACGTCCCCGGACGCTATCGCGCCCGGGCCGGAGCACGGACCCTTGACCCCGGCCACTGCCGTACTTGTATGGTAGCCGACAACGCATCGACGGCGAAGGGCTCAAGGACGCAGGTATGAGCGACCCCGGCACACCGTCCCCAGCCGCCTCGGGGGACAACACGGCAGCGCACCGCCCCGGCGGTCACGGCACGGCAGAGCGGACCGCCGACGAATACGCCACGCGGACGGCAGGCGCGGCGGCGGACGCGGGCCTCGCGCCGCGGGCGCTGCGCCGGGTCGTGGCGGCATCCGTCGTCGGCACGATCGCCGAGTACTACGATTTCTTCATCTACGGCACGGCGTCCGCGCTCGCCTTCGGCAAGATCTTCTTCCCGGACGTGGACCCCGCGCTCGGCACCCTCGCCTCGTTCTCCACGTACGCCGTCGGCTTCTTCAGCCGACCGCTGGGCGGCCTGGTGTGGGGAGTGGTCGGCGACCGCGTCGGCCGCAAACGCGCCCTCGTCCTCACCCTGCTGCTGACCGGGCTCGGCACCTTCGCCGTCGGCTGCCTGCCCACCTACCACCAGATCGGCATCTGGGCCGCCGTCATCCTGGTGTTCGTCCGGCTCATCCAGGGCTTCGGCGTGGGCGGCGAGCAGGGCGGCGCCGTCCTGCTGACCGCGGAGGCCGCACCCAGGGCCAGGCGCGGCGCGTGGGCCAGCCTCGTACAACTCGGCTCGCCCGCCGCCTACCTCATCCCGACGGCCCTGTTCGCGGTACTCGACGGGAACCTGTCCGACAGCGCGTTCCTGTCCTGGGGCTGGCGCGTCCCGTTCTGGCTGAGCGCCGTCGTGGTCGTCGTGGGCCTGCTCGTGCGCAGCCGCATCCAGGAGTCGGACACCTTCCGCGCCGTCAAGAAGGAGGACCGGCAGCGGCGGCCACCCTCCCCGCTGCGCGCCCTCTTCGCGCACCACCGGCGCGAACTCGTCGGAGGACTGTTCGCGAAGTTCGCCGAGGCGGCCGTCTTCCCCTTCTACACGGTCTTCCTGGTGAGTTACGCGGATTCGCTGCACCACGACACCGGGACGGTCCTGACCGCGGTGATCATCGCGGTCTGCTGCGAGCTGGTGGCGCTGCCCCTGCTCGGCGCGCTCACCGACCGGGTCGGCAGGCGGCCGGTGTTCCTGGCCGCCGCCGTGCTGAACCTGGTCCTCGTGGTGCCCGCGTTCGAAGCGGTGCGCTCCTCGAACACCATCGTGATCGTCGCGGCGCTGATCGCGGGACTCGCGCTCGGCCACGCCGGCACGTACGCACCGCAGGCGGCCTACTTCCCCGAGCTGTTCCCGTCGTCGGCCCGCTACAGCGGGGTCTCGCTGGTCTGGCAGTTCGGCTCCATGATCGCGAGCGGTCCGTTCACCGTGGTCGCCGCGGCCCTCCTGATCGCGGGTCACGGCTCCTACGGATGGGACGTCCTCTACGTCTGCGGCCTGATCGCCGTGAGTATCGTCGCCCTGTGCCTGCTGCCCGAGACCGCACCGCGCACGCTCGGCGGCCGGGAGTACGCGCACTGGCCGCGCACCGGCACGGCGGCCACGGCCCCGCCACCCGGGGACGGCGCCTGACCGCCGCGCGCCGTCCGCGCCACCCACATCTGCGCACCATCCGCACCACTGAGGAAAAGAGGGGCCGCTCCATGGCCACCATCACCGCCGCCGAGGTGTTCGTCACCTCACCGGGACGCAACTTCGTCACGCTGCGGATCACCACGTCCGACGGCGTCACGGGGCTCGGCGACGCCACGCTCAACGGCAGGGAGCTGTCGGTCGCCTCGTACCTGCGCGACCACCTCGTGCCGCTGCTGATCGGCCGCGACCCCGCCCGCATCGAGGACATGTGGCACTACCTCTACAAGGGCGCCTACTGGCGGCGCGGCCCCGTCACCATGACCGCGATCGCCGCCGTCGACACCGCGCTGTGGGACATCAAGGGGAAGGTCGCGGGGATGCCCGTCTACGACCTGCTCGGCGGCCTCGCCCGGGACGGCGCCCTGGTCTACGGCCACGCCAGCGGCGAGGACACGGCCGAACTCCTCGACGACGTCGCCAGGTTCAAGGACCTCGGCTTCCGTGCGATCCGCGCCCAGGCCGCGGTGCCGGGATCGCCCGGCAGCTACGGTGTGCGGCACGGGGACGGGCAGGGCTACGAGCCCGCCGCCACCTCCCTGCCCGACGAGCAGATGTGGCACACCGAGGACTACCTCGACTTCGCGCCCCGCTACCTCACCGCCGTGCGCGAACGGTTCGGCTTCGGCTTCCACCTCCTGCACGACGTGCACCACCGGCTCACGCCCACCGAGGCGGGACAGCTCGGCCACCGCCTCGAAGACCTCCGGATGTTCTGGATGGAGGACCCCGCGCCCGCCGAACTCCAGGACAACTTCCGGCAGGTGCGTGCCGCCACCCGCATCCCGATCGCGGTCGGCGAGGTCTTCAACTCCATCTGGGACTGCCGGCAGCTGATCTCCGAGCGGCTGATCGACTACATCCGCGCCTCCGTCGTGCACGCGGGCGGCATCACCCACCTGCGGCGGATCTTCCATCTCGCCGAACTCCACCAGGTGCGCACCGGCTCGCACGGCGCCACCGACCTGTCGCCCGTCAGCATGTCCGCCGCCGTCCACCTCGACGTCACGGTGCCGAACTTCGGCATCCAGGAGTACATGGCGCACGACCCGCTCGCCTTCGAGGTGTTCACGTCCGGTTACACCTACCGGGACGGCGCGCTGTACCCGTCGGACGCACCCGGCCTCGGCGTCGAGTTCGACGAGAAGGCCGCCGAGCGCTTCCCGTACGACGCCAGGTACCTGCCGGTCAGCCGCCGCCGCGACGGCTCCGTGCACGACTGGTGAGCGCGATGACCGGCCTGTCGAACGCGGCCGTCGCCGCCCTGCCCCACGCGGCGCGCCCCGCGCCACGCGCAGGCGGCCGCAGGCCCCGCATCGTCCACCTGGGCCTCGGTGCCTTCCACCGCGCCCACCAGGCCCTGTACACCGAGGCCGCGGGGGAGGACTGGGGGATCGCCGGGGTCGCCCAGCACAGCCGTACCGTCCTCGACGCGCTGCGCGCCCAGGACAACCTGTACTCGGTCACCTTCCGCGACCCCGAGGACCCCGCCACCCGGGTGTCTGGCGCGCTCGCCGAGACCCTGCATGCCACGGCGGACGCCGGACGGCTGCGCGAGTTGCTCGCCGCACCCGGCACCGCCGTCGTCACCACCACCGTCACGGAGAAGGGCTACCGCAGGGATCCGGCGGGCGGCGGCCTCGACCTCACCGACCCGCTGATCGCGGCCGACCTCGCGGCCGACCCGGCGAGCGGCGCACACGCCACCCCGGTCGGGCAGCTGGCGGCGGGACTGCGCGCCCGGCTGCGTGGGCCGGGAGCCCCGATAACGGTGGTGTGCTGCGACAACATGGCCGGCAACGGCCCCGTACTGGCCCGCCTCGTAGCGGAGTTCGCCGCCGCGACGGCCTGGCCCGAGCGCGACGCCCTGCTGTCGTGGCTGGCGAGCGGCGCGGTGTCGTTCCCCGCCACCGTCGTCGACCGCATCGTGCCCGCCACCACCGAAAGCGACCTCGCCACCGCGGCACGCGCTCTCGGCGTGCGTGACGCCGCCGCCGTCAGCTGCGAGCCGTACACGCAGTGGGTGATCGAGGACCGGTTCGCCGGCGCGCGCCCCCACTGGGAGGCCGGCGGCGCCGAGTTCGTCGCCGATGTGACGCCGTACCAGCTCACCAAACTGCGGCTGCTGAACGGCGCGCACTCGCTCCTCGCCCACCTGGGCCTGCGCGACGGCCGCACGACGGTGGCCGACGCGCTCGCCACCGGCTGGGGGGAGGCCGCGGTGCGCACGCTGTGCGCGGAGGTCGCACCCACACTGCCCCGCGCGCCGGGCCTCGACGTCCCCGCATACGTGGACACCCTGATCGAGCGGTTCACCAACCCGGCGGTGCACCACCGGCTCGGCCAGGTCGCCACCGACAGCTCGCTCAAGATCCCCGAACGCTGGCTGGCACCCGTGCGCGAACTGCGCGCCGCCGGGCGCGAGACGCCGTACCTGGCGCGTGCACTCGCCGTCTGGGCGGCGGCGAGCCGGGACGGCCTGCCGTACGCCGACCCGGCCGCCGCGCGGCTGCACGGGGCCTGGCGGGCGCGGAGGCCGGCGGACGCGGTCAGGGCGCTGCTCGCCCTGCTCGGCGCGCAGGACCTGGCGGCGGACGACGCCCTCGTCGCGGAGGTCGCCGACCGGCTGCCGTAGGAGCGGGCGTCCACCCCACGCTGCCGAGAGGCGTCCCCGTCACGCGACGGGCCCGCGGGCCCGTTAGAGTCAGCACACGACGATGGGAAGCCACAGGTCACAGCGATTCCGTGGGGGCGTAGTGCGGCTGAGGGTGGAGTACACGACGGAGCCCTTCGACCTGGAGGAGGCGCCGCGCCACGCGGTCGTCGCCCGGGAGGTCGTCGCGGGCGCCCGGCTCGACGCGTTCGACGTGGGCCCGTTCGGCAACACGGCGGAGGGCCGCGCCGACGAGGTGCTGGCGGCGGTCGCCAAGCTGCTCGGCGAGTCGCTCGACGCGGGTGCGACGCGGGTATCCGTGCAGGTCAGCGTGGTCGCGGAGGACGACAGGTGAGCGAGGCTCCCGACCACCCGCTGGTGGCCGCCGTGCGTCCCCTGGTGGACGCGATGGGCGGCGAGATCCTGCCGGCCGGCGCCGCGGGCGACGACGACGTCGTGCTGTCCTGGGAGGGGCGGGGAGTGCTGGCCGTGCGCCTGCCCCAGCTGGCGGACTCGCTCGACCACATCCTCGCCGCACTGGAGCGCGCCCACGGGATGCCGCTCGCCGACCTGGACCGCAAGACGAAGCAGTCGGTGGTGCGCGGCCTTGAGGCCCGTGGCGCGTTCTCCGTGCGGCACGGCGTGGAGACGGTCGCGAGCGCGCTCGGCGTCAGCCGGTTCACCGTCTACAACTACATCAACTACGCGGCGGAACAGCGGGCGAAGGAGCAGGCCGACGGCGGGGCAACGGCCCGGGACCGCTGACCCCTTCCCGTACGCCCCTGCTCCGTTTGCGGCCCGCCGCCGCGGTTACCCGACCTCCACGGCGGACGCGCGCGCCCGCCCTCCCGGTCCTCTCGGACAGGAAGAAAGGGGCACGGGATGCGGTACGACGAACTGATCGGCCAGGTCCAGGCGGGCGCGGAACTCCCGGACCGCGGCTCGGCCGCACGCGCGGTGCGCGCCGTCCTGGCCACCTTGGCGGAACGGCTTCCCGACGGCACGGCCCGCCACCTCTTCGCCCAGCTCCCCGCCGACCTCGTGGCCCTCGTGGAGGGCCCTGAGCCGCCGGAGTCGGCCGACGCACCGGGTGGCGGCGCGGCGGCGGAGCGGTTCGACCTGCCGACGTTCAGCGGGCGCGTCGCCTGGCGGGGCGGGGTCTCCGAGGACGTCGCGGTGCGCTACGTGAGCGCCGTCTTCGAGGTGCTGGACGCGGCCGTGTCGCCCGACCTCATGAAGAAGGTGGCCGACGCGCTTCCCCGCGACATCGGGCGGCTGCTGCCCACCGCCCGCGTGGGCGACCCTCCGGAGTGAGACGCCCTGCCCCACCCGTGCCCGCCCCGTCCCGACGTTTCGCGTCTGTGGCATCTCCGCAAGGGGCTCAGCACACCTGGGTGAAGGCCCACGACGCCGCTGTGGACGAGTATGCGCTGAAGCACACGTACGAGAAGGCCGGCGACCACTGGGAACGCAAGGAGGCCGACCGCAGCCGACCGCAAGGGAACCTCCGACCCGCGGTCCGCGAAGCCGCGGCAGCAGGGCGGCAGGAGCGCAAGGACGAGCTGCTCGGCGCCGTGCGCAGGGCAACCGGTGAAGACCCGCGAGGCCCGCGGCTGACACCGCGGCGGGTTCAGGCGCCGGTGAGCCGCGTCGCCAGGTCCGTGAGGTCCGCGGCCGTGTACGTGGCGGGCGTCATGTACCGCGGGTAGTCCGTCGCGGTGCGGCGCAGCCAGGCGCCCGCGAGTCCGGCGCGGCGGGCTCCGTCGATGTCCCAGGGGTGCACGGCGACCAGCATGACCTGCCCGGCCGGCACTCCGGCCCGGCGCAGGGCGTGGTGGTACGCCGCACGGGCGGGCTTCCACGCGCGCGGGCCCTGCACGTCGAGCAGGGCCTCGAACCGGTCGCGCAGCCCGGCGCCCGCGAGCAGCGCCTCCGTGGACGAGGCCGCGCCGTTCGTCATCGTCATCAGCCGGAACCCGTGGTCGTGCAGGCGGCGCACGCCGTCAGGCACGTCCGGGTGCACGCTCAAAGAGCCGAAGCCGTCCACGATGTGGCGTGCCGCGTCCTGCGCGCGTACCGGATCCCACACCTCGAGCAGCCGCAGCCGCAGTTCCTCCGCCGCGACGTCCGCGAACTCGGCGAAGCCGCCCGCGCACGTCAGCGCGAACCCCTCCCGCAGGACCGCGGCGAACCACCCGCGCAGCAGTTCGGGCGGGGCGCCGGTCTCCTCGATCCGCGTGTCCAGACCCGTCAGGTCGCTCAGGGTCTCGTTCACGTCGAAGACGATCACCTCGGGGTTCAGCGGCACGGCTACTCCCTTCCCGGGCGGTGGCGGCGCGGCGGTGGCAGCGCCCGCGCGTACACGCACGGGAGAACGAATGCACCGGGCGGCCGGGGATCAAACCACTCGCCGCAGGACCACCGGGCCGATCCGATTTTTCAACAAACTGTTGACGTGCTCTTCCGGAAGGCGTTAGCTGAGCGGAGCCGGTCCAGTACTGCCAGGAGGCCTCGGTGACGTCCCCTCTCGCCCGTTTCAACGCCGCGTCCGCACCCGAAGCGCTCGACGCGCTGCGCGAGGTGTGCGCCGGTTCCACCTGGGGCGGACGCCTGGTCTCCCGGCGGCCGTACGCCTCACTCGACGCGCTGCTCGACGCGTCCGACGCCGCCACCGCGGCGCTCGACGACAGCGGACTCGACGAGGCCATGGCCGGCCACCCGCCGATCGGCCGGCCCGCGCCCGGCGACCCGGTCTCCGCCCGCGAACAGCGCGGCATGGCCGGCGCCTCCGACGCGCTCAGGGAGGAACTCGTCGAGCTGAACCTGGCCTACCAGGAGAGGTTCGGGCACGTCTTCCTCATCTGCGCCACCGGCGCGAGCGCACAGCACATGCGGGACGCGCTCGCCGAGCGCCTCTCCCACACCGCCGGGCAGGAGCGCGCCATCGCGCGCACCGAACTCGGCAGGATCAACCGCATCCGGCTCACGCGCCTGATGGCCGCGCCCGCCGCCTCCGTCTCCACGCACGTACTCGACACCAGCGCGGGCCGCCCCGCGGCGGGCGTGCCCGTCGCCCTGGCCGCCCGCGCGGGCGCCAAGGACCCGTGGACCGAGCTCGGCGGGTCCGCCACCGACGCGGACGGCCGGTGCAAGGACCTCCCGGCCCTGCCGGACGACACCACGCAGGTGCGCCTCGTCTTCGACACCGGGGCCCACCTCGCCACCACCACACCAGCCGATCCACAGCAGGACGCCCCCGCGCTCCGGGACAGCGTCGCGTTCTTCCCCGAGGTGACGGTGGCCTTCGCCGTCACGCCGGGGGAGCACTACCACGTGCCGCTGCTGCTCAACCCGTTCGGCTACTCCGTTTACCGAGGGAGCTAGCAGATGTCCACCACACGCCTGGGCCAGAACCAGTACGGCAAGGCCGAGTGCCGCGTCGTGAAGATCGTCCGCGACGGCACCACCCACCACATCAAGGACCTCAACGTCTCCGTCGCCCTCTCCGGCGAGATGGAGGAGGTCCACTACTCCGGCTCCAATGCCAACGTGCTGCCGACCGACACCACGAAGAACACCGTGTACGCCTTCGCCAAGGAGCACGGCATCGCGTCGGCCGAGGAGTTCGCCGCGCTGCTCGCCCGGCACTTCGTCACCAGCCAGGAGCAGATCCACCGCGCCCGCATCCGCGTCGAGGAGTACGGCTGGGACCGCATCGGCGGCCCAGGGCACTCCTTCGTGCGCACGGGTCAGGAGACCAGGCTCGCGCAGGTCGCCTTCGACGGGGAGGAGTACGAGGTCCACGCCGGCCTCAAGGACCTGACCGTCCTCAACTCGACCGACTCGGAGTTCTGGGGCTACGCCAAGGACAAGTACACGACGCTCCCCGAGACCCACGACCGCATCCTCGCCACCGACGTATCCGCCCGCTGGCGGTACGGCTGGACCGGCTCGGGCGACGCGCCCGACTGGGAGGCCGCCTACGCCCGCGCGAAGGGCGACATACTCCAGGCGTTCGCCGAGACCTACTCGCTCTCGCTCCAGCAGACCATGTTCCGGATGGGCACCCGCGTCATCGAACAGGGCCCGGAGATCGACGAGATCCGCTTCTCGCTCCCCAACAACCACCACTTCCTCGTCGACATGGAGCCCTTCGGCCTCAAGAACGAGGCGGACGCGCCCGACGGCCCCGTCTACTTCGCCGCCGACCGCCCGTACGGGCTCATCGAGGCGACGATCCTGCGGGACGGCGCGCAGCAGCTGATCCCGCTGGACACGACTCTCCTGTGACCGCTTCCCGGCCGCGCGCCCGCGCCGGCCGGGGAAGCAGCAGCACGGCACGACCCTCGACGCACGCGCCGGCGTCGCCCCCACCACGGGGGCCACGAGGGAGAGCGGGGGCATCTGCGCACCCCTGAAGCGCTGCCGCCCCTCCGCCGGCCGGGCGGGGGAGCGGCAGCGCACCGCGGACTCGGTCGTCACCCCGCTCGGCCCCCGGGTCCGTACGCTTCAGGGCCGGCAAGGCCCACCACAGGGAAGAGGAACCGCCATGGCGGCTTCGCGCATCGTCATCGAGAACTGCGCCATCGCGACCGTCGACGCACACGACACCGAGTACCCCTCGGGCCACGTCGTCGTCGCAGGCAACCGCATCGAGTCCGTGGGCCCCGGACCCGCTCCGGCCGGGCTCGACGGCGTGGCACGGCGGGTCGACGGCAGCGGGCACCTGCTCACGCCCGGCCTCGTCAACACCCACCACCACTTCTACCAGTGGATCACCCGCGGCCTCGCGACGGACAGCAACCTCTTCGACTGGCTGGTCGCCCTCTACCCGACCTGGGCACGCATCGACGAGCCGATGGTGCGCGCCGCCGCCCAGGGCTCGCTCGCGATGATGGCGCGCGGCGGCGTCACCACCGCCACCGACCACCACTACGTGTATCCGCGCGGCGCCGGCGACCTGTCGGGCGCCGTCATCGGGGCCGCCACCGAGACCGGCGTGCGCTTCACCCTCGCACGCGGCTCCATGGACCGCGGCGCGTCCGACGGCGGGCTGCCGCCGGACTTCGCCGTCGAGACGCTCGACGAGGCGCTCGCCGCGACCGAGGAGACCGTGGACCGCTACCACGACGCGTCGCCCGGCGCGATGACGCAGGTCGCCGTCGCGCCCTGCTCACCCTTCTCGATCTCCACCGAACTACTCAAGCAGGGCGCCGAGCTGGCGCGCCGCAAGGGGGTGCGGCTGCACACGCACGGCAGCGAGACCAGAGAGGAGGAGCAGTTCTGCAAGGAGCTGTTCGGGATGGGCCCCACCGACTACTTCGAGTCCACGGGCTGGCTCGGCTCCGATGTGTGGATGGCCCACTGCGTCCACATGAACGACTCGGACATCGCCGCGTTCGGCCGTACCGGCACGGGCGTCGCCCACTGCCCGTCCTCCAACGCCAGGCTCGCCGCCGGCATCGCGCGCGTGCCCGACATGCTGGCCGCCGGCGTGCCGGTCGGCCTCGGCGTGGACGGCACCGCCTCCAACGAGTCGGGTGAGCTCCACACCGAACTGCGCAACGCCCTCCTGATCAACCGCCTCGGCGCGCACCGCGAGGCCGCGCTCACGGCACGTCAGGCGCTCAGGCTCGGCACGTACGGCGGCGCCCGGGTGCTCGGCAGGGAGAGCGAGATCGGCTCGGTCGAGGCGGGCAAGCTCGCGGACCTCGTGCTGTGGCGGATGGACACCCTCGCGCACTCGTCCATCGCCGACCCGGTCGCGGCCCTCGTGCTCGGCGCGGCGGCGCCGATCACCCTCTCCCTCGTCGACGGCCTGTCCGTGGTCGAGGACGGGCGCCTGACCCGGGTGGACGAGGACGCGGTCGCCCGCTCGGCGCGTGCCGAGGCGCAGCGCCTCGCCCGGCTCGCGGCGGAGGCGTAGGCAGCCGCGTCAGGGACTCCGGCCGAGGGGGACGGCCCTCGGCCGGCGCGGGGGCCCGAGCAGGGCTCGCCGCGGGCCGGCCGGGAGCAGCGCGACGCGTCGCCGGCCTCCCGGCCGGCCCGCCCGCTCATCCGCCGATGTGGTAACTGTCGCCGTACACCTTCCAGTCGAGCGGCGGGCGCAGGCCCAGGTTGCCCTCGTCGAGGAACACCCGCTGCTCGGTGTCGACGCGGCTGGTGTCGCCGTGGTCGGGCTCCCGCTTCATCGCCCACACCCGGGCGTCGAGGAACGCGGCCAGGTACGTCCTCTCGCCACCGCCGCGCGCCGGCGTCCGCGCGTGGGCGGCCGCGCGCCGGCGGATCGAGCCGAAGCTCGTGGGCGCGTCGCCGTTGCCGTGCATCACCAGCGCGTCGTAGTAGCAGAACTGGCCGAGCGTGCCGAGCCCGTCCTCCTTGGCGCGCGCCACCGCGGGCCCGAAGTACTGGCTGTTCAGCTCGGCGTCCTGCGCCGCCCGCATCCGGGGGTCGGACGCCGCCTGCTTCCACGCCCTGACGAAGCCGTTGCCGAGCCCGCTGTGCGATGCGCTGCGCGCGGCCGCGGCCCTGCGCAGCGCGGACAGGTAAGGCTCCAGAGGGTTCACGGGCCGGGCCCGCGTGTACGCCTCGACCACGTGCAACAGATCGCCGCAGCCGGTGCAGAATCCGATCAGCCCTGCCGTGTAGCCCCGCCCGTCGCCGATGTCCTGGATGTAGCCGTACTGGGCCTTCCAGTCGAGCGTCGAGTTCTCCGCGCTCGACACCAGCCGCATGGCGATGTCCTTCTCGGCGGGCGCGTCGAGCCCGGGGTCCTTGCCCGCCGCGCCCGGCACGCCCGGCACGCCCGAGCACGCGGCCGCGCAGGTGAAGGCCAGAGCCACCGTCAGCGCGAGCAGGCGGCGAAAGGCACGGATCACCTGAGGGACCTTCCGGGATCGAAACGGCATGCCGTACGGCTTCCGCAGATTACGCGGCGAACGGGTGACGATCCGCCGATTCCGGGATTCGGGACGGCGAGGACGGCAAGGACGGCCGCCGCCGCACAAGGGCGGGCCCATCACGTTCGGCCGAACGGGCATTGGCCATCTCACAGCATCCGCGTGCGGTGCGGCCGCCGCCGCGGGGTACACGCACGCTCGGCAGATCATGGAAGCGTTCCGCGCGGCTCCACGCGCGGCCCCGGCCGCCGGCAGCGGCCCCGGTAAGCCGTGCGGTCACCGGAATGCTTACATGTACGCAGAAGTAATGGACCGTTTCGTAGTGATATGCCCGGCCGGCGGTCGCCGGGGTGACGTACGTGAGGTGATGCCCGTATGGCCCAATCAGTCGGAGGAGCGGACTTGCCGAGCCGAAAAGGCAAAGCCGTGGGCGTCTCGATCGCGGCCGCGGTGGGTGGGTTCCTCTTCGGATTCGACTCCTCGGTCATCAACGGCGCCGTCAACTCGCTGACCGATCACTTCCACCTCGACGCGTTCCTCTCCGGCTTCGTGGTCTCCATCGCCCTGCTGGGCTGCGCGGTGGGCGCCTGGTACGCGGGACGCCTCGCCGACATGTGGGGCCGCCGCAAGGTGATGCTCCTCGGCTCGGGGATGTTCATCATCTCCTCGATCGGCTCAGCACTCGCCTTCTCCGTGCCGGACCTGCTGGTCTGGCGCGTGATCGGCGGCCTCGGTATCGGCATCGCCTCGGTGATCGCCCCCGCCTACATCTCCGAGGTCGCCCCGGCCGGCGGCCGCGGTGCGCTGGGCTCGCTCCAGCAGCTCGCCATCACCATCGGCCAGTTGGTCGTGCTCAGCTCCAACAAGGGCCTCGCGGGCGCGGCCGGCGGTGCCGCGCGCGACCTGTGGTGGGGTCTTGAGGCCTGGCGGTGGATGTTCCTCGTGGGCGTCATCCCGGCCGCCGTCTACGGCGTGCTCGCGCTGACCATCCCGGAATCCCCCCGCTACCTGGTCCAGAAGGGCCGGCTCGACGACGCGTCCGTGGTGCTGGAACGCGTCTCGGGCGAGTCCGACGGCCGGGCCAAGGCGCAGGAGATCAAGCAGACTTTGCGCAAGGAGCACAGGACGAGCTTCGGGGACATCCGCGGGCACAGGTTCGGCCTGCACCCGCTCGTCTGGGTCGGCATCATCATGGCCGCGCTCCAGCAGCTCGTCGGCATCAACGCGATCTTCTACTACTCGACGACGCTGTGGCAGTCGGTCGGCTTCAGCGAGTCCAGCTCGTTCACGACCTCCGTCATCACCGCCGCGATCAACGTGGTGATGACCGTCGTCGCGATGTTCTTCATCGACCGCGTCGGCAGGCGGCGCCTGCTGACCATCGGCTCGATCGGCATGTTCTGCTCGCTGCTGCTCACGGCCATCGCCTTCTCCCAGCAGCACGGCAGCGGCAAGAGCGTCAGCCTGCCCCACCCCTACGGGCCGCTCGCACTGGTCGGCGCCAACGCTTTCGTCGTGTTCTTCGCGCTGTCCTGGGGGCCGGTGATGTGGGTCATGCTCGCCGAGATGTTCCCGAACCGGATGAGGGCGATGGCCCTGGCGATCGGCACCGCGTCGAACTGGATCTTCAACTTCATCGTCACGTTCGCGTTCGAGCCGGCCACCAAGCACGTGGGTCTGTCGTGGCTGTACGGCGCGTTCGCCCTGTTCGCGTTCCTGTCGATCTTCTTCGTCCTGTTCAAGATCCCCGAGACGAAACAGCGGACGCTGGAGTCGATGACGGGCGACACCTACCGGCGCCCCGAGACGGCGCGCGGCGGCGCCGCCCCGAAGGGCTGAACCGGGTCAGCGGCCCGGCAGCCAGCCCGGGTCGCGGCCGCTCCACCCGATCAGCCGGTCGAGCGTCGGCGCGCCGTCCGGCACCGCCACGGGCGGCCCGAACGGGCCACGGTCGCCGTCGCCCGAGGAGGTCGCCGCCGCCATCGCCGCGTAGGAGGCACGCACCGAAGCCTCGTCGGGGTCGTACGGCTGCCCGGTGGCGCGAGCCAGATCCCAGGCGTGCACCAGCAATTCATTGAGCGTGACGAAGCCGGCCATCCGCGCCGGCAGGTCGACCGATCCCGCCCGCGTCCACCCGTCCCACGCGCCGGGCGACCGCCAGGCGTCGGCCAGGTCGCCGAGGTGCCGTTCGAGCGCGGCGCGCCAGCCGTCCTGGAGCACCGGAAGACCGGTGGATCCGGGCGCGCTGTCCGTCGCGGGCCCCCTCTCCTTTCGCGCGCTCGCGGCCAGTCCCTCGCTGAGCCCGACGACATGGGCCAGCAACTCCCGCACGGCGTACTCCGTGCACGGCGTGGCCCCGCCGAGCTGCTCCTCCCGCACGCCTCCTGCCACGGCCCGCATTCCCGCGCAGGCGGGCCCCAGGTCGATCATGTCCGTCTTCGCGGTCTCCGCTTTCTCATCCATACCGGTAGTGACGACGCCCGTGCCCGGAACTCATCGCACGGCCGGCCCGGCGCCTCAGGGAGCGCCGGGCCGGCCGGATGCGTGCGAGCAGCGGGGTTCAGCCGCGCAGCCGCTCGTAGGCGGGGAGCGTGAGGAAGTCGGCGTAGTCGGCGTCGAGCGAGACCTCGAGCAGCAGGTCGTGGGCGCGCTGCCACTCGCCCGACTCGTACGCCTTGTCGCCGGTCTCCGCCCGGATCGCGGTGAGTTCGCCGGCGGCGAGCTCGCGGACGAGTTCGCGCGTCACCGGGACCGTGCGCCCGTCGCGTGCGACCTCGACGCCCGCGTTGATCCACTGCCAGATCTGCGAGCGCGAGATCTCCGCCGTCGCCGCGTCCTCCATCAGGTTGAAGATGGCGACCGCGCCCGAGCCGCGCAGCCACGCCTCGATGTAGCGCAGGCCGACCTGCACGGCGTTGACCAGGCCGTCGTACGTGGGCTTCGCCTCGATCGAGTCGATGGCGATCAGGTCGCCAGGTGCCACCGAGACGTCCTCGCGCAGGCGCTCCTTCTGGTTCGGCCGCTCGCCGAGCACCGCGTCGAAGGACTCGCGGCACACCGGCACCAGGTCGGGGTGGGCCACCCAGGAGCCGTCGAAGCCGTCGTGCGCCTCGCGGTCCTTGTCCGCCTTCACCTTCTCCAGCGCCACCTTGTTGACCTCGGGGTCGCGCCGGGACGGGATGAACGCCGCCATGCCGCCGATGGCGTGCGCCCCCCGCTTGTGGCAGGTGCGCACGAGGAGTTCGGTGTAGGCGCGCATGAACGGCGCGGTCATGGTGACCGCGTTGCGGTCGGGCAGGACGAACTTCGGCCCGCCGTCACGGAAGTTCTTGACGATCGAGAACAGGTAGTCCCAGCGGCCCGCGTTCAGCCCGGAGGCGTGGTCGCGCAGCTCGTAGAGGATCTCCTCCATCTCGTACGCAGCCGTGATGGTCTCGATCAGGACGGTGGCCCGGATCGTCCCTTGCGGGATGGACAGCTCGTCCTGCGCGAGGACGAAGATGTCGTTCCACAGCCGCGCTTCGAGGTACGACTCGGTCTTCGGCAGGTAGAAGTACGGGCCGCTGCCGCGCTCCAGCAGGCGGCGCGCGTTGTGGAAGAAGTACAGGCCGAAGTCGACGAGCGCGCCCGGCACTTCGCGGCCGTCCGCGGCGCGCAGGTGGCGCTCCGCCAGGTGCCAGCCGCGCGGCCTGACCACCACGGTCGCCAGCTCGGAGGCGTCGCGCAGCGCGTACGACTTGCCCGACGACTCGTCGGTGAAGTCGATGCGCCGCTCGTAGGCGTCGATCAGATTGAGCTGCCCGGTGACCACGTTCTCCCAGGTCGGCGCGGACGCGTCCTCGAAGTCCGCGAGCCAGACGCGCGCGCCGGAGTTGAGCGCGTTGATCGTCATCTTGCGGTCGGTCGGGCCGGTGATCTCCACCCTGCGGTCGTCCAGGGCGGGCGGCGCGGGGGCGACGCGCCAGCTCTCGTCCGCGCGGATGGCGGCCGTCTCGGCCGGGAAGTCGAGCGTCGAGGTGCGGGCGATCTCGTCGCGCCGTTCGGCACGGCGTGCCAGCAGCTCGTCGCGGCGGGGCGTGAACCGCGCGTGCAGCCGGGCGACGAAGGCGAGGGCCTCCTCGGTCAGCACCTCCTCCTGCCGGGGCAGGGGCGTGTCGGCGACGATTTCCAGCGGTGACGGCGCTGGTGCGGACATGAGGGTCACTCCTTCGGCGGCGTTCTCCGACGGCCCGCGGACCCCGGACGACGGCACCGGGTGCCACCGCGGGCGCGGAGGCGGTACGTACCGTTCCGGGCGTCGAGAGCTTCTGACCAGTGGATAGTAGTTTCCTTATGGTGGAAGTTCAATGGTTTGTTGACGTCGAGATTCTCCGGATCGAGCCATCGTGGCGCCCAGTGCCACCACTCGCCCCCAAGTTCCGTGGCGAAGGGGGTAGTTCGGGACGCCGGGATGGAACGCGTCACTCCAGGCGTGCGAGGTCCTCCGGCGTGTCGATGTCGTACGGCTCCGCCACGTCGCCGCACTCGACGAGCGTGATCTCCGCCCGGTGCGCCCGCAGGTAGTCGCGTGCCCCGCGGTCGCCGACGGCGCCCGCCGCGACCCCGGCCCAGTGGTCCGCGCCGAGGAGCACGGGGTGCCCGCGGCCGCCCCCGTACGTGGCGGACGCGAGCGCCCCGGCGGAGCCGCCGTACGCGGCGGCCACCCGTGCGACCGCCCGGGCGCCGATGCCGGGCTGGTCGACCAGCAGCACGAGCGCCGCCCCCGGGCCGTCCGCAGGGCCGTCCTTCCCCGGCGCACTGCGCCCGGCGCCCAGCGAGGCGAGCCCCGCGCGCAGCGAGGTCCCCATGCCGTCCGCCCACCGCGGGTTGTCCACCGGCGTGCAGCCGGTCAGGTCGGCCCGCTCGCGCACCTCGTCCGCCGACGCGCCGAGTACCACGTGCAGCGGCCCGCAGCCGCCCTCGCGCAGCACCCGCAGGGCGTGCTCGACCAGCGGGCGGCCGCGGTGGGGCAGCAGGGCCTTGGGCCTGCCGCCCAGCCTGCGCCCGCCGCCGGCGGCCAGCAGCAGGCCCGCGACGGGTTGTACGCCGTTCCGTATCGGTTGCATGACTTCTGGATATCCCATCAGTGGCCATTCCCGCCGTCTTCCGCCACCGGCTGGCGGATATCGGTCGACGCGTGTTGACTTGCCCGCGCACCCGGCGCGGTTGACCACCGTGCGGCGTGCGGACCGGCACGAGGGCGTGCGACGGCGATGGGGGAGAACGGTGCTCGGGAACGTGGGGCGGATGCGGGTGGCGGACGAGTGGCGGCCGGACGAGGGGCTGCCGGGGGAGACGGCCGTGGCTGCGGCGGGTGGCGGCACCGGCCATGCGGACGCCCGCGTCGCCGCGCTGTGTGCCGCCGTGGCCCGGCTGCGGCGCGAACTGGCCGCCTACCCCGGTGAGTTCCGGGACCGCGGGGTGGCCGAGGAGGAACTGGCCGCGCTCGCCGCGACGGTGGAGGGCGGCGCGCCCGAACTCGTCAGGATGCGGCGGTCGCTGCTGCTGATCGTCGGCTCGATCGGCTCCGTGAGCGCACTCGTCCCCGCGCTGATGGCCGTGCGCACGGGTGTCGAGGTCTTCGCGCCCGACCCGGTCGGGCGGCCTCGCGACTGACGCGGAGCCCTGATCGACGCGCCCGGCTCGTCAGCCCGCGGCCGTCGTCAGCACTTCGGAGAGCGCGGCCGCCACCTCCTGGAGCATGGGTACGATCCGCTCCGTCGCTTTCTCCGTGACGCGGCCCGCCGGCCCCGAGATGGAGATGGCGGCGGCCGTCGGAGACCCGAGTACGGGCACGGCGAGGCAGCGCACGCCGAGCTCCTGCTCGTTGTCGTCCATCGCGTAGCCGGCCGCACGCACGTCCTCGAGTGCGGCGAGGAAGCGGTCGGGCGTGGTGATGGTCTTCTCGGTGGCCGCCGGCATCCCCGTGCGCCCGAGCAGGGCCCGCACCTCGTCGGCGGGCAGGTGCGCGAGCAGGGCCTTGCCGACACCCGTCGTGTGCGGCAGCACGCGGCGGCCGACCTCGGTGAACATGCGCATCGAGTGCTTCGACGGCACCTGGGCCACGTAGACCACCTCGTCGCCGTCCAGGAGCGCCATGTTCGCGGTCTCGCCCGTCTCGTCGACGAGACGGGCGAGACAGGGGCGCGCCCAGGTGCCGAGCAGCCGGGACGCCGACTCGCCGAGCCGGATCAGGCGCGGGCCGAGCGCGTAGCGCCGGTTGGTCTGCTGGCGCACGTAACCGCAGGCCACCAGGGTGCGCATCAGGCGGTGGATCGTCGGGAGCGGCAGGCCGCTGCTGGCCGAGAGCTCGCTCAGGCCGACCTCGCCGCCGGCGTCCGCCATCCGCTCGAGCAGGTCGAAGGCGCGCTCCAGGGACTGGACGCCGCCGCTCCCCGAGGCGGGTTTCGCGGCGTCTGTGGTGCTGGCGCTGGACGACGGCACGGTGGCGGTCCTTTCGCGAACGGGCAGGCAGAGCGAGCCTGAAGCCTACCGGGCGCCGGGGCTCCCCGGTGCTGCCGCCAACGGTACCTTCTGCTGAGCGGAAAAGAGGTTCCACGCTCCGGAAAATGTCGGTAGATGGCTCTTGACGGGCCGCGATCCGCGGAGAAGACTCTTCAACAGTTCGTTGAATTCCATGGTGGCCACCGGTCCGTGACCGGCGGCGACGGTGGCGACCCGAGGGGTGCGCGTGTCCGAAGTGAACCTGGTTGTCCGCTCGACACGGGTCGTCACCCCCGAGGGAACGCGTCCCGCCGCGCTCGCCGTCGCGGGGGAGCGGATCGCCGCCGTCCTGCCGTACGACGGCGCAGCGGATGTCCTGGGCCCCGGCACCCGGCTGGAGGACGTGGGGGACAACGTCGTGATGCCCGGGCTCGTGGACACCCACGTCCATGTGAACGACCCGGGCCGCTCCGAGTGGGAGGGGTTCGCCGCGGCCACTTCCGCCGCCGCCGCGGGCGGGATCACCACGATCGTCGACATGCCGCTCAACTCGCTGCCACCGACGACCACGGTGGCGCACCTGCGGGTCAAGCAGGGGGTGGCACGCCCGCGCGCACACGTCGACATCGGTTTCTGGGGCGGGGCGCTGCCGGACAACGTGGCCGACCTGCGGCCGCTGCACGAAGCAGGCGTGTTCGGGTTCAAATGCTTCCTGTCGCCCTCGGGCGTCCCGGAGTTCCCCGAGCTCGACCGCGACCGGCTGGTGGCGTCCCTCACCGAGATCGCCGGCTTCGGCGGCCTGCTGATCGTGCACGCCGAGGACCCGCACGAGCTGGACGGCGCACCCCATCGAGCGGGCCCCGCCTACGCGGACTTCCTCGCCTCCCGGCCGAGGGGAGCGGAGAACGAGGCCGTGCGCACCCTGATCGACGTGGCCGGGCGGCTGGACGCGAGCGTCCACGTACTGCACCTGTCCTCGTCGGACGCGCTGCCGAAGATCGCCGCCGCGCGCGCCGCGGGCGTGCGGATCACCGCCGAGACCTGCCCGCACTTCCTCACGCTCACCGCCGAGGAAGTGCCGGACGGCGCCACGGAGTTCAAGTGCTGCCCGCCCATCAGGGAAGCGGCCAACCAGGACGCGCTCTGGCAGGCGCTCGCCGACGGCACGATCGGCAGCGTCGTCTCCGACCACTCGCCGTGCACCGCCGACCTCAAGACCCCCGACTTCGCCACCGCGTGGGGAGGCATCTCCTCCCTGCAGCTCGGCCTGCCCGCCGTGTGGACCGAGGCACGGCGCCGCGGCCACACGCTCGCGGACGTGGCGCGCTGGATGTCCGCCGGACCCGCCGCACTCGCGGGCCTCACCACGAAGGGCGCCCTGGCCGCCGGCCGCGACGCCGACTTCGCCGTCGTCGCGCCGGACGAGACGTTCACCGTCGACCCCGCGCACCTGCACCACCGCAACCGCGTCACGGCCTACGCGGGCCGCACGCTGTACGGCGTGGTCAAGTCCGCCTGGCTCAGGGGCCGGCGGATCGCGGTGGACGGCGAGGTCGCCCCACCCACAGGAAACCTCCTCGAAAGGAACCACTGAGTTGACGCAGGCGCCGCAGACAAGTCACGTCCCGGACGCGCAGCAGGCGCGGGGCCCGGAAGGAGGCGCGTCCTCGCCCGCCTTCACCGGAGACGTACGCCC
Source organism: Streptomyces sp. NRRL F-5126 (assembly GCF_000721265.1). Classification (GTDB taxonomy): domain Bacteria; phylum Actinomycetota; class Actinomycetes; order Streptomycetales; family Streptomycetaceae; genus Streptomyces. Next base: position 171,389 of record NZ_JOFZ01000003.1, on the reverse strand, counting down.
CTATGCCGGCGGAGACCCGTACGCCGACTACCGCGCGGCCGACCACCCGTTCACCCACCTCACCGACCTCGCCGACCGCAGGCTGGGCGCCGCGGTCGTCGCGGCCAACGACGAGTTCTTCGCCCAGCGGGAGAACCTGCTGAGGCCCGAGCGCCCGGTCTTCGACCCCGCCGCGTTCGGCCACAAGGGCAAGATCATGGACGGCTGGGAGACCCGCCGCAGGCGCGGCGCCACGACCGCGGCCCCGCACCCCGGCCCCGGCGAGCACGACTGGGCCCTCGTCCGGCTCGGCGTGCCCGGCGTGGTGCGCGGCGTCGTCGTCGACACCGCCCACTTCAGGGGCAACTACCCGCAGGCCGTCTCGGTCGAGGGCGCGTCCCTGCCCGGGCAGCCCTCCGTCGAGGAGCTCACGGCCGGCGACGTCACCTGGACGCCGCTCGTGGAGCGCACCCCGGTCGGCGGCCACGCGGCCAACGGCTTCACCGTCGACGTCGCACGGCGCCTCACCCACCTCAGGCTGCGCCAGTTCCCCGACGGCGGCATCGCGCGCCTGCGGGTGTACGGGGAGGTCGTGCCCGACCCGGCGTGGCTGTCCGCGCTCTCCACGTTCGACGTGGCGGCGCTCGAGAACGGCGGCCGGGTCGAGGACACCTCCGACCGCTTCTTCTCTCCCGGCTCCAACACCATCGCGCCCGGGCGCTCCGCCAAGATGGACGAGGGCTGGGAGACCCGCCGCAGGCGCGACGACGGGCACGACTGGATCCGCTACCGCCTGGTGGCGCAGGCCGAGATCCGGGCCGTCGCGATCGACACGGCCTGCTACAAGGGCAACGCCGCCGGCTGGGTCGCACTGTCCGTGCGGGACGGCGAGGACGGCGAGTGGACCGAGGTCCTGCCCCGCACCCGGCTCCAGCCTGACGCCGACCACCGCTTCGTGCTGCCCGCCGCCGCGACCGGCGACGGCGTGCGCCTCGACATCTTCCCCGACGGCGGCATCTCCCGGCTGCGGCTGTTCGGCTCGCTCACCCGGGCCGGAGCCGCCGCACTGGCCGCCCGCCACAACGAGCTGGGCGGCTGAGCGGGGCGGTCACGCGCCACGTGCGAACGGGGCCGCGCGCCCCACGGCGACGTGGACGTAGGGTGAGTTGATGGCCATCTATGAACTCGCCGACCTGGGAGCCGACTTCACGGCGAACCCGTATCCCCACTACGCCAGGATGCGGGAGCTGGGCCCCGTGCACGAGGTGCGCGGGGCCGACGGCTGGCGCTTCTGGCTGATCGTCGGGTACGACGAGTGCCGCGCGGCCTTCGGCGACGCCCGACTGCTGAAGCGCCCGCCGATCGAGATCGAGATGGACATGATCATGGGCCGCCACCTGCTGATCGCCGACCCGCCCCACCACACCAGGCTGCGGCGGCTCGTCTCGCGTGAGTTCACGCCCCGGCGCGTCGCGGCGCTGCGGCCGCGGGTGCAGGAGATCACGGACGGACTGCTGGACACGATGCTGCCCGCCGGCAGCGCCGACCTCGTCGACGCGCTGTCGTTCCCGCTGCCGATCACCGTGATCTGCGAGCTGCTCGGGGTGCCCGACAGCGACCGCGACTCGTTCCGCGCCTGGTCGAACGATGTGGTCGCACCCACCGACCCGGAGCGTGCCGGGGCCTCCATCGAGGCCATGCGGGATTACCTGGACGCGCTCATCGCCAGGCGGCGGGGCGCGGAGCCGGGCGACGACCTGCTGTCCGGCCTGCTGCGCACCGAGGCGGAGGGCGACGACCGGCTCTCCGCCGAGGAAGTGCGGGCGATGGCCTTCCTCCTGCTCGTCGCCGGCCACGAGACCACCGTGAACCTGATCACCAACGGCGTCCGCGCCCTGCTCGACCACCCCGGCCAGCTCGCCGCGCTGCGTGCGGAACCCGACCTGATCGACGGCGCCGTCGAGGAGATGCTGCGCTACGACGGCCCGGTCGAGAACGCCACCTACCGCCACACCGGCGAGGCCGTCGCGTTCGGCGGCACCGAGATCCCCGCCGGCGAGCCGGTGCTCATCGGCATGGCGTCCGCCGACCGCGACCCCGAGCGCTTCGCGGATCCCGACACCTTCGACATCCGCAGGCCCGCCGGGGGCGGCGGCCACCTGGCCTTCGGCCACGGCATCCACTTCTGCCTGGGCGCGCCGCTCGCCCGTCTCGAGGCGAAGGTCGCCATCGGCACGCTGCTGGAGCGGGCGCCCGGCCTGGCGCCCGACGGGGCGGCCCAGGCGTACGACTGGGTGCCCGGCATGCTGATCCGCGGCACCCGGCGCCTGCCCGTGCGCTGGTAGGGCGCCGGGGGCGCCGACACGCCGCCTTCAGGGCGCCTGCCGCTACGCCGCCGCGATCTCCGCCAGCGCCACCGCGCGGTGCTCCGCGCGAGAGCGCTCGCACGCCTCCGCGATGCGCAGCGCGTGCAGCGCCTCCCGCGCGTCGCACGGGTTCGCGCGCTCGCCGCGCACCACGCCGAGGAACGCGTCGATCTCCGCCTCGTACGCCGGCGCGAACCGCTCCAGGAACCCGGGCCACGGGTTCTCGCAGCGCGGCGGGCCCTTGGGCTCGGTCGACGTGATCGGCGTGCGGTCGTCGAGGCCGACCGCGTACTGGTCGGCCGTGCCCGCCAGTTCCATGCGGACGTCGTACCCGGCGCCGTTGCACCGGGTCGCCGTAGCCGTCGCCAGGGTGCCGTCGTCGAGCGTCAGGACGGCCGCGGCTGTGTCCACGTCACCCGCCTCGCGGAACATCGCGGGCCCCGCGTCCGAGCCGGTCGCGTAGACCTCCACGACCTCCCGCCCGGTCACCCACCGCATGATGTCGAAGTCGTGGACCAGGCAGTCGCGGTACAGGCCGCCCGACAGCGGGAGGTACGCCGCCGGGGGCGGCGCCGGGTCCGAGGTGATCGCGCGCACGGTGTGCAGCCTGCCGAGGGCGCCGGAGGCGACCAGCTCGCGGGCCGCCGCGTACCCCGCGTCGAACCGGCGCATGAACCCCAGCTGGAGCACGGTGCCGGCGCTCTCGACCTCGCGCACCGCCGCCAGCGTGCCCGCCAGGTCGAGCGCGATCGGCTTCTCGCAGAAGGCGGGCAGCCCCGCGCGTGCCGCCCGTGAGATCAGCTCGGCGTGCGACGACGTCGCGGAGGCGATCACCAGTGCGTCCACGCCCCAGGCGAACACCTCGTCCACCGAGGGCGCGGCCGTCGCCCCCGTACGGTCGGCGACCTCCGCGGCCCGTGCCGCGTCCGTGTCCGCCACCACCAGGGAGCCGACCTCGCGATGGCGGCTGAGCACGGCCGCGTGGAAACTCCCGATGCGGCCTGTGCCGATGAGTCCGATGCGCATGGCCTTAAGGTGTCGTTCGCCGCCTCGCCGTGTCAAGCATTTGTCCTGACAATCGGACTTCACCCTTTCTCGGCACGTGAACCGGGGTCTACCCTCGGCGGCGTGACCGATCAGCCAGGCGCGCCACTCCAGCTCGCAGTGGACCGTACCAGCCCGGTGCCCCTCTACTACCAGCTGTCCCAGCAGCTGGAGGCGGCCATCGAGCGCGGCGGGCTGGCCCCCGGCAGCCTCCTCGGCAACGAGATAGAGCTCGCCGGGCGCCTCGGCCTCTCCCGGCCCACTGTCCGCCAGGCCATCCAGTGCCTCGTGGACAAGGGGCTCCTCGTTCGCCGCAGGGGAGTCGGCACGCAGGTCGTGCACAGCCAGGTCAAGCGCCCGCTGGAGCTGTCCAGCCTCTACGACGACCTGGAGGCGGCCGGGCAGCGGCCCGCGACCCGCGTGGTGCGCGACGCGATCGAGCCCGCGTCGGCCGCCGTCGCCGCCGCGCTCGGCGTCGCCGAGGGCACCGAGGTCCGTCTCCTCGAACGTCTCAGGTACGCCCACGACGAGCCCATGGCCTGCCTGCGCAACCACCTGCCGGCCGGGCTCCTCGACTGCGGGAGCGAGCGCCTGGAGGCCACCGGGCTCTACCGCCTGCTGCGGACCGGCGGCATCACCCTGCACAGCGCCCGCCAGTCCGTCGGCGCGCGCGCCGCGTCGGCCGAGGAGGCGGAGCGGCTCACCGAGTCCGCGGGCGCGCCGCTGCTGACCATGGAGCGCGTCACGTTCGACGACACCGGCAGGGCTGTCGAGTTCGGCTCCCACGTCTACCGGGCCTCCCGGTACTCCTTCGAGTTCCAACTCCTCGTACGATCCTGACCCTTCGCACCGTCGCCGCCCCCGGCGCACGGAAACGCGCGATGTACAGGCAGAGTATTGACGGGGCCGCGTACCCCGGCTAGACATCCAGCGACCAGCGGAAGGGCATATTGTCGTGACAAGAATTCGCACAGGGGTACGACGCCGGTGGGGGAGGCGTACCGTCCGAACGACCACCGGCGCGGTGCTCGCGGCCACCCTCGCGGCCACCGCGCTCGCCGGCTGCAGCGCCACCGGCGGCCGCCGCGCCGAGGAGCGCGCCGCGGCGGCCGAGGCGGGCGGGCACTCGGCGGTGAACACGCCGAAGTGGACCATCGGCATGGTCACCCACTCCGCCGACGGCGACACGTTCTGGGACATCGTCCAGAGCGGCGCCAAGCAGGCGGCCGTCAAGGACAACGTGAAGTTCCTGTACGCGCACAGCGACCAGGCGCAGAACCAGGCGCAGCTCGTGCAGTCGTACATCGACAAGAAGGTCGACGGCCTCATCGTCACACTGGCCAAGCCCGACGCCATGAAGGACGTCGTGCAGAAGGCCGTCAAGGCCGGCATCCCGGTGATCACGATCAACTCGGGCGCGCAGCAGTCCAAGGCGTTCGGCGCGCTCACCCACATCGGCCAGGACGAGACCACCGCGGGCGAGGCCGTCGGCGACCAGCTCGACAAGGAGCACCGCAAGAAGGCGCTCTGCGTCATCCACGAGCAGGGCAACGTGGGCCTCGAACAGCGCTGCGCCGGGGCGAAGAAGACGTTCGGCGGGCAGTTGCAGAACCTGTACGTCGACGGCACGAGCACCCCCGACGTGCAGTCCTCCATCGAGGCCAAGCTCCAGGCCGACCCCTCCATCGACGCCGTCGTCACCCTCGGCGCCCCCTTCGCCGACGCCGCCCTGCAGGCGAAGCGGACCGCGGGCAGCAAGGCCGAGATCGACACCTTCGACCTCAACCAGCAGGTCGCCGCGAAGCTCAAGTCCGGCGCGCTCGGCTTCGCCGTCGACCAGCAGCCCTACCTCCAGGGCTACGAGGCCGTCGACCTGCTGTGGCTGTACAAGTACAACCGCGACGTCCTCGGCGGCGGCAAGCCCGTCCTGACCGGGCCGCAGATCGTCACGAAGAAGGACGCGCCCGCCCTGGAGGCCTACGCCAAGCGGGGCACGCGATGACGGCCACCGCCCCCTCCGTGCGACCCCCGGCCGGCGGCCCGGGCGGCGACGAGCGCCTGCTGCGGTCCTCACCGCTGCGCAAGCTGCTGGGGCGGCCCGAGCTCGGGTCCGTCGTCGGCGCCGTGGCCGTCTTCCTCTTCTTCGCGCTCATCGCTGACTCGTTCCTGCGCGCGTCCAGCCTCGCGACCGTGCTGTACGCGGCGTCGACCATCGGCATCATGGCCGTGCCCGTCTCGCTGCTGATGATCGGCGGCGAGTTCGACCTCTCCGCCGGCGTCATGGTGACGAGCTCCGCGCTGCTGTCCTCGATGTTCAGCTACCAGATGACCGCGAACGTCTGGGTGGGCGTCGGGGTGTCGCTGGTGGCGACGGTCGGCATCGCCGCGTTCAACGGGTTCATGCTGACCGTGACGAAGCTGCCGAGCTTCATCATCACGCTCGGCACGTTCCTCATGCTCACCGGCCTCAACCTGGGCTTCACCAAGCTGATCGACGGCACCGTCTCGACCAAGACCATCGGCGACATGTGGGGCTTCCACTCCGCACACGAGGTCTTCGCCTCCACCTGGACCGTCGGCGGCATGGACCTCAAGGTGACGATCCTGTGGTGGCTGCTGATGGTCGCCGTCGCCACCTGGATCCTGCTGCGCACCCGCTTCGGCAACTGGATCTTCGCCGCCGGCGGCAGCGCCGACGCGGCGCGCGCCGTGGGCGTGCCCGTCAAGCGCACCAAGATCCTGCTCTACATGGGCGTCGGCTTCGGCGCCTGGGTGACCGGGCAGAACCTGCTGTTCTCGTTCGACGCCGTCCAGTCGGGCGAGGGCGTGGGCAACGAGCTGATCTACATCATCGCCGCCGTCATCGGCGGCTGCCTCATCACCGGCGGATACGGCTCCGCCATCGGCTCGGCCGTCGGCGCCCTCATCTTCGGCATGACCAACAAGGGCATCGTCTTCGCCGAGTGGAACCCCGACTGGTTCAAGTTCTTCGTCGGGGCGATGCTCCTACTGGCCACCCTGCTCAACGCGTGGGTACGCAAGCGCGCGGAGGCGTCGCGATCATGATCGAACCACCGGAAGAGGTCACGCCCGAGCACCCCGGCGGCGATGGCCGCACGCCGCTCGTCGAACTCGACGGCGTCAGCAAGTACTACGGCAACATCCGCGCGCTCGAAGGCGTCTCGCTGGAGGTGCACGCGGGCGAGATCACCTGCGTGCTGGGCGACAACGGCGCGGGCAAGTCCACCCTCATCAAGATCATCTCCGGGCTGCACAAGCACGACGGGGGAGACCTGCGCATCGAGGGCGGGTCCACCGCGCTCGCCTCCCCGCGCGAGGCACTCGACCGCGGCATCGCCACCGTCTACCAGGACCTCGCGGTCGTCCCGCTCATGCCCGTCTGGCGCAACTTCTTCCTCGGCTCCGAGCCGACGCGCGGCAGGGGGCCCTTCCGCCGCCTCGACACCGCGCTCATGCGCGAGACGACCCGCGGCGAGCTGCTGCGGATGGGCATCGACCTGCGCGACGTCGACCAGCCGATCGGCACGCTGTCGGGCGGCGAGCGGCAGTGCGTGGCCATCGCGCGCGCCGTCTACTTCGGCGCGAAGGTCCTCGTCCTGGACGAGCCGACGGCGGCGCTCGGCGTGAAGCAGTCGGGCGTCGTGCTCAAGTACGTGGCGGCGGCGCGCGACGCGGGGCTCGGCGTGGTCCTCATCACGCACAACCCGCACCACGCCTACCTCGTCGGCAACCGCTTCGTCCTGCTCAAGCGGGGCGTCATGGCGGGCAGCCACCTCAAGGACGAGATCGCGCTCGACGAGCTCACCCGCCAGATGGCCGGCGGATCCGAGCTGGAGGAACTCAGCCACGAGCTGGAGCGCGCCCCCGTCCCCGGCCACCTGGGCGGCCACCCGACGGACGCGGGCTGAGAGGAGACGACCGCTTCGCAAGCCGCGCACGCGGCCCCTACGCGCCGGATGGCACAATCGCCGGTGGCGGGCGCCGTCCGCCGCGCTGCCCGCCACCGGGCAGGGCCCCGACCCCGCAGGGACGACACGACTCGTGCGAGCACCCAGGCCACGGCCCGGCCGCCGGCACCGCCACCACGGCGCACGCCAGGACGGGGCCGTCGCACGGCCCCGGTCCGCGGACCCGAGGGGTGCGGGCCTGTGAGCACCTACCGCGACCTCGCCCACCGCTCCTCCCGCGCCACCGTGCTGCGCACGGTCGGCACCCGCGAGCGCCGCTCCCACCTGAGCGCGCCCCGGGTCCCGACCGTCGGCATCGACATCGGCGGCACGAAGGTGATGGCCGGCGTCGTCGACGCGGACGGCACGATCCTCGAGCACCTGCGCACCGAGACGCCCGACAAGTCCAAGAGCCCCAAGGTTGTCGAGGACACCATCGTCGAGCTGGTCCTCGACCTCTCCGACCGGCACGACGTGCACGCCGTCGGCATCGGCGCGGCGGGCTGGGTCGACGCGGAACGCTCCCGCGTGCTGTTCGCGCCGCACCTCGCCTGGCGCGACGAGCCCCTCAGGGACGCGCTCGCCTCGCGGCTCGCGGTACCGGTCATGGTCGACAACGACGCCAACACGGCAGCCTGGGCCGAGTGGCGCTTCGGCGCGGGCCGCGGCGAGGACCACCTCGTCATGATCACGCTGGGCACCGGCATCGGCGGTGCCATCCTGGAGGACGGTCGCGTCAAGCGCGGCAAGTACGGCGTCGCCGGCGAGTTCGGCCACATGCAGGTCGTGCCCGGTGGACACCGCTGCCCCTGCGGCAACCGCGGCTGCTGGGAGCAGTACAGCTCGGGAAACGCGCTGGTCAGGGAGGCGAGGGAGCTTGCCGCCGCGGACTCGCCGGTCGCCCACGACATCATCGAGCGGGTCAAGGGCAACGTCCGCGAGATCACAGGACCGCTGATCACCGAGCTCGCCCGTGAGGGCGACCCGATGTGTGTCGAGCTGTTCCAGGACATCGGGCAGTGGCTCGGCGTCGGCATCGCCAACCTCGCGGCCGCGCTCGACCCCTCGTGCTTCGTCGTGGGGGGCGGCGTCAGCGCCGCCGACGACCTGCTGATCGCGCCCGCGCGCGACGCGTTCCGCCGGCAGCTCACCGGGCGCGGCTACCGTCCCGAGGCCCGTATCGTGAAGGCGCAGCTCGGACCCGAGGCCGGCATGGTCGGCGCGGCCGACCTGGCCCGCCTCGTCGCCCGCCGCTTCCGGCGCGCCAACCGCCGCCGCGCGGAGCGCCACGAACGCTACGAGCGCTACGCGCAGGCCATCAGGAACACCCGTACCGACCCGGAGCAGGAACCGCAGTCATGACCCCGCCGTCCGCCTCCCCGACGACCCAGCCGTCCGCGGAAGCCGCAGGGAAGCCGCCGGAGGACCGCCACCACCGCAACCGCCGGCGGCTGCTCACCCTCATCGTGATCGTGCTGCTCGTCGGCATTCCGGCCGGCTACCTGGCGATCGCCGCGGAGCAGAGCCGCAACAGCGGCCGCAAGAGCGAGCGGGAGGCGCTCGCCACCGGACTGCAGCCGATCCGGCCTCCGTGGTTCAAGAGACGCATCTACGACGTGCCGATCCCGGCGGGCGCCACCCACGTGCGCTACTACGAGACCAACAACTGGAAGAACAGCCGTCTCTACGCGCAGTTCGACGTCACCTCGGGCCGCCTCGACACCTTCCTGCAGAACATGGGCACCAACAGGTCCGAGCTCGAGCCGGGAGCGGTGACGATCTCCAAGCGCGACCAGTCCATCGCCAAGTGGAACTTCTCCGTGCCGGGCCACCACTGGGCGGGGCTCACGTACAACCAGAAGGACCCCCGGCCCAGCGTGAACATCGTCGTGGACCTCTCGGACCCCGCCAAAACGCGCGTCTACGCCGTCTCCACGGCCACCCCGTGACGCCTCGCGCTCCTCGCGGGAATCCGGCCGCCCGGTAAGACCCGGCGCGGGCGTGACGCACATGCAGACGGCACTCCATGGCGGAGTGCCGCAGTGCGGCGCAGGACGAGAGAGAACGCCATGACACTCCTGAACGCCGGGGCACGCTTCCCGGACCTCACCATCGCGACCGTGGACGGCGGGGAGGCCGACGTACGAGAGGAACTCGCCGGCCACTTCGGTGTGGTGCTGTTCAACCGCGGCTCGTGGTGCCCCTACTGCGTGGCGCAGCTGCGCGCGTTCCAGCGCCACCAGGCCAGGCTGACCGGGCGCGGCATCAAGACCATCTCGCTCTCCGTGGACGACGAGGCCACCGCCAAGGAACTGGTCGCCGAACACCACCTCACCTTCCCGGTGGGCCACAGCGCCGACGCCAGGGCCGTATCCCGGTCCACGGGCGCCTTCGTCAACGAGGACCCGCTGTACCTGCAGTCCACCGGGTTCGTCCTCGACCCGCAGGGCCGGGTCGTGGTCTCGGTCTACTCGAGCGGCGCGATCGGCCGGCTCGTCCCTGAGGACGTCCTGGGCATGGTCGACTACATCAAGGGCCACGCCGCCTGACCTGTACGGGGTTCGTCCGGCGCGTATCGTCCGCACATGGACACCGCCGGCGCACCCCGCGTCCTCGTCATCGGGCTCGATCCCTACCGGGTGCCAGGACCGTGGGATCCCGCGCCGGCGGCAGAGGCGATCGAGGAGGGACTGGCCGAGTTCGCCGAACACGGTGTGGGCGTGCGGACCTGCCTGATCGGCCTCGACGGCAGCGACGACGTGGCATCGGCCGTCGGTCAGGCGCTGCGGGCCCACACCTGGGAGTGCGTCACCGTCGGCGGCGGCCTGCGGCACTCGGACGACCAAGCCGAACTCCTCGAGCAGGTCGTCAACCTGATTCGGCGGCTCGCGCCCGGCGCTGCCATCGCGTTCAACACCACGCCGGCCACCACCTACAAGGCGGCCGCGCGCTGGATCGAGTGACGGCACAGGCGCCGCGTCAGTCCTTCTCGCCGTTCCCGCAGGAAAAGTCCACCCTCAGCCCGTAGGGCTCCTCCTCGCCTTGGAAGACCGTCCACGAGGTGTCGATCACGGTGATCTCCACGCTGTCGTAGCCCGCGAGCCATCGGGCGGCCTTTGCGAAGGGCTCCGTCGAATCCGCGCTGGTGAACAGCATCGAAGCCATCGGCTGGACCGGGTCGACATCCCGATCCAGGTCGCTCGGAACGAGCAGACACGTGTCCGGGTCGTGCTTCATGCGTACTCCTTCGCGTGCTGTGCCGGTGTCGCCGACGAGGACGCGGCCCGGCGGACGGGGATTGCCCGGGGACGGGGCTTGGCCGGTCCGGTAGGTGATGCGGTCGGCCGTGTTCACGCCCGTGTTTCTCCGGCACGGACAAGGCCGCTCTCATATGCGATGACGACGAGTTGGGCGCGGTCTCGTGCACCGAGTTTCGCCATGGCCCGGTTGGCGTGCGTCTTGACGGTGACAGGGGTGACGAAGAGCCGTTCGGCGATCTCGGCGTTGGACAGGCCGGTGGCCACGAGGATCATCACCTCGCGTTCCCGCGGGGTCAGGGTGGCGACTCGGCCGGGGTCGGTGAGCCCGCCGGGGGACGGCTGAGCGAGGAACCGGGCGATCAGTTTTTTGGTCGCGGCGGGGGAGAGCAGCGCCTCGTCCGCCGCGACGAGCCGGATGGCGTCGAGGAGTTGAGCGGGTTCGACGCCTTTGCCGAGGAAGCCGCTCGCGCCTGCCCGGAGCGCTTCGAGGATGAACTCGTCGACCTCGAAGGTGGTCAGGACGAGTACCTTCACTCCGGCCAGGTTCTCGTCCTGCCCGATGAGCCGGGTGGCCTCGATGCCGTCGACGTCGGGCATCCGGATGTCCATCACCACGACGTCGGCCTGCTCGGACCTGGCCAGCCGTACGGCTTCGTGGCCGTTGGACGCCTCAGCGACGACCTCCATGTCCGGTTGCGCGTCGATGAGCAGGCGGAAGGTGCCGCGCAGCAGGGCCTGGTCGTCGGCGAGCAGCACGTGAATCGTCATGGGCATTGCTCCCTTGGGTCCTGGAGGGCATCTGGAGCCCATTCAGCCGGATGTGGAGGCGGAGGCGGGCGCGAGGGAGAGCGGCAGTTCGGCGAAGACGCGGAAGCCGCCCTCGGCACAAGGCCCAGCGGTGACTGTCCCGCCGATGGCGGTGGCGCGCTCCCGCATGCCGATCAGGCCGTGTCCTGTGCCGGGCCCCTTCACCGTGTGGGGTCCGCCATCGTCCGTGATGGTGACACGCAGCGCCGTGGCACCGTAGTCCAGCGCCACGACGGCGTGCGCCGCACCGGCGTGCTTGTGGGTGTTGGTGAGGGACTCCTGGATGATCCGATAGGCCGTCAGTTCGATGGCGGCCGCCAGGGGGCGAAGGGCGCCCGTGCACATCAGGGTCACGGGTAGCCCCCCGGTGCGCATACTGCTGATCAGCGCGTCGAGGTCGGCCAGTCCCGGGGCGGGGGTCCGGGAGTCGGGGGCGTCGTCGGGCTGGCGCAGCAGGCCGACCGTGGCTCGCAGTTCGTCGAGGGCGGCTCGGCTGTTGTCCTTGATGTGGGCCAGGGCCTCGTAGGCCCGTTCGGGGTCGGTGCGCATAAGGTGGTGGGCGACTCCTGCCTGGGCGTTGACCAGTGCGATGTGGTGGGTGACGACGTCGTGGAGGTCCCGGGCGATGCGCACGCGTTCCTCGGTGACGCGGCGCCGGGCTTCCTCCTCCCGGGTGCGCTCGGCGTGTTCCGCGCGTGCCTCGACCTGTGCGAGGTGCCGGCGGCGGCTGCGGACGGCGTCGCCCAGGGCGGTGGCCGCGATCGCGAAGTCGAAGCGCAGCAGACCGGTCCCTACGAGGAGTGGCTCGTGGTGAGTAGCTGCGTAGACCCCGGTGATCGCGACGGAGGAGGTGACTCCGACGATCCAGCTGGTCCGCCGGCTGCTGTGGGTGGCGAGCGTGTACAGCGCGACGAGGCTCGCTGCCGGAGCCAAGGCGTGGTCCGGGGCGACGGCCATGCCGGTCAGGTCGATCGCGAGCGTGAGCAGGACGACGGGCAGCGGCCAGCGGCTCCGGAACACGAGGGGGACGCAGGACAGCGTCGTCCAGGCCGCACCCGCTGCCCGGGGCGCGTGCCAGCCGGAGTCCCCTGCGGCCGTCGCGGCCAGGGCGACGAGGATCAGCACCACGGCGGGGAGCGCGTCCCTGATCCGGTCATGACGGGCCAGGCACCCCCTCACCACTGTCACCTGCATCTCCCCAATGTACGGAGGGCGCGCCTGTGGCGTACCGGACCCTCCCCGGCCTGTCGCTGCCCGTGTGCGCGCCGCTCTCAGTCGGGCAGTCCTGTGGGCTGCGGCTCCCGCACCGGGTGCGGCAGGTGTGCCGGCTCGTCCGGCGTTCCTTCCACGGACACCAGCGGCAGCACCCTGTCCAGCCGCCGCGGCAGCCACCAGTTCGCCCGTCCGCACAGGTGCATGAGCGCGGGGACGAGGGCCATGCGGATCAGCAGGGCGTCGAGGGCGATGGCCACGGCGAGGCTGAGGCCGAATTCGGAGATCACCCGCATTCCGCCGAAGACGAAAGAACCGAACACGCAGAACATGATGGCGGCGGCCACCGCGATGACCTTGCCGGTCTCGGCCTGGCCGACCCGCACGGCCCGGTGGCTGTCCCGGGTGCGGGCCCATTCCTCACGCATCCGGCTGACGAGGAAGACCTGGTAGTCCATGGACAGACCGAACATGATCCCGACGACCAGCGTCGGCACGAATGACTCGATCGGACCAGCGGCGCCGAGCCCGAGGAGGGAAGCACCGAAACCGTACTGGAAGACGACGACGATCGCGCCGAAGGCCACCCCGATGCTGAGGATGTTCAGTACGGCGCCCACGGCCGGGATGAGCAGGCTGCGGAATGCGACGGTCAGCAGGAGGAAACCGAGTGCCGCGATCAGCACCACGAACAATGGCAGCTTGCTCATCAGCACTGACGCGAAGTCGTCATTGCTCGCCGTGGTGCCGCCGACGTACACCTTCAGCGACGTGCCCTGTTCCGCCTTCGGGATCACGTCGTCACGCAGGTGGCCGATCAGGTCGGAGGTGGCCGCGGACTGCGGGGAGGTCGCCGGGACAACGGTGATCACACCGACCGACTGGCCCTTCTCCATGGGCGCCGCGCCGGCACTGGCGACGCCGTCGACCTGACGCAGCGCCGTGACGAGTCGCGCCTCGGCCGTCTTGCCGGCGGCGCTGGGGGCCTGGGCGGCGAGGACGAGCGGGCCGTTGAACCCGGGCCCGAAACCTTCCGCGATCATGTCGTACGCCTGGCGGTTCGTCGACGTGGTGGGGAGGTTCCCGTCGTCGGAGGCGCCGAGGCGCAGCGACAGCGTCGGGAAGGCGAGCGCCGCCAGCACGACGAGCGCGATCATGCTGACGGCCCTGGGCCGGGCCTGTACCCGCCCTGCCCACCTGGCCCACAGGCCAGTCTTGGCGGCAGGACTGTCCGCGTGCCCGGCGAGCGCACGGCGCCGGCGGCGGCCGAGGACCCGTGGCCCGATCATTCCGAGCAGTGCGGGCAGCAGGGTGAGGGCGGCCAGCACGGTCAGGACGACGGTGACGGCCGCACCGATGGCCATGCCGTTGATGATGCCGATGTTCAGTGTGAGCATGCCGAGCAGGGCGATGACCACCGTCAGTCCGGCGAAGACCACGGCACGGCCGGAGGTGTTGAGCGACGTGGCGATCGACTCGGCCACGCCCATACCCGCCGTCAGGTTGGCGCGGTGCCGGTTGACGATGAACAGGGCGTAGTCGATGCCCACGCCGAGACCGATCAGCGAACCGAGGGTCAGCGTGGTGTCGGAGAGCGTGATGAGGTGGCTCAGCAGCATCACCGCGATCGCGGAGGTGCCGACGCCCACGACAGCCGTGATGATGGGCAGCACCGCCACCCACACCGCCCGGAAGGCGAGCAGCAGCACGACGAAGGCCAGGACGATGCCCATGGCGTCGGCGACGGCGTTCGGCTTCGGATTCACCGTGAACGCCTGCCCGTTCAGCGCCACGTGCAGCCTGGCCGACGCCGGCGCCGTCGCCAGTTCCTTGACGTGCTCGATCTGCGCGTCCGTCGCGCCACGGCCGAACGCGACCGTCGCGTACGCCGTCCTGCCATCCTTGCTGACCTGCGCCTTGCCGCTGCTCGTGTAGGGACTCGACACGGAGGCGACACCCGGGGCGTGAGCGATGCGCCCCAGCGCGTCGCTCGTCACCCGCTGGACCGCGGGTCCGGTGACCTTGGGGCCGCCTTCCACCTGCCAGACGACCCGGCCGCTCTTGCCCGACGCACCGCGGGAGGCGTGCTGGAGCAGGGCCGCGGCCCTGGCCGAGTCGGTGTTCTGCGAGGCCGGGCCGGAGCCGAACGCGCTGCCGGCCGCACTGGCCCCGGCCCCGAGGCCGATCAGGAGGGCGACCCAGACCAGGACGACGGCGAACCGGTGCCGGTGGCACCAGCGGGCGAGAGAGGACATCGACGAGCCTTTCGAGGGTGCGCCACATGATCGGGCCGACGATCCCGGCCCACTCTCACGCTCGCACCGCCGCGATCTCTCGTCGTTGGGCGATCGCAGGAGCTTTCCGCTGCTGCGATCGCGGTAGACGAGCCCGGCCGAGCAGCTCACAGGTGGTGGTCAGCACGTCGGGGCTCGCCGCCCAGCCCGGTGACGTAATTCAGTCGATTGACTTAACTCGCAGCCGGGTATTCACTGCTGGACGAGAACGATCCCTTGGTCCGGAGCGACCAGTGGAGGCATCGAGTGAGCCTCGTGAGCGATGATGCGAAGCCGTACCCGTTCAGGGCCCCGTCGCCCTTGGAGCCGGCCACCGAGTGGTCTGAACTGCGTCAGAAATGTCCCGTGGCGCGGGTCAGTCTGCCGAGCGGCGATGCGGCAGTGCTGGTCAGCCGTTACGAGGACGTGCGGAAGGCGCTTTCCGACCCGCGTTTCAGCCGTGAAGGGCTGACCCGGCCGGACGCGGCGCGGGTGTCGGCGGGGGACTCGGAGGGCGTCTTCAACAGCCCGATGGCGCGGACGCTCAACGACCAGGGACACGAGCGCTGGCGGCGGATGGTCGGCAGGTGGTTCACCGCGAGGCGGATGTCCGCCCTGAGACCGGACATGGAGGCCATGGCCGAGCAGCTCATCGACCGCATGGTGGGGAGCGGGCGTCCCGCCGACCTGGTCACGGGGCTGGCGTTCCCGCTGCCGGTGTACGTCATCTGCCGCATGCTCGGCGTGCCGGAGAGCGATCGGGACCGTTTCAAGGCCTGGTCCGACGCCTTCCTGAACACCACTCGGTACACCAAGGACGAAATGGCCGAGGCGCACCGGGAGTTCGCGGCGTACATGTCCGGGCTCATCGAGACCGAACGCGCGGCCCCGGGCGACGACCTGCTCAGCCTCCTGATGACCGGTGCGCACGGCGAGGGCGAGCCGATGCCTCAGGACGCTCTCGTGGCCACGGGTCAGGCGCTGCTGCTTGCGGGGCACGAGACCACCGCCGGTTTCATCGGGCTGATGGTGGCGCACCTGCTGTCCGACCGCAGGCGCTGGGAGCGGCTGCTCGCCGAACCGGCACTGGTCCGCCTGGCGGTCGAGGAGAGCCTGCGCTTCGACCCGAACGGCGCGAACTTCGGCATGCTGCGCTACGCCGACGAGGACGTGGAGCTTCCGGGCGGCACGGTGGCCGCAGGTACCACCGTCGTGTGCGCGATGACCGCTGCCAACCGTGATGAGCGCGCTTGGGAGTACGCGCACGAGATGGATCTCGGACGCACGCCCAACCCGCACCTCGCATTCGGTGCGGGCCCGCATTCCTGCCTGGGGCAGCCGCTGGCGCGCACCGAGATGCAGGCGGCGCTGAGCGTCCTGCTGAAGCGCCTGCCCGCCCTTGATCTCGCTGTCGGCACCGAGGAGTTGCGGGCCCACGAGGGCCTGCTCACCGCACCGCTGCGCGAACTGCCGGTGACATGGTGAACGCCACGAGGCCTTCCCTCACCGACCGCACGGCAGGGACCCGGGCGGCGATCATGGAGACGGCGGAGCGGCTGTTCGCGGAGCACGGCCTGTCCAACGTCTCCAGCCGGGGGATCGCCGAGGCTGCGGGCCAGCGGAACGTCACGGCCGTCAGCTACCACTTCGGCAGCAGGACCGAGCTGGTACGGGTGATCATGGAACGCCACGGTGAGCAGGCCGAACTCCTGCGGCGACGGCACCTGTCCCTGGTCGAGGGGAGCACCGGCATCCGGGACTGGGCGGGGTGCCTGGTCCGCCCGGCCACCGAGCACCTCGCCTCCCTCGGGGTGCCGTCGTGGAACGCGCGTTTCTCGGCCCAGGTGATGACCGACCCCACGATGCGCCTGATGATCTCCGAGGAAGCGGTGGCCCGTCCCTACCTCGCCCGCATCCTCGGCGGTCTCGGCGCTTGCCTCGAACACCTGCCGCGGCACGTCCGCGTGGCGCGCGGCGCCATGGCCAGGAACGTACTCATCCACACCTGCGCGGAGCGGGAGCGCGCCCTGGCGGAGGGCTCCGCCCCGCTGCACGGCTCGTGGGACGCGACCGCCGATGAGCTCACCGACGCGATCGTCGGCCTGCTGAGCGCACCGACCACCACATCAGGGACGCGAGGGCGGAGCAACCGAGCATGAAGGTCACTGTCGATCAGGAAAAGTGCTGCGGTGCCGGTCAGTGTGTGCTGATCGCGCCCGAGGTCTTCGACCAGCGTGACGAAGACGGCATCGTCGTTCTGCTGGACGCCGAGCCCCCGGCGGACCGGCATGCCGCCGTGCGGGAATCCGCCGGCGTGTGCCCGGCGAGCGCGATCGACCTCGGCGGGGCCGGGTGAGCCGCCTTACGCGCCGGCGCCCTCCGCACACGGATTGACGACATCTTGGTGTGTCCGAAGTCTTGTCAGAGAGGCGATGGTTGCGCAACCATCGGCGGGCGGCGACGGAAATGATCGTCCGCCTGACGACTTCAGAGGATGCAACATGGCCACTGGCGCACCCGCCGCAGGAGGGAGGGGAGCCGTTTCCGCCCGTTCCCGCCCGAGGGGACCCGGGCGGAGCAGGCGCTGGATCGGCTGGGGGTTCGTCGCCCCGTTCGCCGTCGTCTTCGCGCTGGTCTTCCTCGCGCCGATCGGCTACTCGATCTACCTGAGTCTGTACCGGGACCAGTTGATCGGCGGCAACCACTTCGTCGGTCTTGACAACTATTTGCAGGCGCTGCACGACCATGAGTTCTGGTCGGGCCTTGGCCGCGTCGGACTGTTCCTGGTGGTCCAGGTGCCGGTCATGCTCGGGATCGCTCTGCTCGCGGCACTGGCGCTGGACAGCGGGAGGCTGTACGGGCGCAACTTCTTCCGTATCTCGATCTTTCTGCCCTACGCGGTGCCGGCCGTGGTCGCCACGCTCATGTGGGGCTTCATGTACGGCAAGCGGTTCGGCCTGGTGGCGAGCATCAACGAGCACCTGCACACCTCGATCCCGGACCCGCTGAGCCCGCACTGGGTGCTGGTGAGCATCGGCAACGTCGTCACCTGGGAGTTCGTCGGCTACAACATGCTCATCTTCTACGCCGCGCTGCGCGTGATCCCCTCCGCGCTGTACGAGGCGGCGGAGATCGACGGCGCCGGGCAGTGGCGGATCATCCGCTCGATCAAGATCCCGGCGATCCGCGGCGCCCTGGTGATCGCCACCGTGTTCTCCATCATCGGCAGCTTCCAGCTGTTCAACGAACCCAGCATCCTGAAGAGCCTCGCACCGAACGCGATCACCACTTACTTCACCCCGAACCTCTACACCTATTCCCTGTCCTTCGGTGGCCGGCAGCACAACTACGCCGCCACGGTCGCCATCCTCATGGGCATCGTCACCATGATCGTCGCCTACGCCGTCCAGCTGCGCGGTATGCGCAAGGAGAAGTGAGCCGTGGCCACCGACACCACCACGACGGAACGCCCCCAGCGGCCCCGGTCCGCGGTGCGCCCCCTGCGCCGCACACCGCGCCGGAGCGGCTACTCCGCCGACCGGCCGCGCCGCAGCATCCTCCTGACTGTGCTCACCGCGCTGATGGTGGTGTACACGCTGATCCCACTGGCGTGGTTGTTCATCAACGCCACCAAGACACAGCCGAAGCTGCTCGACTCCTTCGGCCTGTGGTTCAGCGGCCACTTCGCACTGTGGGACAACGTCCACCGGACCATCGTCCACGACCACCACATCTTCCTGCGCTGGCTGCTCAACACACTGCTGTACGTGGTGGCCGGCGCCGGCGGAGCGACGTGCCTGGCGGTCCTGGGCGGCTACGGGCTGGCGAAGTTCGCATTCCCGGGCAGGCGTGCGGTGTTCGCCGTCGTGATCGGCGCCGTCGCGGTGCCCGGCGCGGCGCTGGCAGTGCCCACGTTCCTCATGTTCAGCAAGCTCGGCCTGACCGACACCCCTTGGGCGGTCATCGTCCCCTCGCTGATCTCCCCGTTCGGCCTCTACCTGATGTGGGTGTTCGCCGCCGAGGCGATCCCCGACGAACTGCTGGAGGCCGCCCGTGTGGACGGCTCCGGGGAACTGCGCACCTTCTTCCGGATCGCCTTGCCGCTGCTGGCCCCCGGCATCGTCACCGTGCTGCTGTTCACCGTGGTCGCCACGTGGAACAACTACTTCCTGCCACTGATCATGATCAAGAACCCGCACTGGTACCCGCTCACCATCGGGCTGAACTCCTGGAACCAGCAGGCCGCGACCGCCGGCGGCCGGCCCGTCTTCAACCTGGTGATCACCGGCTCCCTGCTGACGATCATCCCGCTCGTCGCGGCCTTCCTGCTGCTGCAGCGCTACTGGCAGTCGGGCCTGGCGGCCGGAAGCGTCAAGGAGTGACCCCTCATCACGCACAACGGAGTGAGACTCATGAGAAACCCGACACTCTCCCGGTGTGTCCGGGCCGTGGCTGTGCTCTGCGCGGCCTCCTTCGGCCTGGCCGCCTGCGGCTCCTCCGGAGGCTCCGGATCCGGATCCGGCGGTGACAAGACGTCCGCCTCGGAGGTCCGGTCGGCCTTGGCCAAGGGCGGTTCGATCACCGTGTGGGCATGGGAGCCCACCCTCAAGCAGGTGGTCGCCGACTTCCGGAAGAAGTACCCCAAGGTGCACGTCAACCTGGTCAACGCCGGTACTGGCAACGACCAGTACACCGCACTCCAGAACGCCGTCCAGGCCGGTAAGGGCGTCCCCGACGTCGCGCAGATCGAGTACTACGCGCTCGGCCAGTTCGCGCTGTCGAAGTCCCTCACCGACCTGAGCGGCTACGGCGCGAAGAGCCTGAAGAAGACGTACTCGACCGGCCCGTGGAACTCGGTGAACATCAACGGCGGTGTCTACGCCCTGCCGATGGATTCCGGCCCGATGGCGCTGTTCTACAACAAGAAGGTCTTCGACAAGTACAAGCTGCCGGTGCCCACCACCTGGGAGCAGTACCTGGACGACGCACGCAAGCTGCACAAGGCCGACCCGAAGGCGTACATCACCAGCGACACCGGTGATGCCGGCATGACCACCAGCCTGATCTGGCAGGCCGGCGGCAAGCCGTACAAGGTCAACGGCACGGACGTCTCCGTCGACTTCGCCACCGACCCCGGCACCGCCGCATACACCAAGGTCTGGCAGCAGCTCATCTCCGAGCACCTGGTCTCCCCGATCAGCGGCTGGAGCGACCAGTGGTACAAGGGGCTGGGAGACGGCACCATCGCCACACTGGCCACCGGAGCCTGGATGCCGGCCAACTTCGCCTCCGGCGTCAAGGACGCCTCCGGCGACTGGCGGGTGGCACCGCTGCCGCAGTGGCACTCCGGCTCCCGGGCCAGCGCGGAGAACGGCGGCAGCTCGCTCGCGGTGATGAAGGCCGGCACCAAGAAGGACCTCGCCTATGCCTTCGTCCAGTACGCCGACCAAGGCGCAGGCGTCCGGGCCAGGATCAAGGGAGGTGCCTTCCCCGCGACCACCGCGGACCTGAACTCTCCCTCGTTCCAGAACGAGGCGTTTGCGTACTTCGGCGGCCAGCAGGCCAACAAGATCTTCGCCCAGTCCGCCAAGAACGTGCTGCCCGGCTGGTCCTACCTGCCTTACCAGGTCTACGCCAACTCCGTGTTCAACGACTCCGTCGGCAAGGCGTACACCTCGGGGACACCGCTGGCCTCGGCACTGAAGACGTGGCAGGACAAGTCGATCGCCTACGGCAAGGAACAGGGATTCCAGGTGAAGTGACGGATGCCGCTTCCGGCCGATGCGGCCCACCGCACCAGGCGGGCACGTACCGGCGCGGGCCGTACCGACGGTCCATCCGCGGCAGCGTCCCTACACTGTGACATCGGCCATCGTCAGGCCCCGGGCCAGCGGGTGAAGGTGCAGGAAAGCAAGTGACCGACAGCGAAACAGCCGATCAGGCGGCCGGGTCGCCCAAAGGCGGCGGAAGAGCCCCCGCCGGGCGACGCCGCAGCGTCTCGATGACGGATGTGGCCAAACTCGCCGGAGTCTCCGCGCAGACCGTCTCTCGGGTCTCGAACGGTTCTCCTGGCGTGGTGGAGACCACCCGGGCGCAGGTACTGGCCGCGATGAAGGAACTCGGCTACCGGCCGAACTCCGCTGCCCGGGCTCTGAAGAGCGGCCGGTTCCACACTCTCGGCGTCATCCTGTTCAACATCTCCACCACCGGTAACACGCGCACGCTGGAGGCCATCGCCACGTCGGCCGCCCAAGAGGGATACGCCATCACCCTCCTGCCAGTCGCGGTGCCGACCCAGGACAGCGTCCGGGGCGCCTTCACCCGTATGGGGGAGCTTGCCGTGGACGGCGTCATCATCCTCATGGAGGCCCACCTGCTGGACGCCTCCACGGTCACGCTGCCGCCGCGCACACACGTCGTCGTCGCGGACTCGAACGCCGGCGACCGCTACCGCGTCGTCGACACCGACCAGATCGGCGGCGCGCGTGCCGCCGTCCGGCATCTGCTGGAACTCGGGCACGACACTGTCTGGCACGTCGCCGGACCGGCCGACTCCTACTCCGCCGAGCGCCGGGTCGACGCCTGGCGCACCGCGCTGAGGTCCAGGCGGCGGGAGGTCCCCGAACCTCTCCGCGGCGACTGGACCGCGGACTCCGGATACCGTGCCGGCCTGCGGCTCGCCCAGGAACCGGGCTGCACCGCTGTCTTCGTCGCCAACGACCAGATGGCCCTCGGCGTCCTGCGCGCACTGCATGAACAAGGACGCACGGTTCCTGGGGAGGTCAGCGTGGTGGGGTTCGACGACCTCCCGGAGGCCGCGTCCTTCCTGCCGCCGTTGACGACCATCCACCAGGACTTCTCCGAAGTCGGACGTCGCTGCGTCGAAGAACTCCTCGCACAGATACGCAGTGACGAGGCGGGGACCGGAACGACGCTCGTGCCCACCCGGCTCGTCGCCCGCGCCAGCACCGCACCGCCCCCCGACACCGAGTGACGACCCGGGCCGGGCAACGGCCGGCCCCGGCCGCGAAGGTGACGCCACCCTGGCCCTGTGCAACGGCCATGAGAATGATTGCGCAACCATCCCTGTTTCGACGACGCTCCCGGAAGGAGCAGGACCCCATGCCCCAGCTGCGGATCGAACCCGACGGTTTCCGGCTCGACGGAGACCCCTTCCGCATCATCTCCGGCGGTCTGCACTACTTCCGCGTCCACCCCGCGCAGTGGGCCGACCGGCTGCACAAGGCCCGGCTCATGGGCCTGAACACCATCGACACCTACATACCGTGGAACCTGCACCAGCCCGAGCGAGGCCGGCTCCAACTCGACGGCCCGGTCGACCTGCCCCGCTTCCTCGGCCTCGCCGCCCAGGAGGGACTGCACGTGCTGCTGCGCCCGGGGCCGTACATCTGCGCCGAATGGGAAGGCGGCGGGCTTCCCTCCTGGCTGCTGGCGGAGCCGGGCATCGAGTTGCGCAGCAACGACCCGCGCTACATGGCCGCCGTCGAGGCGTACTTCGACGCCCTTCTGCCCGCCGTGAGGCCGTTCCTGGCCACCAACGGCGGCCCGGTGATCGCCGTCCAGGTGGAAAACGAATACGGAGCCTTCGGCGACGACACCAGCCACATGCGCCGTATAGCGAGCCTGCTCACCGCAGGCGGCGTCGACGTCCCCTTGTTCACCTGCGACCAGCCGGCCGACCTGGCCCGCGGCAGCCTGCCCGGAGCGCTCGCGGCCGTCAACTTCGGCAGCCGAGCCGCCGCCGGCGTCGCGGCCCTGCGCGAACAGCAGCCCGAGGGGCCGCTGATGGTGGCCGAATTCTGGAACGGCTGGTTCGACCGCTGGGGCGGGCTGCACGTCCTGCGCGACGCCGCGGACGCCGCGGCGCAACTCGATGCCGTTCTGGGCGCGGGTGCCAGCGTCAACCTCTACATGTTCCACGGTGGGACCAACTTCGGCTTCACCAACGGCGCCAACGACAAGCACACCTACCGCCCCGTCGTCACCTCCTACGATTACGACGCGCCCCTGGACGAGGCAGGCGACCCCACGGCCAAGTTCGACGCCTTCCGAGAGGTCATCGCCCGCCACGCCCCCGTGCCCGACGAGCCGGTGCCGCTGCCGTCGAAAAAGCTCAGCATCCTCGGCATTGCCCTGGACCGCAGCGCGCCCCTGCTCGGCAGCGCTCCCCTGCTCGGCGAGGCGGTCACCGCTGCCCGCCCCAGGACCATGGAGGAACTCGGCCAGGACTTCGGCTTCGTGCTCTACGGGACACAGGCGCCCGAGGCCGGGCCCGCCCACCTGCGCGTCGACGACGTGCATGACCGTGCCCAGGTCTTCATCGACGGGCAGCCGGTCGGCGTCCTCGAACGGGAAAGCCACCACAGGGCGCTCACCTTCACCGTGCCGCGCCCCGGCGCCCGGTTGGAGGTGCTGGTGGAGAACCAGGGAAGGATCAACTACGGTCGCGGGATCCACGATCGCAAGGGCCTCTTGGGCGAGGTCCACCTCAATGGCCGGGCGCCCGGCAACTGGACCAGCCGCCCGCTCCGGCTGACATCCCCGGAGGCCCTGGACTTCTCACCCACGGCTGCCCCGCCGGTCGGCCCGGCCTTCTACCGTGGCCTGTTCGACGTCGAGACCCCTGCCGACTCCTACCTGGATCTCGCGGGATGGACCAAGGGCAACGCCTGGGTCAACGGCTTCCCTCTCGGCCGTTATTGGTCCCGGGGCCCGCAGCGCTCCCTCTACGTTCCGGCGCCGATCATACGTGCGGGTTCCAACGAGATCGTGGTGCTGGAACTCCACGCCACCGTCCGGCCCGCGGTGGCCCTGCGCGACACACCGGATCTGGGCCCCGAGGAGGAGTGAGAGCGCGTCACCGCGTCGGGCACGTTCGCCTCGATGTGACACGGGAGAGCCGTCGCGGCAGACATGTCGCGACGGCGAGGACCGCGGAGCCGGGCCTGCCGCGTTGCAGGGCCGGAAGACGCCCTGGCCCTGGTCCTCGGGCCTTCCCTCGGCACGACGTGGCGCACGTCGCAGAACCCTTCCAGGACGGTCGACACAGTCCAGGTAAAGCGAATGGTTGCGGGTGGGCGGCGCTCGGTCTGCTCCACTCCGTTCGTCACAAGACACAAGAAAACGGTCCGGCGCGTACGAACCTGCGCCCAGGCGGCGGCCGTTGGCCGACCACCGGGCCGGGCAGATCATCGGGCCCGTCGCGTCCGTTGCCGGCGACGCTGCGAACCAGCTACCGGCGGGCGGCCACCCCTTGTTGACCTAGATAGTTAGGTATGCCTAACCTAACTCGACGACGGTACGACATTCAACGAGACGGGCGGTCGATCGTGCTTCGTGTTGAGGATTTGCCCCACCATCAGTCGGTTCTCGTGGCGTCGGCGCCATCAACTCCCCTCGGTCCGTTCGTGGACAGTGCCGTCGCCTGGGCGACCTGGATCACGCTCATGGGCTTCGTCGGCCTCGCCGCGCTCGCGCTCGTCGTCACGGGTCCCGCGGCGCGTCGCGTCGGGCGGGAGACGCCGGCCGCGGTGATGGTGAGGCTGTTCAGATGCGCTGCCGTGCTCGGCGTTCTCGCCGTACCCGCCGTGCTGACCGGTCTTGCCCATGACGCGTCGGGAAGCGGCGGGTACGACTACGCTGCGGCCTGGAACGCGCTCTACGACGGCAGCAACGCAGGCCGGCTGTCCGGCCTCGAAGTGACGCTGATCCTGGCCGGTGCCGTGCTGGCGGTCCCGCTCTGCATCCGCAAGGTGGCAGTCGGCCCGGCCGGGTCGTGGCTGGCCGCGGCCGGCCTCGGCGCGGGTGCGGTCGCGCTGGGTGCCACCAAGTTCCCGGACGCCGTGCCCGAGGACTGGGGCCGTGCCGGCTTCGAGACCCTGATGTGGATGCTGCACCTCCTCGGTGGCGCCGTATGGCTCGGCGGCCTGGCCGGCCTCGCCCTGCTCGCGCTCCCCGGTGCGGTCGCGCCCGCGGACCGCGGGGTGTTCTGGTCGGCATCGATACGGCGCTTCTCCGCCGCCGCCATGAGCTGCGTCGCCGCGATCACACTGTCCGGGCTCTTCCTCTACTGGGAGCATGTGGACGGCCCCACGCAGCTGTTCACGACGATGTACGGGCGGGTGCTCGGTGTGAAGATCCTCATCTTCGGTGTTCTGCTGCTGCTCGGGGTCTTCAACCAGTTCTGGCTGCACCCGCGGGTCGACGCCCTGCGTGCGGCGGGGGACGACCGGCCGCTGCACAGGATCCTCGTCCGCCGGTTCCCGGCCGTGGTCGGCATCGAGGTGGTGCTCGGCGCGGCCGTGCTCTTCGTCGCCCCCTTCCTGCATGGCTCGGCCCGCAACCAGGCGTTCCAGGCGAACGCCGCGGGTGCCACCGGTTCGCTCGCCGACCTGCCGAAGATCGCGCCCAAGGCGGTTCACGCGTCCACCTGGTTCTGGGGCACGACCGAGACGATCGTCGTGATCGCCTTCATGGTCGCCGGCTACTGGTTCTCTGGAGTGCTGGCCCGCCGTCGCGCCGCCGTGGCACCCGCCCTGACCACCGGCTGATCCGGCCGGCCGGCACCCGGCTGTTCCGCTATTGATTAGGTAAGGCTATCCTTCCTCACCTACGTCGTTCACAGGGCCATCAGGCACGACGGGAAGCAGGCTGTCGCCATGGTTGTGCACCGCAACACCGTTCGGAAGCGGTCGGACCCGCCCGCGAAAACCCTTCGCCGAGGCGGCAACTGATGCTCACCACTTTCGTGATCGGCCTGCGTGAGGGCCTCGAAGCCGTCCTGATCGTCAGCATCATCGCCGCGTTCCTGAAGCGCAACGGTGTACCCCGCCGGCCGATGTGGTGCGGTGTCGGCCTCGCGGTACTGGTGTCCGTCGGCGTCGGTGTCGCCCTTCAGGCGCTTGAGCAGTCGCTGCCCCAGGCAAAGCAGGAGGGCCTGGAGTCGGTCATCGGCCTGGTCGCGGTGGTCTTCGTGACGGGGATGATCGTCTGGATGGGCAAGAACGCCCGCGGACTGCGCGCCGAACTCGAAGGGTCGGCCGGTGCGGCGGTGTCCAGGGGAACCGGCTGGGCACTGGCCGGGATGGCGTTCCTCGCGGTGGTGAAGGAGGGCTTCGAAACCGCGGTGTTCCTGCTGGCCACCCTGCACGCCTCGACCAGTGCAGGCGCCGCCGCGCTCGGCGCGGCGATCGGCATCGTCGTGGCGTGTGTGGTCGGCTGCATCCTCTACTTCGGCGGTGCGCGGCTGAACCTGTCCAGGTTCTTCACCATCTCCGGTGTCTTCCTGGTGTTCGTCGCCGCCGGGCTGCTGCTGACCGCGTTCCGCACCGCACGGGGCGCGGGCTGGATCGACATCGGGCAGCAGCACACGGTCGACCTCTCGTGGCTCTCGCCGATCGGCTCGATCCGCTCCGCACTGATCACCGGTGTGCTCGGAATCCCCGCCGATCCGCGCATGATCGAGGCGCTGGCGTGGCTGTGTTACCTCGTGCCGGTACTGGCTGTCACACTGTGGCCGCGCCGTTGGCGCGCGGCCCCCGCCCGGGTGCCCACCGTCAAGTTCTCCATCGCCGCGGCCGCCGCACTGTCAGCGGTGGTACTTCCGCTGGCAGTGCCGGACGGGAAGCCCTCGGTCCCCACCACGGTCGCGCTCACCGCGGGCAAGGGCGATCCGCACCACCCCCCGGCCTCCTCGGCGGGTACGGCGTCGGTCACGGTTCGCGGAGACTCGGCGTCCCTGCTCGTCCATGGCGGTGGGACCACGCAGACCGTCAGATTCACCGGCGCGGCCCGGACTTCCGCGGACCACGCGGGGGTGAGGGCCGAGCAGTGGACAGAACACGCCCGTGCGAGCAGCTCGGGTCGGCCGTCGACACTCACCATCGACGAACTCGCGGCGCTCTTCGGCCGCGTGCCGGTCGGGATCTCGAACACGCAGAACCCCGGCCCGTACCACGCGCAGTGGACGACCACCACGACGAGCACCCTCTGGCTCACTCATCACGGCATCCTCGACGCGCGACGCGTCGACCGGACCACACTGACGCTGACGGGCGGCGGCCTGGGCAGGCCGCGCACCCTGACGATGACCGAGCCCTACTGGTCGGTCCCCAGTGCGGCGGTCACCGCGACCGGCAAAGCGGTCGCCGACGGCGAACTCACCGCACACGAGCGCACGTTGTGGCGCCTGTGGCTGCCGGCGGCCCTGGGCGCCGCGGCCGTCGGGCTGGCGCTGACGGGCCGGCGCACCCGCCGCGGTCTGACCCGTGATCCGGCGGACTCGCCCGAGCCGGCCGACGGGGCCGGCAACCCCTCCCTTTCCACGAACGCCGACGACGAAGCGTCGCAAGAACCTCGAAGGAGCACCAACGATGTTGTCCGCTGACCGCCTTCCCCGACCAACCCGCCGACGCACCGCGATCGGAGCGGTCGGTGTGCTCACCGTGCTCACGCTCGTGAGCTGCTCGTCGAACGACTCCGGGCAGGCCACCGCGTCCGGGTCGGCAGGCACCGCCAAGAGCGGGGCGAAGGCCGGCGGTTCCTCGGCGGTGACCGTGACGCTGAAGAGCGGCGGCTCCGGGGACACCTGTGAGGCGAGCGCGACGACGGCGAAGGCCGGCCCGGTCACCTTCACGGTCAAGAACGAGTCGGCCACCGGGATCATCGAGTTCGAGTTGCTGCAGCAGCAGCGCATCGTCGGCGAGAAGGAGAACCTCGCACCGGGCCTGGCCCCCGTGTCGTTCACGGCCACCCTCGGTGGTGGGAAGTACCAGCTCTACTGCCCTGGTGCGGCCAAGGAGCTCACCGATTTCACTGTCACAGGCAAGCCGGCCCCGGTCGCCAGTGGCAGCACCGCGACGCTGCTCGCCCAGGGCGCGAAGGGTTACAGCGGCTACGTCACGGCCCGGCTGAACGATCTGCTGAAGGGCTCGAAGACCCTGCAGGCCGACATAGACGCCGGGAACCTGAAGAAGGCCAAGACCGACTACGCGGGTACCCGGCAGTTCTACGAGAAGATCGAATCCGATGTGGCAGGCTTCGTGAAGCCCGGGTTCAAGCCGACCGACAACGCGGGCAACCTCGACTATCTCATCGACATGCGCGCCTCCAACCTCGACCAGGCCGTCGGCTGGCACGGGTTCCATGCCATCGAGCGCGACCTGTGGCACGGGGGAGCCATCACCCCGTCGACGAAGAAACTCGCCGCCGAGCTGGTGACCAATGTGACCACGCTCGAAAAGCTGGCCCCGAAGCTTCAGTTCAAGCCGGAGGACCTGGCCAACGGCGCGGCCGGGCTGCTGGAGGAAGTGCAGTCGAACAAGATCACCGGTGAGGAGGAGGCGTTCAGCCACATCGACCTCGCGGACCTCTCCGCCAACGTCGAAGGTGCCCGGCAGGCGTTCGCCTACCTCCAGCCCGGGCTGACCAAGATCGACCCGGCCCTCACCAAGACGATCCAGCAGCGCTTCTCCGGCGTCGACACCGTGATGGGCAAGCTCCGCGACGCCGGCTCCCTCGGCGGATACCAGCGCTGGGACGGCGCCACCAAGACCGCGAACGCCAAGAAGATCTCGCAGTCGGTGCAGGCCTTGCAGGACCCGCTGTCCCACCTCGCCCAGAAAGTCGCGACCGCAAAGTGAGCGCACAGCATGACGGCACCGGGGCGGACGGTTCGCGAGCCGCCCGCCCCGGCGTGTCGCGACGAGCCCTCTTCGGCGGCGGTCTGGCCGCCGCAGGAGCGGGAGCCGGCGTCTACGCGGGCGCCGGGGCCCTGTTCGCGAACGGCCCGGCCGCCACACCCACCCGGCCATCGGGCGAACTGATCGACCTGACCGGACGCCATCCGTTCTACGCGACCGCCGACGCCTCCCCGCAGGCCGGCATCCGGACCGCACCGCAACGCTACGGTGTCCTCGCGGCCTTCGACGTCACATCGTCAAGTGCCGCCGATCTCCAGGTGCTGCTGGCCCGGTGGTCGGCCTCGATCGCGCAACTGCAGAAGGGCAACACCGTCGGCCTGGTCGAGCCGGCCCACGGCTCGGGAGCCGGGGTGGACACCGGGGAGGCCCTCGACCTCGGACCTGCCTCGCTGACCGTCACGCTCGGCCTCGGGCCCGGCATCTTCGACGAACGCTTCGGCCTCGCGGACAAACGCCCCGCGAGGCTCGCCGCGCTGCCCGCGCTGCCCGCGCTGCCCAGCGACCGCCTTGACGCCGCCCTCACCGGAGGTGACCTGTCGCTCCAGGCATGCGCCGACGATCCACAGGTGGCCTACCACGCGATCCGCGACCTCACCCGCATCGCACGCGGCAACGCGGCGGTGCGGTGGACGGTGCTCGGGTTCGGCCGGGCGTCGGCCGGCCCCGATCAGGCCACTCCCCGCAACCTGCTCGGCTTCAAGGACGGCACACGCAACATCCGGACCGAGGACGACTACCGGCGCTGGGTGTGGGCGGGCAGCGACGAGGGGTGGATGGCAGGCGGCAGTTACCAGGTCGTGCGCAAGATACAGATGAACATCGAGATCTGGGACGCCGACCCGATCAGCGACCAGCAACGGGTCTTCGGCCGCACCAAGACGGCGGGTGCCCCGCTGTCGGGCGGACGCGAGCACACCACACCGGACTTCCACGCGACGCTACCGGGCGGCGGCAAAGCGATCGACCCGACGTCGCACATAGCACTGGCCGCACACGAGAACAACGGGGGCCTCAAGATCCTCCGCCGGTCCTACAACTACACCGACGGGATCAACCAGTACGGACAACTCGACGCCGGACTCCTGTTCATCGCCTACATGAACGACCCTGATCACTTCGTCAGGCTCCAGAAGCGGCTCGGCGCATCGGACAGGCTGAACGAATACATCTCCCACATAGGTTCCGCGGTCTTCGCCGTGCCACCGGCGCCGAAGGCGGGCTCCTACATCGGCAAGCCATTGTTCGGTTAGTGCTCCAGCAGCCCTTCGCTATTCCCACTGGTCAAAGCCGTGCTTCGGGGGAACGGCGGGCGTTGGCGGCTCAGATGACGGGGGGCCGGCCCGCCCTGCTCAGGCGTCGCACAGTGCGCCGACTCATCGGGTCCCGGTTCCTGGTGGGCGGCGAGGCGGCAGAAGGTGGGCAGCCGGCTCCCCGGTGCCGCAGCCACGTCGGGTGCCGGGCCACCACCGTCGGGGTCAGGTCAGGCGGCCTCGCCGCTCATTCGTCGCTGCAACTTCCAAAAGGACTGGAAGAGCCCCGTTTGCTGGGTGAGTTGGGCATAGGTGCCCTCCTGCACGATCCGGCCTTCGTTCAGGACGGCAGAAGGAGCGGGTGCAGGACGGTCAAGACGGTTGCGCCGGCTGTGAGGGTCGCGGTCGCGGCGAGTACGTCCTGGGCCTCCTCCACGAGGTCGGGGGTGACCTGGGCGCCGCGGTCGGCGATGTCGTAGGCGTCGTTGTAGCCGGGCTTGTTGTTGGCGGCCGGTTCCGCGCCGAGCGTGGCCTCCACCATCGTCACTTCCGCCGCGCGGGCGAGTACGGGGCGCAGACGCCCGGTCAGCCAGACCACGGCGATGCCCAGCAGCGCGCGCAGTCCGGTGGCCGCGGCGACAACCGCCAACTGCGGCGCGGCGTCCCACAGCCGCTGGACGACGGCGCCCGAGGAGATCAGCGAGGTGAGGGTGCCGGTGACAGCCAGGAGGCCGAGCGCGGCGAACACACCGGTGGCTGTCTGGCACACCAGCAGCCCGACGGTCGTGCCGCGGTCCACCCGCCAGGCCATCCGTACGGATCGCAGCACGAGCGCGGGCAGCCGCCGTGCCATCGTGCGGGTGGTCAGGAGGGATCCGGCCTGCAGCCGTGACGCGTCGCGGTAGAGGTACTCCTCGTCTCGAACACCGGCCTCCTCCGGCTCGTCGTCCCGCGAGGTGCCCTTCGGTGGTTGTGCCGGCTGGTCCTGTGTGATGGCCGAGGTCATCGTTCCCCCTGAGACGGTCGCTGCGGCAGAGTCATGAGGCTCAACGACCCGACCCACGATTTCGAACACATGTCATTCGGTCGCGCCGCGAAGCCCGCCATTTCCCGCGTGAGGGGACCTTGCGTAGCCGGGATCCTTGCTGCGGCTTGGAACGGCTCGGGGCAGGAGATGGCCGAAACGCCGACAGGTGCTGACCGAGGTTGCCTCCCGCAGCTCATGATCCAGCTGTGCGGGAATCCCGCGCCATGCAGGCGAAGGAGCGTCCGGCGGCGGGCGAGGGATACGACAACGGCCTTCGCAGGGTTCGTCTGTACGATGCTCGGGCGTCGTGCTTGACGTATCCGGCCGGCAACGGCGTGCCGGATCACCTGCTCGCCATGCGGGCCGGGCACACAGACGTGAAGACGACCGAGAAGTGGTACGTAAAGCCGGACGTGGTGGACTTGCTTCCGGTGGCGAAGGCGTGGGGCGGTCTTGCGAGGGGGAGCGTGACAGATCGTGACAGATAAAGGATTGATCCCGTGAGTGAGATATCGACCCAGACCCTGCAGTACCGCGTTGACGGGCCGGAAGACGCCCCGGCCCTGGTCCTCGGACCCTCCCTCGGCACGACATGGCACATGTGGGACCGCCAGGTACCCGAGCTGGCCAAACAGTGGTGCGTGGTGCGCTTCGACCTGCCGGGCCACGGCGGCGCTCCCGCCGAGGCCACCGCCGCGGTGCCCGAGCTGGCGCAGCGCCTGCTCGACACGCTCGACAGCCTCGGCGTCCAGCGCTTCGGCTACGCGGGCTGCGCGCTCGGCGCGGCTGTCGGCGCCGAACTGGCGCTGCG
The DNA here is from genome assembly GCF_000721265.1 of Streptomyces sp. NRRL F-5126. GTDB lineage: Bacteria > Actinomycetota > Actinomycetes > Streptomycetales > Streptomycetaceae > Streptomyces. Next base: position 139,671 of record NZ_JOFZ01000003.1, on the reverse strand, counting down.
CCACGGCGAGCGGGTGGCCTCGCTCGCCCTGATCGCGGCCTCGCCCCGGTTCGGCACCGCCGACGAGTTCCGCCAGCGTGGCGTCATCGTCCGCGCCAACGGGCTCGAACCGATGGCGCGCAGCGCGCCGGAGCGCTGGTTCACCCCCGGGTTCGCCGCGGCGCAGCCCGCGATCGTCGAGTGGGCCGTGCAGATGGTCCGCACCACGGAGCCCGCCTGCTACATCGCGGCGTGCGAGGCGCTCGCCGCCTTCGACATCCGCGCCGAGCTCGGCAGCATCGCCGTGCCGACGCTCGTGCTCGTCGGAGCCGAGGACCAGGTCACAGGGCCCGCCGAGGCCCGCACGCTGGTCGCGGGCATACCGGACGCGCGCCTCGCGCTGGTTCCCGGCGCCTCCCACCTCGCGCCGGTCGAGCAGCCCGCGGCCGTCACCGACCTGCTGACCGACCACTTCTCGACGGCCTGGTACAACCCGTCCGAGACGACCACCGGCATCACGCTCCCGCCCGACCGCAGGCCCGAGCCCGCGGCCTCCGTGCCCGGGGCCGAGGGACCCGCCGAGTCCGAGGAGCCCCCGCAGACGCAGGCGCAGACGCAGGCGCAGGCGCAGGCGCAGGACGAGCAGGAGGAGCAGCCGGAGCCCGCCGAGCCGCAGGGCCGCCCCGACCTCCACGACGCCGGCATGCGGGTACGCCGCGAGGTGCTCGGCGACGAGCACGTGGACCGCGCGACCGCGTCCGCCGACGCCTTCACGGAGGACTTCCAGCAGCTGATCACCCGCTACGCGTGGGGAGAGATCTGGACCCGCGACGGCCTCGACCGGCGCACGCGCAGCGTGATCACGCTCACCGCCCTCGTCGCGGGCGGCCACCTGGACGAGCTGAGGTTCCACACCACGGCCGCCCTGCGCAACGGCCTCAGCCCGGCCGAGATCAAGGAGGTGCTGCTGCAGACCGCGATCTACTGCGGTGTGCCGGCGGCGAACGCCGCCTTCAAGGTCGCCGCCGAAGTGATCCGGGAGGAGACCCGGCCGCAGGAGTAGCAGGATGGAGGTGCGGGCCACCCCCGCACCCCGCATCCCCGAGCGAAGGCGGTCGACGGTGAGGTTCACCAAGCGCGGGCACGCGTGCGTACGGCTGGAGAAGGACGGGCGCACGCTCGTCATCGACCCGGGCGGCTACAGCGAGCAGGACGCGGCGGTGGGCGCCGACGCCGTCCTCGTCACCCACGAGCACCCGGACCACTTCGACGAGGACCGGCTGCGCGCCGGGCTCGGCGACAACCCGGCGGCCGAGCTGTGGGCGCCCCGCAGCGTCACGGACAAGGTCGCGGCCGCCTTCCCCGGCCGCGTCCACACGGTCGGCCACGGCGACACCTTCACCGCGGCCGGGTTCGACGTCGAGGTGCACGGCGAGCTGCACGCGGTGATCCACCCCGACATCCCGCGGATCGCCAACTCCGGCTACCTGGTCGACGGGTCGGTCTTCCACCCGGGCGACGCCCTGACCGTGCCGGAGCGCCCCGTCGACACGCTGATGCTGCCCGTGATGGCGCCCTGGAACAAGATCGCCGAGATCGTCGACTACCTGCGCGAGGTGGAGCCGCGCCGCGCCTACGACGTGCACGACGCGCTGCTGTCCGAGGTCGCCAGGCCCATGTACGACCGGATGCTCGGCGGGCTCGCGGGCGCGGAGCACGGCAGGCTCGCGCCCGGCGACAGTGTGGAGCTGTGACCGACTCGGCCCTGACTGTCGTACCCCGCCTATAGGCTGGTCCGCATGCGCATCGCCACGTGGAACGTCAACTCGATCACGGCCCGCCTGCCCCGGCTGCTCGCCTGGCTGGAGAGCAGTGGCACGGACGTGCTGTGCCTCCAGGAGGCCAAGACCACCCAGGAGCAGTTCCCCGAGCAGGCGCTGCGTGAGATCGGCTACGAGTCCGCGGTCCACGCGACCGGGCGGTGGAACGGCGTGGCGGTGCTCTCCCGCGCCGGCCTCGACGACGTCGTGCGCGGGCTGCCCGGCGGCCCGGAGTACGAGGGCGTCGAGGAGCCGCGGGCCGTCGCGGCGACGTGCGGCCCCGTGCGTGTCTGGTCGGTGTACGTGCCCAACGGCCGGGAGGTCGGCCACGCCCACTACGCCTACAAGCTCCGCTGGCTGGACGCGCTCAGGGGCACGATCACCCAGGACGCGGCGGGCGAGCGGCCGTTCGCCGTGCTCGGCGACTTCAACATCGCGCCCACCGACGCGGACGTGTGGGACCGCTCGGCGTTCGAGGGAGCCACGCACGTCACCGCGGACGAGCGGGACGCGCTCGCGGCGCTGCGGGAGGAGGGCCTGCGGGACGTGGTGCCGAGGCCGCTCAAGTACGACCACCCCTTCACGTACTGGGACTACCGCCAGCTCGGCTTCCCCAAGAACCGCGGCATGCGCATCGACCTCGTGTACGGCAACGGCCCGTTCGGGGCGGCGGTCAAGGACAGCTACGTCGACCGCGAGGAGCGCAAGGGCAAGGGCGCGTCGGACCACGCCCCTGTCGTGGTCGATCTCGACGTCTGAGCCACGCGCGCACTAGGGCCCTCGGCCATCGTGCGCATGGCTCGTTATCTACCGGAAACAATTGTTCAACGATCCTCTCTGCCGTTAGGGTTTCCTTTCGCCAACCCGGCTGCAACGGGCCGACCAGTCCGCCCAGGGGGGAAGACCGCATGAGCGCAGACCTCGGTCCTGCCGTGACCCAGCTGATCGCCGACCGGGGCCTGCTGACCCGGACGAGTACCGCGGAACGGGTCGCGGCGATACTGCGTGAGCGCATCGCGCAGGGGTCGTTCCCGCCGGGCAGCCGCCTGTCGGAGGAGCGCATCGGCCAGGCGCTCGGCATCTCCCGCAACACGCTGCGCGAGGCCTTTCGGCTGCTCACCCATGAGCGGCTGCTGGTGCACCGGCTCAACCGCGGCACCTTCGTGCGAGTGCTGACGGCGGCCGACATCGCCGACATCTACCGGGTCAGGCAGGTGGTCGAGTGCGCCGCCGTCAGGTCGCACGGCATGGCGCCCCGCCCCCTCGACCAGGTCGAGGCCGCGGTGGACGAGGGGCGGCGGGCGGCCGAGGCGGGCGCCTGGGCGGACTGCGGCACCGCGAACATCCACTTCCACCAGGCGATCGCCGGCCTCGCGGGCAGTGAGCGCCTTGACGACATGATGCGCGGCGTCCTCGCGGAACTGCGCCTCGCCTTCCATGTCATGGACGACCCGCGCCGTTTCCACGAGCCGTACCTCACCCGCAACCGCGAACTCGTCACGGCGCTCGCGTCGGGCGACGCGGCGGGGGCCGAGCAGATGCTGGGCTTCTATCTGGAGGATTCCAGGCGGCAGTTGGCCGAGGCCTACCCCGACGGCGCCGGCCTGCCCGGCTGACGTACGGCCCGCCCCCGGAAAACCTGTGACGGTCACACCCTTGTCGGATCGTTCAACAATCATCTAGCCTCCGTGGGCACCCCCCGGTCCGCCGCCGTCGCGGAGCCCTGTACGGAAGGCCGAGAGCACATGATCGTTCTACTCGGCGTCCTCGTGGTGATCCTCGGATTCGCCACGAGGCGCAACCCTCTGCTGGTCGTCGGTGTAGCCGGGATCGTCACCGGAGCGCTCGGCAAGCTGTCCCCGGACGAGATCCTCAAGACGTTCGGCGAGAGCTTCGCGTCGAGCCGCTCCGTGACGATCTTCGCCATCACACTGCCCGTCATCGGCCTGCTGGAGCGCAACGGCCTGCAGCAGCAGGCCCGCACCCTGATCGGCAAGCTGGGCAACCTCACCACGGGACGGTTCCTCACCCTCTACCTGCTCCTGCGGCAGCTCACCGCGGCCGTCGGCCTCCAGACCATCGGCGGCCCCGCGCAGAGTGTCCGACCGATGATCGCGCCCATGGCCGAGGCGGCCGCGGAGCGCAGGAACGGCGGGCGCCCGCTGCCGGACGCGATCCGCGAGAAGGTCCGCTCGCACGCGGCCGGAGCAGACACCGTCGGCGTGTTCTTCGGCGAGGACATCTTCCTGGCGATCGGCTCCATCCTGCTGATCACGGGGCTCGTCAACGCCACGTACCACACGCACCTGGAGCCGCTGGACCTGGCGCTGTGGGCGATACCCACCGCGGCCTGCGCCTTCCTCGTGCACGGTGCCAGGCTGCTGCGCTTCGACCGCGCACTGGAACGTGAACTCGTCGTCGCCAACGCCGAGTCCGACGTCGAGGAGCCGGCGAAGTGATCAAGGCCGAATGGTTCTACTGGCTGGTCGGGGCCGTCTTCATCGTCATGGGCCTGCAGACCCTGCTCGACCGGAGCAACGCCAAGCGCTACCCCTCGGGCACCTTCTGGACGCTCCTCGGCGCCACGTTCTTCTACAGCTCCTGGGTGGTCGACAAGTCGGCGCCGGCCGAGCCGCTCGGCATCGCCGTCCTCATCCTCATCTGCCTCGGCGGCTTCAACCTCGTCGGCAAGGGCACGCCGCGCACGACCAGCGAGAAGCAGCGCGTCGAACTCGCCAAGCGGTTCGGCAACAAGCTGTTCATCCCCGCCCTGACGATTCCGGTCGTCGCCGTGCTGTGCGCCGTCGTGGTCCCGAAGTTTCACTTCGGCGGCCACGTGATCTTCGAGAAGGGCAACGAGACGATCCTCGGCCTGGGCGTCGGCGCGATCGTCGCCTGCGGCGTGGGCATGTGGGTGCTGCGCGAGCGGCGGGTGTCCGTGCCGATCCACGCGGGCCGCGGCCTGCTGGAGTCCATGGGCTGGGCGCTGCTGCTGCCGCAACTGCTCGCCGTGCTCGGCGCGATCTTCCAGGCGGCCGGCGTGGGAACGCAGGTCGGCAAGGTCACCGAGAAGATCCTGCCCAACGGCCAGCTGCTGGCCGCGGTGGCGCTCTACTGCGTCGGCATGTTCGTCTTCACGGTGATCATGGGCAACGCGTTCGCCGCGTTCCCCGTCATGACGGCAGCCGTCGGCTGGCCGATCCTCGTCCAGCACCTGCACGGCAACGCCCCGGCCGTGATGGCCGTGGGCATGCTCGCCGGGTTCTGCGGCACGCTCTGCACGCCGATGGCCGCCAACTTCAACCTCGTTCCCGCCGCCCTGCTCGAACTGAAGGACCAGTACGGCCCGATCAAGGTGCAGGCGCCGACCGGCTTCATCCTCCTGGCGTGCAACATCCTCATCATGTACTTCTTCGCTTTCTGACCCGGCCGGACGGAGCGCACCATGAAAGTCCTGATCACCGGCTTCGAGCCGTTCGGCGGCGAGGACGTGAACCCCTCGTGGGCCGCGGCCCGGCTCGTCGCCGCGACACCGCCCGCCGGCCTCGACGTCACCGCCGTGAGGCTGAGCTGCGTCTACGGCCGTGCGACAGAGGAGCTGCGGGCCGCCGTGTCCGCCACGGACCCCGCACTCGTGGTCTGCGCCGGGCAGGCGGGCGGCAGGAGCGGCCTCAGCGTCGAGCGTGTCGCCGTGAACGTCGACGACGCGCGGCTGCCCGACAACGCGGGCAACCAGCCCGTGGACGAGCCGATCGTGCCTGACGGGCCTGTCGCCTACCTCTCGCGCCTGCCCGTGAAGGCGTGCGTCGCCGCGGCACGAGCGGCGGGGGTGCCGGCCCACGTCTCCGGCACCGCCGGCAACTTCCTGTGCAACCACGTCTTCTACGGCCTCGCCCACCTCATCGCCACCGAACGCCCGGCCCTGCGCGGCGGCTTCGTGCACGTGCCGTACGCGCCCGAGCAGGTCACCGACCGCTTCGAGCCGTCCATGTCCGTGGCGGACATCGCACGCGGCCTCGGCGCGATCGTCGCGGCGGCGGCCTCGACCACGGACGACCTGCGCGTCCCGGAAGGAGCGACGCATTGAACGCCGCACCCGGTGCCCCCGGCGCGGCGGGCGGCCCGCCGCCCGCCGCGCTCGCCCCGCACGCGGAGACGTTCGCGCGGCTCGCCGTCGCCAACATCACCCGCGAGTACCCCAACTTCCCCGCGCACCTGCTGGCGGGCCCCGAGGAACTGGTGGCTCCCCGCATCCACCACCCGGCGTTCTACGGCGCCTACGACTGGCACTCCTCGGTCCACATGCACTGGCTGGCGATGCGGCTGCTGCGCCACGGCCTGCCCGCCACGGCGGCAGGCAGGGCCACCGAGGCCCTGGACGCGCACCTCACCGCCGGGGCGCTGGCCACCGAGGCCGGTTACCTGCGCGACCACCCCTCCTTCGAGCGCCCCTACGGCTGGGCATGGCTGCTCATGCTCACCGCCGAGAGCGCCGCGCACGACGACGGCCGGTGGTTCACGGCGCTCGCGCCCGCGGCCAGGACCGTCGCCGACCTGGTACTCGCCTGGCTGCCGAAGGCCCGCTACCCCGTCCGCCACGGCACCCACGCCAACAGCGCCTTCGCGCTCGGCCTCGTGCTCGACAGCGCCGAGCGCGCCGCCGTGCCCGACGTGGTGGAACCCGTCCGGGCGAAGCTGCGCGCCTGGTTCGAGGACGACCGGGCCGGCGCACTGCGCTGGGAGCCGTCAGGACAGGACTTCCTCTCCCCGCTGCTGACCGAGGCGGACGCCTTCCGCCGCGTCGCCGCGCCCGGCGAGTTCACCGGCTGGATGTCGTCCTTCCTGCCCGAGCTCACCGAGGCCGACCGCGAGGGCCGGGCGCTGCTGCTGGAACCGCCGGAGGTGACCGACCACTCGGACGGCCAGATCGGCCACCTGCACGGCCTGTGCTTCAGCCGGGCGGCCGCCCTCCACACGCTGGCGGACGCGCTCGGCGACTCCCGCAGCCGGATCCTGCGCGACACGGCGTCGGCCCATCTCGACGCGGGCATGTCCGCGCTCGGCTCCGGCGACTTCACGACGGACCACTGGCTGGCCACGTTCGCCGTGCTCGCGCTGGAACCCGCGGCAACCGACGCACCCGCCTGACCGGCGGCGCGGCCGCACGGCATGCGCACCCCCGCAGGCCGCACAGCCGACGCACAGTCCCGGACGACGTCAGCGCGCCCTGTGGCCCCGCCCAGGTGCGGGTGGCACGCTGAGCGGTATGAATATTCGCTTTCTGGACACGTGGCGCGGCAGGCGGCACGGTGGCGACGAGGGGTCGTCGACCGGCGCTGCCGCCCGTGAACAGGAGGGGATCACCGAGCTGCTCTCCGAGTGCGAGCTGCTGCGGGTCCGCGCCATGCGGCTCGGGCTCAGGCTGGACGACTCGCCCGGCTCGCTGTCCGCGCTCGACCAGCTGACGCCGGAGTGGCGCCAGGACCCGGAGGAGCTTCCCTGGTTCGGCAACGACGCGGGGCTCTACCTGGGGTCGGTGATCGTCCGCACGGTCCCCGGCGCGATCTGGCACATCTGGCCCACGGGGCACCCCGTGGTGCGGCTCGTGTCGGGCCGCGAGATCCAGGTCGTGCAGGCCGGCCTCGACTGGGCGGCGAGCGGAGTGCCCGAGCTCGCCCAGGTGTACGCGGAGGCCGCGGAGGCCTGACGCCCCGAACGGCGCAATAGCTGGCAACTGAAAGCAAATATGGCTTATGCCGGTTTCATGCGTGTCGTCCGTGAAGTCCCTTGGACGCGTGGATAGTTTGCGCTGACCTCGACAGAGCCGAGAATGGGGTAGGGCAGCGTATGGCCGTCGAACCGTTGATCGAGCCACATCACCCCGGAGAAGGACCTCCGGGCCGAACCTGGACTACGATGGGTGGTTCATCCCTGCCGGGATCGGCGGCCGGGGGCGGCACCCCGGTCGTACCAGGGACGCTGCTGCCGGGCGGGCAGTAGCTCAGGGGCAATGGCCCGGTTCGGGCGGCAGCCGGAGATCACTTCTCTGTTCAGGGGAGAAGGTCAGCTGCGGGCCGGCCGGGTTGTGCTCGACGTGGAGCGGGCCCCCGACGCGTGTGCGCGCGGTGGGGGCGCCGCTCTCTTTTCATGTCCGTTGTTCCCCCCGCCGGCCGCGGAGTCCGGCCTCGGCCACTCGGCCACGGTCGTCACCCCTGGGTGGCGCCCCGATTGCGGGCCGTACCCGGCCGGGACACGGTGTCCCCGTGCCTCTACGCAGAATGATCGCCGCTGCCGCCGCGCTGTGCTGCCTCGCCCTGGTACCCGCCTGCGCGCCCTCGTCACCGCACGCCGGCCCCGCTGCCGACGGCCGCCCCGCCGCCTTCCACCACCCGGGCGTCGTCGTCGGGGCCGGGCAGCTCAGGACCGCGCGGAAGATGGTCGCCGCGGGGCGCGAGCCCTGGGCGTCCGCGTTCCGGCAGATGAGCACGAGCAAGTACGCGGCCGCCGGCTACACGCCGCACCCGTCGGCCACCGTCGCCTGCCGGTCCAACCACGGCACGCCCGCGTGCGTCTTCGAGCGCGACGACGCCATCGCCGCGTACACCCAGGCGCTGATGTGGTCGATGACCGGGAAGCCGGCGTACGCCCGCGAGGCCGTGCGGATCATGGACGCCTGGTCCGCCGTCATGAAGCGGCATACCCTGGACGACTCCGACCTGCAGGCCGCGTGGACCGGCTCCACCTGGGCGCGCGCCGCCGAACTCGTGCACGCCACGTACCCGCAGTGGCGCGAACCGGCCGTGATGCGGTTCAAGTGGATGCTGCGCAAGGCGTACCTGCCGAACGTCGCCGCGAAGGTGCCCGACTACAACGGCAACTGGGAACTCGCCATGACCGACGCGGAGATGAGCATGTCGGTCTTCCTCGAGGACCACACGATGTTCGACCACGCCGTCTCCCGCTTCCGTGCGCGCGTGCCCGCGTACTTCTACCTCTCCTCCGACGGCAAGCTCCCCAAGCCGCCGCCGGGCGGCACCATCAAGACCAAGGACCAGCTCGCCACGTACTGGTTCGGCCAGCACACCTATGTCGACGGGCTCGGCCAGGAGACCTGCCGCAATCTCATGCACATCGGCTACTCGCTCGCCGCCACCGCGCACATCGCGGAGACCGCCTGGCACCAGGGCGTCGACCTGTACGCGGAAGTGTCGAAGCGGCTGCGCGCCGCCATGGAGTTCAACGCCCGCTACCAGCTCGGCGCCCCCGCGCCCAAGTGGCTGTGCGGCGGCAAGGTCACCCGCACGATGGGCCCCGACCTCGAAGTCGCCTACAACCACCTGCACAACCGGCTGCACATGGCGCTGCCCCAGACCGAACGCCTGATCAAGAAGCAGCGTCCGGCCGGGACCGACGGCCTGTTCGTCGCCTGGGAGACCCTCACCAACGCCGACAACCCCGGCTCACCCAAGGCGTAGCTTGCGGCCCGTGGCCAACCTCGACCGACGCGCCCCGGGCTCGCTCACGCGCGGCCGCTACGTCAGCCTCACCACGTACCGCCGGCTCCCGGAAGGCCACACGCGTACGCAACGACCCGCGCGCCGGCCGGGGAGCACGGGCGGCTGCGCCGGACGCGGCCCGGTGGCCCGCGGGGCGTGCGCACCCTTTCGGGCGAAGGTGGTCTTGCCCCGGTTCGTACCGGGGCATACTTTCGACAGGTCCGCTGATCCGGAGGAGGAGCAGCCCGTGACCGAGCCTTCCGAGACCGCCGGCGCCCCGCACCGGGTCGTACGGGCGGCGCTCGTCCAGACGACCTGGACAGGCGACACCGAATCCATGATCGCCAAACACGAGGAGCACGCGCGCGAGGCGGCACGCCGCGGCGCGCGGGTGATGGGTTTCCAGGAGGTGTTCAACGCCCCCTACTTCTGCCAGGTGCAGGAGCCCGAGCACTACCGGTGGGCCGAGCCGGTGCCCGATGGGCCCACCGTCACCAGGATGCGCGAACTGGCCAGGCAGACCGGCATGGTGCTGGTCGTGCCGGTCTTCGAGGTGGAAGGGGCCGGGTTCTACTACAACACCGCCGCCGTGATCGATGCCGACGGCTCGTACCTCGGCAAGTACCGCAAGCACCACATCCCGCAGCTCAAGGGGTTCTGGGAGAAGTACTACTTCAAGCCGGGCAACGCGGGCTGGCCGGTCTTCGAGACGGCCGTGGGCAAGGTCGGCGTGTACATCTGCTACGACCGGCACTTTCCCGAGGGCTGGCGGCAACTCGGCCTCGGCGGCGCGGAGATCGTCTACAACCCGTCGGCGACTTCGCGCGGCCTGTCCGCGCATCTGTGGCAGCTGGAGCAGCCCGCGGCAGCCGTCGCCAACGAGTACTTCGTCGCCGCGATCAACCGCGTGGGCCGCGAGGAGTACGGCGACAACGACTTCTACGGCACGAGCTACTTCGTCGACCCGCGCGGCCGGTTCGTCGGAGACACCGCGAGCGACAAGGAGGAGGAGCTCGTCGTGCGCGACCTGGACCTCGCGCTGATCGACGAGGTGCGCCGGCAGTGGGCGTTCTACCGCGACCGCAGGCCGGACGCGTACGAGGGGCTGGTGCGCCCATGACCACCCCCCGCCCCCGCTCGCCGCTGCACGAGCGCCACAGCGCCGTCCTGCCCGACTGGCTCAGCCTCTACTACGAGCGCCCCCTGGAGATCACGCACGGCGAGGGCCGCCATGTGTGGGACGCGGACGGCAACCGCTATCTCGACTTCTTCGGCGGCATCCTCACCACCATGACCGCGCACGCCCTGCCCGAGGTCACCAAGGCCGTCACCGAACAGGCCGGGCGGATCATCCACTCCTCCACGCTCTACCTCAACCGCCCGATGGTCGAACTCGCGGAAAGGATCGCCGCGCTGTCCGGTATCCCGGACGCCCGCGTCTTCTTCACCACGTCGGGCACCGAGGCCAACGACACCGCGCTGCTGCTCGCCACGGCCTTCCGGGCCTCGAACCAGGTACTCGCGATGCGCAACAGCTACCACGGCAGGTCGTTCTCCACGGTCTCCGTCACGGGCAACCGGGGCTGGTCGCCCACTGGTTACTCGCCGCTGCAGACGACGTACGTGCACGGCGCGGTGCGCGACCGCGGCCCGTTCGCCGCCCTGGACGACGCCGCGTTCACCGCGGCTTGCGTCGCCGACCTCAAGGACCTGCTCGGGCACACCAGGACGCCCGCCGCGCTGATCGCGGAGCCCGTCCAGGGCGTGGGCGGGTTCACGATGCCGCCCGACGGGCTGTACGCGGCCTTCCGCGAGGTGCTGGCCGAGCGCGGCGTGCTGTGGATCAGCGACGAGGTGCAGACCGGCTGGGGCCGCACCGGCGACCACTTCTGGGGCTGGCAGGCGCACGCGGACAACGGGCCGCCGGACATCGTCACGTTCGCCAAGGGCATCGGCAACGGAATGTCGGTCGGCGGTGTCATCGCGCGCGCCGAGATCATGAACTGCCTCGACACCAACTCCATCTCGACCTTCGGCGGCAGCCCCGTCACGATGGCCGCGGGCCTCGCCAATCTCTCGTACGTGCTGGAGCACGACCTGCAGGGCAACGCGCGCCGCGTCGGCGGGCTGCTGCTCGAACGACTGCGCGCGACGGCCGCGAGGGTGGACGCCGTACGCGCCGTGCGCGGCCGCGGGCTGATGGCGGGCGTCGAGCTGGTCGGGCCGGGCACGGACGAGGCGTCACCCGAGCGGGCCGCCGCGGTGCTCGAGGCGGCGCGCGAGAGGGGCCTGCTGATCGGCAAGGGCGGCGGCCACGACACGAGCGTGCTGCGCATCGCGCCACCGCTCACCCTGACCGTGGCCGAGGCGGAGGAAGGCGCGGAGATCATGGACCGGGCGCTGCGCGCCCTCTAGAGCGCGCGCAGGCCGATCGCGAACGGAGATGAGTCGTGACACGCACCCTGATCACCGGCGGTCTTGTCCTCACCGCCGCCGACGAGCTCCACGCCGACGTGCTGGTCGACGGCGCGCACGTGGCCGGCCTCGCCGCCCACGGCAGCCACGGCTGGAGCGCCGATCGCGTCATCGACGCGACGGGGAAGTACGTGATCCCCGGCGGGGTGGACGCCCACACCCACATGGAGATGCCCTTCGGCGGCACCCTCGCCTCCGACACCTTCGAGACCGGGACGAGGGCCGCGGCCTGGGGCGGCACGACGACCATCGTCGACTTCGCCATCCAGCCCAGGGGCGGCTCCCTGAAGGAGGGACTCGACGCCTGGCACGCCAAGGCGGAGGGGAAGTGCGCGATCGACTACGGCTTCCACATGATCATGTCCGACGTGAACGAGTCGTCCCTGAAGGAGATGGACCGGCTGGTCTCGCTCGGCGTCACCTCGTTCAAGCTGTTCACCGCCTACCCGGGCGTCTTCCTCTCCGACGACGGCCAGATCCTCAGGGCCATGCAGCGCGCGGCGGCGGGCGGCGGCCTGGTGATGACCCACGCGGAGAACGGCCTCGCGATCGACGTGCTGGCCGAGCAGGCGCTGGCGCGCGGCGAGCGGGACCCGCGCTACCACGGGGAGGTGCGCAAGGCGCTTCTCGAGGCGGAGGCGACGCACCGGGTGATCAGGCTCAGCCAGGTGGCCGGCGCCCCGTTGTACGTGGTGCACGTGTCGGCGCGCGAGGCCCTCGCCGAGCTGGTGCGCGCCCGCGACGACGGCCTGCCCGTCTTCGGGGAGACGTGCCCGCAGTACCTCTTCCTGTCGACGGACAACCTGGCCGAACCGGACTTCGAGGGGGCGAAGTACGTGTGCTCCACCCCGCTGCGCCCGGCGGAGCACCAGGCTGCGCTGTGGCAGGGGCTGCGCACCAACGACCTGCAGGTGGTCTCCACGGACCACTGCCCCTTCTGCTTCAAGGGGCAGAAGGAACTGGGCCGCGGTGACTTCACGAAGATCCCCAACGGCCTGCCCGGGGTCGAGAACCGCATGGACCTGCTCCACCAGGCCGTCGTCGACGGCCGCATCGGCCTGCGCCGCTGGATCGAGATCGCCTGCGCCACACCGGCCAGGATGTTCGGCCTCTACCCGAGGAAGGGCACGATCGCGCCCGGCTCCGACGCCGACATCGTCCTGTACGACCCGCATGGGGAGCAGACCGTGTCCGCGGCGACGCACCACATGAACGTCGACTACTCCGCGTACGAGGGCCGTCGCGTCACGGGACGCGTGGAGACGGTGCTCTCCCGCGGGGTCCCCGTGATCGAGGACCGGGTGTACGTCGGGCACCCCGGGCAGGGCACGTACCTGCCGCGAGGCGTCTGCCAGTACGCGAACTGACCCGGTCGGGGGGCGCAGGACCAGCTCTGTCCCAGCACCTCCAGGAGGTACCACCCGATGGACTTCGGCCTCGTCCTGCAGACGGATCCCCCGGCGAAGGGGGTCGTGGACCTGATGTGCCGCGCGGAGGCGGCGGGTTTCCGGTACGGCTGGACGTTCGACTCCGCGGTGTTGTGGCAGGAGCCGTTCGTCATCCACAGCCGTGTACTCGCGGAGACCGAGCGCCTGGTGGTCGGACCGATGGTGACCAACCCGGGGACGCGTGCCTGGGAGGTGACGGCCTCCACCTTCGCCACGCTCAACGAGATGTACGGCAACAGGACCGTGTGCGGCATCGGGCGCGGCGACTCCGCGATGCGCGTCGCCGGGCGCGCCCCGAACACGCTGGCGCGCCTCGGCGAGGCGATCGGTGTGGTCCGCGACCTTGCCGAGGGACGCGAGGCGCTGGTGGACGGGCGTCTGCTGCGGCTTCCCTGGGTACGGGACGGGCGGCTGCCGGTGTGGATGGCCGCGTACGGTCCGAAGGCGCTGGCGCTGGCCGGACGGGTGGCCGACGGGCTGATCCTCCAGCTCGCCGACCCCGCACTGACCGCGTGGATGATCGCCTCGGCGCGCACGTCGGCCGCCGAGGCGGGCCGCGACCCGGCCGCGCTCACCGTGTGCGTGGCGGCCCCCGCCTACGTCAGCGACGACCTGGCGCACGCCAGGCAGCAGTGCCGCTGGTTCGGCGGGATGGTGGGCAACCACGTCGCCGACCTGGTGGCAAGGTACGGGGCGCACTCCGGCGCCGTCCCCGAGGCCCTGACGGATTACGTCGAGCGGCGCCGCGGCTACGACTACGCGCACCACGGCAGGGCGGGCAACCCGTCGGCGGACTTCGTGCCGGACGCCGTCGTGGACCGCTTCTGCGTCCTCGGCGGCGTGGCGGACCACATCGCGAAGCTGCGGACCCTGCGGGACCTGGGCGTGGACCAGTTCGCGCTCTACGACATGCACGACGCCAAGGAGGCGACGATCGACGCCTACGGCGAGTCGATCATCCCGGCACTGGCGCAGCGGCGTTATCCGCCTTCCAGCCGCTCGTAACGTTACGTGACCATTCCTTTGCTATGAGAAACGCCACGCGAGGCGGTGGCGCGCGGAGGTGTGCCCGGGCGGGTCCGCTGGGCAGTTCGCTTAGGCAACCTTTGCGAGAGGAATGAGGATCGTCATGTGCGGTATCACCGGGTGGGTCGCCTACCAGCGTGATCTGACCAGCCACCGACACGATCTCGAAGCGATGACGCAGACCATGTCGTGCCGCGGTCCCGACGCGGCCGGCACCTGGTACGCGCGCCACGCCGCACTCGGCCACCGCCGCCTCGCCGTCATCGATCTGCCGGGCGGGGCCCAGCCGATGACCGTCGGGACGCCGGACGGCGACGTGTCGATGGTCTACTCGGGGGAGGCCTACAACTACACGGAACTGCGCGACGAGCTGCGCCGCCAGGGACACGGGTTCGACACGGACTCGGACACGGAGGTCGTGCTGCGCGGCTACGTGCAGTGGGGCGAGCAACTGGTCGAGCACCTCAACGGAATGTATGCGTTCGCAATCTGGGACGCACGCAGCGAGCGGCTCGTCATGGTCAGGGACCGCATGGGGATCAAGCCGTTCTACTACTGCGAGACGGACGACGGCGTCGTCTTCGGCTCCGAGCCCAAGGCCATCCTCGCCAACCCGCTCGTGTCGCCCGTCGTCGGACGGGACGGCCTGCGCGAGCTGTTCTCCTTCGTCAAGACGCCGGGCATGGTGATCTGGGAGGGTATGCGCGAGGTCAAGCCCGGCGAGATCGTCGTCGTCGACAGGCAGGGCCTGCGGCGGCGCACCTACTGGCGGCTGCACTCTCAGCCGCACACCGACAGCCGCGAGGAGACGGTGGCGCACGTCAGGGAGCTGCTCGACGACATCGTCAAACGGCAGCTCGTGGCCGACGTGCCACGCTGCACGCTGCTGTCGGGCGGCCTCGACTCGTCGGCGCTCACCGCCCTGTCCGCGCTGCACCTCGCCCCGCAGGGCGAGACGGTACGCAGCTTCGCCGTCGACTTCCCCGACCAGGACAAGCACTTCCAGGCGATCGACGTCGCGCCGACGCAGGACACCCCGTACGTGCACGCCGTCGCCGAGCACCTGGGCAACCGGCACGAGGACATCATCCTCGACGGCACCGCGCTGTCGGCCCCCGCCGTCCGCCGCGCCGCGGTGGGTGCACGGGACATACCGGCGGGCATCGGCGACCGCGACAACTCGCTGTACCTGCTCTTCGCCGCCGTCCGCAAGCACTCGACGGTGGCGCTGTCGGGCGAGTCGGCGGACGAGGTGTTCGGCGGCTACCCGTGGTTCCACGACGACCGCCGGCACGCGGAGACCTTCCCCTGGATGGCCCGGCAGCAGCCCGGCGCCCAGTCCCTGGTGGGCGGACGCCAGGTGAGCGACGACCTCGCCGCCGTGCTCGACCTGGAGTCCTACGTCGCGGACAGCTACCGCACGGCCGTCGCCGAGACCCCGCTGCTGCCCGGCGAGAAGGGCCTCGACGCACGGATGAGGGTGGTCAGCCACCTCCACCTGACGCGCATGGTGCAGATCCTGCTCGACCGCAAGGACCGGATGAGTATGGCGGTCGGCCTCGAGGTACGCGTGCCGTTCTGCGACCACCGCCTCGTGCAGTACGTCTTCAACGCGCCGTGGTCGCTCAAGACCTTCGACGGCAGGGAGAAGAGCCTGCTGCGAGCGGCGACCAGGGAGCTGCTGCCCGCGTCGGTGGCCGAACGCAAGAAGAGCGGCTACCCGGGGACGTTCGACCCGAGCTACGTCACCGCCATCCAGGACCAGGCCGCCGACCTGCTCACAGCCGGGCACCCGGCCGTCGGGCTGATCGACGAGCGGGCTCTTTCGGCGGCCACGACCGTGGCGGCCGACGCCGTCACGCAGGGGCAGCGCATGCTGCTGGAGCGGACGCTCGACCTCGGGACGTGGTTCGAGACGTACCGCCCCGAGATCCGGGTCTGACGCGTGTGACAGGGGTGGGGCCCGCGGCCTGCGGGCTCCGCCGGCGCGCCGCGGCGGGATAGGCTGGTGTGGTGGTGTCCGCGGGCGCTCCCGGCCGGAGGGGCGCCGCGTGCCGGTGGCCGACCGCGGCTGCCGGGGTGGCTTTCGGGGGCCATGGCCTACTCGCTCTCCGGGTTCGCGCCGGCGTGGGCCCTTGGTGGTGTTGATATGCCCGAGCCGTCGCCGATCGGGTCGACACTGCGGAGCCTGCTGCGGGCCGGACAGCTGGTCGGTGTGGAGCAGCTGCCCGGGCTCCTGAGACGGCATGCGGCGGCCCTCGGGATCGACAACGTCCACATCTACGTCGTCGACCTGCGCCAAGAGGTGCTGCGTGAGCTCACCGGCCGCGGGACGAACGCGGGAGCCGGCGGCGAGACCCTCCCGGTGGACGGCAGCCTGGCCGGGCTCGTGTACCGGCACACACGCGTCACCGGCGGATCCGCCGCCCGCGACGTACCCGGCCGGTTGTGGCTGCCGCTGCTCGGGGGTACGGAGCGCATCGGTGTGCTGCGCGCCGACATCGGCGCGTCGGCCGACCGCGACGCCGTGGAGGAGGCGCTGCGTGACCTGGCCTCGCTGACCTCCATGCTGCTGGTCGCCAAGCGCTCGGCGAGCGACTCGTACGCCCGGCTCGTACGCACCAAGTCCATGGGCATCAGCGCGGAGATGCAGTGGTCCCTCATGCCGCCCATGTCCTTCGCGGACGACCAGGTCGTGCTCGCCGCCACCGTGGAGCCCGCCTACGAGATCGCCGGCGACGCCTTCGACTACGCCGTCGCGGGGCAGACCCTGCACCTCGCCATCGTCGACGCGATGGGCCACGACGGCGCCGCCGGGCTCACGGCGAACCTGGCGATGGCCGCCTGCCGGGCCAGCAGGCGCAGGGGCATCGGGCTGATCGGCACGACGAACGTCATCGAGCGCACGCTGCTCGACCAGTTCGGCACGGGCCGCTACGCCACCGGCCTGTTCGCGGAACTCGACACCGCGTCGGGCGAGTTGGCCTGGGTCAACCGGGGCCACCACGAGCCGGTCCTGATCCGCGGCGGCTCGGCACGGACCCTGCGGTGCGAGCCCGGCCATCCGATGGGCACCGATCTCGGCCTCACCACCAAGCTGTGCTACGAGCAACTCGAGCCGGAGGACCGGGTCCTGATGTACACCGACGGTGCGATCGAGGCGCGGGACGCGGCGGGCGAGGAATTCGGTCTCGCGCGGTTCGTCGACTTCGTCCTCAGGGAGCAGTCCGAGGGGCTGCCGGTGGCCGAGACACTGCGGCGGCTGATCCGCGCCCTCATGGCACACCACGAGGGGAAGCTGAACGACGACGCCACGGTCGTGTTCGCGGAGTGGCGCGGCGGCACAGCCTCCGGCGCGCTGTGAGGGAACGGGCGGTGGCGGCGCGTCATCCGGCGGGCGGTGCGACGGGGAGCACGCCGGAGGCACCGTACGCGGTGCGCCAGGCGGCCGGCGGCGTGGCGGTCTGACGCCGGAAGAACGTGGCGAAGTTGGCCGTGTCCCGGAAGCCGAGGCGCCGGGCGCAGCCGGCGACCGGCATGTCGGTGTGGGCGAGCAGCCTCTTGGCCTCAAGAAGGATGCGCTGGTCGAGGAAGGTCTTGGCGCCGGTACCCGCGGCGCTGCGCGTGGCCCGGGTGAGCGTGCGCACGTCGTAGCCGAGCGCACGCGCGTAGTCGGCCACGTGGTGCCGGTCGGTGAAGTGTTCCTCGACGGCGGCCCGGTAGGCGCGGAACACCTCCCCGTACCCGCCGGCGGCACGCGTCGTGTCCGCCGAGGCGGGCGCGTCCGGCAGGGCACGCAGGACCAGTGCCGCCAGCAGGTGGGAAAGGAGCGCGGGGGAGACGGGGCGCGGTGTCCTCGCCGCCGCCTCGTGCTCGCGGCCGAGATGCGCTGCCGCGAGGAGTGCGAGGTCGAGCGGCTGCCTGTCCAGGTGCCAGCAGACGGGCGCGGCCGCCTCCGCCACCGTGGCGGGGAGGAAGCCGGGCCTGAACAGGACGAGCGGGCCGTCGCAGGCGTCGACGTCGCTCCACCGGTGCACCATGCCGGGCCTGATCCACACGGCGCTTCCCCGCGTCAGCCGGTAGCCGAGGAAGTCCGCTTCGTGGCTGCCCGTGCCGGAGGCGACCAGGGCGAGGACGTGGAAGTCGGGGCGCTGCGGCAGCACACGGCGGCGCTGGGGATCCATGGCGCGCAGCGCGGCGAAGTCGATGACCTCCACGCCGTACGGCGATCCCACGGCGGGCAGGTAGCGCAGCTGCCGCACTGCGGTGTGTCCGTTTTCCACAATCTTCCAGTCCCTTCACACCAAGGGGCACGCGACCGCATCCGTACTGTCGGAACTGGCCTGATGCGCACATCAGGTGTTTCCCCGCAGCCGAAGTGAGAGGTGTGACGATGACGGAAAAGACCATACCGGTCCCCGTGGCGGGCGGCGTCCTGCACGCGCGAGCCGGCGGCCGGCAAGGACCCACTCTGGTGTTCGCCCACTACTGGGGCGGCTCCGCGGACACCTGGAGCGGCGTGCTGGGCCACTTGCCACCCGAGCAGGCGACCGTCCGCTTCGACCAGCGCGGCTGGGGCCGCTCCCGTGCACTGCCGGGCCCCTACGGCCTCGACCGGCTCGCCGACGATCTCGCACGCGTGGCCGGCACCTGCGTGCCGGGTCCTTACGTCCTCGTCGGCCACTCGATGGGCGGCAAGGCGGCCCAGCTCGTCGCGGCCCGCAGGCCGGCCGGGCTCGCGGGCCTGGTGCTCGTCGCGCCCGCGCCGCCGCGGCCGCCCGCCACCGTGACCGAGGAGTACCGCCAGGGTCTCGCCCACGCGTACGACTCGCCCGAGACGGTCGCGCACGCCCTCGACCACGTCCTGACCGCCACACCCCTGCCCGCGGACAGGCGGGCCGCGGCGGTGCGCGACAGCCTCGCCTCGGCCGCCGGGGCCGGGCGCGAGTGGCCGCTGCACGGCATCGCGCGGGACATCACGGACACCGTGGGCGGCATCGGGGTCCCGGTGGCCGTGCTGGCCGCGGAGTACGACAGGGTGGAACCGCCGTCCGTGCTGCGCGAGTGCCTCCTGCCGCACATCCCGCACGCGGACCTGGCCATCGTCCCCGCCGCAGGTCACCTGCTGCCCCTGGAAGCGCCTGCCGCCGTCGCGGCCGCTCTGCGAACCTTCCTGACGCGCCTTCGGCAATGAAGGTGCGTGTCCCCTCGTCACCGGCGTCCCTGCCGGGCTCTCGCGGGTCGCTCCAATCCACGGGCCGCGCCGTTCCGAATAGGCGGTGGAAGGAACGTCCCCCGGGACCGCGCGCCGCCCGGCCCGCGGAACCGGCGAGTGAAGGGCACCATCATGCATGCGATACAGGCACGTGTTCTGACGGCGGCCGCGGTGGTGGCCGTGCCGCTGGCGCTTCCGGCGACGGCGTGGGCGTCGTCCACGTCCTCCTCCTCGGGCTGGACGACGTACCAGGCCTCCCTCGACCCCGTCACCGCCAACAAGGTGACCGGCAGCGGCCACGCGATGATCCAGCTCTCCGGCGACCAGGCGAAGGTCACCGTCAAGGCCGACGGTCTCGTCGGCGGGGCCTCACCGCACGCCATGCACATCCACATCGGCGGCAACGGCACGTGCCCCGAGCCGTCCGAGGCGAAGGACCACAACGGGCACAGCTCCATCAACGTCGCCGACGCCATGAAGGACTACGGCATGATCGGCACGTCGCTCACCACGAGCGGCGACAACAGCGCCAAGAGCGCCCTCGCGGTGAAGCGCTTCCCGTCCGGCTCCAGTGTCGACTACAGCCGCACGATGACCGTCTCGTCGAAGGTCGCCGACAACATCAAGTCGGGCAAGGCCGTCATCGTCGTGCACGGCGTCGACTACAACGGCAACGGCAAGTACGACAACGTCCTCGGCGCCAGCGAGCTCGACAAGTCCCTGCCCGCCGAGGCCACGGACCCGGCCCTGTGCGGCGCGCTGGCCGCGTCGCAGATGTCGTCCATGCCCAACGGCGGAGCGGCCACGGGCGACGGCGCCACGCAGGCCCAAGGCCCGGACACCGGACTGGTCGCCGGCGGCGGCGCCCTTGCGCTGCTCGGTGCGGCGGCCGGCGGCTACGCCCTGCGCCGCAGGAGCGCCGGCGCGCGATGACACCGTCCGAGCCGAACACCACCGGCCGCACGCGGCGCATGATCCTCGTCATCGCGCTCGTCGTGGCCTGCGTGGCGGGCGGCCTGACGGCTGTCGCCGTGGGCTGGGGCGGCGGCGGGTCACCCCCGCCGCAGCCCCGCCCGGCGGAGGCCGGGCACCTGCCCGTCCACACGGCCGGGCCCGCGGTCCCGGCGCCGTCCCCGTCCTCGACGGCGGGTGACGGCGCGACGGAGCCGGCCCCCTCGCCGAGCCGTACATCCCAGGCGCCCACCGCACGTCCCACCGCCATCGACATCCCGGCGATCGGCGTCCACAGCACGCTGCTCGACCTCGGCCTGGGCGGCGACGGCACCGTCGAGGTGCCGAAGAAGCCCCTCCAGGCCGGATGGTTCCACGACTCGCCACGGCCGGGGCAGGACGGACCCGCCGTCATACTCGGCCACGTCGATTCGTACGAGACGGGCCCCGCCGTGTTCTACCGCCTCGGCTCCGTGCGTCGGCACGACCGGATCACTGTCACGCGGGCCGATCACAGCACCGTCCACTTCACCGTGGACGCCGTGCGGAAGTACGAGAAGAAGGACTTCCCCACGCTCCAGGTCTACGGCAACACACCGGACCCGGAAATCCGGCTGATCACGTGCAGCGACTGGAATGCCGCGAGGCACGAGTACGACGGGAACACCGTCGTCTACGGGCACCTCACGAAGTAGCGCGGCGCCCGCGTGCGTGCCATCCCCTGCCGGCTCAGCTGCGGTGGCGCAGCAGCAGCGTCGCCGCGTCGTCGTGCAGCGGCCCGTCCACGTGCCGCTCCACGTCGGCACGGAGCGCGGCGAGCGCCCGCTCGGGATCGGCGTCCGCCAGCAGGCCGGCGCGCTCGCCGAGCGGATAGAAGGTGCCGTCCGCGTCGCGAGCCTCGGTGACGCCGTCCGTGTAGAGCAGGATCTGGTCGCCGGGCCCGAAGTCGACATGGAAGGGCTTCGGGCCTTCCATGCCGTGCGCCGTGAGACCGAGCGGCAGCGCGAACTCCTCGGGCTCGGGGAACACGGGCTCGCCGTGCGACGGCACCCACATGGGCGGCGGATGCCCGTAGTTCAGGAACGTGGCGCCGTCCTGCGGGCTGATGTCGACGAGCAGCGCGGTGACGAACTTCTCGCCGTTCAACTCGCGCTCCATGGCACGTTCCACCCGGGCGCCGACCTCGGTCAGCAGGGCCTCCTCGGGCGCGGCCTCACGGAACGCGCCGAGCACGACGGCCGCGGTCTCCACCGCTTCGAGGCCCTTGCCCTGGACGTCGCCGATGATGACGCGCACCCCGTCGGGGACGGTCGTGACCTCGTACAGGTCGCCGCCGATCCTGGCCTCCGCCACCGCCGACGTGTAGGCGACCGCGGTCGTCAGGTGGCCGGCGTGGCGCGGGACGGGCCGCAGCAGCACACGCTGGGCGACCTCGGCGATGGAGCGCACGCTGGCCAGTTCGCGCTCGCGCCGCAGTCTGCTGACCGACGCGAGCAGCCCCGCGGCGGTCACCCCGGCCACGGACGCCAGCGCGGTGTACGCGCGGCGGCTGTCGAGGAGCCCGTCGTACCAGCCGAGGGCGGCGCACAGCAGCAGGGAGAGCAGCCCCACCGCCAGGGTGCGCCGCCACCCGCCCACGAGGCCGGAGAAGGCGGGGCCCAGGGAGATCAGCGGCAGCAGGCCGACCCCGGAACCCGCCGTGACGTCGACGACCACGACGAGGGCCATCACGCCGAACGGGAGCACGCTCAGGATCCTGCGCGCCACCTCGGGCGAACGGCCCGCGGCGGCCGCCTGAGCGGTGGGGGCCGAGGGGGCGTGGGCGGCGGCGCGCGGCGAGGGCCGTCCGGTCCGAGGTGTCACCTGGCCTCCCCTCAGCTTCTGCGTCATGAGGACAGGAACAGGCCTGCCCCGTGGTGTCCCGCCCACTCAGAAGTTACTCAATCGACGTCTGGCCTGCCGCATGCCCCGGCCGGTCCCCGTGTCGGCTGTCCTGGCCGTGCGCGCGGCCGCCTGCGGGCGCCGGGGTCTCCGGTCCACCGGTTCGTGGTACCAGGGCGGGGTATCCATGTTGCCGTCGCACTGCGACATGCTGTCGCCGGCCGTCTCCGAGGCCTGCCTCTTCGGCCGGATGGCGCTCATGGCGTTCGTCTTCCAGCGTTCGTCTTCCTCCCGGCACCGCACCACCTGCACCCCGGCGCTCCCGTCCACTGGTTCCTCATGCAGATCGGCATGGTCGCGGGGTTCCTCACGTCGTGGCCGGGCGACACCCGGCTCATCCGCCTGGGCGTCAAGGAGGCCAGGTGACGGCAGGCCTGTGGGATCGTCCAGCCCTCGCGTTCACCAGCGCATGTCGGTTCCCGTCCGCGCCGGGGCCGCCTGCTCGGCGGCGGGAGGCTCGTCACCCGCTTCGTTGAAGGCCCGCAGCGCCTCGACGAGCGCCGTGCGATGCGCTGGCGGCATGCCGCCCACGATGCGGGCGATCTCCGCCCGCCTGCGGTCCGTTGCCGTGTCGACGACCCTGCGGCCCTCGGTGGTGAGGCGGATGAGGATCTCGCGCCGGTTCCTGGGGTTCAGCTCGCGCTCCAGCATCCCCGCGCCTGTCAGTCGCTCGACCATCCGCATGGCCGTTGACGGGATGACGTCCAGATGCGTGCCGAGACGGGAGATGTTCATCGGCCCCCGCGTCGAGAGCACCACCAGCATCCGGAACTGGGGCAGCGTCAGGGTCTCCTCGACGGACGCGAGCGAGCGCGCGGACACGGCGACGAGCAGGCGTGACGCGGTGAGCACGGCGGAGACGACCTCGTCCGCCTCCCCGTCCTGCGGGTCGGCGGGGTGTGGGGTGGGCGCTCGCTCAGGCATCCCCCCTTTCTACCGCGCCGGGCGGCGCGGCGGGTTAGGGCCGTGTCTCACCATGCGGAGCATTGCATAGAGCAATGATTGATATTGCATAATGCAAACATGCCGATCAGAGCCCGCCGTGTGCCGCGCCCCGCGCTCGCGGCAGAAGAGTCCCTCCTCGTTCCCACGGGCGTGCCGCGCCTGCTCGCGCTCCTGAGGGAGGCCAAGGGCGGCCTGCTCCTGCTCGCCCTCGTCGTCGGGGCGGGCGCCGGATTGGGCGCGGTCGCGTTCCGCTGGCTGATCAAGACCTTCACGCTGCTGCTCTCCGGTCACGCCGACTACTCTGCCGCGGCCCACACGGGCAACCCCCATCTGCCCTGGCTCGGCAAGTGGTTCGTCGTGCTGGCGCCCGTGGTGGCCGGGCTGCTGTACGGGCCGCTCGTACAGCTGTTCGCCAAGGAGGCGCGGGGTCACGGTGTTCCCGAGGTGATGTTCGCTGTGGCGCGGCGCGGCGGGAAGATCGGGTCGCAGGTGGCCCTGGTGAAGTCCCTCGCCTCCGCGCTGTGCATCGGCGGCGGGGGCTCGGTGGGGCGCGAGGGGCCTATCGTCCAGATCGGCTCCGCCCTCGGCTCCACGCTCGGCCGGCTGGTGCGGGTCGCCGAGGACCGCATGCGCGTGCTCGTCGCCTGCGGCGCGGCCGGCGGCATCGCCGCCACCTTCAACGCGCCCCTTGCGGGGGTCTTCTTCGCGATGGAGCTGATCCTGCGCGACTTCACCGCCGAGTCTTTCGGCATGGTGGTGCTCGCCTCGGTGGTCTCCTCCGTCATCGGCAGGGCGGCCCTGGGCGGTGGACCGTTCCTGCACCTGCCGCCGTTCGCGGTGCACCACCTGTCGGAGTACGCCCTGTTCGTCGTGCTGGGACTGCTTGCAGGCGCCGTGGGCGTCGGCTTCACCCGGGTTCTCTACTGGATCGAGGACGCCTGCGACTTCGTCTGGCGCGGGCCTGAATGGGCGCGGCCCGCCGTGGGCGGCGCGCTGCTCGGGGGGCTCCTGCTGGTGCTGCCGCAGATGTACGGCGTCGGCTACCCGGTCCTGGAGAACGCGGTGGCCGGCAAGTACACCGTCGTGTTCCTGCTCGTGCTGCTCGTCGGGAAGATCGCCGCGACCAGCCTGACGATCGGCATCGGCGGCTCCGGAGGCGTGTTCGCTCCCTCGCTGTTCATGGGGGCGATGCTCGGCGCGGGCTACGGCGCGGTCGCCCACCAGCTCCTGCCGGGGAGCGCGGGGCCCGTCGGGGCGTACGGCCTGATCGGCATGGGAGCCGTGTTCGCCGGGGCCGCGAAAGCGCCCATCACGGCGGTCATCATCATGTTCGAGCTGACCGGCGAGTACTCCATCATCCTTCCGCTGATGGCCGCCATCGTCGTCGCCACCGGGGTCAGCCGCGCCCTGTCCAGCGACAGCGTCTACACGCTCAAGCTCCGCCGCCGCGGTGTGGACATCGGCGAGACGCCGCGCGACGCGCCGCTCGCCGGGCGCCTCGTCGCCTCCGTCATGGAGGCGCTTCCCGACCCGCTGCGCGCCTCGGCGCCGCTGGCCGACGCCGCCGAGGCGCTGGCACGCTCCCGCCACGGTGTGCTGCCGGTGCTCGCGGAGGACGCCACGTACCTGGGCACCGTAACGGCGCGCTCCGCGGCGGAGGGGCTGGCAGCCGCGGGGGAGTCCCCTCCTGACGTGGGCTCCGTCGTCCATCTGCCCAGGCCTGTCACCGAGGAGACGGCCCTGACCGAGGCGCTCGACGCGCTCGTCTCCGCGGAGGGGGCGGGCCTGCCCGTCTTCGACGCGTCCCGTACTCGTCTCGTCGGCTGGATCACCCACCAGTCGGTTCTGCACGCTCTCCACAGGGACACGGTGGGAGGGAGCGGGGCCGAGACGCGGAACGCGCCGGCGCAGGTGGGTCACGCCCGGGATTGAGCTCAGAGCACTCGACAGGGAGTGAGGCGGCATACTGCGTGCGTGCTGCATGTCCGAGTGATCAGCCCCGCCGCTCACGCCGACGACGTCGTGCGGATCGCCGACGCGTCGCCCGCCGTCGTCAACATCCTGCGCGTGCCGGGCGCCGCCCTCTCGCCGCGTGGCGACCTCGTCGAGTTCGACGTCGCGCGCGAGGCCGCCAACGACGTGCTGGACGAGCTGAGCGCGCTCGGCCTGCGGGACACCGGCGGCATCACCGTCGAGCAGCTCGACGTCTCGCTCTCCGCGGCGGCCGACGCCGCCGAGACCAGGGCGCCCGGCGAGGGGGACGACGCCGTGGTCTGGGCGGAGCTGTCCGCTCGCACCTCCGCCGACGCGCGCCTCACCTGGGCGTTCCTCGCCTTCCTCACGCTGGCGACCCAGATCGCGGCGATCGGGGACGTGCTCGACCAGCCCGTGCTGATCGTCGGGGCGATGGTGCTCGGGCCCGAGTTCGGGCCCGTCGCGGCCATGTGCCTCGGCCTGCTGCGGTGGGAAGGACGCGTCATCCTCCCGGCGGCGAGGTCGCTGCTGATCGGGTTCGCCGTCGCCATCGCCACCACCCTGCTGTGCGCCCTCGTGGGCCGGGGGCTCGGGTGGGTCGAGCCCGGGATGCTGGAGTCACGCCCGCTGACCGACTTCATCGTCCACCCCGACAAGTGGTCGTTCATCGTGGCGCTGCTCGCCGGCGTCGCGGGCATCCTGTCGCTGACGGCCGGCAAGTCGTCCGTGCTGGTGGGCGTCTTCATCTCCGTCACCACGGTGCCGGCCGCGGGGAACGCGGCAGTCGCGATCGCGCTCGGGCACGGCGGCGAGGTCGCCGTGCCCTTCGTGCAACTCGGGCTGAATCTGGCCGGAATGCTGATCTCCGGCACGCTCACCCTGCTGGCCCAGCGGACGCTGTGGCGCAGATTCGGAAAGGTTGCCGTCGTACGCGGTACGGGAGGCCACGGCATCGACCGCTCCCCGCGCTGACCGGCCGGGCTCCGGCTCGCGCCGAACGCGCAGGGCGGCAGCGCGCCGGGCCGATCCCCTCTTCGGGTTGTTGACGGCGTGCGGAGCAGAGTGTCGCCCCGGGCCGCTCGCCGGGCTGCGGTAGCTGTCGAGGTCTTGGATCATGTTCAGGCCGACCGCTTCCGGAGGTTCGCATGCGCGCACGCCCATCCCGTCTGACATCACGCAAGACATGGATCGGCGCCGCGGCCGTGCTCGTTCTCGCAGGGCTCAACGCGCCTGCCGTGCTCGGGTTCGCCAATGACCGCTACCACACCTACGAGGTCAACAAGGACAGCTACAAGGCGGCGCGCGGCCACTGGAACGTGGTGGACATGCCCAAGCGCTACCAGCTCAACTCGATCCACGCCATCCTGCTGCACACCGGCAAGGTGCTCCTGATCGCCGGATCGGGCAACAACATCAAGCTGTTCAAGGGCGGCACCTTCAAGAGCACGCTGTGGGACCCGGTCAAGGACACCTTCAAGAAGATCGACACGCCGCGCGACATGTTCTGCGCCGGGCACACCCAGCTCCCCGACGGCAAGGTGCTGATCGCCGGCGGTACGGGCCGCTACGAGGTGCTCGGCGGTGACGTGAAACGGGCGGGCGGGGCCATGCTCGTCAAGAACGAGGACCCCACCAAGAGCCGCACCTTCCCCAAGGGCACCGTCTTCCTGTCCGCTTCGGGACTCACCTACCGCTCGCAGTTCCCCGTCCACGTGCCGGCGGCGAAGAAGCGTACGGACCCGGCCACGGGCAAGGTGACGGTGACCGCCAGCGAAGCGCGGGTGTTCGTCGAGGCGACGAAGAAGGGCACCGCCGGGGTCACCAACTCCACGCAGCAGTACGAGATCGAGGGCCTGCACGGCAAGGACGACGACAACTTCTACGGCATCGCCAACAAACTCGGCCTGGACAAGAAGGACTTCCAGGGCATCAGGCAGGCCTACGTCTTCGACCCGGAGACCGAGAAGTACACCCAGGTCGACTCGATGAGCGAGGCACGCTGGTACCCGACGCTGCTCACACTCGAGAACGGCAAGGTGCTCGCCACGTCGGGCCTCGACGACATCGGCCAGGTCGTCCCCGGCAAGAACGAGATCTACGATCCGGCCACCCGGCACTGGTCCAAGGCGCCGTCGCACTACTTCCCCACCTATCCCTCGCTGTTCCTGATGAACGGCGGGAAGGTCTTCTACTCCGGCTCGAACGCGGGGTACGGCCCGGCGGACAAGGGACGCAAGCCCGGCATCTGGGACCTGGACGACAACACCTTCCGCACCGTCCCCGGCCTTGAGGACCCCGACGTGCTGGAGACGTCGGCCTCGGTGCTGCTGCCGCCCGCCCAGGACCAGAAGGTGATGGTCTTCGGCGGGGGAGGGATCGGCGAGTCGAAGAAGGCCACCGCGCGCACGGCCGTCGTGGACCTCAAGGCAGCGCACCCCGCGTTCAAGACCGGCCCTGACCTGCCGCACAGGACCCGCTACCTCAACGCCGTGCTGATGCCGGACGACACGGTGTTCACGACCGGCGGCTCCGGCGACTACCGGGGACGCAGCGAGAGCGACATCTTCACCGCCCAGTTCTACGACCCCAGGACCAACAAGTTCCGTGCGGCCGCCGCCCCCACGGTCGGCCGCAACTACCACAGCGAGGCCCTGCTGCTGCCCGACGGCCGCGTCGCCGTGTTCGGCTCCGACCCGCTGTTCGGCGACAAGGACAACACCAGGCCGGGCACGTTCGAGCAGCGCGTCGAGGTCTACCGGCCGCCCTACCTCTACCGCGCGGACCGCCCGAGTCTCGGCACAGGACCCACGTCGGTGAAACGCGGCCAGAGCGTCACCTTCCACACCCCGGACGCCGAGCGCATCGCCACGGCCCGCCTCATGCACCCTGGCTCCGCCACCCACGTCACCAACTTCGACCAGCGCTCCGTCGCCCTCGGTATCAAGAAGAAGGGGGACGAGGTGACCCTCACCATCCCGGACGACCCCTCACTCGTCCCCGCCGGCTGGCACATGATCTTCGTCACCGACAAGCACGGCACGCCCTCGCACGCCGTGTGGATCGACGTCACGTAACCGGCCGGACGACCCGTCACCCGAGGCGCACGGGAACCTCCCGGTGCCCGTTGCCGAGGATGCTGGGGAGCGGTTCGAGCTCGGCGGCCGGCACCGCGAGCCGTACCGCGGGGAAGCGGCCGAAGAGGCCGGCAAGCGCCGTCGCGCCCTCCGCCCTGGCCAGCGGCGCCCCGAGGCAGAAGTGGACGCCGTGCCCGAACGCGATGTGCGACCGGTCGGGGCGCGTGGCGTCGAACCGGCCGGCGGAGGCGCCCTGCCGCTTCGGATGGCCGCTGGCCGCGCCGAACGAGGGCAGGATGGCCTCGCCCTGCCGGATCGTCGGCCCGCCGGGGATCTCGATGTCCTCCACGGCGTAGCGCATGGGCATGTGGCTGACGGGCGCGGCGAACCTGAGCGTCTCCTCGACGACGTCGCTCCAGGTCGCCCGCCCCTGACGCACATGGGCGAGTTGCGCGGGGTCGGCCAGGAGTGCGGTGGCCGCCGAGTCGATGAGGTTCACCGTCGTCTCGTAGCCGGCGGCCACCACGAGCAGCAGCGTGTCGACGAGTTCCCGCTCCGTGAGGGCGGTGCCGTCCTCCTCGTCGTCGCGGGTGGCGATCAGGGTGCTGGTGAGGTCGTCCGCGGGCCGTGCGCGCTTGGCCCTGACGTGCTCGCCGAGCATCTCGTAGACGGCCTCGGCGGCGGCGACCGCCTCCTGCGGCGTCGCGGTGGTGTTCCAGATGGCGTCGATCGTGGCCTTGAACCGGCCCCGCATCCGCTCGTCCACGCCCAGCAGGTCGCTGATGACCCGCACCGGCAGCGGCACCGCGAGGGCCGCCCGCAGGTCGACCACCTCGCCGCGGTGGTCCTCCAGCGCGTCCAGCAGGGCCGCCGTGTTCGCCTCGACCGACGGCACCAGCGCTTCGAGGCGCCGCGCCGCGAAGGCGGGCGATACCAGGCGCCGCAGCCTGCGGTGAGCCCGCCCGTACGCGGTGAACATGTTGTCCACCGAGACCTGCAGGTACAGCGGCCACTTGCCGACGATCTCCCCGGCGATGAAGCGGGGCCAGTGCTGACGCGGGTCCTTGGAGACCCGTGGGTCCGTCAGGAGCCGCGCGAGCAGGTCGGGGTCGCCCACCGCCCACGCCAGTTCGCCGAGTATGTCGACGAGTACCGGGGCTTCGCCGCTCCTCAGCACCCGCTCCTCCTCGGCGCGCCGCCGGGCGGTGGGGTCGAGGACCAGCGGGCTCGGCGATCGCGTCGTTTCCTGGTGCATGGGCATCTCCTCGTTGCGCGTCCGTGCGGGTGGCGGTCGGTGGCGAGGCGCCGCGCGGGCCGCGCCCCTCTCCACGCCTATGCGTGTGTTCCCGCGCCGCTCTTACGGCCGCGAGCGTGTGTCGTCCGTCATGGCACGCGGCCGGCAGCGCGGGGACGCGGGGACGCGACGGGAAAACCCAACTATTCGAGTGAGACGGCCAATCCGGAACCGGGCCGTCGCCGAATAGCCGATGTGCACGCGGCGTGGAAGGCCGCCATTCGTCGATATGAGGAGATTGAGATGTTCGCCCACCGTTTCCGCCGTACCACCGCCCTCGCCGTCGCGGCCCTCGCCCTCCCCCTCGCGCTGAGCGCCTGCTCCAGCGACAACGGCAAGAGCGACGGCAAGGACAGCGGCAGCTCTTCGGCCGCGTCGACGCCGTCCGCCCCGATGCCGTCCTCGAAGACCTCCGACATGGCCTCGCAGCCGTTCGGCTCCGCGTGCGCCTCGGTGCCGAAGACCGGCGCCGGCAGCTTCGACGGCATGGCGAAGGACCCGGTCGCGACGGCCGCGTCGAACAACCCCGACCTGTCCACGCTCGTCACGGCGGTCAAGAAGGCCGGCCTGGTCGACACGCTGAACAACGCGAAGGGCATCACGGTCTTCGCGCCGACCAACGAGGCGTTCGCCAAGATCCCGAAGGCCAAGCTGGACAAGGTGCTCTCCGACAAGGCCACGCTGACCAAGATCCTCACGTACCACGTGGTGGGCCAGAAGGTGACACCCGCGCAGCTGTCCGACGGCTCCTTCACCACCCTGGAGAAGGGCAAGGTCACGACGTCGGGTTCCGGTGAGTCCTTCAAGGTCGACGACACCGCCAACGTGGTGTGCGGCAACGTCCCGACCGCCAACGCCACGGTCTACATCATCGACAGCGTGCTGATGCCGAAGATGTGAGTCTGCTGCGGCAGCCACGGGCGGGGCGCGTCGGACCTGACGGTGCGCGTCCCGCCCGGCCGCAGGACCGCAGCCGGAGAGGAGCAGGAGCATGGTGCACGTGGTGCGGCGCGTCGACGTCGCGAGGCCGCTGCCCGCGGTGGTCGCCTACCTGGCGGACTTCGCGCACGCCGTGGAGTGGGATCCCGGCACCCGGGAGTGCCTGCGCATCGGCGAGGGGCCGGTGCACGAAGGCGCCCTGTGGCGCAACGTCTCGGAGTTCAGGGGGCGTTCGACCACACTCACCTACCGGCTCGACCGCATGGAGAGCGACCGGCTGACGTTCGTCGGGACGAACGACACCGCCACGTCCACCGACGACCTGACGTTCAGGGAACGCGGCGGGCGGACCGAGATCACCTACGAGGCCACCATCGTGTTCAACGGCCTCGCGAAGCTCGCCGGCCCCTTTCTACGACGGGAGTTCGAACGGCTCGGTGACGGTGTCACGCACACCCTGCCGGAGGCCGTCGCCGCCGCGATCGGGGCCTGACGCCCGCGGAGAAGCCCTACACTCGGCGGATGGCGAAGTACTTCGACGTGCACCCCGAGAATCCGCAGCGGCGCACCATCAGCGGCGTGGCCGACAGCATCCGCGGCGGCGCGCTCGTCGCCTACCCCACGGACTCCTGCTACGCGCTGGGCTGCCAGCTCGGCAACCGCGAAGGACTCGACCGCATCCGCTCGATCCGGCGCCTCGACGACCGGCACCACTTCACGCTCGTGTGCCAGAACTTCGCCCAGCTCGGGCAGTTCGTGCACGTCGACAACGACGTCTTCCGGGCCGTCAAGGCGGCCACCCCCGGCAGTTACACGTTCATCCTGCCCGCCACGAGGGAAGTGCCGCGCCAGCTGCTGCACCCCAAGAAGAAGACCGTCGGCGTCCGCATTCCCGACCATGTCGTCACCCAGGCGCTGCTGGCCGAGCTCGGTGAGCCGCTGCTGTCGAGCACGCTCCTGCTGCCCGACGAGGACGAGCCGATGACGCAGGGCTGGGAGATCAAGGAGCGGCTCGACCACGTGGTGGACGCGGTCATCGACTCGGGCGACTGCGGCACGGAACCGACCACGGTCGTCGACTTCTCCGGCGACGAGGTCGACATCGTGCGCCGCGGCGCCGGCGACGTGTCGCGCTTCGAGTAGCCGCCCCCGGTGCCCGGGCGCGCCGTCCTCGTGCGGCGTCAGGCGGCGTCCCAGCGGTGGGGCCGGCCCCCGCGCCACTCGACCCACGACGGGTTGTCGAGCAGCGGCCACGCGTCGTCGAGCCCTGCCCTGCGCAGGAACTCGACCAGGTCGAAGTCGTCGTGGGCGAGGCCGAGCACCTGCCCGTGCGCGGTGACGCGCCGGCCGCCCGTACCGGACGGCCGCAGCACGACTATCGGCGCACCGGGCATACCTCCAGCATGCGCCCGCTCGCCCGGCATCACCCGTCGGCGCCGGCCTCCGCGTCGGGCAGCTCCTTGAGCTGCTCCTTGCTGAGCCCGACCCTGATCGTCCCCTCGGCGCGGCTGACCTGGGAGATCGGCACCGCGACGGTCTTCTTGCCCCACAGGTGGCCCTCGGCGAGCAGCACGTGCGTCACCGCGTGGTCCGCCTCGTCGACGACGAGCCCGTGCACCCGCCCGGTCTCGCCGTCGATGGCCTCCACCCTGTCCCCGCGGTGTATCTGCACCTCGCCCGCGGGCACGCGCTCCTCGGCCGGCGGCCTCGGGTCGTACGGAGAGGGGGCGAACACCGGCGCGCTGAGCTGCCCCGCCATGGCGACCCCGGGGCCGAAGTACGGCCACATCATGATCTGCGCGGGGTTGTAGCCGAGGCCGCCCTCGCGCCCCTGGAGGAAACGGTGCTCCTCGGCGGGCTCCAGCTTGTCGAAGGCCGCACGGTCACAGGTGAGCGCCGTGGCCTCGGCGAGGTCATCCACCAGCTCCACGGGCACCAGCTTGTCGCCGTCGCTCCCCGGGCCGACCACCAGATGCGTCACGCACTGCGCGATCGGATCGACCACGACCCGCCGCAGGCTTCCGCACGCGCCGTCCGAGCAGTGCACCTCGGATCCGATCGCGTACCGTGCCGTCGCTGCCATGTCCGCTCCCTTCCTCCTTCACACCGGACAGGTGTGGTGCAGTGCGTGTGCCCGCCCTCGCGTGGCACGAACATGCGGCCGACGCGCCGCAGCCGCTGCGCCGTGCGAGGGCCTGGATGCGAAGTGTGTCCCCTCGCGGGGTATCTGTTCCGTCGGGCCGCACAGCCGTGCGTCCGGGGTATCCTGCATGAACTACTACAATTTGTAGGAGGTGGCTGGTGCGTACGGATACCCGTACGGTGAGGACCCCGCCGCAGGCGCGGGCCCGTGTGGGACTCGCATCGGAGCTGGCCAGGTTCGCCCTGGTCGGGGGCGCCGGTGTGCTGGTGAACCTGCTGGTGTTCAACCTGCTGCGGCACTCCACCCACCTGCCGGTCGTACGGGCGAGCGTCGTGGCCACGGTCGTCTCGATCGGCTTCAACTACCTGGGGTTCCGCCACTTCGCCTACCGGGAGTGCGACAAGAGCGGCCGCGCGCGCGAGCTGACCCTGTTCCTGCTGTTCAGCGCGGCGGGCCTGGTGATCGAGAACGGCACGCTGTACACGGCGACCTACGGCTTCGGCCGGCACTCACCGCTTCAGAGCAACGTGTTCAAGTTCCTCGGGATCGGCCTGGCCACCCTCTTCCGCTTCTGGTCGTACCGCTCCTGGGTCTTCCGGGCGCTGCCCGGCGTGGTGCGCCGCGGCGAGGGCGAGCGGGAGTGCGTCTCCCTCGCCAAGGCGCGCGCCCGGGGCGGCGGCGCCGGTGGCGCAGGCCCGGACTAGGGCGGCGACACGTACGCCGTGTACGGGGTGAGCCGGTGCGACACGGGCATCGGGTGCGCGCTCCAGCCCTTCGCGTACGGCGGGCGAGGGTGGCCCCGGGGCACGAGGACGGCCACGGGCCGGTGGCGCGCCGCGGCCGTGATGCCCCGCGGGGTGGTGTTCGCGTTGTGGCCCGACGTCGCTCCTGACGCGCAGCGGGCCGCGAGGCCGATCGGGATCGCGTTGGTCCCCGTGACGAGGCAGGGCGGGTTGACGCCGGCGGCGTGCAGGGCCGCGGCGATCCGCGCGAAGCCGGCGTGCGCCTGACTGTTGCGCGTCGCCGTACGCGTCAGCACGAGGTTCTGCACGACGAGATGAGCCGCGACGACGAGGACCACAAGACCGGTCGCCACGGGACGCAGCCGCGGCCTGCCCGCACCCGCCGCGAACCACGCCAGGCATTCGGCCGCGGGCAGCGCGAGCAGTGCGTAGCTGGGCAGCAGGAAGCGCGGCGCCGCGTAGCCGATGAGCAGCAGGTACGGCACGGCCATCGACGCGCCGCACAGAGCGGGCAGCAGGACGGCGGGCAGGCGGCGGGCATGCCGTACGACGAGCAGCCCGCCCACGACGAGCAGCGGCAGCGCGAACCACCACAGCGTGACGCCCTTGTGGGGCCACGGGACATCGCACGGGCGGCACAGCGTGCGCCCGCCGAGCGCCCGCAGCTGGTCGGCGAACGCGGGGCTCCAGCTGAAGCCGCCCTCGACCTTCCCCGACGTGTGCAGCCGCTGCAGCACGCCCCCGTACCGCGTGTACGACTCCACGACCCACTGCGCGCCGCCCGCCACCACGCCCGCGGCCAGAGCACCGAACACCGGCGCGCGGCGCCAGGCGCGCACCGCGAGCGCGGCCGCCGCGAGCGGCAGCACGAGCCAGAACCCGTCGGGCGGGCGCAACTGGACCGCGGCCGCCAGGGTCAGCGCGGTGCCGAGCAGGGCGCCCCGCTCCGTGCGCGCGGGACACGTGGCGCTCACGGACCGCAGGAAGAGCCCCACGCAGGCGAGCGCGGCGAGCGCGACCCACAGATTGGGCATCGCCTGCGGCCCGTAGAACTGGGTGATCCACAGCCCGGCGAACAGCACGCCCGCGAGCGCGACCCTGCGGGCGGGCAGGAAGTGCCGCCACACCCACAGCGCCCCCAGCAGGCCGGCGCCCGCGAGCAGGGCGAGGTAGCAGCGCAGTGCCGCGGTGGACGATGTCACCGCCACGGCGGGGGCGGCCAGGTAGGAGACGCCGCGGGCGCGCGGAGCGCTGAAGAACGAGGCGGGGGCCCGCGGGCTGACCTGGCTGACGTAGACCGACTCGTCGAAGCCCAGGCCCAGGTGGACGCGTACGAACAGGAATTCGCACGCCGTGAAGGCCAGCGCGACGGCGACCAGCCACAGGTCGCCGTCGCGGACCTGCCGGATGTCGGTACGCCTCCCGGCCGGTGCCGACTGCGCCTCGCCCGCGTAAGTCCTCGCCATGGCGGCAGCCTACAGAATTACTACATCATGTAGGTGAAGCCTAAGAGGGGCGCCTCGGCGCGCCTCTTGGGCCTCTCGTCCCGCGGCGTCAGCCGCTCTTCGGCCTCGTGAGGTCGTAGAGCGTCGTGCCGCCCACCGTCACCTTGGTGTATGCCTTCTCCACCCAGCTCGTGATGGCGCTCCCGGCGCCGCCGCCCGGGCCGGCGCCGCCGCCCTGACCGGACGCCAGCAGGTAGTGGATCCTGCCGTCGGCGACGTACGCCTTGAACTGCGCGAGCGTGGGGGAGGGGTCGCTTCCGTTGAAGCCCCCGATCGGCATCACGGGCCGCTCAGTGGCGAGTTGGTAGCCCGCCGCGTTCTGCGAACCCACCGCGGCCGCCACCCAGGTGTAGCGCGAGGCGTTCTTCTCCAGCGCCGCCTTCACGGCGGAGCCCACCTTCTGCGACTGGAGGAGACCGCCCATGCCGCCACCGCCACCCATGCGGCCGCCCTCGCCCATGCCACTACCGCCACGCCCCCGGCCGCCCGCGGCCGCGCCTTCGGACGCGGTGCCCGGGCCGGTCCCACCGCCGGGGAAGGCACCGTTCGGCGGGGCACCACCGCCCGGCGCACCGGCCTGAGCCGAGCCCGGGCCGCCCGCCTTGCCCGCCTTGCCCGTCGTGCCCGCGCTGCCGGGGAACCGCCCGCCGCCGGGGCCACCCGCTGCCGTGGGACGCTCCCCACCGGCCTGGCCGCCGCGCGGCGTGCCCCCGCCGAAGCCGGGCATGCCACCCGCCGAAGACGGGCCCGCGGCGATGATCGAGCCGGTGTGCGGGGTCGACACCGTCGTCATCGTGTACGCGAACGGCCCCGCGAGCGCGGCCACCACGGCGAGACCGGCCACCGCCACACCGCCGCGGGAGCGCCGTGACAGCGGTGTACAGGCCGCCGTCAGCACACCGCACGCCAGAACGACCCAGCGCAGCCAGGGCAGGTAGTCGGGGGTGCGGCCGAGCAGTACGTACGACCAGACCGCCGTCGCCAGCACCACCAGGCACAGCGCCGCGGCGGCGAACGGCCGGCCGCGCTCACGCCACAGAATCGACGCGCCCATGCCCACCAGCGCGGCGATGTAGGGCGCGAGCGCCACCGTGTAGTACTGGTGGAAGATCCCCGCCATGAAGCTGAAGACCGCCGCCGTCGCGAGCAGGGAGCCGCCCCAGACGAGGAAGGCGGACCGTACGGCGTCGGTGCGCGGCGCCCGCCGTGTCACTACGAGGCCCGCCACGAGCAGCAGCAGCGCCGCGGGCACCAGCCAGGACACCTGGCCGCCGAGCGCGTCGCCGAAGACCCGGCCGATGCCGACCGTGCCGCCGCCGCCGAACCCCGCGCCGCCGCCCGGCCCACCGCCGCCGGGAGCATCCCCGCCCGGACCGCCGACACTCCCGGTCTCGTCACCGGTGATCCGGCCGAACCCGTTGTAGCCGAAGGTGAGTTCAAGGAAGGAGTTGTCCTGCGAACCGCCGATGTAGGGGCGGGACGCCGCGGGCCACAGCTGGACGAGCACCACCCACCAGCCACCCGCGACCACCATGGCGGCGCCCGCTGCCAGCAGCTGTCCGATGCGCCTCACCGTCCTGCCCGGGGCGCACACGGCGTACACCAGTGTCAGCGGAGGCACGATCAGGAACGCCTGGAGTGTCTTGGTGAGGAAGCCGAGCCCGAGCAGCACCCCGGCCCACACGAGCCACTTGGTCCGTGCGCCTTCGAGCGCGCGAAGCACGCAGTACACCGTCGAGGTCATCAGCAGGGCGAGGAGCGCGTCCGGGTTGTCGAAGCGGAACATCATCGACGCGACCGGCGTCAGCGCGAGCGCCACACCGGCCAGCAGCCCCGCCACGGCGTCGAACCTGCGCCGTACCGCCGCGTACAGCACCGCCACGGTCCCCACGCCCATCAGCGCCTGCGGCACCAGGATCTGCCACGACCCGAGGCCGAACAGCCGCACCGACAGCGCCATCGGCCACAGCGCGGCGGGCGGCTTGTCGACGGTGATGGAGTTGCCGGCGTCCGACGAGCCGAACAGGAACGCCTTCCAGCTCGCACTGCCCGCCTGGGCGGCCGCCGAGTAGAAGGAGTTGGCGTAGCCGGAGGCGCCGAGGTTCCACAGCTCCAGCAGGGCGGTCAGGAGCAGCAGCGCGAGGAGCGCCGGCCGTACCCAGGGAGCGTCGGCCGCACGGCCCCGCCACAGCCGGTTGAGTGCCGCGGCCGGGCCGCCCGGGCGGCCGTGCGCCGTGGCGCCCGCGCCGCCGGTCACGGCCGGCTGTGAGGTCGTGGTCATCGAGTGGTCCGTTCGTCGGTCACGTGGGTGGGATCGGTGGGGAAAGCGGTCATGGTGGGGGGATCGGCCGCCGGGGCCGGGACCCGGCGCTCGGGGAAGACCCAGGCCCGCAGCAGCAGGAACCGCAGCACCGTCGCGGCGAGGTTCGCCGCGATCAGCACCGCGAGTTCCGTCGTGTGCGAGGGCGAGCCGGTCGCCGAGTCGAGCGCCGCGAGCGATCCGCTCGTCAGGGCGAGCCCGACGGCGAACACCACGAGCCCCTGCAGCTGGTGGCGCACCGCGCGGCGCCTGCCCCGCACGCCGAAGGTGAGCCTGCGGTTGGCGGCCGTGTTGGCGACGGCGGACACGAGCAGCGCCGCCGCGTTGGCGCCCTGGGCGCCGAGTCCTGACCTGAAGAGGGAGTACAGCAGCAGGTAGAAGAGGGTGGAGGCGACGCCCACCACGCAGAACCCGGCCACCTGCCTGAGCAGGCCGCGCTCCACCGGTGCCGGGCCGCGGTCGCGCGGGTCGTCGCCGAGGGGACGCGCCAGCCGGTCGAGCGGCAGGGCACCGACCGCGAGCGCCCGCCCGAGCCGCCAGACGCCCTTGAGGTCCTCCGTGGCCGTGCGGACGATGCGCACTCGGCTGTCGGGGTCGTCGACCCAGTCGACGGGCACCTCGTGGATGCGCAGCCCCGCGCGTTCCGCGAGTACGAGCATCTCCGTGTCGAAGAACCAGCCGGTGTCCTCGACCATGGGCAGCAGCCGCTCGGCGACGTCCCGCCTGACCGCCTTGAACCCGCACTGCGCGTCACTGAACCGCGCGGACAGCGAGGACTTGAGGATCACGTTGTACGCCCGCGAGATGAACTCGCGCTTCGGGCCGCGCACGACCCGCGACGAGCGGGCGAGCCGGGAGCCGATGGCCAGGTCGGAGTGGCCCGATATGAGCGGCGCGACCAGCGGCAGGAGCGCGTTGAGGTCAGTGGACAGGTCGACGTCCATGTACGCGAGCACCGGCGCGTCCGAGTGCGACCAGACGGCGCGCAGGGCGCGCCCCCGGCCCTTCTCCTCCAGGCGCAGGGACCTCACTTCGGGAATGCCGGCGTCCAGTCCGGCCGCCACCGCCGGGGTGGAGTCCGTGGACGCGTTGTCGGCGATGGTGATGCGGAAGGCGTAGGGGAACGTGCGTGTCAGGTGGTCGTGGAGTCCGCGGACGCAGGGCGCGAGGTCCTGCTCCTCGTTGTACACGGGGATCGTCACGTCGAGCACGGGAGCGCCCGCGGCCCTCGCCGGCAGGTGCTCGCGTGCGGGAAGCGCGTCCCCTGGGGTTTCGGTGCGCATGGAACACACACTCGCGGGGCGCACTGTCCCGGCAGTGTGCTGAGGCTGTGGCGGGGCTGTGAGTACGTGAGCGCCGTATGCGCGGACGTCGCGTCCGTGTCAGCTCCCGGCGCGGCCGGCGTCCCCCGCCCGTGCCGCCGGCGCGCCGCGTCCCGGCAGGGTCAGCGTGAAGACCGTGCGCCCCGGCCTGCTGGCCACGCCCACGGTGCCGCCGTGCGTGGCGACCACGGCCCGTACGATCGCGAGACCGAGCCCTGTGGAACCGGCGGTGCGAGACCTGGACGCGTCGCCGCGCGCGAAACGCTCGAAGACGCGCGGCAGCAACTCGGCCGGGATTCCCGGGCCGTCGTCCTCGATCTCGACCCGTACGGGCGCGCCCGGCGCGGTACCCGGCGACACCCTCGCGACGACGGTCGTCCCGCGCGGTGTGTGCGTGCGGGCGTTGGCGAACAGGTTCACCAGCACCTGATGCAGCCGGGACGCGTCACCGCACACCGTCGTCGAGCCGGTGGCGCCTTCGTCGGGCGGCGGCAGTTCGAGCGTCCAGCGGTGCCCGGGGCCCGCGGCACGCGCATCCCCCACCGCGTCCACCACCAGCGGTACGAGGTCGACGTCGGCGCTCTCAAGAGGCCTGCCCTGGTCGAGTCGGGCGAGCAGCAGCAGGTCGTCGACGAGCCCTGCCATGCGCGTCGCCTCCGACTCGATCCTGCGCAGCGCGTGCCGGGTGTCCGGCCCCGCCTCCTCCCGCCCCCGCCGGGTGAGTTCGGCGTAGCCGCGGATCGAGGCGAGCGGCGTGCGCAGCTCATGACCGGCGTCCGCGACGAACCTCCGCACCCGTGTCTCGCTCTCCTGGCGCGCGGTGAGTGCCGAACCGACGTGCCCCAGCATCCTGTTGAGCGCGGCTCCGACCTGGCCCACCTCCGTGCCCGGATCTGCCTCCGCGTCCGGCACGCGCTCGAGCAGCGACACTTCGCCGCTGTGCAGGGGGAGTTCGGACACCCGCCTGGCCGTGCCCGCGACTCGGCGCAGCGGCCGCAGCGCCACGCCGATGAGCGCGTTGCCCGTCAGGCCCGCGGCCACGAGCCCGGCCGCGGTGACGCAGACCTCCACCAGGACCAGGGTGTCGAGGCTGTCGTGCAGTTCCGCCAGCGGCAGTCCCACGAGGAAGTCACCGTTGGCGCCGTCGGTGTGCCGCACGCGGTAGTCGCCGAGGCCCGGCAGCGTCACGGTGTGCGGTGAGCCGTCACGCGCCACGGCGGCGAGCGCCGAGGTCTGCGCCGCGCTCAGGGTCGCCTCGGTGACCTGCCCGAACCGGTTCGCGCCGCTGTGCTCGGTGCTGCGCACCGCACGGCCGAGCGACCCGTCCGCCGACACCTCGGCGCCCACCGTGCCGACGGGTGCGCCGCCGCCGGTCACGGCCAGCAGCGGGTCCCTGACCGCCGGCGCCCCGGGCGGCAGGCCGCCCGCGCCGTGCACGGCGCCCGGCGGCGGTCCCGAGGCCCGCGTGGCGACGGCGAGCACCTGCGCGTCCAGCTGGTCGTACAGGTACGAGCGGAACGCGATGGTCGTCACCGCGCCGATCACGGCGGCGACCACGGCGATCAGCGCCACCGCCGACACCACGAGGCGCGTGCGCAGGGACCTGCGGCCGAAGCGGCGGCGGGCGGGTCGCGTGCGCGTGCGACGCTTCACGGCGTACCCGGGCGCCGGCCGGTCCCGGGCCCGCTCCCGGGACCGGCGTCGTCGGCCGCCTTGAGCACGTAGCCCGCGCCACGCCGTGTGTGGATCATCGGCGCGCGGCCCGCGTCGATCTTCCTGCGCAGGTAGGAGATGTACAGCTCGACGACGTTGGCCTTGCCGCCGAAGTCGTAGGACCACACGCGGTCGAGGATCTGCGCCTTGGACAGCACCCGGCGCGGGTTGCGCATCAGGTAGCGCAGCAGCTCGAACTCCGTGGCGGTGAGCTCGACGGCGTCCCCGTCCCTGCGTACCTCGCGACTGTCCTCGCCGAGCACCAGGCCACCGACGACGAGCAGCCGCTCTTCGCGCCCGGCCACCGCCCCTGACCTGCGCATCAGTCCGCGCACCCGCACCACGAGCTCCTCCAGGCTGAAGGGCTTCGTGACGTAGTCGTCGCCGCCCGCGGTGAGCCCGGCGATGCGGTCCTCGACGGCGTCACGTGCCGTGAGGAACAGGACGGGCACCTCGGGCAGGTGGCCCCTTATCCGGTCGAGTGCCGCGAGGCCGTCCTCGTCCGGCAGCATGACGTCGAGCACGACCGCGTCGGGCCGGAACTCGCGTGCGGTGCGCACGGCCGACGCGGTGTCGGCGGCGGTGCGCACGTCCCAGCCCTCGTAGCGCAGCGCCATGGAGAGCAGCTCGGTGATCGACGCCTCGTCGTCCACGACGAGTACGCGCACGGGCGAGCCGTCGGGGCGCAGCAGCCGGTGCCGGTCCTGGGGGGAGGTGGTGGTCATGGTGCCACCGTGGAGGCGCGGAGTGAGAGATTGCTTGGCCCGCCCTGTGAGCAGCCTGAGAATCGCACGTGGGTGGGGGTGCGGACACGCCTGTGCGCGGCGCCCGGGAGGGCGCCGCGCACAGGCGTGTCGGTGTTACCTGCCGATCAGTGGGACGCGCCCAGCTCCTCCTCCTCGACGCGCGCCTCCGCGCGTGCCTCCTCGATGTGCTCGAGGACGCGTGCCTGCGGCAGCGGCACGCGCAGTGCGAGGAAGTAGACGATCGCGGCGAGCACGAGGTTGACCACGAAGCCCCAGCCGAGGCCGATGTAGCCCTGGCCGCCGTCGTAGTCGCCCACCCAGCTGATGATGGCCAGAC
This sequence comes from Streptomyces sp. NRRL F-5126, assembly GCF_000721265.1. Classification (GTDB taxonomy): domain Bacteria; phylum Actinomycetota; class Actinomycetes; order Streptomycetales; family Streptomycetaceae; genus Streptomyces. The sequence goes on along the minus strand of NZ_JOFZ01000003.1, from coordinate 98,265 downwards.
CCGCCAGCCAGGGCAGCACCCAGGTCACGCCGGCCTTCCAGTCCAGCTTCGGCGCCTGGCCCTTGTCGAAGATCTGGAAGGCTGCCAGGAAGACGAAGCCGATGCCGATCGTGGCGAACAGCTTCCAGTTGGTGTTCCAGCCGGCCCAGTAGACGATCAGGTTGGCCGAGTACAGCGCCAGGAACGGGATGATGTCGCCACCGGGGACCTTGAACGGCCGCGGCTGGTCCGGGATCTGACGGCGCATCGCCGCCAGCACGATCGGGCCGGAGCCGAACGAGAGCACCGTCGCGGACGTGATGAAGCCGACCAGTTGCTGCCAGCTCGGGAACGGCAGGAACACGATCAGGCCCACAACGAACGTGACGATCAGGCTGACCAGCGGAGCGCCGCGACGGGTGGTCTTGGCGAGTGCCGCCGGCGCGTTCTTGTTGCGCGCCATCGCGTACGAGATGCGGCCGGTGACCGTCGTGTAGATGAGACCGGTGTCAGCCGGGGAGATGACGGCGTCCACGTACAGGACGTAGGCCAGCCAACCCAGCCCGATCGCACTGGAGATGGCGGCGAGCGGACCGAAGTCGTTGGTGAACGTCAGGTTGAGCCAGCCGTGCGACGAGTCCAGGAAGTGCCCCGGCACAGCGCCGATGAAGGCCAGCTCCAGCAGCACGTAGATGACCGCCGTCAGCGCGACGGACCCGATGATGGCGAACGGCACGTTCCGCTTGGGGTTGTCCGTCTCGCCCGCGAGCTCCACGCCTTGGCGGAAGCCGAGGAACGAGAACGTGATACCCGCCGTCGAGATCGCGGTGAAGATGCCCTTCGCGCCACCCGGCGCGAACCCGCCGTACTCCTTGGCGCTGAAGTTGTGGCCGTGGAACGCGGTGACGAAGAACGCCACGATCACCCCGACGATGACCAGGAGCTTCCACCACACCAGGACGTTGTTCACCCGCGCGAACCACCGGATACCGAAGTAGTTCAGCGCGACGAAGAACGCCATGGCGACGACGGCGACCCCGTAGCCGAGGCCGGTGAGCGTGTGCGTCCCCGTATCCGCGTGGGCGTCAGTGAAGTGCGCCCATTTCGTGCCGTATTGGAGCGCTCCCTCCACCTCGATCGGTGCCACGGTGGCGGCGGCGATCCAGGTGATCCAGCCCATGGTGAAGCTGGCGAACGAGCCGAACGACAGGTGCGGGAAGCGCACCACACCGCCCGACACCGGGAACATCGTGCCCAACTCCGCGAAGCAGAGCCCGATGAGAATGATCATCACGGCGGCGATCGCCCAAGAGAAGACGGACGACGGTCCCGCGAGCCTCGCGGCGTTCAACGCGCCGAAGAGCCAGCCGGAACCGATGATCGATCCGACACCGGCGAACAGCAGGCTGATACGCCCCATGTCCCGGCGGAGGCGCGGTTGTTCCGCACTCCCCCCCGGGGGATTTTCAATCGTGGTCATTGCATCTGTCCTTCGAATCCATGCCCCGCATGCGGCTCCCCATCCTTAGCACACCGTGGCGAGAGTGGATCAAGCCTTGACAGCGATTTCCGTGTCGAGGTGGCTCACGACTTCTTGGTGTGCTTCGTGGGCGGTTGTGCTGGTTCGCCCCTGAAACGATGCGTGATCTGCTGACTGCTGCCCATGAATGTGGGCCAGCAACCTCTCGATTCGGACACGGTCTCGCCACATGTAGGCAGCGAAGTGTGACGCGCGGACGCAGGGGCCGTCCCCGCGGGCCCGTCGAGGGGCTGCGGTGGCGGGGAGGCGCGGCCGTCGAACACAACAAATATGTGACCGAAAGGTACGTAAACAAAACGAAACGCTTCCGATGGCCACCCTCACGCGCGCCGCGGTTCCGCTTCGAACACGGAGAGCATGCCGGCCGTCAACGCGTTGTGACGGGCCGGTGTGGCGGTCGCGCCCGCCCGCCTGCGGGACCCCGTCGGCACCACCCGAGGCGTGGACGTGCTCCGGCGCGGGCCGCGGCGCTGGGTAGTCTGCCCCCGGGCCAGGGGTGCCGCGGCCACGTCACGAGCGCGCCAGGCCCGTCCATGGGCGGCGCGCCCACCGCACCGGGCCGCCCGTACCGAGAGAGGCGAGGTGGCACAGCTGATGTTCACGACCAGGCCGACCCTGCAAGGCACCTTCGGCATGGTGGCCTCGACCCACTGGCTGGCCTCCCAGAGCGCCATGGCCGTCCTGGAGGACGGCGGCAACGCCTACGACGCGGCCGTCGCGGGAGCCTTCGTCCTGCACGTCGTGGAGCCGCACCTCAACGGCCCCGCGGGCGAGGCGCCGATCATCCTCGCCCCCGCGGACGGCCCCGTCCGGGTGCTGTGCGGGCAGGGCGTGGCGCCGGCGGGCGCCACCGTCGCCCACTACCGCTCCCTCGGCCTCGACCTCGTGCCGGGCACCGGCCCGCTCGCCTCCGCCGTGCCGGGCGCCTTCGACGCCTGGATGACGCTCCTGCGCGACCACGGCACGAGGACACCGGCCGAGGTCCTGCGGTACGCCATCGGGTACGCGGAGGACGGCCACGCGCCCGTCGAGCGCGTCGGTGACACCGTGGAGACCGTGCGCGAGCTGTTCGAGACGGAGTGGACGTCCTCCGCCGACCTCTACCTGCCGGACGGCAGGGCGCCGCGCCCGGGCGAGCCGTGGCGCAACCCGGCGCTCGCCGCGACCTGGCGGCGCCTGATCGCCGAGGCGGAGGACGAGGGCGGCGACGACAGGAACGCCCAGATCGAGGCCGCCAGGCGGATATGGCGCGAGGGCTTCGTCGCCCGGGCCATCGTCGCCCAGGCCGCCCGCCCCACCATGGACACCAGCGGGGAACGCCACGCCGGCACCCTCACGGCCGCCGACCTGGCCGGCTGGTCCGCGACCTACGAGGAGCCCGCCACCTACGAGTGGGACGGCTGGACGCTGTGCAAGGCCGGACCGTGGAGCCAGGGCCCCGCCTTCCTGCAACAGCTCGCATTGCTGCCGTCGCGCGCCGCCGACCTGCCGGAGTACGGCTCGGCCGAGTACGTGCACCGCCTCGTCGAGGGCACCAAGCTCGCCATGGCCGACCGCGAGGCGTGGTACGGCGACGCCGCGCCCGTACCGCTCGCCACCCTGCTCTCCGAGCCGTACAACACGGCGCGCCGCGCCCTCGTCGGCGACCGTGCCTCGCACGAGCTGCGGCCGGGCGCGCCGGACGGCGAAAAGCCCCGGCTCAGCGCCCACGCGACGGCCATCGCCGCCGGCGACGCCGGGCACCTGCCGCCGCCCATGGCCGGCGCGGGGGAGCCCACCGTCGCGAAGGACGGGGGCACGCGCGGCGACACCTGCCACATCGACGTCGTCGACCGCTGGGGCAACATGGTGTCCGCGACGCCCAGCGGCGGCTGGCTGCAGTCCAACCCCGTCATCCCAGAACTCGGCTTCCCGCTCGGCACCCGCCTGCAGATGATGTGGATCGAGGAGGGCCTGCCCAACTCGCTGATGCCCGGCCGCCGTCCGCGCACCACGCTCAGCCCGTCGCTCGCGCTGCGCGACGGTGTGCCGGCCATCGCCTTCGGCACGCCGGGCGGTGACCAGCAGGACCAGTGGCAGGTCCACTTCTTCCTGGCGCTCGCCCTGCGCGGGAGGGTGCGCGGCGGATACGACCTCCAGGGCGCCATCGACGCGCCCAACTGGCACACCGACGGCTTCCCCGGCTCCTTCTACCCGCGGGCCATGGTGCCGGGAAGCCTCACCGTCGAGGGCCGCACCGACCCGGAAGTCGTCGCCGAGCTGCGCCGCAGGGGGCACCTGGTGACCGTTGGGGACCCGTGGTCGGAGGGCAGGCTGTGCGCCGTCGCCCGCGACCCGCGCACCGGGGTGCTTTCCGCCGCCGCGAACCCGCGCGGCATGCAGGGTTACGCCGTGGGGCGCTGACGTGGCCGGCGCACCCGCCTTCCGCGTACCGGACAGCGCGGCGGTCGAGGCGGCGCTCAGGTCCGCCGCCGAGGCCGAGATCATGCCGCGCTACCGGCAGCTGTCGGCGGCCGACATCGCGGAGAAGAGCGGCCCGCACGACCTCGTCACGGTCGCCGACCGCGGCGCCGAGGCACACCTCGCACGCTCGCTCACCGCGCTGCTGCCCGGCTCCGTGGTGGTCGGCGAGGAGTCCGTACACGCGGACCCATCGGTGTACGAGGCGCTCGACGGCGACGCGCCGGTGTGGATCGTGGACCCCGTCGACGGCACCCGCGTCTTCGTGGCCGGCGAGCCGGGGTTCTGCACGCTCGTCGCCCTCGCGCGCTACGGGGAGGTCCTCGCCTCCTGGACGTACGCGCCGGCCACCGGTCGGATGGCCGTCGCGCTGCGCGGCCGCGGCGCACGGCTGGACGGCGAGGTGCTTCGGCCGGGGCCGCCCGAGCCCGGCCGGCGGCTGCGCGTCGCGATGTCGCACCCCGACCACACCTCGAAGGAGCAGAAGCGCGCGCTTTCGGGACTCGCCGGCTCCGGTGCCGAGCTGCGCGGCAGCGGTTCCGCGGGCCTCGACTACCTGGCCGTCGCCACAGGCGGGTTGGACGCCGTCGCGTACAACTGGGAGTACGCCTGGGACCACGCGGCCGGGCTGCTGCTCGTGACGGAGGCCGGCGGCGCGCACCTCACCCTCAGCGGCGCGCCCTACCGCATCACCGGCGGCAACGCGCTGCCCTTCACCGCGGCGCGCACCGAGGCGACGGCCAGGCACGTGCGCCGGATCCTGCTGGGCGGCTGACCGCGGGGGCGGCCTATCCTTGGTCCCTTGCCGTCGGCTGACGAAGGAGTCCGAGGTGCCGTCGATGCTCGATGCCGTCGTCGTGGGGGCGGGCCCCAACGGGCTGACCGCCGCGGCCGAACTGGCCAGGCGGGGTATGGCCGTTGCGGTCTTCGAGGCCGAGGAAAGCATCGGGGGCGGCGCCCGCACCGAGGAGCTGACGCTGCCCGGCTTCCGGCACGACCCGTGCTCCGCCGTGCATCCCCTGGGCGCCGGGTCGCCCGCGTTCAACGGGATGCCGCTGGCACGCCACGGCCTCGAATGGCTGCACGCGGAACTGCCGATGGCGCACCCCTTCGACGACGGCTCCGCCGCGGTGCTCGCCCGGTCGGTCGCCGAGACGGCCGCGTCCCTCGGCCCGCACGACGCGGGCGCCTACCGGCGGCTCGTCGCGCCGTTCCTCGGCCGGTGGGACACGCTCGCGGCGGACTTCCTCTCGCTGCCCCCGCGAGGGCTGCCGCGCGACATCGTGACGCTCGCCCGCTTCGGGCTCGCCGGGCTGCCCCCGTACAACTGGCTGGTGCGCCGATTCCGCGACGAGAGGGCCAAGGCACTGTTCGCAGGGCTGGCCGCACACGTCATCTCGCCGCTCGGCGGCCTCGCGACGGCCGGGATCGGCCTGATGTTCGCGCTCGCCGCGCACGCGGGCGGCTGGCCGGTGGCGCGCGGCGGATCCCAGGCGGTCTCCGACGCGCTGGCCGGGTACTTGCGGGCGTGCGGCGGCAGCGTCCACACCGACTTCGAGGTCAAGCGCCTCGACGACCTCCCGCCGGCCCGCGCCTACGTGTTCGACACCTCGCCGACGGCGCTCGCCCGGATCGCGGGACTCGGCCGCTACTACGACGGGTACCGGTACGGGCCCGGCGTGTTCAAGATCGATTACGCCCTCGACGGGCCCATGCCGTGGACAGCGGAGGCCGCACGCCGCGCGGGCACCGTGCAGATCGGTCCCACGAGCGCCGAGATCGGCACCGCCCTGAAGCAGGCCTACGGATCCGCCGCCCCCGATGTCCCGTTCCTGATCACCGCTCAGCCGAGCGTGGTGGACCCGTCGAGGGCGCCGGAGGGCAAGCACGTCTTCTGGGCGTACGGGCATGTCCCGCACGGCTGGACGGGCGACCTCACGGACGCGGTCGAGCGCCAACTCGACCGTTTCGCCCCCGGCTTCCGCGACCTGGTCCTCGCCCGGGCGACGGCGGGACCGCCCGAACTCGCCCGGCACAACGCGAACTACGTGGGCGGCGACATCGCCTGCGGCGCGGCCCAGGGGCTCCAGCTGCTGCTGCGCCCGAAGCTGACGCTCTCCCCGTACACGACGCCCCACCCGGCGGTCTTCCTCTGCTCGTCCGCCACACCGCCGGGACCCGGGGTGCACGGGATGAGCGGGCACAACGCGGCCAAGGCCGTGTGGCGCGAACTGCGCAGGAGGCGGTAGCCGCGCGTCGCCGCCGGCCGGCGGTCAGGGCGTCTGGGAGAGCGTCGCGAGCAGCCGCAGCTTCTCGTCGCTGTCGCTGTCCTTGTCGGGGTAGTAGACGACCAGGAGAACGTCCTCGACAGGGAGTTTGTCGCGGTGGAGGCGGAGTTCACCGACGACCGGGTGGTGCACGGCAGCGGTGCCGCCCTCCAGGTCGCGGACGTCGTGCCGCGCCCACAGGGTGCGAAACCGCGGGCTGGACAGTGCGAGCTCGCCGACGAGTTCGACGAACCGCGGGTTGTCGGTGTCGTCCCCGATTGTGGCACGCAGGGCCGCGACGAAGCCGGCGGTGGCCCGCGCCCAGTCCTGGTGGAAGGCGCGTTCCTCGGGGTCGAGCAGGAGGGAGCGCAGCCTGTTCTCCCCGGGCCGCAGGCGGGGGGAGAACGCCACCGCCATCGGGTTGGACGCCAGGACGTCGAACGCGCGCCCTTCGACGAACGCGGGAATCTGCAGGTGGGCGAGGAGCTGGTGCACCCTCGCCGGCACGTGCTCGGGCCGCTTGCGGCGCGGCGCCCTGGGCCGTGCCGCCGTGAGGCCGAGCAGATACGCGCGCTCGACCTCGTCGAGGCGCAGCACGCGCGCGAGTGACGTGAGGACCTGCTGCGACGGGTTCTTGTCGCGGCCGCGCTCAAGGCGCAGGTAGTAGTCGGGGCTGATCCCGGCGAGCAGGGCCACTTCCTCGCGGCGCAGGCCGGGCACGCGGCGGTTGCCGCCCGGCAGGATCCCGGCCTGTGCGGGAGTGACCAGCTCGCGCCGGGCGCGGAGGTAGCTGCCGAGCCGGTTGCCCGCTTCCTCGTCCTTCATACCGCCACCGTAATGCGGTGTGCGCGGGCGACGGGGGCCCTGGCAGGACCAGGGAGGACGGGGGCTCTCCCGCATGCGGCGGCCGCCGCCGAGACTCGCTGTGTCGCTGTTCGAGACGGACAGGACCATCGCTCTGGAAGGAAGACCTCATGGATCTCTCCGGCCGCACTGTATTCATCGTCGGCGGAACCTCGGGCATCGGCCGGGAACTGGCCCGGCGCTTCGCCGCGGCGGGCAGCACGGTGGCCGTCGGCGGCCGCGATGCGCGTGCCCTCTCGGAACTCGCCGCCGAGGGCCTCGGCACCGTCAGTGTCGACGTCACCGACAGCGGGTCCGTCGCCGCCGCCCGCGACGCCGTGCTCGCCCGCTTCCCCGAACTGGACACCGTGGTGACGATGGCGGGTGCCATGCTCCTGGAGGACCTGCGCGACCCGGCGCACTTCGAGGCGGCGCGTACGACGATCGACACCAACCTCATCGGCACCATCCGGACCATCGACGCCTTCACCCCGCACCTGGTCGCACGCGGCTCCGGCACCTTCATCACCGTGACCTCGGGCATCGCCTTCCTGCCCTTCCCCCCCATGCCCACCTACGCCGCCTCGAAGGCCGCGGTGCACGCGTACTCCGAGGCGCTGCGCGCGCAACTCGACTCCACCGGGGTCGGCGTCGTCGAACTCGTACCGCCGGCCGTCGCCACGTCTGCCCAGGAACAGGTGAACCCGCACGCGCTGCCGCTCGGCGACTTCGCGCAGGAGGTCATGGACCTGCTCGCGCAGGAGCCCACCCCCCGCGAGATCCTCGTGAAGGGCGTCCTGATGCACCGCTGGGCCGAGCGCGACGGCACCTACGACGACCTGGTCGCACAGCGCTCCCAGGCCCTCGCCATGCTCCCCGGCCGCACCGCCTGACGTCCCGCCGCGCGGCCGCCGCTCAGGGCGGCGGTCCGCCAGGTGAGACGGGCGTCCCAGGGACGGCCCGGTGGTGCCACAATCGCCGCCATGCGGCGCCGGCTCATTATCAGCGGCAGCGTGCCGGCACCGGGCCGACCGGGGAGCGAACCTCCCCCTCGCGCGGCCCACCGCCCGCACGCAGACCTCTCGCACCCGCGAGGGGTCTTTTTCTTTCCCCGGTTCCCCCGCCGCCGCGTACTCCCCGGCCACGAGCCACCACCGACGCGGCCCATCAGGCACGCGCGAGAAGGACAGGACACCGCCATGACGACGAACGCCTCAGGACAGGACTCCACGGCACCCCGTGCCGCCTGCACGCTCCGGGTCACCGTGAGCGCGGGCCACGGCGCACTCGGACGCATTGCCTCGGCCCTGGGCGCCATGGAGGTGCGGCACCTGTCCTACGACGTGCCACCGCACGGCCCCGCAGTGGCCTGGGTGGAGGTCCCCCGCCGCGACGGGGCCCGCGCCCGCGGCAAGCTGGGCCGCCTCGTCGACGTCCTGGACGTCTCCGACGTGCGGGCCTGACGGCCACGGCGCGGCGGCGCGGCGCAGGCTCAGCCGCGCCGCTGCCCGGGCAGGTTCGCCGCGGGCAACGACAGGGCCGTGATCACGACGCCGTCGCCTACCGTCCAGCGCCCGCGCGCCACGGTCAGCCACCGGGGATCCGGCGCGTCGGGCCCTGGAGCAAGCGTGAACGTGAAGGTGCCGGCCGCTTCGCCCTCGGGCACGGGCACCACCTCGGCCTCGGTGAAGTCGAGCTCGTGGCGCGTCCTCGGGTACCACGCCTTGAAGACGGACTCCTTGGCGCTGAACACCAGCCGGTCCCACGCCACCTTCGGGTGCGTCGCGGCCAGCTCCGCCAGCACGGCGCGCTCGGCCGGCACCGTCACGACATCGAGCACGCCGTCCGGCAGCGGCGCGTTGGGCTCCGCGTCCACCCCTATCGCGCAGACCTCCCTGGCACGGGCCACCGCCACCGCGCGGTAGCCGTCGCAGTGCGTCATGCTGCCGACGATCCCCTCGGGCCACCGCGGCGCGCCCCGCCGGTCCGGAAGGAGGGGCACGGGTGCGACACCGAGCTCCGCCATCGCCGTCCTGGCGAGCTCCCTGACCGTCGCGAACTCGCGGCGCCGCTTGTCGACGGCGCGCGCCACCACGGCCTCCTCCTCGGGGAACAGCACGTCGCCCGACGCGTCGGCGAACGTGTCGTACGCGGTCACCGAGCGCGGCAGCAGCTCCGCGATCACCGCGCCGCTCCCGCGGGAGCGGGCAGGATACGGCGCAGTCCCGGCGCCGGGCCGGAGCGCCCGGACCACTCGCGCGGATAGCCCACGGAGACCTCGACGAACGGCACACCGTCGTACGACGTGGTGCGCGGGATGTGCAGATGCCCGTAGACGGCCGCCGCCGCCCGGTATCTGACGTGCCAGTCGGCCGTCGCCACCGTCCCGCACCACTGGGCGAACTCGGGGTGGTACATGATGTCCGTCGGCTCGCGCACCAGCGGCCAGTGGCTGACCAGCACCGTCGGCAGCTCCGGGTCGCACGCGTCGAGCCGGGCCCGCGTCGCCTCGACCCTCGCACGGCACCACGCGTCGCGGCTCTCGTACGGGTCCGGGTGCAGCAGGTACTCGTCCGTGCACACCACGCCCGCCTCGTGCGCCGTGCGCAGCGACTCCTCCTTGCTCGACGTGCCGGGGGCGTGGAACGTGTAGTCGTACAGCAGGAACAGCGGGGCGACGATGGCGGGGCCACCCGCGCCGCGCCACACCGGGTAGGGATCCTCGGGCGTGACGATCCCGAGCCCCCGGCAGAAGGACACGAGGTGCCGGTAGCGGTGGTCGCCGCGCAGCGTCAGGGGATCGGACGGATGCGTCCACAACTCGTGGTTGCCCGGCACCCAGACCACGGTGGCGAACCGCTCGGCGAGCAGGGTGAGGGTGCGTTCGATGTCCGTGCTGACCTCGCCGACGTCTCCCGCGACGAGCAGCCAGTCCCCGTCGGACGTCGGCCGCAGCCCGTCGATGATCTCCTTGTTGGCGGCGTGCGCCGCGTGCAGGTCGCTGATGGCGAGCAACCGGCCGCCGTCGGCCGGGGCGCTCACGAGGCGGCAATCCGCTTGGCGCGGGCTGGAGTTGCGCGGGTACTGGTCACGCGTGGATGCTACCGCGCGGGCCGCTCGCGGGGCGGGGGCGGATCACGCGGCCGTCGCGATGACCGCGGGCGGGGGACCGGCCGGCCTGATGTCGTTTTTCTGCGAGCTTCGGCCTCTCCCGTCCCGCATGCTGGGGTCATGCACACCGACAGGGAACGCTGCATCCGGGCCGTACGGTCGAAGGACGCGCGGTTCGACGGCTGGTTCTTCACCGCCGTGCTGACCACGGGTATCTACTGCAGGCCCAGCTGCCCCGTCGTGCCACCGAAGACGCAGAACATGGTCTTCCACCCGAGCGCCGCAGCGTGCCAGCAGGCCGGGTTCCGCGCCTGCAAGCGGTGCAGGCCCGACGCGAGCCCCGGCTCGCCCGCCTGGAACGCCCGCGCCGACAGCGTGGCCCGCGCGATGCGGCTCATCCAGGACGGTGTCGTGGACCGCGAGGGCGTGCCGGGGCTCGCCTCACGGCTCGGCTACTCGTCGCGCCAGATCGAGCGACAGCTGCGCGCCGAACTCGGTGCAGGACCCCTGGCGCTCGCACGCGCCCAGCGCGCCCAGACCGCCAGGCTGCTGATCGAGACGACGCGGCTGCCGATGGCCGAGATCGCCTTCGCGGCCGGCTTCGCCTCCGTGCGGTCGTTCAACGACACGGTCCAGGAGGTCTTCGCCCTCGCACCGAGCGAGCTGCGCCGGCGCGGCGCGGCGAGCGGCGGGCGCGGCACCGAGGCGCCCGTGCCGGGCGCCATCGCGCTCCGGCTGCCCTTCCGCGAGCCGCTCAACCCGGACAACCTGTTCGGGCACCTCGCGGCAACGGCCGTGCCGGGCGTGGAGGAGTGGCGCGACGGTGCGTACCGGCGCACACTGTCGCTGCCGTACGGGCACGGCATCGTCTCCCTCTCGCCACGTCCGGGCCACGTGGCGTGCCGGCTCTCGCTCACCGACCCGCGCGACCTGACGGTCGCCATCAGCGGCTGCCGCAGGCTGCTCGACCTGGACGCCGACCCCGTCGCCGTGGACACCCAGCTCGCCGCCGACCCCGAGCTCGAACCGCTGGTGCGCAAGGCGCCCGGCCGGCGGGTGCCGCGCACGGTGGACGCGGCGGAGTTCGCCGTACGCGCCGTGCTCGGCCAGCAGGTGTCCACGGCGGCGGCGCGTACGCACGCGGCCCGCCTCGTCACCGCGTACGGCACACCGGTGGACGACCCCGAAGGCGGGCTCACGCACCTCTTCCCGGCCCCGCGGGCACTCGCGGCGCTCGACCCCGAGTCCCTCGCGTTCCCCCGCAGCCGGCGCCGCACCCTGCTGGGCCTCGTCCACGCGCTGGCCTCCGAAACCCTCAGCCTCGGCCCCGAGAGCGACTGGGACGAGGCACGGGCGCGGCTGTCCGCGCTCCCCGGCTTCGGCCCCTGGACCGTGGAGGTGATCGCCATGCGCGCGCTCGGCGACCCCGACGCCTTCCTCGCCACCGACCTCGGCATGCGGAAGGCAGCCGCGCACCTCGGCCTCCCGGCCGCCCCGGCCGCACTGACGGCCCGGGCGGCGGCCTGGCGGCCGTGGCGCGCCTACGCGACGCAGTACCTGTGGGCGACCGGCGACCACCCGATCAACCGCCTACCCGCCTGACCCCTTCCCCTCATGAACCACAGACCGGAGACTCGACCCATGCGACGCCGGCACACCCTGATGGACAGCCCCATCGGACCCCTGACCCTGGTGGCTGCCGACTCCGCCCTGAGCGGCGTCTTCATGACCGACCACCGCCACATGCCCGCGCCGGAGACCTTCGGCACCCGCTCGGACGATCCGTTCCCCGATGTGATCGCGCAGCTCGACGCCTACTTCCGGGGTGAGCTGCGCGAGTTCGACCTGCCGCTGCACATGGCCGGCACGGAGTTCCAGCGCCTCGTCTGGGGGGCACTCCTCACCATCCCCTACGGCGAGACGCGCTCGTACGGCGACCTCGCCCAGGCCATCGGCAGGCCCGGCGCGTCCCGCGCCGTCGGGTTGGCGAACGGCAAGAACCCCATCAGCATCGTGGTGCCCTGCCACCGCGTGATCGGCGCTGACGGCAGCCTCACGGGCTACGGCGGCGGTCTCGCCAACAAGCAGCGCCTGCTGGCCCTGGAGTCGGCGAACGCGACGGCCCCGGAGGGCACGCTGTTCTGACGTCCGTGCTCAGCCGACCGGGCGGCCGCCCTCCAGCTCGACCGTCCCCGCACCCGACTCCACCACGTCGAGTGCGGCGAGCACGCGATCGCCCAGCGGCCCGGAGAAGTGCGCGGAGATCTCGGCGCGCTCCACCAGGCGCCACGACACCAGCTCGGCCTCCTGCAGCACGATCGCCGCGAGCTGCCCCGCGCTGAGCACACCGCCGTCGTAGAGGTAGGCGGCGATCGGCGGGCGGCCGGGGCCGCGCACCCAGTCCACGGTCAGCAGCCGCCCGGGCGCGATGTCCAGGCCGATCTCCTCCAGCGTCTCCCGGCGTGCCGCCTGGCGCGGGCTCTCGCCGTCGTCCGACTCGATGGTCCCGCCCGGCAGGGCCCAGCCCTCGCGGTAGTTGGGCTCGACCGCGAGCACCCGGCCCGCGACGTCCCGGAACAACATGCCCGCACCCGCGAGGATCCGGGGAAGGCCGGCGATGTACGTGGCGTAGTCGTCGCTGAGCGTCATCCGTGCAGCCTACGGCCTGCACCCCGCGGCCGGGTGAGGCCTGGGCAGGGCGGGGGCCCTGCGGATAGGGTCGAGGCGGCGCGACTGCCTGTTCGACAGCAAAGGGATGACAGTGACGGACGGAGCAGTGAGTGGGGGCCGCGGTGACACACGGGTGCGCGGGAGCGTCCTGGTGGCCGCGGACAAGTTCAAGGGGTCTCTGACGGCCGTCGAGGTGGCCGAGCGCGTGACGGCCGGGATCCGCCGGGCCGTACCGGACGCCCGGGTCGAGGCGGTGCCGGTCGCCGACGGCGGCGACGGCACGGTCGCCGCCGCGGTGGCCGGCGGCTTCGAGCGGCGCGAGGTGGCGGCCACCGGGCCGCGCGGCGAGCGGCTGGCGGCGGCGTTCGCGCTGCGCGACGGCACCGCCGTCGTCGAGATGGCGGAGGCCTCCGGACTTCAGCACCTGCCGTACGGCGTGTTCGCGCCGCTGACGGCGACGACGTACGGCACGGGCGAGGTGCTGCGCGCCGCGCTCGACGCCGGGGCGCGGAGCATCGTCCTGGGCGTCGGCGGCAGCGCGACCACAGACGGCGGCGCCGGGATGCTCTCGGCGCTCGGCGCGGGGTTCCTCGACGCCCGGGGCGAGCCGGTCGGCCCGGGCGGCGGAGGGCTCGCCGCTCTCGCGTCGGCCGACCTGACCGGGCTCGACCCGCGCCTCGCCGCCACCGAGATCGTGCTCGCCAGCGATGTCGACAATCCGCTGACAGGACCGAAGGGCGCGGCCGCGGTCTACGGACCGCAGAAGGGCGCGGCCCCGGCCGACGTGGCCGCGCTCGACGCGGCGCTGTCCCGGTACGCGGAGGTGCTGGAGGCCGCGATCGGCTCGCGTGCCGCCGCGGCGGCGCTCGCGCCCGGCGCGGGCGCGGCGGGCGGGATCGGCTACGGCGCGCTGGTCGGCCTCGGCGCCGTCTTCAGGTCGGGCATCGAGGTGATGCTCGACGTGCTGGGTTTTGACGGGGCCCTGGCGCGCGCGGGCCTGGTCGTCACGGGGGAGGGGTCCCTCGACGAGCAGACGCTGCACGGCAAGGCCCCGGTCGGCGTGGCGGCCGCGGCACGCGCCCGCGGCGTCGACGTGGTGGCGGTGTGCGGCCGCCTCGCGCTCGACCCTGCCGCGCTCAGGGGCGCGGGCATCCTGAGGGCCTACCCGCTGACCGCGCTGGAGGCGGACCCGGCGCGGTGCATGGCCGAGGCGGGGCCGCTGCTTGAGCGGGCCGCACAGGCGCTGGCGGCGGACTTCCTGCGCTGAGCCGCTCAGCCGCCGCCGTGGTGGAGCGGCGGCGGCTTCGCCGCGGCGTGCCGCAGTTGCGCTGCCCTGCGGCGCAGCCAGGGCAGCTTGCCGTACAGGGCGTCGCCCGGGCAGTCCGTCTCGTAGGCGTCGCGGTGCCCCGAGATGACGTTCATCTCCACCGCCGTGCCCTTGGGGTACCGGCTGGCGTCGTTGTGGGACACCAGCCTCACCCGCCCGCGCGGGTCGACGTCCGGCGGCAGCTTCCAGGCCGCGATCGCCGCGATCGCCTCCAGCATCGGCCGGGGCACGGGCTGCCCCTTCTCGAAGTGGCCGATCGCCGCGATGCCGACGCTGTGGGTGTTGAACCCTTCCGTGTGGGCGCCGCGCACCGGCTTGCCCACGCCGCCGGCGCGGCCCTCGTAGATGGTGCCGCAGCGGTCGACGAGGAAGTTGTAGCCCATGTCGTCCCAGCCGTCGCCGTCTATGTGCTGCTCCTGGATGGCCCGCAGCATGGCGGGGACGTCTCGCTTGCAGTCGTAGTCGTTGGCGTTGTCCGTGTGGTGGATGAACACCACCTCGACGGGCCCCGTGTAGACGGGCTTCTCGCGCACGTCGTGCTCGTCGGCGTGCCACGCCTGCCGGCTGACGATCGCCGGCTCCGGCGCCGCCGCAGGGGCCCGGTGCGGCTGCTGCTCCTGCCGCGCCGCGTGGCCGGGAGCGCCACACGCCATCAGCAGGGCCAGCGGCAGCATCGGGATGCCGTGCCTGAGCCTGTGAGGCCACATGCCGTCCACGGTGCGGCTGCCCTGCTCCCGCTACCCACCGGGCGAGGGCCGTACGGGTGAATCACGCCGACGGTCCCCGGGCGGAGCGCGGCCCGGAAAAGCCGTCCTGACCTGCGAAAGGGCCCGGGAGCCGACGTGGCTCCCGGGCCCTTTCGCCCGCTTGGGGTGGTTTACGGCAGCTGCGCCGCCCGCGCCTCGCGGCGGTTGCCGCGGAACGTGTTCACCCGGCGCGCCGTCGCGAACAGGGGGATCACCGCCCCCGTCACCACCTGCAGCGCACAGCCGGTCCCCAGCAGCAGCTGCCCGCCCGGCGCGTCGAACGCCCACGCGGCGAGCAGGGCCATCGCCAGGACGATCCAGCTCAGCATCGCCACCGCCAGGATGCCCCGCGGCTTCGGGTACTCGACCCGGCTCACCATCAGCCAGGCCACGCCGACGATCGCCAGCAGCGTGGGGACGAACGGCAGCTCGAGCAGGACGATCGAGACCACCGTCAGCGCGCCGAACGGGCTCGGCATGCCCTGGAACATGCCGTCACGGACCGTCACGCAGGAGAACCGCGCCAGCCTGAGCACGACGGCGAGCAGCACCACCACCGCGGCCACCACGGAGAAGCGCTGGTGCGCGTCGCTCTCGACCAGTCCGTAGACCAGCACGAAGTACGCGGGTGCCAGGCCGAAGCTGATCAGGTCGGAGAGGTTGTCCAGCTCCGCGCCCATCGGCGAACTGCGCAGCTTGCGCGCCACCAGCCCGTCGAACAGGTCGAACACGGCCGCGCACAGCATGAGGATCACGGCCGTGGCCGCCGAGTGGCGGGCCATCCCGCCGCTCTCGTCGCTGCCGGTGAGATGCGGGATCAGGATGCCGGTGGTGGTGAAGTACACCGCCATGAAACCGCAGGTCGCGTTGCCGAGGGTGAGCGCGTCGGCTATTGACAGCCGCAGCGACAACGGCATGTTGTCCGTCTCTTCGCCCTCCTCCGCCGCCTCGGTCACCCAGCCGGTCTGCGTCTCGGGATCAATCACGGTCAATTCGAGTCACCCCCGCAGTCGTCTTCTGGCCCACCTCGACCGCCACGTCGACATCACCGGGGAGGTAGAGGTCGACACGGGAACCGAAGCGGATCAGCCCGATGCGTTCGCCCTGCTCCACCTTGGTGCCCGCGGGCAGGTACGGCACGATACGCCGTGCCACCGCGCCCGCGATCTGCACCATCTCGATGTCGCCGATCTCGGTGTCGAAGTGCCAGACGACGCGCTCGTTGCTCTCGCTCTCCTTGTTGAAGGCGGGCACGTAGCCGCCCGGGACGTGCTCGACGGACGTCACGGTGCCGGCCAGCGGCGCCCGGTTGACGTGCACGTTCAGCGGACTCATGAAGATGGCGACCCGGGTGCGCCCGTCCTTCCACGGCATGATGCTCTGCACCACTCCGTCGGCGGGGGCGATCAGGCGGCCCCGCGCGATCTCGCGCTCGGGGTCGCGGAAGAACCACAGCATGCCCGCGGCGAGCGCGGTGGCGGGCACTGCTACGGCGGCGGCACCTCTCGAACGGCGGGCGCGTGCCAGACCGAGCGCCGCGGTGGCGACGGTCGGCAGCAGCCACGGCGACGATCCCCGGGCGAGGCGGACGCGTCCGCGAGGGGCTGAGGTTGAGCCGGATGGGCTGTGGGGCATGGATGACCTTCGTAGCGGATGATGCCGCGCTGGCAACAGGGGGACGGCGGCCTTCCGCCGATGCTATCGGTAGCGAACCACAACTGAGCAAGCCAGCAGCGCAGTCGGGCACCGGCGGGGCCGCACCCGCGCGTTCACGCGAGTCCCAACGGGCCTTTCGGGATGGGACGCACGCCGGGCCCGGGGCGTTCCCGCGGGCGGGTCCCGAGGCCGCCACGCGGCTTCCCGCTCCGCGTGCCGCGGCGCGCGGGGAAGGGCCCCGTACGGCACCCGGCAGGCCCCCGTACGCCGTACAGGGGCCTTGCTCACGCCTGCACCCGGTACTCCTCCAGCAGCCGGCGGCCGATGATCATCTTCTGGATCTCCGCCGTGCCCTCGCCGATCAGCAGCATCGGCGCCTCCCGGTAGAGCCGCTCGATCTCGTACTCCTTCGAGAAGCCGTAGCCGCCGTGGATGCGGAAGGCGTCCTCGACCACTTCCTTGCAGTACTCGGAGGCCAGGTACTTCGCCATGCCCGCCTCCAGGTCGCCTCGCCCCCCGGAGTCCTTCTTGCGTGCGGCGTTGACCATCATGGCGTGGGCCGCCTCGACCTTGGTGGCCATCTCCGCCAGCTTGAACTGGATCGCCTGGTGGCCTGCGATCGCCCGGCCGAAGGTGTGGCGCTGCTGCGCGTACGAGATGCCCAGCTCGAAGGCGCGCCGCGCGACGCCGCAGCCGCGCGCGGCCACGTTCACGCGGCCGACCTCGACGCCGTCCATCATCTGGTAGAAGCCCCGCCCGGTCGTGCCGCCCAGCACGCGGTCGGCGGGCAGCCGCAGGCCATCCATGATCAACTCGGTGGTGTCGACGCCCTTGTAACCCATTTTGTCGATTTTGCCGGGAATGGTGAGCCCGGGGCGCACCTCGCCGAACCCGGGCTCCTTCTCCACCAGGAACGTCGTCATCGAGCGGTGCGGCGGCGCGTCCGCAGGCTGCCCCTCGTCGGTCCTGCACAACACCGCCACCAGGGACGACGTGCCGCCGTTCGTGAGCCACATCTTCTGGCCCGTCAGGGCGTACCCGCCCGCGACCCCGTCGCGCACCCCCTTCGAGGTGATCGCGGACACGTCCGAGCCGAGCCCGGGCTCCGACATCGAGAAGGCGCCCCGCACCTCGCCCGCCGCCATCCGCGGCAGGAAGGCCTCCTTCTGCTCCCGCGTCCCGTACTTGCCCAGCATGTACGCCACGATGAAGTGCGTGTTGACGATGCCCGACACGGACATCCAGCCGCGCGCGATCTCCTCCACGCACAGTGCGTACGTCAGCAGAGACTCCCCGAGGCCCCCGTACTCCTCCGGGATCATCAGCCCGAACAGGCCGAGCTCCTTCAGCCCGTCGACGATCCCGTACGGGTACTCGTCGCGGTGCTCGAGCTCCGTGGCGACCGGCAGGATCTCCTTGTCGACAAAGTCCCTCACCGTCGAAACGATCTCCTGCTGCACCTCGGTGAGGCCGGCCGTCTCGGCAAGTCGACTCATCGCCCATTCCCCTCTCGCGGCTCGGGGCGGCCGGGCTGCTCCCCGCCGCGCTCCCGCACGTAGCTCTCCGTCGGTACCATCACCTTGCGGCGGAAGACGCACACCAGCGTGCCGTCCTGGTTGTGGCCCCTGGTCTCCACGTGCACCACACCGCGGTCGTCCTTCGAGCGCGACGGTGTCTTGCCGAGCACCGTCGTCTCGCCGTAGAGCGTGTCGCCGTGGAACGTCGGCGCCACGTGCCGCAGCGACTCGACCTCCAGGTTCGCGATGGCCTTGCCCGACACGTCGGCCACCGACATGCCGAGCAGCAGCGAGTAGACGTAGTTGCCCACCACCACGTTGCGGCCGAAATCCGTCGTCCCCGCCGCGTAGTGTGCGTCCAGGTGAAGCGGGTGGTGGTTCATCGTGAGCAGGCAGAAGAGGTGGTCGTCGTACTCCGTGACGGTCTTGCCCGGCCAGTGCTTGTAGACCGCGCCGACCTCGAACTCCTCGAACGTCCGGCCGAAACGCATCGTGCTCACCCCTCCGGGATCTCGAAGGACGTGGTGCGCCGCATCCCCGCCGCGCGCCCCTTGCCCGAGACGACCAGCGCCATCTTCCGGCTCGCCTCGTCGATCATCTCGTCGCCGAGCATCGCCGAGCCCTTCCTACCGCCGGCCTCGGACGTGTGGTACTCGTACGCGTCGAGGATCAGCTCGGCGTGGTCGTAGTCCTCCTGCGACGGCGAGAACACCTCGTTCGCCGCGTCGATCTGGCCGGGGTGCAGCACCCACTTGCCGTCGTAGCCGAGCGCCGCCGCGCGTCCCGCGACGTGCCGGAACCCGTCCACGTCGCGGATCTGCAGGTAGGGGCCGTCGATGGCTTGCAGGTCGTGGGTGCGGGCCGCCATCAGGATGCGCATCAGGATGTAGTGGTACGCGTCGGCGTCGTACCCGGGCGGCTGCTCGCCCACCACGAGCGTCCTCATGTTGATGGACGCCATGAAGTCGGCGGGCCCGAACACGATGGTCTCAAGGCGCGGCGACGAGGCGGCGATCGCGTCGACGTTCACCAGGCCGCGCGCGTTCTCGATCTGCGCCTCGATGCCGATACGGCCGACCTCGAAGCCCATGGTCCGCTCGATCTGCGTCAGCAGCAGATCGAGCGTGCGCACCTGCTCGGCGTCCTGCACCTTCGGCAGCATCACGCAGTCCAGGTTCTGGCCCGCGCCCTCGACGACCGTGATGACATCGCGGTACGTCCAGCTCGTCGTCCAGTCGTTGACCCGGACCACGCGCGTCCTGCCCGTCCAGTCGCCCTTGTTGAGCGCGTCCACGATGCTGTGGCGCGCGCCCTCCTTGGCGAGGGGTGCCACCGCGTCCTCCAGGTCGAGGAAGACCTGGTCGGCCGGTAGGCCCTGGGCCTTCTCGAGGAACCGGGGGCTGGAGCCCGGCACGGCGAGACAGGAGCGGCGCGGGCGCGGCCGGTCCACCGGGGCGGGCGTTGCGGGGCTGGTCATGCGGGGACCTCCTGGGGGTCGAGCTTGGCGGCACGGCGTATCTCGTCGACGATACGGCCGATGATCTCGGTGATGCCGAAGTCCTTCGGGGTGAACACGGCGGCCACGCCGGCCGCGCGCAGGGCGGCCGCGTCGGCGGCCGGGATGATGCCGCCGAC
Organism: Streptomyces sp. NRRL F-5126; assembly: GCF_000721265.1. Lineage (GTDB taxonomy): Bacteria > Actinomycetota > Actinomycetes > Streptomycetales > Streptomycetaceae > Streptomyces. Next base: position 78,514 of record NZ_JOFZ01000003.1, on the reverse strand, counting down.
CACCACGGGGATGTCGCCTCCGCCGGCGTCCCGCAGCCGCCTCAGCACGTCGGGGACGAGCGCGGTGTGCGAACCGGACAGGATGGACAGGCCGACGCAGTGCACGTCCTCCGCGAGCGCCGCCGCCACGATCTGCTCGGGCGTGAGCCTGATGCCCTGGTACACCACCTCGAACCCGGCGTCACGCGCGCGCACCGCGATCTGCTCGGCGCCGTTGGAGTGGCCGTCGAGCCCCGGTTTGCCCACCAGGAGACGCAGCCGCCCCGCGCCGAGACCGGCCGCGGTGGCCGCCACCTTCGCGCGCACGGCGGCGAGCGGCGAGCCCTCGGGCGCCGCCTCGGCGACGGGCGCGCCGGCCACCCCGGTGGGCGCGCGGAACTCACCGAACACGGTCCGCAGCGCGCCCGCCCACTCGCCGGTCGTCACTCCGGCGCGCGCGCATTCGAGGCTCACGTCCATCAGGTTGCCGCTTCCCTCCGCGGCTCGTGCGAGGCGGGCGAGTGCCTCCCGCGCGCGGGGCTCGTCACGCCCCGCGCGCCAGGCGGCGAGCGCCGACACCACCCCTGCCTCCGTCGCCGGGTCCACCGTCAGGACGGCCGTGTCCAGGTCCGCCGTCAGCGGGCTCGGCTCCGTCGTCTCGTGGCAGTTCACCCCGACGACCTTGGCCTCGCCCGACTCGACGGCGGCGCGCCGCCGCGCGTGCGAGGCGACCAGTTGCGACTTGAGATAGCCGGACTCGACCGCGGCCAGCAGCCCGCCGCGCTCCTCGATCCGCTCCATCTCGGCGCACGCGCCCTCGGCGAGCTCCGCGACCTTCGCCTCGACGACGGGCGAGCCGTCGAACAGGTCCGGGTACTCCAGCAGGTCGCTCTCGTGCGCGAGCACCTGCTGCACACGCAGCGACCACTGCTGGTCCCAGGGGCGCGGCAGCCCGAGCGCCTCGTTCCATGCGGGCAGCTGCACCGCACGCGCCCGCGCGCCCTTCGACAGCGTGACGGCCAGCATCTCCAGCACGATGCGCTGAACGTTGTTCTCCGGCTGCGCCTCCGTCAGGCCCAGCGAGTTGACCTGCACGCCGTAGCGGAAGCGGCGCGCCGCCGCGTCCTCGATCCCGTACCGCTCGCGCGTGACGCGGTCCCACAGCCGGGTGAAGGCCCGCATCTTGCACATCTCCTCGACGAAGCGGACACCCGCGTTCACGAAGAACGAGACACGCCCCACCACCTCGCCGAAGTCGGCCTCGGACACCTGCCCGCCCGCCCGTACCGCGTCGAGGACGGCGATCGCCGTCGACAGCGCGTACGCGATCTCCTGGACGGGCGTCGCGCCCGCCTCCTGCAGGTGGTAGCTGCAGATGTTGACGGGGTTCCAGCGGGGCGCGCAGCGCACGGTGTACGCGATGAGATCGGTGGTCAGCCTGAGGCTCGGCCCCGGAGGGAACACGTATGTGCCGCGCGACAGGTACTCCTTGACGATGTCGTTCTGCGTGGTGCCGCGCAAAGCGCCGGGCGACGCGCCCTGCTCCTCGGCCACCACCTGGTACAGCGCGAACATCCACAGCGCGGTGGCGTTGATCGTCATCGACGTGTTGGTGCGCTCCAGCGGAATGGAGTCGAACAGCCGCCGCATGTCGCCCAGATGGGACACGGGCACACCGACGCGGCCCACCTCGCCGCGCGCCAGGGGGTGGTCGGGGTCGTAGCCGGTCTGCGTGGGCAGGTCGAACGCGACGGACAGTCCCGTCTGGCCCCGCGCGAGCCCCCGCAGGTACAGCGCGTTGGTGGCCTCGGCGGTGGAGTGGCCCGCGTAGGTGCGCATCAGCCAGGGCCGGTCCCTGGCCGGCGCGGTCACGCGGCCACCGCCGCCGGCTGGGGACGGAAGAGGTTGATCGCGTCGATGTGCCGGGCCCTGGTCTCCTCGTCGCGCACGCCGAGCCCCTCGCGCGGGGCGAGCGCGAGCACACCGACCTTGCCCTGGTGCAGGTTGCGGTGCACGTCGTACGCGGCCTGGCCGGTGTCGTCCAGCGCGTACACCTTCGACAGCGTGGGATGGATCTTCCCCTTGGCCACCAGCCGGTTGGCCTCCCACGCCTCCCGGTAGTTGGCGAAGTGGGAGCCGACGATGCGCTTGAGCGACATCCACAGGTAGCGGTTGTCGTACTCGTGCGTGTAGCCCGAGGTGGAGGCGCAGGTGACGATCGTGCCGCCCTTGCGCGTCACGAACACACTGGCGCCGAAGGTCTCACGGCCCGGGTGCTCGAAGACGATGTCGACGTCCTCGCCGCCCGTCAGCTCGCGGATGCGTGCCCCGAACCGCTTCCACTCGCGCGGATCCTGGTGCGACCCGTCGCGCCAGAACCGGTAGCCGTCCGCGGTGCGGTCGATGACGGCCTCCGCGCCCATGCGCCGGCACAACTCGGCCTTCTGCCCGCTGGACACGACGCAGATGGGGTTGGCTCCGCCCGCGAGGGCGAACTGCGTGGCGTAGGAGCCGAGTCCGCCGCTCGCGCCCCAGATGAGCACGTTGTCGCCCTGCTTCATCCCCGCGCCGTTGCGTGACACCAGCTGCCGGTACGCGGTGGAGTTCACGAGCCCGGGCGCCGCGGCCTCCTCCCAGCTCAGGTGGTCGGGCTTGGGCATGAGCTGGTTGGACTTCACCAGCGCCAGCTCGGCGAGGCCGCCGAAGTTGGTCTCGAAGCCCCAGATGCGCTGCTCGGGATCGAGCATCGTGTCGTTGTGCCCGTCGGAACTCTCCAACTCGACGGACAGGCAGTGTGCGACGACCCGGTCGCCCGGCCGCCAGGCGTTCACGCCAGGACCGGTGCGCAGCACGACGCCGGCGAGGTCGGAGCCGATCACGTGGTACGGCAGGTCGTGGCGCGCGGCGAGCGGGCTGAGCCTGCCGTAGCGCTCAAGGAAGCCGAACGTCGGCAGCGGCTCGAAGATCGACGTCCACACCGAGTTGTAGTTCACGGAGCTGGCCATCACGGCGACGATGGCCTCACCGGGGCCGAGTTCGGGCACGGGCACGTCGTCGATGTGCAGCGACTTGCGTGGGTCCTTGTCGCGCGTGGCGACGCCCTCGAACATCGCGGACTCGTCCTTGCGGACGGTGACGGCGCGGTAGGAGTCGGGCAGGGGGAGCGCGGCGAAGTCCGCTGATGTGGCGTCGGCGGACTGTATGGCGTCCAGGATGTCCTTCACGGGAACCTCCGGGTGGGCCTTGCTGAGCTGTCGGGTGTGGAGGGTGCCGTCGGTTCGGCGGGTGGGGCGCGCGCCGTTCGGGCGCGGTGAGGTTTGAGGTGCCTGTGACGCAGGCGTCCGGCGACGCGGGGGTGTCACCCGCGGGGACAGGCCGGACCACTACAAGGTATGGCACGCGGTGCCGCGTGGCAAGACTTTCATGGCGATTATGCGGCACTGAGTGTCACATGATCGATCATCGCGCAGGCGGACCACCCCGGAACACACCACCGCCCTCCCCGCGCGCGGCGGAGGAGGGCGGTGCGGCACGGGGTGCCGATGCGGCGGCTCAGGCCTCCTTCAGCGCCTGCTGGATCGTGCGCATGACCTCGTCCAGGGGCGCATCGGTGCGCGCCACCGCGACGAGCACATCGCTGCTCGTGCGCGCCGTCGCCGCCGGCCTTTCGGCGGTGGCGACGGCGCCGGCCGCGAACCCCGTGCCGAACGCCGACCGCACGATCCCGAAGGCGTGATCCAGCTGCGTCTCCACGTCGCCCTTGCCGCCCGCGCGCAGCCACCGGCGCAGCACATGGTTGTGCGCGGTGACGACGGCGGACGCCGCCACCTTGGCGAGCAGGGGCTCGTCATTGCCGCCCGTGTGCTCGTGCTCGTCGAAGTGGCGCAGCAGATAGCGGGTGAACAGGCGCTCGTAGCGCGCGACCGAGGCGATCTCGCGCTCCCGCAGCGCCGGCACCTCGCGCGTCAGCCGGTAGCGCTCCACGGACAGCGCGGGGGAGGCCGCGTACATCCGCATGACCTCCTTGATGCCGCGGCACACGGTGTCCAGCGGGTGCTCGTTCGGCGGGGCCGCGGTGAGCACGGCCTCCGCACGCACGAGCGTGTCGTCGTGGTCCGGGAAGATCGCCTCCTCCTTGGAGCGGAAGTGGCGGAAGAACGTCCTCCTCGCGACCCCCGCGGCCGCCGCGATCTCGTCGACCGTCGTCGCCTCGTACCCCTTGGTGGCGAAGAGCTCCATCGCCGCCGACGCGAGCTCCCGGCGCATCTTCAGGCGCTGCGCCGCCGCTTTGGTGGACGCGGCGCTCACGGGGGCGTCGGATCTTGCGCGCGTACGTGAGGGTTTGGCCGGCTGCGACATAGGGCGAACCTACTCCAAGAAGGTGGCACTGTGTGCCGTAGACCCCTCACCTGTGTGCGTACGCCCGGAACCCGCGGCCCGTCTTGCGGCCCAGGAACCCGGCCGCCACCAGGTGTTCGAGCAGCGGCGCCGGAGCGAGCCCCGGATCGCGGAACTCACGGTGCAGCACGCGCTCGATGGCGAGTGAGACGTCCAGCCCCACGACGTCGAGCAGCTCGAAAGGACCCATCGGGTACCCGGCGCCCAGCCTCATGGCGATGTCGATGTCGTCGGCGGTCGCATAGTGGTCCTGCACCATCTTCACCGCGTTGTTCAGGTACGGGAACAGCAGGGCGTTGACGATGAAGCCCGCCCGGTCGCCGCAGTCCACCGGGTGCTTGCCCGCCGCGAGGGCCGCCCCGCGGACCGTCGCGTGCGCCGCGTCCCCGGTCAGGACGGTGCGGACCACCTCGACGAGCCGCATCGCGGGCGCGGGGTTGAAGAAGTGCATCCCGGCCACGTCCTGCGGCCTGCCGGTCGCCCTGGCACACGCGATCACCGGGAGCGAGGACGTCGTGGTGGCGAGCACCGCGCCCTCGCGGCAGACGCCGTCCAGCGTCCTGAACAGTTCCCGCTTCACCGAGAGGTCCTCGGCCACCGCCTCCAGCACCAGGTCGGCCCCGCCGAGGGCGTCCGGCGCACCGGCGGGCGCGACCCGGGCGAGCACGGCGTCCGCGATGTCCTCCGACATTCTCTTCTTGTCGACAGACCGACGAAGCGACTTGGCGATACGTTCCCTGGCGGCCGCCGCCTTGCCCGCCGTACGCCCCGCGAGGACGACCTCGTGGCCGGACTTCGCGAAGACCTCGGCGATACCCGCCGCCATCGTCCCCGAACCGGCGATGCCGACCGTGCGCACACCCGCCGGTGCGGCGGCCCCCGCGGCGCCCGGAGCCGCGCCGCCAGGACCGGTGCGCTCGCCGTCGGCGCCGTACGCGTAGAAGCCGCGGCCCGCCTTGCGCCCGGTCAAGCCCGCCTCGGACAGCTGGCCGAGGACCGGCGCCGGCGCGTGCAGGCGGTCGCCCGACGCGTCGTACATCGCGTCGAGCACCGTGCGGGCGGTGTCCACGCCGATCAGGTCGAGCAGCGCGAGCGGGCCCATCGGCAGGCCGCAACCGAGCCGCATCGCCGCGTCGATGTCGTCACGGGACGCGTACCCGGACTCGTACATCGCCGCCGCCTGATTGAGGTAGCAGAACAGCAGCCCGTCGGCGACGAACCCCGGCCTGTCGCCCGCCGCGATCGGCTCCTTGCCCAGGTCGCGCGCGAGGTCCGTGACCGTGTCGAGGGCGGCGCGCGAGGTGAAGGCCGTACGCACCACCTCCACGAGACGCATCACCGGCGCCGGGTGGAAGAAGTGCATGCCCACCACACGCTCCGGATGCCTGGTGCCGGCCGCGAGACGCGTCACCGACAGCGCGTTCGTGCCGGTGGCGAGGACCGTGCCGGGCCGCACCACGTCGTCCAGGGCGCGCAGGACGCGGCACTTGTCCTCGTACGACTCGGGCACCACCTCGACGACGAGGTCGGCGTCTGCGGCGGCGCGCACATCGGTGAAAGTGCGCAACCCGGCGATCGCGGCGCACCGTTGATGTTCCGTCAGGTCGCCGCGGCGTGCGGCGCGCGCCGTCGACGCTTCGAGGGCGGTCGAGGCGCGCGCGGCGGCCTCGGGGTCGGTGTCGATGCCGATGACCTCGCGGCCCGCGAGGACCAGGGCCTCGGCGAGGCCCGTGCCCATGGTGCCGAGGCCGACAACGGCGATGGTGGAGATGTCCATCAGGGACTCCAGGGGAAGCGGCTGCCCGGCACGCCCGTGGCGCGCCGGAGGATGCCGACGGACCCTGTCCCGTGGTCGCGTCGCGAAAGCGGCATGAGGTGCCGAGAGGCAGCGTGCGCCGCCCGGTCACTCGGGGCGGTGACGCCGCCGTGCGCCGGCTGTCGCCGACGCCGTGGGCGCCGAACCGACGGCGCCCCGGGCGGCTGCGTCACCGGCCGCCCGCTCATTTGAGGTTAACCGACCGGTAACGAGCGCGCCAGACCCCGGCGCCGGACTTCCCCGTGTGCCCTGCGCCACCCGCCGGCCACGGATACGCTCACGGCACATGAACGCCTTGGACGGTACGGACGCCTCGGACGCCGACTTCCTCGACCTCGCCGACCGGGTACGCGAGGAGTCACGGGGTTCGTCCACCTGCGACGACCTGCTGCGCACCCGTGACGCCGAAAAGCTCGCCACCGTCCTCGTCGCGCCCCGACAGCCGCTCTGGGCACGCGAGATCGCCGCCTACCGGCTCGGCTGCGCCCGGGACACGCGCGCCTTCGAAGCGCTGGTCCTGCTGCTCAACCACCGCGACCCCGAGCGCTGCGTCGCCGCTTCCCACGCCCTCGCGCGGCTCGGCGACCCGCGCACCCCGCGCGCGGCCGCCGCGCTCGCCACCAACCCGCTGCGCACCGCCTACGCCCTGCACCCCGTGCGCCTGCTGGCGCGGCTGCGCGCGCCCGAGTCCGTACCGGCACTGATCACGGCTCTCGACGGGCTGCTGGCTCCCGGCGAGCCGCACTGGCGCGTCGCGCTCGCCTGCGTGGAGGGACTCGGCGCACTGGGAGACCGCCGCGCCGCGCCCGTGCTGCGCGCCGCGCTCGGTCATCCGCGGCTGGCGGCTGCCGCGGGCCGCGCGCTCAACTCCCTCGCGTAACGCACCTCTGGCACCGGCACCCCCGCGTACTCCTGCGAACTCCCCGCGCCGTCGGCCGCGAACCCCGCCAGTCCGTAGAAGCGGCGCGCCCGTGCGTTGCCGGCCGCCACCCACAGCCATATGCGCGCGGAGCCCGCGTCCACGGCCCGAGCCACCACCTCGGCCATCAGAGCCCGCCCCACGCCGCTCGCGACGTGGCCGGGCCGCACGTAGAGCGCGTACAACTCCGCCGTGCCCGCCGGGGCGTCCTCGTCCCTGGCCGGCCCCCAGCAACCCCAGCCGACCACCTCTCCCGCACGCTCCGCGACGAGGTTGACGACCCGGTCACCGGCCGCGAGGAACTGCGCACGCCGCACGGCGGTGTCCGCCTCGACGCTCATCGCCTCCAGGAACGCGCGCGGCATCATCCCCTCGTACGCGAACCGCCAGCCCCCCACGCGCACCGCGGCCACCGCCGCGCAGTCGCCGAACCCCATCGCGCGTACGCGGACGCCTGCGGGGGAGTGCACGCCGCCTTCCGCGGCGGACGGGACGGCGCGCGCGGTCACCGGCCGTCCCCGCCGACCACGGCGAACGCCTCGATCTCCACCAGCAGTTCCGGCCGTATCAGCGCCGCCACCTGCACGGCGGAGCTCGCCGGCGGCCGTGCCGGATCGATCACCGCGTCACGCGCCGCCCGGACGGCGGGCAGGTGTGCGACGTCCGTCACGAAGAAGGTCAGCTTGACGACATCGGTGAAATCGGCGCCCGCGGCGGCCAGGCAGCGGCGCAGGTTCTCGAACACCTGCCGCGCCTGGGCGGCCGGGTCGCCCTCCCCGACGACGCGGCCCTGCTCGTCGAAGGCGCACTGGCCCGAAACGGCGACGAAGGTGCCGGAACCCATGACGACGTGGCTGTAACCGCTGCCGGGCGCGACGCCCTCCGGTGCGGTGAGATGTGTGAGACGGCTCATCGGGCCATCCTCACCGACGCGGCCGCCGGACCTCCACGGGATTTCGGCGCCCTTCGCGCGGACCGGCGCGTCACAGGAGGGTCAGCTGCTGCGGCCCCGACCCCGGCCCCGGCTCCGGTACGGCCGTGACATCACCGGCGCGCCCGGCGGCCGCGGATGTGCCGCGCGGGGAGCGGCCGCGCGGTCCTATCCCGTACGCGTCGGTCAGCTCGTGCACCGCCCTCGTGACCCGGCGCTGGTACCACTTCGGCGCGTACGCGCCGCCCGCGTACAGCCGTTCGTAGCGGTCCACCAGCCCGGGGTGCCGGCCGCGCAGCCACGCCATGAACCACTCGCGTGACCCGCCAGGCCGCAGGTGCAGCGTCAGCGGGGTCACGGAGGAAGCGCCGGCCGCGGCGATCGCCCGTACGGTCGCCCGCAGTTGGTCCGGGCTGTCGCCGAGGAACGGCAGCACGGGCGCCATCAGCACCCCGCAGTCCACGCCGATCCCGGCCAGCGACCGCACCACGTCGAGCCGGCGCTCGGGCGCGGGGGCGCCCGGCTCCACCGCACGCCACAGCTCCGCGTCGGTGAAGCCGACCGAGACGGACACGCCGACGTCGCACACGCGCGCGGCGTCCCTCAGCAGGTCGAGGTCCCGGAGGATCAGCGTGCCCTTGGTCAGGATGGAGAACGGGTTGGCCCTCTCGCGCAGCGCGGAGATGATGCCGGGCATCAGGCCGTAGCGGCCCTCGGCGCGCTGGTAGCAGTCGACGTTCGTGCCCATGGCGACGTGCGCGCCCTGCCAGCGCGGCGACGCGAGGTCCCTGCGCAGCAGCTCCGGGGCGTTGATCTTGACCACGATCTGGGAGTCGAAGCCCTCGCCCGTGTCGAGATCCAGGTAGCTGTGGGTCTTGCGTGCGAAGCAGTAGACGCACGCGTGCGAGCAGCCCCGGTACGGGTTCACCGTCCAGTCGAACGGCATCCGGGACGCGCCCGGCACCCGGTTGAGGATCGACCTGGCCCTGACCTCGTGGAACGTGATTCCCGCGAACTCAGGGGTGTCGAAGGTCCTCGTCGTGACCGCGCTCGTGGCGAAGAGCGGGGCAGGCCCGCCTGCCCCGCCCGCGGTGGAACCGGGCGCGTCCGCGGCGGGTCCGTCGGCCAGATTGTCCCAGCGCATGAGGTCCTCCTCGGTAGTGCTGGAACGAGAATAGAACAAATGTTCCCTTGATCGTGCGGGTGACATGCCGTATCCCGCATCCGGCGAGCGCGACCCCGATTTGGGCCGCGGGTGCGCGGGTGGTTGGCTTGGCGGCGTCCCACCCAGGAACCGACTGCTGGAGGAACAGCCATGGCGCAGGTCGAAGCCACGACGGAGCGGGTCATCGCGGCGAAGGCGGAAGACGTGTTCGACGCGCTGGCCGACTACAAGGACACGCGGCCCACGCTGCTGCCCGCGAACTTCAGCGAGTACCAGGTGCGCGAGGGCGGCGACGGTGACGGCACGCTGGTGCACTGGAAGCTCCAGGCCACCAAGAAGCGGGTGCGCGACTGCCTGCTCGAGGTGACCGAGCCGTCCGACGGCCAGCTCGTCGAGAAGGACCGCAACTCCTCCATGGTCACCACCTGGGTGGTCACCCCCGCGGGTGAGGGCCGCTCGAAGGCCGTCGTCACCACGGTCTGGGACGGCGCGAGCGGCGTCGGCGGCTTCTTCGAGCGCACCTTCGCGCCCAAGGGCCTCGCCGCGATCTACGACCAGGTCCTGGCCAAGCTGGCGCAGGTCGCCGAGAACAAGGCCCCGGGCGGCGCCTCCGCCTGAGCACCCCCGGTCAGCGCGGTAGTCGCCCGAGTCACCGATACGGGTGGATTTCCCGCCGGGATCTCGTGACACTCCCTCGGCGCGCGCCCCGGAGAAAGCCCCTGATGGGCGCCCCGGCGCACGCCTGAACGGGCAACGCGCCCCCCTCGTCCCCCGTTTCGGGGTCACTTCATTCGCTTGCTCCCGCTTGGCGCGCAATGCGAAGAATGACGCCGCGCAGGTGTGACGAGGGGAGCAGTACGTGGGCGGCACGACCACTCTGGTGAAGGACGCGGCGGACGACGCCGGGCACGGTCACATGCCCGCGCCCGAAACCGCGAGGGCACAGGTACCCGCGGCGGCCGCGCAGCCAGAACCCGCGCCGGCGCACGCCGGCGAACAGGCCCAGGACCGTGCGGCGCTCGACCCGCGCCGGGTACGCCTCGTCTTCGTCGGCCTGATGCTCGCGCTGCTGCTCGCCGCGCTCGACCAGATGATCGTGGCGACCGCGCTGCCGAAGATCGTCGGCGACCTGCACGGGCTCGACCGGATGTCCTGGGCGATCACCGCCTACCTCCTGACGTCCACGGTCGGGCTCCCCGTCTACGGCAAGCTCGGCGACCTGTTCGGCCGCAAGGGCGTCTTCCTGTTCGCGATCATCGTCTTCGTGATCGGCTCCGCCCTCTGCGGCTGGTCGCGTTCGATGAACGAGCTGATCGCGTTCCGCGCCCTTCAGGGCGTCGGCGCGGGCGGCCTGATGATCGGCGTGCAGGCGATCATCGGCGACATCGTGCCGCCCCGCGAACGCGGCCGGTACATGGGCCTCATCGGCGGCGCGTTCGGTCTCGCGTCCGTCGCGGGGCCGCTGCTCGGCGGGTTCTTCACCGATCACGCCACCTGGCGCTGGTGCTTCTGGTTCAACGTCCCCTTCGGGCTCGTCACCTTCGCCGTCGTCACGCTCGTACTGAAGCTGCCGAAGCGCACCACCAAGGCCAGGCTCGACGTGCTGGGCGCGCTGCTGCTGACCGCCGCCTCCACCTGTGTGGTGCTGCTCACCAGCTGGGGCGGCACCGAGTACGCCTGGGGCTCGCGCGTGGTCCTCGGCCTGGGGGCGGGCGCGCTCGGGGCGGCTGTGCTGTTCATCGTCGTGGAGCGGTTCGCCGCCGAACCCATCATCCCGCTCAGGCTGTTCCGCGACGCCGTCTTCAACGTGTCGGGCCTGATCGGCGCGGTCATCGGCGTCGCGCTCTTCGGCGCGGCCAGCTACCTGCCCACCTTCCTCCAGATGGTCGACGGCGTCAGCGCCACCGGCTCCGGGCTGCTGATGCTGCCCATGATGGGCGGGGTCGTCATCGCCTCCGTCGTCTCGGGGCAGCTGATCAGCCGCACCGGGCGCTACCGCATCTATCCGGTACTGGGCAGCGCGGTCTCCGCCGTCGGCATGTGGCTGCTCTCCCGCCTCGACGCCCACACCTCGCACCTCGCCACCGGCGCCGCGCAGGCGGTGCTCGGCGTCGGCATCGGTCTCGTGATGCCGGTGCTGGTGCTCGCCGTGCAGAACTCCGTGCGCCCCGCCGACCTCGGGACCGCCACCAGCGCCAACAACTACTTCCGCCAGATCGGCGGCAGCGTCGGCGCCGCCGTCTTCGGCACTCTGTTCGCCGGCCGCCTCACGGACGCACTCGCCCACCGGCTTCCCTCGGGCGGCGGCCTGCCGAACGCCGAGTCCATCACGCCGCAGATGGTCCACGCGCTGCCGCGCGCGCTGCGCGACGCGTACGTCGAGTCGTACGCGGACGCCATGCCGCGGATCTTCCTCTACCTCGTGCCGGTGCTCGTCCTCGGCCTGTTGATCGCCTTCTTCCTCAAGGAGAAACCGCTGGTGTCCCACAACGCCCCCACCGTCGAGCCCGCCGACATCCCCGCCGCGCGCAACGCCGCGCCCGGGCAGCAGCCCCAGATGTACGCCGCTCCCGCGCCCACCGTGTCGGCACCCGTCCACGGCGGCGGGGTCGCGGTCTGCGGCACCGTCCAGCACTACGACGGCACGGTGGTGCCGCGCGCCGCGCTCACCCTCATCGACGTGCAAGGCCGGCAGATCGGCCGGGGCGCGAGCAGCGAGGAGGGCCGCTACGCGCTGACCGTGCCGGGCGCGGGCTCGTACGTGATGATCGCGGCGGCAGGCGGCCACCAGCCGCAGGCGGTCACGGTGACCGTGGGGGACCGCCCCGTCGACCTGGACGTGGTGCTCGGCGGCGCCGGGCGGCTCGCGGGCGCGGTGGTCACCGCGGACGGCACCCCCGTTCGCGATGCCGCCGTCACCCTCACCGACGTGCGCGGCGAGGTCGTGGCCTCCACCCGCAGCGGACGTGAGGGGATGTACGTGATCGGGGAGCTCGTCGCGGGGGAGTACACCCTCGCCGCGAGCGCGCCCGCCTTCAGGCCCGCCGCCCTGCCGGTGAGCGTGCAGTCGTCCCGCGAGACCCGGCAGGACGTCGAACTCGCCGGCGGCGCGGTGCTGCGCGGTACGGTGCGGGCGGCAGGCGGGCGCGCCGTCGAGGACGCACGCGTCACCCTGCTCGACGCGGCAGGCAACGTCGTCGACACGCTCACCACGGGGCCCGACGGGACGTTCCGCTTCGTCGACCTGTCGTCCGGCGAGTACACGGTGATCGCGGCGGGCTACCCGCCGGTCGCCACGGTGCTCCAGGTCGCGGGCGGCGGACGCACGGAGCGCGACCTCCAGCTGGGACACGAGGACTGAAGCGGCCGGGCGGGGGTTTGACTGAAATTCAGTCAAGCCGACGGCTGGTCAGAGGCCGGACACCTCTTCCCCGATTGCCCCACAAAGGGCCCGGCCAGGGCCGTACCGTGGTGGGCAGGGCCGCGGACGACGGCGGCACGGAAGGAGTCCTCTCCCCATGGACAGTGGTTTTCCGCCGGCTCTGCCGCACCGGATCGCCGCGGCCGGGCGGATACCGCTCGGCGTGGCCGTCGTGGACCGGCACGGCATCGTGTCGCACTGGTCGGCAGGGGCACGGCAGCTTTTCGGCCACTCCGCGCCCGAGGCCGTGGGCCGGCTCGGCGGCGACCTGATGCCGGTCTCCGGGGGCCTCGCCGCCGCCGAGCCCTCCCGTGCCCACGATGCCGCCGCCCACGGCGCGGGCGGGACCCGCGCACCCGCCCACCCGGCCGCGGGGCGCGCGACCGTCCACGCGCCCGACGGCGCCAGGACCGACATCCTGTGGTGGACCTACCCGCTGGGCGCCGCCCGCGGCCACCTCGTACTGGCCGCCGACGGCCGCGGGCTGACGCGCGGCGGATCGCCCGTGTCGCCGTCGGGCCCGCGCGTCATGCCGGGCTTCGCGCGCCACACCCGCTTCCCCGACGGGCGCGGGCTCGCCGAGAGGCTGCCGTCCATCATGCCGGCGATGAGCCGGTCCGAGGCAGCGCGCATCACCGCCCGTGTACTGGAACTCGGCTACCCGGTACTGGAGTTCAGCCACCATCAGGTTCCGCTCACGCCGGTGCGCCAGGTGCCGCGCCAGGCGGGGCGTGCGTGCGCCGTCAACGCAGCGTCGCTGTGAGGCTCCTGCCGTAGGCCTGCCGCGTGTCGGCCACGACGCGCGTGCCGCCGGGAACGCGCGACACCCGGACCCCCTCGTCCGCCGTGACCGCATCGAGCGGACGGCCCCGCAGGACGACCTCCACCCGGTCGCGCCGCGTGGTGGGGTCGGCCAGCGCGACGCTGACGCCGCCGCCCCGGCGCGTCCTGCGCACGAGCACGGAGGCGGGTCCCTCGACGCTGACTCCGGCGGCGCGGTGGGTGCCCGGGGCGAACACGTTCACCGCCGTCAGACCGAGGCCGCGGTGCTCGATCGCCTGCACGCGCCCGGTGTTGGCCAGGACGGCCACCTCGCGGCGCGCGCGGTACGCGGCCAGGGCGCGTTCGGTTGCGTGCGGCACGAGGACGTGCGCGGCCGTGAGGAGCGGCGCGCCCGCCGGCTGCTCGTAGGAGAGGGAGAACACCTGCTTGGTGACGGGCGTGTCGGGGTTGGCCGCCCGCACGAGGCGTCTGCTGTGCGTGACCGTCTCGAGGCCGGCGGTGGGGGAGGGGCCGTCGAGGAAGACGTAGCCGACTGCCGCGTTCGCCGTCTCGTCCGCGTACCGCAGCCACTCCAGGGGCGCGGGCCGGTCGTCCGGCGAGAAGGGCCTGTGGTCGCGGCGGCGCGCGGTGAGGGCGACGTCGGAGTCCGGGTCCGCGATCCGGGTGTCCAGCGTGGTGGACACCGCGCGTCCCGCCCGGTCGCCCGCCCCCGCGACGAGCACCACGATCTCCTCGTCCAGCATGAACCAGGACTTGGTGGCCTCCGCGCCCCGGTAGGCGACGAAGTCGCCCGGCAGTTCACCCGCCAGCTTCGCCGCGTAGTCGGCGTGCTGCCCCTGGACGAGCCCGGCCGCGCCGTAGCCGTCGAGGCTCGCGCCGCCCGACCAGAGCGCCGTGGTGCGTGGGAAGTACACGTAGGTGTTCTGCGACTCGGAGGACGACGTGAACCCGGCCGCCGGGTTGTCGTACCACTGCGTGCCGTACAGCTCGGGCACCGTGCGCCGCGTCTCGACGGGCGCGGTGACGCCGGCGAGGCGGTAGGGCGAGACGGCCGTCAAGTGGTCGGCGCCGAAGAACCGCGACTGGTCCTGTCCCGTGAGGTAGAGGTAGTGGGCCCCGTCGCCCTGGAACCAGGGCATCAGGTTCTCGCCGCTCATGTACTCGTACGCGCTCACCCGCGACGAGGAGCGCGCGAGGGCGAACGCGAACCCGGGGCGCCGGTGGACCGTCCTGTCCATCGCGCAGAACGCGGCGTTGACGGAGCCGGCCGCCAGGTCCGCCGCCGGCACGGAGGAGTCGGCGAGGATGTCCGCGTAGCGCACGACGGTGAGCGGAGACGCGAACGCGGCGGGGTCGACGGCCACCGGCGAGGCCTCGTGCAGGAAGCGCACGTACCCCTTGAGAGCCGTCGCGTCGGTTCCCCTCGCGGAGGCGCTGAGCACCACCGCGGCCTCCACGACGGCGGCCGTGTCCGCGTACCCGGACGTGGTGCGGGAGACGCCGCGTCCCTTGACGATCTCCATCATCCACCCCTCGAAGATCACCGGGGCGAACGAGTGCGCCAGCCATCCCCGTGCGACGCCCGAGACGGCGCCGGTGTCGAGGTACCCGGAGCCGCCGAGGATCGCGACGGTGTCGGCGATCCTGGAGAGCAGGTCCCTGCCGTACGAGCCGGTGTAGGCGACGGAGGCGTGCTGGAGGTAGGAGCCGTCCGCGTAGAAGCCGTCCGTCACCTGGTGGCGCAGGTGGTAGGGGTCGATGGTGGCGAGCACCGTCAACTGGTCGCCGACGGCCTTGGAGATGCGCGCGGAGTCGCCGAGGACGGCGCCCTGGAGGATCCGGTCGGTGGTGATGTCCGCGAGGTTGGCGCCGGTGTGGAAGCGCGAGTCGAGGTCGACGTCGCCGTCCTTGCCGTGGCGCAGGTAGCCGTCCATGGCGGCGACGTAGGACGCGGCGAGGCCGGGGCGGTAGCCGGCGAGTTGGCGCTCCAGCAGCACCAGGGTGCGGCTGACCTGGGCCGAGATGCCGATCTCCCAGTTGTACCAGTTGCCGTAGTAGCCCTTCGACTGGTCGCCGTAGTAGTCGTCGTACAGGCGCGCCAGCCCGTCGATCACGCGGTGCTGCACCGCGGTGTCGCCCCGCAGGCCCGTGCCCGCGGGGCCCGGCAGCCGGGTGGCGAGGGCGATCTCGCAGAGGTACTGGAAGGACTTGGTCAGGGCGGTGTCGCTGGTGCCGAGCGGCAGCCCGTGGAACAGCTCGGCCGTCCCGGCCGCGTCCAGCGCGGCGATCCGGGAGCGCGCGGTGGCCTCGACGGCGGCGAGTTTCTTCGCGGCCTCGGCGCGCGCGTTGCTCTCGGCGGTGCCGGCGAGCAGCGCGACGGTACTGGCGAGGACGGTGGCCGGATCGCCCGCCGCCGTCGCGCCGCCCGCGGCCTCGCCGCCTGCCGCCGGGGACAGCGCCCGGGCCTCGCCGGGGCCCGCTGCGGCCAGCAGGGCGCCCGCGGGGAGCGAGGAGAGCAGAGCGCGGCGAGAGATCGGCATGTCGACACTCCAGAGGCCGGCGGGATGCGTGGTGCCCCAACACCACAACCGTAGCTGGACATGTCAACCGCAGGCAGGGGGCGGTTTCCGCCGGGTGACGGCCGTGCGCGGCGGGAGGGAAGGAGCGCCGAACGCGGTACGGCGTCTGGATATGGCGCCGTACATCCGCCAGACTGCCCGCGTTCACCAGCATGGTGTCCATGCGTCACCCGCAACGATCGGAGGGTCATCGGAATGGGCCGTACAGGCAGGACAGCGCGCCCCCGTCGATGGTGCGCGTGGGCGGGGGTGGCCGCACTCGCCGTGCTGGGGGCGGCCGGCCCCGCGCACGCGGACGCGAGCGGGCACGGGCACGGCGCACGCACCGCCACGCCGGTGAAGCACCTGGTCGTCCTCTTCGACGAGAACATCTCGTTCGACCACTACTTCGCGACGTACCCGTACGCGACGGGTGAGGACGGCACGCCCTTCAAGGCCTCGCGCCACACGCCGAAGTCCATCGACAACCTGCGCACGGCGCACCTGCTCCACCACAACCCCAACCAGTACGCGCCCAAGCGGCTCGGCCCCGGCCAGGCAGTCACCTGCGACCAGCGCCACGACTACGACCGCGAGCAGTACGCCTACGACGGCGGCAAGGCCGACAAGTTCGTGCAGAACACCGACTCGGGCCGGTGCTCGGGCAACCTGTTCTACGAGCCCGGTGTCGTGATGGACTACTACGACGGCAACACCGTCACCGCCCTGTGGAACTACGCGCAGCACTACTCGCTGAGCGACAACTCGTTCGGCTCCGCGTACGGCCCCTCCACGCCCGGCGCGATCGAGCTCGTCTCGGGGCAGACGCACGGCGTGGTCTCCACCGACCCCACCTCGTCGACCGAGCACCCGAAGCGCACCGCGAAGCCGGACCCCGCCGCGGTCGCCTCGCCCGACGCGCACGGCGTCGGCACCCTCATCACCGACCCGGACCCCGCCTTCGACGACTGCTCCGACACCGACCACACCAGCAAGAGCTCGCTGGCGATGCTGACGGGCAAGAACATCGGCGACCGGCTCAACGAGAAGGGCATCAGCTGGGGCTGGTTCCAGGGCGGCTTCAGGCCGAGCACCCCGTGGGACGGCCAGGACGGCCACTACGCCAAGTGCGCCGGCACCACGCACGCCAACGTGGGCGGCGCCTCGGCCGTCGACTACAGCCCGCACCACGACCCGTTCCAGTACTACGCCTCCACGGCCAACCCGCACCACCTCGCGCCGAGGAGCGTCGCCGAGATCGGCCACGCGGGGCGCGCCAACCACAACTACGACCTGACGGACTTCGACGCGGCGCTCGGAGCGGGACGGCTGCCCGCCGTGAGCTTCCTCAAGGCACCCGCCTACCAGGACGGCCACGCCGGCTACTCCGACCCGATCGACGAGCAGCACTTCCTCGTCGGCCAGATCAACAGGATCCAGCGCTCGCCGCAGTGGAAGGACACCGCGGTCGTGATCGCCTACGACGACTCCGACGGCTGGTACGACCACGTCACCGCCCCCGTGACGAACGGCTCCAAGGACTCCACGGTGTCGTCCACCGGCAAGGCGACGGACAGCCCGATGTGCCAGGCGGGCCCGGCTGCCGCCGGCGGCTACCAGGACCGCTGCGGGCCCGGCGCCCGCCAGCCGCTGCTCGTGATCTCGCCGTACAGCAAGGTCAACCACATCGACCACACGAGGACGGAGCAGGCGTCGATCATCCGCTTCATCGAGCACAACTGGGGCACGCGCGACATCGGCGACCACTCCTTCGACCGGCGCGCGGGCAGCCTGCTGTCCATGTTCGACTTCCGCCACCCCAACAACCGGCAGACGCTGCTGAACAGCGACGGCTCAGTGCGCTCCGTCGGCCCGCTGCAGGAGGTGCGGCCCGTCAAGACGCACATCACCGGCCTGCGGGCGCAGGACGCGGCGATGCGGATGTCCACGGACGACGGCGCGGGCGCGCTCCCGTGGACCGCGGCCGGCATCGGCGCCGCTCTGGTGGTGGCCGCGGCGACGGCGGTGGGCCTGCGCCGTCGCGCAGGCACGCACAGGTGACACGATCCGCCGGGGAGCGGCACCAGCGCTCCCCGGCGGGACCTGCGCACCGGCTGCCTTCATCCTCGACACAGGGTGCGGTAGCGTGACGCCGGGTGGCGGGCGCGCGGTGATCCGCGGGCGGGTCACATGGCTGGGGTTGAGTGATGGGGTGCATGGTGGCAACGGGCAAGGTCATCCGCTTCGACACGGTCCGCGGCTACGGTTTCGTGGCCCCGAGCGGCGGCGGTGACGACGTCTTCCTGCACGTGAACGACCTCGTTGTGGACAAGTCCCTGGTCGGTCCCGGCGTGAACGTCGAGTTCGACATCGAGAACGGCGACAAGGGCCTCAAGGCCGCCCGCGTCAGCGTGCTGGACGACGACACGCCCGCCGGGGCCCCCGTCCGCCAGGCGCCGCGCTCGGCCGCGGACGAAGGACTCTGCGACGTCCTGTCGCCCCGCGAGTTCACCGAGGAGGTCACCGAGGCCCTGCTCGCCGCCGCGCCCGGCATCACCGCCGAGCAGATCGTGGCGATCAGACGCCACCTCGGGAAGCTCGCCGCCGACCACGGCTGGACCGAGGCATAGACCCACGCTCCCAGGAGCCACGCACCGGCCTCGCACGGCGCACACCGCCGTGCGGGGCCGGTGTGCGCCGTGCGGGCGCGCGAGTGTTCTACTTGACGCGTTCGACAACGACGTCGGTGGGTCACGGCCCCACTGGCCTGGGAGAATGGGGCGGTTCTTGAAGATCCTCATCAGTGCCGACATGGAGGGTGCGACCGGTGTGACCTGGCCGGCGGACGTCCTGCCCGGCACACCGCAGTGGGAGCGCTGCCGGGCGCTGTTCACCTCCGACGTGAACGCCGCGGTCCTCGGCTTCTACGACGGCGGCGCCGACGAGGTCCTCATCAACGAGGCCCACTGGTCCATGCGCAACCTCCTGCTGGAACGGCTCGACAGCCGCGCCCAGATGCTGACGGGCCGCCACAAGTCCCTCTCCATGGTGGAGGGTGTACAGCACGGCGACGTCGACGCCATCGCCTTCGTCGGCTACCACACGGCCGCGGGCACGGAGGGCGTACTCGCCCACACCTACCTCGCCAACTCCATCACCGGAGTGTGGCTGAACGGCAAGAGGGCCAGTGAGGGCCTGCTCAACGCGCACGTCGTCGCCGAGTACGGCGTCCCCGTCGTGCTCGTCACCGGCGACGACCTGACCTGCGTCGACGCCGACGGCTACGCGCCCGCGGCCCGCAAGGTCGCCGTCAAGGACCACGTGTCGCGCTACGCGGCCGTCTGCCGCACACCCGAGCGCACCGCCGCGGACATCAGGTCCGCCGCCAAGGAGGCCGCCGCGCTCGCCCACCGCCACGAGCCCGTCGACGGGGGCCCGTTCACGGTGGATCTCGAGTTCGACGCCGCCCACCTGGCCGACGCCTCGACGGTCGTGCCCGGCGTGGCCCCGAGCGGCGAGCGGCGCGTCTCCTACACGTCCCCGACGATGTACGAGGCGATCCGCACCTTCAAGGCCGTCACCACAATCGCCTCATCCGCCGTGGAGGAGCAGTATGGCTGAGACCGGGACCCCCGTGGTCGACCCCATCGACGGCAAGGCGCTCGACGAGGTGACCGCGTTCACCTCCGAGCTCATCCGCATCGACACCACCAACAGGGGAGGCGGCGACTGCCAGGAGCGTCCCGCCGCCGAGTACGCCGCCGCCCACCTCGCCGAGGCCGGACTCGAACCGGTCGTGCTTGAGCGCACCAGGGGCCGCGGCAACGTGGTCGCGCGGATCGCCGGAACCGACCCGTCGGCGGACGCGCTGCTCGTCCACGGCCACCTCGACGTCGTGCCCGCCGAGCCCGCCGACTGGAGCGTGCACCCGTTCTCCGGCGAGGTGCGCGACGGCGTGGTGTGGGGGCGCGGCGCCGTCGACATGAAGAACATGGACGCCATGATCCTCACGGTGGTCCGCGCCTGGGCCCGCCACGGGATCAGGCCGCGCCGCGACATCGTCATCGCGTTCACCGCCGACGAGGAGGCCAGCGCCGAGGACGGCTCCGGCTTCCTCGCGGACCACCACCCCGAGCTCTTCGAGGGCTGCACCGAGGGCATCAGCGAATCCGGCGCGTACACCCACCACGCGGGCGGCCTCGAGCTCTACCCGATCGCGGCGGGTGAGCGCGGCACCGCCTGGATGCGCCTCACCGCGCACGGCAGGGCGGGACACGGCTCCAAGGCCAACGACGCCAACGCGGTCAGCCGCCTCGCGGCAGCCGTAGCCAGGATCGGCGATTACGAGTGGCCGCTGCGGATCACCCCGACCGTACGCGCCGCCCTCGAGGAACTCGCCGCGCTCCAGGGCGTCGAGACGGGCTTCGGCACCGAGGGCTTCGACATCGACGCGCTGCTCGACCGGATCGGCCCGGCCAGGGAACTCGTCGAGGCGACTGTCCGCAACAGCGCCAACCCGACCATGCTGGACGCGGGCTACAAGGTCAACGTGATCCCGGGGCACGCGACCGCCATGGTCGACGGCCGCATGGTGCCGGGGGGCGACGAGGAGCTCATCACCACCATGGACCGGCTCACCGGTCCCGACGTGGACTGGGAGTTCGCGCACCGCGAGGTCGCCCTGCAGGCACCCGTCGACTCGCCGACGTTCGCCAAGCTGCGCGCCGCAGTCGAGCGGTTCGCCCCGGAGGGCCACACCGTTCCGTACTGCATGTCGGGCGGCACCGACGCCAAGCAGTTCTCCCGCCTCGGCATCACCGGCTACGGCTTCGCGCCCCTCAAGCTCCCCAAGGGCTTCGACCACGACGCGCTCTTCCACGGTGTGGACGAGCGCGTACCGGTCTCCGCGCTGCACTTCGGCGTCCGCGTCCTCGACCACTACCTCAAGACCGCGTGAAGGAGCCGTACATGGCCACCGCATCGCAGTACGGCACCTGGCCGTCCCCGATCGACGCGGCGCTCGCCGCCTCCCACGACGGCAGGCCCGAGTACCTCGGCACCGTCGGCGACGAGGTCTGGTGGACCGCGCCGCGCCCGGCCGAGGGCGGCAGGCGCGCCCTCGTGCGCAGGCGCGCCGACGGCACCGAGGAATCGGTGCTGCCCGCGCCGTGGAACGTGCGCAGCCGCGTCATCGAGTACGGCGGCCTGCCCTGGGCCGGCACACCGCGCGCCGCCGGCGGCCCGCTCGTCGTCTTCACCCACTTCGCCGACCAGCGCCTCTACGCGTACGAGCCGGACGGCGACGGGCAGCCGCGCCCGCTCACCCCGCTGTCGTCCGTCGGCGGCGGGCTGCGCTTCGCGGACCTGAGGATCCTGCCGGAGCGCGGCGAGGCCTGGTGCGTGATGGAGGAGTTCACCGGGCCCGCGCCGACCGATGTGCGCCGTGCCGTCGTCGCCGTGCCGCTCGACGGCTCGGCCGCGGAGGACCGCGGCGCGGTGCGTGAACTGTCCGACGGGCGCCACCGCTTCGTCACGGGGCCGCAGCTGTCGCCCGACGGGCGGCGCGCCGCCTGGATCGCCTGGGACCACCCCCGCATGCCGTGGGACGGCACCGAGGTCGTCCTCGCCGGCGTACCCGGCACGGACGGCCCCTTCACGGGCGCGGCCACCGTGCTGGGCGGCCCCGACGAGGCCGTCTGCCAGGTCGCCTGGGCCGAGGACGGCTCGCTGCTGTACGCGTCCGACCCCGGCGGCTGGTGGGAGCTGCGCCGCGTACCCGCGGACGGACTCGCCGACGCACGCGCCCGCTCCGTCGCGCTGCTGCCCGCGCGGGAGGAGGAGTTCGGCGGCGCCCTGTGGCGCATCGGCATGCAGTGGTTCGCGCCGCTGCCCGGCGGCAGGATCGCCGTCGTCCACGGCACGGGCACCAACGCGCTCGGCGTGCTCGATCCGGCGGCCGGCACCCTGACGGGCGTGCCGGGCCCCTGGACCGAGTGGTCGTCCACGCTCGCGGTGCACGGGGACACCGTCGTCGGGCTCGCGGCGAGCTCCCGCACCTCGGCCGAGATCGTCGAGGTCGACGCCGCTTCCCTGGAAGCGCGCGTGATCGGCTCCGCACACCGCGACGCCGTCGACCCCGCCTACCTCTCACCCGGCGAGGAGCGCGTCTTCACCGGCCCAGGAGGGCGGGAGATCCACGCGCACGTCCACGCGCCGCACCACCCGGACGTCACAGGACCCGAGGGGGAGCTGCCGCCGTACGTCATCTGGGTGCACGGCGGGCCCACCAGCCGCACGCCCCTCGTGCTCGACCTGGAGATCGCCTACTTCACCTCGCGCGGCATCGGCGTCGCCGAGGTCAACTACGGCGGATCCACCGGGTACGGGCGCACCTACCGCAACCGGCTGCGCGAGCAGTGGGGCGTCGTGGACGTCGAGGACTGCGCGGCGGTCGCCCTCGCGCTTGCCGCGGAGGGCTCGGCGGACCGCGCGAGGCTCGCCGTGCGCGGCGGCAGCGCGGGCGGGTGGACGACTGCCGCGTCCCTGACGTCGTCACTCGCGCGCGATGTCTGGGCGTGCGGCTCCATCAGCTACCCGATCCTGGACCTCGCGGGGTGGGCCACCGACGAGACCCACGACTTCGAGTCCCAGTACCTCGAATCGCTGATCGGGCCGCTCGCCGAGGTCCCGGAGCGCTACGCCGAGCGTTCCCCGATCAACCTCGTCGATGCCATCAAGGCGCCGTTCCTGCTGCTCCAGGGGCTCGACGACGTGATCTGCCCGCCCGCGCAGTGCGACAGGTTCCTCGCGGCCGTCGCGGGGCGCGGCATCCCCCACGCGTACCTGTCGTTCGAGGGCGAGGGGCACGGCTTCCGCAGGAAGGACACGATGGTGCGCTGCCTGGAGGCCGAACTGTCGCTCTACGCGCAGACGTTCGGCTTCGAGCGCGACGACGTCCCCAGGCTGGGGCTGACCACGTGAGCGCGCACGCCCCGCTCGCGCCGCTGACGCGGCCGAGGCGGCTCGTGCCGGGCGACCGGGTCGCCGTCGTCGCGCCGAGCGGCCCTGTGCCCGAGGACCGCCTCCAGGCCGGCCTGGACATCCTGCGCGGCTGGGACCTCGACCCCGTCGTCGCGCCCCACGTGCTGGACCGGCACCCGCGCTTCGGCTACCTCGCCGGCGAGGACGCGGACCGGGCGCGCGACCTGACGGCCGCCTGGTGCGACCCGGACGTGGCCGCCGTGCTGTGCGCACGAGGCGGCTACGGCGCCCAGCGCATGGTCGACCTGCTCGACTGGGACGCCATGCGCGCCGCCGGGCCCAAGGCGTTCGTGGGGTTCAGCGACATCACCGCGCTGCACGAGGCGTTCGCCACCCGGCTCGGCGTCGCCACCCTGCACGGGCAGATGACCTCCGCC
Source organism: Streptomyces sp. NRRL F-5126 (assembly GCF_000721265.1). Taxonomy (GTDB): domain Bacteria; phylum Actinomycetota; class Actinomycetes; order Streptomycetales; family Streptomycetaceae; genus Streptomyces. The sequence continues at coordinate 55,126 of NZ_JOFZ01000003.1, read as the reverse complement.
GCCGTCTTCCTCAAGGACGCGGAGAGCCAGCAGCACCTGCGTGCGACGCTGTTCGAGCCCGAGTCCGTGCAGACGCTCGGCCTGCCCACGGCGCGCGCCCTGGTGCCCGGCCGGGCCAGGGGCATCACGCTGGGCGGCTGCGTCAGCCTCCTCGCGGCCGATCTCGCCACCCCGCACGCGCGCCCCTCGGCCGCGGGCGGGCTGCTGATGATCGAGGACACCGGCGAGGAGGCATACCGCCTCGACCGCATCCTCACCCAGCTGCTGCGCGCCGGATGGCTGGACGGTGTCGCGGGGATCGGCCTCGGGTCCTGGCAGGAGTGCGGACCCTACGAGGAGGTGCGCGACGTCTTCCTCGACCGGCTCGGCGGACTCGGCGTGCCGGTCGTCGAGGAGATGGGGTTCGGGCACGGCGACACCGCCCTGACCGTGCCGTTCGGGGTGCCTGCCGTGCTGGACGCGGGCACCGCGACCCTGACCCTCGAGGTGCCCGCGCTGACCTGATTCGTGCGGCGCGGGCCGTTCGCGCGCAGTGGACGCGGGGTGCGCCCCGCGTCCACTGCCGTAGGGTCGTTCCCATGCTTCTGTGGATCAACGGCCCCTTCGGCGGCGGCAAGACGCAGACGGCCTACGAAATCCAGCGCCGGCTGCCCGGGAGCGTCGTCTGCGATCCGGAGCACGTCGGATTCGGGCTGCAGCGGATGATGCCGGCCGAACTGCGGGGCGACTTCCAGGACCTGGAGGCCTGGCGTGCGGGCGTGCACGAGGTGCTCGACGTGACGCTGGCGAAGTACCCCGGCACGGTGATCGCGCCGATGACGCTGGTGGAGCCCGCCTACTTCAGGGAGATCGTCGGCGGACTGCGCGACGCGGGCCACGACGTACGCCACTTCGCGCTGCTGGCCAGGCGCGAGACGGTGCTGCGGCGGCTGCGGGAGCGCGGCCTCGGCCAGGTGATGCAGTACATCACCGGAAAGGAGGGCGCGCTGACGCGGGAGAGCTGGGCTGTGGGGCAGCTCGACCGCTGCCTCGAAGCGCTGGGCGGCGATGAGTTCCGCGAGCACGTGTGGACCGACCACGTGCCCGTGCAGTCGGTCGCCGACCGGATCGCCGCAGCCGCGGGCCTGCGCCTGCGGCCCAACACCGACGGCCCGCTGCTCGGCGGCGCACGCAGGGCGTTGACGGGCGTCAGGCACATCCGCCTGGACTGACGAAATCCCCTGTTCTCGCACGTCAATCGCGGTCTACGATGGCGCGATGCCCGACACCCGCGCCGCCGCCACCGCACTCGCCACCGGCGAGCGCACCTTCATCAGGCCCTTCCGCGGCGAGGACGCCGACGAGTTCTCCGCGTCGGCCCGCGAGAGCAGGCACCTGCACAGGCCCTGGCTCTTCCCGCCGGACCAGCCCGATGCCTACGCCGCGTACGCGACCCGGCTGAGCGACGACCGGGACCGCCACGGCTTCCTCGTCTGCTCGCGCTTCGACGGCAGGATCGCCGGGTTCATCAACGTCAACAACATTGTCATGGGCGCGTTGCGCGGCGGCGCGCTCGGCTACGGGGCCTTCGCGCACGCGGCGGGGCGCGGCCTGATGAGCGAGGGCCTCGGGCTGGTGATGGGGCAGGTGTTCGGCCCGCTGGGGCTGCACCGCCTCGAAGCGTGCATCCAGCCCACCAACACGGCGTCCATCGCGCTCGTGCGGCGCGCCGGGTTCCGCCTCGAAGGGTTCTCGCCCGACTTCCTGTTCATCGACGGCGCGTGGCGCGACCACGAGCGCTGGGCGATCACCTCCGACATGGTGCCGGGCGGCGCCTCCTGAGTAGCGTGGCCGACAGATTGATCAGTCCTGACCCGGTCGTATTCCGCGGCCGGCGCGTGCCGTGCGGGGCATCTCTCAAGGAAACGCCGCCGAGCCCGCGGAGGTCGCGGCGCGGACGAACGCGGCGACCCGGCGGGATACGGATGACAGGGACCAGGCGATCACGAGCGTGGCCGGCTCGGCGTCGGTGACCGGGCGGCTGACCGTGCCCGGTGGCAGACGGTCACGGACCGATTCCGGCAGCACCGCGACCATTCGGCCCAGCAGGACGAGCTGCAGCAGCTGGTCGGTGTCGGCGACGGGGTGGCCGGTCACGCCGGGGCGGGCCTCCGGCCAGCGGGGCTGGGGCTCGCCGTGCAGATCGGCCATGGACACCGTGGCCCGACCGGCCAAGGGGTGAGCGGCCGCAAGCACCACGACCTGGCCCTCGGTGTGCAGGTCGTCGCTGTCCAGGCCGCTCAGGTCGTTCTGCGGCCGGTGCAGCAGCGCGAGGTCGGCCCGGCCGTCCCGGACCATCGCGGCCCGTTCGCCGACGCTGAAGGCGAGGTCGACGGGGACAGCGCCGGGAGTGGCGGCATAGCGGTCCAGCATGGGCCGCAGCAGGTCGGCGTCACTGCCCGGTTTGAGCGCCAGGACCAGGCGGGGAGCGGTGGCGCCCGCCCGTTGCGCACGGCGCACCGCCGCGGCCACCGAGTCCAGCGCGCCGCGGCCCTCGGCCAGCAGCACCTCGCCGGCCGTCGTGAGGCGTACCTCGCGGCTGGTGCGTTCCAGCAGGGCGACCCCCATCCGGCGTTCGAGCAGGCGGATCGCCCGGGACAGCGGCGGTTGGGAGATACCGAGCCGTTGGGCGGCCCGCCCGAAGTGCAGTTCCTCGGCGACCGCGACGAAGTAGCGCAGTTCGCGGGTCTCGACATCCATACCCTCAGAGTATCGATCGGGACCAGGCCGGTCCTGGCCCGCGGCGCCGGGGAGTGGTCGGCTGGACACATGAGTGATGAAGCGACGATCGCGCTGGTGACAGGCGCGAACAAGGGGATCGGGCGGGCCGTGGCAGAGCGGTTCGCGCAACTCGGGATGACGGTGCTGGTCGGCGCCCGGGACCTGGCGAAGGGCGCCGAGGCCGCGGCCGGGATACGAGCGGCGGGTGGCGTGGCGCATCCGATCGCCCTCGACGTCACCGACCCGCGCGGCGTGACCGCGGCGGCCGAGGAGATCACCGGCCGGTTCGGCCGCCTGGACGTCCTGGTCAACAACGCCGGCATCGCCGGCGAGCTCGGGGCGCAGTCGCCGGGCTCGACGCAACTCGACGGGGTGCGGGCGGTGTTCGAGACGAACCTGTTCGGTGTCGTCACCGTGATCGAGGCGGCACTGCCGCTGCTGCGCCGCTCGTTCGCGGCGCGGATCGTGAACGTCTCCAGCGGCACCGCGTCGATGACCTGGACGACCGATGCCACCTGCTACCTGAGCCGGATACCGGCTGCGGTGGGTTACCCGGTGTCGAAGGCCGCGCTGAACATGCTCACGGTCCAGTACGCGAAGGCCCTGTCACGCGAAGGCATCCTCGTGAACGCGGTCGCACCGGGAGCGTGCGCCACGGATTTCGCCAAGGGCCTGCCGTACCGCTCGACCCGCACCGCGGCCGACGGCGCCGCGATCGTGGTGCGGCTGGCCACGCTCGGGCGGGAGTGCCCGACAGGCGGCTTCTTCGACGACAACGGCAAGGTGCCCTGGTAAGGAGAACAGCCGGGCAGGGAACCTGCCGAGGCCCTGGCGGCCATCAGCGCCGCGACCGCCGGTTGATCTTCATCGTGTCCATGTCCGTGGCGGTGGAGCGCAGTTCGCCGTGGCCGTATCCGAGCTCGGCCAGGGCGTGCGCGGCGCGGTCCTCGGCGAGCAGGGCGGCCATCTCCTCGCCCTCGTCCGCGTCCGCGACGATCTCGTAGCGGTAGCTGAAGTGGTTCAGCGTCCGGTCGTAGGCGAGCGAGCCCTCGGACGTGAACCGCAGCCCCGCGAGGCCGTGCGCTTCCACCTCGGCGAGCAGCCGCTCCCGGTCGGTGCTCGTCAGGTCGCGCCAAGCGCCCCGCACGATCACCCGGTACGTGTGCTGGGCGCTCATGGGCGGTGCCGTCCCTTCGTCGATCGTCACAGGTCCCGCGCAGCATACGGTCGGCGCGGCCGCCCTCGCCGCCGTCACCGCGGACTGCGCCCCGACGAGGTTCGAGGCGCCCACTTCGTGCTCGACGGAGCCCAGGCCACCACGACGTAGCGGCCCGCCGGGAGCTCCTGGCCGGGAGAATCGCCACGCCCAACCCCCACGACGACCGGCGGCGCGGCGCCGCGCAACCCGCCGGGGCGGGCAGCGGGCACCCTGGTCAGCGGCGCGTGCGCGCGGTTCGATGGGTTCGTCCCAACCGCTCCAACGCCTACGGATACGAAGTGAGGATGCCGTGGCCACTGCCGTCCGACGCGCCGTGCTGACCCTGCCCGCCGCTTCTGTGGGGCCGGAGAACCCACTGCCGCCGCTCCTCCCGCTCGACGAGGCGCACACCGTCGACCAGGACACGCTGCGCACGCTGCCGCCCCGCATGGCGCGCCAGGCGCGCCACGCTCCGCTGCGCTCCCCGCTGCCGGCGCGGATACTCGACGGCTACGGCAGGCAGCGCACACCGGCCCGCCTCGACGCACTCGTGATCGAGAACGACCGGCTGCGTGCGACGGTCCTGCCGTCGCTCGGCGGCCGGGTCCACTCGCTGGTGCACAAGGAGACGGGACGCCGGCTGATCTACCGGAACCCGGTGTTCCAGCCGGCGAGCTTCGCTCTGAACGGCGCCTGGTTCTCCGGCGGCATCGAGTGGAACATCGGCGCGACCGGCCACTCGGCGCTGTCCTGCCTGCCCGTGCACGCGGCCGTGGCGACCGCGCCGGACGGCGGCCCGATGCTGCGGCTCTGGGAGTGGGAGCGGCTGCGCGACGTGCCGTTCCAGGTCGACCTGTGGCTGCCCGAGGACGCGGACTTCCTCTACGCGGGCGTGCGGATCCGCAACCCGCACGACGGTCCCGTGCCCGTCTACTGGTGGTCGAACACGGCCGTCGAGCAGGCGCCGGGAACCCGGGTGCTCGTACCGGCCGAGGAGGCTTGGCACTACGGCTACGAGCGGAGCCTGCGCCGCGTCCCCGTGCCGCGCCGACCACTCGACGGCACGTACGCGGCGGACTGGTTCTACGACGTGCCGGACGGCGAGCGCAAATGGATCGCCGCGGTCGGTGCCGACGGGCGCGGCCTCGTCCAGACGTCCACGGACGGCCTGCCCGGCCGCAAGCTGTTCGCCTGGGGCGCTGGACCCGGCGGGCGGCGCTGGCAGGAGTGGCTGACCGAGCCGGGCACGCCGGGGTACGCGGAGATCCAGGCGGGCCTCGCCCGCACCCAGCTGGAACACGTACCGCTCGAAGGGGGCGGCGAGTTCAGCTGGCTCGAGGCGTACGGCCCGCTCGACACGGACCCGGCGGCCGTGCACGGCACCGACCCGCGGGCGGCGTGCGCCGAGGCGGCGGCGCGCCTGGAGGAGGCGCTGCCACGGACCGCGGTGGAGGCGGCGTACACGGCGTGGCTGCCGTACGCGGACGTGGAACCCGTCGAGCGTCTTGCGACCGGCTCGGGGTGGGGCGCCCTCGAAGTGGCGCGCGGTGCGTTCAAGCTGCCGGGCACACCGTTCGGGCCCGAGCTCATCGGCCCGCCCCAGGAGCCGTGGGCCGCGCTGCTCGCGGCGGGCGCCCTGCCCGCCCCTGAGCCGGGGGCGGCACCGTACCCCTCCCTGGTGGCCCGCCACTGGCGGGACATGCTGGAGACGGCGCCCGCCGACGCGCACACGGAGTACCACCTGGGTGTGGCCCAGTGGCATGCCGGCGACATGGCGCAGGCCGTGCGCAGCTGGGAGCGCGGTCTCGCATGCGCGGTGAGCGGGTCGAGGTGGCCGCTGCTGCGGTGCCTGGCGGTGGCCGATCGGCACGGCGGGCACCAGCGACGGGCCGCCGAGCGGTACGCGGCGGCGGTCGGCGACGCGGCGGCTCCCGAGCCCGCGCTCGTCCGTGAGGCCGTGGCCGCGCTGCTCGCCGCGGGGCAGCCGGCTCCGGCGAGGACGGCGCTCGAACGGCTGCCGGCGGACGTGCGGGAAAGCGGCGCGTTCCGGCTCGCGGAGGCGGAACTGCTGCTGGCGGAGGGGCGGCGGCCGGCGGCGAGGGAGATTCTCGACGCGGGGTTCGAGGTGGCCGACCTCAGGGAGGGCGCCGAGGCGCTCGGTGAACTGTGGGAGCGGGTGACCGGCGAGCCGCTCCCGGCCGCCTACGACTTCCGCATGCGTCCGGCCACGAACTGAGACGGAGACACCCGGGTATTGACTTTCTATTCATGAAACGGAACTCTGCATGACTATATGCAGAAGGCGAGCGGAAGAATGGAGAGGCCCGTGGCGGACTCCCTGGTCGAGCGGCGATCCATCGACGTCGTGCCGGACGAGGAACGCCACGGCACGGCGTTCTCGCAGTTCACGCTCTGGCTCGGGGCCAATCTCCAGATCACCACCGTGGTCACCGGCGGCCTCGCCGTGATCTTCGGCGGCGACGTGGTCTGGTCGCTCGCCGGACTCCTCGCCGGCAACCTGCTCGGCGGCGCCGTGATGGCGCTGCACTCCGCGCAGGGGCCGCGCCTCGGCCTTCCGCAGATGATCTCCTCCCGTGCGCAGTTCGGCGTCAAGGGCGCGGTGGTGCCGCTGGTGCTCGTCGTCGTCATGTACGTCGGCTTCTTCGCCAGCGGCACCGTGCTGGCCGGGCAGGCCGTCGGCAAGCTGACGCATCTCGGCCCCGTGGCAGGCATCGTGATCTTCGCGGTCGTCACGGCGGCGATGGCGATCGTCGGCTACCGGATCATCCACACGCTCGGCCGGGTCGCGAGCATCGTGTGCGCGCTGGCCTTCGTCTACCTCGGCATCCGCCTGCTCCACCGGATCGACGTGACGACCGTCCTGCACGACGACCACTTCAAGCTGCCGATGTTCCTGCTGGCCATGGCGCTCGCCGCGTCCTGGCAGCTCGCGTTCGGGCCGTATGTGGCGGACTACTCGCGCTACCTGCCCCGCACGACCAGCGCGAAGTCCACCTTCTGGTGGACCCTCGGCGGTACCGCGCTCGGCTCCCAGTGGTCCATGACGTTCGGCGTGCTGGTGGCCGCGACCGCGGGCAACGCGTTCGTGGACGACCAGGTCGGCTACGTGGTCGGCCTCGGCGGCACCGGCGCGATCGCCGCCTTCCTGTACTTCGCGATCGCCCTGGGGAAGCTGACCATCAACGTGCTGAACACGTACGGCGGCTTCATGTCGATCGTCACCAGTGTGAGCGGCTTTCGCGGGCAGCGGGTGCTCTCCCAGCGCGGCCGCGGCGCGTACATCGCCTGCATCATGGTCGCGGGCACGGCCGTCGCGCTCCTCGGACGCAACTCGTTCCTCGACTCGTTCGCCGACTTCCTGCTCTTCCTCCTGACGTTCTTCACGCCGTGGTCCGCGATCAACCTCGTCGACTACTACCTGATCTCCCGCGAGCGCTACGACATCCCCGCCCTCACCGACCCCCACGGACGCTACGGCGGCTGGCGCGCCGCGGCGCTGGTCACCTACGGCGTCGGCCTCGCCGCGCAATTCCCGTTCCTGTCGACGAGCTTCTACACCGGCCCGCTGGTGGGACCGCTGGGCGGCGCCGACATCTCCTGGATCGCCGGCCTTGTCGTGCCCGCCGTGCTCTACGGGCTCCTCGCGCGGCGCCGCGGCCCCGGCGCTACGGCTGAGGCTGCCGGTCCACGTACTCGAACACCGCGCCGTCAGGGTGCAGCGCGATGATGTTCCGCCCCGCCGGGCTGTTCACGGGCCCCACCAGCACCTGACCGCCGCCCTGCTGCACGGTGGCCGCCGTGTCCGCCACGTCCTTGACCGCGATCGTCGCGGTCACCCGGCGCAGCACGTCGATCTCCGCCGGCGGGCCGCTCATCAGCAGGAAGCAGCCGACCGCGGCGACGGACACGCCCCCGCGCTCCGAGCGCATCGCCTGCGCGCCGGTGAGGCGTTCGTAGAACACCACGGCCCGGTCCAGGTCGTCGACGTAGATGCGCAGCGTGGTCCCGAGGATCTCCATGCGGGCCAGGTTAGTTGGCGATCGCTTCGCTCACACCCGGCAGCGCAGCTCCACGTGCGTGCAGACGAAGCAGGCGTCCGGTGACTCGCCCCAGGCGCGCCACGCATCCGCGATCCGCGCCAGTTGCTCGCGGGTGCCCTCGCCGGTGGCCTCGACGCGATCCGCATAGGCGGGCGCCAGGGTGCGGTCCGCCCACAGCCCGCTCCACCAGGCGCGCTCGCCGGCGCTCGCGTAGAACCACGTAGAGGCCGACGGCGTGACCTCGGCGAACCCGGCCTCGCGCGCCCAGGACAGCAGGCGGCGCCCGGCGTCGGGCTCGCCCCCGTTGGCCCTGGCCACCCTGCGGTACAGGTCGAGCCACTCGTCGAGCGCAGGCGGCTGCGGGTACCAGCTGAACCCGCCGTAGTCCGCGTCGCGTACGGCGACGATGCCGCCCGGCCTGCATACGCGGCGCATCTCGCGCAGCGCCTGGACCGGGTCGCCCACGTGCTGCAGCACCTGGTGCGCGTGCACGACGTCGAACGAGTCGTCGGCGAAGTCGAGGCCGTGGACGTCCGCCACGGCGAACCGGACGTTCTCCAGGCCCGCGTCCGCGGCCGTGGCGCGGGCCGCCGCCAGCACGTCGGCGGAGGCGTCGACGGCCGTCACCGTGCCGGGCGCGACGAGCGCGGCCAGGTCGGCGGTGATGGTGCCGGGACCGCACCCGACGTCCAGCAGCTCCTGCCCGGCGGCGAGTTCGGGCACGAGGTACGCCGCCGAGTTCTCCGCCGTGCGCCAGCGGTGCGAGCGCAGCACGGACTCGTGGTGCCCATGGGTGTACACGGCGGTCTCTCTGGCCATCGGACGGCTCCTCTTCTCGCACGGTCGCGTGATGTGGCCACCGTAGGCTCGTTCTGGATGGCGAGACGGAACGTTTCAGAATGCGGACCGCTCTAGAACGCGGATGCTGCCAGGACCTGCGGACGGTAGACCGTCAGCGCCTCCACGGCCTTGTCGAGCACCAGCTCTTCCGGCGCGGCCGCCACCTCGCCGTCGTACGCCAGGGACGTGCCGGGCGCGAGCCCACCGATACGCACCCGCCGCATCCGCTCCGCCGCGTGCACGGGCGACTTGCTCAGCGGCCCGGACAGCGCCGCCGCGAGCAGCCTGAGGCCGGGCAGCCGCCCGCCGTGCACGATCCGCACGTCGAGCAGCCCGTCGGCGAGGTCGTGCCTGCGCCCCGGCGTCGGCCCCATCCGCTGGTAGATGTTGTTGCCCGCGAACAGCAGCCACAGCGACCGCCGCCTGCCCTCGAACTCGGCCCGCAGCTGGTGCGCGCCGCGCAGCGTGTCCAGCGCGGCGAGCACACCGGCGGGCCAGCCGCCGATGCGCGGCGCCCAGCGCTCGCGGACCCGCACGAGCTCCGGGTAGACGCCCAGGCTGAACGTGTTGAGGAAGTAGCCGTGCGCCGCGCCGCCAGGACCCGGCGTGAAGCGTCCGAGGTCCACCCGTACCGCGTCGCCCTCCGCCAGCGCACGGCACGTGTCGTGCGGGGACTCTATGCCCAGGTCGTACGCGAAGTGGTTGAGCGTGCCGCCGGGGAACACCGCGAGCGGCACCCGGTGCCGCACGGCGACCGCCGCCGCCCGGTTGACCGTGCCGTCGCCGCCGAGCACGCCGAGCGCCCGGCTGCGGCCCGCCGCCTTCTCCAGCTCCTCGTCCAGGTCCTCGGGCGCGCACTCGACGAGTTCCGCACGCGGCAGCGCGTCCGCCACGAGCGACGCCGTCTCCGACGACCCCGACGCCCGGTTCACCACGAGCACCATGCCCTCGCCGCCCGGCAGTCGCGGCGCCTGCGCGAACGGCCTGCCCGGTGACGGCATCTGGGAGCGCGTCGGCACGAGGCCGCGCACGGCGAGCGCGGCGCCCACGCCGAGCGCGGCACCCGCCACCACGTCGCTCGGGTAGTGCACGCCCGTGTAGACCCGGGAGAACGCCACGGACGCGGCCACCGGCGCCACCACCGCGCCCCACCCCGTGGACTCCAGCGCCACTCCCGCCGCGAAGGCCGCTGCCGACGCCGCGTGACCCGAAGGGAACGAGGTGGTCACGGGCTGCCTGCCCAGCCGGCGTATCACCGGCACCTGGTCGAGCCCCGGCCGCTCGCGCCGCGCCGCGTGCTTGATCACCGTGTTGACCGTCGCCGAGGCCAGCGTGAGCGACGCGAGCCCGCGCGCCGCCGCCCTGCGCGAGCGGGCCCCGCTGCCCAGCGCGGCGATGCCCGCCGCCGCGCCCAGCCACAGCAGCCCGTGGTCGGCCGCCGTGCTCAGCCGCGGCAGGACCGGCTCCGCGCCGGGCCAGTGCCGCGTGGCGGCGATCCGGAAGACGCGCCTGTCGGCATGTGCGAGCAGGTCGGCGAGCCGTGAAGTGTCTGCCATGGGCGTCCGTCTACCCCGAGCGCGGCCGGGTAGCCCGGCGTGCACGGGCGTGCACCGGGGGCGCCACGTGGGTAGCAGGGGAACGGGGCGAACCCGGGGGACTTTCCAAGGAGCAGGTCATACCGAATCTCTATATAAAGGATATATGGCCTCAGTGGCTGAGCCACGAGGGGCGGCCACGGGCCGGGGCCCGGGTCAACCCCGCGCGCGCGTCCGGAGTCCGTCACCACGGGGACCGGCCGGAACCGCCGCAGGTGGCCCCGCCGCTCGCGGTGGCGCGGCGGCCAGAACGACCGCACGGAACGGAGTCCTCGTGAAGGAGACGCCCCACCGGCACGAACCGCACCGGCACGAAGAGCGCTCCCACCATGCCGCCGGGGGCGCACCGGTCCGCACGGGAGAACGGCCGCCGGCCCCGCGCCCGATCGGCGAGCACCGCCGCCACTGGCCCAGATCCTTCGCCGACCGGCTCACCGCTCCGCTCCCCGGCCTCGCGCAGTACGCCCGCTTCGTCAGGGACGGCGCCGTGCGCCCGGGCCGCGACGGCCTGCGCGACATCCCGCGCCTGCCGTTCGCCCCTGCCCCGCTGCCGCCCGCGGGCGCCGGCGACCTCTCCGTCACGTGGGCAGGCCACGCCAGCTGGATCGTGCGCATAGCCGGGCTCACGATCCTCACCGACCCCGTCTGGTCGCGGCGCATCCTCGCGACGCCCGCCCGCGTCACGCCCGTCGGCATCCGCTGGGAGGACCTGCCGCCCGTCGACGCCGTCGTCATCAGCCACAACCACTACGACCACCTCGACACGCCAACCCTGCGGCGCCTGCCGCGCCACACCCCCCTGTTCGTGCCCGCCGGGCTCGGCCGCTGGTGCAGGCGGCGCCGGTTCGCCCGCGTCACCGAGCTCGACTGGTGGGAGGGCGCAGAACTGCGCGGCGCCGACGGCAGGACCGTGCGGTTCGACTTCGTCCCGGCCCACCACTGGTCCAAGCGGTCCCTTACCGACACCTGCCGCAGCCTGTGGGGCGGCTGGGTGATCAGCGACACCGACGGCGCCCGCCTCCACTTCGCCGGCGACTCCGGGTACGGCGACTGGTTCACCCAGATCGGCCGCCGCCACCCCGGCATCGACGTGGCGCTGCTGCCCATCGGCGCCTACGAGCCGCGCTGGTGGCTGCGCGCCGAGCACATGGACCCGGAAGAGGCGGTCCAGGCCTGCCAGGACCTCGGTGCCGCGCGCATGGCCCCCATGCACTGGGCCACCTTCGTGCTCTCCTCCGAGCCCGTGCTCGAACCCCTGACGCGCGTGCGCGCGGCCTGGGAGCGCACCGGGCGCCCGCGCGGCGAGCTCTGGGACCTGCCGATCGGCGCGTCCCGCGTTCTGACCGTCCGGCCCACCGCCCGGGCGGCCTGAGCCGCGGCAGGGACGAGCGGGGGTCAGGCGCGTCGCCCCCGGCCGTCATCCCGCGTGTCCGCGGCCCCGCCGCTGCCGGCGGACGGCGCCGTGGACGGCCGCACCCTGCGCCAGAGCGCGGGTGCGGCGGCGAACACCACGGTGAGTCCCACGGCCGTCGCCACGCCCTGCCAGGGGCGCGGGAACAGCGAGCCGCCCAGGATGCCGATGAGCTGGTACGTCGCCGCCCAGGTCAGGCACGCCCAGACGTCGCCGCGTGCGAACGAGCGCATGGGCCACTTCGCCAGCAGGCATGCCAGCATCACCGGGATCCGCCCTGCGGGCACCAGGCGCGACAGGACCAGCACCGCCACGCCGTGGTCGGCGAGCTTCTCCTGCGCCTGGGCGAGCTTGTCGGGCGGCGCGTGGTCGCGCAGCTTCGCCAGCCACTTGGAGCCGTTCTTCGAGCCGACCCCGCGCCTGCCAAGCCAGTACAGCGCCATGTCGCCGAGGAACGCGGCGGCCGACGCCACCAGGAACGTGTAGAGCATGCCGAGCGGATCGGACTGGTGGAAGGCCACCACCGCCGCCGAGCTGACCACCGCGCCCGTCGGCACCACCGGCACCAGCGCCCCCAGTGCCACCAGGAGGAACACGGAGGGGTAGCCGACCGCCTGCTGCGTCGACTCGCCGGGTATCCGCGGCGCGACCGTGAGGGCGTGCGCCAGCAGCTGACCTGTGCTCATCGCGCCACCCGCGTCCGCGCGCTCTCCCCGTGGTGCAGCAGGTGCACCGTGACGCCCGGTGCGGCAAGCTCCGCCTGGCGCACGAACTCGGTGCCCGGCGTGTGGAACTCGTGCGGGCGCACCCCGTCGAAGCCGATCGGCCAGTACGTGCCGTAGTGCACGGGCACCGCGGCGGCGGGGGCCAGCCGGGCCAGCGCCTGCGCCGCGCGCACCGGATCGAGGTGGTCGGAGCCGAGCCCCGGACCCCAGCCGCCGACCGGGAGCAGCGCCACGTCCACGGGGCCGACCGCCTCGGCCATTTCGTCGAAGAGCCCCGTGTCGCCCGCGAAGTACGTGCGCGACTGCCCGCTGATCACGTAGCCGAGGGCGGGGGAGAGGTGCGGGCCCACCGGCAGCCGCCTGCCGTCGTGGTGCGCGGGGACCACCCGCACCCGCACGGGGCCGACCGCCACCTCGTCGCCCGGCGCCACCTCCCTGATACGCAGACCACGGGGGTTCCTGCGGGCGTCGAGCCGCCGCAGCGCGGGCACGGAGCGCGTGGCGCCGCGCGGCACCACGAGCAGCGTGCCGGGGCTGAGCCGTGCCAGGGAGCGCACGTGCAGGTGGTCGGAGTGCAGGTGCGAGATCAGCACCGCGTCGGCCACCGCCGCGTCCGCCGTCGGCAGCGCGCCCTGCCTGCGCCGCAGGTGCGCGAAGCGGCGCACGAACAGCGGGTCGGTCAGCAGCCGCACCCCCGAGTCCTGGACCGTGCAGGTGGCATGACCCCACCAGGTGATGACGGCTCCCACGGGCGACCTCGGCTTCTTCTGTGCGGGCACGGCGGACGTGGCCCTCAGCGTACGAGGCCGCTGTGCCACCCTGGGGCCGAGCCCGTCGGAGCAGCCGTGGGCCGGACGGAGGTGCACGGGCCGTGGCGCAGCGAGGCCGATGGCGTACGGCGGGCAGGGCGCTGCTGCGCGTCGTCACGGTATGGGCCGTGTCCACGCTCACGATGCTCGCGCTCGCCGGGATCCTGCCCGACTTCAGGCTCCAGTCGGCCGACGGGGACAGCGCCACCAGGACCGCCATGACCGCCGCCTGGGGCGCGGGCGCGTTCGGTCTGCTCAGCGCCCTCGTGTGGCCGCTGCTCGTGCGGGCGCTGCTGCTGGTGCCCGCACTCCTGCTCGGCCTGCTCGTCTTCTTCCTCAACGGCTCGCTGCTGCTGGTCGCGCTGCGGCTGATCCCGGACGGGCGCGGCGACGCGGGCCCCGAGACGGCCGTCGTGGTCGCCGCGGTGATGTCGGCGGTCGCCTCGGCCACCTCCACCGCGCTCGCCGCGGGCGACGAGGGCGCCTACCCGCGCAGGCGCTCCCGCGCAGCGGGCCGGCGCAGGCGCAGGAGCGGCGAGCTCTGCGGCGAGGGCGGCCCGCCGGGCACCGTCTTCGTCCAGCTCGACGGCGTCGGGCACCAGGTGCTGGTGGAGGCGCTGGCCGCGGGGCTGCTGCCGGGCATCGCCGCGTGGCTCGGCCCCGCAGGCACGCACCGGCTCATCGCCTGGCGCACCGACTGGTCGAGCCAGACAGGCGCCAGCCAGCTCGCCATCCTGCACGGCACCAACCACGACGTGCCCGCCTTCCGCTGGTACGAGAAGGACACCGGAAGGACGATGGTCAGCAACCGCCCGGCCAGCGCCGTGGAGCTGCAGCGCCGCGCCGTGCGCCGCACCGGTGACGGCGGGCTGCTCACCGTCGACGGGGCGAGCCGCGGCAACCTGTTCAGCGGCGGAGCCGACCAGCTCGCCCTCGTGCTGTCGATGGCCGCGCGGCGCGGCCGGTCCAACCGCTCGCGCGCCGGGTACTTCGCGTACTTCCGCGACCCGGCGTTCGCCGTGCGCACGGCGGTGTCGTTCGCCGTCGAGGTCGGGCGGGAGGTCTGCCAGTCCACGCGTGCCCGGCTGCGCCGTGAACGTCCCAGGGTCGGCCGCGGCGGGCTCTACCCGATGATCCGGGCCTTCGCGACCGTCGTGGAGCGCGACGTCGTCGTCGCGGCTGTGATGGACGACATCCTCGCGGGCCGCGCCGCCGTCTACGCCGACTTCGTCGCCTACGACGAGGTCGCCCACCACTCGGGCCCGCGCAGCAGGGACGCGCTGCGCGTGCTCGCCCGGCTCGACCGGTGCGTCGCCACGATCGCGAGGACCGCCGGCTACGCACCGCGCGACTACCACCTCGTGCTGCTCTCCGACCACGGCCAGAGCGCCGGCGAGACCTTCGAGTCGGTGTACGGCCTCACCCTCAGGGACCTGGTGCGGGCCGGCTGCGGTCTGCCCGTACCGCGCAGGGCGGAGCACACCAGGAGCGGCGCCGAGGCGCGCTACGCCGCACGTCACGCCGTGCGCACCGCCCTGCACCGGCCCGTGGGCGAGGGCACGACGGAGGAGGGCGCGGCCGCCGACACGGACCCCGTCGTGCTGGCATCGGGCAACCTCGGCCTCATCTCGTTCCCCGACGTGCCCGGGCGGATGCCCCGCGAGCAGATCGACCGGCGCCACCCGGCGCTGCTGCGCACGCTCGCCCACCACCCGGGGATCGGCTTCCTGCTGGTGCGCAGCGAGGAGCACGGCGCGGTGGTGCTCGGGCGGGGCGGCGCCGAGGTGCCGCTCGCCGAGCTCGCCGACGGCCGGGGGCCACTCGCGGGGTTCGGCCCCGGCGCCGCGGACGCGATCCGGCGCACCGACACCTTCCCGCACGCGGCGGACGTCATGGTCAACTCGGCGTACGACCCGGACACCGGGCGCGTGCACGCCTTCGAGGAGCAGATCGGCTCCCACGGCGGGCTCGGCGGCGAGCAGTCCCACGCATTCCTCCTGTCGCCCCGCGCGCTGTCCCCGGCGGTCCCAGCGGGGGACACCACGGGACTCGTCGGCGCCGAGCAGGTGCACCGGGTGCTGCGGCGCTGGCTGCGCGAGTGCGCCGGGCCCCAGGTGCCGCTGCCGGCGCCGCGCACGGGCGCGGATCGCCCCGCCGAGGGCCGACCGGCCCCCGCGGGGCCCGCCGTACCGGCCGACCGAGGAGAGAACGGGCGCCCCGTGGGGAAGCAATGAGAGCGGAGGGGGCGTGGGCACGGCGGCCCGCGGCCCCTCCCCTCGCGGACGCTCGGCGTGGGCCGTCGTCGCGACGCGGGGTCGCGGCCGGACCACACGGGGAGCAATGCCCGGTTTGGCATGTTTACAGGTGATATACCGGCATCGCTGCCGACTCCCTGAGGTGACCATGCGCCTGCTTCTCGTCCATCCGAGCGCCCTGATGTACTCGGAGATCTTCCTGCGGCTCGAACCCCTCGGCCTCGAGCGCGTCGCGGGCGCCGCCCGCGAGGCCGGGCACGAGGTCCGCGTCGTCGACCTCCAGGTCCTCACCGTCCGGGCGCTCGCCCAGGAGGTGCGGTCCTTCCGTCCCGAGGCCGTCGGCATCGGCCTGAACTACCTGGCCAACATCCCCGAGGCCCTCGACATCTCGCACGCCGTCAAGCGCGAGGTCCCCGGCTGCTTCGTCTTCCTCGGCGGACACAGCGTCTCGTTCGTCGCGGACGACGTCCTTGAGCAGTCGCGCGGGGCCGTCGACGCCGTGCTGCGCGGTGAGGGCGAGCCCGCGGTCGTCTCGCTGCTCGAAGCCCTGCGCGACGGGGGCGGAGTGGAGGGCGTACCCGGCGCCGTCACCACCGGCGGCCGTGGCCCCGCGCCCGTCATGCTGCACTCCATCGACAGCCCGATGCCGGCCCGCGACCTGATGCGCCACCGCCGCAAGTACTTCATCGGCGAACTGGACCCGTGCGCCTCCATCGAGTTCACCCGTGGCTGCCCCTGGGACTGCTCCTTCTGCTCCGCCTGGACGTTCTACGGCCGCAGCTACCGCAAGGCGTCGCCCGAGGCGGCCGGCCACGAGATGGCGAGCATCAAGGAACCCAACGTCTTCATCGTGGACGACGTGGCCTTCATCCGCCCCGAGCACGGCCACGCCATCGCCGACGAGCTGGAACGGCGCAAGATCCGCAAGCGCTACTACCTGGAGACACGCGCCGACGTGCTCCTGCGCAACGAGGAGGTCTTCCAGCGCTGGGCGAAGCTCGGCCTGAGCTACATGTTCCTCGGCATGGAGGCCATCGACGCCGAGGGGCTCGACCTCTACCGCAAGCGCGTCAGCCCCGACGACAACTTCCGCGCCCTGGAGCGCGCCAGGGCGCTGGGCATCGACGTCGCCATCAACCTGATCGTGGACCCCGCCTGGGACGAGGAGCGCTTCCGCGTCGTGCGCGAGTTCGCGCTCGCCGTGCCGGAGATCGTGCACCTCACCGTGATGACGCCGTACCCGGGCACGGAGATCTGGCACACCGAGGCGCGCCGGCTGACCACCCGCGACTACCGCCTGTTCGACATCCAGCACGCCGTCGTCCCGACGACCCTGCCCCTGGACGTCTTCTACCGCGAACTGGTACGCACCCAAGCCGTCATCAACCGCAAGCACCTCGGACTGCGCACCGCTTTCGGTGCGTTGCGCGTGCTCGGCGGCAACCTCTCCCGCGGGCAGACGAACTTCGCCTCCATGCTCTGGAAGTTCAACCGCGTCTACAACCCCGACCGGCAGATGGCCGACCACCGCCGCGCCGTGCGCTACGAGCTGCCGCTGCCGCCGCAGTCCGCCGCGGCAGCGGACATCGGCGACCGGCGCAGGCTCTACGTGCACACCAGGCCCGCGGCCGGGCGGGCATCGGAACGCGTAACAGGCAAGGCCGCAGGCCCGGCACCCGCCGAGGCGGCCCCCGAGGCCGGAACGGTCTGAGCGCGAAGGGCGTCAGCGGCCCGGCGGCCGGTCAGCCAGGCCGCCGGCCGGAGCCTTCCGACGGCCGGGGGCCGTCCGGGCAGCGCCGCGGGTCGTCGTACGCCGCCTGCCGGGCGACCAGGCGCAGGAACGCGCGCTCGTTGCCCGACAGGCCGGCGGCGCCGAGCGCCGCGTCCGCCTCCGCGAGGGGGCCGGCGAGCAGGCCGCCGGCACCCGGCAGTTCCGGATCGTCCCCGAGCACGGCACGGACCGCCGCGAGCAGCCGCAGGTAGGCGCGCGCCGCCGTTCGCTCACCGTGCTCGGCGGCCGCGGTGGTGGCCACCGCCGCGGAACGCGCCGTGGTCTCTGCCATGTCGGCCCCCTGGTGTCGTGACGTCGAGGATCTGTCGATCACTCAAGTCTTGCGCCCGGGTCTGACAATCGCCTCCGGCCTGCGGGAACGCCAGGAGCGCCGCGCGTTCACCCCTCCACGAGCATCCCGTCCCGCAGGCGTGTGAGGATGCGGCTGAGCAGCCGCGACACGTGCATCTGGGAGACGCCGAGCTCCGCGCCGATCTGGGACTGCGTCATCTCGCCACCGAAGCGCATCCGCACGAGCCGGCGCTCACGCTCGTCGAGCTGTTCGAGCAGCGGGGCCAGCGCGTGCAGGTTCTCGACCTTCTCCATGGCGGGATCGTCCTCGCCGACCACGTCGGCGAAGGTCCTGCCCGAGCCGTGGGCGTGCGGGTCGTCGCCCGCGGGCATGTCGAGCGACCCGGCCGTGTAGCCGTTGGTCGCGACCAGGCCCTCGACGACATCGTCCTCCGGCAGGTCGAGCAGCTCGGCCAGCTCCTTGACCGTCGGGTCGCGGTCGAGGCGCGTGGCCAGCAGCTCCTTCGCCTTCGCCAGCTCCACGCGCAGTTCCTGGAGCCGGCGCGGGACGTGCACGGCCCAGCTGGTGTCCCTGAAGAAGCGCTTGATCTCACCCACGATGTAGGGGACCGCGAAGGAGGCGAACTCGACCTCGCGCGCCAGGTCGAACCGGTCGATCGCCTTGATCAGCCCGACGGTTCCCACCTGGAGGATGTCCTCCATCTCGCCGCCGCCGCGACTGCGGAAGCGGCCGGCCGCGAACCGCACGAGGGACTGGTTCATCTCGATGAGCGTGTTGCGGGCGTACTGGTGGTCGGGCGTGCCCTCTTCGAGCACCCGCAGCCGGTCGAAGAACAGCTTCGACAGCTCGCGCGCGTCCCGTGGAGCGACCTTGCCCGGATCGGTGATCGTGGGCAGTCCGGTCGCGGTCGTCGCCTCCCCGCAGGACACCGGGGGAGTGCTGGTGGCCATGCAACTCACCTCTCAGCAGCGGATCGTCCACCCGCCCTTCTGCCCTGCGCGCGCCACGTCATGTCCCCCTGGCCGCAATCATCCGGGCCGGTGATGATGTATTGGCCTCGCACTGGCGCGACGCAGGACGAGGCCGTGGCCCGGGCCGCGGGCGGCAGCCCGCGCCGTATCCGACGAGCAAGGGCGGACACGTACATGAACCGCAACCCCGCACAGGACCGTGCGCACTGGGAGCGTACGGCGGACGAACTGCTCCTCGCCGTACGGCCGTACGCGAGCGACCGGCACGCACTCGTCCGCCTGCCCGGTGTGGCCAGCGCCAACGGCGCGTGGAGCGACGGGCTCGAAGGGTTCGCCCGCACGTTCCTGCTGGCCGGGTTCCGGCTCAGGGGCGCGGACGGCGCGGACCCGCACGGCTTCGCCGAGTGGTACGCGCGCGGCCTCGCCGCCGGCACCGACCCGGACAGCGCGGAACGCTGGCCCACCTTCGCCGAGTCGAACCAGGCGAAGGTGGAGGCGGCGTCCGTCGCGCTCGCCCTGCATGAGACCAGGCCCTGGATCTGGGACCGGCTCACCGACGGGGTCAGGCAGCGCGTGCTCGACTGGCTCGGCCTGATGGTCTCCGCAGGCATGCCGGACAACAACTGGATCTGGTTCCAGGGCGTCACCGAGGCGTTCGCCCGCACCGCGGGCGGCAGCTGGCTCCAGGACGACCTGGACCGCACGATCGCGCTCACCGACGCCTGGTACGCGGGCGACGGCTGGTACTCCGACGGGCTCAGCGGCGGCGAGCACCGCAACTTCGACCACTACAACGGCTGGGCGATGCACCTCTACCCGCTCTGGTTCTGCCGCATCCTCGGCGACGCCGCACCCGCCGGGCTCCTCGACCGCTACCGGGCCAGGCTGCGCAGGTTCCTCGCCGACCAGCGTCTGCTCGTCGGCGCCAACGGCTCGCCGCTGATCCAGGGCCGGTCGCTCACCTACCGCTTCGCGGCGCTCGCGCCGGTGTGGACGGGCGCGGTCTTCGACGCGACCCCGCTCGCGCCGGGTGAGACCCGCGCGCTCGCGAGCCGCATGCTCGACCACTTCGCCGGCCACGGCGCCGTCGACCGCGACGGGCTGCTGACCCTCGGCTGGCACCGCCCCTTCCGCGGCCTGCTCCAGACGTACTCGGGTCCCGCGTCCCCGTACTGGGCGAGCAAGGGGCTCATCGGGCTCGTCCTGCCGCCCACCCACCCGGTGTGGACGGCGCAGGCCACCACGCTCGCGGTGGAGCGCGAGGACGAGGCCAGGGCGCTGGCGGCACCCGGCTGGCTGGTGTCGGCCACCGCGTCGGACGGCGTCGTACGGGTCGTCGACCACGGCGGGGACCACACGGACCCGGCGCGGCCGCACTCCGACGACCCCTGCTACGCGCGGATCGCCTACTCGACGCACGCGGCGCCCGAGATGCCCGTCGACCCCACGTCCGGCGCCGCCGGGCCCGCGCCGGGACCGCTCGACAACGCGGCTGTCCTGGTCGACGAGCGGGGCCGGGCATCGCACCGGCGTCCGGCCACCCGGATATCCCTCGACGGCGCGACGGCGGTGTCCCGCAGCCGCGCCCACTGGCCCGAGGACGGCGCGTGGAACCCCTTCGACGGTCCCGGCACGCGGTACGCGCTCGGCCCCTGGATCACGGTCGGCTCGGCGCTGAGGGGCTCGGTGGAGATCCGCGCGGTGCGCGTCGACCCGGTGGCGGGCGAGGTTGCCACCGCGCCGGGCGATTCGGCGCCGCTGACGCCGCTGCGGATCGGCGGATGGGCGCTCGCCGTCGACGACCGGGAGAGCGCGCAGGCCTGTGCCGCGAGCGGGGGCCGTGCAGAGGTACGCGGCGCCGGCGGCCTGCGCTCCGTGCTGATCGCGCTGCACGGACTCGGCGACGCGGAAGTCGTGCGGGGGCGCGACGCCAACCCGCTCGGGGCCGCGTCCGCCACGCCCGTCGTCAGGACCCCGGGGCCGGTCGCGTACGCGACGCCCTACGTCGCGGCCGTCCACCTCGGCGGCGCCGGCCTGCCCGCGGACGATCTGCCCGCCGTCACCACGCGCGCGGAGGCGACGGCTCTGGTCGTCGAGGTGGCCTGGCCCGGCGGCGTCCGCGACACCATCCGCCTGCCGTCGCCGGCCGGGGTCGCCGACCCCTGGGGGCGGCTCGGCCGCTCGTGACGGGTGTCAGTTCGCGCCGTGGCCCGGCGCCGCCGCCTCGACCCTCCGGGCCAGTTCGAAGTCCTTGTCGGTGACCGCGCCGCCCGCGTCGTGCGTGGAGACGGTGAGCGACACGGTGTTGTAGCCGAGGGTGAGCTCGGAGTGGTGGTTCAGCTCCTCCTGGAGCTGGGCGATGTGCACGACCATCGCGGTCGCGGCGAAGTGCGAGCCGAGCCGGTAGGCGCGGCTGATGCCGTCCTCGCCGAGCGACCAGCCGGGCAGCTCCCGCAGCCGCTCGCGCACCGCGTCCTGGGCCAGCGCTTCCGTCGCCATGGTGGTCTCCCTCGTCCGCTTCCCGGGCCCTTTTCACCCTACGCGCGGACGGCGGGACGGGCCCGTCAGGGACGCCCGCCCCGCCCGCGGGTCAGTTGACCTCGGCGGGGTTGCCGCCCAGCCGCCGGCCCTCGTCGAGCGCCGCGAAGGCGGCCAGGTCGTCGTCGTCGAGATCGAACCCGAAGACGTCGATGTTCTCCCGGATGCGCGAGGGCGTCACCGACTTGGGGATGACCACGTTGCCGAGCCTGAGGTGCCAGCGCAGCACGACCTGTGCGGGCGTCCTGCCGTGCTTGTGCGCCACCGCCGCGACCGTCGGCACCTCCAGCAGGCCCTTGCCCTGGCCGAGCGGCGACCATGCCTCGGTGACGATGGAGCGGGCGGCGTGCTCCGCGCGCGAGTCCGCCTGCTGGAACTGCGGGTGCAGCTCGATCTGGTTGACGGCGGGCACCACGGACGTCTCGCGGGCCAGCACGTCCAGGTGCTCGGGCAGGAAGTTGGAGACGCCGATGGAGCGGGCGCGGCCGTCCGCGAGGATCTTCTCGAACGCCTTGTACGTGTCGACGTACAGGCCCCTGGCGGGCGTCGGCCAGTGGATCAGGTAGAGGTCGACGTAGTCGAGGCCGAGCCGCTCGAGCGAGGCGTCGAAGGCCCGCAGCGTCGAGTCGTGTCCCTGGTCCGGGTTCTGCAGCTTGGTCGTGACGAAGAAGTCCTCGCGCGCGACGCCCGAGGCGGCGATGGCCTTGCCCGTGCCCGCCTCGTTGCCGTAGGCCGCGGCGGTGTCGATGGAGCGGTAGCCGGCCTCGATCGCCGTGGTGACGACGGCCGTGGCCTCGCTGTCCGGCACCTGCCAGACGCCGAAGCCGAGCTGCGGCATCTCGATGCCGTTGTTGAGTGTGAGGGACGGGACCTTGCTGCTCACGCGGTGTCGATCCTTACGTTTCAGGCGAATTGTGGTGTCGAGGGCGTGACGGACACACCCCGCCACAACAACGACCACGGCCGGCGTGGCATTCCCCCTGCGCGGTGTGGCCGATGCCTCACCCGTAGAGGGCCTCGACCTCCGCGGTGTAAGCCGTCTCGATGGCCTTGCGCTTCAGCTTCAGCGAGGGCGTGAGCAGGCCGTGCTCCTCGCTGAACGGGTGTGCGAGTATCCGGAACGTGCGGATCGACTCGGCCTGCGACACCGCCGTGTTGGCGGCGACCACCGCACGTCTGATCTCCGTCTCCAGGTCCGAGTCGCGCACGAGCTCGGCCGCCCTCAGCGGCGGCTTGCCCTGCACGGAGAGCCAGTGCTCCACGGCCTCCTGGTCCAGCGTCACCAGGGCGGCGACGTACGGGCGGTCGTTGCCGACCACGATGCACTGGCCGACCAGCGGGTGGGCGCGCACCCGCTCCTCCAGGGCGGTGGGGGAGACACTCTTGCCGCCCGAGGTGACCAGGATCTCCTTCTTGCGGCCCGTGATGGTGAGGTAGCCGTCCTCGTCGAGCGAGCCCAGGTCGCCGGTGGCGAGCCAGCCGTCGTAGAGGGTCGCGTCGGTCGCCTTCTTGTCGCCCAGGTAGCCGGCGAAGACGTTGTCGCCCTGCAGCCACACCTCGCCGTCCTGCGCGATGTGCACGGTCGAACCGGGCACCGGCACGCCCACCGTGCCGTAGCGCGTGCGCTCGGGCGGATTGGCGGTGGCGGCGGCACACGACTCCGTCAGGCCGTACCCCTCGTAGATCGTGACGCCGGCGCCCGCGAAGAAGAGACCGAGCCTGCGGTCCATGCCGGAACCGCCCGACATGGCGTGCCGCACCCTGCCGCCCATCGCCGCGCGCACCTTGCCGTACACGGCCTTGTCGAAGAACTGGTGCTGCAGGCGCAGCGCCGCCGAAGGACCGGGCCCCGTGCCGAACGCCTTGTCCTCCATGGCCTCGGCGTACCGCACGGCCACGTCCACGGCCTTGTCGAACGGTGCCGCCTTGCCCTCGCGCTCGGCCTTCCGCCGCGCCGCACCGTAGACCTTCTCGAAGATGTACGGCACCGCGAGGATGAAGGAGGGCCGGAACGCGGCCAGGTCGGGCAGCAGCGCGCTCGCCCGCAACTCGGGCTGGTGCCCGAGCTTGACGCCGCCGCGCACCGCGGCCACCTCCACCATCCGCCCGAACACGTGGCTCAGCGGGAGGAACAGCAGCGTGGACGCCTGGTCGTTCGGGCGTGAGTGGAAGACACGCTCGTACCGCTCGACCACGGTGTCGGTCTCGAACATGAAGTTGGCGTGGGTGAGCACGCACCCCTTGGGGCGGCCCGTGGTGCCCGACGTGTAGATGACCGACGCCCAGGACTCGGGTGTCACCGCCGCGCGGTGCCGCTCGACGACGTCGTCGCCTATGTGGCTGCCCGCGGTGAGCAGGTGCTCCATCGCGCCCTTGTCCAACTGCCACAGCCGCTTCAGCTTGGGCAGGCGGTCGATGACGGAGCCGATGGTCATGGCGTGGTCCTCGTGCTCGACCAGGCAGGCGATGGCCTCGGAGTCGTAGAGCATCCACAGCACCTGCTCGGCCGACGACGTCGGGTAGAGCGGCACGGACTGGGCGCCGATGGTCCACAGCGCGAAGTCGACGATCGTCCACTCGTACCGCGTCCTGCACATGATCCCCACCCGGTCGCCGAACCGGATGCCCTCGGCGAGCAGCCCCTTGGCCGCCGCGACCACCTCGTCGCGGAATTGCACGGCGCTGATATCGAGCCACTCGCCCCGCTCGTTCTTGCGGCCGAGCGCCACACGGTCCGGATGGTCACGGGCATGATCGAATACGGGGTCGGCGAGGCCACCGGACGAGGCGGCTGCCACGAGAGGGGGGACGGTGAACTCGCGCACTGACTTGCTCCTTGTCGTGCTCCGCACAGCGCCGCGACGCTACCCCACGAAAAAGGGAGGGAAGCGGGCGTCCCGACGGTGTGAACGGGTGGGAACACCACACACACGCGGCCGAAAAACGCCCATTCCGGCCGCGCGCGGACAGAATTCTGACTGAAGGGTGGGTGCCGGGCGAGGGAATCTCCACCGAATCCGTACCGGGCGCTTACCGCCCCCCGCCCGCCCCGGTGCCACCGCGTGCCTCGCGCCACCCTACGGATCGTACGATCGCCGGGGTCGCGGTTTCCCGCGGCTCCGGCCGCACAGTCGCCGGAATCCGACACGGACGGGCATAACGGTGAGGGAACGCGACGCGGTCGACGAACTGGACTTCCGGCTGGTGCACGCCCTGGAAGTCGACGGGCGCGCCCCGTTCAGCAGGATCGCCGCCGTGCTCGGCGTCTCCGACCAGACGGTCGCCCGCCGCTTCCGCCGGCTGCGCACCGCCGTGGGCCTGCGCGTCGTCGGTGTGCGCGACGCGGAACTGCGCGACCGGGACAACTGGATGCTCAAGCTGCGCGTCAAGCCGGACGCGGCCGAGGCCGTCGCCCGCGCGCTCGCCCAGCGTCCCGACACCAGCTGGATCGGTCTCACCTCCGCGGGCACGGAGATCGTGTGCAGCACGGCGTTCTCCAGCGCCGGTGAGCACGACGAGCTGATCCTCGGGAAGCTCCCGCGCACGCCGAGTGTCACCGACATCAGGGCCCACCAGCTGCTGCACCGGTTCTTCGGCGGCCCCACCAGCTGGTTCGCCAAGGGCTTCGGCGGGGACAAGGCCCTCGACGCCGGCCAGATCGCGGCCCTCGCCCCGTCCTGGACACACCAGGAGCGCCAGGAGGACGACCCCGACGGCGGCGGCCCGCCCGGACCCCGCGACGAGCCGCTCCTGCGCGCCCTGGAGAAGGACGGCAGGACGAGCATCGCCGAGCTCGCGGCGGCGACGGGCGGCACCGAGTCGGCCACGCGCCGCAGGCTGGAGCGGCTGCTGCGCTCAGGCACCCTCTTCCTCGACGTCGAGTTCGCCACCGAGGCCCTCGGCTATGCCGCCCGCGCCATCCTGTGGATCACCGCGGAGCCCCGTGCGCTCGAGACGCTGGGGCGCGCGCTCGCGCGCCAGCCGGAGACGGCCGCAGTCATGGCCACGACCGGCGAGAGCAACCTGGTCGCCGTGATCGTCTGCCGGGACAGCGCCGCGGTCTACCGCTACCTGGGGGAGTCCCTCGGGCCGCTCGAAGGCGTCCAGCGGGTCGAGGTCTCCCCGGTGCTGCGCAACGTCAAACAGCACACGTAGCAGCCCGGCGAGCGCCGCGCCGGACGCACGCTCAGAGCCCGCCCGCCGGACGGTGCAACCGGTCGCCGCCGGTCAGGATCGCCTTGGCGAGCGCGTCCGCCGCGGCGCTCGCCGCGGACGGACGCGCGGATTCCGGCCTGAGCAGGACGAAGTCGACCCCGCCCAGATCCGGCAGGTCGGCCCGCGCGGGGACGGGCACAAGGCCGGGCGGTACCAGCCCCCTGGTGTGCGCCATCACGCCAAGACCCGCGCGGGCGGCGGCGATCAGCCCGCTGAGGCTGGAGCTCGTACAGGCGATGCGCCACGGGCGGCCGGCGCTCTCCAGGGCGTCGAGGGCACGTGCCCTGGTGATGGCGGGCGGCGGGAAGAGGATCAGCGGAAGCGGGCGCTCCGCGTCGATCCGCAGCCGGGGCGTCGCGATCCAGCACAGGGACGACCGCCACACCAGGTCCCCGTGCGTCTCACCCGCCCGCCGCTTCGCCAGCACCAGGTCGAGGCGGCCCGCGGCCAGCTGCTCGTACAGGATGCCGGACAGCTCGACGGTGAGCTCGAGGTCGACCTCAGGGTGCTCGCCGCGGAACGTCTCCAGGATCTCCGGCATCCGGGTGAGGACGAAGTCCTCCGACACGCCCACCCTGAGCCTGCCCCGCAGCCTCGTTCCGGCGAAGAACTCGGCCGCGCGCTCGTGCGCCGCGAGGATCGTCCCGGCGAAGCCGAGCATCGCCTCGCCGTCCTCGGTCAGCTCCACGCTGTGCGTGTCCCGGGTGAACAGCAGCCGGCCCGTCGCGGCCTCGAGACGCCGCACGTGCTGGCTCACGGTCGACTGCCGAAGCCCGAGGCGCCGTGCGGCCTGGGTGAAACTCAGCGTCTGCGCGACGGTCAGGAAAGTGCGCAGCTGTGCGGGCTCGTACACGCGACCAGGCTATTGCGGGGGCGCACGCGTCCGCGCGCCGGGCTATCGCGTTGCGTGATGTCAGTCAGAGCGGTACACCGGATTCCCGATCATGCGCCCGGCGCGGATCATGGAGAGGCACGATCCGTACCGGAAGTGGAGCGCATGAACCGCCGCACGCCGCACCTGCCGTCCTGGCTGCCGATCGACCCGTTCATCCTCGCGCTCGTCTGCGCGGTGGCCCTCGCGGCGCTGCTGCCGGCGTCGGGATGGGCGGCCGGTGCCGCGAGCGGCTGCTCGACCGGGGCGGTGGCCCTGCTCTTCTTCCTCTACGGCGCGCGCCTGTCCACCCGCGAGGCGCTGGACGGCCTGCGGCACTGGCGGCTCCACCTGACCGTCCTCGCGTGCACGTTCGTCGTCTTCCCCCTCCTCGGGCTGGCAGCGGGCCGGCTCGTGCCCTTCCTGCTGACGCCGCAGCTCTACCACGGCCTGCTGTTCCTGTGCCTCGTGCCGTCGACCATCCAGTCCTCGATCGCCTTCACCTCGATCGCACGCGGCAACGTGCCGGCGGCGATCGTGGCGGGCTCCTTCTCCAGCCTCGCCGGCATCGTCGTCACGCCGCTGCTCGCCGCGGGGCTGATCGGCGGCGGCTCCGTCGGTTTCTCCGCCGACTCGGTCCTCAAGATCGTCCTGCAACTGCTCGTGCCGTTCCTCGCGGGCCAGCTGCTGCGCCGCTGGATCGGCGGATTCGTGCAGCGGCGCAAGAAGCCCCTGAAGATCGTCGACCGCGGCTCGATCCTGCTGGTCGTCTACACCGCGTTCAGCGAGGGTGTGGTCGCGGGCATCTGGCACCAGGTGACGGTGGTCCGGCTGCTGGAGCTGCTCGCGGTCGAGGCGGTGCTGCTCGCCGTCATGCTCGCGCTGACGTGGCAGGGCGCGCGGCGGCTCGGCTTCACGAGGGACGACAGGATCGCCATCCAGTTCGCCGGGTCCAAGAAGAGCCTCGCGGCCGGGCTGCCCATGGCCAGCGTGCTGTTCGGCGCCCAGGCGGGACTCGCGGTGCTGCCGCTGATGCTCTTCCACCAGATGCAGCTGATGGTCTGCGCGGTGATCGCGAAGCGCCGCTCCCGCGACCCCGAGGCGCGCGACCCCGAGCAGCACACGCTCCTGGTCGGCGGCTCGCCGCGCCCGGCCGGGCGCGGCAAGACCACCGGGGCGACGCGAACGACACGCGTGGCCCCCTGAGGGAGGCGCCGCGCCCATCGGGCCGCTGCTCCGGGCCGTGGCCCGTCCCGCGGCCCTTCAGGCGCCCGCGGCCTTCCGGGTGTCGGCCCTGCCGGCGGCGTTCTCGGTCGCCGCCGCGCCGGCTGCCGGCACTCAGCCGGCGACACCCCCGGCGACTCGGGGCCACGACCTGGCGATGACCGGCTCGATCCCGCGTCGCCGACCGACGGCGACTGCCACTGCTTCAGCGGCGACTGCCCCGAGTACGCGGGAGGCGAGCGCAACCGGGCGGCACCCGGATCGCCGCCGCGGGCAGCGGCGCCTGAGGAGCACACGGAAAGGCCCGGCCGGCGCAGGGGGCGCTCCCCGCCGGCCGGGCCCGCTCCCGTGACGCGAGGCGCGTCACACCCCGGTGTGGAGGGCGATCCGTTCGTCGCCCGCGTACACGTTCATGGAGGGGCCCCGCAGGAAGCCCACCAGCGTGAGACCCGACTCCGCCGCGAGGTCCACCGCGAGCGACGAGGGCGCCGACACCGCCGCGAGCACCGGGATGCCCGCCATCACGGCCTTCTGCGCCAGCTCGAAGGAGGCACGCCCCGACACCAGCAGGATCGCCCGCGACAGCGGCAGCCCGCCCTCGCGCAGCGCGCGCCCGACGAGCTTGTCGACGGCGTTGTGCCGTCCGACGTCCTCCCGGATGTCCAGCATCTCGCCCGACTCGGAGAACAGCGCCGCCGCGTGCAGGCCGCCGGTCCGCTCGAAGACCTGCTGCGCCGCCCGCAGCCGGTCGGGCAGGGACGCGAGGAGCTCGGGGTCCACCACCATGCGGGGCGCGTCGGCGATCGGGAAGCGTGCCGTCGTGCGGACCGCGTCCAGGCTCGCCTTGCCGCACAGCCCGCAGGAGGACGTCGTGTAGACGTTGCGCTCCAGCGTGATGTCGGGGACGGGCACCCCGGCCGCGAGCTGCACGTCGACGACGTTGTACGTGTTCTGCCCGTCCTCCTTGGCGCCCGCGCAGTACACGATCGACCGCACGTCGGAGGCGGACGCGAGCACCCCCTCGCTGACGAGGAACCCGGCGGCGAGCGCGAAGTCGTCACTGGGCGTGCGCATGGTGATGGCGAGCGGCCTGCCGTTCAGCCGGATCTCCAGGGGCTCCTCCGACACCAGGGTGTCGGGGCGGGTGCTGACGTCCCCGTTCCTGATCCGTATCGTGCGCCGGCGTTCGGTGACCCGTCCCATGTGATCAGTCCTACTCGTGTTCGCGCCATGCCGCCAGAGCCGCGTCAGCGCTGCTGTACGTGCTGGTAGCCGAAGCGGCCCTTGATGCACAGGTTGCCATGTGTGACCGGGTTGTCGTGCGGGGACGTGACCTTCACGATCTCGTTGTCCTGGACGTGGAGTGTGACGTTGCAGCCCACCCCGCAATAGGCGCAGACCGTCGTCGTCCGCGTCTGCGCCGACTCCCGCCAGGTACCCGCCTCCCGCATGTCGAACTCCGACTTGAAGCTCAGCGCGCCCGTCGGGCACACCTCGATGCAGTTGCCGCAGTAGACGCACGCCGAGTCGGTGAGCGGCACGTCGTGCTCCGTGGAGACACGGGCGTCGAAGCCGCGCCCGGCGATGGAGATGGCGAACGAGTTCTGCCACTGGTCGCCGCAGGCGTCCACGCACTTGTAGCACTGGATGCACTTGTCGTAGTCGCGCACGTAGAGGTCGTTGTCGACCTTCGGCTCCTCGTCGAGCCTGGCCGCCTCCGGGCCGTAGCGCGCGGGGTCGGCGCCGTACTCCTGAAGCCACTCGGCGGCGCGTGGCGTCGTCGACAGGTCCGTGGCGGACGCCAGCAGTTCGAGCACGACCTTGCGGCTGTGCCGGGCGCGCTCCGTGTCGGTGTGCACCTCCATCCCGGGCTCGGCGCGGCGCGAGCAGGCCGGTGCGAGCGTCCGCCCGCCCTCGACCTCCACCACGCACACCCGGCACGCGTTCTTCGGCGTGAGCGTGTCGCCCTCGCACAGCGTCGGCACGTCCTTGCCGGCGGCCCGGCAGGCGTCCAGGATCGTGGCGCCCTCGGGCACCCTGGCCGGCTCGCCGTCGAGGGTGAGCTCCACGAGCCTGCGCGGCGGTCCGAGCGGTACGGCGGTCATGAGTAGGCCCCCAGACGGTCGATGGCGGATTCCACGGCGTTCCACGCGGTCTGCCCGAGACCGCAGATCGAGGCGTCCCGCATGGCGCGCCCCACCTCGCGCAGCAGCGCGACGTCGTCCGCCGCGGCCGCGCCCGTACGGCCCTCGATCCGGCGCAGCGCCTCCTCCTGGCGGACCGTGCCGATCCGGCAGGGGACGCACTGGCCGCACGACTCGTCGCGGAAGAACTCCGCGATGCGCAGCAGCACCCTCGGCAGCGCGACCGTGTCGTCGAGGACGAGCACCACCCCGGAGCCGAGCGTCGTCCCCGCCTCCCGGGTGCCCTCGAAGGTGAGCGGGATGTGCCGCTCGTCCGGGCGTACGAAGCCCCCGGCGGCGCCGCCGAGCAGGACGGCCCTGGCGCGTGGCGACGCCTGCGCCAGGTCGAGCAGCTCGCCGAGGGTGGCACCGAACGGCAGCTCGTACACGCCGGGCCTGCCGACGCTGCCCGACACGCAGAACAGCTTGGGCCCGGTGGAAAGACCGCCGCCGATCGACGCGAAGTGTTCGGCTCCCTCCTCCAGGATGGGCAGGACGTTGACCAGCGTCTCGACGTTGTTCTCCGCGGTCGGCTTGGCGAACAGGCCCTTCTCCACCGGGAACGGCGGCTTGGAGCGCGGCTCGCCGCGCATGCCCTCGATGGAGTTGAACAGCGCGGTCTCCTCACCGCAGATGTACGCGCCGGCGCCGCGCCGTATCTCGATGTCGAACGCGTACCCCTGGCCGAGCACGTCGTCGCCGAGGAGGCCTCGCGTCCGCGCCTGGCCGATCGCGTGCGCCAGCAGGGTGAGCGAGCGCGGGTACTCGCCGCGCAGGTACAGGTAGCCCTTGTGGGCGCCGACGGCGTAGCCCGCGATGGTCATCGCCTCGATGAGGGAATACGGGTCGCCCTCCATGAGGACCCGGTCCTTGAACGTGCCGGGCTCCGACTCGTCGGCGTTGCACACCAGGTAGTGCGGGTGGTCCGGCTGGGCGGCCGTGGCCCCCCACTTGCGTCCTGTGGGGAAAGCGGCGCCGCCGCGTCCGACCAGTCCCGCGTCCGTGACCTCCCTGATCACCCGCGCAGGCCCCATCGCGAAGGCGCGGCGCAGCGCCGTGTACCCGCCATGGCGCCGGTAGTCGTCGAGGCTCAGCGGATCGACGACCCCGACCCTGCGCAGCAGGGTGAGTCCTGGCTGCCCGGCCTGCGGCACCGCGAACCCGGCCGAGGGCTCGGCGGGCGCGGCATCCGGGGCCTGGGCGCCGCTCACCACGCTCTGCGCGGTGGCGGGCGCGACGACGGCGGTCGCGTACGGCAGAGCGCGGCCCGCGGCAGCCGGGCCCGGACCAGCGTCCGCGGCGGAGGCGTCCTCGGGACCCGCCGGGCCCGCACGCACCACCAGGGCGGCGGGCGCCCGCTCGCACAGGCCGAGGCAGGGCGACTCCTGCCACGTCACGCCGTCCGAGTCGCCGCCGGGCGAGCCGAGACGCTCCTCGACGCCGGCGCGCAGGGCCGACGCGCCGCGGGCCATGCACGCCAGGTCGGTGCAGACGTGCACGACGTTCCGGGGCCGCGGCTTCATCGCGAACATCGCGTAGAAGGTCGCCACGCCGTACGCCTCGGCGGGCGGCACGGTCAGCCGCCTGCACAGGTAGGCGAGGGCGCCCTCGCTGATCCAGCCCACCCGGTCGTTGACCGCGTGCAGCCCGGGCAGCAGCAGGTCCCGGCGGTCGCGTGCCTCCCGGCCGCCGCGCGCCCAGCGCAGGTCGCCGTCCGTGCGCTCGTGGGCGCCCTCCCAGGAGGAGGCGGGCGGCCCGAGGAGCGCGTCGACGGCGGCGCGCTCCTCGTCCGTCGGCCGGGCTTCCCCGAATCGCAGATCCATGCGGTCAGCTCCCCACGGCCGGTCGGGTCAGGCGTTCGATCCTGATCGCGGACGCCTTGAACTCGGCGGTCCCGGCGATCGGGTCGTTGGCCTCGATGGTCAGCTTGTTGGTGTCCACCTCGTCGGGGAAGTGCATCGCCATGAACGCGAGCCCGGGCCGCAGCGCCGTGTCGATCCACACCGGCGCCTCGACCTCGCCGCGGCGGGAGGCGACCCGCACGCGCTCGCCCGCCCGCACGCCGTAGCGTTCGGCGTCCTCCGGGCACAGCTCCACGTACTCGCCCCGGCGCAGGGGCGAGGCGAAACTCCCGCTCTGCACACCGGTGTTGTACGAGTCGAGCCGCCGGCCCGTGGTCAGCCGCAGCGGGAACTGCTCGTCGATCCCGTCCACCGGAGGGTCGTGCCGCACGATCCCGAACGGTGCGCGCCTGCCCCGCTCGTCGGGGTCGTCCGCCCACAGCCTGCCGTGCAGGAAGCCGGGGCCGATCCGGTCGAGGTCGGGGCAGGGCCACTGGATGCCCTGGTTGTCGCGCAGCCGCTCGTACGTCATGCCGTGGTGCTGCGGGGAGAGGGAGCGCAGTTCGTCCCAGACGGCCTCTGCGCCGGCGTACTTCCACGGGTGCCCGAGGCGCGTCGCGAGGTCGCAGATGATGTCGATGTCGTCGCGTGCCCCGTCCGGCGGGTCGATGGCCTTGCGGACGAGTTGCACACGGCGCTCGCTGTTGGTGGTGGTGCCCGAGCTCTCGCACCAGGCGGCCGTCGCCGGCAGTACCACGTCGGCCAGTTCGGCCGTCTTCGTCATGAAGATGTCCTGGACCACCAGGCAGTCGAGCCGGCTCAGCCGCTCGACTGCCTGCTCGCTGTCGGCCTCCGACTGGGCGGGGTTCTCGCCGACGCAGTACACCGCACGCAGCTCGCCCGACTCCATGGCCTCGAACATCTTCGTCAGGTTCAGGCCCTGGCTCGGCTGGATGACGGTGTCCCAGGCGGTCTCGAACTTCCGCCGCACGCCGGCCTCCAGGATGTCCTGGAACCCGGGCAGGCGGTCGGGGATGGCGCCCATGTCGCCGCCTCCCTGCACGTTGTTCTGGCCGCGCAGGGGCTGCACGCCCGAGCCGTACCTGCCGACGTGCCCCGTCAGCAGCGCCAGGTTGATCAGGGCCCGGACGTTGTCGGTGCCGTTGTGGTGCTCGGTGATGCCCAGCGTCCAGCACAGCTGGGCGCGTTCGGCGCGTGCGTAGGCGTGGGCGACCTCGCGGATGGCCGCGGCCGGCACGCCGGTGACCCGCTCGGCCGCCTGAAGCGTCCAGGGTTCGACCTCGGCCGCGTACTCGGCGAATCCGGTGGTCGCCCGCTCCACGAACGTCCTGTTGTGCAGGTCGGCGTGGATGATCTCGCGGGCGATGGCGTGCGCCATCGCGATGTCCGTCCCGACGTTGAGGCCGAGCCAGCTCTCCGCCCACTCGGCGGTGGAGGTGCGCCGGGGGTCGACCGCGTACATCCGCGCGCCGTTCCTGATGCCCTTGAGCACGTGCTGGAAGAAGATCGGGTGCGCGAAGCGCGCGTTGGAGCCCCACATCAGGATGACGTCGGTGTGCTCGACCTCCTCGTAGGAGGAGGTGCCGCCGCCGGAGCCGAAGGCCGCGGCGAGCCCTGCGACGCTCGGCGCGTGGCAGGTCCTGTTGCACGAGTCCACGTTGTTGGTGCCCATCACCACACGGGTGAACTTCTGTGCCACGTAGTTCATCTCGTTCGTCGCGCGCGAGCAGGAGAACATCCCGAACGCGCCACGGGCGGCGTCGAGGCCGCGTGCCGCGCGCCCGAGTGCCTCGTCCCAGGTGGCCGCGCGCAGCCTGCCGCCCTTCTCGTCCCGCACCATCGGCTGGGTGATGCGGCTGTACGTCGTCGGTGTGCGCTCTCGTTTCGGCACGGTGCGCTCCTCGGGTGATGGCCGGCGGTCCGCCCCATTGCATACAGTATTCGTTGCCCGGCGGCTCAACGGAACCCCGTGTACCGGGGTTTGTGGCGGACATACGGTGACGGACGCACGGTGGCGGCCGCCGGCCATCCGGATCGGTGTGTGTTCTCGGTGGGTGGTGTGGTGCGGTTTCGGTGGTGCGGTGCGGATCAGGCCGCGGCGGCCGGTGCCGTGCCGCGGGCGAGCAGATCGGAGATGGCTGCGACGGTCCGCAGCGTCGGCACCGGCACGCCGGTCACGCCGGCGAGTTCGACCACGGCGGCCAGCAGCACATCGAGTTCGAGCGGCTTGCCCTTCTCCAGGTCCTGGAGCGTGGAGGTGCGGTGGTCGCCGACGCGTTCGGCCCCCGCGAGCCTGCGCTCGATGGAGATGCCGGGACGGCAGCCGAGCGACCGGGCGACGGCGAGTGTCTCGGCCATCATCGTCTCGATGACCTCGCGCGTAGAGCGGTGCAGGCACATCTCGCGCATGGTCGCGCGGGTCAGCGCGCTGATCGGGTTGAAGGAGATGTTGCCCAGCAGTTTGATCCAGATGTCCTCGCGCAACTCGGCCTCCACCGGGCACTTGAGCCCGCCGGCGCGCATCGCGTCGCTGAAGTCGAGGCAGCGCCCGGACACCGAGCGGTCCGGCTCGCCGATGGAGAACCTCGTCCCCTCCAGGTGCCTGACGACACCGGGCGCCGCGAGCTCCGTCGCCGCGTAGACGACGCACCCCACGGCGCGTCCCGGCGGCAGCACGGCGCTGACCGAGCCGCCGGGGTCGACGCTCTCGACCGTGCGGCCGTCGTGCGGCCCGCCGTGGCCGTGGAAGTACCACCAGGGGATGCCGTTCTGCGCGGCGACCAGCGCCGTGGACTCCTTGACCAGAGGCTCGACCAGCGGCCCGCACGCCGCGTAGGAGTTCGCCTTCAGGCCGAGGAACACGTAGTCGACGGGGCCCACGTCCGACGGCCGGTCCGTCGCGTGGACGTGCGCGGTGAAGTCCCCGCGCGGACTGAGTACCTGTACTCCGTGCTGCCTCATGGCCGCGAGGTGCGGTCCACGGGCGATCAGATGGACGTCGGCGCCTGCTCTGTCGAGCGCCGCTCCTACGTAGGCGCCGATGGCTCCGGCGCCCACCACTGCGACTTTCACGTGGGGCTCTCCGTTCGGTATGAGGGAGACCGAGAGAAGCGTCACACTCCGGATCCTGCCGACTTTCATGTCGACGGTATACTGTCTACAGTATGGGTTTGGTGCCGACAAGACATCCGTCGGCTCCTTGCTCATTTCTTTGCGTGTCGCGGTTAAGGTGTCCACGCACTCGAACGCACAGGCAAACAGCTGTTCAAGCATTGATCCCGATCGCGCCTGTGATGAGACGGTCTCTCCAAGCGGCGCGGCGGAATCCTGTCGGTTCACCTGTCTTCGTACCGACGAGTCGCTGACGAGACTGGAGGATCCAGCCTCGACAGCTAAGGGGGTCCCGCGTGACAGGCACGCGCATCGCCGCGCTCGGGCACTACCAGCCCACCAAGGTGCTCACCAACGACGACTTGGCGGGCATGGTCGACACCAGCGACGAGTGGATCACCAGTCGTGTCGGCATCAAGACCCGGTATGTGGCGGGCCCTGACGAACCCGTGGACGAACTGGCCGCGCACGCCGGCGCCAAGGCCCTGGCCGCGGCCGGTCTCGTACCCGCGGACATCGACCTCGTCCTGGTCGCCACGTCGACCGCCGTCGACAGGTCGCCGAACATGGCGGCGCGCGTGGCGGCCAGGCTCTCCATGGCGTCCCCGGCCGTCCTCGACCTCAACGTCGTCTGCGCCGGCTTCACCCACGCGCTCGCGATGGCGGACCACACCCTGCGCGCGGGCGCGGCAAGCCGTGCGCTCGTCATCGGCGCCGACGAGATGACGGCCATCGCCGACTGGACCGACCGCTCCACGTGCGTCCTGATGGGCGACGGCGCGGGCGCGGCGGTCGTGGAGAGCGTCGGTCCCGGTGAGCAGGCGGGCGTCGGGCCCGTGCTGTGGGGTTCTGTACCGGAGATGAGCACCGCGGTGCGGATCGAGGGCACCCCGTCACGGTTCGCCCAGGACGGGCAGTCCGTCTACCGATGGGCCGTCACCGAGCTGCCGCCCATCGCACGCAAGGTCTGCGAGCGTGCCGGGGTGGCGCCCGAGGAGCTCGGCGCGGTCGTGCTGCACCAGGCGAACCTGCGCATCGTCGAGCCCGTCGCCCGCAAGATCGGCGCTGTGAACGCCGTCGTCGCCCGGGACGTCGTGGATTCCGGCAACACCTCGGCGGCGTCGATCCCGATGGCGCTGTCCAAGCTCGTCGCCAGGGGCGAGGTCGCGTCGGGTGCACCGGCACTGCTCTTCGGCTTCGGCGGCAACCTCTCCTACGCGGGCCAGGTCATCCGCTGCCCATGAGATCAACAGCGCCGGTAGACTGTAGACGATAACCAATGCGCCGCGGTCGGCCGGAGTAGGGAGGGCCCATGTTGTCCGCAGGACTGCCGCACGGGACGGTGCCGAAGCTGGAGCGGCCGGGGCCGCTGCGCGAGCGGGTGTACGAGGCGCTGCTCGAACTGATCATCACCCGCGCCCTGCGGCCGGGGCAGCATCTGGTGGAGAGCGAACTCGCCGGCCACCTCGGGGTGTCGCGGCAGCCGGTGCGCGAGGCGCTCCAGCGGCTCAACACCGAGGGATGGGTCGATCTGCGCCCCGCGCAGGGCGCGTTCGTCCACGAGCCCACGAAGGAGGAGGCCGACCAGCTGCTGTCCGTCCGCACGCTGCTCGAGGCGGAGGCCGCGCGGCTCGCCGCGGCGGGGGCCGACGAGGCGGGGATCGCCGAGCTCGACGGGCTGTGCGCGCGCGGCGAGCAGGCCGTGGAGAACGACGACGTCGACCTCGCCGTAGCCGTCAACGCCGCCTTCCACGCCCGGGTGATGGCGATGGCGAGCAACGTCGTGCTCGCCGAACTGGCCGGCCAGGTCGACCGCCGGGTCCGCTGGTACTACACCCCGGTGGCCCGGCAGCGCGGCAAGCAGTCCTGGATCGAGCACCGCGAGCTGATCGCCGCGATCGCCGCCCACGACGAGAGCGGCGCGGTGGCCGTGATGCGGGCCCACACCGAACACACCAGGTCCACGTACCACCACCGCGAACACAACTGACCGGCGGCCGACCGCCGGTGCCGCGAGCGTACGGCCGGAGGCGGCCCCGCGTCCGGCTCACCACGAGCCGGACGCAGGACCGCCTCCGCGCGATCGCGGACCGAGAGGTCAGACGGCCTCCCTGCTGACGGGCTGCGGATTGGCCACCAGCTTCCTGGCCCCTGGCCGGCCCGGCTGCCTCAGCAGCAGCGCGAGCGCCGCGGCCACCATCGAGATGCCGCCGGCGAGCGCATAGGCGCCGTAGTATCCCCACGCGTCGACCACCATGGCTCCGAGGCCGCCGCCGAACAGGCCGCTGATCAGCTTCCCGCTGTAGACGAGCCCGTAGTTGGTGGCGTTGTAGTTCTCCCCGAAGTAGTCGGGGGTCAGCGCCGCGAACATCGGGTAGAAGGCGCCGCCGCCGAACCCGGAGAGGAAGGCGAACACCAGGAACAGCCACTCGCTGTGGATGGAGCCGGCCCAGATCACACCGAACTGGGCGAGTCCCAGGACGACGATCACGAAGAACAGGGTCAGCTTGCGGCCCCACAGGTCGGACAGCCAGCCGACGACCGCACGCCCCACGCCGTTGACGACGGCCATGACACCCATCGACGTCGCCGCGACGAGAGGCCCGAAACCGATCTCCTTGGCGAAGTCCACCTGGAAGGAGATCCCGAAGATCGACACACCGGCGGTCATGACCACCGTGATCCACATCAGTGGCAGCATGCCGGTCCTGACGGCCTCCTTGGGCGTGAACTGCCGCACGGCAGGCGGGTTCTTGGCCAGGCTCCGCGCGCTCTTCGTGTTGCCGCTGAAGCTCAGCGGGTCGACCTCCTCGGGCCACCAGTTCTTCGGCGGGTCCTTGAAGAACCAGGCGCAGATCCCCACCGCGATCAGCACGTAGACCCCGATGAGGTCGAGCACCGTGTGGTAGTTGCCGGTGTCGAACGCGTAGTTGAAGATGAAGATGAACGGCAGCGACCCGTAGGCGAACCCGCCGTTGACGAAGCCGGTCTTGGCTCCGCGCCGTTCCGGGAACCACTTGCCGACCATGTTGATGCAGGTGGCGTAGACCAGACCGGAGCCCAGCCCGCCGACGACACCGAACCCGAGGATCGCCAGGAGGACGTTGCCGGCGTGCGAGATGGCGAGGAAGCTGATCAGGCAGAGCACGGATCCGATGTACACGGCCCGCCTCGCGGGCAGCTTCCCCCTCTCACGCAGCCAGCCGGCCGGGAACGCGATCCCCGCCTGGAAGAAGACCCAGACGCTCAGGATCCAGAAGGTGTTGCTCTGGGTCCAGCCGTGCGCGTGGGACAGGACGTCCTCCGCCGACCCGAACGCGTACTCCGACACGCTGATCGACATCATGGCGACCCACGGCAGGTACACCATCAGCTTGCGCGAGTGTCCGAGGATGTCGCGATCCGACTCGCCCACCCGGTACACGCGGCCCCTGCTGTCCGTCACTTCCCGGTACGCGACCGTACCGCTCGCGGAACTTCCGCTGTCGGTGCTCATAACTCCCCTTGGTCTCGAAAGAACTGGCCAGCGCCCCCTGTCCAAACCTTTCGCTCCGAGCGGGTCAGCCGAGCAGCCC
Organism: Streptomyces sp. NRRL F-5126; assembly: GCF_000721265.1. GTDB lineage: Bacteria > Actinomycetota > Actinomycetes > Streptomycetales > Streptomycetaceae > Streptomyces. The sequence goes on along the minus strand of NZ_JOFZ01000003.1, from coordinate 16,838 downwards.
CGCGGCCCTGGCCCACCGGTACTTGGCGCCCAGGACCTCCACCGGCCGCTCCGTGGTGTACGGGTAGGCCACCACGCCGTGCTGGAAGAGGTACGCGCACGCCTCCTCCACCTCCGTGTCGCCGGAGAGCGACGCCACGACGGGCTTCTCGATGCCCCGCTGCCGGAACTCCGCCACGACACGGGCCGTCAGTTCGGCGAAGACCATCGGAGGGGTGACGATCGTGTGCCAGTAGCCGAGCACCAGCGCGTGGATGCGCGGATCCTCCAGGCCCAGGCGGATCGTCTTCTCGTACGTCGACGGCGGCTCGCCGCCCGTGATGTCGACGGGGTTGCCGGCCGCGCCGAACGGCGGGATGAACCTGCGGAAGGCCGCGTCCAGGTCGTCCGGGATGGTCATCAGCCCCATCCCGTTGTCGACGATCGCGTCGGACAGCAGCACACCTGAACCGCCGGCGCCCGTGATGATGACGACGTTGTCCCCCTTCGGGGCGGGCAGCACGGGCAGCGCCCGTGCGTACTCCAGCATGTCGCCCAGACCCGGCGCCCTGATCACACCGGCCTGGCGCAGGATGTCGTCGTAGACCGCGTCGTCGCCGGCCAGCGCGCCGGTGTGCGATCCCGCCGCCTTCGCGCCCGCGGCCGTACGGCCCGCCTTGAGTACCACCACCGGCTTCTTCGGGACGGTCCGCCTCGCCGCCTCGACGAACGCACGGCCGTCCTTCAGGTCCTCCAGGTGCATCGCGATGCACTCCGTGTTCGGGTCCTCGCCGAACCAGGTCAGCAGGTCGTCCTCGTCCAGGTCGGACTTGTTGCCGACGCCCACGATCGCGGACACACCGGTCTTCGTGGTGCGCGCGAACCCGAGGATCGCCATCCCGATGCCGCCGGACTGCGACGTGAGGGCCACACCGCCCTTCACGTCGTACGGCGTGCAGAACGTGGCGCACAGGTCCTGCCACGTCGCGTAGTAGCCGTAGATGTTCGGTCCGAGGATCCGCACACCGTGCTCCTCGGCGATCGCCACGATCTCGTCCTGGAGGGCCTGCTCCCCGGTCTCCGCGAAGCCCGAGGGGATCAGCACGGCGTTGGGTATGCCCTTGCGGCCGACCTCTTCGAGCGCGGCCGGCACGAACTTCGCCGGGATCGCGAACACCGCCACGTCCGGCTCACCCGGCACGTCCGTGACACTCCGGTACGCCTTGCGGCCGAGTATGTCGTCCGCTTTCGGGTTCACCGGGTGGATCTCCCCGGAGAAGCCTCCGTCGATCAGGTTGCGCATGACGGAATTGCCGATCTTGCCCTGTTCGTTGGAGGCGCCGATCACCGCGATCGAGGACGGCTCCATCAGCCGCCGCATCGACGCGAGTATCTGCTCCCTCGTGAACTTCCTCCGCTCGGGCGGCTGTTGCGTGGTGAGCAGGATTCGCACATCCGCCGCCATCACACCCGAGGCGGACGCGAACACCGGGTTGAGGTCGACCTCGGCGATCGACGGGAAGTCCGACGCCAGCCGCGACACCCGCACGATCAGGTCGGCCAGCGCCGCCCGGTCCACGGCCTCGCCGCCGCGCACACCGCGCAGCACCTCCGCGGCCCTGATGCCGTCGAGCATCGACAGCGCCTCGTCCTGCGTGGCAGGTGCGAGCCGGAACGTGACGTCCTTGAGCACCTCCACGAGCACACCGCCGAGGCCGAACGCCACGATCTTGCCGAACGTCGGGTCGGTGACCGTGCCGACGAGCACCTCGGTGCCGGCCGGCACCATCTGCTGCACCTGCACGCCGTCGATGCGTGCGCCGGGCGCGTACGCCTTGGCGTTCGAGACGATCGAGGTGAAGGCGCCGCGCACCTCGGCGGCCGAGTTCAGCCCGATCCGCACACCGCCGGCGTCGGTCTTGTGCAGGATGTCGGGCGAGACGATCTTCATCGCGACGGGGAACCCGATGCGATCCGCGATCCGTACGGCGTCGTCGCAGGCTTCCGCGAGCGCCTCGGCGGGCGTCGGAATGCCGTACGCGTCGGCGATCGCCTTGCCCTCGGGCGCGGTCAGCGCGGTGCGGCCCTCGGCGAGCGCCGCGTCCAGTACGGCGCGCACCGCCTGGGCGCTGCCCGTCTGTGGCTGAATCTCCGGCACTAGATGACTCCGTTCGTCTTGAGATTGCTCAATTCCTCGTCACTCACGCCGAGTTCCGCGTACACCTCGGCGTTGTGCTCACCGAGCAGGGGCGACGTGGTCACGGTGACGGGGGAGTCGGACAGCTTCAGCGGGCTGCCGACGGTCTTGAACGAGCCCCTGGTGGGGTGCGCGACCTCGACGACCATGTCGTTGGCGGCGAGCGAGGCGTCCTCGATGATCTCCTTCGTGGACAGGATCGGGCCGCACGGGATGTTGTGCGCGTTGAGCTTGCCGAGCACCTCCCACTTGGGGAGCGTGGCGGACCACTCCTCGATCAGCTGGAACATCTTGCCCAGCTTCGGCAGCCGCGCCTCGGGCGTCGCCCAGTCGGGGTCGTCGGCGAGCTCGGGCCTGCCGATCAGCTCCGTGATCGGGGCCCAGCCCACCGGCTGCACGATCACGTACACGTAGTCGTTGGGGCCGCCGGGCGCGCAGCGCACCGCCCAGCCGGGCTGGCCGCCGCCGCTCGCGTTGCCGCTGCGCGGCACCTCCTCGCCGAAGTCCTCGTTGGGGTACTCGCGCAGCGGGCCGTGCGCGAGGCGCTGCTGGTCGCGCAGCTTCACCCGGCACAGGTTCAGCACCGCGTGCTGCATGGCCACGTTGACGCGCTGGCCGCGGCCCGTCGAGTGGCGCTGGTAGAGCGCCGCAAGGATGGCGGCCACCAGGTGCACGCCGGTGCCCGAGTCGCCGATCTGCGCGCCGGTCGCCGTGGGCGGCCCCTCCTCGAAGCCGGTGGTGGTCATGGAGCCGCCCATGGCCTGCGCGACGACCTCGTACGCCTTGAAGTTGGTGTACGGGCCCTCGCCGAACCCCTTGATCGAGGCGTAGACGATCCGCGGGTTGATCTCCTGGATGCGCTCCCAGGTGAACCCCATGCGGTCGACGGCGCCGGGGCCGAAGTTCTCCACCATCACGTCCGAGCGGCGGATCAGCTCGGTGAGGAGCTCCTTGCCGCGCTGGGTCTTGGTGTTCAGTGTGATCGAGCGCTTGTTGCAGTTGAGCATCGTGAAGTACAGGGAGTCGACGTCGGGGAGGTCGCGCAGCTGCCCACGGGTGACGTCACCCTTCGGCGCCTCGAGCTTCACCACGTCCGCGCCGAGCCACGCGAGCAGCTGGGTCGCGGAGGGGCCCGACTGCACATGCGTCATGTCGAGGACGCGAACGCCCGCCAGAGCCCGGTCGGCGTGCGGGGCTTCCACTGCCTGGGTCATGGTTTTCGACTCCTCACTTGTACATGGTCTGGTTCATCGTTCCGGGCGCGTAGGCGTCCGGATCGACCCACACGTTGATGAGCGACGGCAGCCCGGACTCCCTGGCGCGCCGCAGGGCGGGTGCGATGTCCGCCGGGTCCCTGACCTCCTCGCCGTAACCGCCCAGCATCTGGGCGAACTTGTCGTAGCGGACGTCGCCGAGGGTGTTGCCGACGCGCTCGCGTTCCTTGCCGTACTTGGCGGCCTGGCCGTAACGGATCTGGTTCATCGACGAGTTGTTGCCCACGATCCCGACGAACGGCAGCTTGTAGCGGACCAGCGTCTCGAAGTCCCAGCCGGTGAGCGAGAACGCGCCGTCGCCGAAGAGCGCCACGACCTCCTGGTCGGGCCGGGCCTGCTTGGCGGCGAGCACGAACGGGATGCCGACGCCGAGCGTGCCGAGCGGCCCCGGGTCCATCCAGTGGCCCGGCGCCTTCGGCTGGACGACCTGGCCGGAGAAGGTGACGATGTCGCCGCCGTCGCCGATGTAGATCGAGTCCTCGGTCAGGAAGTCGTTGATCTCGCTGACCAGGCGGTACGGGTGGATCGGCGACGCGTCGGAGCGCAGGTTCGGCAGCCTCTTCTCCAGCGCCGCCTGCTCGACGGCCCGCAGCTCGTCGAGCCATCCCTTGCGCCTGGCCGCTCCGCCGTTGACGCGGCCGCTCGCCGCCTGCGCCACCGACTTGAGGACGAGGCCGGCGTCGCCGACGATGCCGAGGTCGATGTCGCGGTTCTTGCCGACCGTGCGGTAGTCCAGGTCGATCTGGACGACCGTCGCGTCGGGGGAGAGGCGCTTGCCGTACCCCATGCGGAAGTCGAAGGGCGTGCCGACGATGACGATGACGTCCGCGTTGGCGAACGCGTAGCGGCGCGAGAGCTGGAAGTGGTGCGGATCTCCCGGCGGGAGGGAGCCGCGCGCCGAGCCGTTCGCGTACGCCGGCACGTTGAGCGTGCGCACGAGGTCGATGGCGTCGTCGGTGCCGCGCGTCGTCCACACCTGGCTGCCGAGCAGGATCGCCGGCTTCTCCGCCGCGACGAGCAGGTCGGCCAGTTTCTCGATGGCCTCGGGGTCGCCGGCCGTGCGGGTCGACGCGCGGTACTGCCCTGGGCGCGGCACTCGGGCCCCCTCCTCGGGCACCTTGGCGTCGAGCACGTCGCGCGGGATCTCCAGGAACGACGGCCCCGGGGCGCCGTGGTAGCACTCGCGGAAGGCCATCGAGACCATGTCGGCGGCGCGCGCCGTGTCGGGCACGGTGGCGGCGAACTTGGTGATGGGCGTCATCATGTCGACGTGGGGGAGATCCTGCAGCGACCCCATCTTGTGCTGCGTGTGCGCGCCTTGGCCGCCGATGAGCAGCATGGGCGACTCGGCCCTGAAGGCGTTGGCGACGCCCGTGACGGCGTCGGTGGTGCCGGGGCCCGCGGTGACGACCGCGCAGCCCGGCTTGCCGGTGAGGCGCGCGTAGCCGTCGGCCGCATGGGCGGCGACCTGCTCGTGGCGTACGTCGACGACGTCGATGCCCTCGTCGACGCAGCCGTCGTAGATGTCGATGATGTGGCCGCCGCAGAGGGTGTAGATGCGCTCCACCCCCTCCGCCTTGAGGGCCTTGGCGACGAGATGACCGCCGGAGATGTGTGCCTGGCTGTCGTCGGGCATGGGGTGTTGTGTCCCTTCATGAGCGAACGCGGCTGTGCGCTCCCGGTACATTGCATACAGTCTACGAATACTGTATGAACCTTGTTATCCCGCAACCACGGGGTGGTGTCCAGGGGGCGTGCGGCACTTGATTCAAAAAGGAGCGGCATGGATCTGTACGAACACCAGGCAAGGGACCTCTTCGCCGGCCACGGCGTACCCGTCTCCGCCGCGGAGGTGGCACACACACCGGACGAGGCCCGCGAGGCGGCGGACCGCCTCGGCGGCCGCGTCGTCGTCAAGGCACAGGTGAAGACCGGCGGCCGCGGCAAGGCCGGCGGCGTGAAACTCGCGGCGGACGCGGCCGAGGCCGAACTCACCGCACGCCGGATACTCGGCATGGACATCAAGGGGCACGCCGTGCGCAAGGTCATGGTCGCCGAAACCGTCGACATAGACCGCGAGTTCTACGTCTCCTACGTGCTCGACCGCGCCGCCAGCACCTTCCTCGCCATCGCCTCGGCCGAGGGCGGCATGGAGATCGAGGAGGTCGCCGCGCACCGTCCGGAGGCGGTGGCACGGATCCCCGTCGACCCCGAGGAGGGCGTCACCGAGGCCAAGGCCATGGAGATCGCCGTCGCCGCCGGTCTGCCGGTGGCCGCCGCGCCCGTACTGCGCGCCCTGTGGCAGGTGCTCGTACGGGAGGACGCGCTGCTCGTCGAGGTCAACCCGCTGGTGCAGGCCGCCGACGGGCAACTCGTCGCCCTCGACGGCAAGGTCACCCTCGACGACAACGCCCGCTTCCGCCAGGAGCGCTGGGGCGAGTCAGGCGCGGACCCCGCGGCCGACCCGCTGGAGGCCGCGGCCGCCCAGCGGGGCCTCAACTACGTCAAGCTCGACGGCGAGGTCGGCGTCATAGGCAACGGCGCGGGCCTCGTGATGTCCACACTCGACGTCGTCGCCGGATGCGGCGCGCGGCCCGCCGACTTCCTCGACATCGGCGGCGGCGCGTCGGCACAGGTCATGGCCGACGGCCTGGCGGTCATCCTCTCCGACCCGGCCGTCAAGTCGGTCTTCGTCAACGTCTTCGGCGGCATCACCGCCTGCGACGCCGTCGCCGAAGGCATCGTGCGCGCCCTGGAGTCGGTCGCGCTGACCAAGCCGCTCGTCGTACGGCTCGACGGCAACAACGCGGCGCGCGGCCGGGAGATCCTCGACGCCCGCGCCCACCCGCTGGTCCAGCAGGCCACGACCATGGACGGCGCAGCGCGCCGGGCCGCCGAACTCGCCCACGCCGACTGAGGAGCAGACACCGTGGCGATCTTCCTGACCAAGCAGAGCAAGATCCTCGTCCAGGGCATGACCGGCGGCGAGGGCATGAAGCACACCCGGCGCATGCTGGCCGCGGGCACCGACGTGGTCGGCGGCGTCAACCCCCGCAAGGCGGGCAGGACCGCGGACTTCGACGGGATCTCCGTTCCCGTCTTCGGCTCGGTGGCCGAGGGCATGGCGGCGACCGGCGCCGACGTCAGCGTCGTCTTCGTACCGCCGCCGTTCACCAGGGCCGCCGTCACCGAGGCCGCGGACGCGTCCATCCCGCTCGTCGTCGTGATCACCGAGGGCGTCCCCGTCCACGACACCGTCCGCTTCCGGCGCTACGCCGAGCAGCGGGGCACGCGCGTCATCGGCCCCAACTGCCCGGGCCTGATCAGCCCCGGGCAGTCCGACGCGGGCATCATCCCCGCCGACATCGCCCCCGACGCCGGGCGCATCGGGCTGGTCTCGAAGTCCGGCACCCTCACCTACCAACTGATGTACGAACTGCGGGAGATCGGCTTCTCCACAGCGGTCGGCATCGGCGGCGACCCCGTCGTCGGCACCACGCACATCGACTGCCTGGCCGCCTTCGAGGACGACCCGGAGACCGAACTCATCGTGCTCATCGGCGAGATCGGCGGCGACGCCGAGGAGCGTGCCGCCGCCTACATCGCCGAGCACGTCACCAAGCCGGTGGTCGGCTACATCGCCGGCTTCACCGCGCCGGAGGGCAAGACGATGGGCCATGCGGGGGCCATCGTCTCCGGCTCGTCGGGCACTGCGCACGCCAAGCAGAAAGCGCTGGAGCAAGCGGGCGTGCGGGTGGGCTCCACACCCTCGCAGACGGCACGCCTGGTGCGCGACCGCCTCTGAACACGGGGGCGCGCCCTGGCCGCGCGACACTTCAGGACGCCGGTGCGGCGGCGTGCGGCAGCCGCACCGGTACGGCCCCACGGCCCCACGGCGCGCGCCGCACGGGCCGCCGCACGATCTCGACCACGCACCACATAGGCCACACCACTTGACCCGCGCCACGCACGACCCCGTCACAACGACGCCATACCCCCGCCCCATCACGAGCGGAGACCCTCGATGGCACCCACCGCCACACCCACACCCGTATCCACAGCGACCGCACCGCCCGCCCCACTCACCGTGAAGCCGGGCACCGGCTGGGACGACGTCTGGCGCCGCTGCCTCGCCGCGGCCCCCGAGGCATTCCAGGACGACCGCGTACGCAACCTCTGGGCCGGCCGCTGGCACGCCGACGGCCGGCCGGGACCCGCCGTGAGCCCCGTCGACGGCTCGGCGATCGCCGCCCCGCCCCTGCTCGACGCCACGACGGCCGCACACGCCGTACACGCGGCCCTCGACCGGCACAGGACCTGGCGCGAAACACCGCTGCGCGAACGCAAGGCCCGTGTACGCGCCACCTGCGACGCACTCGCCGAACACCGCGAGCTCCTCGCACTGCTGCTGGTCCGGGAGATCGGCAAGCCCTGGCGGCTCGCGCTGGCCGACGTCGACCGCGCGATCGACGGCGTGCGCTGGTACGCGGCCGAGATCGACCGCATGCTGGCGGGACGGGCCCCGCTCTCCGGCCCGGTCTCGAACATCGCCAGCTGGAACTACCCGATGTCCGTCCTCGTCCACGCGATGCTCGTGCAGGCACTCGCGGGCAACGCCGTCATCGCCAAGACACCGACCGACGGGGGAGTGGCCTGCCTGACCCTGGCGTGCGCGCTCGCCGAACGCGAGGGCCTGCCGATCACCCTCGTCAGCGGCAGCGGCCGCGAACTGTCCGCCCCGCTCGTCGCCTCCCCGGAGATCGGCTGCGTCTCGTTCGTCGGCGGCCGCGACACCGGCGCCGGCATCGCGACGGCGGTCGCCGACCTCGGCAAGCGGCACGTCCTGGAGCAGGAGGGACTCAACACCTGGGGCATCTGGAACTTCGGTGACTGGGCCTCGCTGGCCGCCGTGATACCCAAACTGTTCGACTACGGCAAGCAGCGCTGCACGGCGTACCCGAGGTTCGTGGTGCAGCGCTCGCTGTTCGCCGACTTCCTCGACGCCTACCTGCCCGCCGTCAGGTCGGTGCGCGTCGGCCACCCCCTCGCGGTCCAGGACCCCGCGGACCCGCTGCCCGAGCTCGACTTCGGGCCGCTGATCAACGCGGCGAAGGCGGGAGAACTGCGCGACCAGGTGGCCGAGGCGGTGGACCGCGGCGCCGTGCCCCTGCACGAGGGAACGCTGCCGGACGCGGCCTTCCCGCCCGGGGTCTCCCGCGACGCGTACCTGGCGCCCGTCACGCTCCTGAACCCGCCGCCGTCCTCGCCGCTGCATCACGCGGAGCCCTTCGGGCCCGTCGACACGATCGTGCTCGTCGACACGGAGGCGGAGCTGCTCGCGGCGATGAACGCCTCGAACGGCGCCCTCGTCGCGACCCTGTCCACCGACGATCCAGCCACCTACGCCCGCCTCGCCCCGCAGGTCAGGGCGTTCAAGGTCGGGCACGGCAGGCCCCGCTCACGCGGCGACCGCGACGAGCTGTTCGGCGGCTTCGGCCACGCGTGGCGGGGCGCCTTCGTCGGCGGCGAACTGCTCGTACGCGCGGTCACCGACGGCCCGCGCGGGGAGCGGGCGCCGGGCAACTTCCCCGACTACCACCTGATGCCCTGACCCGCGTGCTCGGCCTCACGCCGGACGGCCCCGCAGCCCGGCGTGAGGCCCGCCGAGAGCCACCCCCTGACCACGCCAAACGCAGGTGAAAGCGACCCCGAACCCCTGGTATCGTTGACCACGTCACTGCGGCGGACACGCCACGGGAGACCACTCGTCCGGGTGGCGGAATGGCAGACGCGCTAGCTTGAGGTGCTAGTGCCCTTTATCGGGCGTGGGGGTTCAAGTCCCCCCTCGGACACTCGAAGTAACGTTACGCATACGAGGGCCCGACCTGACGGTCGCGGCCCTCGTCGCGTCTCCACGGGCAGCAGACGCCGGTGATGTCGAGGCGGTCGCCGATCACGTGCCCGCCGGCGCCTTGCTCCGCCCGTCCCCTGATCCTCGCGGTCACCTGAACGTCACAACGCGTTCGACGAGGGATTTCCAGCTGTCGGCGAGCGCGGCTTCTTGGCGTGCCGATTCCGGGCCGGTGTCCTCCGAGGGCGCCAGGTACATCACGAAGGGACCCTCGAGGGCTGCGGCGAGCTGCATCGCCAGGCTGTCGATATCGGCCGTGTGCAGGAGGCCTTCGCGCCGGGCCTGCCCGAGGAGCATTCGGATGTGGGTGGTCGACATCCCTCCGGCGGCGATGGCCACCTGCTGGTTGCGATCGAGTGCGGCGCGCTCGATCGCATGGTGCTCGAGCAGGAATCCGGTGCGCGCGCGGCCGTAGGCGATCAACCGGGCGATCACGTCGGCGCCGGGGCCCAACGGCGGCGGCCCGTAGAGCACCTGCTGCTGGAACGCGCGGTCGGCGTCGTCGAGCAACGCGGCGAAGATGCCCGCCCGGCTGCCGAAGCGCCGAAAGACGGTTCCCTTGCCCAGCTGGGCTCGCTCGGCCAGTGCGTCCATGGTGACCCGCCTCGCGCCGCTTTCGGAGATCATCTCGCGGGCGACGTTGAGCAGGTGTTCGCGATTGCGCGCAGCGTCGGCGCGCTCGGCGGGAGGAGGCCCGATGGGCAGCAGGGGGGTTTCCACATTCACACGGTAGCCGAGGGAATATAAGCGGGGTAAAGTCCGTTTAGGACAACGCGAGCCACCGAGCCCGCATCACAGCCCCCGCCGCCCATGTGTGCGGCCTTGACCGGCCAAGGAGTTCGACCATGACCCTGTTCCGACTCGATGCCAGCATCCTGCCCGCGGCCTCCGCCAGCGCGGAGATCGCCGACGTGGTCGAGGCGAAGTGGACGGCAGCGCATCCCGGCGAAAAGGTGGTGCGCCGCCACCTGGGCACCGACCCGCTGCCGGCACACATCTGGGCGAGCGCCACCGTCGCCGGCTTCACCCCTGAACCGGAGCGCACCTCCACCCAGCGTGAGGTGCTCGCGGATGCCCAGGACCTCGTCGAGGAGTTGGTGGCGCGGATGTCGTCGTCCTGGCCGTGCCGTTCTACAACTTCGGCGTCTCCCAGCACTTCAAGACGTGGGTCGACCTGGTGATCGCCGCCGCCGGACCGACCACGCCCGTCCTGAAGGGCAAGCCGACCGTGTTGGTCACCGTACGCGGCGGCTACGGCCCGGGCACCCCGCGCGAGGCCTGGGACCACTCCACCCCCTACCTCAGGCGCATCCTCGCCGACGTCTGGGAGGCCGACCTGACCGTCATCGAGCGTGAACTCACCATCGCGGCCACCACCCCCGGCATGGAAAGCCTGCGCGATCTGGCCGCCGAACTGCGCTCCAGGGCTCTTGAGGAAGCCGACAAGGTCGGCGCTGGCATCGCTACCGCCTGAACCGGGCCGACGGCGCAGGGACCCCGCGACCTCGACCTGTACTTCACCGCGTGAACCGAACGCGGCCCACGCCCCGACCGTGCGCCCCGACCCGGCGCCGGCGAGGAAGACCAAAAGACCGAGAAGAAGGAGAGCGCACACCATGAGCAGGATCAGCATCGTCGGCACGGGGAACATGGCCCGTGCCCTGGGCAGGCGCGCACTCGCGGGCGGCAACGCGGTCGAGATCATCGGCCGCGATGCTTCCAAGGTCGACGCCCTGGCCAAGGCGATCGGCGGCGCCACGGCGGGGACGATCGGTGCGGCCCCGGCCGGCGACATGGTCATCCTCGCCGTGCCCTACGCCCACGCCGCACCACTCGTGCGCCAGTTCGGCAACGCGTTGTCGGGCAAGGTGATCGTCGACATCACCAACCCGTTCAACCCAGACCTCACGGGACTGGTTGCGCCGGAGGGCAGCTCCGCCGCTCAGGAGATCGCCAAGTCGGCTCCCACGGGAGCGCACGTCGTCAAGGCGTTCAACACCGTCTTCGGCCACGTGCTGGCCGCCCACACACCCGAGGACCCCCGCCCGCTGGACGTGTTCATCGCCGGCGACGACGCCGAGGCCAAGGCGCAGGTGTCAGTGTTCGTCGAGAGCCTGGCGCTGCGCCCGCTCGACGTCGGCGACCTGACGAGCGCTCGTTGGCTCGAAGGAACGAGCGTGCTGTTGATGCGCGCCATGCTCGGCAAGGCCGTCCCCAGCAGCAGTTTCTCCATCGGCCTCACCGTCCGCGACTGACCCTGCGCACCCTCTTCATCCGTACCGAAGACCCGCGCCCCCAGAACACCCACTTACGGGTTCCAAGCAGGCGGGGCACAGCCCGTTTGCCGCACGTAAAGTCCGCTTACGTTCAGAAGGGAACGTCGTGAGCTACCTTCCCAATGGCGCGATCGTCCTACCGGCCGGCGAAGGCCGGCCGATCCCGGGTGACGGCCTGCTGATCCCCAACCTGATCGGCAGGGTCGCCGCCGACCACGGCTCGGGCTCCATCGCCGTAATGGAGGGAACGGCGGAGCCCGGCTTCGGGCCTCCTCTTCATATCCATCACGGCAGCGAGGAGCTCTTCTACGTCCTCAAGGGCCGGATGGACTTCCAGATCGGCGACCAACGGGTAAGTGGTACGCCTGGCACGCTTGTCATGGTGCCACGCGGAACAGCCCACGCACCCCGGGTGGTCGGACGCGAGCGGGCCAGTTTCCTGGTCATGTTCGCGCCCGCAGGACCGGACGGGCTGTTCTACGAGATCGCCGCACTCGCCCAGGAAAACGGCGGGGTCATCAATGACGATGACTCGCGCATCGAGGCGCTTGCGGTCAAGTACGATACCGAGCACATCGGGCCCCCGCTGCAGTAGGTCAACGAGCTCTGGCCTCGCACCTCCCTGACGGGCTGCCGACTCCGTTATTGCGAGTCGGCGGCCCGGAAAGCCTCACCGCGCAAGGCCTTGTCCGTGGCCCGTCCGATGACGCCAGTCGCGGTTGCGTCCACGGCTCCTCCGACGATGCCTCCCAGGACCGGTATGCCCTTGGCGAGTGTGATCGCGGCACGCTGGGTTCCGTACTTCGCTATGAGGAAGGACCCAGCCTTCCTGTTGATCGCCCGGATCATCGCGATCGGGATCTTCTTGATCATCTGCTCACCGATCTTCTGACCGACCTTTACTCCGAAGGCTGCCAGAACGCTCTGCGTGCTCATTCCGATCGCGAGCATCATCGCGATGGTCCGCGCGTACGGATCACCGATGTCCCAACCCCGAAGGTGCGCGATGGCGCCGGCCAACCGCATGTTGACGGTGAAGGACGCGGCCACGTTCGCGGGGATCGTCACGCCGGCAGTGATCAGCCCTCCGAGCCCGGTGACGAATCCCTGGGTTCCGGCCGCAGCCACGGACTCCTTTATGAGCCGGGCTATCACCGCGTCGATATCGTCCTTCATCTCCTCAGGAGAACGGCGCTCCTCGTCGTCAGGCGCCCTGTAAGCAGCACCCTGACGGCGCGCAAGACGAGCCTCGGCCCAGGCCACCGACCCCGTGACCGGCCCCACGCCGTTCACCATGACCTTCTCCGCGAGACCTGCGACCCACTGCCCGGCTTTCTCGACCGCGCCCTCGTCATCGCCAGAAGTCTTCTTGCCAACCATCACACGCCCCTTCCGCGCGAGCGCCCCCTGAGAGGCCCGCGATGCTGTGGGCAGGAGAAGGGTCTCGGTCGCCGGTAATTTCCGGCAAAACTGCGAGCGGCCGAAGCCGCCCCCCTCGCTACCGCCCGTCCCACCCCTCTACGCCACGACGCGTCCTGCGCCATACCGCCTTTACGCGCTGAAGCGGGAACACCTTCTCACGTGGGTGAAAGCATCGTCAAACTATCTTGCATGGCTGGTTTTGGGCGGCTCGCTTCAAGGGCGACGAGCGAACGACGACGGCTGCTCTCCTCCGCAGCCGGCCTCGACCAGGAACGGACTCGGGCTTCCGCTCCACGAGACGTACAAGCCGTCCCGGGCCCGGGTGCAGGCGACGAACAGCAGGCAGCGTTCCGCGGCCAGGTCTGCCTCGTGCTGGAGCCGGTCGACGTCCTCCGGCGTGATGGCCGAAGGATTCGGCAGCGCACGGTCGTTGACGCCGATGACAGCGGTGTAGCGGTACTCGAGCCCCTTGAAGGTGTGCATGGTGCCTACGTTGACCGCGTCGTTGGTGCGCGCGGCCCCCGCGCGGACCCGGCTGGCGGTGATACCGGCCGCGACAAGGCGGTCCTTGGCCTTCTCGCAGGCCCTGTTGAACCGTGCGCAGATCCCGATCTCCCCGTGAGTGGCGCCGCCGTCCAGCCACGCACGCACCTGCTCGACCAAGGCGTCGAGTTCGGTCTCCTCCGTCCCCGCCTCATGGACACTCGGCCCCGAGCCGTGCAGAGCGGAGCTATATCCGATCAGAGTGTCGTGCCGTCCGCTGTCGGCCAGTTCGGCGTAGGGGCGGCCGAGCAGGAGACCCGTCGCCCAGCTCAGGATCTCCTGCGTGGAGCGGTAGTTCTTGCGCAGCTTGGTCGAACGGCCGGCGACGTTGATGCCGAGGGACTTCAGTGACACGCGGTTGTCGTAGATCCGCTGGTGCGGGTCGCCCGCGATGAACAGGTCGTCGGGGCGGCGCGGTGCGGCCGCGCGGAGCATTCGCCACTGGGCCGGGTGGAGATCCTGGGCCTCGTCGACGACGACGTGCCGGTAGCGCGGTCCCTGTTCGGTCAGCAGGTCCGCGGCTTCCGCGCAGGTGCCGAGGTAGGTGCGCAGCCCGTCCCCGGCCAGCCGCCGGGTGAACTCCTCCATGGTCCGCCACACCGGCGGCCGTGCGGACGCCGGCAGCGCACTGCCGCGGCCCCGGCGCTCGCAGCGCTCGTACGCCTCCTGGCCGCGGATGTCCTGGGCGAGGACGACGTGCTTGTACTCCTGTGCCAGGAACTGCGGGGTGCCGGTGAAGCCGGTGGCTTCCGCGGCCTGCTCCCACCGGGCGGTCTCCTCGTATCCGGTGAGCGGCCGGCGAGCGGTGCTCACCACCCGCCCGGCGAAGGCGTCGACGGTCATGACGTCGACCCTGTCGCGCAGGTCCCGATCGTCGACGAGCAGGCAGAGCCCTTCGGTGAGGGAGTCCACGAGGGCATTGGTGAACGTGGTGAGGAGGATGCGATCGCCGTCACGCAGGTGCCGCAGCAGGTGCTGCACCCGGTGGAGAGCGACGACCGACTTTCCGGTCCCGGGCCCTCCGGTCACCTGAGCCGGGCCGGAGTACGACGGACGGTAGGCCACCTTGTGCTGGGCGGGGTGCAAGAAGATCCGCCACGCGGCGAACGGCTTGTCGAGGATGTCCCGCAGTTCGTCGGCATCGGCGACGACGGCGATCCGGGTGCCGGAGCGGGCGATGGCGGTGGCGTAGTCGGTGGTGTCGACGGGCTCCTGCGACGACGCGTCGGCGAGAGCGGGCACGACGACCTCCTGCCACGCCTGCTCGACGCTCGCGCCGAGAGCCAGGTGTTCCAGCACCTTGTACTGGTCCGGCGGGAAGAAGCGGCTGAAGACGTCGAGTTGCTCAAGGCTGGTCAGCGCGCGCGCCTGCGCGAGGGTGATGGCGTCGATGCCGAGCGCGGCCATGTCGCCGTCGGAGATCTTCGCGAAGAGCCGCTGCTCCTCGGCGGGCGCGATGCGCTGGTAGGTGGGGGTCAGCTCCTCCAGGGTGGTGATCTCGCGGAGCTCGACCGTGCCGGTGACGGCGTTGATGGTCGCCTTCTGCTTCTTCGCCCACTCGGTGGCCTCGTCGTGCGGGCCGACCCGCAGCAGCACGAAGGTGTCTCCCGTCTCGGGCGCGAGGACGACACCACGGACACCCTGAGTGATCCGGATCGTCCGGATCTGCCGGTCGTTCGCGCCCCTGAGGGACTCCAGCTTCAGGCCCGGGTCCTTGAAGAGCTGGTCGAGGGTGAGCCGCTCGAACTTCTCCCAGGCGTCGAACACACCGTTCCTGATGTGTTTCTCGAGCTTCTCCAACTGCTGGCAGAAGGCGATGTCGAACGCGAGATGCGGCATGACGGGATTTTAGGCGGCCACGGCGTGATCCGCGCCCGTTCGAGCGCGCGTGCAGCGGATTCCGGCCGCGCCCGGTCGGCCGCGCCCCGTCGGCCGCTCACCGCCGAGTCGCCGCCCGAGAGCTGCCCTGCCTTTGTGCCTCGTCAGCCATGCCGTGGCGCGGACATCTGGTGCAGTGCAGAATTGGGCCTGGCCGAATGGTTCCGCATGGCCAACTCAGGAATAATTCGTCCCTTTCTGGTGGCAGAGGTTGGGGCGTGGATCTCCAGTTGAAGCAGAAGGGGGCAGTTGGCATTGGCTGGGGCCTGGGGTCGCCGGGCAGCGAGCTCCATGGCGTTGCGAGACCTCCAGGGCGCAGTTCGGACGCAGGTGGTGGCAGTTTTCCGCTCAGGCCTGCCCGGAACGAGGAAGGTGGGGAACGGCGCTGATTCCTGCAGGTGTTACGTTGCCCTCATCCGTATCAGTGCTGAAGGGGTGGGCAGTTGGGCAGGCTCTTGGACGTGTTCGAGACCACGGTCCACCCGAATTATCGCCAGTTCGGGCTCGTCGACACCAGTGTGGACACGTATACCCCGAATGTGGACTTCTCGGAGTGGTTGCTCTCGGCTCCCGGCATGGTCTTTCTGCAGGTCCCGTCCCAGGTCATCCGGGCTCCTGTGCGGTTGGAGAGCTGGTCCACCGAGCCCGCGCCGGTGCCTGGCCCGTGGTCAGGCCAGGCCGAGGTGGAGGTTGAACTTCCCACGGCCGAGCTCGGGATTGAGGTCATCACCAGCGGGATGGACCCGATCCCCCTGATCCTGCCGTCACCCGGGACGTACAAAATGCGCTGGCACTGGGTGTTCAACCGTGAGAATGGCCCGTTCACCTCACCGCTCATCCCGTCCCCAGGCCCGGTGGAGACACCACTCGGACGTGAAGAAGAACTCGATGGTGAGGACCAGTACTGCCTTGTGCAGATCTGGCGCATCAGCCAGACGTGACACACTGCGGGCCGCCCCTGAGGGCGGCCCGCAGCCCGTCTAGACCGCCTTCGCGGATCTCAGTCAGTCACCGATGGTGACGATGAATGGGTCCCAATTCAGGATGCGGTCGTTCTCGTACCAGGCGCCGAGTCGGCCGCCTGCCTCCTGGTTCTCCACCGAGTCGATGTAGCGCAGTGAGACGTCGTTCTGGTATTCGTCACCCTCGTACCTGTACCGCGCAGCACCTTCGCCGTCAAAGGCGTTGGTACGAAACTTGTAGGTCTTGCCGTCCACCAGCTGGAGAAGGCGCTCCAGAGATGCGGACAGGCGGCACTTTCCAGGGCTTGCGCGAGTTCCCGGGATCGCCCAACTGACGTGAAGATGCCGCAGGTCGGGGCGGATGACAGAGCGGACACGGGATCCGTGATCATTCAGG
>NZ_JOFZ01000002.1 GCF_000721265.1 Streptomyces sp. NRRL F-5126 | reverse complement strand
CGGCCCCGACACCCCCATCATCACCACCGACGCCCGCCACCGCGCCGACGCCAAGAGCGGACTCATCACCCTCGTCGAACACGCCCTCATGGCACGACTGCGCTGACACCGTCCGCAGGCCGGTGAGGCAGTACCGCGAAAGGGCCCCGCACTCCGAGGAGTACGGGGCCCTTCGCGTGGGCCAGGGCGCCGTGACGGCGCGAGGCGGGCGCGCGCGAGGCGGGCGGGTCAGCCCTGCCAGCTGTGCGGTGCGCGGAAACCGGGGGTGCGCTCCAGGCGCCGCCAGCCGGCCACCGAGCGGCCGCCGCGCGCGGGCGCGGCCGTGCCGGTGGCGCCGGCGCGTGCGAGCAGTACCGCGGTGATGGCGGCCAGTTCCTCGGGGGCGGCCTCGCCCCGCTCGACGCGGAGCAGGGATGCGTGGGCGGTGTCGGTCACGGGTGTGGTCATCGGTGCGTGTCTCCGTGGGTCGGTCGCGGGCGTCACTGCGGGGGGTTGCCGTGCTTGCGCGACGGCAGGTCCGCGTGCTTCGTGCGCAGCATGGCGAGGCCGTTCACCAGTACCTCGCGGGTCTCCGCGGGGTCGATGACGTCGTCGACGAGGCCGCGCTCGGCCGCGTAGTAGGGGTGCATCAGCTCGGCCTTGTACTCCTTGACCATGCGGGCGCGCATGGCCTCGGGGTCCTCGGCGCCGGTGATCTGGCGGCGGAAGATGACGTTGGCCGCACCCTCGGCGCCCATGACGGCGATCTCGTTGGTGGGCCAGGCGTACGTCAGGTCGGCGCCGATGGACTGCGAGTCCATGACGATGTACGCGCCGCCGTAGGCCTTGCGCAGGATCACCGAGATGCGCGGCACGGTCGCGTTGCAGTACGCGTACAGCAGCTTGGCGCCGTGCCGGATGATGCCGCCGTGCTCCTGGTCGACGCCCGGCAGGAAGCCCGGCACGTCGAGGAGGGTGATGATCGGGATGTTGAAGGCGTCACACATCTGGACGAACCGAGCGGCCTTCTCGGATGCCTCGATGTCCAGCACGCCGGCGAGGGACTGCGGCTGGTTGGCGATGATGCCGACGACCTGCCCGTCCATCCTGGCCAGCACGCAGAGGATGTTGGTCGCCCAGCGCTCGTGGACCTCGAGCGACTCGCCGTCGTCGACGATCTCCTCGATGACCTTGCGCATGTCGTAGGGGCGGTTGCCGTCGACGGGCACCAGGTCGAGCAGCGCGTCGGAGCGCCGGCCGGCCGGGTCGCCGGACTCGGCGGCGGGCGGGTTCTCCCGGTTGTTCTGCGGCAGCAGCGACAGGAGGTAGCGCACCTCCGCGATGCAGGTCTCCTCGTCGTCGTACGCGAAGTGGCACACGCCCGAGGTCTCCGCGTGGACGTCGGCGCCGCCGAGGCCGTTCTGGGTGATGGACTCGCCGGTGACGGCCTTCACCACGTCGGGGCCGGTGATGAACATCTGCGAGGTGTCGCGGACCATGAAGACGAAGTCCGTGAGGGCCGGGCTGTAGGCGGCGCCGCCGGCGCACGGGCCGAGCATCACGCTGATCTGCGGGATGACGCCCGAGGCGCGGGTGTTGCGCTGGAAGATACCGCCGTATCCGGCGAGCGCGGAGACGCCCTCCTGGATGCGGGCCCCTGCGCCGTCGTTGAGGGACACCAGCGGGGCCCCCGCGGTGATGGCCATGTCCATGATCTTGTGGATCTTGGTGGCGTGGGCCTCGCCGAGCGCGCCGCCGAAGATGCGGAAGTCGTGCGCGTAGACGAAGACCGTGCGGCCCTCGACCGTGCCCCAGCCGGTGACGACACCGTCCGTGTACGGCTTCTTCTCCTCCAGGCCGAACCCCGTCGCGCGGTGCCTGCGCAACTGCTCGACCTCACGGAACGAGCCCTCGTCGAGCAGCAGGGCGATGCGCTCGTGAGCGGTCAGCTTGCCCTTGGCGTGCTGCGCCTCTGTCGCGCGGTCGCTCGGGCCGCGGCGGGCCCGCTCCCGCAGAGCGTGCAGTTCCGCGACGCGCCCCCGGGCGTCAGCGGGTTCGCCAGGGATCTCCTCCACTACGGTCATGTACCAACCCTACGAACAGCGCCGCGTCGCGCACGCAGTGGACTCCCACAGTCTCCTCCGCCGTTTCCTGGTGGAGCCGGACAGAACTGCACCACCTACGTCGTGACCGAACAGTGGCGGGCGGCTCGTGGTTGTAGGAACCTTATAGTCGCTTCACGAATTCACTCGTTCGGCCGACATGGTTGAAATCCGAACCATCCCGAGCTAGAGTGACCGCCATAGTGCTTGAACGTTGAACAAGCCAAGGAGCAGTCATGGCAATCTTCGGCCGCAAGTCCGGCACCCCCGACGCCGCCGAGCAGGGCGCCCGGCAAGAGATCGACCCCGCCCTCGCCGCCCTCAGCGGCACGTACGTCGTCGACGGCGCGCACTCCGAGATCGGCTTCAGCGTCCGCCACGCCATGGTCACCAACGTGCGCGGGCACTTCGGCGACTTCGAGGGCAGCCTCGTCATCGACGGGGCCGACCCGGCGAACTCGACCGCGCACGTCGAGGTCGCGATGGCCTCCGTCGACACCTCGGCCGCCGACCGCGACGGCCACCTGCGCAGCGCGGACTTCTTCGACGTCGAGTCGTTCCCCAGGATGACGTTCGAATCGACGCGCGCCGAGGAGACCGGCGGCGACGGATACCGCCTCACGGGTGACCTCACCATCAAGGGCGTCACCAAGCCGCTCACCATCGACCTGGAGTTCAACGGCTCCGCCACCGACCCGTTCGGCAACCAGCGCATCGGCTTCGAGGGCACGGCCGAGCTGCTCCGCTCCGACTGGGGCCTGACCTACAACGCGGCGCTGGAGACCGGTGGCGTGCTCGTGGGCGACAAGATCAAGCTCGTCTTCGACATCTCGGCGATCCTGCAGACCGAGGCCGCCTGATCCGCCGGCCGCACGGACGGACCGGAACCGCCCGCCGCCGAGCACCCGCTCACGGCGGGCGGACGCGTGTCATGGGGCGGAGCGGCGCACCACGAGATCGGTTTGCAGGACGGCAGGCTCGTTCGGCGCGGGCCGCCCGCCGAGATGGGCGAGCAGCATGCGCGCGGCGGTCTGCCCGATCAGCCCCGCCGGCTGCCTGACCGTCGTCAGCGGCGGCTCCGTGTGGCGCGCCATGGGCAGGTCGTCGAAGCCGATCACGGCAACGTCGTCGGGCACGCTTCGCCCGGCCTCGCGCAGGGCCCGCAGCGCGCCCGCGGCGCTGAGGTCGTTGTGCGCGAACACGGAGTCGAAGTCCGCGCCGACGGCGAGGTGGCGCTCCACCGCGGCGCGCCCCGAGCGCTCGGAGAAGTCGCCGACGGCGAGGCGGTGGTCGGGCAGGACCTCCGCGAAGCCGCGCAGCCTGTCCCTTACACAGGGGAAGCGCTCGGGCCCCGTGATGACGAGGGGCCGGGTGCGGCCGCGCGCCAGCAGGTGGCGCGCGGCCGAGGCGGCGCCTTCCCTGTTGGTGGTCACCACCGAGGGGAACGCGGGGTGCCTGCCGCGGTCGTCGATCAGGACGACCGGCAGCCCGCCCCGGTGCATCGCCGCGATGGTCGCGAGGGTGTTCTCGGGCTCGACGACGAGCAGCCCGTCGAAGGCGCGGGCCGAGACCTGGGCGGTGAACCGCTCCACCGACTCCGCGCCACGGTTGCAGGTGTAGAGGAGCAGGCCGTAGCCGGCCGCCTCGACGGTGTCCACGACACCCTGCAGCACCTCGGCGATCCACTCCCAGGTCAGGGAGGGCACCAGCATCCCGACCGTGCGGCTGGCGCCACGTGCGAGGCCCACGGCGCCCGAGCTCGGCACGTAGCCGAGCGCGTCGATGACCGCGCGGACCCGGGCGGCCGTATCACCACCGACTTCACTTCCGGTATTGATGACCCGTGAAACGGTCGTCTTGCTCACGCCGGCCTCGCGCGCGACGTCCGCGATCGTCACACGCATCCGACCTCCCGTTTCGCGCGTCGCCGAGGAACACGGCCGGTAACGCAACCGGTTCCGGAACCGGTACCGGCGCCGCTTCGTGAGTCAACCGCCGACCGGACGTGCCGTCAATACTTCACGCTCACTTTGGTCCGCACCTTTGTTACACAGCAGTACGGGCGCAGGTCAGCCCCGATATGCATTCAGTTCCTGAACGCGCGACCCCTTGACGCCGTGGCGCGGGGGCAGTTCACTCACGCCGCACCCCGAATCGCTCCCCCACCTCAGTGTCGAGAAGGGCAGCCCCACCATGCAGAGATCCTCTGGCGCCGGCCGCAGGCTGGCGAGACTCGTGCTCGCCGGCGCGCTGGCCACCGCGGGCCTCACCGGCATAGCGGCCGGTTCGGCCCAGGCCGCCGGCGAGCAGGTCAACATCACTCTCACCACGACGGACGACTCCGGCGGGCGCCATGTCACCCGCGGGCTGCAGCAGCAGGCCCCCGTCACCTTCCAGTCGGGCACGGGAGGCAGCGGCACCGGCATCACGGTCGACGAGAACACCAAGTACCAGAAATTCACCGGCGCGGGCGCCTCGTTCACCGACACCGCCGCCTGGCTGCTGAACAGCAGTGGCGCGCTGTCACAGGCCACCCGCACGGACGTGATGAACAAGCTGTTCTCCCCCACGAGCGGCATCGGCATCAGCTTCCTGCGCAATCCCATGGGCGCTTCCGACCTGGCACGCAACAGCTACACCTACGACGACGGCGCGGCCGACCCCACCCTGTCGCGCTTCTCGCTCGCGCACGACCAGGCCGACGTGATCCCCCTGACGAAGCAGGCCAAGCAGCTCGACCCCGCCCTGACGGTGATGGCCTCGCCGTGGACCGCGCCACCGTGGATGAAGGACAACGACAGCTACATCCAGGGCTGGCTCCAGTCGCAGTACTACGCCGCGTACGCCCAGTACTTCGTCAAGTACATCCAGGGCTACCAGGCGGCCGGCATCCCCATCGACTACGTCTCGGAGCAGAACGAACCGACGGTCGGCGGCGACTATCCGGGCATGAACTGGAACGGCTCCGGCCTCGCGTACTTCGCCAAGAACGACCTGCTGCCGGCGCTGCAGAACGCCGGGCTCAAGACGAAGGTCCTGGCGCTCGACTGGAACCCGGACTCGTACCAGTCGTACGCCGCCCCGAGCGTCGACGACCCGGCGATCCGCAACCACCCGAACTTCGGCGGCATCGCGTACCACGGCTACACCGGCCACCTCGACGTGCAGACGACGGTGCACGACCAGTACCCGGACGTGCCCGCGTTCGACACCGAGCACTCGGGCGGCGAGTGGATCGGCAACCAGCAGAACGAGGACATGAACAACCTCGTCGACTACTTCCGCAACTGGGGGCAGTCCTGGGTGAAGTGGTCGCTCGCCGTGGACCAGGACCACGGCCCGCACAACGGCGGCTGCTCCAACTGCACCGGCCTCGTGACCGTGCACGACGACGGCAGCGGGAAGGTCGACTACACCGTCGAGTACTACACGATGGGCCAGGTCACGAAGTTCGTGAGGCCGGGCGCCACGCGCATCGCCTCGACCGCGTCGAGCACCCTGCCCAACGTGGCGTTCCAGAACCCCGACGGCTCCAAGGCACTCGTCGCGTACAACGGCTCGGGCTCGGCGCAGCAGATCCGCGTCAACTGGGGCGGCGAGAGCTTCGGTTACTCCGTGCCCGCGAACACGTCGGCGACGTTCACCTGGTCGGGCACCCAGGCGGGTGGGCCCACGGCGAGGGCGGGCTCCTTCCACGGCCTTGACGGCAAGTGCCTGGACGTGACCGGCGCGAACACCGCCAACGGCACCGCCGTCGACCTCTACGGCTGCAACGGCACGGACGCGCAGCGGTGGACCGTCGGCTCCGACGGCACCGTCAAGGCGCTCGGCAAGTGCCTCGACGTGAGCGGCGGCTCGACGGCCGACGGGGCCAAGGTGCAGCTCTACGACTGCAACGGCACGGGCGCGCAGCAGTGGCGGGTCGAGGCCGCGGGCGACATCGTCAACACGGCGGCGAACAAGTGCCTCGACGTCAAGGACAGATCCTCGGCCGACGGCACGCCGACCCAGCTGTGGTCGTGCACGGGAGCGTCCAACCAGAAGTGGACGCTCGAGTGACGGCCTGATCCGCGATCACGGTCCCGGCGGGCGCGGTCCGGCCCCGGCTCCTCGTGGCCGGGACCTGGCCGCGCCGGGGCCCTCAACCGTCCGCCGGTTCGACCCCCGCCCGCAGCAGCCCGTACGTGTACGCGTCCGCCAGCGCGTACCAGGACGCGGCGATCACGTTCTCGCCGACGCCGACCGTCGACCACTCGGCGCCCCCGTCCGACGTGGTGATCAGCACGCGGGTGGTGGACTCGGTGCCGTGCCTGCCCTCCAGGATGCGGACCTTGTAGTCCGTCAGCCGCAACGAGGTCAGCTGCGGGTAGATCCGCTCAAGACCCGCGCGCAGCGCCAGGTCGAGCGCGTTGACCGGGCCGTTGCCCTCGCCGGTCGCGACGATCCGCTCCCCCTTCGCGCACAGCTTCACGGTCGCCTCGTTGGCGTGGCTGCCGTCGGGTCGGTCCTCGACGATGGCCCGCCAGGACTCCGTGCGGAAGTAGCTCGGCGCGCTGCCCTCGACCTCGGCGCGCAGCATCAGCTCGAACGAGGCGTCGGCCGCTTCGTAGCTGTAGCCCTGCAGCTCGCGCTCCTTGACCCGGGCGACGACACGGCCCACCAGGTCGCGGTCCGCGCTCAGGTCGAAGCCGAGCTCCTTGCCCTTGAGCTCGACGGAAGCGCGGCCCGCCATGTCGGAGACGAGCATCCGCATGGTGTTGCCGACGACAGCGGGGTCGATGTGCTGGTACAGGTCGGGGTCGACCTTGATCGCCGAGGCGTGCAGGCCGCCCTTGTGCGCGAAGGCGGACACCCCGACGTAGGGCTGGTGCGTGGACGGCGCGAGGTTGACGACCTCGGCGACGGCGTGCGAGATGCGGGTCATCTCCGCCAGGGCCCCGGCCGGCAGGACGCGCCGGTCGTACTTGAGCTCGAGGGCCGCGACCACGGGGAAGAGGTTGCAGTTCCCGACGCGCTCGCCGTACCCGTTGGCCGTGCACTGCACGTGCGTGGCGCCCCCGTCGACCGCCGCGAGCGTGTTGGCGACGGCGCAGCCGGAGTCGTCCTGCGCGTGCATGCCGAGCCGCGCCCCCGTCTCCCGCTTCACCGCGGAGACCACGTCGAGGACCTGGGCCGGCAGCATCCCGCCGTTGGTGTCGCACAGCACGACGACGTCCGCGCCGGCGTCCGCGGCCGTGCGCACCACCGTCAGCGCGTACTTCGGGTTCGCGCGGTAGCCGTCGAAGAAGTGCTCGCAGTCCACGAACACCCGGCGGCCCTGCTCGCGCAGGTAGGACACCGTGTCCCTGATCATCTCCAGGTTCTCGTCGAGCGTCGTGCGCAGCGCCAGCTCGACGTGGCGGTCGTGCGACTTCGCCACCACGGTCACCACCGGCGCACCCGACTCCACCAACCCCTTGACCTGCGGGTCCTGCGCGGCCTTCGCGCCCGCCCGCCGCGTCGAGCCGAACGCGACGAGCTGTGCGTGGCGGAAGTCGATCTCTCGGCTCGCCCGGGCGAAGAACTCGGTGTCTCGCGGGTTCGCGCCCGGCCAGCCGCCCTCGATGAAGCCCACGCCGAACTCGTCCAGGTACCGGGCGATCGACAGCTTGTCGGCCACCGTCAGATTGATGCCCTCGCGCTGCGCGCCGTCGCGCAGCGTCGTGTCGAAGACATGGAAGGCGTCGTCGGGCTCGGTCGAGGTCGGGTTCGTGGTCACGTTCTCGCTCCTGTCGGGTGGAAACAAAAAGACCCCTCGCGGATGCGAGAGGTCTGCGCGCGGGTCGTGGCACGGGGGGCGCCGCGTACGTCAGGGGTACGGGACGGTCACCGTGGACCGGCGCGCCTGCTGCCGATAATCGTGGCGAACGAGGGCACGGAAGGATTCTGGCACGGCTTCCCGCAGGGGGAAACGGTGTCTCACGATGCGGGCGAGGGAGCCGCGGTCCTTCGGCTCCCTCGCCCGCATGGCGGGGGTCAGGCGACGGGGTGCAGCCAGCCGTGGACGTCCTTGGCGGCGCCCGTCTGGATGTCGAGCAGCGCCTTGCGCAGCCGCATCGTCACGTCGCCGGGTGCCGGGACGGTCCAGTCGCCTCCCTTGGAGCGGACCTGGCCGACGGGCGTGATCACGGCGGCCGTGCCGCAGCCGAAGACCTCGGTCAGCGTCCCGTCGGCGGCCGCGCGGCGCCAGTCCTCGACACTGATGCGCTCCTCGGCCACCTCGTAGCCGAGGTCGGCGGCGATCGTCAGGAGGGAGTCGCGGACGATCCCGGCGAGCAGCGACCCGGAGAAGGCCGGCGTGACCATCCTGTCGCCGTAGACGAAGAACAGGTTGTTGGTGCCCATCTCCTCGACCCACTTGCGCTCGATGCCGTCGAGCCAGACGACCTGGTCGCAGCCGCGCTCCGTGGCCTCGGCCTGCGCGAGCAGGGAGGACGCGTAGTTGCCGCCGGCCTTGGCCTCGCCGGTGCCGCCGGGGGCCGCACGGACGTACTCCTCGGAGATCCACACCGAGACGGGCTTCACGCCGCCCTTGAAGTAGGCGCCGGCCGGCGAGGCGATGACCATGAAGAGGAACTCGTTGGCGGGGTGCACGCCCACGCCGACCTCGGTGGCGAACATGAACGGCCGCAGGTAGAGGCTCTCCTCACCGGCCCCCGGCACCCAGTCGATGTCCTGCTTGACGAGCGCGTCGCAGGCCCCGATGAACAGTTCCTCGGGCAGCTCGGGCATGGCCATGCGGCGGGCGGAGCGCTGGAAGCGGCGGGCGTTGGCCTCGGGCCTGAACGTGGCGACGGAGCCGTCGGCGCTCCGGTAGGCCTTGAGGCCCTCGAAGATGGTCTGCGCGTAGTGCAGCGTCATGTTGGCCGGGTCGAGGGACAGCGGCGCGTACGGCACGAGCTGGGCGTCGTGCCAGCCCCTGCCCTCCGTCCAGCGGATCGTCACCATGTGGTCGGTGAAGTACCGCCCGAAGCCCGGGTTGGCCAGGATGCGCTCGCGGTCCGCCGCGGGAACCAGGTTCGACGAGGGCTTGAGCTCGATCGTGGGCGTGGTCATGAATGTTCGTCCTTCACCGGTTGTGTGTGGCGGGCCGCGTCACGCCCCTGACTGCGTCTACTAGGACGTCCGAGTATCCCCGTCCCGTGGTCCGCGATCGCAGGTCAATTATCCCGCGTGCGGATGGCTGGTCGAGGGCCCGGGGTGCGTGAGTACGGCCACTGGCTTGTGGTGGGCCCGGTGGCGACATGCGGCAGCCGCCGGGCTGCGTGACCCGGCGGCTGCGTTGTGAGGAGTGTCCGTCGGGTCAGCTCGCTACGCGTACCGCGAGCGCGGCGCCGATCTCGGCGGTCATGCGCGCCGCGTCACCGCGCTCGGCCAGGTCGGCGGAGACGGCCTCCTCGATCCTCGCGGCTTCCGCGTCGAGGCCGAGGTGGCGCAGGAGCAGGGCGACCGAGAGCACGGTCGCCGTGGGGTCGGCCTTGCCCTGGCCCGCGATGTCCGGCGCGGAGCCGTGGACCGGCTCGAACATGGACGGGAAGGCGCGGTCCGGGTTGATGTTCGCGGACGCGGCGAGGCCGATTCCGCCGCTGATGGCGGCGGCGAGGTCGGTCAGGATGTCGCCGAAGAGGTTGTCGGTGACGATGACGTCGAAACGCTCGGGCTGCGTGACGAGGAAGATCGTCGCGGCGTCGACGTGCAGGTAGTCCGTGCTGACGTCGGGGTACTCCTGGCCCACGCGGTCGAAGATCTTCTTCCACATGTGCCCGGCGTAGACGAGGACGTTGTTCTTGTGGACCAGCGTCAGCTTCTTGCGCGGACGGGCCTGCGCGCGCTCGTAGGCGTCGCGGACGACGCGCTCCACGCCGTAGGCCGTGTTGAGGCTGACCTCGGTGGCGACCTCGGCGGGTGTGCCGGTGCGCAGCGAGCCGCCGTTGCCCGTGTACGGGCCCTCGGTGCCCTCGCGGACGACGACGAAGTCGATCGCGGGGGTGCCGGCGAGGGGGGTGGTGGTGTTCGGGAAGAGGCGCGAGGGGCGCAGGTTCACGTAGTGGTCGAACGCGAAGCGGAGCTTGAGCAGCAGCCCGCGCTCCAGCACGCCAGACGGCACGGACGGGTCGCCGATCGCGCCGAGCAGGATGGCGTCGTGGCTCTTGAGCGCTTCGAGCTCCTCGTCGGGAAGGGTCTCCCCCGTGCGGTGCCAGCGGCGCGCGCCGAGGTCGTACTCCTTCGTCTCCAGCTTCACGTCCTGCGGGAGAACGGCTTCGAGGACCTTGAGGCCCTGGGCCACGACTTCCCTGCCGATGCCGTCACCGGGGATCACTGCGAGATCGATGCTGCGAGACATGTCCGCACCCTACCTCGCGTCCCATGGACTGACATCGGCCGTCCATTCCGTGGACGGCCGGGGCTTTTGCGCCAGGTCAGTGCCCGGTGGAGCCGCCATTGTCCCTGCGGTCGAGGGCGCGCTGGAGGGCTGCCGCCGCGTTCTTGCGGTCGGCCTCCCCCGCGCGGGGAGTGTGACGGACACGGTTGCGACGGACGATCGTCTCTGCCATGGGGATCGACTCCTTCTGCCAGCTTGAGCCGCGCGCGGCGGGCCGCGGGGCGGCGCATCCGAGAGGGTGCCGTAAGAGGGCGGGGGCGCGGCCCGCAGGGGTCACCTGCCGACAGGCCGACCGGGGCCGCCGATCGCTCGATGGAGCGGCAGTTAGGCGTCTTCCACGCTAAGGGAGCCCGCCCGCCGTGTCTGCATCATTACTCGGACTTCCTACTATCTGAGACGGAGAGCACCCCGGCGGGTGAATTCCCCGTGCGGTCGGCCGACCGCACGCGCGCGACCGCCCCGCGCCGAGGGGAGCGGCGCGGGGCGGTGCGGGTCATCGGGTCGTTCGCGGCCGGTCGCGTGCGCCGGCCCAGGCGGCCTCAGCCCATGTGCGGGTAGCCGTACTCGGTCGGCGGGACCAGCGACTCCTTGATGGCGCGGGTCTGCGTCCAGCGCATCAGGTTCTGCGGGGCGCCCGCCTTGTCGTTCGTACCGGAGGCACGCGCGCCGCCGAACGGCTGCTGGCCGACGACAGCTCCGGTCGACTTGTCGTTGATGTAGAAGTTGCCCGCCGCGTACCGCAACTTCTCCATGGCGGCGGCGGTCGCCGCGCGGTCCTTCGAGATGAAGGAGCCGGTGAGCGCGTACTCGGCGACGGACTCCATCTGGTCGAGCATGGCGTCGTAGCCGGCGTCGTCGTAGACGTGCACGGCGAGGATCGGGCCGAAGTACTCGGCCGTGAAGACCTCGTTGGCCGGGTCGGTGCACTCGATGACCGTCGGCCGGACGAAGTAGCCCACCGAGTCGTCGTAGGTGCCGCCCGCGACGATCGTGCAGGCCGGGTCGGCGGCCGCGCGGTCGATGGCCGCCTTGTTCTTCGCGAAGGCGCGGTCGTCGATCACGGCACCGATGAAGTTCGTGAAGTCGGTGACGTCGCCCATGGCGATGGAGTCGACCTCGGCCGCGAACTCCTCCTTGAACCCGTCGTTCCAGATCGACGCGGGCACGTAGGCGCGCGAGGTGGCCGAGCACTTCTGGCCCTGGTACTCGAAGGCGCCGCGGGTCAGCGCCGTCTTCAGCACGGCACGGTCAGCGCTCGGGTGGGCGACGACGAAGTCCTTGCCGCCGGTCTCGCCGACGATGCGCGGGTAGGTGCGGTACTTCTCGATGTTCTCGCCGACGGTCCTCCACAGGTGGCGGAAGGTCCTCGTCGAGCCGGTGAAGTGGATTCCGGCCAGGTCGCGGTGGTGCAGCGCGACGTCGGAGACGGCGATGCCGTCGCCCGTCACCAGGTTGATGACGCCCTTCGGCAGGCCGGCCTCCTCCAGCAGCTCCATGAGCAGCACGGCGGCGAGCGTCTGCGTCGGCGACGGCTTCCACACGACGACGTTGCCCATCAGCGCGGGCGCGGTCGGCAGGTTGGCCGCGATCGCGGAGAAGTTGAACGGGGTGATCGCGTAGACGAACCCTTCGAGCGGCCGGTGGTCGAGCCTGTTCCACACGCCCTTGGAGTTGGCGGGCGGCTGCTCGGCGAGCAGGTCGCGGGCGTAGCTGACGTTGAAGCGCCAGAAGTCGATGAGCTCGCAGGGCGCGTCGATCTCGGCCTGCTGGGCGGTCTTGCCCTGGCCGAGCATGGTCGCGGCGGCGATCCTCTCGCGCCACGGCCCGGACAGCAGCTCGGCGGCGCGCAGGATGATCGCGGCGCGGTCGTCGAACGACATGGCGCGCCAGCCGGGCGCCGCGGCGAGGGCGGCGTCGACGGCGTCCTGCGCGTCCTCGCGGGTGGCGCCGGCGAACGTGCCGAGCACGGCCTTGTGCCGGTGCGGCTGTACGACGTCGACGCGGTCGCCGCCGCCCATCCGCTTCTCGCCGCCGATGGTCATCGGCAGGTCGCGGGGGTGGTCGGCGAGGGTCTTGAGCTCGGCCTCGAGCCGGGCGCGCTCGGGCGAGCCGGGCGCGTAACCGTGCACCGGCTCGTTGACCGGGGCGGGAACCTTGGTCACGGCGTCCATGGTGCCGTCACTCCTTTTCGGTCGTGGGGTGTCCGTGGTCGGGCGGGGCACGCCGGTCAGCCGCGGCCGGCCAGCGAGCGCAGGAAGAAGGCGAGGTTGGCCGGGCGCTCGGCGAGGCGCCGCATGAAGTAGCCGTACCAGTCGGTGCCGTAGGCGACGTAGACGCGCATGCGGTGGCCCTCGGCCGCCAGCCGGTGCTGCTCGGCGGTGCGGATGCCGTACAGCATCTGGAACTCGTAGTCGGCGAGCTTGCGGCCCGCGCGCTGTGCCAGCTCCTGGCCGATGGCGATGAGCCGCGGGTCGTGGGAGCCGACCATCGGGTAGCCGTCGCCCTCCATGAGGACGCGCAGGCAGCGCACGTACGCCTTGTCGACCTCGGCCTTGTCCTGGTACGCGACGGAGGCGGGCTCCTTGTAGGCGCCCTTCACCAGCCGGACGCGGCTGCCCTCGGCGGCGAGCCTGCGGCAGTCCTCCTCCGTGCGGAACAGGTACGACTGGACGACGGCGCCGGTTCGGGGGAAACGCTCGCGCAGCGCGGAGTGGATGGCGAGCGTCGAGTCGACGGTGGTGTGGTCCTCGGCGTCGAGGGTGACGGTGGTGCCGATGGCGTTCGCGGCCTCGACGATCGCGGTGACGTTCTTCAGCGCGATGTCGTGGCCGCCGTCGAGCGCCTGGCCCATGCAGGACAGCTTCACCGACATCTCGGCGCGCTCACCGAGCTGCAGGGGCCCGAGTACCTCGATGAGCCTGAGGTACGCGTCGCGCGAGCGGGTGGCCTCGGCCGGATCGGTGACGTCCTCGCCCAATACGTCGAGGGTGACTTCGAGGCCCTGGGAGGCCATGGTCTCGATGGCGGGCGCCGTCGCCTCGACCGACTCCCCGGCGATGAAGCGCCGGACGACCGGCTTGGTCAGCGGCGCGGCAGAGATCGTGCGGCGCAGGGCGTCGCTGCGCGACGCGGCGAGGATCACGGGACCCAGCACGGGCACCTCCATGAGAGATCGAGCGGGCCGTGGGACTCGGCGGCCACTTCGCACGTTAGGGAGGACGGCGGTCCGCTGCCATCGACAGCTGTCACGCATCACCGCGCACGATCTCAGACATATGTCTGAAGCGGTGCGAGAATGGCCGGGTGAAGGGCGATTACCAGGAGCTGGTCGACGAGATCTCCGCGCTGGTGGGCGTGCCCGCGACGCTGGAGAACCGCGACTTCCGGCTGATCGCCTTCGGGGCCCACGACAGCGACGACGACCTGGTCATGGACCCCGTCAGGACGCGCTCGATCCTCACCCGCAAGTCGTCGCCCGGCGTGCGCGCCTGGTTCGAGGGGTTCGGCATCACGCGCGCGACGGGCCCCGTGCGCATCCCCGCCTCGCCGGACGCGGGCGTCTTCCGCGGCAGGATCTGCCTGCCGGTACGCCATCGGGGGATGGTGCTCGGCTACGTGTGGCTGCTCGACGACTCGGCGACGGGCCCGGGAGCGTCCCGGCTCGCGGCCGCCATGGACGTGACGCAGAGGATCGGCGACCTGCTCGCGGAGGACGTGAAGGCGGACGCGGACCTCGCCCGCGAACTGCGCGCCGTGCTCACCGCGGAGCACGGCTGGGAGCGCGACATGGCGCTCGCGGCGCTGCGCACCGCGCTCGGGCCGAGCGGGGACGGGCTGCACACGGTGGTGTGCGTCGCGCCCTGGCCGGGCGAGGAGCCGCCGGCCCGCGCAGTGCCGGGGACGGCCGCGCTGTGCACGCTGCCACTCGACGCCCCGTTCCCGGCCGCGGCCCCCGCGACCGCCCCCGGTGTCCCGCGTGCGCGGCCCGGCGGGGCGACGTCCGTGCTGGCCCTGCTCGTGCGGCTGCGCTCTGCGGACGGGATGTCCGCGGTGGCCGCGGCCGCCGGCCGGCTGTGCGGGTCGGCGGGCCCCGGGGCGACGGCCGGCGCGGCCTCGCCGCGGCGCGGGCTCGCGGAGCTACCCGGGGCGTGGCAGGAGGCGGCCGGCGCAGCGCGGGCGGCGCGGGCGAGGCCCGCGCTCGGCCCGGTCGCCGACTGGGCGGACATCGGCGCGTACCGCCTGCTGACGCGCCTGCCGCCGGGGTGCGACCCGGCGGTCGCGCCGCTGCTCGCCCCGGCCCACGCGGACCTGGCGTCGACCGCCGAGAGCTACCTCGACCACGCGGGGCAGGCGGGCCGCACCGCCGCGGCCCTCGGCATCCACCGCCAGACGCTCTACTACCGGCTCTCCCGCATCGAGCACCTCACCGGCCTCGACCTCGCGCGGGGAGAGGACCGCCTGCTGCTGCACATGGCGCTCAAGGCGGCACGGCTGTGACGGCCGGGGCCCGGGGCCCGGGGCGCTGGGGCCCCGCGTGCCGGATGCGGCGTGGCATAGCCTCCTGACCATGAGCATCGACGCGCCAGAGGTATGGCTTCCGTACGGGACCGACGAGATCGAGGGGCTGCCCGACACCCTCACCTACCGCTTCTGGGACGGGGATCAGGACTTCCCCGCCGACCCGGCGGACTGCGCCTTCTACGCCGTCCCCTACATGAAGGGTTCCGAGGTCGCGGTCAGGCCTCTGGCCGCGATGCGGTCGGTGCGGGTCGTGCAGACGCTGTCCGCCGGCGTGGACCACGTCGTGCCCGGGCTCGGCCCGCTCGCCCCCGGTGTACTGCTGTGCAACGCGCGCGGGGTGCACGAGGCGAGCACGGCGGAGCTGGCGCTCGCCCTGACGCTCGCCTCGCTGCGCAACATCCCGAAGTTCGTGAGGGCGCAGGAGCGTGAGGAGTGGCTGCAGGGCTTCTACCCGGCGCTCGCCGACCGGTCGGTGCTGATCGTGGGCTACGGGGCCATAGGCGCGGCCATCGAGGACCGGCTCGCCGCCTTCGAGTGCGCGCGGGTGGTGCGCGTCGCGCGCTCGGCGCGCGAAACCGCGCGCGGCCACGTCCACGCGCTCTCCGATCTGCCCTCACTGCTGCCGGACGCCGACGTGGTCATCCTCGCCACCCCGCTGACGGACGCGACCCGGGGTCTCGCCGGCGCCGACTTCCTCTCCCGTATGCAGCGCGGCGCCCTGCTCGTCAACGTCGCCCGCGGGCCCGTCGTCGACACGAAGGCGCTGCTCGCGGAGGTGGAGAGCGGCCGGATCACCGCGGCGCTCGACGTCACCGACCCCGAGCCGCTGCCCGCGGGCCACCCCCTCTGGCACGCCCCCGGCGTGCTCGTCAGCCCCCATGTCGGAGGCTCCACTTCCGCCTTCGAGCCGCGCGCCAAAAGCCTCCTCTCGGCACAACTGACCCGGTTCGCCGGGGGTGAAAAGCTCCAGAACGTGGTAATGACCACTAAGTGAGCCCGTCACGGAGTGCCTTTCCGTGACCACTCTTCGCAGCGTTCAGGACCCGCGGTGCCGCAACACCCCAGATCGTCACGGAGAGTAGAGGGACTATGTCCCTGAGTGACGACTCTGGTGTATCGTCCCGGTCCGGGGCTGCGTCGCGTGTGGGGCGGCGCGGGGAGCGACCAGTATCCGAGGGGGCGACGGGCGATGCACGGCCGGTGGACCGAAGTAGCGACAGTGATGCGTCCCGGAGTGGGCCGGTGAGCGCCGCGGGGGTCTTCCTCGGCAGACGCCACGCGTCAGGCGCCGGCAACGCCGGTCTGGCCGGGCAGCTCCTGCTGGCCCTCGTCTGTGCCGCCTATGCGACGGGGGCCGCGATGGGCTGGGGATCCCAGGAACTGGCACTGATCATGGGCGACTTCGGCCTGAGCTTCGCGGCTCTCGTCGCCTCGGTCTCGTGCTTCCTCTACGCGCGCGGCCGGGGGCGAAGGTTCCGGCCGGCCTGGCTGCTGTTCTCCCTCTCGTCGTTCATGGCCGCCGGCGGCAACGGCGTATGGGGGTGGTACGAGGTGGTGCTGCACGAGCCCGTGCCCACCCCTTCGCTCGCGGACCTGTTCTTCCTCTGCTTCGCGCCCCCGGCCATCGTCGGCCTCCTCGTCCTCGCCAAACGCCCGGACACCAAGGCCGGCTGGATCTGCCTCGGCCTCGACGCCTGGCTGATCGGCGGATCGCTGCTGACGCTGTCCTGGAGCCTCGCGCTCGCCCACACCGCGCATGTGGACGGCCCGAGCGTCGCCCAGTCGGCGCTCGCCCTCGCCTATCCCCTGCTCGACATCGTGCTGGTCAGCATGGTGCTCGCGCTGCATTTCCGGCACACGGCGAGTCGCACGGCGGTGAACACCGCCATCAGCGCCCTGGCCCTGACCGTGCTGTGCGACGGCCTGTTCACGTCACCGCTGCTGCGTGCCGGCTACCACTCGGGTCAGCTGCTCGACGCCGGCTGGTTCGCCGGATCCCTGCTGCTGGCGTACGCGCCGTGGGGCGTGCGGCACATGCCGGAGCCGGCGCCGCGGGCGCCGCGCGGGCGGGCGCGCAGGCGGCGCGGGATCGCGAGCTCCCTCGCGGCGCTCGCGCCCTACCTCGCCGCGGCCGTGTGCACGCTGGGGATCCTGTACACGGCGGTCGAGGGTCACCAGGTGGACCGGGTCGTCATCCTCACCGGCTGCACGGTGGTGCTCGCCCTCGTCGTCCGGCAGGGCATCATGCTCGTCGACCATGTGGCGCTCACCCAGGAACTGGCCCAGAAGGAGAACCACTTCAGGTCGCTCGTCCAGGGTTCGAGCGACGTGATCATGATCGCCGCCCCGTCCGGCGTCCTGCGGTACGTGAGCCCCGCGGCGTCCGGCGTCTACGGCAGGGGCGCCGAGGAGCTCGAAGGCGAGGAGCTGGCCTCGCTGATCCACCCGGCCGACCTGGGCGGGGTCGTCCACGAGGTGCGCCGCTTCCTCGCCGCGTCGCCCGCGGCGGAGCCGAGCGCGCGCGTCGAGTACCGGTTCAGGTCGGGCAGCGGCGCATGGCTGAACGTGGAGTCGACGGTCAACCGCCACGAGGACGGGCTGATCTTCAACAGCCGGGACGTGACCGAGCGCGTACGCCTCCAGGCGCAGTTGCAGCACAACGCCGAGCACGACCCGCTCACCGACCTGCCCAACAGGGCGCTGTTCACCCAGCGGGTGGGGCAGGCGCTGGCCGGGCGCCGCTCCGGCGACGCGGGCACGGCAGTCCTCTACATCGACCTGGACGGGTTCAAGGGCGTCAACGACCGCCTCGGCCACCAGGTGGGCGACGAACTGCTGATCCGCGCCGCCCGGCGCCTGCAGGCCTCCGTCCGCGCGGGCGACACCGTGGCGCGGCTCGGCGGCGACGAGTTCGCCGCCCTCGTCCTCACGGGCGACGGCGGCGGCGACGGTGTCCCACGCGAGGAGCTGGTCCAGGAGATCGCCGGCAGGCTGCGCCTGACGCTGTCGGAGCCGTACCGCATCGAGGGGCACGACGTACGGGTCGCCGCCTCGATCGGGGTCGCCTTCGCGGAGAGCGGCACGAACCCCGCCGGGCTGATGCGCAACGCCGACCTCGCGATGTACAGCGCCAAGGCGGCGGGCAAGAACCGCGTCGAGCTGTACACGCCGCGGCTGCGGACGGACGCCGTGCGCGGCGCTGAGCTGACGGGCCGGGTGCGCGCGGCGCTGCACGAGGGCGAGTTCACGCTCCTGCACCAGCCGGTGGTGAGCCTCGCCAGCGGCAGGGTCGCGGTCGTCACGGCGCAGCCGCGCTGGCGGGCACCGCACGGCCTGCTGTTCACCCCCGCCGAGTTCCTGCGGATCGCCGACGCCCACGACCACGGCCAGGCGGCGGAGTTCGGCCGCCGGCTCCTCGAGGACGCGGTCGAGAGGGCCACCGAGCGCTCCCGGGTCACGGGTGTGCGCGCCCCGGTCGCGGTCCGGCTGCCGGCGCGGCGCCTGCTGGAGCGGCCGCCGCGGGGCGACAGCGTCGAGGCGCTGCTCGCGCGCCACCGCCTGCCCCCCGGGTCGCTGATGATCGAGCTGGCCGACGTGGACCACGGCGCGGACCTCGACGAGCTCGAGCAGCGCCTGCGCTCCCTGCGCGGGCACGGCGTACGGATCGCACTGGACGCGTTCGGCAGCGGGTTCACGGCCATCCATGCCTTACGCAGGCTGCCCCTCGACGTGCTGAAGCTGGATCGGGGTCTGGTGGAGGGCATCGTGGAGTCCCCGAGGCTGCACAAGATCACCGCCGGGTTGCTGCGGATCGCGCGCGACCTCGGGATGCACTCCGTCGCCGACGGCGTGGACCGCACGGAGCAGATCCCCGCCCTGCGGGCGCTGGGGTGCACCCACGGCCAGGGGGCCGCCTTCTCGGGACCGCTGGACGAGTACCGGCTGCGCCGCGCGCTGAGCCGGGGCGGGTATCCGGTGCCCGACGGAGCCGGCGCGCCGGCCGCCCCAGGCTCCCCGCGGGCCGTGGAGGGACCCGCGCTCGCGGCCGCCGTGTGCGGGCCGTGCACGCCCGTCGCGGCGGGGCACGGCTTCACCGCCCCGTCGTTGCCCGGCATGAGGCCCCGCCCGCTGCCCGCCGAACGGCTGGCTTTCCCCTCGGCCCGCTCGAATGGTGAGACGCCGGTCCCACCCACTTGACAGGTGTGGCGCGGCAGGGGGAGGGTCAGTGCCATGCGCACCCGAATCCTCGTACTTGGACAGCGCGTCGGCTGAAGCAGAGCCCATGACGGCTCCGCGGAACCTCACCGACGCGCTCCCCTCGCTTGCCTTCTGGCACGGGGGGTTTTTTGTTGCACCGGCACACCCCGACACCCTCGCAGAACCCCAGCCCTGAGAAGAGAATGCCGATGACCGAGCAGGCCACCGGGGCCCACCATCCGCAGCCGCGGGCCCGTAGCGGCGGAGCGCCTTCCGCCACCGTCGAACACCTCACGGGTGCGCAGTCCCTCATCCGCTCACTCGAAGAGGTGGGGGCCGACACCGTGTTCGGCATCCCCGGCGGCGCGATCCTCCCCGCGTACGACCCGATGATGGACTCGACCAGGGTCCGCCACGTACTCGTCCGCCACGAGCAGGGCGCGGGTCACGCGGCCGTCGGTTACGCGCAGGCCACCGGCAAGGTCGGGGTGTGCATGGCCACCTCGGGCCCCGGGGCCACCAACCTGGTCACCCCGATCGCCGACGCGCACATGGACTCCGTGGGGATCGTCGCGATCACCGGCCAGGTCGCGTCGAAGGCGATCGGCACGGACGCCTTCCAGGAGGCGGACATCGTCGGCATCACGATGCCGGTCACGAAGCACAACTTCCTGGTCAAGGACGCGAAGGACATCCCGAGGACGATCGCCGAGGCGTTCCACATCGCGGGCACGGGCCGCCCCGGCCCCGTCCTCGTCGACATCGCCAAGGACGCGCTGCAGGCGCGGACCACGTTCTCCTGGCCGCCCGTCATGGACCTGCCCGGCTACCGCCCGGTGACGAAGCCGCACGCGAAGCAGATCCGCGAGGCCGCGAAGCTGATCGGCCAGGCCAAGCGCCCCGTGCTGTACGTGGGCGGCGGCGTGGTGAAGTCCGGCGCGACGGCCGAGCTGCGGGTCCTCGCGGAGCTGACCAAAGCGCCCGTCACGACCACGCTGATGGCGCTCGGCGCGTTCCCCGACAGCCACCCGCTGCACGTGGGCATGCCCGGGATGCACGGCGCGGTCACGGCCGTCACCGCGCTGCAGAAGGCCGACCTGATCGTGGCGCTCGGGGCCAGGTTCGACGACCGCGTCACGGGCAAGCTGGACAGCTTCGCGCCGTACGCGAAGATCGTGCACGCGGACATCGATCCGGCGGAGATCGGCAAGAACCGCGCCGCGGACGTGCCGATCGTCGGCGACGCGCGCGAGGTGCTCGCGGACCTGGTGCAGGCGGTGCAGGCCGAGCACACGGGCGGCACCCTCGGCGACGCGGCGGCGGGCGGCTACCAGGCGTGGTGGAAGGACCTGGACCGCTGGCGGCAGACATACCCGCTCGGCTACGACCAGCCGGAGGACGGTTCGCTCTCCCCGCAGCAGGTCATCCAGCGCATCGGGCAGCTCGCGCCCGAGGACACCGTGTACGCGGCCGGCGTGGGGCAGCACCAGATGTGGGCGGCGCACTTCGTCGACTACGACAGGCCCGCGACGTGGCTCAACTCCGGCGGCGCCGGGACGATGGGGTACGCGGTGCCCGCCGCGATGGGCGCCAAGGTCGGAAGGCCCGGCTCCACCGTGTGGGCCATCGACGGCGACGGCTGCTTCCAGATGACCAATCAGGAGCTGACCACCTGCGCGCTGAACAACATCCCGATCAAGGTCGCCATCATCAACAACGGCGTCCTCGGCATGGTCCACCAGTGGCAGAGCCTCTTCTACAACCAGCGCTACTCCCACACCACCCTGCGGGACGGCAACGACGCGGCGAGCCGGCCGAGCAGCGGCACGCGCGTCCCCGACTTCGTGAAGCTGTCGGAGGCCATGGGGTGCGTCGGGATCCGCTGCGAGTCGCCCGACGAGCTGGACGCCGTGATCGCCAAGGCCAACGCCATCAACGACCGTCCCGTCGTGGTCGACTTCATCGTCCACGAGGACGCGATGGTGTGGCCCATGGTCGCCGCCGGCACGTCGAACGACGAGATCATGGCCGCACTCGGCGTCCGCCCCGACTTCGGCGAAGCCTCCGACAACTGAGCCCCGACCGAGAGACCAGAGAGACTCCCATGTCCACGAAGCACACGCTCTCCGTCCTGGTCGAGGACACACCCGGCATCCTCGCCAGGATCGCCGCCCTGTTCTCCCGCCGGGGCTTCAACATCGACTCGCTCGCGGTCGGTGTCACCGAGCACCCCGACATCTCCCGCATCACGATCGTGGTGAACGTCGAGGAACTGCCGCTCGAACAGGTGACGAAGCAGCTCAACAAGCTGGTCAACGTCCTGAAGATCGTCGAACTCGAGCCCGGCGCCGCGATCCAGCGCGAGCTCGTGCTGGTCAAGGTGCGCGCCGACAACGAGACCCGCAGCCAGATCGTCGAGATCGTCCAGCTGTTCCGCGCCAAGACCGTGGACGTCTCCCCCGACGCCGTCACCATCGAGGCCACCGGTTCGAGCGACAAGCTGGCCGCCATGCTGAGGATGCTCGAACAGTACGGGATCAAGGAGCTCGTGCAGTCCGGCACGATCGCCATAGGGCGAGGCGCGCGGTCCATCACGGACCGCAGCCTGCGCGCTCTCGACCGCAGCGCCTGACCCGCCACCGGCCCACAAGGCCCGGCGGCGGGTGCGGCACGGCCCACCCGGCGGGCGGGGGCGCCGCCCTCCTCCCCGCCCGCATGGCGAGACCCGACGTCCACCGCCGGCGTTCCCGCCGTACGGTGAGACCCATCGCCGGCGACCACCGGCGGCCCCGCGCGATCACCCGCAGCCACCCGCAACCCAACGCACCACAGCCAACAAGGAGAAAACCCCGTGGCCGAGCTGTTCTACGACGACGACGCCGACCTGTCCATCATCCAGAACCGCAAGGTCGCGGTCATCGGCTACGGCAGCCAGGGCCACGCCCACGCGCTGTCGCTGCGCGACTCCGGGGTGGACGTCCGGGTCGGCCTGCACGAGGGATCCAAGTCCCGGGCGAAGGCCGAGGAGCAGGGCCTGCGCGTGGTGACGCCCGCCGAGGCGTCCGCCGAGGCCGACGTCATCATGATCCTGGTCCCCGACCCGATCCAGGCCAAGGTCTACGAGGAGTCCATCAAGGACAACCTCAAGGACGGCGACGCGATCTTCTTCGGGCACGGCCTGAACATCCGCTACGACTTCATCAAGCCGCCGGCCAACGTCGACGTGTGCATGGTCGCGCCCAAGGGCCCCGGCCACCTGGTGCGCCGCCAGTACGAAGAGGGCCGCGGCGTCCCGTGCATCGTGGCGGTCGAGCAGGACCCGTCGGGCAAGGGCCTCGAACTGGCCCTCGCGTACGCGAAGGGCATCGGCGGCACCCGCGCAGGCGTCATCAAGACGACGTTCACCGAGGAGACCGAGACCGACCTGTTCGGTGAGCAGGCCGTGCTGTGCGGTGGCACGTCGGCGCTGGTGAAGGCCGGCTTCGAGACGCTGGTCGAGGCGGGCTACCAGCCGGAGATCGCGTACTTCGAGTGCCTGCACGAGCTGAAGCTGATCGTCGACCTCATGTACGAGGGCGGCCTGGAGAAGATGCGCTGGTCGGTCTCCGAGACCGCCGAGTGGGGCGACTACGTCTCCGGACCGCGCATCATCAACGACCAGACCAAGGCCGAGATGAAGAAGATCCTGGGCGAGATCCAGGACGGCTCGTTCGCCAAGACGTGGATGGACGAGTACCACGGCGGTCTGAAGAAGTACAACGAGTACAAGAAGGCCGACGCGGACAGCCTGCTGGCGACCACGGGCGCCGAGCTGCGCAAGCTCATGAGCTGGGTGGACGACGCCGAGGCGTGAGCCACGCGCGCGGGGCCGCGCTACGCCGCAAAACGGCGGCGCGCGGCCCCGCGCCGAAGACGCAGGCGCCGAGCCGTACATGCCGCTTGCACGTATGAGTGATCCTTCCGCTCGGGTGGGTAGAGCCACCGGGCAACAGCACTAGACTCATCACACACGCGTCGGGCCCACAGCGTCGTGCGTCTTCCACGCGGACGAGGGCGTGCAGCCATGATCCGGGACGGTCATGCCTGCGCCATCACGCCCCCGGCACCCCTCCACCGCCTGCGGCCGCTGGAACGGCCGTCCGCAATGGGACTTGTGAGGACACACGTGACCGCCAAACCCGTCGTACTCATCGCCGAAGAGCTGTCGCCCGCCACCGTCGACGCGCTGGGCCCCGACTTCGAGATCCGGCACTGCAACGGCGCCGACCGCGCCGAACTGCTGTCCGCGATCGCCGACGTCGACGCGATCCTGATCCGCTCGGCCACGAAGGTGGACGCCGAGGCCGTGGCCGCGGCGAACAAGCTGAGGGTCGTCGCCAGGGCCGGCGTCGGACTCGACAACGTGGACGTCGCGGCCGCCACCAAGGCGGGCGTCATGGTCGTCAACGCGCCGACGTCCAACATCGTGACCGCCGCCGAGCTGGCGTGCGGTCTGCTGATCTCCACCGCGCGCAACATCCCGCAGGCCGACGCCGCGCTCAAGAACGGCGAGTGGAAGCGCTCGAAGTACACGGGTGTCGAGCTGAGCGAGAAGACGCTCGGCGTCGTCGGCCTCGGCCGCATCGGCGTGCTGGTGGCGCAGCGCATGGCCGCGTTCGGGATGCGGGTCGTGGCGTACGACCCGTACGTGCAGCCCGCGCGTGCCGCGCAGATGGGTGTCAAGCTCCTCAGCCTCGACGAGCTGCTCGAGGCCTCCGACTTCATCACGGTGCACCTGCCGAAGACCCCGGAGACGATCGGCCTGATCGGCGACGAGGCGCTGCACAAGGTCAAGCCGACGGTGCGCATCGTGAACGCGGCGCGGGGCGGCATCGTCGAGGAGGAGGCGCTGGCGTCGGCCCTCAAGGAGGGCCGGGTCGCGGCGGCCGGCCTCGACGTGTACTCGAAGGAGCCCTGCACGGACTCCCCCCTGTTCCAGTTCGACCAGGTCGTGGCGACGCCGCACCTCGGCGCCTCGA
The DNA here is from genome assembly GCF_000721265.1 of Streptomyces sp. NRRL F-5126. Taxonomy (GTDB): domain Bacteria; phylum Actinomycetota; class Actinomycetes; order Streptomycetales; family Streptomycetaceae; genus Streptomyces. The sequence goes on along the minus strand of NZ_JOFZ01000002.1, from coordinate 485,426 downwards.
CGGGCGAGGCGCAGGAGAAGGCGGGCGTCTCGGTCGCGAAGTCCGTGCGCCTCGCGCTCGCGGGTGAGCTCGTGCCCGACGCGGTCAACGTCCAGGGCGGCGTGATCGCCGAGGACGTGCGCCCGGGGCTGCCGCTCGCGGAGAAGCTCGGCCGGATCTTCACGGCGCTGGCGGGCGAGGTCGCCGTGAGGCTCGATGTCGAGGTGTGCGGCGAGATCACGCAGCACGACGTGAAGGTGCTCGAACTGTCCGCCCTCAAGGGTGTGTTCGAGGACGTCGTCGCGGAGACGGTGAGCTACGTGAACGCGCCGCTGTTCGCGCAGGAGCGTGGCGTCGAGGTGCGGCTGACCACGTCGAGCGAGTCGCCGAACCACCGCAACGTGGTGACGGTGCGCGGCACGCTGGCGGGTGGCGAGGAGGTCGCGGTCTCCGGCACGCTGGCGGGCCCGAAGCACCTGCTGAAGGTCGTCGCCATCGGCGAGTACGACGTGGATGTCGCGCTGGCCGACCACATGGTGGTGCTGCGCTACGAGGACCGTCCCGGCATCGTCGGCACGGTGGGCCGGATCCTCGGCGAGGCCGGGCTCAACATCGCGGGCATGCAGGTGTCGCGCGCCGAGGAGGGCGGCGAGGCGCTGGTCGTGCTCACGGTCGACGACAACGTGCCGCAGCCGGTGCTGACGGAGATCTCGGAGGAGATCGGCGCGGCGTCGGCGCGTTCGGTCAACCTGACGGACTGACCCCGGTGCTGAGGGGCCCGGCGATCGCGCCGGGCCCCTCAGCCGTTCTCGGGCACGCTTCGGTGAGTCCGTTCGGGTCCCTGGTACGCGCGGAGGCTGCGGGCGGACGGGTTCGTGGGCGACAGTAGGAGGGCGTGACCGGCACCAGCGCCGTCACCGTCCGCTGCCGGAAAGGGTGGGCCAGCCGTGCGACGTACCGCAGTGTGGACGGCCGCGACCGCGACCGTGATCCTCCTGGCCGCCGGGTGCGGCGGGCCGGGCGACGGCACCGGTGGGCCTGGCGCGGGCACCGCGCCTCCGAGCCACACGTCGTCGCCCTCCACGGCGCCCTCGGCGTCGCCGAGCGTGCCGCCGGCGAAGGGGTCGGTGAAGGTCCTCTCCACGGTGACCGAGAACCTGAAGTCGCCGTGGGGCCTGGCGGAGCTACCGGATGGCAACCTGCTGGTGTCCTCGCGCGACGAGGGCACGATCACGCACGTGGACGTCAAGAACGGCCGCAAGACCGAAGTGGGCGCGGTGTCCGGGGTGTCGCCCGCCGGCGAGGGCGGGCTGCTCGGCATCGCGCTGTCGCCGTCGTTCTCCTCGGACCACCTGGTCTACGCGTACTTCACCACGCAGTCCGACAACCGCATCGCCCGCATGACCTACGACCCGCGCAAGCCCGCCGGGGAGCAGCTGGGCGCGCCCGACACCATCCTGCGGGGCATCCCCAAGGGGTTCATCCACAACGGCGGGCGGATCGCGTTCGGCCCCGACGGGATGCTCTACGCCGGGACGGGCGAGTCGGGCCACAGCGGGCTTTCGCAGGACAGGAAGTCGCTCGGCGGCAAGATCCTGCGCATGAAGCCGGACGGTTCGCCCGCGCCGGGCAACCCGTTCAAGGGCTCGGTGGTCTACGACCTCGGCCACCGCAACGTGCAGGGCCTCACCTGGGACAGGGCCGGGCGGCTCTGGGCGTCCGAGTTCGGTCAGGACACCTGGGACGAGCTGAACCTGATCGAACCGGGGAAGAACTACGGCTGGCCGAAGATCGAGGGCAAGGGTCACAAGCCGGGGTTCACCGACCCCGTGGAGCAGTGGCACACGGACGAGGCGTCGCCGAGCGGCATCGCGTACGTGGCCGGCTCGGTGTGGATGGCGTCCCTGCGCGGCGAGCGGCTGTGGCGCATCCCTCTGGACGGACGGGAATCCGCTGCGGCCCCCCAGGCGTTCTTGAGTGGGAAATACGGCCGCCTGCGTACGGTGCTCTCGGCCGGAGGCAACAGGATGTGGCTGGTGACCAGCAACACCGATACGCGCGGCAAGCCGAAGCCGGGGGACGACAGGATCCTCCTGCTTGAGGTGCGCTGAGCGGGGAGCGGAAGGCGGGCGGGCCGTGTTCAACATGATCGAGAGCCTCTTCGCACCGGGCCGCAAGCACACGGCCGAGGAGCAGAAACGGCTGGAGCTGACCCGTGTGGACGTGGAGGGCGCGGACCCGGGGCGCGGCCCGATAGACCTGGCGTCCGGCAAGGTCACGATCCGCCGGGTGCAGGCGGAGGAGGACGAGGCCGAGGCCGAGTCGTAGCCGCGACCGGCCGCGCGGCACCACGGCTGTGTGCGGGCGCACGCCCGCGGGCGCGCCGGCCGCGGTGGGCGCTGTCCGGCGCCATGCCGCGCACCGGCACCGCGAGGCCGCGGGCGGGCCCGACAGTCGGGCATCCCCGACGCGACCTGCGGCGGACGCCGGGCCCCGCGCCCGCCCACCGGCGGCCACTGACCCGCACCCCGCCGCGCACCGGCGCCGCGACGGGCGCGCGCGGGCGTCACCGGCGCGACCGCTCCCGCCTGCGGGGGGGCGCGGGCCCGGCACACGTCCACGCGCCGCGCCTGCCGGGGGTCTCCGCGGGCGTGCCGCCGGTTGGACGCCCCCGTCCCACACCGCACGCGGGCGCCGCGGTGCGGTGTGCCGCCCGCGGGCCCTGGCGTACGTCCCGGCGCGGCGGGCGGTCAGGTGAACAGGCCCAGCCGGTGGGCCGTCGCCGCGGCCTCCGTGCGGCCCGCTACGCCGAGTTTCGCGAGGATGTTGGAGACGTGCACGCTCGCCGTCTTCGGCGAGATGTACAGCTCCTCCGCGATCCTGCGGTTGCTCAGCCCGTCGGCGACCAGGCGCAGCACGTCGTGTTCCCGTGGCGTCAGGCCGAGTGAGAGCCCCGGCGAGTCCGGTGCCTGGGCCGCGGCGCTCGGCGCGCCCAGCGTGATGCGCGCCCGGGACGCGAGGAGCGCCACGTCCTCGGCGAGGGGCCGCGCACCGAGTGCCGTCGCCGTGGTGTGCGCCTCGCCGAGCAGCGCCGCGACTTCCTCGCGGTCGGCGTGCGACTCGAGCAGCGCGCCCGCCCACCGCATCCGGGCGCGGGCCAGCTCGTAGGGCCGGCTCAGCTCGGTGAACGCGTGGGTGGTACGAGCCCACAGGCGGGGCGCGGGGTCGCCGCAGGCACGCGCGCGCTCCGCCTCGAGCATCAGGGCATGCGCCTCCCACACGGGGACCGCTGTCGGCATCCGCTTCGCGTGCGCGCCGATCGCTTCGAGGACGGCGGCGCGTCCGTCCTCCGCCTCGGGCCTGCCGCGGTGGTCGGCCTCGATCGCGGCGGCCGCGACGAGCAGGGGCAGTACGTAGCGCTGCGTTCCGAGGCCGAATCCGCCGGCCGAGACCCGTTCGAACTCCGCACGTGCGGCGGCGATGTCGCCGCGCCGCCCGGCGACGGTCATGGCGAGGCGCGCGGGCTGAATGAAGTGCTGCGGCTGCGGGTCGTGGACGCCGAAGGCGGCCCGCGCCCGGTCGGCCTGGCGCCGCGCCTCGTCGAGGTCGCCGCGGGCGAGGGCGAGTTCCGCGCGGTACATCGCGAACGAGCCGCGCACCTTGGGGGTGTCCCCGTCCTCGCCGACGGCGTCGAGCAAGGCCGCCATCTCGTCCCAGCGGCCGAGGGAGAACAGGGACCGCGCCATGTTGGCGCGCGTCCACGCCTCCTGGTGGGCGAGGCCGAGCGAGCGGGTCGCCTCGATCCCCGCCTCGGCGGCGGCCACCGCCTCCTGCGATCGGCCGACGCTCTCCAGCGTGGAGGGCAGGTTGGTGGCGACACGGCCGGTCAGCTCGGCGGCGCCGAGCGCCTTCGCGCGGTCGCGCACCTCGTACATCTCGGCGAGGCCCTCCTCGACGCCACCGGCGTCGGCGACCAGCCAGCCGCGGGTGAGCCGGGCCTGGAGTTCGGTGTACCCGGCGCCGACGAGGCGTGCGTACTCGACGGCTCGGTCGGCCGCGGCGAGCGCCTGGGGCCCCGGCCTGTGCAGCGCGCCCCAGGTCGCGGACCTGCTGTGCACCTCGGCGTGCACGGCGGAAGGCGGCAGGCCGCGCGTCAGTTCCTCCGCCACATCGAGTTCGTGCCGGCCGTCGCCGCGGTCGAGGTCCTGCACGAGGTTCGAGCGCTGGAGCCAGAACCACGCGGAGCGCAGCGCGTCGTGCTCGTCCTCCAGCACGCGCAGGGCCTTCTTCGCGACGGCGAGGGCACGTTCCCTGTCGCCGCTGAGCCTGGCGGCGACGACGATCTCCGCGAGGAGGTCGATGTGGCGCAGGGGGCCGGCGGGCGCGTCCGGGTGCCCGTCCGCGTGGGAGCCGTCGGTGGCGGTGCCGCACGCCGGGTACACGTCGACGCGGTCGATGGGCCGCAGCCCGGCGCGCACCGCGTCGGGCGTCTCGTCCCACAGTTCGAGCGCGCGTTCCAACAGCCGCAGCCGCTCGGCGTGCGCGGAGCGGCGGCGTGCCTCGACGGCGGCGAGGAGCACGGCGGGCAGCGCTTTGGCCCGGTCGTGCGCGCTGTACCAGTGGCTGGCCAGCCGCGTCGTGCGCTCGTCCGCCCGCACGAGGGAGGGGTCGGCCTCAAGGGCCTGCGCGTAGCGCCGGTTGAGGCGGGAGCGCTCGCCGGGCAGCAGGTCGTCGCTGACGGCCTCGCGCACCAGCGAGTGGCGGAAGCGGTAGCCGTCACCGTCCGCGGTGGGCAGCAGGACGTTCGCGCCGACGGCGAGGCGCAGCGCCGCTATGAGATCGTCCTCGGCCAGTTCGGCGACGGCGAGCAGCAGGGGGTACTCGACAGTGGTGCCGCCCTCCGCCGCGAACCTCACCACGCGCTGGGTGTCCTCGGGCAGTCGTTCGACGCGCACGAGCAGCAGGTCGCGCAGCGAGTCGGTCATGCCGCAGGCGCAGCCCTCGTCGTAGGAGCAGGACAGTTCCTCGACGAAGAACGCGTTGCCGTCGGAGCGACGGAAGATCCGGTCGACGAGCACGGCGTCCGGTTCCGCGGCCCGGATGCCGGTGAGCTGGCGATGCACCTCGGCGCGGGTGAAGCGCTCCAGGTCGACGTGGCGCAGTGAGCGCAGCCTGTCGAGTTCGGCGAGGAGCGGCCGCAGGGGGTGGCGGCGGTGGATGTCGTCGGACCGGTAGGTGGCGATGACGAGGAGCCGGCCGCGGCGCAACGCACGGAAGAGGTAGGCAAGCAGGTGGCGGGTGGAGGCGTCGGCCCAGTGCAGGTCCTCGATGACGAGGACGACCGTGCGGTCGGCGGCGACGCGCTCGAGCAGCCGCGCCGTCAGCTCGAACAACCGGGCAGTGCCGTCCTGTTCGAGCGCGTCGGGGCTCGGCGCGCCCAGCTCAGGCAGGATCCGCGAGAGCTCGTTCTCCTGCCCGTCGGCCGCGGCGGCGAGTTCGCCGGGCAGGCGGCGGCGCAGGGAGCGCAGCGCGGTGGAGAAGGGCGCGAAGGGCAGGCCCTCCGCGCCGATCTCGACGCATCCGCCGGTGACGACGACCGCGTCACGCTCGCAGGCCGCGTCGGCGAGTTCCTCCACGAGGCGGGTCTTGCCGACCCCGGCCTCTCCGCCGACGAGCACGGCCTGCGGCTCTCCGGCGGCCGCGTCGGCCAGGGCCTGCCGTAGGGCCGCCATCTCTCGTGCCCTGCCGACGAACACCGGGCTGACGGATCTGCTCTCCACAGGCCCGAGCATCGCACAGGCGTCCGCCTCCGGGGCCCGCACACCGGCCCCGCCACTCATGCCGCGTGGTCGAACAGCTGCTGCAGCGGCCTCACCCGCCGCCCGGTGTCATGGACTCGCTCGCGGGCCGCCGCCTTGCGGGCCTCCTTGGCCTGCCGGGCCAGGCGCCCGGCGGCGGCCTCGCGGAGCAGGTCGGCGTGGTGGGCCTTCTGCACGTCGTACGCGATCATCGGGTTCTCCTGGGTGCTGGTGCGGTCGTCCTGTTGACGCCTCCACCCTCGTCGCCGAGGTACCCCTGCCGCATCGGGCGACTTCCGCATCTTGGCGGCGCCCGGACGCCTTAGGCGCCGGGCGCTGCCCCGCGTACGGCCCTAAGGCCCCGTGCCGGGGGCCTTAGGGCGCCGATCGCGGGGATGGCCGGAAGAGTCGTTGAGAGCAGACGGACACGCTCCGTACACTCCTCCACGGGATGACTGCGGGTATCTGTCCGTGAACACCTGGAAAGGTGGGCGCATGGCTCGTGTGTGGGAGGCCGATCCGGCTGCTTCGTTCCGGCGCCGGCTGGGGAAGTCGCCGCAGGCGCTGGAGGTCACCGAGGACAGGGACGGCTGCCCGGACATCTGGGAACTGGGCAACGGTGACATCGCCGTCATCGGCCGTGATCTGACGGACGCCTACGCCGCGCGCCTACCCGCCGATGCCACGATCGCGGAGGACGAACGTCTGGTCGTCATCCCCGGGCGCACGCTGCGGGCAGCGAAGCAGGACATCGCCGATGCCTGATCCCGGTGACCTGGACCTGGAAGACGCGACGGGCGAGCGGCTGACGACCGAGGCGTACCGGCGCGACTTCCGGCTGCGCGACGGTGAGGTGACCGGCCGGGACAGCTGGAAGCTGGAGCGTCGGCAGCAGTTCGAGGAGGGCCCCTCCCCCAGTTGGGACGCGTTCCGGCGCGGTGACTGGCAGGAGGCGCTGCGGCTGCACGGGGAGAAGCGGGATCGCTGGGAGCGGATCGCGCGCGAGGACAGGGCGCGGGGCAGCGTTTTCCACCGGGTGCGGGTCGTGGAGGAACCACTGACGCCGTACCTCCAGTGGGAGCTGCACGCCCTGCGGGTCCAGGGCGAGAGCGGCTCGCCGGTCCGGGTCGTCGGCGCGGAGAAGGTGCGGCCCCTGGAAGCCGTCCGCTCGCTGCCGGAGGTCGTCACGCTGGGCGGCGGGGTGCTCTACGAGGTGCGGTACACGCAGCAGGGTCTGCTCGACGGGGCGGTGCGCCACACCGAGCCGGGCCTGGTCGCCCGCTGGGAGGAGTGCATCGCAGGGCTGTACGAGGGCGGCGAGGACATCGTCTCCTACGTCGACCGCCGCGTGGCTCCCTTGCCCGCGCCCCGGCTGACGGCGGGATAGACCGATCGACAGTGACGGTGTCGAGCACGGCGGGGGCAGGGGCGGGGGCGGCATCCGGACGCACTCTGAGCTGTCCGGGACCGCCCAGGAAGTGGTGCAGGCCGGCCGGGTAAGCGGAGGCATTCACTTCCACGGCACCGACGGGCTGTCACGGGAGCGTCCCCCGTCCCGCCCGGCTCCCCGCCAGCTACCGGGGAACGTCAGGCATTTCGTCAACCGTACGGACGAGTTGCGACGGCTTGCCGCCCATCTGTCCGGCGACCGGGAACCCTTCGTCGTCCCGGTGTACGTGATCGCGGGGACTGCCGGGTCGGGCAAGACCGCGCTCGCCCTGCGTTGGGCGCACTTGGTGCGTGAGAACTATCCGGACGGACATCTGTACGTCAACCTGCGAGGTTATGACCCCGGTGAACCCGTGGCCGCGGAAAAGGTCCTCCCCCGTTTCCTGATGGCGCTCGGGGTGCCTGCCGCGGCCGTGCCGTCGGACAGCGAGTCCGCCGCCGCCCTGTACCGCTCGGTGCTGGCCGACCGCAGAGTGCTCGTGGTGCTGGACAACGCGGCCACGGTCGCCCAGGTACGCCCCTTGCTGCCGGGCGACGGCAGTTGCCTCGCGATCGTGACCAGCCGTGGGCGGCTGTCGGGACTTGCCGTGCGCGACGGCGCGTACCGTCTGACGCTCGGCACCCTGCCCGAGGCCGAGGCGATCGCTCTGCTCCGTACGGTGACTGATGGGGCCCGGGCGGACGGTGACGACCGTTTGGCCGAGCTCGCCCGGCTGTGTGCCTGCCTGCCCCTCGCCCTGCGCATCGCAGCCGAACGTGCCACGGACCACCCGTACATGCCGATTCAGGAACTGATGGACGAGCTGCGTGACGAGTCGAGGCTGTGGGACGCGTTGAGTACGGGGGACGAGGAGGGCGAGGCCGTGCGCGCGGTGTTCGCGTGGTCCTATCGGGCGCTGTCCCCGGAAGCGGCCCGCCTGTTCCGGGTCCTCGGGCTGCATCCAGGACCCGAGTTCGGCGTCGGCGCGGCAGCCGCCCTCGCCGGTCTCAGCGTGCGAACGGCGCGGCAGCAGCTCGACGTACTGGCGGGCGCGCACCTGCTGATGCCGACGGCACCGGACCGGTTCGAGTTCCACGACCTGTTGCGCGCGTACGCGACCGACCGCGTCCGGCAGGAGGAGCTCCCCGAGGACAGATCCGCCGCGCTCCTCCGTCTCCTGGACTGGTACCTGCACACCGCCGACGCGGCCCAGGCCATGGTCATGCCTGCCGAGGACCGCCTGCCACTCGGCCCACCGAACACGGGCGTCGAACCGCTGTCCTTCGCCGACCACCACCAGGCCGTGGACTGGGCCGAGCGGGAGCGGGCCAACTTCCTGCCCGTGGTGCAGGCCGCGGAGAAGTCCGGCCTCGACCGGTACGCCTGGCAGCTTCCCGCGGTCCTGTGGAACGCCAAGTCGCCGTCCCTGCTCGCCACCGACTGGCTCGCCATGGGACGAATCGGCCTCGGTGCCGCGCGTCGCCTGGAGGATCTGACAGCGGAAGCCGGTCTTCTGGAGAGCCACGGATTCGCCTGGACCAAGACCGGCCGTACGACCGAGGCCCTCGACAGCCACCAGCGGGCGCTGGCGATCCGGCGGCAATTGAGGGACACGGAGGGCGAGGCTGCCTCCCTCAACGCCGTCGGTCTCGTGCACCTGCGCCGCCGCGAGTTGAGCCCTGCGGGAGCACGACTGCGGGAGGCAGCCGACCTTTTCGGCGAACTGGGCGAGACGCACTGGCACGCCGTGGCCACCGCCAACCTCGGCCTGGTGGACTACGAGGCCGGGCGGCTCACGGAGGCTGCGGAGGAGATTTCCCTGGCCCTGGCTGAGCACCGCACGGAGGGTGCCGAACGCAGCATCGGCAACGCCCTGTGGGTGCTCAGTCGCATTCGACTCGATCGCGGTCAGCACCAGCAGGCCCTGCTCGACGCGCAGGAGGCCGTACGGATCGCCCTGGATCTCCGCAGCCACGTTCTGGAGGGCAACTGGCTGCTCGCTCTCGGCGACGCCCAGCGGGCCCTCGGCAGCTACGAAGAGGCCCTCACCTCCTACCACCGATCGGCCACGCTGCACCGCAGGCTCGGCGACCACAGCCGAGAGGCACTCGGCCTGCAGGGCACAGGTGAGACGTATCAGTGTCTTGACCGCACCGAGGAGGCCGCGCACTTCCACCGCACAGCGGCGGCAGCACACCGCGAACTCGGCGACGCGTGGAACGAAGCACTCGCCCTCGACGGCCTCGCCAGGGCTGTGCGGGCGGGGGATCCGGCCATGGCACACGGGTATTGGACGGAATCCTTGCGTCTCCTTTGCCGCTACGACGACCCGCGGGCGCGGGCGACGCGCCGTGACGTCGAGCGGCGGCTCGGTGACGTGGAGACGGGCGGCTGACCCCTTACGTCGGCCCGGCCCAGGGCCGCCTCTGGGACGGCACGTCCGAATCCGGCGCGTCACTCCCGTGCTGGCACGGTGACAACGGCCGCTCCCATGCCCGGGGCCTGCCCGGCGTCGCGCACCAGTACCGGTTCCGCGGCGTGCAGCCGCAGGGCGGGGCCGTCCTCCAGGCCGATGACGACCGCGAGTCCGCCGGACGCGTACCGCTCACTCCGTACGCTGCGGACGGCTTGCCAGCCACCCCACACGCGCACGCACTGACCGGCCCGTACGTTCACCGCCGCGACCTCGGTCTCCGACGGTCCGGGGACGGATCCCGGCGCCACCAACTCGGCCCAGATCGTCTTCCCGACGCCCATGAGCCGGTCCTTCACGCCCCACCGGTAGGCCAGCGAGGACACCAGCAGCAGTCCGCGCCCGCACGTCTCTTCTTCGCCAGGGCTGCGCACCTCAGGGCTGCCCTTGCCGGCGTCGCTCACCTCCAGCCGCAGCAGGCCGCCCCGCTCCCGGCACTCGATGCGTACGCCGACCATCCGGTCGCCCGGGGCCCGCACACGGACGGCGTTGGTCACCAGCTCCGACAGCACCAACTCGGCGTCCGCCACCGTGTCCTGCTTCGCCCGCCACTCGCCGAGCCTGGCGCGCAGGAGCGTCCGCGCACAGGGGACGCTGCTCGGGTGGCGGGCCAGCTTGAAGTTCGCGATGCGGGGTTCATCCATCACAGCTCCCATCGGTTTGCGGGCAGTTCTCGAGCCGCCTGGAAGCCGTGACCTGCCGGCGACCACTTTCGGCGGTGGTTCGATCGCGGTGCGTTATGGAAGCTAAGATGAACCTGATGCGACACAACGTCAAGTCACGTTCCTGTCAATTGACATCACCGTAGATCGAGACTGCCCGCTTGTGTCGGTTACGGATTGGATGTGATCGAGGTGGAGCGCGCGTCTGCCTCGATCACGCGGCGAGAGGTACACATGTCCGGTAGTGCGAACACACTCATGATGTCCCGCGTGACGTTCGGCCGTGCGCTCCGGCGCCTGCGGGCCGAGGCCGATCGGCTCACGCTCGCGGACGTCGCATCGTCACTCGGCTGCGACGTGTCCTTGATCAGCCGAATCGAGAACGGGAAGCGCGTCTGCTCTCAGCAGCACTTCGCCAAGCTGATGGATCTCTACGGGGTCTCGGCTGCCCAGCGCGACGAGCTCGCCGAACTGTTCGCTGCCGCGCGCGATCGCCAACTGCCCTGGTGGGCCCCCTACGGCGAGGTCATCAGCGCGCAGTACGAGCGCTTCCTGGGCTTTGAAGCCGCCGCCTCAACCGTCAACGAGTACCAAGTAGGCATCCTGCCAGGGCTGTTGCAAACTGAGGCATACGCCCAGGCGGTGACCGGCGTGGGCTTCACCTCCCTCGGGCCCGACCAGATCGAAGCGCTGGTCGAGGTTCGCGGCCTCCGGCAGCGTCACCGCCTGCTGGACACGGAGTCCCCGCTGACGTGCCGCTACGTCGTCACGCAGGCAGCCCTGGACTTCCAGGTGGGAGGCAGGCAGACCCACTTGCAGCAGTTGGACCACCTACTGGAGATCTCGACACACGACTCGGTCGAACTCCGCGTCGTCCCGTACGAGAAGGGGGAGCAGGCTGCGCAGATCGCCGCGTTCAGAATTCTTCAGTTCGCGGACGACGACGTGCCCGACGTCGCGTTCGGCGAGTCGGTCGCCGGTAGCCTGACCATGGACGACCCCAGGGATCTGCGACGATTGCACAGGCTGTTCCGCAGCCTCGCCGACGCGGCCTTCTCACCGAGCGAGAGCCGCGATGTCATCGCTCGCACGAGAAACAAGGATGTCTGACTCATGGAGAAGATAGACCTTTACGCGATCGACCCTGCCACCCTGACCTGGCAGAAGAGCAGCTTCACCGCCAACAACGGCGAGTGCTTCGAGCTCGCGCCGCTCCCCCAAGGGGGGGTCGCCGTTCGCGACTCGAAGAACCCCACCGCTCCCCACCTGTGTTTCACCGCCGGCGAGTGGCGGGCCTTCAAGTCCGGCATGGCGGCCGGGGAGTTCGACAACCTATAGCCCGAGGAGGCGGTGCCCTCACGTTCCGACGAGTGCGAGGGAGCCCCACAGCGCCAGGGTGGCCACCAGCAGTGTGGCCGGGACCGTGATGAGGCCGAGCCGCGTGAAGTGGCCCAGCGCGGGCTCCGTGTCGTGTTCGTGCAGGATCCGGCGCCACAGCAGCGTCGCGAGCGAGCCCACGTAGGTCAGGTTCGGGCCCAGGTTGACGCCGATCAGCGCGGCGAGCACCGGGCCGGGGCCCGCGGGGGCGACCACCGGGAGCAGGGCCAGTACAGCGGGCAGGTTGTTGATGGCGTTCGCGAGCACCGCGGCGACGCCCGCCACCGCGAGCAGCGCGCCGAGTGACGAGCCGCCCGGCAGGACGGCGCCGATTCCGGTGCCGAGCCCGTTCTCCACGACGGCCTTGACCACCACGCCGAGTGCCAGGACGAACAGCAGGAACAGCGGCGAGGCCGCGCGGACGAGACCGGTAACGGTCAGCGGTTCGGCCCCTTCGCCGGCTTCCGGCTTCTCGGCCCGGCGCCGCCGCAGCAGTCCGCGTACCGCCAGCACGAGTGCGCCGCCCGCCGCCGCCCAGACCGGCTCCACCCCTACGAGCGAGGTCACCGCGAACCCGGCGAGCGTCAGGCAGAGCACCGTCGTGGCGAAGACGGGCAGCGGCGTGCGCCGCGAAGCGCGCGGCAGGTGGCCGCCGGCCGCCAGGTCCGTGGCGAACCAGCGCCGGAAGACGACGTACTCCGCGGCGATCGAGGCCAGCCAGGGCAGCGCCATCAGGGCCGCGAACCGCGTGAAGGACAGCCCGCTCGCGGACAGCGCGAGGAGGTTGGTCAGGTTGGAGACCGGCAGCAGCAGGGACGCGGAGTTGGCCAGGTGCGCGGAGGCGTACACGTGGGGCCTGGCGCGCGCGCCCACGCGCGCCGTCGTCGCGAAGACGACCGGCGTGAGCAGTACGACCGTCGCGTCCAGGCTGAGGACGGCCGTCGTCAGTGCCGCCACCGCGAACACTCCGCCGAGCAGCCGCCCCGGGTGCCCGCCGCACGCACGGGCCACCATGTCGCCGGCTGCCTCGAACAGGCCGTCGACGGCGCACAGTTCCGCGAGGACCAGCACCGCCGCGAGGAAGGCGACCACCGGCAGCAGCTCCCTGGTCTGCTGCCAGGCCTGGCCGGGTGTCACGGCTCCGATCGCTATCACCACGCCGGCCGCGGGCACCGCGGCCACCGCCTCAGGCAGCCCCTTCGGCCGCAGCACGGCGAACGCCAGCACTGCGAGCAGCAGTGCGACGGAGACGATCTCTTCGACGGCGTCGTTCAGGGTGGGCTCCAAAACCGCGAGGGGCGGCGCACCGCTGCCGGTGCGCCGCCCCCTCCGTGACGTGTGGCGTCAGCCCTCGACGCCGAGCTTCTCCAGGATCAGCTCGCGGGCGCGCGCCGCGTCCGCCTGGCCGCGCGTCGCCTTCATGACCGCGCCGACCAGCGCGCCCACGGCGGCGACCTTGCCGCCCTTGATCTTCTCCACGACGCCCGCGTTGCCCGCGATGGCCTCGTCCACGGCGGCACCGAGGGCGCCGTCGTCCGAGACGACCTTCAGGCCGCGCTTGTCCACCACGGTGTCCGGGTCGCCCTCGCCGGCCAGCACGCCGTCGATGACCTGCCGGGCCAGCTTGTCGTTGAGGTCGCCCGCCGCGACGAGTTCGGCGACCCGTGCGACCTGCGCCGGGGTGATCGGCAGCTCGTCGAGCGCGCGGCCCGTCTCGTTCGCGTTGCGCGCCAGCTCGCCCATCCACCACTTGCGCGCCTGGTCGGCCGGGGCTCCGGCGTCGATGGTGGCGACGATCGGGTCGATGGCGCCCGCGTTGAGGATGGACTGCATGTCGTGCTCGGAGACGCCCCACTCCTCGCGGAGCCGGTTGCGCCGCAGGCGCGGCAGTTCGGGCAGCGAGCCTCGGATCTCCTCGACCCACTCGCGCGCCGGCGCCACCGGCACCAGGTCGGGCTCGGGGAAGTAGCGGTAGTCCTCCGCCTCCTCCTTGATACGGCCCGAGGTCGTGGAGCCGTCCTCCTCGTGGAAGTGGCGGGTCTCCTGGAGGATGGTGCCGCCCGAGGAGAGCACCGCGGCGTGCCGCTGGATCTCGAAGCGCGCGGCGCGCTCGACGCTGCGCAGCGAGTTGACGTTCTTCGTCTCGGAGCGCGTGCCGAACTTCTCCCGGCCCTTCGGGCGCAGGGACAGGTTGACGTCGCAGCGCATCTGGCCCATCTCCATGCGGGCGTCGGAGACGCCGAGCGCCTTGATGAGCTCGCGCAGCTCGGCCACGTAGGCGCGCGCGACCTCGGGGGCGCGCTCGCCGGCGCCCTCGATGGGCTTGGTGACGATCTCGATCAGCGGGATGCCGGCCCGGTTGTAGTCGAGCAGGGAGTGCGAGGCGCCGTGGATGCGGCCCGTCGCGCCGCCGATGTGTGTCGACTTGCCGGTGTCCTCCTCCATGTGCGCGCGCTCGATCTCCACGCGGAAGACCTCGCCGTCCGCCAACTGCACGTCCAGGTGGCCGTTGTACGCGATCGGCTCGTCGTACTGGGAGGTCTGGAAGTTCTTCGGCATGTCCGGGTAGAAGTAGTTCTTCCGGGCGAAGCGGCACCACTCGGCGATCTCGCAGTTCAGCGCGAGGCCGATCCTGACCGCCGACTCCACACCCACCGCGTTGACCACGGGGAGCGCCCCGGGCATGCCGAGGCAGGTGGGGCAGGTCTGCGAGTTGGCCGGGGCGCCGAGCTCGGTCGAGCAGCCGCAGAACATCTTGGTCTTGGTGCCGAGTTCGACGTGGACCTCAAGGCCCATGACGGGATCGTAGGTCGCGAGGGCGTCCTCGTACGACACCAGGTCGATGACGGTCACAGGTACTTCTTCCTCTTCAGTACTACTTCGGTGTCGGTCCCACCGGGTCGGGCCGCCGGCCGGGAACGGTGCGTTCCCGGCCGGCGGCCGGTGCGGCCGGACCGGGGATCAGCCGAACAGGACGTCGTCGTCGCCCAGGCGCTTCAACTCGCGGTACAGGATCGCGAGGCCGGTGACGATGGTCACGGCCGTCACGGCAGCATCCACCAGGCGCAGCGTGTCGTTCTCCGCACGGGCACGCTTGACCTGCTTGGCCACGCTGACCGCGCCGAACGCGGTGGTCGCCATCGACAGGTACGTGCCCTGCTTGGACTTCTTGAAGCCCTTGGCCTTGCTGATCGCCTTGCTCATAGCGACGGTGCCTCCTCGATCAAGTGATGACCCCACTTTTCCACGAAGGCCGCCTCGACAGCGGCACCGACCTGGTACAGCCGCTCGTCCTTCATCGCGGGCGCGATGATCTGCAGCCCGACCGGGAGTCCGTCCTCGGGGGCGAGGCCGCACGGGAGCGACATCGCGGCGTTGCCCGCCAGGTTGGCGGGGATCGTGCACAGGTCCGCCAGGTACATCGCCATCGGGTCGTCGGCGCGCTCGCCGATCGGGAAGGCGGTGGTCGGGGTGGTCGGCGAGACCAGCACGTCGACCCGTTCGAAGGCGCTCTCGAAGTCCCGCTTGATCAGCGTGCGCACCTTCTGCGCCGAGCCGTAGTACGCGTCGTAGTAGCCGGAGGACAGCGCGTACGTGCCGAGCATGATGCGCCGCTTCACCTCGTCGCCGAAGCCGGCCTCGCGGCTGAGCGCGGTGACGTCCTCGGCCGAGTGGCTGCCGTCGTCGCCGACGCGCAGGCCGTAGCGCATGGCGTCGAAGCGCGCGAGGTTCGAGGAGCACTCGGACGGCGCGATCAGGTAGTACGCGGACAGGGCGAGGTCGAAGGACGGGCAGTCCACCTCGACGACCTCGGCGCCCAGCTCCTTCAGCACGGCGACGGCCTCGTCGAACCGCTGGACGACACCGGCCTGGTAGCCCTCGCCGCGGAACTGCTTGACGACGCCGACGCGCATCCCGGCCACCGAGCCGGTGCGCGCCGCCTCGACCACCGGCGGCACGGGGGCGTCGACGGACGTCGAGTCGAGCGGGTCGTGCCCGGCCATGGCCTCGTGCAGCAGGGCCGCGTCGAGGACCGTGCGGGCGCAGGGGCCGCCCTGGTCGAGGGACGAGGAGAACGCCACCATGCCGTAGCGGGAGACGCCTCCGTACGTCGGCTTGACGCCGACCGTGCCGGTGACGGCGGCCGGCTGGCGGATGGAGCCGCCGGTGTCCGTGCCGATGGCGAGCGTCGCCTGGAAGGAGGCGATCGCCGCGGACGAGCCGCCGCCCGAGCCGCCGGGGATGCGGGTGAGGTCCCACGGGTTGCCCGTCGGCCCGTACGCGCTGTTCTCGGTGGAGGAGCCCATCGCGAACTCGTCCATGTTGGTCTTGCCGAGGATCACGATGCCTGCGGCCTTGAGGCGCTTGGTCACCGTGGCGTCGTACGGCGGGATCCAGCCTTCGAGGATCTTGGAGCCGACGGTCGTCGGCACGCCCTCGGTGGTGAAGATGTCCTTCAGCGCGAGGGGCACGCCCGCGAGCGGGCCGAGTTCCTCGCCGGCGGCGCGCTTGGCGTCCACGGCGCGCGCCTGGGCCAGCGCGCCCTCGCGGTCGACGTGCAGGAAGGCGTGCACCTTCTCGTCGACTGCCTCGATGCGGGCGAGGTGCGCCTCGGTGACCTCGACGGCCGTCAGGGCGCCCGAGCGAATCCTCTCGGCGGTCTCGGCGGCGGTGAGCCTGGTGATGGCGGTCGTGTCGGTCATGACTCCTCCCCGAGGATCTGAGGCACCTTGAAACGCTGCTGCTCCTGGGCGGGGGCGCCGGACAGGGCCTGCTCGGGCGTGAGCGAGGGGCGGACCTCGTCCGCCCGCATGACATTGGTCAGCGGCAGCGGGTGCGACGTCGGCGGTACGTCCTGGTCGGCGACCTCCGAGACGCGGGCGACCGCGCCGATGATGTCGTCGAGCTGTCCGGCGAAGTGATCGAGCTCTTCGTCCTTCAGCTCCAGGCGCGCCAGCCGGGCGAGGTGGGCGACCTCCTCGCGCGTGATGCCAGGCATGCAACGATCCTCAGGGTGAGTGGTGGGCTTGCGTACAGGTGGAGACCGCCCAATCCTATGGCGCGCGCACACGTGCCCGCGAAGGCGTTCTTCCGACGCGTGCGCGGGGCGCCGGTTCCGGGCCGCGAATGGCCCGGAACCGGACCATGTGCGGGCCGTGCGCCCGCCCTGCCACGGGTCCCCCGAACGTGGTGACGGCACGCGCCGGTGCGGGGCGCCGCGGGCGCGCCGCGCGCAGTGGCGCGGCAGGCAGCGCGCGGTGCGAGCGGCACTCGCCCGGTGCGGGTGGCCCCGGCGCGGGTGACCCAGCCGGCGCGAGGGGTGCACCTGGTGCGGGCGGGATGCGGCGGTGCGAGGCGGAAGGGACGGCACGGACGGCCGGGGCAGAAGTGACGGTCCAGACGGCACGGCCCGCCGCGAGGCAGCGCGAACGGCACCGGCGTCTGCGGACGGCGCCCGGTAAGCGCCGTGCGCGGCAACGCGAGTGACCCAGACCGGCGCGAGGGGTGCACCTGGTGCGGGGGCGGCAGGCGGCGGTGCGAGGCGGAAGGGGCAGCGCGGACGGCCGGGGCAGACGTGATGCTCGGACGGCGCGGTCCGGCGCGAGGCCTGTGCGGGCGGCGCACGGCGCGTCGGCGAGGCGCTGCCCGCGGCGGCGGGGACGGCGCGGTCCCGCGCGCGGCGGCGCCGACCGAGCGGTCAGGTCGTGGGCGTCACTTCACCGCGTGGCCCGGCTCATCCTGCCGTGCCGGTGCTTCGATGGCCGCCGGACGGTGCCAGCCGCGCTCACCACGTGCCCGCAGCCACGCCGTCGTCTCCTCGGGCGGCATCGCCGCGGCGACCAGCCAGCCCTGGACGGCGTCGCACCCGAGGTCGCGCAGGCGCTCCCATGTCTCGTCGTCCTCGACGCCCTCCGCGATGACCACGAGCCCGAGCGAGTGGGCCAGGTCGACGGTGCAGCGGACGATCTCGCCGTCTTCCGTGTCGACGGCGGACTTGGCGACGAACGAGCGGTCGATCTTGAGCTCGCTGACCGGCAGCCTGCGCAGGTGGACCAGGGACGAGTAGCCCGTGCCGAAATCGTCGAGGGACATCTTCACGCCGTGCGCGGTGAGTCCCGCGAGGGTGTCGGCGGCACGCTGCGGGTCCTCGAGCAGCACGTGCTCCGTGATCTCGAGCTGGAGCGCCTCCGGCGGCACGCCGTGGCGCGCGAGGCGCGCGGCGACGGCGCCCGCGAACCCGGGGGTGTGGACGTCGCGCGGCGAGACGTTGACCGCGACCGGCACCATCAGGCCGTGCGCCCGCCACCGCGCGACCTGCGCGAGCGCCGTCTCCAGTACGTACTCCGTCAGATGCGGCATGAGGCCGGACGATTCGGCGATGGCGATGAACTCGTCGGGCGGGACGCGCCCGCGGTCCGGGTGCACCCAGCGCACCAGCGCCTCCAGGCCCGCCACGTGCCCGTCGAAGCGGACCTTGGGCTGGTAGTGCAGTTCGACCTCGCCGGCGTCGAGCGCGCGTCTGAGGTCGCCGAGCAGGCCGAGTCTGTCCGGCGTGTTCGAGTCGCGCTTCGACTCGTAGACCTCGACGCCCGTACGGTCGCGCTTCGCCTGGTACATCGCCACGTCGGCCCGGCGCAGCAGCCCCTCGGCGTCCAGGGCGTGCTCGGGGAAGACGGCGACACCCGCGCTGGCCTCCAGTACGAGCGTGAGACCGTCGAGGTCGAGCGGTGAGGAGAGCTCGGCAACCAGGTGGCGGGCGACCCGCTGGGCGCTGGTCGTGGAGTCGCACGTCGGCAGCAGCACCGCGAACTCGTCGCCGCCGAGCCGCGCCGCCTCGGCCCCGCGCGGCAGCGCCACCCGGAGCCGGTCGGCTATCTGGAGCAGCAGGCGGTCCCCGGCGAGGTGGCCGAGCGTGTCGTTGACGGAGCGGAACCGGTCGAGGTCGATGAGGACGAGCGCCGAGCGCGCGTCCACGGAGCCCGCGTGCTCGAGCGCCGTCCATGTGCGCTCCAGGAGCCACTGGCGGTTCGGCAGCCCGGTCAGCGGGTCCCTCAGCTGCTCCTCGGCGCGTGCCCTGGCGATCCACAGCGTCGAGTCGAGGGCTATCAGCGGGATGGCGAACAGCGGCAGCAGCACCGGCCGGGATGCCGCGACCACGCAGATCAGCGGGGCGATGCCGAGCAGAGCGGCCGCGACGAGGCCCTGGCGCACGAGGGACGCGCGGTCGAGCGCGGGCCTGGCGCTGCCCTGCGGCGCGAACACGGAGGACAGCAGCAGCCGGGACACCGCCAGGTAGACCGCGGCGGCGAGCACGATGCCGGGCACGCTGGCGACGTCCCAGTCCAGCGGCTGCCAGGGCCGGGCGACGCTCGGCACGTCGCCGAACGCGGCGAGGACGAGGGCCGCGGCGCCGATGCCGAGCACGTCGCACGCGCCGTGCAGGGCGCTGCCCCGCCAGCTGTGCCTGCGTGCGACGCCGACGACGACCACGACCGCCAGGCTGACGAGCCCCGCGGGCACCCAGCCGTACAGGAGCAGGACGGCGAGGGTGAGGGCGGCGCCCGAGCCCGTGCCGCCGAACCAGCGGTCCCTGCCCAGCGCGACGAGGTGCCCGACGATGGCGCCTGTGAGGACGGCGAGCGCCCAGCCCGCCGTGGAGCCCGGGAACAGCGCGTGGCCCTCGCCCGCCCCGACGACGAGGCCGGTCAGCAGCACGGCCGCGGCCAGCGCGACAACGATGCCGGGGAACCTGGCCACCACGTCGACGAAGCCCGCGAGCCCGGCGCGGGCGCGCGCGGGTGGGACAAGGGCGGCGCTCTCCGTCGGTTTCATTCCCGTCCCTCTCACAGCCGGCTGAGCCGATGCCACGCGATGGCACGTTGTCATGCCATCACGACTCGTCCGACTCCACGCAGCCGTGCACGACAGGCGCACCCCCCAACAGTAGGCCGCCGAACGCCCGGGTGGGCAGCGCTCGGAGGCTGTTGCCCGAATGCGACCTCGCAGTCCCTATCGGGCCGTTATGCGCCGAACGGGTGAGCTTTGCCCCGCCCTTGCGCGTCGCGCTCCGCCTGCCTCAGCCCCCGGCGCCGTCCTCGCCGTCGCCGCTGTCCGAC
This sequence comes from Streptomyces sp. NRRL F-5126, assembly GCF_000721265.1. GTDB lineage: Bacteria > Actinomycetota > Actinomycetes > Streptomycetales > Streptomycetaceae > Streptomyces. Next base: position 465,591 of record NZ_JOFZ01000002.1, on the reverse strand, counting down.
GGCTCGTCAGGCACGACGGCGGCCTCCCGCGCCGCGTCAGGGCCCTGTTCGAGCAGGACCGTCAGCCCCGCCTCGTCCAGGACGGGCACCTTGAGCTGGACGGCCTTGTCGTGCTTGGACCCGGGATTCTCCCCGACGATCACGAACGCCGTCTTCTTGGAGACCGAGCCCGTGACCTTCGCGCCGCGCGCCTGGAGGGCCTCCTTGGCCGCGTCACGCGTCCAGCGCTCCAGCGTGCCCGTGACGACGACCGTGAGCCCTTCGAGGGGCCGCGGACCCTCGTCCTCGCCCGTGGACTCCTCCTCCATGCGCACGCCCGCCGCGCGCCATTTGCGCAGGATCTCGCGGTGCCAGTCCTCCTCGAACCACGCCTTGAGCGAAGCGGCGATCGTCGGGCCCACACCCTCGACGGCGGCCAGCTCCTCCTCCGTCGCGCCCTCGATGCGCTCGACCGAGCGGAACTCCCTGGCGAGCGCCTCGGCCGCGACCGGGCCGACATGGCGGATCGACAGCCCGGCCAGGATGCGCGCCAGCGGCCGCGCCTTGGCCTCGGAGATGTGTTCGAGCATCGCCACCGCGTTCTTCCGCGGGCTGCCCTCCTGGTTGGCGAAGACGGTGACGACCTTCTCCTCGCCCGACTCCGGGTCACGCTTGGGCAGCCCGCTGTCCTGGTCGAGGACGTACGCCTTGATGGGCAGCAGCTGTTCCATCGTCAGGTCGAAGAGGTCGCCCTCGTCCCGCAGGGGCGGCTCCGCCGGCTCCAGCGGCCTGGTGAGCGCGGCTGCGGCCACATAGCCGAAGTTCTCGATGTCCAGGCACTTGCGGCCGGCCAGGTAGAACAGGCGCTCGCGCAACTGGGCGGGGCACGCGCGGGCGTTGGGGCAGCGGAGGTCGACGTCCGCTTCCTTCATGGGCTTCAGGGGCGTGCCGCACTCGGGGCACTCCTTCGGCATGACGAACGGGCGCGCGTCGTCCGGGCGCAGGTCGGCGACCGGGCCGAGGATCTCGGGGATGACGTCTCCCGCCTTGCGCAGCACGACCGTGTCCCCGATGAGGACGCCCTTCGCCTTCACCACGTCCTGGTTGTGCAGCGTGGCGAACTCGACCTCGGAACCGGCGACCGTGACCGGCTCGACCACCGCGTACGGCGTGACGCGGCCCGTGCGCCCCACACCCACGCGGATGTCCACCAGCTTGGTGTTGACCTCCTCGGGCGCGTACTTCCACGCGATGGCCCACCTGGGCGCCCGCGACGTCGACCCGAGCCGCCCCTGGAGGGGGATCTCGTCGAGCTTGACGACGACGCCGTCGATCTCGTGCGCCACCGAGTGCCGGTGCTCGCCGTAGTACGCGATGAACTCCCGTACGCCGTCGAGCGAGTCGACCACGCGGTTGTGCTCCCCCGTGGGCAGCCCCCACTCGCCCAGCAGCCCGTAGGCCTCGGAGAGGCGGCCGATCTCCAGGCCCTCCCGCGCGCCGATACCGTGCACCACCATGTGCAGCGGGAGCGTCGCCGTGACCTTCGGGTCCTTCTGGCGCAGCGAGCCCGACGCCGAGTTGCGCGGATTGGCGTACGGCTTCTCCCCCGCCTCCACGCGCCGCGCGTTGAGCTCCTGGAAGGCCTCCATCGGGAAGTAGACCTCGCCCCTGATCTCCACCAGGGCGGGCACCCTCTCGCCGGCGAGGCGGTGCGGGATCTCCTCGATCGTGCGGATGTTGGGCGTGATGTCCTCGCCCGTGCGGCCCGTGCCGCGCGTGGCGGCGCGCGTCAGCACGCCGTGCTCGTACGTCAGGTTGACGGCGAGGCCGTCGACCTTCAGCTCGCACAGGAAGTGGTAGCCGGTGGTGGCGACCTCCTTGGCGACGCGGTCGGCCCAGGCCGCCAGCTCCTCGTCGTCGAACGCGTTGTCCAGGGAGAGCATGCGCTCCCTGTGCGTGACCTCCGCGAGGTCGGTCTCGTACTGGACGGAGACCTTCTGCGTGGGCGAGTCGGGCGTGCGCAGCTCGGCGTGCTCGTCCTCCAGCGCCTCAAGGGCGCGCAGCATCTCGTCGAACTCCCGGTCGGTGATGACCGGCTGATCCTTCACGTAGTAGCGGAAGCGGTGCTCCTCGATCTCCTCGGAGAGCCGCTTGTGCCGCTCGCGCGCCGCCGCGGGCACCGAGTCGGGCCGTCCGGTCCCCGCGGGCCGTGCGTGGTGTTCGCCTGCCACCGTCTTGTCCTCCCGTGCCGTCACTCAGGGTTGTCCGCGAGAGATCTCGCCGCCCGGACGACATGCGCGAGCGCGTTACGGGCATAGGCGGGCGAAGCGCCCGCGAGCCCGCACGTGGGGGTGCACACCACGGACTCCGCCAGAAGTCCCGGATCCAGCCCCAGCCTGCGCCACATCGACCTGACACCCATGACGCTACCGGCAGGGTCCGACAACGGGGTGTCCGTGCCGGGCACGATTCCCGCGAGAAGCTTCGTGCCGCCCTCGACGGCCTCTCCGATCGCCTCGTCGTGACGCTCGGTGAGCAGCGAGAAGTCGAACGAGACGGCCGCCGCACCAGCGGCGCGCAGCAGCGCGAACGGCACGTCCGGGGCGCACGAGTGGACGACCGTGCCCGCGGCGCCCGACGCGCCGAGCACCTGCCGCAGCGCGTCCGCGACGGCCTGCCGGTCCACGGCGGGGTACGTGCGGTAGCCGCTGGCCGTCCTGACCTGCCCGCGCAGGACGGCGGTCAGCGACGGCTCGTCCAACTGCAGCACGACGGCCGCGCCCGGGACACGCCGGCGCACCTCGGCGACGTGCGCCGCGAGCCCCTCGGCCAGGGACTCGGCCAGGTACCTGCGGGCACCCGCGTCGCCGAGCGCCGCCTCGCCGCCGCGCAGTTCGAGCCCGGCCGCCAGCGTCCACGGCCCCACTGCCTGAACCTTCAGCGGCCCCTCGTACCCCTGCGTGAACTCCTCCAGCCCGTCCAGGTCCTCCCCGAGCAGCGACCTGGCGCGCCGCGTGTCGCGGCCCGGCCGGTCGCTGACGCGCCAGCCGCTGGGCTCGACGTGCGCGTACACCTCGACCAGCAGGCCCGCGGTGCGGCCGATCATGTCCGCTCCTGGGCCGCGTGCGGGCAGCTCCGCGAGGAAGGGGAAGCCTTCCGTGGTGGCGGTGATGCCCCTCGCCGTGTCGCGCGCGTCGCCTCCCGGCATCGACCCGACGCCGGTGGCCGGGCCCCAGCGCGCCGCGGCGGGCTCGGCGCTCGGCGCGGCGCTCACCGGCCCGGCCGCACGGTCATGTCGTCGATGCGCGCGTCGCGCGGCAGGTCGAGCGCGGACAGGATCGCCGTGGCGACGGACTCGGGGTCGATCAGCAGAGCGGCGTCGTACGCCTTGCCCTCCTGCCGGTGCACCTTCTCCTGCATGGGGCTCGCCGTGCGCCCGGGGTAGACCGTCGTCACGCGCACGCCGTTCGCGCTCTCCTCCGCACGCAGGGCGTCCGCCAGCGCCTTGAGGCCGTGCTTGGACGCGGCGTACGCGCCCCACTCGGCGTTCGCGGACAGCCCGGCGCCCGAGTTGACGAAGATCGCCTGCCCCTTGGCGGCGCGCAGCTGCGGCAGCAGCAGCCGGGTCAGCTCGGCGGGCGCAAGCAGGTTCACGTCGAGCTGTGCGCGCCACGTCTTGACGGACAGCTCGGCGACGGGCCCGAGGTCGACGACGCCCGCGATGTGCAGGACGGAGTCGAGGCGGTCGGGCAGCGTCTGGTGGGACAGCGCCCAGGAGAGCCGGTCGGGGGCCGCGAGATCGCCCACGAGGGTGCGGGCGCCGGGCAGACCCGCCGCGATCTCCTTGGCGCGGCCGGCGTCACGGGCGAGGAGCAGCAGGTCGTCGCCGCGCTCGTGCAGGCGGCGCGCAACGGCGGCGCCGATGCCGGAGCCGGCGCCGGTGATCAGGTGTGTTGCCATGCGGTCATCGTCGCATCACGCGCCTGACCGCGGCACACGAGCACCACGAGCACCACTCAGCGCACGCCCATGGACTCCTCGAGGAACGCGAGGGCGGCGACGCCGTCCTCCGCGAAGAACACCAGGTCGCTGAGGGGGACGGGGAGGAAGCCCTCCTCCTCCATGCGCAGGAACTGCTGCTTGAGCCCGTCGTAGAACCCGGCGGTGTTCAGCAGTACCACCGGCTTCACGTGCTTGCCGTGCTTCTTCAGCTCCAGGATCTCGGTCGCCTCGTCGAGCGTGCCGGTGCCGCCGACCATCACCACGACGGCGTCGGACTTCGCGAGCAGCAGCGCCTTGCGCTCGGCGAGGTCGCTCGCCACGACCATCTCGTGCGCCTCGGCGCGCGCGGCGGCCGAGAGGAAGTCGACGGAGACGCCGACGAGCCGGCCGCCGGTCTCTGCGACGCCGTCCGCGACCACCTTCATCAGCCCGACGTCGGAGCCGCCCCACACGAGGGTGTGGCCGCCCCGGCCGATCAGCTCGGCGAATTCGCGGGCGGGGCGCGTGTAGCGCTCGTCGAGCTCGGCGGCGGAGAGGAAGACGCAGATGTTCATGGGGCCACGTTAATCAGCGGCCGATCCGGTGCGGCGGGCGGGGAAGAGGAACGGCCCGCGCGACGCTGTACAGGGAAGGAAGGCACGACTTTCACGCGCGCGCATCGCGAAGGGACGCCACGACCATGGCCGCTGGACACACGATCACCGTCGAACCGAGCACGCAGCACGTACGGGTGGAGCGCGACGGGCAGGTGCTCGCCGACAGCCACAACCCGCTTGCCCTGCACGAGACGGGCTGTCCCGTGCGCTACTACCTGGCGCCCGAGGACGTCAGGGTGGAGTTGCTGACGCCGTCGGACACGACGACGCACTGCCCGTTCAAGGGCGACGCCTCCTACTGGTCGCTGCCGGACGCGGCGGACCTGGTCTGGGCGTACGAGGAGCCGAAGGAGGCGGTGGAGGCGATCAAGGGCCACTTCTGCTTCTACGACACGGAGATCGTCGCCGGCTGACGGGCCGCCGCCCGCACCGTCTGGGACAGGAGGACCGCGATCGTCATCGGGCCCACGCCGCCGGGCACCGGCGTGATCAGGCTCGCGCGCCGCCGGGCCGTCTCGAAGTCGACGTCCCCGACGTTGCCCGCGTTGTAGCCGGCGTCGATGACGACGGCGCCCGGCTTGATCGCGTCCCCGCCGATGAAGCGCGGCCTGCCGACCGCCGCGACCAGGACGTCCGCCTCCCGCACCCGCGCCGCGAGGTCCCGCGTGCGGGAGTGGCAGTAGGTGACGGTGGCGTCCCGGCCGAGCAGGAGCATGCCGGCCGGCTTGCCGAGGATGGCGCTGCGGCCCACGACGACGGCGTGCCTGCCCGCGAGGTCGACGTCGTATGCGTCGAGCAGGCGGATGATGCCGCCCGGTGTGCAGGAGACGAAGCCGGGCAGGCCGAAGGCCATCGCGGCGAAGGCGTGCGTGGTGACGCCGTCGACGTCCTTGCCGGGCGCGATGGCCTCGAAGGCGGCGCGCTCGTCGATGTGGCGGCCCATCGGGTGCTGGAGCAGGATGCCGTGGACCGACGGGTCCTCGGACAGGCCGGTGACGGTGTCGACCAGCTCCGCGGTGGTGACGGAGGCGGGCAGCGCAACGTGGCGCGACTCGATGCCCGCGCGGGCGCAGCGCTCGCGCTTCATGCGGACGTACGTGACGGACGCCGGGTCGTCGCCGACGAGGACGGTGGCGAGACAGGGCGCCGCGCCGGTGCGTGACGTGATGTCCGCGGCGGTGGCGGCGGCCTCGTCGACGATGCGGCGGGCGAGTGCCCTGCCGTCCATGAGGCGGGCGGTGCGGGAGGTGGGGTCGGTGTCTGACTGCGTCATGCGGGCTCCTCCTGGGTCCACGAACGCGGAAGTCGCCCAGGCGCACGGCAGTGGCAGCGGGTGCCGGGCCGCTCCCCGGTGGTGGCCCACCTCAGCGCCAGTCACGGCCCGGCACCGATGGTACGCGTCCGGCGGGGCACGGAGCGCCTATTCGGCCCCCTGCGCCCACTCCATGGTGAGCTCCCGCTGGAACGTCTCGTAGCCCGCCCGCGCGAACGCGGCCGCCATCGGGGCGTTCGCCACGTCCGTAGAGGCCCTGACACGGCGTGCGCCCGAGGCGGCCAGCACGCGGGTGCCCTCGGCGAGCACGTCGTCCGCGTAACCACGCCCGCGGTGGGCCGGGAGGACGCCGAGGTAGGCGATGATCGGCCCGTAGGCGTTGCGCGCCGGGACGACGAAGCCCACGGGCTCCCCGGTGGGGAGCGTCGCCACGCGCCACCACTGCCGCGGGCTGCGGTAGCGCGCCAGTTCCCCGTCGTACTGCTCGCGCGCGCACCGCTCCGCGGACATCGCGGCGAGGTCCCGCCTGCTGTGCGCGTCCAAGGTGCCGTCCAGGACGGACGTCATCAGCTCCACCAGCTCTGCCCGGCAGGCGACTTCGCGGAAGCGCAGGCGCGCCGACGCGGCGGGCACCTCGGCGGCCGGGACCCACTCCAGGCGCAGCCGCTCCACCAGCGGCCGCGCGCCGGTCCTTGCCAGGGCCTCGGTCCGTACGGCGACGGCGCGCGCCTCCTCGCGGTCCTCGTGCCAGCCGGGCGTGAGGTACCTGCCGTAGTCCGGGCGCGGCCGGCCGTCGGGGAACAGCTGCGCCATCGCCGCCTCCAGGAGCGCGGCGCCGATGCCAGGACCGGTGCCGGCGCCGTTGTCAGCACCGGTGTCCGCGTCGATGTCGAAGACGTCGAGCAGCATCGGGCCGTCCCCACGCTGCCGCGCCCACCACCCGGCGCGCGCCACGACGCGGCCGTCGTGCAGCGCCATCCACAGCCATGACGTGTGCCGGCGTCCCGCGTCGAGGTCGCCCGCGAGCTCCTCGTCGAGCACGTAGGGCAGGGACGTGAAGAGCGGCAGTTCACTCTCGTCGGCCAGCGGCCTGAGCATGACCCCGGCCGGGATCAACGAGGCGGAGGGGACGGACGGGACGGGTGGTGCGGTGTGTTCGGTCATGTCTCCTCAGCGCTGACGTCGGAACAGCCTGTTTATCCGCCGTTGTCCACTTTCTCAACCGGTTTGCGTACGAACCCTTCCCCACCTAAAGGCCTAATGGTAATACTGTCGGCACATCCCACCCGATCCCCGTGAGGACCCGACGATGCTGTTCCACACCTTCAACGACGCTCTGCGCGTCACCACCTGTGCCGTGGCCGGAGCGGTCGCGGTGACCGTGCTCACCGGTTGCCACCCCAAAGGCAGCAGTTCGTCCGCTTCGGGCGGTGGAGGCAGCTCCTTCTACTCGGGCAAGACGCTCACGATCGAGGTCCCCTACGGGCCGGGCGGCGGCTACGACCAGTGGGCGCGCGTCATAGCGCCGTACATGCAGAAGTACACCGGGGCCGGCAGCGTGAAGATCGTCAACACCCCGGGCGGCGGCGGTCTTGTGGGCACCCAGGCGATCTACCACGCGCCCGCGGACGGGCTGACCATCGGCGACACGAACGCCGGCGGCGACGTCTTCGACCAGATCGACCACGCCTCCGGGTTCAACCTGGACATGAGGAAGGTCAACTGGATCGGCCGTCCCGACGACGATCCCCACATCATCGCCACCCATACCTCGGGGCCCTACAAGACCTTCGACAAGCTCGTGGGCAGCAAGAGCAAGGTCTCGGCCCTGGCGACGGGCAAGGGCAGCTCCGACTACAACGCCGCGGTCATCATCTACAACGCCTTCAAGGTGCCGTTCAAGATGGTTGCCGCGTTCTCGGGCAGCAGCGCCGAGAAGGCGGCCTTCACGAGCGGCGAAGGCACATCCGCCTCCCTCTCCTCCTCGGACATCGCCTCGATCCCGAACTCCGCCACCAGCGTGGTGGTGGTCTCGGCCACACCGTTCAGCAAGCTGCCGAAGGTGCCCACCGTGATCCAGGAGGCCAAGAAGCACGGAGTCTCGGGAAACACCCTGCAGGCCCTGAACGCCCTCACCGATGTCATGGACCTCGGTCACTCGTTCTTCGCGCCTCCCGGCGTCCCCTCCGCCCGGCTCAAGGCGCTGCGCACAGCGTTCAAGAAGTCGATGGACGACACCGCCTTCCAGAAGGCCGCCAAGAAGGCCGGCCTCTACCAGGGCTACGAGTCGAGCAGCGACCTGTCGGCAGCTGTCAGCAAGGCGCTCAGCAAGGGCTCGCTCTTCGACGGCCTGCTGAAGACGAGCTGATTCCGGCTCAGGACCGAACTGGGAAGCGGAAGGATACGACGTGATTCACGGCCTGCTGTCAGGGCTGTCCGGCCTGCTGGACCCCTACACCCTGCTCCTGCTCCTCCTGGGAACGCTGGTGGGCACCCTGGTCGGCGCCATCCCGGGACTCGGCGGCGCCGTCCTGCTGACGCTGCTGCTGCCGTTCATCTACGGCATGCCGATCGTGCCCGCGCTGGCCCTGCTGCTCGCCGCGCACACCGGCATCTACTTCAGCGGCTCGGTCACCGCCATCCTGTTCAACACGCCGGGTGCCCCGGAATCGGCGGCGACGACGTTCGACGGGTACGCGATGACGCGAAGAGGCCAGCCCGCGCGGGCGCTCGGCATCTCCGCCACCGCGACGACCATCGGCGGCTGGGTGGGCGTACTGCTGCTCGCCGTGCTCATCCCGTTCATGAGCAAGCTGGCCACGCTCTTCCACGCGTCCGAATACCTCGCGCTGGCCATACTCGCCATCGTGCTGATCGGCCAGATGCGGGCCGCGTCCGTCACCAAGGGCCTGCTGTCCGGGGCCATCGGCCTCATGGTGTCGTTCACGGGATTCGACCCGATCACCGGCGTACAGCGGTTCACGGGCGGCCTGCAGTCCCTGTACGACGGGGTCAACATCACCGCCGCGGCCCTCGGGCTCTTCGCGCTCTCCGAGATGATCCGCATCTACGGCACGGGCCGCCGCTCACTGTCGGAATCCGGCGGCGGAGCCATCCGCAAGGGCGGCAACCCGGGGAACCGGGTGGTTCTCGGTATACGGGACGTACTCGAACACCCGTGGCTGACGATCCGCTCGGCGATCCTGGGGACGGCCCTCGGGATCGTCCCCGGCATCGGCGGCATCGCCGCCAACTTCATCTCCTACGGGCAGGCGATGAAGACGTCCAAGCACCCGGAGCGGTTCGGCCAGGGCACCCCCGAGGGCATCATCGCCCCCGAGTCCTCGTCGATCTCGAAGGAGGCGGGGGCGCTGCTGCCCACCGTCGCGCTGGGCGTGCCCGGCGGTGTCGGGATGGCCGTCCTGCTCAGCGGTTTCACCATCCTGGGGATCGTCCCGGGGCCCACGATGCTCAAGGACCACGTCGACGCCGTGTGGGCGATGGCGCTCGTGATCGGCATCGGATCCCTGCTCGCCAGCCTTACCGGCCTGGGCCTTGCCCCGTTCCTTGCGCGCCTGGCCAGGGTGCCGGGACGGATGCTGGTGCCGTTCGTCGTCTCGCTCGGGTTCCTCGGCGTTTTCGCGGCGTCGGACGAGGCGGCGCAGGTGACCGTCATGGTGGCCTTCGGCGTGGCGGGCTACCTCATGACCCGCTTCGGCTACAGCCTGCCCGCGGCGATGATCGGCTTCATCCTGGGCAAGGTCGTCGAGAACAACCTGTACCTCGTCTCCCAGTTGCAGGGCTGGGGCTCCCTGCACCGCCCGATCACCGACATCCTCCTGGCCATCACCCTGTTGAGCCTGTTCGGTCCGCTGCTGCGCCGTGGCCTGCGCAAGGTGTCACCGCGCCGGCCCGGCCGGGCCGCGCCGGCCGGCTCCGCACCCCCTGCGGTGGACGTGGACGACGACGAAGCGGGGGCCGAGCCGGTATCCCGCACTTCAGGAGCAGGAGACAAGCGATGAGCGACACGGCCACGAACGGCACGGCTGCGGACAGCGCGGGCACGCGCGGTGCGCGCCGCCTTCACCTCGGCGAACTCCTCATCGATCTCGCGATCGTGGCGGGCTCGCTCGTGTATCTGCACGCGGCGAGCAAGTATCCGCCGCAGGGAAGGCAGGTGCCCGACGTCGTCGGGTACATCGCCCTGGGCCTGGGTGCGCTGCACCTGCTCGGTCATGTGGTTCCCGCGCTGTGGGGAGTGACCCACGGCAACCCCGGGCGGCGGCAGGAGCCGCATGCCGTTGCCCACGCGGCGCCGGGAGCGGACGAGGCGCGGCCCGCCGCGGATGACGGTGAGGCGACCCCCGCTCCCCCGCCGATGGCGCAGGGCGACTCACGCCAGATACTGATCGCCATCGCGTGGATCGCGGGACTGCTGGCAGGCACGTACGTGCTCGGCTACGCGGTGGCCATCCCGCTGTTCTTCTTCGTCTACTTCGCGGCGATGCGGACGTGGCGCGTCGCGATCATCAGCGCGGTCGTCATGGGGATGCTCACGGAGGGCGTGTTCGCCCTCGCGCTGTCGGTGCCGCTGCCGACCGGGCTGCTTTGGTGATGTCGATGGACGACTGACGGAGCCGAACCGCCGGCGACCCGGTCAGCCGGCGGTGGCGGCCAGGTCCCGGCGGCGCGTCGTGGCGATCGTCGCCGAACCCACCACGCGGGTGCCGTCGTAGAGCACGATCGCCTGGCCGGGGGCGACGCCGCGCACCGGCTCGGGGAACTCGACCCGCAGCGTCCCGTCGGCCAGTTCCGCCGTCGCCTGCGTCTCGCCGCCGTGCGCCCGCAGCTGCGCCGTGTACGTGCCGGGGCCCGCGGGCGCCGCGCCGCACCAGCGGGGCCTGACGGCGGTGAGCGCGGTGACGTCGAGCGCGGCGGCGGGCCCCACGGTGACGGTGTTGTCGACCGGGGAGATGTCGAGGACGTAGCGGGGCTTGCCGTCCGCCGCCGGGTGGCCGATGCGCAGCCCCTTGCGCTGGCCGATCGTGAACCCGTAGGCGCCGTCGTGCGTGCCGACCCTCGCGCCCGACTCGTCGACGATGTCGCCCTCGGCTCGGCCGAGGCGCTGCGCCAGGAAGCCCTGGGTGTCGCCGTCGGCGATGAAGCAGATGTCGTGGCTGTCGGGCTTCCTCGCCACGGCGAGTCCGCGCCGCTCCGCCTCGGCCCTGATCTCGTCCTTGGTGGTGAGCGTGTCGCCGAGCGGGAACATCGCGTGCGCGAGCTGGCGCTCGTCCAGCACGCCGAGCACATACGACTGGTCCTTGGCCGGGTCGCTGGCGCGGTGCAGCTCGCGTGCGCCGTCCTCGCGCGTGATGACCGTGGCGTAATGGCCCGTGCACACCGCGTCGAAGCCGAGCGCGAGCGCCTTGTCGAGCAGCGCGGCGAACTTGATCTTCTCGTTGCAGCGCAGGCACGGATTGGGCGTGCGGCCTGCCTCGTACTCCGCGACGAAGTCCTCCACGACGTCCTCGCGGAACCGCTCGGCGAGGTCCCACACGTAGAAGGGGATGCCGATGACGTCGGCCGCGCGGCGGGCGTCGCGGGAGTCCTCCAGCGTGCAGCAGCCGCGCGCCCCGGTGCGGAACGACTGCGGGTTGGCGGAGAGGGCGAGGTGCACACCGGTGACGTCGTGCCCGGCCTCGGCGGCGCGTGCGGCGGCGACGGCGGAGTCCACGCCGCCCGACATGGCGGCGAGTACGCGGAGGGGGCGGCGCTGCGAGTTGTCAGTCATAGCGCTCCCCAGGGTACGTGCCGCCGGGAACAGCGGTCGCGCGGATATGCGTTGACCGGTACATGGGACACGAGCTCCCGCCCGCCTGGGGCGGCAGGGGCGCCACACCGGGCCGCCGCGCGATGCTGATCGGCGGCGGTGCGGCGCTGCTCGGCGGCGCCTTCGCGCTGGCCGAGGGGCTGTCCGGCCGGGGTACTCCGGGGGCCGGCCCGGGCGCGCCCGGCCACCCCGACTACGCGCACGCACGCTGGGTCGCGGCGTCCACGGGGAACTACCGGCCGGCGGACCGCCCGCACGACTTCCGGATAGAGATGGTGGTCGTCCACGTCACCCAGGCCGACTACGCCACGACCCTGCGGCTCTTCGAGGACCCGGGCCACGAGGCGGCGTCACACTACGTGGTCGGACAGGACGGTGGGGTGACGCAGTTGGTCCGCGAGCCGGACGTGGCGTTCCACGCGGGCAACCGCTGGTACAACAACCACAGCGTCGGCATCGAGCACGAGGGGTTCGTCACGCGGCCGCGCGACTTCACGGACGCCATGTACGCGGCGTCCGCGCGGCTGACCGCCGACGTCTGCCGCCGCTACGGCATCCCGGTGGACCGCAGGCACGTGATCGGCCATGCAGAGGTGCCGGGCACGGACCACACGGACCCCGGCAGGTTCTGGGACTGGCCCCGGTACATGCGGCTGGTCGCACGGGCACGGGAAAGGGACGCGTAGGGCGCGGCATGTGCGCAGGGCGCGGAGGCCGCATCCGGCGGACGGCGCACGGGCGGCGCCGCGCCGGTCAGCTCAGGCCCGCGCCCCGCGCGCGCTCCACCGCCGGGCCGATGGCCCGCGCCACGGCGGCCACGTCCTCACGCGTCGAGGTGTGACCGAGGGAGAAGCGCAGCGTGCCGCGCGCCAGGTCGGCGTCGCGGCCCGTGGCGAGTACGACGTGGCTCGGCTGGGCGACACCGGCCGTGCAGGCGGAGCCGGTGGAGCACTCGATGCCCTGGGCGTCGAGGAGCAGGAGCAGCGAGTCGCCCTCGCAGCCGGGGAACGCGAAGTGCGCGTTGGCGGGCAGCCTGCGCTCGGGGTCGCCGCCGAGCACCGCGTCGGGGACCGCCTTGAGCACGGCCTCGACGAGCTCGTCGCGCAGGGCGCCGATCTCCCTGGCGAAGGCCTCGCGCCGTTCGGCGGCGAGACGGGCGGCGACGGCGAAGGACGCGATGGCGGGCACGTCGAGCGTGCCGGAGCGCACCTGGCGCTCCTGGCCGCCGCCGTGCAGGACGGGCACGGGGGCGTGTTCCCTGCCGAGCAGCAGCGCTCCGATGCCGTACGGGCCGCCGATCTTGTGCCCCGAGACGGTCATGGCGGCACAGCCGGACGCGCCGAAGTCCAGCTCGGTCTGGCCGAAGGCCTGGACGGCGTCGGTGTGCAGCGGGATGCCGTGGGCGCGGGCGACCTCGGCGAGCTCCGGCACGGGCAGCAGCGTGCCGATCTCGTTGTTGGCCCACATCACGGTGGCCAGCGCCACATCGGCGGGGTCGCGCTCGACGGCCTCGCGCAGCGCCTCGGGCTCGACCCTGCCGTAGCGGTCGACGGGCAGGTACTCGACGGTGGCGCCCTCGTGCTCCCCGAGCCAGTCGACGGTGTCGAGGACGGCGTGGTGCTCCACCGGGCTGGCCAGGATGCGCGTCCTGTTCGGGTCGGCGGCCCTGCGCGACCAGTACAGGCCCTTGACGGCGAGGTTGTCGGCCTCGGTGCCGCCGGAGGTGAAGACGACCTCGCTCGGCCGGGCGCCGAGCGCGGCGGCCACGCTCTCCCTGGCCTCCTCGACCGTGCGCCTGGCCCTGCGGCCCGCCGCATGGAGCGATGAGGCGTTGCCCGCGAGGCCGAACTCGGCGGTCATCGCCTCGATCGCCTCCGGCAGCATGGGAGTGGTCGCGGCGTGGTCGAGGTATGCCATGGTGCGCCTGATTCTACGAGCCGGAAAACGCTGCCTGCGCATCGGTACCCAGGCAACCGGCGGCACACTCCGGTTTTCGCCGGCCCGTTCGCGGCGGCCGGGAAGCGGCGCTCAGGCGAGGTCCTTCGCGCGCGGCGCGCGGGCGAGCTGGCGCGACTGGGCCACCAGGCGGTCCGCGCTGTCCCAGACCTCGGCGTCCTCCTCCAGGAAGCCGCCCGCGAGGTTGCGGGTGGCGATGGCGACCCTGAGTGGTCCTGGCGCCGGCCTCGCCCGCACGTGCACGGTCAGTTCGACGGTCGGCGTCCAGCCGCTGACGCCCAGGTCGAAGACGGCCGGCGGCAGCGCGTCCACCGCGAGCAGCAGCGAAAGCGGGTCGGGGTCCCGGCCGTCCGACAGGCCGAACCAGCCGCGCAGCTCGCCCGTGCCCGTGGGCTTGCCGACGGCCCAGCCGCTGGTGGCCGGGTCCATCCTGACGTCGAGCCGGCCCAGCAGCGTGGAGTCTCCGAAGACGTCCGTCGGTCCGTCCGAACTGCCGAAGCACTCCTCGAGCGGCGGCATGGCCGGCGGCTTGGCGTTGGTGCGCACCTCGTCGGTGAGGGCGCCGAGGTCGCCGTACGTGGCGAGGACCCTGACCCGCTCGACCTCGCTGCCGTCCACGGCGAACTGGGTCAGGGCCGCCTGCCCGGTGGAGACGGTCCTTCCGGTGCGGACGGTCTCGGTGCGGATCACGGCGGGGCCCGGCGCGGACGGGGTGAGGAAGTGGGCGGAGACGGTGAACGGGTCCGGGTGCGGCAGGGCCCGGCCGAGCGCGCGCCCGACGGTGGCGAGCACGTAGCCGCCGTTGAGCGCCTTGAGGATGGACCAGCCAGGTGACAGGTCCGCCTCGTATACCCCGGGTGCGCGTGAGGTGACGGCCGTGTCGCGGTCGAACTCGCTCTCAGCGGTGGGTGCCTGTGCCATGGCCTCAGACTACCGCCACCTACTGACCAGTCGCTTAGCCCGCTGCCCGCCGGATCGCCGCCGGGCCTGTGACGCTCGCTACACCTCCTCCGTCGCCTCCGACCTGCGGTGCCACGCGCGCGGCGCGCGCCAGTGGTAGCGCATCGCGAACAGCCGCAGGAGGAAGGCGAACAGGGCGGCGAGCGTGCCCGTCAGCGCGGAGAAGGCGCCGAATCGCACGCACAGCGCGGTCGTCGCGGCGCCCGCGATGGCCGGGACGGCGTACAGGTCGCGGTCCCAGCGCAGCAGCGAGGGGACCTCGTTGGCGAGCACGTCGCGCAGCACGCCGCCGCCGACGGCCGTCGCGGTGCCGAGCGCGGCGGACGCGGTGAGCCCGAGCCCGTACTCGTACGCCTTGGTGGTGCCGGTGACACAGAACAGGCCGAGCCCGGCCGCGTCGAACACGTACACCCCCGCCTGGATCCGCTCGACCTGCGGGTGGAGGAAGAAGACCAGCGCCGTGGCGATGAACGGCGTCACGAACGAGGCGAGGTCGGTGAAGGCGGCGGGCGGCACCGCGCCGATCACGAGGTCGCGGAAGAGGCCGCCGCCCAGCGCGGTGACCTCGGCGAGCACGGCCATGCCGAAGACGTCGAAGTTCTTGCGGACGGCGAGCAGGGCGCCGGAGATCGCGAAGACGAAGATCCCGACGAGGTCGAGCACGTGCTGTACGGAAGGCCTGAACAGTTCGACTACCACGCCGCAATTCTGCCGGTGGCCTCTCGCCGTGTCCGGCGAACGGCCTCTGGCCGGCGGCGCCTGGAACGCTTCCCGGTCCCCGGTCCCCGGTCACCTGCCCCCGGTCTCCGGGCAGCCGCGCGCATCGGGGCGGGCGGGCGAGGACGCGCCGGCCGGGGGCAGGCCCGGTCGCCGCCGGTACCCGCCCGCGGCCGGGCTCACTTCGCCGGCTTCGGCTCCTGAGTGCCCTCGCCGCCGTCCTTCTTCTGCGCCGGGACGGCCGGGGCAGACTTCCCGGGGGTCACCAGAACCTTCTCGGTGTCCTGCGGCTGCTGGTCCGGCGCGTTCTCCGGGTGGTGGCACGCCGTGCGGTGGCCGGGCGCGATCTCCAGCAGCGGCGGCTCCTTCGTCGCGCACACGTCGGTCGCCTTCCAGCACCGGGTGTGGAAGCGGCAGCCGCTGGGCGGCGAGATCGGCGACGGCACGTCGCCCTTGAGCAGGATGCGCTCGCTCTTGGCGCCGCGCCGCTTCGGGTCCGGCACGGGCACCGCGGAGAGCAGCGCCTTGGTGTACGGGTGCATCGGCGACGAGTAGAGCGCGTCGCGGTCGGCGAGCTCGACGATCTTGCCGAGGTACATCACGGCGATGCGGTCGGAGACGTGCCGGATGACCGACAGGTCGTGCGCGATGATCACGTAGGTGAGGCCGAGCTCGTCCTGGAGGTCGTCCAGCAGGTTGACCACCTGCGCCTGGATGGACACGTCGAGCGCGGAGACCGGTTCGTCCGCGACGACCAGCTTCGGCTTGAGCGCGAGCGCGCGGGCGATGCCGATGCGCTGGCGCTGGCCGCCGGAGAACTCGTGCGGGTACCGGTTGTAGTGCTCGGGGTTGAGGCCCACCAGCTCCAGCAGGCGCTGGACCTCCTTCTTCACGCCCCCGTCGGGCGTGACGCCCTGGAGCCTGAAGGGGGTGGCCACGATGCCGCCGACCGTGTGGCGCGGGTTCAGCGAGCCGAACGGGTCCTGGAAGATCATCTGGACGTCGCGCCGCATCGGGCGCATCTTGCCCGCTGACAGGTGCGTGATGTCCCGTCCCTCGAACTCGACCTTGCCGCCGGTCGGTTCGAGCAGCCGGGTGACCAGCCTGCCCATGGTGGACTTGCCGCAGCCGGACTCACCGACCACGCCAAGGGTCTCCCCGGGGCGCACGTCGAAGGAGAGGCCGTCGACCGCCTGGACCGCGCCGACCTTTCGCTTCAGCAGCCCCTTGGTGATCGGGAAGTGCTTGGCCAGGTCGGTGACCCTGAGCAGCGGCTCGGGTTGCGTGCCCGCCGCACCGGCGGCCGGCCCGGCGTTCGTTGCCTGCTTCGTCGGTTCACTCACAGCTTCGGCGCAATCTCTTCGGTCCAGATCTTCTCGCGCTGTTCGCGCGTCATGTGGCACGCGGAGAAGTGGCCACCGGTGGTCTCCACCAGCTCGGGCCGCTCGGTACGGGTGACGTTGTCGGGGGGCACGTCGGCGTACGGGCAGCGCGGGTGGAAGGCGCAGCCGGAGGGGACGTTGATCAGGCTGGGCGGCGCCCCCTTGACCGGCACGAGCCGGTCGGTCTGTTCCCGGTCGATGCGCGGCATCGAGCCGAGCAGGCCCCACGTGTAGGGGTGCTGGGGGTGTTCGAAGACCTGCTCCGAGGTGCCGCGCTCGATGCACCGGCCCGCGTACATCACGAGCAGCCGGTCCGCGATCTCGGCGACGACGCCGAGGTCGTGGGTGATCATGATGACCGCGGAGCCGAACTCCTTCTGCAGGTCGCGGATGAGGTCGAGGATCTGCGCCTGGACGGTGACGTCGAGGGCGGTCGTCGGCTCGTCGGCGATCAGGAGCTGCGGGTTGTTGATCAGGGCCATGGCGATCATGGCGCGCTGGCGCATACCGCCGGAGAACTGGTGCGGGTAGTCGTTGAAGCGGCGGGCGGGCTCGGGTATGCCGACGCGGTCGAGCATCTCGACGGCCCGCTTGCGCGCGGTCTTCTTGTCCGCCTTGTTGTGGACGCGATAGGCCTCCACGATCTGGGCGCCGACCGTGTAGTAGGGGTGCAGCGCGGACAGCGGGTCCTGGAAGATCATGGCCATCTTCTGGCCGCGCAGTTCCCGTACGCGCTGCTTGTCGGCGGCGATCAGCTCCTCGCCGTCGAGCCAGATCTCGCCGGAGATCCTGGCGCGGTCGGAGCTGTGCAGGCCCATGATGCCCAGCGACGTCACCGACTTGCCCGAGCCCGACTCGCCGACGATGCCGAGGGTCTGGCCGGCCTTGAGGTCGAAGCTGACGCCGTCGACGGACTTGACGAGGCCGTCGTCGGTGTCGAAGTGGATCCTGAGGTCGCGCACGGAGAGGAACTCCCGCGCGCCCTCCGTCTTTCCGCCCGCGTCCGGCGCCGCGTCCTTCGTCGCCGCGGGTGCGTCCTTGGCCGCCGCGTCCTTCGCTGCGGCGTCCTTCGCTGCGGCGTCCTTGTGCGTGTCGCTCATGAGAGCCTCACCCGGGGGTCGATCGCGGCGTACACGAGGTCCACCAGCAGATTGCAGACAACGATGAAGAAGGCGGTCAGCAGGGTCACACCCATGACGATCGGCAGGTCGTTGTCGGTGACGCCCTGGATCGCGTACGCGCCGAGGCCCTGGAAGGAGAACACCGACTCGGTGATGACCGCGCCGCCGAGCAGCAGCGCGAAGTCCATGCCGAAGATGGTGATCAGCGGGGTGAGCGCGGAGCGCAGGCCGTGCTTGACGACGACCTTCCGCTCCACGAGCCCCTTGGCCCGCGCCGTCCTGATGTAGTCCTCGCCCATGGTCTCCAGCATTCCGGCGCGTGTGAGCCGGGCGTAGAGAGCCGAATAGAGGAAGGCGAGCGACACCCACGGCAGGATCAGGTTCCAGGCCCATTGGGCCGGGTTGGCGGCGAACGACACGTAGTGCACGTTCCACACGTGCAGCCAGTTGAAGCTGAACAGGGCGAGCAGCACCATGCCGGTGAAGAACATCGGGAGCGAGACGCCCATGAGCGATACGCCCATGGCGAGGCGGTCCCAGATCGAGCCGCGCTTGAGCGCGGAGAGGATGCCGGTGGCGATGCCGGTGATCAGCCAGATCACGGCCGCGCCGATGGCGAGGGAGAACGTGATCGGGGCGCGCTGCTGGATCTGCGGCCACACGGCGGTGTGGGTCTTGAACGAGTAGCCGAAGCAGGGCGCCGAGCAGTGGGCCGGGTCGGGGCCGAAGGAGTAGTTGGCGCCGGCGACGAGGCCCTTGATGAAGTGCCAGTACTGCTCGTAGATCGGCTGGTCGAGGCCGAGGTTCTTGATGACGGCCTTGATCACGTCGGGGTCGGGCGCCTTCCCGACATACTGGGCGGCCATCGACTGGATGGACTGCCCGGCAGCGCGGGGAAGGAGATAGAAGATCGCGAAGGTGACTGCGCTGACCACCAGCAGCAGCAATACCGCGGCGAATACGCGTCGGATGATGTACGCAGCCACAGCCGTACGGCACCGGGCCGGCGGGGCCGGGTCAGGTCCCGGCCGGCCCGACGCCTTCACCTGCCTTTCAGGGAAAGCCTCGGAGACCTCCGGGGGCCGCGGCCCCCGGAGGAGGTTCCTACTTGGTCGAGGTCAGGGTCGTGTAGTCGTACATGCCGAGGTAGGCCGCCGCGACCTCCACGTTGGCCGCCGACTTCGGGCGGTACAGCAGGTTCTTCTTGTAGTAGAGCGGGACGATCGAGCCCTGCTTCATGATCATCTGGTCGATCTTGCCCCACTCGGCGTTGCGCGCCGTGTCGTCGACGGTGGCGATGGCCTTGTCGAACTCGTTGTTGATCGCGGGGTCGTTCAGCTCCGACAGGTTCGTGCCACCGGACGGCTTGATGGCCCGGCCGTCGGCGATCTGGTCGAGGAAGCCGTAGCCGGTCGGCCAGTCGGCGCCCCACGCCATCATCATCATGCCCGCGTTGTTCTTGTGGACCCAGTCGGGGACGCCGGCGAAGTCCGTGAAGTACTTGTCGGCCGGGAAGGTCTTGATGTTGGCGGTGATGCCGACCTTCTTCAGCGACTGCTGCAGCTGCGTGGCCGCCGTGATCTCGTCAGGACGGTCGGAGCGCGCCGTCAGCGTCGTGGAGAAGCCCTTCGGCTTGCCGCACTTGGCCAGGTACTCCTTGGCCTTCGCGACGCTGCCCTTGTTGCCGGCCGTCGGGTACAGGTCGAACTTCTTGTACCCGTTGACGGTGGGCGGGATGACCGTGGTGGCGGGCGTGCCCTTCACCGAGCCGCCGACCGCGTCGATCATGCCGGACTTGTCGACCGCGTACTGCACGGCGAGGCGGCAGTTGACGTTGTCGAACGGCTTGACCTTGTTGTCCAGGGCCAGGTACTGGAGGGCGCCGGCGAACGGGTTGTCCGTCTGCGCCTTCTCCTGCGGGTTGCTCAGGACCTTCGGCTGGGTCTTCGAGGCGACGCCCGTGCCGTCGATGGCGACGGTGGTCTCGTCGTTGATCAGGTGCTCGTCGATCGTCGTCTGGTTGACGTTGTACTTGAGGACGAGCTTGTCCGGCAGGGCCTTGCGGATCGGGTCCGTCTTCGGGTCCCACTCGGGGTTGCGCACGAAGGTGGCGCCCGTGGCCTCGTTGAACGACGAGAACTTGTAGGGGCCGGTCGACTGGATGTTCTTCTGGTAGGACGCGCCGGTGTCGAACTTCTTCTCCACCGGGGCGGTCTGCGAGAACGTCGCCAGGTAGTCCATGTCGGCGAACGGCTTGCTGAGGTGGAAGACGATCGTGTTCGCGTCGGGCGTCTCGATCGACTTCAGGCCGTCGGGGGACTTGTCCTTGTAGGGACCCTTGTAGCCCTTGTCGTCCGCGAGGTACGTCTTGAAGTACGTCGGGCCGTTGGACAGCGCCTCGGGAGCGAAGTTGCTGCGCTCGATCGCGTACTTGACGTCCTTCGAGGTCACCTCGGTGCCGTCCTGGAACTTCACGCCCTTGCGGATGTGGTACGTCCAGGTCTTGGCGTCCGGGCTCGACTTGCCGGGACCCGTCGCGAGGTCGGGGACGACCTTCAGGTTGCCGGAGCCGGGCACGGGCTTGAAGGTCAGCAGCGTACGCGCGTAAAGGCGCGAGAAGTTCTGCACCCAGCCGTAGTACGTGTTGCCCGGGTCGAGGGAGTCGGCGCCGCTGGAGTGCTCCGCGGTGACCGTCCCGCCCTTCTTCGTGGTCTTGTTGGCGATGCCGGTGACCGCGGTGTTGGCCTTGGCCGTGGCGCCGTTGCCGCCGTCGCTCGAGCCGCCGCCCCCGCAGGCGCTGGCGGCGAAGCCCAGCGCCAGCACCGCGGAGATCGCCGCGGCCGTCCTTCTGTTCATCATGGTGAGGAAGTCCCCCTCAGTTGTCAGGTGCGGCACGGCCGCTCTTACTTGCCACGGGGGTCGAGCGCGTCACGCAGCCCGTCACCCAGCAGATTGAAGGCCAGGACGGTGACGAAGATCGCAACACCGGGGATGACCATGAACATCGGGTCGACCTGGTAGAGGTCGGTCGCCTGCTTGAGCATGCCGCCCCAGGAGGACTGGGGCGGCTCGATACCGACGCCCAGGTAGCTCAGGGACGCCTCGAACAGGATGTTGGTGGGGATGAGCAGCGTCGCGTAGACGAGGATCGGCGCGACGAGGTTCGGCAGCAGCTCCCTGAACAGGATGAACACGCCCCTGGCACCGAGCGACCTGGACGCCTCGACGAACTCGCGCTCGCGCAGCGACAGCGTCTGCGCACGCACGATGCGGCCCATGTACGGCCAGTTGAAGAACCCGATCACGAAGACCAGCACGGCGATGCGGAGCGTCAGCCCGCTGAGGCCGAACGCCTTGCCCTGCAGCGTCGCGGAGATGGAGATCGCGAACAGCAGGAGCGGAAACGCCAGGAAGGTGTCCATCACGCGGCTGATGGTGCTGTCCACCCAGCCGCCGTAGAACCCCGCGACGACGCCCATGACGACGCCGATGCACACGGAGAGCATCGTCGCGCCGCCCGCGACGAGCAGCGACACCCAGGAGCCGTCGATGACGCGGGCGAAGATGTCACGGCCCGTCTGCGGCTCGACGCCGAACGGATGGTGCCAACTGATGCCGCCGAAGGCGCCCTTGGGGGCCAGCAGCGTCGGGTCGACGAGGCTCTGGTGGAAGCCGTTGGGGTCGAGGCCGAAGACGGCCTGGATCGGCTTGGACAGGATGGCGACGAGAATCAGGAGCACCACGACGACTCCGCCCGTCATCGCGACCTTGTCCCGCTTGAGGCGGGTCCAGGCGATCCGGCCGAGCGAGCGCCCCTCGATCTGCTTGGCCGACGCGCCGGCGAGGACCTCCTCCGGCTGCGCGGTCGCAGCGGACTTGGTGGTCTCTATTGGTGCCGTCATTGCGCTGGAGACCCCTCTTCTCGGCCGACGATGACCGGCCCACGACCGCCGACATGGCGGAACTGCGCCGCTGTGGCGGCCGATTCACTGATCAATTCCGATCAACATGGTGCATGTGTCCCGTCCCCGATACGACACCGGGGCCCGGTCCGTGCCACGTGAAGGCCGCCACCCGCAGGTTCGGGGCGCCCTCGTCACGGAACCACGTGCTGGGGGGAGTCTTCTGCGAGTCCGCGATCACCCGCCAGACCTGACGGGGAATGGTTGCTCAACCGTGATGCATCACATCAGGTTCCGTTATGCGGACGGCGGGTACTTCTGAGCGGATCTTCCGGACATCCCCGGCCGCCCCGGCTCGCCTCGCCGACCGGGCCGCACACCGCGCGCGCGGCGCCCGTGCACGGCTCTGATCAGCGGCCTTCGCGGTCAGTAGCGTTGCACTGTGGGCGGGTATCCGTACCCGGCGGGTGCGGCGGGCCCGTGCGCCTCACGGTCGAAGAACGGACGGGCGTTGGCGCGCAGCCACATCGCGACCGGGTCGTGGTCGTCCGACATCGAGACCGTCGACACCGGCAGCCCTTCGGGCACAGCCGCCACCGACTCGCGCATCATGGCACGTACGGCGTCGACGGCGGCGCCGCTCGTCTCGTAGAGGTCGAGCCCGACGGCGAGGTAGGCCGCGCCGAGCGCCGGCTGCACCCAGGCGCGGCGCAGCGACCTGACGGGGGGCGTGCGGTGCGCGTTCTGGGTGAGGAGCGCGTAGAAGCGCGGGATCCGCAGCGTCGGCTCGGTGATCCGCAGCGGGCCGGCGGGCATGCGGTCGAGGCCCGTGGCGATCCTGCGCAGGTCGGGCCAGGGGATGCCGACGCCGCCGCCGGGAGCGTGCGGGTTGAGCCAGATGCCCCAGCCGTCGGGGTAGAGGGCGCCGGCGATGTCGCGGCCGGTGACCACCTCGTGGGAGCGGTTCCAGCCGCTGGCGGCCAGTTCGCGCGCGGAGGTCACGCAGGGAGCGTAGCCGTGGCCGTCCACCCGCATGTTGCCGTACTGCGCGGAGGGTGATCCCGGGCTGCCCTGCCACAGCAGCATCCACAGGCGGCCGCCCGTCTCGTCGGCCAGGGCGTGCAGCAGTGCCTCGTAGGCGTCGTAGCGGCCCGGCGCCACCTGGCGCAGCGTCTGCTCGACCTGCCCCGCCTCCGCGGTGCCTGGCACACTCACTTAAGGTTCCCCGCCCCTCTGACTGACCCCGCAAGCCCGTGTCCTGCCGACCGGCCTGCTCCCCCGGCCGTGGCCGCCGGCCGTGACCGCCGGCCATCGGCCATCGGCCATCAAACCAGCTTAGGCGGCCGCGCCCCTACAGGTGCTGCGGCGGGGCGCGGCGTCACAGCGGGCGGCGAAGTGCGCGGTCAGGCCTGCGCGCGCTGGTAGAAGGGGCGCACCCGGCCGAGGATCCAGTCGGCGACCGGGTCCTCCTGCGCCACGTCGAGCAGGAGCAGATTGACCTGCCAGGGCACGTTCACCCGGCCGAGCGCCCTGCCCAGCGCGTCGAGGGCCGCGTTCCCGTCGAGGGGCCCCCAGGGCACCAGCTGCACGCCGACGAAGAGCTGGTCGGCGCCGCCCTCGACGGAGGCGAGGGCGCGGCGCGCGGTCGCGACCACCGCGGACGCCTCGAACTCGGCGGACGCGGCGGTGAGGAAGTCGAGCGGCTCGTCCTGCCAGTCCGGCTCGAACAGCCGGACCCGGCCGCCCGTCTCCGGCCCGTCGAGCGGAGTGCGGCCCGAGCGGCACAGCTCGGCGACGGCGGCGGGCGGCAGCGGAACGCCCACCACACCCCCGGGGTTGACGACGATGCCGAGCTGCGGCGGCAGGCCGCGGGCGAAGTCGCGCGCGGGCGCGACGGTGAACGACATGTGGGAGCCGACGCAGTGCAGGAACTGCTCCCGTGAGCTGAATACGGGGACGTAGGCCCCGCCCGCTATCTCCATCGTCGGCAGGTCGAGGTCCGCGCTGCCGGGCCCGCCCCCCTCCGGCAGCGGCACCCAGACCTCGCTGCGGCCGAGTACCTCGACCAGTCGGGCGCCCGCCGATTCGTTGCCGAGCGAGGCGGCGAGCACCTCTTCGAGCTCGTTGCCCGGCCATGCCGTGTCCACTGCGCGTCGTCCTCCGTCCCTGTGGTTTCGAAAGCAGCAGCACCCTAACGGCCCTGCTCGCCACCGCTGCCCGCGGCGGTGAAGGCGATACCCCCGAGCGCCCGGGCCGCCGCCCGGTCGAGGAGCACGGCGGAGTGGCAGCCGGCGGGCAGCCTTGCCGACTCGACGGCGGCCAGCAGCGCACGCACGGCCCTGCGGTGGCGTGCGAACGCGTACCGCGACACACCCCTGCCGCGTGCGCGCTGCCCGGCGCGTGCCACGTCGGGCGCCACGTCGATCAGGACGAGGTGCAGCGCACGGCCGCGGCCGCGTGCCTCCCGGGCGAGCCAGCCGCGCACCCACCGCTGCGTGCCGCAGTCGTGCACGACGGCGCTGCGGCCCGAGCGCAGCACGCGCCAAAGACCGGCGTAGTGGGCGAGGCGCACGAGCGGGCGGTAGAGGACGTAGGGGACGCGGGGCAGCCGGCCCGCCCAGCGCTCGCGGGCGTCCTGGGAGTCGACGCCACCTTGCGCGGCCCGCCTGATCAGCGTGGACTTGCCGCTGCCGGGCAGCCCGGAGACGACGACCAGGTCGCCTGGCGCGAAGACGAGACCGCCTCCGGGCACGGGCGGCCTGCCCCGCAGATCGTGCACGGCGGATGCTCCCCGCTCCGTCGCCGTCCCGTTCCGTAACGCCATGGCCGCCCCCGCAGTTCGGTAAAGAAAGGGTAATGCCAACCGAGGTTTCCGTGGCGGGGCCCGCATGCGATGATGGCGGCGCCAACTGCATACCGGCCGTTTGAATCCGCGCGGGAGAGTTCCGGCCACCTCGGGTGCGCCGGACGCCGAAGGAGCAAGTTCCTCCCTTGAATCTCTCAGGCACCGATACCGCGCGGGCGAGGCAGATCTGAAAAGCGGGCCGCGTCACGCGCCCCCACCCAAGGTGCAAGTCATGAGCCCCCACCGGGCGGTCATGACGAACCTCTCAGGTTCCGATGACAGATGGGGAGGACCGTCCTCGCCATCCACCCCGGGAGCCACCGATGAGCCCTGACACACGCCGCACCGCGCTGGACGCCGTGCACCGCGCGCTGGGCGCGACCATGACCGACTTCGCGGGCTGGGACATGCCGCTGCGGTACGGCAGCGAGCGCGACGAGCACAACGCCGTCCGCTCGGCCGCCGGCCTGTTCGACCTCTCCCACATGGGCGAGATCACCCTGACTGGCCCCGGCGCGGGCGCGGCCCTCGACTACGCGCTGGTCGGCAACATCGGAGCGCTGGCCGTGGGCCGGGCGCGCTACACGATGATCTGCCGCGAGGACGGCGGCATCCTCGACGACCTGATCGTCTACCGCCTCGGCGACGAGGAGTTCATGGTCGTCGCCAACGCGTCGAACGCGCAGGTCGTGCTCGACGAGCTGACGGCGCGCGCCGGCGGCTTCGAGGCGTCGGTGCGCGACGACCGCGACGCGTACGCGCTGCTCGCGGTGCAGGGCCCGAACTCACCGGCGATTCTGAAGTCGCTGACGGACGCCGACCTGGACGGCCTCAGGTACTACGCGGGGCTGCCCGGCACCGTGGCCGGGGTCGACGCGCTGATCGCGCGCACCGGCTACACGGGGGAGGACGGCTTCGAGCTGTTCGTCGCGCCGGCCGACGCGGAGCGGCTGTGGCAGGCGCTGACCGAGGCCGGCGCGGACGCGGGCCTCACGCCGTGCGGCCTGTCCTGCCGCGACACGCTGCGCCTTGAGGCGGGCATGCCGCTGTACGGGAACGAGCTGACCACCGGCCTCACCCCGTACGACGCCGGTCTCGGCCGGGTCGTCAAGTTCGAGAAGGAAGGCGACTTCGTCGGGCGGATGGCGCTGGCCACGGCGGCGGAGCTCGCCGCCGTGAAGGCGCCGCGCAAGCTGGTCGGCCTTGTCGCCGAGGGCCGCAGGGTGCCGCGCTCCGGCTACCACGTGGTCGCGGGCGACGCGGTCGTCGGCGAGGTGACGTCGGGCGCCCCCTCCCCCACCCTGGGCAAGCCGATCGCGATGGCGTACGTGGACGCGGCGCACGCGGAGCCCGGCGCCACGGGGGTCGGCGTCGACATCCGCGGCACGCACGAGCCCTTCGAGGTCGTGGCCCTGCCGTTCTACAAGCGCCGGAAGTGACAGGCGTACCGCTCCGGCGGCCGGACATGTGCCCGGTTTCGGATCCGGCCGCCCGCCGCACCACCACCCGGCCGCTCGCGGCCGCCCACCCGCGTACAGGAGAATGCACCTCATGAGCAACCCGCAGCAGCTGCGTTACAGCAAGGAACACGAGTGGCTGACGACCGCCGAGGACGGCGTGTCGACGGTCGGCATCACGGAGTTCGCGGCGAACGCCCTCGGCGACGTCGTGTACGTGCAGCTCCCCGACGTGGGGGACACGGTGTCCGCGGGTGCGACCTGCGGCGAGCTGGAGTCCACCAAGTCGGTCAGCGACCTCTACTCGCCGGTGAACGGCGAGGTCACGGCGGTGAACCAGGACGTCTCCGACGACCCGTCGCTGGTCAACACGGCCCCCTTCGAGGGCGGCTGGCTCTTCAAGGTCCGCGTCTCCGAGGAGCCGGAGGGCCTGCTCTCGGCCGACGAGTACACCGACTTCGCCGGCAACTGACCCGCCGACCCGCGCCCGGTCACGGACCGGCCGACACCAGGGACTGATCCGCTTTGTCTTCCCTCCTGAACACCCCGCTGCACGAGCTCGACCCCGACGTCGCCGCCGCCGTCGACGCCGAGCTGCACCGCCAGCAGTCCACGCTGGAGATGATCGCCTCGGAGAACTTCGCCCCGGTCGCCGTCATGGAGGCCCAGGGCTCGGTCCTCACCAACAAGTACGCGGAGGGCTACCCGGGCCGCCGCTACTACGGCGGCTGCGAGCACGTCGACGTGGTCGAGCGACTCGCCATCGACCGGGTGAAGGCGCTGTTCGGCGCCGAGCACGCCAACGTGCAGCCGCACTCGGGCGCGCAGGCCAACGCGGCCGCGATGTTCGCGCTGCTGAAGCCCGGCGACACGATCATGGGCCTGAACCTCGCCCACGGCGGGCACCTGACCCACGGCATGAAGATCAACTTCTCCGGCAAGCTGTACAACGTGGTCCCCTACCACGTGGACGGCGAGTCGGGCCAGGTCGACATGGCCGAGGTGGAGCGCCTCGCCAAGGAGTCGCGTCCGAAGCTCATCGTGGCCGGCTGGTCGGCGTACCCGCGGCAGCTGGATTTCGCCGCGTTCCGCCGGATCGCCGACGAGGTCGGCGCGTACCTGATGGTCGACATGGCGCACTTCGCGGGGCTCGTCGCCGCGGGGCTGCACCCGAACCCGGTGCCGCACGCGCACGTGGTGACCACGACGACGCACAAGACGCTGGGCGGCCCGCGCGGCGGTGTGATCCTCTCGACGGCCGAGCTGGCGAAGAAGATCAACTCCGCGGTCTTCCCCGGCCAGCAGGGCGGCCCGCTCGAGCACGTCATCGCGGGCAAGGCGGTCGCCTTCAAGGTCGCCGCGTCCGACGACTTCAAGGAGCGCCAGCAGCGCACGCTCGACGGCGCGCGCATCCTCGCCGAGCGGCTGGTGCGTGCCGACGTCGCCGAGCACGGCGTCTCCGTCCTCTCGGGCGGCACGGACGTCCACCTCGTCCTGGTCGATCTCAGGAACTCGCAGCTCGACGGGCAGCAGGCCGAGGACCGGCTGCACGAGGTCGGCATCACCGTCAACCGCAACGCGGTCCCGAACGACCCGCGGCCGCCCATGGTGACCTCGGGCCTGAGGATCGGCACCCCGGCGCTGGCCACCCGCGGCTTCGGGGAAGCGGACTTCGCCGAGGTGGCGGACGTCATCGCCGAGGCGCTGAAGCCCGAGTTCGACCGCGACGCGCTGGCGGCGAGGGTGGCGGCGCTCGCCGCGCGGCACCCGCTGTACGCCAGCCTGTAGCGGTCTCGTCACCGCACGTCCACGGGGGGCATCGCGCACACTGGAGTGTGGTGTGCGGTGCCCCGCCGTGCGCCTGTGCGTGTCCGCGGCCCGTGCGCCGCGGCGCCCGCACGCATGCCCCACATGGCAGACAACGGCGTCTACCGACCAGCAAGGAGTTACCCCGTGGCCATCTCGGTCTTCGACCTGTTCTCGATCGGCATCGGCCCGTCCAGTTCCCACACGGTCGGCCCGATGCGCGCGGCGCGCATGTTCGCCACCCGCCTCAAGAACGAGGGGCTGCTGGTCCACGTCGCGTCGGTGCATGCCGAGCTGTACGGGTCACTGGGCGCGACCGGCCACGGGCACGGCACGCCGAAGGCGGTGCTGCTCGGGCTTGAGGGCAACGCGCCGCGCACGGTCGACGTGGAGCACGCGGACGAGGAGGCGGAACGTATCTCCACAGGCCGCGCCCTGAACCTGCTCGGCGTGCACGAGGTCCCGTTCGATCCGGACACCGACCTGGTCCTGCACCGCCGCAAGCGGCTGCCGTACCACGCCAACGGCATGACGTGCACGGCGCGCGACGCGGCGGGCGAGGTGCTGCTGGAGAAGACGTACTACTCGGTCGGCGGCGGCTTCGTCGTGGACCAGGACGTCCTCGACGGGGAGAAGGCCGGCGACAACCCGATCAAGCTGGACGACACGGTGCTCAAGCACCCCTTCAGGACCGGCGACGAGCTGCTGCGGCTCTCCCGCGAGACCGGTCTCTCGATCTCCGCGATGATGATGGAGAACGAGCTGGCCTGGCGCACCGAGGACGAGGTCAGGGCGGGCCTGCTGGAGATCTGGCAGGTCATGCAGGCGTGCGTCAACCGGGGCATGACCCGCGAGGGCAACCTCCCCGGCGGCCTGAAGGTGCGCAGGCGCGCCGCGCACTCCGCGCGCCAGCTGCGCGCCGAGGGCGACCCGCACACACACGCCATGGAGTGGATCACCCTCTACGCGATGGCCGTGAACGAGGAGAACGCGGCGGGCGGCCGCGTCGTCACCGCGCCCACCAACGGCGCGGCGGGCATCATCCCGGCCGTCCTGCACTACTACATGAACTTCTGCGCGCACGGCGCGACGCAGCGGGAGCGCGACGACGACGTCGTCCGCTTCCTGCTCGCCGCGGGCGCCATCGGCATGCTGTTCAAGGAGAACGCGTCCATCTCGGGCGCCGAGGTCGGCTGCCAGGGGGAGGTCGGCTCGGCGTGCTCCATGGCGGCGGGCGCGCTCGCCGAGGTGCTCGGTGGCAGCCCCGAGCAGGTGGAGAACGCGGCCGAGATCGGCATGGAGCACAACCTCGGCCTGACGTGCGACCCGGTCGGCGGCCTGGTCCAGATCCCCTGCATCGAGCGCAACGGCATGGCGGCCGTGAAGGCCGTGACGGCCGCGAAGATGGCGCTGCGCGGCGACGGCAGCCACAAGGTCTCCCTCGACAAGGTCATCAAGACGATGAGGGACACGGGCCGTGACATGTCGGTCAAGTACAAGGAGACGGCGCGGGGCGGGCTCGCGGTGAACATCATCGAGTGCTGATGGCCGAGCCGGGGTGACGTTTCACCCGGCCGGCGGGCCCGAGACGAAGTGGCCGCTCTTGTCATAGGGCCAGGCGTTGGCCACGCATCCGTGCAGCCCCTTGATCTGCTGCATCATCACCGGCGCCAGGCGGCCCTTCCCCGGGCAGGTCTGGTGCTGGAAGCCCAGGAAGTGGCCCATCTCGTGGTTGATGATCAGTGCACGGTAGTCGTGGATCGGCCCGTCGAACGTGGGTGAGCCCTCGACCCAGCGTTTGAGGTTCACCACCACGCCGCCCGGCACCTCGCAGTCGTACTCGCCCTCGGTGTCCTGGTGGATCCCCGCCCAGCACAGGGCGTCCGTCGTGCCCGGTGTCGCGATCTTCACCACGAGGTCGAAGGGCGGCGAACTCACCAGCTCGAACGAGGAGGTCCCGTTGGCGGTCCAGCCACGGGGGGCCGCGAGTATGTCGGCTATCTCGTTCGCCGCCTGCGTCGGCGACACGTCGACGCCGTCCTCGACCTCGACCTTGTAGCGCAGCAGCTTCGCCCCGTGGCCGACCTTCGCACCGGACGCCCGGGCCGTTTCGAAGGTGCCCGGGCCGGTCGCCGGGACCTTGATCCGGGTGTCCGTCGGGCTCGGGGACGGGGAGTGCGGTGCCGGTGAGGATGCGGGGGCGTTCGGCCCGGACGCCGCGATGTGTGTCCGGCCCCCGGGGCGCGGCGACCCACTCGACGTGTCGGTGCGTACCCCGTTGACCAGCAACGAGGCTCCGCCGACCAGGACGACGGCCGCCAGCGCGCCGAGCAGGGGCCGCCGGCGCCCGGGGGCGCGCCGATGGGACGATCCCCTTCGGCGCGTCATGCGCTCACGCATTCGCCGAACTCACGGTCCCGTTCAGTTGTCGCTCTCACAGTGGTGCATCCCTCGTCGTCGGCGCAGGTCCCCCGGGCATCTCTTCTACGACGCCGGCGCGCCTGACGTTGCACGGCGAGAGCCCAGGGACTCAGCCGCCCGTGGGCTTCGCGTCGCCGGTGGCGGAGACCCCCTGCGCGAACCGGACGATCTGGGCGTCGGTCAGGCCCAGCTCGACGGGCACCTGGATCAGGACCTTCCGGCCCGCGGTGGACGGGAAGATCAGCCACTTGGCCGTCTTGTCCGCGGTGAGTCCCAGTCGGCCCGTCCTGCCCCGCACGCTCACCTTCTTCAAGGACTCGCCGGCGGAGAACCGGGAAGCGCCCTGCAACGACACGGCGATGCCGTCGGCGAGGTAGACGGCGCCCTGCGGCATCGTTCGCTCGGGCGTCCCCGGCGGCACGGCGACGAAGTCGTACTGGCTCACCGAACGCACCTTCCAGCCCGCCGGCAGCGTGGTGACCCTGAACCCGGCCGGCTGCGCGCCGGTGTAGGCCGCGAGCTGCAGGGAGCCGGACGGCACCGGCGACTGCGGAGCCCCGGACCGCGCGGCCCGCGACACCGGGGCCGGCGAGGTGTGCCGCGCCGCCACGCCGGGCGTCGACCCGCCGAAGGGCCCGCTCACGGCGGCGGTCAGACAGGCGGCCGCGACCGCGGCCGTGAGGCCCGCGCCCGCGATGCGCAGGCTGCGCCGGCGGTTCAGCGCGCGATGTCCGCGGGCGAGGTCCGCGGCGAGCTGTTCCGTGCCCGCGTCGGGCTGAACGCCCGTGGTGCGCAGCGTCGCGAGCGCGTCGATCACGTCCTGCATGGGAGATTCCTCCATGGTGTGGTCCTGTTCCCCTCAGACGTGGGCGGCTTCGAGACGGGTGAGGTTGGCGCGCAGCCGCTCCAGGCCGCGTGCGCTCTGGCTTCTGACGGTGCCCTCCCGGCACCCCAGCGCCTTGGCTGTGTCGGCCACATCGAGCCCTTCGACGTAGCGCAGCACGACCGCGGCCCGCATCCGGGCCGGCAGCGCGTCGAGCAGGGTCACGAGCCTCGCGTGGTCCACGACTTCGAGTTCGGCGGCGGCCACGTCGGGGACGTCCGCGTGGGTCTGCTCACGGCGGCGGAACACGCTGCGGCGATCGTCGATCGTCGCGTTCACCACACAACGGCGTATGTAGGCGTCCCGGGTGATGGGACGGATTCTGGGCCAGGCGACATACAGGCGGGTGAGCGCCACCTGCACCGCGTCCTCCGCCCTGTTCGGGTCGCCCGAGAGCAGAAGGGTCGCCAGGCGCACGAGTTCCGTGCGCCGCCTTCTCACGTACTCGCTGAACTCCCGGTCCTGTTCGCTGGTCGATCTCACAGATGTGCGCCCTCCGGCGTCGGCACGTGCCACATGGACACCTCTTGTACGTCGGCGGCCCCGCCCGCGTTGCACGACGGGCAAAATTTATGCGCCCGGCGGGATCGCGCGTGCGCGATCCCGCCGGGCGCAGGGGACTGCCGGCGCCGGAGCCCGGCGTCAGGCGGGCTTTCTGGCCTGTACGTCGAAGCCCATCTTCTCGAGTACGCGAACGGCACCCGCCTTGCCGCCTTCGAAGTCGCCGGGGTTCAGCCGCTCACCGGTGGCGTATTCGTAGGCGGTGCCCAGGATGGCCTTGTGCGGGTAGCGCCGGCCTTCGCTCACGAGCTCGTAGCTCCTCGAAGGACCGAATCCGTGGGCCGAGAAGAACTGCTCCGCTCCCAGGCGGTCGTACTCTTCGATGGCTCGCTGGACCTCACCGGGTGATACGTGACTCCACGTGACCATTGGGCCCACCTCTCGGGGCGATCGGGCTTCGGCTGTCGTTCGCCGGGTGCGCGAGCGCGCTCACTCCGGCGCAAGGGAAAACGTGAGTGTCACCGTGCCGCGCATGTCCAGATGGGCCGCGCCCGGCGTGCGGACGTAGCGCAGGACGACCTGGCCGCACTCCTGGCAGCGTGCGACAAGGCCGGGCGCGTCCCGGTACACGAGCAGCCGGGCCACCGGCCCCGTGGCGCCGCAATGGGTGCATTCGCTCCGCGCGATGGTGACGTCGGCCGTGAAGACCTCGGCCAGGGGCCCGGCCAGGGCGTTGCCGTCCACGTGGCCGTCGGGCAGGTGCTCTTCTGACGTCATGTCACTCTCCTGTGCCGCCGAATCGCTCCACACGCACACGCTCGGGGGAATGCCCCAGAAGGACGAGATAGGCGGACGCCTTCTCGGCGAAGGCCGTCGGCCCGCACACGTAGCACGTCGGCGCGAACTCCGCCGGCCAGCCGTGTTCGACGAGATCGGACGGGACGATACGGCCCGGCTCCCGCTTCGCGCCCTCCGGCGCCTCGCGGGTGTACAGGTACGTCACGTCCAGTCCCGGCAGGCCCTCTCGCAGTTCCTTCGCGTAGAGGCCGTGCGCAGGTGAACGGAGGGAGTACAGCAGCCGGAAGGGCGTACGCCCGCCGGAGGAGCCGCGGGCACGGATCATGGACATGAGCGGCACAAGGCCGGATCCGCCTGCCACGAGCAGGACGGGTTCCTCCTGTTCCGGGCGCCACACGAACCAGCCGCCGACCGGTCCCCTCAGTTCGAGAAGGTCGCCGACGGCCATGTCGTGGGCCAGATAGGGCGACACCTCGCCGTCGGGCAGTGACTGCACGGTGAGTTCGAGGTGTCCGGGCTCGGGCGTCGACGCCACCGAGTAGCTCCGCTGGGTCGAGTAGCCGTCCTCGGCCGTCAGCCGCACATCGACGTGCTGGCCCGCGAGGTGACCCGGCCAGTCGGGCACCTTCAGCATCAGCGTCGTGGCTTCGGCGTACTCGCTGCGGCGCCCGACGACCTCGGCCGTCCTCCAGCGGAGTCGCTCGCCTAGTCTCCCCTGTACCGTTGCTCGCGCCATGGGTCTCCGTAGTCGTGGTAGCCGGCGGTTTCCCAGAAGCCGGGTTCGTCTTCGTCACGGAGCTCAATGCTCCGCAGCCATTTCGCGGACTTCCACAGGTACAGGTGGGGGACGAGCAGCCTGAGGGGACCACCGTGCTCGGGCGCCAGCGGCTCGCCCTCGTAGGTGTGCACGATCCACGCCTTACCGTCGAGGAGGTCCTCCAGCGGGAGATTCGTGGTGTAGCCGCCGTGGGACGACACGAGCGTGTACTCGGCGTCCGTCTCCACGTCCGCGAGGAGGACGTCCAGGGAAATGCCCTCCCAGCTCGTTTCGAACTTGGACCACTTCGTCACGCAGTGCAGGTCCACCGTGGGGCGCTCCGAGGGCAGGGCCATCAGGTCCGCCCATCGCCACGTGTGGCGCCGGCCGGTTTCGGCCGTGACGCTCAGTTCTGTGTCAGCCGCCGAGAGACGCGGCGTCGGCCCGGCGGAGAGCACCGGGAATCCGGTGGTCTCGTACTGGCCGGGCGGCAGTTTCCTGCCGGCAGGCGGCCGCCTGCCGTGAAATCCGCGCGAAATGACCACTGCACCCACCATCCTCAGGGATCAGCGATATGGGAGCTTTTCCCATTATGTATGGATTCTTAACTCTGGCGGACGTCACCGTGAGCCGTACTGGTCCGGGTCGACGATGTGGACGGCCGACTCCTCCGCCGATGCCGCGCCGCCGTCCGTCCCCACATCCCTGGCCCAGTAGTCGTCACCGTCGTAGGCGACGCCCGTGACGTCCGTGTCCCACGCCACGAGGCGTCCGGAGCGCTCCGCGCCGACCTGGTCGTCGATGATCTCTCCGTCCGTGTCGGTGGTGTCCCCGGGGAAGTCGCCCTCGCCCTCCAGGCGGTCGACGGGCTTCTCCTCCCGGGCGAGGCGCCGCGACAAGGACTCGTGGCCGTGCGACTCCCGCTCGGTGATGCCCCACTCCCGTACGGCCAGGGGACGCTCGGCCGGCGAGTAGCCGGCGTCGAGGTAGTCGCCTATCTCGTCCTCGTCCAGTTCTTCCTGGGATCGCAGAAGTCCGTTCTCCTGCTCGCCGTCTCCCATGACGTCCTCCCGTTCTCGCTGACACCTCCGAGGAGAACGCACTCCTCGCACAGCTCACACCACATTCGTGTCGTGCGGGCAGGAGGTCTTACCGCGTTCCCGCGATCCGCTGCCGCCATGGTTGCCCTCCTGTCCGTGGATGCCGCGCGAGCATGCGGGTACCCAGGTGGGGCGCCGGGCGGGGCAATCGGCTCAGTCCTCGGATGTTCGGGCCCGGCTACCGGGGGGCACGGGCGGTAGCTCGTATCGTCGCCGTGCAGGCCACGCGGCACCGGCCGGCCGGTGCCCGGTGGCAATGGCCCGCGACCGACCTGCGAGGAGGCTGTTGTGCTGTACGTATACGGTCTGACGGCCGCCTGCCTGCTCGGCCTGGCGTTCGTACTCCAGCAGCACGCCGCCGAACGCGCCCCCGCGGCGGACGTCCTGTCCTTCCGCCTCCTCCTCGACCTGGTCAAGGTCCCGCTGTGGCTGGCGGGCATCGGCTGCATGGTCGCCGGGCAACTCGTCAGCGTCCTCGCGCTCGACCACGGAGAACTCAGCGCCGTCGAGCCGCTGCTGAGCACCAATCTGATCTTCGCGATGGCCCTCGCCCGCCGGCTCACCGGGCAGCGCCTCGGCATCACCGGATGGACGGGGGTCGTGCTCCTCAGCGGCGGCGTCGCCGCGTTCATGATCGCCGGCCGCCCCTCGGGGTCGACCCACGACGCGGGCGCGCTGCGCCACTGGCTCGTCGTCGGCAGTGTCCTGGCCGTGGTGCTCCTTCTGGTGGCATTCGCCCGCCGGGCCACGGCTCTGGAGCCGCCCCTGCTCGCCGCCGCCGCGGGCACGCTCTACGGGCTGCAGGACGCGCTCACCCGCGTCTCCACCCAGAACTTCGACGAAAAGGGAGTCAGCGGCCTGCTGCTCACCTGGCAGCCCTACGGCGTCATCGCGGCGGCCGTCACGGGCCTCATGCTCGTGCAGAGCGCCTTCGAGACCGGGCCCCTGCGCATGTCACTGCCGTCCCTCACCGCGAGCGAACCCCTCATCGGCATCGCCTGCGGCATCGGCTTCCTCGGCGACACCGTCCGCACCACCCCGGGCGCCCTCGCCGGGGAGGCCGCCGGGCTCGCCGCCGTCGTCGCGGGTGTCTTCCTGCTGGGACGCCACCCGATGCTGCCCGGGAGCCCGCAGCAGCAGGCCGATCCGCCGGCGCGCACCGGCAGGCCCCCCGCGGAGGACCGCGAATGAGCCCGGGACCGGAGTGGGCCCGGGGCCGACCCGGGCGAGCTCCCGGCCGGGCCCGGCCCGCAGTCAGGGCGCGGGCGCGTCCCAGTGCTCCGACAGGGTGCCCACCGCGAGGCCCGCTTCCCTGACGCCGCGCACCAGGCCTGGCAGGGCGTCCAGGGTGGCGTGCCAGGACCCCTGTGCCGACGTCCGGTCCGTGTCGTGCAGCAGCAGTGTTCCGCCGC
Source organism: Streptomyces sp. NRRL F-5126 (assembly GCF_000721265.1). GTDB lineage: Bacteria > Actinomycetota > Actinomycetes > Streptomycetales > Streptomycetaceae > Streptomyces. Next base: position 429,893 of record NZ_JOFZ01000002.1, on the reverse strand, counting down.
CCGCGAGGTCGCGTTCCACCGTCCTCACGACCGATGCGGGTGTGCAGTCGGCCGTCCAGTCCCGCCCCCACGCGCTCCACAGCACGGGCCGCAGCCCGGCGCGCGCGGCGGCGTACCAGCGTCCGCCGGTGAGGATGCCGTAGGGCGGCCGGTACCAGCGAGGGTCCTCGCCGCTCACGTGCCTGACGGTCCGCGCGGCCCGCGCGACCTCGCGGGCATCGCGTGCGGGGGCCGGCATCCAGGGACGCGAGTGGGTCCAGCCGTGCACGGCCAGCTCGTGGCCACGGCGCACCGTCTCCCGGCCGAGCTCCGGGTAGTGGGCCAGACTCTCGCCGAGCACGAAGAAGGTGGCGCGCACCGAGAGGGCGTCAAGGGCGTCGAGGAAGAGCGGTGTGCTGGCGGGGTCGGGCCCGTCGTCGAAGGTGAGTGCCACGTGCCCGGGGTGCCCGATGCCCGCGAGCCCCGGCAGCAGCCTCCTGCGCGGCCCGTGCAGCCAGGTGCCGGCGGGCAGGACGTGGGCCGCGAGGGCGAGCAGCGACGCGGCCGCGGCCGGCCCTGCCAGGTCGCGGACCGTCGTGCGCCGTCGCGCGCGGACCACTGATGCGTGCGGCTCGCGGGCGCGGGCCGCCGTTGTCCTGGTCACTTCCGGCTCGTCTCCTCTCGTGTCGCGGCACCCTCGGCCGCGTCCTCGGTGGTGTCCCAGTTCCCCGCCACCGCGGGCGAGCGCGAGAGGCCGACAGCCCCGAGGACCATCAGGCAGACGCCGAGGACCTCGGGCAGGACGTCGAGGCCTCCCATGACGCGCTCCTGGAACAGGGCCCAGCCCAGGACGACGCTCGACATGGCGTCGCCCAGGGTGAGCGCCGGCTGCGACGCGGCCAGCGACCCCGCCCGCAGGGCGCTCTGCAGCAGCAGGAAACTCAACAGCCCGACCGCGCACCCCACGTAGAGGTAGCCGGTCGTCAGCAACTGGACCCAGCCCTCCCCCAGCCTGCCCGTGACCTCCTTCATGAACGCCGCCGTCGCGGAGAACGAGACGGCCGACGCGCAGCCGAGCAGCGCAGCCCGCGGTGAGCCGCCGAACCGGCTCGCGGCAAGGAGCAGCAGGGCGATGACCGCGGCCACGCAGGCGCCGGTCGGCAGCCACCGCCCGGCGTCGGAGGTGGCGGTCCCCGCCGTGGGCGAGGCCGAGATCAGGAACGTGCCGAGGCCCACGGCGAGCATCAGGAACGACAGCCACGTCCTGCGATCGGGTGTGTGGTGGAAGACGATGCTGCCGATGACCAGGGTGAACAGGAGCTCCGTGGCGAGCAGTGGCTGCACCACCGAGAGCCGTCCGACGGCCAGCGCACCGGCCTGGCACCCTCCGGACACCACGAGCGCGGCGGTGCCGGTCAGCCAGTAGGGGCGGTGCAGCAGGTCGACCAGGCGGGCGAGCCCGGAGCGTACGGGCGACGGCGACCTCCTGCGGTCTCGGCCTCCGTCTCCGCCCTCCTCCGCGACGCTGTCCCCGCCCCCGTCCGCGTCCCCCCTCCGTTGTCCGTCCCGGTTCTCCTGGTCCTTCTGCTCGATGGCGGCGCGGCGCTGCAGCACCGAGGCACCACCGTTGGTCATCGCGGCGATCAGCGCCAGCACGACGCTGAGGGCGTTCATCTTCCGGTCGTCCCCATCCTCATCCGAACCGGGCGGCGAGCCGCCGGTAGACGGTCGGGGCGACGCCTCGGACCCTGCGCGGCCACTGGAGCCAGGCGGGTACGTACACCTCGTCCCGTCCGTGCACCAGCGCGTCCCAGACCGCGTCGGCCACCTGTTCGGCCGGCACGGGGCGCGGGCGTGCGCGCGTGTACGGGCGGCCGCGCCGCTCGAAGAACCGGGTGTCGACCACGCCGGGCACGACGTGCGTCACCCGTACGCCCGTACCCCGCAGCTCGTACCTCAGGGCGTCGGCGAAGACGCAGATCGCGGCCTTGGCCGCGGAGTAGACGGCTTCCTCCCGCACCCCGAGCGTGCCCGCGACGGACCCGACGAGCACGATGTGGCCGCGCTTCTCCGCGAGCATGTGCGGCAGGACGAGCCGCACCAGGTGCAGTACGCACGTGAGGTCGACGGAGACCACCCGGTCGACGGCGGCGGCCGGCATGGCCGCGAAGGGTCCGGCCCAGCCGACGCCGGCCCCGGCCACGAGCAGGTCGATCCGGTCGGTGGTGGCGAACGCGCTCGACACCAGCGCGCGTGCGCCGTCGGGAGAGGACAGATCGGCGGGCAGCGCGACCCCGGATGTGGCGGCGGCGACCTCGTGCAGGCGCTCGGCGTCGCGGCCGGTGACCAGCAGGTCCCAGCCGCCCGCCGCCATGCGCCGTGAGACGGCGGCCCCGATGCCGGAGGAGGCACCGGTCACCAGGGCCACCCCCGTCGACGTGCGGCGGCCGGCAGCGGTCGGAGCGGCATCCCGGTAGTCGGGACCGGGCAGAGCTCGCGTCACGACGCCCTCCTCAGACGGGTTGGCCCGGCCGCGGCGCTCAGCCACCGCACGCCGGGGACACGACGGGACCGCCCGGCCGTCGCGCTGTGGCCACTCGATCCGCGGACGACGTCGAGTTGACCGTTTTCACCGGTCGCAAACCCGCCGGGAGGACGCATCCGCCCACGGGCGGCGACCGCGGGCGTGACGCGGGACGATCGGTTTGAAGCGCCGCCGGCGCGGATACACCGGCAGGACATCGAGGCCGGGGGTGACCATGCCGTTCCTCCTCGGATACGGAGACAGTGCTCCACGCGAAGACTCCCCCGTACCCCGGGCGGGCCAATGGGGATCGGACGGCAATACCGCGTACGAAGCAGCCCGCGACGGCCGACTGGCCGAAGGCGAGGGGGAAGGACGGAGGGAGAGGGCGGATGGGGCGACGCTTCCTGGTGCTGAGCGCGAGCATGGGCTCGGGGCACGACGCGGTGGCCGCGGAACTGTCCGGACGGCTGCGCGCGCGGGGGCACGGATGCGTGCGCGTCGATGTCCTCGACCTGCTCCCCGCGGGGGTCGGCGGCGCCGTACGCACGTTCTACCGCACGGTCATCCACCATGCTCCGGCCGTATACGCGGGCATCTACGCGACGTTCTTCCGGTCGGGGGAAGGGCCGAGACCGGGCAGCAGCCCGCTCGCCACCCTGGCCGACGCGCCCCTGCTCGACATCGTCGGGCAGGGCGCTTTCGACGTCGTCGTGCCCGTCTTCCACCTGGCGGCCCAGCTGACGGGCGGGCTCCGGGCCCGCGGCCGGCTGGGCGCCGGCAGCGCCGTCGTCATCACGGATTTCGCCGCGCACCGGCAGTGGCTCCACCCGGGCAACGACCTGCATCTGTGCCTGACCCCCGGCATCGCCGACGAGGTGCGGCGGGCCGTCGGGCGTCCCGCGGCCGTGTCGGGGCCGCTCGTCGCCCGCCGCTTCCTGCGCCCGGCGGCGCACCCGTGGGCCACCGCGGCGGACGGCCGCCACCGCGTGCTCATCGCGGCGGGCGCCTGGGGCGTCGGCACGCACATCGCGCGGACCGCACGGTGGGTGGCGGGCGCCGGGTACGAGCCGGTCGTCCTGTGCGGCAGGAACGAGGAGCTGCGCCGTGAGGTCGAGCGCGTGCCGGGCGCACGCGCCGTCGGCTGGACGGACGACATGCCGGGCCTACTGGCCGGTGCGCACGCGCTCGTGGACAACGCGGCGGGGCAGACGGCGCTCGAGGCACTCGCGGCGGGCGTGCCGGTCATCGGCTACCGGCCCATCCCCGGGCACGGGCGCGAGGGTGTCAGACGCATGGCGCAGGAGGGGTTCACCGACTACGCGCGTGACTCGTGGGCGCTGGTCCGCTCGCTCGACGCCCTCACGGCGCCGGGGCCCCTGCGTGCGCGGCGCACGGCGGCCGGCCGGTCGCTGTTCGACGCCGACCCGGTGGCCCCGCTGGAGGAACTGGCCGCCCGGCACGGCGCATCACCGCGGGACGAACGGAGCCCCGCATGAACGTTTCCGCGTCGATCCGCCCCGGCACAGGCGTGGCAGTCCGCCGAGCGGGCCCACGGGCTCCCCGCCGACCGCCGCGCGACCTTGAGGACCGCGCTGCGGGTGCTCGTGCCGGCCGCCGCCGCGTTCGCCGCCGGCGGCCACCTGCGGCCTCGCGTGCCTGGCCGTCCTCGGCCCGTGGAGCCATCCCCCGGTGGCCGTCACCCGGCACGGCACGTGGACGCAGGCCGGCGCGCAGGCCCTGAGCGTCGGCGTCACCCTCCTCCTGCCGACGCTGCTCGGCGCGGGTGCCGCGCTCCTGGCGTGGGGAGGACGTCTGGTTTGCGACCGCGCTCAGGGGTTACCCATGGAGCGACGTGCCGGGGCCGCGCCCCCGCCTTTGTTGCCGACGGAGGGTGTCACGATGGCTGAGACGGGTTCGAGCGGCGTGCCGGTCGTCCTCGGGTCGGGCGGTGCCACCCTGTACGGGCCGCAGCCGGACGTCAGCGGTGCCGCCGGATACACGGACCACGCGCCGCGCATGGGGTTCTTCACCGACACCTCGGTGTGCATCGGCTGCAAGGCGTGCGAGGTCGCGTGCAAGGAGTGGAACGCCGTTCCCGAGGACGGCCTGGAACTGACCGGCATGTCCTACGACAACACCCAGGGGCTGGGCGCCGACACCTGGCGCCACGTCGCGTTCATCGAGCAGCGCAAGGCGCTCGGCGGCCAGGAGCCCGGCGTCGACCACAGCGACGTCGACATCTTCGCGGCGGCCGGCAGCCTCGGCGTCTCCCCGGCCTCCCCAGGACCCGGGGCGACCACCCCGCCGCCGGACGCGGCGACCTCGGCCGCGCCGGCCGGCGAGATCTCGCCGATCGCCCCCGACGGGCGGACCGAGCTGCGCTGGCTGATGTCTTCGGACGTGTGCAAGCACTGCACCCACGCGGCCTGCCTCGACGTCTGCCCGACCGGATCCCTGTTCCGCACGGAGTTCGGCACGGTCGTGGTGCAGGAGGACATCTGCAACGGCTGCGGCTACTGCGTGCCCGCCTGCCCCTACGGCGTCATCGACCAGCGCAAGGACGACGGCCGCGTGTGGAAGTGCACGCTGTGCTACGACCGCCTGGGCGTCGGCATGGAGCCCGCCTGCGCGAAGGCGTGCCCCACGGACTCCATCCAGTTCGGGCCCCTCGACGACTTGCGCGAGCGCGCCGCCGCCCGCGTCGGCCGGTTGCACGACGCGGGCGTCGCCGACGCTCGGCTGTACGGCGAGGACCCGGGCGACGGCGTCGGCGGTGACGGCGCCTTCTTCCTCCTGCTCGACCGGCCCGAGGTGTACGGCCTGCCGCCCGACCCCGTCGTGACGACGCGTGACCTGCCTCGGATGTGGCGCTGTGCGGGCGCCGCGGCCCTGACCCTGGCCGCGGGCGCGGCCGCCTGCTTCCTCCGGAGGTCCCGATGAGCCGCTCGGACGTGACGCGCGAGGGCGTGAAGGGCGCGAGCCCGGGCAGGGAGGCGCTGACGGGCAAGGCCGCCGGGCGGCACAGGCGCCGCAGGCGCGGCGGCGAGGAACCCATGGTGCCGAAGGCGAAGTTCTCCTCGTACTACGGCAAGCCCGTGCTCAACAAGCCCACCTGGAAGCCGATGGACATCGCCGGCTACCTGTTCCTCGGCGGCCTGGCGGGCGGTTCGTCGGCGCTGGCGGCCGGCGCCCAGGCCACCGGGCGGCCGGGGCTCGCTCGCGCCGCCAAGGCCGGTGCCTTCGGGGCGATCTCCCTGTCGCTCGCGGCGCTCGTCCACGACCTGGGGCGGCCTGCCCGCTTCCTCAACATGCTCAGGGTGTTCAAGCCGACGTCCCCGATGAGCGTGGGTTCCTGGCTGCTCAGCGGCTATGCGCCGCTGGCCGCCGCCGCCACCGCCTCCGACCTGACGGGCAGGCTGCGGCCCGTGGGCACCGCGGCGACGGCGGGCGCGGCGGCGCTCGGCCCCGCGGTGGCCGCGTACACCGCGGTGCTGCTGGCGGACACGGCCGCGCCGTCGTGGCACGAGGGCTACCGCGAACTGCCGTTCGCCTTCGTCGGCTCGGGCGCGAGCGCCGCCGGCGGCCTCGGCATGCTGGCCGCGCGGGTCGGCGAGGCGGGCCCCGCACGGCGCATGGCCGCCTTCGGCACGGCCCTCGAACTGGCCGCGATTCAGGTGATGAAGCAGCGGATGGGGATCGCCTCCGAGACCTTCGAGCAGGGCAAGGCCGGCCGGCTGATGCACGCTTCGGAGGCGCTGAGCGGCGCCGGGGCCGTGCTGGCGCTGACGGCCGGACGCCGCAGCCGCGTCGCCGCGGCGGCCGCGGGCACGGCGCTGCTCTGCGGCTCGGCCGCGCTGCGCTTCGGCGTCTTCCACGCGGGGGTCGCTTCCACGGAGGACCCCAAGTACGTGGTGGTGCCGCAGCGCGAGCGCCTTGACGAGGCCGAAAGGCAGCGGGCCGAGCGGGCGGGAGGCGCCTGAGATGCCCACGCGCGAACAGGTCATGCGACTGCTGGACTCCCGGCTCGGCTACGAGGAGGCCGCCCGCCGTCTCGGGGTGCCCGCAGGGCAGGCGTACATGATCGCCACCGGGCTGCCCGCCGACGGCGGCGGCAGTCCCAGGCCGGCCGGGAACCCCGCTTCACCGACGGCGGCGGTGGTCGCGCGGTGGCTCAAGCAACGGGCCGCCGACGACAAGCCCATGCGCCGCGCGGCAGCGCGCAGGCAGAACGAGGAGCAGTGACATGGGAATCCGCACCTGGATCGACTCGTGGCCCACTTACCGGCAGCTGAGCGGCGACGACCCGCTGGGGCGCGGCGCGGCGGCCAAGAGCAGGCGCAGCGACACCCTGAAGCCCCGCGTGGCGACGGCCGACAAGGTCGTCAAGTCGATCTGTCCCTACTGCGCCGTGGGCTGCGGCCAGAACGTCTACGTGCAAGGCGGCAAGGTCACGCAGATCGAGGGCGATCCCGACTCGCCGGTCTCACGCGGCCGGCTGTGCCCCAAGGGCTCGGCCAGCCTGCAGCTGACGACCGGTTCCGCCCGCGAGCACCGGGTGCTCTACCGCAGGCCGTACGGGACCGAGTGGGAGAGCCTGCACCTGGACACGGCGATGGAGATGATCGCCGACCGCGTCGTCAAGGCGCGGCGGGAGGGCTGGCAGTGGGAGGCCGACGGGGTGCGCACCCGGCGGACGCTGGGCATCGCGAGCCTGGGCGGCGCCACGCTGGACAACGAGGAGAACTACCTCATCAAGAAGTTGTTCACGGCGATGGGCGCGGTGCAGATCGAGAACCAGGCGCGTGTTTGACACTCCTCCACCGTCCCCAGTCTGGGGACCTCGTTCGGCCGCGGCGGCGCGACCACCTTCCAGCAGGACCTGCAGAACTCCGACTGCATCGTCATCCAGGGCTCGAACATGGCGGAGTGCCATCCGGTCGGGTTCCAGTGGGTGATGGAGGCCAAGGCGCGCGGCGCCAAGGTCATCCACGTCGACCCGCGCTTCACGCGTACGAGCGCCCTGGCCGACGTGCACGTGCCGCTGCGCGCGGGAAGTGACATCGCGTTCCTCGGCGCGATCATCAACTACGTGCTGGAGCGGGACAAGTACTTCCGCGACTACGTCGTCGCGTACACCAACGCGCCGACGATCCTGGGCGAGGACTTCAAGGACACGGAGGACCTGGACGGCCTCTTCTCCGGTTTCGACCCGGACAGCGGCTCGTACGACAACGGCACGTGGCATTACGAGGGCGTGGAGGTGCAGGCGGCCTCCGGCCAGCGGGACCAGGAGTACGAGCGGCGCACGAGGTCGGGCAGCTCCGTGGCCGAGGCGGGCCTCGGGGAGGCCACCGGATCCGGCGGTGCGCCGATCGGCGAGGGCGAGCCGGAGCGCGACGAGACGCTCACCCACCCCCGGTGCGTGTTCCAGGTGCTCAAGCGCCACTTCGCGCGGTACACGCCGGAGATGGTGCGGCAGGTCTGCGGCGTGCCCGAGGAGCAGTTCCGCCAGGTGTGCGAGCTGGTGACGAGCAACTCCGGGCGCGACCGCACGACGGCGTTCGCCTACGCGGTGGGCTGGACGCAGCACACGGTCGGCGTCCAGTACATCCGGACGGCGGCCATCCTGCAGTCCCTGCTGGGCAACATCGGCCGGCCGGGCGGCGGCATCCTCGCCCTGCGCGGGCACGCCTCCATCCAGGGCTCCACCGACATCCCCACCCTGTTCAACCTGCTGCCCGGCTACATCCCGATGCCGCACGCCCACCGGCAGCAGGACCTGGACGCCTTCGTGCGGGCGGAGGCCGCGGAGAAGGGCTACTGGGGCAACATGCGGGCGTACGCGGTGAGCCTGCTCAAGGCCTACTACGGCGCGGCGGCGACGGAGGACAACGACTTCTGCTTCGACTACCTGCCGCGGCTGACGGGCTCGCACAGCACGTACGAGACCGTCATGGCGCAGATCGAGGGCACCTGCAAGGGGTACTTCCTCGTCGGGCAGAACCCGGCGGTCGGCTCGTCCAACGCCAAGATGCAGCGTCTGGGCATGGCGAACCTGGACTGGCTGGTGGTGCGCGACTTCTCGCTCATCGAATCCGCCACCTGGTGGAAGGACGGGCCGGAGATCGGGACGGGCGAGATGCGGACGGAGGACATCGCCACCGAGGTGTTCTTCATGCCCGCCGCCGCCCACACCGAGAAGGACGGCTCGTTCACCAACACCCAGCGCATGCTGCAGTGGCACCACCAGGCCGTCGAACCGCCCGGTGACGCCCGCAGCGACCTGTGGTTCACGTACCACCTCGGCCGCCTGATCAGAGAGAAGCTCGCGGGTTCCACCGACGGGATGGACCGCCCGCTGCTCGACGTGACGTGGGACTACCCGACGAGGGGCGAGATCGACGAGCCCGAGGCCGAGGCCGTGCTGGCCGAGATCAACGGCTACGACGCCGAGGGGAACCCGCTGTCGTCGTACGAGCAGCTGGAGGGCGACGGCTCGACGGCCTGCGGCTGCTGGATCTACTGCGGGGTGTACGCGGACGGCGTCAACCAGGCGTCCCGGCGCAGGCCGGGCAACGAGCAGAACTGGGTGGCGAACGAGTGGGGCTGGGCGTGGCCGGCCAACCGGCGCATCCTGTACAACCGCGCGTCCGCCGACCCGGACGGCAAGCCGTGGAGCGAGCGCAAGGCCCTGGTGTGGTGGGACGCGGAGCAGGAGCAGTGGGTGGGGCACGACGTGCCCGACTTCTCCGCGGGCAAGGCGCCCGACCACCGGCCGCCCGAGGGGGCGACGGGACCCGCGGCACTGTCCGGCACCGACGCGTTCGTCATGCAGGCGGACGGGAAGGCGTGGCTCTACGTGCCGGCCGGCCTGACCGACGGGCCGCTGCCCGCGCACTACGAGCCGCAGGACTCGCCGTTCCCGAACCTGCTGTACGGGCAGCAGCGCAACCCGGCACGCCAGTTGCTCTCGCACCCGGACAACCGCTACCAGCCGAGCGCCAACGAGCCGGGCTCCGAGGTGTTCCCGTACGTGATGACGACGTACCGGCTCACCGAGCACCACACGGCGGGCGGCATGTCACGCTGGCAGCCCTACCTGGCCGAGCTCCAGCCCGAGTTCTTCTGCGAGGTCTCCCCCGAGCTCGCCGCGGAGCGCGGGCTCGAGCACGCGGGATGGGCGACCGTGGTCACCGCCCGGGGTGTCGTGGAGGCGCGGGTCCTGGTCACCGACCGGATGGCGCCGCTCGTGGTGCAGGGCCGCACCATGCACCAGGTGGGCCTGCCGTACCACTGGGGGCCCAACGGCTACACGAAGGGCGACGCCGCCAACGAGCTGACGCACATGTCGCTCGACCCCAACACACACATCCAGGAGTCGAAGGCCCTGACCTGCGACATTCGCCCCGGCAGGCGGCCGCAGGGCGCGGCGGCGGCAGAGTTCGTCCGGGGCTACCGCAGGCGGGCCGGGATCACGGAGGAGACGGGCACGCAGTAGCTTGCTCAGCGGATCACCAGCGGGGCGCCCGACGCGGGCACCAGCTCGCCGATGACGGGCGCCCCCGGCACCTCGCCCGCCACGAGCAGGCCGCCGGATGTCTGCGCGTCGGCGAGCAGCAGCCGCGTCTCCTCGTCCGCCTGCCCGAAGTCGGTGTGCGGCGCGACCCAGGCCAGGTTGCGCCGGGTGCCGCCGCTGACGAAGCCGCCCCGCACCGCTTCCCGCGCGCCGTCGAGGTACGGCACGGCCGACGCGTCGATCACCGCTGTGACGCCCGAGGCGCGCGCCAGCTTGTAGGCGTGCCCCAGCAGCCCGAACCCCGTCACGTCCGTGGCGCACACGGCGCCCGTGCGCAGCGCGGCGGCCGACGCGTCCCCGTTGAGCGCCACCATGGTGGCGACCGCCTCGGGGAAGACCTCGCCCGTGGCCTTGTGACGGTTGTTCAGCACGCCGAGGCCGAGCGGCTTGGTCAAGGAGAGCGGCAGGCCCGGGCGTCCGCGGTCGTTGCGCAGCAGCCGCCCGGGGTCCGCGATGCCGGTGACGGCCATGCCGTACTTCGGTTCGGGGTCGTCGACGCTGTGGCCGCCCCCCACGTGGCAGCCGGCCTCGGCGGCGATGTCGAGCCCGCCGCGCAGCAACTCCCTTGCCAGGTCGAACGGCAGTACGTCGCGCGGCCAGGCGAGCAGGTTCACCGTCACCACCGGCTGCCCGCCCATGGCGTAGACGTCGGAGAAGGCGTTGGCGGCGGCGATCCTGCCCCAGTCGTAGGGATCGTCCACGACGGGTGTGAAGAAGTCCGCGGTGGCGAGGACGGCGGTGCCGCCACGCAGCCGCACGGCGGCGGCGTCGTCGCCGCTTTCGAGGCCGACGAGGAGTTCCGCGGCCGCCCCGGTCGCGGGCGCGCCGACGAGTCCGGCGACCATGTCCTCAAGCTCGCCCGGCGGGATCTTGCAGGCGCAGCCGCCGCCGTGCGCGTACTGCGTCAGGCGGACGGGGCCCGCCGCGGCCCCCGGCCCGGCCCCCGGTGCTGCCTGCCCTGCCTGCTCGACGGTGTCCATGGCGCTCCTCACATGTCGCGGGCGGCTGACTGAACACACCGCCGGGCGTACGTCGACATCGGTGTCCTGCTGCGGTTTGATGGACCGGTCCGCACCCGCCGGGTGATTCGGCGGGCGGGGGCGGGGAGGCGTAGGGGTGCCTGGTGGCCCTCCCGGTCTTCAAAACCGAGGTGTCCGAGGATCTCGGGCAGGCGGGTTCGATTCCCGTCCGTCTCCGCTGAAGCTTCCGCGGCGGTTCCAGCGGGAGGGAAGGCCTTCGCGCGCCCTCTCACCGCGGTTCCTGCCCGTCGGCCCCCGTCCCGGCGCAGCGCCTGCGGGTCTCGTCGACGCGGACGGTGTGCCCTTTCCTGTCGAGGTGTTCGAGCAGCGGGACGGCCACCCTGCGTGTCGTGTCGAGGGCGATGCGCGCCTGACTGAGCGTGAAGGGCTGTTCCAGCCCGGCGAGCAGGCGCGCCGCGCGCGCGTCGGCGCCGGGCAGCAGCACGATGCCGTCGGCGACCTTCAGCAGGACGCCGGCGGCGGCCGCTGCGGCCATCGCCTTCTGCGTCAGGCCCAGTTCGGCGAGGCGTTTGGCCTCGGGCGACCGGTAGGGCCGCTCGGCCAGTTCGGCGTGCACGGCGTCCACGGCCCGCCGCACGGCCTCGGGCAGCTCGGCGCGTGCCGCGCCGATGTGGAGGCGTCCGCCGCGGCGCCGCAGGGCGGGTTCAGCACGGGCGGCGACCAGCGCGTCGACGAGCAGCCGGTCCGGCAGGCCGAGTGCGCGCCTCGCGGCCTCCGCGGGCATCCCCGGTTCGAGGGGGTTTCGCCGTGCGTGGTCCTGTACGGCCGCCGCGAGCCGCCGCCGCAGCCGCGCCCAGTGCCCGGGGTCGGCGAGCCAGTCCCCGGCCACCGGCTCGGCGGCCATCGTTCGTGCGGTCACCGGCGCGCCCATGGCGGCCAGTTCGCCGCGCCGGAGCAGGCCCCGGCGGCGCAGCTCGTCCGCGGGGTCGGGCGTTCCCGTCATCGCGGCCAGCTCGGTGGCTCTGGCCCTGGCCGCCCCGCGCCGCGTGAACCGGGGCGGTCTCACGTCGAGGACGGTGATGCCGGCGGCGACCCGCCGCAGCCCCGGGTCGCGCAGCAGGCCCCGGTCGCCGATCCGCAGCGGCAGTTCGGCGGCGAGCGAAAGCCGTGCCGTGTCGTCGCCGATCGGGCGCACGCCTGCCTCGACGGCGGCCGAGCCGAAGTGGAACGTGAGGCGGCGGGGCAGCTCGGCCTCCGGATCGCCGTGCAGGCGCACGTCGGCCACGTCAGTGGTGAGCCAGCGCTCCGGGGTGAGCAGGGCGCTGCCACGGCCGAGGCCGCCGGTGTCCCCGTGCAGGTTGACGGCGACCCGGGCGACGGCGCCCGCCTCGGTCCTGTCCTCCTTCAGCGATTGCATGCCGCGCACCCGTACCTGGTGGCCGCCTGCGCCCGCGACGCTCAGGCGGTCCCCGACGCGCAGGGTCCCGGCCCCGAGCGTGCCGGTGACGACGGTGCCCCGGCCGCGGACGGTGAAGGCGCGGTCGATCCAGAAGCGGACGTCGGCTTCGGTGTCGGGCGCGGGCAGCGATGCCGTCAGCCGGTCGAGCGCCGACCGCAGTTCCGCCATGCCTCGGCCCGTAACGGCGCTCACCGGGACCGCCTCGACGTCGCCGAGCGAGGTGGCGGCGATGCGGGCCAGCGCGTCGCCCCGCACCGCCGCAGGGTCCGCGAGGTCGCTGCGCGAGACGGCGAGTACGCCGTGGCGCACGCCCAGCGCGTGCAGGACCGACAGGTGCTCCTCCGACTGGGGCTGCCACCCCTGGTCGGCCGCGACGACCAGCAGCACCGCCGGTACGGGGCCGACCCCGGCCAGCATGTTGCCGACAAGACGCTCGTGGCCGGGCACGTCGACGAAGGCGATGCGGTCGCCGTCCGCCGACCGCGTCCAGGCGAAGCCCAGGTCGATCGTCATGCCCCGCCTGCGCTCCTCCGCCCAGCGGTCGGGCTCCATCCCGGTGAGCGCGCGCACCAGCGCCGACTTGCCGTGGTCCACATGGCCGGCGGTGGCGATGACGTACATGGGGTTCACCGCGCCCGCGTGCCGGTGGTCGCGGCGGACGTGAGGGCCGTGCCGGCTGCCCTCACGGCGTCCGCCAGGGCCGTGTCGGCCTCCGGAGGGACGGTGCGCAGGTCCAGCAGGCACCGGCCGCTCTCCACGCGTCCCAGCACGGCGTACCGGCCGCCGCGCAGCGCCGCCGCATACGGTTCCGGCAGTGACACCGCCGCGCTCGGCAGGGTGACCCCCGGCGCGCCGCCACCGCCGACCGCGGCCTCGCAGTCGACCGCACGCGCGTCGATCCCCTCCGCCTTCAGCCCGTCCGCCAGTCGTCCGGCACGCTCCCGCAGGGTGCCTGGGGCGGCGTGCAGGGCCTGATGGGTGGGGGTGTGCGGGCCGCGCAGGGTGGCTTCGAGCGCGGCGAACGTCAGCTTGTCGACGCGCAGCGCACGGGCCAGCGGGTGGCGGGCGAGCGTACGCACCAGGTCGGTGCGGCCGAGTACGAGGCCGCACTGGGGTCCGCCGAGCAGCTTGTCGCCACTGGCGGTGACCACGTCGGCGCCCGCTTCCAGCCGGCCTTGTGCGTGCGGTTCGTCCGGCAGCAGCGGTTCCGCCCGCAGCAGCCCGGATCCGATGTCGGCGACGACGGGCACTCCGAGCCCGCGAAGCTCGCCGACGTCGGCGCCCCTGGTGAAGCCGGTGATGCGGAAGTTGGACGGGTGCACCTTGAGGATGAAGCCGGTCTCGGGACCCACGGCCGCCGCGTAGTCGGCGCGCGTGGTGCGGTTGGTGGTGCCCACCTCGCGAAGCCGGGCGCCCGTGGACACCAGCAGGTCGGGGATGCGGAAGCCGTCGCCGATCTCGACCATCTCCCCCCGGCTGACGATGATCTCCTTGCCCGCGGCGAGAGAGGTCGCGGCCAGCACGAGCGCCGCGGCCCCGTTGTTCACCACGTGCGCCGCCTCCGCTGCCGGTACCGCCGCCGTGAGGGCGGCGAGCGCCGAGCGGCCTCGCCCCGACCGCTGCCCGGTGGCCAGGTCGAGTTCGACGTCGGTGGTGCCCGAGGCAGCCGCCAGCGCCGCCATGGCGGCGCCGGACAGGGGGGCGCGTCCCAGGTTGGTGTGCAGCAGCACGCCGGTGGCGTTGACGACCGGACGCAGCCGCGCGGCCGTGTCCGGCAGGGCGGCGACGGCCGCGTCGGCCAGCGCGCCTGGCGCGATCTCCCCGCTGCGCACCCGCTGCTGGGCGTCGGCGACGACGGACTTCACCAGGTCCCGCCCGAGCCGCAGGGCGGCGCCGGCCAGCCGTGGATCGGCGAGTACCGCGTCGGTGCGTGCCACCAGGCGCCGCGGATCCGTGGCGACCGCGGATGCACGGTGCTCCATGACATGCCCTCCCTGACTCCACCGGCTCCGCGTACCCGTGCGAGTGGGCGGGACCGTGTACGTCCGCCCCGACGGGAAGCCGCCTGCGCGCCCCACACACTAGGCGCGCTGTCGGCGCCGCGGGCGGTGCCGCGTCGGACAGCGCACCGACTGCCCCGGGACGGCGGCGCCAACCCTCCCGCACGCCGGCGCCGCCACGGCCGGACTGCGGCCGTTTCGGTCGCCGGGACATGGGAACCCGGCGGCGCATGATCGGATCCATCCTGCGTGGCTGCGTCGCGGGGGCCGCGGGCACGACCGTGCTGAACGCCGTGACCTACGCCGACATGGCCGTGCGCGGAAGGCCGGCGAGCTCCACCCCCGAGGACACGGTGGAGAGGATCACCGAACGTGCGGGGCACCCCCTGCCGGACACGGACGGCCGGGACAACCGGCTCACGGGCCTCGGCGCCCTTTCGGGGATCGCCATCGGCACGGGGACCGGCGTCGCCGTGTCGCTGCTCCACCGGGCCGGGCTCCGGCCACCCCTCGTGCTCGGGGGCGTGATCACCGGGCTGCTGGCCATGGTGGCCGACGACCTGCCGATGACGCGTCTCGGCATCACCGACCCGCGCACCTGGTCGGGACGGGACTGGGCGTCCGACGTCGTACCGCACATCCTGTACGGCCTGGCCACCTACGGAGCTGTCGCCTCGTCGGCGCGCGCCGCGTGACCCGGGCGGCCCGTGGCACGGCATCCCGGGCCGGCTTTGCCGCTGGGCTCGTGCCGCCTCTCGTTTTCGGGGCGGCGACCGGCGCGGCCTTCGCGGGACGCGGGGGCGGTGGCGCTCGAAGATGTCGCCGCCACGTCCCTGGCGGGCCCGGTCTCGACGGTGACGGGCGCCGGCTCGGCGGGTCCGGGTCGGCGGCCGGGCAGCGGCGGGCACACGGCACCCGCACGGCCTACGCCGCACAGTGTCGCCGTACGGCGCCGCCGCGACGGAAGGAACGTCATGGACTGGCAGAACTACGTGACACGGCCGGCATCCTGGTGGTCCACGGGCAGCACGTCGAGACGCTCGCGCCCACCGACGCGGCGGTCGTCCAGTCGGACGAACTCCAGGAGGCCGACGGCGAGGGCCCGTGTTTCGACGCGGTCCGGCACATGGGGGACGAGCGCGTCCTCCGCATCTGCGACCTCGACGACCACCAGCCACGGCGGCCCCGCTACGTCCCCGACGCGCGGCAACCGGGCATCGGCAGCATGACGGGGCTTCCCCCCCTGCGCGCAGGAGCGTGCCTTCGGCGCGCTGAACATGTACTCGCGCAAGCCGGCTGCCTTCACCGAAGAGAGCGAGACGGCCGGCCGCCACACCATCGGCGCGGCGATGGGCATCATCATGGAGCGCTACGCCAAGATGCGCGACCTGGCCCGGCAGGTCTGCGAGACCGGCGCCCTCGACGTCTGACCCGGCAGGGAAAGCGAGGCGGTCATGGAAGACGGAGAAGACGAATACGACGTTGACGCGGCCCTCCAGGCCGCGCTCGACCGGCTGACGCTGCTCAACCAGGCGGCGGCGGTGCTCTCCAGCACCCTCGACGCGGTCGAGGGGCTGCGCCGCCTGTGCCGGGTGCTGGTCCCGGCGCTGGCCGACTGGTGTGTCGCCGACCTGATGGACGAGGAGGGCCGGCTGGACCGCGTCTGCGTGGCGCACCACGACCCCGCCGCCGTGCTGACCGGCCTGACGGGCGCGCTGCCGGTGGCGGCAGGCACCGCGTCCGGGCCGCTGTCGCGGGTGCTGCGCGGCGCGGGCCCGCTGCTGCTTTCCGCCGATCGGATGCCCGCGCCCGAGACGGTTCCCGACGCTCTGCACGCGATCGACATCGACCTGTTCGAACGGCTGGGCGGCGAGACGCTGATCGTGGCGCCGCTGCGGGCCCGCCGACGGGTGCTCGGGGCGCTGACCGTGGTCCGCGACGCGGGTCGTCCACCGCTCACCGAGAGCGACCTGGCGCTGGTGGACGACCTGACCCACCGGATCGCTCTGGCCGTGGACAACGCGCGGCTGCACACCGAGACGCAGGCGATCGCCGCGCGCATGCAGCGCTCGCTGCTGCCGCCCGTGCTGCCGGTCGTGGGCGGCCTCGGGATCGCGGCGCGCTACGCACCGGCCGCAGCCACCGCGCAGGTCGGCGGGGACTGGTACGACAGCTTCGTCCTCCCGCAGGGGGACACCACGCTGATCATCGGCGACGTGACGGGCCACGACCTGCGGGCGGCCGTGACGATGAGCCAGCTGCGGAACATGCTGCGCGGCATCGCGTGCGACCGGCAGGAGCCGCCGGGCAAGATCCTCGCCCGCCTGGACACCGCCGCCAGCGCCCTCTACCCGAACCAGACGGCGACGTGCGTCTACGGGCTGCTCAAGGGACCGGTGGGCGGCCCGTACGAGCTGGACTGGGCGCGCGCGGGGCACCCGCCGCCGCTCCTGATCACGCCCGACGGCGACACCTCCTACCTGGAGGACGCCCACGGCATGCTCCTCGGCGTCGACCCGCACGTCGAGCGGCAGAGCGCCAACACGCCGCTGCCCCCTGGCGGCACCCTGCTCCTGTACACGGACGGGCTGATCGAGCGCCGGGGCGAATCCCTGGACCAGAGCCTGACCCGGCTGCGCCAGCACGCCGCCGCGCTCGTCCACCACGACCTGGACGTGCTCTGCGACGAGCTGCTCACGGGCCTGGCCGCCGACTCCCACGACGACATCGCGCTGCTGGCCCTGCGCCTGCCTGCCGCTCAGGAGCCGGCATCGTAGGCGGCGAGCGCCTCGGCTCGGCTCGCGTGCACGGCGAACAGCTCGTGGCCACCGCCGCTGAGCGCGAGCAGGCGTTCCACCTGCACCGGCGGCGCGGCGAGCGCCAGCCGCCCGCCCGTCTCCCCCACGCGCCGCCGCACGCGCAGCAGCGCGTTGAAGCCGGAGGAGTCACAGAACCCCACCTCCGCCAGGTCGAGGATCAGGTCCTGGTGGGCGGCCAGCGCCGCGCTGACGCGTGTGTGCAGGTCACCGGCGGTGGCGATGTCGAGTTCCCCGGCCACCGCCGCCACCGCGAGGCGGCCGTGCTCCTCGACGATCTCCACCCGCAGTTCCTCAGTCATCACGCACTCCTCGGCTCGGGCCCGACGTGGGTACGGCGTACCCACAAGCGCGCCGTCCAGCACGCCGCGGGCCTCCTTTGTGCCCGCCCGACCCGGTGCGACGGGGCGGGGCCGGGACCGGACGTTCACCCAGTGGTCGTGTGTGCGGTCTTCCGTTTCCGGGTCTACGCGCGCAGAGTATCCCCGCAGAGCTCATTCCCCCGCCCCACACGGAGGTTGACGGATGCTCCGATCGCGCAGGTCCCGCCTGCTGATGGCCGCGGCGGCGACGTCGCTCGGCCTGCTCGCCGCGGGTTCGCTCACCACCGCCCAGGCCGCCACGGCTCCGGCCGCCCCCGCCCCCGCCGCGGCCGCCACGCACCGCGTGCTCTTCGACAACACCGAGGCCGAGACGGCGGGCAACGCCGACTGGGTCATCAGCACCAGCCAGCCGGACCCGCTCGGCGAGAACGCGTCGCCGTCCCGGGAGACGGACTGGACGGGCGCCCTGTCGTCCTGGGGGGTCGCGCTCCAGCGCGCGGGCGGCTACACGCTCGACACCCTCCCGTCCGGCTCGACCATCACCTACGGCGGCTCTGGCGCGCTCGACCTGAAGAACTTCGACACGTTCGTGCTGCCGGAGCCGAACATCCGCCTCACCAGCGCGGAGAAGTCCGCGATCATGAAGTTCGTGCAGAACGGCGGCGGCCTCTTCCTGATCTCCGACCACACGGGCAGCGACCGCAACAACGACGGGTACGACTCGCCCAAGGTCATCAACGACCTGATGACGGACAACGGCGTCGACGACACCGACCCGTTCGGCTTCTCCGTGGACTCCGTGGACATCGGCTCCGGCACCCCGCGCGCCATCAGCGACAGCTCGGACCCGGTGCTGAACGGCCCCTTCGGCAAGGTCACGGGCTCCACCATCGCCGACGGCACGACGTTCACGCTGAAGCCGGGCGACAACCCGGACGTCAAGGGCCTGGTGTGGAAGGCGGGCGCCGACACCTCGGGCACCACCGGCGCCTTCTTCGTGACCAGCACGTTCGGCAGCGGCCGTGTGGCTGTCTGGGGCGACAGCTCGCCGATCGACGACGGCACGGGCCACCCGGGCGACAACCTCTACGACGGCTGGAACGACACGGGCGGCACCAACGCGGCGCTCGCCCTCAACGCCACCGCCTGGCTCTCGGGCGACGGTTCCTCGGGCGGCACGAATCCGCCTCCCGGCGGCGGGCAGGGGTGCGACGCCGGCCAGCTCCTGGCCAACCCGGGCTTCGAGTCGGGCAGCACCGGCTGGTCCGCCTCCGACAAGGTGATCTCGTCCGATCCGGCCGAGGCGCCGCGCTCCGGCTCCGCCATGGCCTGGCTCGACGGGTACGGGCGGGCGACCACCAACACGCTGTCCCAGACGGTGTCGCTCCCCGCCGGCTGCACGGCGACGCTCGGCTACTGGCTGCACATCGACACGGCGGAGACCGGCACCACCCCCTACGACACCATGAAGGTGCAGGTGCTCGGCTCGTCCGGTGCTGTGCTCGCCACGGTGGGCAGCTGGTCCAACACGGACGCGATGAGCGGGTACCAGCAGCACACCGCCGACCTGAGCGCGTACGCGGGGCAGGACGTCACGCTGCGGTTCACCGCCACGGAGGGGTCGAAGCTGCAGACGTCCTTCGTCGTGGACGACACGTCGCTCACGGTCGGCTGAGGCCCTCCGCACGCTCCGCCGTGCCCACCGCCGCTTCGGACCGCGTTCGCGCGGTCCGAGGCGTTACGGTGAGGTCGGGTACGTAGCGCGGTGTACGAAGGAGGACGCCTCGTGCCGATGACCGACGCGCCCCCGCCGCTGCCCGGTGTGCTCGGCGACATCGCGCCCCTCCTCGACCACTGGGGCTACCTGGCCGTCGGCGGGCTGCTGTTCGTCGAGGACTTCGGGATCCCCGTGCCCGGCGAGACGATCCTCATCGCGGCCTCGGTGTACGCGGGCGCGGGCCGTCTGAGCTGGGCGCTCGTGATCGTGGTCGCGGTCCTCGCCGCGGTGCTCGGGGACAACGTCGGCTACGCGATCGGGCGCTTCGGCGGGCACCGGCTCGTCGACCGCTACGGGACGTACGTGCTGCTGACGCCGGCGCGGGTGCGCAAGGCCGAGGACTTCTTCAAGCGGCACGGCGGCAAGATCGTCACCATCGCGCGCTTCGTGGACGGCCTGCGCCAGGCCAACGGGATCATCGCCGGCATGACGCTGATGCCCTGGCCGCGGTTCCTGGCGTTCAACGTGCTCGGTGCGGCGCTGTGGGTGGGCGCGTGGTCCACGGTGGGCTACTTCGCCGGCCGGCACCTGGACACGCTCTACCCGCAGATCCAGCGCTACGAGCTGGTGCTCGCGGGGGTGGTCGTCGCCGTGATCGCCTTCATGGTCTTCCGCCACCTGCGCCGCCGCGGGCGCGCGCACCAGGAGGACACGGGACAACAGGAGGACACGGGGCAGAAGGACACGGGGACCGACGGCTGAACGGGCCCCCGTCCGCTCCGCCCCGGGCGCGACGCGACGCCGCGCCCGGGGCTGAGGTGACCGGCGGTCAGCCGACGGTCGTCGTGATCTGCCCCGCGCCGCTCTCGCCCAGCCAGTCCGACCACGACAGGTTGTAGTCGGCGTAGCCGTTGTCGCCCTTGGCCTTGCCGCGCGGCGAGCCCGTGACGGTGACCGGGTCGCCGGCCTTGACGTAGTTGTAGAACCACTTCGCGTCGGCCATCGACAGGTGGACGCAGCCGTGCGAACCGTAGCCGTGGCCGGGGTACGGGTCGCCGGTCGAGTAGTGGATGTACGTGCCCGACGTCGTGAGGTGCACATCCCACGGCAGCGTGATGTCGTAGTAGTTCGGCGACCCCTTCGTGCAGCTGATGCCGACGCTGCACGACGTCATGTGGACCTTCTTGGCCTTGTCGATCACGGCCATGGTGCCGTCCCACGTCGGGAACTTCGGGTTGCCCGCGTCGATCGCCAGCGTACGGACCTTCGCGCCGTTCTTCGTGACGGTCATCGTGTGGCCCTTGACCGACACCTTGGCCTCCACGTCGTCGCCGATCGTGAAGGAGTGCTGGTAGCCGTGGACGCCCACGCGGCCGTTGCCGTTCTTCACGCCCGTCATGTCGGCGTCGAGGCTGACCTTCGTGCCGCTCGGCCAGTAGTTCTCGGGCCTGAAGTCGACGCGCGTGTCGCTGAACCAGTGCCACGCCCCGGTGACCGCCGTGGACGTGGTGATCTTGAGGTGCTTCTCCACGTCGGCCCGCGCCGACTTCGCGACGGGGTTGCTGAAGACGACCGAGATCGGCTGCGCCACGCCCACCGTGCCGCCGCGCGGGACGATCGTGTCGAGCAGCATCGGCGGCGCCGCCGGCTTCGACGGGCTCGGCTTCGCGTCGGGCGTCGCCTTCGCGGTGCTCGCGGACCCCGCCTTGTTGTCGGAGGCCGAGGTCTTCGCGTCCGCGTTGCCTCCGCACGCGCTCACCCCGACCAGTACGGCACCGGTCAGCAGCGCCATTCCGATGCTGCTCCTGCGGCGGCCTATGCCCACGCCCATACCTCAGCTCCCGCTCACACCACGTGTGTTGTCACAAGTCCGACATCAGATTGGACGTGGTTGACCGCGCGGCAGTTCCCGCCTGCGGGCAAAGCGACGACAAAGACGGGCGCGAGGGGTGTGACATACGCGACTGTTGTGCTATCAGCGCGCGAGCGCGTGCCATCCGGGGTTGGGGACGACGGTCAGGACTGCGGAGACGAGGACGACGACGGCGAGGACGGTGACCTCCAGATACGCCTCACGGCCGGCCCTGCCGGTGCGCCGCAGCCTGCGGCGCGCGCCGAGCGCGAGGGCGCTCGCGGCGCCCACGAGCGCCAGTTTGACGAGCAGGACTCTCCCGTACGCGCTGGTGAGTGCCACCTCGAAGGGCAGCTTGCGCAGCGCGGACGCGGTGCCTGTCGCGGCAAGCGCGGCCGGCAGCCAGCCGGCACGCCGGGCGTAGCGGGACAGGACGGCCTTCGCGTACGGGCGGTCGCCGCGGGCGGTGAAAAGGACGCGCAGGACGTGGAGCAGGCCGCCCGCCCACAGGGAGGCCGCGGTGAGGTGCACGACGGTGAGGGCCGCGCCGATGAGGGGCGTCGACTGCTCGGGGTGGGCGCGCAGGGCCTCGGCGCCGAGGACGGCGGCGAGCGGGGCGAGCGCCCAGCCGGGTCGGCCGATTGCGGCGCATCCGGCGGCGAGCAGGAAGCCGTTGGCCATGACGAGCAGGAGCCGCCCCTGGACGGTGCTGTACGCGGAGGCCGCGTTCAGGCCGCTGACGCCGCACAGCAGCAGGAGTTGGCCCGCACAGGCGCCGGCGCCCACGAGCGAGGCGACGGCGGACAGGGGGCGCGGCGCCGGGCGCGGCCGGTCCGCGTGTGACGGGGCGCGGGCGAAGCGCGCGCCGGCGAGTTCGCCGAGGTGGACGGCGAGTGCGGCGAAGACGATCGCACGCAGCAGCGTCGTCGTGCCGGCCGCGTGGACGGGCAGTTCGCCCGTGCCGTGGGTGGCGGCCGCGACGCCGAGCAGGGCGATGAGCGCCGCCGCCACGACGGCGGGTGCGGCGAGCCACGCGGTACGGGTGGCGCCCCGGCGCTCGTCGGGCAGGGCCGCGTCTGCTGAGGGTCCCGGAAGGCTCACCGGCCGATCATCTCCGCGCACGGAGCGCGGCGCAGCGCGAGCGCGCCATCCGGCGGACCGGCATCCGGCGCGGTGGCGCGCCGGCGCCGCGCCGGATGCCGGGGAGGTCAGGCGTCCTTGCGGGAGGCGACGAACTCCTCGAAACTGAGCAGCCCGTCGCCGTTGGCGTCGTGGGCGTTGATGACCGTCTGGGCGATGGACTCGGTGACGTGGTGGTCGCCGAGCTGCGCCATGAGGCTCTTGTACTCCGCCGCGGTGATGAATCCGTCGCCGTTCGCGTCGAACCTGTCGAACGCCTTGCGCGTCTCGTCGATGTCCGCCACTGCTTCAGCCCCATTCTGGTCGGGTCGTTGACGCGCCCAGATTATCGGCCCGGACTCACCCGTTCGGCGGGGCGGGTCCGCGCATTCGGGGGTGCGTCCGCGCGTTCAGCGGTCCTGGAGACGCATCTCGAACCAGGTGCTCTTGCCGCGGGGCAGCAGGTCCACACCCCAGCGGTCGGCCAGCTTGTCGACGAGGAACAGGCCGCGGCCGCCCGCGTCCATCGGCTGCACGGGCATCAGGCAGGGCAGGCCGCGTGAGGGATCGCGCACCTCGATCCTGATCCAGCCTCTGCGGCGCAGCATCCGCAGGCCGAAGACCCGGGCGCCCGCGTGCTGCACGGCGTTGCCGACGAGTTCGGAGACGAGCAGCACGGCGTGCTCGGCCAACTGCGGGGACAGCGACCAGTGGCGCCGCACGACCGCGTGGGTGATGCGGCGGGCGACGGCCGCGGACTCGGGCAGGGATGACAGGCACACCTCGTCCTCCGCCGGATTGCCGAACAGTTCGAGCGCCTTGAGCGCGTGTTCGTCCTCGACGGCCGGCGCCGGCCGCACGGCGACCGCGCCGCCGAGTCGTCGTGGCCGCTCCACTTTCTCCAGACTCGCCATGCCCTCCATCATGGCCGTCCGCGGGGCGCCGTGGGGGCGTTCCGCGGGAATCCACCCCCGGAACGCGGGATTCCGTGCAATTGCATCGGCATATGCCAAAGGCAGGCTGTCAGTCATGACATCCCGGCTGACCTGGGCTTAGTAGCCGATTTATGCAATGGAACCACCCGATCAGATGATCGCCTTAAGTTCCGTTTAAGACGGCGAGGCCCCGCCCGGCAGGTGGTGCGAGCCGGAACGGGGCCTCGGGGAACGATGCCGGAAAACGGCCGTCAGATGGCTGTCAGACGGCTGTCAGACGGCCATCAGCGGAACTGCGCCTTGCCGGGCCCTTCCTCGACGAACGAGCGCATGCCGCGCTCTCTGTCCTCCGTCGCGAACAGTCCGGCGAACCAGGTGCGTTCGATCGCGAGCCCGGACTCGATATCCGTTTCGAGGCCCGCGTCCACCGCCTCCTTCGCCGCGCGGAGCGCGAGCGCCGGCCCCTTCGCCAGCCGCTCGGCCCACTTCTGCGCCTCGGTGTAGACGTCGGCCGCGGGGACCACCCGGTCGACGAGCCCGATCGCGAGCGCCTCGTCGGCCTTGACCGAGCGCCCCGTGAAGATCAGGTCCTTCGCCCTGGACGGGCCGACGAGGCGCGCGAGGCGCTGGGTGCCGCCCGCGCCGGGGATGAGCCCGAGCAGGATCTCCGGCTGGCCGAGCTTGGCGTCGTCCGCGGCGATGCGGTAGTCGGCGCAGAGCGTCAACTCGCAGCCGCCGCCGAGCGCATAGCCCGTGACGGCGGCGACGACGGGCTTGGGGATGCGCGCCACGGCGGTGAACGCCTCCTGGAGCGCGCGGGAACGCACGACCATGGCCGCATGGTCCATGTCGCGCATCTCCTTGATGTCGGCGCCCGCCGCGAAGGACTTGCCGCCGCCGTACAGGATGACCGCGCGCACGTCGTCGCGGTCGCCGGCCTCCTGCGCGAGGTCGCGGAGCAGGTCCTGCATGGAGACGTCGAGCGCGTTCATCGGGGGGCGGTCGAGCCGGATCGTACCGACGCCGCCTGACACTTCGAGGGATACGGTTGCCATACGAGGCAGGTTAACGCCCGCTAACGACACCGGGCCCGGTGCGCCGGTTCACAGCGCGCCGGGCCCCAGGTCTCGGTGTCAGTTCTTCCAGTCGGCCCAGGACATGTTCCAGCCGTTGAGGCCGTTGTCCGGCGCGACCGTCTTGTCGTGCGAGTTCTTCACGACCACGATGTCGCCGATCAGGGAGTGGTTGTAGAACCACGCCGCCGGGGTGCCGTTGTTCCCGCCGCCGCGCTGGTCGTGCAGGCCGACGCAGCCGTGGCTGGTGTTGGACGAGCCGAAGATGCCGGTCCCCGACCAGTAGTTGCCGTGGATGAACGTGCCCGACTGGGTCAGCCGCATCGCGTGCGGCACGTCCGGGATGTCGTACTCGCCGCCGAGGCCGACGGTCTGGCTGTTCATGCGGGTCACCGGGTCCTTCTCGCTGATGACCATCTGCCCCTCCCACGTGGTGTGGCCGGGGCCGCCCGCGCTGATCGGGATCTGGCGGATCTGCTTGCCGTCGCGCACGACCTTCATGGTGTGGGCGTCGGCGTCGACGGTGGAGACCTGGCTGCGGCCCACGGTGAACTTCACCGTCTTCGACTGCGTGCCGTACACGCCGGGCCTGCCCTCGACGCCGTCGAGGTTCAGCTTGACGGTCACCTTCGTGCCGGGCGCCCAGTACTTCTCGGGCCGGAAGTCCAGCCGGTCGTTGCCGAACCAGTGGCCCTCGACGGGCACCGCGGGGTCCGCCGTCACCGTGATCGCCTTCTCGACGGCGGCGGGGTCCGTGATGCCGCGCGTGAAGTTGAGCGAGACGGGCATGCCGACGCCGACCGTGGCGCCGTTCTCAGGCTTGTAGTAGCCGATGAAGGTGTTCTTCGGGGTCAGCGTGGCGAACGTGGTGTCCTTCGCGGAGACCCGGCCCTTGGCGTCCTTCGCCGTGACGTGCACCTTGTACTCGGTGGAGGACGCGAGGTGCTGCAGCGGCTGCCAGCCCGTGCCGTCCGCGGAGATCTTGCCGTCGACCGCGGCGCCCTGGTCGTCCTTCACCGTGACGGAGGTCAGCGTGCCCTTGGCGACGCCGACCCGCAGCGCGCCCGTCGTGGCCACCGACTTGGCGCCGTCGTCCGGCGTGACCTTGACGACGGCCTGCGACACGTCGTCCGCGGCCTTCGCCGCCGTGCTGCCCGCCTGCGCCTTGCCGTCGTCGCCCTTGCCCCCGCCCGAGCCGCCGCATGCCGCGACGGCGAACAGCAGCGCGCCCAGGATGAGCGCGAGCACTCCGGTGCCCGCCCTGCCCCGGGGGCGCGCGGTCCCCTTCTGTTCACCCGTCCGCAGTCCCAGCGGTATGAGTGGCTGCCTCACGTCGGTCGTCTCCCCTCGCACGGCCTGGCACCGCCACGGCCCGCAACCCCGCGTGACCAGCGCACGCGCTGTCGTTAGACAATCACACCGAAGGACGCACGACGTTCACACGAGTGTCACCGTTCGGTCCCAACCACGGGTGGCCGGGCCTCACGCCGACGGGGAGGTCTTCCCTCCGCTCACAGGGCCGAACCCTTCCGCCACGCGGCCCAGTCCATGTTCCAGCCGCCGAGCCCGTTGTCGGGCGCGACCGTGCGGTCGTCGGAGTTGACGACCTTCACCACGTCGCCGATGAGGGACCGGTCGAAGAACCACCCCGCGGGGGTGGAGGAGCTGCCGCCCTTGACGTCCCGCAGGCCGATGCAGCCGTGGCTGGTGTTCCGCGATCCGAACGTGTCGGGGGACGTCCAGTAGTTGCCGTGGATGAACGTGCCCGACCGGGTCAGCCGCATCGCGTGCGGCACGTCCTTGATGTCGTACTCGCCGCCGAAGCCGACGGTGGAGCCGTTCATGCGGGTCACGTCGTACATCTGCGAGATGACCATCTCACCGTTGTACGTCGTCCTGTTCGGGGCGCCCGTCGTGACGGGGAGGGTGGCGAGCAGCCTGCCGCCCTCGCCGCGGACCTTCATGGTGTGCGCCGCCGCGTCGACCGTGGAGACCTGGGAGCGGCCGATCGTGAAGGCGACCGTCTTCTGCTGGGTCCCGTACACGCCGGGCGCCGCCTGGACGTCCCGCAGGTGCATGCCGAGCGTGACCTTGGTGCCCGGCTTCCAGTACGAGCGCGGCCTGAAGTCGAGGCGCCGGTCGCCGAACCAGTGTCCCGCGATGTCGACCGCCGGGTCCGAGGTGACGGAGATGGCGCGCTGCACTGCTGCCCGGTCCTTGATCCGCCGGTTGAAGTCGATGGAGACGATCATGCCGGTGCCGACGGTGGCACGGTTCTCCGGCGTGAAGTACCCGATGAAGCGGTGGGCGGGCACGGTGGTGGTGAAGGTGGTGTGCCGGGCGGCTCGCCTGCCGCTGTCGTCGACGGTGACGGCGTCGACGCCGTACTTGGCCGCGAGTGCCGGGTGCGCGCCCGGCAATGGCGTCCAGCTGCGCCCGTCGGCCGAGACCCTGCCGGGCAGGTCGACCGGGTCGGCGGCCTCGATCTGCCGGACGGTGACGCGTTCGAGCCGCCCCTCGGGGACCGTGACGCGGACGCGGTCGAAGCGGCCCACGTCCTTGGCGCCGTCGCGTGGGGTGACACGGATGGAGTCGGCGGAGGCCTCGCCCGGCGCCTGGTCCTTGCCCGCACTGTCGGTGTGCCCGCCGTCGCACCCCGTGAGGCCGGCGAGGAGGGCGGCCGAGGCGAGTACCAGGATGGCGGCGCGGGCTGCGGCCCGCTGCGTTAGCTGTCTCACGCCCCGCCCAACGACGCCGGGGGCCCGGGGAAACGTACCGTGACCCGGAGGGGCGTGAGGGTGGGTCCCGTAGAGGGAAGGAACAGGGGGAAGACCACGCGGGCAGGGGTGCGGCGCGGGGACGCCGCGCGCCGCCGCCCGCGGGGGCCGACGAGCCGCGGGAGGCCGACAGGTGGCGGGCGCAGCCGAGCAGGAGGAGTTGCGGGACCCGGCCGATGGGCCGGTGCGTGGCCTCGTGGCCGGGTGGCCCCCGTACCGGGACGGCGCGACGCCGGCCGGGGACGGTGGGCCGTTCGGTGGTCGCCTTCCGTACCGGCGCGGCCACCCCGGGTCGGTGTGGCCGGGCTCGCCGGCGCCGCTCGGCGCCGAGTTCCGCACCGGCCCGGGCGGCGCGGCGGGCACCAACTTCGCCCTGTGGGCGGGTGGCGCCGAGGCCGTCGAGGTCTGCCTGTTCGAGGGCGAGGGCGACGGCACACGCGAGACCAGGTACGAGCTGGTGGAGCTGACGCACAGCGTGTGGCACGGCTTCCTGCCGGGCGTCGCGCCGGGTACGCGCTACGGCTACCGCGTGCACGGGCGCTGGGACCCGTGGACGGGTGCCCGCTGGAACCCGGCGAAACTGCTGCTCGACCCGTACGCGCGCGCCGTCGACGGCGACTTCCGGCTGCCGCCCGAGGTGTACGGCCATGTGCGCGACTGGCCGCAGCAGCACGTCGCGGACACCGTGCGCGACGAGCGCGACTCGGCGCCCCACGTGCCGAAGGGCGTCGTCGTGGCCGGCCCTGCGCAGGGCGGCGCGCGAGAGGACCACCTGCGCCCGAGGACGCCGTGGGCCGACACGGTGCTGTACGAAGTGCACGTGCGGGGGTTCACCGCACGGCATCCGGGTGTGCCGGCCGAGCTGCGCGGCACGTACGCGGGCCTGGCCCACCCCGCGGCGGTCGAGCACCTGCGGGGGCTCGGCGTGACGGCCGTCGAGCTGCTGCCCGTGCATCAGTTCGCGCACGAGGACCACCTGCTGCGGCGCGGACTCACCAACTACTGGGGCTACAACTCGATCGGCTACTTCGCGCCCCACGCGGCGTACGCGGCGCACGGCACGCGCGGCGAGCAGGTCGCCGAGTTCAGGGACATGGTGCGCGCGCTGCACGCGGCGGGCATCGAGGTCATACTCGACGTCGTCTACAACCACACGGCCGAGGGCGGCGAGCTGGGGCCGACGCTGTCGCTGCGCGGCGTGGGCAACCGCGGCTACTACCGGCTGCAGCAGGACGCGCGCCGCTACGCCGACTTCACGGGGTGCGGCAACACCCTCGACGTGATGCGGCCGCAGGCACTGCGGCTGATCACGGACTCGCTCAGGTACTGGGTCACCGAGATGGGCGTGGACGGCTTCCGCTTCGACCTGGCGTCCGCGCTCGCCCGCGGCCGGGACGACGTGGACATGGCCTCGCCGTTCCTCACGGTGCTCGCGCAGGACCCCGTGCTCAGCGGCGTGAAGCTGATCGCGGAGCCGTGGGACGTGGGCGCGGGCGGCTACCAGGTCGGCGCGTTCCCGCCGCCGTGGGCGGAGTGGAACGACCGCTACCGTGACGCGGTGCGTGACTTCTGGCGCGGCGCCGCTTCGGACGTGCGCGACCTGGGCACCCGGATCTCGGGCTCCAGCGACCTGTACGAGTGGGGCGGGCGGCAGCCGTACGCGTCGATCAACTTCGTCACGGCGCACGACGGGTTCACGCTGCGCGACCTCGTCTCGTACGAGCGCAAGCACAACGAGGCGAACGGCGAGGGCAACAGGGACGGGACGGACGACAACCGTGCCTGGAACTGCGGCGTGGAGGGCGAGAGCGCAGACGCGGACGTGACGGCGCTGCGCCGCCGCCAGCTTCGCAACATGGTCACGACGCTGCTGCTTTCCGCCGGCGTCCCGATGCTGGTGGCGGGCGACGAGATGGGCCGCACCCAGGGCGGCAACAACAACGCCTACTGCCAGGACAACGAGACCGGCTGGGTCGACTGGTCGCTGCTCGGCGACCCCGGCTGGGCGGCGCTGCACACCCTGACGTCGCGGCTGGCGGGGTTGCGTGCCGCCCATCCCGTGCTGCGGCGGCGCACGTTCTTCACCGGCCGGCCGCGCACGCCGGACGGGCTGCGCGACCTGGCGTGGTTCACGGTGCGCGGCGAGGAGATGGCGGAGGACGACTGGTACGCGCCGGCGTGCACGCTG
This sequence comes from Streptomyces sp. NRRL F-5126, assembly GCF_000721265.1. Classification (GTDB taxonomy): domain Bacteria; phylum Actinomycetota; class Actinomycetes; order Streptomycetales; family Streptomycetaceae; genus Streptomyces. The sequence continues at coordinate 400,572 of NZ_JOFZ01000002.1, read as the reverse complement.
ATGCTGTTCCTGTCCGGCCGCGACATCACCCGCCGGGACGAGCGGGGCCGCGAGTTCGTCGACGACAGCTTCCTTGCGGTCCTGCACGCGGGCGCCGGGCCCCAGGACGTGGCGCTGCCTGGACCGCCGTGGGCGGGCATGTACGAGGCGGTCGTCGACACGTCCCTTGAGGACCAGGCCGCGGAGCCGGGCACCCGGCATGCGGGCGGCAGCACCCTTACGGTCCCGGCGCGCTCGGTGCTCCTGCTGCGCGCGCGGCCTGCGCCGGACGACGGCGGGTGAGCCGGGCACCCCGTCCGGGCTCCGCCCGTCAGGCGCCGAGGATGTGCCGGTCGTAGCCGACGGCCACCGCCGCCGCGCGGTCCTTCACGCCGAGCTTGGCGTAGAGGTGGGTCAGGTGGGTCTTGACCGTGGCCTCGCTGATGAAGAGGTCCTTCGCGATCTCGCGGTTCGAGGTGCCCTTCGCGACGAGTTCGAGCACCTCGCGCTCGCGCGCCGAGAGCGGCTCGACCCCGGGCGCGCTCAGCGGCGCGCGCACGCGGGAGACCAGGCGGGATGCGACGGCGGGCGACAGGACCGCACGGCCCTGGGCCGCTGCCCGCACCGCCGTGAACAGCTCCTCGCGCGGGGCGTCCTTGAGCAGGTAGCCGGTCGCGCCCGCCTCGATCGCGGGCAGCGTGTCGGAGTCGGTGTCGTACGTGGTGAGCACGAGGACCTTGGCGCGGGCGCCCCTGCGGACGAGCTCGGCGATCGCGGCGACCCCGTCGCCGCCCGGCATCCGCAGATCCATCAGGACCACGTCCGGGTCGAGCCGCAGCGCGAGCTCGACGCCGTCGACGCCGTTCGGCGCCTCGCCGAGCACCCGGAAACCCGGCGACGACTCGAACATCCCGCGCAACCCGTCGCGCACGACGGGATGGTCGTCGACGAGCAGCAGCGTCACGGTCCTGCCGGCCTGTTCACCCATGGTGGACCAACGGTACGCGAGCGGAGACCGCCGTACCCCCTCCCTTCTCCGACTCGACCGTGAGGGAGCCCGCGATCCGCTCGACCCGGGCGCGCATGCCCGCGAGGCCGAACCCTCCCGTCCCGGTACGCTCCGGCACGTGGAGGACGTCGAAGCCGGCGCCGTCGTCGCGCACGTCGAGCGTCACCTCGTCGCCCATGTAGGAGAGCGTGACCCCGACACGGCCGGCGGCCGCGTGCCGGTCCGCGTTGGCGAGCGCCTCCTGCGCGACCCGCAGCAGCGTCGCCGCGACCTCGTCGTGCAGCTGCTCCTCGGTGCCGGTGACGGTGAACCGCGCGGTGACCCCCGTACGGTCCGACCAGGCGTCCACGGTCTTCTTCAGCGCCTCGGGCAGCGCGCCGTCCTCCAGGTCGAGCGGGCTGAGGTTCTGCACGGAGCGGCGTGCCTCCCCCAGGCTGTGCCGGGCGAGCGTGGCCGCCCGCGACAGGTGCGCGCGTGCGAGGTCCCCGTCGTTCGCGGCGCTGACGGCCTGGAGCTGCGCGATGATCCCGGTGAGCCCCTGGGCGATCGTGTCGTGGATCTCCGCGGCCAGCCTGCGGCGTTCGTCCGCGACCCCCGCCTCGCGCGCCTGGACGAGCAGTTGCGCATGCAGTTGCGCGTTCTCCTGCATGGCCAGTTCGAGGCGCCTGTTGGCGGTCTCCAGCTGGCGGATCGTGTCCGTCCGCTGCTTGGCCTTCGCCACCTCGCGTTCCCCGAGGGCGGAGAAGATCGCCGCCATGCCGCTGTTCAGCACGATCAGCGCACCGAACAGGATCCACACGGTGGTGGTCCGTGGCGGCAGCCCGGACGACTGCGACCCGGCGATCGTGACCGCGTTGACGAAGAGGCCCACCCTGGTGATCCGGCGGGGCAGCATGCGGCTGACGGCGAGGTAGCCGCTGTACGCGTAGATCGCGTACAGCGGGTTGAACCAGGTCAGGGCGAACGCGAGGGTCGTACGGATCCAGTAGTGGGCCTGCTCGGCGGCCGACTCGGGCACGGCCACCCGCCCGGGCCGCGCCCACCACAGCTCGAAGGCGAGCGCCACCGGCGCCGCGCAGGCCGCACCGTACAGATCCGTACGGCTCATGAGCGCGGTCGCCACCGCCGCGGAGACGGCCGTGCCGACCCCGAAGAGGGTGAGCGGACCCCAGCGGAAGACCTGCTCCCAGCGCTCCTCGTGGAGAGCGGCGTGGCCTCTCATCCGGCCAGTCTCCCCCAGACAGGGGAGGGCTGACCAGGACGCGCCCCGGGCCAGGAGCACCGCCGCGGCGGGCCGGGCGCGCTCCCTTCGGTCCTGGCGGGTCACTGCCATCGGAACCAGCGGGCCGCGCCCGCCGTCAGCAGAACCGTCCACAGCGCGGTCACCCCCAAGTGGGCGAGGCCCGGGAACGCGCCGCGCGCGGCCTGGTCGAGTGCCTGTGACGCGGCGCCGAGCGGCGTGTACTCGACGATCGTGCGCAGCAGGTGCGGCATGGTCTGGACGGGCAGCCAGACGCCCGCGGTGAACATCGAGGGGAACAGGGTGACGGCCCCCAGCGCCTGGGCGGCCTTCTCGTGGCGGGCGACCGCAGAGATCAGCAGGCCGAGCGATATGGCGCTCGCGGCGGCGAGGACGAGCGCGAGGAGGTACCCGCCGGGCCGGCCGGGCAGGGCCACGCCGAACGCGATGCGGCCGACCGCGACCGCCAGCAGGGCCGAGAACAGGGCGCCACCGCCCAGCAGCACCAGCTGCGAGACGAGCATCGCGGACGGCCGGACCGGCGTGGTCGACATGCGGCGCAGGATCCCGCGCTCCCGGTAGCCGGTGAGGATCGGCGGCATGGCCTGCATCCCCGCCATGGTCAGCGCGAGCAGCACGGCGACCGGCACGTACAGGTCGATGACGCGGCGCCCGCCGAGGCCGGCGTCCGCCTCCCGGAAGCCGGGGATGAGGCCGAGGATCACCAGGAGGACGGTGGGCAGCAGCAGGACCGACAGGGCGACGGACGGCTCTCGAAGGTAGAGGAGGCGGGCCTCGGTCCGCAGGACGGCGGCAGCCGGGGACGGCCTGCGCCCGGCGGGCGCGGGAGTGGCGGTGGCGGACATGGTCACACTCTCTCTTCCGGTGTGTGCAGGGCATTCGGCTGCCGGGCCGCGCCCTGGCCGGCCGTGATGTCGAGGAACGCGTCGTCGAGGGACGCCTCGGTGACCCGCAGCTGACGGGCCGTTATGCGGTGGCGGGCGAGCAGCGTGATGACGGCGTTGACCGTCTCGTCGCTGCCGTGGATCACGACCCGGCCGCCCGGCGCGTTGACGGACATGACGTCGGGCAGCGCGTACAGCTCAGGCTCCGCCAGCGGCCGCGACGGGGTGAAGGAGATGACGGTGGACGCGCTGGACCTGGCGATCAGGCCCGATGGCGTGTCGAGCGCGGCGAGGCGGCCCTCGTCGATGACGGCGACGCGGTCGCACAGCCGCTGGGCCTCCTCCATGAAGTGCGTGACCAGCAGCACCGTGACACCGGAGTCCCGTATCTCCTCCATCAGCTGCCAGGTGTCGCGGCGGGCCCTCGGGTCGAGGCCGGTGGTCAGTTCGTCGAGGACGACCACGCGCGGGCCGCCTATCAGGGCGAGCGCGATGAACAGGCGCTGTTTCTGGCCGCCGGACAGCTTCGCGAAACGTGTGGTCAGCTTGGCGTCGAGGCCGAGGCGGGACGCGAGCGGCCGCCAGTCGACGGGGTGCGGGTACAGCGCGGCGTACAGCTCGAGAGCCTCCCGCACGGTGAGCTTGGGCTGCAGCTCGCTCTCCTGGAGCTGCGCGCCCAGCAGGTGGGTCACCCGCTCGTGGTCGGTGACCGGGTCCAGGCCCGCGACCCTTATCGCACCGCTGTCCGGTACGCGCAGCCCCTCCACGCATTCGACGGTGGTCGTCTTTCCCGCGCCGTTCGGGCCGAGGATGCCGAAGACCTCCCCCTCCTCCACGGTGAAGGACACCCCGTCCACCACGGGCCTGCCCCCGTACGCCTTGCGCAGGTCTCGCACTTCGATGATCGCCATACCTGAAACCATGCCGCCCGCGGCCCGCGCCGGGTATCCGCCAACGCGCTCGAACCGCCATCATCCGATCGGTTGATGCCGTATCCACCGGTCCGCTCCGGGCACCCGGGCAGCGGCCGGAAAGCCGGTGAACGATGTCAGTGGCTCCCCGTAGGCTCACGTGGATGTCCGAGAACCGAGAAGCAACGGGAAGACCGCCGGCCGTGCGGACACTGCTGCGGCTGTGGCCGTACGTGCGGCCCGTGCGGCTGCGCATGTCCGTCGCCGCCGTGATCGCCATCGTGGCGTCCTGCCTCGGACTGGTCTTCCCGCTGGTGCTGAAGTGGATGGTGGACGGGCCGATCGCGCACCGCGACACCGGCGGCGTCTGGCGTGGCGCGCTCATCCTGCTGCTCCTCGGTGCCGCCGAGGCCGGCCTGTTCGGCCTGCGCAGGTGGCTGGTGGCCCGTCCGCTCGCCGGGATCGAGGCGGCGATGCGCGCGGACCTCTACCGCCACCTGCAGCGCCTGCCGGTCGCCTTCCACGACCGTTGGCCGTCGGGCCAGTTGCTCTCGCGCGGCACGACGGACCTGATGCTGCTGCGCCAGTTCCTCTCCTTCCCGCTGATGTTCCTGCTGGTCAACGGCGTGACGATCGTGACCGGTTGCGTGATCCTGCTGCTGCAGGACTGGGCGCTCGGGCTCCTGCTGCTCGCGCCGGCGGTGCCGCTTGTGATCCTCTGCTCGATCTTCGAGTCGCGGTACGCGCTGGTGGCGCGGCGCGCGCAGGACCAGGTCGGCGATCTGACGACGGTGGTCGAGGAGGGTGTGCTCGGCATCCGCATCGTCAAGGGCTTCGGGCGCCACCGCAGCCAGACGCAGGCCTTCCGCGCACTCGCGGCGAAGCTGCGGGGCACCGAGTTGGAGAAGGGCCGCCTGCTGGCGGGCATCTGGTCTCTCATCACGACCATCCCCGAGCTGGCGATCGGCGCGGCGCTCGTGTTCGGCACGTTGCGGGTCGCGGACGGCGGCCTGTCGGCGGGCACGCTCGTCGCGTTCCTTTCCACGGCGCTGGCGCTGCGCTGGCCGGTCGAGTCGATCGGCTTCATGCTCGCCATGAGCCAGGAGGCGGCGACCGCGGCCGAGCGGTTCTTCGAGCCGATGGACGCGCGGGAGGAGACGGACCTCCCGCGGGAGACGGGCACGGAGCCGGCCGGGGCGCTGCCCGAAGCGGCGCTGCCCGCCGACTCTCCGGCCGAGGCCGGCCTGCGCTTCGAGGGCGTGTCCTTCCGCTACCCGGACGCGGGGCCCGACGCGCCCGCCGTGCTGTCGCGGATCGACCTGCATGTGGCCCCGGGCGAGACGATGGCGCTGGTCGGCGCGACGGGTTCGGGCAAGACCACGCTGACGGCACTGGTGCCGCGCCTGCACGAGGCGACGTCGGGCCGCATCACGCTGGACGGCGAGGACATCACGCGGATGCCGCGCGCACGCCTGCGTGAACTGGTCTCGGTCGCCTTCGAGGAACCGACGCTGTTCTCGGCGAGCGCCGGGGAGAACGTGCTGATGGGCGCCGGCGGCGAGGCAGGCGGAGCCGACGGGGCCGACGGGGCCGACGGCGGCGATCTGGACCGCGCGCTCGACATCGCGCAGGCGGGATTCGTACGGGAGCTTCCCCGTTCCACGGACACCCAGGTCGGCGAGCAGGGGCTGAGCCTGTCGGGCGGACAGCGCCAGCGGCTCGCGCTGGCAAGGGCGGTGGTGGGCAGGCCGCGCTTCCTGGTGCTCGACGATCCGCTCTCCGCGCTCGACGTGCATACCGAGGCGCTGGTGGAGGCGGCTTTGCGCCGCGTCCTGCGGGAGACGACGGCGCTGGTGGTGGCCCACCGGCCGTCGACCGTCCTGCTGGCCGACCGGGTCGCGCTGATCTCGCACGGCCGGGTGGCCGCGGTCGGCACGCACCAGCAATTGCTGCGTGAGAGCGCGGAGTACGCCTGGCTGATGTCGGGCGAGGAACGCGGCGGGCAAGCCGCCACCGTTGAGCCGCTTGCCGCCGCTCAGCCGGGGGCCACCGCGGAGCCGGCCCGCGCCGGAGTGGGCGGCGGCCGGCCGGACGGCGAAGAGGAGGACGCCCGATGAGCACGCCGACGACCACGGGGCCCACCGCAGGCGGCGGGTCAGAGGCGGCGGCCGAGGACGCGGCGGTCCTGGCCGCCGCGGCAGCCCCCGCCGATGACCCGTTCGACCGGGACGCGCTGCCCGCTCCGCCCCGGGCGACGCGCACGCTGCTGCGCTCCCTCCTCGGCCCCGAGCGCCGGGGCGTCGCGCTGACGGTCGTCATGCTGCTGCTTCAGCAGGCAGCGGCGCAGACCGGTCCGCTGCTCGTCGCGTACGCCATCGACCACGCGGTGCCCGCCCTCCGCCACGGCGAGCACGGCGCGCTCATCGCGGTCGGTGCCGGGTACGGACTGTGCGCGCTGCTGTCCGGCTGGTTCCAGCAGTCCTTCATCAAGTCGTCGACGCGCGTGAGCCAGGCCGTCCTGTTCGACCTGCGGAGCAGGATCTTCCGCCACGCGCAGGCCCTGAGCGTCGACTTCCACGAGCGGTACACGTCGGGCCGGCTGATCTCCCGGTCCACCACGGACGTGGAGTCGCTGCGCGAGCTGCTCGACGAGGGCCTGCAGGAGCTGGTCAGCGTCGTCGTGTCATTCGTCTACATCTCCTGCATGCTGCTCTACCTGGACTTCTCCATCGGCGGCGTCGCGGTGGTGTCGTTCGTCCCGCTGTACCTGCTGGTGCGGCTCTACCAGCGCCGTGCCGGAATGGTTTTCGGCCGACGCTCGACCGCGATCGCCGCGGTCATCGTGAAGTTCGCGGAGACCCTGAACGGCATCAGGCCGGTCAGGGCGTTCCGCCGCGAGTCCGTCAACGACTCCGAGCTCGGCGTGCTGAACCGGCGCCACGAGCGCAGCAACGGTGACGCGCTGATCGAGATGGCCCGCTATGTGGTCGGTTCGCGCCTCGTCGCGAACACCGCGGTCGCCGGCATGGTGCTGTGGGGCGCGTACCGCGTCGCGGACGGCACCCTTGAGCTGGGCGTGCTGGCGGCCGCCGTGCTGTACCTGCGGCGGCTTTACGACCCGATCGACCGCCTCGGCATGTTCCTCAACTCCTACCAGTCGGCGTCCGCCTCGCTGGAGAAGATCGCGGGGCTCCTGGCGCAGGTGGCCAGTGTCCCCGAGGCGGCACAGCCGCGCGCGCTGCCCGTACGCGACGGCGGCCTGCCCGGCCGCGAGGTCGCCTTCGAGGAGGTCGGCTTCGGGTACCGGACGGGCGGCGAGGTGCTGCCCAGGTTCACGCTGACCCTGCCCGCGGGCGAGACGGTCGCGGTCGTCGGCTCCACGGGGGCGGGCAAGTCCACGCTGGCGAAGCTGCTCGCGCGGTTCTACGACCCGACGGCGGGCCGCGTCCTGCTGGACGGTGTCGACCTCCGCGATCTGGACACGGCCGAGTTGCGGCGCGGCGTGGTGATGGTGACACAGGAGGCGTTCCTGTTCTCGGGGACGGTCGCGGAGAACATCGCGATCGGCCGCCCTGACGCGACACGCGAGCAGATCGAGCGGGCGGCCAAGGAGATCGGGGCGCACGACTTCATCGAGGGGCTGCCCGACGGGTACGACACCGACGTCCGCAAGCGCGGCGGGCGGATCTCCGCGGGCCAGCGCCAGCTGGTCGCGTTCGCGCGTGCCCTGCTCGCCGATCCTTCGGTGCTGATCCTCGACGAGGCGACGAGTTCGCTCGACGTGCCGGGCGAGCGGGCGGTGCAGCGCGCGATGGACACGGTGCTGCGTGGGCGGACGGCCGTGGTGATCGCGCACCGGCTGTCGACGGTGGAGATCGCCGACCGTGTCCTGGTGATGGAGCACGGCCGCATCGTGGAGGACGGCGCGCCCGCCGAACTGATCGCCGGCACGGGCCGCTTCGCGGACCTGCACCGCGCCTGGCGCGACAGCCTCGCGTAGGGCCTGGGCGACCTGGCCGCGCCCGCCGTGTCGTGTCGTGTCGTCGAAAAGCGCCACCCGATCCCGCACCGAGTGATGGATTTCCGCTCTATCAAGGCGGGGCACGTCGACTTCCTCCGCCAGGGCCATCCTGGCTGTGGCATCCGGCGGCGCCCCGGCACAGTGGTGCGCGTCGAGAACGCTGTATCACGAAGGGGAACGACGGTGGAGATACGCCGTGGCCCGCACATCACGTTGCGCGGCAGAACCGTCCGCGGGGGATCCGATCGGTCCCACGCCCACGACGCGGGCACGTCCCGCGGCACACGCCCGGGGGTGCGCGATGCGTAAGTGGTGGCCGCTCGTCGCGGTGAGTCTCGGTGCGTTCATGCTCCTGATCGACGTCACCATCGTGAACGTCGCCCTGCCTGCCATGGCGAAGGACCTCGGGACGTCGTTCAGCGGCCTGCAGTGGGTCGTCGACATCTATGCCCTGACGCTGGCCGCGCTGCTGCTCGGTGCCGGCACCATTGCCGACCGTCTCGGCCACCGCCGTGTCTGCGTCGCGGGCCTGACGATCTTCGCGCTGGCCTCGCTGTCCTGCGCGCTCGCTCCGTCGACGGCGGTCCTGATCGCGGGCAGGGCCGTGCAGGGCGTCGGCGCGGCGGCGATGTTCGCCACCACCATCGCCCTGCTCAGCACCACCTACCGCGGCAGGGACCGCGGTATCGCGTTCGGAGTGTGGGGTGCGGTCAACGGGGCGGCGGCCGCCGCGGGTCCGATAATCGGCGGGCTGCTGACGCAGCACCTGGGCTGGCAGTGGATCTTCGCGGTCAACGTGCCCGTGGCCGTCGTGGCCGTGGCGATCACCTGGCGCTCCGTCGCCCCCGATCACGGCGGCCGCTCCCGCCCGCTGGACCTGCCCGGCATGGCCGCCTTCACCCTGATGGCCGCGGCCGTCACGTTCGGGCTGATCCGCAGCGCCGAGAGGCCCTGGGGCGACTGGGAGGTCTGGGGCCCCCTGGCGCTGGCCGCACTGTCGCTGGCGGCGTTCCTCGTCGTCGAGCGCCGCACCGCCGCGCCGATGCTCGACCTCTCGCTGTTCCGGAACCGCGCGTTCGTGGGATTCGTGAGCGGGGCGGCGCTGCTGTCGATCGGGGCGTGGGCGATGTTCCCGTACGCGTCGCTGTGGATGCAGGGCAAGCTCGGCCTCGGCCCGGTGTCCACAGGGCTCGTGATCATGCCGATGAGCGCGGTGTCCTTCGTGGTGCCGCTGGTGATGGGGCGGCTGGGGCACGGGGTGCGGCCGCGCTACTCGGTGACGCTGGGTCTGCTGTGCATCGCCGCGGGCTCCTTCCTCGAGACCGGGCTCGACGCCTCGGCCACGGCGGGCGTACTGATACCCGGCATGCTGTGCATCGGCCTCGGCGCGGGGCTCGCGCTGCCGCCGCTGTCGTCGGCGGTGATGGGCGCGGTGCCGCCGGAGCGCGCCGGGATGGCCGGTGGCGCGCTGAACATGGCGCGGCAGCTCGGCCTGGCGATCGGGGTCGCGGTGCTCGGCACCGTCTTCTCGTCCGTGGCCGGGGAGGGTATCGGGGGTCCGCGGGCGTCCGTCGCCTCGGGGCTGGACGCCGGTTACGCGGTGGCCGGTGGCTGCGCGGTGGTGGGTGCGGCGCTCGTGTTGGCTCTCACGCGCCCCGGCCGCCGAAGCGGCACCGCACACGAGGAGCCGGCCGCCGCCGCGAGCCGGGAACCGGCCAGGAGCGCCTGACGCCCGGCGCACGACGAGCGCGTGACCACCGGCGCCGTAGCCACGACGCCACGCGGGGGACCCGGCAAGGACCGGGTCCCCCGCGTGGCTACGCTGGTGCCGGCACGTGTCCCACCGTGTCCTGTCCTCCACTGCCCAGGGAGCCTGTTCGTGCGTTCGTGGCGACGTTGTCTGGATCTCGCCGGGGTGCGGCCCGCCGGCCTGCGCGCCGACTACACCACCGCCGCACGCTACCTGCGCCGCCGGGAGCCCGTGCTCTACGGCGTCGTGCGCCTCCAGTCTCCCGGCGGCTTCCTGCCGCACGCGCTGACGGGCGCCTCGATGCTCGGTTTCACGGACGACGTCTGCGACACGGGCACCCCGGGCGAGCGGCTGCGGCAGCTCGACGCCTGGACCGGGCACGTCACGCGGGCGCTCGACACGGGCGACTCGCACCATCCGCTGCTGCGCGCCTTCGTGCACTCGGCCGAGGCCGCGGCCCTGCCGAGGAAGTGGTTCGACAGCTACCTCGCGGGCACGCGGATCGACCTGGAGTTCCCCGGCTTCGCCGACGAGGCGGACTACCAGCGCTACATCGACACCCTGACCTGGCCGGGCATCATGCTCAGCACCGGCCTCACCCCGCACCTCGTGCCCGACGACGCGTTCGCCGCCTCCTGCCGGCTGGTCGCCGACGCCTGCCAGCGCACCGACCTGCTCACCGACCTGGCCGAGGACCTCGCGGAGGGCCGGCTCGCGCTGCCGCTCACCGACCTGGAGCGCCACGGCGTGAGCCCCTCCGACCTGGAGCGCGGCCGCCCCACCCGCGGTGTGCGGGCGCTGGTGCTCGCCACCGCGGACAGGGCAAGGGCGACGCTGCTCGAGGCGGGCCGGGTCGTCGGCGAGGTCCCGGTCGAGTTCCGGCCGCTCGTGCGGGTCCTGCTCGGCCTCTACCACCACCGCCTCGACACGATCGGCGCCATGGGCGCGGAGATCGTCAGGCGCCCGGTGCGTGACGACCCGGTGGAGTGCCTGCGCCTGGTGGCGGACTCGCGCCGCGAGCCCCTGGCGCTCGGGCTGTCGGCCTGACGCGCCGCTGCCCGCCCCGCCGCCTAGTTGGGGTTCTCCGCGTTGGTGAGCGTCTCCCAGGCGACGAACAGGCTGTTCGTCCCCGCGGGCCGCTGACGCTCGGTCAGCGCCTGGGTGCTGGTCATCGCGATGCCCTTGCGCGTGTGCAGCGCGTTGAAGCCGACCTCGGTGATCGGCCCGAGGCCGAGCTTGAGCGACTTGCCCGGACACAGCGTGGACGGCTGGGACATGGCCCCCGTCTCCAGGCGCGACTGGAAGCCGAGCGCCTGCCGCAGCCGCTCGCCGACCTGCGGGTAGAGGTCCTGGCCCTGGATGCGTGCCGTCTCGTAGACGTGCCCGATGTTGGAGATGCCGTAGCCGGTGTGGGTGAAGTCGCGGCAGGTCTCCTGCGTGACGCCGGTCATGGACGCGTTGAAGGTCGACTGCCCCTGCCAGTAGGCCACGATCTTCGCGCGGGTGTCGAGGTGCTGGCTCGGCACCGTCTTGGGCAGGCTGCCGTCCGAGGGCAGGTAGACGTAGGCGGCGGTGCGCGTCAGGTACTTGGAGATCGCCGTGTCGTAGTCCGCCTTGTCGTCGAGGTAGACGGAGATGGACACCGCCGCCTCCATCATCGTCAGCTCCCAGTTGCCGTTGGAGTTGGAGCCCTTGATGACGGTCGGCAGGTAGACGTCGCGCAGCATCGTGTCGAACCGGCCCTCGTCGGGCCAGTTCCCGTACACGTGCTTGATGATCTCGGCGGCCTTCGGCCAGGAGGCGCCGGCCCATCCCGTCTGGAGGGGCGCGTTGGAATCGGTGTGCTCCTGGATGGTGGCTGACCAGGCGTCCATGAGCTCGATGGACTTCTGGGCGTACCGGTCGTCGCGGTTGATGTACCAGGCGAGGGCGTCGGTGTACGCGGCTATCGCGTCCTGCCGTTCGTCGGTGCAGCCGTTGTTCGGGTGCGAGTACGAGCCGCACTCGACGTTGGCGCGCGGCTTCGGCGTGCGGTTCAGGTCGGCGTACTTGCTCGCCATCATCTGGTCGTACGCGGACTTCCAGGGCTCGGCGCCCGCCTGGACCTTGGCCCGTATGAAGTCGAGTTGGGCGGTGTCGAGGTTGACACCCGGGTGGGTGAAGGCGGCGGGGGACGCGGCCACCGCGGGGGTGGCGGCCGCACGGTGCGCGGCGTGGCCGGCCGAGGTGGCCGAGGCGGGCGCCATGCAGAGGGCTGCGGTGACGCCCGCGAGGGCTGTGGCGAGCGTGACGAGCCGTGAGGTCTTTCCGGGGCGCATGTGGGGGGTCCCTTCCGGTGGAGGGTGTCCCAACGCCGCCGGACACGATGCCAGTTGTTCATCGACATGAATGCCAGGCGGAGTTGTGAACGTGATGGCAGGAAGGTAGAGCGCCGCACGACGGCCGTCAAGGTCTGTACCTTTACTGGCTCCGGACGCGGCGGCGCCCCGCGGTCCGCCGGGGACCACGGGGCGCCGTACGAGCCGGGCGCGGCGGCCTACCGCATCAGCAACCCCGCGTGCTCGCCCGCCGCCTCCGTGGGCAGCGCGACGAGGCCGAGGTCCACGCCGCCCGCCAGCAGCACGTGCGAGGGCAGCACGCGCACCGTGTACCCGTACGGTCCCGTGCGGTCCAGGGACAGCGGCCCCTCGTAGACCCAGCGCCCCTCGGCGTCAGGACCGCCCGACGGCTTGAGCGGGAACGTCTGCGCGTCGGCGATGGCATCGTCCGAGTCGACCCGCCCCGCCACGGCCTGCACCTCCACGTCCTCGGGACGCAGATCGCCGAGGGCGACGCCGACCCGCAGCGCGAGCGCGGAGCCCAGCTGGGCGGTGCCGCAGGTAGCACCCTCCCCGGCCGAGACGGTCTCGACGTGGTCGACCGACACGTGCGGCCACAGGGTGCGCACCCGGTACTTCCAGGCCGCGAGTTCCGCTGCCGCCTTCGTGCCGAGCGCGCGGTGCGCGTGCGCGGCGGGCGCGTACAGCCGCTCCACGTACTCGCGCACCATCCGGCCCGCCAGCACCTTCGGTCCCAGCGTGACCAGCGTGCGGCGCACCATCTCGATCCAGCGGCCCGGCAGCCCGTCGCCACTCTCCTCTGCCGCGGCCCGTCCGCCCCGGCCGCCCGAGCCGCCCCGGCCGCCCCGGTCGTAGAAGCGCGGTGCCACGCGGTTCTCGATCAGCTCGTACAGCGCGTTCGCCTCAAGGTCGTCGCGGCGGTTCTCGTCCGCGGCGGCCGACCCGTCCGCGGTCGGGATGGCCCAGCCGAAGTCCGGCTCGTACCACTCGTCCCACCAGCCGTCCAGGACCGACAGGTTGAGGCACCCGTTGAGGGCGGCCTTCATCCCGCTGGTGCCGCACGCCTCCAGCGGCCTGAGCGGGTTGTTCAGCCACACGTCGCAGCCCGGGTAGAGCTTCTGCGCCATGCCCATGCCGTAGTCGGGCAGGAACACGATCCGGTGCCGTACCCGGGGGTCGTCCGCGAAGTGCACCAGCTCCTGGATGAGCCGCTTGCCACCGTCGTCCGCCGGGTGCGCCTTGCCCGCGACGACGATCTGCACCGGCCGCTCCTCGTCGAGCAGCAGCCTGGTCAGCCGCGCCGGGTCGCGCAGCATCAGCGTCAGCCGCTTGTACGACGGGACGCGGCGGGCGAAGCCGATGGTGAGGACGTCGGGATCGAGGACCCCGTCGATCCAGCCGAGTTCCGCGGCCGCCGCGCCGCGCTGCCGCCAGGAGGCCCGCAGCCGCTCGCGCACCTCGGCCACGAGCCGCGCGCGCAGGGTGCGCCTGACCTGCCAGACGTCCGCGTCGGGGATGTCGGCGACCGACTCCCAGCGGCCGGGCCCGCCGACGGTGAGCGCCTGCTCGGCCCGGGCCTCGCCGATCTGCCGGGCGCCGAGCGCCACGACCTCGGGAGCCACCCAGGTCAGCGCGTGCACGCCGTTCGTGACGGACGTGATCGGCACCTCCTCGGCGTCGAACCCGGGCCACAGGCCGGAGAACATCTCCCGGCTGACCCGGCCGTGCAGGGTGGAGACCCCGTTGGCCCGCCCGGCGAGGCGCAGCCCCATCACGGCCATGTTGAACACCTGCGGGTCGCCGCCCTGGTAGGTCTCCGTGCCGAGGCCGAGCACCCGTTCCGCCTCGACGCCAGGCAGTTCCCCGTCGGCGCCGAAGTGGTGGGCGACGAGCGCACGGTCGAACCGGTCGATGCCGGCGGGCACGGGGGTGTGCGTGGTGAACACGGTGCCCGCGCGCACGGCCTCAAGCGCGGCCTCGAAGCCGGTGCCGTCGGCCGCCAGCTCACTGATCCGCTCCAGGCCGAGGAAGCCCGCGTGGCCCTCGTTGGTGTGGAACACCTCGGGAGCCGGGTGGCCGGTGAGCCGGCAGTACGTGCGCACGGCACGCACGCCGCCGATGCCGAGCAGCATCTCCTGCAACAGCCGGTGCTCGCTGCCGCCGCCGTAGAGCCGGTCGGTGACCTCGCGTTCCGTGTGGCCGTTCTCCTCGACGTCCGAGTCGAGCATCAGCAGCGGCACCCTGCCCACCTGCGCCTGCCAGATCCTGGCGCGCAGCGCGCGGCCGCCGGGCAGCGCGAGCTCCACGTGGGCGGGGGTGCCGTCGGGCTCACGCAGCTGGGTGAGGGGGAGCTCGTGCGGGTCGAGCACCGGGTACTGCTCCTGCTGCCAGCCGTCCCTGGAGAGCGACTGGCGGAAGTAGCCGTGCCGGTAGAGCAGGCCGACGCCGATCAGCGGCACCCCGAGGTCGCTCGCCGCCTTGAGGTGGTCGCCGGCGAGGATGCCGAGGCCGCCGGAGTACTGCGGCAGGGCCGCGGTGATGCCGAACTCGGGCGAGAAGTAGGCGATGGCGGCGGGCAGCTCGCCGGCGCCCCCCGTGCCCTGCTCGCCGCCGGCCTGCCCGGCGTCCCGCTGCTGGTACCAGCGCTCGCCGTGCAGGTAGGCGTCCAGGTCCGCGGTGACGGCCGCCAGCCTGTCCAGGAACGCCCGGTCCCCGGCGAGCTCGGCGAGGCGTGCCGCCGACACGGTGCCGAGCAGTCTGACCGGGTCGGCTCCCACGGCCCGCCAGCCCTCCGGATCGACCGCCTCGAACAGCTCGCGGGTCGCGGTGTGCCAGGACCAGCGCAGGTTGCGGGCCAGATCGCTGAGGGGGCCGAGGGGCTCGGGAAGTACCGGGCGGACGGTGAACCGACGGATTGCCTTCACGTGCTCCACCTTCGCAAGGGACGTACGTATCGGAGGGGACGCACCGCGCAGGGCGTCCCGCCGTGGTGAGACGTTAGCCGTCCGCTGCCCCCGCAACCACGGCGCATACGCGCGCGTCGCGGCGGTTTGCGCGCGGTTCGTGCGACGCTCCCGCCCCCGCCCGCCGCGTTGCGCCGGTGCATATGCCGTACGGCGGCGCCCGCCTCGCGGGTACGAGGCGGACTCGCGCACGGCGGCGCGGCGGTACAGGATTGGGTAACCATTCCGGTGCGGTGAGTCAACGCGGCGCCGGATTGGCGGCCCCGTTCGCATGGAAGGCTCCCCCGTACGCACGCTCGCGAGTGCTGTTCGGGTGAACGCGGGCGCAAACGGACCTGCCCACACCGTGCCTCCGGTCGATCAAGCAGCTAAAAAGAACAGCAAAACCAGTACAAAATCTGATTCGCGGCTACTTACCCCTTCCGCACCCCGCCTGTCCTGCTCGACTCGCACCACTTGTCCTGCTCGTCACGCCAGCCCAGCCCCCAGGTGATTCGGTGAAACTGATCGGTCGCATCCCCGTCCTGGACGTCACCCCCCTCGTCGACTGCGGAAGACGCCCGGCGAAGGCGGTGAGCGGTGAGACCTTCCAGGTCGCCGCGACCGTCTTCCGCGAGGGACACGACGCGGTCGCCGCCAACGTCGTGCTCACCGACCCGGCCGGGCGCCCGGGGCCCTTCACCCCGATGCGCGAACTGGCGCCCGGCACCGACCGGTGGGGCGCCGACGTCACCCCCACGGAGGAGGGCGACTGGACGTACACGGTCGAGGCGTGGAGCGACCCCGTCACCACCTGGCGGCACACCGCGGGCATCAAGATCCCGGCCGGCATCGACACCGACCTGGTGCTCGCCGAGGGCGCGGCGCTGCACGAGCGGGCCGCCGAGGGCGTGCCGAAGCGCGAGGGCCGCGAGTTCGTGCTCGCGGCGGTGGACGCGCTGCGCGACACGTCGCGTCCGCCGGCGGCCCGTCTCGCGGCGGCGCTGACACCCGAGGTGGACGAGGCGCTCGCCGCCCATCCGCTGCGCGATCTGGTCTCCGCCTCGCGTCCCGTGCCGCTCAAGGTGGAGCGCAGGCGCGCGCTGTACGGGTCCTGGTACGAGATGTTCCCGCGCTCGGAGGGCGCGGTGGTCAGGCCGGGCGAGCCGGCCGTGAGCGGGACGTTCGCGACGGCCGCCGAGCGGCTGCCGGCGATCGCCGCGATGGGGTTCGACGTGGTGTACCTGCCGCCGATCCACCCGATCGGCAGCACGTTCCGCAAGGGCCCGAACAACTCCCTGTCGGCGGGGCCCGGTGACGTGGGCGTGCCGTGGGCGATCGGTTCCGAGGCCGGCGGCCACGACGCGGTGCACCCGGACCTCGGCACGATCGACGACTTCGACCGCTTCGTGGGCACCGCGCGCGACCTGCGGATGGAGGTCGCGCTCGACTTCGCACTGCAGTGCTCGCCCGACCACCCGTGGGTCGGCAGGAAGCCCGACTGGTTCCACCACAGGCCCGACGGGACGATCGCGTATGCGGAGAACCCGCCGAAGAAGTACCAGGACATCTACCCGATCGCGTTCGACAAGGACATGCGCGGCCTCGTCAGGGAGACCGTACGGATCCTGCGGTACTGGATGTCCCACGGGGTACGCGTCTTCCGTGTCGACAATCCGCACACCAAGCCGGTGGTCTTCTGGGAGAAGGTCATCGCCACCGTCAACCGGACCGACCCCGACGTCATCTTCCTCGCCGAGGCGTTCACGCGCCCCGCGATGATGCGGGCGCTGGCCGCGATCGGCTTCCAGCAGTCGTACACCTACTTCACCTGGCGCAATTCGAAACAGGAACTGACGGAGTACCTGACCGAGCTCTCGGGCGAGTCCGCCTCCGTCATGCGCCCGAACTTCTTCGTCAACACGCCTGACATCCTGCACGCCTACCTCCAGGAGGGCGGCAGGCCCGCGTTCGAGGCGCGGGCGGTCCTCGCGGCGACGATGTCACCGTCCTGGGGCGTCTACGCGGGGTTCGAGCTGTGCGAGAACGCGTCGGTGCGCCCGGGCAGCGAGGAGTACCTGGATTCCGAGAAGTACCAGCTCAGGCCCAGGGACTGGGAGGCGGCCGAGCGTGAGGGCCGCACGATCGCACCACTGATCACCACGCTCAACCGGCTGCGGCGCAGGCATCCCGCGCTCCAGCAGCTGCGGGACATCCACTTCCACCACGCCGACAACGACTCCGTGCTCGCGTACAGCAAGCGGTCGGGTTCGAACATCGTTCTGGTGGTCGTGAACCTCGACCCGCACCACACCCAGGAAGCCACGGTCTCGTTGGACATGCCGCGGCTCGGCCTTGAGTGGCACGAGACCGTCCCGGTGCGCGACGAGCTCACCGGCGACACCTATCACTGGGGCAGGGCCAACTATGTGCGCCTGGAGCCGGGCGTCACGCCCGCGCACATCGTCGTCCTGCGACCGTCCCCGCCTACCGGAGGGTCACCCACATCATGATCGTCAATGAGCCCGTCCACGACCTCTTCGAGGACACGCCGGCGAAGGACCGCAACCCCGACTGGTTCAAACGGGCCGTCTTCTACGAGGTCCTGGTGCGTTCGTTCCAGGACAGCAACGGCGACGGCGTCGGCGACCTCAAGGGCCTCACCGCCAAACTCGACTACCTGCAGTGGCTCGGCGTGGACTGCCTCTGGCTGCCGCCGTTCTTCAAGTCCCCGCTGCGGGACGGCGGGTACGACGTGGCGGACTACACGGCGGTCCTCCCGGAGTTCGGCGATCTCGCCGACTTCGTGGAGTTCGTCGACGCCGCGCACCAGCGCGGCATGCGTGTGATCATCGACGTGGTCATGAACCACACCAGCGACCAGCACCCGTGGTTCCAGGAGTCGCGCACCAACCCCGAAGGCCCGTACGGCGATTACTACGTGTGGGACGACGAGGACAAGCGGTACGCGGACGCGCGCATCATCTTCGTCGACACCGAGGCGTCCAACTGGACGTTCGACCCCGTGCGGGGGCAGTACTACTGGCACCGCTTCTTCTCCCACCAGCCGGACCTCAACTACGAGAACCCGGCCGTGCAGGAGGAGATGATCTCGGTCCTGCGATTCTGGCTCGACCTCGGCATCGACGGCTTCCGCCTGGACGCGGTGCCCTACCTGTACGCGGAGGAGGGCACGAACTGCGAGAACCTGCCGCAGTCGCACGCCTTCCTCAAGCGCGTACGGGCCGAGATCGACGCCCACTACCCGGACACCGTGCTGCTCGCCGAGGCCAACCAGTGGCCGGAGGACGTGGTCGACTACTTCGGCTCCTTCGAGCGCGGCGGCGACGAGTGCCACATGGCGTTCCACTTCCCCGTGATGCCGCGCATCTTCATGGCGGTGCGGCGCGAGTCGCGCTACCCGGTCTCCGAGATCCTGGCGAAGACGCCGGCCATCCCGAGCGGCTGCCAGTGGGGCATCTTCCTGCGCAACCACGACGAGCTGACGCTCGAGATGGTGACGGACGAAGAGCGCGACTACATGTACGCCGAGTACGCCAAGGACCCGCGGATGCGCGCCAACATCGGCATCCGCCGCAGGCTGGCGCCGCTGCTGGACAACGACCGCAACCAGATCGAGCTGTTCACGGCCCTGCTGCTGTCGCTGCCCGGCTCGCCGATCCTCTACTACGGCGACGAGATCGGCATGGGGGACAACATCTGGCTGGGCGACCGCGACGCGGTCAGGACGCCCATGCAGTGGACGCCCGACCGCAACGCGGGGTTCTCCTCCAGCGACCCGGGCAGGCTCTACCTGCCGACGATCATGGACCCGGTCTACGGGTACCAGGTCACCAACGTCGAGGCGGCCATGGCGTCGCCGTCGTCGCTGCTGCACTGGACGCGCCGGATGATCGAGATCCGCAAGCAGAACCCGGCCTTCGGCATCGGCTCGTACACGGAGCTGCCGTCCTCCAACCCGGCGGTGCTGGCGTTCCTGCGCGAGGCGCCGTCGCCCGAGGGCAACGGCGACGACCTGGTGCTGTGCGTGCACAACTTCTCCCGGTTCGCCCAGCCCACCGAGCTCGACCTGCGGCAGTACAGCGGCCGCCATCCGGTGGAGCTGATCGGCGGTGTGCGCTTCCCCGCCATCGGCGAGTGGCCCTACCTGCTCACGCTCGCGGGCCACGGCTTCTACTGGTTCAGGCTGCGCCAGGACTCCGCGCCGGCGCCGGCCGCCTCGGGGCCCTCACTCGGCGTGGGCGTGGGCGCGGCACCGGGCGAGAAGCCGGCGCCCGGTAAGGGTGGTGCCGCGGCGGGCCCCGGTGCGGCGGCAGGTCCCGGCGCGGCGACGGGCCCCGGCGCGGCGCCCGCGACCGAGTACCGGCGGGGCTGAGACGCGGGGCGGTTTCCGCCGCCCCGCACGGGGCACTCTCACCGACGGCCGGTTCGCGGGAATCGGGCCGCGCGGGGATCCTCCGTTACGTCCGTCGACTCCGTACGGACCATCCTCACCCGACACATTCCGAACAGCCGGACAGCTACCGCCGCAATCCGGGACACTCGGCGCATCCTGTGTGTACCCGGGGAAAGGACGCGCTGCCATGCCGAAGGCTGCATCCGCCCGGAGCACCGGGCGACAGGCCGCCGTCCGGGCCGGGGCGCCGTCCGCCGCGGCCGAAGCGGTGGTCGACTCGCTCGCCCCGCTGCTGCGGGAGTGGCTGCCGCGGCAGCGCTGGTTCGCGGGCAAGGGGCGCACGCTCACGGGCCTCGTGCCGGTCGCGGTCACCGAACTGCTGCCGCCCGTGCCGTCCGGCGGCGAGGGCCCAGGACTGCTGCACCTGCTGCTGCGGGTGGAGCAGCACGACGGGCAGCCGCCCGTGAGCGCCACGGCCCCGGGCGACTGCTACCAGTTGCTGCTCGGCGTGCGTACGTCGCTGCCGCCGCACCTCGCGCCTTCGCTCATCGGCGACGCCACCGAGGGGCCGCTCGCCGGACGCACGGTCTACGACGCCCTGCACGACCCGTACCTCGCAGGTGTCGTCATGGACCGGCTGCGCAGCGTGGACGCGGTCGGGCCCCTGCGGTTCGGGCGCGCGGGGCCGATCCCGGCCGGTCTCGCCCCGAGGCTGCTCGGCGCCGAGCAGTCCAACTCGTCGCTGGTGTACGGCGACGCGTACATCCTCAAGATCCTCCGCCGGGTGGTGCCGGGGCCCCACCCCGACCTGGAGCTCCCGCTCGCGCTCGCGGCCGAGGGGTGCGCCCGGGTGCCCGCGCCGGTGGCCTGGTTCGAGGCGGCGGACCCCGCGGGCAGCGGGGAGTCCCTGACGCTCGGCGTCGTCCAGCCGTACCTGCGGGGCTCGACGGACGGCTGGCAGCTGGCGCTCGCCGCACTCGACGGCGGGCACGCGTTCGCCGCGGAGGCGGGCGAGCTCGGCAGGGCGACCGCCGAGGTGCACCTCGCGCTGGCGTCCGCGCTGCCGACGGTGACGCTCGACGGCGGCAGGACGGCGCAGCTCGCCGAGGCCATGAGCCGCAGGCTGGACACGGCGGCGCAGGCCGTGCCCGCGCTCCGGCCGTACGCCCCTGGGCTGCGCGCCGCCTTCGAGGCGCTCGGCGGCCTCGACGCGGCGGAGCGCGTCCGTCCGGCCCAGCGGGTCCACGGCGACCTGCACCTGGGGCAGACGCTGCGCAGCCCGGACGGCAGCTGGTCCGTCATCGACTTCGAGGGCGAGCCCGCGAGACCGCTCGCCGAGCGGCGCAGGCCGCAGCCCCCGGTGCGCGACGTCGCGGGGATGCTGCGCTCCTTCGACTACGCGGCGCGCTCCCGCGAGCCGTGGCGTGCCGACTGGTCGGCGCGGTGCAGGGACGCCTACTGCGAGGGCTACGCGCGGGCGGCCGGCACGGACCCGCGCTCGGAGCCGGAGCTGCTGCGGGCCTACGAGACGGACAAGGCCGTCTACGAGGTCCTGTACGAGGCGCGGCACAGGCCCGACTGGCTGCCGGTGCCGATGGCGGCGATCGAGCGCCTGGCGGCGCAGCGGTGAGGGCGCGCTCCGTACCCGTCCGTCCGCGCTCCGTACCCGTCCGCACGCGCTCCCTGCCCGTCCGCCCGCGGCCCGCTCGCGCCGCGGCCGCCCGTCCAGCAGACTCGTAGCCACGCCGTTCACCACGCCGTCCGCGCAGTTCTCCGACAGCCCACGCTCGTCCGACGCTCGCCGAGGAGGCAGCACCGTGACCGCCCGTCCGTCGTCCGACACCCCGTCGGAGCCAGAAGTGTCCGCCCGTTTCCGTCCCGCCAAGGCGTCCGGTTCCGTGCCGATGGGCGATCCCCCGGCGCAGCCCCCGGGCAGGCCCGTGCCTTCGCGCCGCACGCCGCCGCTCGACACCGGTCCGGCCGTGAGCGCCGCGGGCTCGTCCGGGTCATCGGGCGGGACCGGCAGCACGCCGCGAGGCGCCACGGCCACGCCGCCCGCTCCCCCGCTCGACGACGGCGACCGCGGCAGGCTGCTGCGCGGCGAGCACCACGACCCGCACGGCCTGCTCGGCGCGCACCCGGTGGACGGCGGCGTGCTGGTGCGCGCGCTGCGCCCGTACGCGCGCGGCGTGAGCGTCGTCGCGGACGGCACGGTCACGGCGCTGAACGACGAGGGCGACGGGCTGTTCTCCGGCGTGCTGCCGCTCGCGGGGGTGCCGGCGTACACGCTGCGCGTGCGCTACGGCGAGGCGCAGGGCGACGACGTCGTGGAGGTGCGCGACCCGTACAGCTTCCTGCCCGCGCTGGGCGAGCTCGACCTGCACCTCATCTCGGAGGGCCGCCACGAGCAGCTGTGGAAGGCGCTCGGCTCGACGGTGATGGAGCACGGGGGCGTGACGGGGACGCGGTTCACGGTGTGGGCGCCCAACGCGCGCGGTGTGCGCGTCGCCGGCGCGTTCAACTACTGGGACGGCACGGCGCTTCCGATGCGCTCGCTCGGTTCGAGCGGCGTGTGGGAGCTGTTCGTCCCTGAGATCGGCGAGGGCGACGTCTACAAGTACGACGTCTGCACGCCCGAGGGCCACCACTCGCTGCGTGCGGACCCGCTGGCGCGTGCCACCGAGGTGCCGCCCGCCACGGCGTCGGTGGTGGCGGTCTCGCGCCACGCGTGGCGGGACGAGGAGTGGCTTGCGCACCGTGCGGACCGGCCCGTGCACACGGCGCCGTTCTCGGTCTACGAGGTGCACCTGCCCTCCTGGCGGCCAGGACTGACCTACCGGCAACTGGCGGAGCAACTGCCCGCGTACGTGAGGGAGCTGGGCTTCACGCACGTGGAGCTGATGCCGGTCGCCGAGCACCCGTTCGGCGGCTCGTGGGGCTACCAGGTCACCGGTTTCTACGCGCCGACGTCGCGCATGGGCTCGCCCGACGACTTCCGGTTCCTGGTGGACGCGCTGCACGGGGCGGGCGTCGGGGTGCTCATCGACTGGGTGCCGGCGCACTTCCCGAAGGACGACTGGGCGCTCGCGCGCTTCGACGGCCGCCCCCTGTACGAGCCGGGTGACTCGCGCAGGGCCGAGCACCCGGACTGGGGCACGCTGACCTTCGACTACGGCCGCACGGAGGTGCGCAACTTCCTCGTCGCGAACGCCGTGTACTGGTGCGAGGAGTTCCACATCGACGGACTGCGGGTGGACGCCGTCGCGTCGATGCTCTACCTCGACTACTCGCGCGAGGACGGCCAGTGGGCGCCCAACGAGTACGGCGGCCGGGAGAACCTGGACGCGGTGCGCTTCTTGCAGGAGATGAACGCGACGGTCTACCGGCGCTGCCCCGGCGTCGTCACGATCGCGGAGGAGTCCACCGCGTGGGACGGCGTCACACGCGCCACGCACCACACGGGCCCCGGCGGTTTCGGCGGGCTCGGCTTCGGGCTGAAGTGGAACATGGGCTGGATGCACGACTCCCTGGAGTACATGGCCAAGGAGCCGGTGCACCGCAAGTACCACCACAACGAGATGACGTTCTCGATGGTGTACGCCTACAGCGAGAACTACGTCCTGCCGATCTCGCACGACGAGGTGGTGCACGGCAAGGGCGCGCTGGTGTCCAAGATGCCGGGCGACTGGTGGCAGCAGCGCGCCAACCACCGGGCGTACCTGGGCTTCATGTGGGCCCATCCGGGCAAGCAACTGCTTTTCATGGGGCAGGAGTTCGCTCAGGGAGCCGAGTGGTCGGAGGGGCACGGCCCCGACTGGTGGCTGGTGGACCCGTCGTACACGGCGGCGGCGGACCACAAGGGCGTGCGCGACCTGGTCGCGACGCTGAACGCGGTCTACCGCGAGACGCCGGCGCTGTGGGAGCGCGACACCGAGCCCGAGGGGTTCTCGTGGGTCGAGGGCGGCGCCGCCGACGACAACGTGTTCGCGTTCCTGCGCCACGGCCGCTCGGGCGCCCCGCTGCTCGCGGTGTCGAACTTCTCGCCGGTCGTACGCGACGGTTACCGGCTCGGCGTGCCGGACGGGTACGCGGGGTGGGCGGAGGTGCTCAACACGGACGAGGAGCGCTTCGGCGGCAGCGGCGTGCGCGGCGCACGGGCGCTGAAGCCCGAGCCGGTGCCCGCGCAGGGCCGCGAGACGAGCCTGTCGCTGACGCTGCCGCCGCTGTCGACGGTCTGGTTCAGGCCGGAGTGACGCGAGCGCGCCCGCCGACGGCGGCGGGCGCGGCGCGGTCAGCGCGCGGGCGGTGAGGGCGGTGCGGTCAGCACGGGTGCGGTCGGCACGGGGCGGTCAGCGCAGTGCGGCCGCCAGGGTGTCCGCGACCTCGGCGGGTGCGGGCATCGCGCTGATCTGGTCCGCCGCCTTGCGGGCGTTGTCGGCGTACTGCGCGTCCGCCAGCACCTCGGCCGCCGCGCGGGCCACTGCCTCCGGTGTGGCGGCACCGGGCTCAACGGCGATCCCGGTGCGGGACGCCGCGACGCCCGCCGCCTGCAGGAACTGGTCGGCGCCCTGCGGCACGACGACGAGCGGCAGGCCACGTGCGAGCGCCCCGAGCGTGGTGCCCGCGCCGCCGTGGGTGACCACGAGGTCGATCCCGTGCAGCAGTTCGGCCAGAGGCGTGAAGGGGGCGAAGGTGACGCGCTCGCGGTCGACGTCGTAGTCGTCGGCCGACGCCGTGAGGCCGAGCGTGACGCGGAGGTCGGCGCCTGACGCGGACAGCGCCGTGAGGATCGGGCCCAGTACCCGCGGCTCGGCGAAGTGCGTGCCGAACGTGACGAGTACGCGGGCACGACCGCCGGGGGCGGGGGCCGTGTCCGTGACGGCCGGTGCGCCGGCCGGGCCCTGGTGCGGCTCGGGACGCAGCGCCAGCCTGCCGTGCGGCGGCCGCCGGCCGGGCGCCTGGATCGCGTCGGGGCACGGGTCGAGGTACCAGCGCGCCTGGCCCTGCGTCAGGCCGCGGTCGGCGTAGCGGCTCGCGGCCACGGCGGTCAGGCCGTCGGTGAAGGGCGCGGGGATCGCGGGCCCGAAGGCGAGGGTGGCGTACGGCACGCCGAGGGCGGCGGCCGCGAGCGGGCCCACGGCGTCGCAGGCCTCGGCGACGACGAGGTCGGGGCGGAAGGCGCGGGCGGCGGCGAGGGCCTCGTCGGCGGTGAGGTCGACGCGCGTGCCGGCGAAGAACTCGGCGACGGTCTCGGGGGTCGGGTCCGTGGCCGCGTCGGCGCCGGTCCTGCGCGCCGTCTCGGCGAAGAGCACGTCGGCGGTGGGGCCCACGCCGAGCAGTTCGATCCCCTCGGGCGCGAGGACGGGCGCGAAGGCCCCCGCCGTCATCACCGCGACGTCGTCACCCCGGTCGCGGAACGCGCGGGCGAGCGGGAGTTGGGGCAGCAGGTGGCCGTGTGCGGGCGTACTGGAAAAGAGTATGCGCATATTGATTAGGGTACGACTTCATCGAATTTGGTCCAGCAGGGCGTGCGCCACCTGGTCGGTGAGCCACTCCCCCGCGCGTTTCCCGCTGAAGCCGAGCCGGCGCAGCCGGTGCCAGGACCCGGGCGAGACGAAGTACTCGAGGACGCGGGTGGCATCGCGCACGCCGAGCCCCTCGCGCAGCGCCCCGAGTTCCGCGAGGCGCGCGGCGATCCCGGCGAAGCGTTCCCGCTGCAGCGCCTCGGCCCGGCGCACGGCCCCGGCGATCACCGGGTCCGCCGACTCGTTGCCGTACAGCACGTCCATCGTGCGCGCGTGCCGCCGCACGATGGTGCCCGTTCCCTCGACGGTGAGGGCGACGATCTCGCCGCCGCTCGTGGCGGCCGCCACCGCGCTGACGGCCGCCTCGACGGAGGGGTCCGAGGCGGCGCGCTCCATCAGGGCGACGACGAGGGCCGGCTTGTTGCCGAAGGCCGCGTACACCGTGCCCTGCGCGACACCGGCCGACTCTGCGACGCTGCTGATGGCCACGCGCGGGTACCCGTGCTCCGCGAACAGCGCCTCCGCGGCGTCCAGGATCGCGGTCCTGGTGCTCGCGGCGGCCTGCTCACGCACGGTGGAACGGTAGGAACGACGGGGCATGCGCCCACTGTATGAGCCCCGCCCGCTGTATGAGCCCGGCCCGTGTGCCCGTACGGACACACGCCCCGCCGCCTCCCCGGCGGCGGCGTCAACGGCCCTCGGCCCGTCACCCGCTCGCTCCCCGGTCCAGCTGCCCGCGCCTCCGGTACGGCGTCGCGGTCGGCGCAGCGGCAGCCCTGGCTCAGGCCGCCGCGGTGCGCACGACGGCGAGCCGCTGCGTCGGCCGCGTCAGCGCCACGTACAGGTCGTTCGTCCCGCGCGGCGATGCCGTGCGCACGGTGTCCGGGTCGACCACGACGACTGTGTCGAACTCAAGGCCCTTCGCCTGGCGCGGCGTGAGCAGCACCGTCGGCCGCGTCAGGTCGGGCATCTCGCCGTGGGACGCCCCCGGCAGTTCGGCGGCGAGCCGCGGCAGCAGCGTCGCGGGCGCGATCACCGCGAGCCTGCCCAGGGACGCCGCCCCGGCCGCGTCCACGGTCCCGGCCGCCTGCCCCTGCGTGCCCGAGAGTTTGAGGGCGAGTTCGGCAGCCGCGGTGGCCAGCTCATCCGGCGCCACGGTCACGACGAACGGCTCCTCGCCCGTCGAGCGCACCGAGCGCGGCGGCGTGAAGTCCGGCTCCTCGGCGCGCCGCACGTCCGCCGCGGCCTCCATGATCTCCGCCGGCGTGCGGTAGTTGACGCCCAGCCGCTCCAGCGTCCAGCGGTCGCCCACGTACGGCCGGAGGATCTGCCGCCACGAGTCGCAGCCCGCCGCGTCGCCGGTCTGCGCCGGATCGCCGACCAGTGTCATCGACCGGCTGGGGCAGCGGCGCATCAGCAGCCGCCACGCCATCGCGGAGAGCTCCTGCGCCTCGTCGACGACGATGTGGCCGAACGCCCAGGTGCGGTCCGCCGCGGCGCGCTCGGCGGCGCTGCGCGTGTCGGCCTCCTCCTGGCGCTCCGCGAACCGCTCGGCGTCGATGACGTCGTGCGCGGCGAGCACCTCTGACTCCTCGTCCTCGAACTCGTACGTCTTCGATCCGGCCGACACGTCGAGCACGCCCTGCGCGTACGCGACCTGCTCCTGGCGCGCGGCCTCCGCCGCCGCGCGCGCCGCGCTGTCGTCCTCGCCCAGCAGCTCGGCGGCCTCGTCGAGGAGGGGCACGTCGGCCGGTGTCCAGGGTCCTTCGCTGCGGCGCACGAGTGCCTGCTCGTGCTCGGGCAGCTGCAGCGGGTCGGCGAGGAAACCGGCGAGCAGCCGCTGCGGGGTGAGGTGGGGCCACAGCTCGTCGATCGCGGCGTGCACGGCAGGGCTGGTGGCGATCTCCTTGCCGAGCTGGGCGATGTCGTCGGCGCCGAGGAGGTTGGGGCCGCCGTAGGGGTCGGCGCCGAGCCGCTCGGCGAGCTGGGCCGTCAGCGCGTCGATCACGCGGAAGGCGAAGTGCGGGCGCGCGAGGTTGTGCGGGAGTCCGGTGGCACGGGCGGCGGCGCGCGCGTCCTCGGCACTCTCGCGGTCGAGCGGGAGCGTGCCGTGCTCCTCGTGCTCGATCCCGGTGACGCGCTCGGGCACCGTCTGGCGGTCCCGCACCGCGCGCGCGAGTACGTCCGCCATCGCGGCGCCGCCCTTGACCGCCGCGGCCGCCGGGGTGTCGGTGCCGGTGGCGGTGACGCCGGGGAACAGCTCGCCGACGGTCGCGAGCAGCACGCCCGTCTCGCCGAGCGACGGCAGCACCTCGCCGATGTAGCCGAGGAAGGCGGGGTTGGGGCCGACGATGAGGACGGCACGGCGCGCCAGCCGCTCGCGGTGCGCGTACAGCAGGTAGGCGGCCCGGTGCAGGGCGACCGCGGTCTTGCCGGTGCCGGGCCCGCCCTCGACCACGAGGACGCCGCGGTGGGGTGCGCGGATGATGCGGTCCTGCTCGGCCTGGATCGTCTGCACGATGTCGGCCATGCGGCCGGTGCGTGCCGCGTTCAGCGCCGCGAGCAGTACCTCGTCCGCGTCGCGGCTCTCGTAGCCGGTGCGCGTGGCGTCGCCGAGGTCCATGATCTCGTCGTACAGATCGGTGACCTCGCGGCCCCGCGTGGTGAGGTGCCTGCGACGGCTCAGGCCCATCGGCGAATAGCCGGTCGCGAGATAAAAGGGGCGGGCGACGGGCGCACGCCAGTCGATCAGCAGAGGGGTGCGTTCCGCGTCGTCGTCGCGCATTCCGATACGGCCGATGTGGTGTTCCGCGCCGTCACGGAAATCTATCCGGCCGAAACACAGTCCCGACTCCACCGCATTCAGCTGCGACAGCCGCGCGGCCTGCTCCTGAGCGCGCACGTCGCGCTCCACCTTGGCCTGCCTGCCGGTCCCCACCTGGGCCACGGAGCGGCTCATCGCGCCCTCGGCGCCGTCCCTGAGGCCGTCGAGGCGCGCATACAGACGGGAGATGAATTCCTGCTCGTCCCGCAACGCGTCGTTTGACAATTCGACCCCTGCCCTAGTAACCTGTGAACGTCGAACTCCACGTGCACGCCTCGCTTTTGAGCATGGCTTGAGCGCGTTGAGCACGAAACCCCCAATATACGCAGAGAAAGACCCTGTCCGTCAATTCGCGGACAGGGTCTTTCTCTTTTCGCGGCGGCGTTCAGGAGATCGGGGATCACGGGCCCCGGTGTCAGAGCACGTCGGCGAGGTCCTCCATGAGCCTGCGCCTGGGGCGCGCCCCCACGATGGTCTTCACCGGCTCGCCCCCGCGGAAGACCATGAGCGTCGGCATGGACAGGACGCCGTACCTGATCGCGGTGGCGGGGTTGGCGTCCACGTCGATCCGCACGATGCGCAGCCGGCCGGCCTCCTCCTTCGCGACGGCGTCGAGCACGGGCGCGATCTGCCGGCACGGGCCGCACCAGTCGGCCGTGAAGTCCACGAGCACGGGCAGGCCGGCGCCGAGCACGGTGGCGTCGAAGTCCGCGTCGGAGACGGTGGCGACGTCCTCGGCATGGGTGGTCTCGATCATGAGCGGTCCTCTCGGTCGGCGGCCGCGGGGCGGCCTCGGTCGTGCCGGGCAAGCGCGTCGGTGAGCTCGCAGCGCGGTTCCGGCGCGGCGACGTCCGCCGGGGCGGCGTGCGCGTGCTCGGCCTTCGCCAGCTGGGCCGCCACCTCGACACGCACGGAACCGAGCTGTGCGATCAGCGCGTCGAGCTCGGCCAGCTTGCGCCGGTAGACGGCGAGCGATCCGGCGCACGCGTCGCCGGAGGGGTGCCCCGCACGCAGGCACTCCACGAAGGGACGGGTTTCCTCCAGCTCGAACCCGAAGTCCTGCAGCGCCCTGATCTGCCGGAGCAGCCGCAGGTCGGACTCGTCGTAGGTGCGGTGCCCGTTGAGCGTGCGCCGCGCGGGCAGCAGCCCGCGCGACTCGTAGTACCGCAGGGCCCGGGTGGTCGTCCCGGCCCGCTCCGCCAGTTCGCCGATGCGCATGTCCTCGACGGTATGTGTTGACGCCGACGTCAAGGCAAGGAGAGATTCGTGAACGTTGTTCGCATCGTACGAGTCTCGTTCGCCTCACGTCGTACGGGGTTCGTCGGTTGAGTAGACTCAGGCCATGTCCCCGACTCCCCGGCAACGGCGCGCCGCCCGTCACCACCAGCCGGATCCCGGCGCGGGCGCTGCGCCCGCACGAGGCCGGCGGGCGCAGCCGATCACGGTCGCCGCCGTCGTCGACGCGGCGCTCGGCATCGTGGAGCGCGACGGCTACGAGGCCCTTACCATGCGCCGGGTGGCGGCCGCCCTGGAGACGGGGCCCGCGTCGCTGTACGCGCACGTCGTCAACAAGGACGACCTGGGCGAGCTGCTCATCGGCCGCCTGTGCACCGAGATCGACCTGCCCGAGCCGGACCCGGCCGCCTGGCGGGAGCAGATCACCGGCGTCTGCGTCCGGATGCGCGACCAGTACCTGCGCTATCCGGGCATCTCGCGTGCCGCGCTGGCCGCCGCCCCCACCAACGAGGACACGCTGCGCATCGGCGAGGGCATGCTCGCCATCCTGCTCGCGGGAGGCATCGCGCCGCAGGCCGCCGCCTGGGGCATCGACTCGCTGATGCTGTACGTCAACGCCTACACGCTCGAGGTGTCGCTGCTCACCGACCCGGGCAACGAGTGGGTCGTCAGCCGGGACGAACTGCTCCGCCGGCTCTCCGGCCTGCCCGACGCCTTCCCGCAGACCAAGCGCTACGCCGCCGAGCTCACGTCCGGGACGGACCACGAACGCTTCGACTTCACCCTCGGCCTCGTGCTGGACGGCATCGCCCGCCAAGGCCCCGGGTAGATTGCCCGCATGCCCTCCGCACTCGTTGTCGGTTATGACCCGCAGGCAATCCCCGGCGTTGACGCACAAGCTCTCCGCGCAGGTCTCGACGCGGAATTGGCCCGGTTCGGCGAGCACGGGATCGACGCGGCCATGACGCTGATCGAGTTCGACGATTCCGCGGGACCGGCCCTCGTCGCGGCGCTCACCGAGCGTCCGTGGGACGTGGTGGTCGTCGGCGGCGGGGTACGCAAGGCCGAGCCGCTGCTTCCGCTGTTCGAGCAGGTCGTGAACCTGATCCGCCGCCATGCCCCGCAGGCGGCCATCGCGTTCAACACGAGCGGGGGCGACAGCGTCGAGGCGGCACAGCGCTTTCTGTGACCAGGGTGCCGAGATGACTTCCACCGCCGACGCACACGCCCAAGAGGCGTTCCTGCGGTCCTTCCACGCCGAGCGGCCCGCCGTGACATCGGAAACCTTCGGCGAGGGCACGTCCGGCGACGGCCGCTCCAGCTACCGGATCGTCGCCGACCTCGCCGCAGGCGCGCGGCGGGTGGTCGAGCTCGGTTGCGGGGACGGGCTGCTGCTCGAACTCCTGGCTCGGACGCGGGATGCGGCCGACCTGGCCGGTGTCGACCTCTCGCCCGAGGCGCTGGCGCTCGCGCGGCGGCGGCCGGCTCTCGCCGGGGCGGCGCTGCTCGAAGGGCGTACGCAGCGGCTGCCGTTCGAGGACGGCTCGTTCGACGCGTGCGTCTCCCACATGGCGTTGACGCTGATGGCTGACGTCGAGCAGGTCGCGGCGGAGGCAGCGCGCGTCCTCGTGCCCGGTGGCCTGCTGGTGTGCGCGCTGGGCGGTGGCGCGGCCGGCGGCGAGGCGTACGAGCTGTTCGCCTCCCTCCTGCGCCGGGCCTCGGCCGATCTGCCGGGCGAGCGCCGCGTGCCGCGCCTCGGCGACGCGCGCACCCGCACCGCCGAGGGGATGGCGGAGATCCTCGGCCCGGCGGGCTTCGACCGGTTGACGTGGTCGACGGCCCGCATCGACTTCGGCGGGCCGGTGGAGCGGGTGTGGGAGTCGATGGCGGGGGTGTACAACATGGGCCCGCTGCCCGCTACCGCCGTCGACGGGCTGCGGCAGGCGTTCCTGGCGGGGGCCGCGGAGCTGGCCCCGCCGGGTGGCACCGTCCCGTGCGCCATGACGATGAAGTTCGCGACGGCGCGCCTGCGCGGGTGACCGGCCGGGCAGCGCTGGTGGGCGCGCTACCCGGCCCGCACCGTCCTGGGTGACGGGCGTCAGACGCCGGCCCCGGTCCGCGGCGCGGTGTCGCCGCCGCGCTGCTCCTGCACGTCCGCCCCGGCCGCCGGGGCATCTCCCGTCGCGCCTCCGCCACCGCTCTCGTCCATGAGCGTGCTTTCGTCGAACGGGACCCGGCCCGCGAGTACTTCGCCGAGTCGGCCCCGGTCGAGTTCCTTCGTCCAGGAGCCGATCAGTACGGTCGCCACCGCGTTGCCCGCGAAGTTGGTCAAGGCGCGGGCCTCGCTCATGAAGCGGTCGACGCCGACGATCAGCCCGACGCCGTCGACCAGTTCCGGGCGGTGCGACTGGAGGCCGCCCGCGAGGGTGGCGAGGCCGGCACCGGTGACGCCCGCCGCGCCCTTCGAGGCGATGACCATGAAGGCGAGCAGGGAGATCTGCTGGCCGATGGAGAGCGGCTTGTCCATGGCCTCCGCGATGAAGATGGACGCCATCGTCAGGTAGATCGCGGTGCCGTCGAGGTTGAACGAGTAGCCGGTCGGCACGGTGATGCCGGCGACGGACTTGCTCACGCCGAGGTGCTCCATCTTGGCGATGAGGCGCGGCAGCGCGGACTCCGACGACGATGTGGACAGGATCAGCAGGAACTCGCGTGCCAGGTACTTCAGCAGCAGGAAGATGTTGACGCGTGCGGCGAACCGCAGCACCAGGCCGAGCACGACGAAGACGAAGATCGCGCAGGTCAGGTAGAAGCCGACCATGATGATGGCGAGGGACTTGAGCGCGTCGACGCCCGTCTGCCCCACCACCGCGGCCATCGCGCCGAACGCGCCGACCGGCGCGGCCCACATGATCATGGCCAGGATGCGGAACACCAGCCGCTGCATGTGCTCGATGCCGCGCAGTACCGGCTCGCCCGCCTTGCCCATGGCCTGGAGCGCGAAGCCGGCCAGGAGCGCGATCAGCAGTGCCTGGAGCGTGGAGCCCTCGGTGAACGCGGAGACGAGCGTCGTCGGGATGATGCTCAGCAGGAAGTCGGGCAGCGAGTCGCTGGTGCCCTTGGCCTGCGCGAGGCCCGACTGCCGTACGGACTCGGTGAGGTGCAGGCCCTGGCCCGGCTCCAGGATGTTGCCGACGATCAGGCCGATGGCCAGGGCGACGGTCGACATCACCAGGAAGTAGCCGATGGCCATGCCGCCGACGGCGCCGACCTTGGCGGCCTTGCGCACCGAGCCGATGCCCAGCACGATCGTGCAGAAGATGACCGGCGCGATCATCATGGTGATGAGGCTGACGAAGCCGGTGCCGATCGGTTTGAGCTGTACTGCGGTACCGGGGGCCGCGAAGCCCACCAGAATGCCGAGCAGCACGGCTACCACCACGGCGATGTACAGATAGTGGGTGCGGTCCCGTTTCGCGGCCACCTGTGTCCTCCTTGACTCGGGGTCCCGGTGACTATCCACCGCCCTGTGACCCCGGTCACCCTTATGTTCATTTCGTTCATACGATTTCCGGCCAGTGCCTGTGGACAACGCGGACGCCTCCGGCGGGGAAACGTGGAGACTTGCCCCATGTCCTCCTTCCACGCGGCGCGCAAGCCGCGCAGTCTGGCCGGCCAGCTCTTCGCGGTACAGGCCGTGCTCATCGCGGTGATCGTCGCGTGGTGCGCCGTGTTCGCGTTCGTCAACGACCGGTCGCAGGCGCGGGAGACGGCGCGGCGCGAGGTGCTGATCGCGGCGCGCTCGGTGGCCGATTCGCCGTCGGTGCGCGCCGCTATCCGCACGAAGGACCCGACGGCGGAGCTCCAGCCGTACGCGGAGCGCGTGCGGCACGACACGAAGGTGGACTTCATCACGGTCATGGATCCGCACGGCATCCGCTGGACGCACCCGGACCCCGCGCAGATAGGCAGGCACTTCATCGGCACCACGGCGCCGGCCCTGCGCGGGAGGACGTTCACCGAGACGTACACGGGCACGCTCGGCCCGTCCACGCGCGCGGTCACACCGATCAGGGACGGGGGCAGGATCGTCGGCCTGGTCAGTGTGGGGATCACCGTGGAGCGGATATCCACGCAGGTGATGGGGCAGCTCAAGGTGCTGTCGGTGGCGGCGGGCGCTGCGCTGCTGCTCGGTGCGCTCGGCACGTACGTGATCAACAGACGGCTGCGCCGGCACACCCACGGCATGGACGCGACGGGCCTGAGCCGGATGTACGACTACCACCAGGCCGCGCTGCACGCGGTGCGTGAGGGGCTGCTGATGCTGGAGGGCGGGCGGAGGATCGCCCTGGTCAACGACGCGGGGAGGGAGCTGCTCGGGCTCGACGAGTCCGCGGTGGGCAGGCCGGTGGCCGAGCTTGGGCTGCCTCCCGCGCTGACGGGGGCGCTGCTGGCCTCCGAACCCCGGGTGGACGAGGTGCACCTGACGGACGAGCGGGTCGTCGTCGTCAACACCCGCCCGGTGGTGGGAGGCGAGCGCCGCGGTACGGTCGTGACGCTGCGCGACCGCACCGAGTTGCAGGCGCTCTCCGGTGAGCTCGACTCCGAGCGCCGTTTCACGGAGGCCCTGCGCTCGCAGGCCCACGAGGCGGCCAACCGGCTGCATACGGTGGTGTCGCTGATCGAGCTGGGCCGGGTCGACCAGGCCGTCGAGTTCGCCACGTCGGAGCTGGAGCTGGCGCAGGAGCTGACGGACCAGGTGGTCGGTGCCGTGGGTGAGCCGGTGCTTGCGGCGCTGCTGCTCGGCAAGGCGGCGCAGGCGAACGAGCGCGGGGTGGAGCTGGTGCTCGCGCCGGACAGCCGGATGGACGACGGGGTGCTGCCCGCCGCCCTCTCGACCCGCGATCTGGTGACGATCCTCGGCAATCTCGTGGACAACGCCGTGGAGGCGGCGTCGGTCGACGGGGAGGCGGCCGCCGGGCCTGCGCGGGTGACGGTGACGGCTCTGGCCGACGAGGAGGTGGGCGAGTTGCTGCTGCGGGTGCGCGACACCGGTCCCGGGGTGGCGCCCGGCGTGGTGGAGGAGGTCTTCCGGCGCGGCTGGTCGACCAACGGGCCCGGCAGGGGCCTCGGGCTCGCGCTGGTGCGGCAGGCGGTGCACCGGGCGCGCGGCAGTGTCGCCGTCGCGGCGGGCAGCGACGGGGGCGCGGAGTTCACGGTGCGGCTGCCGCTGGCCGCCGGCGTCGCGCCGGAAAGCGGCGAGGCGGCGGCGGTGACACGATGAGCGGCGCGGAGGCGGGCCCCGCCGCCGGGCCGGTACGGGTGCTCGTCGTGGAGGACGACCCGGTGGCGGCGGACGCGCACCAGCTGTACGTGGAGCGCGTGCCCGGGTTCACGGTGGTGGGCGTCGCGCACACGCGGGCCCGGGCGGCGCGGCTGCTGGAGCAGCGGCCGGTCGACCTGATCCTGCTCGACCTCTACCTGCCGGACGGGCACGGGCTGCAACTGCTGCGCGCGCTGCGCGCGAGCGGTCACCATGCGGACGTCGTCGCGGTCACATCGGCGCGCGATCTCGCGCTCGTCAGGGAGGGCGTGTCGCTGGGGGTCGTGCAGTACGTGCTGAAGCCGTTCGCGTTCGGGACGCTGCGCGACAGGCTCGTGCGCTACGCGCGGTTCCGGACGGCTGCCGGGGAGGCGGGCGGGCAGGACGAGGTGGATGCGGCGCTCGGCGCGCTGCGCGCACCGGAGCCGGCCACCCTGCCCAAGGGGCTCAGCGCGCCGACGCTGCGCGCGGTCACGGCAGCGCTGCGTTCGTCGCCGTCCGGCCTGACGGCGGCGGAACTGGCCGAGCGGGTGGGCATCTCGCGGATCACCGCACGGCGCTACCTGGAGCACCTGGTCACGGACCGCCGCGCGCAGCGCAGCCCACGCTACGGCCAGGTCGGGCGTCCGGAGCTGCAGTACCGCTGGACATCGGCCGGCACCTGAGGCCCGTGGATGCCAGGCCGGTCAGAAGACGGACTCGGCCTCGACCATGCGGGACTCCGGGACCGTCTTGAGCTGTGTGACGGCCTCGGCGAGCGGGACCATTTCGACGGCGTTGCCGCGCAGTGCGGTCATCCTGCCGAATTCGCCGCGGTGCGCCGCCTGCACGGCGTGCCAGCCGAAACGGGTGGCGAGGACGCGGTCGTACGCGGTGGGCGTGCCGCCGCGCTGGACGTGGCCGAGGATGACGGGCTTCGCCTCGGTGCCGAGGCGGCGCTCGAGTTCCGCGGCCAGGCGGTTGCCGATGCCGAGGAAGCGCTCGTGGCCGAACTGGTCGATCTCGCCGCGCCGGTAGTCCATGCTGCCCGCCGCGGGGTGCGCGCCCTCGGCCACGCAGATCACCGCGAACTTCTTGCCCCGCTCGAACCGCTCCCTGACCATCTTGACGAGCTTGTCGACCTCGAAGGGCCGTTCGGGCAGGCAGATGCCGTGCGCGCCGCCTGCCATGCCGGACTCCAGCGCGATCCAGCCGGCGTGCCGGCCCATCACCTCGACGACCATCACCCGCTGGTGCGACTCGGCGGTGGTCTTCAGGCGGTCTATGGCCTCGGTGGCGACGCCGACCGCGGTGTCGAAGCCGAAGGTGCGGTCCGTGGAGTGGATGTCGTTGTCGATGGTCTTCGGCACGCCGACGACGGGCATGCCCGCGTCCGACAGCAGCCTGGCCGCCGTGAGCGTGCCCTCGCCGCCGATCGGGATGAGGACGTCGATGCCGTAGCGGGTGGCGAGCTCCCGGCAGTTCTCGGCGGCCTCGCGCAGGCGCCCGCGCTCCAGCCTTGCGGAGCCGAGGATGGTGCCGCCGCGGGCGAGGATGCCGCTGACCGCGTTGAGGTCGAGCGGCCGGTAGTGGCCGTCGAGCAGCCCCTTGAAGCCGTCCTCGAAGCCGATGACCTCGTCCCCGTACTCGGCCATGGCGCGGTGCACGACCGACCGGATCACGGCGTTCAGACCCGGGCAGTCGCCGCCCGCTGTGAGAATTCCGATGCGCATCGTCGCTGTCGTCTCCTGCTCCTGCTCGCGGCGGCCGGGGCGGTGGCCGTGTCGGCCAGGACGGTGGCCGCCTGCCTCGATCCTGCCACGGCGGGGCGGGCGCACGCGCACCCGACCGCACGGGCGCCCCTTCGCGTACGGCACCCGTCCCACCCGCTCTAAGCATCTGATCGGGTTACTGTCAAGGGGGCATGCCCGAGGCCAACCGGGCGAGTGGACGGGACGAGGGGAGCAGGCGTGGCGCGCGGCGTGTACGTGACCGGGATCGACCGCGGGGACGGCAGGCAGGTCGTCGAGCTGGGGGTCATGGAGTTGCTGACCCGGCAGGTGGATCGGGTGGGGGTGTTCAGGCCGCTCGTCCACGACCGCCCTGACCGGATGTTCGAGCTGCTCAGGGCGCGTTACCGGCTCACCCAGGAACCCGACACGGTCTACGGCCTCGACTACGGCACGGCCTCGGCGCTACAGGCCGAGCGCGGCACGGACGAGCTGATCTCCCGACTGGTCGAGTCGTTCCACCGGGTGGCGCGCGACTACGACGTGGTCCTCGTGCTCGGCACGGACTTCGCGGCCACGCAGCTGCCGGACGAGCTGGCGCTCAACGCCCGCCTGGCCAACGAGTGCGGCGCGTCGGTCATCGCGGTGGTGGGCGGCAAGGACCAGGGCCCCGAGTCGGTGCGTGCCGAGGCGCGCAACGCGTTCCGTGCCTACGAGGCGCTCGGCTGCGACGTGATGGGCCTGGTGGTCAACCGCGTCGCGGCCGGCGACCGCGACGCGATCGCCGAGGGCCTGCGCGTGCAGGTGCCCGCGCCGTGCTACGTGCTGCCCGACCACCCGGCGCTCGCGGCGCCGACCGTCGCCCAGGTCACCAGGGCACTGGGCGGGACGGTCCTGCTCGGCGACGACTCCGGCCTCGCGCGTGACGCGCTCGGGTTCGTCTTCGGCGGCGCGATGCTGCCGAATCTGCTGAGCGCGCTGACCCCCGGCTGCATGGTGATCACCCCGGGCGACCGGGCCGACCTCGTGGTCGGCGCGCTTGCCGCGCACTCGGCGTCCACGCCGTCGATCGCGGGTCTCGTCCTCACGATGGACGAGCGGCCCGCGGCATCGATCCTGAGGCTGGCCGAGCGGCTCGCGCCCGGCACGCCGGTGATCTCGGTGGCGGAGGGGTCCTTCCCGACGGCGGCGCGGCTGTTCGCCCTGGAGGGCAAGCTCAACGCGGCGACGCCGCGCAAGGCGGAGACCGCGCTCGGCCTGTTCGAGCGGCACGTGGACACGGCCGGCCTCGTCGAGCGGCTGTCGGTGGCGCGCGGCGGGCGCGTCACGCCCATGATGTTCGAGCACGACCTGCTGGAGCAGGCACGCGCGCTGCGCCGCCGGGTCGTGCTGCCCGAGGGCACGGAGGAGCGGGTGCTGCGCGCCGCGGACGTGCTGCTGCGCAGGGACGTGTGCGACCTGACGCTGCTCGGCGACCCGGACACCATCCGCAAGAAGGCCGCCGACCTCGGAGCCGACCTCGGCGGAGCGCAGCTGATCGACCCCGCGGCCTCCGAGCTGCGGCAGGGCTTCGCCGAGCGGTACGCGCAGCTGCGTGCGCACCGCGGGGCGACGGTGGAGCTGGCGTACGACGTGGTGGCGGACGTCAACTACTTCGGCACGCTGATGGTGGACGCGGGCCTCGCGGACGGCATGGTCTCGGGCTCGGTGCACTCCACGGCCGCGACGATCCGCCCCGCGTTCGAGATCATCAAGAGCACCGGCGCCACGCGCGGCGCGGGAGAGGCCGGCGCGCGGGGCGGCGCGGGAGAGGCCTGCGCCGCCGCGCGCCCACCGGCCGCCATCGTGTCGTCGGTGTTCTTCATGTGCTTGGCCGACAAGGTGCTCGTGTACGGGGACTGCGCGGTCAACCCGGATCCGGACGCGGAGCAGCTCGCGGACATCGCCGTGCAGGCGTCGGCGACGGCGGCGCGCTTCGGCGTCGAGCCGCGCGTCGCGATGCTGTCGTACTCGACGGGCACGTCCGGCTCCGGGGCGGACGTCGACAAGGTCAGGGAGGCGACGCGCCTGGTCAGGGCCTCCCACCCGGAACTGCTCATCGAGGGCCCCATCCAGTACGACGCGGCCGTCGAGCCGTCCGTCGCCGCGACGAAGCTGCCGGAGTCCGAGGTGGCTGGCCGCGCGACGGTGCTGATCTTCCCCGACCTGAACACCGGCAACAACACCTACAAGGCCGTGCAGCGCTCGGCGGGCGCGGTCGCCGTCGGCCCCGTGCTGCAGGGCCTGCGCAAGCCGGTGAACGACCTGTCGCGAGGGGCACTCGTCCAGGACATCGTCAACACCGTCGCGATCACCGCGATCCAGGCACAGGCAGCACAGGCAGTCCCGGCAGCACAGGAGGAAACGTCAGCATGAGCACCCCCGCCCGCGTCCTGGTCCTCAACTCCGGCTCGTCGTCGGTGAAGTACCAGCTGCTCGACATGAACGGGGGCGAGCGCCTGGCCACGGGTCTTGTCGAGCGGATCGGCGAGTCCGCCTCCCGCGTCGCACACTCCCCGTCCCACGGCCCCCGCAGGGAGCACACGGCGCGGATCGACGACCACGGCGCGGCGCTCCGGGCCGCCGCGGGTGAGCTGGCGCGGGACGGCCTCGGGCTCGACTCCCCCGAGCTGGTGGCGATCGGGCACCGGGTGGTCCACGGCGGCCTGCGGTTCACCGAGCCGACGCTGATCGACGACAACGTGATCGCCGAGATCGAACGGCTCGTGCCGGTGGCACCGCTGCACAACCCGGCGAACCTGCTGGGCATCCGCCAGGCACGCGAGTTGCGCCCCGACCTGCCGCAGGTGGCCGTCTTCGACACCGCGTTCCACACGACCATGCCCGAGTACGCGGCCCGGTACGCGATCGACAGGGCCACGGCCGACAAGCACAGGGTCAGGCGCTACGGCTTCCACGGCACGTCGCACGCGTACGTGTCGCGCAAGGCGGCCGAGCTGCTCGGCCGGGCGTACGAGGACACCAACGTGATCGTGCTGCACCTGGGCAACGGAGCGTCGGCCTCGGCCGTCGCGGGCGGCCGGTGCGTGGACACCTCGATGGGCCTCACACCCCTGGAAGGGCTCGTGATGGGTACGCGGTCGGGGGACATCGACCCGGCCGTGGTGTTCCACCTGGCGCGGGTGGCCGGGATGGAGGTCGACGCGATCGATGAACTCCTGAACAAGAAAAGCGGGCTCGTCGGCCTCTGCGGGGACAACGACATGCGCGAGATCCGGCGCAGGATCGACGAGGGCGACGACGAGGCGCGCCTCGCGTTCGACATCTACACGCACCGGCTGCGCAAGTACATCGGCGCCTATCTGGCGGTGCTCGGCCGGGTGGACGCGGTGGTGTTCACGGCGGGGGTCGGTGAGAACGCGGCGGAGGTGCGGGAGGCTGCCGTGGCGGGCCTCGACGGCCTGGGGCTCGCGGTGGACGCGTCACGCAACGCCGTGCGCGGCGGCGGGCCCCGGCTCGTCTCGCCGGACGGGGCGCGGGTCGCGGTGGCCGTGATTCCGACCGACGAGGAGCTGGAGATCGCACAGCAGACCTTCGCGCTCGCCGGCGCCCACGGAAGTGGCCGCGAACGCGCCACAGAAGGGCACGCCTGAGCGGGGCGCCGCCCATTTGTACTTTCCGCCAGTCGGAATATTCCGCGTAGAAACAAACCGATAGGATCAGCCTCATGCGCCGTTCCAAAATCGTCTGCACACTGGGCCCCGCCGTTGATTCCTACGAGCAGCTGAAGGCTCTCATCGAGGCGGGCATGAATGTGGCCCGCCTCAACATGAGCCACGGAAGCCACGAGGAGCACCAGGGCCGTTACGACCGCGTCCGCCAGGCAGCGGCCGACACCGGCCGCGCTGTGGGCGTGATGGTCGACCTCCAGGGGCCGAAGATCCGCCTGGAGACCTTCGCCGAGGGCCCCGTCGAGCTGGTGCGCGGTGACGAGTTCACCATCACCGCCGAGGACGTCGCGGGCGACAAGTCCATCTGCGGCACCACCTACAAGGGGCTGCCGGGCGACGTCGCCAAGGGCGACCCGATCCTGATCAACGACGGCAACGTCGAGCTGCGGGTCGTCGAGGTCTCGGGCCCGCGGGTGCGGACCATGGTCATCGAGGGCGGCGTCATCTCGGACCACAAGGGCATCAACCTGCCCGGCGCGGCGGTCAACGTGCCCGCGCTGTCCGAGAAGGACATCGAGGACCTGCGGTTCGGCCTGCGGATGGGCTGCGACATGGTCGCGCTCTCCTTCGTGCGGGACGCGCAGGACATCGTGGACGTCCACAAGGTCATGGACGAGGTCGGCCGCCGGGTCCCGGTCATCGCGAAGGTCGAGAAGCCGCAGGCCGTCGCCAACATGGAGGCCGTCGTCGCGGCGTTCGACAGCGTCATGGTCGCGCGCGGCGACCTGGCCGTCGAGTATCCGCTCGAAAAGGTCCCGATGGTGCAGAAGCGGCTCATCGAGCTGTGCCGCCGCAACGCCAAGCCGGTGATCGTGGCGACCCAGATGATGGAGTCGATGATCACCAACTCCCGCCCGACGCGCGCCGAGGCGTCGGACGTGGCCAACGCGATCCTGGACGGCGCGGACGCGGTCATGCTGTCCGCCGAGTCGTCGGTGGGCGCCTACCCCGTCGAGACCGTCAAGACGATGTCGAAGATCGTCACCGCCGCCGACACGGAGCTGCTCTCCAAGGGCCTCGAACCCCTGGTCGAGGGGCGCAAGCCGCGCACTCAGGGCGGTTCCGTCGCCCGCGCGGCCTCCGAGATCGCCGACTTCCTCGACGGCAAGGCGCTGGTCGCCTTCACGCAGTCGGGCGACACCGCGCGCCGGCTGTCCCGCTACCGCGCCTGCCAGCCGATCCTGGCGTTCACGACCGACGAGTCCACGCGCAACCAGCTGGCCCTGAGCTGGGGCGTCGAGTCGTTCGTCGTGCCGTGGGTGGGCACCACGGACGAGATGGTCGACCTGGTGGACGTGGAGCTGTCGAAGCTCCAGCGCTTCGGCGAGGGCGACACCATGGTCATCACGGCGGGCTCGCCCCCCGGCGTCCCCGGCACCACCAACATGGTCAGGGTGCACCACCTCGGCGGCGCACAGAGCTGAGCCGCGGCGGAAACGGCCGCACCGCGGGCCGCGTCCGGCCCGTACCCCGGAGGGTACGGGCACGGCGCGGCCCGCGGCCGTGTGCGCGGCGCGCGGCCCTGAGGACGGGTCACAGGTCGGCCAGGAGCGGGACGATGTTCTCCGCCGCGGCGATCTCCGCCGTCAACGGGTGGTCCTCGCGCACCAGCGGCAGCGCCTGGGCGCC
The DNA here is from genome assembly GCF_000721265.1 of Streptomyces sp. NRRL F-5126. GTDB lineage: Bacteria > Actinomycetota > Actinomycetes > Streptomycetales > Streptomycetaceae > Streptomyces. The sequence continues at coordinate 359,082 of NZ_JOFZ01000002.1, read as the reverse complement.
GCGGCGCAGCGCCTCGGCCACGGGCGTGTCCGGCAGCGGCACCGGCCTGAGGGAGAGCGCCCTGACCACGCCGACCAACTCGCAGGCGAGCACGGTGCGGTAGGCGCTGACCGCCTCGGCCGTGCTGTGCGCGGCCTGCGAGGCGAAACTCGCGTGGTCCTCAAGGCCGCGGGAGATGATCGCCGTGCCGAGCGTCACGGGGGACGCCGCGTGCCGCAGCCTGCTGAGTGCGTCGTGCGAGACGTACTCGAGGATCATGATCCCCGAGCTGCCGGCCGGGCCGTCCGCGAGGAACGGCGGAAGGCCGGTCAAATCCGGCTCCACCAGGTCGCTCAGGCGGGCGCTGGAGAGCTCGGCGACGTGGTGCAGCGCCGCCCGCAGCCGGTCGAGGCCCAGCGCGAGGTGCGAGGTCGCGAAGTGGCCGTGGTGGTAGACCCGGCCGCTCTCCACGTCGATGAACGGGTTCTCGGCCGCGGCGTTGACGTCGATCTCCAGGATCTTCCTGAGCGCGTCGGCCGCCTCCAGGGCGGGGCCCTGCACCTGCGGGAAGGCACGCAGCCCGAAGGGGTCCTGGAGCCTCGCGCCCCCGGCCGGCTCGTCCTCGCCCCACAGCAGCCGCCGCATCTCGGCGGCGCAGTGCACGGACCCCGGGTGGGGGCGCTGCGCGTGCACGCGCGTGGCGAAGGCCTCGGGCGAGCCGTTCAGCGCGACGTAGGAGAGGGCGGCCACCACATGGCTGGCGCGCAGCAGGCGGTTCAGGTCGGACCAGGCGAGCACGGACGTGGCGAGCGTCGCGGCGTTGCTGGAGATGAAGGCCAGCGCGTCGCCCGGGCTGATCGGCACGGGGTCGAGGTGCCCGCTCCCCCACGGCCGCTCGCCCGCGAGGGTCAGCGCGATCTCGGCGAGCGCGCCCAGGTCGCCCGTGCCGATGGAGCCGCGCGCGTGCGGCGCGGGCACGGCGCCCTCGCGCAGCGCGGCGGCGAGCGCTTCGAGCAGCCTGGGGTGGACGCCGCTGCCCGCGGCGGCGAGCTGGTTGAGGCGGATGAGCAGGGTGGCCTTTACGGCGGCCTCCGGGGTGCGGGGGCCCGAAGTGCCGGCGTGGCTGCGCAACAGGCGCAGCCCGTGCTGGTCGGCGGCCTCGGGATCGACGACCTCGTGGCGGTTGGCGCCGACGCCGGTGGTGCGTCCGTAGACGGCACGCTTGGTCTCGCTGTCCCGCGCCACACGGTAGGCCGCCAGCGCGCGGTCGAGCGCCTTCCCGTCGAGGCCGACCGACGCGCCGCGCCTGGCGACCGCGACGATGTCCTCGCACCGCAGGCCGCGACCGTCGACCCGGACATGGTCAGGATCCATGCCGTTCACCTCCTTGACAGCTATTCATTCATGAATGAGGCTCCATGAAACTTGTTATTCAGTACCTTGGCAAGAGGGCGGGCCCCGCGGGCTCCCCCGCGGATGGGACCAAGTGGAACGATGCCTGATCACGACCTGACGACGCAGGCCACGAGGGACGGAAGGGTCTCCTTCGACGACGCGCCGCTGAACAGATTCCACGTCAAGATCACCGCGCTGACGTTCGGGGCGAACTTCTCCGACGGGTACCAACTCGGCGTCATCGGGATCGCGCTGACCCTGATCACCCCGCAGATGCACCTCGGCTCCGTCTGGGAGGGGCTGCTCGGCGCCTCGGCCCTCATCGGCATCTTCATCGGCAGCATCTCGCTCGGCGCGCTCGCCGACCGCATCGGCCGCCAGCAGCTGTACATGCTCAACTTCCTGCTGATCACCCTCGCCTCGGTCGCCCAGTTCTGGGTCGAGGGCGCCGGCCTGCTGTTCGTGCTGCGCATCCTGATCGGCGTCGGCATCGGCGCCGACTACGCCATCGGCCCGACGCTCGTCGCCGAGTTCTGCCCGCGCCGCCAGCGCGGGTTCCTGCTCGCGTCGCTCACTGCCATGTGGACGGTCGGCTACATCTGCTCGTACTTCTTCGGCAACTGGCTGATCGGGTACGGCGGCGACAGCTGGCGCTGGCTGCTGGCGAGCGGCGCCGTGCCGGCGGCCGTCGTCCTGCTGCTGCGGATCGGCACGCCCGAGTCGCCGCGCTGGCTGGTGAGCAAGGGCCGCCTCGACGAGGCGCGCGCCGTCGTGGCGCGCTACATCGGCGAGCACGTCGACTTCGAGTCGATCGCGGCCGGGGTGCGCGCGGGCGCCGCGCAGGAGGCGGGGGCGCGGCCCGCGGGATCGTACCGGCGGCTGTTCGACGCGGAGCAGTGGCGCAAGACCGCGTTCGGTGTCCTGTACTACAACTGCCAGGTCATCCCGTACTTCGCGATCTACACGTTCCTGCCGGTCGTCATGGCGAAGTTCCACCTCAAGGAGGGGTTCCTCGGGGACGGGCTGCTCAACGTCTTCCTGCTGCTGGGCAGCATCGCGGGACTCTGGTTCACGGCGCGCTTCTCCCGCCGCGGCTTCGTGATCGCCTCGTTCGTGGTGATGGCGCTGGCGCTCGGCCCGCTCGGCCTGTGGCCGGGTGGCCCCTCCGTGGTGCTGTTCGTGCTGTTCCTCGTGTTCACGTTCACGATGTCGGCCGCGTCCAATCTCGACCAGGTGTATCCGCCGGAGCTCTTCTCGACGGCGCTGCGCAGCTCGGGCGTGGGGCTGCTGAACGGCGTGAGCCGGGTCGGGTCGGCCGCGGGCACGTTCCTGCTGCCGATGAGCATCGACCACCTGGGCTTCTCCGCCTCGATGACGGCGCTCACCGTGTTCCTCGTGCTGGGCGCGGTGGTCTCCGTCGTCTGGGCGCCGGAGACCTCGGACGTGGTCCTGGAGTGACGCGGCGCGTGGCCGGGCCTCGCGGGCCCGGCCACGCGTACGTGAGAGCGGCCCGCCGCCCCTGGGAAGGGACGGCGGGCCGCTCACGTGCGCATGCGGGGCTGGTCGATGGCTAGTCGATGAAGTTGTGCAGGCCCTGCATCTTCAGCGTGCCGCCGAACTGGCCCGCCTGGTCGAGGCTCACGTTGGTGAAGAACACCGACGGGATCTGGATCGGCGGCGGGAAGTCCGGGCTGAACGTGATCGGCAGCAGGCCGAGCAGGTTGCCCGACAGCTTCTCCGTGTACATGGTCACGGGGCCGTCGATGGTCGAGGTGGAGCCGGGCTTCGTCTCGATCTCCGTGTGCCGCACGATGTTGCCGTGGCTGTCACGGTTGTCGACCGTCTGGTGCAGGTCCTTGATGCCGATCGAGTCCGCCGTGAACTTCATGACCCGCTTCGTCTTTCCCGAAGCGGTCTTGATGTCCACGAGCCCCCGGAAGCACAGGCCCTTGAGGCTGAGTTTGCTGCTCTTGAGGTGCCAGGGGTCGGTCGCCATGGTGGGCGCGTTGGCGTCCTGCGTGGGCGGCTTGAGGATCGGGAGCAGATCGCAGGGCCCGTCGTCGCAGGAACCGCTGCCGGCCTTGGTGTCCGCGCTCTTCGTGTCGGCCGTGGCGTCGCTGAACTTGACGCCCTTGTGCGTCAGCAGGTCCCTCATCGCCTGTTCCTTCGACTGGGTTGCGCTCGCGGACGAGCCGTCGCCCTTGCCGTCCTTCTTGCCGTCCGACGAGCCGGACGCGGACGGCGACTTCGACGACGACGCGGACTTGCCCGCGTCCTTGCCGGCCTTGGAAAGGCCGCCGAGTGTGCCCTTCACCGTCTTGCCGAGCGCGTCGCCGGCCTTGCCCGAGGTGTCCTTGGACGAGTCGTCGCTCTTGCTGTCCGTGGCGGACGGCTTCGGCGTGCTGTCCGTCGCACTCGGCGACGGGGACGACGAGTCGCCGTGCGCCCCCAGCAGCCCGCCGAGCGCGGAGCCGAGCCCGCCGAGCAGGCCGCCACCCCCGCTGCCACTGCCGCTCTGTGACGACGACTCGGTGGGGTCGGGTGTGGGGGACGCCGAGGACGACGCCGACGGCTGCGGATCCGACGAGCCGCCGTTGGAACCCTTGCCGCTGCCGCTCTTGCCGCTGTCCTTGCCGCTCTTGGACGACTTGCCGTCGCTGGACGACGGGCTCGCCGACGCGGACGGGGAGCCGGACGGCGAGGCGGAGGGCGACGGCGAGTCCGAGGCGCTGGGCTCGTCCGACCGGGTCACACAGGGACCGGAGGTGGACGGGGCCGCCTTGCTGTCGTCCGCCATGGCGAGCTTCGGTGTGAGGCTCATGCCGACGAACACGGCTGTCGGCATCGCCGCGAGGGCCATCGCCTTGCCGGCGGGTATGTGGATCTTGGTCAGCAGCGACTTCCTCGGCGCCGCGTGCCGGGCTCTCGCTCGCGTGAGGTCGACATCCGCGGCGGAACCGGCCGCCGGCCGCGTGTCGTCGTCAGCCCGCACTGTGCCTCCCGCCCTTGAACCAGTCCGTGTGTGTCCGAGTCGCATCCTCGTCGGCTCCCGGGCGCGGGCCCGGCAGCAGCGGGCCGTCGCCCAGGACCACGGTGTCCCCGGACTCGGCCTTTCCGGCGAACTCCGGTGCGGCCTCGTCCTCCGCGACCCGGTTCTTCGCCTTCTCGGGCGCCCAGGACACGGAGAGCGCGCCACCGATGAGGGCGAGGAGGAAACCGACGAAGAAGCCGCCCAGGTTGGACACCGGGATCGAGACCAGGGCGAGGAGGATCGCGGCGACACCGGCGAACACCCGGACGATGGAGTGGAACCACATCGTCAGGCCGAGCGTGACCAGCAGGACGCCGATGATGAGCGACCCGGCGCCGGCCGTCGTCGCCATCGCGAGGGTGAGGTTGCCGATGTGCAGATGTGCGTACGGGAAGTATCCGATCGGCAGCCCGCTGACGAGCGTGAACAGCCCGGCCCAGAAGGGCCGGTGTCCGCGCCAGGCGCGGAACCTCAGCCGCCAGTACCTGAACCCGCCGTCACGCTCCGGGGTCACGAGGGTGTCCGCGGTCTCGGCGCTCATGGAAAACAGCTCCCTGGAACCGGCATTACCGTGCGGAATGCCATGAGTTTGAGGTGGTGGCGGGCGAGGCGCCCGGCCGCGGACGGATGTTCCGCGGCCCGTTGTCCCCGCCCGCCGGCGAGTGCCTAGTGGTAACAGGGGTTGTTGCCCCTCTTCAGCGACAGGCCCAGGTTGGCGAGCTTGAAAGTGCCCGCCGTGGTGGCCCATGCCTGCTGCTTCACACCCGTCAGCACGGCCTGGTCCGCGTCCTGGGCGAACGAGTCGCCCGCGACCTTGCCCTTGTCGCCCGGCGCGATACCAGCGTGCTTGCCATCGTTCGTCGACCCGGCAGCCGCGCCGATGTTGATGTTCTTGAACGTGGCATTTGTCGTGCTCAGGTCATCAAGGTCGATGTAAAGGTTCTTGGCCTTGACATCCGTGCCCTTGTTGCCCGCACTCAGGCGCAGGGTGATGGTGCCGATACCCGGCACGTTCGGCGTGACCACCGACTGGCAGAGGTTGGTGATCTTTGCCGACGTGAAGCCGTTGACGGCGACGGGGTGCGCCGCCTTCTTCCCGTTACCGGTGTCGGTGCCGTAGTCGACCCCGCCGTACTGGGTGAAGCCCTGCCCGACGAGCTTGTCGGCGCTCACCTTGAAGTTCTGCCCCGACACGCTGAAGGACGCGGCAAGCGCCCCCTGCGACAGGGCGACGCCTATCGCGGCCGTCGCGGCCACGCTCGGCACCATGACCACCGCGAAGCGCTTCCATCTGGTCCCACCACGTACTGGGGACTCCATGCGATTTCCTCCTTCTCGGACGTACATCGCCACGCGGACGTGGGCCCGCCATGGGATGGGGAGAAGTGCTACGTCCTCGGAAGGAGAGCGCCCGCTTCGCCGTGCGCGAGCCGCGCCCGAACCACCGGTCGATCACCCCCGAGCGACAACCACTGATCGCGCCGTGGCGCAACCTTCGGACAGGCCCCGCCTGTTGGGCGAGAACCCCCCTGTCCGAGCCGGCAGTTCACTTGACCCGCCGACCCGCCCGGTGGGGACCCAGGACCGACGTGACGCGACTGGTTGCCGTGCTGGTGCGGTATTGGACCGAGCGTCGACGATGGTGGTCCATTCGCGGCCGGGACACAAGGGGCTTCGTTACTAGTCAGTAACGGCTGGGCGGCACGTCGGCAACCGAGGGGCGCCGGACCGGCACACAGGGTGTTACCAGTGGTTGGAACAAGTGGGATGATCGATGAGGAAAACCGGGCAGAAGGGAGAGGGCGATTTACTGCGAGTAACAAAGACGGCATAGGTCAAGTCTTGGTAAAGCAATGAATCCGTCATCGCCTTGTCGCCAAATCCGCACCAGGCCACGGACGCCCGCTCCCCCGGCCACACCGGATCGTCACATCCGTCCCACAGCTCCATCAAATCACCGGTCACAGCATTACCGTGAGTCCCACACGGAACTTCAGCATGCGAAAAGCGCGACGGGCCCGGACGCCGTGCGGTGCGTTCCGCGCGGTATCCGGGCCCGCCAATTCCCGACGACCCGTCAGGTCCTTGTCGAATCCGTCAGAACAGGACGCGCGCGAGCGCCGCGCGCGAGGCCGCCACCCTCGGGTCGTCGCCGCCGATGACCTCGAACAGTTCGAGCAGACGCAGCCTGGCCTTCTCCCGGTCGTCCCCCGCAGTGCCCCGCACGGTCTCGATCAGGCGGGAGAACGCGTCCTCGACATGTCCGCCCGCGAGGTCCAGGTCGGCCACGGCCAGTTGCGCGTCGATGTCCGCGGGGTTGTCGGCCGCGTCCTTGCGCGCCCGCTGGGGGTCGAGCTCGCCGACCCGCCCCAGCAACTCGGCCTGCGCGAGGCCCAGTTTCGCCTCGGTGTTGACCGGGTCGTCCGACAGCACGTTGCGGTACGCCTGGACGGCGCCCGCGAAGTCGCCCGCGTCGAGCGCCTGAACGGCGGCTTCGAGCAGCGCGTCGTACGGTCCTGGCGGCGGCGCGGGCGCCTCCTGCGGCTCCGCGCCCTCGCCGTCGGCCTGCACCGCGATGCCCGTGAGCCCGAAGCGCTCCTCGCCGACCTGGACGAGCTGGTCGAGCGTCTGGCGGATCTGCGCCTCCGGGGCCGCCCCCTGGAACAGCGGCAGCGCCTGCCCCGCGACCACCGCGAAGACGGCCGGGATGCCCTGGATGCCGAACTGCTGCATCAGCGCCTGGTTGGCGTCCACATCGATCTTGGCCAGCACGATGCGCCCGTTGTACTCGAGCGCCAGTCGTTCGAGTACGGGGCTGAGCTGCTTGCACGGCTCGCACCACTCCGCCCAGAAGTCGATGACGACGGGCACCTCGGTGGAGCGCTGCAGGACATCGCGCTCGAAGCCCGCCTCGTCGACGTCGATCACCAGGCCGGCCGCGGGCACGGCACCCGTACCGCCCTGGCGGGCGGCCTCGGCACGTGCCTGCTCCGCCTTTGTCTTGGCCTCGCCGGCCGCCTTCACCGCGGCGAGGTCGACGACGCCGCTCATGGACATGTTCCTAGGCTGCATGAGTACATCCTCCCCCTTCCGCGCGCGGTTTCGGAAACGTGCCGGTTCGCCGTGGTGGGCGGCGCACGGGACGCCCCCGTGGCGCCCCGTGCGCCCTGCTGGTGGCGCCTGGTCCCCACCAGGCGCCTGTGGCTGTCGCTCCGACCTCGTCCAGAGGTCTTTCGCTACGACTCGTAGCGTAACTGTACCGGCCGGGATCCGGGGCCGATCGCCGCATGACCTGTCTCACAGCGCCCGGCCGGTAGGGTCGCCGCCATGTCTACCCGTACCGGCCCCGAAGGTATGCACCAGGGACGCACCGGCCGCCCCCGCAGCCCCGAGGCCGACGCGGCCATCCTGGCGGCCACCCGGCAGGCGCTCGTCGAACTCGGCTGGTCGAAGCTGACGATGGGGGACGTGGCGGCGCGCGCGGGCGTGGCCAAGACGACGCTCTACCGACGGTGGCCGAGCCGCAACGAGCTCGTGGTGGACGCGGTCGCGATCCTCTTCGACGAGCTGCGGCTGCCGGACCTCGGCAGCCTGGCGGCGGACGTCGAGTCGGTGGTGCGCCAGTTCGGCGCGCTGCTCGAACGGCCCGAGGCGAAGACGGCGCTGATGGCGGTGATCGCCGAGGCCACCCGCGACGACGCGCTGCGGCGGCGCATCCGCACCGCGATCGTGGACCGGCAGAAGCACCTGGTGGTGGCGGGCCGCGAGCGCGCCCAGGAGCGCGGCGAGATCCCGCCGCCGCCCGACCCGGCCGCCGCCGCCCGCGACACCGACCTGATCTTCGACGTGGTCGCCGGCGCGGTGGTGCACAGGACGCTGGTGAGCGCGGAGCCGGTGGACGGCGACTGGGCCCGCCGCCTCACGCAGCTCGTACTGACGGGCCTGACGGCCCAGCGCACCCCGGCCGCCGGGGCCACGGGCGGGCCCGCGGCCCCGGTTTCGCCCACGGCCGAGGCCCAGGCCCCCACCCAGGGCCCGCAGGAGCCGACGGCGGCCGACGCCGGCTCCTAGAGCGGCCGCCGTGGCCCGGGCGGCCGCCGAGGGCCCGCGCCCTCAGAAGCCGGGCGGCTCCGTGTACGTGCCCCATTCGTCGCGCAGCGCGCCACAGATCTCGCCGAGGGTGGCCTCCGCGCGTACCGCGTCCAGCATCGGCGGGATCATGCTGGACCCGTCGCGCGCGGCGGCCAGCATCGCGCCGAGCGCGGCGGTGACCTTCGCGTCGTCGCGCGCCTCCTTGCGCTCGGCGAGCGTCGCCACCTGGTCGCGCTCCACCTCGTGGCTGACGCGCAGGATCTCCAGGTCGCCCGTGACGGACCCGGTGTTGACGTTGACGCCGACGACCTTCTTGTCGCCCTTCTCCAGGGCGCTCTGGTAGCGGAACGCCGACTCGGCGATCTCGCCGGTGAACCAGCCGTCCTCGATACCGCGCAGGATGCCGGAGGTGATCGGGCCGACCGGGTGGTTGCCGTCGGGGTGCGCGCGCCTGCCGCGCTCCGTGATCTGCTCGAAGATCTTCTCGGCGTCCGCTTCGATCCGGTCGGTGAGCTGCTCGATGTACCAGGAGCCGCCCAGCGGGTCGGCGACGTTGCCCACCCCCGTCTCCTCCATCAGCACCTGCTGCGTGCGCAGCGCGATCTCGGCTGCCTGCTCGCTCGGCAGCGCGAGCGTCTCGTCGAGCGCGTTGGTGTGCAGCGAGTTGGTGCCGCCGAGCACCGCGGCGAGCGCCTCGACGGCGGTGCGCACGACGTTGTTGTACGGCTGCTGCGCGGTGAGCGAGACGCCCGCTGTCTGGGTGTGGAACCGCAGCCACTGGGCCTTGTCCGTGGTGGCGCCGTAGACGTCCCGCATCCAGCGGGCCCAGATCCTGCGGGCCGCGCGGAACTTGGCGATCTCCTCGAAGAAGTCCACGTGCGCGTCGAAGAAGAAGGAGAGGCCCGGCGCGAAGACGTCGACGTCGAGGCCGCGCGCGACGCCGAGCTCCACGTAGCCGAACCCGTCGGCCAGCGTGTACGCGAGCTCCTGCGCGGCCGTCGCGCCGGCCTCGCGGATGTGGTAGCCGGATACGGACAGCGGCTTGTACGCGGGGATCGCGGTCGCGCAGTGCTCCATCAGGTCGCCGATGAGGCGCAGGTGCGGCTCGGGCTGGAAGAGCCACTCCTTCTGCGCGATGTACTCCTTGAAGATGTCGGTCTGGAGGGTGCCGTTGAGCACGCCGGGGTCGACGCCCTGGCGTTCCGCGGCGACGAGGTACATGCAGAAGACGGGCACGGCGGGACCGCTGATCGTCATGGACGTCGTCACGTCGCCGAGCGTGATGCCGTCGAAGAGGACCTCCATGTCGGCGGCCGAGTCGATGGCGACGCCGCAGTGCCCGACCTCACCGAGCGAACGCGGGTCGTCGGAGTCACGGCCCATCAGCGTCGGCATGTCGAAGGCGACGGACAGGCCGCCGCCGCCGTTGGCGAGGATCGTCTTGTAGCGCTCGTTGGTCTGGCGTGCGTTGCCGAACCCGGCGAACTGGCGGATGGTCCAGGTGCGGCCCCGGTACCCGGTCGGGTACAGGCCCCGGGTGAACGGGTACTCCCCCGGCCAGCCGATCCGCTCGAACCCCTCGTACGTGTCCCCGGGCCGCGGTCCGTACACGGGGGCGACCTCGTCGCCCGAGAGGGTCGAGAAGTCCGCGTCGCGCTTGCGGGCCTTGTCGTACCGGGCCTGCCAGCGGTTGCGGCCCTCGTCGATCGCGTCAGCGTCCATGCACTCGAATTTACTAGGACGTCAAAGTAAATGTCGATGGCAAACCGCCGCGGACATCGTCACGCGGCGGTACCGTGCGCGGTCAGGCCTTGGCGGCGGCGGGCGCCGGGTCGACGACCTTGGCCTCGAGTTCGCGGGAGACCCGGCGCTCGACGAAGAAGGCCGCCGTGGGCAGCGTCCCGGCGAGCAGGACCCACAGCTGCCGCAGCACGGGGAACCTGGCCTTGGAGCCGAGGTCGAAGGCGAAGATCAGGTACACGATGTAGAGCCAGCCGTGCGCGATGCCCACGACCTCGACGAAGCCCGCCGCTCCGTTGATGTCGAGCACGTACTTGGCGATGACCCCCAGTGTCAGCACGATGAGGAGCACGCCTGTGACGTACGCCATCACCCGATAACGGGTCAGCACACTTCGTTTCATACGCAAGAGCGTAGTGCCACGATACGGGCGATCTTCGCGCGGGTCACCACTCGCCACCGCGCCGCTCGGGCGGCCGGCGCTCCTCGAAGTCCTGGGCGGACAGGCGCAGTGGGCGCAGCATCGCGAAGATCTCGCCGCACTCCTCGGCGTCGTAGGCGCCGAGGCCGAAGTCCATGGCCATCAGGTCGCGGGTGGCGGCCTCCACCACCTTGCGGCCCTCCTCGGTGATCGAGGCGAGGGTGCCGCGGCCGTCGTTCGGATTGGGGCGCTTGTCGACGAAGCCGGCCCTGACGAGGCGGTCGACGGTGTTGGTGACGGACGTGGGGTGGACCATCAGCCGCTCGCCGATCTTGGACATGGGCAGCTCGCCGGCCTTGGAGAAGGTCAGCAGGACCAGCGCCTCGTAGCGCGCGAACGTGAGCCCGTACGGCTTGACGACGGAGTCGACCTCGGCGAGGAGGATCTGCTGCGCGCGCATGATGGACGTGATGGCGACCATCGAGGGGACGGGGCCCCAGCGCTGTTTCCAGAGGTCGTCGGCGCGGGCGATGGGGTCGAAGGGCAGGCTCAACGGCTTCGGCACGCCCCCGACCCTACCGAGGGATGATATGCCCGCGCTCCCGGCGTCTTCCCCGGTCACCGCACAGCCCTCAGCCGGCGTTCCGCGCGTGGCGCACACACGTGCGTAATGCGGCACATGTCACGATATGCACCATGCCCGGCCGCCCTCACCCCCGCCTCGCAGCCCTCCCCGTCTCCCTCGCACTGGCCCTGTGCCCCGCCGCCGCTGCCTGCTCGGCCGGCGGCGGTGACGGCCACGCGTCCGTCGTGGGCGGCGAGTCCGCCCCGTACTCCGCGTCCCCCTACTGGGTCGACCCCGACAGCGACGCCGCGCGGCAGGTGAAGAAGTGGCAGGCCGACGGCAGGACCGCCGACGCGAAGCTGCTCCAGCGCATCTCCCGGCGCCCGGTGGCCGACTGGCCCGCGGGCGACGACCCGGGCCCGGAGATCCGGCACGCCGTGCGGTCCGCCGCCCCGGCCGGGCGGACCGTACTGCTCGTCGCGTACAACATCCCGCACCGCGACTGCGGCAAGTACTCGGCGGGCGGCGCCACCAGCGCCCAGGCGTACCAGAGCTGGATCAACGCCTTCGCGGGAGCCATCGGCGACGCGCCCGCCCTCGTCGTCCTCGAGCCCGACGCCCTGCCGCACCTGGCCGACGGCTGCACCCCGCCCGAGTTCCAGCAGGAGCGCTACACGCTGCTGTCCGCCGCGGTGACACGCCTCAAGCAGCAGCCGCACACCAAGGTCTACCTCGACGCGGGCAACCCCGCCTGGGTCGCCGACACGGGGCGGATGGCGGACGCGCTCAAGCGCGCGGGCGTCGCGCGGGCCGACGGCTTCTCCCTCAACGTGTCGAACTTCCAGCGCGACGACGCCGTCAAGCGCTACGGCGCCAGGATCTCCGGCGCGCTCGGCGGCGCGCACTTCGTGATGGACACCAGCCGCAACGGCGCGGGACCCCTGCCCGGCGGCCGCGGTGACGAGGCGTGGTGCAACCCGCCGGGCCGCGCGCTCGGCAAGGCGCCGAGCACGCACACCGGCGACCCGCTGCTCGACGCCTACCTGTGGATCAAGCGCCCGGGCGACTCCGACGGCACGTGCCGCGGCGGGCCCGCGGCGGGCAGTTGGTGGCCCCAGTACGCTCTCGGGCTCGCCCGCCGCGCGAAGAGCTGACGCGGCGCCCCGCCGGACGGGGCGCCTGCGGCGGCCGCGGCCGCTCAGCTTCCCCCGGTGGGCGTCGGCGCCGTGGCCCCGGCCGGGGCCTGCGCAGCGGCCGGGGCCGCGACCGTCGTCCGCGTCGGCGCCGCCGCGCACGCCGCGGCTTCCTGGGAGCCCGGCGCCGTGGCCGCCGGGCGCGCCTCCCTCAGCTCGCGCAGTTCGCGCAGCGCCTCGCGGGGCGAGCGCGGCGGCGCCTTGGGTGACGCGGCCGTGCGTGCGGACGCCCCGGCGGTTCGCCGGCCGGCGAACCGCGCGGCGATCGCCCCGCGGCGGTCGGTCCACAGCCAGATCGCGACCGGCGCGAGCGAGACGGCGAGCGCGAGCGCGGCCCAGGTCCGCATCGCCGCGTGCGTGTGGCCGAGGACGGCGGACGCGACGAGCGAGGAGGCCAGCACGCCCGCCCACAGCAGGTGCACCCGGAAGGTGGCGGCCCGGTCGGGGCTCGCCTCGCCGCCCTTGGGGGTGACGACGAACCGGCCGCGGGTGCGCAGCACGGCGGACACGAGCGAGCGCAGGTATATCGGCGCGGACAGCGCGGACATGGCCATCCCCGCCAGGCCGCCGGAACCCTCGGGCTCGTGCGGGGAGACGTTGTGGCGCCTGTTCCACAGGTACAGGCCGACCTGGAGGGCGGCGGCGTCGCTGTAGAGCATGAGCCAGATCTCGGAGGAGACCTGGGTGCCGGACGCCCCGAGCCACAGGAACAGCACCGAGCTGAGGATGCCGAGGAACCAGTTGACCGCGGTCATCGGGTAGTAGACGAGCATGAGCGAGTAGTTGAGCACCCGCCCGGGCGGCATCCGGAAAGGTGCCTTCCAGTACTGCTTGAAGAGCGTCTCGTACGTCCCCCTCGACCAGCGCAGCTGCTGGGTGAAGAAGTCGGTCCACGACGCCGGGCCCTCGCCGACGGCGAGCACGTCAGGGGTGTAGACGGACCGCCAGAACCTGCCGGTCAGCGGGTTCCTCCTGCGGTGGATCTCGAAGCCGGTGGCCATGTCCTCGGTGATGGAGTCGTACAGGCCGCCCGCCTGCTTCAGGGCGCTGACCCGCACGACGTTGTTGGTGCCGACGAACATGGGCGCCTGGTAGCGGTTGCCGGCCCGCTGGATGAGCGCGTGGAAGAGGAACTGCTGCGACTCCGCCGCCTTGGTGACGGGCGAGGTGTAGTTCCCGTACACCTGCGGGCCCACCACGAAGGCCACGTCCGGGTCGCGGAAGTAGCCGAGCATGCGCTCGAGGAAGCCGGGCACCGGGACGTGGTCGGTGTCGACGCCGGCGAAGAAGTCGTACGCGTCGCCGTGCATGGCGAGCCAGGCGTTGTAGTTGCCGTGCTTGGTGCGGGCCTTGTGCACGCCCTTGGGCCGGTTCCACTCGGGCACGCCCTTGCGCGTGAAGTGGTGCACGCCGAGTTCCGCGCAGAGCGCCCTCGCCTCGTCGTCGTCGCCCTCGTCGAGCAGCCAGACGTCGAAGGGGCCCTCGTGCCTGATCCGTACGGCGCCCCGCAGGGTCGCGCGCACCATGGCGAGCGGTTCCTTGCCCGGCACGTACGTGGTGAGGAACGCGACCCTGGTGCCGGCCTCGGGCACCACCGGGACCGGGTCGCGGGCGACCAACGTGGCGTGGGCGACCGACGCGACGTTGACCAGCATGAACAGGGCGATGCAGCCGATCGACACGAGCATCACGTGGTCGAAGGCGACCAGCCACTGCTCGCCGCCGTGGCGCTCGGTGCGGTGGCTGGGCCAGACCAGGTAGCCGAGCAGCACGGCCGACAGCACGGGCGCGGACGTCATCAGCAGGACTGCTCTTATTCGGTGCGGCTCCTGCGCCAGCAGGCTCCGGTACTCCACCCGGTAGGCGCCGGAGGGATCCGGTTCCTGGAGGGGACCTGCCAGACAGCTGTGGATGTCGTAGTCGTAGCCCTGCGGCCGCACGATGGTGCCTCCAGCCGACGAATGACGTTGATAACCCCACAAAAGGGGACATCACACGGCGTGTCGACTGGAGTCGTCCGAGTGAGGCGGTTCCTCATCCCGTTTCCTTCGTACGGATGACGGCGTACGCGTCAGGCGTCCGCGGCGCGTCCCTGCGACAGGTGGCGCTCCACGGTCTCGACCTTGGCGGTCAGGCCGTCCGTGACGCCCTGCCGGATGTCGGCCTTGAGCACGAGCGAGACGCGGTTGGAGCGGGCCTCGACGGCGGCGACCGCGCGCTTGACGACGTCCATCACCTCGTCCCACTCGCCCTCGATGGAGGTGAACATGGCGTCCGTCCGGTTCGGCAGCCCGGACTCGCGCACGACGCGCACGGCGTCGGCGACGTACTCGCCGACGTCCTCGCCGGCCCCGAGCGGCGAGACGGAGAAGGCGACGATCATGCGTTCACCGTGCCCTCGCGGCGCGCCCTGGCGGCGATGACCATGTCCTCGGAGGCCCGCTTGAGCTTGCGCTCGGCGAAGAACCCGCCGGTGGGCAGCACGGAGAGGATGAAGTAGAAGGCGGCCGTGGGCAGCTTCCAGCGGGTGCAGCGCCAGGCGTCCAGCCAGAACAGGACGTAGAGGATGAACAGGATCCCGTGGATCATGCCCATCGCGGGGACCGCGTTGAAGTCCGTGGTGCGCTTGAGCACCGAGCAGACCAGCAGCAGGAGGAAGGACACCGCCTCGGGCGCGGAGACCAGGCGGAGTCGGTGGAGTGCGGAAGCGGTCTTGATGTCCACGGAGGCTTTCGCTTTCGGTCGGGGCTTGTGGTCTGTGCACGCGAGCGGTTTGTGAACGCGCGCACAAACTGCTCGCCATTGTGGCAGCCGCGGCGCCGGCTCAGGCCGCCAGGGTCGCCGGCCCACCGCGAGGCGCTACCTTCTTCAGCGTGGCTCAGTTCCGACTCCAGGGAAGCAAGATGCTCGCCGTCGACATGGCGGGTGACGCGGTGAAGGCGAAGAACGGCTCGATGGTCGCCTACGACGGCCAGATGTCGTTCAAGAAGATGACCGGCGGCGGTGAGGGGTTGCGCGGGATGGTCACGCGCAGGATCACCGGCGAGTCCATGACGGTGATGGAGGTGCGCGGCCAGGGCACCTGCTTCTTCGCCGACCGGGCGAGCGAGATCAACCTGGTCGCGCTGCGCGGCGACAAGCTCTACGTCGAGGCGTCCAACCTGCTGTGCACGGACGCGGGCCTGCGCACCGGCACCACGTTCACCGGCATGCGCGGCGCGGCGGGCGGCAACGGCCTGTTCACGACGACCGTGGAGGGCTCGGGACAGGCCGCGATCATGTCGGACGGCCCCGCCGTCGTGCTGCGCGTCACCCCCCAGTACCCGCTGTCGGTGGACCCGGGCGCGTACATCGCGCACCAGGGCGGTCTGCGGCAGTCCTTCCAGTCGGGGGTGTCGTTCCGCACCTTCATGGGCGAGGGATCCGGCGAGTCCTTCCAGATCAGGTTCGAGGGCGACGGCGTCGTCTACGTGCAACCCAGTGAGCGCAACACGATCGGGGGTGACGTCTAGGCCATGCCGTTCCGTGAGCTCAACGACAAACTGGTCGAGGCATCCATCACGCCGGGGCAGCGGATGTTCAGCCAGCGCGGCGCGATGGTCGCCTACCGCGGCGACGTCTCGTTCACGCCGAACATCCAGGGCGGCCAGGGTGGCGTGATGTCCATGATCGGCCGCCGGGTCGCGAACGAGGCGACCCCGCTGATGTCGGTCGAGGGCAGCGGCACCGTGCTGTTCGGCCACGGCGGCCACCACATCCAGGTCGTCAACCTCAGCGGCGACACGCTGTACGTGGAGGCGGACCGGCTGCTCGCCTTCGACGGCTCGCTCGAGCAGGGCACGATGTTCATGGGCTCGCAGGGCGGGGTCATGGGCATGGTGCGCGGCCAGGTGACCGGGCAGGGCCTGTTCACCACCACGCTCAGGGGGCACGGCGCGGTCGCGGTGATGGCGCACGGCGGGGTGATCGAGCTGCCGATCCAGCCGGGGCGCGCGGTGCACGTCGACCCGCAGGCGTACGTGGCGCACTACGGCGACGTGCGCAACAAGCTGTCCACCGCGCTGGGCTGGCGCGAGATGGTGGGCCGCGGCTCGGGCGAGGCGTTCCAGCTGGAGCTCAGCGGCAGCGGCGCGGTGTTCGTCCAGGCATCGGAGGAGAAGCTGTGAGCGGGCCCGTGGTCCTCGACCCGATGACGCTGCCGAGCGACGACAACGTCAACAAGTACACGTACTGCGTGGAGCTGCGCGACGACCGGTGGTTCCTGCAGAAGGGCAAGATGATCGCCTACTACGGGCAGATCTCCTTCGACGGCGTCGGCCACGGCCGGTTCGAGAACCTGCTGCGCACGAGCTTCCACTCGCCCCTGCACGTGGCGGACTGGGTGGTCGCGCAGGGCAGCGGCAAGATGCTGCTCGCGGACCGCGCCTTCGATGTGAACTCCTACGATCTGGAGGACGGCAATCTGACGATCAGGTCGGGCAACCTGCTGGCGTTCCAGCCGTCGCTCGCGCTGAAGCAGTCGATCGTGCCGGGGTTCTTGACGCTGATCGGCACCGGGAAGTTCGTCGCCGTGTCGAACGGGCCGGTGGTGTTCATGGAGCCGCCGCTGCGGGTGGATCCGCAGGCGCTGGTCGGCTGGGCCGACTGCCCCTCCCCCTGCCACCACTACGACTTCGGCTACATGCGGGGGATCCTCGGCGGGGTGCGGGCCATGACGGGCATCGGGGGCGCCTCGGGCGAGGAGCACCAGTTCGAGTTCGTCGGGGCGGGTACGGTATTGGTCCAGTCCACCGAGGTGCTGATGCCGGAGCAGCCGACGGGCGCGGTGCCGGGCGAGGCCGGCGTGCCGGGCGGCGGGTACCAGGGCGGCCAGCAGGGCGGGGGGTCGGGGATGCCCAGGCTCGGCGGGCAACTCGGCGACCTCCAACGCCGCTTCGGCCTCTGAGCGGACAGCACTCTCGTAGAACGTTCAACATCTTAGGTAGAATGTCGTCATGGACACCGAGACGCAGAGAGCCGACGGGGACGGCGGCACCCGCTGGCTGACCGAAGCCGAGCAGTGCGCCTGGCGCACGCACCTGGACGTCAACCGGTTGCTGACCTACCAGCTGGAGAGGGACCTCCAGCCTTTCGGGCTCACGAACAACGACTACGAGATCCTCGTGAACCTGTCCGAGGCGGAGAACCGCAGGCTGCGCATGACGGACCTCGCGGCCGCCACCCTGCAGTCCAAGAGCAGGCTGTCCCACCAGATCACCCGCATGGAGACGGCCGGGCTCGTGGTGAGGGAGCACTGCGAGTCGGACCGGCGCGGGCTGTTCGCGGTCCTCACCGACCAGGGCATGGAGACCATGCGCGAGGTGGCCCCGCACCACGTCGCCTCCGTGCGCAAGCACTTCATCGGGCTGATGGCGCCCGAGCAGCTCGACGGGCTGCGGGCGTCGCTCGCCCCCGTCGCCGAGCACCTGCGCGGCAGCCGCGGCAAGGCCTGACCGCCACGTGCAGGACGGCCCGCGGCCGGGTCCGCGGCGGATCCTCGTCGTCGGCAGCACCGGCGCGGGCAAAACGACCATGGCCCGCGCCCTGTCACGGCGGCTGGGGGTCCCGTACCACGAGATGGACGCGCTGTACTTCTCCGGCCCCGGATGGCGGCTGAACGAGACCTTCGCCGCTGAGGTCGCGCGGATCGCCGCCGGCCCGCGCTGGGTCATCGACTCGCTCGGCTACCCGGCGGTCAGGGACGTGCTGTGGGAGAGCGCCGACACGATCGTCTGGCTCGACTACTCGCGCCGCGTGATCATGCCCCGGGTGCTGCGCCGCTCCCTGCGCAGGTCGCTGCTGCGGGAACGCATCTTCGGCGGGAACCGCGAGGCCTGGGCGGACTGGCTGACGCGGGACCACCCCGCATGGTCGGCGTGGACGGGCCATGCCGGGCGCCGTGCGGAGATCGACCGCCGCACCCGGGCCGAGCGCTTCGCGCCGCTGCGCGTGGTGCGCCTGCCCACCCCGGCGCACGCCGCGACCTGGCTGGCGGGCCACGCCGACGAGCGACCGCGCCGGCGGGCCCGCCGAGCGGCTGAGCCGCGGCGAGGGGCTACGCGCCCGTGACGCCCGCCACCAGTTCGTCCGCCGCCGCGTAAGGGTCGAGCTCGCCCGCGGCGACCCTGGCGGCGAGTGCCTCAAGGCGCGTGTCGCCGCGCAGGTCGGCGATGCGCTCACGCAGCGACGTGACGGCGATCGTCTCGACCTCGCGCCCCGCGCGGTGCGCACGCCGCGCCGCCAGGGCGCCGTGCTCGTCCATCCACGCGCGGTGCTTCTCCAGCGCCTCGACGACCTCGTCGGTGCCCTCGCCGCGCGCCGCGACCGTCTTGACGATGGGCGGCCGCCAGTCCCCCGGGGCGCGGGACTCGCCGAGGCCCAGCATGTGGTTCAGCTCGCGGGCCGTCGCGTCCGCGCCGTCCCTGTCGGCCTTGTTGACCACGTAGACGTCGCCGATCTCCAGGATCCCGGCCTTGGCCGCCTGGATGCCGTCCCCCATGCCCGGCGCGAGCAGCACCACGGACGTGTCGGCCTGGGAGGCGATCTCGACCTCCGACTGGCCGACCCCGACGGTCTCCACCAGGATCACGTCGCACCCCGCCGCGTCCAGCACGCGGATCGCCTGGGGCGCGGCCCAGGCGAGCCCGCCGAGGTGGCCGCGCGTGGCCATCGAGCGGATGTAGACGCCGGGGTCGGACGCGTGCTCCGCCATGCGGACGCGGTCGCCGAGCAGCGCGCCGCCCGAGAACGGCGACGACGGGTCGACGGCCAGCACGCCCACCCGCCTGCCCGCCTTCCGGTACGCGGTGACCAGGGCGGACGTCGACGTGGACTTGCCGACGCCGGGCGAGCCCGTGAGACCCACCACGTACGCACCGCCGGTGAGCGGTGCGAGGGCCGCCATCACCTCGCGCAGCTGCGGCGATGCCCCCTCGACAAGGGAGATCAGCCGGGCCACCGCGCGGGGCCTGCCCGCCCTGGCCTGCGTCACGAGCTCGGAGACGTCCACCACTGCCCGGGTCCTCCCGTGTTCCGTGTCACTTCGCCGCGCGTTACCCGCCCGCGCGTTACTTCGCCACGCGCACGATCAGCGCGTCGCCCTGGCCGCCGCCGCCGCACAGCGCGGCCGCGCCGACGCCGCCGCCGCGCCGCTTCAGCTCCAGCGCGAGGTGGAGCACGAGGCGGGCGCCCGACATGCCGATCGGGTGGCCGAGGGCGATCGCGCCGCCGTTGACGTTCACCAGGTCGGGCGACACCCCCAGGTCCTTCATGGACTGTACGGCGACCGCGGCGAACGCCTCGTTGATCTCGATGAGGTCGAGGTCGCCCACGCCGATGCCCTCCTTGCCGAGCGCGTGCTCGATCGCGTGGGACGGCTGGGACTGGAGGGAGTTGTCGGGCCCCGCGACGTTGCCGTGCGCGCCGATCTCGGCCAGCCAGGAGAGCCCGAGCTCCTCGGCCTTGGCCTTGCTCATGACGACGACGGCCGCGGCGCCGTCCGAGATCTGCGACGAGCTGCCCGCGGTGATCGTGCCGTCCGCGGAGAAGGCGGGGCGCAGCCTGGCGAGGCCCTCGGCCGTGGTGTCCGGGCGGATGCCCTC
Organism: Streptomyces sp. NRRL F-5126; assembly: GCF_000721265.1. Classification (GTDB taxonomy): domain Bacteria; phylum Actinomycetota; class Actinomycetes; order Streptomycetales; family Streptomycetaceae; genus Streptomyces. The sequence goes on along the minus strand of NZ_JOFZ01000002.1, from coordinate 339,026 downwards.
GTCGGCCGAGACGAGGACCGGCTCGCCCTTGCGCTGGGGGACCTCGACCGGCACGATCTCGGCGTCGAACACGCCGTTCTTGCGCGCGGCCGCCGCACGCTGGTGGGACCTGGCGGCGAACTCGTCCTGCGGGGCGCGCTCGATGCCGAGGCGGGTGTTGTGCTTCTCCGTCGAGGCGCCCATGGGGATGTCCTCGTACGCGTCGGTCAGGCCGTCGTGCGCCATGGCGTCCAGCACTTCGAGGGAGCCGTACTTGTACCCCTCGCGGGACTTCGGCAGCAGGTGCGGCGCGTTGGTCATGGACTCCTGGCCGCCGGCGACCACGATGTCGAACTCGCCGGCGCGGATCATCTGGTCGGCCATGGCGATCGCGTCGAGCCCGGACAGGCAGACCTTGTTGATCGTCAGTGCGGGCACGGTCATGGGGATGCCGGCCTTGACGGCGGCCTGGCGGGCGGGCAGCTGGCCGGCGCCGGCCTGCAGCACCTGCCCCATGATCACGTAGTCGACCTGCTCGGGCCCGACGCCGGCACGCTCCAGCGCGGCCTTGATCGCCAAGCCGCCGAGATCCGCCCCGGAGAAGGATTTGAGCGAGCCGAGCAGCCGCCCCATGGGCGTGCGGGCGCCCGCGACGATCACTGACGTGGTGGTGTTCGATCCGGACATGAGCACGATCCCCTTTGCGTGCGGCCCGGCCGCCGGCCGGCCCTGAAGGTCCCTGACAGTGTGAACGACGGTTAACTTCCAATGTAGCGGCGGGCACGGACATCGGTCACCGGCCGGTCCGTGTGACGGCGCGCACGTTGCGTCACCGGCCGTACCGCGCTGGACTTGGCGGATGCTGACGCGCATCGACCACATCGGAATCGCCTGCCACGACCTGGACACGAACGTCGAGTTCTACCGCTCGACGTACGGCTTCGAGGTCCTCCACACCGAGGTCAACGAGGAGCAGGGCGTGCGGGAGGCCATGCTCCGCATCAACGGCACATCGGACGGCGGCTCGTCGTACCTCCAGCTACTCGAACCCGTGCGGGAGGACTCGGCCGTGGGCAAGTGGCTGGCCAGGCACGGGGAGGGCGTCCACCACATCGCGTTCGGCACCGGGGACGTCGACAGCGACTCCGAGGCCATCAGGGACAAGGGCGTCCGCGTCCTGTACGACGAGCCCAGGACGGGCACGATGGGCTCACGTATCACCTTTCTTCACCCGAAGGACTGCCACGGAGTCCTCACGGAACTGGTCACCTCCGCCACGGAGCACTGACTTCGCGTGTCCCGGGCCCGGTAGAGTGGGCCGGGCCGGGGCCGGGCCGGGGCGGCGCCCCCACCGATGATCTGACACCATTCCCCCGGGGGGCCGTTCACCTAGGACGGCGCTCGCTCAGCAGAGTTGCGACCAGGGGACGGATGGGACCGCGCAGTGCGGGGCTACGAACGCCAGGAGAGCCACCGGGCTGACGACCAGCTCTCGCGGATCGAAGCCGAGATGGACCGGCTGCGGACCGCGCGGGAGAAGGCCGTCCAGCACGCCGAGGACCTCGGTTACCAGGTCGAGGTCTTGCGCGCCAAGCTCCACGAGGCGCGCCGCAACCTCGCGATGAGGCCCTCCTCCTATGACGGCGCCGATCTGGGCTACCAGGCGGAACAGATGCTCCGCAACGCCCAGATGCAGGCCGACCAGCTGCGCTCGGACGCCGAGCGCGAGCTGCGGGACGCGCGCGCCCAGACGCAGCGCATCCTCCAGGAGCACGCGGAGCACCAGGCCCGCCTCCAGGCCGAGCTGCACGAGGAGGCCGTGCAGCGGCGCCAGCGCCTCGACCAGGAGCTCGCCGAGCGCAGGCAGACCGTCGAGTCGCACGTCAACGAGAACGTGGCCTGGGCCGAGCAGCTGCGCGCCCGTACCGAGTCGCAGGCGCGCAGGCTCATGGAGGAGTCGCGCGCCGAGGCCGAGCAGTCCCTGTCGGCGGCGCGCGCCGAGGCCGCACGGGTGGCCGACGAGGCCAGGCAGCGCCTCACCGCCGAGGCGGAGACGGCGCGCGGCGAGGCGGAGGCCCTGCTGCTGCGCGCCCGCAGGGACGCGGAACGGCTGCTGAACGCCGCCTCGACCCAGGCGCAGGAGGCCACGAGCCACGCCGAGCAGCTGCGCACGACGACGGCAGCCGAGTCCGACCAGGCCCGCCGGCAGGCCGCCGAGCTGGGCAAGGCGGCGGAGCAGCGCGTCCAGTCGGCCGATGAGCGGCTGCGGGAAGCACGCGCGGAGGCCGACAAGCTCGCCGCCGAGTCCAAAGAGGACGCGGCCAAGCGCCTCGCGGACGCCGAGTCGCAGAACGAGCAGCGCACCCGCACGGCGAAGGCGGAGATCGCGCGTCTCGTCGGCGAGGCGACCGAGGAGGCCGAGGCCGCGAAGGCGGAGGCGGAGCAGGTACTCGCGGACGCGCGAGCTGAGGCCGACAAGCTCGTCTCCGAGGCCGGGGAGAAGGCCCGCTCGGCGGCCGCCGAGGACACCGCCGCGCAGCTCGCCAAGGCGGCCCGTACCGCGGACGAGGTCCTCACCAAGGCGTCCGACGACGCCAAGGGCACCCGGCGCAAGGCGGGCGAGGAGGCCGAGCGGATCCGCCGCGAGGCCGCCGCCGAGGCGGACCGGCTGCGCGCGGAGGCCGCTGAGGCCGCCGACCAGCTCAAGGGCGCCGCCAAGGACGACACCAAGGAGTACCGCGCCAAGACGGTCGAGCTGCAGGAGGAGGCGCGCCGGCTGCGCGGCGAGGCCGAGCAGCTGCGCTCCGAGGCGGTCGCCGAGGGCGAGCAGATCAGGAGCGAGGCCCGCAGGGAGGCCGTCCAGCAGATCGAGGAGGCCGCCGGGTCGGCCGAGGAGCTGCTGACGAAGTCCAGGGCCGACGCCGACGAGCTGCGCTCGGCCGCGAGCGCCGAGAGCGAGCGGGTGCGCACGGAGGCCATCGAACGCGCCACGACGCTGCGCAGGCAGGCCGAGGAGACCCTGGAGCGCACGCGCGCGGAGGCCGACCGGCTGCGCGCCGAGGGCGAGGAGCAGGCCGAGGCGGCGAAGACCGCGGCCGAGGAGGCCGCGGCCCGGCTGCGCGAGGAGACCGAGCGCGGCGTCGAGGCGCGCAAGGCCGAGGCCGCCGGCGAGCTGACACGGCTCCACTCGGAGGCGGAAGAGCGCGTGGAGGCCGCCGAGTCCGCGCTCGCGGAGGCCCGCGAGGAGAGCGAGCGCATCCGCCGCGAGGCCGCCGAGGAGGCGGAGCGCCTGCGGTCCGAGACCGCGGAGCGGTCCAGGTCGCTGAGCGACCAGGCCGAGCAGGAGGCGGAGCGGCTGCGCACGGAGGCGGCGTCCGACGCGTCCGCGTCCCGCGCGGAGGCGGAGAACGTGGCGGTGCGGCTGCGCTCCGACGCGGCGGCCGAGGCCGAGCGGCTCAAGACCGAGGCGCAGGAGAGCGCCGACCGGATCAGGAGCGAGGCGGCGGCCGCCGCCGAGCGGGTGGGCACGGAGGCGGCCGAGGCGCTGTCGGCCGCCCAGGAGGAGGCGGCGCGGCGCCGCCGCGAGGCCGAGGAGCTGCTGGACTCGGCGCGCGGCGAGGCGGGGCGCGAGCGCGAGCACGCACGCGAGCAGAGCGAGGAACTGCTCGCCGCAGCACGCAAGCGCGTCGAGGAGGCGCAGGCCGAGGCACGGCGGCTGGCCGAGGAGGCCGACCGCGGCGCGACGGAGACGGTCGCGGCGGCCGAGCAGACGGCGCAGCAGGTGCGGGACTCCGTCGCGGGCCTGCACGACCAGGCGGAGCAGGAGATCTCCGGGCTGCGCTCGGCCGCCGAGCACGCGGCGGAGCGCACGCGCACGGAGGCGCAGGAGGAGGCCGAGCGGCTGCGGGCCGACGCCCACGCGGAGCGCGAGCGCGCCACCGAGGACGCGAACCGCATCCGTACGCGCGCCCAGGAGGAGTCGGACGCGGCGCAGGCCCTCGTCGAACAGACCGTCAACGAGGCGGCTGCCGAGGCGGACCGGCTCCGCGCGGAGGCCACGGAGCACGCACAGCGGCTGCGGACCGAGGCCTCTCAGGCGCGCGCGTCTGCGGAGACGGACGCCTCCCGCACCCGCGCCGAGGCGCGCGACGACGCGAACCGCATGCGTACCGAGGCTGCCGCGCAGGCGGACCGCCTCGTCACGGAGGCGACCGCCGAGACGGAGCGCATGCGCGCGGAGGCGGCGGGTACGGTCGGCTCGGCCAGGCAGGCCGCGGAGCGCATGCGCGCCGAGGCCGAGCAGATCAGGGCCGACGGCGAGGCGGAGGCCGAGCGGCTGCGCGCCGAGGCGCAGGCCGAGGCCGACCGGGTGCTCGACGAGGCGCGCAAGGACGCCTCCAAGCGCCGCTCGGACGCGGCGGAACAGGCCGACCAGCTCATGAAGGCGGCCCAGGAGGAGGCGCTGCGCGTCGCCACCGAGGCGGAGGCGGGCGCTGACGCCATGGTCGGCGCGGCACGCAAGGAGGCCGAGCGCATCACCGCGGAGGCCACCGTCGAGGGCAACACGGCCGTGGAGCGGGCGCGTACGGACGCCGACGAATTGCTGGTGGGCGCGCGGGGGGATGCCGCCGCGCTGCGGGAGCGCGCCGAGGAGGCGCGTGCCCGGGTGGACGCCGAGATCGAGGAGCTGCACGAGCGGGCGAGGAGGGAAACCTCGGAGCAGCTGAAGACGGTCGGCGAGCGGGTGGATACTCTGATGAAGGCGGCGAACGAGCAGCGCGCCGAGGCCGAGCAGAAGGCCAAGGAGGTGCTCGCCGCTGCCGATTCGGAGGCGAGCAAGGTCAGGATCGCCGCGGTGAAGAAGGCCGAGGGCCTGCTCAAGGAGGCCGAGCAGAAGAAGGCCGGACTCGTCAGGGAGGCCGAGCAGTTGCGTGCGGAAGCCGGCCGGGACGCCGAAAGGATGGTCTCGGAGGGCAAGCACGAGCTCGACATCCTGGCGCGCAGGCGCGCGGACATCCAGACCGAGATCTCGCGGGTCCAGGACGTGCTCGAAGCACTCGAGTCGTTCGAGGGCCCGGGCGGCTCCGGCAAGGACGGCACCGTCAAGGCGGGCGCCACGGCCGGGCCGACGCGTTCGAATGGTAAGCCTTCGGACGGGTAGTCAGGAGCGAACCACTCAAAAGGCTGGACATTCTGCATACCAAAGCCGCATCGACGCGTTGACACGCCGTACAGGCCCCTAGGATTCCCCCTATCACCTCACCGGTCTCTTTCGACAGGAACCCCATGAGCGACACTTCCTCACCCTTCGGCTTCGAGCTCGTGCGGCGTGGTTACGACCGCGGTCAGGTGGACGACCGCATTACCAAACTCGTCGCCGACCGGGACAGCGCGCTGTCCCGTATCACCTCTCTGGAAAAGCGCATCGAGGAGCTCCACCTCGAGACGCAGAACGCCCAGGCCCAGGTCAACGACGCCGAGCCGTCGTACGCCGGGCTCGGCGCGCGCGTCGAGAAGATCCTCCGCCTCGCCGAGGAGGAGGCGAAGGACCTGCGTGAAGAGGCGCGCAGGGCCGCCGAGCAGCACCGTGAGCTCGCCGAGTCGGCGGCCCAGCAGGTGCGCAACGACGCGGAGTCGTTCGCCGCCGAGCGCAAGTCGAAGGCGGAGGACGAGGGCGTCCGCATCGTCGACAAGGCGAAGGGCGACGCGACCACGCTGCGTGCCGACGCGCAGAAGGACGCGCAGTCCAAGCGCGACGAGGCGGAGGCCCTGTTCGAGGAGACGCGGGCCAAGGCCGCCCAGGCCGCCGCGGACTTCGAGACGAACCTGGCCAAGCGCCGCGAGCAGTCCGAGCGCGACCTGGCGTCGCGTCAGGCGAAGGCGGAGAAGCGCCTGGCGGAGATCGAGCACCGCGCCGAGCAGCTGCGCCTTGAGGCCGAGAAGCTGCGTACGGACGCGGAGCGCAGGGCCCGCCAGACGGTGGAGACCGCGCAGCGCCAGTCCGAGGACATCGTCGCGGACGCGAACGCCAAGGCGGACCGCATCCGCAGCGACTCGGAGCGCGAGCTCGCGGCCCTGACCAACCGCCGCGACTCGATCAACGCGCAGCTGACGAACGTCCGTGAGATGCTCGCGTCGCTGACGGGTGCCGCGGTGGCCGCGGCCGGTACGCCCGCCGACGAGGAGCCGGTCTCCCGCGGCGTGCCGGCGCAGCAGTCCCGCTGATCCGGGCACGGTACGCGGACCGTTCGGTAACAGTTCTGTCAGCCCCTCGCCACCCCGGTGGCGGGGGGCTTTGCGCCCCTCTAGGTTGGCCAGCATGATCGAGGTCGAGGGGCTCACGAAACACTACGGCCGCAAGCTGGCGGTCGATCACCTGTCCTTTCAGGTGCGACCAGGCGTGGTGACGGGTTTTCTGGGGCCGAACGGCGCCGGCAAGTCCACCACCATGCGCATGATGCTGGACCTCGACAACCCGACGAGCGGCTCGGTCCGCATCAACGGCCACGGCTACCACGACCTGCCGGACCCGCTGAAGCACATCGGCGCGCTGCTCGAGGCCAAGGCGATGCACGGCGGGCGTACCGCCTACAACAACCTGCTGTGCCTGGCCCAGAGCAACCGCATCCCGCGGCGCCGGGTCGACGAGGTGCTCGACATGGTCGGGCTCACGGCCGTCGCGAAGAAGAAGTCGAAGGGGTTCTCGCTCGGCATGGGGCAGCGCCTCGGCATCGCCTCCGCGCTGCTCGGCGACCCCGAGATCCTGATGTTCGACGAGCCGGTCAACGGCCTCGACCCCGAGGGCATCCACTGGATCCGCAACCTGATGAAGGCCCTGGCCGCCGAGGGGCGCACGATCTTCGTGTCGAGCCACCTGATGAGCGAGATGGCGCTGACGGCCGACCACCTCATCGTCATCGGCCAGGGCCGGCTGCTCGCGAACACGTCGATGGCGGACTTCATCCACCAGAACTCGCGCAGCTACGCGCGTCTGCGATCGCCGCAGCCCGAGCAGCTGCGCGAGGTCCTGCGGGACGCGGGCTACACGGTGACCGAGGCCGGCAGTGGGGCGCTGGAGATCGACGGCGCCGAGACGGAGCGCCTGGGCGAGCTGGCGGCCGAGCACCGGATCGTCCTGCACGAGCTGAGCGCGCAGCGCGCGTCGCTCGAAGAGGCCTTCATGCAGATGACCGCCGAGTCGGTGGAGTACCACGCGCACACCGGCGGCGAGGAGCCGGGCGGTCAGCAGCCGCCCGGGGGCGGCTGGGGGCAGCAGGAGGCCCCGCAGCCCGCCTGGGGGCAGGGCTGGAACCAGGGCGGGCACGACGGCCGCCGCGACAAGGAGATCTGAGCGATGGCATCCGCAGCGGCGGTCCTCCAGTCCGAGTGGACCAAGATCCGCACGGTCTCGTCCACGACGTGGACGCTGATCAGCGTGTTCCTGGCGACCGTGGCGATCGGCGGCGTGATCTCCGCCGTCTCCAACTCGACCTTCGGCGACCTCTCGGACGCCTCACAGGCGACCTTCGACCCCACGTTCACCAGCTTCGCCGGCATGGTCCTCGGCCAGCTCGCGATGGTGGTCTTCGGAGTGCTGGTGGTCGGCTCCGAGTACTCCTCGGGCATGATCCGCACCTCGCTGGCCGCCGTGCCGAAGCGGGCGACGTTCCTGTTCAGCAAGATCGGCGTGGCGGGGCTGCTCGCGCTGGTCGTCGGGCTGCTCACCGGCTTCGTCGCGTTCTTCATCGGCCAGGCGCTGCTCGGCGACCACAGCACCACCATCGGCGAGCCGAACGTGCTGCGCGCGGTGATCGGCAGCGGGCTCTACATGTGCCTGATCGCGCTCTTCTCCATGGGCATCACGGTGATGCTGCGCAGCTCCATGCTGTCGCTGGGGATCCTGATGCCGTTCTTCTTCCTGGTGTCCAACATCCTCGCGGCCGTGCCGAAGGCCAAGGACGTCGCCCACTACTTCCCCGACCAGGCCGGGCAGAAGATCCTTCAGGTAGTGCCGGACGCCACGAACGGGGGCGGCGGCTCCTACGGCCCCTGGGGCGGCCTCGGGATCATGTGCGCGTGGGTGGTCGCGGCGCTGATCGGGGGCTACCTGGTGCTGCGCAACCGCGACGCGTAGCGGATCACGCGCGCTGAGTGCGGGCGCGGGACGCGGGCGCGGGCCCGCGTGGTCGGGCTTGGCCCGTTCCGCGCCCGTACGGATATCCTCGCTGGTGCGAGTACCGACCGTCGATGGGGCTGGAGATGATCGAGGCCGCCGGCCTGACCAAGCGCTTCGGCGCCAAGACCGCCGTTCACGACCTCACCTTCGAGGTGCGTCCCGGGCACGTGACGGGCTTCCTCGGTCCCAACGGCTCGGGCAAGTCCACGACGATGCGCATGATCGTCGGCCTCGACCGGCCGACGAGCGGCACCGTCACCGTCGGCGGCCTGCCGTTCAGGCAGTCGCCGAACGCGCCCCGCAAGGTGGGCGCGCTGCTCGACGCGCAGGCCGTGCACGGCGGGCGCAGCGCGCGCAACCACCTGCTCTCGCTCGCCCAGCTGTCCGGCATCCCGGCCTCCAGGGTCGAGGAGGTGCTCGACGTGGTGGGCCTGCGCGACGTGGCGGGCAAGCGCTCCAAGGGGTTCTCGCTGGGGATGGGGCAGCGGCTCGGCATCGCCGCCGCGCTGCTCGGCGACCCACAGGTGCTGCTGTTCGACGAGCCGGTCAACGGCCTCGACCCCGAGGGCATCTACTGGGTCCGCACGCTGATGAAGCGGCTCGCCGCCGAGGGCCGCACGGTCCTGGTCTCCTCGCACCTGATGAGCGAGATGGCGGTGACGGCGGACCACCTGCTCGTGATCGGCAGGGGCAGGCTGCTCGCCGACATGAGCGTGCGCGAGTTCATCTCGCGCAACTCGGCGGACTTCGCGCGCGTGCGGCTCGCCGACGACGCCGCCGGACGCCGGGGAGAGCTGATCGCGGCCGTCGCGGAGGCGGGCGGCAGGGCGCTGGCGGAGCCGGACGGAGCGCTGCGCGTCACGGGGATCGGGCTGCCCCGCATCAGCGACCTCGCGCACAAGGCTGACATCAGGCTGTGGGAGCTCTCGCCGCACCACGCCTCCCTCGAAGAGGCGTACATGCGTCTGACGCAGGACGTGGTCGACTACCGCTCGACCGACGACGAGCTCGCTGGGTTCACGCACCCCGAGGACGACGGGCAGCCGCTCGACGGTGTACCCGGGCCGCCCGAGGTGCCCGAGGTGCCGCAGCAGGGCTGGTACGCACCCCCGCCGCCGGGCCGGGCACCCCACGGCCCGCGGCAGCAGCACGCCACGAACGAGGACACGCGTTGAACACCCCCTCGACCCCGTACCCGCCGCACGCCGCCACCCCCCAGGACGCGGGCGGCTACGTGTCGCCCATCGAGGTGCGCAGGGCGCACCTCGGGGACGCGATCCTCGCCGAGTGGACGAAGATGCGGTCCGTGCGCTCCACGATGTGGACGCTCGGCGCGCTGGTCGTCGTGGTGCTCGGCGTGGGCACGGTGATCCCGTGGGCGGTACGGAGCGACACCCCCGGCCCGCAGGGCGACCCGCCGCTCGCGTACGGCTTCTTCGGTGTGCTGCTCGGCACCGTCTGCGTGATCACGCTCGGGGCGCTGTCGTTCTCGTCCGAGTTCGCCACCGGCCTGATCCGCACGACCCTGACGGCCTGCCCGAGCCGCGCCCGGGTGCTGGCGGCCAAGACGGCGGTGTACTTCTGCCTGGTCTTCGCCCTGACGCTGGTCCTCACCGTGATCGCGGGCATCTTCGAGGTGGTGATCCTCGACTCGCCGAACCCGGCCCCGCTGGTGTGGGCGCCCGCGACGGTCGGGGTGAGCGTCTACATGGCGCTGCTCGGGGTCCTTTCGCTGGCCGTGGGCGCGATGGTGAAGCACGCGGCGGGCGCGGTCACGGCGATGCTCGGGATCGTGCTGCTGCCCCTGGTCGTCGCGATGTTCCTGCCCACGCCCCTCAGCGGCGTCAGGTCGGTGCTGCTGAACTACTCGATCCCGAGCCAGCTCGTGTCCTTCTACGGCGCGTTCGACGGCTTCGCCAACGGGTCGCAGCCGAGCGGCTGGGTGTCGCTGTGGATCCTGCTCGCGGTCGTCGCCGTGGCGATGGCCGGGGCGTATGTGGCCCTGGACCGGCGGGACGTCTGAGGCCGCGGCCGCCGAGCGGCGCGCGGGGCGTCCGTAGCGGGGCGTCCGTGGCAGCGCGTCAGTAGCGTGGCGCGTTCCTGGAGCGCTGGACGCGGGCGCCGCGCCGGTCCTTCGCGTTCCAGCACGACTGGTGCCAGTGGCGCCTGTCGTCGACGCCGCCGTACTCGGGCCAGGCCACGACGTGCGGCACGTGCGACGGGATCTCCTGGTCGCAGCCGGGGCACCGGTAGCGCTTGCCGGCCGCGCTGGCCCCCGCCACGTGGCGCACGGCCCAGTCCTCGCCCTGCCACGACTCGGTCCGCTGGAACCCGCCGTACCGGCTGCCCGCGTCGCCGCCGCCCCGGTCGGTCGGCATCTCGCCGCCTCGTGGGCGGTTGCGACGTGGGGACATGAGGCACCTCACGGGGCGTACGGCAGGACTGGCAGGACTGCGTTCCAGCGTAAGGGCTCCGTTACGGGCCGAGGGCGCACGGCGGCACGGCCGGGCGGCGCCATGGTGCCCTTTTCGCCACAAACAGGGGGCAATTACCGGACAATCGCAAGATCTTGGTCCTCAGCCGTGCCTTTGGCACGTGTCAGGCGTTACTGCCGGGAGAGGGGAGCCGCTTCGGCCGCGAGGAGGCGAAGGCGATGCGTGTGGGGAACGAGACCCGTACGAGAACGCGCCTGGGGACGTTTGTGCTGGCAGCGCAGTTCCCCGGGCAGGGACAGGGCGAGGCGCTGCACCGAGCCGTACGTACGGCGCAGGCCGTGGAGGACGCGGGGCTCGACGACGTGTGGCTGGCCGAGCACCACTTCGTCCCGTACGGCGTCTGCCCCTCGGCCGTGACGCTCGCCGGTCTGCTGCTCGGAAGGACGCGGCGCATCCGGGTGGGTACGGCCGTCAGCGTGTTGCCGAACACGCATCCGGTGACGCTCGGCGAGCAGGCGGCACTGCTGCACGTGCTCTCCGACGGCCGGTTCTCGCTCGGCGTCGGCCGGGGCGGGCCCTGGGTCGACCTGGAGGTGTTCGGAGCCGGTCTCGCCGCCTTCGAGCGCGACTTCCCCGAGGCACTCGACCTGCTGCTGCGGTGGCTGCGCGAGCCCAGGGTCGACGCGCTCGGCCCGCGCTTCGCATTCCGCGAGGTGCCCGTCGTACCGCGCCCGGACGAGCTGCTCGACGTGCCGGGCCCCGAGGTGGTGGTGGCGTGCACGTCGCCGAGGAGCGTGCGGCTGGCGGCCGAGCGCGGCCTGCCGATGCTGCTCGGCATGCACGCCGACGACGAGGAGAAGGCCGGCATGGTCGCCCTCTGGCGCAGGCACGCGCGCGAGGCGGGGCACGACCCCGGGGGCGCGCACGTCTCCGTGGGGGTGGCGCAGCTCGCGGACAACCGTGCGGAGGCCACGGAGGTACTCCTCAAGGCGATGCCCGGCTGGCTGCGCCAGGGGCTCGGCGCCCACACCACCGTGGACGGAAGGCGGCGTTCGATGCGTGACCCGCACGACTACACCGAGCTGCTGTGCGCGCTGCATCCGGTCGGGCCGCCCCGGCTGGCCGCCGACCGGCTCGCCGCGACGTCGGAGCGTACGGGCGTCACGCGTTTCGCCCTGATGGTGGAGGGGTCGGGCGACCTTGCCGCCACCGAGGAGAACGTGCGGCGCCTGGGCGCCGAGGTCCTGCCGCAACTGGTGTGACGTGGGGGGTTTGTGGGGCACGCAAGGCCTGGCCGAATCCAGTGGGTCACCGACCGGTCACACCGGCGTGCGCGCCCGCGCGCGGCGCGTGGCGGGCCCACCGGCCCGCGCGGTGCGGGCCGCCGCGGGCCGCCCCGCACCGATCACCCCCTCCGGTGCGAGGCGGCCGCGCCGCCGGGAACGCGGCTGCGTGCCCGTCAGCAGTCCCTCAGTTCGGGCGACTGGTTGAGCAGCTGGGCCCGCACGGACGTGAAGCGGGAGAGCCGCTCGTCGACCGACGGATCCAGCGGGAAGACCGCCACGCGGTGGCAGTTCTGGAACGCGAGACGCACTCCGAAGTGGCGCTGGAGCGCGCCCCGTATGGAGTCACTCGCGAGCGCGCGCAGCAGCTGACCTCGTGCGTGCTCGTCCGGCGGGGGCGTCTGGTTGTCGGCGAACTCGCCGCCGTCGACCTTCAGCTGGGCCACCAGTGAGCTGATCATCTCCCACGCGTAGGGCAGGGAGGTCCGTACGCAGTCGACGAAGTCGGCTTCGTCGACCTCACCTCGCTCAGCCTGCTCCAAGAGCGCCGGTGAGACGTCGAGCGACATGGGTTCTCCTCTCGCGACCCCGCGATCGAGGTCTGACGGGCAGGGACTGGAGGCCGGGGACGACGCAGAGTGCACGACTGGCGACCTCCTGCTTACACGTTAGGCGCGCCGCCAGGCACGCACCAGGCAGATGGGAGCACAACCGGCCACAGCGGAACGGGGCTTGTGGGGCGAATCGCGTCCTGGGACAGCAGTCGAGTAGCGTTGCGGACCATGCGTCTCGTCATCGCCCGCTGCTCCGTCGACTACGCGGGCCGGCTCACCGCCCACCTTCCGTCCGCTCCACGCCTCATCCTGGTCAAGGCCGACGGCAGCGTGTCGATCCACGCCGACGACCGTGCGTACAAGCCCCTCAACTGGATGTCGCCGCCCTGCACGCTCAAGCAGGCCGACGGCGTCTGGACCGTCGTCAACAAAGCGGGCGAGAAACTGATCATCACCATGGAGGAGGTCATGCACGACTCCTCGCACGAACTCGGCGTGGACCCCGGCCTGATCAAGGACGGCGTGGAGGCCCACTTGCAGGAGCTGCTCGCGGACCGCATCGAGACCCTGGGCACGGGCTACAGCCTGATCCGCCGCGAGTACCCGACGGCGATCGGCCCCGTGGACATCCTCTGCAGGGACGGCGACGGCGGCACGATCGCGGTGGAGATCAAGCGGCGGGGCGAGATCGACGGTGTGGAGCAGTTGACGCGCTACCTCGATCTGCTGAACCGCGACCCGCATCTGGCGCCGGTGAAGGGCGTGTTCGCGGCGCAGGAGATCAAGCCGCAGGCGCGGGTGCTGGCGACGGACCGCGGCATCGGCTGCGTGGTGCTCGACTACGACGCGCTGCGCGGCATCGAGGACGACAAGCTCCGCCTGTTCTGATCCGCGGGACCGCCCGCCGGACCGCCCGCCGGGCACCCCGGCGGGCGGCGGACGTCACTGCGCGGACCGCGAGGCCGACGCGGACTGCGCCGACTGCGCCGACTGCGCCGACTGCGCCTGTCCCCCGCCGGAGACCGTGTTCGAGGGGGACGTGCTGCTCGGCGGCGGTGACGTCGGGGTGGGCGACGTGGAGGGCGAGGTGGAGCCGCTCGGGGAGGTCGACGGCGACGTCGGCGAGCCGCCTGTCGGCGAGGACGAGGACGGCGTACCGGGCGACGTCGACGTGCTGCCGCCGGTCCCGGACGGCGAACCGGAATCCCCGCCGCCCGTCGTGGTGCCGGTGCCCGTTCGCGAGTGCGACGACCCGCCCGGCGCTCCGCCGCCGGCCCCGGGCGACGACACGGCGCCTGACGGCCCCGATGCGGACGGCGACGACGGGACGAGGCCGGCGCCGCCGTCGGACGGCGTCGCGTGCGAGTGCGTCGCCCGCGGCGCGTCCGTCGCCGGCTCCTGCGGCGGGAGCCCGTCGCCCTCGGGATCCGACTGCTCCGTCGCCGTGTGGGTGGACTGCGGGCTGTCGTCCGACGCCATGCCCAGGGTCACGACCGTGCCCATCACCGCGGCGAGCACCGCCCCAGCGCCCGCGGCGACCATGTTGCGCTTCGCGCCGCCGATGAGCCTTCGCCCGCCGCGCGGACGCGGCACGGGACCTGACACCACCGGCTCCCGCAGCGGCGCGGTCTCGGCCGCACCGGACGGCAGGGCCGCCACGATCGGCGTGGGCTGCGTCTCGTGCGGCTGCGTCTCGTAGGAGTTCGCCGGACGCGGCGTCAGGGCCACGGGCATCGTGCCGAGTTCCAGGTCGGACACGAGCGCGAGCGCCCGCCTGCCGGCCACCGTGCCGCTCTTGTCGGCGACGATGCCGCGCATGCCGATGGACGCCTCCAGTTCGGCCCGCGCCCTGTCGAGGTTGCCCGCGCACAGCGCGAGTACGCCGAGCTCGTGGTGGAAGTACGCCTCCTCGGCGACCTCGCCCGCCGCGCGTGCCGCGCCCTGCCCGGCCCGCAGCGCCTTCTCCCACAGCCCCCAGCGCAGCCCGGCGAGGAGCACGGGCGCTGCGCTGCGCGCCAGCCGCACGGCGGTGCCGGCCGCGTCGGGCACCAGCGGGCCCATCGCGGCGAGCACCGCGTCGCCCTCCTGTGCGACACGCTCGGCGGTGACGGAGGGGTGCCCCGTCCACCAGGTGTAGTGCTCGGCGGCGGCGCGCGCGTGCCCGGCCGCGTCGTCCCCGTAGCCGTACGCGAGCAGTTGCGCGGCGACGCCGGGCGCGAGGCGGTAGCGGCCGCCGACGGGGGTGAGCAGCGCGCAGGCGAGGAGTTCGCCGAGCGCGGCGTCGGCGTGGGTGTCGCCCACCAGCGCGGGCAGGTGTGCCTGGTGCGGCACCTCGCCGCCGAGCGCCACCGCGAAGCGGAGCGTCTCGCGCGCGGACTCGCTGAGCCGGGAGGCGAGCAGGCCGGCCGGCGCCGCTCCCTCGCCGAGACTGGGCAGTGGGACGTCCTGCCCGCCGTCCGCGCCCGGCGCGGTGTCGAAGGCCGGGTCGAACGGGGTCTCGGCGGCCGTGGCCGCGGGCCCTTCCGGATGCTCGGCATGCCCGGTGAACGCCTCGAACTCGTCGAACCGCTTCGGCGCGGCCCTGAGCCGGTCGCGCTGCCGCAGCAGCGCCCCGGCCTGGACGAACCGCAGGGGCAGGCCCTCGGACTCGAACCAGAGGTCGCCTGCCCAGTTCTTCTCCGCCTCCGTCAGCGGCCGCTCGACGGCCCGTTCGAGTATGTCGAGGGATGCGGCGCGGCCGAGGCCCGCCAGCAGAACGTCCTCCACGCCCGCGCCGGGCGACGGGGCGGGCACGTCGGGCGTCACGGCGAACAGGAAGGCGCACTCGGGGGTGGCGGACAGCAGGTCGTCCAGCGCCTCCCCGCCGATCTCCAGGTCGTCCACGAGGACGACGGCGCCTATCTCCCGCACAGCGGCGAGGAGTTCGACGCGGTGCGGCCGGTGGAGCGCGGGCGAGCCGAAGACCGTCGCGTAGAGCTCGTGGAGCAGGTCGGTCGCGGTGCGGCGGTAGCCGTTCAGGCGTATCAGCCCGTCGGGCGCGAGGGTCGCACAGCGTGCGGCGACGGCGTCGAGCAGCGCGCTGCGGCCCGAACCGGGGACGCCGAGCAGGCGTATGGAGCGCCCGCGGCCCAGCAGGCTGACGAGCTGGTCGTGTTCGGCCTCCCGCTCCAGCAGCGGCAGCGGCGGTGCCGCGGGCCCCGGCGGCACGGAGGGCCGTCCCGCACGCCGCAGGGCCGCGCGTTCGTGTGCGTCGCGCCGCACCGGCGGACCGGGGTGCTGCCCCGGCGCGCACGGCTCGATCTCGCTGCCGTCCACCGGGTTGACCGTGACGAGGAAGTCGCCGGATATCAGCTCGGCCGTGCGGGCGGGGTGCACGGCGGAGGTATGGGCGCCCGGCAGCTGCCCCGGGACGGCCAGGGCGGCCTCGCGCCGTGCCGGCCGGCGCTCCGGGAGTGCGGCGGGCCTGCGCTCCTCGCCGGGCCCGTGCTCCTCGGGTCCCGCGCTCATCGGGTCCATCGGCAAATCCCCCAGATCGTGGCAGTGCGGGGCCGGACAGCGAACCCCCGCACTGTATCCAGGAACGCCCGGGACAGCAGAGGCAGGTGGGGCAGGAAAAGCAGGCCCTGCCGGCAGCCGAGGAGGGTGCCCAGCTCAGCGCGGTGCCGGGCGCACCGCCGGCTCGTCGAACCCGACGCCGGCTTCCCGTACGCGCGGGCCGGCGTCTCAGACGCGCGGCAGCGACTCGGCGGCGAGCCCGCCCTCGATGGCGAGGATGCGGTGCAGGCGCGTGGCCACCAGCAGGCGCTGCATCTGCGGCGGCACGCCGCGCAGCACGAGCCTGCGGCCGCATCTCCCGGCGCGCCGGTGCGCGCCCATGATGACGCCGAGCCCCGTGGCGTCCCAGGAGTCGAGGCCGGTCAGGTCGAGCACGAGGTCGCCGACTCCGTCGTCGACGGCCGCGTGCAGGACCGTTCGGGCGTCCGCCGCGCTGCGGACGTCGAGGCGTCCCCCGACGACCAGCTCGGCGTGGTCGCCCCTGATGTGCATATGCGCTCCCCGAGAGTGCCGTACCGCTGCGTGCCGGCAGCGCCTGCGTCGCGCGCGCCGGTTTCGGCCTCGCGCCGGTTGCAACAACTGACTGCCCGAGGGGCCGGGAAGTTGCCGCCTGTAAGCGAACCGATATCGAACTCGCCTCCTTCTCACTCGATCGGGTGAGTGGATGCGGTCCGTCGTCGTGCCCGCCGCTTACGAAAGTCCCGTCCTTACGAAAATTCAGTGCTCGTAGAAGCCCTGCCCGCTCTTGCGCCCGATGTCACCCGCGTCCACCATCCGGCGCATCAGCTCGGGCGGTGCGAACTTCTCGTCCTGCGACTCGGTGTAGATGTTGCCCGCGGCGTGCAGCAGGATGTCGACGCCGGTGAGGTCGGCCGTCGCGAGCGGACCCATGGCGTGGCCGAACCCCAGCTTGCAGGCGAGGTCGATGTCCTCGGCCGTGGCGACGCCCGACTCGTAGAGCTTGATCGCCTCTACCACGAGGGCCGAGATCAGCCGGGTGGTGACGAAGCCGGCCACGTCGCGGTTGACGACGACGCAGGTCTTGCCGACGGACTCGGCGAACTCCCGCGCGGTGGCGAGCGTCGCGTCGCTCGTTTTGTAGCCGCGCACCAGCTCGCACAGCTGCATCATCGGCACGGGGGAGAAGAAGTGGGTGCCGACGACGCGCTCGGGGCGGGTGGTGCCGGCCGCGATCTTCGTGATCGGGATGGCGGAGGTGTTGGAGGCGAGCACGGTCTCCTCCCCCACGATCGCGTCGAGCGCGCGGAAGATCTCGTGCTTCACGTCGAGCTGTTCGAAGACGGCCTCCACCACGAGCTCCGCGTCCGCCACCGCGTCGAGGTCGGTGGTCGTGGTGATCCGGCCGAGCGCGGCCTCGGCGTCCGCCGCCGCCATCCTGTCCTTCGCGACGAACCGGTCGTACGAGGCCTTGATGGCGTCCGTGCCCCGGGTGAGGGCCGCGTCGGTGACGTCACGCAACACGACGTCCCAGCCCGCCTGGGCGGAGACCTGCGCGATGCCGGATCCCATCAGCCCTGCCCCGATGACCGCGAGCTTCCTCGCCACGACACACCTCTCGATTCTCCCGGGCGAGCAGCCGTGCCCTGACGGCCGGGCCGCTCTGTCGCTCCCTGACGCGCGCCGACAAGTGGGGCGCTCTGCGGAGGTTAGCGGTCATCGGCGGCCGTGTGGCGGTTCAGAGACACGCGTCACGTCTCACATGACGGACATCACACCGACGTGCCGCGGCGCGCCGGTTCAGGCGGTGCGCACCGCGTACGAGAGCACCGGCTCGCCCCACATCTCCTCGATGTCGTCGAGCAGCACCAGCGCGTCCCGCGAAACCGCGTCAGGCGTACGGGACTTGACCATCTCGCGCCCGATGAACCCCATCAGCGTGCTCTGCAGCCAGGCCAACTGACCGCCCACCAGCAGTGGCAGCGGGTCGTCCGCCGTGGCGCCGGCCTCCTCGCGCAGTGTCGCCTCGATGTTGTCCAGCGCCTCCTGCTGGATGTACCACAGGCGTGCCTTGAGGGTGGGCGCACCGTGCACGACCTTCATGAACCGGTCGTAGCCGGCGATGAGGCCCACCCTCGGCGACACCGCCTCGACCTCGTCCCGCATCTCCCGCAGGACGGCGCGCGCCGCGGACTCGCCGACGTCCCTCCCGCGCACGAACCGCGAGAGCCGCTCGACCACGCCCTTGCCGCGGTCGAGGAACAGGTCCTCCTTGGCCGGGAAGTAGTTGTACACGGTGTTGACGGAGACGTCGGCGGCCTCGGCGATCTCGGCGATGGTGACCGTGACGAAGCCGCGCTCCAGGAACAGGCCGGTCGCGATGTCGGAGATCTGCTGCCTGGTCTGCCGCTTCTTGCGCTCCCTGCGCCCCTCTTCCATGCATCCATCTTGCGCCATGGCAAGGTTCCCACAAGTTTGCCATGGTTCAAATTTTTAAGTCATTGCAAGTTTGCGTTCGCTCTGTTTTCCTGGAGCCATGCCAGTCATCACGACCTCCGGCCTCAGCCGGACGTTCACCACGAAGCGCGGCCCGGTAGAGGCGGTGCGCGGCGTCGACCTGTCCGTCGAGGCGGGCGCGATCCTCGGGTTCCTCGGGCCCAATGGCGCGGGCAAGACGACCACGCTGCGCATGCTCACCACGCTCCTCCCGCCCACGGGCGGCACGGCATCGGTCGCCGGGTGCGACCTCGCGTCGGACCCCGCGGGAGTCCGGGCGCGCACGGGGTACGTGGCACAGTCGGGCGGCGTGGACCCGCAGCTGACGGTGCGGGAGGAGCTGGTCACGCAGGGGCGGATGTACCGCCTCGGCAGGGCGGAGGCGGCCGCGCGCGCCGTCGGGCTCGCCGGGCAGCTCGGCCTCGACGAGCTGCTGGACAGCACAATCGCCACGCTCTCGGGCGGCCGGCGCCGCCGTCTCGACATCGCCATGGGTCTCGTCCACACGCCCGAGGTGCTGTTCCTCGACGAGCCCACGACGGGCCTCGACCCTGGCAGCCGCGCCGACCTGTGGGACCTGGTACGGCGCGTACGCGACGAGCACGGCACCACGGTCGTCCTGACGACGCACTACCTGGACGAGGCCGATGCCCTCGCGGAACGCCTCGTGGTCATCGACAAGGGCACCGTCGTGGCGCAGGGCACCCCGCCCGCCCTGAAACTCGCGCACGCGGGGTCCATCGACGCCTCGCTCCAGGACGCGTTCCTCGCGATCACGGGACGCGGCCCCGCGGAACGCGACGCCGCGCCCGTGGCCGTATGACCCGGCCGTCCTCCTCACCTCGCCTCGGAGCCCCCATGCCCGGCACCACGCCCGCAACGACAACGATGCACACCGCCGCCGGCGCACAGGAGCCCCTGCGCCGCCTCGCCGCCGACACCGGCCTGGTCTTCGGCAGGTACGCGCGCCAGACGCTGCGCTCCCGCTTCCAGATGCTGTTCGGCACGCTGACGCCGCTGCTGTACCTGGTGTTCTTCGGACCCCTGCTGACCCACATGCCGCTGGGGTCGAGCGGCGGCTCCTGGCAGGTGCTGGTGCCGGGGCTGCTGATCACACTGGGCCTGTTCGGCGCCACCTTCTGCGGTTTCGCCGTCATCATCGAGAAGAGCCACGGTGTGGTCGACCGGATGCGCGTCGCCCCCGTCAGCCGCCTCGCGCTCCTGCTGGGCCGCGTACTGCGGGACGCCGCGCTGTTCACGTTCCAGGCCGTCCTGCTGATCCTCGCGGCGCTCGTCATGGGGTTGCGCGCGCCGCTCGCGGGCGTGCTGATCGGCCTGGCGTTCGTCGCCGTCCTGACCGTCTCGCTGGCCTCGCTGTCGTACACCCTCGCCATGAAGGTCCGCACACCGCAGGAGTTCGGCCCGGTGATCAACGCCGTGACGATGCCGTCGATGCTGCTGTCGGGGCTGATCCTGCCGATGTCGCTCGCGCCCGGCTGGCTGGACGCGCTGTCGCACTTCATGCCGTTCCGCTACCTCGTGGACGCGGTGCGCTCGGCGTTCACCGGCCGGTACGCGACGCCGGAGATGGCCTACGGCGTGCTGGTCGCCGCCGCTCTCGCGGCCCTCTCCCTGGCCGCCGGCACGCGCGCGTTCCGCAGGGCGTGAGCGCCGGCGGCGGCCCCGTGCCTACCCTGAGGGCATGGTCAATCTGACGCGCATCTACACCCGCACCGGCGACAAGGGCACCACCGCACTCGGCGACATGAGCCGGGCACCCAAGACCGACCCGCGGATCGGCGCGTACGCCGACGCCAACGAGGCGAACGCCGCGATCGGCACCGCGATCGCGCTCGGCGGGCTGCACGAGGACGTCGTGAAGGTACTCGTGCGCGTGCAGAACGACCTGTTCGACGTCGGCGCCGACCTGTCCACGCCGGTCGTCCCCGACCCCAAGTACCCGCCGCTGCGCGTCGAGCAGCAGTACATCGACAAGCTGGAGGCGGACTGCGACCGCTACCTGGAGGGTCTGGAGAAGCTGCGCAGCTTCATCCTGCCCGGCGGCACGCCGGGCGCGGCCCTGCTGCACCAGGCGTGCACCGTGGTGCGCCGCGCCGAGCGCTCGACGTGGGCGGCGTTCGAGACGCACGGCGAGACGATGAACCCGCTGGCGGCGACGTACCTGAACCGCCTGTCCGACCTCCTGTTCATCCTGGCGCGCGTGGCGAACCAGGAGGTCGGCGACGTGCTGTGGGTGCCGGGCGGCGAGCGCTGAGCGCCGCACGCGCGGGTGGCCGTCCCGGCTACTTCGGCCCGCGGTCGAAGACCGACTTCGACCAGTAGTGGCCGAGCGTGCAGAGAGCCAGGCACCAGGCGAGGGCGATCCACCAGTTGTCGCCGATCGCGGTGCCGAGCAGGAGCCCGCGCAGGGTCTCGATGGCCGGCGTGAACGGCTGGTACTCGGCGATCGGCCGGAACCAGCCCGGCATCGTGGAGGCCGGGATGAAGGCGCTCGAGACGAGCGGCAGGAGGATCAACGGCATGGCGCTGTTGGAGGCCGCCTCGGCGTTCGGGCTCGCCAGGCCCATCGCCACGGCGATCCAGGTGAGCGCCAGGGCGAACAGCGCGAGCAGCCCGAACGCCGCCAGCCACTCCAGGGGCGTGGCGTCCGCGGAGCGGAAGCCGATGGCCACGGCGACGCCGCCGACGAGGACCAGGCCGGCGAGGGCCTGGAGCACGCTGCCGGCGACGTGCCCGATGATCACGGAGCCGCGGAGGATCGACATCGTGCGAAAACGGGCGACGATGCCCTCGGTCATGTCGGTGGCGACGGACACCGCGGCCCCGATCACCGTCGAGCCGATGGTCATCATGAGGATGCCCGGGACGATGTAGGCGATGTACGCGGAGCGGTCGGCGCCGCCGCCGATGCCCGCGCTCATCACGTCGCCGAAGATGTAGACGAAGAGGAGCAGCAGCGCGATCGGCGTGAGCAGCAGATTCAGGGTGAGGGACGGATAGCGCCGCGCGTGCAGCAGGTTGCGCCGCAGCATCGTGCGGGAGTCGCGGGCGGCGAGGGACAGGCTCATCGGGCATCCTCACTGGGCTCGTTGGGCTCGTTGGTCTGGTCGGGTACGTTGGCGCGGCCCGTCAGGGCGAAGAACACGTCGTCGAGGTCGGGGGTGTGCACGGCCAGCTCGTCCGCCTCGATGCCGGCCGCGTCCAGCCGGTCGAGGAGGGAGCGCAGCTCGCGCTGGCTGCCGTCGCTGGGGACGCGCAGCGTGAGTTTCTCGTCGTCCCGGGTGGCGGCGCGCAGCGTGGCGGCCGCGCTCTCGTAGGCGACCGGGTCGGTGAACCCCAACCGCACGTGCCCGCCGGAAATGAGCCGCTTCAGCTCGCCGGGGCTCCCCTGGGCCGCGATCTTCCCGTCGTCGAGGACCGCGACGAGGTCGGCGAGGTGGTCGGCCTCGTCCAGGTACTGGGTGGTGAGGAAGACGGTGACACCGTCGGTGACGAGTTCGCGGATGATGCCCCACATGGTGTTGCGGCTGCGCGGGTCGAGGCCGGTGGTCGGTTCGTCGAGGAAGATGATCCGCGGTCTGCCGACCAGCGTCATGGCGATGTCGAGACGGCGCTTCATGCCGCCGGAGTAGCTCTGCGCGGGCTTCTTGGCAGCCTCGACGAGCTCGAACCGCTCCAGCAGCTCCGCCGTGACCCGCCGCCCCTCGCGCTTGGGCAGATGGTGCAGGTCCGCCATGAGGAGCATGTTCTCCTCGCCGGTGATGAGCCCGTCGACGGCGGAGAACTGCCCGGTGACGCCGATCGCCGCACGCACCCCGTCCGGCGACGTGACGATGTCGTGGCCCGCGACCTGGGCCTGCCCGCCGTCGGGGGCGACGAGCGTGGAGAGGATCCGCACGGCTGTGGTCTTGCCGGCGCCGTTCGGTCCGAGCAGCGCGAAGACGGATCCGGCCGGGATGCGCAGATCGATGCCGTCGAGGACGGTCTTGCCGTCGTACGACTTGTGCAGGCCGACGGCCGAGACGGCGGCAGGAGAGCGCGGATCGCCACTCCGGGAAGACATGGGCATGACAGCAGAACCCATGGAGGCCTGCCTTTCGATGGCTGAAGGGGATCGGGGTGGTGAGTCGACGTGCCCGTCGCTCAGACTCGGGCACGCAGGATGTCGATGTTGCCGAACCGGGTACGGGCACGGATCTTGACGGTGTCCTCCGCCGCCTCCGGGGCGTCGGACGTGGCGAGCGCGTTGCGCACCTGCCCGGAGTCCGAGTGGAGGTCGAGCCACGCGGCCGTGCCTTCCCTTACGCCGACCTCGATGGCGCCGTACGAGGTCTCCAACTGCAGGCTGCCGCCGGCCGCTTCCGCCACGCGCAGGGCGCCGTAGGCGGTTTTCGCCGTGACGGAGCCCTCAGCGCGCCGGATCTCGATGTCGCCGTTGGCGCCGCTCACCCGCAGCTCGCCGGTCGTGGCACCGACGGTCGTGGTGCCATGCGAGTTCTTCAGCACGGCAGAGCCGTCGACGAGGCCGACGCGCAGGCTGCCTGAGCTGGTGGTGATCTCGGCCGCGCCCTCGACCCGGTCCACGGTGATCGAGCCGTGCGACGCCTTCAGGTTCAGCGGGCCGGTCGCGTCGAGGCGCACGTCTCCGATGGACGTCTTCACGCGGACCTCGCCGAGCAGGCCCTCGCCGAGCACCTGTGTGCACTCGCCGGTCACGTCGACGTGCGAGCCGGTGGGCAGTTCGACCGTCACATGGACGTCGCCGGTGGGCCCGATGAGACGGCGTTCCCTGGTGCTGACGGTCAGTACACCGCTCGCGTACGCGACATCGGTCTGCTCAGCGGCGCGCACGTCCTTGTCCTTCTTGGGATTGGCAGGCCGCACGACGACGACGGTGTCGAGGCGCTTACCGGCGGTGAACTGAACGGACCCGCAGCCCACATGAGCGGTGGCCCGGATCGGTTCGGGAGTGTCGAAAGTAGGCATGGGCGTCCCGTCCTCTTGGGTCTTCGACGCGTCCCCGCTGGTGGGACGTGGTGTGAGTGAAGTGGTGCGGGTGATGTGGTACGGGCGGTGGGCGCGTCTAGCGCACCCATCCGGTGAAGCTCTGTCCGAGGTTCCGGGTCCGCCCGGTCGCACGTGGCCGGGCGGACCCGTCGACGGCGGCCGAGACGACCCGGACCAGCCACGCGTTGGCCGACAGGCCCTCGCGGGCGGCCGCCTCCTCGGCGCGCGCCTTGAGTCGGGCCGGCAGGCGCAGGTTGACGCGGGCGATGCCGCCCTCGTCACCGTCGTCCGGGGCCGGGGCCGCGAGCTGTTCGAGGGGTGCCGCCGGTTCCGCGGGGACGCCGTCGGTGGGCGGCGGTGTCACCACAAAGTCCGGATCGAGCCCGCGCAGCCGTACGTCGACGGAGCCGGGAGCGAGTTCGCGGGTGATCTCCTCCATCGCGGCGGAGAGCACATTGAGCATGGCCAGCCGGGTCGCCGACTCCAGCGGAGCGGTGAGCCTCTCGGCCAGCGCACGGGCTTCGTCGCCGCCGGCCTCGGCAGCCACCGCCAGTTCACGGCGGAGCGAGTCGACATACGGGGTGAGATCCATGACGCCATCATGGCGCCTAGATGGCGTCATGTGCAAGCCCTATGGCGTCAGGCGCGCGGCGGCATTTCGCTATACCGCGCTTGAGCTGCGTGGATATGCGCCATCTGACCACGTGGACCATGACGCTATCCATGGCGTCAGCGATTGCCGCAGCGCCGATCAGCACAGCCCTGGCGCCATGTGATGCCACATGGCGCCAGGGGGCGCCACCGGTATTCCAGGCCGGTTCCGCGTGCACTGTCCCAGCGCCGCCGGACACGGTGCTGGAGTCGTGGCAGTCGCGGTCAGCGAAAACGGCTGAGCGAGTGCTCGGCGAGGAGCAGGGCGAGCGGGCCTCCTGGCAGGAGGAAGCGCCCGTCGGTGGCCGCTGCGGTCAGCGCGTCTTTGAAGGGCCACCAGGAGAGTTTGAAGTCCTGTTCTGTCTCGGTGAGTTCCTGCGCGCCAAGGGTGAGACGCCGGGCGAGGAAGAGGGCGACGCGCGCGGAGTCGCCGAGCGTGACCGCGTGGCTGGCGAGGTGCTGCCATGACTGCGCCGTGACGCCGGCTTCCTCCCGCAGCTCTCGGCGAGCGCAGTCCTCGGGGGTCTCTCCCTGCTCCTGGCGGCCGCCGGGGAGGAAGATGTACTCCCCGCCATGCCGGGGGAAGGGGGCGGACAGGATGGCGACGTGGTCTTGGCTGTCGAGTGCGACGACGACGGATGCGTTGGGGCTGCGGTGCGGGGGCGCGTCCATGGGCCGCGAGAATACTCCTGACTCAGGGCGGTCTGTCGTCATTCGTCCACGCTCTTCATGTGGTGGGTGATCAGGTCGGCGAGTTGCGCCGGGCTGCGGTCATCGGTGTCGATCAGGACGGCGGTGGGGTCCTGGGCGGCGGTGGTGTCGAAGTTGGCCCTCAGGCGTTGAAGTCGACCGGGGACGTTCATCATGTCGTCGTCGTCGCGGTTGCGGTCGCCCTTCGCGGCCATCCGCGCGGTCAGCGTGGCGTCCGTGCATCGCAGGTAGAACGTGTGGTCGGGCTGCACGAAGTACGGTGCGAATGGCGCGATGAGACCTCTCACCTGTTCGATATCGAGTAGGTGGACGGCGGAGTGGTAGGCGATGACCGAGGAGACGTACCGGTCCGCGACGACCGGCCCGCGGGCCAGGTAGCAGCGGATCAGGTCGGTGGAGTGCAGGACACCGGAGAGGTAGAACGCGAACTGCGCCAAGGCCCCGGCCTGCTCGTTGATCACCGGGGCCCACGGGGTGTGCGGCTCGGGCACCGTGTGCAGGGACGGTGCGCCGAGGCGCTGTGTGAGGAGTCGGGCGAGCGTCGACTTCCCGATGCCCGAGATCCCTTCGAGGACGACGAACGGGCCCGTGCCCGGTTGCCGGGGGTGTACGCGCCGTAGAGGAGGCTCACAGGGTTCCCTCCGTGAACGCTTCGAGGTGCCGGGCGACGGCGGCGGTGAGGGCGTCCGGGTCGGCGAGCAAGGGCCGGACGTCCAGGCGCAGGTCTTCGCGCAGAAGGCACGGCTGGACGCCGCCAGCGTGGTCCAGGCGCAGCGCCCACAGGCCTTCGATGCACTGGCGCCGCACGGGGCAGGTGCCGCACTGGCCCACGTGGTGGCGGCCGAGGTCGCGTTGGATGACGTCGATCTCGATGCCGTCGATCCGGAAGACCCGCCGTCCCTGTCCGACGCCGGCGATCTCTGTGCGCTCGTCGCGGGTGAGGGTGCGCAGGTGGTCGATGATGCCGGAGGCGGAGATCGCCGAGGAGCGGTGGGCGGCGTTGAAGTCGGTGTCCACCAGCTCGATGAACTGCACTGGTAGACGGCGCTGAAGCGCGTATTCGAGGATCGTCAGAACCTCGTGCTGGTTTTCCCGCTGCAGCAGGGTGTTGAGCTCGACGCGCTCGAACGTCTCGCGGGCGGCTTCGATGCCGTCGAGGATCACGTCGATACCCGCCGTGGACTTCGCGATCTTGTACAGGGACTCGTCGGAGAAGTAGTGCAGCGACACCTTCACCTTGTCCAGCGGGGTGGTGGCCAGCCAGGCCTGATGCCGGCGGACGAGGGTGCCGTTCGTGATGAGCGTGTACGAACCGGTCGGCCCGGGGTCAGGGAGACGACTGAGGACGGACCGCGCGAGCGGGGAAACCAACGGCTCCCCGCCGGTGAAGTAGACCCTCCTCAGTCCGGACGCGATCACGGCACGCAAGACGTTCAGGTAGTCGTCGGCGCTCAGGACCCGCGCGCGCGGCCGTGCCGTCCGGTCGGCGTGCGTGACCGGCGGAGGAACATCGCCTTCGTTGTGGCAGAACCAGCATCCGAGGTTGCAGCGGGGAGTGAGCGAGACGCGGAACTGACCGTGCAGAGCTGCGAAGTTGTGCAGTGCAGTGAGGTCGACGTCTGGTGCTACAGGCGGTAAGAGCGGAAGCGTCATGGCGGTTGCTCTACTTTCTTGTCGTGGTTCGAACTGGTCAGCGAGCGGCGTGGCTCAAGCTGCGACGCCATGCGCGCCGCTGCGAGGCGGGCAGCACGGCCTGCTGGGCATATAGGGCGACGGCGTGTTCTCGGGCACTGCGAGAATGAGCAGACGCGTCGCATGGTCGCAATCGGTGACCTCTACTCGGCAGGGGCGTCCCTCCGAGAGGTCCCGTATCGTCGTCTCGTACCGCTCAGGGGCCCCAAGCCACTCCCCCAGGCGGTGCACGGGCACGTACGACGGCGCGGGCGCCATGGGGGCGGTCGCGTAGACGGGCGAGAACGGGTCGGGGTTCAGCGCCCGCACGAGTTCCTTCACGGTGCGGGTCAGCCAGCGTGCGGCGAGTCTGGGCGAGCGCACCTGAGCGTTCCTGAGAAGGAAATCGCCCGGATGGCCGTCTTCAAGGCTGGTTGCGATAGCCGCGCAGCGCACCCGCCGCGGCAAGGCGGGTGCGCTCACCACGTTTTCCGCGCCCGCCTGCACGACGCCACGCCTTCGAGGAGTCCCCCACATGCCGTCACGGCAACTCGGCCCAGACGCGTTTGCCGTCGGGCAGGTCATCGACTCCCCAGGACTCGGCGAGCGAGTTCACGATGAGCAGTCCGCGCCCTCGCTCGTCGTCCAACCCGCCTCCTGGGTACGGACGATCGCGCGACCGGTCGTACACCTCGACACGGACACGCTTGGGCGACACGTCGAGAGACACGATGAGCGCCTCGCCGGGCTCGGTCCCGTAGCGGACAGCGTTGGTCACGAGCTCCGAAACCGTCAACACAACGTCCTCGACGCGGGCGAACCGACCGCGTGTACGTAACACCTCGTAGGCAAAGTCACGAGCGCTCCGCACGGCCTCAGGGTCTCCGTCGAGCATGAGAAGCAACGGATCAACGCTCGTTGTTTTGTCCGCTTTTACGGGCATGTTCACCGCGCAAATCTCCTCGCATCGGCACGCCAGGACACAACTAACTGCTGCCGAAGACACACAGTGAGTGAGCTTCTACTCGACACAGCTTGCACTAGGCGATTGAGTTTGCGCAACATCTCTAGGTTAGATTTGCAAAATTGCATATTCAGTCGAGAGGGCAGAAGCATCCCAGGTGACACGGCCTGCGCAGGGACGGCAGACTGTCAGTCACGACGACAGCGGAGGAGATGAAGCCATGAGTGCGCCTACCGTTCGCCGGCGCAGACTCGGCGCGAAGCTTCGCGCCCTTCGCGGCTCCGACACGACCCTCCAAGAGGTGTCCCAGCACTCGCGTGGGACGTGGACGGTAGCCAGGCTGTCGCGGCTCGAAACGGCAAAGAGCCGCGCGAAGGCCTCAGACGTCGACGAACTCCTCGACCTGTACGAGAAGATGGGCCGAACCGTGAGCCCCGAGCTTCGTACGGCTCTGCTGGCACTCACCCGCCAGGGGAACCAGCGGGGTTGGTGGCACTCGTACCGCGGCGTGCTCACACCCGTCTATGAGGACCTGATCAGCCTGGAGGCTGAGGCCACATCCTTGGAGACGTGGCAACAGGGCGCCATTCCCGGGCTACTGCACACACCCGGCTACGCCCGCGAGGTCATCCGGGCCACCGCCATGTCAGAGGCCGTGGAAGCGCGCGTCGACGCTCTCGTCCAGGTCCGCCTCGCGCGGCAGGCCGTCCTCACCGCCGATGAAGCCCCGCTCAGCCTGTGGGCCGTCATCTCCGAACACGCCCTTCAAGCTCCGTCGCACAGGGAGGGCGTCATGCATGACCAGCTCGGGCGCCTTCTCGACCTGGCGGAGCGCCCCAACATCAACATCCAGGTTCTGCCCACCGCTACGGCGCCACACGCAGGCGTGGTCGGCAACTTCACCATCCTCGGCTTCGACGACTACACAGACCTCGACGTTGTCCACCAGGAGAGTCTCACCTCGACGCAGTACATCGAGGACCGGGGACAGGTCGCCGTCTACCGGGACGCATACGCACGGCTGCAAGCGGCGGCACTGCCCGTAGAAGCATCCGCAGCTCGCATCACAGAGATTAGGAAGAACGCATGAGCCACATCGACGACGCATCCACCCTGCCCGTGACCTGGTGGAAGTCCTCGCGCAGCGATACCGGCGCCCAGTGCGTCGAGTTCGGCATCGTGGACACATCCACCGAGGCCGTGGCCATACGCGACAGCAAGAACCCGACCGGCCCTGCCCTCCTGCTCCCCCACGCGCCCGTCAACGGGCTTGTCGAAGCGCTCAAGCGCGGCGAGCTGCACTAAGGCGCGATAGACGATCCACCAACACCAGGGCCTCGCTCGGGGAGTTCGAGAACGGGGCCCCTGGTGTTGTCGACCGCGCAAGTACTCGGCGCTGCCGTCTGGGCTCCCGATGCCGACTTGGCCAGCATCCGAGAACCGTACTGCGGTGGAGCTGCGTCTGCACCGACGGAGCGGGCCGGGCCGCACACCGGGCGGATCCCGCGCTCACACCGGCGCCGTCGATTTCTTGAGCACAGGCAGACAAGACCTGTTGGAGCGGGTAGCGAGAAGGGCCCTGGCTCGCGCAGGTGCCGGAGACTAACTTCAGAGTATGCGGATCTTGCATCTCTCTGACACCCATCTCGATCGGTCCGACGGTCCTGATGCCGACGGAGCCGATGGTGCTATGGCACTCCGCCGCCTGTTGACGGAACTGAGCCATCTGCACGACCTCGACGCGGTGATGGTCACCGGCGACATCGCGGACGACGGTTCCCCCGACGCATATGCGCGGGCATGCGAACTCCTGTCCGACTACGCCCACCGACGAGGGGCGAACGTCTTCTACACGACCGGCAACCACGACGAGCGCACCGCATTCGCCGAAGTGCTGGGCAGCGGCCACGCCCAGCCAGAGGCGGTATACGAGGGAGCGGCGGGTGAGAGGGCTGGGGCAAGCACCGTCGCCGGATGGCGACTGGTCACGCTGGACACGCTCGTTCCGGGCAAGGGCTATGGTCGCCTGGACGGCGGCCAACTCGACTGGCTCCGCGTAATGCTGACCACTCCGGCACCGTGGGGCACCGTCCTGGCGTTCCACCACCCACCGGTCGCCCTGGATGTCGACGTCCAGCAGGCGCTCGGCCTGCGGAACAGCGCGGAGCTGGCCGAAACGATCCGCGGAACCGATGTCCAACTCATCCTGTGCGGGCACTTCCACCTACAGATTCTGGCACGCCTGGAACAGGCGACCGTGTGGGTCACGCCGGGCGTCGTCAGTCGCATCGACCTGACCGCCCGCCCCGGCACTGAGCGCGCCGTCCACGGCCCGTCAGCCTCACTCGTCCACCTCGGAACCACCAACGGGCCACTCATCCATACGCTGCATGCCCGAGACCCGCGCATGGGCGAGACGATCTACGAGGCCGATGAGGAGGAGATGCGCGAGGCCATCGAAAGACTCGGCCCCACCATTACGGGACTGCGCTGAATCCGAGGCTCTGCGGAGCACCGCCCGCCCGGCGCCCGCGCTGATCGGCAGACGGCGGGACCAGTCGGGACCAGTTCGGTCGGCCGCCGGCATCAACTCGGCCGAAGTCCCTTGTATGCGTCTCCCGAAGCCGCCTCCGGACGACCGGACGGCCCAAATCCGGGGCCAGTTCCTCGCCGCCGCCCCATGAGACCTTCCATGTCGTCGGCGACTTTGGTCTGGACCTATTGACGAGTGGTCCAGACCATTCTAGTGTCCCGGGCACGTCAAGGCTCCGGCCGGCGTCCGGCCGTGCCCGAAGCCACCACGAACTGTCCGGTTCGCATTCCCAGGAGCACCCGTGATGCCTTTCCGTACGCTCCCCCATCCCCGACTCAGATCGAGAACCGCCGCGGCGCTCAGCGCCCTGCTGCTGCCGCTCGCCGCGCTGGTGGCCCTCACCTCACCCGCCCACGCAGCCGCCGCGTCCACCTCGGCCACGGCGACATTCGTCAAGACGCAGGACTGGGGCACCGGTTTCGGTGGCCAGTGGACCGTGAAGAACACCGGCACCACCACCCTGTCCTCCTGGACCGTCGAGTGGGACTTCCCCACCGGCACGTCCGTCACCTCCGCGTGGGACGCCGATGTCACCCACTCGGGCAACCACTGGACCGGCAAGAACAAGAGCTACAACGGCACCCTGGCGCCCGGCGCCTCCGTCAGCTTCGGCTTCAACGGCGCCGGTCCCGGCGCGCCCAGCTCCTGCACGATCAACGGAGGCTCCTGCGACGGCGGCCCGTCGGCGCCCGGTGACAACCCGCCGTCCGCGCCCGGCACGCCCACCGCTTCGTCCGTCACGGACACCTCGGTGAAGCTCGGCTGGGCCGCCGCCACCGACGACAACGGCGTCAAGAACTACGACGTCCTGCGCGACGGCACGAAGGTCGCGACCGTGACCGGAACGTCCTACACGGACACCGGCCTGACCGCGGGCACCGACTACTCGTACACCGTGCAGGCGCGTGACACCGCCGGCCAGACGGGTCCTGTCAGCGGCTCCACCGCCGTGCACACCACGGGAGGCGGCACCGACCCCGGGGACCCGGGTACCACGGGCAAGGTCAAGATGGGGTACCTCACCGACTGGGGCACCTACCAGCGCAACTACCAGGTCAAGAACCTGGTGACCTCCGGCTCGGCGGCCAAGATCAACACCATCAACTACGCGTTCGGCAACGTCACGGGCGGCAAGTGCGCGATCGGCGACGCCTACGCCGACTACCAGAAGACGTTCACCGCGGCCAACAGCGTCGACGGCACCGCCGACACCTGGGACCAGCCCGTCGCGGGCAACATCAACCAGCTGCGCGAGCTGAAGAAGAAGTACCCGAACATCCGCATCCTCTGGTCGTTCGGCGGCTGGACCTGGTCCGGCGGGTTCGGCCAGGCCGCGCAGAACCCGGCCGCGTTCGCCCAGTCCTGCTACGACCTGGTCAAGGACCCGCGGTGGGCCGACGTCTTCGACGGCATCGACATCGACTGGGAGTACCCGAACGCGTGCGGCCTGTCCTGCGACACCAGCGGCCCTGACGCGCTCAAGTCCCTGACGCAGGCGCTGCGCGCCAAGTTCGGCAGCGACGCCCTGGTCACCGCGGCGGTCACGGCAGACGCCTCGTCCGGTGGCAAGATCTCCAAGCAGGACTACGCGGGCGCCGCGAAGTCCCTCGACTGGTACAACGTGATGACGTACGACTTCTTCGGCGCGTTCAGCCCGAAGGGGCCGACGGCCCCGCACTCGCCGCTCACGTCGTACGACGGCATCCCGACGCAGGGCTTCGACTCGGCGGACGCCATCGCCGCGTACAAGGCGCAGGGCGTGCCGGCGAGCAAGCTGCTCCTCGGCATCGGCTTCTACGGCCGCGGCTGGACGGGCGTCACGCAGGACGCGCCCGGCGGCACGGCGACAGGAGCGGCGCCCGGCACGTACGAGGCGGGCATCGAGGACTACAAGGTCCTCAAGAACACCTGCCCGGTCACCGGGACGGTCGCGGGCACGGCGTACGCACACTGCGGCAGCAACTGGTGGAGCTACGACACGCCCTCGACCATCGCGGGCAAGATGGCCTGGGCGAAGCAGCAGGGCCTGGGAGGCGCGTTCTTCTGGGAGTTCAGCGGCGACACCGCGAACGGTGAGCTGGTGACGGCGCTGTCCAACGGCCTCGGCTGAGGCGCGTACAGCAAGCTGATGGGGCGGCACCCTGCGGTGCCGCCCCATCACGCCTCAGGCCACATTCACTCTCCCCCGGACTTCGTCCGGGGGCACCCCCATCCAGAGAGCCGCCAATCAGGCCACATTCACTCTCTGGCCAGGCGGCGCCGCCTCCAGCCAGGCGAGGAAGCCCGTGAGCGCGTCGTCGCTCATCGCCAGTTCGAGGCGTACCGACCCGTGCCTGCACGCCAGCACCACCGCGTCCGACAGCAGCGCCAGCTCCTCCTCGCCCTCCGGGGCGCGGCGGGCGAGCACCTCGATCGCCGAGCGCTCCAGTGAGCGGCGCGGGCGGGGCGCGTAGGAGAAGACGCGGAACCAGTTGATGCGGTCGCCGTTGTAGCGGGCCACCCCGTACACCCAGCCCTTGCCGGACGGGTCGGGTGTCTCGGGCAGGTTCCAGCGGACGCTGCAGTCGAAGGTGCCGCCGGAACGCTGGATGAGCCGCCGGCGCAGACCGAAGACGAAGAGACCCAACGCAACCAGGGCGACGACCAGCGCCGCGACAAGCAGAGCGAGGGTCATCTACACCGACCTCCTCGCCTCATCCGGTCCGTCCACGCACCTGACCTGCTCCGTCCCTGCCACCCGCACCGCCTCAGCCGCGGCCCGGCTGGAGGTGTCCAGCGCGAAGCCGCGGCTGAGGGGTGAAGCAATCGGGCGGCGCTACTTCGCCGCCACCGCACGCATCCGGACGTCGGCGCGCCGCTCGGCGACCGCGTCTTCGTCCGACTTCGCACGCGCCAGCGCACGCTCGGCGCGCTCGGGGTCGATCTCGTCCGCCAGCTCGGCGACCTCCGCGAGCAGCGAAAGCTTGTCGTCGGCGAACGACAGGAACCCGCCGTGCACCGCGGCGACGACCGTGCCGCCGTCGCTCGTCCTGATGGTCACGGGGCCTGACTCCAGCACCCCGAGCACCGGCTGGTGACCGGCCATGATGCCGATGTCACCTGAGCTGGTGCGCGCGACGACCAGGTGGGCCTCGCCGGACCACACGTTGCGGTCAGCCGCGACCAGCTCCACGTGCAGATCAGCCAAGGGGGGCTCCTCGGGTCAGCACCCGGCCGTTCGACCGGGTGTCGATGTCAATTCTAGAGGGTGCTCGGGTGAGCGCCGGGAGCGGGGCTGCCGAATGCCGGCGGCCCCGCTCCCACGAGTGGTACGTGCGGCC
This sequence comes from Streptomyces sp. NRRL F-5126, assembly GCF_000721265.1. Taxonomy (GTDB): domain Bacteria; phylum Actinomycetota; class Actinomycetes; order Streptomycetales; family Streptomycetaceae; genus Streptomyces. Next base: position 305,652 of record NZ_JOFZ01000002.1, on the reverse strand, counting down.
CTCGGCGTCAGGAGACGCCGAGCTCCTTCGCGTTCTTCTTCAGGTCCTCGATGCCACCGCACATGAAGAAGGCCTGCTCGGGGAAGTGGTCGTACTCGCCGTCGCAGATCGCGTTGAACGCCGCGATCGACTCGTCGAGCGACACGTCGGAACCGTCGACGCCGGTGAACTGCTTGGCGACGTGCGTGTTCTGCGACAGGAACCGCTCGACGCGACGGGCGCGGTAGACGGTGAGCTTGTCGTCCTCGCCGAGCTCGTCCATGCCGAGGATGGCGATGATGTCCTGGAGGTCCTTGTACTTCTGCAGGATCGCCTTGACGCGGCTGGCCGTGTCGTAGTGCTCCTGCGTGATGTAGCGCGGGTCCAGGATCCGGGACGTGGAGTCCAGCGGGTCCACGGCCGGGTAGATGCCCTTCTCCGAGATCGGCCTGGACAGCGTCGTCGTCGCGTCGAGGTGCGCGAACGTCGTGGCCGGGGCCGGGTCGGTGAGGTCGTCGGCGGGCACGTAGATCGCCTGCATCGAGGTGATCGAGTGGCCGCGCGTCGAGGTGATGCGCTCCTGGAGGAGGCCCATCTCGTCCGCCAGGTTCGGCTGGTAGCCCACCGCGGAGGGCATGCGGCCGAGCAGGGTGGAGACCTCGGAGCCCGCCTGCGTGAACCGGAAGATGTTGTCGATGAAGAACAGCACGTCCTGGCTCTGCACATCGCGGAAGTACTCCGCCATGGTCAGGCCGGCCAGGGCGACCCGCAGGCGGGTGCCCGGGGGCTCGTCCATCTGGCCGAAGACCAGCGCGGTCTTGTCGATGACGCCGGACTCGGTCATCTCCTCGATGAGGTCGTTGCCCTCACGGGTGCGCTCGCCGACGCCCGCGAACACCGACACACCGTCGTGGTTGTTGGCGACGCGGTAGATCATCTCCTGGATGAGCACCGTCTTGCCCACGCCGGCGCCGCCGAACAGGCCGATCTTGCCGCCCTTGACGTACGGGGTCAGCAGGTCGATGACCTTGATGCCGGTCTCGAACATCTCGGTCTTCGACTCGAGCTGGTCGAAGTTGGGGGCCTTGCGGTGGATGGACCAGCGCTCGGTGATCTCCGACTCGGCGCTCGGGTCGTTGAGCACCTCGCCGAGGGTGTTGAAGACGCGGCCCTTGGTGACGTCGCCGACGGGCACGGTGATGCCCGCCCCGGTGTCGGTCACCGGGGCCTGGCGGACCAGGCCGTCGGTGGGCTGCATGGAGATCGCGCGGACCACGCCGTCACCCAGGTGCTGGGCGACCTCCAGGGTCAGCGTCTTGCGCTTGCCCGCGTCGGCCGGGTCGTCGACCTCGACCGTCAGGGCGTTGTAGATGTCCGGCATCGCGTCGACGGGGAACTCCACGTCGACGACCGGGCCGATGACCCGGGCGACGCGGCCCGTGGTGGTCGGCGCCTCAGCTGTGGTCGTCATTACTTTTCACTCCCCGCGTTCGCGTCGGCCAGGGCACTGGAGCCACCGACGATCTCGCTGATTTCCTGGGTGATTTCGGCCTGGCGGGCCGCGTTGGCGAGCCGGCCGAGCGTCTTGATCAGCTCACCGGCGTTGTCCGTCGCCGCCTTCATCGCGCGGCGCGTGGCCGCGTGCTTGGAGGCCGCGGCCTGGAGGAGCGCGTTGTAGATGCGGCTCTCCACGTAGCGCGGCAGCAGGGCGTCGAGGACGCCCTCGGCCGACGGCTCGAACTCGAACAGCGGCAGTGCCTCCGGCTTGCCGACGGCCTCGGTCGAGGGATCGTCCTCAAGACGCAGCGGCAGCAGCCGCGGCCCGACGGGCGTCTGCGTGAGCATGGACTCGAACTCGGTGAACACGATGTGGAGCTCGTCCACGCCGCCCTCGGCCGTGTCCTGCTGCACCGCCGCGATCAGCGGGGCCGCGATCTCCTTGGCGTTCGCGTACACGGGGTTGTCGGTGAAGCCGGTCCACGACTCCATGACCTTGCGCTCGCGGAAGCCGTAGTAGGCGACGCCCTTGCGGCCGACGATGTAGCTGTCGACCTCCTTGCCCTCGCCGCGCAGCTGCTCGGTGAGCCGCTCCGCCGCCTTGATCACGTTGGAGGAGTAGCCGCCGGCGAGGCCGCGGTCGCTGGTGATGAGCAGCAGCGCGGCACGGGTCGGCGAGGCCGCCTCCGTCGTCAGCGGGTGCTTGGTGTTCGACCCGGTCGCCACCGCCGTGACGGCGCGCGTCAGCTCCGTCGCGTACGGCGTTGAGGCCGTCACCTGGCGCTGCGCCTTGATGATCCGCGAGGCCGCGATCATCTCCATCGCCTTGGTGATCTTCTTGGTCGCGGTGACGGATTTGATGCGACGCTTGTAGACCCGGAGCTGCGCTCCCATGAGTCAGGTCCCTTCCGTCGTCACTTGGCCGAGTCGGCCGGGGCTTCGTCGCCGAGCAGCTTGCCGTCCGACGTCTCGAACTGGCGCTTGAAGTTGTCGACGGCGTCGCCGATGGCGGTGATGGTGTCGTCGGACATCTTGGCGCCCTCGGCGATGCTGGTGAGCAGCTCCTTGCGCTCGCGGCGCAGGTGCTCGTGCAGCTCCGCCTCGAAGCGCCGGATGTCCTCGACCGGGACGTCGTCCATCTTGCCGTTGGTGCCGGACCAGATGGAGACGACCTGCTCCTCGACGGGCATCGGCTGGTACTGCGGCTGCTTGAGCAGCTCGGTCATCCGCTTGCCGCGCTCCATCTGCTGCTTGGAGGCCGCGTCCAGGTCGGAGCCGAAGGACGCGAACGCCTCCAGCTCGCGGTACTGGGCGAGGTCCACGCGGAGCCGTCCCGACACCTGGCGCTGGGCCTTGTGCTGGGCGGAGCCGCCGACGCGTGAGACCGAGATGCCGACGTTCAGCGCGGGGCGCTGCCCGGCGTTGAACAGGTCGGACTCCAGGAAGCACTGGCCGTCGGTGATGGAGATGACGTTGGTCGGGATGAACGCCGAGACGTCGTTGGCCTTCGTCTCGACGATCGGCAGCCCGGTCATCGAGCCCGCGCCCATCTCGTCGGAGAGCTTCGCGCAGCGCTCCAGCAGGCGGGAGTGCAGGTAGAAGACGTCGCCGGGGTAGGCCTCGCGGCCCGGCGGGCGGCGCAGCAGCAGCGACACGGCGCGGTAGGCGTCGGCCTGCTTCGACAGGTCGTCGAAGACGATCAGGACGTGCTTGCCCTGGTACATCCAGTGCTGGCCGATGGCCGAGCCGGTGTACGGGGCGAGGTACTTGAAGCCGGCCGGGTCGGACGCGGGGGCCGCGACGATCGTCGTGTACTCGAGCGCGCCGGACTCCTCAAGGGCACCGCGCACGGACGCGATGGTGGAGCCCTTCTGGCCGATGGCGACGTAGATGCAGCGGACCTGCTTGTTCTCGTCGCCCGAGCGCCAGTTGTCGCGCTGGTTGATGATCGTGTCGACGGCGAGCGCCGTCTTGCCGGTGCCGCGGTCGCCGATGATCAGCTGGCGCTGGCCGCGGCCGATCGGGACCATCGAGTCGACGGCCTTGTAGCCGGTCTGCATCGGCTCGTGCACGGACTTGCGGACCATGACGCCGGGAGCCTGCAGCTCCAGGGCGCGGCGGCCCTCCGTCTCGATCTCGCCGAGGCCGTCGATCGGGGTGCCGAGCGGGTCGACCACGCGACCCAGGTAGCCGTCGCCGACCGCCACGGAGAGGACCTCTCCAGTGCGGGTGACGGGCTGGCCTTCCTCGACGCCGTCGAACTCGCCGAGGACGATCGCGCCGATCTCGCGCTCCTCGAGGTTGAGGGCGAGGCCGAGGGTGCCGTCCTCGAACTTCAGCAGCTCGTTCGCCATGGCTGAGGGCAGTCCCTCCACCCGGGCGATGCCGTCGCCGGCCTGGCTGACCGTACCGACCTCCTCGCGCGAGGCCGCGTCCGGCTGGTACGACTGGACAAAGTTCTCCAGCGCGTCCCGGATCTCCTCCGGCCGGATCGTGAGCTCCGCCATCTGGGTTCCCTGCTCTCCTTGTTGGGCCCGAAGTTTCTTTGGGGTCTGGGGGCGACCCCCAGGAATCTTCTGCAATTTCTGCACGGCCCAACCGGGCCGCTCCCTGCTCATTACCGTTGTGTCGCCGCGCTGCCCGGCGGTGACGCCGTCAGCGGCCGCCGAGCTGCCGGTTCGCCTCTTCGAGGCGCTCCTGGACCGTGCCGTTGATGACCTCGTCGCCGATGCGCACCGAGATCCCGCCGAGGACCTCGGGGTCCACATCGAGATTCAGGTGCATCTGCTTGCCGTACAGCTTCGCCAGCACGGCTCCCAGCCTGCGCTGCTGTCCGTCGGTGAGCGGGACCGCCGAGGTGACCACGGCGACCATCCGATCCCGGCGGGCGGCCGCGAGCCCGGACAAGGACCTGAGTCCGTCCTCCAGGCTACGGCCACGCGGCCGTGTGACGAGACGCTCGACGAGGCGGACCGTGACCGCGTCGGCGCGACCGCCGAGAAGCCTGGTCAGGAGGGTGGCCTTGGCGGAGGCCGGTGCCGCCCTGTCCGTGAGCGCCGCCCGCAGGCCGGCGTCCGACTCGACGATGCGGCCGAACCGGAACAGCTCGTCCTCGACGTTGTCGAGGCGGCCCGCGCCCTGCGCCGCCGTGAGGTCCGCGGTGGCGGCGAGCTCCTCGATGGCGTCGACCAGGTCGCGCGACTGCGACCAGCGGGACCTGACCATGCCGGACACGAGATCCGCAGCCGCGGACCCGACCTGCCCGTCGAGCAGCCGCCCGGCGAGCGCGGCCTTGGCGTCCTCGCCCTGGACCGGGTCGGTCAGGACGCGGCGCAGCGCCCTCTCGCGGTCGAGCAGCGACGTCACGGCGGCCAGGTCCTCGGCGAGGCCCGCCGCGTCGGCCGACGGCGCGTCGGTCAGGGCGTCGAGGCGCTCGCGCGCTGCGGTGAGCGCCTCGCGGCTCGCTCCGTTCATCGCGTCGCCTCTACGTTCGCGGCACTGCCCTCGAGCTGGTCGAGGAACCGGTCGATGGTGCGGCTCTGCCTGGCGTGGTCCTCAAGGGACTCGCCGACGAGCTTGCCGGCCAGTTCGGTGGCGAGCTTGCCCACGTCCTGGCGCAGCGCCACCGCGGCGGCCTTGCGGTCGACCTCGATCTGGGTGTGGCCGGCGGCGACGATCTCCTCGCGCTGCCGCTGCCCCTCTTCCCGCATCTGCTGGATGATCGTGGCACCCTGCTCGGTCGCCTCCTGGCGGAGCCGCGCGGCCTCGTGCCTGGCCTCGGCCAGCTGTGCCTTGTACTGCTCAAGGGTCTGGTTGGCCTCGGCCTGCGCCTCGGCCGCACGCTCAATGCCGCCCTCGATCGCGTCGTGCCGCTCCTCCAGCGTCTTCTGGATGTTCGGCAGGAGCTTCTTACCGAGGAAACCGAAGACGATCAGGAAGCAGAGGATGCCGACGACGAGTTCCGTCATGTCCGGGATGAGCGGGTTCTGCGCCCCCTCGGCGGCCAGGAAGGTCATCATGTCTGAACCTTTCGTCGAATCGGGATCGGGCTACTAGGCCGGGAAGATGAAGGGGACGACCAGGCCCAGCAGCGCCAGGACCTCACAGAGGGCGAAGCCGAGGAACATGTTGGTGCGGATGACGGGCATGGCCTCGGGCTGGCGGGCCATGGCCTCGATGGAGTGCCCGAAGACGACACCGATACCGACACCGGGGCCGATGGCGGCGAGACCGTACGCGACGGCACCCAGGTTGCCCTTGATCGAGATGGAGTTGGCGGCGAGGTTGACAAGCTCGGCAGACATCTTCCTGTCTTCCTTATGTGTGCGGGTCCGCTGGGGGGCTTCCCAGCGGAAGTCGGATTGGTGGGGCCGGCAGACCTGGGGGGTCAGTGACCCTCCTGGATCGCTCCCTGGATGTAGATGGAGGTGAGGAGCGTGAAGATATAGGCCTGGAGGAACTGGATCAGGACCTCGAAAGCGGTCATGCCGATGGCCAGGACGAACGACCCGGCGGCGACCGCGGACATGATCGACGGGGTGAGCAGGTACCAGGTCGCCGCGCTGAACATCACGATCAGCATGTGGCCGGCGAACATGTTGGCCCACAGCCGCACCGCCAGCGTGAACGGGCGGGTGATCACGTTCTGGATGAACTCCAGCAGGATGACGAGCGGCCGGATCCACCCCGGCAGACCCTCGATGTAGACGAGGTTCTTGACGCCGCCCTTGAAGCCGTTCTTCTTGAACGTCAGGTACAGGTACGTCACCCACACGCAGAACGCGAGGACGGCGGGGTAGGCGAACCGCGACGTGGCCGGGAACTGCGCCAGCGGGATCACCGACATGATGTTCATGATCCACACGAAGAAGAAGATCGACGTGAGGAAGGGCACGTACTTGGAGCCCTCCTTGCCGATCACGTCGCGCGCGATGCTGCGGGCGATGAAGTTGTAGCCGATCTCGCCGATCAGCTGCATCTTGCCCGGGACGAGCTTCGGCTTCCTGAACGCGAGCCAGAAGAGCCCCACGACGATCACCATGCAGATGACCGACAGGAGCATCGACTTCGTGAACTCGATGCCGCCGATGGTCAGGAAAGGCTTGAAGTCGAACGAGTTGAGGCCCGGCGCAGGGAAGCCACATCCGGTGTAGAGGTGGCATCCGCTCTCAGCGAGCAGCGTGTGGGCACTCACCCGTGACTCCTTCGTCGTGATGCATGGGAAACGGCAACCTTGTGTGTCAGCGCGGCGGATGAAGCCGCGGTTCGGCACGGGAGACGTGGTGTGGCGGTGCCGCCGCGATCCACGGGAAGTGTCGGCCGAGGACCGGGCAGTCCGGCTGTCTCGCTGTCGCCACAGCAGTCGGTCCGGTCGACTCGGAAACGCCGCGAGCCGTCAGAGATGGTTTCCGCCCTGCTCGTGAGCAGCGGTCGGACCCCGCGGCCGCAAGCGCTTCCGGACGATAGCAGATCGCTATCAGCCCTCTTCACGCCGGTCTCAAGCCGCATCGTAGGACTTCGCCTTCGACGCGCGTCCGGCCCCCTTGCCGGCGGCCGGCTTGCCGGGGAACGTCGCCTCGGTGTCGACGTAGAGCATCTTGGCGGTGAGGCTCTGCTTGACCTGGCCGCCCACCCAGGACAGCGCTGTCACCAGCAGTGTCAGGGCGAAGGCCCGCGCGTTGAACAGCGTGGTGTCACGGAAGACGATGATGAAGACGCCGATGAGCAGGATCTGCACCGCGTAGACCAGGAGTCCCGCCGTCATGGCGACCTGGGGGGTGTCCCGCGTCAGGCGCATCAGCGCGGCCGTGCCCGCGCCGAAGAAGACAGCCACGACGGCAAGCGCGACAAGTCCGCCGATCAGGCCCTTCTCACCGGCGACGATGGCGCTGACAACAGTGGCTACGACTCCCACGGGACCGGCGATGATCGCCGAACCCCGGAGAATCCGGGCGTCGTTGGACTGCATGAGGACAGCTCCAGCGGGACTTGGGGGTGGGTGTGCAGACGGTGGAGGACGGTGACGCGTCGACTCTCCGACGTCGCACAGAGGTTAGCTCCCCGGCCTGACAGACCTTCGGGTGCACCCCACCCGAAGGGCCGTTCCTGCCAAGGCCTTTCGGTGTCCCTCACCTGGTAGTGAACGGTATCACAAACTATTTGATGAGGTCTTTACCTCTTTGGTGTGCTGACTGTCACACGTGAGGGTCATTCCGCTCGCGTGTGCAGGACACGACAGCCCTCAACGTGCTAATGAGGCCGATTGTCCGCAATGACCCGTTCTCTACTTGTAGAGGTCAACGAGTTGACTCGGCTTTCCCGCGATCGGTGAGACGCGAACGAGCGCTCAGCGCCGTCGCTCCGTTGACGCCGACGGGCATGGGCGCCGGCTGCCCGGATTCTTCGGCACTTCCCTCCGTGTTCATGCCATCACCATCCGCCATGCCTTCGCGTCTGCGTGAGCGGCGGTAGCGGGGCGGCACGAACGACTGGGCCCAGTGCGGCGCGCGCGGCCTGAACCGCGGCAGCAGCAGGAGCACGAGGCCCACCGCGCTCAGGCCGACCAGCAGGGGCAGCACCCATGTCGAACCGTCCGCCGAGTACATGACCGAGTAGAGGACGACACCGAACGCGATCAGCGCCGACCAGAAATACATGATCAGCACGGCACGGGTCTTGGAGTGCCCGATGTCCAGCAGCCGGTGGTGCAGGTGGCCGCGGTCGGCCGCGAACGGCGACTTGCCGTTCCAGGTACGGCGCACGACGGCGAGCAGCAGGTCGGCGAGCGGGATGGCGATGATCGTCAGCGGCAGCAGCAGCGGGATGAACACCGGCAGCGCCGCGTGGGTCGCGCCGCGCGTGCCGCCCTCGAACAGCTTGAGGATGTCCGGGTCCACCTGGCCCGTCACCGAGATCGGGCCCGCGGCGAGCACGAGGCCGATCAGCATGGAGCCCGAGTCGCCCATGAAGATGCGGGCGGGGCTCATGTTGTGCGGCAGGAAGCCGAGGCACATGCCCATGAGGATCGACGCGAACAGGGTCGCGGGCGCGGCGGCCTCGATGCCGTACCCGTACCAGAGGTGGTACGCGTGCAGGAAGAACGCGGCGGCCGCGATGCACACGACGCCGGCGGCGAGGCCGTCGAGGCCGTCCACGAAGTTCACCGCGTTGATGGTGATGACGACGACGGCGACGGTCAGCAGCGTCGACTGCCACTGGGTGAGCGAGACGGTGCCCACGCCGGGGATCGGCAGCCAGAGGATGGTGAGGCCCTGCATGACCATGACGCCCGCGGCGATCATCTGCGCGCCCAGCTTGATCAGCGCGTCGATCTCGAACTTGTCGTCCAGGACGCCGATCAGCCAGATCAGCGCCGCGCCGGAGAGCAGCGCGCGCGGCTCGTTGGACTGCGCGAAGACCCCGTTGAGGTTGTGCAGGTTGTCGGCGACCAGCAGACCCGCGCACAGCCCGAGGAACATGGCCACACCGCCGAGGCGGGGAGTGGGCTCGCGGTGCACGTCACGGGAGCGGATCGCGGTCATCGCGCCGACCGCGACGGCGAACTTCCGCACCGGGCCGGTCAGCAGATAGGTCACCGCAGCCGTCACACAGAGCGTCAGCAGGTAATCACGCACGGGCTGCCCCACAAGTATCGCTGGCCATCAGCCCCACACCCTAGCCCTCGCCGCGTACGGACCGCCTCACAGGCGAGGACACCGCGGAGGGCCGCGGCGGTTGCACGTCGGGCAACCGCGGGCGCGCTCAGGGGCCGCCGCACCGGAGCCGCGGCAGTCTACGAAGTATAGGGCGGGAACAGCCCCGCAAGATCACGCACTTCCCCGCGCACCGCGCGCACCCGCCGCTCGCCACCGGTCAGCGCCGCCCCGAGCAGGGCCGCGATCGCACGCATCTCGTCCTCGCGCATGCCCTGAGTGGTCACGGCGGCGGTGCCGAGGCGCAGGCCGCGCCGTGCGCCGCGCGGCAGCACGCAGGTGTCGAGGACCATGCCGGCGGCGGCCAGGCGGGCCCGGGCGGCCCTGCCGTCCATGCCGAGCGGCGCCGGGTCGGCGCCGATCAGGTGGGTGTCGGTGCCGCCCGTCGTGATGTCGAGGCCCTCGGCGGCGAGCGCGTCCGCGAGGACGCGGGCGTTGGCGACCACGCGGCGTGCGTACGAGGCGAAGGCCTCCGTCGCCGCCTCGCCGAACGCGACGGCCTTGCCGGCGATCACGTGCATCTGCGCGCCGCCCTGGCTGAACGGGAACACCGCGCGGTCCACCCGCCCCGCCAGCCGCTCGCCGCACAGGACCATCCCGCCGCGCGGGCCGCGCAGCACCTTGTGCGTGGTCGCGCAGACGATGTCCGCGTACGGCACGGGGCTGGGCGCCACGCCGCCCGCGACCAGGCCCATGGGGTGCGCCTCGTCCGCGATCAGGTACGCGCCGACCTCGTCGGCGATCTCCCGGAACGCGGCGTGGTCGATGTGGCGCGGGTAGGCGATGGATCCGCACACGAGGGCCTTGGGATGGTGCGTGCGGGCGAGGGTGCGCACCTGGTCGTAGTCGATGAGTCCGGTGGCGGGGTCGACGCCGTAGCCGACGAAGTCGAACCAGCGGCCGGAGAAGTTGACGGGCGCGCCGTGGGTGAGGTGCCCGCCGTGCGGCAGCCCGAGCGCGAGCACGGTGTCGCCCGGCCTGAGCAGCGCGGCGTACGCGGCGAGCACGGCGGAGGATCCCGAGTGCGGCTGGACGTTGGCGTGCGCGGCGCCGAACAGGGTGCTCGCGCGGGAGACGGCGATCCGCTCGGCGGCGTCGGCCATCTCGCAGCCGCCGTGGTGGCGTGCGCCCGGGTAGCCCTCGGCGTACTTGTTCGCGAGCGGTGAGGCGAGTGCGGCGAGCACGGCCGCCGAGGTGAAGTTCTCGGCGGCGCTGAGCTGGAGGCTGTCCGCCTGGCGGCGTGCCTCGCCGAGCAGGACGTCGGCGATCTCGGGGTCCTGGCGGCGCAGGGCGCCCGAGGCGTCGGCGAAGGCGCCGGACGGCGGCGTGTACGCGGAGGCTGTGACCGACATGGGGCGCTCCTGTCGGCTGTGGGCGGGTACGTCCCAGGGTAGAGCGGGGGCGCGCATGCCGCGCGGGGGCCGGAGCGCGGCGGGGCTCAGAGCGCGGCGGGGACGCCCGTCAGGGCCGTCACGACCGGGTCGAGCGCCTGGTGGATCTCGTCGCCGATGGAGCGGAACAGGGTGATCGGGGCGCCGTACGGGTCGTAGACCTCGTCGGCCTCCGGGCTCGGCGCGAGCAGCCAGCCGCGCAGCGCGGCCGCCGCCCTGACGAGGGCACGCGCGCGCTCCACGACGCCGTCGTCCAGCGGGTCGGGCAGGGTGGCGGGGTCTATCGCCCGCACCAGCCGGGTGAACTCCTTCAGGGTGAAGGTGCGCAGGCCCGCCGAGTGGCCCATCGAGATGACCTGCGCGCGGTGGTCGCGCGTGGCCGTCAGGACCAGGTCGGCCCTGATGACGTGCTCGTCGAGCAGCTCGCGCCCGACGAATCCTGCCGTGTCCGCGCCGAAGTCGGCGAGCACGGCCTCGGCGTTGGCCTCCATGGGGGCGCCCTCGTGCCCCCAGGTGCCCGCGCTCTCCACGACAAGTCCGCCGGCCAGCCGCTCGCCGAGGCGGGCGGAGAGGGCATGCCGGTTGAGCCGCTCGGTGATGGGCGAGCGGCAGACGTTGCCGGTACTGACGTGGAGGATGCGGAACGTGCTGCCGCCTCCGTGTGCGGTGTCCGCTATGCCACGCCCCTCAGGGAGGGTCAACTGGCCACCTCTAGGTCGGGGGCCACCTTGCGGAGCTCGTCGGCGTCGAGCGCGCCGGCGCGCAGCAGGACCGGCACCTTCCCGGTGACGTCGACGATGGACGACGGCACGTTGCCCGGCGTGGGGCCGCCGTCCAGGTACACGGAGATGGAGTCGCCGAGCATGTTCTGCGCCGCGTCGCAGTCCTCGGGCGCCGGGTGCCCGGTCAGGTTGGCGCTGGAGACGGCCATCGGGCCGACCTCCGTGAGCAGTTCGATCGCGACGGGGTGCAGCGGCATCCGCACGGCGACGGTGCCGCGGGTGTCCCCGAGGTCCCACTGCAGCGACGGCTGGTGCTTGGCGACGAGGGTGAGCGCGCCGGGCCAGAACGCGTCGACCAGCTCCCACGCCTGCTCGGAGAAGTCCGTGACGAGGCCGTGCAGCGTGTTGGGCGAGCCGATGAGCACGGGGCTCGGCATGGAACGGCCCCGGCCCTTCGCCTCCAGCAGGTCGCCGACGGCCTCCGCCGCGAACGCGTCGGCGCCGATGCCGTACACCGTGTCGGTGGGCAGCACGACGAGCTCCCCGCGCCGCACGGCGGACGCTGCCTCTCGCAGACCGGTGGTGCGGTCGGTCGCGTCGTTGGTGTCGTAACGCCGTGCCATGTTCACAGGCTCCTTCGGTTTCCTGGGCCCGGTTCGCCGCCGGGCGCTCGGTGCCGCGGCGGGCGGCCGGCCGCGTCAGGCCGTGCCATGCGCTCCCCCGGTCCCCCGTTCGCGGCCACATTCTGCACCTCGCCGGTCACGGCATCGCCCTGCGGGCGGTCGCGAACCGTGGCCGGTTGTTGAGATCCGGGTGGTCGGCCGCGTCGGCCCAGCCGGCCTCCTCGCTGAAGATCCACGGCACCTGGCCGCCCTGCGTGTCCGCGTGCTCGATGACGACGAGCCCGCCGGGGCGCAGCAGCCGGTGCGCGGTGCGTTCGATGCCCCGGATGGTGTCGAGGCCGTCCTCGCCGGAGAACAGCGCCATCCTGGGGTCGTGGTCGCGCGCCTCGGGCGCCACGTACTCCCATTCGGTGAGCGGGATGTACGGCGGGTTGGAGATCACCAGGTCGACCTGGCCGTCCAGTTCGGGCAGCGCGCCCAGCGCGTCGCCCGCGTGCACGGTGACCCGCGACCCGTCGGCGTTCTTGCGTGTCCACACGAGGGCGTCGTCGGACAGCTCCACCGCGTGCACCGTCGAGCGCGGCACCTCCTGGGCGATGGCCAGCGCGATCGCGCCCGAGCCCGCGCACAGGTCGACGACGACGGGCTCGACGACGTCCATCGCGCGCACGGCGTCTATCGCCCAGCCCACCACGGACTCGGTCTCGGGGCGGGGCACGAAGACGCCCGGGCCCACCTGGAGTTCCAGGTAGCGGAAGAAGGCGCGGCCGGTGATGTGCTGGAGGGGCTCGCGCGCCTCGCGGCGTGCGATCGCCTCCCAGTAGCGCGCGTCGAAGTCGGTGTCGCCGACGGTGTGCAGCGCGCCGCGCTTCACACCGTGCACGTACGCGGCGAGCTCCTCCGCGTCGAACCGCGGCGACGGCACGCCGGCGTCCGCGAGCCGCCGGGTCGCCTGGGCGACCTCGGCGAGCAGCAGGCTGCGCGGTGCGGCGGCGCGGCGTGCCTCCCGTGGCGCGCCGTCGCCCCCGGGGGGCCCGCCGTGTGGTGGCTGCACGCTGGTTCCTCCTACTGGGCGGCGGCGAGCTTCGCGGCGGAGTCCGCGTCGACGCACGCCTGGATCACGGCGTCGAGGTCGCCGTCGAGCACCTGGTCCAAGTTGTACGCCTTGAAGCCGACGCGATGGTCCGAAATGCGGTTCTCGGGGAAGTTGTACGTCCGGATCTTCTCGGAGCGGTCCACGGTGCGCACCTGGCTGCGCCGCGCGTCGGCCGCCTTCGACTCGGCTTCTTCCTGGGCTGCGGCCAGCAGCCGTGAGCGCAGGATGCGCAGGGCCTGCTCCTTGTTCTGGAGCTGGCTCTTCTCGTTCTGGCAGGAGGCCACGACGCCGGTGGGCAGGTGGGTGATGCGGACGGCGGAGTCGGTCGTGTTGACGGACTGGCCGCCGGGGCCCGAGGAGCGGTAGACGTCGATGCGGAGGTCGTTCGGGTTGATCTCGACGTCGATCTCCTCGGCCTCGGGCGTCACGAGGACGCCCGCGGCCGAGGTGTGGATGCGGCCCTGCGACTCGGTCGCGGGCACGCGCTGCACACGGTGCACACCGCCCTCGTACTTCATCCGCGCCCACACGCCGCCCGCAGGCTCGGTGGCGCCGCCACCGCCCTTGGTCTTCACCGCTACCTGGACGTCCTTGTAGCCGCCGAGCTCGGACTCGGTGGAGTCGAGGATCTCGGTCTTCCAGCCGGTGCGCTCGGCGTACCTCAGGTACATGCGCAGCAGGTCCCCGGCGAACAGGGCGGACTCGTCGCCGCCCGCGCCGGCCTTGATCTCCAGGATGACGTCCTTGTCGTCGCTGGGGTCGCGCGGCACGAGCAGCAGGCGCAGCCGCTCGGTCAGCTGGTCGCGGCGCTGTTCGAGCTCCTTGACCTCGGCGGCGAAGTCGGGGTCCTCGGTGGCGAGCTCGCGCGCGGTGGCGATGTCGTCGCCCGTGCCCTTCCAGGAGCGGTAGGCGCCGATGATGGGCGTCAGTTCCGCGTACCGCTTGCCGAGCCTGCGCGCGTTGGCCTGGTCAGCGTGGACCGACGGGTCGGCGAGCTTCTTCTCCAGATCGGCGTGCTCGCCGACGAGGTCCTCGACCGCCTCGAACATCGGGGTCTCCTGAAGGGGGGTGAAGTGGAGCGGGAGCCGGATGGGTGGGGTGCCGGGCGGGCTGCCCGGGACGGCAAAGCGCCGGCCCCGGCGCCCCTTGGCGGGGCACCGAGCGCCGGCGCGTGGTGCTCGCTACTTCTTGGCGGAACCGGCCTTGCCGGACGCGGCGCCCTTGCCGAAGCGGGCCTCGAAGCGGGCCACGCGGCCACCGGTGTCGAGGATCTTCTGCTTGCCCGTGTAGAACGGGTGGCACTCGGAGCACAGGTCGGCGCGGATCGTGCCGGACTCGATGGTGCTGCGGGTGGTGAACGACGCGCCGCAGGTGCAGCTGACCTGGGTCTCGACGTACGCGGGGTGGATGTCGCGCTTCAAGGGTTTCTCCTAGTTCTGGGGAGGGTGCCGGGTCGCACGCGCTGACTGCGCGTACGTGAACCGGGACCGGCGGCCCAGTCTGCCAGCACTGTCCGCATCTCCCAAAACCGGAGTCCTGCACTCCTTGTTCCCGGCATTCCGACCGGGCCTTCGCGGGAGGGCTCAGGGCGCGCTCTTGACGATGCCGTTCGCGTCGCCCGTGTCGCCGGCGGAGTCCTTGGTGGCCGAGTGCGGGATGGGCCGGTCGGCGCGCAGCGCCTTCCACACGGTGTCCGCGCCGGGCCGTAGCGGCACCACGCGGTTGGGGTCGGCCGGGTCGTACTTCACCGGCAGAGTGATCATTGTCACGTTCTTGGCGGACAGGTCCTGCAGTCCCCCGGCGAACCCGATCAGCTCGTTGACGGAGTCGAGCTGCGAGTCGGGGGTGATGGACTTCGTCGCGGTGTCGGCCAGGTCGAAGAGCTTCTTCGGGTCGCTGAACAGGCCGACGCCCCTGACCTGGCGGATGAGCGCCTTCATGAACGCCTGCTGGAGCTCGATGCGCCCGAGGTCGCTGCCGTTGCCGACCGCGTGCCTGGTGCGCACGAGGCCGAGCGCCTGCTCACCGTCGAGGGTGTGGGTGCCTGGGCCCAGGCTGAGGTGGCTGTCCTTGTCGTGGATGGCCTTCGTCGTCGTGACCTTGACGCCGCCGAGCTGGTTGATCAGCTTCTTGAAGCCGGTGAAGTCGACCTCGATGTAGTGGTCCATCCGGATGCCCGTCATCTGCTCGACGGTCTTGACGGCGCACGCGGGCCCGCCGACCTCGTATGCGCTGTTGAACATGGCGGACGGCTCGGCCGGCGCCGTGCCACCCTTCTTCGCCTTGCAGGCGGGCCGGTGGACGAGGGTGTCGCGCGGTATGGACACGACGGCGGCCTTCTTGTGGCCGTGGTAGACGTGCACCACCATCGCCGTGTCGGAGCGGGCACCCGAGGCCTTGCCGTACTTGGCGTTCGCCCCGGCCCGCGAGTCGGAGCCGAGTACGAGGATGTCCTCGGAGCCGTTGTCGACGTTGCGCGGCCGGTGGTCGCCGAGCTGGGCGTTGATGTTGATGCCGCTGAGGTTGCCGTTCAGGCGGGCGTACAGGTACCCGAGACCGCCCAGGATGACGGCGACCAGCACGACGAGAGTCCAGATGACGCCCTTGAGCGTGCGGCGACGGCTGCTCCGGTCGGCGGTCATGGTCTCCCTCGGCTGTCGGCCCGGTCGTGCCGCCCCTGCCGTGGCCCGGGGCCCGGCACGCCTCCTGTTGCCGCGTGGTCCTCCTGTGCCGTTGTCGAGATCCAGCTCACAAAAGGGTCGCACAAAGGTGCCCCCTCGCGCCTGCGGAAGCGCGAGGGGGCACCTTTGTGTGCTCTGCGACCTGCCCGTCAGTCGTTGCCGTTGCCCGGCATCGGGGTGGTCTTCTGGATCTGCAGCAGGAACTCCGCGTTCGACTTCGTCTGCTTCATCTTGTCCAGCAGCAGCTCGATGGCCTGCTGCTGGTCGAGCGCGTGCAGCACCCTGCGGAGCTTCCAGACGATGGACAGCTCGTCCGAGCTGAGCAGGATCTCCTCCTTGCGGGTGCTGGACGCGTCGACGTCCACCGCCGGGAAGATGCGCTTGTCGGAGAGCTTGCGGTCGAGCCTGAGCTCCATGTTGCCGGTGCCCTTGAACTCCTCGAAGATGACCTCGTCCATCCGGGAGCCCGTCTCCACCAGCGCGGTCGCGAGGATCGTCAGCGAGCCGCCGTCCTCGATGTTGCGCGCTGCGCCGAAGAAGCGCTTCGGCGGGTAGAGCGCCGTCGAGTCGACACCACCGGACAGGATGCGGCCCGAGGCGGGCGCCGCCAGGTTGTAGGCGCGGCCCAGGCGGGTGATGGAGTCCAGCAGCACGACCACGTCGTGGCCGAGCTCCACGAGGCGCTTGGCGCGCTCGATGGCGAGCTCCGCGACCGTGGTGTGGTCCTCCGCGGGACGGTCGAAGGTCGAGGAGATGACCTCGCCCTTGACCGACCGCTGCATGTCGGTGACCTCTTCGGGACGCTCGTCCACGAGGACGACCATCAGGTGGCACTCGGGGCTGTTCACCGTGATGGCGTTGGCGATGGCCTGAAGGATCATCGTCTTGCCGGTCTTCGGCGGGGCGACGATCAGGCCTCGCTGGCCCTTGCCGATCGGGGCGACGAGGTCGATGATCCGCGTCGTCAGCACGCCGGGGTCGCTCTCCAGGCGGAGCCTGTCCTGCGGGTACAGCGGCGTCAGCTTCTGGAACTCGGAGCGGCCGCGGCCCGACTCGGGCGCCATGCCGTTGACGGAGTCGAGGCGGACCAGCGCGTTGAACTTCTCGCGGCGCTCGCCCTCCTTCGGCTGCCGCACGGCGCCGGTGACGTGGTCGCCCTTGCGCAGGCCGTTCTTGCGGACCTGCGCCAGCGAGACGTACACGTCGTTGGGGCCGGGCAGGTAGCCGGAGGTCCTGATGAACGCGTAGTTGTCGAGGATGTCGAGGATGCCCGCGACGGGGATCAGGACGTCGTCCTCGGCGACCTGCGGCTCGCTCGCGAAGTCGTCGCGGCCCCTGCGCCCGCGGCGGTCGCGGTAGCGCCCGCGCCTGCCGCGGCGGCCGCCGCCGTCCTCGTCGAAGTCGTCCTGACCGCCGCCCTGGCGGTCCCTGCGGCCCTGCTGGCCGCCGCCGCCCTGGTCGTCGCCACCCTTGCCCCTGCGGCCCTGGCGGCCGTCCCTGCGGTCGCCGCGGTCCTGCCGGCCGTCGCCGCCCTGGCGGTTGTCCTGCTGGCCGTCACGGCCGCCCTGGCCGCGCTCCTGGCGCTCGCCGCGGCCCTGCCGGTCCTGGCCGCCCTGGCGGTCCTGGCGACCGTCGCCGCCGGCCTGCCGGTCCTGCTGGCCGCCCTGTCCGCGCTCGTGGCGCTCGCCGCGGCCCTGCTGCTTGCCGTCCTGCTCGGGCGCCTGCACGGCGGCCTCGGCCTTGGCGTCGCCCTGCGGCTCCGCCTTGCCGTCCTGGCCCTGCTCGGGGGCGCCCGCCGGGGCCGTGGCCCTGCGCCTGCGGCGCTCGCCGCCCGCGGGCTGCTCGTCGCTCGCCGGCTGGCCGGGGATGTCGATCTGCTGCTGCGCCGCGTCGGCCGCCGCGGCGCCGTCGGACTCGCCCGTACGGGTACGGGACGTGGCGCGGCGCTTCGGCTTCGTCTCGGCGCCCGCGTCCGCGGCCTTGGCCGCCGGAGCTCCGCCGCCGGCCTGCGCCTCCTTGATGACCTCGATCAGCTGGCTCTTGCGCATCCGCGCGGTGCCCCTGATCCCGAGGCCGGACGCGACCTGCTGCAACTCGGCCAGGACCATGCCGTCGAGGCCGGTGCCGGAGCGGCGGCGCCGTGCGGTGGTGCCAGAGGCAGCACCTGCGGCGGGCGCGGTCGTGTCGACGTTGTCGTCGGCAGACACGCCCATCAGATCGGTGGTGTCGCTCACGAAGGGTCCTTCCCTGGAGCGGACGTCGGCCTTCTGGCTCGGCGACCGGTTGTGCTGTCCGACAACGGTCCTGGCTTGTTGACCGTGTCGGGACGGTGGTCCCGCCGGGTACGGCGGAGAAACTTGCGTGCGTGCCATGGGTCCCGGCCCGAGGCTCCCTGCTCGCCCCACTGCGGGGATGAGCGCGGAAGGTCGTGCCGGCTCCGGTGCGTGCTCAAAACTGCTCAGGCAGGCTGCTCAGGCAGTTGAGGAGGCTCCCGGATGAACGGGTGGTCCCGACTGGGGACGCAAAGCACCGAGCCGTAACCGGCTCCGGGTGCTGTATTGAGGTTAACACTACCGGCACCAACAAACATTCCCCCTCTCACTCACCGGCAATCGCGATCCCGCAATACCGGGCCTGCTAGGACCCGAGCGGCAGGACGCTCGCGCCCGCCGCGTCGAGGGAGAGCCGGTTCGCGGCCCACCCCTCGCCCGCCAGCCGTGCGACCTTGTCGGCCGCATCGTCCTCGACCAGCGCGATGACCGTGGGCCCCGCGCCGGAGATCATCGCGGGGACGCCGTCCCCGCGCAGCCTGTCGACGAGTACCAGGCTCTGCTCCATCGCGGGCTGCCTGTACTCCTGGTGGATGCGGTCCTCCGTGGCGGGCAGCAGCAGCTGCGGACGGCGCGTCAGCGCCTCGACCAGCAGCGCCGCACGGCCCGCGTTGGCCGCCGCGTCCACATGGGGGACCGTGCGCGGCAGCAGGCCGCGCGCGGTCCGGGTGAGCACCGGCGCGTCGGGCACGAACACCACGGGGACGACGGACGGCGCCGGGTCCATCCGGATGGCGCGCGCGGCCCCGTTCTCCGTCCAGGCGAGTGTGAACCCGCCGAGCAGGCAGGCCGCGACGTTGTCCGGGTGGCCCTCGATCTCGGTGGCGAGTTCGAGCAGGGCCGTGTCGTCGAGCCTGGCGTCGCCGCCTATCGTCACCGCGCGGGCCGCGACGATGCCCGCGCAGATGGCGGCGGAGGACGAGCCGAGGCCCCGCCCGTGCGGGATGCGGTTGGCGCAGACGACCTCAAGTCCCCTGGGCTGCCCGCCCAGCAGGTCGAACGCGGTGCGCAGCGCGCTCACCAGCAGGTGGCTCTCATCGCGCGGCAATGACGAGGCGCCCTCCCCCGCGATGTCGATGTGCAGTCCCGTGTCGGCGACGCGCACGACGACGTCGTCGTAGAGCCCCAGCGAGAGGCCGAAGGCATCGAAGCCCGGGCCGAGGTTGGCGCTGGTGGCGGGGGTGCGCACCCGTACGGCGGCGGCGCGGAAGGCGGGACCGGCCATCGGTTGGACGACTCTCCTTGTACCTGCGGGATCGGTTGTACCTGCGGGGATCGGCTTCGTGCTTCCGCGTGTGGCGCGCGGAAGCACACCCGCTCAAAACGGCCGCCGCGCGCGCGGCAACACCGCGGCGTGTGCGGCGGGGTGGGTCCTCCCACCCTACCCAAGGAAGGATGCGCCGCGACACAGGGCGCACAGGAGGCGCACGGTGCGTGTCGCAGGCGGCACCGTGCGCCCGCGCCGCGGCGGCGGCCCTCAGGCCAGGCCGAGTTGGTCCGCTGCGGCTGCGGCGTCGACGGGTACGGTGACGGGCTGCGGCGCCCCCTGGACGGCCCAGTCGGGGTCCTTGAGGCCGTTGCCCGTGACGGTACAGACGATCCGCTGCCCCCGATCGACCCGTCCCTCCTCGGTCGCCTTCAGCAGGCCGGCGACGGACGCGGCGGAGGCGGGCTCGACGAAGACGCCCTCCTGGGCCGCCAGCAGCCGGTATGCGCGCAGGATCTGGCGGTCGGTCACCTCGTCGATGGCGCCGCCCGACTCGTCGCGCGCGTCCAGCGCGAACTGCCAGGACGCCGGGTTGCCGATGCGGATGGCGGTGGCCACGGTGTGCGGCTCCTTGACGACCTCGCCGCGCACGATCGGCGCGGACCCGGACGCCTGGAAGCCCCACATGCGCGGGGTGCGGGCTGCGGGGCCGTCCGCGGCGTACTCCTTGTACCCCTTCCAGTACGCGGTGATGTTGCCGGCGTTCCCCACGGGCAGGACGTGCAGGTCGGGGGCGTCGCCGAGCGCGTCGACGATCTCGAAGGCCGCCGTCTTCTGCCCCTCGATCCTGGCCGGGTTGACCGAATTGACCAGGGATACGGGGTAGTTGTCGGCGAGCGAGCGCGCCAGCGTGAGGCAGTCGTCGAAGTTGCCGTCGACCTGGAGGATGCGCGCGCCGTGCACGAGCGCCTGGCCCATCTTGCCGAGGGCGATCTTGCCCTGCGGCACGAGGACGGCGCAGACCATGCCGGCCCGTACGGCGTAGGCGGCGGCCGAGGCGGACGTGTTGCCGGTGGAGGCGCAGATGACGGCCTGCGCGCCCTCGCCCTTGGCGCGGGTGATGGCCATGGTCATCCCGCGGTCCTTGAAGGAGCCGGTGGGGTTGGCGCCCTCGACCTTGAGGTGCACCTCGCAGCCGGTCAGCTCGGACAGGACCTGTGCGGGGACGAGCGGCGTGCCGCCCTCCCTGAGGGTGACGACCTCGGCGCCGTCCTCGACGGGGAGCCGGTCGCGGTACTCCTCGATGACGCCGCGCCACTGGTGGGTGCCCTGTGCGGGGCCTCGGTCGACTGCGATGGTCATGGGTCCCTACTCCCCTTCAACACGCATGATGCTGGCGACACCGCGCACGGTGTCGAGTCCGCGCAGCGCTTCGACGGTGCCCGAGAGGGCGGCGTCGTGCGCGCGGTGTGTGACCACGACGAGGGATGCCTCGCCGTCCTTGCCCTTCTGGCGGACGGTATCGATGGAAACGCCGTGCTCGGCGAAGACCGTGGCGACCTGGGCGAGCACGCCCGGTTTGTCGGCGACGTCGAGGCTGATGTGGTACCGGGTGACCACGTCGCCCATGGGGCTCACCGGGAGCCTCGTGTACGCGGACTCGCCGGGGCCAGTCGCCCCGGCGAGCCGGTTGCGGCACACGGCGACGACGTCGCCGAGCACGGCGGACGCGGTGGGCGGGCCGCCCGCGCCCGGGCCGTAGAACATCAGCTGCCCGGCGGCCTCGGCCTCGACGAAGACGGCGTTGTAGGCCTCGCGCACGGAGGCGAGCGGGTGGCTGAGCGGGATCATCGCCGGGTGGACGCGCGCGGTGACGGACCTGCCGTCGGCGGCGCGCTCGCAGATGGCGAGGAGTTTGACGGTGCAGCCCATGCGTTTCGCGGAGGCGAGGTCGGCCGAGGTGACCTCGGTGATGCCCTCGCGGTGGACGTCGTCGAGGCGGACGCGGGTGTGGAAGGCGATCCCGGCGAGGATCGCCGCCTTGGCGGCCGCGTCGAACCCCTCCACGTCGGCGGTCGGGTCGGCCTCCGCGTAGCCGAGCGCGGTGGCCTCGTCGAGCGCCTCGGAGTAGCCGGAGCCCGCGGTGTCCATCCGGTCGAGGATGAAGTTGGTGGTGCCGTTGACGATGCCGAGCACCCGGTCGACGCGGTCGCCCGCGAGGGACTCGCGCAGCGGGCGCACCAGCGGGATGGCGCCCGCGACTGCGGCCTCGAAGTAGAGGTCGCGGCCGCCGCGCCCGGCCGCGTCGTACAGCGTGGTGCCGTCCTCGGCGAGCAGCGCCTTGTTGGCGGACACGACGGACGCGCCGTGCTCGAAAGCGGTGGTGATGAGCGTCCTCGCGGGCTCGATGCCGCCGATGACCTCGACCACCACGTCGATGTCGCCGCGCTTGACCAGGGCCGTCGCGTCGGTCGTGACGAGGGCGGGGTCGATGCCGTCGCGCACCTTGCCGGAGCGGCGCACGGCGATGCCGGCGAGTTCGAGCGGAGCGCCGATCCTGGCGGCGAGGTCGTCCGCGTGCGTCGTCATGATGCGGGCCACCTCTGTGCCGACCACGCCGCAGCCAAGCAGCGCCACCTTCAGCGGACGCGTACGCATCATCCGACCTACGCCTTTCGTCGTGCCCCGCGGTCAGGGGCGGGGATGTCCACCAGTCTCACGCACCGGACGGAAGTTTCCGGCCGCCGTCCAGAATCCGAGATGTTTGTCTCGTCAACCGACGTCGAGACGGAAAAGATCTTCTTCCGTCTCGCGCCGGACGATGACCCGCGCCTCGCCGTCGCGCACGGCGAGCACCGGCGGCTTGAGCGCGTGGTTGTAGTTGCTGGCGAGCGAGCGGCAGTACGCGCCGGTGGCCGGTACGGCGATCAGGTCGCCCGCGGCGAGGTCACCGGGCAGGTAGGCGTCGCGCACGACGATGTCGCCGCTCTCGCAGTGCTTGCCGACGACCCGTACGAGCATCGGCTCGGCGTCGGAGCGGCGCGAGACGAGGGAGACACTGTACTCGGCGTCGTACAGCGCGGTGCGGATGTTGTCGGACATGCCGCCGTCGACGCTGACGTACGTGCGCAGGCCTTCGAGCGGCTTGACGGTGCCCACCTCGTAGAGCGTGAACGCGGTGGGCCCGACGATGGCGCGGCCGGGCTCGACCGAGATGCGCGGGGTGGCGAGCGCCGAGTTCTCGCACTCGTGGGTGACGATCTCCGCCAGGCGCTTGGCGACCTCCTGCGGCTCGCGGGGGTCGTCGGCCGGGGTGTAGGCGATGCCGAGGCCGCCGCCGAGGTCGATCTCGGGCAGCTCGACGCCGTGCTCGTCGCGGATGCCGGCGAGCAGTTCGACCACGCGGCGCGCGGACACCTCGAAGCCGGCCATGTCGAAGATCTGCGAGCCGATGTGGGAGTGGACCCCGGTGAGTTCGAGGCTGTCGAGGCCGAGGATCCGCCGCGCCGCCTCGGCGGCCTGCCCGCCGGCCAGCGAGAACCCGAACTTCTGGTCCTCGTGGGCGGTGGCGATGAACTCGTGGGTGTGCGCCTCCACCCCGACGGTGACCCTGATCTGCACCTTCTGCCGCACGCCCCGGCGGAGTGCGGCGTGCGCGACGCGGGCGATCTCCTGGAAGGAGTCCACGACGATCCGGCCGACCCCGGCGCGGACGGCGCGGTCGATCTCTTCGGGCGTCTTGTTGTTGCCGTGGTAGCCGATGCGCTCGGGCGGCATGCCCCCTGACAGGGCGGTCGCGAGCTCGCCGGCGGAGCACACGTCCAGGTGCAGCCCCTCCTCGGTGAGCCAGCGCACCAGGGCGCGGGAGAGGAACGCCTTGCCGGCGTAGTAGACGTCGGCGCCGGGGCCGAACGCGTCCTTCCAGGCGCGGCAGCGCGCGCGGAAGTCGGCCTCGTCCATGACGTATGCGGGCGTGCCGAACTCCTCGGCGATGCGGGTGACGGGGATGTCCGCCGCGGTGACGACGCCGTCGTCGGCCCTGCGGACGCCGCGCGACCAGACCTTGTCGTCGAGGGCGTTGAGGTCCCCGGGTGCGGCGGCGGCGTCGGACGGCTGGGTGCCTGCGTGCTGAGCGGGAGGGGTCATGGCTGGTGGCTCTCTCAGAGGTGTTCGGGTGCGTCGATGCCGAGCAGGGACAGGCCGCCGGCCAGCACCGTCCCGGCGGCTTCGGCGAGGGCGAGCCGGGCGCGGTGGGCGGCCGAGGGTTTCTCGTCACCGACGGGCAGTGGTGGGCAGTCCGCGAGGCAGCGCAGAACGGTGTCCGCCGTCGTTTCGAGATGGCGCGCGAGCCGGTCGGGCGCGCGGTGGTGGCCGGAGGCCGCGAGCACGCGGGGGTGGTCCGCGAGAACGTCGAGCAGCGTACGGGCCGCGTCGCCGCCAGGCCCTTCCGGGGTCGCCGCCCGCGCCTCCGTGCCGGTGGCCGGGGTGAGGCCGAGGGCGCGCCCGCCGCGCAGCGCGGCCCGGGTGCGGGCGTGCGCGTAGCGGACGGTGAACAGCGGGTTGGTCTCGCGCTGGACGAGCAGGTGGGGTCCCGGCCGCGGGCGGTCGTGCGCCGCGGGGCGCAACTGGGCCCACCGCTCGGCGTCGCGGCCGAGCGCGGCGCGGCCGCACGCGGGGTCCGGGACGACCCGCACGGTCTCGGTGCCGCCTGGCGCGACGCCGGCGTCGGCGCCCTGGGCGCGCAGCAGGCGGACGACGGCGGCCGTCCACGTCGCGGCGCGCGCTTCGGTGGCCGGGGCGAACATATAGCGGCGGCCGGCCAGGTCGCTTCCGTGCCCGTAGCGCGCGCCGTCGGCGCGTATGCGTGCGAGCACGTGCTCGCCGGCCGGGGCGGCGAGCGTGACGTTCAGGAAGCCGGGGCCCGTGATGTCCACGCGGGCGATGCCGTGCGCGCCGGCGATCCGCCGGCCGAGCACCTCGGCGACCTCGCGCGGGGCGCGCCGTGCCTCGGCGGCGAGGCGCAGGGCCGCGTTCGTCGTCCAGTCGCCGCATCCGCCGGGGCGCGGGCGCTCGACGCGGACGCGGTCGGGGACCGTCACGCTGAGCTCGCCGTCGCGCACCGCGCGGCACACGGCGTGCCGGACGGTGAGGGAGAGCTCGGCGGGGGTCACGGGACAAGCGTATGGGAGGACCCGGTGGGTCCCGCCAGCCGGTTTCCCATCCGCGGGTTTCGCACCAGCGGGAACGCGGGGCGGGTGCCGTGTCTCACCGGCGGGCGCGCGGGGCGGGTGCCGCACCCTGGCAGACAGGGCGCACGTGCTCCCCCGCACCCGCGAGCCGCCGCACGAGGCGGACCAGCTGGGCCGGCTCGAAGGGTTTCGCCAGGAAGGCGTCGACGGACGCGCCGCGCGCGGATTCCGCTTCGTGCTGGGTGCCGGCGCTGATGAGCGCGAGCGGCAGGTGGCTGGTGCGCGGGTCGGCGCGCAGGACGGCCGCCGTCCGCAGCCCGTCGAGGCGTGGCATGACGACGTCGAGCGTGACGACGTCCGGGGCGGCCCGGTGCACGACCTCCAGGCATTCGACGCCGTCGGCGGCGGTCATCACCTCAAAACCCTCCAGTTCGAGGTTGACCCTGATCAGCTGCCGGATGACTCGGTTGTCGTCGACAACGAGCACCCTTCCGAACTCGCCTGACACAACTAGAGGGTAGGACGGGCCCGCGCACCGCGTCTGGTTTTTGCCGGTTTCCGGTTCCGGGGCCGGTTCCGCGGGCTCGCTCCCGGGGCGGTTCCGCTCGCGGCGCCACCGGGCCGTGCGCGGCGGTACGGGACCGGCCGCCGTCCCGTACCGCCGCGCGACCGGCTCAGCGGGCGCCGGGTTCCGTCCGGCCGGCCGCGCCGGCGGGCGTGCGGCCCCGCTCCCCGTCGAAGAACCGGTTGGCGGGGCGCGCGAGGCCGTAGTGGTCCCGCAGCGTCGTGCCCTCGTACTCGGTGCGGAACAGGCCGCGCTCCTGGAGGATCGGGACGACGCGGTCCACGAACGCCCCGAGGCCTGAGGGCAGCACGGCGGGCATGATGTTGAAGCCGTCGGCCGCGCCGCACGCGAACCAGTCCTCGATGGTGTCCGCGATCTGGACGGGCGTCCCGGCGAAGGTGCGGTGGCCGCGTCCGCCGCCGAGCCTGCCGATGAGCTGCCTGACGGTGAGCCGCTCGCGCCGCGCGAGGCCGACGATCAGCGTGTAGCGGCTCTTGGCGCCCTCGATCTCGTCCTCTTCCGGCAGCCCGTCCGGCAGTTCCCCGTCCAGGTCGAGCGCGGCGGGGTCGAGCCCGAGGGTCCTGGCGAGCTGCTGCTTGGCGTATTCGGGGACGATCAGCCGGTCGAGCTCGGCGTCGAGTTCCAGCGCCTCGGCCTCGGTGTCGCCGATGACGGGGACGATGCCCGGCAGGATCTTGACGGCCTGGGGGTCGCGGCCGAACGCGAGGGCACGGCGCTTGACGTCCTGGTAAAAGGCGATCGCCTCGTCGAGCGACTGCTGCGCGGTGAAGACGGCCTCCGCGTACCGGGCCGCGAAGTCCCTGCCGTCCTCGCTCGACCCGGCCTGGACGAGGAGCGGGTGGCCCTGCGGCGGGCGTGGGACGTTGAGCGCGCCCTCGACGCGGTAGTAGGGGCCCGCGTGGTCGATGCTCCGCACGCGCGCGGGGTCCGCGTGCACGCCGCGCTCCTTGTCGGCGACGATCGCGTCGTCGGCCCAGCTGTCCCAGAGCTTCTTCGAGACGTCGACGAAGTCGGCGGCGCGCTCGTAGCGCTCGCGGTGCGGCGGGGAGTCGTCGAGGCCGAAGTTGCGTGCGGCGTCGCCGCCGGCCGTCGTGACGATGTTCCAGCCGGCGCGGCCACCGGAGACGTGGTCGAGCGAGGCGAAGCGGCGGGCGAGGTTGTAGGGCTCGTTGTAGCTCGACGAGGCGGTGGCGATCAGGCCGATACGGCGGGTGGCGCCCGCGAGCGCGGTGAGCAGCACCGTGGGTTCGAGCTTGCCCGCGGGGCGGCGCCCTGGGTCGCCCGCCAGGACGGGGCTGTCGGCGAGGAAGACCGAGTCGAGGCAGCCGCGTTCGGCGATGCGGGCGAGGTTCTTGTAGTGCTCGATGTCCGTGCTCGCGTACGGGTCGGACTCGGGCAGGCGCCACGACGCCTCGTGGTGCCCGGTGGACATGAGGAACGCGTTGAGATGGAGGCGGGGTCGGTCGGCCTCGGGCATCAGCGGGGCTCCTTCGTCTTCGTCAGGTCGGGGCCGTCGGTCGCGGTCGCCCGGCCGGCGACGCCGAGGGCGGCGAGGAGGGTGTCGCGGAGGTTCTGGAAGCGCGGGTCCCGGCGGGTGCGCGGGGCGGGCAGCTCGACGGCGAGGTCCACCGCGATCCGGCCCTCGTCCAGCACGAGGACGCGGTCGGCGAGCTCGACGGCCTCGTCCACGTCGTGGGTGACGAGCAGGACCGCGGGCCTGTGCCGCTCGTACAGCTCGCGCAGCAGCGCGTGCATCTTGATCCTGGTGAGCGCGTCGAGTGCGCCGAAGGGCTCGTCGGCCAGAAGCAGTTCGGGTTCACGTACGAGGGCCCTCGCGAGGGCGGCGCGCTGCTGCTCGCCGCCGGACAGCTCGTGCGGCCAGGCGCGTTCGCGTCCCGCGAGGCCGACCTCCGCGAGGGCCGTCACCGACCGCGCGCGGGGGCCGGGCCCGGTGAGCCCGAGTGCCACGTTGTCGGCGACCCGCGCCCACGGCAGCAGGCGTGAGTCCTGGAAGGAGAGTGAGACCCGCTCGGTCACGTCCAACAGGCCCGAGCCGGCGACGCCGTCGTCGAGGCCGGCGACCGCGCGCAGGAACGTGGACTTGCCCGAGCCGCTGCGGCCGAGGAGCGCGACGAACTCGCCGGGCTCCAGCGCCAGGTCGATGCCGTGCAGCACGACACGGTCCCCGTAGCGGCGCACCACCTGCTCGGCGCGCAGGGCGTAGGAGGCGGGGGCGTCCGGCGCGGGCCGTTCGGGCCGTTCGGGGGCGGTCAGCCGGCCAGGGTGCGTCGCCATGACAGCGCCCTCCTCTCGGCGGCGCGCACGGCGGCGTCGGTGACGTACCCGAAGACGCCGTACACGACGAGGCCGACGATGATCACGTCGGACTGGGCGTACTGCTGGGCCTGGAACATCATGTAGCCGATCCCGCTGGTGGCGTTGATCTGCTCGACCACGACGAGGCCGAGCCAGGACGAGGTGACGCCGAGCCGCAGTCCTACGAAGAACCCGGGCAGCGCGCCGGGCACGACGACTTTCCTGACGAACTGCCACCTGGTCAGCCGCAGCACGCGGGCGAGTTCGACGTAGCGGCCGTCGATCGAGGTGAGGGACGTGTGGACGTTGACGTAGACGGAGACCGCGACGCCCAGCGCGACGACGACGACCTTCATCGACTCGCCGATGCCGAGCCAGAGGATCATCAGCGGCAGCAGCGCGAGTGACGGGATGGCCCGCTTGATCTGCAGCGGCCCGTCCACGAGGTACTCGCCGGTGCGGCTGAGCCCCGCGACGAGGGCGAGCAGCACGCCGGCGCCGACGCCGAACAGCAGGCCGAGTCCGGCGCGCTCCAGCGATACGAGGACGTTGCTCTGCAGCCGCCCCTGGGCGATCAGGTCGCCGGCGGTGGACAGGACGTCGCCGGGCCCGGAGAGGATGCGCGGGTCGAGCTGCCCGAGCGCGGATGCGGCCCACCAGACGGCGACGACGAGCACGGGCCCGATGAGCCGCCCGAACGGAAGGCCCTTCCCTGGCGCGAGGCGCCGCCGCGTGCGGGAGGCGGGTGCGCCGTGCCCGGCCGCCCCCGCCGCGGTTCGCCGCACCCGGGCGGCGAGCAGGGCGCCACGCCCCGGCGCGCCGCCGCGCCCGATCCCACGGCCCGGGGCGGGGCGGGCAGGTGCCGCGGCCCGGGGAGAGGCCGCGGCGCTCAAGGGCCCGGCGGGCGCGGCGCCGGGGGGACCGGTGGGGCCGGTGCGGTGATCCGTGTCGACGTCGGGGGCCTCGTGGACGTGGGTGGGGGTGTCCGCCATCTCATGCCTCCCTGTACGTCGCCGGGACGGCCGCCGCCGCGAGGTGCTCGAAGCGGTGGTCGAAGAGGGCTCCCGCGTCCGTCTTGGGGATGAAGCCGCCCGCCGTCAGCAGCGCGGACGTCTCCTCCTCCCACGCCACCGCCTTCGTCCAGCTCACCGGGAACACCGGCTTGCCGAGCGAGGAGACGATGCGCTTGCCGTCGGCGGCGGTGACGCCCTGGTCCTTGACGTAGTACGCGTCGATCCAGGCCTGTTCGTGCTCCCAGGCCCACACCGCGCCCTTCGCCCACAGGGGCACGAAGTCGCGGACGGCTGCCGCCTTCGCGGGGTCCGCCAGGACGTCCGTGGGCGCCCACAACACGTTGAGCAGGTCGAGCACGTCGGTGCGTACGGCGCGTGCGCCGTCCTTCGCGTACTGGTCCAGGTACTTCGTCAGCGTGGGCTCGCCCAGCGGTGCCACATCCACCTGCCGGGACTGCAGCGCGGTGAGGAACTGCGTGCTCGGCAGCGCCACGAGCGTCACGTCCTTCACCGACATGCCCCGCTCCTTGAGGGCGCGCAGCACGACCACCCCCTGCGCCTGGCCCTGGGAGAAGGCGATCCGCTTGCCGGCGAAGTCACCGGCGCTCGCGATGCGCGAGCCCGGCGCCGTGGCGAACCGGTACAGCGGGCGGTTCCTCACCTGGACAGCGACGATCCGGTTGGCGACGCCGATGGCGGCCGCCTGGAGGGGCGGGATGCCCGCGTTGTCGGCGAGGTCGATCGAGTGGGCGCGGAACCCCTGGATGATGTCGGGGCCCGCCCCGAGGTTCGGCCACTGCGCCACCGTGAACGTCAGCCGGTGCCCGAGCCCTGACCCGGCGAGTTGCAGCTGTGTCGGGCGGCTCGCGATGGCGAGTCTCGTGCCCGGCGGTGGCGCCCCCGAGGGGAGCGCCGTGGCGGGCGACGCGGCACTGACCGTACGGTTCGCGCCGGCGCACCCGGCCAGCGCGAGTCCGGCCCCGCCCACGAGGGACAGGAAGGAGCGGCGCTCGAAGGCGCGACGATTCATGGTCGATTGCACAGGCATGATTCCTTTTCCGTCATGATGACCCGCGGTGTCTCCGGGCCGGAAATCAATTCGTTTTCTCCGCTTCGCACGACAGAATTCACAGCGTGCGGTAGTCGCCGTCGTGGAAGACCAGCGGGCTGCTCTCCTCGTCCACCCACGCCTCCTCGACGCGCGCGATGACGATCCTGTGGTCGCCCGCGGGTACCGCCCGCTCGACACCCACCCGCAGCCATCCGGCGACGCCGTCGAGCAGCGGGTCGCCCGACTGGTGCCTCGACCACCGGGTCGGCGGGCCGAACCTGTCGATGCCTCTGGTGGCGAACCGGCGTGCCACTTCCTGCTGTTGGGCGGCAAGGAAGTTGATGACGACGCTCGGCGCGCGTTCGACGTGCGGCCAGGACGACGATCCGGTGCCGATGCCGAAGACCACGAGCGGCGGGTCGAGCGACAGCGACGTCAGCGATGTCGCCGTGAACCCCACGGGACCTCGGCCGGCGTCCGCGGCGATCACCACGACGCCCGCCGGGTGGTTCCTGAAGACGCGTCTGAAGAATTCAGGGGCTATTCCCGGCACGGTTGTGGACATGGGTCTCCCTCGAAGGAAAGTGAATGCCGAAAGGCCACGAGCGGATCGGACAACTGGCGTCCGAGATCTCATGGATCCATCATCCGGCGCTTTTTCGGGCCCGGTCAACAATGCAACTCTTTGAATTAAGTCCGGTTATTGGGAAATTGCTCCAACGGGTCCGTGTAGAGGGCGTGCAGCGCCACCGCGCTGCCCGCCGTGGCGAGTACCGATCGCGGGAAACTGCTGGGCACGACGACGCGCTGCGCGTCCGCGGTGCCCAGCGAGCGCGAGCACCTGGCCGCCTCGCGGCGCAGCGCGCCGAGGCAGCGAGGAAGGCGGCAGGACCCGGGCTCGACGACCACGAGCACCGCGGGGTCGAACAGGTCGACGAGCAGCGCGGCTGCGCGGCCGGCCAGCCGCGCCCGCCGCACGAACAGCGCGAGCGCACGAAGTTCTCCGGCGAGCGCGGCGTCGAGCAGGGCGCGGAACGACGGCACGGGCAGCCCGGCCGCGGCGGCGCGCCCCAGCATCGCCCGCTCGGACGCCTCGGCGCTCAGGCAGCCGTACCCGCCGCAGACGCACCGCATGGGGGTTTCGCCGCGCTCCACCCCCACCGGAAGGTGGGCGACCCCGCCCGACCCGGCGCGCGGCCCCTCGTGCACGGCTCCGCCGGTGCTGAACGCGGCGTCCACCACGGCCCCGACGAACAGCACGACGGCGCTCGCGCGGGCCGCGGTGCGTACGGCGGGCTCGCCGAAGAGCTGCTCCGCGCGGGTCAGTGCCCGCACGTGGCTGTCCACCTCGACGGGCAGACCGCTCGCGGCTTCGAGCCGCGCGCGCACGGGCACGTCCTGCCAGCCGAGCAGCGGGTGGTCGAGGACCACGCCGGCCGCCGGGTCCACGCGGTACCCGGTGGCCACGCCGAGCGCCGTCACGCGGCGGCCGTCCGCATGGCGGTCGACGAATTCCGGGATGTGGGCCGCCAGGGGTCCGAGTACCCGCTCGGGCGTGCGGCCGGGCGCCGGCGGGTGCGGCAGTCGTTCCTGACCCACCACCCGGCCGCGCAGGTCGGTGAGTGAGAGCGTCGAGCACGCGACGCCGATGTGCGCGCCCGCCGCCAGCGGCCCGTCCTGCTCGATCTCCATCGGTACGTGCGGGCGGCCGAGCCCGCGCGGCCCCGCCGTCTCGGGGGCCTGCCTGATCAGCCCGCGGTCGAGCAGCCGCGCGCAGTGGCCCGTGACGGAGGCGGGCGAGAGCCCGGTGAGCCGCGCCACGGTCGAGCGCGCGACGGGCCCGTGGTCCAGCACGGCGCGCAGCACGGCGCCGGCGCCCGGCGCACGACGCGGCGCCGGCAGGGCGGTGGCCGCCGCCGCGGCTTCGGCCCTGCGCAGCGGCGCGGTGGGACGCAGGCGGGGAGGGCGCGCAGAAGGATCGGTTCTGTCCACAAGGGCCTTCCAGGTCCTGAAGGGTTTGACGTACTCCCCCGCCTGCCTGGCGGCGGGAGCCGTGCGAGTCCTCAGACCTGGTGACACGCGGCGGAGCACACGCGCTTGAGGTCCACATGACCCCGCGTCGTCAGGTGCGTCGTCCGCTGCATGGGGAGCAACGTAGCCGGGGCGTGGGGCAGTCCTCAAGACCCGCCCGCATCCTGGACGCCCCGTCTCACCGTCGCGCGCACGGCGAGCCGTACGGACACGGCGCCGGGGAAGGAGAAGTCTGTGTCTGCCCACCCCGCCCTGCAGAAAGGTCTTGAGGACGACTCATGGAGCGCTCATCCCACACCCCGGTCCCGTCGAGTGCCGTGTCGGGGGCGCCCTGCTGGGTGAGCCTGATGACGCACGACCTCGGGTCGGCGCAGGACTTCTACGGTGCGGTGCTCGGCTGGCGCTTCCGCCCCATGGCGCTCGGCGAGGAGTTCGCCGTCGCGATCGCCGAGGACGGGACGCCCGCCGCGGGCATCGGCGCGATCGCGACCAGCCTGCGCGCGGCGGTCGCCTGGGTCCCCTACTTCGCGGTGGCCGACGCGGACGACACGGCGGCCCGGATCCGCGAGCGCGGGGCCACCGTGGCGGTGGGCCCGCTCGCGATGACGATGGGACGTGCGGCGCTGGCCGCCGACCCGCACGGTGCGACGTTCGGCTTCTGGGCCGGCATGACGATGCCGGGCTGGGCCGTCGGGCGCGGCGGCGCGCCGGCCACGCTGCGGCTGCGCACGCGCGACGCGTTCGCGGCGGCCATCTTCTACGGCGAGGTGTTCGGCTGGGCCGGGGAGTCCGGCTCCGTCGTCGACGTCCGCTACGAGCAGGACCACGTGCGCGTGGAGGAGGGCGGGCACAGCGTCGCCGAGCTGTACGGGGGGGCGCTGGAGAGCCCGCCCGACCCGCACGTTCGGCCGCGCTGGGAGGTGCACTTCCCGGTGCGCGACGTCTCCGCTGCGGTCGGCGCGGCGCAGGCCGCGGGCGGCTCGGTCGTGGTGCCCGCGGCGCGCGACGCCGCGCACGACGCGGCGCTCGTGGCGACGCTGCGGGGCCCGGACGGGGGCCTGTTCACGGTGACGTCAGCCTGACGGCCGGGCCCGCCGAGCCGCCTCGTGCGGTCAGAGGCCGCACTCCCGCTTGACGTACTGGGCGAGTTGTTCGTGTGTCGCGTACCAGAGGTCGTACTGCCCCATGTGGTCGAGCAGTTCGCGCAGGACGGCGAAGCGTGAGCGGTGGCCGACGACGTGCGGGTGCATGGTGAGCTGGAAGAGGCCGCCCTCCTCCAGCGCCAGGTCGAACTCGTCCCGCCACAGGGACAGCACGCCGCGCGGCGGGGTGTAGGGGCGTGAGGAGGTGTAGCGGTCCATGGTGAAGTACGGCGCGTCGTCGCGGATCCACTCGACCGGGATCTCCACCATGCCGGTCGGCTCGCCGTGGTCGAGGATCTCGTAGGGCTCGTCGTCCGCCATCAGCGACGAGTCGTACAGCAGGCCGAGCTCGCGCGAGATGGCCAGCGTGTTGTCGGAGAAGTCCCAGGACGGGGTCCTGATGCCGACCGGGCGCTTGCCACTGAGCGTTTCGAGCGTGTCGGCGGCGCGGAAGGTCAGTTCGCGTTCGTCGGCCCCGGCGAGCTGCATGTTCCGCTCGTGGATCCAGCCGTGGAGCGCCACTTCGTGGCCGTCCTCGACGTATGCCCGCACCTCTTCGGGGTGCAGCAGGCCCGAGACCGCCGGCATGAAGAACGTGGCCGGGACCGACCGGTCGCGCAGCAGGCGCAGGATGCGGGGCACGCCCGTGCGCGAGCCGTACTCGCCCTGGGAGAGCTTGCCCGGCTGGGTCTCGTCGTTCCTCAGCGGGATCGTCTCGTGGTCGGAGTCGAACGAGAGCGCCACGGCGGCCCGCGCGCCGCCCGGCCAGCGGGCGGGGCGCAGCGGCCTGCCCGCGCGTACCGCGCCGACGTGGCCGCGCCACGTCGCCTCGTCCCACTGCCAGGGTTCCCGCTCCGTCGCGCTCATCGCCGCTGCCCGCCTCTCCGGTTCGCTCCCCCGCGATTCTGGCACGGCCGTTTCCGGCCGCGGGGCCGGACCGCGGGCGGTCGTCGAAGAGCCGGAGAGCTGCCCTCCGGCCCCCCTGGGTCCGTGTTCGCCGGCCGCTCCGTAATTGGTCATATGAACGCCACGGATCAGATATAGTTGTGTGAGGCAAGCACTTGTATGACTCATGCACTTGCATGACACAGCCACGGGAGGGCAGGGCATGAGCGGCGTGCCCCCGCAGCACAGCTCCGGCACACCGTGCTCCCCGCCGGGGGGCGCCGCGTGGACGGATCACACCTCGCAGCTGGCCGAGGGGATGGAACGGCTGCTTCACCTGTTCCTCAAGTCGCGCCAGCAGATGCTCGACAAGGCGCGCAAGGATGTCGACTGGTCGACCTTCCTGCTGATGAGTGCCGTGGTGGCGCAGGGGCCCGTGCGCGTCAAGGAGCTCGCCGAGCTCGTGCAGTCCGACCCCTCGACGGTCAGCAGGCACGTCGCCCAGCTCGTACGGGACGGGTTCCTCGAACGCCACGCGGACGCCGGCGACGGGCGGGCGAGCCTGCTCACCGCGACCGCCAAGGCGCGCGAGGCCGTCGACGAGCGCAAACAGCGCAGGAACCTGCACTACGACCACATGCTGCGCGACTGGGCGGACAGCGAGCGCAGCCAGCTCGCCGCGCTGCTGTCCCGCTTCGTCGACGACTTCCTCACTTACAAGACAGAACTCGCCGATTCCGACTGGACTGACGTCCGTCCGGCGACCCGAAAGGAAACGACTCCATGACGTCCACCGCCGACGCCGCGTCGGCCAACGCCGGTCCTGGCAGCCCCGAGAAACCCGGGCCGACCGGCTACACGCACCGCCAGATCATGGTGATCCTCTCCGGCCTGATGATGGGCATGTTCCTTGCGGCGCTGGACCAGACCGTCGTCTCGACAGCCATCTACAAGATCGGTGAGAGCCTCAACGGCCTCACGGCGCAGGCGTGGGTGACCACCGCGTTCCTCATCACGTCGACGATCGCCACGCCGCTCTACGGCAAGCTCTCCGACCAGTACGGGCGCAAGCCGTTCTTCATCTTCGCGATCTCGGTGTTCGTCCTGGGGTCGGCGCTGTGCACCTTCTCGACCTCGATCTACATGCTCGCCGCGTTCCGCGCGTTCCAGGGCATCGGCGCGGGCGGCCTGATGTCGCTCGCCCTCACGATCATCGGCGACATCATCCCGCCGCGTGAGCGCGCGAAGTACCAGGGCTACTTCATGGCCGTCTTCGGCACGTCCAGCGTGCTCGGCCCGGTCATCGGCGGCGCCCTGGCCGGCGCGGACACGGTCGCCGGCATCGACGGCTGGCGCTGGATCTTCCTCATCAACGTGCCGATCGGCATCGCCACCCTCGTCGTCGTGACGAAGGTCCTCCACCTCGACCACGTGCGCCGCGACCACCGCATCGACTACCCGGGCGCGATCTCGCTGATGGTCGGCCTCGTGCCGCTGCTGATCGTCGCGGAGCAGGGCAGGACGTGGGGCTGGAGCTCCACCGGCTCGCTCTCCTGCTACCTCATCGGCGGCGTCGGCATCGTCGCGTTCATGCTGTCGGAGCGGCGCGCGGGCGATGACGCCCTGCTGCCCCTGCGGCTGTTCCGCAACCGCATGTTCGCGCTGGGCACCGCGCAGTCGTTCATCATCGGTATCGGTATGTTCGGCGGCATCACGCTGATCCCGCTCTACCTCCAGCTGGTGAAGGGCAACTCACCCACCAAGGCGGGCCTGCTGACGCTGCCGCTCGTGCTCGGCATCATGCTGCTGTCGCTGGTCTCCGGCCAGATCACGTCCCGCACGGGCAAGTACCGGATCTTCCCGATCATCGGCTGCTTCCTGCTGGTCGTCGGCATGCTGATGCTGTGGCGCATGACGGCCGACAGCGGTCTCGTCTACATCGACGCCTCGATGTTCGTCGTGGGCGCGGGTCTCGGCCTGAACATGCAGACGATCGTCCTCGCGATGCAGAACGCGGTGCCGCCGCGCGACATCGGCGTGGCCACGTCGTCCACCACGTTCTTCCGCCAGATGGGCGGCACGGTCGGTGTCGCGGTCTTCCTCTCGATCGTCTACTCGATCGTGTCCGGCAAGATCGCGGACGCCTTCGCCTCCGCGCAGCACTCGCCCGCCTTCCAGCAGGCCGCGAAGGCGCACCCGGACCAGCTGAAGTCGATGACGCACGCCGGTTCCGGCGCGCTCAACGACACGTCGTTCCTCTCGAAGCTGGACCCGACACTCGCGCACCCGTTCAAGGTCGGCTTCACGGACGCCATTTCGGTGGCCTTCCTCGTGGGCGCGGCGGTACTCGTCATCGCGCTGCTGCTGTCGGCGCTGATCAAGGAGGTCCCGCTGCGCACCACGGCGGGCGCTTTCACCAAGGAAGAGGAGCCCAACCCCAGCGCCGCGTGACGGCGCACGCATGACGGGACGGCCGGGCCCGCGCCGACGGGGCCCGGCCGTGAGTGGTTGGCTACGGGCGTGCGAAACGACAACGACGCGCTCCTGGTCGAGGAGCGGACGGCCGACGACCTCGCCGCGTGCGTGCGCGTGCTCGCCGACGTGCACGCGCAAGGCGCCTACCCGCTGGACTGGCCGGGCGACCCGGCCGGATGGCTCGCCCCCCAGGCGCTGGACGCGGCATGGGTGGCGCGGGACGCCGCGAGCGGCGAGGTGGTGGGCCATGTGGCGCTGTGCCGCGCCACGCCCGACGACCTCGCGGCCGCGCTGTGGTGCGCGGCCGAGGGCGCGGACCTGACGCGGACGGCGGTGGTCAGCCGGCTGTTCGTCTCCCCCGCCGCGCGGGGCAGGGGCGCGGGCGCTCTGCTGGTGCGGCGGGCGGCCGCGGCGGCCAGGGCGGCACACCGGCAGCCGCTGCTCGACGTCGTGGAATCCGACGTGGCGGCGCGCGCGCTGTACGAACGCCTCGGCTGGCGCCTGCTGGCGACCGCGCGGCAGGTGTGGGACGGGGGCCGCACGGTCACGCTCCACTGCTTCGCGGCAGGCGGGCAGCCGTAGCGTCCGCGGCGCGTGACGCGTGGTCGCGCAGCCAGGACAGGATCAGCTCGAGACGGTGCACGCGGTGGTCGGGGCGGCCCGTGGTCGCGAAGCCGTGGGACGCGCCCGGGTAGCGGGCGAGCACCACCTCGTGCCCCGTCCGCCGCAGCGCCGCGTAGAACTGCTCGGACTGCTCGACGGGGCAGCGCTGGTCGCTCTCGCCGTGGATCAGCAGCAGCGGCGTCGTGACGGCGCGCGCGTGCGCGAGCGGCGAGCGGTCCCAGAGCTCCGCGGCGCCTGCCGCGTCCAGGACGTCCGCGCCGCCGAACTCGTGGCGGTTGACGGTGAACCCGTTGTCCGAGGTGCCCGCCTTGGACACGAGGTTGGACAGGGAGCGCTCGGAGACGGCGGCGCGGAAGCGGCCCGTCCTGGTGAGCGTCCAGTTGGTGAGGTAGCCGCCGTAGCTGCCGCCCGCCAGGTAGAGGCGGTCGGGTGCGGCCACGCCCGTGGCCACCGCCAGGTCCGCGAAGGCGCTCAGGTCGTCGACGTCGCCGCGTCCCCAGGCGCCCACGCTCAGCGCCCTGAACGGGGTGCCGCGGCCCGCGCCGCCCCGCACCTCGGGCAGCAGCACGTGGAACCCGGCGGCGACGTAGCTCTGCGTCTCCAGGTCGAAGGCGTTGCCGTAGACCATGTGCGGGCCGCCGTGCACCCGCAGCAGCAGGTCTCCGCGTGCGCCGTGCGGCGAGCGGTAGAGCAGCCCGCGCAACGGGAGGCCGTCCGCCGAGGTGGTGGTCACCTCCTCGGGCGCGACGGGCCGTGCCGCCCGTGCCCACGCGGTGTTGAACGACGAGACGCGCCGCCCCGCCACGTACAGTTCGGCCGGCTGCGTCGCCGATTCGAGGCACGCGGCCGTAACGCCGTCCCTGACGGCGAAGTCCACGACGGACCGTCCCGCCGGGGTGATCCGGCGGGCCGTGCCGTCCGCGCCGCCCTCGTACAGGGCGACCTCGCCCGCCGTCGTCACGGCGAAGACGATGCGCTCCCCCGCCGTCGCGAGCAGCCGGGGCGCGCCCACCGGACGCGCGTCGGCGAGCAGTGCGCGCTCGCACTCCAGGTCCTGGCCGGGGAAGGCGGGACGCCCCTCGTCCGCCCACCACACGCGCGGCGGCTCGACGCTGTGGCCCGCCACGCCGCTGGCGAGCGCGACGGGACGGCCCGACGCGGTGACCGCGAGGGCGCGCACGAGTGAGGGGCACCGCCACACCGGCGCCTCGCCGCCCGTGGCCAGGTCGTGCCGCCACACCTGGGTCGCGGGGTGCGACTCGTCGCTGTGGCGCGGGCGCGCCGCGTAGAACACCCCGCCCCTGCCGTCGGGCGCCAGGCAGCCGAGGCGCGCCTGCTCGCCGCCCGCGCGCAGCAGGCGCGGCGCGCAGGCCGTGCCGTCGCGGGGGATCCGCAGCAGCCACAGCTCGTCGAGGGGCTCGACGGGCCCGGCGGCGCCGTCGTTCTTGTAGCGCAGCCAGTCCACCACCACGGGCGCGGACGCCCGGGACGGGGCCTGAGGTCTGGCGTGGAGCGCGAGCAGGTGCTCGTCGTCGAGCCAGGCGAACTCGGCGGGGCTGCCGTCCGGCGCGCCGTCCAGCGGCGCGGGCTCGCCGCCGCACGCGGGTACGAGCCACAGCCGCCGCGTGCCGTCGCGGTCGCTGCGGAAGGCTACGCGGCTGCCGTCGGGCGCGATCGCGGGCGCGGTGTCGGACCAGGCGCCTTCGCCGCCGGTGAGGGGAGAGGGCGCGGTGCCGGGGGGCGTGGCGAAACGCCAGAGCCTGCTGGTGTAGCGCTCCCTGCCCGCGTCCACGCCCTGTACGGCCGCGACGCTCCAGCCGCCGCCGGGTGCCACATCCGGCGCCCCGACCAGCGCGAGCGCGGCCAGGTCGTCAGGGACGATGCCCCGCACGGGCGCCTCCTCGCCACTCATGCGCGCCCTCCCCCGCCGGCCGTGGCGGACTCGAACTCCGCCTTCGCGCGCTCCAGCGACTCGGGCCGCGTGAACAGCGAGGTGACCACGGCCGCGAGCATCGCTCCCCCGTCGAGCACGGCGGCGTCCGCCTCCTTGCCCGCCGCACCCGCCGCGAACTCCCGCGTGTGCAGGGCAGCGCCCGGCACCGCGCACACGTACGGGTGCAGGGCGGGCAGGAGTTGGCTCACGTTGCCCATGTCCGTGGAGCCCGCGGGCCCTGCCCAGCCGCTGCCCGGAGGGATCGGCCGCCCCAGCGCGCCGAACGCCTCGGCCGCGAGATCCGCGAGCACCGGGTTGGCGAGCACCGGGTCGTAGGCGGGCGCCACCTCATCGAAGGTGTACGACGTGCCCGTGGCGATGGCAGCGCCCCGCACACAGTCGCGTACGGCGTCGAGCAGCCGCCCGCGCAGGTACCCGCTGTCCAGGGAGCGGACGAACAGCTCGACCCTGGCGCGCTCCGGGATGATGTTGATCGACTGCCCGCCCTCCGCCACGCGCGCGTGGATGCGGGAGTCCGGGGTGGTCTGCTGGCGCAGCAGCCCGATCGCGACGAGCAGCAGGGTGGCGGCGTCGAGGGCGTTCCTGCCGCCCTCGGGCGCCGCGGACGCGTGCGAGGCGCGCCCGGTGAAGACCGCTTCCAGGGAGAGGCGGCCCAGGTTCGTGCGCGCCACCGCGTCGTACCCGGCGGCGTGTGCCATGACGGCCGCGTCGACGCCGTCGAGCGCGCCCGCGTCGATCAGCCGCGCCTTGCCGCCGCCGCCCTCCTCGCCGGGGCTGCCGATCACCAGCAGCCGCCCGGGGCTGCCGCGCTCGGCCATGAGCGCCGCCGCGGCCAGGGCGGCCCCCGCGCCGGCGGCCGCGATGACGTTGTGGCCGCAGCCGTGGCCGAGCCCGGGCAGCGCGTCGTACTCGCAGAACACCGCGACGGTGGGGCCGTCCCCGGCTTCGCCGCCGAAGTCGCGGGTGGCGCGGAAGGCCGTGTCCAGGCCGCCGATGCCCGCCTCGACGGTGAATCCGTGCGCGCCGAGCAGCGCGCGCAGCCGCCCCGCCGCCGCGTGCTCCTCGAACCGCGGTTCGGGATCGGCGTGGATCGCGTGGCTCAGCGCCAGCAGTTCGCCCCGCAGCTCCTCGGTGCGGGCGCGTGCCTCGGCCGCGAGGCGCCGCACCGCACCGCCGTCCCCGTACGCGTTGCCCGTCATGCCGCCACCTCCGCCGTCTCGGCGTAGTGGCACGCCACCGTCCGCCCCTCGCCGCCCACAGGACGCAGGCTCGGCTCCTCGGCCCGGCAGCGGTCCGTCGCGAGGGGGCAGCGCGTCGAGAACACGCACCCCTTGGGCCGGTCGAGCGGGCTCGGCAGGTCGCCGGCCGACACGGCGGCGCGCCGCTGCTCGTCGCGGCCCTGCCTGCGCGCACGCGGCCTGGGCACGGTCGCCAGCAGGAGCTGGGTGTACGGGTGGCGCGGATCCGCGAACAGCGTGGACGTCGGGCCCTGTTCGACGACGCGCCCGAGGTACATGACGGCGGTCTCGTGCGCGAGATAGCGCACGAGCGCGAGGTCGTGGCTGATGAACAGGTAGGCGAGGCCGAGTTCCCGCTGCAGCCGCCCGAGCAGGTTGACCACCTGAGCCTGTACCGACACGTCGAGCGCGGACACCGCCTCGTCGCACACCACGAACCTCGGTTCGAGGGCCAGGGCGCGTGCGATGGCCACCCGCTGCCGCTGCCCGCCGGACAACTCGTGCGGGTGGCGCTGCGCGTAGGCGGCGCCCAGGCCCACCAGGTCGAGGAGTTCCGCGACGGTGCGCGCGCCGCCGGGCCCGCCGAGCGGCACGCCGTGCACCCTGGCCGGCTCGGACAGGATCCGCTCGACGGTCATCCGGCCGTTGAGCGCGTCGTAGGGGTCCTGGGAGACGGGCTGGATGTCCCGGCGCAGCAGCCGCAGTTCCTTCTTCGACAGCAGCGCCACGTCCCGCCCGCCGACGGTGACCGTGCCCTCGCTGGGGCTTTCGAGGGCCAGCAGCAGCCGCCCGGTGGTCGACTTGCCGCAGCCCGACTCACCGACGACGGCGACGATGCGGCCCGCGCCGACGGACAGGTCGACACGGTCCACGGCGGTCAGTGTGCGGCGGCCCGCGCGCGTGCGCACCGTGTAGCGCTTGGTGAGGTTGTCGGCCCTGATCAGCGGGGCGCCGGTCGTCTCGCGGCCCGCCACGGCCTGGGGTCGCTGCGTCATGGCGTGCCCTCCTCGTCGGGGGTGCGGCCGCCTTCCGCGGCCGCGGTGTGTTCCGGGTACCAGCACGCGGCGGCGGAACCGCCTGGCGTGATGACGGCCGGCGGCGGCTTCTGCCCGCACTTCTCGCGCGCCTTCGGGCACCGGTCGCGAAACGGGCAGCCCTCGGCGCGCTCGCCGAGCGGCGGCACCCGGCCGGGGATGGTGGGCAGTTCGCCCGCGAGCGGGGCGTCCGGGTCGGGCACCGAAGCCAGCAGGGCGGCGGTGTACGGGTGGTGGGGGCGCTGGAGTACCTCGTCGAGCGGGCCGGACTCCACGACGCTGCCCGCGTACATGACGACCACACGATCGGCGATCTCGGCGACCACGCCCATGTCGTGCGTGATGAAGAGCACGGCCGCGTCCCGCGTCGACTCCCGCAGCAGGGCGAGCACTTGAGCCTGGACGGTGACGTCGAGCGCTGTGGTGGGCTCGTCGGCGACGACGAGGTCGGGCGAGCCGGCCAGTGCGATCGCGATCATCACGCGCTGCCGCATGCCGCCGGAGAGCTGGTGCGGGTGGCTGCGGGCCCGCACGGCGGCGTCGGGGACGCCCACGGACGTCAGCAGTTCCACGGCGCGTGCGCGGCGGGCCGCCCTGCCGTGGGTGCCGTGGATGGCCATGACCTCCTCTATCTGGGCGCCCACGGACATCAGCGGGTTCAGCGCGGTCGCCGCGTCCTGGAAGATCATGCTGACCTTGGCGCCGCGCAGCGGGCGCCACTGCCGCTCGCTCCTGCCGACGAGCTGGAGCCCGTCGAGCACGGCGGAGCCGGTGACGGTGGCGCTGCCCGGCAGCAGCCCGCTGAGCGCGAGGGCGCTGAGCGTCTTGCCGCAGCCCGACTCGCCGACGACGGCGACCGTTTCGCCGCGGCGCGCGGTCAGGGTCAGCCCGTCCACGGCGTCGAGTCCCGGCCCGAAGGAGACGCGCAGGTCGCGCACGTCCAGGACGGTGTCCCCGATGCGTGCGGGTGCGGGCGAGGTGTCGGGTGCCGTCGTCACAGCGGCCACCCCAGGGCGTCGGTGGGGACGTCGAGCGCGGCGGGCTCGCGCGGCGCCGTCTTGGCGTGGTGCGCGGCCAGTTCGCCCGCCGTGCCGATCCAGATGTCTGCGAACTCCTTGGCATCGCTGAGGAGTTGCCGCAGCCACAGGACGCGCGCCGGGCGCCCGGACTGCCAGGGGTGCATGGTCAGGTTCACCAGGCTGCCCGTCTCGCGGGCCCCGGCGAGCTCGGCGTGCCACGCGTCGTACAGGTCGGCCGCGCCGTAGGGCGGGCGGGTCTCGCCGCCGCCGGTGTAGCGGTAGTACACGGCGTCGTCGGTGGCCCAGTCGACGGGGATCTCGACGAGTTCGCCGATGCGGTACGGGCGGTCGTCGCCCATCACCGAGCTGTCGTAGGCGAGTCCGAGTCCTGCGAGGATGTCGAACGAATCGGGCGCCATGCGGAAGCTGGGCGAGCGGTAGCCGGTGGGCGCGGTGCCGCTGATCT
The DNA here is from genome assembly GCF_000721265.1 of Streptomyces sp. NRRL F-5126. Classification (GTDB taxonomy): domain Bacteria; phylum Actinomycetota; class Actinomycetes; order Streptomycetales; family Streptomycetaceae; genus Streptomyces. The sequence continues at coordinate 263,391 of NZ_JOFZ01000002.1, read as the reverse complement.
CGCCGAGCAGGTCGCGTGCACGGGTCAGGGTGGAGCGCAGTTCGGCGTCGTCCAGGTAGGCGGGCGGCTCGTGGCACCAGCCGTGCAGGGCGAGTTCGTGCCCCGCTGCGTGGATCTCCTCGACCGCGGGGCGGTAGGTCCGCGCGATCCAGCCGGGCACGAAGAACGTGGCGCGCACGCCGGCGCTCTCCAGCGCGTCCAGGATGTTGTGGACGCCGCGGCGCGGCCCGTACCGCCGCTGCTCCAGCTCGGCGACGTCGCCCGGCGGGTCGTTCCGCAGCCGCCACAGCAGCGGCGACTCGCCGTCGAAGTCGAACGTCACGCACAGTCCGGCGCGGCGGCCGTCGGGCCATGGGTAGGTGGCGGTCATCGGCCGTCCTCCTTTTCCGGTGCCGTGGGTGGGGGCGTGTAGTCGCCTGCGGTACGGCCGCCGTCCACCGCGAGGGTGGTGCCTGTCACGAAGGACGCGTCCTCGGAGGCCAGCCACAGCACGGCCGCCGGGGCGTCGCCTGGCCCCGAGGTGCGGCCGAGCGGGATCCTGTCGCGCATGCCGCGTATGTGCGCGTCGGTGAGCGCGCTGACCTCGCTGCCCGGCGCGAACCCGGGCTGGACGGTGTTGATCCGGATGCCGTGCCGTGCCACTTCCAGCGCCATGGAGCGGGTCAGCGTCTCCACGGCTGCCTTGCTCGCCGCGTACACCGAGCCGGTCGGACCGGGGCGTACGGCGGCGCCGGACGAGATGTTGACGATGCGGCCGCGCACGCCCGCGCTGGTCATGGCGCCGATCGCGCGGCGCGACAGCTCGTACGGCGCGACGACGTTCACGTCGAGGATGCGCCTGACCTCGTCGGGCCCGGTGGTGGCGACGGGTGTGCGCGGATACAGGCCCGCGTTGTTGACCAGCACGTCCGGCGCCTGCCAGGTCTCCGCGACGGCGTCGCCGAGGCGTCCGAGGTCCCCGGCGTCGGCGAGGTCCGCGGCGAGGTGCCGGGTGCCGAGGCGCTTCGCCAGCGCGGCGAGCGGTTCCGGGCGGGCGTCGGTGAGCAGCAGGTCGGCCCCGGCCGCCGCGAACGCCTCGGCGATCCACGTGCCGAAGATCCCGGCGGCACCCGTCACCACCACCCGCGTGCCGTTGAATTCGTCCCGGTAGTCGCGCACGGTCATGCCTCCTGTGAAGTGCCGGACGGGGCAGTGGAAGACGGGAGTGTGGGGGACGGGGCCGCCGAATCAGTGGCGCCGCCGGGGCGCAGCCACCCGGGCGCACGGCCGGCGCCCCTCGGGCCGCGCCTGCGAAACGGCTTCCTCGACACGCTGCGGGTGGGGTCGAGCCGGTCGCGCACGGCGTCGCCGAGCAGGTTCACTGCCAGGACGAGGCCGAACAGCGCGAGACCCGGGAAGGTGACGAGCCACCAGGCCGAGGCGACGTAGTTCTGCCCGTCGGAGAGCATCGAGCCCCACGACGCGGTGGGCGGCTGGACGCCGAGGCCGATGAACGACAGCGACGCCTCGAACACCACCATCAGGCCGAGTTCCAGGGTCGCGACGACCACGGCGAGCGGCAGCACCTCGGGCAGCACGTGCCGGGTGACGATCCACCGGCCCGGCGCGCCGACCGCCACCGCGCCGCGCACGAAGCCGCGCTCCCGGGTCTCCAGGACGCCGGCATAGGCGATGCGCGTGTAGCGGGGCCAGCGCACCAGCGCCAGGCAGATGACCACGTTGACCAGGCTGGGGCCGAGCACGGCCACCACCAGGATCGCCAGCAGGAAGAACGGCACCGACAGCGCGATGTCCGCGACGCGCATCACGACCACGCCGACCCAGCCGCGGTACCAGCCCGCGAGCACGCCGACGAGCACGCCGAAGGCGCCGGAGACGACGACCGTGGCCGCCGCGACGGCGATCGACACGCGGGAGCCGTAGAAGGCGCGGCTGAGCACGTCACGGCCGAGCGCGTCCGTGCCCAGCAGGTGGAAGTGGCCGTGGACGGTGGTGAACGGGCCGCTCAGGCGGGCCACCAGGTCCGCGTGGTTCGGGTCGAACGGGGAGATCAGCGGCGCGCACAGCGCCACCAGCACGTACAGGACCACCACCGCGGCGGGGATCAGCCCCCGCCGCCGCCCCGCCCGGCCGGTCGCCTTCTGGCCGCTCATGTCCCGGCCCCCTTTCCGAGTGTGCTGATGCGCGGATCGAGGAACGCGTACGCGAGGTCCGTCACGAGGTTCACCACGATGTACACGAGGGCCGCGAGGATCACGATGGCCTGGACGAGGGGGAAGTCCCGGCCGTCCACCGACTGCACGGTGAGCTGGCCGAGCCCGGGCCAGGCGAAGATCAGCTCGGTCACCACCGAGCCGCCCAGCAGGTTCGCCACTTCCAGCGCGAGGACGGTCAGGATCGGCACGGACACGTTGCGGGCGAGGTGGCGCACCACCAGCCGGGCCGTGCCCGCGCCCTTGGAGCGCGCGGTGCGCACGTAGTCGCGGCCGAGTTGCTCCAGCACGGCGCCGCGCGTGATGCGGGCGACGGTCGCGGCGGACAGCGAGGCCAGTGTCACGGCGGGCAGGATCAGCGAGGTGACGCCGCCGTAGCCGGTGGAGGGCAGGATGCGGAAGGTGACGGAGAACAGCAGGATCAGCAGGATGCCCGTCCAGAACGCAGGCATGGCCTGCCCGACGAGGACGACGGGCATCAGGACGCGTTCGGGCCAGCGGCCCCGGTTCAGCGCCATCACCATCCCGGCGCCGACGCCGAACACCACCGAGAGGAACAGCGCGGACAGCGCCAGGTCGATGGTGTAGGGAACGCGCTGGCCGATGAGGTCGAGCGCCGGCTGGTGCTGGACATAGGAGTACCCGAGGTCGCCGTGCAGGAGCCCGTCGAGGAAGTTCAGGTACTGGTGCCACACCGACACGTCGAGCCCCAGCTGCCTCCGCAGCCGCGCGATGTCCGCGGCCGTGGCGCCCTGCGGCGCCAGCAGCCTGGCCGGATCGCCGGAGAGCCTGAGGGCGAAGAAGACGGCCGTGGTGACGCCCCACAGGGCGATGAGCGCCTGGCCGAGGCGCGTGCCGAGGTACCCGGCGGCGGTGGCCACTGCTCCTCGGTTCATGGTGTGAACCTCATGTCGGCCACGTAGAAGCTCTGCTGGGCATCGGGATGCCACAAGAGCCGCTTGTTGGCCCCGTAGATGGAGTAGATCTGGAAGAGGCCGACGCCCGGCGTGTCCTTGTCGAGGATGCCGTAGGCCTTGGCGTAGAGGCGGTCGCGTGCCACCGGGTCGATGGTCCTGCGCGCCTTGTCGACGAGCGCGTCGAAGTCGGGGTTGTGGTACGAGCTCCACACCGTGCCGCTGCGGAACAGCGGGTAGGCCACGCCGTCCGCGTCGAGGCAGGAGCAGGACCACTGGCCGAAGCGGATGGAGCCCCAGTCGTGCGCGGGGCTCTGCACCTTCTTGAGGTAGGTGGCCTGGTCGGAGTTGACGATGGAGACCTTGAGACCGGCGTCCTGGATGTTCGCCTGGATGACCTGCACGATCTGTGGGTCGTACGTGGGCGACGTGGCCATCACCACGGTCTTGCCCGCGGCGCCGGCCTCCTTGATGAGCGCCCGGGCCTTCGCCGGGTCGTACGTGTAGGGGGCGAGCTGCTTCGGATAGCCGACGGCGAGCGGTGTGAGCACGCTGTCCACGCGCTTGCCGTAGCCCTGCTCCAGCGCGCTGATCAGGGCCTTGTAGTCGATGGCCAGGCTGATGGCCTGCCGCACCCGCGGGTCGTCGGTCGGGCCGCCCTTGATGGTGTTGAAGGCCAGGTAGCTGACGCGTTCTGTGGGGGCGGACAGCACCTTGAGGTTGCTGGCGGACTTCATCTGGATGGCCGTGTCCGGCGTCATCCCGTCCGCGATGTCCGCCTTGCCCGACGTCAGGTCCGCGACGCGGCTCGCCGGGGACGGCACGGCGCGGAACGTGACGCGCCGGATGGGCGGCTGCGCGCCCCAGTAGGACTCGTTGCGCCGCAGCACGACCTGCGAGCCGGGGATCGCGGAGACGAAGCTGTAGGGCCCCGAACCCATCGGCCGCACGTTGAACCGGTCGTTGCCGACCTTCTTCACGTACGCCTCAGGCACGACCGAGAGCGTGGTGAGGTACGTGAGCAGGGTCGGGGACGGGTACTTGGTCCTGATGGTCAGGGTGTCGCCATGGCCGGTGGCCGAGGCGATGGCGGAGAAGTTGGCGTACTGCTGGCTGCCGAACTTCGGGTCGAGTATCCGCTGGATGCTGAACGCGGCGTCGGCTGCGGTGAGTCTGCTGCCGTCGCTGAAGCGGACGTCGTCGCGCAGGGTGAACACCCAGGTGGTGGGGGTCGTGCGGCGCCAGTGCGTGGCCAGCCAGGGTATGGGCTTGTTGGTCTTCGGGTCGCGGTGCAGCAGCTGGTCGAAGATGTTGCGGTAGACCGAGTACGAGTCGGTGTCGTACTGGAGCCCCGGGTCGAGGCTCGACGGGTAGCCGGCCAGGTCCGCCGTGAGCCGGGCGGACCCGGGGGCCGAGCCGCCGGTGGTGGTGGGCAGCGCGCAGGCGGTCAGTGACGCGGCGAGCAGCGCCGCGAGACCGCCGAGCGCCGCTGCCCGGGGCGCCCGGAGCCCCCGGAACGCGGTGCGTGTCCGGGTGGTCCGGGGTTGCCGGGGAGCGCGCATGGTTCGTCTCCTGCCGGGATGTGCCGGTGGGTTGCCGCCGCTCGGGCGGTCAGCCGGCCGACGGTGTCGGTATGCGGGAGTCGACGGCGAGCGTCGGGACGTCGACCGTGACGGTCTCGGGGTACTTGATGCCGGCGCCGGTGTTGAGCACGACCGTGCGGTCGCCCTCACGCAGCCAGCCCGAGGCCCTCAGCCGCTTGGCGGCGGCCATGCAGGCCGCGCCCTCGGGGCAGATGAACGCGCCTTCGTGGCGGGCCAGTTCGGCCTGCTCGGCGAGGAGTTCCGCGTCGCTGACGGCGATCGCGGTGCCCTCGGTGGCGCGTACCGCCTCCAGCACGAGGAAGTCGCCGAGCGCCTTGGGCACGGTGATGCCGAAGGCGACGGTGTGCGCGTCGGGGAACGGCACGCTCTCGTCCTTGCCGGCCTCGTACGCCTCGACGATGGGCGCGCACCCCTCGGCCTGCACGGCGACCAGGCGCGGCAGGTCGCCCTTGAGCCAGCCCAGCTCGCGCATCTCCAGCAGGGCCTTGTAGATGCCGATGTGGCCGACGCCGCCGCCCGCCGGGTAGAGGATCACGTCGGGGGCGTGCCAGCCGAGCTGCTCGACGATCTCGTACCCCATGGTCTTCTTGCCCTCCAGCCGGTAGGGCTCCTTGAGCGTGGAGACCTCCTGGTAACCGGTGCGCTCGGCGACGGCGGCGGCCACGAGCTTGCCCGCGTCGCCGATCAGGCCGTCCACCAGGTAGAGCTCGGCGCCGGCCACGACGCACTCGGCCCGGGTGATCGCCGGCGCGTCCACGGGCATGGCGATCAGGCTCTTCATCCCGGCGCGCGCCGCGTACAGGGCCCAGGCGGCGCCCGCGTTGCCGTTGGTCGGCATGGCGACGCCGGTGACGCCGAGCTCCTTGGCCCGGGAGACCCCGGCGGCGGCGCCGCGCGCCTTGAAGGTGCCGGTGGGCACCAGGCCCTCGTCCTTCATCAGCAGGCCGGGTACGCCGATGGCCGCGCCGTACGACGGCAGGGGCAGCAGCGGGGTCATGCCCTCGCCGAGCGACACGATGTTCGCCTCGTCCCTGACGGGCAGCACCTCGTGGTAGCGCCAGAGGTCGGCGGGGCGGGTGGCGATGTCGGCGGGCGTGACGGTGGCCGCGACCTGTTCGAGGTCGTAGCGCGCGAGCAGCGGCGCTCCGGCGTCGCTCACGCCCTGGACCTGGTCGGCGTCGTAGCGCTTGCCGGTCTTGGAGCATTCGAGGTGGCTGAGGGCGGAGTGCGGCATGGGTCTCCTCGTAGGGACGGGCAGGAGTGGTTTGGATTTTGGATTCAAATCATGGGCCCGTCAAGGGTCTGTCTCAACCCTTGTCGGGATGCCCAAACCCCGCGGCGGGCAGGCGACGCCCGCACCGTGCGACCGCCCCATTCGGGCCCGAGGGCGCGCCGTGCGGGCCCCGGGGTTCCCGCCGGGCCGCAGCGGGCGCGGGGACACCGGCCCCGGGGCGACCGGATAGGCACCCGCCGGGCCGTGGCGGGCGGACACGTCCGCGCAGCGGGGCGCCCGCCGGCTACCGGCGAGAGCCCACCCCACGCACGACGGGCGGGAAACGGCCGCACCGTTCGGGCCCCGGGATGCCCGCCGGGCCGCAGCTGGAGGCCGCCCCACGCACGACGGGCGGGAAACGGCCGGGCCGTTCGGGCCCGGGGGCGCGCACGGCAGGCCGCGGGCGCGGGGACACCGGCCCCCGGGCCACCGGGTCGCGGCGGCCTGCCGCCCCACGCGGGGCGGGGCGGCAGGCCCGGGGCGCTGCGGCCTGCACGGCCGCGCGGGGCCGGGTCAGTCCGCGGGGCGGTACGGGGTCGGGGACTCCGGCGTGACGACGCCGCCGAACGCCTCCGCCGCGCGGCGGACATGCCGGCGCGAGAGGCGTTCCGCGAGCGCGGAGTCCCCGGCGGCGACCGCGGCCATGATCGCCTCGTGCTCGTCGAGCGCCTCGGGGACACGCCCCGGCACCTTGGACGACGAGCCGGAGGCGAAGCGCAACTGCCCGCCCAGGTTGTCGAGGATCTGCGCGAGGCGCGCGTTGCCCGAGGCGTGCCAGATCGCGCGGTGGAAGGCGACGTCCACGGCGCTGTAGCCCTGGCCGCCGTCCTCGTCAAGCACCCTGCGCTGCTCCTCGTACAGCGGCCGCAGGACGCGGTGTACGAACCCCTCGGCGTCCGGGGAGCCGGCCGCGTTGCGCGCGGCGATGCCGTCGAGCGCCTCGCGCAGCTCGTAGATCTCCCGCATGTCCTCGATGGCGACCTCGGGGACGAAGTAGCCGCGGTGCGGCACGGCGACGAGGAAGCGGTCGCGTTCGAGCCCGGCGAGCGCCGACTTGATGGGCGTGGGCGACAGCGCGAGCCGCTCGGACAGCAGGCGCACCACCACCTTGGAGCCGGGCGGCAGCTCACCGTCCACGAGCATCTGGCGGATCTCCCGGTACGCCTGCTCCTTGTAGGTCTGCCGCTCGATCGCCATGGGACCGCATCATGGCATCCGCCCGCCCCCGTGACCAGCGCGTCCCCGCCGCGCGGCGGCCGGAAGCTCACAGCGCCGCGACGCGCACCCCCGCGTAGGCGATCGCCGCCACCAGCGTCCAGGACGCGAGGCCGAGGACCAGGCTGCGGCGGCCCGTGCGGAAGAGGGCGGGCAGGTGGATGCCGGTGCCGAGCCCGAAGAGCGCCGCCACCAGCAGCACGGACTGCACCGACTTCGCGTCCGCGAGGACCCGCGGGGACAGCAGCCCGGTGCTGGTCACCGCGATGGCCAGCAGGAAGCCGGCCACGAACAGCGGCACGGGCGGCGGCATGCGGTGCTCGGCGGGCCGCTCATCGACGGGGACGCCGGCCGCGGAGCCACCCGCACCGGGGCCGCCCGCCCCTCCCGCGGGAACGAGGACACGCCGGCGGCGGCGCACGGCGAGACCCACCGAGGCGACCAGCGGCGCGAGCAGCACCACGCGTGTCAGCTTCACCACGACGGCGGTCGTCAGCGCCCCCGGCACGCGCTGCGCCGTCGCGACCGTCTGGCCGACGTCGTGCACGCTCGCGCCCACCCAGGAGCCGAAGTCGGCGACGTTCAGCCCGAGCGGGCCGCGCAGGGCGGGCAGGACGACGATCGCGAGCGTCCCGCAGAGGGTGACCAGTGCGACGGCGACGCCGGTGTCCTCCTCGTCGCCGCCCGCCACGGGCTCCATCGCGGCGACCGCGGAGGCGCCGCAGATCGAGAACCCGGTCGCGACGAGCAGGCCACGCGCCGGTGACACGCCGAGCCACTTCGCCATCAGCTGCGTGCCGGTGAAGGTGACGGCGACGGTCACCGCGACCACCGCGAGGCCGCGCCCGCCGAGGTGGGCGAGTTCGGGCAGCGAGAGCTGGAGGCCGAGCAGCACCACGGCGCACCGCAGCAGCCGCTTGCCCGCGAGCCTCGTGCCGGCGTGCAGCACGGGCCGGTGCAGGTGCAGGTTGGTGACGAGCGCGCCGAGGATCACCGCGACGATGGACGGGTTGAGCGCGGGCACCCAGTGCGCCACCGCGTACGCGACGACGGTTGCCGCGGCGGCCGCCGCTATGCCGGGGGCCCAGGCGGGACGGGGCAGGGAGGTCTTCATGCCCTCCACCCTGCGCGGGGGCGCACGGGCCGGAGTAGTCTGCAATTGCTTGTGGGAGTCACAAGTATCGCTTGTCACCGAAAGACCGGCCTCTTGCTGAGCACGCACGTCCCCGACCTGATCGACCTCCAGATGCTGGCCTCCGTCGCCAGGAGCGGCAGCCTCCGCCTCGCCGCGGCCGAGCTCGGCGTGTCGCAGCAGGCGCTGTCCCAGCGCGTACGGGCGATGGAGGGGCGCGTCGGCATCTCGCTGCTGAGCCGCGGCCCGCGCGGCTCCCAGCTGACCGCGGGCGGCCGGCTCGTCGAGCAGTGGGCGTCGCGGGTGCTGGACGCGGCGGCCGAACTGGACGCGGGCATCACCTCGCTGCGCTCCGACCGCGCGGGCCACATCAAGGTCGCCGCGAGCCTGACCGTCGCGAGCCACCTGCTGCCCCGGTGGATGGTCGCCCTGCGCGACCAGCAGCGCCTGACGGGCAGCCCGGCGACCAACGTCGAGCTGGAGGCGAGCAACAGCGTGGCGGTCGCCGAGTCGGTGGAGCGCGGCACGGCGGACGTCGGGTTCGTGGAGGGCCCGCGCGCGCCGCTCGGCCTGCGCTCCCGCACGGTCGCCAGGGACGAGCTGCTGGTCGTCGTGGACCCCTCGCACCCGTGGGCGCGCCGCCGTTCGCCCGTCACCGCGGCGGAGCTCGCGGCGACGCCGCTCGTCATGCGCGAGGAGGGTTCGGGCACGAGGGAGGCGCTGGCCGCGGCGCTCACCGCGGCCGCGCCCGGCACCCCCCAGGCCGAGCCGGTGCTCGAACTCGCGGGGACGGCGTCGGTCAAGTCCGCGATCGCCGCGGGCGCGGGGCCCGGCGCCCTGTCGTCGCTCGCCGTGGCCGACGACATCACGCTGGGCCGCCTGCACGCCGTGCCGGTACGCGGCGTGGGTCTCGTGCGCGACCTGCGTGCGGTCTGGGCGGGCGGCCCGCAGCCGCCGCAGGGGCCGGTGCGCGACCTGATCGCGCTGGCGTCGCGGACGCGCTGACGGCCGCGGGCGGGCGCCCGGTACGCGGCGCTGGTACGCGGCGCCGGTACGTAAACGACCTTCGGCGCAGGTCGGACGCGCTGCGTCCGGTGCGGTGCCCGGAGCGATCTTCTGCGGTACGGTCGCCGCCCCGCCCCAGGAGGAGGCACGCGATGGCGCTCAGGACGACCGGGCAGGACGGCGGCAGTGGCGAGGCCACGCCGCCGCGCACGCTGCGGGCCGCCGCGATCGGGCCGTGGAACGTGCTGGCCATCGCCATCTCCGCCATCTCGCCGACGACTTCGGTCTTCCTCGTCTACGGCTCCGGCATCGCGTCGGCCGGCACGGGCATCGTCTGGGCATTCGTCATCGGCGCGGTCATCGCGCTCGCCATGTCGCTGTGCTACGCGGAGGTGGGCTCCGTGTTCCCGTCGGCGGGCGGCGCGTACGCGATCGTGCGCCGCGCGCTCGGGCCGGTGTTCGGCGGCGTGGCGGCCGTGCTGTTCCTGCTGCTCGGGCTGGTGTCGACGGCCTCGATCCTGGTGTCGTCCGCGACGTACCTGTCCTCGCTCGTGCCCGGCGGCCTGCCGGTCGGTCTTGTGGCGCTCGGCATGATGGTGCTGGTCACGGCGCTGTCGCTGGGGAAGATCGCGCCGGCGAGCTGGGTCGCCGGCGCGATGCTGGTACTGGAGCTCGCCGTCGTGCTGGTCTTCACCGGCTTCGCGTTCGCCCACGCCTCGGGCGCGAACCACCCGTTCACGGCGCCGTCCGTGGCCGTCCACGACGGCACGCGGGGCGGCCTGCTGACCGGCGTCGGCGCGGCGGGCATGCTCGCGGCGGTCGTCCCCGCGCTCTTCGCGTTCAACGGCTACGACTGGCCGCTGTACTTCGCGGAGGAGTCACGCGGCACGCGCCGCGCGCTGCCCCGCGCGGTCGTCGTCGCGGCCGTGGTCGCCGTGGCCGTCGAGGTGGCGGCGGTGATCGCCGCGACGTACGCCGTGCACGACCTCGGCGCCACGGCGGCCGACGACTCGCCGCTGTCGCTGATCGCCCACCAGGTGATGGGCCCGACGGGCGCGACGGTGCTGATCGTCGGCGTGGTGATCGCGATGTTCGACACAGGCCTGGCCGCCAACCTCGGCTACGCGCGCGCCTATTACGCCGCGGCACGCGACGGCATGCTCCCCGGCCCGCTCGGCCGTGTCTTCGGCCGCGTCTCGCGCGGGACGCACGTGCCGGTGTGGGCGATCGCGTTCCTCTTCGTCGGCAACGGCGTGCTGTGCGTGTTCAGTTCGCTGGAGGACCTGATCACGTTCACCGGTGTGGTGATCGTGACGATGTACCTGCTGGTGGCCGTGTCCGCGCTGGTCTGCCGGATCCGCGACCGCTCGCTGCCGCGCGCGTTCCGCCTCCCGCTGTGGCCGCTGCCGCCGCTGCTGGCGATCGCGGGCGTCGCGGTGGCGCTCACCCAGCAGTCCCCCCGCGACCTGGCCGTCGCCCTGGGCATCGCGGCGGCGGCCCTGGCCGGTTACACCCTCTTCCGCCGGCGCCTCCCGGGCCGCCTGGACTGACCGGCAGCGCCCGGCTCAGTCACCGGTGACTCAACGGCCGCCCCACATCGCCTTGTTGGCTGCCTTCGCCGACGAGTAGTTGCCGTGCGCCGTGGCCGCGGCCTTGTGCAGGGCGTGGAGCGCGCGGTGCAGTTCGGTGGATGCCTTGCGCCACTCCGTGTACGTCGTCTCGAACGCGCCCTTGGTCTCGCCCTTCCACTTCTCGGCGAGCCCCTTGACCACGCCGTCGAGCGTCTTCAGCTCACGGTCCAGGTCGGTGGCGAGGCCTTCGAGTTCGGTCTTGGCCTCCACCAGGGTCGTCAACGACACTCGCATCCTGCCGCCCTGCATGCCGGCTCCCCTCGACGCACGGTGGGACAGAGGTTCGAACATTGCCACGGACGCCCACCCTCCGTCGCACCCGCCGCCCACTCTTGGCCCGGAGATTGTCTTCGCTTGGAGAAGTGATGACCCGTTCATGGGTGTTGTTATTCATCGCTCGATGAATAACATGGCCGCACCGGACGGAGAGACACCGGACAGACGCGGAGGTGGGCACGACATGACCGAGGCCGAGCGCAGGCGGTGCGTCGTGGTCGGCGGCGGGCCCGCGGGGATGGCGCTCGGGCTGCTGCTCGCCCGCGCGGGCATCGGCGTCACCGTCCTGGAGAAGCACCCGGACTTCCTGCGCGACTTCCGCGGCGACACGATCCACCCGTCGACGCTGACGCTCCTCGACGAGCTCGGGCTCGGCGAGTGGTTCGCCGCCGTGCCGCACACCAGGGTCGGCAGGGTCACCCTCCCACTCGGCGACGGCCGCACGATGACCGTGGCGGACGTGTCGCGCCTGCGGGTTCCCCACCCCTACGTCGCCATGGCGCCGCAGTGGGACTTCCTCGACCTGCTCGCCGACGCGGGGGCACGCGAGCCGTCGTTCGACCTGCGGATGCGGCACGAGGTGACCGGCCTGCTGCGCGAGGACGGCCGGGTCAGCGGGGTCGCGTACCGCAGGGCGGACGGCACGGCCGGACGGCTGCGCGCCGGACTCGTCGTGGCGGCCGACGGCCGCGGCTCGGTGACGCGGCGCCACGCCGGGCTGCGCCCGCGGGAGTTCCAGGTCCCGGTGGACGCCTGGTGGTTCCGGCTGCCCCGGCACGAGGAAGAGGCCGAGAACCAGCTCGTCCCCCGGATGGGCGGACGCCGCTTCGCCGTCGCGCTCCCCCGCGCCGGGTACTACCAGATCGCCTACCTCGCCCCGAAGGGCGAGGACGTGCGGCGGCTCGGCATCGACGGCTTCCGGCGCGAAGTGGCGGCGGTCTGCCCGAAGTTCGCCGACCGGATGACCGAACTCGCGTCGCTCGACGACGTCAGGTTCCTGGACATCAGGCTCGACCGGCTGCGCCAGTGGCACACCCGGGGCCTGCTGTGCATCGGGGACGCGGCACACGCCATGTCGCCGGTGGGCGGCGTCGGCGTCAACCTCGCGGTGCAGGACGCGGTCGCGGCCGCCGGCCTGCTCGCCGGGCCGCTGACGCGCACGGCCGCCGGCGAGGTGCGGGGCCGCGAGCTGGCGAAGGTGCGCGCACGGCGGCTGCTGCCCACCGTGGCCACGCAGTCCCTGCAACAGGCCCTGCACAGGGGGCTGATCCGTCCGGTGATGGAGGGCAGGCGCGAAGGCCCGCCGGCGGCCGTGGCCGGCCTGCTCGACCGCTTCCCCGCGCTGGCGGCCGCGCCCGCCTACGTGGTGGGCGTCGGCGTACGCCCCGAGCACGCGCCGGCCTTCGCACGGCGGCCCCCGCTCCCGCCGCGTACGCCCCGCTCGGAGGGCGCCGGGCACTGAGCCGCGCCCGGCCCGTCGCTCCTGCCCCTGTCACTCCCCGGCGGTGCCGGCCTCCGGCCCGCCCGTCGCAATGTCGAGCGTCACCGGCGTGCCCTTCTCGATCGTGCGGCTCACGGTGCACTCGCGCTCCACCGCCGTCCGTATCGCGGCCGCCAGGCGCTCGCGCGCTGCGGCGTCGAGGGACGACAGGTCGACGTCGAGCGCCACGTGCAGCGCGTCGTACTCATGGCTGCCGGGGCGGCGGTCGTTGTCCACCGTCGCGACGAAGGGCGCGTCCTCGCCCGAGCGGCGCACGACGAGCTCCTCGACGGTCACGGCGGCGCAGCCGGCGGCGGCGAGCTGCAACAGCTCGCCCGGGGTGAAGGAGCCCTCGGCGCCCACGCGGCCGATCCGCACCGAGGCGCCCCGCGCGTTGTGCGCCGTGAACTCGTGTGATCCCGTCCGTTCGATCCGCAGATCAGCCATGAATGTTCCCCGATCCCTTCCCTGCCGCGCCCAATCGCCGTCGGCACCAACCGTGGGCACCCGGGCTTTGTTCCCCGCGCAGCTCGCCTTTTATACCGTCTTCCGCTATTTTGTTCCCCTTGCCGGCGTTGCCGAGTGGTCCCCCGGAATGAATCAGGGACGACGGCACGTTGCCGCTGAACCGCACCGTGCGCACGTCCCCGACCTGGAGCTCCCCCCATGGCATCCGAGGCCCCGATCCACCTCCGACGGACGCTTTCGGTCAAGGACCTGATCGTCTACGGCCTGCTGTTCATCGGCCCGACCGCGCCGATGGGCGTCTTCGGCGTGCTCGACGCCAAGAGCGGCGGGGCCACCGCGCTCGTCTTCGTCGTCGCCACGGTCGCGATGGGCTTCACCGCCTGGTCGTACGCCCGCATGTCGCGGGCGGTGCCGCGGGCCGGGTCGGTCTCGGCGTACGCGACGGCGGGGCTCGGCCGCTGGCCCGGGTTCTTCGCCGGGTGGATGGCGGGGCTCGACTACCTGTTCATCCCGGCCGTCGCCGCGCTCTTCACCGGCATCGCGACCCACTCCCTGGTGTCGGGCGTGCCGACGTGGCTCGCTACGGGCGTGGGCATCATCGTCTTCACGGCCCTCAACCTCGCGGGTGTCGGCATCGCCGCACGCGTGGGCATGATCATGCTGGTCATCGAGGTGGTCGTGCTCGCGATGTTCATCGTCGGCGCGATCGTCGTCCTCGTCCACGACGGCCCGAGCAGGGGCTGGCTCTCCCCGCTGGCCAGTACGTCGAACCTGGCGATCGGCGGCGTGCTCGGCGCGGTCTCGGTCGCCGTGCTGTCCTTCCTCGGCTTCGACGCGATCGCGACGTTCGCCGAGGAGAACACCGGAAGCTCACGGCAGGTCGGCAGGGCCGTGCTGTTCTGCCTGGCGCTCGCGGGCCTGCTGTTCGTGGCGCAGACGTACCTGGCCGACCTGGTCAGCGACGTCAGCCCGCAGCACCTGGCCGCGCACCCCGACGAGCAGGGCACGGCCTTCTACACGGTCATCAGGCACGCGATCGGCGGCTGGTTCGGCACGACGGTCAGCGCCGTGAAGGCGGTGGGCCCGGTGTTCTCCGCGCTGGTGGCGCAGGCGGCCGTGAGCCGCCTCATGTACGGGATGGCACGCCAGGGCCACCTGCCGTCCTGGCTCGGCCGCGTCAACCCGCGTACGCGCACGCCGCGCGCGGCGATCCTCGTCTCGGCGGCCGCGACGCTGATCCTCGCCATCTGGGCGGCGACGCAGCCCAACGGCCTCGACACGCTGTCCTCGATGGTGACCGTCGGCGCGCTGGTCGCGTTCGTGCTGCTGCACGCGTCGGTGTTCGGCTACTTCGTGGTGCGGCGGGAGACCAGGGCGGGCTCGGCGGGCGTCAGGACGGCTGCGACCGTCGTGCCGGCGCTCGGCGTGGCGATCATCATCGCGCTGCTGATCAAGGCGAGCCACCTGGCCCTCGTCGTCGGCGCGTGCTGGCTGGCGGTGGGCATCGCCGTGGCCGTCGCGCGGTACGTGACGGGACACCGCGGCGACCCGTCGGACGGTGCGCCGTCGGCGCCGTCCGACGAGACGGACGCGCGGACGCCGTGAGGCGCGGGGGGCCGCGCCTCACGGGTCCGACGCGCGGCTTCCTACTTGAAGGACCGGTGCGGCGCCGGCAGCACCACGTGTGACGGCCCGTGCCAGGCGCGCGGCGCGGGCAGGTGGCCGAGCCGCCCGTCCCCGCCGACGACCGGCAGGGTGATGCCGCTCGCCGCGAGGTCCACACTCACGGACGCTCCGGTGGCCTTGTCGCTCTGGATGTCGTCGTCCGTGCCGAGGAGTATCAGGCCCAGCCGGTGCCCGGCCTTGAACCGGTAGTCCTGCGGCAGCGTGCCCCAGCGCACCCGGTAGGACTTCCCCGGTTTCAGCGCGGACGGGTGGCTGAGCGAGTTCCGGTTCTGGGCGTCGATGTAGCCGCGCGCGACGACGTTGACGTCCGACGTCACCGTGTCGGTGACGACCTGCCGGTAGCAGGCGTCGTCGACGGCGGTGGACTCGCCGTGGCAGTCCTCGGTGGTCAGGGTCTTCACCCCGGCGCCGGGGCCGAGGTAGTTGACGCGGGTGTCGGTCCCGTAGTCCACGAGGAGCGCGCCGATGTTCGCGGTCGGCTTGTCGAGGCTCACCTTGAGGCTGACCTCCGGCGTGCCCGACACGCGTACGTCACGGGGCAACGGCGGGGTCGCGTAGGCGAGGCGTCCGGGCCGCGAGGCGGTCGGGTCGCTCACGGCGTCGGCCTCGGACAGCGCGGTGTCGGTGTAGGAGGCGCTGCCGGCGGACGGGGCGAGGCCGAGCGCGCCGTCGGCGCCGGGCCGCAGGGTGACGTCAGTGGTGCCCGGCGCGGGCCAGTCGGCCTGGGTGGTCCACTGGTCGGGGCCGGTCTCCAGGTCGACGCGCGGCTGCTTCATGATGCCGTTGGGCAGACGCCACAGCCAGTGGTCGAACCACTGGTGCAGGGTGTCGACCCACGCGTCGCGCCGGTAGTCGAACGGGTCGACGTGCCCGTACTGCGACAGCCACACCTTGCGCGGCACGTGGTGCGCGGCAAGCCCGGCCCACCAGGTGGAGAACTGGTTGGGCTTGACGTTCATGTCGTTCAGGCCCTGGCTCGCGAAGACCGCGGCGTGCACCTTGCTCACGTCGGCGACGGAACCGGATCGGTAGTCGCGCTCGTTCCAGAACGCGTTGTAGTTCCCGGTGGCATCGTCCTGCCCGGCGGCCATGTCCTGGCGGACGGCGGCGCACTTGGCGGGCGGGTCGGTGTCGACGACGCTTGCGAGGCCGTCCTCCTCGCCGCGCGACAGCAGCGTCCCGTTCATGCGGCTGTAGTCGTACCAGGAGCTGATGGCGGATATGGGCACCACCGTCTCCAGGCCCTTCACGCCGGTCGCGGCGACGGCGTTGGCGAGGGTCCCGTCGTAGGACTTGCCGATCATGCCGGTGCGGCCGTTCGTCCAGTCCGCCCTGACGCGCTTGCCGTGCGCGTCGTACGCCGTGGCACGGCCGTTGAGCCAGTCCACGACGGCCTTCCCGCCGAGCACGTCGGAGGCGCCGCCCGAGGTCGGGCAGCCGTCGGACTTCGTGGTGCCGTCCATGTCGACCTCGACGACGGCGTAGCCGCGCGGCACGAAGTAGTTGTCGTAGTACAGCGGGAACTTGGCCGGATCACCGTTCGCGTCGTACGTCTTGTGCTCGGACTCGTTGCCG
Organism: Streptomyces sp. NRRL F-5126; assembly: GCF_000721265.1. Classification (GTDB taxonomy): domain Bacteria; phylum Actinomycetota; class Actinomycetes; order Streptomycetales; family Streptomycetaceae; genus Streptomyces. The sequence goes on along the minus strand of NZ_JOFZ01000002.1, from coordinate 246,919 downwards.
CGCCCGAGGTTGTCGTAGTACGGGCTCTCGTCCATGATCACGGGCACCCGGAACCGGGGCCCGCTCTCCTTCGGCCGGATGATGTCGACCCTGATCAGGTCCTTCTTGCCGTCGTGGTCGGAGTCGACGCTCGACTGGACGTTCACGTGTTCGCGGATGGCGTCCTGGTAGGAGAAGACGGGCTGGGTGCCGTCGGCGGTGACCTTGATGGAAGGTTTCTGCGCCGCATGGGCGGCGGGCAGGCCCGCCGTGCCGAGGGCGGCCGCGAGGGCGATCGGGACGAGGACTCTTCGGGTTCGCCGTGATGAGTTCCGCACGCACTACCTCCTGGGGGTTGGCGCGCGAACTCTCCCGCAGCCACCGCGCCCCCCACAAGCCCCATTCGCGCCAGGCGCCGGCCTTCTCAGGGCGCGTCGATGCGCTCCGTGAACTCCTCCATGGCCTTGGCCAGTTCGCGGGGAGCCTCCAGGGCGACGTAGTGGCCGACGCCGTCGAGCGACACCGAGTCCACCTCGCTCGCCGCGGCCCGGGCCATGGTGTCCAGGGTGAGGGAGCCCGCGCGGGCCCCGACCGCGAGGACGGGAGCGTTCAGGCCCGGTGTTCGGGCGAGGGCCGTGATCTCGGGGCCCTCGCGCAGCATCGAGCGGTAGAGGCCGATGGCGCCACGCCATCCGCCGGGCCGCGCGTAGGTGCGGGCGAACTCGTCGATGTCGGCCGCGGTGATCGCTCCCGGAACCGCGCTCAGGGCCGGGAACAGGAAATCCTCAAGGAACGCGCGCTCGCGGCCGGTCAGCAGCATCTCGGGGATGCCGGGTGCGGCGAGTACCCCGATGTACCAGACGCCACCGTGGGTGACGTCCGCCAGCGCCTCCATGCCGAAGCCGGGCAGGCCCGTCTCGATGGCGGTGAGGCTGAGCACGTCCCGCGGGTGCGTGGTCGCGAGGCGGAACACGCTCGCCCCGCTGATGTCCTGCCCGGTGAGGTGTACGGGGCCCACGCCCAGGTGCTCGATCAGCAGGTGCAGATCCTCGGCCGTGGCAGAACTGCCGTATGTGCCGGGCCCGTTGCCGGAGTCGCCGAAGCCGCGCAGGTCGACGGCGAACACGCGGTGGCGGGCGGCGAGCAGCGGGATGAGCCGGTGGAAGGACCACCAGGTCTCGGGAAACCCGTGGACGAGCAGGATCGGGGATCCGCCGGTCCCCGCCGCCACGTAGTGCAGCGTGGTTCCGTTCACGTCGGCGTGGTGGTGGGTGACGCCCGGGATCGTCGCACCGACTGGGGTCGTGGTCATCGCAGCTCCTCAATTGGACAACCTGGTTACCCATATATTAGTCAACCAAGTTGTCCATCCGCAAGGCGCGAGGCCGCTCCCGCACCCCGTACGCTGCTGCCATGTCCCGCTCCGGTGCCGATCTCGCGTTGCTGCTGCTCGGGGGCTTCCGTTCGCTGGTGGACGAGGCGACCGCCGAACTCGCCCGGCGCGGCCACCAGGACGTGCGTCCCGTCCACGACTTCGCCATGCGCGCCATCGCCGACGGCGCCGACGACGCCACGCGCCTCGGCCGCCGTCTGTCGGTCTCCAAGCAGGCGGCCGCGAAGACGGTCGCGGTACTGCGGGAACGCGGGTACGTGACGCGCGAGGCCGACCCTCTCGACGGCCGCCGCAAGCGCCTCCAGGTCACCGCCCTCGGCTTCGAGGTGCTGCGCCAGGGCGAGGAGATCTTCGACGAACTGCGCGAACGCTGGGAGCGACGGATCGGCCCCGCCGAACTCGAGCGCATGGAAGCGCATCTGGCGACCCTGGCCGGTGCCTCTCCCATCCGCTTCGACACGCCCGCCTGGATGGCGCGCGACCTCGGCGAGCCGTCGTAGCCGGGCGGCGTCGTGCTCTGTCCGCACAAAGTTCCCGCGCGGTCAGCGAACGGCGACGCTGTCCACGTCCCCGGACTCGGGGACCGCCTCGGCACCGGTCTCGAGGGGCGCGGTGTTCTTCGGGCCGCGCAGAGCGACGTAGAGGAGCAGGGCGGCCATGACGGCGGCGCCGACCCACATGGACTGCTGCCAGCCGTCGACGAAGGACTGCTGTGCGGCGTGGATCAGGTCCTGGGCGTGGCTTCCGGTCCTGGGCGCGACTTCAATGGCGTTGGCGATGCCTTCGCGTGCGGTCTCGGCGGTCCCATGGGGAATGCCGTCGAGCCTGCCATCGATGGAGCCGCGGTAGCCGTTGGCCAGGAGCGCGCCGAGCATGGCGACGCCCAGGGCGGTGCCGAACTCGCGGGTGACGTCGTTGAGCGCGGAGGCCACGCCCTGCTTGGCACGGGGTAGTGAGCCGGTGATGCCCTCGGTGGAGGGCGTCATCGACAGACCCATGCCGACGCCCATAGCGAGCATGCCGGCCAGGATGGACGGGTAGCCGCCGTCGACAGACACGAACAGCGCCATCAGCGCCAAGCCGAGCGTGGCCAACGCGACGCCCAGCGCCATGGTCGAGCGGGCTCCGATCTTCGCGGCCATCTTCGGGGCCAGCCCCGAGGTCATCATCATCATGACGGCCATCGGCATCATCGCCACCGTGGACAGCAGCCCGGACCAGCCGAGCACGGCCTGGAAGAATGGGAAGAGGACCACGGCGATGCCGGCCTGGATGCCGAAGACGACCAACAGGGTGATCGAACCGGAGGCCAGGCCACGCTCACGGAAGAGGCGTACGTCCAGCAGCGAGGCGTCGCGGCGGTGCAACTCCCAGGCCACGAAGGTGACGGCGGCGACAACGCCGACTGCCAGGCTGATCAGGGTGACAGGGGCGCTCCAGCCGCGCTCGGGCCCTTCCTGCAGGACGAAGATGAGTCCGATCACGGCGACGGTGGAGACCAGCGCACCGGTTGTGTCGAAGGAATGCTTGGCGCGCTCATGGGAGTTGGGCACCGATTTCAGTGTCATCGCGAGCGCCACGACGGCCAGGACCACGGGCAGCACGAACAACCATCGCCAGTCCGCCACGTCGACCAGCAGGGCGGAGAGGAACATACCCATGATGCCGCCGCCTCCGGCGACACCGGTCCAGACACCGATCGCCTTGCCGCGCTCCTCCTCGGGAAAGGTGGAGGTGATGACGGCGAGAGTGATCGGCATGATCATCGCGGCGCTGATACCCGCCGCCACGCGCGCGACGATCATCACCCCGGCCGACGGGGCAAGTCCCGCGACGACGCCCGCGGCGGCAAAGATGATCAGGCCTGTGATCAGCATGGGCTTGCGGCCCAATCGGTCACCGATCGCGCCGAGCGGGAGCAACAGCGCGGCCAGGGCGAGGGTGTAGATGTTGATGATCCACAAAACGGTGGTCTGTGAGGCGCCGAAATCGACGGCCATGTGCGTCTGGGCGACGTTCAGCCCGGACACCGAGGCAACGACGGCCATCAGCGCGATCGAGACGGTGATCAGGATCGCGCGCAGCTGACGCGCATCCGGCGCGCCCGCGCCGCCGGCCGGCGTGCCCGGTGCCTCGGGAGGCTGATGGGTACTCATGGTTTCCCTCCAAAAGGGCATGCGGAATCAGCGCCGGACCGGGGCCGGTCGCCGGATTGGTGAGACGGGGGGCTTGCCTGTCAGCCGGTGGCCTTCTGCGCGGCGGCGAGCGCGGCGTCGGTGTCCGCCGTGGCCAACTCGGCGTTGATGTGGGAGCCGGCCAGGGCTCCGGCCGCAGCGGAGGCACCGACCTGGGCGGTGAGGTCGGCGGCGTTGCCGGCCACCCACACGCCCGGGATCGCGGTGATACCGGCCATGGCCGAGGCGAAGTGGTGGCCCATGCCGTCGGGCAGGTCCTCCATCGGCAGCTTCAGCCCGTCCAGGCCCTCGGTACGGGCCTGCATCCGCGTGGCCACGGCCAGAACCCGCCGCCCGACGAAGGTGCCGTCGGTCAGGCGGACGCCGGCGAGGGCGCCGTCGTTGTCGTTGACGACCTCGCCGACGTCGGTCTCGACGACCTGAATGTCGCGGGCGGCGAAGCGGGCGCGGGTCGCGAGGTCCAGGTCGGTGCCGCGGGTGAAGTAGACGAGGTCATCCGTCAGCTGGCGGAACAGCCAGGCGTGGTGGACGGAGGCAGGGCCGGTGGCGAGGATGCCGATGGGCTCGTCGCGCACCTCAAAGCCGTGGCAGTAGGGGCAGTGCACCACGCTGTGGCCCCAGTGCTCGGCCAGACCCGGCACTTCGGGCAGCGTGTCGCGCAGGCCGGTGGCCACCAGCACCCGGCGCGCGGTCAGTGCGCGGCCGTCGTCCAGGGTGACGGTGAACCGCAGATCGCCATCGGCCGAGGGGGCGGCGGCTTCAGCCGCGGCCACCTCCCCGAAGACGATCCGGCCACCGTACTGGCGTACTTGCAGGCGGCCGCGCTCGAGGATCTCGGACGGCGGGGTGCCGTCCAGGACCAGGAAGCCGTGCATGGCTGCCGCGGGGGCGTTGCGTGGCCTGCCGCTGTCGATCACGACGACCGAGCGGAGTGAGCGGGCCAGCATCAACGCGCCGTTCAAGCCGGCGGCGCCGCCGCCGATCACCGCGACGTCCACGGTCTCGGTGGGTAGTGCGTCGCTCTCGTAGTGGGAAGTCTGCGCAGACATGTCACGCCCTCTCGCCGTGCCGGCCCCCGTGCTGGACCTTCTGCATCGACGTTAGGCCTGTTTTGCATCAAAGGCATACATCATTGCCTATGACGCAAGAAGATGGACGTCTGGACAGCCTCGTACGCAAACGGATCCGCGCCGCCCCGCGCGGGGTTACGAGGCGGTGGGATCCTGGAGGACGAAGGTGGTCTTCGTCCCGGCCGGCGGCTTGGCGCCCTGCCAGGTGAGCGACGCCCGGCCGAAGTAGGTGTCGCCGCTCTTCAGCGGCGAGCTGTTCACCACCGACAGCGTGACCTTCACCGGGTAGGTGTGCGCGTGGCCCGTCGCGCAGTCCGGGTCGCAGTCGTTCAGGAAGAACTGGCCCGTGGCCGTCGCGGTGGCGGAAGGCGTCGGGCCGTCGTCCGGGCTGCCCGTCAGAGTGTTGTGGCCCCAGTGGCTCCACGTCAGGTTCTGGAGCCCGGCGGTGCTGTCGCTGCAGGCGAGGAGGATGGACTTCGGACGGATCTCCAGCTTGGAGAGCGACTTGGCGCAGTCGATCACCCCGGGCACGGAGTCCGACGCGGACCCTCCTCCGGTGTCGGAGGAGCCGGCCGGAGATGAGCTCGGCACGCTGGGAGGGCTGGACGAGGTGGGCGGGGCGGAGGGTGTGGGCGAGGACGGTACCGAGGACGCCGAGGGAGTAACGGCGCCGGAGGCGTCGTTCGATCCCGGGCCGCAGGCGGTGAGCGCCAGTCCGGCGGTGACGAGGGCGGCAACCGGCAGGATTCCGCGGCCGAGGGTCCTGGAGCTCATGAGACTTCCTTCTTTCGGTGTGGGGGTCGGCGAGGTGCCGATGTCGTGCGTTCCCGCGCCCGAAAGATCCTCGCAGGCGATTGGAGCCCAGGTCAGCCCCCGTTACGGGCCTGTGCCGGAACGTTGCGCGCCCCATGACAATCCGCACGGGCCCTCACCGCCGAGCCTGCCCCCTGGCGGGCGTTCCTCGGGTTCGCCGCCGCGCACGCCGGCTGACCGGTATCCGCATGCCGGCCCCTCAGGCCGGCGGCCAGTCCCGCAACGCCATGTCCGCCACCCGCCGCAACTCGTCGCGCGTGGCACCGCCCGCCGCCTGGACGGCGATGCCGTTGCCGACCGTCATGAGGTAGCGCGCGAGCAGCCCGGGGTCGGCGTCCTGCGGCAGATCGCCCTCGGCCCGGGCCTGGCGGAAACGGTCACGCAGGCGCTCCGTGCCCTCGTTGCGCCAAGCCGTGAGGGCGTCGCGGGCGTTGGCCGCGGAGCCGCCCGCGGCGAGTGAGACCTGGACGCCGAAGCACCCGCTGGGGCAGTCGGGCCGGGTGGTGGCCTCGGCGGCGCCCAGGAGCATCGCAGCGGCCACCTGCCGGGCGGTCGGCTCCAGCAGGGCACGGGCCACGTACGACGCGGGCCCTTCGGTGTAGCGCTCAAGCGCCCTGCGGAACAGCTCCTCCTTGTTGCCGAAGGCCGCGTACATGCTGGTGCGGGTGATGCCCATGGCGCTGGTCAGGTCGGTGAGGCCTGCGCCCTCGTAGCCCTTCTCCCAGAACACCCGCATGGCCCGCTCCAGGGCCTCGTCGGCGTCGAAGCCCCTCGGCCGACCGATCGGCGCCCTCCGCTGCGTACCCATGGGCGCCATCCTATCTCTTCTGTACCGACCGGTGCAGAACCATGCTACGGTCATATTCAGTATCGATCGGTACAGATTTATTCGGAGGTAAGTCGCGATGGGAAAGCTCGACAACAAGACCGCGGTCGTCACCGGCGGCGGTACCGGCATCGGCCTGGCCACCGCCGCACGCCTGGCGGACGAGGGTGCGCACGTGTTCATCACCGGCCGGCGCAAGGCAGAGCTCGACAAGGCCGTCGAGGCCATCGGCGCCGCGCGGGTCGCCCCGGTGGCCGGGGACGTCTCGGACCTGGCGGACCTCGACCGCCTCTACGACGCTGTCCGCGCACGCGGCCGCGGCCTCGACGTGGTCTTCGCGAACGCGGCGACCGCCTCGCTCGTGCCCCTGGAACAGATCACCGAGGAGGACGTCGCCCACATCTTCGACGTCAACGTGCGGGGCACGCTGTTCACCGTCCAGAAGGCCTTGCCCCTGCTCAACGACGGCGCCTCGGTGATCCTCAACGCCTCCACCGCCGCCGACAACGGAGCGGAGGCTTTCGGCCTGTACGCGGCGTCCAAGGCCGCCGTACGGACGTTCGCGCGGACCTGGGCCAACGAGCTCAAGGGCCGCGGCGTGCGCGTCAACGCCATCTCGCCGGGACCCGTCAACACCCCCGGGATCACCAACCTGTTCGGAGGCGAGGAGGGCGAGGAGGGCGCGGCCGGCGCCGCCCGGGAGAAGCTCGCGGGCGACACCGCGCTGGGCCGGATGGGGCGGCCCGAGGAGATCGCCGCCGTCGTGGCGTTCCTCGCGTCGGACGAGAGCAGCTTCGTGCTCGGCGCCAACTTCTACGCCGACGGCGGCGAGAACCAGATCTGAGGCCCACCGCGTCGGCCCCGCGGGTTCGCCTGCGCGGGGCCGATCGCCGCCGGCACCGGCCGAGGCGGCCACACCGGCCGCGGCTTTCGGCCACTGCCCGGCCGAACGGACGGGGCCGGGCCCGCCCCCAGGACCGATTCGGCCGCCCCGTCGCATCCCACCGCCCCTTGCGCCCCTCCCATTCTTCGCGCGTGGACTTTCCGGGTCGGCGGCGCTTTCCGGCCTTCGGCCGCAGCGGCCTTTCCCGCCCAATCCGGGCGGCTCGTCCGGCCCCGGAGCCACCCGGCGGGCTCCGTGCGTGGCGCCGTGCGGGCCGCGCGGTGCGACGGCACGCGCGCCGGGATTGGCGCATTGCCGTCCTTGCGCCATCCCATCGATGTGCCTTCACCGAATTCTCACCACTCGCGACGAGTCCGGTGGACGAAGAAGCGGTTTCACGCCAGACGCCGATGAGCCCAACACCAGCTTTATGCAACCTCATTGACTTTTGTTGACCGTTCATCGTCAATGGTCTGGGAGATTTCCTCTTCACGTTCTCCGCACACGTCACGCGGAGTTCGTGCACCTCACAGGGAGAGCATCTTGAACAGATCGCTCAAGCCGAGACCGCCCAGGAGACCCCTCGGGCGGCGGATCCCCGCCTGGCTGGCCGTATTGGGCGCCGCCGCGCTCATACTCGTCGGCGTGCAGGCCCCGACCGCTCAAGCGGCCCGACCCGTGGCCGCCGACAACGTTATCAACCACCACACCGCACCGGCGGCACCCGCGAAGGGTGCCGCTCAGGTGTCCGTGCACGGCAAGTCCTCCAAGGTCGAGCCTGCCTGCACCACGCAGCCGAAACCCGGCTACGCCACCTGCTACGCCCTGCGCCGCACCGACATCAGCCCCGTCAAGGGGCTGTTGAAGGGCGACGCCACACCCAGCGGGTTCGGCGCGACCGACCTCCAGTCCGCCTACGACCTGCCCGCGAACGGGGGCGCCGGCCAGACGGTCGCCGTCGTCGACGCGCAGGACGACCCGAACGCCGGGGCCGACCTCGCCGTCTACCGCGCGCAGTACGGCCTGCCGGCCTGCACCTCCGACGACGGCTGTTTCACCAAGGTCGACCAGCGCGGGGGCACCGACTACCCGGCACCGGACCCGGGCTGGGCCGGGGAGATCTCCCTCGACCTGGACATGGTCTCCGCCGCCGCGCCCAACGCGCACATCCTCCTGGTGGAGGCCGACAGCGCGTCCTTCGAGGACCTGGGCGCCGCCGTGGACGAGGCCGTCGCGCTGGGGGCCAAGTACGTCTCCAACTCGTACGGGACGAGCTACACCGCTTCCGGCGGCGGCGAGGACCCGAGCGAGGCCACCACGTACGACCCGTACTACAACCACCCGGGCGTGGCGGTCGTCGCGTCCTCGGGCGACGACGCGTACGGCGTGGCCTACCCCGCCGCGTCGCCCTACGTCACGTCCGTCGGCGGCACCGCGCTGACCCGGGACGGCGGCACGGACCGCGGCTGGTCCGAGTCGGTGTGGCACAACAGCTACGGCGGTCCGGGATCGGGCTGCTCGGCCTACGAGGCGAAGCCCGCCTTCCAGACGGACACCGGCTGCGACAAGCGCGCCGTGTCGGACGTCTCGGCGGTCGCCGACCCGGTCACCGGCGTGTCGGTGTACGTCACGTACGGCGGCTCCGGCTGGGCCGTGTACGGCGGCACCAGCGCTTCCTCGCCGCTGATCGCGGGCGTGTACGCCGCCGCGGGCACCCCCGCGGACGGCACGTACCCCAACTCCTACCCCTACGCGGCCGCGAAGGGCACGCTGAACGACGTCACCAGCGGCAGCAACGGCACCTGCAGCCCGTCCTACCTGTGCACCGCGACCACGGGCTACGACGGTCCGACGGGTCTCGGCACCCCGCACGGTGTCGCCGCCTTCACCGAAGGGGCGCACGGCAGCCTGTCGGGCACCGTGACGGACGGCTCCACCGGTGACGCGGTGTCAGGGGCGACCGTGACGGCGACGGCCGGCGACACCACTGTCCGCGCGAAGACCGAAGCCGACGGGACGTACTCCCTGACCCTGGCGCCGGGCTCCTACAGCCTGTCGGTGGACGCCTTCGGCTACGCCACCGCCTCCGAGCCGGCCGTCAAGGTCGACGACGGGGCCACCGTCACCAAGGACGTCACCCTCACCGCCGTCGGCCGCCAGACCGTCTCCGGCAGGGTGACGGACGGGTCCGGGCACGGCTGGCCGCTGTACGCCCGCGTCAGCGTGGGCGACGACGCGTCGGTGTGGACCGACCCGGCGACCGGCGCGTACACGCTTCCGCTGCCGTCGGACCACGACTACACGCTCACCGTGACGAGCGCCTATTCGGGCTACCGGTCCGTCACCAAGAAGGTCTCCGTCAAGGATGCGGCGGTTTCCGCCAGTGTCTCCGTGCCTGTCGACCCGTTCGCGGGCGGGACGCCCGGTTACACCTTCAAGGACGACGGCACCACGGAGCCCTTCGACTCCACGACCGCGGCGCCGGAAGGCTGGAGTGTCGTCAACGCGCCTGACACCGAGGGTGGCTGGCAGTTCGACGACCCGGGCGGCCGGGGCAACCACACCGGCGGCGACGGTGCGTTCGCGATCGTGGACAGCGACCACCTCGGCAGCTCGGCCACCCAGGACACCTCGCTGGTCAGCCCGGTCTACGACCTGAGTGGCGCCGAGGCCCCCGAGATGTCGTTCCGTACCGACTACAAGTCGTACTCCGGACAGCAGGCGACCGTCGAGGCCACCTCGGACGGCGGCAGCACCTGGACGACGGTGTGGACCGCGCCGGCACAGGACGTCACGGGCCCGGACCAGGTGACCGTCCCGCTCAAGGACTTCGCGGGCAAGTCGTCGGTCCGGCTGCGCTTCCACTACACCGGGCACTTCGCATGGTGGTGGCAGGTCGACGACGTCATGGTGGGGCAGCGGCTCGCCCAGCTGCGGCCCGGCGGCCTCGTCGAGGGTGTCGTCACCGACGCCAACACCAAGGACGGTCTCGTCGCCGCGAACGTCAGCGGCGCCGACGGCTCGCAGGTCGGCGCGGCCACGGCGGCCACGCTGGACGACCCGAACCTGCCGGACGGCTTCTACTGGGCGTTCGCGACGCCCGGCAAGCAGCCGCTGACCGCCTCGAAGCACGCCTACACCGACCGCACCAAGCAGGTGGCGGTGGCAGCCGACTCGGCCGTCAAGGCCGACTTCTCGCTCAAGGCGGGACGGCTGGAGGTCAAGCCGGGCAAGATCGGCGCCTCGGTGAAGTGGGGCGGTGGCAAGACGAAGCGCCTCACCGTCACGAACACCGGCTCCGAGCCGGCGACTCTCGACATCGCCGAGGGGTCGGGCACCGTCACACCGGCCGGCCACGGCGCACCGCTGCAGAAGGTCAAGGGTGACTTCTCGCCGCTGTCGGCCGCGGCCCACCAGGCGAAGAAGGCCAGGCCGAGCCTGACCGGTCCTTCGGACGACGCCTGGCAGAGCGCGGGCGACCTGCCGACGAACCTCCAGGACCTGGCCGCCGACACGCACGACGGCAAGGTCTACGCGGCCTTCGGCTTCAACGGCGCCGCCGACGTCAAGTCGCTCTACAGCTACGACCCGGGCACGGGCGCGTGGACGCAGGGCGCCTCGGCGAGCGACACGCGCGAGTCGCCGGCCCACGGATTCATCGGCGGCAAGTGGTACATCGCCGGCGGCTGGGGCGCGAGCGGTGACCCCGACGGCAAGCTGGAGATCTACGACCCCGCGGCCGACGCCTGGACGACCGGCGCCGAAGAGCCCTCCCCGCTGGCCGGAGCCGGCTCCGCGGTCCTCGACGGCAAGCTGTACGCCGTCGGCGGCTGCACCGGGTCCGCCTGCGGCTCGACCGCGGTGAACGTGTACGACCCGGCGGCCGACTCCTGGTCGACCGCCGCGCCCTACCCGGTGCCGGTCTCCTGGGAGGCGTGCGGAGCCATCAAGGGCGAGCTGTACTGCGCCGGCGGCAACTCCGACGCGGCCGGCGCCCTGGACTCCGCCTACGTCTACGACCCGGCGGCCGACTCCTGGAGCGCTCTGCCCGACCTGCCCACCGCGCTGTGGGCCTCGTCGTACACGGCGGCCAACGGCCAGCTGCTGGTGACCGCGGGCGTCGAGGGAACCGCCCTGACCAACAAGGCGTTCGCCTACGACCCGGCGGCCGGTGCCTGGTCCGCCCTGCCCAACGCCAACCAGGCGAGCTACCGGGGCGGCGGCGCGTCCGGCTTCTACAAGGTCGGCGGCGCGGTCGGCAACGGGCAGCCGATCAGGACGGTCGAGTTGCTCCCCGGCTACGACCAGCAGGGCGGCGGCGACGTCAGCTGGCTGTCCGAGGGCAAGGACCACGTCACCCTCAAGCCCGGTGCCACGGCCAGGGTGGCCGTCACGCTGGACGCCTCCGTCCCGGACATCACCCAGCCCGGAACCTACGGCGCCGAGCTGACGCTGTCCTCGGACACCCCCTACGCCCTGCCGAGCGTTCCCGTGACGCTCACGGTGGCCCCGCCCAAGACCTGGGGCAAGATCACCGGCAAGGTCCTGGGTTCGGACGGCAAGGGCGGCACCGCCGCGCTGGCGGGCGCCACGGTCCAGATCGATTCGTGGGCCACGCACTACACGCTCAAGACGGGCGCCGACGGCACGTACCAGCTCTGGCTCGACACCCGTAACAACCCGCTCACCCTGATCGTCGCGAAGGACGGCTACCAGCCGAAGACATCCAGGGCGAGGCTCAAGAGAGGAGGGACGGTGACGGTGGACTACACGCTCGACAAGGCGTAACGCCTGCTGCACGCGATGCCGTTGCGGTACTGACTGATGCGTCAGTCAGTACCGCAACACCACGTCCAACAGGTATTGAGAGGACACGCGATTGCGTTTTCCTCAACTGAGCCCTACGGTGGCTCACCATGCAGCAGCACGAGGAAGTGGCGCAGCGCGTGCGCGAGGTGATCGGCGCGGCCGGTTGCAGCCAGCGCGAGTTCGCGCGCCGCATCGTGATGGACCCGTCGAAACTGTCCCGATCGCTCAGGGGCACCCGCCGGTTCGCCGTCGCGGAACTCGCGCGCATCGCGGACGCGGGGAGCGTGGACGCGGGCTGGCTGCTCGGCTCGGGAGCCGTCTCTGCCCCTACGACGGTCGCCGCCCCGGCCGTCCCTGCGGCCGCTGCCGTGTCGCGTGACGCGCGGCCTGATGGCGGGCGTCCGCTGCAGATCGTCAGGGAGACGGTGCGGCTCATCGCCCGGCACGGCTTCCACGCCGTGCGGGTCGCCGACATCGCCGACGCCTGCGGGACGAGCACGGCCGCCATCCACTACCACTTCCCCGGCCGCGCCGAGCTGCTGGAGGCCGCCGTGCGCTGGTGCATGGACGAGGACACCGCGCGCCGATCCGCCCGCATCGCCGAGGCGGACAGTGCGGCCGACGAGTTGCGCCAGCTCATCGAGTTGCAGACGCCGGCGACCCCGCGCCAACGGGAGCAGTGGCTGGTCTGGCTCGACCTGTGGGCGCAGGCCGCGCGCTCCACGGCCGTCGGCCGGCTGCACGCCGAGTACTACCGGCAGTGGCGGTCGACCGTCGCCGACGTGATCGGACGGGGCATCGCGCAGGGCGTCTTCCGCGACGTCGACCCGGAGTTCAGCGCCCTGCGGCTGACCGCGATGATCGACGGCCTCGCCGCCCAGGTGCTCGCCTCGCCGACCAGTGAAGGACCCCATGCCCCGGACGGCGACGGCACCAGTGCGGACGACATGCGTACCGCGCTTCTCGCCTACGTCGAAACCGAGTTGAGCGCGTAGTCCGCCGCGTCCCGCGCGCGCATCCGAAAGCCCCGACCGCACGAGCGGAGGATCCCCCATGCCCATGAACGACTCTGTCATCATCACCTGCGCCCTCACCGGCGCGGGTGACACCGTCGGCCGCAGCCCGCATGTTCCCGTCACCCCCGAGCAGATCGCCCGTTCCGCGGTGGAGGCCGCCGGGGCGGGGGCCGCCGTGGTGCACATCCACGTACGCGACCCGGAGACCGGCGCGCCCGCGCGCGACCCCCGCCTCTACCGCGAGGTGGTCGAGCGGGTGAAGGAGACCGGCACGGACGTCGTCATCAACCTGACCGCGGGGATGGGCGGCGACCTCGTCATCGACCCCGAGGAGCCGCTCACCCGGCTGCCCGGGACCGACCTCGTCGGCGGCATCGAACGGCTGCCGCACGTCGAGGAGTTGCTGCCCGACATCTGCACCCTCGACTGCGGTTCGCTGAACTTCGGCGACGGCAGCAACCTCTACGTCTCCACCCCGGACATGCTCCGCACGGGCGCCAAACGCATCCAGGAGCTGGGCGTGCGCCCCGAGTTGGAGATCTTCGACACGGGACAGCTGTGGTTCGCCAAGCAGCTGCTTGCTGAGGGGTTGCTGGACGATCCGACGGTCTTCCAGCTGTGCATGGGCATCCCGTGGGGCGCGCCCGCAGAGCCGGGCGTGCTGAAGTCGATGGTCGACATCCTCCCGCAGGGCGCGCAGTGGGCGAGCTTCGCACTGGGCCGCATGCAGATGCCGTGGGTCGCCCAGTCCATCCTGCTCGGCGGCAACGTACGGGTCGGCCTTGAGGACAACCTCTACCTCAGCAAGGGCGTCAAGGCGACGAACGGACAGCTCGTCGAACGCGCGGTGCGCATCACCGAACTGCTGGGCGCGCGGGTGGCCACACCCGACGAGGCCAGGCAGCGGCTCGGCCTCAAGCCCCGCTCGTGACGCCCCCGATCCGGTCCCTCTTCTCCCCCACCGCACGACGTCAAGGACCCCACCATGACCGAACCCCGTAACCCGCTGCCGCCCCCGCCCGAGGAAGTACGCCGTGTCGCCTGTGTCGGCGCCGGTGTGATCGGTGGCGGCTGGGTGGCCCACTTCCTCGCCCGCGGCTACTCCGTCACCGCCTGGGACCCCGCTCCTGGCGCCGAGGACAAGCTGCGCCGCCTGGTCGACGCCGCCTGGCCGGCGCTGACCCAGCTCGGGCTCGCCGAAGGGGCGTCCGCCGAGCGGCTGACCGTGACGTCAACACTCGAAGAGGCGGTCGCCGGCGCCCAGTTCGTGCAGGAGAGCGCGCCGGAGAAGCTCCAGCTCAAACGCGAGCTGCTGGCCCGGATCGACGCCGCCGCGCCCGCGGAGGCCGTGATCGCGTCGTCGACGTCGGGCTACCCGATGACCGACATGCAGACGGAGGCCGCCAACCCGGGGCGGCTGCTCGTCGGGCACCCGTTCAACCCGCCGTACCTGATACCGCTCGTCGAGGTCGTCGGCGGTGAGCGCACGGACAGGGCGGCCGTGGAGTGGGCCTCCCGCTTCTACGAGGTGGCCGGGAAGTCCGTCATCACCATGGATCGCGAGCTGCCCGGTTTCATCGCCAACCGCCTGCAGGAAGCGCTGTGGCGCGAGGCGCTGCACATGGTGAACAACGGCGAGGCGACGGTACGGGACATCGACGCCTCCATCACCGAAGGCCCGGGGCTGCGCTGGGCGTTCATGGGCCCGTGCCTCACGTTCGCGCTCGCGGGCGGCGAGGGCGGCATGGGGCACATGCTCGACCACTTCGGCCCCTCGCTGAAGTCGCCGTGGACCCGTCTTGAGGCGCCCGAGCTGGACTCCGCGCTGCGTACGGCGATGGTCGAGGGCTGCGACGAGGCGGCGGGCGGGCGCACCATCGCGCAGCTCGTCGCGGAACGGGACCAGGGCGTCATCGATGTGCTGCGCGCGACGGGCAGGCTGACCGGTGCCCAAGCCGGAGCCTCCCGCGAGCGGGGTGGTGACGCATGACCGAGCGCCTGCCGCTGTTCCGCGCCACCGTCCGGCCCGAGTGGATCGACTACAACGGGCACATGAGCGAGGCGTTCTACGTCCTCGCCTTCGGGCACGCGACGGACGCCATGATGATCGAGACGGGCCTGGGGCCGGGCTACCGTGAGCAGAGCAACTGCTCGCTCTACACCGCCGAGGCCCACCTGCGTTATCTGCGGGAGGTCGCGGAGGGCAGCGAACTGGCCATCCGCACGCGGGTGCTTGGCGTCGATGCCAGGAAGGTGCGGTTCGCGCACGAGATGCGTGTGCAGCCAGCCGACGGCAGCGGTGCCGACGCCGTGGACGGTGCGCCCGTCGCCACCATCGAACTGCTCGGCATCCACGTGGACCAGGGCGCGGGCCACGCGGCCCCGCTCCCCGACGCCGTCCGCGAAAGGTTCGACGCGCTCACCGAGGAGCCGCCGGAGTGGGCGGGCCGCGCCATCGCTCCCGTGCCGAAGGCACAGGACGAGCCAACTCCCCGGTAGGCGGCCCGCGTGCACGGGAACGGGCCGGGACCCTGGCGGGGTCCCGGCCCGTTGTCACACTCCGCCCAGCACCCTGGCGGCGAACACCGCAAGCTGGGCCCGCAGTTCCTCGCGCGTGGCGCCCTCCTGGCCCGCCAGGTGCTCGACGAGATCGGCGCGGGTGGCGGCGAGCAGTGCGTGTGCAGCGAAGTCGGCGTCCGCGCCTGAGCCTGCGTCCGAGCCCCCGTCCGTGAAGCCGGGGACGCCTTTCAGCACCGTACGCAGCAGCGTGTGCCACTGCTCGTAGTGCCCGGCCTGGTAGGGGCTGCCGCTCCCCGCGCCCTCAAGGGCCAGCGCGAGTTGGCGGTTGTCCAGCTTGAAACACAGCAGGGCGTCGAGCACGGCGGGCAGCCGCCGGCGCGGAGGGGCGCCGGGCCCGAGGGGCGGCGGTCCCGACTCGACCGCCTCCGCGAGCGGTTCGAGACGCGCCTGGTACAGCGCGCGGATCAGGCCGACGCGATCGCCGAAGGCGCGGAACAGGGTCCCCTTTCCCACTCCGGCGGCCGCCGCGATGTCCGCCATCGTGACCTCTTCGGCGCTGTCGCGGTTCGCGAAGAGATCGTCGGCCGCCGCGAGGACGGCCGCCCTGTTGCGGGCCGCGTCCTTGCGGGGTTTGCGCTCGGGCATGGGCCTCCTCCGGCCTGTCGTGCGCCGCATCGCCGCTTGCGAAGCGGACCCTGGGTCCGTATCGTTAAAACCGGACCACAGGTCCGAATCTGTATCATATCGGAAGGAGCGAGCCCTTGCCCGCGCACACCTCACCGGCGGACATCTACCGCCACGGCCTGCGGCTGCTGCTGGCCAAGGACATGGACGGCTGGGCCGGCCTGTGGGCCGAGGACGGCACCATGGAGTTCCCCTTCGCGCCCCCGGGCCGGCCGAGGCTGCTGGAGGGACGGGAGGCGGTGGCCGCCTACATGAGCGGCTATCCCGACCACATCGACCTGCACGACTTCACCGACGTGCGCATCCACGAGACCACCGACCCGGCGACGATCGTGGTCGAGATGCGCGGCGTCGGCCGCCTGGTAAGGACCGGCGGCCCGTTCGACATGCGCTACATCGCCGTCGTGGCCTTCGCGGACGGGCGCATCACCTCGTACCGCGACTACTGGAACCCGCTCGCCGTCCAGGAGTCCGGCGCCGACTTCACCGGGAGCGCCCGGTGACAGCGGCGTCCGCCGGCGCCACCCTCGTGATCGGCGCCACCGGCACCACGGGCAGCCGCGTCGCCGCCCGGCTCACCGCCGCGGGTCATCGCGTCAAAGCCGCGAGCAGAGGTGCGGGCGGAGGCCCGGCCCACGTCGGGGGCCCGATGGCGGTCCGCTTCGACTGGTACGACCCGGCGACGCACGCCGCCGCGCTGGACGGCGTCGACCGCGTCCATCTCACCCCGCCCGTCGGCGACTTCGACCCGGCGGCGGTGATGCTGCCCTTCCTGCGGCGTGCGCGCGACGCGGGGGTGCGCCGCGCGGTGCTTCTCAGCAGTTCCGCGGTGCCGAGCGGCGGACCCGCGGTGGGGGCCGTGCACGAGGCACTGCCCGGCCTGTTCGACGAGTGGGCGGTGCTGCGGCCGTCCTGGTTCATGCAGAACTTCACCGGGAGCCACGTGCACGCGCACAGCATCCGGGAGCAAGGCACGATCACCACGGCCACCGGCGCCGGGCGCGTCGCGTTCGTCGACGCCGACGACATCGCCGCCGTCGCCGTACAGGCCCTGACCGCCGATCTCGCTCCCGACACCGACCTGGTGCTCACGGGGCCGCAGGCCCTCAGCCACGACGACGTCGCCGCGATCATGACGGAGGCCACCGGCCGCCGCGTCGTGCACCGCCACGTGACCCACGAACAGTTGCGAGATCGCCTCGCGGCGGAGATCCCACGGGACTTCGCCGCGATGCTGGCGGACATGGAGCGCTCGATCGCCGAGGGCGCGGAGGACCGCACCACCGACACCGTGCAGCGCGTCACCGGCCGGCCTCCGTGCTCCTTCCGTGCCGTGGTGGAGCGGGAGTCGGGCCCGGCGGACACGCCCCCGGCATGACGAACGCCGGGCACGCTCCGGGGGGAGCGTGCCCGGCGTCGTGGGCGGTGCGGGCGCGGCTACTTCGCCGCGGCCAGTGCCGCGTCGATCCCGGCCTTCGGCGAGCCCAGGCCGGTCACCGTGTCGTAGCCGTCGCCGGCCGTGCACTCGCTGCCGCAGGCACCGTTCGACCCCGCGGTGATGTCGCTCAGCGCGTCACCCAGGCCGTACACGGCGGCGTGGGCGGTGTCCCCGCCCGCGCCCGCCACGGCCAGCGGCTTCTCGCCCGCGGCGGCACGCAACTGGTCGGCGGCCGTGACGATGCCCGCCCAGATCGGCGAAGAGAGGCTGGTGCCGCCGACCTCCAGCCACTGCGCGGTACCCGTGGCCGAGGTGTAGACCGCGACCCCGGTCCGGGGGTCGGCGACGAAGGAGACGTCAGGGGTGGCGCGGTAGGGACTGGACTGCACGCCGTCCTGGTAGGCGGGGCGCTGCTCGAAGTAGCTCAGGCCGCCGCCGGTCGAACTCCACGCCGTCTCGCTCCGGGTGGAGCCGTCGTCGCCCAGTACGAGGTGCGTGCCGCCGATGGCCAGCGCGTACGGGTTCGTACTGGAGTAGCCGGCCGGGTAGCCGGCGTCTCCGGTGGACTGGGTGCACACCGACTGCCGCAGCTCGCAGTGGCCGTCGTAGAAGGACTCCTCGGAGAACTCCGGCATCCCCCAGCTGTTGTTGACGGCCGCCGGGTGGTAGGACGCCGCGGTGTCGACGGCCCGGTTGAGTGCCGCGGCCGACGCGTCCGCGGCCTCCACCAGGACGATCTTCGCCTTGGGCGCCACCGAGTGCGCCCACTCGATGTCCAGCGCGGCCTCCTCGTTCCAGTTGGCGTTCGTCTGCGGCTTGGCGCCTTCGGCGTACACCTGCTCGAAGTCGAAGCAGTCGGTGCCCTTCGCGACGCTGTCGCAGGTCTGCGGCAGCCCGAAGTGCGCGGCGAAGTGGTTGAGGTCGGCCTTGGCGCCGGGGTAGTCGTACGCCACCGTGATCGCGGTGGTCTGTCCCGTGCCGTCACCGGTGAGCCCGAGCCGGGCGCGTATCTGCTGCGGTGTGTAACCGGCCGTGGTCTCCGTGTCGTTTGCGCCCTCGGCCTTCAGGGAGCGCTGAACGTGCATCGGGGCGACTGCGGTGCCGATGGGGAGGGTCCTGACCTCGACCGCCTGCGCGGTGGCCGGGGCGGCGGGGGCCTTCTGCGTGGCCTTGGGCTCGGTCGTGCCTGCCGTGGACCGCCCCGTGGACCGGGCCGTCACCTTCTCGACGGTGATGCCGTGCTGGTAGCTGTCGATCGCGAAGGAGTCGGCGCCGAAGCCGCCGACCTGCTGGTTGAGGTCGTAGGCCGACCAGTCGCGCTGGAGCGCGATCAGGTCGGTGCCCTTGCCCTTGCCGAGGTCTACGGGCGTGACGGAGCCGGCGAACAGCGCGAACTGCTCGCTGTCGGCGTAGGTGAACTGCGACTCGTCCTTCGGGAACGGCAGCGAGTAGACGCCCAGTCCGCCGGTCCCTGAGACGAACTTCTCCTGGCCGTCCGTGGAGGTGGCGAACGCGGCCTGGAACACGTTGGCCATCGTGCGCACACCGAACCGCGAACCGCCGTCGGCCGGGTAGACCGTCATGAGGTTGGTGTGCAGTTCGACGAGCCCGTACGTCGGGGAGGCGGCGAAGCCCTGGAACGTCGGGGAGCCCGTGGAGTCGTCGCTGGAGAGCACCTTGCCGGTGGCTCCGTCGACGATCTGGACGAGGTGTCCGTCGGTGGAGGGCGCGTCGCCGCCGAAGGCGAAGGCGACGCCCTGACCGTCCGCGCCGGGGATGTACGGGCTGGCGAACGCGCCTGACTGCTGCTCGATCCAGGACGCGGCGGCCGACTTCGGCTGCTCGCTCCACAGTTCCTTGCCGTTCGTGGCGTCGAGTGCCACGGCCGTCGGCGCCGGGTCGGTCGGCCCGGTGCCGAAGGCGCCGCGCGCGCCGCCGTATTCCAGGTAGAGGCGGCCGTCGGCGTCCGTGGCCGGCACGGAGTAGCGGACGTCCTTGCCGGAGGTGCCGGCCGGCCGATAGCTCCATACCTTGGCGCCGTCGGAGGTGTAGGCGGTGAGCGCGGTGCCGGAGGCGACCACCGAACCGCGGGCGATGGCGACGCCGGGCTGGAACGTGCCGGTGTCCACCTGGCCGGTGATCTTCCCGTCACCGGGCCGCAGGACGGCGAACCCGTGCGACGTGGCGGCCACGACGCGCTGCGCGGTGTGGCCCGCGCTGTCCTTCAGCTTCCCGAGGCGCAGTTGGCGCACCGAGGCGTCGACGGCGCTCTTCCACAGGATGCGCGGCTGCGCGGCCTTGAGGGTGCGGCCGTCGAGGGCGAACACACCGTGGCTCTCGCCGCCGACGACGAGGTCCTTGACGCCGTCGCCGTTGACGTCGGTGGCGACCGCGGCGTACGTGTCGGCCAGCAGCGGAAGCGCCGTGGCCTTGCCGTTGGCCGGGTTCGTGCGGTACGCGGTCAGGCCGTAGCCGACGGTCAGCAGGCCGCCGTGGTAGGGCGTCACCTGGTCGCCGACGACGCTGCCGTCCTTGTGCCAGGCCGTGCGGCCGTTGCGTGCGTCGAACGCGATGAGCCGGCTGTGTGCCGGCGCCTCGGGCCGGTTGCTCGTCTCGGGGCCGGCGTCGGCGACGGCGGCGTAGACGCTGCCGTGGCCCCTGCTGTCGTAAGTGAGCGAGAGCGTGGGCGCGTTGGCGCCGCCGATGGTGCTCGACGTCTGGTGCGTCCAGGTGGTGTGTCCGTGCTTGTCCAGCGCGGAGACGGAGCTCTGCCCGTCGGTCAGGTCCGCGTTGATGCCGAGTTCGGCGACGGCGTAGCGCGGCTGCTTGCCGTGGGCGCCGGAGTTGACGGCGAGCGCTTCGGGGATGACGCCGGAGCGGTGGGTGATGACCGATCGCTTGCCGGACGTGATGCCCACGGTGGTCAGGTCCCAGCCGACCGCGTCGAGCGGGTCGTTCTGCTCGGCGACGAGGATCTTGTCGGAGCCGGGGTCGCGCTGCACGATGCGCGGGTAGCCGGGGGTCTTGGTGTCGGAGACGGCGCGGCCCGTGCCGGTGTCGACGACGACCACGTGCCCGTCGGCGGGACGGGGGTTGCCGAGGCCCATCGGGGTGTCGGTCCAGCCGGCGGTGACGAGGCCGTCACCCGCCGGCTCGACGTCGCTCCACAGCGCCCAGGGCGCCTTGGTGCTGTACGTCCACGCCTTCTTGCCGGTCAGCTTGGACTTGCTCGCGGCGTGGAAGCTGTAGGCGACGAGGGAGCTTCGGCTGTCGCCCTGCTCGGCGACCGGGTCGTTGCCCCAGTCGGGTCCGGTGGCGTCGGCGGCGATGAGCTTGCCGTCCTGGACGGTCAGCGAGCCGACCTCGCCGGGCAGCAGCGTGTGCCAGAGCATCGCGCCGGTGCGTCCGTCCAGCACGGAGACGAATGTGCCTGACTGGAGGTCGGAGCCGGGAGAGGTGAAGGGACGTGCGGGGGACGCGCCGACGCTGTACGCGACGGCGATGTCGTCGACGCCGTCGTGGGTGAAGTCGGCCTGCGCGAACGGGTGGGTGCCGAGCGCGCTCGGCTGGTACGGGTCGTAGCCCTGGAACAGGACCGGCGAGAACTCCTCGGCCTGACGGGCATTTACGGGCTTGACCCGCCAGTCCTTGTAGAGGGAGTGGCTGGTGCGCTGCCAGACGGGGTTGCCGTTCGCGTCGTAGCGTGCGACCTCGCCGCCGCTGAAGACGCCCACCCAGTCGGAGGTGCCGTGCAGTGCCAAGGTGGAGGCCGCACCCCTGGGGGTCTCCCAGCTGCTCTCCTCCTGGAAGCCTGCGGAGGAGCCGGAGTCCGTTGTAGCGCTGTGCGGGGCCGCCTTGGCGCCGTTCGTGGCGCCGGATCCCTGGGGCGACGCGTCCTTGCCGCTGCCTGTGCCCGAGGGCCCGCCGGAAGCGGCTCTCGCCGCGGCGACGAGGCCGGGGGTGCCGTCCGTGCGCGGCGTGTACTGGTCGCTGAGCTTCTTCAGGGCGCCGGCGGTCAGGCGTACGGAGTGGTGGCCGGTGGCGGGGTCCGCGTGGGCGGCCGGGGCGCTCAGCAGCGCGACGGAGGTGGCGAGCGCCGCCACGATGCCGGCCGGGCGTATGCCGGGGCGTGCGGTCGGGCGTATGCCCGGGCGTTCGGGTTTCCTTCTGGATGACATCAGGGTCGATCACTCCTGCTGGGCTGGCTGGGCGCCCGGGGACTTGACGGGGCGCCGGAAACTCTTGCAGTGGCCATGCAGATGAGGCGAGGGATCATCGTGGCCGCTACCGGTCAATGACCGATCCTGGCCACGCGATAGCGTGGGCCCGGACGGGAATCGCGGGAGGCCAGGAGGCATGGTGCTTGAGCCGGTCTGGCCCGACGGCGCGTCGGAGGACGCCTACCGGCTGCTCCTGCGGCGGCAGCGGCTGACCAGCAGGGAGCTGGCCGAGCGGCAGGCCATCTCCGTCGCGGCGGCGCGGCGGGTGCTCGACCGGCTCGTTGCCGCGGGCCTCGCCTCCTCCGCCGGGCGTCCCGCTCGCTACACGGCCGTCGACCCGCGCCGCGGCCTGACCGCGCTGATCCGGGCACGGCAGGCCGAACTCGACAGCGCCGCGTCCTCCGTGGAGGCATACGCGGCGGAGTACCACGAGCGCGCCATGCGGGGCGACCCGCACCAGCTGGTCGAGGTCATCGACGGGGCGGCTGCCGTCACGGCGCAACTCGGCGAGCTGATCCTCGGCGCCGACCGCGAGGTGCTCGCCTTCGACTCCCCCCCGTACCTGGGCAGTTCGCCCAAGCCGCCCGACGTCGAGAGCGAAGCGCTCGCCCGCGGCGTGACGATACGGGCCGTGTACGCCACCGAGGCCCTCGACGTGCCCGAGCGTGCCGCGTCCATCAAGGAGGCCGCGGCCATGGGCGAGCAGGTGCGGCTCGTGCCGAGGGTGCCGCTGAAGATGGTCATGGTGGATGGCAGGGCTGCCGTACTCCCGCTCACCGCCAGTGACTTGGGCACGCGGGCCTCCGCCGTCCTCGTCCGCCAGTCCCGCCTGCTCGACGCGCTCAGCGAGCTCTTCGAGGCGAAGTGGGAGCAGGGGGTGCAGGCCTTCGGCGCCGTGCGGTCCACGGACACCGAGGGTCTCGCGAAGGAGGACCGGCTGCTGCTCTCGCTACTGAACGCCGGGCTCAAGGACGAGGCGCTGGCACGCCAACTCGGCGTGAGCGAGCGTACGTTGCGCCGCCGCACGGCCGACCTGGTGGCGCGCCTCGGCGCCACGAGCCGCTTCCAGGCAGGGGCCCAGGCGGTACGGCGCGGCTGGCTGTGAGGACGGTGCCCGGCCTGCGCTCGGCCCCGGTCAGGGCCAGTGTGCGAAACTGCCGTCAGCCGGTCGCGGACGCGGGCCGTCGCAGTCGTCGAGAGGAGCGCAACGTGACGCACAGGGGCTTCCGCGCCGGGGACATCGACACCAGCAAGCCGCATCCGGCCCGCATCTACGACTACCTGCTCGGCGGCAAGAACAACTACGAGCTCGACCGCGAGGCCGGCGACCAACTCGTCGACGCTGCACCCGAGGTGCGCGTCGGCGTGCAGGCCAACCGGGCCTTCCTGCGGCGTGCCGTGCGGTACGTGGTCTCCAGCGGCGTCCGGCAGATCCTCGACATCGGCACGGGCCTGCCCACCTCGCCCAACGTGCACGAGACCGCGCACGAGGTGGTGCCCGACGTGCGGGTCGCGTACGTCGACAACGACCCGATCGTGAACACCTACGCCAACGCGCTGCTGAGCGACTCGGGAGCGACCGGCGTCGCCCTCGGCGACCTGCGCGAGCCCGCCGCCGTGCTCGACGACCCCGAGGTACGGCGGCTCATCGACTTCGACCAGCCGGTGGGGCTGCTGCTCATCGCCGTGCTGCACTTCCTCACCGACGCGGAGGACCCGGCGGGTGTCGTCGCCACGCTGCGCGACGCGCTGCCCGCGGGCAGCTTCCTCGTCCTGTCGCACGCGACCGGCGATTTCGCCGACCGCAGCGAGGCGCAGGCCGTCTACACGCGCGCCACCGCCACCCTGAACCTGCGGCCGCACTCCGAGGTGGAGCGGTTCTTCGACGGCTTCGAGCTCGTCGGGCCCGGACTGGTGCAGGTCCCGTTCTGGCGCCCGGACGCCACGCCGCCGGAGGGCTCCGAGGAGATCGGCTTCTACGGTGGCGTGGCGCGCAAGGCCGGGTGAGACGCGTGCGCACGCGGCGCGAGCGGCGTCAGCCGCGGGCCGTCAACCGGCCGCCGCGAGCAGTGCGCTCAGCGCCGATGCCTGGGTGCGCCAGTCCCTGGCGTTGGGGTGGTCCGACGACGTCGCGCCCGACCACCGCTCGCCCAGCCGGTTGAGGGTGTCCCGGTCGGCGGACCAGATCGAGTCGGCCTGGGTCGTCGCGAAGGAGCGGTAGGCGCCGCCCGTGACGCCGTCGAGGTCCTGCAGGTAGCGCATGAACACGCCCTTGAACTGCTTGCCGTTGTCGTCGCAGTCGGAGGTGACGGCGTCACACTTGTCGGTCAGGATGCCGCCCGTCGTCAGCGCGGGCGAGCCGATCGCCGCGTCGGCAAGCGCCCGCGCCTGGGCCAGCGCCGAGGCGTCATGCGTGGCGCGCCACACCTCCACGCCGGCACCGATCGCGAGCCCCTGGTTGTAGGAGTACACCGTCTGCCCGTTGTTCTCGCACGTGGACGTGTTCAGGCCGTCGTTGACCAGCCCCGACGAGTTGATCAGGCCGCTGGACACGTACCACTTCCATGCCGTGGACGCCCGGCCGAGCCAGAGTGTGTCGCCGGGGATCCGGTTGTGCAACTCCGCCGTGAGGCGCACGTAGAGGCCGTTGGTGACGGCGTTCTTGTACGTCTTCTCGCGGTCCCACCACACACCGCCGCCGCAGGTGTCGTCCCAGTAGCCGTTGACGTAGGAGGCGATGGTCTTCGCCTCGTCCAGGTACTTGGCGTCGCCCGTGAGGTCGTACGCGTCGATCCAGGCGAGCGCCCACCACTCCGTGTCGTCCGTCGCCCGGCTGATGAAGTCGCCCTCGATCGGGTCCGAACTCCGCGCGCCTGCCGGGAAGGTGCCCTTGTTGATCTCGAAGCTGCGGTCGATGATCCACTCGTACGTGGTGTCGCCTGTCTGCCGCATGTAGTCGATGACGGTGGCGAGGGCGACCGCCGAGTTCCACCAGCTGGACTTCCAGTAGGCGGTCCGGGGATCGTAGGACCACATCAGCGCGTCCGCCGCCGCGGCGGCGCGTGAGGCGGCCGGCCTGGCCCAGGCGGTGCAGCTGCCGTTCTGCCCGGTGACGGCACGGCCGCAGGCGCGGACCGCGCCGCCGTACAACCGGCCGAGCGGGTCGGACGTGTTGATCTTGTCGGTGGTCGTCGACGTGGCGCCCGCGGGGACGCTCGTCCTTGACATCGAGGAGCCGTCCGGCCAGGTCGCGCCCGCGTCCCAGGACCGGTCGAGCCACACCTCGTCCCCCGCAGCCCCGCCCCGCAGGGTCGCCCATGCCATCCCCGCGTCGTCCATGTGCAGGGCGATGACGCGCCCCTCCAGGGTGGTCGCGGGCACCGGCTGGGCGTCGCCGGTGCCCGATCCGGGGGACGCGCCGTCGCAGCGTTCTGTGCACACGCTCAGGTGCGCCCAGTTCGTACAGGCGACGCCCTGGGCGTCGCCACAGGCGCGCAGCACGGCGCGGCGGTGGTTCGTGGGGTCGTAGAGGTTGTACATGAGCGTGCGGGTGCCGGTCCAGGTGGACGGGATGGACGCCTTGCCGAGCAGACCGTCCCAGGTCTTGCCGCCGTCCCACGAGCGGTCCAGCCACACCGAGTCGTCGAGCTGCCCGTCGTCGATGCTGGCCCAGGCCATGCCATCGGGGTCGGACACGTGCAGTTCGATGCGGCGCCCGTTCTCCTCCTTGTTGGGCACTGGGAACGTTTCGGCCCGCGCCTGGGAGGGATCGCGGGTGTCGCAGTACAGGGCGCAGACCTGCGTCGCCGCGTGCGCGTGCTGGGCGGAGGACAGCGCGAGGGACTGGAGGCACGCGACGAGCAGGGCGAGCAGTGCGAGGGGCACGAACCGGGTTCTTGCCATCAGGATCCCCCATCGTCCGCGGGCCGCCTGCGTCCTTCGGCGTTCTCCCGGTATTGAGGCACCGTTGTCATGTCCAGTCAAGACTGCCCCGCGCGGACCTGGGTCGCGGCGCCGCATGGTCAACTATGCGTCAGGACAAGGGATTTGCCCGGACCATTGACGCGCCCCCGTGCGCTGGCTACGTTGCCGAGAGCGCTCTCCACGTTGAGTACCTGACAACGTTGTCTTCCCGTCAAGGAGTACCACTCACCCCCCAGGAGAGAAATCCATGAATCCCCCCTCAGCGGGCGCGACTCGCCCGCGTCGGCGCAGATCGCTCCCCCGCCGTCGGCGCCTCACCGGCTTCCTCGCGGCCGGCGCGGGCGCCGCGCTGATGTGCACGTTCGCGATGCCCGCCCAGGCCGCGCCCGCCGCCGTGCACGCGGCGGCGAAGAAGGCCGACGCGCTGGTGACGTCACCCGCGTCCCTCGTGAACCCGTTCATCGGCACCTCCAACCAGGCCAACGACTTCCCCGGCGCCGACGTCCCGTTCGGCATGGTGCAGTGGAGTCCCGACACGCCGTCGCGGCCGCCGGGCGGCGGGTACGAGTACAACGACTCGTCGGTCACCGGCTTCAGCCTGACCCACATCGCCGGGCCCGGCTGCGGCGCCGCCGGGGACGTGCCGGTGCTGCCGACCGTGGGCGCCGTGGACAACTCGGCCACTGACTCCTTCTCGCACGGCAACGAGTCCGCCTCGGCGGGCAGTTACAAGGTCGCGCTCGACAACAAGGTGACGACCGAGCTGACCGCGACCACCCGCAGCGGCATGGCGCGCTTCACCTTCCCGTCGACGACCAGCGCGAACCTCCTGTTCAAGCTCTCCGGCAGCCAGAACGGCGCGTCCTCGACGCAGTTCAACGTGGTCTCGGACACGGAGGTGAGCGGCCAGGTCACCAGCGGCCACTTCTGCGGCGCCGGCAACACGTACACCGTCTACTTCGACATGGTCTTCGACAAGCCGTTCACCGGCCAGGGCACGGCCGCCGCGAAGTCCGCGGGGACCCTGCACCCCGAGTCCACCAAGCGCGCGTCGAAGAACGCGCCGGAGAAGGCGAACAAGCCGACGCTCCACGGCACGATGCCGAAGGCCCACGGCAAGGCGGCGACCGGGTCCGCCGCGCCCGACGCCGCCGCGTCCAGCGCGCATGTCACCTTCGACACCACCTCGGACCCGGTCGTCCAGGCCAAGGTCGGCGTCTCCTACGTCTCGGTCGCGAACGCGGTCGCCAACCGAAGCGCGGAGAACCCCGGCTGGAACTTCGACAGCACCCGCGCCGCCGCGCAGAGCGCCTGGAACTCCGCTCTCGGCAAGATCAAGATCGGCGGCGGGACAGCCGACCAGCAGAAGATCTTCTACACCGCGCTCTACCACTCGCTGCTGCACCCCAACGTCATCAGCGACACCAACGGCCAGTACTACGGCTTCGACGGGAAGACCCACACCGTCGACTCCGGCCACCACGCCGCGTACGCCAACTACTCGGGCTGGGACATCTACCGCTCCCAGGCGCAGCTGGAGGCGCTGGTCGACCCGCAGGCCGCGTCGGACACCGCGCAGTCGATGGTCGACGACTACGCGCAGACGGGCATCTTCCCCAAGTGGTCCGAGGACAACGGCGAATCCTACGTGATGGTGGGCGACCCGGCCGCCGCGATCATCGCCGACTACCACGCGTTCGGCGCCACGGACTTCGACACGAAGGCCGCTCTTTCCGACCTGGTCAAGCAGGCGAGTACCGCCAACAACGACCGGCCGGGCCTGAACTACCTGAACGCGCCGGGCTACGAGCCGCACGACGGCAGCTACGGCTGCTGCAACTTCTACGGCCCCGTCGCCACGACGCTGGAGTACAACACCGCCGACTTCGCCCTCTCGGCGTTCGCGGGCGCGCTCGGCGACACCGCCAACCAGCACACGTACGCCAACCGCGCCCAGGACTGGCGCGGCACGCTCGACCCGTCCTCCGGCTTCGTCGAGCCGCGCGACGCCGACGGGACGTGGGTGAACGGCTTCGACCCGACGAGCGGCACCGACATGGTCGAGGCCGACTCATGGATCTACACCGGCATGGTGCCGTTCGACGTGGCCGGGCTCGCCACCGCCAAGGGCGGCAACACCGCGATGAACCACTACCTGGACAGCGTGCTGCGCAGCTACACCGGAGCCGACGGCTACGCGTGGGTCGGCAACGAGCCCAGCATCGAGCTGCCGTGGGAGTACGACTACACCGGTGAGCCGTACAAGACGCAGTCGACGGTGCGCTCGGTGCAGGATCAGATCTGGGCCAACAGCCCGAGCGGTCTCGCCGACGGCAACGACGACCTCGGCGCGATGAGCGCGTGGTACGTGTGGTCGGCGCTCGGGATGTTCCCGATGACGCCGGGCACGTCCGACCTCGCGCTCGGCTCGCCGGTGTTCACGCAGGCCGTCGTCACGCTGCCCTCGGGCAAGACCCTGACGATCAACGGCAACGGCGCGGCGGACAACGCCCCGTACGTGCAGTCTGCGACGTTCAACGGGTCGGCGTGGAACAACGCCTACGCGCCGACAACCGCGATCACCGACGGCGGCACCCTCAGCTACACCCTGTCCACCAGCGCCGACACGGACTGGGCGGCCGGCTCGGCCGCCGCGCCGCCCTCGTACGGCGGCGATGTCGCCGCTCCCCCGAAGCCGCGGGTCGGGGCCGTGAAGTCGGCGGGCGGCCAGTGCGTCGACGACGCCAACTCGTCGACGTCCAACGGCTCGGCGATCCAGATCTGGGGCTGCGACAACACGGCGGCGCAGGACTGGGTGATCGCGACCGACGGCACCCTGCGCACCCTGGGCAAGTGCCTCGACGTCTCCGACTCCGGGACGACGAGCGGCACCAAGGTCCAGCTCTACGGCTGCAACGGCTCGGGCGCCCAGCAGTGGAAGCCGGGGGCGAACGGCTCGCTGGTCAACCCCGAGTCCGGGCTGTGCCTCGACGATCCCAGCGGCTCCACGACCGAGGGCACCAGGCTGCAGATCTACACGTGCAACGGCAGCGGGGCGCAGAACTGGACGCTGCCCGCCGCCCCGGCCGCCCGCACGGGGGCGGTCACCGCCGGCGTGGGCTCGAACCTGTGCCTGGACGACAAGTCGGCGGGCACCGCCAACGGCACACCCGTCCAGATCTACACCTGCAACGGCGGCGGCGCGCAGGACTGGACCGTGAGCGCGGACAGCACGCTGCGGGTCGAGGGAGGATGCCTGGACGTGTCCAACAGCGGTACGTCCAGCGGCACACCCGTGCAGTTGTGGAACTGCAACGGCAGCGGCGCCCAGCAGTGGCGGGCCACGGCGAGCGGCCAGTTGATCAACACACACTCGGGGCTGTGCCTCGACGACCCGGACTCGTCCACCGCCAACAGCACGCAGCTGCAGATCTACACCTGCAACAACAGTTCGGCGCAGAAGTGGACGCTCCCGGCCTGACCGGCCACCACAAAAACCGCGCCACCGCGCCACCGCGGATGCCCGCCGGCCGCACCACGGCCGGCGGGCATCCGCGTGTACGGGCAGGGTGAGGAGCAATTCGCTGTCGGGTTCCCGACGTTGTCGGATCCCTCCGCTGTGGGATGCCCTGCGACGGGCCTAGGGTGCCGTCCGCCCACCGCCGATGGGGCCGGTCCGGTGGCGCCCGCCTCCCCAAGCGGCGCCACCGTACCGACAACTCCCGGCACCCCCCATGGAGAGGACATCATGAAGCGCAGACTCATACCCAGGCTGGCCGGCTTCGCGACCGTCGCGCTGACGACGGCCACCTCGGGGCTCGCCCTCCTGCCCGCGAGCGCGTCGGCGAGCGAGCCGTCGATCCAGCCGGCCGCCTGCGCCACCCCGCAGGCGGGCCACGCCAACTGCTGGGCGGAGCGGCTCACCAGTGTGCGGGGCCGCAAGGGCCTGCAGAAGTCGGCGCCGTCGGGCTACGGCCCCTCGGACATCCAGGCCGCCTACGACCTGCCCCAGGCGGGCAAGGGCGCCACGGTGGCGATCGTCGACGCCTACGACGACCCCAACGCCGAGTCGGACCTGGCCACGTACCGCAGCCAGTACGGCCTGCCGGCCTGCACGACGGACAACGGCTGCTTCAGCAAGGTGAACCAGCGCGGCGGCACCTCGTACCCGAAGGGCGACAGCGGCTGGTCGGCGGAGATATCGCTCGACCTGGACGCGGTGTCGGCGGCCTGCCCGCAGTGCCACATCCTCCTCGTCGAGGCGGACGACAACAACGACAACAACCTGTACACCGCGGTCGACGAGGCGGTGGGTCTCGGCGCCAAGTTCGTCTCCAACTCCTACAGCTCCTCCGAGAGCTCCGGCCAGACGCAGAGCGACAGCCACTGGGACGTACCCGGCGTGCTGTTCGCCTTCGCCACCGGCGACAACGGCTACAGCGGCGGTACCCAGTACCCGGCCTCGGCCACGAACACCCTTGCCGTCGGCGGTACTTCGCTGCGCCGCGACTCCAGCGCGCGGGGCTGGGGCGAGTCCGTGTGGAGCGGCGCGGGATCCGGCTGCTCGGACTACGAGACGCAGTCGTCCTGGCAGGCGGACGTGAACACCGGCTGCCGCGGTGAGGCGAACTCCGACGTGTCCGCCGTCGCCGACCCGCAGACGGGTCTCGCGATCTACGACACCTACGGGCAGAGCGGCTGGGCGCAGTACGGCGGCACCAGCCTGGCGACCCCGCTGATCACCGCCATGTACGCGCTCGCCGGCACCCCGGGCGCGCAGGACGACCCGGCCTCCTACCCCTACGCGCACACCGATCAGCTCAACGACGTCACCTCGGGCAGCAACGGCAACTGCGGCTCGGCGATCTGCTCCGCGCGCACCGGCTGGGACGGCCCCACCGGCCTCGGCACGCCTGAGGGCGTCGGCGCGTTCACCCCGGGCGGCAACCAGCCGCCCCCGACCGGCGACCTCAAGGTCACGAACCCGGGTGCGCAGACGGCCACGGCCGGTACGGCGATCACCCCGCTGAAGAACTCGGTCTCCGGCGGCACCGCGCCGTACACCTGGTCCGCCTCCGGCCTGCCCGGCGGCCTGTCGATCGCCTCCTCGACGGGCACGGTCGGCGGGACGCCCACCACGGCCGGCACCTACCGCGCCACGCTCACCGCCAAGGACAGCAAGGGCAAGACCGGCACGGCATCGTTCACCTGGACCGTCAAGGGATCGGGCGGCGGCGGCACGGTCACCGTCACCGACCCGGGGCAGCAGGTCGGCTTCACCGGCTTCCAGGCCTTCCCGCTCCAGATGCGGGCCACCGACAGCGACAACGAGCCGCTGACCTACTCGGCCACCGGCCTGCCGCCCGGTATCACCATGAGCTCCGCCGGCGCCGCCTCCGGCACGCCGACCCGGGCCGGCACGTACTCCGTCACCGTCAAGGCCGCGGACGCCGACGGCGCCTCCGGCTCGGCCACCTTCTCCTGGGTCGTGTACCAGGGGATCTGACCGGGGAACCCGCGGCGGCACGCACGCCCCGAACGTGCGGCCGCCGCGGGCCCGCCCGGTCCCGCGTACCAAGCCGTAAGGTGCCGCTCCATGACCCATCTGCTGAAGCCGGTCGGGCTCGGCCCGGTGGAGAGCGACGTCTACCTCCACCTGCTGTCCCACGCCCACGCGGCAGTGCCCGGCATCGCCGGGGCCCTCGGCCTCACGGCGCCGCGGGTGCGCACCGCGCTCTCCCGGCTGACGTCGGCCGGGCTCGCCAACCGGCTGATCGGCCGCCCCGCGCGGTACGTGGCCGCGCCGCCCGAGGTCGCGCTCGACTCGCTGGTGCTCCACCACCACCAGGTGCTCGACGAGCTGCGCGCCCAGGCCCGCGAGCTGTCGCTGCGCGCCAAGGTCGCCGCCGGCACGCAGCCGGGCGACCTCATCGAGGTACTGGACGGCGCCGACGCCGTACTGCGCACGCTGACCAGGCTTGAGCTCGGCGCCCGACACGAGGTGTGCATCATCGACGCGCCGCCCTACCTCTCACCCGGCACGCTCAACACCAACGAGCTCCAGGCGCTGGCACGGGGCGTGGCCTACCGCGGCATCTACCACGCACCCACGCTCGCGGCCCCCGGCACGCTCAGGCTCCTCGACCGCTACCTCGCGGAGGGTGAGCAGGCTCGGACGCTGCCGGACATCCGCATGAAGATGCTGATAGCCGACGGCGAGCTGGCCGTCGTCCCGATCAGCTTCACCGGCGACGACGCCGCCACCCGCCTGCTGGTGCGGCCCTCCCCCGTGCTGGACGCGCTGAAGCTCGCGTTCGAGGCGCTGTGGAACCGGGCCACCCCGGTCGGCAGGGCGTCCGCGGAAGACGCCCCGAGTGGCGGCGGGCACCCGCTGTCGCCGCGCGACCTCGCCATCCTGCGCCTGCTGGCCAGCGGTGCCAAGGACCGCAGCATCGCCCGCGCCCTCGACGTCACGGAGCGCACCGTGGAGCGGCGCGTGGCGGAGATCGTGCGGATGCTGGACGCGTCGACCCGGTTCCAGGCGGGCGTCCAGGCAGCCGCACGGGGCTGGCTCTGACGGGCGGGGGTTCAGCCGGTGGCCGGCGCCCTGTCGTTGGCGCAGCGGAAGCCCATGTTGCCCGACGAGGAGTCCGGGGTGTTGGAGGAGCGTGCGGCTACCCGGTAGCGGTTGCAGTAGGAGTCGTGGCACAGGTAGGAGCCGCCGCGGATGACCCGCGCCGTCCCGGCCTGCGGGCCCTGCGGGGCGTCGGTGGCGGACTCGGCGTAGTAGGAGGGCGAGAACCAGTCGCCGCACCACTCCCACACGTTGCCCGAGGTGTTCCACAGGCCGAAGCCGTTGGGGCGGTAGGCCTTGACCGGCGCGGTGGTCAGGTAGCCGTCCTCGGCCGTGTTGACGTCGGGGAACCGGCCCTGCCAGATGTTGCAGCGCCACCGTCCGCCCGGGGTGAGGTCATCGCCCCAGGGGTAGCGGCGGCCGGACAGCCCGCCGCGTGCCGCGTACTCCCACTCGGCCTCGGTGGGCAGGCGCTTGCCTGCCCAGCGTGCGTAGGCGGCGGCGTCGTTCCATGAGACGTGGACGACAGGGTGGTTGTCGCGGCCCTTGGTGTCGGAGCGTGCGCCGTCGGGCCGTCGCCAGTGGGCGCCGCGCACGTTCACCCACCAGGGGGCTCCGGCCGCGCCGCCGAGGATGTCGGACGACGGCGCGTCGACCGCGAGGTGGAAGACGGCGGAGGAGCCGTAGCGTTCCGCGTCGGTGACGTGGCCGGTGGCCTTGACGAAGGTGGCGAAGTTGGCGTTGGTGACGGCGGTCGCGTCGATGTGGAACGACGGGAGGCGCACCGCGTGGACGGGTGTCTCGCCGTCGGCGGGGTAGCCCTCGCCGAAGCCGTCGCCCATGGCGAACTCGCCGCCGGCCAGCAGTACCTGCCCGCGTTTGGAGAACGCTCCGGCGGTGGTTTGCGGACCCCGCCGTGCCACCTGGTGTGACGCGGCGGGGTCGGCCGGTGCGGCGGCCGGGGTGCAGCAGGGGTGGTGCTCGCTGGTCATGGTTCGTGGTCCTCGGTCGCGGTGCCGGCGCCCGTGCCGCCGTGTGCTATGCCTGGTAGGTGGATTCGTCGAGTCCGCTGAGGGTCGGGTCGTGTTCCACCTCTCCCACGTCGTACATCGACGTCATCCAGTGGTAGAAGTTGTCGCCGCGCTCGCGCAGTACGCCGTACAGCCGGCGCATCATCCGTGAGCGTACCTCCGCGTGCTCCGGGTCCGCGTAGACGTTGCGCAGCTCGTCGGGGTCGTCGTGCAGGTCGTAGAGCTCGTTGACGGAGTCCGGGTTGACGACGAGCTTGTACCGGTCCTCGCGCAGCATCCGCTGCGGGTAGGGGAAGTGGTGGCCGTGGAACTCGCAGACGATGTCCTCGTCCCACTCCACCTCCTCGCCCTGGACGAGCGGCAGCAGGCTGCGCGAGTCGACGGCGGGCTTGGGGTCGACCCCCGCCAGTTCGAGGATGGTCGCCGTGCAGTCGAGCAGGGAGACGAACTCCCGCCGTACGACGCCGCCGGGCGCGCCCGGCACGCGGAGCAGGCCGGGCGTGCGGTAGATGTCCTCGTACATCGCGGGGCCCTTGTCGTGCAGCCGGTGGGAGCCGGTGAACTCGCCGTGGTCGCAGGTGAAGAACACCGCGGTGTCGTCGACGAGCCCGAGCCGCTCCATGGCCTCCATGACCCGGCCGATCTCCCGGTCGATCAGCGACACGTAGCCCCAGTAGACCGCGATGAGTTTGCGGGTCTGCTCGATCGGCATGGTGTCGAACGTCCAGTGCGCGCTGTAGTTGCGCTGCACGGGCGGTTTGCCGTCGAAGGTCTCCGCGATGGACGCCGGCAGTTCCACGTCCGCCGGATCGAACATGTCGAAGTACGCGTCGGGGAGTATGTACGGCAGGTGCGGCCCGAAGAAGTGCAGGGCGAGGAAGAACGGCTGCTCGCGCTGGCGCGCGTCGGCGGCGTACCGCTCCAGCCTCTCGATGGCGCGGGTGGCCAGGTAGTGCTCGAAGGTGGCCTCCACCGGCTGGTGCAGCCGCGCGGCGAGCAGGTTGCCGGGGCCGCCGTTGGGCAGGACGCCGCGGATACGGTCGCTGATCCGGTAGGGCGGCAGGTCGCGCTGCGCGAGGTAGTCCAGGTAGTCGGGGTTGTCCACCGGGTTGTGCCAGCCGGGCAGTTCCGGCCCGTCGAATCCGTAGTCGGCGGCGGTGCGCCGGTTTCCGGCGTGCCACTTGCCGATGAGGCCGCAGTTGTAGCCCTTCTCCCGCAGTGCGCGGGAGAAGGTGAACTGGTCGTCGGCGAGGTCCTCGATGTAGCCGACGTTGCGCTCGCGGTTGGCGAGCAGTTTGTGGCGGAAGGGGGCCTGCCCGGTCAGCAGGCTGGCCCGTGCGGGTGTGCAGATCGCGGTGGGTGTGTACCAGCGGTCGAAGCGGGTGCCGGTCGCGGCGAGTTCGTCGAGGACCGGGGTGCGCGCCAGCGGGTTGCCGTAGCAGCCGAGGGTGTCCGCACGGTGCTGGTCGGTCATGAGGAAGAGGATGTTCTTGCCCGCGGGGGCGGCAGGCGTCACTTGCCGGCCCCGGTGAAGAGGTCGCCGGTGTAGTACGTCTTCGGGTCCACGGGCTTCTTGAGCTTGCCCGCCTGGACGAAGTAGTCGTTCAGGCCCGTCAGCCACTTGTCGATGGTGCCGTTCTTGGTCAGTGTGTCCAGCTTGTCGAGGCTGAGCACCTTGTTGTTGGAGGCGTCCGCCTTCACCTGGTCCTCGGGGATGGAGAGCTTGTCGGCGGTGAGCTTGATGGCCTCGTCCATGTGCGCGGAGCGGTAGGCGATCGCGTCACGCAGCACGGCGAGCACCTTCTTCGACTCCTTGGGCTTCTTGGCGACGAACTGGTTGCTCGCGACGAACGCCGTCGGGAAGGCGACCTGCTTGGAGAAGTCGGAGTCCTTGGCCAGCTCGACCATGTCCGGGACCTGCTTCTTGATGGTCGCGGCGGCCGGGTACCAGAAGCCGGCCGCGTCGACCTTCTTGGACGAGAACGCCGAGACGATGGTCGACGGGTCCATCGGGACGGTCTTGATGTCCTTCTTCGTCATGCCGGCGTTCTTCAGGGCGAGGGTGAGGATCATGTCCCCCGAGGTTCCCTCGGGCACGGCGACGGTCTTGCCCTTGAGCTGCTTCATCGAGGTGATGCCCGGCTGCGCGATGACGCGGTCGGCGTCGCCGAGCGTGTTGATCGCGACGACCTTGGCCTTGCCCTCCGCGGGCAGCCACATCGCGCCGGGGCCGATGTAGCCGAGGTCGAGGCTGCCGGCGCCGAGGGCCTGGATCTGCAGGGGCCCGTTGGTGAAGACCTTCGTGTCGGCCGAGAGGCCGTGCTTGGCCCACATGCCCTTGGCGTCGGCGATGGCGATCAGGCTGGTGCCGTTGAAGTCGCCGATGTAGCCGACATGCACCGTCTCGCCGCCCTTGCCCCCGGAGGAGTCGCCGCCGCAGGCGGTCAGCAGGGCACCGGCGGTGAGGCAGGCTGTCGCGGCGGCCAACGCGCGGTGTGAGGTCGTGAGTCGCATGGGTGTGTCCTTCGGGATCGGTCAGTGGGTCGTGGACGGCATCGGGGCGGCGGTGCGGCCGTCCTGGTGGTAGACGGAGTGCCACACGCGGTTGCGCAGCGCGGTGAACTCCGGGCTGAGGCGGAAGTCCTCGTCGCGGGCTGCGGCGCCGACCTCGACGACGTCGTAGATGCGGCCGGGCCGCGCGGCCATGACGATCACTCGGTTCGCCAGGAACACGGCCTCGTCGACGTCGTGCGTGATGAACAGGACGGTGCGCTTCTCCTTGCTCCAGGTGTCGAGGAGCTGTTCCTGCAGCTTGACCCGGGTGAGCGCGTCGAGCGCGCCGAACGGCTCGTCCATCAGCAGGATCGACGGGCCTACGGCGTACGCGCGGGCGATGGCGCACCGCTGCCGCATGCCGCCGGAGAGCGTCTTGGGCAGCGCGTCGGCGAATTGTTCGAGTCCCACAAGGGCGATGAAGTGCTCGGCGCGCTTTCGGCGTTCTGCCTTGGGCACGCCCGCGGTGCGCAGGCCGAACTCGACGTTCTGCCGGACCGTGAGCCAGGGAAAGAGGGCGTACTGCTGGAAGATCACACCGCGTTCCGGCCCGGGCCCCGACACCGGTGATCCGTCGACGAGTGCGCGTCCCGTGGTCGGCTCGTCGAGGCCGGCGAGGATGTTCAGCAGGGTGCTCTTGCCGCATCCGGAGGGGCCGACGACGGTGACGAACTCGTTGTCCGCGATGTCGAGGGAGAGGTTGTCGAGCGCGGTGAACGTGTCGCGTCCCAGCGCGAAGGTCTTGGTGACGCCCTGGACGGATATCTTGGCCGCGTTGCTGGTCATCGGCGCTCCTGCCATCCGGTGAGCTTGCGTTCCGCAAGGAGCAGGAGCCGGTCCATGAGCAGACCGAGTATCCCGATCGAGATGAGGCCGACGAAGATCGTCGGGAGGTCGTAGTAGAGCTCGGCGTTCTGCATCCGGTAGCCGAGGCCCTGCTGGGCGGCGACCAGTTCGGCGGCGACCAGGGTCGCCCAGGACGAGCCGAGGCCCACCCGCATGCCCACGAGGATGAACGGTGTGGAAGCGGGCACCACGACACGCGCGAAGATGGTCGTGTCCTTGGCGCCGAGCACCCGGGCGGCGTTGATGAGTGTGCGGTCGACGTTCACCACGCCCTGGAAGGTCGAGATGACGCAGGCGAGGAACGAGGCCAGGAAGATGACGAAGATCTTCGGCGTCTCGCCGATGCCCATGACCACGATGGCCAGCGGGATGATGGCCAGCGGCGGGATGGTCCTGAAGAACTGGATCCACGGCTCGATCAGACTGCGCAGCACGCGGTACCAGCCCATGAGGAAGCCCACGGGGATGGCGACGGCCGTGCCGAGCGCGAAGCCGACGACCACGCGCATCAGGCTCGCGGACACGTCCTTGGCGTAGGTCCCGTTGCCGATCAGCGTCCCGGCCTTCGAGATGACCTCGGGCGGCGTCGGCAGTTTGAGTCCTGCGGCTGCCAGGGCCCACCACAGCCCGATGCCCAGCGCGATGGACAGGGCGTTCAGGGTGAGGAACAGCGCGCTCTTGCGCGGCCGCGGCCGCGGTGCGTTCCCGGCACCCTGCCCGGCGTCGGAGGCGGTGGCCGCCGCGGGCGCCTCCTCGGCTGTGGCTTTGGCGCCCTGCTTGTCAAGGACGGACATGGGCGGCTCCTTCGGTGGTGGAGTTGGGTGCGTCGGGGGCATCGGTCCCCTCCTTCACGTCGGTGCTCTCCGGATAGCCCGCGAGGAGGGGGGAGTTGTGGAAGACCGCGGCGAGGGCTCCGATGGCGCCGTCGTCGTCCGACAGCCGCGCCGCCTCGACGACGGGGCCGGCCGACGCGACCGGGAAGAGTTCGGCGGCGAGCGTGGCGGCGACCTGTTCCACGAGGACGGGCGCGAGCCGGGTGATCTCGCCGCCGATGACGACCTTGGCGGGGTTGAGGGTCATCGTCGCCGCTCCGATGACGCGCCCCAGCGCGGCGGCCGCCTCGCGCAGCACCCGGTCGGCGACCGGGTGCGCGGCGGCCACGGCCGCGGCGAGGTCCTGGAGGTTCTCCAGCTGGAGGCCGAACTGCCAGCAGGCGGCGAGGATCCCGGGCACGGAGGCCACCGTCTCCAGGCAGCCGCGCTTGCCGCACCGGCACGGCCGGCCGGCCGGTTCCACCGTGACGTGCCCGAGCTCGCCCGCGAGCCCTGCCGAGCCCGTGACCAACTGGCCGCCGACGACGAGCCCGCCGCCGACGCCGTCGGAAAGGCGCACGTACACGAGGTCGGCGACGCTGTCGGGGCCGCTGATCGCCTCGGCGAGTGCGGCGAGGCGGGTGTTGTTGTCGACGATGACCGGCGCGTCGAACCGTTCGGCGAAGGCCACGTCGACGCCTTCGGGCGCCGGGCGGAGCACGGGCGCCCCCGAGGCGGCGCGCGGACCGGCGGAACCGGCGGGCCCGTCCGGGGCCGGGTAGGGCCCGGGCACGCCGATGCCGATGCCCTGGATGGCGCCGAAGTGGATGCCCGACTCGGCGCTCAGCCGGTCGACGAGACCGAGCGCGAGATCGGTGCGCGTCCCCCAGGACGCCGCACCGTCGTAGCGCACGGCGTCGGACGCCATGACCTCGTGCGAGGCGTCGGCGATGACGACGTGGACGCGCCGGTGGCCGAAGTCGACGCCCATGAACTGCGCCGACGCCGGGTCGAGCGCCAGCCGTTCGGCCGGCCGCCCGCTGCCCGCGCGCCGTGAGGCGTCGGTGTCCACGACGACGATGGCGCCCCGCTGGAGGAGGCTGCCGGTGATCTCGGAAAGCGTGGTGCGCGACAGGCCGACGACCCGGGCGATCTCGCCGCGGCTCATGGCGCCGTTCTCCTGCAAGGCACGCATCACGCGGTCCTCGTGGGTGCGCCTGACCAGTACGTGCACTCCGGTGGGCAACTGCATGCCGGTCAACGTAGGGAGGCCGGGAAATTCCGTCAACACTCCGACAGAAAAAAGCGTGAAACAGTGCGGCGGCGCTCCGGGGCGGGCCGAGGCGGGACTGTCCCCGCACCACCGGACCTCTCAGGGCGTCAAGTTCGGTCCCAACCTCGCCCGTTATCCAATCGTGACACAGTCGTCCGGACCATCCGCATCTCGCGGGACCTGCGGAAACACTCTGGTGCACCGGAGGTTCGAGATGCTGGATGCCACGGATTTTTCGTCCGGTGTGTTGACGGAAATGGAGAGCCGTACACATGCTGTGCGCCGTGCCGACCAGGGACTGCCCCCACCTGTCCCAGCTGCCGGTGCTCCCGGGCATCGGCGTTCCTGACGACAAAGGAGAACGTGACTGATGAGCAGCACAGAGAGCGGGTTCCGCCGGCGCGCCCTGCTG
The DNA here is from genome assembly GCF_000721265.1 of Streptomyces sp. NRRL F-5126. Lineage (GTDB taxonomy): Bacteria > Actinomycetota > Actinomycetes > Streptomycetales > Streptomycetaceae > Streptomyces. Next base: position 207,648 of record NZ_JOFZ01000002.1, on the reverse strand, counting down.
GCAGGTATGGCGGGCGTGGGAGCGGCCGTGGCGCTGCCCACCGCCGCGGCGCAGGCCGCGCCCGCGTCGGCCGGCAGCGCGTCCGGCGCACCGTCCGGGGCGGTCGCGTCCAAAGGCGCCTCGAAGGGCCGCCATCTGTCCAACTGGCCCGACCCCGAGCCCTACAGCCTCGCCGACACCCGGCTCGACCTGTGGCCCCGCGACGACAACTCCTTGATCCTGCCCCTCCAGTTGCGGCCACGCGACGAGGAACTCGGCCGCGTCTGGATGCGGGACTTCTACGTCAACTGCTTCCGCGTCGACGGCCGTCCGCTCTACGTGGCCACGGGCACCACCCGCGTGCCGGGACTCACCGCCGCCGCCCCCTGGAACGACGGCATCTTCGTATGGACCGCCCGCTCCATCGAGGGCCCGTGGCACCTCGCCGACACGACGGGGATCCGGCCGGGCGCGGAGCGCGGCAAGGTGTGGTCGCCCGAGTTCACCGACGAGAACAAGGCCGGGCGCACCGTCGTCGCCCCGTGGCAGGAGTACTGGCACGACGACCAGTTCGGCAAGCGCGGCGAGGTCTGGGCCCCCGAGATCCACCGCTTCCGCGACACCTGGTACATCGTCGCCTGCATGGGCGACCACTCCCAGCTGGTCGGCTCCTTCATGCTGGTGAGCGACGGCGGCGTCGAAGGCCCCTACCGGCTCATCGAGGGCAACGTCGACAAGCCCTTCGGCGACTCGTTCATCGGCGGCCCGAAGTTCATCAAGCCCGGCGCCTACCACCACATCGACGGCAGCATGTACTCCGAGGGCGACGACGCCTGGCTCGTGCTCCACAACGACCTGTACGCCAAGTTCAGGGACGACATGGAGGACATCGTTCCCAACACCGGCCTTCCCACGTTCCAGCAGCACCCGTACTCGCCCGAGCCGTACCGCGAGGGGGTGTACATGTTCAAGTACGGCGGCAAGTACTACCTCGTCCAGAGCGCGTGGGACTGGACGTCCGTCAACGCCGACGGCACGGTGCGGCAGGCCTACGACACCGGCGGAGCGGGGCACACGCAGTTCCAGTACGACGCGGTCGTCGCCGTCTCGGACAGGTTCGAGGGCCCGTACTCCGAGCGCTGGACCATGGGTGTCGGCACCGGACACAACAACATCTTCGAGGACCACCACGGCGGCCTCTGGTCGACGTTCTTCCGCAACCCCAACGCCGGCTACTGGTCCAATCCGTCACGCGTCGACGACGGCGCCGCGGCCGGGGTCGTGCGGCTGGAGTGGACCGGGCGGCCGGACGGCCGCCTTTACGTGGAGCGCGGGAAGCGCTGACGTACCGGCGGACGCGAGGTTCAGCCGCCCAGGCGGATCACCACGGCGTCGGCCCTGACGTCCCCCGCGTACGCGAAGTGCAGGACGAACGGGATGTGTTGGCCCAGGCGTAGGGGGCGCCGCAGCCGGACCATGACGTCCTGGTCGTAGGCGTGCATGCGGACCGTGCCGTGCGCGGGGACGGGGAGGGTGACGCCCATGCTCATGGTCCCGGCGTGGTGCGCGGTCACCGTCCTGGCGAGGACGGCCGGTCCTGTGGCGGCCGACGTCACCGAGGTGAGTGTGTCGTTTGTGGGTCCCGTGTTCTCGATCCGGAAGAAAGCGGCGGTGGTCCGCGCGCCGAGCAGCGGCCGGTAGACGGTGCCTCGGGAGACGGTCACGTGGCTGGGCCTCGCCGCGTGACCGCTCCTCGACCACGCGGTGAGGCCGAGGAGCGCGAGCGCGCAGCACAGGACGGGGACCGCGAGGGCACGCAGTCCGCGCGCCGCCGCCCGGGCCCCGTCCACGGCGGGCAGCGCCCGGGGCCGGTTCGCGTCGCTCATCGCGCGCCCCCGCGTCCGGCCGCGCTCCCCCGGCCGGCGTGCGCGCGTGGCCCCAGCGCGGCACGGGGTGTTCGGCGCGGCCCGGGCCGCCAGGTGCGCAGGCGCAGGCTTGACGCGACGACGAGGACGGAACTGGCGGACATGGCGGCAGCCGCGATCATCGGAGCGAGCAGCCCGAGGGCGGCAAGCGGCAGGGTGACCGCGTTGTACCCGAAGGCCCACAGCAGGTTGCCCCGCACGGTCGTCATCGTCCGCCTGGCCAGCAGGACGGCGTCCACCAGGGCCTCGATGCCGTCCTCGCGCACGAGTGTCACGTCGGCGGCGCCGATGGCCGCGTCCGTGCCGCCGCCCATGGCGATGCCGAGGTCGGCGGCGGCCAGCGCGGCCGTGTCGTTGACGCCGTCACCGACCACGGCGACACGCTGCCCGCGCCCGCGCATGTCCCCCACGAGCCGCGCCTTGTCCTCGGGGCTCTGACACGCGTGCACCTCGGTGACGCGCAGCCGGCCTGCGACGGCGCGCGCCGGGCCCTGCCCGTCTCCCGTGGCGAGGACGACGGAAAGGCCGAGGCGGCGCAGCCGCTCGACGGCGCGGTAGGCGGAGGGCCGCAGCATGTCCCCGATCTCGATGAGCAGTTCGGGACGCTCGTCCACGACGGCGACCACGGCCGTGTGCGCGCGGGAGGACGCCGCGTCCCGCGCTCGCGCGAGTTCCTCCGGCAGGTCGCCCGCCGCGCTGCGCACCACCACGCGGCGGCCCTCGACCGTGCCGCGCACGCCCGAGCCCGCGGCGGCGGCGAAGTCCGTGACCGTCGGGAGTTCGGCCCCGGCCGGCCGGCGGCGTGCGTGAGCGGTGACGGCCCGTCCCACCGGGTGCTGCGAGGCGTGCTCGACGGCTCCCGCCAGGCGCAGCGCGACCAGCTCTCCGCAACCCGCCGGGTCGGCCGTCACCGAAAGGACCGACATGCGGCCGGTCGTGAGGGTGCCCGTCTTGTCGAGCACCACCGTGTCGACGCGCCGCAGCGTTTCGAGCGCGCGTGGGCCCGAGACGAGGACGCCGAGCCCGGCGCCGCGCCCGGTCGCCGCGAGCAGGGCCGTCGGGGTGGCGAGTCCGAGCGCGCACGGGCAGGCGACCACCAGGACGGCGACGGCCGATGTCACCGCGGCGTGCGGGGACGCGCCCGCGCCGAGCCAGAACCCGACGACGGTGACGGCGAGCGCGACGACGGTGGGCACGAACACCCCGGCGACGCCGTCCGCCACGCGCTGCGCGCGCGCCTTGCCCGCCTGGGCGTCGGCCACCAGCCGGGCGATACGGGCGAGCCGGGTGTCCTCGCCGACCGCGGTGGCCCGCACGACGAGGCGGCCGCCGGCGTTGACCGCGGCGCCGGTCACGGCGTCGCCCGGCCCGACCTCGACGGGCTCGCTCTCGCCCGTCACGAGGGAGAGGTCGACGGCGCTGCGCCCCTGCGTCACCACTCCGTCCGTGGCGACGCGTTCGCCGGGACGCACGGCGAACAGGTCGCCCACCCGCAGGGTTTCCGCGGCGGCGCGGTGTTCGCGTCCCCGGTCGTCGAGGACGCTCGCCTCCTTGACGGTCATGGTGGCGAGCGCACGCAGCGCGGCGCCCGTGCCCCGCCTGGCGCGCCCCTCAAGGGCCCGTCCAAGCAGCACGAACAGCGGGACGCCGACCGCGGCCTCCAGGTAGATGCCCGGAGCGCCCGGGTCCGTGGCGGGCGCGAGCGAGAAGGGCATGCGCATGCCCGGCTCACCGGCGCCCCCGGCGAACAGCGCGTACACGGACCAGCCGAAAGAGGCGGCGACGCCGAGGGACACGAGCGTGTCCATGGTGGCGGCCGAGTGGCGCAGTCCGCGCAGCGCGCGCCGGTGGAAGGGCCAGGCACCCCAGGTGGCGACGGGCGCGGCAAGGGCGAAGGAGAACCACTGCCAGTCGCGGAACTGCAGCCCGGTCACCATGGACAGCACGAGTACGGGGACGGCGAGCAGCGCCGTCAGCAGGAGCCGGGTGCGTGCGGCACGCTCCTCGTCGTCCGCCTGCGTGCCGGCGCCGCCGTACGACTCGTGTGTCCCGTCGTTCGGGCGCCGGCGTACCTCGGCCTGGTAGCCCGCGCGTTCGACGGCCGCGATCAGGTCCCCGGGCGTCACGCCGGCGCCGTGGTGCACGCGGGCGGTGCCGGTCGCGAGGTTGACGGTCGCGCTCACGCCGTCGATGCGTGCGAGCCGCTTCTCGACGCGCGCCACGCAGGCCGCGCACGTCATCCCGGTCACCGTCAGGTCCGTTGTGGCCGGCCTGGTCGCGCCGGCGGTGTCATGGGCCATCACATGCCGCCCATGCCGGACATGCTGCCGGGGCCGCCGGTACCCGTGGCCCCTCCGCCGCTCCCGGTGCGGTGCAGGCCGGGGGCGGCGGGCCCGGCGGCGGAGCCGACCGCGTACGCCACGGTGAAGACGGCGGCCAGCAGGACGGCGAGCCCGAGCAGCGGGAGGAGCCCGAAGAGAGGTGCGCCCGCTGCGCGGCGGCGTGCTGCCGGTGCGGGAAGGAGGGGGGTCGTCACAAGTGATTCCTGGGAAGCGTGCGGAGGTTGGGAAAGCCGGACCGCGGGTCCCCTTCGGCATCACGCGGGTCCCGTTCCGCATCAGTAGTCGTACGGGAGGCGCGCCGGGTTCCCGCGTCTACGCGTCGACGGGCGCCACAACCCGGGCGCACCGGCCCCGGGCCGCGGGTGACACCATGAGGGGCACCATGCCTGCCGAACGCGGAGTGCGAGCGCTGAGGGCCGCTGTGTTCGCGGCCGTCTGCGTGCTACTCGGCGCCATCGGCCACGAGCTGATGTCCGGCATGGCACTGCCCTGGTGGGCCCTGGCCGGTGGCGCCTGCGGCACGGCGCTCGCCGCATGGTCCTGCGCGGGCCGGGAGCGGTCGGCGCCATGGGTCGTGGCCTTCACCGTGGCGGTGCAGGCCGCCCTGCACACCTGCTTCACCCTGGCCCAGTCGGCCACCGCGGCGGCCGCGGGGCCGCGGCCGCCGTCCTTCACCGTCCAGTGGGCGCGCTCCCTGATCTGCGGCCCTGACGCGCACTCCCTGACGCTGCGCGAAGCGACTCGCGTCACCGTGAGTGCCGGCCTCGGCGCCCATCCGTCGGCCCCGCCGCCCGGGATGGGCTCGATGGCGGACCCAGGCGCGATGGCGGGCATGGGCGGCATGGGAGGCATGCGGGGCGGCCAGCACGGACACGCGGCGATGGGTCTCCTGCCGCACGGCATGTCGGGGACGGGCATGCTCGCCGCGCACCTGCTGGCCGCGCTGGCGTGCGGCCTGTGGCTCGCCCACGGCGAGCGTGCGGCGTTCCGCCTCCTGCGCGTCCTGGCCCAGTGGTTCCGCGCCCCGCTCGTCCTGCCCGTCCCGCACCGCGCCGCGACACCGCGGCGGCCCCTGCCCGCGCTCCCCCGCGACCACGGCGTGCGCCGGCCGCGGCGGCTGCTGCTCACACACTGCGTCATCACGAGGGGCCCGCCGGCCGCGTCCGCTGTCGTCTGACAGCAGGCCGTCCCGGGACCGCGCCCCGCGGCCCGGGCATCCCGCCGTGCCCGCACGGCGGTCCCCTCACCGTGGCGGCGGTGCGGCGCGCGTGCGCACCCGCGGCCGCCGCGGAACTCCGCGAAGGAAGCAGACCGATGACTCCTGCTCTCCACGCGCCCCCGAGGCCGAGCGACGCATCGATGACCGCTTGGGCCCTGGCAGCGCGCGACGGCGACCACGACGCCGTCGACCACTTGGTGCGCGCCGTGCACCGTGACATCCGGCGCTACGTCGCGTACCTCGCCGACGATCCCCAGGCCACCGACGACCTGACCCAGGACACGTTCCTGCGGGCGCTCGGCAGCCTCAGCCGCTTCGAGGGGCGCTCGTCCGTCCGCACGTGGATGCTGACCATCGCGCGGCGCGTCGTCGCCGACTCCATCCGCCGCGCCGGGTCGCGCCCGCGGCTCGCCGACCGCGACGACTGGCAGCTCGTCGCCGAACAGGCCCAGGACGGCCCGCTCTTCCCCGTCGAGGACCGCGTCGTCCTGCGTGAACTGCTCGGCGCGCTGTCCGAGGAGCGGCGCAGGGCGTTCCTGTTGACGCAGGTGCTCGGCCTGCCCTACGAGGAGGCCGCACTGGTGTGCGCCTGCCCCGTGGGGACGGTGCGCTCACGGGTCGCCAGGGCGCGCAGGTCACTGGCCGTGATGGTGCTCGACGGGGCGGGCGGAGAGGAGGCGGCGGCGTCCGGCACCGCGGCATGAACGAGTGGCCTCCGTCCCCGGGTCCTGGGGACGGAGGCCACCGTGCGGCCCTGCGATCCGTCAGGCCAGAACGGCCAGCATGACCGCCATGCCGAGCGCCATCGCACCGTGGCAGCACAGGTCGTATGCGGCCAGCCCCTGGCGGGCAGCCGCCGGGGGCGCCGCGGCGGGCAGTGCGGGCCCGCCCGCCGTGCGGGGCGCGAGACGCGCCCCGTCGAAGCCCCTGGCCAGCCACCACAGGGCGAGGACGAGGAAGGCCAGGGCGAGCAGCCAGGCCACGGTGGCGTCCGGTCCCCGCAGCGTCATCGTGGCGGTGCTGCCGGGGGCGGACATGTCCATCCCCGGCATGTCCGCCATCGCGTCCCCCGCGCCGCCCGCGCCCGGCATCGGACCGCCCGCCATCGCGGCGGCCATCCAGGCCATCGCGCCCATCGCCAGCGCGTGCGGCAGGGCGTGGCCGAGCCCCCGGGCCAGGCCGCCCCGCGGAGCCCGTACGAGCCAGGCACGCGCAAGAGGAACCGCCGGGAACCAGGCGGCCGCCAGAACGAAGAACACCACCTGGGGGACGGCCGGCACGCGCATCCCGGCCGGCCACACCATCACGGCCATCGCGACCGCCATCACGGCGTGCAGGGCGTGCGCGACCCGGTCGGTGGCACGGTGCCCGTGCGCCCCTGCAGTGCGCGGGCCGGCGGCCACGCGCCAGGCCGCGTACGCGGCGATGGCGGCGAACAGGGCCGTCATCAGCCACTTCAGTCCGGTGGCCGCAATCACAGCGCCACCCTCCTTCGCTGTACGGCACCGGCGACGAGGTCGGCGCAGAGGAACAGTGCGAGCGGGATGCCGAACAGCGGCAGGTAGTACCCGAGCACGCACACCGCCACCGCGACCGGGGCGAGCACACTGCCTGGCAGCCTGCGCCACGCCCCGCGCGACGGAGGGCGGCCGAACACGGGTTTCCGAGTCCTGGTCGGCCTGCGCCGCCACCACATCCGGTATCCGAGCAGCACCATGGCGATCAGGCACACCGCGAGCACGGCGAGCACGATCTGGTTGGCGAGTCCGAACAGCAGGCCCATGTGGGCGTCGATGCCCCACCGGGTCAGCTTGGCGAGTACGGGGTAGTCGGCGAAGCGCAGATGCGCCGTCACCGCCCCCGTCGCGGGATCGACGGCGACGGAGTCCTGGCCCTCGGGCCACGACCTCTTGTTCTCCTTGACGACGTACGCGACCCCGGGCTTCGCGGGCGGCGTGACCAGCAACGGGCCCGCAAGACCCGCCCGGTGTCCCGCGCCGATCGCGGCGTCGATGCCGACATCGCGCGTGCCGGTGGCCGGTGCTGTGCCCTGCCGTTGGGGGAGGGCGGTCGACACGGACGGGGTGCCGCCCTTCAGGGAGTCCTGCACCTTCCCGATGCTCGCTCCGGCATGTGCCGACCAGGTCAGGCCCGTCGCGGACAGCGCGAGCAACCCCACCGACACCCACAGCCCGATGGCGCCGTGCCAGGACACCGTGCGCCGGCGGCCGCCGCCGGACCGCGGCAGCAGGGTGTGCCGCAGCCGCCGGGCGCGCCGTGGCGACCCGAGCCGGAGGGCCAGGCCGCCGAGCACCTCGACCCACAGCCAACTCGCAGCGAACTCACTGTAGTTGCGGCCGATGTCGCCGAGGTGCAGGTTGCGGTGGAGGCTGTCGAGCCAGGCACGCACCGGGAGCCAGTCCCCGTTGGTGCGCAAGGTGCCGAGCACCGTGTCGTCGTACGGGTCGACGAAGGCGGTGGTGGTGTCGCCGTCGGGCAGGCCGGGGACGGTGAACGCGACCCGGGTGGACGAGGTGGCCGTGGCCGCCGGCTCCACGGACTCGAGAGTGCCGTTCGGCACGGCCTCACCCGCGGCGCGCACCTGGTCCGCCACGGGGCGCGGACTCCCGGCCGGGGCAACCGTCAACTCGTGCCGATAGATTATGTGTTCGAGCTGCGGCGTCGTCGTGTACGCGAGCCCGGTGACCGCGGCGACGATCAGGAACGGGCCGATGCAGACGCCCACGTAGAAGTGCAGGCGCATCAGCAGTGGGCGCACACACCGCCAGGCACCCACCCCGCCGGGTTCGGGGCCGGGCACGGGGCCGGGAGCCGCGCCCCGGCGCCCGGCCGCCTCCGGCGGCGCCGGGGACGCCGCCGCGAGATCACTTGTCACGTTGGGGAACCTTCCCTGAGGGGCACACCGGCGCCTCCGCCGGACTCCCCCAGGAAGTCGCGCGCCCCGGGCGGGCCGATCCCCCGGGCGGACGTGACGATCGCCATGCCGCCCGCGGGGAACTCCCGAGGCCCGCCGTCCCACTCACCCGGCGCCCACGTCCCATGTGGCGAGCGCCGGGCTGCCGTCAGTCCGGCCGCCGGCCGATCCGCATCCCGGGCCTGCGCCGGTGGACGGTCATGTAGTCCAGGCCCTCCGCGCCCGCGGTGACGCTGCGGGACGAGCCGTGCGGCAGCCAGCACAACGCTCCGGGGGCCAGCCGCACGGTGCCGTCGGGCGCGTCCAGGCTCCCGTGGCCCGCGATGACGAGCAGGAGCACGTCGAGGTCGGGCTCGGCGTGGGTCTCGATGTGCTGGTCCCCCACCAGGTGAATGACGTTGGCGTCGAGTTGACGTCCGGACTCGGCGAGCTTCCACAGCGCGCCCGCGGGCGCCTGCGGTCGCGCCGTGAGGGCGTGGACGTCGCAGAGGAGGGCGGGCGCCGGCGCCGCGGTGGGCTCGGGGTGCTGGTCAGGCATCCGTGGACGCCTTGCCGATCCGTACCCGCCACACCTCGGGGCCGGATTCGACGTAGTCCCAGGTGTGGGCGCCCGGGTGCGTGGCCTCGAACTCGCGGCGCAGCGGCTTGGGGTCGTGGTTGTTGACGAGGGTGAAGGACTCGCCGGGGGCGAGGCGTGCGTAGCGGGCGAAGATCCGCGGATGGCGCTGTCCGTGCCGGATCTCGCGCACGTCGATCACCTCGGGCGCGTCGAGCGAACCGCCGTCGAGCAGGGTACGCAGGTCGGCGACGAGGGTGGGCAGGTCGGCCCCCGGCATGGCCGCGAGCGCGGGCAGCAGGACGGTCTCCTCCGCCGCCAGGTGGACGGCCAGGACCGCTTCCACCGCCCGCGCGGCCTCGACCGCGGCGGCAGCGTCGGGGAAGGCGGCCAGCGCGCCGATGCGCGCGTCGAGTGCCGCGGAGCCGCCGCGCAGGGCCCGGACGAGCAGGCGTGTCTCGGCCGCGCCCGAGGCAGCCGCGTACAGCGTCTGGTCTGCGGCCGCCAGGTACCGGCGCAGCTCACCGGTGCAGAAGGCGACCAGGGCCGCGTCCACGGGGGCGCCGGAACTCCCGTCCTTCGCCGGCTCCGTGAAGCCGGCGAGTTCGGCGCGCAGCCGCTCGTGCACGTCGTGGACCTCTGCCCGTGCCCGCACACCCGGGTCGGTCTCTGTCGCGTCAATGTAGATCTCGGATGACGGTGCCACCTCGGAGCTCCTTCCGTCCCTGACTCTCTTCGTACCTGACTCTCGCAGCGACGATTATTACATGTACCATTTGGAGAAACCGACCGCCGGTGTGAGGAGCGCAGCGTGAGCCATGACGACGAGTGGCAGCGCCTCTCCCCGCGCCGCCAGGCCGTACTGGACGCCGTGCGCGACGCCGACGCCCCGCTGGGTGTCGCGGACGTCGCCGACCGGCTCGCCGTCCACCCCAACACGGTCCGCTTCCACCTCGACGCGCTCGTGGCCGAGGGCCGCGTCGAACGGATGGTGGAGCAGCCGTCAGGGCCCGGGCGGCCTCGCACCGTCCATGTCGGGCGGCGCGGAATGGACCGCGGAGGGGCGCGTCGCTACCGCCTGCTCGCCCGAGTCCTGCTCGGCCAGCTGGCCTCGACCGGATCCGGGGCCAAGGCCGCGGCCACGGATGCGGGACAGGCCTGGGGGCGCTACCTGGTCGAGCAGCTGCCGCCTCCCCGCCGCCCGTCGGCGCGGGAGGCGGTCGGCCGGCTCAACGCGATGCTGGCCGATCTGGGCTTCGACCCGCAGCCGGTCGGCGACGTCGCGGCACCGGACGTCCGGTTGCGCCACTGCCCCTTCCTCGAACTGGCCGAGGAGTACGGCGAGGTCGTGTGCCCGCTCCACCTGGGCCTGATGCAGGGCGCGTTGGCGGAACTGCGCGCGCCCGTGGAGGCCACTCGCCTCGAACCGTTCGCCGAGCCCGACGCGTGCCTGGCACACCTGACGGCCACCGGGGCCGCATAGCGCCGCCCCGGCCCCCAACCCCGTGATCCCGCGCCCGCACACCTGCGGCCCGCACGTCCGATCGACCACTCAGGAGCACTCCATGCATGTCGCCGACAGCGGTTCCACCCAGCGCCGACGCGCCCCCATTCCGGGCGGCCCCGTCGCGGCACCGCTCATGGACACCACGACGTCCGACCGTGTCGCGGTCGTCCACGTGGAGATCCCGGCGGGCGGTGGAATGCCGGAGCACGACCACGGGCCCTCCCAGATCGTCCTGATCCCCCTCTCGGGCCCGGTGGAGCTGCGGCACGGCACGGAGCTGCACACCCTGACCCCTGGCGCGGCCGCGCACATCGACACGGGCGAACGGGTCAGTCTCGCCAACCCCGGTACGGACACGGTGTCGTTGATGGTCGTGGCCTCCCCGCCGGAGTTCGCGTCCCGGCTGGCGGCCTGGCCGCTCGATCAGTAGCCCGAGCGCCGGGGCCGGCCGCGTTCGCCGGCCCCCTTTCCCGCTCTCCTACAAGAAAGAAAGTACGAACAGCTCCGATGATCACCCTGTCAGCGGGCATAGCAAGCGCCGTCACCTTCGTCTGGCTCGGCATGGTGCTGGCGATCTCCTTCCTCGAGGCGCCGTTGAAGTTCGGGGCCCCCGGGGTGACGATCCCGATCGGCCTCGGCATCGGCCGCAGGGTCTTCCGTGCCCTCAACCTCTCCGAGGCCGTCCTGGCGCTGGCGGTGATCATCACCGTCGCCGCCAGCGCACCCCCGGTGGCGGTCATCGTGAGCACCGCCGTCGCCGCGGCGGTGCTCGCCGCGCAGCTCGCCGTCGTCCGCCCGGGTCTGAACCGGCGCTCCGACGCCGTGCTCGCCGGCGAGGATCCGGCGCTGCACCGCTCCCGCGCCCACCTCTACTACGTGGGTCTCGAGGTCGTGAAGGTGGCGGCGCTGATCGCGCTCGGCTGCACCGTTCTGTCCGGCTGAGCCCACCCGGAAGCCGACCCTGCGCACGCGGGCCGGAGGCCTCATATACGGTTCGTCATCCACCATTGTCCCGAAAACCCCTGTAGCAACCGTGCGTTCCCGGGTATTGACGGGAGCCTGCCGGGCGCTGAAAGGTGGGATCGTATATGAGACACGGTACGTCCCCCGGGGGCACATGACGTCCCTTCACGGGGCGTGCCTCTCCCGCGGAGGCCAGTGATGAACGTGCACGAACACGGCACACAGCGGGCCGCGCTCGCTGACGTGGTGGCGGTCCCGGTCACACCGTTCACCTCCGCCGGCGGCGGTCTGGACGAGGACGCCTACCGGGCGCTGCTGCGCAGACTGCTCGACGCGGGCGTCACCACGCTCGTCCCGAACGGCAACACCGGCGAGTTCTACGCGCTCGAGCCGGCGGAGCGCCGTGCCGTTGTCGAGATCACCGCCGCGGAGGCGGGCAGCGAGGCGCAGATCATCGCCGGTGTCGGCATGGACACCCCGACCGCCGTCGCCGCGGCCGAGCACGCCCGCGAGTCGGGCGCCCACATGGTGATGGTCCACCAGCCCGTCCACCCCTACGTCTCCCGCGGCGGATGGGTCGACTACCACCGCGCGATCGCCCGGGCCGTACCCGAACTCGGCGTCGTCCCCTACGTGCGGGACCCGCGGATCACCGGGGCGGAGCTGGCCAGGCTCGGCGAGCTGTGCCCGAACGTGATCGGCGTGAAGTACGCCGTGCCGGACGCCGCGCGCTTCGCCGCCGTCGCCCGCGACGCCGGCCTCGACCGCTTCGTGTGGGTCGCGGGTCTCGCCGAGCTGTACGCCCCCGGCTACTTCGCCTCCGGCGCGACCGGCTTCACCTCGGGGCTCGTCAACGTCGCCCCCGCACTCTCGCTGGCCATGCTGTCGGCGCTGCGCGGAGGGGACTTCGCCGCCGCGATGGAACTGTGGGCGCGGGTACGCGACTTCGAGGAGCTGCGCGCCCAGGACTCCAGTGCCGACAACGTCAGTGTGGTGAAGGAGGCGCTGCACCTGATGGGTCTTTGCGGCCGCGACGTGCGCCCGCCGAGCCGCGTGCTGCCACCGGAGCGCAGGGAGCTCGTCGCCGCGGCCATCAAGACGTGGGGGGCGGACGCGTGACGCCGTCCGAAGGGCCGTGCGTGAAGACGCCCGAGCAGCTGCGCAGCCACCAGTGGTACGGCACCGAGGGGCTGCGGTCGTTCAGCCACCGCGCCCGCACCCGGCAGCTCGGCTACCTGCCGGAGGAGCACCTCGGCAAGCCGGTGATCGCGATCCTCAACACGTGGAGCGACATCAACCCCTGCCACATGCACCTGCGCGAACGGGCCGAGGCGGTCAAGCGCGGCGTCTGGCAGGCCGGCGGCTTCCCGCTGGAGTTCCCGGTGGCGACGCTCTCCGAGACCTTCCAGAAGCCGACACCGATGCTCTACCGGAACCTGCTCGCCATGGAGACCGAGGAACTGCTGCGTTCCTACCCGGTCGACGGCGCGGTGCTGATGGGCGGCTGCGACAAGACCACGCCCGCCCTGCTGATGGGCGCGGCGAGCGTGGACCTGCCCGCGGTCTTCGTCCCCGCGGGCCCCATGCTGCGCGGCCACTGGCGCGGCGAGACGCTCGGCTCGGGCACCGACATGTGGAAGTACTGGGACGACCGGCGCGCCGGGCTGATAGGCGACCGCGAGCTGGGCGAACTGGAGTGCGGTCTCGCCCGCTCCCCCGGTACGTGCATGACGATGGGCACCGCGTCCACCATGACGGCCGCCGCCGAGGCGCTCGGCCTCACGATCCCCGGCGCGTCGTCCATCCCGGCCGTCGACTCGGGGCACCACCGCATGGCCGCGGCCGCGGGCCGCCGCGTGGTCGACCTCGTCTGGCAGGACCAGCGGCTTTCGCGCTTCCTCACCCGTGGCTCCTTCGAGAACGCCGTCACCACCGTGATCGCCCTGGGCGGCTCCACCAACGCCGTCATCCACCTGATCGCCATGGCCGGGCGCTCGGGTGTGCGGCTCACCCTCGACGACTTCGACGCGATCGCGCGCTCCACGCCGGTGCTCGCCAACGTCCGCCCGGGCGGCGCCTACCTGATGGAGGACTTCCACTACGCGGGTGGCCTGCCCGGCCTGCTCGGCCGCCTTGGCGACCGGCTCGACCTCGACCGTCCCACCGTCACGCACGCCACACTGCGCGAGCAGCTCGACGGCGCCCTCGTCCACGACGACGACGTCATAAGGCCGCCGGACAACGCGCTCGCGGCGGAGGGCGGCATCGCCGTACTGCGCGGCAACCTGGCCCCTGACGGCGCGGTCGTCAAACACATAGCGGCCGAGCCGCACCTGCTCAAACACACCGGGCCCGCCGTGGTCTTCGACGACTACCGGCAGATGCAGAAGACCATCGACGACCCGTCCCTCGGCGTCACCGCGGACTCGGTGCTCGTCCTGCGCGGCGCGGGACCGCTCGGCGGCCCCGGCATGCCGGAGTACGGGATGCTGCCCATCCCGAAGTACCTGCTCGAACAGGGGGTGCGGGACATGGTGCGGATCTCCGACGCGCGGATGAGCGGAACGTCCTACGGGGCGTGCGTGCTGCACGTCGCACCGGAGTCGTACGTCGGCGGCCCGCTCGCGCTCGTCCGCACCGGGGACCTGGTCACACTGGACGTGCAGGCGCGCACCCTGCGCCTTGAGGTCGACGACGAGGAGCTGGCGGACCGAAGGGCCGCCTGGCAGGCCCCGGGCCCGCGCTACGGCCGCGGATACGGAGCCCTGTACCAGGAGCAGATCACCCAGGCGGACGCCGGCTGCGACTTCGCCTTCCTGTCACGCCCGGGCGAGGTCCCCGACCCCTACGCGGGCTGACACGCCCGCCGGCGGCGGGAGTTCACCACGATCATCCGCTGCTGCGCAGCCTCTTGACCACGCATCCGCGACACCCTACCGTCCCGCACATCGTATATGAGATCTCTGGCCGCACGAGGTCTCCCGGCTCTGGAGCAACAACCGTGTCCGACGCACTCGCCCGTAGGGGCCACGCCCACCCCGGCACCCTGCCGTCCCGTACGGAGGTGGTGCTCGAAGCGATCAAGCACGCCATCCTGACAGGGGAGTTGAAGCCGGGCCAGGCCCTGGTGGAGAGCGATCTCGCCGAGCAGCTCGGCGTGTCGAAGACACCGGTACGTGAAGCGCTGAAGACACTCGCCGCCTCCGGGCTCGTCAACATGAGCCCGTACAAGGGCGCGGCGGTCCGCGCGGTCGACCGGACGCACGCCCGCAGTGTGTACGACATGCGCCTGCTGCTCGAACCGACGGCGGCGGCCAGGTCCACCGCCGCGGGACGGGTCCAGGAGGACGCGAAGGCCGCACTCGACCTCGCCGACCGGGCGCAGGACACGGCAGAACGATCGCTGGCCAACCGGGCGTTCCACCGTGCGATGTACGCGGGCTGCGGCAACCCGCTGCTGGTGAGGTCGCTCGACGAGCTGCGCGACCAGACGGCGCTGCTGTCCACCGCGGCGTGGTCCACGCGGCCGTCCTGGGACCTGGAGGCCGCCGAGCACCGCACGATCCTCCAGGCCGCCGAGGCCGGGGACGCCGAGCGCGTGCGCGATCTGATGCGGAGCCACATCGCCGCCTTTGTGGCACGGAACTTCCCTGAGGGGGAGGCATGAACGCGCCGACCTGATCCCACCTCTCCCGATCCGCGTCCCCCCGTCGCAAGTGTGGTCACGCCCGAACACACCGTCACCTGTGGTCCCCGAGGAACAGCGCTTCCACCCCCCACCCCACCACTTCCGACCGAAGGGCTCCGCCTGCCATGTCCGCACACAGCGACTTCCCGACGCGAGACTCCCGCAGCCTGCCGAGAGCGCTGTCCCGCCGCCGGGTGCTCTCCACCTTCGCCACGGCGGCCGCGGCGGGACCCGTGCTCGCCGCCTGCTCCGCGCCGAGCAGCGGCACGTCCGACAAGAAGGCCGCGCCGAGCGCCCTGGCCAGCGCGCCGTCCAAGCCGGTCACGCTGAACATCCTGGACGTCGCGGGCAACCTGGCGCTCACCCAGCCGATCATCGACGCGTTCAAGGCCAAGCATCCCGAGATCGTCGCGAAGGTGACCACCTCCACCGGGACCGCGCCCGAGCTCGCGCCGAAGGTGCAGGCGCAGCAGCAGGCCGGGAACGTGCAGATCCAGCTCGTCCTGTCCGGCACCGACGGGCTGGCAGCCGGGATACAGAAGGGTCTGTGGTACGACCTCAAGCCGTACTACGACCGGTTCCTGCCGGGCCTGATGGCCAACTACCAGCCGGCTGCCGCCTCGATGGCCGCGCTCGCGCAGGACCAGGGCGTCGAGCTGGTCTGGTACCCGTCGGGGCCGCTGCTCGAGTACGACCCCGCCAAGCTGCACACGCCGCCCACCACCACCGACGCGCTGCTCGACTGGGCCAAGGCGAACCCGGGCAAGTTCCAGTACGCGCAGCCGCGCAACTCGGGCCCGGGGCGCACGTTCCTGATGGGCCTGCCCTACCTGCTGAAGGACTCCGACCCGACCGACCCAACCAACGGCTGGTCCCGCACCTGGGCGTACCTGACCGAACTCAACAAGTACGCGGCCCAATACCCCTCCAAGACGTCGGCGACGATGACGAACCTGGCCCAGGGCACCGTCCACCTCCTCGCCACCACCACCGGCTGGTACATCAACCCGCGCGCGCTCGGCACGGTGCCGAAGTCGATGACGGTGGCGAAGTTCGACAACCTGACCTGGGTCAGCGACGCGCAGTTCGCCATCATCCCCAAGGGTGTCTCGAACGACGAACTGGTGGCCGCGCTGCGGCTGATCGCGTTCATGCTCACGCCGGAAGAGCAGGCCGTGACGTACGACAAGGGCTACTTCTACCCCGGCCCCGCGGTCAAGGACGTCTCCCTCAGCCAGGCCCCGGCGTCGTCGCAGGCGGTCATGGCGAAGTACGGCGACTCGCGCTTCGACGGCTGGATCAAGGACAACCCGATCAAGAACTCGCTGCCCGCCACCGCGCAGGTCACGGCGTTCGACCTGTGGGACAAGAAGATCGGCTCGACGAAGTGAGTGCGGTGACCGACATGACCGGCACGACAGCGGAACCGAAGGGGGCGCCCGCCCCGAGAGCCGCGGGCAACCGGCCCGAGTCCCAGATAGGCGAGTTGCGCATCAGCGGCCTCAGCCGCGCGTACGGAGCGCACACCGCCCTGCACCCGCTCGATCTGACCATCAAGGGCGGCGAGTTCGTCGCGCTGCTCGGCCCGTCCGGATGCGGCAAGACCACGGCCCTGAACTGCCTGGCCGGCCTCCTGCCGCTCACCTCGGGACAGATCGAGCTCGACGGCAGGCGGATGGACACCGTGCCGCCGGAGAAGCGCGGCTTCGGCATGGTCTTCCAGAACTACGCTCTCTTCCCCCACCTCACCGTCCGCGCCAACGTGGCCTTCGGGCTGAAGATGCGCGGCACGGGAAAGGCGGAGACCGGGCGGCGGGTCGACGAGGTGCTGCGCCTCGTCCAGCTGACCGAGCAGGCGCACAAGCACCCCGGTCAGCTCTCGGGCGGCCAGCAGCAGCGCGTGGCCATCGCGCGCGCGATCGTCATGGAGCCTGCCCTCGTCCTGATGGACGAGCCGCTGTCCAACCTGGACGCGGCGCTGCGGCTGGAGATGCGCAGCGAGATACGCCGCATTCACCAGGAGTTCGGGCTCACCACCGTCTATGTGACGCACGACCAGGAGGAGGCGCTCTCCCTGGCGGACCGGCTGGTCGTCCTGCACGCCGGCCGGGTCAGCCAGATCGGCACGCCCGCCGAGCTCTACGAGCACCCTGCCGACCCGCACGTGGCCGCGTTCATGGGCTACCGGAACATGCTGACGCTGCACGTCGTCTCGTCGCACGGCACGGAGGCGGTCGTCCAGCGGCCGGGCCTGCGGCTCGCCGGGACCGTCGTCGGTCAGGAGCCGGTGGCGGCGGGCCAGGAGGTCACTGTCGCCATCAGGCCGGAGGACCTGCGGATCGCGCAGGACGGCGAGGAACCCAACGCCGAGGCCGTGGCCGAGGTCGTGGAGTACCACGGCCGTGCGCTGCATGTGGAGGCGGTCACGCGCGAGGGCGACCGCATCCACGTCAAGGCGCAGCGCGAGATCCGGCCGGGTGACGCGCTCGCCGTCGCGGTGGACACGGACCGGGCGCTGCTCTTCCCGGCGCCGGCGCCGGCCGAATCGCCCGGCGAGGAGGTCCCCGCATGAGCGGCCTGCCCCTGACGCCCACGCCCGCGACTCCCCCTACCGGGAGTCCCCCCACCGGGACTCCCCCGTCCGCCCTGGCCGAGCGACGCGGCAAGACGGCCCTGCGCCACCGCCTGGCCGAACGCGGCGTCGATCGGACCCTGTTGCTCGTGGTGCCGGCGGCGCTCGCGATGATCGCCCTGTTCTGCTACCCGTTCCTCTACGGCCTCCAGCTCTCCTTCCAGCCGACGAAGGGCGGCGCGCTCGGCGCGTACCAGCAGTTCTTCTCCGAGCCCTTCTCCCGCAAGTCCATCTGGGCCACCTTCTCGCTCGCCATCCCCGCCGCGCTGATCAACGTGGGGGTCTCGGTGCCGATCTCGTACCGGATGCGGCGCGACTTCCGCGGCAAGCGGCTGCTGCTCGCGCTGCTGGTCGTCCCGATCACCCTGGGCACGGTCCTCACGGCCGAGGGCATCCTGGAGTTCTTCGGGCCGGCGGGCTGGTTCAACCGCACCCTGCACCTGCTGGGGCTCGCCGACTCGCCGGTGAAGCTGACCATGAACTACACGGGCGTGCTGCTGTCCCTGATCATCAGCGGCTTCCCGTTCGCCTACCTGCTGACCCACTCCTACCTGTCCGGCATCCACCCGAGCCTGGAGAGAGCCGCCTCCACACTCGGCGCGGGCTGGTGGCAGCGGTTCCGCTACATCACACTCCCGCTGCTGCTGCCGGGCCTCATGACCACGTTCTCGCTGAGCTTCGTGATGGCCTTCGCCGTCTTCCCGTCGGCGATGATGGTCGGCGACCCGAACGGCTCGACCCACGTCATCTCCATCGAGGCCTACCAGGCGGCCCTGGAGCGCTTCGACTACGCGCAGGGCAGCGCGGACGCGATGATCATGACCGCGCTGATGCTCGTCGTCCTCGGCGTGATCGCGGGCCTGCGCTCCCAGCTGTACCGCGGATCCACCGGAGGCAAGGGATGAGCGCTCAAACGATCGGCGTCGCACGCGCACCGAGGCGCGGCATCACACTGCGCCCCGGGGCGTGGCTGACGTGGGCCGCGCTGGTGTTCTTCTTCGTCAACCTGCTCGGTGTCATCGCCACCGTGCTGCTGAACTCGTTCGGCGGCCGCTGGTTCGCCAGTTGGCTGCCGTCCGGCTGGACGGGCCACTGGTACGGGGACGCCTGGAAGGAGTTCAACCTCGGGCGGGTGCTGGGAACCACCGTCGAGGTGACGTTCCTGGTGGTGCTCGTCTCGCTGGTGCTGGCGGTCCCGGCGTCGTACGCGCTGGCGCGCCAGGACTTCCCGGGCAAGAAGCTGCTGACGATCCTGTTCGTGCTGCCCATCCTGGTGCCGCCGATCGCGTACGGCATCCCCATGGCGACCGTGCTGTACAAGGTGCACCTGGCGGGGACGCTCACGGGCGTGGTGCTCGCGAACCTCGTGCCGTCCATCCCGTTCGTCATCTTCACGATGACACCGTTCATCGAGCAGATCGACCCGAAGATCGAATCGGCGGCCCGCATGTGCGGGGCGTCCACCTGGACGGTGCTGACCCGCGTCCTGTCCCCGCTGCTGCTCCCGGGCATGCTCGCGGCGGGGATCCTGGTGCTGGTGCGGACGTTCGGCATGTTCGAACTCACCTTCCTGACGGCAGGATCGACCAGCCAGACGCTCATCGTGGCGCTGTTCTCGGCGGTGAACTCGGCGGGCATCCGCTCCACGCAGTCCATCGACGCGATGGCGGTCCTCTACACGGGCACGATGGCGGTCCTGCTGCTGGTGGCGCTCCGCTTCGTCAACCCGACTCAGCTGATCGCGCGTTCGTCGGACTGACACGGGCACCCGCACCCCGGAGGGGCGCGGTGGCTCAGGGTACTCCCCCGCGCACACCGCGTCCCTGTCCAGGGCCCACACCGGGCTGGGCCCGCTGCGTGTAGGCCACCCTTTTCGTGGTACTCCGTCCGGCATGGCCGGTATCGGGCTCGGCAGCGTCGGCGCCGTCGTCCCGGCACCGGGCGGTGGCCTTCAAGACCGTCCGAGAAGGAGAGGCGGCATCCTGCCATGCGCTTTCACAGTCGCCAGGCGGCCGGCCAGGAGCTCGGTCTGAGGCTCGCGGAGTGGGCGGACGACGGCGAACTGCCCCAACCCGTCGTCCTCGCGCTGCCCCGCGGCGGTGTGCCGGTGGCCACCCAGGTCGCCCGGGCCATCGGCGCACCCCTGGACGTGCTCGTGGTACGGAAGATCGGTGTGCCCGGCAGGCCGGAGTCGGGCGTCGGCGCGGTCGCGGGCGACGACCCGCCGGTGTTCGACCAGCAAGGTCTGTGGATGACCGGTCTCAGCGAGGACCGGCTGGCCCAGGACGTTGCCCGGGAACGTGCGGAAGTGCAACGCCGCGCCCAGGTCTACCGCGGCGACCGTGCCATGCCCGACGTCGGCGACCGCACTGTGATCGTCGTGGACGACGGCCTGGCCACCGGCGCCACCGCACGCGCCGCCCTGCGCCACCTTCGGCGCCTCGAACCCGCGCGGCTGGTACTCGCCGTCCCCGTCGGCGCCCCCGGCACGGTCGCCGAGATGCGCTCGGAGGCCGACACCGTCATCTGCCTCCTGCAACCACCTGACTTCCAGGCGGTCGGCCTCTGGTACGACGACTTCGACCAGGTGGGCGACGACGAGGTCATCGCCATGCTCGCCGAGTACCGCACACTCGCCACCTGACGAGCGGCGCCTACGGCGCGGACCCGTCGGCGGGTGACGCGGGCAGGAAGGCGATCCGGCCCGCGGCCGGTTGCTGGGACCGCTTCGTCGCGGGGGTGAACGCCTGCACCGGGTGCTCGGACCACATCGCGACGAACTCCGTGCTGGCGGCGGTGAGCGCGCGCAGCAGTTCCCGCACCCGCGGGTCGTGCGGACAGCGCCCGACCGCGGCGCGGAACTGCCCCAGGATGTCCGTGGACTCGCGCCGCCAGTACACGTGGCGGGCTCGCCCTGCTCGTGCACGTCCTCGTCGGCGGGTCCCGGCGCCACGAGCGGAGTGTGCCGTAGCGCCGCGGCGGCTCCGGCTGCTTGACTGCACACCATGCCGCGAACGCTCGGACAGCCAAGACCCGACTCCGCCGCCTACATGCTGCGGGCGGCCGCCGGCCAGGCCGGACGCGCGTACAAGCAGGTCATGCTGGACCTGCTGGACGTGCGGCCGGGCCAGACCGTGCTCGACGTGGGCTGCGGCCCCGGCACGGATCTGCAGTCGCTCGCCGACCGCGCGGGCCCGGACGGCACGGTGATCGGCGTCGACCACGACCCGGCGATGCTGGCCCGGGCCCGCGGCCGTGTGGCCTCCCTGCCGACGGTCGGCATCCGCGAGGCTGACGTGCACGCGCTGCCGGTCGATCCGGAAACGGTGGACCGCGCCAAGGTCGACCGTGTTCTCATGCACGTCGCGGACCCTTCGGCCGTCCTCGCCCAACTCCGTCGCGTGGTCCGCCCCGGCGGCCGCGTCGCCCTGGCCGAACCGGACTGGGACACGCTCGTCGTCGACGCGGACGACCTGGAGACGAGCCGCGCGTTCACCCGCTTCACCACGTCACAGGTGGTGCGGAACTCCGCCATCGGACGCGGGCTCCCCCGGCTCGCCGAGCAGGCGGGGTTCGCCGTCGAGACCGTACGGACCACGGCGCCGGTCTTCCGCGACGTCGACGAGGCCGACCACGTCCTGGGCCTCGGGCGCAACATGCGGAAGGCCATCGACGGCGGACACATCGACGAGGCCAGGGGCCTGCGCTGGTTCACGTCGCTCGCCCAGGGACCGTTCTTCGCCACGTTCACGCTGGTGACGGTGGCCTGCACCCGCTGAAACCGAGGCGCTCTTGCGCCGCAGATCGCGCCCGGTGCTCAGCGCCGCGGCGGCCGGCAGGCCGAGTGCCAGGGCCTGGCTGAGGGAGCCGGGGCCTGGGGCGGCCCGTACGCCGGTCACGAGATCCTGCCCCGCCGCGAGGGCCAGACCGCCACCGACGCACAGCAGCGCCGAGGCCGGCCGGCGTGCGCTCGGCAGGACGGCGGTCCGTGCGGTGACGACGACGAGGACGCACACCCGGTAGGCGCCGAACCCCGTCACACCTGCGGCGACCCCGCTCCACGCCATCAGGCACATGCCGCGGCCGGCGGCGGTCGGCGCGGCGAGTGTGCGCACGGCAGCTCCGGCCAGGCGGCGGAGGGCGAGCGCCTCACCCCGCGGCGGCGGAAGCGGCCCGAACAGGGCGACGGTGAGCACCCGGCGGGTCCGGCCGCCCAACGTCTCGGGCCAGTCGCTTGGATGCGGCCAGAGCCGTACGGACCCGCTGCTGATCGCCTGGTTCCTGATCGCCGAGGCGGCGTTCAACTTCGCGCTCTGCATGATGGCCAACGCGGCGGCGGGCTTCATCACGCGCCCGCCGCGCATCCGCCGCCGGATCGCCGCGACGTCGGCGGTCGCGTGATGCGTCGCGCTCGTGCCGGCGGTCGCGTTCCACGCGGCGCTCTGGTCGGCCCTCGGCTCGGGCCCCTGACGGCCCCGGCCCTGGAGGCGCTCACCCTGGGCGCGGGCCTGGCCACGACGCCGGCCACGGCGGGGCCGCTCCCGGCCCGCTGCCCGGTCCTGGCTCGACTCAGCTCATCGCGCGTTCGTCGGAATGACACCGTTCACCCAGCGGGTGAGTGCGGAGGAAGGTGAGCATCAGCGATGTGGCGCTGATGGTCTGGGTAGCGCCGGCCGAGCTGCCGCCGGGCCAGACGTGGCCACCGCCGGCGATGCGGTAGTGCGTGACGCCCGCATGGTCCTGGCAGTGGCTCCAGCGCAGTCCGGTCACGTCGGCCTTGTGGAAGAAGGTGTGCGGCCCGGTGGTACAGCCGTCCTGGCGAGCCCACTGGGCCGCCCAGTCCATGACCGGGGGGAGGTCGCGGCTCGGGTCCCCCGCATAGGGGATGACGGTGTCGCCTGTGCCGTGGAAATCGAGTACGGGTACCGGGCGCGCGGGCGAGCAGCCGTGCTGTCCGTACAGTGCGCCGGAGACGACGGTCACCGCGGCGATCCGGCGGGACATCGAGCAGGCGAGTCGGGCGGCGAAGGCACCGCCGTTGGATTTCCCGGCGAGCATGATGCGGGACGGGTCGACGCAGAGCGTCTGCTGGAGGTGGGTGATGAGGTCGCTGACGAAGAGGGGGTCGTCGGCCATCTCCGGGGTGCTGTACGGGGCTCCGGGCCAGGCGGCCTCATGGGTTTTCCCGGTGCCGGGCAGGCCTTGGGGGTAGACGGCGATGGTGTGCGGGTCGGTGACGGCCGTGACGTCGGCCTGCGAGATGCCGGACTTTCCCCGTCCGTGGAAAACCAGGACCAGTTGGTCGGGCCGGTCGGGCCTGTACCCGGCCGGGATCTGGAGAACGTAGTCGCGGGTACGGCCGCCGGAGTCGATGGTCTGTGCTGCACGGGTGCCGGGCGTGGCCGGCGGGCGCAGGCCGCAGCCTGTGGTGGGCAGTTCGTGGTCCACCACCGCTGTGGAAGGGGCGCCGGTGACGCCCGGGGCCGGTGCCGCCGCTTCGGCGGGGGCCGCCGCGGCGGATGCCGCGGCGGCCAGAGCCGCGGCGATGGCGAGGGCGCGCAGGCGCCCGGCGATCGGGGAGAAGCGCATCGTCCTGCCTTACTGCTGTGAGCGGTTGGCTGTGAGCTGACGGCTGTGAACGGGGCGGTCAGGGCATGGGTCAGAGGACCTGGTCGAGGAAGCCGCGCAGACGCTCGTTGCGAGGCGAGTCGAAGAACGCGTCCGGGGCGGCGGTCTCCAGCAGCCGGCCGCCGTCGAGGAAGGCGACCTGGTGGGCCGCCTCGCGGGCGAAGCGCATTTCGTGGGTGACCACGATCATGGTCATGCCCTGGGCGGCCAGGTCGCGCATGACTGCCAGCACGCCTTTGACCAGTTCCGGGTCGAGCGCGGAGGTGGCCTCGTCGAAGAGCATCACCTCCGGGTCCATGGCCAGCGACCGTGCGATGGCGACACGCTGTTGCTGGCCGCCGGACAGCTGGGCGGGGCGGCGGTCCTCAAGACGGTCGAGCCCGACCTCGGCCAGCCGTCGCCGGGCGATCGAGACCGCTTCCTCGCGTGGCCTGCCGAGTACGCGCTGGAGCGCGAGGGTCACGTTGTCCAGGACGGTGTGGTGCGGGAAGAGGTGGAAGCGCTGGAAGACCATGCCGACGCGGGTTCTGATCCGGTCGACGTCGGCCCCGGGTTCTGTGATGGCCTCCTGGCCGATCAGCACCCGCCCGGAGTCCGGCCGTTCGAGGAGGTTCGCGCAGCGCAGCAGCGTGGACTTGCCCGACCCGGAAGGACCGATGACGCAGGTGGTCGTACCGCCCTGGACCACCAGGTCCACCCCGCGCAGCACCGGGGTCGGGCCATAGCTCTTGCTCACGGACTCGTACCTGACCGCGGTGGGGGCCCCGGCACCGGGAGCGGTGGTCGCGCCTGAGGTCCGCCGGGAGGCCGGGGCCGAACTCGGCGAGTTGCTCATGTGAGTACCTCCTGCGGCGGTGCGGTCTCGGCGGGCGCGGCGGCGGACGGCGACCTGCGGCCGTCGCGCAGCCGGCGGTCCCAGGCGTTGACCGCGTAGGTGAGCGGGATGGTGATGGCCAGGAACAGCACACCGGCGGCGACCAGCGGGGAGAGCGAGGCGTCGTTGGTCGAGGCGTCCTGGGCGATCGCGAACATCTCGCGCTGACCGGTGACCAGGCCCAGCAGGTACACCAGTGCGGTGGCCTTGATGACGAGGATGAACTGGCCGGTCAGTGCGGGCAGTACGCTCCGGAAGCCGATCGGGATGACGACCAGGCGCATCGTCGAGCGGTGTGACATGCCCAGGCTGCGGGAGGCCTCCACGATCCCGGGGTCGACGCTCTGGAAGCCCGAGCGGAAGATCTCCGCCATGTATGCGCCCTCGGTGAGTCCGATGGCCAGCGCGGCGTATCCGTAGGTCCAGCCGCCGAAGACGTTCAGTCCGGCGAGTGGCAGGCCCTGGCCGATCAGGTAGATGCTGAGGATGTGCGGGAGCCCGCGCAGTACGTCCACGTAGGCGCGGCAGGGAGCCCGTACCAGCGCGGTCCGCGACATCAGGCCGGCCGCGAGGAGGATGCCGACGATCAGTCCGATGACGCTGGCGAGCGCGGCCAGCAGCACGGTGTTGCGCAGGCCGACCTTGAGCAGCGAGGGGAAGACCCCGCCGATCAGGTGGAGGTTGAAGAAGGTGTCCAGGAACTGGTGCATGTGGATCGGCCCCCTATGACGGGCTCGGGGAGCCCGCCGCGACCTGCTTCATGCCGGGGTAGTCGTCGAGGAGCTTCTGCGGGATCTTGCTGCCCGGCGGGTTCCACTTCGCGTAGAGCTTGGTGTAGGTGCCGTCGGTCATGACCGAGGCCAGCGCCGTGTTGAGTCCCTTGAGCAGCTTGCGCCGGTCCTTGGCCACCGGGAATGCGCTCATTCCGCTGGTGATCGGGGGCGTGGCGGTGAAGCCGGCGTGCTGGCGCAGCAGGGTCTGCGTGGTCGTCACCCCGGTGAGCAGGCCGTCCACCTGGCCCGCGACGAGGGCGTTCGTGCTGGCGGCGACACTGGGGAACTGCTTCACGACCACCTTCGGGTCGAGTTTCTGGATCAGCGGGATCAGCTCGCTGCCCTGGGTGATCGCCACGGTCTTGCCGTTGGCCGCGGCCACGGTCGCGATCGGCTCCTTCTTCAGCGACAGCAGCCGCGCCTGGCTGTATCCGACGGCTGTGGTGAAGGCGGCCTGCCGGGAGCGGTCGGGGGTGACCAGGGTGCCGAAGGCCGCCGCGTCGTACATGTGGTTGCGTACGTCCGGCAGCATGCTGTTGAAGCTGGTCGCGACGTAGCCGGCCTTGAGGCCCATTTTCGCGGCCACCGCCTTGGAGAGGTCGACCATGAAGCCGGCCGGCTGTCCGTTCTGGATGAAGGAGACCGGCTTGTCGTCCGAGCGGTAGGCGAACTTGATC
Source organism: Streptomyces sp. NRRL F-5126 (assembly GCF_000721265.1). Lineage (GTDB taxonomy): Bacteria > Actinomycetota > Actinomycetes > Streptomycetales > Streptomycetaceae > Streptomyces. The sequence continues at coordinate 181,950 of NZ_JOFZ01000002.1, read as the reverse complement.
CGACCGGCCGATATCGTCCCGTACTTGTTGGACGCGGCCGAGGAGCCTGAACCGCCGCAGGCGGTGAGCGACAGCGAGAGCAGGCCGAGCGTTGCGGCGGCGAGGACGGTGCGGCGCTGAGGTGTGCGGCGCTGAGGTGTGCGGCGCACAAGGGCGTGGGAAGTCATCGGGCCTCCAAAGCCCGCTCGTCGGACACGGGCGGGTGGGGAACACGGTCGGGCAGGGCGATGAAGCCTTCGAGGAAGGCGGCGACGCGGTCGACGACGGTGGTGATGATCCGCTTTCCCGCCTCGGGGTCGGCGAGCCGTCCGTCGCCCAGGTTGCCGTCGGCGCTGAGCACGTCGTAGGCCTGGGGGAAGTGGATGTGCGGATGGCCGCGGCTCAGCCGGCCGGCCGGCTCGAGATCGTCCAGCGCGGCGCTTCCGCGGGTGAGCCACCCGGACTGCACGAGGGTGGGATCGGCGAACATCGCCTGGGAGGTCTCGATCTCGCAGCTGTGACCGCGCACCCGGCTCTGCGCCAGTTCGGCCGTCACGTCGGAGGCGACAGCGGTCACCCCGCTCCACGCGATGTGCAGGTCCTGGAAGTCCGCGCGCAGCCGGGACACGGACAGGTCGACGGCGGAGTTGTTGCCGCCGTGCCCGGTCAGCACGAACACCCGGCGCCAGCCGTGCCGGTAGAGGCTGGTGACGAGTTCCTGGACGACGGCCATGAGGGTGGGGCCTGTCAGGGTCAGCGTCCCGGGGAAGGCCATGTGGTGCTCGGACAGGCCGACGGGAACGGCCGGTGTGATCACCACGGACGGCGAAAGGCGTTCGGCGACCATGTCGGCGACGGCCTCCGCCCTTGTGGTGTCGGTGCGCTGGGCCAGCCCGCGGCCGTGCTGCTCGCACGCGCCCAGCGGGATGAGCGCGACGGGTGCGACGGCGCGCAGCCGATGTATCTCCGGCCAGGTGAGATCTGCCAGCCGGTGTGATCGGGGTTCGTTGGTCATCAGTGTCCCGGTTCGAGAGGGTGGAAGTGCCGCGCGGGCGTGGCGAGCAGCCCGCCGTGGCCGGAGTTGCTCGTCCGCTGCGGCGGTAACCGGCGTGGGGCGGGAGCCCACGCGAAATCGAGTCGTTGAGGACGTCGCCGGCTCAGGACCGGGCGATGTCCGCGCGCAATTGCTCGAGGTGTGCGCGGGTCAGCTGTTCGGCCGCCGGCGCGTCGCCGTCCCGGACGGCACGCAGGATCGCCGCGTGCCCCTCGAAGTCCCACTGGCGGTCGTGGATCATCCGCCGCACCCGGCGCTGCTCGCGGCTGCGGACCGCGAGCAGCGAGTCCACCACCTCGAAGAGCACCTGGTTGCCCGAGCTCTTGGCCAGTTCGCGGTGGAAGTTCAGCTGCGGCCGGGGGTCGCCCGGTTCGCGGGTGGCGGTCTCGCAGGCCAACTCCAGGCGCTCCAGATGCTCTTCGGTGCGGTGGACGGCGGCCACGGCCGCGATGCCGGGCTCGATGACGAGCCGGGCCTCGACCAGCTGCAGTGCCAGCACCTCGTGGTCGGGGACGGCGGAGTTGGGGTTGGGCATCAGGGTGCGGTGGATGCCCTCGCCGACGTAGACGCCGGCGCCGTGGCGCAGGACCACCGCCTCGGTGGCCTGCAGGCGGCGCAGCGCCTCGCGCATGGTGGGCGGTGTCACGGAGAAGCGGGCGGCCAGCTGCTTCACGGTCGGCAGTGGCGCCCCCGGGGGCAGTGACTGCTCGGCGATCAGATCCAGCATCCCGCCGACGAGCCGCTCGGAGAGGGTGACCGTCGACATCGCTGCCGTGTCCGCGTCGCGCATGGTGTGCCTCCCGGTCGGCCGTATTTGCTAAGTGAATAAATCACTTGGTCAATCGGCCGTCAAGAGGTGTGACAGCACGCGTCTGGCCAGTACTGGTGGGAATCAGCGCGACCGAACACTGATGACTGAGTGCGACGATCGCCCCCGACGCCGTCCGCCGTCGTAACCCGCCTCGATTCAGGCGCCCTTGAACTGGGGATCGCGCCCGGCGCTCAGCGCCGGGGAGCCAGGTAAGCGAGCGTCAGGACCCCACCGGGAGAGCCGGGCCCGGGAGCGGTCCGGACGACGGCCACGAGATCCTGGCCCGCCGCGAGGGCCGGCCCGCCACCGATGCACAGGAGGGCCGAGGACAGCCGGTGCGCGCTCGGCAGGACGGCGGTCCGCACGGCGACAGCGACGAGGACGCCCACCCGGTGGGCGACGAATCCGAGAGTGGCCCAGCAGTGGATGCGCAGCCCGACATCGCCGAACCCCGCGCGGCGCTCCGGCCGCCCCTCGGCTCGGGCCCGGCCACGGCGTTGGCCACGGCGGCGCTGCTGCCGCCCCGCAGCCCGGGCCCGCCACAGGGTCTGCGCGGTATCGGGTTTCGGTCAGCCACACCGGACGCGGAGTCGGGCCGCGGCCTGTACATGGTCTCGGCGCTCGCGACCCGCTGGGCGGTGACGCCGCGCGACACCGGCGGACCGGGCAAGACGGTATGGGCGGAGGTCCGGATCGGAAATTCACCCAAGGGGGACGGGCTGATCAGCCGGGCGGACAAGGCAGCGCATGAGCTGCCCGCCATCCCCGTCCCCGGCCGGGCCAGGCGGTGTTCACCGGTCGTCAGGCCAGAGACGGAACGCTGCATGGCCGGTCAGCGGGCGCACTGTCCGGAAGTGCCGGCGATCCAGGGTCAGGACGGCATCCGTCCGGTACTCGGCGGCCATGACGACGTTCATGGTGTCCGTGAGCCCGATCTGCGGGTAGCGGCGCATCGTGACCAGCGCGGTCGACAGGTGCGGCTCGACCTCGGGCACCGCGTACCGCCGCACTGCGGCGCGGTCCCGGATGTGGGCGAGCGCACCGTGCGCGGCGTGAGGGCCGACCCTCGTGGTCAGTAGGTAGTCGAGTTCGGCCAGCACCAGAGGCGTCACCACCAGGTGCGAGGCGGCCGCCACCGCCGCGCGGCACTCCTTGTGCTCCGCGTCGGTGCCGTCGTAGTAAGCGAACAGTCCTGAAGTGCCGGCGATCAGTACGGTCACGCGCCGAACCCCTCCAGGTAGCCGCCTCGACCCGCCGACCAGTCCACGGGTGCCGCACTGTGGAACACCGGCGCCTCGTCGTCCTCACCCATGGAGTCGGCCGGGTAAGGCGGCACAGGGAGGACCTCATCGCCGACAGGGGCGAGCACGGCGACCGGACGTCCGTTCTTGGTCACCGTGATGCGCTCGCCACGCTCTGCGGCGGCGAGGATCTTCGATGCGTTCTGATTGAACTCACGGGCGGTCGTCTCCATGTACTACAGAGTAGTACATGGAGACGTGGTGTGCGCTGCGTGGATCGCCGGCGCTCAGGCGACGGGCCACCGAATCCGAGGACAGGAAACCCGCTCGACCACGAGCCGGCGTCGGGGCTTGGATACGGCCATGCATCTCGACTTGAGTCTCGGAGACGGCCTGCGCGGGCGAGCCCTGGCCGGTGACCACGCCGCGCTGCTGGTCGAGGCGACTTCCGGGGAGAGGGCCCCGTCCCTGTGGGCAGGCCGACCTGTAGGCCCCTACTCCCTGTACGACGCACAGAAGGCCTTGTCGCAGTGGGACCCGTCAGCCGGCGGTCAGTTCTCCATCGGGATCCTGCGCGGGCAGCGTCTGCTCGGTGCTGTCGGCCTGATGCCGGACGGTCCCGGAAGCATGGAGCTGGCGTACTGGATCCGGCCGGAAGAACGGCGCCGTCGCCTCGCCTCACTGGCCGTGCCCGCGATCACGTCCTGGGCACACGATGCCCTCGGCGTCCCCAGGATCTGGCTGGAGATCAACCCACTCAACGAGCCGTCACTCCACCTCGCCCAGCGTGCTGGGTACCATTTCGAACAACGCCTGCCCCGGCACTGCCGTGCATGGTCGTCCGAGGACGCCGAGCAGGACACCTGGCACGACTGCCTCATCTGGACCCACCTCGGCGGGCAAGCACCCGCCACCACGGACCGCTGATCAGGCGGACACGAGGGACAGGCGCAGTCGCTCGCGCATGTGGCAGGGGCTGCGCAGGCGAGGCTCCCTTTCTCCGGTCGAACGAAACCCAGTGCGCTCATAGAGCCGCCGCGCGTGGTCGTTGCCATCGACGACGGTCAACGACACGAACTCGGCGCCCTGTTCTCCGGCCCAGGCGAGTACGGCGTCGACCAGGGCCTCTCCGACACCCTGTCCCCGCCATGCAGGGTCAACCCACATCGCATCGAGTTGAAGCTCGACCGAGGTGGGGAAGGGCGGGGCGACTGCCGCCACGATCCCCACTGGTTGCCGTCCAGCCCATGCCAGAAGCCAGACGCTGTCCGCGATCCGATCACGCCAAAAGCTCTCCGGTCGAGCTCGTTCATCCTCGAACGTCGAGCCGAACGCGTCGGGGTCCGCGTCGAGGGCGTGCAGTCGAATCGCCCTCAGCACAGTCCAGTTCTCTCAGGCCACCCTTCCCACTCTCACCATGGCGTTCATGCTGCGCTCACCGGCGCCTTCGCGACCACGACGGACAGCGTCAGCCGTTCTTCAGCGTGCGGTCGAGGAGGGCGAGGAGGCGGTCCCAATGGCGCTTCAGGGCAGCGGGGTTGAAGGCATCGGTGTCGGACATGGTGAAGCCGTGGACGGTGTCGGCGTAGATCTCCGTGGTGTAGCTGACGCCTGCGGCGTCCAGGGCCTGGTCGAGCTCGCTGATGGCCTCGGGCGACATGTCGCCTTCGGCGAGGCCGAGGTGGACCTCAGCGGTGAGTTGAGGGAGGAGACGGTGCGGGCTGTCGGGCGCCTTGGTGGCCAGGAAGCCCGGGTGGAACCCGGCGAGGGCGGCCACCCGGTCGGGGTGGGCCGTCGCGGTGCGCATCGCATAGGCGGCGCCGATGCAGTAGCCGATCACGGCTACCGGTCCCGTGCCGGCCTCCGGCTGGGCGGCAAGAAACCGCAGGTAGGCATCAGCGTCACGCAGGACCTGTTCGACGGTGTGCTCCTCGATCAGGGGCATCAGGCGAGCGATGATCGCGGGCCGGGTCTCTTCCCCGATGTGCGCGGGGAGTTCGATCACCGGCGCCGTGCCGTGCCGGTAGTGGAAGTTGGGGACGAGTACGTAGTACCCGTATTCGGCCAGTTCGCGGGCTCTCCGCTCCAGCTCGGGCCGCAAGCCGAACGCGTCCGTGTACAGCAGCACTCCGGGGTGCCGCTCGCCGTGGTCGGGGAAGGCCGCGAACGCGTCGGCCTGGCCGTCGGCAGTGGGGACAAGCAGTGTCTTGGTGGGCATGGATACTCCTGTCGTCGTTGACGTGTCGAGCGTGGTCAACGTGACAGAGGCGGAGCCCGCGCGACGATCAAAGGATCGCCGGGTCACCAATCCGTGCGTGGCATGATGCCGTCCCGGTGTTCATCGCCGCCCAACCTAGCCCGCCGGGTGACGCCGGCGCCACCGCGTGCGCACAGCAAAAGACCCCACCGTCAGCATCTCCGCTGGTGGTGAGGTCCAGGCACACTCGCACAGTGTGCCCCCGGCAGGATTCGAACCTGCGCACACGGCTCCGGAGGCCGTTGCTCTATCCCCTGAGCTACGGGGGCGCTGCCGCCCCTCGGGGGCGACGACAGGAACCCTACCAGCTTCCGGGGCTCCCTCGTGAACTGGTATTTCGCGGTCACGCCGAGGTTTTCCTGCCTGTCTTCTTCTGCGCCTTCTTGCGCGGCTGCTTGCGGTCCCCCAGGTGTGTGACCTCGGCGTTCTCGTCCCCCTGCTCCCCCGCCGCCTCCTGGGCCGCGCGGACGCTCTTCTCCAGGGCCGACATCAGGTCGATCACCTTGCCGCCCTTCTCCTCACGCGCCGGCGTCGGCGCGGGAGCGCCCTCGGCCTTGGCCGTGACCAGTTCCTCGACCGCCTCGCGGTAGTCGTCGTGCAGGGTGTCCAGGTCGATCTCGCCGAGCGTGTTCATCAGGGCGTCCGCCAGGTCCAGTTCCTTGTCGCGTACCGAGACGTCCGCGTCGGGGGCCGCGCCCTCCGCGCCTCGGATGTCTTCCGGCCACAGCAGGCCGTGCATCGCGATCACGTCGTCCACCACACGCAGCATGCCCAGGCGTTCGCGGCCCCTGAGCGCGAACTTGGCGATGGCGGCCTTCTCGCTCCTCTTCAGCGCCTCGCGCAGCAGCGTGTAGGGCTTGGCGGCCGGTGCGCCGTTCGCCTGGAGGTAGTAGGCCGTCTCCATCTGGAGCGGGTCGATCTTGTCCGCCGCGACGAACGCGACGATCTCGATCGTCTTCGCCGTCGGCAGCGGCAGCGCCGCCAGGTCCTCGTCGCTGATCGGGATGATGGATCCGTCAGCGTCCTCGTAGCCCTTGCCGGTCTCTGCCGTGGTGACCTCGTGGTCGTCCAGCTCGCACACCTTGTGGTAGCGGATGCGCCCGCCGTCCTCCTTGTGGATCTGCCGGAAGGACACGGAGTGGTTCTCGGTCGCGTTCATCAGTTTGATGGGGATGCTGACCAGCCCGAAGGAGATGGCGCCGTTCCAGATCGATCGCACTGCTCATCCCTTTCGAGAATCATGACCCTATTGCGTGGAATTCTTAGTTTATGACGCCTATCACGGAGGTGGAGGGACGGCGGCTCACGCTCAGCAACCTCGACAAGGTGCTGTACCCCGCCACAGGCACCACGAAGGGTGAGCTCCTGCACCACTACGCCCGCACGGCCGCACCCCTGCTGGCCCACCTCGCCGACCGCCCGGCCTCGTTCCTGCGCTACCCGGACGGCGCCGAGGGCGAGACGTTCTTCTCGAAGAATCCGCCGCCCGGTACGCCGGACTGGGTGAGAGTCGCCGATGTCCCGCGCTCCGCCCGCCGGGGCGGCGATCGGGGCCGCCAGGTCGTCGTGGACGGGCTCGCGGCCCTGATGTGGGCGGCAAACCTGGTCGTGGAGTTCCACACTCCGCAGTGGCGGGCCACCGCCCCTGCCGTCGCCGACCGCATCGTGTTCGACCTCGACCCGGGCGCTCCCGCGTCCGTCGCCGAGTGCTGCCGCGTGGCGCTGTGGCTGCGTGAACGCATGGACGCCGACGGTCTTGACGCCTGCGCCAAAACGTCAGGCGCCAAGGGGGTGCACCTGCTGGTGCCCATCAGGACCGCGCCCTCCGCCGACGTGTCCGCGTACGCCAAGAAGCTCGCCCAGGAGGCGGAGGCCGCGCTGCCGTCGCTCGTCGTGCACCGGATGACGCGCTCGCTGCGCCCGGGGAAGGTCTTCGTCGACCACAGCCAGAACAGCGCGGCCAAGACGACTGCCACGCCCTACACCGTCCGCGCGCGCGTCGAACCCACCGTCTCGGCGCCCATCACCTGGGACGAGGTGGCCGCCTGTGCGGAGGGACGCGCGCGCCTCGTCTTTTTCATGGACGACATCCCCGGGCGGCTGGACGAGTACGGGGATCTGATGGCGCCGCTGTTCGAGGGCGGCGGGACGCTCCCCTCGTAACGGCCGCCCCCGGCCGCCCCCGGCCGCTCCCCTGGAGAAGAGTGTCAGTGGCGTGCGGGAGACTCATCAGGACGGCGCATGAGGCACGTCCCCCATCCGAAGGAGTCATTGCGATGATCATTCTGTTCGGCACCAGGACGTACCTGCAGCAACTCGCGATCCTCACGCTCGTCTGCGGCCGGTGCGGCAACCCGTCCGCGCACACACTGCGCAAGCGCGTCCTGAAGTTCACCCTCTTCTTCATCCCGCTGTTCCCGATATCCACCAAGTACGCGATGCAGTGCACGTTCTGCGGCGCCGAACAGCAGGTACCCAAGGAGCAGGCGGACGGGCTGCTCGCCACGGTCGCCCAGAGCGGCGGCGCGGCGCAGCCGCAGCCGGGGGTCGGGCAGCACGCGCCGCACGGGAGCGGGCCGGTCGCGTAGGGCGGCCACCACGGCCGCCCCGTCCCGTTCGGGGCCGTGCGGTGGGGTGTGCTCACGCGGCCGGCACGGAATCCCGCCGAGGGCAACTCCTGGACGTGTGCGCAGCGTGAAGTTTTGCGGGCTCTATGTGACGAAACTAGCGTGAATCGGGCGAGCCACTGGCCGGAATCGCCGGCTTCTCGCCCCCCAGGTCACCAGGAGTAACGATGCCACGGCGTTCCCTCGGCCTCCGTGCCACCACCCTCGCCGCAGTCACCCTCGCCGCCACCGCCGCCCTCGCCACCGTCCCCGCGGCCGCCGACGAGCCCCCGGCGAACCACACCACCCAGAGCCAGCAGGCGCCCCACAGCAGCCAGGCCCTTCACGACCAGCAGGCGCCGAACCACGCGCAGGCGCCGAACGGGCGTCAGCAGCCGGCCAACGAGGCGTGGAACGGGGGCAACGACGACGGCGGGCGTTACAAGGGCCGGGTCGTCGCCCACGGCGGCCTCTACCTGCGCGACAAGCCGACGCGCAGCAGCCGCATCGTCGGCCTGGCGAAGTACGGCAGCATCGTGCACATCTTCTGCAAGACGCGCGGTGACAACGTCGACGGCAACAACCGCTGGTACCTGCTGACGGACGGCACGTGGGCGTGGGGCTCCGCCCGGTACATCGACAACATCGGGCCGGCTCCGCGCTGGTGCTGACCCGTCAGGCGCATGAGTGAGGCGGCAGAGCCGTGCGCCGTATCGACATGCCTTATATCGTTACATAAACAGACATAAGGCATGTCTGCTTGCTACGTTGCCGCCATGTCCGCACCGACACAGCCCGCGCCCCGTGCCCTCGCAGGCCGGGGCGTCGAGCTGCTGCTCCTCGTCTGCGCCGTCCTCGTGGCGGTGTCCGGGTATGCCGCCGTCGGGCTCGACAGGGACGGCGCCGTCCCGCCCGACGTCGCCGGTTACGCCCTGGGGCTCGGGGTGCTCTCGCTCCTCGCGCACCTCGTGGTCCGCTTCCTGGCGCCGTACGCCGACCCGCTGCTGCTGCCGATCGCCGTCCTGCTCAACGGGCTCGGGCTCGTCCTCATCTACCGGCTCGACCAGGAGGCGCCCGGCGATCCGTCGGCCCCCACCCAGCTGGTCTGGTCGGCGCTCGGGATGGCGCTGTTCATGGCGGTGGTCGTCATGGTGCGCGACCACCGGGTGCTCCAGCGGTACGCGTACCTGTCGGTCGTCTGCGCCCTCGCCCTGATGATCGTGCCGATCCTCTTCCCCGCCGTGAACGGCGCCAAGATCTGGATCAGGATCGACCAGCTCTCCATCCAGCCGGGCGAGTTCGCCAAGGTACTGCTGGCGCTCTTCTTCGCCTCGTACCTCGCCGCCAACCACCGCACCCTGGCCTGCACGGGACGCCGCTTCGGGCGGCTGCAACTGCCGAACGGGCGGGTACTGGGGCCTCTGGTCACCGTGTGGCTGCTGAGCGTCGTCGTCCTCGTGTTCGAACGGGACCTCGGCACCTCGCTGCTGTTCTTCGGCGTCTTCGTCATCCTCCTGTACGTCGCGACGGGGCGGACCGGCTGGATCGCGATCGGCCTCCTGCTCGCCGCCGTCGGCGCGTTCGCCGCGGGGACGCTCGAACCCCACGTGCACAACAGGGTCGAGGACTGGCTGCACCCCTTCGCCTCCATCGACGCGGGCATCGGCCCCGGCCAGCTGGCGCAGTCGCTGTTCGCCTTCGCGGCGGGCGGGATCACGGGTACGGGCCTGGGCCTCGGCCACTCGACGCTCATCGGGTTCGCCACGAAGTCCGACTTCATCCTGGCCACGGCGGGTGAGGAACTCGGACTTCTGGGTCTCAGCGCGATCTTCCTGCTGTACGGGCTGATGGTGGCGCGGGGCCTGCGCACCGGGCTCGTGTCGCGCGATCCGTTCGGCCGGCTGCTCGCGGTGGGGCTGTCGTCGCTCCTGGCGCTCCAGGTCTTCGTGATCGCCGGCGGCGTGATGGGGCTGATCCCGCTGACCGGCATGGCGATGCCGTTCCTGGCCCAGGGCGGCTCGTCCGTCGTCACCAACTGGGTGATCGTGGCGCTGCTGATGCGCATCAGCGACTCGGCGCGCAGGCCGGGGCCGGTGGAGGCGCGGGAGCCCGTCGAAGGCTCCGGCCGGCCGTCGCCCGGCGGGGACTCCCCCAGCCGCCCGGCTCTGCTGGTCCTGCCGCCGGACGGCCGACGAGACGGCGGCGTACGGGAGGTGGGCGTACGGGGGCAGAAGCTGCGAGAGAAGGTCCTGAAAACGGTGCGGCTCAGGGGGCCGCGGCGTGCGGGGGCGCGGCTCGGGGCGCTGCGGCGTGCGAAGGCGCGGCCGGTACGGGCCGCGAACGGGGTCGAGGAAGCGTCGGCCGGCTCCGGCGCGCGTGACGCGGGCGCCCGGTCGCGTGTGCCCGTCCTGGACGCAAGCGCCGCGCACGGCGATCGGCGGGCAGAACGGCGGCCCGGCGCCACAGCGCCGAAGGCGGAGGCGCAGGCGGGGACGAGGCCGAGGCCGGGGGCGAGGGCGGAGACGAGGGCGGGCGCAGGCGCGACCGCCATGGCGCGGGGGCGGGACGCCCGTACCGCGGTTTCGACCCTGGAGACGGACGCGGCCGCCACGGACGGTCCCCGCGACGCGGATCCGGCCGGCCCCGACGCGGCCGCCAGCACGAACCCGGCATCCGCCACAGCACCGGCACCGGCACCGGCACCGGCGTCTGCACCGGCACCGCGTGACGCCCCGGCCCCCGACCAGGACGGCGCGCCGGCGGCGCCGTCACGCGCCCGCACGCCCCGGCCCGTGCTCGGGCCGGGAGCCGAGCCCGGCGGCTGGTGGAGCGGAAAATTCCGGATCGTCCGGCGAGCGGCGGGCAGCCCGCGCCGGAAGTCCGGTGCTCCCGAGGGCGAGCGCGCCCACGCACCGGAAGGCGGCAAGAGGTGACCCGCCAGATCAGGCACACCGCCGCCTTCTGCCTCCTGCTCCTGGTCGCGCTGCTGGCCAACGCCGTGCGGCTGCAAGGCGTCGAGGCGGAGAACCTGGACAAGCACCCCGGCAACCCCCGCCCCACCGTGCAGCGCTTCGGCAGGCCACGCGGCAGCATCCTGGTGGACGGCTCGCCCGTGACGGGCTCCCGCGACACCCACCAGCGCCTCAGGTACGAGCGGACGTACACGCAGGGCCCGCTGTACGCACCCGTCACCGGCTACGTCTCACAGACGTACGGCTCGACGGGGATCGAAAACGCCGAGGACGGCATCCTCGGCGGCTCGGACCCGCGCCTCGCACCCCTCTCGTTCTCCGGGGACCACGCCCACGGGCGCAGCGCAGGCGGGACGGTCGTCACCACGATCGAGAAGTCGCTGCAGCGCGCCGCCTACACCGGGCTCGACGGGCGACGGGGCGCCGTCGTGGCGATCGAGCCGGCGAGCGGCCGGATCCTCGCGCTCGTCAGCAGCCCGTCCTACGACCCCGGCGTGCTGTCCGGCACGGGCAGCCGGGTGACGGACGCGTGGTCGCGCCTGAACCACACGGACACGCAGCCCATGCTCAACAGGGCGTTGAACCAGAGCTACCCGCCGGGTTCGGCGTTCAAGATCGTCACGGCTGCGGCCGCGCTGGAGTCCGGTGTCGTCAAGGACGTGGACGCGCCGACCGGCATCCCCGCGCCCTACCCGTTGCCCGGCACGAGCACGAGCCTGCCCAACGAGGCGGACGGGTGCGGCAACGCGTCGCTGAAGTACGCGATCACCTGGTCGTGCAACACGGTGATGGCGGGGCTCGGCGTGAAGGTCGGTCTGGCGAAGATGGTCGGCACGACCGAGAAGTTCGGCTTCAACGACCCGTCTCTGCGCATTCCGTCGCCTGTGTCCGCCTCCCGTTTCGATGAGCACATGAGCCCGGACCAGCTGGCGCTCTCGTCGATCGGCCAGTACGACACGACGGCGACGCCGCTCCAGATGGCGATGGTCTCGGCGGCTGTCGCCAACGACGGGGTGCTGAGGTACCCGCGCCTGGTGGACCACACCGAGACGGCGTCGGGCCGTCTGGTGTCGCGTGACCCGGACCGTACGTACAAGCGGGTGATGAGCGCGACGACGGCGCGGAAGCTGCGGCGGATGATGGTGAACGTGGTGCGGACCGGCACGGGCGGGAACGGCGCGATCAAGGGCGCGACCGTGGGCGGCAAGACGGGCACGGCCCAGCACGGCGTGGGCAACGCGGGGTTGCCCTACGCGTGGTTCATCGCGTGGGCGCAGGCCAAGGACGCGGCGTCGCCGGCGGTGGCGGTCGCGGTCGTGGTGGAGGACGCGGAGGCCGACCGGGCGGACATCAGCGGGGGCGGGGTGGCGGCGCCGATCGCGAAGTCGGTGATGAAGGCGGCGCTGGCGCGGGATCGCGCGGGGCGCGGGTAGCGTCCGGCACGATCCCGTGCGCGCTCGGGAGCGCCCGCCGGGCGCTCGGCGCGGGCAGCGCCAGGGCCGCGCGTGCTTCACGCTCCCCGTCGTTCGGGTGGGCCGCGCCGCAGCGCCGCTCGTGAGCGCCTCTCCCCGGGGAGGAGGCCGCCGGCCCCCGCCCGCGCCCGTGGTGCGCTCGGCCCGCCGCGTTGGGGCCCGAGCCCGGGCGCCCGCACCGGGCGGGCCGCGCGGGGGCGCGCCCACGCAGCGGCGCCGGCACGCTCGGCGTCGGTAGCCCCGCCTTTGGCGGCGGCCTGCGATGCGCAGTGGTGCCCGTCCGACGGCGAAGACAACGCTCACCTACGGCACCCGGGCCGAGCACCGCTCCGGCGGCGCCATCACGCCAGGGTGTCGCTCAACGGCGCTGGGGAAGCGCACAACTCACGCGGCGGGCCCGCCGCAACCGCCTGGCTCTGCCGGAGGCAGGATGGTTCAGCGCGAGCCATCGCGCTCCGCGGAGCCTGCGGGCTCCGCGGGCCCGGCGGGCGTGAGGGGCTCCCGGCGGCGGCGCCAGTCCGCGGGCGTGGCCGAGATGCCCGTGCGCGCGCCGACGATTCCCCCGGTGATCGCGCAGGTGGTGTCGACGTCGCCGAGGGCTTCGGCCGTCGCCCACAGCGCGCCGGCGAGGTCGTCGTGGTGCCTGGCCGCCGTCCAGACGGCGAACGGCACGGTGTCGTCGGCGCGTATGCGGCTGCCGTTGCCCAGCGTGTCCGCCGCGCGGGCCGGTTCCGTCGTGAAGGGTGTCTCGCAGGCACGCTCAAGGCCGTCGCGCACGGCGCCGCGGGGCGTCGCCGCCGCGACGGCGTCCAGCGTCAGCTCCCCGCGCGCGGAGAGCGCGGCGGCCACGGCGACCGCCACCGCGCCCGCGACGCCCTGCGGGTGGGCGTGGGTGACCTCGGCGGAGAGGGCGGCCTGCTCGGCCGCGCGCGGGAGGTCGTCGGCGAACCAGGCGCCCAGCGGGGCCACGCGCATAGCGGCGCCGTTGCCGAGGCTGCCGCCGTCGAACAGCCCGGGCGCGAGCGTCCGCCACGACGCGGGTTCGGCGAGCAGCGCGGGCAGCAGGACGTGCATGCCGTACCCGTAGCCGCGCCCCGAATGGGCGTCGTAGGCGAGGCCGAAGCAGGCGGCGAGGCGGTCCTGGTCGATCGTGCCGCGCTCGACGAGCACGCGGTGGACGGCGAGTGCGAGAGCCGTGTCGTCCGTCCAGCGCCATCGGGGCTCGTCGGGCGTTCTTCGCCGCCTGATCTGTTCGCGGGCCTCCTCGGGCTCGCGGAACCGGGAGAACCACCGCTCGCCGAAGGCGTCGCCCATGGCGAGCCCTTCGAGACTTCGGCGTGCGGCACCGGGGCCGCCGGGCGAGTCGACGGAGCCGGCGGAGGAGATCGCGGTCATACGTCCATCGTGACGCGCCGGGGCCGGATCACGCCGTGCGTTTCCGGCCTGATCCGTTCCGTTCCGGCCACTCCGCACAGTCCCGGCACGGCGTGGGACCGTCACCGCACCCCCGCCCTTGCTAGACGCGGAGTCAACAAGTGCCGTCCAAGGGATTGACGGCTCTGCTGACAAGCAGTCTCATAGGGGGTGACCGCCGGTAACTCGGCCCCTCAACCGACCGAGGAGGCACGCACCATGACGACCGCGCCCGCCCGACCGAGCCGCGACTCATTGATGAACGACCCCGTCCTGCAAGATGCGTTGGGGCCGCTCAAGGACCGTGAGCAGATCGCCAAGCGGCTGCTCGAGTCGTCCGCCAAGCACTCCTTCGACCCGGACGCGGAGCTCGACTGGGAGGCCCCGCTCGACGAGGGCAAGTGGTTCTGGCCGCCCGAGCTCGTCTCCCTCTACGACACCCCGATGTGGCGTCGGATGTCCGAGGAGCAGCGGATGGACCTGGCGCGCCACGAGGCGGCCTCGCTGGCGTCGCTCGGGATCTGGTTCGAGATCATCCTGATGCAGCTGCTCGTGCGGCACATCTACGACAAGTCCGTGATCAGCGACCACGTCAGGTACGCGCTCACGGAGATCGCGGACGAGTGCAGGCACTCCAAGATGTTCGCGCGCATGATCAAGAGGGGCGGCGCGCCCGCCTATCCGGTGCCGCGCGTGTACCACAACATGGCGCGCGCGCTGAAGACGGTGTCCACGACGCCTGGTTCCTTCGCGGCGACGCTGCTCGGCGAGGAGATACTCGACTGGATGCAGCGGCTGACGTTCCCCGACGAGCGGGTGCAGACGCTGGTGCGCGGTGTGACGCGGATCCATGTCATCGAGGAGTCGCGGCACGTGCGCTACGCGCGCGAGGAGTTGCGCCGGCAGATGGTGACGGCCCCGCGCTGGGAGCGGGAGTTCACCCGGGTGTCGAGCGGGCAGGCCGCCCGCGTGTTCTCGGTCTGCTTCGTCAACCCGCAGGTGTACGAGAACGTCGGCCTCAACAGGCGCGAGGCGGTCGCGCAGGTCAGGGCCAGCGGCCACCGGCGCGAGGTGATGCAGTCGGGCGCGAAGCGGCTGACGGACTTCCTGGACGACATCGGCGTGCTGCACGGCCCCGGCAGGGCGCTGTGGCGCAGCTCGGGCCTGCTGGCCTGATCCCGCGGCGCGGGGCCAGTGGTTACGCTGAACCCATGACCGCCGCGACGCCCGCACCGCCTCCCGCCTACCGCAGGCTGAGCGTGGAGCGGCGCCGTGCCCAGCTGCTGGATGCGGCGCTCACGCTGTTCGCGCACCGCACGCCCGAAGAGGTGACGCCGGAGGACGTGGCGGCCGCGGCGGGCGTGTCGCGGCCGCTCGTGTACCGGTACTTCCCCGGGGGCAAGCAGCAGTTGTACGAGGCGGCCCTGCGCTCGTCGGCGGACGAGCTGGAACGTTGCTTCACCGAGCCGCCGGTGGGCCCGCCCACGGACCGGCTGAAGCGGGTGCTCGACCGCTACCTCGCGTTCGTGGACGAGCACGGCACGGGTTTCAGCGCGCTGCTGAGCGGCGGCGGCGTGTGCGAGACGTCGCGCACGACGGCGATCGTGGACGAGGTGCGCCGGGCCGGGGCCGATCAGATACTGCTGCACCTGGGCGCCGTGCGGCCGGGCCCACGGCTGCGGATGCTGGTGCGCACGTGGATCGCGGCGGTCGAGTCGGCCTCCCTGACGTGGCTGGACGAGGAGAAGCGGCCGGATGCCGCCGAGTTGCGCGACTGGCTGGTCGACAACCTGGTGGCCCTGCTCGCGACGACGGCGACGCGCGACGCGGAGACGGCGGAGGCGGTTGCCGCGATGTCGGCTCAGGAGACGGCGGACGGCGCCGTCGCCTCGCTGGCGCGCAAGCTGGCCCCGCTGGTGCGCTCGATGACTTCCGGGTGAGACTGGTGGGGTGAGGAGCGAGAACACCCTGTTCGTCGGCGGCCCGCTGGCCGGGCGCGTGCTGCCCGTGCTGACGGGGCTGACCGGGCAGCCACCGAAGTGGTACGACGTCCCGGTGCCCAACGAGGGGGACGCGCCGCCCACCGTGTACACCTACCGGCGTGTCGCGGCAGGCTTCACCAAGCGGCTGGGCCTCCAGCGTGGCTGGACGTACGAGTACGCCCCGGCGGGCCGCGTGGCGGACGGCCCCCGCTGGCCGTGGACCCGCAGGCCGCCGCGCGCGGACCGCTGAGCCTGCCCCTGAGGTGCGCGGGCTCAGCACCCAGCCTGTCCGGGCCCGCCCCGGGGCGTGTTGGCTCGTTGTGCAGGAGCTGCCCGGGACGGGCCGCACAGCTGACCAAGCCCGCTTGGACAGGCACCACGCCCCGCACGAAGCGCTGGGCGGCCCCCGGGCCCGCGAAACTGCCGCGCACACCTGACCGGCCCCACCGACCGTGGACCGGCCCCGCGCCCCGCCCACCCCGGTCCGGGCCCGTTGAGGCCTGCCCCGCACGAGTTGTCCCCTCGGGATGCCGGCTCCCAGGCTGCTGCGGCGCTGCCCCTGGGCCCTCCTGGCGCGGGCGGCCCAGGCGCCGATCTCCGAACCCCGGGCGGCAGTCGGCGGCCGAGCTCGGCGGGCTCCCCCACAGCCTCCGGCGGCTCCTGCGCCCGGGGGCGGGCGCCTACGCCGCAAGGGTGGACGCACGCGCGCCGCCGGGGCGCACGCACGTCGCGCGTTCGCGTGCAAGGCGCACCGCCGGGGTGGTGCCGGGTGCAGCCCAGAGGGTGAAATTCCTCCCCCGTCCAGACGACTCGTCAGGTAATCGCATGGTGTGGCGTTCATGAATCCGCCGAGCGCCGCGCGTGAAACACCACCCCGCGGCTCGTTCCCGCCCCCACCGGAGGTGACATGTCGCGCCTGCGATCCGCCCGTGCAACGGTCGCGGCGGCCGCCGCGATCACCGCGCTGACCGTCGTCCCCACGTCCGCCGCCACGCCGCCCGCCGCTCCCGAGCCCGGCGGTGTGGCGGCGCTCCTCACTCAGCTCAAGACCCTCTACCAGCAGGCCGAGGCCGCCGACGAGGCGTACAACGCCACCGCGCAGGCCCTCACCAAGCAGCGCGCCGTCGCCGACAAGGCCGGCAGCGGCCTCGACCGGGCCAGGGCCGCGCTCGACCGCAGCCGCGGCGCGGCGGGCGCCCTGGCACGCGCGCAGTACCGCGGCACGCCCGAACTCTCCGGCTACCTCCAGTTGCTGCTCGGCGACGACCCCGAGCGCGCCGTCGAGGAGCAGCACATGCTGGCCCGTGCCGCGCGCGGCAACGTGGCCACGCGGGCGCGGCTCGTGTCGAGCATGCGCCACGCGGACACGGCGGTCGTCGCCACCCGCACCGCGCTCGCGAAGCAGCAGCAGCTGGCCGCGCGCAAGAAGCAGCAGCGCGACTCGGCAGAGGCCAAGCTGCGCCAGGTCGAGGCGCTGCTCGCCGGGCTCAGCCCTGACGTGCTCGGCCGGCTGGCCGCGCTCGACCGCAGCGGCACGGACAAGGCCCAGCAGGACCTCGTGGACTCGGGGGCCCTCGGCCCGCAGGGCGAGGCCGCGAAGACCGCCACACCGACCGCGGCGGGGGCCGCGGCGCTGCGGTACGCAGTGGCGCAGATCGGCAAGCCGTACGAGTGGGGCGCCACGGGCCCCGGCGCCTTCGACTGCTCGGGCCTGACGTCGCAGGCGTGGGCGCACGCCGGTGTGCACGTGCCACGCACCAGCCAGCAGCAGTGGCACGACCTGCCGCGCGTGCCGCTCGACCGGCTGCGCCCCGGCGACCTCGTAGTCTACTTCCCGAAGGCCACGCACGTGGCGGTGTACCTCGGTCACGGCAAGGTCGTCCAGGCCCCGCGCCCGGGTGGGCACGTCAAGGTGTCGCCGATCGCCGCGAACCCGCTGCTCGGCGCGGTGCGCCCGGACGCGTCGGGGACCGTGCTCAGCCCGGCCGCCTACCGGCCGCCCCGGCTGCCGGTAGGCGCCGGCACTGGCTCGGACGCGGATCTGTGATCGGGCAGGCGGCTACCGCCCGCCCGTCTCGAGCGCGTGCCGTACGAGCGTCATCAGCGACTCCACGGCCGACACCCGCTGGCGTGCGTCCATGATCAGCAGCGGGACGCTGTCCGCGACGGACAGCGCGTGCCTGACGGCCGCCGGGTCGAACGCCTCGGCGCCCTCGAAGTGGTTCACCGCGACGATGTAGGGAAGACCGCAGGTCTCGAAGTAGTCGAGCGCGGGGAAGCAGTCGTCGATGCGGCGCGTGTCGACGAGGACGACCGCGCCGATCGCGCCGCGCACGATGTCGTCCCACATGAACCAGAACCGCTGCTGGCCCGGCGTGCCGAACAGGTAGAGCACGAGGTCGTTGTCGAGCGTGATGCGGCCGTAGTCCATGGCGACGGTCGTGGTGACCTTGTCAGGCACGGCGGTGAGGTCGTCCGTGGCCGCGCTCGCCGCCGTCATCAGCGACTCCGTGCGCAGCGGCGGGATCTCCGACACCGAGCCGACGAACGTCGTCTTGCCGACCCCGAAACCGCCCGCGATCACTATCTTCGTGGCGACGGGCGCTCGTGACCGGTCGAGCTGCCAGGACCGCGGGCTCTCGTCCGGCTCGGAGACGGCGGCGGCCTCGGTGTCTGCGGTGTCGTCAGAGACGGCGGAGTCCACTCAATACCCTTTCCAGCAGTGCATGGTCCGGCTGTTCGGTGCCGTCGTGGCCGGTCCCGTACACCCTGATCCTTCCCTGGTCGGCGAGGTCGCTGAGCAGCACCCTCACCACGCCGAGCGGCATTTTCAGCAGCGCCGCCACCTCCGCGACCGTCCGCATGCGACGGCACAGCTCCACGATCGCGCTCACCTCGGGCATCACCCGGGAGGAGCCGCGGCGCGGCGGCTCCGCACGCCCGGCGGGCGCCTCGGTCGCCGCGACGAACGTCTCGACGCGCAGGACGTGTTCGGCGCGCGTGCGGCCCCCGGTGAGCGAGTACGGCCGCACGCGGGACGACGGGGACGACTGGTTCGCGACACGGCAGCGCACGCCGCCCCGGGGCTCCGCGGGCGTGCGCCCGTCCCTGGTGGCCGCCGCCTGCCCGCAGCGGGTGGGCGACCGGCTCACCGGCCGCTCCCCGTGACACCCTCGACGCCGCCCGCGACCGACCTGCGCAGTTCGCCGCGCAGCGCGGGTGTCAGTACGTGCCCGGCGCGGCCCACGAACAGCGCCATGTGGTAGGCGACCACGCTCATGTCGCAGTCCGGGGCGGCATGCACCCCGAGGAGAGAGCCGTCGCTGATCGCCATGACGAAGAGGCTGCCGTCCTCCATCGCGACCATCGTCTGCTTGACGGGTCCACCCTCCATCAGCCTGGCGGCGCCGATGGTGAGGCTGCCGATGCCGGAGACGACCGTCGCCAGGTCGGCGCTCGAACCGCGCGGGCCCTCCTGACGCCCGGCGGCCGCGGCGGCGGCCGCCTCTTCCGTCCGCCCCGGGTCGGACGACAGGAGCAGGAGCCCGTCCGACGACACGACGGCGACGGACCGCAGGCCGTGGACCTCCTCCACGAGGTTGTTCAGCAGCCAGTGCAGGTTGCGTGCCTCGCTGCTCAGTCCGCATGTGCCGGTCGCAGTCAACTGCGCGCCTCCTCGACTGTGTCCCCCGCCGCTTCGGTGTGCTGCCCGGCCGCCTGGTCCCGGGCCGTCAGGTGCTCGGTCGTCCGTGCCTGGGGTATGCGGGGCGTGTAGGGCAGCGGTTCGTAGGCCTGCCGGCCGTACGGCTGCCGCTCGTAGCCCTGCGCCTCGTCGCTGTGCCGCACGTCGCCCTGCTGCGACGCGGCCTGCTGCCCGGTGGGCGGCTCCTGCTCGTACGGGTGCTGCTGCGCCTGGGGCTGCCGGGTGGCGGCCTGGCGGATCTCCTCCTCGGCCTCCTGGCGCCCCGCCCTGGCTCCCGAGTGGAAGCCGCCGAGCCTCCGGCGCAGCTCCTCCGGGTCGACGCCGCGCTTGCGTACCGGGGGCGCGCCCGCCGACCTGACGGCCTTGGGCACCCGCTTGGGCAGCTCACGGCTCGCGGCCGCACGCTGCGGCAGGCGCATGGCGAAGGTGTCCTGGTCGAGGCCGTCACCGCCGGCGGGGGCGGCCGCCGCGCGCTCGTGGGAGTCGGGACCGGCGGCGTACGGGTCCTGGGCAGTGCCGCGGCCCGGCGCCTGGTCCGGCGCCTGAACGGGCGTGCGCGCGGCCGGTACGCGCGGCTCGCCGCCCGGCACGGACCCGGCGGTCTCCGGGGCGATCGCTCCCGCGCTCTCCGCCGCTCGTACGGTCGCCTCGGCGGCCAGGATCAGCGGGTCACGCGACGCTTCGTACGGCGCCCGTTCGCGCCCCGCGGCCGCGCCCGGGCGCTCGGGGAGCGCCCGGGGTCCCGACACGGGCACGAACTCCGGCAGGCCGGGTTCGGCGTCGCTCTCCGGCGCAGCGGCGCTCCCCGGCTCCGCCGCGCCGGCCGCCACCTCGGTATCGCCGGGCTCGGCCGCTTCCGGCACTTCCGGCGGCACCACGTTCCGCGGCAGGACGACGACGGCGGTCGTGCCGCCGCCCTGCTGCTGCCTGCGCAGTTCGACGCGGACGCCGTGGCGGGCGGCGAGCAGGGAGACCACCCGCAGCCCGAGCCCCTCGCCCGCCTCGTCCGCTTCCGTCGGGGCTTGCGTCAGGGCTTCGTGGTCCGGCGCGGTCAGGCGGGCATTGAGCTCGGCGAGCCGCTCGCCGGCGACGCCCTCGCCCTGGTCGACGACCGAGAGCATCACCTCGCCCGTCTCCAGCAGCCACCCCGACAGCTCGACCGCCGCTCCGGGCGGCGAGAACGAGGCCGCGTTCTCCAGGAGTTCGGCGACGAGGTGGCTGAGGTCGTCGGCGGCGGCCCCGGAGACGCGGGCCTGCGGCGGCAGGGTCTGGATCGTGACGCGCTCGTAGCGCTCGATCTCGCTGACGGCGGCACGCAGCACGTCGACCAGCGGGACGGGTTCCGCGTGGGCGTGCACCTGCCGGTGCTCGGCGAGGACCAGCAGGTTCTCGCTGTGCCTGCGCATGACCGTGGCCATGTGGTCGAGCTTGTAGAGCGTGCCGAGACGCTCGGGGTCCTGCTCGCGCTCCTCCAGCGACTCGATGACGCCGAGTTGGCGCTCCACCAGGCCGAGGTTGCGCAGCGAGAGGTCGACGAAGGTGTGGCGGACGGTGTGGCGCAGCCGCCTCAGGTGGTCGGTGGTGTCGGCGATCCGGGCCTGGAGCCCCGCGCGCTCCTCGGCGGCGAGGGCTGCGGCGCCCAGGTCCGCGGCGGCTTCCTTGCGGTCGTGTTCCGCGCGGTCCCGTGACTCGGGCGCGGCGCCCTCGGCGAGGCGGGCCGTGAGCGAGAGCACGGTGCTGTGGAGTGCGTTGAGCGACCGTGCCACGTCGGCGAACTCGTCGTTGCGCCCGGTGAACCGCACCGGTTCGCGCGTGGCGGGACGGGCCGCGACCCGGGCCGCGCCGAGCCGCACCGCCGCGAGCGGCCTGGTGAGGGTGCGGGCGACCGCGACGGACACGGCGACGGCGAGCACCAGGCAGCCGGCCAGGAGCGCGGCCCGCAGCTCCAGGTCGCGTACGGCGCTGTCGCGGAGCTTCTCGAACCCCTTGAGTTCCCGTGCGTCGAGCCCCGACAGTGCGCCCCGCATCCGGTCGATCCTGGCGGTGAGCGCGGTGTTGAGCTTGTCGCGGTCGGTGTCGAGTGCGGAGTCCGGCAGTCGCGGGGCGGCCGTGAGCCTGCCGAGGTATTTCTCGGCGGACGTGGTCCCGGCGCCTGCGACGGTGGACTCGTACGCCTGGCGGGTGGAGGCGGAAGCGGCGGCGTCGAAGTCCGCGAGGGCGGCGAGCTCCCCTACCCGCGCCTGCTGGGCCGCCGCGCTGAGCGCGTCCCGCGCCTTCTCGGCGGAACTCCCCGAGTGGCCGGTGGTCACCGTCAGCCCGGTGATCGGGTCGGTCGTGGTCCGCGTCCGGTCGTCGGGGATGGTGAGCGCGGCGACGAGCAGCCCACGGGTGGCGGACGCCTGGTCGGCGGCGCGGCCGAGCGAGGCGGCCGCGCGCGCGTCGGGGGCCGCGTCCGCCGGGGCGTGGTCGGCGACCTGCTCGAAGACGCCTCCCAGGGAGGCGATGATGCGGGAGTAGGCGGTGTACGTGGCGGACGCCCGGCCGTTGCCCGTCACCGCGGCCTTGCGCGCCGGCTCCAGGGTACCCAGGCTCTTGAGGGCGCGGGCGGACGCGGACGCGCCGCTGGTTCGGGACGTTCCGCCGGATTCGGCGGCGAGCGCGCGGAACTCGGCGATCCCCCGGTCCACCCGTTCGCCTGCCGCCGTCAGGCCGTCCGCGCTCCCCTCGCTGCCCTGCTCGCCGCCTGTCGACTCTCCGCTGTGCGACTCGCCGTCCTTCGACGGCCGGCCGGCGGCGACGAAGACGACGGCCTGGTCGCGCTCGTCGGCGAGGGAGCCGGCGAGGGCGACGGCCTGGCTGTCCAGCCGTGCGAGGGTGACGAGCCGCTGGGCGTCGTCGAGCCCCGTCCAGCCGTGCAGCACGGCGGGGGTGCCGGCGGCGAGCACGGCGACGCCGACGACCGCGACACCGGCGACGAGCCGGGTGCGTACCCGCTTGGGGCGCCCCACCGGAGTGCCGCTGTGCACACCGCCGTTCCCCCGAGGCCGCTTGTTCTGCACCGGTGCTCGCATTCTCGACTCGTCCGCCCATGAAGCAGGGGTGACGGCGGGTCACGACGAGCCACCCCCGGCCCCTGGCACGGCTCCCGACAATTGCAGTGCTTTTGGGAGGAAGACGCGCATCGGCCGACCCGCCACCTGAACGAGTGAACATCACGGAGGAGTTGGCCTTCAAATTCCCCCGACGTGCGCGGGGGCGCGGTGCGGCGCGCCGAATGGACCTCTGACGCGCCCTTTGCAAAGATGCCCGCCCGCAACCGTGGGACGGCCTTCCGAGTGATCGTTTTTCGGCCTCGTGTCCCGCGACCCGCGCCGTCACACCGCGGTACCGCTCCGGCAGACTGGGGATCATGCGCATCGAACAGGCGACTGCACCAGGAACGGCCGCACGCCCCAATGAGGACTGGACTTCCGTGGTCCTGCCCGCGGCGGGCGAGGGCGGGGCGCTCGTCCTGCTCGACGGTGTCACACCGCCCGAAGGGGACGACGGTTGCGTGCACGGGGTCCCGTGGTTCACGGCACGCCTGGGCGGAACTTTGGCTGAACTGTGCGGTTCACGCCGTGACATGACACTGACGGAGATCCTGGCCCGGGCCATCGCCCTTACGGCGGCCAAACACCGTGACACCTGTGAACTTTCTCACCCGCGCACGCCGCAGGCGACGGTGGTCGTCGCGCGCTGGGGCGCGGCTCCCGGGGGCGTGGTCGAGCACCTGGTCCTGTCCGACTCCACGCTGCTGGTGGAGGGGCGCGACGGTCGGGTGCGCGCGGTGGTCGACGACCGGCTCGACCACATCCCGGCGGAGGTGAAGCGGTCGGTCGCGTCCACGGACGCGCTGCGGAACGCGGAGGGCGGCTTCTTCACGGCGGCGGCGGACCCGTCGGCGGCGGCGAAGGCGGTCACGGGCAGCACGCCGGCCGCCGAGGTGCGGTCGCTGCTGGCGATGACGGACGGCGCGGCACGGTGGGTCGAGAAGTTCGAGCAGGGCGGCTGGGCGGAGTGCCTCGCGCTGGTGCGCGAGAGCGGCCCGCAGTCCCTGATCGACCGCGTACGCGCGCTGGAGACGGACGCGCGGCAGGTACGGGGCAAGAGGCACGACGACGCGACGGCGACGTACGCGGAACTCTGACGCGCCGCCCTGCGGGCCGCGCCCGGCGGTTCCGCGTCCGGCCGCGGGATCCGGCTCCGGGGGCGCGTCCATGCGCCGAGGCACGTCCAGCAGTCCCCCGGCGCGTACAGCGCACCGCACGGGGCGCGGCGGCCACGCGGGAGGCGGACCACGAGATCCGGGGACCCCGCCCGCCCCGGACAACGATCACGCCGGGCGGACCTGCGGGGCGCGCCTTACGGCGCAAGCACGCGGCAAGCCGCACCCGGGAGGCGCGTCCGGTCACCGGAGGTGCGCCCGCGGGGCAGGCCGGCCTGGCACGGCACCCGCGCAGGGACGCCGGCCCACCCGGCGGGCGGCGCCACCGGGTCCGGGTCCGGGCTCGCCCCGAGCCCAGGGCGCCCCGCCCAGGGCAACGGCGACGCACGCCCGCAGGGCGCGGCGCCCCATGGGGGCGCGTCCGATGGGGCGGGGGTGCTCCGCCCGCCCGCCGCGGCGCCGGGCCGGCGTCACTCGTACGAGACGTTTGGGCGACGGCCCGTCACCCGCCCGCACGAGCGGCCCCGTCACTCGATCGAGTTACCTGTTGCCCGGGGCCCGACCGAGGCCCCTCAGCTCGCCGCGCGGGCGTTCAGCTGGTGCAGCAAGCGGGCCAGTTCGGCGACCTCGTCCCGGTCCCAGTCGGCGAGTTTCCGCACGTAGCGGCCCCTGCGGGCGTCCCGGACGCGGCGGAAGCGGCGCAGGCCCTCGTCCGTGACGCGCAGCAGTGAGGCGCGCCCGTCGGCCGGGTCCGGCTCGCGCGTGATCAGGCCGAGGTCCTGGAGCGCTCTGAGCTGCCGGCTCATGGTCGCCTTCCCCACGCCGAAGTACGCCGAGAGCTCGGTGGCGCGCTGCTGGCCGGTCTCCTCAAGGCGCACGAGCAGCCCGTACGCGGCGGGCTCCAGATCCGGGTGCACCTCGCGGGCCATCTCACCCGAATTGGCCCTGGCCCGGCGCAGGAAGACCGCCAGCTCACGCTCCAGATCCAGGAACTCCGGATCCACCGCTTCCCCGCCCACCGGCGAAGGTTCGTTCCCGGTCCCGCTTCCCTGCACGTCAGCAGCCATCGCGCGCTCTTCCCGCTCCTGAGAGTTCGCCGAAACCGTGGCCATCGCCGCGGCTCTCCGCATCTTCGCAGGCCGTTAGTCCATCGGCAGCAGTGCACCTCCGGGCCGTGGCAAGGTCGACCTACGTAGCGTTGCACGGTGACATGTCCATTTTGACGACTTGTCGGCACAGCAAGAGATCCCCCCACCGAGGTTTTCGGAGGCACGCAATGTCCGTGCGCAGACCCGGAAAGAACGGCGGCCGCGGCACACTGATCGCGGCGGCCGCGGCTCTCCTGGCCACGTTCGCTCTTCCGCTCACTCTCCCCGGCGTGGCGAGCGCCGAGGTCTCCCCCACGGCCGGCGGGCACGCGGCCTCCCCGGCCGCCGACAGAGCGCCCGCCCGCGGCAACGCGTACATGGGCATGGGCGTGCTCTCCCACGACGGCACGGGCCACGCCCCCGTCGCCCGCCGCGAGGCCGCCGTCACCCAGACGGAGGGCGTCGACGTCTCCAGCCACCAGGGGAGCGTCAACTGGTCCGCGCTCAAGGGCAGCGGCGTGAAGTGGGCGTACGTGAAGGCGACGGAGGGCAACTACTACAAGAGCACGACGTTCAACCAGCAGTACACCGGCTCGTACAAGGCGGGCCTGATCCGCGGCTCGTACCACTTCGCCACGCCCGACGTGTCGAGCGGCGCCAACCAGGCGGAGTACTTCGTCGCGCACGGCGGCGCCTGGTCCAAGGACGGCAAGACCCTGCCGGGTGTCCTGGACATCGAGTGGAACCCGTACGGCGCGTCCTGCTACGGCCTCTCGAAGTCGGCGATGGTCGCGTGGATCAAGGACTTCACGACGACGTACAAGGCCCGCACGGGCCGCGACGCGGTGATCTACACCGCGACCAACTGGTGGAAGCAGTGCACCGGCAACTACGGCGGCTTCGCGAAGACGAACCCGCTCTGGGTGGCCCGCTACGACTCCTCGCCGAAGCCGCTGCCGGCGGGCTGGGGCTTCCAGACGATCTGGCAGTACACGTCCACGGGCGCGACGGTCGGCGACCACGACAAGTTCAACGGCGCGATGGACCGCCTGCGCGCCCTCGCCAACGGCTGACCTCGTCCGCCCCTCCCGTCGCACCACGGCGGCCCCGGTCCGGCATCCACCGGCCGGGGCCGCCGCCCTGCCCGGCAACGAGCCCGAGCGGAACGCTCAGCCGTCTACTCGATACGCCCGAGGCTCCGCTCGATGCGATCGGCGTCGGCGGAGCGGTTCTGTGCGCGGCACAGGTCCAGTGCCTCCTGCCAGGCGGAGCGTGCCGCGACGGTGTCGCCGCGTGACGCGTGCAGCCCGGCCAGCCGGTCCAGGGTGTCGACGACTTGGTATGTGTGGTGATGCGCGCGGCGCAGGTCGAGCGCCGCGCGGTAGTGGTCGAGGGCCTCGGGGATACGGTCCGCGTGGTGCGCGATGTAGCCGAGGCTGTCGAGAGTGGCCGCTTCGGCGTTGCCGTCTCCGCGCACGCCGGGCCCCTTGCGCATCAGGTCCAGGGCATCGCGGCAGTACTGCTCGGCTTCGCGCAGGTCGCCGAGTTGGGCGGTGCACCAGCCGAGCGCGTTGAGCGCCACCGCCTCGCGCATCGGGTTGCCCGTGCGACGGCCGAACTCGACGGAGGCGCGTGCGTGGACTTGCGCCTGGGCGGCGTCACCGGTTCGGGCCCATGCGATGGTCAATGAGTTGTGGGTGGCGGCTTGCTGGGCGACGTCGCCGGACCGGTCGGCGCTCTCCAGGGCCAGGCGCAGGTGGTGCAGGGCCTCGTCGAACCGGCCGGCACCGATGAGCGCGTTGCCCAGGTTGCGCTGGATGCGGGAGAGCGCCTCGGGCGACCCGGTACGCTCGGCGGCCGTCACCGCGAGCCGTGCCATGCGCAGCAGGTCGTCGAGGTGGCCGCCGCGCATGAGGAAGTCGGAGAGCCAGAAGGCGAGGTGCCAGGCGGGCTCGTCCCAACCGAGGTCCGCGGCCATCTGCTGGGCGGCGAGCAGGCAGTCGCGCTCGGCCTCGAACCACGCCGATGCCTGCTCCGTGCCGTCCGGCCGGTAGGGCGTGCAGTGTTCGGCGGCGGGCTGGCCCTCCACCGGCGCGATGTCGGGGTCGAGGCAGCGGGCGGCGGCCTCGGCGCTGCGGGTGTAGAAGTCGACCACGCGGCGAAGCGCCTGGTCGACGGCCTGTTCGTCGAGGCATCGGGCCTGCTCACGTGCCGCCAGTCTGACCAGGTCGTGCATCCGGAAGCGCTCGCCGTTCTCCCGCTCGACCAGGGATCCCTGCTCCAGAGCGCGCAGGACGGTACGGGCCGCCGGGGCGGGCAGGCCGATCAGTGCGGCCGCGGCGTACACAGTGGTATCGGCCCCCGGCGCGGCACCGAGCAGCGCGAAGGCACGGGCCTGATCCGCGGCGAGCGTTCGCAGCGACCAGGAGAGGACGGTCGGCAGGCTCGCGGCGGGGTCGCCGTCGTCGAGCGCGCTCAGCGTGCTGTCAGGGTTGCCCAGCTCGGCGGCGAGAATCGAGAGGGGTTCCGCGTTTCCGCGGGCGCGTGAGGAGACGATGCCGAGGGCGAGCGGCAGTCCGGCGCAGCGGTGCAGTATCTCGTCGGCGGCGTCGGGGTCGGCTGCGAGCGGGTCGGGACCGAGCCGGTGTGCGAGCAGTTCACGGGCCTGGGCCCGGGTGAGCGGGGCGAGGCGCAGGGTCTGTCCCCCGTGGCGGGTGTCGAGGCCGCTGAGCCGCCGGCGGCTGGTGACCAGGACGGCCGAGCGGCCGCCACCCGGCAGCAGCGGCTCGATCTGCGCGGTGTCCGCGGCGTTGTCCAGGACGAGGAGGACGCGCTTGTCCGCGACAAGGCTGCGGAACAGCGCCGTTCGGGCCGCCAGGTCGGGCGGCAGCCGCTCCGGGGAGACGCCGAGCGCACCGAGGAACCCGCGGAGCACCGTGCCCGGCGGCAGTGGTTCCTCGGCGGGCGAGAAGCCGCGCAGGTCGATGAAGAGCTGGCCATCGGGGAATGCGGCCTGATGGCGGTGTGCCCAGTGCAGGGCGAGCCAGGTCTTGCCGATCCCGCCGGTTCCGACGATGGCGCGGATCCCCGGGTCGCCACCGCGGACCTGCTCGCGGCCGGAGGGAGGCAGCAGGGCTGACAGCCGGGCGAGGTCCGCGTCGCGTCCGGCGAGCCGGGCGGGGCCCGGCGGGAGTTGGCGCGGCACGGGAGGCCCGGACCGCGCGTCGGACCGCGCGTCGGATCGCGGCCGCGGAACCGGCGGGGAGTGCAGCAGTCCCGGGTCCCCTGTGAGCACACGCTGATGCAGACGCTGCAGGTCGGAGCCCGGGTCGGTGCCGAGTTCCTCGGCGAGCCTGCCGTACAGCGCCCGGTAGACGTCCAGGGCATCGGCGTTGCGCCCGGCGCGGTACAGCGCGAGCATCAACTGCCCGGCCACGCGCTCGTCCAGCGGATACAGCTCCGCCTGGCGTGCGAGAGCGGGCAGTGCGTCCATGTGCCTGCCCAGCCGCAGCGCCGCGTCCGCCCGGTCCAGTTCGGCCACGCGCCGCTCGCCGTCCAGCGTCGCCCGCCACGAGAGGGCCCAGGGGCTGTCGAGACCGGCCAGCGCCTCGCCGCGCCACAGCGCCAGCGCCTGATCCAGGGCGGCGATGCGCTCGGCGTCCTCCAGCCGGCCGGCCCGCGCGACGAGTCGGCGGAAGCGGTGGACGTCCACGTTCTGAGGGTCCGTGTCCAGGACATACCCGCCGGCCCGACGCGTGATCAGCTCCGGTGCTCCGGCGGACGCGAGCGCGGAACGCAGGCGCGACACGTAGCCGTAGAGCACCGTGCGGCCGCGCCGGGGCAGGTCCTGTCCCCAGACGCGCTCCGCGAACCGGTCGGCGGGTACGGGGTGGCCCGCGTCGGCCGCGAGCACCGCCAGGACCAGCCGCTGCCGCGGATGCCCCAGGTCCACGGCCTGCCCGCCGCTGAACGCCTCGACCGCGCCGAGCACGTGCAGTTCCATCCCGGCCCCCTTGGCGTGACGGTTCCCGAACCGGCGGTCGCGACCTGCCTGTTCAAGGTCTCCCGAAGGTTACGCGAAGACACGTGCGGCAGCGTGGTCGTAGCGGCGAACGCGACCGCCGCATGCGCCGCCGGGCGGTGCGGCGGGTGGGAGTTCGGCGGCAACTGCTGGAAGGAAAGCGCTCCATGGGAAATGTGGTACGCAAGCGATTGGCGAGTCTCCTGGTGACCGCCGGAATGATCTCGACGACGGTGCTGATGGGCGCCGGTGACGCGAACGCCACCGTTCTCAATCACGTCGACGCCTACCTCTACAGCGGCAGCAAGGTCTCCGTGCACACCTGGTTGGACGTGTCCTGGGACTCGGGGGAGATGACAGTCTCCAACTTCGGCGACAAGGACGACCTCCGGGACGGTTGGGGCGCCGAACTGATTGTCCAGGACTACAACAGCAACGTGGTGGAGCATCTCTACAACAACCACGGCTCCGGACATATCGTCAGGTCGTCATCCTCACACCACGTCACCGGAGGAAACGCCAAGGGCCTCATTCTCTCGGCCTGCCGCGCACATTCCAGCACAGTCACCTTTGACAGGTGCAGGGCCGTTTTCTGGACCAATCCATACAATTAGCACTGAACTCTCCGCCGGTCCGGTGTGTTGAGGCTCCCGCACGGGGGACGGGAGCCTCAACGCCGGAGCATCCGCCTTGCCGGCGGAGTCGGGACACGGGCCCGCGCGTTGGCCGAGGGGCCCGGGGCCGCCCGGCGCCGGACGCGGGCGCGCCCCGGAGGCCGGGCCTCCGGGGCGCGTCGTCGCGGCCGTCTCGCCCGCGGGGGGCGGGCGGGGGTCAGGCCGCGGCGGCGACCGGGACCTCCGCCGGGGACAGGGCGATGTCCAGGACCTGGCGGACGTCCGTGACCGGGTGGACCTCCAGCTTCTCCAGGACCTCCGCCGGGACGTCGTCCAGGTCCGGCTCGTTGCGCTTCGGGATCACGACCGTCGTGATGCCGGCCCGGTGCGCGGCCAGAAGCTTCTGCTTCAGGCCGCCGATGGGCAGGACCCGGCCCGTCAGGGACACCTCGCCGGTCATGGCCACGTCCGTGCGGACCAGGCGCCCGCTGAGCAGCGACGCGAGAGCCGTCGTCATCGTGATGCCCGCGCTCGGCCCGTCCTTCGGGACCGCGCCCGCCGGGAAGTGGATGTGCACGCCCCGGTCCTTGAGGTCGCCGACCGGCAGTTCGAACTCCGCCCCGTGCGAGCGCAGGTACGACAGCGCGATCTGCGCCGACTCCTTCATCACGTCCCCGAGCTGGCCGGTCAGGGTCAGGCCCGCGCCGCCCGTCTCCGGGTCGGCGAGTGACGCCTCGACGTAGAGGACGTCGCCGCCGGCGCCGGTGACCGCGAGGCCCGTCGCCACGCCCGGCACCGCGGTGCGGCGCTCCGCCGGGTCCTGGGCGGACTCCGGCACGTGGTGCGGCCTGCCGATCAGCCCTCGCAGGTGCTCGGCGCCGAGCTCGGCCGGCAGTTCGCGCCGGCCCAGTTCGTGCTCGGCCGCCACCTTGCGCAGCAATCTGGCGACCGCGCGCTCCAGGTTGCGCACGCCCGCCTCGCGGGTGTACTCCCCCGCCAGCCTGCGCAGCGCGTCGTCGCCGATGGCGACCTCGCCGGCCTCCAGGCCCGCGCGCTCCAGCTGCCTGGGCAGCAGGTGGTCGCGGGCGATGGTGACCTTCTCGTCCTCGGTGTAGCCGTCGAGCGTCACCAGCTCCATGCGGTCGAGCAGGGCCTCGGGGATCGCTTCGAGGACGTTGGCCGTGGCCAGGAACACCACGTCGGAGAGGTCGAGCTCGACCTCCAGGTAGTGGTCGCGGAAGGTGTGGTTCTGCGCCGGGTCGAGGACTTCGAGCAGCGCGGCGGCGGGGTCGCCCCTGAAGTCCGAGCCGACCTTGTCGATCTCGTCGAGCAGGACGACAGGGTTCATCGACCCGGCCTCCTTGATGGCGCGGACGATGCGTCCCGGCAGCGCGCCGACGTAGGTGCGCCGGTGGCCGCGGATCTCCGCCTCGTCCCGCACACCGCCGAGCGCGACGCGGACGAACTTGCGGCCCATCGCGTGCGCGACGGACTCGCCGAGCGACGTCTTGCCGACGCCGGGAGGGCCGACCAGGGCGAGCACGGCGCCGCCACGGCGCCCGCCGACCACGCCGAGGCCGCGCTCGGAGCGGCGCTTGCGCACGGCCAGGTACTCGGTGATGCGCTCCTTCACGTCGTCGAGCCCGGAGTGCTCGGCGTCCAGGATCTCCTGGGCGCCCTTGATGTCGTACGCGTCCTCGGTGCGCTCGCTCCACGGCAGTTCGAGCACGGTGTCGA
Organism: Streptomyces sp. NRRL F-5126; assembly: GCF_000721265.1. Lineage (GTDB taxonomy): Bacteria > Actinomycetota > Actinomycetes > Streptomycetales > Streptomycetaceae > Streptomyces. The sequence continues at coordinate 150,793 of NZ_JOFZ01000002.1, read as the reverse complement.
GCCAGGTGCGGATCCAGGAGCCCTCGGGGCTCTGGTCGCTGGAGCGCTCCAGCTTCTCGACCTCCTTGAGTGCGGCCTCGCGCACCTTCTCCGGCAGGTCGGCGGCCTCGACGCGGGCGCGGTAGTCGTCGGACTCGTCCTCCTCGCCGCCCCCGCTCAGGTCGCGCAGCTCCTTGCGCACGGCCTCGAGCTGGCGGCGCAGCAGGAACTCGCGCTGCTGCTTGTCGACGCCTTCCTGAACGTCCTTCGCGATGGACTCCGCGACGTCCTGCTCGGCCAGGTGCTCGCGCAACTGGAGCGTGGCGAGCTTGAGCCGCGTGACCGGGTCGACGGTCTCCAGCAGCTCCACCTTCTGAGCGGTGGACAGGAATGGCGAGTAACCGGAATTGTCGGCGAGGGCGGACACGTCGTCGATCTGCTGGACGCGGTCCACCACCTGCCAGGCGCCGCGCTTCTTCAGCCAGTCGGTGGCGAGCGCCTTGTACTCCTTCACCAGCTCCGACACGGAGCCGGGCAGCGGGTCGGGCACCGTCTCGTCCAGGCTGATGCCCTCGATCCACAGGGCGGCACCCGGGCCGCTCGTGGCGGCACCGACGCGCACCCGGCCGCGGCCGCGGATCAGGGCACCCGGGTCCCCGTCCGACAGCCGTCCCACCTGCTCGACGGTGCCGAGCACGCCGGTCGACGCGTAGGAGCCGTCGATGCGGGGCACGAGCAGCACCTGCGGCTTGCCCGCGCCTGCGCCGCGCGAGCGCGCGTCGGCCTGGGCGGCCTCCACGGCGGCGCGTACCTCGGCGTCGGACAGATCGAGAGGCACCACCATGCCGGGGAGCACGACCTCGTCGTCGAGCGGCAGCACGGGAAGCGTGAGCGGTGTGGAAATGGCAGCCATGATCTCCCCTTCGGCAGTCAAGTTGAGCTATGCAGACTCAATGCTTATGAGTGCCCTGGTGTTCCCCGAGGGCCTTCGTGTTCGCCGTGGGCGATCACGGGCAGGGATTCAGCCGCGCGCTCGAGCCGCGGCCGGTGAGGCGGCAACGCGGGGTGGGAGCCGAGCATTCCTGGCCCGGCGCCGCTCGCTGCGAGGATGGGCCGCGTCCCCGAGAGAGTGGAGCCCGACGTGACCGAACCGCCCGCGCCCGTTCCCGGCCCCGCCGCGCGAGGCAGCGCGCCGGGAACGCCCGTCACGCTGGACCGGCGCGAGGGCGCCGAGGGCGAGATCGCCCTGCGCAGGCGCGGCGGCCCCGACGGGGACGTGTGGGAGATCATCGTCAACGGCACGTTCCTGATGGACACCTCGGACGGCCGCTCGGAGCGGCTGCTGGTCGACGCCGCGATGCGCGCGCTGCCCGAGGAGCGCAGGGCCGCGCGGCCCTCCGTGCTGATCGGCGGGCTCGGCGTCGGGTTCTCGCTGGCGCACGCGGTCGCGGACGACCGCTGGGGCAGGGTCGTGGTCGTCGAGCGCGAGCAGGCCGTCATCGACTGGCACCACGAGGGCCCGCTGGCACGCGTGTCGAAGTCGGCACTGGTCGATCCGCGGACTGTGATCCTGCACACCGACCTGTTGGAGTACGTACGCACCACATCGGACAGGTATGACGCCATGTGTCTGGACATCGACAACGGCCCGGACTGGACGGTGACCGAAAGTAACGGCTCCTTGTACGCCGAGGAAGGACTCGCGGCGTGCAAAGCCCTGTTGAACCCTTTCGGCGTGCTTGCCGTCTGGTCTGCGCAACCGTCTCCGACCTTTGGCGATGCGTTGGGGAATGCCGGATTCAGCGGGGTAACCGCCGAAGAGGTGCCAGTTGCCCGGGGCGTACCGGACGTGGTTCATCTCGCTGTTCGCACTGCGTAGCCGAGAAGGCGTCGATGCCTCTACGCTGCTCCACGAAATACAGGATCCAACGATTCCCGTCACCCCCCAGTCAGGCCTGGACGTGGATCGGCGGATCGAGGGCATACGGAGCGCGGTGAACGCGTACCAGGGGCGGGCGATGGAGCAGACACAAACGAGCCACAACGGAGTGGGAGCCACGCCGGGCGCTCAGCGTCGGGTCCTCGTCGTGGAGGACGACGCGACCATCGTCGACGCCATCGCGGCCCGCTTGCGGGCCGAGGGCTTCCTCGTCCAGACCGCGGTCGACGGCCCCGCCGCCGTCGACGCGGCGGAGGCGTGGCAGCCCGACCTGATGGTGCTCGACGTGATGCTGCCGGGGTTCGACGGACTCGAGGTGTGCCGCCGCGTGCAGGCGCAGCGCCCGGTCCCGGTACTGATGCTGACGGCGCGCGACGACGAGACGGACATGCTCGTCGGCCTCGGCGTCGGCGCCGACGACTACATGACCAAGCCGTTCTCCATGCGGGAGCTCGCGGCCCGGGTGCACGTCCTGCTGCGCCGTGTGGAGCGCGCCGCACTGGCGGCCGTGACGCCGCGCAGCGGCATCCTCAGACTGGGTGAACTGGAGATCGACCACGCGCAGCGCCGGGTGCGGGTGCGGGGCGACGACGTCCACCTGACGCCGACGGAGTTCGACCTGCTGGTCTGCCTGGCGAACACGCCGAGGGCCGTCCTCTCGCGCGAGCAGCTGCTCGCCGAGGTGTGGGACTGGGCCGACGCGTCGGGCACGCGGACGGTCGACAGCCACATCAAGGCGCTGCGCCGGAAGATCGGCGCCGAGCGCATCCGCACGGTGCACGGCGTCGGGTACGCCCTGGAGACCCCGGCACCATGAACCTGGCGGGCCGCACGCCGGGGTACGGACGCGCGTCGGGACGGGAGCGGGCCGGACGCCGCAGGGAGTGGTGGAGCGTGCGGCCCTTCTCGATCAAGGCGAAGCTCGGCACCCTGGTCGTGGTCTCCGTCTTCATCACCACAGGGCTGCTGATGGTGGCCCTGCGCACCAAGACGGAGCTTCGGTTCATCACGGTCTTCTCGGTGATCGCGACGCTGCTGATCACGCAGTTCGTGGCGCACGGCCTGACCGCGCCGCTCGACGAGATGAACACGGTCGCCAAGGGCATCTCGCACGGCGAGTACACGCGGCGCGTGAGCGGCGCGGACCGGCGCGACGAGCTGGGCGACCTGGCCTCGACGATCAACCTCATGGCGGACGACCTGGAGGCGGTGGACCGGCACAGGAAAGAGCTGGTCGCCAACGTGTCGCACGAGCTGCGCACGCCGATCGCGGCGCTGCGCGCCGTCCTGGAGAACGTGGTGGACGGCGTGTCGGCCGCCGACCCCGAGACCATGCGCACGGCGCTCGGCCAGACCGAGCGGCTCGGCCGCCTGGTGGAGACGCTGCTCGACCTGTCGCGCCTGGACAACGGCGTCGTCCCGCTGAGGGCGACGCGCTTCGAGGTGTGGCCCTACCTGTCGGGGATCCTCAAGGAGGCCAACCTCGCGGCGGCGCAGCGCGGCACGAGCTCCGGCTCAGGGCTGCACACGAGGACGGACGTCCACCTGCACCTGGACGTGTCGCCGCCCGAGCTCACGGCGTACGCGGACGCGGAGCGGCTGCACCAGGTGGTGGCGAATCTCATCGACAACGCGGTCAAGCACAGCCCGCGGCACGGCCGCGTCACCGTGCGGGCGCGCCGCGGCGAGGATCCGGAGTCGCTGCACCTGGAGGTGCGGGACGAGGGGCCCGGCATCCCCGAGGCGGAGCGCAGCAGGGTCTTCGAGCGGTTCAACCGCGGCCGGGCGAAGACGCAGGGCGGCGGCAACGACGGCGGCACGGGGCTCGGCCTCGCGATCGCCCGCTGGGCGGTGGACCTGCACGGCGGCCGGATCGGTGTGGCCGAATCGACGCAGGGCTGCCGGATACGCGTCACCCTCCCGGGAGTGCCCGACCAGCGCGGTTGACGGCCGGCCGCCTCCCCTTTCGCCGACCGGCGCCACGGCCCGGAAACGGTCCCGGAACGGCCGGAACAGGCCGAGAAAATGTCTGGGAAGGCGATTGACGAGCGGCATGGCGTGGGTACAACGCGATCAGGACCGACTACCGCACCGGCTATGTGATCCAGGCCACCGTCGCGGCGCCCCGTGGCTTTCGGGAGCGCGTACGAACCGTGGCCTGGCAAAAGACGTTAGTTTCCCGCCAAAGCGCGCGCCGAAACCCCCTTCGGGATGTGACGTGCGCGACGATGGCCCGTCCGGTCTGCATCCGGGAGCTCGGTAGGCGTAGCCTTGATTTCCGCTGTCCACCACCTTGTGAAGCGGAAGAGGGCGGTTCACGCCGTGTCGTCTCAGTCCACCAGTAACACGAGCATCTCGACCGATGGCCAGGACGGACAGGGTGCGAACCCTGCCGCCGCCTTCGGGCCCAACGAGTGGCTTGTCGACGAGATCTACCAGCAGTACCTCCAGGACCCGAACTCCGTCGACCGTGCCTGGTGGGACTTCTTCGCCGACTACAAGCCGGGTGGTTCCGGCGCGGCGGACAAGACCGCCGCCCCCTCCGCGACCGAGGCGCAGGCCCAGCCCGCGGCGCCGTCGGCGCCCGCGGCCCCGGCGACGCCGGCCGCCCCGAAGGCCCCGGCGCAGCAGGCCCCGGCGCAGCAGGCTCCCGCACAGCAGGCCCCGGCCGCAGCGAAGCCCGCCCCGCGTACGCCGGCGCCCGCCGCGCCCGTGCAGGCCCCGGCCGCCCCGGCGCAGAAGGCCGCCGCCGCGAAGCCCGCGGCCGCCAAGGCCGCGCCCGCCGCGGAGCGCGAGGCAGGACCCGAGTACGTGACGCTGCGCGGCCCGTCCGCGGCCGTCGCGAAGAACATGGCGGCGTCCCTCGAACTGCCCACGGCGACGTCCGTGCGCGCGGTGCCGGTGAAGCTGCTGTTCGACAACCGCATCGTCATCAACAACCACCTCAAGCGCGCCCGGGGCGGGAAGATCTCCTTCACGCACCTCATCGGGTACGCGATGGTGCAGGCCATCAAGGCCATGCCGTCGATGAACCACTCCTTCGCCGAGAAGGACGGGAAGCCGACGCTGGTCAAGCCCGAGCACGTCAACCTGGGCCTCGCGATCGACCTGGTGAAGCCGAACGGCGACCGCCAGCTCGTCGTCGCGGGCATCAAGAAGGCCGAGACGCTGGGCTTCTTCGAGTTCTGGCAGGCGTACGAGGACATCGTCAGGCGCGCCCGCAACGGCAAGCTGACGATGGACGACTTCTCCGGCGTCACGGTCTCGCTGACGAACCCGGGCGGCATCGGCACGGTCCACTCGGTGCCCCGCCTGATGCCCGGGCAGAGCGTGATCCTGGGCGTCGGCGCGATGGAGTACCCGGCGGAGTTCCAGGGAACGTCCCAGGACACCCTGAACCAGCTGGGCGTCTCCAAGGTCATGACGCTGACCTCGACGTACGACCACCGGGTCATCCAGGGCGCGGCCTCCGGCGAGTTCCTGCGGATCATCAGCCGGCTGCTGCTCGGCGAGGACGGCTTCTACGACGAGATCTTCGAGTCGCTGCGGATCCCCTACGAGCCGGTCCGCTGGCTGAAGGACATCGACGCGTCCCACGACGACGACGTGACGAAGGCGGCCCGCGTCTTCGAGCTGATCCACTCCTACCGGGTGCGCGGTCACGTCATGGCCGACACGGACCCGCTGGAGTACCGCCAGCGCAAGCACCCCGACCTGGACGTCACGGAGCACGGCCTCACCCTGTGGGACCTGGAGCGCGACTTCGCGGTCGGCGGCTTCGCCGGCAAGTCGACGATGACGCTGCGCGACATCCTCGGCGTGCTGCGCGACTCGTACTGCCGCACCATCGGCATCGAGTACATGCACATCCAGGACCCGAAGCAGCGCAAGTGGATCCAGGACCGCGTGGAGCGCTCGCACTCCAACCCGGAGCGCGAGGAGCAGCTGCGCATCCTGCGCCGCCTCAACGCGGCCGAGGCGTTCGAGACGTTCCTTCAGACGAAGTACGTCGGCCAGAAGCGCTTCTCGCTTGAGGGCGGCGAGTCCGTCATCCCGATGCTCGACGCGGTCCTGGACGCGGCGGCCGAGTCGCGCCTCGACGAGGTCGTCATCGGCATGGCCCACCGCGGCAGGCTCAACGTGCTGGCGAACATCGTCGGCAAGTCGTACGCGCAGATCTTCCGCGAGTTCGAGGGCAACCTCGACCCGAAGTCGATGCACGGCTCCGGCGACGTGAAGTACCACCTGGGCGCCGAGGGCACGTTCACCGGGCTCGACGGCGAGCAGATCAAGGTGTCGCTCGCGGCGAACCCGTCCCACCTGGAGACGGTCGACCCGGTCATCGAGGGCATCGCGCGCGCCAAGCAGGACATCATCAACAAGGCGGGCACGGACTTCACGGTCCTGCCGGTCGCGCTGCACGGCGACGCGGCCTTCGCCGGCCAGGGCGTCGTCGCGGAGACGCTGAACATGTCGCAGCTGCGCGGCTACCGCACCGGCGGCACCGTGCACATCGTCATCAACAACCAGGTCGGCTTCACCGCCGCACCCGAGGCGGCCCGCTCGTCGATGTACGCGACGGACGTGGCCCGCATGATCGAGGCGCCGATCATCCACGTGAACGGCGACGACCCGGAGGCCGTGGTCCGCGTCGCGCGGCTGGCCTTCGAGTTCCGCCAGGCGTTCAACAAGGACGTCGTCATCGACATGATCTGCTACCGCCGCCGCGGCCACAACGAGGGCGACAACCCGCAGTTCACGAACCCGCAGATGTACAACCTGATCGACAACAAGCGCTCGGTGCGCAAGCTGTACACCGAGTCGCTGATCGGCAGGGGCGACATCACGCTTGAGGAGGCCGAGCAGGCGCTCCAGGACTTCCAGGGGCAGCTGGAGAAGGTGTTCGCGGAGGTCCGCGAGGCCACCTCGCAGCCCCCGGAGACGGTCGTGCCGGACGCGCAGGCCGAGTTCCCCGTGACGGTGCGGACCTCGATCTCCCAGGAGGTCGTGAAGCGGATCGCCGAGTCGCAGGTCAACATCCCCGACCACATCCACGTCCACCCGCGGCTGATGCCGCAGCTGCAGCGCCGCGCCTCGTCCGTCGACGAGGGCACGATCGACTGGGGCACGGGCGAGACGCTGGCCATCGGCTCGCTGCTGATGGAGGGCACCCCGGTCCGCCTCGCGGGCCAGGACACCCGCCGCGGCACGTTCGGCCAGCGCCACGCGGTCCTCGTCGACCAGCAGTCCGGCGAGGAGTACACGCCGCTGCAGTACCTGGCGGAGGACCAGGGCCGCTACAACGTCTACGACTCGCTGCTGAGCGAGTACGCGGCGATGGGCTTCGAGTACGGCTACTCGCTGACCCGCCCGGACGCGCTGGTGATGTGGGAGGCCCAGTTCGGCGACTTCGTCAACGGCGCGCAGTCGATCGTCGACGAGTACATCTCGGCCGCCGAGCAGAAGTGGGGCCAGACGTCCGGCGTCACGCTGCTGCTGCCGCACGGCCACGAGGGCCAGGGCCCCGACCACTCCTCGGCCCGCATCGAGCGCTTCCTCGCGCTGTGCGCGCAGAACAACATGACGGTCGCCGTGCCGACGCTCCCGTCGAACTACTTCCACCTGCTGCGCTGGCAGGTGCACAACCCGCACCACAAGCCGCTGATCGTCTTCACGCCGAAGTCGATGCTGCGGCTCAAGGCCGCGCAGTCGAAGGCCGAGGAGTTCACCACCGGCGGCTTCCGCCCGGTGATCGGCGACGACAGCGTGGACCCGAACGCGGTGCGCAAGGTGGTCTTCACCGCGGGCAAGGTCTTCTACGACCTGGACGCCGAGCGCAGGAAGCGCGGCGTGACGGACACCGCGATCATCCGCCTGGAGCGGCTGTACCCGCTGCCGGGTGCGGAGCTGCAGGCCGAGATCGCGAAGTTCCCGAACGCGGAGAAGTACCTGTGGGCGCAGGAGGAGCCGGCGAACCAGGGTGCCTGGCCGTTCGTCGCGCTGAACCTGATCGACCACCTGGACCTGGGCGTCGGCGCGGACCTCCCGCACGACGAGCGGCTGCGCCGCATCTCGCGCCCGCACTCGTCGTCGCCGGCGGTGGGCTCGAAGAAGCGCCACGAGCAGGAGCAGGAGCAGCTCGTCCACGACGTCTTCGACGCGTAGGACAACCTGAAGGGCCTGGCCCCCGCGAGGTTCTCGCGGGGGCCGGGCCCTTCGCCGTTCCGCGTCAGATGATCTGGGGCTCGAAGTCCCAGTAGGGCCGGGTCCTCGACCGTGCCGACATCGTGTGCGGGTGCTGGGGGCCCAGCGTCGAGGACAGGTCCTCCAGCGCCTCCGCCTCCGTCTTGTCGGCCGCCTGGCGGTCGCCGAGGGTGCGCAGGTCCGCGGCCACCGCGACGCGGGCCGACAGCGTGAGCGGGTGCGTGCGGCCCAGCGCCTCGGCCGCCCGGGACGCCGTGTCCGCGCTCAGCTCCGCCGCCGATTCGACGTCGCCGCGCAGGCTGCGCATCTCCGACGCGTTGATGGCGCAGCCCAGCGTCCACGGATGGTCGTCGCCGACCGCGGCGCGCATCCCGGCGAGCGCCTGCTCGGCCAGCTCGCGTGCCTGGTCGCGCTCGCCGACGGCCCGCATGATCAGGGCCTGGTTGGACCGGGTGCCCACCGCGAACGGGTGGGCGGCGCCGAGCAGCAGCGTGTAGCCGTCCACCACCCGTTCGCTTATTTCCCTGGCCTGGTCGATGTCGCCGTGCTCGCGGGCGAAGCAGCTCTGCGCGGCCGCGAACCGCAGGGTGTCGGGGTGGCCCTCGCCGAGTACCCGCTCGCTGCGTTCGAGTACGCCGGTGAACAGCTCGGCCGCTTCCCGTCGCCGACCGATGCGGTAGAGGGCCAGGGCGAGGCTGTGCTCGGCGTTCAGCGTCTGCGGGTTGTCGGAGCCGAGGACGAACCGGTGCACCCGGACGCTCTGCGCCTGGAGCGACTCCGCCTCGTTGTAGCGGCCGAGCAGGCGCTGGTCGCTGGAGACGTGGATCTCGGAGAAGAGCGACCAGCGGTGGCGGGGCTTGAGCAGGCGCCGCCGCGCGATGAGGGTCTTCATGTCCAGGTCGAGTGCGTCCTGGTACCGCCCGAGCAGGCGCAGCGAGACGGCCGCGTTGTTCTGCGCGTTCAGGGTGCGGGCGTCCTGCTCGCCGAGCAGGTCCAGGTAGGCGTCGAGCACCCAGTACGAGATGGTGAGGGCCTCGTCGTAGCGGCCCAGGCCGCGCAGGTCGGCCGCGAGGCTGCCGGCCGCCCTCAGGTGGGTGAGGTCGCTGGCCCCGTGGTTCTCCCTGAGGTAGTTGACGGCGGTGCGCTCGATCGCCTCGCAGTGGGCGTAGTCCCCCACCGCGCGCAGCAGGTTGGCGTAGTTGTGGGTGAGGTCCCAGATGCGCGGGTGGGTGTCACCGAGCTGCGCCTTCCACGCGTCCATCGCGCGGGTGCTGAGCGTGATGCCCGGCGTGTACTCGCCCGAGTAGTACATGTACTGGAGGCAGTCGAGCACCAGGGTGTGCATGGCGGGGCTGGTGGTCTGCAGGACGTCGGCCCACTTGAGATGGGGCACGATCTCCGCGTACTCCGGCCACATCCTGGAGTCGGTGGGCTGCCCCGGGTCGGCGGCCGCGAGGGCGCGCCGCACGACCTCGATCAGCTCGTCGTGCTCCTCCTGCGGCATGTCCTGCCGGATGATCTGGTGCACGAGCCGGTGCATGTAGAGGGTGTCGCCCGGCACGGCGCCGAGGCCCTCCGGCATCGTCTCGTGGATCTCGCGGTCGCCGACACCGGCGGCGCGCACGACGGCGTACTGGCGGAGCTTGTTGATGGCGGCCGCCCAGCGCACGGAGTTGCCGACGAGCCCGCGCAGGGACTCGGGCAGCTCGTCGGCCGGCAGGTCGCGCACCAGGCGCACGGGGATGGCGCCGGGTGCGAAGAACGCGCACAGGCGCAGCAGGGTGACGGCCTCGGGGACGGTCTCCCTGAGCCTGTTCAGCAGTATCGACCAGCTCGTGCGGAAGGGGGTCGGGAAGTCGCGGGAGACCCGCACGACGTCCTCGTCGATGCCCTCCTGCTCCAGCAGCGCGATGTACTCGTCGACGGTCATGTCGGAGTCGTTGAGCCAGCCGGCGGTCTGGTCGAGCAGCAGCGGGAGGTCTTCGAGCGCCTCGGCGAGGCGGTCGGCCTCGCGCGCGGTCAGCCGCGGTGCGCGGCGCAGGACGAAGGAGACGGACTCGTCGCGGTCGTAGGCGGGCACTTCGAGGAGGAGGCTGTTGTGCTGCGCCCAGTCGGGGTTGCGTGCGGTGATCAGCACGTCGCCCGGGCCCTCGGGGACGAGGTCCCAGATCTCCTCGGGGTCGTCGGCGCCGTCGAACACGATCAGCCACCGCCCGTACGGGTCGCCCTTGCGCAGGGCGATGCGGGTGGCGCGCAGCCGCTCGCCGTAGTCGACGCCGGTGGACAGGCCGAGTTCCGGAGCGAGTTGGGCGAGACGCTGGCGGCAGACTGCCCGCTTGTCGGCCGCGACCCACCACACCACGTCGTACTCGGCGCCGAAGCGGTAGACGTACTCGGCGGCGAGTTGCGTCTTGCCGACGCCCGACATGCCGTGGAGGGTCACGACCCGGGCGCTCTCCTCGGCGCTCTTGAGCGCGTGGTACGCGTCGTTCAGCAGCGGCTCCCGGCCGGTGAAGCGGGTGTTGCGGCGGGGGACGCCGCCCCACACGTCGGACGGGTCGTTGGGGAACCGCGGCCCCTTGCGCGTGCCCGCGGTGGCGGGCAGCGGGTCGGCCGGCATGCCGAGCCTGGCCAGTACGCGGCGCTCGGCCTCCTGCTCGCCGACGGTGGTGAGGTCGGCGGCGGCGAAGACGGCGGTGGCGGGCGGCAGCGCGTCGGTGGTGACGGAGACGGCGGCGAAGCGGCCGGGTTCCGATGCCACCACCTCGGTCAGCGCCGTGTGCCACTCGGCCTGGGTGCGGGGGCCGAGCTGGAAGTACCAGGTGGACAGGATGACCAGCACGGGTCCTGGCGCGAGCGTGAGGGCGCGCAGCGAGTCGGCGAGCGGTGTGCCCTCCTGGGGGTCCCACCGCTGGTAGACGACGGCGTGCCCGCGGCGCTCCAGACGATCCCCTATCCAGGCCGCCCACACGCGGTTGTACCCGGCGAAACTGATCGTCACGGTCTGCGGCCCGGACTCTGCAACCCTCTTGCGTGCTCCGGGCATTCAACCGTCTCCCCGCGTCGTGTTGGGCGCACCTGACATACCGTCGAGCTTACGGCCTGGAGGGCGACGGAGGGTGCATGAAGGGGCTACGCCGTGCGGTTGGGCGCGGACACACCGGAAGGTTCATGCGTCCGGTCGCCCCCCGGTGGCGCCCCGCGCGTCGCGGCGCGCCTGTTCCCCGCCCCCACCGCTGTGGTGGCGCTGGCGCCAGATGGCCCGTGCGGTCGAGACGTAGGCGCGGGCGCGCGCCGCGTGGCCTGCCGGTGGCGGGGCGTCCGCCAGGCGGCCGAACGCGGCGGTCATCTCGTCGACGAGGACGCGGCCTTCCGGCGTGAGCGCGCGGGACGCGTCGAGCACCGGCAGGACCGCCGCCACCTGTTCGGCGCAGCGGGCGTGCTCCGCCCAGGCCAGGTCGCGACTCGTGGTGGAGCGCGCGGCGAGTGCGTAGCGCTGCCAGTAGTCGGCGAGCGCGAGGTGCGAGTAGGCGCCCTGGAGCAGCCCGTCGAAGGGGCGCGGATCGGTGCGCCAGGGCGCGAAGTACGCCTCCGCCGGGCCCTCGTCGTGCAACCGGACGGCCGCGCTGAGCGCGGACAGCTTGGTGTGCTGCAGTTCGTGCACGAGCGTGGCCGCGAAGTAGGCGGGGGTGGACGGCCGGCTGCACAGCACCGCGCCGAACGCCTCGCGCCGTGTGCCGCTGCAGTGGGACGCGGTCTCCCCCGTGGGCCCCGTGCCCGGCGGCCGGGCGAGCGGCACGAGGCAGCGCAGCAGGAGCGCCGCCTCCGTGGTGCGGTGCGCCCCGCCGATGCTCAGGACGGCCTCCGTGCCGGCCCACGAGGCGGCCCAGGCGGCGCGTGCCGCCGCGTCGAGTCGGGTGACGGCACCGAGGCCGTGCCGTTCGAGGCCGCTGCCCGCGGTGCGGTAGGGGTCGAGGTCGTCGAGGACCACCGCGGGCGCGCCAGGCAGCAGGCCCGGGAGGGTGGAGAGCGGCAGCCAGCGCGGGGCGTCGGAGCGGGCGCGTCCGCCTGACGTGCGCACGGTGACGGTGGGGGTCGCGGGTCCCTGCCGCAGTGTCAGTCCTTCGCCGTCCGAGGCCAGCTCGACACTGGCACCCGGGTGGGTGCGCAGCGCGCCGAGCGTGGGCAGGACGAGCAGGTCGCCGTGCGCGGTCAGGCGCGTGGCGAACGGCGCTCCCGCGCGGGCCGCCGCGGCGGCGGCGAGCGCGCCGAAGTGATCGAGGTCCTGGGCGTGTTCGTGGACGGCCCCCGGCCCGGCCGCGGTGAGCCCGTACAGGCAGCGCTGCGCCCAGGGCCCGATGAGCGGGTGCAGCAGGACGCCGCGCACGGCGGCCCTGTCGGCGCGCTCGGCCGCTTCGAGCAGCGCCCAGTGCTCCCGCAGCCGGTCGAGGGCGGCGGGGGGGCAGACGTCGGCGGGGGCGGCGGCGGCCGCGTCGAGCACTGCCCTGAGACGTACGGTCCTGCGTGCCCGCTGGTCGCGTACGAGCAGGGCGATGGCGTCGTGGCCGCCTTCGGTGCGGCCGAGTTCGCGCAGCAGCCGCGCGGGGAACGGGGGCGCGCCCGAGGCGGCGGGCGGCGTGCGCTCGGCGGTGTTCAGGCTGGAGTTCACGTGCCGCTCCCCACGGCGGCCGCCGCGAGCCGCGCCGCGGTGTGCCGGATCAGCCGTTCGAGGTCGGCGCAGTAGACGGACGGGTGGCGGAAGCCCGCGCCTGCCAGGTAGCGGTGGGCGTAGTGGCCGCCGCCGCACACGGTGACGAGCGGGCAGGCGACGCAGGCGGGGGCGAGCGCGGCCGCCCCCGCCTGCCGGGCGGCGACGGCCGGGTGGCGCAGCGCCTCGTCGAAGCTGTGGCGGAACACGTCGAGGCCGGTCGCGGCGGCGCCTTCGTACGCGGACTTCACCGAGTCGACCTGCTCGATCGAGCCGTCGGTCTCCACGACGACCGAGTTCAGCGGGTCGAGGCCGAGCGACTCGGTGGCGCCGGGGAAGCCGAGCAGCAGGCCGAGGCACTCCTCGAACAGCCGGATGCGCACCTCGCGACGCCCCGCGTCGAACCAGCGGTCGAAGACGGCGCACAGCCAGTCGCCGTACGGGGTGGGGCGCGCGGTGCGCGGGCCGGCGGTGTCCGGGTCGCCGGGAGGCAGTCCTGGCGGCGGTGCCGTCCAGTTGCCGTGCGGCAGCAGCAGGTCGAGCACCGGTGGTTCGAGCGCCAGCAGCGATTCGTACACCTCGACGGGGTCGGTGCGCGGGTCGACGACGGTCAGGACGCCCGCGTACGCGCCCGGCGCGCGGCGCGCGAGCAGCCGCACACCGCGCTCGGCCGCGGCCCACGACGGGCGCCCCGCGTGGTCGACGCGCAGCGCGTTGTGTGCGGGCAGTCCGCCGTCGAGGCTGACGCCGACGCGCAGCCCGTGCCGGGCGAGCGTGTCGATCCTGCGGGCGTCGAGGAGGGTGGCGTTGGTCTGGACGCTCGCCCGTACGTGGCACCCGGCCGGAACGCGCTCGCGCACCAGGCCGGTGAACGCGGCGAGCCGGCCGGTCCCGGCGAGCAGCGGTTCGCCGCCGTGCAGGACCAGCGCGACGGCGGGCAGGGCGTGGGCGCGCGCGTGCTCGGCGATCCTGGACGCGGTGCGGTCGAGCACGGCGTCGCTCGCGCGGGCGGGGCGGGCGCGCCAGGACGTGTCGGGGCCCTCGTACAGGTAGCAGTAGCGGCAGGCGAGGTTGCACCTGCCGTGCGCCTTCACGATGAACTGGGCGAAGGGAACGGGCGTGCCGGTGTCCTCCGGCGTCACCCTGCCAGTCACGAAGAACCCCCGATGCTGTGCGACCCGCGAAGCGGCGCGGGTCGGCCCGTTCGCTTCGGTGCGGATACCTACGAGACGGGATATGTCTGCCGCGCGGGCGTCCGAACCGGTGGCCGGAGATGTTGTCCGGTTCATGAGCAGCCGGGACCGAAATCGTACGGCTGTCCGGCACTCCGGCCGCGCTGCCGGTGCCACCGGCACATGCCGGTCAGAACGGGGAGCTGGTGAAGCCCCAGAGCATCTCGCGCGGGCGTTCTGCGCGCTCGCGCAGTTCGGCGACCATCTCGGTGAGTACGGGGTGGTCGAGCGTGCGCAGGGTCTCCAGGTCGACCTCGGAGAGGTCGGGCAGCGCGCCCGCCGCCTCCTCCTCCCCGCCTCCGGCCGCCTGGGGCGGCCCTTCGCCGTCCGCGGCGTCGTGGCTCGTGGCGCGGGCTGCGTGGCTCAGCGGTTCGGTCATCGTCTCTCCCCGTGGTCGACGCACGTATGTCGCGTGTGCGTGCTCCGCCTCCTGCCGTACTCGCAGGCAGGCAATCAAAACCGTTCAGCAAGTCGCCAATTGCGGTCGCTCACCGTCGTTCACGGTCGTTCACAACCAACTATCACCATTGAACGCTCAACTCTCCAGCTCCGCCAGACGGTCCAGCGTCCTGCGCGCCTCCTCGCCGCCGCCTTCGGGGAGTTTGCGCCACTGCTCGCTCGCGGCGCGGTACGCCTCACGCGCCGCACGGGGCCGCCGCGCCTCCTCGTACGTCCTGCCGCGCCCGTGGTGCGCGCGCGCCTGGATGACGACGGCCTCCCGCGCCCTGGCGTCGCGCGCCGGCGTCCCGCCGCCGGCCTCGTCCTCGGCCGCCCGCGCCGCCTCCGCCGCGTCCCTGAACGCTTCGGCCGCCTCGTCGAGCCGGGTCGGCCGCTGCAGCACGCGGTGCGCGTCGAAGCGTGCCTCGCCCAGTTCGAGCCGGCATCCGGCCCGGGTGAGCGGGTCGCGCGCCTCGCGGGCGGCCAGCCCGAACAGGTACTCGGCCTCCCGCAGGTCCACCCGGTCCTCCGCGATCCTGTGCCGGATCATCAGCGCCCGCCCCAGCATCAGCAGACGGCCCGCCAGGTGCGGGTCGTCCGGCGCCGTCTCGGCCCTGCAGTCGCGCAGGACCTGCACCGCCGCGTACACGTGTCCCGGCCCGTCCGGCAGGGTGGCGCGCCCGAGGAGGGCGCTGCCCCACTCCGCGAGCACGCCCGCGTGGGCCGGGGTGTCGCGCGGGATGCCGCGGGCCGCGAGCTCGAACGCCCTGATCGCCTCCTGGAGTTCCGTGACGTCGCCCGCCGCCGCGGCGTCCGCGCCGCTCTCGTACCTGGCGACCCTGATGCGGCCCTCCCTGAGCCTGAGCCGCGCGCTCAGCCGCTCGTCGCGGACGATGCCGAGCGCGCGGCCGACGAGCGCGAGCCCGTCGTCGAGGCCGTCTCCCGACGCCAGCAGGGCGTCCGCGAGGTCCAGCACGGTGGTTGCCTGCGTGCCGCCCGTCTGCGCGGCGCCGTCCTGCGCGCCCAGCGCCGTGCGCAGCGAGCGCGCCGCCTGCTTCGCGTACAGCTGTGCCTGCTCGGCGTCCTCCGTGGCACCCGAGAGGCGCAGCAGCGTGCGGCCGAGCGCGAGGGGCAGGGCCGCCGGGCGGTCGCGCTGGTCGGGCCAGCTGTCGGAGAACGCCTCCAGCATGCCGACCGCGCTCTGCAGCAGGGCACTGTCGTGGCCGAGGCGCCACTCGGTCTCCAGCGCCCGCACCCGCTCCAGCGTCAGCCGCAGGGCGTCGGCCGGTGCCATGCCGGGCGCCGCGCAGGCGAAGCTGTACTCGCGGTCGGCGCGCTGGAGCAGCGCGAGGGCGCCGCCGGCGTCGCCGCGCCTGATCAGGTCGTCAGCCGCCGCGTGCAGGATCCCGGCGAGCACCGCGCGCCCGCGTGCGCCGCCTGAGCGGTCGATGGCCGAGCGAGCCGCCCGCTCCGCCTCCTTGAGCAGCCCGGCGCCGCCCTGCACCTCCCACAGCCGCAGCAGGCAGGACGCCAGCGTGGTGCGCACGGCGGTACGGTCCTCCCCGCCGGAGCCGTCCTCCCCCTCCTCCCCTTGCTCCACGTCTGCCTGCAGCGCACGGCGCAGCAACTGGACGGCGTCGACGAGGTGCTGCACCATGCCGTCCGCCTCGTAGTCCCTGACCAGGCTCCACGCGGAGTTGACCGCGTCCGGCGCGGTGGGACCCTCGCCCGGCTCAGGGACGAAGCGGTCGGGCAGCGGCATGAACTGCTCCAGTACATGGGCCGCGACCTCGGCGAACGGGTGCGGCACCGCCGACCCGGCGCGGCGGGCCCGCGCCGTGTCCGCGCCCTCGCCGTCCGCGGACAGCCTCCCCGCGCCGTAGCCGGACCGCGGCAGCGGCCAGTCGGTGCCCGAGCGCCCGCTGTCGAGCTGCGCGGCGGCGACGGCCGGGAAGTTCCAGCTGCCCTTGCCGAAGTGCCGCTCGATGTACTCGGAGCAGTGCTTCAGGACGAGCATGGCCTCCTCGCGCGTGAGCGGCGCGAGCAGTTCGTCCTGGACGCCGGGCTCGAACACGTACCAGGGGCCGCCCTCGGACGGCGCCTGCCTGTCGAGCCGCAGGAGCCCGCCGAGCAGCACCTCCGCCAGCTCGGCGGGGCCGGAGTCCGGCAGCATCGTGCGCTGCACGAGCTGCATCACGGGCATGTACAGCGGGGCGGCCGCCAGGTATCCGGCGAGCCGGCCCGCGTCCCGGGAGGCGGCGGAGCGGAACCTGCGGACCACCTGCGCCGCGTGCAGCGGCCGCCCGACGCGCGGCTGGGGCGTGGCGCTCTGGTCGGGGCGCACCCAGCCGACCGCCCCGTCGGTGTGCCCCGCACCGCCGCCCGACAGCAGCCGGGCCCAGGCGGCGAGCGACGCGGGCACGGGCGGCAGGACGGGGACAGCCACCGCGCCCTCGGCGCGCGCCGGCGGATTCCCGCCGACCAGGCGGAGCGTCGCGGAGCCGGCGCCCTCGCCGCGCGCGAGCACGCCGTACGTGACGGGCAGGCCCGTGCGCGACCACAGCCGCTGGGGCAGTGGCTGGAGCACCGCGACGGGGCCCTGCCCGGACAGCCGGTACAGCAGGCGGTGCGCCTGGCCGCTGTACCACAGGGGGCCCGCGCAGTCGCTGACGAGGACCGTGATCCTGCTGCCCGTGGGGTCGGCGAGGCGGTCGGTGGGACCGAGCGCCGACGCACGCGGGTCGAGGGCGCTCGAGACGGCGGGCTCGCCGTCCTGGCCCTCGTGCAGGTACCGCACCTCGACATTGCGGAAGGCGCCCAAATGGCTGAATATCTCTTCGAGTTCGGCGACGAGACGCTGCCACACCCGCATCGAGGACGACACGTCCATCACGAGCTGGAGGTCCACCTCGGGGCGGCCGGCGGCCCGGTGGACGGGCATGATCAGTCCGCCCGCGCGTGCCGACAGCTCGGCCGTGGCCGTCTCGTCCAGGATGTTCTCGACGGGCGCGGTGGCGGGCCGGTAGCGCTGCAGCGGGCGCAGCGCGCGCTGGAGTTCGAGCGTGCCGGGCAGGGCCCCGGCGGCGGGCACGCCGAGGGGCAGCAGGGCGCCGCCCTGGCGGGCCGCCCCCCGCGGGCCGCGGCCCGCGGACGGGCCGCCGCGCCCCGGCACGTCCGCGGTGCTGCCGCCGCCCGGCAGCCCCTGGCGGGGCGCGCCGAGGGCGATGCGCGGGTCGGCCGCACGGCGCGGATGGCCGGGTGCTCCTGTGCCGTTCACGGGGGCAGTGTTCCCGTCTCCCGCGGCGCCTGTCACGCCCTTCGGGCCGTTTTCGCCCGGGCGTGCACCGTCCTGTGCCTCCCCGGGTACCCCGGGCGGGTGTGCGTCGTCCTCGGGCCGCTCGTCCCGTGGCCCGCACGGCAGGTGTCCGGCGAGCCAGAGCGCGTCGCACAGCTGGCGCGCGTCCGGGTCGAGGCCCGCCTGGCGCAGCCGCGCGACGAATCCGGACAGCGCGGCGCGCCGCCCGGCCCCCTGCGCCGGGGGCTGGTCCTGCGCGGGTGCGGTACGTCTGTCCTGCCCCGGTGCGGGGCCGCGCTGTGACCGCTCGCCGGACATCACGCCCTCACCTCGGCCGGTCGAGGCGCTGGATCAGCAGGTCGGCGAGGCGCTCGCGGCTCTGCGGCGCCGCGATGCCCGTCAGGTAGACGGCGTTGAGCAGCTGGTCGGTGGCGATCTGCTGGCGCTGCGAGCGTTCGAAGAACTGCGAGATGAGGTCGTCGCCCGCGCGCGCCGCCTCCTCGCCGAGATGGGCCCTGACGAACGTCGAAAGGCGCTGGTGGTCGGGGCGGCCGAGCTCCAGGTGGATGCAGCGGCGCAGCAGCGGGGCCGGGAAGTCGCGCTCGCCGTTGCTCGTGAGGACGACGAAGGGGAACGCGCGGCACTGCACGCGGCCGCCCTTGACACTCACCTTGGCGCCCTCGTGGTTGAGGACCTGCGCCTCGCCGTCCGGCAGCCGGTCGGCGATGCGTTCGAGCTCGGGGATGGCGAACTCGCCCTCCTCCAGCACGTTCAGGAGGTCGTTGGGCAGGTCGATGTCGCTCTTGTCGAGCTCGTCGATGAGCAGGACGCGCGGTGCCGCGGACGGCAGCAGCGCCGTGCCGAGTGGGCCGAGTCTGATGTAGCTGCCTATGTCCGCCGTCGGGTCGGTGCCGGGGGCCGCAAGGTGCGAGGCGACCTGTACGTCCTGGAGGCGTGCGATCGCGTCGTAGTGGTAGAGCCCGTCGACGAGGCGGGTCCTGCTGACGATCGGCCAGCGCAATACCCGGCCCAGGCCGAGCTCCGCCGCGACGGAGTGCGCGAGCGTCGACTTGCCCGCGCCGGGACTGCCCGTGACGAGGAGCGGGCGCCGCAGGTAGAGCGCGGCGTTGATCATCTCCAGTTCCTCGGCGCCGGGCCTGTGCAGTTCGGCCCTGTGCCGGTGCACGCCCAGGCGCCGGTCGGCCGACTCGTCGTCTTCCGTCTCGTGCGACGAGGCGTCACGACCGGTGAAGTCCCGCCACGGCGGGGGCGGCGGCAGCCGTGTGATGCCCTCGTGCGGTTCGCCCGCGCCGCGGTAGATGAGCCACTCGCTGGATTCGCTCATAGCGTGTTCCTCATGGTCGTCACTGGGCTGTCCGGGGTCGGGGCCGTACGGTCGTGGAGGCAAAGGCGGGAACGCGGGCCGCGGCCACGGGACGCGAAGACCCGTGCCATGTCACTCACGGTGCGGCGGCGGGCGCCGGGCGCGCCGCTCACGGCGCGTTGAGCAGCAGGCCGGGGCCGGGCAGCGGATGGCGCGGGTCGTCGTAGTACAGCGCCACACGGTCCGACCAGTACGTCTCGGTCCTCTTGTCCCACACGCCCTTGCGCAACTCGTGGATTCTACCGGGGAGATGGCTTGCCGTGCGTGCTTCGGCGACCGCGAGCGCGGCCCGCCTGTGCACGTCGGCGCAGAGCGTCTCGGGGCCGCTCTCGGGCGCGCGGCGCAGCAGCACGACGCGGTAGCCGCTGCGGGCGAGACGGCCGAACCCCTCGGCCGTCTCCGCGTCGGGCCGCTGCGCGTAGTGGCACACGACGGGCACCGTGTCGGGCGCCAGGGAGCGCAGCCGGTCCTCCCGCTCGACGGCCGCCGGCACGCCGTCCTGGCAGTCGACGTCACGCGCGCGCATCGCGACCGCGTGCAGGTGGTCCCAGCGCGCCTGCTCCTCGGCCGGGTCGTCGGACGGCTCGGGGTCGAGGCAGCGCACCACCACCGGGCGTGCGGCCCCCAGCGGCGGCGCGCCGGTGGCGAGGCTCCAGCGCTCCACGTCGAGGCCGAGCGCCGCCTGCGCCAGCGCGACCTGGAGCACGGCCGGCTCGTCGGGCTCGTCGCACTGGCGGAACGCCTCGGCGAGCGGGCCCGCGAGGTGGGCGGGCAGCTCGTCGAGGCGCGTGCCCGTCCCGTCCCCTATCGCGTCCACCTCGCCGTTGAAGTGCGCGACGCCGACGCGCCAGTCGTAGCTGTCGCGCTCCCAGCCGCGCGGCTCCAGTTCGAGCAGGACGCTGGTGCGCTCGCCGGGTTGCGGCCGCTCCCCGTACGCCGGCTCAGTCCGCCGCTGCTCGCGGTCGGTGCGCTCGCGGCTCTCGTCCCACAGCTGCCGCAGCTCGGCGCGGAAGAAGCGGGTGAGGCGGTCGAGGGCCAGCTCGCGCACCCACGTCCACAGCTCCCACTCGGCCTGTGCCGTGGCCGGGGTGACGTAGGGCCGCTCGGCGGCGACGGCGCTCATGCAGTACCGCAGCACGAGTTCGAGGTCGACGGGGCCGCCGTGCGTCTCGCGCAGTTCGCCCAGGCCGTCGCGCCAGCTGCGCGGGGCGGGCACGGGCTGCGCGCCGCGGCCGCCGCGCCTGCCGGAGGCACGGTCGAGCAGGTCGAGCAGGTTGGACGTGGAGACGGGCGGCGGCAGTTCGGCGAGCCTGCCGAGCAGTTCCGCTCGCTGGGCGGGGCTCAGCACCCGGCCCGTGCCCTCCTCGAGCCTGCCCTGGACGTCCGTCCAGCTCTCCTCGGGGCCCGGGTGGTGGTGGCGGTCGCGGTGGTAGCGGTCGTGCGCGTGGCACACCGCCTGGTACGTGTCGTGCGCCTCGTCCTTGAGCAGCCCGGCGGGCCCAGGCAGGGATCTCAGCTGCTCGATGCCGACGGCCGTCCCGCCGCTGCCGCCCACGCTGCGCGACTTGATCACGCCGATCACCTGGCCACGCCGCGGATCGATGACGGGCCCGCCCGACATGCCCTCCGTGAGCACGTCGTCGCCGAGGCGGATCTGCGAGCCGACCACGCCGAGGTCGTGCCCGCGGGCGCTGAGCACGAACTGCAGCTCACCGTCGACCTCGGCCCACCCCGCCCACAGCACGGTGCCGCCGTCGAAGCGCCTGGTGACCCGCTCTGCGAGGTAGGCGCAGGGGTGCTCCGTGGGGCTGTCGAGCCGGATGAGCGCGAGGTCGGGCGACGGGACGCGGCGGCCCGCCGCGGGCACCCGTGCCTCCCCCTCGGGCAGCACGGCGGCGAGGGTGCCGCTCACCGCGGACTCACCCCCTCCGTCGGGGTTCGCGAACACGACGTCCACCTGGCACGCCTCCCCCTGCCTCTCGCCCGTCAGCGCGACATGGGCGCACGTCAGGACCCAGCTGGGAGCGACGAAGAACCCGCTGCCCAGGAAGGACCCCGGCCCGTGGGGGTCATACCCGTGCGTGGGTCGATGGATGCGCACCGTCGCGGCCGTCACGAGGCTCGCGAGGGCGGCGAGGGGTTCGTCCGGGTCGTAGAAGGCGCCCGGTCCCTCGTCGTGGCTCATGTCGCGCTCCCGTCAGCGGCCGCGCCGCCGCCGGGGTGCGCCGTTGCGCCGGGGCCCGCTCCGGCGGGCGCGCCCGGCTGCGGGGGCACGGGGGCGCTCACGGGGGCGCTCGCGGGTTCCGGCGCCGTGAGGTCGGGCGGCCCGCCGTGCCAGTTCAGGGTGACGGTGATGCCGCCCTTGGCCTCGCCGTCCGCGATGAGGCCCACGACCTTGCCCGGCTTGGCGGTCAGCTCGATGGAGAACTCCACGCTCACCTCGTCGGGCCGCACCGCGCGCAACGGCTCGGCCAGCGACCTGGCGACGCTCGCCACCAGGTCCTTGAGGTCCTCGACGCGCGCGGCGACCCGCTCCCCCGCGCCGACGTCCGAGAAGACCAGCTCGCCCGAGGGCTCCTCCAGCGCGTCGGCGCCGGAGATCCTGGCCCATACGGGCGTGCCGTCAGGCATCTCCACGCGCGTCACCCGGCCACCGGTGTCCACCACGACTCCCCCGTTCCTGACGCCCCGTCCGTGCCGAACCCGAGGCCCGCAGGGTAGCGGGGACGGGCACGTCGGCGCGAGATCGGCGGCGCGCCACCGAGACGGACGCGGCAGGCCGCAGCCCCGGTTCCGGCCGCGTCCACGCGGCCCGAGTGCACTCCTTAGGCTGACGAGCATGTACTTCACTGATCGCGGCATCGAAGAGCTCGCCTCACGCAGGGGCGAGGAAGAGGTCACCTTCGAGTGGCTCTCCGATCGACTGCGCACGTTCGTCGACCTGAACCCCGACTTCGAGGTGCCGGTGGAACGCCTCGCGACATGGCTGGCCCGCCTGGACGACGAGGACGAGGACGACTGAGAGGAGCACGGCAGTCGCGATTGACTTCCGCCATCCGCGATATATCGTGTTACGAGGAAGACGCGATATGTTGCGTCATGCCCTGGCGGCCGCACGGGCGCACGGGCGTCAACCGACGGGATGCGGGGTCATTCGATGGCGATGTCGACCTGGAAGGTCTCGGACGCGCAGGAGCTCACCTTCGACGGGGTGAAGCACGTGCGCGTGCGCGTCGTGAGCGGCGCTGTCAACGTCGTCGGCACGGACGAGGCGGCGCTCGCCGCGCAGGGCGGTGCGCGGCTCGAGGTCTCCGAGATCGAGGGACCACCGCTGATCGTGTCGTTCGACCGCGGCACCCTCACCGTCGGCTACGAGGAGCCGCCCTGGCAGGGGTTCCTCTCGTGGCTCGATCGCAGGGGCAAGCGGCGCAGCGCCGTTGTCTCGCTCGCCGTGCCGTCGTCGGCGGCCGTGGAGGTCGGTGCCGTGGACGCGGCTGCGGTGGTCTCCGGAGTGCGGGGGCGTGCGGACGTGCACGGCGTCACCGGCGACACGACGCTCGTCGGGCTGTCCGGCGGCGTGCGCGCCGAGACGGTCTCCGGCACGGTGGAGGCGCAGGCCGTCACGGGCGAGCTGCGCTTCCACTCGGTCTCGGGCGACCTGACAGTGGTCGAGGGCACGGGCGCGTCCGTCCAGGCGGACTCCGTCAGCGGCAACATGGCACTCGACCTCGACCCGGCGGGCGGGGCCACCGACATCAAGCTGTCCACCGTCTCCGGCGAGGTGGCGATCCGGCTGCCGCACCCCGTGGACGCCGAGGTGCTGGCGAACACCGCGAGCGGCCGCGTCAGCAGCGCGTTCGAGGACCTGCGGGTGACGGGCCGGTGGGGGGCCAAGAAGATCACCGGCAGGCTCGGCTCCGGCAGGGGCAGCCTCCGCGCCACCACGGTCTCCGGGTCGATCGCGCTGCTGCGCAGGCCCTCCGAGGACGACGGGCCCGATCCGCACGGCGCGCCGCACGAGGCACCGCACGACAACCCGGCCGGCGCCACCGGCGAGAAGGAGCTCTGACATGGCCCCCGTCTTCGCGCACGGCCGCCTGCGCCTGTACCTGCTGAAGCTGCTCGACGAGGCGCCCCGCCACGGCTACGAGGTGATCAGGCTGCTGGAGGAGCGCTTCCAGGGCCTGTACGCGCCGTCCGCGGGCACGGTCTATCCGCGGCTGGCGAAGCTGGAGTCCGAGTCCCTGGTCACGCACACCACCGAGGGCGGCCGCAAGGTCTACTCGATCACGGACGCGGGCCGCGCTGAGCTCGCGAGCCGCAGTGGCGAACTCGCCGATCTCGAACTGGAGATCCGCGAGTCCGTCTCCGAGCTGGCGGCCGAGATCCGCGACGACGTGCGGGGCGCGGCGGGGCGGCTGCGCAGCGAGATGCGCGCGGCGGCGAGCGCCCCGGGCAACGGCGCGGGGCCCGAGCAGGGCGGCGGCGAGGATCCGTGGCGCACCGCGAAGGAGGAGATGCGCCGCGCGAAGCAGGGGTGGAAGGAGCAGGCGCGCCGGGCGAAGGACGAGTCGCGCAAGGCGCGCGAGGAGGCACAGCGCGCACGCCGCCAGGCGAAGGAGACGCAGGACTTCGCGCGCGACGAAATGCTGCGCATGGCCAGGCAGGTGCAGGACCAGGTGCAGGGCCACTTCGCCCGGGGCGACTGGCCCACGGGCGTACGGGAGGGCCTGTCGGAGATCGTGGGCCAGCTCGGCAGCCTGGCCAAGGGCGGGGGCTGGCCGGCCACCCCGGCGGACGACCGCGAGCACGGCGCCGCGCCGTCGGACCGCACGGAGCCCAAGGCGCCGCCCTCGGACACCGCGAACGCCGCCCCCACCGCCGGGTCCACCGCGCCCGGCGGGGACGCGGCACCGTCCTGGGCCGCCGACACGCCGTCGACGGACAACCCGGAGCGCGACCTGGAGCGCCTGCTCGACCGCTTCCGCGACGACGTGCGCGACGCGTCACGCGACCACGGCGTGACGTCGGCCCAGCTGGGCGAGATCCGCCGCCACCTCTCGACGGCGGCGGCGCACATCACGGCGCTCCTGACGCTCAGGGGCGACGGCACCCAGCTCTGACCGCATGCGTCCCGCAGGGGCTCGCGCGCGGGCTCACGTCGTCAGCACGAGCTTGCCGAACAGGTCGCCCGACTCCATGCGTTCGAACGCCTCGCGGGCCCGGGTCATCGGGAGGACGTCGTCGATGACCGGGCGCACGCCCGTCGCCGCGCAGAACGACAGGAGGTCCTCCAGTTCGTCCTTGGAGCCCATCGTCGAGCCGACGACCTTGAGTTCGAGGAAGAAGATCCGGGTCAGCTCCGCGTTCGTGGGCCGGTCGCCGCTCGTCGCGCCCGAGATCACCACCGTGCCGCCGGGCCGCAGCGACTTGACGGAGTGCGACCACGTGGCCGCGCCCACCGTCTCGATCACCGCGTCCACGCGCCGCGGCAGCCGCGCGCCCGGCTCGAAGGCGGCCTCCGCGCCGAGCCGCACGGCGCGCTCCCGCTTCGCCTCGTCGCGGCTCGTGGCGTACACGCGCAGCCCGGCGGCGCTCCCGAGCACCACGCACGCCGTGGCCACGCCGCCGCCCGCGCCCTGGACGAGTACCGAGTCGCCGGGCCTGACACCCGCGTTGGTGAACAGCATCCGGTACGCCGTGAGCCACGCCGTCGGCAGGCAGGCGGCCTGCTCGAAGGTCAGCTCCGGCGGCTTGGGCAGGACATTCCACGCCGGCACGGTGACCCGCTCGGCGAACGTCCCGTCGTAGGCCTCGGTGAGGATGGACCTGCGCTCGGTCGGGCCCACGCCGTGCCCGCTCTCGCCGATGACGGAGTGGACCACGACCTCGTTGCCGTCCTCGTCGAGGCCCGCGGCATCGCAGCCGAGGGTCATCGGCAGCCGGTCCTGCGGCAGGCCCACACCGCGCAGCGACCACAGGTCGTGGTGGTTGAGGGACGCGGCCTTCACGGTCACGGTCGTCCAGCCGGGGCGCGCCTCGGGCTCGGGACGCTCCCCCAGCTCAAGGCCGTTGAGGGGCTGGTCTTTGTCGATGCTGCTTGCGTAGACGGCGAACATGCGAAGACGATAGGCGCGCCCCGCCACCGCGCGGAACAGGCCGCGGAAGTGAGACGCGCCCCACCGTCCTGCCCGCCGCCCCAGCGGCGGGCGGCACGTCAGCGTCGCGCGACGCCGTCCGCCCGCGCGGCGGCCGCGACCGCCGCCGTGACCGCCGGGGCCACCCGCTCGTCGAACGGCGACGGGATGACGAAGTCGGCCGCCAACTCGTCGCCGACAACGTCGGCCAGCGCCTCGGCCGCGGCGATCTTCATGCCCTCGGTGATCCTGGACGCCCGCACCTGGAGCGCGCCCGCGAAGATGCCGGGGAACGCGAGCACGTTGTTGATCTGGTTCGGGAAGTCGCTGCGGCCCGTGGCCACGACCGCCGCGTACTTGTGCGCGACGTCCGGGTGGACCTCGGGGTCCGGGTTGGCCATGGCGAAGACGAAAGCGTCCTTCGCCATGGACGCGACGGCCTCCTCGGGGACCGTCCCTCCCGACACCCCGATGAACACGTCCGCGCCGTCGAGCGCCGAGGCGAGCGGGCCCGTGAGGCCCGCCCTGTTCGTGAGCTCCGCGATCTCCCGCTTGACGTCCGTCAGATCGTCGCGATCGGCGCTGACGACGCCCTTGCGGTCGGTCACCGCCACGTCGCCGATCCCGGCCTCCAGCAGGAACTTGGCGATCGCGACACCGGCGGCGCCCGCGCCCGAGATCACCGCGCGCAGGTCGCCGAGCGCGCGTCCGGTCAGCCGCGCGGCGTTGCGCAGGGCGGCCAGCGTGACGACGGCGGTGCCGTGCTGGTCGTCGTGGAAGACGGGGATGTCCAGGCGCTCCTGCAGCCTGCGCTCGATCTCGAAGCACCGGGGTGCCGCGATGTCCTCCAGGTTGACTCCGCCGAAGGACGGCGCGAGGCGGAGGACGGTCTCGACGATCTCGTCGGCGTCGGTGGTGGCGAGCGCGATCGGCACCGCGTCGACGCCGCCGAACTGCTTGAACAGGATGGCCTTGCCCTCCATCACGGGCAGCGAGGCCTCCGGGCCGATGTCGCCGAGGCCGAGCACCGCGGTGCCGTCCGTCACGACCGCGACCACCTGGGACTTCCAGGTGTAGTCGTGCACGAGCTCCGGCTTCTCGGCGATCGCGGTGCACACGCGCGCCACTCCGGGGGTGTAGGCGAGGGACAGGTCGTCCCTGTCGCGCACGGGCACGGTGGCCTGCACGGCGAGCTTTCCGCCGCGGTGCAGGGCGAACGCCGGGTCGAAGGGCGCGTCGGTCCCGCTGTCCGTCGCGCCGGCCGTCGCACTGTCCGTCTCCGCGCCGCTGCGCGGGTTGACGATCTCCGCTGCCATGTGGTGTGTCCCCTTTTGCATCGTTCGGTCGAGGGTGGTGCCGGGGTGTCCACTCCTGGTCGAGGAGCGGTCGACGTGCCGCACGCACGTCTTCACGTCCGGTGTGGGGGAAAGCGTCATTCATACCCGACGGTGGCGTTGCCACGCGCCGCGGATCACTCCGTGGGCGGCCGGAGATTCTCCGGCCGGGGAAAGACATCCCGCAAGAAAGGTTCCCGCCGCGGTGCGCGGCCGGGTGATGGTTCGGGGGGTGACCCGTTACCCGATTTTGACATGCCCGGCGCTCTGATGGGGTCGGTCCGAATGGCAAGATGCCGTAATCACACACGGTCGCGACACCCGAAGAAGCGTGCCCGTCCACCTGGCACACACCGCCATCGCCGTCACGGCAGCGTGACCCACCGTCGGAGGACCTGACATGAGTACCACTTCCCGCACGATCGCCCTGCGGTCCCGCGTCGCCGCCGTCGGAGCGGTCGCGGTCGCGGGCGCCCTGGTCCTGACCGGCTGCGGCGACCAGACGAAGAAGTCCAGCGGCGGCGCGGACAGCGCACCGCTGCACGACATGCTGCCCAAGGACCTCGCCACCAAGGGCGTCATAAAGGTCGGCTCCGACATCGCGTACGCACCCGTCGAGTTCACGGACAAGTCGGGCAGGACGGCCGGCGTGGACCCGGACATCGCCGCGGCGCTCGGCAAGCAGCTGGGGGTGAAGTTCCAGTTCAACAACGGCAGCTTCGACACCCTGGTGACGGGTCTGCGGGCGAAGCGCTACAACCTCATCATGTCGGCGATGACCGACACCAAGGACCGCCAGAACGGCGTCGAGGGCGGCAAGAAGGTCGGCCAGGGCGTCGACTTCGTCGACTACTACAGCGCCGGCGTCTCCATCTACACCCAGAAGGGCAAGACGGAGGGCATCAACGGCTGGAGCGACCTGTGCGGCAAGACGATCGTCGTGGAGCGCGGCACGGTCTCCGAGGACCTGTCCAAGGCCGAGGCGAAGAAGTGCCCGGCGGGCAAGACGGTCAAGATCGAGTCGTTCGACACCGACCAGCAGGCCGAGGTGCGTCTGCGCAGCGGCGGCGCGGACGCGGGTTCAGCCGACTCTCCCGTCGCGTCCTACGCGGTCAAGACGTCCGGCGGCGGCAAGGACTTCCAACTGGTGGGCAAGACCGTCCAGGCCGCCCCCTACGGGATCGCGGTGACGAAGGGCGACACGAAGCTCGCCAAGGCGCTGCAGGCCGCGGTGAACGCGATCATCACGAACGGCGAGTACCAGAAGATCCTGCAGAAGTGGGGCGCGCAGGACGGCGCCATCACCGCGTCCACGATCAACGGCGGCAGCTGACGTCCGAGGGGGAACCGAGGGCCGAGAGGACCGAGAGGCAGACAGTGCAGTGAGTGTCGACATGAACAAAGAGGCGGAATCCGCCGGCGCGCCACCCGCGCCGCCGGAGGCGATCCGCGCCATCCCGGTCAAGCACTACGGACGGTACGTGTCCGGCTTCATAGCCGTCGCCGTGCTGGCCCTGATCATCTACGCGTTCTCCCAGGGGAAGGTGAACTGGGGGGCGGTCCCCGACTACTTCCTCGACGGGCGCGTGCTGGGCGGCGTGGGCAAGACGCTGCTGCTGACCGTCCTGGCGATGCTGATGGGCATCGTGCTCGGCGTCATCCTGTCCGTGATGCGCCTGTCGAAGAACCCCGTGACCTCGTCGATCTCGTGGTTCTACATCTGGTTCTTCCGCGGCACGCCGGTCTACGTGCAGCTGCTGGTCTGGTTCAACCTCGGCCTGGTCTTCGAGTACATCAACCTCGGGCCCATCTACAAGGACTACTGGTCGTCGTTCATGACGCCGTTCCTGACGGCGCTGCTCGGCCTCGGCCTCAACGAGGCGGCGTACATGGCGGAGATCTGCCGCGCCGGACTGCTGTCGGTGGACGAGGGCCAGACCGAGGCGTCCCAGGCGCTCGGCATGTCGCACGGCAAGACGCTGTGGCGGATCGTGATCCCGCAGGCGATGCGCGTCATCGTGCCGCCGACGGGCAACGAGGTCATCAACATGCTGAAGACGACCTCGCTCGTCTCGGCGGTGCAGTACTCGGAGCTGCTGCGGGTGGCGCAGAACATCGGCCAGACGTCGGGCGCGGCGGCGGAGATGCTGTTCCTCGCCGCCGCCTGGTACCTGATCCTGACGACCGTCTTCAGCATCGGCCAGTTCTACCTGGAGCGGTACTACGCACGCGGGTCGAGCCGCTCACTGCCGCCGACACCGTGGCAGCGGGTGCGCACGAACCTGCTGTCCCTCAGCAACCGCGCCGGAGGGGGTGCCGCATGACCGCGATGGTGAAGGCCGAGGGCGTGCACAAGTCGTTCGGCGCCGTGCAGGTGCTCAAGGGCATCGATCTGGAGGTGGCACCGCGCGAGGTGTTCTGCCTGGTCGGCCCGTCCGGCTCCGGCAAGTCGACGTTCCTGCGGTGCATCAACCACCTGGAGCAGATCAACTCCGGTCGGCTGTACGTCGACGGCGACCTGGTCGGCTACCGGCAGCAGGGCGAGAAGCTCTACGAGCTCCGCGACAGCGAGGTGGCACGCAAGCGCCGCGACATCGGCATGGTCTTCCAGCGCTTCAACCTGTTCCCGCACATGACGGCCATCGAGAACGTCATGGAGGCGCCGGTCCAGGTCAAGGGCGAGGCCCGGGCGTCGGCGCGGGAGCGCGCCGGGCGGCTGCTCGACCGCGTCGGCCTCTCGGACAAGGCGGGCAACTACCCGTCGCAGCTCTCCGGCGGCCAGCAGCAGCGGGTGGCGATCGCCCGCGCCCTGGCGATGGAGCCGAAGCTGATGCTGTTCGACGAGCCGACGTCGGCGCTCGACCCCGAGCTGGTGGGCGACGTACTCGACGTCATGCGCGACCTGGCGTCGGACGGCATGACGATGATCGTCGTCACCCACGAGATGGGCTTCGCCCGCGAGGTCGGCGACGCGCTCGTGTTCATGGACGACGGCGTGGTGGTCGAGTCGGGCCACCCGAGGGACGTGCTGACGAACCCGCAGCACGAGCGGACGAAGGCGTTCCTGTCGAAGGTGCTGTGACGGTCCGTCGCCCCGCGGCCCGTGCCGGGGACGCGGGGCGACGGCGCGCGCCCGGATGCGTGCGCGGCGCGCGGGGGCGGCCCCGCCCGCTCCGGCACGGGGCTCACGCGATTCCACCGGGCGCTTCCGCCCGCCGGCCGGGCCGCCGGGCTCGGCGGCTTGGCGGCTTCGCGGCCCGGAAGCGACTCGGCGGCTACTTCAGCGCGAGGACGAGCGTGTCCGACGGGGATGCCCACACCGCGCGCGCCTCGCCGAAACCGGCCGCGAGGAGCGTGCGCACGTGCCAGTCGGGCGACGGCATGTCGCCGTCCGCGTGGCTGCCGTAGATGCGGTACCGCTCGGCGGTCGCCTCGGCGAGCGCCGGCTCCTCGGCCGCCTTGGCCCACCACTGCTCCCAGTCCAGCGCGCCCGCCGCCTTCGCGCTGTCCATGCCGGCGTGCCGGTGCGCGCGCTCGGCCGCGTCGATGCGCGGGGTCCCCTCGTGCGCCATGTGGTCCGCGTTCATGAAGACGCCGCCGTCGCGCGTGAGGCCGGCGATCCGCCCGTACAGCTCGGTCAGCGGGCCGGCGTGCAGCCAGTGCAGGGCGGTGGCGGTGAGCACCGCGTCGTACGAGGAGTGCGGCAGCGCGCGCGTCCAGCCGGGGTCCTTGAGGTCGGCCGTGACGAACGAGGCGCGCTCGTCGCCCGCGAAGTACCCGCGCGCGATGGCGAGGAGTGCGGGGTCGAGGTCGACGCCGGTGCTGGTTGCCCCGGGGAACCGGCGCAGCAGCCTGTCCGTGATACTTCCCGTACCGCACGCGAGGTCGAGCACCCGTGGCTCGGGCCCCACCAGGGCCTCCACCATGTCGAGCATGACCCGGAACCGCTCCTCGCGGTCCGGCATGAACCACTCCTGCTGGCGATCCCAGCTCTCCTGCCAGGCACGCCAGTCCGTCCCGCCCGCCGCTTCCCGTGCGTCCCGCGCGTCCTGTGTCTTCCGTACACCCGGCATGAAAACCTCCGCCTCCGTAATACCCTGAACAGGACGACACCCATTACGCCCTCTTCCCGGAACCATAGAACGCCGCCGTAAGGACTACAAGTGGATTTGGCCTCTTACTCGGATTACGCGGTGCGCCTCGTCAACACCGAGGAGCCGCTGCGGGGCACGGACACGCTCACCTCCGTCGACGCCGTACGCGCCCTGTTCGGCACGGCCTCGCAGGTGGCGCGCAGGTCGACGGACGCGGACGTCACGCGCCTGAGGGCCGTGCGCGGACGGCTGCGCGCGGTCTTCACGGCGGCGGACGAGGGCGACGAGCGGCTCGCCGTCGACCTCCTGAACGCGCTGCTGCTGGACTTCCCCGTCAGCCCGAAGGTCTCGGGCCACGACACCCTCAACGCCGAGGGCAGGCCCGACTGGCACATGCATCTCGCGGAGCACACCTCGAACGCCACGGCCGCGTACGCGGCGACGGCCGCCATGGGCCTCGCGTTCCACCTCACCGGGTACGGCGTGGACCGGCTCGGACTGTGCGAGGCCGCCCCGTGCCGCAACGCCTACCTCGACACGTCGACGAACCGCTCGCGCCGCTACTGCTCCGACCGCTGCGCGACCCGCGCCAACGTCGCCGCCTACCGGGCGCGCAAGCGCCTGGAGACGGAGCGGTCGGCGAGCACGGGGCGCACGGCCGAGGCCAGCCAGGCCGCCGTCGCACGCACGGAGCGGTGATCCTCCGTCCGCGGCCGGTACCTGCCGCGGACCCGGCCGAGCAGCAGTTCGTCGGGCACGGTGCCGAACAGCCGGCTGTCGCCCTCGGCCGCCGGGTTGTCGCCCAGCACCCACCAGCCGCCCTCCCGCCGCTCGACGAGGCGCTTGACGATGAGGAGGTCCTGCTGGAGCGGGTGCTTGAGCACGGCCACGTCACCGGCCTTGACGGGCGCCCGGTACTGCACGAGGAGCCGGTCGCCGTGCTTGAGCGTCGGATACATGGAGGGACCCGTCACCTCGGCGATCCCCAGCGGCACTCTCGCGTCCCGCGGCTCCCGCACCGACTCGGTCATCCCGGCACCTCCCGGTCACTCCTGCACTCGGTCGTCGGTCCAATTCTGATGCCGGACTTTTGTCGTAAGCCCCACGGGGCACTCGCGAAAGCGGGCTTCTCACAGAGTAATGTCCCACCTGAGAAGACGATCACGAGGAAGGACAGCTCATGCTCTCCCGCCTGTTTGCCCCCAAGGTGAAGGTCAGCGCCCACTGCGACCTCCCCTGCGGCGTCTACGACCCTGCCCAGGCCCGTATCGAGGCGGAGTCCGTCAAGGCCGTCCAGGAGAAGATGGCCGGCAACGACGACGCCCACTACCAGATGCGCGCGACCGTCATCAAGGAACAGCGCGCCGAACTGGCGAAGCACCACGTCTCGGTGCTGTGGAGCGACTACTTCAAGCCCCCGCACTTCGAGAAGTACCCGGAGCTGCACCAGCTCGTCAACGACACCCTCAAGGCCCTGTCGGCCGCGAAGGGCTCCGCGGACCCGGCCACCGGCCAGAAGGCCCTGGACTACATCGCGCAGATCGACAAGATCTTCTGGGAGACCAAGAAGGCCTGATGCCTGGCCAGGCCGTCTGACCTGCGCTCCCGCCGGTCATGTCGTCCACCTGTCCGCACCCGGTCCGCAGGCCGCCGCGCACGGCGTCCATGACGGACCGGGTGCGGTCTTCTTCGCCCGGCCGCGCCGGCCGCGCCGGCCGCGTCCCGGGGCCCGGCCGATCACCGCACTGTCCGGGTGCGGGGCCGCCGGCGTCACCGCGCGGGCGCGCTCGTGGTGAGCAGCGTCCTGAGGTACGCGTTGTGCGCCCGCAGGAGCCGAACTGCGCGGTCTGTGCCGTCGGTCAGGAACGGCAGGACCGCCAGCGCGGGGACGGTGGCGGCGAGGGCCATCAGCAGGGCCGGGGCGAGCAGAGCGACCAGCAGCACGCGCCGAAGCGGGCCGATCAGCAGTGGAAGCGGTGTCATGCCTCCAGCACAGCCCGGCCGGCCGCCGTCGGCGTCATGCCACGAACGAACCCGTACCGAACCGAACTGCGGCGAACACCGCCGAACGGCGCTGGTACACCGGGCTCTTCCCTATCCTGGTGGGCACGCGCCAGGAGGTGACGGGTGGCCGACCGCGACGCCGTGCACGGCAACGCCGCTGCGCCGGAGGACGACTTCGGGCGGCGGCTGGCCGTGTTCGCCGCCGACCTGAAGGCACTGCGGATCGAGCGAGGCAACCTGCCGCTGCGGGAGATCGCCCGGCGCGCTCCCCGGCACCGGCCGCTGTCGGCGGCGGCGGTGAGCGAGACGCTGAACGGCAAGCGGCTGCCGCGCCTGGACTTCCTGATGGCGCTGGTACGGACACTGCTCGCCCACGACCATGAGGGCCGCCCGTATCCGCTCGGCCGCGACGACCCACGCCTGGAGGTCTGGCGCACGCGCTGGCGCGACCTGGAGCTGCTGCGCACGGCGCGGCCGCCCGCGGCCCGCCGCCCTGCCGCGCCGAAACCGGACCCCGATCCGCCGCTCCAGGCGCCTGCGGTCGCCGCCGCGGCCGACGTACCCGCTACCCGCCTCCTGTTCGGCGAACAGAGCTACGGCGTGCGCTCCTTGGCGTTCTCACCCGACGGGAAAATCCTCGCCACCGTGAAGGACGACCCGCTGGTGCGGCTGTGGCACGCGGCCACCGGCGGGCCCGCGGGCGCCCCGCTCACCGGGCACGGGGACGGGGTCAGGTGCGTGGCGTTCTCCCCCGAAGGCCGGCTGCTGGCAACGGCGGGCCGCGACCGGACCGTGCGGCTTTGGGACCCGCGCACCGGTGCGCCCGTCGGCGAGCCACTCGCGGAGAACAGCGCGCTCTTGGCTCTTGCCTTCTCCCCCGGCGGGAGCCTGCTGGCCACCGGGGGCTTCGACGGGACCCTGCGGCTGTGGGACGCGGCGACCGGGAAACCGGCCGGCGCCCCGCTCGCTGGGCACGCGGGTGGGGTCGAAGCCGTGGCGTTCTCGCCGGACGGACGCCTGCTCGCCTCCGGGGGCGCCGGTGCCACGCTACGGCTGTGGCGCCCGGACGGCAGCGAGCAGGAGGGCGAACCGCTGATCGGACACAGCAGCGAGATCCGGGCCCTCGCGTTCTCACCCGACAGCCGCCTGCTGGCCTCCGGCGACTGGGACGGGACGGTCCGCCTCTGGGACCCGCGCATCGGTGTGCCCGTCGGCGATCCGCTCACCGGGCACCGCAACGCGGTCCGTGGCCTGTCGTTCTCGCCCGACGGGCGGCTGCTGGTCTCGGTCAGCATGGACCGCACCGTCCGCCTGTGGAACCCGGTGTCCCGTGGCCCGTTCGGCCCACCTCTCACCGGCCACGCGTGCGCCTTCCGCGCCGTCGGCTTCTCCCCCGACGGCCGCTTCTTCGCCGCCGGCGGCGACGATGAGCCGGTGGGCCTGTGGGCGACGGCGGATCTCGCCGAGATCCCGGCCGGCGCCGGTTGACCACCGTGCCCCCGGTGTCCGCGAAGGCGACCGCCTCGTAGGCACCGATGAGGGCGGCAGCCCCCGGCCGGGTGCCCGGCCGGGGGCTGCCGCCCAGCACCGGCGTCTCGGCGTGCGGCACGTGCACGGCCGCGGTCTCGGTCTCGGTCTCGGTCTCGGTCTCGGTCTCCGACGGCACGGGGACGGACCCCGGCCCCACCAACTCGGCCCGTACCGTCTTCCCGGCGCCCGCGACGGGCGCCGCTACCGCGGGTAGTCGGCGGCCTCCGTCCCGAGGACGTTCAGAAGGGCCAGGGCGTCGGCCCCGGGGGATCCCGGCGGCGCGCTGTAGAGCACGAGGTGCTGGTCGCTGTCCTTGAGTGCGAGCGTGTCGCAGTCGACGGTGATCTCCCCGACGGCCGGGTGGTGGAAGGTCTTGGTGAGCGTGGCAGCGGCCTGCACGTCGTGCCGCTCCCAGAGCCGTGCGAAGTCGGGGCTGCCGCCGCGGAGTTCGTCGACGAGACCGGTCACCGCGGGGTCGGTGGGGTAGCGGGCCAGGGTCGCGTGGAGCTCCATGACGACGTGGTGGCGGAACTCGGCGGCGTTGGAGAGCCCGTACAGCGTGGCATCGGGACGCTGCGGCGCGAGGAATGCCCGGCGCGCGAGATTGCGGTCTTCCGGGGCGACCACGGCGAAGTCCTCCATGAGCGCGGCCGTGAGCCGGTTCCAGGCGAGCACCTCGAATGCGGCGGACATGACGAAGGCGGCCGTCTGCGGCAGCCGATCGAGGAGGGCGAGGATGCTCGGGCGGACGTCGCGCCGGTGCAGCCGGGCGCCGGTCGGCGCGGTACCCGCAAGAACGTGCAGGTGGTCGGCCTCGGCGTCGGTGAGCCGCAGCGCGCCCGCGATCCCGGCGAGGACCTCGCCCGATGGTCGCGGCGCCCTGCCCTGTTCGAGCCGGATGTAGTACTCCGTGGAGATGTGCGCGAGGACCGCGGCCTCCTCGCGCCGCAGACCCGGTGTGCGGCGACGCGGGCCGGAGGGGAGGCCGACGTCCTGCGGCCTGAGCCGCTCGCGGCGGCTGCGGAGGAACGCCCCGAGCTCCTGTTTGTCCATACGGCAAGTGTGCGCGCTGCCCGGCGGCGGATCCTGGTACTGCTTGAGCCTGTATCCGGCCCGGGCGCGGACCGACGCTGTTGTCATGACGAACAACACGGACATCTCACCCATCGGCCTGCTGACCGGCAAGGTCGTCTTCATCACCGGCGCCAGCCGCGGCATCGGGGCGGCCGCGGCCAGGCTCTTCGCCGCCGAGGGCGCCGCCGTCGTGCTCGCCGCCCGCAGCACCGGCGCCCTCGAAGGCATCGCCGCCGAGATCCGCGCCGCCGGCGGCGTCGCCGACGCCGTCACCCTGGACCTCGCCGACCGCGCGAGCATCCGCGCCGCCGTCGACCGCGTCGAGGAGCTGCACGGCCGGCTCGACGGCGCCTTCAACAACGGCGCGGTCCCGCAGCGGCAGCCCGGCCCCGTCGACGCCGTCAGCGACGAGGACATCGACGAGCAGTTCACCGTCAACTTCCGCTCGCACTGGACCGCCATGACCGCCGAGGCCGCGCTCATGCGACGCAACGGCGGCGGTGCGATCGTCAACACATCGAGCATCGGCAGCCGCCGCGCGAACCCCGCCCTGCCCGCGTACGGAGCCATGAAGCGCGCGCTCAACAGCCTCACCGAGACGGCTGCGGTGAACTGGGCCAGTGATCGTGTCCGGGTCAACGGCATCACCCCCGGCGGCACCTCCACCGAGATGATCGACTCCTGGGAAGCCGCGACTCCCGGCATCATCGAGCGGATGACCGCGACGATCCCGCTCGGCCGGATGGCCGAGCCCCGGCAGATCGCCGAGGCGGCCGCGTGGCTGCTCAGCGACCGGGCCTCGTACGTGACCGGCGCGATCCTGCCGGTCGACGGCGGCGCCGGCGCCTGAGCAGGGGCCGCACACGCTGCCGGGCGCCTGCCAGTCATGCAGCGGCGGATGTCGCCCGGCACTGGTGGCAGGCGGCACTGGGCCGACGGCGACCTCACCCGGCCTTCGGTACGCGGGAGGGGAACCTGTACCCGGCGAAGTCGGCGATGTGGACGTACCCGATGCGCTGGTAGAGGGCGTTGCTGGTGGGGTTGTCCGGGTCCGTGAACAGTACGACGTCCGTCGCGCCCGCGGCCAGCGCGGCCTCGCTCACCTTGGCCGTCACGCCTCCTGCGTAGCCGCGGCCGCGGTGGTGGGCCGGGGTGTAGACGGGGTCGATGCGGACCATGCCGCGGATGACCGAGGTCGCGGCCGCCATGGAGACGGGGGTGCCGTCCGGGCTCTTCCAGAACGTGAAGTGCCTGTCGCCGAAGCGCGAGTCGTCCCAGGCACCGGCATCTATCAAATCGATGGAGGGCTGCTCCCCGACATCGACGCAGAAGTCCCGGCACCAGCGCACGACTTGCTCGCGGTCCTTGCCCTCCGTGGCGCGCCCTTGGCCTTCCGGGCGCGGCTGCGGCGCGGTGAGTGTGCCGAGGCGGTAGAGGTGCGTCCGCCAGAAGGGCAGCGGCGTCGCGCCCGTGCGTCGCTGCCATGCCTCAGCGAAAGCCCTCGCCGTCTCGTGGTCCGCGAGGACGTTGGTGGGAGCGAGGCCGACGCCGGACAGATGAGCGGCGAGGGTATCCGCCTGCTCCGCGGAGAGGCGCGTGAGGCCGAGACGGCCGCGGGGAGTGAGACAGAAAGCGGCATGTACCTCTGCTCCTGACTCCAACCGGCCGAAGACGGCGCATCGAGCTTCGCGTCCAGCCGCCTTGCGCATCCGCAGCTTCTCGATGTCCGTCAGCGACATGTTGTGCAGGGCGGGGCGTGAGCCCAGGAACTCCCCGGCTCGGACGAGGAAGTCGTCGACGTCTTCGGTGAGGTGCCAGCCATCCGGGAGCATGCGCTCGATGATCCCTGATGTTCTCGACGTGAGGGAACCGAGCGTGCGGCTTCGGACGTCTCCGTAACGATCAAGGTTGAGGAGCACGCGGCATGCGGATCTACATCAGCGCGGACATGGAAGGCATCACGGGGCTCGTCGACTCCGGCGACGTCCAGCCGGGCGGGCAGGACTACGAGCGGGGGCGGCAGATGATGGCGGAGGACGTCAACGCTGCCATCAGGGGCGCCGTCACGGCCGGCGCCACGGACATCACCGTGAACGACGCGCACGGCCCCATGCGCAACATCCTGCCCGAGGCCCTGCACCCGGCGGCCCGCCTGATCCGCGGCAAGCCTAAGCAGATGGGAATGCTCGAAGGCCTCGCCCCCGAACACGACGCCGCGGTCCTCGTCGGGTACCACTCGCGGGCCGGAGCACTCGGCGTGCTGAGCCACAGCTTCATGGGGCACGAAATCGAGGACATCTGGCTTGACGGACGCCCCGTGGGCGAGATCGGGCTGGCCCACGAGACCGCGGCCGCCGTCGGGGTGCCGGTGGCGGTCCTCACCGGCGACGACCGCGCATGCGCGGAAATGGCGGACTGGGACGCCTCTGTCGCCACCGTGGCCGTGAAGCGCGCGCGTGACCGCTTCGCGGCCGAGCTGCGTCCGGCGCACGAGGCACGTACGGCCATCGAGGAGGCCGTCGCCTCCGCCCTGTCCGAACTGCCGCCTGCCCCGGCACCCGCCTCGGCCTCGTCCACCCTCGCCGTCCGCTGGCAGTCGGCGTCCGTGGCGTCCACCCTGCTGGGCATCCCGGGGGTCGCCTCGACGGACAGCCGGACAGTACAGGCGCAGGGCGCGCTGCCCGGCCTGTACCGGCTCTTCGGCATCTGGATGCGCGTGGCGGCCTCGCTGACCAACCAGCCGCCGTACTGCTGACCAGCGCGAGAGCCGAACCGGCGTGCGGGGCAGTGGTGGGCGGGGCACCGGCTTGAGTCTCCCGCCGGGGGAGGCACGAGAGTGGGGCCATGGAAGGCGACGCTCTCTGCTCGATCGGTGAACTGGCCCGGCGCACCGGGCTGACGGTCAAGACCATCCGCTACTACTCGGACCGCGGCATCGTGGCGCCGGCCGGCCGCACGCCCGCCGGATACCGCCGCTACGGCGCGGACGCCGCCACGCGACTGGCGTTGGTGCGGACGCTGCGCGAACTGGGGCTCGGCCTCGACGCGATTCGGCGCGTCGTCGACCGGGAGCTGACGCTCGGCGAGGTCGCGGCGCAGCACGCCGCCGCGCTGGACGCGCGGATCGGCGTCCTGCGCGTGCGGCGTGCGGTGCTCAGAGCAGCGGTCGCACGCGGATCACGCCCCGAGGAGATAGAACGGATGCACCGCCTTGCCCAGCTCACCGAATCCGGACGTTTGAGGCTGATCGACGGCTTCCTCGACGCGGTCCTCACGGACGACCGCGCGCCTGCCCGCCATGCCGCGGCGCGGCGCTCGATGACGCCCGAGCTCCCCACCGACCCGACGGAGGAGCAGGTCGAGGCATGGGTGGAGCTGGCGGAGCTGTCACAGGACCCGGACTTCCGCGCCGGT
Organism: Streptomyces sp. NRRL F-5126; assembly: GCF_000721265.1. Lineage (GTDB taxonomy): Bacteria > Actinomycetota > Actinomycetes > Streptomycetales > Streptomycetaceae > Streptomyces. The sequence continues at coordinate 112,027 of NZ_JOFZ01000002.1, read as the reverse complement.
CTGCGACGTGCGGCGGAGGACCACGCGTCCGACGTGCCCGATACGCCCGCCGACGCCTCCGCGCCACCGCACCCCGGCGTGGTGGCGATCGTCCGCGACCATGCGACAGCGGCCGTCGACTCCGGCATCGCCCCGGAGTCCCCCGAGGCGGACCGCGTCGTCGCGGCGCTCACAGCACACTGCGCGAGCGCCCTCGGCCGCCCGGACGACGGCGGTCTGCGCCGCCTGCTGCTGCAGCGGCTCACGACCGCACACGACCCGCGCCGAGACCGGTACTTGCGCTTGCTCGCACTGATCAACGACTGGCCGTCACCGCAACCGCTGGCACCGGCCCTCCAGTGGTCGGTCACGGCGCTCGGAAAGCGAGCGGCCGGCTGAGGCGAGGGCGCTGTCCCGGGCAGCCCGGGACGGCAGGGGCGTCACCTGGGGTGATGTACCCGATGCGCTGGGACAGGGAGTTGCCGGCCGGGCGCCACGCCGGATCTCAGCAGATCGTGACGACTCGCGCCCACGAGGGCGGGACGTCCGGAACGTAGTCCTCTTCGTTCACGGCACAGGACGGGCGGGGGAAGAGGCCGATGACGGTGCGGCATGGCGGCCGCGCGGCCGGCCACGGTGTCTGGCCGTCTGTCAGGGCGACGATCACTTCCGGGCGTGGATTGGAACGGATTGCCCGGGCGAACCCGGAGCGCAGATCCGTGCCCCCGCCGCCGACCAGTTCGATGCTTTCCGCACGGCAGAGCGGGACGGCGATTCTCGCCGCCACGTCGCAGGAGATGACTGAGACCAGGTCGCGCCGCCCGCCGACCGCCCGCGAGATCTCCGCCACCTCCAGCAATGCGCTGCCCAACTCCGCGTCACTCACCGATCCGGAGGTGTCGATCACGACGCAGACCCGGGGCGGCGTACGGCGCAGACTCGGCAACACCACTCCCGGCAGTCCGGCCGAGCGGCGGGAGGGGCGCCGGTAGGTGTGGTCTTCCCCCGCGCCCGGGGCGCCCGCCGCCGAGCGGACCGCTGCCCCCAGCAACTGCCGCCATGGCTGGGGAGGGTGGAACGCCTCGTCCGCCCATCGCCGCCATCCTGCCGGTGCGCTGCCCGGTCTGCCCCTGATTCCCTCCGCCACCCGGAAGCGGACCGCGTCACACTGATGTGTGCTCAGCCCGTGTGCCCCACCGGGCCCCAGCTCCCACGGCCGGTTCGCGCCGTCGGCGCCGCTGCCGCAGTCGAGCCAGGCAAGGTCCGGGGAGAGACCGGACATTGACGCCGTCCGCAGGTACTCCTCCATCAGCAGTCCGTCCGGCAAACCCAGCAGCGACGGGAGGACCGCCCCGGCAGGCAGGGGCAGGCCGTCCCCGTAGATGTCGTCGTTGATCTCGAAGTCGGCGGCGATATTGCGTCGCAGTCTCCCCCAGCGTTCGTCCGGCCTGCTTTCGCTCTCGCCGCCTCTGTCCGGCCCGTGGTCTTCGTGCTCCCGTGCATACCGCTCACCTCGCCCATGATGGTCCCGGAGCAGGTGGGAAACCTCATGCACCCACACGCCCGCCAGTTCCTCCACCGGGGTACGCGCCACGAAGCCAGGAGACACGTAACAGCGCCAGTGGGTGTCCACGGCCATCGTCGGCACCGACCGGTCCTCCACCACGTGCAGCGCGAAGAGCGCGTCGGCCAGGTAGGGACGGACCTTCACCGCGTGCAGCCTGGCAGCAAGCAACTTCCCGGTGTCCAGTGGGAGCCCGGGCCTTACGGCCTGCTCATCGGGGCCGGCCGAAGGCGCGGGCAGGGCAGCTCCCTCCGGGCGCAGCGGCTCGGGCCGGGACATCGGGCGAGGCAGCGGGCGCTTCGCGGATCCCGTCATCGGCGTGCACCCGTCGCACGTCCGGCCTTGGTGGACGCCACGGCCCGTCCCACCGATCGGTCTGCCCGACGAGCGAGATCGACGATCCCAGCCAGCCGGTCCACTGCCTCCGGTACTTCCCAGTCGTCACGCCGCAACGCGGCCAGTGCCGTCGCCGGGGCGACCAGGAGGTCAGGGGCGCCGGTCTCCAGCGCCCGCACCAGCACCGCCCAGCCCGCCTCCCACCGGTCTCTCCTCGGGCGCGCACCGACAGCGGCCACCACTGCGTCCAGGGCAGCCTGCCGCAAATCGCCCCGCTCCGGGAGTTCGGCGGAGCGCGGGTCGGCGAGCAGAGTCTCCGGGTCCGGCAGATCCATCCGATCCAGGTGGGCGAGGAACTCAAGCCCCGGCCCGTCGCCCACAGCGCCACGTACCAGCAGCGCAAGCACCTCCCGGGAAACGGAGGCTGCTGTGCCGAAGGCGAGCAGGATCAGCGCCGCCTCCCAGGTCCGGGGTGAGGGCCAGGCACCGCCGCGCCGTGTCTCCGTACTCGGCAGCCGATGGATCAGTGTGGGCCGCACCTTCAGAAAGCCGCAGACCGCGCGCCGGGCGAAGGCCACCGCCTCGGTGAGCGACTCCGGCGCGAGCCGGGGAAGCTCCGCCCGTGGCCAAACCCCACCCAGCCCGCGCACCACCACTTGCGGGTCGTGCACCCAGTGCAGGTGCACGAAGCGGTTGGCCAAGGGCGGGCTCAGCTCCCATCCGTCCGCCGCCGACGCGGGCGGGTTCGCGGCAGCCACGATCCTTACTCCGGGAGGCAGTTGCAGCTCACCGACCCGCCGCTCGAGGACGATCCTGAGCAGTGCGGCCTGGACGGCCGGGGTAGCTGTGGAGAGTTCGTCCAGAAAGAGCAGCCCCCGCCCGGCCCGCGCCAGCTCCACGGCCCATTGGGGCGGAGCCATGGGCACCCCGCGCGCTGCCGGATCGTCGCCCACGATGGGCAGGCCGGAGAAGTCGGACGGCTCATGGACGCTGGCCACCACGGTCGTCAGTGGCAGACCGAGTGAGGCGGCGAGGTGTGTCAGGGCCGCGGTCTTGCCGATGCCCGGCTCACCCCACAGCAGAACGGGCAGGTCGGCCGTGACAGCCAGGGTGAGCGCTTCGAGCTGCTCGTCGGGGCGCTGCTCGGTGGTGGTCGTGCGGAGCAGGGCCAGGAGGTCATCGGCGAGGCCGAGGTTGGTTCCGGTTCCGGTTTTGGACGGTCCGGCAGTGGGCCCCGGCGTATTGACGGTCGGGAGCGTGGCGGATGAAAGGACACTGGTGGTCATGAGCATCACCTGAGGCGTGTTGTGGGCACGGGAAAGCCCGTCCCGGTGGGTGGTGTGCGAACGGCGCGACACGCGCATCGCGGTAAGAGCGCGGGGGCAGGCAGTGATTCAGTGGAACAGGCCGGTACGCGGACGGCTCCGGCTGTTGCGCTTGGCGCGCGTCGCGCGATCCGTGCGGCGGTCGAGCCGGGGTCGGTGGCCCGCAAGCGTGTGCCCCACGACCGGGGCGTTCCCGTCCTTGGCCGCCCCGTGACCGGGTGGCGCGGCCGCCAGACCCGAGCGGAAGAGGCCGTGTTCGACGAGTCGCGCCGCGACCGATCGCAGTTCGTCTCGCAGCGGCCCGTCCCGCAGAATCGCACGGGGGCCGAGCAGCCCCTCGATCACGGTCAGCGCCCCGGCGATGTCGCCGTGGCCCAGCCGCTCACGGACCGCCGCCAGTGCCTCGGGCTCGCGATGCGCCGCGGCGATCGCCCGCAGACAGGGCAGCGGCGGTCCGCCGAGTGCTACCAGCAGGTTCTCCCGCCGCAGTTGCTCCGGGTCGTGGTCGACCGCTGTCAGCACGCCTTCGCGGAGGGCGATCCGGTGGATCTCGTCCCGGCATTCCACCCGGTGGGGGTCGTCGGGCCCGGGCATCGGCCCATCGACCGGTGCGTGGCCCGACACCCCCAGCGCTGAGGCGACGAGTGGATGCAGGCGCCCGGGCGCGACAAGGCCGGCCCGCACCAGCGCCAGATCCGGGAGGGTCCGGGCCGCCGCCTCCGGCAGCAGAGGCAGCGCCGCGATCTCCTGGGGCGGGAGCACCGCGCGCGTCGGCCGGAAGGCAGGGACATGGCTGACGTCCGGGGCTACGAGTTCGAAAACGGTGTGGCCACCACCGCCGAGCCGTACGGCGAAGGCGGGAGAGAAGCGTCCCTCGGCGCGGATCAGCAGCTCCGCCTCGGCGGCCCACCGTGTCACCGCCCACCCGGAAGACGGGCGGACGGATCGGTCCGGCAGGATCGATCGAGGTGTTGCGGGCAGCGCCCCTCGCACACCGCATCGCCACGCCAGTTCACCGCTCAGCGAGGCGTCCCAGAGATGCCGGTGCAGGTCGAGCCGGAAGCGCCGGTCGGGATGCGGGTGCGGATGGTGTCGGCAGGCACCATCCCCTGGTCGGCCTTCCCACAGGGCCAAGGACATCCGCTGTCCGCCGTCCGCCCAGGCCGGTGGCGTCCGTATGACCAGTTGCGGCGTCGCGGGACCGAAACCGCGGTAACCGGCCAGAGAAGTGGTGAGGCCGGGCCTGAGCCGTCCGTCGGGAGCGATTCTGGGCATGTGCCAGCGGAGCAGATCCGGCGCCAGCCTACGAAGGTCCGCCCGAAGGCGGGTGACGAGTTCGGTACCGTGACGGTCGCGCACGGCGCGCAGATCGAGATCGACGTCGATCCTGGCGGCGGCACACGCCCCTGCCCAGTCACCGACCTCGCGTCGCGCGGTCGCAGTCTCGATCATGGAGGGCGGCACCGCGTACTCGCGCACACGCCGCCACATCAACAAGTGGGCTGGAATGTCGTTCGCGTGGTGATGTGCCATCAGCACTCACCTTGCGACGACGATTCCCCCAATCCATAAGCGGAGAATGTGTTCATTCTCAGCAGCCTAACAATGTTGATCACCAGCTGTCACCCCCCTCTGGGGACTCCCCGCGCCGCCGCGCGGTGGCGAAAGCGGTATTTAGTACCGCACAAGGCTCGCGCTCGTGTTCGGCACTGACGTAAGGTCAGGCGCCATGACGGGCACGCCGAACGCGGCGATCGACAGCGGCAGCAGACCTCGCACCGCCGGGGTGTACGACTACCTTCTCGGCGGTAACGAGCACTACCGCGTCGACCGCGAGGTCGGCGAGCGGCTGCCCGCGCTTGCGCGCGAAGGGGCGCGGCAGAACCGGGCGTTCATGCACCGGGCCGTGGAGTGGCTCGCGCGGCAGGGCGTGGACCAGTTCCTGGACATCGGCACCGGCTTCCCCGCCGAGCCGAACCTGCACCAGATAGCCCAGGGCGTGAACCCGGCGGCACGGGTGCTGTACGTCGACAACAACCGCATTGTGCTGCGCTACGCCGAGGCGTTGCTCGTCAGCCACCCCGACGGCGTCACGGGGCACTTGCAGGCCGACGTACGCGAGACCGCCGCCGTCCTCGAAGGCGCCCGCGCGACGCTGGACCTGCGGCGGCCCGTCGCCCTGTCCCTGATCGGGCTGCTGCACTTCCTGCCCGACAGCTGCGACCCGCACGCGCTGGTCGCCGAACTCGTGCGGGCGCTGCCGTCCGGCAGCCACCTCGTGCTGTCGCACGCCGCGTCCGACCTGCACGCCGAGCGCGCGCGTGAGGTGATCGAAGCGTACCGCCGCGGCGGTATGCAGCTCGTTCCGCGTGACCGCGCCGCGTGTGCGCGCTTCTTCGACGGGCTCGATCTCGTCGAGCCGGGTCTGGTCACCGTCTCGCGGTGGTTCCGCGACACCCCCGGCCCCGCGTACTCGGACGCGGGCGTGTACGCGGGTGTGGCCCGCGTGGCACAGGCGTCGCCCTAGCCGTCGTCGACCGCGGGACGCGTTGCTCCGTGCGGGTGACCTCGTCGTGAGGTGGATCCCGGGTCACCGGCATCGCCCGTCCGCCGCCCTAGCGTCGCTGCTCTGTGGCGGGCGCCCCCGGGTCCATCCGGTGAGGGCGGAGGTGACGGAGGAGTCATGGCACGATCCGAGGGATCCGACCGGCCGCACGACAGCGGCGGTGGGGGCGGAAGGGCCGGCGGCGCGGGGCGTGGCGGGAGCACGGCCAAGGGGCCGGGGGACCTGCCCAAGCGGTCCTGGAAGGACGTGCTGAAGCGTGCCGGCAGGCAGTTCAAGGCCGAGGCGCTGACGGACAAGGCGGCAGCCCTGACCTACTACGGCGTGCTGGCGCTCTTCCCCGCCGCGCTCGCGCTGCTCTCCATCCTCGGCCTGATCGGCAAGTCGGCGATCCAGCCGCTCGTCGACAACGTCGCGTCCGTCGCGCCAGGCCAGGTGCACGGCGTCCTGACGTCCGTGCTCAAGCAGTTGGGCGGCGGCCAGGGCAAGGCCGGCGTCGCGCTCGCGATCGGCATCATCCTCGCGCTGTGGTCCGCCTCGGGGTACGTGGCCGCCTTCATGCGCACGTCCAACAGCGTCTACCACATGGCCGAGGGCAGGCCGGCGTGGAAAGCACTGCCGGTGCGCTTCGGCATCACCGTCGCGGTGATCGTCCTGCTGGCGCTGACGGCCTTCGGCGTGGTCGTCACGGGCACCCTGGCGCGCAAGGCGGGAAACGTCCTCGGCGCGGGCGACACGGCCGTCTCCGCGTGGAACTACGCCAAGTGGCCGGTGATGGTCCTGCTGGTCAGCCTGGCCATCGCGCTGCTGTACTGGGGCGCCCCCAACGTCAAGCGGCGCTTCCGCTGGGTGACGCCCGGCAGCCTGGTGGCCGTCGTGATCTGGATCATCGCCTCGGTGGCGTTCGCCTTCTACGTCGCGAATTTCAGCAGCTACAGCAAGACGTACGGCACCTTCGCCGGGATCATCATCTTCCTGATCTGGCTGTGGATCACCAACATCGCGATCCTCTTCGGCCTGGTACTGAACGTGGAGTCCGAACGCCAACGGGCCATCGGGGGCGGCCATCCACCCGGCGATGAGCCCTTCGCCGAGCCGCGCGACACGCGCAAGCTGTGACAGCGAGGGGCACGCGACACCGTCACGCCGCGCCGGGCCCCGGTTCTTCGGGCGCCTCGGCGACCGCGGTGATCTCGACGAGCTGCCCGGGGTAGCCGAGGCAGCCCACACCGAGCAGCGTCGACGTGTGCGGTCCGAGCGTCAGCCCCGACGCCCGCACGACCTCCCACACGCGGGTGAGGTCCTGCGTGTGCCCTGACACCACGTACACGTGTGTCGCCACGACGTCGGCGAGCGCGCAGCCTTCCGCGGCCAGCGCCGCCTCCAGGTTCGCGAGGACCTGACGCGTCTGCGCCTCGAAGTCGTCCTTCCCCACCAGAGCGCCGTCCGTGTCGAGGGGGACCGCCCCGGCCAGGAACACCAGCCGCCGCCCACTGCCGACGACGGCGGTGTGGGCGTACCCGGGCGGCGGGAACAACCCGCTGACGATCGCGCGCTCGGCCATGGTGCTCCTTCTCGGACAGCGGAACCGGTGGGAGCATTGTTCTCACAGCCGGTGGCGACAGGGCCAGTTGTTATGGGTCGTGGGATCGACGAGTGGACCCTGACGCGGCGGGTTCCTTGGTATTTTGCGCCATGGACATCGGCTCCTCCTCCCCGCACCGGCTCGCAGCCGGGCAGATCGTCGGGGACTTCTCGCTGCGCTTCACGCTCGGGATCGGGATCGGGCGCGAGCCATCGGCGTGGGCGCGGGAGCACGGGTTCCTGGTCGAGGGCGGTGTGCTCGACCGGGGGCGCACCGCCGGGCGGCCCACCGTCGTACGGGAGTGTGCCGGGGACCTCGCGACACAGCGCGCCCGCGCCGAGGAGTGGGGTGGGCGCCTGGCCCGCGACGGGTTCCGCGTCGTCAGGACGCGTATCGAGGCAGCGCCGTGGAACGAGGGCGTGCCGCAGTCGGATGCCGAGGCCGCGGCGTTCCCCTGCCGGTGGTTCGCCCACCGCGTGACGGTGCGCGCGGCCATCCCCTACGAGACCGGCCGGCTCGTGCGCGCCGCCGGCGGCTGCTCGGCTCGGCTGTCACGACTGGCCCGCGCCGTGCCTGCGCGGGGAGTGCAGGAGCGGCTGCTCGTGCAGCGCGCACCGGGTGTGGGCCGGCGGGGCGCCAGGGCACGGCTCGAGGAGCTGCTCGCGGCGCTGGTGGCCGCCGGGTTCCGCGCCGTGGACGTCGAGGAGGCGTACGTGGTCCACGACGACGGTCCGGCCGCCGCGCCATGAGCCCGGCGGGCCAGTGACCGGTCAGGCGCCGACCAGTGTCCTGCCGGCGAGCTCCGTGCCGGCGGGCAGCTGACGGCCGATGCGGCCGAGCGCCTCACGGAAGCCGCCGCCCGCGATGCCCGAGTCGTAGGCGGCACCGCCCCAGTGCAGCGTGAGCGACAGCTCAGGCCCCTTGTCGCCGAGCGTCAAGAGGCAGCTGAGCGTGGCCCGTTGCGTGTCCTCGGCGGCCGTCACCGCCAGGGGCATGTCCCACTCGAGCACGCAGGAGGCCAGTTCCGCACCGGCGCCGACGGACCGGAGCGTCGCGAAATCGTCCCCCTGGTACTCGACGCCGCGGACCTCGGTGTGCACCCGGCCGTCCTCGGAGGTGATCGTGATCGCCTCCGGGCCCTGGCGGTCCCTGTACCAACCCGCCCATGTGTCTCTCGACTCCGCTGTCATGGCGCGGACTGTAGCGCCAATCGATCTTCCTGTGCCGGTCGGGGCACCGATTCACAACAGCGACGGCCCCATCCGGCGGACCACCCCCACGTCCGGAGCCGTCTCCGGCCTGACACACTGCCCGTTCACCGCGTGCGGCGCGTGACGAATTCGGCCAGTGCCAGCAGGTCGCCCGCCGCTGCGAGGTCCGGCACGGCGCGGGACAGCTCGTGCACCGCGCGCGCCATCCGTTCCGCCGCCTGGACTTGGGCCCAGTCGCGCCCGCCGGCGCGCTCGACGGCCTCCGCCGCCCTGCGCACCCCCTCCGCGTCCATCGGCCGACGGTACAACTCGGCCAGTTCCTCGGCGGCCTCGGTGCCCGAGGCGAGCGCCGCCACCACGGGGAGGGACTTCTTGTGCGCCACAAGATCCGCGCCGGCGGGCTTGCCGGTGCGCTCGGGGTCGCCCCAGATTCCGATCAGGTCGTCGATCAGCTGGAAGGCGAGACCCGCCTCCCTGCCGAACGCGTCGAGCGCCGCGACGGCCTCGTCGCCCGCGCCCGCGTAGAGCGCGCCGAGAGCGCAGGAACTGCCCAGCAGTGCACCGGTCTTGGCCGTGGCCATGGCGAGGACCTCGTCGACCGTGACCTCGTCTGGTGCGCGTTCCTCGAAGGCGCAGTCCGTCTGCTGTCCAGCACACAGCTCGATCACGCAGTCGGAGAGCCGGGCCACCGCGGCGGTGGCCGCCGCGTGGCGGCTCTCGGCGAGCACCTTGGTGGCGAGGGACATCAGCGCGTCCCCGCTGATGACCGCGTCGGGGACGCCGAAGACGGTCCAGGCCGTGGGGCGGTGCCTGCGCGTGGGGTCCTCGTCGATGACGTCGTCGTGGAGGAGCGTGAAGTTGTGGGTGAGCTCCACCGCCACCGCGGGGCTCACCGCGCTGAGCGGGTCGGCGCCGAGGGCGCGCGCGGCGGCGAGGACGAGCGCGGGCCTGATCGCCTTGCCTGCGCCCGAGGACGACGGCCTGCCGCGCTCGTCCTCCCAGCCGAAGTGGTAGCGGGCCACCGTGCGTATCGGTTCCGGCAGCGACGCGACGGCAGCGCGCAGTTCGGGGTCGACGACGCCGCGGGCCCGCGCCAGGAGCGCCACCGCCTCCTCGCCCTCGGTCGCGGCGGCCGGGCTTGTCATGGTCATAGAGATCGCTTTCCTGTGCACGCGCGTGCCACGGGCCCGCGTGACGGCTGAGTGGTGAGTAGGGACGGCCTCGCGAGCGGGGGCGGACCGGCCGGCCGGCGGGCTCGTGCCGCGGCCGGTCCGCCCCCTCGCATCACCCACCGTCACCGCCAGCGGCTCACCTCCACGTTCTCCAGGACACCGAGGGCGTCCGGCACGAGGACGGCGGCCGAGTAGTAGGCCGTCACCAGGTAGGAGATGATCGCCTGCTCGTCGATGCCCATGAAGCGCACCGACAGGCTCGGCTCGATCTCGTCCGGGATGCCGGCCTGCTGCAGGCCGACGACGCCCTGCTCCTGCTCGCCGGTACGCATGCAGATGATCGACGTGGTGCGCGCGTCGGAGATCGGGATCTTGTTGCTCGGGAAGATCGGCACGCCGCGCCAGGCCGGCACATGGTGTCCGGCGACCTCGACGCTCTCCGGCACCAGGCCGCGCTTGTTGCACTCGCGGCCGAACGCCGCGATGGCCTTGGGATGCGCGAGGAACAGCTTCGAGCCGCGGCGGCGGGACAGCAGCTCGTCCATGTCGTCGGGGCTCGGCACGCCGTCGTGCGGCTGGAGCCGCTGCCCGTAGTCGCAGTTCTGCAGGAGGCCGAACTCCGCGTTGTTGACCAGCTCGTGCTCCTGGCGCTCTCGCAGCGCCTCGACCGTGAGCCGCAACTGCTGCTCGGTCTGGTTCATCGGCTGGTTGTACAGGTCGGCGACGCGGCTGTGCACCTTGAGCACGGTCTGCGCCACGCTCAGCTCGTACTCGCGCGGCGCGCTCTCGTAGTCGACGTACGTGTGCGGCACGACCGCCTCGCCGACGTGGCCCGCGGACAGGTCGATCGCCGCCTCGCCGTACTTGTTGGTCCGCTGCCGCGGCAGCGACGCCTGGGAGCGCAGGTGCTCGGCCAGGGAGTCGGCGCGCTCCGCCAGGTTGAGCACGTCACGGCGCGTCAGCACGAGCACCGTGCACGTGGTCGCCGCGCGCGTCGTGTACTCCCACTTCGCGTCGCCGTCGACCAGCGCCTGGTCGCCGAAGTACGCGCCGTCGGCGAGGACTTCGAGGACGGCTTCCTCGCCGTAGGGGCCCTGCCCCATCTTCTCGACCCTGCCGTGCGCGAGGAGGAAGACCCGGTCGGCGTCCTCGCCGCGGGTCGCCAGCACCTCGCCGGTCTGGTACTCGTGCTGCTCGCAGCGGTTGGCCAGCTCTGTCAGCGCCTCCTCGTCGCCGTAGTCGCGCAGGGTGGGCAGCTCGCCCAGCTCCGCCGGGATGACCGCGACGCGTCCGCCGGTCTGGACGAACGTGATCCGCCCGTCCCCCACCGAATAGCTCAGCCTGCGGTTGACCCGGTAGGTGCCGCCCTGCACCTGCACCCACGGCAGCATCCGCAGCAGCCACCTGGAGGTGATCTCCTGCATCTGCGGAACCGACTTGGTGGTGGTCGCCAGGTTCCGCGCGGCGGCCGTACCCAGACTCTGCTGAGACTGCGACTGCTCGGTACGGACCTCATCAGCAACCGACATGAAGACTCCCCTTCGATCATGTACTGGCCTGCACGAGAAGGGTTTCAGCGCGGAGCGTCACAGCGCCATTACACAAACGAGTGGGACTGGAGCGGGCACATCAGGGGAATCGGTCGTGCATCACGGCGCGGCGCACGCGCCGCGGACAATGGGAGGCGTGACACCGAACGACCCGGCCGCGCCGGAACCAGCCGGAGGGCGCGCCTCCCGCACAAGCGCGCCCCACCCGCCGTCGCCGCTCCCGCCGTCACCGCTCGTGCCGTCACCGCTCGTGCCGGTCGCGGACGGACGGTTCACCGCGCGCGGCGTGCGGCTGCTCCTCAAGCGCGACGACCTGATCCATCCGGACATGCCGGGCAACAAGTGGCGCAAGCTGGCGCCGAACCTGTCCGCCGCGCGCGCCGAGGGCGCGGACACCCTGGTCACCTTCGGCGGCGCGTACTCCAACCACCTGCGTGCCACGGCCGCGGCCGGCCGGCTGCTCGGCCTCGCCACCGTCGGCGTCGTACGCGGCGACGAACTGGCGCGCCGGCCGCTCAACCCGTCGCTGGCACGCTGCGCCGCGGACGGCATGGTCCTGCGTTTCACGGACCGCGCCACGTACCGGCGCAAGGCGGAGCCCGGGATCCTCGCGGCGCTGCTCCACGACGCCCGCGCCGGCGCGGGCCGGGCACTCGGCAGGGTGTACGTGGTGCCCGAGGGCGGCAGCAACGCGGCCGCCGTGCGCGGCTGCGTGGAACTCGGGCGCGAGCTGTGCGACGAGGCCGACGTGGTGGCGGTCGCCGTCGGTACGGGGGGCACGCTGGCGGGCCTGGCCGCGGGCCTGCCGCCGGGCAGGCGTGCGCTCGGGGTCGCCGCGCTGCGCGGCGGCTTCCTCGGCCGGGAGGTGCGGCGGCTGCAGCGGGACGCGTTCGGGGGCGAGCGGGGCGCGTGGAGCGTCGACGACCGCTTCCACTGCGGTGGCTTCGCGCGCTCCACGCCGGAGCTCGCGGCCTTCGCGGCGGCCTTCGAGGAGGAGCACGGGATCAGCCTTGAACGTACCTATGTCGCCAAACTGCTTTATGGACTCACCGCCATGGTGACGGCGGGCGAGTTCGCTCCCGGCACTTCCGTCGCAGCCGTCGTGACGGGTCCGCCGGATCCGGTGTGACCGACGCGCGATGACCGACGCGCGATGACCGCCCGACCCGGGCGCGCGTGGGCGCACCAGCGTGCGCACGCGCGTGTGCCGCATATCGCGCCCTTCGAACGGTTCGGCGGCGCGTGCGGTGGGTACGTCAACCGTCCGCCGGGGGTTCCCTTTTGGGTCCGGCACAGGTCTGGCCACTTTGCGTGCTCAAGGACCTACCATGAGTCACACCGGTCGGACAGGGCCCTGCGACAGGGCACTATGGAGCGCGGTAGCGTCGCCAGTCCAGACCGGCGCGTACGACCCACGTACCGCGTGGCCCCCGGTGTCGGTGACACCGGGGCGCCCGAGAAGCTTGTGTCACCTTGGAGGTGAGGGTGTCCCAGATCGCAGGCGAACCCGGGATCCAGGACTTCGTGGAAGTCCGGTTGCCCGCTGCGGGTGCCTACCTTTCCGTGCTGCGTACGGCCACGGCCGGCCTCGCGGCGCGCTTGGACTTCACCCTCGACGAGATCGAGGACCTTCGCATCGCGGTGGACGAGGCGTGCGCGATCCTGCTCCAGCAGGCCGTGCCCGGCTCCGTCCTCAGCTGCGTCTTCCGGCTCATCGACGACTCCCTCGAGGTGACCGTCGCCGCGCCCACCACCGACGGGCGCGCGCCCGAGCGCGACACCTTCGCCTGGACGGTGCTCTCGGCACTCGCGGGCAAGGTCGACTCGTCGGTGGCCGACGACCAGACGGTCTCGATCAGCCTGTACAAGCAGCGCGGCCAGGGCCCAGGCCCGGCGTGAACGACGGGGAGGGGCCGGTGCGTGACGAGGAGCGCGCCCCAGGGGGCGGAGCGGCGGAGCACACGGCGCTGCCCGGTGGGCACCCCGGCCCCGTGCGGCGGTCAGCGCCGCCCGCGGGCATACCGGAGCAGCACGCCCGTCCCCACCCCGAGGGCGGGTACGAGGGCCAGGAGGCAGCGGTCGGGCAGGCGCGGGCGGAGCGGGCGGCCGGGATGAGCGAGCGGCGAGGAGGCGAGGAGGAGGCCCTGCCGGACGAGGCGACGCGCAAGGACGGCACGGACCGCAAGGACGCCGGCCCCGCGAAGGACGACGCAGACGCCAAGGACGACGGCCCCGCGAGGGACGACGGGGCCGGCGCGGGCGCCGACGGCGCGGAAGACACGCACGACGCGCACGATCCGCACGACAGGAGCGGCGCGCGGGCGCTGTTCATCGAGCTGCGGGCGCTGCCCGACGGCTCCGCCGCGCGCGCGGACCTGCGCAACCGGCTGGTGCGGATGCACCTGCCGCTCGTCGAGCACCTGGCGCGCCGCTTCCGCAACCGGGGCGAGCCGCTTGACGACCTGACGCAGGTCGCCACGATCGGCCTGATCAAGTCGGTCGACCGGTTCGACCCGGACCGCGGCGTCGAGTTCTCGACGTACGCGACGCCCACGGTGGTCGGCGAGATCAAGCGGCACTTCCGCGACAAGGGCTGGGCGGTGCGGGTGCCGAGGCGCCTGCAGGAGCTGAGGCTGTCGCTGACGACCGCGACGGCCGAGCTGTCGCAGCAGCACGGCCGCTCCCCCACGGTGCACGAGCTGGCTGAGCGTCTCGGGATCTCCGAGGAGGAGGTCCTTGAGGGCCTGGAGTCGGCGAACGCCTACTCGACGCTGTCGCTCGACGTGCCGGACACGGATGACGAGTCCCCGGCCGTGGCGGACACCCTGGGCGCCGAGGACGAGGCGCTGGAAGGCGTGGAGTACCGGGAGTCGCTGAAGCCGCTGCTCGAGGACCTGCCGCCGCGAGAGAAACGGATTTTGCTACTCCGCTTCTTCGGCAACATGACGCAGTCGCAGATCGCCCAGGAGGTCGGCATCTCGCAGATGCATGTCTCGCGGCTGCTGGCGCGGACGCTGGCGCAGCTGCGGGAGCGGTTGCTGGTCGAGGAGTAGACAGGCGGAGCCGGAAAGCAGGGGGCGCGCGGCCGCCGCCGCGCGTCAGCCGTTCTCGCGAGTACCCGGCGGGCGGATGCCGAGGGCCGCGGTCGTCGCCGGGTTGACCAGGAGGACCAGCCCGGCCACGGCGACCGCCGCGACCGCGATGCCCACGGGGACAAGTGCCCCGCCCGAGCTCATCAGGGCGTACGCGATCGGCAGCGCGATGACGTGGGTGATCATGGCGGGCCCGCGGCTCCAGCCGCGGAGCCCGAACAACCCGCGCGCGGCGATCAGCGGCAGCAGCCCGATGACGAGCACGGTCACGCCCAGCGCCTCGGCCTGGCCAGGATCGTCCGGTTTGCCGCTCAGTCCGGCCACGAGCAGGTAGACGCCGACGGCGAAGAGCCCGAGCGCCTCGAGTGCGGCGAGGCACGCCGCGGCGGTCAGCCTGGCAGGCCGGGGCGGAGCCGTCTCGGGGGTGGGCCTGGGTGCTGCCGTGCCGGGTGTGGTGGGGTTCGTGCGTCCGCTGCTGCTCACCCTTGCAGGGTAGCGGCCGCCGCGGGGCCGGGCTCTGCCCCCGCCGCGTCCGGCCGGTAATGTGCCGAGCATGCGCGCACTCCTCGTGGTCAACCCGGCTGCCACCACCACCAGTGCCCGCACGCGCGACGTGCTGATCCGCGCCCTCGCCAGCGAGATGAAGCTGGAGGCCGTGACGACGCAGTACCGGGGCCACGCGCGCGACCTCGGCAGACGGGCCGCGGAGTCCGACGACATCGAGCTGGTGGTCGCGCTGGGCGGTGACGGCACGGTCAACGAGGTCGCGAACGGACTGCTGCACGCGGGTCCCGCGCCCGGCCTGCCCAGGCTCGCGGTGGTGCCGGGCGGCTCGACCAACGTCTTCGCCCGCGCCCTCGGCCTGCCGAACGACGCCGTCGAGGCGACGGGCGCCATCCTGGACGCGCTGCGTGACGGCCGCGAACGCGCAGTGGGGCTCGGCCTGGCGTCCGGCACGCCGGACACGGAGGATGAGGCCGTGCCGCCCAGATGGTTCACCTTCTGCGCGGGCTTCGGCTTCGTCGGCGGTGTGGTGGGACGGGTCGAACAGGCGCGTGAGCGCGGGAAACGCTCCACGCACGCCCTCTATCTGCGCCAGGTGGTACGCCAGTTCCTCGGCGACCCGCACCGCGCCGGCGGCACGCTGACCCTCGGCCGGCCCGGCGAGGAACCGGTGACGGGCCTCGTGACGGCGATGGTCTGCA
The DNA here is from genome assembly GCF_000721265.1 of Streptomyces sp. NRRL F-5126. Lineage (GTDB taxonomy): Bacteria > Actinomycetota > Actinomycetes > Streptomycetales > Streptomycetaceae > Streptomyces. Next base: position 96,445 of record NZ_JOFZ01000002.1, on the reverse strand, counting down.
ACACCGCCCCGTGGACCTACCTGGGCAATCGCCCGGTGTACGGGGTGCCGGGCGCCTCCTTCGACACCGCGCTCGACGTGCTCGGGCTCACCCGGCTCTCGCTGCCGTCGGCGACCCGCTACGCGACCCAGCTGCTGGCCGCGACCCCCGAGAAGGGGCTCCACGGCAAGCACGCGGTGACCCTGCACGACCTCACGGACTTCACCTTGCATTCGAAGGTGCCACTGCCCCTTCAGATGGACGGCGACCATCTGGGACTGCGTACGAGCGTGACGTTCACAGGCGTACGCCGTGCACTGCGTGTGATTGTGTGAGTGAAACCCCTCGAAATCCTTTCACTCGAACGTTTAGGCTGGCGTCCACCCCATCGATGTACGGCTGTGACCTAGTCGACACCGAGGAATCCAAAAAAAGTTTCCGGAAGGGGTTGTATCCGCCGCCGAGGTTTGCGAATCTCTACATGGCGATCGGGACGGCTCACGCAACACCAGCCTCCCTGAGAACCGGAACCCCTCTTCGAACCAGGACCGCACCGGTCTTCACCGGTGTTTTCGGCCCTTCACTTGTCGGGGGATTCGTGAAAGCGTTCACATTCACAAGCACATGCACGTCATACCAAGAGAGGTAGCAGCCATGGACTGGCGTCACAACGCCGTTTGCCGCGAGGAAGACCCCGAGCTGTTCTTCCCCATCGGCAACACCGGTCCCGCGCTGCTGCAGATCGAGGAAGCCAAGGCCGTCTGCCGTCGCTGCCCCGTCATGGAGCAGTGCCTGCAGTGGGCGCTCGAGTCCGGCCAGGACTCCGGCGTCTGGGGTGGCCTCAGCGAGGACGAGCGCCGCGCGATGAAGCGCCGCGCCGCTCGCAACCGGGCGCGCAACGCCAGCGCCTGAAAGCCCCCTGCCACGAGCCCGAGGCCGGCGGAGCGTACACCGCGTACGCACACAACCCCCGCCCCCGAAAAGCAGCGCGCAGTACCCCCGATGCGCATCTCATCGTGAGCTTCGAGCAGAGCCCCGGACCGGAACACCGGTCCGGGGCCTTTTGCTGTCCTCCCGCTGTCCTCTCGCCATCCACGCCGCGGTGGACGGGCGCACCCGCGGCGTGACCGTCCGTGACATGACCGTCCGTCACCATTACGGCGCAATGGCCTTGTGCGCCGGCGGGTTACTTCGACGCCGCCACCGGTATGTCCAGCACGACCTGGGTCCCGCCCTCGGGTGCGCGCACCATGTCGAACGCGCCGCCCAACTCCCCCTCGACGAGCGTCCGCACGATCTGCAGCCCGAGATTGCCCGCCCGCTTCGGATCGAAACCCGGCGGCAACCCGCGCCCGTCGTCCCGCACGGTGATCAGCAGCCTGCCCTCGGGCCGCTCACCGTTGCGGACGCCGCCGCGCCCCGCCCCGGCGGGGCCCTCGCCGCGCACCGCGCTCACTTCGACCTTGCCACGCTCCCCCGGCCCGAAGGCGTGCTCAAGCGCGTTCTGCAGCACCTCCGTGAGCACCATCGCGAGCGGGGTGGCGACATCGGCGTCGAGGATGCCGAACCGGCCCGTCCGCCGGCAGGTGACGGCTCCGGCGGGTGAGAGCTCGGCCACCATCGCGAGTACGCGGTCGGCGATCTCGTCGAACTCCACACGCTCGTCCAGGTTCTGGGACAGCGTCTCGTGGACGATCGCGATCGAGCCCACGCGCCGCACCGCCTCGTTGAGCGCTGCCCTGCCGTGGGCGGAGTCGATGCGCCGCGACTGGAGCCTGAGCAGGGCGGCAACGGTCTGGAGATTGTTCTTCACCCGGTGGTGGATCTCCCGGATGGTGGCGTCCTTGGTCATCAACTCGCGTTCACGGCGTCGCAGTTCCGTGACGTCGCGCAGCAGCACGAGCGAGCCGATCCGGTCGCCCTTCGGCTTGAGGGGGATCGCGCGCAGCTGGATCACGCCGACGGAGCTCTCCACCTCGGTCTGGCGCGGGGCGTAGCCGCTGGCGAGTTTGACGAGCGCCTCGTCCACCGGGCCGTGTACGGGGGCCAGCTCGTCGGTGGTCCGGCCGAGGTGCTGTCCCACCAGGTCGGACGCCAGTCCCAACCTGTGGTACGCGGACAGCGCGTTGGGGCTCGCGTACTGGACCATGCCGTCCGCGTCCAGCCTGATCAGTCCGTCGCCCGCGCGCGGGGACGCGTCCATGTCGGTCTGCTCGCCGGGAAAGGGAAACGATCCCGCGGCGATCATCTGCGCGAGGTCGGACGCCGACTGGAGGTAGGTGAGCTCCAGCCTGCTCGGGGTGCGCACGGTCAGCAGGTTGGTGTTGCGCGCGATCACGCCGAGCACCCGGCCGTCCCTGCGCACGGGGATGGACTCGACCCTGACGGGCACCTCCTCGCGCCACTCGGGGTCGCCCTCGCGCACGATCCTGCCCTCGTCGAGCGCCGCGTCGAGCAGCGGCCTGCGGCCGCGCGGCACGAGGTGCCCGACCATGTCGTCCTGGTAGGAGGTGGGGCCCGTGTTGGGGCGCATCTGCGCGACGGACACGTAGCGGGTGCCGTCGCGTGTGGGCACCCACAGCACGAGGTCGGCGAAGGAGAGGTCGGACAGCAGCTGCCACTCGGAGACGAGGAGGTGCAGCCATTCGAGGTCGGACTCGTCGAGCGCCGAGTGCTGCCGTACGAGATCGTTCATGGAGGGCACAGGGCGAGGGTACCCGCGGGCCGCGGCACCGAGCGGGACCCTCAGCCCGCCTGGCACCGCAGCCCGGGATCACCACGGCCGGGGGTGTGCGGGCCCGCGGCCGTGTCCGGGCGCCGACGCGGTCAGGGCAGAGAGCGCCGGCCCCGCGTGCCGCCCTTCTGTGCGGTGAAGGGCGGACGCTCTGCCGTTCCATTGTGGACTAGACCATTCGGCGCTGTCCAGGGATCCGCACGCGGCTCACGTCGCCGGTTTCCGGGCCTCCGGGACGGCGATCCCCTGGAAGAGGTTGGCGATCAATGCGTCGACGAATTCACGATTCAGCGGCTGCGCGGGCATCAGCAGCCGGTGGTAGACGGCGCCCCAGAGCTGGTCGACGATCGCCTCCAGGTCCGCGTCCGCGCGTACCTGGCCGGCCTGCCGCGCGAGCGTGAGGCGCGCCACGGCGAGCGCACGGCGCTGCGTGACGTAGTGCGTCGAGAGCGCCTCGGCCAGGTCGGCGTCGCCCTGGGCGGCTCCGATGATCCCGGCGACGACGGAGCCGTTGCGGTTCAGCAGGTCGACGAACGTGTTCAGCTGCGTGGTCAGGTCGCGCCTGATATCGCCCGTGTCCGGAAACTCGAGGGTGGCCTGGAAGGCGTTGAAGTAGGCGTCGAAGGCCAGGGCCCCGGGCGAGGGCCACCACTTGTACAGCGTCATCTTGCTGACGCCCGCGCGTGTGGCGACCCTCGAGAAGGTCAGGGCGTGGACGCCCTCGGCGAGCAGCAGCTCGGCCGCCGCGGTCAGGGTCGCGTGGCGCACGTCCTCCGCCTTGCGCCGTCCCCGCCCCGGCTTGAGGGGGGTGGGCTCCGGCCCCGGCTCCGGTCCCTCGGCGTCCGTCGTCTCCATACGTCTCCTCCTCGTCCCGCCCGGCCTCCGCGCGGCTCACCGCCAATTATATGGACCCACCGACCACATACATATGGACGACTGGTCTATATGCTGTTAGTGTACTCATCGTCCACAAAGACGAGAGGGATCATCATGAGCACCAACCAGCAGTCCGCCACCCGCGTCGCGATCGTGACCGGGGGCTCGGGCGGAATCGGCAGCGCCGTCGCCAGGACGCTGGCCGCGCGGGGCACGGCGGTCGTCGTGCACTACGCAGGCAGCGTCGAGCGCGCGCAGAAGGTCGTCGACTCGATCCTGGAGGCCGGCGGGCAGGCTGTCGCCCTGGCCGGCGATGTCGCGGACGAGACGGCGATGACGGCACTGTTCGACGCCGCGGAGGAACATTTCGGCGGGGTGGACGTCGTGGTCAACACGGCGGGGATCATGTTGCTCGCGCCCGTGGCCGAGACGGGGCTCGAAGCCTTCGACCGGATGCACCGCGTCAACGTGCGCGGCACGTTCGTCGTCTCGCAGCTCGCCGCGCGGCGGCTGCGCCCAGGCGGCGCGCTGGTCAACTTCTCCACCTCCATCACCCGGCTCCAGCAGCCGACGTACGCCGCTTACGCGGCGACCAAGGGCGCCGTCGAAGCGATGACCCTGGTACTCGCCCGCGAGCTGCGCGGCCGCGACGTCACCGTCAACGCCGTGGCCCCCGGGCCGACGGCGACCCCGCTCTTCCTGGACGGCAAGAGCCCCGAGCTGATCGAGCGGCTGGGCGCCGCCTCCCCGCTGGAGCGGCTCGGCACGCCCGAGGACATCGCGGGCGCCGTCGCCTTCCTGGCGGGACCCGACGGCCGCTGGATCAACGGCCAGGTCCTCTTCGCCAACGGCGGCATCGCGTAACCGCAAGGCAGCCGCAATTCACCACGCGCACACACATCAGGAGAGACCCCATGTCCACTGTCCTCATCACCGGTGCCGCCACCGGCATCGGCAACCTCACCGCCAAGGCGCTCGCCCGCGCGGGGCACCGCGTCTTCGCCACGATGCGCGACCCCGAGGGCCGCAACGCGCCCCGTGCCCGGGAGCTGCGCGACCTCGCCACCGCGGAGGGCGCCGACCTCCGCGTCGTCGAACTCGACGTCACGTCCCAGGAGTCGGCCGACGCGGCCGTCCGCGCGGTGACCGCCGACGGCGGCGAGCTCGACGTGGTCGTACACAACGCGGGCCACCTGCTGGTCGGCTACGTGGAGGCGTTCACCGCCGAGGAGATCGCCCGCCTCATCGACGTCAACACCCTGGGGGTCCAGCGGCTCAACCGCGCTGTCCTGCCCTACCTGCGCGGGCGCGGCCGCGGCACCCTGCTCTACGTCGGCAGCACCATCCCCGTCACCACTCCGCCCTTCCTCGGCCCCTATGTCGTCTCCAAGGCCGCCATGGACTCGCTCGCCCTGGTCACCTCCTACGAGGTCTCCCAATTCGGCATCGAGACCGTGATCGTCATGCCCGGCGCCTTCACGCAGGGCACCGACCACTTCCCCAAGGCCGGACGCGCATCCGGCACCGCAGTAGCCGAGGCGTACGCGGCCCTTGACCCGCTGGTCGCACGCAACGAGGCAGCCACCGAGAGCCTGTTCCCGCCCGGCACCGACGCCGATCCCGTCGTCGTCGCCGAGGAGATCGCCCGGATCCTCGCCCTCCCCTACGGCGAGCGCCCCTTCCGCAGCGTCGTCGACCTCACCGACTCGAAGGTCGAAGAGGCGAGCGCCGCCGTCACCGAGGCACGCACGGACTTCGTGCGGCGCATGGGCTTCGGCGAGGTCCTGGAGCTGCGCCACCATGGCTGAGTCACAGCTCGGCGCGGTCATCGAGCTGCTCCGCGCCGCCCCGCTCGACATGGGCGGTGACCCGCGCACGATGCGCGTCGTCTTCGACGAGATGATGGCCGCCCACCCCGTCCCCGAGGACGTCCGCACCACGGCCGCCGAGCTCGGCGGCGTCCCCGCCATCGGGATCACTGCCGGGGACGGCGAGGCGCGGGGAGCGGTGCTGTACTTCCACGGCGGCGGCTACGCGCTCGGGTCCGCCGCGGCGAGTGTCAACCTGGCGGCCGACGTGGCACGCGGCACCGGCACGACCGTCCACACCGTGGACTACCGCCTCGCGCCCGAGAACCCGTTCCCCGCCGCGGTCGACGACGCGCTCGCGGCGTACCGCGGGCTCCTCGGTCGCGGCGTCCCGGCCACGGAGATCGCCGTCTGCGGCGAGTCGGCGGGCGGCGGGCTCGCGCTGGCCCTGCTCGTCGCGATCAAGGAGGCCGGCCTCCCCCGGCCCGCCGCGGCCGCCGTCCTCTCCCCCTGGGTCGACCTCACCCAGTCCGGGAGCAGCCACGAGACGCGGGCCGCGCTCGACCCGGCGCTCACACGGCGGGCGCTCGCCACGCGGGCCGGTGACTACCTCGCCGGCGCGGACCCCCGATCCCCGCTCGCCAGCCCTCTCTTCGCCGACCTGCGCGGGCTGCCCCCGCTGCTCGTCCAGGCCGGGTCGTACGAGGTGCTGCTCGACGACGCCGTCCGGCTGGCCGCGAAGGCGGCCGGCGACGACGTGGAGGTCACCCTGCACACGTTTCCCGGCGCCCCGCACGTCTTCCAGGGCTTCGCCGCCGTGCTCGACGAGGGGGCCGGGGCCCTGGACGAGGTCGGCGCCTTCCTCCGCGCGCACCTCGACGGCACGGATCGCGTCACCGCGTCTCGGTGACCTTCGCCAGCGCGCGCGGCGCGTCCGGGTCCTGGCCGCGTGCGATCGTCACCTCGTACGCGAGCCGTTGCAGCGGCAGGATCTCCAGGATCGGCTGGACCTCCTCCGCAACGCCCTCCGTCGGCAGCACGAACCCCGCGGACGCCGCGGCGACCTCGGCGGGAGGCCCGACGACGAACAGGTCGGCGCCCCTGCCACGCAGCCGTTCGAGCACCGGGCGCAGCACCTCGCCGCCCTTGCCGTCGGGGACGACGGCGATCACCGGCGAGATGTTGTCGACCATGGCGAGCGGGCCGTGCAGGAGGTCGGCGCCCGAATAGGACAGGGCGGGGATGTAGCTCGTCTCCATGAGCTTGAGCGCGGCCTCCTTGGCCGTCGGGTAGCCGTAGCCGCGCGAGGTGATCACCATGCGCTCGGCGAACCGGTACCTGGCGGCGAGCTCGCGCACCTCGGCCCCGCGTGCGATTACGCGCTCCGCGAGGCCGGGCAGGCCCTCGGCGGCGTCGCCGTCACCGCCGCCGAGGCCCTCCACGAAGAGGTAGAGGGCGAGCAGGGTCGCGGTGTACGTCTTGGTCGCGGGCAGCGCCTTCTCGGGGCCCGCGAGGACGTCGATGTGGAACTCGCAGACGGCGGCGAGCGGGGAGTCGGGGCTGTTGGTGACGGCGAGGGTGAGCGCGCCGGCCTCGCGTGCGGCGCGGGCCGAGGCCACCAGGTCGGGCGAGCCGCCCGACTGGCTGACGGTGATCAGGAGGACGTCGCTGAGGTCCTGGCGCGCCCCGTAGGCGGTGATGGTGGACATCGAGGCGAGGCCGCAGGGCATGCCACGCCTGATCTCCAGCAGGTACTTGGCGTACAGCGCCGCGTTGTCGGACGTGCCACGGGCGGACAGCAGCACGAACCTGGGGTGCCGCGCGGCGATCGCCGCCGCGGTCCCCCGGATGTACGTCGCGCCCTCGGCCAGGATCCGGGCCAGCACCGCCGGCTGCTCCGCCATCTCACCGGCCATGATCACGCCGGGCTGCTCGCTCTGCGACATGTGCCGCCTCCACGCCGTCTGGTGTTCTCCCAGTCGACCACGGGCGGAAGCGGCCCCGCCATCCGGCGGCGCGTACCGGTCTGATAAATTGGTCTATACCACATAGTGGACCCGGTACGGCCCGGCAGCTATGACCCGGCAACGTGGATGGGCAGGGAGAGCGTGGAAGTCGTCATCGTCGAAGACGCCGCCGCCGGCGGCGAGGTCGTCGCACAGAGCATCGCCGCGCTGCTGCGCGCCGCGCCGTCCGCCCTGCTGGGCGTGGCCACGGGCTCGACGCCCGGGCCCGTCTACCGGGCGCTGACCGCGAAGGTGAAGGCGGGCGAGGTCGACGTGTCGTCGGCGCGGATAGCCCAGCTCGACGAGTACGTGGGCCTGCCCTCGGGGCATCCCGAGTCCTACCGCTCGGTCGTGCTGCGCGAGGTCGTCGAGCCGCTCGGGCTCGGCCAGGACTCCTTCATGGGGCCCGACGGCAGCGCCGCCGATGTCCGGGCCGCGTGCCTGGCCTACGACCGCGCCCTGTCCGCCGCGGGCGGTGTGGACCTGCAACTCCTCGGGATCGGCACCGACGGGCACATCGGCTTCAACGAGCCGTGCTCCTCGCTCGCGTCCCGTACGCGCATCAAGACGCTGACCGAGCAGACGCGGGTCGACAACGCGCGCTTCTTCGGCGGCGACATCGAGCAGGTGCCGCGCCACGTCATCACCCAGGGCATCGGGACGATCCTGGAGGCCAGGCACCTCGTGCTGCTCGCGACGGGCGAGAACAAGGCGGACGCGGTCGCGCTCGCCGTGGAGGGGCCCGTCGCCTCCGTGGTGCCCGCCTCCGCGCTGCAGCTGCACCCGCACGCCACGGTCGTGGTGGACGAGGCGGCCGCGTCCAAGCTGAAGCTGGCGGACTACTTCCGCGCCACGTACGCGGCCAAGCCCGCCTGGCAGGGCCTGTAAGAGCGGCCCCGCGGGAGAAACCCGCACACGACGGTGCCGGGCAGGCCCCACAAGGGCCGCCCGGCACCGTCGCGCTGTCCGTACGTTCGTGTGTGAACGTTCCTCAGAGGGCGCGCCCGGCGATCACCTCCGCCGCCGCCTGGCCGCACACGCGGGCGGCGCCGCACGTGGCGATGTAGACCGCGCCCCTGGGTTGCGACCGGTCGAGCCCCATCTCGACCACCGTCGTGGTGGGGCGCGCCGCTACCAGCTCGTCCAGCGCCCGCCCCATCCAGGGGTGGCGGTGCGCGTCCCGTACCGCCACGACGAGCGGGCGCGCACCGGCGGCCGCCAGCACGGCACCGGTGCTGTACGCGTCCTCGGTGTACGCGGAGTGCCCGGTGCCGGGCAGCAGCTCCGCCAGCTCGGGCCCGACGCCCCAGGGGGTCCGTGGGCCGACGGCGATGTTGGCCGCCGGGCTCAGGGACGCGACGTACACCCCGCCGGCGGCGGGCGGCGCCGGCGTGCCGGTCACCCGTACCGCGCGCCGCGCGGCCGCGAGGCCCACCGGGGTGCCGGGCGCGGTCCCCTCCTGTACGGCCGCGCCCGGCCCCGTGGTCCCCCTCGCCCCGAGCGTCCAGCCGGCCAGCGCGCGCACGCGCGCGGCGGCCTCGGCCAGCCGCTCCTCGGGCAGTTCGCCGCTCCGCACCGCCGCGACCAGCGCGTCGCGCAGCCGCAGCACGGTGCCCTCGTCCGACGGGCCGCCGCCCACGCAGATGGCGTCGGCGCCCGCCGCGACGGCGAGGACGGTGCCGTGCGCCATGCCGTAGGCGGAGTCGATGGCCTGCATGTCGATGCCGTCGGTGACGATCACCCCGTCGAACCCCAGCTCCTCGCGCAGCAGTCCGGTGAGGATCCGCGGGCTGAGGGTGCCGGGACGGTCGGGGTCGAGTGCGGGAAGCAGGATATGCGCACTCATGACGGATTTGGTACCCGCGGCGATGGCCGCCTTGAAGGGCACCAGGTCACGGGCGGCGAGTGTGTCGAGGCCCACGTCGATGCGGGGCATCGCGTGGTGCGAATCGACGGCCGTGTCCCCGTGTCCGGGGAAGTGCTTGGTGCAGGCGGCGACCCCGGCGCTCTGCAGCCCCTCGACGTAGGCGGCGGTGTGCCGTGCGACGAGCTTCGGGTCGGCGCCGAAGGCCCGCACCCCGATGACCGGGTTGTCGGGGTTCGCGTTGACGTCGGCGGACGGCGCCCAGTTGTGGTCGATGCCGCACGCGGCGAGGGTGCGGCCGAGTTCGGCGGCGACCGAGCGCGTCAGGTCGACGTCGTCGACGGAGCCCAGCGCGTAGTTGCCGGGGAACGACGAGCCCTCGCCGACCTCGACGCGGGTGACGTCGCCGCCCTCCTCGTCGACGGCCACCAGCAGGGACTCGCGCTCCGCGCGCAGCCGCCCGGTCAGGCGGGCGAGCTGCGCGCGCGAGACGACGTTGCGGCCGAAGATCGCGACGGACTCCAGACCCTCGCCGATGCGGCGCAGCACCCAGTCGGGCGGCTCGGCGCCGTCGAAGCCGGGCTGGAGGACGGCGAGCGCATCGCGCTCCAGGGTGGAGGCACCCTTGCCTGCGGGGGCGGTCATCCCTTCACCGCCCCGGACAGCAGGCCGCCGCCGGCTCGCCGCTGGAGGAAGAGGAAGACCACGACGACGGGCAGGGTGAAGAAGGACGCGGCGGCCATGGTGGCGCCCCAGTCGTCGCCGAAGTTGGTCTGGAACTGCGTCAGCCAGAGGGTCAGCGTCTGGCCGCTGTCCTTGTTGAGGATCAGCACGAGGGCGTACTCGTTCCAGGCGGTGATGTAGCCGAACAGCGAGGTCGCCATCAGGCCGGGCGCCAGCAGCGGAAGAACGACCTTGACGAACGACTGGAAGCGGGTGCAGCCGTCGACGAGGGCGGCCTCCTCCAGCTCCTTCGGCACCGCGGCGATGAACCCGCGCAGCGTCCAGATCGTGAACGGCAGGACCATCATCATGTAGAAGAGGGTCAGCGGCAGCAGGCTGTTGAGGGCGTTCGCGTCCCGGACGATCAGGTAGACGGAGATCGTGAGGACCTCCCAGGGCGCCATCTGCGCCATCATGATCATCAGGATGAACGCCTTGCGCCCCTTGAACCGCATGCGGGCGACGGCGAACGACGAGAGCGTCGCGACGATCAGCGAGAGCACCACCGCGCCGATGGTGACGAAGAAGCTGTTGCCGACGAACGTCCAGAAGCCGTCCGCGTGCACGGCCTTGACGAAGTGGGTGAACGTCCAGTGGGTCGGGAAGAGGACCGGCGTGGACGAGACGATGTCCAGGTCCGGCTTGAACGCCGTCGTCACCATCCAGTACACGGGGAAGATGAAGAAGATGAACAGGACGACGGCGATGATGTTGGGCCAGAGCCGGCCGGCCAGGGAGCGCCTCACAGCTCGTCCTCCTGCTTCAGGATGACACGGAAGTAATAGGACATCAGGGCCATCAGGATGACGATGGTGAGCATCGAGATGGCGGCGCCTGTGCCGAAGTGCTGGTTGCCGAAGCCCTCGACGTAGGCGTAGACGGGCAGCGTCTCGGTGAGCCCCTCGGGGCCGCCCGCGTTGAGCGCGTAGACCTGCGTGAACGCCTTGAAGACCCAGATGACCTCAAGGAACGTCGTCGACAGGAAGAACGGCTTGAGTATCGGGAAGACGACCTGCCAGAACGTGCGCCAGGCACTGGCGCCGTCCATTCTGGCCGCCTCGAAGATCTCCGCCGATACGGTCGTGAGGCCCGCGAAGAGGTTGAGCGCGACGAACGGGATCGATCCCCAGACCACCATCAGCGTGATCACGGCGAACGTGGACAGCTGGTGGCCGAGCCAGTTGTAGTTGTGCATCGCGTGCCAGCCGAGCCCGTTCAGGCCCCAGTTGACGACGCCGTTGCGGGTGTCGAACAGCCACTGGTAGACGGTCGTGCCGGCGACCTGCGGCATCGCCCAGGCGAACACGAGGCCGATCGACAGCAGCAGCCGCATCCTCTTGCCGAGCCGTTTGAGCAGCAGCCCGATGAGCGTGCCGGCCACCATGATGAGGACGACGTTGGCGGCGGTGAACGCGACCGAGCGTCCCGCCGTGTGCCAGAAGTCGGAACTCGTGAGCTGGTCGGCGTAGTTGCCGAAGCCGTTCCACTCGGTGGTGTGCTGGATCAGCTGGAACGGTTCGAGGGTCTGGAAGGAGATCAGCAGGTTGCGGACGAGCGGGTAGCCGAGCAGTGCCGCCGTGGCCACGAGCGTCGGCAGGAGCAGCAGGTACGGCAGGAACCGCGAGGCGCGCCCGGTGGTCGACGGGCGGGCGGGTCTGCGGGACTTCGCGCTGCCGGCGACGAGCGCGGCGCCGGCCTGGGGCGGGGTCGCCGCCGGATCGGGCCCCCTGGTCTTCGTCCCTCTGTACTGCGCGGCCATGCTTCTCGCTTCCTCGTAACCGTCCGCTGCGATCGGTGAGTCCGCGCGCCGTCCGCCCGCCGTACCCCGCGGGGAGGCGGGCGGCGCGGCGGGCGGACGGGCGACGGGTCGTGTCCTGGCGTGACACGCGTGTCACGCCAGGACACCCCTCGGGCTCCTACGGTCTGGTGCGCACCAGACCGTTACTTCTGGCTGAGCCGCTTGTCCATCTCGGTGTCGGCCTTCTTGGCCGCCGCCGACGGGGACTGACCCTGCAGCACGCCCGTCATGAAGAGGGTGGTGATCGGGTTGGGCGCGTTCTCGACGTTGCCCCACTCGGGGATCAGCGGCGTGGTACCGCCGTTGGCGGCCGCGGCCGCCGAGACGGTGCCGAACTCGTTGCCCGCGAGGTTGGAGTTGAGCGACGACTTGTTCGGGACGATGCCGCCCTCCTTCGCGAGCGCGCCCTCGAACTTGTCCGACATGGCCAGCTTGAGGAAGTTCATCGCGCCCTTGGGGTTCTTGGTCCCCTGCGAGATGGCCAGGTTGGAACCGCCGAGGAAGACCGCGGCGGTCTTGTCGGCCGTCTTGCCCGGCAGCGCGAAGAAGCCGACCTGGTCCTTCAGCTTCGGGTTCTTGGAGATCGCCCCCGCGGCCTCCCAGCCCAGGCCGATGAACGCGCCGACGTCGCCCTTGGCGAAGACGTCCGACTGCTGCGGCGTCGCCTCGTCCTTGTCCTTGGGCGCCGTGCCGTACGAGTTGAGCTTCTTGTACAGCTTGATGGCCTGCGCGGCCTGCGGCGTGTCCAGGTTGCCCTTGTAGCTGCCGCCGTCCTTCTTGACGAGGTCGGCGCCCGCGTCGAGCAGCATGCCGTCGAACGCGTACCAGTCGCGTCCGGGCAGGTAGAGCGCGTCCTTGGTGCCCTTGGCCTGGATCTTGCCGAGGTCCGCGAAGAGCTCGTCCTGCGTCTTGGGCGTCGACTTGATGCCGGCGTCAGCCCAGATCTTCTTGTTGTAGACGACGACGCGGCTGGCCGCATACCACGGCACCGCGATCTGCTTGCCGTCGTAGACCGAGGACTTGGCCATGGCCGGCAGCCAGTCGGCGCCGCCGAGCGTGGCCTTGTCCTTGCTGAGGTCCTTCAGGCCGCCGGTCGCGGCGTAGTACGGGGTCTGGGTGTTACCGACCTCGATGACGTCCGGCGGGGTCGACTCGGACAGCGCGGTGGTCAGCTTCTGCTGGATGCCGTCCCACTGCTGTACCGCGATCTTGACCTTCTTGCCGGGGTACTTCTTCTCGTACGCGGCCTTGATCTGCTTGGTCCAGTTGGGCGGGTTGGAGCCACTCATCAACCACACGGTGATGGTATTGCCCGCGTCCCCCCCGCTCGCCTTGCTGCCGCCGCTGCCGCCGGATCCGCCGCATGCGGCGACCCCGATCATCATCCCCGCGACACCGATCGCCCCTATGAGCTTCCGCTTCACGCCACCCTCCTCAGGGATTCCCGCATCCCCCGCCCACTGCGAAAACTGACGACGAGTACTGCTGGGGCCGGGATCTGGTCTTTAATGGTTTAGACCAGTACTCCGGAAGGTTGGCCTAGACCTTTAGGGGTGTCAAGGGTGTATAAGAAGGGCTGTCGTGTCCGTTATCGGACCGACACCTGGGGAGGGCGGGCCGAGTCCCGACCACGGGGCCGTGTCCCAGCACCGCGCCGTGCCACCATGTGAGCCGCGACAGACGGAGGAGCCGGTGACGGCAGGAGCACAGGAGCCGGGAAGGCAGGCCATGGCCGACAGGGGGACCGGCACGCGGGGGACGGACGGCGGCACCGCCACCGCCGCCACACGGACGGCCCGGGTACCAAAGTACTACCGCTTGAAGCGCCATCTGCTGGACATGACGCGAACTATGCCGCCCGGCACGCCCGTGCCGCCGGAGCGCGCGCTCGCCGCCGAGTTCGACACCTCGCGCACGACCGTGCGCCAGGCGCTTCAGGAGCTGGTCGTCGAGGGCAGGCTCGAACGCATCCAGGGCAAGGGCACGTTCGTCGCGAAGCCGAAGGTCTCGCAGGCCCTGCAGCTCACCTCGTACACCGAGGACATGCGGGCCCAGGGCCTGGAGCCGACGTCCCAGCTGCTCGACATCGGGTACGTCACGGCCGACGACAACCTCGCGGGGCTGCTGGAGATCACGGCCGGCGGCAGGGTGCTGCGCATCGAGCGGCTGCGCCTGGCCAGCGGCGAGCCGATGGCCATCGAGACGACGCACCTGTCCGCGAAGAGGTTCCCCGCGCTGCGCAGGTCCCTGGTCAAGTACACCTCGCTGTACACGGCGCTGGCCGAGGTCTACGGCGTGCACCTGGAGGAGGCCGAGGAGACCATCGAGACCTCCCTCGCCACCCCGCGCGAGGCCGGACTGCTCGGCACGGACGTCGGTCTGCCGATGCTGATGCTGTCGCGCCACTCCGTCGACGCGGCAGGCGAGGCGGTGGAGTGGGTGCGCTCCGTCTACCGCGGCGACCGCTACAAGTTCGTGGCCAGGCTGCAGCGGCCGGGCGACTGACGCGGCGGGCGTCCACGGGCGGGCGGCCCGGGCGCCACGCGCCCTCGCCGTGAAAACGATCGCCGAACCGCGCCCGGGCGGGCCACTCCCGTGCCGTCCCGCGATCCCCCTGCGCCGGGCCGCCGGCTGGACCGTGTCCGTACCGATACCCGGACAAGGGATGACGTGGCGCTTATCCCGCGCTTAGATTGCCTGCGCATAGCACGTGATCAAGCGGAGGTGACGGAACCCATGCCCGATGTTCCCGAGGGGCCCGAGAGCCCGGGTGGCGGGAAACCGCCGGTCGTCACCCCGCTGCGCGTGGTCGTCGGCGTCTGCCTGGCGATACCGTTCGTCGCGATGTTGTGGGTCGGCTCGTACGCGAAGGTCGACCCGACGTTCATCGGGATCCCGTTCTTCTACTGGTACCAGCTGATGTGGGTGCTGATCACCACGGTGCTGACCGTGGTGGCCTACAAGCTCTGGCAGCACGACCAGCGCTCGCGCGCCGCGGCGCGTGCCGGGCGTGAGGGGGGTGGCACGCGATGAACACCGGTGTCAACGGCGTCGCGCTCGGCGTCTTCATCTTCTTCTTCCTCGCCGTGACCGTGATGGGCTTCCTCGCGGCGCGCTGGCGCAAGGCGGCCAACGAGGACAGCCTCGACGAGTGGGGGCTCGGCGGGCGGTCCTTCGGCACGTGGGTGACATGGTTCCTGCTCGGCGGCGACCTGTACACGGCGTACACGTTCGTGGCCGTACCCGCGGCGATCTACGCGGCGGGCGCCGCCGGCTTCTTCGCCGTCCCCTACACGATCCTCGTCTACCCGCTGATCTTCACGTTCCTGCCGCGCCTGTGGTCGGTCTCGCACCGGCACGGCTACGTCACGCCGTCCGACTTCGTGCGCGGCCGGTTCGGTTCGAGGGGTCTGTCGCTCGCGGTCGCCGTCACCGGCATCCTCGCGACGATGCCGTACATCGCGCTCCAGCTCGTCGGCATCCAGGCCGTGCTCGACGTGATGGGCATCGGCGGCGGCGACGACACCAACTGGTTCGTCAAGGACCTGCCGCTGTTCATCGCCTTCGTCGTGCTCGCCGCGTACACGTACGTGTCCGGGCTGCGCGCGCCGGCGCTGATCGCCTTCGTCAAGGACGGCCTGATCTACATCGTCATCATCGTGGCGGTCATCTACATCCCGCTCAGGCTCGGCGGCTTCGACGACATCTTCTCGAAGGCCGCGCATGCGTTCTCGCAGGTCAACACGGCGACGCACAAGCCGAAGGGCGCGCTCGTACCAGGGTCGACCGGGCAGTGGGGGTACGCGACGCTGGCGCTCGGCTCCGCGCTCGCGCTGTTCATGTACCCGCACTCGATCACGGCGACGCTCTCCAGCCGCAGCCGTGAGGTGATCCGCCGCAACACGACGATCCTGCCGCTGTACTCGCTGATGCTCGGCCTGCTGGCGATCCTCGGCTTCATGGCCATCGCGGCAGGAGTGAAGGTGTCGAACGGCCAGCTCGCCATCCCGCAGCTGTTCGAGAACATGTTCCCGAGCTGGTTCGCGGGCGTGGCGTTCGCGGCGATCGGCATCGGCGCGCTGGTGCCGGCGGCGATCATGTCGATCGCGGCCGCCAACCTGTTCACGCGCAACATCTACAAGGAGTTCTTCAAGCCCGACGCGACGCCCAAGCAGGAGAGCCAGGTCGCCAAGCTGGTGTCGCTGTTGGTGAAGGTCGGCGCCCTGATCTTCGTGCTCGGCATGGACAAGACCGTGGCGATCAACTTCCAGCTGCTCGGCGGCATCTGGATCCTCCAGACGATGCCGGCGATCGTCAGCGGCCTGTTCACCCGCTGGTTCCACCGCTGGGCGCTGCTGGTCGGCTGGGCCGCGGGCATGGTCTACGGCACGCTGGCCGCGTACGGCGTCGCGAGCCCGACGCAGAAGCACTTCGGCGGCTCGTCGGCCGAGATCCCCGGCATCGGCCAGATCGGCTACATCGGCATGACGGCGTTCGTGCTGAACGTACTGGTCGCGGTGGTCCTGACGTTCGTCTTCCGGGCCTTCAAGGCGCCGGAGGGCGTGGACGAGACGACGGCGTCCGACTACACGGCGGACGCGGGCGACAAGGACGTCGAGGTGGAGCTCCCGCCGGCGCCGGTCAACTGACACGCCAGGACACGCGGCACACCGCGGGCCGCCGGTCCCTCTCCCGAGAGGGGCCGGCGGCCCATTGTCATACCCGTCGCGCACACTGTGGGGATGGACTTCACCATCAGGCCGGCGGAGCCGGACGAGTACGCGCGCATAGGCGAGTTGACGACGGCGGCCTACGTCGGGGACGGGCTGCTGGCGGCGGACGATCCGTATGTGGAGCGGCTGCGCGACGTGGGCCCGCGGGCGCGGCAGGCGCGGGTGCTGGCCGCCGTGGACGGCGAGGGCGCGCTGCTCGGCACGGTGGCGTACGTGGGCGAGGGCGGGCTCTTCGCGGAGGTGGCACGCGCCGGGGAGGCGGAGTTCCGCATGCTGGCCGTCGAGCCGGACGCGCGCGGGCGCGGGGTCGGCGAGGCACTCGTCCGCGCGTGCCTGGCGCGGGCGCGCGAGCAGGGCCACGGGGGCGTCGCGCTCTCCACGCAGCAGACCATGGCCGCGGCGCACCGCCTGTACGAGCGCCTCGGCTTCCGCAGGGACGCGTCGCGCGACTGGTCGCCGGTGCCGGGCGTGGACCTGCTGGTCTACGCGCTGACGTTCTGAGACCCGGCCGGCCCGAGCCGGGTCTCGGCGAGATCCAGCCACCGGTCGACGTCGCCGGGCGCGAAGTGCCGGATGGCCCAGTCCGCCATACGCAGGCTCATGTGCGCCCAGAGGGGGCGCAGGACGTCCGGCTCGATCTCGTCGAGCAGGGCGTCGAGCCGCTCGACGACGCCGGGCTCGGTGTCGTGCTCTTCGAGGCCGAACCGCAGGGTGACGAGGTCGAGGCGGCGGTCCCCGCGCCCCGCACCGTCCCAGTCGATGACGCCGGTGGGTGGGCCGCCGGGCGCGGCGAGCATGTTGCCCGGGTGGAAGTCGAAGTGCACGGCGTCCCATTGGGATTCGGGGCCGGGCGCGACGGCACGGATCCGACGCTCCAGCGCTGTGCCCCGCGGCCCGTGGCGCCGCAGAGGCCCGTGCAGGCAGAAGCCGGGCCCGTCGCCTCGGAGGTGGAGAAGAACGGGTGGGATGTCAGCGCGGCCCGCGAGGCGTCCCGCCATGGCCTCGCTCCAGGCCAGGGCCCGATCGAGGGCGGCATGGCCGAACATCCCCACGGGGCCACCGGGCAGCAGCTCCTGCACCAGCACGACGTCGGGCCCGACCTGGGCGCTCAGCTCCACGGCGGGGCAGGGGGACCCGCCGGACCGCAGCGTCTCGCTCACGGCGAGCGGCCCGGCGCGCATCGCGTCGAGCGCGGTGCCGGGACGCCACGACAGCACGGACCTGCGGCCGTCCTCCCACCGCACGTACGCGGCCCCGACCTGCCCGCCCCTGCAGGGGCCCTCCACGACGAGCCGCACGCCGGTGGCGCTCAGCAGTCCTTCGACGGCGAGTGCCGCGTCGAGGCCCGCACGCGCGGCACGGCGTCCGGGGACGTCAGCGCACCCACTCCTTCAGCGGCTCGGTGTCGAGCGTGATGCCGACGGGGTCGGGCAGCGTCACGTCCTTGCCGAACGGCACGATCCGCACGGACTCGTAGCGGGTGCCGTCCGGCTCGCTGTGGACGAGCACCTCGTGGGTGTCCCGGTCGACGAGGAGGTACACCGGGATGCCGGTCTCGGCGTAGGCACGCGGCTTCTCGACGCGGTCGCGGGCGTCAGTGTCCCGGTCGTACGACGTGACCTCCACGGCCATCAGGACGTCGCCGGGCCCCGCCCATTCCCCCTGGCCCACGAAGGCGTCCATGGGGGCCAGGCACCCGTCGGGGCGGACGCGACCCTTGCGGTACTCCTGAACCTTGAGGCCTTGGTCCGGATGGAGCCAGAGATCCGGTTCGTGCTGCATGCAGATGCGCGTGAGCCACTGGATGATGCGTCCGTGATCGCCGTCCGGCGCGACCTTGCTCCGTACTTGTCCGTCAATGAGTTCCAGCCGGATGTCCCGCGTCGCGCGGGCCAGCTGCGCAGTGGCCGTGTCGAAGGTGTCGGTGAAAGTGCGTGGCTCGCTGTGGATGGCCGTCATTCGGACCACCTCCTCGTCCTCAGAACGATATCCCAGCGGACCGACAGCCGAGACGAAAAACGCCGCCAGACACAACATCTAGTGGCAGTTGCGCGAACCTCCCCCAGATGTATGCTCATGCCGCTGCCGCCGCAGGGGAATCCGGTGTGAGTCCGGAACTGTCCCGCAACGGTGTCGCGGCGCGCTCCGGCGCGCCCGCACAGTCCGAGTACCTGACGGCAGCCGGCCCCGGCGGCGTGCCGGGGTTGCCAGGACGTCCGGGTCCCGTGGATCGGGCCGGTGGACGCGGCGCCGTGCCCTGCCCGGGCGCGGGCCCTCGTCGCCGTGCCCGCTCGCGCGGACCCGCCGAGCGAGGGAGAGCCGCCGGCGTGACCATCGCACCCGCGGAAGCGGAAGACGTAGCCGAATACCCAGCGACCGAGCCCGCCGCCGAGTTGTCGCGAACCCTCGCGGCCCTCACCGCCGACCTGCCCGACGCCGACCCCCGGCGGGTGGCCGCGGCCGCCCTGCGCGGGGCGAGTGCCCGCGCCGACGCGGACGAGCTGCGCGGCCTCGCGGCGGAGGCCGCGGCCGGCCTGATCTCCGAGGACCCGGCGTACGGGCGCCTCGCGGCGCGGCTGCTGGCCCGCGCCATCGCGGAGGAGGCCGCCGGGCAGGGCGCCGTCTCCTTCTCCGCGTCCATCGAGGCCGGCCACCGCGAGGGCCTGATCTGCGACCGCACTGCCGCGTTCGTCGCCGCGCACCGCGCAGCGCTCGACGCGCTCGTCGATCCCGCGGCCGACGACGGCTTCGAGTACTTCGGCCTGCGCACCGTCCACACCCGCTACGTGCTGCGCCACCCGACGACCCGTCAGGTGATCGAGACGCCGCAGCACTTCCTGCTGCGGGTGGCCTCAGGGCTCGCCAAGGACACCTCCGACGCGTCGTTCGACGAGGTCGCGGCCCTCTACCGGCTGATGTCCCGGCGCGAGTACCTGCCGTCCTCTCCCACGCTCTTCAACTCCGGCACCCGCCACCCGCAGATGTCGTCCTGCTACCTGCTCGACTCCCCCGCCGACGAACTCGACTCGATCTACGAGCGCTACCACCAGGTCGCCCGGCTCTCGAAGCACTCGGGCGGCATCGGGCTGCCGTTCTCGCGTGTACGCGCCCGTGGCTCGCTGATCCGCGGCACGAACGGCCTGTCGAACGGCATCGTGCCGTTCCTGCGGACGCTGGACGCCTCCGTCGCCGCCGTCAACCAGGGCGGCCGCCGCAAGGGCGCCGCGGCCGTCTACCTGGAGACCTGGCACGCGGACATCGAGGAGTTCCTGGAACTGCGCGACAGCACGGGCGAGGACGCGCGGCGCACCCACAACCTCAACCTGGCGCACTGGATCCCCGACGAGTTCATGCGCCGGGTCGCCGCCGACGAGGACTGGTCGCTGTTCTCGCCCTCCGACGTGCCGGACCTCGTGGACCTGTGGGGCGACGCCTTCGACACCGCGTACCGGGCGGCCGAGCGTGCCGGACTGGCGCGGTCGTCGCTGCCCGCGCGGGAGCTGTACGGGCGGATGATGCGCACCCTCGCGCAGACCGGCAACGGCTGGATGACGTTCAAGGACACCGCGAACCGGACGGCCAACCAGACGGCGGAGCCCGGCCGCGTGATCCACTCCTCGAACCTGTGCACCGAGATCCTGGAGGTCACGGACGACTCCGAGACCGCCGTGTGCAACCTCGGGTCTGTCAACCTGGCCGCGTTCGTCGAGGGAGCGCCGTCCGGGTACGCCGGCGTGAACGCCTACGCAGGCGTGGACGCCGCGCTCGACTGGGAGCGCCTCGACGCCGCCGTCCGCGTCGCCGTGCGCTTCCTCGACCGGGTCGTGGACCGCAACTTCTACCCGACGCAGGAGGCCGGGCGGTCCAACTCCCGATGGCGGCCCGTCGCCCTCGGCGTGATGGGCCTGCAAGACGTGCTCTTCGCGCTGCGGCTGCCGTTCGACTCGGCGGCCGCGCGCGAGCTGTCGACCCGGATCTCCGAGCGGATCATGCTCACCGCGTACGAGACGTCCTGCGACCTCGCCGCGCAGGACGGGCCGCTGCCGGCCTGGCGCGAGACGCGCGCCGCGCGGGGCGTGCTGCACCCAGACCATTACGACACCGCGCACCACTGGCCCGACCGGTGGGCGGCGCTGCGCGCCAGGGTCGCCGTGACCGGCATGCGCAACGCGCTGCTCCTCGCGATCGCGCCGACCGCGACCATCGCGTCCATCGCGGGCGCGTACGAGTGCGTCGAGCCCCAGGTCTCGAACCTCTTCAAGCGCGAGACGCTGTCCGGCGAGTTCCTCCAGGTCAACCCGTATCTGGTGGCCGACCTCAAACGGCTCGGGCTGTGGGACGAGCGGACCAGGGAGGCGCTGCGGGACGCGGGCGGCTCGGTCGCCGCGCTCGAACACGTCCCCGCCGAGCTGCGCACCCTGTACCGCACGGCGTGGGAGCTGCCGCAGCGCGCGCTGATCGACCTGGCTGCCGCCCGCACCCCCTATCTCGACCAGTCCCAGTCGCTGAACCTGTTCCTGGAGACGCCGACCATCGGCAAGCTCAGCTCGATGTACGCGTACGCCTGGCGGCAGGGGCTCAAGACCACGTACTACCTGCGCTCGCGCCCCGCCACGCGGATCGCACGCGCCGCCGCGCACCCGACCGACCACACCCTGTCCCTACCACGGCAGCAGGACGCCGTCGCCTGCTCCCTGGAGAACCCCGACTCATGCGAGGCATGCCAGTGAACTCCCCCGCCGACACCGCGATCCCCACCTCCACCACCACGTCCGCCGGCCGCCTGCTCGACCCCGGGTTCGAGCTGACCCTGCGGCCGATGCGCTACCCCGGCTTCTACGACCGCTACCGCGACGCGATCAGGAACACCTGGACCGTGGAGGAGGTGGACCTGCACTCCGACGTCGCCGACCTGGCGAAGCTCTCGCCCGCCGAGCAGCACATGATCGGCCGCCTCGTCGCGTTCTTCGCGACCGGCGACTCGATCGTCGCGAACAACCTCGTGCTGACGCTCTACAAGCACATCAACTCGCCCGAGGCGCGGCTCTACCTGTCACGGCAGCTGTTCGAGGAGGCCGTGCACGTCCAGTTCTACCTGACGCTGCTGGACACCTACCTGCCCGATCCGGGCGACCGTGCCGCCGCGTTCGCGGCCGTCGAGAACATCCCGTCCATCCGGGAGAAGGCCGCGTTCTGCTTCCGCTGGATGGACTCCGTGGAGCAGCTCGACCGGCTGGAGACGGCGGCCGACAGGCGCCGCTTCCTGCTCAACCTGATCTGCTTCGCCGCCTGCATCGAGGGGCTGTTCTTCTACGGCGCGTTCGCCTACGTCTACTGGTTCCGCTCGCGCGGGCTGCTGCACGGCCTGGCGACCGGCACCAACTGGGTCTTCCGTGACGAGACGATGCACATGGGCTTCGCCTTCGACGTCGTCGACACCGTCCGCGAGGAGGAGCCCGAACTGTTCGACGGAGCCCTTGAGGGGCAGGTCACGGAGATGATCAAGGAGGCGGTGGAGGCCGAGCTGCTGTTCGCCCAGGACCTGTGCGGGGACGGGCTGCCCGGCATGAACACGGCCTCCATGCGCGAGTACCTGCAGTGCGTGGCGGACGAGCGCCTGCGCCGCCTGGGCTTCGCCCCGGTGTACGGCTCGCGCAACCCGTTCTCGTACCTGGAGCTCCAGGGCGTCCAGGAGCTGACGAACTTCTTCGAGCGGCGCCCCTCCGCCTACCAGGTGGCGGTGGAGGGGACGGTCGGCTTCGACGAGGAGTTCTGACGGCTCAGGCGGCTGAGGCGGCTCAGGCGTTGGGGACCGTCTCGTAGCGCGGGGTGCCCTCGGCCATCTGCTTCAGCGCGTCCTTGCGGTCGCGCTTGGAGAGCCGGTCGACGTAGAGGTAGCCGTACAGGTGGTCCGTCTCGTGCTGGAGGCAGCGCGCGAAGTAGCCGGTGCCGCGGAGCTTGATGTCGTTGCCGTGGGCGTCCTGGCCGCGCACCTCGGCGTAGTCGGGGCGTGCGAGCGGCGCGTAGGCCGTCGGCACGGAGAGGCAGCCCTCGTTGGAGTCGTCGAGGTGGCGCAGTTCGGGCGGCAGCTCGACGAGGACGGGGTTGCAGACCGCGCCGACGTGGCGCGCGCCCTCGTCGTCCTGGCAGTCGTAGACGAAGACCTTCAGGTCGACGCCGATCTGGTTGGCGGCGAGGCCGACGCCCTCGGCGGTGCGCTGGCTCGCGAACATGTCGTCGATCAGGCTCGCGAGCGCGCCGTCGAACTCGGTGACCGTGCGGCACTCCTTGTGGAGGACGGGGTTGCCGACGACGGTGATGGGGCGGGACGTGCCGCGCTCGCGGTGTGCCGTCTCCCGCGCCTCGGCGTCCGCCGTGTCCACGACGAACCCGTCCTGGTCCGTCGCGAGGACACCCTCGCCGATCCGCTGGTCCGTCTCCTGCTGCGCCATGTCCGCAGTCGCCTTCCTGGGTACCGTTGCCGCTTGCCTCCACCGCGCCGGCCGGCTGAGCGGCGCGCGATGTGCGCGTACAGCCTACGGGCACACAAAGGTGGCGTGGGCACGCTGAGAGACCACAGAGGGGTCAGCACACCTCTTCGAGGTCGCGCCACTCGCGGCTGTCCGGGTTGTCCGCGACCCAGCCGTCCAGCAGGCCGCGCACCAGGCCCTGCGGCGCCGCGATGCCGCACTCGCGCTCCGGCGTCCACAGCTCGCCCGACGTACGGTGGCCGAGCGGGCCCGGGTGGCCGGGCTCGCTGTGGTCGTGCGGGTCCAGGTGCTCGCCCTCGCCCTCGGCGCTCGGCATCCGGCTCTCGGAGCAGGTGCGGCACAGCAGCCGCACCGACGACGACCAGTCCTCGGCGGCGAACCCGGCGTCGGAGGCGAGCTGTTCGAGCGCGTTCCTGTCCTCCTCGGTGGCGGCTTCGAGCAGCACCACCCACGTCGGCACGGGCGACGGCGCCCACAGCTCGATCTCGTCGAACACGGGGTACACGTGGGGCGCGCCGTGTGCCGCGCCCTCCGTGGTGCGTTCGCCGTTGGGCACCCCGTCGTGCAGGACGACCTCGCCCCAGCGCCGCCCCGACGACGGCAGCGGGATGGACAGCACCTCGATGCGTGCCGGGTCGAGCCTGCGGCCCCAGACGACCTCGGCCTCGCCCTCGGGCGAGAGCCTGACGGCCGCGCTGCCGAGGTCCATGCCCTCCGGCTCCTCGGCGGCCTCCGCGGTGTGCGGGCTGCCGGGCACGCGCAGCCCGTAGGCCTGCCAGGCGCGGCGCGCGAGCGGCCAGTCCTGCAAGGCGGTGGCGGCGATGCCGACGTTCCACCAGTCGGGAGCGCCGGTCTCCTTGTCCAGGAGGGCCACGGCCCGCAGCCCCGCGGCGCGGGCCTGCTCCCAGTCGTGCCGGAACTTGTGCAGCAGCGCCAGGTTGAACCAGGACTCCGACAGCCACGGCTCCATGTCGGCGGCACGGGTCAGCAGTGCTCCCGCGTCGTCGTAGCGGCCGTCACCGATCAGCGTGAACGCGCGGTCGGTGGCCTGCCGCCACGAGGCGGAGGGCCGATGCCGTACCTTCCCGAAGATCCTCACGTCCTCACGATTCCCGCCTGCCGGTCACTCGGGGCAGCGCCCCAGGACACCTCTTCCTGGCATCCAACCATGCCGGATGCGTGCTCTCTACTCACGGGCTACCCAGCGGGGGCCGGGGTCAGACCGCCGCGCGCGAGGACGCGTGCGAGGGATTCCACCACGTCGGGGTGGTAGTCACGGGCCGTGCCCAGCCTCAGCCGTTCCAGGGCACCCAGTGGCCCGCCCGCGCACCCGTTGTCACCTGCGAGGTCGTCGTACGCGTTGACGGCGCGGACGATCCGCGCGGGCAGCGGCTGGTCACGGTACGGATCCGCCTGCCGCTCGACGACAACGGCCACCGCCGCGGGCACGCCGGTCTGCCGGGCGACGGCGCCGCCGAGCAGCGCGATGCGGCGCTGCTGCGCCTCGGGCAGCGCGGCGGTCGATCCCTCCGGGACGGGGTCGACGAGCGACAGCTGGCCGATGTCGTGCATGAGGGCCGCGTATTCGAGGACGGTCAGCTCGCGCCCGGACAGGCCGAGGTCGCGGCCGACGGCGCGGCTGAGCTCCGCGACCCTGCGTGCGTGGCCGTGGCGCGTGTAGCCGGCTATCTCGGTGGCGCGCGCGAGCGAGGCGATGGTCTGCCGGTAGGTGGTGCGTACGGCAGCGTAGCGGCGGAAGGAGAGCTGGGTGAGCAGCAGCGGCACGCAGAACACCGGCAGTGCCCAGAGCCCGGCGACGGCGACGCCGAGCGCTATGACGACGCCCGTGGCGCAGACGGCGGAGCCGATGCCGGGCAGGGCGCGCAGTTCCTCACGCAGCAGTGGCCCGAACGGGTCGGTGGAACGCGAGCGCCGCAGGACGGCGCAGAGCACCGCGTCGCACAGCGCGGTGAGCACGAGCAGCAGCAGGAGCAGCGCCACGTAGTACGAGCCGCCGACCGCGTGCCAGGGCTGGAAGCAGGCGGCGGCGAACGCGACCGTGAGCACCCGCCGCGCCAGGTGGTCGGGCGAGGGACCGTGCGGGGCACCGCCGGCGAGCGCGGCGGCGAACGTCACCGCGACGGTCTGGAGGACCCCGTGCCCGGTGTCGCGCCCCGCGCTCTCGCCGAGCAGCGCGTAGGCGAGCGCCCCGGCGGCGCCGAGCGGCGCGGGTTCGCGCTCGCGTGGCCCGGCGCCCCAGCGGGCCAGCTCGCCCACGGCGATGAAGATCCCGAAGGCGAGCGCGTTGCGCGGGTCGGTGACGCCGCGCCACAGCGTCCCGGCGAGCCCGGCCAGCACGAGCGCCCCGGCGGCGATCCGCACCGGCGACGACGACGGCGGGCGCACGCGCGCGGCGGCGTGCCCGCGCACAGCTCGCCCGTGCACAGCCGCGTGCCCGGCCCTCACGGGGTGCCGCCGCGGCGGCCCGCGCTCGCGGAGGCGGGCGCCGACGGGCGCGGCGCGCCCAGCACGGCGCGCCCGCCGCCGCCCTCGTCGGCCGTGACGGTCGTCTCCCAGCCGTGCCGCGCGAGTGCCCGCACCATCGCCCCGACGATCTCCGGGTCGAACTGGGTGCCCGCGCACCGCCGCAGCTCCGCGAGGGCCGCCTGAACGGGCCGCGCCCTGCGGTAGGAGCGCGTCGACGTCATCGCGTCGAAGGCGTCCGCCACGGCCACCACCCTCGCGAACTCGGGGATCTCGTCGCCTGCGAGCCCGTAGGGGTAGCCGCTGCCGTCCATGCGCTCGTGGTGGTGCAGGATCGCGGAGCGCGCCTCGCCGAGGAAGGCGATGCCGCGCACGATCTCGTGCCCGTACTCGGGGTGCAGCTCGATCACGCGCCGCTCCTGCGGGGTGAGCGGGCCGTCCTTGCGCAGTACGCGCGTGGGCACGCCCAGCTTCCCGACATCGTGCAGGATGCCCGCGAAGCGGAGCACCTCCAGGCGGTCGCGGTCCATGCCGAGCTCCGCCGCGATCATCGCGGAGGCGCGGCCGACCCGTTCACTGTGGCCCCGCGTGTACTTGTCCTTGATGTCGACGGCCTGCACGAGCGCCCTGATCGTGGCCTGGTGGGCGGCGCGCTCGCGGTGGTACTGCGCGAAGACCCAGCAGGAGATGTACATGGGCAGCAGCACGAACAGCGACGACAGCGGCCCGTAGGGGCTGCGCCACAGCACCGCCATCATCAGCCCGGCGAGCGCGTGCACGCCGTGGGCCGCGAGCGAGCGCGGTAACAGGCCGCGCCACGCGCCGCGCGGCGGCACGCCCTCGGCGGTGGCGAGGATGCCGCCGTCGAGGGCGGCCAGCACGAGGCAGAAGGCGAGGGCGGCGGCCGCCGTCGGCAGCAGCACGTAGGGAAAGTCGGGCGTCGTCAGCCCGTAGCCGCCGCCACCGAGTGCGACGGGGCCGCCGAACGCGGTCTGCGCGCGTGCGGCAGCCCAGGCGGCCAGCGCGAGCTGGGCGGCGCGCCACACCCGGCGCGCCGCGTACGGCCGCCGTTCCACGTGGCCGAGCAGCGCTCCCGGCACGGCGACGAGTGCGGCCGCCGCCGGCGGCAGCAGGAAGGCGGCCGCGAGCAGGACGGGGAAGAACGATCCGGCTGCGATCGGCGCGGCGTCGTCGGCCGGGCGCGAGGCGGCGCGCGGCCGGCGCCGGCGGATCAGCGCCGGCGACTCGCACAGCGCGTAGAGGGCGGCGAGCGGCACGACCGCATGCCAGGGAGTGCCGGCCGTGTACGCGACCGGTGCGAAGCAGGCGCCCGCGAGGAGCGCCGTGCCCAGGATGTACGCGCGCGCCGCGCACGGAATGGCCTTCACGGCGTCCCCCGCCCCCTCGTCGCCCGAACCCCGGTTCCGGGCCGTACCGCACGCCGGCGAGCCGAGGTGGGTGGGGCCACGTGGGTAAGCCCGGACAACGCGCCAGGCTAGTGAGCGGGGCGGGCGGCCGCCCGCGAACGCGGCCGATTAGCACCTTCGGGTGATAACCGCGCCGCGAGGCACCCGAGCGGCCGTTCGGGTGCCTCGTTGTGCTATTCGGCGGCGGCGCGGGGGCCTTGCGCGCCTGCGGACAGGTCGTCGGTGGGCGGTTTCTGGCCCGACCTGATGAGGTCGATCCGTCCCATGACCTTGTCCCGCAGGTCGCTCGGCACGTCGTCGTGGCCGCAGCAGCGCTTCACGAGCTTCTTCACGGCCTGCTCGAGCCCGTACTTCTCCAGGCACGGAGAGCACTCCTCGAAGTGCTCCTCGAACTTGTGCCCCTGGCTGTCGGGCATCTCGTGGTCGAGGAACTCGTAGAGGTGGTCGAGTACCTCGGCGCAATCCGTCTCATGCGGCTCTCCGCAGCTCATGAGCCCGCGCCTTTCCCGTTGTCGGACGACTTACCGGCGGCACCCGCCGGGACCAGCCCGCGGTCACGTGCGTAGTCCTCCAGCATGCCGCGCAGCTGACGGCGGCCGCGGTGCAGCCGGGACATCACCGTGCCGATGGGTGTCCCCATGATGTCCGCGATCTCCTTGTAGGCAAACCCCTCGACATCGGCGAGGTACACCGCGATGCGGAATTCCTCGGGGATCGCCTGGAGGGCGGTCTTCACGTCGGAGTCGGGCAGCCTGTCGAGCGCCTCGGCCTCGGCCGAGCGCAGGCCGGTGGACGAGTGCGACTCGGCGCGCGCCAGCTGCCAGTCCTCGATCTCCTCGGCGGCGCTGCGCTGGGGTTCGCGCTGCTTCTTGCGGTACGAGTTGATGAACGTGTTCGTGAGGATGCGGTACATCCAGGCCTTGAGGTTCGTGCCCTCGCGGAACTGGTGGAACGACCCGTACGCCTTGGCGTACGTCTCCTGCACGAGGTCCTCGGCGTCCGCCGGGTTGCGCGTCATGCGCAGGGCGGCCGAGTACATCTGGTCGAGGTAGCCCAAGGCGTCACGCTCGAAACGGGCGCTGCGTTCTGCAGCGGTCTCTTCGATGCGTCCGTCGTCCGTCCCAGCCGTCCCTGATTCAGTCCCAGTGACCGGACCCACCTCCTCCAATGCGGTCGCGGAGCCGAACCCGGCCCCACTCGCATCGGAGAATAGTCGACCACGGGGGTCCGAGGCCTTCGCGTCCGCCGCGGAGGCGGCCGCGGCGGCGGTGCTCCTGCCCGCGGACATCACCGTCCATTCCAGGCCGTCGCCGCCGGGGCGTACGGGGCCTGAGCGGCGCGGGCACATGGTAGAACCCATGAGACGGGACTCCCTCTTCCTGCTCGACTCACCGGCTGGGACCGCCGGTGCTTTGATGAACAGAAGCCGTGCCGCGGGCATTCCCGATGCGTCCCAGCCAGGTCGCCACGGCCTCGGTCAGGGTCTCCAGCGCGTCGTCCTGGCCGAGAGGCGCGCGCTTGGGCACCGCGAACGCGTGGTCGGCGTGGGCGATCTCCACCAGGTCGAAGTCGCCGTCCGGGTACTCGGCGGGCTTGCCGAAGGGATCGGCCCCGCCCTGGACCACCAGGGTGGGCACCCCCGTCAGCAGGAGTTCGTCCGCTCGTGACTTCTCCGGCCTGCCCGGCGGGTGCAGCGGGAAGCCGAGGGCGAGCACCGCGACGGCGCCGAGCTCGCGCCCCGTGCGGCAGGCGACGCGCGCGCCCGCGCTGCGGCCGCCTGCGACGAGGGGCAGCCCCGGCTCCGCCAGTGCGGGCCACAGCGCCCGCCACGCGGTGTCCAGGGTCTTCGGCGCGGGGGCCACCTTCTTGCCCGCGACCCGCCACGGCTGCTCCACCAGGGCGACCGTGAAGCCCTGGGGAGGCAGCGCGGCGGCGAGCGCGGCCAGGTCGCGGGCCCCGATTCCGCCGCCCGCGCCGTGGCCGAGCGCCAGGACGAGGCGGGGTTTCGCCGCGCGGTGCCAGGTGATGTGCGCGGGCCCCGCTGGGGTGTCGACGCTTTCGATGTCTGTGGCGGTGCGGCTGCTCATGCGGCCATGGTGCCTCGCACGCGCGCGTCGCAGGCGTCAGAAGAGGGTGGACTCCTCCGGGGCATCGAGCTCCGTCACCAGTTCGGGCCCGTTGTTGCGCACGTCGGAGACCGCGGTCGCCACGGGGTAGGCCCGCAGCAGCCCGGCGGGCGGCGGCTCCAGTAGCGGGCGCAGTGCGTCGACGTCCGTGCGCGCCGGGTCGAGCCACGCGTCCCACCGGTCGGGAGTGAGCATCAGCGGCATCCTCGGGTGGATGTCGGACAGCGACCGCGGGCCCTGCCCGTCGGCACCGGCACCCGCGCCGGCGAACGGCGCCGTCTCGGCCTCCGTGGTGATCACGGTGCACGTCACCCACCAGGCGCGCGGGTGGTCGTCGGGGAGCGTCTTGTCGCGCCAGAACTCGTAGAGCCCTGCGAGTGCCATGACCGAGCCGTCCGAGGGCGTGACGAAGTACGGCTGCTTGCGCGGCCGCTTGCCGCGCCCCTTCTCCTCGAGCCGCCGCTCGTCCGCTCCCGTCACCCACTCGTAGTAGCCGTCGGCGGGCAGGATGCACCGGCGGGCGGCGAACGGCCTGCGGTACGAGGACTTCTCGTGGACGGTCTCCGCACGCGCGTTGATCATGCGGGCGCCGCCCTCAGGGGTCTTCGACCACGACGGCACGAGTCCCCACTTCAGCGTCCGCAGCTGGCGCACGGGCCCGGCGGCGGGGTCCTCCTTCGGCACGCGGTCGAGGACCGCGTACACCTCTTTGGTGGGCGCCACGTTCCAGTCGGGGGCCAGGGCCTCCTCCGGGTCCCACCGCTCGATGCCGAAGACCCCCTTGAGGTCCTCGGGCCGCCTGCTCGCCGCGTACCGGCCGCACA
This sequence comes from Streptomyces sp. NRRL F-5126, assembly GCF_000721265.1. Lineage (GTDB taxonomy): Bacteria > Actinomycetota > Actinomycetes > Streptomycetales > Streptomycetaceae > Streptomyces. The sequence goes on along the minus strand of NZ_JOFZ01000002.1, from coordinate 66,572 downwards.
TGCCCTTCAGCCACCCCTCCGGCGTCCCCGTCCCCACAAGCCGCGGCCCTGCGCCCCGGACGGACAACCCTAAGTGCTCGCCGCTGCGATCGTCCAAGGCCCGCAAGCGCCGCACGGGCCCGGCCGGGGTCTCTCTCAGCGGACTTTGGCACACTGCCAGCTCCACGCAATGCCCGCCCCTGACAGGAGCGCACGATGGACGACCTGTGGGACCGCATATTCGGCACGCAGCCGGGTCCCGACGCCTGGCTGGTGATCGTGACAGGCCTGCTGGCACTGGCCTGCGCGGTGCCGCACGGGGTGTGGCGCGTCACGCGCAACGCGGTGACGATCGCCCACGAGGGCGGCCACGGCCTGGTGGCGCTGGCCATGGGGCGCACGCTGCAGGGGATAAGGCTGCACTCGGACACGTCGGGCCTGACGGTGAGCCGCGGCAAGCCGACCGGCCTCGGCATGGTCCTCACCGCCGCCGCCGGCTATACCGCGCCGCCGCTGCTGGGGCTCGGCGGCGCCTGGCTGCTGGCCGCGCACCACATCACGCTGCTGCTGTGGTCGGCGACGGTGCTGCTGGTCGCGATGCTCGTGATGATCCGCAACGCGTACGGGGTGCTGACCGTGCTCGTGGCGGGCGCGGCGTTCGTGCTGGTGTCCTGGCTGACCTCGCCCCAGGTGCAGGCCGCCTTCTCCTACACGGTGGTGTGGTTCCTGCTGCTCGGCGGCGTGCGGCCCGCGTTCGAGCTGCAGTCCAAGCGGCGCAGGGGCGGCGCGGGCGATTCGGACGCCGATCAGCTCGCCAGGCTGACGGGCGTCGGCGCGGGACTCTGGTTCTTCCTCTTCCACGCGGTGTCGCTGTGCTGCCTGATCGGCGGCGGCCGCTGGCTGCTGGGCGTGTAGGCATCGTTCGGCGCCGCACCCGTTTCGGCGCTTTTGACAGGAATCCGTGTGGCGGTCCAGCCATTAAAGTGAGGGCCATGACCGAGAGTTCCGTGCAGTCCGCCCTCTGGCCCGCCCCGCATGCCACGGGAGCCGTCGAAGCGACGGTCACCGTGCCCGGATCGAAGTCGGTCACCAACCGGGCCCTGGTGCTCGCGGCCCTCGCCGCCGAGCCCGGCTGGCTGCGCAGGCCGCTGCGCTCGAGGGACACGCTGCTGATGGCGGACGCGCTGCGGGCCATGGGTGTGGGGATCGAGGAGACCATCCCCTCGTCGTCGCAGACGTCGCGCGGCATGGGCGACAGCGGGCAGGCGGCGACCACGGGCGAGGCGTGGCGGATCATCCCGGCGGGCCTGCACGGACCCGCCGAGATCGGTGTGGGCAACGCGGGCACCGTGATGCGGTTCCTGCCGCCGGTCGCCGCGCTCGCCGACGGACCGGTCCACTTCGACGGCGACCCGCGATCGTACGAGCGCCCGCTCGGCGTCGTCATCGAGGCGCTGCGCACGCTGGGCGCCCGCATCGACGACGAGAACCGCGGCTGCCTGCCGCTGACGGTGCACGGCGGCGGCGCGCTCGACGGCGGGCGGGTGGAGATCGACGCGTCGGCGTCCTCGCAGTTCGTCTCGTCCCTGCTGCTGTCCGCGCCCCGCTACAACCAGGGCGTGGAGGTGCGGCACGTGGGCCCCGTGCTGCCCTCGATGCCGCACATCCGGATGACGGTCGACATGCTGCGCGCCGTCGGCGCGCAGGTCGACGAGCCGGAGACCGGCGGCGAGCGGAACGTGTGGCGGGTCACGAGCGGTGCGGTGCTCGGCCGCGACCTGACCGTGGAGCCCGACCTGTCCAACGCGCAGCCGTTCCTCGCGGCGGCGCTCGTCACGGGCGGCCGGGTGACGATCCCCGACTGGCCGACGCGCACCACGCAGCCGGGCGACGCCCTGCGCTCGCTGTTCACCCGGATGGGCGGATCGTGCGGCATCGTCTCCACGCCCGACGGCACGGCCCTCACCTTCGCGGGCAGCGGCCGCGTCCACGGCATCGACGCCGACCTGAGCGAGGTCGGCGAGCTGACGCCCGGCATCGCGGCGGTGGCCGCGCTGGCGGACTCGCCGTCCACCCTGCGCGGCGTGGCCCACCTGCGGCTGCACGAGACGGACCGGCTGGCGGCGCTGACGAAGGAGATCAACGAGCTGGGCGGCGACGTCACGGAGACCGCCGACGGCCTGGTGATCCGGCCGCGCCCGCTGCACGGCGGCGTGTTCCACACGTACGACGACCACCGCATGGCCACCGCGGGCGCGGTGCTCGGCCTGGTCGTCCCCGGCATCGGGATCGAGAACGTGGGCACGACGGCGAAGACGCTGCCCGACTTCCCCCGGATGTGGACCGGGATGCTGGCGGGCCCCGACGCGGGCCCCGACGCGGGCTCGGACGCGGGCACCGCCGACGGCTCAGGACCCGGAGCGGGCGCGGGAGCCTGACGCGATGCGCCGCTACGGCAAGAACCCCGACGAGGACGACATCCGCAGCCGCCCGAACCCCAGGGGCAGCAGGCCGCGCACGCACATCAGGCCGAAGCACGAGGACGCGGCGGAGGGCATGGTGCTCACCGTCGACCGCGGCCGCCTGACCTGCCTCGTCGAGGACCGGACCGTGGTGGCGATGAAGGCGCGCGAGCTGGGCCGCAAGGCGGCCGTCGTGGGCGACAGGGTCGGCCTCGTCGGGGACCTGTCGGGCAGGAAGGACACGCTCGCGCGGATCGTGCGGATCGAGCCGCGCACGTCGGTACTGCGGCGCACCGCGGACGACGACGACCCCTACGAGCGCGTGATCGTCGCCAACGCCGACCAGCTGGCCATCGTGACGGCGCTCGCGGACCCGGAGCCGCGCCCCAGGCTCATCGACCGCGCGCTGGTGGCCGCGTACGACGGGGGGCTCGAACCGCTGCTCGTCCTGACGAAGTCGGACCTCGCGCCCGCGGAGCCGCTGCTCGAGACCTACCGGCCGCTCGGCCTGCGGTACGTGGTCACCCGGCGCGACGAGCTGGCGGACGGCGGCGCCGAGCGAGTGCGTGCCCACCTCGAAGACCGTACGACCGCGTTCGTCGGCCACTCGGGCGTCGGGAAGACGACGCTCGTCAACGCGCTCGTCGCGAAGGAGCGGCATCGGGTGACGGGTGGCGTGAACGCCGTCACCGGGCGCGGCAGGCACACCACGGTCTCGGCGCTCGCGCTGCCGCTCGCGGGCGCGGCCGGCTGGGTCGTCGACACGCCGGGCATCAGGTCGTTCGGTCTCGCGCACGTCGACCCGTCCCGGGTGATCCTCGCCTTCCCCGACCTGGTGGACGGCACGGAGGACTGCCCGCGCGCGTGCAGCCACGACGAGCCGGACTGCGCGCTCGACGCGTGGGTGGCGGACGGGCACGCGGACGCGGCGAGGCTCTACTCGCTGCGCAGGCTGCTGGAGGTCAGGGAACGCCACGAGGGCGACTGAGCGAGGCACCGGCCTCCCGCCCCGCCGGGCGGCGGGAGCGCCGCGAGGCGGCAGCGGCGGAAAAGTTTGCACCTGTCCGGCACTGGTAAGTGCATAATCGCACGAGCGAGACGAAGCGGTCACGGATCCGGGAGGCTTACGACGATGGCGTGGCTGCTGGTCGTGGTCGCCGGGCTGCTGGAGACGGGGTTCGCCGTCTGCCTGAAGCTGTCGCACGGCTTCACCCGGCTGTGGCCGACGATCGCGTTCGCGAGCTTCGCGCTCGGCAGCTTCGGCCTGCTGACACTGTCGCTGCGCAAGCTGGACGTCGGCCCCGCGTACGCGGTGTGGACGGGCATCGGCGCGGCGGGGACCACGGTCTACGGCATGGTCTTCCTCGGCGATCTCGTCTCGACGCTCAAGCTCGTGTCCATCACGCTCGTCATCCTCGGCGTGATCGGCCTGCAGTTGTCGGGCTCCGCGCACTGACGCGGACGGCCCGCACGGCCGCCCCCGGTACTGTGACGGCCATGTCCGACTACCACGATGATCTGCGCCTGGCCCATGTGCTGGCCGATGTCGCCGACGCCGCGACGATGGACCGGTTCAAGGCACTCGACCTCAAGGTCGAGACGAAACCGGACATGACGCCGGTGAGCGAGGCGGACAAGACCGCCGAGGAGCTGATCCGGGGCAGTCTCCAGCGCGCCCGTCCCAGAGACGCGGTACTCGGCGAGGAGTTCGGCGTGGCGGGCACGGGGCCGCGCCGCTGGGTCGTCGACCCGATCGACGGCACCAAGAACTACGTGCGCGGCGTGCCGGTGTGGGCGACGCTGATCGCGCTGACGGTCGCGGGCGAGGGCGGCTACGAGCCGGTCGTCGGGGTCGTGTCGGCGCCCGCGCTCGGCCGCCGCTGGTGGGCCGAGCGCGGCGGTGGCGCGTTCACCGGGCGCAGCCTGTCGGCCGCGACGCCGCTGCGGGTGTCGCGGGTGTCCGCGCTCGGCGACGCGTCGTTCGCCCACTCGTCGCTCAGCGGCTGGGAGGCGCGGGGCCGCCTGGACGGCTTCCTCGACCTGACGAGGGCGTGCTGGCGCACGCGGGGGTACGGCGACTTCTGGCAGTACATGATGGTCGCGGAGGGCTCCGTCGACATGTGCGCGGAGCCCGAGCTGTCGCTGTGGGACATGGCAGCGCCCTCGATCGTCGTCCAGGAGGCGGGCGGGCGGTTCACCGGGCTCGACGGCACCGACGGGCCGTACGGGGGTGACGCGGCGGCGTCGAACGGCGTCCTGCACGACACGCTGCTCGGCTACCTGGGCGAGCGGTAGGGAGCGCGCGGCAACGCACGGCCGTGGCGCGCTGAGCGCGTACACGAGGAGGCCGGGCCCCTTGGGGTCCGGCCTCCTCCGCGTCCGGTGAGCGGGGCCGGTCGCGGAGGGCCTGGACCGCGGCCTCCGGCCGCTCGCCGAAGTCACCTGAGCCGATCGTACAATGGACACTGTCCAAGTCAAGTGTGCGTCCAAGTCCGTACTGATCTCGGGATTCCCGCACCCCACTGTTAGGCTGAGCCCATGAGTGACCTGTTGGAACGACTGCGCGAGCGCGGCTGGCGCATGACGGCGCAGCGCCGCGTGGTGGCCGAGGTCCTCGACGGCGAGCATGTGCACCTGACGGCCGACGAGGTGCACGCACGCGCGGCAGGCCGGCTGCCCGAGATCTCCCGGGCGACGGTCTACAACACGCTCGGCGAGATGGTCTCACTCGGCGAGGTGGTCGAGGTGACCACCGACCGCAGGGCCAAGCGGTACGACCCCAACGCGCACCGCCCCCACCAGCACCTGGTCTGCGCCCGCTGCGGCACCATCCGCGACGTGCACACCTCGGGCGACCCGCTGAGCCAGCTCCCCGCGGACGAGCGCTTCGGCTTCACCGTCTCGGACGTCGAGGTCACGTACCGCGGGCTGTGCCCGGACTGCGCGGCCGGCGCCTGACGCGCGTTTCCGAGGACGCCCCGCACAGAAGACACCCCACACAGCCTGAAGGCCCGTATCTCCAAGGAGATACGGGCCTTCAGGACTCGCAGTAGCGGGGACAGGATTTGAACCTGCGACCTCTGGGTTATGAGCCCAGCGAGCTACCGAGCTGCTCCACCCCGCGTCGGTGAACACGACATTACGTCACCGCCGCCCGCCGGGGCAAATCCCTTTCCCGCAGCTCGTCGGCCGCGCTCCTCAGGCCGTGAGTTCCTGCTGGAGCGCGGCGAGCAGCTTCGCCGCACGCTCCGCGACCTCGGCCGGGCCGAGGTCCGCCGCGCGCGTGCACCACCGCTGGGCCTCGGCCAGCTCGCCGCCCCTGGCCGCGAGCAGCCCGAGCCGCAGCGCCGCCCTGCCGTGGCCGGCCTGCGCGGCGCGCGTCCACCACAGCACGGCCTCCGCGTCGTCGCCCTCGCGCACCAGCAGCAGGCCGAGGTTGAACGCGCCGCTGCGGCTGCCGGCCTCGGCGGCCTCCCGGTACCAGCGGGCGGCGCCCTCGGTGTCACCGCGCCGGGCGGCGAGCATGCCCGCGCGCACCTGGGCGCGTACGTGCCCCTCGTCGGCGGCGCGCTCGTACCACAGCTCGCACTCGGTCTTCTCGGTCTGCAGCTGCGCCTCGCCCAGCGCCGGCGGCGCGGCCGGCGGGCGGCGCGCGTCCAGCAGCATCGCGAGCCGGTAGGCGGCCTCGGCGCTGCCGCCCCCGGCGGCGCACCGCAGGTGGCGCTCGGCCGTGCGCTCGTCGCCGTCCCTGAGGCAGGCGATCGCGACCTGGAGCGCGGCCTCGGTGTGGCCCGCGCAGGCGGCACGGTCGTACCACTTCAGCGCGGCCGCGTCCTCGTCCCGGCTCGCGTACAGGATGCCGAGGTTGAAGGCGGCGTCCACGCTGCCGGCCTCGGCCGCCTTGGAGAACCACGGCTCGGCGCCCGCCGCGTCCCCCGCCTGCAGGAGCAGGACGGCGAGCGCGTTGGCGGCCTCGCGGTGGCCGGCGTACGCGGCGCGCCGGTACCACTGCTCGGACTGCGCGGCACGGTCCTGGGCCGCGCACAGCAGCGCGAGGTTGTACGCGCCGTTGACGTCGCCCGCGTCCATGGCGGTGCGGTACCAGCGCTCGGCGGCCTGCTGCTCGCCGCGCGCGGCGTGCAGCGCGCCCAGCGCGTTGGCGGCGGAGCCGTCCCCGTCCTGGGCGGCGCGCAGCCACCAGACGGCGGCTGACTCCTCGTCGCCCGCGTCGCGCAGCAGGAAGCCGAGCGCGCTCGCCGCCTTCGGCTCACCGTCCCTGGCGGAGTTCAGGTACCAGCGCCCGGCCTCCTTGAGCTCGCCTCGGCGCTCCAGGATCGCGCCGAGGTGCAGCGCGGCGCGGCGGTGCCCGCGGGCGGCCGCCTCCCGGTACCAGTGCTCGGCGTCCTCCACGCCGGCCTGGGACGCGGCCTGCGCCGCCGGGCGCGTACGTTCCCTGGCCTGCCGCTCCAGCGCGAGCGCGAGGCGGTACGCGGCCTCGCGGTGCCCGCGCTCGGCGGCTGCGCGCAGCCAGCGCTCCGCCCCGATGTCGCTGCGGTGTTCGAGCAGGTCCGCGAGGGCGTAGGCGCCCGACGCGTGGCCCTGCTCGGCGGACTGGCGCAGCCAGTACTCGGCGCCGGGCTCGTCCCCGCGCTCGCGGAAGTGCTTGCCGAGCGCGTGGGCGGCCGCGGCGGAGCCGGCGACGGCGGCCACGCGCCACCAGCCCGCCGCCTCGTCGGAGTAGCCGCGCTGGTGCAGCAGGACGCCGAGGTTGTTGGCGGCGGCGCGGTCGCCCTCCGAGGTGGCGGACCGCAGGTGGGGCTCGGCCCCGTCGAGGTCGCCACGGCGCAGCAGCAGGGCGCCGAGGGCGCTCGCCGCCGCCGTGTCACCCGCTTGTGCCGCGGCCCTGTGGCGTGCCTCTGCCTCGGCCTCGGTCTGCTCGGCCTGGTCCATGACCTCCGTGGGCTCCATGGGGTCGGCCGACTCGATGAGGGCGGCCGAGGCGAGCGTACCGACGCCGGACCCGACTTCGGTACGCCTCCGCGCAAACCGCCCTGTCTCCAACAGAGTTGTCCTATCCCCCATAAAACCTATCGTCGCATCACCTGCTACCCGCTCACCTCTGGTATATCGCGGACCGCAAGGTCACTTCGGCGTTTTGTCGACATGCCCACAGGGAGATAAGTCAAACACGGGAGGGCGGTCTGCGCACCGACCGCCACACACTCCGCACAAACGCGCGACGAGGGCCCGGATCCTGTTGGATCCGGGCCCTCGTATTCCAGTAGCGGGGACAGGATTTGAACCTGCGACCTCTGGGTTATGAGCCCAGCGAGCTACCGAGCTGCTCCACCCCGCGTCGTTGTGGATCAACCGTACCACGGCACGTGGCGTGCTCCGCTCGAAGCGGGCAGGTCGGAGCACGTCAGCCGCTGCCACCGCCACGGCCCGCACCGGACTTGGACGAGCGGCCCTCCAGCTCGGCCGCCCGGTCGAGGGCCTCCTGCAGCTTCTGCTGCGCCTTCCCGTACGCCGCCCAGCCGTCCTTGTCGAGGTGCGTCAGCGCCTTCTTGCTGTCGGCCTCGGCCTGCTGGGCGTCCTGGATCGCCTGCTGGAGCGCCTTGTCGTCGGCGGACGGCTTCTTCGTCTGCTTGCCCGGCGGCTGCGTCGTCGAGGGCGGCTGCTCGTCGGTGCCGAACACCGCGTTGAGTGCGTCGCCCAGCGAATCCTCGAAGACGGGCTTGCCACCACCGTAGGAGGCAGCCACCTTCTTCAGCAGCGGGTAGTTCTGGCTGCCCGTCCTGTGGTTGCCGCCCTTGGTGTAGACGGGTTCGACGTACAGGAAGCCGTTGTCGACCGGCACCGTGAGCATGTTGCCGTACTCGATGTCCGAGTTGCTGCCCTTGAGGTCTCTGACGAACGTGGCCACGTCCGTACTCCCGCTGAGCTTGCTCTGCACCTGCCCAGGGCCCGGCACGTTGTCGCCGGTGACTCTGAGGATCCTGATCTTCCCGTAGTCGCTGCTGGTCGCGTCCGAGTCGACGGCCATGAAGCCGCTGAGGCTCGGCCTGCCGCTCGGCGTGAACGTCGACGTCAGAGAGAAGGTCCGGCTCTTCTGCTTCGGCATCCTCAGGCTCAGGTAGTACGGCGGGACCGCGCTGTTCGAGCTGGTGGTCGGGTCATCGGGCACCTGCCAGGCGTCACTGCCGCTGTAGAACTGGGCCGCGTCCCTGACGTGGTAGCGCGTCAGCAGCTCACGCTGCACCTTGAACAGGTCCTGCGGATAGCGCAGGTGGGCCTTGAGGCCGGCCGGGACGTCCGCCTTCGGCTCGACCGTGCCGGGGAACGCCTTCATCCAGGTCTTGAGCACCGGATCCTTGGTGTCCCACTGGTACAGCGTGACCTTGCCCGTGTATGCGTCGACGGTCGCCTTCACCGAGTTGCGGATGTAGTTGACCTGGTTCTGCTGGGCCACCACCGAACGCGAGTGGTTGGTGAGCGAGTCCTCCGTGGTGTCGCCGAGCGTCGTACGCGAGGAGTACGGATAGCTGTCCGTCGTGGTGTAGGCGTCCACGATCCACTTGATGTGGCCGTCCACCACGGCCGGGTAGGCGTCGCCGTCCAGCGTCAGCCAGGGCGCGACGGCATGGATGCGGTCCTTGGGCGTCCGGTTGTAGAGGATTCGCGAGCCCTTGCCGACGGCGCCCGAGTAGAGCATCTGCGGCTCGCTGAAGGCGACCGCGTAGGCGGCCCTGTTCAGCGGGTTGGCCAGTGAGACGCCGCTGTTGCCCTGATAGCTGGTGGTCTTGGTGTTCCCGCCCTTCGACTCGTAGTCGAGCTCCTTCTGCGGGCCGCCGACGATCGAGTACTGGGTGGTCTTCTCGCCGTAGTAGATCTGCTGGTGCTTGAGCGGGCCCAGTTGGCCCGTCGTGGGCAGGCCCGACTCGGTGAAGTCGGGCGCGCCGACGGTGCCCTGGGACGGGTCCGTGACCGCGTCGGTGCCCTTGGCGGCGATCAAGCCGTAGCCGTGGGTGTAGGTGAAGTGGTCGTTGATCCAGTTGTGCTTCTGGATACCGGCGACGTTCAGCTCGCGCACGCCGACGATGGTGTCCTGCAGCTTGCCCGTCGACGGGTCCTTGTAGCGGTCGACGTTCAGCGTCGAGGGGAACTGGTAGTACTTGCGCAGCTGCTGGACCTGCTGGAACGCGGGCGAGACTATGTTCGGGTCGACGAGGCGGTAGCTGGCCGCCGAGTCAGCGGCCTTGCGCTGCTCGTCCTTGGGCGCCGCGCCGCCCTTGCCCGAGTAGTCCGTCACCTGGGTGTCGTCGATGCCGTACGCGGCGCGCGTGGCCTTGATGTTCTTGTTGATGTACGGCGCCTCCTTGGCCTGCTCGTTCGGCTGGACCGTGAACTTCTGCACGATCGCCGGGTACAGGCCGCCGATGAGGATCGCCGAGAGCACCATCAGGCCGAAGCCGATCAGCGGCAGCTGCCAGGTGCGGCGCCACAGCGTCGCGAAGAACAGGACGGCGCAGATCACCGCGATGCAGAACAGGATCGTCTTCGCCGGCAGGTACGCGTTGGCGTCGACGTACCTGAGGCCTGTCCAGGCGTCGGTCGACTTGAAGCCGCTGGACTTGACGGCGAGACCGTAGCGGTCGAGCCAGTACGCCACGGCTTTCAGCGACACGAAGAGGCCGATCAGCACGGACAGGTGGCTCGTGGCGGCCGCCGTGGCGCGCGCGCCGGGGCTCGTCATGCGCAGCCCGCCGTACAGGTAGTGCGTGAGGGCGGCGGCGACCACGGAAAGCACGGCCGCGGCGAAGCCGAAGCCCAGCAGGAAGCGGTACCACGGCAGGTCGAACGTGTAGAAGGACACGTCCAGGTGGAACTGGGGGTCCTTCTTGCCGAACGGCACGCCGTCGACCCACAGCAGCCAGGTGCGCCACTGGCCGGAGGCCGCGGCACCGGCGATCAGCCCGACCAGCGCCGCGACCGCGGACAGCACCCACTTCTTGTACGGCGCGATGCTCATCCGGTAGCGGTCCAGGCTCTGCTGCTCCGTGGACATCGCGCTCAGCGGCGGGCGCAGCCGGTGGGCGAGCCAGATGTTGAAGCCGACCGCCACCGCCATGATGGCGCCGAAGACGCCGAAGAGGCCGATCTTCGTCCACAGCGTCGTGGTGAACACCGACGAGTAGTCGACCGAGCGGTACCAGAGCCAGTCCGTCCAGAAGCCCGAGAACATCACGAAGGCCATCGCGAGCACGGCCAGCAGCCCCAGGACCAGCAGCAGGAACCGCACCCGTCCCGACGGCCGCCCCACCCTCGTCCGTGACCCGGTCGGGCCTCCGCCGCGGTCCGGCATCTGGAAAGCCAACGTGCGCACCTCGAAAAAGTCTGGTAACTGCCCTCCGGGAGAACCGGAGGAAGGGTCGTGGGCCGGGGCCGGCTGGGGCTTGCTCATCGGGCCAGGCGATCGCAGGACCCCACCATGCAACTTACTGAGGCCTTATCCAGTTCCCACCCGAGGCCCCGAAGGAGGCAGGATATTGGTCATGTCGAACGTTTCCCCCTCAGGGACCCCGATGGCCGCGAACCCGCTGACGCGGGCCGTGCTCGAGATCGACGAGTACGCGGCAGGCCTCGGCTGGGACCAGCCCGCCCACCTGTTCGCGCTCGTGGACAGCGAACGCATGCGCGCGGACGAACCCGAACTCGCGGCCCAGCTGGGCCTTGGCGAAGGCGACGACGTCGCCCCTCTCACCCCCGTCGAGCAGGAGGAGATCCCCGCGGGCGCCGCCCTGGACGAGTTCCTCGCCACGATCGCGTGGCCCGACGCGGTCGCGGGCTGCGCGCTCGCCGTCGAGCGCCTGATGCTTCCGCCGTCCGCGGAGTCGAGCATTCCGGAGGGCCTCGACGAGGACGCGCTCGGCGCGTGGGTCGCCCGCCACCCCGAGCGGCAGGAGGTGCGCATGACGGTGGCCGTGCTGCGCGACGGCACGCGCGAGTCGGCACTGCGGCTGCGCGAGAAGGACGCGGCGGGCGAGGTGCTGACCGGATCCGGGCTCGTGCCCGGTCTTGCGGAGGCGCTGGCCGCCACCTTCGGATAGGGAGCGCTTTCGGGCAGGACGAGCAGTTCACGAGGCGCGGGGCGCGGTCAGCTTGCCGAGCAGCTGGGCAGGCCGGCCGTGTCGCCCGTGCGGATCTTGTCGACGGACGCCTTGGCGTCCGAGAGGTTCTTGACCCTGACGAGGGTGAGCCCGTTCGGGGTGTCCGCCGCCGCTGCCTTGCAGTTGTCGGACGGCGTGAGGAAGTACCGCGCGCCCGCGTCGCGCGCGCCGACCATCTTCATCGCGATGCCCCCGATGGGGCCCACCGTGCCCTTGTCGTCGATGGTGCCCGTGCCGGCGATGAACTTGCCGCCGGTGAGCGAGCCGGGCGTCAGCTCGTCGATCAGTCCGAGGGAGAACATCATTCCGGCACTCGGGCCGCCGACGTCGGCCAGCTTGATGTCGATGTCGAACGGGAAGGTGTGGTCCGTGCCCGCGGCGATGCCGACGATGGCGCGCGCCTTGCCGCTGTCGTGCGAGAGCGCCGTCTTCACGGTGACCTCGCGGCTGCCCGAGGGCTCCTTGCCCGCCTTCTTGGCGGCGGCCGCGGTCTTGGCGGGCACCACCGTGAAGACGACGTCCTGGCCGGGCTTGTGCTTGGTGACGAGCCCGGCGACCTGGTCGGGGCGCGTGACCTTCGTGCCGTCCACGGCCTCGATCAGGTCGCCCGCGTGGAGCTTGCCCTCGGCCGGGCTGTTCTTCAGCACGCTCGCCACGTTGACGTGCGAGACGACCGGGATGTGCAGCTCCTTGAGCGCGGCGACCTTGGCGCTCTCCTGGGACTGGCTGAACTCCTCGGCGTTCTCCTGCGACGACTGCTGCTCGGTCTGCCCGTTCGGGTAGAGCGTGTCGTGCGGGACGACGACGTCGTCGTGGGCCAGCCAGCCGTAGACGGCCTCCACCATGTTCATGCGGTAGTCGGCCTGCGTCACGCGGACCGTGACCATGTTCAGGTGGCCCGACGTCGGGTACGTCTTGTGCCCGGAGATCTGGAGGACCGGCTTGCCGCCGGGGCTCGACAGGGTGTTCACCGTGGGCCCGGGGCTCATCTCGGCGTACGGCACCTTCGTGAGGGCGCCCACGCAGAGGAGGGCGATCAGGACGAGGGTGGACGCGAGCATCGTCACGGTACGGCGCGGCATGGCTCGACAGTACGGGAACGGCCTGTGAGCGCACCGCGCGGGCCGGGGCGGCCGCACGGCTAATCGGCGGGTTCGCGCTCCATGGCGTCACGGAAGCGGGCGTAGCCGTTGAGCTCGGCTATGTCGCCCATGGTGTGGCTCTTGGAGGCCCAGCTTCCCCATATCGCGGCGCCGAGGGCGGCGACGACAGGGATCAGCAACCAGGTGAGCACGGCCATCGCGATCTCCCGTCCCAGTCAGCAGATTTGATCTACAGATTTACGTTCTGTAGAGCTAACGCTGCTGGGCGTGGAGTGGTTACGCAAATCGGACAAGATGCCCCGTGCGGGTTACGGGGGCTACGCCCCAACCCGCCCGCCCGTCGCCCGACCACCACCCCTCAACGAAGGGGCTACGCCCCCACCCACTCCTCGGTGCCGTCCGTGAAGGACTGGTGCTTCCAGATGGGGACCTCGTGCTTGAGGTCGTCGATCAGCCTGCGGCACGCCGCGAAGGCCTCCGCGCGGTGCGGGCAGGCGACCGCCACGATCACGGCCAGGTCGCCCACGCTCAGATCGCCCACACGGTGGACGGCGGCCAGCGCGCGCACCGGGAAGTCGGCGGCCACCTTCTCCGCGACCCGGCGCAGCTCCGCCTCGGCCGAGGGGTGGTGCGAGTAGCCGAGGGCCTCGACGTCGGCCCCCGAGTCGTGATCACGCACCGTGCCGACGAAGAGGGCCGTGCCGCCCGCCGCCGCGTCGCCCACCGCGGCGAAGACCTCGTCGAGGCTGAGCGGGGTGTCCCGGATCGCCAGCAGGCGCAGCGGCTGGTCCCCGCCGCGCTCACCCGGGTGGTCCGTACGGTCCTGTGTGGTTGCCATGAGGTCCATCGTGCCGTACGTCCGCTTCGTACTGCTACAGACGTCCGCTGCGGACGTCCGCCGCGGGCCGCTACAGCCGGCGGCGGGCCTTGCGCACCCTGCGCACCACGGCGGCCGTGCCGAGCAGCGCCACCGTCGCGCCGGCCGCGCCCGCGGCCGTCGCGTCCTTGCGGCCGAGCCTGCGGCCCGCCACGGTGTGCCTGCCCTCGACCTCTTCGAGGAGGGCGGCGAGCGCCTCCTCGTTGGTCCAGCGCGGCCGCCAGCCCGCGTCGTGCAGGGCGCTCACGCTGACCACCCAGGGGTACATGGTGTACGCGAGGTCGCCGGCCGGGGAGGGCGTGAGGCCGATCCTGTGCAGCCTGGCGGCAGCGCCGAGCGCGACCGCGGACGGCAGCTCCATGCGGCGGATGCCGGTGAGCTCCTCGACCTCGTCCTGTTCCAGCCAGCCGTCGCAGCCGACGGCGAACTCGCCCTCCACCTTGCCGTGCGCCGCGTACTCCAGGGCGCTGACCAGGTCGTCCACATGGCAGAACTGCCAGGTGGGGCGCGAGCCCGCGACGACGAGGAGGCGCGGGGACTCGAAGTAGCGGGTGAGCGCGGTGTCCGTGCCGCCGACGAGTACGGCCGGCCGTACGACGGTGACGTTGAGGCCCGGGTGAGCGCGCGGCGCCCTGCGGCCGAGCCGCTCGATCTCCAGCAGGTCGCCGACGCCGGCCGCCTCCGCGGTGGCGCGCAGCTCGGCGTCCTCGGAGAGGGGCACGTCGTTGTCCGGCAGCGCCCCGTAGACCATCGCCGACGTGCACAGCACGACCCTGTGCACGCCCGCGGCGGCGGCCGCGGTGAGCACGGTCTGCGTGCCGCGCACGTTGTAGGCGGTGCGCGCGGCCGGGTCGGACTCCAGGTCGAGGTCGAGCGCCAGGTGCACCACCACGTCCACGCCGCGCAGCCGGTCCGCGATCGCCGGGTCCCGTACGTCGAGGACGTGCCAGGTGGCGTCCTGGACGGTGCCGCGCCGCTCGTCGATGGCGATGACCTGCTGGGTCTCCGCGGACGTGGCGAGCCTGCGTGTCAGCAGGTCGCCGACCCCCGTGGCGGCGCCGGTGACGGCGACGACGGGGCCACGCGATCTGCTGGGGGTTGCGTGGTTTCGCGTAGCGCGAACCTGTGACTCTGGGGAACTCACCGGGCGGCTCCAGCGGTTGTCTTCAGTACGTATGTGAAGGACGCGTACGTACCAGGTGACGTTCATCCTGCCGCAGACTTCCCGGCGGATGCGGGTACGGGCCGGGGAGCCGTCCGGGTGTCGGTCGTGCATGTGCCGATCACGGACGCGGAACGCATCGCCCGCGTGCCTCGGGGCAGGCGCAGGTCGTGCCATGCCCCGAGGGCGCGGTGAAGCATAGGCTGGATGGTGCAGGGCAGCCGCTGCCGGCAGGAAGCCGGCGGCCTTACGAGCCGAGGAAACCCGTGAGTGACACCCCATTCGGATTCGGCCTTCCGCCGGAGGAGCCGGAGGACGGCGACGGCAAGAAGAAAGGTCCTGACGGAGGCGGTCAGGGTTCCGGTGGCCAGGGATCCGGCGGTCAGGGGCCGGGCGGCCAGGGGCCGGGCCAGGGAGGGCAGAACCCGTTCGGTTTCGGGTTCCCCGGCCTGCCGGGCGGCGGGAGCGGCGGCGCGGGCGGGGACAACCCGTTCGCCGCCATGTTCGGCTCCCTCAACCCGGGCGACCTGGGGCAGGCGTTCCAGCAGCTCGGCCAGATGCTGAGTTCCGGGAGCGGCCCCGTCAACTGGGACATGGCCAAGCAGATCGCCCGGCAGACCGTGGCGCAGGGCACCCCGGACGGCACGAAGGACGCGAGCGTCACCGCCGGGGACCGCGCGTCCGTCGGCGAGGCCGTGCGCCTGGCGGACCTGTGGCTCGACGGCGTGACGTCGCTGCCGTCGGGGGCCAACACGGCGGTGGCGTGGAGCCGCGCCGAATGGGTCGAGGCGACGCTGCCCGCGTGGCAGCAGCTGGTCGATCCCGTGGCGGAGCGTGTCGGCGCGGCGATGGGCGACGTCCTGCCCGCCGAGATGCAGGACATGGCGGGGCCGCTCATCGGCGTGATGCGGTCCATGGGCGGCGCGATGTTCGGCCAGCAGTTGGGGCAGGCCGTCGGCGTGCTGGCCGGTGAGGTGGTCGGCTCGACGGACATCGGCTTGCCGCTGGGCCCCGCCGGCAAGGCGGCGCTGCTGCCGCTGAACATCGAGGCGTTCGGCAAGGACCTGGGCGTGGCGAAGGAGGAGGTGCGGCTGTACCTGGCGCTGCGCGAGGCCGCCCACCAGCGGCTGTTCACGCACGTGCCGTGGCTGCGTTCGCACATCTTCGGCGCCGTCGAGGGCTACGCGCGGGGCATCAAGGTCGACACGTCGAAGCTGGAGGACGTGGTCGGGCAGTTCGACCCGTCGCACCCCGAGGAGCTCCAGGAGGCTCTCCAGCAGGGCATGTTCCAGCCCGAGGACACTCCGGAGCAGAAGGCCGCGCTGGCCCGTCTCGAGACGGCGCTCGCGCTGGTCGAGGGGTGGGTGGACGCGGTCGTCCACGAGGCCGCCAAGACCAGGCTGACGGGTGCCGACGCGCTGCGCGAGACGCTGCGCAGGCGGCGCGCGTCCGGCGGGCCCGCCGAGCAGACGTTCGCCACGCTGATCGGCCTGCAGCTGAGGCCGCGCAGGCTGCGTGACGCCTCCCGGCTGTGGGCGTCCCTGACGGACGCGCGCGGCGTGGACGGCCGCGACGGCCTGTGGGAGCACCCGGACATGCTGCCGACGGCGTCCGACCTGGACGACCCGGACGGTTTCGTGCACCGCGAGCAGATCGACTTCTCCGAGCTGGACAAGATGCTCGGCGAGGCGGCGGGCGGCGACCGAGGCCGGTCGCACGACCCCTTGAAGAAGGGCGAGGCGTCCGGGAGCGGGCAGGAGTCCGAGGACCGCCGAGACGACGAGGACCGCCGGGACGACGAGGGCGGCCCGGACGCGGACGGGACCGAGGGCAAGGGCGACAGCGGGAAGTGAGCCTCCACGACGACGCCGTTCTCGTGCTCAAGGGGTACGGGAACGGCACCGGCGGTGACGCCGCCGAAACCGAACAGTGCGACCTGCGCCAGGCGTACCTGGATCACCTGGCCGCCCACCCGGACGGCATGTGGAAGGCGTGCGGGGCCGGGCACCTGACGGCGAGCGCGCTGGTCGTCGACCCGGCGCGCGAGCGGGTGCTGCTGACGCTGCACCGCAAGCTCGGCATGTGGCTCCAGATGGGCGGCCACTGCGAGCCCGGGGACGTCTCGCTGGAGGCCGCGGCGCTGCGCGAGGCCACCGAGGAGTCCGGGATCGCGGGGCTCGCCCTGGCGCCCGGCGGGCCCGTCCGGCTGGATCGGCATCCGATCCCGCCGCCCTGCCACGTCCACCTCGACGTGCAGTACGCGGCGATCGCGCCCGAGGGGGCCGTCGAGGCGATCAGCGAGGAGTCGCTCGACCTGCGCTGGTACGGCTACGACGAGGTGGCGGACGTCGCCGACGCCTCCGTGCGGCGCCTGCTCGCCGCCACGCGCGCGCGGCTCTCCCGGCCCGCCGGTCAGGCTGTCCCGGGCAGCGACCGGGGCTGACCGACGGTGCCGTGCCCGGCATCGTCGAGCCGCGGGGCGAACCGCGACCGCCTCTGTCGGCGGCGGACGCCCAGGCCGGTCCTGAGCAGCGGACCCGGGTCCGGCCGGTGGGCGGGCCCACCGGCCGGACGGGTGGGCGGGCGTCAGCTCCAGACGTTGCCCTGGTTCTGGCCGCGGGCGCCCTGCTGGCCCATCCCGAACTGGGCGGCGATGCCGCCTCCGATCGCCGCGTCCTGCGGCGGCAGCAACTCGCTGGGCTGCACCAGGGCGAAGCCCTGGCCGAGGAAGCTCAGCTCCCAGCCCTCGCCGGTGCTGCCGCGCCGCCGCCGCACCGGCGACGAGTACGTCTGCGCCTGCATCTGCACCCGGAGCGACGTCGACCAGGCGACGATCGCGTCCGCGTCGACGTTGACGTACGTCTCGGGCGTGACACGCATCATCAGCGGCTTGCCCGAGGTCATCAGCGCGACCTTGCCGGTGCCCGTGATGTTGATCTGGTACTTGCCGGTGCCGGAGATGCCGTACTGGCTGTCCACGGCGATGACCTCGTGGTGGAGCGTCGAGTCGAGCGCCAGCACGTAGGCGCTGTCGACCGTCAGGCCGTCCCGGTCGACGTCCACGACGTGCACGTACTGCGCGAGGTTGGCGAGGTAGACGGTGCCCTGTCCCGAGACGCGCATCAGGTCGAGTCCCTCGCCCGTGCGCGCCCTGGCGCGGCGCTGCCCGGCGGAGCGGTACTCCCCGTCGAACTCCATCAGACCCTGGTAGGCGACCATGGCGCCCTTGCGGGCCAGGACGTCGTCCTGCCCGGTGAGCGCGACGCGCAGCAGCTGGCTGTTCTGCAGCGCGTACCGTTCCTGCGTCTGCGCTTCCGTGTAGGCGAAAAGCGGGCTCTGCATGGTGGTTGTCTCCCCCTCTCAGCCGCGGATCCGCAGGCGGTCCGTGCTGTCCTCGCTGGGCTGTACGACGACGATCCCCTGGCCGGAGAACGCCATCTGGTAGGCCTCGCCGCTGCCGCGCCCGATGAGGGCGCCCGCCTTGAAGCTGCGCTTCCCCTTCACCTTCAGGTTGGGCGACCAGGCCACCAGTGCGTCCGGGTCGACGTACGTCTCGTCCTCGCCCTTGCCGCAGTCGACCACGACGGGCGTACCGCGCGAGGTCAGGGCGACCCAGCCGGTGCCGGAGATCTGCACGTTCCACATGCCCTGGCCGGCGAACTTGGCGAGCCCCTTGACGCGTTCGACGCCCCACTGCAGGTGCGCGTCGAAGGCGAGCACGTTGGTGCCGTTCACGGAGATCGCGTCGTTCGCGAGGTTGACCACGATGATGTGCGCGCCGTAGTCGGCGAGGTAGAGGAGGCCGTCCCCGGCGCACTTCATGAGGGGCGCGCCCTCGCCGGTGACCCAGTGCTCCGCCATGTGCCGCACGGACGGCGGGTTGGGCTCGTACTGGATGAACCCCTCGTACGCGACCATGGAGCCGGTTCGCGCGTACAGGTCCTGGCCGGTCGCCATGGCGACCTTCAGCATGGTGTCGCCGTGGTTCTCCATCCTGGCCGCGATCGGGGTCGGGGCGTAGCCCGCGAGCTGCTGTTCCGTCATGCCGGGCTCCCTCAGACCTCGTACGGCTGGACGACGATGAAGTTCCCCGGCGCGCCGCGGAACTGGAGGTTCACGGTCTCCCCGCTGTGCCCGGGGTACGCGTTGCGGCGCAGCCTGACCTGGCTGGACAGGATGACCTGGGCCGCTGCCGACCAGGCGACGACGGCGTTGCAGTCGGCGAACGTGGTCGGCGTGACGGGCAGGACGACGGGGGTGCCGTGCGTCTTGACGACGACGGTGCCCGTGCCCTGGAAGAGCATGGTGAACAGGGCGCCGCCGGGGATCCCGTGGCCGTCGATCCTGCGGACCTCGTAGCTCAGGGACTCGTCGAAGGCGAGGACGTTCTCCGCGGAGACGCAGATGCCGTCGCCCTGCAGCTCCACCTGGTGCAGGTGGGCATTGTTGTCGGCGAGGAAGACCTGGCCGCGTCCCGTGCAGCGCATCAGCTGCATCTCCTGGCCCGTGGCGTTGCCGACGATGCGGCCGGCGAAGCCTGCGCCCTTGTAGCCGAAGTCGACCTTGCCCTGGTACATGACCATGCTGCCCTGCCTGGCCAGCACGGGCGCGCCGCCCGCCATGGTGAGGTCGACGCGCATGAGGTGGCCGTTCTGGGCCGTCCACCGCTGGCCGGTGGGGACCTCCTTGTAGAGGTTCAGCGCGGCGTGCAGGCCGGCCCCTCCCGGCGGCGCGCCCTGCGGCACGAACCCCTGCACGGCGCCGCCGCCCTGCGGCGGGCCGCCGAACGGGTTGCCCATGGGCTGCGGGGGCGCGCCGAACGGGGCCTGGCCGGGCGCGGGCTGCCCGTACGGGGCCGGTGGCGCGCCGAACGGCTGCCCCGGGCCAGGCGCCTGGCCCGGTACCTGTCCGTAGGGCGGCGGGGTGGGGGCGCCGGGCGCGGGCGGCGGGGGTGCGGGCGGCGGCGGTGCGGGCGGCGGCGGTGCGGTGTCGCCGTAGGGCGCCGGGGCGGCGCCCGGCATGGCGGCCACGGTGGGGGCGGCGTGGATCGGCGGCGCGCCCTCGGCCGCGTACGGCTGCGGCGGCGGAGGCGGCTGGGGGGCGGCTGTGGGCGCGGCGAACGGCTCAGCGCTCTGGGGTGGCTGAGGCGGCTGAGGCGCGGGGGGCGGCACCTGGGGCGCCTGCTGCGGCTGGGGCGCCTGAGGCGCCGCGGGGGCGGCGAAGGCGGGGGGCGCGAACCCCGGTGCCTGGCCCGCGGGCGGCTGGGGCGCCTCCTGCTCCTCGGCGACCTCGCCGCCGAAGTTCTTGAGCAGCGCGTCCAGTCCGCCGTCGAACCCCTGACCGACGGCCGCGAACCGCCAGACGTCCTTGCGGTAGAAGTCGCCGAGCATCACGGCACGCTCGGTGGAGAACTCGGCGCCGGTGAAGGCGTACCTGACGACCTCTTCGCCGCCCGCCACGATCCTGATGTACCCGGGCCCCACCTGGGACATCTGGCCCGCACCGTCGACGGTCGCGGTGAAGGACAGCTTGTGGATGGACGCGGGCACGCGGTCGAGCGTCACCCTGAACGACTCCGTGTCACCCGCCTGCGCCCCGAGCAGCTGCACCGACTCCTCAGGGGTCTTGGGCTGGTTGAAGAAGACGAAGTAGCGGTCGTCCGAGAGACGCTCGTCGGCGTCGAGACCGAAACAGCTGATGTCGAACGTCAGACCGGGGCCGGCGATCTGCACACCCACGTACAGGTCGGTTCCCGGAGTGAGATCACTGACCTTGGCCTTGTGTCCGCGCTGGAATTGCCTGGGCATGCGTAAGGACCGTCCCCCATCCGGAATACGTGTGTGCGTCGCGCCAGGCTAGCCGCTGGGTCCGCGTTCGCGGCAGGCCGGTGCGCGTTCGGTACAGGATCGGCAAAAACGGTCGCGGTCGCCCGGGGCTCACTCCGCGTCCGCGGCCGCCTCCTCGCCGGAAGCCGGCGGGACCGGCAGCCGGCCGGCGGCCACGACGCCCTCGAGGTACCCGCGGGCGCGCTCGGTGCGCGGGTAGACCTCCAGCAGCCGCCAGAAGTCCGGGCCGTGCCCCGGGACGATGAGGTGCGCGAGTTCGTGCAGCAGCACGTAGTCGACGACGTACTCCGGCATGCCCTGGAGGCGGTGCGAGAGCCGGATGCTGGCCTCGGCGGGGGTGCAGGACCCCCAGCGGGTGTTCTGGTTGGTGACCCAGCGCACGGTGGCGGGCCGCGCCCTGCCGCCGAAGTACTGGCGCGACAGCCGCTGCGCCCGCCCGGCCAGTTCGTCGTCACCGAGCGTCCGCTTGCTCTCCTGGGCGGCGAGCTTGTCGAGCATCACCGTGACCCAGCGCCGCTCCTCGGCCTTCGTCATCCGGGCGGGGATCAGCACGATCGTCCTGTCGCCCTCGCGGTACGCGGACACGGTGCGCCGGCGGCGGGTGGACCTGCGGACCTCGACCGCGGGGGCGGCCCCCGTCGGGGCGGCGCCGGTGGCGGCGGGGCCCGTGGCGGTCGCCGCCTTCGCGGCGGCGCGGGCGGCTGAGGCGCCGCGGGGGGCGCGGCCCGGCTGGGCGGGGCGGTCGGCTGGCACGCCATGACCGTACCCGGCACGGGCCCCGGCCGGGACGCACCTTGCGGTGATATGAGTCATTGAAATGACTTCCACCCCCAGCCTGTGGACAACTTTCCGCACGGGATTCCCGCGCGGTGCAGGCTTACGACCGACGCGCACGACCGGTGCGCACGGACACGGGGGACGGCGGATGCGACCGATGGTGAAGCCCGCGCTGCGGCGGGCATGGCGAGGGCGGACGGTGCAGTTCGGGGTGACGCCCGCGCACGCGCTGCGGGTGGGGCCCCTCGACAGGGTGACGGGCGGCTTCCTGGATCTTCTCGACGGCACCCGCTCCATGGCGGTGCTGGCGGCCGAGGCCCGCGCGAGGGGCCTGCCGTGGGAGCGCGTGGAGCCGCTGGTGCACCGGCTGGCCGCGGCGGGGGTGGTCGACGACACGGAGGCGGGCCCGCCGGCGGCCGCCGCGCTGCGGGCGGGGCCCGGCGCACTCGACCGGCTGCGCGGCGAGCTCGCGTCCCTGTCGGTGGTGCATGCGGCGCCCGGCGCGGCCTGCGCCCGGCTGGCGTCGCGCGGCGGCACACGCGTGCGGGTGCACGGCGCGGGCCGGGTCGGGGCCGCGGTGGCGGCGGCGCTCACGGCGGCGGGCGTCGGCCGGGTGGAGGTCCAGGACGGCGGCACGGTCGAGCCGTGGGACGCGGGTCCCGGCGGCCTGCCGCCGGAGGCGATCGGCGAGCGCAGGCAGGCCGCGGCGGCCCGGCTGGTGAGGACGTCGGCGCCGGGGGGCGCCCCGCCCGGCGCGGCCGCCGCGCGAAACGCGCCCCTGGCCCTCGTGGTGGTGGCCCCCAGGGACGGGCTCGCCGCCTACCGCCCGGAGCCCGGCGCGGCCCAGGCGTGGACGGCGGCCGGGATCCCCCACCTGTACGCGGGCGTCGTCGAGGCGACGGGGTTCGTGGGGCCGCTGGTGCTGCCCGGCGGCACGGCGTGCGCCGGGTGCCTCCTGCGCACGGCGGCCGCGCGGGACCCGCACGAGCCGCGGATGCTGGCCCAGTGGCGCTCCGGGCGCGGGGCGCGCGCCGTGCCCGCCTGCGACGGTGCGCTGGCCGCCGCCGTGGCGGGGCTCACAGCGGCACACGCCCTGTCGTTCCTGGACGGGGAGCTGCCGACGAGCACGGGTGCACGCTGGGAGGTGGCTCAGCCGCTGCTCGACTGGCGGCCCCGGCGCGTGGCGCCCCACCCGCACTGCCCGTGCGGTGCGTTTGCCAAGACAACAGCCTCCGAGGGGGTGGGCATGGCCGAGACGGAGGCCGAGCGCGACACAATGGCGGTGTAGCCGCCGCACCACGGCACGGCTGTCCGGTACCAGGAGGGGCGTAATGTCTGATCTTCCCCGGAAGGCGGTCACCCGCACTGCCAAGTTGGCCGCACTGCCGATCGGGTTCGCGGGCCGGGCGACCTGGGGGCTGGGAAAGCGGATCGGCGGGGCTTCCGCGGATATCGTCACCAAGGAACTGCAGCAGCGCACGGCCGACCAGCTGTTCAAGGTGCTGGGCGAGCTCAAGGGCGGCGCGATGAAGTTCGGGCAGCTGCTGTCCGTCTTCGAGTCGGCCCTGCCCGAGGAGGTCGCCGGCCCCTACCGGGCCACCCTGACGAAGCTGCAGGACGCGGCGCCGCCGATGCCCACGCAGACGGTGCACGGTGTCCTGGAGGAGCAGCTCGGCGAGGACTGGCGCGGCCTGTTCCTGGAGTTCGAGGACAAGCCGTCGGCGGCGGCCTCGATCGGCCAGGTCCACCGGGCGGTCTGGCACGACGGCCGCGAGGTCGCGGTGAAGGTGCAGTACCCCGGCGCGGGCGAGGCGCTGCTCTCCGACCTGGCGCAGCTGAGCCGGTTCGTGCGGCTGCTCGGCCCGCTGATCCCGGGCATGGACATGAAGCCGCTGGTCACCGAGATGCGCGACCGGGTCTCCGAGGAGCTGGACTACGCGCTCGAAGCAGAGGCGCAGCGTGAGCACGCCCGCGAGTTCGTGGACGATCCGGACGTCGTCGTGCCGGACGTCGTGCACCAGAGCGACCAGGTCCTCGTGACGGAGTGGATCGACGGCACGCCGCTCGCGGAGATCATCTCGTCGGGCACCCAGGAGCAGCGCGACCGAGCGGGCCAGCTGCTCGCGCGGTTCCTGTTCTCGGGCCCGATGCGCACGGGGCTGCTGCACGCGGACCCGCACCCGGGCAACTTCCGGCTCCTGCCGCCGCGGGAGGAGCCGGGCGGCGAGGACGGGGAAGACGGCGGGAGCGGCGAGCTGCGGCTCGGCGTGCTCGACTTCGGGACGGTCGACCGGCTGCCCGGCGGGCTCCCCGAGACCATCGGCGAGGCGCTGCGGATGACGATCGACGGCGAGTCCGACGCCGTCTACGAGATGCTGCGCGCCGAGGGGTTCGTCAGGGAGACCATCGACCTCGACCCGGAAGCCGTGCTCGACTACCTGCTGCCGATCATCGAACCAGCCGGGGTCGAGGAGTTCACGTTCACCCGCGCCTGGATGCGCACCCAGGCGGCGCGGATCGCCGACCCGCGCTCCCCCGCGCACCAGCTGGGCAGGCAGCTGAACCTGCCGCCGTCGTACCTGCTGATCCACCGCGTCACGCTGTCCACCATCGGGGTGCTGTGCCAGCTGGGCGCGACCGTGCGGCTGAAGGACGAGCTGGAGGACTGGCTGCCCGGCTTCTACGTCGAGTACGTCTACGACGACGAGGCGGACGAGGCGGACGAGGCCGACGGGGAGGCTCTGGAGGGCGAGGCGGCCCCGACCGCGGATGCCGGTGCCGGTGCCGCGGCCGGCGAGGGCACCGGGGCATGAGAAGTGTGGCCGGGCCCCTCGGGGCTCGGCCACACGTGGTTTCGCGCTAGCGCGCGAGAGCCGTCACGGCGTGAGCCGTCACTGCATGACGGCCATCGCCAGGGCGCGGCGCGCCCGCATCGACACGCGCTCGGCGCGTCGCTGCATGCGCCTGGCCACGATCACGTGCGTGGCCTGACGGCTCGCATGGGCCTCGCGCAGCCGTTCGTCCATATGCGCGCGGGCCAGGGCTTCTGGGATGAGTTGCATCTCACGGGTCCTGTTCTGGCGCGCCTTGTGCGCGCCATTCGTGGGGAAGTCAGTGGTCGCGGAGCCCTTGGGCTCGCTGGTGGAAGAGGTCATCGGAGCCTGCTTCTGGGGATCGTGCGTGAGGGGACGGTCGATCGTTCCGCGCGTGTTCATGCCGCGACCGGGTTCTTGCGCGGGCGGCCGCGCGGCCGCTTGCGTGCCACGACCACGCCCTGGACGAAGAGCTCCCCGCCCCAGACGCCCCAGGGCTCGCGGCGCTCCTTGGCACCCGCGAGGCAGGCCTCGACGAGCGGGCAGGTGCGGCACAGGGACTTGGCGTACTCCACGTCGGCCGGCGACTCGGCGAAGAAGACCTCCGGGTCGTAGGCGCGGCAGGGAACGGGCGAGCCGAGGTTCTCGATCGCCTCGTCGAGGGCGGTGAGCTGGGTCAGCGGGGTCAAGGCGGAGTCCTCCGTGGGGCCGGGCGGGGGGATCGTGTCGGAAGGCGGTACGGACGGGGCGTGCGCTTCGAGTTGCACGGGGTTTCTTCCTCGTCTTGTTCGGTCCGGCCGGTCGGCCGGACATCGTCGGGTACCGGGTTTTCGTGCCCCGAGGCCCCTTCGCTCCGTCCGTCCCTGTCGGGACAAACAGAAGGGCCGCGGATCCCGGGTGGGGTTCCGCGGCCCTGAAGGCGCCGGCCTGATTGCCGATCAGGCTGGATGACTCCAGGGTTCAGGCCCACGGAAGGCCCACATCTCGTGGTCGTGCGTCGTCGTCTGCTGCTTCTGTGCTCCGGCACTGGCCGCCGCGGAGACATAGGCCTCCGCCTGCTCTGCCGCTCCTGCCACCAGTGCCCCGGTCGGTCGCTCATTGCCCACGCGCTCGCACACCGGCAGGAAGGACACGCCGAGACCGGAGGGGGAGACGGGCCGCGTCTCAAAGACGCCGGACATACCGGTGCCGTTGAGAATCACGGGCGGGAAGCCGAGGGAGACACGGGCGAAGGACTGGTCGGCCAGTTTGGCGGTGCTGATGAAGCTGCTCGTCATGCTGATCACGTCAATCGCCTCCTCTCGGCGTCTCGGGATCCGGCCCGGGCCGGTTCCTCACGTATGCGGACAATGTCGCTGCGCTGCTTGCCCGGAGCAATACCGGGCAAGTGAAGTACAGCACGGGAAGTGGTCTTCGAGAAGACCGCCGTTCCCGTGGAAAGAACCTATGGGGATTCGCCCGGCGGGCGCAAACCATTTTCCCGACGAGTTTGCGTCAGCGCGCCCCGCCGTCGCCCGAACGCTCCTCACCTGCGCAGATGGCCAGCACATCGTCCCCGAACCGGGTGAGTTTGCGGCGGACGACGCCGGCGATGCCGGCCAGCTCCCGCTCGTCGGACGGCACCGCCTCCGCGATCGCGATCAGGGTCTTGTCCGTGAAGACGCAGTACGCGGGCTGGCCGAGCACGCGCGCCTGCTCCGCGCGCCAGGCGTGGAGACGCTCGTAGACTCCCTCGTCCATGTCCGACGGGCAGTCCTCGCACCGCATCAGCTTCATCTCGCCCGCCTCCGTCAGCGTCCTGCCGCACACCCGGCAGCGGGCCGGCCTGCGCTCGCGCCTGCGCCGCGCGTGCCCCTCGCCCCGCGGCCCCGGCGCACCCACGCTGCCCAGCTCCACCGAGCCCCCCGCACCGTCCGCCGCCACCCGCGCCACGCGGCCGCCGCCCGGGCGCAGGCCGGTCAGGAACCTCGACGCCTTCCTGGTCGGGCGGCCGCCGGGCGAACGGGACAGCGACCAGGACAGCGACAGGTGCGTACGGGCGCGGGTCACCCCCACGTACAGCAGCCTGCGCTCCTCCTCGACCTGCGCCTCCGTCTTGGCGTACGTGATCGGCACCGTGCCCTCCGCGAGGCCGACCAGGAACACCGCATCCCATTCGAGGCCCTTCGCCGCGTGCAGCGAGGCGAGCGTGACGCCCTGCACCATGGGCGCGTGCTGCGCGGCGGCGCGCTCGTCCAGCTCGGCGACGAGGTCGGCGAGCGTGGCTTCCGGGCGGGCCCCCGCGAAATCCTCCGCGAGCCTGACCAGCGCGGCCAGCGACTCCCACCGGTCGCGCACCGCGCCCGAACCGGTCGGCGGCTGATCCGTCCAGCCCTTGGTCGACAGCACGGCCCGCACCTGCGAGGGCAGCTCGACCATGCCGTCGAGCAGGGCGTCGTTGCCCCCGAAGCGCGCCGCGCCGCGCAGCGCGGCACCCGCCTCCCGCACCTCCTGGCGCTCGAAGAACCGCTCGGCGCCGCGCAGTTGGTAGGGCACGCCCGCGTCGGCGAGCGCCTGCTCGTACACCTCCGACTGCGCGTTGATCCGGAAGAGGACGGCGATCTCGCCGGCGGGCACGCCGGCCGCGATCAGGTCGCGGACGCGGCGCGCGGTGCCCTCCGCCTCGGCCGGCTCGTCCCCGTACTCCGTGTAGACGGGCTCGGGGCCCTTGCCGCGCTGGGAGACCAGTTCGAGCCGGTGGTCGGCGGCGCGGCCGCGCGCCTGGCCGAGCAGTCCGTTGGCGAGGTGCACGACCTGGGGCGACGAGCGGTAGTCCCGCACGAGCTTGACCACCGTGGCGCCGGGGTGGCGGGTGCGGAAGTTCAGCAGGTGGTCGGGGGTGGCTCCGGTGAACGAGTAGATCGTCTGGCTCGCGTCGCCGACGACGCAGAGCGTCTCCCTGTCGCCGAGCCACAGCTCGAGCAGGCGCTGCTGGAGCGGGCTGACGTCCTGGTACTCGTCGACCACGAAGTGCTGGTACTGGCCGCGCACCTGCTCGGCGATGTCGCGCCGGTCCTGGAGGACGGCCACCGTCAGCAGCAGCACGTCCTCGAAGTCGATCACCGACCTGTCGCGCTTGAGCTGCTCGTAGGCCGCGTAGATCTGGCCCGTCTCCGCCGCGTCCCGCGCGGTCTCGCGGGACGACTTGGCGAGCGCGGTCACATAGTCGGCCGGCACCGTCTGGGTGACCTTGGCCCACTCGATCTCGCCCGTGACGTCGCGCAGCTCCCCCCGGTCGAGGCGGACGCGGCAGCGCGCCGCGGCCTCCGCCACCAGCTGCGCCTTGCGGTCGAGGAGGCGGGGCAGCTCCCCGCCGACGGCCTTCGGCCAGAAGAACTGGAGCTGGCGCAGCGCGGCCGAGTGGAACGTACGCGCCTGCACCCCCGAGGCGCCGAGCTGGCGCAGGCGGCCGCGCATCTCCCCCGCCGCCCTGTTCGTGAACGTGACGGCGAGGACGCTGGCGGGCTGCAGCATGCCGGCGCGCACGCCGTACGCGATGCGGTGCGTGATGGCGCGGGTCTTGCCCGTACCGGCCCCGGCGAGCACGCACACCGGCCCGTGCAGCGCCGTCGCCACGGCGCGCTGCTCGGGGTCGAGGCCCTCAAGCACGGCGTCGGCGTCGCGTGGCGGGAGCGGTGAGGAGTGCGTTGCTGCGGTCACCCCGCCATGCTGCCAGGTCGCGTGTGACGGGCGTGCGCCACTGTCCACAGGCGGGGTGCGATTGTCGTACCGATACCGCGGGGAGCGGCGCCCGGACGGCGCCGGGCAACCGGAGGCGCCCTACGGGAATGGTGGGCGGGGGTTGTACGTTCCATCAATGCGCCACGCGGGAGCGTGCGCCGGGCGGGACTCACACGAAGGAGCGCGAGGGACATGGCGGGCAACGTCACGATGTACAGCACCACCTGGTGCGGCTACTGCCGCCGGCTCAAGAGCCAGATGGACCGGGCGGGCATCGCGTACAGCGAGGTCAACATCGAGCAGGACCCGGCGTCCGCCGCGTTCGTCGAGAAGGCCAACGGCGGCAACCAGACGGTCCCGACCGTACTCTTCGCGGACGGTTCCACGCTGACGAACCCGTCGCTCGCGCAGGTCAAGGAGAAGATCGGCGCCTGACGCCGGCCCCTTGCCGAGCGGCCCCCGCCCGTAGGGCAGGGGGCCGCTGTGCACGCGTGCGCGACCAGCCACTCAGCTCGCGAGGTAGCCGGCGCAGGACGGGTCGAACCGGACGACGACGTCCGTGCCCGGGCGACACTCGAGGCCGGCCTTCGCCGAAGCGGTGATGGACACGTCCGCCGACCGTACGACGAGTTCGAGCCGGTCGCCGAGGAACTCCGAGGACTCCACCACCCCGGCGAACTCGTTCTCGCCCGGTGTCGTGCCCGCGGTGCCCGGCCGCACCTCGACATCCTCGGGGCGCACGCAGACGAACCCGCCGTCGTGGTAGCGCACGTCCTCGCCGGGGGCCGTGCGCGCGCACAGCACCGGGCCGATGTCCGTCTTGGCCAGCCCGCCCCCGCCGCGTGCCGGTGAGGCGTCCCGCACCGGGAAGAGGTTCGCGCTCCCGATGAAGTCGGCGACGAAGGCGGAGCGCGGGAACGCGTAGAGGCGCTCGGGCCGGTCGATCTGCTCGACGCGGCCCTGGTTCATCACGATCACCGTGTCCGACATGGCCAGGGCCTCGGCCTGGTCGTGGGTGACGTACAGGGCGGTGACCCCGAACCGCTCCTGGAAGGCCCGCAGCTCCTGCCTGAGCCTGGACCGCAGCTTTGCGTCGAGGTTGGACAGCGGCTCGTCGAGCAGCAGCACCTCGGGGTCTCCGAGCAGGGCGCGGGCCAGGGCGAGGCGCTGCTGCTGCCCGCCGCTGAGCTGGGTCGCCCAGCGGTCGGCCATCCCTGCGAGGCCGACCTGTTCGAGCATCTCGAGCGCTCGCGTGCGCACCTCGGGGCCCTTGATCCGGTTGCGGCCGTGCCGCATGGGGAAGGCCGCGTTGTCGACGACCCGCATGTGCGGCCAGATGCCGTACGACTGGGGCACCATCGCGATGGGCCGCTCCTCCGGCTTCACGTCGCGCCTCCCGGCGGCGTCGAAGACGACCTGGCCGCCCATCTCGATCCGCCCCTCCGAGGCGTGTTCGAGGCCGGCGACGCAGCGCAGTGTCGTCGTCTTGCCGCACCCGCTGGGCCCGAGGAGGGTGACGAACTGGCCCTTGGGCACCTCGAAGGAGACGCCGTCGATCGCGTATGCCGCCTCCGCGCCCGGTGAGCGCTCGTAGGACTTGCGCAGTCCGGAGATGACGACCGAGCTCGTTGTTTCCGTGTTCATCGCTTTCACCATGCTTTCTGTCATGCCTGCTCGGCCGCGCCGCGCCTGTTGACGACCCACACCACGACGGTGGAGATCGTCAGGATGACCACTCCGAGAGCGCTCGCCTGCGGGTAGTCGACGCTCGACGTGAAGGTGTCCCACAGCAGAACCACGAGGGTGCGGTTGTCCGCGCTCGTCAGCAGCAGGGCGATGGGGAGCTCGCCCAGGGCGTGCGCAAATACCCAGAGGAAGCACTTCCACAGCACCGGGCGCAGGAGGGGCAGCAGGATCGTCCGCGTCACCGTGACCGGCCCGGCGCCGGTGACGCGTGCCGCCTCGATGAGGCCGTCGTCGAGCTGGAGCAGGGCCGCCTGCACCATCCGTGATCCGCGTGGGAGGAACCGCGTCACCAGGGCGACGACGATGATCCATATCGTGCCGTAGATCGGGATCGGGACGTAGAGGTAGAGGAAGAGCACGGCGGCGCCGAGGACGATGCTGGGTACCCCGTAGACCAGGAACGAGGTCTCGAAGAGGAGCGTGCTGCCACGGAACTGCTTGCGCGCCGCCGCCACGGAGATCCAGACCGCCATCGCCGTCGTCACGACGGCGGTGATCACGACGACCTCACCCGTGTTGAGCATGACCTTGCCGATGCCCGGCGAGGTGAAGATGTCGGCGTAGCTGCCGACGGTCATCGTCCGCAGCCCCGACCTGCTGAAGGGACGGGCGTGCGGCGACAGGCTCGTCCACAGCAGGGCGAGGATCGGCAGCACGATGCCCACGAACATGTACACCGCGACGACCACGAAGATCGGGATGCGCCACCGGCCGAGCGAGACGCGGCTCTGCCGGTAGCCCTTGCCGAGCACCACGCGGAAGCGGTGCTGGTCGCGGATGCGGCGGCGGTAGGCGAACAGCATGACGAGCGACAGCGCGAGGACGATGACGCCGTAGGTGCTCGCCCGCCCGTAGTCGGCCATGCCGCTCGGCGGCTGCAGCGAGTACTGGATGAAGCTGCTGAAGACGAAGATCTTGTCGGGCAGTCCGAGGATCGCCGGGATGGCGAACCCCTCCAGGGCCACGACGACGAGCAGCATGCCCGCGGCGGACACGGCCGGCGCGACGAGGGGGAACACGATGAGGCGCAGCCGCCGCCACACGTTCGCGCCGACGGTCTCCGCGGCCTCCTCCAGCTCGGGGTTGAGCCGCGCGAACGCGGGGGCGATCATCAGGTACGTGCTCGGCACCCCGAAGATGCCCATGACCAGGATCATCCCGGGCAGCGAGTAGATGTCGACGCTGACGCCGAACACCTGCCGTATGAGCAGCGCCAGGGGCCCGTTGGCGGGGTTGGCCACGAGGGCCCAGGCGATCGCCATGACCGTCACGGGGACGGCCATGGGGGCAAGGGTGAGCGGGGACAGGAAGCGGCGCCCGGGGATGTCCGTCCTCTCGAACAGGTACGCGAGGCAGACGCTGAGCACCAGCGCCACCACCAGCGCCCCGACGACGTAGATCGCGGTGTTGAGCGTCACCGTGCCGAGCCGGCTGGACGTGAAGGCGTCGTGGAAGTTGCCCAGCGAGAAGCTGGGCTCCCCGAAGGGCAGTTCGTCGCTGGACGTCGTGAAGCTGCTGTACAGCAGGATCGCGAGCGGCACGACGACGAGGTAGGCGACCAGGAGCACCATGGCAAGGCTGACGAGGGTCCCCACCGTCGAGCGTTTGCCGCGTGGACGGCGGCGGCGCGGCCTCTTGTCGTCGCCTCCGACGGCACCGGCCGCCGGCGCGTCAGCCTCCTCGGCTGTCGTCAGTTCCATCACGACCTCCCGCGTCGTTGAACGTGTGCATGTGGATTCCTTGCCGCTCGCCGCGATGTCCGCGCCGTCAGCCGAGGTCGGTCCCGAGTGCCTTCTCGGCCTTCGGGAAGAAGCCGGTCATGTGGGTGTAGTCGGTGAGGGACTTCGCGCCGTCCCACGTGAGGTGTGCGCCGCACATGGCTTGCAGGACGGCGTTGGCTCCCGGGTCGGAGCAGTCGGTGTCCACCGGTATCCGGGAGTTGTAGGTCTTGGCGAGCAGCTTCTGGGCCTCGCCGGAGGAGAGGAACGAGGTGAGCAGCGCCGCGGCGGCCGGGTGCGGCGCGCCCTCGGGGACGTAGAGGTAGGACTCGCTGGCGCTGGTCGGTGACACGGGCGCGACCTCGACGGGCGCGCCCTTGGCCTTGGCGGCGAGCACCAGGCTGATGAGGCTGGTCCCGATGGACACCTGCCCCGTCTCGATCGGCGTCTCTGCCTGGGTGAGGTTGGGCGAGTAGTGCGGCTTCAGCCGGGCGAACCTCTTGGCCCATGCGACCCCCTTGCCCTCGCCCATGCCGGGGTCCAGGTCCCAGACGGTCATGAAGGAGCCGCGGGACTCGGCCGAGATCTTCCCGCCGGACCACTTCGGGTCGAGCAGGTCGGTCCAGTTCTTCGGCACGTCGGCGGGCTTGACCTTGTCGGTGTTGTAGGCCCACACCTTGGGGGTGGCCCAGACGTACACGAAGTTCTTCGCGAAGACGTCCTTGGGATCGACGCCGTACCCGGCCCAGTCGACGTCAGAGGCCAGCTTGACCGCGGGGGTCATGGTCAGGCCGCCCGCGTTGGCGACATCGATGGACACCTTCCGTGCGGCCTGTTCGAGTTGGAGTTGGCTCACCTGGTCGGGGGCCTTGATGTTCGTGTACTTGACCCGGATGCCGGGATACTTCTTCTCGAAGAGGTCGATGGCGGGCTTCATCTGCCCCTCCGGGTTCCACGAGGCCCAGTTGACCTCTCCCTCGGCCTTCGCCTGCTTCACCAGGGCGGACTTCGTCGCCGGAAGGTGTGCGCCGCCGCTGCCAGGTCCGCCGCAACCGGCGGCCGCCGCGCAGGTGGCCAGTGCGACGCCGAGCGACACGCAGAGGCGGAGCCGGCCGGAGCGCGCGCGGCGCTTCGAGCCCTCCCGCGCATCGGCCGGCACGCCGGGCAGCCGTGGGACCGTGTACAGCGGTTCGTGCCTCATAGCTGTTCCTTCCTCGTTCGCTCCCTGCACCGCGGCCATCGGCCGCTCGGTCGTTCCGGTGCCGCGTCGTTCAGCCGACGTCGGTCCCGAGCGCCTTCTCGGCCTTCGGGAAGAAGTCGGCGAGGCTCTTGTACTGGTCGAGGGTCTTGGTGCCGAACCACTTGAGGTGTGCCTTGCACATGGCCTGCAGTACGGCGTTCTGCCCCGGGTGCGAGCAGTCGGTGTCGACGGGGATCCGCGAGTTGTAGGTCTTCGCCAGTGCGTTCTGCGCCTCGTCGGAGGAGAGGAACGAGGTGAGCAGCACGGCCGCGGCCGGGTGCGGCGCGCCCTTGGGCACGTACAGGTAGGACTCGTTGGCGTTCGTCGGCGTCACCGGCGCCACCCCGACCGGTGCCCCCTTCGACCGCGCCTGCAGCACGAGGTTGATGAGGCTCGTCCCGATGGACACCTGGCCGGACTCGATCGGCGCCTCGGACTGCGTCGTGTTGGGCGTGAAGTGCGGGCTCCGGGCGGCGAACCTCTTGGCCCATGCGAGCGCCTTGGACTCGCCCGTCGACGGGTTCAGGTCCCACACGGTCATGAAGGAGGCGCGGGACTCCGCCGAGATTTTGCCGCCGGACCACTGGGCGTCGAGCAGGTCGGTCCAGCTCCTCGGCAGGTCCGCCGGGCTGATCTTGTCGGTGTTGTACGCCCAGACCTTCGGCACCGCCCAGATGTAGACGAGGTCGTCGTGGAAGACGTCGTCGCCGCCGATGCCGTACTTCGACCACTTGATGTCGTCCGCCAGCTGCAGGGACGGCGGCACGGTGAGCCCACCCGCGTTGGCGACGTCGATCGACACCTTCCTGGCTGCCTCCTCCAGCGTGAGCTGGCTGACCTGGTCGGGGGCCTTGGTGTTGGTGTACTTGACCTTGATCCCGGGGTACTTCTTCTCGAACAGGTCGATGGCCGACTGCATCTGCGCCTGCGGCTTGGGGGCCGACCAGTCGACCTCGCCCTCGCTCTCGGCCTGCTTGACGACGCCGCTCATCGTCGTCGGCAGGTCGGCGCTGCTGCTGCCGGGGCCGCACCCGGAGACGGCGGCGCCGGTGGCCAGCGCGACGCCGAGCGCCACGCACAGCCGCAGCCGGCCGGAGCGCGCCCGGGGTTTCGCGCCGGCCGGCGTGCCGGGCAGCCGCAGGGCGCCGTACAGCGAGTCGTGCCTCATCGGTTCTTCCCGCCGTAGACCCGTGCCGCGTTGCCGCCGAGGACCGCGGCGCGGTCCGCGTCGTCCAGCCACGAAAGGTGTGCCTCGATGCCGTCGCGCAGCTCGGCGAGGGTCCCGGAGGACGCCGGGAAGTTCGAGCCCCACATCACCCGCTCCACGCCGAACGTCTCGACGAGCCGGCGCACCACCTCGGTGACGTCGGCGGCGGGCTCGTCCGCCAGTCGGCGCAGTGCGGGCGGGGTCACCTTGAGGTGCACGCCCTGGAACCGGGCCAGCCGGCCGAGTTCGGCCAGGTGCGGATAGGGCGGGCCACCGGCCGCGTTGGGGCGTCCCGCGTGGTCCAGCAGCACCGTCATGCCGGGACGCGGTTCGAGGACGTCGATCAGCTTCGGTGTGTCCTTGGAGTGCATCTGGATGCACACCGGGATGTGCTGTGCCGCCACGTAGTCCCAGACGGCCTCCATACGCGCGTCCGAGACGCCCGACCCGGGGGTCGGCACCTTGGTCGTGCCGTCCGACACCCTGATGCGCACGCCGCTGAGGCCGCGTTCCTCGATCCAGTACTTGAGGTCGTCGACGGCCGATTCGGCGAGGAAGTCCACGGCGCAGACGCCCACGAGCCGGTCGGGGTGGCGCGCCAGGGCGTCCGCGGCATACCGGTTGTCGAATCCGTACACCGTGGAGGCGTGGACGAGCGCGGCACGCTCGACGCCCGCCGCGTCGAGCTCGCGGACCAGCCCGTCCACGTCGGCGGGCCGCTGCTCGGACCATTGCGAGCGGGTGCCGCCGAGCGGCTTGGGCGGGTAGGCGGCAGTGTCGGCGGAGATGGCGTGCGTATGGGTGTCGAAGTAGTGCATCGGTACTCCTGGGGACGGTGTTGAGGCCGGGCGCGGGTCCCGCGGGCGGAGAGCGGGTCATGCCCCCGCGTGGCGAGTGAAGTCGGCGAAGAGCGACTCCGCGGTCATCGGCGAGGTGATGAGGCCCTGTTCACGTGCGTGCCCGATCGCGGTCTCGAGCGTGGCGAGCAGGGTGTCGGTGACTCCGTACTGGACGACGGACCCCCGGACCGTGCCGGTCGACGCCGGCCGGGCGAAGTCGATGCCGCGCGTCAGCGCGCGGTAGACGGCGCGCACGGCGTCGGGCCGCTCTTCCAGCAAGTCGCGGCGGACGACGGCGAGGTGGTTGATCGGGATCCAGCCGTGCTCCTCGAAGTGCTGCTCCTGCCGGGCCTTCCAGTCGGGAATCAGTGGTACGAGTCCCTCGACGTGGTCGGCCGACCGTGCCCCCATCACCACGGCGGCGAGGTCGCCCGCGCGGAGCAGGTCGACGAGCGGGGTGGCGGTGCGCTCGACGTTCGCGGGCTCCTGGGCGGAGGCGACGTGCGGTTCCTCCCGGGTCACCCAGGTGATGTCACGCGACGCGACGCCGAAGGTGCCGCTCAGTACGGATCGGACCCACATCCCGGTGGTCTGGGAGTACGAGCGGACGCCGACGCGGCGGCCGCGCAGGTCTTCGGGGGTGAGGCCGCCGCTGTCCTCCCAGGTCCAGATCGAGCGGTGGTGGTGGTTGCCGTGCAGCACGACCGGCAGGGCGACCACGGGCCGGCCGGCCTCGACGGCCTGCAGGAGTGTCGCGACGGCGAGTTCGCTCACGTCGTAGCGCGACTCGCGCACCATCGGCGCGAAGGCACGGTGGATGGGCTCCACTTCCGCGAAGTCGAGGTCGTACCCCTCGGTCGTGATCAGGCCTTCCTTGAGCGGGCGGGTGTGGGGGTAGTCGCGGACGGCGACCTGCAGCGCGTTCACGCGAGCACCGTCCCGTCGCACCTGTCCCGTACGACCGCGTCGGTCGAGAACGAACGATTCACCGGGCTTCCTCCGAGATCTCTGTACTGCCCTGACTGATCGACATGTCTGCCGCCATACGCCCTTGCCGGAGCGGCAGGGGCGGAGTGGGGACCGCGCGGTCGCGCGCCCGCGGACGGCGTGAGGGGGTGGCGGTGCAGTAGCACTGCGGTGGCGTGGCCGGGTCGCGGAAGTGGCGCGACCGCGCACGTCGGCGCTTCTGTGTCGGCTGGAAGGAGCTGCTGTTGTGCCCTCGACACCCTTACGCGTCGTCACGATTGTCCGACAAGTATTGGTGGGAACGTAACACCGCCGTCCGAGGGCTGCAAGAAGCCTGCGCTAATAACCTGTTTTCACTGACATCTCCCAGCCGATCCCTAAGGATTGTTGGACAACAGCCTGGATGAGACAGGCGCCCGTCCGCGATACCGAGCCCCAGACCCGACCAGCGGCGCCACGCCACTCCCCCGGAGGCTTCCCGAACACCTGACGCTCGTCTTGTCCAACAATCTTTAGGGATCATTGCTGAATCCTTGTGGTCATCGATCGACGGTGTTACGTTCCCGTCATACCTTGTTGGACAATCTCGATGAGGCCGGATGTCACAGGTGTCGTGCCGGCACAAGAGTCCAGCCGCACAAGCCCGGCGGTCCGCCCACCCCACCGCCACCGACGAAGCCGCCTCACGCGCGAGCGCTCATCACCCCTGCCCTCGCCGCGCCGTCCCGCCTGCCACCAAGTGAGGTTCACCCTTGATATCGATCACGGAAGAGATAGCCGTACCGAGTCCGCCCGATCGCGTCTGGGAGGTCATCTCGGATCCCTCGGCCGTCGTGTCCTGCATCGGCGGAGCCGAGCTCGGGGATTCGCACGACGACGGGTCCTTCGACGGGAAGCTGGCCATCAGGTTCGGCGGCCTGCGCGTCAGATTCGCCGCCCGTGTCTCCCTCGACCTGAACGAACCCGCGCACGAGGGCCGCCTGTCGGCCCGCGGCGCGGACGGGCAGGGCGCCACCCGCTTCAACGCCGGAGCCACCTTCCGTGTCGCCGACGGGGCGGAGCCCGGCACCTCGCGCGTCTTCTGCGACGGCGAGATCAAACTCAACGGCAAGCTCGCCAAGTTGATCGAGTCGGGCGCCGGGATGGTCGTCTCCAGGATGACGAAGGAGTTCACCGGCGAGCTGACGAAGCTGTGCGCCGCACCCTCAGCACCGGCGGAAGCCGTGTCCGAGGCACCCGAGGCGCCGGAAGCAGCGGCGGCGGACGGCCCGCCGCGTACGCAACAGCCCCGTCCCACCGGCTTCTTCGCCCGCCTGCGTGCCTGGTGGGCGGGACGGCGCGGCGGGCGCCGGGGCGGGCCACGGCGGCAGGCACACCAGCCGGTGGACAGGTCGGGAGAGGCACTCGGTCAGGGAGGACGGCGATGACATCGGCCAGGCTCAACAAGGTGATCGGCGCCCTGGACGCGGGGCAGCACGTGTTCGCGACCTTCTCGGCCGCCGACCCGTCGTCCGCCGTCGAACTCGCCACCACGGACTACGACGCGGTGGTGTTCGAGATGGAGCACAAACCCTGGGACATCAACGCGCTGCGCGACAGCTTCCAGTACCTGCTGAACCGGCGCCAGATATTCGAGGCTGACAGCCCCGCGCCGGCCGTCACCCCGCTGGTGCGCATTCCCGCCAACGGCGCGGAGCGGGCGCAGTGGCACGCCAAGCAGGCTCTCGACCTGGGTGCTTTCGGCATCGTCTGGCCGCACGTCTGCACCGTCGAGGAGGCCAGGAACGCCGTCGCGGCCTGCCGCTACCCGCGGCTGCCCGACGCGCCGCGCCACGAGCCGCCGGGCCTGCGCGGGGACGGCCCGCACGCGGCGACGCGCTACTGGGGCATCCCCAACACCGAGTACTACGCGAGGGCCGACGTGTGGCCGCTCGACCCCGACGGGGAGATCCTCGTCGGCCTCATGATCGAGGACCAGCTCGGCATCGAGAACCTGCCGGACATCCTCGACCGGGTGCCGGGGATCGGCCTGGTCCTGATCGGCGAGGGCGACATGAGCCAGGAGCTCGGGGTCCCGCGCCAGTACGAGCACCCCCGCGTTCTCGAGTGCAAGCGGCGGATCCTCGACGTCTGCACCGCACGCGGGGTCGCCGTCGGCCACCCCCATGTGACGGCGGCCAACGTCGAGCGGGTGCTCGACGACGGCTACCGGTTCCTCATGTCGGCACCCGTGCGCACCTACCCAGGACTGGCCAAGGGCCGTGAGCTGACGCGGCATGGGATGACGGGCCGCGAGATTCGGAGCAACGAATGATCATCGACTGCCATGGCCACTTCACCACGGCGCCGCCCGCGCTGGGAGCGTGGCGGGAGAAGCAGATCCGCGCGTTCGAGGAGTCCGGCGAGCGATTCTCGCCCGACCTGCTGGACATCGACGACGACGAGATCCGCGCCGCCATCGAGAACGGGCAGCTGAAGTTGCAGGTCGAGCGGGGCACGGACCTGACACTCTTCTCGCCCGGCGCGGGCAGGATGGCCCACCACTACGGCGACGAGCGGACGAGCCTCGACTGGTCGCACGTCAGCAACGACCTGATCGCCCGCGTCTGCGGGCTCTTCCCCGAGCGGTTCGCGGGCGTGTGCCAGCTCCCGCAGTCACCGGGTGACGGGCTCGCCGCCTCCGTACGCAACTCGGCCGCCGAACTGGAGCGCTGCGTCGAGGAGCTGGGGTTCGTCGGCTGCCTCCTCAACCCCGACCCGTCGGACGGGTACTACCAGGCACCGCCCCTGACGGACCGGGTCTACTACCCGCTCTACGAGAAGATGGCCGAGCTCGACGTCCCCGCGATGGTGCACGTCGCGATGTCGAGGAACCCCGCGCTGCAGGGCACCTGCGCCCACTACCTCAACGGCGACACCGCGGTGTTCATGCAGCTGTGCATGTCGGACCTGTTCAAGGACTTCCCGACGCTGAAGCTGATCCTTCCGCACGGCGGCGGCGCCGTCCCCTACCACTGGGGCCGCTACCGCGGGGTGATGCAGGACCGGGGGCGGCCGCCGCTGGAGGAGTCCGTCCTGCGCAACGTCCACTTCGACACCTGCGTGTACCACAAGCGCGGCATGGAACTGCTGCTGGACATCATTCCCGCGCAGAACGTCCTGTTCGCCTCGGAGATGATCGGCGCCGTCCGCGGCGTGGACCCGGAGACCGGGCGGCGGTTCGACGACACGAAATACACCATCGACTCCATCGAGAGCCTGAGCGACGAGGACCGGCAGGCGGTCTGCGGAGGCAACGCGCTGCGCGTCTTCTCCCGCCTCGACGGCGTCCTGAAGGCCCGGGCGACGGCCGCGGCGGAGCGGGAGGGGATCCGGAAGTGAAGGTCTACGAAGCACTGGCCGAGGCGTTCGTCAAGGAGGGCACCAGCGATGTCTTCGGGATGATGGGCGACGCCAACATGCACTGGATGGCCGCGCTCGCCGACCGCGGCGTGCGGCTGTACGAGGTGCGGCACGAGGGTTCGGGCCTCGGCATGGCGGACGGCTGGGCCCGCGGCGCGGGCCGGCCCGGCGTCGTCACGACGACCAGCGGACCCGGCGTCTCGCAGCTGGCCACCTCGATGATCGTGGCGAGCCGGGCGCGCACCCCGCTGGTCGCCTTCTGCGGCGAGACGGCGCTCGGTGACGAGGGCGCGACCCAGCACCTCGACCAGCGGCGCTTCGCCGCCGCCGTCGAGTGCGAGTTCATCCACGTGACGCGTCCCGAGAACGCCCAGGAAGCCGTGCGGCGCGCCTTCTACCTGGCGCGGACCGAGTCGAAGCCGGTCATGATCAGCGCGCCCCTCGACGTCCAGGTGGCCGAACTGGACGACTACGACGAGAACTACGTGCCCTCGACCGCCCTGATCGAGAGGCCGAGGCCGCTGCCCGACCCGGCGAGGATCGAGGCGGCCTGCGACCTGATCCAGAACGCCAAGCGCGTGGTGATCATCGCGGGCCGCGGCGCGCGCGGGGCGGAGGCCGGCGAGCAGATCCTCGCGCTCCAGGAGCAGACGGGGGCGCTGCTGGCCACCACCCTGCAGGCGAAGAACTGGCTGTGCGACCGCACGGACTTCCACGTCGGCCTTTCGGGGCTGTTCGGCGACAAGCTGTCGATGGAGCTGCTGCAGGAGGCCGACTGCGTGATCGCGGTCGGCGCCAGCCTGAACCATTACACGATCGAGAGCGGCTACCTCTACCCGGAGGCCGCGTACGTGCAGATCGACACGGCCCCGCACCTGGTGATGGGCAACGGCAAGGTGGCGGATCGCTACGTGCAGGCGGACGCCGTTACGGCGCTCACCGAGCTGTCCCGGGTCCTCGCGGAGCGCTCCGTGCGCATAGAGGGCTTCCACACCGACGCCGTCCAGCGGCACCTGGCCGCCCGGCTCGAACCGCCGGCCGAGTACGTGCGCGAGCCCGGGCGGCTCGACCCGCGCGAGGCGATCTGGATCCTCGACCGTGAACTGCCGCGCGAGATGGGCCTCGTGCTCGGCAGCGGCCACCAGACCGACTTCGGCACCATGCTCTTCCAGCGCTCGCGCGACGTGCTGTGCAACTACGGCATGTTCGGCGCGATCGGCCAGGCGCCGCTCATCGCGCTCGGCCAGCTTGTCGCGCAGGGCAGCAGGCCCGGGTTCGTGGTGGAGGGCGACGCGAGCTTCCTCATGCACCTGCCCGAGTTCGAGACGGCGTGCCGCTACGGCATCCCGCTGCTGGTCGTCGTCATGAACGACCGGGGGCTCGGCGCCGAGTACCACAAGGCGAAGGCCAAGGGGCTGGACCCGGATCTCGCGACCATCCCGACGCCCGAACTCGGCCGAGTCGCGCAGGCGCTCGGCGGCGGCGGGGCCACCGTCCGCACGGCGCAGGAGCTGCGGGACGCGCTCGCGGAGTACGTGCGCTCACCGCGGCCGACCGTGGTCGACGTCCGTATCACCCGCGAGGTGCTGAGCACGCCCTACCGGCGCATCCAGTACGGGGAGGACGTGTGAGCGGGCGGGGAGGAAGCGCCATGACGACATCGCTGAGCGTGCTGCTCGGCAACTACCCGCACACCGGGCCGCTGAAGGACGGCACGATCCCCGTGGACGGGGTGGACTGCCGCTTCCCGGAGTTCTCGCCGCTGCCGCCCGCCTTCGCGCGGATGGTCCGCGACCTGGCCTTCGACATCTGCGAGATGCCGCTGGCCACCTACTTGCAGGCCAGGGAGGCCGGTGTCCCGATCACCCTGCTGCCCGTGGTGCTGGTCGGGTCGACCCACCACCGGGCCCTGACCCGGCTGCCCGACGCGCCGGAGATCGGCCCGGGGGACCTCGCGGGACGGCGCGTGGGCGTCCGCGCGTACGGCCAGACCACCGGCCTGTGGGTGCGCGGCTGGCTGCGCGAGGAGTACGGGGTCGAGTCCTGCGACGTCACCTGGGTGACGACCGAGGACGTCCACGTCGCCCAGTACGTCAATCCGCCGTACGTGGAGCGGTCGGTGACCGGGCGGGTGGTTGACCTGCTGCGGTCCCACGACGTGTCGGCCGCGGTGCTCGGGCCCAAGGCGGTCGGCGGGCAGGGCGCGGGGCTCGTTCCGCTGGTGCGGGACGCGGAGAGCGCGGGCCTCGCGTGGACCGAGCGGCACGGCACGATCCCGGCCAACCACCTGCTGGTGGTGCGCGACGACGTCCTGCGTGACTCCCCCGACGCCGTGCTCACCGTGTACCGGGCGCTGAAGCGGGCGATCGCGGACACCGCGGGGGAGCATGACGACTCGCCCGGCGGGCGCGCGGTCGCGGCCGGGTGGAGCGCGTCGCTCGCGGCGTGCCTGGAGATCGGCGGGCGCTACGCCCTGGAGCAGGAACTGGTGCGCGGCCCGGTCGACCTGGGCGCCATCGAGAAGGCCGCCGCCTTCTTCGACCGGTGAGACAGCAGTGAGACAGCGGTGAGACAGAAGGAGTCAGACATGAAGTTCGTGCTCGGCCGCGACGACCTCGCGGCAGCCGCCGTTTCGGCGATCGGCGAAGCCGGTGCGGCCCCGGAACGGCTCGACATCAAGCCGGTGCACAAGGCCTCCCGCGGCTTCGTGAACAAGGCGGAGGCGGACCTGTGCGAGGTGGCGATCGCGACCGTGCTGCAGGCCGTCGCCCACGGCAAGCCGGTGCTGCTGCTGCCGGTCACGACGCTCGGACGCCACCAGCACCAGACACTGGTGACCCTCGGGGCGCTGTCGGCCGCCGATGTGGCGGGGCACAGCGTCGGTGTGCGCTCCTGGAGCCAGACGACCGGCGTATGGATGCGCGGGTTCCTCAGCGAGAGTTACGGCCTCGACCTGCGCGAGGCCGACTGGACCACGTACGAGGGCAGCCACGTCGACGGTGCCGTGGACCCGTCCTGGGTGAAGCGTGCGCCGCAGGGGGCGAAACTGCCCGACGACTTCCTGGCGGGCCGGCTCGACTTCGGGATCATGGGCAACGGGCTCCCGGACGACGAGCGGATACGCACCGCCGTCGCCAACGCGCACCAGGTCGCCGAGCAGTGGTCGAAGGACCAGGGGTTCGTCCCCGTCAACCACGTCGTCGCCGTCACCGAGGCCGCCGCTGCCGAGCACTCCACCGCGATCCTCGCCGCGTACGACGCGATGCGGGCGGTGCTCGACGCCAAAGCCGAGCCGGGGCCCGTGCCCCTGCACCCGGTGGGTTTCGGCGCGCTGCGCGGCGCGTTCACCAAGGCGGCCGGCTACGCCCTTGAGCAGGACGTGATCCCACGGGCCGTGGACTACGAGGAACTCGTCGAGCGGTCCTGCACCGCGCTCGGGGTGCCCCCGTCCCGGCTCGGCGGCTGAGGCCCCCAGGTCCGTATCGAAAACAGGAGAACGGGAGACAGGGAATGAACAAGCTCACGGTGGTCGTCGGCGACTATCCGCACGCCCAGCCGCTGCTGGACGGTGCCGCCGCGATGGACGGCTGCCTGGTCGAGCCGGTGGAGGTCAAGCCGGTCATCGGCGCCTACCGCCGGATGATCAGGGACCTGGAGTTCGACGTGTGCGAACTGGCGCCGGTGTCCTACCTGATGGCGCGCCAGGAGGGGATACCGCTGACCGCGGTGCCGGTCTTCCTCAACCGGCGTTTCCACCACGGCGACGTGCAGTGCGCGGCCCACTCCGGCATCCGGGTGCCGCGCGACCTGGAGGGGCGCAGGATCGGGGTGCGCGCCTATTCGGTGTCGACGGGCGTGTGGGTGCGCGGTGTGCTGTGCGACGAGTACGGCGTGGACATCGACAGCATCACCTGGGTGGTGGACGACGACGACCACATCGAGGGCCGTGTGCCGTCCAACGTCGAACGGGTCACCGACGGCCGCTCGCTCGGCGAGCTGCTGCGCGGCGGGGAGATCGACGCGGCGCTGTCCGGCAACGCGGGGACGGGGCGCGCGGGAGCGCCGCGGGCCGGCTGGGCGGCGGCGGCCGATCCGGAGCCCGGCGGCGGCGACGGCCCGTACCCGCTCTTCCCCGAGGCGGGAACGCTCGCGGTGGACCACTACCTGCGCAAGGGCGTCTACCCGCTGCACTCGCTGATCGCGGTGCGCGCCGAACTCGTGGAGCGCGACCCCGGCCTGCCCACCGCCCTGTACGCGGCGTTCGCCGAGAGCAAGCGCCTGCACCTCGGCGCCAGTCCCGGCTGGGCCGCCGTGGACCGCCTCGCCCGGCAGGCGTCCGCGATCGGTGGCGACCCCGTCCCCTACGGGATCGGCGTCAACGAGCCCAGCCTGAACGCGATGGTGCGCTACTCCAAGGAACAGGGGCTCCTCGACGCCGGCTTCCCGGCCGACCCGCGGTCGCTGTTCGCCGCGGGCGACTACCCGGACGCCTGAGCCGTCGGATCCGGAACACACCGAGTAGCACCGAATACCACCGAGCATCAGGGAGCGCCAAGCGTGGATTTCGTCGACACACACTGCCACATCATCTCGGACGATCCGGCGAGCTATCCCCCGGCGCCGATCGGCGGCAAGCAGTCCCAGTGGGCCGCGACCCGTCCTGTGACGGCCGAGGGCATGGCCGGCCGCATGGACGAGGCGGGCATCGACCAGGCCGTCCTCGTCCAGGCCACTACCAATTACGGCTACGACAACTCGTACGTACTCGACAGCTGCCGGCGCCGGCCGGGACGCTTCGTGGCCGTCGGCACCGTCGACCCGCTGCGTCCTGACGCCGCCGTCTCGCTCAAGGCCGCGGTCGGCGACGGCGGCCTGTCCGGGGTTCGGCTGTTCACCAGCGGCTCCACCGTGCCCACCCAGGGTGAGTGGTTCGTCGCCCCGGAGACGTTCCCCTTCTGGGAGCAGGCCGGGGAGCTGGGCGTGCCCGTCTGCCTCCAGATGCGGCTCGGCCCGGCCACCGGGCAGCTCGTGGAACTGCTCGCGCGGTTCCCCGGCGTCCGGGTGCTCCTCGACCACATCGGCTACCCTGACATCGCCGCCTCACCGGCACGCGCGGGCGCCGAAGTGGCGGAGCTCGCCGTACACCCCGGCCTGCACCTCAAGCTCACCCACCGCAATCTGGAGCGCCTGCACGACGCCGGAGAGCGGGCGGACGACTTCCTCGGGCCGGTTGTCGAGGCGTTCGGAGCCGGCCGGATCGCCTGGGGGTCGAATCTGCCGGCGGCCGAGCAGTCCCTGCCGGAGCTGCGCGCCCTGGCCGAGGGGGTACTCGCGGGGCTGCCCGAGCAGGATCGGCGGGAGATCTTCGCGGGTACGGCGCGGCGGCTCTACCCGGGGCTCGCCGCCGCACGCGCCTGATACTCCCGGATCAGGCGATACTGCCGGATCAGTTGTCCTTTCCGAGCAGACACAGGATGGTCACAGTGGATTCCAACGGCTTCGACGACGCCGACGTGGGCAGGACGTCGCCGACGCGGCAGGACCAGGCGTACGAGGGACTGCGCTCGCTGCTGCTCTCGGGAAGCGTCGAGCCGGGCGCGCGCCTGACCGAGGCGGACCTGACCCGGATGTTCAACGTCTCGCGCAGCACCATGCGGGCGGTCCTGGTCCGCCTGATCCAGGAGGGCTACGTCACCAGCGAGGTCAACCGCGGGGTGCGGACGCGGAGCTTCTCCGTCGAGGAGGCCGCGGACATCCTGGAGGCGCGCGAGACGCTGGAGTCCGCTCTGGCGGGCAAGGCCGCGGAACGTGCCACGGACGAGGAGATCGCCGGCCTGCGCCGCACGCTGGGCGAGATGGAGGACTGCCAGGCGCGCGGCGACAAGACGGCCTACTCGCAGG
Organism: Streptomyces sp. NRRL F-5126; assembly: GCF_000721265.1. Taxonomy (GTDB): domain Bacteria; phylum Actinomycetota; class Actinomycetes; order Streptomycetales; family Streptomycetaceae; genus Streptomyces. The sequence continues at coordinate 21,644 of NZ_JOFZ01000002.1, read as the reverse complement.
GCAACCGGCGCTTCCACCAGCAGGTGAAGAAGGCCGCGCACCAGCAGACGCTGGCGGCGGCCTACGACACCCTGCTCTACCCGCTGGTGATGCGCCAGTACCGCAACCTGACGACACCGCACCCGCGCGCGGGGTCGCTGGAGGAGCACCAGGCCATCCTGCTGGCCATCGTCACCCGCAACCCGCAGGCGGCGGCCGCCGCCATGAGCCACCACGTCGCCGCCGCCCGTCAGGCGCTGCTGCTCGGGACCCCGCAGGAGCACACCGGTACGGCGTCGGCGTCGGACGAGTAGCGCGCGCCCTCGGACCGTTCGCCACCGACCAGAAGGAGAGAGCATGCACCACCAGGTGCGGACCGAAGCAGGCGTGGTGGAGGGCATTCCGGGGGTCGATCGGTCGGTCACCGTCTTCCGAGGCATCCCCTACGCGGCTCCCCCGGTCGGGGACCTCCGCTGGAGACCGCCGCGGCCGCCGGTGCGGTGGACCGGCGTGTACCAGGCCGACAGCTTCGGCGCCGTCGCCCCGCAGGCGCCGGGACCCGAGGTGAACGCCCTCGACCTGCCGATGAGCGAGGACTGCCTGCGCCTCAACGTCTGGACCGCGGCGGAGCCCGGGGACGAGCGGCCGCGACCGGTGCTCGTGTGGATCCACGGCGGCGGCTTCCGCGTCGGCACCGGCGCGAACCCCCGGCACGACGGCGAAGCACTCGCCCGCAAGGGCCTCGTCGTCGTGACGTTCAACTACCGCCTCGGCGCGCTCGGCTTCCTGGCCACGCCCGAGCTCAGCGAGGAGTCCGAGCACGGCGCCTCGGGCAACTACGGCCTGCTCGACCAGATCGCGGCGCTCCAGTGGGTACGGCGCAACATCGGGGCGTTCGGCGGCGACCCCGGCCGGGTCACGGTCGCCGGGCAGTCGGCCGGCGCCGGCTCCGTGCACTTCCTCGCCATGTCGCCGCTGTCCGAGGGGCTGTTCCAGCGCGCCGTCGCGCAGAGCCACGCGCGCCACTCCCGTGACCCCGAACTGCGCTACCTGGGCACGTCGTACCGCACGCTGCCCGACGCCGAGAAGGCAGGCAGCCAGTACGCGGCCGACCGGGGCGCGCGGACCCTCAAGCGGCTGCGGGCGCTGCCGTGGCCGCGGCTGGTCGAGGGGAACGCGTCCGCGGTCGACGGCGCCGTGGACACGGGCGGGCCCGCCAAGCCCCCGTCGTTCCGCCCGGTCGTGGACGGCTGGGCGATCCCGGACGGCTACGCCGGCACGTACGCCAAGGGGCAGCGACACGACGTCTGGTACCTCGCCGGGAGCAACCTCGACGAGAGCGGCGCGATCCCGGAGAGCGACTTCGAGGCGTACCGGGCGGCCGGGAAGCGGTTCTGGCGGCCCGGCGCGCCGCCGGTCCACGTCACACGGGACGACTTCGTCGCCGCGTCCCACCAGAAGTTCGCGTCGATGGCCGAGGAGTTCCTGCGGCTCTACCCGGCGGGCACGGACGACGAGGCGGCGCGGTCCCACTGCGCGGCGGTGCGGGACAACGCCAGGATCTCCACCTGGCTGTGGGCGAAGGACTGGTCCGCGCACGCGAACCGGCCCGTGTACACCTACTTCTGGACACACGCCTCCCCGGCGGTGGGCGGCGGCACCCGGCGCGCGGCGCACGGCTCCGAGATCGACTTCGTCTTCGGCGGAAACGAGTCCGTACGCGCCCGGTGGGACGACGGCGACCATCAGGTCGCGGAGACGATGAGCGGCTACTGGGCCAACTTCGCGGCCACGGGCGACCCCAACGGACCCGGCCTGCCGCCCTGGCCCGCGTGGACGCAGGACACTCAGGCGGTCATGGAGCTCGGCGGGGAATTCGGCCTGATAGCGCTGGCGGATCCGCCGCGGCTCGACTTCTGGACCCGCTTCTTCCGTACCCAGCAGGCTTGGTGACGGGGGTGCGGCCGCGTGGGAGCGGTTCCGCGCCGCGCTGATGATCCAGCACGACACCGGCGCCGAACTTGTCCGGGCTCTCCCGCTCGACCCCCTGCCGGCGGACCGGGCAGGCGGACGGTGACCGTCCGGTGCTGCCCGGGGCTGCGGGAGCTGCCCGGGTCCCCGCCGCGTGCCGGACGGGTCAGGCCTCGGCCTTCGTGAGCGGCTGCGGGATCGGCTTGCCGTACCAGAGCTCGATCAGCCGCGCGGCGATCGAGATGCCCATGGGCGGCAGGATCTCGCCGTTCTCGATGGCGGTGCGCAGGTCCTCACGGGAGAACCAGCGGGCCTCCTCGATCTCCTCGCCGTCCACGGTGATCCGCGAATCCGCGGCGCGCGCCATGAAGCCCAGCATCAGGCTTGAGGGGAACGGCCACGGCTGGCTCGCCACGTACTCGACGTGGCCGATCGTGACGCCGGCCTCCTCCCACACCTCGCGGGCGACGGCCTTCTCGATGGACTCGCCCGGTTCCACGAAACCGGCGAGCGTGGAGAAGCGCCCCTTCGGCCAGTGCACCTGCCGGCCAAGCAGCGCGCGGTCCTCCTCGTCCGTGACCAGCATGATCACGGCGGGGTCGGTGCGCGGGTAGTGCTCGGCGCCGCAGGCGGGGCAGCGGCGGATGTGTCCCGCGGCCGCGATGACCGTGCGCTCGCCGCACCGTGAGCAGAAGCGGTGCAGCCGCTGCCAGTTCTCCAGCGCGACCGCGTGCGCCATCAGGCCGGCGTCGCGCGCCGACAGCAGCAGGCCGGCCTCCCGCAGGCCCGCGGCGCGTGCGGACTGGTCGAGGCGTCCGGGCAGCGAGTCCTTCTGGAGCGCGAAGTAGCGCACGCCCTGCTCGTCGGTGCCGAGGAAGTAGCGGTGCGTCTCCGTGAGCGGCGCCTCGAACGTCGGCGTCATGACGAGTTCCGTGCCGCCGCCGGGGGCGTCGTCGACGAGTGCCTGGCCGCCGGAGACGACGAAGACGCGGGTGGTGGGGTGGGACCAGGCGGCGGCGAGCCACGCCTCGTCCAGGCGGTGGTGTGCGGCGCGGTCGATGCCGCTGTCCGCGGTCAGCCCGATGGGCCGGTCGGCGGTGTCGGCTCCGCCGGTGCTGAGGGCACTGCTCTCACTGCTGGTGCTGCTGGCACTGCTGGCGCTGCTGGTGGGCACGGGTACTTCCAACTCCCCCTGAGTGGTGCGGGCGGCTTCGGATGCGGCGGGCGGGCAGGCGAGTCAGGGGCGCGGTCAGGGGGGCGTGCGGACGGCACTGTCCGGGGTCTCGCTCATGCGTCGAGCCTAACGGGCCCGGCGGCGGTGGTTCTCGCGCGGTTCTCCGGACGGTTCTCCCGACGCCGGCTCCCCGGTCAGGATCCGCTCCAGCTCCGCCCGGTCCGCGAGGCCCTCGGGGCGCACGGTCTCGCCGCTGCGTACGTACACGAAAGCGGCCGTCACGGCGGACAGCGGCAGCCCGTGCTCCTCGGCCCAGGCGAGCCGGTACACGGCGAGCTGCAGGGGGTCCGCGTCGCGTCCCCTGCCGGTCTTCCAGTCGACGATCTCGTACACGTACGGGTGGGCCGCTCCCGTCCCGGCCGGCGTCCGGTAGACGGCGTCCATCCGGCCACGGATCACCCGGCCCGCGAGCAGCAGCTGGAACGGCGCCTCCACCCGGTACGGCGTGCGCCCGGCGTACTCGGTGTGCTCGAAGGCGTTCTTGAGCGCCGCGAGGTCGCGCTCGTCGGCGATGCCGGGATCGCCGGCGCCGCCGTCGTCGTCGCCGTCACCGCTGCCGGGGAGTTCGTCGGGGCCGAGCATCGGGAGCGGCAGCTCCTCGAACCGCGACTCGACCCAGGCATGGAACCTGGTGCCCCTGCGGGCGGCGGGCCGCGGCGGCCGCGGCATGGGCCGCGCGAGCTCCCGCGCGAAGCCGCCGGGGTCGGCGGCGAGGCGCAGCAGCTGCGAGGCGGACAGCGCGGCGGGCACGACGACGTCACGCACGGCGGCCCTGGACCGCGTGAGCTCCCCGGCGAGTGCGTCGAGGTCACGATCCCAGGAGGCCAGCGCCCGCGCCTCCTCGGGCGTGTACGCGCCACCGCCGCCGCGCGGCGCGGGCACGGCGGCGTCCGGGGCGCGCCCGGCCCGGTCGCGTGCCTCGTGCGGCGCGGGCACGCCGGGGGCGCCGTTCGGGCCCCCGGCCGCCGGGGCGGTGACGGCACCCGAGCGGGACCCGAGTCGCCCCGCACCCTCGGGGCCGCGCGGGCTGCCAGGGCCGGTGTCGGCGGCCGGGTCGCCGATATCGGCCGAGCCCGAGCCCGAGCCCGCTGCGCCTGCGGCAGCGGTGTCCGATACCCCGTGCCGGGCGTCGGGGCGCGGGCCCCTGGAGTGCGGTTCGGAGACTTCCGGGGCGCACTCTGCCCGATCGCGTGCCGCGTGCGGCGCGGGCACGCCGGGGGCGCCGTTCGGGCCCCCGGCCGCCGGGGCGGTGACGGCACGCCCCGGGGCACCCGGTGCGGCGGCTGGGTCCGTGGCGCCATGCCACGGTGCGATGCCGTCAAGCGGCGGCGCGTCCTCCGGCGGCGGAGGTTCGTCCTCAGGGGGCGGCTCGTCCTCCGGGGGCTCGTCCTGCGGCCAGAGGTCGTACGGCGAGGCCGCCTCCGGGGGTGGAGCCCCCGCGGATGCGGGGCCGGTGCGGCCGGACACGGCGGCGGGGGCGGGCGGCGCGGCCGCCGGCTCGGCGCGGGCGAGCGCGGCGAGGTGCGCGCGCACCGTGCGCGCCGCCTCCCGGCGCTGTTGCAGCGACCGCTCGTCCAGCGGCAGCGGCCACGGCTGCCCGGTCGCCCCCTCCTCCCCCAGCGCCGGGTTCTCCGCGTCCGGCTCCGGCTCGTCCGCCCACGCCTCGATCTCGCCGTACCCGCGCGCGCAGTGGTCGTGCAGCGCGTCCAGGAACGTGGACGGGCCGCGGGGCCGCTTCTGGTTCGGCCCCCACCAGTGGCCGGAGCCGAGTAGCAGCGTCCTGGGGCGGGTGAACGTGACGTACCCGAGGCGCAGCTCCTCCGTCTCCTGGTGTTCCCGCATCGCCTCCTTGAACGCCTTCACCCCCTTCGCCGTCCACTCCTCCACGCCCGGCAGCGTCTCCCCGTCCCCCCGCAGCGCGTGCGGCACCACCTTCGCCTGCGACGTCCACGCCTCGCGCGCCCGCGTGTTCGGGAACTGTCCGGCGACGAGGCCTGGCACCGCGACGACGTCCCACTCCAGGCCCTTCGCCTTGTGCGCGGTGAGCACCTTCACCGTGTTCTCCCCGCCGGGCAGCGCGTTGTCCAGGCCCTTCTCGTACTGGGCGGCCGTACGCAGGAAGCCGAGGAACGCGAGCAGCCCGGCCTCGCCGTCGAGCGCGGCGAAGGACGCCGCCATGTCGAGGAAGTTGCCGAGGGTCTCGCGGCGGCGGGCCGCCAGGGCCTGCGGGGACGCCGACAGTTCCACTTCGAGCCCGGTCGTGGCGAGCACCCGGTGCAGCACGTCCATCAGCGGATCGGCGAGGGACCTGCGCAGGTCGCGCAGTTCCTGCGCGAGGCGTGCGAAGCGGACGCGCGCGGCGGACGAGAACGGCAGGCCGTCGTCCGGCGCGCCACCGCCGTCGAGGAAGGTGTCGAGCGCGTCGGCGAGCGAGACGACCTCCGCCGGGTCCGTCCCCTCGACGGCGGCGGCGAGGCGCGCGTCGGCGTCCTCGTCGCCGTCCGGGCCCCCGGCCGCCGTACGCACGAGCAGCCGCGCGCGGCGGCCGAGCAGCGCGAGGTCGCGGGGGCCGATGCGCCAGCGCGGCCCGGTCAGCAGCCGGACGAGACAGGCGTTGGCGCCCGGGTCCTGGAGCACCTCGCAGACGGCGATCAGGTCGGCCACCTCGGGCAGGTACATGAGCCCGGAGAGGCCGACGACCTCCACCGGCACGTCGCGCGCGACGAGGGCGCCCTGGATGGCGGCGAAGTCCCCCGCCGTGCGGCACAGCACGGCTATCTCGCCTGGCTCCTTGCCCGTGCGCACCAGGTGGGCGAGGGAGTCGGCGAGCCACTCGATCTCCTCGGCGTGCGTGCCGAGCAGCGCGCAGCGCACGCTGCCGTCCCGCTCGGCGCCCGGCGCGGGCCGCAGCGCCTCCACGCCCTGGTGCATGGCGCGCAGGGGTGCCGCCAGCCCGTTGGCGAGGTCGAGGAGGCGGCCGCCGCTGCGGCGGTTCTCGCTGAGCGAGTACCGGGCGGCCGGCGTGCCGTCGGCGCCGGGGAAGTGGGCGGGGAAGTCGTCGAGGTTGGCGACGGACGCGCCGCGCCAGCCGTAGATGGCCTGGCAGGGGTCGCCGACGGCGGTCACCGCGTGTCCCGTGCCGCCGCCGAAGAGGCACGCGAGCAGGCGGCGCTGGGCGACGGACGTGTCCTGGTACTCGTCGAGCAGGACGATGCGGAACTCCTCGCGGAGCATCGCGCCCACCTCGGAGCGCGTGAGGGCGAGCTCGGCGGACAGGGCGATCTGGTCGCCGAAGTCGAGGAGGTCCCGGGCGCGTTTGGCGGCGCGGTAGCGGCCCACGAGGTCGGTGAGCTCGCGCCTGGCCGTGGCGGTCTCTGGCACCTTGCGCAGGTCGGCGTTGGTGAGGCGGGCGGAGGCGAGCGTGTCGAGCAGGCGCGCGTCGTACGCGTCGAGGCGGTCGGGGCGCACTAGGTGCTCGGCGAGCTCGGCGTCCAGCGCGAGGAGGTCGCTGACGAGCGTGGGCAGGGTCTTGGTGAGCGCCGGGTAGGGCCCGGGCGCCTCGCGCAGCACGCGCGCGGCGAGCTGGAAGCGGGTGGCGTCTGCGAGCAGCCGCGACGAGGGTTCGAGCCCGATGCGCAGGCCGTGGTCGGTGAGGAGCTGCCCGGCGAAGGCGTGGTACGTCGAGATCCGCGGCTCGCCCACGGGGGTGTCGGGGTCGATCCCGTCCGGGTCGAGCACACCGGCCCGTACGAGCGCGGTGCGCACGCGCTCGGCGAGCTCGCCCGCGGCCTTGTTGGTGAACGTGAGCCCGAGCACCTGCTCGGGCGCCACCTGCCCGGTCCCGACGAGCCAGACCACGCGCGCGGCCATGACGGTGGTCTTCCCCGACCCGGCACCGGCCACGATCACCTGCGGCGCGGGCGGCGCGACGACGCACGCGGTCTGCTCCGGGGTGAAGGGGATGCCGAGGAGCTCCTTGAGCTGCTCGGGATCGCTGATACGCGCGGCCACCCAAGGAGGCTAACCGCCACCACTGACACCACCGCGGGCGTCCGCCCGGCCGCCGGGCCCGGCCCCAGGCGGCGGGGCCGCGGACTGTCGGGCTTACCGGGCGGGGTACTCGCAGAAGCGATAGCGCTTGTGGGTCCGCGTTGCCCTCGGTAACCGCGTCATGCACGCTGCGCTGTCTCGTCCTGAGAGTGATCCGGAATGCGCTGTCCGCGCGATTCCGCCACCCGGAGCGCGTCGCTGAGCGCTTCGGTCAGTCGGCAGGCCAGCCATCGGTACTCGGTGGCCGACTGTGCTCGTGAGCCGGGGGCGAGGACATCGCGGGCGTGTTCCAGCAGTTCTTCGCCCATGGTGAGCTGGACGATTTCGATGCTGTCGGCAAGTGTGGACAGGTAGCCCCCGCCGTCGGTGCTGAGGTAGCAGGAGCGCCCGTCCGGGGTGGTCCACGGCAGTAAGCGGGGCCCGGTCAAACCTGCCGCGGCGTCGTACAGCTCCCGGCGCCGCATGCGGTCTGCCTCGCTCCTGGGTTCGGTCACCGTGTACTCCCGGCTGGGTCGCTGATAGGGACACGGTGACCGTAGAAGTCGTTTGGCGCTTACTCCATGTATGCATCAAGGCAATTTGCGACACAGAGTGCACGAAATACTGCGCTGTGTCGCAGCTATCCGACGACGCCCAGGTAGGAGGCCATGCCGCGCATCTCGGCGGTGAGGGTGCGCTTGCGCTTGTTCAGGATCTCCTGCATGGTCTCGGCGGCCACATGCTGGTGCCGGAGCCACTGGGGGGACGCGCGGCGAACTCCGGTCAGCTCGTCCATGGCCGCGGTCAAGTCGCCCGTCCGGGCGTGGGCACGTGCCACGTCCATGCGGTGACGGTTCCAGTTGTCGTCACTCGGCCGCCCGGTGCTCTGCCACGCCTTGGGCGACAGCGCGTCCTCGCCGGCCTTGCGGACGACAGTGCGCGCGTCGCCCACGACCATGGCGTCCTCGATGCCCTTCATGCCGACCGTCAGCGGGCCGAAAGTCGTCCAATGCCGGAAGTACGAGCCGGTGTGCTCGCGTCCTACCGCTGATGCCGCAGTGGTGGCCACGCGGTGGTAGTAGCGAGCTTCCTGGGGGCGATTGTTGCGGCCCGCGGCAGCCGCAGCCCGTAGCGCCAGCCAGCCCCACGCCGCGCATTCGTCGGGTGTCGCCGTGGACAGCCTCGGCTCGATCATGTCGGCGGTCCGGGCGGCAAGTTGCTCTGCCTCGTCCAGCCGTCCCTGGCGCAGGAGAAGCCAGCACATGCCGATCACCCCAGACGCCGCGGTGAGGGTGTCCGCACCCCGACGAGCATCGGTAATGGCCCCGGACAGGGCGGTATAAGCGAGGTCGTACTGCCGGATCTGCGTGAGATAGCGCCCCGTCAGTTGAAAGGCTTCGGCTCGGGCCAGAAGCGCCTGGCGGTGCTCGTCGCCGTTGTCGTAGTAGGCGACCGCCCTGTTGGCGTCGCGCAGGAGCCCAGGGAGCTGGGAGGCAACGCTCTTGTAGCTGTCGGAGTGGTACAGCACCGCACCGTCATGTACCGCCTGGCGAAAGCGACGCAGGTTCGGCTCCTCATCGCCGGCCTCGCCGCCCGCATCGGCCAGCCCGACGGGCGGGGTCAGAGCCGCACGCAACTCGATGAGGTTGACGCGGTTCCTATCCTCGGCACGGCCCACCGGCTGCGGCGCGTCCGGAGCCAGCAGCGTCGCCGTGGTCACCTCCAGCGCGCGGGCCAGGGTGTGCAGCGTCTCCATACGGACCGTCCCACCCTGCTCCACCTTGCGCACCGTTCCTGGCGAAACGCCTGCGGCGCTGGCGAGTTCCTCCTGGCTCATCCCGGCCCGACGCCGGTACTTGCGGACGTTGTCCGCCAGCTCCGTGAGTTCCGTAGCCATCCGCTCACCACCTCCAGCGCCACGGTACGCCGAACGGGCGCATCAGCCGGTGGCTATCCGTCAGATACCCGCCACAGTGCGATCACCACACCACGGGGACCGGGTTCGGGCGCAAGCGCCGCCCGAGCAGTTGAGGATTGTCGTGGCCGCGAGGGCCTCTGCGATCGGAGTCCTTCGCCCGGAGGCCCGTAGTTGGCAGTCAAGACTGCCGCATACGCGTCCGGAACAAGTCGGTCACCGAAAGCCATCAGAAGTTACGAGTCCAATGCGTCGAACGCGCCCAGGAAGGGCCCAAACCTATCGCACCATTCACTTCGCGCAGCCGCGTCGGGGAATCCTTGGAACACTGCCACGCCGGGGTCTCTTTCGCCCCAGCAACCCCATTTCGCTGATGCCCCGGTCAGCGCGACTACATTCGCTGAAATCGAGATCGAAGCCAGAGCGTCACCATCAGGCTCGAATCCGATCGCAGCCCAGTAGTCATCCTCGCTACCCTCGACGGGCAGAGACACCGCGGGATACCCCAGCCTCTCGGGGGCATAGAAATCCTCCCACCCCGGCTCAATAACCGGTAGTTCGACATGATCGTCTCCATGCCACCGTGCCATCATGCAGAGTGCTGGCCAGGTTTCCGGAGCGAGAATTACATCGAACTCACAGAACAATGCATCGTCCGCGCTCTTCTTGAAAACTTGGCCAGGGAATCTGGCGTCAAGATCGAAGGTCACCGCACTACGGGAACGAATGGCAGCACACCCATCGCGATCCGACATAAGCATTCCCTCGCCCAACGACCCAGGGGCCAGTTCCGCTCGATCGACTGCTGCACCCCGAGGAGATCACTCACGATCATCCAACGACCGGAAACCCAAAGCTTTTCTATCAATAGGTAGTCGGTCAAGGTTACGGCTTACTTATCCTGCACGAATTGGCCTAGATATGCGGGCCACCAGATTACGCTTCCCTCGGACTCTCCCACCGTGCCCTGCCCATCCCATCCGAGTCAGGCACCACGGCGCACAAATCGCCCATCACCCTATCCGCCAGCATGAGTGAGAAACCTTCACCCACGACCTCAGAGACGGAATCAGCACCACCGGGGTAGGCTCGGTAGACCAACTCGCCAGGCGGCAACGGGGCTACGAAGGCGGTGAAATCGTCCTCCAAAAGCTCAGGCCTGAGTTGCAATTCTGGATCGCTCGCCACGCTGACCAGTGAGCGTGGCCGCATGAGTCGGGCCAGCTCCGCTACGTTCTCCCGAGTCACTCGGAACCATCGGCACCCGTAGGCGCCGTACGCCCAGCGCTCGCACAACAAGGTGAAACGCTCGGAGGTCATCGCCACCCTCGCCCAGAAACTCTCGTCCGCCACAGCAACCGCAGGCTCCGATATCGCTGTAGGCTCAGGCGTTCCGTCGCGCCACTGGAGAATCATTCCTTGACTATGAAGCCCTGCCAAATCAGCGGCTACTGCTCGTGTTGTGTAGAGGTGTACAGCTCCGCCCCATCCCGACTCAATTTGGAGCAGTCCGGGACTGGAAAGCTGACAATATGGCCCGCGCCCGGCCGCCATTCCCTCGACAAGGTCAATTGCCTGCGGGAACTGAACCTGCACACCGTTGTAAAGACCTAGGTGCCTATCAGGGAGGGGTTGACTAACCAGTAGCTCGCCGACCTCTAGGGAGCCAGCAGCACTCTTTTCGGCCACCGCTCCAATCACCTGGCACATTTCCACCGCATAAGAACTCCAGGCCCCTGCAGTGTCTGCCAGCTCCTCTCGCACACGCTCACTACGGGGGCTGATGATCAGCTCCTTGCTCATTTCGCCAGCCATTCGAGTCCCCGTAGATCTCCATTTGACTCGATGTCCAGCACTAGCGCGACCACCCGATCTCCGCCGCAGCACTCCGCCAGTAACCAACAGTCGAGAGTTCGGCAAGGAGGCCCCTAGCGTCGCCACGGTATGGTCCCCTCAGTGCACACTCGTCCCCATCAGAGCTGCCGTCAAATCGTCAAAGCAGCCACCACTGAGTGACGCGACGACCGGGCTAACTCTCGACTGCCCCATGAATGCCCGTATCTAACTGATCAGACCACCATGGCAAAATGTCGAATATCGCCGATGGCATCCTCGACAATACCGCCAAGATCGGGATCTTCCAGAAACCCCTCAAGGCATGTCAAAAGCCGAGCGCTGACACTTCCATGAATCCGCCCAAGGTGGCCCATACACGTCACGGCAAGGGAACGCAATTGGGGATCGTTTCCTTCGCGGACTTGTTCCAGTAGCACCTCTTCCACCCAAGGGCGGTCTGGGTCGTTATACGTCAACGAGAGAAGCGCTCGCGTCGATCGCGAAACGTCACCACTCGAAAGCGCGTCGAGCATTTCGGCTCGCCACACCTGATCTTCTTCCGATACATCATCACTCATGGCCGTACGATAGCTCCCGATTTAATGGCGCGCCGCAAAGCATTCCTTGCAGCCTGCATTCCTGGGTCTGAATTTATATCCGTGCGCACATGTCCATGGAAGAGCTCATTCGTCCCACCCTTACTTGTGCAGCCACAAGGCACCTCAAGATGTTTGTCGAGAATAACAACGTCACCATTGCTCGGATCTATACCGACTCGACGTGGAGATGTCCCCTTGATCTGTACCGAATTATTTAGCGCACCCTGGCCATCAGAAGGCTCCGCACTGCTTCCACCACGTGAAGTGGCACGTGCTTCCGACCCATGTTTCGGATTAGCTTCGTAAATTTTTTCGTTGCAGTTGTGAACAAGTATAGGCACCGCGCCCGCCAGCACATAGTACGTGTGCTACGCGGGCCCCTCTACCTGCTTTTTCGCAGGTCAAGCGCAGTCTGCTGGTCCGGTGAAGTGCGTGGGTGTCCGTGGTTGTGCGGGGTTGTTGCCGTCGCTACTGCCGTCAGACGGTTCAGCCCAGGTACGGCTTCTCGCGCTGTTCCAGGAAGTGCTGGAGCCTAAGCCGTTGGGTGTGGTGCATCGGCAACTGCTCGATCTCTTCCGGCGGCACGAACCGGAGTTCGGTGGACTCGTCGGAGATCTCCAGCTGGCCGCCAGCGATACGGGCGGTGAAGCAAACGTTGAACTGGCGGCGGACCTCGCCGTCGGTGTAGGCGATGATGTGTTTCGGGTCGGTGTAGGTGCCGACCAGGCCGGTGATCTCTACGTCGAGGCCGGTCTCTTCCTTGACTTCGCGGGCGGCTGTGCCTGGCAGGGAGTCGGTGAGGTCCATTCCGCCTCCGGGCAGGGCCCATAGGTCGTTGTCGCGGCGGCGCTGGAGGAGGATGCGGCCGTGGTCGTCGGTGACGACGGCGGATGCGGCGACGACCACGCTGTTCGGCTTGGGCGCGTTCGGGTCGTCGTAGTACTCGGTACGGGCCACAGTCAGCCTTCCTCTCGTACGGGGGTTGCCGTCGCCCACACGGCATCGAAGCTCTCGGCGTAGGTGTCGAACATGCCCCTCTCCTGATGTCGGCGAAGATGCCATACGGGGGCGGCATAGGCGTTGACACCCCAGACGTGTGCGTTGACGAGTTGCTGGTCGTCGGCGCGGTAGAGGGAGCTGTAGAGCGTGGTGCCGTGGGTGCGGACTTCGATGCCGGGGGTGCCAGCGAGGGGTCTGTAGTGCATGAGGGCGAGGCGGCAGCGGGATTCGATGCCGTGACCGAACCGCTCCTCCTGGCCGCGGGCTTGGACGTTGTCGCTGTCGGCGTCCCCGATCGCGATGCGGACAGTGCAGCCTTCGGCGGCGCGTTCGGTGAGGAGTTCGTTCAACCGCGGGTACGCCTCGTGGAGGAAGACGGCCGCGTAGACCAGGATGTCGATCCGTTCCCGGGCCTGGGCCATCAGGTCGGTGAACGCCGAAACGGGGACGTCGGCCCGCTGCTCGTAGAGCGCCACCAGCTCGGGGCTGATGGCGCGGGTGGGGCGGGCTTGGCGGAGTGCCGGCCAGAGTGCGTGCACGTCTTCTCCCAGGGCTTCGGCCGCCTGTAAGGCTGTGGCGCGGCGTGGGATCCGCCCGAGGTTCACCCAGCGCTCGACCGACTTGGGGTCGACCTCGACCTCCTGGGCGAGGGCAGCGTACGTCCAGCCTCCGGCTGCCATGACGGCTCGTAGTCTCTCGTTCGGCACGAGTCTCCCCCTACATCTCAGGACGGCACCAGGGACGTTCTACATGGTGCGGGACGTCCCGGAGTGGGGTTTGGTGGAGGTTCCTTCGTCCCGGTGATCGACGTGAGGATCGGTGCCGACCCTGCGGCACCGATAACGCCCAGGGGCACGGTCCACGCCGCCGAGGAGTGCCAACGTGCGTAAGAGCGCCACCACTTGTGTTCCCGCCCTGCGACTGGATGCCCGGTCGCGGACCGCCTCGCCGGGGTGGTCACGATGACGGCCCGCAACCCTGACGCGGTCGAGCACAGCGCCTCGCCCGACGTGGGCGCCGTCATGGTCGACCGGAGGAACGGCAAGGTGGGCGTGGTGATGGGCCATGTGGGACCTTACGTACAGCTTCGACCGCCGCGCGGTGGCCGGGAGTGGGACGTGCCGCCCGAAGAGGTACGTCCGCCGACCACGGCCGAGGAATTGAGCGCCAAGGTGGCTGTGGCCAACCGGAGGTGGGGACGGTGACCCCTCGCTCGGTCCTGCGCTACGAGACCTGGACGCTCCAGCCCGACCGCGAGCCGGACGCGGAGCCGGTGCTGTACGCGATGCAGTGCGCCGTGGACGGAGAGACCTCGCCGACAAGCGAGGATTTCGCCGAACCGCAGGACTGGGTGCTGCGGCACTGCGGCCAGAACCCGTCCCACCACACCTACCGGGAGATCATCACCCGGCCCTGGCGCACCTGGCACCAGATATGACGCGCCCTGTCCTCCCAGACACCGCACCGCGCTGACCCATCCAGCTCCCGTCCCTGCCGTGCGCGGCCGATCGAGGCTCCCCCGTCCTGATCAGCCCGGCAGGGACGGGCCTTCACGTGCGTGCCGTGCTCATGGCCGTGGGGGTTCTGGCCTCAGCCACAGAAAGTCAGCCACGACGGCGGGTGAAGCCGACCGATCACTCGCCACGTGTGCCTCGCTCAACCCCGCACCGGCATCAGCCCAGTTATCTCCATCGTCACGGCCCCAGCCAGGCACCAGGTCCACGCGTCCGGGGCGGCAGCTCCGCCGGGGTGCCGACGCCGCACGGCACGAGCTCGCCGGACGGCCTTTCCGGTGCCCGACCGATCTACTGCTGAGCGGTCGGACCGGGGCTTCTGGTTGGGAGTCCGACTTATGCTTCCGGGCCTTGTGCGCGCCGAGTGGCCGGTGGGCGTCGCCAGCGGGGCGGTAGACAGGAGCGGGCGGCGGTCACCGGCCGCCGGCGCGCGGCGGCCCGCGTCAGCGGGGCGCCCTTGATCAAGTAAAGAAACTCTGAACAGCTCTGCCCGGTCACCCTGCCCCGCTGAGGTGCCGTTCACGGGCGGCGTTGTTGCCGCTTCTTCTTCGAGGCGGCCAGCGCGGCTTCCAGCTTCTCGCTCGGCGATGTGTCCGGTTCGGTCTCGTCGTCGTGAAGAGGCGGGAGGAAGAGGCCTCGTCGACTCTTCTCGCGTTTGACCTTGCGGCGCTCGCTGAAGAGCCGCTGGTGCTCCTCGCGGACCGCGACCCATCGCTGGTCGAGCTCCGTTTCCCGTGCCAGCAACTCGTCATCGCTGAGGTCGGCGAACTCTGCGGCAGCCGCGCGGGCCTCGCGGTCGATCTCCTCCCTCAGCAGGTAGTTCGTGATCGGCCCGTGATACTTGCCCGGCTCCGGCTCAAGGCGCACGAAGACGCCGCGCCCCTTGACCGCGTACACCAGTCCTGCCTGCTTGAGTCTCCGATAGGCGTTCTGGGCGGTGGAGTTGGCGACTTGGAACCGCTCTTGGATCTCGCGGGCCGGGGGCAACTGCGAACCGGGCGGGTAGACGCCTTCCACGATCTCTCGGTGTAGGGCGTCGGCCACCTGGACGTACGGCGGCCGGCCGTCTTCGTTACGGATGACATCGACCGGCCAGTCCGCCCCTCCGGCCTCAGCCTCGTCGTGCTCACTGTCGGTCGGCTCGGTGCTTCCGTTCGCGGGCGTGCTGACGAAGCTGCCTCGGCCGAGCTGGGAGTGGACCAGCCCTTCTTGCTTGAGGACCCGCAGGGCGTTTTGGACGGTGGAGCTGGAGACACCGAATCGCTCCCGCAGCACGTTGGCCGAGGGCAGGCGCTCACCGGGGCGGAATTCGCCGTTCAGGATCGCGTCCCGCAGAGCTTCGGCGGCCTGGAGGTACGGCGGCCGGGAGTCCTCGTCCAAGGGCAGGGTCATGCCCCCACGGTATCGCCAGCAGCCCGTAGCGCTACAGGCACATCCACGTGCTACCCACCGGGCGCTCACCGCACCTCATCGACTTCACAAGCTAATCGCTCTTGCAAGTTGAGCGATGATCTCCTTATGCTCATGGCGAGTCGATCAAGCGGCTCCGTCGAACGAGGATGTGATGGCATGGCCATGACTCGAATCCGTGTTGCTCTGCTGCCGACTGCGGTGTGCATCGCGGGCACCGAGCCGGTGCTGAAGATCAAGGACCAGCAGACCGGGGAGGTCGCCACCGACCGGGAGACCGGTGCGTCGCTGTACACGGTGACCGTGATGCTCATGGAGGACGGCCGGGCCGAGGTCCTGAAGATCACGGTCCCGGAGACCGGGCTGGCGGCCGGGCTCAAGCCGGGCGCGATGGTGCGGCCCGTGGAGCTGTTCGCGACTCCGTGGGCGCGGATCTTCAACGGTCAGCTCTCCGACGGCGTCGCCTACCGCGCCGCCCGCCTGGAGCTGGTGACGGTGGAGGCGGCCCAGTGATCCGCTTCGAAACCCCCGCGCCGGAGCAGGAGTTGTACCCGCTCCAGCCCCTGCCGGGGACCGAGGGCAAGGCCACGTTCGCCGTCTCGACGGCGGTGCTCGATCTACTTGGCCTGAACCCGGAGCAGGCGGCCCGCCTGGAGCTGGGTCACATGCTCGGCCTGATACGTGAAGAGGGGGCGTGACGTGGATGCCGTGACGGGGTACGCCTCGGGCGCGCTGCTGGTCGTGGTCGCGCTGGTCAGTGTGTGGCTGCTGGTGACGGTGGTGCGCTACGTCCGGGCCGACAAGGACACGAGGGTCAGCATGCGGCAGGCCGTGCGGGTGCGCTGGGGTTGGGTGCGGCTCGCGCGGATGGCCGGGCTGGCGGTCACCGACAAGACCCCGAGCCTGCTCGCGCAGATCACCGTATCCAAGGACAGCCCCACCCCCGCGCCCCGGGTGCTGACTCCGAAGATCAAGGTGACGCCGGACCGGTTCGGCGTGATCGTGCGGGCTCGGACGCTGCCGAAGGTCGGGCTGGAGGAGTACCAGAAATCGGCACGGTTCCTGGCAGATGCCTGGCGGTGCACGCGGGTCTCCGTCCTGCGGGACGGTCCGGGCAGGGTGGTGATCCGGGGCGTGCGCTCGGACCCGCTGACCACGCCAACCGCACACCGGCCCACCGGACTCCCGCCCGTGGACCTGACGCGCTGGGAGTTGGGCGTGGACGAGTATGCCGCCCGGGTATGCGTGTCCCTGGCGAACGTGCCGGGGGTGACGGTGGCCGGCGTCCCCGGTGCGGGCAAGACCTCGGGGGTCAACAAGTTCGTCTGCGACTTCGCGCCGTCTCCGTCCGTGCAGATCGCGACGGCGGACGGGAAGGTGTCGCGGGCCTCGGAGGGCGATTACGCCGACCTGGTCAAGCGGATGTTCGCGTTCTGCGGGGACAACCTGGACGAAGCCAACGCGCTGTTCAAGCGCCTGGTGGAGCTGCGCAAGCGGCGGTCCTCGGTAATCCGAGACGTGCTGGGCGTGAAGAACATGTGGCACGTCGGTCCCTCGCCGCAGTGGCCGCTCACGGTCCTGATCATCGATGAGGCGCATACGTTCTTCCGCGAGTACAAGGGCAGCGACGCCACTACCAAGCGGCTGGGCGCGCTGACGGCGGAGAACGCCCGGCTGGTGGAGGACCTGGTCAAGAAGGGCCGCAGCGTCGGCATCCTGGTGATCCTGATCAGCCAGAAGACAACCGGCGACGCCATCCCGACCTTCATCCGCGACGTGTGCCCCATCGGACTGTCCTTCGCGCAGAAGACCGTGGAAGCCGCGGTGGCCGCTCTCGGCGAGGACATCCGCAACTGGCCTGACGCCAGCCCGGTCACCTTGCAGGACCCCGCCTACGTCGGCGTCGCGGTCATGGCGATGCAGGGCCGACCCGGATACACCCGCATCCGCACCCCCTACGTCTCCGACGCCGACGCCGCCCGCACCGCCGAGGACACCTCGCACCTGACCTCCGACCCGGACCTGTGCCTGGACGCCCTTCTCCACTCGACCAGCCGGACGACAACATCCCCGGCCCCACTCACCAAGTAGTCACGAACGACCTCTCCCAGAAAGGAGGTTGAACGCATGGCGGAGGAACGGTTCACCCGACGCACCGTGACCGTGGTCATGGCGGTCATCGCGGCCCTGGCCTTCGTCTTCTCCTTCGGCAACGTCTGGGCACTCGCACTGCGCCTCGGCGTCCCCCATCCGATCGCGCCGCTGATCGCCCCCATGGTCGACCTGTCCGTCGTCGGGCTCCTGGTCGCGCTGCGGTTCCTTGCCCTGCGCGGCGTCGCCAAGGCGGAGTTGGAGGCCGGTACCCGGCTGCTGCACCTGTGCGGCCTGCTCACCCTCGCCCTGAACACCGCCGAACCGCTGCTGACCGGACGCTACGGCCGCGCCTGCCTGGACACCGTCGCCCCGCTCCTACTCCTCGGCTGGGGCCACGTCGGCCCCGCCTTCCTCGCCCAGTTCCACACCCTCACCCACCCCACCCGGCATCTGGAGGAAACGCCCACCCCCATCTCCGAGCCGGTGCCCGACAAAGCACCCGCACCCGAGCCCCCGACGCCCGCCCTGGTCGACATCGCCTCGGCAACCGAGGAACTGGAACCCGCTCCGATTCCAGCCGCCGCTCCGTCCGTCGCCGTCGCCAAAATGGCCCGGCCCGCCTCCGGCCCAGGCTTGCCGGCCGCCCTCCTGGACGCGGCCCGGCGCATCGCGGACACCCACCGCACCGAGCACGGAACACCGATCACCGCCACCCACCTGGGAACCCGCATGGGCATCGCCCTGCCGGTAGCCGCCGCCGCGCTCGCTCAGCTCTGAGCCCCGGCCCTCGCCAGCCGCATCACCCTCGCTGAACCCCACGCCCGCCCATGGGCCTGGTTCGTCATGCCCCGAGCAGCGCCAACTCGCCTTCCTGCCTGGCTGGTTGAGCTCGAGGCCACCCACCCGATAGAAGGGACACGCCCCGAATGGTCACCCTGGACCTGCGCCACGTGGCAAGCCCCGCCGTGCGGGACCTGCTCCACCTCGTCAACCAGCCCGACTTCGACCGCGCACAGCAGCAGATCGAACGCCTCGGCGGCTGCACCGAACCCGTCCGCCTGACCGGCCACACCGCCACCGTCGACACCGCGACCGGTGAGGTACTGCGCTCCTACACCTCCTCGGACGAGCCCACGGGCAGCCTGCTCACCGCGTGCGGCAACCGTCGCGCCTCCCGCTGCCCGGCCTGCTCCCGCCTCTACGCCGCCGACACCTACCAGCTCATCCGGGCGGGCCTGTCCGGCGGCAAGACCGTGCCCGACACCGTGCGCACTCACCCCCGCGTCTTCGCCACCCTTACCGCTCCCTCCTTCGGCCCTGTCCACAACCGCCCCACCACGCCTGGCGGCGACGTCCGGGCCTGTCGCTGCGGCACCCGCCACGAACCCACGGACCCCCTGCTCGGCACGCCGCTGAACCCGGCGACATACGACTACGCGGGCGCCGTCCTCTTCAACGCCCACGCCTCCGCGCTCTGGGCGCGCTTCACCACCTACCTGCGCCGGGAGATCGCCGTCCGGCTCGGCCTCACCCAGAAGGCCGCCCGCGCGGTCCTGCGGGTGTCCTTCGCCAAGGTCGCCGAGTACCAGAAGCGCGGCCTGGTCCACTTCCACGCCGTCATCCGGCTCGACGGCCCCGACGGCAGCACCCAGCCCCCGCCCTCGTGCGCCACCGTCGCCGTGCTCACCGACGCCATCCGCGCCGCCGCACCCCGCGCCCGCATCACGCTCGTGTCGGACGCTATCGGGGAACGCCAACTCGCCTGGGGCCAACAGCTCGACGTACGCGAGATCGCCGCCTTCGGCACCGACGCCGAACTGACCGATCAAGCGGTCGCCGCCTACGTGGCTAAGTACGCCACCAAATCCGCCGACGCCTCCGGCACCCTCGACCGCGCCCTGTTCTGCCACCCCTGCCACGGGCGCGGCGCCACCCTCCTGCCTCAGGGAACCCCGCTCCCCTGCACTGCCTGTGACGGCACCGGACAGGCCCGGCCCCTGCCCCGCCTCGCCGTCGCACCCCATGTGCGGCAGATGATCCGCACCTGCTGGGAGCTGGGCAAACTCGCCGAGTTCGCCGACCTCAAGCTCTGGAAGTGGGCCCACATGCTGGGCTTCCGGGGCCACTTCTCCACCAAGTCCCGCCGCTACTCCACCACCCTCGGCGCGCTGCGCGACGCCCGCCGCGCCTGGCGCACCGAACAGACCCACGCCAACGCCGGCCTGCCCGACCTCGACCCGGCGACCACCCTCGTCGTCGGCCACTGGGACTACCTCGGCTCGGGCTACAGCCCCGGCGCGGCCCTCCTCGCCGCCCACGTCCGGCACCGCAAGGAACTGGAACGGCAGTTCACGGCCGAAGGGGGCTGCTGATGGGCTCGCCCCCGCCCGCCGTCCTCCACCCTGCCAGCCCGGCGCTGGAGTTGCTGACGGTCCCCCAGGTCATGGCCCGCCTCCAGCTCGGCCGCTCCACCGTCTACGACCTGCTCCGCACCGGACAGCTCGCCTCGATCACCCTCGGCCGCGCCCGCCGCATCCCCACCCGCGCCCTCACCGACTTCATCCGCACCCGCCTCGAACAGGACGTCGCCTGATGACCACACCCCGCGACACCCCCGCCTCCCGCCGCGTCCGCGCCAACGGCGACGGGACCGTCTACCAGCGCAAAGACAGCCGCTGGGAGGCCGCCGGATACGTCCTGGCCCCCGGCAACACCCGCAAGCGCGTCCGTGTCTACGGCACCACAAGGAAGGAGGCCCTGGCGAAGCTCACGGAGAAGATCGCCGCCAGCAACCGCGGCCTCCCCGTCCCCTCCGCGCAGGGCAGCGTGGCTGCGTACCTGACGTACTGGCTCGACGCTGTCGCCGTCCACCAGCTCCGCGAGAACACCCACACCCGCTACACCGCCGTCGCCCGCCTCTACCTCATCCCCGGCCTCGGCCGGAAGAAGCTCGCCAAGCTCACCGCCAAGGACGTCCGCACCTGGCTCAACCACCTCCGCACCACCTGCCAGTGCTGCACCCGCGGCCTCGACACCGCCCGCGATGAGCCCCTCTGCTGCGCTGCCGAAAAGTGCTGCTCCAAGCGGCTCTCACCGCTGACCCTCGCCTACGTGCACTCCGTCCTCAAGTCCGCCCTGGAGCACGCGGTGCGCGAGGAGGAGATCCCGCGCAACGTCGCCCGCAACGTCCGCACCGGCACACCCCGGCCCCGCCGCTTCGAACCCCTCACCGCCGACGAAGCGCGCACATTCCTGACCGCGACCAGCGGTCACCGGTTGCAGCCGCTGTTCGAACTCGCTCTGCACACCGGCCTCCGCAAGGGAGAACTCCTCGGCCTCCGCTGGGAAGACCTCGACCTGGCCGGCGGAACCGCCAGCATCCGACGCACCCTCCAGCGCACCAACTCCAGCGGCCTGACCGCCCTCCCGACCAAGACCAAGAGCTCCGAACGCCGCATCGCCCTACCGACGCCGTGCCTGCGCTCCCTCGAACAGCACCTCAACCGCCAGCGTCAGGAACACGAAGCGGCGGGCGCGGGCTGGAAGGACAGCGGCTACGTCTTCACCCGACCCGACGGCGCACCGATCGAAGGGTCCACCCTCACCCGGCACTTCAACACCCTGCTCCGCCAGGCAAGGCTCCGCCGCATCCGGTTCCACGACCTTCGACACTCGGCGGCCACCCTCCTCCTGGAGCAGGGAGTGGAACTCGTCGTGATCAAGGAGCTGTTGGGCCACGCCCACATCGGCGTCACTGCCACCGTCTACGCCCACGTCCGGCTCCGCCTCCAGCGCGACGCCATCGACCTCCTCGGCCACGCCCTCCGCAGCCCCGCCGAGATCACCGGCGGGCCCGACGACGGCGACGAACCACCCCTCGTCGGAGCCGCCGTCCGCTGACGTTGCCGTCAACTACTGCCGTCAACCATCCCAGAAGCCCCGCCAGGACGCACCTGACGGGGCTTCAACCTCGACTATTCAGCGGAATTGGTTGAGCTGATGCCCTGGTAGCAGAAAGGTGCCGCTGAGCTGCAAGGATGCGACTGTCGAGGAAGCATCGGGTG
>NZ_JOFZ01000001.1 GCF_000721265.1 Streptomyces sp. NRRL F-5126 | reverse complement strand
GATGTGACTCCGGTGCTTGTGGAGGCGGCCCATGGCGTCCACGACATCGGCGGCACCCACTCGTCGGGCCAGCGCGGACAGACGTTCGCTCGTGTCCATGTGCTGCGCCTCCACGCGCTCGCGACCCGCTGTCTCGGTGATCTGTGCCGGTCAGTGGTATCGGCCGTCGAAGTGTGCACCGCTCACGACGTCCGAGAACCGCAAACCGACGACGTGCCCTTTCTCCACCACCCACCGGACCTCGTAGGAGGCCCGATAGTCGGGGGGCCAAAAGGAGCTGAAGTGACCGTCCTCGTCGATGGACCACGTGCCCGCTGTCTCGCGCCCGTGCTCGGTGTAGCGGGTGGCCCCGCCGGGATCGAAGCTCTGCGTGGCGCCGTCGCTGTAGATGAAGCTCCCTGCGGTGACGGCGGCCGCGATCCGCTCAGCCGGCACCTGGGCGCCGTCTTCGGCGCGGAAGCCGTCGCGGTTTGTGGTCACGGTGTGATCCTCCTGTCGCCTTTTCGGCTCCGTCGACGCCATCGCATCGTCAGACCGCTTTCCGGAGCCGGTGGTCCCTGTTCACCTGGTGTGCGTCGCAGGGAGCGCGCACCTTACCCGGCAGAGGAGGGCCGCCCGGGTAAGAGACGGCCTCCCTCGTGCGACCGCGGTGGCCTGCTGCCGGCCCGGCTGGTGAGGAGGCGAGCGGTCAGCCGCGGCTGACCGCTACACCAGGACTGAACGCCACGTAGCCGGAGAAGTCCTGCCCCACGATCCCTATCGCGCCGGCGAGGGGGTCAGGGTAGCTCCAGGCCACATCGTCCACCCGTTTGTCGCCGATGGTGGCGTCGAAATACTGGCTGCGCCCCTTCCAAGGGCAAAAGTACGGGGTATCGCTCTCGCTGAGGAGGGCATGTGTCACTGAACCTGGGGGGAAATAGACGTTCCCCTCAATCGCGATCGTTTCGTCGTCGGGCGCCTCGGCGAGGACGCGCCCGTTCATAGTGGCTCTCATGAGAGCCTCCCTCTTCCTTGAGTTCCTTCGCCCGGTTCGTGCTGAAGGAGCGGCATCAGCATCTGGTGTGCTGGGACTGCTTGTTCAGCGTTGCAGGCAGTCGCGCTCTTACCCGGCACGGTTGCGAAAGTCGAGTGCTTACGGGATGCGGGCTGAGCAGTCCGCCCGGAGAACCGTGACGTACGACGGCGGTGCCATCAGCACAATGTCTTAGTAGACCGTGGAGCGCGCAGAAGGCAGTTGGCGGCCTGACGTATTCCGCATCCTTGCAGGCGGGTCTTGGCACACATTGTAGAGGCGCTGTAGAGCTGTCGTAGACCCCGCCGTGGCACAGTCGACTGCGAACAAGAAGTGTTCGCCGCACAATGGAGAGTGATTCGCGTGGCTACGGACTTCGAGGGCAAGAAGATCGTCGTGATCGGCGGCGCCAGCGGAATGGGTCTCAAGACCGCCGAGGACGTGGTGGCGGCGGGCGGTAGCGCGGTGCTCGTCGGTCGCACGGGACGCAAACTCGACGACGCCGTGGCGGGACTGTCGCGGTCGGGCACCGCCTGGTCGGTCGCCGCGGACCTGGCGGACTCCGACCAGGTGGTAGAAGCGCAGAAGCAACTGGCGGAGGACCACCCCGATGCCACGCTTCTCGTCAATGCCGCTGGGTTCTACATTCCGAAGCCGTTCCTCGACTACGAGGTTGCGGACTACGACGCCTACCACGACATCAACAGGGCGACGTTCTTCCTGACCCAGACCGTCGTGCGCGGCATGATCGCCGGCGGGCAGGGTGGCGCCATCGTGAATGTCGGCAGCATGTGGGCACATCAGGCCATCGGTGTCACCCCGTCGTCTGCCTACTCGATGGCCAAGGCGGGCTTGCACGCCCTCACGCACAACCTGGCCATCGAACTGGCGGGCGAGGGCATCCGCGTGAATGCGGTGGCCCCCGCGGTCACCAGGACACCCCTGTTCGAGAAGGTCTTCCCCGCCGACCAGCTCGACGGCGCGATGGAGCAGCTGAGCGGCCTGCACCCGCTCGGCCGCGTTGGCACGCCCCGGGATATCGCCTCGGCGATCGTCTTCCTGCTCTCGGATGCTTCGAGCTGGACGACGGGCGCCATCCTCAACGTCGACGGCGGAATCATGGCCGGCCGGAACTGATTCTGGCTGCCCGCCCTGGACGCCTGACCGCCCCGGACGGGCTACCTTCGCCAACCGCATCCACCGCGATGCCCGCGTATGGAGGACCACATGGCAGGCAGCCTGAGAGACGTCACCGACGAAACGTTCCCCGTGGAGGTGCTTGCGAGCGAGAGGACCGTTCTCGTCGACTTCTGGGCCCCGTGGTGCGGACCCTGCCGCCTGGTGGCGCCAGTGCTGGAACAGCTGGCCGACCAGTACGGTGACAGGATCGAGGTGGTGCAGTTGAACGTGGATCTCAGCCCTCGCACCGCACAGGAGTACGGCGTCAGTTCGATCCCCACGCTCAACGTCTACCAGGGCGGCAAGGTAGTCAAAACGGTGATCGGGGCCAAGCCGAAGGCGGCTCTCGAGCACGACCTGATGGAGTTCCTCAAGTAACCGGCGGGGCCCGCGTGGGCTGCCCCCGCCGGCATCCGGGGGGCAGCCTTGTGGCCGTCTTCAGGCCGACCTTTTGGGCAGCCGCCAGTCCGGGCGGACGTGGTGGCACGTGCAGAGCCGTTCGGGTAGCGCCGGAGGCAGTCCTGGTGCTCGGGGCCGGCCACCCGGAATGTCCCGCAGGGCACCACCTCGGTGACCACCTTCCCGGGCCACAGCCCAGGCGCCTCGATGTCGGCGATCGTCGCTCCCGCCACGTGGCGGGGCTCGTCGTCCAGGTAGAAGATGGCGACCGGTAGCTCACGCCGACGGGCCGTGGGTGATCTCGATCCCTTCGGCGTGGTTTCCGTGCCTCCGGTAGGTCGGGTTCACGACCTCGCCTCCCGTGCGCCGACACGCGTCTTTAACAATGCCCGGAAGCTCACGGAACTTCTGAACGTGTGCTGATCGCAGCTACCGACGAAGACACGCCTGACCGTGTTCGTCCGCCGCGACAGCAAGCCCTGGACGACCGAGAAGCGAGGTCAATCATGACCAGCGGACAGCAGGGACCTGCGGGCGGCGAGCGCGTGGAGGTCTCGGACAACCCGGATGGCCGTTTCTACGAGTTGCGCTACGGCGACCAGGCTGCGGGCATGCTCGTCTACGAGACGGTCGGTTCGCGACGCGTCCTGACCCATACGACGATCCGGGAGGAGTTCCGAGGGCGCGGCTGGTCCAAGCTGCTGATCCGCTACGCCCTCGACGACCTCGCAGCCAAGGGGGCGACCATCACCAACCACTGCCCTGTGGTCGACCGGTTCATCGAGGAGAATCCAGGCTACGAGCAGCTGATCGACCCGGGCCACCCCGGCCGTCTTGGCAGCTGAGGCCGTCCGGCTCGCCGCAATGGACACTGCAATTGAATGCGCGATGAGAATGCGGCCCTTTCCCAGCCTCTAAGGGCTCCAGGGAACTATTCGCCGCTGGATTCTGAATGCGCAGAGGGTTGAATTTTCGAGAACTCAGGCAGCGATTTAACGTAGACGGTGTGTAGATGGCCCCGTGGTTAGATTGTTCGTACGGATGACCTGGGGATCGAGAACCATGTATTCTGCGAGCGTTGGGAAGTCATGCCACTCGGGTCCAAGCGACTCTGCCGGAATTGGTGACGCGGCTCCGATGGAAGGGGCTTGCGAAACTCGAAGGCCATTGGACCCGGAATCCGCCGCGTGGGTAGACGCACTGGGAGAGGGGAAGGGCCTGCGGTACGAGCAGGCCTGTGTGTGTCTGCACGCGCTACTGGTTCGCATGGCGATCGGCGAAGCGTTCCGCCGGGGGCCTCTGTGCCGGATCACGGGTCCTGAGCTGAACGACCTCGCCCACCAGGCGGCGGCCGACGCTCTTATGGGGATCACCCGCAAGATCCACGACTTTCGGGGTGACGCCAGATTCACGACCTGGGCCTTCCGGTTCGTGGTGCTCGAAGTGTCGAGCAAGCTGGGCCGCCATTTCTGGCGAGTCCCAACCGCCCGGTTCGACTTGAACGAGTGGGCGCAGATGCCAGATCACTCGGGCATCGACCCTGTCGACCACTGGCAGGCACAAGAGCTGGGTGAGGCCGTCCGAGAGGCTGTCGAGACGGCGCTGAGCGACCGGCAGCGACGGGTCTTCACCGCGGTGGTAGTCGAGGGGGTCCCCCTGGGAACCCTGGCCGACGAGCTGGAAACCAGCCGGAACGCCCTCTACAAGACCATGTTCGACGCTCGCAAGAAGCTGCGCGCCAAGCTGATCGCTGATGGTCACCTCACTGCGGTGGGCTGAGCCGCTGCCTCACGCACGGGCCAGTGCTGTCGCGAGAGCCGGGACTCGTCGCTCGCTGCCGACAGTGTGGCCAGTTCGTGCCGGACGGTACGGGGAAAGGCGTCGCCCGGCTCGGCATGGGTGGCGCCTCGTTGGCGGTCCTCCTGAGCGACGGATGAGCCTTCACCCCGCTTACCCGGCTAGTGGCCGGCCGTGCCCTCCGTGACGCGGAAGCTCGCCCGGCCGACGCGTATCACCCCGTCGATCAGTGGCGTGCACCGCACACCACCCCTTGCCCTCAGCGCCCGCTGGGCGCCGGGGCCGATCACCGCGTCCATCCACGCGCAGGGCCGTGCAGCGCGGTTCACGGCGAGTGCGACGGGTCCGTCGCCGGTGTCGAGCTCTATGGTCCAGCCGACGTAGGAGTCGATGTCGACGCCCCGCAGCAGGATATTCCTGCGCGTCTGACAGAGGTCGGTCGCCGGGTCGACAGCCACGGGCAACCCCTCCTCGGTCATGATGGTCACAGACGCATCCCGGTGGGCCGGCCGCGCGTAGTAGCGGTCCCCGACGATCCCGAGGTGCCTGCGCACCTTGATGCACGGCACCAACCCGCCCTCTGGATCGGGCTCCGGGCCATCGACTGGGCGCCCCGAGTAACGGTGCACCGGTGACACAAGGAGCTGCACCACCTCCACCTCGCTGGGAGGCGCTTTTGGAGAGCTCATACCGAGACGGACTCCCTATCTCCCGTTCTTCCGGGCTGAGGTCGGCCGGGATCAGACGGCTTCAGCGCACGTGTCTTGAAGGCGAAGCCTTCCGTCCCGCCCGGGACAGCCTTTGCTTCGTCGACCGGACGGATGCCGAGGACCCCGTGGACCAATGGGGAAGAACGGTCGGTCTGGTCAAGGCCGGGTGCCATACCCCGGCGGCGGGGGACACACGACGGTGGCCGGCGCGCCGGCCACGAGACGTTCTGACGGAGGTCGTGCTCGAACGCTTCCGCGTGGTGAAGGACCTGCGCGAAGGCGACTGAGGGCCCGGGCCGCGCGGTCCGGGCCCTCAGCCCCCTCCTCAGGTGTGCGGCACCGGCGCCGTACCCAGGCGGCCCGCCTGGAAGTCGTCGAACGCCTGGCGAAGCTCGTCCTGGGTGTTCATCACGAACGGCCCGTAGTGCGCCATCGGCTCCCGGATCGGGCGGCCGCCGAGCAGCACGACCTCCAGGTCAGGGGTGTTCGAGTCCTGCTGCTCGTCGGCCCGCACGGTCAGCGAGCCCCCGGCTCCGAAGACCGCCGCCTGGCCCGTGTGCACGGGGCGCCGGTCCGTGCCGACGGAGCCGCGCCCGGCCAGCACGTACGCGAGGCCGTTGAAGTCCTCGCGCCACGGCAGCGTGACCTCGGCGCCCGGGCGCAGCGAGGCGTGGATCATGGTGATCGGCGTGTGCGTGGCGCCGGGGCCCTCGTGCCCGTCGAGCTCGCCGGCGATGACGCGCAGCAGCGCGCCGCCGTCGGGTGAGGTGAGCAGCTGCACGGAGCCGCTGCGGATGTCCTGGTAGCGCGGCGCCATCATCTTGTCGCTCGCCGGGAGGTTCACCCACAGCTGGAGTCCGTGGAAGAGGCCGCCCGACACGACGAGCGCCTCCGGCGGCGCCTCGATGTGCAGCAGGCCGCTGCCCGCGGTCATCCACTGGGTGTCGCCGTTGGTGATGGTCCCGCCGCCGCCGTTGGAGTCCTGGTGGTCGAAGATCCCGTCGATGATGTAGGTGACGGTCTCGAAGCCGCGGTGCGGATGCCAGGGCGTCCCCTTCGGCTCGCCCGGCGCGTACTCCACCTCGCCCATCTGGTCCATCATGATGAACGGGTCGAGGTACTGGTAGTTGATGCCGGCGAAGGCGCGGCGCACCGGGAAGCCCTCGCCCTCGAACCCGCTCGGCGCCGTGGTGACGGCGAGCACGGGGCGGGCGACGGCGTCGGCGGGCGCGGCCACGCGCGGCAGGGTCAGCGGGTTCTCCACGGTCACAGCGGGCATGGTGTGCCCTCCTCGATGTCTGCTTCCAATTCAGTTGAACACTTAACATCCAGCAGCGCGACTCCATTCCCGTGGACCCGAAAGGGGCCCGTGCCCTCGCGGACACGGGCCCCTCCGGGGTCGCACGGAACGTCTCGGCCGGTCACCCGTACATCCGGCGCATCGCGTAGTCGACCATCTGCTCGACCGCCTTGGCGTCGAAGACCATCCGGTGCTCGCCGTCCATGTCGAGGACGAAGCCGTACCCGGTGGGCAGCAGGTCGATCACCTCGGAGCCGGTGATCACGAAGTACTTCGAGTCCTTGCCGGCGTACCTGCGCAGCTCCTTCAGCGTGGTGAACATGGGGATCACCGGCTGCTGCGTGTTGTGCAGCGCAAGGAACCCGGGGCCGTCGCCGCGCGGGCAGTACACCTTCGACGTCGAGAAGATCTGCTGGAAGTCCTCCGCGGACAGCGCGCCCGTGGTGAACGCCTTGACGGCGTCCGTGAGCGACGGAGGGGACGGCTCCGGGTACAGCGGCTGCTCGCCGTAGCCGCCGCCCATCGGCTGCTGCTGGTGCTGCTGGTGCTGCTGGTGATGCGGCGAGGCGTACTGCTGCTGGGCGCCAGGCGTCTGCTCGTAGCCGTACATGCGCGCAAGAATACTGAGGAACGACCGCCCGCGTGGGGGCGGGAGAAGCGTCACACCCGCCGGGCCGGGGTTGCTCTTATTACCGACGGGTAGCATCATCGGAGAAGCAGCGTGCCGCAGGATGCCGCACGCTGCGCGCAGAACCGGATACGTCCGCAGAACCGGATACACGTCTGAGGAAGCCCCGAAACCGCCGGGCGTCCTCGCGAGCCTTACGGAGCCGTGGCCATGGGGCACTACAAGTCGAACCTCCGCGACATCGAGTTCAACCTCTTCGAGGTGCTCGGCCGCGAGAAGCTGTACGGCAGCGGTCCTTTCGCCGAGATGGACGTCGAGACCGCGAAGAGCATCCTCGGCGAGGTCGCCCGGCTCTCGGAGCACGAGCTCGCCGAGTCGTTCGCCGACGGCGACCGCACGCCGCCGGTCTTCGACCCCGAGACGGGCACCGCGCCGCTCCCCGACGCCTTCAAGAAGTCGTACGCGGCCTTCATGGACTCCGAGTACTGGCGCCTCGGCCTGCCCGAGGAGATCGGCGGCACCACCGCGCCGCGCTCGCTGATCTGGTCGTACGCGGAGCTCGTGCTCGGCGCCAACCCGGCCGTGTGGATGTACTCCTCGGGCCCGGCCTTCGCGGGCGTCCTCTTCGAGGAGGGCACCGAGGAGCAGAAGAGGATCGCGGCGCTCGCCGTCGAGAAGCAGTGGGGCTCGACGATGGTGCTGACCGAGCCCGACGCGGGCTCCGACGTGGGCGCGGGCCGCACGAAGGCGGTCAGGCAGGACGACGGCACGTGGCACATCGAGGGCGTGAAGCGGTTCATCACGTCCGGCGAGCACGACCTCTCCGACAACATCCTCCACTACGTGCTCGCGCGCCCCGAGGGCGCGGGCCCCGGCACCAAGGGCCTGTCCCTCTTCCTCGTGCCGAAGTACCACTTCGACCCCGAGACCGGCGAGCTCGGCGAGCGCAACGGCGTCCGCGCGACGAACGTCGAGCACAAGATGGGGCTCAAGGTCTCCAACACGTGCGAGATGACGTTCGGCGGCGACGTGCCGGCGAAGGGCTGGCTGGTCGGCGAGAAGCACGAGGGCATCAGGCAGATGTTCCGCGTGATCGAGTTCGCCCGCATGATGGTCGGCACGAAGGCCATCGCCACGCTCTCCACCGGCTACCTGAGCGCCCTGGAGTACGCCAAGGAGCGCGTGCAGGGCCCCGATCTCGCGCAGTTCACGGACAAGGCCGCGCCCAAGGTCACCATCACCCACCACCCCGACGTGCGCCGCTCGCTGATGACGCAGAAGGCGTACGCGGAGGGCATGCGCGCGCTCGTCCTCTACACGGCGTCCGTGCAGGACGAGATCGCCGCGAAGGAGGCCGCCGAGGAGGACGCGTCCTCGCTGCACGGCCTCAACGACCTGCTGCTGCCCGTGGTCAAGGGCTACGGCTCCGAGCGGTCGTACGAGCAGCTCGCGCAGTCGCTGCAGACGTTCGGCGGCTCCGGTTACCTCCAGGAGTACCCGGTCGAGCAGTACATCAGGGACGCGAAGATCGACACCCTCTACGAGGGCACCACGGCCATCCAGGGCCAGGACTTCTTCTTCCGCAAGATCGTCCGCGACCAGGGTGTGGCGCTGAACACGCTGGCCGAGGAGATCAAGCAGTTCCTCGCGGTCTCCACCGGCGGCTCGGACCTCGCGGGCGCACGGGAGTCGCTGGCCAAGGCAGCGGCCGACCTGGAGGCCATCGTGGGCAGGATGCTCACGGACCTCACCGCCACCGGCGAGGACGTCAAGAACATCTACAAGGTCGGCCTCAACACCACGCGCCTGCTGCTGGCCTCGGGCGACGTGATCGTCGGCTACCTTCTGCTGCGCGGCGCGGCCGTGGCGGCGGAGAAGCTGGAGACGGCGGCGGCGAAGGACGTGCCCTTCTACCAGGGCAAGATCGCGGCGGCGAAGTTCTTCGCGGCGAACGTCCTGCCGGACGTCACGACGCAGCGGCAGCTGGCGGAGGGCGTGGACGCCTCGCTGATGGAGCTGGACGAGTCCGCGTTCTGACGCACCCGGGCCGGCCCTTCCGGCCGGCCCGCGCGCTTGCCCCGAGGGGGCGCTCCCACCAGCCGGTGGGGGCGCCCCCTCGCTGGTTTCCGGCGGCACATGCGCCGGCTGGGCTCTCTGGCGCCGCCTGGGGACTCAGACGTCCGGCGGACGGTTGTACGAGTCGAGCGTCGCCCGCGCCGTGGACGCGTCGTGGAACACGAGCTCCCATGGCCCCGTGTTGATGTCGAACTCCTTCCCGAAGCCGACCCACTTGCCGCGCATCCGGCGGCCGGTCGGCTCGACCAGGAGCTGGATGGCGCCGTGGTACCTGGCCCCCCGGTAGTAGCCCTCCGGGGCAGTCTGCTCGGTCCACGTGCCCGTTACGACGTGGCCGTCGAGCTCCATGTCCATGGTCAACGGGGAGCCCGAGGACCCGGGCAGGCTGCGCACGGAAAGCCGATGCCCGTGTTGCAGCAGCACCACGTAGTGCAGACCGGTGAACGCCGCGTCGCGTCCGCTGGAGAAGTACTCGTACCGCGACAGCCACACCCCCGAATGCGTGGCTCGCGGGTCGCGTTTCGGCCCGCCGGAAGCCGGTGCGGTGGCGCCCGCCGGCCGTTCCTCCATGTCGTGGCCGCCCTGCCCGTCGTCCGAGACCCGTGCGGTCGGCACCATGGAGAAGCCGAGGGCCTCGATCGGCAGGCCCGTCACGGCTTCCAGAGCGCGCGCGTACACGGGCCGGGGCGCGGTGGTGGTGCCGGACTCCCAGCGCTGTACGAGCCTCTTGTTGGCGTCGTTCGGCTGTCCCGCCCGGGTCCCGACGTCGCGTACGGCGCGGGCGAAGTCGTCCTGCGACATCATCATCCCCATGCGCACGGCACGGAGCGAGGTGTTCGGCGTGCTCATAGGTATACGGTAGCCCCCAACGTGCCTGTAATGACACCGAAATGACGTCCCCTCTGTCGTCGCTTTGACGCCCCGTCAGGCGTCGCGCCACTCTCCGTGTCCGCGCGATCGTTTTCCTGTGACGACTACAGGCTGTACGACATGACCCCGATGCGGGACGACGAACCGGAATCGCCGAGTGCCGGACTCCGGCTCCGGCTCCGGCTCCGCGCGACGTCTGACAGCTGCCCACGTCCTGTGGAGATCCGCTCGCTCACGGACGAGCAGCGCCGAGGCGGCGCCTGCGCGTACTGCGGCAGCCCCTTGTCGACGTGTACTGCCGTCGACCTGGGCGAGCGGCAGGACATCGACGGCACCCGCCTCTTCCTCCGCGCCTGCCCGGGCTGCGCCGAGAGGCGCATGCCATGACGCAGTGCTTCGGCGCCTACTGCGAACAGCACGGCGTCACCGCGATCTGGAGGTGTCGCCGCCCCACGCCGGGAGTCCCGCACCACGACCACGAGACAAGGAGAATTCCTGTGGAACGCACGGCAGCAGCGGAAGCCGGCAAGCACGGCGGCGAGCCGTCCGACAGGCCGTGGAGTCCGCCGCCCACACCGCCCTCCCCGGACGGGTCCGGGCCCTCGGGGCCCTCGGACGGCGGCGGGGAAAAGGCGACCGAGGGCTGACGCATGCCGATCACCCCTGACGCCACAGGGGGCCATGCCGCGCTCGTCCGTTCGCTCGACGAGCGCGGTCTCCTGAGCCCGCGTTGGCGCGCGGTGTGGCAGGAGCTGCCCCGCCACCTGTTCATCCCGGACCGCGTCTGGCGCCAGGGACCCGAGCGTTGCGAGCCCGTCGGCGCCGCCGAGTGGTGGCCTCTCGTTGCCTCGGACGAACCTGTCGTCATCCAGGTGGACGACGGCGCCGAGGGCGGGCCCGCCCTCGCCACGTCCTCCAACAGCAAGCCCAGCATGGTGGCGCGCATGCTCGGTCTCCTCGAACTCGGCCCGTCACACCGGGTCCTGGAGATCGGCACCGCGTCCGGGCATCGCCGCGCTCCTGGCCCGCTGTCTCGGCGACGACGACCTCGTGCACTCGATCGAACTCGACCCGTCCTTGGCCCGTCTCGCCGCCCAGAACCTCGCCCGGGCCGGGCACGCGCCGCGGCTGCGGCAGGGCGACGGCGGTCGCGGGTGGCCCGAGGCCGCGCCGTTCGACCGGATTGTCTCGACCTGCGCAGTCCGGCGCGTCCCGTACGCGTGGGTCGGGCAACTGCGGCCGGGCGGCCGTCTCGTCCTGCCGCTCCACCGCGAGTTCTGGAGCGGGGCCGTCGTGGCGCTGGTACGGAGTCCGGACGGCACGGCACAGGGGCGGTTCCACGGCGGCGCCTCGTACATGCTCATGCGCGACCAGCGCGGTGACGGCGGCGAGGCGGACGTCGACAGCTCCACGGCCCGCGCCTCGGCGACGGACCTGGACCCGGCCGCCCTGCTGTCGCTCGGCGCCGCGCTCTACCTGGGCGCCCGCCTTCCGGGCGTGTCCCTCCAGCACGCCGGGACCGAGGACGGCGTACGCGTGTGGGCGCGGGCCGCGGACGGTTCGGCGGCCACGGCGGCGGCCGGCGAGGTGGTGCGGTACGGGGTCCGGGACCTGTGGTCGGAGATCGAGGCCGGGCACCGCGCGTACGTGCGCGAAGGCGCGCCCACATCCGACGCGTTCGGTCTCACCGTGACAGCCGAGGGGCATGAGGTCTGGCTTCACGACCCGCGAAACACGATCGCGAGGGAGTTTCGCCCGGAGGGGTGACGGTGAATCGTTTCGTCCGTATTCACGCTCAATGCCCGTTGTAGAAAGAGCTCGTCCTGTTGATCACCTGATGGGCTCTCTCCATGCTGAAGGCAGTTCTGCGCGTCACCGCCGCCGCCTCTCTCGCCGTCGCCTCTTTGGCCATCACCGCCCCGGCGGACGCAAGCGGCCCCGCCGCCCCCCGGGCGGCGGCCCCGGCCCCCGACACCGGGCCCTGCGGGCCGGTCGGGCCGTTCCGCAGTTCGGACTGGTGGCGGACCACCACGTCCCCGTCCATCTTCCCGGCCATCAGGAAGGCCTCGGAGAACGAGCACTGGCAGTGGCGCGATGACGCCAACTCCCTGTGGCGGGGCGACACCCGGGAGAGCGTGCAGCAGATCTTCGACGACGGCTTCACTCCGCGAGGCGACGCGGTCACCCCGCTGGCCGAGTACATCGTCAAGGGCGGTGGCCAGAACACCGCGCACGTCAGCACCAGTTGCGAGAAGTGGGTGGCGGAGAAGTTCGCCACCTACGGCGCGGCGAAGACGGGATGGGTCTACGAGATCGAGGCTCCCGGCGGGATCGACGTGAACGCCACGGCCCATCTCGACGGCTACAAGTCCCCCTACCTCTGGAACAAGGAGATCGACTTCCCCGGTGGGATCCAGGGCACCGACATCAAGCGGGCCTGCAAGTACCACCTGGTGAAGACGGACCCGGACACCAAGGTCAACACGTACGAGAACCTCGGCTGCCGGACCAACCACCACTTCGAGCCCACGTTCGTACTCGCGCGCTGATCTGCGGAACGGGCAGCCGTCCCGATGACTCAGGCCGTGGGACGGCTGCCCGAGGTGGTCGCCGGTCCCGGTGACCCCTCCTGAGCCCTGCCCGCCGGCGAGGATCCGCCGAGCGGCGTGGTGTCGAGGTACCGGATCTCGTAGACGCGTTCGGTGAACTTCCATCCGTCCGCCGTGCGCCGGTACGTGTCGTGGTAGATCCCGTGATTCCGGTGCGATTGGCCGTCGCGTGTCCGGATCAGTTCGCTGATGTACGCCCGGCCGGAGGCGGTGTCCTCGCCGGACTCGCCGAACCGGACCGTTCCCGGGTGGGTGGTCTGGACGAAAAGGTCCATGCGGCCCTCCCGTTGCCTGCCCAGGGCGACCAGCCCCTCCCGGCCGACGGCCTCGATGCCGGCGTCCGGGATCCTGACGACGCCGTCGGGCGTGAACAGGTCCGCGAGCCGCTCGTGGTCGTTCATCATGGCCGCGTCGGTGAACTCCGCGCGCAGGGCGTCGATCGCGACGCGATCGGCGATCGTGTGGAAGTCGGTCATTGCTTCTGCCTGCCTTTCGTTGCCGGATCACTTGTTCCGGCGTTCCGTTGTTCCGACGAAACGGGCGGCCTGGATGTCAGGCCGGCCGATGGTGGGGGCGGGCTCACACTTCGGACCGCTGGTTCGTCGAACGGGAGAAGGACACTGCGAGCAGGGGGAAGCGCGCGCCATGGACATGCGTCCGGAACAAGCAGAGCCGTGCCGCCACAACGAGGACGCCGCACGGCGCCGCGCGATCGGTGACGAGCGGCGGCCGCTGATCAACCTCGCCTACCGGCTGCTCGGTTCGCTCGCCGACGCGGAGGACGCGGTCCAGGAGGGCTACGCCCGCTGGTACGCGCTCGACCCGCAGCGGCAGAACGCCATCGCCTCACCGGGTGCGTGGCTGAGTACCGTCGTGAGCCGCGTGTGCCTCGACCTGCTCGGCTCGGCCCGGGTCAGGCGCGAGCGCTATGTCGGCGAGTGGCTCCCGGAACCCGTGCCCGATGCCGTGGAGTGGCCCGGCAGGCGGTCGGGCGCCGCGGCCGACCCGGCGGACCTGGTCACGCTGGACGAGTCCGTCGACATGGCCTTCCTCGTCGTGCTCGACTCGATGACCCCTGCCGAGCGGGTGGCCTTCCTGCTCCACGACGTGTTCCGTTACCCGTTCACCGAGATCGCCGAGATCGTCGGACGCACGCCGGCGGCCTGCCGCCAGCTCGCGTCATCGGCCCGGCGCCGCGTCGGTGACTCACAGCCGGTCACGGCACGGCCGGCCGTGGCGCAGGGTGTCGCCCGCGCGCGGGTCGTCCGCGACTTCAAGCGGGCGTGGGAGGCCCAGGACATCCGGGCGCTCGTCGAACTGCTCGACCCGTCGGCGACCGCGACAGCCGACGGCGGCGGCCGGGTCGCCGCGACGCTGAAGCCCGTCGAGGGCGGCGCCGAGATCGCCCGGTCCCTCGTCGGACTCGCCAGGCGGGCCGGCACGTTGAACCTGCTGGAACGAACCGTCAACGGCAGGCCGGGACTGGTCGCCACCGACCGGGGAAAGACGGTCGCGGTGTTCGCTTTCGAGATCGCCGACGACCGCATCCAGCGGCTCTGGGCCATCCGCAACCCGGCGAAGCTCCGCGCCTGGGGGTAGCGGGCGGCCCGCATGCTTACGCGCTGCGCAGGCAGAACGGGTGGCCCGCCGGGCTCGCGTACACGCGGGAGCCGGTGGCATCCGGGCCGGGGCCGCCGGCCGGGCGCAGGCGGCGGCCGCCGGAGGCGAGGGCCCGGCCGTCGGCGGCCGTGATGTCGTCCGTGGCGAGATCGAAGTGCACCTGCTGGGGCGCGCCTTCGGGCCACCGGGGCGGTGTGTGCTCCGGGGCGTGCTGGATCACGATCACGGGGAGGCCGCCGGCCGCCAGGAAGTGGTGGGCCGGGGTGCGCGTGATCGTGCCGCCGAGCAGTCCGTGCCAGAACGAGCTCTCGCTCTCCAGGTCAGCGGCGTCAAGGACCAGGGACGTGAGGGTGATGGCCATCGGATTCTCCGTTTCGCATGAGTGCCCGTGCTTCAGACC
This sequence comes from Streptomyces sp. NRRL F-5126, assembly GCF_000721265.1. GTDB lineage: Bacteria > Actinomycetota > Actinomycetes > Streptomycetales > Streptomycetaceae > Streptomyces. Next base: position 899,576 of record NZ_JOFZ01000001.1, on the reverse strand, counting down.
GTGGGGATGATGCCGCCGTCGACCCGGAACTGGGCCCCGGTGAGCCACTTGGCGCGGCGTGAGGCGAGGAACGTGATCATTTCGGCGACGTCCTCGGGTTCGCCGGGCCGTCCCATCGGCACGCCCAGGTGGTCCACGAGTCGGCGCTTGACGTCCTCGACGCCGGTTCCCTGGCTGTCCGCCATCTTCCGCAGGTGCTCGGCGGCCCCCTCGGTGACGACGAATCCGGGCAGCACGCACACCACCCGCACGCCGTGCTCGCCCACCGCCGTGGCCAGTTCGCGGCTGTAGGCGTTGAGGGCCGCCTTCGACGCGGCGTACGACGCCTCGGCGGGCTGGGGGAGGTGGCTCGCGATCGATGAGACGTGCATCACGACGCCGGACCCGCGCTCGGCCATCCCGGGAACGAGAGCGCGGTCGAGCCGGACCGCGGAGAGCAGGTTCATCTCCAGGTCGGCGAGCCAGGACGCGTCGGGCCGCCGCAGTGTCGGCACGGGGCCGCCGGTCGCTCCGGCGTTGTTCACCAGCACGTCCACGCCGCCGACGCTGTCGAGCACGCGCCGCGCCAGCGCCTGGGCCCCCTCGTCGGAGCGCAGGTCGGCGGGGATGAACGTGGCGGGCATGTCGTCGGCCGGACGGGTGCGCGAGGCCACCACAACGGTGGCGCCCGCCGCGGCGAAGCGGCGCGCCGTGGCCTCGCCGAGGCCCCGGCTGCCACCTGTCACGAGCACGCGCAGCCCGGCCAGGCCTTCGTCGTCCATGGTCATGGTCATGGTCGCGTTCCTTCGGTGGGCGATAAGGTGAGTCGGACTCCGGAAACTGTACAGGGAAACGGAGTCCGACTCACCTTAGGGAGGACTGTTGCCGTCATCACGTCCGTTGCGCGCCGACGCGCGCCGCAACCGCGACGCGCTCCTGGGCGCGGCCAGGGAGGCGTTCCTGGCCGAGGGCGACGTGGGTGTGGAGGAGATCGCCCGGCGGGCCGGCGTGGCGATCGGCACCCTCTACCGCCACTTCGAGACCCGCGAGGCGCTCATCGCGGAGGTCTACCGCCAGGAGGTCGCCGAGCTCTGCGCGACGCCCGCCAGGCTGCTCGAACAGCAGGCGCCCGAAGAGGCGCTGCGCACCTTCTTCCTGCTGCTCGTGGAGCACGCGGCGGTCGGCAGGGGCATGGGCGAGGCGCTGGAGAGCATCATGGCGACCGACTCGCCGGTCTTCGACGAGGCGCGGGACGGGATGGCGGCCGCGCTCGACGAACTGCTCGCCGCCGGGAGAGCGGCGGGCGTCGTCCGCGACGGCGTCGGCGGCCGCGTCGTGCTGCGGGCGCTCGGCGGGATCTGCGGGATGCGTGCCGCCGGATGGCAGGACGACGCGGTCACCATCGCCACGCTCCTCCACGACGGGCTGCTCCACGGAGCGGCGGGCGGCGCGTAACGGCGCGCCGCGCACAGGCCCCACGCGCAGGTGCGGTGCGAGCATTGGCCGTGCTCAGGGCATTGGCCCGTTTCGTCACCCCCTCCGGAAGCTGCAGCGCGGGGAAGAGAACCGGTGAGGTCGGCCGTGGTCTCGTCACCCCTCGTTAGGGTGAGTTCCATGAGCACTTCCGCCGGCCGCCCCACCGAGCCGTTCGACCGCGGCCACACCGACGACCTGATGGCCTTCCTCGCGGCCTCGCCGTCCCCGTACCACGCGGTGGCGAACGCCGCGGCCCGCCTGGAGAAGGCAGGGTTCCGGCAGGTCTTCGAGACCGACGCCTGGGACGGCACGGCGGGCGGCAGGTACGTGCTGCGCGGCGGCGCGATCGTGGCCTGGTACGTGCCGGAGGGTGCGAGCGCCCACACCCCGTTCCGCATCATCGGCGCCCACACCGACTCGCCCAACCTGCGGGTCAAGCCGCTGCCCGACACCGGCGTGCACGGCTGGCGCCAGGTCGCCGTGGAGATCTACGGCGGCGCGCTGCTGAACACCTGGCTCGACCGCGACCTCGGCCTCGCGGGGCGGATCACCCTGCGCGACGGCAGCGACCGGCTCGTCACCGTCGACCGTCCGGTGCTGCGCGTCCCGCAGCTGGCCGTGCACCTCGACAGGTCGGTCAACAACGACGGCCTCAAGCTGGACCGGCAGCGCCACATGCAGCCCGTCTGGGGCCTCGGCGACGCGCAGGAGGGCGACCTGCTCGCGTTCGTCGCCGACGAGGTCGGCGTCGCGGCGGACGACATCGTCGGCTGGGACCTCATGCCCTACCCCGTGGAGCCGCCGGCCTACCTGGGCCGCGACCGCGAGCTCGTGGCGGGCCCGCGGATGGACAACCTCCTGTCCGTCCACGCGGCGACCGCAGCCCTCGCCGCCGCCGTGACGACGGCGGGCGCGGACCTCCCGTACATCCCGGTGCTCGCCGCCTTCGACCACGAGGAGAACGGCTCCCAGTCGGACACCGGCGCCGACGGCCCGCTCCTCGGCACCGTGCTCGAACGCTCGGTGCTGGCGCGCGGCGGCACCTTCGAGGACCGGGCGCGCGCCTTCGCGGGCACCGTCTGCCTCTCCTCCGACACGGGCCACGCCGTGCACCCCAACTACGCCGAGCGGCACGACCCGACGCACCAGCCGCGCGCCAACGGCGGCCCGATCCTCAAGGTCAACGTCAACATGCGGTACGCGACGGACGGCGCGGGCCGCGCGGCCTTCGCCGAGGTCTGCGAGCGCGCCGGCGTGCCGTGGCAGTCGTTCGTGTCGAACAACGCGATGCCCTGCGGGACGACGATCGGCCCGATCACGGCCGCCCGCCACGGCATCACGACCGTCGACATCGGTGTGGCCATCCTGTCGATGCACAGCGCACGCGAACTGTGCGGCGCGGACGACCCGTTCCACCTGGCGAACGCGCTGACGGCGTTCCTGGAGGGCTGACAGTCGGCTGACGCGATACCAGGAGCCGCCGCCCGCATGCCTGTTCCCTCGTGGGGTAACCGAGGTCAAGTCCCCGCAAGTCGGGGCCGAGGCCCGGAAGGCCACCACTCGTAACAGGAGGCGGGACTCATGGGCATAGGCGGAAGCATCGCACTCATCGCGATCGGCGCGATCCTCACGTTCGCGACCGACTGGCACATGAAAGGGGTGAACCTCGACCTGGTGGGGATCATCCTCATGGCCGTCGGGATCATCGGCATCGCGACCATCACCAGCATCGCCCGCCGCAGGCGCGGCGCCGTCCTGGAGGAGACGGTCGTGGAGCGCGACCACCACCACGGCCCGATCCTCTGACGCCCGTCAGGCGTCGGCGGCCCCGGCGCCCTCTGGACCCGCGCCGGCCCCGGCGCTCTCCGCGTCCATTCCCGCGAGTACGAGCCCGAGGCGGCCCGTGCCGTCCGGGGTGACGCGCACAGGGACGCCCCAGTCCTGCTGGTGGACGTGGCAGGCGGGGAACTCGATCGCCGGGTCGTCGTCGCAGGACGCTGCCATCGCCGACACGTGCAGCACGCCCTCGCCGATCCCGTCGGCCAGCACGAGGTCGCGGACGAGGTCCGTGCCGGCGCCCTCGCCCTCCCGCAGCAGCTCGGGCGGCGTCGACGACACCAGCAGGCGCGTCGAGGGCCCGTACCGCGTGTCCAGCTTCTGCCCGCCCGGCGCGGAGAAGACCACGTCGAGGCGGACCTTGCCGGGCGCCACGTCCGTCGCGGCCCGCCGGGTGCGGTGCGCGACCGCTGCCACCCGGACCGCCTCGTCGGGCAGGCGCAGCCGCGTCAGCCGGTGCCGGCCCGACTCCACCACGACGATGTCGTCGCCCACGAGGACCGCGTCCGACGGCTCCCGCAGGTCCGTGGCGAGCGTGGTGACCTCATCGCTCGCCGGGTCGTAGCGGCGCAGCGCGTGGTTGTAGGTGTCGGAGATCGCGAGCGAGCCGTCCGGCAGCGCGGTCACCCCGAGCGGGTGCTGGAGCAGCGCCTGGCCCGCCGGGCCGTCGCGGTGGCCGAAGTCGAAGAGGCCGAGCCCCACGGCGGTACCGACGGTGTACGAGCCGTCCTGGCCGCGCTCCACGTACCGCAGTGCGCTGTTCTCGGAGTCCGCGACCCACAGCCGGTCGCCCGCGACGGCGAGCCCCGACGGCTGCGCGAACAGCGCCTGTTCCGCGGGGCCGTCCTCCAGGCCCTCGCCGGTCGTGCCCGCGACGGCCTCGACCGTGCCGGCGGCCGGATCGTACGTCCACAGCTGGTGCACGCCCGCCATCGCGATCCACAGCCGGTCCTGCCACCACGCGACGTCCCACGGCGACGAGAGAGGCACCTCGGTGGCCGGGCCCGAGGTGGGCGACTCGTGCCACCACCACTGCCTGCCGGTGCCCGCGATCGTCGTGACGGCGCCGGTCGCCGGGTCGTACGCGCGCAGCGCGTGGTTGACGGTGTCCGCCACGGCCACCGTCCCGTCGGGCAGCAGGGCGAGGCCCTGCGGCTCGCGGAAGGCGCCGGGGCCGAAGCCGCGCTCGCCGCTGCCGACCCGCCGTACGACGCTCTCGCCGTCCTCGGCGAGCTCCACCAGCTGGTGGCGGGTCGTGTCCGAGACGAGGAAGTGGCCGCTGCCGGGCAGGACGACCGCCTTGCCGGGGAAGCGCAGGTCGGTCGCGACCGGCTCGGGCTCCACGTACGGCCCGTCGCCGCGCCGCAGCGTGCCCTTCGCCGCGTGCTCGGCCTCCAACTCCGTGATCAGCTGCTCGATCGCGTGGGTGTGCCCCTCGCCGGCGTGCTGGGCGACGATGTAGCCCTCGGGGTCGATCACGACGAGGGTCGGCCAGGCGTGCACCGCGTACTGCTTCCACGTCGCAAGCTCGGGGTCGTCCAGCACGGGGTGGCGCACCTCGTACCGCTCGACGGCGTCCACGACGGCCGCGTGCTCGGCCTCGTGCACGAACTTCGGCGAGTGCACGCCGACGACCACGACGGTGTCCTTGTGGGCCTCCTCAAGATCACGCAGGGCGTCCATGGCGTGCAGGCAGTTCACGCAGCAGAACGTCCAGAAATCCAGCACGAGGATGCGGCCGCGGAGGGCGGCCAGGGAGAGTTCCTTGCCACCGGTGTTGAGCCAGCCGCCCTTGCCGATCAGCTCGGGGGCACGGACGCGGGCGCGGCGGGGTGCGGGCGCGGAGGCGGGGTCGTTCATGGAGTCAAGGGTGCCATGACGTCGTGGTTCGCATAGGTTCGCGGCCATGGGGACAGGGGAGCGGGCGGAGCCGGGCAGGCTCCTGGGGGCCGGGCGGGACGCCGACGTCTACGCCCTGGACGACAGCGACAACGGCGGTTGGGTGCTGCGCCGTTACCGCAGCGGGCTGGACGCTTCGGGTGAGGCGGAGGTCATGACGTACCTGCGACGGCACGGCTACCCCGTGCCCGAGGTGCGTCCGCGGCGCGACAAGGGTGCGGTCGCCGACCTGGTGATGCGGAGGCTGACGGGTCCGACGCTCGCCGCGTCCCTGCTGGCGGGGGACACCGAGCCGCGGGAGGCGGGCGCGCTGCTGGCGCGTCTGCTGCGGCGGCTGCACGCCGTGCCGTCCCGGCTGGGCACCGGGCGGATCCTCCATCTGGACCTGCACCCCGAGAACGTGATGCTCACAGGCGACCGGCCCATGGTGATCGACTGGTCGAACACCGAGGAGGGCGACCCGGGTCTCGACCGCGCGATGTCGGCGCTGATCCTCGCGCAGGTCGTGGTGGGCGACTTCGGGGTGGCGCGGGAGGCGGGGCCCACGGTGCGGACGGTGTTGGAGGCGCTGTTGGCCCAGGCCCCGGTTTCACGTGAAACACTCGCCGGCGCGGTGGCCCGCCGCCTGGCGAACCCGACGATGACGGCGGCCGAACTGGCGCGCCTGGACGACGCGGCGGCCCTGGTGTGGGAGACCGGGCATGCGGCCGGGTAGGCATGGCCGCATGAAATACCAAGTACGGGACCGGATCTTCGGCATTGGCGACGACTACTGGATCGAGGACGAGCACGGCCGCAAGGCGTTCCTCGTCGACGGCAAGGCGCTGCGGCTGCGCGACACCCTGGAGATCAAGGACACCTCCGGCCGGATCCTGATCACGCTGCGCGAGAAGATGTTCAGCCTGCGGGACTCGATGACGATCGAGCGGGACGGCGAACCGCTGGCGACCATTCACAAGAAGCGGTTCTCGCTGCTGCGCAACCACTACCGCGTCGACCTGGTCGAGGGCACGGAGCTCGACGTCAGCGGCAAGATCTTCGACCGCGAGTTCGCGATCGAGTACGACGGCGAACTGCTGGCGGAGGTGTCCCGCCGCTGGCTGACGGTGCGCGAGACGTACGGGGTCAACGTCGTGCGGGAGGACGCGGACCACGCGCTCCTGCTCGCGGTCGCGGTGTGCGTGATCCGCATGGACGACAAGGAGCGCGCTGGCGACTAGCCGCGGGCCCGGCGGGGGCCGTCAGCGCGTGGGCTCCTGCGCGTCCTGCGGCTCCCGGCCCTGCGCGGGCGGCCGCCCCGCCCCGGCTCCGGCCCCGGCTCCGGGACCGGTCGCCGTCCCGGCCGACCTGGCGACCACGGGCGACCGGCGGCTGCCGCGGTCCAGGACGCCGCCGGTGATGGCGAGGCCGAGCCCGGCCATGGCGAGCACCGCGCCGACCAGGGTCGGCGATGCCCAGCCCCAGCCCGCCGAGATGACCAGGCCGCCGAGCCAGGCGCCGCCCGCGTTGGCCAGGTTGAAGGCCGAGTGGTTCGAGGCGGCGGCCATGGTCGGCGCGTTCTCGGCCTTGGCCATCAGCAGCATCTGGACGGGCGTCGTGATGAGCGAGCCGACGGCCCCGATGAAAGCGATCGTGATCAGCGCGGGCACCGTGGAGTGGACGGTGAAGTAGAACGTCACCAGCGCCCCGGCGAGCAGGACGAGCCCCGCGTACAGCGTCGGGCGCAGGGCGCGGTCCGTGAGAGGGCCCGCGACGAGCGTGCCGAGCGTCATGCCGACGCCGTACAGCGCCAGCACCCAGGTCGTCGAGGAGTCGGCGAGGCCGGTCAGGTGGGTGAGCATCGGCACGAGGTAGCTGTAGACGGCGAAGAACCCGCCGAATCCGACGACGGCGGTGATCAGGCCGAGCGCGATCTGCCGGTTGCCCATGGCGCGCAGCTCGTGGCGGATGCCGGACTGCGTGCCGCGCGGCTGGTGCGGGACGAGGAAGGCGAGCGCGGCGAACGCGATCAGGCCGATCACGGCGACCGCGAAGTAGGCGTACCGCCAGCCGAACTGCTGGCCGAGTGCCGTGCCGGCGGGCACGCCGACGATGTTGGCGACGGTGAGGCCGAGGAACATGGTCGCGACGGCGCGCGCCGCGCGTCCCGGCGCGACGAGCCGGGAGGCGACGACGGCGCCGACGCCGAACAGCGCGCCGTGCGGCAGGCCCGCGAGCACCCGGGCGGCGAAGAGCAGCCCGAAGTTCGGGGCGAGCGCGGAGGCGGTGTTGCCGACGATGAAGAGCCCGGACAGGAGCAGCAGCAGCCGCTTGTGCGGTATGCGGGCGCCGATGCCGGTCAGCAGGGGAGCGCCGACGACGACGCCGAGCGCGTACGCGGAGACGAGGTTGCCGGCGTGCGGCACGGACACGCCGACCCCGTCAGCGATCTGGGGCAGCAGCCCCATCGTGACGAACTCGGTCGTGCCGATGCCGAACGCGACGACAGCCAGGGCCAGCAGTGCCAAGGGCATGGCGGCAGGGGAACCTTCCGGAGTGGGCGGTCGGCTGAGCACCATTGCCCGGCGCACGCGAGAACAGGGGCCGACGCGGGTGGCCCCCGTCCAGTGCAGCAGACGGGGAGGGCCGCACATTCCGTATCGGCCCGTACAGCACCGTGACGTATCTCGCACCGAGCGGCGGCGGGCGGCGGAGCCGCCGAGTCGCGGGGCTGCCGGGCCCGGTACGGCCCGGCATCGAGGCCGCCCGCCCCCGCGCCCCCGCGCCTGCGGGGCTGTTACGCCGCCGGCGTGCCGGTCGCTTTGGGACGCGGGGGCAGGGGGCTGCCGGGGCCCGGGCCCCGACGGCACCGGCGTCGCGAGGTCGCTCGGCGGCCTCTGCGCCCGGGTTACCGGGCCGCAACTGCCCGCAGGGCGGGGACCGCCCCGCGCCGCCGGCGCGTCGGGTCCTTGGGGACGCGGGAGCAGCGGGCCACCGGACCGCGCGCCCCGCGCCCCCGCGCCTACGGGGCTGTTACGCCGCCGGCGTGCCGGTCGCCTTGGGACGCGGGGCCACGGGCCGGATGCGGGAGCAACGGGGCTGCTGGGGCCTGGCCCCGGCCCCGACGGCACCGGCGTCGCGAGACCGCTCGGCGGTGCCGGCCGGCGCGCCGCCCGTCGCCACGCCGGGGCGGCGGGGCGAGTCCCGCGCGCCGCCGTGCACCCGCGCCTGCGGCGCTGTTACGCCGCCGGGGCGGGCGGCCGCGGCGGTGTCGGGAGGCCCAGGCGGCGGTCCTTGAGCGCCGGGAAGCGCTCGCGCGTCGCGGCCACCGCCGTGACGTCCAGGTCCACCGTCAGGACCTCCTCGCCCGTGCCGCCCTCCGCGAGCACCTCGCCCCACGGGTCCACGACCATGCTGTGCCCCGACTGCTCCACGCCCGCGTGCGTGCCCGCGGTCGCGCAGGCCAGCATGTACGACTGGTTCTCGACGGCCCGCGCCCGCGCCAGCAGCGTCCAGTGCGAGCGGCGGCGCGCCGGCCAGCCCGCCGGGACGACCAGCACGTCGGCGCCCGCGTCCACGAGGCCGCGGAACAGCTCGGGGAAACGCAGGTCGTAGCAGGTCGCCAGGCCGAGAACGGCCCCCGCCGCGCCCGCCGTCGTGATCTCGCGGCCCGCGCTCATCAGCGTGGCCTCGCCCCGGTCGAAGCCGAAGCGGTGGATCTTGCGGTAGGTGCGGACGAGCGTGCCCTCGGGCGAGATCAGCAGCGACGTGTTGTAGAGGTCACCGGCCCCGGAAGAGCCCGCGGCGGCCCGCTCGACGATCGACCCGGCGTGCAGGAACACCCCCGCGTCGCGCGCCGCGGGCGCGAGCGCCGCGAACGTCGGCCCGTCCACCGACTCCGCCTCGTCGGCAAAGGATTCGTAAGCGAATGCGCCGACGGGCCACAACTCGGGGAGGACGACGAGGTCGGCGCCGCGCTGTGCGCGGACGAGTTCGGCCACGCGGGCGCGGCGCGAATCGACCGGTTCGTCCGGTTCTACCGCGATCTGGAGGAGCGAGGCGCGCACAGTACCACCGTCCTGGCATTCGATCCGTCAACACGGGCCTACGATCGTCACACGAAAGCACTGCCGGGGTGCCATCGGGCAGCGTAACTTAGGGCCTGCCGCTCGCCCACAGCCCGCCAGACAGCCCGCGAACCGCAGAACCGCCGAGGGGTCACGTGACCGTCCATCCCAGCCTCCAGAACTATGCCGATGCCTGGACCCACTCCGTCGACGCGATAGCCGCCCTGGTGCAGCCGCTCGACGAGCCCGACTGGAACAGGCGCACGCCGTGTCCCGGCTGGTCCGTTCGGGACATCGTCTCGCACGTGATCGGCATGGAGAGCGAGATGCTCGGGGACCCGAGGCCGATCCACACGCTTCCGCGCGACCTGTACCACGTGACGGACGAGCTCTCCCGCTACATGGAGATGCAGGTCGACGTGCGCCGCCACCACACCTCGCCGGAGATGACCGCCGAGCTGGAGTACACGATCATCCGCCGCAACCGTCAGCTGCGCAACGAGAGCCGTGAGCCCGGCACGATGGTCCGCGCGCCCCTCGGCACGGAGCAGACCCTCGAAAGGGCCATGCAGCTGCGGGCGGTCGACGTGTGGGTGCACGAGCAGGACCTGCGCACGGCGCTCGGCGAGCCGGGCGGCCTGGACTCCCCCGGCGCGTACGTGGCCCGGGACACGCTGGTCGCGGCGCTGCCCAAGGTCGTCGCCAAGGACGCGGGCGCGCCGGCCAACTCGGCGGTCGTCTTCGACGTGCACGGCCCGATCGAGTTCATGCGGACGGTCAGGGTCGACGCGGACGGCCGCGGCACGGTCGACGGCGCTCCGTCCCTCGGCCCCGCCGTGACGCTCGTGCTGGACTGGGAGACGTACTTCCGCCTGGCCTGCGGCCGGGTGAGGCCCGCGGCCGTCGCGGACCGGGTCAAGGTCGACGGCGACCAGGAGCTCGCGGATGCGATCCTCGCCGCCTTCGCCGTCACGAAGTAGCCGGGAACGGCACGAAGTGGCGCGATGAGGCCGCGTCGCCCCGGGGCGGGCGACGCGGCCTCATCGCAGGCCCCGTCCTACACGGGCACGTGGTGCACGGCCTCGACCTTGCTCGCCACCAGGTGCTCGCGCTCGCGCTTCGCGGCGCGGGCGCGCAGCCGCAGGATCTGCGTGACGCCCAGGGCTTCGAGGAAGAAGACCGACGAGAAGGCGATGCGGAAGTTGTCGCCCGTCGCGTCGAGCAGCACACCCACCGCGAGCAGCGTCGTCATGGACGCCGTGAAACCACCCATGTTGACGATGCCGGACGCCGTGCCCTGACGGGACGGCGGGTTCGCCGGCCTGGCGAAGTCGAAGCCGACCATCGACGCGGGCCCGCAGGCGCCCAGCACGGCGCAGAGCGTGACGAGCAGCCACATCGGGGCGTGCGGACCCGGGTAGGCGATCGCCGCGGCCCACAGCAGCGCCGTCGTTCCCGCGGTGCCGAGCGCGAGCGGCAGCCGCGCCGCGTGGTGGCGCGCGATGACCTGCCCGTAGACGAGGCCGATCACCATGTTGGACGCCACGACCAGGGTGAGCAGTTCGCCTGCCGTGGCCCGGGAGAGGCCCTGGGCCTCGACGAGGAACGGCAGCCCCCACAGCAGCAGGAAGACCATGCCGGGGAACTGGGTCGTGAAGTGCACCCACATGCCGAGCCTGGTGCCCGGCTCGCGCCAGGACGCCGCGATCTGCCGCCGCACGTAGCCGAGCCCGAGGCCGCCGCGCTCCGAGGCCGGGGGCGGCTCGTGGCCCTCCGGGTGGTCCTTGAGGAACAGCAGCACGAGTGCCAGCACGGCGACGCCCGCGAGCGCGCTGCCCCCGAACGTCGCGGTCCAGCCGAGGCCGTGCAGCGTGCGGGCGATCACCACGGTCGACACGAGGTTGCCCGCCATCCCGAACAGCGCCGCGATCTGCGCGATCATCGGCGCGCGCCGCGCCGGGAACCAGCGGGTGCCCAGCCGCAGCACGCTGATGAACGTCATCGCGTCGCCGCAGCCGAGCAGCGCGCGGGACGCCAGCGCCGCCGCGTAGGAGGGGGACAGCGCGAAGCCCAGCTGGCCGATGGTGAACAGCACCGTGCCGAGGGCGAGCACCTTCTTCGTGCCGAGGTGGTCGACGAGGAGGCCGACGGGTATCTGCATGCCCGCGTAGACGAGGAGCTGCAGGATCGAGAACGTCGAGAGCGCCGAGGCGCCGACGTGGAAGCGCTCCTGGGCGTCCAGGCCCGCGACGCCCAGGCTGGTGCGGAAGATGACCGCGACGAAGTAGACGGAGACGCCGATGCCCCACACCCAGACGGCGCGGCGGCCGCCGGGGGGATCACCCGGCAGGGACAGGGCAGCCGTCCCCGGCCGCCCGGACGCGGCGGCGGGCTGTATCGTCACCTGCCCTCCCCGCGCACCAGCGTGGAGACCCTGCCGAGGTGGGCGTTCACGCGCCCGGCCGCGAACTCCGCGTCGCCTGTCCTGATCGCGTCGAGCAGCTCCGTGTGCTCGGCGATGTTCGTGGCGATCCTGTCGGGGTGCGCCTCGAGCACGGCGACGCCCATGCGCAGCTGGCGGTCGCGCAGCCGGTCGTAGAGCTTGGAGATGATCTCGTTGCCCGCCGTGCGCACGATCTCGAGGTGGAAGGAGCGGTCGGCGGCGGCGACCGCCGCCAGGTCGCCCGTGACCGCGCAGGCACGCTGCTCGTCCAGCAGCGCCTCCAGGCGCGCGATGAGCCGCACCGGTGGCGTGGGAAACCCGAGGACCTTGCGGACCGCGAACTCCTCGACCAGCAGGCGGGTCTCGACGACGTCGGCGATCTCCTGCGCCGAGACGGCGAGCACGAGCGCGCCCTTCTTGGGGTAGAGCTTGATGAGCCCCTCGACCTCCAGCTTGAGGAGCGCCTCGCGTACGGGCGTGCGGGAGACGCCGACGGCCTCGGCGAGCTCGCCCTCGGTCAGCAGCGTCCCGCCCTCGTAACGGCGCGCCAGTACCCCCTCTTTGACATGGCTGTACACACGGTCGGCTGCGGCTGGCGGTCTGACGGGCGCGGATGGCATGCGCACAGCATAGATACAACATGGACGCAAGCGGCACGGCCGTCCGGGATGTGGACGCCGCGCCCGCGGCGTGCCGCACCCGGGCTCGTCCCCCGGCCGTGCGACGCCCGCCCCGGCCGGTGCGCGACGGGCCGTCCCGCGGACGTGCCGTGGGCCCGGCGTGGAGGGCCCCGCGCTCGGGTCCGTGACCCGCCGCGTGCCCGGTTCCTGCACGGCCGGGTCTGCCGTGGCACCTGCCAGGCGGGCAACCCGCCGCGCGGTCGCCAGGGCGCGGCCCCGGCGCTCGGGGCCGGCCGCAATCGGCCGGCGAACGCGCCGGGGCGTCACGCGCCGGCGTCTCCGTGCCGCACGCGGCGCACGACCCGCAGCAGGTACGCGCGGCGGTCCAGCGGGTCGTCGTCCCAGCGCGGCCGCACCGGCGGCGTGCCGTGCACCGGCGCGTAGTGGTCGAACGCCGTCTCCAGCAGCCCCTCGCCGCGCGTCGGCCCCACGAGGCGCCGCTCAAGCGCGTGCACGGACGCGGCGGGCACGCGGCCCTCCACGGTCGTCGTGGCACCCGTCACCGCCGGCGCGTCCGGCACGCCGCCCAGCCGCGCGAGCAGCGGCAGCACCGCGCCGTACGTGTCCGACGGCACATCGAGCCTGAACCGGTGCACGGGTTCGTGGACGCGCGTGCCCGCCGCGCGCAGCGCGTCAATCAGCACGAGCGGCGTCAGGTTCCTGAAGTCGCCCGCCGTGCTCGACATGCTCTTGTCGAACGTCCCGTGCGCGTGGCTCTGCCGGGCGTTGTACCCGGTGTGCGTCAACGTCACCGCCAGGTCCGTCACCCGCCAGCCGTACAGCCCCTGCTCCAGCGTCTCGCGCACGGTCTCCTCCACGGCCCGCATGAACGCGTACGGCATCGAGCCCAGTTCGACGCCGAGCCGGTACACCACGCCCGAGCCGGCCGGCGCCGGGTCCACGCGCAGCCCCACCGTCGCCAGGAACGGGTTGCCGTCACGCGACTTCACCTCGAAGGCGGCGCCGCTGCCCGCGAGCCGCTCCCGGCAGATCACCGTCGTCTCGCGGAAGGTGACGCCGATGCCGTAGTCGTCCGCGAGCGTCTCCCGCACGACCTCCTTTTGCACCTCGCCGTAGAGGCAGACGTACAGGTCCTGGGCGCCGCCGCGCCGCAACTCGCCCTTGCGGTAGCCGATCAGCGGGTCCTGCTCGGCGAGTTCCGCGAGCGCGGCGTGCAGCGCGGCACGGTCCGCGTCGCGGGCGGGCACCACCAGCGTCTCCAGCGTCGGCGGCGGGAAGAACCCGCGGGACGCCCTCGTCTCCGCGCCGGACGCACCGGTACGTGCGTCTGCCGGCGCGTCGCCCGCCGGGGCGAGCGCGTCGCCGATCCGCACGTCCGCGAGCCCCCGCAGCGTGCCGATCCGGCCCGCCCGCACCTCCCCCGCGGGCACCGCCGCGCCGTTGTCGAAGACGGACAGCCCGGTGACCTTGCCCTCGCCGCCCTCCCCGTCCGCGCCGAACCGCAGCCGGTCGCGGACCCGTACCGTCCCCCGGGCGATGCGCGCGTACGCGATCCGCTCGCCGCCCCGGCCGCGCTCGACCTTGAAGACGGTGCCCGCCAGCGCCCCGCACGGGTCGCCCTCGGCCGCGGGCAGCAGCGTGCGCACCGCCGTGACGAGCGCGTCGACGCCCGCGCCCGTGATCGCGGACCCGTACAGCACGGGATGGACGAGGCAGCGCGCCGTCTGCGCCGCGAGCTCACGGCGCAGACGCCCGTACGTGAGGGACGTCTCGTCCGCCACGTACGCGGCGAGCAGCTCGTCGTCCTGGTCGGCGAGGCTCTCGGCCAGCGCGGCGGCGTGGTCCGCGTCGTGCGGCCCGTACGGCACGTACGCGGCGCCGGGGCCGCCGGCCGCGGCGATCCGGCCGAGCGGCACGAACGACGTGCCCAGGCGGCGGGCGAGCGCGGCCGGCAGCCGCTCTCCGGCGCCCTGCGCGCCCGCGCGGTCGATCTTGTTGACGAAGACGAGCGTGGGGATGCCCAGCCGCCGCAGCGTGCGCATCAGCACGCGCGTCTGCGCCTGTACGCCCTCGACGGCAGAGACGACGAGCACCGCGCCGTCCAGCACGGACAGCACGCGCTCGACCTCGGCGATGAAGTCGGGGTGGCCCGGCGTGTCGATCAGGTTGACGGTCGTGGTGCCGACGGGGAACGAGACGACCGCCGACTTGACGGTGATCCCGCGCCGCCGTTCGAGCGCCAGCGTGTCCGTGGTGGTGGAGCCGGCGTCGACGCTGCCGACGGTGTCGATGACGCCGGCGCTGTGCAGCAGGCGCTCGGTGAGGCTGGTCTTACCCGCGTCGATGTGCGCGAGGATGCCGAGGTTCAGCGTAGGCAAGGAGGCTGGTTTCCTTCGAGGAGAGCGTGACGGCCGGCAGGCCCTGGCGGGCCTCGTGGGTGGTCGCGAACGCTCCTCGCATGGACATCTCCTCGGTCGACCGCACTTCTCGGGCTGCTCGTACCGCTGCTACCGCTGTGGCGCCGGTACGGCTCGTCACGCGCGGGCTCCTCCGGCCGCTTCCCCGGTGAGGCGCCCTCGCCGGGGACAGTGCACCAGCGGGCGCGCCGTGGGCGCAACCGGATTACGGCCCTGGGCGGCGCGAGGTGCCGCCGTACGCCCCCGGGCGGGCAAACGCGAACCGCCGCCCGGGGCGGCCCCGGACGGCGGTGGTGCGCGCGGACGCGCGGAACGCGGGCGTCAGCTCAGGCCGGCCTGCTTCAGCCAGGCCTGCGCGACCGCCAGCGGGTCCGCGCTCTTCGCCTGCACCTTCGTGTCCATCGCCAGCAGCGAGTCGGTGGTCAGCTTCGCCGAGACCGCGTTGAGCGCGTCCACGCCCTTCTGCGGCAGCTTCGACTTGTGGACGAGCGGCACCACGTTCTCGAACCCGAACAGGTTCTTCGGGTCCTGGAGGACGACGAACTTGTCCTTCGCGATGCTCGGGTCCGTGGTGAACACGTCACCGGCCTGGATGTTGTTGGCCTTGAGCGCCGCGATCGTGAGCGGGCCGCCCGCGTCGAGCGCCTTGAAGGACTTGTACGTCTGCCCGTAGTCCGACTTGAGGCCCACGAGCCCCTGGTGCCGGGTCTGGAACTCCGGCGAACCGCCGATGACCAGGTCGGGCGCGGCCTTGGTCAGGTCGGCGATCGTCGACTTCGAGGTCAGGCCGTACTTCTTCGCGGTCTGCTCGTTCAGGACGACGGCGTCCTTGTTCTGCGCGGGCGCCGGGTTCAGGATCTGGAGCTTCGGGTCGAGCTTGGCCGTGACGGCCGCCTGCGTGGTCTCGACCGTCTTCGGCGTCGCCTTGGGGTCGAGGTAGGCGAGCAGCGCGCCGTTGTACTCGGGGAGCACGGTCAGCGTGCCGTTCTTCATGAGGCCGTAGGTGGTCTCGCGGCTGCCGATGTTCGGCTTGTAGGTCACCTTCAGGCCCTTGGCCTTGAGTGCCTCGCCGTAGATGTCGCCGAGGAGGATCGACTCGGCGAAGTTGTTGGAACCGACGACCACGGTGTCGCCGCCTGCCGCGGGCTTCTGGAGCGGGTCGCTCGAGCCCTTGCCGGACGAGGAGGAGGAAGAACAGCCGGCCAGCGCCGTGGTTGCGGCCGCGAGGGCCACCGCGGCTGTGAGGGCACGTCTGCGGCTGTTACCGATTACGGTCACGTTTGCCAACCTGGGGTCGGATCGGGGGGATGAGACGCCGCGCGCCGAAGACGCGCCGCGTGAACATGTGGGGAAACCGAGGGCGCGCCGCACGCATGGTTGACGGGGCCCTGGAAACACATGGTGTCGATCCAAGCCAGGGGGACTCTGTGAGTCAAGGGTTTCTTGTTACCGATTGACATCATTCGGTCGTCGCCGCAAACCGCCCGGTCGGTACCGGTCGCGATTCGTTCGGAAGGCGGCTCGGGCGCGTTCAGGAGTTGACTCCGACGCGTTCGCCGTGCGCTCGTGGCGTGATCGCATCCGGTCATGTGCGCGCGGCAATTGTTGTCACGTGCAGCGAATCGATGGGGTCAATTCTTTCGTGGGGTCGTAGACGTCACCGTAGGGCGACTAGATAATCTTCATTCCTCGGTCCCGGACCGCTCACGCGTGGTCCGACTGAGTTGGTTTCCGCTCGCCGAACGGCCGGAATTCCCGGCCACCGCGCCCTGACCAGTCAGAACGGGCGTACAGCCGAGGAGGCTTGGTGCCCACGCACAGGAGGGACAAGAGGGACTTCGGGGACGGCGAAGCGGCGCCCGGGCGCCCCTCCCCGATGGCCAGGCTGCGGCGACGCGCCTCGGGCCTGCTCGAACGGTGGCCGTTCCGGCGCAAGTTGAACGTCATGGTCGTGGTGCCGATCGCCGCCATCGCCGCGATGCTCGTCTACGTCACCTACCAGCAGATCGACCAGGCACGGTCGGCCGCCGCCACCTCCCGCCTCGTGCGCAACAGCCGGGAGGTCGCCGGGCTCATCGACGGCCTGCAGAACGAGCACCGTGAGGCCCTCCTCGTCTCCCTGCACTACGAGGCCGGCCTCAAGCAGGCCAGGACGACGGCGACCGCCGGCTACCGCGAGGCCCAGCAGAGCACCGACGCCCAGGCACGGGCCGTCGCCGCCGCGTTCGGCGACGAACTGCCCCCGCAGGAGAGCGAGGCGCTCAAGGAGATCGGCGGCCTGTCGGCGCTCCGTGACACCGTCGAGAGCGGTCCGCTGCCCGCCGACAACATCGACCCCGCCTACACCGCGGCGGTGGGCGACCTCATCGACGGCCTCGGCCTCGGCTCGTCCCCCGACCGCTCGGCGACCTCGTCGGCCAACGTGCTGGACGCGCTGCTGCGCGCCGACACCGCGCACGCGTCCTTCGAGACCAGCGTGTTCGCCGCGCGCACGGGCGACCCGAACGCGCTGATCGAGTTCACCGGCGCTGTCGGCGAGTACGCCAAGTACAGCTACCAGGCCGACCGGTTCTCCCGGTACGCGACGACGCGCCAGGGCCGCGAGCTGGCCGGCATCGAGCGCGGCGGGTCGCAGAACGTCATCGGCCAGCAGTACGCGGCGCTCCAGGTCGACCCGGGCGCGCTCGTCGCGCAGGGCCACCTGGCCGTGCAGAACGCGCTGAGCACGGCGCTGGCCGCGCAGCCCACGTACGAGCAGCAGGCCGCGAGCCGGCTGCGGATCACCCGCTCCCTGATCGGCCAGATCGCCTCGGACGCCGACTCGGCGTCCAACGCGGCCTGGTGGCGCGCGGTCTACCTGCTGGGCGCCGCCCTCGTCGGCTTCGCGCTGTGGCTCGCCTTCTCCGTACTCGCGCGCCGTTCGGTCATCCGCCCGGTGCAGGCGCTCACCGAGGCGGCGCAGCGCGTCGCGGACCTGGCGGGCCGCGAGCTCGCGCGCGTGGCCGACGACGACTCCGAGGACACCGCGCCGCCCCGCCTCGAAGCCGTGCCGGTGCCCGTGCGCGACGAGATCGGCGACCTGGCGTCCGCGTTCAACCAGGTGCAGGCCACGGCCACGGCGCTGCTCGAACGGCAGGTGCTCGGCCGGCGCAACATCGCCGAGATGTTCGGCAACGTGGGCCGCCGCGTCTCCAACCTGACGGTTCGCCAGCTGACCCTGATCGACGCGGTCGAGCGCGGCGAGACCAGCCCCGACGTGCTGGAGCGGCTCTACCGCATCGACCACATCGCGGTGCGCCTCCAGCGCAACGCGGAGTCCCTGCTGCTGCTCGCCGGCATCAGGGACGACACCCCGGAGACGGGCCCGACCGCGCTCACCGACGTCGTACGGGCCGCACTCGGCCAGATCGAGGGCTACCAGCGGGTCGCGCCGCGCGCGGAGAACGACGTCACCGTCATCCCCGACATCGTCGGCGACCTGACGCTGATGCTGGCCGAACTGCTGGAGAACGCCGTCGCGTTCTCGCCGTCGGGCAGCCGCGTCGAGGTGATCGTGCGCTCGCGCACCGAGGGCGACGACGGGGACGGCGCCCTCGTCGAGATCGTCGACCACGGGCTCGGGATGAGCCAGGAGCGGCTCGACGAGGAGAACGCGCGCCTGGTGCGCCGCGAACGCCTCGACCTGGTGCCGACGAAGGTGCTCGGCCTGTTCGTGGTGGGCGGCCTGTCCCGCCGCTGGGGCATCAGGGTCGCGCTCAGCCGCACGCCGGGCGGCGGCACGACGGCGGCCGTGCTCGTCCCGCCGTCGCTGCTGCTGGCAGGACCGGTGCCGAAGGTCGGCCCGCGTGCGCTCGCGGCCGTGCCCGACCGGCGCGCGGTGAGCGCCGCACCGTCCGCGGGCGCCGCACGTCCCCTGCCCGGGCCCGCGCCGACCGCACCGGGTCACGCGCCGTCCGCCCAGGGTGGCCCGCCGTCCGCCCGGGGCGGCGCGCAGGGCCCGGGGCAGTACGGCGGTGCGGGGCAGTACGGCGGTGCGGGGCAGCGCCCGGGCGGGCGCGCACGCGCCGACCAGGCCCAGGCGCGTGCGTACAGGCCCGCGGAGAACGAGGCCGGCCAGGGCCTGGGCGCGGCGCCAGGCAGGCCCTCGGGCCATGCCCCGGGGCAGGACGGCGGACCTTCCCACGAACAGCCCTTCGCCACGGCCCACGACCGGTCCCCGGGAGGGCTCCAGGGCCAGGCTCCTGGCAGCCCGTACGGCGGGCCCGCAGGGCCGGTCGACGGCCAACGGCCGGGCGCAAGCACGCCCGGCACCCGCGCTCCCGGCCACGGTGCGGGCGAGGAAGGAGGACCGGGCCGGCGGCCCGGCCAGGCGCCACCCCCCGCGGGCGGCGTGCCGCCGCTGCCGCGCCGCACGGCGCAGCGGGCCCCCCAGCAACCCGAACGCCCCACACCGGACGGCCGCGTGAACTATCCGACACAGCGAGCCCAAGCACCGCAGGCGCCACAGGGATCGCAGACACCCCCGGCGCCACGACCGCCGCAAGCGGGACAACCGCCGCTACCGCCGCAACCACCGCGCCAGGCGCCGCCGCCGCAGGGCCACCCCTACGACGCGGACCGCTCCGACGCCCCCCGCCCGCTGCGGCGCCGGGTGCGCGGTGCGACGCTCCAGGGGCGCGGCCGGTTCGCGGACGAGCTGCCGCGCACCGTCCCGCGGGCCTGGCGGCCCGCCGACGCGCAGGCGGCGCGCGACGCCATCGACGAGTTCGAGGCGGCCGTGCAGCGCGCCGACCACGACGCGCCCCCGGAACGTCCGCAAAGTCCGGAAAATCCGCAAAGACCGCAAAGACCGCAACCGCAGGGAATGCACAGAGAGGCCAGTGACGATGTGGACAGGTGACGCCGGGCAGAATCCGCCGGAACCCACCGACGTACAAGCCGCGGCCGCGGACTTCACCTGGCTGCTGAACCGGTTCGCCACCGAGACGGCGGGCGTCGTGGACGCCATCGCCGTCTCGTCCGACGGGCTGCTGATCGCCGTGTCACGGCGGGACGCGCCGGCCGACTCGGAGCGGCTCGCCGCGATCGTGTCGGGCATCACGAGCCTGGCCATGGGCGCGTCGGGCAACTACGGGCTCGGCGGGCTCAACAAGGTGATCATCGATCTGGAGAGCGGGCACGTCCTGGTCTCGGCGATCGGCAACGGCGCCGTGCTCGGCGTCGTCGCCTCCAAGGAGGCGAAGCTCGGCAACATCGCCTACGAGATGCAGCTCTTCGCCAACCGCGTCGGCGCGGCCCTCAGCCCGCAGCTGGTGCTGGAACTGAAGAACAATGTGGGCGTTTCACCGACAAGGTGACCGGAAACGGCCGCACTCCGCCGGGCCGGGCGGACCGGGCGCCCCGGGAGGGATCGTGAAGGTGGCTGGTGAAGAACCGGTCGAGGGGGACGGAGCGCTCGACGAGGACGGCGTGGGCCGTGCCTCGGCCGTGCGTCCCTTCCTGCTGACCGCGGGCCGGGTCGCGGGCACGGCGGGCACGAGCAAGGGCCCGCCGATCCCGATCGAGACGCAGGTCGTCGCGACGTCGGGCGGGATCGCCGCGCTCGACTCCTTCGCGTCCGAGCACCGCGAGATCATCGCGGCCTGCCGTCGCCCGCAGTCACTCGCGGAGCTCGCCGCACGGCTGCGGCTGCACCTCAACGTGGTCCGTGTAATCGCCGACGACCTGCGCGCCCAGGGGCGCCTGCGGGTCTATGTGCCCCGGGCGAACGCCGCCCAGGACGCCTCTGTTCTTCGAAGGGTGATCGATGGTCTCCGCACCGTCCCCGACTCCAGGGGGTTCCTCCGTGAAGGCTGACCCGTCAGGCACGGTGTCCCCCGGCGCTCCTGGCGCCCCAGCCGTACTCGGCGCCGCCGACGCGGCCGTCCAGCAGCCGCCGCTGCCCGTGAAGATGGTGATCGCGGGGGGCTTCGGCGTCGGCAAGACGACGACCGTCGCGTCGATCTCCGAGATCGAGCCGCTGACCACGGAGGCCGCGATCACGACGGTCGCCGCGGGCGTCGACGACCTGAGCCACACCCCGGAGAAGACGACCACGACGGTCGCCATGGACTTCGGCTGCATCACCCTCGACCCGACGCTCAAGCTCTACCTGTTCGGCACGCCGGGGCAGGAGCGGTTCGGGTTCATGTGGGACGACGTGGTGGAGGGCGCCCTCGGCGGCCTGGTGATCGTCGACGCGAGACGCCTCGACGACTGCTACGCGGCCGTCGACTACTTCGAGAACCGCGACATCCCGTTCGCCGTCGCGCTCAACGCGTTCGACGGCAAGGTCGAGTACGAACTGGACGAGGTCCGCTGGGCGCTCGACGTCTCCGACCACGTGCCGGTGACGGTGTTCGACGCGCGCGAGCGCGGCTCCGTGCGCGACACGCTGCTCGTCGTGCTCGAACTGGCCCTGGAGCGCGTGGAACGGGCTCAGGGTCGCGCCTGAGCCGGTCGCCGCGGCTACGGCGGACAGCGGACGGCGGACAGCGAACGCGCCGGGCGCCCGCGAGGTCTCTCGCCTCGCGGGCGCCCGGCGCCGCCGCGTTCAGCGCTGCCGCACGCCCCGCGACACCGCGAACCGCGACGCGAGGCCGAACAGCCCGAGCGTGGCGAGGGCGAGCGCGGCGACGAGCGTCGCGCCGCCCACCACCTTCTCGTAGTTGCGCTGGTAGAGCCCGTCGATGATGTACCGGCCCACCCCGCCGAAGCTCACGTACGCGGCGATGGTCGCGGTCGACACCACCTGGATCGCCGCCGACCGCAGGCCGCTGAGGATCAGCGGGAGCGCGACGGGCAGTTCGACCTGGAAGAGGATCTTCATCGAGTGCATGCCCATGCCCCGCGCGGCGTCCACCGGCGGCGGGTCGACGGTGCGCACCGCCTCGTACGTGGTGACGAGGATCGGCGGGATGGCCAGCACCACCAGGGGGATCAGCACCGGCAGCTTGCTCAGGCCCATCAGCACGAACAGCAGCACGAGCAGGCCGAAGCTGGGCAGCGCGCGCGCCGCCGTCGCCAGCAGCGCGAGCGCGTTGCCGCCGCGCCCGTAGTGCCCGGTGAGCAGGCCGACGGGCAGGCCGACGGCCGCGGCGATGCCGAGCGCGATGAGCGAGAACTCGACGTGCTCGACGAGGCGGGTGGGGATGCCGTCGTAGCCGTGCCAGTGCGCGCCGTCGGAGAAGAACGCGGTGATGAAGTGGATGACGGTCACAGCGTGCTCCCCGCGGTGGGCCTGACGTCGGTCGTGCCGCCGTCGAGCGGCTCGCCCGTGACCGGGCCCGTGCCCGTACCGGCACCGGCGGCGCCGGCGGCCCGCGCCTTGTCACGGCCGCGCAGCGCGCGCCTGCCGCTCTTGGGCAGCCACGGCGTCAGCGCCACGCGCACGAGGACGAGCGCGGTGTCGGCGAGGATCGCGAGGACGGCCGTGGTGACCACGGAGCTGACCGCGTAGATCGGCCGGTGGAAGGTCATCGCGTCTTGCAGGAGGTTGCCGAGCGCGCCCTGGTTGCCGATGAGGGCGCCGACGCTGACCAGGCTGATGCTGGAGACGGTGGCGACCCGCAGGCCGGCGAAGATGGCGGGCACCGCGATCGGCAGCTCGACCTGGAGGTAGCGGCGCACGGGCCCGATGCCCATCGCCACGGCCGCCGCGTGCGTCTCGGGGGACACGGACCGCACCCCGTCCACGATCGCGGGCACGAGGACGACGAGGCTGTAGAGGCTGAGGGGGATGACGACCGTGGTCTTGGTCTGCCCGGTGTAGTCGATGAGGACGACGAAGAACGCGAGCGACGGTATCGCGTAGAGCACGGTGGTGGCCCAGAGTACGGGCGGGTAGAGCCACTTGAAGCGTACGCAGAGCTGCGCGATCGGCAGCGAGAGCAGGAGGCCGATGGCGACGGGCAGCAGCGCTTCTTGCAGGTGGAGGCCGATGAGCCCCAGATAGGAGTGCTGGAGGTCGCTCGGCATGTGGAAGAAGCCGTTGTTCATCGAGCGGCTCCCACGTCCACGGGCGCCGTGCCGCGCTGGCTGTGGGCGGCGCGTATCCCGGCGGCGATCTGCTCCTGCGAGACGACGCCGACGGCGCGCCCCTCGCCGTCCACGGCGACGGCCCAGCCGGTCGGGGACAGGACCGCGCAGTCGAGCGCGACGCGCAGCGAGTCCTCGCCGTGCCGGAACACCTGCCCGTGCGGCAGGAGCTCCGCGGGGCCGCCCTCGGGGCCCGCGCCCGCGGCGCCGGATTTGCGCAGACGCGCCGCGTCGGCCCAGCCGAGCGGCCGGCCGTCGACCCCGACGACGAGGAGGTGCGCGAGCCCCTCGGTGGCGCGTGAGGAGACCTGCTGCGCGGTGGCGTCGGAGGCGACGACGCCGCCCGGGTCGACGCTGAGCGCTTGCGTGCCGAAGAAGGACAGGCCGCGTATGCCGCGGTCCGCGCCGAGGAAGTCCTCGACAGCCGCGTCGGCGGGCGTGGACAGCAGCTCGTCCGGGGCCGCGTACTGGGCGAGCCTGCCGCCCGTGCGCAGCACCGCGATCATGTCGCCGACGCGTATCGCCTCGTCTATGTCGTGCGTGACGAAGACGATGGTCTTGCCGAGCTCCTCCTGGATGCGCAGCAACTCCTCCTGGAGCCCGCGCCGTACGACGGGGTCGACGGCGGAGAACGGCTCGTCCATGAGCAGCACCGGCGGGTCGGCGGCGAGGGCGCGTGCGACGCCGACGCGCTGCTGCTGGCCGCCGGAGAGCTGGTACGGGTACCGCTTGGCCATGGACGTGTCGAGGCCGACGCGCTCCATCAGCTCCATGGAGCGCTCCCGCGCCCTGGCCTTGGACCAGCCGAGCATGCGGGGGACCGTGGCGATGTTGTCGGCGATCGTGCGGTGCTGGAAGAGGCCCGCGTTCTGGATCACGTAGCCCATGGACCTGCGGAGCGCGTTGACGGGCTTGTGCTGGATGTCCTCGCCGTCGATGAGGATCCTGCCGCCGGTCAGCTCGATCATGCGGTTGATCATGCGGAGCGTCGTGGTCTTGCCGCAGCCGGACGGGCCGACGAGAACGGTGATGGACCGGTCGGGGACCTCCAGGGAGAGACCGTCGACGGCGACGGTGCCGTCGGGATACCTCTTGCTGACAGCTTCGATGGATATCAAGGCACCAATCACCCTTCGGTCCGGGCACCGGGCTGGGAAACGATCGATGAGCGACGATCGCAGGTGCGCAAGTGTAGACACCGCGGGTGAGCGGGCGGTGGGCGCCGCCGTGCGGCGGCGCGGCGGGAATAGGGGACGGGGTGCTTCCGTTGCCATGATTAGTTCAAATTTCAACCAGTGTGGCCGCCGGCCCGGCGGATCACGCGGCACGGAAGGGATGAGTGCGCGATGGAGTTCGGGATCTTCACCGTCGGCGACGTGACCGCCGACCCGACCACCGGACGTACGCCGAGCGAGCACGAGCGGATCGAGGCGATGGTCGCCATCGCGCGCAAGGCGGAGGAGGTCGGACTCGACGTCTTCGCCACGGGCGAGCACCACAACCCCCCGTTCGTGCCGTCGTCGCCCACGACCATGCTGGGCTACATCGCGGCGCGGACCGAGCGGCTCGTCCTGTCCACGTCCACGACGCTGATCACGACGAACGACCCGGTGAAGATCGCCGAGGACTTCGCCATGCTCCAGCACCTGGCGGGCGGCCGCGTCGACCTCATGATGGGCCGCGGCAACACGGGACCCGTCTACCCGTGGTTCGGCAAGGACATCCGCGAGGGCATCCCGCTCGCCGTGGAGAACTACGCACTCCTCCACAGGCTGTGGAGAGAGGATGTGGTCGACTGGACGGGCAGGTTCCGCACCCCGCTCCAGGGCTTCACCTCGACACCGCGCCCGCTCGACGGCGTGCCCCCGTTCGTCTGGCACGGCTCCATCAGGTCCCCGGAGATCGCGGAGCAGGCCGCCTACTACGGCGACGGGTTCTTCGCCAACAACATCTTCTGGCCCAAGGGCCACTTCCAGAAGCTGATCGAGCTGTACAGGCGGCGGTACGCGCACTACGGGCACGGCACGCCCGAGCAGGCGATCGTCGGGCTCGGCGGGCAGGTGTTCATGCGGGCGAGGTCGCAGGACGCGGTGCGCGAGTTCCGCCCGTACTTCGACAACGCGCCCGTCTACGGGCACGGCCCGTCGTTGGAGGAGTTCACCGAGCAGACGCCGCTGACCGTCGGCAGCCCGCAGGAGGTCATCGACAAGACGCTGTCCTTCCGCGAGACGTTCGGCGACTACCAGCGCCAGCTCTTCCTGATGGACCACGCGGGACTGCCGCTCAAGACCGTCCTGGAACAGCTCGACCTGCTGGGCGAGGAGGTCGTCCCGGTGCTGCGCAAGGAGTTCGCGTCGGGCCGCCCGGCGGACGTCCCGGACGCACCGCCCGCGCACCCGGCCGTCGAAAGGACAAGGACATGACCGCGGACGTGAGGGATGCGGGCCGCACGAAACTGGTCGCCGTCACGGCCGGCGTCGGAAAGCCCTCGTCGACGAGGCTGCTCACGGACCGCCTGGTGGCGGGCGTGAACGAACACCTCGACGCGGACGTGCGCGTCGTCGAGCTGCGCGACCTGGCGATGGACATCGCGGGCAACGTCGTCTCGGGCTGGCCGTCGCAGGCGCTGCGCGAGGTGCTTCAGGCCGTGTCGGAGGCGGACGGGCTGATCGTCGCGACGCCCGTGTTCGCCGGGTCGTACAGCGGGCTGTTCAAGTCGTTCTTCGACCTGGTCGAGCCGGACGCCCTGACCGGCACACCCGTGCTGCTGGCCGCGACGGGCGGCACCGCGCGCCACTCCCTGGTCGTCGAGCACGCGCTGCGTCCGCTGTTCTCGTACCTGCACGCGCTGACGCTGCCGACGGCCGTGTTCGCGGCCACCGACGACTGGGGTGCGGCCGCGGACACGCACGCGGGCGGCCTGCCGGGGCGCGTGGCGCGCGCGTCGCGCGAGTTCGCCGAGCTGCTGGGCCGCGCGAGGGGCACGACGGGTGCGGTGGGCGTGGCGCCCACCGCGACCGTTCCGGCGGCGCGCGCGGAGGACGGCGAGGCGGCGGACGGCGGGGCGGAGGACGAGGTCGTCCCGTTCGCCCGGCTGCTCGCCGACCTCGCCTGACGCTCCCGGCCGGTGCTCAAGCGCCCCCGGGGCTCACCCGGGGACTCCCCGGGGGCTCACGTGCCCTCGGGGGCCTCGGGCACCTCGCCGAGCAGCTGCCGCAGCAGCCCCTCGTCGCGGTCCGACAGGTCCGCGACGAACCGGGCGAGCACCGCCCCGTGGTCCGAGTCGGCCTCCAGCTCCTGCCGCATCCTGCGGGCGGTCAGCCCGTGCCCGTCCGCGACGGGCGCGTAGGCGTACGCGCGGCCGCGCTTGCCGCGGGTCAGCAGCCCCTTGTCGAACATCCGGGAGAGCACCGTCACCACGGTGGTGTAGGCGAGCCCCTCGCCGAGGCGCCTGCCCACCTCGCCGGGGGTCAGCGCCTGCGGCGACGACTGGAGCACGGCGAGCACCTCGGCCTCCAGCGCCCCGCCGGGACGGCGTTCCCGTTCCCCGGGAGCAGGTCCGGCGTTCAAGAGTTGGCCCGCCTCCCGGCATCGTTTACAGTCCCAGGGAACTTCTACCATTGTGTAGAAGTTGATTGATCGCCGAGTCTGCCACATCCGCACGCCATGCCGGGTCCGGCGCACTTACGCGCCCTCACGCACGGCGAGTGACGGGCCGGACCCGCATGTCCCTTCCGTCCTTGGGAGACTGGCCCGATGACCCTCCACTCCACCGTCCAGCTCGCCTTCGACGGCTCGTCCATCGACGGCTCGCTGTTCACGTCGGTCACCGGCATCGCGAAGTCGACCCGTTGGCTGAACGGGCCGCTCGACTGGTGGACCAACACGGGGCTCGGCGTCTTCGCGGTGCTCATGGTGATCGGCTTCTGGAACGCCCGCCGGCGCGACAACCTCGCCATGACGCGCGCCCTGGCCGCACCGGTGGCGGTGGTGTTCGCCTTCGCGGTCGCCGAGGTCATCAAGAAGGCCGTGGCCGAGGTGCGGCCGTGCTACTCGGTGCCGCACGCGTACTTCGTCGACCCCTGCCCCGTACGCAGCGACTACGCGTTCCCCAGCGGCCACACCACCACGGCGTTCGCCACGGTCGCCGCGCTGTGGCTGCTCGACCGGCGCCTCGCGGTGGTCACCGCGGCCTTCGCCGTCTTCGAGAGCTTCACCCGCGTCTACCTGGGCGACCACTACCCGCACGACGTGGTCGGCGCCGCCGTGATCGCCGTGCCGGTCGCGTACCTGGCCAGCAGGGTCCTCAGCCGCTTCGCCACGCCCCTCGTGGGCCGCTTGCGCGGCGGCGGGCTCCTCCAACCGGTCCTGACGGCGGCCCCCCGCGGAGCCCACGCAGCGGGCCGCTCCCGCCCGGCGGACCCGGTCCGCGCCGAGACCGCACGCCCCGATGCAGGCGGTCCTGACACCTACCGCGCCGATGCCGCCCGCTTCGACGCCCCGCCCGGGGACCCGGGCCGCGCCGAGCGCCGCCCCACCGACCCGGCTCTCTGACGCGGGACGGGCTGAGCCGGGCCCGGCACGAGCCGTCTCACTCGGGGTCGCGTCCCCCCGCATGCCTGCCCAGGAACGAGATCTCCGCCGCGACGGCCTGCTCGTGCGCCTCCAGGAACGGCGCGTAATGGCATCCTGGCAGGCGAACCACTTCTGACCGTGGCGCGTTTCCGGCGGCCCGCACGCCGGGCTCGGTGAGCACGCTCCGGTCCTGCTCGCAGACCACGACCAGCAGGGGGCAGCGGATCCGGGGCGCGTGCCGTCCCGGCCGGTAACCGCCGAGCCCCAGGATGATCCGTGCCGCGACCGTCCGCTCCCAGCCGGTGTGGCGGCCGCCCGGATCGAGGGCCCGGTCGCCGTCCATGGCGTCCGGTGTGGTCAGCGAGGCGACCGCGCCCCGTGGCCCTGCCGTCGGGACGAGCAGCGGCGGACGCCCGGCGAGGCTCCCGAGCGCGTCCCCGACGCCCCGGCCGAACAGCCGCACCGCCGCGGACGGTGGCATGCTGCGTAGCGCGTTCGGGGCGATGCTGCGCCCGTCGACCAGCGGCGTCTGCGCGATCGCACAGGCCAGGCGCGGGTGGTCTGCCGCGACACGGAAGACATGGCCGCCCGCGAGCGAGAAGCCCCACACGGCGATCCGGTCCGGATCGACGTCCGGCAGCCCGGCAGCGCACTCGATCGCGGCGTGCCAGTCGTCGATCTGCTCGCCGAAGCGGACGATCTGGCGCGGCGCGCCCCCGCTCTCCCCGAACCGCCGGTGGTCGAACGCCAGGACCGCGAAACCGGCGGCGTTGAACCGCGCGGCGAACAGGTCCGAGGCCGGCTCCTTCGTCACCGAGGTGCCGCCGGCCATGATCACGCAGCCGCCGTTGGTGCCCGGATAGTGCCAGGCGGCACACGAGGTGTCACCGCTGGCGAAGCGCACTTTCCGCCGTTCCCCCTGCCGTTCTTCCTGCCGTTCTTCGAACGCGGTCACGCGAACCTCCGTGGTCGATGGGTCGTTCCGAACTGATCAGGTGGCCGGGCGGTCAGCGGGGGAACCACACGAGCGGGTCGAGAACCATCGGGTGCCTCCTTCCTGCGGCGCGGAGCAGTCGCTTTCCATCCTTGGGCGCGGCCCGCGAAACGGGCGGCGCACGGCCGCTCGATGGGCGAAACTCGTCTCCATGGCACGCTCATCGGCGGATTCCGTACTGAGCCCCACGGACCAGCGGCTGGTGGCCGCGCTGCAGTGCGACGGCCGGCTCACCGCGGAGCGCGCGGCCCATGTGCTGGGCCTCAGCCCCGCCGTCGTGCGCCGCCGCCTGCACGCGCTCGGCGCCGACGGCACGGTGCGTGTGGTGGTCTCACCGGTCGCGCTGCCCCGAGGCGGCGGCGCGACCGGCGCCCTGTTCCTGCGCATCCGTGTGCTCCGGGGGAAGCTCGACACGATCGTCGCCGCGCTCGCGGCGCGCGACGACATCCCGTTCATCGACGTCACCACCTCGGGCGACGAGATCTTCGCGGTCACCGCCACAGAACCGGGCTCGCGCGATCCCCTCGTCTTCCGCCAACTGCCCTCCACCCAGGCGGTGACGTCACTGGAAAGCGCCTCGATCCTGCACGCCTTCCGCTTCACCTCCGAGTGGCGCCACCAGGCGCTGACCGCACCGGAACGCGCGGCGCTGACCCGGCTGGACCCAGCCGCCGAGACGGCCTCCGTCCCGCCTTCCCCCGACCTGTACGGCGTCGACACCGACGCCCTGGAACAGGCCCTCGTCGAGGCGCTTGCGCCCGACGCGCGCCTGAGCGCGGCGGCCCTGGCGGCCCGCACCGGCCACCCGGAGTCCACGGTGCGCCGCCGCCTGGCCCAACTGGCCGCCCAGGGCCGTCTGATCACCCAGGTCCTGGTGGACCCCCACCGCCTCGGGCTGGCCATCGAGGCCAAGCTCCTGCTGCACGTGACCCCCGACCACCTGGCCGCGACCGGACAGGCACTGGCCGACCATCCGTCGGTACACGGCGCGTACGCGACGTCGGGCCCGTCGAACCTGCACGCGGCCGCGTACTTCCCCGACCTGGCGGCCCTCTACGGCTTCCTCTCCCGCGACCTGACCGGCCTGGGCATCAGCCACGTCGAGACGGCGGTCGTCAGCCGGGTCGTCAAACGCACCCCGGCACTCACCACGGTGGAACACCATCGCCGCTCGTAGAATCACGGTGTGGCATTCATGAGCATCCCGCACTGCTGCTTCCTCTGACCGGAAGGCACTGAGGGCGACGCCTGGCGGCATCGCCCTCCTTGGTGTGCCTGCCGCGTGCGCCACGCTCCCTGTGTGACGTTCTGAGCGCGCGTGCAGGCACGGTCCCTTCCCTTCAGCTGTGTCAGGAGTGCCCTGTGCCCGTGTCGCTTCCCCCTGCCCTCGAACTGTCCCTCGCCCTGCTGCGCTGCCCAACGTGCCGCGCACGTGACCTCGCGTTCGACCGCGGTGCGCTGCGCTGTTCGGCCGGCCACTCCTTCGACGTCGCTCGCCACGGCTACGCCGGGCTGCTGACGGGCGCCCGCGCCACCAGCGGCGACGACGCGGCCATGGTCCGTGCCCGTAGCCGTTTTCTGTCCACCGGTGCCTACGCGCCCCTCCGCGAAGCCGCGGCCCGCCTGGCGGCCGGCGCCGCGCCCCGGCAGGCCACGGTCGTCGACGTGGGATGCGGCACGGGCTACTACCTGGCCGGTGTGCTCGACCGGTTGCCCGGAGCCCATGGCCTGGGCCTGGACACATCGGTACGGGCGCTGCGCTCGGCGGCCCGTGCCCACGAACGAGCCGCCGCGGCGTCCTGGGACGTCTTCCGCCCGTTCCCCCTGGCCGACGGGGCGGCCGATGTCGTGCTTGATGTGTTCGCCCCGCGCAATCCGGCCGAGTTCCACCGCGTGCTGCGCCCGACGGGCCGGTTGGTCGTCGTCCGCCCCACCGGGCGGCACCTGGCCGAACTGCACGGCCGCTTGCCTGCGGCCGTCACGGTCGATCCGTGCAAGGAGCAGCGCCTGCACCGGGCGCTTGACTCGTTCTTCGACGCCGCGGTCACCGAACACGTCGAGTACGCGGCACCCCTGACGGGGCCGGAGTCCCTGGACCTGGTGGCGATGACACCGAGCGCACGCCACCTGCGCCGCGCGGACCTGGACGTCGACGTCCTCCTACCCGGTCAGGTCACCGTCTCGGTGCTGGTCACGGTGTACTGGCCGCGGTGACCGTGCGCCGACGTGCCCGCGATCACGCGCCGAACAGAAGCGCGGTGACCGCCTCCGGGGCTTCGTGCATGGCGTCGTGACCGGTTGCCAGATCGGTCACCCGCCAACCGGGTTCGGCCAGCAGCCGGCTGCGCAGTCCGGCGAACGGCGTCCGATCCTCCCAGCCCGAGCAGTAGACGAACTCCCGGTGGGGGACCTGATCAACTGCGCCTGACAGCCGTGCCGTCTGCAGGAACGACGCGAGGGGATGGGGACGGCGGCGCGGATCGCCGCCGTCCGGTGGCCGGACGGCGTAGCCGGTGGCCGCGGCTCCGACAGCGAACACCTCGCGGTAGCGCTCGGTCGTCGACGACCAGCAGGACTCGCCGTCGCGCGGTACGTACGCGTCGAGATGCACCAGGCGTGAGACCCGGCCGTCTGCACGATCAGCAGCCGCGGCGATCACCATCCCGCCGTAGCTGTGGCCGACCAGCGTCACGTCGCTGATCCGGGAGCGATCGAGGAGCCGCAACACGTCGTCGGCGTGCGTGTCGAGGTTGGCGGCCGCGACCGTCGCACTGTCGTCGTCAGGCCGCAGACCGGTCAGGGTCAGGGCGTGGACGGTATGGCCGGCCCGCTCAAGCAGCGGGACCACCGCCTCGAACGACCAGGAGCCGTGCCAACCGCCGGGCACGAGGATGAACGTCGCCATGATCGTCTCTTTCTCTCAAGGCCGCGGCATCGGGCACGCTGCCTCGGCGTCATCCGGTTCGGAGTTCCGGCCCTCCGGCGTTGGCCGGCCAGGGTCGCGTTCTCCGTGGCCGGCCAACGCCGCAACCACGCCAACGCCAGGCGCAGTTGGAACTGTTCCGCGTCCTCGCCTCCTGCGAGCCTTCGCCGAGGAACTGAAGCCGCAGGTGCGCGCACCGGCCGGCGCTGATCAGGTCGCCTGCGGATGCACGGGCAGTGGATGCACTCGGGGGCGGAGCTCAGGAGCCGGCGGCCGGCTCGGGCGACGGCTGCCACTCCCGCCTGAGTAGCCCGTAGACCCACGAGTCGGAGACGTCGCCTGCCACGACGCAGTCCTCCCGCAACGTGCCCTCGTGCACGAAGCCGAGCTTCTCCAGCACACGGGCGGAACCCCCGTTGCGCGTATCGACCTCGGCCTGGACGCGGTTCAGGTCCAGCGTGTCGAACGCCCAGTCCAGCAGGGCGCGCGCGGCCTCGGTCGCGTAGCCGTGGCCCCAGGCCGCGTCGTCGTAGCAGTAGCCGAGCGACGCGCTGCGGAAGTCCGGGTTCCAGTTGTTCAGTGTGCACCAGCCGATGAACGCCCCGTCGGGGACACGGTCCACGGCCCACCGCAGCCCGGTGCCCTCCTGCTCCATCCGCCGGCACGTGGCGAGGAACTTCTCGGCGCGCGAGCGTTCGGTCCACGGGGGCGAGTCCCAGTAACGCAGGACGTGTGCGCTGCTGTGCAGGGAGAAGAGGTCGTTCGCATCCGCGTCCTCGAAGGCACGCAGCCGAAGGCGGGCGGTGCGCAACTCGGGGACGTGCAGCGAGTCGCTCATGTTTGTCTGCTCCCTGGTCGGTGGCGGCCGACCCATCAGACATTCGGCGCGGGCCGCTCGCAACGGGTTTTCGGGCCGCCACCGGGGGACCGGTGGCGGCCCGCAGCGGGGCATAGGCCCCCGCCGGGGCACCACCCTCGCGATCACCGGGCTCACATCGTCAACGGGCAGCCCCCGCTTACGGTCCGTGGCCTTCGCCGACGCGTCGCTCGCCACCCTGATGCCCACCGGGCGCAGCGGCTCCGCGCCCGCGCCCACCGGCCCCGCGCCGAGCGGCAGGCGCGGGCCCGGCGGGACTCGTCCGCCTCCAGCCGCAGATGCCCGTAGCGGCCGGCGCGCCCGCCGCACGCGTAGTCGTGGAGCGTCAAAGCGCCACCACGTCCGCGACCACGCACGCCACGTTGTCCGGCGCGCCCGCCTCGTGGGCCAGGGCCGTCAGCGCGTGGACCGCCTCCTGCGGGGTGGGCCGCGTACCGCCCGGCGGCGCCGTGAGCGTGCGATCGATCTCCGGCTGCGCCACCACCACCGACAGGCCCTTCGAGCACAGCAGGTAGCGGTCCCCCGCCCGCACGTCCTGGAGTCGCACGTCCGCGCGCAGCCCCTCGTCGCCGCCGGTCAGGGCGCGCACCAGCATGGCACGCTGCGGATGGGACGCGGCCTCCGCCGCATCGAGGTCGCCCGCGTCGACCATCGACTGCACCACCGTGTGGTCGTGCGTGACGAGGAACAACTCGCCGTCGCGCAGCAGATACGCGCGCGTGTCCCCGATGTGCACGAGCGCGAGCTGCGAGCCCGTCCACGCCATCGCCGTCAGCGTCGTGCCCGAGTCCTCGAACCGCTCGACGGCGCGGTTGGCGTCCGCCATCGACCCCGCCAGCACGTTCAGCAGGTCGGCGCCCGCCGCACCGGCCGGGATGCCCGCGCGCAGCGCGCCGATCGCCGCCTCGCCCGCGGGCGCACCGTCCCTGCCGAAGCCGTCCGCGACCGCGAACAGCCTCTCGCCCGCGTACACCGCGTCCTGGTTGACCTCCCTGACGAGGCCGCGCTCCGTGCGCGATGCGTACCTGATCCCCAGCGTCGACCGTTCCATGACCGCCGTCCCCTTCTCCGGCCGGTCCGTGGGACCGCCCGTCAGATGCTCGACGAGGAAGGCAGCGAGGTCGCGGCGGGCGGCCGTCTCGGCCTCGACCCGCGCCCAGTACGCCTCGACCTCCCGGCCCGCGGCCGGTGGATCGGTTGCGAACAGGTCGCAGACGAGCCGGATGCGGGCCAGTGGCATGCCGATGTGGCGCAGCCACGCAACCAGCCTGGCCCGCTCCAACTGCTCGGGCCTGTAGTAGCGGTAGCCGGTGAACGCGTCGACGTACGCGGGCGTGAGCAGCCCGAGCTCGTCATAGCGCCGCAGCGCCTTCGCGGACAGCCCGCAGGCGCTCGCGAACGCGCCGATCGTCAGCCGTGCCACCGCACCCGGTTCGCTCACGCCCACCCCGTTGCCCTTCCCCTGCCGAGCGGCCGTTTCCGCCCGGCACGGACGATGCTGGGGCTTCCCCCGCGGGCAAGGTCAACCATCGCGGTTCCCGCACTCCGGGTAGGGGATCTTGGACTCACGGTGAGACAGGGGACAGGGAACAGGGGACGGGGGCGGGCGGCCACGCCAGTCCGGCGTGCCGCCCCCACGTCTCGCCCCTACACCTCGCCCGTGTCCGACGGCCGCTCGTGCGTGTACCACCAGTACCAGGTCACGAGGATGGTGGCGAGGCCGATCACGATGCCGATCCACACCGAGCGGTAGTTGCTGAAGCCGCCCACGCTGCGCAGGAAGCCGACCGTGCCGCCGACGAGCACACCCCACAGCAGCGCCCGCAACTCGCGGGACATGAGGTGGCCCGCGCGCGTGAGTGTGAAGCAGATCGCGGCGAAGCCGAAGCCCGACGCCAGGGCGAGCCAGAGCTGCCCGAAGGTGGCGGGTCCGCCGTCGCGTGCCAGGTAGGCGGCGAACGCGCCGACGGCGATGCCGAGTATCAGGGCCGTGCCGACGGCCGCCGGGTGCATCTGCTGCGGAACGCCCGGGCGGCGCCTGGTCGTTGCCCGCCGGGGAGACGGTTCTGCGTGAGCCATGCCGGTGCCTCCTTCGCCTGCGCCTCATGCCCCGTTCACGAGTTCGCGGATCTCCGGCGCACGAGTAACCCTCCCGGCGCCGGTCATGCCTCTGCCGGGCTCCCGGGCAAGCCCGGCGGCCGAATGTGCAGGTCAACGAGGGTGAAAACGAGATAAATATCCCTTTTGCCCGAATGGGCGCACCATGAGGACATGAGCCACAACACCGCACAACACCCCCGTAGCACCGGTTCCGACATGGGCATGGGACACGACGCGGGTACCGGACGTGGACGGCACGACCACGACGCGGCCGCCGTCTGGGCGGCGGGCGGCACGCTCTTCGCGGGCACGCTGCTCGTCGTCTCCGGCGTCATGGACATACTCCAGGGCATCGTCGCGATCGCCAGGGACAACGTCTACGCGCACGTGAACAACTACGTGTACTCGTTCAACCTCACGAGCTGGGGCTGGATCCACCTGGCGCTCGGCGTGCTGATGGTCATCGTCGGGCTCGGCGTCTTCCGCGGCGCCACCTGGGCGAGGATGACCGGCATCGCGCTGGCCGCACTGAACGTGTTCGCGCAGTTCATGTTCCTGCCGTACGCGCCGGTCTGGGCGATCCTGGCGCTCGGCGTCTCGGTCTTCGTCATCTGGTCGCTGGCCTGGGACCGCGGAGGCCGCAGGTCGGCGTGAGGCCGGCGTGAGGCCGGCGGCCCGGTGGGTAGGGATGCGGACGGCGCGCAGGCGGGCCCGGCCCGCCGTACGCGCCGGCCGACTCCGTCCACGCCACCGCCACCGCCACCGCCCGTACGCCCGCCAGACGCCCGAGAGGCCGCCGGTTGCCCACGTCCACGCCCATGCCGTCGCGCGCCGATCGGCCCCGCGCCCAACCGCCCCGCCCCCGGCGCCCGTTGGTGCTGAGCCTGGCGCGCTGGGCCACCGGGCTGACGCTGCTCGTCGTGTCCGTCGTCGTGGCGTGCCGCGTGCTGGGGACCGACGCGGTCACGCCCGTCACGCAGTTGCTCGCGCCACTGCCCTGGCTGCTGGTGCCGGCGGGCGCGGCGCTCGCGGCAGCGGCCGCGCTGCGGTGGCGCGCGGGCGCGCTGTGGGCGGTGGTGGTGCTCGCGGTGACGGCCTGGTTCGCGCGGCCCTTCGGGGCGGGCGAGACCGCGCCCGCGCCGCCCGGTCCCGTCGTCGCCCACGTGAGCGTCCTGACGTCCAACGTCGAGTTCGGCCAGGCCGCGCCCCGGCTGATCGACGAGGTGCGGCGCGAGACGGCGCACGGGCAAAAGCCCGGGATCGTCTTCGTCGAGGAGTGCTCGCTGCGCTGCTCCGCGCTGCTGGAGCGGCTGCCGCGCACGGCCTATCCGTACCGGAACGTCGTCAGGCAGGACGGCTCGAAGGGGTCGGCGATCCTGTCCGTCTACCCGCTGCGGAACACGGCGGGCATCCCCTCGACGATGGCGATGCCCGGCGCGGTCGCGACGATCGGCGGCCGAGCGGTACGGCTGCAACTCGCCCACCCGCTGCCCCCGATCTCCGGCCAGGTGGCGGCCTGGCGCACCGAACTCGGCCGGATCCAGGCGTACGCGGCCGCCTCCGCCCGCGACGGCACGCCCGGGATCGTCGCGGGCGACTTCAACGCGACACGCGACCACGCGGCCTTCCGCCACCTGCTCTCGGCGGGCGGCCTGCGCGACAGCGCCCTGTACGGCGGGGCCGCGCACACCCCGTCCTGGCCGCACGCGGCGCCGCGGCCGCTGGGCGTGCAGATCGACCACGTACTCGTCAGCCGGGAATTCCAGGTGCGCGAGGCGCGGTTCATCGATCTGTCCGGCACGGACCACCGGGCCCTGCGCGTCCGCCTCGACCTGCACGGGTGACGGGGGTGACGGGGAGGGCAGGATGGGCGGAGCACGACCCGTACGAGTGAGAGGTGGATGCGGCGATGACCCCTTCGAAGGACGACCAGGGCATCTTGCACACGATCAACGGCCTCGTGGACGAGGAACACGCGCTGCGCGAGCGCTCCACCGGCAACCAGGGACTCGGCGACGAGGAGCGCGCACGGCTCAGGGCCGTCGAGGTCGAACTCGACCAGTGCTGGGACCTGCTGCGGCAGCGCAGGGCCAAGTCCGAGTTCGGCGAGGACCCGGCGGAGGCGAGGGTGCGCCCGGCGGGCGAGGTCGAGGGCTACCGGGGCTGAGGGCACCCGGGCGGCGCCGCCCGGCCGCTCATCAGTGGTGGCCCTGCAGCCGGTCCAGGTCCCTGCGCTCCCGCTTCGTCGGGCGGCCCGCGCCGCGGGGGCGCAGGGCGGCGGGTGCCGTGTACTCCTTGGGCGGCGGGGGCGGGCTGTTGTCGACGTAGCACGTCACGGCCACCGGCGCGCCCACGCGCTTCTTGATCACCTGCCGGACGACGACGAGCCGCTCGCGTCCCGCGTGCCACACGCGCACCTCGTCGCCCGCCTTCACCGGCTGGGACGGCTTCACGCGCTCACCGTTCACGCGGACGTGGCCGCCCTTGCACGCGGCGGCGGCCTGGGAGCGCGTCTTCGTCAGGCGCACGGACCACACCCAGCTGTCCACCCGCACGGACGGACCGCCGCTCGCGGCCGTCGCGGGCACGCGCGGCGCGGACTCGGCCGTCGTGGGCACGCGCGGCGCGGACTCGGCCGTCGCGGACTCGTGCGGCGTGGGGGCGGTGGCGGCCGGTGCGTTCGGTTCGGTCGCGTCCTCGGAAGCCATGCCACCGAGCCTAACGGGCGGGGGCGGCTCTCTCCGTGGCCCGAGCAAAAGGGCAGGTCAACGCCGAGCACGGGGCGAGGCTGGGGGTCCGCGGCCGGGGCGGCTAACCTTACGTACCCGCCCTGGCCAGAATTGCGGGGTCACCCGGGCCCGAACCACGGGCCCCAGGTCTCCCGCCGGCACCCACAACTGATCTGAAAGGGCTCCCTCATGGGCATTCGGAGCTTGCTGCGCAAGGTGTTCGGACGCGACGGTGGCGACACGAGCGGCCCCGAGGGGCACGACGAGTCGACCGGCACCGTCCTCCCGCCGCAGGCGGACCGCGAGCGCGCGGACCGCACGCAGCCGGCCCCGGCTGCCCCGGACGCCGCCGCGCCGGCGGACTCCGGCGACGCCGCGGCAGACCTGGTGGCGGCGGCCTTCGACAACCCGCGCGCCACGACGCCGCCGACCCCGAAGGTCCCGGCCCAGGCAACGCCGGACGACGCCCCGGACACGAAGATCACCGAGGCGGTGGCGACGCCCGAGCCGACGAAGCCCGATCGCGTGGCCGCCGAGCAGGAGCCCGAGCCCGAGCCGACGGCCCCGGAGGATCCGCAGACGGCCCCCGAGCCCGAGCGGGCGGAGGCGGCTCCCGAGGCCGGGCGATCGGAACCGGGCCCCGGTGCCGACGAGCAGGAGCGGTCCGCGACGCCCGCGTCCGAGCCGGAGCCAGAACTGGCCCCCGAAGCCGGTGAGCAGGAAGCACACGCCGACACCCCGGCCGAGGCTCCCGCCGCGGCGCCGGAGGACTCGCACCCCGAGCAGCCAGAAGCGGAATCGGCCGCAGAGTCGGCTCCCGAGCCGGACGCGGCATCGACCGCGGAGTCAGAGGCTGCGGAGCCCCCGGAGCCCGAGCGGCCGGGAGCGGAACCGCCGGCCGACGCCAAGAACGCGGCGGACGCCCCCGCCGCCCACGTCCCCGATGGCCTGCGCGGCGCGTACGACGCCGCCGGCGAGGCGCTGGGTGACAGGGCGCCCGAGCGCGCCGTCTACCTCGTGCTCGACCGGTCGGGCTCCATGCGGACGTTCTACAAGGACGGCAGCGTGCAGGGCCTCGCCGAGCAGGTGCTCGCGCTGGCCGCGCAACTGGGCGGCGAGGACGCCGTCGACCCCGTCGTCCACACGGTGTTCTTCTCCACCGACATCGACGGCTCGGCCGACCTGACCCTCGGCGCGTACGAGAACGTCATCGACGAGACGCACGCGGGCCTCGGGCGGCTCGGCCGCACGAGCTACCACCGCGCCGTCGAGGACGTCGTCGAGCACTACGAGAAGTCGGAGGCCGCGTCCGAGGGCCGCCCCGCGCTGGTCGTCTTCCAGACCGACGGCGCCCCCGACGCCAAGCTCGTCGCGCGCCAGGCGCTGAACGACGTCGCGGGCAAGCCCCTGGCCTGGGCGTTCGTCGCGTTCGGCCCGTCCGACTCCAAGGCGTTCGACTTCCTGCGCAAGGCGGAGCAGGAGATGGACCACGTCGGCTTCTTCCACGCGGGCCCCGAGCCCCGCGGCCTGAGCGACGCCGAGCTCTACACCGGCCTCGTCGCGGCCTGGGACGCGGCGGGCGGCCGCGCCTGATACAGCCCCACAAGGCTCCCCGTTCGCGGCTCACTGTGACCAGCGTCCAACAGATAGTCGTTGCGACGCAGTCCTGGCCGTTGGGAAGATGGCGCACATGTCTGACCACGGGGGCGAGGCGGCGCAGCCGCGCAACGGCGCGCGCGACCTGCGCTTGGCGGACGTGGCGCAGACGACGGAGGGACCCACACCCGCTGAAACCGGCACTGGCTCGGCGAAGGCCCGCAGGCACGCGTTCGCCGAGCTGCTGGGCGAGTTCCGTCGCACCGCAGTGCTGGTCCCGCTGGGCGACGGGCCGGGGCCCGACGAGGAGCGGGGCCTGCTGACTGCCGACTTCAACGGAATCCGTTTCGTCCTGGCGTTCTCCGACGAGCAGGCGCTGGCCCGTTA
Organism: Streptomyces sp. NRRL F-5126; assembly: GCF_000721265.1. GTDB lineage: Bacteria > Actinomycetota > Actinomycetes > Streptomycetales > Streptomycetaceae > Streptomyces. The sequence continues at coordinate 860,582 of NZ_JOFZ01000001.1, read as the reverse complement.
CGCGGTGGCGCGTGGCGAGACGGCACGCGAGTGGGCGTACCAGACCGTCCTCGGCGCGCGCCTGCTGGACGTGGCGGTGCCGGCGGCGGGGGTGCCGTGCGGGGTGGCGCTGGACTGCGCGGACGGGGAGGACGGGATGGTCTTCCCGCCCCTGCACGGGATCGTGCCGGACGCGGCGGCCGTGGACCTTCCGGTGGGTGAAGGGGGCGCGGCATGACGGGCAGCGACGGCAAGGCCCTTCAGACCGAGGGGCTCGGCCTGATCGCACAGGGGCTGACGGCAGCCCTGGGCGAGCTCAAGGAGCTGGGCATGGTCGGCGCGGCCGACGCCGGGCGGGGCTTCAGCGACATCGCACTGTCGGGTCTGCAACTCGGACACGAGGGCCTGACGGACGAATTGCGAACGTTCTGCGACCGCTGGGAGTGGGGGTGCGTGCGCTGGTCGACGAGGGCAACGCGCTGGCGGCCAAGACGGGCATGTCGGCGGGTGCGCACTACGAGACCGAGCACTACCTGGAGGGCAGCTTCAAGGTCGCCACGAACGCGGCGGTCGGCAACCCGTACGCGTCCGAGGACGACATCGAGAAGACCGGCTGGCGCGACATCGTCACGTCCGGGGCGAGCACGGACTTCAGCGAGAAGTCCTTCGACGACGCGCTGACGAACATCGGGCAGGGGTGGAAGGACGCGGGCCACGACGTGATGACGTCGCACACCCTCGGCCCCCTCGGCCCGCTGGGCCCGAATCCCGCGGACCTGGACGGCGCGTTCGGCATCCCGGACGGGCAGCAGGACACGCAGCAGGACGGCAACGGCTGATGGGCCTGCTGGGGGACATAGGCGACGGCATCAGCCACGGCATCAACAAGGGCCTCGGCTACGGCGAGCACCTCTTCGACGAGGGCAAGAAGAAGGCCGGCGAGGGCGTCGACTGGGCCACGAACAAGGTCGGCGACGGCCTGGACCACGTCGGCCTGCACGACTGGGCCGATCACGTGGAGGACTGGGGTGACGACCTCGCGTCCGACCTGGGCGCCACCCCTGGCGAGCAGCAACTCGGCCAGAGCGACGAGCCGAACGAGCTCGTCCACGGCGATCCCGGCAAGATACGCGAGAGTGCCAAGCACCTCACCGACTTCCACTCCGCGTTCGGCAAGGTCGCCACGGGGATGAAGAAGGTCGACTCATCGGGCTGGAAGGGCGAGGGCGGCGACGCGTTCCGGGAGGAGTTCGGGCTCCACCCCGCCAAGTGGGCGCAGGCCGCGGCCGCCTGCGAGGCGGCTGCCGGCGCTCTCGACGCCTACGCGCACACCGTCACCTGGGCACAGGGCCAGGCCAAGGAGGCCATCGCCCTGTACAAGAAGGGCGTCAAAGCCTCCAAGGACGCAGTCAACGCGTACAACAAGAAGGTCGACGCGTACAACGCGAAGGTCGACGCGAACGAGGACCCCGGCCCGAAACCCGACCCGTTCACCGACCCCGGCGAGGCGGACGTCAAGGCGGCCCGTGCCAAGCTGGCCGAGGCGCGTAAGCAGCGCAACACCGCCGGCTCTGAGGCGCAGGGAAAGATCAAGGCGGCGCTCGCCCACGCCCCGGCCGAGCCCCCACCCCTGGCCCGCCTCGGCAACGACTTCCTCGACGCCAACACGGCCGTAAACACCGAACTCGCCCACGTCGGCGGCGGCATCATCAAGGGCACAGCCGGCCTGGTGACGTTCGCCCGGGGCCTCGACCCCATGGACCCCTACAACCTCACGCACCCGGCTGCGTACCTGCAGAACGTGAGCATGACCCTGTCGGGCCTGGTCTCCACGGCCGCGCACCCTGAGCGGGTCGTCCAGACGGCCGTCAACGGGTTCAAGAAGGACCCCGCCGAGTTCGTCGGCCGCCTCATCCCCGAACTCGTCGGCACCAAAGGCGTGGGCCTGGCCCGCGGCGGGCTGCGCCTGGCAGCGGAGGACGGGGCGAAGGAGGCCGCGGAGCAGGGCCTGCGCACGAGCGCCCGCAAGGCGGTGGAGGACGGCGCCGAGGACGTCTCGCGGCGGCCGGGCGAGAAGGTCTGCGCGAAGGATCCCGTCGACGTCGCGACCGGCCGCATGGTGTTGCCGTCAACCGACGTGTCGCTGCCGGGAGTACTCCCGCTGATCCTGCGGCGCCAGTTCGAGTCGTCGTACCGGCTGGGCGGCTGGTTCGGGCCCACCTGGTCCTCCACGCTCGACGAGCGTCTGGAGATCGACGCGCAGGGCGTCGTGCACGTCGGCGAGGACGGCGTGACCCTGGCCTACCCGCATCCCGCGCCCGGCGTCCCCACCCTGCCCGCCCACGGTCCGCGCCTGGCCCTGGACCGCACGGAGGACGGCTACACGGTCACCGACCCCAAGACCGGCCAGGTGCGGCACTTCGAAGAGCGCGGCGACGGCCTCGCACTGCTGGAGCAGCTCGACGACCGCAACGGCAACTGGACCGCGTTCGAGCGCGATGCCGACGGCACGCCACGCGCCATCGTCCACAGCGGCGGGTACCGGCTGCGCATATCGACCGCGGACGGCCGGGTGACGGCCCTGCACCTGGAGGGTGCCGCCGCGGACGGCGCGGACCAGGAACTGCTCCGCTACGGCTACACGGACGGCCACCTCACGACCGTCACCAACTCATCGGGGCGCCCTACCCGGTTCGGCTACGACGCACACGGCCGCATCACGTCCTGGACCGACACCAACGACAGCCGCTTCGACTACAACTACGACGACCAGGACCGCTGCACCCACCAGTCCGGCGCCGCAGGCCACCTGCGCTCGGACTTCACCTACAGCGCGGTCGACCCGGACACCGGCGAACACACCACCGCCATCACGGACTCGCTCGGCCACGCCACGCACTACACGGTCAACGCCCACTGCCGGGTGATCGCCGAGACCGACCCGCTCGGCGCGACCACCCGCTACCAGCGCGACCATCGGGGCCGCCTGCTGGCCCGCACGGACCCACTCGGCCGGACCACGTCGTTCCAGTACGACCAGGCAGGCGACCTGGTGACCGTGACCCGCCCGGACGGCCGAGCCACGCGGGCCGAGTACAACGGCCAGGGCCTGCCGACGAAGGTGATGAACACCGACGGCACGGTCACCAGGCAGACCTACGACGAGCACGGCAACCGCACCTCGATCACCGACCCCACCGGCCGGACCACACACCTCGCCTACAACACGGCCGGCCACCTCACCTCCGTGACGGACCCCCTCGGTAGCACCACAACCGTGGCCTCCGACCCCGCCGGACTACCACTGCTGGTCACCGACCCACTGGGCGCGACCACCCGCTACCAGCGGGACGCCTTCGGCCGCCCGACGGCGATCACGGACCCGACGGGCGCCACGGCACGCATGACGTGGACGGTCGAGGGCCACCTGACCCGGCGCACGGCTCCGGACGGTACGGCCGAGTCCTGGACGTACGACGGCGAAGGCAACTGCACAAGCCACACCGACCCGCTCGGCGGCGTGTCCCGGTACGCATACACGCACTTCGACCTGCTCACGGCCCGCACAGGACCCGACGGTGTGCGCTACGAGTTCGCTCACGACACCGAACTGCGCCTGACGAACGTCACCAACCCACAAGGGCTGACCTGGACCTACAGCTATGACGCGGCAGGCCGCCTGGCCGAGGAGACGGACTTCGACGACCGTACCCTCGCCTACGCCTATGACACCGCCGGGCGGTTGGCCTCTCAGACGAACGCTCTCGGCGACCGCGTGGAGTTCGAACGCAACGACCTGGGACAGGTGCTCCGCAAGAACGCGGCGGGCCGGGAGACGACCTACGCCTACGACCTCACCGACCACCTGGCCCAGGCGACCGGCCCCGACGGCACGACCCTCACACTCCTGCGCGACCGCCACGGCTGGCTGCGCTCGGAGACGGTCGACGGCCGGACCCTGACGTACACCTACGACGACCTGGGCCGCCGCACCGCCCGCACCACCCCGGCCGGCGCCAGCACCACGTACTCGTACGACGCCGCGGGCCGCCTGACCGGCATGAACGCCTCCGGCAGGGCCATCGACCTCACCTACGACGCGGCGGGACGCGAGCAGACCCGCCGCATCGGCGGGGCGATCACCCTGCACCACACCTTCGACGCCCTGGGCCGCCTGACCGAGGAGTCGGTAACGGCCGCGGGCGGCCGCCCGGTTCAGCACCGCGCCTACACCTACCGCGCCGACGGCAACATCACCGACATCGACGACCAACTCTCCGGCCACCACCACTACGACCTCGACACGTCAGGCCGCGTCACGACCGTCCAGGCGTCCGACTGGACCGAGTCCTACGCCTACGACGAGGCGGGCAACCAGACCCACGCGTCCTGGCCGGCCGAGCACCCCGGCCAAGACGCCGTGGGCACTCGCGAGTACACCGGCACCCGCGTCACCCGCGCCGGCGGGGTCCGCTACGAACACGACGCCCTCGGCCGCACGACCTTGCGCCAGAAGACCCGTCTGTCCCGCAAGCCGGACACCTGGCGCTACGAGTGGGACCCCGAGGACCGCCTCACCCAGGTCACCACCCCCGACGGCACGCGCTGGCGCTACACCTACGACCCCCTCGGCCGACGCACCGCGAAACTCCGCCTCGCACCGGACGGCGAAACAGTCACCGAACGCGTCGACTTCACGTGGGACGGCACGACCCTCTGCGAACAGACCACCACGTCCCCGGCTCTCCCCGCCCCCGTCACCCTCACGTGGGACCACCACGGCCTGCGCCCCCTGACGCAAACAGAACGCCGCACCACCACCACGGACGTCGCTGACGCGCCCCAGCCGGACATCGACTCCCGCTTCTTCGCCATCGTCACCGACCTCGTCGGCACCCCAAGCGAACTCATCGACGACCATGGCGACATCGCCTGGCGCACCCGCTCCACCCTCTGGGGCACAACGGCCTGGACAGCCGACAGCACCACGTACACGCCCCTGCGTTTCCCAGGCCAGTACTACGACCCGGAATCCGGCCTCCACTACAACTACTTCCGCCACTACGACCCCGAAACAGCCCGCTATATAAACCCGGACCCGATGGGTTTGTCGGCTTCACCCAATCCGGTTGGTTACGTCCCCACGCCCACATCCCTTATTGATCCGTTGGGCTTGGCTCCTGTGGGATGTCCGGAGGAACCACATCTATTTCGCGGTACCACCAGGGGGTACGATGCGAGTAGTGGTACTCAGGCGAGCGGTTACACACCTACCTCCACAGACGCTGGAGTAGCCACTGCCTTTGCGAGACACTCCGAGCAGTTCGGAGACGCTGTAGTCCAACTATTCCCCCGTAGTGCGCTCAATGGTGTGGCCACCGCTCCCGGATACATTGCAGCGGAAGCCGAGGTCGGCGTAGAGTTGTCGGCCGGCGAACTCGCGGGCCGCGCCAGCGTGACACTGCCTGTCGACTCTGCGCGCGATATCCTCGCAGATATGGGAATTCACGTACCGAAAGTGACCTCATATCAGGGAATCAGCGATGCCCTGGAGTGGGATATACCCAAGCTCACGCCAGAGCAGACCACCCAGTTCCTAAGGGAAGCCTACAGGCATGGATAAAATGGAAGAAAATAGAATTCAGATCGTTTCCGTTGAGTTGCAAGCCTCCGACCAACTGACCTGTGTAGTTCGATGCGTAGGAGGTGTCGTCCGGGTCGGCCAAAACTTTGCCCCTGAGCATCAGGATGATAGGGAGGACGCAGTGCGCTCGCTGCTGACCCTGGAACAGATCGACCGGTACGGGCGGTCTGTGGAATTCTTCGACGCTCCGCACGGAGCGAAAATTTCACTTTCGGTTAACGAGCCATCGGTCGATCTTGAAGTGGGTATGATTCTCCACAGTGTTCCCTGACAATATCGGCTCAGTGTTGCGGTGAGGGATAAGATGGGTGCTGGGAATGTCCCGACCTGTCTCGAATGCGTGCAGCCTTGGTGAGGCAATGGCCTATTTCCCGGACTTGAGTCCGTATTCATACAGCCCATCCGTCCAGGAAATGCTGAATATCGGTTGGCTGGCACGAGAACATCCCTACAATACGGGAGACGCGCCCGACGGGCTACTGACGTCACTCGTGAGTATGGCCCACGACCCCATCAACATGCAGCGCGGAATGCATTTTTGCGAACTGTGTCCCGAATTTCAGACTGCACGGTCGAATACCTCGCGTGGCCACCTTTTTCTCGGGAGCGGGGAAATTCGTGTCGCTGGTCGCCGGAGAATCACTTACGTGTCTCCCGTGATGATCATCCACTATATTGAGCAACGCGATTATCTACCACCAGCGGAGTTTTGTGCTGCCGCCCTCGCGTCGGCGCAGTAGCTACTGCGGATGTAAAAAAAGGTTGCGCAGAACGATCTCGCCTGCTTCGATCCAGACCCGGTGAACACCCGCCAGGCGCGTTGACCGATCGACGTCTGGAGATACCCCGCGAAACGCGGAGGAAATCGAGGAAGCCAGTTTTTCGGGCTGAGGAGCCGTCCGCATGACCGACACGCCCCCCTCACGCGGGGTCCGCGCTGTCTTCGACGCCGAGGTCGTCACGGTCTACCAGGCCTACCCGGACCGGATCGCCGGACCCGCTCTGCGTGTGGGGACCTTCGTCGAGCCGTTCAAGCGGGAGCGCATGACGTGGATCAAGCCGTCGTTCCTGTGGATGATGTACCGCTGCGGCTGGGCGGCCAAGCCCGACCAGGAGCGGGTCCTCGCCGTCGGCATCACGCGGGAGGGCTTCGAATGGGCCCTCGCCCACGCGTCCCTCAGCCACTTCGATCGCGACCACCACCCGACCGAGTCCGCATGGCGCGAGGAGCTGCAGGGCAGTCCGGTCCGCGTGCAGTGGGACCCGGAGCGCGATCTGGGGCTCAACCCGTTGCCGCACCGCGCGATCCAGATCGGTCTGTCGGGCGAGGCGGTCGACCGGTACGTGGACGACTGGATCACGTCGATCCGCGACGTGACGGCGCTCGCCCACGAGGTGCACGCAGCCGTGACCCGCGGGGACGGCTATGAGGCTCGCGGCCTGCTTCCCCGAGAGCGGCCCTACCCGCTTCCGGACGACATCGCCGCCCGGGTCGGCGGACGCTGACAGGAGTTGACGGGCCGGCCCGCTGCCACTCGCCTGTCACCGTCGGCACACGACCCACACCGTCTTGCCCGACGGCGGGTAAGGCCGTACCCCCCATTCCCCTGCCAGGGCCTCGACGAGCAACAGCCCACGACCCGACTCGCCACCTTCGCCGCCCTCCGGGCGCGTCGTCGGCAGCCGGTCGCCACGGCAGTCCGAGACCTCGATCCGCAACTCCGCCGGGCCGAGCAGGACATCGAGACGCGCCCGGCGCCCGCGCACCCGGCCGTGCACTGCCGCGTTCGCGGTCAGTTCGCCGACGAGAACGGCTGCGACGGCGAGGAGGTCGTCACGATCGCACACGGTGGACGGCAGTTGGTCCGCCAGCCACCGATCGGCGGCGTGCCGGACGGCATGGGCGCCGCGCCTGGTGGTGGGGAAGGGCCTGCTGAAACATGCGTGGTTGGTATGCGCGAGTGGGGCGTGGGTCGCGGTCCCGGATTCCTGGTTCACGTCACCGAGCGTGAGGCAGCGACGCTACGGTGGGTAGTAGTTGAATGCGTACGGTGAGCGACTGTCCGGTGGTACGGGCGGGTTGTCCGGGCTGCGGGCCGTGCTTGTCCGGGCGTCCGGGCGTGACACCGGCAGATGACGGTCGGTGGTCAGGAGAACGAGAACGGGGTGGCGGACATGGCGGTACGACCGGACGCAGGCCCGGAGGATCCGGCGGGCTCGGACGAGGCGGCGGATCTGTTCCGCGCAGTCGGCCGCCAGGTCAAGGCCGGGCGGGAACGGGGCGGGCTGAGCCAGAAGGAGCTGGGCGAGCGGACGGGGTACAGCGAGGAGCAGATCTCGTCCATCGAACGGGGCCGCCGCACCCCCCAGCCCGCCTTCTTGGCAGCGGTCGACGAACTCCTCGGCTGCGGCGGGTTGCTGGCGGTCACGGCGGAGGACGTGGAGCGGGCGAAGAAGCGGCGGCGGCTGCGGCACCCGGAATGGTTCCGCGACTACGCGGAGCTGGAGGCGCAGGCGGTTGAGATCTGCTTCTACAGCACGCTGACCGTGCCGGGGCTCCTGCAGACCGAGGAGTACGCGCGGACCGTTTTCACCGCGCGACGTCCCATCCTCGACGAGGACACCATCGAGCAGCGCGTGTCCACACGCCTCGCTCGCCAGCAGATCCTCGAACGATGGCCGCCGCCTGTAGTGACCGCTGTGGTCGATGAGTCGGTGCTGCTCCGAGAGATCGGTGGGCGACTGGTGCAGCGCGGGCAACTGGAGCATCTCGTGGCACTGAGCCGACTGCGCAACGTGGAGATTCAGGTTCTGCCGTTGGCCTGCGAAGGGCACGCGGGGATGGAGGGGCCGTTCATTCTCCTTACTCCCGAGGGCAAGTCCCAGCTGGGGTACGGCGAGTTCCAGAGTGTCAACCGGATCATCACGGACCCCGACGAGGTCCGTATGCTGGCCGCACGCTACGGAAGCATCCGTGGTCAGGCGCTCACCCCGCCGGACTCTCGGGTGCTCATCGAGAAGCTGCTGGGAGAATGATGAAGAGCGAACAGGCCGACAGGCTCCGCTGGTTCAAGAGCACCTACAGCGGTGGCGACGGCGGCGAGTGCATCGAGATCGCCCCAGAGGACACCGTGGTTCACATACGGGACTCCAAGGAGCGAACCGGCCCGCAACTCGCGTTCGCGCGTGACGCGTGGACCGGCTTCGTCGCCGGCATCGGACGCCGGTCAAGCGCCCACAGGGACTAGCGGGCCGGATTCGAGAGCGTCGCTCTCAAGGTACGCGCGTACCAGGGCTCGTCCTCGTGCTGCTGCGGTGGCGTGCTGGGAAGGTGCGTCCGGCGGTGGGGTGTTCAGGTTCTCGCAGCGGCGGCAGGTGCCTTTGTGTGCCGTCGGCCGACCGCACTCCGTGCACTCGTGCCAGCGCGGTGCGGTAGGCGTGACGGCGGGTGGCTCAGCCGCCGGTGGCAGTTTGCGGGTGAGGCGGTCGCGCAGAAGCGCGGACGCGCTGTGGATCCGGCCCGGCAGGCCGCCGAGAAGTGCGTTCGCGAGCTCGCGGGGACCGTGGCCACGTTCCAGCCAGGGTGTCACCAGCGGAGCGAGCGCCGCCGCCTCGGCCGTGCCGAGACGCAGACGCGGTTCTGGCGCCGTCACGCGGTGGAGCAGCGCTGCAGCTTCGCCCATGGTCGCGTAGCTTGTCTCCCGCCCGGCCGCCCGTGCGCGCTGACGGGGGAGGGTGGGTACTTTCTCCGGGGTCTTTACGGGGTGACCGCCCGCGCCGTCGGCAGCCACTGGACCGGGACCCGGGTTCACGGCACCCGGCGCCGTCACCCCGGCGCCCCGGGGCACGTCGAAGACATGGACCTGACTGCTGAACGTGCCGTCCGCGTGTCGCACCCGTTCGACGAGGTAGTAGCCGAACGCCGTGAGTTCGCGTAGAGCCTTCGCCACGGCGAGGCGCCCTTGCGGGCTGGTGTCGGCCATCTTCCGGCCGTCTTCGCGCCAGCCGTCCGGCCGCGACAGAAGGTCGGCGAGCAGGCCGCGAGCGGTATAGGACAACCGCCGGTCCTGCAACACCTCGTTGGGGAGGACAGTGAAGCCGCGCGTATGGCGGCTACGATGGATGTGCATGGGGAGGTGGTACTCCTTGTGCCCGGCCCCGGAGCGCGTTGCTGGCGCTGCCGGGGTCATCTATTGAGTTTGTCGCAACAGACAGTACCACGCTGGTCACACATGGTCATCACACGTGTGGGCCTGCCTCGGCGGGCGGACGCAGCACCCGCAGCGGCCCGCCCGACTCGGCATCGGGGACGTCTCGTGCGTGAAGCGGTACATCGAAGCGCAAGCCGATGCACCGGAGGCCGACGTCCAGCTCGTTCCTGCGCTGCGGAACGTTGCCGCGCGACTCGTTGGTGTAGGAGTCGTAGGCGCCCTGGACCACGGCGCAGTTCGCTGAGTCCTTGTCGGTCTCGCTGTAGACGGTGATGGTCGTCGCCTCGCCGCTCTCCTCGTACTTCTTCCGGGCCGCGGTCGCCTGCTCGCGGCGCGTGGCCAGGCCGTCCTAGCCGTGCACAAGGCCGGCGCCTGGCCGGACGGATACGTCTGCCGGACCTGCTCGGACCACACCGTCCGGACGCGTGGCACCTGCCCGGGACGCGGCCAGGGCCGGGCCTTTCCCGCGCCTCGCCCCGGTGATGGGGACGGCAGAGTGGGCATGCCTACGAACCAGCGTAGTAGAATTGAGAAAGTAGGAAAGTGAGAGAGTTTGATAGTTGCTATTTCCTGGGTAGACTGGCTGTCGATGACATGGATAGGAGGGAATTCCATGGCAATGGCCACATACCAGACCCGGATGCGCGAAAAGGGGCAGTTGACGCTTCCGGCACGCGTACGGGAGGCACTGGGGGTCGCCCCGGGAGACGAGCTTGAGTTCGAGGTCAGCGACGCCGGCACTGTCGAGGTCCACGGACTTACAAGGATCCGCTCCGACCAGGCGTGGTTCTGGACGCGGGAGTGGAGGGAGGGTGAGCGCCAGGCAAGCGAGGACATCGCCGCCGGACGCACCACCGTCCACGAGGACGCGGACGCTATGTTCGCGCACCTCAACGCAGACGACTGACCCCAGCACCCGGAGGCCCTATTGCCAACGTTTGAGACTGCTGCCCACTTCAAGCGCGACTTCAAAAGGCTCAGCCCGGAAGACAAGAAGCGCTTCGAGGAGGTCATCCAGACCAAGTTCGTTCCGGATGTGGTAGCAGGGCAGTTCCGACCCGGCCTCCGGGTCAAGCCCATACAGGGAGTCAGCGTTCCCGCAGGTCAGAGCCCTATCATAGAGATGACGTGGGCTCCTGACGGCCGGGCCACCTGGCAGTTCGGTGCGCAGGTCCGCGACGACGAGACGCACATCGTCTGGCGCCGGGTCGGCGGCCACGAGATTTTCGATCCCGGACCGCCCTGACGGAGCGCGGGGCCCACCAGCACATGTGGTGGGCCCTCTCGCATCGTCGAGGCCCTCGGACATGAGCAATCACCTCCCTTTGCAGCTCACCACAGGGCACCTCAGGTACCTGACCGAGCCCGACTCGCCGTCTCAGGCGCGCCCGCCGCGCCCCCGCGCCCCCGCCGCCGCCAGGCGGTCCGTGCGGGTGGTGGGGAGGGTGACCGTGATCTCCAGGCCGCCCGTCTCGCCGCGGCCCGGTACCGCGGAGACGCCGCCCCCATGCGCCTCCGCGATGGAGCGCACGATCGACAGGCCGAGCCCCGCGCCCGTGCCGCCGCCCAGGCGGTCCCTGCCCTCGCCCCTGCGGAACGGTTCGAACAGCGCCGGTATCTCGTCGGCCGGGACGGTGGGGCCCGTGTTGCGCACGCGCAGCGTGCCGTGCTCGACCGAGACGTCGACCGTGCCTCCCGGCACGTTGTACTTCTTGGCGTTCGTCAGGAGGTTGGCCACCAGGCGCGACAGGAGGAGACGGTTCGCGCGCACGGCGCGCACCGCGCGCGGCGGGCCGGGCGCGTCCCCGGCGATGGGGCCCGCGTCCCCGGCCACGGGCGCCGCGACGCCGTGGCGTGCCGCCTCCTCCGCGACGAGTTCGCGCAGGTCCACGTCCTCCAGCTCCTCGTCGGCGAGCCCGCGCTCGCTGCGCGCCAGCACCAGCAGCCCCTCGATGAGCTGCTCGCTCCTGCGGTTGTTGTCCAGCAGCGTCCGCCTGGTCTCGGCGAGCTCCTCGGGTGACGACGCGTCGTCGAGGCCCACCTGGATCGCCGTGCGCTGTGTGGCCAGCGGGGTGCGCAGCTCGTGCGAGGCGTTGGCGATGAAGCGCCGCTGGCTGTCGAACGCGTTCTCCAGGCGTGCGAGCAGGGCGTCGAGTGTGTCGCCGAGCTCCTTGAGCTCGTCGTCGGGGCCGCTCGCCGCGATCCGCTCGTACAGGTTGACCTCCGACAGGCCGCGCGCCTTCTCCGTCATCGCACGCACCGGCCGCAGCACCCGGCCCGCCGTCCACCAGCCGACCACCACCGCGAACAGCGCCATCACAAGCAGCGCGACCAGCGACCAGAACATCAGCTCGTTGCGTGCCGCGTCGCCTACCTGGTCCGTGAGCTGGAACAGCGTCACCCGCGCCGGCCTGCTCGCCCGCTGCTCGACGACGCCCGGCGAGCCGATCGCGCGTCCCGCGCTCGGCACCGCGCTCCACACGGGCACGACGTCGGCGCGCGAGGCGATGCGTGCGGCCTGGTCGCTCGTGCTGGCGCTGGAGAGCAGGTTCACGACACCGAGGAGGCCCGCGCCGAGTACGACGAAGACCGCGCCGTAGATCAGCGCGATGCGGGTCCTGACGCCCGAGCCGTGGCCGAGCACGGTCTTGCGGGGCGAACGGCCCGGGCCGGCGGACGAGCCCGGGCCGGCGGACGAGCCCGGGCCGGGGCCACGCCTGGGGCCCGGTACATGCGCGGCGGCGGACGTCGTGGCACTCACAGCGCGTACCCCACTCCCTGCACCGTCCTGATCACCGGTGGCTCCCCGAGCTTGCCGCGCAGCTTGCTCAGGCACACGCGTACCGCCCCCGTGAAGGGGTCGGCGTGCGCGTCCCACGCCCGCGCCAGCAGCTCCTCCGCCGAGACGGGAGCGCCGTCCGCCTCCAGCAGGATCTGCAGCACCGAGAACTCCTTGGGCGACAGGTCGAGCCTGCGCCCATCGCGCGACGCCTCGCGCCGTACGGAGTCGAGCCGTACGCCCGCGCGTTCGAGCTGCGGCGGGACGGGTCTCGCGCTGCGGCGGCGCAGCGCGCGCACCCGCGACACCAGCTCGGGGAACTCGAACGGCTTGCCCAGGTAGTCGTCGGCGCCCAGGTCGAGCCCCTCCACCCGGTCCTCCATGGACGCGGAAGCGGTGAGCATCAGGATGCGGGTACGCGACGACTCGGCGACGAGCTTGCGCGCCACGTCGTCACCGTGCACGCGCGGCAGGTCGCGGTCGAGGACGACGACGTCGTAGTCGTGCAGGCCCAGGTAGGCGAGTGCCGCGTCACCGCTGTAGACGGTGTCGACGGCGAACCCCGCCCGGCGCAGCCCCGTGGCGACCAGCTCCGCCAGGATCTCCTCGTCCTCCGCGACCAGCACCCGCATGCGACGTCTCTCCTGCCTTCCGCCCCGTTCCTTGAGCCCCGCGGCACCCCTGCGGGCCCGTGCCCCAGCGTCCTGCGCCAGCGACGCCCGGCCCCGGGTCCCGGCCCTGGGCCCCGGCACTCGGCCCTCCGGCAATGATCCTCCGCCCCTCGACGGAACACGCCGTTTCGGGGCAACCGGGGGCGGCTTCAGCCTGCCGTCCACGTGCCGTGCCGTGCCGTGTCGTGCCGGCCTCCAGCCCTCGTCCCGGTCCTGAGCACCGGATTCGGCCGGGTTCACCCAGAGATGTGACAGCCGCTGCCACTCTTACCCGACCGGGTGTTTCGCAAAGCTCTCCACACCACCGGCCCCTGTGCGCCTACTGGCCGCCCACCACCAGGCGTTCGAGCGCAGCCCGCGCCCTGGCGTCCGAGCGTGCGCGCGCCGTGATGGCCTCGGCCAGCCGCCGCGCCCAGTCGTCCATCTCGACCGGCGTACGGGACAGGGCCACGCCCCGCACCACCTTCACGACCTCCGCCGCGACGCGCCCGTGCGCCATGGTGAGCACGAGCCGGTCGTCGCCGAGTGTCACCTCGGCACGCTGGATCCTGCCCTCACGGCCCGCCATCCGGTCCGCGACCGAGCGCTTGCGCTCCAGCTCGACCGCGCCAGGCGGCAGCGCCTCGGCGAGCGAGCCGCTCAGCACCTGCGCGTAGACGTCCAGGTCCGCCGCGTCCCTGCGCAGCGCCGCGGCGAGCAGCTCGACGGACGCGCCGGGGCCGCCGCCCTCCGGCTGCTCCGGCTGCACCGGCTCCCCGGGCCCCTCCGGCCGCCTCGGCTCGATCGGCCCGCCGGTCCCGTCCGGCCCGTCTCCCGCCGCGTTCACCGTGCACGTCCCCCTTCGCTCGCTCCACGACCGGCCCCGAGTCCGGCTCCGACAACTGCCATCGTGACCATGGCGAACATGGTGACCACGAGGACCATGGTGACCCCTCGCGTCCGCGAACCCCTCAGCCGTCGAGGCTCAGCACCATCGTCGGCCGGGCGATCTCGTGGTCCTCGCGCAGCGGCCGCACCGCCGTGCCGATGGAGAAGAACTCCGTAGTGTGCCCGCCCCACCGGTGGTTGTGCGCGTTGAGCTGGACGCCGACCACGCCCTCCGCGTGCAGCTCCTCCGCCTCCGCCTGCATCCGGGCCATGGCCAGCTCGCGCGCGTCGTACAAAGCCTGGGTGAACTTCTCGATCTCGACGTTCTTGCCGATGTTCGACAGCGCGGCGCCCATCCGCTGGTGCGCGACGTGGTAGACGCAGGTGCCCATCACCATGCCGAGCGGCGCGTACCCCGCCCTGATCAGCGTCCAGAAGTCCTGGCCCGACAGGTCGGACGTGAAGGGCTGGCCCTTGTTGTTGCGCCAGGACGTGCCGCCCGGCGCGGGCTCGTCCGCCTTGACGGCCGTGCCGATGGCGATGAACTCGGCGATGTCGTTGCCGAAGTCCCGCGCCTCGACGCTGAGCCGTACGCCGACGATGCCGTCGGCCCCGAGCTGGGCAGCCTCGGCCTCCATGCGCGTCATGGCCAGCTCACGCGCGTGGTACATGGCCTGGCTGAGCGTCTCCAGCTCCTGGTTCTTGCTCCACCGGCCGATCTGGATGCCGACGTGGTAGATCGAACTGCCCAGCACAAGACCGATGGGCCGGAACCCGGCCTCCCGCACCAGCAGGAACTCGTTGACGGACAGGTCGCTGGTGAAGATCGACCCCGCCTTGCCCGGCTGGAGCTCCGAGAGCCTGCGCATGGCGTCCTCGGGCACGCCCTCCTGCGAGAACTCCGGTCGCGTACCGCTCACGTCGTCGTCACCCCTGTCGTGTGGAAAGCCTCTTTGCTACTGGTCATCCCTGGTCCCCCAGTTCCCGCAGTTCGTCCGCGAGTCGCGCGCGTTCCAGCGGGTCCCCGTACGGCGACGATGCCACGGCCGCGAGCCGCGCCCGCAGCCGTTCCGAGCGGCGGCCGAGCGGCAGCACGGCCAGCGTGCGCGGCTCGGCCGGGCGGCGGCGAAAGCCTGCGACGGTCGTGCCGATCATCGTGGACTCCGCGATGCGGTCCCGCGCCTCCGAGCCGTTCAGCACGCTGCGCTGGCACGAGCGCTCCCACACCCGCAGCGAGCCGCTGGCGAGGATGACGCCGTCGCCGCCGCGCGAGCGCGCCTGCAGTTCGAGCTGGTGGCGCGAATCGGCGCGGGCGCCGCCGACGAGCTCCGTCCACCCGTCGACCTCGGCGTTGTCCCAGCCGTTGGCCTGCATGCCGGTGAGGAACGTGTCGTGCGTGACGCCGATGGACATGCCGATCAGCAGCTCCACCGGCACCCACCCGCTGTCGACGAGCTTCGCGAAGCCCTGGCCGTCGAGGTGGCATGTGAACGGGCGCGGCGAGCGCACCCCGCCGCGCGCCCGTACGGCGGTGCCGATGACCTTGAACTCCAGGCAGTTCTGCTGCGTCGCGAACGGCGCTATCGTCAGCTCGGCCGCCACCACCCCGTCACCGCCGAGCGCCGTGCACTCCGCGCGCAGCCGGGTCAGGGCCGTGCGGCGTGCCTCGTCGAAGACGGCGACGAGCCGCGAGCTCGCGCCGCCGGTGCCGGAGAGGACGACGGGGGCGGGCGCCTGGGAGAGCGAGACGCCGGCCCCGAAGTACTGGCAGTCGTAGTAGCCCCAGTACTGCCCGGCACGGTCGACGTGGTAGACGGCGGACCCCATGACCTGGCCGACGGGCTCGAAGCCGACCGAGCGCACCGCCGCGAACGCGCCCGTCGACAGGGCGGAGGTCCAGGTGCCGCCGCGGTGGGCGCGCGCCACCCGCTCGCGGGCCGCGGGAGGCAGCACCTCGCCCTCGCCCCACGAGGGCGGCTCCGCACCGCCGGCATCATCCGACCCACTCGCACCACTCACCCCGCTCGCCACCGGACCGCCACCTCCCTGCCTCCCTGCCACGACCGCCCCACCGGACAACTGCCGCCGGAAACCCGGCGCACGAAGTCGAACGATCGGCCCCGCGCGGTTGCTCCCGCGGCACCGAACCTTAGACGCAAGCGCCCGGCCACCGCGCCGTACGGGTCTGCCGTGTCCCGGCCGGCCGGGACGCCGCGCGCACCGTCCGCCCCTCCATCCGCCGGGAAACGATTCGGACCCACCGGAACGCGCCGGATACCATTTCGTCCATGGCGGCCACAGAACCAGAAGCGCGAGGCGGGAAGACGTACTACGTCTCCACCCCCATCTATTACGTCAACGACGCTCCCCATCTGGGCCACGCCTACACGACCGTCGCAGGCGATGTGCTCACGCGCTGGCACCGGCAGCGCGGCGAGAAGGTGTGGTTCCTCACCGGCACGGACGAGCACGGTCAGAAGATCCTGCGCACGGCCGAGGCGCACGGTGTGACCCCGCAGGAGTGGTGCGACAAGCTCGTCGAGGAGTCCTGGCGTCCCCTGTGGGAACACCTCGACGTCGCGAACGACGACTTCATCCGCACCACCGAGAAGCGCCACACGGACCGCGTCCAGGAGTTCGTCCAGGACCTGTACGACAAGGGCGAGATCTACAAGGGCGGCTACGAGGGCCCGTACTGCGTGAGCTGCGAGGAGTACAAGCTCCCCGGCGACCTCATCGAGGCCGAGGACGGCACGCAGCTGTGCGCCGTCCACAAGAAGCCGGTGGAGCTCCTCAAGGAGGAGAACTACTTCTTCAAGCTCAGCGAGTACGGCCCGAAGCTGCTCGCGCACTACGAGGCGAACCCGGGGTTCATCCAGCCCGAGTCCGCGCGCAACGAGGTCGTCAACTTCGTCAAGCAGGGGCTGCAGGACCTGTCGATCTCCCGCTCGACGTTCGACTGGGGCGTCCCGGTCCCGTGGGACCCCAAGCACGTGATCTACGTGTGGATCGACGCGCTGCTCAACTACGCGACGGCCGTCGGCTACGGCTCCGACGAGGACAGGTTCGCGTCGACGTTCCCGGCCGACGTGCACCTCGTCGGCAAGGACATCCTCCGCTTCCACGCCATCATCTGGCCCGCCATGCTGATGGCGAACGGACTGCCGCTGCCGGGGAAGGTCGCGGCGAACGGGTGGCTGCTCGTCGGCGGCGAGAAGATGTCGAAGTCCAACCTGACCGGCATCAAGCCGCAGGACCTCACCACCCACTTCGGCGTCGACGCGTACCGCTGGTACTTCCTGCGCGCGATCGCCTTCGGGCAGGACGGCTCGTTCTCCTGGGAGGACCTCAGCGCCCGCTACACCTCCGAGCTGGCCAACGACTACGGCAACCTGGCGTCCAGGGTCGCCGCGATGATCGGCAAGTACTTCGGCGGCGAGCTGCCCGAGGCGACGGCCGCGGGCGACGCCGAGAAGGCGGTGCACGACGGCCTGGCGAAGGCGGCGGCGGAGGCGGACCGGCGCATCGGCGACGAGCTGGACTTCTCCGGCGGCATCGCCGCGGTCTTCGACTTCGTGAAGCAGGTCAACGGCTACCTGACGGAACAGGAGCCGTGGAAGGTCGCCAAGGACACCTCCGAGCAGGGACGGGCGCGGCTCGCGACGATCCTGTACACGGCGGCGGAGTCGCTGCGCGCGATCGCGGTGCTGCTCAACCCGGTGATGCCCGGGACCAGCGCGAAGCTGTGGGACTCCCTGGGCGCGGCGGAAGGACTCGGCGCGCTGGCCGACCAGCGGGTGGCCGAGGTCGCCGACTGGGGCAGGCTGCCGGCGGGGACGACGGTCACGAAGGGCGCGGCGCTCTTCCCGAGGCTCGAAGAGCCGCCGACGGCGTGAGCCGCGCTGCGTGAGCCGCGCTGCGTGAGCCGCGCTCGGGCCGGGTCGGGCCCGGTGGCGCCGTGACGCGGGCCCGGCTCGCGCCGGCGCCGGGCAGATGGCGCCGGACTCGCGTCAGCCCGTGCCCCGCCGGCTTCGGCTCTGGGCCGGTGCTGACCTGGCTATGGCAGCGTCCAGGCCCACCCCGGCGACGCGGGCCCGGCCTGGGCCGGCGCCTGGGGGCGTAGGCCCGGGCCGGCCCGTGCCCCGCCGGTGGCGGCCCGGACCTCCTTGCGGTGGCCGCTGCCTGGCCGTGCCTTTGTGATGGCGCGGCCTCCGGCCCGCCGGCGCGGCTCCGGCGGCCGCTGCCTGGCCGGGCTTCCCGGCAGGGTCCCGGCGCGGGCCCGAGCCAGGCTTGGGCCGCTGGGCACCGGCGCGGGCGGACTGCCCGCTCACGGTGCGCCGTCGTCCGCCAGGGCTGCCGTCCGTAGCGCCTCGGCGACCCGCAGGACGGCGTCGGCCGGGCATTCGGGCAGGCGGGCCAGCAGCAGCCGGCGCAGCTCTTGCGGGCCTCCGCGGACGGGCAGGATCTTGACCCCGGGCGGTGCGACGCCGCTGTGGAGGACGGACACTGTCGTCAGGCCCGCGCCCGCGGCGACCAGTTGGAGCTTGGCCAGCCAGTCGCGCGCCGTGTGGGTGACGTGGGGGCGTTCGTCCAGGCCCGGCCAGACGCCCATGTGGCGGTCCTCACCGGGCGGGCCCGCGATCCACTGCCGGCCACGCAGGTCTGCTATGTCCACGTAAGTGCCGTGGGCGAGCGGGTGCCCGGCGGGCAGGGCCAGGCGCAGCCCGCGTTCTGCCAGCGTCGTGAGCACCAGCGGCGGCGACTCGGTGTCCGGTGGGCGAAACGGCGGTGCGGAGGCCAGGACGGCGAGATCGACACTGCCTGCGCGCAAGGCGCGTACGAGTGCCGGCGTGAGGCCCTCCCGGCTCACGACGGTGATTTCCGGGTCGGTGCGGCGCAGCTCGGTCAGGGCCCGGGGCAGGAGCGAGGCACCGGCTGCGGGAAGCCAGCCGACCCGAACGGTGGCGGCCTCGGCCGACGCCCCGGACAACTCCCGTGCCGCCGCATCCATCTCGTCGAGTACGACGATCGCCCGGCGCAGCAGCGTCCGCCCGGCCGTAGTCAGGCGGGCGCCCTCGCGGTGCCGCTCCAGCAGGGAGCTGCCGGCGGCATGCTCCAGGGAGGCGATCTGCCGGGAGACCGCGGACTGCGTGTATCCGAGCGCCGCGGCGGCGGCGGTGAACGTTCCGCTCTCCGCGACGGCCCGCAGGACTCTCAGAGCCGTGAGGGAGGCGTCGCGGATATCCATGAGGGATACGCATACCACAGGTGCCTTATTGTCGTTGGACTCATGGACCCTCGCCCGTCACGGTTGACGCATGAGTACTTCCCGAATCGCCCTGGTGACGGGTGCCAACCAAGGACTGGGCCGTGCGCTCGCAGCCGGTCTGGCAGCCCGCATGCGTGCCGAGGACACCGTTCTCCTCACAGGGCGCGACGCGGGCAGGGTCGCCGCCGCGGCCGAGGAGATCCGCCGGTCGCCAAAGGTTGTCGCGCGCGTCGAGGACCGCGTCCTGGACGTGTCGCGTCCCGAGGCTGTCGCCGCTCTGGCAGAGGAACTGCGTGGACGGCACAGCGGAGCGGACGTCGTGATCTCCAATGCCGCCGCCCGACTGCGGCCCGACGTATCGCAAGCCGCGCAGGCCGACGAGTTCATCGACGTTTCCAACGGCGGCACCCACGCGGTGCTGCGTTCGTTCCCGCAGGTCCTGCGACCCGGCGGACGCCTGCTCGTCGTGGCGAGCAGCCTCGGTACGCTCGGCCGTCTCCCGGAGAGCCTGCACCCCATGTTCGACGGTGCCACTCTCGATCAGGTCGAGCACGTCGTGGAGTCGTGGCGTTCGTCGATCCACCGCGGCGTCGCGCGTGAGACCGGCTGGCCGTTGTGGCTGAACCTGCCGTCGAAGGTCGCGCAGGTGGCCGCGGTACGCGCGGTGGCTGCCGACCGTCGAGGGCAGGACCTCGCGAACGACATCATGATCGCGTCGGTCTGCCCGGGCATGGTCGACACCGCCGCGTCCCGGCCCTGGTTCACCGACTACAGCGCGGCGCAGTCCCCGAAGCAGGCGGCGGAAGCCGTGCTCGACCTGGCTCTGGCGACGTCGGCGGATCCCGCCCTGTACGGCGAACTCGTCCGCTTCGGTGAAGTCCTGCCCTGGCGCGGCGGTACCCGGCCGACCGAGCAGGAAGGCCTGCTGATCCCGTGAATCCCACCCCTGACCCGTCTCATGCCGGGAGTCTCCCCATGCGCACACCGAACACACCGTTCGGCTTCTCCAGCACCGCCGCCGACATCGTCGCAGGCGTCGACCTGACGAGGCGACGGGCGGTCGTCACCGGGGCGTCGTCCGGACTCGGCGCCGAGACCGCACGCGCCCTGGCGGTGGCGGGCGCTGCCGTCACCCTCGCGGTGCGGGACACCGGTGCCGGAGAGCGGGTGGCGAAGGACATCGTCGCGGAAGAGCCGGATGCCGACGTGTGCGTTGCCCACCTCGATCTGGCCGACCCCGTCTCCGTGGCCGCGTTCACCGGCGCCTGGCGTGGCCCGCTGCACATCCTGGTCAACAACGCCGGTGTCATGGCCTGCCCCGAAAGCCGCACCACTCAGGGCTGGGAGACGCAGTTCGCCGTCAACCACCTCGGGCACTTCGCCCTGGCCACCGGGCTGCGGCCGGCCCTCGCGGACGTGGGGGACGGCCGGATCGTCGTCGTCAGCTCCTCGGGGCACCAGCTGTCGCCGGTGGTGTTCGACGACATCCACTTCGCTTTCCGCCCCTACGACCCCTGGCTGGCCTACGGCCAGTCCAAGACGGCCAATGTCCTCTTCGCGGTCGAAGCGGCCCGGCGCTGGGCGGGCGACGGCATCACGGCGAATGCCCTGATGCCGGGGGCGATTTACACCAATCTCCAACGGCACACCGCCGGCAAGGGCAGCGGCCGGGTGCCGGCGGAACTGATCAAGACCGTGGAGCAGGGAGCAGCCACCTCCGTCCTGCTGGCCGCATCCCCTGTGGTCGAGGGCGTCAGCGGACGCTACTTCGCCGACTGCCAGGAGGCGGTCACCGTCGACCGCCGCACGGGAAGCATGACCGAGGTCGCCCGCTACGCGCTCGACCCGTGCGGCGCCGCACGCCTGTGGGAGGTGTCGGAGCGGATGCTGTCCGCCGCCGCTTGAGCGTCTCTCATCCGGCCGAACCGTCTCCGCTCCGTCGCCGTGTGCGCGACGGGGCGGCGACGTGGTTCAGGAGAGCGCCATTTGTGGCACACGCCTGCGGATGGCCTCCATTTCGGCTTCGTCCGACACACCCTGCCAGTCGTGCCGCGGCGTGTACGGGGCCTCCAAGCCGCGCACCTCGTCCTCGGTGAGCGTGACGTCGAGGGAGGCCACGGCCTCGTCGATCTGCCGGATGGAGCCGGCGCCGACCAGCGGTGCGGTGACGACGGGCCGGCGGCGCAGCCAGGCGAGCGCGATCTGTGCGCGGCTGACGCCGTGAGCGGCCGCCACCTGCCCGACCGCGTCGATGATCGCGTGGTTGGACGCCTCCTGCGCGGGCGAGTAGAGCAGGTCCGCGTACGCCCCGTCCGTCTCGGAGCGCACCGACGAGCGAGCGTCGTCCCACGCGCGGGCCAGGCGGCCCCGGGCCAGCGGTGACCAGACGATCGTGCCGACGCCCTCGTCCCGGCACAGAGGGAGCATCTCTCGCTCTTCCTCCCGCGCGAGGAGGTTGTAGTGGTCCTGCATCGACACGAACCGCGCCCACCCGTTCTGCTTCTGCAGGTGCAGCGCCTTCGCGAACTCCCACGCGTGCATGGACGAGGCACCGAGGTAGCGGACCTTGCCGGTCTTCACGAGGTCGTTGAGCGCTTCCAGGGTCTCCTCCCACGGAGTCGCGTGGTCGTTGCGGTGGATCTGGTAGAGGTCGATGTAGTCCGTGCCGAGGCGGCGCAGGGAGTGGTCGACCTCCGTCATGATCGCCTTGCGTGACAGGCCGCGGCCGTTGGGTCCTGGCCGCATCGGATGCCTGAGCTTGGTCGCGATCACCATGTCGTCGCGGTCCGCGAAGTCCTTGAGCGCACGGCCGAGAATCTCCTCGCTGGACCCGTTGGAGTACATGTTCGCGGTGTCGAAGAAGTTGATGCCTGCCGCCAGCGCGTGCTCGATGAGCGGGCGCGCCTCGTCCTCGGACTTCGACCAGACGGGATGGCCGCGGTCGGGTTCGCCGTAGGTCATCGCGCCGATCGCGATCGGGGACACGTCCAGGCCGGTCGTGCCGAGCTTGATGTATCGCATGGTGCTCCTTAAGCTATGTGGAGAGCTCTCCGAATAACGTAGTGGAGAGGTCTCCACATAGCAAGGTGGCACTCGGCAAGGTGAGGTCCAGTGGTCCGATCGGACGCCCGCGAGAACAGGGCGCGCATCCTCGCCGCCGCCCGCGAGGCACTCGCGGCAGACGGCAGCACATCGATGAACCAGATCGCCCAGCGCGCCGGTGTGGGCCCGGGCACCCTGTACCGCAACTTCCCCACCCGCGAAGCACTCGCTCTCGCCGTCTACCAGGACGAGGTCGCGCGCATTACCGGCACCGTGCCCGGGCTGCTGTCCGGGAAGCCGCCGCTGGAAGCGCTCCGCCACTGGACGACCGACCTCGTCGAGGCGATGCGCAGGAAGCACGGCCTCGGCGACGCGCTCAGCCCCGGCGCGCACCAGGCGATCACCGAACAGACCTACGGGCCGGTCATCGCCGCGATCACGCAGCTCCTCGACGCGGGCAAGAAGGACGGAACCATCCGCGCGGACGCCGACCCCGGCGACTTCCTCCAGCTCACCGGTGCACTCTGGCGCGCCGCGTCCGGACCCGAAGACCGGTCGCCCCGCATGCTCGCACTCATCCTCGACGGACTCCGCACGCACCGGTAGGGAAGGGGACACCCCACGGCAGGGCCCGCCCATGTCCGCGATGCGGACGGCCCCCTCAGCGCCGTCCGCCGCCCGCCCGCAGGTCCGGGTGGCCGAAGCGGACCGCGACCCCGGGCGAGTACAGCACGCTCGCCGGGGGGCCCACCGGCGCCGGGAGCCCGGCCGCGGTGATCACCGTCTCGCGGCAGTCGAGGAGTTCCGCGCGGTGCAGCGGCCAGCGCGCATGCGTGTTCGGCAGGTGCATGAGGCGGCCGAGCACGGTCGTGTGCAGCGCCCAGCGCGCGGTCAGGAAGTGTTCGAGCGGGGTCGGCTCCGCGATGGCCTCGCCGACCCGGACGCCGATCCGGGTGGCGGCGCCCACGGGACCCGGCCACCGCCGCCCGCTGGTGTACGTGAACACGCCGGGCTCGTCCTGCCTGATCCGCATCCGCGCCCACATGTACGGCAATCGCAGCGACGCGCGCGCCACCAGCACCGGGACGAGGCGTGACGCGTCGAGCGACCGGAACACGACGGCGCGCCGGCCGCGCCCGTCAACGGAGTACAGCCGCACGTTCGTCTCAGGGAACGTGCCGAGGTAGGGCACGCCGGGCAGCCGGAAGAACCCCACCCGGTGCATCCGGAACGCGATCAGCCCCACGTAGGCCGCGCCGTCGAAGACGTCCGGCACCGTCCCCGCGGGGAGCAGCGGCGCCACCGCCTCGGGATCGACGGCCCAGTGCAGCATGGCCAGGTCACGCCACTGCTGCGTCAGCAGCGGGCGCCGCAGATGGCCGCCGGGCGGCTCGGGGACGACGGGCTCGGTGCCGACGGGCCCGGGCGGTCCGCCGTCACGTGCCTCGCGTCCGCGCATGCCCCCACCATCGCAACCCGAGGCGTCAGCGCGCGAGTGACGCCGCGTCGCCCATCACCACGACCGGGTGGCTCGCCGGGTCGAGCAGGCGCAGCAGCTTCCTGATGTGGTCCTTGGAGATGGAGACGCAGCCCTGCGTGGGCCCGCCGTGGTCGACGTGGATCCAGATGCCCCCGCCGCGCGCGTCGCCCATCGGCTTGTCCTTGTCGAGCGGGCTCGTGCCCGGGTCGCGGTTGTAGTTGATGGCCACGACGTAGTCGAACGCGCCCGAGAGCGGCTCCCCGTGGAACCCGTACCCGTAGGCCGTGAAGTGGAAGCTGTGGTCGTACGGCATCCGCGTGCCGGGGTCGGTGAGCTTGCCGCCGGCGTCCGTGAGCGAGAAGACGCCCACGGGCGAGCGGCGGTCGTCCATCATGTGGTGCCGCGTCCAGCCGTGCAGGGCGTTGTGCGCGCGCCACACGTCGGTGACGGGCCGCCAAGGGGAGCCCGCGCTGTCGCGCTCGTAGAGGCGGAAGGTGGCGGTGTTGGTGTCGCTGTCCGCGCCCGTCACGAGGACGGCCTGGCGGGTCGACGGGGAGATCTCGCCGGTCATCAGGGGGCCGACGCCGGGGAGCGTGGGCGCGGACTGGTCGGGGATGCGGGCGGTCAGCGCGGAGCGCGTCTCCGAGCGGTTCGCGTTCCCCTTGCCGTCGTCGGAGGACTGCGCGCCCTGGCCGCCGTGCCCGCCGCGTCCGCCGTCCGCGTCGGACTCGGGACTGCCCGCCGACTTGTCGCCCGCCGCGTCGTGGTGGACGGATGCCGGGCCTGCGGTGCCGCAGCCGGCCAGCAGCAGTCCCCCGACCAGCAGTGCGGCCGCCGGCCGTTGCCCGCCGCGCAGCGCGCGGCGGAGGCGGGGGCGGACGGACGGCAGAGACATGGACGAGCCCTTCGCGGTACGAGGCCGCCCGCCCGTACGAGGTGTACGGGCCTTTCGGCGGCTCCTGTTGTTGCGGGTGCCGGCGCGGCACCCGGTGGGTCAAGTGTCCCTCAGCTGTCCTGCGACACCCGAAGCGGTCTCGTGAAGCAGTCCCGCGCCGTCCCGCACACAATAGCCGCCCCGTGCACGGCGGGTGACGGCAAGCATGCCGAACGTCACTGTATGTCAATACGAAGAACCCCCATCGCGCTGTGAAAGATCCCCGCTGCGGTTTCCCGGCCGCCGTCCGTCCTGCGACGATGGACGCAGACGTTCACGGTCCGCACGGGCCCAGGTGGGAGGACAACCTCACGTGGCAGAAGTCTTCTTGCGCCATCTGAGCAGGTGGCAGGCCGAGCAGCAGCAGGAAGAGCTCGCAGACGAGTTCATCGAGACGTACCGGCGGGCGCACGGCGCGGAGTACGACGACCGGCAGGCGTTCCTGAAGGCGTTCAACCGCGCCTTCACCAGGGACGGTTTCGACATGGTGGTGGCCGGCGCGGCGGGCAGGACCGCGGGCCACGCGTACGGGTACCTGATCGACAGGTCGGGCGGTTGGTGGCGCGGGCTCGGCTCGGACGAGCCATGGGACGTGGAGGAACTGACGGTCTCCGGCCAGGTGTTCGCGCTCGCCGAGTTGACCGTACGTCCCCCGTTCAGGCGTACGGGCGTGGCGGGCCGGCTGCTGGACGCGCTGCTCACCCGCACGGACGCGGCGCTCGCCGTCACGCGCGTCGACCCGGCCAACGCGGGCGCGCTCGCGGCGCTGCGCTCGTGGGGCTGGGTGCGCCTTGGCACAGCCGGCGCGGACGACACGCAGGTGCCGTCCGTCGGCACGGGCCGGGCCACCGAGATCTGGGGCCGCGCCCTGCGCGCCTGAACGGGCCGGGCCCGCCACCAATGGCCGTTTCCCGGCCCGGCATCGCCCGCCCGAAGCGCGGTTGCCTCAGCCCCCGCCAGGGGGCGGGGCCCGGCCCCGCGCGGGTGGCGGGGCACGGTGGCGTCAGCCCGCTACCGCAGGTCGGGGTGTCAGTTCCGCGTTGCACCGGGCGAGCGGGCGGCGCCCGGCTCGGTACGGGCCGCGGGCGGCCCCCGGCCCGCCACCGGCGTCCGGGGCGGGGTCCCGGGGCGCGCTCGGCCCGCAGGCCGGGGACATGCGCGTCAGCCGGTCCCGGCAGGAGCGGCCGCCGCCTTGGACCAGTCGGACTCGATCTGGGAGAGGATCCGCCCGGCGCCGGTGTACCCGATGCCGAGCATCCAGAGGTTGTCGTCCACCCGGAACGCGCGCCCCGCGCGCACCGCCGTGAGCCCGTGCCACAGCGGCCCCGCGACGACGGCGGTCTCCCCGGCCTTCTTCGGGTCGCCGTACGTCGAGTAGAAGAGGAGGTCCGCGTCGGCCTTGTCGATCCGCTCGGGGCTCACGTCCAGCGAGAACCCGTTCTTGTCCTGGTCGGCGGGCCTGCCAAGGCCCAGGTCGTGGAAGATCGAGCCGACGAACGTGTCGTTGAGGTACAGGCGGATGTCGGCGCCTTCCACGAACCGCACGAAACCGACCTTGGTGGCCTTGGCCTTGGCGGGCCCGCCCAGCGCGTGCACGACCTGCCGCACGTGCGCCGTGTAGTCGCGCTCGACGCGCGCGGCGCGCGCGGTCTCGCCCAGTGCGCGGGCGTGCACCGTGAAGTTGGCGCGCCAGGTGGGGCCCGTGGTGTTGGTGAAGACGGTTGGCGCGATCTTCGAGAGCTCCTTGTAGCTCTTCCCGTCGCGCGCCTTGCTGCCGAGGATCAGGTCGGGCTTGAGGGACGCGATGGCCTCCAGGTCGGGGGAGCCGATGACGCCGACGGACCGCACGCCCGCGAGCCGCGACTTCGGCAGGTACGTGGACAGCGGCGCCCCGGCGGCGACGCTGGTGGCGCCGACGGGCGTGACGCCGAGGGTGACGGCGGAGTCCAGGGCGTCCGTGTCGAGCACGACGACGCGGTGCGGATGGGCGCTCACGGTGACGCTGCCCATCGCCGTCTTCAGCGTGTGCGCGCCGCTCCCGGAGGCGGCGGCCCCGCCCCCGCCGCCGTCCCCGCCGGGGCTCCCGCTCCCGCCGCAGGCGGCCAGCGCCGCCCCGAGCGCGACGGCGACGGCCCCCGCCCCGACGCGCGTACTGCGTCGCAACAACACCACGATCAGCGCCTCCCCCTCAGCCGGTACGACGAAGTTAGGTGAACCTAACCCACCGAACCTAGCCCACGCCGGGACGGCGTCTCAAGTCCCTTTCAGCCCAGCCGTGTTACGTGCACGGGAAGGCGCGGCCCGCTGCCGCCACCCGCTTCTCGAACCAGTGGTGGGCGTACGGCTCGTCGTTGAAGGCGGGCACTTCCTCAAACCCCGCGGAGTGGTAGAGCCCGATCGCCGCGGACAACGTCTTGTTCGTGTCCAGCCGCAGCACCTCGCGCCCGTGCTCGGCGGCGCGCGCCTCAAGATCGGCGAGGAAGCGGCGGCCGAGCCCGAGTCCGCGGGCGCGGGGCGCCACCCACATGCGCTTGATCTCGGCGGGGGCGCCCGCCGGGAGCTTCAGCCCGGCGCAGCCGACCGGCTCGACGTGCAGCCTGGCCACCAGGAACAGGCCGCGCGGCGGCCGGAGTTCGCCCGCGTCGGGCAGCAGGCTGCGCGCCGGGTCGAACCCCGTCTCGAAGCGTTCCGCAAGCTCCTCGAAGTAGTGGCGCAGGCAGCTCTCGGCGTCGGGGTGGGCCGGGTCGACGACGTCGAGCGTGACGGTCGCGGCCGTCAGCAGCCGCTCGGCCTCGGCCATGGCGGCGACGAGCCGGGCGCGCTGCCCCGCGTTGAGCGGTTCGAGCAGCGACCCGGCGAGTTCGTCGCTGCGGGCGTCGAGCAGCGCGTGCTCGGCCCGCCCCGCCTCGGTGAGGCGCACGCTCCGCACGCGCCGGTCGCCCGGCACGGGCTCCACGACGACGAGGCCGTCGTCCTCCAGGGACCGCAGCAGCCGGCTGACGTACCCGGAGTCGAGCCCGAGCCGCTCACGCAGCCGCCGCACGTCCTGCCCGTGCCCGCCGATCTCCCACAGCAGCCGCGCCTCGCCGACAGGCCGGTCGCGGCCCAGGTAGTGATCGTGGAGCACGCCCACGCGCTGGGTGACGGTGCGGTTGAACCGCCGCACCTGCTGAATCTGCGTCTCGTCCATTGCCTGACTCTAGTCAGAGATTACGGTGCCAGAACAGGTAGTGCGTCACTCCGCTCGGGCTCGGCACGACATCCAGATGGAACCGGTCGAGCAGCTCGTCGGGTGACTCCCACAGGCGCACCCCGGTTTCGAGCTTCATCGGCGACACCGCCACGTGCAGGCTGTCGACGAGGTCGGCGTCGAGGAACTCCCGGATGGTGGTGGCCCCGCCGCCGAGCCGCACGTCCTTGCCCCGCGCGGCCTCCCGCGCCTGTTCGAGGACCGTGGCCGGGTCGCCGTCGACGAAGTGGAACGTGGTGTCGGAGAGGGTGAGCGACGGACGCTCGTGGTGCGTCATGACGAACACGGGCGAGTGGAACGGGGGCTCGTCGCCCCACCAGCCGCGCCACTCGTCGTCCTGCCAGGGCCCGCGCTGGGGCCCGAACTTGTTGCGTCCCATGATCTCGGCGCCGATGTTGCGTCCGTAATCCCGCGTGAGGTAGTCGTCCAGGCCACGGCTCCCGCCGGGGTCGCTGCGCATGGGCCAGCTCGCCGTGGCGCCGGCCCAGGCGAACAGCCTCTCGGGGTCGACATGGCCGAAGGGCCGCTCCAGGGTCTGGTCCTCCCCGGCGCCGATTCCGTCACTCGAGACGTTGAAGTTCTGCACCCTCAGTAGCTGCTTCACGTATTGCCTCCGGCGATCCGGTGATGGTGACGGTGATGACGAGGGTGGGACTCCCCGGGCCGGAAAATCTCATCGCCGTGCCGGGCGGCCGGCTCGGGTCAGTGGGGGATGGTCAGTGGTTCGCCGGGGTTGATGACTTCGACCGGGACGTCGGGGACGAGGCGGTGGACGGCGTCGACGAAGAGGGCGGGATCCTTGTCGCTCTTGAGGAAGAGCGCGTCGCCCACGGTGCCGCCGGTGAAGGCGTAGTGCTGTGGGATGGCGATCTTGGGGCGGAGGCGGGCGGTGAGTTCGGCGGCCTCTTCGGCGTTCATGACGACTTGCCTGCTGCGTGGTATCCGGGTGCGCAGGCCGTTGACGGGGAGCAGCGCGGCGTCGAGCGGGCCGTAGCGGTCGGTGAGGGTGTGCAGCTCCGGGATGAGCAGGGTGTCTCCGGCGAAGTAGACGCTGCGCCCGCCGCCGCTGATCACGTAGGTGACCTCGTGGACGCCGTGCTTGCCGGGTGCCGCGGAGACGGTCAGGTCGCCGACCCGCGCGGACTGCCACGGGTCGAGCGCGCGGACGTCGCTGAATCCCGCCTTACGGGCCTTCCCGAGGACCGGTCCGGCGACCAGCAGCGGCACGTCCTTGCGGGGGTAGCGGCTGAAGGTATCGAGATCGCAGTGGTCGTAGTGCTCGTGGCTGATCACGACCGCGTCGAGGCGCGGCAGTGCCTCGGGCCGCAGGGCGATCGGTTCGCCAGGGTGGTAGAAGGCGCGTTGGGAGAACCAGGGGTCGGTCAGCACGGTGAGGCCGCCGATCTGGATCAGGTGGCAGCTGTGGGTGATCCGGGTGATGACGAGCGGCTCGGTCATGGGGTTTTCCTCGTCGGGCGAGCGAAGGGAATTGAGGCGGGCGGGCCGGGCGCGGTTCCGTCCCCGCGGGCGGAGCGCACGCTCAGCGCTCGGACGCGTGCGTCAGGTGCAGGCCGCCGAGCGGTGTGCGCTGCGCCAGGATGGCGCGCCGGCTGATCCGCCAACTGCCGTTCTCGCGCCGCAGGGTGTCGCGGTGCGTCACGCTGCCGACGGATCCGTCGGCCATGATGATGAGTCCTTTGGACTGCGCGGTGGCGCGGTCATCCTCGTGACCGGTGATCACGATGTTCGTGATGTGGTGCGCGACGGGGTTGCCCGCGCCGAGTGCGACGGCGCCGTCCCTGATCGCCGCGATGCCCTCGAACGTACCGGCTCCCACGTCGCTGAGGTCGTAGACGGCCTCGGGCGTGAAGATCTCATCGAGCCGGTCCAGCTCGCCCCGGTCGAAGATGTGCCCTGTCAGAGCCAGGGTCCGGTCGATGGCCCGGTGGTCTTCCGTGGTCAGTTCGCGCATCATCTGATTCTCCGTTCGTGTTGGTACTGCGTACCAAAAGATACCCAGTTCCGTACGGTACGGCAACCGCCCGGGGTATGCTGCGTGCATGACCTCGTCGCGGCCTCTTGTCGAACGCAAGCAGCGCCAGGCGCGGCAGCGCATCATCGAGGCTGCCCAGGAGCTGTTCCACGAGCACGGCTTCGACGGCGTCTCGGTCGGCGACATCGCCGAACGCGCCGAGGTCGGACGCACCACGTTCTTCCGCCACTTCCGCGACAAGCAGGAGGTCGTGTTCGCCAGGGAGCAGGAATTGCTCGACCTGGTCGCCGAGGCCGGCCGGGCGGACCGCGCGCCGACTCCGCGCAGCGTCACCGAGGCCGTCGAGCAGCTGGGCCCGGTCCTGCTCGCCCTGTGCGCCCGGGCGACCGCCGACCCCGCGGCCTACACGCGCCACTTCGCGCTGATCGAGCAGCATCCGGAACTGCGCGACCGCGACGCCGTGAAGATGCAGCAGCTCGGGGACAAGCTGAGCGAACTGCTCATCCGACGCGGATCCGATGAAGCAGCCGCCGTCCTCGCCGGCCAGATCGCGCTTGCCTGCTTTCAGACCGCCAAACGCCTCGGCAACAATCCGCGCACCCTGGCGGACGACATCCGCGCCGCACTCACCCGGGCACTGACCCTCGGGACCCGTGACGCCGGCGCGGCGACCCCGTGAACCCGGCCGGCGTCGTGTTGGGCCACGTTCGCCGGCAGCCCTCTGCCCTCCTCATCGTCGATCTCGCGAACACGTACTGGCTTCGCCACCCGGCCGGGGTACCTTCGCCGACGCCGCCGTGACCTCGTGCGCGGACGCCGTGCCCCCGGCGGCGCGCCTGCGGCGTACCGCCGCCGCCGTCGTGGCCGCGAGCACGGCGGCGGCCGTGGCGAACGCGCCCGGTACGCCCGTCGCGTGGCTCACCATTCCGCCGCCGAACGAGCCGATCCCGGTGCCGCCGTCGTAGGCGACGTTCCACACCGTCCCCGCCCGGTGCGCGTCGGTGTGCAGGAACATCACGCTGAGCGTGTCGTTCTGCAGCGCCCCGAAGCCCAGCCCGTAGAGGGCGGCCCCGGCGAGGACGCCCGCGGCGGAGCCGCCGGCCGCGGAGGCGGCCAGGGCGCCGAGGCCGAGGGCGGACGCGGCGGCGGAGGGAAGCTGGAGCCCGCCGGCGCCGTGCCGGTCGGACCAGTGCCCGGCGGCCCACCGGCCGGCCGTGATCCCGGCCGGGAGCAGGAACAGCGCACCCGAGACGGTGGCCGAGGAGACCCCGGGGGTGAGCGCGAGGAACGCGCTGAGCACGCCGAGCGCGATCGCCGCGGCCACCATCAGCGCAGTGGGCCGGACGAGCTCGCGCCCCGCGCCGGGCATGTGCGGCGGGACCGGCCGCGCCGCGGTGGAGTCGGCGGAGGCGGTCGCCGTCGCGGAGGCGGAGGCGTCCGGCTCCCGGATCGCCCAGGCCAGCGGCGCCGCGGCCACGCTGAGCAGCGCGGCGACGACGAACACGGCCGTGAAACCGAGGTGTTCCGCCGCCCACAGCCCCAGCGGCAGCCCGACGAGCTGCGGGACGCCGATCGCCGCCCCGTACAGCCCCACGGCCCGCCCGCGCCGTTCGGCGGGTACGAGGACGGCGGTGAGCGCGCTCCCGGCCACCGTCACCATCCCGAACCCGACGCCCCGCACCGCGGACACGGCCAGCACGGGCGCGAGCGCGTCCGAGACGACGTATCCGAACGTCGGCAGCCCCATCAGCAGCGACCCGGCGGCGGCCAGGCGCCGCAGCCCGAACCGCGGGATCAGCCGCCGCATCGCGAACTGCGCCCCGACGGTCGTCGCCATCGTCACACCGGTCGTGGCCCCGAGCCCGGCCGACGAGGCACCGCCGTGCGCGGCCCAGACGGGGACGACGGGCAGCAGCGGCGCGTAGTTGGCGAAAGCCCCGAGCGTGGAGAGGAGCAGCAGGCGGAATGCGGACATGGGTTCCGTTCTAGGTTCGAACGGCACGCGTGTCCAATGTGACCACCAGCGAAAGGCTTACGGATCAATGAGGCGGTACGTACTCACGGGCACGCCAGGTGCGGGCAAGACGTCGATCCTGCGGCGCCTTGCCGAGCTTGGCCACGAGGTCGTCGAGGAGGCGGCGACCTCGGTCATCGCGCGGTCGCAGGCGCGGGGCGTGGACGAGCCGTGGACACGGGCGTCCTTCATCGACGAGATCGTCGCGATGCAACGACAGCGGCAGTTGGAGACGGCCGTCACCACCAGCCCGGTCCAGGTGTACGACCGCTCCCCGGTCTGCACTCACGCGCTCGCCACCTACCTGGGGTGGCCGGTGTCACGGGCGCTGGCAGCGGAGCTCGAACGCATCACCTCCATGGACGTCTACGAGCGGCAAGTGCTCTTCGTGCGCAATCTGGGCTTCTGCGAGCCCACCGCGGCCCGCCGGATCAGCTACCACGAGTCGCTGGTCTTCGAAGAGATCCACGAGCAGAGCTACCGCGCGTTCGGGTACGAGCTCATCGACATCCCGGCCGCCGACCTGCCCGAGCGTGTCGCAACCATCGACTCGGTGATCTCCCGGTCCACCGGGTGAGGGCCCTCTGGGCCGGGGTGGGTCCGTACTCGTGAACATGCGTCCGCCCGGCAGACCGTCGTGTCCCGTAATACCGATGCATCAGTCGATCGGCTACCCGTAATGTCAGGTGATCCTCACCTGATCCGACCCGTACGGGGAGTTCCGCTTGAGCCAGTACTACGACGTGGGCGATCAGACCCTGTGGAACCCGTCCAACAGCGCGTCCCGGCTGTTCATGACCCAGGTCACCGCCCATCAGGCCGAAGTGGGTCTGCCGTCCGGTATCGGGCCCATGGAGGCAGACGAGTGCCAGATCGATCCCGTCGTGTTCGCAGCGTTCGTCAATGCCCTGCTCGCCTGGCACGGCAGGACGGGGCACGCCGTGATGGTCGCTCTGTCCGAAGGGTTCGTCGCCACGACGCTCGTCCTTGCCGAGAGGGCGAACATCGAAGTGAACTGGCAGGCGGTCGAGGGCGCCGAGCGTGACGATCTCCCAATGACGTCGGATCCTCACGCAAGGGGGCGTACAGCCGCGTTGCGGCAGACGACGCGAGAGCTCGCCCGTCACATGCCGGCCTGACTGCGTCCGCCGGGGTATGTCTGCGACGACATGGGCTCGCTGCTTGCGTACTCAGAAGGCGCCACGGCGCTGCCTGGAGCGGTGGCCTTGCAGGGGCACGCGTTCATCGCCGACGGGTACCGTTCTGGTGTCGAGTCAGAACAGGAGCCGGTATGCACGCTCTGCCGCATGACCACACCGGCGCACGCATCAAGCGCTTGCGCCTGGAACGTCACCTCACCCAACGGGCTCTGTCCGACCTGTCCACGGTGCCGTACAGCACCCTGACCAAGACCGAGCAAGGGGTCATCGCCGCGACGCCCCACGTCATCGCCAGTCTCGCGCGTGCCATGCGCGTGGACGTTGCCACTGTCACCGGACAGCCGTACGCCAGTGAGCTGCGCGCCGACGAACTCGACGTTCTGATCCGGCCGATCCGCGAGGCGCTGGACGTGTACGACCTCGGGCCCGACCCCGATATCGTCCCCCGCCCCCACCAGTTGCTGGCCGACGATGCCGAGCAGCTGCTCGCCGACGTCCGTGCGGGTGAGATCAAGAAGGCGGCAGGCCAGGTGCCCGGCCTCATCCAGGAGGTGACGACTGCGGCGCACACGTCGCCCACCACTCAGGGGTGGCTGCTGCTCGCGTCCACGTACCGCACCGCCTACGACGTCACCACGAAGCTCGGGTTCGGAGACCTCGCGAGCATGGCGCTGACCCGGATGGACTGGGCGGCGCAGCGTGGGTCGAGCGCTGTGATCGGCGGTATGTACCGGTACATGCGTGCCCTCACCTACCTACGAGAGGGCCAGTTCCGCACCGGTGACCGCCTGGTCGACCTAGGCCTGTCGACACTGCAGCAGAGCGACCCGAGCCGAGAGCGCGACGTCGTCACCGGACAGTTGCACCTTGGGGCCGCGGTCATGGCCGCGAGAGCGCAGGACAAGGCCCGTGCGGATGGCCACCTCGCAGAGGCGGACACGCTTGCCGACCGCACCGGCGAGGCCGTCAGGGTGCACTGGCTGTCCTTCGGGCCGACGAATGTGGCCGTACATCGGGTGTCCGTGTCCGCCGAGCTGGACGAGTACGGGGATGCGGCGGCCGTCGGCGGCCGGATCAGGTTCGGTGCGGACTGGCCGGCCTCACGGCGAAGCCACCACTATGCCGAGCTGGCCCGGGCACAGATGTGGACCGGGGAGCTGGACAGCGCGTTCAAGAACCTGCTCCTCGCTCGGAAGTCCGCGCCTCAACAGGCGCGCTATCACGCGACGGTACGGGAGACGTACGCCGGTCTGGAGGCAGCGAAGCGCCAACTCCCGGAGTCCTTTCTCTCGTATGGCTCCTGGCTTGGCGCCTGACAGCCCGCTACCTTCTGGCCCCGGCTATCAACAATCCGTGATAGTCGGGGCCTTGTCGCCCGCCCACCATGTCGTCACCAGTCCTTCTCGACCTGGAGCCGACCATGGCCCGAAGCCGGGGCAATGAACCCCCCGCACCACCCGTGCCCCTCACAGAGCCTGCCCTGTCCGACGAACAGCGCCGCGGCGCGGCATGCGCGTACTGCGGGCTGCCCGTATCGACCGGTAGCGCCGTCGACCTCGGCGTACGCCACGACACCGACGGCGTGCGGATCTTCCTCCGCGCACACCAGGGCTGCCTGCCAGGCGGTGCCAGATGACGCAGTGCTACAAGGGCGGCCACGACTTCCCCATCGAGGACGAACACGGGGCCTACTGCGAGGAGCACGGCGTCACCGCGATCTGGAAGCACCCCCACCAGACCGAGCGCCCCCTGTCCGGCGCCGGCGCCTTGCGCAGATGCTCTTCGTCCGAGTCTGCGACTGGCCGAGAAACGGCGTTGTCGGTGGGCTCTGCAAGGGTGTGCATCGTGGATGAACTGGTGGAGCGCGTCGATGGTCGAGATCGTGTACTGGGGGTGGTCAGCCGTCGGGAGGCCATCCGGGAGGGCTGGCTGCATCGGGTCGCCGTGACGCTGTGTCGTGACGAGAGCGGCCGGGTCCTCGTCCACCGGCGGTCGGAGCAGGTGCCGCGGTTCCCCGGGCTCCATGAGGTCGTGGTCGGTGGCGCCGCGAATGTCGGCGAGTCCTATGAAGAGGCCGCCGCACGGGAGTTGGCCGAGGAGCTGGGTATCCGTGTGCTACCGCGCTTGCTGTTCACGTTCGTCAACCGAAGCGGTTTGAGCCCTCACTGGCTCGGCGTGCACGAGGCCGTGTTGCCTGACGCCGTGATCCCCGATCCCGATGAGGTCGCCTGGCATGGCTGGCTGACCGAGCCGGAGCTGCGGTCGGCCCTTCTGGATTGGCGCTTCACCCCCGACAGCCACGAAGTCTTCGGCCGGTATCTCGCGTTCCGGGGCACGCAGACCTGAGCTCTCTCGCCTCTGGGATGCCTCTTTGAGGCCGCTGCACGCACCTCGCGCCGGGCGCTACCCCTGCGCCGCCTTGAAGGCCGTCGCCCAGGTGCGGTCGCGGCCGGGCAGGCCGTCCGTTGCCGTGCGGCAGACGTACGGGCAGAACACGCTGTTGAGCACCCACGGCGAGCTGCTCGCGCCGAAGTCGCGGATCGGGCCGCCCTGCGTGATGCCGTAGGCGGCCACGGCGAGCTTGCCGGTGTCGCGCAGGCGCGCCATCTCGTTGGTGAGGAACGTCTTGTGGCTCGCGAACCACCTGTTGGAGAGCAGGAAGTCGTTCCACTTCCCCTCCGTGAACGGGTTGTTGGCGGCCTCGTGGATGACCTGCCACACGCGCGTGCCCGCCGGGGTGCCGTAGGCGCGGGTGAAGGAGGCGTCCACCGGGTCGTGCATGTGCTGTTTCCAGAGCTTGACCAGCGAGAACTCGGTGGCGAGGAACTTCTGGTCGGCGCGGAGGTACGGCAGTACGAAGTCGGTGTACTCGCGCGCCGCGCCGATGCTCGTCACGTGCGGGTGGATGTCCACGCCGGCGATGTCGGTGTTTCCGGCCGCGAAGGTCATCCAGCGCCTCGTCTGCGCGTTGCGGAACGCGGGGTCCTCAAGGCGGTTGAGCGCGCCCATGTACAGGGCGGTCTTGCAGTGCGCGCCGAAGTGGGCGCTGCGGTACTTCGCGGCGTGCTGCGCGAGCGCCTCGTAGAAGTCGTTGATGCGGGACGTGGCGCGGTCGGCCGGCCTCGTCTCGTAGAAGGGCTCGTTGCCGATGGTGAGGATGTCGATCTTGCCGAGCACGGCGGCGAGCACCTTGTCGAGCCTGGCCAGGGCGGTGTCCATGGCCGCGGTGCCGGGCTCGGGGAGCCGCGTGCCGTGGTACTGGAACTTCGTGGAGAGCACGGTCCCGTAGCCGTTGGAGGCTGCTTGGAGCAGCTTCGCCGTCCCGGTCCTGGCCGCCGGATCCGACCGGTCGGCCTTGGACATCAGGTAGAAGCCGCGTATCCACGTCGCGGAGACGGCCGCGAGCTCGGCGTGGTCGATCTTGTCCAGGGACTCGTTGACGTTGGCCGCGAGGACGCCCGAGGCGGGCGGCGCGCTCACCCGGCCCGCGCCGGACGGCGACGGCGATGTGCTCGCGGAACCGCCGGCTCCGGGCGCGCGGCCGTGACCGCGCTTTCCGTGCCCGTGACCGTGCCCGTGCGCGCCGCAGCCTGCCAGCCCCGAGACCGCGAGCGCGGCGCCCGTGGACAGGGCGAGCATCCGCCGCCGTGACGTGGTCCCGTTCTCCGGTCCGCCACCGGATCCGGATCCGGTCCCGCTTGCCCGCATGTGCCGCCTGCCCTTCCGTGCGACCGGTCACCCGGCCCGGCAGGCCGGGGACGATAACCGCCGCCACGCTACATGGCGGTGGCGGTGGCGGTGGCGGTGGCGGTTCGGGGCGCGGGCCCGAGTGGGCGGCGGAGTGGGCGTCAGATGACCGGGGGCCGGCCGAGCGCCGTCATTCTGCGTACCGTGCGCCACCGCATCGGCCGCCGCGCGCCGCACGGCTTGCGCATGCCCTCGCCGAAGCCGCCGAACCAGGCGCGCAGGCCCGAGACCGAGCGCGTGCGGGCGATCGTCAGCAGGATCCACGTGCCCAGGTACACGGGGACGAGAGGGGCCGGGAGGTTGCGGCGCGCAAGCCAGACGCGGTTGCGTGCGGTCATCCGGTAGTAGACGGCGTGCCGCGCGGGCGAGGTGCGCGGGTGCTGGAGCACCAGCTCGGGCTCGTAGCGGATCGTCCAGCCCGCGTCGAGCGCGCGCCAGGCCATGTCCGTCTCCTCGTGGGCGAAGAAGAACTCCTGGGGCCAGCCGCCGATCCCCGCCAGCATCTCCATCGACAGGGAGTGGCCGCCGCCGAGGAACGTGGTGACCTCGCCGCCCCGCATCGGGTCGTCCGCCCGCAGCCGCGGCACGTGCCTGCGGGCGGTGTACCCGGTCTCGTCCGCGATGCGGAAGGAGACGATGCCGAGCCGCGGGTCCGCCTCGTGCAGGTCCGCGACCCGGGTGAACACGTCCGTGTCGATCAGCAGGCCGTCGTCGTCGAGATCGACGAGCAGGTCCACGTCGCCCGTCTTCCGCAGCTCCGCGATCGCCGCGTTGCGGCCGCCCGTGACGCCCAGGTTCTCCGGGAGCTCCACGCCGGTGACCCCCTCGGGCAGCTCGGGCAGCGGCGCACCGTTGCAGACGACGACGATCCGCTGTGCGGGCTCCTGCTGCTTGGCGACGGAGTCCAGCAGCGCGCGCAGCTCGACGGGCCTGGTCCCCATGGTCAGGACGGCCACTCCCACGCGTGGTCGCGTCACGCCGCATCACTCCGCTCTGCTTCGGGCCCCGTGCGCATACCGGCGGCCTGCCGGGATTTCCTGGCCGCGGGGTCTGTCGTACCGAGCCTATAGGGCCCTCTCCACCGTCAGGCCACTGCAAGGTATCGCCGCCGACGCCCCGGGTTCACCTTGCCCGGCACGTACCCGGCACGTACCGGGCACGTACTCGGCACATATCCGGCACCGAAGCCGCGGCGCGGGCGCCCCCGCGTGGAACGATCACCTCCGGTCACGTCGCGATCGCGTTGCGGCGGGCACGCGAACGGCGGCGGAACAATGTGTACCGTGCAGGTCCGCCGGCGATCCCCTTGTGTCAGACTGCCGGAATGGTTCAGCGCGGACGGCGGACGAGGGGTGGGCATGAGTGAGCCGCGTTCTGCCCCGACGATCGGTCAACTCGTCCTGAGCAGACAGCTTCGGGCTCTGCGCGAGGGCGCGAAGGTCAGCCGCGAGGAAGCGGCCAAGTTCCTGCATGTGACCGTCGCCACCATCCGCCGGATGGAGTCGGCCGAGGTCGCGCTGAAGATCCCGTACCTCCAGGTGCTGCTGCCCGCCTACGGCGTGGCGCCCGACGAGATCACCGCGTACCTGGAGCTCACCGAAGAGGCCAACAAGCCCGGCTGGTGGCAGCGGTTCCACGACGTCCTGCCCGACTGGTTCGGCGGGTACGTGAGCCTGGAGGAGTCCGCCAAGACCATCCGCGAGTACGAGCCGCACTTCGTGCCCGGCGTCCTGCAGACCGAGGCGTACACGCGCGAGATCCTCATCAACGGCGCCGTCGGCCAGCCCGACCCGGAGCGCGTCGAGCGCCAGGTCGCCCTGCGCATGCGCCGCCAGTCGTTCCTCACCCGCGCCGAGGCGCCCCCGACGTTCTGGGCCGTCATCGACGAGACGGTGCTGCGCAGGCCGGTCGGCGGCCCCGAGCTGATGCGCGAACAGGTCGAGCGGCTGCTGGAGATGACGGAACTGCCCAACGTGACCCTCCAGATAGCGACGCTGGGGGCGGGCCACCACCCGGGCACGTACAGCCCCTTCGTCCTGTTCAGGTTCGACGTCCCCGAGATCCCGGACATGGTCTACATCGAGTACCTGACCGGCGCGCTCTACCTGGACGAGGAGAACGAGGTCTCCGAGCACATGGAGGCCATGGACCGCATGGTCGCCATGGCCGAGTCCGCCACCGGCACGCGGCGGCTGCTGGAGCGGTTCCGCGACGACCTGGGCTGAGGGCGCCCCGCCCGGCCCCGGCCCGGTGCCGCCTGCGGTGGTTCGGTCCCACGGGGCTCCGCCTGCTGCGGCTCGGCCCCGCGCGGCGCTGTGCGTCCGGGCCTGACCCGCGCGGTGTGGGTTGCTTGGGCCTGGCCTCTGCCCGGTGCCGCCTGCGGTGGCCCGGTCCCGCCCGGCGCAGCCCGCCGCGGCTCGGACCTGTCCGGTGTGGTGTGCCCGGGCTGGACCTGTCCGGTGCGGTCTGCTGGGGCTCGGACCTGCGCGGTGCCGCCCGTCCGGGCCTGACCTGCGCGGTGTGGTGTGCCGGGCTAGATCTGCGCGGCGCCGACCGCTCGGGCTCGGACCTGCGGGGTGCGGTGTGCCCGGCCCCGGCCCGGTGCCGCCTGCGGTGGCTCGCACCCACCGGGCTCCGTCTGCTGCGGTTCGGGCCTGTGCGGCGCTGTGCGTCCGGGCCTGACCTGCGCGGTGTGGGTTGCTTGGGCCTGTCCTCTGCCCGGTGCCGCCTGCGGTGGTTCGGTCCCACGGGGCTCCGCCTGCTGCGGCTCGGCCCCGCGCGGTGTGGTGTGCCCGGGCTGGACCTGTCCGGTGCCGTCTGCTGCGGCTTGGACCTGCGCGGCGCCGTGCTTCCGGGGCCTGACCTGTCCGGTGTGGTGTACCCGGGCGCGACCCGCCCGGTGCTGTCCGCCCGGGCTGGACCCCGCCCCGACGCTGCCCCCGCGCCGTGGGTCACGGCACCGCCCCGTGGGCAGCGGCACGCGCGCCGTGGGTCACGGCACCGCCCCGTGGGCAGCGGCACGCGCGCCGTGGGTCACGACACCGCGACCGCCTCCCGCTCGCGGTCGCGGCCCGCGCCCGCCGCTCCCGCTCCCGCTGCCGCCGCGCGGCGCTCACGCGACGCGCCGGGACCGCGGCGCCGCCAGCGCCGGTTCAGCGGCCGTTCGACGAGGTAGTACGACGCGGTCGCCGCGGCGAACGACGCGGCCAGCGTCGCCACCAGGTGCCAGCGGGTCACACCCAGGTCGGCCATCAGCCGTCCCAGCGGGTAGTGCCACAGGTAGAGCCCGTAGCTGAGGTTGCGCCCGATCCAGGCGAGCGGCGCGAGCGACAGCACCCAGGAGAGCGCCGAGCGCGGCCGCAGCTCGAGCGCTGCGATGATCGCCGCCGAGAACAGCGCCGTGGCCAGGAAGCCGACCGTGTACCAGCTCTCCGTCCACGCCGTCGCGCCCGTCACCGGGATCTGCCACACGATCAGCCCGAGCAGGATCATGCACGGCCAGGCCAGCCGCCCGGCCCACCGCCGCAGCGCCGCGAGCCGCGGGTCGTCGTGGCGCAGCCTGGCCACGGCGATCGCGAGGAGCGCCCCGGCGAGCAGCTGGTCGGCGCGCGTGTCGGTGCCGTTGTAGATGCGGTGCGCCTCGGTGGGGTTCCACAGCAGCCACCGCCAGGCGACCGGCAGCAGGCAGAGCACGCCGGCCCAGATCAGCACGGTGCGCGGACGCACCTTGCGCAGCAGCGCGCGCAGCAGCGGCGGCCAGAGCAGGTAGAACTGCTCCTCCACGCCGAGCGACCAGTTCTGCGCGAGGAGCGCGGTGCCGTTCGAGTACGGCCCGGGCTCGGTCGCCCGTACGAGGTTGACCAGGAACGTCACGGACAGCAGCAGCGACGTCCACGCCCCGTCGAACCCGGCGAGCTTCGTCACCCCGGCCAGCACCGCGCACAGCGCGCACACGGTCAGCAGCGCGGGGACGAGCCGCAGCCAGCGCCGCCAGTAGAAGGGGGCCATGGCGACGTTGCCCGTACGCGCGTACTCGGCGACGAGCAGGCGCGTGATCACGAAACCGCTGATGGTGAAGAAGATGTCCACCCCGATCGAGCCGCCGGGCAGCAGCCCCGGCTCCAGGTGGTAGACCATCACGAGCCCGACGGCGAGCGTCCGCATCCCGTCGACGCCCGGCACCCGCCCGCTGCGCCGGATCGCGGACGGGAAACCCCGCCCACCGCCCGGCGCCGCGAGTTTCGGCTGGACGGGCATGCCGCCGTGCGACTCGCCCGAGGCGCTGGCGTCGGACCCGGGGCCGCCACCCGTACCGGCGACGGCGGACGCCTCGGCCCCCTCTGACGCACCGTCCTGCGCGGACCCGCCGGACCCGCCGGACCCGCCGGAGCCGGGGGCGGCTCGCGCGGGCGCGCAGGACTGCGGCCGGGCATCGCGTCTGCCGCCGCCGTTCGCTTCCTCGGCCGAGTCGCGTGTGCGGCCGGCCGCTGCCGTGTCGGTTCCAGGGGTAGCGTCCACGTCGTGCCCGTGCCCGGAAAGCGCGGGCCCACACGGTGTCCGCCATGCATTAAGCCAAAACTCATAGTGGCCGTATCGATGCGGTGAGTTTGCCGTACCGTTATGCCGGATCCGGGTGTGTCCGTTATGCCTGTCCCGAACTCGGCTGAT
This sequence comes from Streptomyces sp. NRRL F-5126, assembly GCF_000721265.1. GTDB lineage: Bacteria > Actinomycetota > Actinomycetes > Streptomycetales > Streptomycetaceae > Streptomyces. The sequence continues at coordinate 818,874 of NZ_JOFZ01000001.1, read as the reverse complement.
ATGTCATGTCCACGTAGTAGACGGCGGACCCGACCCTACCCGGCGGGTGGGGCAAGGTCCGGCCGCAGTGCCGAACGCGGCGTGATCACCGTCATGCCCGGCGACGGTGACGGCGATGGTGACGGCGACGGCGCCGTCACCCGCTCGCCCATCGCCGCGAGCGCCGCCGGTGCCGCGTCCAGGCCGATCACCGACGTCACCAGCAGGTCGGGCCGCAGGGCGCCCGCCGCCACCTGCCGCATCAGCCGCGGATAGGCGTGCGCCGCCATGCCGTGCGAGCCGAGGACGTCGATCTCGTACGCCACGACCCGGTCCATCGGCAGCGGCGTGCCGTCGCCCGGCAGCAGCCCGACCTGTACATGCCTGCCCCGGCGCCGCAGCGACATGACCGACGCCGCGCACGTGGCGGGCGAGCCCAGCGCGTCGAGCGAGGCGTGGGCGCCGCCGCCGGTGGCGTCGCGCACCGCGGCCGCCGTGTCCGGCACGGACGCGGCGTCGACGCACACCGCCGCGCCGAACTCGCGCGCCAGCTCCAGCGCGCGCGGCGCCACGTCGATCGCGACGACCCGGGCGCCGCTCGCCGCCGCGATCATCACGGCGGACAGGCCGGCCCCGCCGCAGCCGTGCACCGCGAGCCACTCGCCCGGCAGGACGCGCGCCCGCTCCACGACCGCGCGGTACGCGGTGGCGAACCGGCAGCCGAGCGACGCGGCCGTCAGGAAGGACATCGAGCCCGGCACGGCGACGAGGTTCGCGTCCGCGTGGCGCAGCGGCACGTACTCGGCGAACGAGCCCCAGTGCGTGAAGCCGGGCTGCTCCTGCGCCTCGCACACCTGCTGGTCGCCCGTCGCGCACGCCGGGCACCGCCCGCACGCGCACACGAACGGCACCGTCACGCGCTGCCCCACCCGCCAGTTGGCGACGCCGGAGCCCACGGCCACCACGTGGCCCGCCAGCTCGTGCCCCGGGACGTGCGGCAGCGCGATGCCGTCGTCGTGGCCCATCCAGCCGTGCCAGTCGCTGCGGCACAGGCCCGTCGCGCCGACCCGCACGACGACACCGTCGGGCGACGGCGCCGGATCCGGCACCTCGCGCACCTCCGGAACCGCGCCGAACTCCTCGAACACCACGGCCCGCATCCCCGTCACGCCCCTTCCCGGTCCTATGGGCACGGCGGTGCTGGTTGGCCCGCGCCGGTCCCGGGCCTACCGTAGGCCGGCAGAGTCGGCGCATTCGCACACCGAGCCCGGAGGTACCGATGCCCGAGGTGACGCTCTCGGCCGGCACGATCGAGTACGAGGACACCGCCCACGGCGAGACGGCGGCGGGCGAGACTGCGGCAGGCGAGCCGCGCGAGCGGCCGACTCTGGTGCTGCTGCACGGGCTGACCATGGACAGCTCGGTCTGGCACGAGGTCGTCGCCGACCTCGGCCCCGGCTTCCGCTGCGTGCGCCCGACGCTGCCGCTCGGCGCGCACCGCATCCCCATGCGGGACGGCGCCGACCTCACACTGCGCGGGATGGCGCTGCTGGTAGGGGAGTTCCTCGAAGCCCTCGACCTGCGTGACGTGACGCTCGTCCTCAACGACTGGGGCGGCGCGCAGGTCCTCCTCTCTCAGGGGCGGCCCGAGGTCGTCGCGCGCGTAGGGCGGCTGGTGCTCACGGCGTGCGAGGCGTTCGACAACTACCCGCCCGGTCTGCCCGGCCGCCTGGTGGCGGCCGCGTGCCGTGCACCGGCCACGGTGCGGCTGATGATGGAGGGGCTGCGCTTCCGCGCGCTGCGCAGGGCGCCCGGGGGATGGGGCTGGATGAGCCGGCGCCCGGTGCCCGGCGCGATGATGGACGCCTGGTTCACCCCGGGCCGCGTCGATCCGCTGGTACGCCGCGACCTCGCCGCGTACGTCCTGTCGGTGCCCGACCGTGCCACCCTGCTGCGTTACGCGGACGGCATGCGGACGTTCGACCGTCCGGTGCTGGTCGTGTGGGCGAAGGAGGACAGGCTGATGCCGCGCGCGCACGGCCCACGGCTCGCCGCCCTGTTCCCCGACGCGCGCCTGGTGGAGCTCGACGACACGTACACGCTCATCCCGATCGACCAGCCGCACCGGCTGGCCGAACTCCTGCGGGACTTCACCGCCGGCCGAACCGCCGGCCGAACCCGCGGCTGATCCCGGCACACGCAGGCAGGAGGGGCACGGACCGGCCGACCCGTAAGATGGGTTGCGGTGTGCCGGGAAGCCTGGTCGGCGGCGTGACAGCTCTCTGTTCTCTGTCGCGTCAGTCAGCCGATCAGGGAGCCCCATGGCCAGCTTGACCGTCATCCTTCTCCTCGTCGTGCTCGCCACCGCCGTGGCGACGGGCGCCCGGCACTGGAAGGTGCCCGCCCCGTCCCTCCTCGTGGTGGCGGGCCTGCTCGTGGGACTCGCGCCGTGGGTGCCCGACGTGCGCGTGCCGCCCGAGGTCATCAGCCTGGTCGTGCTCCCACCACTGCTCCACGCGTCGGCCGAGGAGCTCTCGGCGCGTGAACTGCGTCCCGTGTGGCGGCCGGTTGCCGCGCTGGCCTTCGGCCTCGTCCTCGCGTCGGCCGCCGCGGTCGCGCTGGTCGCGTCGGCCTTCACGCCGCTGTCGCCGTCGATGGCGTTCGTCCTCGGCGCGGTGCTCGCGAGCACCGACCCGGTCGCGGTCACGGCGCTCGGACGCAGGCTCTCGCTGCCGCCGCGCGTGCAGACGATGGTGCAAGGGGAGAGCCTGTTCAACGACGCGACGAGCCTCGTGTTGTTCAAGGTCGCCGTCTCCGGCGCGGTCGCCGCGGGAGCCGTGTCCTTGCCGGGCGCCGCGTGGCGGTTCCTGCTGCTCGGCGGTGGCGGCGCGCTGATCGGCGGCGCGATCGGCGGCCTCGTGGTGCTCATCCGCCGCCGCACCGAGGACCCGACGCTGGAGACGGTGATCGCGCTGGTCACCCCGTACGCGGCGTACGTAGTGGCCGAGGAGTCGCACGCGTCCGGTGTGACGGCGGTGGTGGTCGCGGCGGTGGTGCTCGGCAGCACCGGCCACCGGCTGGGCAGCCCGGGCATCAGGCTCCAGACCCACGCCGTCTACGGGACGATCGTGTTCCTGCTCGAAAGCGTGGTCTTCGCCCTCATCGGGCTTCAGCTGCCGGTCATGGTGCCGGAGTTGGAGGCCACGGAGGGGAGCTGGCCGCTGTGGGTGATCGCGTGCGCGTGCACGGTGCTCGCCGTGCGGCTGCTGTGGGTCTTCCCGATGTCGGCGCTGACGCAGTACGTGCGAGGCGGCAGGCGCGGCGAGCGTGGCGCGGGGAGGCCGCGCGTGTCGTGGCGCGTCCCGGCCGTCGTGACGTGGGCCGGGACGCGGGGTGTCGTGCCGCTGGCCGCCGCACTGTCGATCCCGCTGACCACCGACGCGGGACAGCCGCTGCCGCACCGCGCGCTGGTGCTGGTGCTGACCACGGGCGTGGTCGTGGTCACCCTCGTCGGTCAGGGGTTCAGCCTCACGTCCGTCGTGCGCTGGTCGGGGATCGCCCTGGAGCCCGAGCACACCGTCCGCGAGGAGGCGTGGGTGCGCGGCGCGCTGGCGGGCCGTGCACTCGCCGAGCTCGACCGGTTGGCGGAACTCGGCGCGGCCCCGCCCACCGCCGTCGACCAGGCGCGGCGCAGGCTCGACGCCGCGCACGGCCACGGCGCGGGGGACGCGGACGGCCCGCGCGAGGAGACCCTCCACGAGGACGACCGCGACCTGCGCCGCGTGCTGATAAGGGCGGAGACGTCGGAGCTGCACAGGCTCTACGAGAGCAGCGAGATCAGCGGCGCGACGATGCGCCGCCTGCAGCGCGCCCTCGACCTGGAGCAGGCGAGCCTCGGCGAGGCATGAGCCCGGAACAGCCGGGAGCCGGCGGCACGGACACGTGCCGCCGGCTCCCGGGGACCCTGCTGCCGCGTCACCGCGCCGGTGTCAGGACACCGCCGCGCAGACGCCGGCGGTCACGGCCTTCGCGCGGCTCGCGCGACCATGGCCCCCGTGGCCAGGGAGAGGAGCACCATCACGCCGCCGACGACGCAGTTGCTCCAGATCGTGCGCGTCGTGTCCACGCTCCCCGACACGACCCACGGTGCGATGATCGTCCAGATGCCGATGCCGAGCGCGGCCCAGCTCATGCCGTGCGTGCGCTCGTAGGCGGAGTTGACGAACCCCATGGTGAGCAGGGTGAACGCGACGCCGGCGATCAGGTTGGTCACGGTCAGCGTGGTCAAGCCGCTGAACCCGACGATCCACGGCGATGCCGCCAGGAACAGACCTGCCAGCAGGGCCAGACCCTCGACGGCCTGGGCCGCCGGGTTGGTCGTGGCTCGCTCGGAGTGGGCGCGGAGGGCCATGATGTCCGGGTGCTGATCGATGCCGGGTGACGTATGTGCCGCCATCTCGGCCACCTCCTTCGCTGTGGCGTGTGACCGAGTTCGAGTGACCTTCTCGGCCCGGCTCAATCAGCTGAGCGGCAAAAATTTATCTGCTCCTTACCTCTCCGGGATGACCTGCCCTTTTCCTGTGCTTTCGCTGCCGCCCCCTGGCATGGCTCCGCCCTGGCCGGGTCCGGCCCTCCGACGCGCGCGCGGGGTCACAGAAATGTCATGCACCGGCAAATTATTCGGCTGACAGGGGTAAACAGGCGGCCCGTTGGCGCCCGGATCCTTGTCCCGGGACCGACCTGACGATCTGATCGTCATATCGATCATCCGATCGGTCGGCATGATCCACTCCATGCAAGGAGCATCTCCATGCACAGAGTTCTCCCGGCTCAGCCCCGGAAGAGAGCCGCGGCGCTGGCCATAGGGGCCACCGCCCTCGCGACCTGCGCCCTGGTGACCGCGCCCGGCGCGCCTTCCGGCTCGGGGGCGGCCGGCGCCGCGGCCGTCCGCGCCGAGAGCGCGGCGCTGCCGCAGCCCGTGCCCGCCATCGCGGGCCACCAGGCCGTCCGCGGCGCGCGCGGGCCGCTCACCACCGCCCAGTGCGAGGCCCAGTACGGCATCGCCTGCTACACGCCCACGCAGTACCGGCAGGCGTACGACCTGAACCCCCTCTACCGGCGGGGCATCACCGGGAAGGGCCGCACGATCGTCATCGTCGACTCCTTCGGCTCGCCCACCGTGCAGCACGACCTCGACGTGTACAGCAAGCAGTTCGGCATGAAGAGCACGCACGTGGACGTCGTGAAGTGGGGCAAGGTGCCGAAGTTCGACCCCACGGACGCGACGATGACCGGCTGGGCGGGCGAGACCAGCCTCGACGTGCAGATGGCGCACGCCGTCGCGCCCGACGCGCACATCGTCCTCGTCGAGACCGGCGTCGCCGAGACCGAGGGCGTCACCGGCCTGCCGGAGATGATGGACGCCGAGAAGAGCCTCATCGACCGGGGCATCGGCGACGTCATCACGCAGAGCTTCGGCGCGACCGAGAACACCTTCCCCGGCTTCGACAAGGGCGACTTCTCCAGCATCCAGAAGCTGCGGTACGCGTTCAAGGACGCCAAGAGGCACAAGGTGACCGTGCTCGCCTCATCGGGCGACGGCGGCGCCACCGACTCGACGGCGGACGGCGTCGGCTACTACACGATGCCGGTCAACTCCTGGCCGTCCGGAGACCCGCTGGTGACATCGATCGGCGGCACCCAGTTGCACCTCGACGCCAACGGCGACCGCACGGCACCCGACAGCGTCTACAACGACAACGGCGCGGGCGGCGGCGGCCAGTCGCACGTGTTCGCCAGGCCCTCGTACCAGAACACCGTCAGGCGCGTCGTCGGCAGCCGCCGCGGCACGCCCGACGTGTCGATGTCCGCCGCCGTGAACGGCGGAGCCTGGACGTACACGAGCTACGACCCGAAGGAGACCGGCTGGGGCGTCTCCGGCGGCACGAGCGAGGCCGGCCCGCTCTTCTCCGGCATCGTCGCCCTCGCGGACCAGCAGGCGGGCCGGCGCCTCGGCGACATCCACCGGGCGCTGTACAGCCTGGCGGCGCAGTCGCCGTGGAACCCCTTCACGGGCATCGTGGACGTGAAGGACGGCACGGACAACTCGTACGCGGGCGTCACCGGTTACCAGGCCGTGCCCGGGTACGACATGGCGACGGGCGTCGGCACGATCGACGCGAACAGGTTCGTCCCCGCGCTGGCGCGCAGGCACTGACCCGACGGTGCCCGCGCCGCGCACCCGCGCGACGCGGGCACCGCTTCCGTCACTCGCCGTCCCACCAGTCCGGGCGACGGGACTCCTCCGTGTGGTGCCCGCCGGGGTGCCGCACCCTCAGCCACACGTCACGCGCCTGGCGCCCCGCCTCCGTGCGGCTGCGCGCCACCAGGCTGCGCGCCTGCTCCTCGGTCTCCACCATCGGCCCCGAGCCGCGCAGCGGCTTGCCCGCCGTCTCGTGCAGGAAGAACGTCGAGATGAGCCCGACCAGCCCCGCGATCATCAGGTAGTAGGCGGGCACCATCTCGTCGCCGGTCCCCTCCACGATCGCGGACGCGATCAGCGGCGTCGTGCCGCCGAACAGGGACACCGACACGTTGAAGGAGATCGACAGGGCGCCGTAGCGGATCCTCGTCGGGAACAGGGCGGGCAGTGTGGACGCGGACGTGCCCGCGAAACACACCAGCAGCAGCCCGAGGATCGCGCAGCCGATCGCGGGCATCAGCACGCCGCCCTGCCTGATCAGCAGCACCGCGGGCGCCGCCAGCACCACCATCGCGATGGAGCCGCCGAGGAACATCGGCCGGCGGCCCCACCGGTCCGAGGAGCGCCCGACGACGGTGATGGTCACGGCCACCATCACCATCGTGCCGAGGATCAGCAGCTGCGCGGTGACGTCGCCGATCCCCACGTTCTCCGTCATGAAGGTCGGCAGGTAGGACGTCACCATGTAGTTGGTGACGTTGTAGAGCAGGACGAGCCCCATGCAGATGAGGATGGCCGCCCACTGCCCGGTGAAGATCTCCCTGAGCCGCCCCTTGCCCGACTGCCGTGCGCTCTTGGCGATTTCGTCCTCCACGGGGGCGGCCTCCGGGGAGGCGCCGGCCCAGTGCTGCTCCGCGGCCTCCTCGGCCTCCTGCTCCCGCAGGAACGCCGGCGTCTCCTCAAGGCGCAGCCGCATGTACAGGCCGACGAGGCCGAGCGGGCCCGCGACGAAGAACGGCACGCGCCATCCCCAGTCCACCATCCCGTCGGCGCCGAGCAGTGCGGTCAGGAGGGTGACGATGCCGGAGCCGAGCGCGTACCCGACGAACGTGCCGAAGTCGAGCCAACTGCCGAGGAAGCCGCGGCGCTTGTCGGGCGCGTACTCCGCGATGTACGTGGTGGCGCCCGCGTACTCGCCGCCGGTGGAGAACCCCTGCACCAGGCGGCAGATCAGCAGCAGGATCGGCGCGGCGAACCCGACCGCCGCGTACCCGGGCAGGAACCCCACGGCGAACGTGGAGATCGCCATCATGATCATGGTGACGGCGAGCACGCGCTTGCGGCCGATGCGGTCGCCGAGCGGCCCGAAGACCAGGCCGCCGAGCGGACGGACGAAGAACGCGGCGGCGAAGGTCGCGAACGTGGAGACGACCTGGGCGCCCGGCGAACTCGACGGGAAGAAGACCTTCCCCAACGTGGTCGCCAGGTAGGCGTACACGCCGAAGTCGAACCACTCCATCATGTTGCCGAGCGCCGCCGCCGACACCGCACGGCTGATCTCTTCCGTGTTGGTGACGGTGACGTCGGCCTCCGTCAAGGGCTGCTTCCGCCTGCGCAGCAGCGAGCGGAGCATCTGGTCGTTCGCGGAGCGGTCCGGGCCTGTGGAAACGCGGCCCTGTCGCATGCTGTTCGATCGACGGGGGCGGCCGATATTCATTGCGTCCTGTCCGTTGGCTACCGTTTTCGCTCATTATTCCCGGCCGGATCACTTCCGCCGGGAAGATGGGGAAGCGGGCCGCTTGTGGCGCCCGCCCCGCACCCGTGTCGCACAGTCGTTCGTGGTGGTGGCAGGTGCACCCGGGGTCCGGTCCCCAGGCCCAGCGACGGGCGCGGCCCCGCGCGCCACGATGAGCGCCGCCGCGGCGGCACTCATCGTCGAAGTGCCGCTCTACTTCCTCTACTCAGGGCCGCCGCCGGCCTCGAACGTACTGGCGAGACTGCTCGTCGGCATCGTCGCGCTCGGGCTCCTCGTCGTGTTCGTGACGTCCTTCCGCGAGCTGGTGAGGCGTGTCAGCCCCGAGCACGAGTGGGCCGGCACGACGGCCCTCGCCTCGGGCCTGGTCCACGCGACCGTCACGCTGGTCTCCAGCGGCCTCGAAGCCGGATCCTGTACGGGTCGATCTCCCGCCTGATGCTGGGGATCTTCCTGACCTCCGTCGGCCACGCGGTCTCCCGCGCCGGCCTGCTGCCGCGCTGGACCGGCTGGACGGCGTACGCGCTCGCCGCCGTGAACCTGGCGTTCGTGCCGTCCCTCTTCTTCGGCAACGACCCCAGCAACTTCTACGCGGCCAACGGCTGGGGCACCACGGCGCTGATGGGCGCGCTCCTCGGCTACTGGCTGCTCGCCCTGGGCGTCGCCACCGTGCGCAGCGCGCGTCCGGCCCGGGTGCGGCTCCCGGCCGGCCGCCCGGGCCCGTGAAGATCTTTCCGCGCACACGCGCGCACGGCGTGCTACCGTTCATGGAAGTTGCAGTTGTGGTTCCCAAGACTCCCAAGACTTCGAGTGTGCTTGTCGGCCTTCTACAGATGTGCTGGCGGGCGCACTTTCGTTTTTCCGAGATCCTCGATCTTCGAGATCTCCGGGCGGGGCAATCATGCGGCGACGCAGGGCCGCACAGTGTGGTCCTGAAACTGCCCCGAATGGAGATATGACATGGCTACTGGAACCGTGAAGTGGTTCAACTCGGAAAAGGGCTTCGGCTTCATCGAGCAGGACGGCGGCGGCGCCGACGTCTTCGCCCACTACTCCAACATCGCGACGCAGGGCTACCGTGAGCTCCAGGAGGGCCAGAAGGTCACCTTCGACGTCACGCAGGGCCAGAAGGGCCCGCAGGCCGAGAACATCGTTCCCGCCTGATCTTCCGCGCGGTCGCGTCGCGGCCGGGGTGCTCAGCCTTGCTCAGCCCCCGGCCGCGTCTCCGTGTCCGGACGCGTTCCGGCACGGAGGACACCGGTCATGCCCGACCGTAATTCCTCGCCGAAATCGACCGGGCCGCCCATTGCTGTACCCGGCTCGTTCCTGCGAATCTTCGTACCGTCCGCGGTGCCGGGAATTCCTCGATACGTGCCGCATCGAGGAAGGTTCTGCATTGAACCGATCACCCAGCACGAACAACCGCTCGTCCGGATCCTCCCGCCGGGGCACGGCGGGCCGCAGGTCCGGATCCGCTCCCCGCGCGGGCGGCGGGCGCCGCTCCGGCGGAGGCGGTGGCGCGGGCGCCGGCCGGGGCTACCGGCCCGCCGCTCCCGTACGGGAGTTCACCGTCCCCGAGCCGGTCACACCGGCCCTGCCCGCGGTGACGGACTTCTCCGAACTGGACATGCCCGCGCCGCTGCTCGCCGCACTGGCGGCCGAGGGCGTGACCGCGCCGTTCCCCGTACAGGCCGCGACACTGCCGAACTCGCTGGCCGGCCGTGACGTGCTCGGCCGCGGCCGCACAGGCTCGGGCAAGACGCTCGCCTTCGGTCTCTCCCTGGTCGCCCGCACCGCGGGCCGCAGGGCACAACCGCGGCGGCCGCTCGCGATGGTCCTCGTCCCCACGAGGGAGCTGGCGCAGCAGGTGACGGCCGCGCTCGCGCCGTACGCGCGCGCCCTGAACGTGCGGACGGCCACCGTCGTCGGCGGGCTGTCGATCGGCCGCCAGGCCGACGCGCTCCGCTCGGGCGCCGAGGTCGTCGTGGCGACCCCGGGCCGCCTGCGCGACCTCGTCGACCGCGGCGACTGCGTGCTGTCCGACGTTACGGTCAGCGTCCTCGACGAGGCGGACCAGATGGCCGACATGGGGTTCCTGCCGCAGGTGACGGCGCTCGTCGACCAGGTCGCGCCCGGCGCGCAGCACATGCTGTTCTCCGCCACCCTCGACGCGAACATCGACCGGCTCGTCAAGCGCTACCTCAGCGACGCCGTGGTGCACGTGGGAGACCTGTCGGACGGTGTGGTCACGACGATGGAGCACCACGTGCTGCACGTCCGCGACCTCGACAAGGCGGCCGTGACGGTCGAGATCGCGGCCCGCGAGGGACGCGTCCTGATGTTCCTCGACACCAAGCACGCCGCCGACCGGCTGGCGAAGAACCTGCTCAAGCAGGGCGTGCGGGCCGCGGCCCTGCACGGCGGCAAGTCGCAGTCCCAGCGCACGCGCACCCTGGCGCAGTTCAAGGACGGCCAGGTGACGGTGCTGGTCGCGACCAACGTCGCGGCGCGCGGCATCCACGTCGACAGCCTCGACCTCGTCGTCAACGTCGACCCGCCCGCCGACCACAAGGACTACCTGCACCGCGGCGGCAGGACCGCGCGCGCCGGCGAGTCCGGGCTCGTCGTCACGCTCGTCCTGCCCGACCAGCGGCGCCAGATGACCCGGCTGCTCGCCGACGCGAACATCACGGCCGAGACCACCCAGGTGAGCTCGGGCGAGGCGGAACTGACCCGGATCACCGGCGCGCAGGCGCCGTCGGGCGTCCCCGTGACGATCACCGTCCCCGAGCCTGCCAAGCGCCCCGCGCGCGGCAGCGGTTCGTCCCAGGGCCGGCGCGGCAGGCCGGGCAGCAGGCAGCGGCGCTCGGGCTCCGCCGGCGGCGGCGCGGCGCGCGACTCGTACGGGGTCCCGAACCCGCGCTCACGCCGCGCGGCGCACCGCCCGGCGGACGGGCAGGCGAAGGACGCCACCGGCACCCAGGACCGCCGCCGTCGCCGCACGGAACGCGGCTGACCGCACAACAGGCGGGGCTCGCACGGCTGACGCGGTTCGCGCGAACCGCCGCCACGGCGGCCCGCCGCCCTTTCGAACGCCCATCGACCCTTTGGTGAGGACCTCATGCGCTGTGTGATCGCCCGATTCCCGTTCGACCTGATCAAGAGCGAAGTGGAGCAGATGGCCAAGGGCGTCAAGCCGGAGCCCGCCACCGGGATGTGCGCGAAGATCGGTGGCAAGCTCTACCCGGTCAAGCAGGTGGGAGCACTCATCACGAAGCAGGACCGCAGGGACTTCACCGGGGAGGAGGTCCGCAGGGCGCTCGTCCGCCTGGGCTTCACCTGCGCGCCGGCCCCCACGGCCCCCGCGCCCGAGCCCACGCCCCCCGGCGACATCCTGGCCTGACGCATACGGCACGAACCACGGGGCGGCCGGAGGACACTCCGGGCCGTCCCGTCGGCGTATGTACGAAGCGCGTGTCCTGGCCGCGCCCCGACTCGCGGCGCTGTCCGTCGTGCTGCCGCCGGCAAGGCGGTCGCCTTCCTCTTCGTGCACCAGTGCCTGTTCGGCGTGTACCTCGGCTCGATCCTCGTGCCCAACCACAAGGAGCGGCCCGACTTCCTGAGGCGGCAGGTGCTCACGTCGCGCGACGTCAGCGGCGGGCGCAGGGCCGGAGGTCGGGCGGCTGCGGACTCAGTGCCCGGTGCCGCGGATGCCCTCAAGCAGGAGCGCCACGTGCCTGCGCCAGGCGCCGTCGGCCGTCATGTTCGCCATCGCGCCACGGGTGACGAGGACGAAGTCCTCCGCGCGGAAGTCCTCGCGGAGGCGGCCCGCGGCGACGGCGCGGCGCACGATGCGTTCCGTGATCGCGGAGAAGTCCGTCTTCTCCGCGGCGATGTCGTTCCAGCTGGGCTTCTCGGGGCCGAGGAGCGCGAAGCGGAACGCGGCGTCGGCCTCGGCGGCCTCCAGGTAGCCGTACAGCAGCGTCTCGAACGCCGCCCAGGGCTCCTCGGCCCCGTCGGCGTCGCGCGCGAGGGCGGTCATCGCCTCGAACCTGCGGCCGATGATCGCCGCGAGCAGCGCGCGCTTGTCGGCGAAGTGGCGGTAGAGCGTGCCGACGCCGAGGCCCGCGCGCTCGGCGATCTCATCCATCTGCACGGCGTCGCCCCGCTGGGCGAACAGCTCGCCGGCGGCGTCGAGCACGGACTCGCGGTTGCGCCGGGCGTCGGCGCGCAGCGGGCGTTCGGAAACGGCCATGGTCGGTCAATCGTAGTTGACGGTGCGGGGCGGGCGTGGCTACATTCGGAACCGGAGTTCAGGTTCATGTTAGGTCCGTGATGGAGGAGATTCCGATGATCGTCGTCACCACACCCACAGGACGGATCGGCCGCGCGCTGGTCCGCCTGCTGCTCGACCGGGGCGAGGAGGTCCGTGTCGTCGTCCGCGACGCCTCGCGTCTGGACGGCGAGGTCCGCGAGCGGGTCGCGGTCGTCGAGGGGGCCCACGACGACCCGGCCGTGCTCGACAGGGCGCTGCCCGGCGCCGACGCGCTGTTCTGGCTCGTCCCGCCGAACCCGGCGGCGCCCAGCGCCGAGGCGCACTACGTCGGCTTCGCCCGGGCGGGAGCCGCCGCCGTCGCCCGCCACGGCGTCGGGCATGTCGTGGGGGTTTCGAGCGCGGGGCACGGCTGGACGAAGCCGGCCGGCGTGCTGACGGCGGCCTTCGCCATGGACGCCGAGCTGGCCGCGTCGGGCGCCGCGTACCGGGCCCTGTCGATGCCCTTCTACATGGAGAACCTGCTCGGCCAGCTCGACGCGATCACCGAGCAGGGAGCGTTCTACCTGACGTGCGCGGCGGACCAGCCTCTCGCGACGATCGCGACCCGCGACATCGCGGGCGCCGCCGCGGGCCTCCTCGCCGACCGGTCCTGGACGGGGCAGGAGAACCTGCCCCTGTTCGGCCCCGACCGGCTGACCCCCGACGCCATGGCCGAGGTGATCGGCGAGGAGCTCGGGCGCCCGGTCGCCTACCGCCGCATGGGCATGGACGACTTCGCGTCGCTGCTGCGCTCCCGCGGCGCGGGCGAGCAGGCCGTCAAGGACATGACCGAGATGTTCGCCGCGCAGGACGACGGCATGTACGAAACCGACTGGAAGACCGCCACGCTCGCGCCGACGGACTTCCGCACCTGGTGCGGGCAGGTGCTGCGGCCTGCCGCCGATGACCGGTCGGCGTCCTGACAGGAGCGGTGGGGGATGCCATGACGCGCCTCAGGGCGTGCGCGTGACGCCCTGCGCGGGCTGCGCGCTCAGCCCGGGGTGGCGCGGGCACGAGGCGACGGCAAGCAGCGGCCAGAGCGACTGGGTGAAGGTCAGCACGCGCTCGGCCACGCCCGCCGCGCCGCCGTCCTTGAGCTCGTACCAGAACCAGGCGGCGCAGACCCACATCGCCGCGCTGGCCGCGGCCGCCATGGCGGGCCGGAAACCCCACGGCGGGCGCCCGCCGCGCACCGCGAGCACCGGCCACAGCGCCAGCAGCGAGAACCCCACGGCGGCGACCACGCCGTGCCGCAGCGAACCCCCGCTCGGCGGCGCGGGGAACACGATCAGGGCCAGCGCCGTCAGGCCGCCCGTCCCCAGGGCGAGCCGCCCGGCGAGCGCGGCGGCGCGCAGCCCGACGGCCGTGACGAGGTAGCAGACGCCCAGCGCGAACTCGGCCGTCGTCATCACCCAGTACCCGCCCGCACCGTCCGAGGCCAGGATGCTGATGGTCTGGGAGACGGGGTCGTAGCCGGGGTCCATCATCAGCTCGCCGATACTCCAGCCGCAGACGAGCAGCACGGGGGCGGACAGCGACGCGAGCCGGACCCACCAGGGAGCAATCCACATCAAAGCACCATAAAACGATCTACTGCCCGGCCCGTGCCCCGCCACGGCCGCCGCCTCCGTACGGCGGCTACCCCGCAGGTGGCGCCCCCGCGCCTGCGCGAGAATGGCCGGCACGGGACGCAGCAGCAATCGCAGGGAGAGCGCCATGGAGCCGGGCCGCACAGGTGCCGCCGGCGGCCGGACAGGCCACACAGGCCGCACCGGCCGCACCGGCGCCGCCGGCGGCCACGCGTCCGACGACCCGTTCGTACGGGTCAGGGGCGCGCGCCAGCACAACCTGCGCGCCGTGGACGTGGACGTCCCGCGCGGCGCGCTGACCGTGTTCACCGGCGTCTCGGGCTCCGGCAAGTCGTCGCTCGCGTTCGGCACGCTGTACGCGGAGGCCCAGCGCCGGTACTTCGAGTCGGTCGCGCCGTACGCCCGCCGGCTGATCCACCAGGTCGGCGCGGTGCGCGTCGACGAGATCACCGGGCTGCCGCCCGCGGTGGCGCTCCAGCAGCGGCGCTCCACGCCGGGCTCGCGCTCGTCGGTCGGCACCGTCACGACGCTGTCGAACCTGCTGCGGATGCTGTTCTCGCGCGCGGGCACCTACCCGCGGGACGCGAAGGACCGCCTGGACTCCGACGCCTTCTCGCCGAACACCGCGACCGGCGCCTGCCCGGAGTGCCACGGGCTCGGCGTGGTGCACCGCGTCACCGAGCGGTCCCTCGTGCCCGACCCGTCCCTGACCATCCGTGAACACGCCATCGCCGCCTGGCCCGGCGCGTGGCAGGGCAAGAACCTGCGCGACGTCGTGGCCGCACTCGGCTACGACATCGACCGGCCGTGGCGCGAGCTGCCGCAGGGGGACCGCGACTGGATCCTCTTCAGCGACGAGCAGCCGGTCGTGACCGTCGACCCGGTGCGCGAGGCGGGCCGGGTGCAGCGCCCCTACCAGGGCAGGTTCATGAGCGCGGAGCGCTACGTCATGCGCGCGTTCTCCGAGTCGAAGAGCGCGGCCACGCGCCGGCGGATGCTGCGCCACCTGGAGAGCGCTGCCTGCCCCGTGTGCCACGGCAGGCGGCTGGGGCAGGACGCGCTGGCCGTCACCTTCGCCGGGCACGACATCGCGCACTTCACCGCCATGCCGCTGGACGACCTCGCCGCGGCCCTGCTGCCGACGGCCGAACCGGACGAGCCGACGGCGGCGGTGGGTTCGTCCGGCTCGGGGGAGTCCACGCAGGCCGAGGTCGCGCTCGCGCGCGACCTCGTCGCCCGCATCGGCGTCCTGACCGGCCTCGGCCTCGGCTACCTCAGCATGGACCGCGCCACGCCCACGCTCTCGCCGGGCGAGCTGCAGCGGCTGCGGCTCGCGACGCAGCTGCGCTCGGGCCTCTTCGGCGTCGTCTACGTACTCGACGAACCGTCGGCGGGGCTGCATCCCGCGGACACCGAGCCGCTGCTCGCGGTGCTCGAAGGGCTGCGGGCCGGGGGCAACTCGCTCTTCGTCGTCGAGCACGACATGGAGGTGGCGCGCCGCGCGGACTGGCTCGTCGACGTGGGCCCGGGCGCCGGACGGTACGGCGGCCGCGTCCTCTACAGCGGGCCCGTGCGGGGCCTGGCGGACGTGGCGGAGTCGGCGACCCGCCCGTACCTGTTCCCGGCGGACGGCGAGAACTCCAGGGCCGAGCGCACGCCCCGCACGCCCCGTACCCCGTCAGGATGGCTGCGGCTGCGCGGCGTCACCCGGCACAACCTGCGCGGCCTCGACGTGGACGTGCCGCTCGGCGTCCTCACCGCGGTGACCGGGGTGTCGGGCTCGGGCAAGTCGACGCTGGTCGGCCAGGTACTCGCCGACGTGGCCACGGCCCACCTGCACGCGGCGGGCACGGACGGGGACAAGGACGGGGACGATTACGGCGAAGGCCAGGACACCGACGGCAACGGCGAGGGCGACGAGACGGCGGCCCTCGGCACCGCCCCCGCGGACCCCGTGGTGACCGCCGTGGAGGGCCTCGACGTCGCGGACCGCCTCGTGCGCGTCGACCAGAAGCCCATCGGCCGCACCCCGCGCTCCAACCTGGCCACGTACACGGGCCTGTTCGACGCGGTACGCGGCGTCTTCGCCGCCACCGAGGCGGCGCGGGCGCGCGGTTACACGCGCGGACGGTTCTCGTTCAACGTGGCGTCGGGCCGCTGCGAGACGTGCCAGGGCGAGGGCTTCGTCGCCGTGGAGCTGCTGTTCCTGCCCGGCACGTACGCGCCCTGCCCGACGTGCCACGGCGCCCGCTACAACCCCGAGACGCTGGAGATCACCTACCGGGGCCTGACCATCGCCGAGGTGCTCGACCTGTCCGTGGACGCGGCGGCGGACTTCTTCGCCGACGTGCCCGCCGCCTCCCGCGGCCTGCGCACCCTCCAGGACGTCGGCCTCGGCTACCTGCACCTGGGGCAGCCCGCGACCGAGCTGTCCGGCGGCGAGGCGCAGCGCATCAAGCTCGCCGCCGAGCTGCAGCGGGCGCGCAGGGGCCACACCCTCTACCTGCTCGACGAACCGACCACGGGACTGCACCCCGCGGACACCGAGCTGCTGATGCGCCGGCTGAACGGCCTGGTCGACGCGGGCAACACGGTGGTGCTCGTGGAGCACGACATGGCGGTGGTGGCGGGCGCCGACTGGGTCCTCGACCTGGGCCCGGGCGCGGGCGACGCGGGCGGGCGCGTCGTCGCCGCGGGCCCGCCACGGGAGGTGGCACGCGCCCGGGACAGCCGTACGGCCCCGTACCTGGCCCGCCACCTGCCGGGCTGACGGCCCCGGGGGCCGGATCCGGCGATCCCGGCCGGGTACGGCGATCCCGCGTACGGGCGCGCGGGCAGGACCCTCAGTGTCGATCGGGTGACATCAACGGCAGGGCGCGCCGCCGGGACGGCAGCGGCGATCCAGTGTGGCGACTGCATGCAGTCATCCCACTTCGACCGCCGATCGGGAGGAAAACGACCGATGCGACAGAGCCCGCTGGCCGGCCGCTATCCCGCGGTGGCGGCCATGGTGGTGTTCGCCCTGGTGCCGTACCTGGCGCTCTCGGCCGCGCTGGGACCCCTCATGCCGCGCATCGCCGGAGAGCTGGGCATGAGCCTCCAGGCGATGAACGTGACGACGGGCATGTCCAACGCCGGCTACGCCGTGGGAACGGTGCTGGCCGTGCAGCTCGCCCAGCGCCGGCCGCAGCGGCGGATGCTGCTCGTCTACGGCTGCCTGCTGGTGATCGGCTCGGTGCTCACCGCGGCGGCCACCGACCCGGCGATGTTCATCGTCGGGCACGTGCTGCAGGGCCTGTGCACCAGCCTGCTGCTGATCGCCGCCGTACCGCCGCTGATCATCGACTATCCGGCGGCCAGGCTGCGGGTGACGGTGGTGGTCCTGAACGTGTGCGTCTTCGGAGCGGTCGCGCTCGGCCCTGTCGTCGGCGGCATCCAGGCCGATACCGACGACTGGCGGCCGTTGTTCTGGATCATCGCCGGGATCGCCTTCGCCGCGCTCGTGCTGTCGATCCTGACCTTCCGGGACACGCCGCCGGTCGATCGTGGCGCGCCGATCGACTACGTCGCGCTCGCGCTGGCCACCGTCGGGTGCGTGGCTTCGTTCTTCGGCGCCTCGTGGCTGCTCGACCACCCCTTCCTCGACGCGGCGGCCTGCGGGCCGCTGCTCGGCGGGCTGCTGCTGATCGTCGTCCTGTTCTGCTACGAATACCGGGCGAAGAACCCGCTCCTGTGCGTCAGGAGTCTGGTCAGCACGTTCCCGGTGGCCGGAGTCGTCGCCGCGATCTGTGCGGCCGCCGCGTCGGTGTCGGCGACCTCGCTGACCCTGACCTCGCTCGCGCCCCGCCACACCCCCCTGGGCCTGGGGCTGCTCTACCTGCCCGAGTTCGGCGGTGCGGTGGTCACCGCGGCCGCCTTCGGCGTCATCTTCCGTACCCGCTTTCTGCACCTCTACGTCCTCATCGGCATGGGCTTCCTGATCGCGGGCAGCGTGGTCTTCAACGTGACCACTCCGCCCACGGCCGTGCTCACCGCCCTGGGCTCAGGACTGGTCGGCGTCGGCGTCGGCGCGGCAGTGGTGCCGGCGCTGTTCATCGCCGGATTCTCCCTGCGCTCCAACAACGTGCAGCGCGTGTTCGCGATCATCGAGCTGCTCCGGGCGGTGGCGGCGTTCCTGATCGCCCCGGTTCTGCTGTACATCGCCGCCACCACCGGGAGCGACACCGATTCGGGTACGAGGACGGCGCTGTGGATCTGCCTCGGCATCTCCGTCGCGGGTGCGGTGCTCGCCGTCGCCGTGTACATGGCCGGCGGGGTGAGCCGTCCGCCGAAGCCGTCGGTGGAGACGTGGATGGGCGGTGAAAGGCCGGGATGGGACTCCCCGGTGCTCTTCGCCCGGTTCAGGCCGGGAAAAGAGCCGGAGGAATACTGTCCGTAGCCGCGGGCCGTGCGGGGCTGCCCGACCGGGGCGCTAGCCCTCACGCGCCGCTACCCGAGCGCGGCGAGGAAACCGAGCGTGCGCTCCGTCAGCAGCGCCGCGGCCTTCTCGTCGTACGCCTCAAGACCGCTGTCCGCGAACAGGTGCCCGTCGCCCGGGTAGAGGTACAACTCGGCGTCGGGCGCCGACGCGACGAGCTCGCGGGCCGCGTCCACGTCGCCCTCGTCCATGAAGTACGGGTCGCGGTCCATGCTGTGGATCCGCACCGGCACCGACGGCGGCCACGCCCCGCCGAACTCCGAGGCGGGGACGCACGAGTGGAACAGCAGCGCCCCCTTCGCCCCTGCCCTGGTCTGCGCGAGCGCCTGCGCCGGCAGCACGCCGGCAGAGAACCCGGCGTACACGAGCCCCGCCGGCAGCGCGTCGGCCGCGGTGCGCCCGCGCTCGACGAGCGTGGCGAACCCGGTCCTCCGCGCGTAGGCGGCGCCGTCGCCGAGGTCGTCGAAGACCTTCCCCTCGTACAGGTCGGGCACGTGGACGGTGTGGCCCGCCCGCTCCAGCGTCCGAGCGAACGCGCGGACGCCCCGCGTCAGCCCGTGCGCATGGTGGAACAGCAGTACCTCGGCCATGGGGCCCTCCTCCGTGTGGCGGAGCCCGGCGGCCCCGGCACCACGGAGTATCGCCGGTGCCACTGACAGCGCGAGCCGACCGCCACGCGACGAGCCTTGGACTTTGAACGTTTCATATCGCCGTCCGCGGGCAAGGGGCGCGGCGGCGCGGCGAGTTGATCGACATCGATCTGTGTCACGGCTCTTGTCCACGCACAAGAGGTGACGGTAAGACATCTCCGAACAATGAAACGTTTTCATTGAGGAGGTGTCACCATGCTCACAGCTGGACACCGAAGAGGCCGGCGCAAGCGTGCGGGGACGCTGGCCGTGCTCGTCGCGGCGGCGATGGCCCTACCCGCCGCGGCCTCGGCGCATCCCGCGTCCGCGGTGCCGACCACGCACGTCGCGCATCCCGCTGCTCCCCCTCACCCCGCGCCGCCGCCGGCACGGCCGACCACCGCCGGTTCCCCGCTCGCGCCGACGGCCCTCCGCCTCGACGGGCAGGCGTCCGACGTGCTGCTCGACCGATCACGGCCCGAGTTCGCCTGGACGGTGCGCGACAAGGGCCGTGACGAGGCGCAGACCGCCTACGAGATCCGCGTCTCCCCAAGCCCCGGGCGGGAAGAGGCGTCCGGCCACGGCAAGGGCCACGGCAAGGACCACCACGGCGCGAGCGGCTGGGACTCCGGCCGCGTGCGCTCCGCGAACTCCACCGCCGTCACCTACTCGGGGCCCGCGCTCGCCTCCGACCACACCTACACCTGGTCCGTCAGGACGTGGAACAAGCAGGGCAAGGCGTCCCCCTGGTCCGCGCGCGCCTCCTTCGACGTCGGGCTGCCCAAGCCCGCCGACTGGTCGGCCTGGTGGCTGCGGGTCGACGACGGCGCCTACACGCGCGGCGACTTCACCCTCACCAAACCGGTGGCCCGGGCCCGCCTGTACTTCGGGGCGCAGGGCGTGGTCGAGCCCCATCTCAACGGCGCGAGACTGCGATCCACCGAGGTCCTGGACTCCTCGGTCACGGACTACGACTCCCGGGTGCTCTACCGCGACCTGGACGTCACCTCCCGACTCGGAAAAGGACGCAACACCCTCGCCATGATGGCCGGCAAGGGGCAGTTCAGCGGCCAACCCGTGTTCGCCGCGCAGCTCGACGTCACCTACACCGACGGCTCCACCGCGGCCTTCGGCACCGGCCCTTCCTGGAAGACGGCCGCGGGCCCCGTCACGGGCGACGACTTCTGGTACGGCGAGACGTACGACGCGCGCAGGAGCGTGCCCGGCTGGGACACCACCGGGTTCGACGACAGCGGCTGGGCGCCCGTGCGCGCCTTGTTCCCCGTCGCACACCCGAAGAGCCTGGCCGAGGGCAAGCCCGTCACCGCCCTCGACACCACGACCACCGCGGGGTGGTCGCCGCCCGCACTCACCGACGGGATCGACGGCTCGGTCGACGCCTCGGAGGGCTACCACTCGCGGATCGAGTCGAGCGGGGACACCACCAAGTGGGTCCAGACCGACCTCGGCGCCGACAAGCACCTGCGCACCATCCGGCTCTTCCCGGCGAGGCCCACCAACGACACGGCCGGTGACCTGCCCGGCGACGGCTTCCCCGTGCGCTACAAGGTCCAGGTCGGCGACGACCCGACGTTCGCGGACGCCACCACCGTCGCCGACCGCACCGGCGCCGACCAGCCGAACCCCGGCGCCTCGCCCGTCGACCTCCCCGTCGACGTCACGGGCCGCTACATCCGGGTGACCGCCACCGAACTGCCGTGCACGAGCGCGGGATGCACGTTCCGTCTGGCCGAACTCGGCGCGTACGGCGCCCACTCCACGACCACGTTCGACGCGATGACCACACCCCGGGCGGACGTGACACCCCCCACCCGCGTCGTCCGGACGTTCAAGCCGGTCGCGCAGACGCGGCCCGCCGCGGGGACGCGCGTCTACGACTTCGGCCAGAACCGCACCGGATGGGTCACCGTGCGGGCCACCGCCCCCGCCGGCACCACGGTGGACATCAAACAGGGTGAGATCCTCGACGCGCACGGCCAGGTGTCCACGGCCAACATCAGCTTCTCCGACGCCGATGCGCCGCGGCAGACCAACCACTACACGTTCGACGGCTCGGGTGCGCAGACGTACGCACCGCACTTCACGTACGCCGGCTTCCGCTACGCCGAACTCAAGGGGCTGCCCGACGACGCCGACGTCACGGTCACCGCGCAGGCCGTGCACACCGATGTCCCGGTCACCGGGCGGTTCACCACGTCCGATCCGCTGCTGAACAAGATCCAGGGCGCAGTGGCGCAGACCCAGCTCAACGACCTGCAATCCATCCCGGTGGACTGCCCCACCCGCGAGCGGCACGGCTGGCTCGGCGACGCGGGCGACACCGACCGGGAGGCCATGAGCAACTTCGACATGCAGTCCTTCTACGACAAGTGGCTCGGGGACGTCCGCACCAGCGCCAACGCCGACGGCAGCATCCCGTCCGTGGCGCCCGCCAACGGCGGCCAGAACTCCTGGGCCACCGACCCCGCGTGGGGCACGGCGTACCCGGAGATCATCTGGCACGACTACACCCAGTACGGCAGCACCCGGCCGA
Organism: Streptomyces sp. NRRL F-5126; assembly: GCF_000721265.1. GTDB lineage: Bacteria > Actinomycetota > Actinomycetes > Streptomycetales > Streptomycetaceae > Streptomyces. The sequence goes on along the minus strand of NZ_JOFZ01000001.1, from coordinate 797,376 downwards.
TCACGGAGAACTACGCGCGGGTGAAGGCGTGGGTCGACTACCTCGCCACCATCAGCGACGCCGACCACGTCGTGGTCCACTCCCCGACGGCCTGGGGCGACGACTGGCAGGCCTCCGTCAGCACACCGCACTCCTACTTCCAGACCGCGTTCTACTACCTCGACGCCACCTTGCTCGCGAAGATGGCCGCCGTCACGGGACACACCGCCGACGCCACCCGCTACACCGCACTCGCCGGGCAGGTGAAGGCCGGGTTCCTGAAGCGCTACTTCGACGCCAGGTCGGGCGTCTTCGGCAACGGCTCCCAACTCTCCTACGCCATGCCGCTGGTCCTCGGCCTGGTCCCGGACAACCAGCGGGCGACCGCCGTCGACCGGCTGGTACAGGACGTCGCCGCACACGACGACCACGTCACCACCGGGTTCGTCGGCACCACCTACGTCTTCCAGGCGCTCGCCATGTACGGACGCAACGACGTCGCGCTCGCCGTGGCGCAGCGCCACGACGCCCCGAGCTTCGGGTACATGGTGGACAACGGCCCCGGCACCATCTGGGAGAAGTGGCCCGACTCGTCCGCCGCCGACGGCACGTCGTCCAAGGACCACATCGGCCTGGCCGGCTCCATCGGCCAGTGGTACTATCAGCAGCTCGCCGGCATCCAACCGGACAGCGGCGGCGCCGGCTACCGCCACCTCACGCTGGCGCCGAGCGTCGTCGGCGACCTCACCCACGTGTCGGCGACGCAGCGGACCGTCCGCGGCATCGTCGAAAGCTCCTGGCGGCGCGACGGGACGAAACTCACCTACCACGCCGTCGTCCCCGTCGGCGCGACGGCGACGATCGAGTTGCCGCTGCTGGGCGGGACCGGATCCACGGTCCGCGAGGGCGGCCACACCGTCTATGCCGCGGGCCGCCACCCGCAGACGGACCCCGGCCTGTCTGTGGGCGGGGCGAACGGCCAGGCGCTGACCCTGACCGCGGGCTCGGGCGACTACACCTTCACGGTCACGGCGCCCCGGACCCCCGTCACGCACCTGTCCCTGACAGCGGGGACCGCCGCGCCCGTCAGCGCGGGCACATCCGTGGACGTGCGCGTCGCGGTCGAGGGCTCCTCCACCGGTGCGGCCGGTGCGGCCGGTGCGCGGCTGACGGCGCGGGTGCCGGACGGCTGGTCCGCCACCGCTTCCCCGGCGAAGATCTCTCTGACACCGGCGCGGTCGGTCACACTCGCCACCGTGCGGATCGCGGTGCCGGCCGACGCGGCAGGGGACTCCTATCCGGTGTCGCTGAGCGTGCGGGCGCAGGACGGCACGGTCGCCACCGGCACCGTCACCGTCCCGGTGTTCGGCCGCTGGGCGGACGGCACCACGGCGGCCGCGTCGAGCTCGCACGCGCCCAACGTCGTGGGCGGCGCGACACGCACCTACGACGCCGCCAACGCCATCGACGGGAACACGTCCACCTTCTGGAACGACGACACGCAGAACGCCTACCCGGACATACTGACCGTCACCGGCCCGTCCGCGAAGCAGCTGGGCGGTGTGGAAGTCGTCTCGTTCCCGGACGGTGTGCCCACCGACTTCACCGTCCAGACCTGGGACGGCACGGAGTGGACGACGCAGGCGACGGTGGCGGGCAACTCCTCCGTCGTCCGGCGGATCGCGTTCGCGGCACCGGTGGAGACCACGCGTGTGCGGGTGGTGGTCACCGGCACCCAGGACGGCTTCTCCCGCATCGCGGAACTCGCGCCCTGACAGGGACGCGTCCCGTACGCGCCGTGCTCGCCGCCCCGGGCCCGACCCGGGGCGGCGAGCACGGCGCGTACGGGCCGAACACGGCGGGGCCGCCCCGTCCCACACCGAAAGTGGGCGGATCAGTCGACCAGCCCGTGGCGCCACGCCCAGGCGATGAGCGCGGCGCGGTCCTCCATGACCAGCTTGGCGAGTACGTGGTTGATGTGCGTCTTGACCGTCGCCTCACCGACGACCATCTCCCGTGCCACCTGGCGGTTGTTGAGGCCCTGCGCCACGAGCCGCACGACGTCGATCTCCCGCCGGGTGAGCCCCTCCGCCGCCTCCGGGACCCCCGGCGACGACGGGGGCGGCGGCACGGACGAAGCCGTGGCCGAAGAGGCGGAAGAGGCCGAAGAGGCGGAAGAGGCAGGCGATGCCGACGCGGGGGCCGACGCGGCAGCAGCGGCATCCGGGTCACCGACGAGAAGCTGGACGAGCCGCTGCTGCACCGCCGGGTCGAGCACCGTACGCCCGGCCGCCACGTCACGCACCGCCGCCAGCAGCGCCTCGCTCGTCGCGTCCTTCGTCAGGTACCCGACGGCGCCCGCGCGCAGCGCCGGGAGCACCGCGTCGTCGTCCGCGTACGTGGTGAGGATCAGCACCCGGGCACGCAGCCCGGAGGCCGCGATCTCGGCCGCCACGCCCGAGCCGTCGAGTTCGGGCATCCGCAGGTCGACGAGGGCGACGTCGGGCCGCGTGTCCGTCGCGAGGCGCACGGCGGTGCGCCCGTCGCCGGCCTCGCCGACCACCTCGATGTCGTCGGCGGACGACAGGAGCATCACGAGCCCGTCGCGCACCACTGCCTGGTCGTCGGCCACCAGCACCCGGATCGTCACCGCTGCGCCCTCCCCTCGGCGCCGGCCTCAGGCGGCGCGCCCTGCGGCCCCGCCGGCCGGGGCGAGCCCGCACCGCGGGCCATGTCCGTCCCGTTGCCCACGGGGACCCGTACGTCGATCCGCCAGCCCGGGCCGCCAGGCGCGCGCCCCGCCGTCAGGGACCCGCCGACGGCCTCCACCCGCTCGGCCATGCTGCGCAGGCCGGTACCGCTGCCCTTCACACCCGACGGGCGGCGCCCCGTCGGCAGCCCCTCGTCCCGCACGCCGACCCGCAACTCCCGCTCGTCCCACACCACACGCACGTCGATGGCGCTCCCGGTCGCGTAGCGCGCCGCGTTGGTCATCGCCTCCTGCACGGCACGGTACACGGCGTGCCCCGTCTCGGGCCCGACGTGGCCCGGCCGGCCGCTGACGTGCAGCCGCGCCTCGCCGGGGAAGCCCTCGACGAGCGTGCGCAGGTCGTCCACACCGCGCGGGTGGGCGGTGCGCAGCGCGCCGACCGCGGCGCGCGCCTCCTGGACGCCGTCGCGGGCGAGCCCGGCGGCGCGGTCGAGCGGTTCGGCCAGCCAGTCGGGGGCGCCCTTGCCCGCGGCGGTCGCGCGGATGCCCTGCAACTGCACGGACAGGCCCGCCAGGCTGTGCGCGAGCACGTCGTGCATCTCCCGCGCGATCCTGGTGCGTTCCTCGGTAGCCGCCGCTTCCTGGAGCGCCTGGCGCGACGCCTCCACCTCGGCCAGCAGCGAGACCGCGCGGTCGCGCTCGGCCTGCAGCGCCGCGTGCTCGACCATGCGGTCCGCGATGAACCAGGCGCCCACACCCGCCAGCAGCCCGGCCACGCTGCCCGAGACCACCACGATCGCGACACCGAACGCGACCGCGACCGCCGCGACCCCGGCGTTGCGCACGGGCCCCGCCGGCAGGCTCAACGGCAGCGCGGACGCCCCGGCCAGCACGGGGACGGAGCCGAGCCCGCTCGGCGCGAGCACCGTGATGGCGAGCCCCGCACCGACGGTGACCAGCGCGGCGGTCGCCGCCACGTACGTCGGCGTGACCCGCCTGGCCACCACCATGCCGAGCTCCGCGACGAGCATCAGCACACCGACCACGACCCGGAGCGTCGTGGTCGAGGCCGCGACGACGGAGACGGCCCCGCACGCCACCATCACAGAGCCCCCGATGAGCGCGCGATCGAAGGGCCGTTCGCGCCATCCGATTGGCCAGTGCCTGGTCAGCATCCGCCTCGTCCTGCCTGTCCGAGGCCGGTGCCCGTCGTCGGGCACCGGCCGGTGTGTCCTGTCCACCACTGAATCACGCCCGGGGCCGGATCCGTCCGGCCCCGCGGTCCGCCGGTCAGACGTAGCTGCCGGTGCGGGGCGCGACCTGCGCCGCGGCGGCGTCGTCCGCCGCGTTCTTGCCGCGTGCGAGGAGCAGCTGGCCCCGGGCGACGATCGTGCCGATACGGACGACGACCTCGCAGAGCGCCATCAGGAGGAGGGCCGCGACCCACGCCTGGGAGCTGGTGATGTCGTGCGCCACGGAGAAGTTGCCGACGTGCTGGGCGCCGGACGGGTGGGAGGTCCACATGGCGAAGCCGAGGCGGAAGCCCATGCTGATCACCCACAGGGCTGCCGCGGTGTAGGTCGCCTTGATGTGGATGTGGCCGCCGATGTCGCGGACGCGGGTGAGGAAGCCGCCGGCGAGGCCGAACGCGATCCCGATGCCGGTGAAGGTCGCGATCAGCGCGATGTCGTTCCCGGCGGTGGGAATGTCGCGCAGGTAGTGGTAGCCGACCCATCCGATGATCGCCAGCGGCATGAGGATCGTGCGCGCTGTGAGCCGTTCACCGCGCAGCTGCAGGACGACGATGAGGAGGAGGGCGATGTCGACGAGCCAGTCCGTTGTGTTCATGGCCTCGACTATTCGCCGATCGGGCCCGCAGTCCTTCAACCCATGGGTGGAACCCGGGTGGAAACCGGGGTGGAGGCCGCCGCCGCCCTCACGCGTGCGCGGGCACGCCGCCTGCGCCAGGTGCGGATCCCCGCCGCGAGACCGAGCAGCGCGAGGAGGACGCCCACCGTCTCGTAGAGGCCGGGCGTCGCCCAGGACGGCCCCGGCCACACCGACACGGCGACCCGCGCGGTGTCATTGGCGGCCGTGGTGTCACGGCTGGGGTGCTTGGCGTCACCGTCGGTCACGCGTACACGCCCGCCCGTGTGCGCGGCGTCGTCGTCGTCGATACGGAGGGTGAACGGGAAGGTCGTGGTGGTGCCTGCCGTCCCGGCCTCCTGTGCCGTGCACACGTACCGCCGGGCACTCGGCTGCCGCGCGGACGCCTCGGCGAGTGGTTTGCCGCTGGGGCCGAGGGCGCGGCACCGCTGGTCGTACACCTCCTCGTCGGCGTAGGGGTCGTACGGGGACGACACGACGGTCGTGCCCCGCGGCACCGTGAACTCGACCTTGACCGGTGCGGGCAGGTCACCGGGCCCGTCGTTGCGCACACCGACGCGCACGTCGGCACGGCTGCCGACGGGCCCCCGCGCGGTGCCGGCGAGGGCGACGAGGTCGCTGTGGCTGCGCACGGGCACCTCAAGCACCGCGGGGTTGCCGCCCGCGCCCTTCGCGGCGCCCGCGTCCTGTCCGCCGCCGGGGACGAGGCCGATCGCGGGTCCGTCGCCGTGGTGGTACTGCGACGCGATCTCGTCCGGGGGCACGTAGTCGGCGCCGATGGCGGCCGCCTCGAACGAGACGCGCGGGTACATGGCGTCGGAGGCGGCGCGCAGCGTCTCCGGCGTCCTGAGATGGTAGGAGCCGCCAGGAGGAATGGTCACGTCACCGGCAGGCAACCGGCACCAAGCCGAACCACCCCCTTTGTAGCGGCAGTTGCTGTGCCTGTCGCCAAAGACAAACCCATGGCGCACGTCCATGAAGAACGACACGCCACGAGCGGGCAGATCGCCGCTGTTGTGCAAGGTCAGCGAAACCTCCACCCGGCCGCCCGGGTCCACCTGACCCCGATCCGCATGGGCGGTCGCCTGGATCTCCGGCTTCCCGACCACGATGACGGTGTGCCCGGTGACGTCCGCCCGCCCGGGCACGGCCACCCGGTAGCGCAGCACACCCGAGTCGCCCGCCGTGGCGCCCTTCGCCGGGCTGAGGTGGAAGGACTGGCCGACCTGCGCCTGGTTGTGCGTCCCCTGCCCCGAGCAGTGGAAGACGGGCAGGCGGACGGGACAGGCGTCCAGGCCCGTCCGGATGGCGACGACGCCCTTGAGGTCACTGGCGTCGAAGGTGACGTCGAGATCGCCGATCCACTTCTCCCACACGCTCAGATCGGTGTGCCGGTCCGCGCCGCGCGGCACGTACACAACGGCCGGCGCGTCGATCTCCGGCGCGTCCGCGGCGCCTGCCGCCGCAGGCCGCACACCCCCGGCAACGACGGCGGCCGCCACGAGCAGCACCCCGGCGACGACCCGCCACGCACCGCCCACCCGGCACCCGCCCGCACGCCTGAACCCGGCCCCACTCAACGTGTCCACCACGAGCACCCTGCCAACCCCACGTCACACCCGGGCCTCGGAACGGTCACAGCCCCTTGGCGCCTTGGCCCCTTGCCGCAGCGGCGGAGCCGGCCCACGCTCGAACCGTGCGTTGACTAGGCCGAACAGCCGTGCGACGGTGAGGGTGCGCACCCCTCGTGAGCACCGGGAACTGGAGGAATACCGCCGTGAGCTACGGAAAAGACGACGCCCGCCCGACCGTGGCCCGCAGCCTGACGCCGGACCAGGTGGAGCTCTTCGAGAAGGGCTTCGCCGCCCGGCCCGCGAACCGGCTGATGCAGAACGCCGTCACCCAGACGCCGGTGGACGACGTCGCCCTCGACCGGCGGGTCGTCACCGGCATCGACCACTCGGTCTCCCACCACCTGGACGACTGGAAGGTCACCAACCAGAAGAAGAGCGGGCGCTGCTGGATGTTCGCGGGCCTCAACCTGCTGCGCGTCGGCGCGGCCGAGGAAATGGGCCTGAAGGACTTCGAGTTCTCGCAGAACTACACGCTCTGGTGGGACAAGTTCGAGCGGGCGAACCACTTCCTCGAGGCGATCATCGAGACGGCCGCCCGTGACGTGGACGACCGCACGGTGGGGCGCCTGCTGACCGACCCGATCGGCGACGGCGGGCAGTGGAACATGTTCGTGGCGCTCGTCGCCAAGCACGGCCTCGTACCCAAGTCGGCCATGCCCGAGACGGACAGCTCCTCCTCGACGCACGCCATGAACCGCGCCCTGGAGACCCTGCTCCGCCAGGGAGCCCGCGACCTGCGCGCACAGGCGTCCGAGGGCGTCGAGGCGCAGCGGGAGCACAAGCGCGACATCCTGGCCGCCGTCCACCGCGTGCTCAGCATCCACCTCGGCACGCCGCCGCAGCGGTTCCTGTGGCAGTGGGAGGACAAGGACAAGGAGTTCCACCGCGACGGCTGGCTCACCCCGGCCGAGTTCGCGGCCAAGTACGTGCGGCTGCCGCTGGACGAGTACGTCTGCCTGGTGCACGACCCGCGCGAGTCGAGCCCGGTGGGCCGCACCTTCACCGTCGAGTACCTCGGCAACATCGTGGACGCCCCGCCGGTCGTGTACCTGAACGGGCGGATCGAGCTGCTCAAGAAGCTGGCGATGGACGCGATCGTCGGCGGCGAGCCGGTGTGGTTCGGCTGCGACGTGGCGAAGATGATGCGCGCGGACGTCGGCGTCTGGGACGCCGAGCTCTTCGACTACGCGGGCGTCTACGACGCCGAGTTCACCATGGACAAGGCCGACCGGCTGGTGCTCCACGACACGGAGATGACGCACGCGATGCTGTTCACCGGCGTCGACGTCGTGGACGGCAGCCCGCGCCGCTGGCGGGTGGAGAACAGCTGGGGCGAGGACCGGGCCGACAAGGGCTTCTGGACCATGAACGACTCGTGGTTCGGCGAGCACGTCTTCGAGGTCGCGGTCAGGCGCTCCGCGCTGCCGCCGGAGATGGCCGCGGCCCTCGACCAGGAGCCGATCGTTCTCCCGGCCTGGGACCCGATGGGCGCGCTGGCCGACTGAGAACGGCGAGAAGCAAGGGCCGAGGGCGGGCCGCGCGGAACGTTCGCGCGGCCCGCCCTCGGCCGTTCCGAGCCCGTCCCCACGCAGTGATATGCATCACGAAAGTACCCAATGGGGGGTGGGCAACCACCCCCTTATGCGGCAATTGCCCACCCTGTGAGGACGGTGTGAAGCGCCCTTCACGTGCCCAACGCGCTTCCGACAACGGCGTTTCCGGTCATACGATCACCAAATCAAGCCCTGTGTGAGTGCTACCGCAGCGGCTTCCACCGCACTTTCCGCCCGCCTCCGGCCCCGTGAAGGAATCCGTTGAAGATTTCGCGAACCCTTGCCACGACCGTCGCCGCCGCCGTGACCGCGCCCGTCGTCCTGCTGTCCGCCACCCCCGCGCTCGCCGACGCCAAGCCGGCCTCCTCCACGCAGGCGCAGCAGCAGGGGGAGTCGGGCAAGCCGTCCATCGAGCAGCTCGAGAAGGCCGCCGCCAAGGCGCAGAAGGCGTACGACGACGCCGTGGCCGCGGCGAAGGCCGGAGAGGCCGCCATCGACGCCCTCAGATCCGAAGACGCGCCCCTCAACGTCGCCGCCAAGGAGGCCCAGGAGCAGGCGGACAACGCCGCCACCGTGAAGAAGGCCGACGACAAGGCGCTCGCCGACGCCAAGGCCGCGCTCGCCGCGCTGCCCGACGACGCCACGGACGAGCAGAAGGCGGCCGCACAGAAGGCCGTCACCGACGCCCAGGCCGTCGCCGAGACCGCGGCGAGGGCCAAGAAGGCCGCCGACGCCCACGCCAAAAAGGCGGTCAAGGCCCGCGAAGACGCCCGTGTCGCGGCCTTCACGGAGCTCGGCAAGCTGCAGAAGGCCGAGAAGAAGGCCCTCGCGGCGAAGAAGGCCGCCGACAAGGCGCTCGCCGACGCCGAGGCCGCGGCGGGCGGCCAGGACTGCAGCTACGAGTCCAAGCTCACCACCGCCATCACAAGGCTGCCGTCCAAGATCGCCGCGGGCTCGACGACCGACTTCGCCGTCCACGTCACCAACGGCACGGACAAGACCCTCGACAAGGTCGTCCCGCACGTCAACTTCCACGCGACGGACAAGACCGGCCGCAACATCATCGACGACGCACTGCACCTGCAGTGGTCCACCAGCTCCTCCAAGGCGTGGCAGAGCGTGGGGACCAGCGGCGACGCCGGCTCCATCAGCCCGCTGAAGGCCGGTGCGTCCGCCGACGTGAAGCTGCGCCTGAAGGTCGACGCCGACGCGCCGGCGGGCGAGGGCCTCGCCTTCGTCGCCGGCGACTACGTCCAGAACGACAAGTCCTGCGGCGGCAACCTGCCCACCGAGTACCCCTTCAAGATCGTCGCGGCAGGCGACAACGCGGGCGGCGGCGCCAAGCCCGGTGCGTCCACGTCGCCGAACGCGGGCACCAAGCCCCAGGGCGGCAAGTCCGCCACCCCGGTGACCTCGGCGACCCCGGTGGCCACCGCGACCGGCACACTCGCCCACACCGGCTCGTCCTCGGCCCTCCCGAAGCTCGCGGCGGCAGCCGGGGCCGCGGTGGCACTCGGCGCCATCGCGCTCGTCGTCGGCCGCCGCCGCAAGGCGGGCTCCGCGTCCTGACGCACCGTCACGAGGCTCAGTAGCGTGAGGGAGGGCGCCCCTGAAGAGGGGGCGCCCTCCCTCACGTCTGCGCGCTCATGTCTGTGCGCTCATGCCTGCGCCTTCACGTCTGCGCGCTCGCGGCCCGCGCCCTTGACCACGCGGTGGCGTCGACCCCGTACCGGACCAACAGCCGGGCGAACTGCACCCGTTCCTCCGGCGACCAGGCGGCGGTGATCTCCTGGAACGCGGCGCGCTGCTCGGAGGCGAAGCGGCCGCGCTCGGCCTCACCGTGCTCGGTGAGTACGAGCACGGTGCGGCGCCCGTCGGACTGCGACGCTGCCCGGCGCAGCAGCCCGTCGTCGATGCAGGCGGCGACGGTCCGGCTCGCCACCGGCTGGGCGACGCCCATCTCGGCGGCGAGGCCGCCGACGGTCGTCTCGCCCGGCGCGTCGGCGATCACGTTGAGCACGAGGTTGCGGGAGAGGTCCTTGCTCGAAGCGGGCGTGCGTCGCCGCAGGCGTGACAGTGCCGGCCCGATCTGGTCCAGCAGCGGATCGTCGGCGGGCTGCTCGGGGGAGGACGCACTGCTCATGCGGCCGATTCTAGGCCCGCGCCCCCACATTTGCATATCACTGCACAACTCCATAGCATCAGTTATGTAAATCTGAGGGAGCAAGCAACCGAGGGGCGAACCGCCATGGCAGTACCCACCGCGATCACCAACGCCCGTGTCTTCGACGGGGAGAAGACGCTCGGCATCCGCACCGTGGTCATCGACGGCGACAGGATCGCCCGTGTCGGCGGCGTCGCCCCCAGCGGCAGCGAGATCGTCGACGGCGGCGGTGCCACGCTGCTGCCTGGCCTCATCGACGCACACGTCCACTCCGCCCCCGGCTCCCTGGCGCTCGCCCTGCGCTTCGGTGTGACGACCGAGCTGGAGATGCAGGGGATGAACACGCGGGAGAACCGCGGGGCCATCACCGACGACGACACCGTGGCGGACGTGCGCTCTGCCGGCTTCGCCATCACACCGCCCGGCGGCCACCCGAGCGAGCTGATGCCGGAGGGGTTCCGCCCGAAGTGGGACCTGCCCCCGGTGATGCCGCTGATGCCCTTCTCCTCCACCCCCGAGGAGGCCGCGGCCTTCGTCCCGCAACTCCTCGCCCGCGGCTCCGACTTCATCAAGTTCATGATCGACGACGGCAGCGTGGAAGGCCACCCGGGACTGCCGTCGCTCGACCAGGCCACACTCAACGCCGGTGTGGCGGAGGCCAAGAAGTACGGGGCCCTCACCGTGGCCCACGCACTGACCGCGGAGGCCACCAGGATGGCCGCGGAAGCCGGCGTCGACGGCCTCACCCACGTCTTCATGGACCAGCCGCACACACCCGCCCTGATCGAACTCATCAGGGACGCGGGCATGTTCGTCGTCCCCTGCGTCACGCTCAACGCCTCGATGATGGGCATCACCGCCGGCGGACTCGCCGACGACCCCCGGGTTGCCGCGCGCCTCGACGGCAAGTGGGACGAGGCGCTGCGGTCCAGCTACAACCGCTACCCGCAGGGCAAGCTCGACGACGTGTACGACACGGTGCGCGCCCTGGACGCGGCAGGCGTCGACATCCTCACCGGCACGGACGTCTCCATGCCCGAGACGTTCTTCGGCGGCCTGGCACACGGGGCGAGCCTGCACCACGAGCTGCAATACCTCGTGGCGGCAGGCCTCACGCCGCCCCGGGCGCTGCGCGCGGCCACGGCGACAACGGCCCGCCGCTTCCACCTCGGCGATCGTGGCCGCATCGCGGAGGGCCTGCGCGCGGACCTCCTCCTGGTCGACGGCGACCCGACGACGACGATCACGGACACGCTCAACACCCGCGCGATCTGGCGCCGAGGCGCCCGCCTGGCCGCGTGACGCCGACGGCGCACGGCCCACCCGGAGCCGTGCGCCGCCCGCCGCCCTGCGTCCCGGGCTCGCCCGTCGCGCCGTCGCGCCGTCGCGCCTTCGCGCCGTCGCGTGTCAGCCGATGCTGTCCGTCAGCCCGGTGGACAGGTACGTCGCCCGGCGCTGGTCCTTCTCGCTCCGCCACGGCTCGATGAGTTCAAGGAGCTTGCTGGTCTTCGGGTCGACGATCACCTCGGTGGTGCCGACGCCCCCGTGGAAGGACAGCTCCGTCCCACTGCGCCCGATGCTGTCCTTGACGGTACCGATGACGGTCACGCCCTTCAGGTCCGCCAGCGCCTTGAACACGCCGCTGCGCAGGCGCGGCCCGGCAGGGGCGTCGGCGAGGAGGGTGGTTGCCTGCACGAAGCCGAGCGTCGCTGCGTCCTCGTCCTCATCGGCGGACGCCTTGGTGGTGTTCTCGATCTTCCGCAGCAGCTGGGCCGGGTCCGTTGTCAGCGCGTCCAGGCCGTTCCAGTCGTACGTCCTCGACCCGAGCCGCCAGCCGGGGAAGTGCGATTTGCGAAAGGGCTTGCCCGAGGAGGTGGTGTAGGTGACCTGCATGGAACGCGAGACGTATCCGTCCATGGAGCCGGTGTCGATCTTCCAGTACCGCCCCGAGCCGGCCGACTGGGTGGCGGCGACGTCGGCGACGTTGTTCAGGAAGACCGACGCGGACTTCGCCTGAGCCGTCCCGTGCTGGGCACCCGCCCCCAGATTCACGCCAGCCACAGCGACACCGGCCGCGACAGCCGCCAACGTGAGACCGGTGAGGAGGTGACGACGACGCTTGGGCATGGACGCCACCGCACCGTCCCGCACGCCTCGATCCTGCTCCTCCCGCACGGCCCCCTTGACCACCGTCAGCGCCTGGGCCAGCGCGTCCGCCGACGGAGCCTCGACCCGGCCCGCCGCCCGCAGCGCTTCGGCGCCGGGGAAGTCCATCAGTGCCTGCTGCTCGCTCATGCCCGTCTCCTCGACGTCGTACGTACTCATGCCAGGTCTCCCGTCACGCCAAGGCCCCGCCCGACCAGGCGGGCCGGGGCGAGCCGCTCACGCAACCGGCCACGCGCCCGGTGCAACCGCGAGCGCGCCGTCCCCGCGGGAATGCCCACGGCGGCGGCCGCCTCCGCCGGCGTCAGTTGCTCCCAGCTGACGAGAAGCACCAGCTCCCGCTCCTCCGAGGGCAGTTCGGCGAGGGCACTGCGCAGCGCGGGCGCGAGCGCCGCCGCGTCCAGCCGCTGGTCAACCGCGTGCCAGGGGTCGACGACCTGCCCACCCACCAGGGCCTCCGGCCGCGCCGCGCGCCGCACATGGCCCGCGAGAACGTTGCGCGCCACCCCGAACAACCAGCCCCGCGCGGACCCGCGTGAGGCATCGAACGTGCGCCGCGACGCGAACGCCTGCAGCCACGCCTCGGCCAGCAGATCATCCGCAGCCCCGGGCGCCCGCCGCACGAAGTAGCCGTGCAGCGCCGCCGAGTGCTTCTCGACCAACGGCGTGAACGCCGCGGGATCGTCGGCGGCCGAGGACAACTGGGCATCACCGTCGCGGTCGTGCCCGTCCTGTTCCGATTCCACAGATCTCCGTCTCCGACAGTCGGACGACAGTCTCACCCAGTACTTGTCGCCGAACGCGGCCAGCGTTCGCGCGCACGGCTCCTACGGTCTCGCCATGTCACGCGCCGGCCCGTCCGTGCTCACGCCGCGCTTCGATGGGAGACTGGAGGCATGGCCCCGACAGCATCGTCACCCGCCGTAGCGGCGCGAATGAGTCGCCAGGCGTCGCGCGACACAGCGCAGGAGCTGGCCGTTCGCCGACTGCTGCACAGTCGGGGCCTCAGGTACCGCCTTCACGTGCCTGTCCCGGGCATGCGGCGCAGAACGGTGGACGTCGTCTTCGGCAAGGCCCGGATAGCGATCTTCTTCGACGGTTGTTTCTGGCACGGGTGTCCTGAACACGCCACGAGTCCACGAGCGAACGCTCAGTGGTGGCGGTCCAAGCTCGATCGGAACGCTGCGCGAGACCGTGAGACCACGGATCATCTGGTGGCCGAGGGGTGGACCGTCTTTAGGTTCTGGGAGCACGAGCCCGCGGAGGAGGTGGCCGAGCAGATCAGTCTCGCCGTTGAGGCGAGGCGGTCCCCGTCCGCTCACGGGACCTGACGCGGAGCGAGATATCGCGCTTCGTTCGATCAACGCAAGCAAAAGGCTCGTGCAGTGCCCGGACGTCTACTCCTTCTCGGACCTCTCGGTCCGGCGCCAGGACGGGAGTCGCGCGAGGCCGTCCTCGAGCCGGTCACCGAGCCCCAGCGCGGCCGCGAGTACGTGCATGCCGAAGCGGGGCGGTACGGCGTTGCCGATCTGTTGGGCGATGACGCTGCGCGTACCGGGAGCGGTGGCATTGTCTCCGTTGCGCCTGCGCCACGGGTAGTCCGCGGGAAAGGTCTGCAGTTGTCCCAGCTCGGGCAGGTCGAACTCGCCGAGCTTCCGGCCGCCCCACTCCAGCTTGTTCCGCGACCCCTTGCCGGTGACGGTCGCCGAGGGCTGGTCGTAACGCCGACGCCCGCGAGCCTTGGGGTCGCCCCCTGTGCCGTAGTTCGACACCACCTCGTACGGGCCTCGGCGGTCGAGCACCTCACCCATCGTGACCCACTGCCGCAGTGCCGGTTCTCCCGCGTCACGGCCGTCGCTTCGGCTGAAGTGGCGGTGAGTGGGCTCGGGCAGCCTGGGCTTCCCCTCCAGTGCTGCTCCGGCACCGGCCCATCTGGCAATCATGATGGCCCTGCGGCGGGTCTGCGGTACGCCGTACTCCTCGGTTCGAAGCACGGCGGGTTCCGCGACCTCGTAGCCCTTCTCCGAGAGGATGCGGGCGAACACCTTCCACACCGGTAGCACCGCCGGCACCTGCTCCAGGACGACCGCTTGGTACGGACGGCCCAGGAGCAGTGCCTCGAGTGCCCACCGCAGGGGCTCCAGGACGAGCCCCGTACGCTCGTCGCTGAGGTGCTTGAGCTCCTCGCCGATCGATGCGAAGTCCTCGATGATCCGGACGTCGGCGTACCGATCGGCGAACTTCGTCACCGCGTCCAGTGCGGCGCGTCCTTCACCGTTGCCGGCCACAGTGAATGTCTGACACGGGGGACCTCCGACGAGCACGTTCGCCTCGGGATAGTCCTCCGGCCCGAACCCACGCACATCAGCACGACGGGTGGGCAGCCCCGCTGCGCGGCGGGTGGCGCAGGCGTCCTCGTCCCATTCGATTCCCTCGACAACCGGCACACCCAGGTTTCGAGCGGCCACGTCGAACCCTCCCGGGCCGGCGAACAGGTCGACGATCTTGAAGCTGTCGGACACGCACAATCCTTGCGGGACGAGGGGCAGGTCGACGTTCTCCCTGCTCCCTGGGGCTGGGGGCCTTGGCAGGCCGCCCTCATCGTAGCCGGCGCGGGGGCCGGTGATGCCCGGCGTGCGCAAGTGGCGTTCCGGACGCCCGAACCCTGCTGCCCAGCGCGCCGCGCGCCTGTCAGCCGCGCAGCGCCGAGGCGATCGCCCGTCCCACCGCGGTGGCCAGCGGCGGAGGCATGGCGTGACCGACCTGTCGGTATCTGGACGTCTTGCCGCCGTGGAAGTGCCAGCTTTCCGGGATCGCCTGCACCAGCGCGGCCTGGCCGACAGTGATCCTCGGGTGTCCGTCGGCAGGAAAGTCTGCGTCCGGTGGCGCGTCGCCCAGGCTGATGCCGTTGACACCGAGCGCTGCCCAGGCATTCTTGCTGCCGGTCGGGCCGAGGTCGGCTCCACCGCGACGATCAGAGCCGCCGACCAGGGCGGGAGCAACGCGGTCGGCGCCCTTGATCCAGCGATCCGCACCTGTCCAGCCGTTCGCGGACATCGAGGGGCCGAGGATCTCGCCCACGCTCGGAGGTGGCAGTTCGTGCGGCTCGGGCCAGGAGAAGCGGGCGAAGTACGGGTCCCGAAGGGCCACGAGAAAGCCGCTCTTCCGGTTCTGTGGGACCCCGAAGTCCTGTGCGTTGAGAGTCGTCCAGGCCGTGTGGAAGCCGGCCGCACGCAGTTCGTCGTCGATCCACGAGCGATCGGCCGTGAACTCAGGGCTCTCGATGAGGTCGGGCACGTTTTCGAGCAGTACGGCCTTGGGCCCGATCTCCTTTGACAGGGCCATCACCGCCCTGAGGACCCGACGCTCCTCGCCGTCCTCCGTCCGCGCGACGGCCGCCATGGACTTCACCCGTGGGAGACCACCGCTGAGAAGGTCGACGCCGAACACATCCGGGCACATGTCGGGCCGGAACTGAGTGATGTCCATGCAGACGACGTCCCAGCCCGGCCGGTTGGCACCGATCGTGAAGCAGGCGTCGGCCTTGCTGTCAACGAGCAGCACCGGGTCGAACCCGGCCTGTTCGAGGCCCAGGGCCTGGGCGCCGGCGCCCGCGCAGACTTCGAACGACGTGAAGTGTGACGTGCCGACCGAAGCGACCGGCACGTTCTCCGCGAGTGTGCGTGAGGCCGGTGGGACCGGCTCCGACGGTGTGATGTCCGGGACCACCCTGACGGCCGCCTCCGGCCCGGCGGTGGCCGCCCGGCCTCCGTCGGCCGCTGTGGTCGGGCGCTGTGCGCCGATGGACTCCTCGGCGACCGCACGCAGTTCGTCGTCGAGAGCTGCCTCTTCAACACCGTCGAAGAGCACGAAGGGAGCAAGTCTCAGCAGCCGTTTGAGGAAGTCGCGCAGCGTTTCACGCTCATTGAGGCCGCCGAGGTCGAGGTCCGCCCAGACGCGGAGGATGGCGCGGACGAGGTGCGGGCTGCCGCCGAGGGCCGCTCGCCGGGCGTAGATCTGGTCGAAGGCCGCCTCGCCGAGGATGTTCAGGGCACTGTAGGGGGCGGCCTCGTCGGAGGACCGTACGAGCTGGGCCCGCCACCACAGTCGGCCGAAGACGTGGCGGGTGAGGTCGGTGCCGAGGACGCGGTCCTGCGGCGGTCTGGGGTAGCGCCAGAAGGCGACATCGGGGAGCAGCACGAGCGCCATGAACGCCCAGACGTCACGGGAGGCGGCCTCGGCGGGGACCATACCCGTCTCGGCGTGGAGCAGGGCGGCGAGGCGGATGTCGAACTCCGCGTTGCGGGTGCGGTCGGAGTCGTCGGGGAATCCCGCGCGTTGTGCGAGATCGACAACAGCCGAACGGAGGCCGCGAAGGTGGCGCGCGGAGACACGGTCACCGCCGGTGGCGACGTACACGGACGACTCGTGGGAGAAGCCGACTCGGGTTGTCAGATCTGACACGTCGAGGTGCCGGTACTCCTCGAAGAGCGGCCGAGCCTGTTCGGTCAGCAGCCGAGGATAGAGAAAACTCATCAGGACACCTCGAAGATCTTTACCGCTGCCTGCATGTCCGAGGCGAACAGAGCGGGCGAACTCCGGCGGCGCAGGCGGACATCGGTGATCGACTGGTCCGGGAAGAGCTGGTCGAAGAGGTTCAGCATGGTGGCGCCGAGTGAACCGTCGGGGAAGTCGGCGTCCTGGGTGAAGTCGTCCTGGCCGAGTGCGTGTTCGATCATGGTTCGGGCCGCGTCGGCGTAGACGGCGGACAACACGATGCGGTCGACGGGTCGTGGCTTGGCCGCGTTCTCGAACGCGGTGGCAGTGACCGTGTTCTTCTCGTTGACGAGCAGGAGCAGGGAACCCATGGTGGCGCTGTCCAGGCTCCCGCTGATCTGCAGGTGCCAGGCCGCGTGCTCGGGGAAGGAGGTCCGCGCGAAGTCGATCACTGCCATCGGGAACTGCGGCGCGTCGCCCTGGAGGCGCAGCGACTCCCGGTCGCTCCACAGCACGGAACCCGCTCGCCGGGGCGAGGACGGACGGGCGTCGGGCAGGCGCTCGGCCAGGACGAGGGCGGTGTCGAGGAGGACGAGCCCTCCGAGATCGGAGCCGCGCAGCAGGGTCTCGATGTCCGTGCTGATCGTTCCGTGGCCGATCAGTGGCACATGGCTCGCGGGTCCGCCGAGGTTCGACCCGGTGGCCGTCCACGCGACGGCCAGGCCGAGCGCCGCGTCCACCGGGAGGCCGGATTGGGTGCGAGCGCGGTCGAGGTCGACACGGACGGTCCTGCGCAGACGTAGGTCCATGTGGTAGTCCCAGTCCGGCAAAGCCTCGGGCATCGGCGCCGCGTCGTCCCCGTCGACGAGCAACCACGGCTCGGTCTCGACGACATCCTCGGACGGAACGCGGTACGGCAGTACGCGCCGGGTCATTCGCTCGTCACCGCCTGCACCCTGATGTCGATCTCGGTCATGGTGTCCGGCGCCGGGCGCACGAGGGCGCGCCGGCGAGCGTCCCCTCCCTCGATGACGCACGACTCGGTCGTGCGGAGTTCTCCGGCCGCGTCCTCCCAACCGACGAGCTCGGGCATGCTCGCCCCCTTGGGCGGGTCCGTCTCGCGCCCGTTGGCGCCGGGCAGTGTCACGGCGAGATCGATGCGTACCCGTTGGAGCCCTGGTACGGGAAGCCGGAAGTCCTGGACGAGAAGGGTGTCGTCGCCCCGGTCCTCGTAGTAGGGCTCTCCGATGAACTCGACGCGCGGCCGTCTGCGCGCTGTGGCCGCGACACCGTTCGTGCCCGCGCCGGGCGGTCGGTCGGTGGCGGACGTACCGCCGACCACCGTGCCGGCACCGGTCGCATCGCTGGACGCGGCACCGCCGGCCGGCTCGCCCCGTTGATCATCGTCGGTTCCGCGCATGCGGGTACGTACGACGGTACTGCCCGGCTTGGCGTACGCGGTGGCACCGCCGATGCCCCAGGCGCCGCCCACGAGTCCGGAGAAGAGTGAACTGGCGGCGCCGAGCGCGACCTGGCCGGCGCCGGGGCGGGCGGAACCACCGAGAGAGAGCAGATCCTCCAGCGCCTCGTCGATGCGCCGGAAGGTCGAGCTGACGAAGGTGCTCTCAGGCCTGTCGAGGGATTGCGGGTTCCAGGCGTCGTGAGTGGGTGGCTCCGCCTTGGCGTAGACGTCGTCCATCGACTCGTCCGCACGGAAGACGCCGGCATAACCCTGGTTGACACTCGGCGGCTTCGGTCCGGGCCGGTAGGTGACCACCAACTCGGCCGGGCGCATCAGACACACGTGATGGACGAGGTCCTCGACGTCGACCATGCGTGAGGCACGTGTCGGTTCGAGGGGCGGCACGATGCGCTTGATCAGGCCGAGACGGCCGAGATGACGCTTCGGCTTGAGGCATTGGAGATCGCTGCCGTCCGGACCTGCCATGCTCTCGTAGGCGGCGACGAACATGTCGAGCGGTCGGGTCTCCCTGGGGTCGGGCACGGGGTGATCGATGCCGTCACAGGTGACCGTGAAGCGCATGGCTGAAGACTCGTCCGCGACGGAGATCATCTTGGGCCAGAGCTGCCACGCGATGGTCTCCGCCAAGTAGTCGGCCGCGGCGGGCCGCTCCAGGTCATCCAGATTCGGGTCGACGACGACGATCGTCGTACCGGTCTCGTCGAGATCGAACGGCCTGAGGCCCAGGCGTTTCGCCGTGGCCTCCGCCTGTTGACCGATCAGGGGCTCGACGACCTCCCCGGAGGTGTCGCCCCACCAGTGACGTCCGGTGTAGCGGCGACCACCCGCCACGTGACTCTGCCAGAGGGTGCAACCGATGAGCCGCGTCTCGTAGCCGCCCTCCGGCGTCCGACAACGAGAGTGCACGAGGATCGTCCCCGCTCCGGACAGGAGGTAGAAAATCCCCTTGCCGAAGCCGTACGTGCCGCCGCCCAGGGCGACGTCGCGAGGTTCGCCGATATTGCGGACGAAGGACACGAAGTCCCGCTCGGGACCGACGGCATTGTCGGCCCGGGTAGGCCCTCCGAGACCTCGGGTGCCCCGGTCGGAAACGGCCAGGACGGGGATGGATCCCTGCCTCAGGACCTTGCGGAGAGGGAAGTCCTCCACTCTCGCCGGCGCGCCCTCAAGGAGGAGGGCACGCCATGCCGCCGCATGTGCCGGTCCGACGGTCCACATGTCCATGCGGTAATCCACAGGGCCGGCCGTCTGCCCGAGACGTGCGTCCCAGCTGTTCTGGGCCGATTCGCGTACCAGAATGGTCAGCAGGTCGAGTGCGGGGCGTCCGAGTTGATTGCGGATGCCCTCGGCCGCACTCGCGCCCTCCGGGGGATACGGCTGGGAGAACCAACGAGGCCCCGTCACACGGACTCCCGAATCAGGTCGTCGATCACGTCGGAGATCTGGTGGGATGCGAGAGGAGCCGGGGTTTCCCCGGACAGGTCGATGGTGTACTCGACGTCCTGGATCGACACGGGCACGCCCGCGGCGGTGAGAGCGCCCACGGTGAGCCGTGGGAAGTCGGCCCCGACGCCGTACCACCGCTCTTCCACGATCGTGAAACGCACGTCCCCGTAGTGATCGGCGTCGGCAGGGCGATAACCGGCCTGCGCGAGCAGGCCGAGCAGTGCGCCCTCGTCGTCGCAGAGCCTCAGCGCTTCCGCGACCACCTCGGTCAACGAAACCCCTGTGCTGGTCCCTCCGGCGCGCCGCACGCGGAACCACGCCAGGACCAGTGTCCCGGCCTCTGGTGCCTCCAGCTGGTCGAGACCGTGGATGCGCGCTCGGCGTCCTTCGGTTCTGGTCGTCGTCTTCACCTCGACGGCACGCACTCCGGCAGCGAAGTCGTGACGGTTGCCGTCGGGCCCTCGCCAGAGCAGGTGCGCGCTCGGGTCCGCGCGGAGCAGCCGGAGCAGCACGGTCAACTCGCCGAACAGGCCCGCGAGCTCCTCGGGGCCGAGTGGCGTGCCTTGCGAGCGGAAGAGCGCCTTCCATCGATCCAGCACTTGGTGGAGCGCCTTGACGGGGCTGTCGGGCGACTGCTCGGCCGCAACGACGACATCGACGCAGAGCTCGGTGAACAGGTCGTCGACGTCGTGACGCAGACAGGCGAGGTCGGCATACGCCTGGTAGGAGGCGGCGTCCTCGAGGCCACGCTTGCGCAGGGCGAGCACGGGACCGTCCAAACCCCTGCGGACCTTGGTGTGACCGGCCGTGGGCAGGAGGACGTGGCGAAATCCTTCGTGGTCCACGGCCAGCACCAGTGGTCCGTCGTGGACGTCGACGGGAAGGTCGCACGCACGCAAGCGTCCCTCACCCGTGGCCGTCTCGGCCTCCAGCGCGCTCCACTGCTGCTCGACAAGGCCGCGAAGGTCCTCCTCGATCATGCGTCCTCGCCGTCGAGGAGCCCGTAGTCCTCGTCCTCGATCGGCACCTGCGACAGGTCGGCGGAGATGTAGCCCTCGACGGTGCTGTCGGCCTCGCGCGGCTCGGGGAACACGAGGCCCACGCCGATGACGTCCTCCTCCGCGTTGAGAGGCGCACGCAACTTCTTCGCCGGCGTCGGCTCGGAAACCTTGTCGATCGGGTAGAGGACCAGCAGTCCGGTGTCCGGGAGCTGCTTACGGCGTTCCTCCATGATCCCCTTCTCGGTCAGGCCGCTCACCTCCCCGGCCAGGTCGACAGCGGCGTCCCGACGGCTCATCAGAGTCTTGATGTCGGCGAAGTCCGCAGCAGGGCCCGACGGTTTCAGCCGAGCACGCGTGTTGAGCCCGACGCGCACCCTGGGGCTGAAGGGGAAGCCACCACCCCTGGGATTGCCCACCACCGCGATGTTCCAGCGGCGCAGGGACCCGGCCGCGCTCACCCGCTTCCGGATGTACTGGATGATCAGGTCCGCATCGTTCTCCGGCGACTTCTCGTGGAACTTGTAGCTCGACAGGAAGTCGATCACGATGTCGTGCGGCACGTCACGGAAGACGTAACGTCCCTCGGACGGCCGCTCCTCGATGGCGACCGCGTTCGCGGTGGCGGACGCGACGAGAGCGCGGGCGGCGGTGATGTTGCCGCCCAGCCACTGGGCGTTTGTGTGGAAGTAGTGCGTCTGGATCCGTTTGCCGCCGTAGGACGAGGCAGCCACCACCGCGTCGCGCATCTTGGCGGCCGCGGTCACGCGCAGGGCCGGGTGCGTGCGCAGGCGCACGGCGAAGGTCATGGGGTTCTCGGACTCGGTCATGTAGACGTCGATGTCCCGGCGCATCTCGGTCTCGACCGTCGCGAGGTGCCGGAACCACTCGGCCAGTTCATCGGTCATCCAGATGCGTGGCAGGTCGGCGTAGCCGTTGCGGAAACCGAACCAACGTCCCATCTGCAACAGCGTGTCGTAGGCCGAGACGGAGCGCACGAAGTAGTTGACCGACAGGCCCTCCAGGGTCAGTCCGCGGGACAGTGTGTTGCCGCCGACCGCGATGGCGACCACAGGACCGTTCTCGTAGTCCAGGCGGTCCTCACTGCTGGAGTTGTCCATGATGATGCGGCAACTGCTCAGTACCGTGGGCAGTTCGGGCAACAGATCGTCGAACCGCACCTTGGTCTCGCCGAACTCCGACGCGGGCACCCGCTTCGTCTCCTCGTCCCACAGACCACGTAGCCGTTCGAGGAAGTCGGCGTCTCCCGTGGACAACGACCGGACGAACCTGCTGCGCAGTTGCTCAAGAGGAGTCTTGAAGCTGTTGTGCACCGAGGTGTTGACGCTGGTGTGGATCAGCATCGTGTTGTGCGGGTTGCCCGTTCCGCGGACGCGCCGTGCGGCCGTGACCAACCAGAAGTAGTCGACCGCACGCCGCAGGGTGTCCGTGATGAAGGGCTCGAATCCCTCGACATCGGCCTTGGTCTCGGGACGTACGGCCGACACGTCGTCGTCGGGTACCGACCGGATCATGTCGTGACCGTCGTCGAGTTGTTCCGGATCCTCACCGTCGAGCGCGTACCGACCGAAAAGGACTTCCGTACCAAAGTGACCTTCCGGCTTCGGCAGGTTGACGATGAAGTCCTTCGGATAGAGGTCCTGGGCGCCCGGATCGATCAACAGGTTCGCGAACGGGGAGGCCGTGTACCCGACATAGGCGGACCTCGGCAGGTGACCCATGATCTGAAGGATCAGCGGGTTGATCGACTTGGTCGCCACGGTGGCCTGATCGGCCTCGTCGTCGATGATCAGCGCGGGGCAGCCCTGAAGGTATTCGGACGCCTTGCCGAGCCAGCCGGCCAGCTTGCGCAGCACCGTCGCGTTCTTCTTCACCACGCACAGCACGTGCGTCCGATTGCTGCGCCCGAAGTAGCCCGCCGGGTTTTCCTGCGGCGTGAAGTCCTTGTCGAGCCCGGTGAGCTGGGACCACAGCGAGGGGTTGGGCTCCACCAGTTGCTGCACGAGCCGAGCCTGCGTCTGGCGCCTGAGGCCGTTGTGGATCCCGGCCAGGACGATGAAAAGCTTGTAGCCGCGGTCGGCCGCTTTGGCCATGACCGAGGTGAAGTTCGTCGTCTTGCCCGACTGGACGTAGCCGACGACCAGACCGCGTGTGGAGAAACTCTTCTCCTTCGGGTGGTTCAGCAGCGAGACGATACGGGTGGAGGAATCGTCGAGGCTCCTGATCCCCGGGTCCTCCGACCATCCGTCCTTGAGCAGCAGCTCCTTGATCGCGGGCCAGCACTTGTCCTTCTTCTGTGGGCCGGTGTACCAGGTGTCCCGGCCGTCCATGACGACGGCCTGCGGCTCCTGGAGCTCCTTGATGCGGATCGTCTGCTGCTCGTGCCGTTCCCGGATCAGCTCCACGACGTCCGGGCTGACACCGAACTGCTCCAGCCGCTTGACAGCCTCCGCAGGGGGAAAGGAGTCCAGCAGAGCTTTGAACGTGTCGTACATACCGTCAAGATCGTCGCCCATGGCAGTCGACCGTCCCCCTATCCGTCCCGCGCGACTGCCGACCGGCGAACACTCCTGCCCCGTATGCAGCTCACGGGCATGGAGGCGCCGTGGGACAGGTGCGCAACCTCACTCGAACCACCACGTTAGCCCCCGCGCGTTGGTCCCAGTAGAGGAGGCGGGTCACAAAACCTTCACATGTGGCTGATCGGGCAGACGGGGATCCGCGCCATGGGGTGCGAGCCTGGGGGACGTTGCCATGCGTGATGAGCGTGGGGAGCCCTGAACCCGACCTCGTCTACCGGGTGTTCTCCTTGACCCGTCGGTGATCCCCTACATTGCTGTCACGGGCGATCGTGCCGGATCGGTGGAGTGTTTCGTGCTTGCGCGATACCTTGATCGGTCTCAACCAATGGGGACCCCTACGGAGAAGCGGGACATCCATGAGCGTAGTGCCACACCTCGAAATTCGCTTTCGTGGAAGGGTCATCGAGCATCTCGGTATTGACATGTATCAGTCGCCGGTGGCGGCGATAGCAGAGTTGGTTTCCAACTCTTGGGACGCAGACGCTTCCAGGGTTGATGTGACGCTGCCGGCAAAGATAGGGCCCGATGCGAGAATCGCCATCTCTGACGATGGCGAAGGGATGACGCTCGCTCAATGTCAAAGCCGCTACCTCAATGTGGGTTACGATCGGCGCAAGGACAGGGGGAATGACAGGACGTCAGGTGGGCGTCCAATGATGGGACGGAAGGGTATCGGTAAATTTGCTGGCTTCGGCATAGCGAGGTTCGTTACCGTCGAAACCGTCAGTAAGGAGACAGGAGAGCGAACAGTCTTCCGTCTGGACTCTGCGCAGCTCATCGAAGATACGGATTCCTATGCGGAGAGCCAGCCTTTGACCGTCGAAGTAATCGAGTATGAAGAAGCATCTGAAGAACGTAAAGCGCGGCATGGCACGTCCATCTCTCTGAGTGATCTTTCGTTGAAGGTCACCCCTAATGCGGGTAAATTTCGAATAAGTATGGCACGGCGCTTTCTGTTGATGGAGCGATCGGATGAGTTTCATGTTGACGTCAATGGCGAGCCCATCTCGGATGCCGAGAATGTTGAAAAGATAGAATTCTCCTTTCCAGGCGATTACACTGCAGATCAGTTGCCGGAAGGTGTGGTCGTTGAGGATGGCTGGGGGGTTGAATCACTTTCCAACGGAAGCAAGGTTCGTTGGCGCTTTGTCTTCTACAAGGAGCCGATTGGCGAGGAAGAGCTGACGGGAATTTCGATCTTCAGTCACCACAAACTGGCTCAGCGTCCCTTCCTCTTCAACCTGAGCGGTGGGTTCGGTGGCCAGCAGGGAACAAGCTACCTTTCGGGTCGGGTCGAGGCTGACTTCCTTGACGAGCAAACGCGAGATCTCATTTCTACCGAGCGCCAGCGGGTGAACTGGGAAATGGACGCGTCTCAGCCACTCTTGGAATGGGGTCAGATTCGCGTCAAGTCTTTGCTGCGCATTTGGCAGGGCATGCGCTCGAAGGCCAAGGTGGATGCTATGCGAAAGCGCATGACGCCCTTTTCGATCAGGTTGGGGAAGCTGGAAAAACCGGAGCGGAAAGTTGTGGAAAGGGCGCTGACCTCGATAGCGCGTATTACTTCATTGAGCGACGAGCAGTTCGGCGAGCTTGCCGAAGCAATGCTGACGGCTTGGGAGGGAGGTCGTCTGAGGGAATTGATTGATGACTTGTCCGAGGCCGACACCATGGATGCCGATGACCTGGTGAGGATACTCGCGGAATCTCGAGTAATGAGTGCTCTCCATGCTGCGGAGCACGTGAAAAGTCAGCTGAATCTTATCACTGGGTTGGAGGAGAGAATCAAGAAGCGTGAACTTGAGAACAAGGTTCGGGACTACATAGCAGAGAATCCTTGGCTTGTCTCCCCCCGGTGGGAGACTTTCAGGGTCGAGAGGAGCGTCAAGGCTCTGGTGGATGAGGTCGCCAAGGAGGCCTATGGGGAGTACTGGAACGCGCGTATGGACCTGGTCCTCTCGTCTGGTAATCAACTCCTCGTCGTCGAGTTCATGCGTCCTGGGCTCAAAGTTGACTGGGACCACCTGAACCGATATGAGCGTTACGTTTATAAACTACAGGATGCAACGATTGCCCGCAGTTCGGAATTCAGGTCGGTGTCGGGGCTACTCGTTGCCGACAAGATCGAGAAGGCCAGTGACGTTCGGGCCAAGATCGACGACATGCGCCCCAAGGATATGGACGCGACGGACTGGGCCGGCCTGCTCGGCCGGGCCAAGAAGCAGTGGGAGGACTACTTCGACATCCTTTTCGCTCGCGCACCTGAGGATGCTCGAATGAAGTCGCTGGCGGAGTCTACTGCTGGCGACGCGCAAGCTAATCGCTAGTGGCGTCGGAAATAGCCGCAGATCGTGCAGAGGGGGTCTGGAGGCAGCACTGAAGCGCATCCGCCGCCAGACGGGGGCGTGCCATTTGACCACCACGCGTACTGGGATCATGGGTTCGAAGAGGCCGACCTGGCGAGACTCCTCACCGCGGAGCGGGTGGTGCCTTCAAGGCCTCTATGAAAGTGGTGAAGGATCCGGTCGTCATGGACAGGGCGGCTCTGGCCGGCACCTTCGAGTCGCGAACGGCTACGTGGGTGTGGCGGTGCGCCACCTCCACGCAGGCGTTGCCCTGGCCGCCACCGGAGTAGGACGACTTCTGCCAGGTGTTCGGGATCATCATGGGCTCACAGCTCCTTCGCCATCCGGAGGATGAGGTCGCGCGAACGTCCGGGGTCGAGTGATGCCGCTTCCACCCTACGGAAGAGCGTCCGATAGCGCGCGAGTTGAGCCTCTGCGTCGACGAACCTGGGTTCATTGGGGCCGTCGCGGACGACCGTGTCCAGCTTGGGGACCCGGCCGCCCGCGTACACCATGGCGCTTCCCGCTCCGGCGAAGCCGTCCAGGTCGAAGGGGATCACCCGTACGGTGATGTGGTCGGCTTCGGAGAGTTCCAGGACGCGGTTGAGCTGGGCCCGCGTCGCGGCTCGGTCGCCTACCCGGATGCGCAACGCTGCCTCGTGGATCACCGTTTCGTACGGGATCGGGTCGGGTCGCTCGATGATGACTCTGCGCCTCATCCGGTGTTCCGCCCAGCGCTCCACATCGCTTCTCGGGAGCTCCGGGTTGACGAACGAGAAGAGGGCGAGGGCGTAGTCCTCGGTCTGCATGAGGCCCGGGACGTGCAGGAATTCGACGTCCCAGCGGTAGTCGGCATGGTGCTCCAGCTCCGACAGGTTCAGGAACGACTGGGGTAGCAGATAGCGATACTCGTCCCACCATCCGCGCGTGCGTTCGGTCGCCATCGCGACCAGCGCGGAGATCAACTCGTCGTCGGCGCAGCTGTAATGGGCGGCGAGTCGCCGTACGCGCTCCGCGCTGACGCCCGCCGTCCCGGACTCGATGTGACTCATCTGGACCGAGTTGGACCCGAGCAGCGCGGCAGCCTCGCGGGCCTTGAGCCCTGCGGCTTCACGTAGTTTCCGCAGTTCAGCGCCCAGGCGAACCTGACGGGCAGTGGGTTGCGGTCTGGGCGGCATGTCCTTCTCCTCGCCTTCGAGGGCGCGTTGACGTGGTGACCCGTTCGGGGCAGGTTACGCGAGCAGCTTGCGGGAGGACAAATTTATGCCCTACCGTCGGTGACACGAAGCACACGCAGAGGAAGTGCACCGCTCCGTCATGTCATCGACGGCTGCGGCAATGCCACCGCTTGCGGACAAAGCCACTGTCACCCGAATCGGAGCTGACGCATGCCCGAAAACCTGACCGAGTCCTGGGAGTACTGCCTCTACATCCCGAACGACCTGCGCGCCGTCACCATCAGCCGTCGCACCCTCCGCCTCATCCTCACCATGCATGGCCTGATCCGTCTGGTCGACACGGCCGAACTCCTCGCGACGGAGCTCGTGTCCAACGCCGTACGTCACACCAAGGGCCCTGCGGCCCTGCGCATCCGCTGGGCGGCTGGTGTGCTGCGGCTCGGGGCCTGGGACGCCGATTCCGAGCCGCCCGAGCCGCCCGTGCCGCTGCAGCGAGTGGCCGAGGCGGAGGAAGGGCGGGGCCTGGGGCTGGTGCGGGCGTGCGCCGACCTCTGGGGGTGGCATCCGCTGGCCAGGGACGGCAGCGGCGGAAAGGTCGTGTGGTGCGAGCTCGCCGCCGCGTAGGCAGCTCCTGCCGCCGGCGGCACGCGAGCACGGGGGCGTCAGGCCTTGCCGAACACCGTCGCGACGATGTGTTCCGCGATGGCCATGGACGCCGTGGCCGCCGGCGACGGCGCGTTGCGTACGGCGGTGATCCGGCCCAGCCGGTGGATGCGGAAGTCGTCGACGAGCGAGCCGTCGCGATCCAGGGCCTGGGCGCGGACGCCCGCCCCGCCGCGTACCACGTCCGCGGCGCCGACGCCGGGGACGTACTGGCCCGCGTCCCGCATGAAGGCGCTCGCCGAGAGCGAGCCGCGGTACTCCCTGAGGCCCGTGCGCCAGTGCTGCGCGGCCATCCGCCAGGCGCCCGGGTACGCGGCGAGACCCAGCAGGTCCTTCGGCGACACGGTGCCGAGCCGGTAGCCCTCCCTGGCCAGGGCCAGCACGGCGTTGGGTCCCACCTCGACCGATCCGTCGACCCGGGGTGTGAAGTGGACGCCGAGGAACGGGTAACGCGGGTCGGGAACCGGGTAGATGAGCCCGCGCACGAGGTGGGCGCGTTCCGGCTTCAGCAGCAGGTACTCGCCTCGGAACGGGACGATCCGCGGTTCCCGCCCGTCCCGGGCGAGCGCGGCGACCAGGTCGGACTGGAGGCCCGCGCACACGATCAGCCGGTCCACCCGTACCTGCACCCGTGCCCGTCGCGTCCCGGACGAGACGTCGATGCCGCCGCGTCCGCCGCGCCCGCCCCGCACCTCGTCGATGCCGGTGACGGGAAAGCCGAGCCGTACCTCGCCGCCCGCTCCCGCGATGTCCTTGGCGAACTCCTCGGCCACCGCCGGGTAGTCGGTGATCGCGGTGCGCGGTGAGTACAGGGCGGCGACGCCGCCTGCGTGCGGCTCAAGCTCCCTGATCTCCTCGCGGGAGACCCGGCGCAACTCGGGGACGTGGTTGTTCCTTGCCCGCTCGTAGAGGTTCTCCATGCGGCCCAGTTCGTCCTCGCGGACCGCGATCACGAGTTTGCCGATCTCCCGGTACGGCAGCGCGCGTTCCTGGCAGTACTCGCGCAGCAGCGCGACCCCGCGCACGCACAGCTCCGCCTTCAGGCTGCCCGGCGCGTAGTAGATCCCGGCGTGCACAACACCGGAGTTGTGGCCCGTCTGGTGCGGCGAGACGCGCTGCTCCTTCTCGAACACCACCACCCGCGTGCCCGGTCGGCGCAGCGCGATCTCGCGTCCGACCGCCAGTCCCACGATGCCCGCGCCGACGACGCCGATCGTCTCGTCAGCCGGCTGAAACCCCACCGGCGATCCCATCGGCAACCTCCCCTTCCGCCTTGGCCGTTCCCGCACCCTCGCCCACGCCCCGTAGGGGATGGCGACGTCGACCGGTCGGACGGCGGCGCGGTACGCGCACTACCGCTTTCCGGGCCGCTCGTCGTACTCCTCGCGGGCGGTGATGACCTGGTGGACGTGGTCCACCGACCACTCCGCGAGCGCCTTCAGCGGGCCTCGCAGCGTCTGGCCCAGCGGCGTCAGCGCGTACTCCACGCGGACGGGTACCTCGGGGTACACCGTCCGCAGGACGATCCCGTCGCGTTCGAGCGTGCGAAGGGTCTGGGTGAGCATCTTCTCGCTCACCCCCGCCAGCCGCTGCCGCAGCTGGGTGAACCGGCACGGCCCGTGCCTGCCGAGCTCGCCCAGCACCAGCACGGCCCACTTGCTGCCGATCTGGTCGAGCAGGTCGCGCGAGGGACAGCCACGCGCGTACGGGTCCCACGACGGTATGGGCTCGATCACATCCTCGGCGGTCGTCACCAACCTCACCTCGATCCTTTCGCCAGGGTGGCCACCTTACCGCGAAGTGCGTCCTTACCAAAGGAGAGTGACCAGGTCATCATGGGTTTTGTGCCGCGGGAGGTCCGCGGCGGAGAGGGGCGAGCACCATGTCGATCGTTGTCACCGGAGCATCAGGGCAGCTGGGCAGGCTCACTGTCGAAGCGCTGCTTGCCCGCGGAGTGCCCGCCTCCGGCATCGTCGCGACCAGCCGTGACATCACCAAGCTCAAGGATTTCGCCGATCGCGGCATAGTGGTGCGCCCGGCCGACTTCGCTGAGCCGGACGGCCTCCCCGCGGCCTTCGAGGGTGCTGACAAGCTGCTGCTGATCTCCACGACGACTGTCGACGAGCGCGTCGCCAACCATCGCCGCGCCATCGACGCCGCGGTGGCGGCGGGTGTGCCGCTGGTCGCGTATACGAGCATGTTGCGGGCGGACACGTCGAGTACGGCCCTCGCGGACACCCACCGGGAGACAGAGGAGTACCTGCGGGAACGCGTTCCCAGTGTGATGCTGCGCAACGGCTGGTACCTGGAGAACTACACCGCCCAACTCCCGCAGGTGCTGAGTGGCGGAGCGATCGTCGGGGCGGCCGGCGAGGGCAGGATCAGCGCCGCGACCCGCGCCGACTACGCGGACGCGGCAGCAGCCGTGCTGGCCACCGGCGGCCACGCCGGCAAGGTGTACGAGCTGGGTGGCGACGAGGCGTTCACGCTGGCCGGGTTCGCCGCGGAGGTCTCGTCCGCCACGGGGCAGCGGATCCGGTACACCGACCTGCCGGCAGGGCAGTTCGCCCGGGTGCTGGCCGAGAGCGGCGTGCCCGGCGAACTGGCGCGCGTTCTCGTCGACGCCGATGTCGCCATGGGTCGAGGCGAGCTGTTCACCGACTCCGGCGACCTGCGGCGCCTGATCGGACGCCCGACCACGGCCCCCGCAGAGGCGATCTCCGCCGCACTCGCCTGATCGCCCGCTGCCCGACCGCCCGCCGCCCGATGCCCGACACCCAATCGCCCGACGCCCGTTCGCCCGCTGCCCGATCGTCCGCCGTGACGCCACGTTTCGGAGCCCTCCAGCTGTCCTCGTCAACGTCTCCACACGGCAAGCTCTCTTCCCGGTGTGGACACGATCCGGGTCCCGTCCGCTGCGGTCAGCCCCCAGGGCTCGAACGCGTCCGACGCGTCGACACGGAGCGAAGCCCCGCCTTCCAACCCGACCTCAAGGCCCCCGTCCTTGTACGCGTGCAGGTGGACGAGACGGGTGTGGAGGAGCGACAGGGCCGGCGCGAGTTGCTCGGCTCCGCCCTCCGGGTCGATGGTCGTCTCAGAACCATCAGGGTTCGCGAGGACGAAGGGATCCTCTATCCGCAGCTCAAGCGAGGGCGACCCAGCGGAATTCACCAGAAAGGTGACGGCGAAGTCGAAGCAGACGCGCGTGACGCCGGCTTCCTCGACCGCGATGCTCCAGTAGTCGTCGTGCTCACTCAGTCGCACGATGCTCGCCTCTGTCGTTCGCCTTCTTGGCCAGTTCGGCGAGGAATTGAGGCATTCGCCCGGCGCCGAAGTCGTAATACCGTGCCCACCGAGGCTCGACCGCGATACGCGCCATTTGGTCGTACATGGCCCGGCAATTCCGTTCGAACTCGGCCGCGTACTCGGCGTCGAAGTTCTGCCGCGCGGCCGCGAGGTATTCCGGGACCACTCCGTCGACGATGGTGAGGTGCGCGACGCCGCGCACCGACAGTGTCTTCGCCGAGCCGGGGCTGTCGCCGGCGTCGATCGTCAGGGCGACCTCGGGGCGGGCGGAGAGCGCCTGCACCTTGGGCGCCGTGGCCGCGGTGGACATGACGATCTCGTCGCCGGTCCAGAAGATCCCGATCGGGATGACGCGTGGCAGCCCGTCGAGTCCGTTGTAGGCCAGCCGTGCCATCGACGCCCGGCTCAGCAGCTCGTCGGCGTCGGCCAGTTCCTGCGCGATCCGGTGGGGGTCCATGACTCGTCGTCCTCTGCTGTCGCGCGGCCGCCGCTCTGGTGGCCCACGATGCCGTAGCCCGGCGCGACCGGGGGAGGGGCGTGCCGAAACTCGACCCTCTCAATGGATCGAGACTTCGCCGAAATCGGATCAAATTACTCATTCTCCGCCAATGGGCGACCGGCGCCGGCGACGGCGTGTCGCCATATGCTGTGATTTTTGCGGAGAAATTACAGCGAAAAGATGGCCTGTCGATTCAGCCAAATTATTTATGCAACTTTATTGAAGTCTTGACCGGGCTGTTCACTCGCCGTACAAATTGGTCTTGACCAATCCGCTCAGTGGTTGAGACCACTCCGTTCGCCCACGTGCAGGCACGTGCAAAAACGTGCAGAGCGGCCGCTTTGTCGGCCCTCGGGTTGAGCGAGGTGCCGCAATCGCAACAGCTCCTCTCATCCTTGGAGGGTTCATGCGAGTCGGAAGACGGATTCTACGCAAAGCTCTTGTCGCCGGCTCGGCGCTCGGGCTGACTCTCGGCGGCACGGCCTTCGCGGCGGCCATGGCGCCGGCCGCGCAGGCGGCCACCACGTGCGCCGCGGCGTGGAGTGCCGGCACCGTCTACACCGGCGGTCAGCAGGCGAGCGAGAACGGGACCAACTACACCGCCAACTACTGGACCCAGGGCAACGACCCGGCGACCAGCAACGGCGGAGCCGGTTCCGGACAGCCCTGGACGTCCAACGGCTCGTGCACCGGCGGCTCCACGGGAGGAGGCGACGGCGGCGGAGACGGTGGCGGAGACGGCGGCGGGACCGGTACGGGCTCGGCGAGCGGCCTGCTCTTCAGCCCGTACAAGGACGTCACCATCAACATGGACTGGAACACCAACCAGATGCGGACGGCCGTGACCGGCTCCCCCATCCCGGTGGTGGGCTCCGGCAGCCTCAAGTCGCAGTACGTCCCGAACCTGTCCGGGCTCACGCTCGCGTTCGCCACCGGCACCTGCGGCAGCGAGACGTGGGGCGGCGTCTCGGGCGCCAACTGGGCCGCCGCGAACGTGCCCCAGCTCAAGGCCGCCGACCTGGACTACGTCGTGTCGACCGGCGGTGCGGGCGGCACGTTCAGGTGCGCCTCGACCGCGGGCATGGAATCGTTCATCGCCCGCTACGCCAGCCCGAACCTGGTCGGCATCGACTTCGACATCGAAGCCGGTCAGAGCGCGTCGGACATCCAGAACCTGGTGGCCTCGGCGGCAGGAGCGCAGGCGCAGTACCCGAACCTGCGGTTCACGTTCACGCTCGCCACGCTGGGAGCGTCCGACGGCAGCTACAGCGGCGTGAACCCCCTCGGCGACGAGGTCGTCAAGGCCGTGAAGGGCTCGGGCCTGAACAAGTACGCCATCAACCTGATGACCATGGACTACGGCACCTCGACGTCCAGCAGCGTGTGCGTCGTCGTCTCCGGCAAGTGCGAGATGGCGCAGTCGGCGATCCAGGCCGTGAAGAACCTCGAACACACCTACGGGATCCCGGCGAGCAAGATCGCCGTGACACCGATGATCGGCCTGAACGACTCCACCAGCGAGACCTTCACCGCCTCGGACGTGGACACACTGTCGTCGTACGCGGTCAGCAACGGCCTTGCCGGGGTGCACTACTGGTCCCTTGACCGGGACACGCCCTGCTCCGGCGGGTATGCGTCCCCCACGTGCAACTCGGTCCCCAGCACGACGTCGCTGGAGTACACCAAGAAGTTCCTGAGCGACCTCGGGCACTGACACACAACACACTGGGGCGGGCCGCGCACGGATCATCGTGCGCGGCCCGCCCGCTTGTCCCGCGTTCGCACGGGTGGGACATCTGCCGCACGCCGACCGGTCAGGCGTCCGGCTGAGCCGTCGTGAGAGCCTGCACGTGGTCGATGGCCGCCCCCAGCGCGTCCTCCAGGGGAGTGTTGTTCCCGGCGACCTGCGCGAGCAGCATGCCGCCCTGGAACGCGGCCAGGAGAAGGTTCGCGAGCCGGGCGGGATCGGCGTCCGCGTCGAGGCGGCCGAGCCGCCGCATCCGCTGGAGCCCGTCGCGGAAGATGTCACGCCACTGATCGAACTCGCCCGCGAGCTGATCGTGGACATCGAGGTCCGTCTTGATGATCTCGCTCGCGAGGGAGCCGAGCGTGCAGCCTTCCTGGTAGGCACGCTCGTAGGCGACGTAGTGATCCGCCCAGTCGCGGAACGCGTCGAGGCTGTCGAAGTGGCCGAAGCGCGCACTGCGGTGGAACGTGAGGACGCGCTCGGCCTGCCAGGCTATGACAGCGAGGACGAGGCTCTCCTTGTTCGGGAAGTAGTGGTTGAGCTGTGATCCGCTGACGCCGGCCGCGCGGCGGATCTGCTCGTTGTTCGTCGCGTGGACGCCCTTCGTGTAAATGAGCTCGGCGGCCTGCTCCAGGATGCGGGCGCGGGTGGCCTGTCCCTTGGACGTGAGCGTGTGAGGCGCCGGGGCTGCCGTCGTGGTGGTCATACTTCATGGTAACGCCAGTTTGGGCTTGACAGCCCAGTGTCGGATGATGTTCACTCCAAGAAGTGGGCTGGGAAGCCCAGAAAATGCGCGGATGCAGGAAGGTGTTCCCCATGAAGGCAATCGTGGTAACGGACCAGGCTGCGGGAACGGCCGGGATGACCCTGGGGCAGCAGCGGGAGCCGGAGCCGGCGATCAACGACGTCGTCGTGCGGGTCCACGCGGCGGGATTCGTCCCCACCGAGCTGGACTGGCCGTCGACCTGGACGGACCGCCTCGGTCACGACCGCACCACGCCGATCCCCGGACACGAGCTGGCCGGGGTGGTCACCGCCCTCGGCTACGGCACCACGGGCCTGTCCGTCGGGCAGCGGGTGTTCGGCCTCACGGACTGGCACCGCCCCGGCACCCTCGCCGAGTACGCGGCCGTCGAGGCGCGCAACCTCGCCCCGCTGCCGGGGGACGTCGACTTCGCGACGGCCGCGAGCCTGCCGATCTCCGGCCTGACCGCGTGGCAGGGCCTGTTCGACCACGGCCGCCTCCGGGCAGGGCAGAGCGTGCTCGTGCACGGCGCGGCCGGCGCGGTCGGGACGATGGTGACGCAGTTGGCGCGCGAGGCCGGCGCGTACGTCATCGGTACCGGACGCACGGGCGACCGCGAGAAGGCGCTCGACTTCGGCGCGCAGGAGTTCGTCGACCTCGCCAACGACAAGCTCGAAGACGTCGGCGGCGTCGACCTGGTCTTCGATGGCATCGGCGGCGACATCCAGCGCCGGTCCGTGGGCCTGATCCGGGCGGGAGGAACACTCGTCACGGTCGTCGCCCCGCCCGAGGCCCGCCCCGCCGACGGCCTGGCCATCGACTTCGTCGTCGAGTCGGACCGCGCGCAACTGGGCGAGATCGTCCAGCGGGTACGCGACGGACGCCTGCGGACGAACATCGGCGACGTCACGCCCCTGGACGACGCGCTCACCGCGCTCAACCCGACGGGGCGGCGCAAGGGGAAGACCGTCATCGACATGCGTGCGTGAGGCGCCAACGGTCTGCTGCGCTCCGCGGCTCGTGGCGTCGCGTCACGGGACGTCGAGGCACGGGACACCGGAGGAGCGGCGGGCGGCGCACAGCTTCAGGCCGTGGCCCGCTCTCCGGCGGGCCACGGCCCTCCGCGTTCACGCGCCGCGGCGCCAGGCGTCGACCGCCGCGGCAGCCCAGGCCTCGACGCGTTGCGTGAACTCCGAGGCAGGGAACGTCCCATCGACGGCGACGTCTTGGATCGTGACGGAGAAACGGGGCCGCGACGCGTCGCAGTGCGGCACGGCCGCGTCACGGACCACCCGTGAGGGCGTGCCCCTCACACGATGGGAGTTGCCACGACGGGCCTGACCGACGAGCCGGTCCACCTCGTCGAGGCCGCCCCGCAGGTACGCACGCAGGAGCGCCCGAGCCATCGCGCCGCCGTCGGCGGGAAGCCGATGGGGGTGCTGGAGCAGGAAGCAGGAGACCGAGACACCGTGCAGCGGCCCCCACGGTTCCCGACGTGAATGGTCCAGAGCGAG
The DNA here is from genome assembly GCF_000721265.1 of Streptomyces sp. NRRL F-5126. Lineage (GTDB taxonomy): Bacteria > Actinomycetota > Actinomycetes > Streptomycetales > Streptomycetaceae > Streptomyces. The sequence continues at coordinate 762,262 of NZ_JOFZ01000001.1, read as the reverse complement.
CAGGGCGTGGAACAACTCGTCGCAGGACCGCGGATCCAGCGGATCCATCGGCGCACCGCACTCGGGGCATGGTTCGCAGGATCCCATGACTTCTCTCCCTCGGCCCTTGTCCTCGACCCGCGAAGGGCGGCGGGAGCAGTACTCCGGCCGCGGCGGTGATGGTGTCGGACGCCCCATGCCCATGCGATGCCGGGGCCCGACGTCGACCGGCGACGTGCGCACCCGTCCGCGCTGCCCCGCACGGTCCGCGTCCAGCCGCGAGGGCGCGATCGCGACCACTTGGCGTGCGTCCGCGTGCGCGGGACGAAGCGGGCGCATGCCCCACGCTCTCAGGGCCGACGCGCCAGCACATGGGTGTCGAGGAAGCCCCGCTCGGACGCCGGGGCGTGCAGCAGCCGGGCGAATGTGACGAATCCGGCCCCGCCCAGCAGTTCGGCGAACCGGTCCACCGGCCAGCTGTAGGCGGGAGTCACCTTGTGGTCGAAGCGGACCGGCTCCGGTCCCTCGGTGCCGAAGAGGGACACCAGGAGCAGGCCCCCTGGCGCCAGAACACGCACCTGCTCGGCGAGGAGCGCGGGCAATTCCTCAGGCGGAGTGTGGATCATGGAGTAGTGGGCCAGCACTCCGCCGAGTGCACCGTCCTCGACCGGCAGGGCTTCCATGCGCGCTTCCTCGAACCGCAGCGCCGGCTGGGTCCGCCGTGCGTGGGCGACCATGGCGGGGGAGAGGTCGAACCCGAAGGCCTCAAGACCCAAGTCGTGCAGCATGGCGGTGAGATGACCGGGGCCGCACCCGACGTCGGCCACCCGCGGGTTACCGGTGGCCCGCACGAGCTCGGCGAAGGTGCCGATCATGTTCCGCGCGAACGGTCGCGTCTCCAACCGGCTGCTGAACATCGAGGCATACAGGTCGGCGATCCCGTCGTAGGCCACTCTCGTCTCGTCCTGATGCTTCGACACGGGAAGGAAACTAACACCCGTATCGCTCGCAGCCGTTCCTTCGCCCTGACCCGTGCACGCTGACGAGTCGGGATTAGGGAAACCCCTCGCCCTCCGCTCGGTGCCTTCCGCTCGTGACGGCCGTATCCACACACTCGTGTGTCGGCGTCGCTCCACCCACGAACGGCGCCGCTCGACCAGCGTATGTGTCCGCCGGCTCCGTCACCGCTCCCCGACCAACCCAGTGGCGGGCGCCCCGATGTACGAGGTGGAAGGAAACCCCGGTCCTATGTACATACGAAGAACCGCGAGACTCATGACGGTCATCCTGGCCTGTGTCTCCGCGTCCGCTATCGCCCTGCCCGCCGCGACAGCGGCTCCGGCGCCGCCCTCGGCTCCCGGGCCCGCCTCGCATCCGGCGGCGGGCCCTGATGCCTTCGACGCGGCGCCGTACACGGCCAATCCGTCGTCCGCCGTCCGCAGCCGGGTCGTGGACGACGCACAGGAGGCGTTGGCCGCCCACGGAGGCGCCGCGCACACGTCCCGCGGGGACGCGTTCAAGGTCAGGAACCTCGTCGTCGACCGTGACGGGTCCGCCTCCGTCCGATTCGACCGGACGTACAAGGGCCTGCCGGCCTACGGCGGCGACGTCATCGTGCAGCTGAAGAAGGACGGCACGTACGCGTCGCTGGCCACCGGCTCGAAGACGTCCGCATCGGTCTCCACCAAGCCCGAACTGCCCGCATCCCGCGCCGCCAAGGTGTCGAGGGCCGCGTTCGACGGCCACATCGCCTCGGTGTCCACACCGCACCTCGCCGTGCGGATGAAGGGCACCAACGCCACCCTGGTGTGGGAGACGGTCGTCAGCGGCATACGCCCCGATCAGACCCCGAGTCGACTGCACGTCCTGGTGGACGCCCGTACCGGGAAGGTCGTCAGGACCAGCGACGACGTGGACACCTTCGCGGCCACGAACGCCACGCACGTCGCCACGAACGCCACGAAGGCCACGCACGCGGCCACGAAAGCCACGCACGCCGCCGCTCCGGCCGCCACAGCCCACAAGGCCGCGGCCAACCCCACCGTGGCAGTCAACGGCGACTCGATCTACAGCGGCCAGGTCCCCATCGACGTCACCCAGTCCGGCGGCGGCTACGCGATGCAGGACCCGGCGCACGGCAACGGCTACACCACCAACCTCAACCACGCCACCAGCGGTACAGGCACCATCTACACCAGTTCCAGCGGCACCTTCGGCAACGGGTCCAACAGCGACCCGGCATCCGCCGGCGTCGACGCGCACTACGGCGCCGCGGAGACGTTCGACTACTACAAGAACGTCCAGGGCCGCAACGGCATCTTCGGTGACGGCAGGGGCGTGCCCTCGCTGACCCACTACGGCAACGCCTACGTGAACGCCTTCTGGGACGGCTCCAAGATGACGTACGGCGACGGGCAGGGCAACGCACGCCCGCTGGTCGAACTCGACGTGGCCGGCCATGAGATGAGCCACGGCGTGAGCGGCGCGCTCACCGGCTGGGACGAGACCGGCGAGACCGGCGGACTGAACGAGGGCACCAGCGACATCTTCGGCACCATGGTCGAGTTCTACGCCAACAACCCCGTGGACACACCCGACTACACCATGGGCGAGCTCATCAACATCAGCGGAAACAACCAGCCGCTGCGTTACATGTACAACCCGTCGCTCGACGGCTCATCGCCCAACTGCTGGAACAGCAACAACGGCAGCCTCGACCCGCACTACTCGATGGGCCCGTTGAACCACTGGTTCTTCCTCGCCGCGGTCGGTAGCGGCAACCACGGCTACGGCAACAGCCCGACCTGCAACAACTCCACGGTCACCGGCATCGGCAACGACAAGGCCGCGAAGATCTGGTACAAGGCGCTGGCCTCCTACGCCAACAGCGCCGAGAACTACCACCAGGCCCGCATCGACTCGCTGCGGGCGGCGGCCGACCTCTACGGCGCGCACTGCACCGAGTACAACACCATCGACGCCGCCTGGGCGGCGGTCAGCGTCACCGGCTCCGACCCGGTCCCCGGCACGTGCGACAGCAACCCGGGCTCGCCCTCGGTGACCAACCCGGGGAACCAGACGACTGCCGTCGGCACCGCGGTCTCGCTGCAGATCCAGGCGAGCGACCCCGGTGGCGAGACGCTCACCTACAGCGCGACCGGCCTGCCCGCCGGGCTGTCCATCAACTCCTCCACCGGCCGCATCACGGGCACCCCGACCACCGCGGGCACCTCGTCCGTGAACGTCACGGCGAAGAACACCGACAACGCGACCGGTAAGGCCGCCTTCACCTGGACCGTCAGCGACGGCACCCCGCCGCCGGAAGGCTGCGGCGATCTGCCTGCCTGGAACTCGACGACCAGTTACGGGCCGGGCGACCAGGTCTCGTACAACGGCCACAAGTGGGCGTCCCAGTGGTACTCGACCGGCGCCGAACCGGGCGCCGCGGGATCCTGGGCAGTCTGGAAGGACCAGGGAGCCTGCTGAAGCACCTCGTCCGCTGAACCGCACCGTCTGCTGAACCGCACCGCCCGCTGAGGCGCGTGCGTTGAGGCAACACCCGCATACGGCCGAGCCGTTGGCCTCTCCACCAGCGGCTCGGTCCTCATGCCCGGCCCCCGGAGCCCTCATTTTCAAGGGTCTTGACCACTGTCCGGGACAGACCTACATTCGCCGCGGCACCAGGGTCACGGATGGCAGGCTCATGATCGGGGCCTGCGGCGTGAAGGAAGCTGTGTCCGGAGGGGCTTGCGATGACCGAGCCGACCACCCTGCCGTCCCAGAGCCCGGCAGGCCACGAATCGCCCACCGTGCGGCGGGACGCCCTGTGCGAGACTGTCCGGGTCCATCTCACCGCAGGGGGTGGTGCCCTCCTCACCGGTCCTGCCGGCATCGGCAGGACCACGGTGGTGTCCCAGCTGACGGCGGAACTGGGCTCCAGCGGCCACCGGATCCTGCGCTGCTCACCCACCCCGTCCGAACGGGACAGCCCCTTCCTCGGGCTCATCGATCTGCTCGCCACCGTCGGCGACGACATCCTCGCCGGTCTTGAGGCCCACGAGGAAGCCGTGCTCAAGGCAGCGCTGCTGCGGAGCTCGCCGTCCTCGGGGAGCGATCCGGCCATCGGCCGTGACGCGCTGGTCCTGCGCATCGCCGTCGGCAAGGTACTCGCCCTGCTGAGCGGCGCCGGCCCGGTCCTGCTGGTCATCGACGACGCGCAGTGGCTCGACGTACCGACGGCGGAGATCCTCATGTCCCTCGCCAGACGCGCCGGTTCCGGACCCGGAACCGGACCTGGACTCGGACCTGGACCCGGACGCCGACCCGGGCCCGGGTCAGGGCCCGGACGCCGACCCGGGCCCGCTGTGCTCGTCGCGCTGCGGACGGGCGCGGCCGGGGACGAGCCCGGACACGCCGAGGACCACCCGCCGGGCGGGCCGGTGAGCGCCGAGAAGCTGTGTCCAGGGCCGGTCCGCAGGGTACCGGTGCCACCCATGACCGCCCGTGAGGTCGCCGAGATGCTGGAGAGGCACGGCCGCCCGCTATGGCCACGGCAGCTCGTCGCACGTCTGCACCGGGCAGGCGGCGGAAACCCGCGCACGGTGCTGGACCTCAGCTCGGCGCTCGACGAGCGCGTCCGGATCGACGGAGCGTCCCTGCCGGAAGCCACGGAGCCCCTCCCCGTCCCGGACTGCCTGCGCCGACCGATCCTCGACCGGATCGACGCCCTGCCACCCAGCGCGCGGCAGGCACTCGTCACCGCGAACGCCGCCGCACGTCCCACGGTTGACCTGCTGCGGCGCGCGGGCTGCCAACACGCCCCGGCCGACATCGACACCTGCGTCCGGCACGGCATCCTCCAGGCTCCGGGCGACGGGATCATCAGATTCCTCGACCCGCTCACGCCGATGGTGCTGCGGGCCGAGACCCCGTACGAGCTCCAGGTGAACGCACACCGCGCACTGGCCGACGCGACCTACGACGCGGTCGAGCGCGCCCAGCACATCGCCCGGTTCACAGCGGGCCCCGATCCGGCGGTTGCGGCCCGGCTCGCCGACGCGGCCTCCGCCGCACGCCGCCGCGGCGCTCCGGGGACCGCGGCGAAACTCGGGCGTCTGGCCGCCGAGTACACACCGGCCGGCGAGCCGCACGTCGACACACACCGCCGGCTCACCGCCGCCGAGGACGCCCTCGATGCCGGGCACTTCGACCTCGCCAGACAACTCGCCTACGAGGTGCTGGGCGACGCCGACCGGCCCGCCGAGCGCGTACGCGCCTGGAACGTGATCGTCGACTCGTGCGGTCAGGCGATGGCCGAGATCGCGGACGTCTTCCCCGAGGCGGTGCGTGACGCGGGCCGGGACCCCGGTCTGCTGGCCCAGCTCCACTACCGGATGAGCTGGCGCGAGTGGATGGTGGGTGGCTCGGCGGCCCGCGGGCACGGTCACGCCGTCCGCGCCGCCGCACTCGCGGCGCGCGCGGGCGATCGCAGGACCGAGCTCATGGCGCTGACCCAGCAAGCGGCCCTGGAACTCTTCCTGGGACTGCCGGAGGCGGAGAGGACCCTCGCCGCCGCTCTCGCCACACCACACGATGTGCACGCCATGGCGCACCACAACGGCCCGATCTACCTCAAGCACCGATTCCACCTGGTGCACGACCGCTTGGACGAGGCCAGGGCCGAGCTGCGCACCCTCGTCTACACGCTGCGGCAACGAGGCTCGGCCGACAGCCTCAGCCAGTGCCTGATCGGACTCGCGCAGGTCGAGATCCAGCGCGGCCGCTGCGGGCAGGCACTGACCATCGCCCGGCAGAGCCTGCGCATCGTCGAACAGGCCGGGCTGAGCCAGGGCCCGGCCTGGTACGCCGTCTCGCTGGCCGAGACCGCGGGCGGCAGCCTGAGCCAGGCGCTCGCCGCGGCCGAGGCCGCCAGGCAGCACAGCGAGGACGACGACGACAGGCTCTTCCTGCCCCGCGCCCTGCATGCGGAGGGAAGGATCAGACTGTTCGGCGGGCAGACCCAACAGGCAGTGGAACTGCTCAGGCGCACGGCTCAGTTGGAGACCGTCCAGGGGCAGCGGGACCCGGCGACCCGGCGTTGGCACGCCGACCTCGCGGAGGCTCTTGCGCACAGTGGAGCGACGGACGAGGCGGAGGCCGTCATCGCCAGGGCACGCTCTCAGGCCGCGCGGCTGGGGCGGCGGGGCGTGCTCGCCGCGCTCGGCCGGGCGGCAGCCGCGGTCAGTGAGGCCCGCGGCGAACTCGGCGCGGCGGCAGCCGGATACGAGGACGCCGCGGCTCGCCTCAGGGCCGCCGGGTACCCCCTGGAGGAGGCCCGCACCAGAGTGGCGCTCGGCAGGGTCCGCGGGCGTCTCGGCGACGGAGCGCTGTCACACGCCGCCTTCGACGAGGCACTGCGGATCTTCACCAAGGCGGGCGCCAGGGCCTGGGTTTCGCTGACCTGTGCCGAGCGGGACCGTTCAGGGGACCGCTCGGTTCGCCTCCCCGAGGAGATGTGCTGGTCGGATCGTCTCACCCCGACAGAGCGCAGCGTGGTCGCCCGCGTCGCACAGGGCGCCACCAACCGGGAGATCGCGGCGGGCCTGGCGCTCAGTGTGAAGACCGTCGAGGCGGCGCTCACCCGCGTCTACCGCAAGTTCGGCGCCAAGTCGCGCGTCGACATCACCCGCATCGTCATGGCGCGGCCTACGACATAGGCGCCGCGGCGGGGCGGCCGGGCTATCGAAGCAGAGGGGACACGGCATGGCCGGCATCGCGGGCGAGACACTGGAGACGCACAGCCTGGACGTCACGCGGCCCGGGGTGCTCCCCTTCGCCATCGGTTCGTTCGACACCATCGGCCCGCTGGCCAGGGCCGACTTCCCGCATCGGCACAGCTTCTACGAGATCGGGCTGGTGACCCGAGGCAGCGGCGCGCACGTGGTGGACCTCGTGCGGCAGGACCTGGACCCGCCGTGCCTCTACGCGCTGGTCCCCGGCCAGGTGCACCAGTGGCACAACGCCCGGGGCATCGCCGGATGGGTGCTGCTCTTCGACGAGGACTTCCTGCTCACCCACCACGGGGACGCCGAGGTCATCCGTACGCTCAGTGCCCGGCCGCGGCTGCGCCCGGGCAGGACCGAGGCGGCGGACCTGCGGGCCCTGCTGAGGGAACTGGACCGCGAGTACCGCTCGGCCGCCGCGGGACACATCAGCATCCTCTCGTCCTACCTGCACATCCTGCTGCTGTCGTGGTTACGGATGACTGACCGCGAGGCCCCCTCGGGCGAAGCCGTGGACACCGGGGGCAGGGGCGCCGAACTGAATGACCACTTCCGCCGGTTGATGGAGCGATCTGACCCCGGGCCGCGCTCGGTCGAGGAGTACGCACGCGAGCTGGGCGTCTCGACGAGCTACCTGCACGACGTGGTCAAGCGGGGGACGGGGAGGACGCCGGGACAGCTGATCCGGGCGCAGCAGATCCTGGAGTCCAAACGCCTCATCGCCGGCACGGACCTGACGATCCGACAGGTGGCCACGGCGGTCGGGTTCTGTGACCCGGCGTACTTCTGCCGCTTCTTCCGCAGGGAGACCGGAGTGTCTCCGGGACAGTTCCGCCGGGAGTTCTGCCGTGAGTTGCGCCCGGAGTTCCGCCGGGCGGTCGGCGAAAAGCACCACGATCCCGCAGAGCGGTCCCTCGGAAGCACTCGTTGGCCTGCGTAGATTCGCACGCAGCCCCGCACGCGGCTGCGCACGCAGCCCTCGAGAGACGTTCCGCATCCGGGCCGCATCCGGGCCGCATCCGGGCCGCATCCGTCCGCATCCGTCCGTATCCGGCGAAGGAGATCACTGTGCCCACCCCCCACGACGAGACCGACCGCTCCGGCAGTTCCGTACCCGGTGAGAGCCGGGGGATCAGCCGGAAGAGCGTGATCAAGGCGGCATTCCTGACCAGCGCCGTTCCGTTGGTGACGGGCGGTGGAGTGGCCTGGGCCCGCGACCGCGACCGCTCGGCCGCCCCGGCCCGTCGCCCGGCAGCCCGCCCCCTGGCTCCCACCCCGGCGTGCCACGACGGTGACGAGCCCACCATCCCGAACATCGAGGGGCCCTACTTCAAGCCGGACTCACCGCTCAGGACCGACCTCGTCGGCTCCGGCATGCCGGGCACACCGCTCACCGTCAGCGGCTACGTCTTCGGCCGGGACTGCGCTCCGATATCCGGCGCCCTGCTGGACTTCTGGCAGGCCGACGACAGCGGCGCGTACGACATGACCGGCTTCACGCTGCGCGGACACCAGTTCAGCACGAAGCAGGGCGAGTTCACGCTGACCACGATCGTGCCCGGCCTGTACCCGGGCCGCACCCGGCACATCCACGTCAAGGTCCAGGCACCGGGGCAGCCCATCCTCACCACACAGCTGTACTTCCCCGGCGAACCCAGGAACAGCACGGACGCGTACTACGACGTCCGGCTCCAGATGACGGTGCAGCAGGTCGACTCCGGCGAGCAGGCGACCTTCGACTTCGTCCTGGACGTCGACGGCTCCACCACCCCGCCCACCAACCCGCCGCCCGGCAAAAGCGGCACCTGGGCGGCCGGCACCGCCTACCGGGCGGGCGACCAGGTGACCTACGACTCGGTGACGTACCGATGCGTCCAGGCCCACACGTCGATGGCCGGCTGGGAGCCCCCGAACGTACCGGCGCTCTGGCAGCGCGTCTGACCACACCACCAGGGGGAGGTGCAAAAAACTCCGGGCGCCGCCCACCACCGTCGACGCCCGGAAGAACACGCCGATCGCTTCCCCCCGCACCGTTCCCATGCCGTCCCCCGACAGCCCAGGAGCTGACATGCACCTCAAGCGAAGACTTGCCGCCGTGATCGGCGTGGGTATCGCTCCCCTTGTGGCGGTGTGCCTTCCGGCCACCACAGCCAGTGCGCACGGATACGTCTCGTCACCCCCCAGCCGCCAGGCGCAGTGTGCCGCGGGCGTCGTCGAGTGCGGGCCCATCAAGTACGAGCCGCAGAGCGTGGAGGGGCCAAAGGGCCTGACCAGTTGCAGCGGCGGCAACCCGGAGTTCGCCGAACTCGACGACGACAGCAAGAATTGGACGGTCACCCCTGTCGACAGCACGACCACCTTCACCTGGCGTCTGCTGGCGCGGCACGCCACCAGCAATTGGCAGTACTTCGTCGCAGGCCAGAAGGTTGCGGAGTTCTACGACGGAGGCGCAAAGCCCGGCGCGACGGTCACCCACCAGGTGAACTTCGGCAGCATCACCGGACGCCAGAAGGTGCTCGCCGTGTGGAACATCGCCGACACGGCCAACGCCTTCTACGCCTGCGTCGACGTGGACATCAGCGGCAACGGCGGCGGAGGCGGCCCCACAGGACCGGGCGCCTGCACCGCGCCGGCCTGGGACGCCGGGACCGTCTACAACGACGGTGACACCGTCACCCGGGACGACCACACGTGGCGCGCCAAGTGGTGGGTGACCGGCGAGGATCCCACCACCAGCGGCCAGTGGGGCGCCTGGACCGACCTGGGGCCCTGCACGACGACGTAACCGCGGCTTCGCCCACAGCAGGGGCGTCGCGCAGGGCGCGACGCCCCTCGGGTCGCGGGTCCGCGGTCCCCGGTCCGCGGTCCCCGGTCCGCGGCGGGAAGTTTGTCTTCGCCGTATGCCGGTTGTCACGGTGCGGAACCATCGGGCATGCGGCGGAACCCCGTCCCGGCAGCTCGATGTCCTCCTTGGCGTCAGGTCAGTACCAAGGTCGGCTTCACTGCCAGGGGAGATCCATGAACCGCCGTCACGCCTTCGCCGCTGCAGCCATCGGCGTCGCCGCCGCGTTCCTTGCTACTGCCTGCGGCCCAGCCGACTCAGGCTCAAGCACGTCGGCGAGTAGCGCCCCGTCCAGCGCCGCCGGTTCCGCCGCACCCTCAAGCCACTCGAGCCCGGCCGGTTCGGCGGGCAGCCCGGCAGACAGCGGGAGCTCGCCCGCCTCGAACGCGTCCGCGTCCGCCGCCACCACACCGGCCACCAAGGGAACGCTGATCCGTACCGAGACCCTCGTCGACGGCAGCACAGCCAAGATCTACAAGCTCGGCGACACGCACTACGTCGCCAAGGTCACCGCCGACGGGCAGCCCTTCGCCAGCCTGGAGACGACGAACGGACACGTGGACGGTCTCGATGCCAACGACATGTTCATCGTGCTCACACTGGACGGCCGGATCCATTCCTGGGAGGGCGGCGCGAAGCAGGGGCCGGGCACATTCACCGTCGCGGGCGGTTGGACGGCCAAGGTCACGAAGCTCGGCGAGTTCCACTACCGCGCGGAGATAAGCGGCGGTGAGGAAGGCACGGTGGGCACGTTGGAGGCGAAGCAGGGCGACGGCGGACGCGACGCCGGGGGCCAGTCCAACGGCACGTACTTCGTGCTCGGCGACGACGGTCAGATCAGCGCCCACGAGTAATCGGGCGCCGAGTGGCCCACCGGCCTCCCCGGTGGCCGGTGATCTGCTGGGGTGCTCCTGTTGGCGGGTTGCGGGGGTGGTCCCGCTGTCTGTGGAGTCGCTCGGATGACATGTAGTGTGTGGCGCCATGCCGTTTCCCGATGAGCGCGGTCAGGTTGCCGTGGTGGAGTACCGGCCCCAGTGGCCGGTGGAGTTCGAGCCGCTCGCGGGGACGCTGCGAGATGCGCTGGGTGACCTCGTGCTCGGGGTCGATCACGTCGGATCCACTTCGGTACCGGGCTTGCCGGCCAAGGACTGCATTGATGTGCAGGTGCGGATGACGTCGATCGACGAGGCCAGGGATGTACCGCTGCTTGCGGTGATCGGCTTCCGGTGCCGCCCGGAGCCGTGGAACCGCGTCGAAGTCTCCGGCGGGCAGCGGTGTCACAAACTCGTCTTCGCGCCGCCGGCCGGCGCAAGGTCGTGCAACGTCCACTTGCGGGAGGGCGCCGCACCCAATGCCCGCTTTGCCCTGCTGTTTCGGGACTACCTGCGCGCGGAGGGGGACGCCCGTCGGGCGTGGGGCGCATTCAAGCAGCGCCTCGCACTGAGCGTGCCGGACCTGTCGGACTATGGGCAGATCAAGGCCCCCGCTACGGAGGTGTTGATGACCGCGGCCGAACGGTGGGCCGCGGGTACCGGCTGGAGCGCGCCCGCAGCGGCTTGATCGAGTGCGCCGACGGGCACACGCAGGCCGGCGGCCGCGGACACGCGGCGGTGGACCGTGAGCCGTACATCCCGCGCTCGTGGACATGCAGCCCGAACCGCCGCCGGGCTGCGGGCCTGGACAGGGACACCGTCTTCGCGACCAGCCAGAGCCGGCTGACCGCTGTTGTCTGCCTCGAAGGGCACGGATGGGGCACGCCGACGGCAGGTCATCAACCTGAGGTGATGTGCCGGAGCGGTGACAGGAACTGGAGATCTCCCGTGGCACAGACGCTGCGGTGACCCAGGCGTCAGGCCCAGAAGGCTTCGGTGACGACGATCTGCGGGTCGGCGTGGCGGCGCATGAAGGTGTAGATGAGCCAACCGCGTCCGCCGGCCAGGTCCACGATGTGGGGGCCGCCGGGATTCGTGGAGGCCAGTGGCCGGACGGTCATCCAGTGCGGGAGCGAGACGTCGGCGTCGATTCCGCGGAAGTACGGGTCTTCAGCGGTGATCAGTTCCGCGTGCACTCATGACCAGGTCACTGCCTTCGGCAGGCATGCTTTGGAAGTCGTGCTGTGCCTGCTTCGTCCAGTCCATCTGCCAGGGCGGCCGGAGTGGTTCGTCGATCACTCTCCAGGCTTCGTCTCGGCGGCTTCGTGCCGGAGACGGCTGTACTCCTCCAAGAGCCGGCTGGACTCCTCGGGGTCATCGGACTCGGCTGCGCGGGCTTCGAGATCGCGAAGGTGCGCGTCGAGAGCGGGATTTCGCGCGATGGCGTACTGAGTCCACCACAGGCGCATGAAGGCAGGCACGGGGGTGATGCTGAAGGCGTCACCAATGACGCGCTTCCAGTGGGCCTCGAAGTCCGGGAGGAGTTGCGGGGCGTGTTCCTGGATGGCCAACCGGAGTGCCTGAGGGGTGCGTTCGGGCATCGGTGGCAACCGCAGGGGTCCCCCCTCGTACCCATCGCAGTGGAGTGCATGGGCGGTCATGGTTCGGGCTCCTTGAAATGAAGGGTGGGTCATGCAGCCTCGTGCTGGTCCTCGTGAGGCTGGTGCCGACGGCCCATCTCCTCGAACCACTCGGCCGGCACCAGGTAGGCGACCGTCTTCCCCTTGCGGGTGATGGCAGCGGCCTCACCGGCGATACGTGTCCGGTCCAGGATCTCGCCCATCCCCTTGCGCAGGTCGATGGTGGTGTAGGTCTTGGTCTCCATGCACTGAAGCGTATAACAACTATCATAGATGACATACATGCTCGTAAGACGCTGACGACCTGAAGAAGCCGACGGGCGCGTTGGGGGCAGTACGGGCGCACAAGGCGCTCGGTCGGGCTTGAACAAACAAAAAAGCCCCGGGCCAATGGCGTGGGGCTTTTCTTTGGAGCGGGTGACGAGAATCGAACTCGCGCTCTGAGCTTGGGAATCACCGACACATGCACAACCAACGGCCCACTGACCTGCTCCTTCGCCTTGCGTGGGCGAGGTTGACGCGCCCTGTGGGCACCGCACTTGACCGCTGTAGTCTGCTCCGAAGGGCACGGTTGGGGCACGCCGAGATTCTGTGGGCCGGGGAATCGGAGCGACGTTCAGAACGTACACAGGAAGCGGCTGTGCGGCCTCCGGGGCCTGGTGCATCCCCTGCTCGCAGCGGAGTGTCCGCAGCCTTTGGATTGACGAGTTCAGCGCGTGCCGGTGCCCTCCTGGCGGGGAGAGTCTCGGGAGAGCGGAGAGACTACCGCGCCGTGCGCAGTGAGTGGGGGACGATCGGTGGGTCGTCCTCGTCGGAAAGGGCGCATGTCGACCGGCGGTATGGCTGGGAGATGAGTGTGAGGCGCTGCGATGGTCACAGGGCGATCCGCTCGCTCAGACTGAGTTCGCCGCCGCGGCGGAGCAGCCAGATGTCCTCGAACTGGTAGTGCGGTACGGCATCGCTGCAAACCGCTTCAGCTTGCCGGGGTATCAGGCTGGCCATTCATCCTGTTGTTGTCGGGCGTCGTATGTCAGGTTCTGCTGGAACCCCACGGACACCGTGGGAGTGAAACCGGAGTCGGTCGCCACCGGTCAGTAGGTCTTGGACAACAACGCGAGCCGGTATCCGAGTTGGAAGCGGGTCTCGACGCACAGCTGCGACTTTAGCCGGGCGATGTGCGACGCGTAGGTACGCTGGCTCACCCCGATTTTTTTTGCGATTACAGCGTCGCCTTCACCGGCAATGAGGTAGCGAATGATTGTTTCCTGGAGGGACGAGGTGATGTCTGCCGAATCCTTGGCCGACCGACCGCCGTTGAAGGTCTCGCTGCGCAGCCAACTGCGCTCAAATATCTTAGCAAGGAAACTCACCAGCGCCGAATTACGCACCATCATGGCTTCTTCACGGGCGCGGCCGATGGGTATGAAGGCGATCTTCCGGTCGACGATGATCAGCCGGTCGAACAGTTCGTCTAGTGTTCTCACCTTTGCTCCGTGCGCGGTGACCGCTGCGACGTAGGCGCGCGTGGGACCGTCGTGTCGGACGGTGTGCTGGTAGAGAGTGCGAACGGATACCCCGCGGTCGAGGAGCGCCGACACATCTGCCTGCACGGCCTTCAAGGTGCGCTCGGGGCGGCTCCCGCCCGGCTGTGCGGTCAGCAGTTCCTCTGTGCACTCGGTCATCGCCATGCTGATGTGCGCCCTGATCAGGGGTTTCCCCGACAAGTGCGTGATGAGGTCGGCCGGGTCGGCGTGCAACGGATCCCGGTTCTTTCTGGTCAGGGGCCGGAGCCACTCTGCCAGGTCGCTGGAGCGTTCCAGTAGGTCGAGCGCGGCCCGCCGCCAGGCAGCACCCAGTTGTGCTTCCACCAAGCGGGGGTCGGACAGCACGAGGTATCCCGGATCGTCCGGATCGGGGGAGGCCAGACCCAGTTCCGTCAGCTCGTCGACGGAGCGACGAACATCCTCTGCGGACCATGCCGCCACCGGCACGCGTGCCCTGACCTCGTCGGCGGTCCCGTGCTGTCCCGACCACGTCAGCATGTCGGCGTACACCTTCTGGGCCCGTGGGCTCGGGAAGTCGAAGGGCCCCACCGCTGTGCCACTTCCCCCATGTGCTGGCGTGGACTCCATCGTGCGCCTCCCGACTATTACCCAGAGTGATTCGACTATCACACTGCGGACCGGCAAGTGATGGTAGCCCAGGTCTAGTCCATGAGCGGTGTGACTTTTGTCAGGCAGTCAAAAGTGGCGTCACTGTCACCTCCTGAAAGAGCGGCCGCAACGGCGGCTCAATCGTGACGAAGTCAGTCAAGGTACGCCAATTTGGAATCAAGTTTCCTGTCTCCGTCCGTAGTTTCGGAGGCTCCGACCGGCTCTCCGAGGGCGCCACCCGGCGCTGGAGAGTCGCCGCTCGCTGTCGTTGCCGGCCGTCGCCGAGTACGCGGAGTCAGAGACAGGACTCGATGGCCCACAACGGTTATAAGGGTGCCGAGCGCGATACCGCTCACCGAGAAGGACTTGCTGACCTGCAAGGACACCCCACCGATCCCGGCGATGAGTCCGGCGGCGACCGGGAACAGGTTTACCGGATTGGTGAAGTCCACCCGGTGTTGTATCCAGATCCTTGCTCCCAGTGAACCGATCATTCCGTAAAGCACTACAGTAATGCCGCCCAGGACGCCTCCCGGGGTGGCGGCGATGAATGCGCCGAACTTGGGACAGAGTCCGAATGCCACGGCCACCAGCGCCGCGACCCAGTAGGCGGCCGTGGAGCAGATTCGGGTCGCCGCCATCACCCCGATGTTCTCCGCGTACGTGGTGGTGGGAGAACCACCCACGGCGGCGGACAGCGCGGTCGACGCGCCATCCGCCATCACCGCCATGCCCACTCTGCGGTCCAAGTCCTCACCCGTCAGTTCCGCGATGGCACGCAGGTGACCGGTATTCTCCGCGAGCAACGCGATCACGGCGGGCAGCACCAGGAGTACTGCCGACCAGTGGAACACCGGAGCGTGCAGAGGCGGCAGGCCGAACCAGTGCGCCGATGTCACCCCGGAGAGGTCCAGCCGGTTATGCGTGGTGATGTGCCCCGCGGCGTCCGGGGCAGTCACCGGTCCGGACAGCCGGTCGAAAAGCCAGGACAGCACGTAGCCGAAAACCAGGCCGATGAAGACCGACAGCCGTGCCCAGAACCCCCGCAGGAGCACACCGCTGCCCACGACGACCACCATCGTCGCCAACGCAACCCACTGGTCCTGCGGCCAGTAGGTTTTGGCCACCACAGGCGCCAGGTTGAAGCCGATCAGCAGGACCACCGCACCCGAAACGACCGGAGGCAGCAGCCCGTTGATCGACGCCGGACCGAGTCGGTTCACCACGAGGCCCACGGCCGCCAGTAGCAGGCCGGCAACCAATATTGCCCCACAGACCGTTGCCGTGTCCCCACCCCCTGCCCGGATCGCCGCGACACCACCCACGAACGAGGCGCTCGTACCGAGGTAACTCGGAATCCGGCCCCGGACCAGCAAGAGGAACAGTGCGGTCGACACTCCTGACATCAGAACGGCCAGGTTCGGATCGATCCCCATGACCACGGGGAAGACGAACGTTGCCCCGAACATCGCCACCACGTGCTGTGCGCCCAGCCCGATCGTCCGCGGCCACGTTAGCCGCTCACCGGGCAGCACCACCTTCCCCTCCAGTGGTCCTGTACCGTCCCCGTGCAGCCGCCAGCCCCACTTCCCGCTTCCGTTCACCCGGCCACCTCCGGCGTCGGCTTGCCGAGCACCATCGCACCGGAGGCCGCCGCCGCCAGGCGCTTGTCCACAGTCGGTACGTCCGGGCCGACCACGACGGCATAGCCTGCCCGGCCCAGGAACTCACGCGGTGGCAGTCGCAGTACCGTGCCACGCTCCCGGACCATGTGCACCGCGTGCACCCATGGCTCCGTTGCCAGATTCCGGTCGACCTCGACGTCTTCCAGGACCAGGTCGCACGGTGGATACAGGAACCGAATGCCCACGAGCTGCCGTGGCCGCCACACTGACCCCGGAGACCTTCCCAGGGTCACCGAGCCAACAATCTCGCCCACCGACAGCCCCGGGCAGGCCAGTTGCGCCAGCCAGGGAATCAGGTCGCCGCCGAGCCGCCCATTGACCTCGACGACGCGTGGCCCCCGCGACGTCAATCGTAGCTCCGTATGCGTGACGCAACGGTCCACTCCCAGCGCATGGTTGGCTCGTACCACGACGTCGTGCACCGCTGCCGCCGTTGCATCGTCCAGCACGTCGCCGGCCACATGGCCGACCTCCTCGAAATAGGGCGCGAACCCGGTCCGTTTAAGGGCCGTGGCATACGGAACCACCTTGCCGTCCAGCACCCAGCAGTCGACGCTGATCTCCTCCCCGTCCAGGTACTCCTCCACCAGGACCCGTTCGTCCCGTGACCCGGCCGCTGCATGGACCGCTGAGGCGAACGCGGCGTCCAGCTCCCTGGCCGAGGCGGCGACGCGTACCCCGACACTGGCCGCCCGGGACAGCGGCTTGACCACCACAGGGAAGCCAATCTCCCGCGCCGCCCTCCTGGCCTCTTCCAGCGCGCTTACCGGCGCATACCGCGCTGAGGGCACCCCATCGTGGGCGAACGCCAAGCGCTGGACCGCCTTGTCACGGCACGCGGCAGCGGCCAGGGGCGGGATCGCCGGCGCCCCCAACTCTGCGCCGACCCGTGCGCTGAGTTCCAGCAGCCGCTCCTCCCATGTCACCACACCGCCCACCGAGCGTCCCGCGGTCAAGGCGGCCGCCGCGGCGCTGACGGCGTCAGCGTCGTCGAGATCGGCCACCACATGGGCTGCCACATAAGGCAGCTGCCAGTCCACTGGTCCGCCGTTGAGCAGCAGCACCTCGCACCGTTCTGCCAGGCCCCGCAGGACGTACTGTCGGAACTCCTGATAACCCGAACCGATCACCAGAACGGTGTCGCCCACATTCTCCTCCTTCGTCAGGCAAGTCCGCGCCAGGGGCGCGGGCCGCGGGGGTGTCATCCGGCGGCCGGTGTAGCTGGGACCGGGAGCCGCCCGGCCGTGGTGACAACGCTCTCGATCTGGTGCGCTGTCAAGGCGTCCAGACAACCCGCCCCGACTAGTTCACGCAGCCGGGGCGGCAGTCGCAACGCGTCGTCGTACGCGCAGGTGACCACCGCGTTCGGGACGCTCACACCGTCGATGTGGTAGGTCGCCGTCCTTACCAGGTCCAGCGTGTCCGCCAGAAGCCGGTCGGTGTCCTCACCGCAAGAACACAGGGGGAACTGCAGAGCGATCATCCGCGCCTGACCCGCTGCGGCTGGCAGTCGATGCGGCCACTGGCCGCATGCCATGGACACCAGGCAGTCGTAGGTGTTGAGTCCGGAACCGGCGATTGCCAGCGTCGTCGCCCCCGACACCCGGGGGTTGATCTCCAGCACGTGGAATTCACCGTCAACGTAGATCATGTCCATGTCGAGAGCGCCCTCGATGTCCAGTGACCGGCACAGCCGCACCAGCCGCTGGGCGACCGGTGCGAAGGCAGCGTCGGCCTCGGGACGCGGAGCCACGTACCGCAGCCGTTGGAATGTCGACGACGGTCCGTCATCGGCCGGACCCATCCAGATCACCGGCTGCACCACGTAGTGCCCCCGCGCCCCCACCACCTCGACCGAACAGAGCTCGCCGCGGGTGAAGCGCTCCAGCATCAGGTTCCCGTTGTACGGCTGCCGCAGGTAGTCGGACAGCTCATCCTCATCGGCCAGCACGTGCATCCCGTTGCCCAGGCAGTCCCACAGCGGCTTGGTGATCAGCGGGTAGCCCAGTGACTGGGCCTGGTGCAGCACCACGTCACGGAAGGCCGGAACCGGCAGGCCGCGGCCGTTGAGCAGGTCGCCGTCGAGCAGGACTGCGTCCGGCTGCGCCAGCCCATGCTCGGCGATCACCCGCTTGGTCTCCCACTTGTTCGACAGCAGGTTGACCGTGTCAAGGCCGTGCATGACCACCGGAACGCCCTGGCGCTCCAGCCGCTCCTTGACAGCTGCGTCCCTCAGGGCGTTCTCGTCCGGGATGGACAGCGAGACCACGGCGTCTGGTCGCCAGGCAAGCACCTGCCTGGCTAGTACGTCGGGGGTGACGCCGGGGTCTACGCGCTCCGCACTACCGGGGAAGTCCTCCGGGCCGCAGTCGCCCTCGGTGTGGAACAGTCGCGCGACGATGCCTTCCCTGGTGAACCGGTAGCGCAGCATTCCCAGATAGGGCCGGGTCTGTTGAATTTCTATGGACCGCAGAAAGGCCAGCCGGGTCATCGCGGTGGCTCCACACGGATCGCCACGTCGGCGGCCACCTCTTCGGCGATCCGGTCCGCGTCGGCCGCAGAGGTCGCCCGCACCAGTACGTGCCCGACGCGACTGTGCCGCTCGTGCGCATGGTCGACCGGATCGCCCGGCGCCATGTATGCCTGGACGGCGGCGACCCCGGGACGGTCCGCCGGACCGGTCAGCCCTGCGAACGTGCCGCAATCCTCGGTCGTCAGGAACCGGATCGCGGCGCCCTCGTGACGAGACGGCGTCACGTCGGGAGCCAAGCCGACTGCCACTTGGAGATAGGCCCGCGTCTCGCTGACCCCCAGGGCCTGTTCGACGACCTTGACGATGTGTCCCCCGGGCGGCCGGGCACCGACCTCGATCACACGCGGCCCGTCGGGGGTCGCCTTCAATTCCGTGTGTGCCACGCCGTTCCGCAACCCTAGCGCCGACAAAGCCCGCTCAGCCGTGTCGAGAATCCGCTCCCGCAGTCCCGCGTCGAGCTCGGCAGGCACGGTGTGCCCCAGCTCCTCACGGATGTCGCCGCCGGTGGTGAGCTTCCTGGTCACCGCGAGGTGGACAGCATGCCCGTCCGCGACGACGCTCTCCACACTGAACTCCGGCCCGTGCAGGTACTCCTGCACCAGCACACTGGTGTCCAGTGGGATGCCATACGGGAACTCGGCCGTCCACGCGCGGGCCGCCGCGAACGCCGCCGGGAGCTCGGCGAACGACCCGACCACCGTCACACCCACTGACCCTGCGTTCTCTGCGGGCTTGACGACAAGGGGGAAGTCCCAGCCAGCCGCTTTGACCGCTGCTGCTGCAGACTCCGCCGATACCGCTGCAAGTGAACGGGGAGACGGCACACGGTGTTCCGCGAACGCCAGTGCCATCTCCCATTTGTTGCGCGCGGCCTCCGCCCCGGCCACGTCGTGGCCGGGCAGCCCCAGGCGCCCAGCCAGCCGAGTGGCCGTCAGCGACAGGAACTCCCAGCCGGCCACCACCCCACCGATCCGGTGCTCCTCTGCGTAGCGCACCAGCTCTTCCAGCGCGGCCCGCGGCGCCCGGAAGTCGGTGAACACCACACCGGCAAGGGCATCGCGCAGCTCCGGTGGGTAGCGGTCGTACACATCGCGGTGGGTAGCCAGGTGGACGGTGATGTCCAGGTCCTTGGCAGCGGTCAGCAGGTCCTCGACGGCGCTGCTCTCCGCTCCCAAGAGGAGAACTGTTTTTCTCATGAAGTCATCTCCGGATTTACGGTTTCAGCAGAAGGAAGGTGGCCGCCTGGCGGCTCACGGCGCGGTGACCGGTTCACTCCGGCCGTTCGTGCCGACGGCCGAGTCGGACCGGGCGGCGATCTCCCGGGCCAGGCCGTACATTCCCGGTACAGCCAGCGTGCTGAGCGCACACAACACGAGCCACGGCACCCGGGGGCCGACGCTCAGAAGTGTGGTGAACAGCCAGGGGGCCAGGGCCATGCCGGCCGTCCACGACATCTGGAAGATCGACAAGTATCTGCCCTGGGCGTGATCCGCCGCCAGCACGACGCTGAGTTCGCTCATCGTGGGCGACGCCAAGATCTCACCAAACGTGAAGACGATCACACCCAGGAAGAGTCCAATGAAGGTGATCCAGCGTGGCCCGCCACCCAGCAGTGACAGCAGGAGGAAGGCGAGCGCGTCCAGCGCCGAGGCGACAGCGGCGACGCGTGCGAGCGACCTCCGTTCGATGAACCGGGTTGCCACCGACTGGCCGCCGATCACCAGCGCCGTGTTGAGGGTCAGCAGGACCCCGACCAGCCAGGCGGGCGCTCGCAGCACCTCTACGGTGTACAGCGCCAGGAGGATGCTCAGCACCATCGCGGCGAGCACGAACACGAGGTTGACCGCCACGAGCCGCAGGTACGTCCCGTCGCGCAGCACTAGGGCGTACTGGGCTCTAGGCGCCCCGGGTGAGTCCCCGACGCCGACGGCGGCCGCGGCACCGCCGGGTCGGCTGGCCGGGATAGCGCCTCGGGGCCGCCAACGGGCGATCAGAACCGCGGCGACTACATAAGAGACGGCATTGGCCGCCACCAGCAGCCGTAGGCCCGTCGTGCCCGCCGTGCCGACGACCGCCGCCGAGACCGCGCCGCCCAGACCCAGGCCAACGTTGCGAATGACGCGGATCAGGCCGAACCACCGGGTGCGGTCCTTACCCTGGGCGGCCAGCGCTGTCAGGGCACTGTTGGCGGTCCAGAACATAGCCGCGCCGGCCTGTACCGCGACGCCGGTGATCAGTACGAGTGCAAAGTCATGCGCGAACAGGAAGCCGCCGAAGGCGAGGGCGGACAGGGCGTTGCCGGTGACCACCACCATGCGGGGTCCGTACCGGTCCATCAGCGGACCGATCAGTGCGGGCGCCGGCAGTGCGAGCAGGCGGCTGAGGGTGATGGCCGACCCGACTTCCACCGCCGACAGGGACGTGGTTGAGACGAAGTACACCAGCTGGAACGCCAGCACCAGGCCGTTGCCCAAACTGTCGATCAGGCCGGCCGTCAGGAACGAACCGGCACCGGACACGTCCGGCAGGCCGAGACTCCGGACCAGCCGTCCGCGTCCGGTGGAGACGTCGCTCGACGCCATGTCACACCCTTTCCTCAGTGGTGCTTACGCCTCGCCGTACGCGCGGCGGAACTTGCCGGTGATGTATTCGCCGGATCGCACCGGCGGATACTTCTTCCGGGCGCCGGCACCGGCGCAGGTCGGAATGCACTCGATGACCGCGTCGTAGTTAGGCTGGTGGAAGAAGGGGAACGAGTACCGCTCACGGTGCGCCAGGTCGCGCGGCGGATTGACTACGCGGTGTACGGTGCTGACCCATCGGTCATTGGTCCACCGCGCCATAAGGTCACCGATGTTGACGACGAAGGAACCCTCCAGAGCTGGAACGTCCAGCCACTGCCCCTCGGACGACAGCACCTGCAGGCCACCGGGGCTGTCGTCCTGGTGCAGGATCGTCAGGCTCCCCCAGTCGCTGTGCTGGCCTTTCCGCAGTTGACCCTCCTGCGGGGTGACCGGCTGCGGCGGGTAGTAGTTCGCCGTCAGGTTGGTCATGTGCTGGTCGATCTTCTCGTCGAACCAGTCTTCCGGCAGTTCGAGCGCTAGCGCGAACAGCCGCATGATCCGGGTAGCCAGAGCCTCCATGGCCGCGTAGTACTCCTGGTAGGCGGTCCGGAATCCAGTCAGCTCGGGCCACGGGTTGGCCGTGCGCAGCCGGGGGTCGGCGTCCGCGGGAAGAGCGCCGGGATCAGTGTCCTCGCCGAGCCGGTTCACGGTGAAGGTCTCGGAGACGTCCGGCAGTGCCCGCTCCCGCAGGACTGCCGCGTCGCTGTTTGACGCGGCGAGACTGCCTTGACGGCCGAAACCGCGCATCAGCGGGTCGTGCGGGTCGGCGAGCAGCGCGTGTTTCTCCGCGGCCGGAAGGGCGAAGAATCGCTGAGTGGCGCCCGTCATCGCCGCGATCGTCGCCTCCGGTACGCCGTGCCCGACGATGACGAGGAAGCCGCTGGTCCGGCAGACCGCGTCGATAGCCTCGGCGGTCCGGACGCGGTCCTCGGGCCCTCCGACTCGTGATGGGCCGAGGTCGATGACCGGGACGTAACCGTCGACAATGGTGACTGGGGTGGCCTGAGCCTTACCGGTCGCCGAAGTAAGGCCTGTTGTCATGACTCTCTCCTCAGTGCGGCGGAGGCCGGAAGGCCTGCGGCGGGCTGCCAGCGGGCTGGTGGTGGTGTCCACAGGAGGAGCGCGTTGAAGAGCTCCTTGGCGTTCTCTACGGCAAGCAGGCTCTCGCTCTCCTCGGGCCGCATGAAGCCGCTCGCGAACATCCGCTGGGTGAGCCGTATGAGCCGGTCCCAGTAGCCGTCCACGTTCATCAGCGCCACCGGCTTGGTGTGGTGGCCTAGGACGAGCCAGGCCCACACCTCCAGAACTTCCTCGATCGTGCCGACTCCACCGGGCAGTGCCACGAAGCATTCGCCCAGTTCCGCCATGAGCTGTTTGCGTTCGTGCATAGAGTCGACAATGTGGGTGCTTGTCAGGCCCGGATGAAGGAGCTCGGCGTCAGCGAGGGACCGGGGGATGACTCCGGTCACCCGGCCCCCCGCGGCAAGGGCGGCATCGGCGACGGCGCCCATTAGGCCGACGGACCCGCCGCCGTAGATGATCTCGTGGCCTCCGGCGACGGCTTCACGGGCGAAGTGTCGCGCGGACTCCTCGTACACCGGGCGGTTGCCGCGGGCCGATCCTGCATAGATTGTGATGCGCATGTCAGCTGCCTTTGGTTCGTCAGGGACTGACCCGGCCGCAGCGCTCGTACGCCGCGTGGGTGAGCGGCATCAGGCGGGCGAACTCTGATTCCATCCGCTCGGCCACGATTTCGGTCTCCCGCTGCGGGTGCGAGACGTACGTGGCGTGCTCGCGATGGGTGCGCAGCCCCAGGAAGTGCATCAGGGCACGGGCATTGCAGGTGGCGTAGACCGTCGAGAACGTCGCGACCGGCAGTACGATGCGCGCCAGCTCACGCGAGATTCCGGCGTTCAGCATCCGCTGGTACTCGGCGAATGCTTCGCGGTAGGCGGTGGTGACCGACAAGGTCATCAGCTCGTAGTCCTCGGCGTCGCCGTTGACGTACTGGTAGTGGCCGGGCTTGCCAATCTGCTTGAGTGCCCTGTCGTTGGCGGGCACGTAGAAGACCGACTTCAGGTCCTTGTATCGTGCGCTCTCCTCGTTGAACGACCACATGCGGTGACGCATCAGATGGCGGATGGTGAAGATCGGCGCGTTGATCAGGAACGTCATCGAATTGTGTTCGAACGGGCTGCCGTGCCGGCTGCGCATCAGGTAGTTGATCAGGCCCTCGACGTACCCGTCGCCGCGTTCCTCGCGGTGAGCGCGTTCGCCGGCTGTCGAGACCCGGGCCGCCCGCACCACGCCGATGTCGGAGGCAGAGGCGTCGACCAGATCGACGGTGATCTCGCTGCGCAGTTCGATGGAGGGGTCATCCGAGGCCGTCAAGGCGGCTTCGTTGATCAGATCGACACTCATGTGTTGTCCTTCGGTTCGTGAAAGGTACCGTTCTCCCTCTGTCACGCCGTGCGACGGTGTTGACGAGGGCGGTAGGACGTGGTGGGCGACGGGAGCCTTTAGTCCCAGCCCGGGTCGGATGGGGCGGCGTCCGGTGCCGACTGCGTGGCCGCGACGTGGGCCGCCGTCCTGTAGAGACCCCCGGTCCCTGCGGCGGTTTCGGCGCCTGCCTCCAGAGCGATCGCGGCAGCGAGCCCGACCGCGACCAAGCCGGTCCTGCGAACGATTCTTTCGAGCTTCATCTGTTCCCCCCAGAACTATGTGATGCGCGGCTCGTTCTCGGCCGCACACGAGGATCCTCACGTCGATCCCTGAGGCCCGAAAGGGCCATAATTCTGCGTTGCACAGAACTGCACTCCGGCCGTCCGTTCCGGTAAGGGGCCGCACGGCCGAAAGGGAGAGGAACGTATGCGCGACGCTGCCGTCACGGGTAAGGGAGACCGGATCCGCTGGGTGGAGGTGCCGGGAGACGAGCCGGCCCGGGTGTACCTGCACGGGCTGGGGGCGAGTTCGCCGCCGTACTACGCGGCGGCGGTGGCGCATCCGCTGTTGGCGGGGCGCAGGTCGCTGCTGGTTGACCTGCTGGGGTTTGGCATCAGCGACAGGCCGCGGGATTTCGGGTACACGCTGGAGGAGCACGCCGACGCGCTGGCCGTCGCGCTGCGGGCGGCCGGGGTGGTGGGAGGCGAAATGGTCGCCCACAGCATGGGAGGTTCGGTCGCGATCGTGCTCGCGGCCCGGCATCCGGAACTGGTGTCGCGTCTCGTGGTCGTTGATGGCAACCTCGACCCGGTGACACCGGTTCGCGGAGCCGCCGGAAGCAGCGGGATCGCGGCGATGTCGGAAGCGGAGTTCCTCGCGGGCGGCCAGGAAACGCTGAGGGATGTGGTGGGCGAGCAGTGGTGGGCGACGATGCGCCTAGCGGGCCCGGAGGCGCTGTATCGCAGTGCGGTCCATCTGGCCCGTGCCACCCGCCCCACCATGCGATACCTGCTGAGGGACCTGGCGATCCCCCGTACCTTCCTATACCCGTCGGCCGACGGACCCCTACTCGGAGGCCCCGAGATGACGTGGGGGGGCGTTCGCGTGGTGCCCGTACCGGATTGTGGGCACAACATCATGCTGGACGCCCCCGACACCTTCGCCCGCCTGACGGCCGCCGCACTGACCACGAGCTGACTCTCGTCATGCACTGTTCTCCTGCCTGCCGTTGGGGTCCCACACCGACCGGAATTCCGATAATCGGGCGGAAGTACCGCGGTGCGATGACGGCGAGTGGCAGCAGGAAGTTGCAGCCGGATCAGATGAGGTGGTGCACGTGCCGCAGACGAAGCTGGGAACCTTCAGCTGAATGACCGCTGGACCTCAAGCCTCCCTCTTCCGATGCAGGACGGCCGACCTGGCTGCCCAGGCCAATACGCTCTGGCTTCGCATGGACAGCCCGAGTCGGTTCCAGTGGAAGATCACGTGGTAGCTCAGGACCTGCCGCAGCCCGCGATCGAGCGTTCCTTCCCATACGGCGTGCCTGAGCGCTTGGCCCGTGTTGCGAAAGGCGGTCGCCCACTCGGCGACCGGCTCCAGCAGGCCGCCGGGGCGCAGCAGGGCGCCTTCGTCGGCCAGGAGCAGGGGACGTATTTCACCGGCGCGGGCGTCGAGGCGTTCCCTCGGTACGTCGCCGATGGCCGAACGGTGCTCGTCCGTGATGACGCGATGCCAGACGTCTCCCTGCTCGTACCACTCCAGTCCGGCGGCGCGCATCATGATCGTGCAGAGGAGCACGGACAACTCCCGCGGTCCGACCGGCAGGTCGTTTCGGTCTCGTAGGCGCTGTGCCTGCCGGCTGTCGGTGACGAACAGGGCGTGTGCGGCCGTCATGCTGGCCTCGCCTCCGAACGCTGCCGTCTCCGGCTCGTAGATGCCGGGCAACCACCGGTGCAATTGTCCGAAGGCGACGAGGCGGTCGAAGCTGTCGCCGAGCGAGAGCTCGGCTTCTGGCCCGGACAGCCCGTGGAGCCGCAGGCGCCAGCAGGGGTGCTTCCTCGTGTACCACCAGCCGTCGATCGTGCGCGCTGTCTCCGCTTCGAGCAGTACCGGCAGGACGTGGGCGAGGAAGACGGCGTCGGCGTTCGTCCAGTCGGTGAAGTGCAGGTAGACCTGCCACCAGTCGGTCTCGGCGGCATTGCGGGACAGCGCCTCTCGGCCCGCGTGGTTGTAGACCGCGACGGCGTCGGACAGGACTGACGGGTCCATCCGGTTCTGCTGCGCGGTGTCGGGGATGGGAAGGCCGGCCATCACGGCGAGGACCGCGCGCTGGACTGGACCGGGGTCGGGTTGGGTCAGTTGATCAAGAGACATGCGTCCCATCCGGTGGTCGGCGCCTGCTGCGAGGCGTAGGTGGTGAGGGCGAGTGCGGTTCCGGCTTCGCCGTTGATCAGCCCACTCGGGGCGGGGCCACCGGGTCGGGCGGCTCCGGCGAGCGTCTCGCCGAGGAGATTCGGCAGTGTCTGAAGTCGGGGGTCGCGAGCGTCGGCGGCGGCACGGTAAGCGGTCTGGTAGATGCCGGCCCAGCCGTGGCACAGCCCGGCGTCAGTAACGTGCGAGAGCTGTGCAGGGTCGGTCAGTGCCCGGTACAGGGCGTCCTCGTAGAACGCCTGGAGGTCGGGTGCGTGTAAGGCAATCCCTGCGAGTTGCCCGGCTCGCGCGATGCCCGTCGTGCCGTAGCACCAGCTCGGTCGTGCGGGGGCGTCGTGGTGAGGGCGTCCGCGTTCGAGGTCGCGGCGCGAGACGTGCTCGGGCCACCACGGGCCGGAGGGAGCATGCTGGCACCAGGCGTCGAGGTGTTCGCAGATGGCCAGCATGGCTTCCCGGTGGCCTTCGACGGTGATGTCACGGCGCAGCGCTTGGGCCAGGAGGAGCAGCGGGCCCGTGATGCCGTGCGCCGCGCCGAAGTTGGCGTGTCCACCGGGGAAGAGGGATGACTCACCGCGCGCCGGGTCGTGGCGAACCCACCAGCCGGGGAGGCCGCGCTTTCCAGGCGTGAGCGGGCGGGTCAGGGCGACGAGATACCCGAGGACGCGTCCCAGCGCGGTGCCCCCGGGGTCGGTGCGCAGGAGGTAGGCCCCGAAGCCGGTGAGGCCGTAGAAGAGGTCGTACTCCGCGAACGTGGGCAGGTCGTGATTGCCGATGCGCGTGAGCGCCGCTTCCACGCGGCGGTGGGCGAGTGCGGTGATGTGCTGGTGGAGAGTTCTGTGTGCCGGGGCGTACAGGTGCTGATAGGCGGGCGGAACCGTGGCGAGGACGAAGCCGATGGCCGGAGCTGCGAGGAAGAGGCCGGCGATGTCGGCTGCACTGACAGGGTCGGCGGCAGCGGCGGTGATCCACCGGTGGGCGGGGTGCCAAGGGCGGCCGTACCGGGCGGCCATCTCGATGTGCAGGAGGCTGATCCCGGCGGCGCCTTCGGCGAGAGACTGCATTGCCCACGGTTCGTCCGGTGACGGGGCAGGTGGGTCTGCCAGCCGGTCGGTGTACTGGTCCAGCAGCGAGGCGGCCGTGGTGTTCGGGGCGGTCATTGGCTTGTCCGCCGGTGCTGGAGGGCGGCGTTGCGTACGAGGCGTAGTGTCGTGGCCTCGGCGCTCGGGCTGACGCCGAGAGCCCGGACGTGATGCTGGTGAACCAGGGATCGGGCGACGGTGAGTGGATCGCGCTCGCGGCCCAGGGCGTGCCGGTAGACGTTCAGCGCGCTGGCGCGGGACCGCCATGCGTCGGCGACCTGAGGGCCTCCGGGCAGGGCTACGAGAGCGGATCTCCCGTCAGCTGCGGCGAGTTCGAGCATTTGGCTGCGCAGGGCTCGGTCGAGCTTTCCACTGCCCTGTGGAAGGTTGCGCACTAGCCACTCCTCGGCTTCGGCGGCGTCCGGCGCGAGCTGCGTGACCAGGTCCAGTGCACTCGCCGCGGCGATGGCCTGTGGAGAGTAGGCGTCGGCGCGCTCGGCGAGCCGGATCTGCGCGAGGGCGGCGGCAGAGTCCGTCGCGAACACCTGGTGCGCGGCGTCCATGGCGGCCCCGTGGCCGTAGCGTCCGGTCTGTGGGTGGTATGCCGTCAGGGCGATTCCCGATGACAGCCCGAGATTGCGAAGTGCCTCCGCCCACTCGCGAGCGTGCTTGGCCGCGGCGCCGTACGCGCCCTGCGGTAGTTGCAGTGTGAGATCGAGGTGCTGATCGGCGTCGGGTCGCGCCATTTCCCGATAGCGGGTGAACCACCAGGTCGGCGGGGCGTCGCCGAATGCGGCGAGAAGGCGAGGCAGGTGCCCGCTCAGGATCTCGTCGTACCGTCCCGGATGGGCATGGAGCTGGGCGTGGAAGAAGTCCCCGACCCTCTGGGCACTCGACTCCGTTGCTGCCTGACTGTGGTGCTGCTGCTGGGGCTCCTTGGTGTTCTCAGGTTCGGGAGCGCCAGTGTGTTCAGGCTGAGTGAGCCCGAGGGAGAGCCATACCTCGTGCGCACGACCGATCCAGCCGTGGGCGTCATTGGCGGGGACTTCGCGCAGGTCCAGGCGTCGAAGGTTGTCCAGAGCGGAGCGCAGCAGGCGGCGGTGGACGGGATGGGTCATGTCCAGTGGAAGGCGCTGGTCGTACTCCAGCATGGCGACACGATCCGGTACGCGGAGGCGATCTCGCCAGGCGTCGAAGGCTTTGTCCCACTGCGCCGTTGAGGCCGTCCGGCCGGGCAGGTCTTCGGCGGTCAGCAGCCAGCGGGCCTGGGCGAGGATGGTGCGCCGGTAGCGCACCCTGGGCAGGAAGGGCAGCCGGGCGGCGGCGCCGAAGTCGAAGGGTTTGTAGGCGGCGTACCGCGCGGTGGCGACCTCGGCGAGGAAGCGCGCGAGCGGCGGTGTCTGGGTGCCGGCTTCGAGTGCGTGCAGGACTCGTACGTCGATGCGGTCACCGGTGGAGAGCCGTACGAGGTGGAAGGTGCGCGCGTCGGCGGTGACGGCAACGTCCGCGAGAGGGATCGTCGTCTCGTCGGTCGTGTGGTGGCCGGACAGCTCGATG
Organism: Streptomyces sp. NRRL F-5126; assembly: GCF_000721265.1. GTDB lineage: Bacteria > Actinomycetota > Actinomycetes > Streptomycetales > Streptomycetaceae > Streptomyces. Next base: position 733,644 of record NZ_JOFZ01000001.1, on the reverse strand, counting down.
ACGTGCGGCAGCACGCGTGGGGTGCGGGTGACGTTCTCGTTGCGGCGGCGGCGCGGAGGGAAGACGAGCTGAGTGGCGAGCGCGCCCGGGCTGCCGTGGTAGGTGGCGGCCAGTGCGTCCTGCTGGGCCGGAGGCAGAATGTGGGCGAACCGGCCGGCCATGCTGCTGCCCGGTCGTGGGACGGAGGTCAGCAGTACGTCGAAGTCACCGCCCGCGAGCGCCGCGGAGCTGGGCGCGTGGACTTCGAAGGCGACTTCCACCCGCGGCACGAACAGTCGCTCGTCACCCCCGGCAGCCTTCTCCAGTGCGTCGACCATCGCATCGGTGAGCCGGAGCTCGTCCCGGCCGTCCATGAGGACCTGCTGCACCATGGCGAGGAGCACTTCGTCCCGGTCGGTGAGCGGCTTCGGCGCGAGGCCGCGTTCGGAGCCGATGTACCCGGCCGGTAGTCCGAGGCCGCTGTCGGCCACCAGGCTCATCACGGGTACCACGGCGCCAACTCCGTACCGGGCACGGAAACGGCGGTGGTATTCGCGCCAGTGCTGGTAGCCGTAGGGCTGCGGTGTGGTCCGGTAGAGGCGCGATACGGCAGCTTGCACCTCCGAGACCACCGCCTGCGGAAGCTGCACCTCGGCGTCGATGGCGGTATCGACGAGCAGAGGCGTCGAAGTGACGGGGGAGAGATCGCGCATCCTCGCCGAGACGGCTCTCACGCCGGCGCCGGAGAGTTCGGGCCGCTGCGCGGAGATCTCCTCCCGCACCGCGTTCAGCGCCAGGACCAGAGCCCGTACTTCCGGCACGGTGTCTGCCTTGCGCTTGTCCAGCTCGCGACATAGGTGCTGCAAGGCGTCCACGGTGGTCATAGGGGCCCACAGGCTGGTGATGAGAAGTTGCTGTTCGATCAGGCTGTCGAGGAGGGCATCGATCTTCTCGTCGGTGGCCTGCGGAAAATCGGCGCGCAGGCGGGCACGGAGGTCGCGGTAGGTGATGGGGCTGCGGGCAGTCTGCATGGCGGTCGCCACCGGGCGAGTGAGACGGACGGACACCTCGGCGGGGGCCAGCAGCCTGGCGTAGCCGTCCGCGGGCGGGCCCGGTGCCACCAGTCGATCACCACGCGTGTGGGCGGCGTTGTTGGCGACCAGCGGTAACCGCCTGAGCAGTTGGGGGCTGCGCTGGAGGCGCGCGATGATGTCGGTGATCCATTCCGCGTCGGGCCGGATTGCCACACGGTGCTTGTTCCTCCATCGCACCTCGGGGCGGGAGCCGACCGTCAGGGGAGCGGTGCCGGCGAACAGGCCGAGCGGCGTGGGACGGTGCTGCCACCGTAGGAGGTATGAGGCTGTGGACAACGCCGTACGGAGGACGTGCCGTGGATCGCTCTGCCTGCCCTCGCTCACGGCCTCGATGGCAGCGGTAAGGGCCGGGGTGGCAAGTTCCAGCGCGCTGCGAACCTCTGCGCGCTGCCAGACATGCTTCAGCCACCCACGCGTGACGGTCGCGTCGTCCAGGTCGAGGGTGCGGGGTACGTCGGCCGGCGCGGGACTGGTGGTCGCGCGCAGCATCGCGAAGCCCTGCCACCGGTAGTTGGCGACTGCTCGGGGAGCCATGAGTCCTTCCTTCATGCAACGCGCGGGAGGGTGGGGCCGGTGGGCCGGGCGCATCGCTACGCCTGGCCCACCGGCAACGGAGTGGCCTGGATCAGGCCGGGTCCTCCACGAAGGAGTTGCAGGCGGAGGAGCCCGTCGCGCACGTGGAGCCGCAGCCGTCGCCGGTGCTGCACATGAGCTTCCCGTACGCGTGCTCGGCGATGACGATCTTCACGTCCAGCGGCGCGAAGTCGTCGTCCAGGTCTGCCGGCGGGGTGGGCGGGGCCAGCGTGGTGCTCGTCATGGTGGTGCCCTTCCTTCTGTTTCGGTGATGTGGAACCGCCTGGCTCCCTGCGCTACGCCGAGGGCCAGGAGAGTGAGATCCGGCTGTGCACCTTGTCGATGACCCGTTCGGCCGGGATCTGGTCGTCGGAGGTGCCGGCCGGATGGACCCGGATGACCGGGCCGGGGCCGCCGCGCCGGTTGGTTTCCCAGTCGCGCAGCACGTCCGCGACCTTGTCGGCGAAGGGCTGCGCATGCGGTCCGAGGGCGTGGACGCCGTATTCGACGTGCTTGTTGTCCTCGGTGCGTCGGGTGACGAGGTAGGCGAAGGTGTCGTCCTCGACGGCGGCGAGGGTGAACCGCTTGTTCGCCGGGGTGACGAGGCCCGTGTCCAGATCCTCGTCGACCGTCATCGTGCAGAATCCCGGCAGGGTGATCGCCATGGTCATCTGGAGGGTGTCGAGTAGTTCGGAAAGGCCGATGGTGACCCCGGTCCACAGCTCGTGGCGCGGCGTCGTGACGGCGTTGTCCAGCCGGTGCGGGTCCGCGGGCAGACCGTCGTCGAAGCGCAGCCCGATCTCCGGTGTGCCGTTGACCAGCAGGAGTTCTTCTCGATGAGCGGTCGAACCCTGCATGGGGACGAAGCCGCAGATCCGCGCCGACTCACTTTCCAGGTGGGGGCCGTGCTCACCCGTGACCTGGGTGAAGGCGACCGAGCGGGTCAGGCCCCGCATCCGCAGCGGCACAACGAGCCGGCCGCCCTGCTTGAGCTGCGAGGTCCAGGCGGGGGAGACGTCCCAGGCCCCCGCGGTCACCATGACGACATCAACCTGGCCGAGGTCCGGGACGGGCTCGGCCGCGTCGGCGGTGACCACACGGACCCTTTCGTAGCCGTGCTGATCCAGGAGCCGGCGAGCGCGTTCGGTGACAGCAGGGTCGATGTCGACGGTCACGACCTCGCCGCCCTCGCCGACGAGTTCGGCGAGATAGGCCGCGTTCAGCCCGCCCGAGCCGATCTCCAGTACCCGCATGCCGGGCCGTACACGGGCCTGCTCCAGCATCATGGCCTGGACCTGCGGGGCCGAGACGGAACTGAGCTGCACGCCGTGCTCATCCGTCTTGGTGATCACGGCGGCGTACGTGTCGTACGCCTTCTCCAGGGAGGTGCCAGGTGCGAACTCGTGGCGAGGCACCTTGCGCAGCACCGCTTCGATCTCGGGAGAAGAGACCGTGCCGTCCGCGCACAGCTCGTCCACCACGTTGTTGCGCAGACGGGTCGCCTCGTCCGGATCGATGGTCGTGTTGGTCATGAACTTCCTTCGGTTGAGCGTGTCGGAGGAGACGGAGGCGATTGGCTCTCGTGCTCGGTCGCGGGCACGGAGCGAACCGGAAGAGATCACGCGACGCTCCTCACGGTCCGTGTATCAGCCAGTCGTTCGAGAAGTGTGCTGGTGAGGTCGGCCATCCGCCGCAAGTAGGCGAGGGCCTGTCGACTGTCTCCGGGTATTGCGGCTGCGCGCAGCATGAGACCGCGCTGAACGAGGCACGCCACCTGTGCGTCGCGCTCCTTCGCCGCCACCGCGATGTCCACCAGGTGGGTCAGCCCCTTGCGGAGACGCTCGGCCAGGTCCCCGAACTCGGTCTCGGGCGGAGCCTGATCGCCGAGAACATCTCCGGCATCGTCGAGGATCGCCTCCAGAGACCGTGTGCTGCGCAGTTGTCCGGCGACTCGGGCGAGACCCTCCGCGTCAAGGGGCGGCGACCACGGCGCGATCGGCCGACACCGCGGACGACGCTCCGTGAAGCCCGGCGGACACATCAGCGGCTCCCGGTGGTGAAGAGGCACCACGTGGTTGCCCCGCCGTCACTGACGCCCCAGCGCGTGGCGAGCGCGGCGACCAGGAAAAGCCCTCGACCCGAGACGTCGTCCTCGGCCGGGCAGCGCAGTTCAGCCAGCATCGCCGGATTTCCGTCCGCGACCTCGACGATCAGCTCGTCGCCGGTGCACCACACCTTCAGGCCCACCTGACCGCAGCCGTAGGAGACGGCATTGGTGACGAGTTCCGAGACGGCGAGCACGATGTCCTGGGCCAACTGGTCGGACACGCGCCACTGCCGCAGGTGAGCGCTGGTGAGGTGTCTCGCCTGGCTGACGTGGGCTTCCTCCGCCGCGAACGCCGCATCGAAGCCGCGGACGTGCGTGGGCCGGGAGACGAAGTCCGATGCGGAGCCTGTTTCAGCCGCCGGCACCTCCGGCCCGCTCCTCCGATCCTGCGACGGTCTGCTGGGCGTGCGGACGAAGGCGGAGACGTGATCTGCCACGGTTCCCACACTCCCCATTCCGGTCGGCGAACGTCAGGACAGGCGGCCCGCCTACGGGCTGCGCTGCGGTAGTGAGATGAGTCTGGGGCCGTCGCCGACGGGTGGGCATCGCCGCCGCGATATCGCCGCAGAGATATCGATCTCCGCATAGCCTGTGACTCAGTGAAGTCATGAACTCACCGAGTACGGGGGGTGCTGCCATGAAGATGCCCAACCGCGCTTGCACCAAGTGCGGGAGCGCGCTGAGTCAGTACAACTCTGGCTCCCTGTGTGCGCCGTGCTCGCGCTCCGACGCGGCACCGAACGTGCCGGACAGGGCGTGGCGTGACCCTCTCGTCCAACGTGCCTTGGCCGAATGGGACTTCGGGACGCTTCTTCGGCTGTTGCGTCGTCGATCGGGCTTGTCTCAGATGCAGATGCGCGCCCTGACGGGCTTCACCCAATCGCACATTTCCGGTCTGGAGAACGGGCGGAAGCAGCTGGGTGGCCGAGACGCCATCATCGATCTGCTCACCGGCCTCGGTGTCCCGGCGGATCTCCGGCCTCTCCTTCTGACACCGCTCGCCGGACGCCCGCAGACGGTGGTCACAGAGGCTCTGGACCCGGCGATGCCGTGGACGGCGGATCGTATGGTGACCTCACTTGAAGTTGCTGTCGGAGGTCCCGTGAAGCGTCGCAGCGTGCTGGCCGCCCTGAGCGGTTCCGTGCTCACCCAATACATACTGCAGTCGGCCGTCGCGCCCACGGAGGCGCTGGCCGCCGAGACAGGCGACGGAACGCGAGTGACCGTCCCACTTCTCGAATCGCTGCAGAGCACTACGAACGCGCTGAGAGAGATGGACGCCGCGAGCGGCAGCGGCTCCCTGGCCGGTACCGCCAAGCAACAGCTACGTGTCCTGCTCGGGCTGATGAAGACGGGTACGTACAACGACCGCACCGGACGCCGCCTCGCGGCGGTGACCGCCGATACCGCCATGCAGGCCGGTTGGTACGCGCTCGACGGCGGCAACCACGATGCCGCGCAGCGGCTGCTCCTGGGCGCGCTTCGCGCTGCTCACGCGTCGGGAGACTCGCGGCTCCGCGCCGGGGCACTGTCGTTCCTGGCCATTCACGGCTACTCCGTCGGCGACCCGCGCGACGCGGTGACCGCGGCGAGAACCGCACGGCAGGCGATCTCCGACAAGGACGCGCCGGCCTTGCACGCCATGCTTTTGACACGGCAAGCGCGCGGCCATGCCCGGTTGCGGGAGGAGCGGCACGCGCTCGCGGCCCTCCAGGAAGCCGAGGCGCTGTGTGCCCGTGGAGCTGGAGAGGACGATCCTCACTGGCTGTACTGGATCAACCCGGGCGAGATCCTGGGCCAACGTGGCAGCGCCTACCTGGAGATGGGGAAGCTGGCTGAGGCCGCCTCCACCTTCGCCCAGGCCCGAGGCGTGCTGAGCCAGGAGGAAGTCCGCACGAGGGCGCAGTTCCTCTCGCGCGCGGCCACAGCCCAGATGCGTGCGGGGGACGCCGACGCCGGGTGTGCGATCGGGGAAGAGGTCCTGATGTTGGTGAACGGCGTCCACTCCGCCCGGCTGAACGAGCACCTTCACTCGATGCTCCACGAGGCCCGCCAGTCTGGCGATACGGTCGCCACGCGGTCCTTCGTCGAACACGGCGAAGGTCTGCTGCGAGAGCGGGCGTCGGCATGATCCTCGTCCTGTGGGACATCGACCGGACCCTGCTCTACGTCGGCGAAACCGATCGCCTGGTCTATCGCGAGGTCTTCCGCGCCCTGGTCGGTCGCGCCGCCACGGCCCTTCCCGCCAGGGGGACTGGCGTCACCATGCCCCTCGCCGTGCGAGAACTTCTCTCGGCCAACGACGTGCCGACATCGTCGATCGACCACCTAGCGGGACAGATGGTTGATCGCCTCCCAGGCGAATTGCTTCGCCATCAGGAGGCGTTGCTCCGCGACGGGCGCCTGATGCCCGGGGCTGTCGAAGCGCTCAAGGCTGTGCACAAGGACCCGCAGCTCGTTCCGACGATCGTGACCGGGAACCTGAGAGAGAGCGCCGAGATCAAGCTGTCAGCCTTCGGCCTCGCCGGGTTCGTCGACACGGCCATCGGGGGTTACGCGTCCGACGACTCGCACCGCCCGGCCCTCGTCAGCATTGCCCAGGACAAAGCGGAAACGACATACGGGCACCCGTTCACGCGAGAGAACACCGTCATCATCGGTGACTCCCTCCAAGACGTCCGTACCGGACAGGAGGGTGGGGCCCGGGTCATCGCCGTCACCTCCGGCACGACCTCGGCCCAGGCTCTGACCGAGGCGGGAGCTGACCACGTCATTGAGGACCTGACAGACCCGGTACAGGTCCTGTCCTTGATCCACAGTCGGGCATAGGACTTCCCCGAGACGTTCTGCGGTTTGCGGCGTCGGGTCACCTGTGGCGCCCGGGATGTCCCGCATAGCCATGTGGCGGGGCAGCCGATGCCAGTGGACGCGGGGAGTGCGTGGGCGGTATCCGGCGGGTGCTGCGCGTCTGGGCGGCGATGGCTCGCGCGCTGGGTGGCGTGTGATGCGCCTGGCGGCGGATGCGCCAGGTGAGGGTCCGGGCCGGAGATCGGGCGTCGTCCAGGCTTCGGGTGGAAACGGCCCGTTCCAGGAGAGCCACGGGCCGGTGTCCTGCGGCCTCCGCCTGTGCGAGGGACGCGGCCAGAGCAGGCCAGGCCGGATCGTCGAGGATGCGTTCTGCCAGCTCGGGCACCGCCGAGCGGATGTGTTGAGCGTGGCGTTCGACGACGGGCACGGGCGGCTTCCGCCGGCTCAGAGCTGCCAGTGGCGCGGCAGCCGCTTGCCGGGAGGCTGCTTGCAGGTGGACAAGGGCCTGTTGAGCGGCAGCGACCTGCTGGTCGTGTTGGTGGAGTCGGTGCCAGCGCGCGGTGGCGATGACGACGAGGACGGCGACGTCGAGGAACATCGCCAGCCCGTCGCCCGAGGTGGGGGAGGTACGCAGCGCGCGGATCGCTCCGCGCAGAGCGCGAGCCTGGTCGTGTTCTGCCCGGATGCGGGAGCGGGTGGCCCGTTCGAACGTGGCGGCCGCCTGCTGGAGTGCCGGTCGAAACTCGACTGATACGAGGAGAGGAAGGGCGTCGAGTGCCTCGCCGAGAGCCGCGATGTGCGCTTGGGCGATGGCGCCGTCGCCTCGTTCCAGGCGATGGGGGATGCGCTCGGCTGCGGCGGTGGCCTGGTGCCAGGGGTCGGCCTTGCGGTGGGCGCGGGGTTCGGCGCTGGGCTGCGCCTCGACGGTGGAGAGGCGTTCGCGGATCTTGGGGAAGGACAGGTCGGGGGCGAGTGTGGAGCCGGAGAACCAGACGGGTTCGCCCGAGGCGTTGGTGTCACCTTCGACGGCTACCTTGTAGCCGCGTACGTCGCCGGAGGGGAAACGTTGGATGTCGACCACCACGCCCTCGACACCGTCGAGGAGGCGGAGGAATTCCTCCGGATCCGCGGAGACGGACACCACGGTGCGAATCGTGGCACGCAGCCGTGCGCGGGGAGTGCCGGTGCGGCCGGTGCGGTGGGCCTTCTCTTCCTCCGCGCGTGTGGGGCGCCGGGCCGCGGTGCGGTCGCCGCGCCTTACCTCCTGGAGGCCGTACTCCTTCTCCACCGCGGCGAGTTCCTTGTCGGCGGTGAGGTAGTCGTTCCAGTGACGGGCTGGCCGGAGGTCTCCTCGGACTTTGGTGGCGGCGATGTGGATGTGGTCGTCGGCGTGCCGGACGGCGATCCAACGGCAGCCGTCCGGGTCGTCCGCCGGCGCGATCCCGGTGGCCGCGACGACACGGCGGGCGATGGCCGCCCAGTCGTCGTCGGTGAGTACGCGGTCTCCGGGTGCGGCACGGAGCGAGCAGTGCCACACGTGTTGCTTCGGTGCACGGCCGAGGCGCTGGGCTTGCTTGACGCGCAGGTCGAGGTCGGCCACGAGGAGCTTCCTGCTGGCTGCGGTGTCGTCGGTGCGGCCGGGGTCGGGTGCGAAGCCGTCCCAGGAGGCTACGAGGTGGGGGTCGGTGTGCTCGTTGGCGCGGCCGGGGCCGAAGAGGTAGCGGACGAGGCCAGCGGTGCTCTTGCCATTGCTGATCTTCGCGATCACTGCGGGCCCTTTGTGGCGGCGGCCTGGTTTGTGGCCACCGCGATGTGGCGGACGGTGCTGCCGACCGCGCCGAGGGAGCGCTCGGCCTGCGCGAGCAGCGCGGTATCCCCAGGGTGTGGACAGTCGCCGGAGTTGAGTTTCTTGGCGATCTGGTTGATGTTGTGGCCGATCTTGGCGACCTCGCGGCGCAGGGCTGTCAGTTCGTCAATGTAGTCGTCGAGCTGGGTGCGCTGGCCCCGCAGGGCGAGGCCGCCGAGCAGGTGGGTCATGACGACGGCGCCGACGTAGTGGGCGGCAGCGATGTTGAGCGAGCGCGCCATGGCGAGGATGGCGGCTTTCTCGTCACTGCTGTAGCGGACGTCGACGCGCTCTTTGCGCTGGGTCTCTTTGCGTCGGCGGCGTCGGGCGACTCGGTGCAGCGCGGCGGCTTCGGCGGCACGCGGTGGCAGAGCGCTGGTGGCGTCGGCGGGCTGGTCCTGCTCGGGCACCCCCCGGTGCCCGATGTCCTCCGCCACCCCCGGGGCGGAGGACACCGCGTTGGACCGGCCCTTGGACGGTCCAACGCCATACCTTGCTCCGCCTGGTTCCGGGGTGCGGGTGATCTGCTTCTGTGCGGCTTGGGGTTCGTGTTCGACGTGGTGCAACTGGGCTCCTGGGCGCGGTGGGTGCTGGTGCTGGATGGGGGCCGTGCGGGGTCAGCCGGTGCTTGCGCTGTTCTCGTCGAGCTCGGCCTGCAGCGCGTCCTTGACCTTGTCCAGGCGGCTTCGGGAGATGGCGAATCCCTTGTCGCGGATGGCCTTCTCGATGTTGCGGCGCGAGACGCGGTCGCCTCGCCCGAGGGGAGCCGTGCGGGCGATGTCGATGGCGTGCTCCATGGGCAGGCTCGGCTGGGCGCTTCCCGTCCGTGGCGCAGGCACCGCCGCCTGCTCTGTGACCGGTCGCGCCTCGTCCTCCGCGCTCGTGGCGAGAGGCGTGGCCGTCTCACTGTCGTTCTTGTCCGTGTCGGGTTTGTGGCCCTGGTTGTTGTGGCGGTCGGCGCTGACGTGGTGGCGGGCGATGAGGAGGTAGAGGTGGACGGCTCCGGCCAGGGCGAGTGGGGCGATGGCGGAGATGACGCCGACGGTGATGTTGTCGAGGGCCAGGCCGTTGTGGCGGGTCTGCTGGTTGAGGCGTATGGCGTGCAGGACGTTGGCCCAGATGCTTGTGGCGGTGGCGAGGCCGACCAGCGCCCAGACGTAGAGGCGGGCGGGCAGGGGCGCGGTACGTAGGACGAGAAGGGCGCCGATCCCGATGGCGATGAAGCCGTCGATGACGAGCGGGAAGGCATAGGTGAGCACCGGGTGGATCTGGCTGGCGGCGGCCATCTGGCGCAGGGCGTCGTAGGAGAGCGCGAAGGCCGAGATGGCCAGCAGTGCGACACCCGCCCTGATCGCTGTGGTCAGGGCCATCGATGCGGTGGATGAGGGGGCGGGCAGCGGAGAAGGCAAGGGGGAAGCGCTCCAGAGGTACGGAGGTGGGGGCGGCGTGGCCTGGGGACGGGTGGCGAGACCCGTCGCGACTCGTCGCATGCCTGGTCAGGGCAGGTACGGGTGGGACGGTGGCATCGGGTCGACTCGTCACCGCCCCACGACCCGTCACTGCGCTGACCTGCGCGGAGACGAGTCGTGACGGGTCGTGTCGGGTCAGGCGCCGGTAGGGACTTCCGGGACTGGCTCGGGGCAGTAGCGGGCCCAGGAGTCGGCGAAATCCAGACGGGCATAGCCCCGGGCCTGGACGTTGCCGTGGAAGCGGCGGACCGCGGACCTGATGCCGTACTCGTTGAGCAGGATCTGCAGTCCTCGGGCGTCAGGCCCTTGCTGGTGTACTCCGGCCATGGCGTCTCGGCGTCCTGGTTGAGGACGTCGAGGAGACGGCTGGTGCGAAGCGCCGGCGGGTTGCCCTCGGTGGCGAAGGCGCGCCGGACGTCTGCCAGGAGGCGGATGCTCAGGCTGCCGCTGTCCTGTTCTTGGGCGGCCTCGCGCTCGGTCATGAGCCGGCAGGCGGTCCGCGCCGAGTCGGGCCAGGATCCGCCCGCGAGGTCGGCGACCGACACCAGCGGCTGCCAGGTGTCAGCCGCGCGGTCCTGGACCGGCATGGCCGGGGTCAGTTCCATCGCCTCGGTGTGAAGCGGAGTCAGCCAGGCGACGAGCCGATCGCGAAGGGAGTGCAGGGGCGGGGTGTCACGGAAGGTGCGGAACTCCGCCACGTTCTCGCCCGGCCTGCGGCGGCGCATCCGGATGACGACCGACCGGTCCATGATCGTGTCGGGCAGGTCGCCGATGCCCGCGAGAGCTGCCATGGCGAAGGTCGGGAACTTCGCCACCTCGTGATTGGGCCCGCAGACCCGCAGGGTGGGCCTGTTGCGCTGATGCCCCGCGTTGAGCAGACCGCGCATCTCCTCGTTCTTCTCCGCGACCTTCGCGGAACCGAAGAGTGTGTCGGCCTCGTCGACCAGCAGCGTGGGCGGGGTGCTGGTGATCGACCGGAACACCGCGGCGGCAGAGGCGTTGACCGTGATCAGCGGATCGTGCACGCTCTCCGTGATCACATCCAGCAACCGCGACTTCCCGCACCGTTTCGCCGGGCCCACCACGGCCAACCGTGGCGCGTGCTGCCACGCCGTCTGCAAGTGGGTCGCGGCGACCCACAGCGTCACGGCCGTGAACGCTTCTTCGCTCGGCAGCACGACGTACCGGCGGATCTGCTCTCGCAACTCCACCAGTACGCGCTCCCCGTCGGATGTCGAGGCGGAGGTGTCGGCTGCCTCAGGTGCTACTTCCTCGGCGGGTCGGCCCGGTACCGCCGCGGGCGGCCCAGCGCAGGCGTTGACCTGAGGGGATGGCGCGGTCGGGGTGGGATCGTCCATACTGGACATGAAGCTCCTCTGCTTGCGGGCCAATGGGACGGCAATCCCGGCCTCGCAGGTCGGTCGTTCAGGGATGGGCGGCTTGAGGTTTGCGTTGTGAGCCCCTCGGTGTCGCATCACCGGGGGGCTTTCTGCATGTCGGGGATCCGCTGAGGACGCGCCTCAGCGGATCCCAGCGGTCTCGTGGGGAGATCAACAGTACCACGAGCTGTGCGAATCGCATAGAGCTATGCGATCCGCAGAAGTGATGTTACTGTTGTGGCATGCCGCAAAACCGGCGGTGAGCGCGGAATTCGAGAGGGCAAGACATGCCGGATGATGACGGAACCTCGCAGGGGGTGCTCCTCAGCGGCGAGGAGAACGCCGCTACGCGGGTCAAGCTGGAGCGAGAGAAGCGGGGTTGGAGCACAACGGTCGTGTCCGACCGCCTCAACGACGCCGGCTTCGACATGAACCCGTCCGCTGTCTGGCGCATCGAAAACCGCAAGCGGCGCATCAACCTCGACGAGGCCATCGGTTTCGCCGAGATCTTCGGCGTGGCGCTCAGCAACTTCGTCGGGCCACCCGGCCTGGCGACCATGGGCCGCGCCATGGAGCTGATCGACAACGTCGTTGCCACGTACAGAGCCTCTCACCGAGCCAACCACGAGGCCCGGAGAGCGCGCGACCAACTCGATGCCTACCTCGCCGAACACCCGGACATCCGCGAGGAGGCGGACGTGATGGTGTCCAACGCCATTGCCGGCGAGGTCATGAAGGTCAATGACGAGTACGGCCCCGGATCCGACGCCGAAGCATAGCCGTCCGCGACACCAGCCGCAGCGAGATCGCAGACCCTCGCTGAGGCCGTACCACCCGTCCCATCCCTGAACGCCACGAGGCCGAAGCAGAGTTGCCGCTCTGCCTACCGGCCAGAACCTGGAGCACGCTCTTGCGCCACTCGGCGATACCGCACGTCCCCACTCAGCGCTCCCAGCCGCAGCGGGAGGTGACCACAACCGACACCCTCCTCACCGTGGAGCAAGCCGCCGAACGCCTCGGTACCGGTGTCCGCTTCATCCGCCGGCTCATCCAGGAGCGCCGAATCCGCTACGTCAAGCTCGGCAAGCCTGTACGGATACCCGAGAGCGTCCTGGCCGAGTACGTCGCAGAACGCACCGTTCCGACGCTCCGCGAAGCGCGTTCGAGCTTTAGGAAGGTCGCCTGATGGCGGGCCGCAGGCCGCAGAGGCGGCGGGAGTTCGGCACCGTCAGGCAGCTCCCCTCAGGACGGTGGCAGGCACGCTACTGGGCCCCGGACGGCAACCGCCGCAAAGCGCCGGAGACCTTCCCGACGCGCACCGACGCCCAGACCTGGCTCACGCTCACCCAGGCCGACATCGAGCGCAATCACTGGGTGGACCCCGACGCGGGCAAGGTGAACTTCGCCGCGTACGCGGTGCGGTGGATCGAGGAGCGTGGGCTCTCGGCCACCACGGAGGAGCTGTACCGCAGGCTCCTGCGGTTGCACCTGCTGCCCACGTTCGCCTCGGTGAACCTGGACGACATCACGCCGCCTGTTGTGCGCACCTGGCGGGCCGAGCGGCTGGAGGCAACCGGCGCGACGACCGTCGCCAAGGCGTACCGCCTCCTCAAGGCCATCATGGAGACGGCCGCCGACGACGAGCTGATCCGCCGCAACCCGTGCAGGATCAGGGGCGCCGGCAGCGAGAAGGCGGGGGAGCGCCCGACGGCCACCGTGGAACAGGTCGACGCGCTCGCGGATGCCATGGGACCGAGGTGGCGGCTGATGGTGTACTTCGGCGCCTATGGGCCGATGCGCCCGGAGGAGCAGGCGGCTCTGCGCCGTCCTGATGTCACACTCGACCCCCTCGCGGTCAAGATCCGCGAGGCCGCTCCTGAGCTGGCCACCGGCCGCAGGGTCGAGGGCGACACGAAGTCGATGGCGGGCAGGCGCACTGTCTTCCTCCCGGCCTTCCTGTACGTAGAGGTCGAGCGGCACCTGAAGTGGTTCGCCGAGAAGGAGCCCGACGGGCTCGTCTTCGTCGGCGAGAAGGGTGCGCCGTTCCGACGGTCCACGTTCGGCCGGAAGTGGCGCAGGGCGCGGACGAAGGTCGGACTGCCGGAGGGCTTCCGCTTCTACGACCTCCGCCACACCGGCCACACCCTGTCCACCCAGTCGGGCGCCACGCTCAAGGACACGATGGTGCGCGCCGGCCAGTCCTCGGAGAAGGCCGCGCTGATCTACCAGCACTCCGACGGGGAGCGGCAGCGGGAGGTGGCGTCGGCCATCGACACGCGGGTGCGTGCCCAGCGTGCTCAGAGCACTGGGAGCAAGAAGCCTCGCGAGGCGTAAGGGCGCGGTCGAGTTGGGGGCAGAATCCAGGTGCTCTGCCCCCAACCTGCCAATCAGGCCGTTTTCCCTCGTTCGGCAGTGCTGTCCTGCCACGCTGGGGCGTGTGACTTACGTCGTGACTGTGGACGCGCAGATCCCCGAAGGCAGTACGGAGATGGATCCTCTGCAACGTACGGGTGCGGTGGCCCTGCTCGAAGAGGGTTTTGCGTCGGTCGATGCCATCGAGGGGCCGGACGGTCTGGAGGTCGACCTTCTCGACTCGATCGTGGCGGTGTACCCCGGCGGGGCCCTGCTGAAGGTCTTCGTCGATGCTCCCTCGCTGGAGTTTGCCGAGGAGGCTGTCGGATCTGTGGTGGGCGAGCTTCTGGAGCGTTCGGATCTGCTGTCGGAGTGGACCGTCGAGCGGTGCGAGGTCGAGTTGCACCCCGAGTTGGCGAAGGAGAGCCTCGACGCGGCAGACGGTCCCGACGTCCCACCCGACGATCCGGCATCTCGTCGGGAGCTTCACGCGCAGCCGATCCAAGGTCAGGGCCCGGGCGCTTGGACCGAGGAGGATCAGACTGCCGAGAACGCCGCAATGCGGGTCAAGCTCAACTCCATGGCCGACGAGCTCAAAGCTTTCGGCCCTGACATGTTCGGAGCCGTCAGCGAGGAGGATCGGGAAGAAGCCGAGGAGGACTCATTCGACCTCGGTGTATCCGCTGAGGCCGCCCGACTTGCCGCCGGCGCGATGGTCTACGGCACCCACCTCCTCGTGGACGAACTCTTCCAGGATCTGCAGACCCTCACGCAGTACAAGACCACGGTGGCCGAGAGCGAGCGCCCGTTCTGGCTTCTTGAAGAACTGCCGGACCGCTACGCGTTGCAGTACGACTCATTGTTCGCCCGGCGGTTCCTCGTCACCGCGATCGCCCTGACCACCCGCTTCACCCAGGGAACGTTCGAGCAGCTCAGTTGTGTCGCGGAGGAGTTGCTGCTCAGACTGCTGCTGAGACAGGCGAAGGTCACCCTGGACCTGTACGGACTGCTCGACCCGGGCACCTCGTCAGCGCTCGACTCATTTGCCGATCAGGTCTACGAGGACATGGATCACGAGTGGCTGTACGACGACGCGGCGGACGGGATCGACGAGGACCCGGCCTTCGCGTTTCTGGGGATTGCGCCCATGGGCATCAACAGCTGGTTCACCCCCTTCAACGAAGGCAGGTATGTCCACCCATACGCCCTCGACGCTCAGGCGGATCCCGGGGAAGAGGACAAGGCAGGGGAGTAGGGCCGCTCCGATGCGAGGCCGTCGTGCAGAGCGTAGGCGCAGACGCTCGCCGCCGCGTGATGCAAGGCACATCGAGCCGGTTCGGATGTTGAGACGCCTGAGGCATCTGGCTGCCGAACGCGGGGTCGTCACGTGCCCTCCGCGGGCGGAATTGAGTGACTTGGGGCACGTTGAGGGCACGGCAGGTCGTGAGAGGTCTAGACAACAAAGAACCCCCGGGTCATTGACCTGGGGGTTTGTCATGGAGCGGGTGACGAGAATCGAACTCGCGCTCTGAGCTTGGGAAGCTCATGTTCTACCATTAAACTACACCCGCACATCGACGCCGCGTCCGAAGATCCCCGCGTCGTATCTGCTCGTACTCTACCTCATCGCCTCGCCCCCGGAGCAGCTCGCCGGGGGCTTGTCGTGTTGGGCGGGTTGCGGGGGTTTCTGGGGGACTCGCGGGGTTCGGTGCCGGGCGCGTATGCGGGGGTGCCTGGCGGGAGTTGGGGCGTAGCGTGGGGTGTCGGAGTGCCGGGGGTCGCGGGGTCCTGGTCATCCCCTAATGTGGCGTTCGTCCGCGTTTTTGGGGAAGGGACCTGATGGACTTGATGGAGCGCACCGTCGTCCGCTGTGCCGATGGTCATGTGTTCAGCACCACGTCGTTCCCGCTGCAGCATCTCGACGCCGGGAGGATCGGGCCCGGGCGGCTCATCCGGTGTCCGCGGTGTGCGCGGCTGCGCCATGCCGTGCCCGTGCCCGGGGCACGGCGCGAGCAGCAGGGCTAGCGGCCGGCGGCGCACGTGGTGAAGGGGGGCGCGGGGCGGCCGGTCGCGGGCGGCCCGCGCACTCCCCGTATCCTCGGGGCGTGCTCCTCTCCGACAAGGACATCCGCGCCGAGCTCGACTCAGGCAGCGTCCGCCTCGAACCGTACGACTCCTCGATGGTCCAGCCATCCAGCATCGACGTGCGGCTCGACCGGTACTTCCGGGTCTTCGAGAACCACCTGTACCCCCACATCGACCCCGCCGTGGAGCAGTCCGGCCTCACCCGCCTCGTCGAGCCCGAGGGCGATGACGCGTTCATCCTGCACCCCGGGGAGTTCGTGCTCGCCTCCACGTACGAGGTGATCTCGCTGCCCGACGGCATCGCCTCGCGGCTGGAGGGCAAGTCGAGCCTGGGGCGGCTCGGGCTCGTGACGCATTCGACGGCCGGGTTCATCGACCCCGGGTTCTCCGGGCACGTCACCCTCGAACTGTCGAACATGGCCACCCTGCCCATCAAACTGTGGCCGGGCATGAAGATCGGGCAGCTCTGTCTCTTCCGGCTCAGTTCGCCCGCCGAGTTCCCTTACGGGTCGAAGCGGGCCGGGTCGCGTTACCAGGGGCAGCGCGGGCCGACGGCCTCGCGCTCCTACCTCAATTTCCACCGGACCCGAGTCTGAGGTTGGGAGTCGCAGGCGTGAGTCAGTCCAGGGAGGACCTCTCCTACGAGCGGTTCGGCGTCGCCGTGCGCGAGCTGGCGCAGGCCGTCGCCGACGACGGGTACGAGCCCGACATAATCCTCTCCATCGCCCGCGGCGGCGTCTTCGTCGCCGGCGGCCTCGCGTACGCGCTGGACTGCAAGAACATCCACCTGGTCAACGTGGAGTTCTACACCGGCGTGGGGACGACGCTCGCCATGCCGGTCATGCTGGCTCCCGTGCCGAACGTCGTCGACTTCAGCGACAAGCGCATCCTGATCACCGACGACGTCGCCGACAGCGGCAAGACGCTGAAGCTCGTGCACGACTTCTGCCGGGAGCACGTCGCCGAGGTGCGCAGCGCCGTCGTCTACGAGAAGTCCGCATCGCAGGTCAAGTGCGAGTACGTGTGGAAGCGCACGGATGAGTGGATCAACTTCCCGTGGAGCGTTCAGCCGCCCGTCGTGCGGCGCTCCGGGCAGGTATTGGACGCCTGAGGGGATGAGGGGCTGAGGGCCTGAGGAGCTGAGGGCCTGAGGCGTCCGCGCGGGCTTGCGCGCGTCAGAACGTGCCGAGCTTCAGCAGTGACAGCAGCGCCAGCAGTTCGATCGCCGACGCGCCCAGCGCCTTCGGCCACGGCAGGTCGTGCGACTTGCGGACCATCGACGTCATCAGCGCGGCGGCGAGCAGCCAGGTCAGCCAGCCGAGGATCTGCACGAAGCCGTTGTCGCCGCCGAGGAACGCGGCGAAGACCAGCCTCGGCACGTCCGTCAGCGACATGATCAGCATCGAGAGGCCGACCGTGGGCTGCCACGAGCCGTCGCCGCCCAGCTGACGTGCGAGCGTGTGGGTGACGGCGCCGAGGATCAGGCTGCCGATGACGAACGCGACGCCGGTGACCAGGACGTACGGGACGGCCATCGAGAACGCGGACGAGATGACGTCGTGGCGCGCGTCGTCGAACCCGAACAGCGCCAGCATGCCGTAGATCAGGGTGACGATGATCGCGGGGCCCCAGACGGGGTAGTCCCGCATCTGGAGGAACGTCTGGCTCGGGCGCATCACGATGCCGCTCAGCAGGTCGCGCCAGGCGAGCCTGGGGCCGCTGGGGACGGGCGCCGCGCCCGCGCGGTACGTGGCGCCGTCGCCGTACGGGTCGTCGGCGGCGCGGAAGACCTGGGTGTGGCCCGGGTTGTTCGCGTGCGGGTTGGGGTCCGCGGAGGGTATGCCGCCCCGCATGGGGGCGTCGTACGGCGTCGGGCCGCCGCCGTGCGGCTGGGGGTGCGGGGCGTAGGGGCCTTCGGATCCGTAGGGGTCCTGCGCGTACGGGTCCTGCGCGTAGGGGTCCTGTGCGTAGGGATCCTGCTGGTTCGGGCCGGCCTGGTACGGGTCCTGCCGCCCGTACGGGCCGCCCTGGTACGGCTGGGGCGGCCTCGGGTCGCCGAAGTACTCGGGTTCGCCGCTGTACTGCCCGCCTCCCGCCGGGGGCCACTGCGGCGCCTGCGGGCCGGCGTAGGGACGCGGCGGCTGCTGCCGTCGCGCTCGCGGTTGCTGTCGCGGGTCGCGGTTGTCCCGGCCGCGTCCGTTCCTGAATCCAGCCACGCTCTCGAAAGTACCCGGTCGCGCGGGAGCGGGCGGCCGGGGGAGGCGAACGCGCATGCCATTGGGGCTGTCCTGTGACATCCCCTAGGGGGCATCAGAGGGCCGCTCGGCGCCGTCCTTCGGCGCTCATGGTGAGGGCGAGATTACGTTGGGTGCCCGTCACCGTTCTCTGGAGGTCCCATGCCATCCCTACGGTCCACCGTCGCCTCCGCGCTGGCCGCGCCCGCCCTTCTGCTGTGCCTCACGACGCCCGCGGCCGCCGCGCAGGCGGGCACGGTGAAGGACGGCACCTACTACATCAAGGACGCGGCGTCCGGCCGCTGCCTGGCCGGGACGCGGCTGGAGACCTGCGGCGTCGACGGCACCGAGTGGGTCCTGCGCAACCACGGGGACGGGACCGTCCAGTTCGTACGGCCGGGGCCGACGAGCCGCTGTCTGTCGATGCCGCGGACGCCGGGCTACCCGGCGCCCGTGCGGATGGACGCCTGCGGGTCGGCCGTCGACCAGGGGCGGGCCAGTACGGACGCCGCCGCGGACGACGCAGGCGCCTCCGCCGACGCCGCCTCCGCCGTCCCCCAGGGCCGTGCCGCGCGCGCCGACCGCTGGCGCATCGAGGGGTGGCCCGACGGGCCCGTCACCGTCGCCCACGCCTACCCGCCCGCCGGGCGCCTCGTCGTTCAGGGTTCCGCCGTACGGGTCAGCAACAACAGTTCGGCCATGTGGGTGTTCCAGCCCGTCGGCGCGTGATTCCCCGGGGCGGGCCTCGGGCCCGTCCCGCCTACTTCGCCGGCTCCGGCTCGGGCTCGTCCGCGGCCTCCGGCGCGCCGTCCGGGTCCGCGGGCGTGCGGACGGAGTCGAGCAGCAGCTGTGCGACGTCGACGACCTGGAGTGATTCCTTCGCCTGGACACCCGTGGCGGAGCCACTGTTGGACGCAGCTTTCTTGCCGTTGACCGAGTCGGTCAGCATCACCAGGCAGAACGGGCACGCCGTGGAGACGATGTCCGGGTTCAGGGACAGCGCCTCGTCCACGCGCTCGTTGTTGATGCGCTTGCCGATGCGCTCCTCCATCCACATGCGCGCGCCGCCCGCGCCGCAGCAGAAGCCGCGCTCCTTGTGGCGGTGCATCTCCTCGTTCCGTACGCCCGGTACGGCGGCGATGATCTCGCGCGGCGGTGTGTAGACCTTGTTGTGGCGGCCCAGGTAGCAGGGGTCGTGGTACGTGATGAGGCCCTCGACGGGCGTGACCGGCACCAGCTTGCCCTCGTCGACGAGGTGCTGCAGCAGCTGCGTGTGGTGGATGACCTCGAACTCGCCGCCCAGCTGCGGGTACTCGTTGGCGATGGTGTTGAAGCAGTGCGGGCAGGTCGCGACGATCTTCTTGGCCGACTTGGGCTTCCTCGACTCGTCGGTGGCCTTGCCGTCGTCGTCGAGCTCCTCGCCGAACGCCATGTTCAGCGTCATGACGTTCTCCTGGCCGAGCTGCTGGAACAGCGGCTCGTTGCCGAGGCGGCGCGCGGAGTCGCCGGTGCACTTCTCGTCGCCGCCCATGATCGCGAAGTTGACGCCCGCGATGTGCAGCAGCTCGGCGAAGGCCTTGGTGGTCTTCTTGGCGCGGTCCTCCAGGGCGCCGGCGCAGCCGACCCAGTACAGGTAGTCGACCTCGGTGAGGTCCTCGACGTCCTTGCCGACGACGGGGACCTTGAAGCCGATCTCCCGCTCCAGCTCCTTCGTCCACTCCAGGCGCTGCTTCTTCGCCAGGCCCCACGGGTTGCCGCGCTTCTCCAGGTTCTTGAGCATCGTCCCGGCCTCGGACGGGAACGCGGACTCGATCATCACCTGGTAGCGGCGCATGTCGACGATGTGGTCGACGTGCTCGATGTCGACGGGGCACTGCTCCACGCACGCACCGCAGGTCGTGCAGGACCACAGCACGTCCGGGTCGATGACGCCGCCCTCTTCGAGCGTCCCGATCAGGGGGCGCTCGGCCTCCGCGAGGGCGGAGGCGGGAACGCCTGCCAGCTGCTGTTCGGACGCCTTCTCGGCGCCCTCCGCGTCCTTGCCGCCGCCCGCGAGGAGGTAGGGCGCCTTCGCGTGCGCGTGGTCGCGCAGCGACATGATCAGCAGCTTGGGGGAGAGGGGCTTTCCGGTGTTCCAGGCCGGGCACTGCGACTGGCAGCGGCCGCACTCGGTGCACGTGGAGAAGTCGAGGATGCCCTTCCACGAGAAGTGCTCGACCTGCGAGACGCCGAAGACGGTCTCCTCGGCGCTCTCCTCGTCGTCGAAGACCGTCTCGAAGTCGATGACCTTGCCGCCCGAGGCCATCGGCTGGAGCGGGCCGAGCGCCGTGGCGCCGTCCGCGTTGCGCTTGAACCAGATGTTCGGGAAGGCGAGGAAGCGGTGCCAGGCCACGCCCATGTCGGTCCTGAGCGCGACGGTGATCATCCAGACGAACGACGTCCCGATCTTGATCATCGCGAACAGGTAGACGAGGTTCTGCAAGGTGGGAAGCGACAGCCCGCGGAATGCGGCGACCAGCGGGTACGTCAGGAAGTACGAGGCGCTGTAGGAGGTCTCGTGGTAGAGCGCGCCCTCCAGTCCGCGCAGCGCGAGGATGCACACCCCGATGATCAGGATGACGGCCTCGACGAAGTACGCGTCGCCGACGTTGGACCCCGCGAAGCGGGACTTGCGCTCGGCGCGCCCGGGCCGGGAGAGCTGGCGGATGACGATCAGCGTCAGGATGCCGAACGTGGTCAGCACGCCGATCAGGTCGACGGCGACCCCGTAGGGCGGCCAGTCGCCGATGATCGGGAGCAGCCAGTCCGCCTGGAAGATCTGCCCGAACGCGTTGATCAGGGTGACGATCAGCGCGAAGAAGCCGACCGCGACACACCAGTGCGCGACGCCGATGACGCCCCACCGGTTCATGCGCGTGTGGCCGAGGAACTCCCTGACCACCGTCAGGGTGCGGCCGCCGGGGTCGTCCGTACGCGCACCCGCCGGGACGGACTGGCCCATCCGAAGGAAGGCGACGATCTGCCCGATCGCGCGGACGAACAGCGCCGCACCGACGACGGCGAGTACCAGCGACACGATGATCGCGGCGAGTTGCATGGAGGGCTCCTCGGGCATGCGAGCTGGGGAGGTCCGCACGCTGCGGCCGCTCAGAGATGTACTAAGCGGTAACTTAATCGTTCCGCACTGAGCGTACCCACTTATCCGGCCGCAATGTAGCGCCCCGAGCGGTGATCTGTGTCGCTCACCGTGACGCGTCCGTGCGCGCTCCGCGATCCCTGGCCCGCGTGCGTCGTGGACGCGGCCTCGCGCGTGCGTGCGCCGCGGGCGCGGGCGGCCCGCGTGGCGCGGGCACGAGCCGTACGGGCGAGGGCAGCACGCCCGAGAGCCGCGCGGGCGCCGGTCGAGAGGGCGCCGGTCGTACGGCCGCCGCGCGCGCGTGCGGCGCGTTCGCGCGGAGTCTCGCGCAGAGAGCGGGACGTGCGGGACGTGCGGGACGTGCGGGGCGCGCGGGAGGCCCCCGGCTTCGGTGAGGTCGCGGTCGGCGGCAGGGAGGGCAGGGTGACGGCCAGGATCGCCAGGTCCGTGCCGAGCCAGTGGTGCTCCACGTAGTGCTGGTCGAGCAGCGGCGCCTCGTACCAGGGCAGCCGCGATCCGCGCCGCACCTGCGCCAGGCCGGTGATGCCAGGCCGTACGGACTGCCGCCAGCCGGCACGCGCGCGCGGGTGGCCGACGGGCAGCGCCGCGGGGCCGACGAGCGACATTCGGCCGCGCACGACCTGGGGCAGCCGGGACAGCAGGTCGAGGCGGAAGCGGCGCGTGGGCAGCGACCGCAGGGTGAAGGGCGCGCCGTGCAGCCCCACCACCTCCTGGCGGCGGAGAACGCGGCCGAAACGCCCGACGCCCGCCGCGTCGCCGCGTACGGCGAGGACGGCGGCGGCCACCAGCAGCGCCGGCGCGGCGAGTACCAGCAGCAGAGAACCGAGGACGAGGTCCAGGGCACGTTTCGCGCCGGGGAGGCGTTCCTCTTCAAGAGGCGGGCATGCGGCGGGTGGCCCCGCGGGCATCCGCGCGAGAGGCGCGTCGGGCGCGGGTACGGGCGCGTGCCTCGCGTCACGCCGCGTGCCGAAGGGCCGACCGGCCGGCAGGCCGAGTC
This sequence comes from Streptomyces sp. NRRL F-5126, assembly GCF_000721265.1. Taxonomy (GTDB): domain Bacteria; phylum Actinomycetota; class Actinomycetes; order Streptomycetales; family Streptomycetaceae; genus Streptomyces. The sequence goes on along the minus strand of NZ_JOFZ01000001.1, from coordinate 711,564 downwards.
GCGAAGCGAGGCGCAGAGCGTGCCGCATGGGCAGCCATCCGTTCCGTCGGGTTATTCGGTAGGTTTGTCCCGGTTCGCACTGGGTTTTCGACACCATCGCACGGCCTGCCCGCCCCGCCGCCGCACCGCGGCGGCCGTGTCGGGCCGACGCGCCCGACCTGCGGCGTCATCCCCGCGCCGCAAGGCTTCCGCACAATAGTTGAGCCTGACCGACTCAGGTCCTTTGACTCAACGCGATTCGTGTTGCATCCTTGAGCCTGTTCCACTCAAGTCCTCTGGAGGAATCGAAATGGCACGTGCGGTCGGCATCGACCTGGGCACGACTAACTCCGTCGTCAGCGTTCTCGAAGGCGGCGAGCCCACCGTCATCACCAACGCCGAGGGCGCCAGGACCACGCCGTCCGTCGTCGCCTTCGCCAAGAACGGCGAGGTGCTCGTCGGCGAGGTCGCGAAGCGTCAGGCGGTAACCAACGTCGACAGGACCATCCGGTCGGTCAAGCGCCACATGGGCACCGACTGGAAGATCAACCTCGACAACAAGGACTTCAACCCGCAGCAGATCTCGGCCTTCGTGCTGCAGAAGCTGAAGCGGGACGCCGAGGCGTACCTGGGCGAGAAGGTCACCGACGCGGTGATCACCGTCCCCGCGTACTTCAACGACTCCGAGCGCCAGGCGACGAAGGAGGCCGGCGAGATCGCGGGCCTGAACGTCCTGCGCATCGTCAACGAGCCGACCGCGGCCGCCCTGGCGTACGGGCTCGACAAGGACGACCAGACGATCCTCGTCTTCGACCTCGGTGGCGGCACGTTCGACGTCTCGCTGCTGGAGATCGGCGACGGTGTCGTCGAGGTGAAGGCCACCAACGGCGACAACCACCTCGGCGGCGACGACTGGGACCAGCGCATCGTCGACTACCTGGTCAAGCAGTTCTCCAATGCCCACGGCGTGGACCTGGCGAAGGACAAGATGGCCCTCCAGCGCCTCCGCGAGGCCGCTGAGAAGGCGAAGATCGAGCTCTCGTCCTCGACGGAGACCACGATCAACCTGCCCTACATCACGGCGTCCGCCGAGGGCCCGCTGCACCTGGACGAGAAGCTCACGCGCGCCCAGTTCCAGCAGCTGACCTCCGACCTGCTCGAGCGCTGCAAGACCCCGTTCCACAACGTGATCAAGGACGCCGGCATCCAGCTGAGCGAGATCGACCACGTCGTGCTCGTCGGCGGTTCGACCCGCATGCCCGCCGTCGCGGAGCTCGTCAAGGAGCTGACCGGCGGCAAGGACGCCAACAAGGGCGTCAACCCGGACGAGGTCGTCGCCATCGGCGCCGCCCTGCAGGCCGGTGTCCTCAAGGGCGAGGTCAAGGACGTCCTGCTGCTCGACGTCACCCCGCTGTCCCTCGGCATCGAGACCAAGGGCGGCATCATGACCAAGCTCATCGAGCGCAACACCACGATCCCGACGAAGCGCTCCGAGATCTTCACGACGGCCGAGGACAACCAGCCGTCCGTGCAGATCCAGGTCTACCAGGGCGAGCGCGAGATCGCCGCGTACAACAAGAAGCTCGGGATGTTCGAGCTGACCGGCCTGCCGCCGGCCCCCCGCGGGGTCCCGCAGATCGAGGTCTCCTTCGACATCGACGCCAACGGCATCATGCACGTGACCGCGAAGGACCTGGGCACGGGCAAGGAGCAGAAGATGACCGTCACCGGCGGCTCCTCGCTGCCGAAGGACGAGGTCGACCGGATGCGCCAGGAGGCCGAGCAGTACGCGGACGAGGACCACAAGCGCCGCGAGGCCGCCGAGTCCCGCAACCAGGGCGAGCAGCTCGTCTACCAGACCGAGAAGTTCCTCAAGGACAACGAGGACAAGGTCCCCGGTGACGTCAAGACCGAGGTCGAGACCGCCGTCGGCGAGCTGAAGGAGAAGCTCAAGGGCGAGGACACGGCCGAGATCCGCACGGCCACCGAGAAGGTCGCCGCCGTCTCCCAGAAGCTGGGCCAGGCCATGTACGCCAACGCGCAGGCCGAGGGCGAGGCCGGTGCCGCGGGCGCGGCCGGCGGTCCCGGTACGGAGCAGGCGCAGGACGGCCAGGACGACGTCGTGGACGCCGAGATCGTCGACGACGAGCGTGACAGCAAGGGCGGTGCCGCGTGACGGAGGAGACCCCGGGCTTCGAGGAGGAGCCCGACGTCCCCTCCGGCGCAGGCCCCGACGACGCGCCGAAGGGCGCCGGACCGGGCTCGGCGGAGCCCGGCCGGGCGGCCCCGGCCGGGGACGTACAGGAAAAGGCCGCTCTGACGGCGCAGCTCGACCAGGCGCGCACCGCTCTCGGTGAGCGCACGGCCGACCTGCAGCGCCTTCAGGCGGAGTACCAGAACTACCGCAGGCGGGTGGAGCGCGACCGGGTGACCGTGCGCGAGATCGCCGTCGCGAACCTCCTGACCGAGCTGCTGCCCGTGCTCGACGACATCGGTCGCGCGCGGGAACACGAGGAGCTGGTCGGCGGGTTCAAGTCGGTGGCCGAGTCGCTCGAGTCGGTCGCGGCGAAGCTGGGCCTCCAGCAGTTCGGCGAGGAGGGCGAGCCCTTCGACCCGACGGTCCACGAGGCCCTGATGCACTCGTACGCGCCGGATGTCACCGAGACGACGTGCGTCGCGATCCTCCAGCCCGGGTATCGGTTCGGCGAACGGACGATCAGGCCCGCCAGGGTCGCCGTGGCGGAGCCCCAGCCGGGGGCCCAGCCGAAGGCGGCCGACGAGCAGGACGAGGCGGGCGGATCCAAGAGCGGTGCCAAGGAGGCCTCCCCGGAGGCCGAGAAGGAGAGCGGTGGCCCGGACGAGGGCTGACGCGGCTGAAGCTGAGCGGAAGGAGGGACGTCGGGAATGAGTACCAAGGACTTCGTCGAGAAGGACTACTACAAGGTTCTCGGCGTCCCCAAGGACGCCACAGAGGCCGAGATCAAGAAGGCGTACCGGAAGCTCGCCCGCGAGTTCCACCCGGACGCCAACAAGGGTGACGCCAAGGCCGAGGAGCGCTTCAAGGAGATCTCCGAGGCGAACGACATCCTGGGCGACGCGAAGCGGCGCAAGGAGTACGACGAGGCGCGCACGCTCTTCGGGAACGGCGGCTTCCGCCCCGGCCCCGGGGGCGGCGGCGCCGGCGGCGGCACGTTCAACTTCGACCTGGGCGACCTCTTCGGAGGCGCCGGACAGGGCGGCGGCACCGGGACGCAGGGCGGCTTCGGCGGCGGTCTCGGGGACGTGTTCGGCGGGCTGTTCAACCGGGGCGGCACGGGCACGCGCACGCAGCCGCGCCGCGGCCAGGACATCGAGTCCGAGGTGACGCTCAGCTTCACCGAGGCGGTCGACGGGGCCACGGTCCCGCTGCGGATGTCCAGCCAGGCGCCCTGCAAGGCGTGTTCCGGCACCGGCGACAAGAACGGCACGCCGCGCGTGTGCCCGACGTGCGTCGGCACGGGGCAGGTCTCGCGCGGCACCGGCGGCGGGTTCTCGCTCACCGACCCCTGCGTCGAGTGCAAGGGCCGCGGGCTCATCGCCCAGGACCCCTGCGACGTCTGCAAGGGCAGCGGGCGCGCCAAGTCGTCGCGTTCCATCCAGGTCCGCATCCCCGCCGGCGTGTCCGACGGGCAGCGGATCAGGCTGCGCGGCAAGGGCACGCCTGGCGAGCGCGGCGGCCCCGCCGGCGACCTCTACGTCGTCGTGCACGTGGGCTCGCACCCCGTGTTCGGCCGCAGGGGCGACAACCTCACGGTCACGGTGCCCGTCACGTTCGCGGAGGCGGCGCTGGGCGGCGAGGTCAGGGTGCCGACGCTCGGCGGGCCACCGGTGAAGCTGAAGCTGCCGGCGGGCACGCCCAACGGGCGCACGATGCGCGCCCGCGGCAAGGGCGCCGTACGCAAGGACGGCACGCGCGGAGACCTGCTGGTGACGGTCGAGGTGGCCGTGCCGAAGGACCTCGGCGCGCCCGCGCGCGACGCGCTTGAGGCGTACCGGAAGGCGACCGCGGAAGAGGACCCGCGGGCGGAGCTGTTCAAGGCCGCGAAGGGAGCGTGACGTCATGGACAGGGACGGCGGCGGCGCCCGGCGCCGTGCCTCTGCCGCGTTCGGCAGGGCGTACGAGCTGACGGAGGAGACCCCGGTCTACGTCATCTCGGTGGCGGCCCAGCTGTCCGGGCTGCACCCCCAGACGCTCCGGCAGTACGACCGTCTCGGGCTGGTCTCCCCCGACCGCACGGCCGGGCGGGGCAGACGCTACTCGGCGCGGGACATCCAGCTGCTGAGGCAGGTGCAGCAGCTGTCCCAGGACGAGGGCATCAACCTCGCCGGCATCAAGCGGATCATCGAGCTGGAGAACCAGGTCGCCGCGCTGCAGTCGAGGGTCGCCGAGCTGTCGGCCGCGGTCGAGGGCGCGGCGGCGGCCATGCGGCAGCGCGAGGCCCAGGTGCACGCCTCGTACCGGCGCGATCTGGTGCCGTACGAGGACGTGCGGCAGGCGAGCGCGCTGGTGGTGTGGAGGCCTGGGCGCCCGGAGTGAGCGACGGTGAGGGGCCGGTACGCCTTCGGGTGTACCGGCCCCTTGCGCTTGCTGTCCCGGTGGCTCAGCATGCCCGTGGGTGGGCCGCACCTCGGCCGGCGCCGTCCTCAGTCCCTCTCCCCCAGGATCCCGGACTGTGCTATGAGGAAGCCGAGTTGGGCACGGCTGCCGCTACCCAGTGCGGCGGCGAGCTTGGCGATGTGCGCGCGGCAGGTGCGGACGTTCATGCCCAGGCGGCGCGCTATGGCCTCGTCGACGAGCCCTTCGACGAGCAGTTTGGCGATGGAGCGCTGCACTTCGGTGATGCCCTCGGCGTCCGGAGCCGCGGACAGCGGCTGGACCAGGGGGGTCGCGCGCTGCCACAGGTGATCGAAGATCTTGGTGAGATAGCTCACGAGGCCGGGGTGCCGCAGTTCGAGCGCCGCGCCGTCGTCGTCGCGCGCCGGAATGAAGGCCACCGCGTCGTCGAAGATGATGAGCCGTTCTATGAGCTGCTCCATCGTCCGTATCTCCATCTTGGCGCCGGCCAGATGGTCGATGTAGGCGAAGGTGTTCTGGCTGTAGCGGACGGTGTGCTGGTAGAGCGTGCGCATGCTGATGCCGCGGTCGATCAGGGGTTTGCTGCGCGTGATGGCCTGGCTCAGCAGGCGCTCGGGACGGCCGCCCCCCGGCTGGACCGTCAGCACCTCGCTCTTGAGCTCGGTGGTGGCGACGTCGAGAGCCGCGTTGATGCGGTGGGACCCCTCCAGCACGGTGATGGCGTGGATACTGGGCGGCGCCTGGGCGCTGATTGCCATGAACTCGTCGAAGGACGCGGTGAGGTCGAGGGATCGGCGGCGCTGCTCCTGGATATCCCGTTCGATCGGGTGCAGCCGCTGCGCCAGGGCGATGGACGGTGCGACGGGGCGCAGCCAGTCCGGATCGTCCGGATCAGGGTGCAGTAGGGCGAAATCCACCAGGCAAGGGGCTGTCTCTATTTCGCGTTTTGCTATGCGGCCGGCCTGGAGCGCGGCCGCATACAGCCGCTTACCTTCAGCACACAGATCTGTCAGAGAGTGCTGATGTGCCTGTTCTGTGTATCTCGTCCCCATTTATCCACCCCTCAGGTTGCTGAACCTGCAGGAACATGATGCCTCGCCGATGTGGCGCTGGGGTCCTGGCGTGGGTCATTGTCGTTGTCAACGGGGAAGAGATTCCATCAAGTGAGGACGAAGCCGACGATGAAGAAGAGATTGCTTCGCTCGATGCTTGCGGCGGCGTTCGCCATCCCGTTGGCATGCGGAACCGTCGCCGCCACGGGCTTTGGGTCCGGGGACGCGCCGGGCGCCGTGAACGCGACGTCGGCCCACGCCGGAACGAGTGCGCACGAAGCAGTCCCCGCGGACATCAGCTGGCCCTCCGCGAGCTCGCACGGCACGGCGGTCGTTCCCGCGGACATCAGCTGGCCGGCGGCCCCGGTCAATGGACCGGTGCACGCCACACCCGCGGACATCAGCTGGCCCTCCGCCGCAGCCGGCGGCCCCACGAGCACCACGTCCGCCTTCCGGGCATGACAACCCCGGCGGACGACGCAAGTCTCCGGCGTGAGATGGCCGCGGCCTACCGTTCCGGGTGGCACTTCGTCGATCTCGTGTCCGCGATTCCGCGGCGCGGGGACTCGGTGAGGGTCACGTTGTTCGGTGAGCCCGTGCTCGTCGTGCGCGAGGAGGACGACGACGTCCGTGCGTACCGCTGCCTGCGCCGCCCCCACGGCGCGCCGCAGCTGGTCCGATGCTGCATCAGGTATGACATGATTTTTGTTAATCTGGAGCGGCGGGACCACGAGCTGGTGGTTCCACAACCTCATACAGCCACCCCCCGCAGTGCCTGAGCGATTCCCCCGTCGTAACAAGTCGCTCAGGCGCTTCCCCCACACAACGGCGCCATCGTGGACCTGAAACGCGATGGCGCCGTTGTGCTGCCCGCGTGCGGGCGCCGGGCGTGTGCGTGCGCGGCCGGCCCGTCAGGCGCGGCCCATGGCCCGGTCGACGGCTATCTCGATGACCACGCGCTCCGGGTTCTCCCGCGGCGGGCGCCCGTAGCGCTCCTCGTGCCGGCGCTCGGCGTCGGCGACCACCTCGGGCTCCGTGCGCACGCGCGCCCGGCCCTCCAGCGTCGCCCAGCGCCCCCTCGACACCTGGCAGACCGCGACGCGCGCGCCGCCGGGCCCGTCCGCCGCCAGGACGTTCGCGGCCTTCCTGCTGTGCTTCGACGTGATCACGCGCGCGACACCCGCCTCCGGGTCGTACGTGACGCACACGGGCACCACGTGCGGCGAGCCGTCCGCGCGGTGCGTGGTGAGCGTGCAGATGTGGTGTTCGCGCCAGAACGCGAGGTACTCGGGGTGCGGCGCGCGCACGTCGATCGTCATGCGTCAGAGCTTAGAAGCCGGTCCCGGGTCGTGGTCCCGTTTTCGGGTTGAGTGGACTAGACTCAACTTTACGCACGTTCTCATCGTCAGAGTTTGGAACAGGAGGAGAGAGCGCACGTGGACGCCGAGCTGACCAACAGGAGCCGGGAAGCGATCAGTGCCGCGAGCAACAGTGCCGTGGCAGCGGGACACCCCGATCTGACCCCCGCGCATCTCCTGCTCGCGCTGCTGGCCGGGCAGGACAACGAGAACGTCACTGACCTGCTGTCCGCCGTGGAGGCCGATCTGGCCGCCGTCAGGTCGGGCGCCGAGCAACTGCTCGCGGGGCTGCCGAGCGTCGCCGGGTCCACCGTGGCCCCGCCGCAGGCCAACCGCGACCTGCTCGCCGTGATCGCCGACGCCACGAAGCGCGCACGCGACCTCGGCGACGAGTACGTGTCGACGGAGCACCTGCTCATCGGCATCGCCGCCAAGGGCGGGCAGGCCGGTGAGGTGCTGGCCGGGCAAGGGGCCACGGCCAGGAAGCTTGTCGACGCCTTCGAGAAGGCCAGAGGGGGACGCCGGGTGACGACACCCGATCCGGAGGGCAACTACAAGGCGCTGGAGAAGTTCGGCACGGACTTCACGGCGGCCGCACGCGAGGGCAGGCTCGACCCGGTCATCGGCCGGGACCACGAGATCCGGCGCGTCGTGCAGGTACTGTCCCGCCGCACGAAGAACAACCCGGTGCTCATCGGCGAGCCCGGCGTCGGCAAGACCGCCGTCGTCGAGGGCCTCGCCCAGCGCATCGACAAGGGCGACGTGCCCGAGTCGCTGAAGAACAAGCGGCTCATCGCGCTCGACCTCGGCGCGATGGTCGCCGGAGCGAAGTACCGCGGCGAGTTCGAGGAGCGCCTGAAGACCGTGCTGTCCGAGATCAAGGACAGCGACGGGCAGATCATCACGTTCATCGACGAGCTGCACACCGTCGTCGGCGCGGGCGCCGGCGGCGACTCCGCCATGGACGCCGGCAACATGCTCAAGCCGATGCTCGCGCGCGGCGAGCTGCGGATGGTCGGCGCGACGACGCTCGACGAGTACCGCGAGCACATCGAGAAGGACGCGGCCCTTGAGCGCCGCTTCCAGCAGGTGCTGGTCGCCGAGCCGTCCGTCGAGGACTCCATCGCGATCCTGCGCGGCCTCAAGGGCCGCTACGAGGCGCACCACAAGGTGCAGATCGCGGACGCCGCCCTGGTGGCCGCCGCGACCCTGTCCGACCGCTACATCACGTCGCGCTTCCTGCCCGACAAGGCCATCGACCTCGTCGACGAGGCCGCCTCGCGGCTGCGCATGGAGATCGACTCCTCGCCCGTCGAGATCGACGAGCTGCAGCGCGTCGTCGACCGGCTCTCCATGGAGGAGCTCGCCCTGCGCAACGAGTCGGACCCCGGCTCCGTGCAGCGCCTCGAAAAGCTCCGCCGCGACCTGGAGAACCGCAAGGAGGAGCTGCGCGGCCTGACCGCGCGGTGGGAGAAGGAGAAGAAGGGCCTGAACAGGGTCGGTGAGCTCAAGGAGCGCATCGACGAGCTGCACGGCCAGGCCGAGCGCGCCCAGCGCGACGGCGACTTCGACACCGCCTCCAAGCTCCTCTACGGGGAGATCCCCGCGGTCGAGCAGGAGCTGCGCGAGGCCTCGGCCGAGGAGGAGCAGGAGAGCGACGAGAACAAGAACACCATGGTCAAGGAGGAGGTCGGCCCCGACGACATCGCCGACGTCGTCGCCTCCTGGACGGGTATCCCCGCCGGCCGGCTGCTGGAGGGCGAGACGCAGAAGCTGCTGCGCATGGAGGAGGAGCTCGGCAGGCGGCTGATCGGCCAGTCCGAGGCGGTGCGCGCGGTGTCCGACGCCGTGCGGCGCACGCGCGCCGGCATCTCCGACCCCGACCGTCCGACCGGCTCGTTCCTCTTCCTCGGCCCCACCGGCGTCGGCAAGACCGAGCTGGCGCGCGCGCTCGCGGACTTCCTCTTCGACGACGAGCGGGCCATGATCCGCGTCGACATGAGCGAGTACGGCGAGAAGCACTCGGTGGCGCGGCTCGTCGGTGCGCCCCCCGGCTACGTCGGCTACGAGGAGGGCGGCCAGCTCACCGAGGCGGTGCGCAGGCGCCCGTACTCGGTGGTGCTGCTCGACGAGGTCGAGAAGGCGCACCCCGAGGTCTTCGACGTGCTGCTGCAGGTGCTCGACGACGGGCGGCTGACCGACGGCCAGGGCCGCACGGTCGACTTCCGCAACACCATCCTGGTGCTGACGTCGAACCTCGGCAGCCAGTACCTGGTGGAGACGGGCACCTCGCAGGAGCAGAAGCGCGAGCAGGTGCTCGGGGTCGTGCGGTCCTCCTTCAAGCCGGAGTTCCTCAACCGCCTCGACGACATGGTCGTCTTCTCCGCCCTGTCGCGCGACGAGCTGGCGCGCATCGCCGGGCTCCAGGTCGGGCGCCTCGCGAAGCGGCTCGCCGAGCGCAGGCTGACCCTCGACGTCACGCCCGCCGCGCTCGACTGGCTGGCCGACGAGGGCAACGACCCGGCGTACGGGGCGCGGCCGCTGCGGCGGCTGGTGCAGACGGCGATCGGCGACCGGCTCGCGAAGGAGATCCTGGCGGGCGAGGTCACGGACGGCGACACGGTGCGCGTCGACCGGTTCGGCGACGGCCTGATCGTGGGCAGGCCGGACGGCTCCGCCCCGGTGGAGGACGTCCAGGTCCAGGAGGCCGAGGGCCCGGCCGAGGACGCGGAGCCTCCGGCCAAGACGCTGTAGGCGCGCCGCGTACGAGGCGCGAGCCGCGACGCGCGGGGTACGTGCCCCGCGCGTCGCGTAAGGCGGCGCACGCTGGGCAGGCGAAGGGTCCGGCGGCAGTAGCGACAGACGGGAAAACGTCCGGCGCCCCGTCCACCTGGCTTGCCACTTCCCGGGCCTGATGAGGGAGGATGGCGGGATCCGTACGAAGGGAAGAACACGGTGAGCATCGATCCGTCCGCGATTCCGAATTTCGGGGGGCGCCCCGAGCCCGAGGAGGGTCCTGCGGGGCCGGCTCCCGTCGTCGTCCCCGACCAGGACCTGGTCAAGCAGCTCCTCGACCAGATGGAGCTGAAGTACGTCGTCGACGACGAGGGCGACCTCGCGGCGCCGTGGGAGGAATTCCGCACGTACTTCATGTTCCGCGGCGACGAGGAGCAGCAGGTCTTCTCGGTGCGCACGTTCTACGACCGCCCGCACGGGGTCGACGACAAGCTGCGGATCCTCGAGCTGATCGACGACTGGAACAGGCGCACCCTGTGGCCGAAGGTCTACAGCCACGTGCACGAGGAGGAAGAGGGCCCGCCGACCGTCCGCCTGATCGGCGAGGCGCAGATGCTGATCGGTACGGGCGTGGGTCTCGACCACTTCGTGTCGTCGACGGTCAGCTGGGTGCGCGCGTCGATCGAGTTCGACAAGTGGCTCGTCGAGCAGCTGGGTCTCGAACCCGGCGACGAGAAGCCCGAGGACGCGTAGGGGCCACAGGCCGCACAGGCCGCACAGGCCGCACAGGGCGCCGGGGTCGCGTACCCCGGCGCCCTGCCACGTCCCGCACCGGCTCACAGCGCGTGCGGTCCCACTGCCCGCGAGGACCTCACGGTGTGCCCCCTCGGCCCTGGCGGCGCCCGCCCCCGCTGCCCTAGCGTCGTACCCTTGGCCGACTGTTCACTCGGGACGCCCCCCACCACTCCCAGGGAGCCGTGATGTACGCACGCCATGAGCCGGTTCGCGCGAGCGGAGGAGCCGGGAGCCGGGCGCGGCGCAGCGGTAGCACGCTGTTGTCCCGTGCGGCGTCCGTGCTGGATCTGCAGCGGCGCGCGGGCAACACGGCGACCGCGGCCGGCCTGTCCGCCGGGGGGCCGCTGGCCGTGCAGCGCGCCTACGGCAACGAGCCGGGCACCTACGGGTACCGCAGCCGCGACCGGCGCCGCCTCGAGGACGAGTACGACGAGGAGATCGACGGCAACAGCACCCACCAGGCGGAGCACCCCATCCTCTTCTCCGCCGCCGCGCCCCGCTCCCGCACCGGCACCCGGCGGCGGCAGGCAGGACCGGCCGGTGCCGACGTCCGGTACGTGGAGGACCGCCTCCCCGCGTACTACGAGGGCTACCGGGACCACCGCGACCACGACGGCACCGGCCGGCGGCGCCGTGACCGGCGCGGCACCACCGGTTACACCCAGGAGGAGTACCGGAACGCGCAGACCGAGGCGCTGGAGGAGTGGGACAACCCGGCCACCGCCATGCACATGAACATGGTGGGGTACGCGAATCAGCCGAACTTCCGCAACCCGCGCAGGACCGCGGCCGTGGAGCAGTCGGACGACAGCTACCGCTACATGCTCGGCCACGGCTCGGGCCGCGCACCCTACTTCGACTCCGCCGGGCGGGTGCGCACCACCCGCCCCCTGATGGCGTACGAGCGCGCCGAGCTGGACGCGGGGCGCGCGGTCGCCCGCGGCGGCGGACACCCGGACCTGGCGGAGCAGGACCGGATAATGCGCAGCTACGGCGCACGCTCCTACCGGCTGCGCTCGGAACGGCACACCGACTTCGACGAGCTGCGGGACTACCCCGACCTCGGCAGCGACCGCAGCGAGAGCCCCAGGCCGCTCGACACCTCCTACTACCGCGAGCCCAGCCGCTCGCGGGCGCGCTCCCGCTCCCGGGCGCCGATGAGCCAGCGGGAGCAGCTGCGCACCCTCGCGCGGGGCGGGACGCTGGCCGACGACGACTTCGCGACGAGCTTCGGCGGCGGCTACGACGACGAGGACCGGGGCCGCGGCCGTTCGCGCAGCCGTTCGCGGGTGGCCGGCCGCTCCCGCAGCCGGGCCGTGCCCTCGTACCTGGACCTCGGGGACGACGCGTATTCGTACCTGGACGACGACGGCGCCGACCTCGGCCGGAGCCGTTCCACGCGGCGCTCCGGCCGTTCCCGCAGCCGCGCGAGGTACTACTGACGTACCCCGGCCGCGGCTTCCGCTCTCCCGGACGTGTGAGGCACCCGCGGTGTTCGGGGCGGGACCTGCCATGGGCCAGGATGGTCCCCTGAGCATGGACGGGACGGGCACGCGAGTAAGGACGGTGGGGACGTGGACGCCAGGCCGCTGCTGAACCGGAGGCTGGAGGGGCACGGCTCGACGATCTTCGCCGAGATGTCCGCGCTCGCCGTCAGGACCGGGGCGATCAACCTGGGCCAGGGGTTCCCGGACACCGACGGCCCGGAGGAGGTGCGCGAGGCAGCTGTACGCGCGCTGCGGGAGGGCCGGGGCAACCAGTACCCGCCGGGGCCTGGCGTCCCCGAACTCCGTACGGCCGTGGCAGACCACCAGCGGCGCTTCTACGGACTCGACTTCGACCCGGACACCGAGGTGCTGGTGACCGCGGGCGCGACCGAGGCCATCGCCGCTGCCATGCTGGCGCTGCTGGAGCCGGGCGACGAGGTCATCGCCTTCGAACCCTTCTACGACTCCTACGCCGCCTGCATCGCCATGGCCGGCGCCGCGCGGGTCCCCCTCACCCTCCGCGCCCCCGATTTCCGCCCCGACCTCGATGCGCTGCGCGACGCCATCACGCCCAGGACCCGCCTGCTGCTGCTGAACTCGCCGCACAACCCGACCGGCATGGTCCTCACGCGGGAAGAGGCGACGGCGATCGCGGCACTCGCCGTCGAACACGACCTCCTGGTCGTCACCGACGAGGTCTACGAGCACCTCGTCTTCGAGGGCGAGCACATCCCGCTGATCTCCCTCCCCGGCATGCGGGAGCGCACGGTGTCGATCTCCTCCGCGGGCAAGACCTTCTGCTTCACGGGCTGGAAGGTCGGCTGGGTCACGGGCAGCGCGGCCCTCGTCAGCGCCGTCCGCACGGCCAAGCAGTACCTGACCTTCGTCAGCGCCGGCCCGTTCCAGTACGCCGTCGCGGAGGCCCTGGCGCTGCCCGACTCCTACTTCACGGGGTTCCGCGAGGACCTGCGCGGGAAGCGCGACCTCCTGGCCGAGGGGCTCGCCGGCGCGGGTTTCGTGGTCCACCGCCCGCAGGGCACGTACTTCATCACCACGGACATCACGTCGCTCGGCGAGAGTGACGGCGCCGCCTTCTGCCTCGCCCTTCCCGAGAGGTGCGGTGTGGTCGCCGTCCCCAACTCCGTCTTCTACGACCACCCCGACGCCGGCCGTACCCAGGTCCGCTTCGCCTTCTGCAAGAAGGACGACGTCCTCACCGAGGCCGTGATCCGCCTGCGAGGCCTGACGTCCGCGTGAACACCTGAACACCTGAACACCGAGGCCCCCGAGGGGATGGAAACCCCGCCAAGTTGGGTAAAAACGCTGTAGGTGGCCGGTACTTCGTGATTCGCTGATGAAGGTTTCCCACCAGCCCTCGGCCGGGGCTCCACGCGGAGCCGGGCAGGCCGCCTTCCGCATGCCCTGAAGCCCGTTCCTCCTCCCGGGGTGCCCCCGGTCCATCCGTCACGTGTGTCTGCGGAGCCGATCCATGCTCACGACCCTGAACACCTCCTACACCGACACCCGAGCCGCCGATCTCGCCTGGGCGCTGGGTCGCGGGCCGCTTCCCGCGCTCGCCACGCACGGCGTCGACCTGTCCGGCGCGCGGCTCGAGTTGCGGCTGCTCGGCGCGTCCCACCAGGTACTGCTCGAACAGGACGGGGGTGCGTGCTCGGAGACCGTCGCGTGCATCCCCGGCAGCAGCACACCGCTGCCCCTCGGGGCCTCCGAGCGCATCGGCGAGTGGGAGTACGAATTCGCGGCGCGTGTGGAGGAGTTGACGACAAGACAGTTCGCCTCGCGAGCGCAGGAGTTGCTGGCGCTCGTGTCCGACCACCCGAACGGCCTGGCGGGTACGTTTCCCGGCTCGCCGCACGCGTTCACCGCACTGCTCGCCCAGCACGACGAGGGATCCGTGCGGTGGCGCACCTGGCACGCGTACCCGCAGGAGGGCCGGCTCGTCGTGACCCGCACGCGTGTGCTGGTACGCACGCCCGCCGTGCTGTGACCCGGCCGGCAAGTTGCACCCTTGTGGGTGACCTTGTGCGAGCGGTGTGTGACGTAGCGTTACTGCATGATCGACCAATGCACCACGGCGCGGCAGGAGCCGTCGCCGGCGGGCAGGCCGCCGCCCCGCCGGGGCCCGCGGCCCCCGGAGCGCGCGGACGCCGTCCGCCTCATGGTGCTGCTCGTCGTGTTCGTCTGCGCGGCCTGCGGGCTCGTGTACGAGCTTGAGCTCGTCGCGCTCGGCTCGTACCTGATGGGCGATTCGGTCACGCAGGCGTCCGTCGTGCTGTCGGTGATGGTGTTCGCCATGGGCATCGGCTCGCTGCTCGCGAAGCGGCTGCGCTCGCGCCCCGCCGTCGGGTTCGGCCTGGTGGAGTCGGCGCTCGCGCTCGTGGGCGGACTGTCGGCGTGCACGCTGTACGCGAGCTTCGCGTGGCTCGGCGAGTCGCGGGGCCCGATCGTCGCCTTCTCGCTCGCGATCGGCATCCTCACGGGCGCCGAGATCCCGCTGCTGATGACGCTGATACAGCGCGTCTCGCGGCAGGACGTCGGCGGCACGGTCGCCGACCTGTTCGCCGCCGACTATGTGGGCGCGCTGGTCGGCGGGCTCGCCTTTCCGTTCCTGCTGCTGCCGTGGCTCGGGCAGTTGGCGGCCGCGATGGTGACCGGCGGGGTCAACGTGGTCGCCGGGGGCGCCCTCGTGCTGTGGCTGTTCGGCCGCGACCTGACGCGCAGGTCGCGGTGGCTGCTGCTGACGGCCAACACGATGGTGCTGTGCGTGCTGGCCACAGCCGCGGCCACCGTGCACGACTTCGAACGGGCGGCCAGGACCGCGGTGTACGGCACGGGCGTACGCGTCGCCGTGCGCTCCAGCGTCCAGGAGATCGTGCTGACGGGCGGCGAGAAGGGCCCGCTGTCCCTGTACCTGGACGGCAGGCTGCGGGTGAGCGCGAGCGACGAGTACCGCTACGACGAGGCGCTCGTCCACCCCGCGATGCGCGGGCCGCACGCACGCGTGCTCATTCTCGGCGGCGGAGACGGCCTCGCGGCGCGGGAGGCGCTGCGCTACCGGGACGTCGGGTCGGTGACGATCGTCGACATCGACGGCGAGGTGGAGCACCTCGCCCGCACCGACCCCGCGCTGAGCAGGCTCAACGGCCACGCGTACCGGGACCCGAGGCTGCACGCGGTCCGGGCCGACGCGTTCGACTGGCTGCGCGGCGCGGGCGCGCGGCGCGGGCCGTTCGACGTGATCGTCTGCGACCTGCCCGACCCCGGCATCACGTCGAGCACGAAGCTCTACTCGCAGGAGTTCTACGGACTGGTGGCACGCGCGCTCGCGCCGGGCGGGCGCCTCGTGGTGCACGCTGGGCCGCTGGCGCGGCGCTCGCGCGCCTTCTGGACGGTCGACGCGACACTGCGCGCCGCCGGGTTCCGCACGAGCGCCTACCGGGCCACGGGCCCGGCCGACGGCTTCTTGGGCGGCCCCGACAGGACGAAGCGCGCGGGCCGGGACGCGGCCCCGAAGGACTGGGGGTTCCTCCTGGCGGGGCGCGGCTCGCGCCCGCCGCGTCCGCGCCTCGCGGCGGACGCGCCGAAGCTGCGCTCGCTGGACGCCGCGCGGCTGCGCGCCGACACCCGCGCGGCGGCCCGCGACCGCCCGCAGGGGGCGGGCGACCTGCCGCCGTCGACCCTGGTTCACCCCAGATACGACGACTGAGCGCCTAGTGGGGCGGGCGTTAGTAGGCTCGTGCCATGGACCATGAGGTGTTCGTTCCGATGACGGCGGAGGCACTGCGGCGGACGCTGCGGGACCCGGCGCGGGTCGCCCACTGCGTCCCCGCCTTCCAGCAGGACGAGGGGGGCGTGCCCGGGGAGATCACCGGCCGTCTCAAGGTCCGTGCGGGCGGCCATACGATCACGTACCGCGGCGTGCTGAGCGTCACGGAGGAGGACGACGGCGTCTTCACGGTCCGCGCCGATGGCGAGGAGGTCCGCGGCACGGGCTCGGTGTCCGTGACGCTGGACGTGCGCCTGATCCCGGCCGTCTCCGTCTCCGGCACCGTGCCGGCCCCGCAGGACGGGGACGGGCCGGCCGCGGCGCCCGCCCGCACGGACGGCACGGACATCGGCTTCACCGGCGTCTCGCACGCCGAGGGCAGGCTCGCGGAGCTGCCGCCCGAGGCGGCGGCGCAGGCCGCGCGGCGGCTGCTCGACCGGTTCGCCGCCCGCCTCGGCGACGAGAGCGGCCCGCAGAAGGACGTACGGCCGGGGCCGCCCGACAGCGCCGAGGAGGCGGCCGAGCCGCTGCCGCCGAAGGCGACGCCCCCGTCCGCCGCGGATCCCTCACCGCTGTCGGGCGAGACGGTGGCGGGCGACGGCGACTTCCACGTCCCGGAAGGCCCCGAAGGCCTTGCAGGGCCCGCCGACCCTGACGACCCCGGCGAGGACGACGACGAGCCGCCCGCGGAGGCGGCACACGCGCGCCGGACGATGATCGGCCGCAGCGCCGAGGAGGTCGACCACGCGCCGCCGCGCGGCCGCTACGCCCCCATCCCCCTGCCCGAGGCCGCCACGGCGGTCGGCTCCCTGCGCTGGGTCGCCCCGGCGGCGGCGTTCGCGCTGGCCTCGGCGGTCGTGGTGACGCGCGCCCTGCGCCGCCGCCACTGACGCGCGCTCCGTTCGCCTACCGAGCCGCCGCGCGCGCCGCCCCCTCGTCAGCGGATGCGCTGGCGCAGGAAGAGCGCCGCGCGGTCCAGCGCCTCGTCCGCCTCGTCCAGATCGCCGGCGAGCGACTGGAACACGTGCGGCACGTCC
Source organism: Streptomyces sp. NRRL F-5126 (assembly GCF_000721265.1). GTDB lineage: Bacteria > Actinomycetota > Actinomycetes > Streptomycetales > Streptomycetaceae > Streptomyces. The sequence goes on along the minus strand of NZ_JOFZ01000001.1, from coordinate 694,718 downwards.
GCTGTCACGTCCAGGACGACGTCCACGCCGGCCGCCCTCGCGCGGGCGGCGAACCGCGTGGAGTCGTCGAGCAGGAGCTCGTTGGTGCCGACCTGGAGCAGCATCGGCGGGAAGCCGGTCAGGTCGGCGAGTACCGCCGGACTGAGCAGTGGCTGGTGCGGATCGGCCCCGGCGAGGTACATGGCGCCGGTGTGCTCAAGGGCCGCGCGCGTGAAGATCGGGTCGATGCCTTCCTTGGTGTCCATGCTCTCGCCTGTCCTCGTCGCGTCGAGGCCCGCGGAGAACACCACGAGGCCGGCGGGCAGCGGGAGGCCCGCGTCGCGGGCGGCGAGGCACGTGGTGACGGCGAGGCCGCCGCCCGCCGAGTCGCCGGCGAACACGACCGCCGAAGGGTCGGCGCCGCCGTCGAGCAGGGCGCGGTAGGCGGCCAGCGTGTCCTCGATCGCGGCGGGGAAGGGGTGCTCGGGGGCGAGCCGGTAGTCCACCGAGTACGCCGGGATGCCGGTCCTGGCCACGAGGTTGCCCGTCAGGGACATGGCCGTCTCGGGGGAGCCGAACACCCAGCCGCCGCCGTGGAAGTAGAGGATCGTGCCGGCGCGTGACCCGCCGTCCGCTCCGGCGTCCGGTGTCGCCGGCTCGACGCGCAGTGCGGGCCGGCCACCGAGGTCGGTCGCCGTGGTGCGGATGCCGCCCGGCACGTTCATCCGCTCCATCAGCGCCCTGAATCCGGCGCGGATCTCCTCGACGGAGGGCGGCTCATCCGGTTGCGGCTGCCGCATCATCGCGTCGATCCGGGCGCGCTGTTCCACGCTCATGGTCTGCTCCTGACTCCTGCGGGGTTGGCTTCCTGTACATTATATGCCGTGGAATATACATCGCCGGGCGCCGAGGACCTCCCGGGTTTCTTCGCGGACCTGGTCCGCTGCGAGACGCGCCTCTACAACGCCTTGAACGACCGTCTCCGCGAGCGGCACGGGATCGTTACCTCGCAGTACGAGGGCCTGCGCTACCTGCGCGACCACCCCGGGGCGCGGGTCGCGGACCTCGCCGCCGAGTTCGCCATCGGCGTCGGCGCGACGAGCAAGAGCGTCGACCGGCTGGAGAGGCGCGGGCTGGCCGTCCGGCAGCCGAACCCCGCGGACCGCCGATCCTCGCTGCTCGCCCTGACCGCGGACGGCGCGCGGCTCGTCGACTCGGCGGAGCGCACCGTCGCCGACGGGCTGGCCGAGCTGGTCGGGGGCGCGCTCGACGGCCCGTCGCTGACGGCCGCGGTCGCGGCCGCCGCGCGGCTGCGCGCCGCGCTGGAACGCGCCGGCGCCGGCACCCCGACGGGCTGACGCGCCGCGCGCCGCCGTCGGCGCCTCCGCCCGCCCGGAGGGCGTGCCCGCGTCTCCCGGCCGACGCCGGACGCGGGCGGCCCCGGCCGGAAAGGCGAACCCCGTGCGGGTCCGGCGCCGCCCCGGGGGCCCGCCTCGCGGCGGCGTCCTGCCCCGCGCTCCCGGCTTCCTGCGGCTGCCCGTTCGTCCGCCACCGGCCCCGCGCCCTGCGCCCAGGACCGGCGGGCCGCCGCGCCGGGCGGCTGTGCGGGCCAGGCCCTCGGTGCTGGGTGCCGCGTGCCCCGCGCTCCTGGTCCGCCGCGCGCCTCGCGTCGCGACCTCCCGGCCGCTGCCCGTTCGTCCGCCACCGGCCCCGCGCCCTGCACCCAGGACCGGCGGGCCGCCGCGCCGGGCGGCTGTGCGGGCCAGGCCCTCGGTGCTGGGTGCCGCCTGCCCCGCGCTCCCGGTCCGCCGCGCGCCTCGCGTCGAGACCTCCCGGCCGCTGCCCGTTCGTCCGTCACCGGTCCCGTGCCCTGCGCCCAGGACCGGCGGGCCGCCGCGCCCGTGCGTTCCCGGTCCCGCGTGCGTCAAGCGTCCCGGCCGCTGCCCGTTCGTCCGCCACCGGTCCGTCACCGGTCCGTGGGAGTGAGCGTCCCGTGCGAGCACACGCTGGTGCGCGCCGGGATCCGTCTCCGGGCTCCCGGGGCCGTGTCCGATGCCGGGCGCCGGCCGGTCCGGCGCCCCCGGGCGGCACTCAGCGTGCCAGCCAGGCCGTGCCACGGCCGTGGGAACTACCCTGCTCGCGTGAGCGATCTGAAACTTTCCGCCGGCGACGTCTCCCTGACGGTCGACCCCGGCAACGGCGCCCGTGTCAGCAGCCTCCTCATCGGCGGGACCGAGCTGCTGCGGCAGGGGCCGCGCTACGGGTGCTTCCCGATGGTCCCCTTCTGCGGGCGCATCGCGCTCGGGCGGTTCAGGAACGGCGAGACCCAGCACCAGATGCCGCTGAACTCGCCGCCGCACGCCATCCACGGCACAGGCCGCGACACCACCTGGCGCGTGCGGCACTGTGACGAGGCGTCCGCGACGCTGACGTACGAGCTGGGCGACCCGTGGCCGTACGCCGGTCTCGTCACCCAGACGTTCCGGCTGGCGGCCGACTCCCTGGAGCTCACGCTCGGCGTGGAGACCGCGTCCGACTCGTTCCCCGCGCAGGCCGGCTGGCACCCGTGGTTCCGCAGGAACCTCGGCGGCGAGGACGCGAGTCTCGCCTTCGCGCCCGCGTTCCAGCTGGAGCGCGGCGACGACCACCTGCCGACCGGCCGCCGCATCGACCCGCTCCCCGGCCCGTGGGACGACTGCTTCGGCATGCCCGACGGCGTCGACGCCACCCTGACCTGGCCAGGGCAGCTCGCGCTGACCGTCACCAGCCCCGCCCGCTGGGTCGTCGTCTACGACGAGCAGCCCGAGGCCGTGTGCGTCGAGGCGCAGTCGGGCCCGCCCAACGGGCTCAACACCGAGCCCGAGCTCGTGACCAGGCTCCAGCCCCTGGAACTCGCCGCTACCTGGTCCTGGCAGCGCCTCTGACGGCCGTAGGCTCGGGGGCATGACCGCTACGAACGACGCCGACGCCAAGGGCGAGCTCCTCCAGTCGATCAAGGATCTCGCCGTGGTGCACGGCAGGGTGACGCTCTCCTCCGGCATCGAGGCCGACTGGTACATCGACATGCGCCGCGTCACCCTCGACGGGCACGCCGCCCCCCTCGTCGGCCGGGTGATGCTCGACGCCACCGCAGGACTCGACTACGACTGCGTCGGCGGCCTCACCCTGGGCGCCGACCCCGTCGCCACGTCCATGCTGCACGCCTCCGCCGCCCGCGGGCGGCGCCTGGACGCCTACGTCGTGCGCAAGGAGCAGAAGCAGCACGGCATGAAGCGGCGGATCGAGGGGACCGACGTGAAGGGGAGGCGCTGCCTCGTCGTCGAGGACACCTCCACCACCGGCGGTTCGCCGCTCACCGCCGTGCAGGCCGTCCGGGAGGCCGGCGGCGAGGTCGTCGCCGTCGCCGTGATCGTCGACCGGGGCGCCGCGTCCGCCGTCGACGAGGCGGGGCTGCCCTACGTACCGGCGTACACCGCCGCCGAACTCGGTCTCGCGTGAGTCTGTAAAGATACGGGTGACGATGACGTCGCCCCCAGGTCAGGGACAAGCACCTCCACCCAAACATCACATAGGAGCGGCACCATGCCCATCGCAACCCCGGAGATCTACAACGAGATGCTCGACCGGGCGAAGGCAGGCAAGTTCGCCTATCCCGCCATCAATGTGACGTCGTCCCAGACCTTGCACGCCGCCCTGCGTGGTTTCGCGGAGGCGGAGAGCGACGGCATCATCCAGATGTCCACGGGCGGTGCGGAGTTCCTTGGCGGCCAGTACAACAAGGACATGGTCACGGGCGCCGTCGCCCTCGCCGAGTTCGCCCACGTCGTTGCCGAGAAGTACGGCATCACGGTCGCGCTGCACACCGACCACTGTCCGAAGGGCAAGCTCGACGGCTACGTGCGCCCGCTGCTCGACATCTCCGCCGAGCGCGTCAAGGCGGGCCGCAACCCGCTGTTCCAGTCGCACATGTGGGACGGCTCGGCCGAGACCCTCGCGGACAACCTCTCCATCGGCGAGGAGCTCCTCGCGAAGGCCGCCGCCGCCAAGATCATCCTTGAGGTCGAGATCACCCCGACCGGCGGCGAGGAGGACGGCGTCAGCCACGAGATCAACGACAAGCTGTACACGACGGTCGACGACGCGCTGCGCACGGCGCAGGCGCTCGGCCTCGGCGAGAAGGGCCGCTACCTGCTGGCCGCGTCGTTCGGCAACGTCCACGGCGTCTACAAGCCGGGCAACGTCGTGCTCCGCCCCGAGCTGCTCAAGGAGCTCCAGGAAGGCGTCGCCGCCAAGCACCAGCTGGCCGCGGGCAGCAAGCCGTTCGACTTCGTCTTCCACGGCGGCTCCGGCTCGTCGGACGAGGAGATCACCACCGCGCTGGAGAACGGCGTCGTGAAGATGAACCTCGACACGGACACGCAGTACGCGTTCACGCGGCCCGTCGCGGACCACATGCTGAAGAACTACGACGGCGTGCTGAAGGTCGACGGCGAGGTCGGCTCGAAGAAGACGTACGACCCGCGCACGTGGGGCAAGTCCGCCGAGGCGGGCATGGCGGCGCGCGTGACCAAGGCGTGCGAGTCGCTGCGCTCCGCCGGGACGCGCATGAAGTAACGGGCGCGCTCCGGCGCCCGTCCGCCGGGCGCGGCCCGCGGGCCCGTCCCCGACACGGGGGCGGGCCCGCGACGCGTGCGCCCTGCCGCCGAGCCGTGCGCCCGCCGGGCGGCGCGTGGCGCGTGGCGCGATGGCCGGTGCCCGCCGCAGAGCCGCCGCTCCGCCTCGGTCGGCCGCGATGGGCCGGCGAGATGTGGGCGCGGGCGGGCCGTTCGCGCGGGCCTGGTCCGGCCGTGCGGGCTGGGCCGTCCCGTCCGCGCAAGCGGGGCCCGCGCTGCCGCGCGGGCGGCGGGTCGCCCGCCGGGCGTGGGGCGGGCCCGCGCTGCGGGCGGTTGGTTGCCCACGGCGGCTGGCGCCGGGGTCCGGTGAGATGTGGGCGCGGGCGGGCCGTTCGCGCGGGCCTGGTCCGGCCGTGTGGTGGGGCCCGCGGCTGCCGCGCGGGCGGCGGGGCGCCCGGCGGCGCCCTGTTGTGGCGGCCCGGCGCGTCCGACACCCGGACGCCGCGGCCGGTCCGCCGCGTCGACCGGATGGCCAAGTGCCCACGCGGCGAGGATGATCCCCCTATGGACATCCGCCTGTCCTCGGCCAAGGGCCGCTGGGTCGTTCTCACGACCGTCCTCGGCTCCAGCATGGCCCTGCTGGACTCCACCGTCGTCAACGTCGCGCTGCCCCACATCGGCGACGACCTGCACGCGAAGCTCGGCGCACTGCAGTGGATCGTCAACGCCTACACCGTCACCCTCGCCGGGCTGATCCTGCTCGGCGGATCGCTCGGCGACCGCTACGGGCGCCGCGCCGTGTTCGTGACGGGCGTCGTCTGGTTCGCGCTCGGCTCGCTGATGTGCGGGCTCGCCCCCAACGCGGGCGTCCTCATCGCCGCGCGCGCCCTCCAGGGCATCGGCGGCGCCCTGCTGACACCGGGGTCGCTCGCGATCATCCAGGCGAGCTTCCATCCCGACGACCGTTCGCGCGCCGTCGGGATCTGGTCGGGGCTCGGCGGCGTCGGCGCGGCCGTCGGTCCTTTCGTCGGCGGCTGGCTGGTTGACGGGCCCGGCTGGCGCTGGGTGTTCCTGATCAACCTGCCGCTCGCCGCGGTGTGCGTGCCGGTGGCGCTGCGCCACGTCCCCGAGTCGCGGGACTCGGCGCACCACGGCCGCTTCGACGGGCTCGGCGCCGCGCTCGGCGCGGCGGCGCTCGCGCTCGTGACGTACGCGCTGATCGCGAAGGACTGGTGGGCGGGGGCCGCGGGCCTGGTGGCGGGCGCCGTGTTCGTCCTCGTCGAGAAGCGGCGCCGCGACCCGATGCTGCCGCTGTCGATCTTCTCCTCGCGCCAGTTCACGACCGTCAACCTGGTCACGCTGTGCGTGTACGCGGCCTTCGGCGGGTTCTTCTTCCTGTCCGCGCTCCAGCTGCAGGTCGTCGCGGGCTACTCGGCGCTCGCCGCCGGCACGGCGCTGCTGCCCACGACGGTGCTGATGCTGCTGTTCTCCGCGCGCTCGGGGCAGCTCGCGGAGCGGATCGGCCCGCGCATCCCGCTGACCGTCGGGCCGCTGCTGTGTGCGTGCGGGATGCTGCTGATGACGCGGGCGGGCCCGCACTCCTCGTACCTGCCCGACGTGCTGCCCGCGCTGCTGGTGCAGGGCGCCGGGATGGTGACGCTGGTGGCCCCGCTGACGTCCACGGTGCTGTCCTCCGTCGACACCGGACGCGCGGGGCTGGCCAGCGGCGTGAACAACGCGGCAGCGCGGGCCGCGGGGCTCATCGCGGTGGCCGCGCTGCCGCTGCTCGCCGGCATGGGCCCGGAGGCGTACCGCTCGGCGTCGGCGTTCGACCACGCCTTCGGCCGGGCGATGCCGATGTGCGCGGGCATCCTGCTGGTGGGTTCCGTGATCGCGTTCCTCACCGTCAGGACGGCCGGCACGGTCGCGGAGGAGCCGGCGGGCGCGGCGGGCGGGGAGCCGCCCGCGCACCCCGAGTGCAAGATCAACTGCGGGGTGTCCGCGCCCCCGCTCGAACCCGACCGTGGCGTTTCGGCCCCGCCTCCCGCCCGGGGCGATCCGCCGCCCGCGCAAGGCAGACTGTAGGTATGGCGATCCACGAGAACCTGCTGGGGGAAACTCCCCCCACCCATCTGCCCGACAGCCCCGAGCCGCGCGAACTGCTGGCCTCGGGCGTGTCACCCGCCGATGTGGCGGCGAAGTACCCGACGTCCTCGCTGGCCTGGGCCCTGCTCGCCGACGACGCGTGGACGGGCGGACGCGTCGTCGAGTCGTACGCGTACGCGCGCACCGGGTACCACCGGGGCCTCGACTCGCTGCGGCGCGCGGGCTGGAAGGGTCACGGCCCCGTGCCGTGGGAGCACGAGCCGAACAGGGGCTTCCTGCGAGCGCTGCACGCGCTGGCGCGTGCGGCACAGGAGATCGGCGAGGACGACGAGTACGAGCGGTGCGCGACGTTCCTGCGCGACTCGTCGCCGACGGCGGCGGACACGCTGGGCTGACGGCCGCGGACCGGCGACGGCGACCCCGGGCGTCGTCCCCGGGACGCTTCGGGGCCACCTGGTGGTGGCTCGACGCCGCACGGATGCCGCTGGGCCGGGCGAGCGTGCGGGTCCCGTGCCGCCCGGCCGCCGTACCACGGCGCCGCCGTCCCGCGGCGCCGCTGCCGCAGCCAGGGCGGCCGGGCGGGGCCGTGCGACCGGGCCGGCGGCCGGTCGAGCGCCGACCCGGCGGCGCCCCGACGCCGACCCGCAGTCGCCGGGTACCCGGCGCGCGTGCGGCCCCGGCGGACGCGCCGGACCGGGCGTGCGTGCGGGATACGACGGACGCGGGCGCTCGGCCCCCCGTGTCCGGCAGGCTCCGGCTCCCCGCCGCACGCTGAGGGCGGCCCGGCGGCCGGGCGGGGCCGTGTGACCGGGCCGGCGGCCGGTCGAGCGCCGACCCGGCGGCGCTCCGACGCCGACCCGCAGTCGCCGGGTGCCCGGCGAGCTTGCGGCCCCGGCGGACGCGCCGGACCGGGCGTGCGTGCGGGGTACGACGGACGCGGGCGCTCGGCCCCCCGTGTTCGGCAGGCTCCGGCTCCCCGCCGCACGCTGAGGGCGGCCCGGCGGCCCGGGCAGCCCCGCCCGTACCGGGCGGACCCGCGGTCGTGCCGTTATGCTGCCGCTGAGGGGACCGGGGCTCCGAGACCAGTCGTCAGGGAAGGGGCGGACCGCTACCCGGGAGATGCATACGGAGACAGCGATGTCCGAGGATCCCGAGACCCCGAATCTCGACTTCGCGGGGACGACCCCGTACGAGGACTACGTCAAGGCCGACGTCCTCACCCACGCACAGCACCTCTTGTCCGACGACCCGGGCGAGATGGTCTTCCTCGTCACGACCCAGGTCATGGAGCTGTGGTTCACCGCACTCGTGCACGAGTGGGAGACCGCTTCCCGCGCCCTGCGCGAGGACCGCGTGCCCGACGCGATGGACGCGCTCAAGCGGTCCGTGCGGGAGCTGGCGGCGCTGAACGCTTCCTGGCGGCCGCTCGCGCAGCTCACGCCCGTGCAGTTCAACTCCTACCGCTCGGCGCTCGGCGAGGGCTCGGGATTCCAGTCCGCGATGTACCGGCGCATGGAGTTCCTGCTCGGTGACAAGTCCGCGTCGATGCTCGTGCCGCACACCGGCGCCCCGCGCGTCCACGCCGAACTGGAGAAGGCGCTCGCGCAGCCGAGCCTCTACGACGAGGTGCTGCGGCTGCTGGCCCGGCGCGGGCTGCCGGTGCCGCGCGAGGTGCTGGAGCGCGACTTCACCCGCAGGTACGAGCCGGTCGCGGCGGTGGAGGAGGTGTGGGCCGCGGTGTACGCCGAGCCCGACCAGCAGGCGGAGCTCGTACGCCTCGGAGAGGCCCTGACGGACGTCGCCGAGCTGGTGTCGCGATGGCGGGGCGACCACCTCGTGGCCACGCGCCGCGCGATGGGCTCCAAGGCGGGTACGGGCGGCTCCGCCGGTGTGGCGTGGCTGGAGAAGCGCGCGGCGCAGCCCGTCTTCCCCGAGCTGTGGACGGCGCGTGGCCGTGTCTGAGCGCACAGAAGCGGCCCCGGCCGGCGACCGCGCGGCCGACCACGACCGTGCGGCCGACCGCGACCGTGCGGCCGACCGCGACCGTGCGGCCGACCGCGACCGCGACCGCGCGGCCCTCGCCGAGCGGGCCGCGCGGCTCGACGCGTCCGACCCGCTCGCCGCCGTGCGCGGCCTGTTCACGCCCCCCGGCGACGGCGGAGCCGTGTACCTGGACGGCAATTCGCTGGGCGCCCTGCCCGCCCACCTGCCCGCGCGCTTGCAGGACGTGATCACGCGCCAGTGGGGCGGCCTCGGGATCAGGTCGTGGGGCGAGAGCGGCTGGTGGACCGCGCCCGAGCGCGTTGGCGACCGGATCGCGCCGCTCGTCGGCGCCGCACACGGCACCGTCGTCGTCTCCGACTCGACCAGCGTCAACGTCTTCAAGGCGCTCGTCGCGGGGACGCGGCTCGTCGCGGACGACCGCGACGAGATCGTGGTCGACGCGACGACGTTCCCCACCGACGGGTACATCGCCGAGTCCGCCGCCCGCCTCACCGGCAAGCGGCTCGTGCCCGTCGACCCGGCCGACGTGCCCGGCGCGGTGGGGCCGCGCACGGCCGTCGCCCTCGTCAACCACGTCGACTTCCGCACCGGGCGCCTGCACGACCTGCCCGGCATCACCGCGGCCGTGCACGAGGCGGGCGCGATCGCCGCGTGGGACCTGTGCCACAGCGCGGGCGCGCTGCCCGTCGGCCTTGCCGAGCACGGCGTGGACCTCGCCTTCGGCTGCACGTACAAGTTCCTCAACGGCGGCCCTGGCGCCCCGGCCTTCCTGTACGTCGCCGAGCGCCACCAGGGCCGGTTCGACTCCCCGCTGCCGGGCTGGAACTCGCACGCGGACCCGTTCGCGATGTCGTCCGCGTACGCCGCGGGCGAGGGCGCCGTACGCGGCCGGGTCGGCACCCCCGACATCCTGTCGCTGCTCGCCGTCGACGCGGCGCTCGACGTGTGGGACCACGAGGCCGTCACCGTCGGCGCCGTACGGGCCAAGAGCCTGGCGCTGACGGACTTCTTCCTCGACTGCGTGGCCGCGTACGCGCCGCCCGGCCGGGTCGCCCCGCTGACGCCCGCCGCGCACGCGGAACGAGGCAGCCAGGTCGCCCTGCGGTGCGCGCGGGCGCCCGAGGTGATGGAAGCGCTCATGGCCCGCGGCGTGGTCGGTGACCTGCGCAGACCCGACATCCTGCGGTTCGGCTTCACGCCCCTGTACGTGGGGTTCGCGGACGCGGAGCGCGCGGCGCGCGTGCTGGCAGGCGTGCTGGCGGAAGTGGCCGCCTGACGGCCGGCGGGGGCGGGGAAGCCACGGGCGTGCGCGGGCCCCGCGCACGCGGAGTGATCAAGGGCCCGATGTGCTGGTAGCGTCCCCGCAGGTCGGGTCAATTCCGCCCTCGCATCGAAAGGTTGGACGAGCATGCCGGACGCCGCCGCGCACGGACCCGTGAACGACTGCCGCAGTGGCGGGACGCGTGAGGCGGGCCGTGACGCCGGACGCGACGCCGGACGCGACGAAGCCGAGCACGACTCGCTGTTCTCGCACCCCGCCGTGGCGCCCGACGTCACCTCCGCGTACGGCGAACACCCCGATCAGGTGGTCGACTTCTACGCCCCGAGGGCGGACGGCGCGGCGGGCGCGCCGCTGGTCGTCCTCCTGCACGGCGGCGCCTACCGCGAGCGCGTGGACCGCGCGCACCTCTCGCCGTTCGCCGGCTTCCTGGCGCGGCGGGGGTTCGCGGTGGCGAGCGTCGAGTACCGGCGTGGGCCCGGTGCGCCGCCCGAGGGAGACGGCGCACCGCGCCAGGACGACGGCACGCCGCCCGCGGGCCGCTGGCCCGAGACGTTCGACGACGTGGCGGCCGCGCTCGACGCCCTCCCCGCGCTGGCCGGCGAGGCGCTGCCCCGGGCGGACCTGCGCCGCACGGTGCTGGCCGGCCACTCGGCGGGCGGTCAGCTCGCGCTGTGGGCCGCCGCACGGCACGTGCTGCCGCACGGCTCCCCGTGGCGGCTCGCGACGCCGCCGCAGCTGCGCGGCGTGGTGGCGCTCGGCCCGCTCGCGGACCTCGGCCTCGCGGCCGAGCTGGCGGTGTGCCACGGGGCGGTCAAGCAACTGCTGGGCGCGGGCGAGGAGTTCAAGCGGCGCCAGGAGATGGTCGACCCGGCGCTCCTGCTGCCGACCGGCATCGCGACCACCGTCGTCCAGGGCCGCGAGGACACCACCGTGCCGTACGTGGTCGCCGAGTCGTTCGTGGACGCGGCGTCGCGCGCGGGCGAGACGGTGGGACTCACACTGCTCGAAGGCGTCGGGCACTTCCCGCCGGTGGACCCGGCGGCGGACGCGTGCGCGGTGGCGGCGGAGGAGATCGCGCAACTCGCCTGGTGAGGGGTGCGCCCGCCGCGGCCGTACGCCTTGGTGCGCCTTGGTGCGCCTCCGTACGCCGCTGGGCGCGCGCGTAGTACCTGCGACGGACCCCGCAGGATCAGCATCGCTGCGGACTCCGTGCGGGCATGCGCACCCTACCGTTGCGGTGTGACCGAAACTGCCAGGAACACCCGAAGCGGGCCCGGGGCCGGGGGCTCGAACGCGTCCGAGAGCCCCGAGATGCGCGTGGCCCGCGGACTGGTCGACGGATTGCGCGAGGACCTGTTCACCGACGTCTTCGCCTACCGGCCGCTGCGCCCGCTGCGCCTCGACGGTCCTGTGTCGCGCCACGTGCCGCGCTCGCTGCGCGGCTACGCCGTGTGGACACCGCACGCCCTCGTCCTGTTCGCCGCCCTCGTCGTCCTGCTGATAGGCATGGCCGGCAGCGGCCCGCTGCGCGTGGTGACGGCGCTGCTGCCGGCCGTCGCGGTGTGCCTCACGCTGGTGCGGCCGACGCTGGCCTGGTGGGTCTCGGTCGCCGAGACGCTGGTGTTCGGCCTGGCCGGCGCCGGCACGTACGGGATGGACACCTTCCTGGCGAGCGCGCTCGCCGGCCACCTGGTCGTCATGACGGTGGTCGCCGCACGCACCCGGCCGCGCACCGCCCTGTGGATGTGGGGGCTGACGGCGGCCTACGGGATGCTCTCCTCCGCCGTCACCGGGTACTACGGCGGGATGGGCCCCATCCTGGTGCTGTCGGCGATGGCGCTGCTCGCGGTCGCGGTCGTGCAGGTACGGGCGTCCGCGCGCCACGAGGTGGCCGTGCAGCAGGGCGTGACGGCGGTGGAGCGCGGCCGGCGGACGCTGCTGGAGGAGCGCACGAACATCGCACGCGAGCTGCACGACGTGGTGGCGCACCACATGTCGGTGGTGGCGATCCAGGCGGAGGCCGCTCCCTATCGTGTGGAGAACCCGCCGCCCGAGCTCGAACAGGCGTTCGTGACGATACGGGAGAACGCGGTCGCCGCGCTGACCGAGCTGCGCCGGGTCCTCGGCGTCGTACGCGCGGCCGACTACCAGGCCCCGGACGCGCCCCAGCCGACGCTCGCGGACCTCGACGGCCTGCTGGCGAACGTGCGGGAGGCGGGCCTCGACGTGGAGAAGGCCGTCACCGGCGCGGTGCGCACGCTGCCGCAGGGCGTCGAGCTGTCGGCCTACCGGATCGTGCAGGAGGCGCTGAGCAACGCGCTGCGGCACGCGCCCGGGTCGACGGCCAGGGTGGAGATCGGGTACGTGCTCGGCGGGCTCGGCCTGCGGGTGGTGAACACGGCCCCGCAGGGCCTCGTGAAGCCGTCGCCCGGCGCGGGCCACGGGCTGACGGGGATGCGGGAGCGGGTCGCGATGCTGGACGGCGAGATGTCGACGGGCGGCACGCAGGACGGCGGCTACGAGGTGGCGGCGTTCCTGCCGGTGCCCGCGCGGGACGGGGCGGGGGAGTGACGATCCGCGTGGTCGTCGCGGACGACCAGATGATGGTCCGCGAGGGCTTCTCCGTGCTGCTGGGCGCCATGCCGGACATCGAGGTCGTCGGCGAGGCGGTGGACGGCCGCGAGGCGGTCGCGCGCGTGGCCGAACTGCGCCCGGACGTGGTCCTGATGGACATCCGCATGCCGGAGATGAACGGCATCGACGCGACGCGCGAGATCGTCGCGTCGGACGCGGACGCCAAGGTGCTCGTCCTGACGACGTTCGATCTGGACGAGTACGTCTACCAGGCGCTGCGCGCCGGCGCCTCCGGGTTCCTGCTGAAGGACGCGTCGGCCAGGCAGCTCGCGGACGCCGTCAAGGTGGTCGCGGCCGGCGAGGCGCTGCTCGCGCCGTCCGTGACCAGGCGGCTGATCACGGAGTTCGCCAAGCTCGCGAACACCCCGCGCGCCCCGACGGCGGCCCGCGTGGGCGACCTGACGGAGCGGGAGACGGAGGTCCTGGTCCTGATCGCGCAGGGCCTGTCGAACGGCGAGATCGCCGGGCACCTGGTGGTGGCGGAGTCCACGATCAAGACGCACGTGAGCCGGATCCTGGTGAAGCTGGGCCTGCGCGACAGGACACAGGCGGCGGTCTTCGCGTACGAGGCGAGGCTGGTCACCCCGGGCTGACGCCCCGTGCGCCCTAGCGGGCGCGCGGCCACTCGTACGAGTGATCGACGGGCATATGCCGGACGGGGGCATGGTGGGGGCGTCAGGCTGGTGCCCGTCTGACAGGAGGTGCACGATGACGGTCATGGCAGACCGGAGGCCGCAGATGGGCGTGGACGAGTTCGAGAGGATCGCCGCGTTCGCCGCCGCCGAAACCGAGACCGTCAGACTCGAATTCATCGACGGACGGGTCGGGGTGAAGGGCATGCCGGACGGCGACCACGGTGAGATCCTTCTGTGGCTGCAGACGGTATGCATGCAGCACCGGCCGGACCTCGGGCTCTACGTGGAGCAGGGGCTGCGGGTCGAGAGGTATCGCAAGGGGCGCGCACGGCCCGACGGCTGCTTCGCGCCGCGCGGCAGTTTCTCGGGACAGGGCGAGTGGGGCGACCCGTCGGGGGTGCTCATGACCGTCGAGGTGACGTCGTTCGACTCCGACACCGACGACCGGGACCGCAAGGAGAAGCCGCGCGCCTATGCGGGCGCCGGGATCCCGGCCCACCTGCTGGTCGACCGCGACGCGTGCACGGTCACCGTGTACAGCGACCCGCGCCCCGACGGCGACGGCTACCGGGAGACGCATACGGTGGCGTTCGGCATGCGTGTCCGGCTGCCCGACCCCGTGGGTATCGACCTGGACACCGAGGAGCTCAAGAACTACGTCCGCTGAGCCTCCCGACGGCGGCCCGGATCAGCGGTCCGCCGGGCTCACCACGCCGCCGCGTCCCCGCCCGGGCGGGCCGGGAGCGTGAGGCTCCAGGCCGCCGGGTGCAGCGTCCAGGTGCGGGTCCTGACCGGGCCCGCCACCCGCCCGTCCGCGTAGTAGCGGAAGTCCGGGCCCGAGATCGTCACCGTGCACGCCGTCGCCCGCACCGGCTCGCCGCCGTCCGGCAGCCGGACGGCGACCTCCGCGCGCCCGTCCCCCGGCGCGCTCACCGCGACGCCCGCCACCGGCCTGTCCAGGTCGCTGAGCAGCACACCGTCGGCCTCGACCCGCAGCCGGTGCGTCACCGGCGGCCCCGACGCCACCGCAGCGGGGTGCACGAGGCCGCGGACGACCGAGCGGCACGCGTCCCACACCGCGCCGCCGGGGCGCACGCCCGTGCGGCGCGACCCCGCGTCCGTACGGACGGGCGCACGGCCGGTCCCTCGGCCTGGCGCCGGGACGCGCAGGTCGCCGAGTACGACGCCGTCGCTGTCGTCCACCAGCAGGTCCATCGGGCGCGCGACCCCGTCGAGCACCGCGCGCGCCGCGGCCACCGTGCCCGCCGGCACGCCGAGCGCGCACGCGAGCGCCAGCTCGCCCGCCGTGCCCACCGGCACGAGCGACAGCGGCTCCGCCGTGAGCTCGCGCTCCCGCTGCAGCAGGGCGACGGTGCGCAGCAGCGCGGCGTCGTCGCCCACCACCACGGGCCGCCGGTGGCCGCGCCGCACGAGGGCCCGGTCGAACTCCTCCGGCGTCTCGGGCAGGCAGATCTTGGCCGGCGCGCCCGCACACAGCACGTCTTTCGCGATGCGGACGGATTCGCCGTCGCTTCTTCGCGCGAGCGGGTCGATGACCACCAGGAGCTGTTGTGGCTGCTGCCGTGTGCCGTGGGCGGCGAATTCCGGAGCCGACACCTCGGTCCTTCCTCGGGTAGCATCTTTGTGCAAGAGCCCCTTGCGCTATTGCGCCAGGGGCTTCGTCTATTCCGGGGCAACCGGTTCGACGGTTCGGGCTGTGCCGCACGCCGCCCCCTGACCTTGGACATGCCCCGCCCGGAAGGGGTGTACGCCTGTGCCCGCACTTGTGCTGCTCGGTGCTCAGTGGGGTGACGAGGGCAAGGGGAAGGCCACCGACCTGCTCGGCGGCTCCGTCGACTACGTCGTCCGCTACCAGGGCGGCAACAACGCCGGCCACACGGTCGTCGTCGGCGACCAGAAATACGCGCTGCATCTCCTCCCGTCCGGCATCCTCTCGCCGGGCTGCGTCCCCGTCATCGGCAACGGCGTCGTCATCGACCCGGCCGTCCTGTTCTCCGAGCTGAGCGCGCTGGGCGAGCGCGGTGTCGACACGTCCAAGCTGCTGGTCAGCGGGAACGCGCACCTGATCACCCCGTACCACACCACGATGGACAAGGTGACGGAACGCTTCCTCGGCTCCCGCCGCATCGGCACCACGGGCCGCGGCATCGGCCCGGCGTACGCGGACAAGATCAACCGCGTCGGCATCCGCGTCCAGGACCTGTACGACGAGTCGATCCTGACGCAGAAGGTCGAGGCGGCCCTGGACTTCAAGAACCAGCTCCTCGCGAAGCTCTACAACCGCCGCGCCATAGAGGCGGGGCGGATCGTGGAGGAACTGCTGAAGTACGCCGCCGAACTGCGGCCGTACGTCGCCGACACCACCCTCGTGCTCAACCGTGCCGTCGACGAGGGCAAGGTCGTGCTCTTCGAGGGCGGGCAGGGCACGCTGCTCGACATCGACCACGGCACCTACCCCTTCGTCACGTCCTCCAACGCGACGGCGGGCGGCGCCTGCACCGGCTCGGGCGTGGGTCCGACGAAGATCGACCGGGTCATCGGCATCCTCAAGGCATACACCACCCGCGTCGGGTCGGGACCCTTCCCGACGGAGCTGTTCGACGACGACGGCGAGGCGCTGCGCCGCATCGGCGGCGAGCGCGGCGTGACGACGGGCCGCGACCGGCGCTGCGGCTGGTTCGACGCGGTCATCGCGCGCTACGCGACGCGCGTCAACGGCCTCACGGACTTCTTCCTGACGAAGCTCGACGTGCTGACGGGCTGGGAGCGCGTGCCGGTGTGCGTCGCGTACGAGATCGACGGCAAGCGCGTCGAGGAACTGCCGTACAACCAGAGCGACTTCCACCACGCGAAGCCGGTGTACGAGTACCTGCCGGGGTGGTCGGAGGACATCACGAAGGCGAAGACGTTCGCCGACCTGCCGAAGAACGCGCAGGGCTACGTGAAGGCGCTTGAGGAGATGTCGGGCGCGCCGATCTCGGCGATCGGCGTGGGCCCCGGGCGCACGGAGACGATCGAGATCAACTCGTTCATCTGAGGCGAGCGGCACGCGGTACGCGGTCCGGTACGCGGTACACGGTCCGGTGCGTGCTCAGCCGCTCGCTCAGGCCGCGTAGGAATACGCCGGGTACGTGAGGTATCCGGCGTCGCCGCCCTGGTAGTACGTCGCCTCGTCGGCCGGCGCGATCGGCAGCCCGCCGCGCAGCCGCTCGACGAGGTCGGGGTTGGCGATGAAGGCGCGGCCGAAGCTCACGAGGTCGGCGCCGAGCCCGAGCCAGCGGTCCGCGTCGTCCCTGCCGGTCTGCTTGGCGCCCATGGGGAGCGTCGGGTTGACGACGAGCGTGCCGGGCCAGACGCGGCGCAGGGCGGTCAGCACGTCCTCGTCCGCGGTGGCCTCCAGGTGGACGTAGGCGGGTTCGAGCCGCGCCAGCTCCGTCAGCAGGGCGGTGTACAGCTCGGGCACGTCGCTCTCGCGCACGCCCCAGAACGTGGCACCCGGCGAGAGCCGGATGCCGGTACGCGCGGCGCCGATCGCGTCGACGGTCGCGGCCATCGCCTCGACGGCGAACCGGATGCGCCCGGCCACGGAGCCGCCGTAGCCGTCCGTGCGCAGGTTGGCGTTGGACGACAGGAACTGCGAGATCAGGTAGCCGTTGGCGCCGTGCAGCTCCACCCCGTCGAACCCCGCGTCGATCGCGCGGCGGGCCGCCTCGGCGTACGAGCGCGCCTGGACGGGCACCTCGGCGGCGTCAAGCGCACGCGGCGGCGGCGCGGGCTGCGGGCCGCTCGGGGTGAACACGTCGCCGACTGCGGTGACCTCGGAGGGGCCGACGGGCCGCAGCCCGGTCGTCTCGTGGTGCGAGACCCGCCCGCCGTGCATGATCTGCGCGAAGATCCGCCCGCCGGACGCGTGCACGGCGCCGGTCACCGGGCGCCAGGAGGCGACCTGCTCGTCCGTGTGCAGCCCCGGCGTGCCGGGGTTGGACTGGCCGACGACGTTGGGCTGCACGCCCTCGCTGACGATCAGCCCCGCCGTGGCGCGCTGCGCGTAGTACGCGGCCATGGACGGCGTCGCGAGACCGCCCGCGGCGGCGCGGACCCGGGTCATGGGGGCCATCACCACGCGGTTGGGCAGGGCGAGGCCGCCGAGCCGGTAGCTGTCGAAAAGGGACGTCATGTCGAGTTCCTCCGCCGTAGCCGACGTGCCCGTTTCCCGGACACGTCGGCTAACGTAGAACCTGACATTGACGTCAGAGGCAAGCATCTGTGGTGCGGATCACGGCAAGCGGATCAGGGAGACGGCATGCGAATCGGGGAGCTGGCGGCGCGTGCGGGGGTCAGCGTCCGCTCGGTGCGGTACTACGAGGAGCAGGGCCTCCTCGCGAGCAGGCGCAGTGCGGGTGGCCAGCGCCAGTACACGGAGGACCAGGTCGGGCGGATCGAGTTCATCCAGAGCCTGTACGCGGCGGGCGTGTCCAGCCGGACGATCTTCGACCTGCTGCCGTGCGCCGACGAGCCCAGCGAGAAGAACTCCGACGCGGCGCTTGAGCGCATGACGCAAGAGCGCGACCGCCTGACGGCGCACATCGCTGACCTGATGCGCACCCGGGACGCCCTCGACGCCCTCGTGGCCACGGCCCGCGCTTACCGCGAGACGCTGCGGGAGGCGGCGGCGGTCGCGGGCTGAGCACGCCATCAGCCGGTGAGATCGAGCACGCGCACCGTATGTCCGGTCCACCTGGCGGGCCGGGTCGTCGCGATCACCGCGCCATCGGGCCGCTCGGCCGTGGGGCGTGCGATGTGCTGAGCGTGCGGCAGCGCCCAGCCACGCGCCTCATCGGCGGCTACGCCGAGAGCCCCTGCCAGATCGAGTTCGACGATCGTCACGGAGGGCAGGGCCGACAGGTGTTCGGCGGTACCGGGCCGCGCCCGGTCGGCCTCGACGAGGGCACAGACCGGCGCGTACAGATGCCAGCCCGCCTCGGCGTGAGCACGGTGGATGAGCCGCGAGGCGAGGACGTTGCCCTGACCGACGGCGACCATGGCGGTGTCGTCCAGGACGACGTGAAGCGGCTCGGTCACCGGCCGACCGCGTGCGCGATGCGCCGGTCGAGCTCGGCGTCCAGGGCCTGCTCCTCGTCCCGCGTGGGCGCGTAGCCGCTCCACTCGTGGAGCGCGGCGCGCGCCTGCTCGGCGCGCTGCTCGCGTTCGGCGGGAGTGAGGAGGCCCGCGGCGAGCCGGGCGAGATAGCCGCGCAGTGACAGACCCTCTGCCTCGGCGACCTCGGCAAGCCGGTCGCGCGCCTCTTCGGGGATGCGGACGTTCGCATCGGACATGTGGATACTCCTCTTCGCGGCGTCTTCGCTGCGCACTCATGGGGAGCGTACCGGGTACGGGTACGTACCCGTACCCACATGGCGCCGACGCGCTGTCGCCGGATTCGACGAGTCAGGATCTTCAATGAGTGACGGATTCTTCCTCTGGTACCGCACCACCTGGAGCACCCAGGAGGCGGCGGGGCTGCTGACCACGCTGGAAGCGTGCGGCCTGCGGACGGCGAACCCCGCTACCGGTCGCGTCAGCCTGATCACCAGCGGCCCCGACAGCTACGGCGAGCAGGTCTTCACCACGCGGGACGAACTCCTGCGGCGGATGGCGGACACGGCGACCGACGATGCCGGCGAGGCCAACTTCCAGCTGTGGGCGGACGCTGACGCCGACGTGTTCGCCCGCGTCCGCCGGCCGGCCGGCGGGGTGACATCGCTGGAGTTCGGCCTCGACGGCCTGGACACGGACCAGTTGGAGCACACGGTCGCCGCACTGGTGCGCGCGCTCGACGCCCAACGCGACAGCGCGCTGGGCTTCGTCATCGACCGCCTCGGCGTCAGCGAGGACGTCGACTGGGACGCCGTGCTGACGGGCGGCGCGGGCCGGGCCCACCCACTGCCCGACACGCTCGGCCTGCACCGCGCGTACGTCCCGCTGTACCCGGAGGTCGCGACGCCGGAGGCGAAGCCGGTCGAGTACGGCGACCTGCTTGTCTTCAACCTGAGGTAGACCGCCGTCGCCCGCCCCCGCCGCGCCGGTTCAGCGCGCCCAGCCGAGGAAGCCCGCCCAGGCGGCCGGGGCCACGGTGAACGTCCCGCCGTCGACGTTCTTCGAGTCGCGGACGTGCACCGCGTGCGGGCAGGCGGCGACCTCGACACACTGGCCGCCGCTGTCGTCGCTGTAGCTCGACTTGCGCCAGGCATAGGCCACTTCTACGCACTGGCCGCCGCTGCCACTGCTATAGCTGGACTTGAACCACCGCAGACTGCTGGTCATCGGTCTTCTCCCGCCAATCGTTCGATGAGAGCCAGCGACTCGTCCGGGCCGAGGGCCTGGGCACGGATTTTCGCATAGCGTTGAGCATACGTGCGGACCTTTGTCGCGTCCTTGATCAGCAAGCTCTCGTCCTGCGGTTCCAGATACGCCCACCTGTCGTCCTCAGGCGTCTCGACGAGCGTGAGCGAGCCGCGGTCACCTGCGTACTCGCCGCGCAGTCCCGCCGCAAGTGGCAGGACTTGGAGGGTCACGTTGCGCAACCGCCCGGTCTCGACAAGATGGCTCAACTGGCTCCGCATGATGTCCCGGCTGCCGATCTCCCGCCGCAACGCCGATTCGTCCACGATCATTTCGACCAGTGCGGTTGGTCGGCGGGAGAACAGCGCCTTCCTGGCCATCCGCGCTTCGACCAGCTCCTCCACCTTCCCGTCGGTGGGCGGCGGAAAGCTGCTTGCGATCAGTGCTGTGGCGTACTCGGCTGTCTGGAGCAGGCCGTTGATGAGATGCGTTTCGTAGACGAAGAGCGCGACCGCCCGCTGCTCCAACGGAGCGAAGTCCTTGAACTGGCGAGGGTACTTGTCCAGCCGAACGAACTCCCGTGCCTCGTCGAAGAGCCCGAGGCCGTCGCCCAGCACCCGCTCCAGCGCCTCCAGCATCTGGTCGCTCGCGGGCTGTGCACCCGTCTCCATGGCGCTGACCGCCGAGCCCGTGAAGCCGATCTCCTTGCCCAGTTCCTCTTGCGACAGCCCTTTTTGTTTGCGGAGGATTCGCGCGATGCGCGCGACATAGCGGGTTGTGGTTCCCGCCGTTTCCTTGTTCTCCGAACGTGCCATCTCTGCTCCTGCCTTTCCGTCTCAACCGGCCTCAACCGGTCAGCAATGGTCGCCGCCCGACTTTGAGGCACCTGTGGGGACGACAGTGCTGGTCAGGAGCGTTACTACCGTGTGCGTGGCACTATGGAAAACGGTAGCCAGAAGCCGCTTGGATGTCGCCATGAATCCAGAAACCCGTCAATTAAACGCGTGGATTCCGGCAAGGGGATACGCGCTTCGGAAGGCCGGTGTGCAATTCGACGCCGTGCGCGTCGACGCGGAGGACGGGCGGCGGCTCGCGGAGGTCATGGAATCTCTGACCGGGGGAGACCCCGGCCCCATCGTGCAGCAGGCCAACGGTGCGCGGAGCACGTACTTCTTCCTGCCCGTGCACACCACGCGGCGCCGGGTGTGGCCGCCCGGCATGACGGTGTTCAACGCGGCCAGCGCCGCGACGAGTTACGTGCCCGTCCCCGCCCTCAACGGGCACACGTGGCCGTTGACGTGGTTCGCGGAGCCCACAGCGCCGGGGAGGTTCGTGCACCCGCTGCTGCTGCGGCACGCGGCGCTGGACGTCCTCGGCAGGTCGGGCCGGCCTCCCGGCGCCGTCGCGTCAGAACGACTTCAGGAACCCCGTGTCGACGGCGAAGTCGGCGCCGATCGTACTGGCCGACCGTGGTGAGGCCAGCAGCAGGATGGTGTCAGCGACCTCCTGCGGGTCGATCAGGCGACCCGTCACCTGCCCCATCATCTCGGGGGCGAGGCTGTCCATGACGGTGTCACGGTCGGAGCCGGTCATCGCGGCGAAGATGTCCGCCGCTCCGCCCTGCTCGGTCCACCAGGCCGTCCGCACCGCGCCGGGGGAGACGGTGTTGATACGGATCCCCTGCGGTCCGAACTCCTCCGCGAGCGCCTTGGTCAGGTTGGACAGGCCCGCCTTCGCGGCCCCGTACTCGATGTTGACGCTCGCGGGCCGGCGCGCCATGACGGTGGAGACGTTGACGATCGAACCGCCGCCCCGCTCGATCATCCGGGGAATTGCCGCGCGGACCATACGGACCGACGAGAACAGGTTGAACTCGAAGATGGCCCGCCACTCGGCGTCGTCCCCGGCGAAGAAACCCGTGCGGGGCATGGCGATTCCCGGCGGCGGGCCACCGGCGTTGTTGACCAGGATGTCGAGCACACCGAAGTGCTCGATCGTGCGATCGACCACCTGGCCAGGCGCGTTCGCGTCCATCAAGTCGGCCGCGACGTGGAGGAGCCCGGAACCGTCGAGCTCTTTCAGCTCCGGTGACATCCGGCGGGAGACCGCCACCACCTTCGCGCCTTCCTCCAGCAATGAGCGGGCGACGGCCAGCCCGATGCCCTTGGAAGCGCCGGTGACAACGGCAACTCGGTCGGTGAGGTTCAGGTCCACGATGGTCCCTCTCTGGGAAATCGGGCGTATGCCTGTCTGCGTTCGTGGACCAGAGTGCTGAGTTCCCGGGTGCGGTGCTGGCGAGCTTCGGACGTCACGTTGTGAGAGCGGAGACGTGCATCGAGCGCATCCGAGCACGTCCGTGCCGCCGGATGCGTCAGAAGAAATGCAGGAGTTCCGGCAGGGAGGTGATGGACGGAACGTCCGTCACCGCCGAATCCCGGCACAGCGCACGTCCTGCGTAGCCGAGTCGGATGGCCGCGGCGACCAGGTCCGGATCGTCGTCGACGAACAGGCACTGAGCGGGCGTGAGGTTCAGCGCGGCGCCGGCGTGGGCGTACATGCGAGGATCCGGTTTGCGGCAGCCGAGGACCGCGGAGATCGCATACGCCTCGAAGAAGTGGCCGATTCCGAGTCCGGCGTGGAGATCGGGAAGGCCGGGCCAGGCGTCCGAGACCACGGCCATCCGCACCCCTCGCCGGCTCAGCTCCCGCAGGGTCTCCTTCACGTCCGGAAACGTCTCCAGGATCGCGGCCGGGGGGACTTCGCGGGTCAGGTCTGCGAGGAGTTGTGTGGTCGGCTCCACGCCGAGGTGGTGGAGCACGACCCGGTGGTAATCGTCGTAGTCGGGGGTGGACGCCGATGCGGCAAAGAAGTGGTCGCCCGCGCTGATGGCCGCCGCGAACTGTTCCGGTGTGATCGACGGGGTGTGGGCGAGGACGGTCTGCTCGAAGTCCGCTCGCGGGTTCCAGCGACCACCGATCGGCTGCATCAGCACGCCGCCCGAGTCGAAGAGGACTGCGCGGAGATCGTCGGGGGCCCTTCGCTGAGTTGTCATCCGGCCAGTCTGCGTGGACATGCCGATGGTCGATTACCTCCCCGGCGGGTACATGCACTCATCTTGAGGACCTCCCGCGGGAGGCCGAGGGAGCCCTTGGCAGCCGCGAAGCCGAGCCGTCCCGTGGCGCGTCAGCGCAAGCGGCCGAGATGGATGACGCTGACGCGCACCCGCCGGTCGCTGATCTCGTACATCACGCGGTAGCGCCCGACGTGGATCCGCAGTACTTCGTCGCTGCCGAAGGCGCCATTCGGACGCGGTTCGTCAGCGAGGCGATCGACGGCGGTAAACACCTGTCGCACGCCCGCGGGGTCCTCCTTTGCAAACCGCTCGGCTTGTGCGAGGGCCTCGGGCTCCCAGATGACCTCGTAGCTCACGCCTCATCCTCGCCGAAGATACGGCGGAATGCCTCGGCGTGCGGGATGCCAACGTTCTCGCCCCGGCTTTGGCGAGCACGGTAGCCGGCCAGCGCCCGCATCTCCTGTAGTTCGAGGGCGTCGGCCGGACTGACGAGTATGGCGACGGTCTGCCCATGGTCGGTGATGGCTGCCGGTTCGCGCGTGGCGCTGACCTCACGCGCGATGGCGCCCAGCCGGGCGCGGGCTTCCACGATCGAGTAAGTCGTCTGCGTCATGCTCACTACCTTACGGAAGTGTACACATCCTGTCGACCGAGATGCGGGCGTGCCGTCTCAACCGCCTCAGCCGGCCGAGGCAACCTCAACACGGCGCCGCAGGCCCGCGTAGAGGATGAGCGCCGTCGCCGCGGCGAACAGCGCGCCCGTCGCGGCGAGCGAGCCCGTCGGCACGGTGCGGGAGCCGTTCGGCTCCGCCCAGGGGTGCAGGACACCGAACGGGTCGCGGAAGAGGACCACCCGCTGGCCAGGCGCGAACTGGCCCACGCAGTTCTGGCGTTGCGTCAGCTCCTCCGACGTGCCGTCCGCGTCCTCGACATGGCAGTGCGTGCCGGGCGTGATGTGCGCGCTGACGGTGCGTCCGAGTTGCTTCGCGTACAGCTCGTACATGGTGGGGCCCGCGAGGAACGGGAGCGTGAACACCGACGCCGCGGCGAGCGCGGCGGCGACGGGGCGGCTCCAGCCCGCGCCGGCGATGATGCCCGTCGTGGCGACGACGACGAGCGTGACGGCGATCCCGAGGTAGAACAGGCCGAACGGGTACTGGCTCAGGAAACCCGCCGCCACGGCGGCGAGCGGCAGCAATAGCGCCCACATCAGGCTGTTGAAGACGCGGAGCGGGGGACGCGTCGCGGCCACGGCGATGCCGGCCGGGGTTACCGGGTCGGCCGGTGCGGGCGGTTCTGACTGCTGCGTGCTCAACGTCGTGCGCCCCCTGACCCGGAACCCATACCGTCTGCCCCGCCCACACCCACGAGGGAGCGGACTCAACGGCCCGTCACACACTTTATCGAGCCGTCGGGGGTGGTCGTCCTCAGCCGATGAGTGCCTGGGTGATCTGCCTGGTGGTCTGCGCGGCGACCCGGGGGTTGACCGCCGCGTAGTGGCTGTAGGCGTTGAGCCCGGTGGCCAGGGCCCAACCGCGGCCCCGTGTCCACGTGGCGTCGTCCACGCCGAGGGCGGCGCGGAACAGCCGCCGGCACCGGGAAGACATCAGCGTGAAGGCGATCGTGAGATCGCAGGCCGGATCGCCGAAGCCCAGTTCGCCGAAGTCGATGACGGCGCTGAGACGGCCGGCGGCGGTCAGCAGATTGCCCGTGTGGAGATCGCCGTGGCACCAGACCGGCGGCCGGTCCCACGCAGGGGCGGCGAGTGCGGCGTCCCACAAGCCGGTCATGGCGCAGGCGTCGAAGACGTCGCTTGTCCTCGCGATGGCCTCGCGTGTGGCCCGGTCCCGGACTGCCAGCGGCGCCACGGTGAGGCCTTCACCCGAGTGGTCCGCGGCCGTGGGCACCGGTACGGCACGGTGCAGGGCGAGCAGGAAATCCGCCAGGGCCGTGGCCGCCTCGGACGAGTCCGACAGCGCGTCGGGTGTCGCCCTCTCCCCCTCCAGCCAGCGGGCCAGCGACCACGTCCACGGGTACCCGAAGCCGGGCTCGCCCACAGCCAGCGGCACGGGCACGGCAAGCGGAAGGTGGGGAGCGAGCAGCGGCAGCCACCTCAGCTCCCGCTCCGCCTGACCGACTGCCCCCGGGTGACGCGGCAGCCGGACCGCCAGTTCATCGCCCAGCCGGTGGATCACGTGGTCCGACCCTGCTGGATCGACCAGCCGCACAGGCAGCCCGGCCCACTGGGGGAACTGGTCGGCGACCAGGCGTGTGACCAGGCCGGCATCGATTGCGGGCCTGCCGTTCGCGCTGCTCTCGATGCTCAACTGCCGAGGATCCTCACGTGTGTTCGTCCGGGAGTTCGTCCGTACGGCCCTGAGGCAAGGCAAACGTTGCGAGGTGTGGGCACGGACGGAGCGCTAACCGCGTTTGTACGTCAGCGACTTGCCGCCCGCCGTCGCACGGCGCAGGGTGCCGTCCGGCTGGATGGTGAGCGTGGTCGGGGCACCAGGCGTGCAGGACGACTTCGGCCGGCCGACCTTGACCGAGGAGGGGCCGATCCGCAGCGGTGACCCCGCCGCCCCCGAGGGCCGGGCGGCCAACGGGGCCGTGAACTCGCAGTGGTAGCCGCGCTTGCCCTTCGCGGCGCCGTCCGCCGTCAGCACGAGGACCGTGTCCCCGGCCTTGCCCTGCTTGATCACCAGCCGCCTCGGGCTGTAGCCGTCCTTGGTCCGCACGCCACCGTTCCAGGTGCCCACGAAGCGCTGTGGCACGTCGCCGTTGGGCGACGGAGAGGGCGAGGACGACGCCGAAGGGGACGTGGACGAGGACGCTGTCGAGACGTTCGGGGACGGGGGCAGATCGGCGCGATCGTGGCGCGCTTGCTGCGCGCCGGGGGCTCGGCGTCGTCGTGGGCGAGGTGGTGGGCCGGGGCATCGGCGTAGGCGTCGGCGAACGAGGACGGCGGCTGGAGCGGGGGCGGGAAGCCGGAGGCAGGGGGCTGCGGCTGCTGCGCCTGGGGGAGGGGCTGGTGGTAGTTGTGGTGCTGCAACGGGTAGATGTACGGCTGCTGCTGTTGTGATTCCTGCTGTTGTGTTTCCTGCTGTTGTGCCGGCCGCTGGGGCGGTAGCGGTTGTGCGGGTCGTGGTTTCACGGCGCCCGAGAGACGGGCCGTGTGCTGCCCCAACTCGGCCAGCACGTCCGCCGGGAGCCAGGACTCGCCCGCCGTCTCCGGCCCCCCGACCCGGTCCAGGACCGCCCGCGCCGACGGCCGGCGCTCCGGGTCCTTGTGCAGGCAGTCCCGTACGAGCCGGCCCAGGCCCTCCGGCAGTCCCGACGTGTCCGGCTCCTCCTGCGTGATGCGCAGTTGCAGCGCGTGCGCGCTGCTGTCCGTGCCGCCGAACGGGAGGCGGCCCGTCGCCGCGTACGTCAGGACCGAGCCCAGGCTGAACACGTCGGACGCCGGCGTCTCCGCCTCGCCGCGTACCTGCTCGGGCGACATGAAGCCCGGCGCCCCGATCAGCGTGCCCGTCAGCCGCAGCCCGCCGTCGGTGGCCGCGTCCAGGGCCCGGGTGATGCCGAAGTCCCGGACGAGCGGGCCGTGTTCGGTGATCAGGACATTGGACGGCTTGAAGTCGCGGTGGACGAGGCCCGCGCCGTGGATGTCCGCCAGCGCGTGGGCGAGACCGGACGCGAGGACGTGTACCGAGCGCGCGGGCAGCGGGCCGTGGCCCGTACCGCCGCCGGGGACGAGCGACACGAGCGACAGGAGCGTGGGGGCCGCGACGTAGTCGCAGACCACCCAGGGCACCTCGGCCTCCGTGTCGGCGTCCAGCACCGGCACCGTCCAGGCCCCAGTGACCCGCCGCGCCGCCGCGACCACCTCGCGCAGACTCGCGCGGAACGCGGCCTGGCCCGCCAGTTCGCGGCGGACCACCCGGACAGCGACCGTGCTGCCGCCCTCCGAGCGCGCCAGGTAGACCCGGCCGAGGCCGCCGGAGCCGAGCCGTGCCAGCAGCCGGTACGCGCCGACGCTTCGAGGGTCCTGCGCTGAGAGCTTCTCCATGGCCGAGCGGTGTCCCTCCCACTAGCCGATGACGCAACCCTTCCCCCGTCCAGCGCGGGAAGGGCGCCTCCGTCCCGCGAGAGACTGCCATGCCTGCCGAGCCGCGTCCCCGGCGGGGGAAGCGCGGGCGCGGTGCAAGCGCGGTGCGGGCCTTTCCGGTGGCCACCGGGCGACACCCTGCCCAGGAAAGTGGCCCACTCCATACAGGGTGGCGATACCCCTTCCCACCTGCCCGTCCCTACGCTGGCGCCCATGACGCCTCTTCCCTCTCCCGACCCGCGGGCCGGCGCCGCCGTCAAGGCCGCTGACCGCGCGCACGTGTTCCACTCCTGGTCCGCGCAGGAACTGATCGACCCGCTCGCCGTCGCCGGCGCCGAGGGCTCGTACTTCTGGGACTACGACGGCAACCGCTACCTCGACTTCGCCAGCGGCCTCGTCTTCACGAACATCGGCTACCAGCACCCCAAGGTCGTCGCCGCGATCCAGGAGCAGGCCGGCAGGCTCGCCACCTTCGCGCCCGCCTTCGCGGTGGAGGCGCGCTCCGAGGCCGCGCGCCTGATCGCGCAGCGCACACCCGGCGACCTCGACAAGATCTTCTTCACCAACGGCGGCGCCGAGGCCGTGGAGAACGCGATCCGGATGGCGCGCGTCCACACCGGCAGGCCCAAGGTGCTCTCCGCGTACCGCTCGTACCACGGCGGGACGACGACGGCGATCAACGTGACCGGTGATCCGCGCCGCTGGGCGAACGACAGTGGCGCGGCCGGGGCCGTGCACTTCTGGGCGCCGTTCCTGTACCGGTCGCCGTTCTACTCGGCCGACGAGGCGCAGGAGTGCGCACGCGCCCTCGAACACCTGGAGTCGACGGTGCGCTTCGAGGGGCCCGGCACCATCGCGGCCGTCATCCTGGAGACCATCCCGGGCACGGCCGGGATCATGCCGCCGCCGCCCGGCTACCTCGCGGGCGTGCGCGAGATCTGCGACCGGCACGGCATCGTGTTCATCCTGGACGAGGTGATGGCCGGGTTCGGCCGCACGGGCAGGTGGTTCGCGGCCGAGCACTTCGACGTCGTGCCCGACCTGCTGACCTTCGCCAAGGGCGTGAACTCCGGCTACGTGCCGCTGGGCGGCGTCGCGATCTCCGGCGCCATCGCCGAGACCTTCGCCAAGCGGCCGTTCCCCGGCGGGCTCACGTACTCGGGGCACCCGCTGGCGTGCGCCGCCGCCGTCGCCACGATCGAGGTGATGGCCGAGGAGGGCACGGTGGAGCACGCGGCGCGCATCGGCGAGAGCGTGCTCGGGCCCGGGCTGCGCGAACTCGCCGAGCGGCACCCGTCGGTGGGCGAGGTGCGCGGCATGGGCGCCTTCTGGGCGCTGGAGCTCGTGCGGGACCGCGAGACGCACGAGCCTCTCGTGCCGTACAACGCGAAGGGCGCGGAGAACGCGCCGATGGCGGCGTTCGCGGCGGAGTGCAGGAAGAACGGCCTGTGGCCGTTCGTGAACATGAACCGTACGCACGCGGTGCCGCCCTGCAACGTCAGCGAGGCGGAGGCCGAGCAGGGCCTGGCGGCGCTGGACGCGGCGCTCGCGACGGCGGACGAGCACACGGCCGCGGCGTAGGAGTGCGGGGCAGGCCGTACTGTGTCGGAAGTCATTTCCGCGCCGCGTACGCACGAGGGGACGCACACCGACCATGCCTGACAGCGGAGCCGTCACGCGCCACACGCTGCGGCAGCAGATCGCGGACGCGCTGCGCGACGAGATACTGGCCGGCCGGCTGCTGCCGGGGCGCGAGTTCACCGTCAGGACCATCGCGGAGCAGTACGGGGTCTCCGCGACGCCCGTGCGGGAGGCCCTGGTCGACCTCTCGGCGCAGGGGCTGCTCGACTCGGACCAGCACAAGGGGTTCCGGGTGCACCGCTTCTCCCTCGCGGACTTCCGGGAGATGGTCGAGGCGCGTGCGCTGCTTGAGGACGGCGTCTTCAGGAAACTGGAGCTGACACTGGCGGCCACGGCCGACTGCCCGGTGCTTGGCCCAGCCGCCCCGAAGGCGGGCGCCCTGGTGTCCGTGCGGCGGCGGGCACAGGAGGCGGCGCGCGCGGCCCGGGCGGGCGACGTCGCGATACTGATCGGATACGACCTGCGGTTCTGGCGTGAGCTCGGCTGTCTTGGGGACAACCGTTACGTGTCGGAGTTCCTGGACCGGATGCGGGTGAAGTCATGGGTGTTCGCGGTGCCGTTCCTGCGGGAGGACGCCCAGGCGAGGCGGTGGCTGTGGAGCGGGCACGAGGAGGTGGTGGCCGCGGTTTCCGCGGGGGACGCGGCCAGGAGCAGGGCGCTTATCGGGCAGTACAACGACCATTTACTGAAGTGGGCCGACTCCCTGGTGCGGTCTTCCGCGGAGCCGAAGGGCGCGTCGGCCGGCGGGGCGGCGTGAGGCGGGCGCGCGCCGCGCTCTTCGCGTCCTGGGCGCGGCACCTTACGCTGGCCTGACGTCCACGTCCCCCGGCGGATCCCGGAGCGGGAACCGCCTGAGAGCGAGTACCCGTTGGCCTGTGACCTGTGGTTGGTGCCCCTTGTCGATGTGCTGTGCCACAGCCCCGACACCCCCTTCTCCGAGGAGATCGCCGTCTACGACAAGGCGCTGGGGGAGGCGGGGCTGCCGCCCGTGCCCGTGTTCGCGTACATGCCCGGCCTGTCGGGGGACGTCGCCCCGGCGGCCGGGTTCGACTACGACGCCCTGCACTTGCTGCGGCGCGCCTACCTGCTCCAGGTGTGCGGGCTCGAGCTGACGCCCGTCGGCGAACTGGGCAGCGACTACGAGCAGTTGCTGGAGATGTTCGAGTCGACGGCCCAGCAGTCGCACCTGGTGTGGCACTTCGACCACGCGGGTGCGTACGTGCCCGTGGACTTCCCCGCGCCCCTGTCCAACGACCAGTTGCTCGAAGGCGGCGGGCCGCTCGGCTCGACGCAGGGGCTGCTGCGGGAGCTGGAACTGGTCGCCCCGTCGATCGGTATCGACCCGAGGAACCCGCCTCCGGCGCCGCTGCCGCCCGCCGCCCCGACGACGCTTGAGGAGAGGGCGACGACGGGCGGCGGGGACGGCGGAGGCCCGTTCGAGAGGGAGAGGCACGTGTGGCTCGGCCTGCACGCGGCGGCGACGAAGAGCCTCGGCCAGGGGTCGATGATCGTCTTCAGCTGACCGCGGGCTTCGGCCGACCGCCCGCTCGGGCTGACCGCCGGCTCGGGCCGGCCACCGTCGGCTGGTCGTCAGCCGACGGTGGTCCCGCCGCCGGGCCGCTGCTCCGCCGAGTTGCCGGGCAGCGAGCCGTGTGGACCCGGGGTCAGGACCGGGTCCACACGGGGCCGCAGGATCCGCGCGGCTGCCGCCGCGACCGCGCAGAGCAGTACGGGGACGAGGAACGCCGCGTTCAGCGGCACGTAACGCGTGAGCGCGCCGATCAGGGCGGGGCCCGCGAGCATCCCGAGGTAGCCGAGGCCTGCCACGCGCGAGACGTTGGCGCCGGCGGCCTCGCGGTCCGCGTGCCCGGCCGCGCTGAACAGCTGCGGGACGGTGCCCGACAGGCCGATCCCGAAGACGGCCCAGCCGGCCAGGGCGAGCGGGATCCACGGCGAGAGCGCCACGGCGGCCAGGCCGACGGTGGCGAGCCCGGCGCCGGACCTGACGACCGCGACGGAGCCGATGCGGCCCGCGACGCGGTCGGTGAGCAGGCGTCCCACGGTCATGGCGGTGGCGAACGCGCCGTAGGCGAACGCGGCGGTGGAGGCGGGAGCGTCGAGGACGTCACGCAGGTCGAGAGCGCTCCAGTCGTTGGCGACGCCCTCGCAGAGCATGAGCATGAAGGCGAGCAGGGCGAGGGCCCAGATCCGGGGCGGCACCGGGCGCCGGCCGCGCCTGCCGGTGCCGTCCCCGCCGTCGCCGTCCGCCCGGACACCGTCCTGAGCCCCGCCGGCGCCCCGCTCGCGTGGCAGCAGCGCGGGCGCGATCACCAGCGCCACCAGCACGCCGAAGGCGCCCATGCCCGTCAGAGTGGCGGGGACGCTCCAGCCCCAGCTGATCGTGCGCGCGCCGACCAGGGACGCGAGGACGCCGCCGAGCGAGAAGACGGCATGGAAGGCGGACATGATCGGGCGCGGGTAGCGGTGCTCGACCTGCACGGCATGGGTGTTCATGGAGACGTCGAGGCAGCCGTTGCAGAAGCCGAGCACGAGCAGGGCCGCGCCGAGCGCCCACGCGCCGGTGGCGACACCGGGCAGGACGAGCGAGGCACCCAGCAGCACGCCGCTCGCCGGCACGACCGCGCGCGCCCCGAAGCGGTCGGCGAGCGGACCGGCGAGCCGCATCCCCAGGAAGGCGCCGGCGCCGAGCACGAGGAGGAGCCGGCCGAGCACGTCGTGGCTGATGCCCGCACGCTGTTCGATGGCCGGAATGTGGACGACCCACATGCCGAGCACGAACCCGTTGAGGCCGAAGTAGGCGAAAGTGGCGAGGCGGGCGAGGCGGAGGGTGCGCTGCGGGCTCGTCATGAGACGAACGTATCGCACATCTCGTGTGTTCCAAACTGGCGTTATCGAACGCCAAACGTGTTCAATGGGGGGATGGTGAACCGGCTGAGGCAGGTCGCGGACGCGGTGCGTGCGGCGGGCGAGATGAGCGTCGCCGATCTCGCGGAGCTCACGGGCGCGTCGGAGATGACGGTACGGCGCGACCTGGAGACGCTCGCCGAGCAGGGCGTGCTGGAGAGGTACAGGGGCGGGGCGCGGAGCCTGCTGCTGCGCGGCGATGAGACGCCGTTCGCCCTGCGCGCGGACGAGGGCCTCGACGTGAAGCGGCGCATCGCGGCCGAGGTGGCAGGGCTCGTGGCGGACGGCGAGGCGGTGGTGGTGGACGGCGGGACGACGTGCCGCGAGGTGGCGCGGGCGCTGCGCGGGCGGCGGCTCACGGTGATGCCGCTGTCCCTGCACACGGCGAACGCGCTGGCCGGCGCCTCGGGGCTGACGATGCTGCTGCCGGGAGGCGAGGCCCGGCCGGGTGAGCTCGGGCTCGTGGGCCCGCTGGCCGAGGCGTCGCTCGCGGCGCTGCGGTTCGACACGGCGGTCATCGGCTGCTGCGGGCTGACGGTCGCGGACGGCCTGACCGCGTACGACCTGGCGGAGGCGGCGGTCAAGCGCGCGGCGATACGGTCCGCGAGGCGGGTGATCGCGGTGGCGGACGGCGCGAAGCTGACGCGCACGGCCCTGGCCCACGTGGCGGCGGCGACGGCGCTCGACGTGGTGGTGACGGACGGGACGGCCCCGGCGCCCGAACTCACGGCCCTTGAGGCGGCGGGCACGACGGTACGCCTGGTCGACCCGTAGAACCGGCTGATGCGGGCGCCCCAGCTGGGCGCCCGCATCAGCCCCTGCGCGCTGCCTGGCCGATCACCCGTGCGCTCCCGCACAGGGCCGGCAGGTGCGCGAAGGCGACAGGCGCGCCCAGCGCGCCCCGCCTGCCGCAGCGCGGCCGGGCCGCGAGCCCCGGCGGTGCCCCGGCCGCCTCAGAAGGCGGCGAGCCCTCGCGGTACCCCGAGGCCCGTGGGACCGTCCCAGCCGCGTCCCGCCTGGCACATCCGGTCGCCGAAGTCGGTCAGCGGCTTGTGCTGTGCCGTCTCCCAGACCGCCGAGCAGTGGCCGTCGGTGCCGCTGTACACGGGAGGGATGAGGTTGGCGCCCGAGGTGATGTCGGAGATCGCGCGGGACGGCGCCCGGTAGAGGGTGTTGGGGCCGTGCACGTCGCGCAGGTGGCCGCCGGCCGCGTACATCCCCGCGATCTGCGGCGCGGACAGGCTCGTCCCCGCCATCACGAGCCAGCCGGCGTCCGCGGCGTGGTCCGCGGGCCGGTAGGAGTCGTACATGGCGATGTTCTCGGCGACCGCCGACACGTCCGTGCTCGCCCGCGAGCCCTCGCACAGCCGCGACACCGCGGCCGGCTGCCCCTCAGGGGGCTTGACGCCGGGCGTGCACCCCGAACCCGCCTGCGCCCATGCCCCCTGCGCGTAGCGGTGCCCCTGCTTGACGAGCGTGGTGCCGCCGACGGACGTCACCGTGGGCAGCGCCTGCGGCCACACCGCGGCGCTGCCGGTGAAGCCGCCCGCGGTGGTGACCGTGGCGGAGTCGCCGTTTCCGTTGAACCCGACGTCCCCGGAGCCCGCGGTGATCGCCACGCCGCGGTGGTCGAGCGCCTCGGCGATCGGGCCGTGCAGCATGCGCTCGTCGCCCGGCATGGTGTACGAGATGCTGACGGCGTCCGCCCCGGCGGCGATCGCCGAGCGCACCGCCGTGGCGAAGGCGCCGGCGTACCGCTCGTAGCCACTGGCCTTGTGGGGGTCCGTCGGGCCCTCGCCGAACGGGATCTGCACCTCGAGCAGGCGGCAGGACGGGCACGTCACGGAGACCATCTCCGCGTCGGCGGAGGTCTCGATGGCCAGGGCCTGCGCCTTCTGCTTGTCGGCGTCCGTGGCGGGCGGCGGCAGCGCGTGACCGCCGCGGTAGTCCATCTGGCGCAGGCAGCCACTGGCCGCCGTGCAGGCGGGCAGGCCGTACTGCTCGCGGTAGGTGGCGAGGTCACCGGACAGCTTGGGGTCGGGGCCCACGTTGATCATGGCGACGGTGCCGTGGTGCGGGGAGTGCGCGGGAAGGTGGTACGCGGCCCGCAGATCGTCCGCTCCCCAGCCGAGGGGCCTGCCGCCGCGCGGCACGCCGTGCGATCCGCTGCCGGTGGTGACGGTCCTGGCCTCGCAGCCGAAGGCGGCGAGCGCGCCGCTGCCGCAGACGGGTTCGCCGGCGCCGCGGGCCGCCGGCAGCGCGGACGCGGGTGTCGATGCGGACGCGGGCGAGCCCGTCAGGGCCGCCAGGGCCAGGCATGCGATGCCCGCGAGCGCGAGCGCCGGACTGCGCCGCCGCCGCGGCGAGGGGCGCACGAGAGGGTTCCTCACGGAAGGGTCCCTTCACTGAAGGCCGGTGCCGGTGGTCGCGCCGGCGTCGGCGCTCGAACGGTGAACACCAGGAAGGCTTCCGCGCCCGAGCGGCGGACACATCAGTGATTCGTCATCGGATGCCCATGACAAATGGCACGGGCCGCACTGCGGACGCGCCCCCGCGGGCCACCCGCGGGCCCCCGCGGGGCCTGCGGCGGTCGTCTGCCGGGCGGTTACCGAAGCCCGCGTATCCCGGTGGCCCGTTAAGCAAGCCGTGCGCCCGAGCGACCCGGTCGCGGCGGGCAGGGAGCACGGGTCCCGCGGGCCCGACCCCGCAGAGCCGCCGCGCCCCGCGCGGCTACCGCGGCTCCGGGGGGCGCTGGCGGGGCATGTTGGGGCGCGCCCCCGGCGTGAGCGCGCGCGGTGGCGGCGCCGGGCGCTCGCCGCGGGGCGCGGGCGCCGACTGCAGCAGCATCGCGCCCGTACCGACGCCCCCGCGGAACTCCACCATCCAGTCCGCGGTCTCGGCCCTGACCAGCTCCGTCATGTCCTCGCAGAACCGGCGCAGCACGCCGAGGCACCGCTCGGCCGCCTCGCTCGCCGTGCCCTCCGCAGGGCCGAGCACCTCGCGCACCGACTCGGCCGCCCAGTCGAACTGGAGCGTCTGGAGGCGCCGTTGCACGGCCTGCGCGGTCGCCACGTGCCGCATCCAGCCCGACGTCACGCCGAAGTACCGGTCGCACGCCAGGCACGCGCCGCCCAGCAGCAGCGCCACGCACCCCCAGCTCGCCGCGCCGGGCGCGCTGCCCGTCAGGTCGAGCAGCGGGAGCGCCACGCCCGTGACCGCGCCGAGCGCCGTGCCGCCGCGCAGCGCGCGTGCGGCGAGCCTGCGGCGCACGCGGTCCGCCAGGTACCAGCGCACCGTGCGCAGCGCCCCGCTCTCGACCCACCGGTACAGCTCGTTCAGGCGCGCCGCGGGCTCGCCCCAGTCGCCCAGCGGGAACGGCCCGCCGACCAGGTCGTCCCGCGCGCAATCCCCGGTTCCGGCGCTGCCGCCGCCCGTGCCGCCGCTGCCCGTGCCGCCGTCGCCCGCGCTGCCCGCACCGCCGGCACCGCTGTCGCTGTCGCCGGCGGCTTCCGTACCCGCGGCGTCCGTGAACTCGTCCTCCCGGCCTGACCCTCCGGGCTGCATCTCCGGCTGGCTCACCGGGGCACTCCTTTAGCGGTTCGAGGGATCCAGACGCTGGATTCCGCCTGGACTTCGTACGCGACCCGATCCCGCACGCGCCGCCCGGCGCGATCCCGCACGCGAGTACGGGATCCGCACGTCATACCGCACGTCGTGCGGTGCGCACGGGGCACGGGCGCGGTGTACGCGGGTCACGCGACGTGGCGCATCGCACTTTCCTACCGCCGAACGGAGGGCGTGGCGCACCGATTCCGGGGAACTTCCCCCGCAGGAGGCGTGTGATCAGGTAAAGGAGCGCGCCCGCTCCTGGCCGCCGTCACTCGAAAGAGTTGGTTCCCATGGGTGGAGCGAGGTGCCGTGGGAGCACGTAGGCTCGCCTCACAGGATTGTTGTCGTCGAAATGCCAGGAGTGACCGTGATTCCCGGTGGTGGTCAGCCGAACATGCAGGAGCTGCTCCAGCAGGCCCAGAAGATGCAGCAGGACCTCGCGCAGGCGCAGGAGGAGCTGGCGGCGACCGAGGTCGAGGGGCAGTCGGGCGGTGGCCTCGTGAAGGCCGTGGTCAACGGCTCCGGCGAGCTGAAGGGCCTGGTCATCGACCCGAAGGCCGTCGATCCCGAGGACACGGAGACGCTCGCCGACCTCGTGCTCGCGGCGGTCCAGGCGGCGAACGACAACGCGCACCAGCTCCAGCAGCAGAAGCTCGGGCCGCTCGCGCAGGGCCTCGGCGGGATGCCGGGTCTGTCGCTCTGACCCCCTGGCCGCGGGCCTGACGTCGGCCTTACCGGGGATTCGCCAGGGTGTACTGGCGAAGGCACGAAACAAGGCACGAAACAAGGCGCGAAACAAGGTACGAACGAAGGCGTGAAGGAAGGCATCCGTTGTACGAAGGCGTGGTTCAGGACCTCATCGACGAGCTGGGCAGGCTGCCGGGCGTCGGTCCCAAGAGCGCGCAGCGGATCGCCTTCCACATCCTCCAGGCCGAGCCGGTGGACGTGCGCCGCCTCGCCCATGCGCTCATGGAGGTCAAGGACAAGGTCAGGTTCTGCTCCGTGTGCGGCAACGTCGCGCAGGAGGAGCAGTGCGGGATCTGCCGGGACGCGCGCCGCGACCCGGCGGTGATCTGCGTGGTCGAGGAGCCGAAGGACGTCGTCGCCATCGAGCGCACCCGCGAGTTCCGCGGGAAGTACCACGTGCTCGGGGGCGCGATCAGCCCCATCGAGGGGGTCGGCCCCGACGACCTCAGGATCCGCGAGCTGCTCGCGCGCCTCGCGGACGGAGCGGTCGGCGAGCTGATCCTCGCGACCGACCCCAACCTGGAGGGCGAGGCCACGGCCACGTACCTCGCACGCATGATCAAGCCCATGGGGCTCAAGGTCACGCGCCTGGCCAGCGGTCTGCCCGTTGGGGGAGACCTGGAATACGCCGACGAGGTCACGCTCGGGCGTGCCTTCGAGGGGAGGAGACTGCTCGATGTCTGACGCAACGCTGCACGCAGGCCACCAGGACCCGGACGACTTCGCGGTCCAGATCGCCGACCAGATCGAAAGCTTCATCGTCGCGGTCACCGAGGTCGCCAAGGGCGACGAGCCGGACAGTGCGGTGCCGTTCCTGCTGCTCGAGTTCTCCCAGCTGCTGCTGGCGGGCGGCCGGCTCGGGGCGCACGAGGACATCGTCCCCGACGAGCGGTACGAGCCGGACCTCGGACCCGAGCCCGACGTGGACGAGCTGCGCGAGCGGTTCGCCGTCCTGCTCGACCCGGTCGACGTGTACTCGGAGGTCTTCGACCCGTACGAGCCGCGCAAGGCGTCCGTGCCGTCCCGCATCTCGGACGACATCGCGGGCGTCGTGACGGACCTGCGGCACGGCCTGGCGCACTACCGGGCGGGCCGCGTCACCGAGGCGCTGTGGTGGTGGCAGTTCTCGTACTTCACGAGCTGGGGCTCCACGGCCTCGGCGACGCTGCGCGCGCTGCAGTCCCTGGTCGCCCACGTCCGCATGGACCAGCCGCTGCCCGCACTCGACGGCCTGGACACCGACCAGGACCTGACGGCGGAGGACGACGCCCTGGCGGAGGAGGCGGGCCAGGTCATGGCGGAGGAGATCGCGGGCCCGCTGGGGCTGCGCGGCGCGTAGGCCGCTCGCACCGGCGCGCGGGGCGCCCGCGCGGCGCGCTCCCGCGGGGCGCGGACCCGCGCGGACCGTCCCGTTCCTGTGAAGTGGGTTACCTTCGGCGTGGCTCGGCCCATCCGGGGCATGCATCCATGCCGAGTGGCCGCCGGGGCCCTCCGGTTGATCACGTCGTGAGCGCGTCGTCTCGTCAGGTGATATGTCCGGAGTGTCGTCCAGCCGCTCGCTAGACTGAGACGACCGCACCAACGGAATGAGCGAGGAGCGCACGTGGGCCTTGTCGTGCAGAAGTACGGAGGCTCCTCCGTAGCCGATGCCGAAGGCATCAAGCGGGTCGCCAAGCGGATCGTCGATGCCAAGAAGACGGGCCACCAAGTGGTCGTCGTGGTATCGGCGATGGGCGACACCACGGACGAGTTGATCGATCTCGCCGGGCAGGTATCACCGATTCCTTCCGGGCGTGAATTCGACATGCTGCTGACCGCCGGGGAGCGGATCTCCATGGCCCTGCTGGCCATGGCGATCAAGAACCTGGGCCACGAGGCCCAGTCCTTCACCGGCAGCCAGGCGGGTGTCATCACCGACTCCGTCCACAACAAAGCGCGCATCATCGATGTCACGCCGGGGCGCATCCGTACCGCGCTCGACGAGGGCAACATCGCGATCGTCGCCGGGTTCCAGGGCGTGTCCCAGGAGAAGAAGGACATCACCACGCTGGGTCGCGGCGGCTCCGACACCACCGCCGTCGCCCTCGCCGCCGCGCTCAACGCGGAGGTCTGCGAGATCTACACGGACGTCGACGGCGTGTTCACCGCCGACCCGCGCGTGGTCAAGAAGGCCAGGAAGATCGACCGGATCTCCTTCGAGGACATGCTGGAGCTCGCCAGCTCCGGCTCCAAGGTGCTGCTGCACCGCTGCGTCGAGTACGCGCGCCGCTACAACATCCCGATCCACGTCCGCTCGTCCTTCTCCGGACTCCAGGGCACGTGGGTCAGCAACGAACCACAAGGGGACCGCACGGTGGAGCAGGCCATCATCTCCGGTGTCGCCCACGACACCTCCGAGGCGAAGATCACGGTCGTCGGCGTGCCCGACAAGCCGGGCGAGGCGGCCCAGATCTTCCGGGCGATCGCCGACAACCAGATCAACATCGACATGGTCGTGCAGAACGTGTCGGCCGCGTCCACGGGCCTGACGGACATCTCGTTCACCCTGCCCAAGGCCGAGGGCGCCAAGGCGATCGACGCGCTGGAGAAGACCAAGGCGGTCGTCGACTTCGACTCGCTGCGCTACGACGACCAGATCGCGAAGATCTCGCTGGTCGGGGCCGGCATGAAGACCAACCCCGGCGTCACGGCCGGGTTCTTCGAGGCACTGTCGGACGCGGGCGTGAACATCGAGCTCATCTCGACCTCCGAGATCCGCATCTCGGTCGTCACGCGCGCCGACGAGGTCGACCAGGCGGTGCGCGCCGTGCACACGGCGTTCGGGCTCGACACCGACTCGGACGAGGCCGTGGTGTACGGGGGCACCGGCCGATGACCGGCCGCGGCGCCTGCGCGTACGGAGACCGCGGCCGATGACCGGGCGGCCGACGCTCGCGGTCGTCGGTGCGACCGGGGGCGTCGGCGCGGTGATGCTCCAGATCCTGTCCCAGCACGCGGACGTCTGGGGCGACATCAAGCTGCTCGCGTCGCCGCGCACGGCCGGCACCAAGCTCTCCGTGCGCGGAGTGGAGACCGAGGTCGAGACGCTCACCGAGGAGGCGCTGCGCGGCGTGGACGTCGCCGTGTTCCTCGTGCCGGACGACGTGGCCGCGCGGTGGGCGCCGCTCGCCGCGGCCGGCGGCACCGTGGTCGTGGACGGCTCCGGCGCGTTCAGGGGCGACCCCGAGGTGCCGCTCGTCGTGCCCGAGGTCAACGCGCACGCCGCGCGTACGCGCCCGCGCTCCATCGTCGCGAGCCCCGGCTGCACGACGCTGTCGCTGATCGTCGCCGTCGGCGCGCTGCACGCGGAGTTCGGGCTTCGCGAACTGGTCGTCTCGTCGTACGAGGCCGTCAGCGCGGAGGGCCAGGAGGGCGTCGACGCGCTGCGCAGGCAGACGGCGCTCGTCGCGAACACGAAGCTCGGCACGCACCCCGGCGACGTACGGCGCGCGGTCGGCGACGCGACGGGCCCCTTCCCGGCGCCGCTCGCGCTCAACGTGGTGCCGTGGTCGGGCGCGCTGCGCGAGGACGGCTGGTCGTCCGAGGAGATGGGGATCAGGGCCGAGACCCGCAAGATCCTCGGCCTCGCCGACCTGCCGGTGACGGCGACGTGCGTACGCGTCCCCGTCGTCACCGCCCACTCGGCGTCGGTGCACGCGCGCTTCGAGCAGGAGATCACCGTCGAGCGTGCGCACGAGACGCTGGCGACGGCCCCCGGCGTGGTGCTGTTCGACAACCCGGCGGCGGGCGACTTCCCGACTCCGGCGGACGTGGTGGGCACGGACCCCACATGGGTGGGCCGGGTGCGGAGGTCGCTCGACGACCCGCGCGGGCTCGAACTGTTCGTCTGCGGCGACAACCTGCGCAAGGGCGCGGCACTCAACAGCGCGCAGATCGCCGAGGCGATCGCGGCGGAAGTGAGCGCCTGACGGGGCGAACCGCCCGAATCGCCCACCCGGCAAGCGAAATGCTGTGTCCAACTTGTGAACGTCCCGTGAGTAATCCCCGGTTCTGTACCCCTTGAACTGCGGCATCGCCGTGTCGGAGTATGCAGGTCCGACTTTCTGTGTGAGTCCCGCAACCGCTGGTCCTCCCCGGGACGTCTACACCGTCACCCTTGTCAGGCGACGGCCGAAACCGGGGCATCGGGGGAGAGTGGGGACGCATGGTGTCAAGTGGGACGGCGTCAGAAGCGGCGGTGTGCGCGTACAACCCTGCCGGGGGGCAGAGTGTCCAACAAGCGTGGCAGAGGTACTCGACTTCCCGGCGATCGGCCCGCTCAGGAGCGCGGCGGCACGCCCTGCCCGCAGGCCGAGAAGCGCGGCGGCCGGCGGGCTGCCGGTGATCGCGCCCATGCCCGCCGTGCCGGGGGTTCGTGGAGCGCCACGGGCGGACGGCGGCCGGACGACCGCGGCGGGCGCCGCGGGCGCCGCGGGCGAGGGCGCTGACGACGCGATGGCTGTGGGCACCACCGTCGACCACCTCACCGAGACCTACCGGGCGCACTACCGCTCGCTGCTCGGACTGGCCGCGCTCCTCCTCGACGACACGGCCTCGTGCGAGGACGTCGTGCAGGAGGCGTTCATCCGCGTGCACTCGGCGCGCAACCGGGTGCGCGAGCCGGAAAAGACGCTGGCGTACCTGCGCCAGACGGTCGTCAACCTGTCGCGTTCCGCGCTGCGGCGCCGCATCCTCGGGCTCAAGCTGCTCTCGAAGCCGATGCCCGACATGGCGAGCGCCGAGGAGGGCGCGTACGACCAGCTGGAGCGCGACGCGCTGATCAAGGCGATGCGCGGACTCCAGCGAAGGCAGCGCGAGGTGCTCGTGCTGCGCTACTTCGCGGACATGACGGAAGCCCAGGTGGCCAAGACGCTGGGGATATCCCTGGGTTCCGTGAAGGCGTACGGATCCCGGGGCATCGCGGCGCTCAGGATCGCCATGGAGGCCACGGCATGAGGCGGGGCCACGGCATGACACGGCGGGGAACGGGATCGTGAACAAGGATCCGGACAACGAGCGGAACACGTCGGGCGCGGGGCGGCCCGGCGACGGTGCGTCCCGCGAGGGCGGTGCGCCTCGCGAGGGCGGCGCGTCCCGCGAGGGCGGCGCCGACGCGCGGCACGGCGAGGCGCCGGGCGGCGACACGGGGGCCGACGGCGACCTCGACCTGCGGCGGCTGCTGCTCACCGCCGTCCAGGACCTCGAACCGTCGGACGACGCCCTCGACCACCTGCGCAAGGCGGTCCCGGAGCGCCGCGCCAGGAAGCGGCAGGCGCTGGTCGGCGTCGCCGCCGCAGTCCTGCTCCTCGGGACGGCCGTGCCGGCGTTCCTGCACGTCGCGGACGCGGCGGACGGGTCAGGACACCGAACGGTCACCGCCGGGCGCGACGAGTCCGCCCCGCCGCGCACACGCCCCGACGGAGGCCGCTCGTTCGACGCCGGCCAGGCCGGAGGGAGCGACCCGGGCGCGCGCACGCCGGGACGCGGCAGCGCCGACGCGCACCCGAAGCCGCACGGCAGCGCGGCGTCGCGCGGCAGCGGGGCGGGCGCGGGCGGCGGCTCGTCGCCGATGACCACGTTCGGCGTGAAGCTGCCGAATTGCGCGGCCGACCAGCTGGGCG
Organism: Streptomyces sp. NRRL F-5126; assembly: GCF_000721265.1. Lineage (GTDB taxonomy): Bacteria > Actinomycetota > Actinomycetes > Streptomycetales > Streptomycetaceae > Streptomyces. The sequence continues at coordinate 653,342 of NZ_JOFZ01000001.1, read as the reverse complement.
TGACGGCGACCAAGAGCCGGCCCACGGCCGACGGCACCGTGTACGGGAGCTTCCACGTCGCGAACGTGTCGAACAGGAAGTGCGCCGTGGACGGCGGCGACTCCGTCGGCTTCGCGGCGTCCGGAGCCGCGGACCCCGCGAAGATCACCGTGGTCCAGCACACGCCGGGTGACCCGGCGACGCAGCTGCCTGAGACGTCGAACGACACGGCGCCCGTGGCGCTCGCGCCCGACGCCGCCTACGAGCTGAAGTTCGCGTTCGTGCCGTCGGAGACCTGCCCGTCGTCGGGCGACTCGCCGGACCCCACCCCGTCGGGCGACCCCTCGAAGGACCCGCAGTCACCGGGCGGCAGCCCGGGTTCGAAGACCGACGCGGCAGCGGACACGGGCACGGGCTCGGACGCGGGCGCGGGCGGGTCAGGACTCGGCACGCAGCTGCTCGCGGACGGCGGGGACGGCACGGGCGGCGGCACGCAGGAGGGCAGCGTGTCCGTCTCGCACGTCCCCGAACCGGGCGCGGACAAGGCCCAGACGACCATCCAGAACGCCTGTGCCGGAACGATCTACAAGACGGGCCCGGTGAACGAGCCGGCCGCCTGACCGCCGCGTCGCGGGTCGGTGCAGGTCGGTGCAGGTCGGTGCAGGTCGGTGCACGAGTGCGGCCCACGGGCCCACCCGGGCACTCGCGGCGCGGACGGGTTCCGTACCGTGGTGGTGTGTACCGGTTCCTGCTGACACCCCGCTGGTGGGGAATCAATGTCTTGGCTCTGCTGGCGATCCCCGTCTGCGTCTTCATGGGGATCTGGCAGCTGAGCCGCTTCGAGGGCCGCGTCCAGGCGCAGCACGCCGCGGACGCCAAGCCCGACCCGGCAAAGGAGGCGGCCGCACCGCTGGCCGATCTCCTGCCCGTCACGCAGCAGAGCTCCGGGCGGCAGGCGAAGGTCACCGGCCACTACGGTGAGCAGTTCCTCGTGCCCGACCGCCGGCTCGACGGCAAGAGCGGCTCCTACGTGCTCACCATGCTGCGCACGGACGGCGGCAAGGCGCTCCCGGTCGTGCGCGGCTGGCTGCCCCACGGCGCGAAGGCCCCGGCCGCGCCCGCGGGGCAGGTCGACATCGTCGGCTCGCTCCAGCCGTCGGAGACGGCGGACAGCGACGGCGCCATCACCAGCGGCGGCCTGCCCCGCGGCGAGGTCGGCATGATCAGCGCGGCGTCCCTGGTCAACATCGTCCCGTACGGCGTGTACGACGCCTGGGTGACGGCCGACAAGGCCGCGGGCGGCCTGACGCCCGTCCCGGCCGCGGCCCCGGCCAACACGGGCCTCGACCTCAAGGCGTTCCAGAACCTCGGCTACACGGGCGAGTGGTTCGTCTTCGCGGGCTTCGTCCTCTACATGTGGTTCCGCCTGGTGCGGCGAGAGGCCGAGGCCGCGAGGGACGCGGCCCTGGGCATCGAAACCGCCGCCTGACCCCGCCGCAGGCGGGGTGCCTGCGCGTCGGCCCGCCCGGCCATCCGGCCGCCCGGCCGAGCCCTGGCCCGGCGGACCGCTGCTGGGCGCATCGCGGCACCGCATCGCGCACCGTCCCCGGCGCGCACGCTCGCACCCGGCACCGGCACCCGTCCCGCCCGTCACCCGTGGTGGCCGCCCGGCTTGCGGCGACGCCGAGCCTCGCGCCGTCGCGGGTGGCCGCTGCCCGCACGACGGCATCCGCCCGCGGTGCCCACGTTCCTGCCTCGCCCGTGTGACGGCGACCGCCCACGGCCCGGGCGGACACACCGTGGGCCCCGGGCCGCGTCGCCCGGGCCGCCCGCGGCGCACACACGCGCGCGGCGCGCGCCATGCGGCGGCGCGCCGCCCAGGCGCGTACGTCCACGTGCCTGAGCGCGGCCGGCGCACCACAGATCCGCTGTCAGCCGCGCCCGGCGCCTGGGCACGCACTGACGCCTCGTCCGTATGACGGCGCTCCCCCGCACGGGCGAAGGAGCCGCGCCGGGCCGCGTCGCCCGGCCGCCTGCGGCGCAAACAGGCGCGCGGGCGCGCCCGCTCAGGCGCGCGCGGCCACGTGCCTGCGCGCGAAGTCCAGCTCCAGCCGCACCTGCTTGATGCGCTCCTCCACCACGAGCGATCCGTGCCCCGCCTCGTACCGGTACACCTCGTGCACGGCGCCCCGCGCCGCCAGGCGGTCCACGTAGTTCTCCACCTGCTTGATCGGGCAGCGCGGGTCGTTCAGCCCCGCAGAGATGTACACCGGCGCCCTCACCTCGTCGACATACGTCAGCGGCGACGACGCCGCGAACCGCTCGGGCACCTCCTCCGGCGTCCCGCCGAGCAGCGTGCGGTCCATCGCCTTCAGCGCCTCCATCTCGTCGTTGTACGCCGTCACGTAGTCGGCGACCGGCACCGCCGCCAGCCCGGCCGCCCATGCGTCCGGCTGCGTGCCGAGGCCGAGCAGCGTCAGGTAGCCGCCCCAGGAGCCGCCCGACAGCACCAGCCGGGCCGGGTCGGCAAGACCGGACGACACCGCCCACTCCCGCACCGCCGCGATGTCCTCAAGCTCGATCAGGCCGACGCGGTGCTTGAGCGCGTCCGTCCATTCGCGCCCGTACCCCGTGGAGCCCCGGTAGTTGACCCGCACCACCGCGAACCCGTGGTCCACCCACGCCGCGGGCGCCGCCGCGAACGCGTCGCTGTCGTGCCACGTGGGGCCGCCGTGGATCTCGAACACCGTGGGCAGCGGCCCCCGCGCGCCGGACGGGCGCTGTACGAGCGCGTGGACGCGGCCGCCGGGGCCCTCCACCCACGCGTCCTCCACCGGCACCGACCCGGGCGCCGTGAACCCCGGCGCGTCGAGGATCGTGCCGCCCGCGGTGGACCGCACCGACGGCGGCACGGCCGCCGACGACCACAGGTACTCCACGCTCCCGTCCGGCCGCGCCGTCGCGCCCGACACCGAGCCGGCCGGCGTCTCGACCCGCACGAGCGCGCGCTTCGCCATGTCGTAGCGCCACAGCTCGCTGCGCGCCTCGAAGCTGTGCTCGATCAGCAGCCCCGATCCGTCCGGGTACCACTCCGCGCCCAGGTCGCCGGGGAGCTCGACCGCGAGGTCGGTCTCCTCGCCCGTCAGCGGATCCCAGATCATCGGCTCCCAGCGCCCGCGCCGCTGGTGCCCCACGAGCAGCCGGCTGTCCCCCGCGACCGGCGAGAAACCGAGTACTTCAAGGCCAAGCTCGCGCGTGCCGCCCTCCGTGTCGTCGAGCTCGGCGACACGCGACCCGTCGAGCCGCACCACGCGCAGCGCCGAGTGCATCGCGTCCCCGTGCTCGGTGTGCTCGATCGCCAGCAGATCGCCGTCGTACGACAGGTCGCCCACGCTCGCCGACTCGCGGTGCCGGTAGATCTCGGCGGGCTCCCCGCCGTCCACCCGCACCACGTGGATCGTCGTGCCGTCCTCGTCGGTGGACCGGCCGACGGCCGCGAGCCCGCCGCGCCCGAGGGCGAGCCCCGCGGGGAACGACGGCGCGAGCCCGGGCACCGCGGGCTCGTCCGCCTCGCCGGCGGGCCGCCCGCCGAAGGGCTGGCGCCTCCATACGCCGAACTCGTCCCCGTCCGTATCGGAGAACCACCAGATCCACGCGCCGTCCGGCGTCAGCACGCCGTCCGTCGTGCCGTTGGGCCGGTCCGTCGCCTGCCGCCGCGCACCCGTCGCGCGATCCCACGCGTACAGCTCGTACGTGCCCGTCGCGTTGGAGACGAACAACGCGTTGTCGGGCGCATCCTCCGCCCAGTCGGGCAGGGAGACCCGAGGCGCCCGGAAGCGCTTCTCCCAGTCGGGCACATCGGCCGACGGGGAACTGGCGGAGTCGGTGATCTCAGTCATGGCTCCATTCTGCGCCAGCCCACCGACACCGCGGCGGCCTCACCCCCAGCCTGTGGACAACTCCCCGCGGCCATCCACAGGCACCCGTCCCGGCGCCGTCATCGCCGTCACACCAGCCGGGCGATCTCCTCCTCGTCCCAGTACCCGGCGGCCCCCGGGCACCCGGCCAGGTACCGCGCCACCGCCCGCGCGTCCCCGGCCCCGGCCTCCGCGAGCCCGCCCGCCAGGTGCGCGAGGTACGCGGCGGACGGCGGGTTCGCCGCGACGTCGCCCATCGACCACGGCGCGGTGAACGTCAGGACGGGCACCCCGTCGACGTCGCCCGCGTGCACGAGCGTCTCGTAGCGCCCGCCGCCGAGCCGGAGCCTTCCCCCGGGCGGCAGGGCCGCCAGCGCCGTCGGATCCATGGCGGGGCCCGTGCCCGGCTCGCGGTCCATCTCCTGGGCGACGACGTCGAAGAACTGCCCCCCGGTGATCAGGTAGGCGCGCGCCGGCACGCTGCCCGGGGCGTCCGGGTCGTAGAACGCCCTGCCGCCCGTCCAGACGTCGCTCTCCGTGGCGAAGTACAGCGCACCCGGCAGGTGCATCAGGCGGGAGTCCGCCGGCGGCCGGGGATCACGGCACCCGGCATAGGTGCGGGCGGCGCCCGACGGACGCCCGCCCGAGAGATAGGTCTCGAAGCGCGCACGCCGCATGTTGGACCCGTAGGACGCGTACCAGACGCGCTCCTCGGCCGCCGCCCGGGGCGGCCGCCGCTCGGCGCCGCGCTCGTGCCGGTACGGGGTGGTCACGCGCGTCATCGTACCGACCGTCAAAACGCTCGCCGGACCGGCGGCATCGGCCCGCGGCGGGCGGCGCCCGTACCGCGCGGACCGTCAGCTCACCCGCTTGATCCAGTCGCCGCCGCCCAGCGGGTAGTCGTAGCCGGGGCGGTCGACGTCGGCGCTGGTGCGGAACGGGGCGCGGTGGTCGGCGATGCGCAGCGTGCCACTTCGGTTGCCGCTCGACCAGTCGAGGCCGAGCTCCCAGCGCACGTCGTGCGCCTTCGTGTGGGCGGTGACGTAGAAGACCTGCGGGTGCGACTCGCTGACCTTGTACGGGAAGTCGCTCTGGCCGCCCTTGACGGTGACCGTCGGGCTGCCGGCATCCAGGTCGACGTCGAACGACCTGGTCTCGACGTTGCCACCGCAGCCGACGCCCATCGCGTAGTCGTTCCAGGCGAGCGGCGCGTCCTTGCTGAGGACGCGTACGTGCAATGCCTCAAGGACGACGGTGCCTGTGCCGGTCCCCTGGACGGTGATGGCGATCTCCTGCCCGCCCGAGGACGCCGCCCCGTACGCGGCTGCCCACCGCGGCGCGTCCTGCTCGCTCGCGGGCGGCCCGACCTGCTCGGGCTTGCTGTTGACGAGGAAGTGCTGGCTGCACGGCTGGTCGTAGACGAACGGGCGGACGGCGACCGTCGGCGCGGTGGCGCCGGTTACGCCGGCCCCCGAAGGCGCCCCGCCGCGACGCGGGCTGCCCGCCGAGGCGCCGGTGCCGCCCGTGCGGGACCGCGAGGCGGAGACGGAGGGGGACGGGGACGGCGTGCGGCCGCGTCCACGCGGCGACGTGGTGGCGGACGGGCCGGCGGCGCCGTCGGTGCCACCGTTCGTGCCGGCCCCGGCCGCCGGCCGCTCCCGCGCCACGTTCCTGCCGCCGTCCCAGGGCGGACGCACGACGAGCACCACGGCACACGCGACCGCGGCCACGGCGGCTGAGGCGATCATGCGGCGGCGGCGGCGGCGCCGGGCCGCGGGCGCCGCACCGTGCGCTGCGGACGCGGCGGAGCCGGCGTGCGTGGACGATCCGGCGCCGGCCGTCCTGCCGGCGTCCGCCGAGGGCCCGGCTCCCGCCACCGGCGCGCTGCCTGTCCACGACCCCTGCCCCTGCGCCTGCCCCTGCCCCGGATTCGGCTCCGACGGCCCGCCCGCGGCGGTGTCCGTGCTGGCTGTCGCGGTGTCCGACACCGCTCCGGCGGCCACGGCCGGGTTCGCCGGGCCCGGGTTCGCCGGGTCCGGCGCGGCGGGCGCTTCCGCCGCACCCTCCGCCGCCGCCCACTCCGCCGGTGCGGCCCGCTCGCCGCGCCGCCCGCGTGCCGCGTCCGCCAGGATCCAGTGCCGGTGCAGTTCGACGAGTTGTTCCGGCGTCGCCCGGCACACCCGCGCGAAGCGCTCCACCGGCGCGTACTCGTTCGGGACCGCGCTGCCGCTGCAGTAGCGGTGCAGCGTCGACGTGCTCATGTGGAGCCGCTTCGCGAGGGCCCCGTAACTCAGCCCGGAGCGGTCCTTGAGCTCCCGCAGCAGCGTCGCGAACTCCTCCGTCCGTCCAGCCCCTGCTGCCCCTGACACCCGTTCCTCCCTCGCACAGCGTCCCGTTCGCGCGTTCCAGGGGTGCTGTGTCCCCCCAGCTCAGAGCACGTTTCGCCGTTCCAGTGTCCCCGACTGCCCGCCGGTCATGGCGGCTGGGACGGATTACCCCACAAGCTCAGGCCATCAAAGCACCGCACTGACCTGAACAGCGAAAGAGGCACGACCGCATGTCCGGAATCCGAAACGCCCGTATCCGCAACTCCGGTGCCCTGGGCGCCCGTCCCGGAGCCCGCCTCGGCGCCGCCGCCGCGGCCGCCGTGCTCGCCGCGCTGTCCCTGAGCGCGTGCTCCGGCGGAACGGGCGTCAAGGACGAGGGCGCCTCGACCGACGCCTCCGTGACCGCCTCATCCGCCACGGGCGCCCCCGCGGCCACGCCGTCCGCCTCCCAGGCGGCCTCGGGCTCCTCCGCAGGGCGCCGGGCCGGGTCGCACCCGGCCACGCCCGACGCCTCGCGTCCGGCAGCCGAAACCGCGGCCGAGCCCCCCTCGTCCCACCGGGGCGCGGTCACCTGCCAGGGCTCCAACACCAAGACCGTCGCGTCCCCGGTGCGCAGGCCGCTGAACCACCTGCTGATCACGGTCACCAACACCGGCGACAGGCCCTGTTACCTCTACACGTACCCGTCGCTGCGCTTCGGCGACGCGCAGGCCGAGCCGCCCGCCATCGAGGACTCCATCCCCCAGGCGGTCGTCACGCTCGACCCGGGCCGGTCCGGCTACGCCGCCGCGATCCTGTCCGCCGGCGACGGCAGCGGCACGAACGGGCGCACCGAGAAGTCCCTGACCGTCTACTTCCACGGCCGCTCGGGCAACGAGAGCGTCGGTACGGGCGCGCACCCGCCGCTGCCCGCGAAGGGCGTGCACATCGACGACTCGCTCAAGACCACGTACTGGCAGCAGTCCATGGGCGACGCCCTGGACTGGTGACGCCCGCCCTTCCGGTTGCACCGACGGCACCGGGGCCCGGCTGCCCGGCCATGCCGGTTCCACCCGCAGCCGAAGCGCCGGCGCCGGGTTCCGGATGAGGGCGGACAGTTGGCTCGCGACTCCTTGACGCGATTGGCCCAGACCAACATACTGCCACCGAACAGACGGCCGTTCCGCAGGCGGGAAACCACAACTCGGCTGCACGAGCGGCTACTTACTCCCCATCGTGCAGCGCGCAGCGCACCACCCGCCGTCGGACGCGTCGTTCTCACTGTCCCCCGCGGCGGCACCCCACCCGTATCAGTGGAGCCGCTCATGAGATCGATATCCCAGCACGCCAAGAGACCCGGGAGACGTGGCGCGTTCGCAGACGCGTGCGCGTTCCTCGCCCGCCTGCGCCGTGAGACGGCGCTGGTGGCGGTGGGCCTGCTGGCCCTGCTCTTCGCCTTCCCCAGCACGGCCAACGCCGTGACCGTTCCCCCGCCGCCCTCGGGCTGGAACACCATCTTCAGCGACGACTTCTCCGGCGGCTCCGGCAGCGGCCCGTCGGGGAGCTGGAAGTACGACACAGGACCAGGATCGAGCTTCGGTACCGGCGAGATCGAGACGATGACCAACTCCCGCGGCAACGTCCACCTGGACGGCAGCGGGCACCTGGACATCACCGCACTCAAGAGCGGCAGCAGCTGGACCTCCGGACGCATCCGGACCACCAGCGCGAACGTCGGCGCCCCGGCCGGCGGCAAGCTTGAGGTCACCGCATCCATCAAGCAGCCCAGCCCCGCCAACGGCTCCGGCTACTGGCCGGCCTTCTGGATGCTGGGCGACGGGCAGTGGCCGGAGAACGGCGAGATCGACATCATGGAGGACGTCAACGCGCTCTCCGATGTCGCCGGCACCATCCACTGCGGCACGTACCCGGGCGGCGTCTGCAACGAGGGCAACGGCATCGGCAGCGGCCTGCGTGGCTGCTCCGGCTGCCAGACCGGGTACCACACGTACTCGATGATCCTCGACCGCACGAACACCTCCAACGAGTCGATCGCGTTCTACCTGGACGGCACGCAGTACTTCAGTGTGAGCGAGGGCCAGGTCGGCGCCTCGACGTGGCAGCAGGCGTTCGACCACAACCTGTCGATCATCTTCGACCTGGCGATGGGCGGCGGCTTCCCGAACGGCGCGTGCGGCTGCACCACACCGAGCTCGTCGACCACCTCGGGCGGGACGATGAGTGTGGGGTACGTGGCCGCGTACACGACGGGCGGCGGCGGCTCGACCCCGCCCCCGTCCAACGGCAAGCAGGTCACGGGCTACGGCGGCCTGTGCCTCGACGACCGCTCGTCCAGCACGGCGAACGGCAACCCGATCCAGATCTACACCTGCAACGGCACCGGCGCACAGCAGTGGACCTTCGTCCAGGCGGGCACCACACTGCACGTGCTGGGCAAGTGCATGGACATCACCGGCGGCGGCACTGCCGACGGCACACTGGTGCAGCTGTACGACTGCAACAACACCGCGGCACAGGTGTGGATACCGCAGTCGAACGGCGCACTGTACAACCCGCAGGCGAACAAGTGCCTCGACGATCCCAACTGGTCCACGACACCCGGCACCCAGTTGCAGATCTGGGACTGCACCGGCGGCACCAACCAGGTCTGGCACCTGCCTTCCTGACCCGCCCCCACCAGTCCCCGCCCTCGGCCGGGCGGGAGCCCTCCACGGCTCCCGCCCGGCCGAGGCGTGCCGGAGCCACGCGGCAGGCGCACGCCGGAAAACCGAGTGCGGCCCAACACACGCCTGGGGATACTCGAGTTCATGAGCGACGAGAGGAGGAACATGAAGCTTGCCGAAGGACTGGCCCTGCGCGCCGACGCGACGCGCCGGGTCGAGCAGCTGCGCAGCCGCATCGTCGGCAACGCGCGCTACCAGGAGGGCGAACCTGCCCCCGAGGACGCCGCCGAGCTCCTGGAGGAGGCCGGCCGGGTGCTCGACGAACTGGAGCGCCTGATCCGCGGGATCAACCGCACCAATTCCTCCTCGACGATCGGGGAGGGGATCACACTCACCGACGCACTCGCGCGCAGGGACGTACTCCGGCTGCGCCACCGGGTGGTCACGGACGCGGCCGACGCGGCGGCCGGCCGCGACCAGCGCGGCATGGGCAGGCAGCTGCGGTCCGAGCTGAAGATGCTCTCCGCGCTTCCGGTCGGGCACCTGCGTGCGCAGGCAGACGAACTCGCGCGGGAGATCCGCGAGATCGACGTACGGATCCAGCGGGCCAACTGGGAGTCGGACCTGCTGGAGTGAACCGGCAGTGACGGCGTGGAAGCAGGTAGCAGTCCGGAGGCGTGCACACACCGCGGGCCGGCGGTCAATCCGGCTCCCTCCTGGTGTGCGGCGAGCAGCGCGGGGGTTCGACTCCCCCTTGACAGAGCAGCTCAGCACAGCGCACAGGTGACGGTGCACACCACACAGCACACCACCACGTGCAGATCCGGACGGCGAGGGCGGGCACGGGGCACTCCACGCCACCAGGTCCCGCCGGGCAGCGGCCCTGGCCGCTGCCCGGCGGGACCACGTTCATCCCCGGTGGTCGTCCCAGCCGGGCACGACGTGCACCGGCACGCCCTCGCCGCGCCACAGCTCTATGACGGCCGGGTTGTCGTCCCACGCGGCCACCGGCCTGTACCGGGTGCGGATTCCGGCGAGGATGTCGCGCTTCACCTCGAAGTCCGGCCGGTAGTCGCCGCGTGCACGCATCCACATCGCGTCGGAGGGCACATCGTTGAGGGCCAGCCACATCGCGGTGTGGTTGCGCCATCGCGTTTCACGCGCGGTGACGATCAGCACGGCGAGCCCCTCGGCGTGCGCCTCACGTGCGGCCTGGACGACGTGGGGGTGGGGCGGGCAGTCCACGGAGGCGGAGTGGAACGCGGCGAACCGGCCCGGCCCGTCGAGCAGGTGCCGGATGCCGCGGACGTCGCAGAGCGTGCCGTCCATGTCGAAGAGCACGGCCTCGCGGAGCTGGTCACGCATCGGTCTTCTCCCGGGTGCAGTGCTGAGCTCGCACACGCCGCAGCCACGCCTCGACGGGGGCCTCGCCGAACGCGAAGTAGAGGTCAGGATCGTCGACGCGGATGTCGGGCCTGCCCGTGGCGTAGAGCCGGTAACCCTGGTGGCAGGGGCGACGCAGGTGCCGGGCGTGCTTGGCGGTGCGGCGGTGGACGTCCGCGGAGGAACTGCTACCGCGACGGTCGTAGAGGCGTTTGAACTGCTGCGTGGTGTACCCGAGATAGGCCGCGCATACGCGCGATGCCGACGGGAACGCAGACCGGATGCCGATCAGCTCGTCTCCGATGGAGGTGCGCACCTCGTACAACTCGTCTGACAGCCAGACGAGTTCGGGCACCGTGGGGTTGCCGCGCAGGGCGAGCCGAGCCCGCTTCGCGGCCTGGTGCACGGTGCGGTCGGGTTCGTGTGTCACATGGCTCTCCTGAGGCCGGTGCAAACCGTGCAACCCCTCGGTGGGGACGGCGAAGACGCCCAGGCGGTCGATGCCAGAACCCGGCCGGGCGAGCCCGTAGGCGGTGGAACCGACGATGCCGACAGCGGCAATGACATCCTCAGCCGCCGGACCCGCCGACGCCAGCCCTTTTCGCGGCGGCGGCCTCACCGGTTCGGCGGCGCCCGCGTGGCCCCCGGCCGGGGGCCGGCTCACGCTGTATGGACGCGACCGCCGGCTGAACAGGAGTGGCCATGCACGACTACCCGCTGCTGAATGTCTTCTGGACCATGGCGGAACTCTTCCTCTGCATCCTCTGGTTCTTCCTGCTCTTCAAGGTCATCAACGACATCTTCCGCAGCCATGACATGGGCGGCTGGGCCAAGGCCGGATGGGTGATCCTGGTCATCCTGCTGCCGCTCCTCGGGGTGCTCGTCTACGTCATCGCACGCGGCCAGTCGATGGGCCGGCGCGACATCGAGCAGGCGCGGCGCCAAGAGGCGGCGGTGAGGGACTACATCCGCGACGCGGCCGGCCACGAGCCGGGGTCGGGCGCGTCGGGCGCATCCGGGAGCATGCGCGCCCCCGGCGGCCGGGGCGTCTCGGGCGTCTCGGGTGTCTCGGGCGCGGAGCACCTCGCCAAGCTTTCCGAGCTCCGCGACCACGGCGTGATCACCGACGAGGAGTTCCGGAGGGCCAAGGACAGGCTGCCCGCCGACCGGGGCTGAGGATCAGAGACCGATGTCGGCGCCGGGCTCCGCGCCCGCGTCGTAGCGGCCGGTGAGGACCCGTTCCCTCAGATGCTCCACGTAGAGCGCGGTCTTGATCTCCAGCGGGAAGTCGGGCGGCCAGATCTGCCGCTCGTAGCGGAAGCGCCGGCCGCGGAAGGAGAAGACGGTCTCCGCGTGGGCGGAGGCCTCATCGGCCACGACGGCGAAGCGTTCCAGGTGCCCGCCCACCAGCCCCGGCGGCCGGCTCGCGGCGAAGAGTTCGTCGAGCCCTTCGCGCGCGAGGGCGCGGAAGCGCTCGACGTACTCGTCCCGGGTCTCGTTCACGTCCACGGGTGACATTCTCCGTCGTCACGCGGCGCAGTTGTGGACCGCGCTGGTGACCGAGCCGAGAACGACGTCGCCGACGCCCCCGGCCACGACCAGGTGCACGGCGTTGACCGTGATCCCCTGGGACGCCCCGGAGACCGGCTGCTGCTCGTTGATGACCAGCCGGCTGCCGCCGGGGAGGCTGATCCCGCTGTTCGGGGCGGTCGGCACGGTGACGGCCTTGCCGCCGATCGTCAGGGAGAGGTGGGCGCTGCCGGTCGCACGCTCGCAGGTGCTGGTCGCCGTGGCCGTCAGCCCCGAGACGCCGATCACGGGCAGGCCAGGAAGGCCGATGGTGGCCGTGGCGACGCGGGACCCGGCGGTCGACGTCCCGGGTGCGAGCGTGGTGGTGACCGACGGGCACAGCCCGTCCGCGGTGAGGACGAGCGCCTGGACGGCGGTGGTGCACGCCGGCGCCGTCCTGCCGGCGGAAGCCGTGCGGACGCGGCCGGTGTCGGGCTGCGGGGGCAGCGCGACCGGAGGCAGCAACGGCAGCGCCAGCTCGGCCGACAGTCCGTACGCGCGGCCCGTGTAGTACTCGAGGAGCAGCGTCGCGTTCGCACTGGACGCGAGGTAGTGGGCGTCGCCGGCGAACGCCGCACGCAGCGGGACGGTCGCCGCGTCGTTCAGCGGCTGGTCGGCCCGTCCGACGGTGCACCGGGCGGTGCCCGCCGCGTCCGTGGTCCCCTCGCAGGACTGGGCGGCCGTGCCCTCGCCGAGGACGAACCGCACGGACCGGTCGGCCACCGGCGCGCCGAGGTAGTCCTTCAGCACGCCCGAGAGCGTCACGGCCGTTCCGTTGGCGAGCCGGGTGGGGCCGGTGTACTTCAGCGTCGTCGGGGACTTGACCGCCACGGTCGCCGAGTCCGACGAGGGCTCGTACCCGTCGGCGCCTGCGAAGGCCACCGTGACCGGCACGGACGTGGGCGGCTGGTGCAGATCGGCGATGGCGCAGCGGGCCGCGCCCGAGGCGTCCGTGGCGGCGTGGCAGGCCTGGGCCGCGTCGCCCGTGCCGATACGGAAGCTCAGCGTCTGGTCGGGCACGGGGCTGCCCGCGTAGTCCTTCAGCGTCGCGGACAGCGTCAGCGGACGGCCGTTGACGGCCTGGGCGGGCCCGGTGTACTTCACCGCGGTCGGCGACTGGGGCGCCAGGGACGAGGTGGCCGACGAGGGCTTGAACCCGTCGTCGCCCGCGAACGTCACGGTGGCGGTCACCGCTCCGGACCGCTGGCGCAGCTCGCCGATGGTGCAGCGCGCGGTGCCCGCCGGGCCCGTGGTGCCCTGGCAGGACTGGGGGGTGCCGCCGCCGTCCGCACCGACGGTGAAGTCCAGGGTCTTGTGCAGGACCGGGATGCCCAGGTCGTCGACGAGGGACGCGGACAGGGTGAGGGGGCTGCCGTTGGTGCCGCGCGTGGGACCCGTGTACGTCAGCGTGGTGGGCAGCGCGGGTACGGACGGGGCGCAGTCCGGATGCACGCCGGCTGCGGACTCGGGCGCGGACGTGCGCCCGGACGCGGGCGTGTGCCCGGGCGATGGCGCGAAGCACGGGAGAATGTAGTACGCGGTGATGATGCCGAACGCGTAACTGTCACCGGACCGCGGGTCGGGCACGGGGCTGTAGACCACGAAGAGGTTCGTCTCCCCGTTCGTGCACCGGACACGGGCGTCGGCGCCGGGGATGCAGTACTCCGGGTTCGCGATGGTGGCCTGGATGTCCTGTGCGGGCGGCACGACACCGTGCTGCTGGATGTGCACCCGGCCGAACCCGTCGATCATCTGACCGCTCGGGCTCGTGTAGTCGTCCTGGCCGGTGCGCAGCGGGACGTCGTTGCCGTACTGGTCGTAAAAGAGCTTCTCCACCTTCCAGTTGATCGGATTGGGATTGGCCGGCGCCGCATACGCGGTACCGGCCGCCGCGGTCACCCCCAGCAGACCTGCGACAACGCACGCGACGACGCTGAGGACCATGACGCGCAGGCGCGCGACCGGACGCTTCATACCCGTTTCCCCCGAGCTCCCCGTAAGGCGGCGGCTCCCGCGCCCTGGTCACGGGCACCGGTCCCACCGACCGCATTTTATGGCGTACATGCCAAGTCGACAGCGTAACGCCTATGACGCCACGAGGAGTTGGGTTTGACGGCGCGCTGCCCTCGACGCGGGAAGTCGCCCGGAGTAGACAGGATGAACGCGGGGCACGCGCCGCGCGCCCGGCCGATCACGGCTGGGGACGAGGGAGGGATGGTCGACCATGAGCGGAACGAACGACACGGGACCCGAAGGCGTCGACGGGGAGGCGGACGGGCCCGAGGAGCCCGCCGTCACGGACACCGGCACGGACGCGAACGCCTCGGACGGGACGGCATCCCAGAAGCCGTCGAACGGCGAAGAGTCCGGTGCGAAGCCCGCCGGCTGGCCGGGCATCAGCTGACGCGCGGACAAGGCACCGGGGCAGCCCGCAGGGGCCCGGCCCGCTGAGCGGACCGGGCCCTGTCCGGACGGGCGGGCGGGCGGGTCAGCGCAGCCCGGCGAAGAGATCGGTCTCGGGCACCGGCGCGTCAGTGGTGTCCCTGACCCGCACGAAGGTCTCCTGGCCCATGAACTCGCCGAAGCGCTCCTTGCCCATCTTGAGGAAGAAGATGTTCTCGCCCTGACTGGCGTGTGCGGCCAGCGCGTCGAACTTCTGGCCGCTGAAGGCCGTGGCATCCACCCAGGTGGTGACTTCCTCGTCGGGAAGACCGATCTCGGCTATCGCGGCGGCCTCGGCCGGGTCCGGCTCCGGCATGTCCTCACTGAACTCGCGCATGGTCTCGCCGAACCGCCGCATCACCGAGCGGGGCATCGTCGTCCAGTACACCTTCGGCGTCAGCGCGGTCATCTCCAGCGCGGCCATCGTGATGCGGTTGGCCTGGATGTGGTCGGGGTGGCCGTAGAAGCCGTTCTCGTCGTAGGTGACGACCACATCGGGCCGGTATTGCTCCATGAGCTCCGCGAGCCGGGCGGCGCCTTCCTTCACGGGCGTCTGCCAGAAGGACCCGGGGGCGTCGTTGCTCGGCCAGCCCATCATCCCGGAGTCGGCATAGTCCAGCATCTCGAGATCGCTGATCTTCAGCGCGTCGCAGCTCGCTCTGAGTTCCTTGCGGCGCATCGCGGCGACAGCCACCGGGTCATGCCCGGGATCGCCCGGCTTGACGCCCCCCGGCCCGTCACCGCAACCGCCGTCGGTACAGGTCACGAGCACCGTGCGGACGCCCTCCGCCGCGTACCGCGCCAGGATCCCGCCGGTGCTGGTGGCCTCGTCGTCGGGGTGTGCGTGCACTGCCATGAGCGTCAAGGGTCGGTCAGTCATGCAACAGTCCTTCTGCAGAAATGCGTCGTGAATCCGTCGTGGCCCGAGCACACGGTGAACGACCTCGTGGCCCCCGTTTCCCCCGCCCGTGCGGCGCCGGGCCCTCTCCCAATGGAACCTTGCCGGCCGGACAGCTTGTTCCCGTCGCGGCAGACCGGGCCACAGGTGTACGTGGCACCTTCCCGAGATGCGGTGACCATACATATTTGCTTGGCTTTGTTGTGCAGTGCCCTGTTTCGAGGTGAGGACACCGATCATGAGCTCAGAAGAGACGTCCGCGCGACTGCGGCAGATGCGCGAGAAGGCGGGCAAACTGGCGGATGAGGCGGAGCGGACCACCGACCCGAAGGAGCGGCAGCGCCTCATGGAGAAGTCCCGCAGCCTGCGCTCCCGCTCCGAACAGGAGAGCGGCATGCGAAGCGGGGACATCTACCCACTGGAGTAGGCAGGCTCGGCGTTCGCTGTCACACCTTTTTGACGACGATCGTGTCCGGGACCAGTTTCTCCAGATCGTCGACGTCCGACGTGAAGACGGTGACCTGTCCCTTCTGCTGTCGCGCGACCACGGCGAGCACGGCGTCGATCGCGTACTTGTGGCCGTGCAACTTGGTATCGGCCAGGAGCCGGCGCGCCTGGCGGGCCTCGTCCTTCCCGATGCCGGCGACCTGGAGTCGGGACAGTACCCAGTCCCATCGTTGTTCGGTCGTTCTGCCGTCGTACGCCTCGACCAGGGTCATCGGCGATGTCACCACTTCGGCCTCCCCCCGCGCCGCGAGGTCGAGCCAGGCGATCATCTCCCGGTCACCGCGCACTGCCAGGGAGAGGGCTTCACAGTCCAAGACGAAAACACGGAGCGGCCGGCTCTTCCCATACGCACTGGCTCGCTTCTTCACGCAGCCTCTCCGGCGTTGTGCCGTCCGGAGGCGCGGCGCCGCTCGTGTTCGGCGTCGAGATCGCTCAACTCGTCGAGGACTGCCGCGCGCTCGTCCTCAGTCACGGGGCCGTGCTCTTCCTGCAGCCAGTCGACCAGTTCCAGGAGCCGGTCCCGGTCGCGTTTGAAGCGCAGTGCCTCGGAGACGTACGCCGACAGGCCCCGCTCTGCCGCGTCCGCGCGGATCTCCTCCAGGAGATCCTCGGGGATCGTCACGGTTACCTTCTTCGTCGCCATACAAGAGACCATACTCTTGGTGTGACAGTCCTTACCAGGCCGCGCGGGCGCTACTGTCGCAGTTGGACACGCAGAACGACTCAGGGCCGCCTAGGAATGTTCCTAAGCGGCCCTGACCTGGTACTTCTCTGTCGGGGTGGCGGGATTTGAACCCACGACCTCTTCGTCCCGAATGAGGTTCGGGTGGTGATCTTGCCAGCGTGGGGGCTGTTCTACCTGGTCAAAGCGTTGGGCTGTGGCGGTCTCGGGCGGATTCGAAGGGGTTTGGGGAGCGGGTCGGCTCCCGGATGGCTCCCAAGGGGCCCAGCCCTCGGGCAGTAACCAACCGGCGGTTCTGTGCGTTGTCCGCAGTTCGGCGTCGAAGCGTGTCGACGTAGTCCGTGCGGAGCCTGCGGCGGCATCGTGGACGCTTCCCTGCGTTGATGTCGGTCAAGCCTCTTGCGCTACTTTCGCCTATCTCAGGCTGAGCAGCCGGATCTTGGGTCATCCAGATCAAGACTGACCGAGATCGACCGCCCACGCCTCGGGGCCGTCGTAGCGGAAGGCGATCAGTGCGGTAACAGGCCAGTTCTCATGCACGCCACGCACCAGCCCGGCCCGGCTTGGCACGGTGAATGCCTGGATGCCCCGACCGAAGTCGATGGTTCCTGAGGCCCGGCTCTTGATCTGGGAAACGCGGCCTTGCAGGCGAGCCAGATGAGCAGGTGGCGGTTCTCCCTCTCTGCGGTTCCACTCCTTCAAGTCCTGGTGGGCGACCAGCCGACCCATCTCCTGTCCCTCCCCCAACCACTCGTAGGCGGTCGAGTGACGGTTGGCGAAGCCAGTAGTGCGATCGCGGCACCTGTTCAACTTCACGCGGTACTCCTCGATAGCCGAGTCCTGGCCGTCGAGAACTCGCAGACAGGCGAGCACGTAGTCATAAAAAAGGGCATCCCGGGTGGACTCCGTCCGAGCCCACGTGGTCACGTAATCGGCCGCGCGGTCGAGAGACGCGGGCAAGAACCGCGCCGCCTGTAGCCACTCGCGCAGACTCGTAAAGTCGCGCGGGTTGTCCACGAGGTTCGCGTTCAGAAGCTCAACCGCCTGACGCACGTCACGCGCCGGCGCCTTGCGCCACGACCCGCTGCGCTGGCGGTACGCACGGGCCAGCCGACGCCGCACGGGCGGCTTGTACACGTCGGCGCGGGAGAGGAGATTCCGCCAACCCTGCAACAGCGCCTGGTAATTGTCGTAGAGCTTCTGCAGTTCGACCTCCGCTTCCTCCGCCCGGTAGGACAGGCGGTCCGAGCCGCGAATCTCCAGCACCGCGTCGAGAGCGTTCTCGGCCTCCTCCAGCAGTGCCCGATAGGCGCCAGCACTCTGCCGGGCAAGGAACTGCGAGTAGGTGGCGGCTCCGGACTGCGAGAACCCGAACTCGATGACCTTGATACACATCTGAGCCAGGGCGATGTGGCCGTACTCGCTGGAGTCATCCAGCTCCGTGGCCTTGTCGAAGGAAGCCCGGGCGGACTCCACGAGCTCAAGAATGCGGCCCTCGCGAGTCTTCATGTCCAGGCGGGAGTAGGTCCGGTTTTCAATCACGGACCTGATCTCGTTCCGGAAGACCATGCCTCGCATGTGGTGCAGCAGCGGGTCGCTTGAAGCGAGCAAGATGGCCTTGTCCACCGCGCCCAGGGCCCCCTCGAAGTCCCTCGAGTCGTAGGACAGCAGGCGACCGAAGTGGCCCCAGTAGTGCGATTCGTTCGGGAACGCCTGTACTAGGGCATGCATCACCTGCTTGCGCCCGGGCACGGTCATCTGCTGAAGCAGCTCCGTGTAAGTGCCGGTCCGCTGGAACTCCACGGGTTCCCGGGCATCCCTCATGATGAAGAGGCGGTCCAGCAGGATCTTCATGTCGTCCGGGAGGCGGTTCAGGAAGACCCGGCCAGCTTGAGCGATGAGCGTTTCGGACCAACCCGGCAGCGCGGCTTTCCAGTCCTCTGGACCCGTGGTCGCTCCAGACGGTGCCAGCAGCTGACGCAGCACCTCCTCGGCGATCAGGCTGTGCGACAGCCGCCACATTCCGTCGTTCTCCTCGATCAGAAGTGGCAGCACTCGATCGTCGACATGCAGACGGAGATCCACGTCGTCGGCTGGCGCCACCCCGAGCAGGTCCGTGAACAAGTCCGAGGACACCGGAACACCACTGAAGCGGTGGGCCAGGGCCAGCAGTATGCAGATCTCCCGGTCGACGTCCGAGATCTGGTCGAGGAACGGGGCGACGTATCCGGGCAGCCCCTCGAACTCATTGTTGAATGCAGTCAGGGCGAAGAAGAACGGAACGCTGTGGTCGGAATCCTCCGTAACCAGCTCAAATAGGGCGTCCTCTCGGTCCGGCACTAGATCAGTGAAGTGCCGGGCCATCTTGAACCGGTCGTCCCGCTGCATCGCCCCGACCCGCAGACTGCGCTGGGTCGACGCCTGGGCGACACCGTGGCCGACAGAACTGCGGCGTGCGGTGATCAGCATGACGACCGGCACACTGCTCGCCCGCAGCAACTCGTACAAACGCTCCTGGGAGGACTCAGAGAGCAGCTCCAACAGGAGAAGGACAGGGCTTCCCGTCTCGGACGACAGGTCGGACGCCAGCTGAGAGAGGACTGCTTCGTCCTGGCTGCTGCGGGCCACGACCGTGGGGAACTCGTCCTTGAGAGTCCAGGCCGCCCGGCGGGCGATGGTCGTGCCCCCGGCGCCGGGGCTGTGGGCGAGCATCACCCGCAGGGTGTCGCGCTGTTCCAGAGCCGTGCGCACCTGGCCGATAAAGTCCTCAGTGATCGCCCGCGGCAGATCCAGGTGGAGGTCCAGCTCGAACCACGAGATGGGACGGCCCCGGTAAAAGGCACCCACCTCGTACTCGCCCGCCTCCGATTCGACCCCGACCTCGGAATGCAGCAGTACCGCCGCGTCCTCGAAGCGCGACAGCAACCCGTCGGGGACATCCACGAAGCCCTTGTCGGCCGGCACCCTCGGACGCCGACGTAGCGCCTCAACCGACGAGGGCTTAGGCAACGCGCCCAGAAGGTCCGCGGGCTCACACGCGAGGAGTTCGGCGTCGTACTCGGCAAGGCTGCCCTCGCCGGTGCCCGAGATCGAGAGAATCCTCGCCCGGTCGCCGAAGACGTCGATGCAAGCTTCGACTAGAGCTCGTTCAGCGCTGCCGCCCTCGCCGAAGCAGACGACGGTCGCTGGCCTCCCTGAGTGACGGTTGAGCGCTTCAATTGACTCCCGTACGAACGGCAGATACGTGGAGCGCCAGCGGCGCAGGGCGGTGGTTGGAGAGACCGGGTCCGCGCCGCGGATCCCTGCCGCCGCGATCCAGTTGGTGCTGTTGCGGCCGAACATCATGTCCTGATCACGCAGCTGGAGCCGGTGGATCCGGCCGCCGCCCGTGGAGGTAGCCGCTTTCCAACCGCCGTCGACATCGGTGTCCGGGTTGAGCTCCACGACCAGGTTCCAGCCGAGCCCGGCGAACTTTTGGAGATCTTCCTCCCCGAAAGCAGCTGAATCGATGACAGCAATGGTCGTACGAAGAGCGGTCCAGCGGTCGCAGTTCTCGGCAAGCCGGTCGACTGCGGCCGAGACCTGTGGAGTAGCTTCGACGGCCCGAGTGAGGGTGCATCGCGGAGCAGTCGCTGTGGGCGCGTGCAGTCCGTGCATGGAGAAGAACCGGCCCAGAGACCTGCAGGCCAACTGGAAGCACCACGCCCGCTCCTGAAGCCCAACCGTCGTGTCCCGCGTCGCGAAAAGCAGCGCGTTTCCCGCCAGCGACAGGAGGTACTGGTCCTGCCAGTCGTCCGGCATCGACAGCTGTCTCGCGTACACCTCACCGGCCTGGGCGATGTCATTTGAGAGGTTGCCCAGACCCACAACATGGAGCACGGCATCCGTGTCCGCCTCAGGATCGACCAGGAACTCAGCCAGGACGCTGCGTTGGCGTTCCGTGAGCTCCGGCAACTCTCTGAGAATGAGAGCGAGCGTCAGGTGGGTGAGGTCTCGGGAGAGCGGTGCATCAGCCCGGTATCCGGAGAGATCGATCAGCCGGTACGCGGTGGCGTCCGCGACTGGTGACATCGGCAGCAGAATGTTGTCGGCGTGAAGATCGCCGTGGGCCCGGCCGAGGATCGCGAGTACGTGGGCGCTGTCCAGGCCGTCCCAGGTGGGGCGTTCTAGCCAGGCAACAACGTTAGGTATGACCCCACCGGTTGCGAACGTGATCCATAGTGGCACTTGATCGTCCACCGGATCGTAGGCCAGCTGCTCGGCCAGCTTCGCGACCGGGCCGTCCTTATCCGTCCGGGTGCCCACATGGTCCAGAACGAAGTCTCGCACTGCCATGCGGCGGATGTCTGTCGGAGTAGGGTTCCAGTCGCTGAGGATCGAGCGCGCCACCTCCCCGACGAGTTCCGGCAGTTCACGACCACGCAGAGTGGCCGAGAGCGGCCGGACATCGCGAATGCTGCCGCCGGCGATCTCCTGGAACATCACCTTGATACCACCCGGAACGCTGACGGGTTCAACTGGCTGCCTGACCAGATGCCGCTCGGCGAATCCCTCGGGGGCTTCCTCAAGTGCCTTGGCGTGCCGACCGGGCTCCCGGCCAGTGGTCGTACCCGGAGGACACACCTTCATGACGACTTTGCCGTTGAAGACCGGGCCAGTCAGTGCGACCGCCGCCAGAACTGCCCTGCTCTTGCCAGGGGTGAGCCATCGGTCGAAGACGATCCGCGTGTCGTGTGCCTGCTGCCACTTCTCGAGCTCGGATGCGACCGCCTCGCCGACCTCGGCCTGTCTCAAGACCTCCGTCAGCGCCAACTCGTTCTTCTCTGCAGGCACTTCCGGCATGCCCCATCCTTCCGCCACACGTGTTTGTCCACATTAGTGCTTCAGCAGGAGGCAACAGGCGGCCTTCCAGAATCACCGCGTTGCGCCCATGGACTGCTGTTGACGCTCCGGACAAGGTCGGCCGGGATCAGGCGTCTGGCGGCTGTGACGGACCGGCTGAGGGACGCTGGCGATCTTCCCCAGAACCCAGCATGGCGCCGCCCCCTACGTCTGACGCGACAGGTCGTCCACCAGAAGGTCGAGAGTGGCCTCCTCATGGAGCGCGACGCCGAGGGCGGTCATGGCAGGGGCGAGATCCGGGTCCCAGTCCGCGCTGACCGGATGGCCGTCGAGCGCCAACTGAGGGATGCCCTCAGCCTGGCTGCGAGCGGCCAGATGCTCGTAATCCGCCGTGCGTCCTGACCTGCACCGGATACTGATGCCCCCATGCCCGTGAGGTTACGCGGCGCATACGGGCGCCGCCGGTGGGTGGCCGAAAATGCCACGGACGTGTGCCGGCCTGTGGCGATTCCCGTGGCAGCGGCCTGTGCGGCATGGGTGCGTCCGGCGTCCCCGGCTCACCCTGAATGGGCCCCTCGGTTTCTGTGCTACGTGGCCTCCAGGAGAATGGGGTACGTTCAGGCCGATATCGATGGGGGCGGAAGACGGAAGGAGGCACGCGGTGTCGTACGAACCCAAACTCGCCGCGGCTCTTTCCGGCGCGACTCTGCGCCAGCTGTCCCACTGGCGCCGAGCGCCCGGGCCCAAAGGCGCCGTGCTCGTCCCCGAGATCTCCAGCGAGAGGCCGATCCTCTACTCGTTCCGCGACGTTGTCGCACTCCGCATCTGCGTGCAGCTGCGCGAAGAGGCTTCGTTGCAGAAGATCCGCCGTGCGCTGAACACACTTCGAGAAGACCTCGGCGAGTGGGAGCACCTCTCCTCGTACAAACTCGTCGCGGGCCCGGTCACGATCTATCTGGCTGAACCCGACCACGCCGTAGACCTGATCAAGGGGGGCAACGTGGTCATCCACCAGATGGTGGATGTTCTCGCGCCCTTCTATAAGGACGGCCGTAGTATTTCCGCTCTGCTCACCCCCCGTGAGCACGTTGCGGTCGACGAGTCGGTCCGCGGCGGAGAACCGGTCATCCAAGGCACCAGGATCCCAGCCTCAGATGTCGCTGCCCTCGTAAGAGACGGCATCCCGCCGGACCAGATCGGTGAGTTCTACCCAGGCGTGACGGCCGAGGCCGCCCGGGACGCCGCCGACTTCAGCGAGTACGTCGACAGCTATGGCAGCAGCGAGCCCCGGCAGGTTGTCGCTTGAAACTGCTACTCGACGAGAACGTGCCCCGTCCCATGGCCGAGATCGTGCGCATCCTGCTGAAGGCACATGAAGTCGTCCACGTCCACGAGCTCAAGGGCTGGACGGGCACGAAGGACATTGAGCTGTACGCCAAGGCCAAGGCCGACGGCTTCGAGGTCGTCATCACCAACGACACCAAGTAGCTCAGCCGGCCACTCGAAGTGGCGGCCATCGCACAGTCGGGCCTGCATCGCATCGAGTACCGCCAGAACAACAAGCACGGTGGCCTGGTGGGTCTGGGCACGGCGATCGCCACTGTCTGCGCGGCCCTTCCGCACGCCTTGTCCGAGCTCGCAGCGGCTAGCGGCCAGCGTCTTGTCTATCTGACGTCGATCGACCCGACCCGGCAGAAGCGCCTCCAGATCACGGACCCGGCCGTTGCCCGGCCGAAGCACTGGCCGGGGCGCGGTTCGGCCGCTGAGTCCTGACACATCGATACACGAGGGCTCCGCCAGTACCCCATTGGAATCGATGCGGGGAATGACCTGGCATTGCTGCCTGCGCTTCGTCTCATCAAGACTCACTGCCGAGCTCTTCCTGGAGCTTGGCGATGCGTTGTTGGGTTGCTGCCGCGTTCTTCTGCTGACGGGTCAGCTTCACCTCGGCGGCTGCCAGTTCCCGGGCGAGCCGCTCCCGATCAGCTACCGCCCGCTCACGGATGGTCCCGTCATCGCGATACGCCGGCCCTACCCGCTCACTGCTCACTACGCCGCGACGCTCTCCGCACTCTGGGCAGTCGACGACGCGGGCGGAGACGCGGGTGTTCTCGCGATGCTGAATGTAAGGCACCACGTGGTCGCAACGGAGAGTGAGATCCCAACTATCGAGGTCCTTCTTGCGTTCTTCCCGTGAGGGCCAGGAAGCGAACGGTTTGGCGAGCTTCTCCAGCTGCTTCGGCCCCATCGGCGGTGGCGGGCAACAGAAACAGCAGTGCGTTACCCGAGAACCGCTGACGGCCCACCGGGCGGCCCGGCAGTCGGTGTGTCGGTCGCGGAACCTCTGGTTGGCTTCCTCGTATTCGAGCTTCTCCGCCTCGGACAACTTCAAGAGGGGTGGCCAGCTCCCCAGCTCATCCGTCATGGGCAGTCCGCAACCGCGGCAGGGCTCACCGGACACGTACTCCGCCCTGCTGAGGCGTGTACCTTCTCGCTCCCACTGCTCATCCCGCTCGCGGCGCCGCCGGTCATCGGCTTCGGCTTCGAGGGCCGAGCGCAGAGCACGCTTGGCGGCTCGTTGCCGCTTTTGATCCTCCGTGAGCTTGGCCATGGGCTTCACCCTCCGCTCGCCGGGTTCCTGTGCACGACCGCGGAATCCATGCTGGCGTGGCCGCCCCGTATGCCGACTGCCCGTGTGGTGGATGACAACTTGCGTCCGGACTCGGATCGCTAGCGGCCTTCAGGCGACTGATGTCGTCTGGTGCGGGCGGTCGGAGGTTGCTGATTTGATACGCCGTCAGCGAGCCCTCTGTAGAGGGCATGAACAGCAGGGCATATGACGCAAGGGGCAATCTTGCCAGCCCGGCACCTGTCCTGAACGGGGATCTGCGTGATGTCTGTGACTCAGCGCTACGGTTGGTCACGCTTCTAGGTCTAGGTGTCACGGGAAGTGATGCCCCCGGCTGTTTCAGCACCTGGCTGGTCCGTGAGGCCCTGGCCGAGTCCTGCCCTACCTGGGGATCGTCCGGTCTGATGCCATGGACGAAGTGCAATTTGGAGAACCATCGTTGGGGGCGACGTGGGGACATCCACGCGATGGAAGGGGCCGAACGGCGATCCGTGGAGCTCGGCTGGGAGGCGGCTGGCGCGCTGGCGGGATGACTCGCGCAACGCGGATCAGCGGCTGGAGGAGATTGCGGCGGACCACCTGAGCGCCCTGCACGAGACACTCCGTGCAGATCGATCGGCCTTCGGGTTGTACGACACGGCCTGTGCGGCTGGCGAACGGCTCGCTGCGGCTCTGGGATCGCTGGCTACAGAGGGTGTGGAGTCGGAGGACGCGCTTGTTGCACGTCTCGTATCGGAGGTCGGAGGGGACGGCGGCACACTCGCCGACGCCGCGGTGCGCAGGGGGATGGCCGCGGCGGTCCGCGATGTCCGGAGCAGACATCCCGAGCTGGACGACGCCATGGGCGGAGGCGCCGGCGGCGGTGGGTTCACCTGGGACATCCTGTGCGACCTCTATCAGGTGTTCTTCGCCGACATGGTGGGGGAGTTCCTCAGGTCTGTTGTCGCCGAGCACGTCAAGCTGGCGGTCCCGGTGCTCATCGCGACCGATCCGGAAAGCAGGATCGCTGACTGGGTCGCGGAGAAAGTGGTGGACCTGGTGCCGAATCCCTGTGAGGAGTCCGCCGAGGCGACGGATCTTGCGCAGGCTGTGGATACCGCGCAGTCGGTGGTCGGCGCTGTGCAGGATCCGGCGGCTGCACTGCCCAAGGCCGCCGAGTTGCTGGTACCGCGGGCGGTCGGAAAGGTGCTTGGCCTGATCACCGAGGAGATCGCCGGAGAGGAGGGAGCTGCGGCGTGACCGATTCCGACGACTTCTTTTGGTGGCGCGGCCCCCACGGTGACCGACCTCGTGGCGACCGCTGGACGGAGATCGGCGAGGAAACCTTCCAGGAAAAGAAGCGCCGCATCACTGGCTGGCACCATCTGCCCGGTCCCGTTCCCGACTGGGCCGAGGATCTGTTCCGCGTCGCCAGGGCTGCGTTCATCGCCGACAAGTACGTACGCCGGACCCGGGTACGGGACCGGTGGACCCGGCGTATCAGCCTCGCCGTACCCGTAACGGATCACGAGCGGTGGAGAAGCGCAGCAGTCCGTACCCACATGACTGCGCTCCTCCAAGTCCTCACCGGGGACCTATGGAATGTGGACTTCCGGCCTCTTACCGGTCATTACGTCGAAGAGGCGCTGGTCTCTCCGGACGACTCGCGCGCCTCGGAAGTCGCCTTGTTCTCCGGTGGACTGGATTCGCTCAGCTGGGCCGCCGCCCGCTCGCGCGCTGACGACTCCCGACCGCTGCTACTCGTGATGTTCCGCGAGATCGGTCTGCTGCGTCTCCAGCAGCGGGTGTACAAGGCCGTCGAACGACTGGGCGGAACACGACCCGTGCTGTTGTTGCCGATGAGCCAGACCCCGGCGGGCGACGGCTCGGGGGTACGGCTGGAGACCTCCTCCCGCACGCGTGGCCTGCTGTACGCGGCGGGCGCGATCCGCGCTGCTACTGCACACGGTGTGGGCACCGTCCACATCCCCGAGAACGGCCAGCTTGCCCTCAATCCGCCTCTGACACCCGCGCGTTCAGCTGCTTGCTCCACACGTTCCGTGCACCCGCGGACGCTAGCCAGTCTGAACGCCTTGGTAACTGCCGTGAGCGACACGGAGAGCACGGTGCAGGTGGTCAACCCCTTGGCACAGCTCACGAAAGGCGAGGTGTGCAAGGCCGGACGTACTGCGGGCCTCACCCCGTCCGACCTGGAGTCCACCCTGAGCTGCGGCAAGCCGCCAACCCGCCGAAGCGGCGGCCCTCCCATCGCCAACTGCGGCGTCTGTTTCCCTTGCCTTGTGCGTCGCTCCGGGCTACTCCACGCCGACGGCACCGACGGCACCCAGTACGAGGCACTGCCGTGGGCGAACGGCCTACCGCTTGACCGGGGTGCCGACTGGCGCGCACTGCAGCGGTGGCTGCTCGGCCGGTACACCCTTACGGACGTCCTCACCGATACCCCGCTGCCGCCAGACACGGCCCCGGCGCTGGCGTTCGATTTGATCAGGCGCGGGCGGGAAGAGTTGGCCCGGCTGCTTCAGATCGCGGATGCGACAGAGGCTGACGCGGCGTAGGTGGTGAGCGAGATCCAGCACGCACCAGGCCGCCTTGGTGGTCATGGAACGGCATCGTCGAGGTGCCCTGGGTGCAACCTTGTGCAGAGCGTCCACTGATCCGGGGCAAGGCTTTTCGCCTACCCGTTCGGGTCGTGAGTGGGGGGACCAGACGCACCCTCTCGTCGACTCGCTGTCTCAAATCCCAAACTACGTGCACTCGATGAAAGTGCTTGGACTCCGGGCGCGCGCCCTAAGAATTCCCAAACGGCGTGCACCCAGCGGTGCGTGGCCTACGTCTTCTACTGTCCTTCCTGAAGCCAGGGATCACCGGCTCACTCGTCCACTGGGAGATCCCCCGACCTCAGGAAGGAACCACGTCGTGCAGCTGAGGCTGATGTACGTGATCATCGCGGTCCTCGCAGCGCTTGTCGCCGCTCTGGTCGGCAGTGTCATGACCGTTGTCGAGGGAGGGCGTCCCACGACGGCCTTCAAGACTGGAGCATTGACCTTCGCCGGCTCCCTGACGCTCCTTATGGTGGTCATGGGGGCCCTGGGGGTGGTGGGCTCGTGAGCGACATGAGTGCCCTTGGCGGACACGTGCAGGCCGAGAGCGCCTCCTCGCTCGACGATGTGCTCGCGAAGGTGCGCCGACACCGCACGCACCTCTCGCGGCTGATGAACGCCCACGATGCGACCCGCCTCGTCCTCGGGTTGCTGTACCTGAGCCGGAAAGCGCACGCCGAGCCCGGCACCGGCGTACCGACATGGTCGTGGTTGATGGGGCAGCCCGCAGGGCGCGGCTCGGGAATCCGCGCTGCCGTGAGCAAGTGTCTGAGCCACTGGCTTCCCCTAACCGACGAACAGGGTGCTGACGCCGGCACGAGGAACCTGATGCCCGTTCCGCCCTCTGGTTCCGAAGGACACCTGCACGCTCTCGTCCAGGCCATCGGTTCCATCGAAAGGGTCGGGCCCCTGCTTGACCAGTGCCTCCGTGACCTCTCAGCGGACCAGGCTGAGGGCAACCACTACTTCACGCCGGATGACATGGCACGTCTCATCGTCGGTGCGGCCGTCCCCCGTGACAGGCACAGACTGCTGGACCCGGTCTGCGGTTCAGGAGGACTGCTCGTCGAGAGTCACCGCTACGTCCGCGAAAGCGTCGGGCTGAATCCGACCATGTCCTTGCAGGGAAAGGAGCAGCACGCCCACACCTCTCAGGTGGCCCGCATGAACTTCGCGGTACGTGGGATCACGGCTCACGTCTTCCCGCCCGGGGACAGCCTCGCGGAGCCCGAATCTGAGCCCCACGACATTATCCTGGCCAACCTTCCCTTCAACCAGCGCGACTGGGCACCGGAGGACAAGTCGGAGCAGGGCGCCCGCCGGTCGCCTACCTCAATCCCGGTCGATCCCCGGTGGCCGGAGGAGCCTCCGTCCAGAGGGTCCGCCAACTCTGCGTGGATTCAGCACATCGCGCACGCGCTGGCTCCGGCTGGACGTGCCGTCTTCCTGATGGCCGACAGCGTGGCCAACAGCAGACAGCCCGTCACCCGAAGGCTCCGCGAACGCCTCCTGCGTGACGATCTCGTCGAGTGCGTAATCGCTCTGCCACCTCGCGTGTTCGGTCACTCCAAAGCCCCCGCCTGTCTGTGGGTGCTCAACAAGGACAAGAGCGCGCGCCCCGGCTGGGGTGTCCAGAACCGCCGCCAGCAGGTGCTTTTCATCAACGCGCGGCGAGCCTTCGAACCGGTCCCGAATTCGAGAGCGCGGAGGCTGGGCGAGAAGAACACGGCATCGGTCCTGACCACCCTGGCGGCCTGGCGTGGCCTCTCCGGGAACGGTGCTGCGGCCTCGCCGTACAACGACACAGTCGGCTGGTCCCGAAGCTGCTCTACCAAGGAGATCGCCGACCGGGAGTCCAGCCTGATGCCGACCTCGTACGCCGTGGAGCCTCCTGGACCAGAGCGGGACACACGGAGCCGGGTCGAGCAGCTCAAGCTCGAACTAACCGATCAGTTCGAGCAGATGCGCGCACTAGAGCTCCAACTGTTGGACGCCTTGGAGGAGATCTGATGGAAGCCAATGCCGACCAGGTGGCCTCAGGTGAAGCGGATTGGCGGACGACCTCCATCAATCATGAGCGGATCCACGGGCGCATCTACACCACTTCCGGTTTCCTCGACGACGCGACTGGCGATCAGACTGCAGGAGCCGTCAGCTCGACGTTCGTCCAGAACGGCAGGATCCTCTCGCCCAGGACCGATGCGTATCGGCCCAGCGAATCCCCGCCCAGCCGGGCAATCCTCAGGGACGGCGACCTGGCCGTCGTACTCGTTCGACGGGTGGGCGATTCCGCACTGGTCACCGCCGAGCACGCGGGATGTACAGCAACCAGGTCAATCGGCATCATCCGCGCTGAGCCGCACATAGTGCGGTGGCTGCGTATCTGGCTACAGACACCGACGGCGAAGGCTCGTATCGACGAGGACGTGACGGCACATATCGAGCCCACCATCAGCCTCGAAACCCTCCATCGCATGCTGTTTCCACTGCCTCCGCCAGATGTCATCAACGCGTACCACCGGGCCTTCGGCCTCATCGAGGAGATGACCGCCCTCTACCAGGAGGCCGCCCGCAAGGCGGTGGAACTGGCCGACGTCCTTCATGACGAGTGGGCGTCGACGATTCCGCCGTGGGAGACACAACCACTCGCGAAAGTCGCCAAGTCGAAGACAGGCAAAGGTTCCGAACGCTCGCTTCCCCCGCTGCGCACAGAACCCACCACCGACGTAACCGATGCAGTCGCCCCTAAAGATCTCTACGACCTCCCGGTGCCCCATGTCCGGGGGTTCCGTCTGAGCAGTCCATCGAACGACGGCGAGGCATCTCCTCCCGGCACCTTGCTGCTGAGCACCCGTTCCGACGGTGCACACATCGCTGTGCTGAGCCAACCAGCAACACCGCTCAGAAGCGTCGTGGCCATACGACCTGGTGAGGACGAGGACGGTTGGTGGCTGCTCCACGAACTCAGAAGCAGGAGCAGCGACATCGCGCGGCTGGCGCAGGGCCAGAACGGGCGGGAAATCTCGGCCGGCGCCCTCAAGCGCCTGGAGGTCACCTGGCCAGACCGGTTCACGCGCACCGATTTCCACGCGGTGGCCGATCCCCTGCACGCCGCGGCGCGACTCCTCGTCGCCAAGATCGCGACGCTGCACACCCTGCGGGAGGTGCTCCTGCGCGACATCTCAGCGAAGGCCGGCGTCCTCCGGGAACCGACAACGATGGCGTGACCAGCCGAGCGCTTCAGACCCGTTGCCGCTTCGGTGGTCGATCAGTACCGATCACCTCGCTTCACCACGGGCTTATAGCTCGCAGTGTGGTGGCCGAGGTCCGACCAAGCCGAGGTCCAACAGGACCTGCTGAGCCAGTTCGAAAGGCTGGTTGCGGGGACCGTGGTTGACGGATGCGGCGGATTCGAAGCCGCGTTGTGCGGCGAGGGCTCTGGGGCCTACCAGCCCGGTGAGCCGGTAATGCCGCCAGAGGGGAATCGGCCGGCGGGCATCGACCACGATGAGGTCGGGCCGACGCCAGACGACCAGCGCCCAGGCTCCCCCGCCGGAGTCCGAGCCAGAGTCGGCCCAGGCCCCGACGAGGGGCGCATCCTCGGCGGCGCCGACTGCTTCGAGTGCCACCAGCGCGGGGTTGCTGAAGCGGCCGGTGACATGGAGCAGGAGTCGTCCGTGGCGGTGTACGTCGCGCCCCTTCTCGGCGAGGGACCATACGGCGTCAGCGAGGGGATCGTCCTGGACAACGTCCGACGCGACATCGAGCACGGCGGCCTGGTCGACGGCCGGGCCGAAGGCTGTGTCGAGCAGCGCCGTGTATTCCGCGACGTACGCGGAGTCCACTGCGGGAAGCAGGTGACCGACTGCCTGGGAGGCTTCGTTGAAGGCGAGCGTCTCAGGGGTGATCTCGTAGCGTGGGGCGTGGCTTCGGAGCACGGCCAGGGCGACTGCGGCGAGGCTGCCGACCTGCGGCTCGATCCGCTCGGGGAGATCGTTTCGGTTCAGTGCGCGAACGGCCCGGGAGAGCAGCGGCAGCCAGTCGGAGTGTGCCGGAGACCAGGCGCCTGCCGCGACGGCCCACAGGGTCAGCCGGACGACGAGCATGCGCTCCGGAGGGCCCAGCTGGGGAGCGAGGGCGACGAGGCGCTCCACCCAGCGCCGGTATCTACGGCGGACTTCCTGGTCGGCCTGCCGGAGGTCGGGCAGGGTGGCGGTGCTGCTCGCTTCGGCACTGGCTGCCTCGGGGTCATGCTCTGCTGCCACGGCCTCGGCGTCGTCATCGTCGAGGGCGGCTTCGATGTCGTCGGTGAACCGCTCGTCCCAGGAGACGGGCAGCAGGTCCTGAAAGGGCGTGCTGATGTCGGTGGGCAGGGGGAGCCCCAGCGCGAAGCGAGTGAGCGGATGCCCGACGCGCCCGGCGCATTCGTCCAGATAGCGCTCCCAGCCGTCCTCGTCGCCATCCAGCGAAGCCGTCGCGGCCGCACCGCCAGTGCTGCCGCTCGCGGATACGCCCGCTGGGGTGGGGGTCAGTCCCGCACGGAGGGTTTCCAGGTCGCCCAGGAATCGTTCGGCGAGCCGGGGATCCGCGAACAGGTCGGGAGGCCGTGTCGTGGGGGCCTGGGACTGTGCCGGGGTCATTCGACGCAGAGCGCGGTCAGGGTCGACGACGAACACGATGTTGCCGAAGCTCGGTACGCCGTCGCTGTCGACTACGACCAGGCGCACACGGCTGCCCGCATCAGCCGGAGCCGTCACCGTCAGCGTGGCCTGCCCGGGCGGGATGTCGGCGATGCGCTCCCATGCCTCCGGCGGTGCTGCCGCCTGAGACAACTCCAGGTGAGCGTTGTCGGAGAGAGGCCGGGCCACGCTGATCTCCAGGCCGTCCGATACGCGTAGGGCACCGAGCAGCAGCGGCCCACTACCGGCGATGGGGCGGGGAAGAGGCGGGGGCGTGAGCAGCCGGGCGGCGGGCTCGTCGGTGCCGTCCGGAAGGAGGGTGGCGGGAATGGGGGTGATGACGCCGAGTTCGCAGTTGCCGCCCTCGCCCTGGGAAAGCAGCAGGGCCGCGGCGGAAAGGTTCGGGCTGCCGGTCAGGGCCCACCGCTGCCCCTCGGAGACCCACTCGACGAGTTTCCCGTGGCGGTACCGCTGGTCGTTGTCGCTGATGACGCGTCCGTCGTACTCCTTCACCAGGGCGGCGACCGACGGACTGTCGAGATCGCTGAGCCCGGGCTGGTATGCGAGGGTGAACCGGCTCGGCCGGAAGCGTTCGAGCAGCCGCCGAAGTGCCATCGAGCGCCGGTCGTAGAAGGGCGCGAACACGGCCAGTTCGTCGACGGGCCCCTGCGGCAGCTGATCGATGATCGGCGAACGCAGACTGCTGACGACGCGGACTTGTGGCGCCTTGGGTGTTCTGTCGCGGTGGAGCCGGTCCAGCAGTTCTGCGACCCGACCCAGCGCCTGTGGCACTCCGGCGGAGAACCTCACCTTTTCCGGGAGGTCGCGCAGCCATGCCGAGAGCTCCGGAACCGCGGCGGGACTCTGCTGGCCGTCCACCCGCAGAACCGTCCACAGTTCGGCGTTGGCCTGCCAGCCGGCCAGTGTGGTGTTGCCGGAGCCGAGGGCGATGATGGAGTGTTCCGGTCCGGCGAGGACGATTAGCTTGGGATGGAACGCGGCACCGTGGACGTATGCCAGACCGGCGAGATAGCTCCGGCCGGCCCGCCGGACGGAGCGGGGATCGTTCCGGGCCATGGAGACGTCTCCCGCCACCGTGACGCGTGCGCCGGTGGCCTGGGTGACGCCGAGGGCGACCTCCTCGAAGAAGCCGAGATCGGCGGTGAAACTGAGGAAGAGTGCTTCTTCCAGGTTCCGCGCGCCCGTGCGCTCCTCGTCGAGGATGAGGGTCAGCGGAGAGGCGAACGCGGTTGGTGGCTCCACCACGACCGGTGCCGGTGCGGTCTCAGTCAAGGAGAGCCCTCCCGCTACTGGTCACCGACCAGTGCTGGTCGTGGTAGTGCAGTACGCCGCAGGTGGCCAGGACGGTCCCGAGCTGGTCCAGCCGTAGCCCGACGTCACCGCGCCCCTCCTGGCTTGTCCGGTAGAGCAGCCCGCCCCGTTCGTGCAGCCGGGTCGGTAACCACAGCGTGCCGTCAGCACGTCGGCGGGCCTTGGCCAGCGCAATCCGCTGCGACCGCGCTACCAGGTCGTAGGTGAGTCGGCGGGCGACATCGCGCAGTTTCATGGGCCGCGCTTCGTCAAGCCGCCGCTGGACCCATTCCGGGCCGAGCTCGACACCGCGCTGGCCAAGGAACGCGTCCCGGACCCGACCGGTGAGTTCGTCCACCCGACGGGCATTGGTGGCGAGCACCCGCAGTTCGGCGAGGGGCAAGGGATCACCCGCCCACCTCAGGTCGTGCTCGGCGGGCAACGGCGCTCCGGACGTGCTCTGCGTCGCGGGAAGGGAGGACAGGAACGCGTCCACCGTCATGTCGGGAAGCTCCGCGGCGAAGCGGTCGGCCACTTCCTCGATCGGCACCAGCTCGTCGACCTGCTCCACGAGCCAGGACCACAGGCGGCGCCAGGCTCCGACGGAGTAGTTCCGCAACACCACTCCGCGCCAGGCACAGGCCGCGTCGATGCCGCTGGTCACGGGATCGGTCATCAGGAAGTCGCCGAAAGCGAGTACATGGCCGATGTCGCGGGTGAAATATCGGACGGGATGCGTGGCGACCATACGAGCCAGAAGCTGAATCGTCTGTCGTCGTGTTGCCGAGCGGGAACCTGCTTCGGCCGGTGCACCGGGCTCGCACATGAGGTTCGCCAGCCACGCCCCGTCAGGATGCTCACCGCCCACGCACACGCACAGCCGGTCCCCGAAAGAGGCGAGATCAACCACGTTCAGCGTGTCCTCGGCGGCCAGTTCGAACAGCCCGCCCAGCCCAGCTCGTAGTGCCGCGGTCTCCAACCGCGGTCCGGGAACCGGCATAGGCCCCGCACCGAGGATGCCGAGCGCGACCTCGGATCCGGCGTACGGCGCCCAGAACCCCCACGAGTTACCCACGTATCCGTCCTTGCCCGGGCCCTCGGCCTCGGACATGGCGACCGTGCCGGCGTGCAGCCGCCGGGCCAGGGCATCGATCCCATGAGCACGCGGCAGCCACTCCAGAGCCTGCGGATGATGCGCGAACGACACGGCAGCCAAGGCCACTTCCGCCCGGCGCAGCAGCGTCTGGGCGGCCGGGACCGTCAGGTCCTCCGCGTCGGCTTGCGCCGCGATCAGCCCGTGCAGTGCGTAGTAACGCGCGTGCGGCGTCTGGGTGGTCACCCCGGGGACCAGATGATCGACCATGCGCGCCACATGCCGCTCCACCGAGAGCGGATAACGGCCCGCGGCGACGTCCAGTCCGGGGCGGCTCCAGCCCGGTCCGTCCACGAGCTCGGGTGTCTGCCCCTTCTCGCCGACGGCGGCCATGCGCTCAACCATCGGACCGAGAGCGGTTGAACGCCGCTGGCCTGTAGGTGCGCCGCGCAGTGAACCCTTTTCGGCAAGACGGACCGCGGCTGTGCTCGACCATTTCCCGCTGCCACCCCCTCAGTGCCGTTCAGTCGGGAAACTGATCCGTCATTCTGTCGCATCTCTCGGGGGAGTGGCACTTCGGATGTGAATCACCCAACTGGTCGAGTCAGCTCGATGGGGCGAGTCTCATCCAGGGTCTGATAACCGCCATTATCAAATGAAGCTGCACTCGCGTTGTCGGGGTCGGAGTATCGTCTTGTGGCGTCGGGCGGAATCTGCTGCAAGCGGAGCCGTGACGTGAGACAAGGCCCGGCCTGATGGCCGAAGCGGCTGATGTGACGATAGATGAGCGGGGGAGGGGATGCGTACCGTGGTCACTGGTCTGCCAAACCCGGCACTCCGCTCGCCAGCACCGGCGCCCCTCCTGGTGTCGATGTCCGACATTGCGACGTTCGCCCGGGTGAAGCGCCCTGTCGTGTCCACCTGGCGCCGACGCCACCCGGACTTCCCCGCCGCCATCTCCGAAAACTCAGGACGGCCGCTGTTCGACGGTGCGCAGGTGACCGACTGGCTGATCGCCTCCGGCCTTGGCAACGCCGCCCCGGAGGAGCTCCGATCCGAGCTGGCCCTTTTCGGCATCATCGCGCTGCGGGACCGTTTCACGCCGTGGCAGCTGGTCGAGACGCTGGGCAGCTTGCTGTGCCTGCGCCAGCTCGACCGCCGGCCACTGGCCGACGACTCGAACGTCTCCCCGGCCTCCCTGCCCGACGCCGAAGCAGACGAGGCACTCTGGTCCGCGCTGCTGCGCCGAGCCGAACGGATCGACGCCGAGGACGATTTCGTACTCCGCGAGCTTCGCGCGATCGACACCACGGCGGCCCCACTCGCCCGCCTCGCTGAGGACCTGGTCGAGTCCGCCTACGACGAGCGGGGCGCGTACGAGTGGCTGCTCGCCGCCCGCTCCCGGCTCGGGCTGGACTCCCTCACCGCCGACGCTGTTACCCCGGAGTTGCGGAGCCTGCTTACCCAGCTCACCGACCTCCGCGTCCGTCTTGAGCGAGGCGAGTCCCTCACTCTCGCTGATCCGCACGCCAACGCGGGCGACCTGCTCGCCGCGCTCCTCGACGACACGGAGGACCGCGACCGCGTCACCGTCCTCGCCGCCGACCCCGACGACCGGCTTACCCGCATTACCCGCCGCCGCTTCCTGCTGGCGGGCGTAAGCGAACTCGACCTGGACGTGCAGACCGGTTCCGACCTGGAGGAACGCTTCGCGGACCCGGACATCGTCGTCACACAGCTCCCGTACCGCCCCGGCGAGGACCGCTCGGTACTCGCCGCGCTGACGGAGCTCGAACGCGTCGCCTATCTCCTCCGCCCTGGCTGCACGGCCCTCGTCCTCGGACCGGCCGACGCTCTTGTCGACGAACTGAAGAGCACGGAGGCCGCCCAGCTCCGCTCGGCCCTCCTGCGCGAGAACATCGTCGAGTCGGTAATCGCGCTTCCCGGCGGGGTCCTGCCCTTCCGCCCCGGCTACCGTCCCGCGCTGTGGACGCTCACACGCGGTCCCGTCCGGGAGGCAGAGGGCATGGTCTTACTGGCTGACATTAGCTCGGAACAGCTCACGCCGGGTGTGCGCATGCGACTCGCCGAGGACGTCTTCCTTTGGCGGGCAGAAGGCTTCCGAGGACTCGACGGTCACGACCCGCGCTACGGCCGTGTGGTACCCGTCGCCGACCTGGACCGGGCCTTTGGCGGTCCCCTGACCCCACCTGCGCCGCCCGCCTCCGCGATCTGGTCCGACAAGGTCACCGAACGCCCCGCCCTGATCGCCGAGGCCGAGGCCCGCCTGGAGCGCGCGACGGCGGACACCCGCACGTACGAGGACGAGCGAGGCCCTTACCGAGGGGCCGTAATGCGCAGGGTCGGTCGCCTGCCCAGGCGCACCACCCTCGGCAAGCTGATCACCGCACGCAGGGTGACCCGCCTCCCCGGCCACCGTATCGACGAGAAGCAGCTCACCCGGGACGGCCACCACACCGTCCTGGGTTCCGAGGAGGTCACCGGCGAACAACCCGTGGGCGACCGCCGCATCGACCGCCTGCTGCTGGCGACGGCGTACGAACGGGCGGCGCTCACCGAGCCCGGTGACGTCGTCTACACCCTCGCGCCCCGCCTGGGCGTGTACGTCGACCACGACGGTTTCTCGGTCGTCGCGTTCCCTGCCCGCATTCTCCGGGTCAACGCCGACGCCACCCGCCCGCTCACCCCCCGGGTCCTCGCGGCTCTGCTCGGCGCGGCCCGTGGCACTGCCCGCAGCCCCAGCGCGGTACGCCCTGCCCGCCGTATCGAGGAGTACCAGCTCCCCGACCTCGACCCGGACGAGGTCCTGCGCTTCGACGCCCTCCTCGCCGAGACCGAACGACGGGAACGCCTGCTGCGCGCCCAGTCCGATGCCCTCGCCGAGGCCCGCCGCCTGACCATCGCGGGCCTGGCCGACGGCACCCTCACCCTCGG
The DNA here is from genome assembly GCF_000721265.1 of Streptomyces sp. NRRL F-5126. Classification (GTDB taxonomy): domain Bacteria; phylum Actinomycetota; class Actinomycetes; order Streptomycetales; family Streptomycetaceae; genus Streptomyces. Next base: position 616,866 of record NZ_JOFZ01000001.1, on the reverse strand, counting down.
CGAAGCCCGAACCATCAACCGCACGTAATCCATCCACACCCACCCACCGACGAGTCGGAAGAAGGAACGATGCCACCCCGCAAGCGAGTTGTGGCAGCCGCCGGACAGGGCGAACTGCTGAGTGTCTCCAGCACCAAGGAGATCCAGGACATCCTGTGGAAGGCCGCGGACAAGCTCCGCGGCTCCATGGACGCCGCCCAGTACAAGGAGTTCGTGCTCGGCCTGGTCTTCCTGAAGTACGTCTCCGACGCCTTCACCGAACGCCGCGAGGAACTGGCCGCTGACCCCGAGCTGGCCCAGATCCCCGAGCACCGCCGGGCGGCCTTCCTGGAGGAGAAGGACGAATACACGGAGAAGAACGTCTTCTGGGTGCCGCCGACGGCCCGTTGGGACCACATCTCCGAGAACGCAGCCAGTGCGGAGGGCGGCGTCGGCAAGCTCCTCGACGAGGCCATGGACGAGGTGATGAAGGCCAACAAGACCCTCACCGGCGTACTCCCGAAGATCTTCAACCGCGACAACGTCGACCAGAAGCGCTTGAAGGAACTCGTCGACCTCATCAGCGACGCGCGCTTCACTGGGCATGGCGACCGTCCGGCGCAGGACGTGCTGGGTGAGACCTACGAGTACTTCCTGGAGAAGTTCGCGCGGGCTGAGGGCAAGCGGGCCGGCGAGTTCTACACGCCGGCGAGTGTGGTCCGTCTGCTCGTCGAGGTCCTGGAGCCGTACGAGGGCCGGGTGTACGACCCGGCATGCGGCTCGGGCGGCATGTTCGTGCAGAGCGGCAAGTTTGTCGCGAAGCGGCGCGGCAAGGACCACACGCACGACATCGCGGTCTACGGCCAAGAGGCCAACGAGCGCACGTGGCGTCTGGCCAAGATGAACCTCGCCATCCACGGCATGGACCCGAAGGGCGTCGGCGACCGCTGGGCGGACACGTTCGTGGACGACAAACTGCCAGATCTGAAGGCCGATTTCGTGATGGCCAACCCGCCCTTCAACATGTCGGACTGGGCAAGGAAGACGGACGACAGGCGGTGGCGGTACGGCACCCCGCCCCAGTCGAACGCGAACTACGCCTGGCTCCAGCACATCGTGTCGAAGCTGGGGGACCGGGGCAGCGCGGGCGTGGTTCTAGCCAACGGCTCGATGTCGTCAAAGCAGTCGGGCGAGGGCGAGATCCGTGCGGCGATGGTCGAGGCGGACCTGGTCTCCTGCATGATCGCCTTGCCGGGCAACCTCTTCCGTACGACGGCGATCCCGGCGTGCCTGTGGTTCCTGACGAAGGACAAGTCCCCGCAGGGCACGAAGGCGCTGGAGGACCGGCGGAGCCGGGTGCTGTTCATCGACGCGCGCGCGATGGGCACGATGGTCGACAAGACCGAGCGCAGGTTTACCGACCAGGACCTGGAGAAGATCTCCGACACGTATCACGCGTGGCGTGGCACCAAGTCGGCGCGGGATAAGGGCCTTACATACGAGGACGTGCCGGGGTACTGCTACAGCGCCGCTCTGGAGGAGATCGAGAAGCACGACTATGTGCTGGCTCCGGGGCGATACGTGGGAGCGGCAGAGGCCGAGGATGACCCGGACGCGGAGCCGGTGGAGGAGCGGATCGCCCGGCTGACGAAGGAGCTCTTCGAGCAGTTGGATGAGTCGGCTCGGTTGGATGCGGTCGTGCGGGAGCAGTTGGGGAGGATCGGTGGCTGAGTGGCAGCGCGTTGTTAGGGATCTCGAAGCCGACGGTGTTCTCCTAGTGCAAGACGGAAACCATGGCGAGTATCGGCCGCGGCCAGCAGAATTCGGGGACACCGGAACGGCTTTCATTCGTGCCGCAGACATGAGGGGTGGGCGCCTTCTCTTCGAGTCGGCTCAAAAGATCAACGAAATCGCAAGGGAAAGAGTTAGGAAAGGGATTGGTGCGCCCTGTGACGTAGTTCTATCTCACAAGGGAACGGTGGGTAAGGTCGCTTTCGCTCCAGCCGCCAGCCCGCCGTTCGTTTGCTCGCCTCAGACAACGTTCTGGCGTAGCCTGAACCATGAGGTAATCGATCCTCAATACCTTTATGCTTTCCTTCGGTCTGAGCCTTTCAAGGCGCAGCTTCGGGCTCGCGAAAATGAGTCTGATATGGCGGCATATGTGTCGCTCACGGAACAGCGGCGATTGAGCGTTACGGTGCCACCGTTGGCAATCCAGCGCGCGATTTCCGACGTTCTTGGGGTGCTGGATGAAAAGATCACGGTTAACGAGCGCATCGCGGGCAGAGCACTTGAACTTGCGGACGCCCAATTTGCCAGTTCTGCCCAGGGATTGGACTTCGGCCCCGACACGTTTGGTTCGACGGCGACGGTTGTCGGCGGAGGGACGCCAAGTACGAAGACAGAGGAATACTGGGGTGGAGGGATCGCTTGGACCACTCCAACGGACGTAACCGCTCTGTCTGCGCCGTATCTGTTTGAAACGGGCAGGACCGTGACAGGTGAAGGGCTGGAAAACTGTGCATCGCGGCTTTATCCAGCACAGTCCATCTTCATGACCTCTCGTGCAACCATTGGGGCTTTTGCTCTACCGCAGATGCCCGCTGCGGTAAACCAGGGCTTCATCGTCGTCCTGCCGCCAACCGAGGAGCTGCGATGGTGGCTGCTTCATGAAATGCGCTCTCGCGTGGAAGAAATGATCAGCCTGGCTAATGGGTCGACCTTCCTTGAGCTGAGTCGCAAGAATTTCAAGGCCATGACCATCCGGCTGGCGAGTGAACGGAACAGTGCCGAGTTTGCGCGGGCTGTTGCGCCACTGCATCGCAGAGCTGCTCAAGCCACGGCCGAATCGCGCACCCTAGCTGCCCTACGCGACACCCTCCTCCCCCAACTAATGGCCGGCAAGCTCCGCGTCCGTGACGCCGAGAAGATCGTGGAGGACGCCGTATGACGACCGAAAGCGGTAGCGAGCACACCCCCGCCCACCTCGACGCCAAAATGACCGAGGCCACGTGGGAGCACTTGGCCCTGGATGAACTCGTGCAACTCGCCTGGGAGAAAAGGGCTGGCAAGGACCTGGCCCCCGGCACTGGCCACCGCCGCGACTGGGACGACCTGATCCTCCACGACGAGCTCCAGGCAGCCATCGAGAAGCTGAACCCGAAGCTGACCTCCACCGCCGTCCACGAAGCCCTCCGAATCGCCACCGACCCCACCTCCCGCGAGGCGTACCCGGAGAACAAGCAGGTCCACGAGTACCTGACCACTGGCATTCGCCTCACTTATACCGACGAGTTCGGCGCCGAGCACACCCCCACCGTCCGCCTCGTCGACTTCACGGACCCCGACGCGAACAACTACCTCGCCGTCAACCAGGTCACGGTCAGGGACACCGATGGCAGCCACCGCCGCTTCGACATCGTCCTGTACGTCAACGGCCTCCCCCTCGCCGTCATCGAGCTGAAGAGCGCCTCCGACGAGAATGCGACCCTCAAGTCTGCGCACGCCCAACTCCAGACGTACGTCTCGGAGTTCCCGATCGCGTTCCGCTACAACGTCCTCTGCCTGGTCTCAGACGGCATAACCGCCAAGTACGGCACAGTGTTCACGCCGTACGAGCACTTCGCCCCCTGGAACGTTGACCACGAGGGCAAGCCCGTCGACACCAACGAGCCCGGTTACGACGGCCTCGACGCGCTGAACCTGGCCCTGCACGGACTGTTCACGCAGGACCGGTTTCTCTCCCTCGCCCGCAACTTCGTCAACTTCCCGCCGCCCAAGCCGGGCGAGACCCTTTCCGGCAAGCGCATCGCAAAGCCGCACCAGTACTTCGCAGTGAACAGCGCGGTCGACGCGGTGGTCGAGGCGTCGCGGACGAACGGCCAGGCGGGCGTCGTGTGGCACACGCAGGGCGCGGGTAAGTCGGAGGAGATGGTGGAGACGGCGGCGTTAGTCGCCCGCCACCCGGCCCTCAACAACCCCACCATTGTCGTCATCACCGACCGCAACGACCTCGACGATCAGCTCTACGACACCTTCCTCGACAGCGAGACCCTGCTCGGGCAGAAGGCCCACCGGATCGACACACGTGAGGAGTTGCGCACCGAGCTGACGCGACGCAACGTCGGGGGGATCGTCTTCACCACCCTCCAGAAGTTCGGCCTGAGCAAGGAGGAGAAGGACGCCGGCAAGTCCCACCCCCTCCTCTCCGATCGCCGCAACATCCTGGTGATCGTCGACGAGGCCCATCGCTCGCACTACGACAGCCTCAACGGCTATGCCCGTCACCTGCGGGACGCCCTGCCGTACGCCACCCTGCTCGCCTTCACCGGTACGCCGATCTCGAGGGCCGAGGCTGACACCCGTGCCGTCTTCGGCGAGTACATCGACATCTACGATCTGAAGCGCGCTGTGGACGACGGGGCCACGGTTCGCGTCTTCCACGAGCCGCGTGTCATCAAGGTCGACCTGCCCAAGGGCGTCGACCCGAACAAGCTCGACGAGCAGGCCAACACCCTCACCGAGGGCATGGACGATGCCGAGCGTCGCCACGCTATCCAGTACGCCACGACGATGAACACCGTCTACGGTGCCGAGGACCGTGTAGCGAAGCTCGCCGACGACCTGATCGCCCACTGGGAGCAGCGCCGCGAGCTGGTCAAACCCGACATCGGCGCCCCCGGCAAGGCGATGATCGTGTGCGCGACCCGCGAGATTTGCGTACGGGTCTTCGACGCTCTGGCCGAGCGACGGCCCGGCTGGGTTAGTGACGAGGTCGACAAGGGCGTCATGAAGATCGTCTTTCACGGCGACCGCTCCGACCCTAAGCGCCTGCGCAAGCATTCGCTGCGCAAGTCCCAGCAGAAGGTCGTCCAGAAGCGTGCCAAGGACCCCGACGACGAGCTGGAACTGCTCATCGTTCACTCGATGCTGCTCACCGGCTACGACGCCCCGCCCATCCACACCCTGTACATGGACCGCCCGATGCAGGGCGCCAACCTGATGCAGGCGCTCGCCCGCGTCAACCGCCGTTTCCGCGGCAAGCAGGACGGCCTGCTCGTCGGCTACGCGCCGCTCACCGACAACCTCACCAAGGCCCTGCGCGAGTACTCGGACAAGGACCGCAAGGACCAGACCCTCGGCGCGGACATCGAACGGGCAGTCACCGAGGTCAAGAATGAGCTGGCCACCATCAAGGGTCTGCTGGCCGGGAGTCGTTGGAAGGAGTGGCTGGCTGACACCGGCCGTCCCGACTCTCGCAAGCGCGCGCTGCGTCTGACCGCCGACTTCCTGCGTGACCCAAAGAACCCGGGCAACAAGGTCGAGCCCCCCGCCAAGCCGCTTTCCGTCCGCTTCAAGGACAGCGCGGCCCGGCTGGACCGTTTCTACCGAGTCTGCGCGATGAGCAAGGAGATCGCCGAGCGCTGCGAGGACCTGGACGACTGGCGTCGTGACATTTCCTTTTTCAGCGAGGTCCGGGCATGGATGATCAAGCTCGACGCTGCCCAGCGCGAGGCGAGCGGGGAGCCGCTCAGCGCCGAGATCCAGCGTTACCTGCAGGCCCTCGCGGCCTCGGTCGTAGACGCCGACGACATCACCGACCTATACGCGGAGGCCGGGATCGGCCGGCTGGACATCACCCGCCTCAACGAGGCGCAGCTGCGCAATCTGGAGAACTCGGAGACCCCGCACCTGGTCACCGAGGCCCTGCGCCGCATGATCCAGCAGAAGATGCGGGAGGTGACCAAGCACAACGTCGTCCGCAACGAGAGCTTCACCGAGCGCCTGAACGACCTGATGAAGCGGTACATGCTCCAGCAGCTCACCAGCGCCCAGGTAATCGCCGAACTCGCGGCCCTGGCAAGGGAGGTGTCCGCGGAGGCTCGCCGCGGCGAGCGGTTCGACCCGCCGCTGACCCACGCCGAGTTGGCCTTCTACGACGCCGTCGCACACCGAGACATGGCCGAGGCGATGGAGGGCGGCGACGACACCCTCGCCAAGATCGCCCGTGCCCTCGTCAAGGACATCCAGAAGAACCTCTCCGTCGACTGGCTCTCCCGCGAACCCGTCCGGGCGAAGCTCCGTACCCGAATCCGCCGCGTGCTGGCGATGTTCGATTACCCGCCGGAGGAGGAGCGCGAGGCGGTCGACCTGGTCCTCAAGCAGATGGAGATTGTGGCCGCCCTCTGGGCGCCCGCTGCGAAGTAGCAACGCATGCGGGAGGGCGCAACCAGGGCGCCCTCCCGTCATGGCCAGGTGCGCTCGACGCGGTTGTGCCGTACGGCGTAGGCCACCGGGCCGCCCTTCTCAGCGGCGGCCCGGTGGATCACCTCACGGCGTGCGACGAGACGCTCGACCATCTCGACACTGCGAAGCTGCTGGTTGTCCAGGTAGAACAGCACCGCCTCACGCTCCAGGACAGGCTGTCTCCTCATGTTCGGACCTTTGATAACCCTAGTTATCACTGAAAAAATGGGTTGAGCAACTTCTCCACCTCTAACGTCTGTTCCGTAACACCGGGCTCGCGCAAAGCGAGAGGATCACCCCTCTCGCCCACCGCACGAGCCCGGCCTCGGACCGACCACGGGAGGGCGGAGAGCACCATGACGGAACAACACCCCGCACAGAGCGAGCCGAACGCATCTGACCATGAGGTCGATCATCGCCGAGGCGCCTCCTCGACGCTCTCCCGCCTGGCCGCCCGCCTCGAAAGCTCGGCGCTCGCCGAGGAACCTCGGGCACTCCTGAGGGAGGCACTGGGCGCCACCGCGACGGAGTCCTCCGGCACCCCCGCCGCTCCGCACCCGGACCAGCGGGTGTTCCTCGGCTCCATCAGCGTCAACGGCTTTCGCGGCATCGGCCGCAATGCGCGTCTGCCGCTGACAGCGAAGCCCGGCGTCACCCTCGTAGTGGGACGTAACGGCTCGGGGAAGTCCAGCTTCGCCGAGGGAGCTGAGACGGCGCTCACGGGCCGGACCGCCCGCCTGGACAAGCAGCGGGGCGAGGTGTGGCGCCGGCACTGGCGCAACCTGCACGACGGTGCCGACCCGAAGGTCGAGGTCCGCCTCTCCATCGCGGGCGACCCCCGGCTGTCCACTCTGACGTGCACCTGGCCCGGCGACGACGTCACCGCCCCCGAAGTCGAGTTCAGACGTCCGGGCCACGGCCGTCGGTCCTTCGCCGGCATTGGTTGGGAGCGGGCCCTGAACGACTACAGCCCCTTTCTGTCGTACGCGGATCTCGACAAGGTCCTCAACGGCAGGCCCAGCGAACAGTACGACTCGGTCGCCGCCATCTTGGGACTCCGCGAACTGGCCGCCGCGGACGAGTGGCTCCAGGGCATCGAGAAGGCGCTCGACTCCGCGCTGAAGCATGCCGAGGCGGAACGGCCCGTACTCGCTGAGGCGTTGTCCGCGCTGGACGACCCGCGGGCGGTACGCGCGCTCGCGGTCGTTGGCAAGGCGGGCGACCCCGACTTGGTCGAGCTCGACGCTCTCGTGACCGAGCTGCCCGACGCGGACCAGGGCCACCTGAGGGAACTGCGTGCGATCGCCGCGTTGACCGGACCTGACCTCAGCGTGGTCGGTGCGGCCGTGGACCGGCTGCGCGAGGCCGTCGCCGTACTTGACGACGTACGTGCCTCGGGCGCTGAAGACGCCCACCAGCGCGCGGAACTGCTGGCCACGGCCCTGGAGCACAGCCGCCGGCACGGGCACGAGGACACCTGCCCGGTGTGCGGGTCCGACCGGGCGCTCGACGAGGCGTGGGCCGAGCGGGCCGCCGAGCAGATGGCCATCCTGCGGCGGGAGGCCGCGACCGCGCGGGAGGCCCGCACCGGACTGCGAGACGCGGTGGACGCCGTCCGCTACCTCGTCACGCCGGCCCCCGTGTGGCTGCCCGCCCCGCTCGTGGCCCCGTGGGAGGAGTGGCAGGCATGCCGGGCGATCGACGACGCCGAGCGGCTCGCCACCCGCGCCGAGACCGCCGCGCTCGTCCTCGCCGACGCCTGCGCCGCGCTGCGCGAGGAGGCCCTGCGGGAGCTGGAGAAGCTCGACGAGGAGTGGCGCGCCTTTGTCACCCGCCTCGCGGGCTGGCTCGACCGGGCCCGGCCCGCGTACGCCAGCAGGCTCCGGCTGGGCCAGGTCAGGGCGGCCCGTAAGTGGCTGAAGGATGCGCGTGCCGAGCTGCGCGAGGAGCGGCTGCGGCCGTTCGAGGATCACTCGCAGCGGATCTGGGAGGAACTGCGCCAGCAGAGCAACGTGGACCTGCGTTCCGTACGCCTGACCGGCAGCGAGAAGGCCACCGTGCGCAAGCTGGTGATGGACGTGTCCGTCGACGGCACCGAGGCAGCGGCCCTCGGCGTCATGAGCCAGGGCGAACTGCACTCCCTCGCGCTCTCGCTCTTCCTGCCGCGCGCCGCCGCGCCGGACAGCCCCTTCGGGTTCGTCGTCATCGACGACCCGGTGCAGTCCATGGATCCCGCCAAGATCCACGGCCTCGCGAAGGTGCTGCACGACCTCGGGCAGACCCGGCAGGTCGTGGTCTTCACCCACGACACGCGACTCCAGCGGGCCTTCACCAACCAGGAACTCCCGGTGACCGTACTGGAGGTCGAGCGGGCGGGCCGGTCCGCGGTGACCGTGAACCGGGTGACCGATCCGGTCGGTCAGGCACTGGCCGACGCACGCGCCCTCATCCGCACGCGAAACCTCCCGCCGGTCGCGATGACCCATGTCCTGCCCAGCCTCTGCCGCGCCGTCCTGGAACGGGCCTTCTCCGAGGCCGCGTGGTTGAGGCTGCACCGGGCGGGGCTGGCCGAACACGAGGCGGAGAAGACCGTCGCGGGGGCCGTCACGCTGATGGACATCGCCGCCCTGGGGCTCTTCGGAGACCCGTCGAAGAGGGGCAGTGACGTCTACTGCGAGCTGCGCAGACGGTGTGGACCCGGGACGGAGGGCCTCATCCGGCACTGCCAGGAGGGTACCCACCCTTCGGGCACCTCGATGCCGGACCCTCACCGGTTCGTGGACGACGTCGAGGCCGTCGCCCTGACGGTACGCAAGCCCCAGGAGAGGCCATGAATCAGACGATTCGCCAGCTGCTCGACACCGCCGACCTGCTGCTCACGGACACCGGCGAGCCCACCACGCCCGCTGCCACGACCGTACTCGCCTCGTCCGCCGCCGCCACGGCGAGCCGGTGCCGAGGCGCCGCCTTCGCCCTCCGTGTCGCGCTGGAGAGTGCGGTCGCCGACCGCCTTACCGCCCACCAGGCGCCGCGCGCGATCCGGGAGGGCACCCAGCGCGCCGCGTTCCTCTGGCTCCGCGGTTGCGCCGAAGCAGGAACGGCCCGCCGCGCGAAGGCTGTGTGGAGCCAGCTCTGCCTGGGATGCCACTACCACCAGTACGAGATCGGTCCCACGGAGGACCAGGTCCGCGCGTGGCACACCGAAGTCGTGGCGCTAGTCGGCCTGTTGGCCTGCTGATCCGCATTGGCGCCAGGGGAGGCACCACCGGGAGGAGACACGCATGAGAACGAAATCACCAAGGCGGTTATCGCCGCCGTCCACAAAACGCGGAACGAGGAGCAGCACCATGAGCGCCCGTACGTCCAAGCGAACCCTGTACCGACTCAGGGGTGTGCCTCCCACTGCCGACGCGATGTTCGATGCCTTGGACGCTGACCAGTTGGAAAGGGTCCACGGGGACTTCGACGTCCCCGAGAACCTCGGTGTGCCGACGGTCCTGGTCACCGGCAGCTTCGAGCAGCCCATCGCGAGCTGGTGCGACGAGATCTTCCGTACGACGGGCATCGAGGTGTCGCGGCCGGTCAATCGCTCCGCCGGACTGCTGATGCTCGCCGTCGACGGCGAGGTGTACGCCATCGGCTACGACCAGGGCTTCCGCCTGGTGCCCGACAACCTGAAGGACCACCGCTTCGGGCTGAGCTTCGCGTCCCGCCGGGTGGACCCCGGGAAGATCCGGGACCTGGTGTCGCACACCCCGGGCGGAGGGCGCACCGACATCACCCTGATCCCGAGCGGGGCCTCGGTGTGGAGCCTGGGCATCGTCGAGCACGCCCAGATCGTGCGCCGCCTCGGCGGCCACCTGGACGACATCCCACTCACCATCTCCCGGGACAACCCGGCGAAGATCTCCAGCGCTGAGGGCGGTGCCGGCCTGCGCTTGCGGCTCGGTGTGGAGGGCGCCGACCTGATTGCCGACATCCGTGCGATCGCCCGTGTACTGCGCGAGGAGAAGCCGAGCCCGGAACTGGAGTTCGTCGAGCACGTCGTGCCCGTCGACGATCCCGGTCTTCTTACCCGCCTGGAGGTCGTCCTCGACGACTTCCTGGGTCAGGAGCCCGACGGGAGCATCAGTGCCGCCGTCCCCGCTGATCACTGGGATGACTACACGAGGGCCTTGGCGTTCAGGGCCAGGATCAACAGCGACGCGGCCGGTCGGCCGACCGACGACTTCGACCTCGATTACGTCCTCTGCCGGGCCCGCATCCAGCGTGCCGGCAGACGCGTGGCCGCACTCCGGGAAGGAATCGTCACCCTCTACCGGCACAGTCGCGCCGACCGAGTCGACGAGATCTGGACGTCCAGCGCGCTCCGGTGGATCGAGGCGGAAGTATCCCTCGACTCCCACCGGTTCGTCCTGATGGACGAGCACTGGTACGAGATCGACCAGGAGTATCTGAAGACGATCCGCTCACACGCCGAACGTCTGATTACCGACTCCCCGTCCGTCGACCTCCCCCCGTGGGTCCTCGGAGAGAAGGAGCGCACCTACAACGAGTCCGTGCCGGACCAGCGGCCCGGGTACGTCTGCTTCGACCGCGACAACGTCCAGACCGCGCTGCACCGCGGGAATGGCGTGGAGATCTGCGACCTGCTGAGCCCCGACAACGCCCTGGTCATGGTGAAGCGTGCCAAGGGCTCCGACACGCTGAGCCATCTCTTCAGCCAGGCGCTCGTCGCCGTACAGACCTTGCGGAACTCCCCGGAGGGGAGGGAACGATTCGCCGAGAAGGTGGCCGCGGCCCGGCAAGGGCACGGTCTGCCGGAAGGCTTCCTGCCTTTGAAGGTCGTCTTCGCGATTCTGTTGAAGGACGGCACAGACCTTACCGCCGACACCCTGTTCCCGTTCTCGCAGATCACTTTGGTGCAGGCTGCCAGGACGCTCGAAACGTGGGGTGTCCAGGTCGAGGTCGTCGGCATCGCCTCCACTCCGGCGGCTGCCACCTCGACGTCTGGGACGGAGTCCGCCAACCCGGCGAACTGTACGAGCAACGTGCTGATCCGCTCCAGCCCGTCCTGCGGGGCGATGCCGCCCGGCTCGGCGATCAGCTCGGCCAACTCTCGCAGCCCTCGCGCGACGAGGGCCAGCAGATCGTTGCTCACCTCACGGGCGGCCTCGGCCTCGGCCAGCACCTCGTCGGCGTCCCGCAGGACGCGCTCGCCCAGCCCCGACAGCTGGTAGCGAGTGAGGGAACGCTGGTGCTCGGTGATGCTGGATGCCTTCACGGTGTGGCTGCAGCGCAGCAAGTTCCCCGCTTACCAATTGCTCCTGCCGCGCCGTGAGGGGGTCGGCGTCGAGCCCGGAGGCCGCCTCGCCTCCCTCGCGCACTCCGTCATGACATCCGGGACGGCCATGTCAGCAAGGAATGCGCGACAGAAGAGCCGCATGATCGCGAGGTACCCCAGCTGCTCCGGCGCGCTGAGGTACGTGTACGGGTCCAGCCGGCGGCTCTCGCTGTCGTCGGAAGCAGGAGGCGCGTTGTCGGATTCCGGCTGGTGCCGTGCGCGGGCGAGACGCCATGCCTGCGAGGTTACGTAGAGGTTCGACGGGCGGTGCTGAGTGGCTGGAACTGGCCGCGTACCGATTGGGCAGCCTCGCCGGGCCGGGGGGACAGAGCCAGAGGTCACTCCCGCTGTTCGTTGGTGGGACAGCCCAGGCTGAACGGGAGGGATGGCATCCGGCCACCCTCGAGCTTCGGGGGGAGCAGTGTCCGACTCGCTGACCGGCTGTCCCCCCGGCCTACCCCGAGCAGACGCGGACCGTGAAGAGCCTGGCCCTCTCCGCCGGGAAACGTGCCGCGCGGCCGGTGACGTGGTGCGAAGGATCGTGGCCGAGCGGAGACCTTGTCCAGGATGGGGTGGGCAATGCTTTACCTCTGGGGACCAGGGTCCGCACTCGGTTGAGTGAGACAGATCTGATGCCGCGACAGGGAGAAAAGGGTGTAATTTGACAAGCATCCCGTCCTCCAGCGCGCACACACTCGCGCGAGTGCCAGGAGTTCCTCGTCACGGGTCCCGACTAGCCTGATGAGTACCTTGGGGTGTGTGAAGGCTTCGGCTTCTACACGGTGCCAGCTCTGCGGTCCCCACGCTCGCCGACGCCTGCTCCACCCTCCCAGGGCGCCGGGCCACCGTGAGCCACCGAGGTGGAAGCGGTGTGGCTACGAGGGACGGGATCCGTTAGCCCGCCGGAGACAGGTAGACGGCGGCCTGCGCCTCGTCGTCGGGTCGGCGTCCGAGTAGGGCTATACAACAGGAGCGCTGATGCGAACCGATCCAGAATCTCGCCTGCCGTGGCAGGACCTCCCACCCGGAATACGCGGTGAGATCGCGGGCCGCTGCGGTGCCCAGGTGCTGCGGGCCGTGTCGCAGGAGAGCGGGTTCACGTCGGGTTTGGCTGCGAGGCTTCTGCTGGCGGATGGTCGGCGGGTGTTCGTGAAGGGCGTACCGGTGGAGCATCCGTTGGCCGGGATGTACGAAGAAGAGGCGGCGGTTGGGGCTGCTGTGCCGACCGGCTTCTCTTCGCCAGCCCTGCTGTGGTCGGGCAGGAGTGAGGGCTGGAACCTACTGCTGTTCGACGACGTCGACGGGCGCCATCCCAGCCTTGCTCCGGGCTCCGCCGATCTTCCCGCGGTCCTGGACACCGTGGCGTTGATGGAGAAGGCACTGTCCCCGTGCGCTTACGCCGGTGCGCGGCCAGTGGCCGAGGCCCTGGCCCGGGTTTCGAGCTGCTGGCGGATGCTGGCCGCCGATCGGCCTCGCGATCTCTCCCCGTGGTGCGTGGCGCATCTTGCTGACCTGGTCGAGTGGGAGACGCGCTGGATGCCTGCGGCGGAGGGTGACACGCTGCTTCACGCTGATCTTCGGCCGGACAACATGGTGCGCGAGCATGCCAGCGGGACCGTGTTCGTCGTCGACTGGGCGTTCGGGTATCGCGGGGCCGCGTGGTTCGACGCGGCATGGCTTGTCCAGTACCTGATCATGGACGGTCATACACCGGCGTCGGCGGAAGCGGCGCTGGTCCGGGTTCCCGCATGGAAGTCGGCGGACGTTGATGCGGTCACAGCGCTGGCCGTATCGGTGGCTGGGCACTGGGAGTTGGCCCGCCGTCGTCCGTCGCGGCCCGCGCTGCGGGCGTACCAGGCCGGGGAGGCCGCGGCGGCGCTGGAGTGGACGGCGTACCGAACCGGCTGGCGGTGACGGCCGGTTCTACCGGCGCGGCGGTGAGCCATCGGTGAAGGCCGGTGGTTACGGGGCGTCGAGGAGTCGGGCGAGGGCCGCGGCAAGCGGGGTGACGGCGGCCGGTCCGACCACGATCTGGAAGGTGTCCCGATCCAGTACTCCCAGCACGGCGGGATGGTCTCGCAGGGTGGCGTCGTCGACGCGGGTAAGGTCGGCGAGGGTGAGTCGTAGTCGGGTGACGCAGTGGGCGAGCGAGACGATGTTGTCAGGACCGCCCAGCAGGTCGTGCAGGGCGGCGGCTGTGCGCGTGTACTTGTCCATGGTCCTTTCCTGACTGGACGATGAGGTCACCGGGCGCCCCACAGGTACCGGTCGATGTCGATTTCCGCGTAGCGGACCTCGGGCCGGTCGTCCCAATACGCCTTGCCGACCTCGTGGGCGATCAGCGACCGCAGGCGAAGGTGGGAGTCGAGCCAGGTACCGGGCAACCGCCAACGTGACCATTCGTCCGGATCGGTTTGTTCGAGTGCGCGGTGGGACCGGGCCAGGGCGTTCCGCCACCTGTGCAGGACCTCGAAGGGCACTGCCTGGGTGTCGTGTTCGTCGGCTTGGGCGAGGAAAGCTCGTATCTCGTAGACAGCGGCGCGCAGTTCCGCCACGGTTTCAGAGGCGGTCGCCGTGTCGTCGGGAGGGACTGCCAGGGCGGTGAGGAGACGAAGGGTGTTCGCCGTGGCGGGCTCACGCGTCATACCGCCTCCGACGATCGGCCGCCCATGAGGGCCTCTTGCGGCGGGAGCCGGCGGACGAGGTCGGGTGGCAGCGCGTCGAGCAGGGTCGGCCAGCCAGAGGTGTAGGTCACGTCGAGCGTGGTGTGGGTACCGGCGGGGAGCCAGACCGGCAGGTCGTCGAGAAACTGCCGGTAAGCCGTGAGGAAGTCGAGGTCGAACCAGAGGTCGTGTCGCTTTTCGTGCGCGTGTGCGGACCGTCTGGATATCGAGGTGCCCGGGTCGGTCAGCAGGACCAGGGTGGTGAGGTCCGGGTGCGGGCCAATGAGGTCGAGATCGTGGCATAGGGCCAGGGCCTGCTCGAAGTCGCTGTACGGGGCTCGGCCGGCGGCGGCCAGCGCGTAGCGGTAGGCGAGGACCCCGATGTGGCACCTGTCCGAGGCGACGAGCAGGTCTGGGCGACTTCGCGACAGGTGTCCGGCGGTGTCGACGCGGTCTCTGGCCTCATCCAAGAGGAATCGAGCGGCCTCGGTGTCCGACGAACCGTTCTCCGGGGGCTGGGCCTCGGGGAAGACCAGCAGATGACGCGGTAACCGGGTCTGGAGCTGGTGGAGGAGGGTGGTCTTGCCGGCGCCCGGCATGCCGTCCAGGATGATCACAGCCGGGGAGTCCCTTCGGCTTCAAGGGCATCCAGAACGCCGGGTGCCAGGGCGATGACCTGATCGGCGAGCGTGGTGTCGATCTCGATGGCCCATTGCAGAACCCAACGGAAGTAACGGGCGGTGTGCCACAACAAGTGCCGGGCGTCCACGTCTGAGAGTCCGCCGAGGCGGGAGCTCTCGTCTTCGTAACCGGACAGGGCGAGGGTCGGGGAGCGGCCGTCGATCAGGCAGTTCTGGACGTACAGATTGGTGAGGTCCTCGTACACGCACCCGACGCCGCAGCCTTCGAAGTCGATCACGCCAGGTGTCAGGCCGGGGCTGAGGAGGAGGTTGCGGGCCGAGTAGTCGCCGTGGACGAAGCCCGTCACGCACGCGGTCCGCTGGTCGGGTTCGGTCTTGTCGAGGACTGCGGAGAGGCGGACCCGTACGGGGTGCGCGTCTTGGTCCAGGGGCCGGATGTTGCGGCCGAACGCCGGCAGTTCGGTGAGGGCGTCTGTGGGCAGGGAATGGAGGCGCGCGGCCACTTCGCCGAGTGCGCGCGTTTCGTCCGCGTCGTGGAGGTTGTCGGGGGCGGCGCCGTTCAGGCGGGTGGCGGCCACCCATGAGAGGGCACCTTCGACATCGTCGTGGCCGAGGACTTCGGGCACGCGCAGAGCGGGTACCTGCCCGGCGAGGCGGAGGCCGATGATCTCGCGGCGCGCGCGTTCTGCAGGGCGGTGGGTGTAGATCTTCAGGACAGCGGTCTTGGAGAGGAAGACCATGGACCGGCCGCCGTAGCCCACGATCGCCGCTTGGTCGAAGACGGTGTCGAGTGCGGATTCGGCGGCGTGGCGAGCACAGTCGATCTCGCTTGCCAGTCGTGCCAGCACCGGGTGCTCGCGGCCGTTCGTCGATGAAGGTGTCTCGCCCATGGTCAGTTCCCTCCGCGTTCGCCATTCGTGTAGCCAGTATGGTGTCTGGCCTGCGAGTTTCTGGATGTAGCCAGCCCCGACTGCGGGTGTTGTCGCCGGTCCCGGGACATCGCGTACGGATCGATAGGCGTGCGCTGCCAGTCTGGCTGCCGACGCCCAGGAGAATTCGGTCTCGATCAGTCGGCGTCCCGCCGTGCCGAGTCGTCGCCGCAGGGAGACGTCGTCCTGTAGGCGGGCCACGAGAGCGGGCATGTCGTCCATGGACGGGGCGGTGGAGACCAGTGCGAAAGCGCCTGGGGCGGGAAGTCCGGCGAATGCCTCCGCTGTGCCGACGACCGGCAGGCCGGCGGCCATGTACTGGAGCACTTTCAGCTTCATCCCGCCGCCGGAGTCCAACGGCGCCAAGCCCACTTGGGCTGTCGACAGCGCTGATGGCAGATCCGGCACCGGGCCGTGCAGCCGTACGGTGCTGCCGATGCCAAGGGCGCGCAGTGCTCGTGGGTATCGCCCGTACACGTCGACGGATCCGCCCCGGGGCGCCATCGCGGGGGCGAGCCGGGTGCGGAGGAAGGCGGCGGCGCGGGCGTTCGGCTCGTAGAAGAGGTTGCCGACGAACGCGGCCGAGCCCGGAGTCTCCTGTCCGCGAACAGGGGTCGGGCCCGGCTCCACGCCGCACGGAACGACGTGCACCTTCGTCGCACGCAGAGCGGTCGCGAGGTCCGCGTCACGGCTGGTGAAGGCCACCACAGCATCCGCCGTAGCCACGGCCGCTGCCTGGAGGACAGCGGCCTGGCGGCATTCCCACTCGGCTTTGCCTATCGTCCGGGCGACGGCGGCCTCGTCGTCGTGCATCTCGTACACCAGGGCGGCCCCTGCGGTGTCGGCGAGAGCGCGTCCGTAGCGGACGGTCAGTTGCGTGTTGGACATCACCAGCACGTCGGGGGCGAGTTCCTTCATCTGCGCGGTGAGCGGCGAGGTGTCCTCGTACACGGCTTCGTACGACAGGTAGCGGACGGGGAACGGCCAGTGTCGGGTGGGTCTGGAACGGGGGTTGAGGTCGCACAGCAGCAGCGTCACCTCCATCCCGGCCTCAGCGAGGTGCCTGTTCAGGTGCAGTGTGCGGGCGGCGGCTCCGGTCAGCGGGAGGGAGTGTTGGAAACCGGCGGTGTCGAAGAGCACCGCGACCCGAGGTTCTTCGCGGGGTTCAGGCATCGGTCTTCACCGCTACGAAGCCGCCGCTGAAGACGAGGGCGTCCAGATCGGTGCGGCAGAACGTCGCCACGGCGTGTGCCGGGGTCTCCACGATCGGTTCGGTGTCGTTGAAGGAGGTGTTCAGCACGACGGTTACGCCGGTGATGTCCCCGAACCTGGTGATCAGCCGGTGGAAGGCGGGGTGAGCGGTTCCGTCGACGGTCTGGAGGCGGGCACTGCCGTCGACGTGGGTGACCGCGGCGATCTGATCCCGGTGCCGCGCTCGGGCCTGCGAGGCGAACAGCATGTAGGGGCTGGGACGGTCGGTCTCGAACCAGGCGCCGGCGTGCTCGGCCGGCACCGCCGGGGCGAACGGCCGGAAGAACTCACGGTGTTTGACCCTGGTGTTGAGCACGTCCCGCGTGGCTCCCTTGCGGGGGTCGGCGAGGATGCTGCGTGAGCCGAGGGCGCGGGCGCCGAGTTCGCTTCCTCCGTCGAACCAGCCGATGAGCTTGCCCTGTGCGATCAGTTCGGCCGCCGCCGTGGCCGGGTCGGACTCGCGCCGGTAGGCGAACGCCCGGTGCGGGTAACGCTCCGCCAGGCCGGCGGCGGGATGCCTGCGCAGTGCCAGGTGGATTTCGGCGTCGGTGTAGACGCGGCCGAAGGAGTCCCGTCCGGGGAGCGGCATCCTGGGTATCCGGCCGGTGAGCAGGTGGACGCCGTGGAGCGCGTTACCGAGGGCCTGGCCACGGTCCGAGGCCGGCGGGGGTACGAACAGGTTCGCGCCGGTGCGGCGGCGGATCGCCTCGTTGGCGACACAGTTCATCGCGACTCCGCCCGCGAAGCAGACGTTGGTCTGGCGGTGCTCTGCCATCAGGTGGGTGACGACTTCGGCGAGAGCGTCCTCGGTCTGGGCCTGGACCCAGGCGGCCAGGTCGCGTGCCCGGGGCTCGGCCCAGGCGTACGGTCTGCCGAGATCGAGCCCGGACGCGGCGGCGAGCTCCACCAGCCCTCGGTCGTGGGTCCGCTCCAAGCGACCCTCGACCTGCGCATCGGTGACGTCGAAGAGTTGCAGGTCGATGGCCTTGGGATCGCCGTATGAGGCGAGGGCCATGGTCTTGCCGGACTCCTGCCCGTCGAAGCCGAGCCAGTTCGTCACCGCCTCGTACGTCGCGCCGATCCCTCCCGCCCGAGCCCTTCCCGTACGGTTCCCGCCCACCCGGGTCAGCCCCGTGCGGTCGGCCAGGAAATAGCTCTCGGTCTGATGGTCGTTGCCCGATCCGTCCGCGACCACGACCAGCGCCTCGTCGGCGTCGGACAGGCAGAACGCACCGTAGGCGTGAGACAGGTGGTGGTCGACGGACACGATCCTGCGTGCGTCCACGCCGTAGCGCTCAAGACCGCCGGTGAAGCCTTCGTCGAGGCGGGGGCCAACGCATGAGAACACCACGACGCCGACGTCCGCGAGGGTGAGGTCAGCCGCTTCCAGGCAGTAGGCGAGGGCGGCCTGCCAGCCGCCGCTGTACCGGGTGCGGTTCAACCGTTCCTCGGCGATCGCGACGACCCGGTTCCCGGCCACGATCGCGCATCCGCCGTCGTGCCCGAGGTTCAGCCCTACGGCTATGGGGACGTCACTCATGGGAGACCTCCTTCGTCGTCGCGGACTTCTCCGCGCTCGGGGTGTGTTCGCTTCTTCCGGCCATGGCCAGCCGGAGTCGTTCCGCCCGTAGTCCCACGACCCGCGCGACGTCGGCCGCTGCCGCACTGCGACCAGCACTGCTCCGCAGGCGCGCGGGGGCGAGCGCGTCGCGCAGTCGGTAGCTGTCGTAGATGTCCGCGCCGGGGTGGATCATCAGCAGTCGGGCCACCGAGACGCCGTGCCACAGCGCACGGCCCCGCACGGCGGATGGCGTCAGGTCGGCCGGATGGATCGCGCGATGGACCACGGCATCCGGCACGACGACCACCAGATGCCCACCGCGCTGGGCGCGTACGGTGAACTCCAACTCCTCGCAGCTCAGGTGGCGCCGACCGGCGACGCCGAGTCGGGTGTCGAACCGGGGCATCGGGTTCCGTCGTATCGCCAGGTTGCAGCCGACGACCCAGTACGGGGAGGCCAGTTCCGTAGTGGCCCGTGGCCACGTAGGAGGCACGAACAACTGGAGTACGGAGGCCGGTACTTCGCCGACGCTCCCGTCGGTGAAGTACGGGACGACTTTGCCACCCGCGCAGTACGCCCCCGTCGTCTCCAGGGCGGCGGCCATGCGCCGCGCCCAGTCGGGCTCGGGCCGTGCGTCCGGATCAGTGACCAGCACGGTCTCACCGCGCGCCCGCCGGATCCCGGTATTACGCGCACGCGAGAGCCCGGGCCGCCTCTCGTGGACGACCTGGCACGGCATGGGCCCCAGCCGGTACGGCCCCTGCGGCAGGACCGGCTCCGGATGGTTGTCCACCACGACCAGCTCAAGCTCCTCGGCCGGGTAGTCCTGGGCGCGGACCGCCCTGCCCAGGTCGCCCAATGCGCCGATATTGCCTCGCACCGCGACCACGACGCTCATTCGCACGTTCGTCCTCCGCTGTCGATGTGGCATCGGATGGTGCTGGGGTATTCGTCCTCGACGGGAGAGCGGAACCGGCACGGGGATACTCACGTACGGGGCAGACCACGGCCTGGTAGTGGACGTGGTCGCGGTCGACGATCTCGACTGACAGCCGCCTACCGGCGCGCAGGGTGAGCAGCGCCCGCCAGCGTGCCTCCTCGTCGCCGGCCCACCGGGTGGCCCGGTTGATGTCGGGTCCGGAGAGGAACCGGGCGAACGGCTCAAGCCGGGCGACGAACCACGCGACAGCCGCATCCGGGCCGGAGACGGAATCCCTGCTCAGCCAGAACATCGAGCGGATGATCGCGCTCTGGGGGCCCGGGCTCTCCAGGGTCGCGAAGGCTTCGCAGCGGAAGCGCTCGGACGGCGAGGAGCGGTGCCAGACCCGGTCGACGGTGGCGGGGGCCTGGTTCCGGCCGTCGAGCACGCCACGGTTCGCTGGACGGGAGACGATCACGATGCTTCCTCCGGCCCGGCTCCCGACAGCGGGAGCGACGCCCACACCGTCTTTCGGCCACAAGCACCAGGTCGGCATCCCCACCGGTCGGCCAGCGCCTGTACGAGGATCAGGCCCCGCCCGCCCTCGTCGTCCTCCGCGGTCCGCCGTACGGCAGGGCGCCCGCCGTTGTCGTCTTCGACCTCCAGCACAGCGTCGCCGTTCCGGATCGTCAGGATCACGGACACACTGCCCGGGTCGCCGTGGTGGATGGCGTTGACGATCAGCTCGGTAACGATCAGCCCCATGTCGTCCGCGATCTCGGGGACGCCCCACTGCCGGAGGGTGGCGACGACCGCGTGTCGTACGGGGGCTACAAGGTGAAGCTGCGGGGCGATGTCCGTGCACATGACCTGCGGGAGCCTGATGTCGACCGGCGCCGCGTCCCCGGCGGGGAAGGGCGCCGTCACCGTTGCCACCGCCCCTGCCGGGTAACGGCATCGAGGGGTCTGAACGGGGCCGGCACTCGCTGGGCGCGATGGTCCGTCTGTGCCGTTCCCGCGTTGTGTCGGTCGACCATCTCAGGCATGGCGACAAGCTTCGACGCCCCATGAGCAGAGGACCCGGACAGTTTGTCAGGGTCCTCTGTTCCCGCAGATCAGGGCAGTTGACGTCCCGTTACCCAGCGGCTTCCATGGCTCGGTCGATCGTGTCCAGCACCGCTTCCCACGGAAGGTCCCGGCCTGGGGTGGCCGCGCGTGGCTCGTGCAGCGGCCAGATGTCCGGTCCGTAGACCAGGTGAACGTCGGCCTCTCGCAGCGCGGCGATATGGCGTCGCCATGCGGGGTGGCGCGCGTGAGCGGCGTTCACCCTCGGAAAGACGACGACGGGCAGTCCGAGGGTGCCGATGGCCTCCCCCACCTGAGTCAGCGCCTGGTTGTCGGCGATACCCGTCGCGAGTTTGGCCACCGTGTTCGCGCTGGCGGGGGCGACCACGTAGCAGTCCACGCTCGGGTGCGGCCTCGCCTCTCCGGGCAGGCGTGGTTCGTCGCGTACGGGCAGGCCGGTCAGTGTCTCCAGCCGGTCGACCTCACCGTTCATCCGCAGCCACCGACCGGCCGTCGGACTGAGCGTCACGGCCACCTGCCACCCGCGCGCCAGAGCCGGTTCCACCAGTCCGGTACGCAACGCCTCGACTCCCCCGGCACTCGTGCCCACGACCCCGAGGACTCCCCGCTTCTGTGTGTTCACTCCACCGCCCTGCATCGTTGAGCCATCATGAACACCTCCGACGAACGGGCGCCGCCGGTGGCCGGGGACCGCTTGATCAGGTCGCGCAGCGTGTCCCGTACACGGGGATTGTTCCGTACGAGCTGAGGCGACACGTGCTCGGCAGTACGCAGCTCGGCGAACGCGCTGTCCCCCTGGCCTGCCAGCGACAGGGCACGGGCGTGATCGATGCGATGGGAGACACCACGCTCCGGGGGCATGTGGCCCACGTCGATCTGGCCGTGCTCCACGACGTAGGAGATGTTGTCCAGGTCCAGCTCCGCCGACAGCCTGTGCAAGACGACGTTCGTGGGCCCGAAGCTCGTCTGCCAGTGGTTCTCGTCGGAACCGAGGCGGTCGGCGAGTGCTTCCGCCCGGTTCAGGAGACTCGTCGCCGTAGCCCGGTCCTGGCGCCGGGCCGCCGCGATGGCTGCCCGCAGGAAGATCATGCCCAGCAGGCTCAGGGCGGCCGGGTCGGTCTCGTCGACCCGGGCCGACAACCACCTCGCCGCCGTGTCGCCCAGCTCCATGGCCTCGTCGTACCGGCCGTTGGCCAGCAAGGCATGTGTGCCGGACCGTGCGGCGGATGCGAGGACCAGCGGGTCGCCGGATTCGTCGGCGGCCCGCATGGCGCGTTCGGCGGCGAGCCACGAGATGTCGGACTCCCCGATCTTGGCGAGCGTCGTGGCGGCGAGGTGGTGTACCCGGGCGGAAACGGCCCAGCATTCCCGGCGCTCCGTGGCGGAACGCGCCGCACGATCCTCAAGTTCCTGGGCGGTCTGCAGGAGGCCGGGGAGCCCGGCGATCACCTTGCCGAGTCGTCCGGACTGGTAGTCGTCCCAGGTCTGTTCGGCGAGCTCCGCGGTCGGGCCGGCGTTTGGCAGTTGTGCCTCGGCCTCCGGCCCGAACAGCAGCCGGGAGAGGCGACGCGGACTCATCAACGCGTCGCGGACGGCAGGGACGTCGTCCTGCTGCCTCTCGTCCTCCATGAGTACGGGCTGGCCGACCAACTCCCCGAGCGGCACGCGCAGCACACGGGCCAGTTCGGCGAGCATGTCGATGCGCGGCGGCTTGCGCCGACCGGACTCCGCTTTCACCAGCCAGTCCGTGCTGCGGCCGACCAGCCCGGCCAGTACCTGCTGCGTGTACCCGCGGCGTCTGCGGTGGAAGGCGATCCGCTCGCCGATGCTCAGGTGATCTCCGAGACCACGCATACGTGCTGCCTCCCGTGAGGTAGGGGCGTTCCCTACGATAGCTACGCGGCAACGTGATGGAGAGGGCCCGCGTTTCCGTGGATCCCTGCGTTGCACGAGCTCAAAATGAAGGCACTGGTGCACGAAGGTACGGACGATCTGTCCGGGACTGAGCGGCCCGGGCTCGCGCCAGGAGGCTGCTGGTTCATGATGCTGGTCGCCTACTTGACGTGCCCCATCGATATCAGCCGGCCAGTGGAGTCGAGATCATGACCGCACGGGAGTGCGTTGTCGTTGTCGGGGCAGGGGTGTCCGGACTCACCACGGCCGTCGTTCTCGCCGAGGCCGGGGCTTCGGTGCGCGTGATCGCTGGGCAGGTGCCCGGTGCCACGTCACTTGCGGCCGGGGCGATGTGGGGCCCGTACGTGGTCGAGCCGAAGGACAAGGTCGACCGGTGGGGCCAGCGGTCCCTGGAGATCTTCCGCGAACTGGCCGAGGACCCTGCGACGGGCCTCCGGCTGACCAGCGGTATCGAGGCGTCCCGAACAGCCGAGGCCGCCCCTGACTGGGCCACCGCGCTGCCTGGTTTCCGCCCGTGCGGGCCCGACGAACTCCCCACCGGGTTCACTGCGGGCTACCGGTTCACCGTGCCACTCATCGATATGCCGGTCTACCTGGACTACCTCCTACGCCGACTGCGCGATGCCGGGGGTACGGTCGAGCGACGACAGCTGGGCACGCTCGCGGATGCTGGTCCAACTTCGGTGATCGTCAACTGCGCCGGCCTCGGCGCACGCGACCTGGTGCCAGACCCGGAACTCCGGCCCATCCGCGGCCAGCACGTCGTCGTCACCAACCCCGGGCTGACCGAGTTCTTCTCCGAGGACACCGGCCCCTCCTCGGACCTCTTGTGCTTCTACCCGCATGGCGACACCGTCGTCCTGGGCGGCACGGCCATTGAGGGAGAGGACGATCTCTCCACCGACGCCAAGGCTGCGGCGGGCATCCTCGCCCGCTGCGCCGAGGTCGAACCCCGCCTCGCACAGGCTCGCGTCCTGGAGCACCGGATTGGCGCCCGACCAACCCGCCCCAGAGTCCGTGTGGAGGATGAGCGGTGGGAGGACGGCACCGTGGTCGTGCACAACTACGGACATGGTGGTGCCGGCGTCACGCTGTCGTGGGGGTGCGCCGAGGAAGCTCGGGTGTTGCTCTTCGTCAAGTGATCTGAACTGGAGGAACAGTCGTTGCAGGAGATGGCGGAGAAGGCGCCGGGCGTGGCGGCAGCCATCATCGTTAGCGGTGGACGTGTACTGATGGTGCGTCGTCGTGTCAGGGAGGGGTCGCTCTCCTGGCAGTTCCCGGCCGGCAAGGTCGAACCTGGTGAGACTTGTGAAGAGGCGGCCGTGCGGGAGACGCGGGAGGAGACAGGTTTGGTCGTGGCGGCTGTGGAGCGACTCGGTGAGCGGGTTCACCCGGAGACGGGGCGGCAGATGTCCTACATCGCCTGCGAGGTACGGAGTGGCACTGCCCGTATCGCAGCACCCGACGAGGTGGCCGATCTTGCGTGGGTGGCGCAATGGTGCGGTCTCTCGCTATGTGCCGTTTGGGCTGTTCGGGCCTGTGCAGGCGTACCTCGACGCAGCCCTCTGCCGTTGAGAGCAGCCCGGAAGGCGGCGGCCCGAGGCACGCTGTCGACCGGGTACACGTCAGCGGGCGCGGGCCGAGTCAGTGAAGCGAAATGGGCGCTGAGCCAGTCCGCGATACGAGATCGTTCAGGGAGTTCCAGCGCGCTTATAGCCGACCCACAACCGGCCGCCGGCCTGCTCCAGCACCTCGTCCACAACGGTCACGAGGGGCTCCACTCTCCCGCCCAGAACCTCTTGTAGCCCGTGACGGAGGTGTGTGCCGAGCCCCGGCGCGGTCGTCCCAAGGCGCCGGGCCAGCCACTTTCCACCGCCACCCCAAGAACCGCCTATGGCCAGCGCCAGCTCACCAGTCCGTCGGACCAGTTCGGTGGCGATGAACAGACGCTCGTTCCGGTCGCCGCTTCCCGCGAGATCGTCCAGGAGGTCGGTGATCGCGTAGCGCCGGTCGTCGATCTCTTCCGCCGACAACGGGGGTGGTCCTGCGGCGGTCAGCTTCCGAGCCTCTGCGGCGATACGCGCTCCGAGCCCATCGGTGTCGAGGAGCAGCAACCCATCGGCACACATCCATAGCAGCGGTGACCGGCGCCTGTGTAGCTCCCGTTCGACGTAGGCGTGCCATGTCTCGCTGGTATGCACGAACATCTCCACCGGCCACTCGGCGTGCTGGAGACTTTCCCGGTACGGAGCCGGGGCCCCGTGGAGCAGTACCACGATGTCGAGGTCCGACGTCGCTGTGCGGCGACTTGTCAGGACGCTGCCTCCCAGGAACGCGGCACGCGCGTTCGGGTGTTGTCCATCCACGACGGCGTGTGCGGCCTCGATCGCATCCATGAGGCAACTATCAGCACGGTCGCCACCGCGCGCACATCGTTTTCCGGGGCGTGACCGGTTGCCTCCCGCTCCGTGCCGGGGTTCGCCGCAGGCAGACAGCACAGATCCACGAATGACTGGCCAACACTGCGATGGCATGTCAACGTGGACGATCTTCCCGCGAAAGCGCCAGGTCGAATAGGAGATCCCCGCGACTGCGGCAGCCCATGCCGGATTCTCCACCATCATCGCGCCTTTACTGAGGCATGAGAGGCCGCGCGGTCTGAGGCCGAGTCGCCTTCGTGACAGATCAGTTGGACTCGCGTGCTCTCCCCTGGTTGTGGACGACCCGGAGCGTGTGCGGAAGCTCGCGGTAGAGCCTGACGGCGGCCATCGCCTACGTGAAGAAGGCAGGGCGCGGGGATACCAGGTCGGCCATCCGCCCCAGGCCGACAGGAACCCAGCGCGGATTTCCTGTCCAGTGCCGCAAGAACGTCGGCGGCGATGAGAACCCTCACGAGCCCTTGGAGGCACTCCTGCATCCCGAATCCCCGTGCGGACCAACAACCCCGGCCAACATCCCACCCGCCTACTGGGTCGGTCCTCGGCACCTGGCCGGTGACGACGGGCGTCTCTACGACACCGTCGCTGATGCGCTCGCCGGCCTGGGTTGGACGAGCCTCATGATCGTTCGCGGGCGGCAGGAACGGGATGAGGCGCCGGAGGACCGTCAGGTCCTGCGCAGCACCGTCCTGCATGTCAGTCCCGACGCCTTGAGGTGGGCGCAATGGGTTTTGCCGGACGAGCCGTTCCACCTGGGGAACCAGCCGATCGCCTGGCAGGTGTCCGCTCGTTCGGACCTGAGCAGCCCGCTCGCCCGGTGGTCGGCCTACTTCACCCGTGATGTCCCCGGTGAGGTCCTTGCCGACTTCCTCACCGCGCTCGACGTCCGCGAGGAGCCCGTCCTGCCGTTCGGTGGCCACGAGCCGGTCCTCGACGCGGTTACGGCGAACGGCTGGCTGCGAGACGCCGACGGGCCCGGCGCTGCGGCGGTGGATCCGACCTTCGCCTCCCACATCCGTCTCGGTGAGATGCCGCCGCTCATTCAGGACGCCGACCCGCTGGCGTTGGTGGTTGAGGCTGACGACGCGGTCCTGGCCGGGTGGCAGGCGTGGGCTGAGCCGACGCGCGGGGCGGGCTACTTGTGGGCGGCGTCGTTCGGCGCCGGTGTGCCGCCCGACCTCGTCGCCGCCTTCGCCGACTCCCTCAGCTCCAGCGCGCCGGTGCTGCGCCGGGTGTTGCCGGAAAGCACGCGCGATCGGCTCCTGCGCGCCCCAGCCGGCTGAGAGCCGTCCAACCCGTCGAAGCCGGGCCCCATAGCGGGAGGCCCGGCTTCGATCGTCGGCTATGTGCCCTCGTCATCCGGTCAGCGTCGACGACCGGCATCGTTCGCGGTGCGCGGCGCTCGCAGGGTGCCGGCGGCCGGGGAACGCGGGTGCCGACCGCCTCCGGAGCCTGTGCCCTGGAGGCCCTCGGCGAGGGCGGGCAGGCGGGCGGTGCGTCGCAGTCGCCAGACGAGCACGTCGCTGATGGAGGCAGCGGAGTCGAGTTCGCGTCGTCGGGCAGCTTCGGTCAGCAGGGCAGCCGGGTCGTGGCCGGCTCTGTGAACGTCGTCGAGGGTGGCCGCCAGGGCGGGCCAGGCGGGTTCGGCCTGGACTCGTTGGGCCAGGTCCGGCAAGACCTGGTGGAGAAGTGCGGCGTGCCCCTGTCGAAGACGAGGGTCCAGGTGTTGGCCTCGCCGGCGGAGGAGTGTCATGGGTTGGGTTGCGGCGGCCTGGTAGGCGGCGCGCAGATGTTCGGCGGTTCGTTGGGCGGCGTCGGCCTGCTGGCTGTGGTGCTTCCTGGCGTGCCAGTTCGCTGCGGCCATGGCGAGGAAGAAGGCCATGTCGATGAGCATGGCGGTGGTGGCACCGTCTTCGCCGCGTCCCAGGGCGGTCCCACTCTGGACAAGATCGCGGGCGGCCTGGCGCAGGGCGCGGTCACGCCCATGTACGGCCCTGATGTGGGAGCGGCCGGCTCGCTCGAACGCGGAGGCCGCCTCGCGGAGTTGGTCACGGGTGTGGGTGGCGGAGGTCTGGGCGAGGGCGTCCAGGACCTCGCCCGCTGCGGCGATCTGGGCGGCTGCCGAGCCGTCGTCGCCGTGGTCGATGATCAGCAGCGCCTGCCAGGTGGCGGCGGTGGCCCTGCGCCGAGCGAACGCGGGACCAGTCACGTCCGGCAGGACGGGCTGGGCCAGTTCGGAGCCGTCGGCCGGGACGGCGGCGTCTGCCGGAAGCGCCCAGCGTTCGCGGATGCGCGGCAGGGACAGATCGGGGGCGAGCTTGGAACCGGAGTAGAAAACCGGCTCGCCGTCCTTGTTGCGATCGTCGGTGAGGGCGATCTTGTAGCCGAGAAGATCGCCGGAGGGTGCCACACGTTTGCGGATCAGCAGGCCGGCGGCGGCCAGGCGGCTGAAGAACTCCTCCTCGCTGGTGGCGCCGGCCACGGCGTGCCGCACGGTTCTCCGAAGTTCCTCGCGCGCCGTGCGGTCCCTGCCCTGCCGTTCGGCCTTGCGGCGTTCGGCGCTGGTGGGGCGCTTGGCGGCGGTGCCGTCTCCGGGTGCGACTCGGCGTAGGCGGTAGTCGGCTTCCACGCGGCGGGCTTCGTTCTGGGCGCGCCGGGCCTCGTTGTGCAGACGGGGGCGGCGGCCGTCGTCGCGGACCAGGGTGGCGATGATGTGGATGTGGTCGTCGGCGTGCCGGACGGCGGCCCATCGGCACGCGGCATCGTCGCCGTCGGGAGCGATACCGGTGGCGGTGAGCATCCGGCGGGCAATGGCCGCCCAATCCTCGTCGGGCAGGATCGGATCCTCCGGGCTGGCCCGTACGGACAGGTGCCACACGTGCTTCTTCGGGCGCCTGTCGACGGGCAGGGCGTTGACGGGCTGGTCGAGCAGTCGCTGAAGCTGCCCGCAGGTGGCCTTCGGGTCGCGGCCGGGGTCGGGGGTGAGCGGGTCGAAGGCGGCGACCAAGTGGGGGTCGGTGTGCTCCTCGTGGGTGCCCGGGCCGTACAGGTAGCGGATCAGGCCGACCGTCTTGCCGCCCCGCTTGTGGAGGCTGGGGATCACGCGGCGGTATCACCGTTTCGGTAGGCGAGCAGGGCGTCGGCGGCGTCCTCCGTACGGCGGGCCGCGCTGCGGACAGCGCGGACGGCGGCGTTGAGCTGGGGTGTGTCGGCGCCGGAGTTGATGGCCTTGGCGACCTGGTTGAACAGGCCGTGGATGCGGCCCAGGTGTCGGCGGGCGGCGAACAGTTCGTCGATGACCTCCCGTTCGGTGGCGATCTCGGCGGCGGTACGGGTCAAGTCGCGGGCGGCCTTGTCGACGGAGTAGGCGAGGAAGGCGGCGTTGGACATTTCACAATGGGCGGCTGCTTCGGTGAAGCGCTCGTACTCGGCGTCGTTCATACGGCAGCTGGGCTGGTGAACGCGCTTGTGGGATTTCGGTTGACGGGCTCGCTGGCGTCTCTTCGCGAGAAACTCGGTCTGCTGTCCTCCTCCCGGCTGCGGTCCGCCCTCGGCCGCGTCTTGACAGTCCGGTGCCTCCTGGCGCCGGACTGTTCCCGCCACCCCCGGGGCGGGAACTCCGGGAGCATTGCTCCCGGGACAACTTGCTCCGCCTGGGGCAGAGGTGGTGGCCAGGACACCTGCGGGCGAGCTGGGGTCTTCGTGGTTCGGGGCGTTCATGGAGTCTCTCGTCTCGGGGCGTGGGGATGCGCGTTGGCGTTGAAGGGGTCAGCGAGGCGAATCGCTGTCCGGGGCCGTGAGCTGCGCCTTGAAATCACGGACGATCCGCCCGACTACGTCGCTGGAGACCGCGTAGCCGGCGGTCCGCAGGGCGTCCTCCACCCGGTCGCGTCCGACGCTTCCGTTCTCCTCGTACGTGCGGCGGGTGAAGCCGAGGATGACGTCGTCGGAAGCGCGGCGCCTGTGGTCCGCGCGTCTCTTCCGGGCAGGCGGCTTCCGGCTGGGCCTGCCCGTGGCGCTGCCCGAGCCGGTGTCTGCCAGCGGTGGGGGGTCTTCGACGGCTGCCCGTGGGGACTGCCCGGTCCCGGGCAGGGGAGCCGGGGGCTCCTCACCGTCATCCGGGTCCGACGGATGCGGGCGGGCGGCGTCCTCCACCTGCCCGGCCGGTTCCGGGCGGGCAGCGTCCTCTGCCCGTGGCGTCGGCTTCGAGGCGGCCGATCGCGGTCGACTGCGCCCGGGCTCACGGGCGGTGTACGAGTCCGGGACGTGCCAGCGCGGCGGCAGCGTGATGGATGCGAGGCCGAGGCCCTGCTTGCGCGTGGCGAGTTTGCGCAGCAGTAGTGCGTCCTGCCGGGGATCGCCGTCGACATCGGCCTGCTCCAGGGCCTCGTGCAGCCGGTTGGCCAGGCGTTGTCCCTTCCTTCTGCCGCGCTGCTTGTCGGTCATCGTCTCGGCCCGGAGTATCAGGGCGACGGAATCACTCAGCGCGCGCTCGCGGATGAGCCGGGCCGCGTCGGCGTCCTGGTCCGCGATGCCGAGCCGGGCCAGCAGGTGTTCGCGCGCCTGGCGGACGAGGATGGCGGCCAGGCTGCGTGAGGTGGCGTCGGGGCTGCGGTGGCGTAGCTCGATGCCCATGGCCAGGTGCCACAGCATCGCGGCCATAACCGGTCCGATCAAGGCTCGCACGGTGCCGCCGACGGGCCCGAACTCGGCGTAGGCGGGGATGATCTGCACGGTGGTAATCACCCACACCAGGGCGGCGGGCAGGCCGGGTGCTCTTGTGGGCCCGGCGAGGTTCTGGCGGGCCATCAGCGCGGTGGCGAAGAGGGCCAGCTCGGCGGTGGCGAACATGAAGGCGCGCTCGACGGTGCTGCCCATGTCCAGGTAGTCGGCGGCGAACCGCCAGCTGGTGTCCGCGCTGTAGACGGTGCAACCTAGCGCGGCCATGGCCGCTACGGGTACCGCGATGGTTCCGCGCCGACGGTTGGCGCTGGGCGGCTGCTGGCGCTGCCGGTGGATCAGCCATCCGGCGAACAGGGCGAGCAGCACGAACAGGGCGAGGAGCACCAGGGTGGTCTCTGAGGATGTGGCCCAGTCCGGGAGGAGCCGGGTGCCGCGATCCCGGGTGGCCAGGGGCGTGAGAGTGCGAGCAGGCAGGGTGGGTCTCCAAGGTGCGGAGGGAACGGAGGCGGAGTGCGGAAACGGCGGACGCTGAGCGCGGCTCAGACGACTCGCGACGGGCGGGACAGAGCAGGCGTGAGCGCGGGCGGCGGGTGAGGCAGGGCCGAGGGCGGAAGCGCCGGTGGCGGCCGGTCAGGCGGCGGACGCTGTGCGGCGGCGTCGATCGGTGCCGTCGAGGACGACTCGGTCGGTCATCTCGGCGAGGCGGGAGGCGACGCGGTCACCGAGGGCGCTGCGTAGCTGATCGGTGGGGAGGTTGGTGGTGATGAGGGTGGGGAGCATGTGCTCGTACCGGTGGTTGATGAGCCGGTACGTCAGCTCCTCGGTCCACTCGCTGGCTTTGGCCGCCCCGAGGTCGTCCAGGAGCAGCAGCGGGCAGCGTGCCAAACTCCGCAGGTCACGTTCGGCGTCGTGGCCGACACGGGGACGCAGGCGCGCGTGGAGGTCCGCGGTGGTCGTCGCCTCCCAGCGCAGGCGGACCCCTCGGGCGAGGAGAGCTCGGATGGCGCCGTAGGCCTGGTACGTCTTGCCGGTCCCGGTGGGGCCGGCGATCAGTAGGGACGGACCTTTGGCGATGCCGGGCCCGCCGGGGCCGGGGCGCCCGGCATGGGCGATCTGGTCGGCCCAAGCGGTGACCTTCGGGCGGTCGGCCAAGGCCCGGCGGTAGCGGGCGGGGATCCTTGCGTCGGCGAGTTCGAGCGCGGTGACGGGTTCCGCATGCGCCTCCTCGGCGGCGGTAGCGAGGTCGATGCCGCGGCTGGCCAGGATGCCGTTGAGCCGGTCGGCGAGTGGACCGACCCTGTGGGGCTCGCGGGTGGCGGTGGCGTTCAGAGCTCACCTCCGTAGGCGGCTTCGATGTCGGCGGGGTTTGTCCACGCCCTGTGGACAGCCGGCGCCTTGGGGGCCGCGTTCATGGCTTCGTTCACGAAGCTCGGCAGGGTGCTGGGGTGCAGGCCCTTGGCGCGGTGCAGATCGAGCCCTGCCCGGATGTGAGCGGGCGCGATGCCCTCGTCGAGCAGCTTGCGTACTATCCGGCCGAGATGCCCCAGGACATCCGTTGGCGGACGGTGTGCGCAGGCGTCCGCGTATTCGGTGACGAGCTGCTTGGCCGAGACGGTGCTGGGCGCGGGGGCGCTTGCGCCCCCAGGGGTATCTCCTAGATCCATGATCCTAGGTCCTAGATCCGGAGCGTGAAGTGTCACCGCCCCTTCACGGAGACCTCTCTGCTCCCTCGCGGAGGACTCTGTGAAATCGCTCTGACCTGCTGGTTCATCGGCATCGATGCGATTCGCCGCGGGTTGGGGCACTTGCTGGGAGCCTTCGCGGAACGGTGCCTGAGACCGCGGTGAGGGCTCCGTGACGCTTCCTCCCGCAGGCGCTGAGACGGCGCTCTGTGCGGTGCGAGCCGACCCGTCGTGGTGCGGACAGGCAGGAAGGCGGCTCACGCTGGGTCGGTTGATCTTCTGATGCCGCCGCCAGGTGACGATGTGCAGGTAGCACTTGTCGTCCGGCCCCTTGTAGCGGCATATCAGCCCCGCGTCGGCGAGCTGGGCGAGATCCTGCTCGACGTCGGCGGGCGTCTGCTCCGGGCGCAGGACCCACAGCTGTCCGGTGATGATCGCGGCGTGGTCGCGGTGGCGCCCCTGGTCATCGGCCTGCGTGAGCAGGCCGAAGAAGGTGCGCTCGGCGGGCAGGGAGACGGTGGCCAGGGACTCGGAGACGAAGGCTTCGGGCTTGATGGTGCGGATTCGTGCCAAGAGGGCGGTCCTCACTCGGTTGCCGTCGGGTGGGCGGTGACGGCCCACCGTCGGGTGGGGTGGACGTGAAGGCAGCGGAGAGGCCCGGCTGTTCGCGCGTGAGCGCTGGGAGCCGGTCGCGTTTCCTGGGGGTGAGGTCAACATAGCCACACCCAAGGCGTGCAAGTCCAGGCCGTCGCGGCCGAATCTCTGACGGGAGAAAGGCCACCGAGAATCGGGCTGCGAGGAGCCGTGGGAAAACGGTAAGGCGTGATCGGCTTCTGACCAAAAAGTTGCTCCTGATACCGAGCCAGAAGCATCACATCGTCGAACCGTTGACCGGCTGGCGGGGAGGAAGCTACAACACAACACCGCACGCCAGGAAGCTGTTTGGCCGCCTGCGGTCATTAGGGGACTCGAACCCGTAGCGCCGATGACCTGTCCCGGCACGAGTCGTGCGCGACGCAACATAGACGACGATCGCCGGTTAACCAAAACGGCGAATGCACGCTGAACTGGAGCCATGGCAGCACGATCAGTCGAATCCGGGAGCGCGGGAATACGGGCCGCTTCACCCATCGAAATCCTCCGCGCCGAACGAGGGATCTCCAGGGCGAGTTGGCCACCTGGGTGGCTCCTTCCGCCCTCCTATGCCGAATGAAGCGTTGTCCCGGATCGAGCACCTCAGGTGCCGCGGCGATGTCGACGACCTCATCGCGACCGGAGAAGAAATCCTCGCCTCGGCCGCCCGTCCTGCTCCAAGGCCCGAGCGTCCCGCTACGAGGCCGGCTCCGCTCCCGTGACCGCATCCGCCCGCTACCGAGATAGGACCCGTCGCCCTTGCAGCGTCACTCCGCGATACCCCACGCCCTCACCCCTGGCCTCTCCGGCACTCAAGGCGAAGCCTCCCCGCCCCGCCTCTACCGACCCGAGGAGATCGCCGAGACCCTCGGCTGCTCGGCCTGGTGGGTCAAGGACCGAGCCCGGCGCCGCCTCATCCCCCACACACGAATC
This sequence comes from Streptomyces sp. NRRL F-5126, assembly GCF_000721265.1. Lineage (GTDB taxonomy): Bacteria > Actinomycetota > Actinomycetes > Streptomycetales > Streptomycetaceae > Streptomyces. The sequence goes on along the minus strand of NZ_JOFZ01000001.1, from coordinate 583,964 downwards.
GGTCGCTCCTACCGCTTCACCGCCGGCCACCTCGTCGAGATCGTCCGCCTCTACGAAGAGCGTCCTCCGCAAGCACGCACAACGGCGGCTGCTCCCGCACCGGTACGGCCAGCCGCTCGAGCCGCCGAGCCACCTCCCCGGACGTCCGGCGCCTCGACGCCGGGCCTGCGCGCCCGGCCGCCTCGTCGGGCGCTGTACGACGCGGTCGTGTAGCGGGTCACCCATCAGCCACAGCGGAACAAGGAAGAGGACGGCAGGAATTGGGCTTCGCGGAGAAGCGCGCAACCTACTGGCGCGGCCGATACAAGGTCGCGCCCGGCAAGCACCTCACTGTCGTCGACGAACGCGGCAAGGCGATCAAGTTCGCCACCAAAGGCGAGGCGCAGCGCGCCGCGAGCGAGGCCGAGAACAAGTACCGACGTGGCGACTGGCGCGACCCCGCGCTGGGACAGGAGACCTTCGGCGAGTACGCGAACCGCTGGTACGCGTCCCAGGACCTGGCCGCGTCGACCATGCAGAACTACAGGCGCCACGTTGAGGAGCACCTGCTGCCCGAGTTCGAGGACAAGGCGCTCGCCGGCATCCTGCGCACGGACGTCGACCTGTGGGAGAAGAAGCAGAAGGCCGCCCGCTACGCGGCTTCCAGCGTCAAGACCTGGCGCTCGACCCTCCACCTGATCTTCGAGGACGCGATCGACGAGGGCCTGATCACCTCGAACCCGGCGGCAAGGAGACGCGGACGCGGAAAACGGGCCGGTCGTTCCCGAGACCGTGGACCCGAGAAGGTCGTCACCGACCCGCTCGGCATCCTGCTGACCGCGGAGCGGGCCGCTCTCCTGTCAGGCCGCGACGACGAGTTCGTCGCTGTCGTCCTCAAGGGGTACACCGGCATGCGCTGGGGTGAGATCGTCGGCCTGGAAACGGAGTTCGCGCGGCCCGGTGCCGTGCGCGTCGAGTGGCAGCTGTACGAACTCGACACGGGCGAGTTCGTCCGCTGCCCGCCGAAGGACGACAGCTATCGCACCATCGACGTGACGGAATGGCTGGCGGCCCTGGTCGCCAACCACGTCGCTCGTACGAAACCCGCGCCGTGCCCCTGCCACGGCAAGACCTACGTCTTCCGAGGACAAGGGGCGGCGCGTACGGGTGGTCACCAAGGCGTGAAGCTCGGCGACGTCGCTCGCCGGGCCGGCGTTTCGACAGGCACCGTGTCCAACGTCCTCAACCACTCCGAGCGCGTCACCGAAGCCACGCGAGTGAAGGTCGAGCAAGCCATCGCGGACCTCGGCTTCGTGCGTGGTGGCGTCGTGTCGGAGCACGCCGCCCACTGGCGCAGGAACGGTTTCGCGACCTGGCTGTTCACGCCGGCGGTCTCCGGCTGGTACCCGAAGAAGGCACCACAGGAGGCACGGCCGGTGCCGCTGCTCGGCGAGCCGTGGCCCGGTGTCCCGGTACGTGGGCGCGGCGCCAGCGATCGGGCTGACGCCTGCTGGCTCCCGATAGCCAAGGGCCTCACCCCCCACGGCCTACGCCACACGCATCGGACACTGATGGAGGACTTGGGCACCGAGAAGGTGCTGATGGACGAACGCATGGGCCACATCGACGGCTCGGTCTCGGCGCGCTACGCCCACGTCACCCCTGGCATGCGCAAGCGCCTCATGGGCGGCCTCACCGAGCAGTGGGCAGCAGCACTCGATACACGCCTGGTGATGTGCCCGACTTCGCCAGTGCGCGTGCTCGACGACCTGCTCCGGGCGCGTCTGGCTATGCACTGACCGAATTCCTACTGCGTGTCCTCGCCGTGGTGTCCGTGGAGGCGGTAGCCCATCTCGTCCGGATGCCGCATTACCCGAGCAAGGCGCCAGGCAGCGTCATAGGATAAACGGCTGCGCTCTCGCACACGCAGCCGCAGAGCCAACACGCCCGTGACGGGGTCGAGCACCCAGCGCAGCACAGCGCTCCTCACCGTGCCTCGCCCGCGAGGAGGGCGAGACGGTGGGCGGTGCGCTCGTCGCCGTATGCGCGCACAGCATCGGCGAGGAGGGTGAGCAGCTCTTTGCGCCCTTCCTCGGTCAGGTTGGCAACGAAGTCGTGGAGTAATTGCGCGACTGACACCCATTGCTGTCCTGGCTGCCATTGCTGGACCTCGCGCACCAAGTCGTCGAGATCGGTGCCCATCGGCGGACCGCCGAGTCGGGGCCAGTGCTTCGACGCTCCCTCCAACAGTCCGTAGAGGTGGGCAGCGGCCGGGTTAGCGAGGATCTCCTCCCGGAGGAAGGTCTCGCGGGCGCGCACCTGCCGCCGTGCCAGCTCGTCCAGCTCGTGGTCTCGCCGGATGCGCTCCTGTTGCCGCTGGTACTCCTGCCGCAGGCGCTCCGCACTGACAGCGGCCTCCCGGATGGCGTCCTCCACGGTGACGCGCACCTGCACATCAGTGACCATCACACCGTGAGCGACGAGAGGCAGCTGATCCTGGACAGCGACGGAGATGTCCTGCTCGGCTGCCATGGGACGGAGGATGTCGCAGAGCTTGGCCGTCTTCTCGATTTCCCTTCTCGCGAGGCACGATGCTGTGTGACGACTCGCTGGCACGGTGGCATCAGTGCGGCGCCAGGTCGCCCGGATCTCGGCGGTGAAGGACAGCACCGGGTCGATGCTCTTGAGGCGATCCGTGAAGACGGATGTCCAGCTGGCGTTGTCTGCTGCCACGGGGGCAGGAGCTTTGGCGATCCGGCGTCTCATGCCGCGGCTTTCGCATCGGCCTGGGGCTCGTCACCCGGGGCACCTGACGGCGGGGGCTGAGACGATACTGGTTGATTGCGCCGGGCGATGAGGTCCTGGTCGAGCAAGGCGGACAGCTCGCGCTTGAGGATTTCCTTCTCCGCGGAGTATGGACGGTCCTGTCCCTGAACCCACCACTGGGCGGAAGTGCGCAGGGTTTCGCGAAGGATCGGCCCTTCGGCACCAGGAACGTTCACGGTCTGGCGCAGGGTGTCGAAGACGATGGACTTGAGCTCGTTCCGTCCCAGGGCCGCATCAAGCCATGTGAAGACGGCCTTGTCGAGGTCTCGCTCCCCTGTCGGGCCCGCGGCTTGGCGCAACAGTGTGCGCCACCCTGTGACGAGTCCTTGCACGGTGGGGCGGAACGCGTCCTCTTCGTCGGGGCTCTCATCGACCATGGCTTGGAGGAGTGGCGGAAGGCCGGCTGCTTCGGAAGGGGCGTTGAGGGCCAGCGCGGTGAACGTGCGGTGTCCAACGGTCTGGCTGGTCGTCTCCGACTTGCACCAATCGACGACGTACCCGAACAGCATCTGCCGTACGGTGCTGTCCTCCCAGAGGACGCGTACTGCCTCGCGCAAGGTGTCGATCACGTCAGGATGACCTTGCGCGGCCACATACCTGAGCCGCCGCAGCGCCTTGGCGGTATGCCGACGGCCGAACGCGCCCGTACACACCTCTACAACGGCTCTTTGAAGGTGGGGCTGGCTCCGGTTCGACCAGGCCAGCAGCATGGAATGGATGTACGGCGCGCTGGCAGCGTGGATGGCCGCAGAATCCAAGAGTTCAACGGCCATGGGCCACAGCTCCTTGGCCGTTCCATGCTTGTACCACTCCTCGACGATCCGCTCCAGCGGCGTCTGGCGTCGATGGCGCACGGCCCATCGCAGAGCGAACTGTCCCACGCGCTCTGCCAAGGCAAGTCGACCGTCCCGACTGATGATCTCCAGCGCTTCCCTGCTCGTGCTTGTGTCGGCGACGGGCGCCCGCGCGAGCCAGTTGAGAAATGTCGTACGAGCCAGGGGACGGTCGTTCCAGAAGTACTCGATGACGGCGTCGTCCCAGTGCGGACGGTTGAAGGTGAGGGTGCCGTCCTCCTCGCGCCGTGCTTCGATGGCCCTCGTCATGGCGATGACCCCGGGTTCCCGCTGGCCGTCCACCTCAACTTTCGCGCCACAGTCGAGCTGTTCGGTCAGCTCCGCCGCCCTGGCGTAGACATGCCCGACCGGGTCGCCGCGAAGAACAGCGGCGGCCAGCAGGAAGTTGCGCTGAAAGCTGGTGCGGGAACGCTCTCCGGGTTCGTGCCAGAGGTAGAGCTCTTCTTCCCAGTTGCTGTGGGCAGCCGCAACGTAGGCCACTTGCTCCTCGAACGTCCGGCGAACAGCACCTTCTCGTTGATGCCTGAGCGCTTGGTCTGAGGGCGACGCGTCTGTCGCTGCGGACTGGCCTGCCCTGTGCTCGTCCAGCATGAGGTAAACGAGGTTGAGCACATCGGTCGGGGCTTGCCGGGCAAGGAGGGGCTTAATGTCTTCGTGATCAAGCCACTGGTCTACTGGAAAGTCAGGCTCCTGGCCGAGCAGCCACCGTTCGGCGATGTCGCGCGGGCTCACCGTGCCCAACTCCGGGGCGACTCCGCTCGGTGCCCCATGGCTGATACGCCTCCACTGCTCTGGGCGGCTGAGGACGACGAGTCGGCAGTCCCGTCGCTGGAGGCGCTCGACGAGCTTGTGCAGGTTGCCTCCGAAGGAATTGTCGACGGCGAAGTCATCTTCGTCGGGAGGGAGTTCGAGCAAGTATCCGCATTGACGGTCGTGCGGTAGACGTCTGGTCGGGAAGTGCTTGGAGCCGCCGAAGGACAGCGGGCGCACTTCGGTGATGACGCCGTCATTCAGGAGATGGGCGAACAATGCGTAGGCGGTGAAGGCCCGACTGCTGTTCGGCGGTCGGCTGATGACCAGCACAGAGCCTGCCGCACGCAGGGCTTCAAGAGCCTGCTTGAAAGGGCTGGGCGCCAGTCGATCCGCACGGCGGGGCTCGGCGTACACCTCGCGGACTACGGCAAGGTACTCGGGCGAGATCGGGGCGTGCGAGTCGAGCGTCTGCTCGTAGACGTACTTCGTGCCGATCTGCTCGCCGTAGTTGTTGAAGGCCCGTTGCAGCACGGCGGCCTGCCCGACGGCCTCCACCACGTCTCGCGTCGGTACCCCTGCTGGAGGCCGTCGCCGGAAGTGGTCGTTGGACTCATCCTTGGCGGTTCCAGGCTCGGTCGACCTTCCGAAGGCTGGTGCGATTGACGCAGGGATGCTGGGCGGCACAGGAGGTGGTGGCGGCAGCGTCGGTAAGCCGTTCGGGTCGGGACCAGAGGTCTGTGGCGTCGGCGTAGGCTGAACTTGACCTGCTGGCTGCTCGTCCCGCTGCATCTCATCTCCCCTGGATGTGGGGAAGGGCTGCGGTACTCGGTCTCCGGTACGGCTGTCATCGAAGCTCATGTTGTTGTCGCCCCGCCTCAGCCGATGCTGCCGTCTACCTCGATGCCGACCTGTTCACCTGTTTCTTCGATGGTCCGGGCGTTCTGGTCGACTCGTGCCCGACCACGTTCTGTGATGTCGCCGCCCACTCGCATGCCGACCTGCCGGCCATGAAGGGAGTCGGCCTGCTGCGAGACCTCCACCCCGGGCCGGTCTGCCTCCTTCTCGTCGCCGAAGGGCAAGCGGCGCCCGTATACCTCCTCCAAGTCCCGGCGAAGGCATCCCAGGACCCTCCGCAATTCGGTGTCATCGCCCTGGAGATACTTGGGCCGCGACAGGTAGACGCGGAGCGCGCCGTGGGCCCCAGTGATGCGTGCGACGCGCTCGTCGGTGAGTTTCGGGGCCATGACCAGCAGTGGCTGTGTCTGCCCCGGCACTTGCTCCGGCTCTTCCACCGGTACTCGACCCGCGCGCCGGTCCATCACTGCACTTGCTCGGTCGAAGAGAAACCTGACCGCCTCGGTCAGCAGCGTGCCGGCAAGTACGGGAAATGCGAACGGATCCATCTGTGTGCTTCCTCCCCCTGAGCCCGAGCCCGCACGACCGCGCATTTCCCATCGGTAGGTGCGACTGGCAATTACTCGGGTAAAAACGGGATTCACCCTACGAGAGTGATCAAGAGTGTGGATAGAGGGGAAAACGGTCGCTCGAAGATGTGGCTGAAGAGCAAGCATTGACAGTGTGTAGCAGAGTGGTTCTGCCTGAGTGATGGGCTGGCGGCTTCAAGCGCACGTCTCCGCAGCTCTCGGTCTCGGCTGGAAACGTACGATGTTCGATCTGTGTTCGCGTTGGGCAGTGTCCGGTTCAAGATGCTGGACGTCCGTGCTATCGGCGGTCGACGATGTCCATAAGGTGACTCGCGGCCGGGGTGCCCAATTAGGAGTCAGTGGGGTCCGCAGGGGCAGTCCGGTGCGCTGTGCCCGTGACGTCAGCCAGGCTGGACCGACGTTGTGGGGGAGCCTGACCACCAGACCATCCCCAGGCCCCGCCCAGCTGGAGACCCCGTTATCGCGTTTCTTGAACGTCGTGATTGCGAAAGGATCACGCGGAAGGTCGGGCAACTCCGCGAGGACGAGGACTACGACGCGTGGTGGGGGCGCGTGCTGCCAGGGCTTCTGCAGGCGCCGGTGGGGCTACCTGGACGAGGGCGAGCTGGATCGGGTTTGAGCAGAGTGGATGACCTGCCCCTCGACAGGGCTGGATGGCATTACCGATGGCTGCCAATGAGCGGTGACTGGGAGTGGCAAAGCGGGGCGGCCACGAAGGTGTTGGGCCAGGTTCCTGAACTCGGCTCCCAAACGGCTCCCAAGGCGGCCCTGGAAACCACTCAGGGGCCCGACCCGCTAAGCGGATCAGGCCCCTGACCTGGTCTTACTCTGTCGGGGTGGCGGGATTTGAACCCACGACCTCTTCGTCCCGAACGAAGCGCGCTGCCAAGCTGCGCTACACCCCGATGCCGCCGCGTCATGCTCCGGCAACGTCGTTTACTTTAGCCCACCCACGGCCCCAGGCGAAATCCGGTTTTGGCGGGGCCGCAGCTCCGGGCGGATGCGGGCCGCGAGGACGGGAAGGAGCGCCAGGGCGTGGAAGCAGAGGCCCCGGACGAGCGCGTTGCCCGGGGCTACGAGGCCCTCGCCGTCAGCGTCAGCAGCGTCGCCTCGGGTGGGCAGGCGAAGCGGACCGGCGTGTACCGGTTGGTGCCGCATCCCGCCGAGACGTGCAGGTACGAGGTGTGGCCGGCCGAGCGGTGCGTCGACAGGCCCTTCACCCGGTCCGTGTCCAGGTCGCAGTTGGTGACCAGTGCCCCGTAGAACGGCACGCACAGCTGCCCGCCGTGCGTGTGCCCGGCCAGGATCAGCGGGTAGCCGTCCGCCGTGAACGAGTCCAGTACGCGCAGGTACGGCGCGTGCACGACGCCGATCGAGACGTCGGCGTCCGCCTCGGGGCCGCCCTCCACCTGCGCGTACCTGTCACGCTTGATGTGCGGGTCGTCGAGGCCCGTGAAGGCCAGCTCGCAGCCGTCGAGCTTGAGTCGGCCGCGCGTGTTGGTCAGGTTTGTCCAGTCGGCCGCGTCGAAGGCGTCGCGCATCGGCTCCCACGGGTTGTGCAGTGCGTGCACCGCCGGGGCGTTGCCGTTGAGACCGTGCGCGCCCTGCGCCTTTTCGAACAGGTACCGGGCGGGATTGCGCAGCTTCGGTCCGTAGTAGTCGTTCGAGCCGAAGACGTAGACGCCGGGGAACTCCATCAGGGGGCCCAGCGCGTCCACCACCTCGGGGACGGCCTCCGGGTCCGAGAGGTTGTCGCCCGTGTTCACCACGAAGTCGGGCCGCAGGCCCGCCAGCGACTGGAGCCAGCGCCGCTTCTTGCGCTGACCGCGCACCATGTGGATGTCCGAGACCTGAAGGACCCGCAGGTCACGCATCCCGTGCGGCAGCACGGGCACGGTCACCCGGCGCAGCCTGAACGAGCGGACTTCGAACCCCGCGGCGTAGGCGACGCCTGCCGCGCCGGCCGCCGCGATGGACAGGGGGACTCCGTAGCGTGCGCGCATACCCCCATCGTCGCAGACCTCGCGTGAGGCCGATCACTCGCCCGGGTGTCCATCGGCGGTACGGGGCTGACCGCGGTCGCGGCCGTACTGACGCGGCCGTACTACCCGGGCCCCGGCCGTAATTCGGGGCCGCCGTTTCGGCACTCCTGCCACAATTGGCCCATGACCAGCCTCAAGTCCAAGCTGCAGGAAGACCTCACCGGCGCCATCAAGGCCCGCGACGAGCTGCGCTCCGCCACGCTCCGGCTCACCCTCTCCGCCGTCACGAAGGAGGAGGTCTCCGGCTCGTCAGCCCGCGAGCTCGACGACGACGAGGTGCAGAAGGTGATCGCCCGGGAGGCGAAGAAGCGCCGCGAGGCGGCCGACGCCTTCGCCAAGGGCGGCCGGGCCGAGCAGGCCGAGCGCGAGCGCGCCGAGGGCGAGATCCTCGCCGCCTACCTGCCGAAGCCGCTGACGGACGACGAGCTCGAGGCGATCGTCGCCGACGCCGTCGCCCAGGCGAAGGCCGGGGGCGCGGAAGGGCGCGGCGCCATGGGTGCCGTCATGAAGATCGTCACGCCGCGCGTGGACGGCCGCGCGGAGGGCGGGCGCGTCGCGGGCGTCGTCAGGCGGCTGCTCGGCCAGTGAAGCGAGGGGCCGGTGCGCGTCGGCGGCCCGGCCGGCTGACGAGGCCGGCCCGTCGCCGGGGAGTGGCCCGCTGAACCGTACGGAGAGGGGGCGCCTGCCCCGGCGTCATGCCGGGACGGGCGCCCCCTCTGCGTGCCTGCCTCGCGGCGGCCTAGCGGTCAGTGGCCTAGCGGTCAGTGGCCGTGCCGTCCGCCGCCCCCGCCGGGGAAGAAGCCACCGAACGGGTTGCCGTTGTCGTTCCCCCCGCCGCCGTTGCCGTGGTTGCCGCCGTTCTGGTCACCCGTGTTCTGGTCGGTGTTGCCGGGCTTCGTGTCGTTCTTGTGCGTGTCCTTGTTCTTGTCCTTCTTCATGTCGGGAAGCTTGATCGTCGGCAGCGACGGCGACGTCGTGCCCGCCAGCGCCCCGCTCATCGCGTCCCGCCAGATCGGGCCCGGTGTGTCCGCGCCCTGGACCTGCGTGTGGTACTGGCCGCCGATGGTGATGTTGCGCATCGAGACGTTGTGCGACGGGCCGCCGACCCAGACCGCGCCGGCCATGTCCGCGGTGTAGCCGACGAACCAGGCCGCGTAGAGCGAGTCCGTCGTACCCGTCTTACCCGCGTTGTCGCGGTCCTTCAGGCCGGCCAGCGTACCGGTACCGTCCTCGACCACGCCCTTGAGCAGCGAGTTTATGACCGTCGCGGTCTTCTCCGACATCGCCTGCCGGCACTGCGACTTCGGCACGGGGAGCGACTTGCCGGTCGTCGTGGTGATCGACTCGATCGCGACGGGGGAGCAGTAGACGCCCTTGTTGGCGAAGGTCGCGTACGCGTTGGCCATCGTCAGCGGCGAGACCAGCTGCGTGCCGAGCGTGATCGACGGCACCTGGTCGAGCTTCTTGCCGTCGGCGCGGTGCACGCCCATCTTCGTCGCCATCTGCGTCACAGGGCAGACGCCGAGCTTGCTGATGAGCTGCACGAAGTAGGTGTTGACCGACTTGGCCATCGCCTCCTTCATGTTCATCGGGCCGACCTCGGACTTCGACTCGTTCTCGACCGTCGCGGGGGACGTGGCGCTGTTCTGCCACGTGCCCTTGCAGGTCTGCACCGGCGACGGGTAGTTCATCTTGTACGGCGCCGGCTCCACCAGATTCGGGTCCGTGCCGCTGTCGATCGCGGCCGCCGCCGTGATCGGCTTGAACGTCGAACCGGACTGGAACCCGGTGCCGCCACCCATGTTGTGGTTCACGCTGAGGTTCAGCTGCGTCTCGTTCTTCCCGACGCCGTACGGGCGCGACTGGCCCATCGCGAGGATCTTGCCGGTGCCCGGCTGGACGAGCGTCACGGCCGTGGCGACCGAGTCCGACTGGTAGACGTGCTTCTTGACGGACGCCTCGACCGATTCCTGCGCCTTCGGGTCGAGCGTCGTCTTGATCGTCAGGCCGCCGGTGTTCCAGCGCGCGGCGCGCTTCTTGGCCGTCTTGCCGAACGCCGGGTCGTTGAGGAGCTCGTCGCGCACGTAGTCGCAGAAGAAGCCCGCGCCCTTGACCGCCGTGGTGCAGCCGCTCTTCGGCCGCTTCACGTGCAGCTTGATCGGCTTGGCCTCGGCCGCGGCCGCTTCGGACTGCGAGATGTCGCCGACCTGGGCCATCCGCATCAGCACGGTGTCGCGCCGCTTCTTGGCGGTCGGCGCGTCGTTGATCGGGTCGTACTTGGTGGGTGACTGGACGAGGCCGGCCAGCAGCGCCGCCTCGTCCAGGGTCAGGTCCTTGGCGTGCTTCGAGAAGTACCGCTCGGAGGCTGCCTCGACGCCGTACGCCTGCTCACCGAAGAACGTGATGTTGAGGTAGTTCTCCAGGATCTTCTTCTTGCCGAGTTCCTTCTCGAGCTGGATCGCGTACTTCAGCTCCTGGATCTTGCGGCCGATGGTCTGCTGCGTTGCCTGCGCGACCTTGGTGGGGTCGTTGCCCGCCTCCTCGATGAAGACGTTCTTCACGTACTGCTGGGTCAGCGTGGAAGCGCCCTGGGCCACGCCGCCGGACTGCGCGTTCTTGTTCAGCGCGCGCGCCACGCCCTTGAGGTCGATCGCCCCGTGCTCGTAGAAGCGCGAGTCCTCGATGGCGACGAGGGCCTTCTGCATGTACGGGGAGATGTCCTTGAGCGGTACCACCGTGCGGTCGCGCGAGTAGACGTCGGCGATCTTGTCGCCGTTCGCGTCGAGGATGGTGGTGCGCTGGCTCAGCGGCGGGGTCTTCAGATTGGCGGGGAGTTCGTCGAACCCCTTCACCGTCCCCTTGGCCGCGAGACCGAGTGACCCGAAGGCAGGCAGCGCGATGCCGGCGAGCACCGCGCCGGCGAGCACGCTGACTCCCAGGAACTTGGCGGCCTGCTGGGTCTTGGACAGACCTCCGCCCGAGCGCTTGTTTGGCATGAGTGCAGCCTACGTTCTCGTTCGCCGGACAGGGGCCGAGGCTCTGGCCTAAGCTGCACTCGACTGTCACGATTCCGCACGCCCCAGGTCGCACGTACCCACTCGGGCAGGGCACCTACGGTCCGCGATCTGAAGGTCACACTTTCGTGTGAACTTATGGGTGGTCGCGCGGGTGGGTTTCTCCGCTCGCGCTTCCGGCGCCCCGAACGCCGGGAGGGCGGCCGCGGATCTCTCCCGCGCGGGGACGGATGCCCCTGTGACGAGGGCGAACTCCCGTTGCCCACGGGACTGTTCGGCTGGTCGCGCGTTCACTCCCCTGGGTGATCTTTCGCGTACGCATAGTCCGTTCGGACCATTCAAGATTGGGCACGCAGGGGGTGTTGCGCTGTGCCCGCCGCCCGTAACGTCCTCAACTGGCAGCGGTGAATATGCCGCTTGCCGCCGTGGGGGAGCCTCGATTCGGGAGAGGACGGCGCCGGCATGGGCTGGGTAACCGACTGGAGTGCGCAGGCAGCCTGTCGCACTACCGATCCGGATGAACTGTTCGTTCAAGGTGCAGCGCAGAACAGGGCCAAGGCGGTGTGCACCGGGTGCCCGGTGCGTACGGAATGCCTGGCCGACGCGCTCGACCACCGCGTGGAATTCGGCGTGTGGGGCGGAATGACGGAGCGGGAGCGCCGCGCGCTGCTGCGGCGGCGTCCGACCGTCACGTCGTGGCGTCGCCTGCTGGAGACCGCGCGCACGGAGTACGAGCGCGACGCGGGCTTGCTGCCCACGGGGCTAGAGGGCGACGACACGAGCTTCGAGACGTACGCGGCGGTCGGCTGACCGGGAGGTTCGCCGACCGCGCCGACTGACAGGGACGGCTGGACGCGCGCCGTGCGCGGCTTCGAGACGGCCGCGTAACGCCTTGGGCGGCTGCCGCCGGCGTCGGCCGATCGCGGACGGCTTCGGCCGTTTGCCGAGGACGCGCCCCACCCGGCGCGCCGTGGTCGCTCCACGCCGCACACGTCCCGGACATCTCGCCGGGATCCCCGCGCGCCTCTGCGAAACCCATCGGACCCCGGCACGCACGCGGGGCACGGCCGGGGTGCGGCACGTCAGGAAAGAGGCCTGCCGGATGCCCGCGCCGATTGCGCCCGGCCCGGCGGCAGGCCCTGCCCGGTCGTCACGCGGGGGCGTCGCCCGTTGCCAGGCGGTCGCCCACGGACCTCAGCCCCGCCAGATCGTGCACATCGCCGGGCAGGGCGGGCACGACGACGACGGCCACCTCGGGGTGCAGCACGGTGAAGCGGTCCCGGGTGCGCTGCTCGCGCGCGATCACCTGCATGCGCTCGGCGTGCAGACGCAGCAGACCGGCCGTCAGCTGTTCCACACTTGTGACAGAACCGGATGGCGGCAGATCGGAAGTATTGGTCGTATCGGGCGAACCGGATGGGTCGGTCTCCGGGGATTCGGGGTTCCCGGAGGGCCTGGCGGCCGCGCTACGGGGAGTGGCGCCACGGACACCATGCCCGCCCGCCTGATCCACAATGCCGGCCTCTTCAAGATTTTCCGCGGCCGCCCCCGCGCGGTCCGCGGACAGCCCCCGAGCACCGCTGTCATGCACACGGTTCAGTACGAGGCCGGCGAGCGGCATCCGCTCGGCCGCCAACCTCCGTACGAAGTAGGCGGCTTCACGCAGCGCGTCCCGCTCCGGCGCCGCGACCACGAGGAATGCCGTGCCGGGAGCCTGGAGGAGCCGGTACGTGGCGTCCGCGCGCGTGCGGAAACCGCCGAACATCGTGTCCATGGCCGCGACGAACGTCTGCACGTCGCTCAGGAACTGCCCGCCCAGCAGCTTGCCGAGCGTGCCCGTCATCATCGACATGCCGACGTTGAGGAACTTCATCCCCGCACGCCCGCCGACCTTCGCCGGAGCCATCAGCAGGCGGATGAACTTCCCGTCCAGGAAGGACCCGAGGCGCCCCGGCGCATCCAGGAAGTCCAGCGCGGAACGGGACGGCGGCGTGTCCACGACGATCAGGTCCCACTCGTCGCGTGCCCGCAGCTGCCCCAGCTTCTCCATCGCCATGTACTCCTGCGTCCCGGCGAAGCCGGCCGACAGGGACTGGTAGAAGGGGTTCTCCAGGATCGCGCGCGCCCGCGCCTTGTCCGCGTGCGCCTCGACGATCTCGTCGAACGTCCGCTTCATGTCCAGCATCATCGCGTGCAGCTCACCCGGGCCCTCGACGCCCTTGACCTGGCGCGGGGTGTTGTCCAGCGAGTCGATCCCCATGGACTGCGCGAGGCGCCGCGCGGGGTCGATGGTCAGGACGACCACCTTGCGGCCCCGCTCCGCCGCCCGCACGCCGAGAGCGGCGGCGGTCGTCGTCTTGCCGACGCCGCCCGAGCCGCAGCAGACGATGATGCGCGTGGCCGGATCGTCGAGCAGCTCGTCCACGTCGAGCGCGGGCGCGGCAGGCGCGAGCGCGCCCGAGGCGAGCGCCTCGTCCGCCGCCTCCCAGGCTTCGCCCGTGTCGTCGACGGCCGCGGGGTCGTCGAACCCGTCGGCCCCGTATTCGCCGGCCCCGTATCCGCCGGTCCCGGACGCCTCTTCGGCCTCGTCGGGCCCTTCCACCTCATCGGCCCCCGCGCCCGCGGGGTCCTCGGCCCTGCTCATGCGAAAGCCCTTCCGAGCTGTCGAAGCTCTCTGGCCAGCCCGTACAACCCCGCGAGATCCATCCCCTCACCGAGCAGGGGCAGCTCGTACGTGGGCACGCCGATCCTCTCCAGCACGGCGCGCTGCTCGCGCTCGAGCTCCACGCGCTGCGCGTGCTCCGCTGCCTGGCCGAGCAGCGGGCCCACGAGCTTCGAGGGAGCGGCGAGCCCCGCCGACGTGAGCACCTTGGTGATCTCCTTGCGGCGGTCGCCGGACGCGGCCCGCACGGCCGCCTCGTCCAGCACATGCGGCCGGACCATGTTGACGATCACGTTGCCCACGGGGAGCTCGGCCGCCCGCAGCTCCGCGATGCCGTCCGCCGTCTCCTGGACGGGCATCTCCTCCAGCTGCGTCACCAGGTGCACCGCCGTCTCGCGCGACCTGAGGACGCGCATCACCGCCTGCGCCTGATTGTGTATGGGGCCGATCTTCGCCAACCCGGCCACCTCGTAGTTCACGTTGAGGAAGCGCGTGATGCGGCCCGTCGGCGGCGCGTCCATCACCACGTGGTCGTACACGAACCTGCCGGCGCGGTCACGGCGCCGCACGGCCTCGCACGCCTTGCCCGTCAGCAGCACGTCACGCACGCCGGGCGCTATGGTCGTCGCGAAGTCGATCGCGCCGAGCTTCTTGAGGGCGCGGCCCGCGCTGCCGAGCTTGTAGAACATCTGCAGGTAGTCGAGGAGGGCGCGCTCGGCGTCGATGGCCAGCGCGTACACGTCGCCGCCGCCGGACGCCACCGCGATCTTCCGCTCCTCGTACGGCAGCGGCTCGGTCTCGAAGAGCTGCGCGATGCCCTGCCTGCCCTCGACCTCGACGAGGAGCGTGCGCTTGCCCTCGGTGGCGAGGGACAGCGCGAGAGCGGCGGCCACCGTCGTCTTACCGGTACCGCCCTTGCCGCTGACGACCTGGAGCCTGCTCACGTATTCGAGCCTAACCAGTCGGGTCGCGCCGTACGCACCAGGCCGCCCCCAGGGTTTCTCGGGGTCGGTCATCAGGGTCGGTCATCGGGGTGCCGCTACAGTCGCCTCCATGACCAAGTGGGAATACGCGACCGTGCCGCTTCTCGTGCACGCGACCAAGCAGATCCTGGACAACTGGGGCGAGGACGGCTGGGAGCTTGTCCAGGTCGTGCCGGGTCCGAACAACTCCGAGCAGCTCGTGGCCTACCTGAAGCGGGAGAAGGACGCGTGAGCGGCACGGTGGAGGCCGCGATCGCCGCGCGCGGGCTGACCCTGCCCGAGGTCGTGCCGCCGATCGCCGCCTACCAGCCCGCCGTGCGCAGCGGGGCGTACGTCTTCACCGCGGGCCAGCTGCCGATGGTGGACGGCAAGCTTCCGCTCACCGGCAAGGTGGGTGCGGAGGTCACCGCCGAGGAGGCCAAGGAGCTGGCCGCCACCTGCGCGCTGAACGCCCTGGCCGCCGTGAAGTCCGTCACCGGCGACCTGGACCGCGTCGCGCGCGTGGTGAAGGTCGTCGGGTACGTGGCGTCCGCCGCGGACTTCACCGGGCAGTCCGGTGTGATCAACGGCGCGAGCGAGCTGCTCGGCGAGGTCCTGGGCGACAAGGGCGTGCACGCGCGCAGCGCGGTGGGCGTCGCCGTACTGCCGCTCGACGCGCCGGTGGAGGTCGAGATCCAGGTGGAGCTGGCGGAGGGCTGACGCCCTCGCTCACCCCGGCCGCCCCGCCGGCCCCGGCGCAGCCGGGCCGGGGACGCCGCTTCGCCGCACGACGCCCGGCCGCCTGACCGGGTCGCGCCGTGACGGGCGCCGGTCGCTCCGGCCCGTGGGACCCGTATCGATCCGGCCGCGGCCGCCGGGGCGGCATGCCGTCCGGCGCCCGGTCCGCGGCGCCTCGTGCGGCTTCCGCCCCCGGACGGCGACGGCGACGGTCTTCGCCTCGCCGCAGGCGCGTCCGCGTCGCGCGCCCGCGTCCCGCACGCGTACGGCCGGGGCCGCCTGTCGAACATTTGCTTCCCAGCGCATAGCATCCGCCCCATGCCTACAGGTCAGTGGTATCCGCCGGAGTGGCCGGAGCGGATCAGGGCGCTCGCCGCCGGCGAACTCGACGTGGCCGCGCCCCGCCGCGCCGCCACGGTCGTGCTGCTGCGGGACGGGTCGCCGGGCCCGGACGTCCACATGCTGCGGCGGCGTGCGTCCATGGCGTTCGCGGCGGGCGCGTACGTCTACCCGGGCGGCGGCGTCGACCCCCGCGACGACGACAGGCTCGTGCGCTGGGCCGGGCCCGACCGCGAGACCTGGGCGCGCAGGCTCGGCGTCGGGCCCGACGAGGCCCAGGCCATCGTCTGCGCGGCCGTGCGCGAGACGTACGAGGAGGCGGGCGTCCTGCTCGCGGGGGAGACGGGCGACACGGTCGTCGGCGACACTACGGGCGACGACTGGGAGGCCGACCGCGCCGCCCTCGCGGGCCACGAGCTCTCGTTCGCGGAGTTCCTCGGCAAGCGCCGGCTGACGCTGCGCAGCGACCTCCTGGGCGCGTGGGCGCGATGGATCACGCCGGAGTTCGAGCCGCGCAGGTACGACACGTGGTTCTTCGTCGCCGCGCTCCCCGAGGGGCAGCGCACGAGGAACGCGTCGACGGAGGCCGACCACACCGTGTGGATCAGGCCCGAGGAGGCGACGGCCGCGTACGACAGGGGCGAGCTGCTGATGATGCCGCCGACGGTCTCGACGCTGCGCGCGCTGCTCCCCTACGGCTCGGCCGCCGAGGCCCTCGCCGCCGCCGGAGGACGCGACCTTGCGCCCGTGCTGGCCACGGCCCGGATGGAGGCGGGGGAGCTCGTACTCAGCTGGCCCGGGCACGACGAGTTCACCAAGAGAGTCAGTGCCACCGCGCCCGACACGGCCGGGGGCGGGCCGGCATGACCGGCGCGTCACCCGGCGACGCGGCCCTGCCCGGCCGCCCGCGTGCCTCCGTCGTCTCCGGTCCCGCCACCGCGCGCGCGGTCAACGTACTCGCGCCGAACCCGTCGCCGATGACGCTGGACGGCACCAACACCTGGATCGTCGCCGAGCCCGCGTCCGGCCTGGCCGTCGTGATCGATCCCGGGCCCTTGGACGAGGCGCACCTGAGGGCCGTCATCGCCG
This sequence comes from Streptomyces sp. NRRL F-5126, assembly GCF_000721265.1. Taxonomy (GTDB): domain Bacteria; phylum Actinomycetota; class Actinomycetes; order Streptomycetales; family Streptomycetaceae; genus Streptomyces. The sequence continues at coordinate 567,261 of NZ_JOFZ01000001.1, read as the reverse complement.
CGGCCGAGCAGGCGGGCAAGCGGGTCGCGCTGACCCTCCTCACCCACCGCCACCCCGACCACGCCGAGGGTGCCGCGCGCTTCTCCGAGCTCACCCGTACCCCCGTCCGCGCCCTCGACCCGGCGCTTCGCCTGGGCGACGAGGGGCTCGCCGCCGGGGATGTCGTCACCACGGGCGGCCTCGAACTGCGGGTGGTGCCGACCCCGGGCCACACCGCCGACTCCCTGTGCTTCCACCTCCCCGCCGACCGTGCGGTGCTCACCGGGGACACGGTCCTCGGCCGCGGCACGACGGTCGTCGCCCACCCGGACGGGAGACTCGGCGACTACCTGGACTCGCTGCGCAGGCTGCGGTCCCTGACCGTGGACGACGGCGTCACCACGGTCCTGCCGGGGCACGGTCCTGTGCTCGAGGACGCCCAGGGGGCCGTCGAGTACTACCTCGCGCACCGCGCCAACCGGCTGGCGCAGGTCGAGACGGCCGTCGAGAGCGGTCTCGTGACGGCCTCGGAGGTCGTGGCCGAGGTGTACGCGAACGTGGACAGGACGCTCTGGCCGGCGGCCGAGCTCTCCGTGCGCGCGCAACTCGAGTACCTGCGGGAGCACGGCCTCACCCGCTGACGACCACGCTCCAGCCGCACTCCAGCCGCGCTCCAGCCGCGCGCGAGCGGGCGCTACGGCCGTGGCGTCCTGCGGCCGTGCACGCGTGCGTATTCGGCGGCGAGCCACGGGCCCAGATCGTCCGCGTACTCGGCGAGCACCGCCGGGTCGGTGACCGGCGCGAGGGCGACGGCGGCCGCGGCGCGCAGTTGGTCGCCGCGGGCCGGGTAGTAGCGCGCGAAGATCTCCGCCGACCGTGTGAGGTCGCTCGTCCAGCCGCCCCAGCGCGGCATCACCAGGGTGAACGCCGTACGGACGAGGTGACGGGCGTAGGCGCGGCTCAGCCGTGCCCGCTCGGCGGGGTCGCCGGCCGCCGCGGCGTTCTGCCGGCGCCAGCGCGGCAGCCGCAGGTCGAGGCTGCCGTTGGTCTCGCGCGCGAGCAGCGGGTCCGGGCGGTACCGGGGCAGGCGGGCGGCCAGGTCGTCGCCGATCAGGGGCGTGCACAGGCAGGCGACGAACCACCCCATGTCGTACCGCTCGGCCTCGGACAGCAGCGTCTCGGTGCCGTACAGCAGGATGCCGGCGCCGTCGATCACCTCGTGAGCGGCGTCGAGGTCGCTCTCCAGCGCGCGTGCGGCCTTCTCGTCGGTTTCTGTGGGACGCGCGTGCAGGGCGATCAGGAGATCGAGGTCCGAGCGGCCCGGCCGTGCCGTGCCACGCGGGATCGAGCCGTAGAGGTACGCGCTGTGCAGCCGCGCGCCGTACGCCGCCCGCACACGCCGCCGTGCGTCGTCGACGACGGGTGCGAACGGCGGCTGCACGCGGTCGAGCGAGCCCTCCCTGGCGATGCGGCCGTCGGCGTCCAGGCCCTTGCCGTCCGCGTCCCCGTCCGCGTGCCCGGCCGCGCCCGCATTCCGGTCCACGGGTCCGGCCGCGTCCGCGTGCGCGTGCGCGTCCACGGGTACGGTCACCGGCGCGTCAGCGCGAGCGCTTCGCGAGGCGCTCCACGTCAAGCAGGATCACCGCGCGCGCCTCCAGGCGCAGCCAGCCGCGCTGCGCGAAGTCGGCGAGCGCCTTGTTGACCGTCTCGCGCGAGGCGCCGACGAGCTGGGCCAGCTCCTCCTGCGTGAGGTCGTGGACGACGTGGATGCCCTCCTCCGACTGCACGCCGAAGCGGCGCGACAGGTCGAGAAGGGCGCGCGCCACGCGGCCGGGCACGTCGGAGAAGACCAGGTCGGACATCTGGTCGTTCGTCTTGCGCAGCCGGCGCGCGACGGCGCGCAGCAGCGCGGACGCGACCTCGGGGCGCACGTTCAGCCAGGGGACGAGGTCGCCGTGGCCGAGGCCGAGGAGCTTGACCTCGGTCAGGGCCGTTGCCGTCGCCGTGCGCGGTCCGGGGTCGAAGAGCGAGAGCTCACCGATCAGCTCGCCGGGGCCCAGCACCGCGAGCATGTTCTCGCGGCCGTCGGGCGAGGTCCTGTGCAGCTTGACCTTGCCCTCGGTGACCACGTACAGGCGGTCTCCGGGGTCCCCCTCGTGGAAGAGCGCTTCGCCACGCGCGAGCGTGGTCTCACTCATCGAGGCGCGGAGCTCGGCGGCCTGGTCGTCGTCGAGCGCCGCGAAGAGCGGGGCGCGCCGCAGAACGTCGTCCACGAGTTCTCTCCTTGTCGACCTGCTCGGGAAACAGTGGCGGTCCTTGCGGACAGCCGTGCTCCCCATGATGCCGTAGGTGCTGCTGGTGCCGTACGCGCAGCATCCTCTCCGTACGGAAAGTTTGACGTACAAAGGGTGTTCTGCCGTGCGCTGGGACGGAATCGGGTGACGTCGAGTCCGTATCCGCACGGATGTCAGTGCCGGGCTTTAGGCTGGCCGGGTGTCCGAATGACCGGTGGAAGACCGGCGAGAGCGCAGGCCAAGGGGGCTTGAAGAGTGTCCGCGGAACCCAGTTCCGCTGTGGGCGAACAGCCCTCGGCGAAAGCGAAGAAACAGAAGAAGGCCGCAAAACCGGAATCGCATCTGGCGATGGTCCGCAGGGCCCGGCGGATCAATCGCGAGCTCGCGGAGGTGTATCCGTACGCCCACCCGGAGCTCGACTTCCGGAACGCGTTCGAGCTCCTGGTGGCGACGGTCCTGTCCGCCCAGACGACCGACCTCAGGGTGAACCAGACCACGCCCGCCCTGTTCGCCAGGTACCCGACACCGGAGGACATGGCCGCGGCGGTGCCCGAGGAGCTGGAGGAGGCCATCAGGCCGACGGGGTTCTTCCGCGCCAAGACGAAGTCCCTGATCGGGCTGTCCGTGGCGCTACGTGACCGCTTCGGCGGCGAGGTGCCGCCCAGGATCGAGGATCTGGTGACGCTGCCGGGCGTCGGCCGCAAGACCGCCAACGTCGTCCTCGGCAACGCGTTCGGGGTGCCGGGCCTGACCGTGGACACCCACTTCGGCCGGCTGGTCCGCCGCTGGAAGTGGACCGAGCAGGAGGACCCGGAGAAGGTCGAGGCGGAGGTCGCCGCGATCTTCCCCAAGAGCGAGTGGACGATGCTCTCGCACCGGATCGTCTTCCACGGCCGTCGCGTGTGCCACTCGCGCAAGCCCGCCTGCGGCGCCTGCCCGATCGCCGAGCTGTGCCCCGCGTACGGGGAGGGCGAGACCGATCCTGAGAAGGCCAGAAAACTGCTCAAGTACGAGATGGGCGGCAAGCCGGGCCAGCGGCTCAACCCTCCCCCCGGCTACCCGGGCCGCCCCGCGCCGCCGCTCGGCAACCCGGAGAGCGGCGCGTGACCGGGCGCGGCGGGTCGGTGCGCCGACGCGTGGAGCGCCGCAGGACCGCGCGCTCCACGCCCCGCGGAACGATCGCGTGCCCGGTGCGCGTTTACCCGCGGGGGTGCCGATGACGCACACGCAAACGCAGACCGATCCGCTGGGCCGCGGATCCCGGGCCGCCGAGGACGTCGACGTGACCGTCAGCGCGGACGGTCTGCCCGGCTGGCTCAAGCCCGTCGCGCACGCCGCCGGTACCGTACGGCCGGAGCAGCTCAGCCGCTTCCTGCCGCCCGAGGACGGCGGCGGCAGGCAGTCCGCCGTCCTGATCCTGTTCGGCGAGGGCGAGCGCGGCCCCGAGCTGCTGCTGATGGAGCGTGCGAGCAGCCTCCGCTCGCACGCGGGCCAGCCGTCCTTCCCGGGCGGCGCCCTCGACCCGGAGGACGGCGATCCGTCGACGACCGGGCCGCTGCGGGCGGCGCTGCGCGAGGCCCGCGAGGAGACCGGTCTCGACCCGTCCGGTGTGCGGATCTTCGGCGTGCTGCCGAGGCTCTACATCCCGGTCAGCGGCTTCGTCGTGACGCCCGTGCTCGGCTGGTGGCACACGCCGAGCCCCATCGGCGTGGTCGACCCGGCGGAGACCGCGCGGGTCTTCACGGTGCCGGTGGCCGATCTCACGGATCCCGCGAACCGCTGCGTTGCCGTCCACCCCAGGGGCCACCACGGGCCCGCGTTCCGCTGCGGCTCTGCGCTCGTGTGGGGGTTCACGGCCGGCGTGATCGACCGCATCCTGCACCACGCGGGGTGGGAGCGGCCGTGGGACCACGACGAGCGGGTCCCCCTCGACTGGCGGGCATGACAGGCTGAGGACCCACATGCGGCCGCCGCGCGCCGACCGGGCGGGCCGAGACCCCGCGGGGGCCCCGCGCTCGGCGCGCGAGGCCCCTGGGACGACATTGCGAGGCAACTGACGGTGAACGTGCTCGACATCCTGCTGCTGGTCGCCGCGGTGTGGTTCGCGGTCATCGGGTACAGACAAGGGTTCGTCGTCGGCATTCTGTCCGTGGTGGGCTTCCTCGGCGGTGGCCTCGTGGCCGTCTACCTGCTGCCCCTGGCGTGGAAGCAGCTGACCCAGGACGCCAACGTGTCGACGACCGCGGCCATCATCGCCGTCGTCATCGTCATCGTCTGCGCCTCGGTCGGCCAGGCCTTCACCACTCACCTCGGCAACCGGCTGCGCAAGTTCATCACCTGGTCGCCCGCGCGCGCCCTGGACGCGACGGGCGGCGCGGTGGTCAACGTCGTCGCGATGCTGCTGGTCGCGTGGCTGCTCGGGTCGGCGCTCGCCGTGACGTCCCTGCCCACGATCGGTAGGGAGGTGCGCGGCTCGAAGGTGCTGCTCGGGGTCTCGAGCGTGATGCCGGACAAGGCCACCACGTGGTTCACCGACTTCTCCTCCGTCGTGTCCCAGAACGGTTTCCCCCAGGTCTTCAGCCCGTTCGCCAACGAGCCGATCACCCGGGTGAAGGCCCCGGACCCGGCGCTCGCGGGCAGCCCTGTGGCGGCCAGGGCACAGAAGTCGATCATGAAGGTCGTCGGCACGGCGTCCGGCTGCGGCAAGGTGCTGGAGGGCTCCGGCTTCGCGTTCACCAAGGACAGGGTGATCACCAACGCGCACGTCGTGGGCGGCGTGAGCGATCCGACCGTGCAGATCGGCGGCAAGGGGCGGCTGTACGACGCGAAGGTCGTGCTCTACGACTGGCAGCGCGACATCGCCGTCCTCGACGTGCCGGGGCTGCACGCGACACCGCTCAAGTTCAGCGCCACGGACGCGAGCAGCGGCGACAGCGCGATCGTCGCCGGCTTCCCCGAGAACGGTGGGTACGACGTCCGCTCGGCGCGTGTACGCGGCCGGATCGACGCCAGCGGCCCCGACATCTACCACCGGGGCAACGTCACCCGCGACGTGTACTCGCTGTATGCGACGGTGCGTCAGGGCAACTCCGGAGGACCGCTGCTGACGCCCGACGGCAAGGTGTACGGCGTGATCTTCGCGAGGTCGCTCGACGACAACAGCACCGGTTACGCGCTGACGGCGAACGAGATCAAGCCCGACGTCAAGGCGGGCAGGACGGCCGATCAGCAGGTCAGCACGCAGGGGTGCGCGCTGTAGCCGCGCTGTGGCCTGCGCGTCCGCTCACGCCTGCCGGTGCGTCAGGCGGCCGTGGCGCCGCGCGGGTGGCGCAGCCGCGCCGAGACCCAGCGGGCCCTGCGGCGGATGATGCGGGGGATGCCGAGCCCGAGCCTCGCGTCGGCCGCTGCCCGGCCGGCGTCACCCCTCGGGTGTGTGATCGGCGTGGCGGCCGATGTGTGCGTGCTGCGTGCTGCGTCACCGTAATCGTGCGTCCAGCCCATACCCGACCTGTGCCCCCGCCCCATGGTCCGTAACCGCCTGAGTGAGAGCCAATCGGCCTATGCGCCCGGCATTTGGCAGCTCATACGATAGGCGTACGGAATTCGCCCGTCCGGGCGGCCGAACGCCGTCCCACTGCCGTCCCGTTGCCGTCTCATCGGTCCTGTGTGCGGTCACCGAGCCAGGTCAGCAGCTCCGTGGAGAACGCGAGCGGGTCCTCCTCGTGCGGGAAGTGCCCCAGACCTTCGAAGAGCCGCCACCGGTACGCGCCCTCCACGTACTCGACCGAGCCCGCCGTGGAACGGGTACGCATCGCCGGGTCGGCCGACCCGTGCAGCTGCAGCGTGGGCACCCGCACCGGGCGTTTCATGCGCCGGTAGAACTGGATGCCGTCAGGACGGGCGAGCGACCGCACCATCCACCGGTACGGCTCGATCGCGCAGTGCGCCGTCGACGGGACGAGCATCGCACGCCGGTACGTCCCGATCGCCTTGTCGTCCGGCTTTGTGGGCCCCGACCAGTCCCTGATCAGGTCGCCGACCAGCTCGGCTTCGTCCGCCACCAGCCTGCGCTCGGGGATCCAGGGGCGCTGGAAGCCCCACACGTACGAGCCGGCGCGCGTCTGCGCGAAGTCGGAGAGCATGGCGGAGCGCCAGCGCCGCGGGTGCGGCATCGAGCTCACGACCAGCCGCCTGACCAGCTTCGGGCGCATCACCGCCGCCGTCCACGCGAGGTAACCGCCGAGGTCGTGCCCGACGAGCGCCGCGTCCGGCTCGCCGAGGGAGCGTATGACGCCCGTGATGTCGAGGGCCAGGTTCGCCGGGTCGTAGCCCCGGGGCGTACGGTCGCTGCCGCCCACGCCCCGCAGGTCCATGGCGACGGCGCGGTACCCGGCGTCGGCGAGCGCCACCATCTGGTGGCGCCACGTCCACCAGAACTGCGGGAAGCCGTGCAGGAGCAGCACGAGCGGCCCTTCGCCCAGCTCGGCGATGTGGAAGCGCGCACCGTTGGCGGCCACGTCGCGGTGGAGCCAGGGGCCGTCGACGCGTACGGCTGATTCAGGGGCCGTCATGCAGACGAGCGTGCCACAGACTTGGACTCCGATGTGCCGCTCGCCAGCTCCCGCGGGTGCGGCTTGGCCTTCTGCAGGACGGACGCGGTGTCCTTGGCGGCCGCGATCGACTTCTTCGGCGGCTTGATCTTCTTCAGGACGAGCGCCGCGATGCCGCCCGCGAGGGCCGCGATGACCACGAAGGCACCGGCGACGATCAGGAACGACCAGGCGAGGCCGAGGCCGAGGTTGTGGATGCCGTACGCGGCCGCGAAGCTGAACATGGGCAGCGAGAACAGGGCCATGATTCCGGCCACGCTGCCCGCGGCGCCGCCGATGGCACCCTTCTTCACGTCCTGCCGCAGCTCCGCCTTCGCGAGCGCGATCTCGTCGTGCACCAGCTCCGACATCTCGGCGGTTGCGGCGGCGACCAGCTGGCCGAGACTGCGGTCGGCGGGTACGGCTTCGACGGCGGTGCCCGTCTTCAGCGCATCGGCAACCTGCTTGTCGGGGTCGCTCATCGGTGACTCCCTCTCCTCGGCCGTAACCGTTCTCTTGTACTTCGTGTACTTCGTGCACTTCGTGTCCGAGTACTACGTGTCCGTGCGGGTCGTGTCTGTGGTCCGATCATGCCGGACCGCCGCCGTCCCCGCGCGTTGCCCCCGCGGGTCGCGCCAGCGGATCGGGCCGCCCTGCCGGGCCGCCGGTCGGGGCGGCGTTGGTCATGGGTACCCCGGATCACCCTTCGTACGTACGGAAGCGGGGGTGTCCGGCACTCCGCGTGCCGGGCACCCCCGCTTCTGCGAGTGCGCTCAGTCGTCGCTGGCGGCCGTCGGCAGCTGGCTCTGGATGAGCTCCATGACGGAGGCGTCGGTGAGCGTGGTGACGTCGCCGAGCTGACGGTTCTCCGCCACGTCGCGCAGTAGCCGCCGCATGATCTTGCCGGAGCGCGTCTTCGGCAGCTCCGCCACCGGCAGGATCCGCTTCGGCTTGGCGATCGGGCCGAGCGTGGTGCCCACGTGGTCGCGCAACTCGGCGACGAGGCCGTCGTCCACCGACGCCGTACCGCGCAGGATCACGAACGCGACGATCGCCTGGCCCGTCGTCTCGTCCGCCGCCCCGACGACGGCCGCCTCGGCGACCTTCGGGTGCGAGACGAGCGCCGACTCGACCTCGGTCGTCGAGATGTTGTGCCCGGAGATCAGCATGACGTCGTCGACCCGGCCGAGCAGCCAGATGTCGCCGTCGTCGTCCTTCTTCGCGCCGTCGCCCGCGAAGTACCTGCCCTCGAAGCGCGACCAGTACGTGTCGAGGAAGCGCTGGTCGTCGCCCCAGACCGTGCGCAGCATGGACGGCCACGGCTCGGTCAGCACCAGGTAGCCGCCGCCCCCGTTCGGTACCTCGTTGCCCTCGTCGTCCACGACGGTGGCCGAGATGCCGGGCAGCGGGCACTGCGCGGAGCCCGGCTTGGTGTCGGTCACGCCGGGCAGCGGCGAGACCATGATCGCGCCCGTCTCCGTCTGCCACCAGGTGTCGACGACCGGGGTCTTCCCCCCGCCGATCTTCTCCCGGTACCAGATCCACGCCTCGGGGTTGATCGGCTCGCCCACGGAGCCCAGCACGCGCAGGCTGGACAGGTCGAAGCGGGCGGGGATGTCGTCGCCCCACTTCATGAACGTGCGGATCGCGGTCGGCGCCGCGTAGAGCAGCGTGACGCCGTACTTCTGCACGATCTCCCAGAACCGGCCCTGGTGCGGGGTGTCGGGCGTGCCCTCGTACATCACCTGCGTGACGCCGTTGGCGAGCGGCCCGTAGACGATGTACGAGTGCCCGGTGACCCAGCCGACGTCGGCGGTGCACCAGTACACGTCGCTCTCCGGCTTCAGGTCGAAGACCGCGTCGTGCGTGTACGCCGTCTGCGTGAGGTAGCCGCCCGACGTGTGCAGGATGCCCTTCGGCTTCCCCGTCGTGCCCGACGTGTACAGGATGTACAGCGGGTGCTCGGCGTCGAACGCCTCGGGCGTGTGCTGGGTGGACTGGCGGTCCACGATGTCGTGCCACCACACGTCGCGGCTCGTGTCGAACGCCGTCTCCTGACCGGTCCTGCGGACCACCAGGACGTGCTCGACCTGCGGGCACTTGGCGACCGCGTCGTCGATCGCGGGCTTCAGCGCGTTCGGCTTGCCGCGCCGGTAGCCGCCGTCCGCCGTGATGACGAGCTTGGCGTCGGCGTCCTGGATACGGGAGGCCACGGCGTCCGCGGAGAACCCGCCGAAGACGACGGAGTGGGGGGCGCCGATCCTGGCGCAGGCCAGCATCGCGACGACGGCCTCGGGGATCATCGGCATGTAGACCGCGACCCGGTCACCCGTGCGCACGCCGAGCTCGAGGAGCGCGTTCGCGGCCTTGGAGACCTCGTCCTTCAGCTGCGCGTAGGTCAGGGACCGGCCGTCGCCCGGCTCGCCCTCGAAGTGGATGGCGACCCGGTCGCCGTTGCCGGCCTCCACATGGCGGTCCACGCAGTTGTACGCCACGTTCAGCTTGCCGTCGGCGAACCACTTGGCGAACGGCGGGTTCGACCAGTCCAGGGTCTCCGTCGGCTCGGTGGCCCAGGTCAGCCGTTTCGCCTGGTCGGCCCAGAACCCCAGCCGGTCCGTCGCGGCCCGGGCGTACGCGTCCGCCTTCACGTTGGCGTGCGCGGCCAGATCGGCGGGCGGCGCGAACCGCCGCTCTTCCTTGAGCAGATTGGCCAGGCTCTCTTTGCTCACGACATCTCCCATTCCCAGGGCGTCCTACGTTTCCCCCGCTAGCTCATCAGCCGGACGCCCACGTGACAAGAGCAAACGGGCAATTGGTTTAGACCTCTGTGCGAGCGCCGCGCCGTTCCGTGGCGGACGGCCCGTCATGGACCGCGAACGGCCCCTCGCCGCCGAGGCGGGGAGGGGCCAACACCCTCTCACGGATGGGCCCGGAGGGAGCCTCAGGCGCGCGCCGCCGCGGGGCGGACGCGGCGCCGGACGCGCAGGCGGACGGGGGACGGGATGCGCGACGGGAGGCGGGACCGGACGCGGGACGGGAGGCGGGACCGGACGCGGGGGCTGTCGTGGGGCCGTCGTGGGGCTGTCGCGGGCGAGGATGACGCGGCTTACGGCACCGCCGCCGTCTCTCCCAGGACGAAGGCGGGGTCGACCTGGGATGCCAGATCGGCGCCCGTCCTGGCGTTGCCCCAGCTCTCCGCGTTCTTCAGGTGGAAGTGCACCATCTGGCGCGTGTAGCGGGCCCAGTCACGCTGCTCGTACGACCGCAGCGCGGCGGCCTTGAGGGTGCCGAGCGCCTCCCGGTTGGCCGGTTCGAGCGTGGCGAACGGCGCGGGACGGCCCTTCTCCATGGCGCGGACCCAGTCGGAGTGGGAGAGCGTGACGAGCAGGTCGTCGCCGACCTCGTCGCGCAGGAACTCCAGGTCCGCCTCGTCCTGCACCTTGTTGCCGACGACGCGCAACGCGACGCCGAAGTCCCGGGCGTACTCCTTGTACTGCCGGTACACGGAGACGCCCTTGCGGGTCGGCTCCGCCACCAGGAACGTCATGTCGAACCGCGTGAACATCCCGGAGGCGAAGGAGTCGGAGCCGGCCGTCATGTCCACCACGACGTACTCGCCGGGGCCGTCCACGAGGTGGTTCAGGCACAGTTCGACCGCGCCCACCTTGGAGTGGTAGCAGGCGACGCCGAGGTCGGCCTCGGTGAACGGGCCGGTGGCCATCAGCCGGATCGTGCCGTCGTCCAGCCGCACCTCGCGCGCGCAGGCGTCGTACACGGGGTTGTCCTCCACGACGCGCAGCAGGCGCGAGCCCGCGCCCGGCGGCGTCGTCTTGATCATCGTCTCGGCCGACGCGATGCGGGCGTTGCCGCCGCGCAGGTACTCCTTGATCAGCGGGAGGTGCGCGCCCATCGCGGGGAGCGAGGCGGCCTGCTCGTCGGTCAGGCCGAGCGCGGCGCCGAGATGCTGGTTGATGTCGGCGTCCACCGCCATGACGGGCGTGCCGTCAGCGGCCAGGCCGCGGATGAAGAGCGAGGACAGCGTGGTCTTGCCGCTGCCGCCCTTGCCCACGAAAGCGATCTTCATGTTCACGTACCGTAGCCGACGCGATGCGGTGAGTCGCCGAGTTCCGTGAAGAACCCCACTCCCGGGTGGGTGGTGCTGTACGGGCGCGTAGCCTCCCTCCTTATGAGTACGTCCGCCTCTGACGCCTCCTCCTCGGGACCGGCCCCCTCTTCCCGTTCGGCCCCAACACGGCGGGAGGATCCGCTCGCCGCTCTGGCCTCCCTGCCGGGCGTGCCCGAAGCGGTGGAGTCCGTGCGCAAGGCCGTCGACCGCGTTTACGGCCACCGGGTGATGCGGCGCCGCAGTACGGAAGTCACCTCGGAGGCCGCCCTGCGCGCCGCGCGTGGCTCGGCCGCGCTGTCGGGCGCCGACTGGGGGCTCGAAGAGGTGCGCAGGCGCGGCGATTTCGGCGCGGAGGCCGAGGCGCGTGCGGTGGGCGCTGCGCTGCGGGTGACCGCGGAGGCGGGGCAGCTGCTTTCCGTTTGGCGCCAGTCGCCGGTGCGCGTGCTGGCCAGGCTGCACCTGGTCGCCGCCGGCAGGGCGAGCGTCGAGGACGAGCGGGTGGGGCGCCCCCGCCTCGCGGGCGAGCCCGTCGTGGAGGCGCCGGGCGCCGAGGCCCCAGGACCGGTCGCGGAGGCGCCGCTGCCCGGTCCCGACGAGGTGGCGGGGCGGCTCGACGGGCTGACGGACCTGGTGCTGGCGGGGAGCGACGCCCCGGCGCTGGTGACGGCCGCGGTCGTGCACGGCGAGCTGCTGGCCCTGCGGCCCTTCGGCTCGTACAACGGCGTGGTGGCGCGCGCGGCCGAGCGGATCGTGCTGATCAACTCCGGGCTCGACCCGAAGTCGATCTGTCCTGCCGAGGTGGGCCATGCGGAGCTGGGGCGCGCGGCGTACGCGGCCGCCTTCGAGGGCTACCTGTCCGGCACGCCGGGCGGCATGACCGCCTGGATCGCGCACTGCGGGCAGGCGGTCGAACTCGGCGTCAGGGAGTCGACCGCGGTCTGCGAGGCGCTGCAGCGCGGGGCCGCCTGACGGTCGGGGCGCCGGGCCGCCCGGCGGCGGGGCGCGTGGGGTCGTACGGGCGCCGGAGGCCGCCGGGGACGCCGAGGACAGAAATGCGGCGGCACCGTGGGTGCCGCCGCTGGCACAGTCGCCGGGTTACCAAGCGTCCTCGAATGTTTGCCCATCAGGTCGGGTGCTTCGCCCGTGACCTGGTGCGGCTGGCCCGTAATCGACGGGTCGACGTCGCGTGGGTGCTCGGTTTCCGTGCTCGGTCCGTGTGGCCTGTGCGTGTTTGAGGTGATCCTCTCGGATGTCCTTGGTCCCGCGGGCCTTGATTCCTTTCTACTCCTGTCGGCGGCGGGGCGGAACCCGTGGCCCCGCTTCTTTACCTTTAGCGGCAAAAGGGGGCAAAGGGTTCGGGCGTGAGGCGTCAGGCGGTCGCGTTTCTGCGGTTCGCCGTGTACCAGACCAGACCCGCGGTGGCGACGGCCGCGCCGACTGCGACGGCTGCCACGAGCGCGGGCCGCGGGGGCATGGAGAAGCCGGGCAGCCTCTGCTTGAGCCGGACCGGCCGGTCGAAGACGAGTACCGGCCACTCGCGTGCGGCGGCCTCGCGGCGCAGCGCCCGGTCCGGATTGACCGCGAAGGGGTGGCCCACCGACTCCAGCATCGGGACGTCCGTCGCCGAGTCGCTGTAGGCGTAGCAGCGGGGCAGGTCGTACCCCTCAGAGGCGGCGAGTGCCCGCACGGCCTCCGCCTTCGTCGGGCCGTAGGCGTAGTACTCCACCTCGCCCGTGAAGCAGCCGTCGGCACCCACTACCATCCGCGTCGCCACGACCCGGTCGGCACCCAGCAACTGGCCGATGGGCTCGACCACTTCGGCGCCCGACGTCGAGACGATCACCACGTCGCGGCCGGCGGCGTGGTGATCCTCGATGAGCGAGGCGGCCTCGTCGTAGATGATCGGATCGATCAGATCGTGCAGTGTCTCGGCGACGATCTCCCTCACCTGCTGGACGTTCCACCCCTTGCACAGCGAGGACAGGTACTGCCGCATGCGCTCCATCTGGTCGTGGTCGGCGCCGCCTGCCAGGAAGACGAACTGCGCGTACGCGGTCCGCAGCACGGCGCGGCGGTTGATCAGGCCGCTGTGGTAGAAGGACCTGCTGAAGGTCAACGTGGACGACTTGGCAATGACCGTCTTGTCCAGGTCGAAGAAGGCTGCTGTACGTGGCAAGTAGTCTTTTTCCACGCCCCGAGCATATGCGCCCACCATTCGGCGTAAGGCGCGGCGTGTGGGTTTGCTCGAGAAGGCTCTCGGGTACACCATGGAAGTCACGGATCGTTCGCGACCGTGTCCAACCCGGTCCGGCTCCTCCCCCCCCGAGTCGGCCGTGGGGACGACCCCCGCTCTCCCCCCCCCGGCGGGGGTCGTCGCATGTCCGGATGTATTTCCGCTCATTCCCGCGCTGGTGCACCGCGCCCCCGCCTCCGCTCGTCCGCTCCTGTCCGGGGGGTTCCTGCCCAACCGTGGGCGTCACGATGCGTAACCAGGGCGGTGTTCGGCGGAAGTCACCGGTTTGAGCTACCGAGTTATTCACATTCGCCGAGTTGTCCACAGTTTTCGAGCAAGATCCACATGATTTCCCGGAGCGGTGCAGCCTGATTTCGGCTGCGAAGTCCGCAGCGGCCGGAATCGCTGAAACCGGATCTTCCGGGAGTGCTCAAGGAGAGACTCCCGCGGATCCCGCGATCCCGCACGTACACGGATACGGGACAGGGGGCGATGACATGGCGGTGCCCATGGCATCCGGGAAGTCACGGGAGGCGGGCGCCCGCGGGGCGCGGCCGCTGATCCTCACGGAGGACGCCGAGTTGCTCGACGATCTGCTGCGGCTCTGCGCCGCCGCCGGCGCCGAACCGGCAGTGCACCACAAGCTCCCCGACGAACCGGGAAGTTGGGAGGCGGCGCCGCTCGTGCTCGTCGGGGACGACGCGGCGGCCAGGTGCCGTGGCGCCGTGCGCAGGCCAGGCGTCGTCCTCGTCGGGAGGCGTGAGGACGATCCGGCGGTGTGGCAGCGGGCGGTGGGGATCGGCGCGGAGTGCGTGGTGTGCCTGCCCGACGCGGAGGGATGGCTGGTCGATCGCCTCGCGGACGCGGCGGAGGGCGCCGCCGAGCACGCCGTCACCGTCGGAGTCATCGGCGGGCGCGGCGGCGCCGGAGCCTCCACGCTGGCCTGCGCGCTGGCGGTCACGGCGGCACGGGAGGGACGGCGGACGATGCTGGTCGACGCGGACCCCCTGGGCGGTGGACTCGATGTCCTGCTCGGAGCCGAGCAGGCGGACGGCAGGCGCTGGCCCGACTTCGCCGCGTCGAAGGGGCGCGTCGCGGGGGCGGCGCTCGAGGAATCACTGCCGCACCCGCACGATCTGCGCGTCCTCAGCTGGGACCGCGGAGATGCGGTGGCCGTGGGCCCCGACGCCATGCGATCGGTGCTCGCCGCTGCCCGCAGGCGTGGCGGCGTGGTGGTCGTCGACCTGCCGCGGCGGATCGACGAGCCCGCGGCCGAGGCGCTGGCGCAGCTCGACGTGGGGCTGATCGTGGTGCCCGCGGAGCTGCGGGCCGTCGCGGCGGCCGAGAGGGTGGCCTCGATGGTCCGCATGGTGCTGCGGGATCTGCGCGCCGTGGTGCGCGCGCCGTACGCGTCCGGTCTCGACGACACCTGGGTGGCAGAGGCGCTCGGCCTGCCACTCGCCGGCGAACTGCCCCCGGAGCCCGGCCTGTCCGACGCGCTCGATCGGGGCGCACCACCGGGCGCCCGAGCAAGAGGCCCCCTGGCCTCGTTCTGCGGGGCCTTCTGGGAGCGTGCGCTCGGTGCGGGCGGGAGCGTGCGGTCGTGAGCGCGACGGCGACGGGGGTCGTGGGCCAGGGCGGTGCGGGCATGCTCGACGCCGTGCGCAGGCGCCTCGCGCAGAGCGGCGCCGAGCCGACGCCCGCGCGTGTGGCGGCAGCCCTGCGTGCCCAGGGCCGCCTGCTGGGGGACGCGGAAGTACTGGGCGCCGCGGAGGAGTTGCGCAGCGAGCTGGTGGGCACGGGCCCGCTCGAACCGCTCCTCGCCGACGGTCTCGTGACAGACGTACTCGTGACGGCGCCCGACCGGGTGTGGGTGGACAGGGGCAGCGGCCTGGAGCTGACGGATGTCTCGTTCCCCGACGCGGGCTCCGTGCGGCGGCTCGCGCAGCGTCTGGCTGCCGTGGCCGGGAGACGCCTCGATGACGCGCGGCCGTGGGCGGACGCGCGCCTGCCCGACGGCACCCGGATGCATGCGGTGCTGCCGCCGATCGCGGTCGGTTCGGCCTGCCTGTCGCTTCGGGTGGTGCGCCCCAGGGCCTTCTCCCTCGCCGAGCTGGCCGCCGCGGGCACGGTTCCGCCGGGCGGCGAGCGGGTGCTGCGCGCCTTGGTGGAGGCCCGGCTGTCCTTCCTGATCAGTGGCGGCACGGGCACGGGCAAGACGACGTTGCTGTCCACGCTGCTCGGTCTGGTCGGCGCGCGGGAGCGCATCGTCCTCGCCGAGGACTCGGCGGAACTGCGTCCCGACCACCCGCATGTGGTGCGCCTGGAAGCCCGCCCGGCGAACCAGGAGGGCGCCGGCGAGGTGACGCTGAAGGACCTCGTCAGGCAGGCCTTGCGGATGCGTCCCGACCGGCTGGTGGTGGGCGAGGTCCGAGGCGCCGAAGTGACCGATCTCCTCGCCGCGTTGAACACCGGGCACGAGGGAGGCTGCGGCACGGTGCACGCCAACGCGGCGGCCGACGTGCCCGCCCGGCTCGAAGCGCTCGGTACGGCGGCCGGGCTCGACCGGGCCGCGCTGCACAGCCAGTTGGCGGCGGCCGTGTCCGCCGTGCTCCATCTCGTCCGGGACAGGGACGGACGGCGGCGCGTCGCCGAGGTGCACGTGCTGCAGCGGGACGCGGCCGGGTTCGTGGTGCCGGTGCCGGCGCTGCGCTGGGCACACGGCGGGTTCGTCCGTGAGCCGGGGTGCGCGCGGCTGACCGAACTGGTCGGCGGCGCGCTGTGACGGCCGTGTCGGCGGCCGAGTGCGCGTACGCCGCGGCCCTGTGCGGCGGGGCGGCCGTGTGGTTCGCCGTGGGCGCGGGGAGGGGGCGCCGCAGGGCCAAGGCCCTTTTCCGGTACGGCACGGCCGCGGGCGCGCCCTGGCACCGACGGTTCTTCCGATGGCTGCGGCGCCGCGCCGGCTCGCCCGGGAGGGAGTGGTTGTGCCTGCCTGCCGGCGCCCTTGTCGCCGCGATGGGCGCGTCCCTGCTGCCGCTCTGTGCCGGCGTGCTGGCGGTGCCCATCCTGCGGCGCAGGCTGCGTGCGGCGGAGCTGCGCAGGACGGCGGAGCGGAGGGCGGAGGCGGTGATCGCGCTGTGCGGCGCGACGGCCGGCGAGCTGAGGGCGGGGCTGCACCCCGCGCGGGCGCTGCCGGCCGCGTCGGCGCTGACCGGTGGCCTGGGTGATGGCGAGGCGGCGGTGGTGGCGGCCGTGCGCTTCGGCGGCGATGTGCCTGCCGCGCTCAGGCGGGCCGCCTCGGCGGCCGGTGCCGACGGCCTGGTCGGGATCGCCACGTGCTGGCAGGTGGCCGTGGACGGCGGAGCGGGACTGGCCGCGGGGCTCGACCGGCTGGAGGTGGCGCTCCGGGCGGAGCGCGACCAGCGGCAGGGGCTGCGCGCCCAGCTCGCCGGCGCCTGGTCGACGGTGACGGTGCTCGCGCTGCTGCCCGGGGTCGGCCTCGGACTCGGTTCGGCGATGGGCGCCCACCCGCTCACGATCCTGCTGCACACGCCGGCGGGGTTCGCCTGTCTCGTCGCCGGTGCGCTGCTGGAGTCCGCGGGGCTGTGGTGGGCGGGGCGGATCGTCAGGGCGGGTGAGGCCGGGTGAGCGGCGCGTTCTTCCACAGGCTGTGGGTGACGGTCTCCGTGGTGACCGCGAGCGGGTGCCTGGCCATGGCGCTGTCCGGGCGGCTCGGTGAGCGTGCTGTCCGCAGGCGCACGGCGGCCCTGTTCGGCGTGGCGCGGTCGCGAGGGCCCGTGTTCGCACGCGTGGCTCTGCCGGGCAGGGCCCGGCGCGTAGCGCCCTTGCTCGGCGCGTTCCTGGCCGGCTGGCTCCTGGTGGGCGGCGTGGCGGGCGCCCTGGTGGGCGTGGCGGCCGCTGTGGGGCTGCGGCGGTGGCTGCGCACGCGGAAGACGGGCGAGCAGGGCCGCGCGGCGGCCGATGAGGCGGTGCGCCGGCTGCCGCTCGCCGCCGACCTGCTGGCCGCCTGCACCGCGGCGGGTGCGGGACCGCGCGAGGCCGCCGAGGCCGTCGGGAGCTCCCTCGGTGGGCCGGTGGGGGACCGGCTGGCCGGTGCGGCGGCGGAGATCGGGCTCGGCGGCGAACCGGCCGCGGCGTGGGGACGGTTCGGGGAGATACCGGGCGCGGCGGGACTCGCCCGCTGCCTGGAGCGTGCCTGCGCCAGCGGCGCGCCGGCGGCCGAACCGCTGGCCCGGCTGGCCGACGGGCTCAGGGCGGAACGGTCCAGGAGGGCCACAGCAAGGGCGCAGCGGGCACAGGTGCTGATCACGGGGCCGGTGGGCCTCTGCTTCCTGCCTGCCTTCCTGGCCACGGGCGTGGCGCCCGTCGTGATCGGCCTGGCCAAGGGGCTGCTCAGCGGTGGCTGAGCAACGGACGTACGCGAAACAGATGCGACACAGGAGGGGAGAGCGTCATGAGGAAGTGGGCAAGGGCGTTGTGGCTGCGGAGGATGCGTTCGGACGCGGGCATGACGACGTCGGAGTACGCGGTGGGCACGATCGCCGCATGCGCGTTCGCGGCGGTGCTGTACAAGGTCGTCACGAGCGGGACGGTGCAGGGGGCGTTGCAGTCGCTGATCGAGCGTGCGCTCAGTGCGAAATGACGGCCGGAGCCGCCGCGGTGGGCGCGATGCGGGCTACGTCACGGCGGAGGCCGCCGTGACCATCCCCGGGCTCGTCGCCTTCGCGATGGCGCTCGTCTGGGCGCTCATGGCGGCGGCCGCGCAGATCCAGTGCGTGGACGCGGCGCGGGCAGGGGCGCGGGCCGCGGCCAGGTCGGAACCGCAAGCGGCCGCGGTCGCCGCGGCCAGGTCCGTGGCTCCGGAGGGCGCGGAGGTCACCGTGGCCAGGCGCGGCGACCTGTGGCACGTCGAGGTGGCGGCGCCGGTCCCGGGGCCGCGCGCCCTCGCGCTGAAGCTGTCCGCCGGGGCGGCAGCGGCGGCCGAGGACGCGGCTCCGGCGGGGGAAGCGGTTACTCCGGGACCGGCGGCCGGGGGCTCGGGGGCACCGGGAGGTGGCCCGTGACAGGCCGGAGGCGAGCGGCGGACGACCGCGGTTACGCCACGGTGGTGACGGCCGTGACCGCGACGGTGCTGTGCGCACTGTTCGGCGTCGTTCTCGCCCTCGGTGAGGCGGTGGTCGCCCGGCACCGGGCGGAAGCCGCGGCCGACCTCGCCGCGCTCGCGGCGGCCGACCGTGCCCCGGCGGGCCGCGCAGTCGCTTGCCGTGGCGCGCGCACGGTCGCCGAGGCCCAGGGGGCACGGGTGGTGCGGTGCGTTCTCGAGGGACAGATCGCGGAGGTGACGGCCGCCGTCAGAGCCGGGCCCTACGAGCCCACGGCCCTGGCGCGAGCGGGTCCGCGGCTCGCGGAGCCGCCCGGGACGTCCGCGGCCCCGGTGGCCGCTGCTGGGTCCTCAGCGTCCTGGGGTGCGTCCCTGAGCAGTTCCGTCAGGAGGCGCACGGCTCCGCGCTTGTGGAGGGGGTCGTTGCCGTTGCCGCACTTGGGCGACTGGATGCACGACGGGCAGCCCGCCTCGCAGTCGCAGGAGGCGATGGCCTCGCGGGTGGCGCTGAGCCAGGAGCGGGCCGTGCGGAACGCGCGCTCGGCGAAGCCCGCGCCGCCCGGATGGCCGTCGTAGACGAAGACCGTGGGCAGCAGCGTGTCCGGGTGCAGTGGCACGGAGACGCCGCCGATGTCCCAGCGGTCGCAGGTGGCGAAGAGAGGAAGGAGACCGATGGAGGCGTGTTCCGCGGCGTGCAGGGCGCCGCCGAGCTGCTCGGGGCCCACGCGCGCGGCGTCCAGTTGGTCCTCGGTGACGGTCCACCACACGGCGCGTGTGCGCAGGGTGCGCGGTGGCAGGTCCAGCTTGGTCTCGCCGAGCACCTCACCGGTGATGAGACGGCGGCTCAGGAAGGAGACGACCTGGTTGGTGACCTCGACGGATCCGTAGCACAGGCGGCCTTCGCCCCACGGTACCTCGGTCTCCGTCTCCAGGACGGAGATGGCGGTGGTGTCGCGTGCGGTCGTCGAGTAGGGCGGTGCCGCCTCCTCGACCAGCGCGACGGAGTCGCCCAGGTCCAGCCGCTTCACCAGGTACGTACGGCCCTGGTGGAGGTGGACGGCCCCGTCGTGGACGGCCGTGTGCGCGGCGGCCTCGTCGATCGTGCCGAGCAGCCGGCCGGTACCGGCCTCCACGATCTGGACGGGGCTGCCGCCCGCTCCGCGGATGTCGGCGAGGTCGGCAGCGCGCCTGCGCTGGGTCCAGTACCAGCCGGAGGAGCGGCGCCGCAGCAGTGCCGCGGCCTCGAGCTGCGGCAGCAGACCCGCCGAGGCGGGCCCGAACAGTTCCAGGTCGTCCTCCGTGAGCGGGAGCTCGGCGGCGGCCGCACACAGATGGGGGGCGAGGACGTAGGGGTTGTCCGGGTCGAGGACGGTCGACTCGACCGGCTGGTCGAACAGGGCCTCCGGATGGTGGACGAGGTAGGTGTCCAGCGGATCGTCCCTGGCGACGAGCACGGCGAGGGCTCCCTGGCCCGCCCGTCCCGCGCGGCCCGCCTGCTGCCAAAGGGAGGCGCGGGTGCCCGGATAGCCGGTGATCAGCACGGCGTCGAGCCCGGAGACGTCGATGCCCAGCTCCAGCGCGGTCGTGGCGGAAAGGCCGAGGAGTTCGCCGGAGTGCAGGGCGGACTCCAGGGCGCGCCGCTCCGCCGGCAGGTAGCCGCCGCGGTAGGCGGCGACCCTGGGCGGCAGCGAGCGGTCCACCTGGGCCAGCCGCTCCTGCGCGATGACGGAGATCAGCTCCGCGCCGCGCCGGGAGCGCACGAAAGCGACCGTGCGGACGCCCTGCACGGTCAGGTCGGTGAGGAGGTCGGCGGTCTCCGCGGTGGCGGTGCGGCGCACCGGCGCGCCCCGCTCGCCGTGGAACTCGGTGAGAGGGGGTTCCCACAGGGCGAAGACGACCTCGCCGCGCGGCGAGGCGTCGTCGGCGACCTCGCGCACGGGCAGGCCCGTGAGGCGTCCCGCCGCCACTGCGGGCTGCGCGGCGGTCGCCGATGCCAGCAGGAAGACCGGGTGCGCGCCGTAACGCGCGCAGACGCGGCGCAGCCGGCGCAGCACCTGCGCCACGTGCGAGCCGAAGACGCCGCGGTAGGTGTGGCACTCGTCGATCACGACATAGCGCAGCGCGCGCAGGAAGGAGGACCAGCGCGCATGGGAGGGGAGTATCCCGCGGTGCAGCATGTCGGGATTGGTCAGGACGTAGTTCGCGTACTGCCTGACCCATTCGCGCTCCTCGACCGGAGTGTCCCCGTCGTACACCGCGGGGCGCACGGCGGTGCCGAGCGGCGCGGCCAGGGCGCGCACCGAGCGGCGCTGGTCGGCCGCGAGGGCCTTCGTGGGGGCCAGGTAGAGAGCGGTGGCCCCGCGGCCGTTGGGCGCCTCGGAGCCGTCCAGGAGCGCGGTGAGGACGGGGGCGAGATAGGCGAGGGACTTGCCGGAGGCCGTGCCCGTCGCGATCACGACGGACTCGCCGTCGAGCGCGTGCTCGGCGGCCTCCGCCTGGTGGGCCCAGGGGTGGTCGATGCCCGCCTGCTGGACGGCGGCGATGATCTCGGTCCTGATGCGGTCGGGCCAGACTGCATGACGACCGGGTCTCGGGGGCAGGTGCTCCGTATGGGTGATGCGCGCAGCACGTCCCGCCCCTGCGGCGAGCCGTTCGAGGACGGCGTCCGGCGAGGGGTGATCGTCCCCGCTCCGGGGGAGTCCGCCGGGGCGGTGGGTCCTGGCCATCGGCATCGAGTGTGTCACTGGTCTGCGGGACAATGGCCTCAAGGCGTCGTGCATGGCTGCTGGTAAGTGATTGAATGCCATCGCGGCTGGCGATACGTCCCCTGGCTCCGTCGGGGAGACCCGAGGGGCGACCGCTCGATAGCAAGGTGCTGGAGGATCCGTGGACCTGTCCTTGTCGACTCGCAATGTGTCCGGCCCTGGTGGCGACCGTACGGTCGTCGAGGTCGGTGGCGAGATTGATGTATATACCGCGCCCAAGCTGCGCGAGCAGTTGGTGGAGTTGGTGAACGACGGCAGCTACCACCTGGTCGTCGACATGGAGGGCGTGGACTTCCTCGACTCGACCGGGCTCGGCGTGCTGGTGGGCGGCCTCAAGCGGGTGCGTGCCCATGAGGGGTCGCTGCGTCTCGTCTGCAACCAGGAGCGCATTCTCAAGATCTTCCGGATCACCGGTCTCACCAAGGTGTTCCCGATCCACACCACGGTCGACGAGGCGGTGGCCGCGACCGACTGACGTCGGAGCGGCTTTTCGGAGGATCGGGGCCGTGGAGCCGGGCGGTCACGCCCGGCTCCCGCCCCGCAGGCGTGTGGAAGTGGTGCAGAGTGCACGCTCGTATGTTCGAGGGGGATCCGTATGGCCACCGTTGAACTCCGTTTCAGCGCCCAGCCGGAGCATGTCAGGACGGCGCGCCTGGTGGCGGCTGCCGTGGCGCGGCGGGCAGGAGTCGACGAGGCCGTGCTCGACGAGGTCAGGCTCGCCGTGGGCGAGGCCTGCAGCCGCGCCGTGGGGCTGCACCGAAGCCACGGGGTCTCGTCCCCCGTGAAGGTGGCGCTGACGGAGGAGGAGAAGACCTTCTCCATCGAGGTCGGCGACGACGTGCCGGGCTCCGGCGCGTCCGCCGCGGGTGCCCCTGAGGCGCGCCCGGGCGTGGACCCGCACGACACGGACGCGGACGGGGAGGACGAGATGGGGCTCGCCGTGATCAGCGGCCTCGTCGACGACGTCAAGGTCGTCTCTGGCGCCGACGGTGGCGTGATCCGGATGAGCTGGCCCATCGCCTCGGCCGTCCCGCTTTCCTGAACCGCTGCCCTGAGCCCCGCCGGCGCGGCTCAAGCGTTGCCGCGCCGTCGGCGTGAGGTGTCTCTCGCCTCGGACAAATGGACTCAATAGGGCATCGAGCGGGTGATCGCGGCGCGGCGGCGGGCCGCCCGGCGTGTATGTTCCGGGGCCGAGAGCCTCGGAAGGGACCGATCGGTGAAGAAGAAGCTAGCGGCCACGCTGTCCGGTGGCGCTGTGGTGCTCCTGACGCTTGCCGGATGCGGCAACGACAGCAAGGTGAACGACTGGGCGAAGGGCTTCTGCGACCGGGTGCAGCCCCAGCAGCAGTCCATCGCCGACGCCAACGCGGCCATCGTGAAAGCCACCACCACCGCGAGCTCGCCCGCCGAGGTCCAGAAGGTGGACTCGTCCGCCTTCGAGACCAACGCCAAGGCCTACAAGGCGCTCGCCTCCGCCGTGAAGGCCGCCGGCGCGCCGCCCGTGGACAACGGGGCCGCGACGCAGAAGGCCGCGGTCAAGGAGCTCAACCAGACGTCCGCCGCCTACACGCAGCTCAAGGCGAAGGTCGACGCGCTCGACACGAAGGACCAGGCCAAGTTCGCGCAGGGCCTGGGCGACGTGTCCACCCAGCTCGGCAAGTTGAGCTCCGGCGGGGGCGACGCGCTGCGCAAGCTCCAGTCGGGCGACCTGGGCAAGGCCATCGCCAAGCAGCCGAGCTGCCAGAAGAAGAGCCCGTCGGGGGCCGCGTCCTCGTCCGCTTCATAGCCGGAGCCGGAGCCCCGGCGGGGCCGATGCGACGCGTCGCCGACGGGTTGTCAGTGGCAGCCGCCACAATGTGAGGGTGAGTAAGACCAGCCTTCCCGCATCCGACCGCGCCGCACGGCTCCGTGAAGCCCTGCTGGCCGCGGAGTTCACCGTAGACGGGGTGCTCGACGCGCTCGGCGCGCCCGCGTACGCCGCGCTGGCCCGCAGCGAGACCGTGCCCGCGCTGCGCGCCACCCGAGGTGCGTCGCGCCTCAAAACGCTCGTGCGGCTGTTCCTCCTGCAGTGCTCCGTCCCGGCGGACCGCGCCGGAGACGCGCTCCCGCTCGACGACGCGCTGGCCGACGGCTGGCTCGCCGGCGGGGAGTCCGCCGGCGGCGGTGTCAGCGGTGCGGCGTCCGGGTCCGTACGGGCCACGGTCGACATCCGCCCGTACGGCGGCCCCGAGGGGCAGGACTGGTTCATCGTCTCCGACCTCGGCTGCTCGGTCGGCGGCGCGGCCGGAGCGGGCGGCCGAGGCGAGGCCGTGGTGCTGGGCGTGGGCGGCGCCTCGACCACGCTCGCCGGGCTCACGGTGCGCAGGCAGGTCGCGTCCGCGCTCGACCTCGGCACGGGCTCCGGGCTCCAGGCGCTGCACGCGACGCAGCACGCGACGCGTGTAACGGCGACGGACCTCAACGCGAGGGCCCTCGACTTCACGCGCCTCACGCTCGCGCTCTCCGGCGTCGAGCAGGCGGAGCTGCTGGAGGGCTCGCTGTTCGAACCGGTGGGCGACGCGACGTACGACCTGATCGTCTCCAACCCTCCGTTCGTCATCTCCCCGGCCGCCGACGGCGCCCCCGGCGGCAGGCGCACGTACCGCGACGGCGGCATGGCGGGCGACGACCTGTGCCGCACTCTCGTCCAGCAGGCCGGGGACCACCTCAACGAGGGCGGCTTCGCCCAGTTCCTCGCCAACTGGGAGCACGTCGAGGGGGAGGAGTGGCAGGACAGACTGCGCTCCTGGGTGCCGCGCGGCTGTGACGCGTGGATCGTGCAGCGCGAGGTCCAGGACGTCACGCAGTACGCCGAGCTGTGGCTGCGTGACAGCGGCGACCACCAGGCGGTGGACGACGACCGGTACGCACGGCTGTACGACGCGTGGCTCGACGAGTTCGAGACACGGAAGACGCACGCCGTCGGCTTCGGCTGGATCACGCTGCGGAAGGCGGCACTCGGGACGGTGCGGGGTGGCCCGTCGATCGTCGTGGAGGACTGGCCGCACGCGGTCGAGCAGCCGCTCGGCGAGGCCGTGGAGGCCCATTTCCTGCGCCAGGACTACCTGCGCACGCACGACGACGCGGCGCTGCTCGCCGGCCGCTTCACCCTCGCCGCCGAGGTCGTCCAGGAGCAGGTCGGGCTGCCGGGCGCCGAGGATCCTGAGCACGTGGTGCTCCGCCAGCACCGCGGCATGCGCAGGGCCACCAAGGTGGACACGGTGGGGGCGGGGTTCGCGGGCGTCTGCGACGGCACGCTCAGCGCGGGCCGGATTCTCGACGCGATCGCGCAGCTGGTCGAGGAGGATCCGGTGCTGCTGCGCGACCGCACGCCGGAGTCGATCCGGCTGCTGGTGGGGGAGGGATACCTGGAGCCGGTCGGCGAATGACCACGGCACGGCCCCGGCCTGCCCCGCCCCGGCTTCGACTGCCCCGGCCCGGTCCGCCCGGGCCTGGATCGGCCCTCGTTCCGGCCTCGGGCCGGGCCAGGGCCGCCCTCGGCCGTCATGGGCGCCGGCGTGGTCTTCGTCGCTCCGCGTGTGCGGTCCTTCGGACGTACGTGATCCACTCGGGCATCCGCTCCCGCGCCGCCTGAACCGTCCGCACGGGGGCCCGAGCGGGCGGGCGCCGCGCGCGAGCGGAATCCTCCGGGTGATGTTGACAAGGCAGTCGCACAGGGGGCGGCGTGCCGGCCTCGTACCCGTCCCGACCTGCGGTGGACGGCTCGGACGCAGCGCCGCGGGACACGCCGGGAGGGACGCCGGCGGCAAGACGCCGGAATGCGTCCGCCTGCGCGGTGGGGCCCCGGCCGAGCGGCAAACGTCTCCTGCCGCCCGGAGGGGTCCGGCGGCAGGAACGCCATGAGTCGGGTTACCGTTCGAGGGGCCGCTGCGGGATCCCGCCGTTTGACACGGGGGCGGGTTGTACCGTCACACTCCGCAGCGGAAGAGCGTCACAAAGGGGCCACACCACGGGTCCCGTGGAGCCGCGCCGTACTGTCGGAAGTGTCGTAAGGGCCGGTCGGCCCGCACGAGCACTGACCCACACGAGGCGTCGGCCCCCGCCGAGCGTCGACCGGAGAGAGAAGAACGAAGTTGTCCCCGACCAGCGAGACCGCGAACGGCGGCCGCCGACTCGTCATCGTCGAGTCGGCGACCAAGGCCAAGACGATCGAGCGCTACCTGGGCCCTGGATACGTCGTCGAGGCGAGCGTCGGGCACATCCGCGACCTGCCGAGCGGCGCGGCCGAGGTCCCCGAGAAGTACACCGGTGAGGTGCGCAGGCTCGGCGTCGACGTCGAGCACGACTTCCAGCCCATCTACGTGGTGAACTCCGACAAGCGCTCGCAGGTCAGGAAGCTCAAGGAGCTGCTCGCCGAGTCCGACGAACTCTTCCTCGCCACCGATGAGGACCGCGAGGGCGAGGCCATCGCGTGGCACCTCCAGGAGGTACTGAAGCCGAAGGTCCCCGTCCACCGGATGGTCTTCCACGAGATCACCAAGGACGCGATCAGGGCGGCCGCGGCGAACCCGCGCGAGCTGAACACGCGCATGGTCGACGCACAGGAGACCCGCCGCATCCTCGACAGGCTCTACGGCTACGAGGTGTCGCCCGTCCTGTGGAAGAAGGTCATGCGCGGCCTTTCCGCCGGCCGCGTGCAGTCGGTGGCGACCCGCCTCGTCGTCGAGCGTGAGCGCGAGCGCATCGCCTTCCGCTCCGCCGAGTACTGGGACCTGACGGGCACGTTCTCCACCGGGCGCGCAGGGGACGCGTCGGACCCGTCCACGCTGTCCGCGCGGCTGGTCGCGGTCGACGGGCGCAGGGTCGCGCAGGGCCGCGACTTCGGCCCCGACGGCCGTCTCAAGTCCGACCAGGTGCTCCACCTCGACGAGGCGAAGGCCCGTGAGCTGGCAGCCGCGCTCGAGGCGTCGCCGTTCGCCGTGAGCTCCGTCGAGTCGAAGCCGTACCGCCGCTCGCCGTCCGCGCCCTTCCGCACGACGACGCTCCAGCAGGAGGCGTCGCGCAAGCTCGGCTTCGGCGCGAAGGCGACGATGCAGATCGCACAGAAGCTGTACGAGAACGGCTTCATCACCTATATGCGTACCGACTCCACGACGCTGTCGGACACCGCCATCACGGCGGCGCGCGCGCAGGTCACGCAGTTGTACGGCAGCGGCTACCTGCCGGACAAGCCGCGTACGTACGCCGTGAAGGTCAAGAACGCGCAGGAGGCGCACGAGGCGATCAGGCCCTCGGGCGACCGCTTCCGCACGCCCGCGGAGACGGGCCTGTCGGGCGACCGGTTCAAGCTGTACGAGCTGATCTGGAAGCGGACCGTGGCCTCCCAGATGAAGGACGCGGTCGGCAACAGCGTCACCGTCCGCATCGGCGGCAGGTCCTCCGACGGGCGCGACGCCGAGTTCTCCGCGTCCGGCAGGACCATCACGTTCCACGGCTTCATGAAGGCGTACGTGGAGGGCGCGGACGACCCGAACGCGGAGCTGGACGACCGCGAGCGCCGCCTGCCGCAGGTCGCCGAGGGCGACGCGCTGGGCGCCGAGCAGATGACCGTGGACGGCCACGCGACCAAGCCGCCGGCCAGGTACACCGAGGCCTCGCTGGTCAAGGAGCTGGAGGAGCGGGAGATCGGCCGCCCGTCGACGTACGCGTCGATCATCGGCACGATCCTCGACCGCGGCTACGTGTTCAAGAAGGGCACGGCACTCGTGCCGTCGTTCCTCTCGTTCGCCGTGGTCAACCTGCTGGAGAAGCACTTCGGACGGCTCGTCGACTACGACTTCACCGCCCGCATGGAGGACGACCTCGACCGCATCGCGCGCGGCGAGGCCCACTCGGTGCCGTGGCTGAAGCGGTTCTACTTCGGCGAGGGCGCCGAAGGTGCCGAGGGCGGCGCCGGCGGCGGGAACGCCGGCGGCGCGGGCGCGGCCGCCAGCGCCGGCAACGGCGACGGGGACCACCTCGGCGGCCTCAAGGAACTGGTCACGGACCTCGGCGCGATCGACGCGCGCGAGATCTCGTCGTTCCCCGTCGGCGACGGGATCATGCTGCGTGTCGGCCGCTACGGCCCGTACGTGGAGCGCGGCGAGAAGGACTCGGACAACCACCAGCGCGCGGACGTTCCGGAGGACCTGGCGCCCGACGAGCTGACGGCGGCCTACGCGGAGGAGCTGCTCGCCAAGCCGAGCGGCGACTTCGAGCTGGGCGTCGACCCGGACAGCGGCCGCCCGATCGTCGCGAAGGCGGGCCGCTACGGCCCGTACGTGACCGAGGTACTGCCCGACGGCACCCCGAAGACCGGGAAGAACGCGGTCAAGCCCCGCACGGCGTCGCTGTTCAAGACGATGTCGCTCGACACGATCACGCTGGCGGAGGCGCTCAAGCTGATGTCGCTGCCGCGGGTGGTCGGCAAGGACCCCGAGGGCGTCGAGATCACCGCGCAGAACGGCCGCTACGGCCCGTACCTGAAGAAGGGGACGGACTCCCGGTCGCTCCAGACGGAGGATCAGCTCTTCGACATCACGCTCGACGAGGCGCTGGCGATCTACGCGCAGCCGAAGCAGCGCGGCAGGGCCGCGGCCAAGCCGCCGCTGAAGGAACTGGGCACGGACCCGGTCAGCGAGCGGCCCGTGGTCGTCAAGGACGGCCGCTTCGGCCCGTACGTCACGGACGGCGAGACCAACGCGACGCTGCGGTCGGGTGACAGCGTCGAGGAGATCACGCCGGAGCGCGGCTACGAGCTGCTGGCCGAGAAGCGGGCCAAGGGGCCGGCGAAGAAGACGGCCAAGAAGGCGGCGACGAAGAAGGCGACCGCCAAGAAGGCCACGGCGAAAAAGGCCGCCACGAAGACCGCCGCCAAGAAGACGACGGCCAAGAAGACGACGGCCAAGAAGGCGGCCGCGAAAAAGGCCACCACGGCGTCGTCCCCGGACGGCACGGACGGCTGACTGCCCATGGCATGACGGCCGGCGTCGTGACGGCGCGTTCGTACGGGTGTCCACATCCGCACGAACGCGCCGTTTTCGTATGAACACGCCGCAGCCGTACGGGCAGGGCTCGGCGGCACGCGACCGTACGCACGCGTGTGCGGGGCGAGCGCGGGGCGCGGCGGGCCCCGTCCCCCCAACGGGGCACGGGGATTGGTTCATTTGTACGGACAGGACCTCCGGTGGGCCAACCGCTGCGGATAGGCTGGGCGGATGACGCGAGCCGAGCAGCCAACGGCCGGGAGCCCCACCTCCGGCCACGACGCACTTGCCGCAGACTCACGAGAGCGCGCGGTCCGCTCTCTGCTGCGCCTGCCGCCCCTGAGGCGGCTGTGGGGTGCGCAGTTCGCCGGCGGTATCGGTGACGTACTCGCGGTCCTCGTCCTGGTGGTGCTGACGCTCCAGGCGGCGATCGCCGACGGGTCGTTCGGACCCGGTTACCGCGGCGTCGCCTTCGCGGTGGCCGCCGTGTTCGGCGCGCGCGTCGTCGCGACACTGCTGTTCGGGTCCGTCCTCCTCGGTCCGCTGTCCGCGCTCCTCGCGCCCGGCAGCGGCAAGCCGCGCGCGAAGGCCGCGGCCACCGCGGGCTCCGGCAGCACGTCGGCGCCCGACGCCGAGGCGGGCAAGCCGGGCGCGTCGGGCGCCGCCAGGTCGAAGGGCGCCACCAGGTCGCGGGGCGCGTCCAAGCCGCCGCGCGACGGCGGCCCGCTCGACCGCCGCTGGACGATGATCGCCACCGACGCCGTACGGCTCGCGCTGCTGATCGTCGCGCCGCTCTGGATCGACTGGACCCCGGACCGCGCCCTGTGGATCCTGCTCGGCACCGTCTTCGTGGCAGGTGTCGCGGAACGTTTCTGGACGGTCGCGAAGGACAGCGCGGCGCCCGCACTGCTGCCCCCGCCGCCGCCCGAGGGCGACGCGGTCCGCCCGCTCCCCGACCACCTGGACGCGCTGCGCAGGCTGTCGCTGCGCACGACATTCCTCGCCGTGCCCGCGGCCGCGTTCGTCCTGCTCGTGGCCACCCTGGTGAGCAACCTGATCGGCACGGGCGTGCAGTGGTTCACGCTGCACCAGGTGGGTCTCGCCTCGTACGTGGCGGCCGGACTCTTCGCCGCGTCGGTGTCCACGCTGGCCTTCCTCGAACTGCCCGACGGCAGGACACCGCGCCCGCGCTCCCCGCTCGAAGGGCTGCGCCTCCCCGTCCGCGGTACCTCGGCGGACAGCGGCACCGCGGCCGACGGCAACGCCACGCGGGGCGCCGGCGCCACGCGCGGCATCCGCGGGTTCTTCGCCGGTGCCGACCGCGGGCGCAGGGGCGCGGTTCCGGTGCTCGTGCTCGCCTGCGGAGCGATCGCCGCGGCCATCACGTCGGCCGTCGCCGTCGCCGTCATGGACGCCAGGGACCTCGACGGCGGCCCGGTCGCGTTCGCGCTGCTGGTGCTGGCCCTCACGGGCGGCACCGCCGTCGGTATCAGGCGCGGTCCCAAGGTGCTGCCCGCCTTCTCCCGCAACCGTCTGATGGCCCTCGCCGTCGCGGTCACGGGCGTCGCCCTCCTGGTGATGGGCCTCGTGCCCGACACGGCGACCGTCCTGTTCATCGCGCTGCTCGCCGGTTTCTCCGCGGGCGTCGCGGCGTCCGCGGGACACACCCTCGTGGAGCTGGAGACCGAGGAGCGGCGCCGCGCCCGGGTGACCGAGCACCTTCAGGCGGTCGTACGGGTCTTCATGGCGCTGGCCGCGATCGTCGCCCCGCTCGTGGCGGCGGCCATCGGCCCGCACCACCTCGCCGGCGGCGGCTTCGTCTTCGCGCACGGCGGCGCGGCCTTCACACTCATGCTGGTCGGCGCGCTGCTGCTGCCCGTCGCCGCCGTCGTCCTCGCCAAGACGGATGACAGGTCGGGCGTGCCGCTCGGCCAGGACCTGCTCGACGCGGTACGCGGCGGCTCCGACCCCGTGCAGGCGACCACGGCGACGGGCTTCTTCATCGCCGTCGAGGGCGGCGACGGTGCGGGCAAGTCGACCCAGGTCGAGGCGCTGGCCGAGTGGATAAGGGCCAAGGGCCACGAGGTCGTCGTCACGCGCGAGCCCGGCGCGACGCCGGTCGGCAAGCGGCTGCGGACGATCCTGCTCGACGTGTCGAGCGCGGGCCTGTCCAACCGCGCGGAGGCGCTGCTGTACGCGGCGGACCGCGCCGAGCACATCGACTCCGTCGTCCGGCCCGCACTCGAACGCGGCGCCATCGTCATCTCCGACCGCTACATCGACTCCTCCGTGGCGTACCAGGGCGCGGGCCGCGACCTGTCCCCGACCGAGATCGCACGGATCTCGCGGTGGGCCACGCAGGGGCTCGTCCCGCACCTGACGGTGCTGCTCGACGTGGACCCGGCGACGGCGCGCGAGCGCTTCACCGAGGCGCCGGACCGGCTGGAGTCGGAGCCCGCGGAGTTCCACCAGCGTGTACGTACGGGATTCCTCACGCTCGCGGCGTCCGACCCCGCCCGCTACCTCGTGGTGGACGCCGGCCAGGGGCCCGAGGCCGTCACGACCGCCGTGCGCCACCGGCTCGACCAGCTGCTGCCGCTCTCCGAGGCCGAGATCAAGGCCCAGGAAGAGGCGCGGAAGGCCGCCATCGAGGAGGCCAGGCGCAGGGCGGAGGAAGAGGCCGCCCGCGAGGCCGCCAGGAAGGCGGAGGAGGAGCGCCTCGAACGCGAGCGCCAGGAGGAGCTCGCGCGGCTGCGTGCCGAGGAGGAGGAGCGCAAGCGCCGCGAGCTCGAGGAGGAGCGCAAGCGCGAGATCGCTCGCCAGGAGGAAGAGGCCAGGCGGCGCGAGGAGGAGGAGCGCCGCAAGGCCGAGGAGGCCCGTAAGCGCGCGGAGGAAGAGGAGCGCAGGCGAGCCGCGGAAGAGGCCAGGAAGGCCGAGGAGGAGCGGCTGCGCGCCGAGGAGGCCGAACGCCGGCGAGAGGAAGAGCGTGTCGCGTACGAGGCCGAGCAGGAGCGTCTGAAGCAGCGGGCCGCCGAGGAGGCGCGCCTGCGAAAGGAGGACGCTGCCCGGCGCCTGGAGAAGCAGCGCAAGGCCGAAGAGGCACTGCTGCGCGCGGAAGAGGCGCGGCGGCTGGAGGCCGAGGAGTCCGCGGCGGACAGGGAGACGAGGGAGACGGGGACGCACGCCGGGGAAGCGGGCGTGTCGCCGAACGAGACGACGCTGCGCACCCCGATCGTCCCGCAGCCCGCGCCGGACGCGGACGAGGCGAAGCCGGATCGGCCCGGCCGCGGGGAGGACGCGGGCGACGTGGGCGACGCGGAGGACGCGGGCGGCTCGGACGGCTCGGGCGGCTCGGGCGAGTCCGGCGGCTCGGACCGTGAGCAGCACGACGCAGCCGGCTCGGACAGTTCGGACAGCTCCGAGGGTCCGAACAGCCCGGACAACGAGGAGACGGCGACGCTGCCGAGGTTCACGGACGCGGACGCCACGGTTTCGGCGGCCTCGTCCGACGAGCGCGCGGCGGAGACGACGACGCTGCTGCCGCACATCGACCCGGCCGACGACACGGCAGTGCTGCCCAGGGTGCGGCAGGAGCCGGACGGCGGGCAGCCGGAGCCGTTCCCGAGCGGCGGGCCCGAGGGCGCCAACGAGCGCACCCGTGAGATGCCGCGGTACCGGCCGTACGAGCAGTGGCGTGGTGAGGACAACGGCCCCGCCGCGGAGCCGCGCCGCCGCCCCGACTGGGCGGAGGAGACACCGCTCGACGACCTGCCGACGCTGGCGGACGAGCTGCTCGGCCCGCACGAGGACGACGACGAGGCGAACGGCCGCCGCGGGGGCCGGCGCCGCTGACGCCGCGCGCCCGCAGGCCGCTCTGCGGACGTTGTCAGACCCTGCCCCCACAATGGTCGGAGACGGCGGAGACGTCGTAGGCATCGCGGAGGCGGGGAGGGCGTATGACGGTGTGGGACGACCTGGTCGGCCAGGACCGGGTCCGCGAGTCGCTGGCGGCCGCGGCCCGGGACGCGGCCGCCCTCGTCACGGCCGGGGCGGCCGGCGCGGAGCCGCCCGAGTCGTCGAGGATGACGCACGCATGGCTGTTCACGGGCCCGCCGGGAGCGGGCAGGGACACGGCGGCGCGCGCCTTCGCCGCCGCGCTCCAGTGCGTCGGCCCGGACCGCGCGCTCGGCGGCGAGCCGGGCTGCGGGTTCTGCGACGGCTGCCACACCGCGCTCGTGGGCACGCACGCCGACGTGGAGATCGTCCGCACCGACCTGCTCTCCATCGGCGTGAAGGAGACCCGCGAGCTCGTGCGGCGCGCCCAGCTCGCGCCCGCGGGCGGACGCT
The DNA here is from genome assembly GCF_000721265.1 of Streptomyces sp. NRRL F-5126. GTDB lineage: Bacteria > Actinomycetota > Actinomycetes > Streptomycetales > Streptomycetaceae > Streptomyces. The sequence continues at coordinate 534,781 of NZ_JOFZ01000001.1, read as the reverse complement.
GGCAGGCCATCGTCCTCGAAGACGCCGACCGGCTGACCGAGGGCGCGGGCAACGTCCTGCTGAAGGGCGTGGAGGAGCCCGCGACTCGCACGGTGTGGCTGCTGTGCGCCCCGTCCGTGGAGGACGTGCTGCCGACGATCCGCTCCCGCTGCCGCCACCTCGTCCTGCGCACGCCGTCCGTGGACGCCGTGGCGGACGTGCTGATCAGGCGGGACGGCATCGAGCCCGAGGCCGCGCGTTCGGCGGCCCGTGCCACCCAGGGGCACATCGAGCGGGCGCGGCGCCTGGCCACGGACGAACGGGCGCGCGCCCGCCGCAACACGGTCCTGCGGCTGCCGCTGCGCGTGGACGATGTGGGCGGCTGCCTGAGGGCGGCGCAGGAGCTGATCGACGCGGCCGGGCAGGATGCGAAGGAGGCCGCGGAGGAGGTCGACGCCAAGGAGACGGAGGACCTGCGGGCCGCGCTCGGCGCACAGTCGGGCGGCCGGATGCCGAGGGGCACGGCGGGCGCCATGAAGGAGCTGGCCGACCGCCAGAAACGCCGGTCGACACGCACCCAGCGCGACAGCCTCGACCTGGCGCTCACGGATCTCACGGGGTTCTACCGTGACGTCCTGGCGCTGCAGCTGGGGTCGAGGGTGCAGTTGGCCAACGAGGATGTGCGCGACGCGCTGGACGGCGTCGCGGCAGGCTCGACGCCGGAGCGGACGCTGCGGCGCATGGAGGCGATCGGCGCATGCCGTGAGGCACTGGACCGCAACGTCGCCCCACTGCTCGCGGTCGAGGCGATGGCGATGGCCCTGCGGGCCGGCTGAGGACAGCTGCCGTCACCCGTACGCGTGGCGATGCCGGTGTGGGCGGCGACCTGCCGGTTAGGCTCCCCGGATGGACACCAGGCGCCTGCTGCGTACACCCGCCGTCGCTCTCGCGGCGGCGGCGCTGTTTCTGTCCGGCTGCAGTTCCTCGGACCCCGATACGGGCGCGGGCCCGGGGCCCGGGTCGAACCCGGGAGCGGCAGCGGTGGACCAGGCGGCCCTGGCCAAGTACTACGACCAGAAGCTGAACTGGCACGCGTGCGCGGCGTCCGGCTTCCAGTGCGCCACGATGAAGGCGCCGATGGACTACACGAAGCCGAACGGCACGCGGATCAAGCTGGCGGTCGCGCGCAAGAAGGCCACGGGCCCCGGCAAGCGCCTCGGCTCGCTCCTCGTCAACCCGGGCGGCCCGGGCGGCTCGGCGATCCAGTACCTGGAGAGCTACGCGGGCATCGGCTACCCGGCGCAGGTCAGGGCGCGCTACGACATGGCCGCGATGGACCCGCGGGGCGTCGCGGGCAGCGAGCCGGTCGAGTGCCTGACGGGCAAGCAGATGGACGCGTACACGGAGGTCGACCAGACACCCGACGACGCGGCGGAGGTCAAGGACCTCACGGCGTCGTTCAAGAAGTTCGCCCAGGGCTGCGAGGCGCACTCGGCGAAGCTGCTGCCGCACGTCTCGACGGTGGACGCGGCGCGTGACATGGACCTCTTCCGCGCGGTACTCGGCGACAAGAAGCTCTCGTACGTCGGCGCGTCGTACGGCACGTTCCTCGGCGCGACGTACGCCGGGCTCTTCCCGAAGAACACCGGCAGGATCGTCCTGGACGGCGCGATGGACCCGTCCCTTTCGGCACGGCAGCTCAACGAGCAGCAGACGGCCGGGTTCGAGACGGCCTTCGAATCGTTCGCGTGGGACTGCGTCAGCGGAAAGCAGTGCCCGCTGGGCTCGAAGTCGGTGCAGGACGTGGAGCACCGCCTTCAGCAGTTCTTCGACCGCCTCGACCGCAAGCCGCTGCCGACGGGCCACAGCCGCGAGCTGACCGAGTCGCTGGCCACGACGGGCGTGATCGCGGCGCTGTACGACCAGTCGGCCTGGCCACGGCTGCGCCAGGCCCTGCGCAGCGCCCTCACGGGCGACGGCGAGCTGCTCCTGGCGCTCGCCGACTCGTACTACGAGCGCGGCACCGACGGCCACTACTCGAACCTGATGTACGCGAACGCGGCGGTGAACTGCCTCGACCTCCCGCCGGCCTTCACCGGCCCGAAGCAGGTCGAGGCGGCGCTGCCGTCCTTCGAGAAGGCATCCCCGGTCTTCGGCGACGGCCTCGCCTGGGCGTCCCTGAGCTGCACGTACTGGCCGACGAAGGCCACTGGCACCGCCCACCGCATCGAGGCGAAGGGCGCGGCCCCGATCGTCGTGGTCGGCACGACCCGCGACCCGGCGACCCCGTACAAATGGGCCCGCTCCCTGGCCTCTCAGCTCGACTCCGGCAGGCTCCTGACCTACGAGGGCGACGGCCACACGGCCTACGGCCGCGGCAGCGACTGCATCGACACGGCGATCAACACCTACCTCCTCGACGGCACACCCCCCGCAAAGGGCAAGAAATGCACCTGACCAGGTCAAACGCCCCGCAGCCAGGGGTGGACGGAGCACCCCCGGAAACTGTGTAGACTTGGCGAGGCCGCTGACCGCACCATGGTGCACGCCAGCGCAAGCCGCCTTAGCTCAGTTGGCCAGAGCAACGCACTCGTAATGCGTAGGTCTCGGGTTCGAATCCCGAAGGCGGCTCCGCCAAAGCCCGGCTCGGACAGTGTCTGAGCCGGGCTTTTTTGTTCAGCGGACGCCCTCTGCGGCTCCGGGAGCGTGCCACGCGGGTGCCGGCGGTCCGAAGCGGAACTGCCACTCTGGACGCTGGATACCGTGACTTGCGGATACCCGCTGACCGACGCGTCCCCTGGCAAGGAGGAGGATCTGGCGACGTCCTGTCCGGCCGGGGCCTTCGGTGGTGTACCGGGCCTCATGGAAGGACAGATCGCAGGACGTCCGCTCGCGACGAGCGGCCAAGGGGACGAGCCCGACGGGAGAGGGGCCTGATGGCCCAGCACTGGGCCGCCGCATGGGGATGGGCAAAATCGGTGGGTAGTTACAAGTCTTTTGACTGATCTCTTCGGATCTCCGTGACCAGCCCAGCGCAGCAGCGGCATGTACGAGATGGCCTGCGACGGCTCGCCGCCGCCGTTTCGGATCAATGACCAGGGGCTCAAGCGGATCTGTGGACTCCGAATTCCTGAACCATGCAAAAAGTGGCCCGACGGGATCTATGCACCGTATTTCAGTCTTTCCGGAAATCGCTTGCATTTCTATATGAACGTGATGCGGCACCTGGTATTGACGGGGACATGTAAACCTCTATACCGTTGATGTCCGGTCAGGCATGTAAGGCATGTCCGAACACTCATGGAGGAACTATGGAGAACGTGGTTCTGGAAGAGGTCGTCATCGAGGGCGAGAACGAGACCTCCGACGACGAAGAGTTCGTGGCCATCGAAAAGGTCGAACTCGAGATGTCGACCTCCCTGGCGAAGAACAAGGTCAACGTCTGCTGATCAACCTTGCTCCCGCCCGACTGGAAGGAGTGTTTCCGTGGCATCTCGGTCCAAGTTTGTCCTGCTTGGCCGTCGGGTCTTCCAGTCGGCGGAAGGCAGGCCTGTGCGCGGGGCGTTCGACACGACGACGGCCGGCCTCTATCTCCTGCCGACGTCGGTCGCTGACGCTCTCGACAGCCCCGATGTGGCGCCGACCCCTGCACAAACGGCGGCGCTGGCGCGCGCAGGTCTGCTCACCGACATCGGCCGGGCCGACGCCTTCCTGCATGGGCTTCAGCGCGCTTCAGAGGATCTGTCGACCCGTACGTTCATCCTCATGCCTACCCCGGCCTGCAACATGGGCTGTGACTATTGTGGTCAGAACCACAACGGCCACTCGCTCAAGACGCGTTACGAAGAGCTGGTCGTACCGCGTGTCGTCGCGGTCATCCGGGATCCGGCGACCCGTGTCGTGAACATCGACTGGTTCGGCGGTGAGCCCCTCCTCGCCAAGGCCGAACTGTTCTCGATCGCATCCCGGCTGATGGCCGAGGCCCGGAAACAGGCAGTCGAGTACCGCTCCCAATTGACCACCAACGGATCCCTGTTCTCCGTTTCCCTGCTGCGGCGACTGATCGGTGAAGCGGGTGTTACCAGGGTCGATGTCACCGTGGACGGTCCGCAGCGTATTCATGACCTCTCGCGCAAAATGAAGAACGGGGCCAGCACGTACGACCGAATTCTCGACAGTGTGAGTGGGGCCCTCGCGGAGCCTTGGTCCGAGAGCTGCCAGTTCATCATCCGGACCAATGTCACCATGGAGACCCTGCCGCATGTGACGGAATATCTTCGTGACTTGGCCGCACGTGGATTGTGCGGCGACCGCGGTCCCGCCATCCAGATCGCTCCGGTTCATCAGTGGGGCATCGGGACCGACGCGTACGAAGTGGCCGTCAGCGCCTTCGCCGAGGCGGAGATCGAATGGCTCAACCTGGCCGTCGACCTCGACGTGAACTTCCTTCCCCTTCCCGACCTCGCCGATGAGCCGTGCAGCGCCGGCCATCGGGGTACGGAGACGATAGATCCACAGGGAACCGTGTACGACTGTCCGGAACTCGCGCTTCGGCCGCCGGCACCGGTCTTTGTCCCGCTCGGGCGCCGCCCGCAGGCCGGCGCGCAAGCCCGTCCGGATGGAGCGCTGATGGCCGATATGACCTGGTCCACGGTGATCGAGTCCCCGCCGTGCCGATCGTGCTCGCTCCTGCCGGTGTGCGGCGGAGCATGCGCGCTCAGCCGCGCCCAGGGACAAGCGCAGTGCCCCAGCATGAAGCACAACTTCGCGGACCGGATCGATGTCGCCGTCCGGCGGGCGCTCGCGGCGAACCGAGAGTGTGGCTGATCCTCTTGATGCTTGTGACGAAACCGGGCCTCGTGGTCACCGTGGACCCCGGCGGACTGCGCATGGAACACCCCGCATGGGGATATTCCGTACGGACCTCCTCGGTGGTCATGGACATTCTCTACCGAGCCAGGACGCCGGTGGATACCGCGGAACTGGCCGCCGAGAAGGCCGGGGCAGGCGCTGTCGACCGGTTGGTAGAGCTGGACATCCTGCAGCGCGCGACGCACGAGGGGCAGGGCTCGGCGCAACCGCTGCCCACTCCCTGGAACTATTGGGGGCCCGCCACTTGGCTGTTCCACAACCGCGCCCATCGAACCAGGTTTCTCCACGATGAAACGGATATCTGGCTCGAGAAGGTCGGTCGCCCCGAACCGAGGCCCGAGCGCACGGCCCGGTACACCGCGCACGCAAACGCCGCCGAGTTCGAGTTGGCCGGCCATCACGGCGACTCCACCGTCGCGGACCTGTTCGCCGCGCGCCGCACCCGCCGGGAGTTCACCGGTGGCCCGCTGCCATTCGCGGCTCTTGGCGAGCTCGTCAGCGAGACCTTCCGGGTCCGTGCGACGACCGACGCCGACTACTTCGGCGTTCTCCCGTTGAAGAGCTACCCGAGCTCCGGCGGCAGGCACGAGATAGACGCCTACGCCGCCGTTCGCGATGTGCCGGGCCTGCCCCGCGGCATCTACTACTACGACGACTACCGCGACACCCTTGTCGACACCGGGCTGCGCTTCGGTGACGAGGAGCTCGACGTCTGCCTGGCGCGCCAGGGCATGGTGCACGCCAGCGCGGCGATCCTTGTCGCGGTGTGTGCCACGGAGCGTCTGGCGTGGAAGTACCGCGATCCGCGGGGGTACCTGGACGCCTACACCAACGCCGGACACGCGATGCAGAACGCGGCCCTCTACGCCGAGTCACTCGGTATCGGCGCCTGGATCACCACGGCCGTGGACACCGGCGCGACGTCCTCCCTCATGAGGTTGCGCGGGGATGAGTTCCCGCTGGCCGCGATGGCCCTCGGGGAGCCTCTGACGGAGCGTGGAGGCATCGCGCCATGACGTACGCCCCCTGGACGTTCCTCACGGACGCCGACCCAGGCCCCTCCTGCTGGTCCGATCACTACGCACCGGCGCGCGAGCTGACCGCGGGCAGCGAACCACCCCCGCCACGTGCCTGGTTCACCGCGGCGAACCGTCTCGCGTTCGGACTCGTGGCGTCCGGCTCGCCCGACCGGGCCGCAGAGCTGATGGAGCTGGCCATCAGGCTGGCGAACCGGCTCGCGGCGCGGCACCCGGACAACGTGGAGTACGGGCTCGAGAGCGGTGTGAACCGCATCGAACTGCTGCGGCGACAGGACGCCGACGAGGCCGACAGTGCCTATCGGGCCTGCTACGACCTGGTGCTGGGACGCCCGGTGCGGACCCGTCACCTTTTCGGCCTCGACGTCAGACCCCTTGACCGGGCCCGCAACGAGGTGGCGCAGCGCGCGCTCGGGGTGCTGCGGTACCGCTCCCAGGCGGGGCTGCTCGGTCTTCGGGTCGACGCGACCGGCCCGGTCGGCGCGCTCGCCTTCGCGCGGGAAGTCGTCGCCGACTTCCCGCGGTCGGTGGCCGCGGGGATGCTGCACGCCGCGGAGATACTTGCGGCTGTGGACCCCCGGAACGCCTATCTGCAGCGGTTCGATCTGGCGGACCCGCGCTCCGAGGGTGATCTCGTGGTCCTGCTGCGGATCGAGGCGGCACGTACACGCGGCGCCGGGTCGATGGCCAGGCCGTGGAGTGTGCGGCGCTTCGCCGCGGCCGTCTCGGCGTTGCGGGAACGCACTTTGCTGCGCAATCCGCGCACCCCGCTCCTGTGGGCGCTCTTCCTCACTCTCGCCGGCGACTGCGAGGAGGAGGAACTGGCAGTGATGGCTCGTGAGTTGGTCGACGAGTGCTCACGATCCGGGGACCAGCGGATGTACCGTGCCGTGATCGCCGTCGTCGCGGACCGGGTCACGGTACCGCCGATGGTTCGCCCACCCGGCAGTGGGCATATGGGCGGGGTCCCTGACCTCGAGCAATTGCTCGCCGGATTCTCGGCGCTCGGCGAGGCAGTGGCGGAGAGGAAGATCGGCCGAAGGCAGCGAGAGAGAACATGAGGATGAGAGTTCCCGGCGCGGTACGGATGCCCCGCGCTTTCGGGCTGTTCTACGCGTCTTTCGCCGTATCGATGCTCGGCGACTCCTTCCGTCTTCTGGCCGTCAACGTCTGGCTGTTCGAAACGACCTCCGGCTCGATCGGCGCCCGGCTGCTCGTCGTGCTGCTCGCCACTCTGCCGGGCATGCTGCTGGGCGGGGTCTCCGGTGTCATCGCCGACCGCTACGACAAGTACTCCGTGCTCGTGGTGGCGGATCTCATCCGCTTCGCTGTCGGCCTCGGCCTGGCGGGATGTGCCGTCGCGGGGAACGCCGCGTGGGCGCTCGCCCTGGTCGCGGTGGGCAACGGCGTCGGCGTGTTCTTCTCCTCGTCCTCGTTCGCGCTCCTGCCGAGGCTCGTGCCGGAGGACCGGCTGCCGCGCGCCAACGGTTTGATGGAGACCGGCCAGTGGGTGGTGCAGATCGCCGGGCCCTCGCTGGCGGCGGTGACTCTGGCGTTCGGCGGGGCCGCTTGGGCATTCCTCATCGACAGCAGCACCTTCGCCGTGTCCGCGGTCATCCTGTGGATCCTGCGCCGGAAACTGAACCACGCCCAGGTCGGGGCCGCTGGGAACGCCGACGGGGACGGCGCCGCGGGGCCTGCCGAGGCCGCCGGCGAAGACGGGACGCCGGACGCGAAGCCCTGGGCGGCCTTCGTCGACGGTACCCGGATCATCCTGCGGAACCCGCCGATCCGCTCCCTGCTGTTCGCCTCGTACGGCGTGGCCTTCCTGACCGCCTGTACCAACTACGGGCTGATCTTCCTGATCGCCCGGAGCCTGGCCCTGGGCCCGTCCTCGCTCGGTTACATCTACTCGCTCAACGGCGCCGTCGCCGTGGTGGCGGCCCTCGCGATGACCGCGCTGGCCAAATCCACCCATCTCGGCAGGATCATGGCCCTGTCCATGCTCGGACTCTGTGTGGCCCAAGTGGTCATGGGCGCCGCTCCGAACATCTACGTACTGGGCGTCGGCGTGGCCGTGAGCGCCTTGTCCAACGCGCCCTACAACGTCGCTGTCAGCTCGCTCTACATGAGCAGGATCCCGGCCGCCTACCTCGGACGAGTCGAGGGCATCGACACGATGGTGGACAACTTCGCCAACGTGCTCGGCTTCGTCGCGGCCTCGCTGGCCGTCCTGTGGTGGAACCCGCGCGGGATCTTCCTGATATCGGCTCTGGTCGCAGCGCCGTGCGTGGCCGTCGCATTCGCCAGGGTGGCTCGGGGCAGCGTGGCCCCGGGAGCGCCGCCCAGCGGAAACGTCGAGGACATCGAGGTGAAGGTATGACGACACCCACGACCGGCCGACAGCCGTCGAAGCCCGCAGAGGGCAGGCGGATGCGGCTCCTGCTCGGCCTGACAGGCTCGGCCGGGCTCATGAGCATGAGCACATACCTTGAGGAGTTCAGGGAGCGGCTGAATCCGGAGATCCGGATCGTACTCACTGACGCGGCGGACCGGATCGTCCCCAAGAACACCTGGAGGGCGCTCGGACCCGGCGGCGTCTACAACGATGCGGACTGGGTCAGCGCGGAGCACGTGGCCCTCTCGTTGTGGCCCGACGCGATACTCGTGGCACCGTGCACCGCCAACACCCTCGCCGCGGTCGCCACCGCGCGCTGCGACAACCTGCTGACCGCGACCATCGTCTGCGCGCACGTGCCAGTCCTGCTCGCGCCGAACATGAACCCGCTGATGCTCGCCAACCCGGCGGTCCAGCGCAACATCGACATGATCAAGGCGGACGGCCACCGGATCGTGGACATGGAGCCCAGCCTGATCTACGCGTTCGGTACTCGCAGTTCCCGCGACGACCTGGGTATGGCCTCGCCCAACACTCTGGTCAAGTTGTTGGAGGAGTTGTCTCCGGCATCGGCACGCTGAAGCAGGCACTGTCGGGACCCCGGCCCGGACTACGTCCGGGCCGGGGTCCCTTGCGTCACGGGCCGCGCCGGCGGTGACGAGTGTGGGCGTGGGCCGGTGGTGCGCCCGCATCGAACCCGGAGAGCCGGGCGGCGAGTCGCCGTGGCCGGCCGGGCCCTGCCGTCAGGGCCTGATCGTGACGGTGGCCCTGTCGTTCGCCGCCGCGGTCGCCGTGACCGTGAAGCGGTGTGTTCTCGCGTCGTACTCGACCGGGCCGACGCTGCCCGTGGTGGCGCTGGCGTGCGGTTTGCGCGGCGCGTAGCCGTGCAGGGTGACCGGGCCCTCGCCCGCCGCGAACGCGATCGTGGCGTGCACGTGCCCGTCGTCGTGCAGGTGCTCGACGCGCTTGGTGCCGTGCGCGACGAACTTGCCCGCGTCGCCGAGGAAGGCGATGCCGGAGTGGCCCACGGGCGCGACGATCCAGTAGGTGCCGTCTTCGACGGTGGCGTTCACCCGGCCGCCCCCGGTGACCAGTTGGCCCGTGCCCGCGTAGTAGTCGTAGACGTACGCCCGTCCGGTCGTGCCCAGCTCCTTCAGGGTGAACGACGTCTTCTGTGACATGCCGGTCGGCACGGAGCCCCGTGTGACGCCGAGCCAGTCGATGTTGCCGCCGCTCGAACCGGTCGCCGTCGCGCGTACGGTATTGGCGCCCTCGTTCAGTGTGACGGTCGTCCCCACGACGCTCCACGACGTCCACCAGCCGGTCGACGGGAACGACAGGGTGTGTGCGTCGCCGCCGTTCACCGCGACCGCGAGCGGTCGGTCGGTGAACGACGCGTTGGCGTAGCGGAACTGGAGGGTGTAGGTGCCCGCTGCCGGCGCCTGCACCGTCCACTCCACGTAGTCGCCGTCGGCGTGCTGGTAGTCGGCGAACCCGCTGCCGGTGTAACCCGAGTTGTCCCGGCCGACGACCGCTCCCGAGAGGGTCGCGTCCTCCGCCTGGTAGGTCGTCCCGGGCGTGGTGAACTGCCGGGCGTACGAGAAGACGTAGCGGTACGTCAGGCCGGAGTGGTCCACGTGCGTGGACGCCACCATGGCGGGCATCCTCCCGGCCGCCTCGCCGACGTACGTGGCGTCGGTGGGGACGATGGGCACGTCCGGCTTGACGATGATCCCGTCGGGGCGCACCACCTGGAACAGGTGGCCCGCGTCGATCTTCCCCAGCGAGTCCCCGACGCCGACGGGGCCGGCCGAAAGGTTCGCCAGGAGCAGGTTGTTGAGTTCTCCGCTCATGAACACATCCACCCACGGCCACACCCCGAGCGAGCCCGCGAGCTGCGAGTCGTAGAGGAACATGTCCCACTTGGGACGGTCGAAGCGGTCGTCGCTGACGCGGATGGTCGTCAGGTTGGGGTAGCGGACGGACTGCAGGTAGTCGCGCGGCAGTGCCATGCAGTACTGCATGTCGAGACCGTCGCCCGCGGCGTGGTGGGCCATGTTGTCGAAGAACGCGTCCGCGTCGCCCAGGTTCTCGGCGGGCTTGGCGTTGTTGCAGAGCCAGTCCTGCTCGTAGACGACGACCCCGCTGTCGCGCAGGTAGTCCATGGTGTGCTGCCAGTACGCCGGGTCGGTGACGATGTTGTCCGACATCGCGTACTGGCCGTGGTACGGGCTCGACTTGTCCATCCACCGGGCGTGGGTGACGAGCGGCATCCCCAGCTTCTTCCGGAACGCGGACAGCCCGTCCGGGAACAGCTCCTTGTCCGCCTCGTACAGGTAGGTGCCGTCCGGCAGGTCGTTCCAGTCGGCGTTCGGGCCCTTGGGGTACCACCAGCTGTCGAGCTGCATGTAGCCCATCGGGATCTTCTGGGACGCCCACTCGTCGCGGACGGCGAGCAGTGTGCCCGTATAGCCCTTGTCCTGCTCGTACGTGTAGTAGTAGTCGGCGCCGTTGTCGGTCCAGTAGCCCAGGGTGCTGAGGACGACGCCCGCGTCGTTGGCCGGCAGCGGCTTGCCCGCGAGCCTGGTGAGCGCGGTGCCCCAGGCTCGGTGCGCGGTGCCGACGCCGTCCGAGGCCGACAGGATCGTCTGCCGGGTGTAGCCGGCCGGCAGCGTGGCGACCGAGCTGATCACGCCCGCCGCGATCGAGCCGTCCGCGCCCTGGCTGGTCTGCGCCTCCTGGAAGTGGTTCGCCGCCGAGAGCACGAAGGTGTTGCCCGACGAGTCGAAGAACACCCACGGGCTGTCCGACGCACCCGAGAAGGTGTTGAACTGGAACCGTCCGAAGCAGTCGCTGTGGCTCAACCGGTACCCGAGATCCGGGTAGCGGGTGAAGGTCGGGAACGGGTTGCCGTTGGCGCCCGGCTTGACGTACGTGTCGGTGAAGACGACGGACGACGCGTCCCGGTAGACCCGGATGCCGCCCCTGCGCGCGCCGCTCTCGAAGGTGAACGTGGTCTCGGTGTACCGGCCGAGGGCGTCGGAGCCCGCTCTGGTGGCGATGCCGGTCGCCGCCGAGCCGACGGAGCCGCCGAAGTTCCAGCCGAGTTCCCGGACGGACACCTGCCAGGCGCCGGAGGCCTTCACCGTCGCCTTCAGGGGCCGCGGCCGGCCGGGGCTCGCGCTCGCCGTCCCCGCCGCGCCGGTCAGCGGCAGGGCCAGGGCGGCGGAGCCGAGGCCCGCGGCGGTGATGAAGCCGCGTCGGTCGATTCCGGTCATGAGTGCTCCTCGTCTCGTTGCGGCGCAGCGGCAGGCGCTGCTCCGCTGACATGTCTGGGGCAGAGGCGGTACTCGTCACGGAAACGCCGGAAGGGCAGGACAGTGCTCTTCGCCCAGCGAGGGGAGACGGGCACAGTTTGCTGTCGTGTTGGTTTTGGGGTCAAGACTCAAAACAAGGAAACATTTCCAAACATCGCGAGCTTGCCGACAAGGCGCAGGCCACGGGCCGTTCGCCGCAAGCGGGGGACTGCGGTCGGCCTCGGCCGCGGGGTTGACCCGTCACCCTCGCGGCGATTACCGTCACCTCCTGTCACGGTTCACAGTGCAGTCCAGCGTTCACCTACATGACCCGCTTGTCCCTGACGCGTGATGCGCCCCTGCGAAGGGTGTCGCACGGGCACGTGCTGTCCGGGAGCGGATGACGACGCCTCACGGCAAGACGGCGGCACGCGTGCCCACCCCTGGGCCGGCTCGCGTGCCGGCCTCACGCGTCGCCGCTCAGCATCGCGGCCGTCAGGACGCTGCCGGCGACGCCCCAGCCGCCGTCGGCGACCTCGTCGACCAGGACGACGGTCGTGGCGCGGGCGCGCTCGCCGTAGATCTCCGCGTACAGGTCCGTGGTGCGCTCGACGATTTTTTTCTTGTCCTCGGCCGTGACGGTGCCGGCGGGGACCTTGAAGTTGGCGAAAGGCATGGTGCTCCTCCTCGATCGAGCGGGTGTCTCCCGCTGTTTCCTGCTCGTCGTCCACGATGCGCGCCGCCGGCCGGCTGAACCAGGGGACGCCATCCCCTGGGTCGGCGGACCGGCCCGCCGCAGAATGGCGGTATGGGTTCAACAGGAGGCATGGATTCCGCGAGCCGTGCCGAGCTGGGTGCGTTCCTGCGCTCGCGGCGTGCGCGCATCCGCCCGGCCGATGTGGGGCTGCCCCACGGGCCGCGCCGCCGGGTGCCCGGGCTGCGCCGCGACGAGGTCGCGCAACTCGCCGGGGCATCCGTCGACTACTACAACGAACTCGAACGCGGCGCGGGCCCCCAGCCCTCCGAGCAGATGCTCGCCGCGCTGGCGCGTGCCCTGCGCCTGACCGCCGACGAGCGCGACTACCTGTACCACCTGGCGGACCGCCCGGTGCCCGCGCCGGGCGGGGCGGCCTCGCACGTCCATCCCGGCATGCTCGACCTGCTCGCCCGCCTGACGTCGACGCCCGCGCAGGTCATCACCGACCTGCACGTCACCCTCGTGCAGAACCCGCCGGCGGTGGCGCTGCTCGGCGACCAGTCCGGCCTGCGGGGCGCCCGGGCCAGCTTCGTCCACCGGTGGTTCACCGAGCCCGACGCGCGGGGGCTGTACCCCGAGGCCGACCACGAGGCGCAGTCCCGCGCCTTCGTCGCCGACCTGCGGGCGGCCGCCGCCAGACGGGACGCCGGGGACCCCGAGGCACGCTCGATGATCGGTTTCCTGCTCGGGGCCTCTTCGGAGTTCGCCGCCCTGTGGGCGGAGCACGAGGTGGCTTTCCGGCGCGACGACCGCAAACGCATCAACCACCCGGCACTCGGCCTGATCGAGGTCAACTGCCTCACTCTGTTCAGCGAGGATGGCCGGCAGCGGCTGCTGTGGTTCACCCCGGCGGTGGGCACCGACAGCGCCGGCCTCCTCGACCTGCTCGCCGTCATCGGCACCCAGGACGTCACAGGACAGCGCTGACGAGCCTCAGTGTCGGCCGGCGCGCAGGTGCGCGCGCAGCAGATTGGGGTCGGTCTTCGTGGTGTACGCGGCGCTGAACACGTCCACGTCGTCGCCGTGCAGTGCGACGGAGGTGGGGTTCTGCAGGCCGTCGGAGGAGTCCAGCAGTGTGGTCGCCGTGCCGTCGGGCCTGATGCGCACGACCTTGTTGGGGCCGTTGAGCGCCGCCACGACCTGGTTGCCGCGTCCGGTGAAGGCGAAGTCGTCGAGGCCCACCAGGCCTGACGCCATGACCCGCGGCGCTCCGGCGCGGTTGCGGGAGCGGACGGGGATGCGCAGGAGCGTGCCCCGGTCGAGGTTGGTCACCCACAGCGCGCCGTTGTGGACCTTCGCGCCGTTGACTCCGAGGAACCCGGTGGAGGAGAGCTCGGGAGCGGTGGACCACGCGGTGGGTGTGCCTCCGGTGGTGGGGACGGTCCACACCGTGCCGAGCACCGAGTCGGTGATGTAGAGCTGCCTGCTGTGCGGGTCGAGTGCCAGCCCGTTGGGCAGGCCGTCGGCGGGCAGCGCGGCGATGCGCCGAGGGGCGTGCCCCGGACGTATCCGCCACAGCCCCGTCAGATCGGCGGTGCCCGTCGCGTACAGCACGTACAGGGTGCCGTCGCCGGTGCGGACGATGCCCGTGGTCAGGGCGAAACCGAGGACCGGTGTGTTGACCCCGCCGTCGGCGGGCGCGGGCAGCGTCGCCAGGATGCGCGTCGCACCATGGGGGGAGATCTGCGCGACCTGGTGGGCGCCGGCGAAGGTGACGTCGGCAGTGCCGTCGGGCAGCAGCGCGACGTTCTCCGGCATCTGGCCGGCGTCCCAGTCGAAGTGGTCGGAGATCCGCACATCGGTCAGCGGCCCGCGGGCCGCCGGCGCCGCGTCGGCCGGCGCGGCGGCGCCGAGGGCCGCCGCGGCCACGAGGACGGCCGACAGGGTGGTCATGATGGAGCGCTTGGACATGGTGTTCCTCACTGGTTTCGGGCAGGGGACAGCCCCGCGGGGCTGCTGTGGCGGATGGCGGATACGCACCGGGCGGACGGCTGTCGCCCTGCCCGGGGCTCGCGTCAGTCGGTGGCGGGGCGCTCGGCGCCGCGGCGCGGCCCGGCCGCCTCCTGCGGCGCGGTGGCGCTCGGCGCGCCGACGGCGGTGGCAGTGGCGGTGGTGGTGTGGGCGAGCAGGGCAAGGGCCGTCGCCGAGGGGGAGCCGGGGGCGGCCGTGGCCACCACCAGGGCGGGGCTGTCGCCCTGCGGGCTCTGCAGCGTCTGCTGCGTGACGGTCAGGGTGCCGACCAGGGGGTGGCGCATCTCGTAGTCGGCGGTGTCGCAGGCCTGGATCCGGTGGTCGGCCCACATCGTGGCGAACTCCGGGCTCCGCATGGTCAGTTCGCCGATCAGCGCGGCCAGCCGAGGATCGTCCGGGTACCGGCCGGCCGTCAGGCGCAGGTTGCCCACCACGGCCCCGGCCTTGGCCGGCCAGTCGGCGTAGAGGTCGCGGGTGTGCGCGTCGAGGAACACCAGCCTGGCCATGTTGGGCCGCCGGCCGGGGTCATCCGGGCTGTCCGGGTCGAGATGGCCGGCGAACAGTGCGTGGCCCTGACGGTTCCAGGCCAGGACGTCACTGCGGCGGCCCATGACGATGGCTGGCGTGCCGTCGAGTGCCGACAGCAGGACACTGGTCGCCGGGTTGATCCGTTCGGCCCTTGGCCGGCCCGCAGTCCTGCCTCCCCTCGGCGTGCGGGCCAGGGCGTGGAGATGGGCGCGCTCGGACTCGTCGAGTCGCAGGGCCGTCGCTATGGCGTCGAGCACCTCGGGGGAGGCGTTGCGCGACTGGCCCTGCTCCAGGCGGGCGTAGTAGGGGGCGCTGATGCCGGCGAGCATGGCGAGCTCCTCCCGCCGCAGCCCCGGCACGCGACGCCGCTCGCCGTAGGTCGGCAGCCCGACGTCCTCGGGCCGCAGGAGGCCCCGGCGTGCCTGGAGGAAGTCGGCGAGTAGCCCGTGCTTGTTCATGGTGTCGAGTATGCGCACCCGAGGCGATCCGTACCTCACCCTGCCGGGGTGGGGATACGCGGGCCCTGCTGGTGCGGGGGCGCGGCGGGCAGCCTGCCGTTGACGGCGCGGACCTGGCGGGGCAGGAGGAACGGGTCGACGAGCCAGCCGAGTCCGCAGATGCCTGCCGTGCCGAGGTGGAGCAGGCCGAGGCGGCTGCGGCCGAGGTAGAAGTGGTGTGCTCCGAAGAGGCCGAGGAAGAACCACCAGACGTAGGCGGTGGCCAGCGACTTCGGGCGGGGCTGGGTGTGGGCGTCCTTCTTGAGCTTGCGGGCCGGCGCAAGCGTGAGGGCGCGGTCCGCCGCCGGTGCCGCCGCAACGGCGCGGGCGGGCGCCGGAGTCGGTGCGCCCTCGATGGTGAGCCGGGGCAGGATCCGGTCGAGCCAGGCGGGCAGCCACCAGTTGGCGTTGCCGAACAGGTGCATGAGCGCCGGGACGAGGACCGTGCGCAGGACGAAGGCGTCGATGCCCACGGCTGTGGCAAGGCCGACGCCGAATTCGGCGATCGTGCGCTGCCCGCCGAAGACGAAGGCCATGAAGACGCAGATCATGATGAGGGCGGCGGCGGTGATCATGCGTCCGGTGCCGGCCTGCCCGGCGCGGACGGCGTGGTGGTTGTCCTTGGTGCGCAGCCAGTCCTCGTGCATCCGGCTGACCAGGAAGACCTGGTAGTCCATCGAGAGGCCGAAGAGGATGGCGAGCATGATCACCGGCAGGATCGATTCGACCGGGCCGGCCTTGCCCGCGCCGAGGAGCTCCGAGCCCGCGCCCCACTGGAAGACGGCGACGACGACGCCGAAGGACGCGGCGGAGGCGAGCAGGTTCATCACCGCCGCGGTCAGCGGGATGACGACGCTGCGGAACGCGATCATCAGCAGCAGGCATCCGAAGGCGAGGATGATGGTGAGGAAGAGCGGCAGCTTTCCGGTCAGGACGTGGGAGAAGTCGTCGCTCGTGGCGGTGGCGCCGCCGACGTGGACCTCCAGACCGGTGTTCTTCTCGGCGGCGGGGATGACGTCACGCCGCAGGTGGCCGAGCAGGTCGCCGGTGGCCCGGTCCTGGGGCGCGCCGGTGGGGACGACGTCGATGACGCCCAGTGTGGTCGCGGCGGTGACCGGGGCGGTCCGCACCGAAGCGACGCCGGGGGTGTGCCGGATGGTGGCGGCGAGGCCGCCGAGCGCGGCCGCGTCGGCGGGCCCGTGCAGGGGCGTGACCAGCACCAGCGGGCCGTTGGAGCCCGGTCCGAAGCCGTCGGCGAGCAGGTCGTAGGCCTGCCGCGTGGTGGTGCCCGCGGGATCGTTGCCGGCGTCGGCGGCACCCAGCCGCAGGGACAGGGCGGGCAGGGACAGCACGGCGATGACCAGGAGGGCCACGGCGCTGAGCACGGCCTTGCGGCGGGCGACGAAGTCGGCCCAGCGGCCCCAGAACCCGTCACCCGCGGGTGCCGTCCGCGGCCCGGTGGCGGCCAGGCGCCGGCGTTCCCGGCGGGTGATCAGGCGGCCGCCGAACACCCCGAGCAGGGCCGGGAGCAGGGTGACCGCGGCGAGGACGGTGAACAGCACGGTGGTGGCGGCGGCGATTCCGATCCCGGTCAGGGGTGTGATGCCGAGTACGAGCATGCCGAGGAGGGCGGCGACCACGGTGCCGCCGGCGAACAGGACGGCGCGCCCCGAGGTGTTGAGGGCCCGCACGGCGGCGTCCTGCGGGGGCAGTCCGTCCCGCAGGCCGCCGCGGTGGCGGGTGACGATGAACAGGGCGTAGTCGATGCCGACGCCGAGGCCGATGAGGGCCGCGACGGTCGGGGCGATAGTGCCGATGGTGGTGACACGGGAGAGGAGGCCGACGGTGATCATTCCGGTGCCCACGCCGGCGACCGCGACCAGCAGCGGCACGATCATCCCGAGCAGGGTGCCGAAGGCGACGAACAGGATGACGCCGGCGGCCAGGATGCCGATGTACTCGGTGCTGGGGGCCGAGGTCCCGGTCGCGTCGGTGACCGCCACGCCGCCCAGTTCCACCCGCACATCTGGGCCGGCGACGGACCGGGCGGTGCGGATCACCCGTTCGGTGTCCGCGACGGGCACCTGATCGCCCTGCGCGTCGAACGTCACCGTGGCGTAGGCGGTGGCCCCGTCGGGGCTGATCCGGGCGGCGCCGTCCGCACCGTACATGGACTGGACGGAGGCGACGGACGGCAGCGCGGCGACCTCGGTCAGCATCGGGGCCACCTTGCGGCGGACCGCGGGGTCGCGGACCGACCCGTGCCTGGTGTGGATGACGATCTGGTCGCTGTCGCCGGCCTGCGCGGGCGTGTGGGCCCGCAACAGGCTCTGGGCCTTGGTGGATTCAGTGCCGGGCAGGTCGAAGGCGTTGTTGTAGCCGGAGCCGAGCATCAGGTACGGGACGGCGACCGCGACCAGGGTCGCGATCCAGATCGTGATGACGGTGAACCGGTGCCGGAAGCACCATCGCGCGATTTCGGACATGGCAGAGCGCTCCTGGGAATCGGAGGACAGGAAGCGGGGCGGTGGGGGAGCCGGTGGCCGGACGGGGACGGGCCGGTCAGCGGGCGGCCTTCACCATGGCCTCGATCTGGGCCTCCACGAGGCCGGGGCGGTCCAGGGGGATGTCGTGGGAGCTGCGGGCCGCCGTGACGAGGGTCCGGTTGGGCGCGGCCCCGGCGAACTCGGCCTGCGCGGCGCGCCACGCCGTGGCGTCGGGCGGCGAGGTCGGGAACGGGGTCTTCGCGGAGACGACGACGGTGGCGGGGACGCTCGCGGGCCAGGCGATCCGGTGGTAGGCGCGCTGGTCCTCGACGTAGCCGTCGGCCACGGCGAGCAGCTGGCGGTCCGCCTTGGTGACGGACGTGTCCTTCTTCGCCTTGATCGCCTTGACCTGTGCCTGGGTGGCGGCGGCGACCCGGGCGATCTCGGTGTCGGTGCTGAACTGCGGCAGGCTCGCGTCGACGAGGACGGCCCCAGCGAACCGGCCGGGGTCTTTGCGGGCGGCGTAGGTGGCGATCTCCCCGGCCTCGGAGTGGGACACGAGGATCACGTCGTGGGTGGCCCCGAGCTTGTTCAGCCCTGCCTCCAGGTCCGAGACGGCGTTCTGGGCCTTCCACGGTCCTGGGACCGGGTCGCTGGCGCCCATCCCGGCACGGTCGTAGGTGATGACCTCTGAACCGGTCTTCCTGGCCAGGGCTGGGACGATGTTCTTCCAGTACGAGGAGTCGTTCCCACCGCCGGCGTCCAGGACGATCGCGGGCAGGTGTCCCGGGGTGACGTGGAAGGCGAGCTTGTGTCCGTGGTTGGTGACCATGTGCAGCCCGGACGCCGGCCGGCCCGGTGTGCTCGCGGCGGAGTGGGAGGCGGCGGAGTGTGAAGCGGCGGAGTGTGACGCGGCCGAGTGCGACGCGGCGGCCGTACCGTCGTGGCCGCAGCCCGCGAGGATCCCGGTGAGGGCCGCCGCCACGCCCACGGCGATCGTCGTGCGGCGTCCTCGGGTCGAGCGCTGTGTGTTCGCGGTCATGGTGATCTCCCAGCAGCTGTTGTTTTCCTCGGCGTGTTCGACTCTGCTGGCAGCGCCGGTCCCGTACACGGGTGGTGGAACCCCGAGTGGGGTGGACAAAACCCCACTGTGCGCGGGGGGAGGGACCGGCAGGATGAGGGCATGATTTCGAACCGCACCACGACGACGTGCACCTCATGACCGGTCATGCGCCGGATGCACCCCGGCCGCCCGGCCGCGGCCTGCGCGCGCGCCTGGCGGTGCGCCTGGAGCTGCTCGGCCGGTCGCTGGTGCTGCTGCTGGCCTCGGCGGTGGCTTTCGCCCTGCTGCTGCTGTGGGGCACGGCCGCGGGGCTGATCCTGATGGGGGGCGGGCTGCCGGTGACCCTGCTGGCGACGGTGGCGGTGCGGTGGTTCGCCGACCGGCACCGTGCGTGGGCGGGGCGGTGGACGGGCGAGCCGGTCGCCTCCCCCTACCTGCCGATCCCTCAGGGCAACTGGCTGACGCGGATCGGGGCGGTCCTCAGGGACCCGGCGACATGGCGCGACCTGCTCTGGCTCGCGGTCGACTCGGTGACCGGGTGGTTCACGGCAGGCGGTACGTTCCTGGTCTTCGCGGCCGGTGTGTTCTACCTGCTGTACCCACTGGAGTTCGCCCTGACCCCGGCGCAGGTCTTCCGCACCCCGTTCGGACCGTACGTGCACCTCGGGAGCGTCGAGGCATCGTTCCTCATGGTCCCGCTCGGCCTGGCGCTCCTCGTCCTTGGGTATGCCGTCGCGGTGCCGCTGGCGCGGCTGAACGCGTGGGTGATCCGCTCGCTGCTCGCCCCCACCGAGCAGGCGCGGCTGCGGGTGCGGGTGGCGCAGCTGGCGGCCTCGCGGGCCGAGACCGTCGACAGCCAGGCCAGTGAACTGCGCCGCATCGAACGGGATCTGCACGACGGCGCCCAGGCGCGCCTGGCGTCGCTCGGGATGAGCCTGGGACTGGCCGAGCAGTTGCTGGCGCAGGACCCGCAGGCGGTGGCGGGCCTGCTGGCCGAGGCGCGGGAATCGACGTCGGCGGCGCTGACGGAACTGCGGGACCTCGTGCGGGGCATCCATCCGCCGGTGCTGGCCGACCGCGGCCTGGACGGCGCGATCCAGGCGCTGGCACTCGGCAACCCGGTGCCGACCACGGTCGACGTGCGCATCCCCGGGCGGCTGCCGGCCGCGGTGGAGTCGGCCGCCTACTTCGCGGTCGCCGAGGCGCTGGCCAACGCGGTCAAGCACGCGCACGCACGCCGCATCGCGATCCGTCTTGAGTACGAGCGGACCTCGGGCGGCGGGGGCCGCTTGGGTATCCTCGTCAGCGATGACGGCCGCGGCGGGGCCTCGTTCGACGGCGGCACCGGGCTGCTGGGTGTCGCCCGGCGGCTGAGCGCGTTCGACGGGACCGTCGGCATCGACAGCCCGGCCGGCGGACCTACCGACGTGAGGATGTCGCTGCCATGCGAGTTGTCGTAGCCGAGGACCTGGCTCTGCTGCGCGACGGGCTGATCCGGATCCTCCAGGCCTACGGGTTCGAGGTCGTCGAGGCGGTGGACAACGGCCCGTCCCTGGCACGGGCGCTGAACACGCACCGCCCGGACGTGTCCGTCGTCGACGTGCGGCTGCCCCCGACGTTCACCGACGAGGGACTGCGCGCCGCGATCGACGCCCGTGCGCGGGTCCCCGGCCTGCCCGTGCTGATGCTCTCGCAGTACGTGGAGCAGCTCTACGCACGCGAGTTGATGTCCGACCGGGCCGGCGCGGTCGGCTACCTGCTCAAGGACCGGGTCTCGGACGTGGGCCAGTTCATCGACGCGGTGCGCCGGGTCGCCGCCGGCGGGACGGTGATGGACCCGGACGTGGTCGCGTCGCTGCTGGCCAGGCACGAGGACGACGAACCGCTGCGGGGGCTGACCCCGCGCGAGCGCGAGGTGCTGTCGCTGATGGCCGAGGGCCGCACCAACGCCGCGATCGCGGCACGCATGTTCGTGACGGAGAAGGCCGTGTCCAAGCACAGCAACAACATCTTCGCCAAGCTCGGGCTGCGCAAGTCCGAGGAGGACAACCGGCGGGTGCTGGCCGTCCTGGCCTACCTGCAGGCCTGAACCGGCCCGGGCCCGCTCCCACTCGGCCCGCCGGTGAGACGCGCTCGGGCCGTCTCCACGAACGCCGCGACCAGGCTGTCTCGTTCGCGGCTGCGGGTCGCGACCACGACGTCGCACGGCTCGATCCCACGCACGGGGACCGCCGCCAGGTCCGGCCTGGGCGGGCCGCCGCCGGCGGCCGGCGCCAGGGCGAGGGCCAGGCCGCCGGCGACGGCTTCGAGCTTGTCGGCGTGCGCACCGACCAGCGGTCCGCCGGGTGCGGGGCGTCCGTCCGGGCGGGGGTCGAGGCACCAGAAGGCGTCGTAGGCGGGGTCCGGGTAGCGGATGAGCGGCTCGTCGGCGAAGTCGTCGAGGGTGACCGACTCCCTGCCCGCGAGGCGGTGTGTCCGCGGTACGAGGAGCACCCGGCCCTCCTGGTACAGGCGCGTCACCCGCAGCCCGCCCGCCGGGAACGGCTCCCGGGAGACGACCGCGTCCACGCGGTGGTCGAGCAGCGCCGTGCGGACATCGCCCCAGTGCAGATGCAGGGTCGCGACCTCGGCACGGGGATGGCTCGCACGCAGCTCGCGCACCGCGGCGGTGATGACGAGCCCGCCCGCGTACCCGACGGTGACGGCGCCGGGCGCGGCGGCCGCGCGGGTCGTCGCCGCTGCCCGCTGCGCGGCGTGCAGCAGCGCCCGCGCCTGGGGCAGGAACGCCTCCCCGGCGGCGGTGAGCCGGCAGCCCGTGGTGGTGCGGTCGAGCAGACGGACGCCCAACCGCTTCTCCAGGCTCTGGACCTGCCGGCTCAACGAGGGCTGCGCGACGCGCAACTCGGCCGCCGCACGGCGGAAGTTGCCGTGCTCGGCCACGACCGTGAAGTACCGCACCAGGCGAAGGTCGAAGTCGACTGGTGCCACGTGGACGACGGGCACGCCCGCATCGTAGCCGTGATACCCGATCCGTATCGGGTGGTGCGGAAGCGGACTTGGACGCGGAGTCCCCGCGGTTCCTACGGTCGACGTGTCGAACCCGCCGCCTGCGGAGCCGGGCCGGGCCGGGAGCCGAGTCGAGAGTCGAGAAGGAATTCCATCGTGCGTGTATTCGTCACAGGGGCGACCGGATACGTCGGGTCGGCCATCGCCGGCGCGTTGCTCGAGGCGGGTCACGAGGTCGTGGGCCTCGCCCGTTCAGACGCCTCCGCCGGGGCCCTGGCGCGGGCCGGGGTCGCGGTCCACAGGGGAGACCTCGGGGACATCGCCGGCCTGCGCTCCGGCGCCGCGACGGCGGACGGCGTGGTCTTCGCCGCGAACCAGCACATCTCGGAAACCACCGACGCGGCCGCCCGCGCGCGTGCCGAACTGCGGGCCGTGGAGGCGATCGGCTCGGCGCTGGAGCGCACCGGCAGGCCCTTCGTGGTCACCTCGGGCGTCATCGGCCGTACGCCGGGGCGGCTGCTGACCGAGGACACCCCCGTCGTACCCGACCCCGCCGCGCCGCGCCTCCCGGTCGAGACGTCCGTCCTGGCCATGGCCGGGCGCGGGGTGCGGTCGTCGTCGGTGCGGCTGGCCCCGACCGTGCACGGCCGGGGGGACGCGCGCGGGTTCGTTCCCATGCTGATCGCCATCGCCCGCTCGTCCGGGGTGTCCGCCTTCGTCGGCGGGGGAGACAACCGCTGGCCGTCGGTGCACCGGCGTGACGCGGCGGCCCTCTTCGTGTCGGCCCTGGAGTCCGCACCGGCCGGCACGCCGGTGCACGCGGTCGCGGAGGAGGGCGTGCCGTTCCGCGACATCGCCGGAGCCATCGGCCGCCGGCTGGGCCTGCCGGCGGTGAGCCTGACGGCCGAGGAGGCGGGCCCGCACTTCGGCCTGCTCGCCCCGCTGGTGTCGCTCGACAACCCGGCGTCGAGCGCACTCACCCGCGAGCGCCTCGGCTGGGCGCCCGCGCGACCGGGGCTGATCGCCGACATCGAGGAGGGCCACTACTTCGAGGACGCCGCGTAGGACACGAACGGGGGCGCCGCGGGGCCCGCGCTCCCCGGTCCGCCGGTGCGTGGCGGGGCCGGCCGAGGTCGTCGGTGTCCGGGTGGTGCCGGGCCTCGGAAGGCGTGTTTGTGCCAGACTCACTGATCTCTGCCGGCCCCTGCTGCGCACCCGGCAGCAGGCATCCGGGGAGAACCGCGCCGGATGAAGTCCGACAGGAAGTGCAGGCATGACAGACAGTCTCGTTCCCGACAGTCATGCGGACCTGCTGGAGAGGCCGCTGTTCGGCCATCTGGCCACGATCCGCGCGGCGGGCGGGGTACAGGTGAACCCCATGTGGTTCTCCTGGGACGGGGTGTTCGTGCGCTTCACGAACACCACGACCCGCTACAAGTACCGTAACGTGACGGCCGATCCGCGTGTCGCGGTGTCCGTCAACGATCCCGAGCGGCCGTACCGCTACCTGGAGGTACGGGGCGAGGTGGTACGCATCGACGAGGACCCGTCCGGCGCCTTCTTCATGACGCTCGCGCAGCGGTACGGAATGGAGCTGGACGGGCCGCCGCCGGACGCGCCCGACCGGGTCGTCTACGTGGTGAAGCCCACGGCGGTCAGCTTCCAGTAACGCCTTCGGGCAGGACCTCTCCTGGGCCCGGCAGGCCCGGGAGGAGTCCGGAGCGGCGGTGTGGCGGCCCGTCAGGTCGCCAGTCCGTTGCGGTACGCGTAGATGACCGCCTGGACGCGGTCGCGCAGGCCGAGTTTGGCGAGGATGCGGGAGACGAAGGTCTTGACGGTCTCCTGGCTGATCAGGAGCGTCGCGGCGATCTCGCTGTTGGACAGGCCGTCCGCGATGTGGCGCAGCACCTCCAGCTCGCGCGGCGTCAGCGGGCTCTCGTGCGCCGTGGCCTCCGCGGGGCGGATGCGGGCGGCGTAGCGGCCCACGAGCTGGCGCGTGACGTCGGGGTCGAGCAGCGCGGCGCCCGCGGCCACGGTGCGGATGCCGTGCAGGAGCCGGTCCGGCGGCGCGTCCTTGAGCAGGAAGCCGCAGGCCCCCGCGCGCAGCGCCTCGTAGACGTACTCGTCCAGGTTGAACGTGGTCACCACGAGGATCTTCACGGGGTTCCGCGCCCCGGCGCCGGCCAGCAGGCGCGTCGCCCCGATGCCGTCGAGCACCGGCATGCGGATGTCCATCACCACCACGTCGGGGCGCAGCTTCTCCGCGAGGTCGACGGCGGTCCTGCCGTCCCCGCACTCGCCCGCGACCTCCAGGTCGGGCTGCGCGTCGATGATCGTCACGAGTCCGGTGCGCACCAGCATCTGGTCGTCGCAGACCAGGACCCGGGTGGGCGCGGTCACGAACCGCTCCCCGCGGGTATGCGCGCCCGCACGACGAAGCCGCCGCCCGCGCGGGCGCCCGCGCTGAACTCGCCGCCCAGGACGTCGACCCGTTCCCGCAGGCCCGCCAGGCCGCGCCCGCTCCCGCCGGTGGGCGACACCGCCCGCGGCGCGTCCTGCGAGGCGGAGACGTCCTGCGACGCGGGCGCGTCCGTCCCGACCTCCACGCTGATCTCCCTGTCGCCGTGGCGCACCTGAACCGAAGTGCGGCTGCCGTGAGCGTACTTGAGGGCGTTGGTCAGCGCCTCCTGCACGACGCGGTAGGCGACGAGGCCGGCGCTGCCGGTCGACTCGGCCGGGGTGCCCTCCTCGGTGAACTCCACCGGCTGGCCCGCCCTGCGGGTCTGCTCCACGAGGGTGAGCAGCCGGCCGGCGGCCGGCTCCCTGTCCTCGCCGGTGTGGCCGGGCGCCAGCAGGTCGAGCAGGTGCCGCAGGTCGGTGATGGCCAGCCGGCCGGTGTCGCTGACGGCCGTCAGGGCGTGGTCGAGGCGGTCGGGCGAGACGGTCAGGTACCGTGCGGCCTCGGCCTGGACGACCATCGCCGTGACGTGGTGGGTCACCACGTCGTGCAGTTCGCGGGCGATGCGGGCGCGTTCGGCGGTGCGCGTGTCCTGAGCGACGCGGCGGCGGCGTTCGGCCTCGGCGGCCCGGGTGGCGCGCAGCCACACCCCGATGCCCCACGCGAGGGCAAGGGCCAGGTAGAACGTCACGTACTCGTCCGGCGACTCGCCGGAGCCCAGCCGGGACAGCGCGAGAGCGAGCACCGCGTAGGCGGCGGTGAACAGGGCCACCGCGGCCCGCCGGTGCCGGCCGAGTGCGTACCCCGCGACGATCAGCGCGAGGGGCAGGGCGGTTCCGGCGGGCGAGTGGTAGCCGCGCAGCTGGTCGGCCGCGAAGCCGAGCGACACGAGACCGAGCGCGGCGAAGGGCCACCGGCGGCACACGGCGAGCGGGAGGCACTGCACAGCGACCACCACGACGGCCGGCGCGTCGAAGGAGTGCGTCGGCACGTCGCCGAGCCGCGTGCCGTACCCGCGGAGCTCCGGCAGCAGCGAGAGAGCGAACAGCACTACCGCGAAGGGGAGGTACCACCCGGTGGCGGCGAAGCGGCGCCACGGCCCGGGCAGCCGCGCGGGATCGATCACGGGGCAACTGTAGCGGCGGCGCCTGCCCGTTCGGCCTTGCGGCGGAGCGGCACCAGACGGCCGCGCCGGTGGGCCAGCCACAGGAACGCGGCCGTCACCAGCGCGCCGAGCAGCACCGCGTAGACGCTCGCTTCCGGGCCGAACGCGCCACCGGTCACGAGCGAGGAGCCGGAGGTCGCGGAGTCGAGCAGCCCGTGCGTGGTGCCATTGCCCGACACGTCGGTGCTGAAGATGCCCGACTCGGCGAAGTTCCAGCCGAAGTGGAGGCCGATCGGCACCCACAGGTTGCGGGTGGCGGCGTACGCGGCGGCCAGCGTGCCGCCCGCCTCAAGCGCGATGGCAATGGCTCCCCATACGGTGGCGTCCTTGTTCAGCAGGTGCGAGCAGCCGAACACCACGCCGGTCGCGGTCAGCGCGATCCATGTGCCGAAACGGCCCTCGACGATCCGGAACAGGACGCCGCGGAACAGCAGTTCCTCCGTCACGGCGGCGGCAGCCATGAAGCCGACGAGCCCCACCGCGCCCGTCACCGAGCCGATGCCGTGCACGTGGTAGTCGCCGAGCAGAGCGATGTTGGCGATGACCACCCCGAACCACACGACGCCGATCAGCACCCCCCGGCCGACCGCGCCGGCCGCGCCCTCGCGGGCCACCTCCTCCACCGTGCGGTGCTCGGTGCGCCGCACCACCCACGCGTAGACGAGCACCGAGAACACCGCCGTGGCCACACCGATCACCAGTGTGAGCCACGGGTTGTCCTGCACGACCGCAACGGCCTGGCTACCCGCCTCGGCGATCGCCGCCACGGCCAGGAGCTGCCACACCAACCTCATAGAACACTCCTCAGGAACCCGCGGCCGGAGCGCCGCGGCTGCCGGGAACGCTACGGATCGGGGAAGCTGAAATCGTCACCGCGCAGGGGGTACTTGCACGTAGCTCGCACGGGGGACGGCCACCGTCTGCCACGCCGCGCTCGGCACGCGGGTGAGCCACCGCGCCCGGAACCGGAAGGCCGGCAGCCCGCGCGCGACCACAACCCGTCCCGCTGCCGTCGGGGCGGCGCGGCCGCCGCGGCGCCCCGGCCGGCCGCTGGGAGGAGGCGGCGGGCTTCACCCTTCATCCCCGGGCATCGTCATGGTGCGGCCTGGCACTCGCATTCGGCCGCCGCACGCCTGCCGCTGCCCGAGTGGCCGCAGGCCCGAATCCGGCCCGGTGCATGCCCTTGCCGCGTAGTCTTCCCGTGACATCGGCCCCACGGCCACGACCACGGCCACGACTAGGAGCACGGGGAAGACCATGACTGCTGACACGCACCCGGCCGCCTCACGGGAAAAGGCCCTGCGGCTGCGCGCCCTGACCGAGGAGGGCGTCCTCGTCCTGGCCAACGCCTGGGACGCGGCCAGCGCCGCCGTGATCGCCGAGGCCGGCGCGCGGGCCATCGCCACCACGAGTGGCGGCGTGGCGTGGTCCCTCGGGCGCGGCGACGGAGAACACGCCGACCTGGAGCTCATGGCGGGCGCCGCCGCGCGGATCGCCGCCGCCGTCGACGTGCCCGTCACCGTCGACGCCGAGAGCGGATACGGCGACATCGCGGAGGCGGTACGCCACTTCGTCACGGCGGGCGCCGTCGGCGTCAACCTGGAGGACTCGGGCGCGCCCGGCGGCGGGCTCTACTCCGCGGGGCAGCAGGCCGCGCGCATCCGCACGGCGCGCGAGGCCGCCACCGCCGCGGGCCTGCCCGAACTGGTCATCAACGCCAGGACCGACGTGTACCTGCGCGGCGTCGGCGCACCCGAGGGGCGCCTCGACGACGTACGGGCGCGCACCGCCGCGTACGCCGAGGCCGGCGCCGACGGCATCTTCGTGCCCGGGCTGCTCGACCTCGACGCGCTGCGCGCGATCGCGGAGGGGCCGCTTCCTGTGAACGTCATGGCGGGCCCCGGCGCGCCTGCCGTCGCCGAACTCGCCGCCGCTGGGGTCCGCCGGGTCAGCATCGGCACGGGCGCCGCCCAGGCCGCCTACACCGCGGCCCGTGCCGCCGCCGTCGCACTGCTCAAGGACGGCACGTACGGGCCCCTGGAGGGCGCGCTCGACTACCCGGCGCTCAACTCCCTGTTCACGAAGTAGCCGGGCCGGAAGGCGGCTGCTCCGTCGGCACGTTGTACGACATGAGCGACGCCTGCCGGCGCCCCCCCGTCCACATCCGCAGCTCCGTCACGGCGCCGTTTCCCAGGCCGGGCAGGACGCGGCGGTAGTCGTCCAGCGGGATGGCGAGCAGGTGGCAGAGCACCAGGCGGTACAGGGTGTTGTGGGCGACGACGAGCACCCTGCCGCCGCGGTGTGCTTCAGCGACGCGCCACAGCGCCTCCGCGCCCCGGGCGGCGGCGGCAACGGGGTCGTCGCCACCGGGCAGCGGCCGGGTGGCCGGGGCGCGCACGAACTCCTCGACCGCGCCCGGGTCCCGCGACGCCACCTCGGCCAGCGTCCGGCCCTCCGCGATGCCGAAATCGAGCTCCCGCAGACCCGGTTCGAGCGTCTCGGGCAGGCCGGTCGTACGCAGCGCCGGGGCTGCCGTGCGGCGCGCGCGGGAGAGCGGGGACGCCACGACCGCGTCGAGCCGGGCCGCCGCGGCCCAGCGGCCGAGCGCCTCGGCCTGCGCCTCGCCGCGTGCGGTGAGGGCGATGTCGCTGGTGCCGGTGTACCGGTTCTCGGCGTGCCACACCGTCTCACCGTGCCGGGCGAGGAAGAGCGTGGCCGCTTCGCCGGGCTCCGTCTCTGCGGACCTCGCCGCGTCGGGTTCCGTCTCGTCGGGCCTCATCGGGGGACCGCCATCCTTCCTCATCCTTTCTCGCGCGCGTACCGTGCCGTCTCCTCGGGCAGCCAGCCGCGCCGCGCCAACTCGTCGACCAGCACGAGGAACACACCGTCGAAGCGTTCCTTCACGGCGTCCCGCGGTGTGACCTCGTCCGCGACGCGGACCATGGACCCCAGTGCCTCCGGGGGCACGCCCGCGCCCCGTGCGGCGAGTACCGCCATGCCCAGGGCGGAGCCTGCCCCTTCCGGGACGGTCGCGGGCCTGCCGAGCACGTCGGCCCGCAGCTGGTTCCAGTACGCGCTGCGCGTGGCCCCACCCGTGAAGGCGATCGGCCCGTCGACGCGCGCGCCCAACTGCCGTACGTACGCGAGGCAGAGCCGCTCCACCAGCGCCACGCCCTGGAGCAGGGACGCGTAGCGGTCGGCGTCGTCCGCCGGGGTGCCGAGCGTGAACAGCTCGGCGTCCGGGGCAAGGAACGGGAACCTCTCGCCGCGCGAGACCAGCGGGTACGTGATCGCGCCGGCCGGCTCGCGGTCCGCCGCCGCGCGGTCGAGCGCGGCCAGGTCGGCGCCGGGGAACGCCGCCGACAGGGCGCCCGCACCGGCGCTCGAAGCACCGCCGGGCAGCCAGGTGGAGTCGGGGGACAGGTGGTTGTAGAGAACGCCCGCCGGGTCGTGCAGGGGCTCGGCGGTGACGCCCTTGATGACGAGCGTCGTGCCCAGCACGGAGTTCCAGCGTCCTACCTCCCAGGCACCTGAGCCGAGTTGGGCGGCGCAGCCGTCGGTCATCCCGGCGATCACCCGGGTGGACGCGGGCAGGCCCGTCTCCTCGGCGGCCGCCGCTCCGACCGTGCCGAGCACGGTGCCGGGCAGCACGACGTCGGGGAAGGTGAGGCCCCCGAGGCCCAGCGCGTCCAGTACGTCCGTCGGCCAGGCGCGCCGCCTCGTGTCGTAGCCGGACTTGAGCGCGTGGCTGGAATCCGTCGCGACCGGCCGTCCCACGAGGCGGGAGGTGACGAAGTCGGCCTGGTGGCACACGCGCGCCCCCGTCCGCGGGCCGCTGTCGCCTGCTCCGGTGCGGCCCCCGGCGAGCCTGACCAGCTTGGCCAGGGCCCAGCTCGGCTGGATGCGCTGCCCCAGCTCCCGCCACAGCTCCTCGCCGGCCTCCTGCGCGCGGCGCGCCTCCTGGACCGCGCGCCCGTCGTCGTACATCAGCGCGGGCGACACGGGCTCGCCCTCGGCGTCCGTCAGCAGCACCGTTCCCGATGTGCCGCACACGGCGAGCGCGTCGACGGGCGCCGCCAGGCCGCGTACGGCCTGGCGCACCGCGTCGACCGTGGCCGACCACCAGTCGGCGGGCAGCTGTTCGTGCCGCTTGCCGTCGCGCGTGCCGGTCAGGGGCGCGGAGCCCCGGGCCGCTACGCGCCCGCCCGACGTGACCGCGAGCGCGCGCACGCTCTGCGTGCCCAGGTCGATGCCCAGCCATACGCCGTCGTCGTCAGCCGTTGCCACGGTCCCACCTGCTCCCACGTCGTCGGGCCACGTCGTCGGGCCACCTGGTCCGAATCGCCTCACCCTACGTTCCAGTACGCGATTGGTTTCGCCCGGCGCGCGCCGGGAGCGCCGGCCGCGCGGGCGGCGGCCGTAGTCTCTGATGCGTCCGCGCCGCAGCCCGCAGCCCGCAGCCCGCAGCCCGCAGCCCGCAGCCCGCAGCCCGCAGCCCCGACCGCCAGGGAGGCCCCGCCCGATGAGAATCCTCGCCGCAGGCGACCACTTCGTCGCCCCCGACCTCTTCGCCCGGGAGCTCGCCGCCGTACTCGGCGATGGCCACGGCCACACGGTGGCCCCGCTGACGCTGCCCTGGCCGCTCACACCCTTCGGCCCCGTCTCCGAGGTCGACGAGGCGTCGGGCGACGAGGACACGATGATCGAGGCGCTCGGCGACGCCGAGGTGTGCCTCACGCAGATGGGGCCCGTCACCGCAAAGGTGCTCGCGTCGGCGCCCTCGCTGCGCCTGGTCGTGGTCGGGCGCGGCGGACCCGTCAACGTCAACCTGGAAGCCGCTGAGGAGCACGGCGTGCGCGTGTGCAACACGCCGGGACGCAACGCCGCCGCCACCGCCGAGTACACGGTCGCGATGATGCTCGCCGCGATGCGCCGCATCCCCGAGACATCGGCCGCGCTCGGGTCCGGGCGCTGGGCCGGCGAGTTCTACACGTACGAGAACTGCGGCCCAGGACTCGACGGCGCGACCGTCGGGCTCGTCGGCTGCGGCGCGGTCGGCAGCCGGGTCGCCAGGGCCCTGACGGCCTTCGGCGCACGCGTCCTCGTGTACGACCCGTACGCGGACGCCGCCACCCTGCGCGACGCCGGCGCGACCGCCGTAGCCACCCTGGACGAACTGCTGCGTGCGAGCGACGTCGTCTCGTTGCACGCCCGGCTCACCGCGGAGACCCGCGGGCTGCTCGGCGCCCGCGAACTCGCGCTGCTGCCCGACGGAGCCGTCGTCGTCAACTGCGCGAGAGGCGCCCTGCTCGACGAGGACGCCCTGTGCGACGGCCTTGAGTCCGGGCGGCTCGCCGGCGCGGCGCTCGACGTGTTCGCCGTCGAGCCGCCGCCCGCGGACAGCCGGCTGCGCACGGCACCCCGCCTGGTCATGACGCCCCATCTGGCGGGCGCCAACACGGCGGTCGCGCACAACGCGGCGCGGATCGCGGCCGCCGAGGTGGGCCGGTACCTGCGCGGTGAGCCGCTGGCCCACCGTGTCGTCTGAGTCGTCTGAGTCGTCCGAGCCGTCCGGGATCTGAGTCGTCTGAGAGGGGCACACGGTGTTCGTCGGACTTGACATGGGAACGTCTGTCGCCAAGGCGGTGGCCTTCGCGGAGGACGGCACGGCGCTGCGCACCGAGTCGGTGCCGGTGTCGCTCGGCGGCAGCGGCGAGCGCGTCGAGCAGGACGTCGACGAGGTCGTACGCGCGGCGGTGCGTGTGATCGACGCTGTCGCGGGCGGCGGTGCGAACGGTGCCGCGGGCGGCGGAGCTGGCGGGGGCTCCGACGGCGGCCCGCCGGCACTCGTGGCGATGACCGGGCAGGGCGACGGCCTGTGGCTGGTCGACGCGGAAGGGCACCCCGTGCGGCCCGCGCTGTCGTGGATGGACGGTAGAGCGGGCGATCTCGTCGCAGGCTGGATGGCGGACGGCACGGCGCTGCGGCTCTTCCGGCACACCGGCAACGTGCTGTTCCCGGGCTCCCCCGGCGCGCTGCTCGCGTGGCTCGACCGCAACGAGCCCGCGACGCTCGACGCCGCCACGACAGCCGCGTGCTGCAAGGACGTCCTCCACCTGCGGCTGACCGGCGAGCGCTGCACCGACCTGTCCGACGCCTCGGTGCCGTTCCTCGACCCGACCACCCGCACCTACTCGCCGCAGGTCCTCGAAGCGCTCGGCATCGAGCACCGCGAAGGACTGCTGCCGCCGGTCTCTGCGACGGTCCCCTTCGGGCGGGCGCGCGGCGACGTCGACGGCACCGGCCTGCCCGAGGGCACACCCGTCAGCTCAGGGCCCTACGACCTGCCGGCCTGCGCGCTCGGCGCCGGTATCACCGAGCCGGGTGACGGGCTGCTCATCATCGGCACGACGCTGGCCTGCGAGGTCGTCGCCGAGCGCGTGGTGCGCGACGGCGACCCCGTCGGCTTCCACCTGGCCACCGACCGCGCCGACCGCAACCTGCGCGCCCTGCCCGCGATGACGGGCACGGTCGCCCTCGACTGGGTTCTGGGCATGACAGGCTCACGGCACGAGCACGTGTCGGGGATGCTGGACGAGACACCGCGCGGCGCGCGGGGAGTCGCGGCGCTGCCGTACCTGTCGCCTTCGGGCGAGCGCGTCCCGTTCGTGGACCCGCGCGCCCGCGCCGAGTTCACCGGCCTCGACCTGCGGGCCTCGCGCGCGGAGCTCGTACGGGCCATGTGCGAGGCGATCGCGTTCGCGGCCCGCCACTGCCTCGAAGCGGCGGGCCTGACGGGCGAGCTCGGCGTGTGCGGCGGCGGCGCGCGCAGCCTGCCGTGGCTGCGGGTGTTCGCGGACGTGCTCGGCCGACCGCTCAAGGTCGCCCGCGGCCCGGAGCCGGGCGCGCGCGGCGCCGTACTCGCGGCGCTCGCCGCGCGCGGCGCCGACCTGGGCCTCGCGGTGGACACGGCGCGGTGGACGGCGCCCGACCTCGTGGTCGACCCGGACCCCGAGGGCGTCGCGTACTACGAGGAGGCGTACGCGGACTACCTGTACCGGGTGGAGGCGGCCAGGTCCCGCTGGCACGGCGGCCCTTGCGCGCACACGGGCTGACGTACCTGCGGGGCGACGTACCCGCGGGCCGACGTACCTGCGGGCCGACGTACCCGCGGGCCGGCACGCCTCTTGCGGCTGCGCTCAGGCGGAGGCTCCCGAGCGGTCGGCAAGGTCCAGCAGGACCTTGCCGACCGCGCCCTGCTCCACCGCCTCGTGCGCGGCGGCGACGTCCGCGAGCGGGTACCGGTGCTCGGGCAGCGGCGTGAGCGCGCCCGCAGCCGCGACGGCGTTGACCTCCGCCACCGACTCGGCCAGGTCCGTGGCGGGCACCCCGTACAGCAGCACGAAGCGCAGCGTGACGTTCGCGGTCATCAGGGCGCGCACCGGCAGCGAGACGTCCCCCGCCGCCGCGTAGCAGGAGATGACCGTGCGCGGGCCGCTGACGGCAAGGTCGAGTTCCAGGTTCGCGCCGAGTGCCACCTCGACGATCCGGTCCACGGGGCGGCCCTCCGCGTACGCCCTGACCTGGTCGATCGCGCCCGCCTCCCGGTAGTTGACCACGTGGTCGGCGCCGGCCGCGGCCGCCTGCTCCGCCTTCTCGGGACTGCTGACGGTGGTGATCACCTTCGCGCCGGCCTGCTTGGCGAGCTGGATCGCGTAGTGGCCGACCGCGCCGGCGCCGCCCGCGACGAGGACCGTCCTGCCGTTGAGGCGTCCGTCGGCGAACAGGCACCGGTGCGCGGTGATCGCCGGCACGCCGAGGCAGGCGCCGAGCACGTCGCTCACGTTGCCGGGCAGCGGCACGGCGCGATCCGCCGGCACGACGCAGTACTCGGCGGCGCTCCCGTACCGGTTGCCGAACGCGGCGAGCCAGAGCCACACGCGCTCCCCGACCCGCGCCGCGTCCACGCCCGCACCCACGGCGTCGATCACACCGGAACCGTCCTGGTGCGGCACCTGGAAGCCGTCGATCGGGCGCGCGGTGGCGCCCTCGCGCGTCTTCACGTCCGTCGGATTGAGTCCGGACAGGGCGACACGCACCCTGACCTGCACACGGCCGGGCTCCGGACGGTCGATGTCCTCGACCAGGAGGACGTCGCGGGCGGATCCGTTGCGGTGGTACAGAGCTGCTTTCACGGTGTCGTTCCTTCTGCCGCGAGTCGGGCGGTGGCGCCGTGGGGGCGCCGGCGGCTCGATCGTACGGCGATCACCGCGGCCACTGCGATCACGCAAACCCCACGCCTTTGCATGTGTGATCAATCTCCCGCCTGGATCGCCAATTGCGGGGCATGAGGACGTGCTCGGCTCACTTATGGTGGGCCGGTTCCCCCCACGAACGAAGCGAGAACACATCGTGAGCAGCGAAAAGACCGTCCAGGACCCCGACACCCGGGGCAGCGGCGGTCAGGCCGGCGCGGAAGCGGCCGCCGGACGGGCGGACGCGGGCGACGTCGGCTACAGCAAAGACCTCAAGTCGCGCCACATCAACATGATCGCGATCGGCGGGGCCATCGGCACCGGCCTCTTCCTGGGCGCGGGAGGACGGCTCGTCTCGGCAGGCCCGGCGCTCGCGGTGGCGTACGCGGTGTGCGGGCTGTTCGCGTTCTTCGTCGTGCGGGCACTCGGCGAGCTGGTGCTGCACCGGCCTTCGTCGGGGTCCTTCGTCTCGTACGCGCGGGAGTTCCTCGGCGAGAAGGGCGCGTACACGGCCGGCTGGATGTACTTCGTCAACTGGTCGACCACCGGCATCGCCGACATCACGGCGGTCGCGCTGTACGTGCACTACTGGGGGATGTTCACCGCCGTGCCGCAGTGGCTGCTCGCCCTGATCGCGCTGGCCGTCGTGCTGTCCATCAACCTCATCTCGGTGCGGATCTTCGGCGAGATGGAGTTCTGGTTCGCGATCATCAAGATCGCGGCGCTCGTCGTCTTCCTCTGCATTGGTGTGTTCCTGCTGGTCACGCAGCATCCCGTGGGCGGCAGGACGCCCGGCTTCGACATCCTCACCAGTCACGGCGGGATCTTCCCGCAGGGGCTGTTGCCGGTGGTCGTGGTGCTCCAGGGCGTGGTCTTCGCGTACTCGGCCGTCGAGCTGATCGGCGTCACCGCCGGCGAGACGGCCGAGCCGCACAAGATCGTGCCGCGCGCGGTGAACTCGATCATGTGGCGGGTCATGGTGTTCTACGTGGGCTCCGTGGTGCTGCTCGCGCTGCTCGTCCCGTACACGGGGTTCTCCGCCTCGCAGAGCCCGTTCGTCACCGTGCTGTCGAAGATCGGCGTGCCGGCGGCGGGCGGCGTGATGAACCTCGTCGTGCTCACCGCCGCGATGTCCAGCCTGAACTCGGGCCTTTACTCGACGGGCCGCATCCTGCGCTCCATGGCCATGGCGGGCTCGGCGCCGCGCTTCACCGGCCGGATGAACCGCCACCAGGTGCCCTACGGCGGCATCCTGCTGACCGCGAGCGTCTGCGTCCTCGGCGTGGGCCTGAACTACGTGGTGCCGGGCGAGGCGTTCGAGATCGTCCTGAACATCGCGTCGCTCGGCGTGCTGACGGCCTGGGGCATGATCATGCTCTGCCATCTGGTCTTCGTGCGCAGGGCCAAGCAGGGGCGCGTGCAGCGCCCCGCGTACCGGCTGCCGGGCTCTCCGGTGGTGGAGATCGTCACGCTGGCGTTCCTCGCGGGCGTGCTCGTCCTGATGTGGTTCGACAAGCCGGTGGGCCGCAACACCATCCTGATCGTGCCGGTCATCGCGCTGGCCCTGGTCGCGGGATGGTTCCGGGTACGCGGCCGGGTCGGATCCCCTGCGAGCGGTGGCTCCGTCGCAGTCACCGGGGCCGACGCGGGCCCGAAGGCGGGCGGGCCCGGCGGGGACGCTCGCCGCTGACGCCGACGGGTGGCCGTCAGAGCCCGAGGCCGGCGTGGGCCAGCTTGGCCGCGTTCGCCCGCCACACCATCTCGTCGTTGAACCCGTCGCCGAGGTCGGGCAGCTCCGCGATGTCCGCGTCCGGCAGCACGGGCGGGGTGCCGTGCGCGTGCGCCGCCAGCGTGATCTTTGCCAGGGCGTCGAGGTTGAGGGCCCTGACGACGGCCTGCTGCACGGTCCTACCCGTCGCCACGATGCCGTGCCCGCGCAGCACGCACGCGGGACGGTCACCCAGCACGTCCGCCACCTCCCTGCCGAGTTCGGGCCGCGTGACCAGCACGCCGCGCGGATAGACGGGGATGCCGCCGAGCGCCATTCGCATCGCCGGGATGTTGTACGCCCCCACGATCGGGCGCAGCGTCAGCCCGCCCAGGTCCGCCGCCACGACCGACGGCGGGTGCACGTGCACCACCGCCCGCACGTCCGGGCGTGCCTTCAGCACCTCTTGGTGAATGGGCAGTTCGTTGGGCGCTTTCACCCCGTCCGGCAGGCCGGATGCCGGTCCCCGCAGCGCCACCCGGTGCACGTCGGCCCGCTCGGTGAACAGCAGGCCACGCTCGCGCGGCCCACGGCACCGTACGTGCAGGGCGTCGGGCGCGTCCGCGTCGCGCAGACTGATGTGGCCGAGAATGTCCTCCGCCAGCCCCTGGTAGGCGAGGATCCGGCAGCCCACGGCTATCAGTTCGGCGGGGTCGACCGAGGACGGAACGGTGTCACGAAGGCTCATGGGCGAACGATAGCCGCACCTCAACCGGCGACCGGCTTCTCCCGAACCACCTCACGCGGTCTCTTGTCCCGCCTCAGGCCCAGGAAGCGCGGATGGCGCAGCATGCCGTCCCTGGTCCACTCACTGAAGCCGACCTCCGCGACCAGCTCGGGCCGCGCCCAACGCGCCGTATGCTCGCGCACCTGGTCGTCGAACGGCCTGGTGGTGGTGGCCAGTTCGTCGAGCCGGCTGCGTATGTCGTGCAACGTGGCACGGTCGTACCCGGTCCCCACCTTGCCCGCGTACCGCAGCTGCGCGCCCTCGTAGTAGCCCAGCAGCAGCGCGCCGAAGCCCGTGCGCGAGCCGGCGGGTTCCGTGAAGCCCCCGACCACGAACTCCTGGCCCCGCTGGCACTTGAGCTTCAGCCAGTCGCCCGACCTGCGCGGCTGGTAGCCCCCCGCGGCGCGCTTCGCTATCAGCCCCTCCCAGCCCCGGGCACACGCCTGATCCAGCAGCTCCTGACCGCCGTCGTTACGGTGCGGGGTGAAACGCACCGGCGGACGGTACGACAGGGCCCTGCGAAGCAGCGCTTTCCGGGCCCGCAACGGAAGTCGGGCGAGGTCCGCGCCGTCCAACCGCAGGATGTCGAAGACGTAGTACGTGACGGCGACCTTGCTGGCGCGTGCCCGGCGCTCGTCGGTGATGCCGAGGCGCTGCTGGAGACGGGAGAAATCAGTACGCCCGTGGGAGTACGCCACGACCTCGCCGTCCAGCACGAAGTCGGTGGACCCCTGCTCCTGCAGCGCGTCCACGATCTCGGGGTACGTCGCGTTCTGACGCTGACCGGTGCGCGACAGGAGCCGCACGCCCCGCATGTCGCGCACGGCCAGAACACGGACCCCGTCGAGTTTTCGCTCGAAGATCCACCCGCCCGCGTGGAAATCCCTGCGGTCGCTCAGCGTGGCCAGCATGGGCTGCGCCGCCAACTCGGCACCCGACGGGGCGTCGGACAGCAGCCGCCGCTCATCGTCGGTCAGGGAGGCAAGCAGCTCACTCATGACGTGGTTGTCCCCTTCCCGCCTCCGGTTCCCGCCCCCTGCGACACCTGCCGCAAGGTACGGCCCGACCTCGCAGACCTGGCCCTGCGTGGGTCGGGCGTGGTGCGGCCCGAGCGGTCCGCGCCCGTGCCGGAGCGTTTGACCAGCAGCCATGCTTCCTCGCCGTCGTTCTCGCGGCCCGTGCCGCCACCACCGCGGAAGCGCGTGAGCGAGAAGCCACCCTTCAGCTTCGGTCCGTCCAGCCAGAAGCTGGCATGCCCTTTCGCCAGCGCCTTCGCGAAGGATGCCTCGTCCCCAGGGGCGCCGTCCTTGTTGAGCGGCCGGTACGTACCCGCGTCCCACACGATCACCGTTCCGGCGCCGTACTGCCCCCGGCCGATGACGCCCTCGTACTCGCGGTACTCCAGTGGGTGATCCTCGGTCGGGACCGCCAGACGCTTGTCCCCGGGATCCGTGGAAGGCCCCTTGGGGACGGCCCAGGACTTGAGTACACCATCCACCTCAAGGCGGAAGTCGAAGTGCATCGTGCTTGCATCGTGGATCTGCACGACGTACGACGCCTGGCCGCCACCCGCGCTGCCCTGCCACCCGTGCCCCTGGCCCTCTCGCGCTTCGAGGTCACCCGTGCCGCCGCTCGGTTCGCTCGTGGCGCCGAAATCGCGCTTGCCGCGGTAACGCCGCAGCGACTCTGCCTTTCCCACAGGCCCTCCTTCCGTACCGGACTCTGCCCGGGTACCCCGCGAGCGACTTCCGTCCCACCCCGCCGTCCCTCAGGCGACGCCCGTGATCGTGACGGACACGGACACGTGGCACCCGTCCACCCTCGCCGGCATCGGCCCGCCTGCCGCCGCCCGGGCGAGCACCGCGCTCGCCGCCGACTCGACGGCGGCGCGCACAGCCCTGGTCACGTCCACCGCACGGCGATCCTGTGCCGCCACCAGCTGGATCTGTATCCGCCAGTGCGCCCGGTCCGCCTCGTACCGGACACGGACCCCGCCCGTCGGCGGCGCGAGACGGGCGGCACCGCGGACGACATCCCCGAGACCTGGCCTCAGGAACGCCACGCCGTCCGTGCCACGTGCTACGGCGGCCGCCTCCTGGGCGAGCCGGGCCGCCATGTCGCGCCTGCTTACCATCGGGCACCTCGCTCGCTCTCGCCCCCGGTCACCGCGTCGACCGCCTCCTCGTCCAGGAGGTCGATCACCGAGACGTCTATCGACCGCACATCGATGCCCACCGCCTCGTCAGCGGCGGCCAACATCCGCTCGCGCACCTGGCGGGCCAGTTCGGGCATCGCCCATGACGTCGACACCGCCAACTCCACGTAGACGTCGACGGGGCGGTGCAACGGCACGTCCGGCAAGGGATCCCGGACCCCCACATCGTCTGCCGCCACCGGACGGATCCGGCAGCTGCCCGCCCGCACGCCGGGCAGAGTCTCGGCCGCCGTGCGCAGAACCTTGGCGACGGCGGCCTCCACGATCCAGGAGTCCTCCTCTGGCTCCCCGAGAGGCAGGGTGAGCCCGGGGCGGAGCTCGAGCCGGACGATGTCCATCACCCTGGCCGTCACCGACTCGGTGCGGCTCGCGATCGACTCAGTCGCGCCGTCGGCCGGGCCCGCCGCGTCGTCCGTGGCGCGGCCGACGAAGTCCTGCAAGGCGCTGAGCCGGCCCAGAGCGGCCGTGCAGTGGGGGCACTGCGCCACATGAGGGTCGGGGCGGACATCGCCGTCGTCCCACTCCTCCCACAGCCACGCGAGGGAACGACCGCACGGGAGCAGTTCGTCGTCCCCATGCACCCGGTCCCCTTCGCCGTCCTGCTCCCACGGGGGCGTGTTCGGCGGGTTCGTGTTCATCGCCATGCGACCATCGCCTCCGTCAAAGAGCGGCGTGCCCGATAGATCCTGCCGCGTACGGCCTCCTGATTGATCCCCACCACCGACGCGATGTCCTCTTACGACAGACCGTGCATCTCGCGCAGGAGCCAGCATGCCCGCTGCTCGGGGGAGAGCCGGCCGAGCGCGCTGTGGAGATCCGACACCACCGCGGAGGACTCCGCGGCACGGGACGGCGACGCGTAGTGGTCGGGTGCCTGCGGTTCCGGGACCGCGTCGAGCGTGGTCGTCGGGCGCCGGGAGCGCAGCTGGTTGAGACACCTGTTCGTCACGATGCGGTACATCCACGTCTGGAACGACGAGTCCGCCCGGAACTCGGGCAGCCGTCGCCACGCGCTCACGAACGCGTCCTGCACGGCGTCCTCCGCATCACCAGCGTCCGTGAGCAGGCGGTTCGCGAGTGCCAGCAGCACGGGGGTGTGCCGGCGGACAAGCCTTTCGAAGGCGTCCGTGTCGCCCTCGCCGGCGCGCACGGCCAACAAGGGATCGTCGGGCCAGATGCGGTGCTCCGGTGCTCTGGCGCGTCTGAGCGCCGACT
Organism: Streptomyces sp. NRRL F-5126; assembly: GCF_000721265.1. Lineage (GTDB taxonomy): Bacteria > Actinomycetota > Actinomycetes > Streptomycetales > Streptomycetaceae > Streptomyces. Next base: position 495,088 of record NZ_JOFZ01000001.1, on the reverse strand, counting down.
CCTCAACAGGCACGAACGAACTCCTTTCCCCGTTGGCTGTACATGACCTTGGACACGGTGGGCGGCCCGATCGTCACGCCTGCCCGCCGAGAAAAAAATTTCGATCAATTCGCTTCGGGCGCGTGAGGAATGGGTCGGAGGCGGGTCCAACGTTTGTCGGCGCAAAACAGTCCGGCACACGGCGACGCTGCTCCCCGCGGGCAGCGAGCACAGACGATCCGAGGAGTACCCCATGACGACACCCACGGCTTCGACCGGCAAGACGGGCATCCCCGCGGCGCCGAACGGCTCGTCCTCGCAGAGCCCGCGCCCCGGGAGCGGACAGGGGCTCACGACAGTGGACGCGGGCCACAGGGGCACGGACGAGCCCGCCGGCACTCGCGGCAGGACGATCATCGCCACCGGCGTGGTGGAGAAGATCGCGGGCATGGCCACGCGCGAGGTCCGCGGCGTGTACGCGCTCGGGGGAGGTGGCCTCAGCCGAACGTTGGGGGCCGTGCGGGACAAGGTGCCGGGCGGCGGTGGCCGCGCCGGCCTCGGGCGGGGGGTGAAGGTCGAGGTGGGTGAGCGGCAGACGGCCGTCGACCTGGACATCGTCGTGGAGTACGGCGTCCCGATCCAGGATTGCGCAGCCGATGTCAGGGAGAACGTGATCGCAGCGCTCGAACGGATCACGGGACTGGAAGTCGTCGAGGTCAACATCGCAGTCGGCGACGTGCATCTGCCCGATGACGACGCGGAGACCGACGGCGAACTGCGCGTGCAGTAGGAGGAGTGATGAAAGGGTGGTCCGCGCTGGGCCTCGTAGTGGGAATGGCGCTCGGCTTCGCTGGCTACTTCGGCGGCTTCGGGGCGTTCCTGCTGGTGGCAGCGCTTGGAGCGGTCGGATTCTTTGTCGGCCGCATGGTCGACGGCGATCTCGACGTTCAAGACATCCTGCACCCGGACCGGCGCAGGAAGCCGTGATGACGCAGGGCCCGCCCCGGGATCCGGGGGAGCCGGCGAGCCGGGGAGCGACGGTCATCAGCGAGCGGGCGACGCGGCGGATCGCGGCACAGGCCGCAAGGGAGGCACTCGAGCCGCGCCCCCACACGGCGGCGCGCGCCGACGCCGACACACGTCGCGGCAGGACGAAGATCGCCCTTGAGGTCGACCTCCCGTATCCGGTTGACATCGACGGGGTGTGCGCGCAGGTGACGCGACATGTCGGGGCTCGCACCGCGGAGTTGACCGGTGTGCCGGTCATCTCGGTGGATGTGCTGGTGGGAAGGCTTACGCCGGTCCAGTCGCTCAATGCGGAAAGGCGGGTGTGGTCATGAGTCAGCAACCTGAAGGGCAACCGGTCGAGTTCCCGTCCGTGCCGAAGCCGCGTCGGTCGTGGTCGGCGCGGCGCGCTCCGGCCGCGGTGTGTGCGCTGCTCGGCGCGGTCGCCTGCGCAGCGGTGCTGTACGACGTGGTGTCGGTTCGGTTCGGCGGGACGCCGTCGCCCTGGCGCCATGCGCTGCTCGACCGCCTGTACGGGATGAGTGTCACGGACACCCTCGCAGTCGTAGCGGCGGCGGTGCTGGTCGTGGTGGGGCTCTGGCTGATCTGGCTCGCGATGACACCGGGCGCGCGCAAGCGTGCGCCGATGAAACCGCCCGGCGGCGACGTACGGGCGTTCCTTGACCGGTCGGCGACAGCGCTGCTGCTGCGTGACGTGGCATTGGAAGTTCCCGGTACGGACGACGCGAAAGTCCGGGTGCGGCGCCGGAAGGTGCGCGTGCGGGCGACAGTGCGCTTCGGCGACCCGACCGAGGTCGAGGCCGAGTTGACGCGCGCCCTCACGACCAAGCGTGACGCGCTGGGGCTCGCCAGGCCGCCTCGCCTCGCCATACGGGTGAGGCCGGATGGCGACTGGACACCTCCCGTCCCGGAGCAGACGGAGTCCGTCGGCAGCGCGGACACGCCCGTGGCCACGGGCGGAAAGAAATAGGCCACACGGCAGCGACGCGAGTGCGGAAAGGCGTTGAGTGGTGTGAGGAATGCGCTGAACAGGCTGCTGATCATGGTAATCGGGCTCGTTCTCCTCGGAGGGGGCGGCCGGCTCGGTGTCAACGCATTGGTCGACCGCGACGAGGTGTCCTGGCAGCTGCCCTCCTGGTGGCGCGGCCCCCGTGCGTACGATCACCTGATCGACCGTGCCGCGCTCGACAGGATGCGGGATCAGGACTGGTGGGCCCCCGTGGTCATCAGCGGTCTCGCGGTGCTTTTCCTGCTCTTCCTCGTCTGGCTGCTGGCGCAGGGGAGGTCGCGCGGGCCGGCGTCGCTCTTGCTGCGGCGGTCCGGCGCCCGGCTGCGCAAGAGCGCCCTGGAGAGTGCGATGGCCACGGAAGCGGAGACCCTGCCCGGCGTGGCCGGCGCGCGGGCCAGGCTGACCATGAAGAAACGCGGACAGCGCAAGTTCCGGGCACGGATGACCGTCGTACTGGAGCCGTACGCTGAGCCGGGTCCGGTGCTCGACGGGCTGGTGCACGGTCCGTTGAAGGACGCCGGCAGCTCCACGGGGTTCGGCATACCGGCCACCGCGGTGCGGATGCGGGCCACCGGGCACAGCGGGCGCAGGGTCCGCTGAGCGGACTCTGCCCAGACTTCGGACCCGGAGCCTGGGCAGGGGGCCCGCCCCGGGAGCAGCCTTACGCCGCATGCCTCTTGGGCGGCAGGGGAAAGAAGCCGCTGGTGCGGGCGGCGTAGGCCGCGAAACCCGGGCGGTCGGCCATGTGCTGTTCCAGCAGACGTTTTCCACTGCCGCGCGTGAGCAGCAGTGACATCACGACGGGGCTCACCACGGTCGCCGCAGCCGTCTGCCAGCTGCCGCATGCGAACAGGAACAGTCCCCACCACACGCAGAAGTCGCCGAAGTAGTTGGGGTGGCGGGTCCAGCTCCACAGGCCGCGGTCCATGATGCGGCCCTTGTTCGCGGGATCCGCCTTGAAGGCCGCGAGTTGGTGGTCGCCGACCGCCTCGAAGAACACCCCGATCAGCCACAGAGCGCAGCCTGCGTACATCGGTGCGTCCGGGCCGGCGGGCAGACAGAGGGCCGCCTGCACGGGAAGCGACACCAGTACCACCAGCGCCGCCTGCAACAGATAGACCTTCCACAACGCGTGCAGATGCGGGCTGCCCGAGCTCTTCGCCAGCATCTTCTCGTAGCGAGGATCCTCGCCCCCGCCCCAACCGCGGTGCGCCATGTGCACGGCCAGCCTCATCCCCCAGACGACGGTCAGCGCGACGGCGAGGGACTGCCGGATGCGATTGCCGTCGCTCTCCGACGCCACCACTGCAAGGGACACGACAACCCCCACCGAGAAGGCGGTTCCCCATGCGACATCCACATAGCGGTGCCTGCCGCGTGACGCGCCCAAGGCGAACGTCACGAGCATGACGGCGAGCACACCGCCTGCCGAGACACCGACCCCCGCCCCGAACCCGCCCCAGGGGAAGCCGCTCACCTCGCGCCGCCCCCGGTCCTCGCCAGCGCGATCTGCCGCACATCCAGGTAACCCGAGCGGAAACCCGCTTCCGAATACGCCAGATAGAAGGTCCACATGCGTCGGAACGTCTCGTCGAAACCCAACGCGTCAACCGCATCCACCTGTTCGGTGAACATCTCACGCCACAGCCGAAGGGTCTCGGCGTAATGGGCGCCGTAGCCGACCACGCGAACGCTCCGCAGGTCCGTCCGGCCACGGGTGATGCTCTCCACGGCGTCGAGCGAAGGGATCATCCCGCCAGGGAAGATGTACTTCTGGATCCAGGTGTGGGTGTCCTTCGTCGCGAGCACCCGGTCGTGCGTCATGGTGATGGCCTGCAGCACGACCCGCCCGCCCGGCACGACCAGCCGATCCAGGGTCCGGAAGTACTCGGGCCAGAACTCCACGCCCACTGCCTCGATCATCTCCACGCTCACCACAGCGTCGTACGTGCCCTCGACGCGCCGGTAGTCGCACAACTCGATTGTCACGGCGTCGGCATGGCCCGCGGCCCGTACACGCTCACGCGCCAGGTCCCGCTGCTCCGCCGAGAGCGTGACGCTGTGCACGCGCGCCCCGCGTGCCGCCGCCCGCACGGCGAGTTCACCCCAGCCCGTGCCGACCTCGAGCAGCCGGGTGCCCGGCCCCACGCCGGCCGCGTCCAGCAGCAGGTCGATCTTGCGGCGCTGAGCGTCGGCCAGCAGCGACATGTCGGAGGGCAGTGCGCGGAAAACGGCCGACGAGTAGGTCATGGTCTCGTCGAGGAACAGCGCGAACAGGTCGTTCGACAGGTCGTAGTGACGGTGGATGTTGTCGCGCGACCCCTCGGGAGTGTTGCGCTGACGGACGGGCTGCTTGCGCACGAACGCCTTTCGCAGCCGCTGCAGCGGCTGCGGGATCAACCGGTCCGCGTGCGTGGCGAGCACGGTCAGTACGGCGACGAGATCGGGCGCGTCCCACTCGCCGGCCATGTACGACTCGCCGAAGCCGATCAGCCCGCCGACGCCGACCCTGCGGAAGAAGGCCGCCGGATCGTGGATGTTCATCCGCGGCCCGCCGCGCCCGATCGTGTCCGGCCCCGCCTCGTGCCCGCCGAGGCGCACATAGAGAGGGAGACCGCCCAGGGAGTGGCGCACGATCCGTTCGGCGACGGCCGTCCGCAACCGGGACGACCTAGGCAGCCGGGCCACGTCGGGCCACCGGCGAGCGTCGACTGGCGCGGCGTGCGCCGCTACGGGGGAGCGGCCGGCGGACGGGTTGTGGTGCGGGTACGGGGAGAGGGTCACGGCTTACTCCACGCCTTCCTGGTGCGGGTGTCGGGGACGGGGCTGCACGGGCAGGCCGCGCAGCACCCGGAGCGCGATGCCGTGTACCCGGATGCCCACGGAGACGGCAGCCGCGGACCACGGATGGCGGACGGCCACGCCCACGAGTGCGCGGCGGGTGGCCGGGCGGCGCTCGCCCCGCACCGTGGCGGTGAAGGCGCGGCCGCCCGCCCTGTCGAGATGCACGGTCAGGGAGAGCCGGCCGGCCGGCTCCGGCAGCAGCATCGTGTAGTCGCCGTCCACGGGGAAGAACGGCGAGACGTAGAAGTCCTTGGAGGCAGTGACGCGGCCGGACTTGTCGGTGCCCAGCAGGTAGCAGTGGCGCTCGCCGTACGTGTTGTGGACCTCGGCCACCACACAGGCCATCGAGCCGTCCGGATAGTGGCACCAGTACAGGGTCAGCGGGTTGAACACATGGCCGAACACTCGGGCGTGGGCGAGCATGGCGACCTTGCCGCCTGCCAGATCGATGCCGTTGGCCGCGAGGAAGGCGTCGAGCCCCTCCCGCAGAGTGGGCCTGCTGCCGCCGAAGTGGTCCCGCGCGTCGAATCCCGCCAGTGGGCGCAGCCACCACGGCAGTTGCGGTGGCCGGTCGGGATCGATGAGCCACAGGTAGGTGCGCAGGTGGAAGGCGTACCTGCGGGGCGTGACCCGTACATGCGCGACGGTGCACGGATACAGCGCCGGGGGGACGGGAGCGGTCGGCGGCGTCACCAGTCCACCCCCAGTGCCGCGGCGGCCGTCACGCCGGATCGGCAGCCGTCCTCGTGGAAGCCCCAGCCGTGGTACGCCCCCGCGTAGGCGGTGACACCGGTGTTCAGGCCGGGCAGCCGCCGCTGGGCGGTCACCGACTCGGGCGTGTAGACGGGATGCTCGTAGTCCATGCGTGCGAGGACCTGGCCGGGGTCGACCCGGTCGGTCCCGTTGAGCGTCACGACATACCGCTCGGGGGTGTCGAGGCGCTGGAGCCGGTTCATGTCGTAACTGATCCTCACGGCCGAGGCGCCCGCGTCGCAGCCGGGCAGGAGCATGTTCCAAGAGGCGGCAGCGCCGGGCGAGCGCGGCAGCAGACCCGTGTCGGTGTGGAGCTGGGCCGGGTTGCGGGAGTACGGGAAGGCCCCGAGCACGGCGCTTTCCTCGTCCGTCGGGTCGGCGAGCAGCCCGAGTGCCTGTTCGGGGTGGACGGCGATCACCACGGCGTCGTACCGCACGGGGCGGCCGTCGTCCGCCCCGACGGTGACACCGTCCCCCTCTCTGTTCACGGAGCGCACCGGAGTGGAGGTGCGCACGGCGCTGAGCTGCTTGCCTATCCGCTCCACGTACGAGCGCGACCCGCCGGTCACGGTGCGCCAGGTGGGCGAGCCGCCGACGGAGAGCAGGCCGTGGTGGTCGAGGAAGCGGAACAGGTACCGAGCGGGGTAGCGCAGCGCGGTCCGCGCGTCGCAGGACCAGACAGCCGAGACGAGAGGGGTCATGAAGTGAGCGGTGAAGTACGGCGAGAAACCGTGCTCGGCGAGGAAGGCGCCGAGTGTGGACTCCCCGGTACGCCCAGGCGACTCCACGGCCAGCAGCCGACGGGCCGCGCGGTGGAAGCGGGGTATCTCCACCACCATCCGCAGATAGGACGGGTTGAACGCGTTGCGGCGCTGCGCGAACACGCCGCGCGGGCCCCGGGCGCCCGCGTACTCGATGCCGCATCCCTCGCACCGCACGGACATGGACATCTCGGACTCCTGGGTCCTGACGCCCAGTTCCTCGAAGAGCCGCAGCAGGAAGGGGTATGTGCGTGCGTTGTGCACGATGAAGCCGGAGTCGACGTGGTGGACGCGGCCGTCGGCGCCTGGGAGGTCGTGCGTGTGAGCGTGGCCGCCGAGGCGGTCGTCCGCCTCGTAGAGCGTCACCTCGCGACCGCCCTTGCTCAGGATGTAGGCGGCCGTCAGCCCCGCCACCCCGCTGCCCACGACGGCCGCGCTCCGCGCCGCTCCACTCATCGTGCTCCTTCCCTGCCAGGTGGTCCGGCACCACCCCTCACGCGGGTACTTCGGAGCAGGAGCCGGGAAGGACTGGTGCACCCGCGCCCCGTCATCGGGATACCGCGTGGTTCACACCACCGGGTGAACGATGCGAGAGGGACCAATCCGCTACGCGCTCCGCGCCGAATGGGCGGTGTGAGTCGAGAAGCGGATGCCACCACACCGAAGGACGGGCCAGGACGCGGCCGGGGCCGGGCGCTGCGCGTCCTGCTGGGTGCGGCGAGCGGCCTGATCGCCGGCTTCGGGGCCCTGGCCGCCGCCGAGCTGGTGTCGGCCGCGGTCCGCCCCGGGGCGAGCCCGGTCACGGTGGTGGGCGGCGCCGCGGTGGACCGCACGCCTCCCGGGCTCAAGGACTTCGCGGTACGCCACTTCGGCACCAACGACAAGGCGGTGCTGCAGCTGGGGATCGTGGTGGTCCTGGGGCTGTTCGCCATCGCCATCGGGGTGATCGCGACGCGGCACCGGCGGATCGGCGCGACCGCCGCGCTCGCGTTCGGCGCCGTGGGCGTCGCGGCCGCCGCGTCCCGCCCCGACGCGCAACCGACCGACGTGCTGCCGTCGGCCGTCGGCGGAGTGGTGGCCTTCGCGCTGCTGTACTGGCTGGCAGGCCGGGCACGCGAGCCGTACGGCGCCGCCACCGGCCGACCCGCCCCTGCGTCAGCACACGCGCCCGGGTCCGCGGCGGAACCTGCCCCGGCCGCCGCCGGCGCGGCTCCCGGCCCTGACGCGGGCGAGCGCATATCGGGCGGTGGACCGAGCGGTGGCGGTGGCGGTGCCACCGGTGGGACGTTCGACCGGCGCGGGTTCGTCGTCGCGGCAACCGCCGCCGTGGCGGCGTCCGCCGGGGCGGGCGCCCTCGGCCGCTACCTCAACGCCGACAAGGCGGCCCAGCAGGCGGCGAGCCGAGCGGACATCACGCTGCCACGCCCCGCCTCGCCGGCACGGCCCGTGCCGAGCGGCGTGCACCCCGACGTGGAGGGCCTGAGCTCGTTCTTCACCTCCAACAAGGACTTCTACCGGGTGGACACCGCCCTGTCCGTGCCTCATGTGGACGCCACGTCGTGGCGGCTGCGGCTGCACGGCAAGGGGGTGAGCAGGCCGGTGACGTTGACGTTCCAGGACCTGCTGCGGCGCGAACTCGTGGAGCGCGACATCACCCTCACCTGCGTGTCGAACGAGGTGGGCGGCCCGTACGTCGGCAACGCGCGCTGGATCGGTGTCCGTCTCGCCGATGTGCTGAGCGAGGCCGGCGTGAAGCCGCCGTCGCACGGCGGCCCGGCCGACCAGCTCGTGGCCAGGTCGGTGGACGGCATGACGATCGGCTCCCCCGTGGAGACGGTCATGGACGGCAGGGACGCGCTGCTCGCCCTCGGGATGAACGGCGAGCCGCTGCCGTTCGCACACGGCTTTCCGGTGCGGATGGTGGTGCCCGGCCTGTACGGCTATGTGTCCGCCTGCAAGTGGCTCACCGACCTCGAACTGACCACGTTCGACGACTTCGACGCGTACTGGGTGAAGCGGACCTGGTCGCGCAAGGCACCCATCAAGACCGAGTCGCGCATCGACACCCCACGCCCGTTCGCGAGCCCCGAGGCGGGCACGGTGCCGGTCGCGGGCGTCGCATGGGCCCAGCACAAGGGCATCGCCAAGGTCGAGGTGCGGGTCGACGGCGGCCCCTGGCACGAGGCGAAGCTCGGCGCGCAGGACACCAGCGACACGTGGCGGCAGTGGGTGTGGCCGTGGCAGGCCACGTCCGGCAGACACACGCTTGAGGTCCGTGCCACCGACCGCACCGGCTACACGCAGACGGACAAGCGCGTCGGCACCGTGCCGAACGGCGCGACCGGCCGCCACTCGGTGGTGGTCTCCGTGCCCTGAACCGGCCGCCCGCTCCACGAAACAACGACGTCACGCCCAACCCCAACCCCCCTCGGCGCACGAAGAGGTGCGCCGTCCAGAAGGAGAAGTGCCATGCTCGCCAAGCGATTCCAGCGCACCGCCGCCCTCGCCGCCACCGCCATCACGCTGCCTGTGGTCCTCACCGCGTGCTCGAGCGACAGCGGCAAGAGCAACAGCAGCGGTTCCGGCGCCTCCGCGGCTTCCTCGTCGTCCGCCGCCATGCCCTCCACGTCCGCGTCCAGCACGGCGATGGACCAGCCGTTCGGCCCCGCCTGTTCGTCCGTCCCGAAGTCCGGCGCGGGCAGCTTCAACGGCATGGCGAAGGACCCTGTGGCCACCGCCGCGTCGAACAACCCCGACCTGTCCACGCTGGTGACGGCCGTGAAGAAGGCCGGACTCGTCGACACGCTGAACAACGCGAAGAACATCACGGTCTTCGCGCCCACCAACGAGGCGTTCGCGAAGATCCCGAAGGCGCAGCTGGACAAGGTCCTCAGCAACAAGGCGATGCTGACGAAGATCCTCACCTACCACGTGGTGGGCCAGAAGGTCACGCCGTCGCAGCTGTCCAACGGCTCCTTCACCACCCTGGAGAAGCAGAAGGTCATGACGTCGGGCTCCGGCCAGTCGTTCAAGGTGAACAAGACGGCGAACATCGTCTGCGGCAACGTGCCGACCGCGAACGCGACCGTGTACATCATCGACAGTGTTCTGATGCCGCCGAAGAACTGAGAAACCGCAGGCGAATCGCGCCGCACCGCACCGCAATTCGCGTGCGGTGCGGTTCTCCCGCGTGATACTCCTCGCCGGTGTGGACCCACTTGTGACAGCGCGGCTCATACTGCATCCGATGACCGCCGGCGAGGCCGGGCGCGTCGTGTCGGGCGAGGTGGACGGCGGCGACCTATGGGCGCCCGGCTATCCCACCCCTGGCGATGTGATCGCCGCCAGGCGCTTCCTGGAGGCCTGCGCCGCCACCGGCGATCCGCGGCCGTTCGGCAACTACGAGATCCGCCGCAGCGAGGACGGCCGGGCGATCGGCGGCCTCGGCTTCCACGGGCCCCCGGACGGGAACGGCGGCGTCACCATCGGCTACGGCCTCGTCCCGTCGGCGCGGGGCAGGGGCTACGCCTCCGAAGCCCTGCGTGAACTGCTGCGGTTCGCGCGGGAGCACGGCGTCACGTCCGTGAAGGGCGACGCCGACCACGACAACACCCCGTCCCACCACGTCATGACGGCAGCCGGCATGCGTCCCGCGGGTGAGGACGAACGCCTGAAGTACTTCGCGATCTCCTGGACCGGTTCCTAGGTGGGACGGCCCGGCTACGCCGGGAACTTCATCAGGGCGAGCGGAGTCGTCGTCGGCGCGGGGGAGCCCCCCGCCGGTTCCACTGTGATGCCCATGGCGGACGCCTGCCCGACGTGGCCCGTCAGCAGCACCGCCTGCGAGGCGGCCGACGGGTTGAGCAGCCCGGCGGAGCGCATCGTGCCCGCGTCGTCGTACCAGAGCTGGTACGTCTTGCCGCTGGGCGGCTTCGGCAGCCCTGACGCGATGAACGCCGCTCTGTCCTGCGAGCGGGAGACGACGACCGTGCCGGTCGCGCCGTCGCTGAGCCTGCCCGCCGTGGTCTGTGCGTCAGGCGCGGACAGCACTGCTGCCAGGTCGCGCGAGTCCCGTATGGCGCTCTGCGCCTGGGCGCGGGCGTCCTGGGCCTCCTGGTGCTGCCAGACGGCCACGCCGCCGAGTGCAGCCGCCCCCGCGACGCACGCCGCGAGCGCCCACCGCGTCAACGCGCGCCGGCGCCGGCCGCCCGCGCCCGGCCGCGCCGACGTCGCCACCTCGGGCGGCAGCTGGCGCTCGGTCGCGACGCGCTGGAGCACCCGCTGCTTGAGGTGGTCGGGCGGGACGAGGGACACGGCGAGGCCGAGCCGCGTGGCGGTGGCCGACAGCTCGGCGACCTCCTGCGCGCAGGCCGGGCAGGCGAGGAGATGGCGCTCGAACTCGGCACGCTCCTCGGGGCCCAGCGCGTGCAGCGCGTAGGCACCGGTCAGGGTGTGCAGATCAGCGGTGGTCATACCGACACCCCCAGGCAGTCACGCAGTCGGATCAGGCCGTCACGCAGTCGCGTCTTGACGGTGCCGAGCGGCACCGAGAGCAGCTCGGCGACCTCCCGGTAGAGCAGTCCCTGGTAGTACGCGAGCGTTACGGACTGCCGCTGGAGTTCCGTGAGGGTGCGCAGGCAGCGCCGCACCTGCTCGCGTTCGAGCCTTGCCTCCACCTGCTCGGTGACCTCGTCGAAGGACGGCGTGCGTGCAAGCAGCGCGGCCTTCTCCTCGCGGTCGCTCGCGGCCTGCACGGACCTCACGCGGTCCACGGCACGCCGGTGCGCGAGGGTCAGCACCCACGTCATGCCGCTGCCCTTGTCGTGCCGGAACCTGGCCGCCGTGCGCCAGACCTCGAGCAGCACCTCCTGGGTGACCTCCTCGGACTGCGCCGGGTCGCGCAGCACCGAGCGCACCAGCCCGAGAACGGGCCCGCACACCATGTCGTAGACGCGTGAGAAGGCATCCTGGTCGCCGCGGGCCACGTGGCCGAGCAACTCCTCCAGATCCGGCCCCACGGGCACGGGCCCGCCGATATGAACGGCCTCTTTCACGCGGCTCTCCTCCGGATGGGGTCTTTCGCACGCGGCTTCGTCCGCAGAACGTCAATGGTTCTTCGTCGCCACGGTCGGGCGGGATTGGTCGAAGGACGTGGTGACAGAGACGCCGGGGCCGGCCTCGAGCCGCGGTGCGGCACCCCGCAGGCGGCGGCCGCTCCCGTTTCAGGTGCGGGAGCGGCCGCCCGGGGCGGTGCGCGGGCGGAGCGGGGGAGCGCTCGACCTGCGTTTCTCGCCCCCTTCCTCGTATCACAGAAACCCGCCGGTGGATCCCCGCCGGGTGGCTGGTTTACGCCGCGTGCGGTACGTCCGGGCGGGCCGGAGACCGCAGGGCGTCGACGCACACCCGGCCTGGGACGCTCCCCACTCGGCCGGTAATCGCCCGTAAATCGGGCGTCTTGTCCCCGCGCCTGTCCCGCGCCCGTCCCGCGCCTGCCGGGCGTCTCAGACCGGCGGCCGCGGGTCGTACTGGATGCCGCGCCGCACCTCGCGCGCCCGCTCGGTGGAGGCCAGCCGCGCGACGAGGTGCAGAGCCATGTCGATGCCGGCCGAGACGCCGGCCGAGGTGACGACGTCGCCGTCGTCGACGAACCGATCGTCGGCGCGCACGTCGATCGTCGGGTCGAGCTCCGCGAGCAGTTCGAGCGAGCCCCAGTGCGTGGTGGCGGGCCGCCCGGCCAGCAGCCCGGCAGCCGCGTAGACGAGCGACCCCGTGCACACGCTCGTCATCAGCGGGACCGCGCGCCGCTGCGAGCGCACCCACTCCACGTGCCGCTCGTCGCGGAGCAGCGGGCGCGTCCCCATGCCGCCGGGATGGAGCAGCACGTCCAGCGGCGGTGTGTCGGCCATCGAGTGGTGCGCCTGGACGGTGAGCCCCTTCGAGCACGTCACGGGGGCACCGTCGGCGGAGAGGCAGAACACGCGCCACCCGTCACCCGGGAAGGTACGCGTCCAGAACGCGAGTACCTCCCACGGGCCTATGGCGTCCAGCTCCTCGACGTCCGGGAACAGCAGGATCCCGATGTTCCGCGTGGCTTCTTCGCTCATACGCCGATCCAAGCAGACGCCGCCTCGCGGAACCCCGCGATCGCGCGGGCCGGGCGCCGCAGGCGCGGGCCCACGACCCGGCGGCCGAGCGGCCGCTACGTGCGGGGGAACCGCGCTTGCAGGTCCCACACCAGCACGTTGCCCGCCAGGCCCTCGTGCATGTCGGTGAGGTCGGCGATCAGGTCGTGCAGGAAGTCCCGTGCCTCGCGCCGCAGCAGGCCGTGGTTGAACGTGAGCGGCGGTTCGTCGCCCGCTGTCCAGTCGGCCTCCACGTCCACCCAGCCGAAGCGCCGCGTGAAGAGCATGCGGTCGCTCGACTCGGTGAAGTCGAGTTCCGCGTGCTGCGGGCGGGAGGCGCGGCTGCCGCGTGGGTCGCGGTCGAGCCGCTCCACGATGTCGCACAGCGCCCACGCGAAGTCGAGCACGGGCACCCATCCCCAGGCTGTGGACAGCTCCCGGTCGGCCGCGGTGTCGGCGAGGTACACATCCCCGCAGAACAGGTCGTGGCGCAGCGCGCGCGAGTCCGCCGTGCGGTAGTCCGTCTGCGGCGGGTCGGGGAAGCGGCGGGAGAGCGAGTAGCCGATGTCGAGCACTCGCCGATCGTGCCATGCCGCCCGGCCACGCCGTTGCGCCGATCGGGCGATGCCCGCGTGCGGCTGGGCGTGCGGGCCGCACGGCCCGCACATCCCGTGCGGCCGCAGCCACTGCGAAGGCGCCTGGTCCTGCTTACGATCAGCGCGTGGCCACCCGAATACGCCGGGGGCGTGCGCCCCTCACCCGCGCCGCCGCCGCGCCCCTTGCCGTCGCCCTCGTCCTGGTGGCATGCTCCGGGTCGAGCGGCGTCGGCCGCCTCCCCGGCGCGGGCGACCCGTACTTCCCCATCGGCAGCCGGGACTACGACGCCACCCACTACGCCCTCACCCTCTCGTACGCGCCGGCCACCGGCCGGCTCACCGGCACCGCCGAGATCACGGCACGCGCGAACAGGAGACTCGGCTCGCTCTCCCTCGACCTCGACGGAATGAACGTCTCGTCGGCGTCCGTGGACGGCGACCCCGCCGCCGTCACCCGGTCCGCCACGAAGCTGACGCTGCGCCCGCGCCACGCCCCGGCACCCGGCCGGTCCTTCCACGCCGTCGTGCACTACGCGGGCGTGCCGCGCCGGATCACCGACCCCGACGGCTCGCAGGAGGGGTGGCTCGCGTCCGACGGCGGACGCCGCGTCGCCGCGCTCGGCGAACCGACCGGCGCCATGGCGTGGTTCCCGTCCGACGACCGCCCGGGCGACAAGGCCACGTACGACATCAGCGTCAGCGTGCCCGAGGGGCTCACGGCGCTGTCCAACGGCGAACTGCGCGCGACGCGCCGCCACGAGGGGCGCACCACCTACACCTGGCACACGGCGCATCCGATGGCGAGCTATCTGGCGACGCTGGTGATCGGCCCGTACGCGACGCACCGCACGCGCCTCGCGCGCGCCGGCGGCGGCGGTCGCGCACTCACCGCCTTCACCGCGACCGATCCGCAGGCCGGTGCGGGCGGCAAGCGGCTGCTCGACGCCCTGCCGGGGATCGTGGCGTGGGAGGAGAAGACGTTCGGGCCCTACCCGTTCTCGTCAACCGGTGTGATCATCGGCCGCACCGGCGACTCGGGGTACGCCCTGGAGACGCAGAACCGCCCGTTCCTGCCGGGCCCCGAGGGCACGGCCACGCTCGTGCACGAGATGGCCCACCAGTGGTACGGCGACTGCGTGACCCCGGCGAGCTGGCGTGACATGTGGCTGAACGAGGGCTTCGCCACGTACGGGACGTGGCTGTGGCTCGACAGCCGCGCCGGCAAGGACCGCGTGCCGCTCGCGCGCAGCTTCGCCGACGCGTACGCGTCCGACGCGAACTGGGCGTTCCCGCCCGCCGATCCGCCCACGGCCGCCGACATCTCGCGGCCCCCGGTGTACGGGCGCGGCGCGATGGTCCTGCAGCGGCTGCGCGAGGTGGTCGGCGACGCCGCGTTCTTCCGGATCCTGCGCGGCTGGCCGCGCGCGCACCGCTACGGGAACGCGACGACGGCGGACTTCACGGCGTACGCGGAGCAGCAGGCGGGCCAGGCCGGCAAGCGGCTTGCGGCTGAGGTGTGGCGGCCGTGGCTGTACGGGCAGGGCAAGCCGGAGCCGTAGGCCGTGCCGGGCCGCTTACCGTGCCGGGCCGCATACCGTGCCGGGCCGCTTACCGTGCCGGGCCGCATACCGTGCCGGGCCGCATACCGTGCCAGGCCGCATACGCGGCCGACGCGAGGGGCCCGGTCGCAGCCGGACCCCCACGCACATGCCGAGCCGTCGCCGGGCCCCGTCGGCCCGTCGCCGGACCGTTCAGAGGTTGACGCCGAAGTCGGTCGCGATGCCGACGAGTCCGGAGGCGTAGCCCTGGCCGACGGCGCGGAACTTCCACTCGGCGCCGTTGCGGTACAGCTCGCCGAAGACCATGGCGGTCTCGGTCGCGGCGTCCTCGCTCAGGTCGTAGCGGGCGATCTCGGTGCCGCCTGCCTGGTTGACGACGCGGATGTAGGCGTTGCGCACCTGGCCGAAGTTCTGCTGGCGGTTGTCCGCGTCGTAGATGGAGACGGGGAAGACGACCTTGTCGCACTCGGCGGGCAGGGCCGCGAGGTTGACGTTGATCTGCTCGTCGTCGCCCTCGCCCTGGCCGGTGAGGTTGTCGCCGGTGTGCACGATGGACTGGTCCGGGGCGGACTTGTTGTTGAAGAAGACGAAGTGGCCGTCGGAGAGGACCTTGCCGTCGGGCTTCACCGCGATCGCCGAGGCGTCGAGGTCGAAGTCCTTGCCGGTCGTGGTGCGGACGTCCCAGCCGAGGCCGACCGTGACGGCGGTGAGGCCGGGGGCCTCCTTCGTGAGCGAGACGTTGCCGCCCTTGGACAGGCTTACAGCCATGGGAATTGTCCCTTTCGTCGTGTGCACTGGTGGCGGTACGGAAAGCTACCGCCACCCCCTACAACGCCACCAGGGCCGCGGCGGGTTCCATCCATGGTTCTCACGGCCTGTCAGAGGCCTCCCGCGCCGCCGGGCTCGCGTCCCCGTCCCTGTCCCGCGTCCCGGCCCCGCCCCCGTTCCCACTGGTCTCGCCGTGACGGCCCTTCACGCGGCACGGGAGCAGCAGCGGCGTGGCGAGGAGGATGACGCCGGCCGCCGCGATCGCGGTGCGGGCGCCGGCGACGGCCGCGAGCAGCCCCCACGCGGCGGTCATGGCCGCGATGGCGGCGCTGCTGCTGACGGACCAGGCCGACAGGGTGCGCGAGACCCGGCCGGGGTCGGTGCGGTCGAGCCGGTAGGTGGCCAGCACGGGGTTGAAGACGCCGCAGCACGTGACAAGACCGAGCTGGACGGCGATGACGAGCACCATTCCGGGGACGCCGGGCTGCACGAACGCGAGCCCCACCGGCCAGCACGCACGCAGCGCACCGCTGACGAGCAGCACCTCGCGCTGCCCGAACCGCGTCACGAGCCGGCTCGCGAGGCGCGAGCCGACGAGGCCGCCGACGCAGGGGGCCGCGAACACGAGACCGTACTGCCAGGGCGCGAACCCCAGGCGGCCGAGCAGGAGCACGGCGAGCAGCGGCTCCGAGGCCATGATCAGGCCGTTGACCACGATCGAGTTGAGGAACAGCGGGCGCAGCGTGCGGTGGGCGAGGATGTGGCGCCACCCTTCGAGCAGGTCGCCCGCTCGCAGCCGCGCCGCACCGGCCCGTGCGGGTCGTGCGGGTCGCGGCTCGCGGCCGCCGACCGCGCGGATTCCCAGCGCCGAGAGCAGATGGCTGACCGCGTCGGCCAGCACGGTCGCCACCGGCCCGAACAGCCCGATCGCGGCCCCGCCGAGCGGAGGGCCGACCACCGTCGCCGTCCAGGTCGTGGACTCGAAGCGGCCGTTCGCGACGAGCAGGTCGGCCGGCGCCACCAGCGACTTCAGGTAAGCGCCGCTGGCCGCCTTGAACGCGATGTTGGCCGCGGCGGCGACGACGGAGACGAGAAGGAGCTGGGCGAAGGTGAGCAGCCCCAGCGCGAACGCGGCCGGGACCGACGCCAGCGCCGCGAAGCGGACCAGATCCATCGCCACCATGACCGGCCGCTTGCGGCGGAACTCCACCCACGGGCCGAACGGCACCGCGACCACAGCGCCCACCGCACGGCCGGCGGCCGACAGCGCGGCCACCTGCGTCGGACCCGAGTGCAGCACGAGGATCGCGATCAGCGGAAAGGCCCCGAAACCGAGCCCCGTGCCGTACGCGCTGACCGCGTACGACGCCCACAACCACCCGAACCGCCTGCCGAGCGCCCGTCTGCCCATCATGCCGCGCCGCGCCGCCCCTCGCCGATCCGTACCCGACCCCCACTGGCCCCCGGCATCAAAGCGAGTGGAGGACGGCCGGAGCAAACAACCGGCTCGCCGGTACGCCACAACCTCCGGTTGTGCACGTACTCTCGCCGGGTGGACCTCGACGCCGTGCGCACCTTCGTGGCCATCGCGCGGACCGGGCGGTTCCGGGACGCGGCCGCGGAGCTGGCGATCACGCAGCAGGCCGTGTCCAAGCGCATGGCCGCGCTGGAGAAGGACCTCGGCGTGCGGCTGCTCACCCGCACCGCGCGAGGCGCCGAGCCGACCGTGGACGGACAGGCGCTCCTGCCGCACGCGCGCGACCTCCTGCGGTCGGAGGCGCGCGCCATCGCCTCGGTACGCCCGGGCCGGCGCGCCCTGCGCGTCGACGTGATCGGGCGGCGGCTCGCCCCGGCCGGCCTGCTGCGCGACTTCCGCCGCGCGCACCCCGAGGTCGAGCTCGACGTCGTCACCCTCTTCGACGCCGGCGCGGCCTTCGACGCCATCAGGTCGGGCACGCTCGACGCGTCCATCCGGGCCGTGGGCGCGCCCGGCGGGCGGCTCCCCGACGACCTCGCCGCGGCCAGGGCGTACGACGAGCCGATCCAGCTCCTCACCGGCCCGTTCCACGCACTCGCCGACGCCGGCGCGGTCGCGCCCGCCGAGCTCGCGGGGCGCCGGATCTGGATGCCCGGCATCGCGCCGGGCACCGAGTGGGCCGCGTACTACGACGCACTCGCCGCCGCGTTCGGACTCACCATCGAGGTCACGGGGTCCGACTTCGGTGCCGAGCCCCTGCTCGACACCCTCGCCCCGTCCCGGTCGCTCGCCACCCTCGTCGGCGAGCGGACGATCCTGTCCTGGCCCGACGGCGGCGGCCTGCGGCGCATCGCCCTGCGGGAGCCTTCGCCCTGCTACCCGCACTCGCTGGTGTGGCACCCCGACAACGCGCACCCGGCGCTCGCCGCGCTCCTCGACCACCTGTGCACGGGACGGTACGGCCACGGCGGCCCCGGCGGCCACGGCGCCCCCGGCACCTGGACTCCGGACTGGGCGCGGCTTCAGGACTCAGGCGTCAAAAGAAGGTGACGCGCGGGCGCGTGCCGCGCGACCATGGGGACCATGCCCGGGCCGCCCTACGTCATCCGAGGCTCGGTCTCCCTGCCCGAGGCCGAGCTCATGTGGCGTTTCTCCCGTTCCTCCGGCCCCGGCGGGCAGCACGTCAACACGACCGACTCGCAGGTCGAGCTGCGTTTCGACCTCGCGCGCACCAAGGCGCTGCCGCCGGTGTGGCAGGAGCGCGCTATCGAACGCCTCGCGGGCCGCCTGGTCGACGGGGTCGTCGCCGTAAGGGCCTCCGAGCACCGCTCGCAGTGGCGCAACCGGGAGACGGCCGCGGTCAGGCTGGCGTCGCTGCTCGCGGAGGCGACCGCGCCGCCGCCGAGGCCGCGCAGGGCGTCGAAGGTGCCCCGGGGGATCAACGAGCGGCGCCTGCGGGAGAAGAAGCGGCGCGGCGAGACGAAGCGCGGCCGCTCGGGCCGCGACCGCGACTGGTGAACCGCGACGGCTGACCTGCGGCGGCCGACCCGCGGCGGCTGACCCGCGGCGGCTGACCCGCGGCGGGTGAACCGCGGCGGGTGAACCGGGCCCGGCTCACTCCAGCCTGCGGTAACGCCCCTTGAAGTAAGCCAGCGGGCCGCCTTCGGCCGGCGGCAGCTCCACCGCAAGCACCCTGCCGATCACCAGCGTGTGGTCCCCGGCCGGCACCCGCTGCTCCGTCCTGCACTCCATCGTGGCGAGCGCGCCGCGCACCAGGGGCGCGTCCGTCAGCTCGCCCCTGCGGTAGGGGACGTCCTCGAACAGCAGCCGGTCGCTCAGCCGCCCCTTCATGGCGAACCGCCCGGCGATGTGGCGCTGGCTCTCGGTCAGCAGCGACGCCCCCCAGAGCGGCTGCTCGTCCAGCAGGTCGTCCATGCGGGAGCCGGTGCGCACGCTCACCAGCACCAGCGGCGGGTCGAGCGACACGGAGAGGAAGGCCGTCGCCGTCATCCCCGCGTCCTCGCCCTGCGGCCCGTCCTCGGTGAGGGGCGCCTCGCGTGCCGTCACCAGCACCACGCCCGCGGCAAGCCGGGACATGACGCCGCGGAACTCGTCGTTGCTCACCCCCTCAGCATGGGGGACGTCGCCCCGGTGGCCGGGCAGGGGGGATGCGGAGGCAGGTGTCGTCTGGTGCACGTCGGGGACGCTAACCGGAGCGGCGCGGTCACCGCATCGGGCCAGGGGACCAGCCGGGTCCTAGGACCGGCCGGGACGCACGGCCCGGTCCCGTCCCACGGCCCGCACGAAGCGGACAGTCGGCTGAACCGTGTTCAAAAACTGCATGGAGCGCTCTCCGTGGCTCGTCCCGATCGTTCATCATTTGGTGTGACTTGACTCACAGAGCTCATTAATCGTTGACCCTGTGTACCGGCGGTACAGCTCGCTGTGATTCAGTGGCGGGAACAGCGCAACGCGAGAGCCGATCAGAAATCTGGAGTTGCTGTCGAGGTCTCAGGGAGAGCGAGCGATGGAGACCGAGTCGGAGCCCTATGTCCGCCTTGCGACCATGCGGCACCTGCACCAGGTCGTCGCTGAGCTCAACACTGCCCGCAGCCTGGCGGACACCCTGCAGACCGTCGCCGACGGCGTGGTCACGGGACTCGGCTACGAGCTCGCCTGCGTCAACGTCGTCCAGGCCGACGGCGACCTCGTCGTCGCCGCCTTCGCGGGATCCGCGGCGGCCGAGGCGCTGATCGCCGGCCGCGTGGGCTCCCGCTCCTCCTGGGAGCGCCGCATCAACATGGGCGAGCGGTGGGGCGACCTGCGGTTCATACCCCACACCGAGGGCTGGATACTCCTCGACGACGACGTGCCCCAGTGGTACACCGAGGGACCCGAGCCCCAGTTCGAGGACGAGTGGCATCCGCAGGACCGCCTCTACGCACCCATGTACGCGTCAACGGGCGGCGGCTGCAGCGAACTGCTCGGCGTCATCTCCGTCGACCGCCCGCGCGGCGGGCGCAAGCCGGGCACCTGGGGCCGTGAGGCCCTCCAGATGTACGCGTCACAGGCGGCCTTCGCCATCAGCAACGCCCGGCTGCGCGCCAACATGCAGCGCGCCCTCGTACGCCTCGAACGCGAGCAGCAGGCCCTGCGTGCCAGCGAGGAGTCGTTCCGCCAGGCCTTCGAGTACGCGCCGAGCGGCATGGCCGTCGCCGAGATGGGCGGCGACCAGCGCGGCAGGCTGCTGCGGACGAACGACGCGCTGTGCCGGCTGCTCGGCAGGCCCGCGTCCGCGATGCGCCGGTACTCGTTCGCCGACCTCGTGCATCCCGAGGACATCGGCACGCTGCTGCGCACCTCGGCCGAGGGCGGCCGCGCCGAGCTGCGGCTCACCCGCCGCGACGGCAGCTACGTCTGGGTGTCGCTGCGCAACTCCGTCGTCGCCGACACGGCCGACGGCCCGCGCTTCCTGCTCACGCACGTCGAGGACATCGAGGAGCGCAAGAGCCGCGAGCTGCAGCTCGCGCACCGCGCCTCGCACGACTCGCTGACCGGCCTGCCCAACAGCGCCGAGCTGCGGGCCAGGCTCAGCGCGCGCCTGTGCGCGCGGCCCGGCGCCTCGCGTGCGGCGACGGCGGTCGAGCAGCTCGACGCGGCGTTCGGCGGTACCCCGTACGAGGGGACGGCGTACGACGCGACCCTGTACGGCGCAAACGCCCACGACGGGACCGCGTACGACGGGTATGACGGAAACGACGGCTCCGACGGGTACGACGGCTCCGACGGGTACGGATCGGGCCAGGACGCCTACGAGGAGCGCACCGGTGAGCGCGGCGGCGGCTTCGGCGGGTTCACGCCCGGCGGCAGCGCCTACGACCACCACGTCCATGTGGTCGCCCCCGGCGAGGGCGCGGAGGGCGCGAAGGGGCTCGCGGTCCTCTTCTGCGACCTGGACGGCTTCAAGTCGATCAACGACAGGTTCGGCCACAACACCGGCGACGCCGTGCTGATCGAGGTCGCCAGGCGGCTGACCACGGGCGTGCGGGACGGCGACACGGTCGCGCGCCTCGGCGGGGACGAGTTCGTGGTGCTCGCCGACGGCCTCGGCCCGGGAGACGCATCCGACCTCGCGACCCGGCTGCGGAACGCGATCCTCCCGCCGATCAGGGTGGACGGACGCGCGGTGCGGGTCGGCGCCAGCTTCGGCATCAGCTGGGCGAGCTGCGGGATGTCGGTCGAGGACGTCCTGAAGTCGGCGGACCAGCGCATGTACATCGAGAAGCGGTCCAGGAGCAGGGTGCACCGCAGGGCCGGCTGACCCGCGGCCCGAGGAAAGTCCTGGCGCTCAGCCTTACGAGGTAGGCTCGCCCGGTCGGCGACGCTGACGAGATGGTAGAGGAGTGATCCAGGGATGACGGCCGGGAACGACGGCGCGAGCACGCCCGAGGACGACGACCCCTTCGGCTATCTGTACGCCGACGGTCAGCAGTCGGGCGGTGCCCAGCAGCAGCGGCGGCAGGGCGGCTACGGCTACCCGGGCCCGACCGCGCAGCCCGGTGTGCCCAGGACGTCGTACAACCAGGTCAGGACCGTCGGCGAGCGCCAGTACGGGCAGCAGCAGGTGCCGCCGCAGGGCCAGTACGGCCAGCCCCCGCAGGCCCAGTACGGCCAGCCCCAGCAGCCGTACGGGCAGCAGGGCGGCTACGGCTCGCCCAACCCGCACTACGCGGCCCCCGAGACCCAGCCGGGCGGTCCGGTACGCCAGGACCCGCCGCCCGGGCAGCAGCGCAGGGGCGGCGGCCGGGGCCCGAACACCCGGGGCCTGCTGATCGCCGCGGTCGCCGTGGTCGCCGCCGTCGTGATCGGCATCACCGTCGCGCTGTCGACCAGCGGCGACGGGGACCCCAAGAACCAGGCCGGCGGCTCGGGCAGCTCGCCGAGCGCCGGCACCTCGCAGCAGCCTTCCACCTCGCCGTCCACGAGCCCGAGCGCCGACGCGCCGCTGCCCGAGCAGGACGCCTCGACGCTGCAGCTCGGGGCGCCGGCCGCGGCGTCGACCGACGTGCCGGGGGCGCAGGCCAAGGGCGGCGTCTACGTGTCGATGCCGAGCGTGGGGGCGTCGGCGACGTGGACGGTCAGCGTGCCGAAGAAGGGCGACTACACGCTCTTCGTGAACTACGGCGTGCCCGGCAAGGACGCGAAGATGTCGCTGTTCGTCAACGACCAGGACCGGCGCTCGATCAGCATGAAGAACTTCGCGAATGCCCCCGCGGGCGCGGCGGACAAGGGCTGGACGACCACCTACTCGTGGCTCAGCCTCGACAAGGGCTCCAACACGATCAAGATCTCCTGTGAGCAGGGCGACCAGTGCGGCGTCAACCTCGACCAGGTGAAGCTGAAGTCGGGCCACGTCACGAGCTGACCGCGGCGAGCGGTCAGGCGACCGTCTCGACGGTGACCCGCGGCAGCACTTCCTCGTACGCGGCCGCGTCGAACTCGCCGGCCGCCGGGGCCAGCACCGTCGCCATCGACAGCGCGACGGCGCGGCGCAGCCGGTCGGGCCAGGCCATGCCCTCGGCGAGGGCGGAGAGCAGGCCGGCGACGGCGGAGTCGCCCGCGCCCGTCGGGTTGCCGCGCGCCGCAGCCGGCGGACGGGCGCGCCAGGAGCCGTCGGGCGTGGTGGCGAGGATCCCGTCGGGTCCGAGGGAGGCGATGACGGAGCGTGCCCCGCGGCGCCGGGCGTCCCGGCCGGCGCGCGCCGGTTCGCGGGAGCCGGTGAGCGCGGCGAGCTCGTCGGCGTTGGGCTTCACGATGTCGGGACGCGCGGCCACGCCGCGGCGCAGCGGCTCGCCGCTGGTGTCGAGCAGGACGCTCACCCCGGCGGTGCGGGCGAGTCGCACCAGCTCGGCGTACGCGCCGACGTGCAGCCCCGGCGGCAGGCTGCCGCACAGCGCCACGGCCTGCGCGCCGTCGAGCAGCCGCTCGTACGTGGCGGTGAACGTCCCCCACTCGGCGGCCGACACGACGGGGCCCGGCTCGTTGAACTGCGTGGTGTCACCGCTCTTCTCGTCGGCGACGGCCAGGGTGCGGCGGGTCGTGCCCGCGATCCCCACGAAGGCGTCGACGGTGCGCGGTGACAGGCGCGCGAGCAGCTGCCGCACGTCGTCGCCCGTCCTGCCGCCGAGGAAACCGGTGGCGACGGTCTCGTGGCCGAGGCCGGACAGCACGCGCGCGACGTTGACGCCCTTGCCGCCGGGACGCTCGGAGACCTCGCTGACGCGGTGACTCGACCGCGGCACCAGTGAGGCGGTGCGGTAGGTGATGTCCAGGGCCGCGTTGAGGGTGACGGTGAGAATCACGCGGCCCCCACCCCCAATCCTCTTCTTCGTGCGCCGGTTCAGGCGCTGCCGATCGCCGTGTTCGATCATGCCAAACACGAGCGCCCCGGCCTAGAGGGGGAAGGGAGGCGTCCGTGGGATCCGGCCGCGCCGGCCGGCGGCACGGCTCAGGCCGCGCGCGGGTCCACCACCCACGCGCCCTTGTGCAGGACACCCTTCAGGGTGAAGTCCGCGTCGAGGATCACCGCGTCGGCGTCCTTGCCCGGTTCGAGGGAGCCCACCCGGTCGTCGAGGCCCAGCAGGCGTGCGGGGTTGGCCGAAATCGCGCGGACGACGTCCTCGACCCCGAGCCCGTCGATCGTCGCGGCCCGCTTGAAGGCGGTGTCGAGCGTGAGCGTCGAACCGGCGATCGACCCGTTCTCGACGACGCGCGCGACGCCGTCCTTCACCTCGACCTCCAGCGGGCCGAGTGCGTACGTCCCGTCGCCGAAGCCGGCCGCGTCCATCGCGTCCGTGATGAACGCGACGCGCGACGCGCCCGCGCACCGCAGCGCCACACCGAGCGCCGCCGGGTGCAGGTGGGTGCCGTCGTTGATCAGCTCCACCGTGACGCGCTCGTCGTCAAGCAGGGCCGCGATCGGCCCAGGCGTGCGGTGGCCGAGCGGCGGCATCGCGTTGAACAGGTGCGTCGCGACCGTCGCGCCCGCGTCGATCGCCTCGACGGTCTGCTCGTACGTCGCGTCCGTGTGGCCGAGCGCCGCGATCACGCCGTGGTCGGCGAGCAGCCGCACCGAGTCGAGGCCGCCCGGCAGCTCAGCGGCGAGCGTCATCATCCGCGCGGTGCCGCGAGCGGCCTTCACCAGCGTCAGGACGTCCGCCGGGTCAGGGTGGCGCAGCAGCGCCTCGCTGTGCGCGCCCTTCCTGCACGGCGAGATGAACGGCCCCTCGAAGTGGACGCCCGCCAAATCGCCCTGCTCGACCAGCTCGGACAGCACGCCCGCGCGCCGGGCGAGGAAGTCGAGCTCGCCGGTGACCGTGGAGGCGACGACCGTCGTCGTGCCGTGCTCGCGGTGCGTGCGCACGCCCTTGAGCACGTCCTCGTGCGATCCGGACGTGAAGGATGCGCCACCGCCTCCGTGGTTGTGCATGTCCACGAAGCCGGGCACGATCCAGTGCCCGCTCAGGTCGACGGTGGGTGCGCCCTCGGGGGCCGAGCCGGCGATGCGGCCGCCCTGCACGATGACCCGTCCGCCGTCGACGATGCCCGTGGGCAGGACGACGCGGCCCCCGGTCAGCACGGTGCACGTGCCGGTGCCGGTGCCGGTGCCGACGGGCGCGGTGCCGGGCGCGGTGGCTTGCGGGGCCGCGGTGCCAGGCCCGGTCGAGGACGGGGAAGCGGGCGACGTGGGTACGGCGGCCATCAGGCTCTTACCTCCGTGGCGAGTAGGTCCCAGGCGAGCAGTCCGGCGCCGAGGCACCCCGCGGTGTCGCCGAGTGCGGCCGGAACGATGGTGGGCGTTTTCTGGAAGGTGACCTTCTCCGCGACGGCCGCGCGCAGCGGCCCGAACAGCGTGTCGCCCGCCTCGGCGAGGCCGCCTCCGACGATCAGGGTGCGCGGGTCGAGCAGCGTCAGGGCCGTGACGAGCCCGGCGGCGAGCGCGTCGACCGCGTCACGCCACACCTCGGCGGCGGCGGGGTCGCCCGAGGCGACGGCCTTGGCGCAGTCCGCGGCGTCCGCGCGGGGATCGCCGCACGCCGCCGCCCATGCGCGGGTGACCGCGCGGGCCGAGCCGAGCATCTCCAGGCAGCCGTACTGCCCACAGCTGCACTGCGGCCCGTCGGGGCGCACGACGACGTGGCCGATCTCGCCGGCGACACCGTGCGCGCCCTCCTCAATGGCGCCGTTGATGCCGATGGCACCCGCGATGCCCGTGCCGATGGGCATGAACAGGAAGCGGTCCGAGCCGCGGCCCGCGCCGAGGCGGCCCTCGGCGAGGCCGCCGGTGCGTACGTCGTGTCCCAGCGCCACGGGGATTCCGCCGAGCCGCTCGCCGACCAGGGCGCGCAGCGGCACGTCCTGCCAGCCGAGGTTCGCCGCGTAGACCGCGATGCCGCGCCCGGTGTCGACGACGCCGGGTACCGCGACGCCCGCGGCGCGCGCCCCCTCGCCGAACCGCTCGGCGCCGTACGCGTACAGGTCCGCCGCGAAGCCGAGGATCGCCTCCACGACCGCGTCGGCCCCGCGCTCCCTGCCCGTGGGCCTGCGCGCCTCGTGCAGCAGCTCGCCGTCCGCCCCCACGAGGGCGGCCTTCATGCCGGTGCCGCCCACATCGAGGGCGATGACGTGTTTCACGGGGACAGTCTCGCGCGTACACCCTTGAGAGGTCTAGTCCACTCTGCGTGATCTTTCCCGCTCGTACAAGGGCAGCCCCTGCCTTCGGCGTATTTTTCCCACCCCACCGTCGTCCGCGCGGCATCGTCCGCGTACCGTCAAGTCTTCGTTTCTCCGTTCGATCGTCGGGCTTCCCTGCCCCGCGGTGGGCGAAAGGTGGGAAGAGGAGCAGTGCGCCAACGCTGTCTGGGCATCGCCACGGCCATGGTCGTCACGAGCACCGCCATGGGCGCCGCGGGGTGCGGCGGCCCGGCCGGTCCGGGCGACGTCACGCTCAAGCTCGTGGCCGCGGACTACGGCAACAGCCCGAAGACGTCGTCCAGCGTCTACTGGAAGAAGCTGGCCGCCGAGTTCGGCAAGAAGCACCCGCACATCAAGGTGGACGTGGACGTCCGCTCCTGGAAGACCGTCGACGCCGACGTGGCGGCGATGGTCAAGCGCGGCGACGCGCCCGACATGGCGCAGGTGGGCTCGTTCGCCGACTACGCCGACAAGGGCGAGCTCTACAGCGCCGACCAGATACTCAGCGTCCCGGTCCAGTCGAGCTTCGTCTCGCAGCTGGCCGAGGCGGGCAGGGTCAACCAAAAGGAGTACGGACTGCCGTTCGTCGCCTCCACGCGGCTGCTGTTCTACAACCGCGACCTCTTCGACGCGGCCGGCATCAAGGCCCCGAAGGACTGGGCCGACATCGCGAGCGACGCGCAGGCGCTGAAGAACGACGGCGTCCCCGTGCCGTTCGCCCTGCCGCTCGGCAGCGAGGAGGCCCAGGCCGAGACCATGATGTGGATGCTCAGCGGTGGCGGCGGCTACACCGACACCACGGACGGCCCGTACACCATCGACTCGGACGACAACGTCAGGACGTTCGAGTGGCTCAAGGACAACCTGGTCGGCAAGGGCCTCACAGGACCCGTCGCGCCGGGGAAGCTGGACCGCGCCGACGCCTTCAAGGAGTTCACCGAGGGCAAGGTCGGCATGCTCAACGGCCACCCGACGCTGATGAACGACGCGCGCAAGGCGGGCATCGACTTCGGCATGGTGCCGATGCCGGGCAAGGACGGCATGGCCAAGTCGTCGATGGGCGTGGCCGACTGGATGATGGCGTTCAAGCAGAACGGCCACGCCAAGCAGATCGGCGAGTTCCTCGACTACGTGTACGACGACCAGAACGTCCTGGACTTCGCGACCCAGTACGACCTGCTGCCCGTCACCTACAGCGCCAACGACGAGATGTCGGTCGACGACAGCGAGAAGGACCTGCACCAGTTCCAGAAGACGCTCAGCACCTCTGAGCTCTATCCGTTCGGCAAGAGCTCGTGGTCGCGGGTGAGCGAGCTGATCAAGAAGAACATCGGGCAGGCCGTCGAGCCGGGACACGACCCGCAGCAGGTCCTCTCGAAGATCGCCAAGGAGGCCGGGTCGGCGGACGCGGCCGCCCAGTAGCCTGGCTGACCATGCCGACCGAAGCCCCGGAACCCGCCCGTGCCGACGACTCCGGTACCCCTGCCGGCGACTCCGCCGCGGGCGACTCGGCCGCGGGTGACTGCGCCGCCGGGGGCGGACTGTCCGCGCGGGACGAGGCCGTGCTGGCGATGGAGCGGCGCCCCTGGCCGGGCCCGGGGGCGAAGGAGCGGGCGATACGCGAGCAGCTCGCGCTGTCCCCGACGCGCTACTACCAGCTCCTGAGCGCGCTGCTCGACGACCCCGCCGCCCTCGCCCACGACCCTGTCACCGTCAACCGGCTGCGCCGCGTGCGCCAGGCGTACCGGGACGCCCGCTGAGGCGCGGGCCGGTAGGGTCGGATGCCATGGGCAGCAACCGCACCCCCTCCTTGCCCCGGCCCGCCACCGCAGCGGGGGCGGCCGGCCTCGCCGCCCTCCTCGCCGCGCCGCAGAAGGCCCTCGTCGCCCTCGACTTCGACGGCACGCTCGCCGAGATCGTGCCCGACCCCGAGCAGGCGCGTGCCCACCAGGACGTCGTGCCCGCGCTCGCCGCGCTCGCCCCGCACATCGCCTCGGTCGTGGTGATCACCGGACGCCCCGCGGCGGTCGCCGTGGAGTACGGCGGGTTCGCCGGCGTCCCGGGCCTCGACGGGCTCGTGGTGCTCGGCCACTACGGCGCCGAGCGCTGGGACGCTGCGGGCGGTGCGCCGCGCACCCCGCCCCCGCACCCCGGCGTCGCCGCCGCACGCGCCGAACTCCCCGTCCTCCTCGGCCGCTTCGCCGCCGGTCAGGACGTGAAGGTCGAGGACAAGGGACACGCGTTCGCCGTCCACACCCGCAGGGCCGCATCGCCGGTGGCGGCCTTCGACGCCCTGCGCGCCCCGCTGGAAGACCTGGCGTCCCGCCACGGCCTGCTCCTCGAACCCGGCCGCATGGTCCTCGAACTGCGGCCGCCCGGCATGGACAAGGGCGTCGCGCTCACCGCGTTCGCGCGCGAGAAGGGCGCGGAGAGCGTCGTCTACGCCGGCGACGACCTCGGCGACCTCGCCGCCTACGACGCGGTGGACGCCCTGCGCTCCGAGGGCCGCGGCGGGCTGCTCGTCTCCAGCGGCACGGCCACCCCGGAGCTGACGGCGCGCGCCGACCTCGCGCTGGCCGGCCCCGCCGACCTGGCGGCGTTCCTCGCCGAGCTCGCGACCGCGCTCGGCGGCGCCGCGCGCTGACGCCGCCGCCCCGGCGGCCACGCGGCACGGGCACCCCGTGCGGGTACCTCTGCCCGAGGCCGTGCGGACACACGGCTCGGCCGCGGCAGCCGGCCAAGCACGCGCGGCTCAGCGCCGGCCGGCAGTCCAAGACGCGCGGCGCAGGGCCGGCGGCTCAGCGCCGGCCGAGAGCCCAGGACGCCCAGCGCAGGATGCGCGGCTCGGGACGCCCAGCGCAGCGCCGGCAGTCCAGGACGTGTACGGCTCAGCGCCCGCCGGATGCTCAGGACACGCAGCTCGGGATGCGCGGCTCGGGACGCGCAGTGCAGCGCCGGCAGTCCAGGACTTGTGCGGCTCAGCGAGCGCCGGATGCTCAGGACGCCCAGCTCGGGATGCGTGGCTCGGGACGCGCAATGCAGCGCCGGCAGTCCAGGACGTGCAGCACAGGGCCCGGCAGCGCCGAGGCGCTGCCGTCAGGCGCGCAGCTCCGCGAGCTGGTCGAGGAACCACCGGCTCGGCGGGAGCGCCGTGGCCGCTGCCGCCAGCCGCTTCGTGCGCTCGCCGCGTTCGCCGGCCGGCATCGCCAGCGCCTCGTGCAGTGCCTGCGCCGTAGCCGTGATGTCGTACGGGTTGACCACCAGCGCGTCCTCGCCCAGCTCCTCGTACGCGCCCGCCTCGCGCGACAGCACCAGCGCGCAGCCGCCGTCGGAGACGACCGGCACCTCCTTCGCGACGAGGTTCATGCCGTCCCTGATCGGGTTGACCAGCGCGACGTCCGCGATGCGGTACGCCGCGAGCGAGCGCGCGAAGTCGTCCTCCAGGTGCAGCAGCACCGGTGTCCAGCCGTCCGTGCCGAACTCGGCGTTGATCTCGTCGGCGAGCTGCCGCACCCGTTCCATGTAGGAGCGGTACACCGCGAGGTCCTGACGCGACGGGTACGCGAACGCCACGTGCACCACGCGCTCACGCCACTCGGGCCGCTCCGTGAGCAGGGCGCGGAACGCGAGGAGGCCGCGCACGATGTTCTTCGACAGCTCCGTGCGGTCCACCCGCACGATCGTGCGGCGCGGCGCCCCCGACGCGTCGGTGCCGATCTGCTCGCGCAGCATCCCGATCCGCTCGCCGACGTCCGCGCGGTGTGCCCGCTCCCGCAGGAAGTCCGCGTCCGCGCCGAGCCCGTGCACCCCGGTGCGCGTCTCGCCCGTGCCGCCGAGCAGCGCGTCGCAGCACGCACGGAACGCGTCCGCCCAGCGCTTGGTCAGGAAGCACGCGCGGTCGGCGCCGAGCATGCCGCGCAGCAGCTGGCGCGCGATGTCGTCCGGCAGCAGTCCGAAGTAGTCCACGGGCGCCCACGGCGTGTGCGAGAAGTGCCCGATCCGCAGGTCGGGCCGCAGCGCGCGCAGCATGCCGGGCACGAGCGCCAGGTGGTAGTCCTGCACGAGCACGGCGGCACCCTCGCGCGCGTCGTCGGCCAGCGCCTCGGCGAACGCGCGGTTGTACGCCTCGTAGGAGGCCCACTGCGCCCGGAACTCCGTGCCGAACGACGGCTCGACCGGCGTCTGGAAGAGCATGTGGTGCACGAACCACAGCACCGAGTTCGCGATGCCGTTGTACGCGTCGCCGTGCACCTCGGGCGGGATACCCAGCATCCGCACGCGCTGCCCGCCGGTGTCGCCCGGGTCGAGCCGCCCGCCCGTGCGGCGCACCGCCTCGCGGTCGCCGTCGCCGAGCGCCGCGCACACCCATACCGCGTCCGTGTCCGGCCCTGTCGCGGACAGCCCGGACACCAGGCCGCCGCCGCCGCGCCGGGCCGCCAGCGTGCCGTCGTCCTGAAGGGTGTATGAGACGGGCCCGCGGTTGGAAGCCACTAGGACGGAAGCGCCGTGCGCGTCGTGCTCGGAAGCCATATCGCGAACCTAGCCAGTCCTGGAAACGCTCAAACGTACGGACGGGGCTGGTGGGGCACCGGTGACGGCGCACATGACGGCGCATGACGGCACGGGCACGGCGCGCGCACGGGGACCGCACGGCGGCCGCGCAGCGACCGCGCGGCAGGCCCGCGTCGGGTCCATGGGTGGCCCGCGTGTGGCCTTGGACACCAGGAGCCGGTCGCAAGCACGGATCACCGGTGGACCGGAAGTGCCTGGTCAGCAGGGTCTTGACGGCTTCCGGCGCGGTCGGTTCGCCCGTGCGCGGCCACCACGTGATCCATCTCGCGTGCCGGACGGCAACTTCCGCTGTCCGGCCATTCGGCTACAGTCTTGGACAACGCGAAAGGTGCCCGCACGCCGGGTGGCCCGCCGCGGGACAAACGCGCCGGAGACTGGTTCCGGTCGCCATAGCGCTCATCCAGAGGGGCAGAGGGAACGGCCCGTTGAAGCCCCGGCAACCCTCCCGCCGACCGCGAGGTCACGGTGGGGAAGGTGCCAATTCCGTCTTGCGGCGAGACGCGTCGCAAGGAAGATGAGGAGAAAGGGCCTCGCCTCCATGGCTGTGCAGACCGTCCAGAACACCAGTGACGCCGACGACAGCACCGGCACCGTCGACCTCGGACCCGCCGCCGCGCTCTCGTGCCGCGAATGCGGCGAGCGCTTCCCCCTCGGACCGATCTTCGCCTGCGAGAGCTGTTTCGGCCCCCTCGAAGTCGCGTACGACCTGCCGTCCGACGGCCCCGAGGCGCTGAAGGAGCGGATCGCGCAGGGCCCGAACAACATCTGGCGATACGCGCCGCTGCTGCCGGTGCCCGCCGACGTCGCGGCGCACCCGAACATCAACCCCGGCTTCACCAAGCTCGTCAAGGCCGACAACCTCGCCCGCGAGCTCGGCATCACCGGGGAACTGCACGTCAAGGACGACTCCGGCAACCCGACGCACTCGTTCAAGGACCGCGTCGTCGCGATCGCCGTCGAGGCCGCGCGCGCCTTCGGGTTCACCACGCTCTCCTGCTCGTCCACGGGCAACCTCGCGGGCGCCGTCGGCGCGGCTGCGGCCAGGGCCGGCTTCCGCTCCTGCGTGTTCATCCCGCACGACCTGGAGCAGGGCAAGGTCGTGATGGCCGCCGTGTACGGCGGTGAACTCGTGGGTATCGAGGGCAACTACGACGACGTGAACCGCTTCTGCTCCGAGCTCATCGGCGACCCGCTGGGCGAGGGCTGGGGGTTCGTGAACGTCAACCTCAGGCCGTACTACGGCGAGGGCTCCAAGACGCTCGCTTACGAGATCTGCGAGCAGCTCGGCTGGCGCCTGCCCGACCAGATCGTCATCCCGATCGCGTCGGGCTCGCAGCTCACCAAGATCGACAAGGGGCTGCGCGAGCTGATCAGGCTCGGGCTCGTCGAGGACAAGCCGTACAAGATCTTCGGCGCCCAGGCCGAGGGCTGCTCGCCGGTCTCCACCGCCTTCAAGGCCGGACACGACGTGGTGCGCCCGCAGAAGCCGGACACCATCGCCAAGTCCCTGGCGATCGGCAACCCGGCCGACGGCCCGTACGTGCTCGACATCGCCCGGCGCACCGGCGGCGCGGTGGAGGACGTCAACGACGAGCAGGTCGTCGACGCGATCAAGCTGCTCGCCCGCACCGAGGGCATCTTCGCGGAGACCGCGGGCGGCGTGACGGTCGGCGTGACGAAGAAGCTGATCGAGGCGGGCCTCATCGACCCGTCGCTCACGACCGTCGTGCTGAACACCGGCGACGGCCTCAAGACGCTGGACGCTGTCGCGCCGACCACGGGCCCGACGGCCACGATCCGGCCCAGCCTCGACGCCTTCCGCGAGGCGGGGCTGGCCTAGTCCCTGGCCGCCGGCGCGCGCCCACCGGCCCCGCACACCCGAGCTTCGAGACACCCGAAAGGCAGGCACCCGCCCATGAGCGTCAACGTCCGCATCCCCACCATCCTCCGCACCTACACGGGCGGTAAGGCCGAGGTCGCCGCCGACGGCACCACCCTGTCCGACGTCATCGCGTCCCTGGAGAAGAACCACCCGGGCATCGCCGGACGCGTCCTGGACGACCAGGGCAAGCTCCGACGGTTCGTCAACGTGTACGTCAACGACGACGACGTCCGCTTCGAGCAGGGCCTTCAGACCGCCACGCCGGACGGTGCGGGCGTGTCGATCATCCCCGCGGTCGCCGGCGGCTGCTGAACCACGTCGAGTGCGCCGGGCGCCCCCTCCGCCGTCGCGGAGGGGGCGTCTTCATGTTGTTGAGCGCGGTACGATTCAACCGAGCACGCGACCGCCCATCCGCGACGCGCAGGCGACATGCGGGGCCATACCGAACGCGCACGGGAAACGCGCACGAGAACACGACAACATCGGGTCAAAATTTTGGTGCCGATCGTGCAATAAGTGCACTTTGTGCGGCCCGACTTGCCCGGGAACGCGAACGTACATCCGGTTCGCGTCTTCAGCCATGCCCAGAATTCTCGTCCGATTGACCTGTTGCAGAGGGCAGTTGGGCAGATACATTCAGCCGCGGTCGACGCGTTCCGGCGCGAAGTGCGGTCCCGAGCAGGGGCCTGTAATAGGGGA
Organism: Streptomyces sp. NRRL F-5126; assembly: GCF_000721265.1. GTDB lineage: Bacteria > Actinomycetota > Actinomycetes > Streptomycetales > Streptomycetaceae > Streptomyces. Next base: position 462,287 of record NZ_JOFZ01000001.1, on the reverse strand, counting down.
GTTAGGCATGGCTCAGGGCACCGTCAAGTGGTTCAACGCGGAGAAGGGCTACGGCTTCATCGCGGTCGACGGTGGTGCGGATGTTTTCGTCCACTACAGCGCGATCCAGATGGACGGCTACCGCACCCTTGAAGAAGGTCAGCGAGTGGAGTTCGAGATCTCGCAGGGCCAGAAGGGTCCGCAGGCGGACATGGTCAAGCTCGCCGTCTGATTCCGGCGCGATCGGCCAGACGCAGTCGTAAACAGGAGGCCTGTACCCGCCACAGCGGGAACAGGCCTCCTGCGCGCGTGCGACGGCTCTTCGAGCCGCTTGCCCCCACCCGTCGCCCGACCGCCCGCCCGTCGCCCGACCGCCGCCCCTATACGTCTTCGAGCCGCTTGCGCCCGCCCGTCGCCCGACCGCCCGCCCGTCGCCCGACCGCCACCCCTATACGTCTTCGAGCCGCTTGCACTCGGGGGGGTCGAGTGCTAATCATTGGCGTTAGCACTCTACGAGTGAGAGTGACAACTTGGACCGGGTCGGTGAGGCCCGTCGCGTGACCCCGGAAGGAACGGGCGAGCGCACTGGCCGTCCGTCGCGGGCACGGGCGCGGTCCGGAGCAATCCACCCCAGTCCGGGAGGACCACTTCACATGGCCAAGATCATCGCGTTCGACGAGGAGGCACGGCGCGGTCTCGAGCGCGGGATGAACCAGCTCGCCGACGCCGTCAAGGTCACCCTTGGCCCCAAGGGGCGCAACGTCGTCCTCGAGAAGAAGTGGGGCGCCCCCACGATCACCAACGATGGTGTCTCCATCGCCAAGGAGATCGAGCTCGAGGACCCGTACGAGAAGATCGGCGCCGAGCTGGTCAAGGAAGTCGCCAAGAAGACGGACGACGTCGCCGGTGACGGTACGACCACGGCGACCGTGCTCGCCCAGGCGCTCGTCCGCGAGGGCCTGCGCAACGTGGCGGCAGGCGCCAACCCGATGGCCCTGAAGCGCGGCATCGAGAAGGCCGTCGAGGCCGTCTCCGGCGCGCTGCTTGAGCAGGCCAAGGACGTGGAGACGAAGGAGCAGATCGCCTCCACCGCCTCCATCTCCGCCGCCGACACCCAGATCGGCGAGCTGATCGCCGAGGCCATGGACAAGGTCGGCAAGGAAGGCGTCATCACCGTCGAGGAGTCGCAGACCTTCGGGCTCGAGCTCGAGCTCACCGAGGGCATGCGCTTCGACAAGGGCTACATCTCGGCGTACTTCGCCACCGACATGGAGCGTATGGAGTCGTCCCTGGACGACCCGTACATCCTGATCGTCAACTCCAAGGTCGGCAACGTGAAGGACCTCCTTCCGCTGCTGGAGAAGGTCATGCAGTCCGGCAAGGCGCTGCTGATCATCGCCGAGGATGTCGAGGGCGAGGCCCTGTCGACGCTGGTCGTCAACAAGATCCGCGGCACCTTCAAGTCCGTCGCCGTCAAGGCCCCGGGCTTCGGCGACCGCCGCAAGGCCATGCTCGGCGACATCGCCATCCTCACGGGCGGCACGGTCATCTCCGAGGAGGTCGGCCTCAAGCTGGAGAACGCGGGCCTCGACCTGCTCGGCCGCGCCCGCAAGGTCGTCATCACCAAGGACGAGACCACGATCGTGGACGGCGCCGGTGAGAGCGACCAGGTCCAGGGTCGCGTGAACCAGATCCGTGCCGAGATCGAGAACAGCGACTCGGACTACGACCGCGAGAAGCTCCAGGAGCGCCTGGCGAAGCTGGCCGGCGGCGTGGCCGTCATCAAGGCCGGTGCTGCCACCGAGGTCGAGCTCAAGGAGCGCAAGCACCGCATCGAGGACGCGGTGCGCAACGCGAAGGCCGCCGTCGAGGAGGGCATCGTCGCCGGTGGTGGCGTCGCCCTGCTGCAGGCGTCCTCCGTCTTCGAGAAGCTGGAGCTCAACGGTGACGAGGCGACGGGCGCTCAGGCCGTCAAGCTCGCGCTGGAGGCCCCGCTGAAGCAGATCGCCGTCAACGGCGGTCTCGAGGGCGGCGTCGTCGTCGAGAAGGTGCGCAACCTCTCCGTCGGTCACGGCCTGAACGCCGCCACCGGCGAGTACGTCGACATGATTGCCGAGGGCATCCTCGACCCGGCCAAGGTGACGCGCTCCGCGCTGCAGAACGCGGCGTCCATCGCGGCGCTGTTCCTCACCACCGAGGCCGTCATCGCCGACAAGCCCGAGAAGGCCGCCCCCGCGGGCGCGCCGGGCGGCATGCCGGGCGGTGACATGGACTTCTGATCCTCTTTCCGAGGTTCGGAATCCCGCACGGATCCGAGGGCGGCACCCCTACTCCCAGGGGGTGCCGCCCTCGGCCCGTTGTACGGGCGGACGGGCGCGGCGGCCGCACCCCCGACAGGTCGCGCGCCGTCATGCTGTTGCGTTCGCTGCGGCGACGGGCTGTGCGGCGGGGCTCGTGCCCGTGTCCGCCGGCGCGTCCTCCGCGTCCGTGTTGAGCTCATCCAGCATCGTCCGCGTGAAGCCGAACCAGTACGTGGCGACGAAGCCGGACAGATACCCGACGACGAGCCCGGCCGCGTACACGGCGACCATCGTGCCCATGCCCCTGTTGCCCTGCAGCAGCGGGAACAGCGCCCAGCCCGATGGCCCGATGGCCGTGGAACCGACCGCGTCGCCCAGCTGGTTGAACAGGCCGACGAAGCCGCCGCCGAACGCGCCGCCCACGCAGGCCGTGATGAACGGGCGGCCGAGCGGCAGCGACACGCCGTAGATGAGCGGCTCCCCGACGCCCAGGAACCCGGCCGGCAGTGCCGACCTGATGGTCCTGCGGACGGAGCCGTTGCGCGGCAGCCTGACGTACACGGCCATGGCCGCGCCGACCTGGCCCGCGCCGGCCATCGCGAGGATCGGCAGGAGGACGGTGTACCCCTGCTGCTGGATCAGCGTGGTGTGGATGGGGATCAGCGCCTGGTGCAGCCCCAGCATCACCAGGGGCAGGAACAGGCCGCCGAGTACGAACCCGGCCGCCGCGCCCCCGTTGGACAGCAGCCAGTTCGCGAAGCCGCCGATGGCGGTGGCGACCTCGCCCGCCACGAACATCAGCCCGAAGAGGGTGACAAGACCGGACACCAGCACGGTCACCGTCGGCGTGACCAGCACGTCCAGCGCCTCGGGCACCCACCTGCGGCACGACTTCTCGACGAACACCGCGAGCAGCGCCGCGCCGAGCGCCCCCAGCACACCGCCCTGCCCGGCCGCCAGCTTCTGGCCGAACACGTCGATCGAGGTGACCCCGGGGAAGACGGTGATGGCCGCGACGGCGCCGCCGAGCACGGGCGTGCCGCCGAACTCCTTGGCCGTGTTGTAGCCCACGAAGACCGCGATCAGCGACATGAACCCGGACGAGATCGCGGTGAGTGCGGGGACGATCGACGGCAGCCAGTGCAGGTTGGTCAGCAAACCGTTCAGGCCCGCGATGATGCCGCAGCCGATCAGCGCGGGGATCAGCGGCACGAAGATGTTCGCGACGCGCCTGAGGAACAGCTTGAACGGGGTCGCGTTCCTCGCCTTCCTGGCCGCGCGCATCTCGGCGCCCTGCGCGGCCAGCTGCTCCGCGGTACGCGCACCGCCCGCACCGCCCGGGGCGGTCGCCACGGGCTCCGACGCCGGGATCTGTGCCGCGGCCGAACCCCCGGCCCCCTCGTCCACGAGCGACTCGAACATCGGGGTGACCCGCGCGACCGTGCCGGGGCCGAGCACGATCTGGTACGTGTCGTCCTCGACGACGCCGAGCACCGCGGGCAGCGCCTTGAGCGCCTCGTCCTGGACGAGCGACCTGTCCCTGAGGCCGAGTCGCAGCCGGGTCATGCAGTGGGTGACGGACGCGACGTTCGCCGCGCCGCCGACCAGTGGAAGGATCGCCTCCGCCGTCGCTCGGTTCTTGTCAGTCGCCATGGTGCTCGGTGCCTTGCTGTGCGAAGTGGTACGGGCGTGGGGGGTACGGAACGTGGGCGCGTGCGTGTCAGCGCGGGGCGGGCCCGGTGGGCCGGGCCGCCGTCGGCGCGGACGCCTCGAGCGCGGCGCGCAGGTGGCCACGCGCCCGGGCGAGGAGCGAGGCGGCCGTCGGGCCGTCGACGCCGCCCAGGATGACGAGGATGGCGTTCTTCACCTCGCCGTCGGTGGCGGCGAGCGCGGCCTCGATCTCGTCGTCGGACGCGCCGGTGGCCAGCGAGACGATGCGGCGCGAGCGGGCGCGCAGCTTCTCGTTGGAGGCGCGTACGTCGACCATGAGGTTCCCGTAGGTCTTGCCGAGCCGGATCATCGTGATCGTCGAGACCATGTTGAGGACCAGCTTCTGCGCCGTGCCCGCCTTGAGCCGGGTGGAGCCGGTGATCAGCTCAGGGCCCACGACGACCTCGATGCCGTGTTCGGCCGCCGCCGCGAGCGCGCTGTCCGCGTTGCACGAGAGACCGACCGTCAGGGCGCCGAGCGCACGCGCGTGCTCCACCGCGCCGATGGCGTACGGCGTCCTGCCCGACGCGGAGACGCCGACCACCGCGTCGTCGGGGCCGAGTGCCAGGGCGTCGAGGTCGGCGGCGGCCAGCTCCTTGGAGTCCTCCGCGCCCTCCACCGACGTCACCATGGCGCCGGGCCCGCCGGCGATCAGGCCCACCACCTCGCCCGGGTCGGTGTTGAACGTCGGCGGGCACTCGCTCGCGTCCAGCACGCCGAGGCGCCCGGCGGTGCCCGCGCCCGCGTAGACCAGCCGGCCGCCGCGCGCGGCGCGCTCGGCGATCGCGTCGATGGCCGCGGAGATCTCGGGCAGCTGCCGCGCGACGGCGGCGGGGACCGTGTCGTCCTCGCCGTTCATCAGGCGGGCGATCTCGGCCGTGGGCAGCCGGTCGATCTCGGCGAGATCGGTGCGGAACGCCTCGGTGGTCAGGGTCTCCAGCTGGGCGCGGAGGTCCCCGTAGGGCGCGGGTGCGGGCGTGGAGGTCATGTCTGGTGCGGCTCTTTCTGGATGCGCGGAGAAAGCGTCGGGGTGTGGGGGCGGAGCACACGGGGTGCTGACGGGTACGGCGGTGCTGACGGGTACGGCGGGCCGAGGCGGGGCACGTGTGGCGGCCGTGCTCCGCCGGCCGGGCGCCCGCGGGTTGCGCGGGGCCGCGGTGGCTGTGCGCGGACCTCAGCGGGGGGTGCGGGGGCTGTGCCGGTGGGCCAGCGCCTCGTACGAAGCGGACAGGGCGGGCGCCGCCGTCTCGTACGTGCGCTGGGCGACGCCTATGAAGACGCAGTCCACCACGAGGAGCTGGCTCGTGCGACTGGACATGGCAGCCGGACGCAGCTCGCTCTCCCGGGCGGTGGACGTCGTGAGCACGTGGTCGGCGTACTGCGTCACCGCGCTGTCGGGCCTGCCGGTGATCGCGACCGTTGTTGCCCCGTGGTCGAAGGCGGCGCGCAGCGGTTCTATGACGTCGCCCGTGGAGCCCGAGTGGGTGATCGCTATCGCCAGGTCCCCCGAGCGGAGCTGGACCGCGTTGGTCACCGCCAGGTGCGGGTCGGCGTGCGCGTACGCGATCAGGCCGATGCGCTGCAGCTTCTGGGCGAGGTCCATGCCGACGAGCGAGGAGGCGCCGGCGCCGTAGATGTCGATCCTGCGGGCGCTCACGGCGGCGGAGACCACGGCCCCGAGCTGTGTGGTGTCGAGGGAGGCGGCCGTGTCGGCGAGGGTCTGCTGCTCGTCGTAGGCCAGCTTGGTGACGACGTCGGCGATCGAGTCGTCGACGGCTATGTCGGCGGTGACCGCGGGGGATCGGCCGGACTGCTGCTGGGCGGCGAGCCCGGCGAGCGCGAGGCGCAGATCGCGGTATCCGGGGTATCCGAGTAGGCGCGACGTGCGCACGACGGTGGCCTCACTGGTGCCCGTGAGCTCGGCGAGACCCGTGACCGTCAGCGCGGCGCAGCCCGCCGGGTCGCCGGCGACGGCCTCGGCGACCAGCTGCATGGAGCGCGTCATCGAGGGCCCGAGCGTGCGCACCTTGGCGGCGAGGGCCGCGGGCGCCGGCGGACGAGCGCTGAAAATTTCCTTCAGGTCATTGGCCACACTTGAAAGGTATTTTCAGGTCGAGCGGCCCGTCAACCCCTGGCCCGCCGCAATCCCTCTCATGTGTGGTGGGCTCCGCCACGGGGCCACAATGGCGGGATGAACGAGGTGAACCCGTTGGAGCAGGCGCTGCACGCGGCCCGCGCGCTGGTCATGGCCGACCTGGCCGCCGGCGGCGTCGCGGGCGCCGAGACCGTCTCGCTCGTCGAGGAGTCCGTCGCGCACCGCAGGTGGTGGGTCGAGCAGTGGCCCGACGGGGCGCCGTTCGTGGCGGGCCTCGTAGCCCAGGACGTGCAGGACGCCCTGCTCGAACGGTACGGGCGCTGGCCCCTGTGCCCCGTGTGCGCGGCGGACGATCCCCACGCGCTCGACGTCGAGCCGGAGCTCGGCCCCGACCCGCACTGGGTGTGCGGCAGGGCGGGCACCGTCATAGCCCCGGTCGGCGCGCTGGGCGTGCGCCCGTGACCGTCTACATCGACCCGCCGATCTGGCCGGGGCACGGCCGGATGTGGTCCCACCTGGTCAGCGACGCCTCGTTCGGCGAGCTGCACGCGTTCGCCGCCGGTCTTGGCTGCCCGCCGAGGGCCTTCGAGCGCGACCACTACGACCTCCCCTCGCACCGCTACGACGACGCAGTGCGGGCCGGGGCCGTCGAGATCGGCTCGAAGGAACTCGTCCGCAGGATCACCGAGGCGGGCCTGCGACGTCCCAAGGGGCGCCCCACGGCTTGACGGCCCGTCCGGTCGATCACCACCCGGTCTACCGGGCCTCGCGGCCCGCGGCCTGCGTCGCGGCGCGCTGTCCGGACTTGCGCGAGGCGAGCGGCGAGGCCGCCACGACCCTGCCGGCCCGGCGTCCGCCGCGTGGCGTGCGCGTCCACGGGCGCATCGCCACCACGCACAGCACGACGGCGGCCAGCGCCATCGCCGCACCCGCCCAGGCCGTGGCGGCGAAGCCGAACCCGGCGTCGATGACACGGCCGCCGAGCCAGGGGCCCGCCGTGTTGCCCGCGTTGAACGACGCCGTCGCGGTGGCACCCGCCAGGGTCGGCGCCGCCGACGCGACGTCGAACATGCGGGCGTTGAGCGCCGGCGCCGTGAAGAAGGCCGAGAAGCCGATCAGGAACGTCAGCACGATCGCCGCCACCGCGTGGGAGGCGGTCAGCGCGAGCGCCGCGAGCAGCACCGTCGAGGCGATGACGCCGCTCAACTGCACGCCGAACAGGTGCGCGTCCGCGTACCTGCCGCCGACGGTCGTCCCCACGAGCGCGCCGAGGCCGAACAGCGCGAGCACGGTCGGCACCCAGCCGGAGGACAGCCCGGAGACGTCCGTGAGCAGCGGCGCCATGTAGGAGAACGCGCAGAACACGGCGCCTCCGGCGAGCGCTGTGATCATGACGGCGAGCCAGACGCGGCCCTCACGGTAGACGGCAAGCTCACGCCGCAGCTCCGGCTTGCGCTCGGGCCGCGGGATGCGGGGGATCAGCGTGACCACCCCGGCGAGCGCGATCGCGGAGGCCGCCCCCACCGCCCAGAACGCGGCGCGCCAGCCGAAGTTCTCGCCGAGGAAGGCGCCCGCCGGCACGCCGAGGACGTTGGCGATGGACAGGCCGCCGATCATGACGGCCATCGCCCTGGCCCGCGCGTTCAGCGGGACCATCGCGACCGCGACGCCGGCGCCGACGGCCCAGAAACCCGCGCAGGCGAAGGCGCTGACGACCCGTGAGGCGAACAGGAGCGCGTAGGAGGGGGCCAGCGCACCGGCGACCTGGCCGAGGCCGAACACCGAGATCAGGACGACGAGAGTGGTGCGGCGCGGCAGCCGCTGGGTGGCGACGGCGAGCAGCGGTGCGCCGATGACCATGCCGATCGCGAAGGCCGATATCAGCAGTCCCGCGGTGGGTATGGAGACGTCCATGTCGCGGGCGATGGGCGGCAGCAGGCCGGACAGCATGAATTCGCTCGTTCCGAGAGCGAAGACGGACAGTCCCAGGATGTAGACGGCGAGCGGCATGCGGGCACGTCGACCCGTTGTCTCAGGCATGACACGGTCAACGGCTCCGGGCATTCCCCGCATTCCCGCATTCCCGCATTCCCGCGGGCGTGCGGGGTGTGCTCAGCCCGCCGCCAGCAGGCGCAGCTCGGCGGCGATGTTGTGGCGGGCCTGCTCCTCCCACTCCCGCAGGCCGTACGGGGTGCGGAACAGGCTCGGCAGGGCGAGGAGCTGTTCGAGCACCTCGCCGCGGCCCGTGCGGAACAGGTCGTCGGGCACGAAGCCGTACTCGGCGCGGACGTCCGCGGCGTATGCGGCGTACGTCGCGGGCGGCGCGGCGAGGATCGCCAGGTCCGCGTCGCACAGCACGGCGCCGTTCGCGTCCCCCGGCTGCGCCGCGTGGTCCGCGGTGAGGCGCACGAGGCGCGCCACCTCGGCCGCCGCGTCGGCAGCCACGCCCGCCTCGGGCAGGGCGCGTTCGGCGAGCCGGGCGGAGCGCTCCTCGTTCTCGCTGCGGTCCGGCCGGTAGACGGCGTCGTGGAACCAGGCGGCGAGGCGTACGAGACCGGGGTCGTGCGCGTGGCCCTCCAGCGTGTCGACGTGGTCGAGCACGGCCGCGAGGTGACGGGTCGTGTGGTAGTGCCGCTGCGGCTGCGACCAGCGTGCCAGCAGGTCGTCCGCGTACGGGTAGGGGTCGGTGCCCGCCCCGCTCAGCGGCCGCAGCGCGGCGGCGAAGCGCTCCCGCAGTTCCGGGTCGGGGGCCGGCGCGTCGGCGGCGCGGTGGCCGGTCCAGGGGCCGGTGCGCCGGCCGGTGTGGTGCTCGGGCATAGGTACGACAATACGTCCGAGGTTGTGGATAACTCCCGACGTGGCCGGGGCCGGGACGCCTACGGTTTTCCGCATGACGAACCGGACCCGGCCGACCTGGCCTCAGAGGCTCTTGAACCCGCGCAGGCGCAGGGAGTTGCCCACCACGAAGACCGAGGAGAACGCCATGGCCGCGCCCGCGATCATCGGGTTGAGCAGCCCGGCTGCCGCGAGCGGCAGCGCGGCGACGTTGTACCCGAAGGCCCATACGAGGTTGCCGCGGATCGTGCCGAGTGTGCGGCGCGCCAGCCGGATCGCGTCGGCCGCGGTCCGCAGGTCCCCGCGCACGAGGGTCAGGTCCCCGGCCTCGATCGCGGCGTCGGTGCCCGTGCCCATCGCGAGACCGAGATCCGCCTGCGCCAGCGCGGCGGCGTCGTTGACGCCGTCGCCGACCATCGCGACGGACCGCCCCTCGCTCTGGAGCCGCTTGACGACGCCGAGCTTGTCCTCCGGCAGTACTTCCGCGATCACCTCGGACACGCCGATCTCGCCGGCCACGCTGTTCGCGACGGCCTTGTTGTCGCCGGTGAGCAGGACGGGCCGCAGGCCGAGGTCGCGCAGCCGGCGCACGGCCTCGGCGCTCGTGTCCTTGATCGCGTCGGCGACGCCGAGCACGGCACGCGCCTCGCCGTCCCAGGCGACGGCCACGGTCGTACGGCCCGCGGCCTCCGCTTCGAGACGTGCGCGCTCCAGGTCCTTCGGCAGGTGGATCTCCCACTGGGCGAGGAGCTTGGGCCGGCCGGCGAGCACGGCGTGCCCCTCGACGACGCCCTGCACGCCGAGGCCCGGCACGGCGGCGAAGTCCTCGGGCGAGGGCAGCGTGCCCGCGCGGCGCGCGGCCCCTTCCGCCACTGCCCGGGCCACGGGGTGCTCGGAGGCGTGCTCGACCGCCCCCGCGAGACGCAGGACGTCGTTCTCGTCGACGCCCGGCGCCACGTGCACGTCCTGCAGTTCCATCCGGCCCGTGGTGACGGTGCCGGTCTTGTCGAGCACGATCGTGTCCACGCGCCGGGTCGTCTCCAGCACCTCGGGGCCCTTGATGAGGATGCCGAGCTGGGCGCCCCGGCCCGTGCCGACGAGCAGGGCCGTCGGGGTGGCGAGCCCGAGCGCGCAGGGGCAGGCGATGATCAGGACGGCCACGGCCGCGGTGAAGGCCGCGGTCAGACCGCCGCCGAAGGCGAGCCATCCGCCGAGCGTGGCGAGCGCGAGCGCGATGACGACCGGCACGAAGACGGCGGAGATGCGGTCGGCCAGACGCTGCGCCGCGGCCTTGCCGTTCTGCGCCTCCTCGACCATGCGCGCCATCCGGGCGAGCTGGGTGTCCGAGCCGATACGCGTGGCCTCGACGACGAGCCTGCCGCCCGCGTTGAGTGTCGCGCCGGTGACGGTGTCGCCCACGGCGACCTCGACGGGCGCGGACTCGCCGGTGAGCATCGAGGCGTCCACGGCGGAGGCGCCCTCGACGACGGTGCCGTCGGTGGCGATCTTCTCGCCGGGGCGGACGACGAACCGGTCGCCGACGCCGAGCTGCGCGGTGGGCACGGTCACCTCGCGGCCGTCGCGCAGGAGCGTGACCTCCTTGGCGCCCAGTTCGAGCAGGGTGCGCAGGGCAGCGCCCGCGGTGCGCTTGGAACGGGCCTCGAAGTAGCGGCCCGCCAGGATGAACGCGGTGACGCCGGCCGCGGCTTCGAGGTAGATGTTCCCCGCGCCGTCGGAGCGGGTGACCGTCAGCGTGAAGGTGTCGTGCATGCCGGGCATCCCGGCGGTGCCGAAGAACAGCGCCCACAGCGACCACAGGAAGGCGGCGAGCGTACCGACGGAGACCAGCGTGTCCATCGTGGCGGCGCCGTGCCGCAGATTCGTCCAGGCGGCGCGGTGGAAGGGGTGGCCTGCGTACAGGACTACGGGCGCGGCGAGCGTCAGGGACAGCCACTGCCAGTTGTCGAACTGGAGCGGGGGGATCATCGCCAGGGCGATCACGGGGACCGCGAGCACGACCGCGGTCGTCAGCCGCTGCCGCAGCGTCCGCTGCTCGGCGTCCTCGGCGGGGGGCGCGCCTCTTTGGCCGGCGTCGCCACCGCTGCCGGCGGCCGCCGGGGCGGGAGGCTCCTCGGCCGTGTAGCCCGTCGCCTCCACGGTGGCGATCAGGTCGCCGACGGAGAGCTCGCCGGCGTAGCTGACCTTCGCCTTCTCGGTGGCGTAGTTGACCGTCGCCTCGACGCCCTCCATGCGGTTGAGCTTCTTCTCGATGCGTGCGGCGCAGGAGGCGCAGGTCATACCGCCGATGGCGAGCTCGACCTCGGCCGGGGCGAGGCCGGGTCCGCCATCGGATCCCGTTGTCCTGGTGGGGCTCATGAGGCGCTCCTCGACATCGACTACAGGTCCGATCCTACCCCCTGGGGGTATGAATGACTCTCCTCGGTATACCTCTAGGGGGTATGAAAAGCAAGGGTGGTGGAGCGCCAGGTCGGGGTAGTGGTGCGAGTGGGAGGGCCGGATCGTAAAGTGGGGGCGACTTTGGACTAGACCTCTTGAACGGATGGCTCATGAGCAAGCGCCCACTTCTGGAGGTGATCGCCCTCGACGGCGACGACGCGGTCGCCGCCCGCACGGGCGGGGCCGACCGGCTGGAGATCGTCTCGGACATGGCGGCGGACGGCCTGAGCCCGTCGCGCGAGACCTTCTGCCGGATCCGCGACGCCGTGGACATCCCCCTGCGCGTGATGCTGCGGCTCACGGACGGCTTCGCGGCGGGCACGCCCAGGGACGTGGACCGGCTGGTCGAGGTCGCCACCGGGTTGCGGGCCGAAGGCGCGCGGGAGTTCGTCCTCGGGTTCCTCGACACGCGCGGCCGCGCCGACCTGGTGACGGTCGAGCGGCTCGTCGCCGTGCTGGACGGCTGCCACTGGACGTTCCACCGCGCCATCGACCGCGCCGCCGACCGGGACGCGCTGCGACGGCAGCTCGCGGACATGCCGGGTCTTGACGGATTCCTCACCGCGGGTTCGCCGAAGGGCGTCGACGACGGCATGCCGACACTTCTCGCCGAGGCCGCGGCCTCCACCGTGGACGAGCCGGGGTACGAGGCGCGGATGATGGTGGGCGGCGGCCTGCGCCTCGACCACCTGCCCGTGCTGCGGGCGGCGGGCGTCGGCGCGTTCCACATCGGCGGGGCCGCCCGTCCCGACGGCTGGCAGGCCCCCGTCTCCCCGCAGGCGGTCGCCGCTTGGCGCGAGGCGCTGGACGCGTAGTCGCGTGGCGCTTGCGTGCTCGCGCGCCGGGGACGCCCGCAGTGGCCGGTGGCCCCATGCGCCACGCGCGGCGTAGCCGTCGGCGCCGGCCGCGTCGCACGGTGGTGGCCGCCCGGTGTCCCGCTCCGGCACCGGCCGGTGCCGGGCCTCCGCGCCGGCTGCCCGGCGCGTCGGTGGCCTGTCTCGCGGTCTCAGGGGTCCGCGCGCGGCGTACGAGGCACCCCGACGCCCGCCAGATCCCCCGGGCGGACGCAACCGCGGTACCTGCCCGCCGCCGCGTGGCGTGGCGGGCGTCCTTGCGGCCGGGCGCGTGGGGCACGCCCCCGGCCGGCTGCCCGGCGCGTCGGTGGCCTGTCTCGTGGTCTCAGGGGTCCGCGCGCGGCGTACGAGGCACCCCGACGCCCGCCGGATCCTTCGGGCGGCCGCAACCGCGGTACCTGCCCGCCGCCGGCGCGGCGTGGCGGGCTTCCTTGCGGCCGGGCGTGTGGGTCGCGCCCCGGGCCCGGGTGTGCCCGGCGCGCGGGTGACCTGTCTCGCGGTGCCAGGGCCCGCGCGGCGGACGGCAGCCTGGACGGTCAGTGGGCCAGCGCGGCGGGCAGCGGGGCCGCGTGCAGGACCGTCAGGCCGGAGACCGCCCTGGTGAGCGCCACGTACAGGCGGCGCAGGCCGGTGCGTTCGTCCGGCTCGCCCGCGACCACGGCGGACGGCTCGTCCAGGACCACGTAGTCGTACTCAAGGCCCTTCGCCAGCGATGCGGGCACCAGCGTCAGGCGCGACTCGGCCGTCGTCTCCTCGCCGGGAGACAGGCACGGCATCCCCGCCGCCTCCAGCGCCGCCGCGAGCCGGGGGACGCGCGCGTCCGCCGCGATCAGGCCGATGGAGCCCTCGTGCCCCAGCGACTTGCGGCAGGCGTCGAGCACCGCCGCGTCCAGCGACGTGTCCCCCTCCACCCGCCTGACCGACAGCGACCCCGGCGACTCGCGGACCGAGCGCACCTGCGCGAGCCCCGGCGAGATCGACGGCAGCAGCCGCGACGCGTACGCGATCACCTCGCGCGGCACGCGGAACCCCGCCGTCAACTCCTCCACCAGCGCGTCCGCCTTGCCCAGGTGGCGCAGCGCCTCAGGCCAGCTCGCCGTGGCCCACGGGGTGGTGCCCTGCGCCAGGTCGCCGAGTACCGTCGCCGACCCCGTCGAGCAGCGCCTGCCCACCGCCCGGTACTGCATCGGCGACAGGTCCTGCGCCTCGTCGAGTACGACGTGCCCGAGCGAGTGGGTCCGCGACACGAGGTCACTCGCCTCGTCGATCAGCACGGCGTCCGCCGCCGACCACTTCACCGACCGCACGGAGCGCGCCGGCTTCTCCCACAGGATCGTCCGCTGCTCCTCGGGCGCCAGCAGCCCCTCCGCGTGCTCGGCGAGGAACTCCGCGTCCGACAGCAGCCGCAGTACCAGCTTCGCCGGGTCCACGACCGGCCAGACCGCCTTGACCACGGCCTTCACGGCGGCGTTGCGCGCCACCGAGTCCTGGACGCGGTCGTCGGGCGCCTCGCCCGCCCGCTCCATGCGGACGAGCACCGCGTGCGCGATCCGCTGCGGCAGCGCGTCGCGCGCCGCACCGTAGCGGATGTCACGGTCGAGGAGCTCGCGCACGATCTCCTCCAGCTCGTACGCCGGGACGCGCCACCGGCGCGACCCGCGCACCACCATCAGCGGCTCCACCGGCGGCGTCACGTGCGAACGGACCGCGCGCCGCAGCACCTCGGCCATCCGCGCGTCACCCTTGACGATCGCCGTGGGCGCCGCGTCCGTGCCGCGCACCACCACCGCGTCCGACGTGACCAGCGCGTCGACCGTCGACTGCTTGACCTCCAGCTCGCCGAGCGCCGGCAGCACCTGCTCGATGTAGTGCAGGAACGACGCGTTGGGCCCGACGACGAGCGTTCCCGTGCGGGCGAGCCGCTCGCGGTGCGCGTACAGCAGGTACGCCACGCGGTGCAGGCCGACCGCGGTCTTCCCGGTGCCGGGGCCGCCCTGCACGCACACCGTCCCGCCGAGCCCCGAGCGCACGATCTCGTCCTGCTCCGGCTGGATCGTCGCGACGATGTCGCGCATCGGGCCGACGCGCGGCCGCTCGATCTCCGCCTGGAGGAGCGCGCTCGTGTGCTCGTCCTCCGCGGGGTCGGACAGGTGCTCGTCCTCGTACGCCGTGAGGTCGCCGCCCGTGTAGCCGAAGCGCCGCCGAAGGCCCACGTCCAGCGGGTTCTTCTTGGACGCCTGGTAGAAGGGCTGCGAGACGGGCGCACGCCAGTCGATCACCATCGGGTCGCCCTGCGCGTCGTGCACGTGGCGCCGCCCGATGTAGAAGGACTCGCCCGCCCCGCCCTCGGCCTCCTCCGCGCCGACCGCGCGCAGGTAGTCGAGGCGGCCGAAGAACAGCGGCGTGTGCGCGAGGTCGGCCAGCGACTTCACGCGCTCCCTGATCTGCGCGTCGAGGACGGCGGCGTTCACCCAGTTGGCGGTGACGTCGCGGATGTCGAGCGACTCCGCCTCCTCCCGCATGGCGCGCAGCGCGGCACGCGACGCCGCGAGGTGGGCGCGCTCGCGCCCCAGGGGATCGGGCGGTGCGGCGTCCGGCGCGGGCACGGTGTCGGGTTCAGGGGCGTGCGAGGGCACGGCGGGCCTCCGGTGGCGGGTGCGCGGCAACAGCGGGTGGACGTGCGCACGCCGACGGGCCGCGCACCGCCCGGCGAGGGGCGGTACGCGGTCTCCGAGCGGTGCGGATCACGTCATGGCGGCCGTCCGGTTTCCGTCCGGACGGCGGCGCTCCACGAGGGAGGCGGGCAAGAGCCGAGATTCTAGCGACCGCGGCGACGCCGGGCGAACCATTTTTTCGGAGGTGACCCGCCCGCAGGCCCACCGGGCCCCACCGAGGCCCACCGGGGCTCACCAGGGGACGGTGTCGCCCGAGCGGTCCAGGTACGCGAGGCCGGGCGTGCCCATGCGCGACAGCAGGACGTCCACCAGCAGCGGGGTGCTCTCCTCGACGGTGTAGGGCGCGTCGGGACCGCCCAGGTCGGTGCGGATCCAGCCCGGCGCCAGCAGGACGAGCGCCCGCCGCGTCCCGGCCTGCCGGGCCGCGAAGCCGCGCATGAACATGTTCAGCGCCGCCTTGCTTCCCCGGTAGACCTCGCGGCCCCCGGCCGTGTTGTTCGTGATGCTGCCCTGCCCCGACGACAGCACCGCGATGAGGCCCGTGGGGGACACGAGGTCCTTGAGCGCCTCGATGGCGCGCATCGGGCCGAGCGCGTTGGTGGTCATCACCTCGACGAAGTCCTCGGTGGAGATCGCGCCGACCGGTGTCGTCTGGTTGTTCGTGGTGCCCGCGGCGACGAGGAGCAGATCGATCCCTCGGCCCGCGAGACGCTCGCGCAGGGGCGGCAGGTGCTCAGGCTCGTTGACGTCGAGCCGCTCGACGCCGACACGGCCGCCGGCCCGGTCCGCGAGGTCGTGCAGGGGAGTCCTCGCGGTGGTGTCGCGGACCGTGCCGACGACGTCCCACCCCCGGTCGAGAAGCTCGGCCGCCATCGCGTGGCCGAGGCCGCGCGAGGCCCCGACGACGAGGGCGGTCGGCGTGCGCCGGTCTTCTGCAGTCGATGACATCGGGCGCCATCTCCGTTCTTCCGCGTGATGCGCACGGGGCGCATGGCGTCGTGGTGTGCACCGCCGAGTCTGTGCGCCGGGCCGCCGCCTCGGCGAGCCGCACGGCTCGAAACGTAGAATTCCGCCCATGGTGGTTCCCCAGATGCCTGAATCCATCACCCTGCACCCCGATGACGTGCGCATCATTCGTGCGCTGCAGATCGCTCCCCGGGGCTCCTTCGCCTCCGTCGCGGCCGCGCTCGGCCTCGCCGAGTCCACCGTCAACCGCCGCTACCGGCGGCTGCGCGCCGACGGCGTCATCCGCGTCGCAGGACTGGTCAATCCCGGGGCGCTGGGGCAGAGCAGGTGGCTGGTGCGCATCCGCTGCCGCCCCGGCAGCGTCGCCGCGATCGCCGATGCGCTCGCCCGGCGCGAGGACGTCAACTGGGTGACCCTGACCGCCGCGGGCAGCGAGGTGACCTGCGCGACCCAGTCACGCACCCGCGAACAGCGCGAGAACCTCCTCGGCAGGCGCCTCCCGCGCACCGCGGCCGTCCTCGACGTCAACGCCTACGCCATGCTCCGGCAGTTCATGGGCGGCCGCGGGCACTACTGGGCCGCGCTGCGCGGCGCGCTGTCGCCCGAGGAGGAGGCCGCGCTGGGCAGCGAAGGGCCGCCCTTCACCGAGTCCCCGGTCGTCGACCGCGACCCCGTGCGCCTCACCGCCGAGGACGAGCTGATCCTCGGCGCTCTCTCCGGGGACGGCCGCGCCGGGCTCGCCGCGCTCGCGGCGGCGGCCGACTCCACCCCGGGCCGGGTCTCGCGCCGCCTGAACGCCCTGCTCGCGCGCCGCGCCGTCCACATCGACGTCGAGATCGCCGCGGCCGCCCTCGGCTACCACGCACGCGCCAACCTGTGGCTGCGCGTGCACCCGTCGGCGGTGAAGGACGTCGGACGCGCGCTCGCCCTCCAGCCCGAGATCGCGTTCGCCGCGGCCGTCTCGGGGCCCTGCAACATCCACGCCGTCGCGCACTGCCGCGACCTGGACGAGCTGTTCGAGTTCACCTCCGACCGCATCGGGTCCCTGCCGGGTCTGCAGACCATGGAGGTCTCACCCGTG
Organism: Streptomyces sp. NRRL F-5126; assembly: GCF_000721265.1. Taxonomy (GTDB): domain Bacteria; phylum Actinomycetota; class Actinomycetes; order Streptomycetales; family Streptomycetaceae; genus Streptomyces. The sequence goes on along the minus strand of NZ_JOFZ01000001.1, from coordinate 445,335 downwards.
CTGCAGCACGTCAAGCAGGCCGGTACGTTGCTGTCGGGCGACCGCCTCGTGGAGCCGCCCCGCGCCCGGGCGTGACGTCCCTCTCACGGGGGATGACGAGGCGGCCCCGCATGCGCCCCGAGGCGTACGGCGCGCGCCCTCAGGACGTAGCGGCGGCGCCGCCGGGTTCAGACCACGGACCGATGTGCCGAGAATGTCCGAGTTCCATCATGGACGTATGAGCAGCCACACCATCACCCCGCCCCACGGCGCGACGGCCACCGGCGCAGGCGCCGTGCCCCGCCAGAGCTACACCGTCGGCGACGCGATGCGCGCGCTCCAGGTGTTCGTGTCCACCGCGTTCAACGTGGCCGTACTCGGCGAGTACGCGGACGAGGCCGGCGTCCAGCGCCGCCCGGTGCCCTCGCCACGAGGTCCACGAGGTCCACGAGGTCCACGCGCTCCACGCGGACCACGCGAACCGGACGGCGGCGCGGGCTGAGCCGAGGCAGGCCTCACGCCTCGCCCGCGAGCAGCTCGTCCGCGTCGACGATCCGGTACGCGTAGCCCTGCTCGGCCAGGAACCGCTGCCGGTGCGCCGCGAAGTCCTGGTCGATCGTGTCGCGCGCGACCACCGAGTAGAACCGCGCCTCGTGCCCGTCCGCCTTCGGCCGCAGCACGCGCCCGAGCCGCTGCGCCTCCTCCTGGCGCGAGCCGAACGTGCCCGACACCTGGATGGCGACCGTGGCCTCCGGCAGGTCGATGGAGAAGTTCGCGACCTTCGAGACGACCAGCACCGAGATCTCGCCCTCGCGGAACTGCCCGAAGAGCTTCTCGCGCTGCGCGTTGCTCGTCTCGCCCTTGATCACCGGCGCGCCCAGGTGCTCGCCGAGCTCGTCGAGCTGGTCGATGTACTGGCCGATCACCAGCGTCTGCTCGCCCTTGTGCTTGCGCACCAGCGCCTCGGTCACCCTCTGCTTGGTGTCCGTCGTGGCGCAGAAGCGATACTTCTCGTCGCTCTCGGCCGTCGCGTAGGCCAGCCGCTCGCTGTCGGTCAGGTTGACGCGCACCTCGACGCAGTCGGCGGGCGCGATGTAGCCCTGCGCCTCGATCTCCTTCCACGGCGCGTCGAACCGCTTCGGGCCGATCAGCGAGAAGACGTCCGACTCGCGCCCGTCCTCGCGCACCAGCGTCGCGGTCAGCCCGAGCCGCCGCCTGGCCTGAAGGTCCGCGGTGAACTTGAAGACCGGCGCCGGCAGCAGGTGCACCTCGTCGTAGACGATCAGGCCCCAGTCACGCGAGTCGAACAGCTCCAGGTGCGGGTAGACGCCCTTCCTGCGCGTCGTGAGCACCTGGTACGTGGCGATCGTGACGGGCCTGATCTCCTTCCTCGTGCCGCTGTACTCGCCGATCTCGTCCTCGGTCAGCGACGTGCGCCGCACCAGCTCGTGCTTCCACTGGCGCGCCGAGACGGTGTTCGTGACGAGGATCAGCGTCGTCGCCTTCGCCTCCGCCATCGCCCCCGCGCCGACGAGCGTCTTGCCCGCGCCGCAGGGCAGCACGACCACGCCCGAGCCGCCGTGCCAGAAGTTCTCGACCGCCTGCTTCTGGTACGGGCGCAGCGACCAGTCCTCCTCGTCCAGGTCGATGCGGTGCGCCTCGCCGTCCACGTACCCGGCCAGGTCCTCGGCGGGCCAGCCGAGCTTCAGCAGCGTCTGCTTGATCTGGCCGCGCTCCGAGGGGTGCACGGCGACGCTGTCCTCGTCGATGCGGGCGCCGACGAGCGGCTGCACCTTCTTCGAGCGCAGGATCTCTTCGAGCACGGGCCGGTCGGTGCTGGTCAGCACCAGGCCGTGGGTCGGGTGCTTGGAGAGGGTGAGGCGGCCGTAGCGCGACATCGTCTCCGCGACGTCGACGAGCAGCGCGTGCGGCACCGGGTAGCGCGAGTACTCCACGAGCGCGTCCACGACCTGCTCGGCGTCGTGACCCGCCGCGCGCGCGTTCCACAGCCCGAGGGGCGTGAGCCGGTACGTGTGGATGTGCTCCGGCGCACGCTCCAGCTCGGCGAACGGCGCGATGGCACGGCGGCACGCGTCCGTCTGCTCGTGGCCGATCTCCAGCAGCAACGTCTTGTCACTTTGGACGATGAGAGGTCCGTTCACAGCCGCGCCCTTTCCCTGCCCGTTCCCGTGCGGTACGCCAAACGTCCAGTGTCGCCCATCGGCGGAGGTCGCGCGGCGCGATCCGCGTCACGCGGCTACTGGGTCCTGGGGCGGAGCGTCTGGTTGCCGGCGTCCATGTCGAAGTCGCCGACGTACCACTTCCCGTTGATCTTGTCGGTCTTGAGCCTGGCCCTGAAGGACTTCTGGTCCACGCCGTGCGAGCCGGACAGGATGATCGCACGCAGCGGCTTGCCGTCCACGTTGATCTTGGAGGTCGGGACGACTGCCGTGTCACCGGCGGGCTCGGGGACGTCGATCTTCACCGTCGGGTCGCCCGACGCGTTCTGCGGCGTGAACGCCTTGCTCATGGACGCGAGACCGGGCGCCAGCTTCTGCAGTGTCGACGCGCCGCACATCCCCGGAGTGGTGGCCTTCGGCGACGATTCGCTGCCCGGTGCGATGGAGAGGAGGCACGCCTTCTTCGCGTCCTTCTCGATGACCGCGCTGACCCAGGCTCCGGCCGCTGCGCCCGACGTGGACTGGCCACCCGCCTGCGCTCCCGTGCCCTTGTGCCGTGAACGCCTGCCCCGCGAGGAGCCGGAGCCCTTCGACACGGAGCCCGACGAGGAGTGGCTGCTGCCGTGCGACGAGGAGGAGTGCGAGTGGGACGACGAGTGCGAGTGCGAGCTGCCCGAGCACGCCGCCATCAGCGGCGCGGCCGCCAGCAGCGTGACCGCGGTGGCCCATCCCGTGATCCTCTTGCCGGACTCTCGTCGTGCCATGGACCTGTGCTCCTTACGCGTGTGGTGTCCCCCCTCGGCCCGTTGCCGGCCGGTGGCTACGACGACCGGCCGGCAACGATCGGTTGCATGACAAGCCACAGCGCCGGCTCGCCGGCGGCCGTGGCCGCATGCGCGGGGGGCCACGGGGCACCAGCACGGCATGACCGCAGACACGGAACGCTCCCCGGCAACCGGCCCCGCCTCCGACGACGTCGTCCTGGCCCGGAGTTGGGGGCGTACGGCCTTACGGCTGCTCATCCTCGTGCTCGCGTTCGCGGCGCTCGTGGCGTTCTCCGCCCTGCTCGCCGAGTTGACGCTCACTCCGTCGCCCGCGTCGAGGAACATCGCGGGCGCCAACCTCCACCCCGGCCGCTCGCTGCGCGAGTACGTGGACGACTACACGTTCCTCGGGGCGTGCAAGCAGATCGGCGGGAACCTGCTCATCGGCGCGCCGTTCGGGGTGATCCTGCCGGTGCTGGTGGCGCGCAGGCTGCGCATGGTGCGGGTGGTGCTGCTGACGTGCGTCGTGATGGTGCTGGTCGAACTGGCGCAGGGCGCGATGGTCGAGGGCCGTGCGTTCGACGTCGACGACGTGATCCTCAATACGGCGGGCGCGCTGATCGGTTACCTGCTCGTCGGCAGGCGGATCGGGCGCAGGTACCACCGGCTGGGGGAGGCGCGCATGGTGCGCCGGAGCCGGTGGCGGTCCGCCGGGCGCGGTCCTGCGGCCGGGCCGGGTAGGGCCACTCGCAAGGCGGCCCCGAAGAAGCCCGCGGCCAAGGCGCCCGCCCGGCGCCCCGGTTGGCGCGGGGGCATCGTGGCGCTCGGTACGCGCGTCACGAAGCGGCGTGACGAACCGGCTGCGCCCAAGCCGGCCCGGCGCCGGGGCGGTGGCCGCCTGACCGGCCTGCTGCACCGCCGGTAGCGGGACGCGGCAGCGCGACGGGACGGGACGGGACGGGACGGTGCGGTCAGGCCGGGTCGTCCGCCAGTTCCGCGACGCCGGTGACGCGGTGCAGCGGGTAGGTGCGTACCTCGTCGGCGGTGTGGTCGTACGCGGTGACGAAGCCGCCCTCCACCCGTACCGGCGCGATCACGCGCTGGCTGGCCGCGCCCTCGGCGTTGACGTACCCGATCCACAGCGTGGAGCCGGTGAGGACGGCGGCCTGCATGGTGGCGAGCGTCTCCGAGGCCGTCGTGCGCGGCGGTGCGCCGGTGCCGGCCGGGTCCCGCGGCAGCGGCTTGCGCTCGACGGTCGCGGCGAGGTCGCCCGCGCGGATGGCCCGTACCGCCGCGCCGAGCAGCGCGGGCGCGGGCGCAGCGGGCCCGTCGGGCACGGGGGCGGGGGCGGTGCGTGCCGGCGTGCGGTGCGCGTGGGCGCGGGTAATGAGCACGTCGCCCTCCGCTGACTCGGCGGCCGGTGCGAATCCCATGGTGCGCAGCCCGTCGAGGAGCGTCGCGGGGTCGGCCTGGGCGGCGAGCACCGTGGGTGCGAGGCGGCGCAGCCGCAGGTTGGCCGAGCGCCTGTCGGCGAGGATCTCGTCGAGCACGGCATCGTCGTCCGAGCGCACGTACGCGGAGGCGGCGCCGACCCGCAGGTGGCCGTGGCGGCGTGCCACGTCGTCGATCAGATAGGTGAGCGGTTGCGGCACGGGCGTGCGGCTGTGGTTCTTGAGGAACGCGTGCAGGTCGGACGCGGACTGCCCGGCGTCGAGCGCCCGGCGCACCGATCCGGGCGTGAAGCGGTAGACGGTGGCGCCGCCCCTGGACTCGATGTCGGCGGCCACGGACAGCAGCGCGGCGAGCGGCCGCAGCAGCGGGCCCGGGGCGACGGCGGTCAGGTCGGCCTGGAGCAGCACGTGGTCGAGGGGCTCGGGCAGCAGTGGGGCGAGCGCGCGTGCGGCGCGCTCGGCGGGCGTGCCCGCGCCGCCGCGTGCGCGCGTGGCGCGCGGTGCGGACGGTGGCGCGGCGGCCGCCCCGGCGTCCCGCGTCCCGGTGACCCCCTGCCCGGCGGCCGCCCCGGCGTCCCCTCGCCCGGCGGCGTCGGCACCGGCCCCGGTGGCCCGGGCCCCGGCGTCTGCCACGGACCCGGTGGTCCGGGCCGCGGACCCGGGAGTCTCGGCATCGGCCGGCCCGGGCCCGGCGGCCTCGGGAAAGAGGCCATCGGCGGCGGCCCCGGGGGGCGCGCTCTCCGCGATGGGCAGCAGCGCCCTGCCCATCGCGGAGAGCGCGCCCCTGCCCGTGACGCCGAGCAGCTCCGACTCGTCCAGGACCCAGTCGGCGAGGCGGGGCCTGAGGTCCTCCGTACGGCCCGTCACCCCCGCGCCGCGCAGCGGCCGTTCCCAGCGCAGCCTGGCCTGTAGGGACTCCCGCGTCGGTGACGTGCCCTCGGGGAGCGTGGCGAGCAGGGCGAGTACGCGCCCGCGCACCTCGGGCGCGGCGCCCCTGTCCAGGTCGGGGCCGAGCGCCGAGAGCGTGCGGCCGCGGCTGTCCTGCCCGCCCACCAGGCCGGACGTGCGGGTCGCCGCCAGCCACGCCGCCGCGAGCACGGCCCACCGCTCGGGCGCCGCGAGTTCGAGCCAGTCGTCGTGGGCCGGTGTCGGCGCGTAGCGCTCGTCGGCCTCGCCGTCACCGGCGACGAGCCCCGCGGCGTAGGCGAGTTCGACCCAGAAGGCGGCGAGCGGCTCGGTCGTGTCGAGGGCGGCGGCGGTGCGTTTGAGGTCGCGCACGGACAGGCCGCCCGCGCGCAGCACGCCTGGCCCGCCCTCGTTCCACTCCTTGCCGAGCTCCTCGACGATGTCGAGTGCGGTGAACGCCTGGGCGGCCGCCGCGCTGTCCACAACCTGTGGACGGTACTCGCCGCGCGGCGCGAGCGGCGGCGGCACCGGCTCGGGGCGCCGGTGCGCGCGGCCCGCCCGCAGGTGCAGGGCCGCCTCGCGCGGCAGGACCACCGTCCGCGGCGACGCGGGCAGCAGGAGGCCGCGGTCGCGCAGCCAGCGCACGTGCGGCGCCGGGTTGGCGGTGACCTCGCCGTAGGGCGGTCCCCACACCAGCCGGTCGAGGACGGCGAGCGCCTCGCTCGGTGCCGTGTCGAGGAGGGCGGCCATGCGCCGCCGGCCGGTGAACAGCGCGGTCAGCGAGGCGACGGCGGACACCGGGTCGTGCGTGGAGGGCAGGCCCGACGCGGCCAGGATCTCCTGGAGGCGCGTGGGCGACATGCCGGTGGTCGCCTCGGCGACGGTGGGACCGAGGCCGGTGGGGGAGGGGTGCGAGGCGGTGGGCGCGAGCAGTTCGCGTGCCGTGCGCACGAGGCGCAGCCGGTCGTCGTCGCCCCAGACGAGTGCCTGGTCGCGCAGGGCGCCGAGCGCGCCGGGCAGCGCGGCCTCGACGGGCGCGTCCCCGTCGTCCCCCGCGAGCAGGGCGCGCAGCACCTCGTACGAGGCGGGTTCAGGGGCGACGGCGAGCGCCTCGGCGGCCTGGAGGGTGAAGCGGTCGAGGCGTTCGAGGGCGCGGATGACGGACGCGCGGGTGGAGGCGCGCCCGGCGAGCTGCGAGATGTCGCCCGGGACGGGGGAGAGCAGGTCGGGGCGGCCGCGGAGCAGGGCGGCGAGGGAAGCGTCGCCGCGCGAGCGCAGGGATTCGGCGAGCGTGCGGGGCGGCGCGGACGCGGGACGTGCGGAACCGCCGCCTCCGCCGCCTGCTGCATCGGGTCCTTCAGGCACGTGCGCCTCCTCGGTCTGGCCCGCTGTCCCCATCCGACCCAAGGTAGCCCGTGACGGCGCGAGGGCGGGCGCGCCGCGTACGGGCTGGACGTACGGGGAGGACTTCGACACCATCGCGTGGTGGGGATCGAGAGCGACCAGTTGGTCTTTGACTACCTCAGCCGCGTCGGCGACGTGGCCCATCAGCGGCAACTCCCCTCCGGGGACCGCATGAGACTCGTCTCCTCGCTGCGGAGCGAGATCGACCGCAGGCGGGGCACGCCGGAGGGCGACAGCCCGGCCGCGATCAAGCGGCTGCTGGGGCAGCTCGGCACGCCGGAGGCGGTCGTCGGCACGGCCGCGGGCAAGGCGGCGCAGTCCGGTCCCGCCTCGGCGGACCTGCCGCGGCAGACCGCGCACGAGCCGCTGTCATCGGCCGGGCCGTCCGCGCCGTCCGCGCCTTCGGGCCCGCACCTCGCGGGGATGGACGAGCGGGGCGCGGGCGCCGGTTCAGGCACGGACTGGTGGCGGATGCAGCCGGGCCCGGGCACGGGCGCGATGGGCCCAGGGCAGATGCGGGTGGGCGGCTTCGTCGGCGGCGTCGAGATCCCCGAGATACTGCGCCCGCCGCACGGCGGCACGGGCGAGACGGCGCCGTTGGAGAAGGCACCGGCCGCGGGCGCGGCGGCGGAGGCCGCCGTGGACGAGGCCGTCGTCGAGGAGCCCGCGCGCAAGTGGTGGCGCAGGGGCGGCGCGGTCGCCGGCGCCGGGCGCGGCCTGACGAACCCGTTCCTGCTGGTGACGGCCGCACTGCTGGTCGTGGGGGCGGTACTGGGCAACATCTGGGCGCTGCTCGCCGGTTGGGTGCTCGCCTACTTCTCGCGCACGCTGACGAGGAACGAGGCGAAGGTCGCGGTCTTCTGGCTGCCGGGCGTGTCGGTGGCGGCCGGCGTGGTCTGGCTGTGGGGCCGCTTCAACGACCGCTGGGGCAAGCCGATCCCCGACGGTGCCATGGGCCAGGCGCTGTCGGACACGTGGCCGGTGGTGGTACGGGTCGCGGCGGTGGCGTCGGCGCTGTTCCTGGTATGGAGATCACGCCGGGTGCGCTGATCCCCGCGGGGCCGTGCGGATCCCACCGCGCGCCACGGGGCACGTTCGCGCCCCGGCCGCCGGGCCCGCCCTGGACCGGCCCGGAGCCCATGGGCGGCGCGACGGGTGTGATGGCCCGGGCCCGAGGCGGTCAACGAGGTCGCGGACGGCGGCCGATGACGATGCGGGGGCCGTGCCCCGGGCGCCGGCGAGCGGCGATGTGGCCGGCGGCCCACGCCGGGATTCCTGGTCGGGTTGCGAGGCGCCCGTCCCGGCGGCGGTTGCTCCGAGCCGTGGCCCGGAGTCCCTGGGCGGCGCGACGGGTGTGATGGCCCGGGGTCCGAGGCGGTCAACGAGGTCGCGGACGGCGGCCGATGACGATGCGGGAGCCGTGCCCCGGGGCGCCGGGCGGACGGCGACGAGGCCGGCGGCACGGCCCGGCAGCTGGTCCCGGCGGTGTGGCGCGCGCCGCTGTCACGCTCCGGGGCACCGCCGTCGGCGGCCGCGCCCTCGCGCGGGGTGCGACCGGGCCGAGGTCCAGGTCCGGGCGGACGGCCCGGGAGCCGATCCTCGCGGCGCCCCCGGCTACGCGGCGCGGGCGCCCGCGTCAGCCTGGGCGCCGCTCGGGCGCGGTGGCCCCCCGTGGGGCGTACGGGGTGCTCGGGACGACCAGGGGTCCGCCCGTGACCGGGTCGTCGATGACGACCGCGTCCAGGCCGAAGACCTCGCGCACCAGCTCTGCCGTCACGACGTCCGCCGGTGCGCCCTCCGCCACGACGCTGCCCGCCTTCATGGCCACCAGGTGGTCCGCGTAGCGCGCGGCCTGGTTGAGGTCGTGCAGGACGATCACCACCGTCCTGCCGCGCTCGTGGTTGAGGCGGCGCACCAGGTCGAGTACCTCCACCTGGTGCGCGATGTCGAGGAACGTCGTCGGCTCGTCGAGCAGCAGGAGGTCCGTCTCCTGGGCCAGGGCCATCGCGATCCACACGCGCTGGCGCTGGCCGCCTGACAGCTCGTCGACGGGCCGCTCCGCCAGGTCCGTGACGTTGGTGCGCTCCATCGCCGCCGTGACCGCTAGCTCGTCCTCGTCCGACCACTGCTGCCACCACCGCTGGTGCGGCTGCCTGCCGCGCGAGACGAGGTCGGCGACCGTGATCGCCTCCGGCGCCGAAGGCGACTGCGGCAGCAGGCCGATCGAGCGCGCGATCCGCCGCGTGGGCAGGGACGCCAGTTCCTCGCCGTCCAGCAGCACCGACCCGGACCGCGGCTTGAGCAGCCGTCCGAGCGCGCGCAGTGTCGTCGACTTGCCGCACGCGTTGGGCCCGACGATCACCGTCACCTTGCCGTCCGGGACGGCGAGGCTGAGCTCGCGCACCACCGTGCGGTCGTCGTACGCGAGCGTCAGCCCGCGCGCCGCCAGCCGGACACCGGCCCCCGCGGCCGGCGCGGAACTCGCCGCACCCGCCGCGCGCGTGTCCTGGTCCGCGGCCGCTCCGCCGTCGCTCATGCCGTGCCTCCCGTCGCGCGCGTCCCCGCGCCGCTCCGCCGTATCAGCAGCCAGATCAGGTACGGCGCGCCGACCGCCGCCGTCAGGACGCCGACGGGCAGTTCCGTCGGCGAGAACAGGGTCTTCGCCAGCAGGTCGCCCGCCACCACGATCACCGCGCCCGTCAGCGCCGACGTCAGCAGCGGGATCTGCGCCGTGCCCGTCATCCGGCGGGCGATCTGCGGCGCCATCAGCGCCACGAAGTCCACCGGGCCCGCCGCGCCCGTCGCCACCGACGCGAGGATCACGCCCGTCACGACGAGCCCCAGCCGCACCCGGTTCAGCCGGATGCCGAGACTCGTCGCCGTGTCGTCGTCCATCGACACCGTCCGCTGCGCGTACGCCGCCCACGCGACCGCGGGTGCCAGCACGGCCAGGGCGATCACCACAGGTACCGCCTCGTCGTACCCGCGCCCGTTCAACGATCCCGTCATCCATACCTGCGCCTGCTGGGCGACGAGCACGTCGCCCTTCGTCATGAGCAGCGTGATGACGGACTTCAGCGCGATCGAGAACCCGATGCCGATCAGCACGAACCGCGTCGCGTGCAGCCCGCGGCGCCACGCGAAGGCGTAGACGAGCCCGGCCGCCGCGAGCCCGCCGACGATCGACAGGTACGGCAGGACGGTGTACGACGTGACCCCGAAGGTCAGCGCCCCGACCGTCAGGACGCCCGCGCCCTGGCTGATGCCGATGATGTCCGGGCTCGCCAGCGGGTTGCGCGCCACCGTCTGCACCAGCGCCCCCGCCACCCCGAACGCCGGGCCCACCAGCAGCCCGAGCACCATCCGCGGCTCGCGCAGCGTGCCGACGATCAGCTGGTCCTGCGGCCGTCCGCCGCCGAACACCACCGGCACCACGCGCGCCGGGGACACGAAGCTGTCGCCCACGCACAGGTACGCGACGCAGACCAGCGCGAGCAGCACGAGCAGCGCAGCGGCCACGAGCGCGGAGCGCCGGTGCAGCAGGAACGAACCGCGCCCCCGGCGCAGAACCCGGTAGCCCGCGGGGCGCATCAAGCGCCGCGTCCCGGCGCGGCCAGGTCCCTTCGCGTCCGCCCGTGCCGTCGTCATGGGCGCCGTCACGCCGGCACCGCCTTCCTGCGCACGAGCGCCACCAGGAACGGCACCCCGATCAGCGCCGTCATCACGCCCGCGGGCACCTCGCCCGGCGGGAAGACGATCCGCCCGATCACGTCGGACACCAGCAGCATCACGGGCCCGATCAGCGCCGCCATCGGCAGCACCCAGCGGTGATCGGTGCCCACGAAGGCACGCGCGATGTGCGGCACGGCGAGTCCGACGAACGCGATCGGCCCCGCGGCCGCGACACCCGCGCCGACCAGCAGCGTCGCGCCGATCCCGCCGACGATCCGCACCACGGCCACGTTCTGTCCGAGCCCCACCGCCATGTCGTCGCCGAGCGCCAGCGCGTCCAGGCCGCGCGCCACGTACACGACGAGCACGGTGCCCGCCACGAGGAACGGCCAGACCTCGCCCGCGACCGAGCTCCCGCGCCCGGTCAGCGAACCCACCTGCCAGAAGCGGAACTCCTCCAGCGTGGCCGCGTTCGTCGTGAGGACGGCCTGGGTGACCGCCACGAGCAGCGCGTTGATCGCCGCGCCGCCGAGCGCCAGCTTCACCGGCGTCGCGCCGCCGCGCCCGCGCGAGGCGATCGCGTACACGGCGACCGACGCCGCCCCGGCGCCCGCGAAGGCGAACCAGACGTACCCGTTCAGCGTGTGCACGCCCGCGAGCGTGATGGCCAGCACGACGGCCACCGACGAGCCCTGGCTGATGCCGAGCACGCCGGGGTCGGCGATGGGGTTGCGGGTGATGCCCTGCAGAACCGTTCCCGCGAGGGCGAGCGCCGCGCCGACCATCAGCCCGAGCACCGTGCGCGGCACCCGCAGTTGCCGCACCACCTCGGCGTCGGCGCTGTGGCCGCCGTGCAGCAGGGCGTCGACGGCGGTCGTGGGCGGCACGGCCCGCGCGCCGACAGCGAGGCTCAGGACCACCGCCGCCGCCAGCGCCACCACGGCCACCGCCGTCCACACGACCCGCCGCGCGACCGGCGCCCGCCGCCCGCCGCCCGCCGACGCGGGCGCGCGGGAGGCCTCGTCGTGGGACCCGCCCGGGGGCGCAGGGGCAACGGCAGACATCGCAACCAATCAGGACGGGCCGCCGGGACGGACGGACCAAGGGCCACGCACGGGTCGTGGTTAGGTGAGCCTAAGTCTAGCCAGCCCGATCAAGAGGCCTTCAGGCGAGCCCCGCCCAGGACCGCACCGTGGACGCCACGGCGGCCTCGCCCGTCGCACCCGCACAATGGGAACCATGGCTTCGCAGACCCACCCGCGCCCCGCGCCGCCGCTGACCGTCGGCTTCGACCTGGACATGACGCTGATCGACTCACGGCCCGGCATCCACGCCACCTACCGGGCGCTTTCCGCCGAGACCGGGGTGCACGTGGACGCCGACCTCGCCGTGACGCGGCTCGGGCCGCCGCTCGCCGAGGAGCTGGCCGAGTGGTTCCCCGCCGATCGGATCGAGGCCGTCGCCGACCGCTACAGGGAGATGTATCCCACATTCGCCATCGAGCCGACGCTCGCTATGGCGGGCGCCCGCGAGGCCATCGCCGCCGTCCAGGCGCTGGGCGGCCGGGCGATCGTGGTGACGGCGAAGCACCGGCCCAACGCGGAGCTCCACCTCGCGCACCTCGGCATCGTGCCCGACGCCGTCGTCGGATCGCTGTGGGCCGAGGCGAAGGCCGAGGCGCTGCGCGCGTACGGCGCGACGGTGTACGTGGGCGACCACACCGGCGACGTGCGCGGCGCACGCGCTGCGGGCGCGCTGTCGGTCGCCGTGGCGACGGGCCCGTGCGGCGCGGACGAACTGCGCGAGGCCGGCGCGGACGTCGTGCTCGACGGCCTCGGCGCGTTCCCCGCGTGGCTCACCGCCCACGCGGGCGGACGCGGCTACGCGGACGCGGCCGTGCCGTCGCCCGCGCCCTCACCGGAGGCCGCCGGGGACGCCGCGTCCACCCGGGCGGCGGACGCCGAAGGGACGAAGGACTTCGCCTGACGGCGCTGCGCGCCGATCGACCGCATGACCCCCGCCGCAGCGACCACGAAGCCGACCGCCATCAGCATGCAGACCAGGTAGGCGGCGGTCGGGAACGGCTTGGTGCCCAGGAAGAGCGGCGCCACCGTGACCAGCGTGGCCACGGCGCCGACGATGAAGAGGACCCCGCCGGCCCGGACGAGTCCGTCGCCGGGACCGGTGGTCGCGGATGCAGGAGTAGCAGTCACGGCACCAGGGTAGTTCCCTGCGAACGGGTGCTACGTGCGGCGTCCCGGGGCACTAGCCTTGGTCGCGGCGGGCGCGGGCCCGCCACAGTGCTCTGCGGCGCTCCTCGGAGCGTTTCCCTATTTCTTTTTCTTCCGCGCGCCAGGCGCCGCCGACCGGGCGGCACATGCCGGACACGGCCTGGCGCCCCGACGAGTTCGAGGATGAGGACAGACGTGCCCAGCGGCAAGGTCAAGTGGTACAACGGCGAGAAGGGCTTCGGCTTCCTCTCCCGCGACGACGGCGGTGACGTCTTCGTGCACTCGTCGGTGCTCCCTGCCGGGGTCGACGCCCTCAAGCCGGGGCAGCGCGTGGAGTTCGGCGTCGTCGCCGGGCAACGCGGCGACCAGGCGCTCTCGCTGACCCTGCTCGACCCCGCGCCGTCCGTGGCTGCCGCGCAGCGCCGCAGGCCCGACGAGCTGGCGTCGATCGTGCAGGACCTGACCACGCTGCTGGAGAACATCTCCCCGATGCTGGAGCGCGGCCGCTACCCCGACAAGGCCCACGGCAGGAAGATCGCGGGCCTCCTGCGCGCGGTCGCCGACCAACTGGACGTGTGAGCCCTGGACGTCTGAGCCCTGGACGTCTGAGCCGGAGCCCGCGCCGGGAGCTACACGAAGCGCAGCGCGTCCTCCGCGACCGGCGGCACGAGGCCCTCCGCCGCGGCCCGCTCAAGCAGGCCGCGGATCGCCGCGTACCCCTCGTCGCCGAGCTCCGCCGTGAACTCGTTGACGTACAGCGCGATGTGCTGGTCCGCGACGGACGGCTCCAGCTCCTGCGAGTGCTCGAGCACGTACGGCCGCGACACCTCGGGCGCGTCCCACGCCATGCGTACGGACGCGGTCGCGGCGTCGGCGAGCGCGCGCAGCGTCTCGGCGCCCAGCGACCGCTTCGCGATGATCGCGCCGAGCGGGATCGGCAGCCCGGTCGTGGACTCCCAGTGCTCGCCCATGTCCGCCAGCGAGTGCAACCCGTAGTTCTGGTACGTGAAGCGCGCCTCGTGGATCACGAGCCCCGCGTCGACCTTGCCGTCCCTGACCGCCGGCATGATCTCGTTGAACGGCATGACGACGATCTCGCCCACGCCGCCCGGCACGGTCGCGGCGGCCCACAGCCGGAAGAGCAGGTACGCCGTGGACCGCTCGCTCGGCACGGCGACGACCTTGCCCGTCAGGTCCGTGCCCGGCTCCTTCGTCAGGACCAGCGGGCCGCAGCCCCGGCCGAGCGCGCCGCCGCACGGCAGCAGCGCGTACTCGCCGAGCACCCACGGCAGCACCGCGTACGACACCTTGAGCACGTCGAACTCGCCGCGCTCGGCCATGCCGTTCGTGATGTCGATGTCCGCGAACGTGACGTCGATCTCCGGCGCGCCCGGCACGCGGCCGTGCGCCCAGGCCTCGAAGGTGAAGGTGTCGTTGGGGCAGGGGGAGTAGGCGAGCTGCAGCGGCTTGTCACGGTCGGCGGTCATCGAACGTCTCCTCGAATACGGGGTTGAGCAGCGAGAACGCGCCCTTCAACGCCGCCAGTGCGGGGCCGATGCGCCAGGCGGCGCGGTCCCGCGGGCCCACGGTGTTGGAGATCGCGCGCACCTCCGCGCACGGCAGGCGGTGCACGGCGGCCGCCTCCGCGACGCCGAAGCCCTCCATGCCCTCGGCGGCGGCGCGCGGGTGGCGCGACGCCAGTTCGACCGTACGCCGTGCCGTGCCGGTCACCGTCGACACGGTGAGGACGGGCGCGAGCAGCGAGGGGAAGTCGGGGCAGGCGGCGAGGGAGCGGGCCATCGCCGCCGCGAGCGCCGCGGGCGGGCGGTGCGTGCTGCGCCCGAAGCCGAGCTCCTCGACGGCCAGGTAGCCGTCGGGGGTGTCGGCGCCGAGGTCGGCGGCGACGATCTCGGCGGCGACGACCACCGAGCCGAGCGGCGCGTGCGGGGCGAAGCCGCCGCCGATGCCCGCGGACACCACCAGCGTGTACGGGTCGCCCGCGGCCGAGGCGCCGGCCAGGGCCGTCGCGGTGGCGGCCGCGACGGCCGCCGGGCCGACGCCGCCGGCCAGCACGTCGACGCGCGGCCTGCGGGCGGCGCCGGTAGCGCCGGCCGTTCCGGCGGCGACCGCCTCGGCCTCCACCTGTACGGCCGTCACCACGAGCACGCGCGGCACGCGGCCGCGCCCGCCCGGTGCGTCCGCCGCCGGCGCGTCCAACGCGTTCAACTCGTCAGCCGGAACGTCAGTCGGAGTTCTTCATCTTGAGCTCGAAGTGCCAGATGCCCCGGATCGACGGGTTCGTCTTGTTGCTCTCCACGATCGCGACCTGCACCGACTTCGGCGTCTGACCGGTCGTCTGGCTCGGCTGGAAGAACGACGCGGCCGGGATCGAACGGTAGGTGGCGGTGGACGGCTGTGCCTCGGCCTGCTGACCGTTGAGGAACAGCGCCCAGCCGTTGCCGTCGTCCACGAGCGCCGGTTCCACGCCGAAGCCGACCGTGTCGTCGGAGCCGACGGTGATGACCTTGTCGGCCTTCGCCGCCAGGCACTTCTGCGCCGTGCTGTTCGAGATCGCCTTGCCGTCGTTGTAGCAGGCGGCCTCCGTGTGGACCGAGCCCGAACCGACCGTCACGGTCGCGAGGGGCGTCGGCTTGTCACAGGCGGAGAGTGCGAGGAGCCCGGCGGACACCGCACCGAGGACGACGCCGGCCCTGCGGGCCTTGGCGGGAATGAGCGCAACGGTCATGGGCGAAGATTATCGGTCCACCCGGCTCACGCCGCGCGGGGGTGTGCCGCGCCGCGCCGGGCGGCCCTCAGCAGCCCTCGTACGGCGGCGACGGCACCGGCCGCCATGACGGCCGCCGCGACCGACATGCCGAGCGAGGCGTTCAGCGGCAGCGCCATCGCGATGCCGCCGCCGACGACCCAGGACATCTGCAGGACCGTCTCCGAGCGTGCGAACGCCGACGTGCGGACCTCCTCGGGCACGTCGCGCTGGATCGTCGCGTCGAGCGACAGCTTGGACAGGGCCTGCGAGAAGCCGGCGACCGCGCCGACGAGCGCGACCATCACGGCGCTGAAGAACAGCGCGGCGAGCACCGAGGCCGTCAGCGCGAGCAGCAGCATCGCGATGACGATCAGCTCCGGCGCGCGCGACCTCAGCCACGCGCCCACCGCCGTCCCGATCGCGTTGCCCGCACCGGCCGACACGCCGACGATGCCGAGGGAGATCGCCGCGCCGAGCCCCGGCAGCGGGTGGTCGCGCAGGAGGAAGGCGAGGAAGAAGGTGAGGAACCCGGAGAGCGCCCGGTGCGCCGAGTTGGCCTGGAGGCCGTGCAGCACGGACGGCCCGACCGTGCGCAGTGTGGGCCGCGGCGGCCTGTCCGTCCGCCCGGACGACCCGAACCTGCCGGTGCGCGTGCTCTTCGCGTCACGGAACCCGCCGGTGTGCGCGCGGCGCGGCTCGGGGCGGTGCCCGTACTCCACCAGGTGCGCGGTGCGCTCGCCCTTCGCGGAGTCCACCTTCGGCGACATGGAGAACGCCAGCCACGTGCCGCCGAGGAAGATGACGCACGCCCCGTACAGCGGCCACTGCACGCCGACCTGGTGCAGACCTGCTCCGATGGGGGCCGCGACGCCCGTCGCGAGCAGCCCGGCGAGCGTTACCCGGGAGTTCGCCTTGACCAGCGGGAACTGCGGTGGCAGCAGCCGCGGCACGACCGCGCTGCGCACCACCCCGTACGCCTTCGACGCGACGAGGCAGCCGAGCGCCGCCGGGTACAGCTCGATGCCGCCCGTCGCCACCGCCCCCGACATCGCGATCGCGAGGACCGCACGGGCCAGCATCGCGATCGCCATGGCGGCCCTGCGCCCGTGCGGCAGCCGGTCGAGCAGCGGGCCGATGACGGGCGCGAGGAGTGTGAAAGGCGCCATCGTGATGGCGAGGTAGAGGGCGACGCGGCCGCGCGCCTCGTCCGTCGGCACGGAGAAGAAGACGGTCGACGCGAGCGCCACGGTGATCATGACGTCGCCCGCGCCGTTGACCGCGTGCAGCTCGATCAGCCTGCCGAGCCCCGACTCGCCGGCCCCGTGGGCGTTGGAGAACTTCCTGACGCCCTTCGCGGGCCCCGTGATGGGCATGTACAGGGCATGACCGATCACCCGCGCCGTCCTGCGGAGCGGGCGGGACGCGTCGGACGACCTGACGGCTGCCACTCCGTCATAGTGCCCCACGCTCCGCGTGAGCGAACCGATCTCGTACGCGACAGCGCGGCGGGACGGGTGCGCGGAAGGGTCACGGCTGTGTTGCGACGGGGCCCGAAGTATGGGAATGACGGCGTGCAGGTGGGCCGGGGGCGAAGGAGGAGGTAGCGTGCGTAGCGCGCCACCGGCGGTTGCTCGCGGCCGCGCGCCCTGTCGTCGTCCCGCACAATGGTTGTGGACAACGTCGAGGTGCGCCCGGGAAGCCGGTCGGGCGAAGGACGTCGATGCGGCCCCCTGGTCCGCTCCGCCTTCGGCCCGCACACCGTTACCGGTCGGCGCACCCGTGCTGCTACGGCGTAGGAGAGAAGCGAGACCTGTGAGTGCTGCGACGATGCGAAGCCGTACCCCCGACCGCCTGTGCGCAGAGGCGGTGGACCTCGCGCGGTCGGTGGCCGAGGAGGTGGCCGCGCCCGGGATCGTGGGCGAGCACGTCTCGGTGGTCGCCGACGGCGACCGGGTCGTCACACACCTCTTCGAGTGCCGCGAGACGGGCTATCGGGGCTGGCGCTGGGCGGTGACAGTGGCCCGCGCGTCCCGCGCCAAGGCCGTCACCGTAGACGAGGCCGTCCTGCTCCCCGGCTCCGACGCGCTCCTCGCCCCCGAGTGGGTGCCGTGGAGCGAGCGGCTGCGCCCCGGCGACATGGGCCCCGGCGACCTGCTGCCGACCGAGGCGGACGACCTGCGGCTCGAACCCGGCTACACCGGCGAGGACGAGGAACCGCCGAACGCGCCCGGCCCCGTGGCCGTGCGCGAGGCCGTGGAGGAGGGCGAAGCGGGCCCTGGGACGACCGCGGCGCCGGAGGGCCGGGCCCCGGCCGCGGAGCTGCCGGAGCCCGCGCCCGCTCCCGCGCCCGTGATGGCGTCGGAAACGGTCGCGGAGCTCGTCGAGTCCGAGGACGCCGAGCTCAACACGCCCGATCTGCCGACGACGGTGCCGGCGCGCGCCCGCATCGCCTCGGTCGCCGAGGAGCTCGGCATGGGCAGGCCGCGTGTCCTTTCGCGATACGGGCTGCACGTGGGCGCCGACCGGTGGGAGGAGCAGTACGGCCCGAAGACCGCGATGGCGCAGGCCGCACCCGCACCCTGCGCCTCGTGCGGCTTCCTGGTGCCGCTCGGCGGGTCGCTGCGCCAGGCCTTCGGCATCTGCGCCAACGAGTTCTCGTCGGCGGACGGGCACGTGGTCTCGCTCGCGTACGGCTGCGGCGGCCATTCCGAGGCGGCCGTCATGCCGAAGCCCCCGGTCCCGGCGCCGCCGGTGCTCGACACCGTGGGCGCGGACGAGTTCCCGCTGCACCCGTCCCGCGAGGAGGGCTCCGTCGCGACGGCGGCCGAGCCCGACGACACGGAGGACCTGGGCCACAGCTGAGCCGCCCGGCCGGGGGTCGGGGCGGCCGCCCCGGCTTGGCCCCCGGACCCGGGCCCCCGGGCCTGGCGGGACCCAGTACGTGCCCGGCCTGGTGGCCTGTCGTGGTCTTCGACCCTGCCGCCCGGCCCCGAGGCGGTCTGCCGCCCGTATCGGCGCGGCGCTGCCGGTGCCCGCCCGTCGGCCTGGCGGCCGATCGGGGCCGTCCGAGTGGGATCCGTACCACCCGCCACCTCCACGACCCGCTTCGGCCGACCGGTCCGTTGGCGTCCCGTGCCTGACACGACGCCCGGGTGCCCGGCCTGCGAGGCCGTCCGTCCTCGCGGTCGCCGGGCGGCCGGCTCTCCGGCCGATGCAGTCGGTGACGTGTCTCGTCGTGCCCGGGGCCCGGCGCGGGGACGTTGCCACGGCGCGGTGCCCCGGCAGTGGGCGCGAAGGCCGGCCGGTCGGCCGGGCCTCTACTCCTGTACTCCGGCGGCAGCCGGTCGGCGGGCCCCGCCGTCGGGGGAGTGCGGCGTGTGGTCACTGGGTAGGGGCCGGTACCTTCGGGCCGCACAGCGAAGCGCGTTCTCGTCGGAGAGCCGGACACAGAGCGGAGTCACATCGTGAGCGTGAGGACCACCGAGGGGGCAGACCCGTTCGGGACCGCGCGGTTGCGGCGCGGGGTGCTCGACTCCTGGGCGGCGAGCCCCGCCAGGTTCCGCGAGGACGCCAACGCCGAGGAGGACCTCGCTCTCGGCGGCTACCGCGACCGCCTGGTCGTCGAGCTCGCCCAGAACGCCGCGGACGCCGCCGCGCGGGCCGGCGTGCCCGGCCGGCTGCGGCTGACGCTGCGGCGCGGCGACGACGACGGCGGTCCTGTCCTCGTCGCCGCCAACACCGGCGCCCCGCTCGACGCCGCGGGCGTCGAATCGCTGTCCACGCTGCGCGCCTCCGCCAAGCGGGAGGAGGCGGACACCGCCGTCGGCAGGTTCGGCGTCGGCTTCGCCGCCGTGCTCGCCGTCAGCGACGAACCCGCCGTCGTCAGCCGCACCGGCGGCGTGCGCTGGTCGCTGACCGACGCGCAGTCCATGGCCCGGCGCAGCGCCGAGCAGAGCACGGGTCTGGCCGACGAGATCAGGCGGCGCGACGGGCACGTGCCGCTGCTGCGCCTCCCGCTGCCCGCCGAGGGCGGGGCGCCCGTCGGCTACGACACCGCCGTGATCCTGCCGCTGCGCGACGGGACCGCCCTCGACCTCGTGCGGCGGCTCCTCGCGGACATCGACGACTCGCTCCTCCTCGCGCTCACCGGCCTCGACGAGATCGTGGTCGAGTCGGACGCCGACGATGCCGACGACGCCGAGCACACCGGGCGCGGCGAGCGCGTGCTGCGCCGCGTCGACGACGGCCCGTTCGTGCGGATCGAGGACGGTGCCGACGCCCGCACCTGGCGGGTCGTGCGGCGGCACGGCACGGTGGACGGGCGCCTGCTCGCCGACCGGCCCACCGAGGAGCGGCTGCGCCCGCACTGGTCGGTGACGTGGGCGGTGCCCATCCAGGACGACGACAGCGACGACGGCGATGACGGCAGCGGCGCAGGCGCGCCCGCGCGCCCCCGCACCGCGCCCGTCGTGCACGCCCCCACGCCCACCGACGAACCCCTCGGCGTGCCGGCCCTGCTCATCGCGTCGTTCCCGCTCGACACCGCGCGTCGCCACCCCGCGCCGGGCCCGCTCACCGACTTCCTCGTCGCCGAGGCCGCCGGCGCGTACGCGGAGCTGCTGGCCTCCTGGGAGCCCGTCTCGACCGGGACCATCGACCTCGTGCCGGGACCGCTCGGCAAGGGCGAGCTCGACGGCGCGCTGCGCGCGGCGATCCTTGAGCGGCTGCCGCGCGTCGCGTTCCTCGCGCCGGCCGTCGCGACGGAGGAGCTGCGTGCGCTGCGGCCGTTCGAGGCGGAGGTCGTGGAGGGCGCGGGCGCCGGCACCGTACGGGTGCTCGCGCAGGTGCTGCCGACGCTGCTGCCCGGCGGGTTCGAGCGCCGCGCCGAGCTGCGCACGCTCGGCGTCGGACGGCTGCCGCTCGGCGACGCGATCGAGCGCATCGCGGGCGCCGCACGCACCCCCGAGTGGTGGCACCGGCTATACGAGTCGCTCGCGGGCGTCGACCCGGACCGTCTTTCGGGCCTGCCCGTGCCGCTGGCGTCGGGCCGTACGACGATCGGCCCCCGCCAGGTGCTGCTGCCGCTGCCGGACACCGAGCCGTCCGCCGAACCGGCGGCCGACCTCGGTCGCCTCGGCCTGAAGGTCGCCCACCCGGACGCCGTGCACCCGCTGCTGGAGAAGCTGGGCGCGCTGCCCGCAACGCCGCGCGCCGTCCTGACGACGCCCCAGGTGCGCGCGGCGGTCGCCGCGTCCCTCGACGCGGACGACGTCTGGGACGAGGACGCCGCCGCGCCCGGCGCCGAGGAGCTGGCGGAGACCGTGCTGCGGCTGGTGCGCGACGCCCGCCTCGAACCGGGCGACGAGCCTTGGCTCGGCGCGCTCGCCCTGCCCGACGAGGACGGCGAACTCGCCCCCGCCGGTGAGCTGGTGCTGCCCGGATCCCCGTTCGCCGAGGTCATGCGCGAGGACGAACTGGCGCTCGTGGACGCCGACCTGGCCGAGCGGTGGGGCGAGCAGCCGCTCGCCGCCTGCGGCGTGCTCGCCGGCTTCGCCCTCGTACGCGCCACGGACGTCGTCCTCGACCCGGACGAACTGGAGCCGCGCAGCGGCGACTTCGCCGAGCCGGACGACGCGGGGCTGCTCGACGCCGTCGACGTGTGGTGCGAGGACGTGCTCGACCGGCTGCCCGAATCGCCGGTGCCGCCCGTCGCGACGGAGATCACCGCCGTGCGCGACCTCGACCTCGTCGACGACGACGCGTGGCCGCGTGCGCTCGCGCTGCTGGCGCGTCCGCCGCTGCGGGACGCGCTGACCCAGCGTGTCCGCGTCCTGCTGCCCGACGGCACGGTGGAGTCCGTGCGGCCGTACACGGCCTGGTGGCTGCGCGACCACCCCGTGCTCGACGGCCGGCGGCCCGCGGGGCTGCGGGCCGCGGGCGGCGACCCGCTCCTCGACGGCCTGTACGACGCCGTCGACGCGACCGGCTTCGACGACGCCGAGGTGCTGCGCGCGCTCGGCGTGCGCACGACGGCGGCCGCGCTGCTCGCGGAGCCCGGCGGCGCGGCCGAACTCCTCGGCCGCCTCGCCGACCAGGACCGCCCGGTGCGCCCGGACCGACTGCGCGCCCTCTACACGGCGCTGGCCGACCTCGACCCGGAACAGGTCACGCTGCCCGACGAGTTGCGCGCGGTGGTGGACGGCGAGGTGCGCGTTGTGGACGCGACGGAGGCGGTCGTCGCGGACGTCCCCGACCTGCTGCCGCTGGCGGGCACCACGCCCCTGCTGCCGGTGTCCCCGGCGCGCTGCGCCGACCTGGCGGAACTGTTCCAGGTGCGGCGGCTGAGCGAGTCGGTCGCGGCGGCGGGCTTCGGCGAGGTGACGTCGGAGGGCGACGAGCACGGTGTCCCCGACTCGGTCCGCGCCCTCCTCGGCCCGGCGACACCGGCGGCGTACATGGAGCACGAGGAACTCGTCGTACGCGGCCCGGCGGGCGACACGGAACTCGACTGGCGCCGCACCGCGGACGGCACCCTGCACGCGGCGACGCTGGAGGGCGTCGCGGCGGGCCTCGCCTGGGCCGCGGGCCAGTGGCCGCGCCGCTTCGAGGTGGCGGCGCTCCTCGAAGACCCGACCCGCGCGGAGGAACTGGCCCGGGCCAGGTGGTTCGACGCGTGACGCGTTCGGGGCCGTCAGCCACACCGGCTCACGGCCCCGCCCCTATCGGGCGAGGCGCCGGAGCCAATCCCGCAGGAGCGCGGTCTCGACGGGGCGGAGGGGGACGGCGTCCGGCGCCGCCCCGCCGAGGGTGGCGTCGAGTGCGAGGGCCCTGGCGGCGAGTGCGGGGTCCGTATCCGGTTCCGGGCCCGGGCCGGTGGTCAGGACGTCGACGAGCGCTTCCCTCATGCGGGGTGAGACCTCCGGATCGCGGTCGCCCTCCGGGATGCCGATCAGGGAGAGCGTCACGCCCGTGACCGCGGCCAGGAGGAGCTGGGCGGCAAGAGCGGGCGCCACCCGCAGCCGCCCGGCGGAGGCGGCGCGGCCGAGGTACACCATGAGGAGCTCCTGCGCCTCCTGCGCGGCGGGCGGGCGGCGCCCGGGGCGATCGGAGCCGTACATCAGCAGGTAGAAGGCGGGGTGCTCCAGGCCGAAGCCGACGTGCCCGTCCCATCCGCGGCGCATGCCGTCGACCGGGTCGCCGCTCGGGGCCCGGGTGCGCTTCTCGGCCAGATAGAGGTCGAAGGCGTGGACGGCCAGCGCCGACAGCAGCCCGTCCTTGTCGCCGAAGAGCTGGTACAGGGAGGCGGCCCGGATGCCCGCCGCCGCCGCGACGGCGCGGGTGGAGAGCGCCTGGGCGCCCTCTCTCTCCAGGAGGTCGGCGGCCACTTCCAGGATCCGCCGGCGGCTGCGGGCCTTCGCGTCGTCCATGTTGCAACGATACGCCAGGAGGCGTATCACTGAACGTGCAGTGATACGTGCTATGTCGTATCACTGATACAGGAGGCGGATGATGAATCGTGTGGGATATGGCGCCATGCAGCTCGCGGGCCCGAAGGTCTGGGGCTTTCCGGACGACCCCGAGGCGGCACGGCGGGTGCTGCGCCTGGCCGTAGAACTGGGCGTGACGTTCTTCGACACCGCGAACGCCTACGGGCCGCGAACGGTGAACCGCCTGATCGGGCAGGCCCTGGGCCCGATCCCCGAGGGTGTGATCGTGGGCAACAAGGTCGGCGCGGAGCGTGGCCCGGACAAGTCCTGGGTCGTCGACGGCCGCCCGGAGACCGTCAGGCGGCAGGTCCACGAGGCGCTGACCGACATGGGCACGGACGCGAGCGAGCTGACGTACCTCCGACTTGTCGGCGACACTCCCGGTGCGCACCAGGACGTGCCGCTGGAGGAGTCCCTCGGCACGCTCGTCGAACTGCGCGACCAGGGACTGATCCGCCGCATCGGCCTGTCCGGCGCATCCCCGCGGATGCTGGCCCGCGCGCAGCGGATGACCTCCGTCGCGGCAGTGCAGAACCGCTTCAACCTGCTCGACCGCAGCGGCGTCCAGGTACTCGCCGACTGCGAGGCCCAGGGCATCCTCTTCGTGCCGTACTTCCCGCTGGCCGCCGGCCGGCTGAGCGACCATCAGAATCTGCTCGGCCCGGCGGAGCGCCTGGGCGCCACACCGTCTCGGATCGCCCTGGCCTGGCTGCTGCGCCGCTCACCCTCCATGGTCGTCATCCCCGGCACGAGCAGCCCCGAGCACCTCCGGTCCAACATCGCGGCGTCCGAGATCGCGGAACAGCTGACCGAGACCGAGGTCGCGCGGCTGACCGGACTGGTCGACGAATCGAAAGCGACGCTCGACCAGTCCCCGGACCCGCTCCCCACCCGCCACTGACCGGGCGCCGAGCGGGCGGATCGCTCAGCCGGTCGGCGCGTGGCCAACGGTGCCGTGCGCGGGCATGTCGGAAGGCCAGGCCACCCGGACGACGGCTGTGAGCTTCTGAGCCGTGCACGGCTCCGGACCCCTCGTGCCGATCATGGCCACCTCGACCCTGTCGGCCTTCGAAGTGAAATGGACGCCTTCGAAGTGCGTGCAGGAGCTGACGTCCACTGTGGCGTCGAAGGGCCGGCCGCCTGTCGGTGCGGCGCCCAGGGAATGCCAGGGCAGGCTGACGCCACCGGATGCCGGCTCGTCGGAGAGCCGCTTCACGAAGGTGCTGGGCGTCGGGAGCGGGATGGTCCGTGCACCTGGACGCGATGGCGGCGGCGCGGGCGTCATGCCCGGGTGAATGGTCGTGACGCAGCCGCAGCAGCATGTCAGCAGTAAGAGCGAGAGCGTCACGGCACACACGTCGACCTTGGCTGCGCTCACCATGCCTCGTCGCCCCCGGCACGCAGTATGCCGTCCGGTCGCATGCCCAGGGAGGGTCGTGCAGGTGATCAGTCAGGAGGGGCCCGCCACCCCTGGGTTCGTACTCGCGGAAGGGGTCCGCCGTGCGACGTCGTGCGGGTCCATCGCGAAGCGCCGTCAGTGCGTGGAGTCGTCTCCGGACGGGGCGGGCGCGTCGGGCTCCGAGGCGTTCGACGCGGCCGCTGCCGCGCGCTTGATCGCCGCGTCACGCTGGCGTACGTACCAGATGCCGAAGCAGCCCAGGCCGGCGCCGGTCAGGCACGTCCAGATCCACCAGGCGTGGCCGTGGTCGCTGAACCAGCCGTAGAACGGGAGCTGGCCGAGGAACATCACGAACCAGATGATCGTGCCGATGGTGACGGTGGCGACGATCGGGCCTTCGAGGGGCGCGGGCGCCTCGCGTTGCGGCCTCGCCGCTGATCCGGTCATGGGCGTCAGTCTATGGGGGCGGCCCCGGGCGCCGAGGGGTGTGGGCCGTTCGTAGGAATCGCCGAGGCCGGTGTGTGGGCGGCTCCGGGCTTCCTGCCCTGGTAGAACGGGCATCTACGCGCGGAGATGGTGATCTTCACGTTCTTTTGTTCATACTGAAACAGTTTCCGGTCGAGCGTTGACCTGATCTGCTCGTATGAAAGTCCAAGAGAGCAGCCAGTACGACCGAACACGTCCTGCTCTCCACACTGACGACGACTGAGGTCACCCGCATGCCCCCCTCGGCCACCGCTCCGGTCGGCACCGCAGCTCAGCCCCCCACCCCCGCCGGCCCGCACAGCGGCCTCGACCGGTACTTCAAGATCACGGAGCGTGGCTCCTCGGTCGCCCGCGAGATCAGGGGCGGCTTCGCCACCTTCTTCGCGATGGCCTACATCATCGTGCTCAACCCGATCATCCTGGGCAGCGCGCACGACATGTACGGGCACCAGCTCGCCGGGGGGCAGCTCGTCACGGCCACCGTCCTGACCGCCGCGTTCACCACGCTCCTCATGGGCGTGTTCGGCAACGTGCCGATCGCGCTCGCCGCGGGGCTCGGCGTGAACTCCGTCGTCGCGCTCCAGCTCGCGCCCCGGATGAGCTGGCCCGACGCGATGGGCATGGTCGTGCTGGCCGGGTTCGTCGTTATGCTGCTGGTGGCGACCGGCCTGCGGGAGCGCGTGATGAACGCCGTGCCCGGCGGGCTGCGCAAGGGCATCGCGATCGGCATCGGCCTGTTCATCATGCTGATCGGGCTCGTCGACTCCGGGTTCGTCTCCCGCATCCCCGACGCCGCCCACACCACCGTGCCACTGGAGCTCGGCAGCACCGGCCACCTCAACGGCTGGCCGGTGCTGATCTTCGCGCTCGGCGCGATGCTCACGCTGGCGCTGCTGGTGCGCAAGGTGCCCGGCGCGATCCTGATCTCCATCGTCGCGATGACGGTGCTCGCGCTCGTCATCAACTCCGTCGCCCACGTGACGACGTGGGGCCTGACCGTGCCGAAGTGGCCCGGCAACCCCGTCGCCTCGCCCGACTTCGGCCTTGTCGGCCACATCAGCCTGTTCGGCGGCTTCCACAAGGTCGGCGTCCTGACCGGCGTCCTGTTCGTGTTCACCGTGCTGCTGTCGTCGTTCTTCGACGCGATGGGCACGGTGCTCGGAGTCGGCGACAAGGCGGGTCTGACGGACGAGCGCGGCCGGATCCCCGGCATCAACAAGATCCTCTTCATCGACGGAATCGGTGTCGCGGCCGGTGGCGCGAGCTCCTCGTCCGCGGGCACCTGCTTCGTCGAGTCGACGGCCGGCGTCGGTGAGGGCGCGCGCACGGGGCTCGCCTCCATCGTGACCGGCCTGCTCTTCACGGCGTCGCTGTTCCTGACGCCACTGGCGACGATGGTGCCCTCGCAGGCGGCCACGCCCGCGCTGGTGGCGGTCGGGTTCATGATCCTCGCCGCGTCGATCAAGGACATCGACTGGAGCGACTACTCGATCGCCATCCCCGCGTTCCTCGCGATGGTGATGATGCCGTTCACGTACTCGATCACCAACGGCATCGGCATCGGCTTCATCTCCTTCACCGTGCTCCGGCTGGCGCTCGGGCGGCCCAAGGAGGTGCCGGCGCCGATGTACGTGGTGTCGGCGGTCTTCCTCTTCTACTACCTGATGCCCGCCTTCGGCCTGGCCTGACGGGTCGGACCGGGCCTGACCGGAGGCGGGCCGGGCCCCGCCTCCGGTCAGCCTGTGGACGACCGGTAGAACTTCTCCGTCTCGTCGACCGCGGCCTTGAAGCGTTCGTCGAAGTCGTCACGCACGAGCGTTCTCACGACGTAGTCCTGCACACTCATCCCCCGTCTTTCCGCGTGGTGCCTGATCCGGTCGAGCAGCTCACCGTCGATCCGCAGGCTGAGCACTGTCGATCCCATGTCGACAAGGGTCAGGGCCCGGTACGGACCTGCGGGTCGCTTTCCGGAACACCGTCACTCGTACGAGTGAAATGTGTGCGCGAGGACACTCGCGACCCGGTGCATGGTAGTACTACTTAGCTTGAGTAATGAGTTACTCTAAATACATGCCTGTCCTGTCCCACGGCGCCGAGGACGACGCCGCCGTGAACTCCCTACGCTCCGCTGTCATGCGGCTGGGGCGCCGGCTCAAGCACCAGCGTGTGGACGAGTCGCTGACCCCTACCGAGATGTCGGTGCTCGGGACGCTGCGCCGATGCGGCTCCGCCACGCCCGGGGAGCTGGCGCGCAAGGAGCATGTCCAGCCGCCGTCGATGACCAGAATCGTGGCGCTGCTTGAGGCGAAGGGGCTGGTCAGGCTGGATCCGCACCCCGAGGACCGTCGGCAGAAGGTGATCAGCAGGACCGAGCAGGCCGAGGCGATGCTCGAAGAGAGCCGCCGCAAGCGGAACGTCTGGCTGGCGTCCCTGGCCGAGGGCCTTGACGAGGACGAGTGGGCGAAGCTGCGCGCTGCCGCCCCCGTCCTCGAGAAGCTCGCCGATCTGTGAGCACGTTTGCCGCGTGTGCCACCTGTGCCACCCGAGAACGCCGCCGTGACGGCGTCGCCGCACCATCGCGTCACCGCTGAGGAGGCGAACGCACTTTGAGTACGGGATCCGGAGCAGACTCCGCCCCCGCACCGAACTCCGCCAACGACAACGATCACGACCACGAGAACCCCGCGACACCCGGCCGCACCACCGCCGGCGATGGCGCGAACGCCGGCGCCGACGCCGGGAGTGTCGAGAAGGCCGCGGAGGGACTCGCCTCCGCAGGCCCCGGCGCCCCCGCGGCTCCCGCCCTCTCGGCGGCCGCCTCCGCGGAGAGGGCGAAGGACGCCGCCCCGCACGCCGGGAGGCTCGGGAAGAGCACCACCGGCTCGGGCAGCGCCCTGCCGGACGCGGCCGCGACCGGCAGCATGTTCTCGTCCCTGAAGATCCGCAACTACCGGCTGTTCGCGACGGGCGCCGTCGTCTCCAACATCGGTACGTGGATGTCCCGGGTCACCCAGGACTGGCTGGTCCTCAGCCTCACCCACTCCTCGGCCGCCGTCGGCATCACGACGGCACTCCAGTTCCTGCCGATGCTGCTGTTCGGCCTGTACGGCGGCGTGATCGTCGACCGCTACCCCAAGCGCAGGCTGCTGCTCGTCACCCAGGGCTCCATGGGATTCTTCGGCGTCGTCCTGGCGGCGCTGACGCTCTCGGGACACGTGCAGGTCTGGCACGTCTACCTCATCGCGTTCTTCGTCGGCGTCGTGACGGTCGTCGACAACCCCACGCGCCAGTCCTTCGTGTCCGAGATGGTCGGGCCCAAGCAGGTGCGCAACGCGGTCAGCCTGAACTCGGCCAACTTCCAGACCGCCCGCCTCGTGGGACCCGCCGTCGCCGGCGTGCTGATCACGTCGATCGGCAGCGGCTACGCCTTCCTCTTCAACGGCCTCTCCTTCATCGCGCCCCTCGTCGGCCTCACGCTGATGCGCCCCGGGGAGCTGCAGCGGGGGCACACCGTCAAGCGCGGCAAGGGCCAGCTCAGAGAGGGCCTGCGCTACGTCAAGGGCCGTCCCGAGCTGATCGCGCCGATCGTGCTCGTCGGCTTCGTCGGCACGTTCGGGTTCAACTTCCCGATCTGGCTGACGGCCTTCGCCAACACCGTCTTCCACGGCGGCGCCGGCATGTACTCGCTGTTCAACATCCTCATCGCGGCGGGCTCGCTGATCGGCGCGCTCCTCGCGGCGCGCAGGCGCTCGACGCGGCTGCGCCTGCTGATCTTCGCGGCGGCCTCCTTCGGCCTGCTCGAGGTGCTCGTCTCGTTCTCGCCGTTCGTCTGGCTGTTCTGCCTGGTCCTCGTGCCGGTCGGGATGATGGGCATGACGAACAACATCAGCGCCAACACCACCGTGCAGATGGCCGCGGAGCCCGCGATGCGCGGCCGCGTGATGAGCCTCTACATGATGGTCTTCGTCGGCGGCACCCCGATCGGCGGCCCGCTGCTCGGCTGGGTGACGGACACGTTCGGCGCGCGCGTCGGCTTCGCGGCGGGCGGCGCTGTCACGCTGATCGCGGCGCTGGTGATCGGGTGCGTGCTGGTACGGGTGATCGGAGTGCGGCCGAAGATGGGCCTGCGCAACGGGATGCCGTACGTGGAGCTCGTGCCGCGCCCCGGCAGTCGCGCGGAGGGCGAACTGGCCTCGGCGGCCTGACGGACGGCCGCGGCGCTCGCACTGACGGGCAGCGTGTGGCCGCGGGCTCGCGTCCTCTGCTTGGCTGGAGGGCGTGAGACTCTTCGTGGCCGTGCTGCCGCCCGACGACGCCGTGGCGGTCCTGGCGCGCGCCGTCACGCCGCTGCGCGAGCTGCCGGGCGCCGGCGGCCTGCGGTGGACCGGGCGCGCCTCGTGGCACTTCACGCTCGCCTTCCTCGGGGAGGTCGACGGCGGCGTGCTTCCCGCGCTCGACGAGCGGCTGGCGCGCGCGGCCGGGCGCTGCGCGCCGTTCCCGCTGCGGCGGCCGGTTCGGCGCCGCGACCCTGTGGGCGGGCGCGGCCGGCGGCATCCCCGAGCTGCGGCGGCTGGCCGAGCGCGCGTCGGCCGCTGCCCGCCGTGCCGGGGCGGCCGGGACGGGGGACGAGACGGCGGGCGGGCACCGCGCCTTCCACCCGCACGTGACGCTCGCACGGGCACGCGGCGGCCGCGGGGGAGCGGATCGAGCCGACCGGGCGGACCTGCGGCCGTACGTGGCGGCGCTCGAACCCGTCGAGAGCGCGACCTGGCAGGTGGCCGAGGTGTGCCTCGTCCGCAGCCACCTGCCGGACGGCCGGACGCCGGGCGAGGCGCGCCGGTACGAGACCCTCGCCCGGTGGGCGCTGGGACGGGGCGGTTAATCTCGAAGCGTGGACCCGAATACCCGGAACCGGATCATGGCCGGTGTGCTGCTGCTGCTCTTCGCGATCGTCGCGGTGACGGCCGCGCTGCACTGAGGGCCGACGCGACCGAGGGCCGACGCGACCGAGGGCCGAGGGCCGCCTTTTCGCGGACGATGTGGCGGACGGGGCGGGGCGGCAGCCGACAGGGCTGCCGCCCCGCCCCGTCGCCATACGCACAGGACGCGGAACGCCGTGCGCACTACCAGGCGAACGCCTCGGGCGACGGTCCCGGCCCGGGGAAGATCTCGTCCAGGCTCGCCAGGACCTCGTCGGAGAGCTTGAGGTCCACGGCGCGCAGCCCGGACTCCAGCTGCTCCATGGTGCGCGGGCCGACGATGGGTCCCGTGACCCCGGGGCGGGTCAGCAGCCACGCGAGCGCGGCCTCGCCCGGCTCGATGCCGTGCTTGCCGAGCAGGTCCTCGTACGCCTGCACCTTCTCGCGCAGGGCGGGGGAGTCCTTGAGGCGGCTCACGGAGCGGCCGCCCTCACCGCCGCGCTCGCGCTCCTTGCGGAGCACGCCGCCCAGCAGCCCGCTCTGCAGCGGCGACCACGGGATCACACCGAGGCCGTACTCGCGCGCGGCCGGGATGACCTCCATCTCGGCGCGGCGCTCGATCAGGTTGTACAGGCACTGCTCGCTGACGAGCCCGACCTTGCCGCGCTGCCTGGCGGCCTCGTTGGCCTGCGCGATCTTGTAGCCGGGGAAGTTGGACGAGCCCGCGTAGAGGATCTTGCCCTGCTGGATCAGGACCTCGATGGCCTGCCAGATCTCCTCGAACGGTGTGTTCCGGTCGACGTGGTGGAACTGGTAGATGTCGATGTGATCGGTCTGGAGCCGCTTGAGGCTCGCCTCGACCGCCCGGCGGATGTTGACGGCCGACAGCCGGTGGTGGTTCGGCCAGGGCGCGCCGGCTGCCATGTTGCCGTTGACCTTGGTCGCGAGGACGACCTTGTCCCGGCGGTCGCCGCCCTTGGCGAACCAGGTGCCGATGATCTTCTCGGTGCGGCCCTTGTTCTCGCCCCAGCCGTAGACGTTGGCCGTGTCGAAATAGTTCACGCCCGCGTCAAGGGCGGCGTCCATGATCGTGTGGCTGTCGGCCTCGTCCGTCAGGGGGCCGAAGTTCATGGTCCCGAGGACGATGCGGCTGACCTCGAGGCCCGTGCGTCCGAGCTGCGTGTACTCCATGGACCCAAGCCAACGCGTTGGAGCGGACTCAAGGCAAGAGCGCGTTCGCCCGTGTGCCGGGACGCCGGGTGGTCGTAGGCTGCGAGGGGCGGTGCCGTGCGGGCACGGGAGGACGGGGTCGTGATGGACGAGCGCGACGAGCACAGCAGGACGGCCAACAGCGGCCACGAGGACGACGGTGGCGGCGAGCCCGCCTGCATGCTGGAGCTCGTCTGCCCCGAGTGCGGGCAGGTCAGGGGCGACGCGGGCGCACAGCGGCCCTGCCAGGCGTGCGGGGCGGGAACACCGTCCGCGCCGAACCGGGGCGCGGCCCGTAAGCAGTAGACGGCGGAAAAGGACACAGGGGGGCGGGCGTGACGGACGCGGTGCTGGTCGCGGGTGGACGGGAGCGGGCGCTGCGCCGGCTGGTGGGGGACCTCGCGGGGTGGTGGGGCCGGCGGCCCGCCGTGCGTCCCGCGGACATCACGGT
This sequence comes from Streptomyces sp. NRRL F-5126, assembly GCF_000721265.1. Classification (GTDB taxonomy): domain Bacteria; phylum Actinomycetota; class Actinomycetes; order Streptomycetales; family Streptomycetaceae; genus Streptomyces. The sequence goes on along the minus strand of NZ_JOFZ01000001.1, from coordinate 414,030 downwards.
GGCGCACTCGTCGGCGCTGCGCACGACGGTGTTCCTGGTCGTCGGGGGCGAGCTGTTCACCGAGGGCCTGATGGACGTCTCGATGCTGCCGCCGGCCTGGCAGCCGTACCACATCGTGTGGATGGCGCTGGTCGTCGACGCGTGCGTGGCCTTCACGGCGCTCACCAAGCGCAACCCGCACCGCGTGACGCCGTCCGGCGAACTCGTCGTGCGCGCCGGGCTGTTCGACGAGATCACACTGCCGCTCGCCGCCGTCGCGTCCGTGGGCCGAGAGTGGGTGACCGCGCCGGGGCGCGGCATCCGCCCGGTGCCGGGCCGGGACGGCAGCGTGGTGTGCACGGTGGCGGGCACGGCGGACCTGGTGGTGGAGCTCGCGGAACCGGCCGAGCTGCGCAGGGCCGACGGCTCCTCGCTGACCGTGCGGCGCCTGCACCTGTCGGCGGACAGGCCCGCGGACGCACACCGCGCGCTCGCAGCCGCCGTACGGGGTGCGTGAGCGAGGCCGCCGTGACGGGACCTACGCGCTGTCCGCACCCGCCGGCAGCCCGGCCGGCGCCGCCGTGGCCCGGGGGCGGGCGCCGTGCAGGGTGTGGGCGAAGGCGGCTGCCAGCTTGCGTTCGCCCGACGGCGAGGGGTGCGTGCCGTCGTACGTGTCCCGGCCGATGTCGTACGAGACGGGCGGCGCGGTCGGCGGCGCCGCGAGGAGCAACGGGGAGCCGGGCATGGTGAGTTCGCCGAGCGTGGCGGCCAGCAGGCCGTTGAAGCGCTCTACTTCGGCCGCGAACAGGACGTCCGTCCGAGCCCGCACGTTGGGGACGACGGGCAGCACCACGGCCCGTATCCGCGCGTCGGCGGCACGCGCCTCGTCGACGAACCGCCGCACGTTCCCGATGGTCTGCGCGCTGTCCGTGTAGAAGCCCAGGTCGATCAGGCCGAGGGAGACGAGCAGGACATCCGGACCGTGGTCGCGCACGGCGGCGCGCACGCGGCCCGCCATGTGCAGCCAGCCCTCGCCCCACGCGGCGAGGTGCGGCGAGTCGCCGCACCGGGCACCCGCGCGCCGGCTCCCCGGCTCCTCGTACTGCCCGGTCCATGGGCCGACCACCTCGGCATGACCGGCACCGCCGGCGACGCACCTGCGGCAGTGCAGCAGGTGCCGGCCCATCCAGTGCCGCCAGGTGAGGTCGCGGGTGCGGCCGACGGTCATGGAGTCGCCGACGAACATGAAGCGCATCCGATCATCATCCCGTGCGCTTCCCGGCGCCGTGACCGGGGATGGCAGGCTGTGCGCATGCGCCCCCGCTGCCTGCCGCACCCGCCGCGCCCCTCGCGCCCGCCGTCCCGGTTCGGCCGCGCGGCCGCGGCCCTCGCCTCCGCCGTTGCCGCCGCCCTGCTGGCCGCCGCCACGGTCGTACTGGCCCCGGCGGCCACGGCGTTCGCGGACGGCGGCGGCGCCGACCAGAGCTTCACCATCAAGGACCCGCGCATCACGGAGTCCAGCGGACTCGCCGCGAGCCACATCCACCCCGGCATCTACTGGACGCACAACGACAGCGGCGACGGCCCGTACGTCTACGCCGTCGACTCCAGGACCGGCGAGACCGTCGCCCGGATCACCATGCGCGGCGTCGGCACCCCGCGCGACGTCGAGGCGATCTCCGTCGGCCCCGACGACGACGTGTACGTGGGCGACATCGGCGACAACCTGAACGGCGCCTGGGACCACGTGTGGATCTACCGCTTCCACGAGCCGAAGCACCTCGGGGACCAGACGGTCGACGCCACGCAGTTCACGGTGAAGTACGCGGACGGCCCGAGGAACGCCGAGTCGCTGATGGTCGACCCCGACACCGGACGCGTCTACATCGCGTCGAAGAACGAGGACGGCGGCGGGCTGTACGAGGGTCCGGCCCACCTCACCTCGTCGGGTACGAACATCTTCCGGCGGATCGGAGACGTCCCGTGGGTCACGGACGGCGCGTTCTCGCCCGACGGGAAGCAACTGGTGCTGCGGTCGTACCTCGGCGCGTACGGCTACCAGTGGCACGACGGGCACCTCGGCGCGAAGTTCTCCGTGGACGCGCCGTTCCAGGGGCAATCGGAGTCGGTGACGTACACGAGGGACGGCAAGGCCCTCATGTTCGGCTCCGAGGGGAAAGACAGCCAGGTCGAGCGGGTGGACCTCAAGGAGGCGGTGCCGAAGGGCGGGAGCTATACGCACCCTGGGCACACAAGCAGTCGCACGACGCCCGGCTCCGGCGGCATGTCGTCCAAGGGGAACGCGGTCGTGGGCGCGGCGGTGGTGCTCGTCGTGCTGCTGCTGTTCTTCGGCCTCAAGCGGCGGCGGCGCTCGTCGCCACGGAAGCACCGGCAGTAGCGGACGCGGCGGAAACGCCGAGGGCCCGGCGAAGGCGGTCCGTGGATCGCCGGTGCCGGGCCCTCGGGCGGCTCGCCGCCGTGGGTCAGAGGCGCTCGACGACGTAGTCGACGCACGCCGTCAGCGCCTCGACGTCCGCCGGGTCGACCGCAGGGAACATCGCGACGCGCAGCTGGTTGCGGCCCAGCTTGCGGTACGGCTCGGTGTCCACGATCCCGTTCGCGCGCAGCGCCTTGGCGATGGCGGCGGCGTCGATGTCGTCGGAGAAGTCGATGGTGCCGACGACCGCCGAGCGCTTCGCCGGGTCGGTGACGAACGGCGTCGCGTGCTTGGACGCCTCGGCCCAGCCGTAGAGGTTGCGGGCCGAGGCGGCGGTGCGGCGCGTCGACCAGTCCAGGCCGCCCTGGCCGTTGATCCACTTCAGCTGCTCGTTGAGCAGGAAGAGGGTCGCGAGCGCGGGGGTGTTGTACGTCTGGTTCTTCTGCGAGTTGTCGATCGCCGTGGGCAGCGAGAAGAACTCGGGCACGTGGCGCCCGGAGCCGTGCACGCGCGCGGCGCGCTCCAGGGCCGCGGGCGAGAAGACGCCCACCCACAGGCCGCCGTCGGACGCGAACGACTTCTGTGGCGCGAAGTAGTAGACGTCGGTCTGCGTGATGTCGACCGGCAGGCCGCCCGCGCCGGACGTGGCGTCCACGAGGACGAGCGAGCCGGCGTCGCCGCCCGGCACGCGCTTGATCGGCGTGGCGACGCCCGTGGACGTCTCGTTGTGGGTCAGCGCGTAGACGTCCACGCCCTGCTCGGCCGTGGGCTCGGGGTGCGTGCCCGGGTCGGCGGAGACGACGGTGGGCTCGGCCAGCCAGGGCGCGAGCTTGGCCGCCTTCGCGAACTTCGACGAGAACTCGCCGAACGTGAGGTGCTGCGACTTGTTCTCGATGAGCCCGTGGGTCGCGACGTCCCAGAAGGCGGTGGAGCCGCCGTTGCCGAGGATGACCTCGTACCCGTCGGGCAGGGAGAAGAGGCTCCTGACGCCGTCGCGCACCTCGCCGACGAGGTTCTTGACGGGGGCCTGGCGGTGGGACGTGCCGAGGAGGGACGTGCCGGTGGCGGCCAGTGCGTCGACCGCTTCCGTGCGCACCTTGGAGGGGCCCGAGCCGAATCGGCCGTCGGCGGGCTTGATGTCAGCGGGAATCTGAATGTCGGCCACGGAGCGGAGCGTAGTCCTTCGGGCGCAGGGGGGTAGATCGTGTCCGTCGGATGAGATGCGGGCAGGGTGGGCACTCGCAAGCGGCTCGAAGAGCCATCCGTGAGGGGCGGTGGTCGGGCGACGGGTGGGCGCCCGGAGCGGCGGACGGGGCGTGGCACGCCGGGGCCGGACGCGGCGGCGGAGTGTGCCGTTCCGTGGCGGAGCGTGCCGTTCCGCTGTGGTGCCGGCGGCCGGTACCGTGACGTTGTGGCCTGCCACTGACGTCACCCGACCGTGTGAGCGGCAGCGGTTCACCCCGGTGGCACCCGCAGGGTGCATACGGTGTCCTTCGGACTTGCCGCCGGGCAGTACATTGGACTCCTTGTTCAACGCAATGTACTGCCCCTGGATGGCGTCGGAGGTTTTCGGTGGATGCGTCGTCGGTCCCGGCCGGGCCCGCAGCGGCAGTCCCGGCAGCGGCCGGTCCCGCCCTGGCCGGAACGGTCTCAACCGACCCGCGCGGCGGACGCGGCGGCCGTCACCGGCAGTCGTACGGCGCGCTCGGCCTCGTGCTTTCCGGCTGCGTGTCCGTCCAGTTCGGCGCCGCGCTCGCGGTGTCCCTCATGGGCAGGACGGGCGTGCTCGGCATCGTCGCCCTGCGGCTCGTCCTCGCGGCGCTCGTGCTCCTCGCGGTGTGCCGCCCGTCCCTGCGCGGGCACTCGCGCGCCGACTGGACGACCGTGCTGGTCTTCGGCGCCGTGCTCGCCGCGATGAACGGCTGCTTCTACGAGGCCGTCGACCGCATCCCGCTCGGCGCCGGCGTGACCCTTGAGGTGCTCGGCCCGCTCGCCCTCTCCGTGATCGCGTCGCGGCGGCTCGTCAACGTGGTCTGGGCCGTCTGCGCGCTCGCCGGCGTCGTTCTGCTCAGCGGGGTCGCGGGCGGCGGCATCGGGCCGCTCGACCCCGTCGGGATCGCCTTCGGGCTGGCCGCCGCGGTCATGTGGGGCACATACATCGTCTTCAGCGCGCGCACCGGCCGCCGCTTCCCGCAGGCCGACGGGCTCGCCCTCGCCATGGCTTTCGGCGCGCTGCTCGCGCTGCCGTTCGGCATCGTCGACAGCGGCTCCGCGATGCTCTCGCCCACGACCGTCGGACTCGCGCTGGGCGTCGCCGTGATGTCGTCTGTCCTCCCGTACACCTTCGAACTGCTGGCGCTGCGGCGGCTGCCCGCCGCCACGTTCGCCATCCTGATGAGCCTCGAACCGGCCATCGCGGCGACCGCCGGCTTCCTCGTACTCCACCAGGCGGTGACCCTGGTGGACGCCGTCGCCATCGCGCTGGTGATCGGCGCGAGCGTCGGCGCGATCCGCACGCAGTTCAAGACCCTGGGGAACTGAGCGGTCACCGGGAGAAGCGGCGCGCCCGCCCCAACCCCTCTGGGAACACGGCCGGGAGGGCATACATTGTGCGTCTCCCGGCCCAGTGATCCCAAGGGTTCCGGGGCCCCGGCGCCGACCGGGGAGGCCGACCGACAGCGAAGGAAGATCACGTGGCGGGACATTCGACAGCACGGGGCACGGGCGCCGGGCCGGCGGATCCCGGCGGGCCGGCCGTCACCTCCGCACACGAGCGCGGCATCACGACGCTGACCCTCGACTCGCCCGCGAACCGCAACGCGCTGTCGGCGCGCCTGGTACGGGAGTTGGCCGACGCGCTCTCCCGGTGCGCCCAGGACCCGGCCGTACGCGCCGTGGTGCTGACGCACGCGGGGACGACGTTCAGCGCGGGCGCGGACCTCAAGAGCCCGGCCAACCCGTACACGTTCGTCGCGCTCATGCGGCAGCTCGTCGAGCTGCCGAAGCCGGTGGTGGCGCGGATCAGCGGCCACGTGCGCGCGGGCGGCATCGGCCTTGTCGGGGCGTGCGACATGGCGGTCGCCGACCGCGGCTCCGACTTCGCGTTCACGGAGGTCCGCATCGGCGTCGCGCCCGCCGTGATCTCGATGCCGCTGCTGCCGCGGGTCGATCCGCGTGCCGCGTCCCGCTACTACCTGACGGGCGAGCGGTTCGACGCGGCCGCGGCGCAGGCCGCGGGGCTGCTCACGGCGGTGGGCGACGACGTCGACGAGGTGCTCGCGCCCCTCGTCGACGGCCTGCGCCGCGCGTCGCCGCGCGGGCTCGCCGAGGCGAAGAAACTCCTCACCGCGGAGGTGCTCGAACACTTCGACCGGCACGCGGAGGACCTGGTGCAGCGGTCGGCGTCGTACTTCACGACGGCGGAGGCGAGGGAGGGGATCGCGGCGTTCATGGAACGCCGCGATCCGGCGTGGGTGCGGTAGCGGCCCGGGGCGCCGGGCCGGGGGCGCCCGCCCCTGGGCCGTGCCGGCCGGACTCCGGCCAGGCGGCCGGGGGCGCCGGCCCATCGGCTCGTGCCCGGCCGAGCTCCGGGCAGGCGGCCAGGGGGCGCGCTGCCGACCAGCCGCGCGTGTGTGGCGCGCAGGGTGCCGTGGCGGGCCGCGCCCGGCCTGCCGCCGGCCCGCGTGCCCTCGTCGCCGTCCGGCACGAGGCCGGTCCGCTCGGCCGCCGGCCGGTCTGTGCGCTGCGTCGCGATCCATCCCCGCCGCCGGACCCGGCACTCGCGCCCACGGGCTGGGGGCGCCGCGCCCCATGGGCCGTGCGGCCCGATCCCCGGGGGTCGCTGAGGGCGCCGCACTCCACGGGCCCGGCCCGGCCGAGCCGCGGCCGTGTGGCGGGAGCCATTGCGGCCACCGGGGGGGCGGGGCGTTGCCCGCACGGGTACCGGTCACCCGGGCCCGGGCTTCGCCCGGGGGCCGCAGCGCTCCGCGCTGCGGCAGGATGTCACCCGTGCCCCACGAGAATCCGGATCCCGCCGTCATGCGCGAGCACTACCGTTCCGTCCTCCTCCACGAGTCCGACCTCGCCGCCACGCCCATGGAGCAGTTCGACCGCTGGTTCGGCGACGCCGCCGACCGCGGCCTGCCCGAGCCGAACGCCATGGTCGTGTCCACCGCGGACACCGACGGGCGCCCGTCGTCCCGCACGGTGCTGATGAAGCGGTTCGACGAGCGCGGGTTCGTCTTCTACACCAACTACACGTCGCGCAAGGGCACCGAGCTCGCCGCCAACCCGCACGTCTCGCTGCTCTTCCCCTGGCACCGCATCGCGCGCCAGGTGATCGTCACGGGCACCGCGGAGCGCGTGGGGCGCGACGAGACCGCCGCGTACTTCCGCACCAGGCCGCACGGTTCGCAGCTCGGCGCGTGGGCCAGCGAGCAGTCGTCCGTGATCCCGTCGCGCGAGAAGCTGATGGAGCGCTACGAGCAGCTCGCCGAGCGCTACCCCGAGGGCGAGCAGGTGCCGGTGCCGCCGCAGTGGGGCGGCTTCCGGGTCACGCCCGTGAGCGTCGAGTTCTGGCAGGGGCACGAGAACCGGCTGCACGACCGGCTGCGCTACGTGCAGCAGGAGGAGGGCCGGGGCTGGCGCGTGGAGCGGCTCTGCCCCTGACAGCCGCTGACCCGCCCGCGCCCGCGCAACGTCGCGGGAACGCAGAAACCCGCGGGCTCGGGTCCCTCCGGAGAGGGAGCCGGCCGGACGTACCGGCGAGCCCGCGGGTCGGTGACTGCTTGGGATTTCGGCCGGCGGAGCCGGCACCGCACAGAGTGCGACGAACGGGCGCTAGCCCGCAGTCACCTCACGCGTCCGGTTGTCATACATCTGCCGAACCACCTCCCTTCTCGTGTACTGCAACCCTAGGAAACCCGGCCCCGGCCGACAAGCGTTTTTTGCCGCGGGACTGTCCACAGGCGAGCGCGATACGATTTTCGGGAACCTCGTGTGTGCCGCGTCACGTCCAGTGGAATGATCGCAGTGGATGGCTGTGATCGGTCTTGCGCGGCCGGCGGCCACAGGCGGAGACGTCCTGCAGGGGGTGCCAGGATGAGTGCTTCCCGGAGCGAGACCACGGACGCGGCAGGCCCGGACGAACCCGGGTCCGACCTGCTCGCCGCGCTGCTCGACGGCATGGACGCGGCGCTGTGCGCGTTCGACGCGGGCGGCGTCATCACCCACTGGAACCGCGAGGCCGAGCGGATACTCGGCTGGTCGGCCGCCGAGGCCGTGGGGCGGCACGGGTTCGCCGGCTGGGCGGCACGCACCGCCGACGCGGACGACGTGCTGGCCCGCCTGATGGCCGCCATGGACAGCGAGGGGCGGCACGTCCACGAGTTCGCGCTGCTGCGCAAGGACGGCGGCCGGGTCCTGCTGCGCACGCAGTCCGCGGGCGTGCGCGGCGCCGACGGCAAGCCCGCCGGCGTGTACTGCGCGTTCAGCGAGGTGCACGCCCAGATCGACCTGGAGCGATCCATCGCCCTGAGCGAGGCGCTGTTCGCCGACGCGTCGTGGGGCGTCGTCCTCGTCGACGTCGACCTGCGCCCCACGGTCGTCAACACGCACGCGGCACGCGCGCTCGGCTCCGGCCGCACCACGGTGCTCGGCAGGCCGCTGGGCGAGATGGTCGTCCAGGGCGTCGAGGAACTGGAGGCCGCGCTCCACCACGTGCTCGCGGAGGGCGCGCCGACGGGGCTCGCCGAGCTGTGGGTGACGATCCGCACGGCGGACGGCGAGCGGCGCCGCTGCTGGCGCAGCGGGTTCCTGCGCCTGGCGTCCCCGCTCGCGGAGGAGCCGGTGCCGCTCGGCGTCGGATGGCTGTTCACGGACGTGACGGAGGCGAGGCTGGCGGCGCAGGAGGCGGACCGGCTGCGGTTCCGCTCCAACCAGCTCCACCGCGCGGCCCGCGCCGCCGCCGAGTGCGAGGACGCGCGCGAGGCGGCCACCACCTACCTCGACTTCGCGCTCGCCGGCTTCGCCGACCACGCGCTGGTCGACCTCGTCGCCGACAGGCCGGGAGCCGGCCCTCCCCAGGCGCCGTCGCTCGACGCGGCGGATCCGGACGCGCCCGTACGGCTGGTGCGCGCGGCCGCGTCGCCGACCGGCGGCTCGGGGCCCGTCGTGCAGAGCGCGGGCGGCGGCATCCCGGTGCGCTACCTGGACGGCCACCCGGCGCTGCGCGCGATGGAGCGGATCGGCTCGGTGCGCACGAGCGCCCCGCCGTCGCCGCCCGCCCAGTCCCCGACATGGGCGGCGGCACGCCAGTGGCCCACCGACACGGTCCACGCGCTGTGCACGGTGCTGCGCAGCAGGGGCAGATCGCTCGGGGTGGTGACGTTCCTGCGGGGCGGCAGCAGATCCGCTTTCGAACGGTCGGACGCGGTGTACGCGGAGGACGTGACGATCAGGGTGGCCGCGGCCCTCGACCTGGCGCGCACGCTCCGCGACGACAGCTGACCCTGCGCGCCCCGCCGTCCGCTCCCGCCCCGGCTCAGTGCCAGAAGATGCGGTCGGCGTTCTCCGCGATGATCTGCCGGTTCCAGTCGGTGCCGCCGTCGATGTTGCCCGAGCGCAGCAGCGGCGGCTCGATGCCACGAGCCGCGAGGGTCTCGGCCGCGGTGGCCATGACGGCCTGCATGAGCGCGCTGGTCACGACGGTGGACGCGGGCGCGAACGGCGCGGTGACGCCCTCGGCCGTCAACTCGGCGTCGCCGACGGCGATCTTGCTGTCGAGGACGATGTCGCAGTGGTCCTTGAGGAAGGTGCCGGTGGCGCTGCGCGAAGTCGTCTCGGTCGCGTAGGTGACGGACGTGACGCCGATGACGGTCAGGCCCCGCTCGCGCGCGTGCGCGGCCATCTCGACGGGCAGGACGTTGCGCCCCGAGAGCGAGACGACCACGAGCACGTCGCCCGCGGCGGCCGGCGAGCTGTCCAGCACGGTGGTGGCGAGCCCCTCGACGCGCTCAAGCGCGGAGCCGAGCGTCGCGGGCCGCACGTCGATGCCGGTCATGCCGGGCACGGACAGCAGGTTCATCAGGGCGAGCCCGCCCGCACGGTAGACGACGTCCTGCGCGGCGAGCGACGAGTGCCCGGCGCCGAACGCGAACAGCCGCCGCCCGGCCGCCACGGCGTCCGCGATGGCCGCACCGGCGGCCGCGATGCTCGCGCCCTCCTCGTCCCGCAGGCGCTCCAGCAGCCCGATGGCGGCGCCGATGAACCGGTCTGCGGTGCTGCGGTCGTCCATGCGTGGCCCTCCTGCGGTGCCGGTCGGCACGCACCAGGACTGGCGCGTGCCGCGGATCACCTTCGGTCGGCAGCCTCCCGGTGTCAACCGGCCCCGACGCGGGCCCAGCACAATGGGAGGCGTGGCCCACGTACCGACCGCTCGCCATCTGCTGCGCGCCAGGGATCTCGCCGACGCCCGCTACGCCGATGCGCTCACGGTCGCGGACATGGCGCAAGCCGCCGCACTCTCCCGGGCCCACTTCAGCCGCGCCTTCAAGGCCGCCTTCGGGGAGTCGCCGCACCAGTACCTCCTGACCCGGCGCTTGGAGCGGGCCGCCGCCCTGCTGCTCGCGACCGACTGGACGGTGGCCGAGGTCGGCGTCGCCGTGGGCGTGCAGAGCATCAGCTCGTTCACGACGAGTTTCCGCAGGATGTACGGCATGCCCCCGCAGGCCTACCGCGCGGCGCACCCGCCCGCCGCACGGCACGTGCGCATTCCGCGCTGTGTGGCCATGGCGTACGGACGGCCGCGCAACCGCACGTTTCGAGAAGACACGCGGGCGCCGACTGCCTAGCGTCGATTCCAGGCAACCGACGCTGGGAGCAGCCATGACGAAGGTCAAGATCGCCAACGCGCAGTTCTGGGTGCACGACCAGGACGAGGCGCTCGACTTCTACACGCGCAAGCTCGGCTGGGAGGTCCGGGCGGACGTGACGATGGAGGCGTGGAACTTCCGATGGCTGTGCGTCGGCCCGCCCGGTGGGGACGGCCCCGCGCTGGTGCTGATGCCGGTACCCGGGCAGCCGATGCTGGACGACGAGAGCAGCGCCCACCTCTCGGACCTGGTGGCCAAGGGCGCCGGCGGGACGCTGTTCCTGGAGACCGACGACTGCAAGGCCGCGTACGAGGAGCTGTCCGCCCGCGGCGTCGAGTTCAACGACCCCCCGACGGCGCAGCCGTACGGGATCGACACGTCGTTCCGCGATCCGTCGGGCAACAACGTCCGCCTGACGCAGATGCTGGAGTTCGACCCGGACCGGCGGTGACCCCGGCTGCCCCGGCCCTCAGTGGGCTACGCCAACCCGCCATTGCTGGCGAGCAGTTGCCCGTTGACCCACTGGCCGCGCGGTGAGCAGAGGAAGTCCACGAGGTGGGCGGCGTCCCGGGGTGTGCCCAGCCGGGCCAGGGGCGTGCGTTCCTCGACCGTCGCACGCAGGCCCTCGTCCATCCAACCGGTGTCCACCGGCCCCGGGTTGACCACGTTGGCCGTGACGCCGAGGTGGGCGAACTCCTGGGCGGCGGCGAGCGTGATGCGGTCGAGGGCGCCCTTGCTGGCTCCGTAGGGCAGATTGTGCACGGTGTGATCGCTGGTGAGCGCGACGATGCGGCCCGTCCCGAAGTCGCCGCGGAAGCGCCGTCCGAACTCGCGGATCAGCAGCCAGGTGCCGCGCGCGTTGACCGCGAAGTGCCGGTCGAAGCTCTCCACGGTGGTATCGAGCAGGCCCGAGTCGACGGACTCGCAGTGGCACATGACCAAGGCGGTCACGCCTCCTTGCCCCTGCTCGACCGCGTCGAAGATCCGCTCGGCGCTGCCGGGATCGGCCAGGTCGGCCTCCACGGCGAGCGCGGCGCCGCCGTGTTCCGCGAGGGCGGCGGACACATCACGGACGGCGCCCGCCTCGGCGCCCCACGGCATGCGGTCGTCGTAGGGCGCCCAGTAGGTGAACGCGACGTCCCACCCGGACTCCGCGAGCCGGGTCGCGACGGCGGCACCGATGCCGACGGTCCGGCCGACCCCGGTGACGAGCGCCACGGAGCGGCGGGACGCTTTGGAAGCGGGGGCTGGCTCGTCACGGATCGCGGTCACAGCAGCCGATGGTCGGGCAGACACCAGGGAGCGCGCAACCGGGTTTGGGGCGGCGCCGATGGTGCGGAACCCGTAACTCGCTGGCGGGCGCAGCCGGCGGCGTGGTGGGGTGGCACGGTGTTCAACGACGACGATGAGGTAGCGGCCGTTCGACCTCTGACGCTGGCCTGGGCGAGCCGGTATCTGGAGCCCGGAGAGCGCATTGTCGGGGCCGAGGCGCTGCGCGGCGGCATCACCGCCGAAATGCGGAGGCTGGCCATCGGAGGCCAGGACGGTGGCACCCGGCACCTGGTGCTGCGCACCTTCGTCGATCCGTACTACGTCGAGCGCGCCGAGGACCTGCTGCACAGGGAAGTCGGCGCGCTGACACTGCTGGCCGGGACCGGCGTACCGGCTCCTGCTCTGGTCGCGGTCGATCCGGCTGCCGCACACTGCGAGTACCCGTCACTCCTCATGACGCATCTGGAGGGCCGACCGGCGCTCGACGACGAGGGGTTGGCGACGCGCGTACCGTTGCTGGCACGCCAACTTGTGGCGATCCACGCGCTGCGGCCCGTCGAGCGGCCCCGTGACTATGTGGCGCTGACGACCGCCGACACCGTCGTGGTTCCCGAGGGGGCCGACGCGCAGGCGTGGGCCGCGGCGATCGACGTGATCCGTGTGCCGGCGCCGGCCTACGAAGGGCGGTTCCTGCACCGGGACTTCCAGCCCGGCAACGTGCTGTTCGACACGGACCCCTCCGGGCCGGCGGACACGCGGATCACTGGCGTCGTCGACTGGGCAGCGACCTCCTGGGGCCCGGCGGACCTCGATGTGGCGCACTGCGCCACCACTCTCGCGCTGCTGCACGGCACGGTGTGGGGTCAGCGGTTCGCCGAAGCGTACGAGGAGGCCGGCGGGATGCTGGCCGCCGCCGCGGATGAGCGGCTGTACTGGCTGGTGCGGGACGCACTGGCAAGCTCGGAGGAGGTGTCGTCGGTGGCGCAGGCATGGCGGGAGGCAGGCAGGACGGAGCTGACGACGCGAGCCGTGGAGGAGCGGCTGGACGCCTATGTCACTGCCCTGATGGACGCGCGGGGCTGAGCACAGGGCGGGGCGCCCTGCTCACCCCGCACATCGCCGGAGTGACCCGTACCGCCGTGGCGGAGGCGGCACTCCGCTGAGCGGACCGTATGGCCGCCCTGCTCGCCGGACGCCCGGAGGGCGTGCCGGTGGTGACACCCGGGACTCAGTTCGTCGCTTGAGTCTCTAACCCGATGTGCTGAATCGAAGTGGTAAAGGAGTCTGCGATGGAGCTGATGCCGGACAGCGATTCGCTGGGCGGTATGCGTGCCGTCCTGGAGGAACCCCAGGCGATCCTGGGCTATGAGCCCCAGGATGGCTTCCCCGACCGTTGCTGGGTCCTGCACAGCCTCACCCTGAGGGGTGAACCAGTGCGGTGGAACGCTATGCTGGCGCCCGTCGGAAAGAGCCTGGAGGACTGGCAGTACACCCCGGGCTGGAGGGTTTTTGACGGGCTGGGCCTGCCCGACGATCTGCAGGGGCCTGCTCCTGGGGAAATCGACCGCCACAGCCTGACTCATCTGATCCGGGTGCTCGCTTGCCACAGCCCCGAAGGCCCTCGGACGGAGTGCTATTGGGCGCAGGCGGCGATCGAGAGCGTCGGAGACCCGATCCCGGCTCGCCGGGGGCGGCTGGACGAGGGCCTGGCTCGCCATGAGGCCTGTGTCGGACCCAATCGGACTACCAGTAAGCAGTTCCCCGCGCACTGGTGGCCCGTGGACGGGTCCTGGTTCGTCCTGACCGACTGGGACCTCAGCGCGACAGAGGTGTTCGGGCCGCCGGCTCTGATCACTGATCTTCTTGGCGACGACATGCTGGAGGCTGTACGTCACCCGAGCGTTGCCGAGGTGCAGGGCAATTCCGCGCAATGGCGCGAGTCCCAAGCGTCGTGACGGCCGCTGGCCCCTCAGCCCTGAGGCGGGGCGGCGAGCCAGCGGGCGTCCTGGAACTCGGCCGTGACTTCGTCCTCCCACGGATCGATCCCACGGCGTTCCAGTTCGTCGAACCATCGGTCCCGCTGTGATGCGGGCAGGCGTCGTCCGCACCAGGGGCAGAAATCGATAGTGGCGCCCGATGTGCCGCCGTCGTGGATGATCAGCGTTTGCAGCAGGGCAACCACCGGGTTGGGGCGGTGTGGCCACCCGAGGCTGCGGCCTGCGTGCCAGTCCGTGGTTGTTGGCTACTGTGCCGAGATGCTGCATGTAGAGATCAACGGCGCTGCTCCTTCAATAGCCGACCTGCACCGTGCCGTGGGACGTCGTTTGATGGTGGCGCCCCGCATGCCGGGACTGCGGTCGCGGCGCCCGGCATGCGAGCCGGACGCCGCTACCGCGGACGTCACGCCGACGCGGTGACGGCTCCGCCGAGGTGCCGGGCGAAGAACCGGACCGCGCTGTCGGCCTCGAACCGGGGCAGCTCCTTGTGCATGCCCGAGTTCACGTGCAACGACTTCTCCTTCGAGGCGAAGGCGTCGAACAGCGCGAGACCCTCCTCGCGCGAGATGTGCTCATCGTCCCACTGCAGATCGAACTCGATCGGGATGGTGATCTGCTTCGCCTTCTCGGCCAGAACGTCGGGCCAGTGCTGGCCGAAGACCGCGGCCGTGATCCGGGGGTCGGCTGCCACGAACGGCACGCCGATCGCGGTGCCCATGTTGATGCCCCAGTAGCCGACCGGCCCCTCGGCGCCGATCTCCGGGAGTCCCTGGAGGGCGTCCAGGGTCGCCTGGTACTCGGGCACGGACAGCTGCGCCAAGTGGTCGTTGTACCGGACGACGATCGGGCCCTCCGGCTCGCCGGCCGCCCGCGCCCGGAACAGCTCGGCGATTTCCGCCTCGTCGTGCGCGGTGCGCGGACGATCGCCATGACCGGGCGCGTCGACGACGGCGACATGGAAGCCGCAGCCCGTCACCAAGCGCTGTGCCCGTCCGGACATGGCCGGGTGCTTCTTGTGGTTGCCGCCGCCATGGCCCATCAGGACCAGGGGCGCACGATCGGAACCGGCAGCCGGTGACCAGAGAACGCCGGGGACATCACCCACGGTGAAGTCACGTTCCAGTATGCCGTGCGACGACGATTCGGCGGTGAACTGAAGAGAGGACATAGGTGTTGCCTTTCGGGAGTGCCGTGTTGTCAGGCGCTCCCGGCGACGCCTATGTCAGTCGCCAGGCCGTGACGGGAACGGGGAGCACCCACGTCGATACAGCGTTCATGGGTCTCACCTCCTCGGGCGGTGTCACGGTCGACTGGAAGCTACCGCACTGCACTTCATCCCTTCAACCCAATAAAGTCCTGCTGCGAGGCTGGCGGACCGAAACGGGGGGCGTACGCGCATGGGGGAGCGACGGGCGCAAGCGCGCGTGCTGTTGCTGGACGCCGCGCCCGGGGACCTCCTCGGCCGTGAGCTGGAGCGCCTCCTCGGGCACGGCCTGGACGTCACACTGAACCTCCGGCGCATCACCGACTCGGCTGACACACGGGCCAAGTGGGCGGGCCGGGTCGATCTCGTGGACTTCGACCTCTTCGACGAGCGGGCCACGACCGCCGAGTTCGTGCGCGACGGGCGCGGCTACGACGCGGTCAAGTCCCGCGCGGGTGCGCCTCTTCGCGCCGGGCTCATCGCCGCCGCCACCGACCCCGTGCTGGCACACCCGCTCCGCGTGATCGGCCGGGCAGGCGCGGGCACCGACCACGTCGACCTGGCCGCCGCAGCCCGCCACAGTGTGACCGTCACGCACACACCGGGCTCCAACGCCGACGCCGTGGCCGAATTCGCCCTGGCTCAGCTCCTCGCCCTGACCCGCGACCTGGCCACCCACAACGGTGCCGCACATCAGGGGCGTTGGGGCACACCGACCGTTCCCCCGCCGCAACTCGCAGAGCTGACCCTGGGCGTCGTGGGCCTCGGCCGGATCGGACGGGCACTGGCCGCGCGCGCGACCGCGCTGGGCATGGCCGTCCAGTACTTCTCGCGCAATCCGGTACCGACGCCGATCCGCCGCGCGGACACCCTGCACGACCTCCTGTCCACCAGCGACGTGGTGTCACTGCACCTGCCACTCACAGACACCACCCGTGGCCTGATCGGCCGAATGGAACTGGCGAGCATGCGCAGGGGCGCCGTCCTGCTGAATACCGCGCGCGGCGGGATCGTCGACGAGCAGGCGCTGGCCGACGCGCTCCGCGACCCGGCGCACCCGCCGGCAGCCGCCGCCGTCGACACCTTCGGCCACGAGCACGCGGCCTTCGCCTCGCCGTTGTTCGGCGTCCCCGGCGCACTGCTCACACCGCACATCGCCGGAGTGACCCGCACCGCCATGGCCGAGGCGGCGATCCGCTGCGCGGACCACATGGCAGCCCTGCTCGCCGGGCGCCCCGATGGCGTGCCGGTGGCGACACCCGCAACGGGGTGCGCAGGCGGCGCAACCAAGCCGCCCTGGCGGCCGCCCGGCTAGCTTCCTTCGGCGCCCAGCCGGCGCAGCAGGCCGCGGTTGTCCGTGCGTACCCACTCCTCGACGAGGCGTCCACGGTCGTCGAACCGGAAGATGTTGATCAGGTCGAACACGATGCGTTTGCCGTTGGGCGGCAGCGGGCCGGCCGGCGACTGGGTGAACTCGCGGACGAAGGTGCCTTCGATCCATGTCTGGCAAGCCAGGTGGTCACCTTCGGCCACCACGATGCCGCGCCGGATCGCCCGGTCGTCGAAGGCCTCGCGCACGGAGTCGAAGTAGGCGGTGAGCCCGGCGAAGTCGCTCTCGAAGCCGTCAGGCCCGTGGAAGCGGAACTTCTCCGTGTCGAAGTACGTCGCGGTCTCGGCCGGGTCCTCGCCCGACACCTCCAGCTCACCCGCACGGATCAGTCGTGCTACGAGCTCGTTTCGCGTGAATCGCTGTGTCATGTCTCCAGCCTGCCCGCCTCCAGCCATGCGGTCCAACGATGATTCCGCACGGTTTCCATGACAAACATGCATGGTAGGTTCGCGGTCATGGCTGAGTTCACCCTTGCGGGCCTCCGCGTCGTTCAGCAGGTCGCGGCCACGGGATCGTTCACTCGGGCCGCCGAGATGCTCGGCTACACGCAGTCGGCCGTCTCCCGCCAGGTCGCCGCCATGGAGGCGGCGGCAGGTGCACCGGTCTTCGACCGCCGGCGCAGAGGCGTGGCACTCACCCCGGCGGGCCAGGTGCTGATCCGCCGTGCGACGGAGATCCTCGCCGACGTCGCGGCGACCGAGATGGAGCTCGCCGGTCTGCGTGACCGGCTCGCAGGCCGCCTCACTGTCGGTGCCTACCCCACGGCCGCCATGGCGTTGGTCCCGCGGGCGATGGCACAGGTGGTGGCCGATCATCCGGGGCTCGCTGTGATCCTTTCGGAGGCCTCGACGCCCGCCCTGCTCCGGCGGCTGCGGCTCGGCCGGCTGGACGCGGCGGTCATCGGGGTCGGCCACGGCCTGCCGGACTACGACCTGAGCGAACTGCGGCAGACCACAGTGCTCCAGGGCGATCTTCTGGTGGCTGTCCCGGACACGCACCGGTTCGCCGGCCACGTCGGCATCACCGTGCCCGATCTCGCCCAGGAGCACTGGATCGCCGGGGACGGCGCCGCGGGCGAGCCGCAGTTCGGAGCCTGGCCGACCCTGCCGGATCCCCGCATCGCCCACACCGCGCGCAGCTGGTCGACCCGCCTCGGCCTGGTCGCGGCCGGCCTGGGCATCACTGTCATCCCGGACGTGGCCCTACCGGCCCTGCCGACAGGCGTACGTGCCGTGGCCGTCACCGACAGCTCCTGGGCCGGGCGCGCGACGGTCGCCGTGACCCAGCCCCGTCCTTCCACCCAGGCGCAGGCGATGGTGACGGCCCTGCAGAACCAGGCCGCCTCTCTCCGCAACGCCAACGCCTGATCCGGGGCCGTCTCGGATCTCCCGGCGGGCGGACTGGCGGTGGAACCCGTCGCGAGGCGATGAATTCGGGCGGCCGATCGGGTCTGCCCTGGTATGACTCGCATCATCGCTGACATCTCGGTCTCTCTCGACGGCTTCGTCACCGGCCCCGATCCCGGCCTCGACAACGGTCTGGGCACCGGCGGTGAGGCCCTGCACACGTGGGCGTTCTCCGACGACCCCGACGACCGCCGCATCCTGCGCGAGGGGACCGCCCGCTCCGGCGCCGTCATCCTCGGACGGCGTCTCTTCGACATCGTCGACGGGCCGAAGGGCTGGGACGACACGACCGGGTACGGCGCCGGCGAGGTCGGCAAGCCCGCGTTCGTCGTCGTGACGAGCTCGCCGCCGGAGTCGGTGCGGACAAGCGGCCTGGACTGGACGTTCGTCACCACCGGCCTGCCCGACGCCGTCGCCGCCGCGCGCGAGCGTGCCGAGGCTGCGTCGTCCGACAGCGACAAGGAGCTCGACGTCGTCCTCATGGGCGGCGGCGCCACGGTCGGCTCCGCCCTCGCCGCCGGGCTGGTCGACGTGTTGACGCTGCACCTCGCGCCCGTCGTGCTGGGCGCCGGGACGCCACTGTCCACCGCCGGAGTGCAACGCAGGCTCGTGCAGCGGAGCGTGGTCCCGACGTCGACCGCGACGCACCTGACCTACGACATCGCCCGGTGATGGCATTCTGACGTTCGCAGTGCAGTGTGCACGTACTGCGCCCACACCGTCTTGCCCGGACCGTGCCGACGCGGATACCAGCCCCACGTATCCGCCAGGCAGTCCACGATCGTGAGCCCGCGCCCCGACTCCGCGAGCGGCGCGTCCGACGCCGGGATGCGTCGCTCCGGCTCGCGTTCCGGCCGGGTGTCGGTTACCTCGACGCGTACGGTGTTGCCCGCCAGCCGCAGCAGCAGGTGGAAGTCCCGCCCGGCCACCCGCCCGTGCTGCACGGCGTTCGCGCCGAGCTCGGCCACGATCGCGAGTGCGGTCTCGTTCGCCGTCGAGTCGTAGGGCAGGCCCCAGGCGTTGAGCCGGTGGGCGGTCAGCCGCCGCGCCAGCCGGGCGCCTCGGGGAGTCGAGCTGAACCTCATGCCGAACTCGCGTTCCACCACCGGCTCCTCGATCTTCACGATTTCCTCCATCACGCCGACCACGGTCTCGTTGGTGGCGTAGCGTGACCAGTGGTGACGCACGGACATGGTGGCCTTGTAGGTGTGTGTGCGGCACGGGTACGAGGCACGCCGAGTGAGCTAAGGGGACGGGTGTGGACACCGATGAACGAGACGCCGTGATGGAGGACTTCACGACGCCGGACGGTGGAGAGGCGGGTGGTGTCGTCAGCGCCTTCGGGCGGCAACTGAAGCTGTTAAGGCAACGCGCGGGCCTCGAACGCGACGCGTTCGGCAAGCTCGTCGGCTACTCGCCCTCCAGCATCGCGTCGTTCGAGCAGGGGCGCCGCATTCCGTCGCCGCACGCGATTGACAAGGCGGACGAGGTCCTGGACGCGGGCGGCCTCCTCAAGGCGATGAAGGAGGAGGTCGCCAAGGCCCAGTACCCGGCGTTCTTCCGGGACATGGCCGTGCTTGAGGCCAAGGCCGTAGGCCTATGCGCGTATGCGGTTCAGGCTGTGCCTGGTCTGCTCCAGACCGAGGAGTACGCGCGGGCAGTCCTACAGATGCGCCGTCCGGTCCTCGGCGACGAGATGATCGAGCAGCGGGTCATGGCGCGTCTGGCTCGCCAGGAGATCTACTCCCGGCGCCAGCCTCCGCTGCTCAGCTTCCTGATCGAGGAGGCGGTGCTGCACCGGCCGATCGGTGGACAGACTGTGTTGCGCGGCCAGTTGGAGCAGATCCTTCTCCTTGCGCACCATCGCAACGTCGATGTCCAGGTCATGCCGACCGACCGGGAGGACCATGCGGGCCTGGACGGTGCGTTCACTATGATCGACACGGATTCGGGTCGCCGACTGGCGTACGCCGAGGCGCAGGGGGACAGTCGTCTCTACAGTGACCACGTGAAGGTCCACGAGCTCGGGTCGCGGTACGGGATTCTCCGAGCGCAGGCACTCACCCCGCGTGAGTCGCTGGCCCACATCGAGGGACTCCTGGGAGTGACATGACCGAGCTGGCCTGGTTCAAGAGCAGCTACAGCGGTAGCGAGGGCGGCGAATGCGTCGAGGTCGCCGCCTGCGACACCGCCTCCGCCGTGCACGTGCGTGACTCGAAGCGGACGAGCGGGCCGATACTGACCGTCGAGCCCGCCGCGTGGGAGAGGTTCGTCGTGCTCGTGCGCGACTGACGATCGCCGAGGCCGTCGTACGTCCGCGTACGGCGGCCTCCGCGCGCGTACAGCGCAGCGAAAAAGGATTGGACGGGCCCATGTCGTGGCTTGTAGTTTGCCGGGGCCAGTGACACCGCCCGAGGAGGTGAGACCCATGAACGTTGTATCGACGTGGGTGCTCCCCGTTCCCGTCACGGCCTGGCGACTGTCATAGGTGTCGCCGGGAGCGCCTGACAACACGGCACTCCCGAAAGGCACCTCCTATGGACTTCGACGTCATCATTGCCGGGTGCGGCCCGGCCGGCGCGATGCTGGCCGCCGAGCTGCGGTTGCACGGCGTACGGGTACTCGTCCTGGACGCGGAAACCGAGCCCGCGTCCTTCGTCCGCGTCGTCGGACTGCACATCCGCAGCATCGAGCTGATGGCCATGCGCGGGCTCCTCGACAGCCTCCTCGAACACGGCAGGCGCCGCCCGGCCGGTGGCTTCTTCGCCGCCATCGACAAACCCGCGCCCACCGGACTCGACACCGCGCACGCCTACCTGCTGGGCATCCCGCAGCCGGTCGTCGTCCGCCTGCTCGAAGAGCACGCGACCCGACTGGGCGCGGACGTTCGGCGCGGTTGTGCGGTGGCCGGGTTCGAGCAGGACGACGAGGGTGTGAGCGTCGAGACGAGTAATCCGGGCGAGCGGCTGCGTGCCCGCTACCTCGTCGGGTGCGACGGCGCGCGCAGCACGGTGCGCAAGCTGCTCGGCGTCGGCTTCCCCGGCGAGCCCTCGCGCAACGAGACGCTGATGGGCGAGATGGAAGTGGGCGTGCCGGGCGCTGAGGTCGCCGCCAGGGTGGCCGAGGTGCGTGAGACACACAAGGCCTTCAGTATCCGGCCCTTCCCCGGCGGGGCCCACCGCGTCGTGGTCCCCGTCCCTGGCCACGTCGGCGACAGCACGCAGCCGCCCACTCTCGAAGAGTTCAGGCGACGGCTCATCGCCGTCGCCGGTACCGACTTCGGCGTGCACTCCCCGCGCTGGCTGTCCCGCTTCGGGGACGCCACCCGTCTCGCCGAGCGCTACCGCGTCGGCCGGGTCCTGCTGGCCGGTGACGCGGCGCACATCCATCCGCCCACCGGCGGGCAGGGCCTCAACCTGGGCGTCCAGGACGCCTTCAACCTTGGCTGGAAACTCGCCGCACAGGTTCGCGGCTGGGCGCCGGAGACGCTGCTCGACACCTACCAGGCCGAACGCCACCCCGTAGCCGCGGAGGTGCTCGACAACACCCGAGCCCAGATGGAACTGCTGTCCCCGGAGCCGGGTCCGCGGGCCGTGCGCAGGCTGCTCACCGAGCTGATGGACCTCGACGAGGTGAACCGCCGCCTGATCGAGAAGATCACCGCGATCGACATCCGCTACGACTTCGGCGAGGGCCCCGGCCCCGAGCCGCTCGGTCGCCGTATGCGCGACATCGACGTGGCCCAGGGCCGCCACCTCTACGATCTGCTGCACCACGGCCGCGGCCTGCTGCTCGACCGCACCGGGCGCCTGACCGCCGCCGGCTGGTCGGACCGCGTCGACCACCTCGCGGATCCCGACGCGGCCCTGGACGTCCCCTGCGCCCTGCTGCGGCCCGACGGCCACGTCGCCTGGGTGGGCGACGACCAGCGCGACCTGGACGCGCGCCTCGCCCGCTGGTTCGGCGCGCCCGGCAGCCGTGCGTGAGCGGTCGGTCGCTTTCCGTCGGTCATGTGCTCGCGGGTTCGACGACACGGCACGGTTGTCGGTGGGATGCGTCAGAATTGAGGGCAGGGCCGCAACGAATCCACAAGGGGCACGTATGTCCGGACTGATCGACACCACGGAGATGTATCTCCGCACCATCCTCGAACTGGAAGAGGAAGGCGTTGTCCCCATGCGCGCCCGCATCGCCGAGCGGCTCGATCAGAGCGGCCCGACGGTCAGCCAGACGGTGGCGCGGATGGAGCGCGACGGCCTGGTGCAGGTCGCGGGCGACCGCCACCTTGAGCTGACGGACGAGGGCCGCATGCTCGCCACGCGCGTCATGCGCAAGCACCGGCTCGCGGAATGCCTGCTCGTGGACGTGATCGGCCTGGAGTGGGAGCAGGTGCACGCGGAGGCCTGCCGGTGGGAACACGTGATGAGCGAGGCCGTCGAGCGCCGTGTGCTCGACTTGCTGCGGCATCCGACGGAATCGCCGTACGGCAACCCGATCCCGGGCCTCGACGAGCTGGGCGAGGCGTCCGAGGTGGATCCGTTCCTGGACGCGGGGCTTGTCAGCCTCGCGGATCTCGACGCGGGCGGGGACGGCAAGACCGTCATCGTGCGGCGGATCGGGGAGCCGATCCAGACGGACGCGCAGCTCATGTACACGCTGCGGCGCGCGGGCGTGCAGCCCGGGTCCGTGGTGAGCGTGACGGAGTCGCCGGCGGGCGTGCTCGTCGGCAGTAGCGGGGAGGCGGCCGAGCTGGGGGCCGAGGTCGCCTCGCACGTGTTCGTGGCCAAGCGCTGATCCCGTCCGGCCTGAGCGGGCCGGGCGAACAGGGGGCTGGTGCGGTGGGGGGTGGGGGCGTGTGGGGCCTATCGGCGACGGCGCCGGCGGCGGGCCGCGTGGGCGGCCGCCGGCGGGTCGTGCCGCGCGCCGGCCCACCAAGAGGGCCGTGAACAGAGTGGAGGCCCCGGTGCTGAGCGGCACCGGGGCCCGTCCTCCCCTTTGCTGACCCGGAGCCCCGAGCTCCCAGGGTCAATCCCCTCGGACCGTCATCCCCGAGCGGTCCGCCTCCCGGTCAAAGATCTCCCCAGGCGTCCGACGGTCAACCCTGTGAGGTGGTCACTCGAATGAGCGATGTTCCGTGCGAGACGCGCGTGTTCGAATACGAGTTCGATAAGATCGGGCCAGAACCAACAGAGGTTCGACCGCGTCCGCGATGAGTGTGGCAGTGCCACGCACACGGCGGGGGCGAAAGCCGCGAATGCCCACCGAACGGCGCTCCGTACCTGATCCCGACCACCTCAGGACCGGCCGGCCGACGCCACAGAACCGATTCCTCCGATCCCTCCCATCGCTCCGACTGCTTCGACCAGGCAGACGGCAGGCGAGGCCGAGCAGGCCGAACAGACCGAAGACACGCAGAACCGAAGGGGGTGCCAGGTCGCATGCCGGAGCAGTACGCGCAGCACGCGGTACGGCGGACCGAAGTGACGGGCGCCGATGGCCTACGTCTCGCAGCCTGGGAGTACGGGTGCGGAAGCGGCCGCGGGGGCGGCGTTGACGGTGCGGGCGGCGTGGGAGCCCCCGCCGCCCCCGCCGCCCCCGCCGCCGGTGAGTCGGGCGTGCTGCTGCTCCACGGGCTGATGGGGCGCGCGTCCCACTGGTCGGGCACGGCGCGCTGGCTGGCCGAGGGGCACCGCGTGGTCGCCTTCGACCAGCGCGGGCACGGCGAGAGCGAGCGCCCGGCGGACGGCCTGCTGACGCGCGAGGCGTACGTGGCGGACGCCGAGGCCGTGATCGAGGCGCTCGGGCTTGCGCCGGTCACGCTGATCGGCCACGCGATGGGCGCGCTGACGGCCTGGCAGCTGGCCGCGAGGCGGCCGGATCTCGTGCGCGCCCTGGTCGTCTTCGACATGCGGGCGTCCGCGCTCGGCGCGGCGTCGCAGCGGGAGTGGGAGGACTGGTTCAGCAGCTGGCCGCTGCCGTTCCCCTCGCTCGGCGCGGCCCGACGCTGGTTCGCCGAGGAGGACGCATGGCTGGGGGGCGTCCGGGTCCCGGCGCGCGGGGACTTCCACGCGGACATGCTGCGGCGCGCCGACGACGGCTGGCGGCCGGTCTTCTCCCGCCGCCAGATGCTGCGCACGCGCGAGGCGTGGGTGCTCGACGCGCACTGGGAGGAGCTGGCGCAGGTCCGCTGCCCGACGCTGGTGGTGCGCGGGATCGACGGGGAGCTGGGGCGGGCGGAGGCGATGGAGATGGTGCGGGTGCTGCCGCACGGCGCGTACGCGGAGATCCCCGACGCGGGCCACCTGGTGCACTACGCGGACCCGGCGGCCTGGCGCGCGGCGACGGAACCGTTCCTCAACGGCGTACTCACCGCCTGACACCGCCTGACAGGGCCCGGTGGCCCTGAGTCCCGGACTGCCGGGCCGGGCCCGGCCGGGCATGTGCGGTCCGTGCGCCTTCCCGCCACGGAACGTGGACGAAGGACGGCGGCCCGGGCCGGGCGGCCCGCACGGACCGAACGGACCGCACGGACCGCACCAGGCTCAAGGCCTCAGCCCTTGCTGACCGCCGCCAGGATCTCCGGCAGCCTGTCCGCCAGCGGCCGCGCGGCCGTGCGCAGGCCCGCCCAGGCGATCAGGACCCCGTACACCGTGCCCACCGGCAGCAGCAGCCACGTCCACGCGTTGTGGCCCGCCAGGTGCAGCCACAGCGTGAGGCCGAGGACCGGGGCGCCCACGAGCGCCGCCGCCGGCATCCCGCCCAGCAGGGACATCGTCGCCAGGCTCGTCTGGCCCGGGGCGACGTTCTTGCGGCTCTCCTGCGGGATCGAGTAGGGCAGCCGGGCCGAGGTGACGGCGCCCGCGGCGACCAGCGCGCCGAGCAGCGCCCAGGACAGGCCGAGGACTTCCGGCAGCCGGTGCCACTGGTGCGTCAGGGCCGCCATCACCACGCTGACCAGCGCCGAGTAGGGCAGCGTCACGAGCAGCAGCGCCAGCGCGCGTGAGCGCAGTTCCAGGTAGGCGTCACGCCTCGACGAGATGGACATGGCCACCATCCAGAACGCGGAGCCGTCCTGGCCGAACTGGTTGTACATCATCGTGCCGAGCATGCCCGCGGCGAAGCAGCCGAAGTAGATCGTGCTCGCGCCCTCCAGCGCGTTGAACACCGGCACGATCAGCCCGATCGCCAGCGACGTCACGAGCGCCGCCTTCGTCTTCGGCTCGCGTACGAGGTAGCGCAGCGTGCGCAGCATCGCCGTGCTCGTCCTGCCCTCGGGCAGCAGCGACGCACGGCCGGCGGCGCGGCGGCGCCGCTTGGGCTCGGCCGCGGAGATCGTCGAACTGTCCGGCGCGGTCATCAGCTTCACCAGTGACCGCTGCCACATGACGAGGACCGCCACGAGCAGCGCGACCGCGAGCAGCAGCTGGCCCGCCATGGCCCCGTACGCGCCGTCGCCCGCCGACTGCACGGCGCCGAACGCGGAGGCGGGCGGGATCCAGCGCACCACGTGCGCGGTCGGGTCGAGCGAGGACAGTCCTGACGACTTGCCGATGCGCTGCAGTACGAAGTTGACGACCTGGATGCCGACCGCGATCACCAGGCCGCTGAGCACGGCGAGGTCGCGGCCCTTGCGCGACGTCAGCAGGCGGGTGTTGGCGGCGGCTATCGCCCGCGCGAGGCCGACGCACGTCAGCAGCGAGACGACGACGGCCACCACCGAGACGACCGCGGCCGCCGCGCCGTGGGCCGTCGCGACGGCGGCGCCCGCCAGGAGGCAGAGCGAGAACACCGGACCCATGCCGACGAGCGACGTGACCAGCAGCGCGCGCGTGAGCGGCCCGGGGCGCAGCGGGAGCATCGCGAGGCGTGTGGTGTCGAGCGTCTCGTCGCCGCTGGGGAAGAAGAGCGGCATCACCGCCCACGCGATGGCCAGCAGCATCGTGATGAGGACGACGGGCGCCGCCGCGTCGTCCACGCCGCGCAGCGCGGCGAGCCCGACGAGCACGCCCGCGGACAGCAGCACGACGAGCACCAGCGATGTCACCCACACCACCGTCCTGCCGGACGACTGGCGCAGGCCGTTGCGCAGGAGGGCGAGCTTGAGCCGTACGAAGGTGGGCGTGAGCGCGCCCTTGGCCACGGGCGCGTGCGTGGAGCCGGCCGGGGGCGTGTACGTGCCGGTCGTCATCGCGTGCCACCGCCGAGCCAGTCCAGCGAGTCGCCGGCGGCGCGGCCCTGCGCGCCGACCAGTTCGAGGAAGGCGTTCTGCAGGGACGGCGCGGACCCGCGCACCTCGTCCAGCGTGCCCTGGGCGCGGATCCGGCCGGCCGCCATGACCGCGACCCAGTCGCACAGCGACTCCACCAGCTCCATCACATGGCTGGAGAAGACCACCGTCGCGCCGGAACCCGTGTACCTGACCAGGACCTCGCGGATGGTCTGCGCGGAGACGGGGTCGACGCCCTCGAACGGCTCGTCGAGGAAGAGGACCTCGGGGTTGTGCAGCAGCGCGGCGGCGAGGCCGATCTTCTTGCGCATGCCCGTCGAGTAGTCGACGACGAGCTTGTCGCGCGCGCCCGTCAGGCCCAGCACGTCGATCAGCTGATCGGCGCGCTTGTCGACCTCGGCGCCCGGCAGCCCGCGCAGCCTGCCCGTGTAGGCGAGCAGTTCGCTGCCCGAGAGGCGCTCGAAGAGTCGCAGGCCCTCGGGCAGGACCCCGATGCGGGCCTTCACCTCCGCCGGGTCGCGCCACACGTCGTGCCCGGCGACCGTCACCCGGCCCTGGTCGGGCCTGAGCAGCCCGGTGATCATGGAAAGCGTCGTGGTCTTGCCCGCGCCGTTGGGCCCGACGAGGCCGATGAACTGTCCTGCGGGCAGCGTGAGGTCGACGCCGGCGACGGCGACGTGGTCGCCGAAGCGCTTCCACAGCCCCTCGACGCGCACCGCGTCCCCGCGCCCGCCCCGCGCCGCCGATGGGCGTCGGGCCTCCGGCCCCGGACCGCTCGGCCCCTGACCCGGTGCGGCGCCGTACGTCCCCGGCGACTGTGCGGCCTGCCCCTGCGTCCACGGGGCGCCTTCGGGCGCCCGCGCGCCCTGTCTCGGCGCCGCGTCATACGTCCCCGGCTGCCGCGTTTGCGCGTGCGCCCGTGCACGCGCCTGCGGCTCCGGCCGTACTCGGCCCTCGGCGGGCGGCTGCTCCGGCGGCCCGGCCGCTTCCCGCGCGCGGGGGCCGCCCTCGGGCGCCCGGTCCTGCGGTGTCCCGGGCGCCACCGAGCCCGTCGGCCGCCGAGTCTCTGGCCCGGCGCCACCCGGCCCACGGCCCGGCGCGGCGCCGTCCGCCCCCGGCGACGGCTGACCTGCCGGGCGGTCGGCCGCCTCCCGCGGCAGCGGGCCACGCGGCTGGTCGGGCCGCTGCCGCCCCTCCCGCGGACCCTCCGGGCCCCGCGGCTCTCCGCTCTCCGGCCGTGCCTGGTCCGGCATCCTGCTGCACCTCTCCCCGTGCGTCGCCCCCGTGAACGGGCCCAGCGTATGCACCGGGCACGCTCCTGGCATCGGCCCGCGGTGGGAGAAGCGGGTGGAGAGCGGGTGGAGGCGTGCCCGGTGCGCCAGGCTCGCGAACCAGGCTACGGGCGGTCTACGACATTCGTGCCTCTTGTCCACAGGCATACGCGAGCGGGCT
This sequence comes from Streptomyces sp. NRRL F-5126, assembly GCF_000721265.1. Lineage (GTDB taxonomy): Bacteria > Actinomycetota > Actinomycetes > Streptomycetales > Streptomycetaceae > Streptomyces. Next base: position 386,795 of record NZ_JOFZ01000001.1, on the reverse strand, counting down.
GATCATCTCATCGGCGTCCGGCAGCCAGCGGTTGGCCCGGGTGGGCCTGCGCGCCCACTGGACCGCGCCCATCCCGCCGATCCGCGTCGGCGGCGCAGCCACGTAGTGGCCCTCGCCGCGCGACACCAGGTCGATCGCCGTCGGCGACCAGCCGAGGGCACGCACGAGTCCGGCCGCCTTCGCGGCGCCGCCGGGCAGCACGAAGAAGAGCATCCTGCGGTCGGGCGTGCGCACGACCGGGCCGAGCGGCAGCTCCATGCGCTCCATGCGCGCGAGTGCCAGGAAACCCGCCGACTCCGGCACGTCCAGCACGTCGAACGCGCGCCCCGTCGGCAGCAGCACCGAGGCCATCGGCTGCCGCGCCCAGAGCCTGCGCGCCGTGGCGCCGCTGCCGGTCGCCTCCGTCGCCCAGCCGTCGCCCGCCGGGTGCGCGCCGGGGGCAGTGCACTCCGGCTGCCCGCAGGAGCAGGTCTCCGCGCCGCCTGCCGCCTCCAGCCAGGTCCCTGGGAAAACGTCCCAGTGGCGTTCCTCCGTGTACATCACGGCGCTGTCGAGGGGGAGTTGCGTGCGCTGACCGGGGATCCTGGCGGCGTCCTTGACACCGATGCTCTCTTCCACGAACAGCACAACTCCCGCCGCCACGCCGGGTTACGGCACCGGACCGTCACGGCGTGCGCCCCCGCTCGCGAAAGGGCCGGATCCGGCATCCGGGGCGCACCGGTGCACTGCCGGGGGCGCGCGCGAGGCCGCGCCGCCGTGGCGGGTAGCCCTCTGCGGGGACTGGACGCGCGGCCGGGACGGAGGCAGCCGGGGGCGGGCGGTCCCGGGCGCACCGGTCGGCGCCAGCGTCCCAGGCGGCGCCTCCGACACACCCGGTGAACAGCGCGAACGTCATCAATAACGCTGAACTTCCGCATTCTCCGCATATCCGCAGGGCAGTGTCACGGAGATGATCACTGCGGGCACAGGAGGTATTCATTGGCAGCCAGACCTCTCGTCGCGCGCCAGCCGAACGAACGGCTTCAGGCGCTGATCCAGGAAGCGGCGTGCTCCAACGCCGGGCTCGCCCGGCGCGTCAACATGGTCGGCCACGAACGCGGCCTCGACCTGCGGTACGACAAGACGTCCGTGGCGCGGTGGCTGCGCGGCCAGCAGCCGCGGGGGCGCGCGCCCGCCATCGTCGCCGAGGCGCTCGGGCGCAAGCTCGGCCGTACGGTCACGATCGACGAGATCGGCATGGCCAACGGCAAGCACCTCGCGTCGGGCGTGGGACTGCAGTTCGCACCCACGGTCGTCGGCGCGATCGAGCAGGTCTGCGAGTTGTGGCGCAGCGATGTCGGCCGCCGCGACTTCCTGGCCGGGTCGTCCGTCGCGTCGTCGGCGCTCGTCGAGCCCAGCAGGGACTGGCTGATCACCGGCGCCGACGCGGCAGTCGAGCGGTCGTCGGGTGCGCGCGTCGGCCACGCTGACGTGGACGCGGTCGTGGCCATGACGGCGGCGCTCAACGATCTCGACCACCGTTTCGGCAGCGGACACGTGCGTCCCGTCGTCGTGCACTACCTCAACAGCGTCGTGTCGGGGCTGCTGGCGGGGTCGTATCCGGACGCGGTCGGCAGACGCCTGTTCGCGGCCGTCGCGCGCCTGACCGAACTCGCCGGGTACATGGCCGTCGACACGGGACAGCCGGGCCTCGCGCAGCGCTACTACATCCAGGCGCTGCGGCTGGCGCAGGCGTCGGGCGACCGCGGCTACGGCGGGTACGTGCTGGCGGCGTCGATGAGCCATCTCGCCGCGCAGCTCGGCAACCCGCGCGAGATCACCCAGCTCGCCAGGGCGGCGCAGGAGGGCGCACGGGGGCACGTGCCGGAGCGCGCGCTCGCGATGTTCTACGCGGCGGAGGCGAGAGGGCACGCGCTCATGGGCGACGCGCACCTCTGTCAAGAGGTCGCGAACAGGGCGCAGACCGCGCTCGACAGGGCGGGTGACGACCCGGCGGACGATCCCGACTGGATCGCCCACTTCGACCAGGCCTACCTGGCGGACGAGTTGGCGCACTGCTACCGCGACCTCGGCCGCCCCCAGGCGGCGGCGCAGCACGCGCGTGACGCGCTCGAAGGCCATCCGGAAACGCGCGCGCGGCGCAGGGCCATCGGCCTCGTGGTGCTCGCGGCGGCGCAGGTCCAGCAGCGCGAGGTGGAAGAGGCGTGCAGGACGGGCGCGCAGGCGGCCGAACTCCTCGGCACCCTGCGCTCCAGCCGCGGCACGGAGTACCTGGAGGACCTCAGGCTGCGTCTTGAGCCGTACGGGAGCGAGCCGGTGGTGCGGGAGTTCGCCGCGGAGACGGAGGTGCATGTCGCGTGAGGTGCGGGCGGCCGGGGAGGGCCGCCATCTCACCGGGGGGAGCGGCGGGGGACGTTCGTCACGTGAGGCGGAGCCCGTGGCAGAGCCCTGGATTCACCCGGTAGCGTGAGCCGACGGTTCCGAAGGTCCACACGTTCCACACGTAGGAGTCCTGGTGACGCACGGCGGGCAAGGGGATGAACGGGTCGCGCCCGGAGGCGAGCAGCCGTGGGCGCAGCCCTGGCACGCGTCCGGCGACGACCCGAACGGCCCGCAGCAGGGCCAGAGCGGCGGCCAGGGGCGGCACGGCAGGCATGCCCAGCCGTCGTACGGCGACGCCGCGGGCGGCGAACCGTACGGGGGAGGCGGCCAGTCCTTCCAGGGCAGGCTCTACGAGAGCCCGTCCTACCCGCAGGAGTCCGACGCGTCCGACCCGTCGCAGCTTTCCCAGGCGTCCTACGGGTACGGCGTTGCGCAGCCCCTGCCCGCGGAGAGCCCCGCGCCAGGGAGCGCGGACGCGACGCGGTTCCTGCCGCCCGTGCCCGGCGCCGGCGTCCCGATGCCGCCGGGCGGCGACTCGGCGGCCACGCAGTTCATACCGCCGTTCCCGCAGCAGGACCCGACCGCCCATCAGCCGATCCCCCAGCCGGGCTTCCCGCAGCCCGAGCCCCAGCAGCCGGGCCCGCAGCACCCGGACGCGCAGGCGACGCAGTTCATCGCGCCCGTGCCGCCGCAGGACCCGCACACGCCGCCGCCCGGCGGCGCCTACGGAGCGGCCCCCGGCGGCGAGGAGCCGCCCAGGCAGCCGCCCGCGGAGTTCGACAACCTCTTCCGCAACGGCAACGGCGGGCCCGCGTCCGGCGGACGCATAGGCCAGGCGAGGCAGGTCAGCCTCGCCGCACCCCAGAACACCGACGCCACGCAGCACTTGCCGCAGTTCGACGGCTACGACTCCGCGGGCGTCCAGCCCCCCGCCCACCAGCAGTCGTCCGGCTACGGATACCCCCAGCCCCCCGCCTACCAGCAGACATCCGGCTACGGCTATCCCCAGCCCTCCGGCTACGACACGCCGCCGCCCGGCGGCCAGGGCGGCTACCAGGGCGATTTCCGCGACGGCGGCGGCAGCAGACCTGGCCGCAAGAAGTCGCCCGCGATCCTCATCGGGGCAGGCGTCGCCGTGGTCGCCGTGGTGGGCTTCGGCGTCGGCGCGCTGCTGAGCGGCGGCGGCGGAGACGGGAAGAAGGGCGACGCGACGGTCGCCGCCGACTCCTCCGCGTCGGCGGGGGACGGCAAGTCGGCCCCTGCCGACCCGGCGCAGCCCCAGGCCAAGGCGCTCGACCAGCTCCTCGCCGACAGCAACGACAGCCGTGAGGCCGTGATCGGCGCCGTCGGCGACATCAAGACGTGCAAGAACCTGGACGGCGCGGCATCCGACCTGCACGACGCGGCGAAGCAGCGCCGCGGCCTGGCGGACCGGCTCGACAAGCTCGCGATCGACAAGCTCCCGAACCACGACCAGCTGGCGTCCGCCCTCAAGGCCGGGTGGAAGGCGTCGGCCGCCGCCGACGACCACTACGCGACGTGGGGCCAGCAGGCCAAGAGCCACAAGGTGTGCAAGCACGGCAGCGCGCGCAGGACCTCGGCGGAGGCCCAGGGCGACAGGTCGAGCGGCGAGGCGACGACGGCGAAGAAGCGCGCCGCCAAGCTGTGGAACGCCATCGCGACGAAGTACGGCCTCAAGCAGCGCTCGGCCGCCGACCTCTAGCGCGCAGGAGCAAGCCGGGCGCCGGCGCCCTCAGCGCTCCAGCAGACCCGACGCCCACCCGGCGACGAGCGCGCAGAGCACCGGGACCACGAACAGGGCCACACCCAGCGGCCAAGGGAACGGCCCACGCAGCCGCTTCACCTGGCGCGGCGTGAACGCCTTGTCCACCGCCGCCTTCGTCCTGCGCGTCGACAGCGGCGTGAAGGTGCTGATCAGCACGAACAGCACCTCGCGCCACCGCAGCCGCTCCTCGCCGTGCACGGGGAGCGTCCATGACGACACCCACCCTCGAAACGGCAGCAGCGCCAGCACGGCGCCCCACACGAACCCTGCGCCGCCGGCGAACGCCTCGGACCACGGGACCTGCGCACCGAACCGCAGGACCAGCACGAGCGCGGCGAGCACCGGCAGTGACAACGCCGGTATCCACCGCTCACCGCGTACGGGAAGCCAGCGCAGCAGCACGCACGTGAGCACCACGTTCGGCACCAGCGCGATGGCGACCCACAGGATGATCGGCATCTCAACCCCCCTTGCACCAAGGCCCTCAGGCCCGCTTCCGGTCAGTGGACGAGGAACGCCACGCCGACGATGACGGGCACGAGAGTGCCGAGGAAGACCCACGCGTACTTGTTGGCGTTCTCCTGTACGGCCACCGCCTTGCCCTCCTGGCGCAGGGCGATCTGCCGCCTCATCCACGGCAGGTAGATCAGTATCGTGATCGCCCCGCTGAGCATCGCCAGCGTGTACAGGTACGACGCCTCGCGTGCCGAGTCCCCCTGCGTCAGGGTGCGGCCGAGCGCGGTGGCGAGGCCGCCGAGAGGGGGCAGTACCAGCGCGTACAACCGTTTGCGCCACGTCTGGCACAGGGCGCCGATCACCGCTCCCATAGCCAGCCCGGACAGGATGGCGAATATCCACCACCCCGTGTCGGACATATCGGGTGTCAGCATGTGCCCTTCCTTGCCTGGTCCGCACGGGAACCCGCGCGGACGGGAGAGATCGATCGGGCAGTGGGGCGGGACGGCGCGCGGCCGGCCCGCCCCACTGCCCTACCCGAGTACTACCAGGTGAGCCAGCCCACGACCGAGACGACCGTGTCGTGGACGGCGCCGGAGACCTTGGCGCCGACCGTCCGGGCCGCCTCCTTGCCGGCGAGCTTGCCGATCAGCGACGACTCGCCCATGAAGATCCCGCCGATGACGAACATGCCGAGTGCCGACTGGAACTGGTTGCTGTCCCAGCCGTACCCGATCCCGTTGAGGACGGCGCTCACCCCCTGGAGGCCCCAGGACACGCGTCCCACGGTGAGCCCGATGGCCTCCGCGATCGCGTCGGCGGGCGGCGGGAGGAACAGCCCGCCGACCTCTATCGCCACCCCGATCGAGCCCAGGATCGTGGACCAGTGCCCGGTGACCGACGCCCAGTCCTTGACGCTGCCGATGTCCTCGGGCCAGATCCCCCAGTCCACGTACCAGGGCTTGTCGTTGTCCGAGGTCTGCGACGGGTCGGTGCCGTCCGCCTGGTGCTGCTTGGCCGCCTCCGCGGCCTTCCTCGCCGCCTCGGCGGCCTCGGCCTTCGCCTTCTGCGTCGCGATCTTGCGGGCGTCGCTCGCGGCGGCGGCAGCGGCCTGCGCGTCCTTGCCCGCCTGAATGGCGGAGGCGCGCGCCGAGGCGGCCGAGGACTGCGCGCTCGCCGCGTACGAGACCGCCTGCTGGGCGGAGTTGGCCGCCTGGCGCGCCGAGTAGTTCGCGGAACGGGCGGCGTGCTGGGCGACCTTCGCCGCCGCCTTGGCGGTCGCGGCGGACTGCGCCGCGTCGGCCGCCGACTTGTCCGCGGCGTCCGCGTTGTCCTTGGCCTTCTGCGCGGAGTCGGCGGCGTCCTTCGCGTAACCCTGCGCCTTCGCCGCCCAGTCGGCCGCCTCCTGGGCGGCCTGGTTGGCCTCCGCGGCGGCCTTGGACGCCAGGGCGGCGTCCTGCTGCGCCGTCGCCGCGATCTTCGCCGCGTGTGCGATGGAGGCGCGGATGGCGGCGACGTGGGTGGCGTCGTCATGGTCGAGGCGGGCGATGTCGAACTGGTCGTGGACGATGAAGTTGCGCCGCATCCGCGCGGAGCTCTCCAGCACGATCTGCGCCGCCGACTTCATGTAGGCGCCGCCGGTGCCGAGCAGCCGGAAGACCTCGACGTGGTCGTCCTTCTTGATGGCGTCAAGGAGGTCGATGGTGAGGAACTGGTGCAGCGCCTGGGCGCTCCCGTCGTCCAGCGCCGCCTCCGCGCCCGCCTTCACGGACGCGCCGGGGTCGTTGCCGAGGAGCGCGAAAATCTTGACCCGGTTGTCCGTGGCGGCGGCCTCGATCGCGCCGGTATCGAGGAAGACGCGGGCGGCGTCGGGGTCGTCGCTCGCCAGCGCGTCGGCCGCGGCGGCGGCGACGGCGGGCGGCGAGACCTTCGCGACGGCCAGCACCGTCTCGCGGTCGTCCTGCTGCTGGGCGATGAGGCGGTCGGCCTGGAGCCAGTTGGCCATGTCCTGGTCCGCGCCCGCGAGGGCGAAGGCGGCGGCCTCGCGCGTCCAGGTGCCGGTCGAGTCGAGAAGCAGGACGGCGGCCTTGCGGCCGGTCGCGGCGGCCGTGGCGGTGTCGCCCGCCTGGAGCGCGGACTCGGCGGCGGCGAGGGCGTCCGTGATGTCCTGGGAGGTCTTCTCGGCCTGCGTGCGCTGCTTGTCGGCCTTCGCCGCGTCGTCGGTCTCCTCCTGCGCGAGGACGCGCGCGGCATCGACGCCGGACTCCGTGTCCTGGGCGATGCGGTCGGCGTCGGCCGCGCGCGCCGCCGTCTCCACGTCCACTGCCTCGTTGACGGCGTTCGTGGCCGTGTCGGCGGCCTCGACGGCGGCCTTGGCGTACGCGGTCGACCGCTTGGCGTACTCGACGGCCTCGCCCGCGTGCTTCGCGGCCTCGTCCGCCGCGTCAGCGGCGGCGTCCGCGTGGTCGGCCGCACTGTTGGCGGCGTCGCGCGCGACGCGTGCCGAGGAGGCGGCCTTGTTCGCGAGGGATTGCGCGGTGCCCGCCGCCCTGGTGGCGCGTGCCGCGGCCGCGTTCGCCTCGGCGGCGGCCTGACGGGCCTCCGCGGCCTCCGACTTGGCGACGCCGGCCGAGGACGCGGCGTCGGCCGCCGCGTTGGCGGCGGCCGCGGCGTTCTGCGCGGCGCTCGCCGCGGACGCGCCGGCGGAGGATGCCTGCTGGGACGCGGTGGCCGCGGCGTCGGCCGCCTTGGCCGCGGTGCGTGCACGGCTCGCGGCGTTGCGCGCGCCCTGAGCGGCCTGGCGGGCGGCGGACGCGGCGGACGCGTCCTTGGACGCGGCGATGGCGGCGCGGTACGCGCGGGACGCGGCACTGCCCGCCGAGGCGGCGGCAGCGGCGGCGGCCTGCGCCGCCCTCGCGGCACGGCTGGACGCGGCCTGCGCGGTGCGGGAGGCGGAGATCGCGGTGGACGCGGCACCCGCGGCGCCGCGTGCCGCGCTCGCCGCCGCCCGTGCGGCCCTGGCGGACTTCTCGACGTCGTCCTTGGCGGCCGCCGCCTCGGCGGCGGCCTTCTGGGCGGCGGCCTTGGCCTCGGCGGCGGCCTTCTTCGCCTCGTCGGACGCGGCGACGGCCTGGTCCGTCTTGAGCTTCGCCCTCTTGCCCTCGCGCTCCACGATCGCGACCAGCTGGTCGATCGTGGCGGTCTCCTCGTCGCGCGCACGGGCGATGTACTGCCCGGAGACGAGGAACTGCTGGATCGCCTCGGGCGATCCGTCGTCCAGGGCGCGCTGGGCGTACTTGGCGACCTCGGGCGACGCGGTGGACAGGATCGTGAAGACCGCGAGCTTCTCGTCCTTGTCCTCTTCCGTGTACTGGGTCTCCCGCAGGAACGTGCGCAGGGCCTCCATGGTGCCGGCGTCGAGCGCCTTGTTCGCCGCGCCCTGGACGGCGGTGCCGCTGTTGTTCAGCACCGTGAAAGTGGACAGGCGCAGGTCGTTCGTGACGGGGGTGCGGTACCCGTCGGCCAGGAAGGCGGCGATCGCGCTGTCCCCCGCGCTCAGCGCCGTACTCGCCGCGGCCTGGGTCGCGGTGCCCGCGTAGGGCAGTGAGGAGATGAGGGCGAAGCGGTTGTCCGTGGCCTTCGCCGAGGGGAGTTCGCTGGTGAGGAAGGTGGATACGGCGGCAGGTGAGCCGACCAGCGCGGCGGCGGCGGCCGCGCGGACGGACTGGCCGCCTGTCTGGTAGGCGAAGACGGCCTTGCCCCGATCGGTGTCGGGCAGGCCGAGGTCCGAGTCCCCTGCGGTGCCGTCGGCCCAGGCGGGTGCGGCGGTCATGGTGGCGATGGCGGGCAGGGCCGGGAGCGCGGCTCCCGCGGCGAGGACCTTGAGCAGCTTGCGTCTGTCCCACATTGGTGCTGACAAGAGGTGACCCTTTCCGTACGGATGCGAACGGTGCGGACACGCGAGCGGCGCCTCACCGTCCAAGGGAGAAATACGGCGGAGGCGCCGTTTCGATTCAGACCATACAGACGTTGTCCAGGGGCAAGAACGTGCAATTACCGGAGGTGGGCGGATTCTTGCCGCATTACCTGTACGTGGTCGGTTATTGAATCTTTATTTGCCCTTCACGTTATCTTCGCACTCGGACTTAACCTTTCCGCCATGTGAGATTCACCATAGTCAACTTGTAGCACTTTGCCCCGACTTGCCTCATTCCATTTGACTGGACACGGACGGAACCGTGAAGGTTTGATGCGACATCAGGTCGTGGGTGCTGGGGGGTGGCGCTCGGATTTGCAGACTCCGTGAAATCACGCAGCCCCCTGGGCGGAATTCCCGTGGGGCTCATGGCCATGCCCATTTTCGAGTGGGTTCATGTGGGGATTGGTTTCAACCGGAATCGAGCGTTGGGGCTGCAATGAAGAAACGTGGCAGAAACAAGCCGGGAAGAATGCGCCTCGTGGCGCGCACGCTGGGCGCCGCCCTGGCGGCCGGCGCACTCGCCTGGCTCGGGATGACGGGCGCGGCGGCGGGCGGCGGCGCGGCGACGGCGTCCGCCCACGGCGACGGCGCGCCGGTCAAGGCGGTAGCGGCGGACGCACCCGGCTACGCGGTGGAGGACTTCAACTACCCGCAGGCCGACAAGATCCTGGCGGAGAAGGGCATCGTCCTCAAGCGCGGCGACGGCCACATCACGCTGGCCGACTGCGCGAACGACACGGGTCAGCTCCAGTTCTACTCGCTCAAGAACGACGAGGTCTGCTTCAACGTCACCGGCGACTCGGGTTGGCTGACCCTGGAGCTCCCCTCGGTCTACGGCGTCGACGGCAACGACTACACGACGCAGGTCGACATGACCACGGACGGCGACAAGAAGACCTTCGACGTGCCGGCGAACGCGTGGACCCCGATCGGCCAGAGCGCCGACCCGGACGGGCGCGACTTCATGCTCGTCGAGATCAGGGCCCACAAGTGACCCCCGGCAGCAGCCTGTTGTGCCGCAAGCGGCGTCCCGTCGCCTTCCGCAGCCGTCCCGTTCCAGGAGCCACGTCATGAAACACACCAGCCATCGCCACCACGACAGACACACCGGGCACGGCAGACGCATGCGCCTCGGCGCGGCGGCCACCGCCGTGATCGCCGCCTCGTTCGCGCTGGGCACGGCGCCCGCCTCCGCCACCACCGGCGACCCGGTCACCGACACCGCGTTCGGCTACAGCGCGCAGGTCATCGTCGGCGACCACGACCGCGGCTGCTCCGCCGCCCTGGTCGACCCCGAGTGGCTGCTGACCGCCGCCAGCTGCTTCGCCGACGACCCGGCCACGAGCATCGCCGTCCCCGCGGGCAAGCCGAAGCTGAAGACGACCGCGACGATCGGGCGCACGGACCTGACGGGCAACGCCGGCGCGGTGCGCGACGTCGTGCAGCTCGTGCCGCGCACCGACCGCGACGTGGTCCTGGCCCGCCTGAACCGGCCGGTCACCAATGTCGCCCCCGTCGCCCTCGCGACCAGCGCCCCGACCGCGGGCGAGGACTTGCAGTTCGCCGGGTACGGGCGCAGCAAGACCGAGTGGGCGCCGCTGACCCTGCACTCGGGCACGTACACGGTCGACTCGTCCGACGCCACGACCGCCACCGTCACCGGCAAGGACGGCGTGGCCGCCTGCATGGGCGACACCGGCGGCCCCGTGGTCCGCACGTCGAACGGGACGCCGCAGCTCGCGGCCCTCACCAGCCGCTCCTACCAGGGCGGTTGCTTCGGCATCGACAGCACCGAGACCCGCACGGGCGGCGTCGCGGCCCGCGTCGACGACCTGGGCTCCTGGGTGGCCTCGACGGTGGGCGCCGTCCCCGTCGCCGACTTCAACTGCGACGGCGTCGAGGACGTCGCCGTCTCCGACCCGAAGGCCACCGTCGGCGGCGACGCCGGTGCCGGCCTGATCCGGATCGTCTACGGCGGCGGCAAGGGCACCCAGGAGATCAACCAGGACCTCGACTGGGTGGCCGGCGGCGGCGAGAAGAACGACTGGTTCGGCGAGGAGCTCGCGACCGTCGACTACGACGAGGACGGCTGCACCGACCTCGTCGTCGGCACCCCCTCGGAGGACCTGGGCAGTCTGGCGGACGCGGGCATGGTCGACATCCTGCACGGCGCCCCCGGCGGCCTCGGCACGGGAGCGACGAAGGACACCCACTTCGAGCAGGGCACGGGCAGCGGCTCCATCAAGGGGTCCACGAGCGAGGCGGGCGACCGCTTCGGCCAGGCACTCGCCGCCGGAACCAACGCGGCCGGCGAGCCGTACGTGGTGATCGGCGTGCCCGGCGAGTCCCTCGGCTCCGTCGCGGGCGCGGGCATGGTGCACTACGTGCACGGCGGCACCAGTGTCGGCATCGACCAGGACAGCACCGGTGTCGGCGGCGCCGTGGAGGCGGGTGACGGGTTCGGCGGCGTGGTCGCCGCGGACGCGAACCACATCGTCGTCTCGGCCCAGCACGACACCATCAGCGGGAGCAAGGACGCGGGCAACCTGGAGGTCTTCAAGCAGACACTCAACAGCGAGCACAAGCCGACCCCGATGTACGCCCTCTCCCAGGACTCGAGCGGGATCTCCGGAGGCACCGAGGTGGGCGACCTGTTCGGCGGGTCACTCGCCATGATCCCGTACCGCAAGCAGGGCCAGGCGGCGGCCGACGACTCGATCCTGGTGGTCGGCTCGCCCGGCGAGGCCCTCACCACGAGCGACGGCGTGGCCCATGCCGAGGCCGGCATGGTCGAGACGTTCGACATCACCGCGTCGGGCGGCTACAGCCAGCTCAACGTGTACACGCAGGGCACCAATGACGACGACGTGACCGGCGCCTCGGAGAAGGGCGACCACTTCGGCAAGACCGTCGCCGCCGTCAACACCGCGCCCCGCGCGGTGAGCACCGGCGCGACGCTCAAGCTGGCCATCGGCGAGCAGGACGAGGCCATCAACGTCAACGGCACCCCGGTGACCGGCTCCGGAGCCGTCTCCACCTTCTCGCTCCTCGGCGCCCCCGGCGCCAACGACCTGTGGTTGCAGGCCGGCAGCCACGGGCTGCCCGGCGCCCCCGGCACGAAGCAGTACCTGGGCGCGAGCATCCACTACACCGGCACCGCGCTCTACGTGGGCATGCCCTACGGCCCGTCCTCGTACGGCGCCGCCTACGCGCTGCCGCTGTCCAACGTGACCGCCGGGGGCGCGACGGCCCCGGTGACGTCGTACGAGCCCGGCAAGGGCGGCCTCCCGGCCGCGGGCACGTACTTCGGTTACGTCATGAGGTAAGCAGTGCACGCGGGCCCGCCGCTCCGGGTGTTCTCTCCCGGGCGGCGGGCCCGCGCGTGCGCGCCCGTCGGGCGGGCTCGAACGCCTGTGCCGGGGCCGGACGAGCCCGACGTACGATCGACAACCGTGCAGCAAGGTACCGAGAACCCTTCCCGTCGCGCCCGCCGCTCCTCCACCATGGGGGGCATGCCGCTGAATGACATGCCATGGTGGCGCTGGCGCAGCAACGTGCGCTCGGCGCTGCACATGCTTTCCGATCCGGTCTTCCACCAGGAGTGCTGGCTCGCGGGCCGCGAGGGGTACGGCGACGTGACCGACGCCGTCTACCGGCTCGTCGAGGACACGTGGCTGGACAACTGGTCCGCCGAGAAGTACGTCGGCACCATCTTCCGCGACTCGGGCGAGGCCGCCCTCGTGGACGTGGCCGTGCTGCGCGTCCTGCGGATCATGCACCAGGTCGGGCCTGACGCCCTGGTGTCCGCGTACGTGGAGCACCACGGCTGGCCCGAGGCGGTGCGCGCCGCGCGCGAGGCGCACGTACGCCTCGCGACGAACGACGGCGAGGACCCGGACACCCCGCCGAAGTCGCTCGACGTCCTGCGGATCATCACGCACGCGGTCTGACGGCTCAGCCGGCCCGGGCGGGTGTGGGATCCTCCCGGATATGAACGAGCCGACCGCATCCGCCGCCGCGAGCGCCCCGCGCGAGCAGTACGTCCTCACGCTGTCGTGCCCCGACAAGCAGGGCATCGTGCACGCCGTGTCCAGCTACCTGTTCATGACCGGCTGCAACATCGAGGACAGCAGGCAGTTCGGCGACCGCGACACGGGCCTGTTCTTCATGCGGGTGCACTTCTCCGCGGACGACGGCGCGGAGAGCGTGGAGAAGCTGCGCGCGAGCTTCGCCGCGATCGGCGACGCCTTCCGGATGGACTGGGAGATCCACCGGGCCGACGCCCGGACGCGGATCGTGCTGATGGTGAGCAGGTTCGGCCACTGCCTCAACGACCTGCTGTTCCGTGCGAGCATCGGCGCGCTGCCCGTGGACATCGCGGCCGTCGTCTCCAACCACCCCGACTTCCGCGACCTCGCCGGCTCGTACGGTGTGCCCTTCCACCACGTGCCCGTGACCAGGGACACCAAGGCGGAGGCCGAGCAGCGGCTGCTCGGCATCGTCCGCGACGAGGGCGTCGAACTGGTCGTGCTCGCGCGGTACATGCAGGTCATCTCCGACGACCTGTGCAAGCAGCTCAACGGGCGGATCATCAACATCCACCACTCGTTCCTGCCGAGCTTCAAGGGCGCGAAGCCGTACCACCAGGCGCACGCGCGCGGCGTGAAACTGATCGGCGCGACGGCGCACTACGTGACGGCCGAGCTCGACGAGGGCCCGATCATCGAGCAGGAGGTCGAGCGCGTCGGCCACGAGGTGACGCCCGAGCAGCTGGTGGCGCTCGGCCGGGACGTCGAGTGCCAGGCGCTCGCGCGCGCGGTCAAGTGGCACGCGGAGCACCGCATCCTGCTGAACGGCTCGCGCACCGTCGTCTTCGCCTGAACGCCTCTACATCCGGCTCAGGTCCGCCGCGGCGTGCAGCACGTCGGTGACGGCGCCGCGGTCGCCGCCCCGCCCGGCCGCCGCCTCCTCCGGCTCGACGTGCCCGGCCACGAGCCGGCAGAACTCCACGCCGTCGACGGCGACGTGCGCGACGGCGCGGTCCGCCGAACCGAGCGCCGCGGGGGAGTCGAGCGGGACGTACCAGTCGCCGCCGCCCGCGCCCTCCACCTCCAGGTGCAGGGACCTCCCGGGTGCACCGGCCGCGACCAGCTCGGCGGGCGGCCCGGCACGCCCCTGCCTGCGGCGCCTGGCGAGCGCGGCGGGCAGCAGCCTGGCGGCCAGGTCGATCATGGTGCGCAGGTGCGTGCCGCCGGGAGGCGCGTACGGATAGTCGACCGCGTCGGCGATGTCGCTGCCGTGGATCCAGCACTCGAAGGCGCGGTCGACGAGCGCGTCACGCAGCGGCAGGGCGAAGCCGCCGTACGAGACGGACAACCCGGCCACGTCGGTGCCGGCGGAGTCGTCCGCCACGACCCCGGAGTCCCCGGAGTCCCCTGACGCGAAGGAGACGCGCCTGACCAGCGCGTGGTTCTGCTCCCGCCACGGCGCGTGCACGTCGCGCGCGTGCGGTCCTGCCGCCTCGCCCCAGAAGCGCTCGGTGCGCTCGTCCGGGGCGAGCGGCGCGGCGGGGAACAGGGGGTCTTCGAGGCCGAGCGCGACGCCGACGACGCCGTCCACCGCCAGGAGGTGGCCGATGACGCCCGCCACGGTGGTGGAGCGTGCGGCCGGCTTCCCGTCCTCGAACCACCTCAGCCGCACGGGCGCGTGCCAGTCGTCCTCGGCCATGTCGTGCAGCAGCGCGTCGAGCCGCGCGGTCTCCGCGTCGTACGAGGCGGCCCACCCCGGCACTGGGGTGCGGGCCGGCCTGCGGGCGAGGCACTCCGCCAGGACCTGCGAGCGCAGCGCCGGATCGAGGTCGAGGCTCCGATCGGCCTGCAGCAGCCCGACCGCGTCACGCAGCCGCAGCGCCTCATCGGCGCACGCTTCGCACTCGCTCAGATGGGCCTCGACGTAGGCGGTCTCCTCAGCCGAGCACACGGCCAGCGCCCACGCCCCGAGCAGGGACATCAGCACACTGTGCGACGGCCCGGCGGCCGGGCCGCCCGTGCCGCCGCGCCGCGCCGGCGGACTCAGCGACGCGGGCGACGGCCTGGCGGACGCGGGCCCCGACGTCTCCACCGTCCAGGCGGCCCCGCGGCCGCCGCGCGCCTGCCCGGCGGCTGCCTGGCCCACGTCCGCCTGCTCCGTGCCCGTCCGCCCCGCTGAGGCCTCACCTGGCCCGCGCCCGTCGTCTGCCGCTGGGCCGTCGGCGCCGGGCCCGGGGACCCCCGCCGCGGCCCCTCCCGCGTCGTCCCGGGCTCCGGGCGCGGGCCCGGATGCGCGCCACGAGCCCTCGCTGCCCGGGCCGGGGCCCGCGCCCGGGCCGCTCACCGCGTGCCTCCCGCGGGGCCGCCGGCCGAGGACAGGAGCTGGAGCCCCAGGCGCAGCCTGCGGCGCGCCTCGTCCTGCGTGACGTCCAGCTCGCGCGCCGTCTCGCGGTACGTGCGGCGCCTGCGGTACGCCGACTCCAGCGCCTCGCGCAGCGACGACGGCATCGACGTCACGATGAAGTCCGCACGGGCCGCCGTCGCGGCCCCGCGTATCCGCTCCTCGGACGCCCCGCCGTCCTCCCGCAGCCTCCGCACGGCACGCTCGCTCGCCAGCCCCGCCATCCAGCTGCGCAACGTGCCGCGCCCGGGGTCGAACTCCTCCGGGTGCTGCCACACGTGGGCGAAGACCTCGCGCGTCACGCCGTCGGCGGCGCGGTCGTCCTCCAGCACGCGGTGCGCCAGGCGGTGCACCGTCGGCGCGAGCCGGTCGTACAGCTCGCCGAGCGCGGCCTCCTCGCCGCGCACCAGGCGCCGGCGCATGCCGCGGTCCCAGCGGTGCGATGTCCCCGCCGCCATGTCCTCCCCCAGCTCGCTCCGTGCCGCCGCACCTCGAATGTATCCGCCGGTGACCACGGCGCACGCCCCTTTGCGCGAAGTGCGCCCCCTCCCCGGTTCCGCCTCCGCTCATATGTTTCGGACGGGGCGACCGGGGCAGGCCCGGAAGATGGACACCCGATCGGCGGGTGGCGCACAACGGGGGGCGAGGGAGGTTCGGGGCGCGTGAGTCTCAGCGTCGACGAGGCCGCACAGGGTCGCTGGACCGTGCTCCGGATAGCCGGTGAGCTCGATCTCATGACCTCCCCCGAGGTGCGCCGCAGAGTCCACGAGGCCGTCGCCGACGGGCACCGCGAGATCGTCGTCGACCTGTCGGACGTGTACTTCTGCGACTCCAGCGGGGTCGGCGTCCTTATCGCGTCGCGCCGCCTGCTGCACTCGTGCCGCGGCGCGCTCAGGGTCGTGCTGCCCGAGAGCGGCGCCACCGAGGGCTCCCACGTCAACCGCGTGCTCGCGGCGCTCGGGGTGCGACGCCTGTTCGAGGTCTTCCCCGATGCGGAGGCGGCGGCCGACGACGAGGCGCAGCCGCTGTCCGCGTAGGCATCAGGGATATCCCGCGTTCGGAGTAAGCGGGCATCGCGGAGTGCCGCGGCCGTCGTAATCTCCCGGCATGGACAGCGCACAGTACGACCGCGAGATCGCCTCCAGGTTCGCGGCCCTCGACCAGGACCACGACGGCTGCATCGACCGCGAGGAGTTCAGCGGGGCCGCTGCGGCGCTGCTCGCCGAGTTCGGCGTCACGGCCAGGTCGGACAAGGGCCAGGCGCTCTACAGCGGCGCTGAGGCGTTCTGGCAGGGCATGGCCGGCATGGCGGACGTGGACGGCGACGAGCGCGTCAGCCGCGAGGAGTTCCTGACGGGAGCGGTCAAGCGGCTGCGCGACAACCCGCGGCGGTTCGCCGAGATCGCCAGGCCTTTCCTGCACGCCGCGATCGCCGTGGCCGACGAGGACGGCAGGGGCGTCACCCGGGCGGCCCTCGTGCGCGGCCTGCGCGTGCTCGGCGTCACGCCGAAGGCGGCGGGCGAGGTGGCCGCCGCGGTGGACGGCGACGGCGACGGGCGGGTCGGCGAGGACGAACTCCTCAGCGCGTTCGCGGAGTACTACGCGACGCCGGAGCCGTAGGCCGGTCCCGTACGGCGCGACCGCGCCCGTGACCCTGCGTGGCCGATGCGGCCGGACGGTGGTCCCTGGCGGGGACTTTCCCGGCGCCGGGCCGTCACGGGCGGGAGTCGCCCCGGTGCTCCGGTACGCTCCGTGGGGTGCGAGACGGTGCGGGCGCGGGAGCCGGCACAGGCGCCGGCGAGGCGGCTGCTGCCGCCGGCCAGGCGCGCCTCGTCCGCACGTCACCGGGGCCGCGGCGGGCGCCCGTGTTCGATACCACGCTCCGGGCGTCGCACAGTATGCACCACGGGTACTCCTTCGCGCTGGAATATGCCCGAAGCGCTTGTATCAGTGACTGTACGTCAACCATGCTGCCGTACAAGGGAGTCAAGAGAGTCACGGTCCGTCACGCCGACCCTGTAGTGGTGAGGCGGGCAGAGTGCTTGTCGAGGCGCGAGGCGATGTGTCCGCCGGTTCGGATGGTGTGAACGGTGCAGGTGCTTCAGATGCAGTTGGAGATCGGCGCGGACCCGGCGGAGGTCGGCAGGGCCAGACGGTGGGCACGCGCGCGGCTCGCCGGCTCGGGGGCCGACAGTGACGAGCAACTCGCGGACACCCTCGTCCTGATCGTCTCGGAGCTCGTCACCAACGCAGTCGTGCACACCGGTTGCCCCGCGGTGCTGCGCATGCTGTTCGGCCTCGGCGCCGCCGACGCGGGCACGGTACGGGTCGAGGTGGCGGACGCGTGCGCCACGCCGCCGATGCCCCGGTACGCGGAGGGCGAGGACACCGGGGGCCGCGGCCTCGAACTGGTCGAGGGGGTCGCCGACCGGTGGGGCTGGCAGCCGGAGGGCGCGGGCAAGCGCATCTGGTGCGAGGTGGACGGGGCTCCTGCCCTGCGGGCGCTGCCCGACGTGGTCCTCGTGCCTGACGCACGCGGCGCACGCCCCGCGCCGCGGGCGCTGCCGCACCCGGCCTGAGCACGCACCCGGCCTGAGCACGCACCCGGCCTGAGCACGCACCCGGCCTGAGCGCGCACCCGCTCAGGCCGCGCCGCCGCGCGCGCGGAAGGTGCGGCGGTACGCCGTCGGGCCGACGCCCAGCGTCGCCCTGAGGTGCTGGCGCATCGACTGGGGCGTGCCGAACCCGGCCTCCCGCGCGATCCGGTCGACGGACAGGTCCGTCGACTCCAGCAACTGCCGTGCGCGTTCGACGCGCTGGAGCACCAGCCACTGTCCGAGGCTGACACCGACCTCCTCGCGGAAGCGCCGGGTGAACGTCCGTACGGACATGGACTCCCGCTCGGCCATGTCCCGCAGCGTGATGGCTTCGTCGAGGCGGGTCAGCGCCCAGGCGCGGGCGGCGGCCGTGGTGGCCTGCCGCGGCTGGGGCAGCGGACGTTCGATGTACTGCGCCTGGCCGCCGTCGCGGAACGGCGGGACGACGGTGTGGCGGGCGACCTCGTTGGCGACGGCGGCGCCGTGGTCCCGGCGCACGATGTGCAGGCACAGGTCGATCCCCGCGGCGACGCCCGCCGAGGTCAGGACGTCACCGTCGTCGACGAACAGGACGTTCGGATCGACCCTGACGCGCGGGTGCAGGCGCTGGAAGGCGTCGGCGCTGCTCCAGTGGGTGGTCGCGGGGCGGCCGTCGAGCAACCCGGCGGCGGCGAGCACGAAGCTGCCCGTGCAGATCGACACGAACCGCGTGCCGGGACGCACGCGCGCGAGGGCGGCCGCCAGGCCGCCGGTCAGCGTGCCGCGCTCGTAGACGGGGCCGAGCTCGTACGAGGCGGGGACGATCACGGTGTCGGCGCCGTCGAGGACCTCGGGGCCGTGCTCGACGACGATCGCGTAGTCCGCGCTCGTGCGCACGGGTCCCGGGGCGGCGACCGCGCAGGTGGTGACCGTGTACAGCCGCTCGCCCGCGGGCCCGCGCGCACGGTCGAAGATGCGCTGCGGGATGCCCAGCTCGAACGGGATGACACCGTCGAGCGCGAGGACGGCGACGCGGTGCGGAGTGGACATGGCCCGATCATAGCGAACCATGGCCATCGGGCCACTGGCCGCGTGGTGCCGTGGGCCGGATGCTGACTGACGTGAATCCGACAACCCAGAACGAGCACCCGCCGCAGGCGTCCCCGGACGAGACTCACGGGCCCGCCGGGACCGGCGCGTTCCCCGTCAGGCGCACTCGCCCGCACCGCGCGTGGTTCGTGGCGGCGGTCACCTTCGTGACGATCGTGGGTGCCGCCGCCTTCATGTCGCTGCCCGGCCTCCTCATCGACCCCCTGCACGCCGAGTTCGGCTGGTCGCGGGGGACGATCGGCCTCGCCGTCTCCGTCAACCTCGCCCTCTACGGGCTGACCGCGCCGTTCGCGGCCGCGCTGATGGACCGCTTCGGCATCCGGCGGGTGGTCGCGCTGGCCCTCACCGTCATCGCGGTGGGCTCCCTCCTCACGGTGTGGATGCACGCCGTGTGGCAACTGATCCTCTACTGGGGCGTGCTGGTCGGCCTCGGCAGCGGCTCGATGGCGCTGGCGTTCGCGGCGACCGTCACCAACAGGTGGTTCGTGGCACGGCGCGGCCTCGTCACCGGGGTCCTCACGGCGGCGAGCGCGTCGGGCCAACTGGTCTTCCTGCCCGTCGCGTCGTGGCTGGTCACCCACCACGGCTGGCGCCCCGCCGCGGTGACCGTGGGCCTCTCGGCCGCGGCGGTCGTGCCGCTGGTGGTGCTGCTGATGCGGGACCACCCGGCGGACGTCGGGCTCGCGCCGTACGGCGCCCGCGAGTTCGTGGCGAAGCCGCCGCCCGCTACGGGCGCGGCGCGGCGGGCCGTCGGCGTGCTGGCGTCGGCCGCGAGGACCGGTCCCTTCTGGCTGCTCGCCGGTTCGTTCGCGGTGTGCGGGGCCACGACGAACGGCCTGGTCAAGACGGACTTCGTGCCGGCGGCGCACGACCACGGGCTGCCCGTCACGGCGGCCGCGTCGCTGCTGGCGGTGATCGGTGTGTTCGACGTGGTCGGCACGGTGGCGTCCGGCTGGTTCACGGACCGCCTCGACGCGCGGCGGCTGCTGGCGGTCTACTACGCGCTGCGCGGGGTGTCGCTGCTGTTCCTGCCCGTGCTGCTCGGGCCGTCGATCCACCCCACGATGCTGTTCTTCATCGTCTTCTACGGCCTCGACTGGGTCGCGACGGTGCCGCCCACGATCGCGCTGTGCCGCGAGCACTACGGCGAGGACAGCGCGATCGTCTTCGGCTGGGTCCCGGCGGCGCACCAGGTGGGGGCGGCGGTGGTGGCCTGGGCGAGCGGCGTGGCGCGCGACGTCTTCGGAACGTACGACGTGGTCTGGTACGCGGCGGGCGCGCTGTGCGCTGTGGCGGCGCTGATGGCGTTGGTGGTGCGGCGCGCGCCGTCCACCGCGAGGGCCGCGATCCCGGCGGCGGGGTAGTCGGCGGCCGCGCGCGTCCGGCACAACACCCGGTGCCCGAAAAGGCGTTGGGCGGGCAGGAGGCGGTCGGCGGACTGTCCCGATGAACGCACAGGATCCCAAGGCCGATCTCCACTTCTCCCTGCGGCCCGCGCACGACGCCCCTGCTCGCCCTCGTCAAGCACGCGTCAGGTGCGGAGCCGGGGTACCTCGGTGAGACGTTCGGGCGGCCCGCGGAAGGGCCGCTGCCCTGGCTGGGGGCCGGTGCTCGACACCGTCGGCACGGACAAGGGCAACCGCTCCATGGCGCCGCCGGGCGACCGGGCGCGGTGGGAGAGCTACAGGTCGCGGCTGGAGCGCGTCGCCCGGGAGGCAGGGCCGGGCGCGTTGCTCCGGCCGGCGCCGGCCGGCATCCGCCACCTCACCTCGCCGTCCTGCCGCCCCTCGGTGGGCCTGAGTCCGATCGCCGTGGCGACGGCGGCCGAGGCCGGGTGGGACGGGTGGATGTGCGCGATCACGGCCGAGACCGGCTGCCCGGCCAGCCGGCCGGCCAGGCCGCGCGCCGCTTCCGTGGCGATGCCGCGGCCCTGCCACGGCGTGCCCACCACCCACGCGACCTCGGCGACGCGACCGCCCTCCGCCGGGGCGAGTGTCGCCTGGACCGTGCCCACCAGGCAGTCGTCCTCGCGCAGCCGTATCACCCAGTTCCACCAGTCGACGGCCGGATCCGGCGACCCCGCGACCAGCCGTTCGTAGCGCAGGCGCAGCGCCTCCGCACTCAGTGGCGCACCGCCGATGAAGCGGTGCAGCCCGGGGTCGGACAGCGCCGCGGCCATTTCCCCCGCGTGCTCGGCCGCGAGCGGCAGCAGGTCGAGCCTGCGGGTCGTGATGGCCTGCGGCCCGGCAGCGGTCATGTCGCGACGTCCTCCCGGGGCGGGACGGCGGCCCCACGGCACGGTACGCCAACGCGGTCAGCGCTCACGGGCTATCGCGCGCGCGATCTTCGGCGCCGTCCTCGCCAGTTCGCGCAGCATCCCGCTCAGCGGGTTCGTGTAGCCCGTGAAGTACAGCCCCGACGGCGGGCGCCCGACAGGCTTGCCCTCGGGGGTCAGGACACCCAGGTGGCCGAGGAACGGCTCAAGACCCCTGCTGTAGCCCGTCGCCGCGATCACCGCGTCCGGCGTGATCGCCGAGCCGTCCGCCAGTGTCACCTTCCCGCCGTCGAACGACTCGACGGCCGCGACCGGTTCGATGCCGCCCTCCCTGACCGCCTTCACCAGGCCCACGTCCTGCACCGGGATCGCGCCCTCGCGCGCCCGCGTCGCCAGGCCCTTCTCCGGGCGGCCGATGCCCGGGGCGTGCAGCGTCAGGCCGCGCGCCACCCGGTCCACGAGCGCCCTCGGCAGCCGGCGGCACAGGATGCCGCTCGCCTGGGCCGGCCAGCCCAGCGTCGAGCGGCGCAGGATGTGCGGCGGCGTGCGCACCGCGAGCCGCACCCGCGCCGCGCCGCCCTCCGCGAGGTCGACCGCGATCTCGGCGCCGGTGTTGCCGACGCCCACCACCAGCACGTCCATGCCCTCGTACGGCGCCGCGTTGCGGTACTCGCCCGCGTGCCGCAGCTCGCCCGGGTACGAGTCGGCGCCGGGCCACGCCGGCAGCTTCGGCGTGTGGTTGTAACCCGTCGCCACCACCACCGCGCGCGCCGCCAACTCCCGCCCGCCCGTGCCGTGCAGCAGCCAGCCGCCGTCCTCGGCGCGGTCGACGCGCGTCACCTCGACGCCCGTCACGACGTCGAGGCCGTGGAAGCGCGCGTACTTCTCCAGGTAGACGACGACCTTGTCGCGCGCCGCCCACCGCCCGAACGACCTGGGCATCCGCAGCCCTGGCAGGGACGACCAGCGCCGCGTCGTGTGCAGGTGCAGCCGGTCGTAGTGGCCGCGCCAGGAGGCGCCGACCGCGTCCGACTTCTCCAGCACCACCGCCCGCACGCCGTGCTCCCGCAGCGCCGCCGCGACGGCAAGACCGCCGGGGCCCGCACCGATCACGTAGACGGGGAGCTCCTGCTTGCCGCCCGATGCGGCGCCCGATGCGGCGGTTGATGTGGCGGTCGTGTGGTCGGACATGACAAAAAGTTCTCATCCGGGGCCCGCGCGGCAGGTATCGGTCGTGACCTGAATCGGTCTCGAAAGGATCACGTGCGCACAATGGTGCGATGACCTCTCCGTCAAGCTCCGCCGCCCGGCTCCCGCCCGCCGCCACCCTCGGCATCCGCGGCCTCGGGCTCCACCTGCGGCCGTGGCGGCCGGGCGACGCGTCCGCCGTCGTGCGCGGCGTCGCCGACCCGGAATACCGGCGGTGGAACACACCGAAGCTGCTGGTGGAGACCGAGGACGAGGCGCTGGAGTGGGTACGGGCGCGGGCGCGCGACCACGGGAACGGCACCGGCTGCGTGCTCGCGATCACCCGCGACGAGCCCGGCGCGGGCGCGACCGCCGAGGCGATCGGCAGCGTCGGCCTCGGCGTACTCGACCTGTGGATGCGGCACGGCACCATCGGCTACTGGGTCCTGCCCGAGGAACGGGGCCGCGGCGTCGCCCGGCGCGCCCTGGCCGTGTTCACGCGCTGGGCCTTCGACGAGGTCGGGCTGCACCGCCTGTCACTCGGCCACGCCGTCGGCCACGCGGCGTCCTGCCGGGTCGCCGAGCGGTGCGGCTACCGCTACGAGGGGACCATGCGCGGCAACATGTTCGAGGCCGGCGACACGAGCCGCTTCCGCGACGCGCACCTGCACGCGAGGCTTGCCACCGACCCGGAGCCGGAGCTCGAGCCGGGGCCCGTCGGATAGGCACGGGTTCAGGGCCAGAGCAGTTCCCGCCGCCACACCGCGCCGGGGTCGGCCGCGTCCGCCGCGTCCCGTACATAGCGCAGTCGTACGTGCTGCCGGTGCGCGTCGCCCTGGAAGAACTCCACCTCGTCGGGGACGACGACGTGGCCGGCCCACGTCGGGGCCTGCGCCGCCGGGTCGCGCTCGGCGCGCCGCCACGCCGACTCGTACGTGCTCCGCAACTCCTCGATCGAGCCGAGCACTTCGCTCTGCCGCCCGGCGATCGCCGCGGCCAGCGCACCCGTCGGGCGTGCGTGCAGGTCCGCGCTCGTCTCGGCGGGCGGTGCGGGGTGGACCGGGCCTCGCACGCGTACGGCCCGTGCCTGCGCGTGCCAGTAGAAGGCAAGGGCCGCGTAGGGGCGCGCGGCGAGTTGGCTTCCCTTGCGGCTGGTCGTGTGCGTGGCGAAGTGCCAGCCGCGGTCGTCCGCGTCGTGCAGCATCACCGTACGGGCGTCCGGCAGGCCGTCGGCGCCCGCGGTGGCGAGCGTCATGGTGTGGGGCTCGGGCTGCCCGGCGGCCGCGGCCCCGGCGAACCACAGGTGGAACAGCGTGAGCGGGTCTCCCGGCGCCTGTGCCGGGTCGAACGGCGGCAGGCCCGCGTCCCCGGTGTCCCATACCCGCTGCTCGCGCAGCAGCGCACGGAACGCGAAGGGGCTGGGGGATTCAGTGGGGGTCGGGGCGTCGTTCTCGCGCATCGGCATACGCCCCATTCAACGCGCAATTCAGCGGGTCGGTTTCCTGCCCGTCACTCCGAGATGGACGAGAAGGGCGAGACTCACCTTGAGATCCGCCTGTTTCACGCCCCAGCTCTGGAATCCCTTCTGGTGGGAGGCCGCCGCCGAGAGCATCACGACCAGTGAGCCCGCGATCCCCGCAGGTACGACGTCCTTGTCGACCCTGCCCTTCGCCTGGAGTTCCTTCACCGATTCCGTGACGGAGTGGGTGATCGAGTTCAGGATCTTCATGCGGATCTTGGAGAACCGTTTGTCTCCCTCCGCATCACCGAGATCGATCACGCGCAGAATCGCGTCGTGTCTGCGCCAGAAGTCGAGGAATCCATCGACGAGTTCCTCGGCCGACTGCCATCCCGCTCGGCCCGCCCAGGAGCGCCCGGAGACCAGTTCGGTCAATTCCGAGCTCTCCCTGGCCATTTCCTCCGCGAGCTCCAGTACCGCGCCTTCCACGTCAGGGAAGTACTGGTAGAACGTCGCGGGGGAGGTGCCCGCCTTCCGGGCCACGTCGATGACTTTGACGTCCCGGTACGGCGAGGAGCTGAGCATCTCGCTGAGGCAGTCGAGCAGCTTCTGCCGCGTCGCCTGGCCACGTCGACCGGCCACGCGGCCGTCGACCGTTCGTACTTGTCCTGTCATGCCGTCAGCTTACCGACGGCTGATCGGCGCGCGATTTGGCCGACTGCAAATGGGGACATGCGTGGTGTGTGCGGGGCCTATCGGGCGCCTCTTCCAGGAGCACGGTTACGTGGCACATTCCATTAGCGCGAGGCCGTGCGCGCGACCCCTATAGGGACCGGTTTTGCCCCGTGGAACCCGCCTGGGACTGCGGGGGAGCGGTTCACCCATTAGCTTTGCTCTCAGGACAACGGGAGGGCATCGGACTACCGGAAGGTTCGGGACCATGGCCGCGTTCGCCGAGGGCACTCCGTGCTGGCTGGATGTGTCGCTCCCCGACCTCGAAGCGGGCAAGCGGTTCTACGGCGCGCTCTTCGGCTGGACGTTCACGGCGGGCCCCGACCCCGCCGCGTACGCGGAGGCGCTCAGCGAGGGGGAGCGGGTGGCCGGTCTCGTCGCCAAGCGCGACGGGCGGATGCCGACCTCGTGGGGCGTGTACTTCGCGACGCGTGACGTGGCGCGGGCCCGGCAGCGCGTGCTGCGCGCGGGCGGGCTGATGGTGCGGGAGCCGGTCAGGGTGGGACGGCTCGGCATCGTCGCCCTGGCGGCCGACCCGGGCGGCGCGGTCTTCGGCCTCTGGCAGGACGAGCGGGACGACCGCCCCGAACCCGGGCCCGACTCCGCCTCCGGGATCGGCTTCGGCTTCGGGCGGCAGGGCGTGCCCGGCTCGTTCTGCTGGACCGAGGTGTACACCCGCGCTCCCGAGCCCGTCGACGCGTTCTACGAGGACGTGCTCGGCGTCACCGGCAGCGACCTGCCGCGGCTGCCGGGCGAGGAGGTCCCGTTCCGTGTGTGGTCCGTCGGCGGCGGTGAGCCCGGCGAGGACAGGGAGGTGGGCGGGCGCAGCGTGATCACGGAGGCGTTCCCCGCCGTCCTGCCCGGCCACTTCCTGAACTACTTCGCGGTACGGGACTGCGACGCGACGGCGGCGGCCGTGGTGCGCCTCGGCGGCCGGGTCCGTGAGGCGCCCTTCGACATCCCGTCCGGGCGGATGGCGGCCCTGACGGACGACCAGGGCGCGGACTTCGCGGTGCTGGCGGAGCGGCCCGCGGGCGTCGCGGCCGCGGGGGCCGCGGCGTCGCTCCCGGCGGAGCCGGACGCGACACCGCGCCACGAGACGGCGGACGCCCTTCCGGCGCACGAGCCCGCGGCCGAGGCGGCCCCCGAGCCGGGCCAGGGCCCGGCGAAGCCGGCGCCCGAGCCGAAGCCGGACGAGGAACCTCGCGACGCCCCCTGAGCCGCAGGGGCCGCACCGAGCGACACCCGAACGGGTACGAGGCACGCCCGAGGCGCCGTCGGGGCCCACCCGCGAACCGGCGCAGTGCCCGCGCCACACCTGCCCGGGGCCTCGCCCCGGTTCGGGCCGAGCAGCTGCGGGCCGTCCGGCCTGCACCGACCACCGCCCGGAACCCGCACCGCCTGTGCCGCCCCTGCCCTCGGGGGCAGCGGCCCGCCTGCGCCGAACGGCTTCGGACCGGTGCCCGGCCCGGCCCGTGCCGTGCCGTGCCGATGCTCAAGCCGCGAACCTGCGCCGTGCCGGGCCCTGAACCCCGACGGGCCGGGGCCGTGCCGGGCCGGCACGGGGACACGCCCGCGGAGCACGCGGCGCTCCCTCCGCCGGACACGGCGGCCCGGCGGCCACGCGGCACCCTGCCCGGGGCAGGGTAAGGGGCGGGCGCCGCCCGCGGGCGCGTACCTTGCGACACGCGCCCCGATACGCACCCCGGTTCGCAACGCGGCCCCCGGACAGGAACAATCGGGGGCGACGAGGCCGTACCTTTGTGGCCCGTACGGGGAGGTGGCACTCACAGTGGAGCAGCTGACACAGCACGATCCGAGGCGCATCGGCCCATTCGAGGTACTGCGCAGGCTCGGGGCCGGCGGCATGGGCCTCGTCTATCTCGCGCGGTCGGCGTCGGGGCGCCGTGTCGCGATCAAGACCGTGCGGACCGAGCTCGCCGAGGACCAGCTGTTCCGCGTCCGCTTCACGCGCGAGGTGGAGGCGGCCCGTGCCGTCAGCGGGTTCTACACCGCGGCCGTCGTGGACGCCGACCCCAGGGCCGCCGTGCCGTGGCTCGCCACCGCGTACGTGCCGGCGCCGTCCCTGGAGGAGATAGTCGGCGAGTGCGGGCCGATGCCCGTCCAGGCGGTGCGCTGGCTGGCCGCCGGCATCGCCGAGGCCCTCCAGTCGATCCATGCGGCGCACCTCGTGCACCGGGACCTGAAGCCGTCCAACGTGCTGGTCGTCGAGGACGGCCCGCGCGTCATCGACTTCGGCATCGCGTCCGGCGTCTCCAACACGCGGCTGACCATGACGAACGTGGCTGTCGGCACCCCCGCCTACATGTCGCCCGAGCAGGCACGCGACTCGCGCAGCGTGACCGGTGCCAGCGATGTCTTCTCGCTCGGCTCGACCCTCGTCTTCGCGGCGACCGGGCACGCGCCCTTCCACGGCGCGAACCCCGTCGAGACCGTTTTCATGCTGCTGCGCGAGGGCCCCGACCTGACGGGGCTGCCGGACGAGCTGCGGCCGCTGATCGAGGCGTGCATGGCGATGTCGGCCGAGGCCCGGCCGACGCCCGCCGACCTCCAGGCGCAGCTCGCGCCCTACCTGTTCGCGGTCGACGGCGACGACAGCGGTACGGTCTCGGCCTGGCTGCCCGACTCGGCCGTCGAGATGATCGCGCGGCGCGCGAACGAGGGCCACAAGCCGGGGCCGGTCTCGGCGCCGCCCCGGCCCTCGCACCCGCCCCACCAGCAGCCGGCCGCGCCCGTACACGGCGGCTCAGGCCCCCTGCCGCAGGACCGGCCGCAACCCGGCCGGCGGCACCGGCTCCCGCCTCAGGCGCAGGCGGGGGCGGGGGCGGGGGCGCAGGCCCAGGTCCAGGCCCCACCGCAGCGCGAGGAGCAGTACCTGCTGTCGGCGCCCCAGCCGGGGGCGCAGCCGCAGCCCGCGCAGCCGCCGTCGCAGGCGTTCTCGTCGTTGCCGCCGGCAGCCCCGTCGGCCGCCCCGCCGCAGGCGGTGCCCGACGGCGGCCCCGTGCACCTCGGCGCCTCGCCCGTACCGATCGGCCCAGGACCACTCGCGTCGGCGCACCACCCGGCCGCGCCGGACGCGGGCGCGGCCACCGGCTGGGTCGTGCCGCCGCCCGCGGGCCCCGGACAGCAGCCGCCCGCGCCGCGGGCCGCCGCCGTGGCCGCCCCGGCGGCTCCGCAGGCCGCGGACGGCGCCCGTCCGCACTGGCGGCCGTGGCGGTTCCGGATGTCGAACGACGTGTGGGGCACCCCGGTCGTCGACGGCGACCTGCTGTACGTCACGTCCTTCGAGGTCCACGCGCTCGACGTGGGCACGGGCCGCCGCCAGTTCAAGACGCGCGACGTCGCCTGGGCCATGGCCGTGTCGGGCGGCCGCATCCACGCCTCCGACGGGCCCACGCTGTACGCGCTCGACGCGCGGCACGGCGCCGAGCTGTGGCGGCTGCGCACCGACGACTGGGTCTACGCGCTCAAGGCCGACCGCGGCACCGTCGTCACCGCCACGCGCGGCGGCGGCGTCCAGGCGTGGGAGGCGGCGAACGGCGAGAAGCTGTGGGAGATCACCGGCGCGCAGAGCGAGTTCGAGACGCCCGAGGCGGGCCCCGTGATCCACGACGGCACGGTGTACGTGTGGAAGGACGCCAGGCTGCTGGCGCTCGACGCGCGCAGCGGCACCGAGCGCTGGTCGTACCCGGTCGGTGACGGCGCCTCGTGCGGAGGAGTGCCGGTGCGGCTGCTGCCTGGCGCCGACGGCAGGCTGTACGTGGCGGCCGGCACGCGCGTGCTGTCCGTCGACATGGCCGGCGGCCGGGTGAACTGGCACTTCGAGGCGCCCGCCGTCTTCCTCTCGGCGCCCGCGTTCGCCCCGGGACCGGCCGTCACAGGAGGCGGGGTGTACCTCGCGGACTACCTGGGCACGGTGTACGCGCTCGACGCGGCCACGGGCAAGGACCGCTGGCGCATCGCCACCGAGTCCAGGGCGTCCGTGGAGCCGGTGCTCGTCGCGGACGGCAACGTGCACGTGGGCAGCGGCAGCGCGGTCTACACGCTCGACGCGGTGACGGGCACGCCGAAGTGGCGGTTCGCCGCGGGCGGCGAGATCATCGGCGCGCCCGCGGTCGCGGAGGGCAGGCTGCACTTCGGCTCCGCCGACACGGTGCTGTACACGCTCGACGCGAGCGAGGGCCAACTGCGCTGGAAGCTCGCCACGGGTGGCGAGATCACCGGCTCGCCCGTGGTGGAGCGCGGCGTGGTCTACGCATGCAGCAAGGACCGGTGCGTGTACGCCCTCGACGCGGCGAAGGGCACGGCGACGGGACGCACCGCGCAGAGCCGCTGAGCCCCGTTGGCCAGCGGTCGCCGGCCCCGCGGCCCGGACCGCGCCAGTGGCGGCGCCGTCCCCAAGGCCCTCGCGGCAAGCGCGGGCAGCGGTCCAGCGGGGTGGAAGCGGGTTGGACGGGGCGGCCCGTCGGGATGAGCGCGGCCGGGCGAGCGCCCGCACACGGCGACCGTACGATCAGCGCGGGTAGGGGCCCTGCCCCGGGTCCGTCCTGGTGTCGGGGCCGTCGTCGTACCAGCCGTGCGGCTCCTGGTAGCCGCCACCCCCGTCCCCGTACGCGTCGTCGGGCCCCTGCGGGTACGGGCCCGGCTCGTAACGCCTGCGCCGCCCGCTCATCACGACGGCCGCGAGGAGCAGCGCGATGCCGCCGCCCAGGCTGTACGCGACGCCCTGGCCGAGGCCCGAGCCGCTGCCGTCGACGACGAGGCTGCCCGCGGCCTGGCCCTGACGGACCATCCACAGCACCGTGAAGCCGATGGTGACGAGCCCGGCGAACGCCACGAGCGCGCGCGAACGGAAGGCCAGGCCGATGAGGGTGATCAGGGCGGCGAACGCGAAGGGCGCGACCAGCGACTCCCACACGCCCGTTCCGGCGCTCGTCACGCCCCGTGCCTCGAAAAGCTCGGCCACCCGGTAGTCGCGGCCGTCCCGCCCGTCGTACCAGGAGAGGAAGGGGCCGAGCACGGCCGCCGCCGCCCCCGCGAGGGCGAGGATCCCGCCGATGACGTTGCGTACCACCGTCGGCCTCCTTCAGGGGGTTGGGCCCGTGGTCGACGCTACGCCGTGCGGTGGCGAACCGCCACGGCGTGCACGGCGTCCTTGCCAGGGCGCCCGAAGCCTCGTTGACAGGTACTGGGAAACTATGTGATCACACGAGGAACGGGGAAGAACCACTCATGCTCAAGCAGCGCCTGAAGGTCATCGCGGTGGCGGGTTTCGTCGTGGTGGCACTGACCGGGTTCTCCCGGCACGGCCATTCACACTCATCCGGCGGCGGAGGCGGCTGCTCGGGCCCCTCGCACACGAGCTCCGGTTCCACCTCGGGCGGGAGCGGCTCGTACGACTCGGACGATGATTCGTACGGCTCCACCGACGATTCCTACGGCTCCGCCGACGACAGCGGCGGCCTGCCCGCGTCGACGCCCGGGACGCGCTACGGCTACACCGACCGCCCCACGCATTACTCCGACAGCACGCCGTCGGACGGCGGCGACCCGACCGTTTCGGCCACGGCGAAGACCGTCAGCTGCGCGCACCCGGCCTCGGGCGGCCGTAAGGCGGTGACGTCCTCGAAGGTCGAGGTCACGGCCGCCAGGGGGCACGGCGGCGCGGCCCGCGTCTACGTCGACGTCCGCTTCGCGGACGCGGGAGGTAGCACGGTGGACAGAGGCAAGGCGTCGGTCACCCTGAAGCCCGGGCAGACGAAGACGGTCACGGTCGACATGAGCGCCCCGTCAGAGGTCTCCCGCGTCGCCTCGTGCGAGGCGTCGGTCGTGTAGTCCCGTGCGCCCCCGCGTCCCCCGTGCCACGACGGCCGAGACCGCGAATGCGAGCGGGCCCGCCATGAACGCGGCGAACGCGGGGATCAGCGCCACCAGCACGACGCAGAACGCGCAGCCGGTCACGACGAGCACGAGCGCCGAGGGCGCGGTGCGCGTCAGATCCGCCGCCCGGCGCACCGCGGCACCCCAGGACGCGGGCGCCCCGCCGGGCGTCCCCCCGTGGGACGCCCGGCGGTCCGCCACCGCGTCCTCGGCCCGGCAGGCGGCGGTCAGCAGCACGAAGCCGGCAGCCGCCGCGCCCAGCAGGGCCAGCGCCACCGCCTCCACCTGATAGCCCGGCATCCGCGAGCGCACCACCACGTGCACCTCGAACCAGGCCGCGGCGAGCGGCACGAGCACCGCGCACTCCGCCACGAACCCCGCCGCCAGGTTCCGTCCGACCGCGCGCGTGAAGGTGCGCAGCAGTGCCGGCTCCCGTTTCGCGTGCCACGACGCGAAGATCTCGGCGCCCGCGCACCAGGCCGCGCCCGCGGTCACCAGCGGCAGCGAGAACACCGCGAACAGGACGCCCACAGCCATGGTCTCGGCCGCCGTGCGCACCTGCTCGCCGCGCTCCGGGCTCAGCGCGAAGCGGGACGGGCGTGCCGGGCGTGAGCGCTGCGTGTGGATCTGAGTCATCGACGTATCCGTCCTCTCAGCCCTTCAGGCCGCTCGACGTGGCCCCGTCCACCAGCAGCCGCTGGAAGGCGAGGAAGAAGAGGAACACCGGCAGCAGGGCCAGCACGGACATCGCCATCATCGGCCCGTACGAGGTCATGCCCGTCTGGTCGACGAACAGCGAGAGGCCGATCGGGACGGTGAACTTGCTCTTGTCGTTGAGGTACACCAGCTGCGTGAAGAAGTCGTTCCACGTCCAGATGAAACTGAAGATCGAGCTGGTGATCAGCGCCGGGCGGGTGAGCGGCAGCAGTACCCAGAGGAACGTGCGGTACGGGCCGCAGCCGTCGATCCGCGCGGCCTCGTCGATCTCGCGCGGCACACCGCGCATGAACTGCACCATCAGGAAGATGAAGAACGCCTCGGTGGCGAGGAACTTCGGCGCCACCAGCGGCAGATCGGTGTTGATCCAGCCGAACGTCTTGAAGATCGCGTACTGCGGCACGATGAGCACGTGGTACGGCAGCAGGATCGTGGCCACCATCCCCGCGAACATCACCGACCTGCCGCGGAACGTCAGGCGGCTGAAGGCGTAGGCCGCCAGCGAGCAGGAGAACAGCGTGCCGACGACGGCGAGCACGGAGATCACGAGGGAGTTGACGAAGAACCTGCCGAAGGTGACGCCCGGGTTCGCGCTCCACCCGCTGGTGAAGTCGTGCAGCGTCCAGTGCAGCGGCCAGGGGCTGTTGGACGTGACGATCTCCGTCGCCGGCTTGAACGACGTGCCGAGCATCCAGACGACCGGGTAGATCACGATCAGCACGACGACGATCACCACGACGTGCCACAGCAGCGACCTGGTGCGCTTGGTGGTGCGGCTCAACGGTTGTCTCCGTCCCCGTAGAAGACCCAGACCCTGGAGACGCGGAACATCAGGGCCGTCAGGATCGCGACGGCGGCCAGCAGGACCCACGCCATGGCGGACGCGTATCCGAACCGGAAGTCGGTGAAGCCCCGCTGGTAGAGGTACAGCGTGTAGAAGAGCGTCGAGTCGGCGGGCCCGCCAGTGCCGTTGCTGATGATGAAGGAGGGCGTGAACGCCTGGAAGGAGTTGATGGTCTCCAGCAGCACGTTGAAGAAGATGACGGGCGACAGCAGCGGCAGTGTGATGTGCCGGAAGCGGCCCCACTTGCCGGCGCCGTCGACGTCCACCGCGTCGTACAGCTCGGTCGGTATCTGCTTGAGCCCCGCGAGGAAGATGACCATCGGCGCACCGAACTGCCAGCAGGCGAGCAGGATGATGGCGGGCAGCGCCCAGGTCGTGCTGTTGATGAAGTCGGTCTTCGGCAGGCCGATCGCCCCGAACCCGTCGCTGACCGCGCCGCCCTGCGCGAACAGTGAGCGCCACACCAGCGCCACGGCGACGCTGGTGCCCAGCAGGGACGGCAGGTAGAACAGCGAGCGGTACACACCGATGCCGCGCCGCCTGCGGTTGAGCAGCAGCGCGACGCCCAGCGCGAGCGCCAGTTTCACCGGCACGGACACCACGACGTAGACGAGGGTGACGCGCGCCGCGTGGAAGAAGCGCGGGTCGGAGGTGAACATCTCACGGAAGTTGGCGAGGCCGACCCAGTGCGGTGACTGCAGCAGGCTGTAGTCCGTGAAGGACAGGTACAGCGAGTACAGCAGGGGCCCGACGGTGAAGACGGCGAGCCCGGCGAACCACGGCAGCAGGAAGACGTAGCCGGCCGTGCGGTCGGCGAACCCCCTCCTGTTCTTCGCCCGCCCCGGCGCCCGCCCGGCGGTAGGCGGCCGGGGCGGGCGCATGTCGAGCTTGGCCGTCGAACTCAACGGCTTCCTCCCTGTCGTGCGAGGTGTGACCGGCGGGTCACTTGGCCAGGGCCTGCTTCGCCTGCGTCATGAAGTCCTTGGCGCCCGCCTTGACGCTCTCCTGGCCGAAGCTGATGGACCCGTACTCGCGCTGCATGAGCGTGATGAGCTGCCCGTCGCCCTTCGGCGGCGCCGTGGGCGTGGGGCTGAGCCCGGCCTGGTTCGCCTTCTCGAAGCCGGAGACGACCTTGTCGCCGCCCGTGGCGTCCGCCGCCTGGCTCTCGCGCGCCTTGAGGTTGGGGAACATGCCGCGGCTCGTGCCCAGGGCCTTGGCCGCCTTCGGGTCGTTGATGAGGAAGCCGAGCAGTTCGGCGGCCTCCTTCGGGTGCTTGGAACCCGCGTAGACGGACAGCAGCATCGACGGCTTGGCGTACATGCCCGTCTTGCCGTTCACCGACGGCAGTGGCAGCAGGGTGAGTCGGTCCTTGTTGGCGGCTGCGTGGCTCGCGTAGATCGAGTCGTAGTCCCACTCGGCGACGGTGGTGCCCTTGGCGAGCGGGTCCTCAGCGGGGCCGTTGGAGAAGGTCGTCGTCTGGTTGGCGGGGGTCGCGGCGCCCGACTTGCGCAGCGCGTCGCAGAAGTTCCAGAAGCCTTCGAGGTCGGCCTGGGTGAAGCCGAGCTTGCCGTCCTTCGTGTACAGGCTGGTGCCGCGCTGGTCGAGCCACGACTGGAACGCGGCCCAGGTGATGCCGGGATCGGTGATGCCCGAGACCTTGCCGTGCGACTTGTCGTGCACCGCCTTGCCGAAGGACGCCACGTCGTTCCACGTCCATCCGGGCTTCGGCACCGGCACACCGAGGGACTTGAGCTTGGTCACGTCGACGACGATGGACTGCGTGGCCTGCCCGAACGGCAGCGCGACCTGCTTGTCCCCCGACTTGCCGCTGCCGGCGAACTTCGGGTCGAGGCCGGAGAAGTCGACCTTGGCGGGCCCTGAAGAGAGGTCCATCAGGGTGTTGCTCTGCGCGTACTGGCTCTGGTTGCCCCAGTCGATCTGGATCAGGTCGGGTGCGCCGCCGCCGGCCATCTGCGTCGCCAGCTTCTGGTTGTACGGGCCGAACTGGGCGTACGTCGTACTGACCTTGATCTTCGGGTGGGCCTTCTCGAACACCTTGATGGCGGCCTCGGTGGACGCGGCCCGCGTGGAGTCCCCCCACCACGAGAAGCTGAGGTGGACCGTCCCGTCGGCCGAGTCGCCCGACCCGCCCGAGCACGCGCTGAGGCCGAGGGACGCGAGGACTGCGGTGGCGACAGCCGCGGCATGCAGCGGCCTGGTGCGGCGCACCGTGGCGACCGTGGTTTTCATGGCGTGCGTGCTCCCTTGGGACTTCGGGGTTCGGTGTGGAGAAGTCGGGTGTGCGGCAGTTCGGTGTGCTGGGGTTCGGTGCGGCGCGCAGGTCACCAGGACCGCACCGTCTCGGCCTCGATGTACGCGAGGTCGAGGCTCTCGCCGAGGCCGGGCTCCCGGTCGAGGTGGACGTACCCCTCGGCGTCGACCGGGTCGGTGGCGCGCCGCAGGTGCGGCGGCACCGCGTCGAAGTCGAAGTGCGGGTGCAGCAGGCCGCGCTCGTACCAGCGGCTGTTGGAGACGGCACCGAGGACCGCGAGTGTGCCCGCGCCGCCGCCGTGCATCTCGCAGTCCATGCCGAACGCCTCGGCGAGGTGTGCGGTCTTGAGCGCCGGTGCGATGCCGCCGGCGGTGGGCACACCGACGCGCAGGATGTCGCACGCGTGGGCGGCGATCCACTCGGCCCGTGCGTTCAGCCGCCCCGCCACGCTCTCGGGGCCGATGACGGGCGTGCCGAGCTGCTCGGCGAGCCAGCGGTAGGACTGCGTCGAGTACTCCTCCATCGGCTCCTCGTACCAGTGGAAGTCGAGGCGGTCGAGCGCGCGGCCAAGGCGCAGGGCGTCACTCCTGCTGTACCAGTGGTTGGCGTCCAGCATCAGCGGCACGCCGGGCCCCACGGCCTCGCGCACGGCCGCGCAGGCGCGGATGTCCTGCTCGACGCTGGGCGCGAACGGCACGGGCGGCATCCACGTGTGCAGCTTGACGGCGTGGTAGCCCTCGGCGACCAGCTTCTCGGCGAACGCCGCGTAGTCGTCGGGCGTCGCGAGGCCGCCGGGCGTCTCGTCGCCGCACATCGTGCTGCCGTAGGCGGGCACCTTGTCGCGCATGCCGCCGAGCAGTTTCCACACCGGCTGCCCGAGCCTGTGCCCGATCAGGTCCCACAGAGCCTGCTCGACGGCCGCGAGTGTCCGGTCGCCGAGCGTGCCCGCGCTGCCGCGCTGCCTGCGGGCCAGGAGCTGCCACAGCCGCTCCCGGTCGAAGGGGTCCTGGCCGATCAGCACCGGCCTCACGTGGCCCTGGAGTTGATCCTCACCGACGTGGGCCTCACCCGCCAGGCAGCGGCCCTGGACGCCGTCGCTGTCGGTGAGGGTGAGCAGTGCCCTGGTCACGGTGTGCGGCTCGCCCGGGTGTGCGTGCCCGTCGGAGTCGTGGACCAGCGCCGTCGTCGTACGGAAGACCCGTACGGACACGTCGCTGATCACGGGCCGGGCCGTGGCCTTGGCCATGCGTCGGACCTCCTGGAGTGTGGAGCAGGGCGAGTGGTGTGCGCGGTGCACGCGCCGCGTGAGGACCCCCGCGTTGTGAACCCTCTCGATCACTCACGTTCATGTGGGTAAATCACATTCACTCTTCTGCCCAGGAAGCTAAGTTCGCCTCAGCGCGGGTGTCAACAGGTCAGTTGAATCGATTTTCCAGCGGCCCCGCAGGATCGGGACCTGCCGGACTTGCCCGCCGCTTCACGTGGCCAACGGGGCTGCCATCACCGCACGTTCGGGTGTTTCCGCTGCTCGGAGTGGTGTTGGGGGTGAGGGTGGTGTGCTTCCGGCGCGGTCGGCGACTCGTGGTCGCGTATCGCCGCGGCCGGCTGGGGCTCGGGACAACAGCAGCGTCATGGCCGCCACGGCCAAAGTCAACAGGGGCGGCTTGAAACGACTCAGACGATCTTCGCCCCCGCAGAAGCGGGCGTCAGCCCCTTCCCTTCCGCGGGCCGACTCGCTAGCTTGTCCGTCGAAAGCGCTTACTACAACGTTTCAACCACCGCGCCGACGGCCTGGTGACACCTGCGCCACCCGTCGCGCCGCGCCCCGCCGCCACGGCCGTGCCTCCGCCTGACGCGCCTTCCCTCCGGGGACCTTCCCGATCAGCCCGATCAGCACGATCACCCGATCAGTCCGATCAGCCTTCACCCGCCGGATCGGAGCGAGGAGTTCGCCATGACCTGGGAGACCCACCAGATCGACCGCCGCACCACGCTCGGACTCATCGGCGCGGGCGCAGCGGCCACCGTCGCCGCGGGCGCCGGCAGCGCGGCCGCGGCCCCCGCCCACGACGCTCACCCCGCGCACGAAGCCGTATCCGGCGCGAGCGGCGGCCACGGCCGGGCCGTGCGCGTACTCCTCGACGGCAAACCCGCACGAACCGGCACCTACGCCTTCCCCACCGAGGTGGCCGAGATCGTCCTCGACAACGGTCTCGTGCGGTTCGCCTTCGGCCGCGACGACGCGCGGAACGGCGTCGTCACCGGCTGGGACGACGTGTCCATCACCGCCACCTCCGTCGTCGTCGACGGCAGGGAGCTCGCCCACAACCTCAACGGAGTCGACCCGCGCGACCCCGACCGGCAGCACTCCTTCTACGTCGACGCCGCCGGCGGAAAGTCACGCCTCGTCTGCACCCGGGTGAAGGTCCTGCGGATCGAGGACGACCTCGTCGAGATCGCGTTCGCCGACGTCACGAGCGTCCCGCTGCGCCACGAACACCACCTGATCATGCGTGCGGGCAAGCCCGGCCTGTACGGGTACGACATCCTCACGGCCACGGCGGCGACCTCGATCAGCGAGGTACGCATGAACACCCGCTGGGACCGCGCCGTCCTCGACCACTGCTTCAACTGGGAGCGCGGCAAGGGGCAGCAGCCGACCTACGCCTACCTCGCCACCCAGACGAAGGTGTCGGACGAGACCTGGCAGATCGACGGCGTGAACAACCCGGACCTCCCATCGCCTGACAGCAACGCGGGCGGCCTGCCCGCCGGTTACGTCTACACCAAGTACAACTGGAGCCTCTACCACCACCAGAACCCGATGTTCGGGCACTACGGCAACGGGTTCGGCGCCTGGTTCACCCCGCTGGGCGGCGTCTCCGACCGGACGCTCGCCGGCTTCTACGGCGTGGGGCCGCAGCACCAGGACCTCGCCATCCACCAGGACGCCCTCATCCTCAACTACTTCGGCCCGAACCACTACGGGCTGCCCGGCTACGCCCTCGACGCCGGCTACCGCAGGCTCTACGGCCCCTGGTTCACCTTCATCACCACCGGTGATCCCGACGACCCGGACGCGATGATCGCGGCGGCCGCCGAGACGGCGCGCGGCGAGATCGCCGAGAACCGCGGCGGCAGCGACTGGATGCACGACGCCCTCCACCCCGCGCCCGCGCGGCGCACCACCGTCTCCGGGCGCGTACGCCTCACCGACGGCAGATCACCCGCGAACCTGTGGGTCCTGCTCAGCACCCAGGACGTCGACGACGTCTACACCATCCACGAACCGACCTACTTCGTGCGGACCGACGACGACGGCTCCTTCACCATCCCGGGCGTGCCGCCCGCCTGGCGGCCCGGCACCACCGCCCCAGGCACCTACACCCTGTACGTCTTCTCGGCCGACGGCTCCGTCACCGACCAGTACAAGAAGACCGGCCTGCGCTTCGGCGGGCGCCACCACAGGCTGCCGACCATCACCTGGACCCCTGTCCAGCGCGCCACGTTCCTGTGGCAGCTGGGCACCGCGGACCGGACCGGCGGCGAGTACGCGCTCGCCACCAAGTCCCCCGCGCGGCCCTCCCCGAGGGCCTTCGAGAAGCCGGCGCGCATACCGGGCGACCTGACGTTCACCATCGGCGACAGCTGGGAGCCCGAGGACTGGTACTACGCGCATCCGAACACCGGCACCTGGACGGTCCGCTTCCCCCTCGACCGCGTGCCCGACGGCACCGCGTACCTGACGGTCTCCTCGTCCATGCAGCAGGGGACGCCGCCGGCCGTCGCCGTCAACGGCACGTCCGCCGGCATCGCGGGCGCCCTGCCGGCCCACAACGACTCCACCATCGGCCGCCAGGCGGACCGCAGCGGCTACCCGCGCCTCGCCGTGCTGACGTTCCCCGCCTCGATGCTCGTCGAGGGTGACAACACCATTTCCTTCACCAACGCCGCGCCCGCCGGGCTCCACACGCTCGCCGTCGAGCCGACGTCCCGCGGCTTCGGCTGGGACACGATCCTCCTGGAGACCGACGGCGGCGAACCCGCGAGGCCCGCCCGGCTGACCGGCCGCGTCACCGCGCGGGGGAGTGCCCACGGGACCACCACCTGGCGGATCGAGATCGCCAACCACGGGTCGGGTCCCGCGAACGACGTACGCCTCGACGGGCTGCGCTCCCGGCACGGCGCCGTGCGGACCGCGGACCGCGACCCCAACGCGTTCCCCGTGCCCGTCGCCGCCCGTATCCCCGCGGGCGGCAGGGCGAGCGTCACGGTGCGGGTCACAGGACCCCTGGCGCACGGCGCGCGCCTCACCGCCTCGTTCCACGCCAACGGCGGCCGCGCCACGGGCACGGCCACAGGACCGGCGGCCCGCTGATCGGGTGCCCCGGCCCCGTCGCGGGTGCGCGCCCTGGCCGCGAGGGGGCCGGGGCGGCTTGCTGACCCGCGGGTACCGGAGGCGCTCCCCAGCGCCCCCGGTACCCTCCCCGGCCGAAACGAGTGGTGACGAGTGGTGACGAGTGCACCGCGACCGCGACGGCATCCCCTCCGTGCCGTCGCGATCGCGCCCCCGCCGAGCGGTCGGTGTCCCCCGCCTCGGGCGGTTACGGAATGTGGCTGTCGAGCGGCTTGATGGGCGTGTCGCCGTCGGTGGCCGCGCCCTGGCCGCTCGTCTCCGCCTCCGCCGCGGGCTCCGTGCTGCCCCCGTCCGCCGGAGGAGCCGGAATGTGGCTGTCGTGAGGGGTGACTTCCTCGTCCTTCTTGGCTTCGCTCATCGCTCTGGCTCCTGTGTATGCGTCAGTGGGCAGCGCCCGCCCGGTACCTCCCCCGGTCTGGTGCCGGACGAGCGCCTCTGACCATCCGTCCATCCCCCGTGCGACGGATTGTCGTTGGGTTGAGCATGCCAGGGGGCGTTAAACGTTCGATGAACGGCTCCCGCGTCACGCCGCCAGCGGCTCGAGCAGCAGCCGGACCTCGGCGGCCTGGTCCGCGCCTGTGGCCTCGTAGAGGCTGAGCGCCTCCAGCCAGCAGGCGCGGGAGCGGCCGGGCTGCGACAGGGCGTTGAGCGCCTTGCCGAGCTCGGTCAAGATGTTCGCACGCATCCAGTCCCCGCCGATGAAGCCGGTGGACAGGGCCTGTTCGGCGAGTTGCGCCGCCTGCCCGGGCCGGCCGGTGGCGAGTTGCACCTGCGCCATCCTGAAGTACGTCGTGCCGAGCCACAACCGCTGGCGGTTCTCCTCGAAGACCTCGACGGCCTGCTGGAACTCCGCCATCGCCGCCGCGAAGCGCTCCGCGTGCGACAGCGCGATGCCGAGCGCGAAGCGGGCGTTCGCGAGCCGCAGCGTCAGCCCGAGCGCGTCGTAGAGCGCCATGCCGGCCCTGACCAGTTCGATGGCCTCCGCGGTGCGGCCCATGGCCACCAGCGCGCGCGACGCGTTGCACAGCGCGCTCGCCTCGCCCGGCTTGTTGCCGTCGGCGCGGAAGGACTCGACGGCCGCCCTGCTGAACGTCTCGCAGTCCGCGTACCGGCCCTGGCAGAAGGCGA
Organism: Streptomyces sp. NRRL F-5126; assembly: GCF_000721265.1. GTDB lineage: Bacteria > Actinomycetota > Actinomycetes > Streptomycetales > Streptomycetaceae > Streptomyces. The sequence goes on along the minus strand of NZ_JOFZ01000001.1, from coordinate 347,144 downwards.
TGATGCCACGCTCGTTGGACAGGTTGGAGCGCAGCCACGCGTCGTCCCGTGAGGCGTCCTCCAGCACGGCGGCCCGCCCGGCCTCCTCGTCGGCCTCCTCGAACCGCCCGGCCTTGATGTACACCTGCGTCAGCGTGGTGCGGGCGCGGCCCTCCGCGTGGGCGTCGCCCGCCGCCTGCGCGGCGTCGCGTGCGGAGACCGTCGCCGCCTCGTACGCACGCGAGTTGGCGCCCGACTCCGAGAGGTCCTTCGCCGCGAGCAGCAGGTCGACCGCGCGCCGCAGCAGGACCGGTTGGCCGAGGGACTGCTGGACGCAGGCGAGGATCGAGGCGGCCTCCGTGAACAGCCAGTCCAGCGCCTCCGCCCCGCTGGTGAACGACAGGCCCGAGCCCCTCGCGGACTCCAGGTGGGCGACGGTGCGGTCGCCCGGGCGTTCCATGCCGTACACGCGCGCCGCGGTCGGCAGGTAGAAGTCGAGCAGGCGTTCGAGCGCCTCCAGGCGCTTGGCCGGGGGCAGCTCGTCGCGCTCGGCGCAGGCACGCGCGTAGAGCCGTACGAGGTCGTGGTAGCGGTAGCGGCCGGGGGCGCCGGATTCGAGCAGCGACGTGTCGACCAGCGTCTCCAGGAGGTCCTCCGTCACCTCGACGCTCAGGTCGAGCACGGAGGCCGCCGCGGGCAGCGAGATGTCAGGACCGTCGGCCAGGCCCAGAAGGCGGAACGCCCGGGCCTGCATGGGCTCCAACTGGCCGTAGCCGAGTTCGAACGTCGCCTTCACCGCGAGGTCGCCGGCCTGCAGCTCGTCCAGCCTGCGCCGCTCGTCGGCGAGTTTCGAGGCGAGCACCGACACCGTCCAGGTGCGCCTCGATGCGAGCCGGGACGCGGCGATGCGGATCGCGAGGGGCAGGAACCCGCAGGCTGCGACGACGTCGAGCGCCGCCTCGCGCTCGACGCGCACCCGGTGCGGTCCGACGATCTTGGTGAAGAGTTCGAGCGCCTCCTCGGGCGACATCACGTCCAGGTCGACGAGGTGCGCCCCGGCGAGGTCCACCATCCGCGTGCGGCCGGTGACAAGCGCCGCACACCCGGGGGTGCCCGGCAGCAGCGGGCGGACCTGGGCGGCGTCGCGGGCGTTGTCGAGCAGCACGAGGACCCGTCGCCCGTCGAGTGTCGAGCGGAACAGCGCGGCCCGCTCCTCCACCGTCTCGGGGATCGAGCGGTCGGGAGTGCCCAGGGCCCGCAGGAAGGAGCCGAGTACGGTCGCCGGGTCGGCGGCCGGGAACGAGGTCCCCTGGAGGTCCATGTAGAGCTGGCCGTCGGGGAAGTGGGGGCGCGCGGCGTGCGCCACGTGCACGGCGAGCGTCGTCTTGCCGACGCCGCCGATGCCGGCGAGCGCCGACACCGCCATCACGGAGGTCTCGGCCAGCGCGAGCCTCTCGCTCAGCTCCGTCACGAAGACCGCGCGGCCCGTGAAGTCCGGCACGGTCGCGGGCAGCTGGGCGGGGCGCGGCGCCGCCCTGTCGGGCACGGCCTCCACGACCGGGCGCGCGAGCTCCTCGTCGGCGTTGAGGATCGAGTGCTGCAGCTCCGTCAGCTCGGCCCGCGGGTCGACGCCCAGCTCCTCGGCGAGCAGCCTGCGGGTGTCGGTGTAGACGGCGAGCGCCTCCGCCTGGCGGCCGCTGCGGTAGAGGGCGAGCATCAGCAGCTCGCGCAGCCGCTCGCGCAGCGGGTAGGCGGCCGTCAGCGCGGTCAGCTCCGACACGGCGTCCGCGTGGCAGCCGAGCTCCAGGTCGAGGTCGAGGCGCGTCTCGATCAGGCCGAGCCGCCACTCCTCGAAGCGTGCGCGCTGCGTCTCGGCGAAGGGCCCGGGCAGGTGGGCGAGCGGTTCGCCGTCCCACAGGCCGAGTGACTGCCCGAGCAGGGTGCGCGCGCCCCTGCGATCGCCCGCGGCGCGCGCCTTCTCGGCACGCGTGGCGAGATCCTGGGCGACCTGGATGTCCAGCGAGCCGACGGGGGCGCGCATCGCGTAGCCGCCCGCCTCGCTGAGCAGCGCGCCGGGGCCGAGCACCTTGCGCAGGCGGGAGGCGTACGTACGGACAGCGGCGAGTGCGCGGGCCGGGGGCTCCTCGCCCCACAGCACGTCGATGAGCTCGGCCGCCGTCGCCGTGCGGCCCTCGCGCAGCAGGAGGGCGGCGAGCATGGCGCGCTGCTGAGGTGAACCGGGCGGCAGGGGCGCGCCGTCGCGCCAGGCGCGAACGGGGCCGAGCACGCTGAAGCGGAGCCTGTGGCTGTCGTCCGGGCCCGGGGCGTGGGGCTCTGCGGCCCGCTGCTCCGGTACGCGTGGCCCGCCGGCACGGTCCATTGGCTCTCCCTCGCGGCCCACTCGCGGTTCACTGCTCCGGACCGACAGTCTGCCTTGTCCGGGGCGGCAGCGTCAGCCGCGGGTGGCCGGTCTGCACAATGCCTCGACAGGTTCACCGGCCGTCGGGGTTGACGGCGCGCCAGGTTGGCCGGTAATGGCCGCTGGTGTGTTCCTTCGGGCTCCCTTCCGCGTTCCCCGCCTCACTTGCGGCCGCGCTCCGGGGTGCCTTGCTCCCCCGTGCCGCGCTCCGGGCACGCGTCATGCCGCGGCCGGCGCCGCGGCGGGCGGAGCCGCGGTCCTGCGCAGGTCGGCCGTGGTGAGCGCCACCGCGGCGACCGCGCCGAGGCAGAGCAGCCCGCCGCTGACGAGGGCGGCGGCCCCCGAGGTCGCGCCGGCGACGAGCCCGGCCCGCAGGTTGCCGATGTCGGGACCCGCCTGCCCGACGATCCCCTCCGCGGCGCCGACGCGGCCGAGCAGCTCGTTCGGGGTGTGCGTCTGCACGATGGTGCCGCGCGAGACGACGGAGACGGTGTCCGCCGCACCCGCCAGGGCGAGGCAGGCCAGGCCGGCCCACGGCCCTGGTGCCAGGCCGAACAGGGCGAGCGCCGCGCCCCAGCCGGCGGAGGCGCCCAGCATCACGAGACCGGGACGGGACAGCCGGGTGAAAGTTCCCGAGAAGAGTGACGCGGCGACGCCGCCGACGGCGATCGCGGTGAGGAACAGGCCGAGGGTGGCGGGATCGTCGCCGAACCGTTCGGCGTTGACCAGGGGGAACAGGCTGACCGGCATGGCCAGCACGGTGGCCGCCAGGTCGGTGAGCAGCGCCCCGCGTACGACGGGCGTGCGCGTGAGGAACGCGAGCCCGTCCAGTACGCCGCGCACGCCCGGGCGCGCGGCGGCGTCACCCGGCGCCATCCGCGGCAGGCCGAACGCGCCGTGCAGTGCGGCGCCGAAGGTGACGGCGTCGATCAGGTAGCAGCCGCCGACGCCGAGCCGGCCCACGATCAGCCCGCCGAGCGCGGGCCCCGCCAGCATCGCGCCCTGGAACGAGATGCGCCGCAACGCGAGGCCCGCGGCCAGCTGATGACGGGGCAGCAGCTGCGGGACGAAGGCGCGCGAGGCCGGGCCGCCGCCCGCCGCGAAGCACGACTGTGCGGCGACGATGCCCAGCACCCCGCCGGCGGGCAGCGGCGCGAGGAACCCCTGCAGGGCGAGCAGGAGCGAGCAGGCGGCCTGCCCCGCGGTCGTCAGCAGATAGAACTTCCTGCGGTCCACGCGGTCGGCGAGCGCCCCTGCGAACAGCCCGAGCGCGACGAGCGGGACGGCCTGCGCAAGACCCGCGGCGCCCGTCCACGTCGTGCTCCTGGTCTGCTGCCACACCTGGAACATCACGGCGACGACGGTCATCTGCCCGCCGAGCGCGGAGAGCGACTGCCCCCTCCACAGGCGGCGGAACAGCGGCGAGGACCTGAGCGGCGCCAGGTCGATCAGCGCGCCGCGCGGGATCCTCACTCCCACGACGGGTCCTCGGCCAGCTTCTCCGCGATGCGGTCGTGGAAGCTCCGGCGGGCGAGTGCCTGCTCGAGGTCGGTGACGACGCGGGAGAGCGGGTAGGGGACCTCGGCCTCCAGATCGGCGAGGGCCGCCTCGGTCGCCCGCCACTCGGCCGCCAGCCGGCCCACGACGCCGCGGGCCTTTCCGGTGAGCGCCACCTTCTTCGTGCGTGCGTCGTCGCCCTCGGCGGTCCGCACCCACCCGGCCGCGCGCATCGCGGCGACCTTCTGGCTGACGGCGGAATGGCTGAGCCGGACCGACTCGGCGAGTTCCGTGATGGTCATGGGCCCGCGTGCGTTCAGCCGCAGCAGCTCCATGACATGACTGGGCTTCAGCCCCTCGATGCGGCGTTCGGCGTAGATCCGCGCGATGTCGGCGTCCAGGGACGCCTGGAGCAGCCGCAGCGGGCGCCAGAGACTCTGCAGGGACGGGTCGTGCGCTTCCGGGTTCGCCATGGCAGAAATCGTAACAGCACTTATATAAGTGCTGTCAGATTTTCTCCGCACGGCCGGCCGCACCGCCGGACGCGTGACCCGCCGGATCGGCTGAGCGAACGGCTTCCCAGAGCCGGGCGGGTGAGCGTGGCGGCGATGCCGGGCGACGCCGCGGCGCGGCGGGTACGGGATCGGTTCGACGCGGCGTGAGGAACGGTCCCCCGCCCGGCGCAGCAGCCCGGACTACCGGAAGTGAGCCCCGATGCCCGTACGCTCCGTACCCCCCGCAGGCCCCGTGCGTCCGGGGCGGCGCCTGAGGGGGCCGCGTATCGCCGCCGCCGCACTGGCCGCCGCCGTGCTGCTCGGCGGTCTTGGCGGGTGCGGGGGCGGGCCCGTCGACGGGACCCGGCCGCCGAGCGACCGGGCGGCCGCGCCCGCCGCGGGGCCCGAGGACCAGGCCGACCGGCAGCCCGCCGAGGGCGCGGCCAGCGCCCCGGCCGCCCCGGTGCGGCAACTCCGCGTGGCGCGTGGCCCCCTGGAGGCGCGTGGCCCCCGGCTGCTCCAGCGGCTGCCCGGCCTCGGCCCCAGCACGCTGGCCGAGGTGCCGGCGGGCGCCCGCCAGATCGTCGTGGTGACGGGCAAGGGCATCGACTCCGCGCACTCCCGCCTCGCCGTCTACCGGCACACGGCGGCGGGCTGGGCCACCGACGCCGACTGGACGGCGCGCAACGCGCTCAACGGCTGGACGCGCCACCACTACGACGACGACCTGCGCTCGCCGATCGGCGTCTTCGGCCTCACCGACGCGGGCGGCAGGATGCCCGACCCGGGCACGAAGCTGCCCTACGACCAGTCGCCCGACTTCGCCACCCAGGGCATCGGGTTCGAGGGCGAGTCGCTCGCGCACTCGTTCGACTACGTCGTGGCGATCAACTACAACCGCAAGGCGGGCGTCTCGCCACTGGACCTCACCCGCCCGCTGGGCGAGGCGAGGGGCGGCGGCATCTGGTTCCACGTCGACCACGGAGGCCCGACGCACGGCTGCGTCTCCCTGTCCGAGGACCACATGAAGGCGCTGCTGCGGATGCTCGACCCACGGCTCCACCCGGTGGTCGTCATGGGCGACGCGGCGTCGCTGTCGCACTGACGCACTGAGCCGCCGGCACGCGCCGTGCGGCCGCTCGCGCGGTCACAGCCAGCCGCGGTCCTGGGCCATGCGGGCGGCGGTGTGGCGGTTCTCCGCGCCGAGCTTGGCCGCGGCCGAGGAGAGGTAGTTGCGTACGGTGCCGGGGGCGAGCGACGCACGCGCGGCGATCTCGGCGACCGGCGCGCCGTCGGCGGCGAGCGCGAGGAGCTCCGCCTCGCGCGCGGTGAGGGGCGAGTCGCCCGCGCTGATCGCGTCCGCGGCCAGCTCGGGATCGACGTACCGGGTCCCGGCATGGACCAGGCGGATGAGCTCCGCCAGCCGCTGCGCGGAGACCGTCTTCGGCAGGAAGCCGCGCACGCCCGCGGCGAGCGCCTGCTTGAGTGCGGCGGGGCGGCCGTGGCTGGTGACGATCATGACCGCGCAGCCGGGCAGCAGAGTCCGCAGCTCGGCGGCGACGGAGATCCCGTCGCGCACCGGCATGTTCAGGTCCACGACGGCGACATCGGGCCGGCGCGCCCTGGCCATGGCGAGGGCCTCGTCCCCGTCGGCGGCCTCCGCGACGACCTCCAGGTCGTCCTCCAGGGCGAGCAGCGCGGCCAGCGCGCCGCGGATGAGGTGCTCGTCATCGGCGAGCAGCACGCGCAGGGTCATCGTTCCTCCTGGCGGGGCACGGACGCGGTGAGGACGAACGTGGCGTCCTGCGCCCGGGTCGTGAGGGTGCCGCCGAGCGCGGTGAGCCGCTCCCGCAGCCCGGCGAGGCCGCTGCCCCCGGCCCCGGCCCCGGCTTCCGCTCCGGCCCCGGATGCGGGGCCGGTCCCGTCCCCGGGGGCGCGGACCCCGTTGTTCGCGACGGTGAGGACGGCCTCCTCCGACGCCACCCGCAGACGGATCTCGCAGCCGGCGGCGTCCGCGTGGCGCAGCACGTTGGTGGTGGCCTCGCGGACGACCCAGCCGAGCGCCGTCTGCACGGAGGGGGCGAGGGAGGCGGCGGCACCGTCGCCGTCCGCCCCTGCCGTGTCGATGGCGCAGTCGATGCCGGCGGACTCCAGCATGGAGCGCGCGCCGGACAGTTCGGCGGCGAGGTCCGCCTCGCGGTAGCCGCGGACGACGGCGCGGATCTCGCTCTGCGCGTCACGGGCGATGCGCTGCACCGCCTCCATCTGGTCGGCTGCGGCGTCCGTGGCGCCACGCCGGGTCAGCCGGGCCGCCAGCTCGCTCTGCAGCGCCAGGACGGACAGGTTGCGGCCCATCACGTCGTGCAGGTCGCGGGCGAAGCGCAGCCGCTCCTCGGCCACCGCGAGCCGCGCCCGGGTGTCGCGTGCGTCGAGCAGCTCCCACATGATCCCCGTCATCCAGCCGGAGATCCGGCCGAAGAGCACCATCGCCGAGGCGATCCACCACGCGCTCACGGCGTTGACGATCACCACGACCGCCGGCAGCCCGGCTGCCAGGCTCGCGGCCGCCACCACCAGGGTGGCCACCGCGACGAGACCGGCGATCCTGAGCGGAGAAAGGGCCCGTACGGTCAGTGCTGCGACGGGGATGACGACGCTGCCGACAGCGACGACGAACCCGGCGGCCCGGCTCTCGACCGGCACGCCGGACTCCCCGTGGAGCACCAGCACCAGGACCGCGGCGGCCGTCACGACCGTCGCGGTCATGACGGCCGTGGGCCGGGCACGCCGGCCCATCGCCCAGTGCAGCGCCCGCGACGCCGAAAGGCCGCCGAGCACACCGTGTGCGACGAGCAGCAGCACCACCGCGGCGACGGCCGCCGGCGCGGCGATGCCGCCCGTCACGGTGGGCACGGCCCCGCCGCTGAACCCGAGGCCGGTGACGTAGAAGCTGCAGTGGGTGAGGAGTTCGAACCGGTCGATCCCCGACCGCTCGGCCCACCGGCGCAACCCGGGCCACGAGCCCGCCGCGCGGCCGGGCCCGTGGCCCGGCGGCACACGGCCGGGCTCCGGCTCCCGTGGCGCGGTGCCCGCTTCCCGTGGTGCGCCTCCGGCCTCCGCCGCGGTCGGACCCGCTCCCGCCTCCGGCGGCGTGCGAACGGACCCGGCCCCGGGCGACGCGCGGCCGGGCTCGGGCTTCGGCGGCACGCGGCCGCCCTCCCGCGATGTACGGGCCGAGGCAGGCCCCGGCTGCGCCGGCCCCCGGCCTGCGCCGCCCGGCGTACGGTCCGGCATGGGCTCTCCCGTTCCGCGTCGCGTACCTGGCGTCAGCCGCGCGGTTCCCACCGGAACCAGCGCCGCACGGCGAACACCGACAGTACCGTCCAGGCCAGCGCCGTCCCCAGCGCGCGCAGCGCCTCGCCCGCGCCCATGCCGCCGACCCAGCCGCCGCGCACCAGGTCGGCCACCGGGGTGAGCGGCAGCGCGCGCAGCACCTGGGCGATGCCGTCGGGAAACACCTGGAGCGGTACGGCGACGCCCGAACCGATGAGCGCCACCAGGATCAGCGGCAGCGCCGTCACCTGGGCGCTCTCCACGGTCCGCGTGACGGCCGCGGTCGCGGCGGCCAGCGCCGCCGTCATGACCGTACCGAGCACCACTCCGGCCAGCATCAGGCCGGGCCGCTGCGGCAGGCGGCCGTCCCACAGGGCCGCGCCGAGCGCCACCAGCAGCGCGATCTGCACCAGGGCGATCGCCGCCGCGGGCACGGCGGTGGCGCCGAGGATCTCGGCGTCCCGCACCTCGCCGGTGCGCAGCCGCTTGAGGACCAGCTCCTCGCGCCGGCTCACGTACGCGGCGACCAGCGTCGTGTACACGACCAGTGTCAGCACCATCACGACCCCGCCCGTCAGCAGCAGCTCGCCCGGGCTGAGACCGGTCTTCGCGGCGGCGCCCGACCGGTCGAGCGAGGTCTTCGCCACGCCGATCATCGCCGGGGGCAGGGCGAGCGCGGTGAACAGTGCCGTGCGGTTGCGCACCAGCAGCGTCACCTCGGCGCGCGCGAGAGCGGCCGTACGGCTCACCGCCGTCGTGCTCCTCGTGACTGTCGTGCTCATCGGGCCGCCACCTCCGCCATGTCGCCCGGCACCGTGCCGCCATGGTGCCGGCCACCGCCGGCGATCTCCAGGAAGGCCTCTTCGAGCGAGGCCGTACGGGCGTCGAGGCCGCCGAGACGCACGTCGTGCTCGCGCGCCCACAGCAGGAGACCGGTGAGGGCGCCCTGCAGGTCGTGCGTGGCGACCCGTACGTCGCGCCCGTCGCCGCGCGCGCCGAGCTCGGCCGGGAGCTGCCAGCGCGCGGTCCCTTCCGGGAGGCGGAAACCGATCCGCGAGGGACGCTGCGCCGTCACCTCCCGAGGCGTGCCCGCAGCGGCGATCCGTCCCTCGTGCATGATGGCCAGCCGGTCGGCCAGCGCCTCGGCCTCCTCCAGGTAGTGCGTCGTCAGCAGGACGGTCGTGCCCTGCGCCAGCAGGCCGCGGACGACCTCCCAGGTCGCCCTGCGGGCCTCGGCGTCCATGCCGGTGGTGGGCTCGTCGAGGAACAGCACCCGAGGGCGGCCGAGCACCGCGAGCGCCAGGTCGAGCCGCCGGCGCTCCCCGCCGGACAGCTGCTTCACCCGCACCCCGGCGCGCCCCGCAAGGCCCACGGTCTCCAGCGCCTCCCCGACCGGACGGGCGGCGCTGGTGCAGCCGGCCCACATCCGCGCGGTCTCCTCCGCGGTCAGGTCGGAGGGGAACCCGCCCTCCTGCAGCATGATGCCGATGCGCGGGCGCACGGCGCCGCGCTCCGCGTACGGGTCCTTGCCCAGTACGCGCACGGTCCCCCGGGTGGCCCGGGCGAGGCCCTCAAGGACTTCGAGCGTGGAGGTCTTGCCCGCGCCGTTGGTGCCCAGGAGCGCGAACAACTCGCCCTCCCGCACCTCCAGGTCGAGCCCGCGCACGGCATCGAACCCGGCGTCCCCCGCGGGCCCGTACCTGCGCCACAGGCCGCTTGCACTGATAGCTGTCTCGGTCATGCCTCCAGCGTTCCGCCTGCCGGGGGCGCCGGAGCGTGCGTCCTGTCATGACCTCCGATGACATCTGTCATCGCGCCTGGCTATTCCTCCGCCGGGTCGCGCACCGCGTAGCCGGGCACCGAGGGCCAGCGGACGGTCAGCACCACCGACTCCTCCTCGGCGAACCAGGAGTGGTCGACGCCGCGCCCCCACACCACGTAGTCGCCCTGCCGGGCGAGCAGGACGGTCCGGTCCGGCAGTTCCACCCGGAAGCGGCCGCTGACGAGGACGAGGAGCGCGGTACGCTCCTCGCCGCGCACCCACCGCGCACGCCGGTCGCCGCGCGGATGGACGCCCCATTTGACCTCGACGTCCTCGCTGTGGCGCGGGTCCCCGCCGTCCTTGAAGTGGCCGAGCAGCCACCCGCGGTCGAGCGGCGCGTCCACGCCCGCGTTGCCGACGTGGACGGACGGGGCACGGGCCTCGGCGGCGGCATCACTGGTCGCACCGGCATCACTGGTCACGCGGCCGACGCTAGCTCAGCGCCCCGGCCCGGTAGCAGCCGGGCGTGGTGCCCGTGGCGCGGGCGAAGGTGCTGACGAAGGCGCTGGTCGTGGCCCATCCGCAGGCGTGCGCGGTGTCGGTGACGCCGGCGCCCTCGGCGAGCAGCACCATGGCGCTGAACAGGCGGGTGCGCGTGCGCCACTGCGGGTACGTCATGCGGAACTCGCCGCGGAACAGGCGGGAGAGAGTGCGCTCGCTCGTGTGCACGTCGCGGGCGAGTTCCGCGAGGGTGCGGGGACGGCTCAGGTCGGCCTCCACCAGGCGGCAGGCGTCGGCGAGCCGCCGCTCCCGGGGCGCGGGCAGCATGACCGGCGCTTCCGCCACGCGGCGCAGCCGGTCCCGCAGGACAGCTTCGATGCGGCGTGCCTCGGCCCGGGTGAGCTCCGGGCTCGTGAGGGCGACCAGCAGTTCGCGCACGAGCGCGTCGACGGCGATGACCACGGGCGTACGGGCGGCGAGCAGCGGCTTCGCGCCCCCGGCGGGGAAACCGGCGGTGTGGAAGCGGCTGCGGCCGTAGAAGCGGTGCTCGTGCCACGTGCCCGCCGGGATCCACAGGGCCCGGTCGTTCGAGGCGACCCAGGAGCCGTGCTCCGTGCGGATCGCCAGCACGCCGGAGCTGACGTAGATCAGCTGGTGGTTGTCGTGCCGGTGGCGGTCGATGACATCCCCGCCGGCGTGCGACCTGGTGTCCGTCGGCGCGATGGGCTGGTGGCGGATGTGCGACATCACGGCACACCGTACGGGAAACGCGCGCCACCGGCCGGGGCGTGCGCCCGGCGTCCGGCACGGCTCACGGCGGTTCGGCCGGGCCGGCCCGTGCGGGCTCCGGTCGACGGGACGGTTCGCGCAACGCGATGGACGTCGCCATCGCGGCCACCGGCAGGACGGCGAGGACCACCAGCGCGCCGCGTGGCCCGTGCCTGCCTGCCACGAGGCCCAGGAGCGGCATGAACAGGCCGCCGGCGCTCACCGCGAGACCGAGCGTCACGCCGGCGGCCGTCCCGGGCCGGCTCGGCAGGTAGTCCTGACCGAGCTTGATGAGCACGGCGAACGGGATGTTCGAGACGAGCCCGACGAGCAGGGCGAGCGGCAGGGCCCCGTACACGCTGTCGCAGGCCAGCATCGCCCACAGGGCGGGCAGCATGGCGGCGTTCCCGATCTGCACGGTGCGGACCATGCCGATGCGGTCGGCGAGGCGCCCGCCGATGAGCGTGCCCAGGACGCCGCCGCCGAGTTCCAGGGTCAGCGCCACACCGCCGAGGCCGCTTGTGGCGCCCAGGTGGCTGATCCAGTAGAGCGAGATGAAGGTGTTCAGGCCGGTCGAGATCGTGGAGCGGACGACCTCGACCGCCGTGAGCGCCGCGAACCGTTTGGGCTGGTCCCTGCCCTGGCTGAGGATCTTGGCAGTCGTGGCGCCCGCCGTGCGCGTGTGGTGGCGCAGCAGGACGAAGCCCATGAGGACGGCCGGCGGGACGAACAGCGCCGTGGCGCCGATCCCGAGGTTGTCCAGGGCAGGCGTGACCAGCGCCGGTCCCACGAAGAAGCCGACGCTTCCGCCCGCCGCGAAGTAGCTCATGGCGGTGGCGCTGCCACCGGCCGCACGGCGTGCGTCGCGTCCGGCGGGCGGATGGAACATCGCGATGCCCACGCCCGCGAGCAGCAGCAGCGCGAACACCAGGGGATAGGAGGGCGCGAGCCCCGACAGGCCCGCCCCGGCGCCGGCCAGGCTGATCCCGAGCGGCGACATCCAGCGCAGCCGGTGGCGGTCGGCGAGCAGCCCGATCGGTATCTGGGGCAGCGCGCTGCCCAGCGTCGCGGCCAGCGCGAGACCCGACGCCTCGACGTAGCTGAAGTGGCGCTCCAGCACGAAATAGGGGACGGCGGCGGGCACGAGGCCCTGGTAGAAGTCGTCGACCGCGTGGGCGGTGGCCCACACGCGCATCCGGCGCCAGTGCCCGGGCGGATCGGCGGTGCCGCCCCCGTCGGCGCCGCCGTCGCGTGGGCGGGTCGGTTCCTCGGTCGAAGTCACCTCTCCACGATGGGGAAGGGGACGCCCGGCGCGCTTCCCGTATTCCGCCGATCCGTGTCGCGAACCCGCCAGGCGTTGCCGCCGTCAGCCGCCCGTCACGGACTCCGTCTCGGCCGCGTACAGCCGCGCCGGGTCGAACCCCATGCCGGAGAACTGGCCCGCGAGTTCCAGGGAGAGCACGCCGTGCAGGCGGGTCCAGAAGGTCAGGGCCTGGCGCAGTTGCGAGGGCGTGGCGGGGTGCTCGCCGGCCCAGGCCCGGTGCTCGGCGAGGTGCTCGTCGAGCGCGGACGCCGGTAGCGGGCTCTGCCGCGCGGCGGCGCAGGCGGCGTCGAGGACCGTACCCATGATCTCCTGGCTGATCTGTGTGGTGTCCTCGGGTGCGTGGTACCCGGGCACGGGTGTGCCGTAGATGAGGAAGTAGCGCTGGGGGCCGGCGAGCGCCCACCGGCGCAGGGTCTGCGCCAGGTCGTCGAGGCCGGCGCCCGCGGCGGCGCGGGCGCGCACCGTGTCGGCGAGGTCGCGGTAGGCCTCCCTGATGAGCTCGGTGATCAGCTCGTCGCGGTTGGCGAAGTAGCGGTAGAGGGCAGGTCCGCTCATCCCCATCCGCTTGGCGATCGCGTTGAGGGACAGGGCGGCGGCCCCCGCCGCGCCGATCTGCGCCCAGGCGTGCTTCTTGACCTCGTCCCGCACCTGGGCGCGGTACCGCTCCCTAGGCGTTCCCGTGTGCGAGTCCGTCACGAGCTGCCTCCCGATCGTCCGTGGCCGGCGCCTGCGCCCCACCGCTGTCCGTTGTTGTTAGAGGCTATCACTCAAGCACTTGCCTCTCACTCCCGAAGGAGTTATAACTTCTAACGAACGCGAATTCTTCTATCGAGAAAGGTGCGGGTCATGAGTGCCGAAGGAAGCGAAGGAACCGAAGGACTCGTCAAGGTCGTGCTGCCGGGCATCGTGGCGCCGGAAGGCCTTCAGGTCGTACGGGCCGACGTACCGGACCCCGGCCCGGGGCAGATCGTGGTCGCCATGGAGGCGACCGGCGTCTCGTTCGCCGAACAGCAGATGCGCCGCGGCCGGTACTTCGACCAGCCGCCGTTCCCGTTCGTGCCCGGGTACGACCTGGTCGGCCGCGTGCTGACGACGGGCCCGGGCGTCGACCCGGGCCTGGCCGGCCGGCGGGTGGCAGCCGTGGTGAAGGTCGGCGGATGGGCAAGCCAGGTCGTGATCGACGCGGCGGACGCCGTCGAGGTCCCCGACGGCGTCACGGCGGCGGAGGCGGAGACCGTGGTGGTCAACGGCATCACCGCATGGCAGATGCTGCACCGTGACGCCCGGGTGCGGGCGGGGCAGACCATCCTGGTGCACGGCGCCAACGGCGGCGTGGGCTCCGTCCTGGTCCAGCTCGCGCGTGCGGCAGGCGTCAAGGTGATCGGCACGGCCTCGCCGCGCCACCACGACGCCCTGCGCGAGCTGGGCGTCATCCCGGTCGACTACCGCGCGGGCGACGTACCCGCCAGGGTCCGAGAGCTCGCGCCCGGCGGGGTGGACGCCGTCTTCGACCACATCGGCGGCCGCAGCGTCGTCGACTCCTGGCACCTGCTCGCGCGCGGCGGCGCGCTCATCTCCTACGGCACCGCCTCCACGCGCGACGACACCGGCTCCAAGCAGTGGCCCGTGCTGAAGATCATCGCCCGCACCACGCTGTGGAACGCCCTGCCCAACACCCGCCGCGCCAAGTTCTACAACTTCTGGGCCGGGCAGGCACGCCACGAGGACCGCTTCCGCGCCCGGCTGCGTGCCGACCTCACCGAGGTCTTCGCCGCGCTGCGCCGCGGCGACATCTCGGCCCGCATCGCCGCCGAGCTGCCGCTCGCCGACGCGTCAAAGGCGCTGAGTCTCGCGGAGTCGGGCACGGTCAGCGGCAAGGTCGTCCTCACCCCGTGACGCTCTGCCTCGCGCGGGCATGGCCGCGTGTCAGACGGTCTTGACGGAACCCCCGTCGATCAGCAAATCCGTGCCGGACATGCCGGCGGCCGCCGGTGAGGCGAGATAGGTGACGGCCGAAGCGATCTCGGCCGGCTCCAGCAGGCGGCCGATGGACATGCCCGTCGCCGCCGGGACCTGGGCGAGCAGCTGCTCCTGGGTGACCCCCATGGAGCGGGCCAGCTCCGCGCCGTAGCCGTCCGGGCTCTCCCACAGCGCGGTACGCACCGCGCCGGGCGAGATGGTGTTGACGCGCACGCCCTGCGGCCCGAACTCCTCCGCCAGTGCCTTGCCGAAGGCGGTCAGTGCCGCCTTCGCGGTGGTGTAGGGGACGGGGCCCGAGTGCGGCATCCGGGCGCCGTTGGACGAGATGTTGACCAGCGCCCCTCGGCGGCGCAGCAGGCTGGGCAGTGCCGCACGGCTGACCCGCACGGCGGCCAGGAAGTTCAGTTCGAGGGACTCCTGCCACTGCTCGTCGGTGAAGGAGAGGAAGCCGCCGGTCCGGCCCTCTCCGTCGCCGCCGCCGACGTTGTTGACGAGCAGGTCGATGTCGCCGAGCTCGGCGGTGGCCCGATCGATCAGCCGGGCGGGGGCCTCGGGGGCCAGCAGGTCCACGGGTACGGCCAGGGCGCCGGTCTCCTTCAGCCCGGGAGTGATGGTGCGGGCGGCGGCGACCACGCGGACGCCTTCGGCGGTGAGTGCCTGGACGGTGGCCAGCCCGATGCCTCGGCTCGCGCCGGTGACCACGGCGGTGGTGTTCGTCAGTTGCAGATCCATGAGTGCACTCCTGTCGTGGCAATGGAACCAGTCGCAACTGTGGCGACGCGTCAACGCTAGTAGATGCAACAGTTATGATGCAACTAACCTCAGAGTCGCATCCCGGATGTACTGTCTGGTGCATGGAGACGAAGGGGCGCGCGATGCGTGCCGATACCGAGCGGACGGTGCGCACGATCCTGGAGGCGGCGGAACGCGTGCTGGCCGCCGACCCGGCGGCGACCATGGAGCAGATCGCGGCGGCGGCCGGGGTGGCCCGCACCACCGTGCACCGCCGCTTCGCCACGCGCGAGGCGCTGGTCGAGGCGCTGGTGGCGTGGGCGACCGAGCGGTTCCACCAGGCCGTGGAGGCCGCCCGCCCGCTCACCTCGCCGCCGCTGGTCGCCCTGCACCAGGTGACCGCCAACGTCCTTCAGGTGAAGATCGGCTGGAGCTTCGCGATGAGCGGGCCCGCCGCGTCCGGCTCCGAGGCGGCCTACGAGCACGCCGACATCCTGGCCCAGTGCGATGAGCTCTTCCGCCGCGCGCGGGAGGCCGGCTTGGTGGCCGCAGGCACCGACCTGGTGTGGGCGCGGCGCGTCTACTACGCCCTGATCCACGAGGCGGCCGAAGAGGGCCGCGACCTTGTCGACGCCGGCGCTGTCGACCGGCTGGCCGCGCGTGTGGTGGACACGCTCCTGCACGGCGTCGGTGGCGGCCGCCCCCGATGACGATCACGTACGAGTGGCGCGGCGACTGCGCCTGGGACGGCGGCATGATGGCCGGCTTCGTCAACGTCGGCTGGGACGGCGGCGATCACGCCTTCGTCCTGGACGCCGTGGTGGCCCGCAGCCACCGCTCACGCGGCGTCGGGCCGCGCTCGTGGCGGCCGCGGCCGGGGGCGCCAGGGCCGCCGGCCGCGAGTGGTCCCATGTCCCCTCAATCGCCGGCGCCGCACCCGTGCGTGCCCGGGGGCCGAGGTCAGCGCTCGAAGACGCCGGTCAGCCGGCCGCGTGCGAGGACGGGTGCGGTGATGGCGGGCAGGAGGGTGCGAGGCCGTGCCCGGGCCGGTGCCGCTGTTCGGGGTGTGCTGTCCACGTGGGCCGCGAGGGCGAACAACTGGAAGGTGTAGCGGTGCGGCCCGTGGCCTTTGATGGGCCCTGGGCCGTGGTATCCGCGCCCGATGGTGGACCGCAGCAACCGCAATCCGGTGGCGGGCCGCTGTGCATCGAGGACGCCGGGCTCCAGGTGTCCGGCTGCCGGGTCGATCAGGGCGGCGCAGTGCACGGCGGGCTTGGCCAGGGGGACGTCGAGGTCCTCGACGACCAGGAGGAGTTCGACGGTGCCGTCCGGCGGCGCAGTCCAGGCCAAGTGGGGGGACAGGTTGTCGCCGCCGACGTTCTTCAGGCAGTGCTCCAGCGGAATCGAGTCTCCCTCGCCGAAGTGCCGGCTGGTGACGGTCAAGGACTCGGTGCTCTGCAAATTGGGCAGATTCCAGGCGGCGTGGGTCTCTCCTGCTCTGCGGTTGTTCAGGAGCCGGCCGAGCAGGGTCATCGTGTTGCCCCGATCATGTCGGTGATTTCAGCGGCGGTGGCGGTCTCGCCGAGCTTCGGGAAGACGCGTTCGGTGCTGTGGCGGTGGGCATCGGCATCGGGGTCGCTCATGGCGTCCGTGGCCAGGACCACGTGGTAGCCGTGGTCACAGGCCGAGCGCGCGGTCGACTCGACGCCCGCGCTGGTCGATAGGCCGGCCAGCACGATCTGGGTGACGCCCAAGTCCCGCAGGAGGGTGTCGAGGCCGGTGTCGTGGAATGCGCTGCGCCGCCGTTTGGTGATCAGGTGGTCGGTCGGCCGGACGTCGAGTTCGTCGATGAGATCGGCCCAGCCGGACGGTGGTTCGGCGTTGCTCCAGGGCCGCTTGGCCTCGGTGCGTCCCGGCGCGCGTCCGGTGACGTTGACCAGGACCACGGGCAGGCCGTGCCGCCGGAACTCGGCCGTCAGGCAGATCGCCTGTTTGACCGCGGCAGCCGTCCGGCTGTCGTTCCGGGTCGCCACGATGCCCTTTTGCAGGTCGATCACAGCGAGTGCGGGCACGGGGTCGATCGCTGTCAGTGCCATGGGTGCTTCTCCGGTGGATGTGGACTGGTTGCCGGAATCGGGGCGCGCGGCGCTCCGCCCGCGTCGTTGCCGGCAGCGGTACCGCCGACGGCCCGCGCCCCTCGCCAGGCGATCGGCCACCTCGCCGCGTGGCCCCCTCCGGCGGCACGGCGCGGGGGCGTATGTCCTGGGAGGACTCGTCATCAGTGTGCTTCCCTGGGGCCGTCGGGATCAGACGTTCTGGGCCAGCCGCTCGAGCAGCGGCGCGGCCGCCGCGAGTTGTTCCAGCTCAGTCTGGGTGAACGCGCTGTCGACCAGGGCCCGGGCGACGAGCTCGGCCCGCGCGTTGCGCTTGTCCTTCAGCGCCTGCATGCCGGCGTCGGTCACCGACAGCACCATGCGCCTGCCGTCATGCGGATCCGGCCGGCGTTCGACCAGGCCACGTGACCGCAGCGCACTGAGTGTCGCTCCCATGGCCTGGGCTGTGATCTGCGCCTGCCGGGCCAGCGCCGAGGAGGTGGCTGGGCCTGAGCGATCCAGCTGGGACAGTGCGGACCGCTCGGGCATGGTGAGTCCACCCTCGACGGGCACGTGGCGCACCCGTCGCACCAGCATGCTGAGACCGGCCAGCAGGTCCGAGGCGACTTCTTCGGGGTCCAGGCCATCGTTCATATGCCAAGGCTAGCTTATCAGGTAGACTTAGTAAATCCACGCCGAACCCGTTCCCGGGCCGCGGGCGCCGCGATGCGGCAACCGGAGAGGTCCGGCGCGCGGACGCTCATCCCGCCGATCGGCGGGGCCTGTTCGAAGCTGCGGTCCACCGGCCGCACGGGTCCGAGGTCCTCGCACCCGCTGACCGTGCGGCGTCTGGCCGGCCGGGGCTGCGAGGCTGTCGGTGAACAGCCGTACGTCGAGTTGGAGCAGGCGGCGACGATCAGCCGTTCCTTCGAAGTGCAGATCGTGCCGGGGCTGTTGCAGACGGAGGACTACGCCCGCGCCGTTCTGGCGCCTGGGCGTTCCAATCCTGACAAGGTGGACGAGCTCGTCAGCGCTCACTCGGACACCAGGCGATCTCGGGGCGCACGCGGGCGTGGACGGCTTCCGTCAAGGCCAGATCCTGGCCGAGCCGGAGCACGTCAAGGAGGCGTCCCGCACCTACGAACTGCTCTCGGCCGATGCGCTTTCCATCGGCCGGTCAGCCGAGTTGATTGCCTACATCCTGAAGGAACTCAAACGATGAAGCGCTCACGCGCCCTGGTCGATGTGGTGTGGTGTAAGTCCAGTTGCAGCGGCAACAGCGCTGGGAACCGCGTCGAGGTCAGCTTCGGCCTGCCGGGGGCGGTACCCGTGCGGGACTCGAAGCGGCGTGGCGGGGACGTCCTCGTCATCCCCGCCGCCGCCTGGGCGCGGTTCGTGCGGCAGGTGTGACCTCAGCCGCCCGCGCGGGGCGGGCGTCGCCGGATGACGGCCGACAGCACGACGGACAGCACGATGCCGCCGAAGGCGTACGCGCCGAGCACGCAGAGCGGGCCCGTCACCGCGTTCCCCGAGAAGTAGACGATGTTGCGCACCGCGTTGGTCGCCGCCCCGGTCGGGATGTACGGGCCGACGGTGCGCCAGAACGGGGGCAGCAGCGGGTACGGGTAGGCGCCGCCCGCGCTCGGATTGCCGATGACGACGAACAGCAGGATCGCCACGCCGATACCGAGGACACCCAGCAGGACCTGCAACGCCACCGTGACCGCGGCCGCCGCGAACACCGTCAGCGCGCCCACTGCCCAAAGCTGTGCGAAGTGCCCTGGCAGCGCGTGCAGTACCGGGCCCGCGATGATCGCGCCGCCCAGCCCGGACGCGACCGCGTACAGGGCCAGCGCGATCAGCCGGATCACCGTGCGGTGCAGCGTGCTCGGCCGCGCTCCCGCCACCACGGCGAGGATCGAGGCGGCGAGGTAGCCGCCGACCATCCACCCGATGACCAGGTAGAACGACGCCAGTCCTCGCGAATCCCGGCTGCTGGGCGCCCGGATGTCCCGGGTGCGCAGCCCCCGGTGCTGGGACGACTCGACCTTCCGCACGACCTGCTCGACAGCGGCGGCGACGGGCGGACCGTCCGCCGATGCGACGAGCAGGGTGTCGGTCCTGCTCCTCGGGTCGACCACGAGTGCGGCGTCCACATCGCGGCGCAGGATCTCCTGGCGCGCCTCGGCCTGCCCGGCGACGGTGCGGGCCTTCAACGGCGAACCCGGCAGCGAGTCGAGGCGGGCCGCCGTCTGCTGCGCCTTCTGCCGCGGTGCGGCCACGGCGATGGGGATCCGGTGCGGGCTCGGCGCGTGGAAGGCCCCGATGTACGAGACGATGAAAGCCAGTTGGAGGAGTAGCGCCCCGACGACGAGGAGGAATCCGCGCAGGTTGACGGAGTCGCGCACCTCCGAGACGAATCCGGGCGTGCCCGGCGGCCGGTCGGACGCGGGGGCGGAAGCGGAGGAACCCAACTCGGCCGTCCTCTCGGACCGGTCCGGGACCGCCCCCGTCCCTGGCCCGCTCTGCGCAGGGCCGGTGCCGGCGATCCGGCGGCGCTGCGTCCGCGAGTGGGACTCTTCGGCGTACGCGGGACGGTCCGCGCACCCAGCGCATCATGCCGGGAATGCCGGACATCATCCGTGCGACGCGCCGCCTGCCGGAGCCCGCCCCTTCCTCCTGGACACGGTCTTCTGATCGCCCGCGCGTTCGGCGCCCGACGTGCAGCGCGCGGCGTCCGCGTCCAGGAAGATCGGAGGGTCGGGCGGGTGGCGTCGCGGTGGCGAACACGCGAAAAGCCCGTGGCGCCCGTGCGTCCGGTGCACGCGGTGGCGTCGGCGAACCCGGCGGCTCTGCGCCGGGGAACGCGCGAATCGCTCGTAGCGCTCGCCCTCCAGCCTGCCGATGTGTCGGCTGTGCACGGGGCCTGGCCCGGCGTGGGGTCGTTGCGGCGGCCCCGCCACTGTGCCATGACCTCTGTCAGCGGCTGCCCTCGCACGGGCAAACGCGCGGATTGCCGCCGGTCCTGCCGTCCCGCCAGGACCGGCACCGACCCGCGTAGGGCGCCCGTCATCAGCACCCGCCACGCGATGCCCGTACGCCCGCGCCTGACGCCGTGCGCTGACCGTCGACGAATGAGCTCTGCGCCGCGGTGCGCGGCAGCCGTCCACCGGCCCGGGGTGCCCCGAGACACGGTGCCCCGCCCCGGCAACCGTGCGGCGGCCCGTGCCGGGGCGGGGCGCCGCCGCCCGCGCACGCGCGCCGCGCGCCGCACGCCGCCCCGTGCGTGCGGCCTGCGCGTACGTATGCTCGTCGGATGACTACGTACGCGCCCGACGGGTCAGGGGCCGATGACCGGCCCGTCGCCAACCGGCCCACCGCCAACTCCATGCGCCGTGCCCTCAAACGCGCCAGGGACGGCGTCGCGCTCGACGCCGCCGAGGCGGCCGTACTGCTGCGGGCCCGAGGCGACGACCTCACCGACCTCGCCGCGTCCGCCGCGCGCGTCCGCGACGCCGGGCTCGAGGCGGCGGGGCGCGCCGGGGTCATCACGTACTCGCGCAAGGTGTTCATCCCGCTCACCCGCCTGTGCCGTGACACGTGCCACTACTGCACCTTCGTGACCGTGCCGGGCAAGCTGCGCCGCGCGGGCCACTCGATGTTCCTCTCGCCCGACGAGGTACTCGCGATCGCCCGCGAGGGCGCGGCCCTCGGCTGCAAGGAGGCGCTGTTCACGCTCGGCGACAAGCCCGAGGCCCGCTGGCCCGAGGCGCGCGAGTGGCTGGAGGCCGAGGGGTACGACGACACGCTGGCGTACGTGCGCGCCATGGCGGTCCGCGTCCTTGAGGAGACGGGGCTGCTGCCGCACCTCAACCCGGGCGTCATGTCGTGGACGGACCTCCAGCGGCTCAAGCCGGTCGCCCCGTCCATGGGCATGATGCTGGAGACGACCGCGACCCGCCTGTGGTCCGAGCCCGGCGGCCCGCACCACGGCTCGCCCGACAAGGAGCCCGCCGTGCGGCTGCGGGTCCTTGAGGACGCCGGCCGGTCCAACGTGCCGTTCACGACGGGCCTGCTGATCGGGATCGGCGAGACGTACGAGGAGCGCGCCGACGCCCTGTTCGCGCTGCGCCGCACCGCACGCGCGTACCACGGCATCCAGGAAGTCATCGTGCAGAACTTCCGCGCCAAGCCGGACACGGCGATGCGCGGCATGCCCGACGCCGAGCTGGAGGAGCTGGCGGCCGCGATCGCCGTCGCCCGGCACATCCTCGGCCCGTCGGCGCGCATCCAGGCGCCGCCGAACCTGGTCGACGCCGAGTACGCGCTGCTGATCGGCGCGGGCATCGACGACTGGGGCGGCGTCTCGCCCCTGACACCCGACCACGTCAACCCGGAACGCCCCTGGCCGCAGATCGACGAACTGGCCGCGCGCACGGCGGAGTCCGGATTCGAGTTGCGCGAACGCCTCACCATCTACCCGGAGTTCATCAAGCGCGGCGAGCCCTGGCTCGACCCGCGCCTGCTCCCGCACGTCACCGCGCTCGCCGACCCGGAGACCGGACTCGCACGCGAGGACGCCGTGCCCGCCGGCCTGCCCTGGCAGGAGCCGGACGAGGCGTTCACCTCCAGCGGGCGCGTCGACCTGCACAGGACCATCGACACCGAGGGCCGCACCTCCGACCGCCGCGACGACTTCGACGCCGTGTACGGGGACTGGGACGCGCTGCGCGAGGCCGCGGCGCCCGGCATGGTGCCCGAGCGCATCGACACGGACGTGCGCGCCGCGCTGGGGCAGGCGGCCGACGACCCGACGCGGCTGACCGACGACGAGGCGCTCGCCCTCTTCCACGCCGACGGGCCCGCCCTCGACGCGCTCACCCGCATCGCGGACGAGCTGCGGCGCGACGTGGTCGGCGACGACGTGACGTACATCGTCACCCGCAACATCAACTTCACCAACGTCTGCTACACCGGCTGCCGTTTCTGCGCGTTCGCGCAGCGCCGCACCGACGCCGACGCCTACACGCTGTCGCTCTCGCAGGTCGCCGACCGCGCCGAACAGGCCTGGGAGGTCGGCGCGGTGGAGGTGTGCATGCAGGGCGGCATCCACCCGGACCTGCCCGGCACCGCCTACTTCGACATCGCGCGCGCCGTGAAGGAGCGGGTGCCGGGCATGCACGTGCACGCCTTCTCGCCGATGGAGATCGTCAACGGCGCCTCGCGCACCGGCCTTTCGATCCGCGAGTGGCTGACGGCGGCGAAGGAGGCCGGGCTCGGGTCGATCCCCGGGACGGCGGCGGAGATCCTCGACGACGAGGTCCGCTGGATCCTCACGAAGGGCAAGCTGCCGACGGCGACCTGGATCGAGGTCGTCAAAACAGCGCACGAGCTGGGCATCCGGTCGTCGTCGACGATGATGTACGGCCACGTCGACCAGCCGCGCCACTGGCTCGGCCACCTGCGCACGCTCGCCGCCGTCCAGCAGGAGACCGGCGGTTTCACGGAGTTCGTCACCCTGCCGTTCATCCACACCAACGCGCCGGTCTACCTGGCGGGCATCGCGCGCCCCGGCCCGACCGACCGCGACAACCGCGCGGTGACGGCGATGGCGCGGCTGCTGCTGCACCCGCACATCCCGCACATCCAGACCAGCTGGGTGAAGCTGGGTACGCAGGGCGCGGCGGAGATGCTGCGCTCGGGCGCCGACGACCTCGGCGGGACGCTGATGGAGGAGACCATCTCCCGTATGGCCGGCTCCGGTTACGGCTCCTACAAGTCCGTCAAGGACCTGACGGCCATCGCCGAGGCGGCGGGCCGGCCGGTACGGCCGCGTACGACGCTGTACGGGGAGGTGCCCGAGGAGCGCCTGCGTGCCGCGTCGGCGTCGGACGGCCACCTGCCCGAGCTGCTGCCGCTGGTGGCGGACTGAGCAGTGCGGCGAACCGGCGGCGAACCGGCGGCGAACCGGCCGCGCGGACCGGCCCGGCGGAGGTAGGTTTGCGCTTCGCGGGCGGCCCGGCGGGCCGGCGGGGTCGACGGACCGGTGTGTGTGGGGAGTGACGCGTGAGCGCGGTGTGGGGCCGGGCCGAGCAGCAGGACTTCCGCAGCCGTGTGCGCGGCTGCCTGCTGGGCGGCGCCATCGGCGACGCCCTGAGCGCCGGCGTCCCCGGCGCGGAGCCCGGCGCCCAGGCCCGTGACGAGCCGGTGCCCGGCCCGGTGACGTGGGCGACGCAGCTGACCCTCTTCACGGTGGACGGCCTGATCCGCGCGCAGGTGCGCAGGGACACCGGCCAGTGGCACCCCCCGACGGACGTGCACCGTGCACACCGCCGGTGGTTCGCGACCCAGCACGACTGGGGCCCCGACGAGCGCCGTGCCGACAACGGCTGGCTGGCCATGGAGGAGTGGCTGTACGCGCGCCGCGACCCGCCGAGGCCGCTGCTGCTCGGCCTCGGCGACGACGTGATGGGCACGCGCGACAAGCCCAAGAACCCGCGGGCACACGACGCGGGCGCCGTGCTGAGGTCGGCGCCGTTCGGGCTGCTTGTGGGGTGGGAGCCCGAGCTGGTGTCCCTGCTCGCCGGGGAGTGCGCGGTGCACACGCACGGGCATCCCGCCGCCTGCCTCGCGGCGTCCGCCTACGCGGTCATCGTGCACGGGCTCGCGCGCGGCGCGCCCCTGGCGGCCGCGGTGCAGGGCGCTCTCGCGGTGCTGGCGACCGAGCCCGGCCATGAGCCGGTGGCGCGGGCGCTGGGCGAGGCGCTGGGCAGCGTACGGCTGGGCGCCCCGGACGCCGAGCGCGTCGCGTCACTCGGCGCGGCGGGCGGGGCGGAGGACGCGCTCGCCGCCGCGGTGTACTGCGCACTCGTCGCCGAGGATGTACGGCACGGGCTGTCCCTCGCGACGTCGGGCCCGACGGCCGCGTCCGCGCCGTCGCTGTGCGGGGCACTCCTCGGCGCCTGGCACGGCGAGACGGCGCTCCCGCCTGCGTGGCTCGCCGAACTGGAGGGCAGGGCCACGATCCTCGAACTCGCGGACGACCTCGCGATGGAACTCACCCAGCCCCAGGCCCTGCACGGCGACGGCACACGGGCCGGCGCGTGGCTGCGCCGGTACCCGTGTGCCTGAACGCGTATGCCTGACAGGCGGGTTCAGGCTGTCGGCTCGCTCTCCGCGCCCTTCGACTGCTGTGAGGGAACGGCCGCGGCGCCCTGCGCCGCCGGCCCGGGCCCGTCCTCGTTGATCTTGGCGAGCAGCTCGTCGAGGCCCGGCCTGTCCTGCGGCTTGAGGAAGCCGAGGCCGATGTAGAGGATCAGCGAGACCACGAGCGGCACCGAGACCTGGTACTCCAGGCCGACCCCGCCCGAGACCGCCCAGTTGATCGGGTAGTTCACCAGCCAGAACGCCACCAGGCCCGCCGCCCAGCTCGTGATCGCCGCGAACGGTCCCGAGCGGCGGAACGTGCGCAGCATGCCGAGCATGAACGGGATCGCGATCGGGCCCATCAGGCCCGCGACCCACTTGATCACGACGGTGATGATGTCCTTGAACGTGGGCGAGTTGACCTGCGTCGCCACCGCCATCGAAAGGCCGAGGAACGCGATCGTCGACCAGCGCGCCGCGATCAGGCCCGCACGGCTCGACCACGTACGGGCCGCCTTCGACAGCACCGGCATCAGGTCGCGCGTGAACACGGCGGAGATCGCGTTCGCGTCACCCGAGCACATCGCCATCGTGTGCGAGAAGAAGCCCACCACGATCAGGCCCAGCAGGCCGTGCGGGATGAGCTGTTCGGTCATGAGCGCGTACGAGTCCGAGGCGTCCGGCTTGGTCGCGTGCACGAGCAGCGGCGAGCACCACATCGGGAAGAACAGCACCAGCGGCCAGATCAGCCAGAGCACCGAGGACAGCGTCGCCGAGCGGCGGGCCTCCCGTGGCGAGCGCGTCGCCATGTAGCGCTGCGCCTGGTTCCACATGCCGCCGTTGTACTCGAAGGTCTTGATGAAGAGGAACGCCACCAGGAAGATTCCGGTGTACGGGCCTGCCGTCGGGTCCCCGTGCCCCGAGGGCAGCTTGTCCCACACCGTCCACAGCGTGCTGAACCCGCCCAGCTTCGCCATGACCGCCACCAGCATGGCGATGCCGGCGACGAACTGGATGATGAACTGGCCCAGTTCGGTCAGCGCGTCCGCCCACAGGCCGCCCACCGTGCAGTAGAGGGCCGTGATGGCACCGGTGATCATGATGCCCTGCGTGAGGGTGAGGCCGGTGAACACCGAGAGCAGCGTGGCGATCGCGGCCCACTTGGAGGCCACGTCGACGATCTTCAGCAGCACGCCCGACCAGGCCAGCAGCTGCTGCGTCTTCACGTCGTAGCGGTCCTTGAGGTACTCGAGCGGTGACGCCACGTGGAGCCTTCCGCGCAGCCGGTTCAGCCGGGGCGCGAAGAGCCGGATGCCGATGGCGACGCCCACGGCGATCGGCAGGGACCACGTCCAGAACGACGTCACGCCGTACGTGTACGCGATGCCGGCGTACCCGGTGAACATCACCGCGCTGTAGCCGGACATGTGGTGGGAGATGCCCGAGAGCCACCAGGGCATCTTGCCGCCGGCGGTGAAGAAGTCGCTGACATTGCCCACGCGTTGGTGCGACCAGGCACCGATCGCGATCATCACGGCGAAGTACGCGATGAGCACGACCCAGTCGAGGCTGTTCATGTGCCCCCTCCAGGGGTCCGCCTTGTGAACGTCCGGTGCTCTCTGCCGGGTCACGGGCGGCGTCGGCTCTGGATGGCCGACCGGAGACAATCCCCTGCGGGTTGGGGGACTTCGGGGGATTGAACCCTCTGAGGCGGGGCGCGGTCAAGGTCCATATGGGTCAGAGATGTGAACGCCAGTCAACTAAGCGAACGATTTTGCCATCCCTTGACCAGGTAAAGAGTTGTCATGGTCGTGACGGCCCCCACACGATGGGTGGGCTCTCTGCTGGGCTCATCGAGCAGGTAAGGCAATCGGCCGGGCGGGATGCGGGTCGCGCCCGGCCGGCGCGAGGAAGGAGGGCGCGGAGGAGGCGCGGAAGTCAGGCGGGCGAACCGGAGGGGCCGCGTGTCCGGCTGCGGGCACGGCCGAGCCCCCTCGGCCAGGACGGCGGACCGGTCGAGAGGGCTCTGAAGGTGGTGCGTGTCGTGCGTGTCGGACGGACGGGTCAGAACCCGCCGCCGTTCACCTCGGTCACGAAAGACGTCCACGACGCGGGGGAGAAGGCGATCGAGGGGCCCTCGGGGGCCTTCGAGTCCCGCACGTCGACCGCCAGGACCTGGGGGGACCTGACCTCGACGCATGCGCCGTTTCCGCCGGAGTACGAGGACTTGGTCCACGTGTCCGTAGCGCCCTGAAGGATTGCCATCTTCTTCACTCCGGTTCGGCAAGTGGTGTGAAAACACGCCAACTTTCTGCTGGCAAGATCGACGCTACTCGCCTCGCCCCCCGGACGGGGGAGCCGTTCACTCATTCGAGTGGCATATACCAAGTGAGTCTTCCGGGCGAGCGGTTGCGAGGTGTACCGTGCCCGCAATCATGATCAACACCCGTCTGCGACCGGCTACTTGGCGTACTCCTTCGCGATGGCCGCGATGAAGTCCCTGGTCTGCTCGACGTTGAGCGCCTGGGCGCGCAGGTGCTCGTACATCACGCTGTAGCGCTGCACGTCGTTGGCCTTCTCCAGGTACAGGTCGCTCGTCACGCCCTCGATGTAGACGACGCTGGAGTCGGAGGCGTCCGGGAACTCGAGGATCGCGTAGTGGCCGCTGATGCCCGGGTGCGCACCCATCTCGAACGGCAGCACCTGCACGGTCACATGGGGCAGCCGGGACTGCTCGACCAGGTGCTCGAGCTGCTCGCGCATCATGTGCCGGCCGCCGACGACGCGGCGCAGCGCCGACTCGTCGACCACGGCCCACAGCCGCAACGGGCTCTCGATGTCCTTGATCCGGTCCTGCCTGCGCATGCGGACGCCGACGCGCTTGTCCACGTCCGACTTCGCGTACTCGGGCAG
Organism: Streptomyces sp. NRRL F-5126; assembly: GCF_000721265.1. GTDB lineage: Bacteria > Actinomycetota > Actinomycetes > Streptomycetales > Streptomycetaceae > Streptomyces. Next base: position 320,203 of record NZ_JOFZ01000001.1, on the reverse strand, counting down.
TGCGCCCGCGACGAGCGCCTCCGCGTACTGCGGCGTCTGCAGGAGCCCGGGCACCACCTGGGGTTCGTAGACGCGCAGCGACGCCGCATCCGTCTCCAGGCCGATGTAGACGCTGTACGGGATGTCGCCGAAGGCGTGCCACCATCCTTGCTGGCGCGAATCCTTCGCCATCTGCATCAGCGAATCCACGACGCGGCGGTCCTCGACCTCGTACACCCCGCACAGGTCGCGCACGTCCCGCTGGCTGATCGACCGGCGCCCGTTCTCCAGCCGGCTGATCTTGGACTGCGAGACCAGCAGCCGCTCCGCCACCTCCTCGGCCGTCATGCCCTTCTGCTCGCGGAGCCTGCGCAGCTCCTGGCCCAATCGGCGTCGCCTTACGGTGGGGTTGACGTTGGACGCCACGGGGACTTGCACCTCCGGGTGGTGGGGCGTGCGCGTGCAGCGGTAGCTGTACGTATCTACTGCTCAGCAGATTGCCATCGATGGGCCGGGCCGCGCTGGGAAACGGCGATACAGGACCGCCGGGCCCGCGCACCCGCGTGGACGCGCGAGGCGGGGCGTGGGCGCCCGCACGCGCGTGCGGGGCAGTCCGGATGGGTCCGGACTGCCCCGCACGTACGTCACGGCTCCTGTGCGGCCGCCAAGGGGCCGCTCAGCGGTCCTAGTGGACCACCGCACGGGCCATGCTGCCGCCCCGACGCGGCTGCGACGGCACGCCTCCCGGCCGGCCGGCCGCCGGCGTGCCCGCGGCGCTCGCGCCCTGCGCGGACGCGTGGCGCGGCTGCGCGGCGACGCCGTTCTGCACGTCCATCACGGCGTGCGCGACGAGCCCGCCCATCGGGTCGTGCCTGATGAGATCCCTGAGCCGGGAGCGCGACGAGCGCCCCTCGTTGCCGGGATAGAGGTGCTTGCCGAGACCGACCGCGTGGGCCAGCGCGGCGAGCGCCGCGGTCCGCGGGTCCGGCGGTACGCCGGTGCGGATCGCACTGTCCAGCCGGGCCCTGATCTCCCGGCTGACCGCCGTGTCCGTCGCCTGGTAGCGCGTCGTCGGCAGCACTCCGCACATCTGGCCCGCCACGGCATGCACCATGCCGCACCGCTCCAGGTGGCAGAGGTAGGTCTGGCGCAGCCCCAGCCGGGGCCCGCCGATCCAGTGGACGGCCCGTACCGGGCTGCCGCGTCTGCGCAGCAGCTCCAGTGCGGAGTCCAGCGTCGGATCTCCGGTCGGCCGCGGCATCACCACGGCGATACGATCCCCGTCAGGGGCTATCCGCCCCGCCAGAGCCAGCTCCACTAGCTGTGCTCCGGCCAGGCCTAGGTCGAGCGACTGCGGCTGCGCTGTGGTACCCGTGGCCGGGTCCAGAGCGAGCAGTAGAAGCTCCTCCGGAATTGTTCTGCGGCTCCTGCCCATCCATGCCTCCCCGCGTGGATGAATGACAGGGTGACCCCTCTCACATTGGTCTGTCGAGAGCGCCTGGGTGCTTTGTATGGGAACCGTTATGTATGTCGTTCTCGTCTAGGACATGGGCGGCGGTCCTGAACGGGAAACTGGAAGACGGTCCGGACGGCGCGGTCCGGCGCCGCAGGGCGCCGACGGCGGAGCGATACGAAGGAGACACGGTGGCGGGCGAGTCCCCCGGCAAGTCGGAACAGCAGAAGTCATCGGGGGGGACGGCTCCGGAGGCACGAGAGCGGCCCGCCGCGGCACCGCGCGAAGCGGGGGCGGACGACGCAACGGTTGCGGATGCGAACGGCGAAGCGGAGGCGGACGCGGCGATAACCGGGGCCTCCGAGGCCCCGGAAGCCCCGGACGAGCCCGCTGACGCGGCGCCGGCCGGTGCGGCCGGTGAGAACGGCAGCGCCCCCGACGAGGACGGCCCTGACGACGCGGCCGAGGCGGCGGAACCCGCGGCGGGGCAGGACAGCCTGGACGGCACCCCCGGTGCGGACGGTCCCGAGGCAGCCGACGCGACGTGGATGCGCCGGGCCGTGGTGTCCGGCGGGACGTTCCGGGCGGTGCTGCCGCTGCGGACGGTTCCGGAGATGAGGTCGAGGCGGCCGACGCGCACTCGGCTACGCGGCGTTCGTCGGATGAGGACGACGTGGACGCGCCGGGCCGTGCGGCCGGGCACGACGGCCCGGACGACACCCCCGGTGCGGACGGTTCCGAGGCGGCCGACGCGGACTCGGCGACGCGACGTTCGTCGGACGAGGACGATGTGGACGTGCCCGGCCGTGCGGCGGGGCAGGACGGCCCGGACGGTCCCGGCGACGAGGCCGAGGCGGACGACGCGGACGCGTCCCGGGTCTCCGAGCCGGGGGCGCAGCCCGAGGCAGAGCCCGTAACGGCCGATGCCGATGACGATGACGACGGGGGCGCGGACGCGGCTGCCACCGCCGGCGAGGCGGCGGGCGACGGCACGTCCGGGCGCGGCCGCGACGACGACGCCGACACCGGCGACGGGCCCGCCGGCAAGCGCCCCGCGGCGGGCTCCGGCGGGTCCGCGCCGGCCGGCGCGCCGGGCGCGACTTCCGTCCCCGCCCCCGCCAAGGCCGGCGGAGACCGCACGTCCAACCCCCGCGGCTCCGCCGCGCCCGCCGCGCCCGGCGGCCCCCGGTGGGCCAAGGGGGTCGACCAGCCCACGACCGCCATGCGTGTCGCCCCCGTGGCTGCGGAGCCGCCCGTCGACCAGCCGACCACCGCCCTGAAGGTGCCCGCCGCGCCGCCCCTGAACGGCGGCAAGGACGCCGGGCCCGCCGGGTCCACCGGGATGGCCAGGTCTGCGGGGCCCGGCGCGTCCGCCGGCAGCACTTTCGTGCCGCTCAAGCGCGACGACGCGGCCGCGCCGGCGCCCGCGGCCGCGGCCGCGCCGGCGCCCGCGGACCCCGAGCGCACCACCCAGCAGCCCGTGCCGCCCAAGGCCCCGCTCGACCTGCTGGCCGAGCTGACGAACACGCCCGACACCCCGGCCCGCACCGTCCTGCGGCGGCTGCGGATCTGGACACCGCTGGTCGTGCTGCTGGCGATCGTCTACGTCGTCGTGCAGGGGGTGCGCCCCCTCCCCGAGCCCTCGCTCGCGCTGACCGCGGACTCGACGTACCGCTTCGACGGCTCCGCGCCCCAACTGCCGTGGCCCTCCGAGGGTGAGGGCTACCTGTCCGCGCCCGGCCTCGGCACCATGGACTCCTTCGGTCAGCAGAAGTCCGTTCCGGTCGGCAGCGTCGCCAAGATCATGACCGCGTACCTCGTGCTGCAGGACCACCCGCTCAAGGTGGGCCAGAAGGGCCCGTCGATCACCATCGACAAGCAGGCCGAGCAGGAGGGCGGGCTGTCCAGCGAGGGCGAGTCGACGCTCGACACCGTGAAGGCGGGCGACAAGCTCTCGCTCAAGGACGCCCTGTCCGCGCTGATGGTGCCGTCCGCGAACAATATCGCCCGCCTGCTGGCGCGTTGGGACGGCGGCTCACAGGCCGCGTTCGTCAAGAAGATGAACGCCCAGGCCAAGGCGCTCGGCATGGACAACACCACCTACACGGACCCGTCCGGCCTGAAGGCCACCACCGTGAGCACCGCCGAGGACCAGGTCAAGCTGGCGGAGAAGGTCGTCGGGATCCCCGCGCTCATGGCCATCACGGCACTGCCGAGTTGGACGGACCCCTCCGGGCACACCTGGCGCAACTGGAACACGCTCGTGCCCTACCACGGCGCGATCGGCATCAAGACCGGCACGACCACCGCCGCCGGCGGCAACCTCGTGTTCGCCGCCAAGAAGAACGTCGACGGCAAGGACCAGCTCGTCGTCGGAGCGATCTTCGGTCAGCACAAGCCGCCGATCATCGACACGGTCAACGCCGTCAGCAAGACGGCGATGGTCGCGGCCGAGAACGTGCTGAAGCGGGCCACCGTCGTCAAGAAGGGCCAGGTCGTGGGCGAGGTCGACGACGGCATGGGCGGCACGACGCCCGTCGTCGCGACGGCGGACGCCAAGGCGGTCGGCTGGGGCGGCCTCACCGAGCAGCTGCGGCTGACGGCGGAGTCCGGCGGCATCCCGCACTCCGCGAAGGCCGGCACGCGCGTGGGCACGCTCACCGTGGGCAACGGCCTGAGCAGCACGAAGATCCCGGTCGCGCTGCAGAAGGACCTGGTGGAGCCCGGCTTCGGCGCGAAGCTCTCGCACTTCTGAGCGGGCTGTCCGAAGCGCGCTGTCCGAAGCGGTCCGTCCCAGTGGTCCGTACGAACGGGCTCGTGGGGTGAACGCCGGGCCGTCCCGGGCCCGGCGTTCACCCCGGCTCCGCCGGGGCCCCGCGTGCTAGCGTCCCGAGGCGGGTGGGGGACGGGAGTGTGCGGCAACTGTTCGGCGGGACCACGGCGTCCTTCCACGTGCCGGACGACCAAGGGGAGACGTGGAGTGCCGCAGTGACCACCGCCGAGCCGTCGCGTACGTCGCGGTCGCAGCAGACGTCGCCCACGCCGACGCGCGTGCCGAAAGCCAGGGAGCCGCTGTCCGCAGAGGGCGGCAGGGCACGTCCGTCCGGGCGGTCCGGCGTCCCGCGGCCCGCCGCGCGCCTGCGGGCGCTCGCCCTGCGCCATCCCGTACTGCTGACGGGGCTCGTCGCCGCGGCCGCCCACCTGGTCTGGTTCTTCTTCCTCGCCAACAGCGGCGGTGACATCGCCGCCCAGGACGCGTGGGCCGAGTTCGCCGGGCGCCACCCCGACTCGGCGTACAACCTCGCCTGGTACGGCGGCATGCACCCGGTGTCGTACAGCGTCGTCTCGCCGTACCTGATGTCGGTACTCGGCGTGCGGACGACGATGATGGCGGCCGGAACGGTGTCGGCGGCGCTGACCGCGCTGATCCTCGCGCGCGTCAAGGCCGTGCGCAACCCGATCGCGTGCTCCATGGCCGGGGTGTTCGCGTTCTTCTGCAACGCGATGTCCGGGCGTGTGACGTTCGGGCTGGGTGTGATGTTCGCGCTGGGCGCGGTCGCCGCCACCTTCTGCTGGCCGCGCAGCCGGCGCACGAAGCGGTGGGCGAAGGCGGCGGCCGCCGCGCCGCTCGCCGGGCTCGCGACGGCAGCCAGCCCGGTGGCCGGGCTCTTCCTGGGGATCGTCGCCGTCGCCCTGTTCATCCGCAAGCGGCGGCCGGGCGCGTACACGCTCGGCGTGCCGCCGCTCGTCGTCGAGGCGCTGTCCATCTGGCTGTTCCCGTTCTCCGGTACGCAGCCGATGTCGCTCGGCACCGCGTCTCTGCCGTTCGTCTTCGCGGTGGCCGCCGTCGTACTCGTACCGAAGGGCTGGCGCACCACGTGGACGGCAGCCGTCCTCTACGCGCTCGGCACCGTCGCCACCTGGGCCATCGACTCGCAGATCGGCTCGAACATCTCGCGGCTCGCGATGATCATGGGCGCGGTGGTGTTCCTCGCGGCCATCCCGTACACGGTGCGCGGCTCTGTGCGCTGGTGCGCGCTGCTGCTGTGCTTCGCGGGCGTCAACGTGTGGACGGGGTTCAAGGGCGTCGACGACATGGTCATCACCGCTCCTGCCGCGTCCTGGACCCGCGAACTCGCCCCGCTCGTGCACCAGCTGCAGAAGGTGGACGCGAACAAGGGCCGCGTCGAGGTGGTCCCGGCGCGCAGCCACCGCGAGGCGTCGGCGCTCTCCCCGTACGTCAACCTGGCGCGCGGCTGGAACCGGCAGGCCGACATCGAGCGCAACCCGCTCTTCTACGACGACACGCTCACCGCCGCCAACTACCGCGGCTGGCTCGACCGGTGGGCCGTCCGCTATGTCGTCCTGCCCAAGGGCAGGCCCGACGAGGGCGCGGCGCGCGAGGCGGCGCTCGTCCGGCACGGCGAGCCGTACCTGCACGAGGTGTGGGGAGACGCCAACTGGCAGCTCTACGCGGTCCAGGACCCCATGCCGATCGCCGACCCGCCCGCCACGGTGGACAGCGCTGGGGCGGGCGAGCTGACCATCCACGTGAGGAAGGCGGGCAAGGTGCTCATCCGGGTCCCGTACTCGCCGTGGCTCGGCCTCGTCGACGCGGACGGCAAGGGGGTGCCGCCGCCGCAGGAGACTCCGGCGTCGAAGGCGCGCGACGGCAAGGGGCCCAAGCAGTACACGAACCCCGCCGGCTGCCTGGCGAAGGCCAACAAGGACGAGGACGGCGACGAGTGGACGTTCCTCCTCGCGCCGAAGCCGGGCGTGTACCGGATCGCGGCCCCGTACCAACTCCCGCGCGGCACGGGCTGCCCGAAGGAACTGCGCTGACGCGCGCGGGGCGCGCCTGGCCTGCCTGCTTGGGCTCCGGGCCACGTCAGGCCCGGCGACGTCCGTGCCAGAACGTGCGGGGTGCCTCGGCGCCGCCGGAGCCGGGCGGCGCCGAGACCAGCGGCTGGGCGACGGGCCGGACCCCGCAGGGACGAGCGCCCGCGGAAACCGGGGAAGCGGGCGTCATGGGTGTCCGGCGGCCGGCGCGGCGGCCCCGGGCAGGTCCGCCTCAATCCCCGGGGAGGCGGCCCGAGTCGGCGCTGTCGTACCGGCGTGATAGAAAACGGTTTCGGGTGGGGCATCGCCCCGCCGTTCCTTCGTGAACGGGAGGCCGGCCATGGCGGCGGAAGCGGGACCGAGGCCCCAGGTGGACACGAGCAGGCCGCATCCTGCGCGGGTCTACGACTGGCTGCTCGGCGGCAAGGACAACTACCCCGTCGACCGCGAGGTCGCGAAGAGGCTGCCTGCCGAGGCCAAGGACGCCGCGCGGCAGAACCGCGCCTTCATGCACCGCGCCGTCGCATGGCTCGCGCAGCAGGGTGCCGACCAGTTCCTGGACATCGGCACGGGCATCCCCACCGAACCCAACCTCCACCAGGTCGTACAGTCCGTCCGCCCGGCGGCCCGCATCGTGTACACCGACAACGACCCCATCGTCCTGCGGCACGCGGAGGCCCTCCTCGTCAGCGGGCCCGCCGGCAGCACCGACTACATACAGTCGGACGTGCGCGCGCCCGGCACGATCCTCGAACACGCCCGCGCCGTCCTGGACTTCGACCGCCCTGTCGTGCTCTCCCTCATCGCCCTGCTGCACTTCGTGACGGACGACCAGGACCCGTACGGCATCGTCCGTACGCTGGTGGACGCCCTGCCGTCCGGCAGCCACCTCGTCATGTCGCACGCCGCGTCGGACATCGTGCCCGAACTGTCCGACCGCACGGTCCGCGAGTACGCGAAGGGCGGCATCCGGCTCGCGTTCCGAACCCGGGCGGAGTTCGGCCGCTTCTTCGACGGCCTCGAACTCCTCGACCCGGGCGTCGTGCCGCTGCCCGAGTGGTACCGGGGCGACGAGGCGCCGGAGCCGGAGATGAGCGGCATCTACGCGGCGGTCGCCCGCGTAGCCTGACGGGCGCGCCGGGGCCGGTACCCGGCCAACCGGCCCCGCGCCACGGCCGCCGTTCATACGATCCTGGCCCGGCCCCCGTCCGGCAGACCCCGTTTCAGCCGGTGCCCGCGCCGGCCCTGCCGCCGTCCGCCGCCCGCACGGACCAGCGCTCCTCGACCTTCGCAAGACGCCAGTACGCGAGCGCTGCCGCCCACACCACCACGAAGAGCCCCACGACGATGTAGCCGACGTTCCCGAGGTCCAGGCCCGCCACCCAGTTCGTCACCGAGTCCCGCAGGTCGAGCTTGTCGTGCAGGACTCCCACCAGCTCGATCGTCCCGATGACGAACGCGACCGCGATCGACAGGCCCGTGATGGCGAGGTTGTAGAAGACCTTGCGCACGGGGTTGGCGAACGCCCACTGGTAGGCGAAGTTCATGAACGTGCCGTCCAGCGTGTCGAAGAGGCTCATCCCCGCCGCGAACAGCAGAGGCAGGCTGAGGATCGCGTACCACGGCAGGCCGGCCGCCGCGCCGCTGCCCGCCATCACCATCAGCGTCACCTCGGTGGCCGTGTCGAAGCCGAGCCCGAACAGGAAGCCCAGCGGGTACATCTGCCCCGGGCGGCTGATGGACTTCGTGAAGCGGCCGAGGAAGCGGTTCATGAAGCCGCGCGAGTCGAGGTGGGCCTCCAGCTCCACCTCGTCGAAACTCCCGCGCCGCATGGCCCGGAACACCCGCATGATGCCGGCGAGCGCGACGAGGTTGAGCGCGGCGATCAGGTAGAGGAAGCCGCCGGAGACGGTCGTGCCGACCGTGCCGAGCGTCTTGTGCGCCGCCGAGTCGTCGTCCATCAGCGTGCCGGCGAGGTGCGCGCCGCCCGCGACGAGCGCCGCCATCGCGACCACCACGCTGGAGTGGCCGAGCGCGAACCAGAAGCCCACGGAGACCGGCCGCTTCCCGTCGGACATGAGCTTGCGGGTGGTGTTGTCGATGGCCGCTATGTGGTCGGCGTCGAAGGCGTGCCGCATGCCGAGCGTGTAGGCGGTGACGCCGAGGCCGATGCCGAACGCCTTGGAGCCGACCTCGTAGTCGCGCGGCACGACCAGCAGGAACAGCACGCCGAACGCGACGACGTGCAGGGCGGCGATCACGGCGAGCAGTCCGGCCGTGCGCAGGGTGTCCTCGCGCCGCCAGGCGAAGGGCCCCGAGGAGCGCGCGGACGTGGCGGCGCCGCCGGCCGATGACGGAGACGGCGATTCGGACGTGGGCAGGCTCAACTCGGTCACGCTCCAGCACCTCGTGGATCAACTCGTGAGATGCCGTGGCCGGTCTCCTGGCTTACGGGTTCGCTGACGCACGCTCTCCGTCCGGCCTTCCCGGCAGCCTTGCGGCGGCCAGTGGCCTGGTCCTACGGACGGAGGGCTTCCCCGATCACAGTGGCGAGGGCCGCTCCGGCCTCGGACCCCGTAGGGGTCCTCACCGGTCTTCCCGAGCACCACGGCTCCGCCAGCCTACGGTTACCTGCACATGGCTTGCAAGACTGCACAATTGCGCAGGTGTCTTGCCGTCGGTGTTCCATGTCACGCCAATAGGCGGTGTACGCACGGCTGCTGAGACAATCGGCGCCATGCATCTCGTACCGGCCGAGCGCGCGGACCACCGCATCATCGACGGACACCTCGTCTGCGACGCCATCGCCGCCATCGGCGAGCCCGAGGCGGTCAGGGCCGCCGCCGACCGCTTCTCGCTGCTCGCCGAGCCGGGGCGGCTCGCGCTGCTGCTCGCCCTGCGCGCCGTGGGTCCGATGGCCGTCTCGGATCTCGCCGTCGCCACCGGCATGAAGGACCCGGCCGTCTCGCAGGCGCTGCGGCTGCTGCGCTCCGCGGGCGCGGTCGCGGGCGAGAAGGACGGCCGGATCGTCCGCTACCGCCTGGTGGACGCGGCCCTGGCCACGCTGCTGGACCAGGTGCGCCGGCCGGCCTGAGCCCCCGAGAGTCCGGCGACCGGCGACCGGCTACCCGCACACCGACCGCAGCGCGGTGCGGAGCGCCTCGCGGTGCAGCGCGTCCAGGCCGTCGGCGATCGAGCCGGAGACGTCCGCCTCCGCGAGATCGGCGGTGCAGCCGGCCGACGGCTGCCGCACTCGTTCGGTCGCGACGAGTTCCCGCAGGATGTCCCGGGTGACCGCGTCCAGTTCGGTGCGGATGGCGTCCAGGCTCGGGCGCTGTGACGGGGCCGTCGCGGGGTCGGCCGCCCAGCGGGCGAGCAGGCCGCGCTGCACCACCTTGCTCGCGGCGATCTGGTCCTCGAAGAACCGCGCCGTGGACGCGGGATCGAGGCCGAGCCCGGCGGCCTGGCGCCGCACCTTCGCCAGTTCCTGCCGCTCGCGCTCGGGGTCGTCGACGGGCGCGCCCGTGCCGCGTTTCGCGGCGGCGACCTGGTCGCCGAGCCTGAGGCGGCGGATGGCCAGCGCGGTGAGCGGCCCGAGCGGTCCGAGCGCCCCGGCGACCGCGGGCGCGGCGGTCCCGTGACGCGGCTGCGGAGCGGCATCGGCGGGCGACGCGGTGAGCGCGGCGAGGGCGGCGAGGGCGGCAGCCGCGGCCGGCACCGCCGCGGCACCCACCAGCACGGGCCCGGCGCGGGACGGTCGCGGCGGCCGGGACGGAGTCGACGGGGTCGGGGCGGCAAGCAAAGAAGCGGCCTTTCGCGCGGTGAGCGGTGAAGTGCACCCGGATGATCACGTGCAGGTGCATGTTCCACCCATGAGCGACCCGAATCCCCGCACGGCGGCGACCTCTACCGAAACGGGTGACACCGGCCCGCGCCTGCTAGCCCGCACTGGCGTCGTAATACCTGATGGACCGCTCCCCGTGCAGCACGATCGCGTTCTGCCCTGCCGCGGAGGGCAGGCCGACGGCGCGGTCGAGTACGCGGCCCAGCGGACCGCACCGCCGGCTGCGGGGAACGGCGAAGGTGGTGTCCTCAAGGGCGGTGGTGCTTCCGGGGGAGGCAGGCTGCAGCACCAGGTGGACGGGCGTCGTACCGCCTCCGATGCGGCAGCCGGGCGGCAGGCCGGGGCCGGACACGGCGAACGACAGGTCGAGCTCGCCGACGCGCCGCGCGTCGCTGAGGAAGTCGAAGTGGCCGCCGTAGCGCGGCGTGAGGGTGAGCGGCGCGCGCCCCACCGGTATCGGGGCCGCGGACATCCCGCCCCACACCTGCTCGGGCCGCCCGCCCACGTCGCCCTCCGCGTGGGTCACGGTGATGGGTCCGGAGATCGGCACGTCGAGGCGGCCGATGGTGAGGTGGCCGGTTGCACTCATCACCTCGCAGCGCCACGAGGCGAGTTCGGCCCCGGCGGGCAGGGCGGAGGAGGGCGGGCAGTCGGCGAACGCGGCGGGTGCGCCGGGACCGGCGTGAGCGGCGGGCGCGGCGGGCGCGGCGGCGAGGAGGGCGGCGAGGAGGACCCCGGCGGTCCCGGTGGTTGCGGCGGTGAGGAACACGGCGACTCCAGAAGGCAGGCGATGACGACGGACGCCACCATTGCAGATTTTTGTCTGCAGAGAAAGGACTGCAGACAAAAACCCGCTCGCTGCTCCTCTGACCCCTTAGGGTGAGACGCATGCAGGAGGACGCCCGGCGAGACGCGGCAGGGCACTGCGGTCCGAAGCCGGAGCCGCCCGCACCGCGCACCACGCTGAACAGCACGAAGACGATGAAGGCGCTGGCCCACCCCCTGCGCCAGCGCATCCTGCGCCATCTGGCGACCGTGGGCCCGGCGACGTCGACGACGCTGTCAGCGGCCCTGGGGGAGAACACCGGCACGCTCAGTTACCACCTCAGAAGGCTGGAACAGGGTGGCCTGATCGAGGACGTGCCGGACCGCGCGTCCGGGCGCGAGCGTTGGTGGCGGGCGGTGCGTGGGCTGGACGTCCGGCGCCCGCCCGAGGCGGACATGACGCCGGACGACCGGGCGGCCGCGGCCGAACTCGACCGGCTGAAGGCCGCCGACGACCTGGCCCTGCTGAACCGCTTGGTCGAGCAGGAGCCCACGGGCGACGGCTGGCTGCGCGGCTCGCGCGGCACGAGCCACCTCACGAAGGAGGAGTTGGACGCGTTCCACGACGCGTACCTCGAACTCCTGGCCCGCTTCGCCCGCGGCCCCGAGGACGCGACACCGGGGACGCGCCCCGTCCTGCTGCGCTGGTTCGGCATGTCGGCGGACTGAGCGAAGCCGCGACCCCGCCGGGACGCGGCACGCCCGTCGCCGTTGGTCAGAGGGCGCCGGTCAAACCCTCGATCGCCTTCTGGGCCCACTCCTGCGTGCCCGCGGCCGTACCGGCGACGACCCCGGTCGCGACCGGGGCCAGCACCCCCTTCAACACGGCGAGGGCACGGCGGAGCGCGCCACGCTGGGGCCCGTCAGGGCGGGCGATCGTCGCGAGCACCTCTCCGGCCGCGGACTCGGCGTCCTCCCGGTCCTGGCCGGGGAGGCCTGCCCTGGGCAGCTCCCTGAGCAGGTCGGTCACCAGTGTCGCGAGCGCCTCGAAACCCGGGGCGACGGCGCCGTTGTTCTGCTGGATCTGGCTGACCGTGTCGTTGTTCCAGGCGAACTGGGAGCCCGACACCGGGGCCTTGAACACCGGCCCGTCGACATTGCCGGCCTGTGGCGGCTCGTTCTCGGGCTCGTTCTCGGGCTCGTTCTCGGGCTCGTTCTCGGGCTCGTTCTCGGGCTCGTTCTCGGGCTCATTCTCCGGATCCGTCATTCCTCGGCACCGTCCTCGCTCGTCTGCTGCTGGATGGCATTGATGTTGTTCCACGCCAACTGGGCGCCATACACCGCGGCGTTGAACTGCGGGCCCGAGTAATTGTTGATGACCGTCGTTGGACCCCCGGCCGGCTGCGCGACCCGCTTGGTGACCGGCAGCGACGTGCGGAGCGAGACGAGGCTGACGAGGCCGTTGTGCTGAACGGCGACGCCCTGCGATCCGCTCACGGAACAGCTCTCGAGCCGTCCGCCGCACTTGCCGTCGAAGAGCGCGCCCGTGAACGCGCAGTCCGCGAACTCGCTGTCCACGACGTCCACCCAGGCGGCGTTCGTCCCGTAGAGGCCGAACGCCTCCGAGCCGGTCACGGTGAGGTTCTTCGCGACGAGACGCGCCTTGCCGAACGCGGCGACCCCGCCGGCGCTCACCGCCTTGACCCGGCAGTCCTGGAGGAACAGCTGGGCCTCCTCGTCGACGCTGAAGCCGACGGGCCCGCGTTCCACCGCCACGTCCCTGAGCGTGGCCCGGGACCGGCCGACGGCCCCCACCGCGGAGATCTCGAAGTCGACGAACGTCGCGTCGGTGACGTCGACCGTGGTACCCGCGTTGCCCTGGGTCTCCAGGCCCACCGGGCAGCGCTCCACGCGGACGTGCTCGAACGTGGCGCCGGACTCGTCGTGGACCCGCAGCGCGACGCTCGTCAGGCCGGTGATCCCGACCTGCGCGAAACGGCCTCTGGCGGCGTCGACGACGGCGATGCCGACATTCCCCCCGACGATGCGGCAGCCGCGCACCTCGGGCGCCCCACCCTTGGTCGACAGCACCGCGACGTTCTTCGCGGCGTGGATCTCGCAGTTCTCGAACCGGCCGCGCCCCGAGGTCTGGACGTTGATCCCGGTGTCGTGGCACTCGCTGAGCACGCAATCGCGCACCAGCGGGTCGGCGCCGCTCGCCACCGCGACGCCGTGCTGCGCACCGGTGACGCGCGTGCCGGCGACGGAGCCGCGGGACCGCTCGACGAACATGACCGCCTCCGCGTGCACGACGTCGATCACGCAGTCGGCCACGTCCAGTTCGGCCTGCGAGTCGGCCACGACGGCCGCCCTTCCGGTGTCGGTCAGCCGGCACCCGGTGACCCGCGCCCGCGCACCGCTGACCCGCACACCGTGGATCGCACTGCCGCCTATCCAGCTGTCCTGGACCGAGACGTCGGCGCCCTTGATGGCGGCGACCGCGTTGTCGGTGGCGTCGGTGAACCTGCACCGCTCGACGAGCCCGTGGGACCCGTCGAACAACGCTCTGCCGTGCAGGACGAGGCTGTCCCGCAGGGTCACGAAGGTGTTCGGCCTCGCGTGCACGCTGACGCCGTTGTGAGCGCGGATGTCCGCGTGTTCGAGGGTGAGAGTGCCCGCATGGCACCCCACGACATCGGCGTCGCGGCCGATCAGCACGAGGCCGTGCACCCGCACGGACCCGAAGGCGTCGAGAACGGCACCTCCGGGCCGGCTCACCACCACGGACCCGGGATCGCCGAGCGCCACCAACTGGACGTCGCCCCGGACGGTGAGCGCCTCCTCGTAGAGGCCGGGCGCGACCTCGACCACCGCCGCCCGGCCCCGCCCCGCGGCAGCGGCGAGCGCGGACGCGATGTCGGGGTAGGCACGCCGGCCACCGCGCGGCGAGACGAAGTACCTGGCAGCCACACACGCCCCCATCGGCGAGCCATCGAAGCCCCCGATGCTACCGGAGCGTCCTCCGCGGCCCGCCTGCTCGGCAGCACCTTTGTCGGGCCCGCCGTGCCTGCCACGGCACGCCGGCGCACACGCCGAAGCCCTCCCGCCCACTGAGCCTGAGGCACTTCCACGGGCCGGCACGATCAGCCCTGGATGATCCGGATGGTGCCCCGAGTCAGCAGCGGTCGTCAGGCGTACGACAACCCTTGGACCCATCCATCCGGTCGCGGGTCGCGCCCTCGGGCCACACCACGTCGACGGCCACACCCGTACGCCGCGCGTAGGCGACGACATCGGCCGTCCCGCCGTACCCGCGGGCCGGCTTCCCGTCCCACACCGCGACGAGCCGGTCGACCAGGCCGACCAGGATCTCGCTCCCCGCCTGGTGAGCCTGTGACGTCGACTCGCGCATGCCGGTGCGGTGCACCTCGGACGCGCGCGCGAACAGCTCGTCGTACGTCGGGTGGTGCGACTCGGGCAGGCCGTCGCGGTACTGCACGGCAGGCACGACGACCTCGATCCGGCCGCCGCGGTCGAGCACCGCCTCGGCGAACCATGCGTCGGGCCCGTCCGCGATGCATGACACCCCGAGCAGCTCGTCGGGGTCGTACTTCCGCAGCTCGTCGTCGAGGGCGTTGCGAACCGTCCGCTCAACCTGGGCGGACAGTCCGCGGTGCCCGGTGATCCCCAAACGCACAGTCCTGACCCCTCTCCGTTACAGGAACGCGCCGAGCAGGCGGTCGTCGAAGTCGCGCACGACTCTAGGGGGCGTAGGACCGGAGTACGAGCGGCGCACGGCGCGCGCCCGTTCCACGATGCGTCCCGACTTGTAGCGCAACCCCACTTCGAGTGCCCTCGCAGCCATGGTGAATGCACCGTCAAGGCGACCGGCTGCGAGATGCCCCGAAGCCATGTCGAGCATCAGCAGCGCCCGTTGCTTGTTGTGCCCTGAGCTCATGACCGAGGCGGTTGAGTCCTGCTCACTGGTGATCCAATGGGGCAGCCCGAGCTGTGCCCCGCACGACACCCGGGTCGCTGCGACCTTGGCCTCGGTGAACGAGAACACCCACGGCCACGGTGGAACATCCTCGCGTTCGATCTGCCTCGCTCGACGAGCTGCGGCTCGTAGTGCCTCATCGGCCGAGTCCTCTGCGCCGGCCGCAGCATGGGCGAGAGCCTCGACGCCGGACAGCCACGCGTCGGCAATGGCAGGCATGTTCGGCCCGAGCTGCTTGCGCGCGGAATGGACAAGGCCGAGCCCCTGCGCTGCATTCCCTGAGTTCGCTTCGAACTGTGCAAGGCTCCCCATTTGATACGCGGCAAGCAAGGGACTGGCGGCACGTCGGGCAGCTTTGATCGATGCCCCGTACCACATGCGGGCCGACCCGTTGTCGCCCATGTCCCAGTGCAACCACCCGGCAAGGCTGGCAACTTCGCTGCCGACGGCTGCGAGTCTTGTCCGCTCGTCTCTGCTCTCGGCATCCTGCGCGATCGACTGCGTCAACTTGAGGTGCGACAGCACCGTGTCAACGAGCTGCCGCGACGGGGTTGTGCCGTCGAGGCGCCGGAAAGCGGTGGTGGCCACGCGAAGGGTGGCCGCTTGGCCAGTCTCGGCTGCGTGCGCCTGCTGCGTGGGCGCCGCGGAGAGCACCGGCGCTGCCGCGACCGCCGCGAATCCACTGAGGAAGCTGCGCCGTTCCACATCGGTTCCGTTTCCATCCCTCCGCACGACGATTGCCGCTGTGTGGTCAGCCAAGCCGACCAGGTGCGGGGGAATCTGAAGCTGGCTTGCCACCCGCGACAGTTGAGCCGTTTCGTACGACCCCGCGCCCCTCCCCTCAAGGCGCGAAATCGCGGACTGGCTCATCCCGCAGGCTTCCCCTAGCTGCCCCTGCGAAAGGGCGGCTCCGGCCCGGGCGAGTTTCACCACCCGGCCGTAGTCGCCTGCTCGTGCAGCATCGCGGATAGCTTGCGCGGACCAATTCACGGGATTTGTTCTCCCCCTCTTGCTACGCGGCATGGGACCGGAGTGCGGTACCGCTATGCGCTGCGCGAATCGTCGTATGCAGTCTGCGGGTGGTTCGTGGCCTCTACAGGATGCCCCGAGGTTGAGTGACCGCACTACCCGTAACCGGGAGGACACGCATGGTCGACAAGGGACAGGACGCGCGGCAACTTACTCCGAGGCCCGATCAGCCGCGAGAGTTGGTGTTGGCAGGCGAGCCGCAATCGGCGAGCACGGCACGGGAGTTCGTCCGTGAGTACGTGATGAAGAGCGAGCGGGCTGTGTGCGAGGACTACGTCGACGCGATCGTGTTGGTCACAAGTGAGCTTGTCACCAACAGCATTCGCTACGGGACCGAACCCGGCGACTCCCTCATGCTCAGGCTCCACACCCACCACGGCCGTACGCGGGTCGAGGTGCGCGACCCGGTACGTCGGCGTCCGCAGCAGCGGCCCGAGTCTCACAAGCGGGACCGCGGGCGCGGGCTGCTCATCGTCGATGGGTTGTGCCACTGGGGCGTTGACGACGCCGCGTTCGGGAAAGTTGTGTGGGCCGAGGTGATTGCGAAGTGATGACCCCGCAGCCACTCACCCCGGCGTGCCGACATCCGGCGGGCTCGCGTCCCTGTCCGTCCGACCATGGGTGGACAGCATCGGCGACCAGGGATTCGCGCCTGATGCTCATCACGCATCCCGAGCCGCGCCGCAACGCAGCCGCGGCCGCGATCGAGTCCCGCATGCTGAGCGTCGCACACGCCCTCGGCGCGGCCCCGTCGCACAAGAGGCTGCCCGACGCGGGCAAGTGGGTCGCCGTGCACACCCGGGCGGCAGGCACCGACGGCCGCGCACGCTGCGCCCCGTCCCCTGATCCCCGCCCTGCCGTAAACGGACATCCGGCAGGGGCGGTGCTCCATCGCACGATCCTACCGAACGCCAACGAGAGGAACATCCAGCGATGTTCAACCATGCCGAACGCATCCCCACGGGAACCCCGATCCCGCAGGGGCACCTCACCGCACAGCCGTGGGGACTGCGCCGCCTCACCGAGTACCCGCCCGCCGACGCACCGCAGCACACTCGCGTCGAACTAGACCCCGAGACGCAGACCAGCCGCTACTTCAACGCCTCCGGTGCCCCGGTCATGGCGCCGGGGCACGGCACGAGCAGCGGCACCAACCCGCCCACCGGCACCTCACCCGACGGCCACGGCGGCGGCGACACGGACACGGGTAACGACACCGACCAGTGACACGAGACGACGTTCGACCGGTCGTGGTCGTCACGAACGATGACGACCCGACCGCGGACATGGTGATTGGCGAGCTGTACGGCCGGGGCGTCCCGGTCGTGCGGCTCGACTCCGGTCACTTCCCCGCCTCCCTGTCGTGCTCCGCCCACATCGGCGGCGGCACGGCACGGTGGCGGGGGAGTTTCGCGACCCCGACCCGCGTCGCCGAGCTCGACGGCGTGCGGGCCCTTTACTACCGGCGCCCGTCCGGGTTCGCCTTCCCGCACCTCGACGAGCAAGACGCGCGGTTCGCTGCGGCACAGGCCCGATACGGGCTCGGCGGCGTGCTCGTCTCGCTGCCCGACTGCCTGTACGTCAACCACCCGAACCGCATCGGCGACGCCGAGTACAAGCCGGCCGGACTCGTCGCCGCGGCCGAGGCCGGGTTCACCCTGCCGCCGACACTGATCACGAACAGACCCGACGACGCCCGCCCGTTCGTCAAGGAACACGGGCACGTGATCTACAAGCCGTTGGCGGTGCCGTTGTACCTCGTGGATGGGCGGGCGCAGACCGTTCTCGTCGACGAGGTCGCCGAGGACGAGATCGACGACGGTATCGCCGGGACCATGCACCTGTTGCAGGCCCGCGTCGACAAGGTCGCCGACGTCCGCGTGACCGTGATCGGCGAGCGGGTGTTCGCGGTGCGGATCGACTCGGGGCTGCTCGACTGGCGCACCGACTACCGCACGCACACCTATACCCCGGTCGAGGCCCCGCCCGACGTCGAGCGCGCGCTGTTCGCGTACCTGCGGCACTTCGGGCTCGTCTTCGGCGCGTTCGACTTCACCCTGTCCGACGACGGCGCGTGGACGTTCATCGAGTGCAACCCGTCGGGTCAGTGGGCATGGATGGAACCCCCGACCGGGCTGCCCATGACCGCCGCGCTCGCTGATCTCTTGGAACGAGGCACCAACCCATGACCGAACTCGATCT
This sequence comes from Streptomyces sp. NRRL F-5126, assembly GCF_000721265.1. GTDB lineage: Bacteria > Actinomycetota > Actinomycetes > Streptomycetales > Streptomycetaceae > Streptomyces. Next base: position 302,095 of record NZ_JOFZ01000001.1, on the reverse strand, counting down.
CGACAGGACGGCCGCCGGGCTGCGGCACGAGCTCGTCGAACACCTCGCCGCCGAGGGGCAGGTGACCGACCCCGAATGGCGTGCTGCCGTACAGGACGTGCCCCGGCACGAGTTCGCGCCGCGGTTCTACGTCATGACCGACGCCCCCGGCATGACGACGTACGTACCGATCTCGCCCGAACTCGTCGGCACCGAGGCGTGGCTGCGGAAGGTCTACAGCGACGAGACGCTGATCACGCAGTTCGACGGATGCGAAATCGACTGGTCGGACCCGCAGCCGATCAGAGGCGCTTCGCCGACCTCGTCCTCGACGCTGCCCTCGCTGGTGGTGCAGATGCTCGAAGCGCTCGACGCCGACGCCGAGGCGACCGTGACGGAGTACGGCACGGGCACCGGCTACTCGTCCGCGCTCATGTGTCACCGGTTCGGCGCCGGGCAAGTCACCTCGGTCGAGACCGACCCGGGTGTCGCCGCCCGCGCCCGGGCCGCTCTCGAACGCTGCGGCTACACCCCGCGGCTGGTCGTCGGCAATGGACTCGCCGGCGCCGATCGCACCGACCGGGCCGCGCGCACGATTGCCACCATGGGCGTGCGCGGCATCCCGTGGGCGTGGCTCCGTGAGACGCAGCCTGGCGGGCTCATTGTGGCGACGCTGCGCGGGTGGCTGCGGTCGCTCGGGCTCGTGCGTCTGGTCGTCGAGGACGGGCAGCGCGCGACGGGTCGGTTCCTCGCCGGCTCGGCGTTCATGATGGCCCGGCAGCAAGAGGCCCCGGCGAACCTCGGCATGCTGCCGGGCGACGACGACGGCAAGGTGCGCGAGACGCCTCACGGGCCCGAGGTGCTGCGCATGCCCGACAGCGGGTTCGTAGCGCAGCTCGCGATGCCGAACGCCCGCACCTTCGACATGCCGGCCGACGACGGCGCACTGCGTACGTACGTCCTCGATGCGGCGAACGAGTCCTTCGCGATCCTCTCGCGGGACGGCGACGGCTGGACGGTCCGCGAAGGCGGCCCGGTGTCGCTGTGGGGCGAGGTCGAGCGGTCTCTCGCGCTGTGGCACGCAGCCGGGGCGCCGACCCCAACCAAGTTCGGGGTCAGCGTAGAGCCGGACCGTCAACGAATCTGGCTTGAAGACGCCGCCGACGGGCCCAGTTGGTGGCTGCCGGTCGTCCCTGGTGCGTGAGAACCGACGACTGCCCCGGGCTCGCGTGTGGGTGGTATCGGTGTCTGCTGGAGGGGACACGCGTCCGTCCGAGCCGAGGCGCCGCCCCACGCTGAGACTGAGCGAACCGTCCCGCCCCGTACCGGGAGCGGGACGGTTTCCATGATCAATGGGGGATGTGGAATCTATGCGCACCCCTGCAGCAGTGAGGCCCCTGTTCGAATGAACGAGGGGCCTCGTACCTGCTCTGACCTGCTATGCAGTCAGTTCCCCCGGCAGGATTCGAACCTGCGACACTCGCTTTAAGGAGTTCTACCGTTCCAAGGTTTCACCAGCTACTGAGACGACGTTGCTGTTGCCCAAGTGCCTTGGGCAACAGCCGTGATCCGTGCTTAGCCGTTGGCGTTGCCGTCAGAGAGCGCCGTCAGACACCGAGAAGGGTGCCTTCAAGACCGTCCGTCTCCGGCACGCCGCCAAGGATGCGGTCTGCGACCAAAGCCACGCCGTCCGCCATGTAGGTCCGGGGTTCCAATATCCAGCGCACATTGCTGGCTTCCGCGTTGGACGTAGCACCTCTCAAGCCGTTTGATGACAGTTGTCCCGCGGTCGGGCCGTGCGAGCGATACTGCTATGAGGCGGGCGCCCGAGGGACGTGGCGCGGGGACCGGGCAGGGGACTGGCGCATGGGGGAGACGAGGCGACGGCGTAGCCGCTCGCGGGGGGAGTTGATTCGCGAGCGGGCCCAGGCGCAGTTCGCTGGTCGGCGCGAGCAGGTGACACAGTTCGCGGAGAATCTCCACACAGACCCCGAGTCGCAGGCTCAATTCCTCTTCCACGTGCGAGGGGTGGGCGGCGTCGGTAAGTCGACGCTGCTACGACACTGGCAGGAGCTGGCGCGTGCAGCCAGCGCGGTGACCGCGGTGGTGGACGAGGGTGACGTCCACGACGTGCCCCAGGCCCTGAGCGAGTTGGCGCGGCAGATGGCCGGGCAGACAGGCTCATTCAAGGAGTTCGACCGGGCTGCCGAGCAATACCGTCGGGAGCTGGAGGCCGCCAATCCTGTCGCGCTCGCTGGGGAGACTGGTGCGTATGGCGGTGAGGCATCCACGTCGAGCCGTGTGGTGGCGCAGGCCGCACTCGGGGCGGCTTCGCTTATCCCGGTGGCTGGTGGGGTGGTGTCTGCGGTGACGAACCCGGACTCTGCGGCCCTGGGTCTCGATAGGCTGCGGGCTGGTGCACGGGCCAGGCACCGACGGGCGGATGCGGCTGAAGTGAGCCGGGCGTTCGTCGCCGAGCTGCAACGGCTGTGCGAGCACTACCCGTGGGTAGTCCTGTGCTTCGATACATGGGAGCAGACTGGCCGCTACCTGGGCGGTTGGCTACGGGATCTTCTGTGGGAGGGCGCGTTCGGTAGCGTGCCGGCCAACGTGATAGTGGTGCTGGCCGGGCGCGACGAGCTTTCCGAGCGGGATTGGGCGCCGCTGCGCTCCCAGGTGGCCGACGTACCGCTGGACGTGTTCACCGAGGCCGAGACCCGGGACATGCTGGCGCGACGCGGCGTGACGGAATCCACGGTCGTAGAGACGATTTGGCATCTGTCCATGGGGCTGCCCCTGATCGTTGAGCTTCTCGCGCTCACTCGGCCCGAATCCGCCGGGGACGTGACGGACGGCGGGAACGCGGTGGACTCAGCGGTCGAACGGTTCGTGCAGTGGATCACCAATCCGCTACAGCGTGAGACCGCCCTGGCATGCGCCTTGGCGCCGCAGCTCAACGAGGACGTCTTTGCCGCCGTCGCGCCGCGCGAGGCTCGGCATCTGTGGGCCTGGCTGTGCGAACAGCCGTTTGTCACAAGCCGCGGCAACTTCAAGCAGTACCATGCAGTCGTACGGGCCAGTATGCTGCGCCAGCAGCGCGCCCGCTCCCCCCAACGGTGGAACGAGGCGCACATCCGGCTGGCGGAGATCCACGGATCCTGGTGCGCCGCCGCTGAGCGGGCCCTTGCGCCAGACAAGCGATGGGATGATCCTTGGTGGCGCCAAAGCCGCCTGGGCGAGATCTACCACCTGCTCTGCGCGGAGCCCACGGTCGGCATTGCGTTCGCGCTGGAACAGGGCGTCCAAGCTGCGGGAGCGGTAACCGCGGTCCTGCGACAGTGGACGGACACGTTGCAGCAAGCGGCGAATGACACCGCTGAACCCGTGCTCCTAGTCTGGGCTCAACGCTTGCAAGATGCCGTCGCGGGCGAGGAACCGGCCGTTGCTGCCCTGACTGCGTTGCTGGCGCACGGTGGCCTGGATTCGGTTACTCAGGCCTGGGCCCACACGTACCGTGGCTATCACCTCTACCTCGCCGATCAGAACGAAGAAGCCATCACAGAACTGGGCCGAGCCATCGCCACCGACCCCGGCAACTCCCGCGCCTGGGCCTACCGAGGTAACGTTCACCTGTGGCTCAACCACTTCGACCGTGCGGCCGAGGATCTGACTACCGCCCTCGAGCTCGCCCCGGATGACGCTCGTATCCTCGGGTGCCGCGGTGACTGCCACCGTCAGGCCGGGAATTACGCCGAGGCCATTGACGATCTTACTGCAGCACTCGACATCGACCCTGCACTTCACTTGGCGCGGGTAACGCGCGGTATCACCCACCGGATGGCTGGTCGGGACGACCAAGCAAGGGAGGATCTGACCACCGTCGTCAAAATTGACCCGACGAACGAGTGGGCTCTCGTTAATCGTGGTGTAGTCCACCAAAAGGCGGGTCGCTACGAAGACGCCGTTGCCGACTTTACCGCCGCCCTCGAAATCAAACCCACCGACGCATTGGCCCTTCTCAATCGTGGCAAAGTCTACCAAAAGATGGGCCGTTACAAAGACGCCGTCGCCGACTTCACCGCCACCCTTGGAATCGCTCCACCGACACCCTAGCTCTTATGGGACGCGGCCTGGGCCATGAAGTGGCTGGTCGGCACGAGGATACTATTGCTGACTCCATCACTGTTGTCGAAAAAGTCCTGAACGTTTTCTCTCACCTTGTCGAACAAATCCGCGGCGTTCGGAAAAGCGATCGAAGTGAGGAAAGAAATATCGATCTGAATTCTCGTTCAGAGTAGACTCGACCGGGTGTCCATGAGTATATAGGAGAAGGCGGTAAAATATGCGGTTGGATGGGAGGTGAATTACAGACTGCTGGCCCGATCCGACGAGACCTACACCGACCTATATGGAGCGTCAAGGATGCACGGCGGCCGCCCGGGTCCGTCCAAAAAATGAATTCCAGAGGAGAGCGGAAGGCGCCTCGGGCCCGAACGGGTCGGCTGCGCCCCCTGCACTGGTCGGACATGGATTTCGACAACCGGGTGCTGCACGTCCGGCACCAGACGGAGCGCCGCCGGGGAACGCTCTACGACGATTATCCCAAGAGCCGCCGGAGCGGAGTCATCCCGATGCCCGCGCTGTGCATCGCACCGCTGCGCTGGCATCGACCGAGGCAACGCGAGACCTTCGCGGCCTCGGGCGTCGCCTGGTCTGAGGGCGGGTACATCTTCGCCACGGGAGACGGCTGGCCCGTGCAGTCTCGCAACGTCTACAGGTCGTTCACTCGGGATGCCTCGGCTGCCGGTCTGCGAGTGGTCCGATTGCACGACGCCCGGCACGGCTGCGCGACACTGCTCACCGCGGCTGGAGTCGCTCCCGGGTCAGTATGGAGATCCTCGCGCACAGTCAGACCAGCATCACGACGGACGTCTAGACAGGCGTCGTGCATGACACCCAACGTGAAGCGATCAGCCACATGGACCGGTTGCTCAAGCGGCCTCTGCCGGGCGTCTGAGGGCCGACTGTCTCAAACGCTGCCGTCAAAGGCCCCGGACCATGATCGGTCCGGGGCCTTTCCCTGGTGCCCCCGGCAGGATTCGAACCTGCGACACCCGCTTTAGGAGAGCGGTGCTCTATCCCCTGAGCTACGAAGGCGCAGCTACAGGGTAGCGGATGTGGGGTGGTGGGGGCGCTCGGGTTGATCCCGGGGCTCAGTGCCTGGCCTTCACCCCCGACAGGCTCTCGCGGAGCCTTGCGATCCGGTGCGTCGCCGCGTCGAACGAGCTGCTGGTGATGGTGGAGCCGGCCAGCGCGTCCACCAGGCCGCTCACCGCGTCGCGCCCCTGGTCCACGTCGCGCGCCGAGCACAGCAGCAGGTCCATCCCCGCCTGCGCGGCCAGCACGGCCCGCTGGGCCGTCGTGTACGAGGAGCTGATCGCCTTCGCCTCCAGGGCGTCCGTCACGGTGACGCCCCTGAAGCCGAGTCGGCCCCGCAGCTCGCGCTGGATGATCTTCGAGGACAGGCCTGCGGGGTGGTCGGCGTCGACTGCCGGATAGACCGCCCAGGACAGCATCACGAGCCGCACGTGCGCGTCGAGTGCGGCCCTGTACGGTGCCTCGTCCACGGACCGGAGTTCGGAGAGCGACTGACGGAGCGTCACCGGGCCGAGGTCCGTGTTCTCGTCCGTGGCGGCGGCGCCGAGGCCGGGGAAGTGCTTGGCCGTCGCCGCGACGCCCGTCTTCTGCTGGGCCCTGACGAACGCGCTGCCCAGCGTGGCCACCTCGGCCGGGTCCGACGAGTAGGACCGCTGGTAGCGGTCGGCGAAGTCGCCCGGCTCCCGGAACACGTCGAGTACGGGGGACAGGTTGACGTTCATCCCGACGCCCGCGAGATTGCGCCCGGCGCCCGTGCCCGCTTCGGTGGCGGCGGCCTCCGGGTCGCTCGCCTCGCCGACCTGCTTCTCCGACAGCGCCGGCGCGCCCGGCAGCCGCCGTACCTTGCCGCCCTCCTGGTCCGTCATGAGCAGGAGCGGGGCCTTCACGGGGCTGTGGTCGTTGGCCGCGTTCAACTGGCCGATGACGGAGGCGATCTGGGACTCGCTTGAGATGTTCTCGCCGAAGAAGATCACGCCCGCCACCTCCCCGCCGCTGATCGCCGTCAGCAGGCTCTCCGGCGGTGTCGGGCCCGGGTAGGAGTAGATCACCCGCTGCCCGGCGCGTTGCCTGGCCGTCAGCTTGGCGGCGGGCAGCGGCCTGGGCCTCGGGCCCGGGTTCCTGCCGCGGACGGTGGGGGAGGTGGCGGCCTCGGCGGCGCCCCCGCCGAGCGCCAGGGAGGCGACAGCCGCGCCCGCGGCGGCGAGCACGGTGCGGCGCGGAGTGGGTGGCTGCTTGGGGATGTCCATGGGTGCAGGGTGAAGGATTCCTTCACTCGATCACAAGAGTCTGAAAGTTATTTTCTGACGTGTCGCCGTCACGCGCTGTGATACCCGCATGTACGGAATGCCGCCTCGGGCCATTGTGTGCCCGAAGTAGTTACGGCCAGTTGATAAGCCTATTGTTACTAAATATGGAAGAAGACTTGTCCGTCTCGGCGGCGGACGACGCCGCCCAGGCCGCGGCCGCGCTGCGGCTCGCCGTCGCCCGGATCGCCAGGCGACTGCGGCAGACCCACGCCGTCGGCGACGTCACGCTCTCGGAGGTTTCCGTCCTGGCGAGGCTGAAACGGGACGGCGCGGACTCGCCGGGATCGCTGGCCGAGTTCGAGCGCGTACGGCCGCAGGCGATGGCCACGACGCTCGCGGCCCTTGAGGAGCGCGGGCTGGTGCGGCGTGCGCAGCACGCGGCCGACGGGCGGCGTGCGGTCATGACCGTCACGGACGAGGGGCGGAGAGTGCTGATGAACCGGCGTTCCGAGTCGGTGCGGCGGCTGACCGACGTGCTCGACCAGGAGTTCTTGCCCGAGGAGCGGCGCGCGCTCGTCGGCGTGCTGCCCCTGCTCGACCGACTGGCGGAGCGGCTGTGAGCGCGCGGCGCACGCGGGACTCGCCCGTCCCCGCCAACTACAAGTGGATCGCCCTCTCCAACACCACGCTCGGCGTGCTGATCGCCACGATGGACGCGTCCATCGTGATCATCTCGCTGCCGGCGATCTTCCGCGGGATCGGACTCGACCCCCTCGCGCCGGGCAACATCGGCTACCTGCTGTGGATGATCCTCGGCTACCTCCTCGTCTCGGCCGTCCTTGTCGTCGTGCTCGGCAGGCTCGGCGACATGTTCGGCCGGGTCAAGATCTACAACCTGGGCTTCCTGATCTTCGCCTGCGCGTCCGTCGCGCTCTCGCTCGATCCCATGATGGGCGGTGGGGGCGCCCTCTGGCTGATCCTGTGGAGAATCGTTCAGGCATTCGGCGGCTCCATGCTCACCGCCAACTCGGCCGCCATCCTCACCGACGCGTTCCCGTCCCGGCAGCGCGGCATGGCACTCGGCATCAACCAGATCACCGCCCTCGCGGGCCAGTTCCTCGGCCTGCTCGCGGGCGGGCTGCTCGCCGTCATCGACTGGCGCGCCGTGTTCTGGGTCAGCGTCCCGATCAGCGTCACCGGCACGATCTGGTCGTACCTGAGCCTGCGCGAGACCGCGACCGGCAGGCGCGGCAGGATCGACTGGTGGGGCAACCTCACCTTCGCCGCGGGCGCCGGGATCCTGCTGGCCGGCATCACGTACGGGATCCAGCCCTACGGCGGCGACGCCACGGGCTGGGGCAACCCGATGGTGCTGGCGGGCCTGTTCGGCGGGGCCTTCCTCCTCGCGCTCTTCTGCTTCATCGAGACGCGCGTGAAAGACCCCATGTTCAAGCTCTCCCTCTTCCGCGTGCGGGCGTTCGCCGCCGGAAACCTCGCCGCCCTGCTGACCGCCATCGCGCGCGGCGGGCTGCAGTTCATGCTGATCATCTGGCTTCAGGGCATCTGGCTGCCACTGCACGGCTACGAGTTCGAGAACACGCCCCTGTGGGCGGGCATCTTCATGCTGCCGCTGACCTGCGGCTTCCTGATCGCCGGGCCGATATCCGGCTACTTGTCCGACCGGTTCGGCGCCCGCTTCTTCTCCACGGCCGGCGTGCTCATCGTCGGGGCGGCCTTCATCGGCCTGCTCACGCTGCCGGTGAACTTCAACTACTACCTGTTCGCGCTGCTGCTGCTGTTCAACGGCCTCGGCCAGGGGATGTTCTCGTCCCCCAACACCTCGTCGATCATGGGCAGCGTGCCGGCGGAGTACCGCGGTGTCGCCTCGGGCATGCGCTCCACCTTCCAGAACTCCGGCACCGCCCTGTCCATCGGCGTCTTCTTCTCGCTGATGGTCTCAGGACTCGCGTCCAAGCTGCCGGCCACGCTCAGCAGCGGCCTGCAGAGCCAGGGCGTCCCGGCCGGTACCGCCCACCAGGTCGCGTCGCTGCCCCCGGTCAGCACGCTGTTCGCGACCTTCCTCGGCAACAACCCGATCCAGCACCTGCTCGCCCCGACGGGCACGCTGCGGCAGCTGACCAGCGACCAGCGGCACACCCTGACCGGGCACAGCTTCTTCCCGCAGCTGGTCTCGGGACCCTTCCACCACGGCCTCGTCATCGTGTTCGGCGTCGCCGCGGGCATGGCGTTCGTCTCCGCGATCGCCTCGGTGCTGCGCGGGCGCCACGAGCGCGACGACGACCTGCCCGCGCCCGGCAAGGACGGGAAGGGAAAGCCGGCACGGCGGGAGGCGCCCTCCGCGTAGAGCGTCTCCCGCCGTGAGGCGCCCTACGCGTGAGGGACGCGCGGCGGGGCGCCGGCCCTACGAGCGCGTCACGCGCACCGTGTACGCGCCGCCCGCGTCCTTGGAGACCACGGAGACCGTGATGCCGGCGCCCTTGTCGGTGAAGGTCTGGCCCGGCTTGTACGTCGCGTCCGACAGCTCGGCCTCGACGTTCGGCTGCCGGGTGCACCCCCCGCTGTGCTTCGTGCTGTCGGAGACCGAGATGGGACCGCGCCCCGTGTCGACGGACGCGTCGACGTGGTAGATCAGCACACCGGGTCGGCACACCGCGTCGTCGTTGCCCGCGTGCGTGCGTACCTCCACGGCGTACCCGGCGTTGTGGGACACCGGGATGAAGATCAGCTTGCGGCCGCCCGGTGTCTCGAGCGGCTTCAGCTCGCGCTCCATCGTCCCCGTCGACGAGGCGCAGCTGACCTGGTTGTCGTCGAGCCAGCCCAGCTTCCACTTGTGCCAGCCGAGCAGGTCGTTGTCGGCCCCCCAGTCCTCGGACATGATGTCCCAGTGCCCGACCGAGCCGCCGCCCCGCGTGGTGTAGAGGTCGGGCAGCCCGAAGGTGTGCCCGTTCTCGTGCGGAAGCACCCGGTAGCCGGTGTGCTTGTACGAGCCCGAGCCGTCGTCCTGGCGGCTGTAGACGAAGGACGTGTTCGACAGGGGCACGCCGTCCGCGTGCGGGGCGTCCTTGTTGCCGGAGAACGTCACCGACAGCACCGTGTCGAGTGCCGACGGGCCCGCGTTGGGCGTCACCAGGATGTTGATCAGGTCGTACTTGCTGAAGTCCACCTGCGGATCGGCGGTCGCGACGATGTCGTTCACGAGCCGGTGGTAGCCGGGCTCGTAGGGGGAGCCGCGGTTGATCCCGTAGGCCTTGAACGGTTTCGGCATGCGCAGCCAGTGCTTGATGGGCGCTTCGGGGTGGTAGTCGAGACGGCCGTACGAAGCGGTCTTGAACCACCGGGTGGTCTGCGGGAAGAACTCGTGGAAGCGGTCCATCGCCGTGCCCTCGCCCGGCGCGTCCGGGAAGTCGATCATCAGGTTGAGCGTGTGGATCTCGCCGGTGGAGTGCGCGTACCCGGAGCTGGTGGGCACTCCTTCGGACAACTGCACCGTGCTGGAGCGGCCCGCGCTGATGCGGCACGGGCCGAGCACGGCGTCGCTGCGGGCGGATATGGAGCCGGCTGACGCGCGGCTGGCAACGGGCGTTCCGCTCGCGGTGGTCAGGCCGGCGAAGGCGAGCGCGGCGAAACCGGCGAGCACGCCGACGCGGCGGCGACGGGTCAGGCGGTGCGCCCCGCGGCGCCCGGCCGGACGGTGGCCGCCCTGGGATCCTTGCCGGCGGCCGTGGGGTTCCTGCCGGCCGCCGCGGGGTCCTGGCTGGTCAGGGGGGAGGATTTCCCCGTTGGCTGTGCGCGGTCTACGTATCCGGCTCCTTCGCTGCATGCGGTCGCCCTTCGGGTCCGCGGCAGTCGGCCGTCCTGACTGCTCCCTTTCGATCACCCTCGGCCCGTCGGCGTGTCGCCGCTCGTTGAGTACGCCGATCGTGGGCTTCTCGATGGTGTGACCCAGTTCACAACCGACTGGCGAAATAACTGGGGAGGTCTTCCCCGTTTGCACCCGTGTCCGGAGAAACCGGGGAGGCTATCCCCGTTTACGGACCGAGTACAGAGAGTGATCACCGAGCGGTGGCCACGGACACCTGACTCCGGCGCGAGCGCCGGAACCGACGAGGAAGGCCGGCATGAAGACCGCAACCCGAACCGGCACGGAGACCGAGGCACGGCGCGCCACGCGTCCGCGCGCGGACGCTCTGCGCAACAGGGAGCGGATCGTGGCGGCTGCCCGCGAGATGTTCGTGGAGTACGGGCCCGAGGCCCCGCTCGACGAGATCGCCCGCCGGGCGAGCATCGGCAACGCCACGCTCTACCGGCACTTCCCCGACAGGTCCGCTCTGCTCGTGGAGGTCGTGCGCAGTGTCCTGTCGCGCGCGGCCGACACGGCCGAACGGGTGGACGCGGAGGAACCGGACGCGTTCGTCGCGCTGTGCCGATTCGTGCACGAGGCGGCGGACGAGCGCATCGGCGCCCTGTGTCCCCTGCTGTCCGGGGCCTTCGACGCCCAACGCGCCGACCTTGACGCCGAGCGCGTGCGCCTGGTCGGCACGATCGAGGAGATGATGGCACGCGCCCGGCAGGCCGGAAGGCTCAGGCCGGACGTGGGACACGGCGATCTGATGATGGCGCTCTCACAACTCAGCCGCCCGCTGCCCGGCACGGGCTGCACGGACACAGACCGGTACACCCACCGGCACCTGCAGCTCTTCCTGGACGGCCTCGAAGCTCCTGCCCGGTCCGCTCTGCCCGGCAGGTCCGCGACTCTGGAGGATCTGCGCCGCGCCACCCCCTGACGCGCCCTGACCCAGGCACACAGCGAACGAAAGACGCGAACCGAACCGGCCCGACCGGGGTCGTACCAGCTACTTCTGCCCTGCACGGGACTGCCAGGCGCAGGCCCGCACGACCACCTCAGTACGCACATCGCGGCGGACGGCCCGCAGCCGTCCCACCCTCACGGTCCGAATCCGTGCCGGTGGACCCGCCCGCGCACCGGCCACGAGGGCCGTACGCGTACCGAGACCTCGTCGCCCCGTGACCGGGGGCGGCGGCCCACACACCACACCTCTCGTAAGCGCGGCAGCGTCGCCAGTACTTACGTGCGCTCCCGCCCTTCCGCACCCTTAGGTGGATACCTCCATGTCAACAACACTCGAAAGCGGGTCCTCGCGGTCCGCTTCTCCCGACCGGGGAGCTTCCAACCGCTGGAAAGCGCTCATCTTCATCGCGCTCGCCCAGCTGATGGTCGTGCTGGACGCGACGATCGTGAACATCGCGCTCCCGCACGCCCAGGTGGACCTGCACATATCCGACGCGAACAAGCAGTGGGTCATCACGGCGTACGCGCTCGCGTTCGGCGGGCTGCTGCTGTTCGGCGGACGCCTCGGCGACCTGCTGGGCCGCAAGCGCATGTTCGTCACCGGCCTGTTCGGCTTCGCCGCCGCCTCCGCGGTCGGCGGTGCCGCCGCCAACGAGGCGATGCTGCTCAGCTCCCGCGCCGCGCAGGGCATCTTCGGCGCGATGCTGGCGCCGGCCGCCCTCTCGCTGCTGGCGACGACCTTCATCGACCCGAAGGAGCGCGCCAAGGCGTTCGGCATCTTCGGTGCGATCGCCGGTGGCGGCGGCGCCGTCGGCCTGCTGCTCGGCGGCTTCCTCACCGAGTACCTGGACTGGCGCTGGACGTTCTTCGTGAACATCCCGTTCGCGATCATCGCCGCGCTCGGCGCGTTCTTCGTGATCAGGGAGCCCGCGGGCGGCCGCAACCGCAACCCGCTGGACATCCCCGGCGTCGTCCTGGCCACGCTCGGCCTGGTGTCGCTCGTCTACGGCTTCACCCGCGCCGAGTCCGACGGCTGGACCGACACGATCACGATCGGCCTGTTCGTGGCGACCGTCGTCCTGCTGGCCGCGTTCGCGTTCGTCGAGTCGCGGGTCAAGGCGCCGCTGCTGCCGCTGCGGGTGGTGACGGACCGCAACCGCGCGGGCGTCTACTCCTCGCTGGGCCTCGCCATCATCGGCATGTTCGGCCTGTTCCTCTTCCTGACCTACTACCTCCAGGTCGTGCAGGGGTACTCCGCCGTCAAGACCGGCTTCGCGTTCCTGCCCATGGTCGCCGCCATGATCACCGGATCGACGCAGATCGGCGCCCGGCTGATGAACAGGGTGCCCGCACGCCTGCTGATGGGCCCGGGTTTCGTACTCGGCGCCATCGGCATGCTGCTGCTGACGCGCCTGGAGGTCGGCTCCTCGTACGCGGGCGTCGTCCTGCCCGGCATGGTCCTGCTCGGCCTCGGTATGGGTACGGCCTTCATGCCGGCGATGTCCCTGGCCACGTACGGCATCGAGCCGCGTGACGCGGGCGTCGCCTCCGCGATGGTCAACACGTCGCAGCAGGTCGGCGGCGCCATCGGCACCGCGCTGCTGAACACGATCGCGGCCTCCGCGACCGGCACCTACCTCGCCTCGCACCACGCGGCCGCGGCCGCGGGAGCGGCGGGCCAGAAGCTGGTCCAGGCGCAGGGTCTCGTGCACGGGTACACCACCGCCATCTGGGTCGCCGTCGGCATCCTCTCCGTCGCCGCCGCGATCGCGCTGACCGCGATCAACGCGGGGCGCCCCGGCGCCGTGACGGTCGGCTCGTCCGACGCGTCCGGCACGTCGGGCACCAGGAAGGCGGAGGGCGAGACCGAGGACGAGGCGCAGCTGCCGGTCTCGATGCACTGAACCAGGACGGCGGAACCACCTGTCCGCCGCAAGGCCTCCGCCCCGGCACCGCACGAACGCGGCGCCGGGGCGGACGTCGTGCGCGCGGCGCACACCGGCGGCTTCGTGCCGCTAGCGTCCGCCGCCGAGCGGCTTCTCGTACCAGGCGACGTCCCAGTACGTGCCGAACTTCCTGCCCACTTCCTCGTACGTCCCGACGTGGCGGAAACCGAAGCGCGCGTGCAGCCGCGAGGACGCCTCGTTGGGCTGCGCGACGCCGGCGTACGCACGGCGCAGGTCCTCACCCGCGAGCGCGTCGAAGAGCGCCGCGTACAGCAGCGTGCCGATGCCCCGCCCCGTCGCGTCCTGCGCGCAGTACACGCTCACCTCGACGGAGGTGGAGTACGCGGGCTTCGCCCTGAAGGGACTGCTCGTCGCGTAACCGAGCACACGGGCGGACAGGGCGTCCTGAGCAACCAAGAGGCGGTGCGGGCCGTCTTCAGGGTGGGAGTGCAGCCACTCCATGCGCCCTTCGGGGGTGAACGGGACGGTGTCGAAGGTGATGGCCGTCTCACGCACGTAGTGGTTGTAGATGCCCACGAGCGCCGCCATGTCGGCCTCCGCCCCGGGCCTGACGTGCACCTCCGGTGTCGCGGACGGCATGGTTCCCCTCCCCTGGGGTATGTGCGGCCGACAGGGTACTGCATGATCACGAAAATCGTGGAGGAGATGGGAATTCTGTCCGGATTCCAGGCGTTCTTACCGGTGGAAGCAGGGCACCCGAACGGGTGTCGCGTCCCACTCAGTCCAGCAAGGGAGCTCGCATGGCAACCCGTGCCGTCGCCCGTCGCACTGCCACGCGCGGAACGACAGAGGCGAACAGTGTTCGCGCTACTGGCGGGGAGATCGCCGACCGCGACCTGGTCGGCATGTACCTCGACGAGATCGCGCGGACCCCGCTGCTCGACGCCGCAAGGGAGGTCGAGCTGTCCCAGACCATCGAGGCAGGAGTCTACGCCCGTCAGATCCTCGACGGCGAGGTGACGAGCGAGAGCGCCGGCGCGTCGCACGAGGAGCTCGAGGCACTGGTGGCCGAGGGCGAGCGTGCCAAGGACATCTTCATCCGCTCCAACCTCCGCCTCGTGGTCGCGGTGGCCAGGCGCTACCCGCGCAGCGGTCTCCCGCTGCTCGACCTCATCCAGGAGGGCAACGCGGGCCTGGTACGCGCGGTCGAGAAGTTCGACTACGCGAAGGGCTTCAAGTTCTCCACGTATGCCACGTGGTGGATCAGGCAGGCCATCACGCGCTCCATCGCCGACCAGTCCCGCACGATCCGCCTGCCCGTCCACCTGGTGGAGGAGCTCGGCCGGATCCGCCGGGTGCAGCGCGAGTTCAACCGGGAGAACGGCCGGGACCCGGAGCCCGAAGAGGTGGCGGCGGAGCTGAACTCCACCCCGGAGCGTGTCGTCGACGTGCTGGACTGGGCGCGCGACCCGGTCAGCCTGAACATGTCCGTGGACGACGAGGGCGACACGCAGTTCGGCGACCTGCTGGAGGACACCTCGGCGGTCTCGCCCGAGCAGTCCGTCCTGACGCTCCTGCGCAGTGAGGAGCTGGACGACCTGATAGGCAGGCTAGACCAGCGCACGGCGTCCATCATCAAGATGCGGTACGGCATCGAGGACGGCCGCGAGCGCACTCTGACCGAGGTCGGCAAGGAGCACGGGCTCACGCGCGAGCGGATCCGCCAGATCGAGAAGCACGCGCTCCTGGAGCTGAAGAAGATGGCGAGGGACACGGGCTTCGACGCGGCGGCGTGACGTGCGCGCCCGATACCCGTAGGGTCGACCACACAACGGCGGTTCGCCGCCGTCCCAGAACGAGCCCCGGTGCCAACCCCCCCAGGCGCCGGGGCTCTCTCATGCCGCCTCCGCGCCGGGCCCGTGGCCGCTCTCCTTGCCCGCCCGGCTCAGCGGACGCGGGTCCTGAGGTCCAGCGCGGTCCTGGCGGCCGGCTCGTCCGCGTACACCTCACACATGTGGCGTCCGTCGGGCGTCGCGGTGTGCTCGACCTCCCAGAGGCTCGTCTCCGTCCCGTCGATCAGGAGGAACGCGTGCTCGTACAGCATGAACCCGGCGTTCCGTTCGGCCGGATGGCACCAGTGGCCGAAGACCTGGGCGATGTGGTGGGCGAAGGCCGTGCGCAGCCTGCGGGCCGTCTCCTCACCCGGCCGGTCGGCGTTCTCCGCGCGCCGCAGCACACGGCGCGCGTGGTCGGGGGAGTCGTCGCTGACGTAGAGCCTGGGCAGGGCGGCGGCGGACGCCGCGAGCACCTCACCCGGTGAGATCCGGACGCCGAAGTCGGGTCCGTCGAAGTCGATCCGCCCGGACCGGCCCTGTCCCTCTAACAGCCTGGTGGACGCCTCCCGCGCGTCCGTCTCGGCCGCGAACAGCTCGTACAGCGGCGTGCCGTCGTGGCCGGTGGTGTGGACCACCTCCCACAGGGTCAGCGCGCTGCCGTCCGAGAGCAGGAACGTGTGCCGGTACGTCTCACGGTGACGGCCCTTGCTGTGGTACGCGGAGGACAGCGAACTGGCGTGCGCCAGAGCGGAGTCCAGCCGCCCGACCAGCGCGGCGGGCAGCGCGAAGGAGTTGAGCGAGCGCTCCAGCAGCCGCTGGATGTGCGCCTCGGTCGTCTCGTACGGACCGTTCAAGAGGGATCTCCCCGACATCGCCAGGTGTCACGTCGTGAACGCATACCGTAGCCCCTTGGGGTGAGATCCTGTCCACAGTTTGGGAAAACAAGGCGCGATTCGGTGAGTTTCAATCCGATCTCGTCAAGGAACCTCCACTCCATCGGTCAGGACCGTACAGCTCCCGGTACGAGGGGAACACGCCCCCCGGCCCGTGGACGCTCTCCGCCGCGAGCACCGCCCGGACGATCGCACGCGTGACCACGTCGGCCGCCGCCGACAGGATCTCGTTCACCGCCGACATGTCCTCACGCAGCGGGAGGACACCGGTGGCCAGGCCGAAGACGGTGTCGCCGTCATTGAGAAGATGGACCGGCCTGACGGCACGCGCGATGCCGTCGTGGGCGGTGCCTGCCATCTTCTGAGCCTGGGACCGGCTCATGTCCGCGTCCGTGGCCACCACGGCGAGCGTGGTGTTCAGCGGCGCCGGGTCCGCGCCCTCCCGCAGGGCCTCGAGCCGCACCCGCGCCGCTTCGTGCACCTCCGCCGGCGGGTAGGCGACGCGGCCCTCGTAGTAGCGGCCGTACAGCGCCCCGGTGAGCGGATCGACCGCGGAGCCCGCCGCGTTGGCCACGACCAGCGCCGCCACGGTGACGCCCGAAGCGCCGAGGACAGTACTGGCCGTGCCGACCCCGCCCTTCAGCGGGCCGACCGCGGCACCTCTGCCCGCCCCGACCGAACCCTCCGCGACCGGCGCCCGCTCCCGCGACGCGGCCGCCGCCTCCACGGCCGCCCGCCCGGTGGCGGCATCCGGCCTGATCCCCCAGGCGCCGCCCCGCCCCAGATCGAACACGGCCGCGGCAGGCACCACCGGCACCACGTGCCGGCGGTCGGGGATCCGCACGCCGCGCCCCTGCTCCTCCAGCCAGGCCACCACACCGGAAGCCGCGTCGAGGCCGTACGCACTGCCGCCCGTCAGGACGACGGCCTCCACCCGGTCCACCAGGTTGCGCGGATCCAGCGCATCCGTCTCGCGCGTCGCCGGACCGCCGCCCCGCACGTCAACGGCAGCCGCCACCCCGCCGTCAGGCGCGAGCACCACCGTCGTACCCGTCAGCGCCCGCTCCCCTGCGACCTCCGCATGCCCGACCCGCAGACCGGCCACATCGGTCAACGAGCCGCCCCGTGCCGCATCACTCACCGCGCGCCTCCTCCGCACCCCGGGCGACGTCGCCCGACGGCTGCCCCTCCGGCGTCTCCACGGGGCCGCCGGCCACCGCCGACCTGGCGGACAGCAGCACCCCGGCCGTCACCGTCGCCGCCGAGACGAGCCCCGCCGCCAGCACGGCCCACTCCCCGGCGAACACGCAGCAGACGACCGCGACCGCCGCGGCGGGCAGCAGGGACTGCTGCGCCCAGCCTCGCTTGAAGTGGCGTGCATGCAGCAGCCACACGGTGAACAGGAACACGGCCGCGGGGACCACCACGGCGGCCCCCGCCGCCCGCGCCGAGATGTGCGCTGCCCCGACCGCGTATTCGACCGCGACCTCAAGGCCCGCCCCGATCGCGGCCGCCGATGCGAAGATCACGAAGTGCCCGTAGCCCCAGGGGATCGCCTGCCGGTCGCTCACCAGCCGCTCGTGCACCGGAGCCGCGAAGTAGATCCACCACGCCGTGAACACGATGAGCACCCCACCGCCCGCGACGGGCAGCAGCCGCCCCAGGGCCTCGTGCTCGTCGAGCGCGGACTGCACGGCCACGGTCGCCGCCGACATCGTCTCGCCGAGAACGATCAGCGTGAACAGCCCGTACCGCTCCTCGATGTGGTGCGGATGCCAGGGCGTCTCCTGGCTGCGCTCCGCCACCACAGGCACCAGCATCTCCGCGACCATCACGACGAGGAACAGCCACCGCCGGGTGTCCGAAGGCGCGGCCAGCAGCGCCACCCAGGCCGCCTGGCACACCGCCACGCCCACCGCGTACCGCACGGCGGTCCGCCTCGCCGCGCTGCCGGCCTCCTCGGTGACCGCCGCCCGCAGCCACTGCCCCGTCAGCGCCAGCCTCATCACGAGGTAGCCGATGACGGCGACCGTCCAGTCGTTCGCCGTGAACGCCCGCGGCACACCCGCGGCGTAGATCAGGACCCCGCTGATCTGGACGAGCGTCGCGACCCGGTACGGAACGTCGTCGCAGTCGTAGGCCGAGGCGAACCAGGTGAAGTTCATCCAGGCCCACCAGATGCCCCAGAAGACGAACAGGTAGCCGATGATCCCGGTGCCCGGATGCCCCTCCGCCAGAGCGTGCACGAGCCTGGCGCCCGCCTGCGCCACGGCCACCACGAAACACAGATCGAAGAAGAGCTCCAACGGTGTGGAGGCCCGGTGCTCCTCGTCCCGCCTCCGTGCGGTCATACGCCGCACCACACCTGCCGTCCTGGCCACCGCGCTCGTCGAGGTCATGCGACAAGGACATCAGACCCGGCGCGCCACAGGGGCCCGGACGCGCCTCCCGCAGGGGCCGGGCGCCAGGAGAGGCGCCGTACGCTGGAGGCATGAGTAGCGCCCCCGACCCGGAACGCGAGCCCGCCGCCGTCGAGACCGGACCGCCCACGCCGGTCCCCCCGTCGCCCAGGCCGTCCGCGCATCCGGGGCTCGTCTTCGACGACCCCCTCGACCAGCGGTCGGCCGATGACACGGACGACGGCTGGGGCGAGCGTCCCGCCGTCAAGCCCGGCAGCGCGGCCGACCTGGCCCGGTTCCTCGACGAGAAGCCGCCCCACCACATCTGAACGGCAGGGCGGCCACTCCGCGCTACCGGCCCTGGCGCACCACGGTGCCGTCGCTGGGCCCGCGCTGGCTGACCAGGGTGTCCCTGATCTCCTTCAGCACGTCCAGCTCGCTGTCCTCCACGACCGTCTCCACCGGCTCCTGCTCCTTCGCCGCCTGGAGCCTGGCGCGCCTGGCGAGGTACCTGGACATCGGGAGGACCATCAGGAAGTACACGACGGCCGCGGTGATCAGGAAGTTCAGTGTGGAGCTGAGCACCGTGCCCCACATGATCTCGATGCCGTGCGTCGCCTGCCCCGCCTTGTCGACCGTGCACGGTGCTTGCAGGCAGTACGTGTACTGCTCCAGGTCCTGCGTGCCGAACGCGCCCACCACCGGGTTGATGATGCCCTTGACGACCGAGTTCACGATGCTGGTGAAGGCAGCGCCGATGACGACAGCGACCGCGAGATCGATCACGTTGCCGCGCATCAGGAAGGCTTTGAAGCCCGCCAGCACGCTTTCCTTTTCCTTCTCCTTGCTCACCAGAGGGCCTTTCTTCGCCTGTGCCGTAGAGATGGCAATCCGCCACGCAACTTACGTCAGTGCGTGCCCTCGCTGTCCAATCCATCGGCGTGGGCGGTTGACATCTCCTCGTTCGATGCCGCGCTGTCACCGACCTGCTCAGCACAGTGTCACCGTCAGTTGCGACACGGACGCCGCCCCGGCGAGAGCCGTCGCCGTCGCCCGTGGCACGGACAGCACCAGCAGTGCGCCGCCCTCGACGGCCGAGTCCTCACCGGCCTCGGGGATCTGCGCCACGCGTGCTCTCGCCGCCACCACACGGGCCTTCGGTGCGGGGCGTTCGCCTGCCACCGTGCCCGCCGGCGAGACGGGGGTCGCGATCACATCGACATGGTCGCCCGTCCGCAGCAACCGCACCGTCGCCGCGTCGGCGATGCGCACCGGTGCCGATACCCACTCGGAGCGGCCCGTATCCTGCTTGTGTGAACCTGCCGGTGCGCCGCCGGCCGGCGGCTTCGAGTGTGGTGTGCCCGCCTCGGGCCGCGCGGGACGGGGATCGGCGGAGCCCGGGGCCCCGCCGGCGCCCGTGGCTGCCAGGGCCGCGGCCGTCACCGCAAGGCCGGCCGCCACGACGCGCCGCTTGCGCGACACCGCTCTGCGCAGGCGCTCCCGCTGCCCCCGTACGCGCACGGGATCGAACGACGGAATGCCACGCGGCGCGGGGGCCGACGGACCGGGCGCCGGCCGGTGCCGCGCGCACAGGGAGACCGCGGACACCGGCGCGTGCCCGGAAGCGGCAGCCGGCACTGGGGCCGGGGCCTGAGCCGGGTCGTGCTGGAAGGTACGGGACATGGCGAACCACCGCCTGGTGTGAGGGTGCGCGGCCGCTTCGATGCGGTCGCCGCCCACTCACCTTGCCTGGCCCCGCAAGATCCTGCTGCGGCCTGTGGACAACTACGGCGGTGTGGACAACTCGCTCACTCACAAGGGTGGTTGTGGCATTGGTGGCCCTGGACTCCTTGACCCGCCGAGGGTCACGGGAGTGGAATTCCTGTATCGAGTCCGTCCAGGGCATGCGTGCAGAGGCAGTCCCGGTTCTCGCTCGACTGCAGTTCGCCCACTGCGTCGAAGAGCACGGTACGCAGCCGGTCCACGTTTTCGGCGAAGACCTTCAGCACCTCGTCATGGGAGACGCCCTCACCCGTCTCGGCTCCCGCGTCAAGGTCGGTCACGAGCGTCATGGACGTGTAGCAGAGACCAAGTTCACGTGCGAGTGCGGCCTCGGGGTGACCGGTCATTCCGACGACCGACCAGCCCATGGCCGCGTGCCACCGGGATTCGGCCCTGGTGGAGAACCGCGGCCCCTCGATCACGACAAGAGTGCCGTCCTCGACGGGCTCCCAGCCGCGCCCGCGTGCCGCGGCGAGCGCAGCCTTTCGCCCTTCCGGGCAATAAGGGTCGGCCAGCGAGATGTGCACGACGTTGGACGCGCTGCCGTCGGGCAGCGGAACGCCGTCGTAGAAGGTCCCTGTCCGGGACTTCGTACGGTCGACCAACTGGTCGGGCACGAGGAGGGTGCCGGGTCCGTACTCCGGGCGCAACCCGCCCACGGCGCACGGCGCGAGCACCTGACGGACGCCGACGGAGCGCAGCGCCCAGAGGTTGGCGCGGTAGTTGATGCGGTGCGGAGGCAGGTGGTGGCCGCGCCCGTGGCGGGGCAGGAAGGCCACTCGCCTGCCCGCGATCTCGCCGAGGAAGAGTGAGTCGCTCGGTTGCCCGTAGGGCGTCTCCACCTGGAGCTCGGTCACGTCCTCAAGGAAGGAGTAGAAGCCGGACCCACCGATCACACCGATCTCTGCGTTCGCCATGGCGGTCAGCCTAACGGCGCAGCGGATCGGGTGGTCGACACGCGAAGGACCCCGGCCTCGGAGACGGCCGGAGGCTCTCGCCGGCTCAGGCCGCGGAGCTGCCGCTCTTGGTGCTCGACGAGCCCGCACCGGATGAGGAGGACGAGGAGGATGAAGAAGTCGACGCCGAGGCCGCCGTGGTCTTGGCGTCCTTGGAGGAGTCCTTCGAGCTCTTCGAGTCCTTCGACTCGGAGGTCGACGAGGACGACTTCGCACCGGGCGTGCTGCTCGACGACGAGCTGCGGCTGTCGTTGCGGTAGAAGCCGGAGCCCTTGAAGACGATGCCGACCGCGGAGAACACCTTCTTCAGG
The DNA here is from genome assembly GCF_000721265.1 of Streptomyces sp. NRRL F-5126. Lineage (GTDB taxonomy): Bacteria > Actinomycetota > Actinomycetes > Streptomycetales > Streptomycetaceae > Streptomyces. The sequence goes on along the minus strand of NZ_JOFZ01000001.1, from coordinate 280,798 downwards.
CGTCCCTGGCAGTTGGGGCACACGGTCAGGGCGTCATCGGTGAACTTCTGCACCGCTTCGAGGCCCTCGCCGCATTCGGTGCACTGGTACTGGTAGGTCGGCACTTGCTCCTCCTGGCACTCTCACTCAGTGAGTGCTAACGACGATCCATAGTGACGTATTCCGCGCCGTCAGTCCACTGCCGCCGTCTCGCGGTGACGCATCGCACGTACGGTGCCCCGCCCCGAGCCCCGTGGAAGGAGCCGTGACTGGAGGGAGAGGAGCACCGAGAGCGCCAGCACGGTGCCTGCCAGCGGGACGACGAACCCGGCGCGTGCGCCATGCGCGTCGGTGAGCCGGCCGGCCACTGTCACGGCAGCAGCCTGGCCGAGCGCGACGGCACCCGTCAGCCAGGTGAACGCCTCGGTCCTGGCCGAGGGCTCGACGAGCCCGTCGACCAGGGTGTAGCCGCTGATCAGGGCGGGGGCGATGCACAGCCCGGCCAGCAGGCCGAGCACGGCGAACAGGGGGACGGAGTGGACTGACCACAGCGTGGCCGAAACCAGGGTCAGGCCGGTGTAACCGAGTACGAGCCTGCGCCGTGGGCCGGTCTTCCACGTGACGGCGCCGAACACGAGCCCGGAGATCATGTTCCCGGCGGCGAAGACGCCGTACAGCGGGCCGTTCACGCCGGGGCTGCCGATCTCCTCGGCGAACGCGGTCAGGGAGACCTGCATACCGCCGAAGACGGCGCCGACGCCGAGGAAGGCGACGGCGAGGACGCGCACACCGGGGACGGCGAGCGCCGAGGCGGCACCGCCCGCCTCGCGGCCCCGCGCCGGGCGCCCGGTGGGCCGGGGCTGGGTGGCGCGGCGCGCGGCGAAGAGCAGGCCGCCCACCAGGGTGAGCGCTGCTTCGGCCGCGAGCCCGGCCGCCGGGTGGACGCCGGTGCACAGGGCCGTGGCGAGCACGGGGCCGATGACGAAGGTGAACTCGTCGGTCACGGACTCGAAGGCCGCGGCGGTCGGCAGCAGCGCCGAGGTCCCGGGCGTGCGGGTGAGAGCGGTCGCCCAGCGCGAGCGGACCATGGGGCCGACCTGGGGCACCGACGCGCCCGTCGGTACGGCGGCGGCGAACAGCGCCCAGAGCGGGGCGTCCGCCAGCGCCAGCGTGATGAGGGCGGCGACGGACATGGCGTGCACCAGCACGCCGGGGAGCAGCACCGTGGCCTGGCCGAAGCGGTCCGCGAGCTTGCCGCTCTGCGGAGCGAACAGTGCCATGGCCACGCCGGTCACGGCGGCGACGGCGCCTGCCGCCCCGTACGAACCGGTCGTGTGCTGGACGAGCAGGACGATGCCGATGGTGAGCATCGCGAACGGCTGGCGGGCCGCGAAGCCCGGCAGCAGGAAGGTCCAGGCGCCGGGGGTTCTCAGGAGCTGCCCGTATCCGGGGCGCGGGGGTTCGGCGGCCGCTTCGGGGGCGCTCTCGGTGTCGACCGTGTGGGACACGGTCCTTGCCTTTCTGCCGCCTGGCGACGCGCCCCGGCGGCGGGGCGGGCCGAGGGCTGTCCGCTGTGCGCGGCGTCACAGCCGCACCAGCCCTGCATCAGACGAGGTCGCGAGCGGTCGGGAACGACCGTCGGAGGTAGTCGGGAGGAACCTGGCCATGGCCGTCGTGGCGGCAGCTGCCGGAACGCGACCACGGCGCGCCAATCGTACAGGCACGGAGCGACCGTGCTTTCGGAACGAAGGAGAGGGGGAGGGGTGTCCTTGATTTGCGAGGCGATCGGTCGGCGAGGGCTGCGTACCGCCGGGCCCGGTAAGGGCTCGCGTGGCGGGGGTTCGCGCCGAGCGGCGACGTGGCCGCGGCGCCAGGCGGACGCGCGACGGCGCCCGGCCCGCGGCCCGCGGTGGCCGCGGCGCCCGGGGCGCTCGTCACCGCCCGTCGGCGGGGCCCAGCCAGCTCGCGAGTTTGCCGCCCTGGCCGACCGCGCGCAGGCGTTCCTCCACCGCGTCGCGCACCGGATCCGTGGCCACGACGAGGAGTTCGTCGCCACGCTGCAGGAGCGTCGACGGCTGGGGCACGAAGCTGCGTTCGTTGCGCACCACGAGGGTGACGGCCGCGCCCTGGGGGAGACGCAGCTCGCCGACCTCGACGCCGTGCATCTTCGACCGCCGGGGGATGGCCACGGACAGCAGGTGTCCGCGCAGCCGTTCCAGCGGGGCGGATTCGATGCCGAGGTCGGAGGTGTCCGAGGAGCTGCTGAGCCGCAGGGCCTTCGCCAGCCAGGGCAGGGTCGGCCCCTGCACCAGCGTGTACACGACGACGAGCACGAAGACGATGTTGAAGATCCGGCGGCTGCCGTCGATGCCGGACACCATCGGAATGGTCGCCAGGATGATGGGCACGGCGCCGCGCAGGCCGGCCCAGGACACCAGGATCTGTTCCGCCCGTGGGATGCGGAAGGGCGCGAGGCTGACGAGCACGGACAGCGGTCTCGCGACGACGGTGAGGACGAGGCCGACCATCACGGCGGCCCAGAAGTCGTCGCCCAGTTCGTGCGGCGTGACGAGGAGCCCGAGCAGGACGAACATGCCGATCTGCGCGATCCAGCCGAGGCCCTCGGCGAAGCCCCGGTTGGCCGGGGCGTGGGGGAGGCGCGCGTTCCCGAGGATCATCGAGGCGAGGTACACGCTGAGGAAGCCGCTGCCGTGGGCGGTCGCACCGAGGGCGTAGGCGGAGACCGCGATGGCCATGACGGCGATCGGATAGAGACCGGAGGCCGGGAGGGCCACGCGCCGCAGCCCGAAGGCGCCCACGTAGCCGACGGCGATGCCGACACAGGCGCCGATCAGCAACTCCAGCAGGATCTCCCCGACGAGGACGTACCAGCTGGACACGTGCCCGGTGGCGGAGAGGGCGACCACGATGATCACCACGGGGGCGTCGTTGAAGCCCGATTCCGCCTCGAGGACGCTGGTGACCCGGGTGGGAAGGGGCACGCGCCGGAGCACCGAGAAGACCGCCGCGGCGTCGGTGGAGGAGACGACCGCGCCGATGATCAGCGCTTGGCGCCAGTCGAGGCCGACGAGATAGTGCGCGGCGGCGGCGGTCACGCCGATGCTGATGCCGACGCCCAGCGTCGACAGGGTGATGCCGACGGGCAACGAGGACTTGATGTCCTTCCACTTCGTGCCGAGTCCGCCCTCGGCGAGGATCACGACAAGCGCGGCGTAGCCGATGACCTGTGTCAGTTCGGCGTTGTCGAAGCGCACGTGGAACAAGCCGTCCTGTCCCATCGCGACGCCGATCCCCAGGTAGATCAGCAGGCTGGGCAGCCCGCTCCGGGACGAGATGCGTACGGCGGCGACCGAGACGAGCAGGACGAGGGAGCAGATGAGCAACAGGACATTGAGCTGGTGGACAGTCAGGGGCCGATCCTTCCTCGCACGCGTGCCGGATCGTTCCTCCGGCCCCGGTCTCCGGTGGACCGGTACTTTGTTACCTTACCTAATCTTTAACGCTTTCTTGATGCGTTCGAGCGTGCGTGCGATCACTGGAACGGCCCAAGCTGACTCCGCGTCCGAGTGACCTGACGAGTGCGCCTATGGTTGCTGCAGCGTTTTCTGGACCACCCTGCCCCGCGAAGGACAGCGATGCCCGCCAACACGGCTTCCCCTCACGCCAAGAAGAAGGGGCGACGCGCCCGTCTGCTCGTGCTCGTCCTGGTAGTGGCGCTGGTCGCGGGGATCGGGTATGGCGCGTACTGGGGTGTCGGCACGGTCCGCGCCTCACTGCCGCAGACCACGGGCTCGATACAGCTCAAGGGGCTCGACGGCCCCGTGGACGTGGAGCGCGACAGCTACGGCATCCCGCAGATCTACGCCAACAGCGACGCGGACCTGTTCCGCGCGCAGGGGTACGTGCAGGCCCAGGACCGCTTCTACGAGATGGACGTCCGGCGCCACATGACCTCAGGCCGGCTGTCCGAGATGTTCGGCAAGAGCCAGGTGGACACGGACGCCTTCCTGCGCACGCTCGGCTGGCACCGGGTGGCCCAGGAGGAGTACGACCACAAGCTCTCCCCGGAGACGAAGAAGAACCTGCGGGCGTACTCGGACGGCGTCAACGCCTACCTGAAGGGCCGGTCGGCGAAGGACATCTCCGTCGAGTACGCCGCGCTCAACCTCACCGGCGACTACACCCCCGCCAAGTGGACGCCCGTCGACTCGGTGGCCTGGCTCAAGGCGATGGCCTGGGACCTGCGCGGCAACATGCAGGACGAGATCGACCGCTCGCTGCTGACCAGCAGGCTCAGCATGAAGCAGATCGACCAGCTCTACCCGCCGTACCCCACCGCCAAGAACAAGCCGATCGTCCAGGGCGGCGCCGTCACCGACGGAACGTTCGACCCCAAGGCGACCTCGGGCGACCAGTCGGGCGGCACGAGCACGGCGGGCGGCACCACGGGCGGAACGGGCACGAGCACCGGCACGCAGGGCCTCTCGACGAACGGGTCAGCCGCCTCGTACAGGAACGACGCGAGCACGGCGTCCGGCGCGACCGAGGCGCTCGACTCGCAACTGGGCTCGCTCTCCGACTCCATCGACGCGATCCCGCAGCTGTTCGGCCCGAGCGGCAGCGGAAGCGGCGTCGGCTCGAACTCCTGGGTCGTCTCCGGCAAGCTCACGACCACCGGCAAGCCGCTGCTGGCGAACGACCCCCACCTGTCGCCGAGCCTGCCGTCCATCTGGTACCAGATGGGTCTGCACTGCCGCACGATCTCGCCGTCCTGCCAGTACAACGTGTCCGGCTACACGTTCTCCGGCATGCCTGGCGTGATCATCGGCCACAACGCGGACATCGCCTGGGGGATGACCAACCTCGGCGCCGACGTGACGGACCTCTACCTGGAGAAGGTCGACGGGGACTCCTACCAGTACGGCAACGAGCGCAAGAAGTTCACCACCCGCAAGGAGACGATCAAGGTCGCCGGCGGGCACAGCAAGACCATCGTGGTCCGCTCCACCATCCACGGCCCCGTGGTCTCCGACCGTGACGCGGAGTTGGCGAAGGTCGGTCAGCAGGCACCCGTGGCCAACCTCGCCCCCGACCGCGGCAGCGGCTACGCGGTCTCGCTGGAGTGGACGGCGCTGACCCCCGGCAAGACGATGGACGCCGTCTTCGAACTCGACAAGGCGCAGAACTTCTCGCAGTTCCGCTCGGCCGCACGCGACTTCGAGGTCCCCTCGCAGAACCTCGTCTACGCGGACACCGACGGCAACATCGGCTACCAGGCGCCCGGCAAGGTCCCCGTCCGCGCCCAGGGCGACGGCTCCATGCCCGCCCCCGGCTGGGATCCGGCGTACCACTGGAAGAAGAAGCCGATCCCCTTCGACGCCATGCCGTACGAGTACAACCCCAAGCGCGGCTTCATCGTCACCGCGAACCAGGCGGTCGTCGACGCCAAGAAGTACCCGTACCTGCTGACGACGGACTGGGACTACGGCACCCGCAGCCAGCGCATCACCGACCTGATCGAGTCGAAGACCAAGGACGGCGGCAAGATCTCGACGGACGACATGCAGACCCTGCAGATGGACAACACCAGCGAGATCGCCAAGCAGCTGGTGCCCTACCTGCTCAAGGACGACCTGGCGAAGAACGGCGTGACCGACCCGTCCGTGCGCCAGGGCCAGAAGCTGCTGGAGAACTGGGACTACACCCAGGACGCGGACTCGGCGGCGGCCGCGTACTTCAACGCGGTCTGGCGCAACATCCTGATGCTCGCGTTCGGCGACAAGCTCCCCAAGGAGGTGCGTGTCAAGGGCCAGTGCCTCGAGGTGCACCCCGCGGACAGCACGGGACCGCCCGACGCCGACAAGCTCGTGCGCGAGTGCGGCGAGCGGTCCGCGGACACGGCGCAGCCGGACGGCGGCGACCGCTGGTTCGAGGTCGTCGAGAACATCCTCAAGGACGACCACAACAGCTGGTGGTCCTCGGAGGGCGACCGCCTCGACAAGGCCACCACGACGCGCGACCAGCTGTTCGCCCGCGCCATGAAGGACGCCCGCTGGGAACTCACGGCGAAGCTGGGCAAGGACATGTCCACGTGGAGCTGGGGCCGGTTGCACACGCTCACACTGAAGAACAGCACGCTCGGCACCAGCGGCCCCGGCATAGTGAAGTCGCTGCTCAACCGCGGCCCGTACAAGCTGTCCGGTGGTGGATCCGCCGTCGACGCGACGAGCTGGAACGCGGCGGCCGGGTACGAGGTGACGACCGTCCCGTCGATGAGGATGGTGGTCAACGTCGGCGACTGGGACAAGTCCCGGTGGATCAACCTGACGGGAGCGTCGGGGCACGCCTACAGCGCGCACTACACCGACCAGACGAAGAAGTGGGAGGACGGCGACCTGCTGCCCTGGGCCTTCGGCATCGACGCCGTGAACAAGGCGACGAAGGACAAGCTGACGCTCAAGCCGTAAGCGCCGTCCGCGAAACCGCCTACGGCTCCTGGCCCGCCGCCCCGGCGAAGCGGCGCACGCCTGCGGGCGTCACCGCCGCGTCGACGGGGCGGTCGTGCCGTTCCGCCGGGACGCGCTCGATCACCTCGCCCTCGTACAGCAGCACCGCGAGCGCCGGTCGCGCGCCCGCGCGTGCGAGCCGCGCCAGCACGCGGTCGTACGAACCGCCGCCGCGCCCCAGCCGCATCCCGCGGCCGTCCACGGCGAGGCCGGGGACGAGCACCACCTGCGCGCCGAGCACGGCGTCGCCGCCGAGCCGGTCGCCCACCGGTTCGAGCAGGCCCCGCGCCGCCCGCGCCAGCCCCTCCGCCCCCTCGTACGCTGCCCAGTCGAGGTCGTTGTCGTGCATCAGGACGGGCAGCAGCACGCGCACGCCCCGGGCGCGAAGCGCGTCAAGGAGCGCGCGCGTGCCCGGCTCGCGCCCCACCGAGACATAAGCGGCGACCGTCCGCGCGGAGGCCAGCTCCGGCAGGTCAAGGGCGCGCACGGCGAGCGCGGACGCGGCGGCGGCTCTCTCGCCGGCCGGCATGAGGGCGCGTGCGTCGAGCAGTTCGCGCCGCAGTGCGGCCTTGTCCTCGCCGCCCGTCCCGCCCGTCCCGCCGGTTCCGGTGGGCCCGTGGTCCTCCGCGTCGCGCATCGCGTGCAAAACCCCTCGTGTCCTCGTGCGAAGTCCCACGGCGCAGGCCGCGCGACGGCTTCCTCCGTGCCATTGTCAGACTCGCATGCGAACGTGAAAGCAGGGCCCGGGAAGCCGGACCCTGCTCCGCAGGTACGTCAGATGTCAGCGAGGAGATGTGGCCACCTTGAGCAGCACGGCAGAGTCGGCACCGGCAGGCCGGAGCGAGCAGTTGTGGACGGTCGAGGAACATGCGGCCGACATCCTGGCCGCGATCCGCCCACTCGCCCCCATCGACCTTCCCCTGGCCGACGCGCAGGGCTGCGTCCTCGTGGAGGACGTCGTCGTACAGGCGTCCCTACCGCCGTTCGACAACAGCTCCATGGACGGGTACGCGGTGCGCGTGGCCGATCTCAGCGGTGCCACGGAGGAGTTCCCCGCCGTGCTGACCGTCGTCGGCGATGTCGCCGCGGGCAGCGCCGAGTTGCCCGAGGTCGGTCCGGGGCAGGCCGCGAGGATCATGACGGGTGCCCCGCTGCCGCCCGGCGCCGAGGCGGTCGTCCCCGTGGAGTGGACCGACGGCGGCGCGGGCGGCGGCGCCGTCGTCTCCATGCTCCCCGCAGGCACGGCACCGGGCGGCGACTCGGGCGAGGTGCGCGTCTACCGCTCGGCCGAGGCGCGCGCGCACGTGCGGGCGGCGGGCAGCGCCGTACAGGCGGGAGAGCTGGCGCTGGAGGCCGGCACGGTGCTCGGCCCGCCGCAGATCGGCCTGCTGGCGGCCGTCGGGCGTGGCACGGTCCGGGTGCGCCCCCGTCCCCGCGTCGTCGTGCTGTCCACCGGCAGTGAACTGGTCCAGCCCGGTGAGCAGTTGGCGCACGGACAGATCCACGACTCGAACAGCTTCGCCCTCGCGGCCGCCGCGCGTGACGCGGGCGCGCTCGCGTACCGGGTCGGCGCCGTGGCCGATGACGCGGACACGCTCCGCTCCACGATCGAGGACCAGTTGGTGCGCGCGGACCTCCTGGTGACCACGGGCGGTGTCAGCGTCGGTGCCTACGACGTCGTCAAGGAAGCGCTGTCCTCCGTGGGCGACGAGGACGAGCCGGGCAGCGGGATCGACTTCCGCAAGCTGGCGATGCAGCCGGGCAAGCCGCAGGGGTTCGGCTCGATCGGCGTCGAGCACACGCCTCTGCTGGCGCTGCCCGGCAACCCGGTCTCCTCGTACGTCTCCTTCGAGCTGTTCGTGCGGCCCGCGATCCGCGCGATGATGGGCGTGCCCGAGGTCCACCGCCCGGTGGTGCGCGCGAAGCTGGCCTACGACGAGCCGCTGTCGTCGCCCAGGGGGCGCCGCCAGTTCCTGCGGGCCAAGTACGACGCAAAGGCGGGCGAGGCCGCGCCCGTGGGGGGTGCCGGGTCACACCTCGTGGCCGCGCTCGCGCATGCGGACTGCCTGGTCGTCGTGGACGAGGACACGGTGACGGTGCAGCCCGGCACGGAACTCGACGTGGTGCTGCTGGGCTGACGCAGAGGCGGACATATGGGCCGTGGGCGGGGCGTCCGCCCACGCCAGGGGGCTCCTAGCCCGGCGGCGGGCGTGCCGTGGCGGTACCGTTGGCTGCCCACACAGGCCTACGGAGGGCCTGCGGCACGGGCCAGGACCGGGAGCGTCACACCGTATGACCGCGATTCCGCCGGGGGACAGCCCCGGACGCCAGGGACCCGAAGGCCCCCGGCACACCGCCCCGCCAGGGGGCGTCCTGACGCACGTCGACGAGACGGGCGCGGCCCGCATGGTGGACGTGTCGGCGAAGGACGTCACCGCGCGCATCGCGCGTGCCTCGGGCAGGGTGCTCGTCTCGCCGGACGTCGTCGCCCTGCTGCGCGGCGGGGGAGTGCCGAAGGGCGACGCCCTCGCCGTCGCCCGGATCGCGGGCATCATGGGCGCCAAGCGCACGCCGGACCTCGTTCCCCTGTGCCACCCGCTCGCGGTCTCGGGCGTCAAGGTCGACCTGACCGTCGCGGACGACGCCGTGGAGATCGCGGCCACCGTGAAGACCACGGACCGCACGGGCGTCGAGATGGAGGCGCTGACGGCGGTGTCGGTCGCCGCGCTCACCGTGGTCGACATGGTCAAGGCCGTCGACAAGGGGGCCGTGATCACGGACGTGCGGGTCGAGGAGAAGAGCGGCGGCAAATCGGGCACGTGGTCGCGCGGCAGCACCCCCGGGAACCCCGCGAGCGCGCGCCCCGCGACCGCGCCGGACGCCGGAGGCGCCGCGTGAGCGCAGGGACGACGACGCCCGCCCAGCGGGCCGAGGGCTACCGGGCGGCCGTGGTCACGGCCTCCAACCGGGCGGCAGCGGGCGTCTACGAGGACACCGGCGGCCCGCTGATCGTCACCGCCCTCACGGGCCTCGGCTTCGCCGTCGACGGCCCGCGCGTGGTGCCGGACGGAGACCCCGTCGAGCGCGAGCTGCGGGACGCGGTCGCCGCCGGTTACGACGTCGTCGTCACCACCGGCGGCACGGGCATCTCGCCGACGGACCGCACGCCGGAGGCCACCCGGCGGGTACTGGACCACGAGGTGCCGGGCATCGCGGAGGCCATCCGCGCGCGCGGTGTCGCCAAGGTGCCGACGGCGGCGCTCTCGCGCGGCCTCGCCGGCGTGGCGGGCCGCACCCTGATCGTCAACCTGCCGGGCTCGACGGGCGGGGTGCGCGACGGTCTCGCCGTACTCGGTGAGTTGCTGTCGCACGCGGTGGACCAGCTCCGCGGCGCCGATCACCCCCGTACCGGCGGATGAACCCCGCCTGGCCGGTGGTCCTGGTGGACGGCGACGTCGTCCTCCGCCCGATAAGGCTGCGCGACCAGCGCGGCTGGCGTGAGGTGAACCGCCGCAACAGGGACTGGCTGCGTCCCTGGGAGGCGACGATCCCGCCCTCGTCGCCCGGCGCACCGCCCGCGCAGCGGCCGACGTACCGTCAGATGGTGCGCCACCTCAGGAAGGAGGCGCACGCGGGCCGGATGCTGCCGTTCGTGATCGAGTACCAGGGGCGGCTCGTCGGTCAGCTGACCGTCGCGGGCATCACGTGGGGCTCGATGTGCTCGGGCCATGTCGGCTACTGGATCGACCGTGAGGTCGCCGGCCGGGGTGTGATGCCGATGGCGGTCGCGCTGGCGATCGACCACTGCTTCCAGGCGCTCGGGCTGCACCGTCTCGAAGTCTGCATCCGGCCGGAGAACGGGCCGAGCCGGAGGGTCGTCGAGAAGCTCGGCTTCCGCGAGGAGGGGACGCGGCCGCGCTACCTCCACATCGACGGTGCGTGGCGCGACCATCTCGTCTTCGCGGTGACCGCGGAGGAAGTCCCCGAGGGGCTGGTGCGACGCTGGCGCCAGGCGCAACGCAGGAGGACGCCGGGGGAATGAGCCGGCCCAGGCACCTGTCCGGCCGCCATCCCTTTGTTCGAAATATGTTCGAATATTGCGAGCCGATTAGCCCTCCGTCGCCTCCGACCATCTAATAAAATAAACGTTCGATATTGAGCAGGGCATCGACGTCGCCTGACGTCAGTCCGGCCATCAGTCGATCGGGAAATCACAAAAAAGTTCAGTGATATCAGGCAGATCGTGCGACACACCGCATGAATTGGCTGATGGGGTCCCGCGAATCCCTCTACGGTGTGAAGCGTGAGCAGCAGCGGCCTCATCTACGCAGTCATCGTCGGGGCCTGGGCCGCCTATTTGGTCCCGATGTGGCTCCGCAGGCAGGACGAGCTCAACGAGGCCCGTCCCACGGAACGCTTCAGCACCGCCATCCGGCTGCTGTCCGGACGGGCGGCCATGGAGCGTCGCTACGCGAAGGACCTGCGGGAACGCACCGGCGAGCAGGCGCAGGCCCCCTCCGTCGTGCCCGCCGGACACGACGCACCGGCGGCGGAGCGCGACGGCCTCGACGACCCGGAGGGTCCCGGCGCCCGGCAGGAGTCCATCAGCTCGGTCGACGTGCGCGGCTACTCCGCGCCCCCCGCGCTGACGGAGGCACGCATCGAGGTGCGCCAGGACGAGGCGCCGCCGTCGCGCCACGCCCACGCACCCGCCCGCGACGACCGTTCGGCCCGCGACGACGGCTCCACCCCCCGGCGAAGGCCCGCGCCTGCCGCGCCCTCCGCGTCCGCCGCGCGCCGCCGCCCCGCCGAGCCCGACCGCGCCACGCGCGCGCGCCGCTCCAAGGTCCTGGCGCGCCGCCGCCGTACGACGGTGCTGCTCTTCCTCGCCTTCACGGCGGGCGCGGTCGCCGCAGCCGTCGGCGGTCTCCGCCTGCTGTGGGCGCCCGCCGTACCGGCGGTGCTGCTCAGCGTCTACATCGCGCATCTGCGGGTGAAGGAACGCCGGCGCTTCGCTTTCACGATGGACCGCCGCAGGGCCGAGGAGGCCGCGCTGCGGCTGCGCGAGACGCGCGGCGGCCGCCGCCCGGCCACGGCCGGCGGCGACGGAGCCGACGGCCTGCCCGCACCGCAGCCCGCGCCGAGGGTCTCGCCGCACGAGGCGGGGCGCCGCGCGCTCGTCGAGCAGACGGACCACGCGGAGTGGCTCGACCAGCAGCGTGAGCGCCGCCCCGGCCGCGGCGACAGCTGGGAGCCCGTCCCCGTGCCCCTCCCGACGTACGTCACGGCCCCCGTCGCGCCGCGCGCCACCAGCGGCGTGGACGTGAGCGACCCGGAGACGTGGAGCGCGGCCCGCTCCTCCACGGCCGACCCCACGCCCCCGCCCGCACAGCAGGCACCGCAGCCCGCACCGCCGCGCCGCGCGGCCCGCGATCGCGGCAGGACCCCCCTGTTCGACCAGTACGACGAGGCGGACCGCCCCCGCGCGGCCAACGAGTGACCGCACCCGACGACCGCCCGGTGACCAGCGGACAACGGATTTCCGGGCACCCGGACGGGGATGCTAGAGTCTCACTCGTCGCAAGGGCCTGTGGCGCAGTCCGGTAGCGCACCTCGTTCGCATCGAGGGGGTCAGGGGTTCGAATCCCCTCAGGTCCACAGACATGAGATCCCGTCCGATCTGGTTGATCGGACGGGGTTTCGGCGTTTCATGGACTGCCGCGCAGGAGCCCCGTGTCGCTGAGCACCGCGCGGACGTCGTGTGTGAAGCCGGCCGTGTCGTCGAGGCCGAACGCCGCGTGCTGCAGGACGAAACCGTGCAGCAGGGCCACCACCACCCGTGCCCCGCGTTCGGGGTCCAACTCCGCCGGGACGGTCCCCGCCCGCTGCCCGCCCCGCAGTGCGTCCGCGATGCGCCCGCGTACGTGCTCGAAGCCCGATGCGGCCTGCTGCCGCAGCCCTTCGTTGCGCAGCAGTTCGCCCCACGCCTGGACAGCGCAGCGCAGGAGTTCGTCGACGGGCACGTCGTGGCCCGTCCCGTCGACGGCGACGTCACCGCTCACCGGCTCGACCGCCGCCGCGACCAGGTCGGCGACCGTCACATCGCCGGTCGCGTCGACGAGGCGCTCGACGGGATCGAACATCACGCGGAACGCGTCCCCCGCGATCTCGACGATGATCTCCTCCTTGCCGGCGAAGTAGCGGTAGGGGGCGCCGACCGAGACGCCCGCCTCGGTCGCGATATCGGGCATCGAGGTCTGGTGGAAGCCGTCGCGCGAGAAGCAGCGACGGGCTGCCGCGACGATCGCCGACCTGTTCGCCGCGCGTCGTTCGGCGGTGATGCGTGGCACGGGGACTCCTTCTATGAATGAACGATCATTCGCCTTGACAACTGCGTGCTCCTGACGTCATTCTAAACGTGAAAGGTCGTTCACGGAAGCAGTCGCGAGGGGAACGGAGTCCCGCAATGACCGATCTGAAGCTCAGGGTGGGCATGTACCGCTACGAGCACACCGAGCCGCTGTTCGACGGGCGGGTCGCGATCGACGGAGTCGACGCCACCCTGGACACCTCGCCGCTGGTCTCCGACGTGTTCCACCGCATGGCCACCGGTCGACTGGACGTCGCCGAGTTCGGGCTGACCTACTTCCTGCGCATGTTCGACCTGGACGATTCGCCCTTCCTGGCCCTGCCGATCTTCCCCAACCGCAACTTCCGCCACTCCGCGCTGTTCGTGAACGCCGACAGCGGGATCGAGAAACCGGAGGACCTCGCGGGCAGGACCGTCGGGGAGTTCGGCATGTGGGGGCACGACCCCGGTGTCTGGATGAAGGGCGTTCTGGCCGACGAGTACGGCGTCACACCTGACCGGATGCGCTGGGTGATCGGCGGCACCAACCACCCGATCCCCGCCTTCGACTGGATCCCGCAGCCCGTACCGGACGGCGTGGACGTCCGCCGCGCCGAGGGCGATCGGACGCTGGCCGCGATGCTCGAAGCGGGCGAGATCGACGCCCTGCTGTCGATCGACGTTCCGCAGGCCCTCGCCGACGGCTCGACCAAGAAGATCCGGCGCCTGTTCCCCGACTACGAGTCGGTCGAGCGCGACTACTACCGCCGCACCGGCATCTTCCCGATGATGCACGTCGTGGCGATCCGCCGGGAACTGGCCGAGGTGCCCGGCCTCGTGCGGTCGGTCTACCGGGCGTTCGAAGAGGCCAAGGGCATCGTGCAGGAGCGGTACCGCGACAATGCGCTCAAGCAGCACATGTCCGTGATCACCCCGTGGTTCAGCGAGCTGTTCGCCAAGAACCGCGCGCTGCTGGGCGAGGACTGGTGGCCCTACGGCCTCGACGCCAACCGCAAGGCCGTCGACACCTTCCTGCGCTACCACTACGAGCAGGGCCTCTCCAAGCGACTGCCCACCTCCGAGGACATCTTCGTCCCCGGCCTCCTCGACACCTGAACCCGCCGTGCGGGAAAGGAGCACGCCATGAGCGATCCGACACTGCGCGTGGGCACCATGCCCTACGACACCACGGAGGCGCTTGTCGACGGAAGCGTCACCTTCGACGGGGTCCAGGCGACGGTCGCCACGGCCGACCTTGCGTCCGACATCTTCCGCCGCACGGTCATCGGCCGGGAGTTCGACGTCTCGGAGCTGGGCCTGACCGTCCACGCGCGGATGCTGGACGCGGACGAACCGCCGTTCGTCGCGATACCCGCGTTTCCCGCACGCGTCTTCCGGCACTCCTGCGTCTTCGTCAACACGGCAAGCGGAATCACCCGCCCCGAGGACCTCGCGGGCAAGACCGTCGGCGAATTCGGCATGTACGGGCAGGACTCGGGGATCTGGGTCAAAGGCATCCTGTCCGACGACCACGGCGTCACCCCGAGTCAGTGCCGCTGGGTGATCGGAGGCCTTGACCGTCCGATGGCGCCCTTCGACTTCGTGCCCCAACGCCATCCGGCGGACGTCCACGTGGAGCACGCTCCTCCCGGGCGCTCTCTCAGCGAGATGCTCGAGTCCGGCGAGATCGACGCACTCGTCTCGTCCAACGTCCCGCGGTGTGTGATGGACGGATCCCCCGACGTCGCCCGGTTGTTCCCCGACTACGAGTCGGTCGAGCGCGACTACTACCGCCGCACCGGAATCTTCCCGATCATGCACACCGTCGTGCTGCCCAGGGCACTGGTCGCGGAACGCCCGGGTCTGGCCCGGGCCGTCTACGACGGGTACCTCGCCGCCAAGAACGCCGGCATGGACCGGTACCGCAGGGGCCGCAAGATCTACCAGGTCGGCACCATGCTCCCGTGGGCGAACGCCCTGTTCGAGCGCGACACCGACCTGTTCCCGGCCGACTGGTGGCCCTACGGACTGGCCGCGAACCGCACCACGCTCGACACCTTCCTCAGGTACCACTTCGAGCAAGGGCTGTCGGCCCGGCGCCTGACCTGCGAGGAGCTGTTCGTCCCCGAGCTCCTCGACACGTGAACCCGACCGTGACCGGTCGTGACCGGCCGTGACCACGACTGATCGCGGTCACGGCCGGCGGGCGCGGCCCTCAGGCCCGGCGGCCGCCGTCGACCGACAGGGCCGTGCCCGTGATGTACGACGCGGCGTCCGAGCAGAGCCAGGCCGCCGCCGCGGCGGCCTCGTGCGGGGCGGCCAGGCGGCCGAGCGGTGTGATCGCCTCCTGCCGCGCGATCATGTCGGTGCCGGCGGCCACGCCCTCGAACCCGGGGGTGAGCGTCGGCCCCGGGCACAGGGCGTTGACGCGGATGGAGTGCGGCGCGTAGTCCACCGCGGCGACCTTCGTGAGGCCGACGATGCCGTGCTTGGCGGCCACATACGCGGGCGCCGTCGGGATCGCGTACAGGCCGCCGTTGGACGCGACGTTGACGATCGCGCCGCCCCCGCGGCCGCGCAGCAGCGGCAGCTCGTGCTTCATGCACAGGAAGGTCCCGGCGAGGTTGACGCGGACGACGCGCTCGAACTCGTCCAAGGACATCGCGTCGAGCTGCCGGTGGTGCGAGGCCATGCCGGCGTTGTTGACGGCCCAGTCGAGGCCGCCGTACGCGGTGACCGTGCGCTCGATCGCCGTGTGTACCGAGTCCTCGTCGGCGATGTCGACGTGGACGGCCAGCGCTTGGCCGCCGTCCTGCGAAATCGTCTCGGCGGTCTCGGCGGCCGTGGACTCGTCGATGTCCAGCACCGCCACCGCGGCGCCGGCGCGGGCGAACTCGATCGCCGTCGCGCGGCCGATCCCGCTGCCGGCGCCGGTGACCAGGGCGACCTTCCCTGCCGCGCCGCTTGTGCCGGCCGGGCCGCTCATGACAGCGGCTCGTGGTTCGCCCAGGCGACCTTGTACGGGTGGCGCGACTGCCATCGGCCGATGACCTCGTGCAGGGCGGGCGCGGCGAACGCCTTCGCCAGGGTGTCCGTGTCGGCGACGGCGACCCGCACGATCACGGTCGCGATCAGCGCGGGGATGGCCTCCTCGCCCGGGACGGCGACGTGGCGCCGGGCCGTGACCGACTGCACGAGGCCCGTGTCGAGCATGGTCCGTTCGATATCCGTGAGGTACTGGTCGAGGTCGGCTTCCGGCGGGGTCTGATCGAAGGAGACGATCATCGTGTGGTGAATCATGTGGCAATTCTCGGCAGAGAGGTGCGACGGAGTCCAAGATCTATTCGCTATTCGGCGATAACCTGGAGGCATGGTCGAACTGGAGAGCCGCGAGCTCGAGTACTTCCTCGCCGTCGCCGACGAGCTGCACTTCGGCCGGGCCGCCGTCCGGCTCTCGATCGCCCAGCCCGCGCTGTCGAAGGCGATCAGGCGCGTCGAGAACCGGCTCGGCGCCACGCTGTTCGTCCGCAACAGCCGGCATGTGGCGCTGACGCCCTCGGGAGAAGCGCTGCGGGAGCACGGCCGGCACGCGCTGAACGCGATCACCGCCGCCGCTCAGGCGGCCAGGCGCGCCGGTGACACGCACGACCAGCTGCGCCTCGTGCTCAAGCCCGGTGGCGACGCCGGGCTGCTTTCCGGGATCCTGGCCGAGTACGCGCACCGGCCCGACGCGCGCCGGGTGGACATCCTGTTCAGCGGACCCGCCGATCGCACCGACTTCCTGCTCGACGGCCGGGCCGACGCCGGCCTGCTCTACGCGCCGTACGACGACCTCGGCGGCCTGGCCCACGAGACGCTGCACACCGAGGACCGCGTGGTCGTCGTCCCGTCAGGGCACCGGCTCGCCGGGCGCGTGTCGGTGCGCGTGTCCGACCTGGAGGGGGAGACGCTGCCGCGCTGGAAGGGCGTTCCTGGCGCTCCCGATGCCGACGGGAACGGCACGGGACCGGAGGTCGCGGACGTGGTGCAGATGCTCAACATGATCGCGGTGGGCCGGATGATCGGGGTGCTGCCGCGCTCGCTTGTCGAGCCGGTGGCGTCCGGACTGGTCTGCGTCCCGGTCGCCGACGCGCCGCGGAGCCGCCTCGTGCTCGCCTGGAAGGAGGAGGACCGCAGGCCGCTGCTCGCGGCGTTCGTGGCCGCCGCGCTGAGATCGTGCGGCGGCCCGCACGCGTGAGGGCACGCCACCCGCGTGGGGTGGCGGGCCGGCCGGGCAGGCCTCGCGTCACACCGCGAAGACCTGCGAGTCGTCGGCGAACGCCTTGAACTCCAGGGCGTTGCCGGCCGGGTCGAGCAGGAACATCGTCCACTGCTCGCCCTTCTCGCCCGCGAAGCGCTGGTAGGGCTCGATGACGAACGCGGTGTCCGCCTCGCGCAGCCGCCGCGCCAGGTCGTGGAACTCGTCCACCGACAGCAGGAGTCCGAAGTGCGGCACGGGGACCTCGTGCCCGTCCACCGCGTTGTGCGCGCGCTCGGCGGGGCGCGGCGCGAGGTGCGTGACGAACTGGTGGCCGTGCAGGTTCCAGTCGACCCACCTCTCGGCACTGCGTCCCTCGGCGAGGCCGAGCACGCCGCCGTAGAAGCGGCGCGCGGCGGCCAGGTCGTCCACCGGCACGGCCAGGTGGAAGCGGGGCAGCGGGGACTCGTGCGTCGTCATGTGGGTGTGCCACCTCTCGTCGTCGCGCGTGCGTACGGGCCCGACGCTACGCGCCCGCCCACCGCGCGTGTCGGGCGACGGTGCCGCATCGCGCGATGACCGAGCCGCCGAACTGGAAGTCCCCGAACTCGTTGCCCGGCGAGGCGCGTGCCCTCCACCGCGGTCATGTTCACGGACGCGACGTGGGACATGCCGACCGACTCCGCACATCTTCGTGCGGGGGAAGCACCGATCCAGGACCACCGGGCCACGGCCGTACCAGGCGGCCTTGTACTCCGGCATGGAACGCAACTCCGACCATGGCGCGGACGGACAAGTTCTCGATCACGATCGTCTGGCCCGATCGCGGCTTTCGTGCCTGGGGTTGGCGATCTTCTCCTCGGTCGAGAGAGTGACCAGCGAGGTGATACCGGCGTCCGGCCGCGTCCCGCGACACTGCCACCGTGGTCGGTGCGACCCCTACCGGCGGTGGACGCGACCGCACGATGTCCAGCGGTGCGGACATCTTCGCCGGGCACGCTTGGCGAAGAAGCTCGCGAACGCGCTCCGCAGGTGCCGCAAAGCCTGCTGCGAGGGCACGGATGACACCTCGGCGAGGAACGCCGACTCGGTGGTCCTCTGCCACGCCGTCAGCGCGGCAGAGGACTCGACGTAGGAGATCCGGCGCCGCTCGAACCGCGGCATTTGAATGCCCGATAAACCGATTGCGCCGCACTTGACACTTTCTCAGGTCTTCGGCGGGCGCTCTCCGGAGCCTCTGTCATTTTTATGATGAAATGAACACGAGGAATTTCAACCCGTCCTGGCCATCGGGTAACCGGAATTGACGCTGCCGCCCTCGGTACTGCGCCGCTTCCGTGCAGGTCAGCCCGGTTTTTTCGATATCATTCCGGATTGCCACGTGGAAAGCGCACGTGTGATCTCGCCAGGGGATATAGCATCCCTCCAATGTCTGGCCTCAACAATGCGTGGAGCGAGCGTAGTTGTCGTGTCGCGAAATGCACTCGGCCGAGGGATTGACGTCGATCCATCAGGCTCTGCCGGACCGGTGCCGTCCGCTCGGGCGTGGTGGTTTCCCGGGGCCGGCTCACAGACGACGCGAAGGTTTTCCATGGCCCGTACTCCCGTGTCTGCCGTCCCCGCCCGCAGGACACGCCCCTGGCCGGTCGTCCTCGGCCTCGCGTCCCTGGCGCTCGCCGGGGGCCTCGTCGCCATGCAGCGAGCCGCCGGAGCGGGCGCTGTCGTGGCCTACGGGATCGCCGCGGTCGTGCTGCTCGGCTGGCTCGAGTCGTTCCGCAGGGCCCAGCGCGACCTGACGCACGACCTGATCAAGCTGCGCGGGGACGTGCGGGAGCGCGAGGCGGAGATCATGCGCCGCGAGGCGCAGTGGCGCGCCTACGCCGACGACCGGGAGGCGCGGGTGCGCGAGGAGGCCGAGTTCACCGTCGCCGAGCGCCTGCCCGCTGCCCTCGCGCGCACCGAGGTGCCGCCCGCCCTGCACGGCGGGTCGAAGCCGGGCGAGGAACTCGCCGGCTTCTTCGACCGGCTGCTCGGCGAGATCTCCGGCGCCATGGACGACCGCGAGGAGTCCCAGCGCCTCTCCCTCGTCGAGCTGGCCAACCGGATCCAGACGTCCGCGCACCGCATCCAGGCCAGGGCCACCGGAATCGCGGACCGCTACCCGGGTGACACCGACCTGCTCGACCTCACCATGCAGGTCGACCACGCGGCCACCCAGCAGGCACGGCACGCGCAGAGCCTCAAGGTGCTGTGCGACGAGTGGCCGGGGCAGCAGTGGCAGGACCCGCTCGCGCTGGTGGACGTCGTGCGTGCCGCGTCCGGCCGCATCATGTCGTACCGGCGGGTGGAGGTCAGCGGCGACCAGGACGTGGGCATCACCGCGATCATCGTGGAACCGCTGATCCACCTCGTCGCGGAGCTGCTGGCGAACGCCACCGAGTACTCCCCGCCGCGCACCACCGTGCCCGTCACCGTCCGCACCGTGCAGCGCGGCGCGGTGATTGAGGTGGACGACGGCGGGCTCGGCCTCGACGACTACCGCCTCGCCGAGGCGCGCGAGGTCGTGTCGGGCCGCAAGGTGCTCGGCGTCGGCGACGTGGGCGAGATCCCGCAGACAGGCTTCGCGGTCATCGGGCGCTTCGCCAGACGGCACGGGTTCGGCGTCGACCTCGGCCCCTCACCGTACGGCGGGATCCGCGCGGTCGTCCTCGTGCCGCTAGAGATGCTGGAGACCCTGGCGCCGCCCGGCTCCGGCGTCAAGCGCCGCGTGCCCGCCGCCGAGGCGGAGCCGGAACCCGGGCAGCGGCCGAACCCGGCGCACGCTCCGGGCGGCGTGCCCGCGGACGCCGCCGGCGCCGCGGCCCCCGCGCCGGAACCGCTCGTACCTGGCCACCCCGCTCCTACCGGGCCCGTGGCGCCCGGCCCCCACGCCCCCCACACCCCTGGACCGCTCGTGCCAGAGCCGCGCCCCGGCGCCGCAGCCGACCCGCAGGGCGGTGCGCGGCGACTGCCCCGCCGCAGGTCCGCCCGCGGAGACCAGTCCCTGCGCGTGCAGGCGGAGCCGTCGAGCACGACGCCGCCCCCCTGCACACCCGAGGAGGCGGGCGAGTGGATGGCCGCGTTCTTCGAGGGCGGCGAGGAGCGGCAGGACCCGCCGCACCCACGGCCCGCGGGCGACGACGGCACGCCCCCGGCCGCCCCGTGACCGGGCGGGGCAGCCGTGCGGGCACGTCCGCCGCCCCGCCCTCCCCCCGACATCCTGATCCCACAGAAGGACGGACCTGACTATGAGTTACGTGGCTCAGCCGGAGCAGCGGAGTTGGATGATCGCCGAGGTCGCCGCCGTCCCGGGGGTGCGGCAGGTGATCGTCTTCAGCGCCGACGGACTCCTCCTGACCAGCTCGGAGGGGATGGAGCGGGACGCGGCCGACCGGCTCGCCGCCAACTGCTCGGGGCTGCTCTCCCTCGGCCGCAGCCTCGGGCGGGACTTCGGCAAGGACGGCGGCCTCGTGCACCAGCAGATGGTCGAGTTCAACGGCGGCTTCCTCTTCATGCGCAGCGCGCACGGCGCCCACCTCGCCGTGGTCACCGGGCCTGTCGTGGACCCGAAGCTCGTGGCCCGGCAGATGCAGGCGCAGGTCATGAAGATCGGCGCCACGCATCTGAGCAGTCCGCCGCGGCAGGGCACTGCGTGAGCGGGTCCGCGGGGGCCGGAGCGGGGGAGGCGCACGCCGGGCACGGCCCGGATGCGGGGTGCGCCGCGCTCCGGCCGTACGTCATCACCAAGGGCCGCACGCGCCCCACCCGCAACACGGTCGGCGTCGAGACCCTGCTGGTCGCCACCGGGGCGGAGGCGCCCCTGCCGGTTTCCGCGACCAGGGAGGAGCGCGCCCTCGTGCGGATGTGCGAGCGGCTGCTGTCCCTGGTCGAGGCCGCCGCCCACCTCGAACTGCCCGTGAGCCTGGTGAAGGTGGTGGCGTCCGACCTGGTCGACAGCGGTCACCTCATCGCGCGCTCCGGCGTGCCGCAGGCCGTACTGCCCGACCCGCAACTGCTCCAGGAGGTACTGGATGGTCTCCGTAGGCTCCGCTGACCGCTACCTGCCCGACACTGTCCAGCAGGCCGTCAAGATCCCCGTCGTCGGCGCGTTCGGCGTCGGCAAGACCACCCTGGTGGGCTCCGTCAGCGAGATCACGCCGCTGCGCACCGAGGAGGTGATGACGCAGGCGAGCGTCGGCGTGGACGACCTGGCCGGGATGGACTCGAAGACGACGACCACCGTCGCGATGGACTTCGGCAGGGTGACGCTCAGCCCGCGCATCGTCCTCTACTTGTTCGGCACACCGGGCCAGCGGCGGTTCTGGGATCTGTGGGAGGGGCTGCTCGAAGGCGCGCTCGGGGTGCTCGTCCTGATCGACACCCGCAGGCTGGAGGACAGCTTCGACGTGCTGGAACAACTGGAGATCCGCAACATCCCGTTCGCGGTCGCGGTCAACACCTTCCCCGACAGCCAGGCCTACGCGACCGAGGAGTTGCGCGAGGCGCTCGACCTCCTTGAGGAGACACCGATCGTGACGTGCGACGCGCGGGACCGCGGATCGGCGGCGGGTGTGCTGATCACCCTCGTCGAACACGTGCTGGACAGCGAGCCGGTCACCGCTGCCCTCTCCACCGCCGTTCCCACCCCCCTCTCCACACCGGGAGCCGCCCTGTGAGCACGCAAGGAACGGGCGCGGACGGCCCCGGCAGGGACGGTGCGGGCGGGTACGGGCGCAACGCGCCGGCCCCCCGCGGCGGCGACACGGGCGGTGGCGAGGTGGGCAGGCAGGGCGCGGGCGGCCCAGGCGCGTACGGCGACGGCAGGGGTACGCGCGGGGGGAGCCGGCGGGGCACCGCCACGGACAGCGCGCACGGCGGCGGGACCCGCGACGACGCGGGTCGCGGCAGCGCGAGGGCGGACGACGGCGGCGCGGGCGCCCACGGCCCCGGTCCGCAGGCGACGGGCCCGCACCCGGCGATGCCCGCCTGCCCCGTCGCGCACGGCGGCGCGTCCGAAGGGCTCGGCGCGACCGCGCGGCCCGTCCCGCTGACCTCCGTCGTCTCGTCGTCCGACCCGCACGAGGTCTACCGCGAGCTGCGGACGCGCCACGGGGCGCTGGCGCCCGTCGAGTTGGAACCCGGCCTGTCGGCCTGGCTGGTGATGGGCTACCCCGAACTCCTCGTCGTGACACGCATGGAGCAGCTGTTCTCCCGCGACCCGCGCAACTGGCACGCCATCAGGGAGCAGCGGATCTCGCCCGACTCCCCGCTGATGCCGATGATGCGCTACCACCCCGTCTGCTACCACGAGGACGGCGCCGAGCACCGGCGCATGCGCGCGCCCTTCGACGAGGGGGTGGGGCGCCTCAACGAACGCGCGGCGCGGCGCCAGATCGAGAGCCGCTGCCACGGCCTCGTCGCGAAGTTCGCCCCGGCGGGCCGCGCCGACCTGGTGAGCCAGTACGCGGCACTCGCCCCGATGATGTCCCTCGCGGGGCTCTTCGGCCTCGACACCGCGCGCAGCGAGGAGCTCGTGCGGACGGTGTACGGCGTCATCGGCTCGGGACCCGACTCGGAGACCGCGTACCAGACGCAGCACCGCATCATCGGCGACATGCTCAGCCGGCCGAGGCGAGCCCCCGAACAGGACCTGACCTGGACGTTCGCGCACCATCCGAACCTCAGGACCGACGAGGAACGGTTCGCGGCGATGCACCTGACGCTGATCGCGGCCAACATGCCGGCGATCTCCTGGATCGCGCACACGCTGCGGATGATGATCACGGACCCCAGGTTCGCCGCGCAGGTGAGGGGCGGACGCCTCGGGGTGGACGACGCCCTGGACGAGGCGCTCTGGCGCGAACCGCCGATGCACGCGATGCCGGCCAGGTACGTGCTGCACGACACCACGCTCGGCGGCCGGCGGCTGCGCCGCGGCGACTGCCTGGTCATGGGGATCGCCGCCGCCAACGACGACCCGCGGATCCGCCCCGACGAGAGCGAGGACTGGGGCAACCGCGCCCATCTCGCGTTCTCCGCGGGCCCGCACCGCTGCCCCGCGCAGCTGCCCGCGCGGCTGATCGCGCGTACCGCGGTGCGCACCGTGCTCAACCTGCTGCCGGACATCGAACTCACCGTGCCCGCCGCCGATCTGGCGCCCAGCCCGTCGCCCTGGACCCGCGTGCCCGCCCATCTGCCCGTCTCGTTCACACCCGTGGCGCTGTGACGGCGAGCGGCTGCGCGGGCATCACCCGGTCGAGTGAAACGGGTTCACGAGGCGAGCCCAAAGGCGGCTAATGTGCCGGAATATGACTACTGGAAACACCGCTTCGTACGTTCCCCTCATGGGTACGCTCTCGGTGATCCCCTGGACCAGCGACCCCGCCGAGGGTGAGCGCAACGCGCCCTTCCTGCTGGCCTATTCGCTCGGTGACGGGCGCGAGGGCCCGGCCGCGGGCGAGGAGACCCTGCGCACGGTGCTCGGCGAGATCGGCCTGCGCGCCGGCGAGGAGGTCGTGGACCTCGCGGACAAGCCGTCGACCGCCATCACCCTCCTCGTCGAGGCGGGGCGCGCGGTACTGACGATGCCGTACCTGAACGCGCAGTGCCCCGTGCCCCCCGAGTGGGAGGAGGACGCGCGCAGGGTCGGGCACGTGTACTTCATCGTGGCCACCAAGCCGTGGACGGACGCGGTGCCCGGGCGGCCGGTCACCGAGGAGCGGCTGCGCGCCTTCGTCGGTGACGACGAGGTGCTGCTCAGCGCGGCACACTGCCTCGTCCCGGTCCGCAGCCTGACGGGCTGACGGGCCGGCGGGGCCGGCCCGCAAGGGTGGCGCCCCGCCGGTCGCGGCGTCAGCGTGCGGCGGGGAAGCGGAACCCCGAGCCGGTCGTGGTGGGTCTCGCGGGGACGGTGCGTCCTGCGGCCCCCCACTCGCGCACGAGCGCGTTGTAGATGGGTGTGGGCGTGCGGCCGCGCGCAGGCTCGGCGCGTGCGGCGGTCCGGGTGTCCTGCGTGCTTTCACGGCGCTGGGCGTGGAGGGTCTCCATGCACGGACAACGCGGCGCGGCGCACGGGAGTCACTGCCTTGAGGGGTGGGACGGGGTACGGGTGAAACGCTTCTTCGAGCGCGTGTCTCATCTGATTTTCCTGCCGGTCCAGCCTCCCTCGTTCCAGTGAAACCACCGCTGCCACGCCGGGCGTTGATCCCGGCGGGCATAGCGTCGTCCGTATGGCAACGGCAGTCGCCGGCAGGGAATCCGCCGGCAGTGAGAGCAACGGCAGGGCGGCACGCGCGCGCGGCGCGGATCCCGGGGGCGGTGCGGCCGGGTACGGCGGCAGCCGGGGGTTCGGTGCGCTCCTGGTGGTGTCGGGTTTCATGGGCCTGCTGGCCGCCTGGGTCATCACACTCGACGAGTTCAAGCTCCTCAAGGACCCCGGTTTCACACCGGGTTGCAGCCTGAATCCGGTGGTGTCCTGCGGCAGTGTGATGAAGAGCGCCCAGGCGTGGGTCTTCGGGTTCCCCAACCCGATGCTCGGCCTCGCGACGTACCCGGTGGTGATCGCCATCGGCATGGGCGTCCTGGCGGGCGCGCGATACGGCCGCTGGTACTGGCTCGGGCTGCAGGGCGGCACGCTGTTCGGCGTCGGCTTCTGCTCGTGGCTCCAGGTGCAGTCGCTGTACGACATCAACGCGCTGTGCCTGTGGTGCTGCCTGGCCTGGACGGGCACGACGCTGATGTTCTGCTACGTCACCGTGCACAACGTCCGCAACAGGATCATCCCCGCACCCGCCTGGCTGCGCTCGGCGCTGACCGAGTTCCACTGGATGCCGCCGCTGCTCTGGCTCGGCGGCATCGGGATGCTCGTACTGACCCGCTGGTGGGACTTCTGGACGAGCTGAGTCCCGGACGGGGCGTCAGGAAAAAGCCGGAGCGGCTGCGTGGAGCCCCAACTCCACACAGCCGCTCCGTCGTGTTCCCGAGGGGGAGAACAAGCCGTTCCTGCGAGGTAGGTCGCGAACCGATCAGCGGTTGACGCAACCGTTGCCGAACGCGGGGTTCAGCAGGCCGATCACACTCACGGTGTTGCCGCAGGCGTTGACCGGGATGTGGATCGGGACCTGGACGACGTTGCCGGACAGGACACCCGGGGAACCGGCGGCCACGGCGCCCGCACCCGCGTCGGCGGCGGCGGTGCCGGCTGCCGCGAACGCGGCGATTCCGGCGGTCGCGACGACCACGGCCGCCTTCTTGATGCCGTTCATGCGATGTACCTTTCTTCGGTGGTTTTTTCACTTTATGTGCCGAATCGCCCCCCTGAGGGGAGCGACCCGGTCACCCGCCGAAACTCCATCGCCTGGCGTAACGCCGGCACCTGCCGCCGGACGGCGTGTGTCAGCCGCCGAGCGGGAGACCGCCGAGGAGGGAACCGACGCCCTGGCCGGCGTCTGACCCCTTGGCCTGCCCGCTCTTGCCCTGCCCGCTCTTGCCCTGCTTCTGGCCCGGCTTCGACTTGCCCAGGCTCTGCGCCGTGTCACTGACCGCGTTGACCAGCGAGCCCTTGTTCTCCGTGTCCAGCGCGTTGGTGTTGATCGGCGAGCCGCTGCGCAGCCCGTTGGCGGCGATCTCGTCGATCCCGCCGTTCAGGCTCGAGGGGGTGAGGCCGTTGGCGAAGGCCGGGGCCGCCCCACCCAGCGCGACCAGGGAACCGGTGACGATCGCGGCAACCTTCATGGACTTCATGTGCGTGAACCTTCTTTCGCGTCGGACTGCGTCATCCCTAACGAGCCCGCGCCACCGGGGGAAACTGCGAGACGGCCGAATTCCGCCGGTGCCACTCTTACGCCTGGCACCGGTGTGCCGCGCGTATCGAATGCGGGGCGCGGTCGTTGGGGCGCATGGGCCGGACACGACGCGGCGGCCCGGGTCCGGCGGTGTGCCGGCTCCGGGCCGCTCGGTGTACGACGGTGTCTCAGGCGTGCGGGTTCAGCGGTAGAGGCCGGCCATCCCCGGCACCGCGGGCGCGGGCAGCGTCGAGACCGCCGGCACGTCGGCCGGGAGTGTCGTCGTCGCCGGCCGGTCGGACGACGGCAGCGTGGACGTCGACGGCAGTGTGGTGGACGTCGCGGGCATGGTCGGCAGGTCGGGCAGGCCAGGCAGGTCGGGCTTCGGCAGGCCGCCGGCGAGCACGTCCGCGACCAGCACGTTGACGAGCTTCGTCACGGCGTCCGACGTTCCCGTTCTGGCCTTCGTCGCGTTGCCCGCCTTCGCCGCCGTGACAAGGGCGTCCACGGACTTCTGCAGGCCGTCGAGCGCCTGGGTGACGGTGGCCTTCGGCTTGGCCGCGGCGTCCGGCCGGGTGCCCGTGGCGGCGGCCTTCGGCTTCGCCGCGGTGATGGCGTGGGTCGCGGCGTCGCCGAGCCTGTTCGCCTCCGCGGCCGGCACCTTGCCGTCCTTCGCCGCGGCCACGGTCCTCAGCAGGTCGGTGACGGGCGTCAGCACGCCGCCCGCGTCCCTGAGCGTGTTGATCTGGCGGGCCAGCGTGGCGGCGTCGGGCAGCGGGGCGCGGGGGAGGGGCTGGTGGGCGGCGGGGGCGGCGTGGCCGGCGCCGTGCGGGGTGTGGACGGCGGCGGCCGCGGGGCCGGCGGTGCCGAGAGCGAGTGCGGTGCAGGCGGCGGCGGCCGCGGCGGTCAGGGGGAGCTGGGGGCGCATCGTGCGGGGGTCCTTTCGGGACACGGGGAACGGTCACTTCACGGTCCGTTCCGCCGGTGTGTCCCGCAACGCGCCCCGGTCCGAACGGGTGGCTGACACGTCCTCATCCGTACCAATGGCACTGGCGCCGGCGCCGCACATGGAGAGGAGCCGCCACGCCTGGACGGCGGGACGGCTCCTCGGGCGCCTCAGGGCGTAATGCCTCAGGCGTTGACGCAGGTGTTGCCGAACGCGGGGTTCAGCAGACCGATCACGTTGACGGTGTTGCCGCAGACGTTGACCGGCACGTGGACCGGGACCTGCACGACGTTGCCGGAGATGACGCCGGGGGAGCCGATGGCAGCGGCACCCGCGCCGGCGTCGGCGAACGCGGCACCGGACGCGCCGGCGACAGCGGCGACCGCCGTGGTGGACAGAACAACAGCCTTCGCGATACGCGACATGGGGATGAGGCTCCTCGGTGTGACAGACAAAACGAACGCCGGGCGCGAATGCCCGACGTACCGATCAACGCGGCTGCACCCGATCGGTTGCTGCCCCGAATGAGTGAAGCCTGAGCTCTTCTGCCTGGCCGCGACCCTGGCAGCCCGGTGCGTCCGCGTGCCTCCGTCACATTCAGGGCCCGCTCTGTAAAGGTGCCTATCGGTCCGGATGGGACTCTTTCGGGCTATTTGCGCGACCTCCGGAGGGTGGGGTTCCCGTGGCGTTGAGCGGATCAAGAGACAAACCTTTTATGCGAACAACCGTGGCCACGACTCAGGTGTGTTCGACCCGGAGACCGCTCTGACCGCCGGTGAGGGGCGACTTGGCGTTCGATCCGGCACCGGGCGTGACCCCCTGGGGTCCGGTGCGTTCTTCGTACAGGCGGGGGCCGGGGACTGACCGGGGACCCTCCGACGCGTGGGGGCCCGGCCGGCGCCTCCTCCTCCAGCAGCGGAAAGAAGTGGGACGAAGTGCGCGTGACGTCCGGTAGTTCCGGGGCCGACACCGGCTTCACCGCCCTGCACCTCGTCCAGCCCATCGAAGGCGGTGTGCCGCGCGTCGTCGCCGACCTCGTCGCCGCACAGGCCGCGGCCGGGTTGCGCGTCGTCGTCGGCTGCCCGCCCGAGGGCTTCCTCGCCGCCGCGGCCGTACGCGCGGGAGCCGAGGTCAGGCCGTGGCGGGCCACCCGGCAGCCGGGACCGGCGCTGCCCGGCGAGGTCCGCTCGGCCGCCCGCATCATCGACGCGGTGCGCCCCGGTGTCCTGCACGCCCACAGCGCGAAGGCGGGGCTCGCCGGCCGGCTCGCCGCGCGGGGCCGTGTGCCCACCGTCTTCCAGCCGCACGCATGGTCCTTCGAGGCCGTCGGCGGCCCGATGGCGGCCGCCGCTCGCGGCTGGGAGCGGTGGGCGGCGCGCTGGAGCGACCGCATCGTGTGCGTCAGCGACGCGGAGCGCGCGACCGGGGTGCGCGCCGGTGTGCGCGCCACCTTCCGTGTCGTGCGCAACGGAGTCGATACCGGGCGCTTCACGCCCTCCGCGTCGCAGGACACCGGGTCCGGGGACGGCGGCGCGCCGCTGCCG
Source organism: Streptomyces sp. NRRL F-5126 (assembly GCF_000721265.1). Classification (GTDB taxonomy): domain Bacteria; phylum Actinomycetota; class Actinomycetes; order Streptomycetales; family Streptomycetaceae; genus Streptomyces. The sequence continues at coordinate 252,394 of NZ_JOFZ01000001.1, read as the reverse complement.
CTCGCCGGCCTCGGCAGGGACGGGCTCGACCTCGACGCGGGGCCCGACACGGAGGCGGCCCCCGTCGTCGTGTGCGTCGGCAGGCTGTGCCGGCAGAAGGGGCAGGACGTCCTGCTGCGCGCGTGGGAGTGCGTCGCGCGCGAGGTGCCGGGCGCGCGCCTCGTCCTCGTCGGAGACGGTCCTGACGCCGCGTCACTGCGCGCCGCGGCACCACCGTCCGTGCTGTTCGCGGGTGCGGTCGCCGACACCGCGCGCTGGTACCGCGCGGCCGACCTGGCCGTCCTGCCGTCCCGCTGGGAGGGCATGGCGCTCTCCCCGCTCGAAGCCATGGCCTGCGGCCGGCCCGTCGTCCTGACCGATGTGGACGGCTCGCGCGAGTCCCTGCCGCCAGGGCACGCGGAACGCTGCCTCGTACCGGCCGGGGACCCCGCGGCGCTCGCCGCGGCCGTCGCCGCGCTGCTGCGCGACGGTCCTGGCCGCGCGGCACTCGGCCGCCAGGCGCACGACCACGTTCTGAGCACCTTCGACGTGCGGCTGACCGCCGCGGCCATCGCGGACGTCTACCGCGAGGTCGCGGACGCGCCGCACCCCGAGCGCAGGGAGCCGATCCACCAGTGACCACGGAAAGCACCGGTCTCCCCTCCCCCTCGGGGGCCCCGAGCAGCGCCGGGCAGAGCACGGGCCGCATCACGATCGCCGCGCCGCCGCGTGAGCGCGCGCGCGACCACGCGCCGCGCGGCCTCGAACCGTTCGACCGCGTCGCGGCGCCCGCGCGCGTGCGCAGGCCGGCCCGCCGGACGCTGCCGCTCCTCGCCGCCGACGCGGCGGGCGTGCTCGCGGCGATGGCCGTCCTGCGGGTCGGCAGCCAGGTGGCGGCGGGGCCCGCCGGGATCACGCTGGCCGCGCTGCTCGTCGCGTGCGTCACCGGACTCAACGCGTACGGCGGCCTGTACGGGACGGCGGTGAACCCGTCGGTGCTCGACCGGCTGCCCGCGTTCGCTGTCCGCGTCGGTATCGCGTGGTGCGTGGCGGCGGCCGTGTGCGACGCCCTGTTCTCCGTCGCGGACGTGTGCGCCCTGTCCACGCTCGCCGGGGGCGTGGGCGCGCAGCTCGCCGTCGCCTGCGGGCTGCGGGCCGCGGTGAACGTGCGCGCACGCGCGGCGGCGCGCGCCGCGGGGCGCCCCGCCCTCGTCGTGGGCGGCGGCGCGCAGGCGCGGGCGGTGGCGGCACTGCTGGCGCGCCACCCGGAGTACGGGCTGCTGCCCGTGGGCCTTGTGGACTGCTGCGCCGACGCGCCGTCAGGCGCCGCGTCCGCCGCCTCCGCTGTCGGCACCGACGGGCAGGACATGCGCGCGGTGCCGCCGGTGCTCGCGTCCGTCGAGGACGTCCAGCGTGCCGTCGTCCTGGGCGGCGTGTCCGAGGCGGTGTTCGTCGGCGTCGGCGCTGATTCTTTCAGTGCGGCGGATGGCGCCGGCACGGGCGAGCTCGTCGCGCTGCTGCGCGCGTACGGGTGCGGCGTGCTGTTCGTCGGCGACGCCCGGGACGCGGCGGGCCCGCGCCCGAGCATGCCCGAGCACCTCTGGGGCTTCGCCTGCCGCCGCGTGGACGCACCGGAGCCGCGCCGGCGCGGCAGACGGGCGAAACGCTGCCTCGACATGGCCGTCGCGGCGCCCGCGCTGCTCGCCGTCTCGCCGGTCCTGCTCGGCTGCGCGCTCGCCGTGCGGCTGTGCGACGGCCCCGGCGTGCTGTTCCGGCAGGAGCGTGTCGGGCAGGACGGCCGCCTGTTCACCCTGCTGAAGTTCCGCACCCTGCGCCCCGCCGACGAGCACGAGTCCGCCACCCGCTGGAACATCGCGGGCGACCACCGCATGAGTACCGTCGGCAGGCTGCTGCGCCGCACCTCGCTCGACGAGCTTCCGCAGCTGTGGAACGTGCTGCGCGGCGACATGAGCCTCGTCGGGCCGCGCCCCGAACGCCCGCACTTCGTCGCGAACTTCAGCAAGACCCTGCCCGGGTACGCGGCACGCCACCGGATGCCCGTCGGCATCACCGGCCTCGCGCAGGTGCACGGGCTGCGCGGCGACACGTCCATCGAGGACCGCTCGCGCTTCGACAACCACTACATCGACCACTGGTCGCTCTGGCAGGACGTGTGCATCCTGCTGCGCACGGCGGCCTCGCTCGTCCGGCCGGCGGGCAGCTGATGACCGCGCCCGCGCCCGTGTCCGCACCTGTCGTGGTGATGCCCGCGGCCCCCTCGCCCGCTCCCGCGGTGGCGGAGCGGGAACCCGCCAACGCCCTCGTGCGACTGACCCGTTGGCGGTACGCGCACCTGCTGCCCGTCCTGGCCGTACTCGCCCTGCTCGCCGTGCCCGCGCCGCCGGGCGGCAGCGCGTCCGAGGGCACGGGCACGGTCGCCGACGCCGCCTCGGGGGTCCTCGTGCTGTTCTGCGCGGGGCGGCTGCTGCGCCTGCGAGAGCGGCCGCTGAGCCGGACGGCCGCTGTGGTGCTCGGCGCCCCCGTGGTGGGCGTGTCCGTCGCCGCGATCGCCTCGCACGACCCCGCGTTCAGCCTCGCCGGGGTGCCGCGCTACCTGCAGATCTTCGTGCTCGTGCCCGCCGCGCTCGTCCTGCTGGTGCGCGGCAGGCGCGACTTCGCGGTCGTGGCCGGCGGGCTGGTCGCGCTGGCGCTCGTCGAGGGCGGCGTCGGCGTCGTCCAGAACCTGACCGCCACCGGGGCGTCGTACGAGGGCAAGGACATCAGGGCGGTCGGCACGTTCGGCCCGACGGACGTGATGGGCATGGCCACGGTCGTGTCGTACGGCCTGATCGTCGCGGCGGGTTACGCGCTCGACCGGCGCGCGGCCCCGCGCGTCCGGGCCTGCGCCGCGGTGTGTGCCGGGCTGCTCGTGGTGCCGCTCGTGCTGTCGTTCAGCCGCGGCGCCTGGATCGCGACGGCCGCCGCGCTCGCCGCGATGCTCGTGGCGACGGGGGTACGGCGCGCGGTCGTCGTGGCGCTTGCCGCGGGCGCGCTCGGGGTGGTGCTGATCGGCGGGTTCGGCGTCGGCTCCCAGCTCGTCGGGCAGCGGCTCGACTCGATCACGCGGGTCGCGGGCGACCCCGACCAGTCCGTGACCGACCGGTACACCATGTGGGCGGCCGCGGTCGACATGTGGCGCGAGGACCCCGTGTCCGGCGTCGGGCTCAAGGGCTTCCCCGCGTACCGCGATGCGCACGCCTCGCTCGCACTGTCCTCGGGCAGCGACACCGACGGCGCGGGCGCGGGCTTCCAGCGCGAGCCGCTGCTCTCCCCGCACAACATGTACCTGCTGATCCTCAGCGAGCAGGGGGTGATCGGGGTGCTCGCGCTGGTGGGCAGCTGGCTGGCGATCCTGGTGTGCGCCGTGCGCCGGCTGCCCCGCGCGCTGCGCGAGCGCCGGGACGCGGGCATCGCGGCCATGGTGTGCGCGCTGCTGGTGTGGCAGCTCATCGACTTCGCGTACGCGGACATCGGCGGCCCGTCGACGGTCCTCACCGCGCTGATGCTCGGCCTCGCGGCGGCATGGTCACTCGGCACGGTGGGACACCTCCGCGCCCCGGGTCGGGCGCGGCAGCGGTGACCCCCACCGGCGGCACGCCCGCGCCGCGCGCCGGCGGGCACGAGGCGCCGGGCGCGGGCGCCGCGCTCTCCGGCGCCGGTGCACCGGTGGCCGCAACGGCGGTCCGGGTGGACGGCGACGGACCGGCTGCCGTGGTGGCCACGAGCGGCGCCTCGCAGGGCCCCGTCGCGTCGAACATGCCGGCCGTGCAGACAGCCGCCGCCATACCCGCACCTGACGCGCCGTCCGCGGCGGCGGTGCGGGTGGACGGCGCCGGGGCGGCGCCGCGGTCTGGCGGTCCCCGGCCCGCACCTGCGGGCCCGGCGCCCCGGCCCGCAGGTGGGGCGGAAGGCGACGGCGGTGCAGCGGGCGCGGGTCCTGAGCCCCGTCCTGCTGACGCGGCGTCCGGTGCGGGCGGTGGGGCGGCGCCCGCCTCCGTGGGATCGGGTGCGGCGGTGCCGGAGGCGGACGTGGGTGCTGGTGCGCCGGGGCCGGGCGGCTCGGCCGGTGCCGGTGTCGCGCCCGGAGCCGGCGCGTCCAGCGCCGAGGGCGGGCCTGCCGGGCGGGGCGGGGTGCGGTTCGGGCGGGCCGCGCTCGTCACCGCCGTGCTCACCGCGCTCGGTGCGCTGCTCGGGCTCGTGCGTGACCAGGTCATCGCCCACCTCTTCGGCGCCGGCGCCGAGAGCGACGCGTTCCTCGTGTCGTGGACCGTTCCCGAGGTGTCCTCCACCCTGCTCATCGAGGACGCCATGGCGCTCATCCTGGTACCCGCGTTCAGCCTCGCCGTCGCCCAGCACTCCGTGCGCGCCCTGCTGCGCCGCACGCTGACGCCGCTGTGCTGCGTCCTCGGCGGTGTGGCGCTGCTGCTGATCGCCGGGGCGCCGTGGGTCGTGGACGCGCTCGCGCCCGGGCTGCCCGACCACCGGCTCGCCGTCGACTGCACGCGCGCCACCGCGACGTGCGTGTTCACCTTCGGGCTCGTCGGCTGCTTCAGCGCCGCCCTGCGCGCGCACTCCCGCTTCTTCGCACCAGCCGCGATCTACGTCGCCTACAACGCCGGCATCATCGCCACGATGGTCGTGCTGCCGGGCCGCCTCGGAGTGCGGGCCGCCGCGCTCGGGGTCGCGTTCGGCGGGGTGTGCATGGTGCTCGTGCAGGCGCCCTCGCTGTGGCGGCGCGTGCGGGCCGCGATCCCCACGCCCGCCACCGCCGTACCCGGCATCGGGGTCGCGCTCGTCGCCCCCGTGATCGTCTTCGCGCTGAGCAGGCAGGCGCAGGTGCTCGTCGAGCGTTTCCTCGCCGCGCCGCTGGCGTCGGGCGCCATCTCTCACCTCAACTACGCGCAGAAGGTGGCGCAGCTGCCGATGACGCTGTCGCTCATGCTGTGCACCGTCACCTTCCCCGCCGTCGCCCGCGCCATGGCCGCGGGCGACACGGCCGCCGCGCGCAGGCGCGTCGAACGCGACCTCGCGACGGCCGCCGTCGTCGTGCTCCTCGGCACCGCGCTCGTCGTGGCCTGCGCCCCGCAGCTCGTGCACGTCCTCTTCCAGCGCGGCGAGTTCGACGCGGCCGACACCGCGGCCACCGCGTCCGTCATGCGCGTCTACGCGCTCGGGCTGCTCGGGCAGACCCTCGTCGGCGCGCTCGCGCGCTGCTACTTCTCGGCCGCGCGCCCCCTGTGGTACCCGGCGCTCACCATGCTCGGCGGGCTCGCGCTGACCACCGCGTCGGGCGTCGTGCTCGTCGGCCCCTGGGGCGTGCTCGGCATCGCGGCGGCCAACGCGCTCGGCATCGGCCTCACAGCCGTGCTGCTACTCGCCGGGCTGCGCCGGCGCAGCGTCCCCGTGCGCGTCCCGTACGTCGCCGCCGCCCTCGCCAAGCTCGCGACCGCCGCCGCCGCGGCGACCGGCGCGGGGGCGGCGTGCGCCGCCGTGAGTGCCGACCCGTACCTCGCGCTCGCCGCGGCGTGCCCCGCGATCGCCGCCGCCTTCCTCGCCGTGGCGGGCGTCCTGCGGGCGCCCGGGACCGGCGCCCTCCTCGCGGCGGCCGTCCGCGTGCCCCCGCTCGCCCGTACCATCCGCACCGTCACACGAAGGCCAACCGATGCCCGCTGACACCCCGTCCGCAGGTCCCCTGCGGGCAGCCATGTACCACTCGGTCGCCGACACGGCCGACGACCCCTACCGCGTCACCGTCCCGCCCGCCCGCCTCGGCAAGCAGCTGCGCCTGATGCGCCGGTGCGGCCTGACGGGCGTGTCCATGGAGCGGCTGCTGCGCGCCCGCGCCGAGGGCAAGGCCGCCGGGCTCGTCGGCCTCACCTTCGACGACGGGTACGCCGACTTCGCCGAGCACGCCGTGCCGGCGCTGCTGCGCCACGGCTGTACCGCGACCGTCTACGTCCTGCCGGGACGACTCGGCGGCAGCAACGAATGGGATCCGCGCGGCCCGCGCAAGCCGCTCCTGACGGAGGACGGCATCCGGGCCGCCGCCGACGCGGGCATGGAGATCGGCTCGCACGGCCTGCTGCACACGGACCTCACCGACCACGACGCCGTCGGCCCGGAGCTGCTCGCCGCGGAGACCGCGCGCAGCCGCGAACTGCTGTCCGCCGTCACCGGGAGCGAGGTGACCGGCTTCTGCTACCCGTACGGCAACGTCGACGCACGCGCCGTCGACGCCGTGCGCGCCGCCGGGTACCGGTACGCCGTCGCCATCGACCCGGGGCCGCTCACCGGCCTCTTCGCCCTCCCGCGCGTGCACGTCGGCAGGCAGGACACCGCCGCGCGGCTGCTCCTCAAGTACGCGCTGCACGGCAGGCGCCGCGCCCCCGTCCCGTACGGCCCCTACCCCGAGGTGCACGAGTCCGAGCTGCCGTGCGTGCAGGAGGCGCCCGCGCCATGAGAGTCCTCCACGTCATCACCGGCCTCGGCATCGGCGGCGCCGAGCAGCAGCTCAGGCTCCTGCTGCGGCACCTCCCCACGGACCACGACGTCGTCACCCTCAGCAACCCGGGCGCCGTCGCCGCAGGCATCACCGCGGACGGCGTGTCCGTGGCCCACCTCGGCATGGCGGGCAACCGCGACCTGGCCGCACTGCCCCGTCTCGCCGGCATGATCAGGCGCGGGAGGTACGACCTCGTCCACACGCACCTCTACCGCGCCTGCGTGTACGGGCGGTTCGCGGCGCGGCTCGCCGGGGTGCGTGCCGTGGTCGCGACCGAGCACTCACTCGGCGCACGCCAGATCGAGGGACGCCCGCTGTCCACCGGTGCCCGCGCGCTCTACCTCGCGGGCGAACGCCTCGGCTCGGCCACCGTCGCCGTGTCCGACACCGTGGCGCGCCGCCTGGAGCGCTGGGGCGTGCCCCACCACCGCATCCACGTCGTCCCCAACGGCATCGAGGCGGGACGCTTCCGGTACGACGGGCCGGCCCGGCGCGCCACCCGCGAGCGGCTCGGCCTGCCGGCCGGCGCGTTCGTCGTCGGCGGCGTCGGCCGGCTCACCCGCGGCAAGCGCTTCGACACCCTCGTGCGCGCCGTGGCCGACCTGCCGGACGCCCGCCTGCTGCTCGTCGGCGGCGGGCCGGAGCGCGACGCGCTGCTCTCCGTCGCGCGGCGGCGCGGCGCCGCCGACCGCGTCCTGCTCACCGGCGAGTGCGAGGACCCGCCGTCCCACACCGGCGCCCCTTCGCTGCCCGCACTGCTGTCCGCCATGGACGTGTTCGTCTCGCCCTCGCCCGACGAGGCGTTCGGCCTCGCCGTCGTCGAGGCGCTCGCCGCCGGGCTCCCGGTGCTGCACGTCACCTGCCCCGCCCTGCACGACCTGCCGCCCGAAGCGGCACCCGGCGCGCGCCAGGTATCGGGGGCCGCCCCCGAGCTGACCGACGAACTGCGCACGTACCAGCAGCGGTTCACCGCCGGGCCGTGGGAGCGGCTGCCCACGCCGCGGGCCGCGCACCACTACGACATCGCGCGCAGCGCCGAGCGGCTGATGGCCGTCTACACGATCGCTACACGAGGAGCCAGTGACCGACGATGACCACGAAGACAGCGGATCAGAAGACAGCGGATCAGAAGACGGAACGGAAGGCAGCGGACGACACCTCACCCGACGGTGCGTCAGCGGGGACACCGGCCCGCCCGAAGAACGCGGCCCGCCGCGCACGCTCCTCCGCCCGCGCCCTGCTGAAGCGGCTGCCCACCTGGACCATCGTCCCCGCGGCGGCCGTCGCCGGGGTCGCCGCGGGCGGTGTGTACGGCGCCGTCAGCACGCCCGAGTACAGCGCGACGAGCTATGTGCTCGTCGTGCCCACCGGCAAGTCCGACCCGGCGTCCGCGCTCGGCTTCGCCACCGCGTACGGCCGCGTCGCCTCGCAGGTCGCGGTACTCGGCGACGCCCAGGTGTGGGCGGGTGTGCCCGTGGAGAAGCTCAAGGCCCAGGTGACGACGGCGACTTCGCCCGACGCGCCGATGATCTCCGTCACCGCCACCGACGCGAACCCCGCCACCGCCGTCGACATGGCGGACGGCGTCGCCCGCGCGCTGGTCAGCAACGGCACGCACCTGCAGACCGACACCAACGTGAAGGTCCTCCAGTTCTCCCGGGCGATCAAGCCGGTCTCGCCGACGTCGCCCTCCACCCCGCTCGCCGCACTCGTCGGCGGCTGCGCGGGCGGCCTGCTGGGTGCGCTGGCCCTGCTCGTACGGCCGAGGCGGCGGCGCGAGAGCGAGCCGTACCCGTCCGCGACCGTGCCCGGCCCCGCGACGGCACACGCCGATGGCCTCGGGGCCCAGCAGGAAACGGTGTCATGACCGCACAGCCGACCGCACGACCCGCCACCGGCGCCGCTCCCGCGCACAAGGCCGAGCACGTGCCCACGCACGAGGCCCCGCACGACCAGGGCGCCCTCACCACGCACGTGTACCGCGACCCGGCGGACTTCGCGTCGCTCGCCGGCGAGTGGGACGCGCTGTTCGCGCGCTGCCGCGCGGCCACGCCGTTCCAGAGCCACGCCTGGCTGCACTCGTGGTGGCGCTCCTACGGCACGCCGGGACGGCTGCGCATCGCGGCCGTGCGCGGCGGCGGCGACGGCCGGCTGCTCGCCGTGGCGCCGCTGACGCTCGCGTACCGGCCCTTCCCTGTCCTCGTCCCGCTCGGCGGCGCCATCACCGACTTCTGCGACGTGCTGCTCGACGACGCGTGGACGGGCCCCGCGGGCGCCGCGCTCACCGACGTGCTCACCGCGCTGGCCCGTACCGCCGTCATCGACCTGCGCGAGGTGCGGCCGGGCGCCGCGGCCGAGGAGCTCTTCGCGCACTGGCAGGGCCCGCGCAGGCAGCTCACCGACTCGCTCTGCCTCGAACTGCCGGGGATGCCCGTCGCCGGCCTCATCGGCCGGCTGCCCTCGCAGACCGGCCAGCGGCTGCGCGCCAAGCTCCGCAAGATCGACAAACTCGCCATCGAGACGCGCGCCGTCCCCGAGCACGAGGTGCCAGCCGCCGTCGGACGCCTGATCGACCTGCACCGCCGCCAGTGGGCCGGGCGCGGCGTCAACCCCGAGCACCTGTCGGCACGGTTCGGCGAGCACCTGGCGTGCTCCGTCAGCGCCATGACGGCGAGCGGGCAGGCGCGGATGACGGAGTTCTCCCTCGGCGGCGTCCTGGTGGCGTCCGACCTGACGCTCCTCTCGCCGCGCCTGGCCGGCGGCTACCTGTACGGCGCGTCGCCCGTGCTCAGGCAGCGCAAGGTGGACATCGCCGCGCTCCTGCTGCGGCACAGCGCCGGGCACTTCGGCCCGGACTCGCCGCCCGGCGCCGCGCTGAGCATGCTGCGCGGCGCCGAGGCGTACAAGAGCCACTGGCGTCCGGAGGCCGTGCGCAACAAGCGGCTGCTGCTCGCCCGTCCCGCGCTGCTGCCCGCGCTGCTCGTGCTGGTGGCGCGGGCGTCGGCGCGCCGCACCGCGGCCGGCTGGGTGAAGCGGTGGCGCGCCAGGGGCGCCGCGCCCGCGGGCGCCGCCGCCGCGCACGCGAGCCGCCGCGCGGGATGACGCCGCAGGCGCCCACGCGGGTGGGCGTCAGCGGCGCGCCCTGGCGCCCGCGGTCAGTACCACTTCTGCCACCAGCTCATCGGGATGCACACGGAGCCGCCGAACCACGAGTCGAGCCAGTCGCCGAGCGACAGCGGCGTGCAGTCCCGTCCACCGGTGGGCGGCTTCGTCGGCTCGGTCGGCTTCGTCGGTTCTGCGGGTGGTCCTGTGGGCCGCGAGGGCGGCCGGACGGGGTGCTCGCCGCGCCCGTACAGCGCGTCCCTGAAGACCTGCGCCGACTGCGGGTTCCGTTTGCACTGCCACACGCCGTGCGGGCAGTAGTCGGTCAGCGTGTTGTAGACGGGCTTGTAGGTGTCGATCCACTTGAGCATCGCCCGCATGTACGCGGGGTTGTCGCCGTTGCGGAACAGCCCCCACTCCGGGTACGAGATCGGCTTGCCGTGCGCGGCCGCGAAGTCGACGTGGTCCTGCAGCCCGTAGGGCTGCTTCACCTCCTGCTCGAACGTGCTGCCGGGGGGCTGGTCGTAGGAGTCCATGCCGACGATGTCCACGACGTGGTCGCCCGGGTAGCACTGGGTCCAGGGCACGGCGTCCCGGCCGCGGCTCGGCGCGAAGTCGAAGCGGAACTTCTGCCCCGGCACCGACCGCATCGCGCCGACGATCCGCTTCCAGTACGCCTTCCACGACGCCGGGTCGGGGCCGCACCTGCCGGTGTACGTGGTGCCGTTCATCTCCCAGCCCAGCACGATCACCGTGTCCGGCACGCCGATGTCCACGAGGCGCTGCGCGAGCGTCTTGTAGTGGGCGTCGAACTGCCCGGCCGCGCCCTGGCGCAGTTCGGCGCGCACCTGGTCGTCGGGCACGTGCCCCTCGTTGTCGTCCAGCATCGGCACGTTGAGGACGAACAGCCGCCCCGCGCGCGCCTGCTTCCACTGGGCCCAGGGCTGCAGGAAGTCCACCTGCCCCTCGATGTCCGACCACGAACCGCCTGGCAGATAGGTGTGGCCCACCCGCAGGTCGGTGCCGCCGAGCCACTGCTGGGTACGGGCGATGGCCTGCACGCCCCGCGCGCCCGAATCGGTGAACGTGCCGAACGCCGGGTTCGCGGCGGGCGGCGGTTTCGCCGCACCACTCGTCCCCGTGCCGCCCGTCCCGCCCCGCTCGCTCGCGAACCCGGGGGCGGGCACGGCGGCGGCCGCCGCGAGGAAGGCGGCCAGGACGGTACCCGTGCAGGTGACGGCGAGTCGGCGATGCGAAGTGGCCATGAGTGCTCCTCGGCTGCGGGATCGTTTCCCGTGGCCGTGTGCGGTCCGTGGCCACGCACTCACAAAAGTATTTCTATTGCGCCGAACGGGACGGTGGTCCAGCGTGCAAGTAGTCCGTTCGTGCAATTCCTCCCTCTGATGGGTCATCGGAAACGGCCTGCCCCGCCGGCAAGCGTGTCCGGACGCGGCGAAGGCCGGGAGAGCCGGGCGGACTCTCCCGGCCTTGCCTGCCGGGATGGAAGGGCGCTGAGGACCGGTCAGCGGCGGGCGCGTGCCGCCGCGGTGCTGCGGCGGTAGAGGATGCCGCCGCCGAGCATCAGTCCCGCGCTCATCGCCGCGGCCGCGAGCAGGTGCGAGTCCGCGCCGGTGTGCGCGAGCTGCTCGACGTGCGGTGCCTGCGGCACGAACGCGGCGGGAACCGCCGGGTGTTCGGGTGCCGGGTGGTGCACGGCCGGGACGGGCGGTGTGTCGTTGTGGGGCGCCGGCGGCTGCGCCTCGTGGTGCGGCGGCGTGGGGACGTGCGCCGGGGCGGGCGCGTTGGCGCAGCTGTTGCCGAACACCGGGTTGAGCAGGCCGACCACGTCGACGCTGTTGCCGCAGGCATTGACCGGGATGTCCAGCGGGGCCTGCGTCAGGTTGCCCGACAGCAGCCCGGGGGAGCCCTGCGCGACCCCGGACGCCTGCGCGCCGCCGCCCGATGCCGCGTGCTCGTCGCCCGCCGTGGCGCCGGTGGGCCGATGGTGCGTGGCCTGGTGCGCGTGGTGGTCGGCGTGCTCCTGGGGCCGCGTGTGCTGCTGCGGCGCGGCCTCGGGCCCCGGAATGCCGTGCGTGTCGGGGCGCGGCATGGGCTTGTGCGCGGGTGCCGGCAGCGTGTGCGGCTGCGGGGCCGCGGCGCGGTCCGAGCCCGGCCCGGCGGCGTGCGAGGCGTGGTCGCCCCGGGCGTCATGGCCGCCCTGGTACGCCGGGTGGTAGTCGTGGCGGGCGTGCACGTTGGCGCAGGTGTTGCCGAACGCGGGGTTGAGCACGCCGATCGGGTCGACGGTGTTCCCGCAGGCGTTCACCGGGATCTCCACCGGCACCTGCACGTCGTTGCCGGACAGCACCCCGGGGGAGCCGGCGGCTGCTCCCTGCGCGTCCGACGCGTACGCGTATCCGCCGCCGAGGGACAGCACGCTCGTCGCGGCCGCGGCCGTGAGCAGCCCTTTGCTGATGAGGTCTCGCATCTGGTCTTTTCTCTCCTGCTGACAGGGTCCGGCGGCGCGGGCCGCCGAGTGTGCCGCGCCGTGCGGCCGGGGCCGGGACCCCGCGCACGGTCGGACGCGCGCGGGGTCCCGCGAGGGAAGAACGTCAGTCGGCGTTGACGCAGGTGTTGCCGAACGCGGGGTTCAGCAGCGCGATGATGTCGATGGAGTTGCCGCAGGCGTTCACAGGAATGTGGATGGGGATCTGGACCACATTGCCGGACAGCACGCCCGGGGAGCCGGCGGCGAGGGCACCGGCACCGGCGTCGGCCATCGCGGGGGCCGCGGCGCCGACCGCCATGAGCAGCCCGGCGGCGACCGAGGCGGCCTTCATGCACTTCATGTTGAGCCCTTTCCGCAGCGGGAACGCGTCCGCACGACTCTCGTGGTCCGCGGGCTTCGGTTTTTTCCTTCGCCCGTGCAGCCGCTGCGGGAACTCCAACGATCGGAAAGTGGCGAGGAAACTACTCCGCTTTATCACTTGCCTTCCGTTCACCCGATTGCCGCGTCACGGGTTTTCGTTTTCCGCGTGTGACCGGGCGCGAAAACGCGCGACGGCCCGGAGGGTGTCCGGGCCGCCGCGCGCGGCGCCGCGCCGGTCGCCGGCCGTCAGCCGTTGGCCGCGCCGTTGCCGGACAGGACCGGGACCTGGTCGACGAGGTGCGAGAGGTCCTCGTCGCCCTTGGCCTGGGTGGAGTTGTCGGCGCACTGCTGGTTCTGCGGGTTGGACAGGACGTCGACGTCCTGCACCGCGACGGGCACGAGCAGGCCCACCAGGGAGCCGACGTTGGCCTTGACCGGGGCGCCCACGCAGAGGTTGTTGAGCGAGCCCTGCACGAGGGCGCCCTGCAGGGACTCGTCGCCCTTGGTCGAGGCGTTGCCGAACGCCTCCTTCGCTCCGTTGCCGCTGGCCGAGGTGGTGCCCTGGTTGTTGCCGACGGCCATCGCCTGGGGAGCGAGCGCGGCGGAGGCGCCGACCACGGAGGCGGCGATCGCGGCGCCGGCCATCATCTTCTTGATCACGGTTGGCTGTTTCCTTTTCTCAGAAATGCGAAGGGGTGCGCCCTGTAACAACAGTGGACCTCCCTGTTGGTTCCGTTTCTTCACCCGTTCGGCTTGCCGCGTCACATGAAATGGACCGCTGGGCCATTGGAGTGAATGCACGGAACCAAACACCGGGTCGGCAGTTGCTCAGGGGGCCCGCGAGTCTGGACTGTCCAGGGTCTGGGCGATCCACCAGAAGGGGACTCATCGTGATCAAGAAGATTGTGGCGGGCGCCGCCGTCGCGGCCTCCGTCGTCGGCGCGTCCGCCGCGCTCGCTCCGCAGGCGATGGCCGCGGGCGACAGCCACGGCACCACCTCGCTCAGTGGCAACGGCGCCGCGCAGTACTACGGCAACTCCGCCACCTACGGCAACATGAGCCCGCAGATCGCGCTCATCCAGGGTTCGCTGAACAAGCCCTGCGTCGGCCTGCCGCTCAAGGGCAATGTCGGTTCGCTCGTCGGCCTCGTGCCGATCTCGGTCCAGGACATCGACGTCCTGTCGAGCCCGCAGAACCAGCAGTGCACCGAGAACTCGACGCAGACCAAGGGTGACGAGGCGCTGTCGCACATCCTCGACCGCATCCCGGTGCTGTCCTCCAACGGCACGGCCAACCACTGAGCCGTCGGCCCCGACCCATCGCGTGGGCCATACGGGGGACTGGCCGCAACCAAACCCCGCACGGCCGAGTTGTACGAAACGGATTCCTCCGATGGAAATCCGACTTTCCGGAAAGGTATTGACATGAAGAAGCTGTGGGCAACCGCTGCCGTCGCCGTCTCGATCGTCGGCGGCACGGCCGCCGCGGCCGCTCCGGCCATGGCCACGGGCAACAGCGGCGGCACGACTTCCGCAAGCGGCAACGGCGCGGAGCAGGCCTTCGGCAACTCCTCGACCCAGGGTGACATGAGCCCCCAGCTGAGCCTGGTCCAGGGTTCGCTGAACAAGCCCTGCATCGGCCTGCCGGCCAAGGCCAACGTCGGCTCGCTCGTCGGCGTCGTGCCGGTCGCGGTCCAGGACATCGACGTCCTGTCCAACCCGCAGAACCAGCAGTGCACCGAGAACTCCACCCAGGCCAAGGGCGACGAGCCGCTGTCGCACATCCTGGACCAGATCCCGGTCCTGTCGGCGAACGGTGTGGGCAACCACTGACACCCCAGGCAGCCAAGCAGCAGGGTCCGGCTCCGCGCATGCCGCGGGCCGGGCCCTCTCGCATGCCGTGGGTCCGGTACGCCGTGTGTAGTGTGCTCGGGTGCTGACCGTGACCTCCGTGAACGTGAACGGTCTGCGCGCCGCGGCGAAGAAGGGCTTCACCGAGTGGCTCGCGCAGACTGACGCAGATGTGGTGTGCCTCCAGGAGGTGCGGGCCGAGCCCGGGCAGCTGCCTGAGCACGTCAGGGCCCCCGAGGGTTGGCACACGCTGCACGCGCCGGCCGCGGCGAAGGGCAGGGCGGGCGTCTCGCTCTACTCGCGCCGCGAACCCGACCGGATGCGGATCGGCTTCGGCAGCGGGGAGTTCGACGCGAGCGGCCGGTACGCGGAGATCGACCTGCCGGGCGTGACGGTCGCCAGCCTGTACCTGCCGTCGGGCGAGGTGGGCACGGAGCGCCAGGAGGAGAAGACGCGCTTCATGGAGGAGTTCGGCACCTACCTCGCCGACCTGCGCGAGCGGGCGGCGGCGGACGGTCGCGAGGTGCTGGTCTGCGGCGACTGGAACATCGCCCACCGCGAGGCCGACCTCAAGAACTGGCGGAACAACCGGAAGAACTCCGGCTTCCTGCCCGAGGAACGCGCCTGGCTGTCGGGCGTCTACGAGGCGGGGTACGTGGACGTGGTCCGCGCGCTCCACCCGGACCAGGAGGGCCCGTACTCGTGGTGGTCGTACCGGGGCCGCGCCTTCGACAACGACGCGGGCTGGCGCATCGACCTGATCTGCGCGTCACCCGGCATCGCGGCCCGCGCGGTGAAGGCCCACGTGGAACGTGCCGCGAGCCACGACGAACGGTGGAGCGACCACGCTCCCGTCACGGCCGTGTTCGAGGGCGGTCTCTAGGATCGGCCCATGAAACGGGTAGATGATCCGCTGGGCCCTGTCGCAACCGCGTACGCCACCGTGTTCGAGCAACTCGCCGCCGTCACCACCGGGCGTGTCCGGCGGGGCCGGGACGGGACGGTGCTGGCCATATCAGGGGCGCCCGTCGCCACGCTGAACGCCATCATCAGTCCCAGCCCGGAGCCGAACGCGGACGAGATCGCGTCGCTGGCGGCTGCCGAGAGCCCGTGGGACGTGCCCTGGAGCATTCACGTACGCGGGGTGCCCGGGCCGGACGTCGCCGAGGTGGCGGCGGGTTACGGGCTTACGCGGTCCACCCCTGAACCGCTCATGGTGAGAGGCCCCGAGCAGGGGCTGCCGGCGGTTCCCGCGGTCGACTCGCTGCGCATACGTGCGGTGCCGGTCGACGAGTTCGGCCTGTACGGCAGGACCGTCGCGGACGGCTTCGAGGTGCCGCGCGAGATCTTCCGGGTCCTCACAGGACCGTCCCTGGACACGATCGACGGACTGACGTTCTACCTGGCGGAGCTCGACGGTGTGCCGGTGGGCACGGGCATGGCGGCCGTGTCGGGCGGGCTGACGGGCATCTTCAACGTGGCGACACTCCCGTCCTACCGGCGGCGGGGCTACGGGCGCGCCGTCACCCTGGAGATGGTCCGTGCCGGCTACGCCGCCGGCGCCACCACCGCCTACCTCTCATCGAGCAGGATGGGCGAATCCGTCTACGAGTCGTGCGGCTTCCGTGCCCGGGAGGACGTCACGGTGATCACCGCTCCCTGACGGAGGCGGACGGCGACGCGGCCAGGCCGCGGAGTTTCGCAAGGCGGCGGTACGAGTCGTACAGCGCCGCCCGGTCGTACGTGCTCGTGGTGACGAGGAACTCGTCGGCGCCGGTGCGTGCCAGCAGCCCGGCGAGCGCGGGGCCGACCTCCTCGGACGTGCCGTACAGGTGGCCGCTCATGGCCTCGTCGAACAGCTCGCGCTGCCGGGCCGTCATGGTGCCGGGGCCGATGTCGTCCGCCGGCCTCAACGGGGGGAAGTCGCCCCGCGTGCGGGAGTACGCCGTCGACCACGCCTCCGGAACGAGGATGCGGCGCGCCTCCTCGGTGGTGGCGGCGATCGCGATGGTGCCCGAGACGATGACATGGGGGCGGGTGCCCCAGGCCGAGGGCCTGAACCGCGCACGGTAGGCGTCGATGGAGCGGAGCATCGCCTCCTCTCCCCGTACCGCCGCGATCACCAGCGGCGCACCCGCCCGCGCCGCGACCTCCGCGCCGCGCCCGGTGGCGAGGACGAACGCCGGGACGCGCAGCCCCTCGGCGGGCCTGGCGTGCACCTGCGGGTAGCGTGCCTGCTCGCCGGTCATCCAGCCCAGCAGCTCCTCCAGCAGTCCGGGGAAGTCGTCTGCGTCCGCCTTGCCGTGGCCGAGCGCCTTGCGGATGCCCTCCGTGAAGCCGACGGACCGGCCGAGGCCCATGTCGATGCGGCCGGGGAAGAGGGACTCCAGCACGCCGAACTGCTCCGCGACCACCATCGGCCGGTGGTTCGGCAGCATCACACCGCCGGTGCCGACGCGGATCGTCGTCGTGGACGCGGCCACCGCCGCCGCGAGTACGGTCGGCGCGGACCCGGCGACGCCCGGCACGCTGTGGTGTTCCGAGACCCAGAAGCGGTGGTAGCCGAGCGCTTCGGCCTCGCGCGCGAAGTCCACCGTGTCCCGCAGCGCCCGCCCGGCGTCCTGGCCCTCGCGCGTGCGGGAGCGGTCGAGGACGGAGAACGGGATCCGCGTCGACGGGGCGGGGCGGGCGGTATCGGTGTTCACACCCCTGCCAACATCGCGGCCGGTGCCGATGTTTCCCGGGCCTCCCGGCGCGCGGACTCAGGAGGCCGCGGCGTCCTCGCCGGCCGCGAGGTGGTGGTCGAGTGCCAGCGACAGCTCCGCCTCCACCACACTGCTGGCGAGCGGGCGCAGTTCGCCGGGTGCGGTGTCCGGCGTGTACGTGCGGAGCAGGCCCGCGAACAGGGCCGCCAGGGCGTCGGCGTGCGCGCGCACCTCGCGCCCGGCCGCCAGCACGGCGGAGAGCGGGACGCCCCGGTGGACCAGGGCCGACGAGGCGTCCAGCAGGCGGCGGCTCATGTGGACGAGGTTGTCGCCGTCCGTTGCGAGGTAGCCGATCGCGAGGGCCTGGGAGAGGTTCTCCGGCGTGGCCTCCGACTCGAAGTAGTCGGCCAGCTCCTCGGGCGTCAGGCGCACCAGCGTCTCCTCCGTCGGCGCGGCGACGCCGAGTACGTCGCTGATCTCCCGGCCGCTCTCCAGGGCCGTCGCCAGGTCGGCGATCCCGTTGAGCGTGTGGCCGCGTTCGAGCAGAGCCGCGATGGTGCGCAGCCGTGCCAGGTGGTGCTCGTCGTACCAGCCGATGCGGCCCTCGCGGCGCGGTGGGGGGAGCAGTCCGCGTTCCCGGTAGTAGCGCACGGTACGCACGGGCAGGCGGGCCGCTTCCGCAAGCTCCTCCACGCGGTACTCGCGCGTGCCGCCTGTCCCGCTCCGCCCGTCGTCGCACGGTTCACGGGGGCTTCGCTGATCGCCTGGCATACGGGCCAGCCTATGCCGTGTCCCTCAGGCTGATCGTATGAGCGGGCGCGGGCTTCTCGGCCTGGCGGACGTGGTCATCGGCCGCGCTCGCCGCCCGCCCCGTGGTGCAGCCGGTAGTGCTGGGCCAGAAGGTCGTGCCCGTAGTCGTTGCCGTTCGGAGCCCGCACGATGGTGTGGACGTGATACCGGGCCGGTTCGGGGTTCGCGAGGAAGACCCCGGGGTGGTTGTCGTACTCGATCAGCACGACAGGCGAGTGGATGCGGTAGTAGAAAGCGCTTTCGTCATCGTGGCCGCCTCGCCAGGCGAAGTGCGTCCGGTCGAGGTGTTCGCGGATCAGCGCCAGGTCTCGTGCGGCTCGAGCCGGCGGCAGACGGTCGAGGTAGACCCGTATCAGGTCGAGCAGGCCGTCGAGCTGATCCGCCGGGAGGCTCGCCGCCACGATCCCCTCGGGCGGCAGCACGAGGTTGTCCCTGCCCGCGCCCGTACGGAGCCGCCCGGTGTACGGATCCGCCAGCTCCGGCGGTAGGTCCGCCGCGCGCAGCGACGGCCCCAGGAGGAATTCCCCGGCGCGGTCCGCGTCCAGGGTACGGCGGAAGGCCAGCGCCGTCTCGGTCTCGTCTCGGAGCGCTTGGACGCCCGCGAACCGCCCGGTCCCGGTCGTGGGTTCGGCGCCGAGGAACACCGGGGAGAGCACCGTGTTCCCGGCCACGAACACGCAGTGCAGATCCACGTGGTGGCCCATCAGCTGCCAGCCCCAGGGGGAGGTGGCGGAGGGCGTGCCGAAGACGGTGAACCAGTAGGCGAACTCGGTGAGGGTGTCCCGGTAGTCGTCGATGAGTTCGCCCAGGTTCGCGTTGAGCGCCATGGCCGCCCGTACCCCGGCGTAGCCGGCCGGGCTCAGGCTCGCCTCGACCACGGCGAGCGCACGATCGCGGTCTGCCCGGGCCAGCCGCTCCAGCCGCATGCCCTTGGGATGCCAGGTGGGGATGGCGTTGGTCCACAAACGCCATTCGGTCGCGTTCATCGGCAGGTTTCCGACCGCTCTCTGGTGGGGCATCAGCCCTGCGAGGTACGTCTCGGCCGCCGTGACGGCGGCCTTGGGCGGTGTCGCGGCATCGTCGAGGTGGTACAGGCCCTGCCGTACCGTGCCGTCGTCCGTGACGCCGACGTACGGCTCCAGGTGCCTGCGGAAGACGGCAGTCACTTCGGACGCGGCCTCCGGGGGAATCAGGTCGGTGAACAGGTGGGAGTCGGCGATCGGCAGGGTGCCCTTCGCGGAGGGCAGGGGGAAGCGCTGTGCGGCCATGGATGTCCCGACTTGGTTCACTCGGTGGGAAGTGGGGTGGGCGTCGCACGGCAGCGGTGGGCAGTGCCTCGATCTGGTTCTGCCCACCGGTTGATTGATCCGGGCGACTGGGAGACCGCGCCGTTGGCGTCGGCTCAGTACGCCAGGTTGACGTGATCCCGGTGGTGGTCCCGCTTCTCGATCAGGTCGACGAAACCGAGTGCGTAGTCCGGGCCCGAGATGGCACCGCCACCCTCGGGCTGGAGGGCGACGTCGTTCCCGACGCGGTACTCGCCCAGCCGCTCGCCGGGCGCGAATGACCCGAACTTGCCCGCCGGGCTCACAAACACCCAGTCGAGCGTCTCGGGGGTGGCGGGCAGATCGTCGGTGACGAGCGCCGACACGGTGACGAGTTCATCGTGGAACTCCGCCGGGGCGTGGCTGAGGTCCTCGACGAAGCGCGGGGCTCCCGCCGCCGGTCGCAGCGACGAGAAGCCACCGACGACGAAGAGCGGAACGCCCTCCGCGTCTGTGAGGCGCGCGATCGCGCGGTACACATCACGGAACGAGCCGGCGAGCCCGCCCCGTGGAGCGAGCGCGCCGACCACGACCTCGGCGCCGGAGATGACGGATGCCAGCGCTGCTTCCCGCGTGGCATCACCCTGGACGTAGTGCACGCCCTCGACGGGTTCAGCGGGTAGTGAGCGGCTGAACGCGGTGACCTCGTGACCACGGGACGCCGCTTCCGCGACGATGGCGGATCCTGCGTAGCCGGAGCCGCCGACAACGGTGATGCGGGACATGGGATTACCTGCTTTCCGGGTTGCACGGCCACGCTCGGGCCGCAGTGGTTACCGTAAGGGAGTAGGTACCCCATCGAAAGAAGGCACTTTTTGGTAACCACCGAGCAGGCGGCCGCCGCGCCGGGCGGCGACCCGTACCAATCCGACTGTGCGACGCGCCGCATCCTCGACCGCATAGGCGACCGCTGGACGGTCCTGGTCATCGGCGTCCTGGGGGAAGGCGACGCCCGCTTCTCGGAGCTTCGGCGGCGTATCGAGGGCGTCTCGCAGAAGATGCTGACCCAGACCCTGCGGGGACTCGAGCGCGACGGGCTCGTGCGCCGCACCGTCCATCCGCAAGTACCGGTGCGCGTCGACTACGCGCTCACCGACGCCGGTACGACACTTCTGGAACCGCTCCGGGCGCTCCAGCAGTGGTCGATCGCGCACCTCGGCGACGTGTCGGCATCGCAGGAGGCATACGACCGCAGCAAATGATCCCCGCCCGTAAGGAGCGCCGCTACGTGCTCAAGAGCTGCCCCCCCGTGTGGGCAGTTTGTGGATACCGTCGGTAACTCTGTAGTGCGCGACCCCTACCCATCGGTACGGGTGTGCTCTACCCTCCCAATCGTGCCAGTGATTGCTGGCGCGGTTGGGAGGAGAGAATGGGACAGCACAAGCACGTGCGCGTCGCCGTGATCGGGTCCGGGTTCGCCGGGATCGGCGCGGCAGTGCGGCTGCGGCGCGAGGGGATCACCGACTTCGTCGTGCTGGAGCGCGCCGACTCCGTCGGCGGCACCTGGCGCGACAACGAATACCCGGGGTGCGCCTGCGACGTGCCGTCGCACCTCTACTCGTTCTCGTTCGCGCCCAACCCCGACTGGCCGCGCACCTTCTCGGGGCAGCCCTACATCAGGGCGTACCTGGAGGACGTCGTCGACACCTTCGGCATCGGGTCTCACCTGCGGCTGGGCCGCGAGGTCCTCTCGGCGCGGTGGGACACGGCGGAGCTGCACTGGGTCGTCGAGACCGGCGGCCGGGGCCCGGGCCCCACCACGTACACCGCCGATGTCGTCGTCTCGGCGGGCGGGCCGCTGTCCGACCCGAAGACGCCGGACATCCCGGGGCTCGCTGACTTCCCCGGACCCGTCTTCCACACGGCGCGCTGGGACCACGACGTGGACCTGCGCGGCAAGCGCGTCGCCGTCATCGGCACGGGCGCCTCCGCCATCCAGGTCGTGCCGGCGATCCAGCCCGAGGTGGGGCACCTCACCCTCTTCCAGCGCACGCCCCCCTGGGTGATGCCGAGGCACGACCGTGACATCACACGCTTCGAGCGCGCGGCGCACCGCGCCGTGCCCGCGACGGGCGCACTGCGCAGGCGCGGGCTGTGGACCATCAGGGAGCTCCAGGTCCAGGCCTTCACCCGGCACCCGGGCGAACTCGGCGTCGTGGAGGCCATCGCAAGGCGCCACCTCGCCAAGGCCATCGGCGACCCGGACCTGCGGGCCCGGCTGACGCCCTCGTACCGCATCGGCTGCAAGCGCATCCTGCTGTCCAACACGTACTACCCGGCGCTCGCGCGGCCCAACGTCGACGTCGTCACCTCCGGGCTCGCCGAGGTGCGCGGCAGCGAACTCGTCGGCGCGGACGGGTCGACGGCCGAGGTCGACGCGATCGTCCTCGGCACCGGCTTCCACGTCACGGACATGCCCATCGCCGAGCGCGTCACCGGCGCGGCCGGCCGCACGCTCGCCGAGACGTGGCGCGGCAGCGGCATGCGGTCGCTGCGCGGCGCGACCGTCGACGGCTTCCCCAACTGGATGACGATCATCGGGCCCAACACCGGGCTCGGCAACTCCTCGATGATCCTCATGATCGAGGCGCAACTCGACTACCTGGCCGACTACCTGCGCAAGCTCGGCTCCCTCGACCGCGGCGGCAAGGGGCGCCGCGCCGCGCTCGACGCGCGCCCCGGCGCCGTGCGCGCCTGGAACGACCACGTGCAGGACCGGATGGCACGCACGGTGTGGAACACCGGCGGCTGCACCAGCTGGTACATGGACTCATCGGGCCGCAACACCACCATCTGGCCCGGCACGACCGCCGAGTTCAGGCGGGCGACCCTGCGCGTCGACCCCGCCGAGTACGACATCGTCAGGCAGGAGCCGGCTGCCGCGCCCGCCCCGGCCCACGCGCCGGCCGCGAAGGAGGCCGTACGGTGACCGCGCTGCCCACCCCCGCCCGCACGCTCGACGCCGTCTCCGCCGACGGTTCGCGCATCCACGTCGAGGTGTACGGAGCCGACGACGCGCCGCCCGTCGTCCTCTCGCACGGCTGGACCTGCTCCATCCGCTTCTGGGCCGCGCAGATCGCCGACCTCGCCGCCGACCACCGCGTCATCGCCTACGACCAGCGCGGCCACGGCGCCACCCCGCTCGCCGCGGCCGACGGGTACTCCACTCAGGCGCTCGCCGACGACCTGGAGGCGGTGCTCGACGCGACCCTCGCACCCGGCGAACAGGCCGTGCTCGCCGGGCACTCCATGGGCGGCATGACGATGATGGCCGCCTCGGCGCGCCCCGCGTTCCGCGAGCACGCGGCCGCCGTCCTGCTGTGCAGCACCGGGGCGTCGCGGCTGGTCGCGGAGTCGCTGGTGGTGCCGATGCGCGCCGGGCGGATACGCACCGGCATCACCCGGCGCATCCTCGGCGCGCGCGCACCGCTCGGCCCCGTCACACCGCTGTCCGTACGCGCCCTGCAGTACGGGACGATGGGGCCCGCCACCCCGAAGGGCCGGGTACGGGAGTGCGTGGAGATCGTGCACGCCTGCCCGCGCGCGTCACGCGTCGCCTGGTCGCAGGTGCTCGACTCGCTCGACCTGGAGTTCGGGGTGCGGGAGCTCGACGTGCCCACCGTCGTCCTCGTCGGCGACGCCGACCGGCTCACGCCACCGGTGCACGCGCGCCGGCTGGCGGCCGAACTGCCGGACTGCGCCGAGCTGATCACCGTGGCGGGGGCCGGGCACATGACCCCCGTCGAGGCCCCGGAACGCGTCAACGCGGCGCTGCGCGAACTGGCCGCGGCGCACCTGCGGCGGGTAGGCAACGACGTGACGGCGATCGGCACGAAGGAGGACGTCGGATGAGCGGCATGGCAGGACAGCGGCCCGGACGGCCCGCACGGCCCGTGCTCCAGGGAAAGGTCGCGGTGGTCACGGGCGCGGCGCGCGGTGTGGGCGAACTGATCGCCCGCAAGCTGTCGGCGCGCGGCGCCACGGTGGCGCTGGTCGGTCTTGAGGAGGAGCAACTCAAGCAGGTCGGGGAGCGGCTGCACGGCGAGAGCGCCCACTGGTACGCGGACGTCACCGACCACGAGGCCATGGGCCGGGTCGCGCGCGAGGTCTCGCAGCGGTTCGGCCGCGTCGACATCGTCGTCGCCAACGCCGGTGTCGCGAGCGGCGGTCCGTTCGTGCAGAGCGACCCGGAGACCTGGCGGCGCGTGATCGAGGTCAACCTCATCGGCGGCGCCAACACGGGGCGCGCGTTCCTGCCGGCGCTGCTGGCGAGCCGAGGCTACTTCCTGCAGATCGCCTCGCTCGCCGCGATCGCCCCGGCGCCGATGATGACCGCTTACTGCGCGTCCAAGTCGGGCGTCGAGGCGTTCGCGCACGGGCTGCGGTGCGAGGTCGGGCACCGGGGCGTGGGCGTGGGCGTCGCCTACCTGTCGTGGACGGACACCGACATGGTGCGCGGCGCCGACCGTGACGAGGTGATGCGCGAGATGCGGCAGAAGCTGCCGTGGCCCTCGAACCTCACCTACCCGCTCGGCCCCGCCGTGGACCGTATCGTCGCCGGCATCGAACGCCGGGCTCCGCACGTGTACGGGCAGTGGTGGCTGCGCGGGATGCAGGGCGTACGCGGGTACCTGCCCGGCCTGCTGGCGACGGCCGGCAAGCGCGAGATCCGCCGCATGGAACCCCGGCTCGCGAACGTCGGCCGGGGCCTCGTGGGCGCCGGCGGCGAGGCCGACGAGGCGGGGCGCACGCAGCGTCACTGATCGAAATGCGCCCGCTGCCGGCCCGTGCAACTCTGGTCGGGCCCCCGGTCGGGGGTGACCCCCACACCCCTTCCAGGAGTGAGTTCGATGGGCATGAAGGACCAGTTCCAGGACAAGGCCGAGCGCATGAAGGACGAGGCCGGCAAGCGCATGGGCGGCAAGGACGCGGACAAGTCGTCCGACCGCGCCCAGAAGGGCCAGGGCCAGGCCGAGGACCGCATGAAGCACGGCCGCGACCAGGCGGAGGGCCGTATGGACGACGCCCGCGACGAGTACGACGACCGCTTCGACGGCTGACGGCGGACGCCACGCAGCCGCCGCAGCCGCGGCAGACGCGGGGGCCGCATCCGGGACGCCGGGTGCGGCCCCCGCGCACGTGCGCGGGGCCTACGGTCTGCCGGGCGGCAGCGGGTGGATCAGCCGGCTCGCTGTCGCGCACCGGGCCGCTACGGCACGGTGCTCCTACCGCTCCGGGCGGGGCGGCAGCGGCGGGCGCCTGCGATCGGGCACCGCCTGGTAGCCGGGCGGCTGCGCGGCCGGCTTCGCGGCCAGCAGGTCGAGCGCCACCCACACCGCGTCGTCGAGCTGCGCGTACCGGCCCTCCGCCCAGTCGAGCGGGGTGCGCAGCGCCTCGATGTCCGGCTCGACGCCGTGGTTCTCCACGGACCAGCCGTAGTCGTCGAACCAGGCCGCGTTCATCGGCACGGTGATCACCGTGCCCTCACCCAGGCGGTGCCTGCCGGTCATGCCGACCACCCCGCCCCAGGTGCGCTGCCCGACGACCGGCCCGAGTCCGAGCAGCCGGAACGCCGCCGTGATCATGTCGCCGTCCGACGAGGTCGCCTCGTCGGCGATCGCGACGACCGGCCCGCGCGGGGCGTTCGACGCGTAGGAGACGGGCTGCGCGTTGCGGGTGAGGTCCCAGCCGATGATCCGGCGGCTCAGCTTCTCCACCACCAGTTCGCTGATGTTGCCGCCCGCGTTGCCCCGCACGTCCACGATCAGTGCCGGGCGTGACATCTCCCTGCGCAGGTCGCGGTTGAACTGCGCCCAGCCGGAGCCCTGCATGTCCGGGATGTGGAGATAGCCGCACCGGCCGTCGCTGAGCTCGCGCACGACCTCGCGGCGCTTGGTGACCCAGTCCTGGTAGCGCAGGGGGCGTTCGTCGATGAGCGGTACGACGGCGACGCGGCGCGCGGGCCGCTCGCGCCCGGCACCGGCGTCGGGCGCCTCGGCGCCGGTGTGCTCCGTTCCGGCGGGCGCGGCCGTGCGGAACGTCAGCTCCACGGTCGTGCCGCCCGCCGCGGACAGCAGCGGGCCGGGGCCCGCGACCGGGTCCACCGGGCGCCCGTCGACGTGGGTGAGGACGGCGCCCTCGCGGATGCCCGTACCCGCGAGCGGCGAACGGGCCCTGGAGTCCGACGAGTCGCCCGGCAGGATCCGCTTCACCATCCAACCCCCGTCCCTGCACACCAGGTTGGCGCCGAGCAGTCCCATGGGCCGCTGGTAGTGCGGCGGTCCCTCGTCGCGCCGCGCGGGCGACACGTACGCGTGCGAGGTGCCCAGCTCGCCGAGGGCCTCGCGCAGCAGGTCCGCGAACTCGTCGGGGGAGGCGACCCGTTCGACCAGCGGCCGGTACTGGTCGAGCACCGCGTCCCAGTCGATGCCGCTCATCCCCGGGTCCCAGAAGTACGCGCGCACGATGCGGCCCGCCTCGTCGAACGCCTGGCGCCACTCGGCCTCCGGGTCCGCCTCGTGCAGGATGCGCCGAAGGTCGAGGTAGGCGGAGCCGTCACTGTCGTTCGCGTCGGTGGCGGACATGACGCGCAGCTCCCCGTCGTCCACGACCACCAGCCGCGTCCCGTCCCCGCTCGGCGCGAACCAGTCGAGATGGTCGACGAGTTCACTCCTGCGTGCCTTCGCGATGTCGAAGTGTTCGAGCGTGGGACGCCCCGACGTGTCGGCCGGGTTGACGAACGTCTCACCGAGCGCGCCGGAGATCGGCCAGCGCAGCCAGACCAGACCGCCGCCGCTGACGGGGTGGAGCGAGGAGTACTTGGACGCGGCGACGGGGAACGGTGTGACCCGGCTCGCGAGACCCTCCACCTCGACGATGACCGCGCCGCCCTCCGCCTCGTCGTCGAGGGGATCGAGGCCGCCCGCCGCGGGCCGCCCCTCGGGCGAGAGGGCGAACGGGGACGGGGTCGTGGACGACAGCGGCACCAGGTAGGGGCGGCAGCCCAGCGGAAAGGACAGGTCGCCGGTGTGCACGTCGTACACCGGGTCGAAGCCGCGCCAGGAGAGGAAGGCGAGGTAGCGGCCGTCGCTGGTGAAGACGGGGTTCTCGTCCTCGAAGCGGCCGTCGGTGACGTCCACGACGGTGTGTGCGCCCATTCCGCCGATACGCGCCATCCTGATCTGGCGCAGGGACCGGCCGACGGTGGGCTGGGACCAGGTGATCCAGTCGCCGTCGGGGGAGAAGGCCAGGTCGGTGACGGGGCCGTTGAGGGAGCGCACGACCTCGGTGACCCCGGCGGCGCGCCGCGCCCGCGCGAGCCCGTCCGGGTCGGACGGAGGCATGCCCGTCGCGCCGGGCTCCGCGCCCGCCGCGTCCGGGGCCGGGGGGCCCGCGTCCGCGTCGGTCGCGCCGGAGTCCGCCGTGTGCGGGGCCGGGGGGCCCGAGTCCGGGTCGGTGGCGCCTGGTTGCGTGCCCGCCGTGTTCGCGTCCGCCGTGTCCGGGTCCGGTGCGTCCCGGTCCGCTGCGTCCGGGGCCGGGGGGCCCGCGTCCGCGTCGGTCGCGCCGGAGTCCGCCGTGTGCGGGGCCGGGGAGCCCGCGTCCGGGGCGTCCGCCTCCGCGTCCGGTCCGGCGGTGGGCACGGCACCGCCGGGCCCGACGGCCGCGTCCTCCGTCACGTCGAGGAGGAGCAGCCGCCCGTCGTGGGTCGACAGGGCGACCCGCCCGCCCTCCGGGTCCGGCTCCATCTCGTGGACCCGCCCGAGCAGCCCCGCCGCCAGCCTGCGCGGCGCCCGGTACCCGCTCGCGCGCGGCAGGTACGCGATCTCGACGGCGTCGTCCCCCTCCGCGTCCGTGACGTACGCCACGCGTCCGCCGCTGCCGAGCATCGCGGGCAGCCGTACCCGCACACCCGGCGTGTCGGCGATCGCGCGCGCCGGGCCGTCCCGGTGCGTCAGCCAGTAGAGGCTGCCGCGTACGGAGACGGCGCTCGCCCTGCCGGTGGTGTCGACGGAGATCGCCCCGAGGTGCGCGGCCGCCGGGATCTGGTACGAGCGGCGGCCCGTGCGCGGCCCGCCGAGGCGCACGTCCAGCCTCCTCGGGCGCGAGTCGGCGGCCAGCCCGTCGACCATCCACACGTCGCCCGCGCACTGGTAGACGACCCGGCGTCCGTCGGACGACGCATGCCTGGCGTAGAACGCGTCGTGGTCGGTGTGGCGCCGCAGGCCCGTGCCGTCGGGCAGGCAGGAGTAGAGGTTGCCGACCCCCTCGTGGTCGGAGAGGAAGGCGATGCGGCCGCCGACGAACATCGGGCAGTCGAGGTGGCCGTCCAGGTCGGCCAGCAGCCGCTCGCCGTGCAGCCAGAGGCGGCCGGTGGCGCCGCCGCGGTACCGCTTCCAGTCGGCCGGCTCGTGCGGCGGCTTCCCCGTGAGCAGCAGAGTCCTGTGCTCGCCGCCGATGTCGCCGACGGCGATGTCGGAGACCGGGCCCCACGGCAGCTTGCCGCCGGGGGAGCCGTCGGTGGGGACGCCGTAGGCCCACGAGTAGTACGAGAAGGGCTGGCCGTGCGAGGACACGGCGAGGATGTGCGGGGTGGCCGCGGGGTCGGTCGGCTCGGGGGCGCTCCAGCCGCAGACCCGCGTGTCGGTCGATCCCCAGTAGGTCAGGCGGCGCGACGGCCCGCCCTCGACGGGGGCCAGATGGATCTCCGGATCGAGGCTGCGCCAGTTCGTGTAGGCGATGGACCGGCCGTCGGGGGAGAACCGTGGGTGCCCCACCCTGAGCCGGTCCGCGGTCACCCGCCAGGCGCGCCCCGGCCGTGCGCCCTCGGGCACGACGGGGGCCACCCAGATGTCGTCCTCGGCGGCGAAGCAGACCAAGTCCTCGTGCAGATGCGGGAAGCGGAGATACGCGGCGTCGTCACTCACGGTCCAATGCTTTCCGCGGGCGGTGCCGCGGGCAACTCGTGATGGCGACTTCTTCGCATCTGTTCGAGCGCCGGCGTGCACCGGCCGCCGCACCTCGCGCCCGCCCCGCTCAGACGATGAGGCTGCCGATGTGCTGCTCCACTTCGAGGTGGTCGGCCTCCTGGCCCGCCGGGACGACGGCGAACGAACTCCGCAGGAAGCGCCGCAGCGACGCGTTGTCGAACTGGACGAGCGCGACGCCTTCGGGTGCGCTGAACTCGAAGACCGTCTGCGCCCGGCCGCAGGGCCAGACATGGACGTCACCGTCGCCGGCGGGCTCGCGCAGGCCCACCTCGACCAGCTCACGGGCGAAGACCCACACGACCTCGCTGTCGTCGAGCGAGACCTCGGGCGGGAAGACGATGCGCACGGCGAGGGGGTCGGAGCCGTCGTAGCGCAGCAGCACGGAGACGGTACGGGGATGCGGGGCGTCGCTTATCAGGCGGGCTTTGGCGGACTGCTCGACCACGGGTGACATCGGCGACTCCTCAGAACGACGTCCGGTGGTGGTGACCCGGACTCCCAAAGCACCTCTCAATGGTACAAACAACCTGAAATCTCGCATTCCCGGATCGGTGGATCAGCGGCCCGCCTCCGGCGCGGACGGTGATGCGGACGGGGACGGCGCCGGGGACGGGGCGGCGCCGGGGACGGCCGGCCTGCCGCGGAGCGGGACCTCCTGCACGCACAGCGCCGCGACGAACGCCGCCGCGCACACCACGGAGCCCGCGAGGAAGATCACGTGGGTCGCGTCGGCGACGGCGCCGGGCGCGGCCCCCGTGTCGGCGCCGCCCGTCGCCCGGGCGAAGAGCCCGCCGAACACCGCGACGCCCAGCGAACCGCCCGCCGTGCGGAAGAGGTTGGAGGCGGCCGACGCGGCGCCCAGGTCGCGCGGCTCCACGCTGTTCTGGGCGATGGTGCTCACCATCTGCATCTGGCACCCGATGCCCACGCCCACCAGCACCATGAACCACGCCGTCGTGGCCCTGGACGTGTGCGCGTCCATCGTGGAGAGCAGGAACATGCCCACCGCCATGCACGCGGCGCCCGTCACGGGGAACGCCTTGTAGCGGCCGGTCGCCGACATGACGCGCCCGCCGATCTGCGACACGACGACCACGGGGGCCAGCATCGGCAGCAGCAGGAGGCCTGATCCCGACGCGGACGCGCCCTGCACCGTCTGCTGGTAGAGCGGCAGGTAGAGGGAGCACCCGAACATCACGACGCCGGTGGCGAGGATCAGTCCCGAGGCCAGCGCGAAGTTCCGGTGGCCGGTGAAGATCCGTGGCGGCATGAGCGGCTCCTCGGCGCGCCGCTGCCGGACGACGAACGCGGCGAGGCAGGCCGCGGCGGCCACGAGGAGCCCGATGACCTGCCAGGAGGTCCAGGCGCAGGTGGTGCCGGCCCGGTCGGCGGCGAGGACGAACGCGCAGACGGCGGCCGTCAGCGATGCGACGCCCGGCCAGTCCAGGCGGGCGGACACGTGTCCCGGCCGCGCTTGGACGCGCGGGTCGGGCGCCGGCAGGTGAAGCGTCACGGCGCACCAGACGAGGGCGACCGCGCCGAGCGGCAGGTTCAGCAGGAACGCCCAGCGCCAGCCCGCGTGGCCGGTGACGAAGCCGCCGACCAGCGGGCCGCCGATGGTGCCGAGGGCCATCACCGACGCCGTCATGCCCTGGTAGCGGCCCCGCTCGCGGGGCGGCACGAGCGCGCCGATCAGGGCGAACGCGCCCGCGCCGATGCCGCCGGCGCCGAGTCCCTGGATGACGCGGAAGGAGATCAGCTCGGACATGGAATCGGCGGCCCCGGAGAGCCCGGAGCCGATGACGAACAGCGCCACGGCCGCGAGGTAGGTGTGCTTGCGCCCGTAGAGGTCGCCGCACTTGCCCCAGACGGGCGTCGAGGCGGCGGTGGCCAGGGTGTACGCGGTGACGACCCAGGCGATGTGGTCGAGGCCGCCGAGGTCGCGCACCACCGTCGGCATCGCGGTTCCGACGATCGTGTTGTCGAGCATGGACAGGAGCATGGCGAGCATGACACCGAGCAGCGCCGTTCGCACGTTCTTGGGTTCCGTCATGGCGCACAGAAAAGCAGACTCGATAAAAAAGTGCAATGAATCAACTTTCTGACTCGTGCAACCGAGACGGTAGAGTGATGCCATGAGCGAGACACAGGCAGACATCCGCACCGAGCCCGGCGCCACGGTCGGGCGAAGGGAGCGCAAGAAGGCCGCCACCCGCAAGGCGCTGTCCGACGCCGCGCTCAGGCTGTTCCTCGAGCGCGGCTACGACGACGTCAGCGTCAAGGACGTGGCGGAGGCGGCGGACGTGTCGACCACGACCCTGTTCAAGCACTTCTCGGGCAAGGAGGCGCTGCTCTTCGACGAGGACGAGTCCCTGGAGTCCGCGCTCGTCGCCGCCGTGAGCGAGCGTCCCCCGGGCCAGTCGGTCCCCGCCGCGCTGCGGGAGCACGTCCTGCGCACACGCCTCGACGCGAGGCCCGAGTTCGCGCGGTTCCTCGCGCTGGTCGACGCGACCCCCGCGCTGCGGGAGCAGGCGCGGCGCATGTGGATCAGGCACGAGGCTGCACTCGCGCGTGCCATCGCCGCCGACGTCGGGGCGCCCGAGGACGACGCGTCCTGCCGTGCGCTGGCCCGTTTCGCGCTGGAGGTGCCCAGCCTGGTGCGCGGCACGCGGGACCCGCGTGCCGCCATCGAGCGCGCCTTCGCTCTCCTCGAGCACGGCTGGGGGCCCGGTCCTGACCTCTCAGGAAACGTTGCACCATAGAGGGTGCGGCACCGCACCCGGTGCCGCGCGGTACGCCGAAGTGGAATGACGAGCGGGAGTGCGGGCGTGGACGTCCAGGGCATGGTGGCGGCCGGCTTCGAGCCGGTCAGGGACGCCTTCGTACGGAACTTCGAGCGCCTCGGCGAACGCGGCGCGGCCGTCTCCGTCTACCGCGACGGCCGCAAGGTCGTCGACCTGTGGGCGGGCGCGCGCGACGCCGCGGGACGTGAACCGTGGGCCGTCGACACCGCGCAGGTCGTACGGTCCGCGACGAAGGGCATCGCAGCCGCCGTACCGCTGCTGCTGCACCAGCGCGGCCGGATCGACCTGGACGCCCCCGTCGGCACGTACTGGCCCGAGTTCAAGGCGGCGGGCAAGGAACGCGTCCTTGTGCGGCACCTGTTGTCCCACCGTGCGGGCGTACCGGTGGTGGACGTCCCGCTGACCCCTGCCGAGGCGCTCGACGGCGAGTCGGGGCCGCGGGCGCTGGCCGCGCAGCGACCCGTGTGGGAGCCGGGCACCGACCACGGGTACCACGCGCACACGTACGGCTGGCTGGTCGGGGAGCTCGTGCGGCGCGCGACCGGACGGTCCGTCGGGTACTGGGTCGCGGAGGAGATCGCGCGGCCGCTGGGCCTCGACTTCTGGATCGGGCTGCCGGACGGGGAGGCGCGCAGGGTCGGCAGGATCGGCGAGGTGGCCGAGCCGCCCGCGTCCGGTGGCGCACCGCGGCTGCGGCCGAAGCGGTCGGTGGCGGAGGCGTACGCGGACCCCGGCTCGCTGACGCGACGGGCGTTCGGCGTGATCCGGCCCGCCGTGGACGAGAACGCGCCGGAGTACCACGCCGCGGAGATGCCCGCGTCGGGCGGCATCTCGACGGCTCGGGCGCTGGCGCGCGCGTACGCGGCGATGATCGGCCCGGTGGACGGCCACCGGCTGTTCGCCCCGGCCACGTTGACGCTCGCGCGCACGGAGGAATCGGCGGGCCCCGACCGTGTGCTGGTCG
Organism: Streptomyces sp. NRRL F-5126; assembly: GCF_000721265.1. GTDB lineage: Bacteria > Actinomycetota > Actinomycetes > Streptomycetales > Streptomycetaceae > Streptomyces. The sequence goes on along the minus strand of NZ_JOFZ01000001.1, from coordinate 220,437 downwards.
TCTCGACGCGCTTCGGCCTCGGCTACATGCTGCACGGCCCGGCGGCGCCGATGCTGGCGAAGGGGTCGTTCGGGCATCCCGGCCGGGGCGGCTCGCTGGGATTCGCCGACCCGGAGTCGGGGATCGCCTTCGGGTACGTGACGAACGGGATGCGCAAGGGCGTCACGGCGGACCCGCGGGCACAGGCCCTGGTACGGGCGGTGCGCGCGGCGCTCTGACGGCCGCCGCGACCCGACACGGGGGGCGTGGACCGCGAGCGCGGCCATGCGCGCTCGGCCGGCTTGGTCGTTGCGCCGAGTGCGCCGAGTGCACCGCGAGCGCCCGTCGCACCGCGAGCGCCCGTCGCGCCGCGCGGGCCCTTCGCGCCGCGCGGGCCCGGCGGTCGGGTTCGACCGTGCTGCCTGCCGCGCTCAGCGGGGTTGCGCGTGCGCCGAGCCGATTGCGCCTCACGGGCCCGGCGGTTGAGCTGTGTGGCGCGTTCCGCGCACCGTGGCCGGGCCTGCGCCGCGTGTACGCCGGGCCTGCGCCCTCCCCTGCCGCGCCCCGACGGCCGGGGCGGGCGTGCCGCACGCGTCGCGAGGCAGCCGCGCGCGCCCGCGACCCAGGCGTTGCCGGCGCCCGGACCGCCGCCTGGACCGCCGCCCGGGCACGCTCGGCGACGCGCCGCAGCAGGGCGGCGGAGGCTGCCCCGGCGGGCGCTCCATCAGTCCTGGCCGGCCACGGCCCTGCGGAAGCCGAGTTGCGCCGTGAGGATCCCGCCGTCGACCGGCAGCGCCACCCCGGTGATCCACGCCGCGTCCCGCGACGCCAGGAAGGCCACGGCCGCCGCGATGTCGTCCGGCCGCCCCACACGCCCCAGCGGGTACAGCGCGGCCGCCCGTTCGAGCACGGCCTCGCGGCCGGCCCAGCCCTCCGTGTGCACCGTCCCCGGCTCGACGAGGTTTACCCGCACGCCCCTGGGCGCGGCATGACCCGACAGTGTCCTCGTCAGGCTCGCGAGGCCCGCCTTCGCCGCGCTGTAGGCGTGATTGCCGAAGTCCTGCTCGCCGTTGACCGAGCCGATCGAGACGATGGCCCCGCGCCCCGACGCGACCAGGTGCGGCAGCGCGGCACGCGCGCAGCGGAACGCGCCGGTGAGCGTGAGGTCGAGGTCGCGGGCCCAGGCCTCGTCGGTCTCGTCCTCGAACCGCGGCTCGTCGGGGGTGCACGAGTAGGCGTTGTTGACCAGCACGTCGAGCCGTCCGAACCGCTCCACCGCGTGCGCGACGGCCGCCTCGACCGACACGCGGTCGCCCACGTCGCAGCGGAACGGCTCCGCGCCCTCGATGGCCGCGGCGGTCGCGCCGGCCCGTGCCTCGTCCACGTCCGTCACGAGGACCCGCGCGCCCTCGCCGGCGAGCCGCCTCGCGACAGCGGCCCCGATGCCGCGTCCCGCGCCGGTGATCAGTACGCCGTATCCGTCGAATCGCTCCATCGGACGATGAGATCACCGCACGCACCCGGTGCACCAGAGGCCGTGCCGCTCGGTTTGACCGGCACGGGCGGGCGTGGCCGATCCTCATCAAGTGTCGACACTAGATCGTGTGCCGCTCCTGCGTCGGCCCCACTTCCGCGCCGAGTGATTCCCCATCCCGGCGACGGGTGGCGGGGAAGGGTGCGACGAGCCCGGTGGAGGCAGTGGGGCTTGTTTGCTCCGCTTGGTCCCGCTCTGAGGTAGGGCATTCCCGTATTCATCCGCACCATGCGGGTGGCGGCCAGTCGGCGGACGGAAGGGATCCGGCGCGTCAACCCGGCGACACCCGAACAACTTGAACGGGTGTTCGCCGCCCTATGGACATCGACCGAGGCCGCTGCTTGAATCAGAGTGTCGACACTTCGGGTGCGAGACGGCCCGGGTGCTCGGCCGCGTGACCGGCTCTCCCCTCGGAGGAGGTATCCGTGAACCATCCATCCCAGAAACTGGTCGTCGACGACGTACGGCTCGGGCACTGGTCGTCCCGCACCGCAGCGTTCTCCCTCGCGTGCGACGGGCTGTCGTTCGAGATCGCGGAGAACGAGTTCGTGGCCATCGTGGGCCCGAGCGGCTGCGGGAAGACCACGTTCCTGACGGCGCTGGCGGGCCTCACGCCGGTGTCCTCGGGCCGCCTGGAGCTGAACGGCGCGCAGATACAGGGCCCTTCGCCCGACCGATCCCTCGTCTTCCAGCACGCGTCGCTGTTCCCGTGGCGGACGGTCGAGACGAACATCGAGTTCGGACTCAAGGCGCAGAAGCGGCTCGACACGGCCGGCAGGGCGCGCGTCGCCGATCTGGTGCGGCTGGTGGGGCTCGCGGGCAAGGAGGCCACCTATCCGCGCGAGCTGTCCGGCGGCATGAGCCAGCGCGTCAACCTGGCACGCGCCCTGGCGACCGACCCCGACCTGCTCCTGCTCGACGAGCCGTTCTCCGCGCTCGATGCGCAGACGCGCGAGGTCATGCAGGAGGAGCTGACCCGCATATGGCAGGCGGACGGCGCCGGCAAGGGCAAGACCGCCGTCTTCGTCACGCACGACGTGCCGGAGGCCGTGTTCCTCGCCGACCGCGTCGTCGTGTTCTCCAGCGGCCCCGCCCACCTCGTCGAGGTCGTCGATGTCGATCTGCCGCGCCCGCGCGAGGCGGCCGTCAAGCGCTCACCCGAATTCCAGGAGATCAGCGACTACATCCTCCGGCTCGTCATGAGCCAGACCCAACCAGGCCGAAGGGCGAGTGACCATGGCAGCAACGCAACTGTCGTCGGATAGGGTCCAGGCCCCGCTCCGCGAGGCGAGGACGGGCCCGCGCCGTCCGGCCGGCCGCCACCTCAACCTGGCCCTCGGGGCCGTGGGCCTGATCGTGGTGCTGGCGGCCTGGCAGGTCTGCGCCTCCACGGGCATCGTCGACCCCAACTTCAGCAGCTCGCCGGCCGGCGCGTTCACGGCGCTGGTCGACTCGATCGCGTCGGGCACGATCTGGGGGCCCCTCGGGTCGACGCTGTCGATCGTCGCGCTCGGCATGGCGATCTCCGTCGTCGTCGGGATACCGGTCGGCCTGCTGATCGGCCGCAACAGGTACCTCTTCGGGCTGACGGACCCGCTGATCAGCATCATGTACTCGGTGCCCTACGTGGTGTTCCTGCCGATGCTGATCTTCTGGTTCGGCATAGGGACGCAAGCACGCCTGGTGATCGTGGTGTGGAGCTCGATGTTCCCGCTGCTCATCAACGTCATCGCCGGCACGCGCAACCTCGACCCGGCGTACACGCAGGTCTCCCGCGTCTACTGCGCGTCCCGCATGTACACCCTGCGGTCCGTCGCCTTTCCCGCGACGCTCCCGTACATCCTCGCCGGCGTACGGCAGGCGGTGGGGCGCGCCCTGATCGGTGCCATCGTCGCCGAGCTGTTCATGGGTTCGTCTGGCCTCGGCTACCAGGTGCAGTTGCAGACGTCGAACTTCGAGATGGACGACGCGATGGCCTCCATCGCCGTGATCGCCGTCGTGGCCATCGTCCTCACCCGGGGCGTCGGACAGCTCGAGCGGCGTTTCACGTTCTGGTCGGCCACGGACTGAGTGAGGAGACCGTCCATGCGCATGCGCGCCACGAGAAGGCTCTCCGTTCCGCTGGGTGTTGTACTCGCGCTGACCGCCTCGGGCTGCGCGGTGTCGGGATCCGCCTCGGTGCGGCCGGCCAGTATGAAGATGACGATCGGCTACACCGCCATCGGCGCCGCCTACTCGGACCTCTACGTCTGCCAGGACTACGGCGTGTTCAAGAAGAACGGCCTCGACGTCAAGCTCACACTGCTCAACAGCTCGTCGCAGCTGGTGGCCGCGCTGGTGAGCAACAGTGTGCAGATCGGTGTCGGCGCCACCACGGCGACGGCGGCGGGCGCGATGAATCTCAAGGGCGTCGACCTGCGGTACATCGCGCTGCCCATCAAGCGCTACTACATGGAGATGTGGGGCAGGAAGTCGCTGCGCCCCGGTGACGGCATCAAGGGCGCGAAGATCGGGCTGAGTTCGCCCGGCTCACTCGGCGATGCGGCGATGGACGCGCTCATCAAGAAGAACGGCTGGTCGAAGAAGGACGTCCAGAAGGTCTATCTGAAGTCCACACCGGCCGAGGTGTCGGCCCTGGAGAACGGCGCGGTCGACGCGATCGTGACCCAGCCGCCGACCGGCACCAAGACCCGGCGCAAGGGATTCAAGAAGATCATGGACTTCACGGACCTGCCGGTCGCGGCCAACGCCTACACCGTGCGGACCGACTACCTGTCCGCCAACGGCAAGGCCGTCGCCGCCTTCACCAAGTCCGAGGCACAGTGCCTCGCACTGCTGCACAACAACCGTCAGGCGGCGGTGCGCAGCATCATGAAACACAGCGGAGTCGACAACAAGGCGCTCGCCGAGTACTCGTACGACTTCTTCAACCGGCTGTGGGCGAAGGACCCGAGGGTCGATCCCGGGCTCGTCCACGACGCCTTCGCCGCCACGGTCGCCAAGGGCGTCGGCACGATGCCGAAGAACACCGACGTGTTCATCGACAACTCCTACGTCGACAAGCTGAAGGCGTCCGGCTTCATCGGCTCCCTGTACAAGTGACGGAACGGAGGGCGAGTGGCGTGGGATCACTCGACGACATCGACGACCTGCGGGACTGGCTCGCGCTCGCCGAGAAGCTGGGCGAGGTCAGGGCGGTCGAAGGCGCCCACTGGGACAAGGAGATCGGCGCCGTGTCCCAGGCCAACTACCAGCGCCACGACCCGCCCGCGCTGCTCTTCGACGACATCGTCGGCCACCGGCGCGGGCAGCGGGTGCTGACGGCGTCCATGAGCAACGCCCGCCGCCTCGGCATGACGCTCGGGCTCGGCACGGACCTGGACGACAAGGCGCTGGTGGAGGCGCTGCGCAGCAAGCCGGGCGAGTGGGCCGCGAACGCCTCCCGCTACCCGGTGCGCGAGGTGGCGACGGGCCCCGTCGCACAGAACGTCCTCGGGCCCGACGACATCGACCTGCTGCAATTCCCGGTGCCGCTGTGGCACGAGGCGGACGGCGGGCGCTACATCGGCACCGGCTGCGCGGTGTTCACGACCGACCCCGGCACGGGCGTGCTCAACGCGGGCGCGTACCGGATGCAGGTGCAAAACGACGGGCGTGCGGCGAGCATCAACATCGAGGCGGGCAAGCACGGCGCCGCCCACGTGCGGGAGTGGTTCGCCCGGGAGGGCAGGGCGCCGGTGACGGCGTCGCTCGGACACGACCCGCTGCTGCTGGTCGTCGCGGGCACGGAGGTGCCGGCCGGCACCTCCGAGCTGGAGTACGCGGGCGCCGTGCGCGGCAGGCCCGTCGACGTCGTCAAGGGAGAGGTCACCGGCCTGCCGATCCCGGCGGGCGCCGAGATCGCCGTCGAGGGGTGGCTCCGCCCCGGCCGGCGTGAGCAGGAGGGCCCGTTCGGCGAGTGGACGGGCTACTACAGCGGCGGCGCCGAGCCCGTCCTGACCCTGGACGTGGAGCGCGTCTACTTCCGCGACGACCCCATTCTGCTGGGCGCTCCCCCCGGCAAGCCCCCGCACGACTACTCCTACATGCGCAGTGTCATGAAGTCCGCCATGATCCAGGACGCCCTCATCCGGTGCGGGCTGCCGGGAGTCGAGGGAGTGTGGGCCCACGAGGCGGGCGGTGGACGCCAGTTGCTGGCCGTGGCGATCGACCAGCGGTACGCGGGGCACGCCCGGCAGGCCGGCTACCTGGCTGCCCAACTGCCCGCCGCCGCCTACATGAACAAGTTCGTGGTCGTCGTCGACGCCGACGTCAACCCGCGCAGCCTCAGCGACGTGGTGTGGGCGATGTGCACCCGTACGGACCCGGCGGAGGACATCGAGACGCTGCGCAAGACCTGGGGCAGCCGCGTCGACCCGCTGCGCGAGCGGGACGCACCACCCTTCAACAGCCGGGCAGTCATCGACGCGTGCAGGCCCTGGTCCCGGCTCGGATCCTTCCCCAGGGTCGCGGAGGCCGACCCGGCCCTGCTCGACCAGGTCGTCAAGCGCTGGCCCGACGTGCTGGGCGGGCCGCGGTGAGCACTGCGCCGAGCCGCCCGCCGTACCCGAAGATCGGGGACAAGGCCGGGTGGCACGAGCTGACACGGATGCTGGGCCGCGGCGTGCCGGGTGCCAGCATCGCCGACGAGATAGCCGTCGCGGTCGCGGCGGAGATCATCGAGGGCAGGCTCTCGCCCGGTGACGACCTCAACTCGGTCGAGCTGGCACGGACGTTCAACAGCAGCAGGACACCGGTGCGGGAGGCACTGCTCGTGCTGGAGCGCGAGGGCTTCGTCCAGATCACCGCGCGCCGCAGGCCCAGAGTGGCGCGGTTGCTGCTGAGCGAGGTGCGCGAGCTGTACAACCTGCGGGCCGAGCTGTACGCGGTGGTGAGCCACCTGGTGTGCAAGGTCGCCACCGCCGATGACCTCGACGCGCTGCGCCGCCACCAGCACGCGCTCGACCTGGCGGCCGCCGAGGACGATGTGGACCGCTACTTCTGGGTCAACGTCCAGTACCGCAACAAGGAGGCGGCCATCGCGCGGGACGCGACCCTGCGCAGGGTGCTGGACACGCTCGGGCTGCGCGCGCTCCAGCTGCGCCACCTCAGCCTGTCGCAGCCCGGCAGGCTCGGCCCCTCCGCCAAGGACCACGCGCGCCTGCTGCGCGCCTACGAGGAGCGCGACGCCGACCTGGCGTCCGCGCTCACCCAGTCGCTGGTCAGAGGCGGCTTCGCGGCCATAGAGCGGTCCGGCTGGACGGGGGAGGAGCCATGACCGCACGGACGCCGAAAGGCGGCGGCCCGTACACAGGCGAGACAGAGGCGAGGAAGGCGATGTCCGTACCACTGCGTTTCCGGCTCAACCACGAAGACGTCGAGATCCATGTCGACGACCCCGGCAGGCCGCTCCTCGACGTTCTGCGCCACGACCTGGACCTGACCGGCACGAAGTCCGGCTGCGAGATCGGGTACTGCGGCGCCTGCACGGTCATCGTGGACGGGGAGGCAGTGCCGTCCTGCCTGAAGATGGTGGGCCTGCTGGAAGGCAGCGACGTCCGCACCGTGGAGGACCTGGGCGGGCCCGAAGGCCTGGACCCGGTGCAGCGCGCGTTCGTCGAGAAGGCCGGGTTCCAGTGCGGCTTCTGCACGCCGGGCCACGTCATGGGCGTGCGGGCGCTGCTCGACCGCGACCCGGAGCCGAGCGAGGAGCGGCTGCGCGCGACCGTCGACGGCAACTACTGCCGGTGCACCGGCTACGTGAAGATCCTCGACGCGGCCCGCGCGGCCGCCCGCTCCGAGGGGAAGAGCTGATGTCCACCACGGAACTGCCCGCAGCCGGGCTCGACCTCGGCCGGGCCCTGCTCTCGCCGCTGATCGGCCGGCCCGTCGAGCGCATCGACGGCGTGGAGAAGGTGACGGGCCGCTCCTCCTACGCGGCGGACACCCGGCTGCCCCGCATGCTGTACGGCGCCGTCCTGCGCTCCCCGCACGCCCATGCGCGCGTCCTGTCCATCGACACCTCGCGCGCCGAGCGGCTGCCCGGCGTGCTGGCCGTCATCACCGGCGAGGACACCGCCAAGGTGAAGTGGGGCGCGTTCCGCCCCGACGTGTACCCCCTCGCGCTCGACCGCGTCCGGTACGTGGGCGACGAGGTGGCGGCCGTCGCCGCCCGCGACCTGGAGACCGCGCGCCGTGCCTGCGAGCTGATCTCCGTCGCGTACGAGCCCCTGCCCGCCGTGGGCTCGCTCGACGAGGCGCTCGCCGAGGGCGCGCCCCTCGTCCACGACGACGCACCGGGCAACGTCGCCCACGAGTTCGGCTTCGACCGGGGAGGCGCCGACGACTGGTTCGACCGCAGCGACGTCGTCGTCGAGGGCGTCTGGGAGACGGCACGCCAGTGGCACGCCTCCATCGAGACCATCGGCTGCACCGCCGAGTGGTCGGGGGAGCGCATGTCGATGTGGGTGAACACGCAGACGCCGTTCCTCGCCCGCCAGCGCTACGCGACGGCACTCGGCCTGCCGCTGCGGTCGGTGCGGGTCGTGCAGACGGAGATCGGCGGCGGGTTCGGCGGCAAGTCGGGCGACGACAACACGTCCGTCATCTGCGCCATCCTGGCCAGGAAGACGGGCAGGCCCGTGCAGCTCGTCAACACGCGCGAGGACGAGTTCCTCGCGAGCCGCCCCCGCATCCCCATGCGCTACCGGGTCAAGCTCGGCTTCACCGCGTCCGGCCTCGTCACGGCGAAGGACATCGAGGTGATCGCGGACAACGGCGCCTACACGGGCAAGGCGCAGGCGGTGCTCGGCGCCGCGACCGTCCGCCACGACGCGCTCTTCAACTACCGGGCGGTGAAGGCGCACTCGCGTCTCGTCTACACCAACCTCGTGCCCACTGGCGCCTTCCGCGGCTTCGGCAACCCGTCAGCCGACTGGGCCGTCGGGCAGGCGTGGGACCTGGCGGCGGAAAGGCTGGGCATCGAGGTGCCCGACCTGTTCCTGATGAACGCCGTGGAATCCGGCAGCGTCTCCCCGCACAACCACCGCATCACCAGCTGCGAGCTGAAGCAGTGCATCAGCAGGGCGGCCAAGGCGATCGACTGGGCGGGCAAGCGCGCCGCCCCGGCACCCAACCGGGGCCTCGCGATGGGCGTCAGCGTCCACGTATCGGGGCGGCGCAGCTTCGGCGACTACGACGGCAGTTCCGCGATCGTCCGGCTCACGGAGGACGGGCGCGCCGCGGTCATCGTCGGCGAGGGAGAGATCGGCACGGGCGCGCGGACGACCCTCGCGCAGATCGCCGCCGCCGAACTCGGCATCGCCGTCGCGGACGTCTCCGTCTCCCGCCCCGACACGGACCTGACGACGCACGCGCTCGGCGCGCTCGCCAGCCGCGTCACGTACGTCGCGGGCAACGCCGTCAAGCGCGCGGCCGAGCAGGCATGCGAGCAGCTCCTGGACGCCGCGGCGCGCCAGTTGGACCGGCCGGCGTCACAGCTGTGGGTGGCCGACGGGGTGGTGCACGGGCCGGCCGGTGCGGACGGTGAGGGCGCCGTGTCGTCACCGGTCGGCGCGGTCGTGCGGGCCGAGCTCTACCGGCCCGACGGGCAGCCGATCGTCGGGCTCGGCTCGTTCGACAACCCGTCCGACTTCCCCGACCAGTCCCGCTACGGCAACGAGTCGGGGGCCTACAACTTCGCCGCCGAGGCGGCAGAGGTGGAGGTCGACCCGGCGACGGGCGCGATCACCGTCACGGAGTTCGCCGCCGTCGTCGACTGCGGCACGGTCCTCAACCCGCCGCTGGCCGAGGGACAGGTCGAGGGCGGCGTCGCGCAGGGGCTCGGCATGGCGGTCACCGAGCGTTTCGCCTGGCAGGACGGGGCGCCCGCGCGACCCAACTTCTCCGACTACAAGCTGCCCACGGCGGGGATCATGCCGCGCGAACTGCACGTGGAGTTCGCGGATTCCTACGAGCCGACGGGGCCCTTCGGCGCGAAGGGTGTCGGCGAGATATCGCTCGACCCGGTGCCGTCGATCATCGCGAGCGCCGTGGCGGACGCGGTGGGCGTACGGGTCCACGAGCTGCCGATCACGGCGGAGAAGGTGTTCTGGGGCATGGCGAACCGCGCCGCCCCACCCACAGCCGCAGGGAAGGAGGAGGACAGCCGATGACCACGCTCGCACCCGGACCCGCCCCGCTCGACGCACGCCGCGCACCCGTCGGGATCGTCGTACCGGGCACGGTCGACGAGGCGGTGGCGCTGCTCGCCGCGGACGATGCCGCCGCGCTCGGCGGCGGTGTCCGCCACGCGCTCGACCGCCACCACCGCAACACGACGGCGCGCGCGGCCACCCTCGTCTCGCTGGCCGGGCTGCCCGGCCTGTCGGAGATACGGCACGACAGCGACGGGACCACCCTCGGCGCCGGCATGCGCCTCGAAGCGTGCGCCGCCGACGAGAGACTCGCCCGCGTCTGGCCCGCCGTCAGCGAGGCGTGCGGGTCGGTCGCCACCGCCCGCGTACGCAGGCTGGTCACACTCGGCGGGAACATCGCGGCGCGCGACGACGCGCACGATCCGCCCGTCGCGCTGACCGCCGCCGGAGCGGTACTCGCCGTGCGCGGCGCCCGGGGCCCACGCACGCTCGCCATGGGGGAGCTGACCGGCCCCGGCGGGCTGCGGCGCGACGAGCTGATCGAGTCCGTCCGCCTGCCGCTGCCGCGCCCCGAGGACGGCGCCACCGGCTCGGCCTTCGAGAAATTCCTGGTCCGCGGCGTGTGGGAGTACGCGTGCGTGCACGTCGCCGCCGTCGCCTCGCTCGACGCGCATGGCCGCGCCCGCAGGCTCTCCCTCGCCGTCGGCTCCGTCGAGGGCGGTCCCGTCGCCGTCGACCTGACCCGGCTGCTCGGCGAGACGGCAGGCGAAGAGCTCGTCGCACAGGCCGCGGCGACCGCCGCATCCTCCACACACCCCTACGACGATGTGCGGGGATCGGCCGCATACAAGACGCGCATGATCGCGGAGTTCGCGCGGCGGGCGCTCACCACCGCGCTGCGCCGGGCACGCGGCGCCGCACAAGACGAAGGAGGCGGCCGGTGACCGGCACCACGATCGACGGCGAGGCACCCACCCGCGACGGCGTCGCCCTGTCGTACACGCACACACCCGCCGCGCGGGACGCGCCTCCCGACCCGCCGCGCGTCGTCCTCGTGCACAGCCTCGCCCTCGACAGGTCGCTGTGGTCGAGAGTGGTACCGCTGCTCGCCGGCCGCGCCGAGGCGCTGACCTACGACTGCCGTGGCCACGGACGCTCCGGGCGGCCGCAAGGCCCCTACAGCGTCGAGCAGTTCGCCGACGACCTGGCCGACCTGATGGACCACCTCGGATGGCGGGACGCCATCGTCGCGGGCTGCTCGATGGGCGGCTGCGTGGCGCAGGCGTTCGCCGCCCGCCATCGCGACCGCACGCGCGCAGCGCTGTTCGTCGACACCACCGCCTGGTACGGGCCCACAGCCGCAGCCGACTGGGCCGGGCGAGCGGCGAAGGCACGGCGCGAGGGGCTCGGCGCGCTCATCCCGTTCCAGCTGACGCGATGGTTCGGCGACGCGTTCCGCCAGCGGGAGCCCGAGCTGATGGAGCGCCTGCGGGCCGTCTTCACCGCCAACGACCTCAGCGCATACGAGGCGACGTGCGCCATGCTCGGCGCCGCCGACCTGAGGGCATCGGCGCCCACCGTGCCCCGCCCGGCCGCGGTCCTCGTCGGCCAGGACGACCTGGCGACCCCGCCGGCGATGGCGCGGGCGCTGGCGGACCTCGTCGGGGACGGCCCGGCGACGGTGGTGCCCGGCACCCGCCACCTGACCCCGCTGGAGAACCCGGAGGCGGTGGCGGCCGCGCTCGCCGCGCTGGTCCGCCGCTCCTCCAGGGCAGGGGCGGCGTCGTGACGGTCGTCGACGTCCACGCGCACCACGTCGGCGCGCACGCCGTGGACCGCATCCGCGAGGAGGGCGAGGCACACGGCGTGCGGCTGACGTCGCGCGAGGTGGACGGCAGGCGGGTCACACGCGTCGAGGTCGGCGGCAGGCCGAGCGGGCTGCCGCTGATCCCCCGCCTCAGCGATGTCGCGGAGCGGCTCGCGTGGATGGCGGCCGCCGGCGTCGACGTGCAGCTCGTCGCCCCCTGGATGGACCTCGCAGGGTACGAACTGCCGCCACGCGACGGCCTGTGGCTGGCCCGCGTGCAGAACGACTCGACGGCCGCGCTGTGCGCCGCTCACCCGGGCCGGTTCAAGGGCGCGGCGGCCGTGCCGCTCCAGGCGCCTGACCTCGCGGCCGCCGAACTGCGCCGGGCCGTCACGGAACTCGGCCACGAGGCCGTGCAGATCGGCGCGCGCGTCGGCGGCACGGGCCTGGACGATCCGTCACTCGCCCCCTTCTGGCGCACGGCGCAGGAGTTGGACGTGCCGGTCATCGTGCACCCGGCGGAGCTCGACGTGCCCGAGAGGATGCGGCGCCTGTTCCTGCACATCCTGGTCGGCAACCCGTCGGAGACGACGTTCGCGGCGGCCGCGCTGCTGCTCGGCGGGATCCTGGAGGAGTATCCGGGCCTGCGGGTCCTGCTGGTGCACGGCGGCGGCTTCGTCCCCTACCAGATGGGCCGGCTCGACCGTGGCTTCACCGCGGCCCCGCCGGCGGCACGGGCGAGGGGCCGGCTGAGCCCGCGGCAGCTCGCCGGCAGGCTGTACTTCGACACGGTCCTGCACGACGACGACGCCCTGCGCCACCTGCTGGACTTCGCCGGTCCCGGGAGGGTCGCGCTCGGCAGCGACTACCCGTTCCCGATGCGCCTCGACCGGCCGGTGGCCGCGCTCGACGCGCTGAAACCGGCCGAAGAGGACCGGGCGCGCGTGCTGTCGGCGGCCGGGCTGTTCCGGCCGCCTGGGGGAGGGGGCGCGTAACACGACCGTCCGGCACCATCGTCCCGTCCGGACGGGGCAGGCGCCCGCCCGGCCGCCTCCTGGCTCAGCGGGCTCGCGTGCGGTGCCCTGCCGGCGCCGGGGCCGTGTCTGGGTGCCTCCGGCGGCCCGCGGCCGGCCGTCCCCTGGTCTTGGGCCGTATGCGGCTCCCGTCTGGACGGGGCAGGCGCCCGCCCGGCCGCCTTCCGGCTCAGCGGGCTCGCGTGCGGTGCCCTGCCGGCGCCGGGGCCGTGTCTGGGTGCCTCCGGCGGTCCGCGGACGGCCGGGCCCTGGCGTTGGGCCCGAATGCGGCTCCCGTCCGGACGGGGCAGGCGCCCACTGTGGCTCCGGCTCTCGGCGGGCCCCGCACGCGGCGGCTTCGGCCCGTGGAGGTGCTGCCTCCGGGGGTTACCTGCGGCGCGCGGCCAGTCCGGGGCCCCGCGCGCCGAACGCCGGCCCCGGCTGTTCCGCCCGCCACGGCGCCCGTGCGCGGCCGGGCGAGGGGCGAACGCCCCGGCAGCGGGCTGCCCGTCAGCCGGAGAAGCCGCTCAAGACCGAGCCCTCCACCGCCGCCAGGCCCCGGCGGACGATGGAGCGGTTGAGCGCGGCCGCCAGGTCGGCGTCCCGTTCGGTGTAGGCCTGCAGCAGGCGCCTGTGGTCGCCGACGGACGTCTCCACGCGCCCCGGCAACGACAGGCTCAGGTGGCGCAGTTGCAGCGTCCTGATGCCCACCGAGTCGAGGACGCCGCGCACCGTCTCGTTCGCCGCGAGCCTGGCCTCCGTCGTGCGGAAACCCACCACGTGCCAGAAGTAGCGCTCCACGTCGCCGTCCGCCGCCGCTGCTTCCAGGTCGGCCTGCGCCTCGCGCAGCTCGTCCAGGCGCTCGTCCGGGCAGTGCCGCACGATGCGCCTGCTGACCAGGGCGTACAGCTCGGCGCGCAGCTCGTAGATCTCCCTGACCTCGTCGATCCCCAGCGTGCGAACCCGCGGCCGCTTGCGCGCGGCGATCTCGACGAGGCCCTCGCGCTCCAGCGTCGCCAGCGCCTCCCTGACCGGCGTGCGGCTGCTGTGGAAGCGGCGGGCGAGTTCGACGGAGTTCAGGTCGTCGCCCGGCTTGAGCCGCCCCTCGACGATCGAGGCGCCGACGGACACGAGGATCTGCGCGCCGACGCTGCCGATGTCCTCCGCCCTGCCCAGCACGCGCAGGATCTCGCGCTCGCCCGCCGTGAGCCCGGGCCGGTCGAGCACGGCCCTCGCCCGCCCGGGGCGCACCGCGCCGTCTTCGTCCGGGCCCGCGCCGTCACCCGTCACACTTCCGCCCGTCACTCGTCCTCCGCTACCGCTACCCGTCATCGCCGCCGCCCGTCGCGTCACCCGGTTCCCGCCCGGCCCACGGGGCCCTACGCGGCGGTGCGCGGCGGCTGCCTGCGGCCGGCCTCCGCCAGCGTGGTGTTGACGACCACGATCACCGCCAGCGCGACGGCCCACACCGGTCGCCCCGCAGCCCACAGGGCGACAGCGCCGCCGCCCAGCACGACAGCCTTGACCAGCAGCACACCGGCGAGCGGCAGCGTGTACTTGGCGCGGGGCGCGGCGAACATCCCCCACACCACCATGGCCGCGAGCGGCATCACGACGGCGAGCAGCGTGCCGCCCGTACGCAGCCCCCACCAGCACAGCGCGGCGAACGCGGCCAGTTCCACCAGGAAGGCCAGCGACTCGTTCAGCACGAACCACACGGGCCGCCCGGTCCAGTCCCGCACCTGCCCGCCATCGGCGGGGGACCGGTCCGTGCCCGGGACCGCGCCGCGCTCCGCCTCGCCCTCACTCATGCGGTCGACCGTACCCGGACCCGCCGCGCCGCTCACAACCAGTTCGCGGTGTCCGAGCCCCAGGGCGTCGCGAGGTGGCGCCAGTCCGCGGGGGCGCCCTCGTAGTGGACGGGCGGCAGCGCGTGGCGCACGGCGAGTTCCGGGGACGGGCGCTCCGTGACGTACTGGTCGGGCGCGTACGGCGGCCCCGGCAGGGGATCGGTTTCGATGCCGTGCTGGAGCCACCGCGCTGTGCCCGCGAGCGACAGCCGCACATGCGAGCCCGCACCCGTCGCGTGCCGCGCGGTCAGCGAGCGCAGGACCGCGGCGGCGAGCAGGTAGCCCGTCCCGTGGTCGAGGGCCTGCGCGGGCAGCGCGCCCGGCGAGCCGTCGTCCGCCGCCTCCGTCGCCGCGATGCCACTGGCCGCCTGGACGAGGCTGTCGAAGCCGCGGCGCCCCGCCCAGGGCCCCACGGCCTCCTCGGACCAGCCCCACGCGGACAGCTGCGCCACGACGAGGCCGGGGTGGCGCTCCCGTACGGCGTGCGCGGACAGCCCGAGGCCGTCGAGCGCGCCGGGCCGGTAGCCGGTCACCAGCACGTCGGCGGAGGCGAGCAGCGCGTCGAAGGTCTCACGGTCGGCCCCGCCGGGCGCGAGGTCGAGCAGCGTCGAGCGCTTGCCCATGCCGGTGTCGGCGTGTGCGTCCGGCGTTTCCGGCAGCCGCGGCGAGTCGACGCGCAGCACGTCGGCGCCCAGCAGGGCCAGGGTGCGGGTGGCGACCGGCCCGGCGATCACCCGCGTCAGGTCGAGGACGCGCACGCCCTGCGCGGGCAGCGCCGCAGGCCCCAGCGGCCGTGCGCCGGACGCCCCGCCCGGCGCGGCCCCGCCCGCCTGGGCTCCGTCCGCCACCGTCTCCACCAGCGGCAGCGTGGACGCCACCGGCGCGGTGGCGACCCGCACGGCGAGCCCGCCGCCCGTGTACACGGCCTCCTGCACGTCATCGGCGCGCAACCCGGCGAGCTGGGAGGCCAGGCGCGCGACCAGCCTGTCGTCGTCGCCGATGTCCTCGGCGCCGAGCGCGCGCAGCAGCCGGGCCCGGTGGTGCGGGTAGTTGGCGTGGGTGCGCACCCAGCCGTCGGACGTCGGCCAGAAGCGGGACAGCGGCGCGAAGGCCGTCGGGTGCCTGCCGTCGACCCGCAGGTGGCGCTCGCTGACGAACGCGGTGGCGACCGCACCCTCCTTGACCGCCACGGCCGGTACCCGCGCGTCCCCGCGCCGCGCCGCGAGCAGCTCGGCGGCGGCCAGGGACGCGGCGCCCACGGTGGCACGCGCCAGCTCCCGCACGGGCAGCCGCGCGGGCAGGACGTCGGCTGCGCCCTCGTAGGAGACGCGCTCCAGGAGCTCGGGCGGCCCGCCGAGGGCCTGCCAGGCGGTCGCCGTCGCGGCGTCGGGGTGAGGCGTCACGTTCATGGCGCCCATTGTCGGCGCAGGACACCGCATACGTGCGGACGCACGCCATGCGGTATCGGCTTGTCGCGACCGCGCGCGGACCGTTAGCGTCTGCGGGTCGTTCCCGACGAGGAGGTGTACGGCTCATGCGTACGAGTGATCACGTGGCGCGCCCAGGTCGTGAAGTCGTCCGCCGCTACCTCCAGGAGCCACCTTGTTCCCTCGCATCACCCCACTGACCGACGCCCCGTCCGCCGACCCCGCCGTCCCCTCCGCGCCAGGTGCCCGCCGCCTCGCGTGGCTCGCCGACGACGAGGACGGCAACCCCGTCGGCTCCGCTTTCGTGCGGCTGCCCGGCGCCGAGGGCCGCAGCCACCTCGCCGACCTCGACCTGCACGTGCATCCCGCCGAGCGGCGGCGCGGCGTCGGCACGCGGCTGCTGGCCGCCGCCCTCCGCGCCGCCAGGGACGAGGGGCGCCGGACCCTCGCGGCCGAGGCGCGCGCCGGATCGGCCGGCGAGGCGTTCCTCGCCGCGCGCGGGTTCCGTACCGCACTGACCCTGATCCACGTACGCCTCGCGCTCCAGGACGTCGACACCGCCGCGCTCGCCGCCGCCGTGGCACGGCCGCACGCCGGCTACCGGCTGCTGTCCTGGGACGGCGTCGTGCCCGCGCACCTCGCGCCGACCTTCGCGCGCTCGCGCCGCGCCATGGACGACATGCCCATGGGCTCGGTCGACCGCGCGACGCCCGCCTGGGACGTCGAGCGCGTACGGGCGGCGGCGCGGGCGGTCGCCGACCGGGGCGACCTGCTGCACACCGTCGCCGCCGTCAGCACCTCGGACGGCGAGGTCGTCGCCTTCACCGAGCTCGTCGTCCCCGGCGACGGCACGGGTGACGCCCAGCACTACGGCACCGGTGTCTTGCCACGGCACCGCGGCCGCGGGCTCGGGCGCTGGATCAAGTCCGCGTCCATCCTCGACGCGCGCCGCGGCCACCCGCGCCTCGGCGGCCTGCTCACCGACACCGCGGACGTCAACCCCCATATGCGCGCGATCAACGAGGCGCTGGGGTACGAGCCGACGCACCGGATGACGGTGTGCCACAGAAAGCTGTGAGCGCGCCGCGTCAGCCCGAGTGCAGCAGCAGGGCCGTGCCCGCCACCACCAGCGCTGCGGCCGCGATCCTCGGCGCGCCGAACCGCTCCTTGAAGACCACGGTGCCGATCGCCGCGCCCACGATGACGGACGACTCGCGCAGCGCGGCGACCGGCGCCAGGTCGGCGCGGGTCTGCGCCCACAGCACGAGCCCGTAGGCCGTCAGCGACAGCGCCGCGCCCAGCAGGCCGAGCGCCGCCCTCGGGCGGAGCTCGGCCGCCAGGCGCCCCCGCCGCACGTACACCGCGTACGCCGGGATCAGCAGTCCTTCGAGCACCATCAGCCACGCCAGATAGCCGATCGGCGTGCCGGAGCGCCGCACACCCACACCGTCCACCACCGTGTACGCGGCGATCGACAGGCCCGTGGCGAGCGCCGCGCGTATCGCCGCCGCGCGTATCGCCGCCCCGCGCGGTGCGGCGCCCCGGCCGCGGATGCCCCACAACGCCATCGCGATCAGCCCGGCGGACGAGGCGCACACGCCGGCCGCCTGCCACCCGTTCAGCGACTCGCTCAGGGCCACCGCCGCGACCACCGTCACCACCAGCGGCGCCGTGCCGCGCGCGATCGGGTAGACCTGGCCGAAGTCGCCCAGGCTGAACGACCGCATCAGCAGCAGGTAGTAGGCGACGTGCACCACCGCCGACACGGCGAGGTACGGCCACGCGCCCGCGTGCGGCAGCGGCGCCACGCACAGCAGCAGCGCGCCGATCACCGCGCCGCCGCCGCTGATCAGCGTGAACGCGACGAGCTTGTCCGTGATGTCGTGCGCGATCGCGTTCCAGCCCGCGTGGGTGACCGCGGCGACGAGGACCGCGAGTGCGACGAGCGGCGTCATTCGGCGGCGAGCACCGACGCCACCAACGGCCCTGCCGCGTCGGCGCCGTGGCCGCCCGCGTCCACGACGGCCGCCGCCGCGCAGTCGTTCTGGAAGGCGGTGAACCAGCTGTTCGACACCGTCTGCCCGTCGACCTCGGCCGAGCCGGTCTTCGCGCCCTTGTCGCCGCCGAGACCGGCCATCGCATGCGCCGCCGTGCCGCTGACGGCCGTGGTGCGCATCATGCCGGTGATGGACTGCGAGATGGACGACGGCAACCGCCGCTGCGCGCTTGCCAGCCGGCGGTGGTCGAAGGACTGCGGCACGAGCACCGGCTGGCGGAAGGAGCCGCTCTTCACGGTGGCGGTGACGGACGCCATGTTCAGCACGTTCATCTGGACCTTGCCCTGCCCGATGTACTCGGCCGCCGCCTCGCCGCCGGTCTCCGCCGGCACCTTGCCGTCGAACGAGACGACGCCCGTCTTCCAGTTGTTGTTGCCGATGCCGAACACCTCGCCTGCCTCCTTGCTCAGGCCCGCGTCGTCCTTCGTGTCGTCGATCAGCTTGATGAAGGCGGTGTTGCAGGACTGCGCGAACGCGTCGCGCATCGTGGAGCCCGGCTTCAGCGAGAAGCCGCCCTCGTTGTGGAACGTGCGCCCGTAGTACGTCACCGTCGGGGGGCACGGCATGGAGCGGTCGGGCGTCACGAGGCCCTTCTCCATCAGCAGAGCCGACGTGATGATCTTCATCGTCGAGCCGGGGGCCTGCGCGCCCTGGAGGGCCGCGTCGAAGCCGTCCTTGCGGTTGTTGGCGACGGCGAGGATGTCCCCGGTACTCGGCTTGACGGCGACGACCGAGGCGTTCGTGTACTTCTTGACCGCGGCCTCCGCCGCCGCCTGCACCCGCGAGTCGAGCGTCGTGGGGACCTTGCCCGCACGGCCCTTGGTGAGCGTCAGCAGCACCTTGCCGGAGCCGGAGCCGGAGCCGGAGCCGGAGCCGGAGCCCGAGTCCGTCCCCGTGCCGCCGTCGCGCCCCTCGATGCGCAGGGTGACGTCGGGACTGCCACCGGCCTGGTCGCCGTAGCGCTGACGCAGCGCGTCGAGTATCGGGCCGAGCGACGGGTACTTCTCGGCGTCCAGCGTCCGGCCGTCTCGGTCGACGGCCTCGATGGGCGGGGCTGCGGCCTTGTCCGTCACGAGCGTCGTGGCGTCCGTGAGATCGGGGTGCACCACGGTCGGGGACCAGTCGACGAGCGGCCGCCCGGTGGACTTGCCGCGCACCACCGTCAGCTTCGACTTGTACGTCCAGGGCTTGGACGTGCCCCCGTACGTGACGGTGGCCTTCACCGTGAAGGGGACCGTCGCACCCGTGGCCGTGCCCGGCGTGATGGCGGCCTTGGTGATGTGCGCGGAGCCGCGGAAGTCCGTGAAGTACGGCGCGGCCTCGGTGGGCGCGTTGGTCAGCTGCGCGATGTCCCCGGCCGCCGCGCCCGACGCCCAGTCGTGCAGGAACTTCTTGGCTGTGCTGGACACTTCGGCCGCACTCGGTGGGCCCGTCTTTATCGGCGCGCCCTTCGGCGCCGACTGCCCCACAAGTCCGCTGCCCGAGCCGCCGTCGCCGCCCGTAAGGCCCTGGTAGAGGTTGAGCCCACCCCAGGCCACGCCCCCCGCGACGACCACGAACACGCCGCTGACCACACCGATCTTCGCCCCACTGCGCACGGCGCAGCCCTCGCTCCCCCCGGGTCCCCCCGGATCTTGAACGCGTTCAAGAACCTTCCGTTCCAGCACTGTACGGGGCGGCGGGGACGCAGGAGGCGTGCGTTATCCGACTGGGACCACGATCACACCGCCGCGTGTTCCGTGGCCACCGGGCCGGGCGTATCCCGCTCCCGTACCATCACGCACGCGCCGAAACGCCCCCCGCGAAAGGCAGAAGCAGAACATGAACGACGCCACCGCGTTCCTCTCCCTTCCCACCCCCGCGCTCGCCGACGCCCTCGGGGCGGCACAGGTCATGGACTTCCGTATACGGCCGCTGTGGCCGGGCGGCCCGCGCGTCGCGGGCCCGGCCTTCACGGTGCGCTGCCCGCGCGGCGACAACCTCATGCTGCACGCGGCCATCCACCGGGCCGAGCCGGGTTCCGTGATCGTCGTCGAGTCGGGCGACCTCGACCACGCGCTGGCGGGCGGCAACGTGTGCGCGGTCGCGCAGCGCCGCGGGGTCGTGGCGTTCGTCGCGGACGGCGTGATCCGCGACCTGGCGGAGGTGCGCGAGATGGGCTTCCCCGTCTACGCGCGGGGCGTCATCCCCATCCCGGGCGACAAGAAGGCCGTGGCCCCGCTCGGCGGCGAGGTGCGCTGCGGCGGCGTCGTGGTGGCAGCGGGCGACATCGTCGTCGCCGACGAGGAGGGCGTGGTGGCGGTCCCGGCCGCCCGCCGGGAGAAGGCGCTCACCGCGGCCCGCGCGAAGCAGGAGAAGGAGGCCGCGCAGTCCCTCGACGCCTGGGAAGAGGCACACCGAGCCCGCATCGACGGCCTGCTGGCGGCGGGCGGCTACGAGGGCTGAACGCACTCCCACGAGTGCGGTCCGGGATGGCCGAGGAACTCGGCGCACGCCTGAGACCGCGCGCCGTCGGTCACGACGGCCGGGCAGTCGGCCCGGACGACGACAGCCCGGGGCCTGGCGCCGTCCACCCAGCGCGCCCAGATGGCGCCGCCGCCAGCTCCGTCCAACTCCCTTACGACGGCGTGATGTTCGATCCCAGGATGCGCCCGGAGCGCGCAGACGAGGTGGCGCTCGACGCCCCGGTCGTCGTCCTCCCCGTAGGGATCGGGTGCGAGCCGTAGGGCCGTCAGCACCAGCCGCTCGGGCAGCCGGGCGGTCGCGCGGCACGTGCGGGCGGGCCTGTCGGCTCCTGGTTCAGACATGGCGTGACGCCTCCGAGAAGGAAGAACATCCCTAGGGAGATGGAGAATACTTCCCTAGGGATGTTGCTGATACCTGAAGGGGTGATTTCACGCCACTTGCTCGGCCGGCCCGCGACGCCTGCCGGTCAGCTCGTCACGTCGTACACCAGTGTGTACACGCCCGCGTCCAGCAGCATCCAGGTCACGTCGACCGCCCGGCCCTCCGCCGTGTAGGCCACGCGGCAGATCTCCACCACCGGGGTGCCCTCCGACAGGTGGAGGCGGTCGCTCTCCGACGGGTCCGGCATGCGCGCCCGCAGTTCCTCCGTGAAGCCCGCAGGTTCAAGCCCCAGTTCGCCCAGACGCGCGTAAAGGCCCCCGGGTCCCGTTTCGGCCCGGGCGGCGGGCGAGTCCCGGACGAGGTCGGCCGGCAGGTACGACGTCGCCAGCTGGACCGGTTCGCCGTCGACCAGATAACGCCTCCTCCTGACGACGACGGCCGCCTCGTCCGGCAGGCCGAGCAGCGGTGCGACCTCCTCGGGAACGGGCTCCTCGCCGACCTCCAGATCCGTCACGGTCAGCTCGCGGCCGCGAACCTCCGCTGCCCAGATCGACTGTCCGGCGCCCCACACATCGCGGGACAGGCGCCGACCCGCCGTCCGCCGGATCGGCCGGAACTCTCTTACGTAGGTGCCGCTGCCGCGCCTGCGTACCGCCAGTCCCTCCGTCACGAGCATGCTGAGCGCGCGCCGCGCCGTCTCCTTGGCCACGCCGTGCTCCCGCACCAGCGCGGGCTCGCCGGGAAGCCGGTCTCCCGGGGCGAGCTCGCGGGACCGGATCCGCTCGCGCAGCCCGTCGGCGATCTGCCGGGCGGTGACCGACATCGGCGATCCTCACTTCCCTAGGTTGCCTGTCCGGCCACGGTGCCACACTCGTACGCGCCGCGCGCGGCACGAGTGGCCGAGCTGGATCGGTCCGCCCGCGCACACGATACTGCCGCCATGTCGCACCCCACATTGGCGCCGGAGATCGAGCACTTCTACTCGGAGGTCGTCGACGAGAGCGACCGGCTGAGCATGTCGGCCGACGGGCGGCTCGAACTACTGAGGACGCGTGAGCTCCTGGGCCGTTTCCTGCCGCCCGCGCCAGCCCGCGTACTGGACGTGGGCGGCGGTCCTGGCGTCCACGCACGGTGGCTTACGGCAGACGGGTACGACGTGCACCTCGTCGACCCCGTCGCCCGCCACGTCGAACAGGCAGCGACGGTCTGCTCGGCGTCCCTCGGCGACGCCCGGGCGCTGGAAGAGGGCGATGCCACGTACGACGTGGTGCAGCTCCTCGGGCCCCTCTACCACCTGCCCGAGCGCGCGGACCGGGTGCAGGCGCTGAACGAGGCGCGGCGCGTGGTCCGGCCCGGTGGGCTCGTCGCCGCGGCCGCCATCAACCGCTACTCGTCGCTGTTCGAGCACAGCGCCCTCGCCCATCTGCACACGCCACGGCTCGAATCCTCGGTCTCCGACATCCTGCGCACCGCCGTGTACGACGGCCGGCGGGGTTTCACGCTCTCGTACTTCCACCGAGGTGAGGAACTCGCCGAGGAACTGAGCGCGGCGGGACTGTGCGACGTGGAGGTCTTCGGGGTGGAGGGTCCGGCGTGGTCGATGCTCAAGGCGGTGGAGAACCAGCCGGGTCCCGGCCCGGACGAGGCGCTGTTCACGTCCGTCCTGACGGCTGCGAGGACGGCGGAGCCGTACCCGGAACTGCTGGCGGCTTCCTCGCACTTGCTCGCGGTGGGCAGGTCACCGCGCTGAGCGCGCGCACGTCGCCGCTGGGCGGCGAACCGCGTCCCGATAGCCTGCACGGCATGGTCAATTCGTATGCGGGCTACGACGATGCCGCCGTCGCGGCGGCCGGGGCGCGGGCCGGAGCCGATGTGGTTCGTGCCCTGTACGGCCGGCGGCTCGACCGCGTCGACAAGGGCGCCGGGGACTTCGCCACCACCGCAGACCTCGCGTCGGAGGAGGCGATCCTCGGCGTCCTCCGCGCCGCGCGGCCTGACGACGCGGTGGTCGGCGAGGAGGGCGGGGAGCAGGGTGCCGTCGGTGCCGCGCGGCAGTGGCTGGTGGATCCGTTGTGCGGCACGCTGAACTACGCCGTCGGCAACATGACGGTGGCCGTCAACGTCGCGCTGCGCGGCGGCGCCGCCGCGGTCGCCGACCCGTTCAGCGGTGAGGTCTTCCGCACGGACGGCGAGGCCGCCTGGGTGCGCCGCGACGGGGGCGGCGGCGCGCCTCTCGCGCCCACCTCCGCCACCCGGCTCGTGGACGTCAACCTGGACCCGCCGTTCCCGAACGCGCCCGGGTTCCGGGCCGTGCAGCTCCTGGCCCGGCCCGAGTTCGCCGAACGGTTCCGGCCGCGCGTCGTGTCCACGACGCTCGCGCTGGCCTGGGTCGCCGCGGGCAGGCGCGCCGCGTACGTCACCGACGGCGGGGACCTCTCCGGGTCCGTGCACTTCGCGGCCGGTATCGCCCTGTGCCGGGCCGCCGGTTGCGTGGTCACCGGCATCGACGGCGCCGCACTCGGTGAGACGTGCGGTGGTCTCGTGGCCGCCGCCGACCACGAGACCCACGAGCGGCTGATGGCGATGATCCGCGGGTCAGCCGCTGTGCACCGCGTCGCTGCCGTACAGCACGTCGGTGAAGCGTGAGATGTAGTCGTGGATGTCCGTGCTGGTCAGGTTGTACGTGAGGTACACGCCGTATCCGCCGTCCACGGTCTGCTGCGCCATGTTGGCCGCGGTGTCGGCGCTGGTCGAGCCGAGGTCGACGGCCGCGGGTGAGAGGCGGTCCTTGGGGAGGCCGATGCCGGGCACGTCGAACGAGCCGTACCAGGGGTTCCACGCGTAGTCGAACATGCTGGTGACGTCGACTCCGTTGTAGGAGAGCCGCGACGCGGACGGGCCGATGTCGTAGAGCGTGATGAGCTTGTCGGGCATGTCCTGGCGCAGCGCCTGGACCAGGTAGACGAACGAGCTGTCATTGGGCTGGGCAGTGCCGTTCACGCCGTAGTCCGCGTACTCGTCGTCGAAGTCGATGCCGTCCAGGCCGTACTTGCTCACCGTGTCCGACAACTGCTTGGCGAACGCCGCCGCCGCGGACTGCGAGGGGAAGTTGGCGAACCCCGCGCCCTGGTGGTTGCCCAGGATCGACAGCTCGACCTTGATGCCCTGCTGCTGGAGCGGCCTGATCTGGGTCGCCGCGTTGTCCAGGACGCTCTGCACCTGCTGATTGAAGGACAGGTACGCCTGGCTGCCGTCGTAGTTGATGTTGGCGGCGAAGATGACGCCGATGTCGAACACGTTGGCACCGCTGCCGGCGAGCTTGTACTTGCCCACGTTCAGCATGCTGTCGCTGTTGACCTCCACATAGGCGACGGACACCGGCCCGCTCTTCGCCGCCGCATGCATGTGGTGCTGCTTCTTGGCGGGCGCGGCCGCGGGAGCGGCTTCCGCTCCACTCGCCATGGCGGTGCACATCAGCGTCAACACGCAGGCGAACAGGATCATCCATCTCGACCTGGCCCTGGTCATGTCGATCAAGTCCCTTCCTGGGGGTGGCGTGGCATGTCTGCGACAATGAGACTAGCCGCCGAGAGCGCGGTGAGGCAGGGCGCGCTGGTACTGACGGGGCCAGGCCGCCGGGTCCGCGGGGCGCTCGCGCAGGGCGAAGTACGGGTCGCGGAGCAGCGGGCGTCCCACCATCACGGCGTCCGCCTGACCGCTGGAGACGAGCCTCTCCGCCAGGGACAGGTCGCCGATCCCCCCGACGGGGGCGACCGGGAGCCCCGTGGCGTTCCTGAGCGTCGCCGCGAACTCGGCGTGCACCGCCTCCCGCGCCGGCGGGCGTGCCGCCTGGTCGCGCACCACGAGCCCCGACGTGACGTCGAGCAAGTCGATGCCGGCTGCCGCCAGTTCCTTGGCGAACAGTGCCGCCTCGTCGATCGGGATCCCGCCCTCGGCCCAGTCCGTGGCGGTGATCCGGACGAAGACCGGCTTCCGCGCCGGGAACGCCTCCCGCACGGCGCGCGCCACGCGCAGCGCGAGGCGCATCCGGTTCTCGGGGCTCCCGCCGTACTCGTCCGTCCGGTGGTTGGACAGGGGCGAGAGGAACTCGTGCAGCAGGTATCCGTGCGAGGCCTGGATCTCGACCACCTGGTATCCCGCCAGGTCGGCCATCCTCGCCGCGTGCGCGAACGCCTCCACGGCCTCGTCGATGTCGGCGCGGCCCGCCTCCCTGGGCGCGTTCAGCTCGCCGAACGCCACCGGCGAAGGGCCGAACGTCCGCCACCCCCCGTCGGCCGCGCTCACGGAACCGTTCTGGCCCGCGCCCACCCACGGCAGTTGGTGCGAGCCCTTCCTGCCCGCCGCCTGCAACTGGATCCCGGCGACCGTGCCGCGCTCGCGTATGAACGACGTCAGGCGGCGGTGCGCGGCGGCCTGCTCCTCGTTCCAGATGCCGAGGTCCGCGGACGTGGTCCGGTGCAGCGGCCCCACGGCGTTGGCCTCGACCATGACCAGGCCGACCCCGCCGACGGCCCGTGCGCCGTAGTGCACGAGGTGCCAGTCGGTCGGCTTGCCGTCGCTACCCGCGGCGTACTGCGCCATCGGGGACATCCACACGCGGTTGGGGACGGTCACGTCCCGCAGCCGCAGCGGTTGCGAACTCGTCGGCCCCATCAGGCACTCACCCCCGCCAGGAGCCTCGCCGTGGCCTCCGGCGCCTCTGCGGGGAAGTGGTGGCTGCCGAGGTCGACGAGCACGAAGTCGAGCCGGTCGCGGTAGCGGTCGATCGCTTCCCGCGTCACGAGCGAGCGAATCCCGAAGACGGTGATCGGCTGCCGCGTCTCGCGCAGCGCCGCGTCCATGTCCCAGCGCACCAGGCCCTCGATGGCCCCCACCCCCGCGGGCTGCCGCACCGCCGACATCTTCTTGACGTACGCCTCCTTGAGAGCCGGGTCGGTCCCGGCCGGGGAGCCTCCCTCGACGAGCCCACGCACCGCCGCGCCGAAGTCCTCGCGGAACACGCGCGTCGTAGCCTCGGCCCGTTCCTCGCTCAGTGCGGGGAACAGGGACAGGTAGTGCAGCGCGTCGAGCGCGACCACGTGCGACACCGTGCCGGGCAGCAGCCGGCCGGTCTCGACGGCGACCGCCCCGCCGAGGGAGTGGCCCGCCACGACCGCCGTGTCCACCGACTCGGCCTCCAGCACGGCGGCCACGTCGCGGGCGAACTCCTCCATCGTCCAGACGTCCCGCGTCGAGCGTGAGGCGCCGTGCTCGGCGAGGTCGATCGCGAGTACGCGGTAGTGCCCGGGCAGGTGGTCCGTCACGGCGTCGAAGTCGCCGCGGTCGCAGGCCCAGCCGTGGATGAGGGCCAGGACGGGACCGCCGGCGGGTCCGCTTGCCGTGTACCGGATCGTCGTGTGGCCCGACCGCCCGACCTCATGGTTCGTCTTGACTCTTGGCGCGGTTGTCACGGTGCCTCCTGCGGGTCTTCTCGTTCGGGACGGTCCAGGGGGCGCGTCGGCCCGCCTCGCAGTGATCATTGCGTTAACGATTTGAAGGTAGCACAAACGCAGCGATCGCTGCAATGCAAAAGCAGTGATGAATGCGATACTGGCCGCATGACCGATACGACTTCCTCCACGTCCGGCACGGCCAGCCGGCCGGGCGGCCGCTCCGCCAAGGTCCGCGCTGCCGTGCACCGGGCCGTCCAGGTAGTGGTGTCCGAGGACTCGCTCGACGTGCTGACGATCCCGGTGATCGCCGCACGCGCCGGCGTGCACGCCACCACCGTCTACCGCCGCTGGGGCACCGTGGGCGACCTGCTCGCCGACGTGGCGACCAGCCGCTTCAGCGGCGACCTCGTGGTGCCTGACACCGGAAGCCTCCGCGGCGACCTGGAGCGCTACGCGCTCGACCTCGCCAAGGACCTCGGCGACCCGGACACCCTCGCCCTGGTGCGCGCCACCATCGGCACGGGCGGCGAGCAGGGCGCGGCGGCCTGCCGCGGCGAGCGCGAGCAGGGGCTCGAAGCCATCCTCGGACGGGAGAGGGCCAGGGGCGGACAGTCCCCGGCCCTCGAACACACCACGGACGGCATCCTCGCGCCCCTGTACTACCGCGCCGTCTTCACCGACCTGCCCCTGACCACCGAATGGGCCCGCGACCTCGTCGCGCGCCTGCTGCCCGAGCCCGGCGCGTGAGGGCGGCCCCCGGCGTCAGATCCAGGTGTCCAGCCACATCCGGTGCTGCCAGTCGCTGTAGGGGATCGACGTGCCCGTGTACAGCGGCCAGAAGTAGATGAAGTTCCAGAAGACGAGCAGCACCAGCACGCCCGCGCCCACGGCGCCGACCGTGCGGCGGCGTTCGTTCGAGCCCGGTGGGCCGATGATCGCGCCCAGCATCATCGCCACCGCAAGGCACAGGAACGGCACGAAGACGACCGAGTAGAAGTAGAAGATCGTGCGGTCCTGGTAGAGGAACCACGGAGCCCACCCGGCCGCGACGCCGCACGCGATCGCGCCCGCGCGCCAGTCGCGGCGGAAGAACCACCGCCACAGCACGTACAGCAGCGCGAAGCAGGCGAGCCACCACAGCAGCGGGGTGCCGATGGCCAGCACCTCGCGCGCGCACTTGCCGGTCGTGTCCGACGGGCAGCCCGACCGGCCGGGCGACGGCGACTCGTAGAAGAACGAGATGGGGCGGCCGAGGACGATCCAGCTCCACGGGTTCGACTGGTACGTGTGGCCGCTGTCCAGGTGGATGTTGAACTCGTACACCTGGTACTCGTAGTGCCACAGGCTGCGCAGCCAGTCCGGCAGCCACGTGTAGCTGCCGCCGAGGCCCTGCCCCTTCGTCGTGGCCCAGTTGCGGTAGTAGCCGTTGCTGGTGAACAGCCAGCCGCTCCACGACACCAGGTACGTCGCGAACGCCACCGGGATCGTCGAGACGAACGCCGGCACCAGGTCGCGCCGCAGCATCGCGGGCCAGGCCCGCGTCGCGCCCGCCGTGCGCCGCGTGCCGACGTCCCACAGCACCGACATGACGGCGAACGCCGCCAGGATGTACAGGCCGTTCCACTTCGTGGCGAAGGACAGCCCGAGGATCACGCCCGCCGCGATGCGCCACGGCCGCCAACCGAACCGCAGGGTCTCGGCCACGTGCGCGTCGGGCCGCAGGACGCCGTCGTCGTCGACGGGGAGCGCGGCGGCCATCCGCCGTCTCGTCCAGTCGCGGTCGAGCAGCAGGCAGCCGAACCCGGCGACGACGAAGAACATCAGCACCGAGTCGAGCAGCGCCGTGCGGCTCATCACGAAGTGCAGGCCGTCCGTCGCGAGCAGCGCGCCCGCGAGGCAGCCGAGGAACGTCGAGCGGAACAGCCGCCTGCCGATCCGGCACAGCAGCAGGATCGACAGCGTCCCGCAGACGGCCACCATGAACCGCCAGCCGAACGGGTTGAAGCCGAACAGCCACTCGCCGAAGCCGATGACCCACTTGCCGACCGGCGGGTGCACCACGTAACCGGGGTCGTGCGGCACGGGCACCGAGGACGGGTCGAGCAGGATCTTCTTGTCGACGCCCTTGGGCCAGTTGCCCTCGTACCCCTGGTGCCACAGCGCCCAGGCGTCCTTGGCGTAGTACGTCTCGTCGAATATGACGGCCTTGGGGCTGCCCAGGTGCGTAAACCGCATCAGGCCCGCGATCAGCGTGACGAGCAGGGGCCCGCCCCACGCCGACCACCGGGTCAGCCGCAGTGCCAGGTTCGGCGGCACGCGCAGGACCGCCCACAGGGCGTCCGACGGGCGGGTGAACGGCGGGACGAGCCGGTCGCGCAGGCTGACGGTCCGCCGCGGCACATGACCGAACCGGCGCATCCGGGCGGGCCATCCGGGCGGCGTGTCGCCGGCGTCTTGCCCGTGCAGGGCTTCGGGCGCAGTACTGGTCACCGCGCCATCGTAGGGAACGTGTCCGCGAGGCTGGGAGGATGGCGGCTGTGAATGCGAACCAGCCGCACGAGAGCCACCCACTTGACGCGCCCGCGACGACGGAGGCGAGCGTGTCCGCCGCGACCGCGTCCGGCGCGCACGGCGACGCCGCGCCCGGGGACGGCTCCGGCGTGCTCGTGCTCGCCGGCACCCCCATCGGCGACGTCCGCGACGCCCCGCCCCGGCTCTCCGCCGAGCTCGCGCGCGCCGACGTGGTCGCTGCCGAGGACACCCGTCGGCTGCGCAGGCTCACCCAGGCGCTCGGGGTGCAGCCGGCCGGCCGCGTCGTGTCGTACTTCGAGGGCAACGAGTCCGCCCGTACGCCCGAGCTCGCGGACGCGCTCCAGGGCGGCGCGCGCGTGCTGCTGGTGACGGACGCGGGGATGCCCTCGGTGTCCGACCCCGGCTACCGCCTCGTCGCGGCGGCCGTGGAGCGCGGCATCAGGGTGACGGCCGTGCCGGGGCCATCCGCGGTGCTCACGGCGCTCGCGCTGTCGGGGCTGCCGGTGGACCGGTTCTGCTTCGAGGGGTTCCTGCCGCGCAAGGCGGGGGAGCGGATGAGCCGGCTGCGCGAGGTCGCGGGCGAGCGCCGCACGCTCGTGTACTTCGAGGCGCCGCACCGCCTCGACGACACGCTCACCGCGATGGCCGAGGCGTTCGGCGCGGCCCGCCCTGCCGCCGTGTGCCGCGAGCTGACCAAGACGTACGAGGAGGTGCGGCGCGGCGGCCTGGGCGAACTCGCCCTGTGGGCCGCCGACGGCGTACGCGGCGAGATCACGATCGTCGTCCAGGGCGCGCCCGAGGCGGGGCCCGCGGAACTGGACGACGAGGAACTGGTGGGGCGGGTGCGCGTACGGGAGGACGCGGGCGAGCGGCGCAAGGAGGCGATCGCCGCGGTCGCGGCGGAGGCGGGACTGCCGAAGCGGCAGGTCTTCGACGCGGTGGTCGCCGCGAAGAACGCCGCGCGCGGCGTCGCGTCGCCCGGCGTGGCGGGCCGCGACGTCGTGGGCCGCGGGGGCGCCGGTGACCGCGGCGACGGGCTTGGCTGAGCAGCCGCGGACCCGCGAACGGGAGGTGAGCCCGACGGGTGGCGCGCGGCCCGCGGGCCGTGTGGAATCCGGGAGCGTGCGCTCCGTGCGCCTGGCGGGGCGGGGCGGGGCGGGGCCGGTGGCGGCGGCGACGGGCCGGGCCGGCGCCCGTCGGACTCGCGACGTGGGTAAGCCCGGCGGCCGGTGGCAGAAGGTGGCGCGCGGGCCCGCCGGCCGGGGAGATCCGAGCGCCTGGCGGTGTGCCCTCCGGCCGTTGGGCGAGCACTGGCCCGGCGCCCGTCGTGCGCGTGACCGTCGTCACGGTGCGGAGGCCCGCGCGTAAAGACTCTTCACATCAAGGTAAAACGCGTGCCGTCCCCGGCCGCCCGCGGTTCTCGAAAACGCCAAATCCTCGCCATTAAATGCCTGGCCACCCTGCATTCCCCCGCTCCCGGGAGTCCACTGGAAGGGTGGAAAGGAGACGGTATGAGCGAGCGTGAAGGTACCGTCGCAGCCCATGAGGCGTATGCCTTCGCCTGCATGAGGTGCGGGCACGGCTGGGAGCAGTCGTTCGACATCGAGCACCACGTCGACGGCAAGGGGGAGCCCTTTGTTGTGTACAAGTCCGGGGGAAAGACCGTTCCCTCTCCGCTGACCAGCCCGACCTGTCCGACGTGCGAGGCGCACGTCGTGCGGATCATGCGGTCGGGGCGTGTGGCCCGCTACCGGGAGCTGACCCGCTCCTACGGCATGGACGCGATGGCGAAGCAGCCCGCGGGCAGGCAGCCCGTGCGCGAGGCGGTGCGTGCGGCCCGCTCGGAGCGTGCGGAGGCCACCGGCGTGCTCCCCGCGTACGACGCGGGCGCCGAGGTGCCCGAGACGGTCGCGGAGCCGTGGCATCCGCACCTCCCCGAGTTCCTGCGCCACCTGTTCCACCACCAGCACGCGGGACACCCCGGCGGCCGGTGAGGAAGCGGGAGCAGGCCGAGGGGCGCCGGCCGACGATCCGCGGCTGAGGGGCCCGGGCGCCGGGCTCGTAGGATCGCGCCCATGAGTGCGAACGAGACGCCGCCACCGCTGCCCGAGCCCCTCCGGGTGCCGGTGGCGGACTCCCACACCCACCTGGACATGCAGGGCGGCACCGTCGAGGAAGGGCTGGCCAGGGCCGCGTCCGTGGGCGTGACGACGATCGTGCAGGTCGGCTGCGACCTCAAGGGCTCGCGCTGGGCGGCTCAGACCGCCGCCGCGCACCCGTCCGTCCACGCGTCCGTCGCGCTGCACCCCAATGAGGCGCCCCGCCTCGCGGACCTGGACGACGCGCTCACCGAGATCGACGCCCTGGCCACGCTCGGCCACGTGCTCGGCGTCGGGGAGACCGGCCTCGACCATTTCAGGACGGGCGAGGACGGCCGCGAGGCGCAGGAGCGGTCGTTCCGCGCGCACATCGAGATCGCCAAGCGGCACGGCAAGGCGCTCGTCATCCACGACAGGGACGCGCACGCGGACGTCCTGCGGATCCTGGCGGACGAGGGCGCGCCGGAGCGCACGGTCTTCCACTGCTACTCGGGCGACGCGGACATGGCACGGGTCTGCGCGGCGGCCGGCTACTTCATGTCCTTCGCGGGCAACGTCACCTTCAAGAACGCCCAGCAGCTCAGGGACGCGCTGGCCGTCGCGCCGCGGGAGCTCGTGCTGGTCGAGACGGACGCCCCCTTCCTCACGCCGGCGCCCTTCAGGGGGCGGCCGAACGCGCCCTACCTCATCCCGGTGACCCTGCGTGCGATGGCCGAGGTGCGGGGGACGGACGAGGACGCGCTCGCGACGGCCGTCGCCGAGAACACGGCACGGGCCTTCGGCTACGAGCTTTAGGCTTGAGCGGTGAGTACCACTGAGCCCGCGCTCCTCGGCCCCGGCGACGTCCGCGAACTGGCGGCGGCGCTCGGCGTGCGCCCGACGAAGCAGCGCGGGCAGAACTTCGTCATCGACGCGAACACCGTCCGCAGGATCGTGCGCACGGCGGACGTCGGGCCGCGCGACACGGTCGTCGAGGTCGGCCCCGGGCTCGGCTCGCTGACGCTGGCGCTGCTGGAGGCCGCGGACCGGGTCGTCGCGGTCGAGATCGACGACGTCCTCGCGAAAGCGCTGCCCTCGACGGTGGCCGCACGGCTGCCGCAGCGCGCCGACGGGTTCGCGCTCGTGCACGCGGACGCCATGGACGTGACCGAGCTGCCGGGCCCCGCGCCGACCGCGCTCGTCGCGAACCTCCCCTACAACGTCGCCGTGCCCGTACTGCTGCACATGCTGCGGCACTTCCCGACCATCGAGCGGACACTCGTCATGGTGCAGGCCGAGGTCGCCGACCGGCTGGCGGCGGGCCCCGGCTCGCGGGTGTACGGCGTGCCGTCGGTGAAGGCCGCCTGGTACGCGGACGTGAAGCGTGCCGGTTCGATCGGCAGGAACGTGTTCTGGCCCGCGCCGAACGTCGACTCCGGCCTGGTCGCGCTCGTGCGCAGGCAGGCGCCGCCCGCCACGACGGCCACGCGCGAGGAGGTGTTCGCGGTGGTCGACGCGGCCTTCGCGCAGCGCCGCAAGACCCTGCGGGCGGCGCTCGCGGGATGGGCGGGCTCGGCGCCCGCCGCGGAGGCGGCCCTGGTGGCCGCCGGGGTGTCCCCGCAGGCGCGGGGCGAGTCGCTGACCGTGGCGGAGTTCGCACGGATCGCGGAGTGCGGCCAGGCAGGAAAGGCAGGGAAGGCAGGCAGGTGAGCGCGACGGAACGGAGCGCGGACGCACGGGAGAGCCGTGCGGGCACGCGGGTACGGGCGAGGAAGTACATGCGGACCGAGGACGTACAGGTGCAGGCCCGGGTGCGGGTGCGCGTCCCCGCCAAGGTGAACGCGGGCCTCGCGGTGGGCGGCGCGCGCCCCGACGGCTTCCACGACCTGGCGAACGTGTTCCTCGCGGTGGGCCTGTACGACGAGGTGACGGCGACGGCCGGCGCGGCCGGTGAAGGGCCCGTGATCACGTGCGAGGGTCCCGACGCGGCGCAGGTGCCGCTCGACGCGTCGAACCTCGCCGCGCGCGCGGCGATCGCGCTGGCCGAGCGCCACGGCGTCCAGCCCGACGTGCGCCTGCACATCGCGAAGGACATCCCCGTCGCGGGCGGCATGGCGGGCGGCAGCGCGGACGGCGCGGCCGCGCTGCTGGCGTGCGACACGCTCTGGGGCCTTCAGACGCCGCGCGACGAGCTGCTCGCGATCTGCGCCGGCCTCGGCAGCGACGTGCCGTTCTCCCTGCTCGGCGGCGCGGCCCTCGGCACGGGACGCGGCGAGCACCTGACCGCGCTGCCGGTCGGCGGCGCGTTCCACTGGGTGTTCGCCGTCGCGCACGAGGGGCTCTCGACGCCCCGCGTCTTCCAGGAGTTCGACCGGCTGACGGCCGGCACGGCGGTCCCCGAGCCGGCGGCCGCCCCCGCGCTGCTCGCGGCCCTGCGGGACGGCGACGCCGCCCTGCTCGCGGCCGCCCTCGCCAACGACCTGCAGCCCGCGGCGCTCTCCCTGCGCCCGTCCCTGGCGGAAACGCTGGCCGCGGGCACCCGGGCGGGCGCGCTCGCGTCACTGGTCTCGGGCTCGGGCCCGACGACGGCGTTCCTCGTGAAGGACGCGGAGACAGCGCACCAGGTCGCCCAGGCACTCCAGGACTCAGGCACCTGCCGCACCACCCGCGTGACGACGGCACCCGCGCGGGGCGCGGTCGTGGTGGAGGACATAAGGGCCTGACCGCCCGGCGCGCAGCGCCCGGCCCGGTCAGGCAGCCACACGTCAGGTGTCCGGCCGCGGGCCGCGCACGCGACGCCTGCCCGGCGGGGGAGCCGTCCTCGCGCCGGAGGCGCCCGGGCCATGCCCCGGGTGGGACGTGTTGCTGCCCCGCCGCGGGCCCCGCATCACTGTGCCGCGTCCCCATGCGGCCCGCGCATTTGCTGCGGGGCGGCCGCCGCCTCGTCCGCACGGCGTGTCCTCACCGCTGCCCCCGGAGGCGCTCGGGCGCGAGCGTTACGCAGACCGCCCCGGGCGGTGGCGGCCGTTCGTTCCGTGTGGTCCGCATCTGCTGTGGCGGTCGCCGCCTCGTCCGGGCAGTGCCGCCCGCACGGCGTGTCCTCACCGCTGCCCCCGGCGCCGAATCCAGGCCCTACCCGCAGGCGCCCGCCGGCCCGCGGTGAATCGGCTGCCCCGGCGCCCCGCCCGCGCCCGCGGCCCGGTGAAACCCGGCGGGACCGCCGGGTTTCACCGGGCGACTACGCTGGGACGGCGATCCGTCCCCCTGTCTGGAGTGAAATGGCCGTCAATCTGGTCAATGTCGAGTCGGCCACCAAGGTGTACGGGACCCGTGCCCTGCTCGACGGCGTCTCCCTCGGCGTCTCCGAAGGCGACCGGATCGGCGTCGTGGGCCGCAACGGCGACGGCAAGACCACCCTCGTCCGGCTGCTGACCAAGCTGGAGGAACCGGACACCGGACGCGTCACGCAGAGCGGCGGGCTGCGGCTCGGCGTGCTCACCCAGCACGACTCCCTCGATCCGGCGGCCACCGTCAGGCACGAGGTCATCGGTGACCTCGCCGACCACGAGTGGGCGGGCAACGCCAAGATCCGCGACGTGCTCACCGGCCTGTTCGGCGGCCTCGACCTGCCGGGCTTCCCGCAGGGCCTCGACACCGTCATCGCGCCGCTGTCCGGCGGCGAGCGCCGCCGCATCGCGCTCGCCAAGCTCCTCATCGCCGAGCAGGACCTGATCGTCCTCGACGAGCCCACCAACCACCTCGACGTCGAGGGCATCGCCTGGCTCGCGGGCCACCTCTCGGCCCGCCGCTCCGCGCTCGTCGTCGTCACCCACGACCGCTGGTTCCTCGACCAGGTCTGCACCCGCATGTGGGACGTGCAGAGCGGCGTCGTCCACGAGTACGAGGGCGGCTACTCCGACTACGTCTTCGCCCGCGCCGAGCGCGAGCGCATCGCCGCGACCGAGGAGGTCAAGCGGCGCAACCTCGTGCGCAAGGAGCTCGCGTGGCTGCGCCGCGGCGCCCCCGCCCGCACGTCGAAGCCCCGCTTCCGCATCGAGGCGGCCAACGAGCTGATCTCGGACGTGCCGCCCCCGCGCGACACCTCGGAGCTGATGCGGTTCGCGAACGCCCGCCTCGGCAAGAGCGTCTTCGACCTGGAGGACGTGACGATCGAGGCAGGACCCAAGGTCCTGCTCACGCACCTGACCTGGCAGCTCGGCCCCGGCGACCGGGTCGGCCTCGTCGGCGTGAACGGCGCGGGCAAGACATCCCTGCTGCGCGCACTCGCCGAGGCCGCGCGCAGCGACGGCGACGTGCAGCCCGCCGCGGGCCGGGTCAGGACGGGCCGCACGGTGCGCCTCGCGTACCTGTCGCAGGACGTCGCCGAACTCCCGCCGGCGCTGCGGGTCCTCGAAGCCGTCCAGCAGGTGCGCGACCGCGTCGACCTCGGCAAGGGGCGCGAGATGACCGCGGGCCAGCTGTGCGAGCAGTTCGGCTTCTCCAAGGAGAAGCAGTGGACGCCCGTCGGCGACCTGTCGGGCGGCGAGCGGCGCAGGCTCCAGCTGCTGCGGCTGCTCATGGACGAGCCCAACGTCCTCTTCCTCGACGAGCCGACCAACGACCTCGACATCGAGACCCTGACCCAGCTCGAGGACCTCCTCGACGGCTGGCCCGGCACGCTCGTCGTCATCTCCCACGACCGGTTCTTCATCGAGCGCACCACCGACAACGTGATGGCCCTCCTCGGCGACAGGACCCTGCGCATGCTGCCCCGCGGCATCGACGAGTTCCTCGAGCGCCGCCACCGCATCGAGGAGGCCCGCCTCGCGGAGCGCGCACCGGCCGCGGCCCCGGCGAGCGCGGCACCCGCGGCAGGTGCCGTCTCCGCGAAGGACAGCCGCGCCGCGAAGAAGGAGCTCCAGCGCGTGGAGCGGCGCCTCGACAAGATCTCCGACCGCGAGTCCGTCCTGCACCAGCAGATCGCGGACAACGCCACGGACTTCGAGAAGGTCGCCGCGCTCGACGGCGAGCTGCGTGAACTCGTCAGCGAGCGCGAGGAGTTGGAGACGCGCTGGCTGGAGGTCGCGGAGAGCGCGCAGTAGGGGCGCCGCGCCGCCGGCGTGCGGCGCCCGCACACCCCTCCCGCTCTGACGCGCCGTGAGGGCGTAACGGCGCCATCACGGCACGGTTCTCCCTTGGGAACAGGGAGGGGCGCGCTCCGGGCCGGGCTTCCGCGGTGGTGGTAGAAAGAAGGCCCGCTCGCCGCAGCCGGCGACGGAACATAGGGGGAAGTGCGCTGATGACTCAGCCGCCTGGTGGCCGGCGACCACCGCAGGAAGAGCCGGGGAACGAGCCGAAGGCCGAGCCGGGGAGCGGCGGGGGCGAGCCGAGCAACGCCGCACCCGCACCGCCTCCCGTGCCGCCCGCGCCCGCGACACCGCCCGCGTCCGCCGCGTACGGCTACCCGCCGCAGGATCCGCGGCAGCCGGGTCCCTACAACGCGGCCCCCGGCCCGTACGGGCCCCCGCCCGGGCCGTACGGGCAGCCGCAGCCGAACCCGTACGCGCAGCAGCAGCAACCACCGCAGGCGCCCGGCCCGTTCGCCGCACAGCCCGGGCCCTACGGGCCGCAGCAGGGCCCCTACGGGCAGCAGTACCCGTACCCCGGCGCGCCGCCCCAGCCGTGGGGCGCCCCCGGCGGCCCGAACGGGCCGGGGGCGAACAAGGCCGGCGGCGGGCGCAACCCCTTCAAGGGCCGGCCGCTGCTCGTCGTCGCCGCCGTCACCGCGGCGGTGCTCGTCCTCGGCGGCGCCGGCTGGCTCACGTTCGGCACCGGCGGGGACGCGAAACCCGTCGCGCACGCCACCCCCGCGGGCAGCGCCACGGCGAGCTCGTCAGGCGGTGCCTTCGAGGGGAACGGCAAGGGCGACGGCGGCCCCAAGCCGAGCGACGACCCCAACAGGGGGCGCAAGGCGGGCGAGGCCAAGGTCCTGTGGACGCAGAAGCCGGGCAAGGACGTGCCCGAGGCCCACAACACCGTCTACGGGCCGTGGTTCGCCGGCGACACCGTCGTCACCGCCCTCTACAAGAAGGTCACCGGCTACTCGGCGGCCACCGGCAAGCAGCTGTGGTCGCTCACGATGCCGCAGGCCGTGTGCGGAGCGCCCTCGACGCCCACCGACGACGGCAAGATCGTCATCGCGTACCAGGACAGCGCCGCCGAGTCGGCCCACTGCGACCAGCTCAGGGAGATCGACCTCAAGACGGGCAAGGGCGGCTGGGGCAAGGCGGTCGGCAAGAGCGGCCTGTTCGACATCGGCCTGAACTTCAACATGGCGATCAGCGGCGGCACGGTGGCCGTGTCGCGCAGCGGCGGGACGAACGCGTACCGCGTCAGCGACGGCAAGCCGCTCTTCGACAAGATCGCCGGGGACTGCCAGCCGTCCGCGGTCACCGGCGGTCCTGTCATGATCGCGGCGGAGAACTGCCCGGTGGCCGGGGTCGACTCCCCGGCGAAGCAGCAGATCCAGCGGCTCGACCCGGTCACGGGCAAGGCGCAGTGGACGTTCCGTCCGAAGACGGGCTATGCGGTCGACAAGGTCTACTCGACCGATCCGCTCGTCGTGTCCTTCAAGGACGACGACAAGAAGACGTGGTCCATCGCCTCGTTCAACGCCGACGGCACCGAGCGCGCCACGATGCACGGCGGCTCGGACAAGTTCGCCCCGCACTGCGGGGACGGCCTCGGCATCGACGACGGGTACCTGCAGAACTGCGGGGGCGTGGCCGTTGACGCGAACACGCTCTACATGGCGACCGCCCCAGCGGGCAGCGGCTCCCTGGCCAACGCGGTCGTCGCCTTCGACCTCGCCACCGGGAAGCAGAAGTGGAAGGCGCCCGCGCCGTCCGGGCGCGTCGTCTCCCCGTTCCAGCGGCGCGACGGCGGCGGCGTCCTCGTGTACGAGGAGGCGACGTACGAGAAGCCCGGCATGGTCGCCTCGCTCGCCCCGGGCGGCGGCAGGTTCGAGCCGGTGCAGAAGCACCCGGACTCCTCCGCGTACGACGAGAACACCGGGTTCTTCTCGCCGTCGTACGACTACGTGAACGGCAGGCTCTTCATCACCGGGTACTCGGTCACGCCGGCCGGCCACCAGGTGTCGGGCTCGACGTACCTGACGATGATGGCGTTCGGCGACTGACGACGCGTCACCCGCACCCATCGAGCCGCTCCCCGACCGACCGAGGACGAACGCCATGACGCAGCCACCTCAGCCGCCCACACCCCCGAACCAGCCGCCCGCAGGCGGGTTCGGCGCGCCGCAGCCCCCGCAGCCCCCGCAGCCCCCGCAGCCCCCGCAAGCCCCGCCGCAGAACCCGCCGTACGGGTATCCGCAGGGGCCGCAGAGCCCGCCCGGCTACGGCTACCCGGGCGGGCAGCCGCAGGCGTACGGCCCACCCGGCTACGGGTACCCGGCGCCCGCCGGCGCCTACCAGCAGCCGCAGCAGCCCCCGGCCGGAGGCGGCGGCACGGGCGGCGGTGGCGGCCTCACCAGGACGGAGCTGCGGATGATCGTCTCCGCGACCGTCGCCGTGGTGCTGATCCTCGCCGCCGGTGTCTGGTTCTCCAGGAGTGGCGGCGGCAGCGACGACAAGGGTGCGGGCCACCCCGCGAACAGCCCGGCCGGCGGCGCCGCGCACGCGGCCGGCGGGTCGGCCGCGGCGAAGGAGAAGGCGCCGGCGGACGTCCACGCGAAGGTGGCGTTCAAGGTGGCCATGCCGAAGGCGACCGACCTGCACAGCGTGTACGGGTCCTGGCTCACCGACAAGGTGTACGCGAAGTCGGGCCTGTCGAGCATCGTCGGCTACGACCCGGACAGCGGCACGCAGCAGTGGTCCGTCCCGCTGCCGGGTGACGTGTGCGCGGCGAGCCCGCACGTCAGCGACGACGGCAGGACCGCCGTGGTCTTCGACGGCGCCAAGCGCACCAAGAACAGCGCGCCCGAGGCCTGCACCCGGGTCGGCGTGGTCGACCTGTCGGCGGGTCGGCTGCTGTGGAGCAAGACGGTCAAGGTCCCGGGCGGCGACACGGACATCCGGTTCGACGGGGTCACCCAGACCGGGGACACCGTCGCCGCCGCCGGCACCTCGGGCGGCGCGGGCTTCGACCTGGCGACGGGCGAGGTCCGCTGGAAGCCCAAGGCGTCCACCACCGACTGCCACGACGCCGGGTACGCGGGCGGCGCACTGCTCGTGGCCTCGCGCCAGTGCGG
This sequence comes from Streptomyces sp. NRRL F-5126, assembly GCF_000721265.1. GTDB lineage: Bacteria > Actinomycetota > Actinomycetes > Streptomycetales > Streptomycetaceae > Streptomyces. The sequence continues at coordinate 181,396 of NZ_JOFZ01000001.1, read as the reverse complement.
GTTCGGCGACGACGCGCAGATCACCGTCGAGAACATCAACCCGAAGACCGGCGCCACGCTGTCCTCGTACAAGATGCCGCCCGGAGTCCAGGACGTGCACGCCGTCTCGACCGACCCGCTGGTCGTCGCGGCCGACGTGGGCGACACCGGTTCCGGCGGAATCTCCGACTTCTTCTCGCTCGACGCGAGGACCGGGAAGCTGAAGGCGAAGATCTCCGCCTCGGGCGACACGTACGCGGCCCGGTGCGAGGACGCCATGGAGAACTGCACGAACGTCCTCGCGGGCAACGGCAAGCTCTACCTGCCGACCGCCGAGCACGACGCGGGCGACGGCAAGGCGCTGGACCGGACGAACGAGATCGTCTCCTTCGATCTCGCCACCGGCAAGAGCACCGCGCAGCGCGCCGACGCGGGCAACGGGTGGACGGCGCGGCTGCTGCGCATGGACGGGCCGAACCTGATCGCCTACAAGACCGGCCCGTACAACAAGGGCGGCCAGGTCGTCTCCGTCGACGGTTCGTCGTTCAAGCAGACGACGCTGCTGCGCAACCCGTCCGACCGGGCCACCATCGAGGACGAGAACAGCTTCGCGAGCAACGGCACGGAGGTGCGCTACGCGGACGGGCGGCTGTTCCTCTCCGCGGTGTTCGTCGACAAGCCGCTGGACGCGCAGGATGCCGCCCACCCGCTGGTGATGGCGTTCTCGACCCGCTGAGCGGCGCCGGCGGTCGCGTGGCGGAAGGGGGCCCGCGGCGGCCCACGGGTCGGCAATCCGGGGGCTTTCGCCCGGTAGGGGGCGCGCTTCGCCGGGCTAGCGTGTAGCTTGCCGGGTCAGGAGACCGGGGGACCCAGGCCGCTGCGGCTGGGATGGGGGATGTCGATGGGCGTGCGGCTCATGGTGATCGATGATCACCGGTTGCTGGCGGAAGCGCTGGCCTCGGCGCTGAAACTGCGCGGGCACCGGGTGCTCGCGTCGGCGGCGCCCACGGCGGGCGCCGCGGAACTCGTCGTGAGCAGGGCGCCCGAGGTGTGCCTGATGGGCACGGCCGCGCCGGCCGAGCCGGGCGCGTTCGAGCCGATCGTCCGGATCAAGCGCGACCGCCCGCAGGTGGCGGTGGTCGTGCTCGGGCCCGTGCCGAGCCCGCGCGGCATCGCCGCCGCGTTCGCCGCCGGGGCGTCCGGATACGTGCGCCACGACGAGCGCATCGAGGGCGTCGAGCGGGCGATGGTGAAGGCGCGCGCGGGGGAGAGCGCGGTGGCGCCCGAACTGCTGCAGGCCGCGTTCGCCGAGCTGCTCAACCCGGTGGCGCCGCCCGACGACGAGGGCAGGCGGCTGCTCGCGATGCTGACGCCCCGTGAGGTCGAGGTGCTGGTCAGGGTCGCCGAGGGCGAGGACACGCGGGCGATAGCGGCGGGCATGGGCATCGCGCCCTCCACGGCGCGCACGCACGTGCAGCGCGTGCTGATGAAGCTGAACGTCGGCTCCCGCCTGGAGGCGGCGGCGCTCGCCGCCCGCACCGGGCTGCTGGACCGCGCGGAGCCGCTCCCGCTCGACGAGCGCCGCGCGTAACGCGGCGGAACGCCGGGGCATCCGGGACCGCACGCCGGGGCACCCGGCCGCCCGTCGGCATGCCCGTTCCCGTGAGCATCGCGCGCCGCGCTTCCCGTCGCAGCAACAAGGTGACGTTGTTTGTTGGTTCGTGATCGGATTAGTCGCGCGAATGTCGCGCGAATTGTGTGTTCTCCCTTGACGCCGCTGGTCCATCAGGGTTTCCATGTGTGCGATTATGTTGGTATGTGTTGCGTGCGAGGTCCGTCGCACACCGAGCAGGAGAGATCATGAAGAAGACGGTGACCACGCTCGCCGACGGCCGTGAGCTCATCTACTACGACCGCCGCGACGACGCCGTGCGCGACGCCGCCGACGAGCGCCCGCTCGGGCAGGTCGCCACGTCGTCGCAGGTCCGGCGCGACGCGCTGCTCGGCGACGCCGTCGCCATCGCCTCGCACCGCCAGGAACGCACCTACCACCCGCCGGCCGACGAGTGCCCCCTCGACCCCTCGCGCGGCGGCAGGCACACCGAGATCCCCGACTCCGACTACGACGTCGTCGTCTTCGAGAACCGGTTCCCCTCCCTGTCGGGCGACTCGGGGCGCTGCGAGGTCGTGTGCTTCACCTCCGACCACGACGCGTCCTTCGCCGACCTCAGCGACGACCAGGCCGCGCTCGTCCTCGACGTGTGGACCGACCGCACCGCGGAGCTCGCCGAGCTCCCGCAGGTCGCGCAGGTCTTCCCGTTCGAGAACCGGGGCGCCGAGATCGGCGTCACCCTCGCCCACCCGCACGGGCAGATCTACGCCTACCCCTTCGTCACCCCGCGCACCTCGCTGATGCTGCGCTCCGCAGCCGACCACCGCGCCGCCACGGGCCGCAACCTCTTCGAGGACGTCGTCGCCCGCGAGCAGGCCGACGGCGAGCGGATCGTCCTGCAGACCGAGCACTGGACCGCCTTCGTCCCCTACGCGGCGCACTGGCCCTACGAGGTCCACCTCTACCCGGCCAGGCGCACCGCGGACCTGCGCTCCCTCGACGACGGTGCCAGGGCCGAGTTCCCCGGCGTCTACCTGGAACTGCTGCGCCGCTTCGACCGGCTCTTCGGACCCGGCCACCCGCGCACCCCGTACATCTCCGCCTGGCACCAGGCGCCGTTCCGCGCGCCAGGGCGCGACGAATACGCCCTCCACCTGGAACTTTTCACGATCCGCCGCACGTCCGACAAGCTGAAGTACCTCGCCGGTTCCGAATCCGGCATGGGCGTGTTCATCAACGACGTGCCGCCGGAGGCGGCGGCGCGGCGACTGCGAGAGGTGGCGAGCGAGTGAGCGCCGAGAAGTACCTGGTCACGGGCGGTGCCGGCTACGTCGGGAGCGTCGTCGCGACGCACCTGCTTGAGGCCGGGCACCGGGTGACCGTGCTCGACGACCTCTCCACCGGCTTCCGCGAAGGCGTCCCCGAGGGTGCCGAGTTCGTCGAGGGCCGTGTCCAGGACGCCGCCAGGTGGCTGGACGGATCGTACGACGCGGTCCTGCACTTCGCGGCCTCCTCGCAGGTCGGCGAGTCCGTCGTCAAGCCCGAGAAGTACTGGGACAACAACGTGGGCGGCTCCATGGCGCTCCTCGCGGCCATGCGCTCCGCCGGCGTGCGCCGGCTCGTCTTCTCCTCCACCGCCGCCACCTACGGCGAGCCCGTCTCCACGCCCATCACCGAGACCGACCCGACCGCTCCCACCAACCCCTACGGGGCCACGAAGCTCGCCGTCGACCACATGATCGCGAGCGAGTGCGCCGCCCACGGCCTCGCCGCCGTGTCCCTGCGCTACTTCAACGTCGCCGGCGCGTACGGCGCTGCGGGGGAGCGGCACGACCCCGAGTCGCACCTCATCCCGCTCGTGCTCCAGGTAGCCCTCGGCACCCGCGAGTCGATCTCGGTGTACGGGGACGACTACCCGACGCCCGACGGCACGTGCGTGCGCGACTACATCCACGTCGCCGACCTGGCCGAGGCGCACCTCGCCGCGCTCGCCGCGGCCGTGCCGGGCGAGCACCTGGTGTGCAACCTCGGCAACGGCAACGGCTTCTCCGTCCGCGAGGTCATCGACACGGTGCGCAAGGTGACGGGCCACCCGATCCCCGAGGCGGCCGCCGAGCGGCGTGCCGGGGACCCCGCGGTACTCGTCGCGTCCGCGCGCACCGCCCACGAACGCCTCGGCTGGACACCGGCCCGCGCCGACCTCGCGGGCATCGTCGAGGACGCATGGAACTTCACACGGAGGAACGCGTGACGAACGGCGAAACGGCCGCGACGACCGCCGCGACGGCGGCCGCCGGGGAATTCGGGCGGCTGTACGGGGCGGAGCCCGAGGGCGTCTGGGCGGCGCCCGGCCGCGTGAACCTGATAGGCGAGTACACCGACTTCAACGACGGCTTCGTGATGCCGCTCGCGCTGCCGCACACCACGGTCGCCGCCGTCTCGCGCCGCACCGACGGCGTCCTGCGCGTGCACTCGGCCGACGCGCCCGAGGGCGTGGTCCGGCTGGACATCGCCGGCCTCGCCCCGCGCTCGGAGTCGGGCGGCTGGGCCGCCTACCCCGCGGGCGTCGTCTGGGCGCTGCGGGAGGCGGGGCACGCCGTCACCGGCGCCGACATCCACGTCACGTCGACGGTGCCGACCGGCGCGGGCCTCTCGTCGTCCGCGGCGCTCGAAGTCGCCACGGCGAAGGCCCTGAACGACCTCTTCGGCCTCGGCCTGCCCGAGGCCGAACTCGCCGTGATCGCCCAGCGCGCGGAGAACGACTTCGTCGGCGTCCCCTGCGGGATCATGGACCAGATGGCGTCCGCCTGCTGCCAGGAGGGCCACGCCCTGTACCTGGACGCCAGGGACCTCACGCAGCGCCAGGTCCCCTTCGACCTCGTGTCGCAGGGGCTGCGCCTGCTCGTCGTGGACACCCGGGTCAAGCACGCGCTCGGCGACGGCGCCTACGCCGAGCGCCGCGCCGGCTGCGAGGCCGGCGCGCGTGCACTAGGCCTGCGGGCGCTGCGCGACCAGCCGTACGAGCAACTCCCGGACGCACTCGCCCGCCTGGAGGCGGCGGGGCAGCCGGAGAACGTCGTCCGCTACGTGCGCCACGTGGTGAGCGACGACGCGCGCGTCGAACGCGCCATCGCACTCCTCGACGCCGGCGACATCCGCGCCACCGGCCGCATCCTCCTCGACGGGCACGCCTCGCTCCGCGACGACCTCCGGGTCTCCTGCCCGGAGTTGGACCTCGCGGTGAGCTCTGCGGTGGCCGCGGGGGCGCTCGGCGCGCGGATGACGGGCGGCGGCTTCGGCGGTTCCGCGGTCGTCCTGATCGAGGCGGCGGACGCCGCACAGGTGACGAAGGCCGTCGAAGCGGCCTTCGCCGAGGCGTCGTTCACGGCACCGAGAATCTTCGAGGCGACACCGTCGCAGGGGGTCCACCGCCTGCACTGACGCGGCCGCGTGGACCCGCGCCGGGCGTGGCGCAGGACACGGCCCGCATCACGCGCGCCGTGTCCTGGCCGCTCGCCGCTCCGGGGCCACGATGCCGACGGCCGCCCGGGCCTGTCCGCGTCGAGGGGCCCGCCCCGGGCCCGGAGTGACGCGCCGGACCGCCTTGCCCGCTCCTGCCTGCCCCGCGTCGTCGGCCGGCCCCAGTATCCGGCCCGCCCGCGTCGCTGGGCTCGTCCTCCGCGCCGCCACGCGCCGCCGCGGGCCGCCCCGCGCTGCCCCGGGGTTACGGTGCCAGCGTCCGTCCGCAGCCGGGCCGAACCGGCCCGCGCCGACCGGGCTGCCCGGCGCCCCCTCCCACCGGCCGCGCCGCGCGGGGCCGACGCGGGACCGGCCCGCGTCACCCGGGGCCGCGTCGGGCCGCCCGCGCCGTCGCGCGTCGCTCCCGGGCCATGGCGCCGACAGGCACCCCGGGCCTGTCCGCACCCGAGTGGCCGCCCCCGGGCTTGGGGCGATGCCCCGACCGCCTTGCCTGACCGTCCCGTTCCGCCTGCTCCCAGCCTGCCCGCGCCGGCCGGGCTGCCCGGCGCGATCGTCCATCGGGTCGCGCCCGGCGCCACGCGCGGGCGCGGCGCGCGACACTCGCGTCAGCCGAGTCGTTTCACCAGCGTGTACTCCGTGATTCCCGGCGGGTAGTCCTCGATCTCCGCGACCACCTCGTAGCCCTGCTTGACGTAGAACCCCGGGGCCTGGAAGTCCCACGTCTCCACCCTGCTGCGCGCGCAGCCGCGCTCCTCGCGTGCGACGCGCTCCGCCTCGGCGAGCAGCCGCGCGCCGAGGCGGGCGCCGCGGTGGCGGCCCTCCACCCACAGCAGCTCCACGTGGAGCCAGCGCGCCCAGGTACGGCCCGTCAGACCGCCCGCGAACAGCCCCGTGGCCTCCTCCGACAGCCAGATGTGCAGGGGCACTTCGTCCTCCTGCGGGGTGCCGCGCAGCGCCCGGAGCGTCGGTGAGCGCTGGGTGTTCGTCTCTCGCAGACGCTCCCGGAGCAGCATGTGCCGGTCCCTGTCGGCCTTCGTCTCCATTCGGAACATACGCCCCACACTAAGCACGGAGATCGGCCAGTTCTGCGTTTTCCCTTCCGCTCGCGGCCCCCACCCGTACCCTGATGTCCAGCACCGGTGGGGGCCGGTGCTGATCAGGGGTGAAGTCGGTCGGGCGCGACGCCCGGGGTGGGTCGGCGGTCTCGGACGGCGGCGGCCGCACCGAGGACCGGCGGACCCGCGTGCCGGGCGCCGCGCCGTCGTCGCTTTCGCTCCCCGCCTTATGGGGGTGTCCTTCAGTGGTACGCATCAGGGTGTTGGTGGTCGACGACCACCGGATCTTCGCAGAATCGCTCGCCGCCGCCCTGGCGGCCGAGCCCGATGTCGAGGTGGCGGCCGCGGGCAGCGGCCCGGCCGCCCTGCGCTGTCTCGAACGGGCGGCGGCCGAGGGCCGCCGTTTCGACGTGATGCTGGTCGACGCCGACCTCGGCGCGGCCCGCCCGGGCGCGGGCCCCTTGGCCGGGGTGCCGGCCACCCGCAGACCCGCGCCGGGGCACGCCGGCCGCTCGTACGCGGGGCCTTACGCGACCGCCACGGCCGCGACGACCGCCGCGGCCGCGGCCGGCGGCGCGCAGCCCGCCGCCCGGGGCGTTCAGGAGCCCACGGGCGAGCTGGTGTTCGTGGACGGGCTCTCGCTCGTCGCGGGCGTCAAGGCGGCACGTCCGTCCGTCCGCACCGTCGTGCTCGCCGAGCGCGACGACCCGCGCCGCGCCGCGCTCGCGCTCCAGGCCGGCGCGTCCGGCTGGGTCGCCAAGGACTGCTCGCTGCAGCGGCTGCTCGCCGTGGTCAGGGGCGTCCTGCGGGACGAGACGCACCTGCCGCCCGCGCTGCTCACGGGCGTGCTCAAGGAGCTGACGGCAGCGCGCAAGCACCGCACGGAGAGCGAGCGCCTGGTCGAGTCGCTGACGCCGCGCGAGCGCGAGGTGCTGCGCTGCATGGTCGCGGGCCTCGGCCGCAAGGCCGTCGCCGAGCGGCTGTTCCTCTCGCCGCACACCGTCCGCACACACATGCAGAACGTGCTCGGCAAGCTCGGCGTGCACTCCACCCTCGCCGCCGTCGCGCTGGCGCGCAGGGCCGGGGTCGGCCCCGCCGAGCTACCCGGGCCCGGGGACGTTGTCGAACGGGGCGGTCAGCTGGCGTAGCAGGCCCGCCAGCTCCGCACGCTGCGCGCGCGACAGCTCGGCCAGGAGTGCGCGCTCCTGGTCGAGCAGCCCGGCCAGCGCCTGGTCGGCCCGGTCCTGCCCCTCGCCGGTGAGCCGGACGAGCACGCCGCGCCGGTCGTTGGGGTCAGGCAGCCGCTCGACGAGGCCCTTCTTCGTGAGCCTGTCGATGCGGTTGGTCATCGTGCCCGACGTGACGAGGGTCTGCGTGAGCAGCTGGCCGGGGGAGAGCTGGTAGGGCGCGCCCGCGCGCCTGAGGGAGGTCAGTACGTCGAACTCCCACGGTTCGAGGGCATGCTCGGTGAACGCGAGCCGGCGTGCGCGGTCCAGGTGCCGGGCGAGCCTGGACACGCGGCTGAGCACCTCGAGCGGTTCCACGTCGAGGTCGGGGCGCTCCCGGCGCCATGCTGCGACCAGTCGGTCGACCTCGTCCTCCATGACGGTCAGTGTAATTGGTGCCTCGACATGAAGTCTCTTGACGTCAAGATATCTGCGGGTGCAGTCTGGTGCCGCACCGGCGCCGCCACCTGGGCCGGCGACGGCCCCGGCCGGCCCGACACCCCGGCCCACCAGCGGCAGAACCGGAGGCACAGCCATGCCCGCACACCCCGCGCCCGCCTGGGACCCCGCCCAGTACCTGCGGCACGAAGGCCACCGCACCCGCCCCTTCCTCGACCTCCTCGCCCGCGTCCAGGACCCGGCGGACCGCACAGGCCCCCTCCGCATCGCCGACATCGGCTGCGGCGCGGGCAACGTCACGGCGCTGCTCGCGGGCCGCTGGCCCGACGCCCGTATCACCGGCATCGACTCGTCACAGGCCATGCTGGACCGCGCGCGCACCGAGTACGGCGGCCCCACGCCCGGCGGCGGCTCCATGGAGTTCCACGAGGACGACGCTGCCACCTGGACACCGGAGAAGCCCTACGACCTGATCGTGTCGAACGCGGCCTTCCAGTGGGTGCCTGGCCACCTCGCGTCGTTCCCCCGCTGGCTCGACGGCCTCGCGCCGGGTGGCACGTTCGCCTTCCAGGTGCCCGGCAACTTCGACTCGCCGAGCCACACGATCCTCGCCGGCCTGTGCGCGTCACCGCCGTGGCGCGACCGCCTCGGCGGCGTGCGGCGCTTCCACCCCGTACGGGACCCCGCCGAATACCTCACGGCGCTGCTCGGCCTCGGCTGCGCGGCCGACGTGTGGGAGACGACGTACCTCCAGGTCCTGCACGGCGAGGACCCCGTACTCGACTGGGTGAAGGGCACCGCCCTTCGCCCGGTCCTGACGGAACTGGCCGACGACGCCGACGCCGTGGCCGCGTTCACCGAGGAGTACCGGGCGCTGCTGCGGGAGGCCTACCCGCCGACCCCGCACGGCACGGTCTTCCCCTTCCGCCGCCTGTTCGCCGTCGCGCGCAAGGACGCCGCCTGATGGCCGCCGCCGCGCTCGACCACGTTCAGCTCGCCGCGCCACCCGGCAGCGAGGACGCGCTGCGCGCCTACTACGCGGGCGCGCTCGGCATGACAGAGGTGCCCAAGCCGCCCGCGCTCGCGGCGCGCGGCGGCTGCTGGTTCCGCGACGGTGACGCCCACCTGCACCTGGGCGTCGAGGAGGACTTCCGCCCGGCCCGCAAGGCCCACCCGGCGCTGCGGGTGGACGGCATCGACGCGTACGCCGCCCGCCTGACGGCCCACGGCGCCGACGTCACCTGGGACGACACGCTCCCGGGCCACCGGCGTTTCTACACCCACGACCCGGTCGGCAACCGGCTGGAGTTCCTGGAGCCGGTCGCACAACCGGACGTCTGAGCCCGGTCAGAGCGTGCGCAGCGCGGCCGGGGAGATGTCGATGTCGATGTCGAACGGCTCCGTGAGCTTCAGCCGGTCGTGATAGATGCCGGTCAGCGCGTAGGCCTGCGTGAGCGTGTCCAGGACGTACACGTGGACGACCGGGTGATGGTCGCTGCCGGCCTTCTCGACCAGCCAGAAGTGAGGGATGCCCGCCCTGGCGTACTTCACGGGCCTGGTCTCCCGGTCCCGTGACTCGGAGTCGGGCGAGACGACCTCGACGGCGAGGGACACGTCCTCCGGGGTGCACCTCGCCCACTCGGCCAGGCCGCCTTCCTCGGCGGCCGCCCGGAGGACACACACGTCGGGTACCAGCGCGTTGCGCCGGTTCAGGACCACCGTCAACCCATGCCGGACACGTACCTCGGAAGCAGCTCTGCTCGCTCGCGACGATGATGCTCGCGTCGATCAGCTCGGTGCGGGACGGGAGATCCGGGATCGTGAACAGGTCGTCCGTGCTGTAGCCGTCCACGGGTGGCCGCTGCCAGCGAGGAGTGCTGTCCTGCGGGGGCTCGGCGTTGGCGGCGTCCGTCATGGTTCCCATGGACGGGACGCCAGGGCCTCGCCTCCCAGCGTAGCCGCCGCTTCCGGAGGCGTCACCGCAACGAGTGATCGACACGGTCGGGGCCGGAATGCAGAGCATGCATACCCGCAGGCGCCGCACGCCTCACACCTTGCGATGCCCTATCATCCGCGGCTTCGCCTCCAGGTTGCCCAGGCCGTGCCAGGCCAGGTTCACCAGGTGCGCCGCGACCTCCGGCTTCTTCGGGCGGCGCGCGTCCACCCACCACTGGCCCGTCAGCGCGACCATCCCCACCAGCGCGTGCGCGTACAGCCCCGCCAGCTTCGGGTCGAAGCCTCGGGCCTTGAACTCCAGGCCCAGGATGTCCTCGACCTGCGTGGCGATGTCGCTGATCAGCGACGCGAACGAGCCCGTCGACTGCGCCACCGGCGAATCGCGGACCAGGATGCGGAAGCCGTCCTTGTACGTCTCGATGTAGTCGAGCAGCGCGAACGCCGCCTGCTCAAGCAGCTCGCGCGGGTGGCCCGCCGTCAGCGCGCCCGTCACCATGTCGAGCAGCTGGCGCATCTCCCGGTCCACGACGACCGCGTACAGGCCCTCCTTGCCGCCGAAGTGCTCGTAGACGACAGGCTTGGAGACCCCGGCCTTCGCCGCGATCTCCTCCACCGACGTGCCCTCGAAGCCCTTCTCGGCGAAGACCGTGCGGCCGATGTCGAGCAGCTGCTGGCGGCGCTCGGCGCCGGTCATGCGGACCCGGCGCGCACGCCGGGCGGGGGCGGGCCGGCCACCGCCGGCACCGTTCGCACTGTTCGAACTCGTGTCGGTCGCCACGATCGCCATCATGCCGTATCGGGCCCCGCGGGCGGCGGGCCGCGGGGCCTGGACACTCGCGCCCTGGGGCCTGCGGCCAGGGCTTGGCCGATCACCCGCGCGAAGGCCCGGGCCTCGGCGCACGGCCCAGGTCCCTGCCCCGAGGCACGCCCAGGCTCGGCGTGAGGCCCGCGCCCGGAGCCTGCGGACGAGCCCGCGCCCCGGCGCACGCGCCCGGGTCGGGGCTCCTGGGCCCGGCCGCGTGGCCTCGCCCGCACGGCCTCCGGGGCCCAGCGCGGAGGCACGGGGCGCATGCCCTGGACCCCTGGGCCCGCGGCCGGGGCCAACGGCCTGAAGCCCGGGGCCCGCGGCCCGCACTCGGGGCTTCGGCCCGGTGGTCCGGGGTCCGCGCATGACCTGCGCGAGGCCCGCCCGGGACCCAGCGCGTGGTGCGCGGGGCCCGCATCCTGGTGCCCGAGGCCCGGAGGGCTCCCACCCGGGGCTCCAGCCCGGTGGCCTGGCGCCCAGGCCCTGACTCGGCCCCCGCCCGGGCCGTGGCGCGGGTCCGTCACATGCGTGGGGCGCGGGCCTGCGGCCCGCGCCCCACGGCTCACGCCGCGCTCGACGGCGCCACCGCGCGCTTCGAACGGATACGCGACGCGCTCGGCCACCTCACGTCGTGCGCCCAGCCGAACCGCTCGAACCAGCGGATCAGCCGCGCACTGGAGTCGAGCTGCCCGCGCAGCACCCCGTGGCGCGCGCACGTCGGGTCCGCGTGGTGCAGGTTGTGCCACGACTCGCCGCACGACAGGACCGCCAGCCACCACACGTTGCCGCTGCGGTCGCGCGACTTGAACGGGCGCTTGCCCACCGCGTGGCAGATCGAGTTGATCGACCACGTGACATGGTGCAGCAGCGCCACCCGAACGAGTGACCCCCAGAAGAACGCCGTGAACGCGCCCGTCCACGACCAGGTCGCCAGGCCGCCCACCAGCGGAGGCACCAGCAGCGACACCACCGTCCACAGCGCGAACTGCCGGGAAACCGTCCGAATGGCGGAATCCTTGATCAGGTCGGGCGCGTACTTGTGCTGCGGCGTCTGCTCCTCGTCGAACAGCCAGCCGATGTGCGCCCACCACAGGCCCTTCATCAGCGCCGGCAGCGTCTCGCCGAACCGCCACGGCGAATGCGGGTCGCCCTCCGCGTCCGAGAACTTGTGGTGCTTGCGGTGGTCGGCGACCCACCGCACCACCGGGCCCTCCACCGCCAGCGAGCCCATCACCGCCAGCACGATCCGCAGCGGCCGTTTCGCCTTGAACGAGCCATGCGTGAAGTAGCGGTGGAAACCGATCGTGATGCCGTGGCAGCCGATGAAGTACATGGCCGCCATCAGCGCCAGGTCCAGCCAGCTGATCCCGCCCCACCGCCAGGCCAGCGGGATCGCCGCGACCAGCGCCACGAACGGGACGAAGATGAACAGCAGCAGCGCGAGCTGCTCGACGGAGCGTTTCTTCTCCCCGCCGAGCGTGGCGGCGGGCAGCGGGTTTCCGCCGGGGAGCGGTCCACCGCCTGACGGCGCGGGGTCGGGAGCGGAGTCTTCGATCACTTCGGGGCTTGTCGACATGGGGATCCCCTGGGGTGAGTAATACGGCAGTTGCCCGGATACGGGTGCGTAACCTACGGCATCGTAAGTATCGCAGCGCGCACCGTCGCCACAAGAGGACGAAGAACCGTCGAAGAACCACTGGAAAACCTCGGGCCCCTGGCACCTATCCTGGGTCCGTCGGACAGCGCGGTCCGCACGGACCGGCTGCCGCGCACCACGGCGGGCAGGCGGTCTGAAGCCTCCAGTACCCCTCCAGACGTGCTCAAACACTGCAAGGAGCCGCACCTGTGAGCAGTGCCGACCAGACCCCGAACCCCGCCGCCAGCGCCGAGCTGCGCTCGGACATCCGCCGACTCGGCGACCTCCTGGGCGAAACACTCGTACGACAGGAGGGCCAGGACCTCCTCGACCTCGTCGAACGCGTCCGCGCCCTCACCCGCGAGGACGGCGAGGCCGCCGCGTCCCTCCTCGGGACGACCGACCTCGACACCGCGGCCAAGCTCGTCCGCGCCTTCTCCACGTACTTCCACCTCGCCAACGTCAGCGAGCAGGTCCACCGCGGCCGCGAACTGCGCGAGCGCCGCGCCGCCGAGGGCGGCCTCCTCGCCCGCACCGCCGACCGCCTCAAGGACGCCGACCCCGAGCACCTGCGGGAAACCGTCCGCAACCTCAACGTGCGCCCCGTCTTCACCGCGCACCCCACCGAGGCCGCACGACGCTCCGTCCTCAACAAGATCCGCCGCATCGGGGAACTCCTCGAAACCCCCGTCAACCCGTCCGACCGGCGCCGCCACGACCTGCGCCTCGCCGAGGCCATCGACCTGATCTGGCAGACCGACGAACTGCGCGTCGTACGTCCTGAACCCGCCGACGAGGCACGCAACGCGATCTACTACCTCGACGAACTCCACGCCGGCGCCGTCGGCGACGTCCTGGAAGACCTCACCGCCGAACTCGAACGCGTCGGCGTCACGATGCCCTCCGGCACCCGGCCCCTCACCTTCGGCACCTGGATCGGCGGAGACCGCGACGGCAACCCGAACGTCACCCCCGACGTCACCCGCGAAGTGCTGATCCTCCAGCACGAACACGGCATCACCGACGCCCTCGAACTCATCGACACCCTGCGCGGGCAGCTGTCCAACTCCATCCGCTACACCGGCGCCACCGAGGAACTCCTCGACTCCCTGTCGACGGACCTACAGCGCCTCCCGGAGATCAGCCCACGCTACAAGCGCCTCAACGCCGAGGAGCCCTACCGGCTCAAGGCCACCTGCATCAGGCAGAAGCTCGTCAACACCCGCGAGCGCCTCGCCCGCAACACCCCCCACGAGCCGGGCCGCGACTACCTCGGCACCGCCGAACTCCTCGCCGACCTCACGCTCATCCAGACATCCCTGCGCGAATACCGCGGCGGCCTGTTCGCCGACGGCCGCATGGACCGCACCATCCGCACCCTCGCCGCGTTCGGCCTGCAACTCGCCACCATGGACGTGCGCGAGCACGCCGAGGCCCACCACCACGCGCTCGGCCAGCTCTTCGACCGGCTCGACGAGGAGAACTGGCGCTACGCCGACATGGCCAGGGAGAACCGGCAGAAGCTCCTCGCCAAGGAACTCCGCTCCCGCAGGCCCCTCGCCTCCACCCCCGCACCGCTCGACGCCGCCGGCGCCAAGACCCTCGGCGTCTTCCTCACCATCAAGCAGGCACTCGAACGCTTCGGCCCCGAAGTCATCGAGTCCTACATCATCTCCATGTGCGCGGGCGCCGACGACGTGTTCGCCGCCGCCGTCCTGGCCCGCGAAGCCGGCCTCCTCGACCTCCACGCCGGCTGGGCGAAGATCGGCATCGTGCCGCTCCTCGAAACCACCGAAGAGCTGCGCGCCGCCGACGTCATCCTCGACGAGATGCTCTCGGACCCCTCCTACCGGCGGCTCGTCTCCCTGCGCGGCGACGTCCAGGAGGTCATGCTCGGCTACTCCGACTCGTCCAAGTTCGGCGGCATCACCACCTCCCAGTGGGAGATCCACCGCGCCCAGCGCCGGCTGCGCGACGTCGCGCACCGGCACGGCGTGCGCCTGCGCCTCTTCCACGGCCGCGGCGGCACCGTCGGTCGCGGCGGCGGCCCCTCGCACGACGCGATCCTCTCCCAGCCGTGGGGCACCCTCGAAGGCGAGATCAAGGTCACCGAGCAGGGCGAGGTCATCTCCGACAAGTACCTCATCCCGTCACTCGCCCGCGAAAACCTCGAACTGACCGTCGCCGCGACCTTGCAGGCATCCGCCCTGCACACCGCGCCCCGCCAGTCCTCCGAGGCACTCGCCCGCTGGGACGCCGCCATGGACACCGTCTCCGAAGCCGCCCACCAGTCCTACCGGCGCCTCGTCGAGGACCCCGACCTGCCCCCCTACTTCTACGCCTCCACCCCCGTCGACCAGCTCGGCGAACTCCACCTCGGCTCCCGGCCCTCCCGCCGCCCCGACACCGGAGGCGGACTCGACAGCCTGCGCGCCATCCCCTGGGTCTTCGGCTGGACCCAGTCCCGGCAGATCATCCCCGGCTGGTACGGCGTCGGCTCGGGCCTCAAGGCCCTGCGCGAAGCCGGACTCGACTCCGTACTCGACGAGATGTACGAGCACTGGCACTTCTTCCGCAACTTCATCTCCAACGTCGAGATGACCCTCGCCAAGACCGACCTGCGCATCGCCCGCCACTACATCGACACCCTCGTGCCCGAGAACCTCAAGCACGTCTTCGGCGACATCGAGACCGAACACGCCCTCACCGTCCAGGAGGTCCTGCGCATCACCGGCGGCGAGAAGCTCCTCGACTCCAACAAGGTCCTCCAGCAGACCTTCGCCATCCGCGACGCCTACCTCGACCCCATCTCCTACCTCCAGGTCGCCCTGCTGGCCCGCCAGCGCAAGGCCGCCGAGACCGACGAAGCCCCCGACCCGCTGCTGTCCAGGGCACTGCTCCTGACCATCAACGGCGTGGCCGCGGGCCTGCGCAACACCGGCTGACGCCGGCGCCCGCCGCATGGCGCGGGGCCGTACGGGTCCGTCCCGTACGGCCCTGCGCCGCGTCGGCACCTGGCCTCGCGCGCGTCACGTCCCGCGCCCTCACAGCAAGAAGAACGTCGCCACCAACTGCGCCGCGCCGATCCCCGTCAGGATCAGCCCGAACCGCCCCAGCCGCATCCCGCCCGCGATCACGAGCCCCGCCAGGAGCAACGCCCCGCCCAACGGCACCCACGCGTGCACGGAGCCGGCCAGATCGCTGCGCACCACCTCATGCGTCCCCGGCTTCACCACGGCAGGGAAGCGATCCCCCTTGCGCGCCGCAACCGACTCCTCGATCGTCATGTCCGACACCGGAGCGGCGGGCCCGTCCGCGTCGAACGACCCGGCACACGTCTTGTCCCCGCACGCCGTCACCGCATACACGCCGTGCTGACGCCCCTTCGACAGCAGCACGTGCTGCGCGTCGCTCCACGACGCGTACCCGCCGCCGAGGCACAGCAACAGCGCCACCAGCGCCATCACGACGGATCTGCCTGCCGATATGCCGGAACTCGAAGACATGGCCGGATCCTTGGCCATGCCCTACCCCTACGTCAAACGCCTCGTGCCCGGCTGTCCCGGCTGCTGCGCGCGAGCGGGTCGTACAGCGGGGGAGACGGTGGCGCCTGCCTCGAAGTGGCCGACGGCGTACCCGGCTTCGTACCCGTACGCGACAGCAAGCGCGCCGACGGCAGCAATCCTGTTGGGACGGCCGGAGCAGAGCCGGAAGCCGGTCAGCCCGGCAACCACGGACGAATCGACGCCGGCGGATGGGGCGCAGCCCGGCTCTCCCGCTGGAACGCGCGGTAGAAGCCGCCCATCATCGCGGCCACCGGCGCGTGGCGGACCAGCAGCGCGGCCACCGGCGCCGGCACGCCCTCCGGGCGTACCCCCCGGGCGCAGGCGTGCACGAACGCCTTGCGTTCCTCGGGGGAGTGGCCGTAGAGAGCGACGGCCAGCCAGTTCACCAGGTGGGTGACGCTGTAGCACTCGTCGTAGGTGCGGTGCTCGTCGAAGAAGTCCCGCTCGTCCTGCGTGAGTTCGAAGCGGGAGGAGATCGCGAGGCCGTAGTCGGCGAAGAAGAGCCGCCCGCCGTCGGTGAGGATGTTCTCGAAGTGAGCGTCGAAGTGCAGCAGCCCGCGGCCGTTCATGAACGAGATACCGGCTCTCAGCTCGTCGTCCACCATGGCGCAGGCCCGCTCGGCCGCCTCGTCACCGGCCTTGATCTGGACATCCAGCCAGTCGTGCAGGTTCTGCGGGATGTACTCGAGGAACAGCAGGATGCTCGCCGTGGACTGCCGCACGCCTTCGATCCGGCGGCGTATCGCCGACCCGCCTCCCCAGTAGGTGACGGCTCGCTCCACATCGGCCAGTTCCTCGGGAAGAGGCTGACCGGAGTCCGGGAGCACCCGCCAGTGGTACATCAGCGGGAAGCCCTCGTACTCTCCCGCGACCACCCAGTTCGTCGTCATGGTGTGCACGGCCAGCTCCCGCCAGGCCCCGAACCCCGGGGTGCCGATGGCACCGACGCCGTAGTGGCAGAAGGCCGGCAGATCGAAAACGTTCGCTGTGGAGTGCATGTGCTCCGGCCGCCGTTCCCGATCGGTCAGCCGCACCTGCTTGACGAAGACCGGCGTCCCCTCGACCTCAAGCAGGACCGTCCTCCCGCCGATGCCCGAACCCAGCGGCGTGCCGGAGGCCACGAGCTCACGCAGACCCCGGTCACTGCGCAGCGCCAGCGATGTCGAGACGGCACCGTGGGCCGCCAGACGAGCACCGGCGGACATGTCAGGGTTCCCCACCACCTACGCCTCCCACCGTGCCCGCAGCTTGCTCAACGCCTTGAGTGGACACCGTCCGTGGGGCCGGAAGCCATCCTGCCCCGCGAGACGGGCACCGCGCAGCGGCCCTACGAGTTGTACGTCGACTGCGCCCGCTCAAGACCCTCAAGCAGCAGCGCCTCCACCGCGTCCGCCGCGCGGTCCACGAAGTAGTCGAGCTCCTTGCGCTCCGTGGACGAGAAGTCCTTCAGCACGAAGTCCGCCACCTGCATGCGGCCCGGCGGCCGGCCGATGCCGAAGCGCACCCGGTGATAGTCGGGGCCCATCGCCTTCGTCATCGACTTCAGGCCGTTGTGCCCGTTGTCGCCGCCGCCGAGCTTCAGCCGCAACGTGCCGTAATCGATGTCCAGCTCGTCGTGCACCGCCACGACACGCGCCGTGTCCACCTTGTAGAAGTCACGCAGCGCCGACACCGGGCCACCCGACAGGTTCATGAACGACGACGGCTTCGCCAGCACCACCCGCCGGCTTCCAGGACCCATCGGGCCGAGACGGCCCTCAAGGACCTGCGCCTGCGCCTTCTGTGCCCGCCGATACGACCCGCTCATGCGGCCCGCCAGCAGATCCGCCACCATGAAGCCCACGTTGTGGCGATTGGCCGCATAACCCGGGCCCGGATTGCCGAGGCCCACCACCAGCCACGGTGCGGATTCGTCCGTCGTCATCGCCAACAACCCTCGTAGCTCGTCATCCGTACGCGACGCACGGAACCTGCGGGAAACAACACGTCACGCGAAGTGAACCACCACCGGCACGCGTACGGGGCGGGCGGGCCCCGATGGGCCCGACCCGCCCCGTACCGAGCGCCAAGCGCCGGACTCAGGCCTCCGCGGCCTCTTCCTCGCCCTCGGCGGACTCCTCGGACGGCTCCTCCGCCTGCGCGGCCAGCACCTGAAGGACCACGGCCTCCTCGTCCGTCACCAGCGTGGTGCCCGACGGCAGCGTGACGTCCTTCGCCAGCACCGAGTCACCCGCGGCCAGACCCTCCACGGAAACCGTCACGGACTCCGGGATGTGCGTCGCCTCGGCCTCGACCGACAGCGTGCTCAGCACGTGCTCCAGCAGGTTCTGGCCCGGGGCGAGCTCGCCCTCGGTCAGGATGTTGATCTCGACCGTGACCTTCTCGCCCCGCTTCACGGCCAGCAGGTCGACGTGCTCGATGAAGCCCTTCAGCGGGTCACGCTGCACGGCCTTCGGGATCACCAGCTCGTCGCGGCCGTTGATGTCCAGGCTCAGCAGCACGTTCGCCGTCTTCAGCGCCATCATCAGGTCGTGACCGGGCAGCGTCACGTGGACCGGGTCGGCGCCGTGGCCGTAGACAACGCCGGGAACCTTGTTCTCGCGGCGGACACGGCGGGCAGCACCCTTGCCGAACTCGGTACGGATCTCAGAAGCGAGCTTCAGCTCAGCCATGACAGGCAACTCCTCGAAAGGTGACGGACATAACCACTCACACGTCACCCGGCCTCGAACAGGCCTGCTACAAGGAGCGCGCGCCGATAACGGACCACCGCACAGAAATGCGGCCTCCCTCGCCGAGCGACTCCACGAGTCTACCCGGCCAGGAAGGCCGCCCAGAAATCGATCTCCGCCGACTCTGCTTCCGCCGGCTACTCCTGCTCCTCGAAGAGGCTCGTCACCGAACCGTCCTCGAACACCTCACGCACCGCACGCGCGATCGTCGGCGCGATCGACAGCACCGTGATCTTGTCCAGATCCAGCTCACTCGCCGTCGGCAGCGTGTTCGTCAGCACGAACTCACTCACGCGCGAATTCTTCAGCCGGTCCGCAGCGGGACCCGACAGCACGCCGTGCGTCGCCGTCACGATCACATCCGCCGCACCGTGCGCGAACAGCGCGTCCGCCGCCGCACAGATCGTCCCGCCCGTGTCGATCATGTCGTCGACCAGGACGCACACCCGGCCCTCCACGTCACCGACCACCTCGTGGACCGTGACCTGGTTCGCCACATCCTTGTCACGCCGCTTGTGCACGATCGCCAGCGGCGCTCCCAGACGATCGCCCCAGCGGTCCGCCACCCGCACCCGGCCCGCGTCGGGAGACACGATCGTCAGCTTCGAACGGTCCACCTTCGCGCCCACGTAATCCGCCAGTATCGGCAGCGCGAACAGGTGGTCCACAGGACCGTCGAAGAACCCCTGGATCTGGTCCGTGTGCAGGTCCACCGTGAGGATCCGGTCCGCACCCGCCGTCCTGAACAGATCCGCGATCAGCCGCGCCGAGATCGGCTCACGCCCACGGTGCTTCTTGTCCTGCCGCGCATACCCGTAGAACGGGACGATCACCGTGATCGAACGCGCCGAAGCCCTCTTCAGCGCATCGATCATGATCAACTGCTCCATGATCCACTTGTTGATCGGAGCCGTATGGCTCTGGATCAGGAAGCAGTCCGCGCCACGTGCCGACTCCTGATAGCGCACATAGATCTCGCCATTCGCGAAATCGAACGCCTTCGTCGGAACGAGCCCGACACCCAACTGGCCGGCAACCTCCTCCGCCAACTCGGGGTGGGCGCGGCCGGAAAAGAGCATCAGCTTCTTCTCGCCGGTCGTCTTGATCCCGGTCACAGCACAGACTCCTCAGACGTGTCGGATGCCGCCGCACCCGCACATACCAGGACCGGTACCTGCGAGCCAGCCGAATCGTGCACACACACCGTACGCGAGACCCCGGCGCCAGGCGCTGGTCAGCCCCTCGTCAGACGCCGTTGGCCGACCCGCCACCCGCCGCCTCCGCGGCCCGCGCCGCAGCCGAACCAGGACGCTTCCGAGCCACCCAGCCCTCGATATTCCTTTGCTGGCCACGGGCCACAGCCAACGAACCGGGCGGCACATCCTTCGTGATCACCGACCCGGCGGCCGTGTAGACCCCGTCCCCGACCGTGACAGGCGCCACAAACATATTGTCCGACCCCGTGCGGCAGTGCGACCCCACTGTCGTGTGGTGCTTCCGCTCGCCGTCGTAATTCACAAACACGCTCGCGGCACCGATGTTCGTGAAATCACCGATCGTCGCATCCCCCACATACGACAGATGCGGCACCTTCGACCCCTCACCCACCGACGCGTTCTTCAACTCCACATACGTACCGGCCTTCGACCGCACACCCAACCGCGTACCCGGCCGCAAATAAGCGAACGGCCCCACAGAAGCCCCCTCACCCACCACCGCACCATCGGCCACCGTGTTGTCCACCCGAGCCCCCGCACCCACAACCGTGTCGTGCAACCGCGAATTCGGACCCACCTCAGCACCCGCGCCCAGGGACGTCGACCCCGACAACTGCGTGTTCGGATGCACAACCGCATCAGCCTCGAACGACACCGACACATCCACCTGCACCGACGCCGGATCCACCACCGTCACACCCGCCAGCATCGCCCCCACGAGCAACCGCTCATTCAGCAGACGCCGCGCCTCGGCCAACTGCACCCGGTTGTTGATCCCCAGGATCTCCCGATGATCACCCGCCACCGACGCACCCACCCGATGCCCCGCCTCCCGCAGGATCCCGAGCACATCCGTCAGGTACTCCTCACCCTGACTGTTGTCCGTACGCACCTTCCCCAGCGCATCCGCCAGCAGCCGGCCGTCGAACGCGAACACCCCCGAATTGATCTCACGGACCGCACGCTGCGCGTCACTCGCGTCCTTGTGCTCCACGATCGCCGTCACCGCGCCGTTCGCACCGTCCCGGACGATCCGCCCGTAACCCGTCGCATCCGGCACCTCGGCCGACAGCACCGTCACCGCATTGCGATCCGCCTCATGCGTCTCGACGAGCGCGGCGAGCGTCCCGCCGGACAGCAGGGGCGTGTCGCCGCAGACCACGACCACGACCCCGTCCGGCACGGAACCCAGCTCCGCCAGGCCGGTGCGCACCGCGTGCCCCGTACCGTTCTGCTCGGCCTGGTACGCCGTACGCACGCCCTCGAACGCGTCGGTGACATGCTTCTCGACCTGCTCGCGCGCATGCCCCACGACGACGACGAGCTCCTGCGGATCGAGCTCGCGCGCGGCGGACACGACGTGCCCGACGAGCGAGCGCCCGCAGATCTCGTGCAGAACCTTCGGGGTCTTCGACTTCATGCGCGTGCCTTCCCCCGCTGCGAGGACGACGACGGCGGCCGGGCGAGTGACGCTCACGGTGGGCCCTTCGGCTGTTCATGTGCTGGGACGGTCGCAGCTTAGCGGGGAGGGGTGGGCGTGAACACGCGAACGGGTCCCGGCTGCGTGTGCAGCCGGGACCCGAGCCTCGCAGGCTCCCCCGTCAGGATTCGAACCCGAACAGATGGCACCAAAAGCCACAGTGCTGCCAATTACACCACGGGGGAATATAGGCGACCAAACCGGACATTGCCTTCGCCGGTCGCTTGTGCACTGGACACTATGCCGTACCACCGGCCCCCGATGCGACGGCAATGGCCAGTGCTGTCCGCTACGGACGATTCGCAGACGCCCGCGGTAGCCCTCGGGTTGGCCGGAATGCCGGCCTCCGGCGTGAGTGCGGGAGTGGTTCACCAGTTCGAGCGAACGGAGAAGCGTTCCGTCGAACATGTGCGCGGCGTTTTACCGGCCGGTCACCGAAAAATGGGGTGCGTCCGCCTTTAGGCTGGAGGACATGACCACAACGGGGGCAGACCGGGACGCCGTGGGAGGGACCACCCGCGGTTACTGGTGGTGGGAGCGGCGGCGCAGTGCCGCGCTTGATGTGGGGCTGGCCGTGGTGTCCGCCTTCGAGTGCGCCGTGGAGGGGGTCAGGTTCGCGCAGACGTCGTCGCTGCCTGTGCCTTTGTGCGTGCTGCTCGGGCTGATCGCGGGTGCTGTGCTGCTGGTGCGCAGGCGCTGGCCGTATGCGGTGGTGCTGGTGGGCGTGGCGGTGACGCCGGCCGAGATGGGGTTCGTGCTGGGCCTGGTGGGCCTGTACACGCTGGCGGCGTCGGAGGCGCCGCGGCGGATCATCGCCGCGTTGACGGGGATGTCGTTCGCGGCGACGTTCATCGTGACGTTCGTGCGGACGCGGCAGGACATGGGGTATCCGGGGTTGCACTCGGATCCGTGGTACGTGCCGTTGCTGGCTGTGCTGGTGTCCGTGGGGTTGTCGGCGCCGCCGGTGTTGCTGGGGCTGTATGTGGGGGCGCGGCGGCGGCTCATGGAGAGTCTGCGGGAGCGTGCGGACAGTCTGGAGCAGGAGTTGTCGCTGCTGGCCGATCGTGCGGAGCAGCGGGCGGAGTGGGCGCGTACGGAGGAGCGGACGCGGATCGCTCGTGAGATGCATGACGTGGTGGCGCATCGGGTGAGTCTGATGGTGGTGCACGCGGCGGCGTTGCAGGCGGTGGCGTTGAAGGATCCGCCGAAGGCGGTGAAGAACGCGGCGCTTGTGGGGGATATGGGGCGGCAGGCGTTGACGGAGTTGCGGGAGATGCTGGGGGTTTTGCGGTCGGGGGAGGCGGTTGCCGCTCGTAAGGCCGCCGGTGCGGACGCGGGAGTGGCCGGGGATACGGCCGGGTCCGACGGTGCCGGCGGTGTCGGCGATGAGCGGCGTGCGGTGCCGTTGGCGGCGGTGGGGGCGGCGGCTGCCGCTGCGGCGGCCGCGGCGGCGGAGGACGGGCCCTGTCTGGCGGACATCGAGGGTCTTGTGGGGCAGTCGCGTGATGCGGGGATGGTGGTGGAGCTGCTGGTGCAGGGGGAGGCGCGGGTGTGTGCGCCGGAGGTGGAGCAGACGGCGTACCGGGTGGTGCAGGAGGCGTTGACCAATGTGCACAAGCATGCCGGGGGCGCCGAGGTGATGGTGCGGTTGGCGTATCGGGGTGCCGAGGTGGCGATGCAGGTGGAGAACGGTCCGTCGGTGGCGGGGGTGGCGGATGCGGGTCTGCCGTCGGGCGGTAACGGTCTTGTGGGCATGCGTGAGCGGGTGACCGCGCTGGGTGGTGTGTTCGTGTCGGGAGCGACGGACGCGGGCGGGTTCCGTGTGTCGGCCGTGTTGCCGGATGCGGTGGCGGGTGTGTCCGAGGTGCGGTCGTCGGCCTGAGCGGGCGTCGTGGCCGAAACGCCGGCGCGCGGCGTTGTCAGTCGCGGACGAGCGGTATGTCGCACCAGACGGCCTTGCCGTTGCCGCGCGCCGTGACGCCCCATGCGGTGGCGAGTTCCTCGACGAGTACCAGGCCGCGTCCCGACGTGGATTGTTCCGTGGCGCTTCGGCGCCGGGGTGGGGCGGATGAGGTGTCGGTGACGGTGAGGCGGAGGGTGCGCCTGTCGGTTTCGACGGGTGTGGCGGTGAGGGTGACGGTGCCGTGGGTGTGGAGCAGGGCGTTGGTGGTGAGTTCGCAGGCGAGGAGTTCGGCGGTGTCGCGGAGTGGTTCGAGTGACCATTGGCGCAGGGCGGTGCGCAGGGTGCGGCGGGCGGTGTGGAGGCTGTCCGGGTTGTTGCGGCTGATGGAAACGGTGATGCGCGGGGTGCGTGTTGCGGTGGGTTTGTGGGTGGTTCGGCGCAGGAGCAGGAGTGCGACGTCGTCTTCCTCTCCTGTGCAGGTGGCCATGGTGTTGATGAGGTGGTCGGCGAGTGGGTCCGGGTCCTGGGGGCCTGTTCGCAGGGTGTTGAGGAGTCTGGTGTCGGTGTCGATGCCGGCTGTGCGTGTTTCGAGCAGTCCGTCGGTGTACAGCAGCAGGGTGGCGTCGGGTTCGAGGGTGGTCTCCGTTTCCGGGTAGGTGTGGAAGCCGGTGGGTTCGGTGAGGCCGAGGGGGAGGCCGCCGGCGGTGTCGATCCAGGCGGCGCCGTTGCCGGGGCGGCGCAGGGCGGGCGGTGTGTGTCCCGCTCGTACGGTGACCATGCGTCCTGTGGCGGGGTCGAGGTGGACGAGGATGCAGGTGGCGAGGCGGTCGGTGTCGGATTCGGCGAGGAATGCGGAGGTGCGGGCCATGATGGTGGCCGGCGGGTGGCCTTCGTCGGCGTAGGCGTGGAGTGCGATGCGTAGTTGGCCCATGACGGCGGCGGCTGTGACGTCGTGTCCTTCGACGTCGCCGACGACGGCGACGATCTGGCCGCCGGGCAGGAGGATGGCGTCGTACCAGTCGCCGCCGACGTCTCCCGGGGGGTGCGCGGGGCGGTAGCGGACGGTGAGGTCGACGCCGGGTACGTGGGGCATGGTCTGGGGGAGCATGGCCGCTTGGAGTCCGCTGGCGAGTTCGTGTTCGCTGTCGTAGAGCAGGGCGCGTTGGAGCGATTGGGCGATGGTGGTGCTGACGGCGGTGAGCACGGTCTGTTCGTCCTGGGTGAAGTGTGCTTTGCCGTTGTAGGAGAGTCCGATGGCGCCGATGGGTGAGCCGTGGGCGATGAGGGGCAGGTAGGCGGCGGCGGTGGCGTCGGGGATCTGGGCGAGCAGGGGCCGCAGGGCCGGGTATTTCTCGATGTACTGCTCGCGGCTGGTGATGAAGACGGGTTCGCCGGTGCGGATGACGTCGCTGAGGGGGAGTGGTTCGTCGAAGCGTCCGAGGTGGACGTTCTGCACCCAGTTGTCGGGCAGGTTGTTGGATCCGGCGGGTACGACCCGGCCGTCGTCGACGAGGCCGAGTGCGATGGTGGCGGCGCCGAGTTGGTGGAGGAGTTCGGTGCTGGTGACGGCTTGTGCGACGTCGCTGACGGTGACGGCGCCGGCGAGCGCCTCGTTGAGCGAGCCGGCGATGGCGGCTTGGCGGCGCCGGTCGCTGCGTGCCTTGCGTACTTGTTCCGTCTGGTCGACGGCGAGGAGTTCCTGGCTGGCGTCCCTGATGATGCCGATGACGCGGGAGGGCCGGCCTTGCCCGTCGGAGACGACTCGGCCTTGTGTGTGGGTCCAGCGCAGTGAGTTGCCGGGGAGCCGTACGCGGAAGTAGAGGCTGAAGCTGGTTCCGTCCGCGAGTGCGCGTTCGACGCGTGCCTGGACGGCGGGGAGCTCTGTGTCGACCATGCGTTCACCGAGGGTTTCGAGCCTGCCGTCCCATTCGTGGGGGCTGATGCCCATGACGGCGAGGCCGGCGTCGTTGTACCGCATCACCCCGGTGTTCACGTCCCAGAGGAAGACGCCCATGCCGTTGGCGCTGAGCGCGGTCTGGGCGACGCGCCCCGATTCGCTGATCATGGGAGGTCCGCCGCTCGGTTCGCGGAAGGTGTGCATCGCGGCCTCCCGGGCTGGCTCGCGTCGGCGTCCGCCCCGCTCCTGGGGAGCGTTCCGGGTGGGCGGGTGTCGCCCGTTCCCATGGTGCGGCGGAACGGGTCCGCGTGCCTCTCGGGGGTGCGGTCAGTCCGTGCCGGGGGTGAGTCTGGCGGGTTCGAGGCCGGTGAGCAGGGTGCCGAGCGCGGTGTCGATGTCGGGGCCGAGGTACCAGTCGCCTGTGTGGTCGATGCTGTAGACGCGGCCGGTGCGGTCGATGGCGAGGACGGCCTGGGCGTCGCCCTCCTCGCCGAGCGGGCTGATCTCGGTGTCGAGGGAGCGTCCGAGGTCGGAGAGGGTGCGGGCGAGGTGGAGGCCGGCGAGCGGGCCGATGCGGACTGTCGCGGGGGCGATCTGGCGGCCGGGGCCCAGGGGGGCGATGGTGAGGTTGCCGAATTCGGCCCAGGCTTCGACGGCGGCGGGGAAGACGCGGTGGCGGTGCCCCGCGGGGGTGATGTGGGCGCTGACGGTGTCGGCCCACTCCTCGGCCTGCTTGATGTCCCAGCGTCCTGGCTGCCAGCCGGCGTCGCGCAGTGCGGCGTCGACGGGGACGGGGAAGCGGGTGGTGGAGAGGTCGGGCATGGGTCAGCCGTTCTGCCGTTCTTCTGTTCTGCTTCGGTGTGCCGGTGCCGGTGCCGGTGCCGGTGCCTGTGCCGGTGCCTGTGCCGGGCGCTCGTCGCGAGGGGCCGTGCGGGTCAGTCCGTGGCGGCGTGGTCGGAGGGGTCGACGTGGCGCACCCCGAAGTGGTCGAGGAGCGGTGCGCAGGAGCGGCAGGGCGGCGCGTAGCCGCCGTGCAGGGGGTCGCCGTCCTCGCGGATGCGTCGGGCGGTGAGTTTGGCGTGTTTGAGGGAGCGCCTGGCCTCGCCCTGGGTGAGGGGCTTCTTGCGGGCGCGTTTGGAACGGTCGGCTTCGGCGGCGGTGAGGTGGCGCGAGAGCAGGATCGCTTCGGGGCAGCGTCCGGTGAACCGTTCCCGCTGGGCGGTGGCGAGCGTGTCGAGGAAGTCCTGGACGAGGGGGTGCAGCCGGGGCGGCTGGTCGGCCTTGCCCGCGGTGCAGGTGAGGGTCTGGCCGCGGACGGAGAGCGCGGCGGCGACGGCGGGCAGGATGCCGTCGCGGCGGTGTCCCGGGTGGGGCGCGGGGTCGGGCTGCGTGCTGCTCCAGCCCAGTCTGGGGTCGCCCTGTGCGGCGGGCCGCGCGCCTGCCTGAGCGTCGGTCCGTGCGTCTGTCTCGGTGTCCGTTTGTGCCGTGTGCAATGTCCGTACCCTCCCGTGCCCGCTGTGCGTCGTGTGCGGGCTCACGTCCCCCGGTGCGCGGGAACAGCCTGCCAAATGTGGGGGCAGATCGGGTAGCGGGGGCGAACTTCGTGGCGTGCCGTCGGCGTACGGTCACGCGATCGTGACAGTTGGTGACAGGTGCGGGTGTTTCGTGCCGCGGTGCGTGGCCCCGCCGGGCACGGGCCGGCCGCGGGGGGTGGCCGCGCAGGTCCGCGGCGCCGTCCCACCGCATAGGCTGTGCCGCAACAGCCAGCATCAGCAGGGGGCAAGCGCCATGACGACAGGTCGGCTCGGGCAGCACGCCGCGCCACCGAACGCGGCCTACGCGGGGCAGCTCGTGCGTTTTCCGGATCCGGTGCGGGCGGCCAGGTATCCGGCGGGTGTGCGGGTCGACGGCGGCGGTTACCCGCGGTTCGCGCCGTATGCGCGTGCGGTGGCGGAGATCGCGGAGCCCCCGGCGGGGTTCGGGGTGGACGAACTGCGGCTGACGGACTATGTGTCGGCGAACGCGGCGTCGAGCGCGGCGGGGCACGAGTTGTGGGACACGATCCCGGCGGTGGCGACGCCGCACGGCTGGACGTGGCACCACGAGGCGGGTTCGCGCAGGCTGCTGCTCGTGCCGGTGGAGGTGAAGGCGCTGCTGCGGCACCACGGTGGTCTCGCGACGGCGCCGGTCGACCTGGCGAAGCGGGGCACGCGCCCCTTGCAGGAGACGCGGCCGGCGCATTTCGGGCTGCCGAAGGGCGGGCTGCCGGTCGGCGAGGAGCTGGTGGCGGGCGCGGAGGAGGAGCTCGGGTACCGGCTGCCGGGCGCCTACCGGTCGTTCTTGAAGGCGGCGGGCGGATGCGCTCCGGTGGGCGTGGCGCTGGACGCCGAGTTGGGGCTGCTGGTGGACCAGCCGTTCTTCTCGGTGCGCGACGAGGCGGCCGTCAACGATCTCGTGTACGTGAACAAGTGCCTGCGCGACCATTTGACGAAGGACTTCCTGGGGGTCGCGTTCGTGCAGGGCGGGATCCTGGCGGTGAAGGTCAGGGGGGACCGGCTCGGGTCGGTCTGGTTCTGCCCGTACGACGACGCCCGCGACCGGGATGGCATGGACGTCCAGGAGCGCATGGAGCGGCTGCTGCTGCCGTGCGGTGACGATTTCGACGCGTTCCTCGAGCGGCTCGCGGGCAGCCCGCCCGAGCTGGAGACCGTGGCGAACCTGATGGTGGACGGCGGCTTCGCGCGCGCCGTCCCGGTGGAGGGGTGAGCGCGGGATGGTGACGTTCGCGCAGGCGCAGGAGCGCGGCGAGGAGTGGGTGAACGGCGGCCTGCCCGCCTACCAGCACCGTGAGGTGCTGGTGCGGGAGTTCGATCTGGGTTTCGTGGTGTGGTCGCAGGACCGCGAGGGCGGGCCCGTCGGCGGTGGCGGACGGCAGCGGCTGGTGATCGCGCGTGACAGCGGCGACGTGTCGCTGTGGCCCGGGGTCTCGGTGGGCGAGGTGATCCGCAGGTACGAGGAGGAGTACGGGGCGGTGGGTGGATCCGCCCCCGCGCCGAAGGCTCCGGAGCGGATCGACCTGAACCAGACGTCGTTCCTGCTCACGCCCCCGGAGTGGCTGCAGGAGGCGGCGGACAAGCTGGGCATCCCGGACCACCGCGCGGACGCGGCGGCGCCGCGGGGCGCGGCTCCCGCCCCGGGTTCCGGGTCGGCGTCCGGGCCGGGCTCCGGCGGTGGCGTTCCTGCGGCGGCTTCGGCTGCGGTGCCGGAGCCGGTCGGCCCTTCGGCCCCGGGCGCGGGTGGGGGCGCGGCTCCCGCCCCGGGTTCCGGGCCGGTGTCCGGCTCGGGCTCCGGTGGTGGCGTTCCTGCGGCGTCGGCTTCGGCTGCGGCGCCGGTCGGCCCTTCGGCCCCGGGCGCGGGTGCGGGCGCGGCTCCCGCCCCGGGTTCCGGGTCGGCGTCCGGGCCGGGTTCCGGTGGTGGCGTTTCTGCGGCGTCGGCTTCGGCTGCGGCGCCGGTCGGCCCTTCGGCCCCGGCTCCGGGTGCGGGCGCGGCTCCTGTCGCGGGTTCCGGCCCCGCCTCCGGGCCGGGGATCGGTGGAGCGGCGCCTGCGGCGGCTTCGGACGGCGCTCCGGGCCAGGGCGGCCCCTCGGCGGCTGCGGGATCGCCCGGCGCCCCGGCTCCGGACGGGCGTTCGGGCCCGGGCTCCGGCCCGGGTGCGACCCAGGCCACGGCTGCGGGTCCGGGCTCGTTGCCGGGTGCGGCGCCCTCCGGTCCTGTGCCTGCCGGGAGCACCGCCGCGGGGGCGCCTGCGGCGTCGGACGGGCGCCCGGGCTCCGGCGGCTCGGTCTCGGGTCCCGGCACGAGCGCCGGTTCGCTGCCTGGCGCGGCCCAGGCCTCCGGTCAGTCGTCTGCCGAGGGGCCCGGCGCGGGTGCTCCCGCGGCGGCTGCTCCGCAGGCCGCACCGGCGGCCGGGGCCGCGCCCGGCGGTGCGACTCCGTGGGAGGGGACCGACACCAACGGCCCGTCCGACAGCGGGTCGGTGCCGCTGCCCGCCACGGTCTTCTCGCCGCCCGTCCCTGGCGCCGGCGGCGACGGCGCGGCGCCGCCCGCCGTGGGCCCCGATGTGCCCACCGCGCTGATGGACGGCGGCAGCCAGTTGCCGCCGACCTCGGTCGAGCCGGCCGTGCCCCCCACCCCCGGTGGCACGCCCGCGCCCAGCGCCGCGCAGCCGCACCCGTCGGCCCCGCTGCCGCCCGCGGCCGGGAATGCCCCGGCGGGCGGCATGGCGGCCACGCCGCCGCCCCCCGGGCCCCCGGGCGCGCCGGGTGTCGCGGGCGGTTACGTGCCGACGCAGCTCGCGCCCTCGCTGGAGGGCGCCCCCGAGGGGCCGCGGCCTCCCGGGCCGCCGAACCCGCCCGGCGTGCACCACGCGGCGACCGTGTTCGCCGACCCGCACCAGCCGGGCGGCAGCGGGCCGGTGCCGCCTCCGCCGCCGCCCGGAGCGCCGCAGGGCGCGGGGTCGCCGCCGCCCGTGCAGCCCGGCGTGCCGCAGCCCGCCGCGTACGGGTATCCGCAGACGCCGCCCGGCGTGCCGACCGTCGGCCCCGGCTACCAGGCCGTGCTGCGCTACCGCGCGCCCGACGGCTCCGAGGCGCGCCTGATCCGCCGCTCCGCGCCCGGGACTCCGCACCCGGAGTGGCAGTTGCTGCACGAGCTGCGCGCCATGAACGTGCCGCCGCAGCAAGTGCTTGAACTGCACACGGAGCTGGAGTCGTGCGAGCTGCCCGGCGGCTACTGCGCGCGGATGATCCGCGAGATGTGGCCGCAGGTGCGGATCACGAGCGTGGCACCGTACGGGCAGGACCACGCGAGCCGGCAGCAGGGCATGCGGCATCTGCTGACGCACCAGGGCGAGTTGCACCAGGTCGCGGATGGGCCCGCGCGGCCCGCGCCGGTGCGTGCCCCGCTGCCGCCTGTGCCGCCCGCGCCGCCGGTGCCGCCCGAGGCGATCCAGCAGGAGATGCTGGGCGCGTTCGGCCCGCAGGGCATCTGCCGTTACGACCAGAACGCGGTGTCCCGGCAGGGCGTGCCGGAGATCGTGGCGCAGACGCTCGTGTGGGCGGGGCTGCCCGCAGACTTCGGGCCGTTCTTCTGGGCGCAGCCGGCGCAACCGGTGATCCCCACGCTCGCGGAGATCGCGGCGCAGCGGCAGGTGCAGGCGGCGTCCGACGCGTCGTCGTACCTGGTGGTGGGCACGGACTTCGGCCGGTCGCTGTGCGTGCAGTACGGCACGGCGCACATCATGGCCGTGCCGGTGGAGGCGGGGCCCGGTGGGGCGCCCGCGTCGCCGCAGTTCGTGAACTCGGGGCTGCCGCAGTTCGTACGGTGCATGGCGATGCTCGGCCGGATGTGGCGGCTGCGGTTCGGCCTCACGCCCGAGCAGGCGGGGCGCTGGACGGTCGATTTCCAGGCGCAGTTGGCGGCGCTCGATCCGGCGGCGCTGTCGTCGCCGGAGAGCTGGTGGTCGGTACTGCTCGAACAGATGTGGGACGGCCTGCTCTAGGCCGGTTCCCGTCCGGTCCGCCCCGGTCTCCCCGTCGCGTTCGGCGCTGGGGGCCGGGGCGGCGGTGCGTTCTGCGGCCATCGGCCGCCCGCCTGCACGTCTCCCGCCGTCCTCCACCCCCGGGCTCAACCCGGGGGTGGACTGCCCTTAGGGGTATCTCCTCACTCCTGCCCAGGGTCCGTTCGTCCCGCCGGAGGACGTGGCGGTGGGGCGGCGATCCTTAACGTGGTCTTTACCGCTCGGGTCCAGGGGGCCCGCAGGCCGCAGCAGTGGGGTGGGGGAAACCCGAGGGAAAACACTGCGCTGCGCACCAGCGCGCCGCACCCCCTGGACGCAGAAGACTTGGACCGGCGGAAGACCACTGACATAGGAGACATACCGTGACTACGGCTGTGAGCACACCCAGGCGCGGGGGGACGGGAGGGCCCACGGCTGTCGCGGCGCGGGCGCGGGGCGTCGTCAAGGCGTACGGGGCGCATCACACTGCCGATGGACATCGCGGGCCGCAAGCCCGACGAGGCGTGGCTGCGGCGGGTCGTGGAGACGGTGGGTCTCGCGGACCGGCTGAAGCACCGGCCGACGCAGCTGTCCGGCGGGCAGCAGCAGCGCGTGGCCGTGGCGCGTGCGCTGGCCGCCCGCCCGGAGATCATCTTCGGTGACGAGCCGACGGGCAACCTGGACTCGCGCGCGGGCGCCGAGGTGCTGGGTTTCCTGCGCACGTCCGTCGACGAGCTGGGCCAGACCATCGTGATGGTCACGCACGACCCGGTCGCCGCGTCGTACGCGGACCGTGTGCTGTACCTCGCGGACGGCAGGATCGTCGACGAGATGTTCCGGCCGACCGCGGAGTCGGTGCTCGACCGCATGAAGCACTTCGAGGCGCGGGGGCGTACGTCGTGACGATCCTGAAGACGTCGCTGCGCAACTTCCTGGCGCACAAGGGGCGGATGGCGCTCTCGGCGGTCGCCGTGCTGCTCTCCGTGGCGTTCGTGTCGGGCACGCTCGTGTTCACGGACACGATGAACACCACGTTCGACAAGATCTTCGCGGTGACGGCGTCCGATGTGACGGTCGGCCCGAAGGACGCGCCGGCGGGCGACTCCGGGCCGGAGACCGGCAAGCCGGACTCGCTGCCCGCGTCGGTACTCGCGCGGGTCAGGGCGGTGCAGGGTGTGGCATCCGCCGAGGGCGGTGTCTCCAGCCAGAGCGTCACCGTCGTCGACGACCACGACAAGAACGTCGGCGCGGCGAGCGGTGCGCCGACGATCGCCGGCAACTGGACGTCCACCGACGCGCGTTCGATGGAGGTGACGTCGGGCCACCGGCCCACCCGCGGCGGCCAGGTGATGGTCGACGCGGACACCGCGAAGAAACACCATCTGGCCATCGGCGACACACTGCGCACGATCACGGCCGGCGGCGACTTCTCCGCACGGATCTCCGGCATCGCGACGTTCAAGGTGACGAACCCGGGCGCGGCCATCGTCACCTTCGACACCCGCAGCGCGCAGCGCGAACTCCTCGGCACCACCGACCGGTTCACCAGCATCAACGTCACGGCGGCCAAGGGCGTCAGCGACGCGGCCCTCAAACGCGACGTCGCGAAGACGCTCGCAGGCTCGGGCACGTACAAGATCCAGACGCAGAAGGAGGCGGCCGACGCGAACAAGAAGGACATCGGCTCCTTCCTCGACGTGATCAAGTACGCGATGCTCGGCTTCGCCGGGATCGCGTTTCTCGTCGGCATCTTCCTGATCGTCAACACGTTCTCGATGCTGGTCGCCCAGCGCACCCGCGAGATCGGGTTGATGCGCGCGCTCGGTTCGAGCCGCAAGCAGATCAACAGGTCGGTGCTGACGGAGGCCGTGCTGCTCGGCGTCGTGGGCTCCGTGGCGGGGGTCGCGGCGGGCGTCGGCCTCGCGGTGCTGCTGATGAAGGTGATGGGCGCCGCGGGCATGGACCTGTCGACGCAGGACCTCACCGTGACGTGGCGCACGCCGGTGGTGGGCCTGCTGCTCGGCATCGTGGTGACGGTCGTGGCGGCGTGGATCCCCGCGCGGCGCGGCGGGCGCATCTCGCCGATGGCGGCGCTGCGCGACGCGGGCACCCCGGCGGACGGGCGCGCCGGCCGGGTGCGCGGAGCCCTCGGCCTGGTCCTCACGCTGGCGGGCGGCCTGGCGCTGTACGTGTCGACGCAGCAGGACGGGGCGGGCGCGGCGTCCCCGTTCCTCGGCCTGGGCATCGTGGCGACGCTCATCGGGTTCGTGGTGGTCGGCCCGCTGCTCGCGGGCGTGGTGGTGCGGCTGCTGAGCGCTGTCGTGCTGCGGGTGTTCGGTCCCGTCGGGCGGATGGCGGAGCGCAACGCGCTGCGCAACCCGCGGCGCACGGGGGCGACCGGAGCGGCGCTGATGATCGGGCTCGCGCTGGTGGCGTGCCTGTCCGTGGTGGGCTCCTCGATGGTCGCCTCGGCGACGGACCAGCTCGACAGGTCGGTCGGCGCGGACTTCATCGTCCAGTCCGACACGGGGCAGCCGATCGTGCCGCAGGCGCAGGCGGCGCTGGAGAAGGCGCCGTACCTCGACCACGTCACGCGGTACAAGTCGATGGACGCGACCGTCACCGCGCCCGGTGGCACGGTGAAGAAGCACGCGCCGCTGGTCGCCGCCGACCCGTCGTACGCGTCCGACCTGCGGCGCGACACGAAGCAGGGGTCGCTTCAGGCCGCGTACGGAAAGAACGCGATGTCGGTGGGGGAGAAGTACGCGACGGCCGCGCACGTGAAGGCCGGCGACACGCTGACCGTCGCGTTCGCGGGCGGCCGCACGGCACACCTGAGGGTCGCGGCCGTCACCTCCGACGACGGCGTCATCGACTCGGGCGTGATGTACACGAACATCACGACGGCGCGCCGGTACGTGCCGGCGGATCGCATGCCCGGAAACATGATGATGTTCGCGGCGGCCAAGGACGGCAAGGAGAAGCAGGCGTACACGGCGCTCAAGCACTCCCTCAAGCCGTATCCGCAGTACACGGTGCGCGATCAGACCGACTACAAGAAGACGCTGCGCGACCAGATCGGGCAGCTGCTGAACCTGGTGTACGGCCTGCTGGCGCTGGCGATCGTCGTCGCGGTGCTCGGAGTGGTGAACACGCTGGCCCTGTCGGTGGTGGAGCGGACGCGCGAGATCGGGCTGATGCGCGCCATCGGCCTCTCCCGCCGCCAGCTGCGCCGCATGATCCGTCTCGAGTCGGTGGTGATCGCCCTGTTCGGCGCGGCGGTCGGCCTCGGCCTCGGGATGGGCTGGGGCACGGCGGCCCAGAAGCTCCTCGCGCTTGAGGGGCTCGACGTGCTGTCCATCCCGTGGCCCACGATCGCCGGGGTCTTCGTGGCGTCGGCGTTCGTCGGTCTGCTCGCGGCCCTGTTCCCGGCGTTCCGCGCGGGGCGCATGAACGTCCTGAACGCGATCGCCACCGAGTAGCACGTCACCGAGCAACTGGTCACCGAGCAGTCCGTCACCGAACAGCCCACCCCGGGGGAGCGCCGCCGCCCGACCGACGGCGGCGCTGTGGGAACCACGGAGGGGCACCCGCCCCCGGCCGGACGCCACCAGGCGCACCGGCCGGGGGCGGGCGCGTGCGTGCTGCGCTCCCGGGCCCGGCCGGGGGCCGCGCGACCCGGCCCGAGCGGCCGGGTGCGGCGTAGTCGTACCCTGGAACCCCCGGCCCGTGACACGTGTCGGGTCCTTCGTGTTGCCTGCCGGACGGAATTCTTCATGAGCCTGCACGGTCTGCTGGACGCCGTTGGTCGCGACGCGGCGCTCGTGGAAGCGGTCAAGGCCGCCGCCGACGGGAACCGCCACCACGTCGACCTCGTCGGGCCGCCCGCCGCGCGCCCCTTCGCCGTGGCCGCGCTCGCGCGCGACGCCAAGCGGCCGGTGCTGGCCGTGACGGCCACCGGGCGCGAGGCGGAGGACCTGGCCGCCGCGCTCAGGTCGCTCGTCGACGAGCACGCCGTCGTGGAGTACCCGTCGTGGGAGACACTGCCGCACGAGCGGCTCTCACCGCGCTCCGACACCGTGGGCCGCCGCCTCGCCGTGCTGCGCAGGCTCGCCCACCCCGCGCAGGACGACCCGGCCACCGGGCCCGTGTCCGTCGTGGTCGCGCCCGTACGCTCCGTGCTGCAGCCGCAGGTCAAGGGGCTCGGCGACCTGGAGCCCGTGGCGCTGCGCACCGGGCAGAGCGCCGACCTGCAGGACGTGACGGAGGCGCTCGCGGCCGCCGCCTACTCGCGCGTCGAACTGGTCGAGAAGCGTGGCGAGTTCGCCGTGCGCGGCGGGATCCTCGATGTCTTCCCGCCCACCGAGGAGCACCCGCTGCGGGTGGAGTTCTGGGGCGACGACGTCGAGGAGATCCGCTACTTCAAGATCGCCGACCAGCGGTCGCTCGAGGTCGCCGAGTACGGCCTGTGGGCGCCACCGTGCCGTGAGCTGCTGCTCACCGCGCAGGTACGGGCGCGTGCCGCCGCCCTCGCGGAGGACCACCCCGAGCTCGGCGAGCTGCTCGGCAAGATCGCCGAGGGCATCGCCGTCGAGGGCATGGAGTCGCTCGCCCCCGTCCTCGTCGACGACATGGAGCTGCTGCTCGACGTGATGCCCGCGGGCGCCATGACCGTGGTGTGCGACCCGGAGCGCGTGCGCACCAGGGCCGCCGACCTCGTCGCCACCAGCCAGGAGTTCCTCCAGGCCTCCTGGGCCGCCACCGCGATGGCGGGCGGCCAGGACGACGAGGGGCCCGCGGGGACGGCCGCGCCCATCGATGTCGGCGCGGCCTCCCTCTGGCCGGTCGCCGACGTGCGCGAGCACGCCCGCGAGATCGGCATGATGTGGTGGTCGGTCTCCCCGTTCGCCCTGGACGCGGGCGACGGCGCCGACGACGGTGACGACACCCTCACCCTCGGCATGCACGCGCCCGAGACGTACCGCGGCGACACGGCGCGCGCACTCGCCGACACCAAGGGGTGGCTCTCCGACGGCTGGCGCACCGTCTACGTCACCGAGGGCCACGGCACCGCGTCCCGCACGGTCGAGGTGCTGCGCGGCGAGGGCATCGCCGCCCGCCTCGACACCCCCGAGCAGGGCGGGCTCACCGAGATCGCCCCGTCCGTCGTACACGTGGCCTGCGGCTCCATCGACAACGGGCTCGTCGACCCGGCGCTGCGGCTCGCCGTCCTCACCGAGACGGACCTGTCGGGGCAGAAGGCCGCGGGCAAGGACGGCGCGCGGATGCCGACGCGCCGCCGCAAGGCCATCGACCCGCTGACGCTGGAGGCCGGCGACTACATCGTCCACGAGCAGCACGGCGTGGGCCGCTACGTGGAGATGGTGCAGCGCACCGTGCAGGGCGCCACCCGCGAGTACCTGCTCGTGGAGTACGCGCCCGCCAAGCGCGGACAGCCGGGCGACCGGCTCTACATCCCCACCGACCAGCTCGAACAGGTCACCAAGTACGTCGGAGGCGAGGCCCCGACGCTGCACAGGCTCGGCGGCGCCGACTGGACGAAGACCAAGGCACGCGCCAAGAAGGCCGTCAAGGAGATCGCCGCCGACCTGATCAAGCTGTACTCGGCGCGCATGGCGGCGCCGGGACACGCGTTCGGCACCGACACGCCGTGGCAGCGCGAGCTTGAGGACGCCTTCCCCTACGTCGAGACGCCCGACCAGCTCTCCACCATCGCCGAGGTCAAGGACGACATGGAGAAGACGGTCCCGATGGACCGGCTGATCTGCGGCGACGTCGGCTACGGCAAGACGGAGATCGCGGTGCGTGCCGCGTTCAAGGCCGTCCAGGACGGCAAGCAGGTCGCCGTCCTCGTGCCCACGACGCTGCTGGTGCAGCAGCACTTCGCGACGTTCAGCGAGCGCTACGGGCAGTTCCCCGTGTCCGTGAAGGCGCTGTCGCGCTTCCAGTCCGACACGGAGGCGAAGGCCACCCTCCAGGGGCTGCACGAGGGCGCCGTCGACATCGTCATCGGCACGCACCGGCTGTTCTCGTCGGAGACGAAGTTCAAGGACCTCGGGCTCGTCATCGTCGACGAGGAGCAGCGCTTCGGCGTCGAGCACAAGGAGCAGCTGAAGAAGCTGCGCGCCAACGTGGACGTGCTCACGATGTCCGCGACACCGATCCCGCGCACCCTGGAGATGGCCGTCACCGGCATCCGCGAGATGTCGACGATCACCACACCGCCCGAGGAGCGCCACCCCGTCCTCACGTTCGTCGGCCCGTACGAGAACAAGCAGATCGGCGCGGCGATCCGGCGCGAACTCCTGCGCGAGGGCCAGGTGTTCTACATCCACAACCGCGTCGAGTCCATCGACCGCGCGGCGGCCAAGCTCCGCGAGATCGTGCCCGAGGCGCGGATCGCGACGGCGCACGGCCAGATGTCGGAACAGGCCCTGGAGAAGGTCGTGGTGGACTTCTGGGAGAAGAAGTTCGACGTGCTGGTCTCCACGACGATCGTGGAGTCCGGCATCGACATCGCCAACGCGAACACCCTTATCGTGGAGCGCGGCGACAACTTCGGCCTCTCCCAACTGCACCAGCTGCGCGGCCGCGTGGGCCGCAGCCGCGAGCGCGGGTACGCGTACTTCCTCTACCCGCCGGAGAAGCCGCTCACGGAGACCGCGCACGAGCGGCTCGCGACGATCGCGCAGCACACCGAGATGGGCGCGGGCATGTACGTCGCGATGAAGGACCTGGAGATCCGCGGCGCGGGCAACCTGCTCGGCGGCGAGCAGTCGGGACACATCGCGGGCGTCGGCTTCGACCTCTACGTGCGGATGGTCGGCGAGGCCGTCGCCGACTACCGGGCCGCTGTGGACGGCGGGGTGCAGGAGGAGCCGCCGATCGAGGTCAAGATCGAGCTGCCCGTCGACGCGCACGTCCCGCACGACTACGCGCCCGGTGAGCGGCTGCGCCTGCAGGCGTACCGGGCGATCGCCTCGGCGTCCTCGGAGGACGACATCAAGGCGGTGCGCGAGGAACTGACCGACCGCTACGGCAAGTTGCCCGAGCCGGTCGAGAACCTGCTGCTCGTCGCCGGACTGCGGATGCTGGCGCGTGCCTGCGGCGTGGCCGAGATCGTGCTGCAGGGCAGCAACATCCGCTTCGCTCCTGTGGAGTTGCGCGAGTCGCAGGAGCTGCGCCTCAAGCGGCTGCACCCGCGCACCGTCATCAAGGCGCCGGCGAAGCAGATCCTGGTGCCGCGCCCGACGACCGGCAAGATCGGCGGCAAGCCCGTGGTGGGCCGAGAACTGCTCTCCTGGACGGGAGAGTTCCTGGCGACGATCCTGGGCTCGTAAGGACGAACGATCGTGCGAATGTTCGTGTGCGGTTGCTCCTCCCCGGCGGGTAGCAGATATCCGTAGGGCCGGGCGGAGCGGGTGACGTGGGAGGGGCGGGGCGATGGCGCCACGACGGAACGTGCGCGGGCGGCGAGCGGTACCGGCCGTCGCGGTGGCGGCGGCGACGCTGCTGATCGGCGGATGCAGGGCCGACCTGGCGGGCGGCGGCGCCTCGGACACGCCGTCGCCCCCGCCGCCCGGTGCCGCGGCGCCGACCGGCGGGGGTGATGAACCGGCTGATGCCGGCGGCGGCTTCGGCGTCAGCCCGCTCGCCAACCCGGACGGCACGAAGCCGGGCCTCGCACCCCTCACATCGGCCGCCGACCTCGCGAGGGGGCGCCGCGTGATATCCCAGGTCGCCACCAAGGGCCGCGGCCCGAAGACGGGATACGACCGGGACGCGTTCGGCTACGCGTGGATGGACTCGGCGAACGGCGTACCGGACGCGCACAACGGCTGTGACACCCGCGACGACGTGCTCAAACGCGACGGCCATGACGTGCGGTACCGGTCAGGATCCGACTGCGTGGTGACGTCGATGACGCTGCACGACCCGTACACGGCCGAGACGATCCACTGGCGCAAGACCAAGGCGACGGCCGTGCAGATCGACCACGTCATGCCGCTGTCGTACGACTGGCAGATGGGCGCCGCGCACTGGACGAAGGACAGGCGGGAGCAGATCGCCAACGACCCGCTCAACCTCATCCCCGTCGACGGGCCCACCAATGGCTCGAAGGGCGACTCGGGCCCCGCGTCGTGGCTTCCGCCGAACAAGGCGATCCGCTGCTCGTACGCGGTGCGCTTCGCGCAGGTGTCGCTCAAGTACGAGCTCCCGGTGACGGCGGCGGACAAGTCCATGATGCTGCGGCAGTGCGGCACGTGAACCCCAGTGGTCCGGCGGCCGCCGCTTCGCTGCGGCAGCGCGCTCGCGGCTCAGTACCGGCCCCACATCTCGTACCGGTAGCCGTGCCCGGTGAGGGCTGATGGGGCGGACGGATCGCGGATGCGGTTGATCGCGTCAGCCACCGCCTCCTGGCACAGTACGTGCCACGTCTCTCCCGGCGACTCGGTGTCGTACTCCGCCGCCTCGGACAACGCCGGGAGCGCTTCCCGGGCAGCGGTGCCCATGTCGCCGAGTGCCACTGCGGCTGCCCCTCGGGGCACCCAGAACTTGTCAGGATCGCGCAGCAGGCCGACCAATGGCTCTATTGCGGCCGGTACGGCGATCCGGCCAAGGGCGAGAGCGGCGCAGCCGCACAGGTAGTTGCTGTCCGCGAGCGCCTTCACGAGAGCGGGGACCGCAGCGGGATCGCCCAACGTGCCAAGGGCGTTGGCCGCCGTCGCGGCTTCGAACGCGTCTTCTGACGCCAGCATGTGGAGCAGCCCGGGCAGCGCGGACCGTGCGGGATCTTGCCTCGGGGCTCCCGCTCTCCCGAGCACCTCCGCGGCACCGACGCGGACAGCTTCGTTGTCGCTGGTCAGCGCGGCGGTGACCGCGGGCACCGCGACCTCGCCCATCTCGGCCAGCGTCTTTATGGCGGCCTCACGATTGCGGCCGGTGCGCTCTCCCAGTGCGGCAATGACGTAGGGCACAGCGGCCGCACCGATCTTGATGAGGGCTCGACTGGCGTGGGCGCGCGGATAGGAGGGGTGGCCGTCGTCGCCCGTGATGCTGAGGAGCCGGACGACCACTTCCTGGCCGACCTCGCCGATGCTGCCCAACGCATCGGCCGCGGCTGCGCGGACCGTCTCGTTCGGGTCCGACAGCAGGGCCCGCAAGTCCGGGACGGCGTGCTCGGCCGCGCTGCCCATCCGTCCGAGACTGTCCGCTGCCCGGATCCGCGCCCGGGCGGAGTCCGCGGAGAGCTGCCGCACGAGCTGGTGGATCAGACCGGCAGGCGGGCTGATCACGGACACGATGCGCTGGATCCCCTCGTCCCAGTCGTGGTGCAGGGACACAGCGTGGATCGAACGCAGCGTCTCCCCGCCGCCGATGCTCCGGCCCGGCAGGGCGCAGTCGTCGAGCAGCACCGGGATGAACCAGGACCGGTCGACCGGGCGTTGCCTCAACTCTTCCACAGCGAGGGTGAGTTCCTCGTTCATATAGGTCTTCTCACGCTGGAAGTACTCCTCGGAGAAGCAGGCGATGAAGAATGCCCCGTCGGCGATCGCCCCGCGGATGGCGTCGCTCCAGCGGCTACCCGGCCGCAGGCGGTCCCGGTCCAGCCAGACTTCGATGCCGAAGGCCCTCAGCGCGTCCGCCAGGCGATCCACCACGTCGCTGTTCTCGCGCACGTAGGAAAGGAAGACATGGGCCACCGGGTGCTCCTCTCGACCCCTGTGTCCAGGGTTCCCTTCCCCTGAAGTGGGCGAGGAAACGAACATCGCCGGCGTGCTTGCGTGTGGTGACAGCCCTCGTCCCCTACCCGGCACAGTCCGCGCGCCCTAAGGTTGCCACCGGTCGGCCGCGCGGCGGCACACGGCCGCGGCGGGGGGCGCGGCGATCATGCGCGTGCCGTCCGCTCTCTGCCTGCCGCCCTCTGCGCCCCGCCTCCGCTCCGTGGCGCCGCCATGCCGCCGACCGTCAACCCTCAACACGAACGAGAGGATCCATCCGTGGCAGACGAGCAAGTCCTCAGAGCCCAGAAGTGGGTGAACGCCAACTACGGCAGCGTGGCGGGCTACGTGCCCTGCGCGGAGGACGGCAAAACAGGGTGGGGGACCATGGACTCCCTCATCATGGCCCTCCAGCACGAGCTGGGCATCAGCCCTGTCGTCGCCTCGTTCGGACCGACCACCTACGCCAAGTTCGACGCCCTCGGCGACATCGGCTTCGACTGGGACACGAACCGCAACATCGTCGCCGTGCTCGAGTTCGCCCTGTGGTGCAAGGGGTATTGGGCAGTGGAGCCCGGAAGCGAGGGATGGTTCACGGGCGTCACGCGTGAAGCCGTCGAGAAGCTGCGCGGTGACATGGGCATCGGCGGTGACGGCGTCGTCAACGCCAAGATCGCCAAGGCCATCCTCAACATGGACGCCTATGTCGTCGTCGCCGGCGGGACCGACGGCATCCGCACGATCCAGCAGTGGCTCAACGGCGGCTACTGGACCCGCGACGCGTTCAGTATCGGCCCCTGCGACGGCATCTACTCCCGCGACGTGCAGAAGTCGCTGATGATCGCTCTCCAGTACGAGATGGGGATCGCCGCGCCGAACGGCAACTTCGGGCCGGGCACCAAGGCGGGCCTCCAGTCCCACACCGTCGGCCAGGGCGACTCCGGGGTCTTCGTCCAGCTCTTCTCCGCCGCGTGCGTCTTCAACTCGCCGACCTACGACGACAGCGGGCAGAAGGTGGTGACGACCTGGCGCTCCGGCTTCGACTCGAAGCTCGCCGATTGGGTGTCGGCGTTCCAGCGATTCAACAAGCTGACGGAGAACGGTCAGGGCGACTTCCGCACGTGGTCCCAGCTCCTGGTCTCCATGGGCGACCCGGACCGGCCCGCGACCGGGTCGGACACGCGGTTCGAGATCACCGCTTCCCGGGCCGAGTGGCTGCACGCCCACGGCTACCGCTACGTCGGGCGCTACATCTACGACCCCCCGGGCTCGACCCTCGACAAGGAGATCAAGCCGGGAGAGCTGGACATCATCTTCGGCAACGGTCTGAGGGTCTTCCCCATCTACCAGGACAACGCGCGCGAGCTCGCGGACTTCTCGTACGACACCGGTTACGAGCACGGCCTGAACGCCCACAAGTGCGCTTCCGGGTACGGGTTCAACCGGGGGACCACCATCTACTTCGCCGTCGACTACGACGCGACCGGCGAGGAGATCGACAGCGCCATCGTCCCGTACTTCTACGGCGTCGAGGCCGCGCTCGCGAGCCAGGGCAAGCGGTACACCCACGGTGTGTACGGTTCCCGCAACGTCTGCAGCACGGTCAGTGCGAAGACCACCGCCCGCTTCTCGTTCGTCTCCGGCATGTCCTGGGGCTTCTCGGGCAACCTCGGCTTCCCCATCCCGCGCAACTGGTCCTTCAACCAGATCAAGGAGTTCACCGTCACCAACGGGTCCGACACCTTCGACCTGGACAACGACGTGGCCTCCGGGCTCGACCCCGCGGTCTCGTCGGTGAACGACCCGACGGGGCCCGCCGACGAGTTCATCACCTACGTGGGGCGCCTGTACGACCTGGCCGGCACGTACGGGGCCACCGGCAACAAGCGCAGCCAACTCGTCATGGAGTACATCCGCCACCAGTCGTACGGGGACACCGGCTGGAACTTCCTCATCGGGGGCTACGACACCGGGTTCGTCGACCACTGCGACTCCGCCGGCATGAGCGTCAGGACGTCGTTCACGGACCCGTTCACCGGTTACGACCTCGGCCCCGAGCATCTGATGGCCACGGCCAACGCCCACCTCGTAACGCCCCAGCCGGACAACGAGAAGAGCGCCAACGGCGGGGACATCGGCGGCTGGGCCGGCGACCTCATGACGTTCTGGACCGACTGGCGCAACTCGGAACAGCAGTACGCCGATCCCCTGCAGTTCGCGCACGACAAGCTCGCGGTGCCCGGCGTCGTCTCCTCGTTCGGCTTCACCGACCTCCTGGGCGACGCCGACGGCTACCTGCTGGCACGGGCCGTGCTCGGCGGCACGACCGTCGTC
Source organism: Streptomyces sp. NRRL F-5126 (assembly GCF_000721265.1). GTDB lineage: Bacteria > Actinomycetota > Actinomycetes > Streptomycetales > Streptomycetaceae > Streptomyces. The sequence goes on along the minus strand of NZ_JOFZ01000001.1, from coordinate 138,819 downwards.
GACGCCGTGACGGCGCTCTACAACGGCGGCGGCGGCCTGACGCGCTTCAACGACTACTTCACCCAGCGGTGGGGCAACGCCGCGGACTGCAAGCTTTCGGCACACAACGCCCTCACGGCGGTGGGCGTCAAGCTCGCGGCCGCCCAGACCTACCTGATCGCCAAGAAGGGTGCGGTACTCCCGGCGGCCTACCAGAACGTGCCGGGAGGCGGCGACAAGCTGAGCGACTTCGAGCAGGGCTTCGTCGACGCCCTGCTGGCCCGCATGGGAACGGAGAAGCGCAAGGCCGCCGTGTACCGGGCGAACCACGACAAGTACCTCGCGGCGGCGCGCTCGCGTGCCGCGCGGAGGTGACTGGTAGAACGTCGGGATGACAGCAGTCGGGATCCTTTTCGCCGCGGCCGTGCTCTGCGTGTGGCTCGTGTGGAACCTGGTGTGCCTCTACCGCATCGCGCGCGGTGTGCGCAGCGGGGCGTGGCGGCGCCCGATGTGGTGGACGCGCCTGTGCTCCGTCGCGCTCTTCGCGGGACTCGCGTCATGGGTCTGGGGCGTGCTCAGCGAGGGCCTCGACGAGAGGGAAGAGTGCGGCCTGCGCCACCACCAGGTGTACGACGGCGCGTACCGGGCCGCGCACGAGCAGCAGGGGCGCAGCCTCTTCCCGCTGCACGACAAGTGCAACGCGCACTACGACCTGGTCCCCGCCTGGGTCAATCCGGCCATCGTGGGCTGCGCCGTCGTCGCGGCGGCCGCCCTCGCCGTCCTCCTGTGGTTCGGCGCGGCACACCTCACCAGCATGCTCGGAAGGGAGAAGAGGTCATGGATCTGACGGGACCGAACGGTACGGACGGTCTGTCACGGCGCCGGTTCATCGGGGCCGGCACCACGGCGGTGGCCGCCGCCACGCTGCTCGACATCGGCACGGCCGGCGGCGCCCGCGCCGCCACGGTCGCTGACGCCGGCACGTGGAAGGGGGCCACGTCGGCGAACAACTGGCCCGTCCTGGACGGGGCGACGAGCTTCGTCGTGGAAGGCAGCGGCGAGAAGGTCTCGCTCGCCGAGGGCGACGCGGCCACGGTGCTGCTGCACGTGGCGCGAAGATACAACTACGAGATCGACACGCTGCGCACCGGCGATGTGCACGGCTGGAGGGCCGATCGCAAGGTGGCCGAGGCGTACGAGTCGAACTACCTGTCGGGCAGCGCGCTCGCGATCCGCCCCGCCATGTACCCGGTCGGTTCGAAGGGCAACCTGTATCCCAACGAGCTGATCGTCGTGCGGGACATCCTCGCCGAACTCGACGGTGCCGTCGCCTGGGGCGGCGACTTCGCGACGCCGAAGGAGTCGCACTTCGAGATCACGCTCAAGCCCGGCCACCCGCGCCTCAAGGGTGTCGCCCGCAAGATCCTCGGGTGGAAGAGGGGTCCTGGCAACGCCGGGGCGGGCGCGGTCGACGCGTTCGACCCGCGTCGCCGCAGCGCGGCGCGGGCCTTCGAACGCCGCATGTCGTGAGCGGCGGCGGCCGCGTGCCGGGGCGCCGTGCGCAGGACCTCACGGTGAGGTGATGTCCAGGACGGCGGCGCCGTCGGTGACGTGGTGCACCGTCACGTCGACCGTCTCGCCGTCCGTCCTGATCACGCTGTGACCGCCGGTGCCGCCCATCGACATGTTCGTCCGCGAGCCGCCGTGCGCCTCGCTCAGCCGTACGGTCGTGCCGGTGACGGACACGTGCAGCGTGCGGTGGCGCACCGGGACGGCCGTGGGCGCGTCCACCAGGATCTGGCACTCGCCGTCCGCGCAGGCGCCGTAGTCGCGGCCGTCCCGCGCGCCGGCGGTGGACGACGTGCCCGGCGCGGACGTGATCGGCGCGGCGGTCGGTGTCCGCCGGGCCGGGGGTTTCGGGTCGTCGCGGGTGTGGGACGCGGGGACCGCGGAACAGCCCGCCAGCGCGGCCGCCGCGAGGAGCGCGACCGCGGCCGCGGGCACGCGCACGGACAACGGCACTGACAACCGTGCTGACATCTGTGGACTCCTCGGTGGGGCGGCCCCGGCTCCTTGCCGGGCTCCGGACTCTAATGGCGCCGTGGCCGGGAAAGCCGCGACGCGGGCCGGCTTCGCCCGAAAGGGCGGCGCGGGCGGCGGTACGTGCACGTGGGCGCGCACGCCGGTGGGGCCGCCCCCTCCGCGGCCCCACCGGCGTCCCGCCCCTGCGCGCCCCCGGCGTGCGGCCGGGGCGTGTCAGAGCGGCAGGTCCCACTGCGTCTCGTTGTAGGAGAAGCCGGGCGTGACCTGGACCGTCAGCGCCTTCGCGTCCGCCGGGGCGTCGAAGGCGAAGACCTGCGTGGCCTTCTTGCCGGGCAGCACCTGGCCGGTGAAGCCCTCGCCCGAGGCGTCGTCGTAGATCTCCGCCGCCTCGCGGCCGTCGGCGCCCGCCCGTGCGGCCACGGTGGCGAGCGTGGCGTCGAACTTCCTGCTGCCCTTGTTGGTGATCGTGACCGTCACCTTGTAGGCGTGGTTGCCCACCTTGTGTCCGGCCGCGTACGGGCCGGGGGAGTAGGCCTGCGGCTCGCCGACCGTGACGTTCAGATCGTCGTCGTACACGGCGGTGTCGCCGGGCGCCAGCGCCTTGTCCTTCGGCTTGTCCTTGTCCTTGTCCTTGTCCTTCGACGTCGAACCCGCCTGGCCCGCGCTGCCCTTCGGCGTGCCCGAGCGGCCGGGGGTCGGGCTCGCGGACGCCGAACTCCCCGACGCGGCCTTGTCGATGCTGTCGACCGCGTCGCCGACGGCCCGGAACGTGATGACCGCGCCGATGACCGCGACGATCATCGCCACGAGGCCGAGCACGGAGCCCACCGTGGCCACGCCCTTGTTCGTCGCGCCGCCACGCTTGGCCCGGCCGCGCCCCGCGAGGCCGAGGACGAGCGCGATCAGGCCGAGGACCCCGGCGAGCCAGAACAGCAGTGGGACGATGCCGCTGATCGCCCCCACGAGGCCGAGGATCAGCGCCGCGATGCCGAGACCGTTCCGCGCCTGCGCCGGTGGCCGCGGCTGCACCTGTGGCGCCGGATGCGGGCCCGCCGCGTACTGCCCGTACGGGTCCTGCGGGCCCTGCGTGTACTGGGACATGGGTCCCCCCTCCTCCTGGGACGAAGACGCCCCGTGTAGCGGTGGGTCAATGACAGCAGAGCCTGTGAACCGAGTCAACACGTAAATTCATGCACAGTCTGTTTTCGTCTGTGAATGCCATGCTTACGACGTGCGCCTGTATGCTCTGCCCGACATCGGACTCGTCAGGGGAGGCAGCCCGTGCCGGAGAACGCGACAGAGGTCACGGCCGCCGGGATCGCCAGACTCGCCGGCGTGGGGCGCGCCGCCGTCAGCAACTGGCGGCGCAGGCACGCCGACTTCCCGCAGCCCGTCGGCGGCACCGAGACCAGCCCCTCGTTCGCGCTCCGCGACGTCGAGGACTGGCTGCGGGCCCAGGGCAAGCTCGCGGAGGTGCCGCTGCGCGAGCGCGTGTGGCAGGAGCTGGCCGGCGATCCGGCGGGCGCGGCCGCCGCCCTCGTCAGGGTCGGCTGCGTGCTCGCTCTGGTACGCGAGCGGCCCGCCGAGTGGCGCCGGCTCGCCGGGCGCGGCGACGCGGAGCTCGCGCGGCGCCTGCCCGCCGCGCTGGAGGAGGTGCTGGCCCCCCGGCTGTCCGCCGACCACGAACGCCCCGCGGTACCCGCGGCGTCCGCCGGTCAACTCCTGCCGCCCGTAGGTCTGTTGCGGGGCGCGGCCGACCTGGCGGGCGAGCTCGGCGCCCCGCGCGCCTTCGAGTTCCTGCTCGGCCGCTACCTCGATGCCAACCCCCGCCAGTACACACTCACCCCACCCGAGACCGCGGGACTCATGAGCGCGCTCGCCGGCGCCTGCGACGGCAGCGCCACCGTCCTCGACCCGGCGTCCGGCACCGGTTCGCTGCTCTGCGCCGTGGGGCGCTCCGGCGCGCTCTACGCGCAGGAGGCGGCGCCGGAACTCGCCGCGCTGACCGCGTTGCGCCTCGTGCTGTGCACCGACCCCGGCACCGCGCACATCGCCGTCGCCGCGGGCGACACGCTGCGCGCCGACGCCTTCCCGCGCCTCGCCGCCGACGCCGTGCTCTGCCACCCGCCGTTCAACGAGCGCAACTGGGGCCACGACGAGCTGGCCTACGACCCGCGCTGGGAGTACGGCTTCCCCGCGCGCACCGAGTCGGAGTTGGCCTGGGTCCAGCACGCGCTCGCCAGACTCCGGCCCGGCGGCACCGCCGTGCTGCTCATGCCGCCCGCCGCCGCGTCCCGACGCTCGGGCCGCCGCGTGCGGGCCGACCTGCTGCGTAGGGGCGCACTGCGCGCGGTCGTCGCGCTGCCCGCGGGCGCCGCGCCGCCCTACGGCGTGCCCCTGCACCTGTGGGTGCTGCGCAGGCCCGGCGGCGCGGGCGCGGCCGCGCAAGCCTCGCCCGAACTCCTCCTCGTGGACACCGCGAACCTCGCCGACGCGGGCGGCGCGCGCGACGACCACGGTGGCCGCGGCGGCCGCGAGGAGCCCGACTGGACGACCGTCCGCTCCACCGCGCTCGACGCGTGGCGCACCTTCGACCGCGACGGCACGCTCACGCAGCGGCCCGGCGTCAGCCGCTCGGTGCCCGCCATCGAACTCCTCGACGACGACGTGGACCTGGCCCCCGCCCGCCACCTCCCGACACCCGCCACGCCGGGAGGCAGCGCCGAACTCGCAGCCCTGCACGACCGGCTCACCGAGACCCTGAGCGCCGCCGTCGAGCTCACCCCGGCGCCCGCGCCCGGTGCCGACGAGGCGGACCCCCCCTCCCGCACGTCCACCACCGTCGGCGAACTCGCCCGCACCGGCGCGCTCGAACTGCGCGCGGGCGGCGCCGGGACGGGGCCCGCGGGCCCCATGCGGGTCCTCACGGAAGCGGACGTACTCACCGGCCAGGGGCCCTCGGGCATCTTGCCTGAAGGCCCGGGGGAGGAGCCCGTACTCGTCAGGCCGGGCGACGTCGTCGTACCCGTACTCGGCGGCGGCTCCGTCGCGCGCGTGGTGGACGAGGCCGCGGCGGGCGCCGCGCTCGGCCGCAACCTCCAGCTGCTGCGCCCCGATCCGGCCGCGCTCGACCCCTGGTTCCTCGCCGGGTTCCTGCGCGGCACGGCCAACAACCGCCGGGCCAGCAGCTACGCGTCCACCGCGACCCGGCTCGACGTGCGCAGGCTCCAGCTGCCGAGGCTGCCGCTCGCCGACCAGCGGCACTACGGCGAACGCTTCCGTGCCATCGCCGCGTTCGAGGAGGCGCTGCGGCGTGCGGGCCAGTTGGGGGACCAGCTCGTACGCGCTCTGTACGACGGCCTGACCGACGGCTCGCTGACGCTGTGACCCGCAGTCCGGCGATATGATCCGCGCTGCCGGTCTGCTGGTGTGACCGGCGCGGCACCTGGTCAAGGCCGGTCCCGTACAACCACGGGGCCGTTGTCGGTGTCGGTGTATACGCTCGTCTTCTCGCGTGGTGCGGACCCCCGTTCGCGGTCGGCCGCCGCTGCCGCGCGCCCAGCCGTCCGACGTCCGAGGAGCGCCCGATGTACGGTGCCGTGCAGCCGCCACCGGTACGCGCACGCATGTCAGGCGTCGCCGCCGTCGCCCTGCGCGTGCTGCTGATGGTGTGCTCGCTGGGCTCGATCGGGCTGCTGGCGTTCGTCCCGCTGCTGCGGATAGCCGTGCTGCGCCGCCGCTGGTACGACTGGGCGCTCATGGGCGTGTCACTGCCCGGTGCCATCGCCCTGTTCGCGCTGGTCGGCACCCAGCCTAAGGACGCGGCGGTCACGAACATCTCGCTGGCCGCGCTGATGGTCATCGCGGTGGCCGCCGCCGTGTACCTCCTCGTGTTCGACATACGCCGCTGCCGGCGCGCCAGGACGGGGCCGGTGGCGCCCCTGTCGCCCGCGCCCGTCATACCGCCCGCCATACCGGGCGGCTACGGATACGGCTGCCCGCCGCCCTACGCGCCACCCGCGCCGCCGCGCACGTACGCGTACGGGCAGCCGCCGCCGATGCCGTCGGCGCCTCCCGCGCCGCCCTCCCCGGCGCACCCGCGGATCGAGCAGGTGCGCGCGGAGCTCGACGAGCTCAGCGCCCTCCTGCGCAAGGAGCAGGACGGCCGGTGAACAGCCGCGTCATCGCCGAGCGCTACGAGCTGTCCACCGTCATCGGGCAGGGCGGCATGGGCCAGGTCTGGACGGCCTACGACCGAAGACTCGACCGGCGCGTCGCCGTGAAACTGCTGCGCCCCGACCGCATGGCCGCCGCCTCCACCGCCGACTCCCTGCGCCGCCGCTTCGTGCGTGAGTGCCGCGTCACCGCGCAGGTCGGCCACCCGGGACTGGTCACCGTGCACGACGCCGGCAGCGACGGCGACGACCTGTACCTCGTCATGCAGTACGTGGAGGGCTCCGACCTCGCCGACCACCTCGCCGAGCACGAGCCGTACCCGTGGAGGTGGGCCGTCGCGGTCGCCGCGCAGCTGTGCGCCGTGCTGGCCGCCGTGCACGCGGTGCCGATCGTGCACCGCGACCTCAAGCCGCGCAACGTGATGGTGCGCCCCGACGGCACGGTGACGGTGCTCGACCTCGGCGTCGCGTCGGTCGTCGACGCCGACACCACGCGGCTCACCCACACCGGAACACCCGTCGGCACCCCCGCCTACATGGCACCCGAGCAGGCCATGGGTGGCGCGGTCGGTCCCGCCACCGACCTGTACGCGCTCGGCGTGCTGCTGCACGAACTCCTCGGCGGCGAGACCCCGTTCGCCGGCACCACCGTGCTGGGTGTGCTCCACCGCCATCTGCACGAGGCGCCACGGCCGCTGCGCACGCTGCGCCCCGAGGTGCCGGGGGCCCTGGAGTCGCTCGTCCTGCACCTGCTGGAGAAGGACCCGCAGCACCGGCCCTCCGGCGCGCAGGCCGTCTACGAGCAGCTCGCCCCGCTGCTGCCGGAGCGCGGCGGCGCGTTGAGCGGGCCGCTCGACCCGACGCGCCCGTTCCTGCGGCCGTACGCGCCCTGGCCCGACCGTGCCGCGGCCCCGCCGCCACCCGCCGCGCCGCCGGCGGTCCCGGCCGCGGCCGCAGCGCGCACCGACGTGGCGGCCGCGGTCGAGGAGGTCAAGCGGCTGCTCGGCGAGGGCGGCATCACGCAGGCCGTGGACATCCTGGGCTCGATCCTGCCCGCGGCCGCCGCCGAGCACGGAGAGGCGTCGCCGATCGTGCGGATCCTGCGCAAGCAGTACGCGGCGACGCTGATGGATGACGGCCAGTACCGCAGGGCGCTGCCCGAGCTGCGGCGGCTCGTGTCCGGCCGCACGGCGCAGGCCGGGCCCGCCGACCCGCAGGTGCTCGGGTTCCGCCAGGACGTGGCCCGCTGCCTGGAGGAGGTCGGCGACAGCGCGGGCGCCCTGGCGGAGTACCAGGCCGTGCTGCCGTACTACGAGGACGGCACGGCGGGCGGCACCGGGAACCGCGACACCGCGTTCGAGGTGCGCAGGCGCATGGCGCAGCTCCTGCTGGCGCTCGGCGACCGCCCCGGGGCGCAGGCACGGCTGGCCGCGCTGCGGTACGACGTGATCCGCGTGTACGGCGCGTACCACCCGCTGGCGGTCGAAGTGGGCCGCTCACTCGACCACCTCGGGCGGATCACCACGTCCTGAGCAGGCGGCGTTTGCTGTCGGTGGCTGTCGGCGCCGTGTCGGTGGCATGTCGGCGCGGTTTGGCACCTTTCAGGAGGACATCGGGTCCGCCTCGAAAGGGTGATCTTCGTGTATGACGTGGTGATAGTGGGCGCGGGCCCGGTCGGCCTGTTCCTCGCGTGCGAGCTCGGACTCGCCGGCTCCTCCGTCCTGGTCCTCGAACAGGAGGCGCGACCCGGCTCGGTGTGGCGGGCGATGCCGCTCGGCTTTCGGGGCCTGTCCGTCGCGTCGGCGGACGCGTTCCACCGCCGGGGGATGCTGCGGGACCTGCTGGTGGCCTCGGGCGCGGGCGACTACCCCGTAGCGGACCCCGACGCCGACGAGGCGGCACCTCCGGCCCGGGTGGGGCACTTCGCCGGCGTGCCGCTCGATCCGGGGAGGATCGACATCGCCGCCCTGCCGTTCCGGCTGCCGGGCCCGGCGATGGAACCCGTGGGGACCAGCCTCGAAGCGGTCGAGGGCGTGCTGTCGGAGCGTGCGGCCAAGCTGGGCGTGGAGATCAGGCGCGGCGTCACGGTCTCGGCCGTCACGCAAGCCGACGGGCACGTGGTAGCGCACGCCGGCGACGAGACGTACGCGGCGCGCTGGCTCGTCGGCTGCGACGGCGGGCGCAGCACGGTGCGCAAGCAGGCGGGCTTCGACTTCGTCGGCACCGAGCCGCGGCTCACCGGCTACTCCATGCTCGCCACCGTCGCCGACCCCGAGAAGCTTCGTCCCGGGTTCAACCCGATGCCGACGGGCATGTACCTGCGGGCGCTCGCGCCGGGGCACCTCGCCGTGATGGAGCTCGACGGTGGCGCGTTCGACCGCTCGCGGCCGCCGGGCCGCGAACACCTCCAGGCGGTTCTGCGGCGCGTGTCCGGCACGGACGTGACGCTGAGCGAGGTCCACTTCGCCTCCACCTACACCGACCGTGCGAAGCAGCCCACGACCTACCGGCGGGGCCGCGTCCTGCTCGCGGGCGACGCCGCGCACATCCACTCCCCGATCGGAGGGCAGGGACTGAACGTCGGCATCGGCGACGCCCTGAACCTCGGCTGGAAGCTCGCCGCCACGCTGCGCGGCGACGCCCCCGAGGGACTGCTCGACTCCTACACCCGCGAGCGCCACCCGGTCGGCGCGTGGGTGCTGGACTGGACGCGTGTCCAGGTGGCGACCATGAGCCCGGACGCGCACGGCCGTGCGGTCAAGGCACTGGTCCACGACCTCCTCGGGACCCGTGACGGGACGACCTACGCGTACGAGAAGCTGTCGGGCTCCGGGCTCCGCTACGACCTCGGCGACGACCATCCGCTGGCCGGCCGCCTCGCCCCCGAGCTGCGCCTGGTGGACGGCACGCGCCTCGGCGACCTGCTGCGGGAAGGACGCGGCGTCGTCCTCGACTTCACGCCGGAGCGCCGCCTGCGCGAGGCGGCGAACGGACTGGACGAGCGGGTCCTGTACGCCGCCGGCCCGGCTCGCGACGACCTCGGGCTCGACGCCGTACTCGTCAGGCCCGACGGCATCGTGGCCTGGGCGGGTGAACGCGGCTTCGAGCAGGCCGCGTTCGAGCGGGCCGCAGGCCGCTGGTTCGGCTGCGCGGCGGTCTGAGGAGCGCGCCCGACAGCGCCCCGCGCCCCTCGCGCCGGTGGTCCCGCGTGCCGTCGGTCCCGCGTGCCGTCGGTCCCGCGTGCCGTCGGTCCCGCGCGGCGTCAGTCCCGCGCGCGCAGGAACGCCGACGTGGACGCCGCGCCCAGCAGCGTGAAACGCGAGCCCGGACGCGCCAGGTGCGCGTCCGCGGCACTCTTCACGCCGCTCCAGCGGTCGTCGCCGTAGTCGTCGACGACCACGATCCCGCCGGGCGCCGCTATCTTCTCGGCCCATTCCAGGTCGGCGCGCACGCCCTCGGCCGAGTGGTCGCCGTCCACCACGATCACGCCGTACTCGCGGTCGGAGACCCGGGCGCGCACGTCGTCGTCGCCGGAGAAGCCCCGCACGACCCGGGCCTCGGCACCCGGCGCCCCGCCGAAGGCGAGGTTGGCGCGCACGACGTCCTCACGCACCGGCGTGCCCGTCGGGTCGGCGGCCTCCCGCGTGCCGGGCTGCAGCTGGCTGCCGGCCAGCGGGTCCACGATCGTCATACGCGGCTCCACGCCGGCACGGTGCAGCATCCGCATCAGGGACGCGGAGAACAGCCCGTAGAGCGTGCCGATCTCCAGGACGTCCCGGTACGCGCGCGGCGCGAGGAGCGGGACGGTGGCGAGCTTGCCGCAGATGTTCTGCGTCGAGCCCGCGAGGCGGCCGACGGCCAGCATCTCCAGCGCGATCACGTTCCGGTAGGCGATCACGACGTTGCGGCGCGCGGCGTCCCGCGGCGCGCCCGTCACCCGCGAGACCTGGCCGACCAGCGTGTCGAGCTGCGCGGTCGTCGGCGTGCGGGGGCCGCTGCGCGCCGTCCCGTCGAACAGCAGCCCGAACGCGTTCTGGCCCTCGCGCAGCGCGGCCACCTCACGCCTGAGCGTGTCGATCTCGGGGCGCAGCGGCCCCGTCCTGCGTTCGATGCGCCGGTCGACGAGGGCGGCGGCGGGCCGAAGCACCCGCCGGGCCAGCGGATTTCTGGTGAGAGCGAACATGCGCGGAACCTATGCCAGTTGCTCCTCCCGGCGGGCCAAGGGCAGATGGTGGCCGGATGAAGGCTTCGTGACGCGCGTCCTACGGGAGAACACCGCGACGGCGGCGAGTACGAGAACGGCGAGGAAACCCGCCGTGCCGCCCGCCTTCACACCCGGCGGCCGCAGCGAGCAGTCCACCGTGGTGCGGCCGTGCAACTTCACGGCGACCAGGCCGAGGTAGGACGCGGCGGGCCTTCCGTCGCACGTCCAGCCGGCGATGCGCGGCGCGGACAGCACGGCGTACCCGGTCGAGCCGCGCGGCAGCACGGCGTGCACACCGCTGTCCGACACGTGCAGCGATACGGCGCCCGTCTCCTTCAGGTGGGCGACGGCTCCGGCGAGCCGTGCGCGGTCGAGGCACCCGACGCTCCACGACGCGGGCGTGGCCGGCCTGCCCGCCTCGGTGCGGAACGTGACCCGCTCGCCCTTCGTGCGCACGGTGCCGAGCGGGGCGAGCGCGGCGCGGAACTTCGGCATGGCGCCGCGCAGTTCGGCCGGTGCACCGGTGCCGAGGCGCGCCGTGCCCCAGAAGTCCGGTGCGGACACGTACGCCTCACTGCCCACCGGGCAGACGCGCGAGGCGGGCACGGTGTAGACGCGCGCGCCGAGCAGCTCCTCCTGGTTGCGAAACGGCGAGTCGCCGTAGCGCGCCGGCGCCGCGGGCCGCAGCGTCACCAGCGGCGGCGCGTCCTCGCGTACCGTGACGGGCGCGCTGCCCGGCGTGGTGCGCAGCCGGGCGCCGACCGAGAAGATCGCGTCCGTCACCGGGTTGTCGAGGCTCTGGATGACGCGCCCGCCCGAGGTCCAGCCCGCGCCCAGCGCCCGCATCGTCCGCGTGTACGTGTCGGACGTCATGCTGCTGTAGTAGCCCGCGCCCTCGCCGCCGATGAGCAGCGGATCGTCGGAACTCACCTGCGTGCGGCCCGGATCGGTGCGGTACTTCGGCCAGCCGTCGGCCTTGGCCACGGCGGCGGCGCGTGCGCTCAGGTCGCGGTCCCAGGTCGGGTAGGCGTGGAACTTCTTCAGCTTGGCGTGGTCGCCGTACGCCATGGCGGTGGCGCCCTGCCCGAGCAGCGAGCCGAGCAGCAGCACGGCGGTCGCGACGGCGGCCGCGCGGCCGCCGCGCCGGGCGAGCAGCAGCCCCGCGCCCGCGCCGGCCACCGCGAGGACGAACAGCGCCGGCGCGGGCGCGTTCGCCATGCGGCTGGAGAGGGCGCCAAGACAGATCACGGCCGGCACCGACAGGCCGTACAGGACGGGGCGCATGCCGGGCCGGCCGCGCGCAAGTGCGGCCCACGCCGCCATGACGACCACCCCGGCGAGCACGAACGTCTCGCGGTACGGGCTGCCGTTGGGTATCGCGAAGGCGTGCCAGGCCAGGCTGGTGGGCCGCCACTGCAGGGACAGCGCGACGCCGGCGACCAGGCCCACCCAGCCCGCGCGTTCGCGCACGGGCGCCGCGCGGTCGAAGGCCAGCGCGCACACCAGCAGGAGGGCGCCGGCGCCCACGAAGACGGCGGGGGACAGGAAGCTGTACGTGCCGGGCATCACCCTGGCGGCCACGTCCGTCCACGGCGACGGCGAGAAGACGGCAGCCGAGCCGGGATAGGCATGCTTCGTGCCCAGGTAGACCGGCAGCAGCACGGGCGCGGCGAGGGCCACGCCCAGCACCACCCGCCACGCGGCGCGCCCCACCGCGTGCACGCGCCCGCGCCCCGTCGTCTCCCGGTCGAGCAGCAGCCGCAGGACCAGCACGAGCGCCGCGCCGATGGTCGCCATGTAGGCGGTGTAGAAGTTGGCGACCCAGGCGAGGGCGACGATCAGCGGGCCGGCGACGGGGCGCCGCCCGGTCCTCGCCCACTCGCCCACCAGGCACAGAAGCGGGAAGGCGATCAGCCCGTCGAGCCACATGGGGTTGTAGGAGGCCTCGATGACGGACCAGCCGCACAGCGCGTACGTCGCGCCGAGGAGCGGGGCGGCCCACCAGGGCGCGGCGCCGCCCCTCGCGCGACCGGCCGAGCCCTGCGCCGACGTGTCCGTGCGGGCGAGCCGGGGCAGGACGGCGGCCATGGCTGCGGCCGCGGCGGCCATCTTGACCACCGTGACGACGTACACGGCGAGATCGATGCGCTCCCGCGGGAAGACGCCGACGAGCAGGGCGAAGGGGCTGGTCAGGTACGTGCCGAGGTCGGGCAGCGAGGCCGCGCCGAACCCCGACTGCCAGTTGAGCAGCAGCCCGCCGTGCGCCGTGCCGTGCAGCAGGTCCCACAGGTGGGCGTGGAAGGGCACGAACTGCGCCCCGAGGTCGTTGACGCCGCGGTCGTGCCGTCCGAAGGGGTACTGGTGCGCGACGGCGTCGCCGGCGCACACCGCGACGGCGGTGATCAGGGCGGCGAGAGCCGGCGCGCGGCCGGGCAGGCGGGCGCGCAGGAATGGCGGGATGGTGGGCACGTAGCCCGAATATGCCAGCTCCGCCCCTGGTCAGGGGCGTTGGCGGCATTCGTTCACGCGCGAGCCGCGCGATATTCATGTGCGGCCCCCGCCGACGACACGCGCGTCGGGTGTCGTTCCTCTGTGCTGATCTCGATAGTGGTCCCGTGTTTCAACGAAGCGGAGATCATCGAACGCTTCCACTCCCATGTGACGAGGGAACTCGCCGCGCTGACCCAGGACCTGGGCCACGCCTTCGAGATCGTCTACGTGGACGACGGCAGCGCGGACGCCACCCGCGCCCTGCTGGAGAAGGGCGCGCGCGCCGACCCGTGCGCCCGGTTCGTCTCGTTCAGCCGCAACTTCGGCAAGGAGGCGGCGATGCTGGCGGGCCTCCAGCACGCCGGGGGCGACGCCGTCGTCATCATGGATGCGGACCTCCAGCACCCGCCCGAGCTGGTGCGCCGCATGCTCGAACTGCACGCGCAGGGCTACGACCAGGTCATCGCGCGGCGCACCCGCAAGGGAGACCGGGTCACGAGGACCCTCATGGCCCGCGCCTACTACCGGCTGATCAACCGGCTCGTCGACGTCGAACTCGTCGACGGTGTCGGCGACTTCAGGCTGCTCTCGCGGCGCACCGTGGACGCCGTCCTGCGGCTGACCGAGAACAACCGCTTCTCCAAGGGCATCTTCGCGTGGGTCGGCTTCCGCACCACGACGTTCGCCTACGAGAACGCGGCACGCGAGCAGGGCCGTTCGAAGTGGAGCTTCGGCAAGCTGCTCAACTACGGCCTCGACGGACTCATATCCTTCAACAACAAGCCCCTGCGTGCCGCGCTGTACCTCGGCTTCCTTCTTCTGTCGCTCGCGATGCTGTACGCCGCGTGGATCGTCGTCTCGACGCTCGTCAACGGCGTCGGCACCCCCGGCTACGCCACCCTGCTCGTCGCGATCACGGCGCTGTCCGGCGTGCAGATGGTGATGATCGGCGTCGTCGGCGAGTACGTCGGCCGCATCTACTACGAGGTCAAGCGGCGCCCGCACTACCTGGTGGCGGCCACGGACGAGGATGCGCGGCGCGCGGAGGCGGCGGCCGAGGCCGGAACTCCCGCGGAGGAGGCTCCCGCGGCCGGTGCGCGCGACCGCGGCGAACTGGTACGCGGATGACGGCGACCGGCGCCGGGGCATCCGCCCCCGCCCGGGCGCGCCGCGCGCGCGCCTGGGGCCAGCTCGTCAGATTCGCCCTGGTGGGAGCCGTCAACACCGGTACGTACTACGCCTGTTACCTGGCGCTCCTGCACGGGGCAGGGCTGCCCTACGTCGTCGCCCACGTCATCGCGTTCGCCTCGTCCATGGTCGGCTCGTTCTTCCTGAACAGCCGCTTCACGTACAGGACCCGGCCGACGCTGCGGAAGTTCCTGCTCTTCCCGCTCACCAACGCCGCGAACTTCGCCATCACCACCGGCGGTGTGTACCTGCTGGTCGACGTGGCCGGCATGGACGACACCTACGCGCCGCTGATCGCGGCCGCCTCCGCTATCCCCATCACGTTCCTGGTCTCCCGCACGATCATGCTGCGCCCCGACGAACGGCCGCGCGGGGCCAAGACGGCCGGGCCCGACACGGCGGCGCACCCGGTTCGCTGGTGAATCGTTGGTCCAGACAGTGGCCCACGCCACGCAGACTGCATACCATCGATCACCGCAAGGCTTGTGCATCGAAGCACAATCTCTCGGGAGGCCCCCTTGAACCGCCTGAAGCGCCGCAGCAGCCGCCGCCGCACCGTGCTCATCCTGTCCTCCGCCGCGCTGGTCGCGGGGGTCCCGCTGCTCGCCGCGTGCGGCACCTCGGCCCATCCGGGAGCGGCCGCCGTCGTCGGCGGCAAGCGCATCTCGGTCTCGTCGCTGCAGGCGCAGGTGAACGCCGTGCGCACGGCGCAGAAGGCGTCCCCGCAGGCCGCGACGCTGATCAGCAACAGCGCGCAGCTCAACCAGGCCAAGCTCAACGGCATGATCTTCGACCGGGTCCTCGACCGCGCCGCGAAGGACGCGGGCGTCTCCGCCACCCGCCACGAGGTCCAGGTGGCGCGGCAGCGCGCGGCGGCGGGACAACCGGGCGGCGAGAAGCAGCTGGAGGCGACGCTCCTGCAGCAGGCGGCGATCACCCCGGGCCAGATCGACGGCGCGGTCCGCCGCGACGTGCTGATGTCGAAGGTGGCGAAGGCCGTCGGCGGCGACACCACCACGCCGGCGGGCCAGCAGAAGCTCCTCACGGCGCTCACGAAGGCGTCGAAGGAACTGAATGTCGACGTGAACCCGCGCTACGGGACCTGGAGCGACACCAAGGTCGCGCTCGGCAACACCAAGACCGACTGGATCAAGCAGGTCACGCAGCAGGCGAAGCAGCAGGAGCCCACGGGCGCGTGAAGGCGCGCGTGAGGCCGGGCGGGCGCGACGGGGTAGGTTCGGCAAGGTGACGGACAACCCCACCTCCCAGCCGCCCACCTCCCCGCAGCCCACCGGCCGGATCGTCCTGCTCACGGTGAGCCACCGGGTCGCCCCCGGCCTGCTGTCCTTCCAGGCCTGGGACGCGCTGCGTGCCGCCGACCACGTCCTGTGCGCCGACGCCGGGCACCCGCTGCTGCCGTACGTGTGGGACGCGGGCGTCACGGTCGAGATCGCGGCGCCCACGGCGACCGAACTGGTCGACGCCTGCGGCCCCGGCGTCACGCTCGTCGTCATCCCGCCGGCCGCCGAGAGCGCGGACACCGCGCTGACCGACGGCCTCGCCCGCCTCGCGGGCTCCGGCCGCGCCGCCATGCCCGATCTTGAGCTGCTGCCCGGCTCCTACGACGTGCCGGGCGCGCGCCTGCTCGACCTGGTGCAGGTCATGGACCGGATCAGGCGCGCCTGCCCGTGGACGTCGACGCAGACGCACGAGGGCCTGGCCAAGTACGCCATCGAGGAGGCGTACGAGCTGGTCGAGGCGATCGAGGACGGCGACGCGACGGAGTTGCGCGAGGAGCTGGGCGACGTCCTGCTCCAGGTCGCGCTCCACGCGCGCATCGCCGAGGACGCGGCGGACGCCTCCGACGCGTTCTCCATCGACGACGTCGCCGCCACGCTCGTCGAGAAGCTGATCCACCGCCACCCGCACGTCTTCGGCGACGAGACGGCACAAACCCCGGAGGACGTGCACGCGCTGTGGCTGCGCACGAAGGCCGTGGAGAAGCACCACCGCACGTCGGTGACGGACGGCATCCCCCTCGGCCAGCCCGCCCTGGCCCTCGCGGCGAAGCTCGCGGGCCGCGCCAGGTCGGCGGGGCTCGACGTCAAGCTCCCGGACGTCCCCGCCGGGGCCGACGAGGTGGGCCGCGCCCTGCTGGCCATGGCGGTGCACGCGGAGACGACGGGCGCGGACCCGGAAACGTCCCTGCGCACGGCGGCCCGCGCGTACCGCGACGCGATCAGAGCGGCGGAGTCCGCCCCGCCGAGCGCCTGAGGCTCAGCCGCGCCGCACGGAGAGCAGCCATGCCACGGCGGCAAGCCCCACCGCCAGGGCGACGAGGTACAGGCCGAGACGATCCGGAGTCACCGAGCGGCTCCACACCGGCCACGCGGACGTGGTGTACCTGTCGGCCGCCAGGTGGTCGGCGTACACGCGGGGCGGTGAACCGAACCGCCCACGCACCCACAGCAGGGCGCCGATGACGGCGCAGGTCGCGGATACCGAGTACAGGACGGTGACGCGGCGCGCGGGCGGTCTGCTCAAAGGGGCACTCCCTCATAGGCGTTGCAGCGTGTAGTGATTGTCGCCACCCGCACCGACCGCACCCGCACCGACCGCACCCGCGCCGGGTCCGCCCAGCCGCCTTGGGGCCCGGGCGTCCCGCCCTCGTGATTCGCAAACTGGAGCGCGGCGCCGCCCGTAGGTTGCCGGGAGCAGGGAGTCACATCAAGCACGGGAGGCACGCCGGCGTGACAGCGACACTGAGCCTGTGGAAGCGCCAACTCAGGGTGCTGCCAGATACGTTATGGCAGCGAAGCGAACTCGACGTGCTGATCCTCGCGGACAACGCACTGACGGAGATCCCGCCCGAGATCGCGCGGCTGAGGCGGCTGCACACCCTGGATCTGGGCCACAACGCACTCACCTCGATCCCCCGCGAGCTGACCGAACTGCCTCTCACCCAGTACCTTTACTTGCACGACAACCTGCTCACGGAGCTTCCCCGATCCTTGGGCCGGCTCACGGAACTCCGGTACCTCAACGTCGGCGACAACCGGCTCACCGGCTTGCCTGCGACGATCGGCGCCATGGCGGGGCTGGTGGAACTCCGCGCCGAACACAACCAATTGGCCGAGCTCCCCGCATCGGTCGGCCGCCTCGGCAGGCTCCGCGAGCTGTGGCTGCGCGGCAATCGGCTCACCGGCCTTCCGGCGTCTGTCGCGGACCTGGCCGATCTGCGCCATCTCGACCTGCGGGACAACGAGCTCACGGACGTACCGGAGGCCCTGGCGGGACTCCCGCGCCTGCGCCATCTCGACCTTCGCAGCAATCGACTCCGCACACTGCCCGACTGGCTGGCCGGGCTCCCCGCACTCGAGAGGCTGGACCTGCGCTGGAACACCGTCGAGCCGGCACGGCGCCTGCTCGATCGTCTCGCGCAGCGGGGATGCGCCGTCTGGGCATGAAGGAGGTGCGCCTCCCACACCGGCGGCGGGACGGACGGGACTACCGCTCCGCCTCCGCGAAGCGGCCGTGGCCGAGCACCGCGAGCAGTTGCAGCTTCTCGTGGCCCTCGGTGCGCGGCGGCGCGGTGAGTACCAGGAGGGTCTGCGACTGGTCCTCGGTGAACAGCGCCTGGCAGTCCAGTTCGATCTCGCCGAGCTCCGGGTGGACGAGCGTCTTGTGGTCCTCGAACCGTTGCGCCACCTCGTGCCGCGCCCACAGTTCGGCGAACTCCCCGCTCGCCTTCTGCAGCGCACGGACGAGTTCGCCGGCGTCCGAGCGCGGGCCGCGCAGGCCGTGGGCGGCGCGCAGGTTCGCCACCTGGGCGCGGCTGTGCCGGTCCCGGTCGGCCTCCGGGTAGACCGACCGCTCCGCGGGGTCGGTGAACCAGCGGTAGATCGCGCTGCGGGCGAGGCCCGTGTGGTGCGAGACGTCGCCGAACAGGGCCGTGGCCATCCTGTTCTGCACGAGCGTCTCGCCGACGTCGGTCAGGACGAGCGCCGGCGTGTCGACCAGCCGGTCGAGCACCCGCAGCAGCGCGGGGGCCACGTGCTGTGCGGCCGACAGCGACGCGGGCGCGTTGTGTCCGGCCACCCGGAACAGGTAGCCGCGTTCGTCGTTCGTCAGACGCAGCGCGCGGGCGAGCGAGGCCAGCATCTGCTCGCTCGGCTGTGGGCCACGCTGCTGCTCCAGCCGCGTGTAGTAGTCGGTCGACATCACGGCGAGTGACGCGACCTCCTCGCGCCGCAGGCCCCGGGTGCGCCTGCGCGCGCCCGGGGGCAGGCCCACGTCCTCCGGCTGGATCGCCTCGCGGCGGCGGCGGAGGAAGTCGGCCAGGGCTGCACGGTCCATGGGTGCGATTATCGTCCGGGCCCGGTGGGCGAGCCAGGGATCGCCGATCCCCCGATAACCGGTCTCTGCACCTGGGGCGGGGGACTGGCGACGATGGGACGCATGAACATCTCAGGGAACACCGTCTTCATCCCCGGATCGACCAGCGGCATCGGCCTCGCCCTCGCCCTTGAGCTGCGGGCCAGGGGGAACACCGTGATCGTCGGAGGCCGCCGCGCCGACCTGCTGGAACGGATCGCGGCCGAGCACCCGGGCATCGACACCGTAAGGATCGACACCACGGACCCCGCGAGCATCGACTCCGCCGCGAAGCGGGTGCTGGCCGACCACCCGGGACTGAACGTCCTCGTCACCATGGCCGGTGTGATGCGTGCCGAGGACTGGCGCGACCCCGCGTCGTTCCTCGCGTCGGCCGAGTCCACGGTGGTGACGAACGTGCTCGGCCCGATCCGGCTCATCGCCGCGTTCACGGAGCACCTGCAGGCACAGCCGGACGCCACGATCGTCACCGTCTCCTCGGGCCTGGCGTTCACACCGCTCAAGGTCACGCCGAGCTACAACGCCTCGAAGGCCGCGATCCACATGCTCAGCGAGTCCGTCAGGCTGCAGTACGCCGGCACGTCGGTGAGGATCGTGGAGCTGGAGCCGCCGTCGGTCCAGACCGCGCTGATGCCGGGGCAGGAGGACAACGAGCACGCCATGCCGCTCGACGAGTTCGTCGCGGAGGCGGTCGGTCTGCTGGACTCTCAGCCGGACGCGAAGGAGATCCAGGTCGAGCGCGTGAAGTTCCTGCGCTACGGCGAGGCCCGCGGCGACTACGACCAGGTCGTCGAGGCACTCAACAACACCGACCCGCACGGGAAGTAGGCCGGGAGGCACGGCGCGCCCCGCGCTCAGGGCTCGATGTTCTCCAGGTCGTCCAGCAGGCTCGGGTGGGTGGGCTGCCAGCCGAGCGCCTGCCGGGTGTGGGCGCTGGTGGCGGGCTGGTCGGCGGCGAAGACCTGCCCGAGCGGGCCGTACGTCTCCTCGGGGACGGACTTGACGGGCAGGTCGAGGCGCCGGCCGATGACGGCGGCGATGTCGCGCACCGCGTCGCCCTCGTCGGCCACGGCGTGCCAGGCGGTGCCCGGCTCGGCCTTCTCCAGGGCGAGGCGGAAGAGGACCGCCGCGTCGAGCGCGTGGACGGCGGGCCAGCGCTGCGTGCCGTCGCCCGCATAGCCCGAGACGCCGGACTGGCGCGCCATCTGGGTGAGCAGGCCGGCGAAGCCGCCCGCGCCGTTGTTGTGGACGGTGCGCGGCATGCGCACGGCCGAGGTGCGTACCCCGCGCGAGGCCAGGCCGAGGACCCCGTTCACCGTGCGGCCGCGGCCACCGACCGCGCCGTCCAACGGCAGCGGGTCCGCCTCGGTGGAGGCGCGGCCGGGCGCGGCGGGCGTGCCCGAGACGGTGACGAAGGGTCGGTCGCTGCCCGCGAGCACCTCGCCGATGGCGGTGACGGCGGCGTTCTCCTCCGCGACCGCGTCGTCCCAGGCCTGTGCGCTGCTGAAGTCGTTGGCGAACGCCAGGTGAATCACCCCGTCGGCCCGCGCGGCGCCCGCGCGCAGGACATCCAGGTCGGCCAGGCTTCCCCGGAGGGGTTCGCCGCCCGCCTCCTCGACGGCCCGGGCGGAGGCGTCGGAGCGCGCGAGTGCGAGAACGGTGTGGCCGTGGCCGAGCAACTCGGCGACGACGGCGGAGCCGATCAGGCCGGTGCCGCCGGTGATGAAGACGCGCATGGAACTCTCCCGCAAGTGATGGGACTCTTGTTTCATCACTCTACATGGTGATGGGACAAGAGTCTCGTCGAGAGAGGATGACGAGCAGTTGCGCGCCCCGTCTCGGAGTTCTTCGACTGGCTGCAGCAGCGTGTGGCCGACGTGCCGGCCGAGGGGGTGCGGGGAGGCGAACTGCGCCCGGAGATCGATGTCGCGGCGATGGCCTCGCTCCTCATCGCTTCCGTCCAGGGCGGCTACGTACTCGCCCGTGCCCAGCGCAGCCAGGAAGCGTTCCGCCGCGCCACCGACGCGGCCAAGGTGGCCCTGTCCGGCTTCGCGGCGTGAACCACCCGCCGCAGCGGGCGGGTTCGGGCGATGCGGGACACCGGGGTGCGGCCGCCCCACCATGGATGGCAGCATCCGTCGGGGGCCGGTGGCCTTCCTGAGGGCCGATCGAAGGAGGCCGAACATGGCAGGTGTCGTCGAGCTGGTCTGCTATCCCGTCAAAGGATGTGCGGGCATGTCCCTGGCCGACGCGCATCTCACCACGGCGGGCCTCGCACACGACCGCAGCTTCATGGTCGTCAGCGAGGCCGGGGTCTACCGGACTCAGCGCCACCATCCGCGTCTTGCCCTGGTACGGCCCTCCGTCGCCCCCGACGGGGGCATCCTCACCCTGGATTCGGCCGGTGCGGCGGGCTGCTGCGGCAAGCTGAGCGTCGACGTCACCACGGACGCACCACGACGCGACGTGGACCTGTTCGGCACCCGGTACCGGGGCATCGACCAGGGCGGTGAGGCCGCGGCCTGGCTCTCGGAGTTCCTCGGCGTCTCCAGCCGGCTGGTCCGCGTTCCGCCGGAGCACGACCGTGTCACCGACGGCCTGACCCCTGGCCGCACCGGCTATGCCGACAGCAGCGCCGTGCACCTGGTGGCCTCCTCGTCCCTCGATCTCCTCAACCGGCGCATGGCCGAGCGCGGCGCCCCTGGCCTGGCCATGGACCGGTTCCGCCCGAACATCGTCGTCGGCGCCGGCCCGGCCGAGAGCCTCGGCGACGGGAGCCGGGACTGGGCCGCCGTTCCGCACGCCGAGGACAGCGCGCGCCGCATCGCCGTCGGAGCGGCGGAACTGGGGTACACCAAGGCCGCGGTGAGATGCGCGGTCACCCTCGTGGACCAGGAGGCCGGGGAGCGGCAGGGGCCCGAGCCGCTGCGCACGCTCGCGGGCTACCGGCGAACGGCGGGCGGCGGAGTGGTGTTCGGCGTGAAGTTCTCCGTGGTGCGGCCGGGGAAGCTGTCCGTCGGCGATGAGGTGCGCGTCCAGGAGTGGGACGAGAGCGAACGGCGCCACGGGCCGGGCCCCAGGTTCCGCGAGGGGATCGGCGTGACGCCGCCGGGCACCTCTCCGTCCCCTATATAGGACTCCTATAGGACTCCCCTATATAGGACGACGAATCGAGGACGCGTTTCCGGGCTCCCCGCGAAGCTGCGTACCGTCCTCCTATGCAGCCCGAGAACCCGCCCGTCCCCGACCTCTTCTCGTGGGAGTTCGCCGCCGACCCCTACCCCACGTACGCCTGGCTGCGCGAGCACGCGCCGGTGCGGTGGACGCGGTTGCCGAGCGGGGTCGAGGCGTGGCTCGTCACCCGGTACGCGGACGCGCGTGCCGCGCTCGCCGAGACGCGGCTGTCCAAGAACCCCGTGCACCATGCCGAGCCGGCGCACGCCCGCGGCAAGACCGGCATCCCGGGGGAGCGCGGCGCGGACCTGATGACGCATCTGCTGAACATCGACCCGCCCGACCACACCCGGCTGCGCCGACTCGTGTCGAAGGCGTTCACCCCGCGCCGGGTCGCGGAGTTCGCGCCCCGCGTGCGGGAGCTGGCGGACGGGCTCATCGACGGCTTCGCGGCGGACGGGTCCGCGGATCTCATCCATGCGTTCGCCTTCCCGCTGCCCATCTATGCCATCTGCGATCTCCTCGGGGTGCCGCGCGAGGACCAGGACGACTTCCGTGACTGGGCCGGCATGATGATCCGCCACGGGGGCGGCCCGCGCGGCGGCGTGGCGCGCGCCGTCAAGAAGATCCGCGCCTACCTCGCCGACCTGATCCACCGCAAGCGGCAGGACCTCGGCGACGACCTGATCTCCGGCCTGATCCGGGCCAGCGACCACGCCGAGCAGCTGACCGAGAACGAGGTGGCCGCGATGTGCTTCGTGCTCCTGTTCGCCGGGTTCGAGACGACGGTGAACCTGATCGGCAACGGCACGTACGCCCTGCTGCGCAACCCGGAGCAGCGCGCGCTGCTGCAGGACGCGCTGCGCACGGGTGACGACGCGCTGCTCGCCACCGGCATCGAGGAACTCCTCCGCTACGACGGGCCCGTGGAGCTCGCGACCTGGCGCTACGCCACCGAGCCGCTGACCGTCGGCGGCCAGTCCGTCGCCACGGGCGACCCCGTGCTCGTCGTGCTCGCCGCCGCCGACCGCGACCCCGAGCGGTTCCACGGGCCCGACACGCTCGACCTCGCCCGGCGTGACAATCAACACCTCGGCTACGGCCACGGCATCCACTACTGTCTCGGCGCGCCGCTGGCCCGCCTCGAAGGGCGGGCGGCGCTCACCGCGCTCCTGACTCGCCTGCCCGATCTGCGGCTTGCGGCCGATCCGGCCGAATTGCGGTGGCGTGGGGGGCTCATCATGCGCGGTTTGCGCACGCTTCCGGTCCGCTTCGCACCCCTGCGTGACTGAGCTCGTGTCAAGTTTGTGATATTCGCGTTATCTCCACTGCACTCGCTTGTGGCAGGTGTTCGACTGACGCTACGTTGCCGACCGGCCCACCGGTCACAGGTGACGTGTGCCGCCCCACAACGGCGGCGGACGCACGGATCCGCGGTGGAGTTCCATCGGGGGTGGGCCGCTTCGCGCGTCGCGCGTTCCACGCGTGACCACGTAAACGGAAGGTAATCGCATGTCCGGGAACGGCCGACACCGTCGCCCCCGTCAGGCCCCCGCCATCGTGGTGGCCGCAGGGGTGACCGGATCCGCCATAGCCATCCCGCTGCTCGCCGCCGCGAGCGCGAGCGCGGCGGACACCTCCACCTGGGACAAGGTGGCCGCGTGCGAGAGCGGCGGGGTCTGGAACGCAAACCTCGGCAACAGCTACTTCGGCGGCCTCCAGCTCAGCCAGAACACCTGGGACGAGTTCGGCGGCAGCCAGTACGCGTCCCGCCCCGACCTCGCGACCAAGGCGCAGCAGATCGCCGTCGCCGAGAAGATCCTCGCGAGCCAGGGCTCAGGGACCTGGGCGAGCTGCGCCGAGAGCTCGGGGCTGCCCGCCTCCACCCCGTCGCCGGACGCCTCGACCGGCTCGGACGGCGGCCTGCTCGGCGGCGCCCTCGGCGGTCTGCTGGGCGGCTCCGGCGACTCCAGCGGCTCCGACGGCAGCGCGACGTCGAGCACGCCGGACGACACGGCGACCACGAGCCCGTCGGACACCGCGTCCGGCAGCGCGAGTTCGAACCCGGCGGGCGACGCCGCGTCCTCCGGCGCCTCGGGCCTCGCCGGCGTCCTGGGCACCCCGTCCCCCGGCGCGACGGCCGGCCCCGGCGGCGACGGGACGACCGGCGGCGCCCACGCCTCGCAGAGCACGGGCAAGCACCGCGCGGCGTCGTCCGCGCCGTCCGGTGACTCGTCCGCCACGGACGACGACGGCTTCCCGCTCGGCGTCAGCCGGGACAACGGCGGCGGCATCACCCCCAGCACGGCGACCGGCGGCGCGGGCTCCATCGGCAACGCCGACCAGCCCGGCGTCGTGCGGGACGCGGGCGGGTCGCAGACGCCCACCATCCGCATCCCGTTCGCCCCGCATTACGGGCAGGGCGGCTCAGGACACGCGCGGAGCGGGTCCTTGTTCGCCACGGGCCACTTCGGGCCGTCCTCCGTGTGGGCCGATCCGAACGCCGTGCGGCA
The DNA here is from genome assembly GCF_000721265.1 of Streptomyces sp. NRRL F-5126. GTDB lineage: Bacteria > Actinomycetota > Actinomycetes > Streptomycetales > Streptomycetaceae > Streptomyces. The sequence goes on along the minus strand of NZ_JOFZ01000001.1, from coordinate 114,658 downwards.
CTCCGCGCCGGGTGCGGGCGCGGCCGCCTCGGGGCACGCGACGGCCTCGTCCGCCCCGTCCGCCTCTCCGACGGCCGCGGGCGGCCCCGGCGGCGTGGCGGGCCGCCCAGGACCCTCGGGCTCCGCCACGGCCGGCGGCAAGCACCGCGGGGGCTCGGCGCCCGAGGCGACGGCGTCCACCGCGACGGCGTCCGGGCCGTCCACCGGGGCCTCCGGGTCGTCCACGGCGTCCAAGACGGCCGAATCGGACGGAAGCGGCCAATCCGGTCGGCACGCCGGCTCCGGTGACGCGTCGTCAACCGCCTCGGGCACGTCGACCGCTCCGGACGACAGCTACACCGTCCGCGCGGGCGACAGCCTCTCGGGCATCGCGGCGAGCCGGCGGGTGGACGGCGGCTGGCGCGCGCTCTACGAGGCCAACAAGTCCGTCCTCGGGTCCGATCCCGACCACATCCTCCCTGGCCAGACACTCGACCTCGGCGTCGGCTGACGCCGTAGGCGACTTCGGGGACAGCGCGCGGGCGGCCACGAAGTGGCCCCCGTGCGCTGTCAGTTCGGCACCCTATGTCCGATTCTGTGAAAGTGAGACAAGCGTCTCTTCGGGTTGTTTGGTCGAAATGGCCCACCCAAAGGGCCTGTTTCGGCTGCCACCTGGGGATATGGACCCATGTGGGTGAACGCTTTGGGCGTTTTCGTCGAGATGTCCTTCTTTGAAGATCCGACAGTCATATGTTTACGGTCGTCACCGCTCGCACCGCGGGCCCTGACGACCGAAACGCCGAATCCTGCCGTCGGTCGCCAGGAACAGTCGTCGCGTCAAGCGCCGTAGGCAGGAGCGGGGGACCCATGGTTCCGCCGCCGGACCGGGAAGGCCGTCCCACGGGGACGGCCCAGCGGACCGGCTAGGGGTGAAGCCGCGAGCGGCACGCACGAGCAGTGCGGGCCGCACGGGCCACGAAGCACGTGGACCGATCGCGACCGGGCAACTCACTTGGCCCGAACCCGACAGCTGACCTCGCAGGCGTCGGTGAGGAGATGTTCCATGCTGCTGCGCTCCAGCAAGGCCCACAAGCACCGCCGCCCGTCGAAGGCCGTCCGCTACGCCACGCTCGCCGGTGTCACCGGCGCGGCCGTGGCCGTCCCGCTGCTGGCCGCGACGTCGGCCTCAGCCGCCTCCGTCTCCGAGTGGGACCAGGTCGCTCAGTGCGAGTCCGGCGGCAACTGGTCGATCAACACCGGCAACGGCTTCTACGGCGGCCTGCAGTTCACGAACTCCACCTGGGCCGCGTACGGCGGCACCGCCTACGCGCCGCAGGCCAACCAGGCCACCAAGTCGCAGCAGATCGCCGTCGGCGAGAAGGTGCTCGCCGGGCAGGGCAAGGGCGCCTGGCCCACCTGCGGCGTGAACCTCTCAGGCCCCGGCGGCTCAGGCGCCGCGCAGGGCAGCGGCACGTCGTCGCAGTCCGCCCCGTCGCACCAGTCGCAGTCGAGCACCTCGCACCAGTCCTCCGCCCAGTCCGCCCACACCGGCTCCGAGCACGCCGGCCGCGGCAGCGCGCGCCCGACGAAGATCAAGAAGGGTGACGGGGAGTACAAGGTCAAGTCCGGCGACACCCTGTCGAAGATCGCCAAGGCGCACCACGTCAAGGGCGGCTGGCACAAGCTGTTCGACCTGAACAAGGACATCGTCAAGGACGCCAACGTGATCTACCCCGGCCAGCAGCTGCACCTGCACTGATCCGGCGAAGGCGGCCGCGCCCACAGCGCGGCCGCCCCGCGGTGATCCCGCAGCTCGTCGTCGTGTCCGCGTCGCGGCCAACCCGGCCGGCACCCCGCAGGGCGGGGACCGGCCGCCTCCCACCGGCCCGCGGCGCGACACGCGGACACGGGCGCAGGCCCGCCCCACGGGACGTGCCGCCTGTCGGGATCGCACAGCGGACGGGCCGACGCGACCCAGCCGGCCCGGCACCGCACGGCCGCTCACCCGGGACCGCCCCGGTCCTTCGCACTCCCCCCGGTGCGACGGGCCGGGGCTCCGTGCTGAACGGGCCCGCGGCCCCCGCACGCCCCCGTCCGGGCGTCAGCGGCCCGGACTCGTGGCACGGCGACTGCCCGGGGGCCCATCCCGGCGCCCGCGCCGGATAGGCTCTTGCCGCAAGGACCACAGGCGCAGCGCCGCGCTCCACGTGTCACATACGAGAAGGAGATGCTCGTGCCGTCGATCGACGTCGTCGTAGCCCGGGAAATCCTCGATTCACGAGGCAACCCCACCGTCGAGGTCGAGGTGGGCCTCGACGACGGCAGCACAGGCCGTGCCGCCGTCCCCTCCGGCGCCTCCACCGGCGCCTTCGAGGCGCTCGAGCTGCGGGACGGTGACCAGAACCGCTATCAGGGCAAGGGCGTGGAGAAGGCCGTTCTCGCGGTGATCGAGCAGATCGGCCCCGAGCTCGTCGGCTACGACGCGACCGAGCAGCGCCTGATCGACCAGGCGATGTTCGACCTGGACGCCACCCCCGACAAGTCCTCGCTCGGCGCGAACGCCATCCTCGGCGTGTCCCTCGCCGTGGCGCACGCCGCGTCCGAGGCGTCCGACCTGCCGCTTTTCCGCTACCTCGGCGGCCCGAACGCGCACCTGCTGCCGGTGCCGATGATGAACATCCTGAACGGCGGCGCCCACGCCGACTCGAACGTCGACATCCAGGAGTTCATGATCGCGCCGATCGGCGCCGAGTCCTTCTCCGAGGCGCTGCGCTGGGGCGCCGAGGTGTACCACACGCTGAAGAAGGTCCTCCAGAAGAAGGGCCTGTCGACGGGCCTCGGCGACGAGGGCGGCTTCGCGCCGAACCTGGAGTCCAACCGTGCCGCGCTCGACCTGATCCTGGAGGCCGTGAACGAGGCCGGCTACGTGCCGGGCCGCGACATCGCGCTCGCCCTGGACGTCGCCGCCTCCGAGTTCTACAAGGACGGCACTTACGAGTTCGAGGGCAAGACGCGCTCCGCCGAGGAGATGACGGCGTACTACGCGGAACTCGTCGACGCCTACCCGCTGGTCTCCGTCGAGGACCCGCTGCACGAGGAGGACTGGGCGGGCTGGAAGACCATCACCGACCAGCTCGGCGCCAAGGTGCAGATCGTCGGCGACGACCTGTTCGTCACCAACCCCGAGCGGCTCTCGCGCGGCATCGACGAGGGCGCGGCCAACGCGCTGCTGGTGAAGGTCAACCAGATCGGCTCGCTGACGGAGACGCTCGACGCGGTCGAGCTGGCCCAGCGCAACGGCTTCAAGTGCATGATGTCCCACCGCTCGGGCGAGACCGAGGACGTCACCATCGCCGACCTGGCCGTCGCGGTGAACTGCGGCCAGATCAAGACCGGTGCCCCGGCCCGCTCGGACCGCGTCGCCAAGTACAACCAGCTGCTGCGCATCGAGGAGATCCTCGACGACGCGGCGGTGTACGCGGGCCGCAGCGCGTTCCCGCGTTTCCGCGGCACGGAGGGCTGAGAGGCTGTTGTCTTACCCGATGTGGGATCAGTAAGACAACAGCCTCTGACCCCGGTCCGTGTCACGCCGTCCCCGGCCGCGGTCCCGTACCGTGTCCGGGGACGCGCACGTACGTACGCAGGTGACAGGGGAGTGTGGCGATGGCACGGACCGGGAACCGGGACGACCGCTTCTCCACGGCGACACGGCTGCGCGTGCTCGGCGAGCAGACGGCCGCCCGCGTCTACCGCTCGCAAAGCCGCAGGCAGGCGCACCGCTCTCGGATGACGGGACGGGCGGCGTTCCTCGCGCTCGTGGTGTGCACGCTGGTCGTCGCGCTCGCCTACCCGATGCGCCAGTACGTCTCGCAGCGCGGCGACATCGCCGATCAGCGCAGGACGGCGCATGACGCCGAGAAGCAGGTCGAGAAGTTGCGCGACGAGAAGGCCAGGCTGCAGACGGACGCGTACATCGAGCGGCTCGCGCGCGAGCGCCTGCACTACGTCATGCCGGGGGAGAAGGGGTTCACGATGAACGCCCCGACGGCCGTCCAGCACGAGCAGCAGGCGGTCGGTCTCGCGAACAGGCCCTGGTACGCGAACATGTGGGACGACGTGGACCACGCGGACGCGGCCGCCGCGCGCGCCGGGACGGCGAAGCACTGACCGGCGGCGACGGCCGCCGCCCCTACGACGAACAGCTACGAGCAGCAAGGCAGCACACCAGGCAGTCATGGACACCCCTCCTCCGCAGACAGAACGCACCGAGCCGCCGACGGCGGAAGACACCGCGGCCTTCGCCGCCCAACTCGGCCGGCCGGCGCGCGGCCTGCGCGCCATCGCGCACCGCTGCCCCTGCGGCCTGCCGGATGTGGTCGAGACCGCGCCGCGCCTGCCCGACGGCACGCCGTTCCCCACCACGTACTACCTGACCTGCCCGCGCGCGGCCTCGGCGATCGGCACGCTGGAGGCGAACGGCGTGATGAGGGAGATGACCGAGCGCCTCGCGACCGACCCCGAACTCGCCGCCGCCTACCGGGCCGCCCACGAGGACTACCTGGCGCGGCGCGACGCGATCGAGGTCCTCGCCGGGTTCCCGAGCGCCGGCGGCATGCCGGACCGGGTGAAGTGCCTGCACGTGCTGGTCGCTCATTCGCTGGCGGCAGGCCCTGGCGTCAACCCGCTGGGGGACGAGGCGATCGCGATGCTGCCGCAGTGGTGGCTCAAGGGCCCGTGCGTGCGGGTGGCGGAACAGGGCACGGACAAGACGACGGGAACGGGGGCGGGCGCATGACCAGGGTGGCGGCGATCGACTGCGGCACCAACTCGATCAGGCTGCTGGTGGCGGACGTCGACACGGCGACAGGCACGCTGCGCGACCTGGACCGCCGGATGAGGATCGTCCGGCTCGGCCAGGGCGTGGACCGCACGGGCCGGCTCGCCCCCGAGGCGCTGGAGCGCACGTTCGAGGCGTGCCGCGAGTACGCGGAGGTGATCGCCCGTCACGACGTGGCGGCGACGCGGTTCGTGGCCACCTCGGCCTCGCGCGACGCCTCCAACCGCGACGACTTCGTGCGCGGGGTCGTGGACATCCTCGGGGTGCGCCCCGAGGTGATCACCGGCGACGAGGAGGCGGCGCTCTCCTTCACCGGCGCGACGCGGGAGCTCGCGACGCACGAGACGGCCCTGGTGGTCGACATCGGCGGCGGCTCCACCGAGTTCGTGCTCGGCGACGAGCGGGTGAAGGCGGCGCGGTCCGTGGACATCGGCTGCGTCCGCCTGACGGAGCGCCACCTGCTGCACGACGGCGAGTTGACCGATCCGCCGACGCGGGCTCAGATCGCCGCCGTGCGACGGGACATCGAGCGGGCTCTCGACGAGGCGGAGCAGACGGTACCGCTGCGGCGGACGTCGGCACTCGTCGGCCTCGCGGGCTCTGTGACGACGGTGGGCGCGATCGCGCTCGGCCTCGCGGAGTACGACTCGGCGGCGGTCCACCGCTCGCGGGTGGCGTTCGAGCGCGTCAAGGAGATCACGTCCATGCTCCTGACCTCGACCCACGAGGAGCGGGCGGCCCACGCGGTCATCCACCCGGGGCGGGTGGACGTGATCGGCGTGGGGGCGCTGATCCTCCAGACGATCATGGAGCGGACGGAGGCGGCGGAGGTCGTGGTCAGCGAGCACGACATCCTGGACGGCATCGCGCACAGCGCGGCCCGCTGACAGCCGAAAAGGGCCCACCGTGCGGCCCGTGCCCTGTGCCGGGAACGTCCGGGTGCGGCCCGGTCCGGAAAGTTCGTGAAGTTCTTCACAAGGAAATCCGGGCCGACGCGCCCGGCAGGTGGGCCGACGGGGTGGAAAGGATCTCCCCCGAGCGATGCCTTGCGCGAACGAGCGGTTATTGTACGGGGAGGCGTAGAGCCGCGGCGTGCCGCCGCCCGCCGTCCGCGAGCGCGGACCGGCAGCTCAGCGCCGGTGGAACCGCCCCGCGTACCGTCCGGTACGCATGCCGGGCCCCACCCGTCTCAGGTGAGGTGCCGCGCAGAGTAACACATAGTGGGTAAGTTCTTGTGAAGGGGCTCACGAGTACCCCCCTCGGGGCGGGTGGATACTCGATGCCATGAGCACCACGGAGCGTCCCAGGATCCTCGTTGTAGGCGGTGGGTACGTTGGCTTGTACGCAGCTCGTCGCATTCTCAAGAAGATGCGCTACGGGGAGGCGACCGTCACGGTCGTGGACCCGCGCTCGTACATGACGTACCAGCCCTTCCTTCCCGAAGCCGCGGCCGGGAACATCTCGCCTCGGCACGTCGTCGTCCCGCTGCGGCGCGTGCTGCCCAAGGCTGAGGTACTCACAGGCCGCGTCACGACCATCGACCAGGACCGCAAGGTCGCCACCGTCGCGCCGCTCGTCGGCGAGGCGTACGAGCTGCCCTTCGACTACCTGGTGATCGCGCTCGGCGCCGTGTCGCGCACCTTCCCGATCCCCGGCCTCGCCGAGCAGGGCATCGGCATGAAGGGCGTCGAAGAGGCCATCGGCCTGCGCAACCACGTGCTTGAGCAGCTCGACAAGGCCGACTCCACGAACGACGAGGAGATCCGCCGCAAGGCGCTCACCTTCGTCTTCGTCGGCGGCGGCTTCGCCGGCGCCGAGACCGTCGGCGAGGTGGAGGACATGGCGCGCGACGCGGCCAAGTACTACACCAACGTCAAGCGCGAGGACATGCGTTTCGTCCTCGTCGACGTCGCCGACAAGATCCTCCCCGAGGTCGGCCCGAAGCTGGGCACCTGGGGCAAGGAGCACCTCGAGTCGCGCGGTGTCGAGGTCTACCTCAAGACCGGCATGGACTCCTGCGTCGACGGGCACGTCGTACTCAACAACGGCCTCGAGGTCGACGCCAGCACCATCGTGTGGACCGCGGGCGTCAAGCCCAACCCGGTGCTCTCCCGCTACGGCCTCCCGCTCGGCCCCCGCGGCCACGTGGACTCCTCCGCGACGCTCCAGGTGCAGGGCACCGACTACATCTGGGCCGCGGGCGACAACGCCCAGGTGCCGGACATGGTCGGCCGCCGCGCCGGCAACGAGAACGCCTGGTGCCCGCCGAACGCCCAGCACGCGCTGCGCCAGGCCAAGGTCCTCGGCGACAACGTGATCTCCGGCATGCGGGGCTTCCCGCAGAAGGAGTACAGCCACGCCAACAAGGGCGCGGTGGCCGGCCTCGGCCTGCACAAGGGCGTCGCGATGATCGTCTTCGGCAAGACGAAGATCAAGCTGCGCGGCCGCCTCGCCTGGTACATGCACCGTGGCTACCACGGCATGGCCATGCCGACGTTCAACCGCAAGATCCGGGTCATCGCCGACTGGACCCTTGGCATGTTCCTCAAGCGCGAGGTCGTGTCCCTGGGTGCCATGGAGACGCCGCGCGAGGAGTTCTACGAGGCCGCCAAGCCGGCCCCGAAGCCCGCCGCCGTGGCCGCCCCCGCGGAGCCGGAGAAGGCCAAGGCCAGCTGACCCCGTCCGGGCGTAACGAAGGCCCGGGGCGCGAGGTCGCCACAGCCCAGCTCAAGGACGCGCTGGAACAACCCCAAGACCGAGAAGGCCGCCCGCCATCCGTGGTGCGGGCGGCCTTCTCCATGTCCGCGTGCCGGGCGCCCGGGCAGGTCGAGCAGGGGCGCGCGCCGCGTACGCCCCGGCGCCCGCGCCGCGCGCGTCGCCCTGACGGGCCAACAGGGCGCCGCGCGTGCGGCCGACATGGAGCGGGGCGCCCCGCCCGGCCCGCGCACCCCCGCCGCAGGTGGGACGGACCCCGCACGGCAAGGTACGTGGTGGTGCCAGGTATTTTGCCGTCCCATTGCGTTCCGCTGGTATCGCAGTGGCACGTCGACGGTGTTTACGTGGTGTGGGAAAGACTGGGATACGAACACGGAGGTGTGCGCCATGGCCGACGCCGCGTCGCGGCTGTCCGCTCTGACAGAGGAGCTGATCGGGGCGCCGCCCCCGGTGCGCATCCGTGCCTGGGACGGCAGCACGTCAGGACCCGCTGACGGCCCGACCCTGGTGATCCGCCACCGGCGGGCCCTGCGCCGCTTCCTGTGGAAGCCGGGCGAGCTGGGACTCGTACGGGCGTGGGTCGCCGGCGAGATCGACGTCGAGGGCGACCTCTACACGGTGCTCGACCGGCTCGCGCGGTTCATCTGGGACCGCGGCGAGGAGGCCGAGGCCGCCGCGAAGCACCCGGCGCTCGACCCGAGGCTGCGCTCGGCGGCGAAGTCGCTCGTTCGGCTCGCCGGCGCGTGGCCGCCGCCCCCGCCGCCCGCCGAGGAGATCCGCGGCCGGCAGGGCAGCCGCCACACCAAGCGCCGCGACAAGCAGGCCATCAGCCACCACTACGACGTCGGCAACGACTTCTACGAGATGGTGCTCGGCCCCTCGATGGTCTACTCGTGCGCCTACTGGGACGACGCCCCCGACTTCACCCTGGAGGACGCCCAGCGCGCCAAGCTCGACCTCGTCTGCCGCAAGCTCGAACTGAAGGAGGGCGAGCGGCTCCTCGACGTCGGCTGCGGCTGGGGCAGCATGGCGCTGCACGCGGCGCGCGAGTACGGCGCACGCGTCACCGGGGTCACGCTCTCGCGCGAGCAGGCGGTGTACGCGCGCAAGCGCATCGCGGAGGAGGGGCTCACCGACCGGATCGACATCCGCGTCCAGGACTACCGGGACGTCAAGGACGGCCCGTACGACGCGATCTCGTCCATCGGCATGGCGGAGCACGTCGGCATGGTGCGCTACCGCGAGTACGCGGACGACCTCTACGCCCTGCTCAAGCCCGGCGGGCGGCTGCTCAACCACCAGATCGGGCGGCGCCCGCTGGTCAACGACGAGGCGTACGAGATCGACGCCTTCATCGACTCCTACGTCTTCCCCGACGGGGAGCTCGCCCCGGTCGGCAAGACGCTCGCCACGCTGGAGGAGGCGGGTTTCGAGGCGCGTGACGTGCAGGCGCTGCGCGAGCACTACGCGCTGACGCTGCGGCGCTGGGTGGCGAACCTCGAAGCGCACTGGCGTGACGCGGTGCGCGCCACCTCGCCGGGCCGCGCACGGGTGTGGCGGCTCTACATGGCCGCGTCAGCGCTCTCCTTCGAGCACAACAAGATCGGCGTGAACCAGATCCTCGCGGTCAAGCCCCCCGAGGGCGGCCGGCCGGTGACGGCGCTGCGCGAGCTCGACTGGCGCTGACGCGCGCGGCGGGCGATGCGCCCGTCCGCGCGCCGTCCGCCGGCCTCGTGGGCCGTATGAGCGTGGCCACTGGCCACTTGCGGCCTGGCCCCGCCGCCGTGTACGGCGGCGGGGCCGGAGACTACGGTCTCCGGCCCCGCTTCCGTCACCGTGGGCGGGGCCTTCGCCGGGTCGGCGCGTCGCACGCGGCCTCGGCGGAGTAGCCCCGGCCTCCCGCCGGGGCTACTCCGTCTTCACCGCGCCGAGCACGTCGAGCCTGGCCGCGCTGCGCGCCGGCCACAGCGACGCCAGCACTCCGACGAGCGCCGAGAGCACCAGGAACAGCGCGATCCGCCCCCACGGCAGTACCAGCTCGTACCCCGGCAGCTCGCCCCTGATGGTCCGGCCGATCGCCCAGGCGAGGAACGTGCCGAGCACGACGCCGAGCACCGCGCCGAACATCGAGATCACGACGGCCTCGACGCGGATCATCCGCTTGACCCTGGCGCGGTCGAGGCCGATCGCCCGCAGCATGCCGATCTCACGCCGCCGTTCGAATACGGACATCGCGAGGGTGTTGACGACCCCGAGCACCGCGATGATCAGGGCCATCGCGAGCAGCGCGTACAGCAGGGCGAGCGCGGTGTTCACGAAGCCGCCGTAGCTCTGCCTGATGTCCTGCCGGTCCTGGAACGTGAACGCGGGGCTGTCGCCGAGCGCGTGCACCAGCGCCTTCTCGTGCGCCGCGCTCGCGCCGCCCGCCGTCTTGACCCACACCTGCGGGATGTACGGCTCCTTCTCGTGCGGGGCGACGACCGCGGTGGACACGACGAGCGGCGAGAGGAACTGGTTGTCCTCGTACGTGGCGCCGATCGTGAGCGTCCCCTTGCGGTCGTCGTCGTAGGTGACCCGCAGCCGGTCGCCGACGTGCCAGCCGTTGGACGCGGCGGTCTTCCGCGCGACCGCGACCTCCCCCTTGGCGAGGGTGCGCAGCGAGCCGTCGACGGTGTCCATCGTGAGGACGCGCTCGACGGCGCCGGGCGTGACGGCGGACGCCGAGTGGTAGTGGCCGCCGACCCGCAGATCGACCGCCTGCTGCGGGGAGACGGCGGTGACGCCGGGCACCTTGGCGAGTTCGGACGCGACGGACGGGGCGAGCGTGGAGCCCGAGGCCATGGAGACCATGTAGTCGCCGCGCACGCTGTCCGTCGTCATCCGGTCGACGGCGCTGCCGAGCGTCACGCCGAGCACGGTGAGGCCCGTGACGAGGGTGAGTCCGATGGCGAGCGCGGAGGCCGTGGCGCCGGTCCTGCGGGGGTTGCGCACGGCGTTGCGGCTCGCCAGGTTGCCCGGCGTGCCGAACACCGCGCGCAGCAGCGGCCGCACCAGGGCCACGGCGGGCCGCGACAGCAGCGGGATCAGCACGATGACGCCGATGAGCAGCAGGAAGGCGCCGCCCGCGATCAGCATGCGGCCGCTGTCCCCGCCGACGGACGCGCCGCCCGCGATGCCCGCGGCGCCGACGGCGGCCAGCGCCGCGCCGATGCAGTTGCGCACGACCAGGGAGCGCGTACCGGCGGGCGCGTGCGCGCTGCTCATGGCCGCGACCGGCGGGATCTTCGCGGCCCGGCGCGACGGCAGCCAGGCGGCGAGGAGCGTCACGAGGACGCCCACGCCGAGCGCGGCGGCCACCGCGTCACCCCCGACGACGAGGGGGCCGGCGGGCACCCGCGCACCGAACGAGCCCATCACGGAGCGCAGCCCGACGGCCAGCCCGAGGCCCAGCACGAAACCGGCGACGGAGGCGGCGAGCCCGACGAGCGCCGCCTCGACGATGACGGACCTGCGCACCTGCCGCCGCGACGCGCCGATGGCGCGCAGCAGCGCCAGCTCCCTGGAGCGCTGGGCGACCAGCATCGTGAACGTGTTCGAGATCAGGAAGACGCCGACGAACAGGGCGATGCCGGCGAACGCGAGCAGGATCTTGTTCAGGCTGGACAGGCTCTGGGCCGCCGTCCTCGCGTCCTGGCCGGCGAGCGCGGAGCCGGTGTCGGCGGTGGCGCCGTGCGGCAGGAGCCGCTTGACGGCGGCGAGCACGGCGGTGTCGGACGCGCCGGGCGACGCGGTGACGGTGGCGTCCATGAACCGGCCCGCGCGACCGCCGGGCAGGTAGAGGTGCTGCGCCTGGGCCGTGTCGAACAGGACGAGGCTGCCGCCCGCCTGGACGGCGCCGTCGTGCGTGGTGAAGACGCCGGAGAGCGTGTATGTGCGCACGGGCCCGTCGGTCGCGACGCGGACGCGGTCGCCCACGTGGTACCCGCCCGCGGCGGCGGAGCGCGCGTCGAGCGCGATGTGCCGGGCGTCGCGGGGGCCGTTGCCGTGGCGGAAGGCGTAGGAGGGGTCGCGCCCGTGGGAATCGGGCGCGAAGTTGGCGCCCTTGTTGGACCATCCCGTCCCGATGAGCTTGCCGTCGGGTCCCGCGACCCCGGCGAAGCCGCTCACCCGGCCGGTGACGGTGGCGACACCGGGGGCGTCCCGGATCGTGTCGAGGTCGTGCGCGGTGAGCCGGTGCTGGTCCTCGGTGGACACGGCGACGGCCACGCCCTTGTAGTCCTTGGCCGACTGGTCGGCGTAGGCCTTGCCGAGCGTGTCGGTGAAGACGAGCGTGCCGGACACGAACGCGACGCCGAGCAGGACGGCGAGGACGGTCATGAGGAGGCGGGCTTTATGGGCGAGAACGTTGCGGAGCGACGTACGGAACATGAGGGGTCCAGGTAGGGGTCGAAGGATGTAGTGGGGCCCTGCGGGTGGGCTGCGGCGGGGCGTGGCCGGGCGTGAACCCGTGACCCCGGCGGTGGTCGCACCCGCCCGGTGCGGCGGAAGCGGCGCTCCGGTCACGGGCCGGGTGCCGGCCCTGTGCCGTCGGCGGGCGCGTGCCGCGTGCTGCGTGCAGCGTGTGGGCTTACGCCTCCGTGGCGTGGGTGGGGCTGGGGCGCCGTTCGGTTGGGGTGTGAGCTCGTGCCTTCGGCGGGGCCGTGCCCGCCTGGTTCGGCGGGGGTGGTGGTCCTGTAATGGTCGGGGTGCGGGCCGTGCGCGGTCGGCTGCCGCGTGCCCCGTGGCGTGGGTGGGGCCGGGGCGCCGTTCGGTTGGGGTGTGAGCTTGTGTCTTCGGCGGGGCCGCGCCTGCCCGGTTCGGCGGGGGTGGCGGTCCCGTCACGGACGGGGTGCGGGCGGCGTCCCGCGCCTCGTGGACGCGTCCACGCGCCGGCGGGCGGCGCGGTCACGGCCGGCGTCCCCCGACCGCGGGGCCCGCGGTCGGGGGACGTCACAACGTGCGGCCCCGGCCGTCGAACGCCTTCATGCGGTCCAGCACGCCGTCCGCCGTCGGCTCGTACATCTCATCCACGACCCTCCGCGAGACCCACCGTCTCCACGACCCGCCGCAGCCACGCCTCGTCGGGCTTGCGGCCCGCGATGTCCATCGGCAGTGTGATGTTCTCGATCGCGTTCAGCGTCGGCAGCAGGTTGAACGCCTGGAAGATGAAGCCGATACGGTCCCTGCGCAACTGCGTCAGCTGCTTGTCCTTCAGCGTGCCGAGCTCGACGTCGCCGATCCGCACCGATCCCTCGCTGAACGAGTCGAGCCCCGCCACGCAGTGCATGAGCGTCGACTTGCCCGACCCGGAGGGGCCCATGATCGCCGTGAACTCGCCCTGCCGGAAGTCGACGCTGACCCGGTCGAGTGCCACGACGCGTGTCTCGCCCTCGCCGTAGACCTTCGACACACCGGCGGCGCGCGCCGCGGTGATGTCCTTGAGTCCGAGGGACGGGGAGATGGTCATGGCGAGACTCCTGGGTCGGTGCGACGGGGACAGGCACCATCCTGGGTGCGGCGAGCGCACGGATCGTCAGTCCCCGTGCTCGTTCCCGTGGCCCTCTCGGGGCGGACACCCGGCCCCCGCGTACGTCTCTGGTATGACGCCGGCCCCGGACGGGTACCACGAGGCGATCTTCCGCGGGCGCCGATGCCTCCATAGCCTGGGTGCGGCGTCTGCACCGTTCCGACACAGCGTCCGAGCGAACAGCGTCCGAGCCCCCCGGAAGGACCCCTGGTGCCCCTCACGACCACACCCCTGGTGACCGGCTGGACCCTCGCCCTGCCCAGGGACGGAGTCCCGGCACGTGACACCGTCCCGGACAGCGTGGACGCCACCGTCCCCGGCTGCGTCCACACCAACCTGCTCGCCGCCGGGATCATCCCCGACCCGTACGAGGGCGGCAACGAGGCCAGGCTCGACTGGATCGGCCGCGCGGACTGGACGTACACGACCACCTTCGCAGCCCCGCCGGCGGCCCGGAGCGCGGGACACCGCACCGACCTCGTGTTCCAGGGCCTCGACACCGTCGCCACCGTCACCCTCAACGGCGCAGAGCTCGGCCGCACCGCCAACCAGCACCGCTCCTACCGCTTCCCGGTCGACGGCCACCTGCGCCCCGGCGCCAACACCCTCACCGTCCGCTTCACCTCGCCCTACACCTACGCGGAGGAACTGCGCGAACGGCTCGGCCCGCTGCCCGGCGCCTACGACGAGCCGTACCCCTTCATCCGCAAGATGGCCTGCAACTTCGGCTGGGACTGGGGGCCCACGCTGGTGACCTGCGGCATCTGGCGCCCCGTCGCGCTGGAGACCTGGAGCGGCGCGCGGATCGCCTCCGCGTCGCTCGCGCCCGACGTCGCGGACGACGGGGTGCCGCTGCTGCGCACCGCCGTCCGGCTGGAGCGCGCGCCCGGCTGCGCGGGGCCGCTTGAGGTGGGCGTCGAGGTCGCCGGGGCGCGCGCCACGGTCCTCGTGCCGCGCGGCCGCACCGAGGGGTCCATCGACCTGCCGGTGCCCGGCGCCGAGCTGTGGTGGCCGCGCGGCTACGGCGAACAGCCGCTGTACGACGTGTGCGTGACGGTGCGCTGCCCGCCGGACGGGGCAGCGGCCGGGGCAGGGGCGCGTGAGGAGGAGGACGCGGAACCCGCCCACACCTGGCGCGACCGCACCGGCTTCCGCTCCGTCACCCTCGACACCGACGCGTTCCGCATCTCCGTCAACGAGGAGCCCGTCTTCGCGCGGGGCGTCAACTGGATCCCGGACGACTGCTTCCCCGCACGCCTCACCCGCGAGCGCGTGTCACACCGCCTCGACCAGGCCGTCGCCGCCGGGGTGAACCTCGTACGGGTGTGGGGCGGCGGCCTCTACGAGAGCGACGACTTCTACGCGCTCGCCGACGAGAAGGGCCTGCTCGTGTGGCAGGACTTCCCCTTCGCGTGCGCCGCCTACCCCGAGCAGCAGCCGCTGCGCGGCGAGGTCGCGGCCGAGGCGCGGGAGAACGTCGTCCGCCTGGCGCCGCACCCGTCCCTCGTGCTGTGGTGCGGCAACAACGAGAACATCGAGGGCCACGCCGACTGGGGCTGGCGCGACGAGCTGGCGCCGGGGCGCACATGGGGCGCCGGCTACTACTACGAGCTGCTGCCCTCGATCGTCGCCGCACTCGACCCGACACGGCCGTACTGGCCCGGCACCCCGTACTCGGGCGATCCTGACGTGCCGCCGCAGGACCCGGACCACGGCACGGTGCACCTGTGGGACGTGTGGAACCGGGTGGACTACCGCGCGTACGCGGACCGCGTGCCGCGGTTCGTCGCCGAGTTCGGCTTCCAGGGCCCCGCGACGTACGCGACGCTGCGCGCGGCGCTCGGCGACGCCGGGCTGCACCAGGACTCGCCGCTGCTGGCGAGCCACCAGAAGGCGGAGGACGGCGCGGGCAAGCTACTGCGCGGCCTCGGCGACCACCTGCCCCGGCCGGCCGCCGGAGACTTCGACGCCTGGCACTGGCTGACGCAGCTCAACCAGGCGCGCGCGGTGGCCTTCGGCATCCGGCACTTCCGCTCGCACGCGCCCGCCTGCATGGGGACGATCGTCTGGCAGCTGAACGACTGCTGGCCGGTGGTGTCCTGGTCGGCCGTCGACGGCGCCGGCCGTCGCAAGCCGCTCTGGTACGCGCTGCGCGCCGCCTACGCCGACCGCGTCCTGGTCGTGCGGGACGGAGCCGTGCACGCCGTCAACGACTCTCCCGACACCTGGACGGGCACGCTGAAGCTGGCGGTCCGCTCCTTCGACGGTGCGGTTCTGGCCAAAGAAGAACACCGGGTACGGGTGGCACCGCGCTCCGTCGCACACGTCGACCTCCCGGCCGCACTCGCGGAGCCGGCCGACCGGAACAACGCGCTCCTCACGGCACGGCTCGACGCGACGCGCACGCTCCACTTCTACGCGGAGGACACCGTGGCCGCGCTGCCTCCCGCGCGGTACACGGCCGGCGTCTCGCGGACCGGACCCGGCGGCTACGAGGTGCGCGTGACCGCCGAGACCCTCGTACGGGACCTGGCCCTCTTCCCCGACCGCCTCGACGCGGCGGCTGAGGTCGACGACATGCTGGTCACTCTGCTACCGGGCGAGAGCGCCGTCTTCCACGTGACGGGGGCGGATCTCGCCGACCCGGCCGCCCTCACGACCCGCCCCGTGCTCCGCTGCGTCAACGAGGCGCCGCGCACGGCCGGCGAAAACGCGTGACGGCTGACGTCCGTCCCGCCCGCGCCACGGGGCGGCGACTTCTCGTCATTCCGGCACGCGCCCCGGCGAACGACCGGCCGCGCCGCGGGCCTCCGGCATGTGCCCATGGCCAGGACCCGGTGCTGACGGCCCCTCAGACTCCAATAAAATAAGACAAGATCGGGTTGGCGGTCCGTTGTCGAACTGCCGCATCCCGATAGGCTCGTGAGCCAACACGGAGCCGCGCGCCACGCCCGGATGGTGGAATGCAGACACGGCGAGCTTAAACCTCGCTGCCCCTCAGGGGGCGTGCCGGTTCAAGTCCGGCTCCGGGCACCACCACGCCTTCCCCGGGCGCGCACGGCGACGCCAGGGTCACTCTCCGTCGCCTTCGTCCTCGGAGCGATCCGGTGTGCTGACCGCGTACAGTTCGGCCAGCTCGAAGGCCAGGTCGAGGGCCTGCCCCCGGTTCAGGCGAGGATCGCACGCCGTGTCGTAGCGGTCGGGCACCTGCGCGGGCAGCACCTCGTAGGTGCCGCCGACGCACTCCGTGACGTGCTCGCCGGAGAGCTCCAGGTGCACGCCGCCGGGGTGCGTGCCGAGCGAGCGGTGCACCTCGAAGAAGCCCCTGATCTCGTCGACGACGTCGACCAGCCACCGCGTCTTGTGGCCGCTCGGCGCGCTCACGGTGTTCCCGTGCATCGGGTCGCACACCCACACCACCCGTGCGCCGGACGTGGTCACCTTCGCCACCAGATCGGGCAGCGCCTCGCGCACCGCGCTCGCGCCCATCCGCGTGATGAAGGTGAGCCGACCCGGCTCGCGGTCCGGGTCGAGCATGTCGACCAGCGCCAGGGCATCGTCCGGTGTGGAAGCGGGCCCCAGCTTCACCGCGACCGGGTTGCGCACGCCCGCCACGAAATTCAGGTGCGCGCCTGCGGGTTGGCGGGTGCGCTCGCCGACCCACACGAGGTGTGCCGAGAGGTCGTAGGCGCCTGACGCCGCCTCACGCGTCAGGGCGCGCTCGTACTCGAGCACCAGTGCCTCGTGAGCGGTGAAGAACTCCCCGCCGCGCTCCGCCACGAGGCCCCGCAGGACGTCCAGGGTCCCGGCGGCCCGCTCGTAGCCGCGGCGCAGCCGCCCGGCCGAGGGCGTGCGCGAACGCTCCGTGAACTCTCGGCCGTTGACGAGATCGCCGCGGTACGCGGGCAGCGTGACGCCGTCGCGCGTCTCGTCGGGCCGCGAGCGGGGCTTGGCGTACTGCCCGGCCATCCGGCCGACCTGCACGACCGGCAGCGCGGCCCCGCCGGAGACGACGGCCGCCATCTGCCGGATGGTCCGGTACGTGCTCTCGATCCGGCCGGGGGTCGTCCCGTCGAACGTCTCGGCGCAGTCCCCGCCCTGGAGCGTGACGGCCGCGCCGTGGGCCACCTCGGCGAGCCGGGCGCGCAGCAGGTCGCACTCGGCCGCCGTGACAAGGGCCGGCCGGCCCGCCAAATCGGCGGCAACGGCGTGCAGCGCCGCCGGGTCGGGCCAGTCGGGCTGCTGCGCGGCGGGGGGATCGACCGCGTGGGGCGAGGGCGCGTGAGGCGTCATGCGAGATCCGCCTTTCGGTTGCGGAGCGCGCGGCCGGCCGGGTGGCCGGCCGCGCCCGGGTGGCCGATGGGCCCGTCGAGCCGGGCGGGCGAGCTCACGCGATCGCCTCCGCCTGTGCCGGCGCCGTGCCGTCGCCCGGCCCGGGCGGTACGCCGGGGACGGCGCGTGCGAGGGACCGTACCGCCGCGGCGATCGCGTCCGCGTCCGCCTGCGTCCCCGAGTCGGCACACGGGCGGGTGCCGGCCGCCGTCGCCCAGTGGACCCCCTCGGTGGGGACGCCGTACGCGAAGCGGCGCGGGTGCGCCCACCCGTCGGCGTCGAGCAGCCGGTACGGGCGCCGCGTCACCGCGAGCCCGCCGCTCTCGTGGACGCCGCCCGCGCCCTCGATGCGGTACGGGGTGCACTGGCCGGTGCCCAGCAGGTGGCGCAGCAGCGGGTCTGCTGTGCGCCGCAGGTCGGGCTCGGGCAGCCGTGCCTCGATGAGGGTGGTGGCGCGGCGCCGGCTGCCGGGCACGGCCGGGGACTCGACGAGGAACGCGGCTCCCGCGCCGTCGTCCGGCAGGCAGCTCACCCGGGCGCCGGGTCCGGTGATCTCGACGACGCCGGCTTCGATCAGCGCGATCAGCTCGGCGACGCGCGAGGCGGGCGGCCCGATGGACAGGAAGGCGTGGAGCGGTGTGTACCAGGCGTCGAGCTCGTCGCGGTGCGAGCCGCCGTCGAGCCCGCCGTGGCCGACCGCGAGGCGCACCTCGTCGCGCAGGTCGCTCAGCACGTCGAGGGCCGCCGTGAGCGGACCCGACACGTTGCCGAGGCGGGCGGCGCGCACATCGCTCGCGAGGTGGTCGAGCAGCCAGCGGCGGAAGTCCACCGGCCCGGCGAAATCCCGTCCGGAACAGGGGTGTTGTATGGCCTCCCAGTCCCAGCGCTCGGACGGGGACAGGCCGGCGGCGGCGACCACGGCGGCTCGCTCCCCGTCGGTGCGGGCTCCCAGGTAGTGTGCCGCGAACGGCTCCGCGTCCGCGCCCCGCGAGCGCAGCAGCGCCGTGTAGTACACGCTCTCGACCTCGCGGGCGATCAGCGGCCACAGGTGGGCGGTGAAGCCGATCGAAGCGTCCGTGGACGCCCGCAGCCGGGCGATCCGCGCGGCCGTCAGCGAGCGTGGCTCGTGCCGGCCGCCGGCGCCCTTCTCGTTGTCGCCGCGTGCGCGGTACGGCACGCCGCGCCGGGAGGCGGCATGGATCTTCGGCTCACGGCCCGAGCGCCGGTACACCAGCCGGTCGCCGCCCGCGCGTTCGAACGATCCGCCGCGCCCGACGGTGAGCTGCGCCATCCAGTCGAAGAAGCTGAGGCCGAGACCGCGCAGGACGACGGCCTCGCCCGGGGGCACGACGGCCGGGTCGGCGTCGGCGGGGTTGCCTGGCGGCAGGTAGCGCAGGCCGTGGGACGACGCGAAGGAGGCGAGCGCGGCCTCGGCAGGTGCGGGCAGCGCGGGCAGGTGGCCGAGCGCCAGCACGACGGCGTCCAGACCCGTCAGGCGTGTCCCGTCGTCGAGCACGACGACCTGGGGGCCTGCCTGCTCGCCGTGCTCGTCGTCGAGTTCGACGACGAGCGCCCGGTGCACCCGTATCGCCATGTGCCCCGGGGCGGTGGCGGTCAGCCGGTGGAAGGCCCACGCGAGGTACTGGCCGTGGAAGGCGCGGGTGGCGTAGTCGTCGGGCCCCAGGTCCCGGGCCTCCGCGAGGGTGGCGTCGTCGGTGGCCGGACCTGCGCCGCGCAGCAGCCCCTTGGCCCACGCGTAGAGGCTGGGGCCCTTCTCGACGGGGCCCTCCATCCGCGCGCCGGCGTCCGCGAAGAGGGTGACCTGCGAGGCGACGGTGTTCATCAGCAGGTGACGTGACTGGGTGGTGCGCCAGACGGCGCCGGGGCCGGGGGGCGCGGGGTCGACGACATGGACGGTGAGCCGGTCGCCGGACGGCGAGGTGCGCTCCTTCGCGCAGAGCCGTTCGAGCACGGACACCCCGCGGGGGCCCGCCCCCACGATGCAGAGGTTCAGATGTCTGCTGTTCACGTGTGGTTCTCCATCGGCGTGGGATCAGGAGGACATTCCCGGGTCCGTACGGGTGGGACCGTCCGCACGGGAGGGGCCGGCGAGGCGGCTCGACACTTCGAGGCCGTCGCCGATCGGCAGCGCCAGGGACAGGTAGCGCCCGGAGGCGCGGACCTGGTGCGCGTAGGCGCCCGGCAGGCCGTGGCGCTCGCTCGCCACGACCTGGCTGCCGGGCCGCATCACCGGTTCGAGCAGTTCGAGCGCGGACGGCCAGGCGGCCGGCCGGCCGCGCAGGACGAGCAGGTCGAGCGGGCCCGGCAGGGCTGCGGCCAGGTCGCCGAACGGCCCGAGGACGCGCGCCCACGGGGCGAGCCCGGCCCGTTCGAGCCAGGCGCGTGCACGGGAGGCGGCTGGGCGCCCGGGCGCCCAGCACACCGCCAGGCCGGTGCCGTTGTCCCGTACGGCGGCGGCCAGCGGGATCGCGGTGTCGGGCCAGGCGCCGCCGTAGTCGACGGTGACCCCGGGACGCCTGGCCCGGACGAGGGAGTACAGCAGCCTGCCGGCGTCCCGGGGCAGGGCGTCGGCGCCCGCCCGCGCCCGCAGGGCGCACAGCAGGGCTTCCACCGCCGGATCGTCGAGGCAGCAGTCCTGCGTGGCGGCCGTGCCGGGCGCGAGGAGGCCGGACCGGCGGCCGGCGGGACCGTGCTCCGGCGCGAACGACCAGGCCCGCGCGGCCGTTCGCGCGGCCACGCCCTGACCCGCGCGCCCCCGCAGGGCGAAGGGGCCTTCGACGAACTGGCCGGGGCACGGCCACTCGTGGTAGCGCACCTTCGGCGCGCCCCCCGGCACCGATGCCTTTTGGCCTGACTGCCGTGAGGAGCACGGGTCGTGGATGCGGGGCGGCTCCGCCCCGCACGTCCTGTCGTCGGCCCGGATCAGTTCCGCCCGGCACATTCCGTCTCCCCCCGCAGATGTCAGGATCCCGCCTGGTGGTGGCACCGCCGGGCCGGTAGTGCCACCCGGTGGCGGTGCGGACCCATCGGCGCGGTCAGCCGGGAACGTTCCAGCCGACGTCGTCCGTGTGGGCCGCTCCCTCGGGGCAGCGGCACGGCCGCTGCGCGCCCCTGGCCGCGCAGCCGTCGGAGAATGGCGCGAAAACGCCTCTCGATCTTGCGATCCGCCCGCAACTTGATATTCCCCCGAACATGGCATTTCCTTCGCAGTAGGATTTCGTCTGTTTGTGCATTGGCGACGCGGTTTGCGGTACGTCGACCGACTCGCGCAAACCGCGGCTTTTCTTTTCGTAGAAGTGACTCTGCCACCTCTGGACGGCCTGTAGGAGTTCGTACATGCTTCGGGTAGGCGCAGTGCAGTGAAACGAGGGATGCGAATGCAGACGAGCTCACATGAAATGGACATCGAAGGTGAGGGGGACCCTTCCGTGGCCGACGTGAGCGCCGCGGCCCTGCAGGGCCTGTCCGCGCAGTGGCCGTCCAGCGCGCAGCCCGAGAAGCGCGAGGCGTTACTGCGCATGGCGCAGGCGCTCAGCGAGATCTCGGGCATGATCGCCGCACAGGCCGAGCAGCCCGACCGGCGCGCCTGCGAGGACGGCCAGGACGAGTACCGCGAGGGCGCGGGTGATCGAAGACCGCGGCATCCGGGATTCCGTTACCTCGAAGGGGAAGCGGAGATCAACCACGCCATCCAGGAGGTCCTCGCCACCGCACACACGGAGATCCTCACCGCCCAGCCGGACGGCCCGCGCCCCGGCCCCGTGCTGGACGACGCGCTGCACGCCGTGCACGACCAGGTCGCGGCCGGCATCAGCATGCGCACGCTCTACCAGCACAGCACGCGCTTCGACGAGCCGACGAAGGAATACGTGCAGTCGGTCACGCAGTACGGGGTGCAGGTGCGCACCCTCGCGGAGTTCTTCGACCGGATGATATTGGTCGACCGCGCCGCGGCCTTCATTCCGGCCAACGCCGACCGGTCAAGGGCGGTGCTGGTCACGGAGACGGCCGTGGTCCATTTCCTCGCGGACGTCTTCGACCGTGCGTGGGACCGGGCCGCCACGTTCCCCTTTCTGCCGGTGCGCGCTGCGGACGCGGCCCCCGAGGTGATCCCCGCGATTCGGGAGTCCATCTGCAAACTCCTGATCGAAGGGCGCTCGGACAAGGAGATCGCCCGCCGCCTCGGACTCAGCCTGCGCTCCCTGCAAGCACACGTGGCCTGGCTGAAGAAGGAGTACGGGGCCCAGCACCGGCTGCAACTCGGCTACTTGATGGGGATGCGGAAACGCGACACGGGAACGCTCCCGGACGGGAGTTCGGCGCAAGGCGGTCTTGCGGCCACCCAGGCGGCCTCTTAGGGTGAGGCACCGCGCCGCAAGCCGGGCCCCGTGGCGGCCCGCAGCGCGCCCGTCGATCGGTCCCCCCAGGGGATCCATTTCTCCCTTTCTCTGTTGCCGCGGTGCCGGTGGTCCGCTGTTTTTCCGCTTCTGCTTCCGGCGCCACGCCATTCCGCGCCGGAAAGGTGCCCGATGACGCCCTACGGACTGTCTGCCAACGAAAACCCCATCCGCCGCTGCCCTCGGTGCGCCGGGTCGTCGCCGATGCGGCGGTCGCGGAAATGAACCGCTACCCCGACCGGCTCGCCGCGGAGGTGACGGGCGCGGTCGCCGCCCGGCTGTCCGTGCCGGCGGACAATCTCGCCTTCGGCGCGGGATCGGTGGGGGTGCTCCTGCACCTGCTGCACGCCGCGGTCGCCGACGGCGGCAGCGTGCTCTGCGCATGGCCGTCGTTCGAGGCGTACCCGCACCTCACGCAGGTGTGCGGGGGCGCGTCGGTGCGCGTGCCGCTGCGCGACGGCGTGCACGACCTTGACGCGATGGCCTCGTGCCTGCGCGAAGACACCCGCGCCGTCGTGGTGTGCAACCCCAACAACCCGACGGGCACCGTCGTGCGGCGGGTGGAGCTGGAGCGCTTCCTCGACCGGATGCCGCCGCACGTGCTGGTCGTACTGGACGAGGCCTACCGGGAGTTCGTCCGGGACATCGACGTCCCGGACGGCGTCGACCTGTACCGCGAGCGCCCCAACGTGGTCGTGCTGCGGACGTTCTCCAAGGCCTACGGCCTGGCCGGGCTGCGGATCGGCTACGCCGTCGCGTCGGCGCCGGTGGCCGCGCGGATCCGGGCGCGCGCCGTGCCGTTCGGTGTGAACGCGGCCGCCCAGGTCGCCGCGGTGGCCTCCCTCGGTGCCGAAGCCGAACTCATGGAGCGCGTCGATGCGTTGGTGAAGGAGCGTGGACGGGTCGAGGCCGGCCTGCGGGACGCGGGGATGGCCGTGCCGCCGTCGCAGGCGAACTTCGTGTGGCTGCCGCTGGGGGAGCGCACCGAGGAGTTCGCGGCGGAGTGCGCCCGGCAGGGCGTGCTGGTACGGGCGTTTCCCGGCGAGGGCGCCCGCGTCACCGTCGGCGAGGCGGCCGCGAACGACACCGTGCTGCGCGTCGCCGCCGCCTACGGCACGGCGGCCCGCTGAGCCGGGGACACGGGACACGGCGGGCGGCCGGCGGCCCCTGGTACGGGACCGCCGGCCGCCGGGCCGGTGCGGCGGCTCAGGCCGGGGAGACCTCCACCCGCAGCGTCTCGCGCACGAACTTCAGCGCGTCCTCCCGCTCGGACGGCGAGTGCGCGCACACCAGGACGTGCCCCATCCGTTGGGACGACGACGTCAGCGGGCGCACGACGTCGCCCGGCCCCTTGCGCAGCCGCACCCGTACCACGGCTGGGTGGTCCTCGCTCTCCTCGACCCCGGTGATCCGGGTGATGGTGCCTGGCGCGGAGGTCGGGAAGTATGTGGCGGCCCAGGCGGTGGGGTCGCCGGAGGGGAGGTCGCCCACGGGCAGGCCGAGGGAGAGTTTGACCACGGCCTCGTACAGGTCGAAGCCGAAGGTCAGGCCGATCGCGTCGGGCAGGTAGTCGCCGGGGGTACGCACGGCCGTCTCCATCAGGACCGGGCCCCGCGGCCCCACCTTGAACTCCAGGTGCACCAGGCCCGTGCGCATCCCGATCGCGCCGAGTACGCCCCTGGTCAGCCTCTCCACGGCGGCCGCCGTCGCCGGGTCGTCGAAGCGGTGGCCGCAGCGGTGGGACAGCTCCACGAAGTACGGCGGCGGTGTGGTCTCCTTCGCGGTGGTGTTCGCGAACAGCACCTCCCCGTCGCGCACCAGGGCCTCCCAGCTGAACTCGGGCCCCATCACCCCCTCTTCCACCAGGACGGTGCCCTCGCCGGCGCGCCGGCGTCGTCGACGGCCGCCTCGTCCGCGACCAGCTCCACGCCCTCGCTGCCGGCCCGGGTGAGCGGTTTGACGACCACCGGAAGGCGTTGAAGCATCCACGCCCGCGCGTCGGCGACGCTCGCCACCAGCCGGAACTCCGGCTGCTGAACGCCGTGGTCGGCGAACGTCGTGCGCTGCAGCGCCTTGTTGCGCGAGATGACGGCCGCGTGCAGGGACGGGCCGGGCAGTGCGAGCCGGTCCTGGGCCAGTGCGGCGGAGAGCACCTGCGGTTCCGCGAAGGCGACCACGCCGCCCGGCACATGCTCGGCGACCGCGCGGTTCACCGCCAGGTTCCACAGCTCCTCGGGGCCCGCGGGGGCGCGGTGGAACGCCTCCGCGAGCGCCTGCGGCCGGTGGTCCCACGTCGCGGCCGATTCGACGGCGCGCACCCGCACGCCGAGCCGCGCGGCGGCTTCCAGATAGGGCCGGCCCATCGTGCCGACGCCCACCACCAGCAGATCCTTGCTGTCGTTCACGGGGTGGCCCCTTCCGTTTCCGTGGGAGTCCGCGACGCGGCGCCGGATGCGCCGGCACCGTCCGCGGCGACCGCCGCCACCGGCCTCAGCAGCCGGGTGACCGGCGTGACGAGCAGCGCGGCGGCGGCGAAGACGGTGGCCAGGCCGATCCAGCCCGCAGGGCCCGCGGCGATCACCACCGAGGTGACGAGCGCGGGTCCGATGATCCGCTGGCCCGTGCCGCCGAGGCTGAAGACGGACAGATACGTGCTCTTGCGGTCCTCGGGGGCGAACGCGTAGCTCAGGTCCCAGCCGCCGACCGCCTGCCACATCTCACCGAAGGTGAGCAGCACGCAGGCGCCCAGCAGCACCGCGCCGGCGAGCCAGGCGGATGCGGGTCCCGCGGCCAGCGCCATCGCCAGGCAGCACGCGGTGAGCGCCGCGCCGCCGAGCCGCAGGGAGCGTGCCGCACCCCCCGGCCCCTCGGCCGTCCTGGACACCGGCACCTGGAGCACCACCGAGAGCACGGTGTTGGTCAGCACGACGATCGGCAGCAGCCCGGTCGGCACGCGTGTGGCGTGCAGCGCCCACAGCGGGATGCCCACCGAGAGGATCGTGGTGTGCAGGTTCAGCACCCCGTTGAGGCCGGCCAGCAGCAGGTAGCGCCAGTCCCGGA
This sequence comes from Streptomyces sp. NRRL F-5126, assembly GCF_000721265.1. Lineage (GTDB taxonomy): Bacteria > Actinomycetota > Actinomycetes > Streptomycetales > Streptomycetaceae > Streptomyces. Next base: position 89,751 of record NZ_JOFZ01000001.1, on the reverse strand, counting down.
ACCCCTTGATCGCGGCAAGCGGGCCGGCCCTGCGCTGCACGGCGGCCCCCGCCACCGCGCGCAGCCGGGTCAGCAGCAGCGCCGAGACGACGAACGCGGCCGCCGTGCCGAGCACGATGCCGCGGTACGCCCAGACGCTGTGCGAGGCCAGCAGGGGCGCCGCGAGCAGCGCCCCGAGCGAGAAGCCCATGTTGCGGACCGTACGGATGATCGCCATCGTGTGGGTGCGGTCGCCCTCCTCCGTCGCGGCGGACGCCACGGCCTGCGTCATCGGCTGGGTGGCCGCCTCGGCGGCCGCAAGGCACGAGGACACCAGGGTGAAGCCCACCACGCCGTGTACGAAGGTCAGCGCGACGAACCAGCCCGCCCGCCACAACTGCAGCACGACCAGCATGTGCCGGGCGCCGATGCGTTCGGCCAGCGCGCCGACGGGCACCGTCGTCAGGAAGCCGACGATGCCGGACAGGGCGAGACCGAAGCCGACCTCCGCGGTGGTCAGCCCGACCGAACGGACGAAGAACACCGCGGAACCGGCCAGGTACAGGCCGGTTCCGACCGCGTTGATCAGCGAGGTGACGGCGAACGTGCGGCCCGCGCGCGTCGCCGGCACGTACTCGCGAAGGGAGATGCGGCGCACGGTCACCGCCCCCCGGAGGCCGCCGCCGGCGTGCTGTCCCCGGGGCGTCCGCGCCCGTCGCCGCGTCCGTCGCCGCCGGCGGTCTCGCGGACCCGCACGGTGATCAGCGACCGGGCGCGCTCCGCGGTGCTCGCCGCGTCCGCGCTCGACGGCGCGGTGGCCACGACGAACCCCGCACGCTCCCACGAACTGGTGATGGCGCGCACGGTGGCGCCGGGTTCCACCGACACGTGCACCTCCTCGACGCCCGGCACGGCTGCGGCCTCCTGTGCGCCGGCGACCGACGTGACGGTGCCGGGTGCCGCGGTCAGGAAGCGGACGGCCGCCGCGCAGCGCGGCGCGATCGGCCCGGCGGGACCGCGGCCCTCCAGCACCCGCAGCAGGTTCGCGAGGATGTCGGTGCCGTACGCGAGGTCGACGAGGACCGTGATCGCGCCGCCGGGCAGCCGACCGGCGCACTCCACGAGGTGCGGGCGGCCGTCGGCGAGTATCCACTCCGAGTGCAGGATGCCGGAGCCGAACCCGGTGGCCTCGGCGAGTCGGGCGACGGCCTCGCGCAGCGCGTCCGCCGCGGGCTCCGGCAGGTCGGCCGGCAGGGTGTGCCCCATCTCGACGGGGTGGCGCGAGGCGAGGACGGATTTGGCGGTGATGTTGGTGAAGCCGACCGTGCCGTCGTGGACGAAGGCCTCGACGCTCACCTCGGGCCCGTGCAGGCGTTGTTCGACGAGGTAGCGGGCGGTGCCGGGGTAGCCGGCGCGCAGCGTCGGCTCGTCCGCGCCCGTGGTGTGCGCCCAGGCGGCGGGCACGTCGTCGCCGGGCCCGAGGAGCTGCACGCCGAGGCTGGCCTGCCGGCCCGCGGGCTTGAGCACGCACTCGCCGCCGTGGTGCGAGCGGAACTCCGCCACGTCGTCCGGTCCCTCGGCCCTCGCCCAGGCGGGCTGGGGGACGGCGCCGGATGCGGCGGCCCGCAGCAGTGCCTTGTCGCGCAGCACCCGGGCCGCCTTGAGGCCGGCGCCCGGCAGCCCCCACGCCTCCGCGAGGGTGGCCGCCACCACGACCCCGTACTCCACGACGGGCACCACGGCGCGCACGCGCGGCGGGCGCGGCAGCGTGTCCGCGACGCGGTGCGGGTGCTGCTCGTCCTGGCTCGGCACCGGCAGCAACGCACCAACGCAGGCGTGCCGTTCGGCGAGGTTCGCGATGCCGCGCGCGGCGATGACCGCGGGCTCCTCCAGCACCAGGACGGATGCCCCGGGCGCCGACTCGTCGAGCTTGGCGAGCATCACCGGGCTGTAGCCGACGAGGACGTGGGTGACGCTCTCGGGCACGGTGTGGATGGTGACGGACGCGCGGACCTCGGCCTCCAGCGCGTCGAGTTCCGCGAGTGTCGGCGCGTCGATGAAGAAGGACAGGGTGCGGTCCTCGGAACTCAGCAGCGGGCCGAGGCGCGCACCGCGGTCCTTGTGCACGAGCACCGCGCGCAGCGTGGGCGCGTCGCCGGCCGCGGCCGGGCCGATGGACGGCCAGAGGCCGCCCTCACCCACCCAGGCGGGTTCGACGTCGAAGCCCTCGACCGTGACGCCGGCGAGGATGCCGGGGGCGTGCTCCAGGTAGACCTGCCGGGCGTGCCTGCGGGGATGCGGGTACGACGCCGGCTCGCCGAGCGCGATCCGGATGATCTCCGGTTCGAGCGGCGCGCCTGTGGCCAGTTCGTACAGCACGCAGAGGCCGTCGCCCGGCGTGCGCGCGGCGACTTCCATCAGCACCGGCCGGCCCGCCGCGTCGACGCGCCACTCGGCGTGCGCGATGCCGTCGCGGAAGTCGAGCCCGTCCTCCAGCAGCCGCTGGTTGGCCGCCAGCAGCGCGTCCCGGGTGGCCGGGTGGTCGCTCGGGACGGTGTGGGACAGCTCCACGAACGTGCGCGCGTGCGCGTCGGTGGTGTCCTTGCGGGTGACGGAGGCGAACAGGATCCGGCCGCCCTGCACCAGGCTCTCCACCGAGTACTCCTGCCCGGCGACCTTCTCCTCCACCAGTACGGTCTCGTGCGCCGGGAAGGCGTCGAGCGCGGCGCGCAGCGCACCCGCGTCGGCGATCGTCTCGACCCCCGAACTGGAGTGCCTGCCAGTGGGTTTGACGACGGCGGGGTAGTGCACCCCGCTCAGGTCGACACTGCCGCGCTCGTCCGGCGGGACCACGATCGAGGCGGGGCTGAACTCCGGCAGGTACCACCGCTGCAGGTACTTGCTGCGGCACACCCGGGTGGCGCGCAGGCCCGGGGTGGCGACGCCGAGGGCGTCCGCCAGCAGGCCGGTCGGCTCGACCTGGGTCTCGCCGACCGCGTAGCAGCCGGTGATCCGGTACCGCTCCCGCCAGCGGCGGGCCGCCGATACGGCGCCGGGAAGGTAGGAGTTGTCGCGGCTCACGTCGCCGTCCACAAAGGCGAATTCGCTGATCGCGGACGCGGCATGAGACGGATCGGCGGTGGCGCGCAGGGCCTCTTCACGCCATCGGGAGGGCGTGATCAGAAGTATTTTGAGGCCCCTGCGGGCGAGTTCTTCGAGATACAGCGGCGCACGACAGACCACCAGGAACGATCCGGTGAGAATGAAGGCGTCCGGCCGTGGTGCGGGGATTGCGTCCGCGGAAGTCTGCTGCATGTCCATGTGCCTGTTCTCGTCGGGACGTGGACCGCCCCCGGCAAGGAGCGGTCCACGTCGAACGGTTCGCCCGGGACCTAGTCGAAGGAGAGCTTTCCGGTGCGTGTCCTCTTCAGCTCGAAGAAGTCGGGATAGCCGGCCAGCGCACGCGCGCTGTCGAAAATGCGCGCGGCCTCAGCACCGCGCGGGATGGAATTGAGCACCGGCCCGAAGAAGGCCACCCCGTCGATGTGGATGGTGGGCGTGCCCACGTCCTCGCCGACCGGGTCCATGCCGCGGTGGTGGCTCTCGCGCAGCGCCGCGTCGTACGCGTCGCTGTCCGACGCGTCGATCAGCCCGGCGGGCAGGCCGGTCTCGGCGAGCGCTTCCACGCCGACGGCGCGGAAGTCCTTGTTCCCGCCGTTGTGGATACGGGTGCCGAGCGCGGTGTAGAGCCCGGCGAGGACGTTCTCGCCGTGCTGCTGCTCCGCGGCGATGCACAGACGTGTCAGCGCGAGCGAGTTGTCCACCAACTCACGGTACCAATCGGGTAGTTCCCGGTTCTCGTTGAGAACGTAAAGACTCATCACCCGGAATCTGAGGTTCAGCTCTCGCTGTCGTTCGACCTCGAGAATCCACCGGGAGGTGATCCATGCGAAGGGGCAGGCCGGGTCGAAGTAGAAGTCGACCTCGGCGGGGGTGTCCGTGCTCCGACTGTTCTGTGTCACGCTGATTCCTCGAAGATGACAGAAGCGAGGGAAGCGGAATCGGTCCGCTCTACGTGGCTCCGCAAACTCGCGTATGTCTCGCGGAGTTGGCGCTTGAGTACCTTGCCGGTGACGCCGATGGGGAACTGGTCGGGCGTGCGGGCTATTTCCAGAACTCCCAAGCGGGGGTGGCCCGCCGCGTCCAGGGCCTCGTTGGCGCGGTCGAGCAGCTTGCGCGGGTCGGCGCCGGTCCGTTCGGCGACGGTGACGACGGCGACCGGTACGACCGTCGCGCCGTCCCGGCCGGCGACGACGGCGATGTCGTCCACCTCGGGCACCTCGTTGAGCACGACCTCCTCCATGAACACCGAGTAGCCCGTGCCGGTGGGGGTGTGCAGGGCGTCCACCGTGCGGTCCACGAGCAGGAAGTTGTTCTCCGCGTCCCGGTAGGCCATGTCGCCCGGCAGCCAGTGGCCGGCCAGCCTGCAGCGGTAGGTGGTGTCGGAGTCGGCCCAGTAACCGGGCGTGACGCCAGGGCCCTTGGCGGCCAGGTGGCCGACCTCGCCGACGTCCGCGTGGCTGCCGTCCTCGTGCAGGATCGCGACCTCGGCGACCCCGGTGGGCTTGCCGGCGCAGCGGTCGTTGCCCTTCGAGTCGAGCGTGTGGACCTGCAGCAGCACGCCCCAGCCCAGCTCGGTGGTGCCCAGGCGGTCGAAGAACGCGGGGGACGGCAGCTCCGGGCTGCGCAGCGAGAGGACCTTCTCGATGTGCGCGCGGTGCACCGCGTCGCCGATGGAGGTCCACACCGCCACGGAGTCGACGGAACCCACCGGCAGGTCCGCCGCGGCGAGTTCCGCGTAGCCGTGGGCGAACGACATCACCGCGGTGGGCCGGTGGCGGTCGACCGCGGCGGCCAGTTCCTCGCCGCTGCGGTCGCTGAACGCCACGAACGGGGTGCCGCCGAGTACGGCGTAGACCGTGTAGGCGATGCACCCCAGGTGCGACTGCGGCAGCGCCGTCATCATCAGCGCGCCTGGCACCTCGGTGTGGTCCACGAGCCGGAACTTCGGGCCGGAGACGATGGAGCGGTGCGTGTGGATCGTCGGCTTGGGCCGTCCTGTGGTGCCGGACGAGTGCAGGATGACGACCGGGTCGTCGTCGTGGTGCGGCCAGTACTGCGCGTCGGTGAGCGCGGCGGCGGGCGGCGCCGGAAGCTCATCCTCCGTCCGCGTCCACGCGAGGCCGAGGCCGTCGAGCGCGGAGCCGAGGCGCTCCAGCCGGGCGGCATCGGCGTAGAGGCCTACCGGAGCCGTCTGTTCGAGCAGCGACTGCGCGATGGCCCGCGGGGCCTTGCTGTTGACGAGGACCGCGACCGCGCCGATCTGCGCGAGCGCGTAGAAGTGCACCGAGTACGCGAACGAGTCCTCGATCCACACCGCGACCCGGTCGCGGGGGCGCACGCCCTGCGCCAGGTACCAGGCAGACCAGCTCTGCGCGAGCTCGTCCACCTCGTTGATGCTGAAGTCGTGGCGCCGCTCGCCCGAGGCGGTGGTGAGCGGGCGCGCGGAGTGGATGAAGCGCGCCGCGGGCGCGATGCTGGCCGCGAGGGCGGACTTGAGCAGGTTGCCGCCGCCCACCAGCGGGTCGGCGGAGATCTTCGCACGCTGGTCCGGGGTGAGCACGGTCGGGGCGAACGTGGTCATGAGGTGCACCTTCCTGATCGTGGGCCGGCCCGGCGGTGGCGCCGCGGTGGCGGCGCGTCGCCCGGGCCGGGCCCGTCTCGGGTCGTTCCGGTGGTTGCGTGGTGCCGGTGGTGCGTTGCGCTTGTGCGGTGCGGGGCGTTTCGGTGATGTCGTGCGTCAGAGGTGCTCGAAGAGGGCCGCGCAGGTATCGCCGAGGCGGGGAAGGTCCGCGCCGAGGTGGGCGCGCAGCTCACCGACGAGGTCCTCGAACGCCTCCTCGGTGCCGCCCTCCACGGTGTCCGTGAGCCGTGCCAGCGACTCCGCGAGCGCCTTGCGTGCGGCAGGCGCCTCGGGGTTGGCGGCCTGGACGTCCCAGTACACCTCCGGAGTGCCGCAGGCGATGCGGGCCACCAGTGCCAGCAGGGCGCGGTGCGGGGGCGGCGCGACGCGCAGCAGGTCCCGCGGGTGGACGTCGTCGAGCCGCGCCAGCGCCAGGCCGAAGGCGAGCACCGCCGCATGGGTGAGCGCCTGGGTGGCTCCGGCCAGGCGGTCGTGGGCCCGGTCGTCGACCCGGACGATCCGGGCGCCCCAGCTCGAGACGAGATCGAGCAGGCCGGCCACGCGCGGCCCGTCGCCGACGACGACGGCGGCGACGGGCCGGCCCTCGAACCCGAGCGACGGCGCGAACATCGGGTTCAGGCCCACCGCCTGGACCCCCGGCGCGTGCCGGCGCACGGCGTCCGCGAAGCGCTGCTTCACCGACAGCGTGTCGACGAGCAGCGCGTCGGGCCGCAGCGCCGCGCCCACTCCCGGCACGGCGGCGAGGGCGACCTGCTCGGGGACCGCGAGTACCACCAGGTCCGCGTGGCCGAGTTCGGCCGCGAGCCGGTCGTCGATCGCGGTGACGTCGCCGCGCACCCACGCGAAGCCGCCGCCTGCCCGCCCGGCGGGCGGGCGGGCCGGGTCGACCACGCTGACGCGCGCGCCGGCGGCCCGGATGCGCTCGGCGAACAGCGCGCCCACCGCCCCCGAGCCGCCGACGACGACGCAGCGCCGTATCACCGGGCACCCCCGGCAGGCTGAGCCGCGGTGTCGAGCACCGCGGTCACCATCGCCCGGGACTTCACGACCGTCTCCTCGAACTCCTCGTCCGGGTCGGAGAGCGCGACGATCGCCCCGCCCACGCCGAAGGCCACCTTGTCGCCGGTGGCGACGAGCGTGCGGATGACGATGCTCAGGTCCGTCGCGCCGCTCAGCGAGAACCAGCCGAGCGTCCCCGAGTAGACGCCGCGCGGCCCCTCCTCGAGCCGGTCGATGATCTCCATGGTGCGCAGCTTGGGGGCGCCCGTCATGGACCCGCCGGGGAAGGCGGCCCGTACGCAGGACACCGCCGACTCGCCGGCACGCAGGGTGCCGCGGATGGTGGACACGAGCTGGTGCACCGGCGCGTAGGTCTCGACGTCGAAGAGGACCGGCACGTGCACGGAGCCGACCTCGCTGACGACGTTGAGGTCGTTGCGGATCAGGTCCACGATCATCAGGTTCTCCGCGCGGTCCTTCTCGCACCCCGCGAGGTCCTGGCGGAGCGCCTCGTCCTCGGCGGGCGTCGCGCCGCGCGGGCGGGTCCCCTTGATCGGCTTCGACTCGATGACCCGGTCGGTCCCGACGGTCAGGAATCGCTCGGGCGACGCGCTGAGCACGGCCACGCCAGGGAACTCCAGCAGCGCGCCGTACGGGACGGGGCTGATGGCGCGCAGCCGCCCGTAGGTGCGCAGCGGGTCGATGACGGCGTCCAGGGTCACCGAGTTGGTCAGGCACACCTCGTACGTCTCTCCCTGGCGGATCTCCTCCAGGCACCGCGTGATCCGGTCGAGGTAGGCGCGCTCCCCGTGGCGCATCGCCACCGACGCCCCGGCCGCGGGGTCGGTCATGCCGACGCCCTCGAAGGGGACGGCCGCCCGCCCGTGCTCGCGCGGCGGCAGCGCCGCGAGCCGGGCCGCGGCCTCGTCGAGCCAGGCCGTCGCGCCGGCCGTGTCGCCGTCGACGGAGAGTGCCAGCAGGTGGCTCACCCCCTCGGCGTGGTCGACGGCGAGCATCCGGTCGGCGAACAGCAGCGCCGCGTCCGGCGTCTCGGCCTTGTAGGCCGCGCTGCCGCCCGTCTCCGCCTTGAGCTCGTAGCCGAGGAAGCCGACGTAGCCGAGGTTGAAGTCGAAGGGCAGGCCCTCCGGCGTGGGCACCGCGCGCCGGGCGAGTTGCTCCTCGACGTAGTCGAAGAACTGCTGGTCGACGATCTCCCCGGGGTCCCCGCTGCCGGCGGGGCCGTGCACCTTCACGGCGCCGTCGCCGACGCGGTAGGTGACGTACTCGGCGAGCGGGCCGCTGCCGTCCCCGAGGAAGGAGAACCGGGACAGGCCGTCGATGACGGCGCCGCTGTCCAGCCAGAAGCCGTACCGGCCGCCGTGGAACAGCTCGCGGTAGGCGGCCTCGGTGTCCGGCTCGCAGGGCACCGTGCGCACGTGCACCCGGTAGCGCGGCCGGCGGCGCCGGCGCTCGGCGGCGTGTGCGAACGCCATGTCGCGGAAGTTGGCGAGGAGTTCGCGTCCGTACTCGCTGCTGATGGATTCCGGGTGGAACTGGACGCCCCAGATCGGCCGGGTCCGGTGGCGCACGCCCATGACGACGCCGTCCTCGGTCCACGCGATGCGCTCGAGCTCGTCCGGCAGCCGGGTGGCGGCGAGCGAGTGGTAGCGGACCACGTCGCACGGCGAGGGCAGCCCGGCGAAGAGGCCGGTGCCGTCGTGGTGGACGGGCGAGACGCGGCCGTGCATGGGCTGCGGCGCGAGGGCGATCTCGCCGCCGAAGAGGTGGCAGATGCCCTGGTGTCCGAGGCAGACGCCGAGCACGGGCAGCCCGCTGTCGAGGATGGCCCGGGCGCTGATGCCGAAGTCGCGCTCGCGCTCGGGGCGGCCGGGGCCCGGGGAGACGACGACCGCGTCGAAGTCCGCCAGGCGCAGCGCGGACCAGTCCGCGCCGTTGCGCACCACGACCGGCGGTACGCCGTTCACCTCGCCGAGCAGCTGGTAGAGGTTGTAGGTGAAGGAGTCGTAATTGTCGATCAGCAGGGTTCTCATGCGGCGGAACCCCCTATGACGAGGTTCTCCACGCGGCACGTCTCAGCGATCACGAGATCGTAAAGCTCTCGCAGGAACTTTTGATCTATTCCGTTTTCCGAACCGAATATGGCGGCCCGTTCCTGGACCACCCCGATGCGGTGCGGCTGCATCATCGGTATGTCGTTCTCGCGTTTGTGGTGCGCAATCTGCACGCAGATTTCGATTCGCTCGCGCAGCCGGTCGAGGAACTGCTCGTCGACGCGGTCGAGCCGCGCCCTCAGTTCTTCGATTCCCGCGGCGGGAGCCGGTGCTTGGGCCATGTTCTCCCCCTGTGCTCTCCCGGAGACCGCGAGGGTGCCCGGCCCCCGCCCCCGACCGCGGCCGGCGGCGGGCGGCACCCTCTGACACTGCACCGGACTCTGCCGTTCACGGCATCCGGTCGCCACGCACCCGATGGTTCGGGTCTGCGCAGTGCACACACCGGCGGGATGCAGATCCGGACATACCGTGCGTACCACCCTGTCCGCATGCCCCGTGCCTTCTTGCCAAAAAGCCTGCTGCGAACTCATAGTTCCTGCGGAGGGGAATTCACGGCCACACGGGGGAGGAGAAGTCGGTGAGACGTCGCGCGATGCCGGCGGCCGGGGGTGCGGGGTCGCGATTATCCGTCCCGGCGGTGGTTTCGGAAAGCCTTGCCGGTATACGCGCGGGAAATGCTCGGCGGCGCCCCTCACGGCACGTCGCCGAGCGAGACGAGGAGGGCGCGCAGGATTTCGTCGAGCGCCCGGCAGTCGTCCTTGTCGATGCCGGAGAGCAGTCGGCGCTGATTGCGGACGTGGCCCTCCACGACGCTGTCCACGCGTTCGCGGCCCTCCTCGGTGAGGGAGATGTGCAGGCTCCGCCGGTCGCCCGGGACGGCGTCGCGGCTCACCAGGCCGCGGGCGACGAGGCGGTCGACCCGGTTGGTCAGGGCCGCCGAGCCGATCATGACGCTGGCGGCGAGAGCGCTGGGCGTCAGCGGTCCTCCGCTGCGGCGGAGCGTCGCGAGGACGTCGAACTCCCATGTCTCCATGGAGTGTTCGGCGAAGTACTCCTTGAGTCCTGCGCTCAGCAGCCGCGCGAGGCGCAGGCTGCGCCCGACGGTCCCCATGGCGGCCAGGTCGAGATCGGTGCGCTGGGCCGCCCACTGATCGAGGAACCCGTCGACGCGGTCGCGCACGGTGCTCCACCTCTTCCGATACTTCGACATCAAGACGTTTGACGTCATTCTAGTCCAGGACGTACTCTCTGCGCATCAGATAGTTTGACATCGAAAGGTTCGATCATGTCCCCACACGGATCGAGCGAGACCGTGGCGCAGGTCATCCGCTCACGACGGGCCATCCGCCACTTCCGCCCCGATCCCGTTCCCGCCCCGCTGCTGCGGGAGCTGATCGACCTCGCCCTGGAAGCGCCGTCCAGCTACAACCTGCAGGCCCGCTCGATCGTCGCCGTCACGGGCGCCGCGGGGCTGCGGGCCCTGACCGAGGCCACCGGCGGGCAGCCGCACCCGCAGGAGGCGCCCGTGGTCCTGGTCTTCGTCGCCGAGGCCGCCGCCTGGCGGGAGGGCCGGGACGACATCTGGCGTGCCGCGTGCGAGCGCGGCGCCTGGACCGAGGCCTTCGCGGCCGGCACGCCCGGCAGCGTGAAGGAGTTCTACGAGGCGCGCAGCGAGCGCGGCCTGGAGCGCGAGTGCCCCATCAAGGACGCGATGCTCGCCGCCGCGTTCCTGATGGTCGCGGCGGAGGCCGCGGGCCTCGGCAGCAGCCCCATGGGCGGTTGGGACGAGGCGGCCGTCAAGCGCGCCATCGGCATCGCCGACCGGCCGGACCTGCACATCGCGCTGCTCGTCCCGCTCGGCTACCCGGGGGAGGTCCGCCTGCACCCGGGCCGCCGCCCGCCGCACCTGACCACGCACCACGACACCTACCTGAGCGGTGCGCCCGCGCCCGGGTTCCCGCGCCGGCCGCACCTCACGGACTGCTGACGCGACCGGAGCCGCCCGGCCCGCACCGGCAGGCACCACCGCACGGAACGACAGCACGGCTCGACGGCCGGCCGCCGCACGGCAGCCGGCCCGGGGCGGCCGCACCGCGGCCGTCCCGCCCCGCGAGCGGGGCCCGCACGGCGGATCCCCCGCACCAGCCGAGGAGAGATCACCTTCATGGTCACCGTGAACAAGCTCGTCCAGGTCGCCGGCATCATCGACGCCGAAGAGGCCGACATGATCATCGAGGAGGGGGCGGACTGGCTCGGCTTCGCACTGCGCCTGCCGTCCGGCAAGGACGACATACCCGAGCAGGACGCTGCCGCCATCGTCAAGGGCCTGCGGGCGCCTCACGCGGGCGTCCTCATCAGCTACCTGACGGACGCCGAGGAGATCAGCGCGTTCTGCGGTGAACTCGGTGTGATCGCCGTCCAGTTGCACGGAGACGTGGAGGTCGCGCAGCTCAGGGCACTCAAGGAGGTGCGCCCCGACCTCTTCGTCCTGAAGTCCCTCGTGGTCAAGGAGGGCAACACCGAGGAGCTCCTGGAGCTGGTCGACGCCACCCATCCGTACGTCGACATGTACATCACCGACACCTTCGACCCGAGGACCGGCGCCAAGGGTGCCACCGGCCTCACACACGACTGGAGCGTCTCGGCGGCCCTGGTACGCCGCTCGCCCAAGCCGCTGATGATGGCCGGCGGCCTGCGCCCGGACAACGTGGGCGACGCGATCCGCGCCGTCCGCCCGGCGGCCGTCGACGCCCACTCCGGCCTTGAGGGCCCCGACGGCCGCAAGGACCGGACGAAGGTCGCGACCTTCGTCGCCGAGGCGCGCAAGGCCTTCGACGAGATCGGCTGATCCGCTCAGGCACCGGGCCCGCCCCACAGGGCCCGGCAGCACCACGCACCGGACCCCGCACAGGACCGACCACCGGAGAGGCATCCGTCGTGACCACCGCACCGAACGTCCACGTGCTCCCGCAGACCGACCAGTTGCGGGCGCTGCACACGGTCATCCGCGACCGCAGCTGTACCCAGCAGGACTTCGTGACGCACTCGCGCCGCGTCTTCCGGCTGCTCCTGGAGGCCGCGCTCGATCTGCTGCCCTTCGCCAAGAAGGAGGTCAGCACCCCGATCGGTGCCGTCTACGAGGGACTCGAGCCGGCCCGCGACCCGTACGCGGTCAGCGTCGTGCGCGCCGGGGAGGCGATGGAGACCGAACTGCGGGACATGATGCCCGGCATCCGGGTCGGCAAGATCCTCATCCAGCGCGACAAGCAGACCAAGCTGCCGCACCTGTACTACCAGCACCTGCCCGACGACATCGCCGACCACCCGGTGCTGCTGCTCGAACCGATGCTCGCGACCGCCGGCTCGGCGCTCGCCGCCGTCGACGTCCTGCTGGAGCGGGGCGTGGCCGAGGAGCGCATCGTGCTCGTGGACCTGCTCGCCTCGCCGCAGGGGCTGCGGCGGGTGGGCGCGCACCGGCCGCACCTGCGCGTCATCACCAGCTCGATCGAGGAACGCCTCACCGAACACGCCTTCATGCTCCCGGGCATCGGCGACTTCGGGGACCGGTTCTTCGGTACCACCGATTCGGGAGCCCGGCCATGAGCAACCAGCGCATCGCGGCCACGTCCGCGCTGACCGCGCTCGCCCCCGCCGTATGGGGCTCGACCTACCTGGTCACCACGGAGTTCCTGCCGCCGGACCGGCCGCTGCTCGCCTCGACGCTGCGGGCGCTGCCCGCCGGGCTCATCCTGCTGGCCGCGACCCGGGTGTTCCCGCGCGGCATCTGGTGGTGGCGCGCGCTCGTCCTCGGTGTCCTGAACATCGGCGCGTTCTTCTACTTCCTCTTCGTCGCCGCCTACCACCTGCCCGGCGGCGTCGCCGCCCTGGTGATGTCGATCCAGCCGATGATCGTGCTGCTGCTGAGCGCGGCCCTGCTGCGCGACAGGATCAGGCCGATCCAGATCGGCGCCTGCCTGCTCGGCGCGGCCGGAGTGGCACTGCTCGTGCTCGAACCGCACGCGGGCCTGGACGCCGTCGGCGTCGTGGCGGGCGTGCTCGGCGCCGCCTGCATGGCCAGCGGCATCGTCCTGACCAAGCGGTGGGGCCGGCCCGAAGGCGTCAGCCTGCTCGCGTTCACCGGCTGGCAGCTGACCGTCGGCGGGCTGGTCCTGGTGCCGGTCACCCTCGCGACGGAATCCCTGCCGACCCACCTGACGTGGGGAAACATCGGCGGGTTCGCCTACCTGAGCCTGATCGGGGCGATGGTCGCCTACGTGCTGTGGTTCCGCGGGCTGTCGCGGCTGCCCGCACTGGCTGCCTCCTTCCTCTCGTTCGCCTCGCCGCTGTGCGCGACCGTCCTCGGCTACCTCTTCCTCGGCCAGTCGCTCGGCCCGCTGCAGTTCCTCGGCGCGGCAGCGGTCGTCGGCTCGGTCGTCCTGGCGCAGCGCCGGCCGCGGGAGGCCGAGCCGCAGCCCGAGCGCGCACCGGCTCCGAGCCGGGTGTGAGCACAGCTCCGCACGCCTCATCTCATCTTTCTGGGGGACACCTTCCATGGCCATCGAGACGCTGACGTCCGGCGTACCCCTCAAGGGGGACTCGCTCGGCTCCCTGCTCGCACAGCAGGCCCGGATACGGCCCTACGCGATCGCCGTCACGGCGGGCGGCCGGGACCTGACCTTCGCGGAACTCGATTCCGAGGCACGCAGGACGGGGGCGCTGCTGGTCTCGCTCGGCGCCGTCCCCGACACGTGCGTCGGCCTGTTCACCGAGCCGTCCACCGACCTCGTGACGGGTGCCTGGTCCATCCTGAGCGCGGGTGCCGCGTACCTGCCGCTGTCGCCCGAGTACCCGGACGACCGGCTGCGGTACATGATCGAGAACTCCGGCGCCCGCATCGTCGTCACGCAGGACCACCTGCTCCGGCGCCTGCGCGGCCTGGCCCCCGAGGGCACCGCCGTGGTCACGGCGTCCGACGCCCCCGAGGCACCGCCGGGGCCGCTGCCCGGCGCGCGCGGCGAGCACCTCGGGTACGTCATCTACACGTCGGGCAGCACCGGCAGGCCCAAGGGCGTGATGATCGAGCAGCGCAGCGTGGTCTCGCAGCTGCGGTGGCTCGCCAACTGCGGCCACCTCGGGCCCCGCGTGTCGATCCTGCAGAAGACGCCGATGAGTTTCGACGCCGCGCAGTGGGAGATCCTGGCCGCGGCCGCGGGGGCCCGCGTCGTCATGGGCACCCCGGGCATCTACCGCGACCCCGAGGCGGTCATCGACATGATCGCCGCGCACCGGGTGACCGCCCTGCAGGCTGTGCCCACCCTGCTGCGTGCGCTGATCGACACCGAGCGGCTCGGCGGATGCGCCACTTTGCACCGGATCTTCTCCGGCGGGGAGGCGCTGACCGCCGCACTGGCCAGGGACCTGTTCGCGACCGTGCCCGGTGTCTCCCTCGTCAACCTGTACGGGCCGACGGAGACCACCATCAACGCCACGTCGCACTGGGTCGACCCGGAGGCCCTCGGGGACCGCCCGTCGGGCATGCTGCCCGTGGGCGTGCCCGCGGACCGGGTGACGTGCTACATCCTCGACGAGCACCGGCGGCCGGTCGACATCGGCGAGACCGGTGAGCTGTGCGTCGGCGGACGGCAGGTCGCGCGCGGCTACATAGGCCTGCCGCAGGAGACGGAACGGCGGTTCATCGCCTCGCCGTTCAACCCCACCGAGCGGCTCTACCGCACCGGCGACCTGTGCCAGTGGAACGAGGACGGCACGATCCAGTTCGCCGGCAGGGCGGACAACCAGGTCAAGCTGCGCGGCTACCGGGTCGAGCTCGAGGAGGTGGCCGCGCGCATCGAGGAGCACACGTGGGTGCGCAGGGCCGCCGCGCTGGTCGCCGACGACCCCCGTACCAGGGGCCGCACGCTGGTGGCCGCGGTCGAGCTCAACGAGCGCACCGCCGCCACCATGGACCAGGGCCGCGACGACGCCGGGCACCACCGCTCCAAGGCGTCCAAGCTCCAGGTCAAGGCGCAGCTCTCCAACCCGGGGCTGCGCGGCCCCGCCGAGCTCGGCGGACGGCCCGTGGTCGCGCTGCCGGGCTCAGAGCCGGGCGAGCGGCAGCGGCGCGAGGCGTACGCGCGCAAGACGTACCGCTTCTACGGCGGCGGCCCCGTCGGCGTCGGCGACCTGCTCGGCCTGCTCGCGCCGCGGCCGGAGGGCGCGACCTCGCGCCCGCCCCGCATGCTGTCCCTGCCGGAACTCGGCGAGATACTGCGCTGGCTCGGCCCGTTCCGCAGCCAGGAGAGGCTGCTTCCCAAGTACGCCTACGCCTCCCCGGGTGCGCTCTACGCGACGCAGCTCTACCTGGAGACGCGCGGCCTGCCTGGCCTGCCCGCGGGCCTGTACTACCACCACCCCGCCGACCACACGCTCGTACGCGTCGACGGCGCCGCGGGGGACGGTGAACAGCCCCTGCTGCGGCTGCACTTCCTCGGCAAGCGGCGGGCGATCGAGCCGGTCTACAAGAACAACATCGCCGAAGTGCTCGAGCTGGAGGCCGGGCACATGCTCGGCGTGCTGGAAGAGGTCCTGCCCGACTACGGCCTGGGTGTCGAGCCGGCCGGGTACGACCCGCGTGTCAAGCGCCGCATGGACGTCGCCGATGAGGATTTCTACCTGGGCGGCTTCGACGTGGCCGCGTACCGGCCCGGGCAGTGGGCGGACGGGGTCGAGCTGTTCGTCCAGGCGCACGGCGACCGCGTCGCCGGCCTCGCGGCGGGCCTGTACCGCTACCGCGACGGCGCCCTGGAGCCGCTGGGCGCCGGCGTCGTCGAGAAGCGGCACGTCATCGCCATCAACCAGGGCGTGTACGAGCGTGCCGCGTTCGGCATCAGCGCCGTCTCCAGGACGGACACCGAGGCGTGGCTGCGGTACGTGGTGCTCGGCACCGCCCTGCACCGGCTGCAACGCGTGCCGGGCTTCGGCCTGATGTCGTCCGGGTACTCCTCCAAGACGGGCACCCCGCTGCCCGCCGGCACCCGCCTCGACGACCTGCTGGCCGCCGCCGGCGTGGAGCCCGCCGCCGCCTCGTACTTCTTCGTCGGCGGCCGGATCACCCCGGAGCAGGCCGCGCACCAGGGCATGGACGAGGACGCCGTGCACACCAAGGGCCCGGCGGAGATGATCCGCGAGGAGCTCGCCCGCTTCCTGCCCTCCTACATGATCCCGGCGCGCGTCCTCGTCGTGCCCCGGCTGCCGCTGACCGCCAACGGCAAGACCGACTCCCGCGCCGCGGCCGCCCTGCCCGAACTAGCGGCCGTTTGGCGGCCCGCGCCCTACGTCGCCCCGGCCACGGACACCGAGCGGTGGCTCGCCGCCGAATGGGGCGGCACCCTCGGCTACGAGGATGTCTCCGTACGCGACGAGTTCTTCGCCTCCGGCGGCAACTCCCTGCACGCGGTGGCCCTCGTCAACAAGATCAACCGGGAGTTCGGCACCGCCCTGCCGCTCCAGATCCTGTTCGAGTCGCCGGAACTCGGCGCCCTGGCGGCGCGCATCGACGAGGGATCCACCGCGCGCGCGTCCTCGCGCCTCGTGCCGCTTCGCCCCGGCGGCGCCGACCGTCCGGTGTTCTGCTGGCCAGGCCTCGGCGGCTACCCGATGAACCTGCGGGCGCTCGGCCGGGAGGCGCGGCTCGACGGGCCGTTCTACGGCGTGCAGGCCTACGGCATCAACGCGGACGAGGAGCCGTACCCCACGATCGGCGAGATGGCGCTCGCGGACCTGGAGGAGATCAGGGCCGTCCAGCCGGCGGGCCCGTACCGGCTGTGGGGCTACTCCTTCGGCGCCCGGGTCGCCTTCGAGGCCGCGTACCGGCTGGAGCAGGCGGGCGAGCAGGTCGAGCAGGTGATGCTGATCTGCCCCGGCAACCCCGCGCTGCGCAGCCGGGACGCCGGGCGGCGTGGCCGGGAGGCGAGCTTCGCGAACCCCGCCTACGTGACCATCCTGTTCTCCGTGTTCGCCGGCGCGATAGAGGGCAGGTCGCTCGACGCCTGCCTCGAACGGGTCCGTGACGAGGAGTCGTTCGTCCGCTTCGTCCACGAGATGCTGCCCGCGCTCGACGCGGGGACGATCCGGCGGATCACCCGGATCGTCGCGCGGACCTACGAGTTCGACTACACGTTCCGCGAACTGCGCGAGCGCCGCCTGGACGCGCCCGTCGCGGTCTTCAAGGCGCAGGGCGACGACTACTCGTTCATCGAGTCGAGCGAGGGCTACAGCGCCGCACCGCCCACCGTGATCGAGCTGAAGGGCGACCACTACAGCGTGCTCAAGGACGAAGGGGTGGCCGAACTCGCCCTGCACATCGCATCCGTGGCCGGCAGTTGAGCAGCACCTCCCCACGCAGGCACCGCACCCACCGCACGCAGCACACCACCGAGGAGGGCACACGCATGCCGCACGTCAGCATCAAGCACTGGCCGACCACCTTTACCGAGTCTCAACGAGACGAGCTGGTATCGGAGTTGACGCGAACCGTGACCCGCGTCTTCGGCGTGGAGGAGGGCTCGGTGTCGATCGCCGTCGAGGCCGTCGAGCCCTCGCGCTGGATGGACGAGGTGCACACCCCCGAGATAGCGGGCCGCGCACACCTCCTGTGGAAGCAGCCCCACTACTCGGCGCCGATCCCGACGCAGGCGCCGTGATGGGCGGCGGCATCCCGATCGTCTACGCGGAAGAGGTCCGCGAGGCACTGCACGAGCGGCGCCCCGTCGTCGCCCTGGAGTCGAACGTCATCACCCACGGCCTCGCGTACCCGCACAACGCGCGGACCGCGCACCGGGTCGAGGCAGCGGTGCGCAAGAGCGGCTCCGTGCCGGCGACGATCTGCGTCGAGGACGGCGCGCTGCGCGTCGGCATGACGGAGCGCGACATCGAGCGGTTCGCGTCCGGCACCGGCATCCCCAAGGTCTCCAGCCGGGACCTGCCCGTCGTCCTGGCACGCGGCGGCAGGGGCGCGACGACGGTCGCCTCCTCGCTCGTCGCCGCGGAACTCGCGGGCATCCCGTTCTTCTCCTCGGCCGGGCTCGGCGGAGTGCACCGCGGCGCGCAGACGACGATGGACGTCTCCTCCGACCTCATCCAGCTCACCCGCTCCAGGGTCGCGGTGGTGTGCGCGGGCGCGAAGATGATCCTCGACCTGAAGCTGACGGCGGAATACCTCGAAACGCACTGCGTCCCCGTGATCTCCTGCGGATCCGACGACTTCCCGGCGTTCTACTGCAGTTCCAGCGGCGTACGGGCACCGCACCGCATCGACGACGAGGACCTGATGGCCCGGACCGTCGCCGCCTACTGGGCCACGCCCGCGCCCGGGTCCGTGGTGATCACCGTGCCGCCGCGCCCCGAGGACGCGGTCGACGCGGCCGAGGCGGAGGCCGCCATCGCGAAGGCGCTCCAGCAGGCCGAACGCGACGGCGTCACCGGGCAGGGCCTCACCAAGTACCTCATGCGCGCCGTCGACGAGGCCACCGGCGGCCGGACCGCCGAAGCCAACATGGCGGTCCTCGTCTCCACAGCGGAGACGGGCGGGCGGATCGCCGCGGCCTACGCCCGGCACGTCGCCGCCGCCTCCTGAACGCGTGTCACACCGGTGTGCGCCCCCCGTCGCGCCGGTGTGGCACGCCGACCCTGCCGCGCGGTGTCCTCCCCGGAACCGCGCGGCAGGGCGCCCACCAGCACCGCCCACCAGCACCGGCCACCCGCACCGACCATCCGCACCTCCGAGAGGGAAACCGATGACCTCGCTGTTCGACCCCGCCTCCTTCGGCAAGATCGCACTGTCCAACCGGCTGGTGATGGCGCCGATGACGCGCAACAGGGCCAAGCCGACCGGCGAGGCCACCGCGCTCATGGCCGAGTACTACGCCCAGCGCGCCTCCGCCGGCCTCATCGTCACCGAGGGCACCCAGCCGTCCCAGGTCGGCCAGGGCTTCCTCGACACGCCCGGCATGTACACCCCCGAGCACGTCGCGGCGTGGCACGCCGTCACGGACCGAGTGCACGCCAACGGCGGCAGCATCGTCGTCCAGCTCATGCACGCGGGCCGCATCGGCCACCCGCTGCTGTACGCGGACGGCCACCGCTCCGTCGCGCCGTCCGCGGTCACGCCCGCGGGGCAGGCGTTCACCCCCGAGGGCCCCAAGGACTACCTGGAGCCCCGCGCGCTGTCGCTCGCCGAGATCGCCGCGACGATCGAGGACTACGCGGCCTCGGCGCGCGCCGCCGTCGAGGCGGGCTTCGACGGCGTGCAGATCCACGCCGGCAACGGCTTCCTGCCGCACCAGTTCCTCGCCGCGAACACCAATCGGCGCACCGACGGCTACGGCGGCTCCGTCGCGAACCGGGTCCGCTTCACCCTCGACGTCGTCGAGGCCGTCGTGGGCACCATCGGCAACGAGCGCACCGCGCTGCGCATCTCGCCCGCCAACCCGTTCAACGACATGGCCGAGGGCGACTCCGCGGCGATCTACTCGGAACTCGTCCCCAACCTGCCGAACATCGCCTTCCTCGAGACGTGCGAGATCGTCGCCCGACCGCTCACCGCGCTGGTCAGGAGTCTGTGGAAGGGGAACCTCATCGTCAACCCGCACGCCGCTCCCGACGCGTTCCCCGCGTCCGCGGCCGCCGCGCGGGAGGTCCTCGACGCGGGCCTCGCCGACGCCGTCTCGCTCGGCGCGCTGTTCCTCGCGAACCCGGACCTTCCGTCCCGCATCCGGGCAGGCGGCCCGTACACGGCCGCGGACGAGGCCACGTTCTACGGCGGGGACCACCGCGGGTACACGGACTACCCGCACCTCGCCGGCTGAACGGCAGCCGAACGCCGCGGCCCGCCACCTCGGGCGTGGGCCAACTGATCCGCCGGTGCGGTGAGATGATCCGGGGAGCCAGCCACGAAGGCCGTCCGCCACCGCCCGCGCGCACTTACGGAGCCCCCCTTGACGACAGGCATCCCAAGAACCCAGGTCGACACCAGCAAGCCGCATCCCGCCCGGGTGTACGACTGCCTGCTGGGCGGCAAGGACAACTACCCCGTGGACCGGGCCGTGGCACGGCAGTTGCCGGAGAACTCGCCGCGGGACGCGCGGCTGAACCGGGCGTTCATGCACAGGGCCGTGGCATGGCTGGCCGAGTCGGGGATCGACCAGTTCCTCGACATCGGCACGGGCATACCGACCGAGCCCAACCTGCACCAGGTCGCGCAGCGCGCCAACCCGGCGTGCCGCGTCGTCTACAGCGACAACGACCCCATCGTGCTCAGGCACGCCGAGGCCCTGCTGATCAGCACGCCCGAGGGCGCCACCGACTACATCCAGGCCGACGTGCGCGAGCCCGAGGTCATCCTGGAACACGCGCGCGCGTTCCTGGACTTCGGCCGCCCCGTCGCCCTGTCGCTCATCGCGCTGATGCACTTCGTCCCGGACGGCGACGACCCGTACGCCATCGCGCGCGTCCTCACCGACGCGCTGGCGCCCGGCAGTTTCTTCGTGCTCACCCAGGGCACCGCCGACTTCCACCCCGACCTGGCGGCCACCGTGTCAGGCACCTACAAGTCCGGCGGCATCTCCCTCGCGCTCCGCAGCCGCGAGCAGGTCGCGCGCTTCTTCGACGGGCTCGACCTGGAGGAGCCCGGCCTCGTGCGCGCCACCGAGTGGTACAGGACGGGCCCCGCGCCCGAGGCGGAGGACTGCTCCTTCTACGTGGGCGTCGCACGCGTCCCGGAGCGTTAGGGCCTCTTGCGCGCGGCGACTCACGGGGCGGTGCCACGCGTCGCGCGCAGGTGGGCGAGGAGGGCGGAGCCCAGCGGTGTGCCGAGGCCCGTGCAGGGGTCCCAGCCCGCCGCCGCCTGGTAGCGGCCGTTGCCGCCCGCCGTGATGTCACGCAGTGCGCGCGGCGGCGGCTCCAGCGCGTAAAGCAGCGGCGGCAGCAGGCCGAGCGGCGTGCCGAGCGCCTGGCTCAGCCGGCAGGCCAGCGCCGCCCACAGCGGGGCGGCGGCGCTGGTGCCGCCGAGCGTGGTCGGCTTGCCGCCGACCCGTACGCGGTAGCCCGTCGACGGGTCGGCGACGGCCGCCACGTCCGGCACGCCGCGCCGCCCCGCGCTCTGGCCGCGCTGCCACAGCGGCGGCGGGAACGTCGCGCTCCTGCCGCCGCCCGTGGAACCGCCGCCCGCCGCCAGCGCGTTCCAGACGGTCTCCGCCGGCCGGCGCCCGTCGAGCCGCAGCGTGGTGCCGCCCACGGACAGGACGTGCGGGCTCGACCCCGGGTAGTCCAGGTGCGGCCGCCCGTCCTCCTCGCCGTCCGTGGAGCCGGAGTCGCCGGCCGCCGCGCAGACCGTGACGCCGAGCGCCGCCGCGTCGGCGAGCGCCTCTTCGAGCGCGGCGACGGACTGCCGCGTCCAGTGGTTCTCCGGGGCGCCCCAGCTGATGGACAGCACGGTCGGCGTCGGGTCGGCGTGGACCGCCGAGGACACGGCCTCCACGTAGCCGCGTGCCGTGCCGGGCGCGAAGTGGACGACCAGGTCGGCTCCGGGCGCGAGCGCGCCGAGCACCTCGATGTCCAGTTGCACCTCGCCGTCCGCGTTCTCGTCCCTGCCGGGGCTGTTGGCCGCGCCCGCGACGCCCACCGCCCGGATCGACGGCGGCTTCACGCCCAACTGAGCGAAGTAGGAAACAAGTTCGGCTTCGTCGTAGCCGCCGCCGAACTCCACGAGCGCGGCGGTGGTGCCGGTGCCGTCCGTGCCGGGCGGGAAGTCGTAGAACTCGGCGAGCCGCGGCGGCGTGTACGCGACCGGCGCGGCCGTGTGCCCCGCGGGGGTCGTGGCGTCCCCCCGCGGCGTCCGGTCGTCCGCCGGACGCGCGCGCAGCAGCGGCCGCCCGTGCGGGCGTGTGTCGGTGCCGAGCACCGCGACCACCGCGCCCGTGAGCGGTTCGGGCACACGCAGGGAGCCGCTGCGCGAGCGGTGCGTGACCACGCGCCCGCGCGGGTCGGTCCACCGCGCCGCGCTCAGTTCCGTGCCCAGCAGCGCCCCGACGGCGTCCGCGCGCCCCGACACCCGTATCCGGCGCGAACCCTCGTGCACCTCCTCGACCGTCAGCCCGGCCGCCTCGACTGCGCGGCGTACCCGTGACACGTCCTGTGGATCGGCCCCGAAGCGCGCGGCGAGTGCCTCGCGGGTCACCGTGCCCGGCCCCTCGACCAGTTCGCGCGGAAGGGCGGCCCTGCGGCGCAGGACGACGACGAAGTCGACGCGCTCGTCGGCGGCGAGAGGCCCCAGGCGCTCCGTCCACGGAACGTCGTCGCGGAAGCTGCCGGGCAGCGGCAAGGAGGTCATGCGGTCAGGTTAGGACGGCGGCGAACACCGTGTGACGGTGGTGTGACGCGGGCAGGGTCACCCTGCGGCCGGAACGGTTTTCTTTGCCTTCCCATTACCCTTGACGCGAGGCCGCGCACGGCGGTCACGAAGGAGTGAGATGAGGAGCAGCAACCCCGTCTTGTCACGCCGGGGCTTCACCAGTGGCGCCGGTGGCGGCGGTGGGTACGCGGGCTTCAACACGGCGCCCGCGGGCCCGGCCATGGGCGCGGGCCCGGACGCGGGCAACCCGTACGCGACGAACCCCTACGCGGCCGACGCCTACGCGCGCCAGGCGGCGGCGGGCCGGCCCGGCGCCATGACGATGGACGACGTCGTCTCCCGCACGGCGATCACGCTCGGCACGGTCGTCGTCACGGCCGTCCTGGCGTGGCTGGCGCTGCCGGTGGACGAGGGCAACCTCGGCAAGTCCTACGGCATCGCCTTCGGCGCGGCGGTCGTCGCGCTGGTGCTCGGCCTGATCCAGTCGTTCAAGCGCAGGCCCGTGCCCGCGCTGATCGTCGCGTACGCGGCGTTCGAGGGATTCTTCCTGGGCGTGCTGTCCAATGTGGTCAGCACGTACATCGCCCCCGGCGTCGTCGTCGAGGCGGTGCTCGGCACCATGGCCGTCTTCGCCGGGACGCTCCTCGCGTACCGGATGCGGTGGATCCGCGTCACGCGCCGCTTCACCCGGTTCGTGACGGCGGCTGCGATGGGCTTCCTCATCCTGATGCTCGTCAACCTGCTGTTCTCGCTCTTCACCCACGGTGACGGGCTCGGCTTCCGCAGCGGCGGCCTCGGCATCGCCTTCGGCATCATCGGCATCGTGCTCGGCGCCTGCTTCCTCGCGCTCGACTTCAAGCAGGTCGAGGACGGCGTCGCCCACCGCGCGCCGCGCGAGGAGTCGTGGCTGGCGGCCTTCGGGCTCACGATGACGCTGGTCTGGATCTACCTGGAGGTCCTGCGGGTCCTGTCGATCCTGCAGAGCGACAACTGACACCGACACCGGAAGGGGCCGCGGGCAAGCACTGCCCACGGCCCCTTCCGTCGCTCCGGCGCGGCGCAAGCGTCGCCGGCTCGGGTCGGTTCGGGTCAGGCCGGGTCACAGCAGGCGGCGCGCCGCCCGCCTCAGCTCGTGCTCGTGGACGATCGCCTTGGCGTGTCCGTACGACAGGTCGTGCTCGCCCCGCAGCCAGCTGACCTTCTCCTCGAACCGGACGAGGGCCGGGCCGTCATCGAGCGCACGCAGCCATTCCGACACTTCACGGCCGGTGCACTGCGGGATGTGGGAGAGCATGTTGCGATGGGTCTCTTCGGAGAAGACAAGGGACATCGGCGCCTCCGGACGCGTCGCGCGTACTGGTGCAGGCGGCGGCTGCCGCTGAAGCACCCGTTAACCACACCGTGCCTGAGCGTTCGCCCGTTGGCAACAGCCCGGGCGGTTCGCGGCGGCGCGGGCCCGGGGCGCGCGCCGGGCGCGTAGGGTCGGCGTGTGCTGGATACGACCCCGCTGACGTCGACCGTGGACCGGTTCACCGACCGGTTGCGCGCCGCCCCGCAGAGCAGGCTCGGACGCGGCGCGGCCACCGCCGCACTCGCGCTGGCCAGGGAGCTGTCCGTCCGCGCGCAGCGCATCGAGGCCCCCGACGCGGAGCCGCGCGTGATGCCGGACGCGGGCATGTTCGTGGTCGCCGACCAGCTGGCGGTGGCCGCGTCCGACCTCGCCGAGGCGCTGCGGGGGGCTCCGTCGCAGCAGGAGCTCGACGAGGCCGTCAGGTCCGTCGTACGGACCGTCGCGGCCGCGAAGCTGTAGCGGTCACCCCGGTCACCCCGGTCACCCCGGTCACCGCGACCTCCGTGGCCCGCCGCCCCGGCTTCCGCTGAGCGGAAACCGCCCTGGCCCCCGCCCCTGGGGAAGAGCACCCTGAGCCCACCGCCCCGGCGGACCCTCCCGCTCCGCACGCTCCTTCCCCAGGAGGCACAGATGACGACGACGTCTTTCGTCCGCAACCAGTGGTACGTCGCTGCCTACGGCTACGAGGTCGGCCGCGAGCTGTTCTCGCGCACGGTCTGCGGCGAGCCTGTGCTGCTGTGGCGCACCGAGGCCGGCGAGGTGACGGGCATGTCGGACCGCTGCGTGCACCGGCGCTTCCCGCTCTCCCAGAAGCCGAGCCACCTCGTCGGCGACCAGGTGGTCTGCGGGTACCACGGCTTCACGTACGGGGCGGACGGCGCCTGCGTCAACGTCCCCGGGCAGCGGCGGATACCGCGCACCGCCCGGCTCACGTCGTACTCCGTCGTCGAGCAGGACTCGTTCGTGTGGGTGTGGATCGGCGACCGCGAGCTCGCCGACGAGAAGCTGATCCCCCGAGCGCCCTGGCTCGATCGACCGGGATACACGACGGTCTGCGGCATGGAGCCGCTCGCCGCGCGCCACGGGCTCCTCGTCGACAACCTCCTCGACCTCTCGCACGAGACGTACCTGCACGGCGGCTACATCGGCACGCCCGAGGTCGCCGAGACGCCGATCACCACCGAGGTCGACGAGCAGGCGGGGATCGTGCGCGTCAGCCGGCACATGGACGACGCCGTGTGCCCGCCGTTCTACGCCGAGTCCACCGGCATCACCGGACGCATCACGCGCTGGCAGGACATCGAGTACCACGCTCCCTGCCTGTACCTGCTGCACAGCCGCATCGCCCCGGTCGGCACGCCGCCGCCCGACGTGGACGGCGGCGACCCGGACGCCTTCCACGTCGAGGTCGTCTACGCGATCACCCCGGAGACGGAGAACAGCACGCACGACTTCTGGGCCGTGGCGCGCGACTTCGCCCTCGGCGACGAGAAGGTCAGCGGCTTCCTGCACGACAACAACCGCACGGTCGTCCTCCAGGACGTCGTCGCCCTCGACGTGCTGGAGAAGGCCGTCGCCGCCGAGCGAGACGGATACCAGGAGCTGAGCATCAACATCGACACCGGCGGCCTCGCCGCCCGCCGGATCCTGGCGCGGCTCGCCGAGGAGGCCGCACGATGAGCGCGGTCGGCGCGCCCGCACGCGTCGACGACGGTGTCTACCGCATCCACTGGGTGCCGGGCACCGACAGGCTGCTCGCGGTCTGCTTCTGCGGTGAGGAGCGGGAGTTCGAGGACCCGGTGGAGCTGTGGGACTGGCTGCTCGCGCACCCGGAGCACGGCGCGTGAGCGCGGGGACGGACGCGGTGGCCACGTACACGGCTGCCGCATCCTGTGCGCCCGGGACCCCGCTGACCTTGACGCTCACCCGCAGGGAGGCGCTCGCCGACGGTGTCGTCCGGCTGACGCTCGCCCGTGCCGACGGGCTTCCTGTGCCCGCATGGACCCCCGGCGCCCACATCGACCTGCTCCTCGGCCCCGGGCTCGAACGGCAGTACTCCCTGTGCGGGGATCCTGACGACACGTCCGCCCTGCAAGTGGCGGTCCTGCGCGAGACGGCGGGCCGCGGCGGCTCGCAGTACGTGCACGACAGGCTCACCGAGGGCGCCACGGTACGGGCACGCGGACCCCGCAACCACTTCGCCCTGGTCGGCGCCGAGCACTACCTCTTCATCGCGGGAGGCATCGGCATCACACCGCTCCTGCCGATGATCGCCGAGGCCGGGCGGCGCGGCGCCGGCTGGCACCTCGTCTACGGGGGCCGCACCCGTGCCTCCATGGCGTTCGCCGGCGAACTGCGGGCGAGGTGGCCCGAGCACGTCGAGATCTGCCCGCAGGACGAGACCGGGCTGCTCGATCTGGACGGCCTGCTGGGCGTGGCGCGCGACGGCACCGCGGTCTACTGCTGCGGCCCCGAGCCGCTGCTGGCCGCGGTCGAGGAGCGCTGCGCGTCCTGGCCGCCGTCCGCGCTGCACATGGAGCGGTTCGCGCCCAGGGCCGGCGGCGACGCGGTCCCCGAGGAGCCGTTCGAGGTGGAACTCGCCCAGTCGGGCATGACGTTGACGGTGCCGGCGGACCGTTCCGTGCTCGAAGCGGTGGAGGACGCCGGGGTGCCCGTGCTCTCCTCCTGCCGTGAAGGCACGTGCGGCACCTGCGAGACCGGGGTGCTCGAAGGAGTCCCCGACCACAGGGACTCGCTGCTCACCTCCGAGGAACGGGCCGTGGGGGACGTGATGTTCATCTGCGTGTCCCGGTGCCGCTCGGGAAGGCTGGTGCTCGACCTCTGACCGCCCCGCCTTCGCCGCCCAGGGCGCGCGAGATGGAGCGCGCCGCCACCTGGACCAGGGGGACGAGCGCGTACGGCTGGACGCTGCCGAGGCGGACCACGACGGAGACCGCCGCGGCGACCTCGCCGCGCGGCCCGTACACGGGCGCCGCGACGGACACGCTGTCCAGGGTGACCTGGCGTTCGCAGATCGCGATCCCCGCGTGGCGCACCTCGGCCAGCACCTGCCTGAGCCTGCCTGGGTCGCAGAGCGTCGCCTCGGTGCAGCGGACCAGCGGCTGTGACAGTGCCTGCTCCTGGACCTCGGCGGGCGCGTAGGCGAGCAGGACGCGTCCGACGCCCGTCGGTGCCAGCGCGAAGCGGCCGCCGACGCGGGTGAGCACCGGCACGGCGCCGCGGCCGGCGAGGCGCTCCACATACACCACCTCAAGGCCCTCGCGCACCGCCAACTGCACGTTCTCACGAGTGACATGGGCCAGGTCGGAGAGCGAGGGGAGGGCGAGCTCGCGCAGCCCGAGCCCGCGAGGGGCCAGCGAGGCGATCTCCCAGAGCCGCAGTCCTATCCGGTAGCCGCCCCCGCCCTCGCGCTCCAGCGCGCCCCACTCGGTCAGCTCGCCCACCAGGCGGTGGGCCGTGGTGAGGGGGAGGCCCGTGTGGCGGGAGATGTCCGTCAGCCTCAGCACGGGCGTGTCCGTCGAGAAGGCTTCGAGGACCCGCAGCGCCCTGCTGGTCACCGACCCCGTGCCGTCCGTGTCCGTCATACGGGTCATACGGCTCTCCTCCGGCCGGCCACCTCGCCTGACGAAAAGCTAGGCAGACGTTCCGTGTTCGTCAACGCGGCGGCGAGGACCCGGGGCAGATATTTCTTGCCGACGACCTCTTGCCGTCCCCGCGCGGCCGGTTGTAACTTCCTCGCAGTCGATACTTCGGGCACCGGACAGTACGGAGACCTAAGCGATGAGCGAGAAGACGGGATCCGTCGATCCGGACGACTCGGGAAACAGCCTCGGTGAGGTTCTGCTCGCGCTGGGCGGGCGCCTGACCCGGTTGCAGACCGAGATACTCGCCGAACTCGACCCGCCCATGACGATCCGGCAGTACCGCATTCTCTCCAGGGTGAACGCCGGGCACACGTCACTGACCGCACTGTGCAAACTCGCGCACAGAAACCCCTCCACGATGTCGCAGAGCGTCGAAAAGCTCGTCACCCAAGGACTGCTGACCCGCGGGGTCTCGGACACCAGCCGCAGGACGATGCGCCTCTCGCTCACCCGCGCGGGAGCGCGGGCGCTGGAATCCGGCGACCGGGCGCTCGGAAAGTTCACCTCAGAACTCACCGCGGGGTTGCCGCAGGAGCTTCAGGACCAGATTCTCCCGGCACTGAATCAGCTGTATGTCGACGTCCAGGGAAATCTGGACGCTCGATAGCGGGCCGGGACAGCACCACGTCCCGGCCGAGAAGGAATCGACCGGGGGATCAGAACACACAGCGAGGTGTTCGTGATAAATGACCGCTCCACCGTCCATACCCAAGCCGACCTGCTGAGCAGACTCGACCGATCCCGATTCACCAGGCGGCACGCCGTGATCTACGGCACCGCGCTCTCGGGCCATTTCCTCGACGGCTTCGTCATCAATCTCACGGGCGTCATCCTGCCGGGCGTGATCGGGGACTACCACCTCTCCAGCCGGCAGGCCGGCTTCCTCAGCTCGGCGCTCTTCCTCGGCATGCTGGTCGGCGCGGCCGCCGCCGGGCTGATCTCCGACCGGCTCGGCCGCAAGTTCCCGCTCGCGGTGTGCCTGCTGGTCTTCGCCGCGTTCTCCCTGCTCGCCGCCTTCTCCTGGAACTACTCGTCACTGGTGACGGCCCGCGTCTGCCAGGGCGTCGGCCTCGGCGCCGAAATCGCGGTCGTCCTCCCGTACATCGCCGAGTTCGTGCCGTCCCGCCACCGCGCCCCGCTGGTCACGGCGGCGACCGCGGCCTGGCTCATAGGCGTGCCCGTAGCGGCGCTCGTCGGTACGGCGGTCGTGCCCTCGCTGACCTGGCGTGCGATGTTCGTCATCGGCGCGCTGCCCGTCGTGGTCGGCGTCGTCATGATGGCGAAGCTGCCCGAATCCGTGCGCTATCTGGTGCGGACGGGGAAGCACGAGGCGGCGCGGGAAATCGTCGGCAGACTCGCCGTCCCGTCCGCGGACGCACCGATTTCGCGGCCGGCGCACGAACCGCCGGCACCGCCTGTGGCGCGGCGGAATGCGATGGGCTCCGTACGCGATCTGGTCGACAGGCGGCATCTGCGCTACACCGTGTCGCTGTGGTTCATGGAGGTGTGCGCAGGATCGTTCCTCTACGGCCTTTCCATCTGGCTCCCGTCCATTCTGGAGAAGAAAGGCGTCAGCCTCGTCGGGAGTTTCACCTACACCGCCGTCATCACCGGGGCCGGCGTGCTGGGTGCCGTCATCGCGGGCCATATCGTCAACCGTGTGGGGCGCCGGGCGACGATGGGCGTGTCCTTCCTGCTGAGTGCGCTGCTGTGCCTCTGGTGGGGCGGTGTCTCCACCACGGCCGCGGTGCTCGTACTCGGCTCGCTCGCCACGTTCTTCGGCAGCGGATTCGCCGGCAGCACCCTTTTCGTCTACGCCAGCGAGCTCTATCCCACGGTGAGCCGGGCCACCGGTCTCGGCTGGGCCGCTGCCTGGCAGAAGGTCGGCGGGCTCATCATCCCCACCGTCATCGGCTGGGTGATCGCCGCCCATTCATCGAGCTTCCTCTTCTTCGTCCTCTTCGCCGTGATCTCCGCGCTCGCCGGCATTTCCGCACTGGTCTCCACTTTCGAGACACGGGGAAAGACCATCGAGCAGATCACCGTCGCGCTCGACGCCCGGGTGAACGGCGTCCGCGCCCCTCGAACCGCCGGGAGCACACGGCAGTCACCCACGACCGAATTCAGCAGCCAGTACGAGAAAGAACAGGCAGGTGAAGGATGACCACGGTCAGCACGGCGACGAGGCCCGCGCCAGGCCCACACCCCGACGACCTCGCTGAACTCCTGCAGAGGCACGCCCGCGTACGGGCCGCCATGGCCGGGGACGGCCTGGACCTTCTGATCGCGTTCGCCCCGGGCTGGCGCCGGGAGAACGTGCGGTACTTCACCGACGCCGGCCTGACCGGCGCCGCGTCCCTCGTGCTGTTCCCCGCCGTGGGCGAGGTGAGCGCCTACTCCACGCGCAGGAGCGACCTGCCCGAACTCACCCGCCCCGGCTGGGTCGACCACGCCGCGCTGCTCGACGTACGCGACCCCGCGGCGCTCACCACAGCCCTTCGCGACCTGCGCCCGCGCCGCGTCGGCGTGGCCCACGGCGAGCTGCTGCCCGTCGTGCTGTCCGACGCCCTGCGTGCCGCGCTGCCGGGCGCCGAGATCGTCTCCGCCACCTCGCTCATGGACCGGGTGCGCCTGGTCAAGAGCGACTGGGAGCTGGCCAGGATGCGGCGCAGCGCCACCGTGTGCGCGGCGGGCTGGGACGCGTTCGTCGACGCGCTGGAGCCGGGTCTGCCCGAGTACCGGATCGTCGCCGAGGTGGAGGCCGCGATCAAGAGGCTCGGCGCGGAGGACAACTTCATGCTCATCGCCTCGGGCAAGGACGAGGTGCGCGGCATGACCGCGCCCACGCCGCGCGTCCTGGAGGCCGGTGACATGGTCCGCACCGAGCTGACACCCCAGATGGACGGCTACTGGCTGCAGATCTGCCGCTCGGCGGTCGTCGGCGAGCCGAGCGACGGGCAGCGCAGGTCGTTCGACCTGTTCAACGAGTCGGTCGAGGCCGGCATGTCCGCCGTGCGTCCCGGCGTCACGGCGCACGACGTCGCGAAGGCGCAGAACGACGTGTTCCGCAGGCACGGCTACGGCGAGTACTGCACCAGCCAGTACACCCGGGTACGCGGCCACGGCCACGGGCTGCACCTGGACGAGACGCCGATCATCGAGGGCAACGAGACCGAGCTGCCCGAGAACGCCGTCTTCATCATCCACCCCAACACCTATACGCCGCTTGCCGGTTACCACGTACTCGGCGACCCGGTACGGGTGACCAAGGACGGCTGCGAGGTCCTCATCGACACCGAACGCAAGCTGTTCCACTCCACCAGGGGAGTCGCCGCATGAAGCGCGGACTTGTCGTACTCGACCCGGCCGAAGTGCCGGAGGGCGAATGGCGTGGCCGGGTCGCGGCGCTGCAGGACACCCTGGCCGCCGAGCAGGTCGACGTCGGGCTGGTCTACGGGGACGTGTACGCGTCCGACGACATCGCCTACCTGACCAACCTCTGCGTCTACTGGAACGAGGGCGTGCTCGCCGTGCCCGCCACGGGCGACCCGGTGTTCCTCACCAAGCTCTCGCCCCGTGTCCACCCCTGGATGCGGCGCGTGTCCACCGTCTCCCGTATCGAGAGCGGCAAGGACTTCGGGGCGCTGGCCGCGAAGCTGCTCGACGGCGCGCCCGCGGGCACGGTCGGCCTCGTGGACGCCGCGCTGTGGCCCGCGCACGTGGCCGAGCAGGTGCGCGCGGCGCTGCCCGGGTGGCGGGTGCGCGATCTCGGCGGCCTCGTACGCGAGCGGCGCACCGTCGCCTCGGCACGCGAGGTGGCGCTGCTGCGCACGGGCGGCGAGGTCGTGGGCCGCGCCGCCGACGAGGCGGTACGGGACGGGCTCGGCGGCTTCGAACGCGTCTCGGTCGCCGAACGCGTGGTGCGCGGCGCCGGCTTCCTCGACGTGCAGGTGGGCAGGTCGTCCACCGCGGACGGGGTGGAGTGCGTGCGCGTCACCGGCCAGTTCCGCACCGGCTGGCTGCAGGCCGGACGGCTGGCGGGAAGCGCCCCGTGGACGCTCGCGCTGGACGACGCGCTCGCGGCGGCCGTGTCGGCGGCGCGAGCGGGCGCCTCGCCCGGGGACCTCGCGAAGGCCGCGTCGCCCGCGCTCGAAGGGCTCCCCGAGGGCGCCGACGCCCAGGTGGGCTGGGTCAACCAGTCGGACCTCTCGTCCGGCGGCGAGTACCGCGCCGAGGTGGAGAGCCTGGCGCCCGGCAACGTCGGCGCGGTCACCGTCGACGTGCTGTTCGCGGACGGCGGCTACGCGGCGGTGGCGGACACCGTACTGATCACTTCCGGCGCGGCGCGCCGCCTCACCGCGGCCCCGGCTCCCACCACGGCAGACACCACAGGGAGGGCATCCGCATGAGGATCCTGTCCAACAGCGACATCGAGCAGGTGCTGACCGCGGAGGAGTGCCTCGGCACGCTGCAAACGGCGTACGGCGAGCTCACCCGCGGCCGGGGCGCCAACCGTCCGCGCAACCACACGTACTTCCCGGTCGAGGACGAGCGGTACCCCGGCTTCGGCTACCGCTTCAAGTCGCAGGAGGGCGGCAACGTCTCCAGCGGCGTCTGGGCGCTGCGCATCACGTCCGACCTCGCCGGCGTCGAGACGCTGCCGGGCGGCGGCCGCAGGCGCCGGCTGATCCCGGCGGCGCCCGGCGGCAGGTACGTCGGCCTCGTCACCCTGTACAGCCTGACGACGCTTGAGCCCCTGGCGATCCTGCACGACAGCTTCGTGCAGAAGATGCGGGTGGGCGCCACCTCGGCGCTCGGCATCCGCGAACTGTCCAACGAGGACGCCACCGTGGCCGGCATGTTCGGCTCCGGCTGGCAGGCGGAGGCCCACCTGGAGACGCTGCTGCTGGTGCGGCCCGGGATCGAGGAGGTGCGGGTCTTCAGCCCGACCGCCGAGCACCGGGAGCGGTTCGCGAAGGAGTGGAGCGAGCGCACGGGCCGCCGCGTCGTCGCCGTCCCCGAGCCGCGCGACGCGGTGGCCGGCTGCCACATCGTCACGTGCGCCACCGCCACCATGGAGCCCTGCTTCGACGGCTCCTGGATCGAGCCCGGCACGCACGTCACGGCCATCACCTCCCCCGACGGAACGGCGACGCGGCGCGAACTGGACGACGCCACATTCGACAGGGCCGACCGGATCGTCGTGCTCTCCCGCGAGCAGGTGCACCACGACAAGCAGTACGACATCCTCGGCCCGGTCGAGCGCGGCCGCCTGGCCTGGGACGACATCAGGGAGCTCGGCGAGGTGCTGCTCGGCGACGCACCGGGCCGCGCCGCGCACGACGACGTCACGGTCTTCGCCAACAACACCGGCATGGGCGTCCAGTTCGCCGCCGTCTGCGCACGGGCGCTGGAACTGGCTGAGGAGCGCGGCCTCGGGCACGTCGTGCCGACGGACTGGCTCCTGGAGGAGACGAGCCCCTGAGCGGCCCTTGCGTACGCCGAAGGGACCCGCGCGCACCACGACAGGAGAGACGCACACATGGAAGCCGCACACCGCGTCGGCGGCCCGACGATCACCTTCGGGGAGAGCGTCAACACCGACGTCATCATTCCGGGCCGTTACCTGGTCAGCATCGACCCGGCGGAACTGGCCGAGCACGCCTTCGAACCACTGGGACCCGACGTCCAGCAGCGCCTGCGGCGCAGTCCCGTCGTCGTGGCGGGCCGCAACTTCGGCTGCGGCAGCGCCAGGGAGCAGGCCGCGACCTGCCTCATCGGCGCAGGCGTCAAGGCCGTCGTGGCGAGCTCGTTCTCGCGGGTCTTCTTCCGCAACGCGATCAACACCGGCCTGCCCGCCGTCGAGTGCCCTGACGCCGTCGACGCCCTTCAAGCCTGCGACGACCCCGGCGGCGAGATGTGGGTCGACTACCACGCGGGCACCGTCGAGACGGCCGGCCGCACCTTCACGTTCGCGCCCTACCCCAGGGGCCTGCTCGACATCCTGGAGGACGGCGGCCTGATAGCCCATCTGATGCGAGGAGCTCGGGCATGACCACAGCCGCACCCAGGACGTTCGCGCAGAAGGCGATCGAGCGGGCCTCGGGCGAGCACGGACTCGTACCCGGGCAGATCGTCGACGCCTTCCCCGACGTGTACATGAGCCACACGGCCAGCTGGCGGTGCATCCGCACCCTGGAGAAGATGGGCGTCGCCGAGCTGTACGACCGCGATCGCGTGGCGATGGTCATGGACCACATCTCCCCCGCGATGAACGCCAAGACGGCAGCCGACCACCAGCTGTGCCGCGCGTTCGCCGACCGCATGGGCATCCGGCACTTCTACGACGTCAACGCGGGCATCGCGCACATCGTGCTGATGGAGAACGGCCTCGTCAGGCCGGGGCAGTTCATCATCGGCACCGACTCGCACTCCACCATCTACGGCGCGCTCGGAGCCTTCGGCACCGGCGTCGGCTTCAGCGAGATCACCGCGGCGTGGGTGACCGGCAAGCTGTGGGTGAAGGTCCCCGAGTCGGTGCGGATCCTGATCGACGGAGAGCTGCCGGCGGGCAGTTACGCCAAGGACGTCATGCTGAAGCTCATCGGCGACCTCGGCGCCGACGGACTGACGTACTGCTCGGCCGAGTTCGGCGGATCGTACGTCACCTCGCGATCGGTCTCCGAGCGCATGACGTTCTGCAACCTGGCCATGGAGATGGGCGCCAAGAACGCGTACGTCGCCCCGGACGGCGAGACGCGCCGCTACCTGGGCGAGCAGGCGGGCGTCGACGCCGGCGCGTACGAGGTGCTGCTCCCCGACACGGGCGCCACCTACCGCGAGACGGTGCGGATGGACGCCTCGGGGCTCATGCCGCAGATCGCCGTCCCGCACACCGTGGACAACGTGGTGGGCGTCGACGAGGTGGCGGGCACGAGGCTCGACCAGGTCTTCATCGGCTCCTGCGCCAACGCGAAGTACGACGACCTCGCGATCGCGGCCGAGGTACTCGCCGGCCACAAGGTCGCCAGGGGTGTGCGCATGGTGGTGACCCCGGCCTCGGCCGCGGTGATGGCGAAGGCCTCCGCGTCCGGCGTACTCGCCACCCTGATCGAGGCGGGCGCGATGATCACCAACGCGGGCTGCGGCGCGTGCGCGGGCAACGGCGGCGCGATGGCCGACGGCGAGGTGACGCTGTCGACGGCGAACCGCAACTTCCAGGGCCGCATGGGCAGTTACGCGTCGAGTATCTACCTGAGCAGCCCGGCGACCGCCGCGGCCTCGGCCATCAGGGGAGTCATCACGCACCCGGCGGACGTCATGACGGGCGAAAGGATCACCGCATGAACCTGGCCGAGAAGATCCTCGCGAAGGCGAGCGGGCGCTCGTCCGTCGAACCCGGCGAGATCGTCGTCGCCACCGTCGACCGGCTGCTGATGCACGACCTCAGCGGCTACCTCACGGCGGACGTGTACGAGAAGAGGGTGGGCCGGCCCGTGCCGCACCCGGAGCGCGCCGTGCTGGTCTTCGACCACCACTTCAGCCCGCCGACCGAGAAGCAGGCCGAGGTGCTCAAGGCCAATCGTGAGTGGGCACGGAGGCACGGCATCAACCTCCTCGACTGCGGCAACGGCAACCTCCATCACGCCGCCGTGCGCGGCGGCTTCGTCAAGCCAGGCATGATCGTGGTCGGCTCCGACAGCCACACCCCGGTGCACGGCACGCTGGGCGCGCTCGCGATGGCGCTGGGCAACGACTCGCACGCGGGAACGGTCCTGCCGTACGGCAAGGCGTGGTTCAAGGTCCCGCGCACCGTGCGGATCGAGCTGCACGGCACCCCGCGCCCCGGCACCACCGCGCGCGACATCGCGCTGTGGCTGGTGGCGGAGATAGGCGAGGGCGAACTGAACTACGCGGCCGTCGAGTTCGCCGGTCCGTACATCAAGGGTTCCACCTTCTGGGAGCGCTGGCTGTTCCCGCTGCTCTGCGTGGACCTCGGCGCCAAGTGCAGCTACGTGGAACCGGACGAGGTCACCGAGGCCTTCGTCCGGACGCTCCCCGGCGGTCTGCCCGCAGGCCTGCCCGACGGGTTGCCGCGCGGCGACGGGGCGGGGCAGGAGGCCGCCACCGTGCTGCGTTACGACGTGGGCGAGGTGGTGCCCCTCGTGGCCTGCCCGCCCACGGTGGGCAACACGAAGCCGGTGACGGAGGTCGCCGGGCACGCGGTGCAGTGGGCGGAGCTCGGCGGCCACGGCGGGGGCCGCATCGAGGACATCCGCGCGGCGGCGGAGGTGCTGGCGGGCCACCGGGTCCACCCGCACACGCGGTTCAACATCGTGCCGTCGAGCCGGGAGGTCTTCGCCCAGGCGGACAGGGAGGGACTGGTGCTCGCCCTGCACGAGGCGGGCGCGACCTGGTTCCCGCCGAGCACCGGCTCCAACCAGGCCATCAACATGGGCGCCATGGCGTCGGGAGAGGCCATGATCTCCACCCATTCGAGGAACTTCCCCGGCCGCAACGGCAGCAGCGAGGCGGAGATGTACCTGGCGTCGGCGGCGACCGTGGCGGCGTCGGCGGTGGCGGGCGAGATCGCCTGCTCCTCAGCGGCGAAGGCGAAGGGTGGCGTGAAATGAACTTCGAGGGCCGCTGCTGGAAGTTCGGCGACAACATCCCCACGGACCGGCTCGTGAAGTCGCAGTACGTCTTCGAGCCGATGGACGTGATGGCCAGGCACGTACTGGAGGACCTGGACCCGGACTTCCCGCTGCGCGTCGCGCCGGGCGACATCGTGGTGGCGGGCCGGCACTTCGGCCAGTCCTCGGGCCGCGCCATCGCCACGAAGGCCCTGAAGGCCACGGGCATCGGCTGCGTGGTGGCGGAGACCTTCGCGCGGACGTTCTACCGCAACTGCTTCGAGGTGGGGCTGCCGGCGATCGAGGTCAGGGGCGTCACCGCGCTGGCGAACGGGGGCGACACCCTCCGGGTGGACCTCGCGGCGGGCGTCGTCACCAACGCCGCCACGGGCGAGTCGCTGAGCGGCGAGCCGGCCGACCCGTTCCTGGTGGAGATGCTGGACGCGGGCGGCCTGATCGCCCTGGCGGCGAACAGGCCCGAACTGTTCAGGTAGCGGACACGCGGTAGCGGGCACGCCCCGCGCGGAGCCGGAAACGGCGAGGCGGGCCTCCACGGGGGCCCGCCTGGTGTTTCGTGATGTGGCCGGCGCGCTGGAATGCTCGGCGCCCGGCCGGGACGCTCCGCGCCTAGAGCGAGGCGATGACGCGGTCCGCGAGGATGTAGACGTGGTCGTCGGCGGCCGCGCCGTCGACGCCGTCCTCGCCGCTGCCGCAGGAGAACGTCAGGCTGTACGCGCCCGCGACGCCCGACCCGCCGAGGAGGAACGGCGCCGCACCCTCGCGCAGGGCGCGCGCGAGGCGCTCCGCCGTCTCCCGGTGCCCGGGCGTCATGCAGAGGGTGGTGCCGTCGGTGAACATGTACACGTCCAGTGTGCCCAGCGGTCCGGGACGCACGTCCGACAGCGCGGTACGGGACTCCGCCAGCTTCCCGAGCCTGGCGACCGTGCGCTCGTGGTCCGTGACGACGGGTGTACGGCCCGGCACGAAGTCGGGGTGGGACGGGTGCCTGCGGCGGGCCGCTGCCAGCTCGGGCGAGTCCGCCGGGTACTCCGTGGACCCCGCGGACGCCGTTGCGGCGCCATCGCCGTCCAGGCTGTCCAGGCCACCCATGCCGTCCGCCCCGATCGCGGCGTCCTGGGCGGCGTCCGGGTTCGCGGACGGAAGGGGGCCGGCGAAGTCGTCGAACGCGTCGGCGACGTGGTCGAAGGCGACCTGGTCGTACGCGACCGGCTCGTAGGGCTCGGGCGCGGCGCCGTTCATGGCACCGGTGCCGCCCGGGAGGCCGGACAGGCCGGGCAGGCCGGGCAGGCCCGAGAGTCCGGGGAGGTCGTGGTCGAGGGCCTCAAGGCCGGAGAAGTCGGCCTGGCGCGGCATGTAGAAGGCCACGTCCTCGATGGACGGGTCCACTCCCGCGCCGTTCAGGCTCCCGAACGCCGTCGGGGCGTCGGCCGCGTCGCGGGCGTCCTGGGCCGCCCAGAAGGCGCGGGCCTCCGCGAGCTCACGCTCGCGCTCGTCGGCGAGGGCCTCGGCCACCGCGGTGCGTATCGCCTCCGCCGCGTCGGGCGTGACGGCCGCGTTCGCGCTGCCCCTGGCCTGCGGCACGCAGGCGCCGAGCCCGCGGCCGTTCGCCTCGGCCAGGTCGCCGCGCAACGCGGTGACCTGCTTCCGCAGGCCGTGGGCCGCGTGCAGCGCGGCCGCACCCACGGCGGTGGCGGTGGCCGTGGTCAGCAGCAAGGCAAGAGACATGGCGCTCACTCACTACTCCCAAACTCATCGGATTCCCCCGGTCTTCCTATCTCAGCTTGTCGTGCGGGCGTGGCGGCCGTCAGTGCATTACGTCACGAAATGGGCGGGTCTTTGGACCCACCGGCGGCGGCCGGGAACGCTCTGACCTGGGAAGAAGAAGAGCTCCTCGGACTTGGTCACAATCCGGGGGACGTTTCCGTCACGGCCGGGTCCACGCCGATCCGAACATCCGGAAAACGTTGTCTCACGATCACGGGTAGTCAATACTACGGACAGACGAAGTGAAGACGGGGGGATGGCGGTGGGTGTACCGGCCTTCGAGGCCCGCACGCGGAGACCGGCGGCTTCACGGCCGCGACGCACGGGCCCCGGCCCGGGCCCGGGCACCCTCAGGGGAGTGCCGCACGCGGGCGGCGTCGGACCCGCGATGGGGACGATCCAGGCGCTCGCCGGCAACCGCGCCGCGTCCGTCGTCGTGCAGCGCCTCGAAGCGGACGGCAAGGCGGCCGAGGGCAAGGCGAAGAAGTCCCGCAGCGGGCTGAACATCCGCGACCGCATCGCCGACGCGCTCGAGAAGGCCAACAAGCAGCTCGACCGCCTCGACACCTTCGTTCTGCGCGGCATGAACCCCATCGACGCCGGGCTGGCCTCGGGGGCCGCCAAGACCTCCGACGCGGCGCTCGGCAACCACGTGCACGAGGCCTCGGGCGCCGCCGCGGGCGAGATGGCCGTCACCGACGGCGTCACCGCGGTCAACGGCGTCCTCGACGCGCGCAAGGCGTACAAGGAGTCCAAGGAGAACCCGTCGGGTCCCGCGTCCCACGCCGCGCGCAAGAAATACCCCTCCAAGGCGCTCGACGCCGTCCAGTCCATGACGACGTTCGTCTCCGACAACCTGTCCGCCGCGAAGAACTTTCTGCACTCGGACGTCGTCGCGGCGGCGAGCACCGCGGAGGCCGGCGGCGGAGTGCTCGGCACCGTGGCCGGCGTCAAGAGCGTGCGCGCCACGCGGCGGGCCGGGCTGACCACACGCAAGTACCGGGCCATCCAGAAGGTCGACGTGGGGGCGCCGGTCGCCGACGAGGAGCTCGCCGAGCTCCGCGAGGCGGAGCTGGCGGGCCACCGGGCACTCGGCGATGCCTACCTCGCGCTGCAACGCTCGTACGACGAGGGGGAGGTGGGAGCCTTCGCGCAGCGGCTCGACGCCGCCATCGGCCGGGCCGGCGAAGCCATCGAGGGGATCAGCAAGGCCGCGGAGGGCCTCAAGAACGCGCAGGACACCAACACGCTCAACACCAGCAAGAACTACGCCCTTGGCAAGCAGCGCAACAAGGTCATGAAGCTGGGGGTCGGCGCGCTGGGCGACGGCGCGAGGTCGGCGGGCGCCGGCGTGACGATCGCCGCGGCCGCCACGGGGACGCTGGCGAGCAACCCGGTCGGCTGGGCACTCGCCGCGACGGCGGCGGGGCTGCTGCTCTCCGTCACCGCGTACAAGGCCGGACGCGCCGGCAAGAAGCGCTACGAGGGTGCCCGCCACCCCGAGCGCTGGGCCCCGCCGGCGGAGGAGGGCGGCGAGGCGCCCGCCGCGCCCGCCTCGCAGCGGGGGGCCCTCAAGGAGGCGCTGAAGTTCTGGAAGAAGGCCAAGCACGGCGAGCGCCAGGCCATGGCGCGCACCCTCTACGGCCTCGCCGCAGGGCCGGACGTCCCGGCAGGCAAGGGCACCTCGCCGGAGCTGCGCGCCTCGGCCAGGGAACTGCTGGTCGTCCTGAAGGCAGGCCCCGAGAAGATGCGGATGACGGCGGACGAGTGGGCGAAGTCCCTGAACGATCCGGCGCAGACCGTGAAGTGGCAGACAGAGATCGAGAACCAGCTCTCGTCGGGCTGAGGCGTCGGGGGTGTCGGGGCGCCTCGCCCCGACACCCCCCTACCCTCCGCTGCGGGCAGGTGCCGCCTTCGTACCTCAGGCGACCCCTACCCTCCGCTGCGGCTCAGCTCAGCCGCTCGTGTTGTCGGTCGCGCTGAGCTTCGCCTCCGCTGCGGGCAGGTGCCCGTCCTCGTTCCTCGGACGAACCCCTACCCTCCGCTGCAGCTCAGCTCAGCTCAGCCGCTCCAGCACCATGGCCATGCCCTGCCCGCCCCCCACGCACATCGTCTCGAGTCCGAACTGCTTGTCGTGGAACTGCAGGCTGTTGATGAGGGTGCCCGTGATGCGCGCTCCCGTCATGCCGAACGGGTGCCCCACGGCGATCGCGCCGCCGTTCACGTTCAGCTTCTCCAGCGGGATGCCCAGGTCGCGGTAGGACGGGATGACCTGCGCCGCGAACGCCTCGTTGATCTCGACGAGGTCGATGTCCGCCATCGTCATCCCGGCCCGCTTCAGCGCCTGCTTGGACGCCTCGACCGGGCCGTAGCCCATGATCTCGGGGGAGAGCGCTGTCACGCCCGTGGAGACGATGCGGGCAAGCGGCGTCAGACCCAGTTCGCGCGCCTTCGTGTCCGACATGATCACGAGCGCGGCCGCGCCGTCGTTGAGCGGGCAGCAGTTGCCCGCCGTGACCCGGCCGTCCGGGCGGAAGACCGGCTTGAGGCCCGCGACGCCTTCCATCGTGACGCCCGCGCGCGGGCCGTCGTCCTTGGCGACGACCGTACCGTCCGGCAGCGTGACCGGGGTGATCTCCCGCTCCCAGAAGCCGTTCTTGATGGCCTCCTCCGCGAGGTTCTGCGAGCGCACGCCGAACTCGTCCATCTCCTCGCGGGAGATGCCCTTCAGCCGCGCCAGGTTCTCCGCGGTCTGACCCATGGCGATGTAGGGGTCGGGGAAGAGCCCGTCCTGCCGGGGGTCGTGCCAGTCCGCACCCGTGGACTGCGCGACCTCCGCCGTGCGGGCCTCCGCGCTCGCGAAGAGGGGGTTGTGCGTGTCGGGCATTCCGTCGCTCGTGCCCTTCACGGAACGGGAGACCATCTCGACGCCCGCCGAGATGAAGACGTCGCCCTCGCCCGCCTTGATGGCGTGCAGCGCCATCCGCGAGGTCTGCAGCGAGGATGAGCAGTACCGCGTGATCGTGCAGCCGGGCAGGTGGTCCATGCCCATCTGCACGGCCACGATGCGGGCCAGGTTGTGGCCCTGCTCGCCGCCGGGGAGACCGCAGCCGAGCATCAGGTCCTCGACGTCGCCGGGGTCGAGCGCCGGGACCTTGTCGAGCGCCGTCTTGATGATGGTGGCGGTCAGGTCGTCGGGCCGCAGCTCCTTGAGCGAACCCTTGAAGGCCCGCCCGATGGGGGAGCGGGCTGCTGAGACGATCACGGCTTCTGGCATCAGAACGCTCCTGGGGCGGGGTGAGTCGGGATGTGGCGGGCGGCTCTTCTCGTCCGCTCTCGTCCACCCACCCTAAGCGGTTGCTCAGGCGACTGGGATGGTAGTTCCCCGACGGGTCGGGTCCCGAAACCGCGACGCGGATGTGCCCGGGGTGAGATGGGCCACCCCGGGCCACCCCGGTCCACCCCGGACGCGGCACCCGGACGCGGCTCTCGCGTGCGCCGCCTCGACGGCGGGTCGGCAGGGCGGGCGACCGGGGCGGCGTGGGGGGACGGTGCAGGCCGGGTCGGTAGCCCTCGCCCGGCCAGGGGGC
Source organism: Streptomyces sp. NRRL F-5126 (assembly GCF_000721265.1). Taxonomy (GTDB): domain Bacteria; phylum Actinomycetota; class Actinomycetes; order Streptomycetales; family Streptomycetaceae; genus Streptomyces. The sequence continues at coordinate 48,505 of NZ_JOFZ01000001.1, read as the reverse complement.
CCGCCCGGCCAGGGCGTCCGGCCCCGTCAGGACTCCTGGCGCGCCTCGCTCGGGGCCGGCTCCTGGGCCGGGAGGTGACGCCTGCGCCGGTGCTTGAGCAGTGCCCACGGCGCACGCGCGCCCGTGACCTCCGTGCCGCCGCGGGACGCCGCCTCCGACGCCGCCTTGGCGACCGGCAGCATGTTCTCGTCGCGCAGCACGTCGAGCCTGTCCGTCTCCGGCCACAGGTCGAGCGACGCGCAGACCGTGGGCAGCACGGCCATCGCCGCCGTCGCGTAACCGTCCACGGACGGGTGATAGTGGTCGGGCCCGAACATCTCGCTCGGGTGCGCCTCGAACTCGGGGCCGAGCAGGTCGCCGAGCGACACCGTGCGGCCGCCCTGCTCGACCGTGACGATCGTCTGCGCCGCCGCGAGCTGGCGGCTCGTGCGCCGCGCGAGCCAGCGCAGCGGCTGGTACACGGGCTCGACCGTGCCGAGATCAGGGCACGTGGCGACCACCACCTCCGCCCCCGCCGTCCGCAGCCGCCGCACCGCCGCGGACAGGTAGCGCACCGACTGCGTCGGCTGCATGCGGTGCGTGACATCGTTGGCGCCGATCATGACCACGCAGACGTCAGGCAGCCGCGACGGGTCCGACAGCATCAGCGTCACCTGCCGGTCCAGGTCGTTGGAGCGCGCTCCCGGGAGCGCCACGTTCACCAGGTCGACCGGCCGCTCCGCCACCGCCGCGAGCCCCGAGGCGAGCAGCGCCCCCGGCGTCTGCCCGACCCGCCGCACCCCCTGCCCCGCCGCCAGCGAGTCCCCGATGAGGCCGATCCGCAGCGACTGCGCCTCGCCGAAGGCGAGCCCGTACCAGCCGCTGCCGTTCGCCGGGATCGGCGCGTCCGGAACCCCCACACGGCGCTTCGCGAGCTGGACCTCCGCCAGCACCACCCCCATGCCGGCCGCCCCCAGCAGGCCGATGCTTCCGCCTCCGAAAGCCGCGCCCGCCGCGATCCGCCGTGCCACCCTCGCTCTCGACACTGTCCGAGCCACCTCCTCCTGCACACACGCATGTACACCGCATATCTGCCCGCCGCGCGGCACCTCGTCAACGACATCAACGGTCGAAATCCGACCTGTATGCCTGAACGCGGCCGCCGTCGTGCCTAGGCTGCCGTGTCCAAGGCCCGTACGCCCGTACGCAGGCCGTGTCTAGGCTGTCGGGGACCATCTCGGAGATCCCGATGGCAGCCCCGGACAAACCGGAGACAAACGGTGCAATTCCACGATTCGATGATCAGCCTCGTCGGCAACACCCCGCTGGTGAGGCTGCGCAGCGTGACCAAGGGCCTCCAGGCGACGGTCCTGGCCAAGGTCGAGTACTTCAACCCCGGCGGTTCGGTGAAGGACCGCATCGCACTCCGCATGATCGAGGCCGCCGAGCGCAGCGGCGAGCTGCGCCCCGGCGGCACGATCGTGGAGCCGACGAGCGGCAACACCGGCGTCGGCCTCGCCATCGTGGCCCAGCAGAAGGGCTACAAGTGCGTCTTCGTCTGCCCGGACAAGGTCTCCACGGACAAGATCAACGTCCTGCGTGCGTACGGTGCCGAGGTCGTCGTCTGCCCGACGGCCGTCGACCCCGACCACCCCGACTCGTACTACAACGTCTCCGACCGGCTGGTGCGTGAGACGCCCGACGCCTGGAAGCCCGACCAGTACAGCAACCCGAACAACCCGCGCTCGCACTACGAGACGACCGGGCCCGAGCTGTGGGAGCAGACGGACGGCCGCATCACGCACTTCGTGGCGGGCATCGGCACCGGCGGCACCATCTCGGGAACGGGCCGCTACCTCAAGGAGATCAGCGCGGACCGCGCGAGCGGTCCTGTCCGGATCGTCGGAGCCGACCCCGAGGGGTCCGTCTACTCGGGCGGCTCGGGGCGCCCGTACCTGGTGGAGGGCGTCGGGGAGGACTTCTGGCCGACGGCCTACGACCGCACGGTGACGGACGACATCATCGGCGTCTCCGACAAGGACTCCTTCCAGATGACGCGCCGCCTCGCCAAGGAGGAGGGCCTGCTCGTCGGCGGCTCCTGCGGCATGGCGGTCGTCGCGGCGCTCAAGGCCGCGGAGGGGCTCGGGCCCGACGACGTGGTGGTCGTGCTGCTGCCGGACAGCGGGCGCGGCTACCTCAGCAAGATCTTCAACGACGAATGGATGAACGACTACGGATTCCTGGAGCACGGCGGCGGCGCCACGGTCGGCGACGTGCTGCGGCACAAGGAGGGCGCGATCCCGACGCTGCTGCACATGCACCCGGGCGAGACGGTCGGCGAGGCCATCGAGGTGCTGCGGGAGTACGGCGTGTCGCAGATGCCCCTCGTGAAGCCGGGCGCCGGGCACCCCGACGTGATGGCCGCCGAGGTCGTCGGCTCCGTGGTGGAGCGAGAGCTGCTCGACGCGCTGTTCGCGAAGCGCGCCACCCTGACAGACGCGCTGGAGTCGCACATGTCGCCGCCGCTGCCGCAGGTCGGCTCGGGCGAGCCGGTGGCCGACCTCATGGCAGCGCTGAGCGGCACGGGCCGGGACGGCGCGGACGCGGCGATCGTCCTCGTCGAGGGCAAGCCCACGGGCGTGGTGAGCAGGCAGGACCTGCTGGCGTACCTGTCGGCCGGCACCGGCACCGGCACCGGCGCGGGTGCGGGCGCGGTCGCGGGCGCCGGGGCCGTGACGCCGGTCGCGTAGGGCGTGGCCGCCGCCCCTCTCACGGGGTGCGGCACTCTCGCGCGCACTGCCCGTCCCCGGTGGGGGCGGGCAGCGGCGTGCCCGCCCCGTGCGGCCGCGCGGGCGGCGTCACGGCTTGTCGGGGCGGTAGACCTCGCCCGGCTTCGGCTTCGCCGGCCACAGGAGCTGGGAGACGGTGACGACGGTGTACCCGCGGTGGTCGAGTTCGGCCAGGATCCCCGGGAGGGCGGGCGCGGTGCCCGGGTAGATGTCGTGCAGCAGGATGATGCCGTCGCGCCGCGTCTGGTCGATGACGCGCTTCTTGATGACGGCGGAGTCCTTGGTCTTGTAGTCCTTCGCGGTGACGCTCCACAGCACCTGCGACAGGCCCAGTTCGCGGCAGACCTTGGTGACGTCCTCATTGGTGCGGCCCTGCGGCGGGCGCATCAGGGTGGGCGCGGTGCCGGTGATCTTCTTGACCGCCTTCTGGTTGAGCTCCAGCTCCTTGCGCGCCTCGGCGGGCTTGACCTTGGTAAGGATCTTGTGGGTCCAGGTGTGGTTGCCGATCTCCATGCCGGCGGCGGCCTCCTGGCGCACCAGCTCCGGGTGGACGAGCACGTGGTTCTTGCCGAGCGTCATGAAGGTGGCGTGGGCGTGGTACTTCTTCAGCGCCTTGAGGACGGCGGGCGTGTACTTGCTGGGGCCCGCGTCGAAGCTGAGGGCGACGCACTTCACCTTGCGGCAGTCCACGGCGCCGGGGCGGCCGGCCGCGAGGGTCGCGGCCTCGGCGGCCGAGCTCCCGGAGGCCGCCGGCGGCTTGGCGGCCGCGCTGCGGCCGGCGCTCCCGGCCGCGTCGCGCGCGTCCTTGGGTGTCATCACCGGGTACGACGCGCCGCAGGCGCTCAGAGCGGGGACGAGGCACCCCGCTACGGCGATGCCGGCGACGAGCCGGGCCGCGGCCGAGGGCATGGATATGTGCTGGGACATGGGGCTGCTTCCGTATTTCCGCGAGGACATGGCGAGGCGGCCCCCGAACGGGGCTCGCTCGCTTAGTCATGGGCATGACAGATGACCGGAGGAGCGGCCGGCCGGGGACCGGCTTCCTCCGAGCCAGTGCAGTGCCGTCGCGGTGCCACCTGGTCAAGGACTATACATGGTGCGTATACACGTAGTGCATAGTGGCCCGCGGGAACGCGGAGGCCCACCGCATCCGGGGCGCGGCCCCCGAATGCCGTGGGCCCGTGTCAGTTCTGGTGGGTCGACCCGTCGGCGTACTTCGTGTACGTGTACGGGTTGTCGAGCACCTTCGACTCCGGGATCTCCGGGCTCATCCCGGCCGCCCACTCCTCCTCGCCGAGCTCGGCGCGTATGTACTCGACGGTCTGCTCGACGGCACGGCGCGCCTTGGCGAGGCCGGTGCCGATGAGACGGTGGCCGTACTTCACCGGGCGGCCGTTGACGAGCACGGTGTGGACGTCGCCGCGCTGCGCCTGGAAGACGACGTGGCCGTAGGCGTTGAGGATCGGGAACATCGCCGGGGACTCGTCGTTCTTGAGCAGGACGATGTCGGCGCGCTTGCCGGGCTCGATGCTGCCGACCAGGTGGTCCATGCCGAGCGCGCGGGCGCCGCCGCGCGTCGCCCACTCCACGACCTCCTGGGCGCGCAGCGCCACGTGCGTGACGGTGTCGCCACAGGCGTGGGCCTCGTGGTGCTCGCGTGCCCGGTCGGCCGAGAGTGTCGAGCGCATCGCGGCGAACGCGTCGGCGCTCCACCACATGCTGGTGTCGACCGAGAGGGAGACCGGGATGGAGTGGCGGCGCAGCGCCCAGCTCGACGGGTAGCCCTGCCCGCAGCTGGCCTCGCTCTCGGCCGACACCGACGCTGACCCGCCGGTGGCGGCGATGCGCTGGTAGGAGTCCTCGCTCAGCGTCGCCGCGTGGACGTAGACGGTCTCGGGCGTCATGAACCCGTGCTCGTGCATGAGGCGTATGCCGTTGTCGTTCGTGGCGCCCCAGACGCCGGCGTGCGTGGTGACGGGCACGCCGAGCTCGCGCGCCACCTCGAAGGCCGCCTTCTCGGGGAAGGCCGGGTCGCCGGTGACATCGAACGCGAGCTGGAAGCCGAGCATCTCCGAGCGCGGCATGCGCCGCTCCACGAAGCCGCGGAACTCGGGCGAGGCGGTCCACTCCCACGGTCCCGCGTGAATGTCGCCGTACGCGAAGACGAAGCGCCCCGGCACTTCTTCGAGGGCGTCGACCGCCGCTTCGGCGTGGTCGACCGTCACGAGCCCGTGCGACCAGTCGACAGTGGTGGTGACCCCGGCGTCGATCGCCTCGATCGCGCTGAGGAGGTTCCCGGCGTAGATGTCCTGCGGCCGGAACCGCTTGCCGTGCTCCAGGTAGTTCCAGACGAAGTACTGCGTGAGGGTCCAGTCGGCGCCGTATCCCCGCATGGCGGTCTGCCACATGTGGCGGTGGGTGTCGATCATGCCCGGCATGAGGATGCCGCCGGTCGCGTCGACCTCGACCGTGCCTTCGGGTGTGGCGAGGTTCGTGCCGACGGCCCTGATCGTGTCGCCGACGACGAGGACGTCACCGTCGGTCAGGGCCGTGCGCCGGTCGTCCATCGTCAGCACGTGGCCGTGGCGGAAGACCACCGCCGGGGCGTCGGCGATCTCGCTCGCCGCGGGTGCGCCAGGTATGGGTGCCATGAGCTTCTCTTTCGGGGAGTGCAGGTGTGGGTGGATGCCCGAGCGGTCGCGACGCGGACGGTGCGACGCGTCAGGTGCTGATGTCGGGGTAGGGCCGTGTCACGTGGCCGAGTTTGCGGGCGTAGTCGAGTTGCATGCCGAGCGGCTCGTCGAAGTCGCGCTCGAACATCGCGATCCACAGGGTGAGCGTGAGGAACGGGTGCGCGCCCAACTCGAAGAGGGCCACATGGTCATGGGTGGCCAGCGCCCTGCGCTCCTCGTCGGTGAAGGAGAGCCAGGTGGTGTCCTCGGCGGCGGCGGTGCCCAGGATGCGGCCCGCCCGTTCCCTCTGCCACCAGGCGACGGTCCCCGCGGGGTCCTCGCGGTAGCGCTCGGTGAGCTCGTGCTCCCGGTCGACGGTGTAGAGGAACTTGTTGACCAGGTACTTGCTCATGCGCGTGACTCCTGCCCGGTGGCGGCGGCCGGGCAGTCGACAAGGGAGGGGTCCGGGTACCAGGTGAAGTAGGCCTCCATGGTGTGGAAGAGGCTGAGGTGGTCTGCGTAGTCGGCCGGCCGGTGTCCCGCGACCCCCATCATCAGCATGAAGTCCATGAATCCGTGTGTCGCGTTGCCGGGGGCGTGGAGGCTGTCGAGGGTGACGCCCGCCAGGCAGCCGTCGATGTCGCCCTCGGTGATCCACCCGACGGCCCGCTCGTCGAACTCCGGGTCGGGCCCGGTGGGGCCGAACTGGCGCGGGCCGCCGAGTTCGAGCGAGAGGTGGCCGGTGCCGATGACGGCGACGCGCAGGTGGCTGGGCCAGGCGTCGATGATCTCGCGGATGGTCCTGCCGAGCCGGACGAACCTTTCCGGCCGGGGCAGCGGCGGAGCGAAGATGTTGGTGTAGACGGGCACGATCGGCAGGTCGGCCTCGGGGCGGACGGTGACGATCGGGCAGGTGATGGAGTGGTCGACCCGCAACTCGTTGGAGAACGCGAGGTCGAAGCCGCGGTCCAGGCCCTCGCGCAGCATGTACGCCGAGAGGGCCTCGTCACCCTTGAGCAGCATCTTCGGCAGCCCGAACTCACGTTGCTCGTTCTCCCAGTTGGCGTCGTAGAAGGGCGCCTTGCCGATCAGGAACTGGGGCATGTTGCCGAGCCAGAGCTGATGGAAGTGGTCGGAGCCCACCATCACGAGCACGTCGGGCCGCGAGCGGGTCAGCGTCTCCCGGTAGGCCTCGACCTTGCGGACCCACTCCGCCGCGAACGGCGGGGCGTCGCCCGCGGGGAGTCGGCTGGTCCGGTAGTAGAACGGGTGGTGGGTGGTAGCGAGGATCGCGACGAGCTGAGCCATCGTCAGCCCTCCCCTGTCTCTTCGGACTCTTCTGTCTCTTCGGGCTGTTGTCTCTCCGAGGTGTCTTCCGGCGAAGCGGGGCGGGCCGCCGGCAGTCTCGCCGGGTCGACGAACTCGGCGTGCCGCTCGACGAAGAGGTAGGTGTCCATGCCGACCGGCATCCGCTCCTCCTCTGCGAGCTGGCCGAGCAGTCCGACGGCACGGGCGACCAGCGCGAAGCCGCGCAGCAGCTTGACGGGCAGCCCGAGGTCGGCGAGCCCGGCGCCCACGACGCCCGCACCGTTGAGCACGAGGGTGCGGCCGAGGAACTCAGGATGGACCCGGCCGATCGCCTCGAAGAGCGCCAGGTGCGGGCCGTAGCAGCCCTCCTCGGTGGCGATCGTGACCAGCGCGGGTGTGCGGGGGTCGAGGCGCTTGTGCACCGGGTGGCCGAGGCCTGGAATGATCCTCTGGTGCGCTCGCGCCTCGCGGACGGCGTCCCGGGCGGCCTCGTCCCACTGACCGGGGGTGGTGGGGACGGATCCGAGCCCGTCGATCACCCCGTGCAGGAACTGGCCGCAGTCCTCGGTCACGCCGAGGAAACGGGAGCCGCCGCCGAGCAGCCCGGCGGCCATCGCCCCCTGGACCGAGTCGGGCGCGGAGAGGTATGTCAGGCGCGCCGCGATCGCGGTCGGGGTGAAGCCGTGGTCGGCCAGCGCGAGGAGACAGGCGTCGAGCATCCGCACCTGGCCGGCCGTGGGCGTGCGCAGTGTGACCAAGCGGTAGGCCAGCTCGGTCAGGCCGACCGAGCCCATCAGGTCGTTCGCGAGGTCCTCGCCGAGCAGCGTGATGGTCGAGGCGGTGGACGTCCCGAGCGAGGTGGGGAAGCGGGGCCCGTCCTCGCCCTCGCCCGTGGGGCGGCTCATCGGGTTCCCTCCAGCCAGGCGCGGACTTCGGCCCTGATCTCGTCGCTCTGCTCGCCGACGGCGGGCGGCGGCAGGTCGTAGCGCTGCTGCGAGCGGGAGAACCGGATCGGGTTGCGCACCAGGGGCACGGTGCCCGCGCCGCTGCCGGCGCCCACCTCGACCACCGGCTCAAGACCGAGGCCGGTCGCGAACTCGACGCCCTCGGCGATGGAGTTGATCGGCCCGGCGGGCACGCCTGCCGCGACCAGGATGTCGAACCACTCGGCCTTGGTGTGCCGGGCGAGCGCCTTCTCCAGGAGCGGGCGGAGCGTCTCGCGGTGCGCCGTGCGGTCGCCGACGGTGCGAAAGCGCGGATCGTCGGCCAGCGCCGGTGCGCCGAGTGCCGTGCACAGGGCACGGAACTGCCGGTCGTTGCCGGCGATGACGATGATGTCGCCGTCGGCGGCGGGCAGCGGCTCGTAGGGGAACAGGCTCGGGTGGGCGTTGCCCATCCGCTGCGGGACCACGCCGCCCGCCGCGTACGCCCCGGTCTGGTTGACGAGGCCCGACAGCGCCGACGAGAGCAGGTTGACCTCGACGTGCTGGCCCTGCCCGGAGTTCTCGCGCTCGCGCAGCGCGGCGAGCACGCCGATCAGGGCGTGCATGCCGGTCATCACGTCGAAGACCGAGATGCCGGCACGGAACGGGGGCCCGTCGGAAGCGCCGGTCAGGCTCATCAGCCCGGACACCGCCTGGACGAGCAGGTCGTAGCCGGGCAGGTGCGCGCCGCCGCCCGAGCCGAATCCGCTGATCGACGCGTAGACGACGCCGGCGTTGACGGCCGCGACGCTGTCGTAGTCGAGGGAGTACTTCGCCAGTCCGCCCGGCCGGAAGTTCTCGATCATCACGTCGGCGCGCCGTGCGATGGCACGGGCGAGTTCGACGTCGCCGTCGTCCTTGAGGTCCAGTGCGACCGAGCGCTTGTTGCGGTTGATGGACAGGTAGTACGTCGAGACACCGTCCCGGGTCGGCGGCACCCACGTGCGGGTGTCGTCGCCGCCCGGTGCCTCGACCTTGATGACGTCGGCCCCGAGATCAGCCATCAGCATCGTGGCGTAGGGCCCGGCCAGGATGCGGGAGAAGTCGGCGACCAGGAGGCCGCTCAGCGGTCCGGATGGAGCATTGTCGATCACGTGGTCGTCCTGTCCGTATGCCGGTCATACGTCCGTACGGCGACCAATGTGGAGCCGTCGCGCGTTCTCGTCAAGGGTTTCGCCCGGTCGAAGGCCGAAGTGCGCCCCGATGGGGCGGCCGACCGGCGCCGTAGAGTGGGCCGGGACGGCGGGCGGACAGGGAGGCACCCGATGAGAGAGCGTGGGCGTGGCCCCGACTTCATCGAGGCGCTGGCGCGCGGGCTCGACGTGATCAAGGCGTTCGACGCCGCGTCCCCCGTGCTGTCGATGTCGGAGATCGCCCAGTGCACCGGTCTGGCGCGGCCGACCGTGCGCCGCATCCTGCTCACCCTCGAGGAACTCGGCTACGTGCGCTCCCGCGGGCAGGGCTTCTCGCTGACGCCGCGTGTCGTCGAACTCGGGATGTCGTACGTGCACTCGATGGGGCTGTGGGACATCGCCAGGCCCCGCATGGAGGAACTGGTCGCGAAGACGGGGGAGTCGTCCTCGATCGCGCAGCTCGACGGGTCCGACATCATGTACGTGGCGAGGGTGGCCGTGCCCAGGATCGTGGCGCTCCGGGTGGTCATCGGGACCCGGTTCCCGGCTGCCGCGACGTCTCTCGGGAAGGTGCTGCTCGCGGATCTTCCGCCCGGCGAGGTGGAGCCGGTGCTGGCCGAGCCCTCCCGTGCCGGTGTCGTGGCGCATCGGACACCGCCGCTGCCCGACCTGCTGGCCGAGCTCGAACAGATCCGCTCACGGGGCTGGGCCATGACGGACCAGGACCTGGCCGCCGGCATCCGGTCCGTCGCGGCGCCGGTCAGGGACGGCAGCGGGGCCGTCATCGCCGCCCTGAACGTGAACGCCCATGCTGCCGAGACCCCGCTCGGGGTGCTGAGGGACCGGCACCTGCCGCATCTGCTCGCGACCGCCGCGGCGATCAGCGGCGACTTCGCGGTGCGCGGGGCGATCCCGGAGTCGGACATCGCCCGGGGGGCGCCGCGGCCGGGTCCGTAGGTCGTCGGGTCAGTCGTCGCGTTCGGATTTGCGGTGGGAGCGGGCCCATGCCCCGAAGCGTGTCGAGTGGACCATGTTCACCCCGAGGATGCCGACCCAGGCCACCAGCAGGCCCGCGAGATGCCCGAGCGATCCCGCGATCGCCGAGAGCGGCACCGCGAGGACGAGGGAGACGATGCCGAAGCCGTGCCGCTCGCCGAAGCCCTCGTGCGTGGAGCGGGGGCTTGAGGCTCCGCGGGCCACGACCAGTTGCTGCTCCGCCAGCTCGCGGCGGATCTGCTTGTTCCGGCCGTCCAGGCGCTGGTCGATCTTGTCCAGGAACGAGTCCACGAGCGCGGAGTCGTACTCCTCGCCGAGCTCCCGGCGGGCCTGAAGGGTGGCGTTGAGCTCCTTCTTGAGCTCCGAGTCGTGGGTGTCCATACCTGATGACGGTACGGTGGAGCACCCTTCCGCGCAGTGGGGGTAGCCCCCCTCTTGCCGGTCGTGCAGGCCCTCGGAAAGCCACCCTCTGCATGGATATATGCAATCACGTGCGGTTGTGAATGGATCGCTGATACCTTGCCCGCATGAGCGACTCTCCCGCCGAGCGGATGCATCGGCTCTTCGAGGGGCACCGCCTCACGCCCGCACAGCGGCGCATCGCGCACTGCATGGTACGGCGGCCCGGCGAGGCGCCGTTCCTGTCCAGCGTCGAACTGGCGGAACTGGCAGGGGTCAGCCAGCCGTCCGTGACCCGGTTCGCCGTCGCGCTCGGCTTCGACGGCTACCCGGCGCTGCGCAGGCACCTGCGGGAGGTCGCGCCGGGCGCCGTGCCCGAGGAGGACGGCGGGGACAGCGAGTGCAACGCGTACCAGCAGGCCGTGCTCGCGGAGATCGACAACCTCAGGGAGCTCGCGGCGCTGCTCGCCGACCCGGCGCCCGTCGAGCGGGCGGGCCGGCTGCTCGCCGCGTCCAGTCCGCTGCCCGTGCTGGGCCTGCGGGCGGCCTCCTCGCAGGCGCGCGGCTTCGCGTACTTCGCGGCCAAGGTCCACCCCGACGTCCGCCTGCTCGACGAGGGCGGCAGCATGCTCGTCGACCGCCTCGACGCCGCACGGCGCAGCGGCGCGACCGCGCTGATCTGCTTCGCGCTGCCGCGCCACCCGCGCGAGGTGGTCGACGCACTCGCGCACGCGCGTGAGCTCGGGCTCACCGTCGTTACCGTCGCCGACTCGACGTTCGCGCCCGTCGCCGCGCACAGCGACGTCCTCATCCCGGCCGCGGTCGGCACGGGCCTCGCCTTCGACACGGTCTGCGCGCCCATGCTGCTCGGGCGCGTGCTGCTTGAGGCCATGTTCGACGAACTGCCCGACGCGCCGACCAGGCTCGAGGAGTTCGACGCCGCCGCCGTCGCGCGCGGGCTCTTCGCCGGGTAGCGCCGGCCCGTCGTTTCTCAGAGTGCGTTCAGCTTCTCTCATCACTCCCTCACCTCCGCTGGTTAACCTGCCGCCCCGGCAACCGGCGAGCGGAGCGGAGGAGGCACAGCGTGGCGCGCGGAGGACAGCAGTCCCTGGCACGGGTGGCGGTGGTCGTACGGGCGGGAGCCGTGCCGCTGTTCTGGCTCGGCGTGCTCTCCGCCGCGATCGGGCTGCTGGTGCCCGGCTTCACCGGCCGCCGTATCGGCGTCCTCGCCGGGGCCGCGCTGTTCGTGGTCTGCGCGGCGGTCGTCGCGCTCGTCAGGCGGGGCCGTTACCGCGCGTGGGCCGACCGCGCCTCTCGCGCGGGCAAGTTCGACTTCCTTCAGGACCGCGCCGTCACGCTGCACAACTGGCGCAAGGCTCACCGCTGGTGGCTGGCCGCGGCCTTCGTGCTCGGGATCGCCTGCTCGATCGCGGTTCCCGCCGCTTTCGGCATGGCCGTCGCCGGCGCGGGGGCCGGGCTCTGGCTGAAGGCGGTGTGGATCGGCCGCAAGGAGCGCGGCGCGGGCGCGGTCTACTGGGTGCGCACCGACTGGGCCGGCACCGGCCGCCCGGCGGGCAAGCAGGTCAAGGGCTACCGGACGACCGGCGTCGCGGCCGGCGACGCCGCGCCGGGCGGGGCGCGGCGCCGCGCGGGCCGCTGACGGGGCCGTCCAGGCCTGACGGCGCCGCGCGGGCGTGACGGGGCCGGCCGGCGGCCTTCGGCCCCCGGCTCAGACCTCCAGCGCCGCCTCGATGCCGGACAGCTGGTGGCGCGCCATAGCCAGATTCGCTCTGGTCCGATCCAGCGCGAGGTAGAGGAACAGCCCGTTGTTGCCCCGTCCCTTGAGCAGCCGGATCATGTGGTACTGGCCGCCGAGCGTGATCAGGATGTCCTCGATCTCGTCCTTGAGGCCGAGCAGCTCCAGCGTGCGCACCTTCGCTCTCACCACGTCGGTGTTGCCCGCGGCCGCGACCGTCAGGTCGAGGTCCTTGCCGCCGCCGACCGTGCCGAGCGCCATGCCGCTGGTGTAGTCGACGAGCGCGGCGCCGATCGCGCCGTCGATGGTGGTGAGGGCTTCCTTGAGTGACGCTTCCGTGTTGGCCATGGATGTCGCACTTCCTCTGGTTCTGGTGGCGCCCTTGGTCTGGCGGGGGCCACGGTTCTTCGGGGACGTGGGGGGTTTCGCGGGTGTGGAAGTCATCGGTCAGGCGTTCTCCAATCGTTCGAGTGCGCCGTCCACGAGTGCGCCGACGCGGGCGCTCGACCTGCGGGCCTCCAGGTGCAGCCGGCCCACGTTGACGCGCGGCTCGGCCAGCAGCGTCAGCACCGCGGACGAGCCCGCCGCGTACGTGGCGACGTAGCCGCGCTCGCCGCGTACGAGCAGCTCGCGGAAGGCGCCCTGACCCGTGGTGTCCGTCAGGCGCTGGGCGACGCCCAGCGCGGCGGCGGTCAGCGCCGCCACGCCTTCCGCCTCGTCGCCCGCCGTCTCCCGGGCGAGCACCAGCCCGTCGGCGCTCGCCGCGAGTGCACCCGTGACCTGCGGGAGGCGGGCCCTGAGCCGCCTCAGCTCGCCGAGGACGTCGGCCTCTGCCGTCAACAGCTGTCTCCTTTCGGCGCGTTGCCGCAGCGTGCGCCTCATGACGCGGTGGTCGGGGCATGGTCGGCGGGGGAGCGGGGGATCACAGGGTTGCCTCCAGGGCGTCGCGCAGCCTGCGCAGCAGGGCGATGTCGGGGTCGTCGGAGATGGCCGCGACCCATGGGGGCACCGCCCCGGCGGTCTCCTGCGGCGCGGGCGGCGGGCCCTGGGGCGTGTCCACGAGCCCAGCGGCGGCGAGCCGCCGCACGTCGAGCAGGGTGTGGAAGGCGGGCCGGCCGAGCGCCCAGGCGATCGTGGCCGGCGACCTGGTGCCGTCGGCCATGGCGAGCAGGTCGCGCTGCCTGCGGGTGACGGCCTGGCCCGGCGCGGGAGGGCGGGCGACGACGGGGGCGCTGTCGACGGCCTCGTACGGCCAGACCGCGTCGAGCAGTTCGCGGCGGCGGAGCGTTTCGCGCTCGACGGCGGCCGCGGACACGGGCCGCACGGTGCCGAACCAGTGGGCGACGCCGTAACGGAACCTGGTCGGCCCGCCGGCGGGCGCGAGTGCGAAGAACGCCGCGTCGAACATCGCGCCCAGGTGGCATATCTCCAGCTCGCCGCCGCCTACGCGGCCGCTGTCGACCAAGTGGCGACCCACCGCGCCGCGCGCGCCCGCCTTGTCGACGGCCTCCTGCCAGCTCGTGCGCGGCAGCCGGCCGCCCGCGGTGAGCAGGACGTCGACGCCGGGCGCGGCAGGGCTCTCCGCGTGCACGATCCGGCCATCGGAGAGGTAGAGGGTGCCGTGGTCGCGCAGCAGGGCGCCGGTCGCGCGCTCCTCGGCGAGGCGCAGCAGCATGGGGGAGACCGCGCGTCGGGTCATCCGAGCACCATCCGCTGTGCCAGCTGCCGCATGCGGATGCGGGCGAGCGCGAGGTTGCCGGTGGCGCCGTCGAGCCACAGGTGGATGAAGACGCTGCTGTCGAACGTCGTCTCCACGAAGCACAGGAGGTGGTAACCGGTGCGGGTCGAGACGATCACGTCCTCCACGGGCAGGCCCTTGTCCGCCTCGGAAGCCGCCGCTTCGGGCGCGAACGTCGCGTACTCGGCGGCGGCGCGCGCCAGTTCCGCCGTCTCGGCGGCCGTCGCCTCCGCGTCGCCGCCCGGGGACTCGCCCGCCGTGCCGAGGGCGAGCCCGCTCGTCCAGTCGACGACCGACGCGCCGCGCGCTCCCGGCAAGGCCATCGCCTCGTCCAGGCATGCGTCGATTCCGGGCACGCGGAGTCCCTCCCCCAGTCGGGTGTGCCGGCGCACACCCGTGCGGTAACTGTGACCGCGACACTACGCACTGCTTCCGGCGCTGGAGGGGCGTCGGCAATGTTCCGTCCGAAGATTCCCAGTTATGAACGTGGCATATGCGAGAACGCGTCTGATCGCGATCGTTTCCGATCGGACGTGCCGTCAGCCCTGGGCCGTGGGGCGGACGACGATGTCGCCGACGTCCACCTGGGCGGGCTGCTCGACCGCGAAGGCGATGGCGCGGGCGATCGCCTCCGGCGGGATGGCGATGCCGCGGCCGGTCTCCCGCACCCGGGCCCTGACCGACGGGCTGGTCACGGAGTCCGCGAACTCCGTGCCGACATAGCCCGGGGAGACCATGGTCACCCGCAGGTCGGGACCGGCTTCCTGACGCAGGCCCTCGGTGAGGGTGCGGACCGCGTTCTTCGTCGCGGCGTACACCGCCTGATCGGGGACGATGCGCAGGCCGGCGGTGGAGATCACGTTGACGAAGTGCCCGCGCCCTTGCTCCCGGAAGACCGGCAGCGCCGCCGCGATCCCGTGCAGGACGCCCTTGAGGTTGACGTCGACCATCCGGTCCCAGTCGTCGACGCGCAGTTCGTCGAGCGGCGAGATGGGGCCGATTCCGGCGTTGCTGACGAGGACGTCGAGCGCGCCGTACCGCTCGCGGGCGAGCGCGACCAGGCCCGCGAGGTCGGAGCGCCGCCGCACGTCCACCTCGGCCCAGGCGGCGCTGCCGCCGTCCGCCGTGATGCGGGCCGCCAGCGCCTCGAGCCGCTCGGCGCGGCGCGCCCCGAGGACGACCTTCGCGCCGCGGGCCGCCAGGAGTGACGCGGTCGCCGCTCCGATCCCGCTGCTCGCGCCCGTGAGAGCCACGACCTTGCCGTCGATTCCATCCATGATGACCTCGCATCCATTGAAGTAAGAGGGCTATCACTTTTAAAGTAAGAACCCTCTAACAAAGTTGTCAAGGAGGGATGCCGAGGTGGCCGGCGAGAGGGATGGAACGGAACGTGCGGGCGCGGCCGGGCGCGCGGGCACGCGTCCGGCCAGGGGGCGGCTCAGGGCGGCGCTGGTCGCCGAGAGCTTCGCACTGCTGTCCGAGTCGGGGCTCGCGGGATTCTCGGTCGCCGAGCTCGCCCGCAGGCTCGGCGTGAGCGCCGCGGCCCCCTACCGCCACTTCCGCGACCGCGACGAACTGCTCGCCGTCGTCGCCACGCAGGCCGCCCAGGAGCTCACGGGGGCGCTGCGGGCCGCCGCCGACGCGGGGGGCGCCGAACCGGTCGACCGGCTCGCGGCCGCCATCGGTGCCTACGTGCGCTACGTCGGCGCCCGCGGGGCCGGGCTCGACGTCGTCTACGCCCGGGAGCTGAGGCACCTGCGGAACGGCGAGCTGGCCGGGGCCGGACGGGAACTCATGGCGCTGCTGCTCGACCTCACCCGGGAGGCGGGCCACCCGGATCCCGCCCGGGCCCTGGCGGTGCTCGAGCAGCTCTTCGCGCTCGCCCACGGCTACACGGCCCTGGACGCGGGCGGCCTCCTCACCCACTCCCGCCTGTCCGACGAGGAGACCGCCGAGCGGGCCGCCCGGGCGGCCGCCGCCCTGGTCCGGGGCAACGCGATGTGAGGGGTGGGGCGCACGGCTCCTGCCCGGGCGTCAGATCAGCGCGTCCCGGTGGGCGCCGCCCGACTCGGCGACGATCTCCTCGACCGTCTGCGGCGTCCGCACCGTCGCGAAGGACACCGGACCGTCGTCCGGGGCCGTGAAGCCGTGCACGCCGGGCCGCGGCAGGCTGTTGTAGGCGTAGTGGTGCGCGAAGTAGTACGCCCCCGTGTCCAGCGCCGCGACCAGCTCGCCCTGCTCGATCCTGGGCAGCGGCCTGTCCGTCGCCAGCAGGTCGCCCGAGAAGCAGGCGGGGCCCGCCACGTCCTGGGCGATCGGCTCGCCGGTGCGCGGCTCGCCCTTCGCGTCGAACACGGCGATCCGCAGCGGCCACGACTGAGGCGCGTAGACCGTGCGCGTCGCCACCTGGACGCCCGCGTGCGTCACGGCTATGGGGCGCTTGCCTGCGGACTTCGTGTACTCGACCTTGGCCAGTACCGTGCCGTGCTTGGCGAGCAGGGACCTGCCGAACTCCGTCACCAGGCCGTACCTGCCGTCGAACAGCCCGGGCACCGTCTCCTTGAGCACGCGCACGTACTCCCCGTAGCCGGGCGTGTGCTCGTCCGAGGCGAAGTTCACCGGGAGGCCGCCGCCGATGTCGAGCGTGTCGATCTGCCGCCTGCCGGCCGCCGCGTTGATCTCCTCGGCCAGCTCGTACAGCGCCCTGATGCCCTCGGCGCTCAGCGCGAGCGGCACGCCCTGCGAGCCGGAGTGCGCGTGCAGCCGGGTCAGCCAGGGGCGGCGCGCGTACGCCTCGACGAGCCACTCGCGCGCGCCCTCGTCGCGCAGCGCCACCCCGAACTTCGACGTCGACGTGGCTGTCGAGGTCGCGCCGATCGAGCCCGTGCCGGTCTGCGGGTTGACCCGGACGCCGAGCGGGGAGGCCGTCTCGCGCCCGTCGACGAGCGCGTCGAGCCGCGCCAGCTCCTGGGCGTTGTCGGCGTTGACCGCGATGCCCAGGTCCAGCGCCTGCCGCAGCTCGGCGGTCGTCTTGGCGGGGGAGTCGAGCACGATCGCGCCCGCCGCCATCCCGGCGGCGCGCGCGAGCGCCAGCTCGCCCGGGCTCGCGACCTCGGCGCCCACGCCCTCCTCGCGCAGCAGCCGCACCACGGCGACGAGCGGCGAGGCCTTCACCGCGAAGGCGTGCAGCACCGGCGTGCCCGGCGGCAGCGCCGCGGCGAAAGCCGTGCGCAGCGCGGCGGCGGACTCGCGGATACCCGCCACGTCGAGCAGGCCCACCACGGGCTGCTCGTCGCTGATGAGCCCCTCGGCCACGGCAGCCCGCACGGCGCGCTCCCGCCTGGCGGCGGCCGCCTCGCCCCGGCCCGCCGCCCTGCCCTGTATGTCGGTCTCTGTCTCACCCGTGTGCATGTGCCCATCATGCTTGATGCGCCCATCGTCCCGCCGGGCCCTGTTGACTAAAAATATTCAGCACGTCAGGATATGAATAACCAGTTCACGCCGGATCGCTCGCGGAGGAGTAACCCGCCATGTCAGAGCCTCGCCTTGTCAGGGCCCCTCGCGGCTCCCAGCTCAGCGCCCTGGGATGGCAGCAGGAAGCCGCCCTGCGCATGCTCCAGAACAACCTCGACCCCGAGGTGGCCGAGCACCCGGAGAAGCTCGTCGTCTACGGCGGCACCGGCAAGGCCGCCCGCGACTGGCGCTCCTTCGACGCCATGGTCCGCACGCTGCGCACCCTCAAGCAGGACGAGACGATGCTCGTCCAGTCCGGCCGCCCCGTCGGCGTGATGCAGACCCACGAGTGGGCCCCGCGCGTCCTGATCGCCAACTCGAACCTCGTCGGCGACTGGTCGAACTGGGAGGAGTTCCGCCGCCTGGAGGCGCTCGGCCTGACGATGTACGGGCAGATGACCGCGGGATCCTGGATCTACATCGGCACCCAGGGCATCCTCCAGGGCACCTACGAGACGTTCGCGGCCGTCGCCGCCAAGCGCTTCAACGGCACGCTCGCGGGAACGATCACGCTCACCGCGGGCCTCGGCGGCATGGGCGGCGCCCAGCCCCTGGCCGTCACCATGAACGACGGCGTCGCCATCTGCGTCGACTGCGACCCGCGCGCCATCGAACGGCGCATCGAGCACCGCTACCTCGACGTGCGCGCCGACAGCGTCGAGCACGCCCTGCAACTCGCCGTCGAGGCCAGGGACGCCCGCCGCCCCCTGTCCATCGGCCTGCTCGGCAACGCCGCCGAGGTGCTGCCCCGGATGCTCGCCGACGGCGCCCCGATCGACATCGTCACCGACCAGACCTCCGCGCACGACCCCCTCTCCTACCTGCCGGTCGGCGTCGACTTCGACGACATGGCCGCCTACGCCGCCGAGAAGCCCGCCGACTTCACCACCCGCGCCCGCGAATCCATGGCCCGGCACGTCGAGGCCATGGTCGGCTTCCAGGACGCGGGGGCCGAGGTCTTCGACTACGGCAACTCCCTGCGCGGTGAGGCCAAGCTCGCCGGTTACGAGCGCGCCTTCGACTACCCGGGCTTCGTCCCCGCCTACATCAGGCCGCTGTTCTGCGAGGGCAAGGGCCCCTTCCGGTGGGCCGCGCTGTCCGGCGAGGCGTCCGACATCCACAAGACGGACAAGGCGATCCTCGACCTCTTCCCGGAGAACGAGTCGCTGCACCGCTGGATCACCCTGGCGCAGGAGCGCGTCCACTTCCAGGGCCTGCCCGCCCGCATCTGCTGGCTCGGCTACGGCGAGCGCGACCGCGCCGGCGAGCGCTTCAACGACATGGTGGCCTCCGGCGAGCTCGCCGCGCCCCTCGCGATCGGCCGCGACCACCTCGACACCGGCTCCGTCGCCTCCCCCTACCGCGAGACCGAGGCCATGCGCGACGGCTCCGACGCCATCGCCGACTGGCCGCTGCTCAACGCCATGGTCAACGTCTCCTCCGGCGCCTCCTGGGTCTCCATCCACCACGGCGGCGGCGTCGGCATGGGCCGCTCCCTGCACGCGGGGCAGGTCACGGTCGCCGACGGCACACCCCTCGCGGGCGAGAAGATCCGCCGCGTCCTCACCAACGACCCGGGCATGGGCGTCATCCGCCACGTCGACGCCGGGTACGAGGAGGCCGAGGCCGTCGCCGAGGCCAAGGGCGTCCGCGTCCCGATGCGCGAGCAGGCGCAGGAGGAGGGCAAGTGACCACCGCCGCCTTCCAGACGATGTGGGACGACCTCGCGCGCATCGGACGCGAGGCCTCCACCGGCGGCTACCGCCGCTACGCCTGGACGGGAGCCGACACCGACTGCCGCGCCTGGTTCCGCGAGCAGGCCGAGTCCAGGGGCCTGCGCAACGAGACCGACCGCAACGGCAACCTGTGGGCGTGGCTCGGCGACCCCGAGGCCGGGGACGCCGTCGTCACCGGCTCCCACCTCGACTCCGTCCCCGACGGCGGAGCCTTCGACGGCCCGCTCGGCGTCGTCTCCGCCTTCGCGGCGCTCGACGAACTCCGTGCCCGCGGCACGCGACTCACCAAGCCGCTCGCCATCACCGCCTTCGGCGACGAGGAGGGCGCACGCTTCGGCGTCGCCTGCGTCGGATCCCGGCTGTCGGCCGGCCAACTGACCCGCGAGCAGGCCCAAGCCCTCCGAGCCGCCGACGGCACCACGCTGCCGCAGGCCATGGAGGCCGCCGGCTACGACCCCGACGCCATCGGCCCCGACCCCGAACGCCTCGGCCGCATCGGCGCGCTCGTGGAACTGCACGTCGAACAGGGCCGGGCGCTCGACCTCACCGACGCGCCCGTCGGCCTCGCCTCCGCCGTGTGGCCGCACGGCCGCTGGCGGTTCGACTTCCACGGCGAGGCCAACCACGCGGGCACCACCCGCATCGAGGACCGCCGTGACCCGATGCTGCCCTACGCGGAGACCGTGCTCGCGGCCCGCCGCGAGGCGGAACTCGCCGGTGCTCTCGCGACCTTCGGCAAGGTCCTCGTGCAGCCCGGTGGTGTCAACGCCATCCCCTCCCTCGTCAGTGCCTGGCTCGACTCCCGAGCCGCCGACCCCTCGTCCCTCGACACCGTCGTCGGCGCCGTCGAGTCGGCCGCCCGCGACGCGGCCACCCGCTCAGGCGTCCAACTCGACGTCGTACGCGAGTCCTTCACACCCCTCGTGGAGTTCGGCCACGCCCTGCGTGACGAACTCGCCCGTATCCTCGGCCGTACCTCCACCACCCCGCTCCCCGTGATCCCCTCGGGCGCGGGACACGACGCGGGGATACTCTCCGCCTCCGTCCCGACCGCCATGCTGTTCGTGCGCAACCCCACCGGGATCTCGCACTCCCCGGCGGAGTCCGCCACCGAGGACGACTGCGTGGCCGGCGTGCGCGCCCTCGCCGACGTACTGGAAGGACTCGCGTGCGCATGAGCACCAGCGCCGCCGGCAGCAGCGCCGCCACCTACTGGCTCGAGCACGCCTGGCTCGGCAGTCGCGTCGAGCCGGGCGTGACGGTCGAGACCTCGAACGGCCGCATCACCGCCGTCCACCCGGGTGTCCCGGCGCCACCGCCCGGCGCGGCCGCACTGCGCGGCCTCACCGTGCCCGGCCTGGCCAACGCCCACAGCCACGCCTTCCACCGCGCCCTGCGGTCCGAGGTGCAGGTCGGCAGCGGCACCTTCTGGACCTGGCGCGACGTCATGTACGGCACGGCCGCCCGCCTCACACCCGACACGTACCACGCGCTGGCCCGCGCCACGTATGCCGAGATGGCCCTCGCGGGGATCACCGCCGTCGGCGAATTCCACTACCTGCACCACGCGCCCGACGGCACTCCCTACGCCGACCCCAACGCCATGGGCGAGGCCCTCATCGCCGCCGCCGCCGAAGCCGGCATCCGCATCACCCTCCTCGACACCCTGTACCTCTCCTCCGCACCCTCGGCGAAGCGCGGTGGCGCGCCCCTCACCCGCGAGCAACTCCGTTTCTCCGACGGCACCGCCGACGACTGGGCCGAGCGCGTCTCCGCCCTGCGGCCGGCCGACCCCGGCCAGGCACTCATCGGCGCGGCCCTCCACTCCGTACGCGCCGTGCCCGCCGATCAGATGGCCACCGTCGCCGCCTGGGCCGAGGCGCACGACGCGCCCCTGCACATCCACCTGTCCGAGCAGACCGCGGAGAACGACGCCTGCCGCGAGGTGCACGGCCGTACTCCGGCCGCGCTCCTCGCCGATCACGGTGTGCTGGGCCCCCGCACCACGGCCGTACACGCCACGCACCTGACCGACCAGGACGTCGAACTCATCGGCTCCTCCCGTACCGGCACGTGCATGTGCCCGACGACCGAGCGCGACCTCGCCGACGGCATCGGCCCCGCCGTCGCCCTCGAAGCGGCGGGCTCCCCCCTCTCGCTCGGCAGCGACAGCCACGCCGTCATCGACCTGCTCGAAGAGGCCCGCGCCATGGAGCTCGACGAGCGCCTGCGCACCCGCAGGCGCGGCCACTGGACCGCGGCCGCACTGCTGCGCGCGGCATCGGCCACAGGCCACGC
Source organism: Streptomyces sp. NRRL F-5126 (assembly GCF_000721265.1). Lineage (GTDB taxonomy): Bacteria > Actinomycetota > Actinomycetes > Streptomycetales > Streptomycetaceae > Streptomyces. The sequence continues at coordinate 27,205 of NZ_JOFZ01000001.1, read as the reverse complement.
GGCCCTCGGCCGCCCCGACGCGGGCGTCATCGAGCCGGGAGCGCCCGCCGACCTGGCGACCGTCGCCCTCGACTCCGTCAGAACGGCGGGTGCACGGCCTGCGATCGGTGCGGAGACCGCCGTATTCGCCGCGTCAGCGGCCGACGTGCGCCATACCGTGGTGGCCGGCCGCCACGTCGTACGGGACGGCGTGCACACGCTCGTGCCCGACGTGCCCACCGCGCTCGCGGACGCGATAGCGGCGCTGCGCCCCTGACCGGGCCCACGAAGACGTCACCACGCACGCGCCCCAGGAAGGAACACAGCACCGCGATGACGACACTCGTCACCCACATCGCCAGCCTGGTCACCAACGATCCCTCCCTCGGATCGGGGTCCCCCCGTACGAACACGGCCGAGAGCGCGGGAGGCGCCCCTGTCGGACTGATCCAGGACGCGGCCGTCGTCATCGACGGCGACCGCATCGCCTGGGTCGGTGAATCAAGCAAAGCACCCGCCACTGACAATCGGGTCGACGCCGGGGGCAGGGCGGGCATCCCCGGCTTCGTCGACTCCCACTCCCACCTGGTCTTCGCGGGCGACCGCACCGCCGAGTTCAACGCCCGCATGTCCGGCCGCGCCTACTCGGCCGGCGGGATCCGCACCACCGTCGCCGCGACCCGTGCCGCCACCGACGAGCAGCTCGCGGCGACCCTCGACCGCTACCTCGCCGAGGCGCTGCGGCAGGGGACCACCACCTTGGAGACCAAGTCGGGCTACGGCCTCACCCCCGACGACGAGTCACGCGCCCTGCGCATCGCGGCATCCCGCACCGACGAGGTCACCTACCTCGGCGCCCACATCGTCGCCCCCGAACTCGCCGACGACCCCGCGGCCTACGTCGGCCTCGTCACCGGCGACATGCTCGACGCCTGCGCCCCGCACGCCCGCTGGGTCGACGTCTTCTGCGAGCAGGGGGCCTTCGACGGCGACCAGGCACGTGCCGTGCTCACCGCGGGGATGAAGAAGGGGCTGCTGCCCCGCATCCACGCCAACCAGCTGACGTACGGCCCCGGCGTCCAGCTCGCCGTGGAACTCGGTGCCGCATCCGCCGACCACTGCACCCACCTCACCGACGCGGACGTGGACGCGCTGGCCCAGAGCGACACCGTCGCCACACTGCTGCCGGGTGCCGAGTTCTCCACCCGCGCCGAATGGCCGGACGCCCGCCGCCTGCTCGACGCCGGTGCCACCGTGGCGCTCGCCTCCGACTGCAACCCCGGCTCCTCGTTCACCTCTTCCGTGGCGTTCTGCATCGCCCTCGCCGTGCGCGACATGGGCATGACGCCCGACGAGGCCGTCTGGTCCGCCACCGCGGGCGGCGCCGCGGCCCTGCGCCGCTCCGACGTCGGCCGGATCACCGTCGGGGCCCGCGCCGACCTCGTCCTCCTCGACGCCCCCAGCCACGTCCACCTGGCCTACCGGCCGGGTGTGCCGCTGGTCTCCTCGGTGTGGCAGGCGGGGCGGAAGGTCGTCTGAACCACTGGCCGCCGGTCCTCCGAATCACCGGCTGCCGCACAACAGTTGGCCCGTTCGTCACCCCCGTACCATCCGCCCCACGGGAAGGCCGGAAGCCCTGTCCCCGGAGTGGGCGGGCCGGTAACGTCCTGTTCCGCATGCGGGCACCACGGAGATCGTGGACCCGCGGGGGATGGTGCCCAGAGCACCGCGACCGGGGGGTCGAGTTGAGCGTTGTGCACGGTGCCGTGCGAATCCGGGTGGTCGCGCCGGAGGAGCTGGGCGCAGCCGAGATCGAGGCGTGGCGCGCCTTACGCGCCGGGTCGGGGGCCCCGCTGAACCCCTTCATGGAGCCCGAGTTCACCCGGGCGGTGGGCAGGGTCCGGCCGGCCGCACGGGTCGCCGTGGTGACGGAGGCGCCCGGCACGGCCCGGAACGAGTACGCGGCTGCCGGGGCCGGGACGGGAGCCGGGCCCGCGGCCGGAGCGGGAGCCGGGCCGGGCCCTGTCGGCTTCTTCCCGTACGAGGCGGGCTCCCTCGGACGCGGCCGCGCCATCGGCCTTGGCGTGTCCGACAGCCAAGGGGCCGTTCTGCGGCCCGGTCTGCGCCTCGGCGCCCGCGATCTGATGCGCGCCTGCTCACTTTCGGCCTGGGAGTTCGACAACCTGGAGGACGGGCAGGCGGGATTCCTGCCCTACGCGGCCGAAGGGTTCGAGTCACCCGTCATCGACATGGGGGACGGCTACGAGGCGTACGAGGCCGGCCTGCGCCTGAGCGCCCCCAAGTTCTACAGGACCACGACGGCCAAGGAGCGGCGCCTCGGACGGCAGGCGGGCGAGGTCCGCTTCGTCTTCGACGAGCGGGACCCGGCGGCGCTGGACGCGCTGATGGCGTGGAAGTCCGCTCAGTACAGGCGGACGGGCCGCCGCGACCGGTTCGCCAAGGACTGGATACGCGACCTGGTGCGGCTGCTCGCGAACACCCGGACGCCGGGCTGCTCCGGCGTGCTGAGCGTGCTGTACGTGGCGGGCCGGCCGGTCGCCGCGCACTTCGGCCTGCGCTCCGCGACCGTACTGTCCTGCTGGTTCCCGGCGTACGACACGGAGTTCGCGAAGTACTCGCCCGGCCTCGTCCTGCATCTGCGGATGGCGGAGGCGGCCGCGGCGGAAGGCATCCGCATGCTCGACCTCGGGCGGGGGGCCGCGGAGTACAAGGACTCGCTCAAGAACGGCGCGCTCACGGTCTACGAAGGCTCGGCCGTGCGCCCGGGGCCGCTGGCCGTGCTCCACCGGGCGAGCAGGGAGCCGGGCCGCCGCATCCACAGCTTCGTGAGGAACAGACCGGTGCTCGCCTCGCTCGCGCAGCGCACGCTCAACCAGGTCGGCAGGGTACGGGCACGCTGATCGTGCGTGACGTTCTGCCTCCGGCGGGGTCAAAGGAACAGGGGAGGGATCGGCGCACACGGCGCGGAGCGGCTCGCCGGGCTCGGAGCACGACACGGACAGTGGTACAGAACAGGGGGGACCATGCCGTACAGAGATGTGCCACCGCAGTTGACGGCGCGTGGCCGCCGAGCGCCGGGGGCGGGTGGCGCGGTGGCCGAGGAGACGCCGGCCGCGCCGGGGCCCGCCTCGATCGCCGTCGCCGACCTCGACCTCGCGGGTCCTGACGGGCCGGTGCTGTCCTGCACGCCCGCGTCCGGCGGCCCCGAACCGGTGCCCGGCGGTGACGCGTATGCGCTGGTCCGCCTCGGCGGTGTGCCGGTGGCCACGGTCCTGACGCACATCCCGCGGGGCGCGGATCCGGCGGAGACACTCGCGGCGGCCTACCGCGCCCACCGTGCGGCCGGGACGGCCGGCGGCGTGCAGGCCGGGTCCTGTGACCGCGCCGAGCGGACCGCTCAGCCGCCGCGCACGGCGGTCGTCGTCGCGACGCGTGAGCGGGCGGGCCGCCTTGCCCGGGCTCTCGACTCCCTGCTCGCCCAGGAGCACCCCGACTTCGGGGTCATCGTGGTGGACAACGCTCCCGCCACGCCGACCACACGCGACCTCGTGACGTACGCGTACGCCGACCGCGTCACCTATGTGCGCGAACCCGTGCCGGGCCTCGCCGCCGCCCACAATCGCGGGCTTGCGGCCGTGCCCTCCGGCACGGACGTCGTCGCGTTCACCGACGACGACGTCGTCGCCGATCCCCATTGGCTGGCCTCGCTCACCGCGCCCTTCGCGGCGGATCCGCGCCTCGGCTGCACCACCGGGCTGATCCTGCCCGCACGCCTCACGACACGCGCACAGATCCTGCTGGAGAGCCACGGCGGCTTCGCCAAGGGGTTCACGCCACGCCTGTACGACCCGGCCGCGCCACCGGCCGACGAGCCGCTGTTCCCGTTCACCGCGGGCAGCTTCGGCTCCGGCGCCAACATGGCCTTCCGCACGGAGGTTCTGCGCGCTGTCGGCGGCTTCGACCCGGCCACGGGCACGGGTACCGCCGCGCGCGGGGGCGACGACCTCTACGGATTCGTACGAGTCCTCAGCGAGGGCCACCGGCTGCGGTACACGCCGGACGCGCTCGTGTGGCACCACCACAGGGAGACCTGGCAGGACCTCAGAAGCCAGGCCTACGGCTACGGCGCGGGCCTCACGGCCTACCTCACCGCGGTCCTGGTGCGGCGCCCGGCCCTGCTGCCGGCGCTGCTCGCGAAGATGCCGCGCGGCCTGGCGCACGCGCGCGCCATCACGGCCCACCGGCCGACGGCACCAGGTGCCGGTGCGGGTGCGGGTGTGGCGGACGGACGGCCGGCCGTACCCGGAGCGCACGGCGCACAGGGCCACGCATGGCCGCGATCGCTGTCCCGGCTCGAACGCAGGGGCATGGTGTACGGGCCCCTGGGCTACGCCAAGGCGCGGTTCGCGCAGCGGGGGAGGCGGCGGACATGACACCCGTACCAGTGCTGCTCTACCACGCGGTGATGCTCGATCCACCGGCCTGGATAGCGGAGTTCACGGTCACGCCGCGTGTGTTCGCCGCGCAGCTCGACGCGATCGTCGCGAGCGGGCGCGCGCCCGTCACCGCGAGCACGTACGTCGCGGGCCTCGCCGGCCGGGCGGAGCTGCCCGCGAGGCCGGTCGTGCTGACCTTCGACGACGGCTTCGCCGACCTGCCGGGGCCGACGGCCGAGGCGCTCGCGGCCCGGGGGCTGCCCGCCACCGCGTACCTCACCACCGGCGCCGTCCAAGGAGGCGGTGGCAGCCTGCTGCCGCCCGCGCCGATGATGGCGCTGGCACAGGCCGCCGAACTGGAGGCGCACGGCATCGAGATAGGTGCCCACACGGTGACGCACCCGCAGCTCGACACGCTGCCCGCGGGCGACCTGCGCCGCGAGCTCGGCGAGTCGAAGGGCGTACTCGAGGACGCCCTCGGGCACCGGGTCGACCACCTGGCCTACCCGCACGGCTACAACAGCCGGGCTGTGCGCGCCGCCGCCGCGTCGGCGGGGTACGCGTCCGCCGCGGCCGTACGGCACGCACTGAGCTCGCCGGCCGACGAGGCCTACCGGATAGCCCGGTTGATCGTGCGCCGATCGCACACGGCCGCCGACGTCGCGTCGTGGATGGCGGGCGAGGGGGCGCGTGTCGCCCCGTTCCCCGATGCGCCGAAGACGGTCGGCTGGCGGCTCTACCGCCGGGCGCGCGCCCGGGTGCGCGGCCCGGAGTTCGCGGGTTAGCCGGCAGCGGGCGCGTGAGGGGACACGGACGGGGATGGCAGCGAACCACCGGGCGAACCATCGGGGCCGAGAGAGAGCCGGGACGTGACAGACAGCCGTAGTACCACCGAGACATCAGGGGGAGCAGGACCGTGGCACAGCACGAGATGTCTGCGCCGGGCGGCGCGCACCGCACGCTGACACGGGAGCGTTCACGACGCCTTCCGGTCAGCCCGGCACGGCTGCTGACGTGGCTGCCGCTGCCGGTCGGCGCCGCCCTGTGGGCCTGGTCGCTGCCGAGGATCGTCTTCCGCGACATGGACGACTTCGGGTTGCTCGACCGCTTCCCCATCGCCTTCTACGCCTCGCTCGCCGTCCTCACCGTCGGCTTCATCGCGTCCCTGCGCCGCGCGGGGACCGCCCCGTGGTGGCCGCTGACGTACAGCCTCGGCATGCTGTTCGCTCTCAAGGCGCCCACGGCGCTGCTGTACCACACGGTCCGCTACGCCTGGGCGTCCAAGCACGACGCGGTCATCGCGCGTCTGCTCACCGAGGGCACGGTCCATCCGCACCACGCGCTGAACGGCGGCATGTCCGCCTACGACCAGTGGCCCGGGTTCTTCTCCCTCAACGCGGCCCTGATCCGGGCATTCGGCGTGCACGGCGCCGCCGTCTACACGAACTGGGCGCCCGTCATATACGGCGCCCTGATGCTGCCGATCCTCGTGGTCATCTACCGGACGTTCACCGACGACTGGCGGCTCGTGTGGACCGCGGTGTGGATCTTCCAGCTGGCCAACTGGGTCGGCCAGGACTACCTCTCGCCGCAGGGCTTCGCCTACGTGCTGTTCCTCGCGGTCTTCGCCGTCGTGCTGCGGCACTTCGTACGGCCGGGCACGGCCGGCCGGCTGCGCGAGCGGGACGCACTCGACCCGGCGGCCGCGCCGGTACCGCCCGCGACGACCTGGCGGCAACGGGCGCTCGGTGTGGTGCTGCTGGCGCCGCTGATCGCGGCCATCAACTCCGCTCACCAACTGACGCCGGTGATGCTGTGCGTGACGCTGTTCGCGTTCTGCCTCACCCGGCGCTACCGCAACATCGGGCTGTTCGCGGTCGCCGTGGTCATCATGGGCGTCTGGGACCTCACCATGGGCAGGCCGCTCTTCGTCGACACCATGAAGACGCTCAGCGGTCAGCTCGGCGACCTGCTCAGCAACGCCAAGCCCGGGATCGGCGGCAACCCGACCGGTGAGGGCGCCGAGCTCGTCGGCATGGTCAACATCATCATGGTGGTCGCCCTCGGGGTCCTGGCCGTGGCCGCCGTCCTGCTGCGCCGCCGCCTCGCGAGATCGGCGCTGCCACTGCTGCTCGCGGCGATCGCGCCCGTGCCGCTCCTCGCCGTCAACAACTACGGCGGCGAAATGGTCTTCCGCGTCTACCTGTTCGGCCTGCCGGGCGCCGCGTTCTTCGCGGCCGCCGCGCTCGTCCCGTCCGTGGCGTACGCCGGCAGGGCCAGGAGGATCGCCCAGCGGGCCATGGTGGTCGCCCTGCCGGCCGGGGCGCTGGTGCTGCTCGCCGGCTTCCTGCCCTCGTACTACGGCAAGGAGAGCATGCAGTACGCGCCGCCCCAGGAGGTCGCGTTCGTGAAACGCGCCTACGACAGGGCACCGACCGGCGCGCTCGTCATGGCGGCCACGGGTTCCTTCCCCGACGCGTACTACCACTACAACCACTACGACCACTGGTTCTTCACCGAGCAGGACGCGGCGGCCAACCGCAAGCTCCTCAAGGATCCCGGCGACTACCTGGCGGGCGGGATACCCGACGGCTGTCCCGCCTTCATCATCCTCACGCCCACGCAGCGCGACGCGGTGCAGGGCGAGGGGTACCTGCCGACGGGCGGTTACGACCGGCTGGTCGCCGAGCTCAAGCGGTCCCCGCACTTCAAGATCGTCGAGAACACCAGCCACGGCCTGCTCCTCGAACACCTGCCCCTGCCCACGAAGCCCGAGCCCCTGCCACCGGACGTCGAGCCCTGATCCCGACCGCCCCGCCGCGACCACCAGGAGCCACGCCACCTCATGAACCGCACCCAGGCACAACTCAGAGCCGTCCTCGCCTGCTCCGGATGGGTCGCCCTCGCGGTGACCCTGCTGCCCGGCGGCGCGCTGCTGCGCTGGATCCCCGTGCTCCTGTTCGTCACCTTCGGCCCTGGGCTCGCGCTGCTCCACCCGCAGCCCGGCGAACCCCGGCCCGGGGCCCTCCTGGAGACATTCGCGCTCGCGGCGCCCCTGAGCTGGTCGCTCGCGACGCTCGCCGCGACCGCGCTGTTCCTGGTACGGGGCTTTTCCGCCACGGTGTTCCTGATATCGCTCGCGGCGTTCTGCACGGTGGCCGCGCTGCTGCCCGGGCTGCCGCTGCCGGCCGCGCTGCGGGGCACGGGCGACGAGCCGGAGGCGCCCGCGGACGCGGTGGGGGCGGACGCGGCCGGTGCCGGAAGTGGCACGGGCGGGGAACCCTGAGGATGAGGCGTCACACGGGCGGACGGCCCGCTCCCTCCGCGGCACGCAGGTTCGGCGGCACGGAACTGCTCCTCGCCCTGGCGACGGTCGGCGCCCTGCTGGCCGGTCTCGCCACCTGGTGGATCAACCGGCCGGACGAGGCGCCGGCCGCCGGGGACTGCGCGCCGACGAAGTTGCTGGAACCGCCGTGCGGGGCCTGGTGGGGGGCGTACGTGCCGTATGCGAAGAACGGCTCGCTCACGGACGCCGTGCACTCCTTCGAGAAGAAGATCGGCCGCAGGCTCGACCTCGTGTACACGTACCACGACATGTCCAACACCCCGCGCGACGGCGTGCTGCTCACCCCGGACGAGCGCGAGTTGGGCAAGGACCGGATGCTGATGCTGGCCTGGGAGTCGACGGTGTGGACGGAGCCGCACCACAAGAACTACACGGAACGGCAGCTCGGCTGGTCGAAGGTCGCGGCCGGGGACTACGACCGGACGATCATCGACCCGCAGGCGGAGCGGATCAAGGCGTACGGGAAGACGGTCTTCTTCTCCTTCGACCAGGAGTCGGACTTCCGCACGCCGGCCGCGGGCACACCCGCGCAGTTCGTCGCCGCCTACCGTCATGTCCACGACCGCTTCGAGCAACTGGGGGTGAAGAACGTCGTCTGGGTGTGGACCGTGTCCGGTTACCTCGGGCACGAGAAGCTGATGAAGGAGCTGTACCCGGGCGACGCGTACGTCGACTGGATCGGAATGGACCAGTACAACTACTACCTGTGCCACAGGTCGACGAACTGGCTGGACTTCCGCAGCAGCCAGCAGCCCTCCTACACCTGGCTGCGCGAGAACATCTCGCGCACGAAGCCCCTGATGATGGCGGAGTTCTCCACGGCACCCGACCCGGCCGACCCCGGCCGGCAGAAGGACTGGTACGAGCAGATACCGAAAGCCGCGCCGCACCTGCCCGGGGTGAAGGCGATGGTGCAGTGGGACAGCCCCGTGCCCGGGCCCGACTGCGACCTGAGAGCGGATCACGGCCCGGCCCTCCAGGGCTATCGCACGGCCGGTGAGGCGCCCTACTTCCACCAGCCGCTGCCGGCCGAGGTCCGCTGACGGGCCCCGGCCGGTCGCGGGGTCAGGCCTGGTGCTGGCCGTCCAGCCGCTCGATCGTCGCCAGGGACGGGCCCCTGCGGGCCCGCAGGCCGCGTGCGGCGTCCTCGGCGGAACGCAGCGTGCGCACGGCGTTGTGCCAGGTCAGCTTCGCCAGGTCGGCGCGGGACCAGCCGCGGGCGCGTAGCTCCGCCAGCAGGTTGGGGTAGCCGGCGACGTCCGGCAGGTCGCTCGGCGTGAACGCCGTGCCGTCGAAGTCGCCGCCGATGCCCACGTGGTCCGCACCCGCGACCTCGCGCATGTGGTCCAGGTGGTCCGCCACGGTGGCCGACGTGGCGACCGGGCGCGGGTGCGCCGCCTCGAACTGCTCGTGCAGACGCATCGCGGCCGGCGTCGTGTCCAGGTGGTGCAGCCCGTGCGCACGCAGGTTCTCGTCGGCGGCCTGCGTCCACGCCACCGCGTCCGGCAGCACGAACTTCGGCACGAACGTCGCCATCGCCACGCCCCCGTTGGCGGGCAGCAGCGCCAGCACGTCGTCGGGGATGTTCCTCGGGTGGTCGCAGACCGCACGCGACGAGGAGTGCGAGAAGATCACCGGCGCCTCGGCGACCTCGATCGCCGCGCGCATCGTCGTCGCCGCCACGTGCGACAGGTCGACGAGCATGCCCAGCCGGTTCATCTCCCGCACGACCTCGCGGCCGAACGCGGACAGGCCGCCCACGCGGGGCTCGTCCGTCGCCGAGTCCGCCCACCGCAGGTTGTGGTTGTGCGTGAGCGTCATGTACCGCACGCCAAGGTCGTACAGGGCCCGCAGGGTGCCGAGCGAGTTCGCGATGGACTGGCCGCCCTCGGCGCCCATCAGCGACGCGATCCGCCCCTCGGCGCGTGCCGCCTCCATCTCGTCGGCGGTGCGGGCGGGGGCCAGGTCCTCGGGGTAGCGCGCCAGCAGCTGCCCGACGAAGTCGATCTGTTCGAGCGTCGCCGCGACGGCGTTCTCCTCGGGCCCCAGGTCGGACGGCACGTACACCGACCAGAACTGGGCGCCGACCCCGCCCCTGCGCAGCCGGGGGATGTCCGTGTGCAGCTCGCCGGTCCGATCGCCCGCGACGTCCACCGCGTCCAGGTCGTAGCGCGCCTTCTCGCGCATCGCCCACGGGAGGTCGTTGTGGCCGTCGACCACGGGGAACTCGGCCAGCAGTTCCCGGGCCTCGGCCTCGTACGAGGAGGATGTCATCGTGCCGCTCACTTCCCGAATCCGAAGGACGCGTCGCCCTGCTGCTTCGCGCGCAGCCGCTTGCCCTTCTCCGTCGCCTGGTGGTTCAGCTCCTGCTGGAACTCCTTCATGTGGGCCCGCAGGCCAGGATCGTGCGCGCCGAGGATCCTCGCGGCGAGCAGCCCCGCGTTGCGGGCGCCCGCCACCGAGACGGTCGCCACCGGCACACCCGCCGGCATCTGCACGATCGACAGCAGCGAGTCCATGCCGTCCAGGTACTTCAGCGGCACCGGCACGCCGATCACGGGCAGCGGTGTCACCGACGCCAGCATGCCCGGCAGGTGCGCCGCGCCGCCCGCGCCCGCGATGATCGCCTTCAGCCCGCGGTCCGCCGCGCCTTCGCCGTACGCGATCATCTCGCGCGGCATGCGGTGCGCCGAGACCACGTCGACCTCGTAGGCGACACCGAACTCGTCCAGTGCCTTGGCCGCGCCCTCCATGACCGGCCAGTCGGAGTCGGAGCCCATCACGATGCCGACGAGCGGCTCATCAACGGAAGTCACTCGGTGATCGTTCCTCGCAGGTAGCCGGCGGCGTGGCGGGCGCGCTCCAGCACGTCGTCCAGGTCGTCGCCGTAGGTGTTGACGTGCCCGACCTTGCGGCCCGGCTTGACGTCCTTGCCGTACATGTGGATCTTCAACTGCGGGTCGCGTGCCATGCAGTGCAGGTAGCCGGCGTACATGTCGGGGTAGTCGCCGCCGAGCACGTTGCACATCACCGTCCACCGCGCGCGGGGGCGCGGGTCGCCGAGCGGCAGGTCGAGCACGGCCCGCAGGTGGTTGGCGAACTGCGACGTCATCGAGCCGTCCTGCGTCCAGTGGCCCGAGTTGTGCGGGCGCATCGCCAGCTCGTTGACGAGGATCTCGCCCTGGCGGGTCTCGAACAGCTCGACCGCCAGGTGGCCGACGACGCCCAGCTCCTTCGCGATCCGCAGTGCCAGTTCCTGCGCCTCGCCCGACAGCTCGTCCGACAGGCCGGGGGCCGGCGCGATGACGGTGTCGCAGACGCCGTTCACCTGCTGCGACTCCACCACCGGGTAGGCGACGGCCTGGCCGTGCGGGGACCGGACGACATTGGCGGCCAGCTCCCGCGCGAAGTCGACCTTCTCCTCGGCCAGCACCGGCACGCCCGCCCTGAACGGGTCGGCCGCCTCAGCCTGAGCCCGTACGACCCACACGCCCTTGCCGTCGTACCCGCCGCGGACCGTCTTGAGGACGACCGGGTACCCGGCGCCCTCCTCGGCGAAGGCCGTCACGTCGGCCGGGTCGCGGACGATGCGGTGGCGCGGGCACGGGACGCCGAGCGCCGTGAGCCGCTCGCGCATCACGCCCTTGTCCTGCGCGTGCGCGAGGGCGTCGGGGGAGGGACGGACGGGCACGCCGTCCGCCTCCAGCGCCCGGAGGTGTTCGAGCGGTACGTGCTCGTGATCGAAGGTGATCACGTCGCAACCGCGTGCGAACGCCCGCAGGGTCTCCAGATCGCGGTAGTCACCGATGACGACGTCCGCGACCGCTTGGGCGGCGGAGTCCTGCGGTGTGTCACTGAGCAGCTTGAACTTCAGGCCGAGGGGGATGCCCGCCTCGTGGGTCATACGGGCGAGCTGACCGCCACCGACCATGCCGACTACGGGGAACGTCACCCGACCAGGGTATCCGGCGCCCCCCGCCGGGCTTCGGCCACTCACCGCCACCTGCCGGATGCCCCGATGCCCGGGCGCCCGGATACCCGGATGTCCTGGAGGGACAGCCGTGGCGCCTGCGGCTCGTTAGCATGGGCCGCCACGACACCGAACGGACGGGGCGAGGCCAGATGAGCGGACCGGGCGCCGGCGAGACGCCGGGAACGCGACTGCGCCGGCTGATCCAGGAGGTCGTGAAGTTCGGCGCCGTCGGCGGCTCTGGCCTGCTGGTGAACCTCCTGGTGTTCAACCTGGTCAGGCACGTCACGGACCTGCAAGTGGTCCGCGCCTCCGTGCTGGCGACGGTCGTGTCGATCATCTCCAACTACATCGGCTTCCGGTACTTCGCCTACCGCGACCGCGACAAGTCGGGCCGCACGCGCGAGCTGACGCTCTTCCTGGTCTTCAGCGGGATCGGCCTCGTCATCGAGAACGGCGTGCTGTACGCCGCGACGTACGGGTTCGGCTGGGACGGACCGCTCCAGAGCAACGTGTTCAAGTTCATCGGGATCGGGGTGGCCACGCTGTTCCGGTTCTGGTCGTACCGGTCGTGGGTGTTCAGGGCACTGGTGCCCGCGGCCGAGGCGCGGCCCGAACGGGAAGCCCCCGTGAAGGCGCAGCCCGACCGGGTCGGCTGAGGGCCACGCCCCGGCCTGTGCCCGGGCCCGCGCCTCGGGCTGCGCCAAGGGCGCAGGTCACCGCACCGGACGTTCCGGTTCCTCCCGCTCCTGGGTCTCGCGGCTCAGGAACAGCGCGAACACCGGCGGGTACGGCTGGAGCAGTTCGAGGCGCCCGCCGTCCGCCTCCGCGAGGTCGCGCGCGACGGCGAGGCCGATGCCCGTGGAGTTGTGGCCGCTGATCGCCCGTTCGAAGATCCGCGCGCCGAGGTCGGGCGACACTCCCGGGCCCTCGTCCGTCACCTCGATGACGGCCTGGTTGCCGGTGACGCGCGTCCTGAGGGCCACCGTGCCGCCGCCGTGCATGAGCGAGTTCTCGATCAGCGCGGCGAGCACCTGCGAGATCGCGCCGGGCGTGGCCATCACCCACACGCCCTGCCTCCCGGAGCGCACGATGGCGCGGCCCGCGCCGCGGTAGACGGGCTTCCACTCCTCTGTCTGCTGCTTGATGATCCCGTCGAGATCGAGCGCGACCGCCGAGCCGGTGCGCGGGTCGCGGGCGTTGGTGAGCAGGCGCTCCACCACGTCGGTGAGCCGTTCCACCTGGTTGAGGGCGATCGCCGCCTCTTCCTGCGCGGTGTCCAGGTCCTCGGTGAGCGTGATCTCCTCAAGACGCATCGACAGGGCGGTCAGTGGCGTACGGAGCTGGTGCGACGCGTCGGCGGCGAGCCTGCGCTCGGCGGTCAGCATCCGCGCGATGCGCTCCGCGCTCGAGTCCAGCACGTCGGCGACACGGTCGAGCTCGGGCACCGCGTACCGCTTGTGGCCCGGCCTCGGGTCGCCCGAGCCCAGCTTCTCGGCGGTCTCCGCGAGGTCGACGAGCGGCGAGGCCAGCTTGTTGGCCTGCCGCACGGCGAGCAGCACGGCGGCGATGATCGCGAGCAGCGCGACCGCGCCGATGATCAGCAGCGTGCGGCCTACCTCGCGCGTGACGGACGAGCTCGCCTCCTCGACGGTGACGACCTCGCCCTGCTCACCGCGTGCCTGACCCCGGATGACGGACCCCGTGGGCTTCTCGCCCACATGGACGTCGGGGTGGCCCGGCACCTCGACGCGCGCGTACCGGTGGATGGTGATCTGCTGCTTCAGCGCGTCCGCGCCGATGGACTCGCCGCCGAGCAGCCGTCCGTCGACGATGCTGACCACGCGCAGGGCTTCGGAGTCCACGCTCTCCTGGGCGCTGTTCGTGATCGTCCGCGTCTCGACGATGACGAGGGAGACGCCGAAGACGGCGATGACGACGAGCACCACGGCGAGCGTGGAGTTGATCAGTCGACGGCGCAATGTGCCCTCCGGGCATGGGTGGCTCGGGGTCGCCCGGGCCGGTGCCCGCGGCCGGGCGGGTCAGCTCTTCTCGAAGCGGAAGCCGACGCCGCGTACCGTGGCGATGTAGCGGGGGTTGGCCGCGTCGTCGCCGAGCTTCTTGCGCAGCCAGGAGATGTGCATGTCGAGCGTCTTGGTGGACGACCACCACGTCGTGTCCCACACCTCGCGCATCAGCTGGTCGCGCGTGACGACCCGGCCCGCGTCCCTGACCAGGACCCGCAGCAGGTCGAACTCCTTGGCGGTGAGCTGGAGTTCGTCATCGCCCATCCAGGCGCGGTGCGACTCGACGTCGATGCGCACCCCGTGGGTCGCGGGTGCGGGCGCGGGTTCCGCCGCACCCCGCCTGAGCAGGGCGCGCACCCGGGCGAGCAGTTCGGCCAGGCGGAAGGGCTTGGTCACGTAGTCGTCGGCGCCCGCGTCGAGCCCGACGACCGTGTCGACCTCGTCGGCGCGAGCGGTGAGCACCAGGATCGGCACCGCGTGGCCCTCCGCCCTGAGCCTGCGGGCCACCTCGAGGCCGTCCATGCCCGGTAGGCCGAGGTCGAGCACGACCAGGTCGACGCCGCCCTGGAGGCCCGCGTCGAGGGCTGTGGGCCCGTCCTCGCGCACCTCGACCTCGTACCCCTCTCGGCGGAGGGCGCGGGCCAGCGGCTCGGAGATGGAAGCGTCGTCCTCGGCGAGCAGTACTCGGGTCATGGACGTGATGGTAGTCCGCGGACGGCATCGCCCGGGCCACGATCGGCCGAGCCTGCGGTACGGTCCGGGAAGTAGCCTTTCACCTTCGATTCATGGCGTTCGCAGTGACGATTACCTGTGACTCATCTCTCAAGTACTTTCAAATAGGCCTATAGCGTGCCGTATGGTTATGCGAGGCCTGTAGTACTACCAGGGACCTTTGGCGATGAAGCTGCCAAAGGTCCCTTTCGTGTGCAGGCGGTTCCCCCACGGGCCCGGCGGCCCACAAGGCCCCGCGACCCCCCACGGTCCCGGCCACCCCACGGCCGGTGCGCCACCACGAGCAAGGAACACCATGGCGACCACCCTGACGAAGGACGCGTCGAGCCCACCCGGCAGCGGCAAGACCTTCTTCGGCCACCCGCGCGGCCTGGCCACCCTGTTCATGACCGAGATGTGGGAGCGGTTCAGCTTCTACGGCATGCGGGCGCTGCTCACGATCTACCTGCTGTCCGGCGGCCCCGACGCGTCCAAGGGCCTGCACACCGGTGGCCTCGGCATGGACCTCGCCACCGCCACGGCCGTCTACTCGATCTACAACTCGCTGGTCTACCTGCTCGCGATGCCGGGCGGCTGGCTGGGCGACCGGGTGTGGAGCCCGCGCAAGACGGTGGCGGTCGCGGCCGGCACGATCATGGTGGGGCACCTGACGCTGGCCCTGCCCGGCTCCGGCACGTTCTTCGTGGGCCTCGCCCTCGTGGCGCTCGGCTCCGGCCTGCTCAAGGCCAACATCTCGACCATGGTCGGGCACCTCTACAAGGGCCCGAACGACCCGCGCAGGGACGGCGGCTTCACGATCTTCTACATGGGGATCAACGTCGGCGCCTTCTTCGCCCCGCTGGCGATCGGCACCGTCGGCGAGAAGGTCAGCTGGCACCTGGGCTTCGCGCTGGCGGCCGTCGGCATGGCCCTCGGCCTCGCACAGTTCCTCATCGGCAGCCGCAACCTGAGCCCCGAGAGCAGCAAGGTCCCGCAGCCGCTGTCCCCGCAGGAGCGCTCGGCGTGGCTGCGCAAGGGGTTCACCTGGCTGGCCGTCGCGGTGGTCGCCTACGCGATCATCGTGCTCAGCGGGCACTTCACGCTCAACTGGGCGATGATCCCGCTGACCGTCGCGGGCCTGCTCATCCCGGCGGGCGTGCTGTGGCGGATCAAGCGCGACCGGTCGCTGTCGACGGGCGAGCAGGGCAAGATGTCCGGCTACATCTGGTTCTTCGTCGCCGCGGCGGTGTTCTGGATGATCTACGACCAGGGCGGCTCCACGGTCCAGGCGTTCGGCACCAACAAGGCGTCGGACAGCGTTCTCGGCATCGCCTTCCCGACGTCCTGGTACCAGTCGCTCAACCCGATCTTCATCATGGCGCTCGCGCCCGTGCTCGCCTGGTTCTGGCTGAGGCTCAACCGGCGCGGCTCCGAGCCGAGCACGGTGGTGAAGTTCTCGGTCGGCCTGGTGTTCATCGGCCTGTCGTTCTTCTTCTTCCTGATCCCGCTGTTCATGGCGTCGAACGGGTCGCTCGTCTCCCCGATGTGGCTGGTCGGCATCTACCTGATACAGACCGTGGGCGAGCTGTGCCTGTCGCCGGTCGGCCTTTCGGTGACGACGAAGATGGCGCCGGAGAAGTACGCGAGCCAGATGATGGGCGTGTGGTTCCTGGCCGTGACGGCGGGCGACTCGGTGACGGGCCTGCTCTCCATCGCGAACGTCGGCCTCAACGGCACGGGCGTGGTCACACTGGAGGCGGCACTCGCCGCGCTCGCGGGTGTGGCGGTGTTCATGTACCGGCGGCGCGTGCGCGGCCTGATGGGCGAGATCCACTGACGCGCGAGGCCCTCGCCGCCGCCGGGAGGGCGGCGGCAAGGGCCTCGCCCACGAGAACGGGGCGCGGGGCCGGCGGACGGCCCCGCGCCCCGTTCGCCTGCGTCCGGGCCGGCCGGGCCGTGCCGGCTCCCCGGGCGTACGAGCGGCACGCGCGCACGCCGACGGCCACGCCGGGCGCCGGTGTGCGGCCGTGGGGAAGGCGGCGAGGAAGGCGGCGAGGGGGTGTGGGCGGTGCCCCGCCCGGCTCCGCGGCAGGGGTACCGGATTACACCGGCGCGGCCAGTTCCGCCCAGACCGTCTTGCCCGGCCTGTCGGCCATGCGGCGCACTCCCCAGTCGAGGCAGAGCCGCTGCACGATGAACATGCCGTGGCCGCCGGGCCGGCCGGCCCGGTGCGGTGTGCGGGGTGCCGGCTGGCCGGCGCCCCGGTCGGTGACTTCGAGGCGCAGCACTTTCGCGGCGGTCGACACGCGGAGCCGTTCCGGCCCCTCCGCGTGCAGGCACGCGTTGGTGACCAATTCCGACACGACCAGCAGGACGTCCTCGGCCGCCGCCCGCCCGTCGGCGGTGGAGGCGGGCAGCCAGCCCCAGTCGTAGAGAGCCTGGCGGGTGAAGTCGCGGGCGAGAGGGACGACCCCGCTGGCGCTCTCCAGCGCGAGCGTGCGGTTCGTCCCCCCGGACGCGGATGCCTGCTCGGCGTCCGGCTCGGGGCCGAGGTCGCCCGGCGATGGCTGCCGGGTGGTGCTCATCAGCGCTTCACCTCACCGATTCGCCAATTTGCCATGAGAGCCACACAGAGAGTGATTGCAGGGATGTGTGCGGCCCGCGGGAGTCTTCTGCCCGTCGGGGCCGCGACGACACCCGACGGGGCGGGACAACACCCGGCGACGCGACAGCACCCTGCCGGGACCGGTCTCACACCCTCACTCCGCCAGTGCTTCGTGCAGCGATTCGTGCACGCCGAAGACCGCGTCCGCGCCGGTGATCTCGAAGACCCTGGCGACCACGGGCCGCATCGCGGCCAGGTGGACACCGCCGCCGACGGCGTCCGCCTTGAGGCGGGCGCCCAGCAGGACGTTGAGTCCGGTCGAGTCGCAGAACTCGAGTTGTGAGCAGTCGATCACCAGTCGCGACCTCCCCTGCTCAAGCGCCTCGTCCAGCGGGACGCGCAACAGCTCGGCCGTGTGGTGGTCGAGTTCGCCGGCCGCTGTCACGACCTCGCTGCGGCCCTCGGTGCGAACCTCGACCCTGAGCCGGCCCTGGTTCGTACTGCCGACCGTCTGGCGGTCCATCCCGTCCCTTTTCGCCGTGGTTTGCCCGTGATTTCGCGTGGTGGTGGTTCGTGTGTTCTGTTCGACAGCGAGTCGGCCGCGCTGATCGCGCGTGGGCCGTGCGGCCCGGCCGACCAGCGGCCGCCGCGGACGGGCCGACCGCGGACGCCGCTCGAACATTACGCCTTTCAGCCGCCACCGGGTAGCCGAACTAGCCAACAATGTATGACGAATAGGACAATTGGCACTTGCAACCGCCAGCGCCCAGCAGGTAGGGCTAGAGGGAGACAGATACGACACGGCACGGCACTGGGAGGCGCCGCACGCCGCAAGCGATGCGAACTGGCATCGGCAGCCATATGCCGAGAACGATGGAGGAGACCATGTCACCCCGGCTCGACGAAGCGCGTACCCCGCTCGCGCCGTCGGTATCAACGCACGAACATTCTGTGGCTGACGTCACATCCGGGACGTACGGTCCTGATGTGGAGGACACGGCGTCCGCCGCCACGGTGGCCGAGGACGTGGTGGCCGACTACGCCGTCCTCGAAGGCGAGCACCCGACGGGCATCCCCTCTCAGCAGGCACTCGGCGAGGTGGGCGCGGTCAACGCGCGCGCCCTGTCGAAGACGCTGTTCGCGCGCCTCGAGGCGCTTGAGGAGGGCACCCACGAACACGCCTACGTGCGCAACACCCTGGTCGAGCTGAACCTCGCCCTCGTGAAGTTCGCGGCTTCCCGCTTCCGCACCCGCAGCGAGCCCATGGAGGACATCGTCCAGGTGGGGACGATCGGCCTGATCAAGTCGATCGACCGGTTCGAGCTCAGCCGCGGCGTCGAGTTCCCGACCTTCGCCATGCCGACGATCATCGGCGAGATCAAGCGCTTCTTCCGCGACACCTCGTGGTCGGTCCGGGTGCCGCGCAGACTCCAGGAGCTCCGCCTCGACCTGGCGAAGACCAGCGACGAGCTCGCGCAGCGGCTCGACCGCGCCCCGAGCGTCGGCGAGCTCGCCGGGGCCCTCGGCCTCACGCGCGAGGAGGTCGTCGAGGGTATGACGGCGAGCAACGCCTACACGGCGAGCTCGCTGGACGCGCAGCCCGAGGAGGACGACAGCGAGGCCGCGCTCGCGGACCGCATCGGCTACGAGGACCACGGCATCGAGGGCATCGAGTACATCGAGTCGCTCAAGCCCCTGATCGCCGGGCTCCCGCACCGCGACCGGCGGATCCTGTCGCTGCGCTTCGTGGCGAACATGACGCAGTCCGAGATCGGCGAGGAACTCGGCATCTCGCAGATGCACGTCTCGCGCCTGCTGTCGCGCACGCTGGTCAAGCTGCGCAAGGGGCTCACGCTGGAGGAGTGAGCCCGGTGCGGCCCGAGGCCGAAACCGGAACGCGACCGCGCCCCGTCGGGAGGATCCGGCGGGGCGCGGCCGTGCGTGCGGCCGGTGGCCGGCGACGGCCTCCCGGGATCGACCGCATGCCTTATTGACGTGCCGTCCGGTATGGGCCACATTGAGCGCCGGGGCAGGGGGGATCGGCATGGCGCGTGGGGAAGGCCGTCCGGAGGGCACCGCGGCGCTCGAAGCGCTGATGGGCCGGCGTCTGGGCAGGCAGTGCCTGTACACACCGTCGTGCAGGCTCGCGCTCTACGTGGCGCTGCGCCACTGGTGCGGGCCCGGCGGGCGGGTGCTCATGTCGTCCGTCAACGACGACGTCATCTTCTTCGTCGTGCTCGCGGCCGGACTGCGGCCGGTGCAGGCGCCGTTGGACCCGGTCGACGGCTCCATCGACGTGGCGGCCGTGCCGGAGGAGACCTGGCGCGGCCTGTCCGCCGTCATCACCACCAACCTGTACGGCAACCCCGACCCGGTGGCCGCGCTGCGCGCGAGGTGTGACGCCGCGGGCATCCCGCTGATCGAGGACGCGGCGCACGCCATCGGCAGCCGGCTGCCGGACGGCCGGGCCGTGGGCACCGTGGGCGACGCCGCCGCCTTCAGCCTCTCCAAGCACGTGGGGGCGAAGACGGGCGGGTTCCTGGCATTCGCAGAGCCGGGGCTGCGCCCGGAACTGACCGCGCTGCGGGACGCGTTGCTCGAACCGGCCGCCCTGGGTTCCGAGGCGCTGTACGCGGTCCGCCCGTACGCGGAGGCGGGCGTGCGGGGGCTGCGGCTCGTGCGCGCGGCACACCTGGCCCTGCGGCTGCTCGGCGCCGAGGAGCGCCAGGAGATCAGGATGCCTTTACGGGCAGGGGAGTTGAGGCGGGCGGTCGCGGCAGCGCCCGGCCTCGATCCGTTCGAGTCGTGGGTGCGGGTCGACATGCATCCCTACAGGGTCGCGCCGGGCCGCGTCCGGCTGCGGCGCACCGCCCGCCTGCTGGGGGACCTGGACCGGCGCCTGGCACTGCACCGGGCGGGCACTGCCGCGCTGCTGCGCTCCCGCTGGGGGAGCGGTCACGGTGAGCCCGGCGCCGGCGGCACAAGGACCCAACCGCTCTTCCGCGTGCCGCTGCTGGTGTCCGACCGGGACGCGGCGATCGCGGCGCTCGCCCGGCGGCACATCACCGTCGGATACCTCTACGACCCGCCGCTCGACGTCTACGCCGCGGGGAACGACCCGGACAGCTCCGCCGCCTTCACCGACCCCTCGCCACTGCCCCGCCCTGCCGCCTGGTTCGCACGGCACGCCCTCCCGGTGGACCCGTGCAGGGCCGACGAGGTGCTGCGGGTGCTCGACGGCCTGCCGATCACCCCCGTACGGCCGCCCGCGGCGGTCACGCGCGACGGTGCGGCAGAGGGCAGTGGTGGGGGTGGCTGACACGGCGAGAGCGCCCGACCGCCCCGAACTCCCCGGCGCGGGGCCCGATTCGGGTGCCGGGGACGGGGGCGGGGACGGCTCGGACTCGCTGTTCCGCAACGCGTACGCCCTCATGCTGTCGACCGGTGTGTCGGCGGCGCTCGGCCTCGGGTTCTGGCTGGTCGCCGCGCGCTACTACACCGAGGACGCGGTCGGGCAGGGGTCGGCGGCGATCGCGGCGATGCGGCTGCTCGCGTCCATCACGGCGACGACCATGTTCGGCGCGGTGGTGCGGTACGTCCCGCGCGCGGGGCGCGGCACGGGACCGCTGGTGCGGCGGGTGTACGTGGTGAGCTCCCTGGTGGTGTGCGCGGCCTCCCTGGTGTTCCTCGCGACGCTGGGCCGGTGGGGACCGTCGTACGCGCCGCTCGGCGGGCTCGTGCCCGGTCTTGTCTTCACACTGTCCTGCGTGGCGTGGGCGATCCTCACACTGCAGGAGGGTGTGCTCACCGGGCTCAGGAAGTCGTTCTGGGTGCCCGTCGGCAACGCCGTCTTCTCGCTCGGCAAGCTCGTCCTGCTCGCCGTGCTCGCGGCGACCCTGCCAGTGCTCGGTGTGTTCGTGTCGTGGGCGGCGGCCATGGCGCTGTCCGTCGTGCCGCTCGGCTGGCTGGTCTTCCGCACACTCATCCCCCGCCAGGCGGCAGCAGACCGCGGGCGGCCGCCGCTGCGCCACGCGGACGTGGCCCGCTTCATGGCGGGCGACTCGGTCGGCTCGCTGTTCAGCCTGGCGATGATCAACCTGCTGCCCGTCATGGTGGCCGTACGGTTCGACGCCGCGCACAACGCCTTCTTCTACACCGCGTACACGGTCGGCGGCACGATGGAGTTCATGGCCATCAACATGGCCTCCTCGCTGACGGCCCACGCCTCCTACGACCCAGCCGGTCTCGCGGCCGGCGTACGCGGCGCGCTGCGCAGGACGCTGCTGCTCCTCGTGCCCGTGGTGGCGGTGATCGTGGCGTTCGCGCCGCTGGTGCTGACTCCGTTCGGCGGCTCGTACGCCGCGCACGGCACGACGGTGCTGCGGCTGCTGGCGCTCGCCACACTCCCGAGGGTGGTGGTCGAGCTCTACATCGGCGTGCTGCGCGTCCAGGGCCGCACGGGCGTGCTGGCCGCGCTCCAGGGAGCCATGTGCCTCGGCGTCCTGGGCGGCGCGGCCGTGCTGATGGGCCGTACGGGCATCGCGGGCGCGGGCACGGCCGTGCTGTGCTCGATGGTCCTGGTGGCCCTGTTCGCGGCGTTCGGCCTGCGCAGGGCGCTGCGCGTCCCGCCGCCCTGACGTGCCGCGCCGACGGCGCTGTGCGCGGGCGCACCGGGGGCATGTCTGCCGCCGGTGCGCGACGGCGGAGGGTGCGTGCGCCGCGCTCCGTCAGGACCACCCGTGAGAGGGACCGACTGGCTTGGTGCTCAGCGCAGTACGGCGCTCACGCTCGGCCGTGGAACAGCCGACCGTGCAGGTCGTGGGCGTGCGCAGGGCCGAGCCGAAGCCGCAAGAGCCACTGTTCGGCCGGGTGACATGACTTCGCGTCATGGATCGCCTCCTGTGGGTAATCGGGTCTGGGTGCGGAGATGCTCGTTGCCGCAAGGCCCTTCCGGTGAGCCGGCGCCGTCCCTCAGGGCGGGCCCGGAGCGCCGGACCAGTGACAGGTGCCGCCCCGCCAGTACGGCCGGCGGCCTCGATCTCCTTCAGGAGGACCCGGATGGCGACGAGCGGCAACCCTTCCACAGGAAAGCGCCGTGTGGTGACGGCCGTGGCGGCGATCGTGGCCGCGGTGGCACTGCCGGCCTGCGCGGGCGTGGCGAACGCGGCGGCCCCTGCGGCGGCAGAGGCATTCCTACCTCCCGGTGTGGTCAAGCTCCAGTCCGGCGAACCCTGCCCGCAAGGGACCCTGTGCCTGTACCGGGACTACGGCTACCAGGGCCCCGCGTACGGCATCGGCGCCGGATACCCCGTGGACCTGCGGGCTCTGCCCATGGACGGCGGCGTCAACGGTCACAGCGCGGCCAACGAGGTCTCGTCGTGGGTGAACAACACCGGTACGCCGGCGCTGCTCGTCGATGTGGACACGGACCACGTGCGTCCGCTGTTCCCGGGGCACCGCCTCCAGGAGCCGCAGGCGACCAACGACACGGTCGACGTCGTCAGTTGGCTGTGACGATGCGGCCGCCCCCGCGCAGCGAGGGCCGGGGGCGGCCGTGGTGTACGCCTGCCACCGGCGCCGCGGCTTCGCGCGTCCCCCGCCCGCGGCTCGTTCCAGCTGCGTCCCCGTAGCCTGGGCGCATGGGTAACAGCACGCCTCAGCAGCCGTTGACACTGCACATCGGGCACGACGAGCTGGTCGTACGCCGCCGCTACGAGGTGGCCAGCATCCTCAACGACATCCTCGTCGCCCTGTGGTTCATCGTCGGCAGCGTGATGTTCTTCTCCGAGAACTGGACCACCACCGGGACGTGGTGCTTCCTCATAGGCAGCGTCGAGCTGCTGATCCGGCCGGTGATCCGCCTCACCCGCCACGTGCACATCCGGCGCATCCGCGAGTCCCCGGCCACGGCGGGCGGCCCGGCGGCCGCCACAGGCGCCGTCGCCGACTCCGTCCAGGACTACTAGAGGTCCGCCCCCGGCTCGCGCCGGCACACCACCGCGGACAGCAGCCCGGCAAGGCGGACGTCCCGCCGCCCCACGACGCCGCCCGCGGCGGGCCGCCGGTTCAGTCGACGCAGAGGCAGAACGGGTGGCCCGCCGGGTCGCGGTAGACACGGAAGCGGCGGCCGTTGTCGTCGGTGTCCAGCGGGGTCGCGCCGAGCCGCAGCACCTCGCGCTCGCCCTCGTCCAGATCCGCGACCGTGAAGTCCAGGTGCAGCTGCTGCGACCTGTCGGCGGACGGCCACTGAGGCGGCACGAGGCCCGGCGCCTCCTGGAACGCCAGCCGCGTGCCGGCCGGCGCGTCCAGCTCGACCCAGCCGTTCCCGTCGTCGTTGATCTCGCCGCCGATGATCCCCGCGTAGAAGCCCGCGAGGGCGAGCGGGTCGGGGGCGTCGAGGGCGATGGCGCGGGTGGTGGCCACGGGCATGGCGGAACCTCCGGGCGGTCGGGGGTGTTACACGTACCCACCATTGAACACGTGACCGGGCGCGGCCGGGCAACGGCACGTCCGACGGCGGCGCATGGCCCGCCGCCGCACATGGCCCGCTGCACGCGGTCCGCGCCACGTGGCCGGACGCCCGCCGCGTCAGGCGTTCGGGCGTCCCATCGCCCGGTACGTCCAGCCCGCGTCGCGCCAGCGCGCCGGGTCGAGGACGTTGCGGCCGTCCAGCACCGTGCGCACCGAGGCCACCGCGCCGAGCTCCGCCGGATCGAGGTCGCGGAACTCGCGCCACTCCGTCAGGTGCAGCACGACGTCGGCGCCGCGCACCGCTTCGAGGGCGGATGCCGCGTAGCCGAGCGTGGGGAACACCCGGCGCGCGTTGTCCATGCCCTTGGGGTCGTAGACCGTGACCTGCCCGCCCTGGAGGTGGATCTGCCCGGCGACGTTGAGGGCGGGGGAGTCACGCACGTCGTCGCTGTCCGGTTTGAACGTCGCGCCGAGCACCGCCACCCGCTTGCCGAGGAACGATTCGCCGCCGACGGCCTCGCGCGCCATGTCCACCATGTGCCCGCGCCTGCGCATGTTGACGGAGTCGACCTCGCGCAGGAACGTCAGTGCCTGGTCGGCGCCGAGCTCGCCCGCACGCGCCATGAACGCGCGGATGTCTTTCGGCAGGCAGCCCCCGCCGAAGCCGATGCCCGCGCGCAGGAACTTGCGCCCGATGCGCTCGTCGTACCCGAGTGCCTCCGCCAGCGTCGCGACGTCGCCGCCCGCGGCCTCGCACACCTCCGCCATCGCGTTGATGAACGAGATCTTCGTGGCGAGGAACGAGTTGGCCGACGTCTTCACCAGCTCCGCCGTCGCGAAGTCCGCCACGACGAACGGCGTGCCCTCCGCGATCGGGGACGCGTACACCTCGCGCAGCAGCCGCTCGGCACGCTCGCTGCGCACGCCCACCACGATCCGGTCCGGGTGCAGCGTGTCCTTCACGGCGAAGCCCTCGCGCAGGAACTCCGGGTTCCACGCCAGCTCGACCTCGCCGCCCGCGGGCGCCAGCTCGGCCAGCCGCGCCGCGAGCCGGTCCGCGCTGCCCACCGGCACCGTCGACTTGCCGACGACGAGGGCGGCCTTGCCGAGGTGCTTGGCGAGCGAGTCCATCGCGCTCTCCACGTACGACATGTCGCAGGCGTACTCGCCCTGCTTCTGCGGGGTGTTGACGCAGACGAAGTGCACGTCGCCGAAGTCGGCGACCTCAGCCCAGTCCATCGTCACCCGCAGCCGCCCCGACGAGCCCTCGATCCCGGAGACGTGCCTGCGCAGCAGTTCTTCCAGGCCCGGCTCGTACATCGGGGCGCGCCCCGCGCGCAGCGCGTCGATCTTGTCCTGGGCGACGTCGAGCGCCAGCACCTCGAAGCCCAGCTCCGCCATGGCCGCGGCGTGCGTCGCGCCGAGGTAGCCGGTGCCGATCACGGTGATCTTGAGGGCCATGAGCTGCTCCATTGGTTGCGGCGGACGGTTGCGGCTGACAGGGCGCGGCCCGAGCATATCCGCGACCCCCGCGCGCGCCTCGGCCCCTGTGCCGCTGCCCGCACCACCCCCGTGTGCTCCGGCTCACCTATGCCTGCGGGCGTGCGGCGCTCTAGTATCGGGTTACTTAACGGTAGTTAGCAGCAGCCTCCCGGGAGTGAGAGACCGTGGCCGGAACGACTGGGTCGTCAGCCTTTGACCTGTACCGCCCCGCAGAGGAACACGAGGCGCTCCGCGACGCGGTGCGCGGCCTCGCGGAGGCGAAGATCGCGCCCTTCGCGGCGGCGGTGGACGAGGAGGCGCGCTTCCCCCAGGAGGCGCTGGACGCGCTGGTCGGCAGCGACCTGCACGCCATCCACGTCCCCGAGGAGTACGGCGGCGCGGGCGCCGACGCGCTCGCCACCGTGATCGTCATCGAGGAGGTCGCCCGGGTCTGCGCCTCGTCGTCGCTGATCCCCGCGGTGAACAAGCTCGGCTCGCTGCCGGTCATGCTCTCCGGCAGCGACGACCTCAAGCGCACGTACCTCACACCGCTCGCCGCCGGCGACGCGATGTTCTCGTACTGCCTCTCGGAGCCGGACGCGGGCTCCGACGCGGGCGGCATGAAGACGAGGGCCGTGCGCGACGGCGACGCGTACGTGCTGAACGGCGTGAAGCGCTGGATCACCAACGCGGGCGTCTCCGAGTACTACACGGTCATGGCCGTCACCGACCCGGACAAGCGCACCAAGGGCATCAGCGCGTTCGTCGTGGAGAAGTCGGACGAGGGCGTCTCCTTCGGCGCACCGGAGAAGAAGCTCGGCATCAAGGGGTCGCCGACGCGCGAGGTCTACCTGGACAACGTCCGCATCCCCGCGAGCCGGATCATCGGCGAGGAGGGCACCGGGTTCGCCACCGCGATGAAGACCCTCGACCACACGCGCATCACCATCGCCGCGCAGGCGCTCGGCATCGCGCAGGGCGCCCTGGACTACGCGAAGGGCTACGTCAAGGAGCGCAAGCAGTTCGGCAAGCCGATCGGCGACTTCCAGGGTGTCCAGTTCATGCTCGCCGACATGGCCATGAAGCTGGAGGCCGCCAGGCAGCTCACCTACGCGGCCGCCGCACGCTCGGAGCGCGTGAGCCAGGGCTCGGCCAAGGAGGACCTGACGTTCTTCGGCGCGGCCGCCAAGTGCTACGCCTCCGACGCGGCCATGGAGATCACCACGGACGCGGTCCAGCTCCTGGGCGGCTACGGCTACACGCGCGACTACCCGCTGGAGCGCATGATGCGGGACGCGAAGATCACACAGATCTATGAGGGCACGAACCAGGTCCAGCGTGTGGTTATGGCCAGAAACCTGCCGTAGCTGGATTTTCAGGTAAGAGCTGGTTTCGGGGGAGGCCAGTAGTCTCGGTCAAGCAATCTCTGTGTACTCCGTCGGGTCGTCGGCGCCGGGGGTGAGCATCGTCGCTATCGCCTCGCGCCCGCGCTGGTCGGCCCCTTCGAAGATATAGTGATGTGCTGGCGCAATACGAGTGCTGCTGTGGCCCATCCAATCGGCCACGTCGTTCTAGGGAACGCCTGCGTAGAGGAGGCGTGATCCGTAGTAGTGCCGCAGGGCGTGCGGCTTGCAGTACTCGACTCCCCCCTTACCAAGCGCTTCCAACCAGATCTGCCGGTAAGAGTACGAGGCATACAGGTAGCCAGTGCGGGGTCAAATTCGGGAAGAGGAGTCGTTCGCGCCCCAGACCCTCTACTACCTGCCGCCCTACGCACCCGACCTCAACCCCGTCCAAGGGATCTGGTCACTGCTGCGGCGCGGCTGGCTCCCCAACGTCGCCTTCTCCACACCCGAACACCTCATCCAGCGCATCCGACGCGACCTACGACACATCCATTACCACGGCGACCTCATAGACGGCTGCCTCGCCGAGACCCGCCTGACCATCAGACCCACCCGAACAACCCGCCGCCATCACGAGTTCAACCTCAGCAGGAAGTGAATGGTCCATTTTGTCGCTCAGGCGGCCTTCGCCGTACGGTTCTCCGGCCTCCGAGGCCGTGTGGCGTCACACCGCCGTGGTGTCCTTCGGCACGGCGGGCCTGCGGCTCGCGATCACCCGCCTGGCGAGTGAGCGCGGGCTCGTCAGGAAGCC